>NZ_JYLM01000009.1 GCF_001439815.1 Pseudomonas orientalis | reverse complement strand
GGATGGCCCATTGCGGCGGCCCACGGATTCAAGCCTGCGTTCGGGCACACCGAGCCCAAGCGAGGTGCCGAGTGGTGGGGCAAGAGCGTTTTGCTTACTTTTGACTGGGCCGGCATTCCGGCTTTTCAAAAGTGAGCCGCTGTAAAAGCGGAACCCTAAGCAGCCGTTACCGCAGCAACGGATATGTACTCGGCCTGATCCAACATTCTGGTCGGTCCTGAGGCCGCCATCGGGGGCAAGCCCCCTCCCACATTTGGACCGGGATCGGCACAAGATGCCGGTCGGCTCCAAGGCCGCCGCGCTTTTGCTTTTGATCTTAGGCGTCCCGTTAACCACGCTGGCCCAACGGGGAGCAAGCTCGGCGTCACGCCAAAGTTATGTAGATATCTATGTCCCGATAGCCGAAACACACCGCACCGGGCAAAACGCCAAACGGTTACCGCCGGCCTTTTTCGACAGGTACATCGCCTGATCCGCCTTGCTGATCAGCCCATCGACCTGCGCCCCATGCTCCGGATAAAACGCCACGCCGATACTCGCGGCAATCTCCACCGTCTGCGTGCCAATCAGAATAGGCGCATTGGCCGCCTGCAACATGCGCTGGAGCAAAGGCTCGCTGTCTTCCACTGCCTGCAACCCCACCAGCCCCGCTACAAACTCATCGCCACCGAGCCGCGCCAGGGTATCGCCTTCACGCAACGTCGCGTTGATCCGCGCCGCGACAATCTGCAACACCCGATCCCCCCAATCATGGCCGTAACTGTCGTTAAGCGCCTTGAACCCATCAAGGTCGATAAACGCAATCGCCACTTTCTGCTGTTCAATCTTTGCCTTGCCCAGCGCCTGGCGCATCCGCTCGGCCAACAGCAACCGATTGGGCAGTTGCGTGAGCGCGTCGTACCGGGCATCACGTTCCAGCAACCGCAGGCGCTGCTTCATCTGCGTCATGTCGCTGAACAGCACCACATAGTGCTGAACGTTGCCGTGACGGTCATGCACCGCACTGACGCTGATGCGCGAGGTCATCTGACGTCCATCCTTGTGGCTGCTCTGGACCTCACCGGACCAATGTCCGTGGAAATCCAGCGCATTCTTCATCGGCGCGTAAAATGCCGTCAGCCGACGCACCATGCGATGGGAGTTCAACGCTCGCCCCAGCACTTCGTCGCGCCCGTAGCCGGTGAGCCGGCTGAAGGCCTCGTTCACGGCGATGACGCGGCCGAACGGGTCGACCAGGATGATGCCGTCGCGGGCGTGGCTGAACACACTGGCGGCCAGCTCCGGGCACAGCGTACTGATGCGACGGTCGAGTGCGGCCTCGTCACGGGTGGCCGGACAGGACGTGGAGTCGAAGCCTCGCCGGGCCAGGTGCATGGCCAGGAAAGAGAGCGACTTATGCAGTCGGGTCAGTGCCTTCGCAGCGAAGGCGCAGTCAAGGCAGTGGCTACGGATGAAGGTGCGCAGGTTCATGGCGGGACGCGGTGCTCGTTGCTGCGGTGGGGTTGAATGCGGGGATTATCAAGGCGCAGGCCTGCCGGGGCCTTTGCTCGACCGGACGCAAGCTTTGCGGGAGGGGATGCAGTGGAAAAAATTTGCTGGGTTTCAGCCGGGACAGGCCGCCACAGGTTTTTACCGCCTAGCGTTTGAGCGTCAGTGCAACTTTCAGCAGAAGATCGCTCTCGGCAAATGGCTTATGCAGCACCGGGCAGTCGGCGAACTCTTCGGGCAGGCCGCTGACGCCATAGCCCGTGCTGAACAGAAAGGGAATATTGCGTGAGCGCAGAATCCTGGCGGCCGGAAAAACGCGCTCTCCCGCCAGGTTCACGTCCAGGATCGCCACGTCTACCTCCACCACATCGGCCACTTGCAGCGCTTTCGCAAGGTGGGCCACGGAGGCGACCACCGTGCAGCCCAGGTCTTCGAGCATTTCCTCGATCAGCATCGCAATGGCGCCCTCGTCTTCAACCAGGAGCACCCTGATCCCAGTGAACGCGGTCATGCCTTGTTCTCGGCGACCATGAACGAGAAGCGACAGTGAACGCCCTCAGGGGCGAAATCGAGTTCAAAAGAGCCGCCCAGATCGCGCTCGATGCAACGCTTCATCAACCGCGAGCCCAGCCCTTCGCGCGCAGGCGTCGACACCGGGGGGCCGCCCTGTTCGCGCCAGTCCAGGGTCAGCAGCGCTCCGTTCGGCTGGGGTTGCACGCTCCAGTCCACGGACAGAGTCCCCGTCTCGGTGAACATCGCGCCATATTTAAGCGCGTTGATTGCCAATTCATTGAGGGTCATGGTGAGGCTCAAGGCAACGCGGGTATCAACCTCGATGGCATCACCGGTGATCCTGATGCGGCCGGGCTCGGCGCCCAATACCGGCATCAACACCTCATGGGCCAGCACGCCCAGCGGAGTAAGCCCCCAATGCCGCTTCGTCAGCAGGTCGTGGGCGCGCGACAACGCAAGCAGCCGGCCTTCGAAGCGGGTATACCCGTCCTTGGCATCCAGCGCATTGCGCGCCGTCTGCGCCGCCAGGGACTGGACCGTCGCCAGGGTGTTCTTGACCCGATGGTTAAGCTCGTCAATCAGGTTTTTCTGCCGGTCTTCCGCCTGCTTTCGCTCGGTGATATCCACGAGCATGTTGATGGCGCCGATCAGGTTTCCGTTTCCATCGTGCAGCGGGGTCGGGTAAGGCGCAAAGGGCACGCGGGTGCCATCCGGACGCTCCGCAATCGCCTCGACGCCCCGTATGGACCGGTTTTCCTTGAGCGCCACGGCCATCGGGCACTGGTCGTGAGGCAGATAGGAGCCATCGGTGTTGAACAGTTTCCAGGTGACGCACCACTGGTCGCCCAATTGCGGCGTGCGCCCCGACAACTCGACTGCCGCACGGTTATAGAACGTGATGCGCCCCTCGGCGTCGGTGGTGTAGACGGCCGCCGGCAGCGCCTCCAGCAGATTGCGCATGTGCCGCTCGCTCTCCTGGCGCTCGGTTTCGGCGGCATGCACGCGGGTCACATCAATAGTGAAGCAACGCGTGTTGAAGAATTTGCCGTCCTCAAATCGCCCATTGGAGGTGATCGCTACGTGTTTGATGCTGCCGTCCCTGGCGCGCAGACGCGCCGGGTAACTGTTGAGGCAATCACCGCTGCCGAGCTTGTTGAGGATGTCGCCGATAACCGGCTCATCCACATGAAATTCGTTGATGTGACGACCGATGTACTCGTCTGCGCAATAGCCCAGCAGCGCCAACTCCGCTTTGTTGGCCCGCAGGATAATGCCCTCGCCGCTGACGATATGCAGGCCCACGGCGCTGTTTTCGAAAAAGTCTTCGAGATCGGAGCTCTTGCGTCGCAACTCTTCGGCGATGGCGTGGTGCAGCGAGACGTCCTGAAAGCAATTGATCGCGCCCTGGATTTCTCCGTGCTGGTCTCTGAGCGTGCGGATATTCATCAGCGCCACGAACCGCGAGCCATCCGGGCGCTCAATCAAGACTTCCTGGTTACGCGCCCACAGGCCCGCCTTGAGCGTGGAGGCCATCGGGCATTCGTCAACGGCTAACGGCGTGCCGCCTGTGGTGTAGAGCCGATAAGAGCCGCAAAAGCGGTCGCCATGCTCACCCAGGGCAGGTGTTCTTCCCCACAGATTGACCGCCTCGCTGTTGAACCTGACGAGCCACCCTTCGCGGTCGCAAAGATAAATGGCCCCCGGAATGGCATTGAGCGCGTGGGTCCCCATGGCGATCAGGCTCTCGTACTCACTCGGTACCCCTATGTCTTTGGGCACCCCCTCCACCTTCAACATACTTCGTCCTCTGTGCACCTGTGCTGATACGCGTCTGCCATCGACGTCTTGGCTGTCACCTGAGTGTAAGCCTGAGTCTGCATTCCATCCTGAAAAATTTCATTGGAATGATCAACCCGCAAATTTTCAGCCCGTTCCTGGCTATCACCGGCAACACGGCCAGAAAGGGCCATAGACGAGGACCTTTTGTTATGTGATCAACCCCGCTGCGCCTGCGGCCTAACGTCGCAGCAGACAGCCCTTGGAAAATCCCGTACACGCCGTAGAATCCGCGCTCGCTTCCAGGCGAGCGCCTGTTTCGCTGTCCGATTTTCTTGAGGTCTTTATGTCTGCGCGTTTGCTGGCCATGGCGCTGGCGCCCCTGCTGGGGCTGTTCATTGTTGCGCTGGGCAACGGCTTTCTTTCATCCCTGACCACCCTTCGACTCGACGCGGCTGGCGCATCGGCCACGATGATCGGGATCGTGTCATCGGCCTATTTCATCGGCCTGACGCTGGGCGCCGTCTTCAATGACCGGCTGATTCTGCGCATCGGGCATATCCGCGCCTACGGCAGCTTTGCCTCGTTGATCGCGGTGACCATCCTGCTCCAGGGCCTGTTCTACGACACCTGGGGCTGGTTCGCGCTGCGCCTGGTCAACGGCTGGGCCACGGTCGGGGTGTTTCTGGTGATCGAAAGCTGGTTGCTGCTGGCCGGCGATGCCAAGATTCGCGGGCGTTTGCTCGCGCTGTACATGATCGTTTTGTATGGCGCAGGCGTGCTGGGCCAGGCGGCGCTGGGCAGAATCGCCGGCCTGAGCGAGAGCGC
This sequence comes from Pseudomonas orientalis, assembly GCF_001439815.1. Taxonomy (GTDB): domain Bacteria; phylum Pseudomonadota; class Gammaproteobacteria; order Pseudomonadales; family Pseudomonadaceae; genus Aquipseudomonas; species Aquipseudomonas orientalis. Next base: position 286,921 of record NZ_JYLM01000009.1, on the reverse strand, counting down.
ACCGTTCATGGTGGCCGGCATGCTCGCCTCGTTGTCGGTGCTGCCGATTGTGATCCTGCCACGGGTATCGCCCTTGCTGGATCAGGTTGAGCCGCTCAAGCCACGGCAACTGCTGGGCGTGACGCCGACCGGGCTGGTCGGCTGTTTCGGCTCGGGGGTCAGCATTGCGGCGATCTACACCTTGCTGCCGCTGTACCTGCAACGCGCCGGCCTGAATGTCGGCGAAGTCGGCAGCATGATGGCCTGGACGATCCTCGGCGCCATGCTCCTGCAATACCCGGTCGGTCGCTGGTCCGATCACAAGGATCGCTTGCAGGTACTGACCATTCTGGCGGTGGCATGCAGCGCGTTGTCACTGCTGATCGTACTGCTGCCCCTGTCTTCGATGCTGCTGGCGGCGCTGCTGTTCCTGCTCGGCGGCGCGGTGTTCGCACTGTACCCGGTCGCCGTCAGCCATGCCGCCGACCGCGCCCCTGCCGACGCGCTGGTGCCGATGATCCAGGGCCTGTTGCTGATCAACTCGCTGGGCTCGGCCATCAGCCCGATGATGATCTCGCCGGTGATGAATTCGTTCGGCGCCAACGGCCTGTTCTGGGTATTTGCGCTGGTGAATCTGTGCATGGTCACCTTCTTCCTGTGGCGCCGCGGCAAGCGTCCCGTCCCGGCCAATCCCGCGCCGTTTGCGGCAGCGGCAACGTTCTCGCCGACTGGCGCTGAACTGCGGGTCACCGAGGATCTGCGCCAGGCGGTGCAGGAACACCCACCCATGGTCGATGCATTGAGCGGTGAGCCCGCTCAGCCTCAGCCGTGAAGCCGATTGTCCCGGCCTGCGTGGCAGGGACAACACCGGTGAGTTTAAACACGTCAGCAACAACAGTGTTTTGCCATCAACCAAATTGATAGCTCCCTAACTAAAGCTGCAGACTAGGGGGCTGTCCGCGCCGCTTATATCATTCCGAATGATAGTTACCTTTGCTTCATTCGATTCGTGACATACCGCCTCCCCGCGCATGATCCGCCCATCTCAAATACATTGGCGGATGCACCTCATGGAACAGTCACTCAAACATTTGCGCTTGCCCCTGGCGATATTGGCCGTGGTGGTGATGAGCGCGTGCGGTAAAACCCCGGAACAAGCGGCCGCCATGCCTGCTGCCAAAGTCAGCGTGGCCAAGGTGCTGGAGCAACCGGTCAACGAGTGGGATGAATTCACCGGGCGCCTGGAAGCTCCGGAAACCGTACAGATTCGTCCGCGGGTTTCTGGCCAGATTGACCAAGTCGCTTTCACCGAAGGCGCTTTGGTCAAGAAAGGCGACCTGCTGTTCCAGATCGACCCGCGCCCGTTCCAGGCCGAAGTGCGCCGCCTTGAAGCGCAGCTTGCTCAGACCAAGGCCGCCGCCACCCGCAGCGAAAACGAAGCACAGCGCGGCGAACGCCTGCGCCAGAGCAATGCGATCTCCGCCGAGCTGGCCGACTCGCGCGCCACCGCCGCCCAGGAAGCCCGTGCCGCCATGGCCGGGATCCAGGCGCAGTTGGACCTGGCCAAGTTGAACCTGAGTTTTACCCGCGTGACATCGCCCATCAGCGGCCGCGTCAGCCGTGCCGAAATCACCGCCGGCAACCTGGTGACCGCCGATACCACCGCGCTGACCAGCGTGGTCTCCACCGACAAGGTCTACGCCTACTTCGATGCCGATGAGCGTGTGTTCCTCAAGTACACCGAGTTGGCCCGCCAAGGCCGTCGCGGCGCGACCACGCCGGTGTACCTGGGCCTGTCGAACGAAACCGGCAACCCGCACCTGGGCCAGATGAACTTCGTCGACAACCAGGTCAACCCGGCCACCGGCACCATCCGTGGCCGCGCGGTGTTCGACAACAGCAAGGGCGAATACACCCCTGGCCTGTATGCACGCCTGAAACTGGTAGGCAGCGGCACCTACTCCGCCGTGCTGATCAACGACGAAGCCGTGGGCACCGACCTGGGCAAGAAGTTCGTGCTGGTGATGGAAGGCGACAAGCCGGCCTATCGCGCCGTGGAACTGGGCCCGAAGATCGAAGGCTTGCGCATCGTGCGCAGCGGCTTGAACAAGGACGACACCATTATCGTCAAGGGCCTGCAGCGCGTGCGCCCGGGCTCGCCGGTGGCGCCGGAAACCATTCCGATGGCCAGCCAGGAAACCCTCGCCGCCCTGGCCCAACAACGACAAGCGCTTGAAGCCAGCAACCTGGAGCAAGTGGCGCCGGAAAAACCCGCGCCCAAGCTCGCAAGCGTCGCGACTCCACGCGGTTAAGGGATACGACTCAAGATGAATTTTTCCAAGTTCTTCATTTCGCGGCCGATCTTCGCAGCGGTGCTGTCGCTGTTGATCCTGATCGCCGGCGCAATCTCGCTGTTCCAACTGCCGATCAGTGAATACCCGGAAGTGGTGCCGCCGACCGTGGTGGTACGCGCCAACTTCCCCGGCGCCAACCCCAAAGTCATCGGCGAAACCGTGGCCGCGCCGCTGGAGCAGGCCATCACCGGCGTCGAGAACATGCTGTACATGTCCTCGCAATCCACTGCCGACGGCAAGCTGACCCTGACCATCACCTTCGCCCTGGGCACTGACCTTGACAACGCGCAGGTGCAGGTGCAAAACCGCGTGACGCGGACTCAGCCAAAACTGCCCGAGGAAGTGACCCGCATCGGTATCACCGTGGACAAGGCCTCCCCCGACCTGACCATGGTGGTGCACTTGACCTCCCCGGATCAGCGTTACGACATGCTGTATCTGTCCAACTACGCGATCCTCAATATCAAGGATGAGCTGGCCCGCCTGGGCGGCGTCGGCGACGTGCAGTTGTTCGGCATGGGCGACTATTCCCTGCGCGTGTGGCTCGACCCGAACAAGACCGCTTCGCGCAACCTGACCGCGACCGATGTGGTCACGGCGATCCGCGAGCAGAACCGTCAGGTGGCCGCCGGTGCCCTGGGCGCCCAGCCTGCGCCGAGTGACACCAGCTTCCAGTTGTCGGTCAATACCCAGGGCCGCCTGGTCACCGAAGAAGAGTTCGAGAACATCGTGATTCGCGCCGGCGCCAACGGTGAAATCACGCGCCTCAAGGACATCGCCCGCGTCGAGCTGGGCTCCAGCCAATACGCGCTGCGCTCGTTGATCGATAACCAACCGGCCGTGGCGATTCCGATCTTCCAGCGTCCCGGCTCCAACGCCATCGACATCTCCAACGATGTGCGCGCCAAAATGGCCGAGCTGAAAAAGAGCTTTCCGGCGGGGATGGACTACCGCATCGCCTATGACCCGACCATCTTTGTACGCGGTTCCATCGAAGCGGTGGTGCACACGCTGTTCGAAGCACTGATCCTGGTGGTGCTGGTGGTGATCCTGTTCCTGCAGACCTGGCGCGCCTCGATCATTCCCCTGGTGGCGGTGCCGGTCTCCTTGATCGGTACGTTTGCGGTGATGCACCTGTTCGGCTTCTCGCTCAACGCGCTGTCCTTGTTCGGCCTGGTACTCGCCATCGGCATCGTGGTGGACGACGCCATCGTGGTGGTGGAGAACGTCGAGCGCAATATCGAATTGGGGCTGGAGCCGTTCCCGGCCACTGAAAAGGCCATGAGCGAAGTGACTGGCCCGATCATCGCCACGGCGCTGGTGCTGTGCGCGGTGTTCATCCCGGCCGCCTTCATCAGCGGCTTGACCGGACAGTTCTACAAACAGTTCGCCTTGACCATTGCCATCTCCACGGTGATCTCGGCGTTCAACTCGCTGACGCTGTCCCCTGCCCTGGCCGCCGTGCTGCTGCGTGCCCACGATGCGCCGAAGGATCGTTTCTCCCGGTTCCTCGACAAGATTTTCGGTGGCTGGTTGTTCCGTCCGTTCAACCGATTTTTCGAAAAGGCCAGCCATGGCTACGTGGGGACCGTACGCCGGGTGATTCGCGGTAGCGGCATTGCCCTGTTCGTCTACGCCGGCCTGATGGTGCTGACGTTCTTCGGCTTTGCCCACACCCCGACCGGTTTCGTGCCGGCCCAGGACAAGCAATACCTGGTGGCCTTCGCCCAATTGCCTGACGCTGCGAGCCTGGACCGCACCGAAAGCGTGATGAAGCGCATGTCGGAAATCGCCCTGAAGCAACCCGGTGTGGAAGCCGCGATTGCCTTCCCCGGCCTGTCGATCAACGGTTTCACCAACAGCCCCAACAGCGGCATCGTGTTCGTGACCTTGAAACCCTTCGACGAGCGCAAGGACGCGAGCATGTCCGCCGGTGCGATTGCCGGTGCACTGAACGGCCAATACGCCAATATCGAAGAAGCCTACATGGCGATCTTTCCGCCGCCGCCGGTACAAGGCCTGGGCACCATCGGCGGGTTCCGCCTGCAGATCGAAGACCGTGGCAACCTCGGCTATGACGAGCTGTACAAAGAAGTGCAGAACGTCATCGCCAAGAGCCACAACGTGCCCGAGCTGTTCGGCCTGTTCACCAGCTACACGGTGAACGTGCCGCAAGTCGACGCGGCCATCGACCGTGAAAAGGCCAAGACCCATGGCGTGGCGATCAGCGACATCTTCGACACGCTGCAGGTCTACCTGGGCTCGTTGTATGCCAACGACTTCAACCGCTTCGGACGCACCTACCAGGTCAACGTGCAGGCCGAGCAACAGTTCCGCCAGGACGCCGACCAGATCGGCCAGTTGAAAGTGCGTAACAACAAGGGCGAGATGATCCCGCTGGCGACCTTCATCAAGGTCAGCGACACCTCGGGCCCCGACCGCGTAATGCACTACAACGGTTTTATCACCGCTGAAATCAACGGCAACGCCGCACCGGGCTACAGCTCCGGCCAGGCCCAGATAGCCATTGAAAAGCTGTTGAAAGATGAACTGCCCAACGGCATGACCTATGAGTGGACCGACCTGACCTATCAGCAAATCCTCTCGGGCAATACCGCGCTGTTCGTGTTCCCGCTCTGCGTGCTGCTGGCGTTCCTGGTACTGGCCGCCCAATACGAAAGCTGGAGCCTGCCGCTGGCGGTGATCCTGATCGTACCGATGACGCTGCTGTCGGCCATCACTGGGGTGATCATCTCGGGCGGCGACAACAACATCTTCACCCAGATCGGCCTGATCGTACTGGTGGGCCTGGCCTGCAAGAACGCGATCCTGATCGTCGAGTTCGCCAAGGATAAACAGCAGGAAGGCCTCGACCCGCTGGCTGCGGTACTGGAAGCCTGCCGCTTGCGTCTGCGGCCGATCCTGATGACCTCGTTCGCGTTCATCATGGGTGTGGTGCCGCTGGTGCTGTCCAGCGGTGCCGGTGCCGAGATGCGCCATGCCATGGGCGTGGCGGTGTTCTCCGGGATGATCGGGGTGACCTTCTTCGGTCTGTTGCTGACGCCGGTGTTCTACGTACTGATCCGGCGCTATGTGGAGCGCCAGCAAGCGCGCAAAGCGGCCAAGGCCCTGAAGCTGGAGACACAGCAATGAGTGTGAAAATATTCCTGCCGAGCCTGCTGGTCCTGGCGCTCGCCGCCTGTGCCGTAGGCCCGGACTACAAGACCCAACAGCTGGAGGCGGCCAATATCACGGCCGCCGCCGACACCAAAAGCTACGACCACGCCAAATACGAAGGCATCTGGTGGCAGCAGTTCGAGGACCCGACGCTTAACCAGCTGGTGACCCAGTCATTGAGCGGCAACCGCGATCTGCGCGTAGCCTTCGCCCGCCTGCGGGCGGCACGGGCCATCCGTGACGATGCGGCCAACGACATCATGCCGGTGGTCACCTCCCGCGCCAGCAGCGATGTGGGTAAAGGCCAGATTCCAGGGCAGACCACCAAGCGTGTCAACAGCGAGCGCTACGACCTGGGCCTGGACATGGCCTGGGAAGTGGACCTGTTCGGGCGCATCCGCCGCAACCTGGAAGCCAGCGACGCCGACCAGCAAGTGGCCGAAGCCGACCTGTACCAACTGCAAGTCACCATGATTGCCGAACTGGTGGATGCCTACGGCCAACTGCGCGGCGCGCAGCTGCGAGAACGCATCGCCCTGGACAACCTGAAGAACCAGCAGGATTCGCGCAGCATCACCGTGAGCCTGCGCGATGCCGGTGTGGGTGATCAGCTCGACGTGGAACGTGCCGATGCGCGCCTGGCGGCGGTGGAAGCCAGCGTGCCGCAACTGCAGGCCGAACAAGTGCGCGAGCGTAACCGCATCGCCACCCTCCTCGGCCAGCGCCCGGACAAACTGAGCGTGGACCTGAGCCCCAAAGACCTGCCGGCGATTGCCAAGGCATTGCCGATTGGCGATCCGGGGCAACTGCTGCAACGACGCCCGGACATCCTCAGCGCCGAACGCAAACTGGCCGCCGCCACCGCGCGGATTGGCGTGGCCAAGGCCGACCTGTTCCCACGGGTCAGCCTCAGTGGCTTCCTCGGCTTCACCGCCGGGCGCGGCTCGCAGATTGGCTCGGCTGCGGCGAATGCCTGGTCCCTGGGCCCGAGCATTACCTGGGCCGCGTTTGATCTGGGCAGCGTGCGTGCGCGTTTGCGCGGTGCGAATGCCGAGGCCGACGGCGCCCTGGCAACCTATGAACAGCAAGTGCTGTTGGCCCTGGAAGAATCCGAGAACGCCTTCAGCGACTACGGCAAGCGCCAGCAACGCCTGGTCTCGCTGATCCGCCAAAGCGAATCCAGCCGCGCCGCCGCCGACCTCGCCGCGATCCGCTACCGCGAAGGCACCGTGGACTTCCTGGTGCTGCTCGACGCACAGCGCGAACGCCTGGCCGCCGAAGACGCCCAGGCCCAGGCCGAAGTGGATCTGTATCGCGGGATAGTGGCGATCTACAAGGCGTTGGGTGGCGGCTGGCAGCCGGACACGGTGGTGGCCAGCAGCAAGTGATGTAAAGAGCTCCTTTGGTTGGTCGCATCCAGCCAATTTTTAGCCCTGCGATCCATTCGGTCGCGGGGCTTTTTTTTGCTAGGAGCGTCCTAAAATATTGAACGTTATGTCTGTAAGCCTAATAAGAAGTCGTTCGTAAGTAATTTCCTAATACCGCACTGGGCCTGGCGATCAGGATTAAGTATTTTTTAACACTGCAGCCATTTCTCTTCTTGCAGATGTCCTGATACATAAAGTCACAACCTGTACATTTGCCTAATACTGCCCATATGGTCTTTACTCTCTTAGTGATAAGAATCAACTTAAATTGATCACAGAGGATGGCATAAAAAATATCAAACCTCACAATTCTGATACTGCCAAGTTGCTTCATCTACTTAGTACAACGGGGGGGTCGTGTTGGAATTAGAGAAGGAACCGGAGGAAAGCCTTCTCCGAAAATCAAAGGATGCTAAACTTATTCACACAGTCCCTCAGCGCTTTTCGGTGCCGTTGGTATTAACAACGGCACACTCGGACCGCTTCTGAGAGAGAAACCTTCATTCCAGGCATATCTACACTGGATTAGAGATGTACACACCGTTTGTAAAAAAATAATTATTCCTGCACGCTTTCCATCCAATGGAATAACAAACTCGATTGTCGCCAATCTCATGGCGTGGGAAGCCTTTCAATATTTGGCAAAGATTGGACCTTCAAAAATAGATGCATGCATTTTAAGCTTAGATTTCAGATCTTTTAAACTCACAAAGAAACAGGCATTTAAATAAAATGAATGCATTAGGTTTTTTAAAAAACAAAAATGACAATTTATATTATTCTTTGTCTATTTTCCTAAACATGGATGTTCAAAGAAGCCTGTTCGTTCTTTACTTGCTGCAACTTGGCATCACACAAGGAGAGATAGGTGCACTCCAATCTTTTTTATTTTTTTCTTGTGTGGCATTAGAAATCCCATCTGGCTTACTTGCAGATCGATATGGCCGTAAGTTTTCTCTTATAACCGGTTTTCTAGGGTTATGTATAAGCGGTATTGGTTTCTTGCTATTCTCCTCTTTTATTCCTTTTGCGATTATCTTTTGCCTATTCGGCGCCAGCATTGCGATGGGCTCCGGTTCAGACAGAGCATTATTGTATGATAACTTACTGGCTGAACACCGAGCTGAAGAGTATCCCAGAATATTGTCACGTGCCCGTGCTATCGGTGCGGTTTCATTAGGCTTATCCATGCTTCTTGGTGGCGTATTACAAGATAGTTTCTCATGGAACAGCGTTTATATTTTTTTTGCGATATCCAAGTTTGTCGGCGCACTTATTGTAACGTGCATTCCCGAAATGAGGCTTCCGTCTACCTCTCCGGCGCTCCATAAAGAAAATGGAGTAGGCCAGAACACGACAGAAAACGTTTTCACATCGCTCGTCAATTTTTTTCGCTCAAAAAAAGGGGCTCTTCTTATACCTCTATTTATTGGATATGCTTTATTCGAACTATCAACGATTCCCCTTTTTATCTATGGCCAGCCGTTTTTTGCCATGCAGGGTTTAGAGATACCTATTATTGCCGGCATTTATGCTGCCGTTGAAGCCATATCGGCAGTTATGTTCATGGCCGCAGGTTTTATTTGTTCTAGATTTTCTCTCGGCATAATTGCTCTTACCACTACCGCCGCGGTTACTTTTTTGCTAGGTATTTTATCATTAAATATTGGAACAGTTACTTCGGTGGCAACTTTCCTTCTTATCATGTCGCTCCCTTCAATATATGAAACTTCCTATGAAACATATATTCATGAAAATGTTGATTCACATATCCGAGCGTCCTGCCTATCTGTCGCAAACCTAATAAATTCAGTTGTCATCGGCATCTCCTATACTGTTTTTGGCGGGCTGCTGGATATTTATGGCTTCTCGTTGACTTTGGTTATAGTTGCTGCCACCTGCTTTGTGGGTTTATTTGGTGTAAGCACAACATTATTCTTAAACGGACAGAGAAGTCATTTAAAAAAACAGAGGGTTTGAATCGCGCAGACCTTTTGGCATTCTACAGACTCACTGCGTAACGCTTTCAAGCAGCGCCATTAATCTTGCGTTGCTTCATTCAAAATCAAACTCCGATAATGCCCCGGATTCGACCCGCTCCATTTACGAAACGCTTTATAAAACGAACTCGTATCAGCAAACCCCAACCGCTCGGCAATCTGGGCAAAGCTGATCTGCGGATCAGCCAGCCACACAATCGCCAGTTCCTTGCGCACGCTGTCCTTGAGGCCCTGATAGGTCTGCCCCTCTTCCGCCAGGCGGCGGCGCAAGGTGGAGGCGGAAATGCACAAGGTGGCCGCCAGGCCTTCGGTTTCCGGCCAGGTGTCCGGGGGCATTTGGCGCAGGTCGTGCTTGATGCGGCTGGCCAGGCTTTGCGGGTCGCGGTATTTGACCAGGATATTGGCCGGTGCCTGGCCGAGAAAGCGTTGCAGTTCCTGGGGTGTACGCCTGATCGGCAGGTCCAGGCACTCGGCGGAAAAGATCATGCGGGTGCGTGGTCGCTCAAAGCGCAGGTTGTCGGAAAACATCACCTGGTAATCGTCACAAAAGTCCGGGCGGGCGCAGCGCAGTTCAATGGCCAGGATCGGGATGCGCCGCCCCGCCAGCCAGCAGGCGACGCCGTGGACAATCATCCAATAGGTGAAATAGGTGAACGCGCGCTTGGGTTCAGGCTCAGGTTCGAGCAACACGATTTCCGCCAGGCTTTGCTGGCGCACCAACTGGGCAGGCAGTCGCTCAAGCATCAATGACAGAAAATCCAGCGCGGTTTCCAGGCCGGTCATCAGGCTCGGTTGTGCCAGGGCGGCACGACACAGAAAGGCCAGGCTGCCGGATTTGAGCTTGCGCGGGTCCATGCCGAAAAATTCGTCGTCCCTGCGCCGCGCCAGCAGACGCCACAAACGCGCATAGGCCGTGGCGGCCACGCGTGCGCCGGGCTGTTCGAGCAACATCGGGTCAATCCCGACCTTGCTTAACGCCTCAACAGTGGCCGCGCCCGGCGCGCAGCTCTGCAGCAAGGCTTCGCGCACTAGGTGGATGGAGATGGTGTCTTTTTCCGACATGGGCTGTTGGGCAATCCGGCTACGGTTCGGGTGGCTTGCATGATAAGGGCGGTTGCGCTTCGCCACCACCGTTCAGCCCAGGTTCAGCAAAGGTCAATATTTCTTGTTTAGCAATGAGTATCATTATGTTACAACTTAGCTTCCTATCTAGTTACGCCCTGGTGCCCGATGCTCGTTCCTTTTTTAATCATGCTGCGCGAAGGCATTGAAGCGGCGTTGATCGTTGGCATCATCGCCAGTTACCTGCAACAGACCGGGCGCGGCCAGTGGATGCCCGCCGTGTGGATCGGCGTATTTCTCGCCGCTGCCCTGTCCCTGCTGGTGGGCGGTGGGCTGGAACTGGTCAGCGCCGAGTTCCCGCAGAAACAGCAGGAATTGTTCGAAGGCATCGTCGGACTGGTCGCGGTGGGCATCCTCAGCTCCATGGTGTTCTGGATGCGCAAGGTGGCGCGCTCGATCAAACATTCGCTGCATGAGTCCCTCGATCACGCCTTGGCCGGCTCCCGGCATCAAGTGTTTGCGCTGATCGCCATGGTGTTTTTCGCCGTGGCCCGTGAAGGGTTGGAAACCGTGTTCTTCCTGCTCGCGGTATTCCAGCAGAGCGAAGGCCCCGGCGCGCCAATGGGCGCCCTGCTTGGCCTGATCCTGGCGATTGTCGTGGGCTTTTTGATCTATTCCGGCAGCATGCGCCTGAACCTCGGCGCGTTTTTCCGCTGGACCGGCCTGTTCATTCTCGTGGTGGCGGCCGGCATCCTCGCCAACTCGGTGCAGGCCCTGCATGAAGCGGGCGTGTGGAATCACCTGCAGACCGTGCTGTTCGATTTCAGCGCCGCACTGCCGATGGACAGCCCGCTGGGCTCAGTGCTCGCCGGTATGTTCGGGTATCAGGAAGCACCGACGGTGAGCACGCTCGGTGCCTATCTGATCTACCTGATGGTGGCCCTGGTGATGTTCTTCCTGCCCGCGCCGTCGGCCAAGCCAGTCGCCCGCCCCTCTTCCGTTTCCAGCCAGTAAGGACCGCCTCTTGTCCAGCCCGACCCTTCAACCGGCCCCGCCATCCCGCGCGCTGCGCTGGGCCCTCGCCGGCTCGGTGATCGTGATGATCGCCGCCGGTGGCCTGTTCTATTACGCCTCGCAGTTGGCCGCCGGCAAGCGCCAGGCCAACCACAATGAAATCGCGGTGACCATCCGCGGCCACGCCTGTGAGCCCAATGCACTGACAGTGCCGGCCGGACGTGCGAGCTTTCGCATCATCAACCGCTCCGATCGCGCAGTGGAGTGGGAAATCCTCGACGGCGTGCTGGTGGTCGAAGAGCGCGAAAATATTGCCCCCGGCCTGAGCCAGGTGATCAACGCCAACCTGCTGCCCGGCGACTACGCCATCACCTGCGGCCTGCTGAGTAACCCGCGCGGCACCTTGCATGTCACGCCAACGACTGAGTCCGACGCCCAGGCCAGGGCCAAGCCGTCGCTGGTGGCGTTTATCGGCCCGCTGTCGGAGTTCCGCGTGTACCTGAGCGGCCAAGGCAGTGCACTGGTCAAGGCTGTGACGGCGCTGCAGCAGGCGATTGATGCGGGCGATCTGGCCCAGGCCCAGGCCTTGTACGTACCGGCCCGCGAAGCCTACCAACGCCTGGCCCCGGCCTCGCAACGCTTGGCCGAACTGGACAACGCAATCAACGCCCGCGCCGACTACTTCGAAAAACGCGAGCAGGACCCGGCCTTCAGCGGCTTCCACCGCCTGGAATACAGCCTGTTCCAGCAGCGCAGCCTCGATGGCCTGGCGCCCGTTGCGCAGCGTTTGGTCGACGACGTCACCACGCTCAAGCATCAGCTGTTGGCCCAGTCCCTGCCGCCGGAGCAACTGGTGAGCATTGTGGTGCGCAACCTCAACAGCCTGGCCGACGTACGCGCCGCCAGCGGTGAAGAAGAACGCTACAGCCATATCGACCTCAACGGTTTCGCCGCCAACCTGCAAGTGGCGCACAAGGTGGTCGACCTGATGCGCCCATTGTTGACCCAGTCGGCGGCGGATCTGCTGCCGACCCTCGACAGCGCACTGGCGCAGTTCGACGCCGAACTGGCCGGTTTCAAAGTCGGCAGCCGCTACAGCACGTACGACAGCGTAACGGCCGATCAGCGCAAGCAGATCGCCGACAAGGCCAAGGCACTGGCCGCCGCACTCGATGGAATCGACCCCGCCCTTGGCCTTTCCGGCCTGCAGTGAGACGAAACGCAGACATGAGTGATTCAGAACAATTCAACCTTCAGCGTCGCCGTGTCCTGCTGGGCATGGCGGCTACCGGCGCGGCCATTGCCGGCAGCACCTTGACCTGCCCGGCCATGGCTGCGGCCGCCGAACAAGTCACCACCGCGCCGCGCAGCGACAAGACCCAGGACCATCACGCCTTCTTCGGCCAGCACCAGAGCGGTATCGTCACTCCGCGCCCGGCCTGCGGCATGTTGGTGGCCTTCGACGTGCTGGCCAGCGACCGTGAAGACCTGGAGCGTCTGTTTCGCACCTTGAACGAGCGCATCGCGTTCCTGATGACTGGCGGCACCGTGCCGCAGGTCGACCCGAAACTGCCGCCCACCGACTCCGGCATCCTCGGCCCGGTGGTCACGCCGGATAACCTGACTATCACCGTTTCCGTCGGCGAGTCGTTGTTCGATGAGCGCTTCGGCCTCGGTGCAGCCAAACCCAAGCGCCTGATGCGCATGGTCGGCTTTCCCAACGATGCGCTGGAACCGGCACAGTGCCACGGCGACCTGAGCCTGCAGTTCAGCTCCAACACGCCGGACACCAATATCCACGCCCTGCGCGACATCGTGAAGAACCTGCCGGACCTGCTGCTGGTGCGTTGGAAACAGGAAGGCAGCGTGCCGCCCCAGGCGCCGGCCAAACCCGGCGAGCCTGCGCAAAGCGCGCGCAACTTCCTGGGCTTTCGTGACGGTTCGGCCAACCCCGACTCCAACGACGCCAAGGCCATGGACCGCATCGTCTGGGTCCAGCCCGGCAGCGACGAACCGGCCTGGGCCGCCCACGGCAGCTACCAGGCGGTGCGGATCATCCGCAACTTCGTCGAGCGCTGGGACCGTACTCCGCTGCAGGAACAGGAAAGCATCATTGGCCGTGTCAAACCCACCGGCGCGCCGATGGGGGGCGACAAGGAATCCCAGGTGCCCGACTACAGCAAGGACCCGGAGGGCAAGTTGACCAAGCTTGATGCCCACATCCGCCTGGCCAACCCGCGCACACCGCAGACCCAGGCCAACCTGATCCTGCGTCGGCCGTTCAACTACTCCAACGGCGTGAATAAAAACGGTCAGCTGGACATGGGGCTGCTGTTCATCTGCTACCAGGCTGACCTGGAGAAAGGCTTTATCAGCGTGCAAACCCGGCTCAACGGTGAGCCCCTGGAGGAATACCTCAAGCCGGTCGGCGGCGGTTATTTCTTCACCTTGCCGGGGGTGCGGGGACCTGACGATTTCATCGGGCGCACGCTGCTTGCGGCAACGCACTCGCCAACCACTGCCAAAACCTGAAACAAAACTCAGAGCGGATACCGTCCCATGAAAAAGTCGACCCTCGCGTTGTCGTTGCTGATCACCCTTTCGCCACTGGCCGCCTTCGCCGCCCCGGCGCCGCTGGACCTGGTAGGGCCGGTGTCGGACTACAAGATCTACGTCACCGAAGAGATCGGTGAACTGGTCACCCAGACCCAGGCCTTCACCGCCGCCGTGAAACAAGGCGACCTGGCCACCGCCAGGAAACTCTATGCGCCGACCCGTGTGCACTATGAGTCCATCGAACCGATCGCCGAGCTGTTCAGCGACCTCGACGCCTCTATCGACTCACGGGTCGACGATCATGAAAAAGGCGTGAAGGCCGAAGACTTCACCGGTTTTCACCGCATCGAATACAGCCTGTTTTCCGAGAACACCACCCAGGGCCTCGACGCCCTCACCGACAAGCTCAACAGCGATGTGCTGGACCTCAAAACCCGCGTGGACGGCCTGACCTTCCCACCGGAAAAAGTCGTCGGCGGCGCCGCAGCGCTGCTTGAAGAAGTGGCCGCCACCAAGATTTCCGGCGAAGAAGACCGCTACAGCCACACCGACCTGTATGACTTCCAGGGCAATATCGACGGCGCGAAGAAAATCGTCGACCTGTTCCGTGGCCAGATCGAAAAACAGGACAAGGGCTTCCTGGCCAAGGTCGACAAGAACTTTGCCACCGTGGACAAAATCCTCGCCAAGTACAAGACCCCGGACGGCGGGTTTGAGACCTACGACAAGGTCAAGGATAACGACCGCAAAGCCCTGGTGGGGCCGGTCAATACCCTGGCCGAAGACCTGTCGATGCTGCGCGGCAAGTTGGGCCTGAACTGATTGGACCTGAGCTGAACCGCCCACGCAAAAAAACACCCAGGCCCCGCAGGAGTCTGGGTGTTTTTTTGTTCAGGTGGTTTTACAGAATCCGGTACAGCAGCCGTTCGATACGCACCCTGCTCACCCGTCGCAGGAACTTGCCCACCGCCGCCGGATAATCCACCAGCGTCTGCAATTGCTGGTAACCCTCAATACGTGTGGCGTGCCGGAAAATATGCGCCAGCTCCTGCGCTCGCGGCGCCAGCCATTCGCCCTTGGGGTCGTCGATCAGCAAGGCGTTTTCCAGGTCGAGCCGGAACGCCCTCGGGTTGAGGTTGTTGCCGGTCAGCAAGGTGTAACGCTCGTCGACCCACATGCCCTTGAGGTGGTAGCTGTGGTCACCGTCACGCCACAGGTGCAGGTTCAACTGGCCGCTGTCGATCATCGGCTGGTGGCGCTTGGCAAAGCGACGCAGGCTGATCTCATACAGATAAGGCAAGGCGGCGATCACCTTGAACGGTTCGCTGGGCGCAATGTAGAAGTCGTTGGCGGTCTTGTCGCCGACGATGATGTCGATCTTCACCCCGCGCGCCAGGGCCCGGTTGATTTCCCGAGTCACCGGCAGCGGCAGGTTGAAATACGGTGTGCAGATCGTCAGTTGCTGCTGGGCGCTGGCGATCAGTTCGAGGATCACCCGGCTGAGCGGGTTGTTCTTGCCCACGCCCAGCAGCGGGCTGACCTGCAAGTGCCCGTTGGGCAACTGCCCGGCACTGGTGTCATACGCCGCATGCTTGAGGCGGCTGCGCAGGTCGCCGATATCGTTGCGCAGGCTGCGGGTGGTGGGCGGGTTGGGCAGGTCGAGGCGGTGCACCGCCTTGGACGCCACCAGGCCATGCTCCACCAGATGCTGCATGGAATCGGCCAGCGGCTGGCTGTGGATCAGGTGATAACGGTCGAAGCGGTACTTGTCGAACTTGTGCAGGTACACGTTGTTCAGGCTGGCGCCGCTGTACAGCACCGTGTCGTCGATCACGAAACCCTTGAGGTGCAATACGCCGAACAGTTCGCGGGTTTGCACCGGCACGCCGTACACCGGCACTTCAGTGGCATGGCTCTGGGTCATGGCCTGGTACCAGGCGCTGTTGCCCGGCTGCTTGCCGGCGCCAATCAGCCCGCGCTGGGCGCGCAACCAGTCGACCATCACCACGATGTCCAGCGCCGGCCGTGCCGCCTTCGCGGCATGCAGTGCGTCGTAGATCTCCTGTCCCGCTTCATCCTGCTGCAGGTACAACGCAACGATATAGATGCGCCGCGTGGCCTGGGGGATTTTCTCCAGCAGGCAACGCCGATAGGCATCAGCGCCGGACAGCACCTCGATGGCATCGGTGGACAGCGGAAAACCGCGCAGTTTAGGCAACAGGGAGCGTTTGAAGAACGACGGCATAAGGCTCGCAAAGGGTCGAATCCGAAGAGGCCCAAAGCTTACACCATGAGGATGCTCAGGTCTCGTCAGCGCTATCCGAAAAACCCACTTGACCAAGAAGAACGATCGTTCTACTGTTTCAGCCATGAACGATATGACCACCAATGAAACACGCGATATCATTCTCGACGTTACCGAGAAGCTGATTTATCGCCATGGCATCGCGGCCACCGGGATGGACTTGCTGGTGAAAACCGCCGGCGTCTCGCGAAAAAGCATCTACCGCTATTTCGCCAACAAGGATGAGCTGGTGATTGCCGCCCTGCAGCGCCGCGACGAACGCTGGATGCACTGGCTGCGCACTGAAGTGGAGCGTAGCAATGATAGCGGCGAGCGCCTGCTGGCGCTGTTCAGCGCGTTGAAAAGCTGGTTCGGCTCGGCGGATTTTCGCGGCTGCGCCTTTATCAATACCAGTGGCGAGACCGGCAACGCGCAGGACCCGGTACGCCTGCTGGCCAAGGCCCACAAACAAAAACTGTTCGAGTACGTACTCGAACTGTGTCACGCACACGGCACCCCCGCCCCGGAGCGGCAGGCCGCGCAACTGCTGATCCTGATCGATGGCGCTATTACCGTTGCCCTGGTGATGGGTGATTCAACGGCTGCCGATAATGCGCAAGACATGGCGCGAATGTTATTGGCACTTTGAAGCCCATTCCTGGCAACTTTCGATCCACTCTACTGTTTTCAGGAGTTTCTCTATGTCCACTGACGCTGAAGTCCGCCCGCCCCTGCCGCCCTTTACCCGCGAATCGGCCATCGAAAAAGTGCGCCTGGCCGAAGACGGCTGGAACTCCCGCGACCCGCACCGGGTTTCACTGGCGTATACGCTGGACACCCAATGGCGCAACCGCGCCGAGTTTGTCCACAACCGCGAAGAAGCCAAAGGTTTTCTCACGCGTAAATGGGCCAGGGAGCTGGACTATCGATTGATCAAGGAGCTATGGGCGTTCACCGACAACCGCATTGCCGTGCGCTATGCCTATGAATGGCACGATGACTCCGGCAACTGGTTTCGCTCGTACGGTAATGAAAACTGGGAGTTCGATGAAAACGGCCTGATGGCCCACCGTTTTGCATGCATCAACGATCTGCCGATCAAGGAGAGCGAGCGCAAGTTCCACTGGCCATTGGGGCGGCGTCCGGATGAGCATCCGGGGTTGTCGCAGTTGGGCCTGTAACCTGTGGGAGGGGGCTTGCCCCCGATGAGCATAGGCATCTACACAACCCTGTAGCGCCCAACCGTAACCACGATGCGAAGCGAGTCGCTCTTGATCTGCTTTTGATCTTGATCTCAGGCGCCCCGTTAACCACGCTGGCCGAACGCAGGCTTGAATCCGTGGGCAACCCGGCAGGACGCCGGGTTAGCCGAACTGGGCCATGGATGGCCCATTGCGGCGGCCCACGGATTCAAGCCTGCGTTCGGGCACACCGAGCCCAAGCGAGGTGCCGAGTGGTGGGGCAAGAGCCCTTTGGTTACTTTGGGGCTTTTCCAAAGTGACCCGCCGTCAGGGCGGAACCCTAAGTGGCCGTTACCGCAGAAACGGATATGTACCCGTTCCAATCCAACATCCTGGTCGGCCCTGAGGCCGCCATCGGGGGCAAGCCCCCTCCCACATTTGGATCTCGGAACGTCAGGTAGATACGCGTTAGCTCCCTCGCCAGAGGTGCGGTGTCGCACCAAAATTGTGTAAATACCTATGCCCCGATGAGGACCGGTCAGTGAGTACATCAGTGACTGATACACCGCCATCGGGGGCAAGCCCCCTCCCACATTTGGATCTCGGAACATCAGCTATATCTGCCTAGTCCTGATTCAGCCCGACGCGATACAGCACTCCATCCTCTTCATCCGTCAGCACATACAGATAGCCATCCGGCCCCTGCCGCACGTCACGAATACGTGCTTTCAAATCCCCCAGCAAACGCTCCTCATGCACAACCTTGTCACCGTCGAACTGCAACCGAATCAGCTCCTGGCTGGCCAACGCGCCGATAAACAGGTTGTGCTGCCAAGCCTTGAACCGGTCGGCGTCGTAGAACGCCATGCCACTGATCCCCGGCGACTTCTCCCACACATGGTGCGGCGCCACGGTGCCTTCGGCGGTCTTGCCTTTGGCCTCTGGAATCGGCGTGAGGGAGTAGTTGATGCCATGCGTTGCCAATGGCCAGCCGTAGTTCTTGCCGCGCTCGATGATGTTGACTTCATCGCCACCCCGTGGCCCGTGTTCGTTTTCCCAGATCGTCCCGCTCCACGGGTTCAGCGCCAGGCCTTGCGGGTTGCGCTGGCCGTAGGACCAGATCTCAGGACGTACCCCTGGCTGGCCGACAAATGGGTTGTCGTCAGGCACGCGGCCGTCCGGGTAGATGCGCACGACCTTGCCTTGCAGCTTGTCCAGATCCTGCGCGGTAGGCCGGTCGTTGTTTTCGCCCAAGGTCACGAACAGGTAACCGTCACGGTCGAACGCCAGGCGCGAGCCGAAGTGATTGCCGGTGGACAGCTTGGGCTCCTGGCGCAGAATTACCGTAAAGTCCTTCAGACCACTCAAGTCATCGGCCAGGCGCCCGCGTCCCACGGCGGTCCCGGCCTTGCCATCCTTGCCGCCCCCTTCGGCATACGACAGGTAGACCAGGCGGTCTTGCTTGAAGTCGGGCGACAGCACCACGTCCAGCAAACCGCCCTGCCCCTTGGCCCACACCTGCGGCACGCCCGTCAACGGCGCGGAAAGCTTGCCGTCCTGGCTGACAAAACGCAGCTGGCCGGGAAGCTCGGTCACCAGGAAGCCTTGCCTGTCCGGCAGGAACGCCACCGCCCAGGGATGATGCAGGCCCTTGGCGACCGGCGTCGCGGTGATGCTGCCTTGCTCGCTGGGAAACTGTCGGGCCTCGGCGGCCTGGACTGCGGCCAATGGCAGCAGCGTGGTTGCGCACAAGGCGGCTAGCAGGGTTTTGCGTAGAAACATAAGACGGATCCTTACCGGCGATTGCCGTTGGCATCATAGGTGGGCGCTTTGGGTTCGGTGGTCGGGCGACTGGGTGCGGTGTCGCGCTTGGGATAGCTATTGCCGATCCCGCCGTTTTCCAGCGTAGGCCGAGGGTTGCTTGGGGCGGTCTGGATTCCGCGCACGGCCGGCGCGTTGGGCTGGGTGCCCTGCATGCTGTTGGGATTGGCCCGATGAATAGGGCCGTTGTTGGAATCGGGGCGGCCCGGCAGGTTTTGCGCCTGGGCCAAGGGGGCCAGGACCAGGCCCAACGCCAGCACGGCCAGGTAACGCACACAACTGTTCATGACGCTGCCTCTCTATGTGTCGCGTGGTATCACGTGCTTTCGATAACACGCTACGCCAGGGGTTCGGCTGGCGACATTAAATTGTTTCTCATCAGGTGTAACAGGATCTGTCCGAGCATCCGTTCGCCGAAACTTTTGCCCCGGCCCACGAGTCACCAGAACACAGGCTTATCTTTGTAAGGAGAGGTATCTATGCCCCGGGCAATCTGGAAAGGCGCCATCAGCTTCGGTCTGGTTCACATCCCGGTCTCGCTGGTGTCGGCCACGTCTTCCCAAGGCGTTGATTTCGACTGGCTGGATAAACGCAGCATGGACCCGGTGGGCTACAAGCGCATCAACAAGGCGACCGGCAAAGAGATCAACAAGGAAAATATCGTCAAGGGTGTGGCCTATGAAAAGGGCCGCTACGTGGTGCTAAGCGAAGATGAAATTCGCTCGGCCCACCCCAAGTCGACCCAGACCATCGAAATCATCGCCTTTGTCGCCAGCGACCAGATTCCCCTGCAGAACATCGACACGCCCTACTTCCTGGCCCCGGATAAGCGCGGCGGCAAGGTCTATGCGCTGCTGCGCGAGACCCTTAAAAAAACCGGCAAGGTTGCCCTGGCCAATGTGGTGCTGCACACCAAGCAGCACCTGGCCGCGCTGATGCCGCTGGAGTCGGCCCTGGTGCTGGTGATGCTGCGCTGGCCCGCCGAGGTGCGCAGCCTGGATGAGCTGGAACTGGGCAGCGATGTGACCAAGCCGACCCTGGCCAAGGGTGAGTTGGACATGGCCAAGCGTCTGGTGGAAGACATGAGCGCAGACTGGCAACCCGAAGAATACCGCGACAGCTTTCAGGACAAGATCATGGCGCTGGTGGAGAAGAAGGCCAAGGCCGGCAAGATCGAAGACGTCGAATCGACCGAAGGCAGCGAAGAGCGCAAATCCGCCGATGTAATCGACCTGACCGAGTTGCTCAAGCGCAGCCTGGCGGGTAAACCTGCGGCGAAAAAAACCGCGCCGAAAAAATCCAACAAAAAGGCCTCTTGAGCCTGCCATTGGCTGGAGAACGACATGGCAAAGCCCCTGAGCGAGTACAACCGCAAACGCGACTTCGGGATCACCGCCGAGCCCGCCGGCACCTCACCGGCCGGCAAGCGCAAGGCCTCAGCCCTGAGCTTTGTGATCCAGAAACATGATGCGCGCAACCTGCACTATGACTTTCGCCTGGAACTGGACGGCGTGTTGTTGAGCTGGGCCGTGCCCAAGGGCCCGAGCCTGGACCCGAGCCAGAAGCGCCTGGCGGTCCACGTTGAGGACCATCCCCTGAGCTACGGCGGCTTCGAAGGCAGCATTCCCGCCGGGCAATATGGCGCCGGGGATGTAATCGTGTGGGACCGCGGCATCTGGCAACCCCATGACGACCCGCACAAGGCCTACGAGGCCGGCAAACTCAAATTCAGCCTGGTCGGCGAAAAACTCACGGGCGACTGGACCCTCGTGCGTACCCGGCTCAAAGGCAGCGGCGACAAGGAGCAATGGCTGCTGATCAAGGAAAAGGATCAACAGGCGCGCCCCTCGGCTGAGTACGACATCGTCGAGGCCCAACCCGCCAGCGTGCTCAGCGATGCCGTGGTCGGTAGACCCAAGGCCAGGACCAAAACGGCAGCGAAACCCAAACCGGCACCGAAGGCGAGCACTCGCAAGCAGGCGACCGCCGTGCCCGAAGCCTTCTCCCCGCAACTGGCAACCCTGGTCGATCGGGCACCCGAAGGTGACTGGCACTACGAGATCAAATTCGACGGTTACCGCATCCTGGCGCGTATTCGCGACGGTGAGGTACGCCTGTTCACCCGCAACGGCCACGACTGGACCGAGCGCCTGCCGCGCCAGGCCAAAGCCTTGCAAGCGCTCAAGCTCAAGGACAGTTGGTTGGATGGCGAAGTGGTCAGCCTCAACGGCGACGGCTTGCCGGATTTCCAGGCATTGCAGAATGCCTTCGACATCGGCCGCAGCCTCGACATCGTTTACTACCTGTTCGATGCGCCGTTTCTTGACGGCCGCGATCAGCGCGAAGAGCCGGTCGAAGCGCGTCGCGCCGCGCTCAAGTCAGCCTTGGACGGGAGCAAGAGCAAGCTGCTGCGTTTCTCCGAAGCCTTCGCCGCCAACCAGCGCGACATTTTCGAAAGTGCCTGCGACCTGGCCCTGGAGGGTGTAATCGGCAAGCGTGCCGGCAGCCCTTATGTGTCCAGCCGCAGTGCCGACTGGATCAAGCTCAAATGCCGCCTGCGCCAGGAATTCGTAATTGTCGGTTATACCCGCCCCCAGGGCTCGCGCACCGGATTTGGCGCGCTGCTCCTGGCGGTCAACGACGATACCGGGCTGGTGTACGCAGGGCGTGTGGGCACCGGCTTCGACCAGGCGTCGCTCAAAGCCATCTACGCCAAGCTCACCGCGCTCGAGCGCAAGGATTCGCCGCTGCAAAAGCCGTTGACCAGCGCCCAGGCGCGCGGCGTGCACTGGGTCGAGCCGAGCCTGGTCGGTGAAGTGCAATTTGCCGAATGGACCCGGGAAGGCGTGGTGCGTCAGGCTGCCTTTGTGGGTATGCGCACCGACAAGCCCGCTGCGCAGATCATTCATGAACAGCCGCGCACGGCCAAATCGGTGAAAACGCCAAAGGCGAAAAAAACCGAGAAAGAGGTGAAACCCGTGAAGGCCATGAAAATCACCCACCCTGATCGCGTCATCGACAAACAGAGCGGCACGCAAAAACAGGAACTGGCGCAGTTCTACGCCGACATCAGCGCATCGATCCTGCCCTTCCTGCGCAACCGGCCCGTCTCGCTGCTCAGGGCGCCGGAAGGCATCGAAGGTGAACAGTTCTTCCAGAAGCATTCCGAACGCATGAGCATCCCGCACATCAAGCAATTGGACCAGGCGCTGGACCCCGGCCATGCCCGCCTGATGGAAATCGACAGCGCCGATGCCTTGATCGGCGCGGTGCAGATGGGCACGGTTGAGCTGCACACCTGGGGCGCCACCACGGACAAGATCGAAACCCCCGACCTGTTTGTGCTCGACCTTGACCCGGACCCTGCCCTGCCCTGGAAATCCATGCTGGAGGCGGCGCAGTTGACGCTGTCGGTCCTGGATGAAATAGGCTTGCAGGCCTTCGTCAAAACCAGCGGCGGCAAAGGCTTGCACCTGATCGTGCCGCTGGCGCGGCGCGATAACTGGGACACCGTCAAAGCCTTTGCCAAGGCGATCGCCCAGTTCATGACCCAGCAACTGCCGGAGCGCTTTACCGCCACCAGCGGCCCGAAGAACCGCGTGGGCAAAATCTTCATCGATTACCTGCGTAACGCCAGGGGCGCGAGCACGGTCGCGGCTTACTCCGTGCGGGCACGGCCAGGCCTGCCGGTGTCGGTACCGGTCAGTCGCGATGAATTAAGTGGCTTGCGCGGCGCCCAGCAATGGACGGTGGCCAATCTGCACGAACGGTTGCGGGACTTGAAAGACGACCCTTGGGCCGGCTATGCCAATCGTCAGAAGATCAGCAAGCAGATGTGGGACAAGCTGGGCGCGAAGGCACCGAAGTGATGCGCGCCCCGAATGCAGATCAGATAAGGATAAAGATCAACGCAAGACCGGCAAAAATCGCCCACTTTTCCAGGTAATAGCGCGTGCGATTGCGCTTCTTGAGTTCCTTGCCACGCAACCGGATCTTGTACAGGCGGGTGAAGGCCCGGTTGAGGCCGCCGGTCTTGTCGCCTTCGTCATTGGGTGAACCCGCCGCTGCCATCACATTGCGGCTGAACCAGCGGTTGAATGCGGCTGCCCAGCGATATTTCATCGGCCGCTCGATATCGCAGAACAGAATGATGCGGTTGTGCGATGTAGTGTTCTCGGCGTAATGAATGTAGGTCTCGTCAAACATCACCGGCTCGCCGTCGCGCCAGTAATAGCTTTCGCCGTCCACGTTGATATAGCAGCCCGGATCGTTCGGCGTGTCCAGCCCCAGGTGATAACGGTAGGAACCCGCGTAAGGGTCACGGTGACGCACCAGCCTGGAACCCGGTGGCAGCTCGGCGAACATCGCGGCCTTGATCGAGCCAATGCTTTGCACCAGTTCGGTAGTGCGCGGGCACAGCTTCATCGCCGATGGATGACTGTCGCCGTACCACTTCAGGTAGAAGCGCTTCCAGCCGGACTTGAAGAACGAATTGAAACCCACATCGTTGTACTGCTGCGAACGCTTGATCTCCCCGGCCCGCATCAGGTTCTGGCCTTCCTGGCGGATCTCTTCCCAGTGCTCCTGCAACGGGCTCAGGTCCGGAAAGTCGCTGGGCGTCAGAAAGGGGCGGCTGGGTTGTTTGGAGAACAGGTACAGGAAGCAATTGATCGGCGCCAGGAACGTCGAGTGATCGCTAAGCTGGCGGCCCAGCTTGTGCCGCACCCGGCCGCGCAGATGTACATACGCGATGGAGGCAACGTAGAGAGCAACAATGATGAGTTTCAAGGGATTCGTCACACGTCAGGGAGACAACAGGCTGCTCCTGCGTGCCCACAACGGCCGAGGATGGATAAGCAGCACCTGAAATCACAATTCACATACAGGTGACACGACCGACCATGCGATGTGTGACCATTGGCGGTTATTTAGCCATACTTTGTAACCAAAGGTTAACTAAGAATTGTGAAAACCTGTCTACGAAGTGTGCTGGGGGGATGAGCAGGCGAGCCATTGGACCCGCCCACTGGAGGGCAGTGCTATGGCTTACAGTTGATCGTCCTTACGCTCACGGCGGGAAAAACTGCTGTCTTCCAATGCCGAGAACGGTACGGCCTGTCGCCGGGTCAACACCAGGTGGCGGAGCAGCGCGACCATCACGCCCAGCAGCAAGCCGCCCACCAGGCTCAACGCAATGACCAGGGCTTTTTTCGGCTTGATCGGTGACAGTGGCTCCTGGGCGCGGCGGTCGATCGTCACCAGCTTGAGGTTGCTCATGTCGATGTTCAAACCCCGCAGCCTGGCGACTTCGGCGCGCAGTGGCTCTACGTCCTGCAGGAAAATATCTTCATTGCCACGCTTGCGCAGTACTTCAACCTCGCGGTTGGCGTCCAACAGCTGGAGTTCCTTGCCGATTTCGGCAATACGCGGGTTGGTGAAGTCATCGCTGGTGCGCTTTTGCAGAGCGGCGCGCTCGGCCTCCAGCGCCTCGGTGCCCATGAAGTACAGCGGAATCTTCTGATTGTTGACCTCGGTGCGCATCACCTGGCTTGAGCCGGTTCGCGTGGCGTCGGCCATCGAGGATGGCGTAGTCGGCGTGCGGATGCCCATGGACTGGGCGATGCCGATGGCTTCAGCCAATTCCGCCAGGCGGTTGGTCCGCTCCATTTTCATCTGCAAGCGCAGGGCGCTGAGTTCATCCTGCAATTGGGCGCGCTTGAGCCGGTCGGCCTCGAGCAGCTTGGCGATCTTCGATTCCTTGTCGGTGTCATAGTTGGCACGGGCCGCATCGATCTTGCCCTTGAGCTCATTCAGGCGGTTGTTCACGATCACCTTGAGGTCGGCCCCCACCTGCTGGCGCTCTGCAGCAATGGCGTAGTCGACAAACCCGTTGAGAATTTTTACTCCGTCAACGTCGGTCGGGTACTGCAATTCCAGGCGAATGTAGTTGCTCAGCGAGTCGGACTTCTTCGGGTCCGGCAGGATCAGATTGACCGAGTTGCGATTGAAGTCTTCAAAACTCTGCTCGAGGGTTTGCCCCGGCTTCTGGAACGCCTTGAACAATTCCTCATGGTCCTTGAAAAAGCCCAGGCGCGCCTCGTAGGAGTCCAACTGCGCGCCGACTTTGAGCAACGCGTCGGCGGGCGGCAATTTATACACTTCGGAGCGGTTCAGCGCGTCCAGTTCGTTGATCGCCGCAGGCCGCAGCACGCTGCTGACCTCGTAAGTCTTGGGTGCCAGAAAGGCATACCCCACGCCCAGCACCCCTGCCAGAACCGTGCCCCCCACGATGAGCTTCTTTTGCCGCCATATGGCATTAAACAATTCAAACAGGTCAATTTCATCAGACGCTACAGCAGGCGTAAGCGGGGAACTTCGATTCAAAATAAGAACACCTTAAATTAATACTAAAAGGCCATCACTTAGCGGAAGCCCTAGCGGCTTTGAGTCAGGGACAACGCCCTGAGCACGGCCGACCAATGGCAGTCTGACCACTTAGTCTGACGAAAAATCCCACGGTTTTAAGGATTATTTCAGCTTTAAGTCGACGTGTAGTCACAAAGATATTTTGATGTGGGACTAATCAGGCTACAAGCGTAGTCAATACAACATGAAAAACCTGTCAAATGGCTGTCCCATAAAGAAAAAAATCCCGTTATCCGTAGCGCTGTTATATTGCCGATACAATGCCCGCCTTGCATGAGCGGCCTGCTTAAGCGGTTTGATCACGGCATTTTCACAAGGCCTTCACGTTCCGACCTATAGGGTGAAGCCTACCTACTCCAGTGAATCCCTTGGCCCGCCTCTGCTTGCGGGCTTTTTTTGCGTCTGGAAATCCCAGGCAACCGCGAACTAATCACCCTGGGTGCAGGTCACTACCCCAACGCGTGTCCAGCCTCCGGACTGCGCTCTGGAAGATAGCATCGTGGCCCATCACTTAGACCTGCGCACCGCCTTGTCCCTGGACGGCCTGAATTTCTTCCTCGCGGATGTGCGCGACGGCCTGGGGCCGTACCTGGCGATTTACCTGCTGGCGGTACATCAGTGGGAGCCGGCCAGTATTGGCGTAGTCATGACTCTGGCCGGCATCGCCGGGCTGATTACCCAGGGCCCGGCGGGCGCGCTGATCGACCGTACCCGCAGCAAACGCGCAGTGATTGCGCTTGCCGCGCTGCTGGTCACGCTCAGTTGTCTGATGCTGCCCTTCGTCAGTTCGTTTGGCTGGGTGGCGCTGACCCAGGCCGCCAGCGCCATCGCCGCCTCGGTGTTCGCCCCGGCGATTTCCGCGATTTCCCTGGGCATCACCGGGCCGCGCGCGTTTACCCGGCGCACCGGACGCAACGAAACCTTCAATCACGCCGGCAACGCGGTAGCGGCATTACTGGCCGGCGGCCTGGCGTATCTGTTCGGGCCGGTGGTGGTGTTCTACCTGATGGCGTTCATGGCCGTGGCCAGTGTGATCGCCGTGAGCTGCGTCCCGGCCAAGGCGATCGACCACGAGGTGGCCCGTGGCTTCGACCCGGCTCATCACACCGACCATGAGCAGCCCTCGGGGCTGAGCGCGCTGCTGGCCAACCGCTCGTTGCTGCTGTTCGCCATTTGCTGCGCGCTGTTTCACCTGGCCAACGCCGCGATGCTGCCGCTGGTCAGCCAGAAGCTGTCGCAGATCAACCTGCAGATGGCCACGCCGCTGACCTCGGCCTGCATCGTCGCCGCGCAATTGGTGATGGTGCCAACGGCGATGCTGGTGGGAATCAAGGCCGACCGCTGGGGGCGCAAGCCGCTGCTGCTGGCCGGCTTCATGATCCTGCCCCTGCGCGGCGTGCTCTACACCTTGTCCAGCGACCCCTATTGGCTGGTTGCCGTGCAGATGCTCGATGGCATCGGCGCGGGCATTTTCGGCGCGTTGTTCCCGGTGATCGTCAAGGACCTGACCCAAGGCACCGGCCGCTTCAACGTCAGCCTCGGCGCGCTGTCGACCGTCTTTGGCCTGGGCGCGGCGCTGAGCAGCAGCCTGGCCGGCTTCGTGGTGCAGCTGGCCGGCTACAACGCCGCCTTCCTGACCCTGGCCGGGGTGGCCGCCGCCGCCTTGCTGCTGCTGTGGCTGGCCATGCCGGAGACATTGGCGAAACCAACCTTCGCTGGCCATACAACTGTCGCCTGACATATGCGACAATGCGCGCCAAATTCCAACACACATTCCAGATTTTGTATTCAGCGACCGGGTTTCGCGCCTTGATGTCGCTGTTGACGCATGCCTGAAGGCACCTGCCGTCACGCTCGCAACTCATTGATAGGTAAAGTAATTGATCTCCACAGCTAACATCACCATGCAGTTCGGCGCCAAGCCGCTCTTCGAGAACGTCTCGGTCAAGTTCGGCGCCGGCAACCGCTATGGTTTGATCGGTGCCAACGGTTGCGGCAAGTCGACCTTCATGAAAATCCTCGGCGGCGACCTCGAACCGTCCGGCGGCCAGGTCATGCTGGAGCCGAACGTGCGCCTGGGCAAGCTGCGCCAGGACCAGTTCGCCTACGAGCAATTCACCGTGCTCGACACCGTGATCATGGGCCACGAAGAGCTGTGGAGGGTCAAGGCCGAGCGCGATCGCATCTACTCGCTGCCCGAAATGAGTGAAGAAGACGGCATGGCCGTGGCCGAGCTGGAAACCGAGTTCGCCGAGATGGACGGCTACACCGCCGAATCCCGTGCCGGTGAGCTGCTGCTGGGCCTGGGCATTCCGCTGGAACAGCATTTCGGCCCGATGAGCGAAGTGTCGCCCGGCTGGAAGCTGCGCGTATTGCTGGCCCAGGCGCTGTTCTCCGATCCGGAAGTGCTGTTGCTCGACGAACCGACCAACCACCTGGACATCAACACCATTCGCTGGCTGGAAAACATTCTCACCCAGCGTTCCAGCCTGATGATCATCATCTCTCACGACCGTCACTTCCTGAACAGCGTGTGCACCCACATGGCTGACCTGGACTACGGCGAGCTGCGCCTGTTCCCGGGCAACTACGACGAATACATGACCGTGGCGACCCAGTCCCGCGAGCAACTGCTGTCGGACAACGCCAAGAAGAAGGCGCAGATCTCCGAACTGCAATCCTTCGTCAGCCGCTTCTCGGCCAACGCCTCGAAAGCCAAGCAGGCCACCTCCCGTGCCAAGGCGATCGACAAGATCCAGCTGGCCGAGGTCAAGCCGTCGAGCCGCGTGAGCCCGTTTATCCGTTTCGAACAGAACAAAAAGCTGCACCGTCAGGCGGTCATGGTCGAGAAGATGGCCAAGGGTTTTGACGGCAAACCGTTGTTCAAGGACTTCAGCTTCCAGGTTGAAGCCGGCGAGCGCGTGGCAATCATCGGCCCGAACGGTATCGGCAAGACCACCCTGCTGCGCACCCTGGTCAACGAACTGACCCCCGACGCCGGCAGCATCAAGTGGACCGACGCCGCGGAACTGGGCTACTACGCCCAGGACCACGCCCATGACTTCGAAGACGACGTCACCCTGTTCGACTGGATGGGCCAGTGGACCCAGGGCGAGCAGATGATCCGTGGCACCCTGGGCCGCATGCTGTTCTCCAACGACGAGATCCAGAAGTCGGTAAAGGTGATTTCCGGTGGTGAACAGGGCCGCATGCTGTTCGGCAAGCTGATCCTGCAAAAGCCGAACGTGCTGATCATGGACGAACCGACCAACCACTTGGACATGGAATCCATCGAAGCGCTGAACCTGGCGCTGGAGAACTACCCGGGCACGCTGATCTTCGTCAGCCATGACCGTGAGTTCGTATCGTCCCTGGCGACCCGCATCATTGAGTTGAGCGCCAGCGGCGTGATCGACTTCAGCGGCACCTACGACGACTACCTGCGTAGCCAGGGTGTGGTGTTCTAAGAACAGCGCATAGCTGCAAGCTGCAAGAAAAAGCCCTGTCCCTGTGACAGGGCTTTTTTGCATGCACACTTCTGTAGGAGCGAGCTTGCTCGCGAAAAACCTCAGAGCACCGCGCAGAATCAGGCAACCCGCGTTATCGTTGACGTTCTTCGCGAGCAAGCTCGCTCCTACAGTCGTGCGGGATATGCCATGATGCTTCTACCGCCCGCCAGCGATTGACTATTCATGCCCGCCGCCCCCTCCTCCCTGTCGATCACCCTGCAGATCGTCTCCATCGTCTTCTACACCTTCATCGCGTTCATCTGCATCGGCCTGCCGATTGCGGTGATTCCAGGCTATGTGCACGAGCATCTGGGCTACAGCGCAGTCGTTGCCGGCGTCACCATTGGCTCGCAGTACCTGGCGACCTTACTCAGTCGGCCGATGGCCGGGCGCATGTCGGACAATGTCGGCACCAAGCGCGCGATCGTGCTGGGCCTGGCCGGTATTCTGATCAGTGGCGTGCTGACGTTTATCGCCGTACTGCTTGAGCATGTGCCGGCGCTGAGCCTGGCTGTGCTGATCGTCGGTCGGCTGTTGCTGGGCGTGGCCCAGGGCCTGATTGGCGTGGGCACCATCAGTTGGTGCATGGGCGCGGTCGGCACCGAGCACACGGCCCGTTCGATCTCCTGGAACGGTATTGCTTCCTACGGCGCCATCGCCATTGGCGCGCCTCTGGGAGTGGTGATGGTGGCCGATTATGGCTTCGCCAGCCTGGGCCTGGCGCTGGCGGGGCTGGCCGCGCTGGGCCTGGTGTTGATCCGCAACAAACCTTCGGTACCGGTGGTGCGCGGCGAGCGTCTGCCGTTCTGGGCGGTGTTTGGCCGTATCGCACCGTTTGGCGCCAGCCTGTGCCTGGCCTCGATTGGCTACGGCACGCTGACCACCTTTATCACCCTGTATTACCTCAATCGCGGCTGGACCGGAGCGGCCTACTGCCTGACGGTGTTTGGCGCGTGTTTCATTGTGTCGCGCCTGCTGTTTATTTCCGCCATCAACCGCGTCGGCGGTTTTACCGCCGCCATCGCCTGCATGCTCATCGAAACCCTGGGCCTCACGCTGCTGTGGCTGGCGCCGTCGACCGGCGTGGCGTTGATTGGCGCGGGGCTGACCGGCTTCGGTTTGTCCCTGGTCTACCCGGCGCTTGGTGTGGAAGCCATCAAGCGCGTGCCGGACAGCAGCCGAGGCGCCGGGCTGAGTGCGTATGCGGTATTTTTCGACCTGGCCCTGGCGATTGCCGGGCCGCTGATGGGCGCCGTGGCACTGAACCTCGGCTACGGCTGGATTTTCTTCTGCGCCGCGCTGCTGTCCGTGACCGCGCTGGTCCTGACCGTATTGCTCAAGCGTCGCGCTTACTGATCAGCCGTCTGTAGCCCGGCGCGGGTCGCCTCGCCGAGGGTGTGACTGAAAAAGCGCCCGGCCTCGGAGACCAGGTCGCGGTGGATGCCCTCACGGTCGACGCCGTCGGCATCGGTGCAGATGGCCGGCATCGTCGCCAATTGATCGCTGTCGCACGGCGCCATGAACACGAAGTGCCCTGCCCCGGCCAGCAATTTAAAGTCCGGCGGCTCCGGCAGTTTGCGCGCCAGGGCGGCGGCGTTCTTGTCCACGGCCACCAATTGGTCGCCATCGCCGCTGTAGAGCAGCACCGGGACATGCACGTCGGCCAGGGTATGGCGACCGAACATCAGGCTCAGCGGCGCCATCAGCATCAGCGCATGGATGCGCGGATCGGCCTGGGGCTGCAAGTCGTCACGGTCGACCACCAACTCGCCTTTGGTGGTGCAGGCGTCACGGTCTTCCGGACGCTGCTGGCAATAGCGGCGCAGGCGCTCGAAATCCGGTTTGGCACCGGCCAGGATCAGCGCGGTTTCGCCACCGGCCGAATAGCCGATTACGCCCACCTGGTCGATGTCGACGAAGGGCGACAGCATTGGATCGTTCAAGGCCGCGGTAATCGCCTGGGAAATCTGGATCGGACGACCGTACAAATTGCTCACGGTGCCCAGGCGGCTGTGGTCCTTGTAGTTGTCGCCGGGATGCAGCACCGCCACCACCACAAAGCCCTTGCGCGCCAGCGAGGTGGCCAGGTCATGCAGGGCCAGCGGTGTACCGGTATTGCCGTGAGACAACATCAGCATCGGGAAACGGCCGATGGCCACCTTGGCGTCTTCGCCAGCCGCCACATGGTAGGGGCCCAAGGCCGTGGTGTGTTCAGTGTCGGTGGAGGGGTAAAACGCAATGGCCTTCATCGGCTGCGAATCCAGCGGATCGAGAACGCTCATGCGATGAAAGCCCACGCTCCAATGCGGATGCGGCGCAGGCGCGGCGTGCACTGAAATCAGGCCGCCGCACAGGGAAAGAACCAAAACAGCACAGAGACGCATCATGGGATGTCCACCTTTGCTGCATGAGAACCGGCAGGCCGTCTAAAAATTCCCGGGTATTGAGCCCAACTTTGCATAACCTGGGCCATAACGTGGAAAACTCCGTACTCCGCTCGCGCTCAGGCGATCAGAATACAGAGTTTAGGCGCCTGGTTTCAGATTGAAACCGGGCGAGGCGAACATTTACATAAGCCTTACGCAGCGGCGAACAATTGCTCGCTGATCAGCACGTTGGCGTCGCTCAACGCTTTGCTGCGTACTTCGTCGCCATAGGCCAGACCTTCGGCGCGTACGATTTCGATATCGGTGATGCCAAGGAAGCCAAACAGCAGCTTCAAGTAGCCTTCATGGGCGGCACCGGATGCCTGGCCGGCATGCAGGCCGCCAGCGGTGGAAACGATGATGACTTTCTTGTTGCCGCACAGGCCTTCAGGGCCGGCTTCGGTGTAGCGGAAGGTCTGGCCGGCAACGGCGATACGGTCGATCCAGGCTTTGAGTTGGGTCGGGATGGTGAAGTTGTACATCGGCGCACCCACCACCACAGCATCGGCGGCGAGGAACTCAGCCAGCGACGATGCGCTCAGTTCGGCTTCCTGCTTTTGCGCGGCATCGCGCAGTTCGGCGGCGGTGCCCAAGGCGCCCAGGGTCGCGCCGGAGAAGTGCTTGATCCCTTCGCTGGCCAGGTCACGGTAAGTCACTTCCACGCCCGGCTCGGCGGCTTGCCATGCCTTGACCACGCCAGCGCTGAGCTGACGGGACGCCGAGTTGTCGCCGAGGATGCTGGAATCGATATGCAAGAGTTTCATGGTGGATCTCCGAGGTGGGATCGACAGGGGCGATCAGATGGTGGTGATGCTACGCACCCAACCAATGGTCGATAAGCCACCTGCAATGCGATAGATTGTCCCACTGACAGGACAATAGGCTGAGCATGCAAGACCTCAACGACCTCTACTATTTCGCCAAAGTCGTCGAAGCCGGCGGTTTCGCCGCCGCCGGGCGCCTCTTGGGGATTCCCAAATCGCGACTGTCGCGGCGCATTGCCGAGCTGGAAGAGCGCCTGGGCGCACGCCTGTTGCAACGCACCACGCGGCAACTGACCCTGACCGCCGTCGGCGAACGCTACCTGCGCCACTGCCAGGCAATGCTGCTGGAGGCGGAGATGGCCGATGAGGCCGTGGCAAGCATGTCCACAGAGCCCCGCGGGCGCCTGCGGGTCACGTGCCCGGTCGGGCTGGCCCAGCAGATCCTGCCGGAACTGGTGGCCGGATTTCTCGCCGCGCACCCGTTGGTGCAGCTCGACATGACCTTGGTGAACCGTCGCGTCGACCTGGTGGCCGAAGGCATCGACGTGGCGTTGCGCGTGCGTGAACTGGGCGACGAAGACCCGCTGCTGGTCACCAAACGCTTGCGCCAGGCGCAAACTGTGCTGGTGGCCAGCCCGGCTCTCCTGCGTGACCGACGGGTAGACACCCTGGAAGACCTCAGGCAATTGCCGATCATGGGCGCACTCGAGGCCGACCGCATGGTGCACCAGCGCATCATCGACCCGCAGGGCAACGCCCATGAGCTGGTCATGGAGGCTCGCCTGGGTATCGAAGACTTTATCGTACGCAAGACCAGCGCCCTCATGGGCGTGGGCTTCACCGTGCTGCCGATGATGTATTGCGAAGAGGAGCTGGCCAGCGGCCGACTGGTGCAACTGTTGCCGCAATGGTCATTGCCCGGCGGCTGGCTGCAGGCCGTGTACCCGCACCGGCGCGGCGTGCTGCCGGCGATCCGCGCCTGGATCGACTATATGGAAGAAGGCTTCAAAGGCTGTGGAGACCGTCTGTTATGAGCATGACCGAAGCACAGGTCGCAGCGTTCTGCCTGAGCCTGCCGGGCGCGCGCGAGGACTACAAATGGGGTGGCGTGCGGGTGTTCTCGATTGCCGGCAACAAGATGTTCGCGTTGCAGAACCTGCGCGGCGATTCATTGGCGTTCAAGGTCGACAAGGCGCTGTTCCTCGGCCACGTCGACCGCCCGGGCATTCACCCCGCGCCCTACCTGGCACGCGCGCAGTGGATCATCATGAACACGCCCTACCCGCTCGGGCCCGAGGAACTGCGTGGCCTGTTGCAGCGCTCGCACCAATTGGTGGTGAGCAAGCTGCCCAGGCGCGCACAAGTCGGGCTTTGGCTAGAGGATCGAGAGTAGCGTGCCGCCGAGAAACAGCTGGTCCAGCCAGAACACCTGGTGCAGCAGCACAATGATCCAGAACAGCACCTGGTAGGACACCTTGCGCGTCTTATGCCGGAACACCTGCTGCGCGATCAACGCGCCCGGCCAGCCGCCCGCCAGTTCGACGGCGTGCAGGATGTTTTCCGGGATGCGTCGGCCCTCTGTCTGCGCCTTGCGCTTGTCGCTCCAGTACAGAAAGAACGCCATCACGCTGACCACCCCATAAGCCACCAACGGGATGACCGTCTCGCCACGATGCCACAGCAGTGCCGCCCCCAGCAGCGGCGCGGCGCACAGCAGGACAAAAAACAGCGCTTTCAGGCGTAGGTGCTGAATGTTCATGGCTTGACGGCGGTCCAGTCGATCCAGCCGAATTGCCAGGTCGCCAGGATCACCAGGCCGAACGCGATGCGGTACCAGGCAAAGGCCGCGTAGCTGTGGTTGGCGATGAATTTGAGCAGGCCCTTGACCGCGATCATCGCGAAGATGAACGAGGTGACAAAGCCAATCGCGAATACCGGCAGGTCCGCCGGCTGGAACAGGTCGCGGTATTTGTAGCCCGAGTACAGCGCGGCCCCCACCATGGTCGGCATGGCCAGGAAGAAC
This sequence comes from Pseudomonas orientalis, assembly GCF_001439815.1. Taxonomy (GTDB): domain Bacteria; phylum Pseudomonadota; class Gammaproteobacteria; order Pseudomonadales; family Pseudomonadaceae; genus Aquipseudomonas; species Aquipseudomonas orientalis. Next base: position 252,918 of record NZ_JYLM01000009.1, on the reverse strand, counting down.
GAAAACTCGGTCGCGGTCTTGCGCGACAGGCCGAACAACAGGCCGCCGATGATCGTCGCACCGGAGCGTGAAGTGCCCGGGATCATGGCCAGGCACTGGGCCATGCCGACCTTGAGCGCGTCCTTCCAGGTGATCTCGTCGACGCTTTCGGCATGAACGGCATGTTGGCGGCGTTCGGCCCACAACATGATCACACCGCCCACCACCAGGGCCGTGGCCACGGTGATCGGGTTGAACAGGTAATGCTTGATCAGGTCAGCGAAAATCACCCCCAGCACCACCGCCGGCAACACCGCGATGATCAGGTTCACGGTGAAACGCTGGGCATTGCGCTGGGTCGGCAGGCCGATGACCACGTCGAGGATCTTGCGGCGAAACTCCCAGACCACGGCGAGGATCGCGCCCAGCTGGATAATGATATTGAATGCCTCGAAACGCTCGCCGCCGAAGTTGATCAGGTCGGCGACGATAATCTGGTGGCCGGTGCTGGAGATCGGCAGAAACTCCGTCAGCCCCTCGACTACGCCAAGAATCAGTGCCTGTATGGCGGTCCAAAAATCCATGCTTTCTCCAAAGGTCACGCGCCTGGCGTGCCTCTTAGTGTTTTTTAAAGTTCACTGACCACGAGCGCACTGCTGCGCCCGGCGTTGATTCTCAATGCCGGACTGCAAAAATTCCGTGAAAAATCAGGCAGTACTCAGGTTTTTCGATATCGGGCCGAAAGCCTATCAGACAAGCCGCAAAAGTCGATGCAACACCCACAATTATAAAAGGCACGGAGTGACAGGACGATGAACAGTTTGCGCAATATGTCGATCAGCCGACGCCTCTGGCTGATCCTGATAGTCGCCGTGCTGATGCTGCTGACCTTGGGCGCCTTGATGCTCAAACAGATCCATGACGATCTCTACCAGGCCAAGCGCCAGCAGACCCAGCACGTGGTGCAAACCGCCAGCGGCGTGCTCGGCTACTACCAGAACCTGGAAAAGACCGGGGCACTCACCCGTGAAGCGGCGCAGCAACAAGCCCTGAGCGCGGTGCGCGGCCTGCGCTACGACCACGATGACTACTTCTGGATCAACGACCTCACCCCCGTGATGATCATGCACGCGGCCAACCCCAAGCTGGACGGCCAGAACCTCTCGGCGATCCGCGATCCGGACGGGTTTGCGGTGTTCAATGAATTCGTGAGCCTGGCCAAGGCCAAGGGCGCCGGCATCGTCAATTACCGCTGGCCGAAGCCGGGAGCCGATGCGCCGGTGCAGAAAACCTCGTACATCCAGCTGTTCGAACCCTGGGGCTGGATCATCGGCTCGGGTGTCTATGTGGACGACGTGCAGGCCGAGTTCACAGGCCAGGTGTGGAAAGCCTCCGCTATCGGCCTGGCCATTGCACTGGTCATGACCCTGCTGGTGCTGTTGATCGCGCGCAGTATCGTGCAGCCATTGCAGGCTGCGGTGAATGCCATGGCCAACATCGCCAGCGGCGAAAGCGACCTGACCCGCAGCCTCGATACTCACGGGCGCGACGAGGTCACCCAGCTCTCGCAGCATTTCAATACTTTCACCGCCAAATTGCGCCAGGTGGTCGGGCAATTGCAGGTGTGCGCCAACGCCTTGGGCGAGTCGTCGAGCGAGTTGGGCCACAACGCCAGCCAGGCCCACGACCGCAGCCAGCAGCAATCGCAACAGATGGAACTGGTGGCCACCGCCATCAATGAAGTCACCTATGGCGTGCAGGATGTGGCCAAGAATGCCGAGCACGCCGCCAGCGAAATGCGCGATGCCCAGGCCCAGGCGCAGCAAGGCCAGGTCAACATCGACAGCAGTTTGCAGCAGATCGACCAGCTTTCGGGCACCATCAGCCAGGCCGTGGAGGTGATCCGCACCCTGTCCAGCGAAAGCACCCAGATCGGCGGTGTGCTGGAAGTGATTCGCTCGATTGCCGACCAGACGAATCTGCTCGCCCTCAACGCCGCCATCGAAGCCGCGCGCGCCGGTGAGCAGGGCCGTGGGTTTGCGGTGGTGGCCGATGAGGTCCGGTTGCTGGCCCAGCGCACGCAGAAATCCACGGCTGAAATCCAGGCGATGATCGAGCGCCTGCAAGGGCATTCGGAAGCGGCGGTGAAGGTGATCAGCGACAGCCACAGCGCCTCGCAGCTGACCATCGAGCAAGCCGGCCTGGCCGGGGCGAGCCTGAATGCCATTGGCCAGGCGCTGCAAAATCTCAACGGCCTGAATGCCTCGATTGCCAGCGCCACCCTGCAACAGGCCCATGTGGTGGAAGACATCAACCAGAACGTCACCCAGGCGGCCGGGCTGTCCCACAGCACCGCGCTGGCGGCTGAGCAGTCGAGCGTCGCCAGCGCGCAGTTGCGTGGTTTGAGCGAGCAGCTTGACGGGTTGTTGCGTCAGTTCCGAATCTAGCCTTGGGTTAAATTGTGGGACGGGGCAAGCCCTAACCTGTAGGAGCGAGCTTGCTCGCGAAAAACGTCAACGATAACGCGTGCTTCCTGAATGAACGCGGTGCCTGTGAGTTTTTCGCGAGCAAGCTCGCTCCTACAAAAAGCCAGGGCTTGCCCCCTCCCAGATTTACCTGCTGTGTTTTGAGGATCGTCCACCTCTGGGTACAATCACCGCCCTCTCCCACTCCCCAAGGAACCGCCATGTCCGGGCTTGAATTGTTCGCCGCCGCACTGGGGGTGATCGCCGTATGGCTGACGGTCAAGCAGAACCCCTGGTGCTGGCCCATCGGCCTGGTGATGGTGCTGCTCTATACGTGGGTGTTCTACGACGTAAAACTCTACTCGGACATGCTGCTGCAAGGGGTGTATGCCGTCCTGCAACTTTATGGCTGGTGGCAGTGGACCCGCGCCGGCACGGTCAGGCAGGGGCGCCAGGTCACCCGCCTGGGCATGCCGGCGGTCATGGGCGGCCTGGCCGTGGGCGCTGTCGGCAGCCTGTTGCTCGGCGCCGCCATGGCCCACTGGACCGATGCCGCCCAGCCCTGGCTCGACGCGGCCCTCACCGGCTTCAGCCTGGTGGCGCAGCTGTGGATGGCGCAAAAGCGCGTGCAATGCTGGCCGCTGTGGATCGCGCTGGACGTGATTTTCGTCGGACTGTTCCTCTACAAAGGCCTCTACCTCACCGCCGTGCTGTATGCACTGTTCACGATGATCGCCGTGCAGGGCTGGCGTGAATGGCGCGCCGACCCGGCGTTGCACCCATGAAGGTGGTGGTACTGGCAGGGCCTGAGTCGAGCGGTAAAAGCTGGCTGGCGGCTGAGCTGCATGCGCACTTCGGCGGGCTGATGGTGGGTGAATACGTGCGCCATTTCATCGACGAGCATCAACGCGATACCTGCCTGGCGGATATCCCCGCGATCGCCCGGGGCCAGTTGGCCTGGGAGGATGCGGCGCGAGCGGGGCGCCCGGCGCTGCTGATCCTCGACACTCACCTGCTGACCAACAGGCTCTGGAGCCAGACGCTGTTTGGCGACTACCCAGGCTGGCTCGACAGCGAACTGCTGGCCCGTCACTACGACCTGCATCTGCTGCTGTCTCCGGAAGACGTGGAATGGAGCGCCGACGGCCAGCGCTGCCAACCGCAACTGGCGGACCGCCGGGCGTTCTTCCAGGCCAGCCTGGACTGGATGCACGCGCATCACCAGCCTGTGGAGGTGATCAGGGGGGATTGGCAAGCGCGCCGGGAAGCAGCGTTTGCTGCCGTCGAGCGCCTGCTCGCGTCTGTTACGACCGATTAACGTTTTTTGCGCGTGCCGATCTCAATCCAAGTGGGCGCATGGTCACTGGCATGCGCCTCGTTGCGCACCCAGGCATCGACGCCGGCATTCTTCAGATAGGGCTTGAGCGCGGGGTTGAGCAACAGATGGTCGATGCGCAGGCCTGAATTCTTCTGCCAGTGCTGGCGGAAATAGTCCCAGAACGTATACACCCGCTCTTCGGGGTACAAATGCCGCAATGCGTCGGTCCAGCCCTGTTCCAGCAGGCGTTGGTAGCAGGCGCGGCTCTCGGGTTGCAGCAACGCATCCTTGAGCCAGGAGCGCGGGTTGTAGATGTCCAGGTCGGTGGGCACCACGTTGAAATCCCCGGCCAGCAGCACCGGATGATCACTGGCCTGCAGCGCCCGGGCATAGTCGATCAGGCGTTCGAACCAGGCCAGTTTGTAATCGAATTTCGGCCCGGGTTGCGGGTTGCCATTGGGCAGGTACAAACAGCCGACCAACACGCCATGCACGGCCGCTTCGATGTAGCGGCTTTGAGCGTCGCTGTCGTCACCCGGCAAGCCGCGCCGGCTTTCCAGCGGCTGCGCGTCCCTGGCCAGAATCGCCACCCCGTTCCAGGAGGCCTGGCCCAGGCAAATCGCGCCGTAGCCGGCCGCTTCGAAATCGGCATAGGGAAACAGGCTTTCCGGCGCCTTGAGCTCTTGCAGGCAGACAATGTCCGGCTGCTCACGGGCCAGCCAGTGCAGCAGGTTGGGCAGGCGGGCACGAATGCCGTTGATATTGAAGGTGGCGATTTTCAGCGCTTTCATGGGATGGGGTCCTTTCAGGGCTCTTGGGGTAGAGCCCGGAAAGGTCGCGGATGTTCAATCGCGAGCGCGTCGGGTGTCAGTACCCCAACGACAGGCCGGTATTGCGACGTGGGTCATTGGCGCCATAGAAGCGGTTGTTGCCCACCGGCTTGCCATCCAGGGCCGGAGCGCCCACCAGGATGGCGGCCACGTGGTTGGCATCCTGAGGACCGGCGAACGTATGGCCCCAGCTTTCGAGGATCTTGCGCGTATCCGGGCTGACCGCAAAGGTTTCCAGGTTGGTGGCCTGCGGCATCCACTGCTGGTGGAAACGCGGTGCGTCCACGGCCTCCTGGATGTTCATCTTGTAGTCGATGACATTCAGGATGGTCAGCAAGGTCGCGGTGATGATGCGGCTGCCACCCGGCGTCCCCACCACCATGACCGCCTTGCCATCCTTGGTCACGATGGTCGGGCTCATCGACGACAACGGCGCCTTGCCCGGCGCAATGGCATTGGCTTCGCCCTGGACCAGCCCGTACATGTTCGGCACGCCGACCTTGACCGTGAAGTCGTCCATTTCATCGTTGAGGATCACCCCGGTCTTGCTTGCCATCACGCCCGCGCCAAACCAGTCGTTGAGGGTGTAGGTGACGGAAACCGCGTTGCCCCAGGTGTCGACAATCGAATAGTGAGTGGTGTTATTGCCTTCATGGGGCGATACCCCCGGCTTGATCGCCTGGGAATCCCCGGCCTTGTGCGGCTCGATCGCGTCGCGCAGTTTCGCCGCGTAGTTTTTATCCAGCAGATGCGCGATCGGGTTCTTCACGAAATCCGGGTCGCCGAGGTAGCTGTTGCGGTCCACATACGCATGGCGCATCGCTTCGATCTGATAATGCAAGCCCTGGGCCGAGTGATAGCCCAGGTCCGCCATCGGGTAGCCCTCGAGGATATTCATGATCTGGCAGATCACCACGCCACCGGAGCTTGGCGGCGGCGCCGAGACCACATGGTAGCCACGGTAGTCGCACTCGATGGGCGCCAGTTCGCGGGTTGTGTATCTGTCCAGGTCAGCCTGGGTGATCAGCCCCTTGCCGGCCTGGCTGGAGTCGACCAGGGCCTTGGCGACCCACCCTTTATAGAAGCCATCGCTGCCCTTGGCGGAGATTTCCTTGAGGGTCCTGGCAAGGTCCTTCTGCACCAGCGTCTGGCCGACCTGCAGCGGTTGGCCGTTGTGCAGGAAGATCGCGCGCAGGTCCTGATCTTTTTCAAACTCACCGGTGGCGGTGTGCAGCAGGTCGATGTCGCCCTGCTCCAGGGCAAAGCCGTGTTCGGCCAGCTTGATCGCCGGGGCGATGACCTGGGCGCGCTTCAACGTGCCGTATTTGTTCAGGGCCAGCTCCATACCGGAAACAGTGCCAGGCACGCCGACGGCCAGGTGCCCCTTGGCGCTCAGGCCGTCGATGACGTTGCCGTCTTTGTCCAGGTACATATTGGCCGTCGCCGCCAACGGGGCCTTTTCACGGAAATCGAGGAACGTCTTGCGCCCGTCCGCCAGCTGCACGGTCATGAAACCGCCACCGCCCAGATTGCCCGCCGCCGGGTACACCACCGCCAGCGCGTAACCGACTGCAACGGCCGCATCCACCGCATTGCCGCCGGCCTTGAGCACATCCACGCCCACCTGCGTCGCCAAATGCTGGGCCGTGACCACCATGCCATTTTCCCCGGCCACCGGGGCCTGGGAGGCGGCGTGCACGCCACTGACCGTCAACACCAGGGCAGTGGCAATCAAGCTGCGGTAGAAAACTTGGTATTTCATCCGTGACTACTCGGGTTATTGAGATGCACCAAAATAGCCCTTCCCTGTTGCGATCCCCAGCGCCATGGCGTTTTTATGACAGAGCTTGTCGGTGATGGAACGGTGGTCCGGATTATTCAGCACTGGCCTATGAAACGAATGGCGCTAGAATCAGCGCCACTCTTTATCCGCCCCCTGATACGAGCCGCCCCATGAGCTTTGATTTCGACACGATCCACCCACGCCTCGGCACCGGCAGCACCAAGTGGAACCGCTACCCGCAAGACGTGTTGCCGATGTGGATCGCCGACATGGACATCGCCGCCCCACCCGCCGTGCTTGAAGCCCTGCATGCGCGGCTCGACCAGCAGATTCTCGGCTACAGTGTCGCCGGCCCGGATGTGCGCGAGGCGATCATCGCCGACCTGTGGGCCAAGTACGCCTGGCGTGTGGAACCGGATGAGCTGTTGTTCCTGCCCGGCGTCGAGCCGGGTTTCAATATGGCGTTGCACGCGTTCGTCCAGCCGGGCCAGCCGGTGGTGCTGCAAACGCCCAACTATCGCCCCATCCGCCTCGCGCCCGGCCACTGGAACCTGCCGCGCATCGAAGTGCCGTTCGAGCGGGTTGATGGCCAATACCGCACGCCACTGGCGGCCATGCGCGATGCCTTGAGCGGTGCCGGCGCGCTGCTGCTGAGCAACCCGCACAACCCGATCGGCAAGGTATTCCCCCGTGAAGAGCTGTTGGCGATCGCGCAGACATGCATGGAAAATGACACGCTGATCATCTCCGATGAAATCCACGCCGAGCTGTGCTTTGACGGCCGTCGCCATATTCCCACAGCCAGCCTCAGCCCCGAGATTGCGCAGCGCACCATCACGCTGATGTCGGCCAGCAAGGCCTTCAACGTGGCCGGCCTGAAGACCTGTTTCGCGGTGATCCAGAACGCCGCGATTCGCGAACGTTTCAACCAGGCCCGTTGCGGCATGGTCGACAGCGTCAGCCCCCTGGGCCTGGAAGCCACCCGCGCCGCCTACAGCGAATGCGGCGACTGGCTCGAGGCGCTGGTGCACTACCTGCAAGCCAACCGCGACTACCTGCTCAATGCCGTGCAAACTCGCCTGCCCGGCGTGGTGATGCATGCGCCAGAAGGTACATTCCTGGCCTGGCTCGATTGCAGCGCCTTGGGCCTGGATGACCCGCAGCAGTTTTTCCTGGAGCAGGCCAAGGTCGGACTGAGCGCCGGGATCGAGTTTGGCGATGACAGTCAGCAGTTCGTGCGCCTGAACTTCGGTTGCCCTCGAGCGATGCTGGAAGAAGGCCTGCAACGCATGGAGCGCAGCTTGAAAAACCGCTGAATGGGGACTGGAACCGCAGAAGGCTTTTTCAACACTCAAGGGAGTCTCCTTGTGCTGCTGAAACCTTCTCGGAGCTTTGCGCCCTATGTTGTCGACACCTCCTGCAACTATCGGTCCTGTGCCGGTCATGGAATCATTCAAACCGAACCATGCACCGCGCGAACCTGCATCGGTCGCCTCGGTTCGAGATACTGCTGACACCCGTGGCACTCAGCGGCCAATGCGCCTTGCGGGATTGAAACACCCACTGGCGAACCCACCCGGCTTGCGTGCCGACATCAAAACGGTGGAGGTTGAAATGGGCCAGTCAGTCTCCCTGAGTAAAGGTCATGATGCGCTCGCTACCCGAAGTTTGTCAGACTGCTCGGCGTTGGCGGTGCTCACTGGCTGGAACGGATCGACCTACCAGAACCGCACTCTGATGCACCTGACTGGCAGCAACCTGGAACTGGGCCTGAACCCTGGAAATAGCGATACGCGAACATTGATGCACAGACTGCAGGCATCGTTGGACAAGAACAGCCATGTCATCCTGGTAGGCGGGGTCAATTCGAGTTCCCTGCAAGGCATGGCAACGACCATCGGGCAAAACCTGCACGGCGAACAGCCGCTGCGCGACCTGCTCAATGGCCGCTCCGGCGCAGCAGTGACCCTGGCCAGTTCCGCCGGCATCACGATCAATGCCGATGGCACATTCAAATTGCTCGACGGCACCGGTAAAGGAGTACTGAGCCGCGAAGACATCGCCAGAGTATTTGATCGCGTCGATTGAGAGCGCCCGCCTGACGCTTTTTAAAGTTTGGCGATGGATACTTCAGTGGACTTCACAAAGGCAATCACTTCACTGCCCACTTTCAACTCCAGGTCACGCACCGAGCGGGTGGTGATGACCGAAGTGACAATGCCGGACGCGGTTTGCACGTCGATTTCCGACACCACTTCACCCAGCAGGATTTCCTTGATTGTGCCTTTGAACTGGTTGCGCACGTTGATCGCTTTGATGGTCATGTCGGCTTTCCTTTTGGCTGTTGAGTCAATCCGCACGAATGCGCAGGCCCTCAAAATGCGCCATGCAACAGAACAATAAAAGGAATATATAACTCTTTATTTATTCGATAAGGATATATAAAAAGCGCTGCTCATCCCAGTGTTTCAAGAAAGCGTGACCCAGTACCGGGTTCGCGCCTGTACACGCAACCCCAGGCTGGAGGCCAGCAAGTCGAGGATGCGATCGGTGTCGTCCAGGCGAAAACTGCCGGTGACCCGCAGCGTTTCCAGGTGCGGGTCCCAGCGCAGCACGCCTGGCCGATAGCGCGCCAATTCCCGCAGAAAGTCCCCCAGCGCCTGGTTCTGCGCGGTCAGTACACCGTCGCGCCAGCCCAGTTGCAGCGCATCGAACGCCACCCGGGCGCCGAGTCCGTTGCTTTTCAACGGCGCTTGCTGCCCTTCTTGCAAGGTAGCCGTTCGCCCGTCCAGGTCGCGGACCCGGACTGAACCCTTGAGCACCGACACCAGGCAACCGCTGACCAGTTGCCGAACGCACACCTGCGCCTGGCTGACCGTCAGCTCGCCGTAACGCGTCTGTACGCTCATCGCCGCCGCTGCGGGTACATTCAATGCCAGCTCACCCTCGACCAGGGTGATCCGCCGCTGCGCCGGTTCCACATCCACCGCCGTCGCGGTATTGAGTTGCACGCTGGCGCCGTCAGCCAATGCCATGCGCTTGCGCTCCCCCGTGGCCGTGTGCAGATCGGCGCGCCAGGTCTCGATGGGCAGTTGCCGGCTGAGCAGCCAGGCTGTCGGCAGCAGTGCCGCAACGCCCAGCGCGCGCTTGAGCACCGCACGCCGTGCGGGTTGCGGGCGATCGAGGCTGGCCATCGCCAGGGCCTGGGGTAAGTCGCTGAAGCGCTGGCGCAGGGCCTGCGCGCTTTGCCAGGTCTGTTCGTGCTGCGGATGGCTGTCACGCCAGTGCTGCAGCGCGGCGTGATCGCGCTCGGTGGCCGTGCCTGACTCCAGCAGCGCCAGCCACCGGGCGGCGGCGCGGGCGACGTCGCGGTTCACAGGCTCACCAGCAGGCAGTGTTCGTAGGCCTGGGCCATGTAGCGTTTCACCGTGCGCTCGCAAACATCCAGGCGTGCGGCGATCTCCCGATAGCCCAGGCCTTCCAGCTGGCTCCACAGAAAGGCGCGGCGCACCGGCACCGGTAACCCATCAAGCAGGTCGTCCAGAGCGTGCAAGGTTTCCAGCAACAGCCAGCGCTGCTCGGGCGAAGGCACGCAGGCCTGCGGCAGGCTTGCCAAGGCATTCAGGTAAGCCTGTTCGAGGCTGCGCCGCTGATGGAAATTTACCAGCAGGCGCTTGCCGACCGTCACCAGATACGCCCGCGGCTCCTGCATCTGCCCGATCGGCTGTGCGCTGGCAAGCACGCGCAGGAAGGTATCCTGGCTCAGGTCCGCAGCATCCCAGGCATTGCCCAAACGCCGGCGCAGCCAGCTTTCCAGCCAGCTGTGATGGTCGCGGTACAGGCTCGACACGCTCAGCTCGGGGGCATGGGTCGGTATAACAGCATCATTCATGGCTAGCGACCTGCACGGCGCGACTGAGTCTCAAATGAGATTCATTCTATTTAATGTTGCGCCGCTATACCACGATCTTTTCAACGCAACGTTTAAACATTCGGACGATCTTCTTGCGCGTTGACCTGCCCTGTTACACACCATATAGTGTGCCCACAAACAGAACATACCACTACATAGTGTGCAGTATCGGTATTTTCCGACCACACTCTGCGCAGTATTTCAATGCCTGAAGCCTGCAAACCGCCTATTTTTTGGACGGGTCCACACACCGTCAGAACAGATCTGGAAGGAGTATTTTCAATGCTGAGTTGGGATGAAGTCGACAACGAAGACAGCGTTGCAGCGGTAGTCAGAGGCGCCAACGCCGGCCACGCCACCGAAGCCAACATGGACCGCCTCGACGGCGCCGGCGCTGCCGCCGCCATCGAAGCCCGCGCCGTTACCGCCAATGACTCCGCCGCCATCGCGCGCGCCAAGGCCGAGCTGGACAAACTCGACGTCGCCGAAGGCCTCGCCGAACTCGAGGGCGCTTCCGCCCGCGTCGCCGTCGACGAAAAGCGCATGATCAACTGCCGCGCCGACCTCAACCAGCTCGTGCCCTTCAAGTACGACTGGGCCTGGCAGAAATACCTCGACGGCTGCGCCAACCACTGGATGCCGCAAGAGGTCAACATGACCGCCGACATCGCCCTGTGGAAAAACCCCGAAGGCCTGACCGACGACGAACGCCGCATCGTCATGCGCAACCTCGGCTTCTTCTCCACCGCCGATTCGCTGGTCGCGAACAACCTGGTGCTGGCCGTCTACCGCCTGATCACCAACCCGGAGTGCCGCCAGTACATCCTGCGCCAGGCCTTCGAAGAAGCGATCCACACCCACGCCTACCAGTACTGCATCGAATCCCTGGCCATGGATGAAGGCGAGATCTTCAACATGTACCACGAGATCCCATCGGTCGCTAAAAAAGCCGCCTGGGGCCTGAAGTACACCCGCTCGATCTCCGATCCGAAGTTCGAAACCGGCACTGTCGACACCGACAAAGAGTTGCTGCGCAACCTGGTCGCCTACTACTGCGTGCTGGAAGGCATTTTCTTCTATTGCGGCTTCACCCAGATTTTGTCCATGGGCCGCCGCAACAAAATGACCGGCGTGGCCGAACAGTTCCAGTACATCCTGCGCGATGAGTCGATGCACCTGAACTTCGGGATCGATGTGATCAACCAGATCAAAATCGAAAACCCGCATTTGTGGGATGCCGAGATGAAGGAAGAAGCGACCCAGATGATTCTGCAGGGGACGCAGCTGGAGATTGAATACGCGCGGGATACCATGCCGCGTGGGGTGTTGGGGATGAATGCGGCGATGATGGAGGATTACCTCAAGTTCATCGCTAACCGTCGTTTGTCGCAGATTGGGTTGAAGGAAGAGTATCCAGGCACCACCAACCCGTTCCCTTGGATGAGCGAGATCATGGATTTGAAGAAAGAGAAGAATTTCTTCGAAACCCGCGTAATCGAGTACCAGACCGGCGGCGCTCTGAGCTGGGATTGATTGACTGCACAAATCCAAATGTGGGAGGGGGCTTGCCCCCGATAGCGGTGTATCAGTCACAGGTGCTTTAACTGAACGACCGCTATCGGGAGCAAGCTTCCTCCCATATTGGGAACGCGGTGTTCCATAAACTTTGCAAATTGCCTTTTATGCCCAATCAAACCATCAAAACGCCGTGTATAGGCCTGTGTTCCACCGTCTACGGTGACCTGGTCTGCCGGGGCTGCAAGCGTTATCACCATGAAGTGATCCAGTGGAACGGCTATAGCGCCGAGGAAAAGCACGCGGTATGGCTGCGCCTGGAGCAGCTGCTGGTGCAGGTCATGAGCAGCAAGCTGGAAGTCTTCGACCCGCAACGCCTGCGCCAGCAACTGGAAGACCGCAAGATTCGCTTCATGCCGCAACAGTCGCCCTACTGCTGGGCGTACCAGTTGATTGCCCGGGGGGCTCGGGTGATGTCCAAACTGGACGCCTATGGGCTGGCGTTGCTACCGGAATTTCGTGAGCGCCCGCTCACGGACTTGCGCGATGCGATTGACCGCGAATTTTTCCTGCTGTCCGAGGCCCATTACGAGCGCTACATTGCCCCGGTTTTTCTGCGCGAAACCTTTGGCCCAGCCCTGATCGCCACGCTCTGACGCGCAATTGTGTTTAAAATGCCGCCCGCTCAACGACTGACGCTCAACGATGACCCCAGACGCACTCGCCACCCTGCACGCCCATCTGCTCACCGCCCTGGCCAGCCCGCCCGCTGAAACCCGGCGCCTGTTCCATGGCCGTGGCCGCTGCTGGCCGGGCCTTGAGCAACTGACAGTGGACTGGCTGCAAGGCGTGGTGCTGGTGGCGCTGTTCAAGGAAACCGAGCATTTGCAGGCCTTGAAGCAGCAATTGCTGCAGATGGACTGGGCCGGCTTTGGCGCACGGGCCGTAGCGCTGCAGCACCGCTACCTGCCGCAAAGCACCACCGAGTGGCTGGTCGGTGACCCCGTCGACGAGTTGACCATTACCGAAGGCGGCCTGCGCTACCTGATCGACCTGGGTAAAAAGCAGAACAGCGGCCTGTTCCTCGACATGCGCTACGGCCGCGACTGGGTGCGCGAGCAGGCCAACGGCCTGCGCGTGCTTAACCTGTTTGCCTACACCTGCGGGTTTTCCGTGGCCGCTATCGAAGGCGGCGCCGAGCATGTGGTGAACCTGGACATGGCCCGTGGCGCCCTGAGCCGTGGCCGTGACAACCATCGCCTCAATGGTCACGACCTGGGCAAGGTCACCTTTCTGGGCCACGACCTGTTCAAGTCCTGGGCCAAGGTCACCCATGGCGGCCCCTATGACCTGGTGATCATTGACCCGCCCTCCTTCCAGAAAGGCAGCTTCCTGCTGACCAAGGACTACCAGCGCGTATTGCGTCGCCTGCCGGATTTGCTCACGGCCCAGGGCACGGTGCTGGCGTGCATGAACGATCCGGCCTTCGGCGCAGACTTCCTGATCGACGGCGTCACCCGCGAGGCACCGGACCTGCGCTTTATCGAGCGCTTGGAAAACCCGCCGGAATTTCCGGATATCGACCCGCAAAGTGGTTTGAAAGCCCTGGTGTTTCGCCAGGGGTGATGCTGAAACTTCCTACGCTTGCTACGCTAAGCCATACGCCGGGTGGTGAACCTTATCCCCGCCTTCCCGGTCGATACCTGCATTCCCCGGCCAGACTCGACGGCGTTACGCTGTCGGCTGCCCCGTTTGACCCTTTGGAGAACCGCCCGTGATATCGACCCTGCATGTAGCCAGAATCAAAGCCTGGGGCGCCCACGGCTTCACCGCCACGGGCGTGGTATTGGCATTCCTGGCGACCCTGGCACTGCTGGAAAACTCGCCCAAGGCCTGCCTGCTGTGGCTGGGCCTGGCCCTGGTGGTCGATGGCGTCGACGGCTCCCTGGCGCGACGGGTCAACGTCAGTACGGTCTTGCCCAGCTTTGACGGCTCGGTATTGGACCTGGTGATCGATTACCTCACCTACGTGTTCATCCCGGCGCTGTTTATCTACCGCTATATCGACCTGCCGGAATTTACCCACCTGTTTGCGGTGTCGGTGATCCTGGTGTCGTCGCTGTTCTGCTTCTGCAACGTGAACATGAAGAGCAAGGACAACTATTTCGTCGGCTTCCCGGCGGCCTGGAACGTGGTGGCCTTGTGCGTGTACATCATCCAGCCGGACGCCTGGGTCACCCTGCTGACCGTGATCGGCCTGGCGCTGCTGACCGTGACGCCAATGAAGTTCCTGCACCCGTTCCGGGTCAAGCGCTTCATGCCGCTCAATATCGCGGTGACCACGATCTGGTTGCTGTGCAGCTTCCTGATGGTGGTGGATTATCCGAACACCAACCCGTGGACGTTCGGGCTGTGGTCGCTGATGTCGGCGTACTTTCTGGGCATTTGCATCTGGCGCACGGCGCTGGAGTGGTTGGGCACCCATAAATAACCCAGCACCCAGGATCAAAATGTGGGAGGGGGCTTGCCCCCGATGGCGGTGGATCAGTCAGCTTATCTGTCACTGACACACCGCTATCGGGGGCAAGTCGAATCGTCGCACCGCCCCTCCCACATTTGGTTCTGCGTACATCCTGGGGGTAAGATGGCGGCCTTCCCAGCAGCCCCGCCAACAATAAGCCCTGCCCATGCCCTTCGAACTCAGCGTTGACCTGACCACCCTCGCCATTCTCGCCGTCGTGGCCTTTATTGCCGGTTTCATCGACGCCATCGCCGGCGGCGGCGGCCTGCTCACCACTCCTGCCCTGCTCACCGCCGGCATGCCACCGCACCTGGTGCTGGGCACCAACAAGCTCAGTTCCACCTTTGGCTCAGCTACCGCCAGCTTTACCTTCTACCGCCGCAAGCTGTTCCACCCGCGCCAATGGGTGCACGCCATCGTCGGTACGTTGGTCGGCGCGCTGGCCGGCGCCGTGGTTGCGCACTATTTGCCCGCTGAAACCCTGAACAAGATGCTGCCGGTGATCGTGTTCGCCTGCGGGGTGTACCTGCTGTTCGGCGGCACGCCCAAGGCGCCGCTGGACGCCGAGGCACCGATCAAGAAGAAATGGCAGGCCACCCAGGGCTTCGGCCTGGGCTTCTACGATGGCGTGGCCGGGCCCGGCACCGGCGCGTTCTGGACCGTGAGCACGATGCTGCTGCACCCGATCGACCTGGTGAAGGCCAGCGGCGTGGCGCGCAGCATGAACTTCGTCAGCAACGCGGCGGCGCTGAGCGTTTTCATCATCAACGGCTCGGTGGACTGGATCGTCGGCCTGGCGATGGGCATCTCAGTGATGGGCGGCGCGTTCTTTGGCGCACGCAGCGCCATCAGCGGCGGCGCCAAGTTCATCCGCCCGGTGTTCATCACCGTGGTGCTCGGTCTGACCGTGCGCCTAGCCTGGCAGCACTGGTTCAGCGTGGCCTAGGCGACGGGCCACATAGAGGTCGATCAGGTAACGCGCAATCGAGCGTGACGCCGGCAGCGGCGGCAGGTCGTGAATATTGAACCACTGCGCGTCCTCGATTTCGTCGGCCTGGGGCACGATGTCGCCACCGGCATACTCGGCATGGAAGCCCAGCATCATCGAATGCGGGAACGGCCAGCACTGGCTGCCCATGTACTGCAGGTTCTTCACCTCTACCTGCACTTCCTCGCGCACTTCGCGGATCAGGCAGTCTTCAGCCGACTCACCCGGCTCGGCAAAGCCGGCCAGGGTGCTGTAGACCCCGGTGACAAAGCGTGGTGAGCGCGCCAGCAGAATCTCATCGCCACGGGTCACCAGCACGATCATGCTCGGCGAAATCCGTGGGTAGCTGCGCAGGTCGCAGGGCTGGCAGTACATCGCCCGCTCCCGTGGCACCTGGACCATGGCCTGGCCGCAACTGCCGCAGAAGCGATGCTCCCGCGCCCAGGTGCCGATCTGCGCGGCATAGCCCAGCACTTTGTACAGGGTGTGATCGCCTTGCAGCATGAAGCCGCGCAGGCCCTGCCAACTGCAACCCGGAACTTCGCCGGCACCATTGACTTCCAGCAGGTACACCGGCTCGCCATCGAGATGCCCGATGCCGTGTTCTGCAAATATGGAAAGGTCCTGGCGCTTGAGCCATTCGCGAGGGAACAGCGGCCCGTTGGCATCCTGCAAAAAGCCATCGCGGCTGCGGGCCACGGCCCAGCCGCCGGCGGCGTCGTTGTCCAGCAGCGTTGTGGTAATCCAGCCTGGAGTCATATCAATCAATCCACGAATTCGGGTGTCTGTTTGCTCATATGGGCCGCAATGGCCACGCGCAGGTCGTTGGATTGCAACATAGCCGAGTTCCAGGTGGCAACGTATTCCAGGCCATCATTGATGCTGTGGTCGCGCATATAGCTGAGCATCGCCTTGGTGCCGGTGACGGCAATCGGCGACTTGGCGGCGATTTCATGGGCGATGGCCATGACGCCCGCCAACAGGCTGGCCGGGTCGGCGTACACACGATTGACCAGGCCGATGCTGCGCGCCTCTTCGGCGCCAAACTGACGACCGGTGTAGGCCAGTTCACGCAACATGCCGTCGCCGACGATGCGCGGCAGGCGCTGCAAGGTGCCGACGTCGGCGGCCATGCCGATGTCGACTTCCTTGATCGAGAACAGCGCGTCCTCGGCGGCGTAGCGCATGTCACAGGCGCTGATCAGGTCAATGGCGCCGCCGATGCAATAGCCGTGGATCGCTGCCAGCACCGGCTTGCGGCAGTTGTCGACCGCATTGAACGAGGCCTGCAGTTCGAGGATCTTGCGCCGCAGCACGCGCGCGTTGCGGCCCACGTCCTTGCCCAGTTCATTGGCCACCGAGGCCAGCATCATCAGGTCGATACCGGAGGAAAAGTGCTTGCCGGCGCCGCTGAGCACCACCGCGCGCACGGCGTCGGTGTCTTCGATCCATTGGAAGATATCGATGATTTCGCTCCAGAACGCCGCGTTCATCGCGTTGATCTTTTCCGGGCGGTTGATCTGCACATGGGCAACGTTGCCGTTGAGTTCGACGACGAAAGCTTGGTATTCGGACATGGCAGTGATCCCTGACTGGCGAGTGGTAAGGCCTGAACTATAACAAGGGCAGGCAACGGCGCATCGGCCAAAAGCGGGACTGGCAAAAAACCTTGCCAGGCGCCATCCTTGGCGCTTTAAGCCGCCCCGCCGCGGCGTTCGACGTTTGAAGGATATGCCCCATGCACGCCCAGCCGCTCACCCCCGCCGATTTCGACCTGATCGATGAAACCCTGCTCAAGTATGGCGACGACCATTCGGTGCTGAACCTGGCTGAACTCGACGGCTATTTCACGGCATTGGTCTCCAGCCCGACGCAGGTGGAGATCGCCGAGTGGTTTCCGGCAATCTTTGGCGGGCAGAACCCGGAGTGGGAAAGTCGCGCAGAGGCCGAGCAGTTCCTGGACCTGTGTGTGCGCCACTTCAAGACGCTGGCGACGCAACTGGCCGGCGACTCCAGTGAGTTCAAGGCCCTGTTCGATGAAAAAGAGCACCACGGCCAAACCGTGACCCTCGCCGAAGAATGGTGCTTCGGCTTTATTCGGGGCGCCGCGATTGGCAACTGGCCGGCGTTGCCCGCCGAACTGGCCGCGCAGTTCGAGAAAATCTCCTGGTGCGCCGAGCAGGATAATTTCGAGTTGCCGGCGGACCTGGATGTGCAGGCCCATCAGCAACAGGTCGGCGAAATAGAACCGGCCGCCCGGGCGCTGCACGATTACTGGCTGAGCCAGCGCTAAATCTCGACAAGCACTGCACCTTTGGCCGATTATTCGGGTCCGCCCCGTCGGCCACTCCCTGCCACCTCGCCTTGATCAGGAGCCTTGTCCCTTGAGTTCGCAAAAAACCGTGACCGTTACACCGCCCAACTTTCCCCTCAATGGCAAGGTCGCGCCCCCCGGCTCCAAATCCATTACCAACCGCGCCCTGCTGCTGGCGGCCCTGGCCAACGGCACCAGCCGCTTGAGCGGCGCCCTGAAGAGCGACGACACCCGTCACATGTCGGTGGCCCTGCGGCAGATGGGCGTGACCATCGACGAGCCGGACGACACCACCTTCGTGGTCACCGGCCACGGCAAACTGCAACTGCCGGCGCAGCCGCTGTTCCTCGGCAACGCTGGCACCGCCATGCGCTTTCTCACCGCCGCCGTCGCCACCGTGGACGGCACTGTGGTGCTGGACGGCGACGACTACATGCAAAAGCGCCCGATCGGGCCACTGCTCGCCACCCTCGGCCAGAACGGCATCCGGGTCGACAGCCCCAGCGGTTGCCCGCCGGTCACCGTGAACGGGGTGGGCAAGGTCAAGGCCAAGCGCTTCGAGATCGACGGCGGCTTGTCCAGCCAATATGTTTCCGCCCTGCTGATGCTCGCCGCATGCGGCGAAGCGCCGATTGAAGTCGCATTGACCGGCAAGGACATCGGCGCCCGTGGCTATGTGGACCTGACGCTGGACTGCATGCGTGCCTTCGGCGCCCAGGTTGAAGCGGTCGACGACACCACCTGGCGCGTGGCCCCGACCGGCTACACCGCCCACGATTACCTGATCGAACCCGACGCCTCCGCCGCCACCTACCTGTGGGCTGCAGAAGTGTTGACCGGCGGCCGTATCGACATCGGCGTCGCCGCCGGCGACTTCACCCAGCCGGACGCCAAGGCCCAGGCAGTGATCGCCCAGTTCCCGCACATGCAGGCCACGGTGGTGGGCTCGCAGATGCAGGACGCCATCCCGACCCTGGCGGTGCTCGCCGCCTTCAACAACACCCCGGTGCGCTTCACTGAACTGGCCAACCTGCGCGTCAAGGAATGTGACCGCGTGCAGGCGCTGCACGACGGCCTCAATGCAATCCGTGCAGGTCTGGCGACCATCGAGGGCGACGACCTGCTGGTGGCTGCCGACCCGGCGCTGGCCGGCACGGCGTGCGACGCATCGATCGACACCCATGCCGACCACCGCATCGCCATGTGCTTTGCCCTGGCCGGGCTGAAAGTCTCGGGCATTCGGATCCAGGACCCGGACTGCGTGGCCAAGACCTACCCCGGGTATTGGAAAGCTCTGGGCAGCCTCGGCGTAACGCTCAGCTACTAAGACCAAGCCGCAGGTTACGGGAGGGCATGCACATGACCATTCGCCAACCCTGCCCACCCGGCGCCTGCGTCTGCGAGCGCGAACGCTTGCTGCAGGCGCCCGGCGCCGACCTGCGCATCCTCAGCCTGACACGCCAGGAAGAAAAGCGCCTGCTCGAGCGCCTGGAAAACCTCAAGAGCCTGCAGGACCTGGAGCATATGCAGCAGCGCATGTACGAGCAGTTGGGCATCCGCCTGCACATCGCGCCGGGCCACACCGAGGTCAAGAGCATGCGCGGCATCCAGATCGTCATCGACGAGCTGCCCGGCCTGTGTCGCAAGACCCGGCAATCGATCCCGGCGGCGATTCGTCGCGGCATGGAGAAGCAACCGGAGATTGCCTACCGCTTGCTGGACGCCCACGACCTGTTCCGCGACGCTTGAATCACCCGGCGACTGTCTCGCGCTCAAACAGCCCCTGGCCGAGCGTCCTGGCCCTGTGCAAATGCGCCTGGGCAGTGTCGCTTTCCGATTCCAGCAACAACTGCGACGTCAGCACCTGGGCGCCGCAATAGTCAAAGATCCCGTAATCGATCTGCGTGCGCATGGCCTCGGCATAGCCGTGCCGGTCGAAGGCGTGTGCATCCGCAGCGCCCAAGGCGAGCAGATGCACCTTCAGGTGCCGCAGTTTTTTGGTCACAGGAAGATCGGGGCCGTAATCGATCGCCCAACCGTTGACGAAGACACGGTCGATCCAACCCTTGAGCAGCGCCGGCATGGACCACCAGTAGATCGGGAACACCACCACCAAAGCGTCGGCGCGCTCGATGCGTGCCTGTTCGGCAAGCACATCCGCCGGCGGCGTTGCGTGGCTGCGGTGTACCTGGTGGTCGGCGGCGGTGTAGCGAGGGTCGAAGCCTTCGGCCGCAAGGTCGGCGATTTCAAAGGTGTGGCCGCAGGCGCTCAAGCCAGCGCCGACCTGCTCGGCGACGCTGCGGGTAAGGGAATGCGGGTCGTGATGAGCAACAACGATAAGTGCGTGCATGACATTCTGTCCTTTTGGGCTTAAGCTACTTTTAGTAAGTTACCGCCTTTAAGTTACTTTTGGTATATAAGCATGTCAAGCGAACAATCCCCTGCCCCACGTCGACGTCTGTCGCGTGAAGAACGTTTGCATCAATTATTGGAAACCGCCTGGCAACTGGTGCGCGCAGAAGGCACCGACGCCCTGACCCTGGGCCGCCTGGCCGAGCTGGCCGGGGTGACCAAACCGGTGGTCTACGACCATTTCGCTACGCGGTCGGGTCTGCTGGCGGCGCTGTATGAAGACTTCGATGGACGCCAGAACCAGGTGTTTGTCGACGCCATCGAGGCCAGCAGCGCGACGCTTGAAGACCGGGCCTGGGTGATTGCATCGTCCTATGTGGATTGCGTGCTGCTGCAGGGGCGCGAGATTCCGGGGGTGACGGCGGCGCTGAGCGGCTCACCGGAGCTGGAGGCGCTCAAGCGCAAGTATGAGGCGATCTTTCTGGACAAATGCCGCGATGCCCTTGCGCCGTTCGCTCCGGGTGGTCGGCTCTCCCAAGCCGGACTGCGTGCCATGCTGGGTGCTGCCGAAGCCTTGTCCCATGCGGCGGCCAGCGCAGAGATCAGCCGCGAAGAAGCGCAGCAGGAATTGCTGGCGACCATCCTGGCGATGGTCAAGCGCGGCGTCTCAACGGCAGGATGAGGCCTATCTGATAAAGAAAATCGAACTGTGGGAGGGGCTTGCCCTAATGCCAGTCAGTTAAGCGTACGCCGCCCTCTGTAGGAGCGAGCTTGCTCGCGAAAAACTCACAGGCGCCGTGTTCATTCAGGAAGCACGCGTTATCGTTGACGTTTTTCGCGAGCAAGCTCGCTCCTACAAAAAGCCTTAACTGACTGGCATTAGGGCTTGCCCCTCCCACAGTTAATCCTCAGTGTTTGAACCTTAGGCCAAGCGTTGATCAACAAACACCCGCACCCTGCGCGTCAGTTGATCCAAATGCCGATCACGCTGCTTTTCCGCATCCACCATGGCGCGCTTGCCATGCTTTTGCAGCAGGTAGGTATGAATCTGCCGCACTTCCAGCGAGTTGTAGACAGCGGCCACGTCCAGCACGCCCATCAACCCATCGGTGCCGTAGTCCCGCGTATTCATCAGCACTTGCGTGCCGCGCGCGCCGCGCACTTTGAAGCCCATGGCTTCGAATGCCGGGACCTTCTCGACCGAACACGCCAGTTCGGCGTGGGGATAACGCGCAAGCACATCGTCCAGCATGGCCCGGGCCACACCCTGGCGCCTGGAGCCGGCGTGCACGGCCATGAAGGCCACGCCACAGGCTTGAGGGTCGCCCTTCACCGGCAGGTACAGGCAAAAGCCGACGACGGTCTCGTCCTGCATCGCCGCCACCAGCTCGACGTTGATGCCCTTCGAGCCGTCCAGCGCCTCCAGATACAGGTGCACCTCAAAACCGATGGCGTACTGGTAGATGTTGTAGAGCAGGTTACTGGGCGCCAGGGCCACGCTGCTGATGTCGGTGAGGTTGTCGACCACCATCTGCAGGATCTGGCTGTTGACCGGTTCGGGACACGGCGTGGTGTAGCGGGTAAGGCTGAACATGCAAATTCCTGGGTTTTCGCGTCGAGGCGTGGCGATTGTACCTGTTGCGCGCCGTTTGGCCGGGGTCCGGGGCACCCGAAAATCAACAATTGAGTGAAAAAAGTTCGGACCAACGGGTGCATGCATGCCCCTGGATCGCGCATCATGGGCACTTTCAAGCTCAAGGGTAACGTCCATGCGCGTTCTGTCATTGATGATGGGTCTTACGACGCTGGCCGCCAGTACGGTGTTCTGCGCCAGCGCGATGGCGAATGAAGAAAGTCAGTTGGTGCAACAGATCAACCAGTACCGCAGCCAGGTGCAGCGCTGCGGCGACCAGGGTTCCCAGGAGCTGCCGCCGCTGGCCAGTGATACACGGCTGGTGCTGCCGGCCAACAATGTCGGCGATTTGCAGCAGGCGCTGGCGCGGGCCGCTTACCCCATGGTCAACGTACAGGCCATCAGCCTGTCCGGGCCCAAGGACGCCGAGGCCGCCATGAAAGCGGTGCGCGAGAGCTTCTGTCGCGTGGTGCTCGACCCGCAATTCGTCGATATCGGCGTAAGCAACAGCGGCCAGGACTGGCGCATCGTACTGGCGCGCCCGCTGCTGACCAGTGGTCTGGGCGACTGGCAGACCGAAGGCCGAAAATTGCTCGACCTGATCAACGCCGCCCGCGCCCAGGCGCGCCAGTGCGGCACCCAGGCGTTCACGGCGACCACGCCGCTGTCGTGGAACGACGACCTGGCCGGCGCCGCCAACAGCCACACGCGCAACATGGCCAACGGCAACTTTTTTGATCACCTCGACCACGACGGCCGTACCCCCGGCGACCGCGCCGAGCTGGCCGGCTATGCCGCGAAGAACATCGGCGAAAACATCGCCGCCGGCCTCGATACCCCGCGCAAGGTGCTCGACGGCTGGCTCGCCAGCCCCGGCCATTGCGCCAACCTGATGAACCCGCAATTTCGCGAATTGGGCGCGGCCTACGCGATGGACCCCAAAAGCGACGCGGGTATCTATTGGACGGGACTGTTCGGCACACAATAAAGTCGCGGGCCGCCCCGGACCTGCGGCTGCCCTGCCCGCCAAATGGGCAATTAAATCAAAGTGCTATCCAGGAGATGAGCGCGCTGAACTGATTACGGTCGTGCCGGTCTGTAGCTAGGCAATCCGACCTCTTCAACGCTTGACAGCGCGTAGCGAACAAGGTGTGAACCCAATGATGAATTGGCTGCAAGGCAGCAGCGAAATGGCAGAGCGGGTTCGTCGACATGATTGGGCCAATTCGCCCCTGGGGCCACTTGAACACTGGCCGGACGTGTTGAAGACAACCGTGGCGCTGTGCTTCGCTTCCAGCTTCCCCCAGGCGATTGTCTGGGGGCCTCAGCTGATCACCCTCTACAACGACGCCTTCGTGCCGATCCTGGGTAACAAACCCGATGCCCTGGGCCGCCCGTTCAGCGACGTGTGGCACGAGGCATGGGACGAGATCAGCCCTATCGCCGACACCGCGTTCGCCGGACAAGCCACCTACATCGAAAACTTTCCGCTGGTGATCCAGCGCAACGAGGCGCCTGAACAAGCGTATTTCACCTTTTGCTACAGCCCGATCCGTGACGCACAGGGTGCGGTGGTCGGCTTGCTCGATACAGTGACCGAAACCACCGACACGGTGTTTCTCACACGGCGCCTGGAAGTGCTGGACGCCATCGGCAAGAGCGTCGCCACCGCCACCGACGCCGAAGCCATCATGACCTTGACCACGCGCCTGTTGGCCGAACACCTGCACGTGTCGATTTGCGCCTACGCCGACATGGAAGACGATCAGGACGGCTTTACCATTCGCGGCGACTGGTCCGCGCAAGGCTCACCGAGCATCATCGGCCATTACAGCCTGGCCGCGTTCGGCGAGCACGCGGTGGCCTGCCTGCGGGCCGGCGCCCCCCTGGTGATCTGCGACAACCTGCTCGAACTGCCGGCCCATGAAGCCGCGCATTTCCAGGCACTCGGGGTAACGGCGACGCTTTGCATGCCCCTGATCAAACACGGGCGCCTCACCGCATTGATGGCCGTGCACGACAAACAGCCCCGCCACTGGTCCTCCTATGACCTTGCGCTGCTGGGCGAAGTCACCGAACGCTCCTGGGCGCATATCGAACGCGTACGCGCCGATGCCGCGGTACGTGCGGGCCTGGCGGCCTATACCGAACTCAATGCAACCCTGGAGCAGCGCGTCGAAGAACGCACCCGCGCCCTCGCCCAGGCTGAAGCCGCGCTGCGCCAATCGCAAAAGCTCGAGGCCATTGGCCAGCTGACCGGCGGCGTCGCCCATGACTTCAATAACCTGCTGACGATCATCCGCTCGTCCGTGGACTTCCTGCGCCAGCCGGGGCTGTCGGAAGAACGCCGGCAACGCTACATGTGGGCGGTGTCCGATACCGTCGAGCGGGCCAGCAAGCTCACCAGCCAACTGCTCGCCTTTGCCCGGCGCCAGCCGCTGAATCCGCAGGTGTTCGATGTGAGCCAGCGGGTGCGCAACATCGGCGACATGCTCGAAAGCGTCACCGGCGCACGCATTCAAGTGCAGGTGCAATTGCCCGACCAGCTCTGCTTTGCGCGCATCGATCCGAGTCAGTTCGAAACCGCGTTGATCAACATTGCCCTCAATGCGCGCGACGCGATGAACGGCCAGGGCACCCTGACCATCAAGGTCGTCGGGCAACAGCCACTGCCGCGCATCCGTGGTGACGCCGAGTCGCGCCTGCCCTACATCAGTGTTTCCCTGGCCGACACTGGCAGCGGTATATCCGACGATGCCTTCGAGCGCATTTTCGAGCCGTTCTTCACCACCAAGGCCGTCGGCAAGGGCACCGGGCTGGGCTTGTCGCAGGTCTTCGGCTTCGCCAAGCAATCGGGCGGCAATATCGATGTGGCCAGTACTCCCGGACAGGGTACGGTGTTCACCCTGTACCTGCCCCAGGTGGAAGGCGAAGTCGCACCGCCGGAGGACGAACATCCAGACCTGCCAACACCGCTGGACGTTGCCCAACGGCATGTACTGATTGTCGAAGACAACCTCGAGGTGGGACGTTTCGCCAGCCAGATCCTCAAGGATCTGGGTTACCAGACCACCTGGGCGACCAACGCCGAACAGGCGCTGACGCTTGCCGGCAAAGACGCCGAGGCCTTCGACGCGGTCTTCTCGGACGTGGTGATGCCGGGAATGACCGGTGTGGCCATGGCCAAGCTGCTGCGTCAGCGCCGTGCGGACCTGCCGGTGGTGCTCGTCTCGGGCTACAGCGAAGAACTGGCGGACAGCGGGTACGAGGGCTTTGAGTTCCTCGCCAAACCCTACTCCGCCGAACAGGTTGCGCGCGCGTTGGCCAGGGCCATGGCCAAGGATCAGCCCGCCACGGCCACCTGATTGCGACCCAGCGCCTTGGCCCGGTACAGCGCCTTGTCGGCGCTGTCCATCAAGCCATGCAAGTCGAGCGCCTCGGTATGGGTCGACGCAAGCCCCAGGCTGGCGCTCAGCCCCTGCACCGGATCGGCCCGCAGGTCGCCAATGGCCCGGACCAGTTGCTCGGCGATGCTGTGCGCGGTCTCCAGGGACGTATTGGGCAGCAATATCGCGAATTCTTCGCCGCCCAGGCGACCGGACACATCGACCTGGCGAAACGAGGCGCTGATCACGCCGCCAATCTGGCGCAACACCTGATCGCCGGTCTGATGCCCGTAGGTGTCATTGATGCTCTTGAAGTGATCCATGTCCAGCATCAGCGCGCACAGCGGCTGCTGCGCGCGATGGCACTGCGCGTACAGCACCTGGGCACGTTCGTAGAACGCACGACGGTTCATCAACCCGGTCAGCTCATCGGTCTGGGCCGCGTGGGTTGAAAGGGTGTGGGCACGTTCCATCTGGCGGGTCAGGCGAAAGGCTTTTTCCAGGGCATCGGAGAGTTTGCGCGTGGCGCCCATCACAAAGGACGAGAACACCAGTACTGCCAGCGCCACGCCCACCTGCATCGGCGACGGCTGAAACAGCAGCCACAGGGTACAGGGCAACAGCACCAGGCCCATGGACCCCAGCGACATATAGCGATAAGCCGAATAGCACGACACGGCGCTGACCGACATGCCCACGGTAAACAGCATGACCAGCACCTGAGCCATACGGTCGTCGACCGGCATCACCGCCAGCGCCCCGCCGCCCCAGATGCCCGCCGACAGCACCAGTGTGAGCCAGTAACGACGCTCCCAGCGCGCAGGGGTGCGTTCGCTGTTGGGGCAGCGGAACCATTCCAGGAACAGTTGCAGGCGCAGCAGCGAGGAGCCCGCCAGCAGCACCAGCCAGACCACCGCGACCTGGTGATCGAAGCGCTCCCAGCACAGCCAGCAGAGCATGAGGGCGCCCAGGTAGCTGCCAGGGATGGCCGAGAACGACTGGCGAAACAGCTGATGCAAACGGTCGGTTCGCACCTGTTCTTCGATAACGCGGTCCGGGTCTTGCCCGTGCCCAAGGCTATGCATGCGATTCGCCTGTTTGGCTGCTCCGACAGAGGCGCCATTGTGGCACCCTGCCAGTAGCCCGGACAACAGGATCCTGTGCGCTAGAGCGTTTAAGCCCTCCTGTGCATAGGTATCTACACAACGATGATGCGACGCCGGACCCTTGGCAAGGAGGCTTGCTCCCGTGACAGTCGAACAGCCAACGCGTATCTACCTGACGCTGCGAGATCCAATGTGGGAGGGGGCTTGCCCCCGATGGCGGCCTCAGGACCGACCAGGATGTTGGATCAGACCGAGTACATATCCGTTTCTGCGGTAACGGCTGCTTAGGGTTCCGCCCTGACGGCGGGTCACTTTGGAAAAGCCCCAAAGTAACCAAAGGGCTCTTGCCCCACCACTCGGCACCTCGCTTGGGCTCGGTGTGCCCGAACGCAGGCTTGAATCCGTGGGCCGCCGCAATGGGCCATCCATGGCCCAGTGCGGCTAACCCGGCGTCCTGCCGGGTTACCCACGAATTCAAGCCTGCGTTCGGCCAGCGTGGTTTAACGGGGCGCCTTAGATCAAAAGCAGATCAAAAGCAGATCAAGATCAAGAGCGACTCGCTTCGCATCGTGGTTACAGTAGGCGCTGCTGCGTTGTGTAGATACCTATACGTCCTGTGGCCGCAAAATCAGCACACCCAAGGGCGGCAGGTTCAACGACAGCGACACCGGCTGCCCATGGCGAGGCTCATCCACGGTCTGTACCGCACCGCCATTGCCGTAGTTGGAACCTGCGTACATATCGGCATCACTGTTGATCACTTCGCTCCAGCGCCCGGCAAACGGCACGCCGACGGCGTACGCCTCACGAGGCACTGGCGTGAAGTTGGCGACCACCAGCACCGGCTTGCCGTCCTTGCTCCAGCGCAGCCAGGCGTAGACGCTGTTGATGGCGTCATCCCCGATCAGCCACTGGAAGCCCTGGGGCGCGTCGTCCTGCTCATGCAGCGCCGGTTCCTCGCGGTACAGGCGGTTCAGGTCGCCCACCAGCTTCTGCACCCCGC
Organism: Pseudomonas orientalis; assembly: GCF_001439815.1. Classification (GTDB taxonomy): domain Bacteria; phylum Pseudomonadota; class Gammaproteobacteria; order Pseudomonadales; family Pseudomonadaceae; genus Aquipseudomonas; species Aquipseudomonas orientalis. The sequence goes on along the minus strand of NZ_JYLM01000009.1, from coordinate 225,812 downwards.
GGTGTTCCGGGTATTGCAGCAGGTACCAGTCCAGTTGCTGGTCGTGGTTCCATTCGCGCCACTGGCCGAACTCGCAGCCCATGAACAGCAGCTTCTTGCCCGGGTGCATCCACATGAAACTCAAGTAGGCGCGCAGATTGGCGAATTTCTGCCAGCGGTCGCCGGGCATCTTGTCGATCAGCGAGTGCTTGCCGTGCACCACTTCATCATGGGAAATCGGCAGGATGAACCGCTCGGACCAGGCATACACCAGGCCGAAACTCAACTCGTTGTGGTGATGGGCGCGGTACACCGGGTCTTGCTGGATGTAATGCAGCGAATCGTGCATCCAGCCCATATTCCATTTGTAGTTGAAGCCCAACCCACCTTGTTGAGTGCTCTGGCTCACGCCTGGCCACGCGGTGGATTCCTCGGCGATCACCAGCGCGCCCGGCGCTTCCAGCGCCACCACGTCGTTCAGGTGGCGCAGGAAATCGATGGCTTCCAGGTTCTCGCGGCCGCCGTGGCGGTTGGGCACCCACTCACCGGCTTTGCGTGAATAGTCGCGATACAGCATCGAGGCCACCGCATCCACGCGCAGGCCGTCGACGTGGAAGTGCTTGAGCCAGTGCAACGCCGAAGCGAGCATGAAACCGTGCACTTCGGTGCGGCCCAGGTTGTAGATCAGCGTGTCCCAATCCTGGTGAAAGCCTTCCAGCGGGTTGGCGTATTCGTACAGCGCCGTGCCATCGAATTGCGCCAGGCCGTGGGTGTCGGTGGGAAAATGCGCCGGCACCCAGTCGAGGATCACGCCGATGTCCGCCCGATGGCAGGCGTCGACGAAGTAGGCGAAATCTTCCGGCGAGCCAAAGCGTGCGCTCGGCGCGAACTGGGACAAGGCCTGATAGCCCCAGGAACCGCCGAAGGGATGCTCCATGATCGGCATCAGTTCGATATGCGTGAAGCCCAGTTGCTGCACGTAGGGAATCAGCCGCTCGGCCAGTTCGCGCCAGCCGTATTGGCGCGAGACTTCGCCGGCCTCGTCCAGCTCGCATTGCCAGGAGCCAACGTGCAGCTCATAAATCGACAGCGGCGCGTTGGACTTCTGTTTGTCGCCACGCGCCTGCATCCACTCATGGTCCTGCCAGTCCACCTGCAACGGCGCGGCGACCTTCGAGGCGGTGTCCGGCGGCAGTTGGGTGGCCAGGGCCATGGGGTCGGCCTTGAGCGGCAGGATGCCGTGGGCGCCAAGAATTTCGTATTTGTAGGCCGCGCCCGGTTGCAGGCGCGGGATGAAGATTTCCCAGACGCCTGAAGGATGGCGCAGGCGCATCGGATGGCGGCGGCCGTCCCAGATGTTGAAGTCGCCGACCACCGAGACCCGCCGGGCATTCGGCGCCCACACGGCAAACCGGACGCCCTGCACACCGTCCACCGTGGTCACCTGGGCGCCCAGACAGTTGCCCAGGTCACGGTGGTTGCCTTCGGCAAACAGATACAGGTCCATTTCACCCAGCAGCAGTTGGCTGAAGCTGTACGGGTCTTCGGTGATCTGCTCGCCGCCGGCCCACTGGATCTTCAGCAGGTATTGCTGGCGCGTGCCGAAGTGCCCGACAAACAGCCCCGGCACCTGGGTGGCGTCGAGGCTGCCGATCGGCTCGCCGCTGTCACGCGCCAGTACCTGGACACTCAGGGCTTCAGGCAGGAACGCGCGGATAAATTGCCCGCCCTGCTCGTCATCGTGCGGCCCAAGGATCGAGAATGGATCGTGGTGCTCGGCGCGCACCAGCGCTTCGACGTCCTTGGACGCCGGCATTGCAGTCAACTTGGGCTGCAGCGGTTCTCTATGCGTAAAACTCATGACGTCTCCCCACCGCGTGCAGTTGTCGATTCAGGTGTAAGCCCGCTGAGCAGACCGTGCAACCCTTGCAAGGGCACCGGCAACCAGCTCGGGCGATTTTCCGCTTCGTAAGCCACTTCATACGCGGCCTTCTCCAGGCTGAACAAGGTCAGCGCGGCGTCCTGGCCGTTGGCATCCTGCCAGTCATGCGCCAGTGTAGCCGTCGCCGTCTGATAAGCCTGGGTAAATGCCTGGCGCGCTTCACTCAGGTAGCGCTCGGTCACGCGGCGTCGCGCGGCCTGTGCCTGCGGCGACTGATCAACCCCCTGCACATTCAGGGCCATGGCCGCCGCGTAATCGAAGGAGCGCAACACGCCACTCACATCTTTATACGGGCTGTGCTTGCCGCGTCGTTCATGCAGCGGTCGCGCCGGCTCGCCTTCAAAGTCGATCAAATAGGCGTCGCCCTTGACCACCAGTACCTGGCCCAGGTGCAAGTCACCGTGGACGCGAATCCGCAATCCGCCCAGCGTGGCTTTCGCCAAGGCCTGGACGTGGCTGCCGATGGCTTTTTTCTGCGCCAGTAATTCACTGACCAGCGCCTGATCGGCGGGGTTCAACTGGCTTTGATTTAGTTTGAGCAGCTGCAAGGCCCGCTCGATCTGCGCGCCCACGTCCTTGGCCCAGGCCTGGGTGTCCCTGGCCGAGGTGACTTCGGGCTTGAAGTCCTTGTTCTGGGTGGGCGCGCCGAGCACCCCGTGCATCTCGCCAAGGCGCTGGCCTAGCAGACCGGCAAAATCGGCCAGCTCGCCAAGGGCGTTGTAGTGCTGCTCCTGTTCGGAAATCGCTTCCGCCAGCTCGTCGCGGATGGCCCGCTCGAGGTTGTTCTGGGTCCAGCTCCAGGCATCGCCCTGGTTGCTCAGGTAACCCTGGGCAATCATCAGCAGGCTGTCCTCGCCCTGTGCGTCGCGTCGGCTCATCGAGCCCATCAGCGGAGAAATGTTCGGGTAGGCGGCTTCGGTCAGGTAGGCGCTCATTTCCAGTTCCGGATGTACCCCGGCGCTGACTTTGCGGATCAGCTTGAGCACCAGGCTCTCGCCCACCACCACCGAACTGTTGGACTGCTCGGCAGACAGGTAGCGCACCGCCGATTCATCCGTCAGTTGCAAGGCGGCCAGGTGCGGGGTCGCCTCGAAGCGCAGGTCACCCTCGCTGCAATTGAGCACGGTACCGGCCTGCATGCCTTGAATCACGCTGCGAACAAAGGGCTCAAGGCTGAACGCGTCGGTGACCAGTCCCACCTGGCGGCTGCGCCGTACCCGGGCCAGGGCCAGTTGTTGCGGCAAGGCGCTGGTGAGCTGGTCTTCGCCGAGGAAACCGAACGGCAATTGATAGCGGCTGGTCTGGCCCGCGCTGGTGACGTCGATCTCGCTGAGCAGCACCGGGTGCTGCGCATCGCCGAAGCGCACGCCGTAGGCGATATGCACGCTGTCGATGGTGGCGTCCTTGCCGGCGAACCAGCGGCGCTTGGGCAGCCAGGCCGGCAATGAAGTATGTTCCAGGGTGGTGCGGCAGGGTTCTTCGAGCAATTCTTCCATACGTTTTTTCAACACCAATGTCGTGAAATCGGGAATGCTCTGGGCCGGTTCCACATGCCAGCTGGGCATCTGGTTTTCCGCCGCCAGCACGAACCAGTAAAAGCCATAGGGCGCCAGGGTCAGCAGGAAATTCAGTTGGCCGATGGGCGGGAATGCGTTACCGCCCAGCATCTCCACCGGCACCATCCCGGCGAACGCGGACAGGTCCAGCTCCGCCGCCTGGGCGCTGCGCGAGACGTTGGCCACGCACAGGATGATTTCGGTGCGGCCGTCCTCCCCGGTGTATTCACGGGTATACGCCAGGATGCGGCGGTTGCTCGGCGACAGCATTTTCAGGCTGCCGCGCCCAAACGCCTTGGACTGCTTGCGCACCGCCAGCATGCGTCGCGTCCAGTTCAGCAGTGAGTGCGGGTCCTGGGCCTGGGTTTCGACGTTGACCGACTGATAGCCGTACTGCGCGTCCATGATCGGCGGCAGTACCAGGCTGGCCGGGTCGGCACGGGAAAAGCCGCCATTGCGGTCGATGGACCACTGCATCGGTGTGCGCACGCCGTCGCGGTCGCCCAGGTAAATGTTGTCGCCCATGCCGATTTCGTCGCCGTAGTAGAGAGTCGGCGTGCCGGGCATCGACAGCAACAGGCTGTTGAGCAGTTCCACGCGGCGACGGTCACGCTCCATCAAGGGCGCCAGGCGCCGACGAATGCCCAGGTTGATGCGCGCGCGGCGATCTGCGGCGTAGTAGTTCCACAGGTAGTCGCGCTCTTTGTCGGTGACCATTTCCAGGGTCAATTCATCGTGGTTGCGCAGAAAGATCGCCCACTGGCAATTGGCCGGAATCTCCGGGGTCTGGCGCAGGATATCGGTGATGGGGAAGCGATCTTCCTGGGCCAGGGCCATGTACATGCGCGGCATCAACGGAAAGTGGAAAGCCATATGGCATTCATCGCCGTCGTCGCCTTTACGGTCGCCGAAGTAGAGTTGCGTGTCTTCCGGCCATTGGTTGGCTTCGGCCAGCAGCATGCGATCGGGGTAATTGGCGTCGATTTCGGCGCGGATCTGCTTGAGCACGCCGTGGGTCTCGGGCAGGTTCTCGTTGTTGGTGCCGTCACGCTCGATCAGGTAGGGAATCGCATCGAGGCGCAGGCCGTCGATACCCAGGTCGAGCCAATAGCGCATCACCGACAGCACGGCCTTCATGACCTGCGGATTGTCGAAGTTCAGGTCCGGCTGGTGCGAATAGAAACGGTGCCAGAAGTACTGGCCGGCCACCGGGTCCCAGGTCCAGTTGGACTTCTCGGTGTCGAGGAAAATGATCCGCGTCCCGTCGTATTTCTGGTCGTCATCGGACCAGACGTAGAAGTCCCGCGCCGCCGAGCCCGGCTTGGCCTTGCGCGCGCGCTGGAACCAGGGGTGCTGGTCGGAGGTGTGGTTGATCACCAGCTCGGTAATCACGCGCAGCCCGCGTTTGTGGGCCTCGGCGATGAAGCGTTTGGCGTCGGCCATGGTCCCGTAGTCGCTGTGCACGCCCCGGTATTCGGCGATGTCGTAGCCGTCGTCGCGGCGTGGCGAGGGGTAGAACGGCAACAGCCAGATGGTGTTGACGCCCAGGTCGGCAATGTAGTCGAGCTTGGCGATCAGTCCGGGAAAGTCACCAATGCCATCGTTGTTGGAGTCGAAATAGGATTTGACATGCACCTGGTAGATCACCGCGTCCTTGTACCAGAGCGGGTCTTGGATAAAGGTGGCTGCCTTGGGTTTCTTCGCCATTGCACACTCCTGAAATGCTGCAGACGCAAATACGATCAATGTGGGAGGGGGCTTGCCCCCGATGGCGGTGGCTCAGTTGGTTATTCGGTGACTGAGACACCGCGATCGGGGGCAAGCCCCCTCCCACACTTTGGTCTCCACTGGCCTAGGAAGCAGTGATGCGCCAGATGCCGAACGGCATCTGCGGCTCCAGCCGAGTAAATTGGGTCTTGCCGTACCAGGTCCAGCGATGACCGTTCATCAAGTCTTCACCCTGGGTCTGGGCATCGTCCGGCAGGCCCATCTCCCACAGCGGCAGTTCGAAGTGCGCTTCCTGGGCGTTGTGCGGGTCGAGGTTGACGGCCACCAGCACGAAATTGCTGCCGTCCTCGCTGCGCTTGCCGAAGTACAGGATGTTGTCGTTCCAGGCGTTGTAGAGCTTGAGCCCCAGGTGTGTCTGCAACGCCGGGTTCTGGCGGCGGATGCGATTGAGCTGGGCGATCTCGGCAATGATGTTGCCGGGGGCGGTGAAGTCGCGGGGGCGGATCTCGTATTTCTCCGAGTCCAGGTATTCTTCCTTGCCCGGCACCGGCGCTGACTCGCACAGTTCGAACCCGGAGTACATGCCCCACAGGCCCGAGCCCATGGTGGCCAGCGCGGCGCGGATCAGAAAGCCCGCCCGGCCGGACTCATGCAGGAAGCCTGGGTTGATATCCGGCGTATTGACAAAGAAATTCGGCCGGTAGCATTCGCGCCATGGCGACTGGTTCAACTGGGTGAAATACTCACTCAGTTCGGCCTTGGTATTGCGCCAGGTGAAATAGGTGTAGCTCTGGGAATAACCGACCTTGCCCAGGCGCGCCATCATCGCCGGGGTGGTAAAGGCTTCGGCCAGGAAGATCACTTCCGGGTATTTGCTGCGCACATCGCTGATCAACCACTGCCAGAACGGCAGCGGCTTGGTGTGCGGGTTGTCCACGCGAAACGTCTTCACGCCCTCTTCCACCCAGCCCAGCACGACGTCGCGCAGTTCGGTCCACAGGCCAGGGATCGCGTCCGCCGCATAAAAATCGACGTTGACGATGTCCTGGTACTTTTTCGGTGGATTTTCCGCGTATTTGATCGTGCCGTCCGGGCGCCAGTTGAACCAGCCCGGATGCTGTTTGAGCCAAGGGTGGTCCTGGGAACACTGGATGGCGAAATCGAGGGCGATTTCCAGGCCGTGGTCGGCGGCGGCCTTGACTAGGCGACGGAAGTCCTCGCGGCTACCCAGTTGCGGGTGAATGGCCTCGTGTCCGCCCTCCTCGCTGCCGATGGCGTAAGGGCTGCCGGGGTCGTCGGGGCCTGCGTTCAGGGAGTTGTTCTTGCCCTTGCGGTGGCTGCGGCCGATGGGATGGATCGGTGGGAAGTACAACACGTCGAAACCCATGTCGTGGATCATCGACAGGCGCGAATGCACATCGTTGAAGGTGCCATGACGGGCCGGATCATCGGTAATCGAGCGGGGAAACAGCTCGTACCAGCTGGCGAACTGGGCACGCTCGCGCTCCACGTCAATCGGGTAAACCGTGCTGATGCTCAAATAGGCGCGGTGGTCGGCCTGGGTCATCAGGTGTGCACTGTCTTCGTGCAGGAACTGCGCGACCTGCTCGGTTTCCAGCAGGCCGGAGAGCTCGTGGTGCAGCAGCATCAAGCGGTCGCGCAGCTCGTTGTCGCTACGCTCGGCGGCCTGCAGCACCAGGCTGCGGCCTTCCTGCAGCTCAAGGCTGACCGGCACCCCGGCTTCATGCTTTTTACGCAGCTCGTAGCAGAAGCTGGCGAAGGTATCGATCCAGGCTTCAATGCAAAATTCATGGGGCCCCTGGGTGGTGACGGTGAACGCACCTTCCCAGCCATTGTTGCCCACATCATTCATGACCACGCTGTGCCAGTGTTCCTGCCCGAGCGGGCGCCAGCGCACCAGCACCGCCAGCTTGTCATGCCCATCGGCGAACACTTTGCTGGTGACGTTGACCTGCTGGCCCACCACCGCCTTGACGGCAAACTCGCCGCCGTCGATCACCGGCATGGTGCTTTCAATCGCGATTCTGGGTAACAGCAGTGCCTGGGACAACGGCAACAAAGAATGTTCTGGAACCAGTGTTTCAGCAGTCATCGAGCATATTCCCCTTACGCCCAGTGGACGCACTGTGCTTGATCCGAATTCGTAAGATGGCGGCGCACTCCCTGAGCAAGCCCGTATTAGGTCCGAGCCTGGGCGCCGGGCAAAAGTTCAGGCGGATATGCCGCCATCGGGCGGGGAATCAATTCCCTCCCCTGGCTGTCCACCGATAGAGCAAAGCACAAAGGAGGCCACACCCATGACTATCCCGATCCCGGCAGAGACGCCCGACCCGAATATCGACAGCCCGACCCTGCCACCCACCGAGCCTGCGCCGATTCCTGAAAAGGAACCGCCGGAGAATGAGCCGCCACCGGTGCAGGAACCGCCGACCACCATGCCGCCCGTCATTGTCAGTCCTTCTCGAAACGCCTGACGATTTTCGGCATCACGCTGAACACCGCCAGGGCGAGCAACGTACTCAGCACCGCTGTCGATTCCCGACCCAGACCGGCCGAGACCCCGATCGCAGCGGTCATCCACAAACCGGCGGCGGTGGTCAGCCCTTTGACGTGGCCGGCGTCCTCATCCTTGCCCTTGATGATCGTGCCGGCTCCCAGGAAGCCGATCCCGGCAATCACCCCCTGCACCACCCGGCTCATGGCATCGGCTTGATTGCCGGACATCTGCGGCACCATCACAAACAGCGCGGCGCCCAGCGCCACCAGCATATGGGTGCGCACGCCGGCAGCCTTGCCCTTGCTCTCGCGTTCAAAACCAAGAATGCCGCCGAGGATCGCGGCCATCAGCAGGCGCACGGTGATCTGGGTGAGCTGCCTGGCATCGCCGATATCGGCAAACTCAGCCTGCAGGGTTTGCCACGCTTCATGTAGCCAGGCGTCCATGGATGCTGTCCTTTTGTGATTATTGATAGTAGGTGGACAGCGGCGACCGTCAGTCAGTTGCGTGGAACCCACGTGTCCCGCTGGTTCCTAAATGAACAGAGCCCATGAAAAGGAGACCGGTATGCCTATCCGTATCGACAACCAACTGTGCTATTTCACGCTTGATGGCAACGGACAGGAACAAAGCGTGCCTGCGACCCGCGTCACTGTCGTGACTGATACCGAGAAATCCATGTCGTACGTGGAACTTGCGGCAGAACGGATCTACATTACCGAAGCCGAGGCCGATGCGCTGACCGTTGCGGGAGCTCACGACGGGCGCCAGCATGTGAAGGCCGATGAACCCGGTTCGGTCATTTAACACCGCCCTCTGTAGGAGCGAGCTTGCTCGCGAAAAACGTCAACGATAACGCGTGCTTTCTGAATAACCCCGGTGCCTGTGAGTTTTTCGCGAGCAAGCTCGCTCCTACAAGGTTTCGCACCAAGGCCTGGATTGCCCATCTGATCCGCTTTATAACTGCCAATCTGGGTCTGTTACGCAAACAGAGCGCCGCCCATAGTTCATCCGCCGATAGCGGTAAATCAGTTGAACCTGTGTTTACGGACACGCCCCCATTGGGAGCAAGCCCCCTCCCGCATTGCCCGGCGCACACAACGAAAACTGTTCAAGGCTCCCATGAAACGCTACGAAAAATTCGCCGATGACATCGCAGAACTGATCCGTTCCGGCGTCCTCGGCCCCGGCCAGCGCGTGCCGTCGGTGCGCTACGCCAGCCAGACTTACGGCGTCAGCCCGTCCACTGTATTCCAGGCCTACTACCTGCTGGAGCGTCGCGGCCTGATCCGCGCGCGGCCGCGCTCCGGCTACTTCGTCAATACCCACACGCCCAGCCCGTTTTCCGAGCCGGCGGTCAGCGAGCAGGTGCATGAGTCCACCGAAGTCGATGTGAGTGAGCTGGTGTTTTCGGTGCTCGATTCGATCAAGGACCCGAACACTGTGCCCTTCGGTTCTGCCTTTCCCAGCCCGATGCTGTTCCCGCTGCCGCGCCTGGCCCGCTCCCTGGCCAGTGCCAGCCGCGCGATGGACCCGCGCCTGGTAGTCACCGACATGTCCCCCGGCAACCCGCAGCTGCGCCGTCAGATCGCGCTGCGCTACATGGTCGGCGGCTTGATGCTGCCCATGGAAGAACTGCTGATCACCAATGGCGCCCTCGAAGCGCTGAACCTGTGCCTGCAAGCCGTGACCGAGCCCGGCGACCTGGTGGCGATCGAAGCCCCGGCGTTTTACGCCTGTCTGCAAGTGCTTGAGCGCCTGAAGCTCAAGGCCGTTGAGATCCCGGTGCATCCGCGCGACGGCATCGACCTCAACGCCCTGGCGCAAAGCCTGGAACGTTACCCGATCAAGGCCTGCTGGAGCATGACCAGCTTCCAGAACCCGATGGGCGCGACGGTGCCGGAAGAAAAAAAGCAGGCGCTGGTGGAACTGCTGCGCAGCCACCAAGTACCGCTGATCGAAGACGATGTGTACGCCGAGCTGTATTACGGGCAGCACGCGCCGAAACCAGCCAAGGCCTTCGATACCGAAGGGCTGGTGATGCACTGCGGCTCCTTTGCCAAGAGCCTGGCGCCGGGTTACCGCGTCGGCTGGGTGGCGGCCGGCCGCTTCGCGCAGAAGGTCGAACGCCTGAAGCTGATGACATCGCTGTGCCCGTCGATGCCGGCCCAGGCCGCGATTGCCGACTACCTGCAACACGGCGGCTACGACCGGCACCTGCGCAAACTGCGCTACGCCCTGGAAGAACAGCAAAGCGCGATGCTCGCCGCCATCGCCCGTTACTTCCCGGCGCAGACCCGCGTCAGCCAGCCGGCCGGCGGCTATTTCCTGTGGCTGGAACTGCCGGAGCAAACCGATTCATTGAAGCTGTTCCAGATGGCCCTGGCGCAAGGCATCAGTATCGCACCGGGGCCGATCTTTTCGGCGACCCGGCGCTTTGGCAACTGCATCCGCTTGAACTACGGCAGCCCGTGGACCGACGCGTCGGAAAAAGCGATGGAGACGCTGGGGCGAATTGTGCGCTCGTTTTAGATTGAAACTCTCTTGACGGGAAGATCACACGGAACAGGCGTTACTCTGAAAGGATTGCCACACCGTCCCATCAAGATTGAGGCTTGCGATGACCCGCCCATGCAGTGTGCCGCTGCCCATCCCACCCCACTACATGCGCGCAGCCGAACAACAACAGGTCCGCCGGATGACAGGCCCCCTGGGCCGCCCCAAAGGCGATCATCGTTCAGCAGAAACAATCATCGAACAAAGCACAGTCTTGCGACGATTCCTGGAAACCCGAGACCACTATGAAATCGGCGATAACCTCAAGTTACAAGTCGGTGACTGGACAGCAGACAACCCGGATCCGCAAGCCAGAGCTGATGCGGCATACGATCTGGACAAAGTACTGCGGTTTATCGATAACGCCGATGATCGCTTCTTGAACTGTAGCCAAAGCCGCAATGGACGGGTCGATGGCTTCTTCAGCAGTGGCTATGGCACCGTAATAAATTCGGAGGCCGGCGTGCTCAAGGCGTTTTCCAATGCCGGCTATGATGCGCTACGCGCCCTGCGGACCTGACGGCACCTAGGTCAACAGGGCGTTGCCGACGCTGCGGCGCCCACTGCGAGAAAAAATCCGCCGATGGGTGAATTATTTCGTGTCCGCTTGTATCTGAACTGACAGAGCGGTGCCATCGCTGCGATGGCACCTCCCGTTCAGCGTCTAGAGTGACCCGCATGAAATTACGTAAGAAACGCGTCAGTCCCATCGGATTGAACGACATCACCATTGTCGACGACAACAAGATGCGCAAGGCGATCACCGCCGCCGCCTTGGGCAACGCCATGGAATGGTTCGACTTTGGCGTCTATGGGTTTGTCGCCTATGTGCTGGGCAAGGTGTTCTTCCCGGACGCGTCCCCCAGCATACAAATGATCGCGGCACTGGCAACTTTTTCCGTGCCCTTCCTGATCCGTCCACTGGGTGGCCTGTTCTTCGGCGCCCTGGGTGATAAATACGGGCGGCAGAAAGTTTTGGCCGCCACCATCGTGATCATGTCCCTGAGCACCTTTGCCATCGGCCTGATTCCGGGCTACGCGTCCATTGGTATCTGGGCGCCGATCCTGTTGCTGCTGTGCAAAATGGCCCAGGGTTTCTCGGTGGGCGGTGAATACACCGGCGCGTCGATTTTCGTCGCCGAATACGCCCCGGACCGCAAGCGCGGCTTTTTGGGCAGTTGGCTGGACTTCGGCTCGATTGCCGGCTTCGTGCTGGGCGCCGGCGTGGTGGTGTTGATTTCCACGGTGCTCGGCGAGGCCGATTTCGAGGCCTGGGGCTGGCGCCTGCCGTTTTTCCTGGCCCTGCCGCTGGGCATGATCGGCCTGTACCTGCGCCACGCCCTGGAAGAGACCCCGGCCTTCCAGCAGCATGTCGACAAGCTTGAACAGGGTGACCGCGAAGGTCTCAGCCATGGCCCCAAGGTGTCGTTCAAGGAGATCGCCACCAAGCACTGGCGCAGCCTGCTGACTTGCATCGGTATCGTCGCGGCCACCAACGTGACCTACTACATGCTGCTCACGTACATGCCCAGCTATTTGTCACACAACCTGCATTACGCCGAAAACAGCGGCGTGCTGATCATCATCGCGATCATGGTCGGCATGCTGTTCGTGCAGCCGTTCATCGGTTTTGTCAGCGACAAGATCGGCCGCAAGCCCTTCATCATCGCCGGCAGTATCGGCCTGCTGTGCCTGTCGATTCCGGCGTTCATGCTGATTACCAGCGGCAAGACCGGCCTGATTTTCAGCGGCCTGCTGATCCTGGCGATCGTGTTGAACTTCTTTATCGGCGTGATGGCGTCCACGCTGCCAGCTATGTTTCCTACACATCTGCGCTACAGTGCATTAGCCAGCGCGTTCAACGTCTCGGTACTGATTGCCGGCGTCACGCCTACTGCAGTGGCGTGGCTGGTGGAAAGCACCAACGACCTGTACATGCCGGCCTATTACTTGATGGTATTCGCCGTGGTGGGCCTGGTGACCGGCCTGACCATGAAGGAAACCGCCAATAAACCACTGCGCGGCGCGGCCCCGGCGGCTTCCGATATGGAAGAAGCCAAGGAATTGCTGCAGGAGCATCATGACAATATCGAGCAGAAGATCGAGGACATCGATGCCGAGATTGCAGCCCTCCAAGCCAAGCGGGAAAACCTGGTGCAGCAGCACCCACGGATTAATTAAGACCTGACTGTGCGTGGTCGCGGCCCGCGGCCACGCATATTGGAGTGATCACATGGTTCCAAGCGTCACCTACGCACAATCGCTCCTGAGCGCCGACGAACGCGCGGCCATCGCCGAAATCGAAGCGAGCACCAATATTCTCAAGCTGGTCACCCGCCTGACCGGGATGCGCTTTGCCGGCATCGCCAAGTTCACCGACCTGGAATGGGTGGTGTGCTCGGCCTATGACCCCATGCAGATGGGCATCCATGTAGACGACGTACTCGACCTGGAGACCACCCTGTGCAGTGAATTCTGCATCAACCCCCACACCTTGTTCGTGCCGCAGATCAGCCTCGACGGGCGACTTGCCGCACGCCCGGTGGTCAAGAAATACGCGATCGAAAGCTATGCCGGCGCGCCGATCTTCTTGCCCGACGGGCGCCTGTTCGGTGCGCTGTGCGCGCTGGATTCGCGCGCCATGCTGTTCGACGATCCCAACCTGCCGGAAACCCTGAGCCTGTTCGCAAGGCTGATCGGCTGCATCTTCTACGCTAACCTGGCCCCGACGGATCAGTGACAGCCGCCCTGCCCCGCAGCGCGGCCACATCGCGCCTGGGCGGTACGCCAAACAGCCGACTGTACTCACGGCTGAACTGCGACGGGCTTTCATAACCAACCTTGAACGCAGCACTGGACACGTCCTGGTGCTCGTTCAACATCAAGCGTCGGGCCTCATTCAAGCGCAGCCATTTCTGATACTGCAACGGGCTCATCGAGGTCAGTTGCCGGAAGTGATGATGAAAGGTTGCCGCGCTCATTTGCACGCGCGCCGCCAGTTCTTCCACGCGCAGTGCGCTATCGAAATTCAGTTTCAGCCAATCGATGGCCTTGGCGATCCGATAGCCCTGCCCGTCCACCGAGCAGATCTGGCGCAGCCGGCCCGCCTGGTCGCTCTGCAATAACCGGAAGTGAATCTCGCGCTGGATCAACGGCGCCAATACGGCTATTGCTTGCGGCTCATCGAGCAGCGCCACCAGGCGCGCGAACGCCCCCAGCATGCCGCCCGTTACCGAGCCGATGCCAACGCCCTTCATCATCGCGCGCTCACGGGTGGGCGGCAGGTCGCCCTGGGCGATCAGCTCGGCCAGCATGCGCAGGTCCAGTTTGAACGTCAGCCCCAGGCACGGTTGCTCGGCGCTGGCGACCAGCACTTCGGAGTTGGCCGGGATATCCAGCGAAGTCACCAGAAATCGCGACGTGTCGTAGGGATAGCCCTCACCACCGACCCACAGCTGTTTCTGGCCCTGCACCACCAGCACGATGCTCGGTTCGACCATGCACACCACCGGCGCGGCTGGTTGCTCTCGCCGATAGAAGCCCAGGCCGGCAATCGACGTGAGGAAGTCGCCAGGCGAAGGGGTGCGTGAATCGATGCAATGCACCAGTGATTCCAAAGGCAGACAGGGGCGGGTCATGGCAAGCTCGGTTGTTTTCTCACTGAACGTTACCCGTGCATGCGATGGTTGTCATTGGCAAGCCTCAAGACTCAGAGGATCAGGCAAGTAATCCGCTGGATCGAACTATGGAGTACCTGGGTTCGCCGGGAAAATGTGCAAGCAATTGGCACAACGATGGGTTCATACGATGTCCGCTGCACATTCCACACGCCGTTGGGGCGCCGTACTCGCCATGTCGCTGGCGGCCTTCGCCCTGGTCGCGGCGCGGCCTTCGACCTGAGCGGGTACCGGGCGACCTTTGAGCTGAGCGCGGGATTGCTGGTGGTCGCCACGTTGCTGGCTTACGTGGCATCTCGTGGGTCACTGCATGCTCGTGTCGTCAACAACGCTACTTGAAGAAATGACTCGGCGTCTTGCCAAACTGTTTCTTGAACATACTGGTAAAGGCGCTTGGGCTTTCATAGCCCAGCTCAAGGGCCACATCGATAATCTTCTCGCCCACCGCAATGCGCTCCAGCGCCAACAACAAGCGTGCCTGCTGGCGCCACTGGCCGAAGGTCATGCCGGTTTCGCGGCGGAACAGGCGCTGGATGGTGGTTTGATCCAGATCCAGGCGTTCGCTCCAGTCGGCGACGGTGGAGGCATCGCCCGGGTCTTGCTGCAAGGTCAGACAGATGTGGTTGATACGCGGATCGACGGGCTGCGGGAGAGATAAGGGCAGCGCAGGCAGGATCGCCAGCTCATCCAGGATCAGGCGCATGATCCTGGCGTCGCGTGAGTCTTCGGCGTAGGGCGGTTTCAGACTGACCGAGGCTTTGATCAATTCACTCAACAGCGGCGAAACCGTGACCGTCTTCGGTTCGGCCGGCAGGTCGGGAAAGCTGTCCGGGCGCACGAACACGCTGCGCATTTTCAAGGTGCCCACGCAGCGCAGCGCATGCACATGCCCACAGGGCATCCAGAAGCCGCGATTGGGCGGCACCGTCCACTGGTTCAAGGCCGAATACACCACCATGACGCCGCCAATGGCATACAGCAGTTGATGCTTGTTGTGGCTGTGTTCGGGAATCACCCAGTTTTCCGGGTAATCGGTGGCCGAGCTGATGACGGTCCAATCGCCTTCATCGATCTCCTGGAGGAATTTGTCGAGGGATTTGATGGTTTTGCCCTTTTTGCGATGTTTTCTGCCCGAATTTCGCGAGACAGGCATTTTTGTCGACTCTAGCATAGTGCCCGAAACAATTAGAAATAGGCCGTCAGCTCAAGTACTGTCTGCCCCTGTTCGCTGCCTTGTATGGAATGCCTGCATGTCGACCCTCACCGCGACACCCGCCGCTGCAACCACTGCGCCCCAGATAAGCCCGCTGGTCATGCGCGTGCTCGGCGCCTGTGCCCTGGCGCATATGATCAATGACTTGATCCAGGCCGTGCTGCCGTCGATCTACCCGATGCTCAAGGCCAACTACGGCCTGACGTTTACCCAGGTCGGCCTGATTACCCTGACCTTCCAACTGACCGCCTCCTTGCTGCAACCGTGGATCGGCTACCACACTGACCGTCACCCCAAGCCCTGGCTGTTGCCGGCGGGGATGGTCTGCACCTTGATCGGTATCCTGATGCTGGCGTTTGTCGGCAGCTTCCCGGCGATCCTGCTGGCGGCGGCGCTGGTGGGGGTCGGTTCGTCGACGTTTCACCCGGAAACGTCCCGCGTGGCACGCCTGGCCTCCGGCGGCCGCTACGGTCTGGCGCAATCGACGTTCCAGGTCGGCGGCAACACCGGCAGCGCGTTCGGCCCGTTGCTGGCGGCGGCCATCATCATTCCCTACGGCCAGTCCCATATCGCCTGGTTCGGCCTGTTCGCGGTGTTCGCCATCCTGGTGCTGTACGGTTTGAGCCGCTGGTACCGTCACCACCTCAACCTGTTCAAGCTCAAGCAAGGCAGTCAGCCGACCCATGGTTTGTCCAAAGGCCGCGTGACCTTTGCCCTGGTGGTGCTGGCGCTGTTGGTGTTCTCCAAATATTGGTACATGACCAGCCTGACCAGCTACTTCACGTTCTACCTGATCGAGAAATTCCAGCTGTCGGTCGCCAGCTCCCAGATGTACCTGTTCCTGTTCCTCGGCGCGGTGGCGGTGGGCACCTTCGCCGGCGGGCCGATCGGCGACAGGATCGGCCGCAAGAAAGTCATCTGGTTCTCGATTCTCGGCGCCGCGCCCTTCACCCTCGCCCTGCCCTACGTCGACCTGTTCTGGACCGCCGTACTCAGCGTGGTCATCGGCTTTATCATCGCCTCGGCGTTCTCGGCCATCGTGGTGTTCGCCCAGGAACTGGTGCCGGGCAATGTCGGCATGATCGCCGGGATATTCTTTGGCCTGATGTTCGGTTTCAGCGGGATTGGCGCAGCATTGCTGGGCTTGCTCGCGGATCACCATGGCATCGAATACGTCTACAAAATCTGCTCGTTCCTGCCATTGGCGGGCATTCTGACGATCTTTTTGCCTTCGACCAAAGGCGTCTGATCAATAGGGGCGGGCCACCCGCCGCCCCCTTGCGCGCTCCGTTCTAGAAGTCGTAATTGACCGCCACGCTCCTCCCCGTCTTCACCGATTCCAACGCGCAATCGGCCAGATGCAATGCACACAGCCCATCACGCATGCTGGTGGGCAACTCGCAGTCGTTGTTCAGCGCGTCGATAAACTGCGTCAGTTCATTGCGATAGGCATCCGCATAGCGCTCCAGGAAAAAGTGCTGCAGTGGCTCCAGCGCCTCGGTGTGCTCGGTGCTCCAATGGCGAAGCGTGCTTGCGCGATGATTGTCGGTGAGCAGCACACCGTGGGCACCTGATACCTCCACGCGTTGGTCATAGCCGTACACCGCCTGACGGCAACAGTTAATATGGCATTGCTTGCCCGAGGCGGTGCGCAGCAACACCATCACGCTGTCGTAATCGTCGATCTGCTCCAGGCTGGGGTCCACCAGGCGGCTGGCGAAGGCGCTGACCTGCACCGGCTCCTCGCCGAGTAAATGCCGGGCGGTGTCAAAGTCATGGATGGTCATGTCGCGCAGAATGCCGCCGGAATGCTTCAGGTAGTCACGCGGCGCCAGGCCGGGATCGCGGCTGGTAATAATCACCTGACGCACCGCTCCGATCCGCCCGGCATCCAGGGCCTCGCGCAGGCGCAGCATGTCGGGATCGAAGCGCCGATTGAAGCCGAGCATGACCTTGCCGCCCCGGCGTTCAACCGTTTGCGCGGCCCTGCGGGCCTTGGCGATGTCGAGGTCGATGGGTTTCTCGCAGAGAACCGCCTTGCCTTCGGCGACCGCCGCCAGCAACAGGTCGATATGGGTATCGGTGGGTGTACCAATCACTACGGCGTCGATGTCTGTACGAGTCAGTACGGCGGCGCAGTCGTATGCCGCCTCGCAACCCAGTTGCGCGCTGAGTGCGTCGACCCCTTCACGCCAGGGATCGGCCACCAGCACCAGGGTGGCGTTGGGATGGCCGGCGACATTGGCCGCGTGGATCCTGGCGATGCGCCCGGCACCTAAAACAGCGATACGTAGCATGATCGAACTCCTGATGTTGTTGTGGGACTTCTCAATCCGGCAGGTTGAACGGTGTCACGATCTGCACCTGTGAAGGCGCAATCGGCCCGATCTTCCAGAGCCGGTGGTATTGGAGGATGTGCAGGAACACATGGCGCGCATCGATCTGCAGGTTGTGGTCGATGATCGCGGCGACTTTCTCCTCGACCAACAACTGGCGGTTCTCCTCGTCCAGGTCATGGCCGATAAACACTTCCAATGGGCGGCCGAGCGCAGCGAACGCATCGACGATCGCACGATTGCCGCCCCCGACGCTGTAGACCGCCTTGAGCTCGGGATGCTGGTGCAGCGCATGGGTGACGCGTTCGAAGGTGCGCTCATACACGCCATAGCCGCCGCTGATATCCAGCACCCTCAGGTGCGCGGCACGCCCGCGCAGCCAGGCACGAAACCCCATCTCACGTTCTTCTTCGCCACGGAACAACTCGCTGCCGATCACCACCGCCACTTCCTGGGGCTGCACCGGCAGCCAGCGCGACATCAGGTACGCAGCAGTCTGGCCGGCGGTGCGGTTGTCCATGCCCACATAGCCAATCCGCTCGCTTTGCGGCAGGTCCGTGACCAGGGTCACCACCGGAATGCCTGCGGCAATCAGTTGCTTGACTGCCTGGTTTACCGCCGGTTCATCGGCGGCCTTGAGCACGACCCCTTGGCTACCGGTGCCGAGGCAGCGCAGCAATTGATCGTGCATGGCCCAGGGCTCGATCTCTTCGAAAAGGTGAAAACGCGGCGCGATGCGAAACGGCGCCAGGCTGGCCAATTGAGCGGTGATTGCCGCCTGCACCGCCGCGCTGAACCGCTGCGGGGTGTGCATGATCACGTCGACATGGAAGGTACGCCCCACCGCCAGGCCGTTCTTTTCCTGGGACTCCAACTCCTCCAGCGCTTGTTCGATGCGCCGGGTGGTTTGCGCATGCACGCTGCCGCGTTGGTGCAACACACGATCGACCGTGGCCTTGCTGACCCCGGCCTGGGTCGCCAGTTGCTTGATGGAAAAATGTTTGGCGCGTTCAAGCATACAGGCTACCTGAGGTTTTTTTGAGGTTCTTTTTAGGTATTACTGAGGTAACGCAATGCTAGTCTCAGTTTTGCCCGACGTCGAGCCGTGCAATGAACAACAACAAAACATCAGGAGTTCCCAATGCCCCACACCGATCTCGCCACCTCATTCAGCGGTCAGTTTTTTGTCGTCACCGGCAGCACTCAAGGCCTCGGTGCGGCGGTGGCCCACACCCTGGCACGCCGGGGGGCGGCCGGGTTGATCATCTGCGGGCGCCGTCGCTCCCAGGGCGAAGAACAGGTGCGGCAATTGGCGCAGCTCGATTGTCAGGCCTATTTTGTCGAAGCGGACCTGGAAAGCGTCGAGGATTGCCGCGCGGTCATCGATGCGGCGCGCACGCATTTCGGCACCTTGCATGGGCTGGTCAACTGCGCCGGGATGTCAGACCGCGGCACCATTCTCGACACGTCGCCGCAACTGTTTGAGCGCCTGTTTGCAGTGAATGTGCGCGCACCGTTCTTTCTGATGCAGGAAGCGTTGAAATTGATGATCAGCCAGGGCGTGGAAGGCGCCGTGGTGAATATCCAGAGCGTCACCGGGCATGGCGGCCAATCATTCCTGAGTGCCTATGCCGCGTCCAAGGGTGCATTGGCGATCTTGACCAAGAACGTCGCGTTCAGCGCCTTACGCAACCGCATTCGCGTGAATGGTTTGAATATCGGCTGGATGGATACGCCTCACGAAGATCAAATCCAGCGCCAGTACCACGGCGCACAGGAGGGTTGGTTGGCACAGGCGGAAGCCGCGCAACCGTTTGGACGGCTGCTCAAGCCGGAGGAAGTGGCGCAGAGCGTGGCATTTTTGCTGTCCCGCGAGTCGGGAATGATGACCGGTGCGGTGATCGACCTGGAGCAAGGCGTGGTCGGTTGCACCGACAGCAGCACTCCACAACCGCATCAGGCCCTGCGCCTGCCGGGAGGTGCGTGATGCCTGCCTTTGTGCGCGGCGACGCCGTAAGCCTGGCGGATTTCAGCCGGATTTGCGCGCAGCGGGCCAGTGCTGATGAATATCCGCTGTGCACTGAAGTCTTGCGCAATGTACCCATCTATCAAGCCGGGACCTTGCGCAACAGCGACCGCCTCAGCGTGATGAATGAACTGCACCGGGTGTTTCTCGATGGTCCTGGGGTGATGGTGGTACGCCGGGGCTACGAGGATCTGGACGTGGTGGATCGCCATAGCCAGGTATTTGCGGCGATCTTCGCCAACGAGGCCGCCCAAGGCGTCGCGGCAGATCACTTCGCCAAGGCCGGCAGCAATGGGCGTATCTGGAATGTGTTGCAGAAAGCCGCGTTGCAATCCCCCGAATCGTTTGTCGAGTATTACGCCAACCCGTTGCTGGGATTGATTGCCGAGTCCTGGTTGGGTCCGGGCTTTCAGGTCACCGCCCAGGTTAACGTGGTGCACCCGGGCGGCCAGGCGCAGCAGCCGCATCGCGATTACCATCTGGGGTTTCAGACTGACGCTGAGGTCGAGCGATTTCCACTGCCGCTGCATGTACTGTCCCAATACCTGACCCTGCAAGGCGCCGTTGCCCATTCGGACATGCCGCTGGAAACCGGCCCTACCCAGTTGCTGCCGTTCTCCCAGCAATATGCATTGGGTTACCTGGCCTGGCGCCGCACTGATTTTATCGATTATTTCCAACAGCATGCCGTGCAGTTGCCGCTGAACAAGGGCGACCTGTTGTTCTTCAACCCGGCGCTGTTTCATGCCGCCGGCACCAACCGTACGCCAGACCGTCAGCGCATGGCCAATCTGTTGCAGATTTCCTCGGCGTTCGGCAAGCCGATGGAAGCCACCGATCGCGAGCGCATGATGCTGGCGATCTACCCGGTGCTGCTGGCCAATCCAGCCCTGGATGCTCAGGCTGTTATCGCCTGTACCGCCGACGGTTACTCCTTTCCCACCAACCTTGACACCGACCCACCCTTGCAAGGTCTGGCCCCGCAAACAGGGCAACAGTTGATGCTGCAAGCTCTGGACGAACGATGGCCATACTCGGACTTCGCCGCCGCCGTGGCACGGATGCGGGCCAAGCGCCAGGCATGAATCGCTTTAACAACAACAAAAACAGTGGAGCAACATCATGAGAAAGCAACTCCTGACGGCACTCTTTACTCTTGTCGTTACGCCTTGGGCCTTGGCCGATGTGCGTATCGGCGTGAGCATCGCCCAGGTCGACGACGTATTCCTGGCACAGATGCGCGACTACATGGCGGCCCACGTCAAGGAGCTTCCCGGCGTAACCCTGCAATTTGAAGACGCCCAGGGCGACGTGGTGCGCCAGCTCAATCAGGTGCAGAACTTCACCGCCCAAGGCATGGACGCAATCATTGTCAACGCGGTGGACACGGCGGCCACGCAAAAAATCACGCTCAACGCCCGGCAGGCCAAGATTCCTCTGGTGTACGTCAACCGCCGCCCCGAGTTCAAGGAGGTGCCGCCGGGAGTGGGCTATGTCGGCTCGGATGAAATCAAGGCCGGGGAAATCCAGATGCGCTATCTGGCGGAAAAAATGGGCGGCAAAGGCAACTTGGCGATCATGCTCGGGCTGTTGTCCAACAACGCCACCTACAATCGCACACTGGGCGTGAAGGCCGTACTCAAGGATTACCCCGATATCAAGATCGTTGAGGAGCAAAGCGCGGAGTGGCAACGCAGCAAGGCGATCGACCTGATGAATAACTGGATTGTATCCGGGCGCAAGATTGACGCGGTGGCCGCCAATGCCGATGAGATGGCCATCGGCGCGGCCATGGCGATCAGCCAGGCGGGCATGCAGCCGGGCAAGGACATTCTGGTAGCGGGCTGCGACGGCGGTGCGGCAGGGCTGGAGGCAGTGAAAAAAGGCCAACTGCTGGTCACGGTGTATCAGGACAACAAGGGCCAGGCAGTGGGTTCCATCGACCTGGCGCTGAAGATGGTCAAGCATGAGCCGTACACGGCTGAACTGACGATTCCTTATCAGCAGATCACCAAGGACAACTACCAGGCGTTTCTCAACCCTTGATGATGCCACCCACCGTGGCGAGTGAGCAGGCTCGCTCGCCACCGGAGCCTGCGTCAACCCTGGTTCGGTGGGCTACGGGAGAACCCATTGACGACGATATACAGCAGCGGCCCCACCGACACGAACACCGCCGTCAACAGGAAATAGGGGATCAACGACGCCACGGTGCGCCCTCGCCCGCGCGCGTCCCGGTACATCCATACACACGCCAGGATCGCCATCAGGTACAGGTCAATCACCACCTGCGCGGTGTCCGGCCGCGACATCAGTTCCCGGCCAAACGCGATGAGCGATTGCTCGGCCGTCAGCATCGTCGCCACGGTGTACAGCGAAAAGCCGAGCAAGCCGGCCAGGGCGATGTAGGGTCTGGTCATGTTCTCCTCCTTGGAGCGCAATGTGGATGATCAGGCCGCTTACCTTAGCAGTAAGCTGGCACTGGCAAATATCTGTCCGTAGACTGCCGCCATACCCCCACGTGAAGGCGGCGAAAAAAACGTGATGCAAGTTACCGAAGTCTCCATTGCCCAATTGCGCGCTGCGCTTGAATCCGGCCAGACCACTGCCGTTGAACTGGTCCGCGCCTACCTGGCGCGGATCGACGCCTATGACGGTCCGCAGACCGCTACCGCGCTGAACGCCGTGGTAGTGCGCAATGGCGAAGCCTTGGAAGAAGCCGAGGCGTCCGATGCACGCCGGGCCAAAGGCCAGACTCTGGGGCCGCTGGATGGCATTCCCTATACCGCCAAGGACAGTTACTTGGTCAAGGGCCTCACCGCCGCGTCCGGCAGCCCGGCGTTCGCCAGCCTGGTCGCGCAGCGCGATGCGTTCACCATCGAGCGCTTGCGCGCCGGCGGCGCCATCTGCCTGGGCAAGACCAATATGCCGCCCATGGCCAACGGCGGCATGCAACGGGGTGTGTATGGCCGTGCCGAAAGCCCGTACAACGCCGCTTACCTCACCGCACCGTTCGCCTCGGGTTCGTCCAATGGCACCGGCACAGCGACGGCGGCAAGCTTCGCCGCGTTCGGCCTGGCTGAAGAGACCTGGTCGAGCGGTCGCGGTCCGGCCTCCAACAACGGCCTGTGTGCCTACACGCCTTCGCGTGGGGTGATATCGGTGCGCGGCAACTGGCCGCTGACTCCGACCATGGACGTGGTAGTACCCTATGCGCGCACCATGGCGGACCTGCTGGAAGTGCTCGAGGTGGTGGTCGCCGACGACCCGGATACCCGTGGCGACCTGTGGCGCCTGCAACCCTGGGTGCCGATCCCCGCCGTCAGCTCGGTGCGCCCGGCGTCTTATGCCGAACTGGCCCAAGGCAGCGCGGCCCTTGCCGGCAAACGCTTTGGCGTGCCGCGCATGTACATCAACGCCGACCCCGAGGCCGGCACCAGCGAAAAACCGGGAATCGGCGGGCCAACCGGACAAAAGATCCACACCCGCACCTCGGTGATCGAGCTGTGGCAAGCGGCGCGCCAGGCTCTGGAAGCCGCTGGCGCCGAAGTCATCGAGGTGGATTTCCCACTGGTGTCCAATTGCGAAGGCGACCGCCCCGGCGCGCCGACGGTGTTCACCCGTGGCCTGGTGTCCAGGCAGTTTCTGCATGATGAGTTGTGGGAACTGTCGGCCTGGGCCTTTGATGACTTCCTGCGCGCCAACGGCGACCCGGCCCTGAACCGCCTGGCGGATGTCGACGGCCCGAACATCTTCCCCCACGACCCCGGCACCCTGCCCAACCGCGAAGACGACCTGGCCGCCGGCATGGACGAATACGTGCGCATGGCCCAGCGCGGCATCACGCCGTGGAACGAGATCAGCACCTTGCCCGACGGCTTGCGCGGCCTTGAGCAAACCCGTCGCCTGGACCTGGAAGACTGGATGGACAACCTGCGCCTCGACGCGGTGCTGTTCCCGACCGTGGCGGATGTCGGCCCGGCCGACGCTGATGTCAACGAAGCCTCGGCCGATATCGCCTGGAGCAATGGCGTGTGGGTGGCCAACGGCAACCTCGCCATCCGCCACCTTGGCGTGCCCACCGTCACCGTGCCGATGGGCGTGATGGCGGATATCGGCATGCCGGTCGGGCTGACGTTTGCAGGTAGGGCGTATGACGATTCGGCGCTGCTGCGCTTTGCCGCCGGGTTTGAAGCCACTGGCAACAAACGCCTGATTCCACCACGGACACCGCCGCTGGCCGATTGAGCACCGTCCAAGGTGGGAGGGGCGGTGCGACGATTCGACTTGCCCCCGATGGCGGCCTCAGGACCGACCAGGATGCTGGATCAGATCGAGTACATATCCGTTTCTGCGGTAACGGCTGCTATAGGTTCCGCTTTTACAGCGGCTCACTTTTGAAAAGCGCAAAAGTAAGCAAAACGCTCTTGCCCCACCACTCGGCACCTCGCCCAGGCTCGGTGTGCCCTCTCTCCGGCCAGCGTGGTTTAACGGGGCGCTTAAGATCAAAAGCAGATCAAGATCAAGAGCGACTCGCTTCGCATCGTGGTTACCGGTGGGCGCTGCGGCGTTGTGTAGGAGCGAGCTTGCTCGCGAAAAATTCACAGGCACCGCGTTCATTCAGAAAGCACGCATTATCGTTGACGTTTTTCGCGAGCAAGCTCGCTCCTACAGACAGCGGTGTACGATTTTGCTGTATTCATCTCAAGCAGCGCGACGCTGCCACTCATCCACCACATCGCCCAGCGTCTTGGGCACGCCATTGCGTATCCAGGCCATGAAGGGACGGTTGAACTTGAACCCCGGGCCGCAGTGCTCAAGCATGAAGCGGCGCACATTCTGGGTATTCTTGTAGCTGGGGGTTACGGGCGTAGCGCGGGTGATAACGCCACTGTGCCAGTCAAAGTCCATTTCATGTCTCGCGGGTGGGAATGTTGGCCACCAACATAACCTCTAGCAGCCGGACCCTGCAAAATTTCACTTTCCTTCCCCCTCAAAATTAATGCATGGTTGTACGACGACAGACCTCGTCGTATTTACACCCACAACAACAAGGAAACACCCATGCCCAACCTCAAAGTGCTGATCGCTTTTCTGTGCCTGTTCTGCGGCTACGTCGCAGCCGCGCCGGCCCCCGCCGAGAAGGAGGTGGCCCAGGCGGTCGACCAGCTTACCCAAGCCATGTTGCACTTGGATCTCAAGCAACTTCACGCATTGACCTCGGACACCCTCACCTACGGCCATTCCAGCGGCAAGGTGCAGAACAAGGCGCAGTTCATCGCTGATCTGGAAACCCATACCAGCGCGTTCAAGACGCTGGAAATGCAAAACCAGACCATCACCCTGAACGGCGACACCGCACTGGTGCGCAACCACTTCCACGCCTTGGCGGTGAACAGCGGCGTGGAAGTGCCGACCGATATCGACAACTTCCAGGTCTGGCAGAAGCAGCATGGCAAATGGCTGCTGATCGGTCGTCAGGCTTATAAATACTGACCCATGCCGGTGAGCCGTTCAGCCACGGCTCACCATTGCACCACCCTGCGCACCGTCGTCAGCGCCTCGCGTAACGCCGTCATCGACACCGATCCCAGGGCCAGGCGCAATGCATGAGGCACATAGGCCGAGGCGGCAAAGGGTTCGGCGGTGGATACGCAAATACCCTCGCGCTGCAAGCTCATGGCCACCTGATCGGCGCGGGCGTCTTCGGTCAGCGGCAGCCACAGGAAATACGACGAAGGATGGCTGATATAGCTCAACCCCGTGAGCACTTGCGCCGCCACACGTTGCCGCGCCTGGGCGTCTTCGCGTTTTTGCGCCTCCAGCCGCGCAACGGTGCCGTCTTCGATCCAGGCCACGGCGATCGCACTCATCACCCCCGGCACGTTCCAGGTGGTTGCCATCAGGGTGCGCTCCAGGTGCTTGACCCAAGCCAGGGGCGCCGCGACAAAACCCACGCGCAATCCCGTGGCGACACTCTTGGAAAACCCACCGACGTACACTGTGCGCTCAGGCGCCAGCGTCGCCAGCGGCGGCGGTGCGTGTTCGGCGAGAAATGCGTAGGCGGCGTCCTCGATGATCATCAACTGATGCTCTCGGGCAATCGCCACCAGGCGCTCGCGCTGCACCAGGCTCATCACCCAGCCCAGCGGGTTATGCACGGTCGGTATGCTGTAGACCGCACGCACCGGGCGCTTGCGGCACAGGGCCTGCAGGTGATCCAGGTCCGGGCCGGTGGCGCTGGCCGCGATTGCGACGATTTCCAGGTGCAGGGTCTCGGCCAGAACCTTCAAGCCGGAATAGGTCAATGCGTCGACAGCAATCACATCGCCAGGTTTGAGCAGCGCCATCATCGTGACCGCCAAGCCGTGCTGGGCACCGCTGACCAGCAACACCTGTTCGGCCTGCACCGCCAGCCCGCGATGCAACAAGTGCCGCGCGACCACCGCGCGCTCATGCGGGCGGCCGGCGTGGGGTTGATAACGCAGCAGCGCTTCGAGGTCGCCCGACAACGCCAGCTGGCGCAGTGCGTTGCGCAGCAGGTCCGCCTGGCCGGGCAATGACGGGTAGTTGAAATTCAGGTCGAGCATGCCCGTTGCCACCGGCATCTGCCCGCTGCCCTGCCCCGGCGGCAACGCTATCTCGCGCACGAAGGTGCCACGCCCCGTCTCGCCGCTGACCAGCCCCATCGCCTCCAGCTCGCTGTACACGCGGCTCGCCGTAGCCAACGCCAACCCATGCTCGGCGGCGAGCTGGCGGTGCGTGGGCAGGCGTGTGCCGGGCGGCATGCTGCCCGAGCGAATGGCCTCGGCGAACCTATCGACCAGGGATTTGTAACGGGCGCGCGGCATAGCGGGTGTATCCATGACAATTTTTTGATTGCCCCAATCTTCAGCCCTAGGATGATCCCTACGCAACTTCCTTTTTCGGACAACTTCCATGGAACGCACTTCCCCGCTCGGCACTCTGGACACCCGCACCCAAGGCTGGATCAACGGTTTTATCGGCGTGCTGATTTTCAGCGGATCGTTACCGGCCACGCGCCTGGCGGTGATGGAGTTTGACCCGGTGTTCCTGACCATGCTCCGCGCGACGCTCGCCGCCGTCCTTGGGTTGTGCCTGCTGCGACTGTTCAAGGAAAAGCGCCCCAACCGCCAGCAATGGACGCCCTTGGCCATCGTCGCGCTCGGCGTGGTGATCGGGTTTCCGCTGCTGACCGCGCTGGCGCTGCAGTACGTGACCTCGGCGCACTCCATCGTGTTTATCGGCCTGCTGCCGCTGGCGACGGCAATCTTCGGCGTGCTGCGCGGCGGTGAGCGGCCCAGGCCGGTGTTCTGGCTGTTTTCAGTGATGGGCAGTGCGCTGGTGATGGGTTATGCCTTCGCTCAAGGCCTGAGCGCTGCGCCTGCGGGGGATGTGCTGATGCTGTTGGCGGTGCTGGTCTGCGGCCTGGGCTACGCCGAAGGCTCCACGCTGTCACGCAGTCTCGGCGGCTGGCAGGTGATTTGCTGGGCCTTGGTGATGTCGCTGCCGGTCGTCGCACCGTTGAGCGTGCTGCTGGCGCCCGCCTCGTTCACCGGCATCAGCCTGCCGGCCTGGCTGAGCCTGGGTTATGTCGCAGTGTTCAGCATGTTGATCGGCTTTGTGTTCTGGTACCGCGGCCTGGCCCAGGGTGGCATCGCCGCAGTCGGCCAGTTGCAGCTGCTGCAACCGTTCTTCGGCCTGGCCCTGGCGGCGGGCCTGCTGCATGAGCAGGTCAGCCTGGGCATGCTGCTGGTCACGGTGGCGGTGATCGGTTGCGTGGCCGGGGCCAAAAGGTTCGCGCGCTAGCGCTACGGCCCAAGGCCTGCTAAACAGAAGTGTCGTCCCCCGCCATACTGCTAATCGAGGACTGCACCGATGACTCGTCTCACCGCCAAGGACTTTGCTCCCGAGCTGCTGGAACTCTACGACGGCTACGCCCATGGCAAGCTCAACCGCCGCGAATTTCTCGACCGCGCCGCACTGTTCACCTTCGGTGGCCTGACGGCGTCGGCCCTGCTCGCGGCCCTGAGCCCTAACTATGCGCTGGCTGAACAGGTGAAATTCACCGATCCCGACATCGTCGCCGACTACATGACCTACCCTTCACCCAAGGGTAACGGCACGGTGCGCGGCTATCGGGTGCGGCCGGCCAAGGCCGTCGGCAAGCTACCTGCGGTAGTGGTCGTGCACGAGAATCGTGGCCTGAACCCCTATATCGAAGACGTCGCGCGGCGCCTGGCCAAAGCGGGCTTTATCGCCCTGGCGCCGGACGGCCTGACCTCGGTGGGCGGCTACCCCGGCAACGATGAAAAAGGCGTGGCCCTGCAACAGACCGTTGACCCGACCAAACTGATGAATGACTTCTTTGCCGCCATCGAGTGGCTGATGCAGCACGACAGCAGCACCGGCAAAGTCGGCATCACCGGTTTCTATTATGGCGGCGGCGTCACCAACGCGGCGGCGGTGGCCTACCCGGAACTGGGCGCGGCCGTGTCGTTCTACGGACGCCAGCCCGAGGCGAAGGACGTGCCGCGCATCAAGGCGCCGATCATGCTGCACTACGGTGAGCTGGATACGCGCATCAATGAAGGTTGGCCGGTGTACGAGCAGGCGCTGAAGGCCGCGGGCACCCCTTACGAAGCGTATATCTACAAGGGCGCCAATCATGGTTTTCATAATGATTCGACGCCACGTTACGACGAGGCGGCGGCGAACCTGGCCTGGGAACGCACCCTGGGATGGTTTCGCAAGTACCTCGGTTAGACACCGACGGCACTCGCCTGCAACCACCCCTTGAACGCCAGCATCGCAGGCGTTTCGGCACGCGACTGCAAGCGCGTCAGCCAGTAACTGCCGGTGCTGATCTGCGCCTCGAACGGCTGGCGAATCACATCACGCTCCAATTGCCGCGAAAACATCAGCGCCGGCGCCAGTGCCACGCCAGCACCCTGCAGCGCGGCTTCCATCATCGCCAACGACGAATCGAACACAATGCTGCGCGGTGCCAGGGTGTCTGCCGGCAGGCCGGCGGCCTGGAACCACAGGCTCCATTCATCGGCGCGGTAAGAGCGCAGCAAGGTGTGCTTCAACAGATCGACCGGCGTGTGCAACTGTTCGGCAAGGTGCGGTACACACAGCACGCTGAGCGGTGCTTCCAGCAACTGGCAGGCCTCGGTGCCGTGCCAGGCGCCGGCGCCGAAACGGATTGCGTAATCCAGGCCTTCGGCGGCGACATCGACGCGATTGTTGTGCGTGGACAGGCGCAGATCGATGAACGGGTAGCGGCTCTGGAAATCCGGCAAGCGCGGCAACAGCCAACCCACCGCAAAGGTACCGACCGCGCCGACCGCGAGCACTTCACGGTAATGCCCGGCCTCAAACTGCCCCAGCGTATGGGCAATGCGGTCGAACGATTCGCGCAGCACCGGCAGCAGGGTTTCGCCTTCGCTCGTAAGCATCAGCCCGCGAGGCAGGCGTTTGAACAATGTGACATTGAGTTGCGCTTCCAGACTTTTAACCTGGTGGCTGACCGCCGCCTGAGTCACACATAACTCGATGGCAGCCCTAGTGAAACTCAGGTGCCGGGCGGAAGCCTCGAAGGCGCGCAGGGCATTAAGGGGTAGATGGGAGCGCAGCATGATTGGCCCTAATTTTTCTAATGGCTGGCGCAAGATATCATCGTTTGCACCCGCTCCTGTCAGCGCCTAGATTGGCGGAGCCCGCGCAGGCCTAAGCATTCGTCAACCCGATACATGGAAGCGAAAATAACATGCAAGAAAAATCCTGTCTTAGCGTACGAAACCTCCTAATTGTCTCATTGTTGCTGGCCTCCGGCCCTTGCATGGCGGTCACTGACCTGCGCAAAGTCGTCGATAGCAACATCGAACCGCTCATGCAGCAGCAGCGCATCGCCGGGCTGTCGGTGGCCGTGGTGAAGAACGGTCAGGCGCAATACTTTAACTACGGCGTTGCGTCCAAGAAGGGCGCGCAGCCTGTCACTGAAGACACGCTGTTCGAAGTCGGCTCTTTGACCAAGACCTTCACCTCAACGCTCGGTGGCTATGCCCTGGCCAGCGGCAAGCTGAAGCTGTCGGACAGCGCCAGCCGGCACTGGGCCGATCTGGCCGGCAGTACATTCGATCGCATCAGCCTGTTGCAACTGGCAACCTACACAGCCGGCGGCCTGCCGTTGCAATTTCCAAGTGAGGCCGACAGCGCCGCGACCATGCTCGATTACTACAAAACGTGGCGACCCAGTTACAGCCCGGGAACCCAGCGCCTCTACTCCAACCCGAGCATCGGCCTGTTCGGCTATCTCGCGGCCAAAAGCCTGGGCCAGCCATTCAACACCGCCATGGAACAGACGCTGCTGCCGGCGCTGGGCTTGAAAAATACCCATATCAATGTGCCCGCCGACAAACGCGGCCGGTATGCCCAAGGCTACGACAAACAGGAAAAACCGGTGCGTGTGGGCACCGGGGCGCTGGACAGCGAAGCCTACGGTATCAAGACCAGCACCCAGGACCTGGCACGCTACGTGATGCTGAACATGCACCCCGAAACATTGAGCGCGCCGCTGCAGCAGGCGATCGCCACAACCCACACCGGTTACTACAGCGTCGACGGCATGACCCAGGGCCTGGGCTGGGAACGCTACCCCTACCCCATCTCTCTGCAAGCGCTGATCGACGGCAACTCAACGCCGATGGCCGTGGAACCACACAGGGTCAACTGGCTGAAACCGGCGCAGGCGCAGCCGAGCGATGTGCTGTACAACAAAACCGGTTCCACCAGTGGGTTTGGCGCCTATGTGGCGTATGTGCCGAGCAGGGACATTGGCGTCGTGATTCTGGCGAACCGGAACTACCCGAATGCCGAGCGGGTGAAAGTGGCCCATGCGATCCTGAGTGCCATGGATCACTAAGGCCTGCACAGAACCATGCTGATTGGGTTGGGTAACCCGATAAAATTTGCAATAGTCAAAGCGGGAACGCGGTTTCGGAAACAGACGACGGATTAGCACTGCTTCACGTACGAAACGTGCGGTAGCTAAGCCGTCTTTCCGGAGTCTATCGATGCCCGTTATCTCTCAACGCCCCGCAGAAAATCTTTTTACTGAGCAACCCTCTTCCACCGAGTCCACTGCGGCGAATACGGCCGTAGCAGCGCGACCTGCCGAGCACGAGGCCCCGACCTCATCATGGATGGAGCTGATCAAGGCTTCGCCAGGTTACAAAGCTGATAGCCAACTTGCCGCCGCTTATGCCGCTGAGCTGGTCGATGCGGCAGATGATGAGAGTGCAAACAACTACGACAACCCATTGTTACCTGTTTCCCCAGACTCAAAGTTCGGGCAATGGCGCCAGCATCTTGATGACCTGCTCGCAGGCCCTGACTTTCAGCAATGGGCCGACTTCAACAAAATTGATCGTTCCAAGCCCATTCGCATTTCCCCTCAATTGGGCGGGTCGCAGGAACACATCACGGTGACGCTCAAACCCCGCTCCCGTCATGAACCTGCGGAACTGGAAATATTCAGACCCGGTCAAGGCAAACCCTTGCCAGACTCCTGGCGCTTGATCATGCAGGCCGCGAGCACACTGGCACCGGGGCGGAGCTCCATCGTGGTGCCCGCCCCTGACCGGTCTTCGCCCAGCGCACATGCCGAGCGTCCTGCCACGCTGTTTGAGATCGCCAAGTTTTACGGCGAGTCTCTTCCTGAGACCCGGGAGCAGGCTATGAGCCGCGCAAATGAGCTGAAACAAGTAGGCGCATTTCCAATGCCCGATACCTCCCTTTCAAGCGCGCAGCTTGAGAGGGGATCCGAAGATGTGCTTGAGCGGCAACAAAGGACGCTGGGCGATATTCACAATAAAATCCGATTGTTTCAGCAGTTAAGCAAAGCACTCGACTCACTCGGCCCCGGGACTGAGCCCGCTAACACCCAACCGCATTTCATCGCCGAGCCGCAGACACCCGAGGCTGCCGAGCGCATTGAAAAGGCCAAGGTCAAGGAATTCCTGCAGCGTAACCATGTACAGGTCGATCCCTCTTCCTGGTACTTTCAAGACGCGCAATTGATGCCCGAGGATAAGGTCAGCATTGAGCAATTCATCGCCGATACCGGTCGTAAAATTCCAGAAACAAAAGGTGAAATAAAGATCCTTATTGAGCACCTCAGGCACGACGTTCTACCAGCCCCGACTGATGGCAACTTCACAGGTGCCTTAGGTTGGGCGGCGCCCCTGAGCCTGGATGAACAAAAGCAAGTTTACTCGCACATCGCCTATAACAACTTGCAACTGCCTGGACTCGACGGCACGCACGCCAGCGATAAAAAAGGCGGTGCCTTTAATTACTTGACAAAAAACCTGCACTTCACTTCTCAACAGCTTCAATATCCCCGCTATATATTGAGCGAGATTCTCGCTTCACCAAAAGCCAGAGAATTGGAAGCCACCCTTCAGAAAAAGATGGGGGCCGCAGAAGATAAAGACAGTTGCGATTGGATCCTGGCGGCAATGTCGCTGGGGCTGGGCTCTCCATCGTGGATGGATCCTGCCAAGAGAAATGAGGTGGCCCAGTATGATCTGGCCGATAAAGCCTTTTATGGCAGGCCGTTGCAGAATGTCCGTCAGGGTCTTCAGGAACATTTGGTGTCCACCGGGCGCGCCACCCCTGATTTGGCGCCGACGGCTGCCTATCTATTGCTTTCCCGGGCCGCACCTGAATTGCTGGTCAAAGATATTCCCAGCTACGTGACCTACGGCTCGCCCAGCTGGTTCAGCCTGAAATCCACGGTGGCCTTCCTGGAGGCCAAGAGCCCCGGCAGCAGCGCAGAAATGACCTTCAACCAAGTGGCAAGCTACGGCAGTCTCGAACAGATCAACGACGAGGATGAACAGCTACTCAATGAGGTCAAGCAGGACGCATTGATCGATTGGGCGTTGATGTATGGGGTCCTGCCAGCATCCACCACGCGAACCTATTCGGCCCAGCAACTGAGCGCGGCGCAAAGCACATTCTCTGAGGTGATGGACGGGCTGACAACTATCAGCGCCGACTTGAGCGCCCCCTTGCCCCGCCTGAAAGATAAGGCGTTGGAGCTGATGGGCAAGCACTTTAAAAATGTCGACCTTACCGCCAAGGTCATCACCCGAGGCGCGGATAAAACCAGTAACGCACTTAATAGCGCACCGTGGGACGTCACGTATGGCCCGTATTCGCTGCTGGATCTGAGTCTCTCCCAGAACCTCAAGAACCTGAAAGATAATAAAGAGTGGTACTCATTCGACCAGCAGAAGGTCCCGACAGGGGCCATCCAGTCGCTCAGCATCCTTCCTGATATTAAGCACATTCACAAAACCGAACTGGCGGATTTCGATCGTCGTAGAACGAGTTCGTTGACCAACCTCACCAAGCACTTGATTGCACAATTGCCCCTGGCCGACAGACAGCAACTTGAATATGGGAACCTCGAGATACTTCGTAAAAGGCCGATTGAAAAATTCACCGCTACCGGAATCGCAAGCTACACGAGCACTTCGTACCCTACGCCGCAGAAAAGCAACATTGAGGAACCCCTGCTGATCAGAGCCACTCATCAAGGGCGCACCATTACCTATGAATTCAATCCGGCAAAAAATTACATACGCCCAAGCCCCGTCAACGCTGGCTTACAAGGTGAATGGGAAGAAAAAAATAAAAAGTCGGTCACAGGATTCACTTATAAAAACGTGATTGTCGAGCCGCTCCTCGACGACCGGATACGGGCTGAAGATTTACAGGCCCGCGCTTCAGATCAGACGTCTATTCCTGATTCCTATAATAGTCAGCGCAGCCAGTTTCTCAGTAACCTGGTTACCCGTTATTCCTATCAGGACTGCGACCTGAAAATTCTGACGGCCGCAGCCCACCACACAACCAAATTTGACGAAGAAGACGGCGAGCACGAAGCCAATACCGATGCTTTGCTGGGTACCATCCCGTTCGCGAACGGGATCAGGAAGGCGATTCAGGGAGACTGGCAAGAGGCGACCATCGGCCTTGTATTTGATGGTGTCATGCTTCTGGCGCCTGGTTTGCCGAAAACAGTTCGGGGGCTATCCTCGGTGCCCTCCCGGTTCAGGAGCACTCGAGCATTCGGCAGCCAACTGTTCAAAAGCGCATCCAATATTTCTTCTTATACGCCCAACGGGCCATTCAAAAACCTGGGGCGTGCCAGAACCGGACGCTATGAACTGTCCAAGTTTGCCTCCCGTCCCGACATTGCCGAGGGCACCTATAAAAAAGGCGGTGCGACCTTGTCTGCGCCGGCGAAGCTGGATAACAACAGCGGAAAATGGCATGCATTCGATCCTCTGAAAAACAGGTCGTATGGCAAGCCACTTGAGAATTACACGCCTCATGCTCACATTGATGATGCACTGCCGGGTACGAGCGGTGGCGGCCGTACAAGCAGGGCGCGTGCGCTGGATAGGGAGTTAGGGCGCGATAACGTGATTCAATTGGGCGGTAAAATGAAAGATCTAAAACTGATCGGTAACGAAATCCACACGTTTGTAGACGAATATAAAGATTTAAAACGATTAAACATCGTAGCCCATGGCACCGAGCGAGATTGGGTTGATAATTTCTTCGGTTCAGGCACAAAAGTGCTCATAGATAACAAACTCTATAGCGCTAAAGACTTGATCAAATTATTGCGAACTCGGGGAGTGGACCCTGCCAGCTTCGACAATATCCGGCTGCTGGTATGTCACTCAGCCGAAGGTAAAAGTAGAGCGTTTGGGCGTTTATTTCAAACAGAAGTTGGGAGACCTGTGAAGGCGTTTGAAGGAACGGTAACCGTGGATCCGGGTTCAACCTTCGTGACCACGCAACGCAATTTGGAACGCAAAAATTTTGCACTATCACATGCGGGAGCTGATGCGAAGACGCTCGACTTTCTTGCGGATAACAAAATCAAAAAGACATTCGTCAATAAAATCATTGTCGGCGTGAAAAAAAATCATGGCGCAACGATTAAAGTCAATATTGCTGAAGTCAACAAACCACCTGTCATCGTAGACGGCGTCGTTAACTACCAACCACGCTGGTTCACGCGCTGATAAAAAATGCCAGTCTCTACAGACTGGCATTTCTATTAGCCTGATCAGCATACCCCCACGTCATCCGAAACGACGCCCCGCCCCACTCCGAATCGAGCACTTGCACCTGCCCCCCATGCCACTGGCTGACCCGCTTGACCAGCCACTTGGGCTCTTCCGGCAACTGGATCTCAAGCAATTGCGCGCCGTCGTCGATAGTTGCAAGGCGCGCAAACGGGCAAGCAGCACCGGCGGCTTGATCGGCTTGATCACGTAATCGTCGGCGCTGGACTCGAGGCCCAGGATATGGTCGAGGTCATCTTCCTTGGTCGTCAGGATCACGATGGGCGTATCCGACACCGTGCGAATCTCGCGGCACACATGCAGCCCACTCTGGCCAGGCAACATCAAATCGAGCACGACCATTTTCGGCTTGAACTCGAGAAACGCGGTCAAGGCCAGATCGCCCCGATGCACCACCCGCACGTCAAAACCGTGCTGCGGCAGAAAATGCGCGATCAGCCCTGCCAGCTTCTCGTCGTCCTCAACGAGCAGGACCTTGCCCTGACCCAGGTTTTCCATAAGTTCCCAGGGTGCGAACGCAGATTGAAAGGCCGGCATTATAGATGGCAAGCTGGTCGACGGGAGCAGCGTCCGTGTACCGTGCCGGCAAGCTTCATGCTTTTAAGAGTTTTTAACAATTTGCCTGCACTCTTTTACGCCATTGGCAGGGAGTCATATGCGCAGGGATTACCTGGCGTTCTTCGTTTCACTGTTCCTGTCGCGGTTGGCGGACCAGATCCTGCTGTTCATCGTGCCGCTGGTGGTGTTCCAGACCACCGGCAGTGTGTCGTGGGCGGGCCTGGCGTTCTTTGTCGAATCGCTGCCGCGCTACCTGGCATTTCCCGTGTGCGGGGCGTTGTGCGATAGGTTCTCACCGGTGCGCATCCTGCATATCAGCCAGGTGTACCGGGCACTGGTCTGTGTGGTGGCGGTCGCGCTGTATGGGCTGTTCGACGGTATCCAGTGGCTGGTGATCCTGTCCGCGTTGTGCGGGGTATTGACCACCCAGGGCATCATGGCGCGGGAGGTGCTGATGCCACATATCTTCCAGCACTACACCTACGCCAGGACCTTGTCCTATTCACAGATCGCCGACCAGAGCGGCCTGGTCCTCGGGCCTCTGGTGGCGGCATTGATGCTGGACATCTGGGCGTGGCCCTGGGTGGTGCTGGGAATCGCCGCGCTGTTTGTGCTGGCGGACCTGGCGATGCTGATCTGGCAGCGCAACACCACGGTAAACCTGCCCATCCACGAACAACCCTCGGGTCTCTGGCTGCAACCCTTGCGTACCGCCTTCGGCCACATCCGCAACCGCGTGGAGTTGAAACGCATCGTTACCCTGGCGGTCGGTGTGAACCTGCTGGTCGGGGTCACGCTGGCCACCTCGGCGGCCATGGTCACCGGGCAATATGCGGCCGACAAGGACGCCTACGCCCTGCTGCAAGCCGCCGGCGCGGTGGTCACCCTCGTGATTCTGTTTTACCTGGCGCGTTCGACCCTGGCGCTGAAGGTGCTCGGCGGGCTGTCGTATTCGATGATTGCCGTCGGCGCGCTGATCACCGCCATCAGTCCAGGCCTATGGGCGTACGCCGTGGGCTTCCTGCTGGTAACCGGTTTCGACAAGATGTTCAACGTGTACATGCGCAGCCTGCGTCAGCAGGTCATTCCGGTGCAGGATTTTGGCAAGACGGTGGGCGTGATCACCTTGCTCAACAACCTGGCCCAGCCCCTGGCCGGTTTGATGATTGCGGTGCTGGCCGCGCCGCTTGGCACGCAAACGGTAATCCTGCTGTTGACTGGAATCAGCGCCTTGATCGGCGTGGCCGTGGCCTCAGGCTGGCACGCCGCTGTGAAAGCGGAACTCGACGTCGGGTGACTCGATCAGTGCCTGCTCGGCCGCCCTCACCCGCTCGATCACCTGGGCGATGTCCCTGGCGTCACCGTACTGGTACGCCAATTTCAAGTAGCCCTGAAAATGCCGTGCCTCGCTTTTGAGCAAGCCGAAATAGAACTTGCCGAGTTCTTCGTCCAAATGCGGTACAAGGGCTTCGAAACGCTCGCAGCTGCGCGCTTCGATAAAGGCACCGACCACCAGGGTATCCACCAGCTTGACCGGCTCATGGTTGCGCACCACCTTGCGCAAGCCCGAGGCGTAACGGCCGGCGGACAATTGACGCAGCTCGACCTTGCGTTTCTTGATCAGGCGCATGACCTGCTCATGATGCACCAGCTCTTCGCGGGCCAGGCGCGACATCATAGTGATCAGGTCGACATGGCCGTGGTACTTGGCGATCAGGCTCAGGGCGGTGCTGGCGGCTTTGAATTCACAGTTCTTGTGGTCGATCAGCAGGGTGTCCTGATCGGCCAGCGCGGCCTGCACCCAGGCATCGGGGGTGGGGCAGCCGAGGAATTCGTGGATTTCGGGCAGGATCATCGGGCTCACGGGCAAAGGATCGCAAAGGGGCGCCGATTATACCGACCCCGCCGCAGACCGCCAGCCATGGGCCTTGATGTACATCAAGATGACGCCAGGCCAGCAGCAACTATAGTTGTTGCAGCCCCTTCCTGGAGATCCGACCATGCAAGCCATCCGCAGCATCCTGGTGGTCATCGAGCCCGAGCATTCCGAAAGCCTGGCCCTCAAGCGCGCCAAGCTGATCGCCGGGGTCACCGGCGCGCACTTGCATCTGCTGGTCTGTGACAGAAAGCACGAGCATTCGGCGCTGCTGAGCGTGCTCAAGTCCGGCTTGCAGGAGGATGGGTATAGCGTCAGCACCGAGCAAGCGTGGAACGACAGCCTGCATGAAACCATCGTCGACGTGCAGCAGGCCGAAGGCTGCGGGCTG
The DNA here is from genome assembly GCF_001439815.1 of Pseudomonas orientalis. Taxonomy (GTDB): domain Bacteria; phylum Pseudomonadota; class Gammaproteobacteria; order Pseudomonadales; family Pseudomonadaceae; genus Aquipseudomonas; species Aquipseudomonas orientalis. The sequence continues at coordinate 188,259 of NZ_JYLM01000009.1, read as the reverse complement.
GTGATCAAGCAGCACTTTTCCGACAGCCCGTTGAAAAAGGCGCTGCTGACCCCGGCGGACTGGAAACTGCTGCGCTACTGCCCGACGCCTGTGCTGCTGGTCAAGACCGCTACGCCCTGGGCCGAGCGGGTGATTCTGGCGGCCATCGACGTGGGCAATACCGACAGCGAGCACCGCTCGCTGCACAACGCCATCATCGACCACGGTTTCGATATCGCCAGCCTGGCCAAAGCGCAATTGCATGTCATCAGCGCGCATCCATCGCCGATGCTGTCGGCGGCGGACCCGACCTTCCAACTCAGGGAAACCATCGAGGCGCGTTATCGCGAGCAATGCAAAGCCTTCCAGACTGAATTCGACGTGGATGATGCACACCTGCATATCGAGGAAGGGCCGGCGGATGTATTGATTCCCTTCGCGGCGCATAAATGGCAAGCGGCGGTCACTATCATCGGCACCGTGGCGCGTACCGGGATTTCCGGGGCGTTGATCGGCAATACGGCGGAAGTGGTGCTCGATGCGGTGGAAAGCGACGTGCTGGTGCTCAAACCGCAGACACTGATGGATCATCTGGAAGAACTCGCCACCAAGTCCTGACATCGCTCCTTCAGGCACCGAGAACCCAATGTGGGAGGGGGCTTGCCCCCGATTGCAGTCTGTCAGCCAATACATCTGGTAACTGACACTCAGCCATCGGGGGCAAGCCCCCTCCCACACTTTGGATTTGTATTGTCAGTCAGCGAATGCATCTTTCAGGAAGCCCGGTGCGATATAGCGCTGGTAATGGGCCTCGGACAGAATAAAGAACTCCCGGTCAATGGCGTCACGCAACTGCGGCAGCGCCCAGTCGCGAAACTCCGGCAGCAGCACCATGCCGTAGGCCTCCAGGCTATTGATCACCCGCGCCCCACGCGCAATCAACTGATAGGCCCAGCAGTACTCGGACTGGTGCGGCACGAAGCGAATCTTGCGCTGTTCCAACTGCCCGCGCAGGGTCCTGGGGTCAAAAACCTCCACTTTGCCGGCCATCACCTGCACCAGCAACTGTTCGAGCCTGAGCCAGACCGCGCGCTTTTCTTCCTCGTTATAGCCATTCCACTGGATCACCTCGTGGTGAAAGCGCTTGCAGCCACGGCACACGAGATCGCCGTAGACCGTGGAGCACAGGCCGACGCAAGGGGTCTTGATGGTTTGGTTGGGCATGGGCAAAACACGCAGATCAGCAAAACAGTGCGCCATGTTAGCCCTTTGTCTAAGGTTGATCACCCTGCAAACTTGGCGACGCAACTTACCTTTAGATTTTTTTTGCCGTAGAATCACCCGGCCTTGTAAGGCGCCAATAATCCGCTGGAAGCTGTTTTCAAAGCGTCACGAGCACAGTCGTTCCTTCAGAACGGTGTTGGCGCAAGTTTGACCCGGTAGGTCAATGCTTGCGCCAACCCTCATCAGCTCCGTTCTGCAGGCGTAAAACTTTGAAAGCAGCTTCTGTAAGGAATGCCGGCAGCGCTGGCTTTGCGGCCCAAAAAGCCCCCGAGCGCACGCGTGCCGGTCATTCCTGGATGAGCGTCCCGTGGGACCACTGATGAGGGTAATAACTGTGCTTGAAGCCTACCGCAAACATATCGAAGAGCGTGCCGCCCTGGGTATCGTTCCCCAGCCGCTTAACGCCGAACAAACCGCAGGCCTGGTCGAGCTGCTGAAAAATCCTCCGGCTGGCGAAGAAGAATTCCTCGTTGACCTGATCACCAACCGCATTCCACCAGGCGTTGACGAAGCTGCCTACGTCAAGGCCGGCTTCCTGTCCGCCCTGTCCAAAGGCGAAGCCACCTCCCCCCTGATCGACAAAAAGCGCGCGGTTGAACTGCTTGGCACCATGCAAGGCGGCTACAACATCGTGACGCTGGTCGAGCTGCTGGACGACGCCGAACTGGCGCCTGTCGCGGCCGCCCAGCTCAAGCACACCCTGCTGATGTTCGATGCGTTCCACGACGTGGCTGAAAAAGCCAAGAACGGCAACGAGCACGCCAAAGCCGTGCTTCAATCCTGGGCCGATGGCGAGTGGTTCAGCAACCGCCCTACCCTGGCCGACAAGATCAGCCTGCGCGTGTTCAAGGTCACCGGCGAAACCAACACCGATGACCTGTCCCCTGCCCCGGACGCCTGGTCGCGCCCTGACATCCCGCTGCACGCCCTGGCCATGCTGAAAATGGCCCGTGAAGGCATCGTGCCGGACGAGCAAGGCAAGACCGGCCCGATGAAGCAGATCGAAGAAATGCGCGGCCAGGGCTTCCCGATCGCCTACGTCGGTGACGTGGTCGGTACCGGTTCGTCGCGTAAATCGGCGACCAACTCGGTGCTGTGGTTCTTCGGCGACGACGTGCCTTTTGTTCCGAACAAGCGCGCCGGTGGTTTCTGCTTCGGCAGCAAGATCGCGCCGATCTTCTACAACACCATGGAAGATGCGGGCGCACTGCCGATCGAGTTCGACGTCACCAACATGAACATGGGCGACGTGATCGACCTGTACCCCCATGCTGGCAAAGTCTGCAAGCACGGCACCGACGAAGTCATCACCACCTTCGAAATGAAGACCCCGGTGCTGTTGGACGAAGTTCGCGCCGGTGGCCGTATCCCGCTGATCATCGGACGCGGCCTGACCGACAAGGCCCGTGCCGAACTGGGCCTGGGCCCTACCGACCTGTTCAAGCTGCCTGAAGCGCCTGTCGACACCGGCAAGGGCTTCACCCTGGCACAGAAAATGGTCGGCAAGGCGTGCGGCCTGCCGGAAGGCAAAGGCGTGCGTCCAGGTACTTACTGCGAACCGAAGATGACTACCGTCGGCTCCCAGGACACCACCGGTCCAATGACCCGTGATGAGCTGAAAGACCTGGCGTGCCTGGGCTTCTCGACCGACCTGGTGATGCAGTCGTTCTGCCACACCGCGGCCTATCCAAAGCCGATCGACGTAACCACCCACCACACCCTGCCTGACTTCATCATGACCCGTGGCGGTGTATCGCTGCGTCCGGGCGACGGTATCATCCACAGCTGGCTGAACCGCATGCTGCTGCCGGACACCGTGGGTACCGGTGGCGACTCCCACACCCGTTTCCCGATGGGCATCTCGTTCCCGGCCGGTTCCGGCCTGGTTGCATTCGCCGCAGCCACCGGCGTAATGCCACTGGACATGCCGGAATCGATCCTGGTGCGCTTCAAGGGCAAAATGAAGCCTGGCATCACCCTGCGCGACCTGGTGCATGCCATTCCTTACTACGCGATCCAGGCTGGCCTGCTGACCGTAGAGAAGAAAGGCAAGAAGAACGCCTTCTCCGGTCGCATCCTGGAAATCGAAGGCCTGAACGACCTGACGCTGGAACAGGCTTTCGAGCTGTCCGACGCCTCGGCTGAACGTTCGGCTGCCGGTTGCACCATCAAGCTGTCCAAAGACTCCGTCACCGAGTACCTGAACTCCAACATCACCCTGCTGCGCTGGATGATCGGCGAAGGCTACGGCGATGCACGCACCCTGGAACGTCGCGCCCAAGCGATGGAAGCCTGGGTGGCCAATCCGGAGCTGATGGAAGCCGACGCCGACGCCGAATACGCCGAAATCATCGAGATCGACCTGTCCGAAATCAACGAGCCGATCCTCTGCGCACCGAACGACCCGGACGACGCCCGTCTGCTGTCCAGCGTTGCCGGTGAGAAGATCGACGAAGTGTTCATCGGCTCGTGCATGACCAACATCGGTCACTTCCGCGCTGCCGGCAAGTTGCTGGAGCAGGTCAAGGGCCAGCTGCCAACCCGTCTGTGGCTGTCGCCGCCGACCAAGATGGACGCTCACCAGTTGACCGAAGAAGGCTACTACGGCATCTACGGCAAGGCTGGCGCGCGCATGGAAATGCCGGGCTGCTCGCTGTGCATGGGTAACCAGGCACGGGTTGAGCCGAATTCGACCGTGGTGTCGACTTCGACCCGTAACTTCCCGAACCGTCTGGGCGATGGCGCCAACGTCTACCTGGCTTCGGCCGAGCTGGCGGCCGTGGCCTCTACCCTGGGTCGCCTGCCGACCGTCGAAGAGTACATGGGCTACGCGGCGAAACTGGACACCATGGCCAGTGACGTCTACCGCTACCTGAACTTCGACCAGATCGCCGAGTTCCGCAAGATCGCGGCAAGCGCCAACATCCCGGTGATTCAAGCTTAACGGTGTGTTGATGTAGCTGTACCGGGTAAACGAGCGCCGCGTATCGCAAGGTACGCGGCGTTTTTTATGCCTGGCATCAGGCTTTACAGCCAACACAAAACAAATGTGGGAGGGGGCTTGCCCCCGATGGCGGTGTATCAGTCATAGATGAATTGACTGAGCCACTGCTATCGGGGGCAAGCCCCCTCCCACATTTGAATCTTTGTAGTCCTTGAGACTGTGTCAGACCTTAAGCAACCAGCGAATACACCAACGCCGTAATCGCCACCAACCCCACCGCCGTGACAAACACATTCGACGCCTGCCCACGGTACCTGGCCATCGCCGGCACCTTGCGGATCGCATACATCGGCATCAGGAACAGGATCGACGCAATCACCGGCCCGCCCAGGGTCTCGATCATGCCGAGGATGCTCGGGTTCAGCGTGGCGACAATCCAGCACACTAACAGCATGAAGGCGGCGGTCATGCGGTCCAGCGACTTGGCGGCCGGGCGGCGACCGGTCTTGAGCACCAGGCCCTTGAGGCCCTCGCTGGCACCGATGTAGTGGCCCAGGAACGACTTGGCAATCGCCACGAACGCAATCAACGGCGCGGCGAAGGCAATGGTCGGGTTATCGAAATGGTTGGCCAGGTACGACAGGATCGACAGGTTCTGCGCCTTCGCCTCGGCCAACTGCGCCGGGGACAGGGTCAGCACGCAACTGAACACGAAGAACAGCACCATCGCCACCATCAACAGGTGCGCGCGGGACAGGATCTGTGAACTGCGCTCGTCGGCGTGTGCGCCGTACTGGCGCTTCTGGTCCACCGCAAAGGCCGAGATGATCGGCGAATGGTTGAACGAGAACACCATCACCGGAATCGCCAGCCACAAGGTGCTGAGCAAGGCCGACGGCGTCGGAATTTCACTGGCGGTGCTGAGGATGCCGCCATTCCAATGGGGCACCAGGTAGACAGCGAGGAACAGCAAGGCCACGATAAACGGATACACCATCAGGCTCATGGCCTTGACGATCACCTGTTCACCGCAACGCACCACGGCCAGCAAGCCCAGAATCAGCACAAACGCCAGGACCGCACGAGGCGGCGGCATGATGTGCAATTGATGCTCCATGAAACTGCTGACGGTGTTGGTCAGGGCCACGCTGTAGATCAGCAGGATCGGAAAGATCGCGAAGAAGTACAGCAAGGTAATCAAGGCCCCGGCCTTGACGCCGAAATGTTCTTCGACCACATCGGTAATGTCGGAACCTTCACGGCCGGACAGGACGAAACGGGTCAGCCCACGGTGGGCAAAGAACGTCATCGGGAAGGCCAGCAGCGCCAGGATCACCAGCGGCCAGAAGCCCCCCAGGCCCGCGTTGATCGGCAGGAACAAAGTGCCGGCGCCGATGGCGGTGCCGAACAGCCCAAGCATCCAGGTGGTGTCCTGGCGGCTCCAGCTTGTGAGCGTTGCAGGTGTCGTTGCATAGCGTTCGTCGACGCTATTGGCCTGATCATTCATCCGGTCGGATCTCCGCATTCACGCGGCCGGGACGAGTCAGAAAACCTGACAGGCAGCGCCCCGACCTCAACAGGGGCGCGATTGTCCGGGATTCCTGAGAATAAGCAAAGGCTTAGCTGAGGAATGGCAATGCGCTGATACTGCCAGCACCTCCGAAACCTGCACATTAAAGAACGGTCCGACAACAAACTCAGATGCTGTCCGCTTTATCACGCATAGCTGCATTGCCATCGTCAGGCGCCACTCAATCAACCAACAATAAAGGTGCTTCACGATGAATATTCGCGACCTGTTCAAGTTCACATTGCTACCTGCACTGTTAATCATCACTCTGTTACCAGGCGCGGGTACCGCCCAGGCCAAACCACCCGCAGGGGCGAACATCGCTGCCGTTACGCCTGATAACGCGATCATGTTGACCATATTTCTTAAACACGATCAATCACGGCCCCTCAGCACATTGAAAGCCCAACTTGCCAAACAGGAGTTTCACAAAGTGTTCCCGCCTGCCGGGGTGGAGGTCGTAAGCTGGAATATCACCATGGGCATCGGGCAAGTCATCGTCCTGCGCCTGCCGGCGTCGCGCCTGGCTGAAGTCAACCTCGCCATCGAGAACACCGCCTGGGGTGTCTACGAGACTGAATTTTATCCAACGTACGATTTCATGCCGATCGCCCAAAGAGAGCAAGCCCAGGCACGGCAGACCACTGCTCAGTAATACCGATAAACAAAGCGCCGAGGTCGGGGACAACCCGCACACGCCCGTTATGGACGGGGCTTTTTTATTGCTCCGCCACCCGGCACTCACAAGGAGCAAGACCTCGGTTTTTGAAATACTTCAGGAGTGGGTTTGCTGCTCCTACAGGTTCCTACGCTCCTTCTGACAAATCCCGCATACTCATGCGCTCAAGTATTTAGGGAAGAACCTTGCGATGACCAACACTGTTCTGGTCCTGGTTGAGACCATCAACGAATACCTGCAAATCATCGAGAGCAATGATTTCCACGTGATCCTGGCGCCGACGCCCGCTGAACGCGCACAGGCGATCAAGGCTCATGGCGGGCAGATCAAGGCCGTACTGACCCGGGGGCCCCTGGGGCTGTCGGCCGAAGAAATCGCCGCGTTGCCGCTGCTGGAGATCATTTGCGTGATCGGTGCCGGTTATGAGCATGTGGACCTACAGGCAGCGGCCAACCGTGGAATCGTGGTAACCAATGGTGCAGGGGTGAACGCGCCGTCGGTGGCCGACCATGCCATGGCGTTGCTGCTGTCGCTGGTGCGCGGCATCCCCCAGACGGACGCCGCCGTGCGTCGCCACGAATGGCCCAAAGTGATGCGCCCTTCCCTGGGCGGCAAGCAACTGGGCATTCTCGGGCTGGGCGCCGTCGGCCTGGAGATCGCCAGGCGCGCGGCGCTGGGCTTTGGCATGGAGGTGAGTTATCACAACCGTCAACCTCGCGATGATGTGGATTACACCTACTGTTCAACCGCCGTGGAACTGGCGCGCACCTCGGACTTCCTGATCCTGGCCACGCCCGGCGGCGCCGGCACCCGTCACCTGATCGATCGCCACGCCCTCGACGCCTTGGGGCCGAACGGCTTCCTGGTCAACATCGGCCGGGGCAGCGTAGTGGTTACCGCCGACCTGGTGGCTGCGCTGGAACAGCGGCGCATCGGCGGCGCCGCGCTGGACGTATTCGACGACGAACCCAAGGTGCCTGACGCACTCAAGCGCCTGAGCAATACCGTGCTGACTTCCCATGTGGCGGGCCTGTCGCCGGAAGCTACCCACGACACTGTGCAACGGGTCGCCGACAACCTGGTGGAATACTTCGCCGGTCGCCCGGTACTTACACCGGTAACATTGCCGGCGCCCGATAAATGACCGATCAGGCACGCTGATCCTGCTTCAACACGCTGACCTATAAAGCCGCCCCGACCTTGTCGCTGGGCGGCGACCCACATTAGATTAGCCAATAGTCCAAGGCCTTTAAAATAAGCAGAAGGGATAAGCATGGCGCTTAACGACCAATCGACCCAGATTCGCCCCGGCGAAGAACTTGATGCCAGCCTTATCGATCCCTATCTCAAGGCCCATATCCCCGGCCTGCACGGCACGGTCAAGATCAGCCAGTTTCCCGGCGGCGCATCGAACCTGACGTATCTGCTGGAATACCCGGATCAGGAATTCGTATTGCGTCGCCCGCCGTTCGGCCACAAGGCCAAATCCGCCCACGACATGGGCCGCGAATACCGCATTCTCAATCAGCTCAAGGACGGCTTTCCCTATTGCCCCAAGGCCTACGTGCATTGCACCGATGAGTCGGTGATCGGCGCCGAGTTCTACGTGATGGAGCGCGTCAACGGCATCATCCTGCGCTCGGACCTGCCCGCCGAGCTGGGCCTGGACCCGACGCGCACCGAAGCCCTGTGCAAAAGCTTTATCGACAAGTTCGTCGAACTGCATCAGGTCGACTACAACGCCTGCGGCCTGGCCGACCTGGGCAGGCCGCAAGGTTATGTGGAACGCCAGATCCGTGGCTGGAGCGAGCGCTACGAAAAAGCCCTGACCCCCGATGCCCCCCGTTGGGAAGCCGTGCGCGCCTGGCTCAACGACAAGATGCCGGCCGACCACCCGACCTCGAGCATCGTGCACAACGACTACCGCTTCGACAACGTGATCCTCGACCCGCATAACCCGATGCAGATCATCGGTGTGCTGGACTGGGAACTGACCACCCTCGGCGACCCGTTGATGGACCTGGGCAACACCCTAGCCTACTGGATCGAAGCCGCCGACCCCGCCCCCGTGCAGTTGATGCGTCGCCAGCCCAGCAATGCGCCCGGCATGCTCACCCGCCGCCAGTTCGTCGACTACTATGCCGAGCGCTCAGGCATCCGGATCGACAATTTCGACTTCTACTACACCTACGGCCTGTTCCGCCTGGCCGGCATCGTGCAGCAGATCTATTACCGCTTCTTCCACGGCCAGACCCAGGACAAACGCTTTGCCCAGTTCATCCACATGAACACGCTGCTGGAGCAGATGAGCCTGTCGGTCATCGGCAAATCCGCCCTCTGATAACAATCACAAGGAACCGCTCATGTCCAAGACCCACCTGTTCGACCTCGACGGCAAGATTGCTTTCGTTTCCGGCGCCAGCCGTGGCATCGGCGAGGCCATCGCCAAGTTGCTGGCCCAGCAAGGCGCCCACGTGATTGTCTCGAGCCGCAAACTGGAAGGCTGCCAGCACGTTGCCGACGCGATCATCGCAGACGGCGGCAAGGCCACTGCGGTAGCCTGCCATATCGGCGAAATGGAGCAGATCGCCCAGGTGTTCGCCGGTATCCGTGAACAGTTCGGCCGCCTGGACATCCTGGTCAACAACGCCGCGACCAATCCGCAGTTCTGCAACGTGCTGGACACCGACCTCGGTGCGTTCCAGAAGACCGTCGATGTGAACATCCGCGGCTATTTCTTCATGTCGGTGGAAGCCGGAAAGCTGATGCGCGACAACGGCGGCGGCAGCATCATCAACGTCGCGTCGATCAACGGCATCTCCCCGGGTGTATTCCAGGGCATCTATTCGGTGACCAAGGCCGCCGTGATCAACATGACCAAGGTGTTCGCCAAGGAATGCGCCGCGTTCGGCATCCGTTGCAACGCGCTGCTGCCGGGCCTGACCGATACCAAGTTCGCCTCGGCGCTGGTCAAGAACGACGCGATCCTGAAGATGGCCCTGGCGCAGATCCCGCTCAAGCGCGTGGCCGACCCCAGCGAAATGGCCGGTGCCGTGTTGTTCCTGGCCAGCGATGCGTCCAGTTACACCACCGGGGTGTCGTTGAATGTGGACGGTGGCTTCCTGTCCTGATCCCGCCTGGTTTTTTCAGATCGATTTGCGCGTAACCTTGGCGCAGATCGATCTGTCCCGGGATGAAACATGGAACTGCACCTCGTCATCAACGGCCGCAAGGACCTGGCTGCCCAGCTTTACCAGCAACTGCGCGAAGCCATCACCGGCGGGCGACTTTCAGCCGGCGCGCAATTGCCGCCCAGCCGCCTGCTCGCCGAGCAACTGGAGGTCTCGCGCAAAACCGTGTCGGACACCTATGCCACCCTGACATATGAAGGCCTGCTGGTCGGCCGGATTGGCCGGGGCACCTTCGTCAATGCGTGGGCACCCCGGCCCGACCGCGTGCAGACCGCCACCGACCTGGCCTGCGCCGCCAGCCTGGGAAAATGGGCGGCGCTCCCCTCGCCCATGCACCATCCCGCCCGCGACGAAATCCTGCGCTACGAATTTATCGGCGGGGCCACCACGCGCAATCAGTTTCCCCAGGAAGAATGGCGACGCTGCACCCTGGATGCGTTGCGCCGCATCGCCCGGAACAGTGGTTTCTACAGCCAACCGGAAGGCTTGCCGGCGCTGCGCGAGGCCATCGCCGGGCATATTGCTTTTTCCCGGGGGGTGAAAGGTCGCGCCGCTGACATTGTGGTGACCAATGGCGCCCAGCAAGCGCTGGACCTGATCGCCCGCGTGGTCCTCGAGCCGGGCAGCATCGTCGCCATGGAAGACCCCGGCTACAGCCCGGCGCGCCAGTTGTTCGTGGCGATGGGCGCCAGGGTCGCGAGCGTACCGGTCGATGCGCAAGGCATCCAGGTCGACCAGATCCCGGATGGCACCCGCCTGATCTATGTGACGCCGTCCCACCAGTTCCCCCTCGGCATGCCCATGAGCCTGGCGCGGCGCGAGGCCCTGCTCGACCGCGCCATCGCCCTCGGCGCTATCATCATCGAAGACGACTACGACAGTGAATTCCGCTACGAAGGCCGCCCCACCGACTCCCTGCAAAGCATGGATACACGAGGCGTGGTGACCTACGTCGGGACCTTTTCCAAAACCCTGTTGCCCGAGTTGCGCCTGGGCTACGCGGTGCTGCCGCCGGCGATCCATGGCGCGGTACTCAAGGCCAAGCAACTGACCGACCAGCACAGCTCGACCCTGCCGCAATGGGCGCTGGCCAAGTTCATCAGCGAAGGCTATCTGCTCAAACATATTCGCCGCTGCCACAGCATATACGCGGGGCGCCGCGAACGGATCCTGCAGCGCCTGGCGGGTGACCTGTCGCCCTGGTTCGAGGCGGTGCCGACGGTGGCCGGGTTCCATCTGGCCGCGCTGTGCAAGGTGCCGGTGGATATTCCGTTGCTGATGGAATTGGCGCGCAAGGCGCAGGTGGGTCTGTACCCGCTGGATGTGTTTTTTCACGACACTGCGCCACGCACGGGGCTGATTCTCGGCTTCGGCGCCATCGAAACCCTCGATATCGACCCGGCGCTGGACAAGGTCCGCGACATTCTGCGGCAAATTGGCTAGGCGGTTTTGCGCAGGATTGGTCATTGGTCGACCAAGCCCCCAGGCGTAGGGTGAACGGGTCTCGAACTACGTGGAACCCCTCATGAAACGACTGCTCGCCATTGCCTCGATACTGGCCTCGCTCAATGCCTACGCCCAGGAACCTGTGTACCACGAGGAAACGCTCAAGGTGTTGCAGGAGCACGCCTTGGCCAACGTGCCCGGCAAGAAAACCATCATGCTAACCGTGGACTACGCTCCCGGCCAAGCCACCGTGCCCCACAGCCACACCGGCACGGCCGTGGCGTATGTGCTGGAAGGCGAAATCACGTCACGGGTCAACGATGAGAAGGCGATTACCTACAAGGCCGGCGATTCGTTCTACGAGCCCGCCGGTTCGCGGCACTTCGAATCAAGCAACGCAAGCCAGACCCGGCCCGCCAGGCTGCTGGTGGTGATGGTGCTGGATGACAAGGCCGAGGTGTTGACGCCGCTTGCCCAATAAGCGGCATCCCGTTCCGATCAATGTGGAAGGGGGCTTGCCCTGGCTTCTTGTAGGAGCGAGCTTGCTCGCGAAAAACTCACAGGCACCGCGTTCATTCAGGAAGCACGCGTTATCGTCGACGTTCTTCGCGAGCAAGCTCGCTCCTACAGAGGGCGGTCTACGCTTAACTGACTGGCATTAGGGCTTGCTCCCGATAGCCATAACTATCTACACAACTCAGCAGCGCCCAACCGTAACCACGATGCGAAGCGAGTCGCTCTTGACCTTGATCTGGCTTTTGATCTTAAGCGCCCCGTTAAACCACGCTGGCCGAACGCAGGCTTGAATCCGTGGGTAACCCGGCAGGACGCCGGGTTAGCCGCACTGGGCCATGGATGGCCCATTGCGGCGGCCCACGGATTCAAGCCGGAGAGAGGGCACACCGAGCCTGAGCGAGGTGCCGAGTGGTGGGGCAAGAGCGTTTTGCTTACTTTTGCGTTTTTCAAAAGTGAGCCGCCGTAAGGGCGGAACCCCAAGTGGCCGTTACCGCAGAAACGGATATGTACTCGGTCTGATCCAGCATCCTGATCGGCCCTGAGGCCGTCATCGGGGGCAAGCCCCCTCCCACATTGGCACCCTCCTTCAGGAAGATGGCCAGGTCAGGCAAGGCTCTTGCTGACCACCTCGAACACATCGCTGGACAGTTCGCCCGAGCCAAGAATGCGCTCCAGCTGCGCCTTCATCAACGCTTGGCGTGCGGCGTCGTATTTACGCCAGCGCGTCAAGGGCGCCAATTGGCGCGAAGCGATCTGCGGGTTCAGCGTATTGAGCTGGATCACCAGGTCCGCCAGGAAACGGTAGCCCGAGCCATCCGCCGCGTGGAAGTTGATCAGGTTCTGCCCGGCAAAGGCGCCGATCAGCGCGCGCACCTTGTTCGGGTTCTTGATCGTGAACGCCGGATGCTCCATCAACGCCTTGACCCGCGCCAGCCCGCCCGGCAGGGTGCTGCCGGCCTGCACGCTGAACCATTGGTCCATGACCAGCGGGTTGTCCTTGAAGTTCTCGGCAAACACCGCCAGGGCCTGGGCTTTTTCCGCGTCGAACGGTGAGTTCACCAGCACGGCCAGGGCCGTCAAGCGCTCGGTCATGTTGTCGCTGGTGTCGAACTGATCCAGTGTCGCCGCCAGCACTTCAGGTTTGCCGCTGAGCATCAGGTACGACAATGCGATGTTCTGCAGGGCACGCCGGGCAAAGTGCTCGGCCTCCGCCACGTACGGCGTTTGCCGGGACAGATCGCGGTTGGCCTGGTAGCGCAGCCACAGGCCTTCGAACAGGTTATCGGCCAGTTGCTTGCGGGCGTACTCACGGGCAGCGTGAATGGCCTCCACATCCGCCACCTCGCTGATTTCGGTCAGGTAGGCTTCGCTCGGCAGCGAGAGCATTTCGGCGACCATGGCCTGGTCCAGGCTTTCGTCGCTCAGCACGGTGCACAATGCGTCGATCAGGCGTTGATCGAGCTTCAGTGGCTGGCCTGCCTGATGCTGGCCGATCAGTTCCTGCAACACCTGCACCGACAGTTGCTGGCCGGCATCCCAGCGGTTGAATCCGTCGCTGTCGTGCTGCATCAGGAACATCAGTTGGTCGCGGTCATACGGGAAGCTCAGTTTCACCGGCGCTGAAAAACCACGCAACAATGACGGCAAGGGTTTTTCCGCGACGTCGACGAAGGTGAAGGTCTGCTCGGCCTCAGTCACCGAAATCACTCGGGAGGTAGCGCCGGCCGTCGCTTCGCCGGCAAGGCGCAGGGCGATTCCGGCGCCCGTGGCGTCCAGCAGGCCCAGCTCGACCGGAATCACGAACGGCAGTTTTTCCACCTTGTCCGGGGTCGGCGGGCAGCTCTGGCGGAACGTCAGGCTGTAGGTTTTGGCCGCTGCGTCGTAGGACTCGCTCACCGCCAAACGCGGCGTGCCGGCCTGGCTGTACCAGCGTTTGAACTGGGTGAGGTCGACGCCGTTGGCATCTTCCATGGCCTTGATGAAATCGTCGCAGGTCACTGCCTGGCCGTCATGGCGCTCGAAATACAGGTCGCTGCCTTTGCGAAAGCCCTCGGCGCCGAGCAAGGTGTGCAGCATGCCGACCACTTCCGAGCCCTTTTCGTACACCGTCAGGGTGTAGAAGTTGGAGATCTCGATAAAGCTGTCCGGGCGCACCGCGTGGGCCATCGGCCCGGCATCCTCGGCGAATTGATGCGTACGCAGGTATGCCACGTCCTGGATGCGCTTGACCGTGGCCGAGTTCATGTCGGCGGAGAAGCCCGAGTCGCGGAACACGGTGAAGCCTTCCTTGAGCGACAACTGGAACCAGTCGCGGCAGGTCACGCGGTTGCCCGACCAGTTGTGGAAGTATTCGTGGGCGACGATGGCCTCGACGCGCTGATGCGCGGCGTCGGTGGCGGTTTCGGCGCGGGCCAGCACGGCGCTGGAGTTGAAGATATTAAGGCCCTTGTTCTCCATGGCGCCCATATTGAAGTCGTTCACCGCCACGATCATGAAGATATCGAGGTCGTACTCACGGCCGTAGGTTTGTTCATCCCAGCGCATGGATTTTTTCAGGCTGGTCATGGCGTGCTGGCACTTGTCGATGTTTTCCGGCTCGACGTAGATGCGCAATGCGACTTCGCGGTCAGTCATGGTGGTGAAGCTGTCTTCGACACACCACAGGTCACCGGCCACCAGGGCGAACAGGTAGGCGGGTTTCTTGAACGGGTCTTCCCAGGTCGCCCAGTGCCGACCGTCTTCACCGGGGCCGCTGGCAATCGGGTTGCCGTTGGACAGCAGTACCGGATAGCGGTGCTGCTCGGCGATCACCGTGGTGGTGAACACGCTCATCACGTCGGGACGGTCGAGGTAGTAAGTGATCTTGCGAAAACCCTCGGCCTCGCACTGGGTGCAGAACATGCCGCCGGATTTGTACAGGCCTTCCAGGGCGGTGTTGGTTTCCGGATGGATCTTGACCGTGGTGTCGAGGGTGAAGGTCTCACTCCTGGGCTGCACGGTCAGGTGGCTGTCAGTCAGTTGGTAATCGGCGTCCGTCAGCGGCTGGTCGGCCAGGTTGACACTCAACAGCTCCAGTTGCTGGCCATCGAGTACCAAGGGCGGCAAACCGGCGCCTCGCTCGGGGTTGCGGCGCATCACCAGCTGCGCGTGGACCAGGCTATGGTCCTCGAACAACTCGAAGGTCAGGTGCGTCTCGTCGATCAGGTAGTCCGGCGCCTGATAATCCTTCAGGTAAATCATCTTCGGTTGTTCGGTGCGCATGGGTGGCATCCTTCTACTGATGCACGGCGAGCTGGTAGGCCGTGTATTTACGAATATTGATCACACCGGTGTCGAAGATCAGGTATTGGCCCTTGATTCCCAGCAGCGTACCTTCGGCAATCGGATTCTTGTCCAGGTTGAAGCTGACGATCTTGGCCGGATACTGCTCGACCGGGTAGCGGATCTCGATCGGCTCGACGTCGGCAATGGTTTGGATGGCCTGCAGGCCAAAGCGTTCCTGCAAACCCAGCAAGCCTTCGGCGCAGGCGGCGAACAGTTCATCGCGTACCTGCTTGAGGTCGACGGACTGCGCGTCGCCCTTGAGCAGCGCACGCCAGTTGGTCTTGTCGGCGACCTGGCTGCGAAACAGGTCTTCGACAAAACCCGACTGCTGGCGCGTGGCCACGCGCATGATCGGCAGCGCCTGGCTGGCGCCCTGGTCGAGCCAGCGGGTCGGCAACTGCGTAGCGCGGGTGATGCCGACCTTGATCCCCGACGAGTTGGCCAGGTACACCACATGGTCGGTCATGCAGAACGTTTCGCCCCAGCCCGGATCGCGGCAGGTACCGGCGTCGTAATGGCAACGCTCGGGGCTCATGATGCACAAATCACACTGGGCCAGCTTGGTCATGCACGGGTAGCAATAACCCTGGCTGAAGCTGTTTTTGGTCTTGCGGCCGCAATGGCTGCAATGAATGGCACCGAGGTATTCCAGGCGAATATGGGTACCGATCAAAGGGTTGACCGGCACTTCGGTATCACCCAGGCGAAACGCGTATTGAACGGTCGGCTCACCGAGTTTCGCCGACATTTTGCTGACTGCACCGCGACCGATTTCAATCAATGGATCGCATCCGACTTGAACAGGATGTTTGGCACCGGTGCCGATTTCGACGCGCATTCCTGCGGCCCCATATAGCCGGTGCGCTGGTCCTCGGGCAGGTTCTGCAGTTCCCAGGCGATCATCGCCTGCAACGACAGCTCGCGCTGTTCGGCGCTGAGCTTGCGGCCGTCGGACCACTTGCCGATTTCCACGGCGAGCTTGAGGCTCTCATAGATATCCGGGGTGATGTTTTCGATCATTTCAGCAAAAGAGGACATAAGGCTCTTCCTTATCAAATAGACGATTTGCGGCGGTTGTAGAGCCCGCCGAGCAAACCGGTCAGGCAACCGATAACCAGGCCGCCCACATGGGCCGCGTTGGCGATTTCACCGAAGCCGATCATCGAGACCAGCCCCGACAGGCAGAGCAACAGCCACACCAGCATCATCACCAGCACCCCACGGGGAAGGCGATACGCAGGGTTGGGCGAGAGCAACTGAAAGATCCAGCAATGCCCGAGCAGGCCATACAACACGCCGGACAAACCGCCAAACAGGCCCGGGCCGCCGTAGGCGTACTGCGCGTAGTTGGAGACCAGGCTGAACAACAAGGTCAGGCCCAGCAGGTTGATGCCGCCCTGGCGCGCTTCAATGCGTCGGCCCAGTTCCCAGTACCACATGCCGTTCATGGCCAGGTGCAGGATGCCGAAGTGAATCAGCATCGGCGTGACCAACCGCCACCACTGACCGGACGCCAGGCTGTCGGCCAACGGCGTGAACTGGATGTACTCGCCCAGCACGCGGAACGGCAGGAACGTCAGCCAGGCCATGGTTTGCAGGTTTTCCCCGAGCAGCGTCACCGCGCCCACGATCAGGCTTGCCAGCAGCACCAGGGCTGTGACCGGGCTATGCCGGACCTGCTGGATAAAGCTGGGACGCGCAACCGGTGCCTGCTCGGGAATATCCAATTGCTGGTCCGGGTCGCCGGCGGGAAAGCGCTGGTACAACACGCGCACGTCGTCGCTGATGGTCTCGGGCACCCACAGCACTTGCTCACCCGCTTCCTCGCTGACGCGATGGGGCACCTGCATGCGTTGCAGCAATTTGACGAAACCGCCCAGGTCGACGCTCAGGGGAAGGCGCAATACAGCCACGGTACTCATTGGATAACCTCAGGTCGCTCAACGTCGACCCAGACGAATTTATGCGGATCCAGGCGGGTTTCCTGGTCCAGGCGATACGCCACCAGCTTGCCGTACAGCACCGCGCTGTAGTCCAGGCAGGCCAGGTTCGGGCGGATCGGCGCCGGATTGCCGCTGCGCCAGTAATGACCGACGAACAACAACGGCTCGTCGACGCCATAGCGCAGCAGGGAATTCTTTTCAGTGGACGACAACGGCGTGCGCGCCACCGGCTCGGGCAAGGCGTCGGGCTGGAACACGATATCGCCGTAGGTTTTCGGGTCGTCTTCCCAGAATTTGGTGCGAAAGAACGAACGCGTCAGCCCATCGCCACCGGTCAGGGTGAGGCCGTGGGGCAGGCGCATGTCGGTGCCGCGCAACAGCCGATCGAACGCGTTGCAGGCAAAACTGCCCGGTACGGCGGCGGCCTGCAGGAAATGCTGATCGATGCAGCCATCCGGGAAGGTCGCGCGCAGCGGCTGGATAAAGCCCTCGTCCCAGCAGGCATGCACCACACGGAAACGCCCGGCGTCGACAAACAGCGGCATGTCGTAGAACCAGCCGAGGAAGTCATGCCAGTCGGCCGGGTGCTGTTCGAATTGGGTCAGGGTTTCCTGGATCAGCCGCGCATGGCGCGGGTTGTGCTCGCGCACGAATTGCCTGCCGCTGCCCGGCGGTGCCGGCGTGGTCCAACCCAGCGCATTGAACTCATGATTGCCCATGATGCACAGCGCCTGGCCGGCCTCGGTCATGTCGTGGACGATATGCAGCGCTTCGCGGATGCGTGGCCCACGGTCGATGATATCGCCGAGAAACACCGCCATGCGCGACGGATGGCGCCAGGTGCCGCCCTGCTTGTGGTAACCCATCTGCTCAAGCAAGTGCTCCAGCGTATGGGCACAACCGTGCACGTCACCAATCAGGTCGTAGCTACGCGCGGGATCGAGCATCAGTCGCCTCCACCCCCCAAGCGGCTGCCCCAGCCCAGCTTGGTGCGGCACACTTCGTAGTAGTTGTGATCCAGCGGGTGGATCAAGCGCAACTTCTGGGCCTTCTTGCTCACGGTGATGGTGTCACCGGGGGCGCAGGTGAAATGGTTCTGCCCGTCGCAGGAGACTTGCGGATAGATTTGCATGTCTTTGGACACCACGATCTTCAGCTCACTGTTGCCATCGACCACAATCGGCCGACTCGACAACATATGGGGATACATCGGCACGATCACAATGGCATCGAGCTTGGGATGCATGATCGGGCCACCGGCCGACAGCGCATACGCGGTGGAGCCGGTGGGCGTGGCGACGATCAGGCCGTCGGCCTTCTGGCTGCACACGAATTGGCCGTCGATATACAGCTCGAACTCGATCATCCGTGTGGATTTGCCCGGATGCAGCACCACGTCATTGAGGGCATCGCCCTGGCCGATGGCTTCGCCGTGGCGGCGCACTTCGGCCTGCAGCAGAAAGCGGTTTTCCACCAGATAATGGCCGTCGAGCACCTTGGCCACTTCGACTTCCAGCTCGTCGGGCCGAATATCGGTGAGAAACCCCAGGCTGCCCCGGTTGATCCCCAGCACCGGCACGTTATGCCGCGCCAGGGCACGGGCCGCGCCGAGCAGGCTGCCGTCGCCGCCGACCACGATGACCATGTCGCACACTTCGCCCAGCATCTTGCGCGAGGAGGTCTGCAGGCCGTGGCCCGGCAGGATTTCGCCGATGGTGTCTTCGAGGATCACATGCAGGTGGCGTTCCAGCAGGAATTTTTTCAGCCGGCGGACGGTGTCCAGCACCTGGGTACTGCCCAGGCGACCGATAATGCCGATATTGCGAAATTGCTCCATGGGGCTCCTGCGGGCATAGGGGTATGGCAAAAAGAAAGGATTATGGGCGAAAGGCCGCTTCAGGCAAAATCCTTTGTCGCCGCAGGCCTGTGATGACAATGGTTCTCAGGCAACGCCCAGGCACCCGCACGCAACTCAAGAGGCTATGCTCGCACCATGACTCTGTTCCCTGACCTGCATGCCCTGCCCCGCCAATTGCGCCACCCCGAGGTGCGCGACCTGGCGTGGGTAATGCTGGCGCCTCCAATGCTCGCACAGACCCCGTGGCCGCAACGCCACCCGCTGGCGGGCAGCGACTGGGTACAGGCGCCGCATTTGCTCGAAGCCTGGTTACGCGCGCTCGACCAGGACAACCGCGCGTTGCAGCAGTGGCTGAGCCTGTCGCGCACCCGGCGCCTGGGCCTCTACTATGAGCGCCTGTGGCAGTTCGCCGTGCAGCACGCGCCGGGCGTGGAGCTGCTGGCGGCCAACCTGCCGATCCGCCGTGCCGGGCACACCCTGGGCGAACTGGATATGCTGCTGCGCGACCGCGATGGCGTGCATCACCTGGAATTGGCGATCAAACTCTATCTTGGCCCACAGGACGGCAACGGGCAGGACACCGCGCAATGGCTCGGCCCCGGCTGCCATGACCGCCTGGACCGCAAACTGACCCACCTGGTCCAGCATCAACTACCGATCTCGGCGCGCCCGGAGAGCCGCGAGGCCCTGGCGGCGCTGGATATCCAGCAGTTCGATGCGCACCTGTGGCTGGGCGGGTACCTGCTTTATCCATGGCCGGGCCAGGCCCATCCGCCCCTCGGCGCCCACCCGCAGCATTTGCGCGGGCGCTGGCTGCATCAGCGCGATTGGCCGGACTTTGTCGGCACCCGCCCCGCCGGCCGCTGGCAACCCCTGCCCCGGCACGCGTGGCTGGCGCCGGCGCACTACCCGGCGGATGAGGTGTGGAGTGAGGAGCAGATGGAAGGCTGGCTGGCAGACCTGGACCCGATGGCGCCGGCGCAGTTGCTGGTGCGGCTGGTGGAGAACGGTGAGGATTGGGAGGAAGCGGAGCGGTTGTTTCTGGTGGCGGATCTTTGGCCGAATGTGCTGGGGGCAGGCTGATAAATCTGCGGTGTATTGCAGACCGCTATCGGGGGCAAGCCCCCTCCCACATTTGGAATGCGTTTCCCTGTGGGAGGGGGCTTGCCCCCGATGGCGGCTGGCCAGGCACTACACATCATCGATATGCCGATAATCCAGCTGCAGCCCGATAGCCAGCTCTCGCGCCCGCCCCAACCTGATCGGCCCGCGCTCGATATCCACCAGCCATCCCGGGCACGCCAGCGGCGGCAACCCATCGATCATCTTGAGCCGCCCATCGGTTATCACCAGCAAACGCTGCTGCTCTGCCGGGTAACGCTTGCGCCGCGCCACCAGCCAATTCCCCGCCTCGGTCAGGGCTGCCAGCAGCGGCGTACCGCCACCGGCGCCCAGTTGCTCAAGCCAGTCCGCCAGGCTTTTTGCCGCCTTCAAGCCCTGCACCTGCCACTGCGGCGCTCGCCCGCTGGCCGTCAGCAAGGCCAGGCGCGCCCTTTGCCGGTAGGCGTCATCGAACAATTGCGCCAACAGGCCCTTGGCATCGCTCAACGCCCGGTGTCGCCGGGTGGAAGCCGAGGCGTCGACAATCACCAGCCAGAGTTCATGGGCAGAGTGGCTGCGCAGATGCCAGCGTAAATCTTCACGGCGTTGCGGCCTGCCACCGAGCAAGGTGCAAGGCCAATTGATCCGGCCCTGTCCCGCGCTGCGCGCCTTGCCTTGCCTGCCGTTGTCCAATCGCCCCGCCTGGGGCCGGGCATCCGCCCCCGCGTCAGGTCGAGGGCGAATGCCTAGGGCTTTTTTGGCCAGGCGGGCACATCGCGGCGGGCGCCGGTGGGCAGGGCCGGCGCGGGCATATCGCCCCATTGGCCTTGGCCGGGCAAAGGGTTCGAGGCTTGCGGGGCTTGCGGGGCTTGGGCCTGACTGGGCGGGCTGGGCGCTGGTGCCTGCTCCTGGCGTCGATGACGCAAGGCAAATTCGGCGACCGCGTCTATATCTTGCTCGGCGATGGCCCCGGCCCCGCGCCAGGCGGCATGGGCCCTGGCACCGCGCAGCCACACAAGGTCGGCGCGCATCCCGTCCACGCCGGCGGCAAAGCAACGCTGGGTGATTTGTGCCAGGGCCTGGTCATCCAGCTCGATACGGTCCAGGCGCGCGCGCGCCTGGATGCAGCGTTCGCGCAAAGCGGCTTGCGGCTCGGCCCACCGTTCACAGAACGCGACGGGGTCACTGTCGAAATCCAGGCGGCGACGGATGATCTGGCCACGCTCGGCCGGCAATGTCTGCCCGCTCAAGGCCACATTGAAGCCAAAGCGGTCGAGCAACTGCGGGCGCAACTCCCCTTCCTCCGGGTTCATCGTACCGATCAGCACAAACCGCGCCGCATGCCGATGGGAGATGCCATCACGTTCGATCAGGTTAGTGCCGCTGGCGGCCACGTCGAGCAACAGGTCGACCAGGTGATCGGGCAGCAGGTTGACTTCATCGACGTACAACACGCCGCCATCGGCCTTGGCCAGCACGCCGGGGGAAAACTGCGCGCGGCCCTCGCCGAGCGCGGCGTCCAGGTCCAGGGTGCCGACCAGGCGTTCCTCGGTCGCGCCCAGGGGCAAGGTGACAAACTGCCCGCTGCCGAGCAGGTCCGCCAGGCCTCGGGCCAGGGTGGACTTGGCCATGCCGCGCGGACCTTCGATCAGTACACCGCCGATCCTGGGATCGATCGCATTCAGGCACAGCGCCAGTTTCAGCTCATCTGCGCCGACCACGGCGGCCAGCGGGAAATGCGCACTATCGGTCATCAGCTGTCTTCTTCCATATCCAGCAACAGGTTTTCCAACGCTTCGCGGTAGGCGCCCGGCGCTTGCCACATACCGCGCTGCTGGGCTTCGAGCATGCGTTCGGTCATGTCGCGCAGGGCGTCGGGGTTGTGCTGTTGCACAAACGCGCGAGTGTCTGGGTCGAGCAGGTAGGCGTCGGCGAGCAACGCGTATTGGTGATCGTCGATCAATGCGGTGGTGGCGTCGAAGGCGAACAGGTTGTCCACGGTCGCAGCCATTTCAAACGCGCCTTTATAGCCGTGACGCTTCACCCCTTCGATCCACTTCGGGTTGGCCGCACGGGAACGCACCACCCGATTGAGCTCTTCCTTCAAGGTGCGGATTTTCGGCAGGTCCGGCTGGCTGTGATCGCCATGATAGCTGGCGGCCTTGTCGCCGCTCAGGGTTTCCACGGCGGCGAGCATGCCGCCCTGGAATTGGTAGTAATCGTTGGAGTCGAGCACATCGTGCTCGCGGTTGTCCTGGTTCTGCAGCACCGCCTGCACCTGGCTCAGGCGCTGGGCGAATTGCCCACGGGCGGCGGTGCCTTCGTCGGCGCCGCCATAGGCGTAGCCGCCCCAGTTCAGATAGACCTCGGCCAGGTCCTCGCGGCTTTGCCACAGGCGACCGTCAATCGCGCCCTGCACGCCCGCGCCATAGGCGCCTGGCTTGGCGCCGAAAATGCGCCAACCGGCCTGTTTCGCCGCGACCTCTGCGTCCAGGCCCGACTCAAGCAGCGCCTGGCGCTCGCTGCGCACCTTGGCGGCCAATGGATTCATGTCGTCCGGCTCGTCGAGGGCCGCCACCGCCTGTACCGCCGCATCGAACAGGCGGATCAGGTTGGCAAACGCATCGCGAAAGAAGCCGGACACGCGCAGCGTCACGTCGACACGCGGACGATCCAGCAGACTGATCGGCAGAATCTCGAAGTCATCCACGCGCTGGCTGCCGGTGGCCCATACCGGACGCACGCCCATCAGCGCCATGGCCTGGGCGATATCGTCGCCACCGGTGCGCATGGTGGCAGTGCCCCACACTGACAGGCCCAATTGGCGCAGATGATCGCCATGGTCCTGCAGATGCCGTTCAAGCAGCAGATTGGCCGACTGGAAACCGATGCGCCAGGCCGTGGTGGTCGGCAGGTTGCGCACATCCACGGTGAAGAAGTTGCGCCCCGTGGGCAACACATCCAGGCGGCCGCGACTCGGCGCGCCACTGGGACCTGCCGGTACAAATCGACCACCCAGGGCGTCCAGCAGGCCGCGCATTTCCGCCGGGCCGCAGGCATCCAGGCGCGGCGCCACGACCATGCGCAGGCTTTCGACCACCGCCTTCACCTCTTCCCAGCCAGCTTCCTCCAGTTGCTCCAGCGGCCCCTCCAACGCCTGCTCGATCAAGCGCGTCGCGTAGAGTTCCAGGCGCTCGCGGGTGTCGCCGGCGGTGCGCCACACTTGCGCATCAAGCTGGCGCAACACCTCGGGCCGCCGCCCGGTCCACGGCTCTGCGAGCGCGCAGTCCAGTGGATCGAAACCCAGTTCGAACGCCTTGGCCAGCACCCGCAACAGGCTCGATTGCGCGCCACGGCCATCGCCACGGGGAATGCGCAGCAAGGCCAGCAAGGTATCGATACGCAAGCGCCCCGCCGGCGATTCGCCGAAGACATGCAGGCCGTCGCGGATCTGTGATTCCTTCAGGTCACACAGGTAGGTGTCCAGGCGCGGTAACCAGACGTCGGCATCGGCCTCGCCGTCCAGCTCGAGTTCCTGGTCGATACGGGTTTCGCGCACCAGCTTGAGAATGTCTTTCTGCAATTCCAGCGCGCGTCGCGGGTCGAGCAACTGCGCTTCGTAATATTCGTCGGCCAGCAATTCCAGGTCGCGCAGCGGGCCGTAGGTTTCGGCGCGGGTCAGGGGCGGCATCAGGTGGTCGATGATCACCGCCTGGGTGCGCCGCTTGGCCTGGGCGCCCTCGCCCGGGTCGTTGACGATAAAGGGGTAGATATTCGGCAGCGGGCCGAGCAGCACGTCCGGCCAACAGTTTTCCGACAGGCCCACGCCCTTGCCCGGCAGCCATTCGAGGTTGCCGTGCTTGCCCACATGAATCAGCGCATGGGCGCCGTAGGTCTGGCGCAACCAGAAGTAGAACGCCAGATAGCCGTGGGGCGGCACCAGGTCAGGATCGTGATACACCGCGCTCTGATCAACCTGATAACCCCGCGCCGGTTGAATCCCGACGAAGGTCTGGTCCAGGCGCAGGCCGGCGATCATCAGGCGGCCGTCGCGGCACATCGGGTCCTGATGCGGCGCACCCCAGCGCTCGAGTACAGCTTGACGATTGGCCTCGGGCAGGCACTGGAACATCACTGCATAGTCGTCCAGGCCCAGGCTTTGATGGCACGGGCGCAGGTCGAGGCTGTCCAGGTCGTTGGTGACACCGCCCAGCAAGGCGTGGATCAACGCGGTGCCGCTGTCCGGCAAGGTGGACGGCACTGGATACCCTTCGGCTTGCAAGGCGCGCAGGATGTTCAGCGCCGCCGCCGGCGTATCCAGGCCCACGCCGTTGCCGATACGGCCATCGCGGGTCGGGTAATTGGCCAGGATCAACGCGACGCGCTTTTGCGCATTCGGCAGCCGCGCCAACTCGACCCAGCGGCGCGCCAGGTCAGCGACAAAATCCATGCGCTCGGGCGCGGCGCGGTAGCACACCACGTCCGACTGGCTGCGTTCACTGCGCCAGGCCAGGTCCTTGAAGCTGATCGGCCGGCTGATAATGCGCCCGTCCAGCTCCGGCAAGGCAATGTGCATCGCCAGGTCGCGAGGGCCCAGGCCTTGTGCGCTGGCCTCCCAGCCGGGCTGGTTGTCCTGGGCGCAGATGGCCTGGATCACCGGGATATTGCGTCGGAATGGGCGCAGGTGCGGCGCTTCGGGGCTCGACTGGGCAAAGCCGGTGGTGTTCAGGATCACCGCCGCCTGTACTTCATCGAGCCAGTCTTCAACCACCGTCAGGCAACTGGCTTCTTTCAAACTGGCCACCGCGATTGGCAACGGGTTGAGGCCCGCCGCCTGCAAACGCTGGCAGAACACATCGATAAACCCGGTATTGGCGGCCTGCAGATGGGAGCGGTAGAACAGCACCGCCGCCACCGGCAAGTCCGCGCGCCAATCCGCCTGCCAGTGCTCAAGGCCGGCATTGGCGGTATGCGGGTGATAGATCGAGGTGCGCGGCAAGCTGTGCGGCTCGGTCCATGGGTAGTCGCGCCCGAGATAGCCACTGGCCAGGCAGCGATAGAAATCCAGCGCATTACCCAGGCCGCCCTGGCGCAGGAACTGCCACAGCCGGTCACGCTGCGCCGCGTCGACGGTGCTCAGGCCGCTGAGCTCCGGGTCCGGACGATCATCCCCCGGTACCAGAATCAGCGTGACGCCGCGCTCGGCCAATTCCACCAGGCGCTCGATGCCGTAGCGCCAATAACCGATGCCGCCATGCAAGGAAATCAAGATGACCTTGGCGTGGCGCAACACCTCATCGACGTACAGGTCGACGGAGGCGTGGTTCTGCACCTGCATCGGATTGGCCAGGCGCAGGCTGGGGTAATCCTCGGGCAGCTGCTGCGCCGCTTCGGCAAGCAGCGCCAGGCTGGAATCGCCGCTGCACAGGATCACCAGCTCAGCGGGGGTTTGGCCAAGGTCGGCAATATTGTCGTCCGCGACGAAGCCACCGGGTTGGGTCCTGAGCAGGTGCATGGTTAAACGCTGAGGGCGGCGCGCAGTTGCGCTTCTAGGCCGGCGGCATCCAGTTCCTGGCCAATCAGCACCAGGCGCGTGGTGCGGGCCTCGTCGGCGCCCCAGGCACGGTCGAAATGCTTGTCAAAACGCGTGCCCACGCCCTGGATCAGCAGGCGCATCGGTTTGTTCGGGATGGCGGCGAAGCCTTTGATGCGCAGGATGCCGTGCTGCACCACCAGTTGCGTCAGGGCATCGAGCAACAGGGCTTCGTCGGCTTGCGGCAGGTCGATGGAGATGGAGTCGAAAGCGTCGTGGTCGTGGTCGTCCTCACCGTCGTGGTGATGGTCGTGATGGCTGTGGCGCGCGTCGATATGCTCCTCGGAACCGGCGCCCAGGCCGATCAGCACGTCCAGTGGCAGGCGGCCGCTGCTGGCTTCGATGACTTTCACCGCCGGCGGCAGCTCCTCGGCTACTTCCAGGCGCACCCGGGCCAGGTCTTCGGCGCTGATCAGGTCGGCCTTGTTGAGGATCACCAGGTCGGCGCTGGCCAGCTGGTCGGCGAACAACTCGTGCAGGGGCGATTCATGGTCCAGGTTCGGATCGAGCTTGCGCTGGGCGTCGACCTGGTCGGGAAATGCGGCGAAGGTACCGGCGGCCACGGCCGGGCTGTCGACCACGGTGATCACCGCGTCCACGGTGCAGGCATTGCGGATTTCCGGCCATTGGAACGCCTGGACCAACGGCTTGGGCAGGGCCAGACCCGAGGTTTCGATGAGGATATGGTCAAGGTCGCCGCGCCGGGCCACCAGTTCGCGCATCACCGGAAAGAACTCTTCCTGCACGGTGCAGCACAGGCAGCCATTGGCCAGCTCATACACACGGCCATTGGCCTCTTCCTCGGTGCAACCGATGGAACACTGCTTGAGGATGTCACCGTCAATGCCCAGCTCGCCGAACTCATTGACGATCACCGCAATGCGACGGCCCTGGGCGTTGTCGAGCATATGGCGCAGCAACGTGGTTTTACCCGAGCCGAGAAAACCGGTAACGATGGTGACGGGGAGTTTGGCCAGTGTTTTCATCGGATGCCCTTTGGGGCGGGCATACGGGACGACAGGCTCTGCGACGGCGCACAGCAGCAGGTTTCGTCACCGGATCACCCCGCCCGGTTGAATTGAAAAATCGATTGCGAGGCAGGTCTCCTGGCTTGGGGCTTGCCGGTCTACGACCGGCGCCGGCTGCGCCTTCCCGCCGTATCGGCAGTGGCATTGCAGTCAGGTGAACCCTTCACAGTTGCGGGGGCAGCCGCGGCTTGTACCGCGTTCCCTTCTTAGCTTCGGCCGCAGCCGAAGAACCTCGAGCAGGCAAGGCTACGCAGTGCACGGCCGGCGGTCAATCTCCCGCAGCCGGGATGAAAGGTTCAGACGTAATGATAGCTGACAGGCACATCGCCAATAATGTCGGCATGCCTGATCTGCCCAAGGCTTTCGAGGTATAGATCAATCTCGCCATTGCCGGTCAAGTCGAGTACGACCCATGACTCGTTCGTGTGCGGATCGTAGCCCACGCCCACCTCGCCTGCCCGCCCGGTGAACTGGCTGACGAATGTCAGCGAGCGGATGTCATGTTTGCGCAACAGCGAGGAAATATCGATTTTGTCCTGACCACTGACAAAGTCCGTCACCTGATCCGGGGCGTACAACGTCGAATCATCGGCATTGTCGTATACGAACGTATCGCTGCCGGCTCCACCTCGCATGCGGTCCGCGCCGGCATTGCCCTTGAGGCGATTGTCGGCGTCATTTCCGATCAGCACGTCATTGCCCGAACCACCGATGGCGTTTTCCAGCATAACGCCCCTGGCAATGGACACATTGCCCTTCATCCCCCCTACATCGGAGAAGGACTCGGCGCGCAGGTTGATCACTTGGTTCTGATGATAGCCGGAGAAATCCAACGTATCGGTGCCACCCCCATCCCAGACGCAGAACACCGCACCGTCGCGGGATGAATTCAAGGACAGATCGTCTCTGAGGGTATTGGAGTTGAAACCGTAGGTAGTATCCGTATTGCGCGTCTGGTGGTTGGCACCAAAAACCTTCTGAGACCAGGCGATATCGGCTATTAATGGCGAGGAGGCGTATCGACCCTTGAAATCCTGATGGGTATTGCTTACGTCAAAATAGCTCATGATCGCAAAGGCCCGGCTGTCTTGTGCGTAAGCGGCATGCGTTTGGTAGGTGACCGGTCCGCGAGTGGCGTCATACTCACCGGTATGGGCGGCGCCCAGGGTGTGACCGATCTCGTGCGTGAGCGTTTGGCGCCCGAAGCCGTTGACCGTCGGTGCGTGGTTATCCCCATAGCGAGGGTTTATCCGCACCCGGCCCTGGTAATGTGAGAACACTGCATCCGCGACTGCCGGTGTCTTGTCGTTGACAAAGCGCAAGCGGCCTTCGGCACCAACGGCGTCTTCTTCAAAAGTAATGTTTGCAACATCCGCCCAGGATTGCATTGAACGCCTGGCCTGGGCTTTTTGTGTTTCATTGAACTTACTTTCGTTGGCGGCAACTTCATTGAACGTATAAGAAAGCTGCGTTATTCCATCGCCATTACTGTCTTTCAACCGACGCCCCCTGCGATCGATCTGGTGGGCCATATCGGTCAGCGCCCAAGCGGGTTTGTGAAAGGTGGCGCGCGAATATGGATCATCGGCGCGCAGGGTACTGTCCCCAGGCACAGCGGCGTTGGCGCTGGGGGACTGTTGCTGGGGCTCTGCCAACTTTTGCAATTGATCTGCCTGTTCGAAAACACGACCCGAATTAAAACCGGCGCGGGATACACTTGTCATAAAAAAGCCTCGCAAAGTGAATGACACATCAACATTTGAGAGGCGCAGCTTCCAATAAGGAATAATTGAAATAAAGCGTGCCAGCCACGTAAACCAATTACAGATATTGCCCATCCGCTATCAACTCAGCGCCCGCCCCCGCCTCAATTGACGCCCAGGCCTGCGCGTGTTTTCCTATGCAACTTGTTTCGGGTGCCCTTCACAGGGTGAAACGGGAAACCGGTGAGTCATACGTTGTTCGATCGACGGCATGACAAGTCCGGTGCTGCCCCCGCAACGGTAAGCGAGCGAAGCGTCAAATCCACTGTGCCTGTGCATGGGAAGGAGATGCTTTTGAGGATGACTCTTTCAAGAGTCGCCCCCTCGCAAGCCCGGAGACCGGCCCGAAAATTCAGATAACAAACCCGCGGTGGGCGGGCGCTGTTCAGAACCCTGCGTGCCCGGCTCGCGGGTTTTTCATGCGCTCGTTTCACTCAAGACACCTGAAAGGGACGCGCCATGTCGATCACCCGCAGCACCTCGCACGCCGCCAGCAGCACCTCCACACTGAGCCAACGCCTGAGCGCCGCCATCGGCGCGTCGATCCTCGGCGCCTGCCTGGTGTACTTCGCCGGCTTCTCGCATATCGAGGCAGTGCACAATGCTGCCCATGATACCCGCCACAGCGCCGCGTTCCCGTGCCACTGAGGCCTGCCAGATGATCAAGCGTATTGCGCAGACTGCGGGTTTCACCGGGCTTTTCGCTGCCTTGTTGCTGACCCTTTTGCAAAGCTTCTGGGTCGCTCCGCTGATATTGCAGGCGGAAACCTTCGAAAAGGCTCCCTCAGCCGCCGAAGCCCCACATGAACACGTCGCAGGCGCGCCTGCACACACCCATGACGCCCAGGCCTGGGAGCCGCAGGACGGCTGGCAACGGGTGTTGTCCACCACCGGTGGCAACTTGGTCGTGGCGGTCGGATTCGCGCTGATGCTGGCCGGGCTCTACACGCTGCGTGCACCCACCCGCACGGCCCAAGGTTTGCTGTGGGGCCTGGCCGGTTACGCGACCTTCGTACTCGCTCCCACCTTGGGCCTGCCACCGGAATTGCCGGGTACCGCCGCCGCCGATCTGGCACAGCGCCAGATCTGGTGGGTCGGCACCGCCGCCTCGACGGCTGCGGGCATTGCGTTGCTGGTGTTCGGGCGCAACGGGTTGCTGAAAGGGTTGGGCATGGCGATTCTTGTGGTGCCCCACGTGATCGGCGCACCGCAACCCGAGGTGCATTCGATGCTGGCACCGCAAGCCCTCGAAACCCAGTTCAAGATCGCGTCGCAGTTGACCAATGTTGCGTTCTGGCTGGCTCTGGGCTTGATCAGCGCCTGGCTGTTCCGCCGGCACCGCGACGACTCATACTCGGCATGACCCTGGTCGTCGGCCTCGGTTGTCAGCGCGATTGTGGTGTCCAGGCGCTGCTGGCGCTGGTTGACAGCGCGCTCGCCGAGGCCGGCATCGACCGCCAGCGTATCAGCGCGCTGGCAAGCATTGAGCGCAAACAGGCCGAGCCCGGGCTTTTGGCACTGGCTCAGATCCTGAATGTGCCGCTGCTGTGTTTCAGTGCCGCGCACCTGAGCGCTTATGAAGACCGCCTGAGCCACAAATCCGCCGTCGCCTTTGCCCATACCCAGTGTCATGGGGTTGCCGAAAGCGCCGCCCTGGCCCTGGTCGAGCATCTCGCCGGCGCCCCTGCCCGGCTGCTGGTCACTCGCCGCAAAAGCGTACAGGCCACCTTTGCATTGGCCGGCGTCGACGCGAACCCGGATAATCACCGCACCCGATCTTGAGCATTGTTCATGCTCATGCGCACTCCCACAGGAATCTTGCATGACCGTCTACTTCATCGGCGCAGGCCCCGGCGACCCGGAACTGATCACCGTCAAAGGCCAGCGGCTGATCCGCAGTTGCCCGGTGATCATCTATGCCGGCTCGCTGGTGCCCGCCGCGGTGCTGGAAGGCCATCAGGCGCAGCAGGTGGTCAACAGCGCCCACTTGCACCTGGAACAGATCATCGAACTGATCAAGGCGGCCCATGCCAAAGGCCAGGACGTCGCGCGCGTACATTCGGGCGACCCCAGCCTTTACGGGGCGATCGGCGAACAGATTCGCCACTTGCGTGAACTGGGCATCCCTTTTCAGATCATTCCGGGGGTCACGGCGGTCGCGGCTTGCGCCGCGCTGCTGGAAACCGAATTGACCCTGCCGGATATCGCGCAGAGCGTGATACTGACCCGTTATGCCGACAAGACCCCCATGCCCGCCGGCGAGGATTTCGACAGCCTGGCGCGACATGGCACCACCATGGCGATTCACCTGGGGGTCAGTCATCTGGAACACATCGTTGCCCAACTGCTGCCGCACTACAGCGCGGACTGCCCGATTGCCGTGGTGCACAGGGCGACCTGGCCGGACCAGGATTGGGCCATTGGCACGCTTGAGGATATTGTCGAAAAGGTTGAGGCAAAAGGTTTTCGGCGTACCGCACTGATCCTGGTGGGCCGCGTGCTGACTAATGACAGCTTCAGCGAGTCATCGCTCTACCGTGCCGGCCATGCCCACCTCTATCGCCCCGGATAAACACCGTCAAAACTGTGGGAGGGGGGCTTGCCCTAATGTCAGACAGTTAAGGCTTTTTGTAGGAGCGAGCTTGCTCGCGAAAAACTCACAGGCACCGCGTTCATTCAGGAAGCACGCGTTATCGCTGACGTTTTTCGCGAGCAAGCTCGCTCCTACAGAAGGAGGCGTACGCTTAACTGAATGGCATTAGGGCTTGCCCCCTCCCACAATTAATCTTCTGTGCCAGGAATATCGTGCAAACCGTTGAAAAAAATCAATAAAAAACGGCGCTCACGGGCGCCGTTTTTTGTTCGCAGTGAACGCCTTACTCAGTAGTAGGCGTTTTCTTTCTGCGTGTGGTCGGTCACGTCACGTACACCCTTGAGCTCCGGAATGCGCTCGAGCAGGGTACGCTCGATGCCTTCGCGCAGGGTCACGTCCGCCTGGCCGCAGCCCTGGCAGCCGCCACCGAACTTCAGCACGGCGATACCGTCCTCCACCACGTCGATCAGGCTCACCTGACCGCCGTGGCTGGCCAGCCCCGGGTTGATCTCGGTTTGCAGGTAATAGTTGATGCGCTCGTTGACCGGGCTGTCGGCGTTGACGTTCGGCACCTTGGCGTTCGGCGCCTTGATGGTCAACTGGCCGCCCATGCGATCGGTGGCGTAGTCGACTACGGCGTCGTCAAGGAAGGCTTCGCTGAAGGCATCGATGTAGGCGGTAAAGCTTTTCAGCCCCAGGGCGGTGTCTTCAGGTTTCTCTTCCCCGGGCTTGCAGTAGGCAATGCACGTCTCGGCGTACTGGGTGCCGGGCTGGGTGATAAAGACGCGGATGCCGATGCCTGGGGTGTTCTGCTTGGACAGCAGGTCAGCCAGGTAATCGTGGGCGGCGTCGGTAATGGTTATGGCAGTCATGGAAACTCCTCACAGGCTTGCCCGCAGTTTACGCCAAATTATTACGCAGGTACAAAGTCCCAGTGTTTTTGTCGGAAAAGGCCAACTGTCGCTGTCACCGGTTACGTCGCGGCGGCTCCACCGAGCCACCGCAGCCTGAACATGAGCGATATTCATGCAGAATCCCGCGCGCTCAAATCCGGCACAGGTTTGTTATCATTCATGTCCTCCGTAATGCCTGACCAGAGTAGTCCCATGTCCGATCGTAGCGCTCGTGTGCAAGCCCTTCACCACGCCCTCAAGGAACGTATCCTGATCCTGGACGGTGGTATGGGCACGATGATCCAGAGCTACAAGCTCGAGGAACAGGACTACCGTGGCAAACGCTTCGCCGACTGGCCGAGCGACGTCAAGGGCAACAACGACCTGCTGGTGCTCACCCGCCCCGATGTCATCGGTGGGATCGAAAAGGCCTACTTGGACGCCGGTGCGGACATTCTCGAGACCAACACCTTCAACGCCACGCGCATCTCCATGGCCGACTACGGCATGGAAGAACTGGCCTATGAACTGAACGTGGAAGGCGCACGCCTGGCACGCAAGGTGGCCGACGCCAAAACCCTCGAGAACCCGGCCAAGCCACGTTTCGTCGCCGGCGTACTCGGGCCGACCAGCCGTACCTGCTCGCTGTCGCCGGACGTGAACAATCCCGGCTACCGCAACGTGACCTTCGATGAACTGGTGGAAAACTACACTGAGGCCACCAAGGGCCTGATCGAGGGCGGCGCCGACCTGATCCTGATCGAAACCATCTTCGATACGCTCAACGCCAAGGCCGCGATTTTTGCCGTACAAGGGGTGTTCGAGGAACTGGGCGTGGAACTGCCGATCATGATTTCCGGCACTATTACCGACGCCTCCGGCCGTACCCTGTCCGGCCAGACCACCGAAGCGTTCTGGAACTCCGTGGCCCACGCCAAGCCGATTTCCGTGGGGCTGAACTGCGCCCTGGGCGCCAGCGAACTGCGTCCGTACCTGGAGGAGTTGTCCAACAAGGCCAACACCCATGTGTCTGCGCACCCCAACGCCGGCCTGCCCAACGAATTCGGCGAGTATGATGAATTGCCGTCGGAAACCGCCAAGGTTATCGAAGAGTTCGCCCAAAGCGGCTTCCTCAATATCGTCGGCGGCTGCTGCGGCACCACGCCGGGCCATATCGAGGCCATCGCCAAGGCCGTGGCCGGTTATGCGCCGCGCCCGATCCCGGACATCCCCAAGGCTTGCCGCCTGTCGGGCCTGGAGCCGTTCACCATCGATCGCAGCTCGTTGTTCGTCAACGTCGGCGAGCGCACCAACATCACCGGTTCCGCACGCTTTGCCCGCCTGATCCGTGAAGACAACTACACCGAAGCCCTCGAAGTCGCCCTGCAGCAGGTGGAAGCCGGCGCGCAGGTGATCGACATCAACATGGACGAGGGCATGCTGGATTCGAAGAAGGCCATGGTGACCTTCCTCAACCTGATCGCCGGCGAGCCGGACATCTCCCGCGTGCCGATCATGATCGACTCCTCCAAGTGGGAAGTAATCGAGGCCGGCCTCAAGTGCATCCAGGGCAAGGGCATCGTCAACTCCATCAGCATGAAGGAAGGCGTGGAGCAGTTCATTCACCACGCCAAGCTGTGCAAGCGCTACGGCGCGGCCGTGGTGGTGATGGCCTTCGACGAAGCCGGCCAGGCCGACACCGAAGCGCGCAAGAAAGAAATCTGCAAACGCTCCTACGACATTCTGGTCAATGAAGTCGGCTTCCCGCCGGAAGACATCATCTTCGACCCGAACATCTTCGCGGTCGCCACCGGCATCGAAGAGCACAACAACTATGCCGTCGACTTCATCAATGCCTGTGCCTATATCCGTGACGAACTGCCCTACGCGCTGACCTCCGGTGGCGTGTCCAACGTGTCGTTCTCGTTCCGCGGCAACAACCCTGTGCGCGAGGCGATCCACTCGGTGTTCCTGCTGTATGCGATCCGCAACGGCCTGACCATGGGTATCGTCAACGCCGGCCAGCTGGAGATCTACGACCAGATCCCGGCCGAGCTGCGCGATGCGGTGGAAGACGTGGTGCTCAACCGCACCCCGGACGGCACCGACGCCCTCCTCGCCATCGCCGATAAGTACAAGGGCGACGGCAGCGTCAAGGAAGCCGAGACCGAAGAGTGGCGCGGCTGGCCGGTGAACAAGCGCCTGGAACACGCGCTGGTCAAGGGCATTACCACGCACATTGTCGAAGACACCGAGGAATCCCGACAGTCGTTCGCGCGCCCGATCGAAGTGATCGAAGGCCCGCTGATGTCCGGCATGAACATCGTCGGCGACCTGTTTGGCGCCGGTAAGATGTTCCTGCCCCAGGTGGTCAAGTCCGCCCGCGTGATGAAGCAGGCCGTGGCTCACCTGATCCCGTTCATCGAGCTGGAAAAAGGCGACAAGCCCGAAGCCAAGGGCAAGATTCTGATGGCCACGGTCAAGGGTGACGTGCACGACATCGGCAAGAACATCGTCGGCGTGGTGCTCGGTTGCAACGGCTATGACATTGTCGACCTGGGCGTGATGGTGCCGGCCGAGAAGATCCTGCAGGTCGCCAGGGAGCAGAAGTGCGACATCATTGGCCTGTCCGGCCTGATCACGCCATCGCTGGACGAGATGGTGCATGTGGCCCGCGAGATGCAGCGCCAGGACTTCCACCTGCCGCTGATGATCGGTGGCGCAACCACCTCCAAGGCGCATACGGCGGTGAAGATCGAACCCAAATACAGCAATGACGCGGTGATCTACGTCACCGATGCCTCCCGCGCCGTGGGCGTGGCCACCCAGTTGCTGTCCAAGGAATTGAAGGCCGGTTTCGTCGAGAAGACCCGCCTGGAATATATCGACGTACGTGAGCGCACCTCCAACCGCAGCGCTCGCACCGAGCGCCTGAGCTACCCGGCGGCGATCGCCAAGAAGCCGCAGTTCGACTGGAGCAGCTACACCCCGGTCAAACCGACCTTTACCGGCGCCAAGGTGCTGGACAATATCGACCTCAACGTCCTGGCCGATTACATCGACTGGACGCCGTTCTTCATCTCCTGGGACCTGGCCGGCAAATTCCCGCGCATCCTCACCGATGAAGTGGTGGGTGAAGCCGCCACGGCGCTGTATGCCGACGCCCGGGAAATGCTCAGGAAACTGATCGACGAAAAGCTCATCAGCGCCCGTGCGGTGTTCGGCTTCTGGCCGGCCAACCAGGTGCAGGACGATGACCTGGAAGTCTACGGCGACGACGGCCAGCCCATCGCCAAACTGCATCACCTGCGCCAGCAGATCATCAAGACAGACGGCAAGCCGAACTTCTCCCTGGCCGACTTCGTGGCGCCCAGGGACAGCGGCGTGACCGACTATATCGGTGGTTTCATCACCACCGCCGGCATCGGCGCCGAGGAAGTCGCCAAGGCTTACCAGGACGCCGGTGATGACTATAACTCGATCATGGTCAAGGCCCTGGCCGACCGCCTGGCCGAGGCCTGCGCCGAATGGCTGCACCAGCAAGTGCGCAAGAATTACTGGGGTTACGCCAGGGACGAGCAACTGGACAACGATGCGCTGATCAAGGAGCAATACAGCGGCATCCGCCCTGCCCCCGGCTACCCGGCGTGCCCGGACCACACCGAAAAAGCCCAGCTGTTCCAACTGCTCGATCCCGAGGCCCGTGAAATGCAGGCCGGGCGCAGCGGTGTGTTTCTCACCGAGCACTATGCGATGTTCCCGGCCGCTGCGGTCAGCGGTTGGTATTTTGCCCACCCGCAGGCGCAGTATTTTGCGGTGGGCAAAGTCGACAAGGACCAGGTCGCCAGCTATACCGCACGCAAAGGCCAGGACCTCGGCGTTACCGAGCGCTGGCTGGCGCCGAACCTGGGTTACGACAACTGAGAACCGCTACTGCCGCGTCGACGGCCCAGGCTGAAGCGACTCAGCCCTGGGCAGTGGCGGTACGGCGCTGGTTACCTCGAACGCCTGCACCTCCTTGCGCGACAAATCCAGCAGCAACTGCGCCCGCGCACTGCCTCGGTCAAACTCCAACCGGGTTATGGCCGCATCGTAGCGCTGCTGGCTGTCGGTGCCCGGCTGCCGGTCGGCATATTCGTCCTCCACGGCTTCATGGCGCCTGGCGGCGTCGCTCTGCAATGCCTCGAACTCATCGGGGTAGCGCTCCTGCAGGTAACTGATCCAATAGTCACGGGCAACCAGGCTTTCATAAAACCTGTCGGATGCTTCTGCCGTGAGCACCAGGTTACGGGCGTCAGTCAATACCTGCCCACTGATCACTCGACCAAATGACATATAGGTAGGTTGCCCTGGCAGCTCCAGCCCATCCGGCCAGCCGCGGGTCATGCCGATCCGGTACTCCAAGCGCACCTCGGCGCGGTCTCGTCCAATCGCATTGCGTTCGGCCAAGGTATCGACCTGGTCCAGCCGGAACAATTGCCGGGATAGCGTCAACAAACGCTGGCCTCTGAGCCTGAGGTTGCTGGTTGGAACCTGGTTCAGCACATCCGCCTCGAATACCAGCACTTCCATTGAGCTGAAGGTAAGAATACGCCCATCGATACAGGTGCCATGGGTTTCAGCGGCGACGAACAACGGCTCGCGCATCTGCACACTGTCGGCAGCCCCTTCAATCACCCGCCATACCCGCCGGGTAAGGTCGGCACCGGCGAAGCGGTACTCATCCGTGTCACGTAGTCGTTCAAGCAAATGGAAGAAGCGCTCATGGCCCGGTTCCTGGGCCAATTGCTGCCACAACTGCCGTCTGGAGGCGTTCAGGGCGGCAGGTGATTGTGCCAGCCAGGATGTCAGCACAGCCTCCCCCGCATCCCCGTGTGGGTCTTGAATGGTTTCCAGGGGAGCGTAGCGTGCATCGTCGTCCTCGCTGTCATTGCCTCCATCGCTGCTATCCGTGTCAGAGGCCTCTCGCGGATAACCCTCAATCCAGCCCTCAATGTCGCTGCTGCTCCATCCCATCACTGCGCTATTGCCATGGCGAACGCTATAGCGTCGCAGTTGCTGAAGACTTTCAAGTGAAATCCGTTCGTTCTCGGAAAAGTCCGTCCCCATCACCAACGCGTGGTGACTGCCATCGAGCAAGTTACTGGGGAAATCCTCAAGGTCATTCCCACTGAGGTTCAATGTTCGCAGGTTGCGCGCTTGCAGCGTGCCCCGCGGCCATGACGTCAGACCATTGTAACTAAGGTCCAGGCTCTCAAGCTGAGTGAAGGCTTGGACGCTGAACTCACGCAGGTCGTTTCTGCCCAGATCCAACCGACGCACGCGTTCGCCACCCAAGAGACGGTACAGGGGTTCGGGATCGGCAATGTTGTTTGCAGTCAACTCCAGCGCCTCAAGCCGAGCCATGCTCCCCACCGCTTCGGGAAGCGCCGATAGGCCATTACCGCTCAGAACCAGATTGCGCAGCGCGGGAAAGCTATTGAGAAAGCCCTCTGCACTCGACACGGAACACCGCACACCGGTCATATCCAACGTGTGAACGTGGTTGAACTGCACCGTCAACTCTGGCAGGTTTTCCGCTTGCAGGCCACGCAGGCTCAGTTCATAACCGGCTTCGGCCGACACGCCGGTTTGCCAGCACTCAATGATCCTGAGTGCCATATTTCGACGCTGTTCAGCCGCCAGGCTGATGTCCGGGCCGGGTAATTCGCGGGTATACAGCCAGCCGTTGAGCTGACGCGTCAGCGTACTGAACTCCTGATGCCAGCCGCTCAACAGGCTGTCTATTTGTGCATCACTCATCCCACCCTGGCGCAGTTGCTCGAACCATTGCAGCGCCTTTTCTTCGCTCACAACGGGGCTCAGTTGTTGCAGGCGACTGACAAAGCCCTCGGAACCTCCACCCACTGGGATCGACTCAGGCAATGGCAACAGATAACGCGCCATCGTTGAGCCGGTTTCCTGCGGGGGAAATACAGTGGGCAACGTTTGCCGTTCAAAACGCGTAATTGCGCCCGGTGGCAAACCCTGGACATCCTCGACCCGCTCACGCGCCGATTGCAGCGCCGCCTCAGCCTCTGTACTGAAACGGTTGCCTGCCAGGTTGGTGTTCATCAACAGCGCGTCATTGGCGAGCACTTGAGACGGCAGCGTCACCAGCTGATTGTCGCGAAGGTCCAGCCAGGTCAATCGCGCCAGGTTTTCGGCACCGCTCGGCCAGGCCCGCAATTGCGTGCCGCGCAGATTCAGCGCCCGAAGCCGGGTCAACGCGCTGACATCCACGCCAGTGAGCGGGTTGCTGTTACGGCTCAGATCCAGCACTTGCAGGCTACCGATTTCATTGAGCGATGCCTGGAGCGCCGGCATGACCAGATCGTTATTCGCCAGTTCAAGCCGGCTCAAGGCTGGAAGATCGCCCCCGCGAATGGGGATTTCGCTCAAGCCAAGCCCGTTGAGCCCAAGAGTTTGCGTGCCGCTGAACGCGCGAAGAAAACCACGGGTCTGCGCGCTGGGCGCTCCCCTGCAATTGAGGCGTAACGTACGTACATGACCAAAACTTGCGGCGGGTAATTGCGGCAGTTCAACGGCATCGATCGGCAACAGCGTGTCGGTCCCTTGAAGGCTCGGCGCAGGCAGTTCGAGCACCGATGATTGGCCTGGCAGTCCATGACGTTCGCCCACCTGCGCCCACCAATTGGTTTCCAGATCGCTGACCAGTTGAGCACCGGGCCCGGCCTCCCATGCCGTTGAGCGTAATCTGAGGCGCCGCACGGCATTGGCCGATGAGTAGTAAAAACGGGCGAAAATGTCGTTGTATTGTTGGCTAAGGTCCTCGATGACAGCCAACCGTGCTTGCGGGGCCTGCACGCCGGCCATGATCTTATCGTGCAGTGAATACCTCAAGCGTGCACCAACGCCGAGAAACTCCAGCTCTCCCCTGGTGTAGGCACTGACCATCTGGTGCAAGTCCACCAAATGCCCGTATTCGCCCGCATAGGTCCTGACATACTCATAGGCTGGCCTGAACGTCTCCAGAGAAAACCTTGACCAGTCCATCGACAGCCCCGCCCACAACTGCTCATGCCCGCTGTACAGCGTGCCTGGGAGCGCACTGATTGCGGTGTGGCTCAAATCCAGGCGCCTCAGGCGAGGCAGGTTCTCGAGATTGGCCGGCCACTGCGACAGACCGATCGGGGCCTCGATTTGCAGCCGCTCCAACTGCACCAACGCATCCAGGTCCAGGCTGTTGAGTGCGGTTGCAGAAAAACCGCGGTAATCGATATGCAACGCCTCCAGCGAAGTCAGGCCGCTGAGTCTGGTGAAAAATTCCGGCGCCAGTTGCTGTGTCGCCGTGCCGAACTTCAACCTTGTGAGACTGCTCATCCTGGTTACGGCAGGGGGCAAGGTCGTCAGGGACAATCTGCGAACTCCCGTGACCGGCTCCCATAATTGGACAGTGTCTCCAATAGACAGGGTTTGTACATTAGGGAAGCGCGTCAGGAAAGCGTCCATGTCTGCATCATTCAT
The DNA here is from genome assembly GCF_001439815.1 of Pseudomonas orientalis. Classification (GTDB taxonomy): domain Bacteria; phylum Pseudomonadota; class Gammaproteobacteria; order Pseudomonadales; family Pseudomonadaceae; genus Aquipseudomonas; species Aquipseudomonas orientalis. The sequence goes on along the minus strand of NZ_JYLM01000009.1, from coordinate 149,027 downwards.
GCGCTTTCCGACCACCGACAATTCCCGAATATGGGAGAAATCAGCCATTAAGGGCGGCAGATGCTCGTCCACATTGAGGTGCAAGCGATCAGCATTGCTCACCTTCCCCGCCAACGGCTCCCTGCGCCAGGCATCCTTGAGTTGCAGAGCCATGTTGGATCTGTAAGTGTGCGACAAATCGCCGAAAAGCGTGCTGCGTTGAGGTCCGACCCACTCGTCAAGCGTCGACACCAACTCGGTGTATTCACGTTGCCGGTTTTGCAAATGGTTGAATATGGCCTTGTTATCCTTGCCCAGCGCACGCAGTTGCAGGATGTAATCCTCGGCCTGAGCATCGTTCAGGCCATACAACGCTTGCGCTCGTGACTCCAGGCTCGCGCTCAGGCCCTGGCCTCGCCCGCTGGCGTAATACCCCACCAATTTGTCATTGATGCGTACCGGCGGCTTGAACCCCTTGCGTTGCGGCTCGAGCAATCGTGGCGTGTCGCTGCGATACCGCTGCGCGTACTCGATGATTTTTTCCCGCAGTTGCGCGCTCTGACCGACCTGCGCAACCCCCAGCCCGCGACGCGCGTCGTCCGGCATGGCATGCATCAGCGAGGCATAAAAATTATCGCCCTGCGTGGGCACGCTATTGAGTTCTTCTCCACGTTCATTGAACGCCTGGAAGCGCGGGCCTTTTTTTACCAGGTACTTCTTGTCCCGTGCCGTGACACTACCGATGCTGTCCAGCACAGAGCCGCTCACGCTGGCGTCGCGAACCTCCAGGCGCAACGTGTCCGGCCAACCCGGCAGCTTTTCCAGGGTATGCAGCGCCAGCCGGCGGCTGTCCGCCGAGGCCATGGTATCGCTCCACAAGCCCGCGTACGCACGGGTCTGTCGACCTTGGAGCGCGTACCAGCGTGCCTCCTCCAGCAGGGTCAAAGGCACCCGGCGTGTCGCCTCCAGGCGTTTCAGATCATCCGGGGAGGCATGGGCCAATGTTTCTTCGGCAGCTGCCACGCTAAGTCCGGGGCACGTGCGCTGCAGCAGCCGTACCTGGGTATCGAGCGGCTCGGTACCGGCGTAAATGCTGTCGAAAATCGCCGGTTTGCGGGTCTGGGCATAATCTGCGAGTTGCTTGCGCAACTCTTGCGGCCTCAAGTCCGGCACGCGTGCGCCCTCGCCCCCCAACAGGCCCGTCACTTGCGTTTCGTCCAATGCCGCCAGAATAACCGTTGGCAACTGCCCGCCAAGGACATCGGCACGGGTAATACGGATGGGTGCCTTAGCCATGCCACCACGGAGCGGGCGCTCGGAACCGTACTGCACGGATTTCCCGGTGAACTCAGCCCCCTCGAACACTTCAAGCGTCCTCGCCTTCGGCCAGCGTGGCATTTCGGCCACCAGCGGCAATGCAAACAGATAACGATCGTCGATCGGCTGACTGCCTCGCAGTTGCTCTAGGACTTGCGCACTGCCCGCGTCGGCTTTGAACAAGCGCATGGCGTCCAGCAGTTCAGGGGGAGGCGCCGCGAGATCAGTGTGCATTTTACGCAAGGCGCTGTCGCTGACGCCGCTGACATCCGCCACCTTGAGCAACTGCGCATCGGAAAAAGCCTCGGTTTCATGGCCTATGCGCCGTAACAGGGTCAGGCGGTCCCAGTCGGCAGGCCGTTCCAGGGTATGACGCCACGCACCGCGACCATTACTTTGAAGGATCGGTTGATACGCTTGCGAATCAGTCGGGTGCTTGATGCGCCACTGCTTGATCGACTCATCGAAGACCTGCTCATAAACCTGGTCGCCCTGACGCATATAGGTCTTGCCATCGAGCTTGTATTGCCCGCTTGTGTTGGGAACTGCGCCGGCATCCAGTGCAACGGGGCTTTCGTAGCCTCGCAGGTCGGGCTTCCAGAGACGGGTTTGGCCATTGGGCAAGGTGACGGAACTGAGGTTTTCAAGCACCGGTTCGGCCTTGACGGCCCTGAACTTGCTCACCGCCGCCCCCACACCCGCCATCACAGCGATCTGGGCCAGATTTTCCGCCACGTCGATCAGGTGCGCCTTGGCCGCGCGCTTGTCGCCCTCGGCCCACTCCACCGTGCCTTCCACGGTTTCGGCCAGCAATTGCGCGGCCATCACCGCGATCATGATTTCACCCAATACGGGTACGAACATCGAGACCACATTCAGCGCCAGCATGCCGACTTCCAGCAAGTGCGCCAGTTTGGCGTCCCGCGCCTTTGCATCGACATCGGCGGTGGGCACCGCGTGCGCACGGGCGTCTGCCAGGAGCTTGTCACGCTGTTTTTCGTAAAGAAAAGGAAGAAGATCCAGGTTGGCGGTCCAGATGCCTCCCGCGCGGTAAGGCATCATGCTGCCAGGCGCCAGGTAAGGATCGCTGACCGGCTCCCTCTTCGCAGACTTTTCAGGCGGCAGTTCTTTGATGCGTGTCAGCGGCGACATCCCTGTGATGATTTCCACGAACTTTCGCCAAGGCGAGTCAAACGGACCCCTTGGAGAATCAGATGTTTGTTGCGTGAACTGACTGAAGTAATACGGCCGCTGTTCGTAGGGCACGAACTGACTGAAGAAGCGCTGGTAAGCCGTTGGAGCCGGATCACCGGCTACCATCCCCTCGCGGGCGGTGAACAGGCGCTTGAATTCGTCGCGCATCTGCTGCCGGGTGTAGCGTTTGAGTGGGTGCGCCGGATCATGCGGGATGTAGAGAATCAACTCGTCGCTGTACCTGTCACCGATTGCAAAATACACACAGCCGGTCAGCCTTTTTTTCATCAGGCTCATGTCCTGGATCCACACCCGCTTCTCCCCGATCGTGAGATAGAGTTCGCCGCCGATCGCCGAGAGGATCATGGCGTGATCCGCAGGCTGAATATCCCCGGTCGCCAAGGCGTAGTCGGCGGCGGCTTTCATCGTCGCTTTCTGGCTGGCGATAAAATGCTGGCGAAGGAGCGGTTCGGGGCTTGTGTCGACCGGCTCGAAAAAACCCTTCAGGTAGGTTTGATACTGCGCCCCGATATCGAGGCTACGGCACAAGGTCATGAACCGGCTGATTGTCAGGTTGACGACCGTCGTCTCGAAGGTGCCGGGTGTGTCCGTTTCCAGCACATAACCCGAGGTGGAGTGGTACGCGCCCGGTTTGCATTCCCAGGCTTCAAAGTTATGCAAAGCGGCCTGCAGCATCGATAGTTTCAGGAGTTCGAACGAGTCCAGCTCAACATTAAAAACACCGATTTGCAGCGGACGTCGCAGGCACAGGAAGGTCTTGTCGACATCGACTTCCAGCTGGTGCTGGTCTTTCAGCGCCTTGAGCAATAATGGCCGGGCGAATGCCTCGACGTCCAGGAACGTCGACATGGTCTGGTCCAGTTGAACCTGGGCTATCGCGCCGGCCTTGACGCTCGCGTTGACGGCCAGGCGTTGTTCGGGGGTGAAATTCTTGTAGGCCGGCGGCAAAACCGGCGCGGTTTGTTTCAGCGTCAGGCGGCGGGCAGGTGTAGCGTCCACCAGCCACTGGGGCACGGCTTTCTCGAGAAAGTCAGCGTGAATACTCTTGGTGGCCGGCGGCGGCTTGCCAGTCGTGGCGCGCGTGGGTGAATCGGACATGCTGTCACTCCTGTGATTTGGAGTGACAGCACATCACCGTTAAAACCCTGGCCGGTGGTGAATATTTAGTGAGCTCGCACCGAGCCTGGACGACAACACCTATGCAGGCGCCTGCGGTAAACGCTTACCGCATGCGCAATGACCCAATACGCTTTGCTGTGCCGGACCGATCCTCGGTCGGCTGAACCGGCAGCTCAACCGGTTTCCACAGGAAACGGATTTCGTCATGCCCCAACCGATCTCACCCGCGTCAACCTCGACCTTCAGCCACTTGCCCGCGCTAGCGGTGCATACGCACTTTGCTACGCGTCCGGCGCTCTACTCCGTGGTATTGAATGCGTTGCGCACCCTTATCCTTGAACGCTACCCGTCCCTGAAACTGGACTTGCCCAGGGTGCAATTGGCCGCTCCACACCCCGATGGTCATTACACCTATCGCCCCCTGATGGAAGTCGTCATCGAGCACGTATTGAACCCGCAATGGCTTGACTGGCACACACAACGTGAACTGCCGTATTACTTGACGCAAAAAATCCCCGACATCCTCAAGCCTGCGCCCCCGCAGCTCATCGACATGCCACTGATCGCTCGACTCATCGACCAGTTGCCCGGCGCGCTCCATGTGTATTTCCAGCATGCGCTGGCCGATTACTGGAGCGCAATGGACAGCCATGGCAGCAGTCGCTGGCAATGGCTGGCCGACTTCCTCAACGGCCGGATGACTGCCGCAGCGGCAGGCCAATCAAGCCTGAGTGACACCCGGCGCGACATGCTGAACGTCGTCGCCACCTGGCCGATGCTGAACAAACGCCTGCCCCGCTCCACGCCACCCACTTTCGCCTATTTCATTGAAAACACGTTTTACAGCGCCGACCAACAAGCACGCCTGTTGACGCCGGACCTGCTGCTCATGCGCGACAAACAGGTGCTGCTGTACAGCGTGGCCGGCGTGGTCGAGGCATTTGATTCCATCGAAGCCTTCGGCCTGGCCTGGGCCGCGAAGATGCAGCGCCAGTTCCAGTTCGACCGCCTCACCTGGCGGCGCAATGAACCCAACGCCAATGTCTTCGAGCAACAGGCGGGCTTGATCCTCAATCAACAGCTGGAGGACCTCGCGGCCTTGAAGTTCCAGGGACAAGACGAGAAAGCCCTTGAGCGGCGCCTGGAAGCCATCACCGATCCGGCGGTCCTGTTCACGCAGGTATCGACGCCTGCCGCACCCCTCTTGCAGAAGGTCAGCCAGCAACTGCCTGAATGGCTCAGGCAAGCCACGGCCGCCGACCGCTTCGCCTACCACCGCCATCTGCAGGACATGGCCTTGGTGTTGCAACAGAACCAGGGCCGGTCGTTCAACGAAGGCATCGAGACCCTTCATGGCTTCAGTCGCACGGCGCTGCGCAAGCAGATGCAAGCCGATCATGGCGACGTTGACCCTGACGAGGTGCTGCTGGACTTCGCCGTGGCCGCCGGTTACCCAGGGGGCGCCGGCATCATCTCTCACGTGAGGATGTCCCTGACGGAGCTGGCGCTAAGGAATCTCGCCGGCAAACCCAAGGGCACTCTCACACTGTCGTCCAAAAACGCCACGCCGCTGCCGAGCTGGTTGAATGAAGCGTACCTGTTGGGCAGCACCGGTCTGATCCAGCGCGTCGACATAGGCACCGCCTACCCGCAAAAAATCAAGGACACATTGCTGTCCGACAGCGCCGATGCGCGCCGCCGGGAAACCCTGTTCACCCGCGAGCTCAAGGTCAAGCTGCCGATGCAGGCGCTGGAATACAAGATCCGCCAGCAGCACGGCGTCACTGTCATGGGTTATCGCTATGTGACAGCGTTGATGGGCGAAACGCCGACCGACCGGTTCGTCGATGGCCAGGAGATCGTCCTGCGCCCACTGGCGCTGTGTCGCAAGCCCGGCGCCACCCCGGATGAAGTCAACAATGCGTTCATTATCGAACCGCGCGACGCGACTACTGGCCCGCACCTGCTGTATCAGCCGCTGTACGCAGACGCCCTGCATGAATATCCGACACGCCAGGCTTTGCTCGATGCCATCGCCGCGCCCGGCGACCTGCAGGACAGTATATTGACCTGGCTGAGCGACAAGGCCCGGCCCATTTACGACCACGGCGGTATCAAGGAACCGCATATCCTGCGCTTCCTGCCCGGCGATGAATTCAACATTCCTGAAAAGCCGGCGCCCGCCACCCTGGCAATCGATCAAGGCGCCGGGGAATGGCTGCAGTCACAAATCAATGGCCATCTGCTTAACCATCTGTTCGGCAGCACAGCGCGGGCATTGGTGGACCTGGCCGATCGCCAATCGGTATCCAACAGCGAAAGCCGCTGGGCAGTGATGATGGAAGGCGTATGGCTGCTGTTCAATACCCTGCTGTTGCCCTTGACCCGGGGGCCGGCCATGTTGGTGGGCTGGTTCATGGTCGTGGTCAGCAGCCTCGAGCAGGATCTGGCGGGACTGGACAGCCATGACCCGACCACCCGCGAACTGGCGCTGATCGATTTATTGCTCAACACCGCGATGGTGCTGCTGCACGCCACCGCGCCTTCCGGCCGGTCCCCGCAACTGTTAGCCGAACCGGTGGCCGAAGAGCGCGCCTTGCAGTTGGCGAACTGGCGCCGCGCAGCCGGCTTGCCTGCGTCACTGGAGACGCCAGCAGTGCAGCATGGCCCTGTGGCGCTGCCCGGCGAACCGCCTGCATCGGGAGAGACGGTGTTGGATTTCATCCAGTCGATTGCCAGTCCCAAGGCCGGCGCGACATTGTTCAAGGCATTGCGTGAGGTGCACGTACCTTGGCCCGAGTTGTTGCCCTCCCCACAGGCCGGTGGCCCACTCAAGGGCTTGTATCGAATCGACGGCACCTGGCACGCCAGCGTCGGCGGGTTGCTCTTTCAGGTCAGCGTGGTGCCCGGTTTTGGTGAGGTTTACCTGGTTGACCCACAACATCCATTGCACCCTGGATTCAAGCTGGTCAGCGACGGCCAGGGACATTGGCGGCTGGATCGTCACGCCAGGCTGGAGGGAGGCATGCCAAGAAAAAGGCTGGCCGAACTGGCGGAACTCAAGAAACAGCGATTGGACACCCTGGGCTCGACACTGGAAATTCTCAATAGTGAAGTAAACGTCCTGGGCGTTCAGGCGCAGCAGTTCAACCGAGCCGTGAACGCTGCGCGAAGACAACTGGCAGAGCAGCGGCGTGCCCTGCGCGAAGACTGGATAAGGCTCAACGACCCCACATTACTTCCCGCGCTGCGTCCAAGAATCGCTGAACGCCATGCGCAAAGACAACGCTCCACGGCACAGGCCAAGGCCCAATGGGATATCGCGGTCGACGACTACCAGCGCAGCAGCCAGTCGTTCACGACGGGCTTACAGAAGATCGAAGCCATGGCAGGTGAGCTGGCGGAGATGGACCGTACAGAAGTGCAATACAGGAACGCGCGCGATAGCGCCACGTCCAATCTTTACAAGCACTGGTTGTTGTCTTACGCGAACCTGCATCAAAAAATCTCGCATACCCTGGAAACCCCACAGGGTGAAAGCTTTACCGAGCTGCTGCGGCGTGTGGACCGCGAACTGCTCGACAACAACCCTCAGGCATACGAGCAATTCATTCTCCTGGCCACCCAGCGGCTGGAGGCGCTCAAGCAGTTGCTGGAGCCTGCAGAACAATGCGAAGCCATTATGCAACGCGCCGCACCCGCGCTGCGCGAAAGCCTCCTGAAAGAACTCCCGGCAGATCAGGCGATCTCTTCGATCCTCATCAAGCAACACCTGTTGTTATCGCTCGTTGAATTGCTGTTGAATCGCGCGCTTGACGCCGATAAACCGCAGGAGCGCCCGTTCCTTGAAGTGATCGCTGATCGCCAGATCTACGCCAGCGTCAACGCCCATACGGAAATGCGCACCACGGCGGGCTACTCCACCACCGAGCAGATTCACGTACTCAAGGATGCGCTTGAGCAATACGGGCGCCTGGAAAACGCGGTCGACTCGTTAACTGAAATGGGCTGCGCACTGCTACGCGAGGCCTACCGAGGTCCTTTCCTCGAAGCGCTCGGCGAGGCCCGGGAAAACCTGGAAGCGCAATTGGCCAACCTGATCCTGGTTGAGGAACAGATCGCGCCACGCCCCAAGCCCGACAAAACCAAACGCCAGAAAACCGCCAACCGCCGGGTGATCAAAACCGTCGACAGGAAAAGCCTGGTAGGCGACCTGCGCGCCGGCGAGCCTGATGAGCCCGGTAATTACGTGGACATTACCGACACGCTCACCGGGGGCATCGTCGCTACGTACCGCGAACAGGCCACCGAGGGCGTATGGAAAATTGTCGAGCCCGCCACCCAGGCGAGAAAAGCACCGACGCCGGCAGTCCGCCCATTGAGAGTACTGGAGGCCCATGCCGAGGCCCTGCGAGCCGAACGGGCCAGTATTGATGCGAGCATTCACTATCAACAGCGCAAACTGCTGGAGCCCGCCCGGCGGGAAGGCGTCGACCCGTATGATTGGGACGTGATGCTGAGCCAACATGCGGCAAAATTCATCGCGCTGGCCGAGGAACTCAAAAACGCAACCGATCAAAACGCCATTACCGCGAAAAACCGCTACCTTGACGAGGCCAAAGCAGTCAAGCAACGGGCCCATGAGGTATGCAGCCAAGGGTATCTATTGCAACGCCCTGGTGCCGCCAAAGTCGATTATTTATGGACGCACGGGTTTGTCGACATCCTGCGGATCAAACAGCGCATTCCATTGAAAGCAGGAGACTATCTCACTGAATATGCCATCCGCGATAAAAGCAAAATCAAGCCAGGCGCAAGAACAGAGGAAGCCGACCTGTGGTACGCCCACTTCCACTACCCGGCCGTCGACACGCCGGCCTCGAGTCCTGCGTTCGGCCACCTCAAGACCCAAGCGGAACGTCGGTACACACGCAGAGAACTGATCGAACAGGCCAGGGCAAATAATCGCACCGTGGTCAATCTGGACAAGGCGCTGATCGAGGCACCACTGGATCGCAAACTGTTCCTTTACCTGGAGGACCCACAGCCTGAGTGAGTGGCACGCGCGTGGCCGGTGGGGTAGCCCACTACCCCACCGGCCACGCAGAAATTCGATTTCCTGTAGCGGACCGATCACCGGTCTGCTGATCCGGCAGCCAATAACCGGACTCAACAGGAAATGGAACTTCCCATGCCCGGCCCCACCCCTTCCGCGCCCCCTATTGCCCTGAGCCAACTGCCCGCACAGGCGATTCATCAACGCTTCGTCACGCGCCCGGCTTTTTACTCCGTGGTGTTGAATGCGCTGCGCGAGCTGATTCTCGAGCGCTACCCGTCACTTGAACTGGAAATGTCCGGAGTGAAACTGGCGATTCCCCATCCCGATGGTCATTACACCTATCGACCGTTGATGGAAGTCGCCATCGACCATGTACTGAAGCCCCAATTGCTGGACCTGCACTCCGAACGCGAGCTGCCGTATTACCTGACGCAAAAAATCCCGGATGTGCTCAAGCCGGCATCCCTGCCGCTCATCGACATGCAGGTGATTGCACAACTGATCGACGAGTTGCCTGGATCGCTTTACCTGTATTTTCAACAGGCGCTGGCCGATTACTGGAGCGAGATCGACAGTCACGGCGGCAGTCGCTGGCAATGGCTGGCGCAATTGCTCAATGGCCAAATGACCGCCACGGCCGCACGCCAGTCAAGCCTTAATCAACTCCAGCGCGATATGCTTACGGTCACCGCCGCCTGGCCGGTGCTGAATGAACGCCTGCCCCACTCCACGCCGCCCACCTATGCCTATTTCATTGAAAACACCTTCACCCGCGACGGCGAAACGGTACGCTTGCTGACCCCGGACCTGCTGCTGGTGCGCGATAGGCAAGTGCTGCTGTACTGCGTCGATGGCCGGGTCGAACCGTTCGATTCCACCGATGCCTTCGGCAGCGCCTGGGCGGTAAAAATGCAACATCGGTTTCAGTTCGACAGCCTCACCTGGCGGCGCAATGAACCTGACAACAATGTATTCGAGCAGCAGGCCGGCCTGATTCTTAACCAGCAACTGGAAGACCTGGCCACGTTGAGCTTTCAGGGCCAGGATGAAGTGTCCATTGGGCGGCGCCTGGAAAAGCTCACCGATCCGGCGGTGTTGTTCACCCACATGCCGGTGCCCGCCGCCCCGCTGCTGCAGAAGGTCGACAACCAACTGCCCGAATGGCTCAGGCAAGCTGACGCCGCTGACCGTTTCGCCTATCACCGCCACCTGCAGGACATGGCGCAGGTGCTGCACCAGAACCAGGGCCGCTCGTTCAACGAAGGCATCGACACTCTCCAGAGCTTCAGCCGCACTGCGTTGCGCAAGCAGATGCAGAAGGACCATGCACCGTTCGATCCTGATCAAGTGCTGCTGGACTTCGCCGTCGCCGCCGGTTATCCCGGCGGCGCCGGGATTATCGAGCACGTGCGGATGTCGCTGACCGAACTGGCCGTCAGGAACCTGGCCGGCAAACCCAAAGGTGCACTGACGCTGTCGTCCACAACTGCCACGCCACTGCCGAGCTGGTTGACTGAGAATTACCTGTTGGGCAGCAGCGGATTGATCCAGCGCATCGATATCGGCACTGCCTACCCGCAACACATCAAGGACCTGCTGTTGTCCGGCAGCGTCGAGGCGCAGCGCCGCGAAGCGCTGTTTACCCGCGAGCTCAAGGTCAAGCTGCCGATGCAGGCGCTGGAGTACAAGATCCGCCGGCTGCACGGTGTCACCGTCACGGGTTACCGCTATGTGAAGGCGCTCATGGGCGAGACGCCTGCGGACCGAATGGTCGACGAACGGCAGATCGTGCTGCGCCCCCTGGCCCTGTGCCGGACGGTCGGAGCCACACCGGATGAAGTCACCAACGCCTTTATCATCGAACCGCGCGACGTGAGTGTGGGCCCGCATTTGCTGTTTCGACCGCTGTACACCGACACCTTGCATGAATACCCGACCCGCCAGGCGCTGCTGGACGCGCTGGCCGCCCCCGGGGAGCTGCAAGACAGCGTGCTGACCTGGCTGAGCGACACGGCGCGCCCGATCTATGACCACGGCGGATTCACCGAGCCGCACCTCATTCGCTTCCTGCCGGGGGATGAGTTCACCATTCCCGACAAGCCTGCGCCTGCCACCCTGGCCGTCGATGAAGGCGTCGGTGAATGGCTTCAGTGGCAGATCAACGGTTTCTTGCTCAGCCATGTGTTCGGCAGTACCGCGCGGGCGTTGGTGGATCTGGCGGACCGCGAGTCGGTGTCCAATCACGAAAGCCGCTGGGCCATCGTGATGGAAGGCGCCTGGCTGCTGTTCAACACGCTGCTGTTGCCCCTCGCCCGAGGGCCGGCGATGTTGATGGGCTGGTTTTTTCAATTGCTCAGCAGCCTTGAGCAAGACCTGGCGGGCCTGCAAAGCAATGATCCGACCACCCGCGAAATCGCACTGATCGATTTGCTGCTCAATACCGCAATGGTGTTGATGCACGCAGCCGCCCCCAGCGACCGCTCCCCACAGGTGCTGGCAGCGCCTGCCGCGCAGGAACACGTCCTGCACCTGCAAACGTGGAGACGCACAGCAGGGTTGCCCCACCCGGCAGAACCGCCGCTGGCACGTCATGGCCTGGTGGCATTGCCGGGCGAACCTCCGGCAGGAGGCGAGACAACCCTGGATTTCACTCATTCGCTGGCCAGCGCCAAAGCGGGCGCGATGTTGTTCAAGGCTTTGCTGGAAGTAAATGTACCTTGGCCAGACCCCGTACCGGCGCCCCTGCCAAGCGGTGTACTCAAGGGGTTGTACTGGATTGACGGCAAGTGGCACGCCAGCATCGGCGGGCTGTTGTTTCAGGTGAACGTGGTACCCGGTTTTGCCGAGGTATACCTGGTGCATCCAGCCCATGCGCAGCACCCCGGTTTCAAGCTGATCAGCGACGGCCAGGGGCACTGGCGGCTGGATCGACATGCCAGGCTTGAAGGCGGGATGCACAAAGGCAGGGTGAGTCAATTGCGCGAAGAAAAACGACAAAACATCGACCTGCTCACCTCGCAACTCACAGGCCTGCAGTTGGACGTTCTGCCGTTGGCGAACCTGACCCTTACCCTCGAAGCGGCAGTGAACAACACCCGCGCTGCGCTGGACACACGGATAAAATCCCTGCGAGCGCTTTGGGTCACCCTCAACAGCCCGACACTTGCCGAGGCAACGCGCGCCCGAACCACTGAACAGCACACCCAAGCGCAACGCCTGGCCTTACGCGCCAGGATCGAGTGGAACATCGCCGTGCATAACTTTCAAAAAAACGGCCAGGCACTCATTGGCGTGATGCGCAACATCGCGGACAAGGCCGGCGAACTGATGATTGCCGACAGGACCAGCTCGAGGTACCAGAAAGAACGCAACAACGCGCTTAACGCCATCTATGTCCAGTGGGTATCGGCCTATGCATCCGAGCATACAAAATTTGCCTACTCCCTCGAAACCCAACGCGGCGAGAGCACCGAGGAGCTCGGCGAGCGGATAAATAGAGAACTGCCTGCCAATATCAACGACGCGTACGGGGAGTTCATCAAAAGCCGCGACCAGCAGTTACAGGCGCTTAAATCGATGATTGAGCCTGTCGAACAAATGAGCGCCATCCTCGAACAAGCGGACCCCGCATTGCGCGACAGCCTGTTGAAAGAAACCCCACCGGATCTGAACTTCACTTCGGCCCATATCAAACAACAACTGCTGGTACTGCTTGTCGACCTGATATTCAATCGCGCCCATGGCTCGCGTATACCGGCGGAGTACCCGTTCATCATCGAGCTGGCAGACCCGCAAGTGACGCCCACCATACTGACGCACACAGAGATGCGCACGACCAGCGGTTACTCGGTCAAGGAGCAAATCGAGGTACTCACCAGCATTCTCGAGCTTTACGAACGACTGGAAAACGCCGTCAACTCGTTAGTCGAGATGGGTTCCGGCTTTATCCGCGAGGCTTATCAAGCGCCATTCCAAACCCACCTGGACGAGGCACGCTCCAGCCTGGAAGCACAACTGGCCGAGCTGATCAGGGTTGAGCAACAGCTCGTCTCGCTCCCCGCGCCCGACACAGCCAAACGCCCCAAAAAAACCAACCGCAAGGTGATCAAGACCGCAGACAGGAAAAGCCTGGTGGGTGATCTGCGTCCAGGCCAAGCTGACATGCCGGGCAACTTCGTCGACATCAAGGACCCGCTTACCGGGAAAACCATCGTCACGTACGTTGAACACGCCAGCGAAGGTGTCTGGAACGTCGTCAAGGAGGTCGGGGCCACCGTGCCCGCCCCAGTGGCAATCAAGCGCTCGCTGAGAACCATTGAAGCACAGGCGAAAGCCGTCAGGGACGAGCGCGCCGGCATTGACAGCAGCATTCGCTTCCAGCTACGCAAGCTGCAGGATCCCACCCGGCTGGAAGGCCTCGATCCCCGTGAGTGGGATGTGCTACTGACCCAGCATGCGGCCAAATTCGAAGCCCTTGCAGACGAAATACAGCGCGACTGGGCTGCGGACACACGCGCTCCGGCGTTGATCGATGAATACCGCAAAGAGGCGGTCGCCGCGACGTTGCAGGCCCGTGAATACTGCAGCGAAGGGTATAAGTTACAGCGGCCCAGAGCCTCCAATGTCGCTTATCTGTGGAGACACGGCTTCGTCGATATCAATTTGGTTCACAGTCGTACCCCCTTGAAGGCCGGCGATTTTCTGACTGAGTACGCCATACGCGACAAAGATAAAATCAGGGCCGGTAAAAAGGGCGATGAAAACGTCCTTTGGTACGCCCACTTTCATTACCCGAGCGCCGATACACCCGTCGCCCAACCGGCCTTCGGTCACCTGAAAACCAAGGCTGAGCGGGTATTCACCCGCAAGGAATTGATCGAACGGGCCCGCGCCGACAACCGCGCGGTGGTGAATCTGGAGAAAGCCGAGATCAAGCCACCGCTTGATCGGCAGCTATTTCTGGGTTTGGAGGTGCTGAACCCCAGATAAGCTCAACGGATTGTCTATGCTCCATACAATGACCCGCTTGACGAGGGCTGTATGGACGATCACAACGACAAACCCCCAAGCTTCTGGCAGATGCTGCACAGCGTGATGGCGGCGGCCTTCGGTGTGCAGAGCGGCAAGAACCGCACCCGCGACTTTACCCATGGCAAGCCCAGCCACTTCGTGATGCTGGGCATTGCGTTCACGGCAATATTTGCCTTGACCCTGTTCGGCATCGTCAAGCTGGTGCTGCACCTGGCTGGCGTTTAGCGCAATGACACCTGCCGGCTGGGCGGGACGTTCAAGCCGGGTTCAATCGATGCCCCGGTTACTGGTGACTGACCCAGAAGACGGCGGTCCCGACCACCAGAATGATCAGAAACAAAATCGCCCAGGCATCCACGGTACTGTCGGGTTTACGGGCTTTGGTGGAATTGCTCATCGCATCGCCTCTTGTCGGTTTTATAGGTGATTGCACTCAGACTCGAACACAGTAAAGACGATGATTGCCCGCATGACAAATGTGGGTATCGCGATAACGGCTCTCATTAGTCAGTTTGGTTATGTGCATATACCCAAACATCACTTTTGCGCATATACGCAAACTGGTATCGTGCGCCGGCTCCGTTGGGAGTGCGCGGCCGTGCGCGCAGATTTGCCGAGAACAGGACCTATATGTACGTATACGACGAATACGATCAGCGCATCATCGAGGACCGCGTCAAGCAGTTCCGTGATCAGACCCGACGCTATCTGGCAGGTGAACTGAGCGAAGAAGAGTTCCGCCCTCTGCGCCTGCAAAATGGCCTTTATGTACAGCGCTTTGCGCCGATGCTGCGGGTGGCCGTGCCCTACGGCCAACTGACCTCGCGCCAGACGCGAATGATGGCCAGGATCGCCCGCGACTTCGACAAAGGCTATGCCCACATCAGTACCCGCCAGAACGTACAGTTCAACTGGCCGGCGCTGGAAGATGTGCCGGATATCCTGGCTGAACTGGCCACCGTGCAGATGCACGCCATTCAGACCAGCGGTAACTGCCTGCGCAACGTGACCACCGACCAGTTTGCCGGTGTTGCCGCCGACGAACTGATCGACCCACGCCCCTGGTGCGAAATCGTCCGTCAATGGACCACCTTCCACCCCGAATTCGCTTACCTGCCCCGCAAGTTCAAGATCGCCATCAATGGCTCGACCTCGGACCGCGCCGCCATCGAAGTGCACGATATCGGGCTGGAGCCGGTGCACAACGCGGCCGGCGAACTGGGCTTTCGCGTACTCGTCGGTGGCGGCCTCGGTCGTACCCCGGTGGTCGGCGCGTTCATCAACGAGTTCCTGCCGTGGCAGGACCTGTTGAGCTACCTCGACGCCATCCTGCGGGTCTACAACCGCTATGGTCGTCGTGACAACAAGTACAAGGCGCGGATCAAGATCCTGGTAAAAGCGCTGACGCCTGAAGTGTTCGCGCAGAAAGTCGACGCCGAGATGGAACACCTGCGCGGCGGCCAGACCACCCTGACCGAAGCCGAGGTGCATCGCGTCGCCAAGCATTTTGTCGATCCTGAGTACAAAGTCCTGACCAATCAAGACGCCGAACTGGCCGCCCTCGACCAGCAGCACCCAGGCTTTGCCCGCTGGCGCACGCGCAACACTCTGGCGCACAAACAGCCGGGCTACGTGGCGGTGACCCTGTCGCTCAAGCCTACCGGTGTGGCCCCTGGCGACATCACCGACAAGCAGCTGGACGCCGTCGCCGACCTGGCCGACCGCTACAGCTTCGGTCAACTGCGCACCTCCCACGAGCAGAACATCATTCTCGCGGACGTCGAGCAGAGCCAACTGTTCACCCTGTGGGGCGAGCTGCGCGAAGGCGGTTTCGCCACGCCGAACATTGGCCTCTTGACTGACATCATTTGCTGCCCGGGCGGCGATTTCTGCTCCCTGGCCAACGCCAAGTCGATCCCGATCGCCGAATCGATCCAGCGCCGTTTCGACGACCTGGACTACCTGTTCGATATCGGCGAGCTGGACCTGAACATTTCCGGCTGCATGAACGCCTGTGGTCACCACCACGTCGGCCACATCGGCATTCTGGGCGTGGACAAGAAAGGCGAAGAATTCTACCAAGTGTCCCTGGGTGGCAGCGCCAGCCGCGATGCGAGCCTGGGCAAGATCCTCGGCCCATCCTTCGCCCAGGAAGCCATGCCCGAGGTGATCGGCAAGCTGATCGACGTGTACATCGAACAGCGCACCGAAGATGAGCGTTTCATCGACACCTACCAGCGCATCGGCATTGACCTGTTCAAGGAGCGCGTCTATGCAGCGAATCATTAAGAACAACGAAGTCGTCGACGAAACCTGGCACCTGCTGCCCAAGGACGCGAGCTTCGACGGCATCTCCAACTGCGACGACCTGATCGTGCCGCTGGCGCTGTGGCGCGAGCACGGCCACGCGCTCAAGGCCCGCGACGGCGGCCTGGGTGTGTGGCTGGACGCCGATGAAGAAGCCGAAGAGATTGGTGGAGACGTCGAGCACTTCCAGGTCATCGCGCTGAACTTCCCGGCCTTCACCGACGGGCGCAACTATTCCAACGCGCGTCTGCTGCGTGAGCGTTATGGTTACACGGGTGAACTGCGCGCGATTGGCGATGTGCTGCGCGACCAGTTGTTCTACCTGCGCCGCTGCGGGTTCGATGCCTTCGCCTTGCGCGCCGACAAAGACCCGTATGAAGCGCTGGAAAGCCTCAAGGACTTTTCGGTGACGTACCAGGCCGCAACGGACGAGCCACTACCGCTATTCCGCCGCCGCTGAGTAAAAATGTGGGAGGGGGCAGCCCTGACACCGCCCTCTGTAGGAGCGAGCTTGCTCGCGAAAAACGTCAACGATAACGCGTGCTTCCTGAATGAACGCGGTGCCTGTGAGTTTCTCGCGAGCAAGCTCGCTCCTACAAATCCAGCGACTTCAGGATTGCAGCTTAATCGACGCCAGCACCTGCTTCTGCCCCATGGAACAAGGCACGCCTTCCGGCTGCGCCCGCACCGCATCGATCACCCCCAGCAACTGTGCCTTGCTATGGGCCAACTGCGCCTGCATCACCTCGATCTGCGCCACCTTGCGCTCCAATGCCTCGATCAACTCATCGCGCTTGTGCTCCCCCGGCGCAGGCATCAACGCCTTGAGCTCCTGCAAGGTAAATCCCGCCTGTTGCGCGCTCTGGATCAATTGCAGCGTTTGCAGCGCCTCAGGGGCATAGCGCCGATAGCCATTGGCCTGACGCCCGACCTGACTGATCAACCCCTCCGCCTCATAAAAACGGATGCGCGACGCCGCCAGCCCGCTCTGCTTTGCCAACTCACCAATATTCATCGAAACGCCCGCTTGACATTAAAGTTAACTTTAAGCTTAGCCTGAGGCCTCCCCCGCTCAGGAGTCAACCCATGTCACCCTTTGAAGCCCTGCAACTGCCCAACGGCCAGGTTATTGCCAACCGCATCGCCAAGGCGGCGATGGAAGAAAACATGGCCGATCTCAATCAGGCACCCTCCCGTGAATTGAAGCAGCTGTACAAGACCTGGGCCGAGGGTGAACCCGGCTTGCTGCTTACCGGCAACGTTATGGTCGACCGCCGCGCCATGACCGGCCCCGGTGGCGTTGCACTGGAAAACGAGCAACACCTGGAGAGCTTTCGCGAATGGGCCGACGTGGCGCGGGCCAAGGGCGTGCACTTCTGGGTGCAACTCAGCCATCCGGGACGCCAGACCATGGCCAACCTGGGCCAGCAGGCACTGGCGCCATCTGCCATCGCGCTGGACCTGGGCAGCTTTTCCAAAATGTTCGCCAAGCCCAGGGCCATGACCGAGGACGACATCCAGGAGGTGATCCAACGCTTCGCCACCAGCGCCCGCCTGGCCGAGAAAGCCGGCTTCACCGGGGTGCAGATCCACGGCGCCCACGGTTACCTGCTGAGCCAGTTTCTCTCGCCGCTGAGCAATCATCGCACCGACCGCTGGGGCGGCTCACTGGAAAACCGCGCGCGCCTGCTGCTCGAGGTGATCCATGCCGTACGCGCCAGCGTCAGCCCATCCTTTTGCGTGGCGGTAAAGCTCAATTCCGCCGACTTCCAGCGCGGCGGTTTCGATGCCACCGATGCGCGCGCTGTGGTCGAAATGCTCAACCCGCTGCCCATCGACCTGCTGGAATTGTCCGGCGGCAGCTACGAAGCGCCGGCCATGCAGGGCGAAGCCCGGGACGGGCGCACCCTGGCCCGTGAAGCCTACTTCCTGGAGTTCGCCGAGGAACTGGCCACCATCGCCAGGATGCCGCTGATGGTGACCGGCGGCATTCGCCGCCTGCCGGTCGTGCAGCAAGTACTCGACAGCGGCATTGCCATGGCCGGTATCGCCACCGCCCTGACCCTCGAGCCGCAACTGATCAAACACTGGCGCGAAGGCCGCGACCTCAACCCGCAGCTCAAACCCATCGACTGGAAACGCAAACCCTTGGCCGCCCTCGCCACCCTGGCGGTGGTACGCGACCAGATGCGCCGCCTGAGCCGCGGGCGCCTGCCCAACGCCAAGGTCGCTCCGTGGCTGGCGCTGGTGTGTGACCAGTGGTTTACCGCGCGGCGCGCACGGCAATATCGCGCCAGCATGACGCAATCTTCACATTAAACGCGGAGCATTCGCCGTGATTGAGCTGTCCCCTACTGATCAGCAGTTTTTCAACCTCACTGACGATTGGAGTTCTTCATGGCGAAAATCAACCTGGCCCAGCAGTTGGCGACCACCCTTGAACAGGCGGGTATCAAGCGCATCTGGGGCCTGACCGGCGACAGCCTCAATGGCCTCACCGACGCCCTGCGCAGCATGGACAGCATCGAGTGGATGCATGTGCGCCATGAAGAAGTGGCCGCGTTCGCCGCAGGGGCCGAGGCCGCCGCCACCGGTGAGCTGACCGTGTGTGCCGGCAGTTGCGGGCCGGGCAACCTGCATTTGATCAATGGCCTGTTCGATTGCCATCGCAACCATGTGCCGGTACTGGCGATTGCCGCGCAGATTCCGTCCTCGGAGATCGGCCTGAACTACTTCCAGGAAACCCATCCTCAGGAGCTGTTCAAGGAATGCAGCCATTTTATCGAGCTGGTGAGCAACCCCGAGCAGATGCCCCACGTGCTGCATCGCGCGATGCGTTCGGCGATCCTCAATCGGGGCGTGGCGGTGGTGGTGATTCCGGGGGACGTGTCGCTGCTGGAGGTGGAAGACAAGCTCAAGCCGTGGCCGGCGCTGCATGCACCGCGCACATTGCCGGCAGAGGCCGACCTGCAGCGCTTGAGCGATATGCTCCAGAGCAGTGAAAAAGTCACGCTGCTGTGCGGCAGCGGTTGCGCCGGTGCCCATGACCAGGTGGTGGCCTTGGCCGACGCCCTCGGCGCGCCGGTGGTGCACGCGCTGCGCGGCAAGGAACATGTGGAATGGGATAACCCGTTCGATGTGGGCATGACCGGCCTGATCGGTTTCAGCTCCGGCTATCACGCCATGCTCGACTGCGACACGCTGATCATGCTCGGCACCGACTTTCCTTACCGTCAGTTCTATCCGACCGACGCGAAGATCATCCAGGTTGACCGCAACCCCCAGGCCCTGGGCCGACGTGCGACCCTGGACCTGGGCATCGCCGCCGATGTCAGTGAGACAATCGATGCGCTGCTGCCGCGTCTAACCCGCAAGACCGATCGCAGCTTCCTCGAAACTTCCCTGAAGCACTACGAGAAAGCCCGCCAGGGCCTGGATGACCTGGCGCAACCGTCCAAGGCGGATCGACCGATCCATCCCCAATACGTGGCGCGCCTGCTCAGCGAGCTGGCCACTGATGATGCGATTTTCACCGCCGATGTCGGTTCACCAACCGTCTGGGCCGCGCGCTACCTGAAGATGAACGGCAAGCGCCGCCTGATCGGCTCGTTCAACCACGGCTCCATGGCCAACGCCATGCCCCAGGCCATCGGCGCGCAGGCGGCGTTCCCGGGTCGGCAGGTGATCTCGATGTCGGGTGACGGCGGTTTCACCATGTTGATGGGGGACTTCATTTCGCTGGCGCAATTGAATCTGCCCGTCAAAGTGATCGTGTTCAATAACGCGTCACTGGGTTTCGTCGCGATGGAGATGAAGGCCGCAGGTTACCTGGACACCGGCACCGAGCTGAAAAACCCGGATTTCGCCGCCATGTCCAATGCCATGGGTATCCTGGGGATTCGCGTGGAGCAATCCGAGGACCTGGAAGCGGCCCTGCGCCGCGCGCTGGCCCACAACGGCCCGGTGCTGGTGGATGTGGTCACCGCAACCCAGGAATTGGTGATGCCGCCGAGCATCAAGCTGGAACAGGCCAAGGGCTTCAGCCTGTATATGCTCAAGGCGGTGATGAGCGGGCGTGGCGATGAAGTGATTGAACTGGCGCGCACCAACTGGCTGCGTTGATCCAACGGTGGGAGGGAGCTGGCTCCCTCCACGCTATCCATTCAGCCCTTCAGTTTTTCGACCCATTTGCCGTAGGCGTCGATGAATGACTGCAGGAATGGCCTGGTCTTCTCGGACAGCTTGCCCGCCTCATCGAACACACTGCCCGCTCCGCCCAGGTAGGCTTCCGGCATCTGCATGCACCACACGTCTAGAAACACCAGGGACTGGCGCAGGTGGTGGTTGGCGCCAAAGCCACCCATGGCGCCTGGCGACACGCTGATGATCGCCCCAGGCTTGCCGCCCCACACACTCTGCCCATAAGGGCGGGACCCCACGTCGATGGCATTCTTCAACGGCGCAGGCACGGAACGGTTGTATTCGGGCGTGACGAACAGCACCGCGTCGGATGAACTCACCTGTTGACGGAAAGTGCTGTAGGCTTGCGGCGCGGCTGCACCCTCTATGTCCTCGTTGTAGAGCGGCAAATCGCCAATTTCCACAATGTTCAGCTTCAGGTTGGCAGGGGCCAGTTCGGCCAGGGCCAAGGCGACCTTGCGGTTGATCGAGTCTTTTCTCAAGCTGCCGACCAGGACGGCAATCGTGTAGACCTTGCTCATTGAGGTTTCCCCGATGTCTGACTAAAGGAGCCTGTAGTTATAGAGATTTCACCGCGCGCGCACCAGCAGGTTTTGAGAATGCCGCAAAAGTTGCAGCGCAGCCCCAAGCGTGGGAAACGTCTGAAATTTTAAACGAATAGTATTTTTTTCTTATAGGTAAACTACCCCGCTCCCTGACGGTCTACAGACCCGCAAATCGAGTGTTTATCTCCAGAGGTTCTAAACAGATGGCAGCAGTACTAGTCGGACAGTTTCATGCCAGAGACGCGGAAGGCCGCGTATATTCGGTGCATGAGTTCCAGGAATCCGAACCGGCGCAAGGCGACCTGGCGGGCTCGGCGCCTGCCATCACCTACAAGCTGGCCATTGGCGATCGGGTGGAAAAGCTCGAGGGTGATGAGTTCAGATTGATTCAGTCGGGCACGATCCTCGTACGCGAATCGAAGACCACCCTCGCCTCATAAGATTTAGCCTTAAATACCTGCCCAGTCCTGGCGACTGGGCTGGGGATGCTCACGGGCCGCGGATTTGCGTCACTTCAATGCCCTGCTCGCCCCGCTTGAGCGTCACCACCACCTGCCCTCTCTCTCCCTCAACCGCATACATCGAGCGCGTGTAGCCCGACCGGTCGTAAGCGGGATAGGCCTGCACCTGCCTGATCAACGTGATACCGAGCACCGCGCCCACCTGCTCGCCGACCTGTTCCTGGGAGCGGATAAACGCTTCAAGCTCGAGGTTTTCCGGCGCTTGTTCAGTGTGATTGTTCAAGAAGTAAGCCGCCATGCATCCCACGGTCACCAGCACCAGGAGTTGCTTGGCCGTTACCCCGAAGAGCGTCGAGGGTAGAGGCATTTGAGACCAGACCTGTTTTTGTTGTAAGTACCGGGTTGCCGGCATTGGTCGTTGCTGATCAGACACAGCATTCTAGTAGGGTCGTGGCGCAACGCCATAGGCAGGGGCGACGCGCGCAGTCTTTTTTGCGCACACAGGCCTGCGCCATTGAATCCCCAACGCGCTGCACATAGACTCCGGCCATGCGTTTACGTCATATCGAAGTGATTCAGGCCATCTTGCAGACCGGACACCCAGGCCTGGCCGCCGAGTGGTTGCAACTCTCCGTGGGCGAGGTGGACGCCACCCTCAGGGATGCCGAGCTGCAACTGGGCTTCATGTTGTTTGCCAGTGTGCGCGGGCGCCTGCAAGCGACCCGTGAAACCCTGGAGCTGCAGCCGCAAATCGCCCACCTGTACGAAGCGCTGGAGCCAATACAGCGTCTGGCCAACCGTTTGAAGCACCATCACGCGCCAACTTTGCGCGTGCTGTGCACCCCGCCGCTGGCTAACCAACTGTTGCCCCACAGCATCGCCCTGCTGCGCCGACGGTTCCAGGACACGCCGTGTAACCTGTCGAGCCAACCGACCCGGGAAATCGTGCGCAGCCTGTTGCTGCATGAAACCGATGTGGGCCTGAGCCTGCACGATCCGGAACACCCGCACATTCAGAGCAGCGTACTGGCCCAGGGCAAACTGCAATTGCTCGCGCCCCATGGCTGGCTCAAACCCAGGCAGAAGTACATCGCACTGCAGGATCTGGCGGGACAGTCGATGATTGGGCTGGAGGGCCGGGACCCGCTGAGCCGCCTGCTGGACGCCAAGCTGCAAGCCTTGCGCCCGCTGCCGGTGGTGCAGACGCGGGTGCAGACGTATCAGATGATGCGCAGCATGGTCGAAGCCGGCGAAGGCCTGGCGGTTGTCGACCCGTTCACCGCCTGCGGTGCACGGGACGCGGGGCTGGATGTGTGCCCGATTTCACCACCGATCAGTGTCAACCTGTATGCGCTGACCCTGCACGGCGGGGCCGCGTCACCGGCCCTGAGCGCACTGCTGGAGATCGTGACCCAGAAGGCCGAAAACCTGCTGTGCAACGACATGAAACCGCAGTAGGCGCGGTCTCAGACCGCGTTGACTTCCGTCTTGAACAGCCGATACCAGAAAATCGCCACTTCACGGGTCTGCGGGTCGATCCCGCGATAGCGCAGTTGATCGATGCCTCCCATTACATAGCCGCTACGCTCATACAGGCGACAGGCACCGAGGTTGTTGTTCTGGGTTTCGAGCATCATGCCCGGCAGGTTTTTCTTGCGGGCCCAGAACTGCGCCACATCCAACAGCGCCTTGGCGACACCGTGGCGCCGCGCAGGCAGCGCCACCGCCAGCTCGTCAACATGGGCAAAGCCGTTCCAGTTGGTACTGACCACGACGTGCCCGACTGCGCGATCATCCAGATAGGCCATGAAGATCGCGCTGTCGGGCGCGTTGCGAAAACTGGCGAATTCTTCCGGGTCGATGCCGTAGCACTTGCGGTACGGCAGGATGCGCTCCACCGGCCACTGATCGACCCGCTTGTCCATCTGCGGCACCCCATAGGCGCTGACCTCGAAACT
Organism: Pseudomonas orientalis; assembly: GCF_001439815.1. Classification (GTDB taxonomy): domain Bacteria; phylum Pseudomonadota; class Gammaproteobacteria; order Pseudomonadales; family Pseudomonadaceae; genus Aquipseudomonas; species Aquipseudomonas orientalis. The sequence goes on along the minus strand of NZ_JYLM01000009.1, from coordinate 125,836 downwards.
GAAGTCATTGCCCCATACATAAGCGTCGAAGCCCTCATCGGCGACTCGCACACTGAGCCCTGGATACTTCGGGTTCATGACAGCTTGCATAACGTTCCTTAACCTTTGATGCAATCGACAGTGTAACAACGACCACTGCCGTCATCTTCATGTTGCAGCCCATGCACATCTGCGACAAAGCCGGGGAAACTGCTATCGAACGTGCGGGCGAACGCCAGGTAATCGACGATCGAACGCGTTGACTCGGTAAAGCGCTCCCCCGGCATGATCAACGGAATACCCGGCGGATAGGGCACCAGCATCACGGCTGCGATGCGTCCTGGCAAGGCATCGATGGACACCGCCTCCACTTCACCCCTGACCAACTGGTCGTAGGCGTCGGCCGGCTTCATCGCGATTTCCGGCAATACCGTGTACATGCGTTTGAGATGCCTGGCCGTCGCGTTGCTGCGATAACAACTGTGCAACTGGTCGCACAGGTCTCGCAACCCCAGGCCTTGATAGCGTACCGGGCCATGGGCATATACCGAAGGCAGGCAACTGGCCAGGCTGGCATTCCCGTCATAACTGCGCTTGAATTCCAGCAACTCGGTGAGCAAGGTACTCCATTTGCCTTTGGTGATGCCCATCGAGAACAACACCAGAAAAGAATACAGCCCGGTCTTCTCCACCACCAGGCCGCGCTCCCAGAGAAACTTGCTGACCACAGCGGCGGGAATCCCGCAATCGCTCAAGGCGCCGCCGGCGTTGAGGCCGGGCATCACCAGCGTGACTTTGATCGGGTCCAGCAGTACATAATCTTCAGCCACGTCGCCGAAACCATGCCAGTCGTCCTGGGGGTGCAACAGCCAGTCGGCCGTGGCGACCCGGTCGATACCGGCCACCGAGGGCGGTTGCCAGATGGAAAACCACCAGTCATCGGCGGCGATATGCTGACGCAGATTGGCCAGCGCACGCCGGAAACTCAGGGCCTCGTCAAACATTTCCTGCAACAGCGAGCGACCCGCCGGGCCTTCCATCATCGCCGACGCCACGTCCAGGGAGGCGATGATGCTGTATTGCGGCGACGTGGAGATATGCATCATGAACGCTTCGTTGAAGCGGTCGCGGTCCAGCTGCCGCGCGCCGCCGTCCTGCACATGGATCATCGACGCCTGACTGAATGCCGCCAGCAACTTGTGGGTGGAGTGCGTGGTGAACACCAGTGGGCTGTCCGGCGTACGCAACGTGCCCATGCCATAGCGTCCGGCGAAAAACTCGTGGAACGCGGCGTAGGCATACCAGGCCTCATCGAAGTGCAGCACCTCCACGCTGTTGCCCAATTGCTGCTTGATCAGCTCGGCGTTGTAGCACAGGCCGTCGTAGGTGGAATTGGTCACCACCGCCAGCTTTACTTTCGCCGGGCGGCCACGCGCCAGTGGGCTGGCAGCGATCTTGGCGCGGATCGATTCGGGACTGAATTCACTCAAGGGGATCGGGCCGATGATCCCCAGTTCGTTACGTTCCGGGCACAGGTACAACGGGATCGCGCCGGTCATGATGATCGAATGCAGCACCGACTTGTGGCAATTGCGATCGACCAATACCAGATCGTCGCGGGCCACCATGGAATGCCAGACAATCTTGTTGGCGGTGGAAGTGCCGTTGATCACAAAGAACGTATGGTCGGCGCCGAAATTGCGCGCGGCACGGGCTTCGGCTTCGGCCAGGGGCCCGGTGTGATCGAGCAGCGAGCCCAGTTCGGGCACGGAAACAGACAGGTCCGAGCGCAGGGTATTTTCCCCGAAGAACTGATGAAACGCCTGCCCCACCGGGCTTTTGCGATACGCCACGCCACCGCCATGGCCCGGGGTATGCCATGAGTAATTGGAGTCAGCGGTGTGTTGCACCAGGGCCTTGAAGAACGGCGGCAGCAGGCCATCGAGGTAGGTGCGCGCAGCGCGGGCGACCTGGCGCGCCAGAAACGGTACGGTGTCTTCGAACAGGTACAGGATGCCGCGCAGTTGGTTGAGTTCGCTCATGGCATCAGCCGGGGCGTTTTCCAGGGTGACTTGCTCGCCCAGGGCGAAGATCGGCAGGTTGGGCGCCCTCACTCGCGCCAGGCGGATCAGCTCGACCATGTTTTGCAGCAAGTGGGTGTTTTCCCCGGCGCCTTCCGCTGCGATCAGCATGCACGCCAGGCCATGGTGGGTCGACGCCACCAACCGCCCTTCGGCGTAGTCCACCGCAGAAAAGATACTGAAGCCCTCCTGCTCCAACTCCCTGGCGATGCCTCGAACCCGGTCACCGGCAACGGTGTCGGCCTTGATGTCACGGTGCACGATAAGGACGGGAAACTTCAGGTCTTTGTACATGAGCGCGCCTACGCCTGAGGGCTTGTACTCAGGGTAGAAGCTGGAAGTGAATGTGGCGAATGAAGATTGCTGATCGTTCCCACGCAGAGCGTGGGAACGATCGCAGGGCGCCAGGATTATTGTTGGGTCAACTGAGTCCACAACGCCGGCGCGCCCGCCGCCTTGGCAATCGCTTCGAGCCGCACGACGTGCTCGGCCAGATCCTGCTCGCTGGCACGGATGACCGGCGTGGGCCTGCGGTCAGCCGGCAGGCGACGGATCTCCGAGGGGCGATTGCCCGAGCCTTCCGCCGAACCGCTGCCATCGGTTGCATTACCGGCCAACGACAGGCTGGTCTGCCCACCGGTCATGGTCAGGTAAACGTCAGCCAGGATTTCGGAGTCGAGCAAGGCGCCGTGCAGTTCACGCCCGGAGTTGTCGACGCCATAACGCTTGCACAAGGCATCCAGGCTGTTGCGTTGGCCGGGGTGACGCTCGCGGGCCATCATCAGGGTGTCGAGGATCGAGCAATGCCGGGAAATATCCGCTCGGTCCGTCTGCCCCATCAAGGCAAATTCGTTATTGATGAAGCCGACGTCGAACGCCGCGTTATGGATGATCAGTTGGGCGCCGTTGATGAACTCGAAAAATTCATCGGCCACTTCGGCAAAGCGCGGCTTGCCCTTGAGGAATTCGTCGGTAATGCCGTGGACGCCGATCGCGCCTTCGTCACTGTCGCGGTCCGGTTGCAGGTAGACGTGGAAGTGACGGCCGGTCAGGCGGCGACCCATGAGTTCGACACAGCCGATTTCGATGATCCGGTGACCATCGGTCACCGGCATGCCGGTGGTTTCGGTATCGAGTACAACGGATCGGATGGCCATCAGGGTTCAGCTCTCAACGGTGTGTAGGTCAAAGGGCGCGATGTTAACACGTCGGCCGGCCTCAGCTCTGCTTGTAGCCGCGCACTTCATCCACGCCACGGTTGGCCAGTTGGTCGGCGCGCTCGTTGCCTGGATGGCCGATATGCCCACGCACCCATTTCCAGGTGATGTCATGGCGGTTGCACTGCTCGTCGAGCAATTGCCACAGGTCGGCATTCTTGACCGGTTCCTTGGACGCCGTTTTCCAACCGCGCTTCTTCCAGTTGACCATCCACTCGTTAATGCCCTTCATCACATATTGCGAATCGGTCACCAGCAGGACATTGCAGCGCCGCTTGAGCTCTTCGAGGCCGCGAATGGCGCCCATCAGCTCCATGCGGTTATTGGTGGTATTGGCTTCGCCGCCCCACAACTCCTTCTCCACGCCCTTGCACACCAGCAACGCGCCCCAGCCGCCGGGGCCGGGGTTGCCCTTGCAGGCGCCATCGGTGAAGAGTTCTACACTATCGGTCATCGGTTATTCGGCCTGAATCAAAAAGAGGTTTTACGGTTGGCGTTGTTCGCGGTTGACCTTGGCCAGCGGCATCGGCACCAGCTTGCCGAGCGGTTCGCGGCGCACTTGCTGCACCGGCCGCAGCCCGACCGCGATCTTGCGCGCCACCAGTAAATAGAAGCCGCCACCCGACAGTTGCCAGGCCCCTGCGCGGCGTTCCCAGCCTGCAAGGCGGCCCTGCCACTTGGCGGACGCAAGCGGCGGACGATAGCACCCGAAGCGGCGTTTCTCCAGCGCGAAGCCCAGCAGGTTCAGCCAGTCGCCGACCCGTGAAGGCGCGATGCAGCGTGCCTGGCGCAGGCCGTCCTGGGCGAACAGGTGGCGCAGGCCCCAGCAGCTCCAGGGGTTGATGCCAACAATCAGCAAATGGCCACCTGGACGCACGCTGCTCGCGGCTTCGCGCAACAAACCGTGGGGAGACAGACAGAAATCCAGGCCGTGCTGCAACACCACCACATCGGCGGCGTGCTCGCTCAACGGCCAGGCCTGCTCCTCGCAGACGATTTCCACGCCCGGCAACGGCGCCCCCAGGCGCACATTGCGTTGTACCTGCGGTGCGCACGGGGGCGACTCGGCCGAGGGACCGTAATGCACAAGATAGCCACCAAAGAACCGGCCCAGCTCGTCGTCGAGCATGCGCCGTTCTTCATCCAGCAGAAATTGCCCCAGCGGCCCGGACAGCCATTCGCGGGCGGCACCGATCAGAGCCAGCCACTCGGGATCGGCCTGGGCGAACGCTTTATCAGTCATTGCATTCTCCAATTCGCCTAGACGTTCTAAGATGCACCAATGTGTTCAGCTTGGCGAATCGAAGAATGATACAGATCAGTGCCCTGCCCGCCTTCACCGATAACTACATCTGGTTGTTACAGGATGAGCAAACCCAACGTTGCGCCGTGGTCGACCCCGGTGACGCCGCGCCGGTGCTCACCTGGCTTGAGCAGCACCCGGCCTGGGTGCTCAGCGATATCCTGGTCACTCACCATCACCATGATCATGTCGGCGGCGTCGAGCAACTCAAGAAGCTGACGGGCGCCAAGGTCTACGGCCCCGCGAACGAAAACATCCCCGCACGGGACACCGGCTTGCAGGACAACGACCACATCACCGTGCTCGGCTGGGACTTTGCTGTGTACGAGGTGCCCGGCCACACACTCGGCCATATCGCTTATTACCATCAAGGCGTGTTGCTGTGTGGCGACACGCTGTTTGCCGCCGGTTGCGGTCGCCTGTTCGAAGGCACGCCGGAGCAGATGCATACCTCGCTCGAGCGCCTGGCCGCCCTGCCCGCCGACACCCTGGTGTACTGCACGCACGAATACACACAAAGTAACCTCAAGTTTGCCCAAGCCGTGGAACCGCACAATGCCGACATCGCTGAACGGGTGGAGCAGGTCGCCCAGTTGCGGGCCCGTGGCGAGATGACGCTGCCGTCCAATCTGGCGCTTGAAAAACGTACTAACCCTTTTCTGCGCACCTCTGAAACATCCGTTAAACAAAAAGCGGACGAACGGAATGGACGCGACAACCGCTCTGGGGCCGAGGTGTTTGCTAGCTTGAGGGCCTGGAAAGATAAGTTCTAAGCGGAAGCAATCTGATACGAAATTTCTGAATGGTTGACCGGAACCGAAGCGCTTTCTAGAATCGCCCGACATTTTTGCCCGGAACTTACTTCCAGCCAATGTCGTCATCTATTCGTAAATCCATTTCTTCAGACGCATTGACCCGCCTGGCTCAAGCCGTGGCGGTGGCCGTTTCCGCAACTCTGGCGGGCTGCCAATCGACTCATTACGCTGCACAATCCACCGTGCAACCCAAACCCAATCTTGCTGCCAAGATCAAGCAAAAACCTATCTGGCTCTCAGAGAAGCCCAGCCCCGAAGTGCCCCAGGATGTCTGGGAACGCATGCGTCGGGGCTTTCAATTGCAGGACGGCGTCGGCGTCAACCCACGCATCGAGCAACAGCGCCTGTGGTTCGCCAGCAACCCCTCCTTCCTGGAGAACGCCGGAGAACGCGGCAGCCTCTACATTCATTACATCGTCGAACGCCTTGAAGAACGCAACATGCCCCTGGAGCTGGCGCTGCTGCCGGTGATTGAAAGTGCCTACAACCCAATGGCCTATTCGCGCAGCGATGCGGTCGGCTTGTGGCAGTTCATCCCCTCCACCGGACGTTACTTCAACCTGCGCCAGACCCGCGCCTACGATGGCCGCCGCGACATCACCGCCTCCACCACCGCCGCCCTGGACTACCTGACCCGTCTGCATGACATGTTCAACGGCGACTGGCTGCTGGCCCTGGCGGCCTACAATGCGGGTGAAGGTACGGTCAGCCGGGCCATCGAGCGCAACGAAAAGCTCGGCCTGCCGACCGATTACTGGAACCTGCCGCTGCCCCAGGAAACCAAGGACTACGTGCCCAAATTCCTGGCGCTGTCCCAGGTGGTGCTGGCCCCCGAGGCCTACGGCGTCAACCTGAACCCGATCGCCAACACGCCATATTTCGAAGTGGTTGAAGTCAAGCAAAGCATGGACCTGTCCCGGGTCGCCGCGCTGGCGGAAATCGATGAAGACGAGCTGTTCCAGCTCAACCCGGCCCTGAAACAACGCACCACCCTGGATGGCCCCCAGCATCTGCTGGTACCCACCTCCAAGGCGCAACTGCTCACCAGCACCCTGTCGACGATGAAGCCCGAAGAGCTGTTGAGCATGCGTCCGAAAAAGCCGGTGTTCGACGAAGTCGAGACCAAGGCGGTTGCCGGGCGGACCCGCAGCTACAAGGTGCGCACCGGTGACAACCTCACGCTGATCGCCAAGGCCAACAAGGTCGATGTGCACGACCTGCAGCGCTGGAACAAGCTCAACGGCCAGGCCCTCAAGGTCGGCCAGACCCTGGTGATGCAGGACATGCGCAAAGCCGCCGCAGCAAAGCCGGTGCAGTACAAGGTCAAGAAAGGCGACTCGCTGTACATGGTCGCCAAGCGTTTCAACGTCGAGATGCAACACCTCAAGCGCTGGAACCCGCGTACCGGCCAGGCGTTGAAGCCCGGTCAGATGCTGGTGGTGTCGGGGCCACGATAAGGCCTCAAGCACACCGAAGAGCTAATGTGGGAGGGGGCTTGCCCCCGATTGCAGTGTGTCAGCTTGCGCATCTGTGTCTGGCTGAATGCTATCGGGGCATAGGTATCTACACAACGTTTCAGACCGTAGCAGCCGACGGTAACCACGATGCGAAGCGAGTCGCTCTTGATCTGCTTTTGATCTTGGGCGCCCCGTTAACCACGCTGGCCGAACGCAGGCTTGAATCCGTGGGTAACCCGGCAGGACGCCGGGTTAGCCGCACTGGGTCATGGATGGCCCATTGCGGCGGCCCACGGATTCAAGCCGGAGAGAGGGCACACCGAGCCTAAGCGAGGTGCCGAGTGGTGGGGCAAGAGCGTTTTGCTTACTTTTGACTGGGCCGGCATTCCGGCTTTTCAAAAGTGAGCCGCTGTAAAAGCGGAACCCATAGCAGCCGTTACCGCAGAAACGGATATGTACTCGGTCTGATCCAGCATCTTGGTCGGCCCTATGGTCGCCATCGGGGGCAAGCCCCCTCCCACATTGATCTCCATCGTCCCAACTGGCTTTTTCCATCCGGAACAAGCTGTTACTGTACCGATCATAAAGCCCAAGCCGCCCGGATCGGAACTCTGACTTGAAGCGTCCCCTCCTTCTACTAATAAGTCTGGCCTTGAGCTTTGCGGCGAACGCGACGATTACCGAGAGCCACGGTTACGCGCAGTTCGGCACGCTCAAGTACCCGGCCAAATTCACCCACTACGATTGGGTAAACCCTGCAGCGCCCAAAGGCGGCACGCTGCGGGTGATGGCCTTTGGCACGTTCGACACCCTCAATCCTTATACCTTCAAGGGCACCAGCCCGGTTTCCACGGCAAACTTCCTGCAGTATGGCGTCAATGAGCTGAACGAACCGCTGATGGTCGGCACCGGCCAGTACGCCACGTCCGGCGATGAACCTACGTCCAGCTACGGCCTGATTGCCCAATCGGTGGAGTACAGCGAGGACCGCAGCTGGGTGGTGTTCAACCTGCGCCACGAGGCGCGCTTTCACGATGGCACGCCGATTACCGCCGATGACGTGGCATTTTCCTATCGCACCTTGCTCACCGAAGGCCACCCGCAATACCGCACCAACCTGCAGGAAGTGGCGCGGGTCGATGTGCTCAATCGCCATCGCATACGCTTTGTCTTCAAGCGCGCAGGCAACCCGCTGCTGATCCTGCGCCTGGGTGAGCTGCCGGTGCTGCCCCAGCATTACTGGAAGAATCGCGACTTCAAGGCCACCACCTTCGAACCGCCGCTGGGCAGCGGGCCGTACCGCATCAGCAAGGTCACCCCTGGCCGCCAGCTGGTGTTCGAACGGGTCAAGGATTACTGGGGCAAGGACCTGCCGGTCAACCAGGGGCTGTATAACTACAACAAGGTCGAGGTGGAGTTCTACCGCGACAGCGACGTCGCCTTTGAAGCCTTCAAGGCGGGCGAATTCGACATTTACATCGAGCACCAGGCCAAGAACTGGGTCACCGGCTACCACTTTCCTGCGGTGAATCGCGGCGAGGTCATCAAGGCGCAGATCGCCCACCGGATCCCCACCCAGAGCCAGGGCCTGTTCATGAACACTCGGCGACCGGCCTTCAGCCAGACAAAAGTGCGCGAAGCCCTGGGGTTGATGTTCGACTTCGAATGGACCAACCGCACCCTGTTCAGCAACGCCTACAAACGCGCCTTGAGCTACTACCCCAACAGCGAGTTCTCGGCCACGGGCGTCCCGGTCGGCCACGAGTGGCTGATGCTCTCGCCCTATCGCGAGCAACTGCCGGTCAATCTGTTGACCCAAGCCTTCAACCTGCCGCAGACCGACGGTCGCGGCATCCCGCGCGAAACCCTGCGCCACGCCCTGGCCCTGCTTGGCGAGGCCGGCTGGAAGCTGTCCGGCCAACGCCTGCTGAACAAGGACGGGCAACCGCTGCGCCTGGAAATCCTGCTGGTCAACCCGAACCTGGAGCGCATCCTGCAGCCCTATGTCGAGAACCTGATCAGCATTGGCATCGACGCGCGCCTGCGCACCGTCGACCGCGCACAGTACAAGCAGCGCCTGGATCAGTTCGACTTCGACATGGTCCTGATCACGCTCAACCAGACCCTCAGCCCCGGGCTGGAACAATGGCAGTACTTCCACTCCAGTCAGGCCACCATCAAGGGCAGCAAGAATTACGCGGGCATCGCCAACCCCGTGGTCGATCACCTGCTCGAACAACTGCTCGCGGCAAAGACCCGCGAAGAACAACTGGCCGCCGGTCGCGCCCTGGACCGGGTGCTGCTCTGGCAGCATTACAGCATTCCCAACTGGTACCTCAACTATCATCGCCTGGCGTACCGCAACCGGTTCGCCTTCGTCACCACGCCGCCCTACAGCCTGGGCTTGAGCGCGTGGTGGCTGAAAGCTTCGGAGAAAGCCCAATGATGTCCTTGCGCAGTACTGTATTGGCCGGCCTGTTGCTGTGCGGCGCGGTCCAGGCCGCCCCGCAACATGCGTTGACGCTCTATAACGAGCCCCCCAAGTACCCCGCCGACTTCAAGCACTTCGACTATGTGAACCCCGACGCCCCCAAAGGAGGTACCTTTCGCGAATCGGCCATGGGCGGCTTCGACAGTCTCAACCCCTACATCAGCAAAGGCGTGCCGGCGGACAATCTACCGCTGATCTACGACACCCTGGCCATGCAGAGCCTGGATGAGCCCATCACCGAATATGGCCTGGTGGCCGGCAAGATCGAGAAGGCCCCGGATAACAGTTGGGTGCGCTTCTACCTGCGCCCCGAGGCACGCTTCCATGACGGCCATCCGATCCGCGCCGAAGACGTGGTGTTTACCTTCCAGACCCTGATCAAGGACGGCACCCCGCTCTACCGCACCTACTACGCCGACGTGGATGAAGTGATCGCCGAAGACCCGCTTCGGGTGCTGTTCAAGTTCAAGCGCACCAACAACCGTGAGCTGCCACTGATCCTCGGGCAATTGCCGGTGCTGCCCAAGCACTGGTGGGCCAGCCGCGACTTTTCCAAAGGCAATCTTGAAATACCGCTGGGCAGCGGCCCGTACAAGGTGGCCGAGGTCAAGGCCGGGCGCATGATTCGCTACGAGCGGGTCAAGGACTACTGGGCCAAGGACCTGCCGGTGGCCAAGGGTTTCTATAACTTCGATAACCGTATCACCGATTATTACCGCGACAGCACGGTGTCCCTGGAAGCACTGAAAGCCGGGCAGTTTGACTACTGGCTGGAGTTCAGCGCGAAAAACTGGGCCAACGCCTACAACATTCCGGCGGTGGCCCAGGGCCGCTTGATCAAGGAAGAAATCCCCAACGGCAACCCCACCGGGATGCAGGGTTTCGTGTTCAACACGCGCAAACCGATGTTCCAGGACGTACGGGTGCGCAAGGCCATCAGCCTGTTGCTGGATTTCGAATGGAGCAACAAACAGTTGTTCAACGGCGCCTACACCCGCACCCGCAGTTACTTCGAGAACTCGGAAATGGCCGCCACCGGCTTGCCCGGCCCGGATGAACTGGCCATTCTTGAACCGCTGCGCGACAAGATCCCCGCCGACGTCTTCACCCAGGCCTTCGAGCCGTCCAGAACCGACGGCAGCGGCATGATCCGGGCGCAGCAGCGCCAGGCCTATCAGTTGCTGCAGGAGGCCGGCTGGAAAATCGTCGACGACAAAATGGTCGACACCACCGGCAAACCGGTGACCATCGAGTTCCTGCTGGCCCAGACCGAGTTCGAGCGAATCCTGTTGCCGTTCAAGCGCAACCTGGCCGACCTGGGCATCGACCTGGTGATTCGCCGGGTCGACGTGTCGCAGTTCGTCAACCGCCTGCGCTCGCGGGATTTCGACATGCTGGTGGGCAGCTTTCCGCAATCCACTTCACCGGGTAACGAGCAGCGCGAGTTCTGGAAATCGTCCAGCGCCGACAAACCGGGCAGCCGCAACTACATGGGGCTCAAGGACCCCGCCGTGGACCAACTGGTCGAGCAACTGATCGACGCCGACTCGCGCAAAAGCCTGATCGCCCACGCCAGGGCCCTGGATCGCGTGCTGCAGTTTGGCTACTACGTGATCCCCAACTGGCACATCAAGACCTTCCGCGTGGCGTACTGGGACCACCTCGGCCACCCGAACGTCTCGCCGCGCTATGACGTCGGCACCGCCACCTGGTGGGCCAAACCCGACGTCAAACCGGCCGTTCCCCTGGACACCACACAAAGCGCCGAAGCGGCGAGCGGAGGCGATTGAATGCTGGCCTACATTGTTCGTCGCCTATTGCTGATCATCCCTACGCTGTTCGGGATCCTGCTGATCAACTTCGTGATCATCCAGGCCGCCCCAGGGGGCCCGGTGGAACAGATGATCGCCAAGCTTGAAGGCTTTGACGGCGCCACCAGCCGCATTGCCGGCGGCGGCGCCGAAGTCTCGGTGGCCGGCTCCAGCAGCTACCGTGGCGCCCAGGGCCTGGACCCGGCGCTGATCAAGGAAATCGAGAAAATGTACGGCTTCGACAAGTCCGCGCCGGAACGCTTGTGGATTATGGTCAAGAACTACGCCCGACTGGATTTCGGCGACAGTTTTTTCCGTGACGCCAAGGTCATCGACCTGATCAAGGAGAAGATGCCGGTCTCCATCTCTCTCGGGTTGTGGAGCACCCTGATCATGTACCTGGTGTCGATCCCCCTGGGCATCGCCAAGGCCACGCGCCACGGCAGTCACTTCGACGTGTGGACCAGCTCGGCAATCATCGTCGGCTATGCGATCCCTGCGTTCCTGTTCGCTATCCTGCTGATCGTGGTGTTTGCCGGCGGCAGTTACCTGGACTGGTTCCCCTTGCGCGGACTCACGTCCAACAACTTCGACGAATTGAGCTGGGGCGGCAAAATTCTCGATTACTTCTGGCACCTGGCCCTGCCCGTGACCGCCCTGGTGATCGGCAACTTCGCCACCATGACCCTGCTGACCAAGAACAGCTTTCTCGACGAGATCAACAAACAGTACGTGGTCACCGCCAAGGCCAAGGGCCTGACCAACCACCGCGTGCTCTACGGCCATGTGTTTCGCAATGCGATGCTGCTGGTGATCGCCGGTTTCCCCTCGGCCTTTATCGGTATTTTCTTTACCGGTTCCCTGCTGGTGGAAGTGATCTTCTCCCTCGACGGCCTCGGCCTGATGAGCTTTGAGGCGGCGATCAATCGTGACTACCCGGTGGTGTTCGGTACGCTGTTTATCTTCACCCTGCTGGGGCTGATCGTGAAACTGATCGGCGACCTCACCTACACCCTGGTCGATCCGCGTATCGACTTCGCCAGCCGGGAGCATTGAGATGAACCTGTCCCCCCTCAATCGCCGCCGGTTCGAGCGGTTCAAGGCCAACAAGCGTGGCTGGTGGTCGCTGTGGCTGTTCCTGATCCTGTTCGTGATGAGCCTGGGCGCCGAATTGATCGCCAACGACAAGCCGCTGGCCGTGCACTTCGACGGCGACTGGTATTTCCCGGCGCTCAAGCGCTACCCGGAGACCACCTTCGGCGGCGAGTTCCCACTGGAAGCCAACTACAAGAGCCCGTATATCCAGGAACTGCTCAAGGCCAAGGATGCCTGGACCTTGTGGGCACCGATCCCGTTCAGCTACCAGAGCATCAACTACGACCTGAAGGTGCCGGCGCCCGCGCCACCGTCGGGCGTCAATCTGCTGGGCACCGATGACCAGGGCCGCGATGTCCTGGCGCGGGTCATCTATGGGTTTCGCGTGTCGGTGCTGTTCGCGCTGACGCTGACCGTGCTCAGCTCGATCATCGGCGTGATCGCAGGTGCCCTGCAGGGGTTCTATGGCGGCTGGGTGGACCTGGCCGGGCAACGCTTCCTGGAGATCTGGTCCGGGTTGCCGGTGCTGTACCTGCTGATCATTCTTGCCAGTTTCGTGCAGCCCAACTTCTGGTGGCTTTTGGGCATCATGCTGCTGTTCTCGTGGATGAGCCTGGTGGACGTGGTACGCGCCGAGTTCCTGCGCGGGCGCAACCTCGAGTACGTGCGCGCGGCCCGTGCACTGGGCATGCAGAACGGCGCGATCATGTTCCGCCATATCCTGCCCAACGCGATGGTCTCGACCATGACCTTCATGCCGTTCATCCTCACGGGCGCCATCGGCACCCTCACCGCCCTGGACTTCCTGGGTTTCGGCCTGCCGGCCGGCTCGCCGTCACTGGGCGAACTGGTGGCCCAGGGCAAATCCAACCTGCAGGCGCCGTGGCTGGGCATGAGTGCGTTCGCCGTGCTGGCGATCATGTTGAGCCTGCTGGTATTTATCGGCGAGTCCGCTCGTGACGCCTTCGACCCGAGGAAATGAGATGAATCAGGACAATCTGATCGAAATCCGCGACCTCAGTGTCGAGTTCGTCACGGGCGAGCATCAGCATCGCGTGGTCAATCACGTCAGCTTCGATATCAAGCGCGGCGAAACCCTGGCCCTGGTCGGCGAAAGCGGCTCCGGCAAATCGGTGACGGCGCATTCGATCCTGCGCCTCTTGCCCTATCCGTTGGCGCGGCACCCTTCCGGCACCATCAGCTATGCCGGACAAGACCTGCTGACGCTCAAGGAAAAGACCCTGCGGCATATTCGCGGCAATCGCATTGCGATGATCTTCCAGGAGCCGATGACCTCGCTGAACCCGCTGCACTGCATCGAAAAACAGATCAACGAAGTGCTCGGTCTGCACAAGGGCCTCACCGGCAAGGTCGCCACCCGGCGCACCCTGGAACTGCTGGAACTGGTGGGCATCCCCGAGCCGCACAAACGCCTCAAGGCGCTGCCCCACGAACTCTCCGGCGGCCAGCGCCAGCGGGTGATGATCGCCATGGCCCTGGCCAACGAGCCGGAGCTGCTGATCGCCGATGAGCCGACCACGGCCCTCGACGTGACGGTGCAATTGAAGATCCTGGAACTGCTCAAGGAACTGCAGGCGCGCCTGGGCATGGCGTTATTGCTGATCAGCCATGACCTGAACCTGGTCCGCCGCATCGCTCACCGCGTGTGCGTGATGCAACAGGGCTGCATCGTCGAACAGGCCGACTGCGAGACGCTGTTCCAGGCGCCGCAGCACCCTTACACCCAGGAATTGCTGGCGGCCGAACCCAGCGGCGGCCCGGCCGCCAATGCCGTCGGGCCAGCGCTGCTGGAAGTCAAAGACTTGAAAGTCTGGTTCCCGATCAAGAAAGGCTTTTTGCGCAACACCGTCGATTACGTCAAGGCCGTGGACGGCATCAACTTCAGCCTGCCCCAGGGGCAGACCCTGGGCATCGTCGGCGAAAGCGGCTCGGGTAAATCGACCCTGGGCCTGGCGATCCTGCGCCTGATTGGCAGCCAGGGCGGGATCCGCTTCGAAGGCCAGCCGCTTGATCGCCTGACCCAGCAACAGGTCCGCCCGTTGCGCCGGGAAATGCAGGTGGTGTTCCAGGACCCGTTCGGCAGCCTGAGCCCACGCATGTGCGTCAGCGAGATCGTCGGCGAAGGTTTGCGCATTCACAAGATGGGCACGCCGGCCGAGCAGGAAGCGGCGATCATCGCCGCGCTCAAGGAGGTCGGCCTGGACCCGGAGTCGCGGCATCGCTACCCCCATGAGTTTTCCGGCGGCCAACGCCAACGCATCGCCATCGCCCGCGCCCTGGTGCTCAAACCGCGCCTGATCCTGCTGGACGAACCAACCTCGGCGCTGGACCGTACGGTGCAACGCCAAGTGGTGGAATTGCTGCGCGGCTTGCAGGCCAAGTACAACCTGACCTACCTGTTCATCAGCCATGACCTGGCGGTGGTCAAGGCGCTGAGTCATCAGTTGATGGTGGTCAAGCAGGGCCAGGTCGTGGAGCAAGGGGATGCCGCGACGATTTTCGCCAACCCGCAACATGCCTATACTCGGCAATTGCTGGAAGCGGCCTTTCTGGTGCCCGCATAACAGGCAGGAGCCATCGCCATGTCGTTGAACAGCCCCGCTCACCCTGCGCACTCGCCGCGCTTCTGGCGCGACGAGCGTCTGCCGTTCATCGAGGCGCGCACCATTGCCGATGGGCGCAAGGTCACCTACACCCGCCACGCCCATGAGCATTTTTCCATTGGCGCTATCACCGCCGGGCGCAGCTATTACCACTATGGCGAACAGACCTTCGTGATCAGCGCCGGCACCGTGGTGTTGATGAACCCAGGCGACGTGCATGCGTGCAATCCCATCGAAAACGAGCATTGGTCCTACCATATGCTCTACCTCGACACGCCCTGGCTGACCGACCTGCAGCATCAACTCGGTTTCAGCACCGACCAGGGTTACCGCCCGTTCAACACGGCCCATACGCGGGATACGTCGCTGTACAACGGCTTGCTGGCATTGTACCGGCTATTGGTGGATGAGCGGGCCGAACTGTTGCACAAACAGAGCGCGTTGGTGGACTACTTCAGCGACGTGCAGCAGCGCCTGAACCCTTCACTCACACCCGTGCGAGAGGTCAATCACAAGTTGGAGCGGGCCGCCGACTACATCCGTGAACACTGTACCGAGGCCTTGAAGCTCGAAGACATTTGCCATGCCGCCGAGCTGTCCCCGTCCTACCTGATCCGCGCCTTCAAGCAGTATTACGGGCTGACGCCCCATGCGTTCCTGGTCAACCGCCGCATTCAATTCGCCCGCACCCAACTGCGCAATGGCGAGCTGATCGCCGATGTGGCCCTGGCCGCCGGGTTTGCCGACCAGGCGCATTTCCAGCGTGCGTTCAAACAGCATTTCGCCGCCACGCCGGGGCAATACCGCGAAACGCTCAAGCCATCAGCAAATAACCCACACTGGCCACCAGCAACGCGGCCATGGAGCGGTTGAAGACTCTCACACCCTTGGGATTGTGCAGGTAGCGCCGCAGAAAGGTTCCGGCGTAGGCCCAACACGCCACCGACAGGTAGCAGATCACCAGGTAAAGGCCGGCGAACAACCAGACTTGCCTGGCCTCGCCATCCGCCGCAAACAGCCCCATCCCCGCTACACAGGCCAGCCAGGCTTTGGGGTTGAGCCACTGCATGATCGCGCCATACAGCATCGATGGCGCAGTGGCGGCGCCGTCATCCTGCAGGCGGCCATCGTCCACGGCCAGTTTCCAGGCCATGTACAACAAAAATGCGACCCCGCCCCACTGGATCAGTTGAGTCAGGATCGGCCAGCGCAGCAGTACTTCGTGCAAACCCAGGCCGATCAGCACCAGCAGCAGCGTGAAACCGACAGCCGCGCCGAGCACATGCTTCTGGCTGGCAGCGAATCCGAAGCGCGCGCCGCTGCTCAGGGCGACCACATTGACGGGGCCTGGCGTAATGGAGGTCGCCAGAGCGAAAGCAGCCATGGAAATAATCAAGCTCATTGCAGTTCCTTTATTCGTGATGCCAGACAGGGATGGCATCACGGTAAAGACTGGGGCGATCGAGGTATTGAACAAAATGCCCCTCGAACGACGCGAGACATTCGGAATCAGCGTTGCGCCGGGATCCGTATATCGCCGCCACGGCACTGGCTCTTCACGCTGCGCGGGCATCCGGCAAAGGCCAGGTCCTTGGTCAGGCATACCCGCACCTCAGACAACACGCGGCCTTTGCAGATGACAGCCATCCCGTGGTCGCTCATGCGTGGGTTGCTGTCGCGAAACAGTGCCTCAATTGCACTGGCCGATAATGACGGCGGCGTATTGAACGGCTGCAGTTGTTGTGGAATCACAACCGCGCCCAGCGCCGTATCGGACTTTTCCAGATACTCCAGCGGTTCTAGCCCGCTGCAGGTCCCGTGTTTAGCCCACTCGTGCTTGAGCAATGCACGCGTGGGGAACAGCGTCGCACCCTTTTCCATGGCTTCATCGCTCAACCGCGATTGCGGCGCGCAGGAAGCCGGCCACCCGCCTTTGGCATACTGTGGCCACAGTCCATGCAATACGAAGCCGTAGCCCTTGCCCGAACACTGTTCATTGTTCGGGTGCGTCAGGCAGAACGTCGGTGACCATGACAGCGACAGCACATAAAAATCAAATTCCCCC
Source organism: Pseudomonas orientalis (assembly GCF_001439815.1). Taxonomy (GTDB): domain Bacteria; phylum Pseudomonadota; class Gammaproteobacteria; order Pseudomonadales; family Pseudomonadaceae; genus Aquipseudomonas; species Aquipseudomonas orientalis. The sequence goes on along the minus strand of NZ_JYLM01000009.1, from coordinate 108,898 downwards.
GCCTGTCCTTGGCTACGCGGCGCCGCCGTCGCGCCAGTAACAATCAACAGCCACAACAGCATCCAGTATTTCATCGCGATACCCTTCTCAATAAAAGTGAAGCATCACGCTATCGCGACGACTAAGGGTGCTGGGAGTAACGTTGCAGCACCTTGTCCAGGATTCGATCGGTCTTCAACGCCTCGATCGCCAGCGAAGGGTGTTTGGCCTCGCCACGGATATGGGCGTTCATCGCCAGTACGTGGTGCCACTGGATATGCGCGTGGCAAGGCACCTCCAGCACCTCCGTTGCCTCCCCTTCGAGGCGCAACGGCTGGTCTTCGAATACCGCGAACGTGATGCGCCCACGGCTGCCGATGAGCTCGACCCGGTCTTCGCGACGGTCTGCAACAAAGTTCCAGCAGCCCATGCCCAATGCGCCGCTGGCGAAGGTCCAGCACGCGGTGACTGCGTCCTCCGCCGCATAGCGCCCGGCCTGTCGTGCGGTAAAGCCCGAAACCTCGACAATATCCCCCGCCAGGTACTGGAACAGGTCAAAGCCATGGCTGGCCAGGTCGGCAAAATAACCACCGCCGGCAATGGCCGGATCAGTGCGCCAGTTAGCCGGGTTGGTATCGGCCGGCGCCGCAGGCTTGCACAGGGTCCAGGTCAGATGACGCAACTCGCCGATACGGCCTTCCTGCAACCAGGTGCGCACCTGCTGGAAGCGCGGTAATGAGCGCCGATAGTAGGAGACGAACAGGTGCAGCCCGGCGCGCTCGAAGGTGCGTTGCATCAGCGCACTCTGTTCGGCGTTCAACGCCATGGGTTTTTCGACGCAGCAATGCTTGCCTGCCGCCGCCACCATCAAGCTGTATTCGAGGTGGCTGTCGGGTGGCGTTGCGATGTACACCGCGTCCACCTCGGGGTCATCGATCAGGGCTTGGGCATCCGTGTAGAAGCGGGCAATGCCGTGGCGTGTCGCATAATCGCGCACGGCTTCTTCGCGACGTCCCATCACGGCCACCAGGGCCGAACCTGGCGCTTTGTAGAAAGCCGGTCCACTCTTCAATTCGGTCACACTGCCACAGCCGATCATGCCCCAACGTACGGTGCTCATCTGCTCTCCTCGTTCATTTACGTCAATCGGGCAGTATCCACATACAGGCCCCAGCGCGCCATAACCACTTAGCATGACAATTGCATTACACTTTTATGACAAGCATCCCGTGACAGGTACAGACTATGAAAATACGGGCCACCGTCATCTGCGAACACGAAGGGCACATCCTCTTCGTGCGCAAGGCCAGATCAAAGTGGGCATTGCCGGGCGGCAAGGTAGAGCGCGGTGAACGCCCGGTGGGCGCGGCGGAACGCGAGCTGGAAGAAGAGACAGGGTTGAACGTGGACGGCTTGCTGTATCTGCAGGAGCTGAAGGCCCGCGACACCCTGCACCATGTGTTCGAGGCCTCGGTGGTGAATGTCGACGAGGCACGGCCGTGCAACGAAATCGTTGAATGTCAGTGGTACGCCTACGGCGCACTCGACGAATTGGACACCACTGACGCCACACGGCACATCGTCAAGTCCTTTCTGCGCCGCCTCTGAGACGGCGGTTTGCCCGGCGAGTTTTGCCGACACGTTGGTACGAAGATCAAATTCCGGGCAAAAAAAATCCCAAGTAGCTGATGGAAACTTGGGATTTAAAAATGCATAAACCGTGGGAGGTGAACGCCCGGGTATAGTAGCGACTGAAAAATCGGCTCACAAGATTATTTTATTCCTTTCGTCGGATTAAACCGTCGTAAGTCGTTCAATAACCACATGTTTTTTAAGGTAAGCGGGCTACCGACGCCACTTTTTGGTGCAAGTTAGCGCTCCTGTACCGAACTTACCCACTTATAAATAAAGGTTATTACTTATTCCACTTTCACACTTTTCAAAAACTCGATGTTCAATTGCCTGCACGCCGCGCCAAGTTCGACAGGGGTTGAAGGGGTTGAAGCGGCTGCACCGGCGACCCGCTTTAGATGAAGGCACAACGTCAACTGCTCGGCGGCGGCTTCACGCTGGCGATCGGCCTCGGCGTTGAGTTGTACGAAATAGAAACCCAGCAGCGCCGCGACGCCCAGCACGCCCACCACGAAATTGCGCAAGCTATTGGATGACTCGGGGACCGAAGCGCTCATGAATTAACGCGCCCTGCGCTTTTCGTAGCGAACGTCGTCACCGTCTGCGCCGCCAGCCTTCAGCCAGCCCAGACGCTGATAGAACCCGTTGGCGCGGATCCCATCACGGCCATCGGTGACAAGGTACACACGGTCGTGATGCTCGAACAATGCGGCCTCGGCCTCGGCCATCAACCGCCGGCCCAGTCCCAGGTTCTCGTGAGTGGGCAACACGAACATCGCGAACACCTCGCCCGCCTCCAGATCGACCATCGAGAAGGCGGACGCCTGGCCGTCTACTTCAGCGACCCATGCGCACCGGGCTGTGCGCAGGGCGTCGATCAGTACCTGCGGCGTGATCCCAAGGTCAGCCATCTGTTCGACACTCAGGTGGTTTTGCACAACGGACGTACGGATTGTTATGAGCGTGTCGACGTCATCGACGGTCGCCGCTCGAATAAGCACATGCATACACGCCTCCCGATCAAGGGGGTGATTGTATGCAAATACATACACGGCATTTGTCGTGGATTTGTAAACCGCCCCGCAGGAACCTGCGAATGGCGCTTATTTGCGCGCCACTTTGTAGCGCAGGCAATCCTGGTAGAAACTCTGGCGAATCACCTCGGGCTTGAGCCGTGAGCGGCTGTCATAGGTTTGTTCGGTGATGCCCATGGCCATCATGCGCATCCACGATTTATTGAATTTGAGGGTCTGGATCTTTTGCCGAGCGGCGTACAGCGACACACCCGAAAGCTTGAGTTCCTGAGCCCTGGCGGCGGTGCCGGCGCCCCAACTGCACATATATTTGTCGCCCTCGCGCAACTCCCGGGCCTGCACGGCTGCCGCGCCGCCGGCCAGTGAACAAGCAACCAGCATGATTCCAACAGTGCGCATGGGCTTTCTCACCTAACCACCTGAAAATAAAAGCGATTCTGGCGAGAATTTTGTTACAAAGGGGCCATCAGATTGCCTTATCTCATGCCCACGCCACTATCAGTAAGCCGGCGCCCAACACGAGGCACAGCGGCGAATAAAAGTAGGTATCAAGCCGGGCGAACCTTGAACCCACCACCTTCTTGAAAAAACCCACCAGTTCCGAATCCCCAATCGCCCTGGCAAACATCACCACGGCAATCGCGCTGATTCCCCATTGCAGCGCCCCATGGGATACCGGCGAAAAATACAGACCTGCGCGCAGGCAGACCAGCAGCGCAATCGCCACCAACCCCATCGCCACCAGGAAGGTACCCAGCGCCGAGGGCTTGAAGGCTGGCCTTGGCCCGCCGGCGAATTCGCCAGGCAATTGTGGAATGGCGGCCAGGCTGCCGAGTTTGCCGCCGGCGGCCCAGTACAAATGCACCACGCTGATGCAGGTGAAAATCCCGACGATCCAGCGCGCAACGGCGAAGCTCATGGCGGACGCTCCCCAGAAAAGGTGGGGATGAGCATAGACGCCCTGATAGTTTTTGCAGGTATTTAATCGGCGGCTGATGGTAAAGTGCCGCCCCATGAAACTTGCCCGCACCGACCGCTCACTCATTGCCTGGATGCTGTATGGCTGCGTCCTGTTCAATGTGTTCGCCTGCAGCATCGGACACGGGCAGATGGTCGGGATGCAGCTCAACGGCATCAGCGGTCAGTTCTGTACGGTCGACCCGCGCACCCAGGCGCCCGTGCAATCGAACTCTACCGATGAGGGCCTGCCAACCCTGGCCAAGGCCTTCGGTTGCCCGCTGTGCTCCACCGGCGGTATGGGCCCCGCGCTCAACAGTCACCTGAATGTAGCGGTGCTGCCGCAACCGCACGCCCCGCCTGCGTCCGTGGTCCTCGCCGCTGATATCCCCGCCCGCCTCAACTGGCCCACCGCCAACCCGCGCGCGCCGCCCGCCTCTGCCTGATCCCTGCGCTGTCCCTCTGCACTGACCCCTGTTTCCATCAGGAAATACGCGCGGTCGTGCGTTGTTTTCACGCCACGTTTTCAGGATTCAACCATGAAACTTTTACCCTTGCTGGCGGGCCTGTTCGGCTGCCTGCCTGTTTGCGCTCCAGCCCTCGAGCTGGCCCCGACCACCATTGAAGGCGAGCAAAGCCTTGATCCCGGCCTGGCCCTGGATCAACCCAGCGGCATGGCGTCGCGACTGGGATTGACTGTGCGCGAAACCCCGGCGTCGGTGGCCATCGCCACGCGCAACGATATCGAGCGCCATGGCGCCCGGACCTTTCGCGATGCGGCCAATACCTTGCCCGGCGTCAACGCCAGCGCACCACCGGGCTTTGGGGGGTTCGTCTCCTACCGCGGGTTCACCAGCAGCCAGATCACCCAGATGTTCAACGGTATCAGCGTCGCCACCGGCTTGGCGCGGCCGGTGGATGCGTGGATCTACGACCGTGTCGAACTGGTCGGCGGCCCCTCCTCCCTGATCAATGGCGCAGGCTCCGTGGGCGGTTCGCTGAACTACGTGACCAAACTGGCCAGCCGGGAGGAACAAGCCATCGAAGGCCAGTTGACCTATGGCAGCCATGACACCGCCGGCCTGGCGTTGGGCTTCAACCATGCGCTCACCGAGCCGGGCGCCGAGGTGCAGCATTACGCACGCCTGGATGTGAGCCGCAACACCCAGCACAGCTATATCGACCGTGACCAGCGCGAAGCCTGGAGCGTGGCGTTTTCCCTGCTCAGCGACCTGACCCCGAACCTGTCCCATACCCTGGCCCTGGAATATCAGGACGAGCACGAAGACAGTCCCTACTGGGGCACCCCGGTGCTCAATCCCAAGGCCGGTGAATTGAAGATCGACCGGCACAACCGCTTCAACAACTACAACGTCGCGGACGGTCGCTATGAACAGCGCACGGTGTGGGCACGCTCGATCATCGATTACCGGATCAACGACAGCACCACGCTGAAAAACACCCTCTACCACCTCGACAGCCAGCGCGATTATCGCAACCTGGAGACCTACCAGTACAACGCCGACAACAGCGCGGTGAACCGCTCCACCGCCTATCAAGTGCGGCATCAGGGCGGGCAGAACGGCAACCAGTTCGAGCTGCGCCATGAGGACGCTGTCTTCGGCCTGGCCACCACCTGGTCCGCAGGCTTCGAATACAAGGTCAACAGCACCACCAACAGCCCGTTGAACGTGCCGGGCAACAGTACGGTGGACCCGAACGGCTATAACCCAGGCCACTTTTATGACATCCCCGGCACCCGGCCTGGTTTTACCAAAGACAAGACCAGCGCAGTGACCACAAAGGCGCTGTTCGTGGAAAACCGCCTGGGCTTGACCGACACGTTGTCGCTGCTGACCGGCCTGCGTTATGACGCCATCGACCTGGACGTCACCAACCATAGAGCGGTGACAGCCTCCAACCCCCGGCATTTGAAGCGCAGTTGGGAGCCGGTGACCGGACGCGTGGGTTTGACCTATCAGTTCATGCCATCGGCCAACGTCTACGTGCAATACAGCACCGCCGCCGAACAGCCGAGCACCACGACGCAAGTGTTCGACGTATCGACCGGCAAGCAATGGGAAATAGGCAGCAAGTTCGACTACCTCGACGGTCGTGGCGCCGCCACCCTCGCCGTCTACAAGATCGAGCGCAAGGACTTTGCGGTGACCGACCCACAGGACCCGACTCGCAGCATTCCCGTGGGTGCGCAGTCATCCAGGGGCATCGAGCTGGCCAGTTCGCTGCGCCTGACGCCCAGCTTGCTGGCTGAAGGCAACGTCGCCTGGGTGGACGCACAATACGACGATTTCAACGAAAAAACCGCCAGCGGTGCGGTGGTGTCGCGTAAAGGCAATACGCCGACCAACGTACCCAGACGCGTGGGCAACCTATGGCTGACCTATGACTTTTCCGAGGACTGGCAAGGCGGTGTGGACGCGCGTTACGTGGCCCAGGTGTACGCCGACAATGCCAACACCCAGACAGTGCCGGCCTACACAGTGTTTGGCAGTTTCTTGCGCTACAAGGTGGACTCCCATACCTCGATAACCGGCCGGGTGCGCAACCTGACCAATGAGGTGTATGCCGAGTTCGCCCACGTGTCACCGGCGTATTACCTCGGCTCGCCGCGAACGTTCGAGGTAGCCGTACAAACCCGATTCTAACTATGGAATACAAACAATGTGGGAGGGGGCTTGCCCCCGATTGCAGTGTGTCAGCTTACACATCGCTGTCCGGCTGCCTGCTATCGCATAGGTATCTACACAACTTTCCAGACCGTAGCAGCCAACGGTAACCACGATGCGAAGCGAGTCGCTCTTGATCTTGATCTTGATCTCAGGCGCCCCGTTAAACCACGCTGGCCGAACGCAGGCTTGAATCCGTGGGCAACCCGGCAGGACGCCGGGTTAGCCGCATTGGGCCATGGATGGCCCATTGCGGCGGCCCACGGATTCAAGCCTGCGTTCGGGCACACCGAGCCCAAGCGAGGTGCCGAGTGGTGGGGCAAGAGCGTTTTGCTTACTTTTGACTGGGCCGGCATTCCGGCTTTTCAAAAGTGAGCCGCCGTAAGGGCGGAACCCTAAGTGGCCGTGACCTAAATAATGGATATGTACTCGATCTGATCCAACATCCTGGTCGGCTGTCAGGCCGCCATCGGGGGCAAGCCCCCTCCCACATTCCCACATTTGGAACGCGGGGCATCAGTCAGATAGCTATAGGCCGCCACGGGAGCAAGCCCTCTCCCACATTTTGATCTCCATCAACTAGCGATACTGTCGATCACTCAAGGGCCGACTCAACCTTGCGTGCCACATCCTCCGTCAACCACGCCTTCCACACCTCGGGATGGGCCTTGAGGAACGCCTGGGCGACATCCCGGGGTGGCGTGTGATGTTCGCTCATCGACGCCAAGGCCTCGTTAAGCGGCTCGATAGGAAACTCGACCTTCTCAAAGAACTGCGTAATCTGCGGATGCGCTTTCTGAAACGGCGTGGACACCCCGATGCTCAACTTCGACGCCAGCGACCGCGTCGGCTTGGGATCAGGATTGTCCGCATCCGTCAGCGTCTTCCAGGCCTCGGCGTCGAACGGCGGCTCTTGCAGTTGAATCAACTTGTAGCGGCCCATCAACGGCGTCGGTGACCAGTAATAGAACAGCACAGGCTTGCCCCGGCGTATCGAAGATGCAATCTCGGCATCCAGTGCCGCCCCCGAGCCGCTGCGAAAGTTCACGTAGCTGTCGTCCAGGCCGTAGGCCTTGAGCTTTTGCTTGTTGACCACTTCCGAGGTCCAGCCGATGGGGCTATTGAGAAAGCGCCCCTTGCCCGGTGATTCCGGGTCCTTGAACACATCCTTGTAGCGCGCCAGGTCTTCCACGCTTTTCAAGTCAGGGGCCAGCGGCTTGATATTTCTGGCCGGATCACCCTTGACCACGTATTCCGGCACCCACCAGCCCTCGGTGGCGCCCTTGACCGTATCGCCCAGGCCCACCACTTTGCCTTGCGCCTCGGCCTTGACCCAGACCGGGCTGCGGCCGGCCCACTCTTCACCGATCACCTGAATGTCGTTCTTGGCCAGGGCGGTTTCCAGGGTGATCGTGGTCCCGGGCAAGGTGTCGGTGGGCAAGTCGTAGCCCTTCTCGACAATGAACCGCAGCACCTCGGTGATCAGGCTGCCGCTTTCCCAGTTCAGGTCGGCAAAGTGCACCGGCGCCTGGGCCGCCGATAGCGGCACTGACGCCATGGCCAGACCCAGGCTCGTCAGCGATGCAGCCAACAGCGTTCTCAATCCTTTCATTGCTTCGCACCTCGCGATATCGCAGCCATCAGCGGACGGCTTTGCTGCTATGCGCGAAGCCTCTTCAGTAGTTAAGTCAACTCAACTGTAGTAGAGGTTCCGGGAGATAAACGAAGTTCGCCGTATTGGCGCTTACTCACTGGCCTTGAACGTCACCAGTTCGCCCTTGCGCCACTTGGCGGCTTTGCCGGTGACGGCCTTGAGGGTTTTGGTCAGGCCTTCCTGCAGTTGTTCGTGGGCGGCAAATACCAGCATCACGCTGTGGCCTTCCTTGAACACAATGCCCTCGCCTTCGGCCGAAGACACAAAGGCGTAGTCGCCCAGGCCATACACGGTCAACTTGATATCGCGGAACTTGAGTTCGAACTTGCCACCTTCGCGACTGGGCAATACCGCCGCGCGAAAATGATCGCCTACCTTGAGTTCCAGGCGTGGCTTGTCGTCCACGACCAACGCCGCTTCGGTGTCGATCTCGGCGATGTAGATACCTTCCGGGGTTTGTTCGGTAACGTAGACAAAACGAGATTGAAACTGCTTGACCAATTTTGCGCGCAAATCACCCAGCACGAACAACGCGTGCATATCCAGATTACTGACTGCCAAGGAAACGCCCCCACATCGATAAAGCACTGACCGCGTAAGCGGGCAGCACAAAAAAACGGCCATTACGGCACGATCACATATTCTTTAAAACCTGAAGATAACCCTAAGACTCGTACAGACGGGCGCGGTGCCCTTTGTGCAAGGTCATCCGGTAACACAGCAAATCACAGGTTCAACGACCCGAGAATACGGGTCGAACAACTTCAGAGAATAACCCGATTAAAAACACAATTTTCCGACACGCATCACAAAAGAAAATACCCGGCCATGGAACCAGGCGCGTGCTGCCGACGACAATACTAAAACAGCAACACAGGACAAAACCAGCCGAAACGTGGCGCTTATATCAAACCGGTCGATCGACAGGAGCTGAGCATGCAACGACGTCAACACGATACTGCGTCTTTTCACACTCGTTCATCATGTCCAGACGAACACCAATACTACTGCTTACCTGCACCCGATGGGTACTCCCATTCCGTGCTTTATCGGGTGGTGCCGGCCGGAAGAAACTTTTTTCATATCCAGGAAGTGACCAGCGGCAGGATAAAAGGCTTTCGCAGCGATCACACCAAGGCCTGTGCACTGGCCAGAGCGTTGGAAGCCAACCTGCAGCGCCTGCACGGCACGCTCGTTTCGTCAGCTGGCTGACTGTACTGCACACTTTACTGCACAGCGGCCCTTCAACAACTGCCATACTGACCCGTCCATTGAAGTTTGCCCCCTGCGGGTCAGGTTTCATCAGTGCAGTTACCGCGAAGGGAAGGCTATACGTGACGGAATTTGATATTGGCGAATTTTTTATCCATGGCGATGCCAGGGAAGTGGACGGTGAGTTTCAAGCAGTCATCATCATGCGGGCCAAACCGCCGTTGACCACAGTCACAACGCATCAGGTCGAAAAAGACCGCTGGTTCAAAACCGTCGACGCTGCCGCCATTGCAGCAAAAGAAGCCGCCAAGGCCCTCAAAGCCGCCGTGGACTCCGGCGCGCTTACTTCGTGACAATCCGATAGAACTCTGGCGTTCCCTATCCCTCACATGCATACCGATGATCAGCCCGCATGGAGAATATGATGGACACCACCACCCCGACACTTGAAACCCTCTTCGACCAGCTAGGCCTGGATTCCACTCAGGAAGGCATCGAACGCTTCACCGCTGAGCACCGTCTGCCGGATGACGTGAAACTCATCGACGCGCCGTTCTGGAGCGAGCAACAGGCGAGTTTCCTCAGGGAACAATTGCATGTCGATGCCGAATGGGCCCCTGCGGTCGATGACCTCAACGCCCTGCTGCACGAGTCTCCCGTCGCCTGATTCAACCGCCCTGACAGCAGGCCCGCTCCGCCCGCAGGAGCGCGCTTGCAGCTATTGGGGCCTGGCGCCCTGCGGCTTGTAGCCCAGGCGCAGGCCACCCCAATGCCGTCCCTGGACCATGATCGGTACCGACAGGTCGTGCATCAACTCGCCGGTATCGCGCGTGTAGGTCTGCAGCAACAGGGCTTGTTGATGGCTACCGCATCGCAAGCCTGTACGGTCGTCGAATTTGCGCTTGGTGCGGTTCTGCACCGCGTCCACCTGGGCATCACCGGTCAATGCGTGGGAAAACGCTTTGTTATGCGTCGGCACGTAGCCCTGCGGGGTACAGGCGATGGCAAACACCAAGCCTTCATGGCGCGGCAACAGCGCCTCCTGGATAGCGGGCAATACCTGGTCGGTGTAGGCGTCAAAGCGCGTTTTATATTTGCTCGGATGGGTATTGGGGATCAGCGTGTAGCTGCGATCAAACAGATCCTCGAGGCTGATCCGACTGTGCAGCACATCCGCCTCGAACTGTTCGCCAATACGCCGGGCGCCTTCGCGAGCCAGATCGTAGATGCGCTGGTGATAGTCATCCAGGCCGACTTGCGCCAGGCGCTCGCTGATGGTTTCCGCCTGCCCTTCCATCTGCACGGCGGCGTCGGCGAGCTGGCGGGTTTGCTGATCGCTGACCGCAAGGTCGCTGCGCATCTGCTCCACGGCGTGGAACAGGCTGTCGAGTTGGCTGCGGTTGGTGTCGGTGCCCTGGGCGATCTCACTGACCTGCTGTTCCACATCCGCCGCCAGGCCGGCGATGCTTGCCAGGTGTTCGCCGGCATTTTCCACTTGCTCGACACCGGTGTGCAGGTCGGCCGACAACTGGCGAATCTGCTCGACCACCTGGGCCGTGCGCTGCTGGATATCGGCGACCATCCCCCCGACTTCATCCGTGGCCGTGGCGGTGCGTCCGGCGAGGCCGCGCACTTCATCGGCGACCACGGCAAACCCGCGCCCGTGCTCTCCGGCGCGCGCCGCTTCAATCGCCGCGTTCAGTGCCAGCAGGTTGGTCTGGCTGGCGATGGACTGGATCACCAGCGTCACGCGCTGAATGTCCTCGCTGCGCTGGCTCAAGGCTTCGATCAACGTACGGCTGGCATCGGCACGCTGGCTGAGTTGATGCATGCGGGTGATCGACTGCACCAGTACTTGACGGCCCTCATTACTGCGCTGATGGGCCTGGCTGGACGCGCCCAGGGCCTGGCGGCTGAGCTGGGCAGTGACCTGTTCGGTGCCGATCATCACCTGCGCGCTGCTGACGATTTGCTGTGAAGCGCTCAACTGCGATTGCAGGCGCGCCGCCAGTTGCCTGACCGAATAGGCCACGCCCGCGGCAGAGAGTGCATTATGGCTGGTGGTATGGGACAGGTCGCGGGTCAGCTCGCCAATCGCGTCGCCGGGCTCGGCGTGGGCCACCGAAGGCGTGGGACGTTTAAGGCGGGGTAGCCAGATCACCAGCAAGGCCAGCGGCAGGCACAGGTAAATCGGCAAGCGGGCAAACGCCAGGCCCAGCAGAAGCAGCACCAGGGCGGTACTCTGCGCGAGCGGTATCAGCCAGCCGGGCGGCACCCGCGCCACCGTGTGCGGTGGTACTGCTGCGCCCATCAGAGATCCGTCTCCAGCCATTGTCGTTACCCCGCTGCTTGTCGTTATTGTGTCTGCATTAAACGCCACTATCGGGCCATTATCCATGGGCCTTTAGTACAGGTGCTTGCAGTAGATCAATAACCAGGGTGTAACGGAAATCTCTCCGGGGAGCCGAGCATGCGGCCCCCCATGCACCGCGTCAGGCTTGACGCTGATGCTTGTCGATCTGCTCGTGGCGCTCTTGCGCTTCGATGCAGTATTTGGTGGTCGGGCTGATCAGCAGGCGCTTGAGGCCAATAGGCTCGCCGCTGTCATCACACCAGCCAAAGGAATCTTCCTTGATGCGTTCCAAGGCACGTTCCAGTTGCGGCAACATGCGCTGGTCGCGGTCGATGGCATTGACCAGCCAGGTGCGCTCTTCTTCCACGGAAGCGGCGTCCGCCGGGTCGGCCGGGGTGTCCAGGCTTTCAATGGCGATACGGTTCTGTTCAATGCGCTCGTGGTGTTCCACTTTCATGTCTTGCAGCAACTTCTCGAAAAAAGCGTGCTGTTCGGCATTCATGTAGTCATCCGCCGGCATGGCCAGCAACTTTTCCTTTGTCATTGATTTCTCTATAAAAATACGTGCATTAAGGCGAATAAGGGAGCGTTCCGGTCGACCTCTGCAGGTCTCGGAAAGGCGCCATCCATTCCAAGCGCCACCCGGCACTCAATTTACGAGGGGCGGCAGTCTAAGGCCGACTTGAAGGCGCAGCAACTGAAATGACAGGCATTTTTTCCCGATCAACCCCCAAAAGCACCAGGACGGGCTTGGCGAACGGTTATCGGAGTGCGTTTATAGCAAGAAATTCAAGTTGATGGAGCTATATAGAAGACAAACGGTTAATACGGATCGCACAGAATTAATAAATGTGGGAGGGGGCTTGCCCCCGATTGCAGTGTGTCAGTCAACAATTTTGTCACTGATCCACCGCTATCGGGGGCAAGCCCCCTCCCACATTTGATGGATGTTGTCCTTGAAATAGGCTCAGCGCTTGAGCTTGCGCTTGTTGCGGTACTGGTCGATCACCACCGCCACCACGATGATCAGGCCCTTGATGATGTCCTGGATATACGCATCCACCCCGACGAAGGTAAACCCGCTGGCCATGACGCCAAGGATCAGCGCGCCGATCACGGTGCCGGTGATGCGCCCTACCCCGCCCGCCAGGCTGGTGCCGCCGATCACTGCAGCCGCAATGGCGTCCAGCTCATAGGACATGCCCATGCCGGCCTGGCCGGTCGCCGCTCGGGCCGAAGCCACCACGCCGGCCAGGCCTGCGAGCAGACCGGCGATGCTGTAGACGATGATCAGGTGACGCTTGACGTTGATCCCCGAGGTGCGCGCCGCCTGCATGTTGCCGCCGATGGCGTAGGTGTATTTGCCGTACTTGGTGTAACGCAGGGCGATATGGAAAATCACCGCCACCACCAGGAAGATGATCACCGGCATCGCGCCGTGGCCGATGGCCGTGTACGAGTCCGAGAGCATGCTCACCGGCTGGCCTTCGGTGTAGTAACGCGCCAGGCCACGGGCCGAGACCATCATGCCCAGGGTCGCAATGAACGGCGGGATACCGGTGACCGCAATGATACTGCCGTTGATCGCCCCCGCCAGCAGTCCCACGCCCAGGCCCATCGCCACCGGGATCCACACCGGCAAGTCGGTCAGGGACGGAAACACCGCCCGGGAAAAATCGGAAGTCTGCGCCAAACTCGCAGCGATCATCGCAGACAACGCCAGCACCGAGCCGGACGACAGGTCGATCCCGGTCGTGATGATCACCTGGGTCACGCCGATGGCCAGCAGGCCGATGATCGACACCTGCAGAATCATCAGCACCAGGCGCTGGGAGTTCATCAGAAAGCTCTGGTCGCGCACGATCCAGCCGAACAGTTCAAACACCAGGCCGATGCCGATCAGCACCAGGAAGATGCTCAATTCGGTAGGCATGCGTCGACGGTGCTTGACTGGTGCCGTGGCCGGCTTGTTATCTGTTATTGCATTCATAACCCATCACCTTCTTATTCTGGAGTCAGTGGACTGCGGTCATACCGGAGGCCAATTGCATGACTTTTTCCTGGGTCGCATCCGCACGATCCAGGGTGCCCATCAGTTCGCCTTCGTGCATCACCATCACCCGGTCGCTCATGCCGAGCACTTCGGGCAGTTCCGAGGAAATCATGATCACCGCCATGCCTTCGCTGGCGAGGAAGGCGATCAATCGATAGATCTCGGCCTTGGCGCCCACGTCGATGCCGCGGGTCGGCTCATCGAGGATCAACAGGCGCGGGTTGGTCATCAGCCAGCGCGCCAACAGCGCTTTCTGCTGGTTACCGCCGGACAGGGTATCGATGCACTGTTCCAGCGATGGGGTTTTCACCCGCAGCTTCTTGCACATGTCCTCGCACAAGGCGCGCAGAGCTTTCTGCTGGATGAAACCGTTGCCCGAGTAGTGCGGCAGCACCGCCATTTCCATGTTTTCCAGCACCGACAGGCACGGGAACAGGCCACTGAGCTTGCGGTCCTCGGTCAACAGTGCAAAGCCCTTCTCGATGGCCATGTGCGGATCGCTGATGCGCACCGGTTTGCCGTCGAGGGTGATCTGCCCGCTGCTGCTGGGAGTGATGCCGAAAATGGTTTCCGCCACGTTGGTGCGACCCGAGCCCATCAGCCCGGCAATGCCGAGGATTTCACCGGCGTGCAGGTCGAATGAAACGTCCTTGAACACGCCGTCCAGGCTTAAATTGCGCACCGACAGCAACAAGTCGCCAATCGGCGTCTCGCGCACCGGGAACAACTGGCTCAGCTCGCGGCCGACCATCATCGAGATCAGGCTGTCGCTGTTCATGCTGTCGGCGCGTTGCAGGCCGATGTATTGGCCGTCGCGAAACACCGCCACTTCATCGGCGATGGCGAACACTTCGTTCATCTTGTGCGTGATGTAGACGATGCCTTTGCCCTGGGACTTGAGGTCGGCAATGATCGAAAACAGGTGCGCGACTTCCTTTTCGGTAATCGCCGAGGTCGGTTCATCCATGATCAGGATATCTGAGTCGTAGGACACGGCCTTGGCAATCTCGACCATCTGCCGTTCGGCGATGCTCAGGTTGCCGACCTGTTCTTCCGGGTCGAGGTTGATGCGCAGGCGCGCCAGCAGGTCGGCGGTGCAGCGGTGCATTTCGCGGTGGTTGACCATGTGCAGGCTGTTGAGCTGCTCGCGGCCGATCCAGATATTTTCGGCGATGCTCATGTGCGGCATCAGGTTAAGTTCCTGGTGGATCATCGCAATCCCGGCCTTCTGCGCCGCCAGCGGCGTCTCGAAGGTGATCGGCTTGCCCCGCAGGCGGATTTCGCCGGCATCGGGCTGATAGATGCCGGCGATGATTTTCATCAGCGTCGACTTGCCCGCACCGTTCTCGCCCATCAGCGCCAGCACCGTGCCGGGGCGCACCCGCAACTGCACATTGTCCAGGGCCACGACGCCGGGAAAGCCTTTGCTGATGTTGAGAATTTCCAGCAGGTAGGGTTCGTCCTGCGCCAGCGGCGGGATACCCGGCGGCGGCGCGACAGTGGCGTGAGCGAGCATAGGAGGTACTCCATCGGCAGGGCGGCCGTGACCGCCCTGCCAGCTTAGGGTTGTGAGTTCAGGGCTACTTGAAGTCTTTGACGTTGTCCGGGGTGATGAGCTTGAACGGGATCACCACGTTCTGCTCCACCGGCTCGTGCCTGGCCATCTTGCGCGCCGCTTCCACCGAGCCCACGGCCTGGCCCTTGGCGTCCTGGAAGGCCGAGGCGGCCATGTCGCCCTTGGTGATCGCGTTGAGGCCGTCCGGCGTGCCGTCGACCCCGGCGATCAATACGTCTTTCTTGCCTGCCGATTTCAGGGCCATGGCCGCACCGATGGCCATCTCATCGTTGTTAGCCAGCACCGCATTGAAGTCGCGGCCCTGGGTCAGCCAGTCGTTGACCAGGGTCATGCCCCTGTCGCGCAGCCAGATGCCGGTCTGTTCCTGCTCGATCTTGATGTCCGGGTACTTGGCCAGCACTTCCTTCACGCCCTTGGTGCGGTTGGTGGTGGAGTTGTTCGCCAGGTCGCCCAGCAGGATCACGATCTTGCCCTTGCCGCCGAGTTTTTCGGCGATGTACTGCATTTGCAGCTTGCCGGCCTCAACGTCATCGGAGGTCACGGCGACCACGTCCTTGGGCAAGTCTTTCTGGTCGGGACGGCGGTTGACGAACACCAAGGGGATTTTCGCGGCGGTGGCGGCTTTGATGATGTTCGCCGTGGAGGCGGTGTCCACCGGGTTGACGATGATGGCGTCGACTTTCTGGCTGATAAAGTTCTCGACCTGGCTCAGTTGCTTGACCACATCGGCGCGGGCGTCTTCGAACTGCAGCTGCACGCCGTCGCCCTTGGGATAGGACTTGGCCTGCTTGTCCATGTCTTCGCGCAGGTAGGTCAGGAAGGTGTCATCGAAGGCGGACATGCTCACCCCCACCTTGAGGTCAGCAGCTGCGGCAATGCCGCTGGCGAGTAGCATCGACAGGGCCAGCGCGGTAAAACGGATCGGGGTCTTCATGAACGGTCTGTCTCCACTTTCTTGTTGGTTTTATGGACGTTGCGTTTATCAGCGTTCGGCAGGCACGCGCACCACCGGAGCGCCGGGAATGCAGCAGACCAGTGCGCCCTGGTTTTCGACGCACAGCACATTGAGGAAGGAGAAGTAGAACGGCCGGGCGCGAGGCAGTGCGCGTGGCGTGTGGGCAGGGCGTAAAACTCGCAGTACAGCGTTGAAGATTTTCATCTGACGGTACCTGGTTGTTTTTGATCTTGTTTTTGTTGAGTCGCCGGGGTCGAGCCCCAGACGTACTTTATGCAACCTGGAAACGACTTTATTGGAAAATAATTTCCATATCAACCTGTTTTAGAATTTTATTCTATTTTTGTCGAAACCACTTGCTGGCGCTCGGCGCTCAGGCGTGCGGCGTCCAATATACGGGTAGTTTCCAGCGCGTCACAGGCATCAACCGGCAGCGGCCCCTGGCCTTGCACGGCACATTGCAACTGCCGATAGAACTGAGGCCAGCAGCCCTTTTCCGACGGCACCCGTTCCCGCTCCGGCCCCTGTTCAAACCAGCCCCAGCGTCGGTGTTCTTCGGCGCCCCAGTGCTCGCCTTCGGTTTTCGGTGACTTGCCGGCCATCAGCGCATCTTCCTGGCCGTCCAGCCCTTCGACGGTGTAACAACCCAGCGTGCCACTGACGCGAAAGCGTGGGGCCTGGCTGTTTTGCAAAGCACTGCCCCACAGGTGCGAAATCACGCCGTTGGCATGGGTCAGCGCCACGAAAAAGCCGTGGTCAAGGGTGGGATGCTCGGGCGTGAAGTGCAGTTGCGCAAATACCCGGTCCACCGGTCCGAACAGTTGCAGGGCCTGGTCCACCAGATGGCTGCCGAGGTCGCGCAACCAGCCGCCGCCGCTGGCATTGCCCACCGCCTGGGGGCTGTAGCGTTCGACGCGGGATTCAAAGCGGGTAATGGAACCCAGGGCACCGGCCTCGATGAGTTTGCGCAGGGTCAGGTAATCCGAATCCCAGCGGCGGTTCTGGTAGACGCTGAGCAATGTGCCCTGGCGTTCAGCGGCGGTGATCAAGGCCTGGGCCTGCTCGGCGTTGGCGGCGAAGGGCTTGTCGCTGACCACCGCCACGCCGTGTTCGATGGCTTCCAGCACCAGGGCCGGACGGCCTTTGAGGGTGGTGGAGATGACGAGGGCGTCGACGCCGGCTTCGACGATCTGGCCGATGGTGTCGAAGGCCGGAAGGCCAGGGTGGTCGTTTGCCAGTTGCTGGCGGCGCTCGGGGGAGCGTGTGACGACGCCGACAAAGGTCGCGCCTGGCAACGTCGCAATCAGCGGCGCATGAAAGAAGCGCCCTCCGTGGCCGTAGCCGACTAGTCCGATTCGCATGATTTATTCCTTCTTTGAAGTGCAAACCCAATCAAATGTGGGAGGGGGCTTGCCCCCGATGGCGGTGGTTCAGATACAGACTTACTGACTGACACACTGCCATAGGGGGCAAGCCCCCTCCCACACTGACTGCATTTCAATTCAGATTTGGGGTCAGCCGTAGAAGTGCGGGCGATCCGGCAGGCTCACCGGCACAATCTGCCCACTGCCCTGCGCTTCAATACACGCATCCGCCGCCACGGCCGCCGCATACCCGTCCCAGGCCGACGGCCCGCCCACTTGTCCGGCGCGCACGCTGTCGATGAACGCTTGCAGTTCCACGTCATAGGCGCCGATAAACCGGTCCTTCCAGTCCATCAGAATCGCGTTGGACAACTTCGCCCCGCTGCGCAGTTGCACCTGCGAAGGCTCCGGCAACTTGGCGATACCGCTCTCCCCCACCACTTCGCACTGAATGTCGTAGCCGTATTGGCAGTTGACGAATACTTCCACGTCGATACGCGTGCCCTTGACGGTCTCCAGCAATACGATCTGCGGGTCGCGCAGGTGGGCCAGGGCTTTGCTGGTCTTGCGCGGGAACACCACCTGCACCGAGACGTAGTCGTCGTTGAGCAGCCAACGCAGTACGTCCAGTTCGTGGATCAGGGTGTCGGTAATCGCCATGTCGGTCTTGTAGTTCTCGCCCACCGTCGGGTTGCGGTGGGCGCAGTGCAGCATCAGCGGCTCACCGATCTGGCCGCTTTTGATCACCGCTTTCAGGGCGCGATAACCTTCGTCATAGGGGCGCATGAAACCGACTTGCACCAGGCGCTTGCCGTGCGCCACTTCGGCTTCGACGATGCGGCGGCAGCCTTCGGCGGTCACGGCCAGGGGTTTCTCGCAGAACACCGGTTTACCGGCCGCGATGGCGGCGAGCACGAACTCTTCATGGCTCGGCCCCCACGAGGTCACCAGCACCGCCTGCACCTGCGGCGAGTTGATCAACGCGTGGCCATCCGGGTACACCTCGGCGTCCAGCTTCAAATCAGCCACCACCTTGGCGGCCTGTTCAAGGTTGATATCGGTGACCGCCACCACCTGGCTGTTGAGCAGGGTCTGGCTGCAACGACGAATATGGTCACGGCCGATGGCACCGGTACCGATCACTCCAAGCTTCAACGACATACACACACTCCTCTTGTTATTAGTACTGCCGGGCTTTGGCCAGCTGTTCATTGAGTTTTTTTGCAGCGGCATTCGTGCGTTCGCTGGTGGACACCTGCGCCACCCCCACCCGCCACCACGACAGGTAGCCGTGGACCATGGTCTTGGGCAGTACCTTGATATCGATCAGGGTCGACACGGTTTGGGTACGTGCATCGGCCAGGGCCGCTTCAAGCTGTTCCACGTTGCTGACCTTGTAGGTCTTGCAGCCATATGCCGCCGCGCTCATGGCGAAATCCACCGGCACCAGGCCGCCGTCGAGCTTGCCGCTCTCGGGGTTGCGGTAGCGGAACTCGGTGCCGAAGCTGTCCATGCCGTTGCCGATCTGCAGGTTGTTGATGCAACCGAAGGCCATGTTGTCGAGCAGCACCACATTGATCTTGCGGTGCTCCTGGATCGAGGTGGCCAGTTCCGAATGCAGCATCATGTAGGAGCCATCGCCGACCAGCGCGTACACCTCTTTGCCCGGTTCGGCCAGCTTGACGCCGAGGGCAGCGTTGATCTCGTAGCCCATGCACGAATAACCGTATTCGACGTGGTAGGTGTTCACGCCCTTGCTGCGCCAGGCGCGCTGCAGATCGCCGGGCAGGCTGCCGGCGGCGGCGACAATGATGGCGTCGTCGGCCAGGGTCTGGTTGAGCACGCCGAGCACGCGACTCTGGGTCAGGCAGGAGCCGGTCAGTTCGATAAATTCGCGCAGTACCGCGCGGTCCAGATGGTCATCGACTTCGGGGACGAAATCATCGCCCAGGTATTCAACCTGATGCACCCGGTCCACTTCGGCGTCCAGTTGCGCCTTGGCGTCGCGCACCTGTTCGCCCCAGCCGGCGCGGTAATCCCCCAGCGCATCGGCCAGCGTTTGCAGGGCGACCCTGGCATCGCCCAGCACTTGCACGCCGTCGAGCTTCAACGCATCGCACGGGCTGATATTGAGGTTGAGAAACGTCACCTCGGCGTGCTTGAACAGCGATTTGGACGAGGTGGTGAAGTCGGTATAACGGGTGCCGATGCCGATGATCAGGTCCGCCTCGGGCGCCAGCAGGTTGGCCGCCAGGCAGCCGGTCTCGCCAATGCCGCCGACGTTCAGCGGGTGACTGGACACCACCGCGCTCTTGCCCGCCTGGGTTTCGGCGAAGGGGATATCGAAGCGCTCGGCAAAGGCTTGCAGCGCGGCATTTGCGCCGGAGTACTTCACTCCGCCGCCGCAGATGATCAGCGGTTTGCGCTTGCCCTTGAAGGCAGCCAATGCGTCGTCAAGCATTGCCGCCGTCGGCGGGCGACGTTCGATGCGGTGCACGCGCTTTTGCAGGAAGTAATCCGGATAGTCCCAGGCTTCGGCCTGCACATCCTGGGGCAGCGCCAGGGTGACCGCGCCGGTTTCCGCAGGATCAGTAAGCACACGCATGGCGTGGATCGCCGCGCTCATCAATTGCTCCGGGCGGTTGATACGGTCCCAGTATTTGCTGACCGAGCGAAAGGCGTCGTTGGTACTGATGCTCAGGTCATGAAACTGCTCGATCTGCTGCAACACCGGGTCCGGCTGGCGGCTGGCGTAGACATCGCCGGGCAGCAGCAGCAACGGAATGCGGTTGGCGGTGGCGGTGGCCGCGGCGGTGAGCATATTCGCCGCGCCGGGTCCCACCGAGGCGGTGCACGCGTAGATCTTGCGGCGCAGGTGCTGCTTGGCAAACCCGATGGCGGCGTGGGCCATGCCCTGCTCGTTGCGACCCTGGTGCACCACCAGGTCGCCGCTGTCCTGCTCCAGCGCCTGGCCCAGGCCCAGCACGTTACCGTGACCGAAAATGGTGAACACGCCGGCGACGAACTTGCTCTGCACGCCATCGACTTCGATGTATTGGTTATCCAGGAACTTCACCAGGGCCTGGGCCATGGTCAGTCGGGTGGTGGTCATGTCGCGCCCCTTAACTTTTTTTCAGGTGGGCAATGCTGGCGCCCAAGGCCTGCTGGATATCCGCCAGTTCATGCACGCTGGTCGCAAACGGCTCGAACGACAGGTAGCCGCTGTAGCCGGTGCTGAGCAAGGTGTCGATCTGCGCCGCATTGCCGAGGATATCGCCCTCGCCCACCAGCACGCGGTGGCCGTCACGGATCGCGTTGAGCGGCGCGTCGGCATCTTCCACGCCGGAGATGTGCACCAGGCCAGTGAGTTCCGGGAAGAACTCATGTTCGTTGGCCAAGTGATGATGGAAGGTGTCGTGCACCACACGGAACACATCCAGGCCGCCGATGGCCTTGATCGCGTCCACCGCCACGCGCTTGCGGCGCAGGGCCGATTCTTCGAAGCCCAGGGGCTCGACGAAACCGAGGATCCCGTACTCGCGCAGGATCGGCGCCATTTCGCTCAGGGCCGTGCGCAAACCGGCGGCGCGCTGGGCATCGGTGCGCGTGTCGCCCGGCTCGTTGAACGGGCACATCACCAGGCCCTGGGCGCCACATTCACGGGCATAGGTGGCAAGCTCGATTGCCTGGGCACGGCGCTCATCGTTCCACACGTCAAAGGGATACAGCGCGTTGATCGACAACACCGTGATGCCCTGTACCGCGCACAGCTCGCGCACACGGCTGGCGGGCGTGCCGTATTCGATCTGGCGGTCCTTGAGATCATTGCGGATCTCGATGGCATCGCACTTGAGCGACGCGGCCAGCTGGATGAAGTCCGGCAGGGACAGGTTGGGTGCGACCATACGGTTAAGGGCAAAGCGTAGCGGCGACTTCATTGTTGTTGTTCTCCGTGCAAAACCGTTTCAGAGGTCCAGCAGCCAACTGTGCTGCGGGTCGTTGTGGAAATGCCAGGCACGCTTGGGGCCGGCCATGACGTTCAGGTAATACGACTCGTAGCCGTACGGCACGCTGACCGGGTGATAGCCCTTGGGCACCACCACCAGATCGCTGTTTTCCACGGCCATGGCCTGGTCGATACTGCGATCGTCGGTGTACACGCGCTGGAATACGAAGCCCTGGGGTGGATTGACCTGGTGGTAATAGGTCTCTTCCAGAAAGCTCTGGTGCGGCAGGTCATCGGTGTCGTGCTTGTGCGGCGGGTAGCTCGACGAATGCCCGGATGGCGTGCGCACTTCTACCACCAGCAGCGAATGCGCCGGCTCGCTGTCGGGCAGGATGTCGCACACGTAGCGGGTGTTGGCGCCTTTACCGCGCACGCTGCGCTTGCACTGTTGCGGGCGGATCAGGCGCGGTGTGTAACCGCCCGCGCCGGGCGCGGCGCAGACCGCGATCTGTACATCACTCAAGGCGGTGACCCGGGCGTCGGTGCCGGGCGGCAAGTAGGCGGCAAACGGGGATTTGTCCTCGAACACCGATTGACGATCCCCCAGGTTCTGCCAGTCGAAGCCCTCGCCCTGGATATTCACCCGGCCGCTGAGCAGCACCAGGCACAGCTCCTTGTCGCCGGCGCTGACCGGCAGCGTCTCGCCCAGGCTCAGGCGATAAGCGCTGAAACCGACATACTCCAGGCGCCCTGTTTCCAGGGCGACCATGGTTTGTCCGCGTGTGTTGCTCTTGACCAGCAAGCTCATGGTTAAGTCCTCTCGTCGAGCAATGCTCGCAACGTGTCGTAGCCTTTTTTCGCGTAGATATAGCTGGGCGCCACGGCCGGGTCCTGCTCGGCCTCGACCACCAGCCAGCCGCTGTAACCGGCGGCCAACAGCTCATCGAGCAATGGCGCAAAATCGATATCGCCGTCGCCGGGCACGGTGAAGGTGCCATTGACGATGCAGTCGGGAAAGCTCCACATCTGGTTGCGCGCCAGCTGCACCACGGGTTTGCGCACGTCCTTGAAATGCACGTGGCAAATGCGCGCGATGTGTTTGCGCAGCACCTCGAGGGGTTCGCCGCCGCCCATGTAGCAGTGGCCCGAGTCGAACAACAGACCGACTTCCGGGCCGGTGCGGCGCATCAGCTGATCGATATCTTCGGGGGATTCGACATAGGCGCCCATATGGTGGTGGTAGGCCAGGCGCACGCCCTGGGACAGGGTGAAACACGCCAGTTCCGTGAGCTTGTCGGCGTACGCCTGCCACGCCTGCTCGGTGTGAAAGCGTGGGCGTTCGATCAGACGGATGCGCGAGCCCTGGATCGAATCGGCGACTTCGCCGTACACCAGCACCGTCGCGCCATTGTGCTTGAGCAGCTCGACGTGGCCGGCGATGGCCTCGATTTCTTCGGCCACCGAACGCCGCGCCAGGCGGCTTGAATACCAGCCGGAGACCAGCGCCAGGTCATAGGGGCGCAGCACGTCGCCGACCCCTTTGGCGTCCTTGGGGAATTTGCCGTTGAGTTCAAACCCTTCGTAGCCGATCTCCTTGCCTTCGCTCAAAGCGGTGCTCAGCGGCGTTTCACCGCCCAGGGCCGGCAGGTCGTCGTTGCTCCAGGAGATCGGGTTGATGCCAATTCGGATTGCGGGCATGGCTGCACCTTTTATTGTTTTCAACTAACACTGAAAATCTGCTTTATGTGGGAGGGGGCTTGCTCCCGATAGCGGCGTGTCAGACAACACTTCTCTAACTGAACTACCGCTATCGGGGGCAAGCCCCCTCCCACATTTGATTGCATTGCACATTTGGAACTGTGATCAGGTTCGCGCGCTGCGCCAGGCGGTAATAAGTTGTTCGAAGGTGGCCTGGACACGCTGGATCAGGGTTTCATCATCGATTTCCCCCGCCATCCACGCCTTGCTCGGTTCCTGGAAGATCGTGCGGCCCACGGCAAACCCACGGCAGGTAGTGCTCTGGCTGGCCTGCTTGAAGCCGTCGGCGAGAAACTCCGCCGAGGCATTCAGCCCCAGCAGCACCACACCTCGGCAGTACGGGTCGCGTTCGTGGATGAGTTCGTCGAGCTTTTTCCAGTCCTCGGCCGATTGCGCCTCGATCTTCCACCACGCCGGGTAGATGCCGAGGTTGTAGAGTCGTTTGAGGCTGCGATAGAGCGCGTCCGGGTAAGTGGACGGGTGATCCTTGGGCGGGATGACTTCCAGCAGCAGTTCGTGGCCGCTGACAATGGACGCTTCGTACACCGCCTTGAGCTGCGCCTCCTGTTCCAGGCGCAGCAGCGGTTCGTCATCAGGGTGAAATTGCACCAGGCACTTGATGATCTGTTCCGCAGGCCAGGCGATCAGGTTGCTGCCGATGGAGCGACCGTGTTCGAACGCCAGGGGCCGCGAGTTCTGCACTTCGACCGGGCGTGCGATCCACCAGCCGCGACCGCTGGCGGCGTTGAGCGCATCCTGGCCGAAACGCTGGTCGGCCAACAGGCCCACATCGGCCTCGATGCCCTGCTCGCCCAGCTTGCGCTCCACGCGTTCGATGGCCTGGATAAACAATTGCTTGATCGCACTGATGCGCGCCACCTCCTGGCCGCCGCGCTGAGCCAGGTCGACCAGTTGCCAGCGGTGGTCGAAGGCGAACACGAACAGCTGCTTCCAGGTTTTGCGCGGCACGCTGACGCGGTGCAGGCGTTGCAGGGTCGCGTCCTGGTCAGGCCGGGTGATCGGCACCGGGCTATTGAACAGGTATTCCAGCTCGGCAGGCGTCGGCATGGCCGGCGCGCAGGCATGACGCGACACCACCAGGCCGCCACAGGCATTGGCCAACTGGCTGCAACGCTCATCCGTGGCGTCGTTGAGCCAACCGCTGAGGAAGCCCGACATGAAGGCATCGCCGGCACCCAGCACATTGAGCACTTCCACGCGCACGCCGGGGTAGATCGCACCGTCTTCCAGGCGTTCGGGAATGGCGCCGTGAATCACCGTGCAGCCTTGCGGGCCGAGCTTGACCACCAGGGTGGCGGGCGTCAGTTCGCGCACGGTGCGCAAGGCGCCGAGCAGGTCTTCACTGCCGCCGGCAATCAGGAATTCTTCTTCGGTACCGACAATCAGATCGAAACGCGGCAGGATTTTCTGCACATGCTGGCTGACATTCTGGTCGGCAACAAAGCGGGTCTCGCCATCGGCCTTGCCGGCCAGGCCCCACAGCACCGGACGGTAGTCGATGTCGAGTACGCGCTTGACGTTGTGTTTGGCCGCGTAGTCCAGCGCCTGGATGCTGGCCTTGTACACCCCGTCAGTGGAGAAATGCGTGCCGGTGATCAGCAGCGCCTTGCTGGAAGCAATGAAGGCTTCGTTGACGTCTTCGGCACGCAGGGCCATGTCGGCGCAGTTTTCGCGGTAGAACACCAGGGGGAAGGTCTCACGGTCCTTGAGACCGAGCAGCACCAGGGCGGTCAGGCGTTCCGGGTCGATTTTGATAGCGCTGACGTCGCAGCCTTCACGGGCCAGGGATTCGACCAGGAAGCGGCCCATGTGGTCGTCGCCCACCCGGCTGAGCATCGCTGACTTGAGCCCCAGCCGCGCCGTGCCGAAGGCGATATTGGCGGAGGAACCGCCAAGGTATTTGGCGAAGCTGGTCACGTCCTCAAGCCGCGCGCCCACTTGCTGCGCATAGAGATCGACGCCCAGGCGTCCGAGGCAAATCAGATCCAATTGACGCCCACTGGCAAAACGAGTCTGGCCCATGCTGGCTCCTGTTATTTTTATCAGCCTGCGTTGTGCCGCCGTGGCGACGGCAAACGCTCTTGGTGGGAGCAGACTAGAACGTCCGGCGGCGGCAATCAATATTTATTCCATAATTATTTTTAGTGGAATATTTTTTCCAATAAGCCGGCATAATGCTGTGGCAGCCGTCGTGCATCGTTTCAGCAGCCCGCGCAGGCCGTGATGCCGAGGTATTTTTTTGCGCCTACCCTGTAGACTTGCGCCACCCATCAGCGCACCAGACGAACACGCCAGAAGGATTGCCCATGTCCCGCACCGATCCCGAGACCACCCTGGAAGATCCGATCGCCAGCCCTCCGATCAATGCCGAACGCCTGTTGCAGCTGATCACCGACGAATACGAAAGCCTGCCCCGTCAACTCAAGCGCATCGCCAGCTACATGAGCCAGCAGAGCGACCGGATCATGGTCGACCGCATCAGCGATATCGCCCGTGAATGTGAAGTGCACCCCTCGGCCATCGTGCGGTTTTCCCAACGTTTCGGCTTCAGCGGGTTCAGTGAGATGCAGGCATTGTTTCGCGAGGCGTATACCCACAAGACCACGCCGGTGCAGAACTACCAGCAGCGCATCCGCAGCATGATCGCCAACAAGTCGCAGAAGGCCAGCGGCGGCGACCTGGCGCGTGAGTGCGTCAATGCCACGTTATCCGGCATCGAACGGCTGGGGCTGGAACTGGACGACGCGGCCTTCGACAAGGCCGTGGACCTGGTGGTCAATGCCGACAATATCTACGTGGTCGGCGTACGCCGCTCATTCGCGGTAGCCGACTACCTGGTGTACAACCTGCAGCACACCAACAAACGTATTCACCTGATTTCGGGGCTGGGTGGCAGCTACCGCGAACAGATGCGCAGCGTGCGCGCCAATGACCTGGTGATTGCGATCAGCTTCACGCCGTACGGCAAGGAAACCCAGCATTGCCTGCGCATTGCCCAGCATCACCAGGCCAAGACGTTGATTATCACCGACAGCAACCTGTCGCCCCTGGCCAAGCGGGCAAACGCCGTGCTGTTGGTCAATGAGGGTTCGTCTTTCGCCTTTCGCTCACTGAGCGCCACGCTGTGCCTGTGCCAGGCGTTGTTCATTGCGGTGGCGTATCGGTTGGAGCTGAAGGTCGATGAGATTCACGAGCAGGTAGGGTTCGACGACTAAGGCTGGCTCACCGCCAACCAAATGTGGGAGGGGGCTTGCCCCCGATAGCAGGGTGTCAGTCGCCGAACCAGCTGACTGACACTCCACTATCGGGAGCAAGCCCCCTCCCACATTGGACCAGAGCCAGGCTCAGGTTTAGTGCATGAAAATGGCAATCAGGATAATCAGCGGAATCGGCACGCCGAGGAACCACAGCAGTAATGAGCGCATCATGTTCTCCTTGAATTAACGAACGTAGTTTTCGGTTTCGACGTACACCACGGCATCCCGGCGGCGACCGCCGAAGGTTGCGGCGAAGCTGGCGAAGAACGCACCGATCAGCAGCGCGACGAAGGTCCACAGCGAGGTGTAGGCAGCGACTTTCGCGGCCGTGTCGGCGGCTTGCTTGGCTTTGACCTTGGCGTCTTCGACGGCTTTACGGGCATCGCCGTAGACTTTGTCGATGCGCGCCTCGGCGTCGGCCTGGCTGAGGTTGGTGCGCTGGCTGATCAACTGGGCCAGGTAGGTACGGTCTTCCGGAGCCAGTTGGCCGTCATTGCCCAGGGTACGGGCAAAGATGCGGCCGACCACGGCATGGGCGGCGTCATCGCTGACCGCTGCAGGGCGGTCGTCGCGGAACAGGCTGTCGACGTAGTAACCGAAGTCGCCGCTGTGGGCGCCCTTGGCTACGCTGCCGGCGGCTTGGGACATGCCGCTGGCGGCGCCCGACGCAACGCTGGCACCGGCTTTCACGCCGCCGCTGACTACGCTGCTGACCGAACCGACCACCAGCATCGCCGTGATCAGTGTCGCGACCGCCCAGGCCAGGAAGCCGTGTGCGGTGTCACGGAAGTACACCTCATCGCCATGCAGATTGGCCCACTTCACGCGCAACCGGCCGGCAATGTAGCCGCCCAGGCCCGACGCGACGATTTGGGTGAATGCCAGCCACACAATCGTGGAAATGCCAAGCCCCTTGGCGCTCATGCCGCTGTCGGCCCACGGCGATACCGCCGAAAAACCCAGGCCGAAGCCCAGCAGCACCAGGATCAAGGACAGTGCAGCCGCCGCGGCAGCCCCGGCAAAAATCGCCCCCCAGGAAACCCCGGAGAGCGCGCTTGACTCTTGCAGCGTGGATGAGGATGTGATCATTGTTGTTTTGCTCCAGGCATGAAAAATAGTGTTACAAGTCTCAAAAGGGACAGTGCAGGCAGCGTGCCAGCTCAAGTAGAAAATAAACTGCTTATATTTCAACAGCTTAACTAAATTGAACTTCTTTAAATCATGCAAGTTGCAAGAATGGCCTGCAGAGAGCGGGCGTTATGCATTCTCCTGTT
This sequence comes from Pseudomonas orientalis, assembly GCF_001439815.1. Classification (GTDB taxonomy): domain Bacteria; phylum Pseudomonadota; class Gammaproteobacteria; order Pseudomonadales; family Pseudomonadaceae; genus Aquipseudomonas; species Aquipseudomonas orientalis. The sequence goes on along the minus strand of NZ_JYLM01000009.1, from coordinate 81,186 downwards.
GAACAACCAATGTAAGAGGGGGCTTGCCCCCGATTGCGGTGTGTCTGGTAAGAATTGACAGACTGACCTAGCGCTATCGGGGGCAAGCCCCCTCCCACACTGGAATAGGGGATGATTTGCCTAGATGAAGTTTTATTTAGGAAACATTCAGCAACTTCTTGGCAAAATGCCCACACTTCTAGTGTGAACGCTCACCAGGTAATCCTATGACCCGCATTTTGACCATCGAGGATGACGCCGTAACGGCCCGCGAGATCGTCGCCGAGCTGAGTAGCCATGGACTGGACGTAGACTGGGTGGACAACGGCCGCGAAGGCCTGGTCCGTGCCGTGAGTGGTGATTACGATCTGATCACCCTCGACCGCATGCTGCCCGAACTGGATGGCCTGGCCATCGTCACCACCCTGCGCACCATCGGGGTGTCGACGCCGATTTTGATGATCAGCGCCCTCTCCGACGTGGACGAACGCGTGCGCGGCCTGCGCGCCGGCGGCGATGACTACCTGACCAAGCCCTTCGCTTCCGACGAAATGGCCGCCCGCGTCGAGGTACTGCTGCGACGCAAAAGCACGGTCAAGGAATTCGAAACCGCCCTGCGCGTGGCCGATCTGGAGCTGAACCTGATCAGCCGCGAAGCCAGCCGCGCCGATCAACCGCTGAGCCTGTTGCCCACCGAGTACAAGCTGTTGGAATTTCTGATGCGCAACACCGGGCAGATCCTGTCGCGCATGATGATCTTCGAGGAAGTCTGGGGTTATCACTTTGATCCCGGCACCAACCTGATCGACGTGCACATCGGTCGCCTGCGCAAGAAAATCGACCCGCCGGGCCTCACGCCGCTGATTCGCACGGTACGAGGCTCGGGATATGTCATTGCTGAACCCCTCTAAAGGCTGGCGCTCTTCCAGCAGCCGTTTGCTGGCGCTGTACAGTTCGCTGTTCGTGGCGTGGAGCTGCATCCTCATGGGGGTGCTGTATTACGAGGTGTCCGGGTACCTGGGCGACCTGTCGCGCCATTCGCTGATGCAGCGCCAGCATTTGTTCCAACGCTTCGACGGCGAAGAACTGGTGGAGGCGCTGACCACCAGCATGACCTTCGACATGAAAGGCGTGGACGCCTATGGCCTGTTCGACGAACAGTTTCGTCCGTTGAGCGGGCCGATCCGCGCCGTGCCGCCCGACTTGCCGCTGGATGGCAAGATCCATTCCCTGGCCAACTGTGTCGACTCCGACGACCCGAAACTGCCCAAGGACAGCTGCGACGCCGTGGCCACCCACACCGAAGATGGCCGCTGGCTGGTGCTGGTGCGCGCCAACGGCTCGCTGTTCGGCGTGACCCGGATCATCTGGCATGCCCTGCTGTGGGCGCTGTCGCTGACCATCATTCCCGGCGCCGCTGGCTGGCACTTGCTGCGCCGCCGTCCGCTGCGGCGCATTCGCGGTATTCAGGCGAGCGCCGAGGCCATCGTCGCCGGCGACCTGACGCACCGCTTGCCGCTGTCCGATCGGCGCGACGAGCTGGACATGCTCGCGGCCATCGTCAACGCCATGCTCGACCGCATCGAGAAGCTGATGAACGAGGTCAAGGGCGTGTGCGACAACATCGCCCACGATCTGCGCACGCCGCTGACGCGCTTGCGTGCGCAGCTTTACCGCATCAAGCAACAAGCGGAGGAAGACTCGGCCCATGCGGTGAAGCTCGATGACGCGATTGCCGAAACCGACACGCTGATGGCGCGTTTTCGCGGTTTGCTGCGGATTTCGGAACTGGAAGACCACCAGCGGCGTTCGGGCTTTTTGCTCATGGACCCCCTGCCGCTGCTGCGCGAACTGCATGACTTCTACCTGCCCCTGGCCGAAGAAGGCGAGTTGGAACTGCTGCTGCAGACCCCGGACTCACTGCCCTGGATCACCGGCGACCGCGCCCTGTTGTTCGAGGCCCTGGCCAACCTGCTGAGCAATTCGATCAAGTTCACCCCGCCGGGCGGCCAGGTGATCCTGCGCGCGCTCAATGATGTGGGCAGCACGCGGATCGAAGTGCTCGACTCGGGGCCGGGGATTCCTGCGGCCGAACGTGCTTCGGTGTTCCAGCGCTTCTATCGGGTGGATGAGAGTGATCAGCAAGGCGGGTTTGGCCTGGGCCTGTCGATCGTGGCGGCAATCATCAACCTGCACGGCTTCAAGCTGGACGTGGCCACCAGCGAACTGGGCGGCGCGCGGCTGGTGCTGGAGTGCCGCCAGCAATTAATGCCTGAATAGGTAAGTGAACGCACCGCAGATCCAAATGTGGGAGGGGGCTTGCCCCCGATAGCGGTGTGTCAGCCAGCCTATCTGTAGCTGACACACCGTCATCGGGGGCAAGCCCCCTCCCACATAAGCCCCCATTCCACATTCCGGGCAGCGCTCTACAACACACTCCCCATGGCCTTGATCAATACCGGATCGCGCGCGTAGATATCCGGCGCGTACACCAGGCTTCCCTGGCGATCCACTTCCACCGTCCAATACCCCAGCAGCACCGGCACCGGCGTGGCCAGCCTGAATTCATGGGTGACGCCGGTGGCCAGCAACTCATCGGTGCGCGTGCGTTCGGCCGGGCTCACCAGCAGGTCGCGCAACAGCAGCGGTTGTTCGACCCGCACGCACCCCGAACTGAACGCCCGCGGCCCCTTGGTAAACAGCGGCTGGCTCGGCGTGTCATGCAGGTACACCGAGTACGGGTTGGGAAAACGCATCACAATCTTGCCCAACGGGTTGCGCGGCCCTGCCTCCTGGCGCAGCAGGATATTGCCGGGACGTGCCCAGTCGACCTGCTCCGGCGTCAGCGGGTGACCTTCGGCGTCAAGCACTTGCAGGTTCTGCTGGCGCAGATACTCCGGATTGAGGCGGATGGCCGGCAGCTTGTCCTCGCGCATGATCGTGGGCGGGATGGTCCATGTCGGGTTGAGAGTCAGCCGCGTGATGCGCGATTTGAGCAGCGGTGTCTGGCGCTCGGCGCGGCCCACTTGCAGGCGGGTCTGCCATACCGGGATGCCGCTCTGATACACGCTCAATTGCGCGGCCGCGACGTTGACCACCACGCCTTCAGGCTCCAGGTCCCGGGCCAGCCAGCGGAACCGTTCGAGGTTGATGCGCAACTGGTCGCGGCGCGTCAAAGGGCTGATATTGAGTTCGGCCACGGTGCCGGCGCCGATCACACCGTCAGCCTGCAGGGAATGGCTGAGCTGGAAGGCCTTGACCGCAGCGACCAGTTCGGGGCGGTACAGCCTGGCGCTGCCCTTGGGTTCCTGGGTCAGGTAACCGCCGCGGTAGAGGCGACGCGCCAGTTCCGGTACCCGTGGGTCTTCCATGCCCGGACGCAACAGCGGCCCCTCGCCCACCGCTTCCCACTGCGGCAACGGCTGCTGGCGCGCACTGGAATAGGCGTTACGCAGGCTGCGATACAAATCCGCGCTGGGCCGCGCCTGGTCGAACGCCTGGGCCATGTCCTGCAAGCCGGTGGCGGCGAAGGCCAGCACGGCGGTGTGCGGGTCATCGGCAGGCGGTTGGGCGTGCCAGAGCGGCTCGAAGCGCGATTGCTGCAGACGCCCGAAGTGCAAATCCTGCAGGGCCTGGAGGTACTGCTGGCTGATCGCGATATCGCTGCACAGCACATTGGCCGTGGCGTCTGCGGTGGGCAAGCTATAGTGGGTGGGGTCCAGGCCGTCGTCGGCCAGCATCAGCAACTGGTCGTGCAAGGCCTGCCGACGCTCGTCGGCCGACCACAGCGGCGCATCGCCCTGCTGCTGGTAAAAGGCTTGCAGGCGCAATTGCGCGCTGGCGTCGATACGCGGCGCGAGTTGCGGGCAGACACTGGGCAACTGCGCCAGGGCCTGTTGCAGCGGCGCCAGGTCGACCGGTGCCGGGGTCGTGACCGGCAGCGGCTCCAGCGGCGGCGCTTCGGCTGTGGCGACCAGTGGTGTAACGAGCAGGCAAATGCTCAAGTAACATGCGTGTTTTTTGAACAATTGACTTAGCTCCACTCCACAGCGGGGACTCGACTGTAGATGCTGACTTTAATGCGCCGGCTCGGTTCAACCAACCTGGGCCTGATCACCGCGAGCCTGGCGTTACTGAGCAATGTTGCGCTCGCCGCCAATGGCCCCGCTCCTTCCTTGTATAGCAGCCTGGCGCGCTCTGCTCCAGAACTCAATCCCATCGTGTTGAAAAGCGCCCTGAGCGCGGTGCAGTGCGCGGTCAATAACGGCGAGGAACGTTCCGATCGCCTGGCGGTGATTGACTACTCCCAGCCTTCGACCGCCCGTCGGCTGTGGATTTTCGACCTGCGCAAAAAGACCTTGGTACTGCGCGACCTGGTGGCACACGGTGCCAAGTCCGGCGAAAACTTCGCCACCGCGTTTTCCAACCTCGAAGGCAGTCATCAGTCCAGCCTGGGCCTGTTCCGCACCCAGGAAAGTTACCTCGGCACCCATGGCTACTCACTGCGCATGGACGGCCTGGAGCCTGGCTTCAATGACCTGGCCCGCGACCGCGCCATTGTGATCCATGCCGCCGACTACGTCAGCCCGCTATGGAGCAAGCGCGAAGGCCGTATCGGCCGCAGCCAGGGCTGCCCGGCGGTGCGCCCGCAAGTCGCGCGCCAAGTGGTGGACAAGCTCAAGGACGGGCAATTCATGTTTTCGTGGTACCCCGACCAGCGCTGGCTGAAGTCCTCGACCTATCTCAATTGCAAACCCCAACAGGTGGCCAGTAGTCGTACAATCCGTGGCGGATAGCCTGTCCCACAGATAAAAGAGAGCGTCGCATGCTTCTACACAAGTCCACCTGGATCGAGATCGGGCAGTTTCTGCAGCGCAGCCGCACGGTGATAATCCCCATCGGCTCCAACGAGCAACACGGCCCCACCGGCCTGCTGGGCACCGACTGGATGTGCCCGGAGATCATCGCCGTCGAAGCGCAGAAAAATGCCGATATCCTGGTCGGCCCGACGTTCAACATCGGTATGGCCCAGCACCATCTGGGTTTTCCCGGCACCATTTCGCTGCGCCCTTCCACCTTTATCGCGGCGATCGGCGACTGGGTGCGCTCGCTGGTCGGGCATGGTTTCGACAAGATCCTGTTCCTCAACGGCCACGGCGGCAATATCGCCACCATCGAAGCGGCGTTTTCCGAACTCTACGCCGAAGCCAGCTTTGCCCGCCGCCCGGCCGGGTTCGCCCTCAAGCTGGTCAACTGGTGGGACCTGGAGGGCGTCACCGACCTGGCGCAGCGCCAATTCCCGGTGGGCCATGGCAGCCACGCCACGCCGTCGGAGATTGCCGTGACGCAATGGGCCTATCCGGACTCGATCAAGTCGGCCGAGTACTCGCCGCAAATCGCCAGCACCGGCCCGATCCGCGAAGCGCTGGACTTCCGCGCACGCTTCCCCGATGGGCGCATGGGTTCGGACCCGGCGTTGGCAACCGTGGAGAAAGGCGGTGCATTGGTGGCGCTGGCGGCGCAGGGGCTGGTCAAGACGGTCAATGCCTTCAGCAACGAAGCCAAACCCTGAGTCGAACACTATCCAAATGTGGGAGGGGGCTTGCCCCCTCCCACATTTGATTTGTATTCATTCCTGCACAGGTTACCGACAATCCTGCGCCGCCTGCTCGAGCCGCGACGCCTTGATCGCCGAAGCCAGCGGTTTGCGCTCGTACAGGAACACCTTGGTGCCATCCTGGGACTTATAGGCTTCCAGCACATCATCGGCCGCGATCTTGCTGGTCAACAGCACCTTGGCGTGGCGCGAGTTCTGCGTCACGGTCGAGGTGATGCCGTGCTGTTCAAGCTTGGGCAATACGCATTGCACGTAGCCTTCGGGGGTCTTGGCGGTTTGCAGGGTCAGCGAGGGGGCATTTGGGGCCGTGATGCACCCGGCCAGCGCCAGGGAAGCAAAGGCCAGGGCCGGGGCGAAAAAAGCGCGCATAAACATTCCTGAAAATAACAAAAATAGGTGCCTGTGGACCCGCGTATCAACCGGCGCGGACCAGGGCTTTGAGCGATGCGTCAAACTGCTTCAAGGCATCTTGTTGTACATCTCGCTGCTGCTCGATCTGCGCGGCAATTTCGAATGCTGACTTGTCATGCACCCACACCGATGGCACCTGCTTGTCCACCGCGCCTTCGGCCTTGGCGATGTATTGCAGATCGGCGTCATAGAACCGCGCGGTAAAACGCGCCTCGACCACGTCGTTACGCGGGGTCAGCAATTGGTTATGGGTATCGAGCACCACCACCACGTCCGGATGCGCCTGCACCAGCGCGTCCAGGCTGCCATACACCGTCACCGAGACAAACGTGCCTTGCAGCGAGTTCATCAGCCAGTCGATGGCCAGCTCCGGATCGGAGCTGTTGACGAACGCCTCGCGGATACGCCCGTCCAAGGCATCCTTGGCGCCATTGACCGCCATGGCGTGGTAACGCTCAAGGTAGCTGAGGTTGTCCCGCGTGTTTTCGCTGTACAACACCCCCACCGACTGGGCGCGCTGCAGGGAGTTTACGCCAGCGGCGAGTGGCAGCAAATGGCCCGTACGCAGCTCATCGGCAACGGCCGGGTTGGTCAGCACGGCGGTGCCGAGCATCAGGGTGATCAAAGCCAGCTGGATCAGAGTTCTCATCGCGCATTTCCTTGAGCAGCGTTTCGATGAGCGGATTTTGCGCCTTTGCCGTAAAAACAGAACTTGTGATCCTTGATGGTGACTATCATTTGAACCGATAGTGTCAGGTAGCCCAGCCCCATAAAACCTATAAGGACCATGCCATGAAGCGTCACCAGAAAACCTTCGACCGCATCCGCGAAGCCGTACTGCCGGAGTATCGCGAGCGAGTCGCCGATTACCTGGTCGAATATGAAAACGTTCTGCTGAGTGAAACAAGCGCTGGCGCCGCGCAATCGGCCAGTGCCCAGCAACTGCGTGGCTACCTGCGCGGCCTGAATACCACGCGCGTGCTGGGCATGGCGGATTGGGAAGATCTGGACCGGCGCGTCGCGCAAATGAACGAGAGCCCTACCCCCGAGGGCGTGGCTGGTTGACCCATTCCTGCACTGACGGCCTTTGCCATTGACGTTGGGCGTAAGCCACCAACTGCGCAGGCACGGCGTCGCCGTTGAGGACCAGGCGATTGAGCATCACGGCCAGGTCCACGTCGGCAATTGACCAGGTGCCGAACAGACAGTCCGGGTCAGCCGCCAGCAACGCCTGCGCCACACTGATCAACTTGCCTGCCGCAGCCTCGGCCAGCGGCGACAATGGCGGCATCTTCTCCCCGCAGAACACCACCAGGGTCGAACGCTCCTGGCGAATCGGCAGCAAATCGCTGCGCAACCACGCCTGCACCTGCCGCGCCCTCGCCCGCTGCTGCGGTTCGACCGGATAAACGCGGCTCTCGGGGTAGGCTTCGTCGAGGTATTCAGTAATCGCCGAAGACTCCGACAGGGAAAACTCGCCTTCCTCGAGCGTCGGCACCCGCCGGGTCAGTGACAGTCGCGCGTAATCCGCGGCCTGATGCTGACCAGCGTCCAGGTCCAGAGGCACGGTCTCGAACGCCAGGCCCTTTTCGCGCAAGGCGACAAACACCGACATGGCATAGGGGCTGGTGAACAGCGAATCAACGTAGAGGCGCAGCGGACGGTGGCTCATGGACGATCTCCTTGAAATGAGGCTTAACGCTACGAGATCCACGGCGATAAAGACAATGCGCGGTTTTTATGGGGGCATTCCTGACGGGAATAGCGCTGCTGAATCACTGCGCAGGACTGATCGGCTAAACCACCGATTAATGTTATAGAATAACGTCCCTTTTATTTCCAGCCTTGTGAACCGTCCCATGACTGACGCTGTTGCGCTACGCCAACGCCTGCTTTCCATCGACGCTCTGCGCGGCCTGGTGATCCTCTTCATGCTGCTCGACCATGTCCGCGAAACGTTCCTGCTGCACCGTCAGGTCGGCGACCCGATGAACATCGACACCACCGAGCCGGCGCTGTTTTTCAGCCGAACCCTGGCCCATCTTTGCGCGCCCGTGTTCGTGCTGCTCACCGGTTTGTCGGCCTGGCTGTACGGGCAGAAATACCAGGGCCGGCGCGCGGTGTCGGCATTTCTGTTCAAGCGCGGGCTGTTTCTGGTGATATTGGAGTTCACCCTGGTCAACTTCGCCTGGACCTTCCAGTTGCCGCCGGGTGTGATTTATCTGCAGGTGATCTGGGCGATTGGCGTGAGCATGATCGCCCTTGCCGCCCTGGTGTGGTTGCCGCGCCCGCTGCTGATCGCCTTGGCGTTGGTGCTCATCGCCGGGCATAACCTGCTCGACGGTGTGCATTTCCCACCGGGCTCGGCCGCGCAAGTGGCGTGGTCGATCCTGCATGAGCGCAGTTGGATCGAGGTGTCCGACACCCTGCGCCTGCGTGTGACGTACCCGGTGCTGCCGTGGATCGGCGTGATTGCCCTGGGCTACGGCCTCGGGCCGTGGTTTTCGAATGCCGCGCTGCCAGCCATGCGCCAGCGTTATCTGCTGCGGGCGGGCGTCGGCGCGTTGCTGGGTTTTGCGCTGTTGCGGGCGGTCAACGGCTATGGCGAAAAGCCGTGGCAGGCCTATGACAGCGGCGTGCAGACCGTGATGAGCTTTTTCAATATCACCAAATACCCGCCGTCGCTGTTGTTCCTGGCGCTGACGCTGGGCATCGGCCTGCTGTTGCTGCTGGCGTTCGAACGCGCCGGGCACAAGCGCTGGATCAGCACATTGGCGGTATTTGGCGCGGCGCCGATGTTCTTTTATCTGCTGCACCTGTATGTGCTCAAACTACTCTACGTCGCGTGTGTCGCAGTGTTTGGGCTCGATCACGGCAATTATTTCGGGTTCGACGGCATAGGCGCCGTGTGGCTGGCGGCGTTGGCGCTGCCACTGGCGTTGTATGTGCCGGTGCGATGGTTTGCCGGACTCAAGGCGCGGCGCAGGGATATCACCTGGCTTAAATATCTCTGAGCGCTCAGGGTCGTTCGAACTGATGGCGCAACGTTTCGATGCGCCCTCGGCACACGCAACCCTCCAAGTGATCATTGACCATCCCCAACGCCTGCATCAGCGCATACATCGTGGTCGGGCCGACAAAGGTCCAGCCACGTTTCTTCAGCGCTTTGGACAAGCGCATCGACGCCGGTGAGGTCGGGTTGGCGTTCCAGTACGCCATGTCCACCACCGCCGGGCGCTCCTGCGGGCCGGGCTCGAATGACCAGACCCAGCGCGCCAGCGAACCGGTTTCACTCACCAGCTCACAGGCGCGGCGGGCATTGTTGACCGTAGACACAATCTTTGCCCGGTTGCGCACGATACCCGGGTCGTTCATCAAGCGTTCGATGTCCGCCTCGCCATACTGCGCCACCCTGCGAAAATCAAAGCCGTCGAACGCCCGCCGAAACTGCTCGCGCTTGCGCAGAATGGTGATCCACGCCATCCCCGCCTGAAAACCTTCCAGGCAGATCTTCTCGTACAACAGGATGTCGTCCGCCACCGGCACGCCCCACTCATGATCGTGGTAATGCGAGTATTGCGGCGCGGCGTTGCGCCAGGCGCAATGGGTGCGCCCGGCTTCATCCGTTGTCAGTCCTGACTGGTCCATCCATCACCTCGCGTACCGAGCGCGGATGATACGCAAAAAAATTTGCGCCCCGTCAACCGCTCAAGCGCCGCACTTGCCGACCCACTGGTCAGACCGGGGACCATCAGCCACCGAATATTTACTTGTAGTTTGAAAAAAGCCGGGCGTAGACTGGCCGCGCACTGGACTTACCGGTAAGACCACAACAATTAAGCCCTGGAACCACCAGGGCACCGAATAGAGATCCTTCCCATGCTCAGATGGTGCTCGCGTTCGATTTTCCTGCAAGTCGTGATTGGCCTGATGCTCGGCGTTATCTGCGGCCTGGCCCTTCCCGAATTCTCCTCGCAACTCAAACCCCTGGGTGATGGCTTTATCAAGCTGATCAAAATGCTGATCGGCCTGATTGTATTCTGCGTCGTGGTCAGCGGCATTTCCGGCGCCGGCGACTTGAAGAAAGTCGGGCGCATCGGCTTGAAATCGGTGATCTATTTCGAAGTGCTGACCACCGTCGCCCTGGTGCTCGGCCTGATCATGGCCTTCAGCACCGGTATCGGCAGCGGCGCCAACATCCATCTGGAACAACTGTCCTCCGCCGGCCTGACTGAACTCGCCGACAAGGGCCAGCACATCAAGGGCACCAGCCAGTTCCTGATGGACCTGATCCCCAACTCGGTGATCGGTGCCTTTGCCGACAACAACGTGCTGCAGGTGCTGCTGTTCTCCGTACTGTTCGGCAGCGCGCTGAACCTGGTGGGTGAAGCGGCTTCGGGCATCTCGCGGCTCATCAACGAGCTGAGCCATGTGATCTTTCGCATCATGGGCATGATCGTGCGCCTGGCGCCGATCGGCGTATTCGGCGCGATCGCGTTCACCACCAGCACCTACGGTCTGGACTCGCTGCAACACCTGGGCAGCCTGGTGGGCCTGTTCTACCTGACCTGCCTGGCCTTCGTCGGGCTGATCCTCGGCCTGGTGATGCGCTTGTCGGGCCTGCGCATGCTGCCGCTGCTCAAGTACCTGCGTGAAGAATTGCTGATCGTGATGGGCACAGCTTCGTCCGACGCGGTGCTGCCGCAGATCATGCGCAAGCTGGAGCACCTGGGGATAGGCAGCTCCACCGTGGGCCTGGTGATTCCTACGGGATATTCGTTCAACCTCGACGGTTTCTCGATCTACCTGACACTGGCCATCGTATTTATCGCCAACGCCACCGGTACGCCGCTGTCGATGACTGACCTGCTGACCATCCTGCTGGTGTCGTTGATCACGTCCAAGGGTGCCCATGGCATTCCGGGCTCGGCGCTGGTGATTCTGGCGGCCACGCTCACGGCCATCCCGGCGATTCCGGTGGTGGGCCTGGTGCTGGTACTTGCGGTGGACTGGTTCATGGGCATTGGCCGCGCGTTGACCAACTTGATCGGCAACTGCGTCGCCACCGTGGCCATCGCGCGCTGGGAAAAAGACATCGATATCCAACGCGCCAACAAGGTACTCGACGGCCAGCAAGGCTATGCCTTCCAGGCCAAGAAGCCGGCATTACCGGCGCACCAGGAATTCTGAAATCGGCATGGGAAAATGTGGGAGGGGGCTTGCCCCCGATAGCAATCTATCAGTTGATGATGCTGTGACTGACACACCGCCATCGGGGGCAAGCCCCCTCCCACACTTTGACCTTCAACAGCTTGACTATCGTGTTCGCAATTTCAAGGAGTGCATGAGACGTGATCAGCACCTCAACCGTCGTCAATTCAGTCGTGGAAAAACTGCGCGCCGCCCTGGCACGTGGCCAATGGCGCCGGGGTGAAATGCTGCCCGGCCAACGTGAACTGGCCGAACAACTGGGCATCAGCCGCCCGAGCCTGCGCGAAGCGGTGATCGTGCTGGAAACCCTCGGCCTGGTGCGCTCAATGCCCGGCAAGGGCGTGGTGGTGCTGGAAACCAGCATCAGCCAGCCGCAGTCGAGCGACAGCGTGGCCGATGCCAGCCTGCAAGACATCCTGCAACTGCGCTACACCCTCGAGCCCTTTATCGTCGGTCTGGTCGCCCAGTCCATCAGCAGCAAGGAAATCGGCCAACTGCGCCTGACCCTGATGGACATGCGCGAAGCCCTGGATGTCGGTGACAGCGAAGCCGGGATGAATGCTTACATTGCCTTTCACGAGGAACTGTTCGCGCTGACCTCCAATCCGATCTTCCAGAACGTGGTGCAACAAACCAGCAACGCGCTCAAGCAAAGTGCCCAGGTGCTGCGTAACTCCTCCGAACATCTGGCCGAACGCCTGCAGGAAAACGAAGCGGTGGTACGCGCCATCCGCAATAAAAACAGCGCCCTGGCCAGCGCCGAAATGCGCCGTCACATCCTCAAGGAAGGCCAGCGCATGGGCATCGCCATGAACATCCCGGACGACCACCTCGACAGCTGACGGGAGGAGACAGACCATGACCGCCCACGCCATGCAACACAACAGGGTTGCACCCGCCCTGCCCCCCATGCGCCTGGCAACAGGCACCCGGCTTTCGGCACAGGACATCTACCCGCGGTTATTCGACGCCATCCTCGAGCAGCGCATCGTGCCCGCCAGCCGCTTTACCGAGGACAGTCTGGCGCAGAGTTTCGGCGCCAGTCGCAGTGTGATCCGTCGCGTCCTGGCGCGCCTGGCCGAGCAGCAGGTGATCATCCTGCGCCCAAACCTGCGCGCCCAGGTTGCGCAACCGGATGCCCGGCAAGTGCAGCATATTCTGGAAGCGCGGCGCTTGATGGAGGTAACCGTGGTGAAGCTGGCGTGCGCCAAAGCCACGCCAGCGCAGGTGAGGCTCTTACGTGAACTGATCGCCCAACAGCGTGCGTGCAGCGAGCAAGGCCAACGGGGTGCGGCGATTCGGTTGTGGGGCGACTTTCACCTGCAACTGGCCACCATTGCGGGCAATCGACCGCTGGCCCAGTTCCTCAACAGCCTGGTGCCGTTGACCTCGCTGATCCTTGCGCAACATGGCCTGGGCGCCAACGGCAATTTGATAGGGCCCGAGCATGAAGAAATTGTGCAAGCGCTGGAACGCTGCGACGTCAACCGTTCAGCCACCCTGATGATTCGACACCTTGAGCATATCGGACTGCAACTGAGCCTGTGCACCGCCCAGTAAGGGTGCAGCGTCGGCGGGTGACAAGTATTTAACGACATGCTGCCAAGGACTCCACATAGCCTGTATCTCGCACAATTTGAGTGCTCTATGACAGGTGTAAAATGTACGTTGAATCAAAAATACTCGCGCCGCTGTTCACCCTCTTCACGCAACTCAACGCACAGGCAGGCACGCTGCCTGCCTCGCTGAATTCAGCCTTGAGCGAACTGAATGCAACGGCGAAAACCACCGGTTTCGAGCTGTTCAACCTGGGTGCTTATGAGAAGGCCTTGCTCCACCTGACGCTGTCGGGGACCGCCGGCGACGTCGAGTCCCAATACGCCATGGCCACGTGCACGACACGCATGGACGGCGGGTTTCATTTCATCAGTGACACCACACGCAAATGGCTGCTGCTGGCCGCAGCACAAGACCATATTCCTGCGCTGATAAGGCTGGGCACCCGCGAATCGATAGCAAAAGCCAAGGAATTGGCAAGGAACACCGCCAACGCCCATAAACCCGCTTCCATGATTTACATGCATATCCTGACTCAGGAGATCGAGTGGCTGCAGATGGCCGCGTCCTCGGACGATGCCGAAGCGTTATACGAACTCGCCGCCGCTTACCGCAAAACACCGCGCCTGCTTCCCGATCCGCAGCAGAGCGATACGGTGATTGCAGACCTGATGCAACGCGCTGCCGACGCCGGATGCCGCAGGGCCGTGTACGAACTCGCCTTTTCAGAAGACGGCGTTGTGAGCGTCACAGAGAAGCAAAAAAGGATCACTCAATTGGCCTTTATGGGCCAGCTTCGTGGCCTGCTTGAGTACGGGTACGCCTTGGCGGGCCTGTCCCGAGACAAAACCAGGACGCCTCGCACCTATGGGCTTGAACAGAACCTGCCCAGGGCCTGTGCGGTATTGAAACTGGCCCTTACGAGAACCGCCGGGGCGTTGGAGCTGCCCTGCGTTGAACACGACTACTGGGCGTTGGTGCACCAGCTATCAGACACTATCGAGTACGAGAAGAACCTGCTGGAACTTCAGTCAGACGTACCTGCGTTGTTCAAGGTCGTTGATCCGACGGTCATCCTGGGCTGGGCGCATTGAGCCCTGACGCCCGGCTGACATAGCCCCTCGCGCCTCAATGAAAAAGCCCCGTATCTCACGATACGGGGCTTTTTTTGCTGCTCGGTCCCGTCGGTTACAGCACCGACTGACCGCTCAACGCCAAGTCGAGCAATTCACGGTTGGCCACCGCGTACATGGCGTAGTCCGTGCCGACCGCCGCACGAATTTCCACCATCATGGCGCGCCAGCGATCCGCCATGTCCTGGTGCTGTTCAAGCCACAGGGCCACGCGGGCTTCCATGTCCTGCGGCGCGTCGGCCATTTGCAGGACCGAAATGGTGATCGCCCGTTGCTGCCAGTCCACGTCATCGCGGAAGGCTTCACGGGCCTGGGCCTGCCAGTTGTTGGCCACCGGCAGGTCGCTGATCTGCTGCAGGTACCACGGCAGGTCCAGGGCGCTGCCGACGGCGAAGTAGGCTTTGGCCACTTCGGCGGCGTCATGCCCGGTCACGTCGGCGGCTTCGATGATCGGCAGCAGGGTGTACAGGTGGGTCGTGCCTGCCACCATGCGCGCCAGCAACTCCGGTACGCCGGCCTGGGTGTAGGCCTGGTAGCGGTTCTGCCAGCCTTCACGGGTCGGACCTTCGAGCAGTTCATCAAGCTTGAGGCCCAGCGCCGCCAGGTGCGGACCGAAGTGCGCCGTGTCACGCCCGGCGTCCTGTTCGTTGCGACGGCTGCGCAGGAACCAGCGCGTGGCGCGACGGCCCAGGCGCATCAGCTCGTCCATCAGCTCCAGTTGCACGTCGGCCGACACCTGGTGATCCAGGGCTTCGATCTGACGGAACCAGTGCGGGAGATGGAAGATATCGCGCACGATCACATAGGCACCGGCCACGTTCGCCGGGCTCATGCCGGTCGACTCCTTGAGCCGCTGCACGAAGGTGATGCCCATGTGGTTGACCAAGTCGTTGGCGATCTGGGTGCTGACGATCTCACGCTTCAGACGGTGGCGGCGCATGGCCTCGGAGAACTTGGCCACCAGGCTCGGCGGGAACGCGGTCTCCATGTCACGGGTCAGGTACTCGTCATCCGGCACCTGGGACTTGAGCAGCGCTTCCTTGAGGTCGATCTTGCTGTAGGAGATCAACACCGACAGCTCCGGACGCGTCAGGCCCTTGCCGGTCGCGGCGCGCTCGACAAGCTGCTCCTCGGTCGGCAGGTACTCGATGGCGCGGTCCAGCTTGCCACGGCCTTCCAGGTCGCTCATCAGGCGCTTGTACTCGGCGGCGCGCTCGTAAGCCTTGCGCGCGGCCAGGGACAGGGCCTGGGTCTGCTTGTAGTTGTTGCCCAACACCAGGTGGCCGACTTCGTCGGTCATGCTCGCCAGCAACTGGTTGCGTTGCTTGTCGGTCATGTCACCGGCCTGCACCACTTCGTTGAGCAGGATCTTGATGTTCACTTCGTGGTCGGAGCAGTCCACGCCACCGGCGTTGTCGATGAAGTCGGTGTTGGAGCCGCCGCCATTGAGGCCGAATTCCACACGACCCAGTTGGGTCATGCCCAGGTTGCCGCCCTCACCCACCACCTTGCAGCGCAACTCGTTACCGTTGACGCGCAGCGCGTCGTTGGCCTTGTCGCCCACGTCGGCGTGGCTCTCGCTGCTGGCTTTGACGTAGGTACCGATACCGCCGTTCCACAACAGGTCCACCGGCGCCTTGAGCAAGGCGTTGAGCAGTTCGGTCGGGGTCAGCTTGTCGGCCTTGATGTCGAAGCGTTCTTTCATCTGCGCGGAGATGGCGATGCTCTTGGCGCTGCGCGAGAAGATCCCGCCGCCTTCGGACATGATGCTGGTGTCGTAGTCGGTCCAGGCCGAACGCGGCAGCTCGAACAGGCGCTGGCGCTCGACGAAGCTGGTGGCCGGGTTCGGGTTCGGGTCGATGAAGATATGCAGGTGGTTGAAGGCCGCGACCAGTTGCAGCTTGTCGGACATGAGCAAGCCATTACCGAACACGTCACCGGCCATATCGCCGACGCCGACCACGGTGATGCTGTCTTCCTGCACGTTGATGCCGCGTTCACGGAAGTGACGCTGCACACCGACCCACGCGCCCTTGGCGGTGATGCCCATTTTCTTGTGGTCGTAACCGGCCGAACCACCGGAGGCGAACGCATCGCCCAGCCAGAAGCCGTAGTCGATGGCGATGCCGTTGGCGATGTCGGAGAAGGTTGCGGTGCCCTTGTCCGCCGCCACCACCAGGTACGGGTCATCGTTGTCATGGCGCACAACGTTGGCCGGCGGCACCAGGGCGCCGTCCTTCAGGTTGTCGGTGATGTCCAGCAGGCCGGAAATGAAGATGCGGTAGCAGGCGATGCCCTCGGCCGCGATCTCGTCACGGCTGCCGCCCAAGGGCAGGCGACGCGGCAGGAAGCCGCCCTTGGCGCCCACCGGCACGATCACCGAGTTCTTCACCTGCTGGGCTTTTACCAGGCCGAGCACTTCGGTGCGGAAGTCTTCTTCCCGGTCGGACCAGCGCAGGCCGCCACGGGCCACGTTGCCAAAGCGCAGGTGCACGCCTTCGACGCGTGGCGAATAGACAAAGATTTCGAACTTCGGCACCGGCTTGGGCAGCTCAGGGATAGCGTGCGGGTTGAACTTGAAGCTGAAGTACGACTTGTTCTGGCCGTTGGCGTCGCTCTGGTAGAAGTTGGTGCGCAGGGTGGCTTTGATCAGGTCCAGGTAGCGACGCAGGATGCGGTCTTCGTTGAGCACCTGGACGTCGTCCAGCGCGGTGAGGATCGCTTGTTCCAGGCGTTGCTGCTTGTCTTCCAGGTCGTCGGCGGTGAGCTTGCGCGCGAGATAAAAGCGGGTCTTGAACAACCGGGTCAACTCGCGGGCGATGTCGGTGTGGTTGTTCAGGGTGCTGGCAATGTAGCCGAGGTCGAAGCCCAGGCGGATCTGCTTGAGGTAACGCGCGTAAGCACGCAGCAGCGCCACGTCACGCCATGGCAGGCCGGCGGTGAGTACCAGGCGGTTGAACGCATCGTTCTCGGCGTCGCCATGCACGATGTGCACGAAGGCGTCCTGCAGGGTGTCGTTGAGCTGCGAGATATCCAGGTTCACGCCTTCGGCGGCGATGAACGCGAAATCATGGATCCAGAACTCGCGGCCATTGGCATGGCGCAGCCGGTACGGGAATTCACCCAGCACGCGCAAGCCAAGGTTTTCCAGGATCGGCAGCACGTCCGACAGCGCCAGCGGCGTGTCGGCGTGGTAGAGCTTGCAGTGCAGCTCGCGCTGGCCGGAGACCTGGCCCAGCGGCTGGTAGAAGCTCATCACCAGCGGGTTGGCTTCGGTGAGGCTGTTGAGGTGCTGCATGTCGACCACGGCCGAATGCGCGGCGAAACGCTCGCGGTAGCCGGCCGGGAAACCTTTCGGGAAGTCTGCCAGCACGTTGGTGCCGTGGGCTTCGCCGAAGCTTTCGACCACCAGGCTGGCGTAGTCGTCCTGCCAGCTGCGGCAGGCCTGCACCACTTCCTTTTCCAGTTGCAGCGGGTCGATGTCCAGGCGGTTCTTCGGGTCGACCCGCAGAATCAGTTGCACACGGGCCAGCACGGACTCGGAGAAGAAGGTCCAGAATTCGCAGTCCGAAGCTTTCAGGCGATCCATCAGCACTTGCTGGATCTTCTGGCGCACTTCGGTGGAATAGATGTCGCGCGGCACGTAGGCCAGGCAGTAGCAGAAACGGCCATACGGGTCTTTGCGCAGGAACACACGGATCTTGTTGCGTTCCTGGATCTGCACGATCGACATGACGGTGCTGAACAACTCGTCGACCGGGGTCTGGAACAGGTCGTCGCGAGGCAGTACTTCAACTACCTGGGCCAGTTCCTTGCCCAGGTGCGCCTTGGCCTGGAAGCCCGAGCGGCGCTCGATTTCCGCGACCTTGCGGCGGATGTAAGGAATCACCCGCACGCTTTCGCCGTACACCGAGGAGGTGTACAGGCCCATGAAGCGGTGTTCCTTGATGACCTGGCCGTCGGCGCTGATTTCGCGGATCGACACATAATCAGGATAAGCCGGGCGGTGTACGCGGCTCGGGTGGGCGGCCTTGGCGAACGACAGCACGGTCGGTTCGCGCAGGTAGGCGACGGCGTAGTCTTCGATGCGCAGGTCTTCGGCGGTGAGGCCGGCGCGCAGCAGCTTGGTCAGACCGAGGAAGGAGCCGGCGTCATATTCGATATGACCGCCGTCCGCCTCGTCACGTACCACGAACTCTTCGTAGCCCAGGAAAGTGAAGTGGTTGCCCACCAGCCACTCGAGGAAGTTCTTGATCTCGGCTTTTTCTTCGCCGTCGATCACGAACGCGCTGGCGTCGATACCGGCCAGCAGGTCCTGGACCTTGGCTTTCATCGGCTCGAAATCGGCCACGGCCACGCGCACTTCGCCCAGCACCTGCTCAAGCTCTTTGCTCAGCACATTGAGTTCGGCGGCGTTGGCGCAGCGGTCGATCTCCAGGTACATCAGCGATTCTTGCAGGATGCCGTCGCCCTGGGTGCCCTTGGGCAGCACTTCCAGCAGTTCGCCCTTGCCGCCACGACGCACACTGAGCACGGTGGTTTGCAGGGTATGGATGCTGTAGCCACGGCGGTTGAGCTCGGTACGCACCGAGTCCACCAGAAATGGCAAGTCATGGTGCAGCACTTCGACCGCAGTGTGGGTCGATTGCCAGCCATGACGTTCGTAATCGGGGTTGTAGACCCGCACTTGCGGTTGGGTGTGGTCGAAGCGCTCAAGCAGGCGCCAGGCAGACAGGGTGCAACCGGCCAGGTCGGAAAGGCGACGCTGGGTCAGTTCGTCCAGGGAAATGATGCCGAAGAATTGCTCAGCGAACAGCGCCACTTGTGGCAGTGCCTGTTCACTGATGTGCTGCGCCAGTGCCGCTTGCAGTTGGTGCTGGAAGTCGGCCTTGCTGGCTGCGGTGAAGAACGCCATCTGTGGTACTCCGCTTGGGCTTGTTATTGATGGAAGCGTCGCGTGTTATCCCCTTGCGGGGAGACGTCAGCTCTGTTCGTCGGTCACGATAAACGATTCAGAGTGACAGGTGGGTGAAGCTGGACAAGACAGTCAGGTCACATACAACTTCCACCAGATGTACACCTTGCCGGGTGACGGTACGACGGGCAGGTCAGGCGCCTGGCGCGGAGCACATCCGTTGCGCAGCTTAACGAGTGTAGGAAGCGCGCTGCTTGCGGTGCTGCGACATATTCGGTCATCGACAAGCAGGTGCGGGGTTGCAACTTGTGCAACCGGGTTTTCCCGGGTAAAAAACCGGCTGTTTTCAAGCCGGTGAGTGCCGGAAATGACTGGTTTCGCGCGCAAGGTCATGCCCCAGCTCTGACACATCGTGCAGCATAAAATTCGCCACAATGGCACAATTGCCCCGTGCAACGCCCCCCTCCACACAGGATTCCCCATGCTGCAGCTGAAAACCGACGCCCTGATGGCCACTCCGTGCGACGACGAAGAAGACAACATGGCCATGCTCTGCTGCCACGGCAAGAATGGCGAGATGTTCATGCTCAGCCGTTACCCGGATGAAGACGACGTGGAGTTGACCTGGGACTACGAGCCGTCGACGTTGACCGGGCTCAAGGTAACGCTGGGCAACACCACTCTGTCGGTAGAGCTGGCCGCCGGTGACGTTGATGCGCTGGGGGGCAAGGACCACCTTAAGATTACTCATGCCACGGCCGCATCCGACCTGGCCGAGGTCGAGCAGACCCTGCAGAACATCCTCAAAGGCACCGGCACCTTCACCCGGATTTAAGCTGCACCCAGGATCAAATGTGGGAGGGGGCTTGCCCTAATACTGTAGGAGCGAGCTTGCTCGCGAAAAACTCACAGGCACCGCGTTCATTCAGGAAGCACGCGTTATCGTTGACGTTTTTCGCGAGCAAGCTCGCTCCTACAGACGGCGATGTACGCTTGACTGACTGGTATTAGAGCTTGCCCCGATCAAAGTCTTTAACACACAGAAGACCAACTGTGGGAGGGGGCTTGCCCCCGATGAGGCCCTGACAGTCAAGAAATTGCCAGCTGACCCAACGCAATCGGGAGCAAGCCCCCTCCCACCTTGACTGTGTTCACCCCGGCAAGCACGCACTCCTACACAAAATTCCTACAAGCTTTGCCAAAAATACCCGTCACGCCGTTAGTCGCCACACCCCGCGATGCATTAAAGTAAGCGCCCCAGGCCGGTGTTTCTTTCCCTGACACCAGGCTCATCTTTCCAGGAACCGTCATCGATGGAACATCGTGAAGCGCTGCTAGCGCTGCGAACCTTTCTTTCTACGCAGATTCTCGGCCAGGAAAAACTCATCGATCGCCTGCTGATCGCCCTGCTCGCCGACGGCCACATGCTGGTCGAAGGCGCGCCGGGCCTGGCCAAGACCAAGGCCATCAAAGAGCTGGCCGAAGGTATCGAAGCGCAGTTCCATCGTATCCAGTTCACCCCCGACCTGTTGCCCGCCGACATCACCGGCACCGAAATCTACCGTCCGGAAACCGGCAGCTTCGTGTTCCAGCAAGGCCCGATCTTTCACAACCTGGTGCTGGCGGACGAAATCAACCGCGCGCCGGCCAAGGTCCAGTCGGCGCTGCTCGAGGCCATGGCCGAGCGCCAAGTCAGCGTGGGCCGCAGCACCTACGAGCTGTCGCCGCTGTTTCTGGTCATGGCCACGCAGAACCCCATCGAGCAGGAAGGCACCTACCCCCTGCCGGAAGCCCAGCTCGACCGTTTCCTGATGCATGTCAAGATCGGCTTTCCGGATGCCGCCGTCGAACGGCGCATCCTGCAACAGGCCCGTGGCGAAGCGCTCAACGGCGAAGCCAAGCCCGAGCGCCGCGTCAGCCAGCAGGCGATCTTTGCCGCGCGCAAGGAAATTCTCGGCCTGTACATGGCCGATGCGGTGGAGGAATACCTGGTGCAACTGGTCATGGCCACGCGCACCCCGGCCAAGTTCGACCCGGAGATGGCCGAATGGATTGCCTATGGCGCCAGCCCGCGCGGCTCCATCGCCCTGGACCGCTGCGCGCGCGCCCATGCCTGGCTGGCCGGTCGCGACTTCGTCAGCCCTGAAGATATCCAGGCGGTGCTGTTCGACGTGTTGCGCCACCGCATCATCCTGTCGTTCGAAGCCGAAGCGGCCGGCGTAGACCAGGACCGCGTGGTGCAACGCATCCTTGACGTCGTTGCCGTCGCTTGAAGTCGATGAACGCGAGCGCGGGTCTCCACGTCACGCTCAGCGAGTTGATCGAGATGCGCCATCGCGTGCGTGAAGTGCAATTGTTTTCCACGCCAGGCCAGCGCAGCCCGCTGGTCGGCCTGCATCACTCCAAGCTGCGCGGGCGCGGCGTGGATTTCGACCAGGTGCGCGTGTATCAGGCCGGGGACGATGTGCGCACCATCGACTGGCGCGTGACGGCGCGCACCCAGGAGCCCCACACCAAACTGTTCCACGAAGAGCGCGAACGGCCGATTTTTATCATGGTCGAGCAAAGCTGCCGGTTGTTTTTCGGCTCGGGGCAGATGTTCAAGTCGGTGCTCGCCGCACAAGCCGCGAGCCTGATCGGCTGGGCGGCACTGGGGCATAACGACCGCGTGGGCGGCCTGGTGTTCGGCGACAGCGAGCACTACGAAATCAAACCCCGGCGCAGCAAGCAAAGCCTGCTGCAACTGCTTAACCGCCTGGTGCGGGTCAACCAGAGCCTCACGACCGAAAGCCTGCCTGAAGCCGATGCGCTGGGCATGGCCTTGCGCCGTGGCCGCGAAGTGCTGCGCCCGGGCAGCCTGGGCATTGTGATCTGTGATGAACGCGCGCTCACCGAAGGCGCCGAGCAACAGTTGAGCCTGCTGTCGCGCCATTGCGACCTGCTGCTGCTGCCCATCTCCGACCCCCTGGACCACGCCCTGCCCGCCGCCGGGTTGCTGCGCTTTGCGCAACGAGGCGCGCAACTGGAACTGGACACGCTGAATGTCGATTTGCGCCAGGCCTACAAGGCCCAGGCCGAAGCGCGTATCGCCCGCTGGGAGCTGCTGGCGCAGAAGCTGCGGGTGTTATTGATGCCGTTGAGCACCCAGAGTGAAATGGTCGAGCAACTGCGCGAATACCTCAACCCGCAACGCCCGGCCAGAAAACAATGAGCAGCCTCGACCAACTGCAACCCTTGATCGCCCCGCCGGCCATCGGCTTCTGGCCGCCTGCGCCGGGCTGGTGGCTGCTGTTGCTGGTGATCCCGTTGCTCGGCTGGGGCCTGTGGCGGCTACGGCGCTTCTTGCCCAGCCGCCAACCCGTCGCCCGCGCCGAACAACCACTGGACCCGCTGCGCATCGCGGCCCTGGCTGAGCTTGCGCTGATGCCCAAGCCCTATGACGGCGCGCCCGCCGGTGCCTGGCTGCAACAACTCAATGGCTTGCTCAAGCGCCTGTGCCGCAACGACTACCCCTACAGCCAAAGCCACACCCTCAACGGTCGCAAATGGCTGGCATTCCTGGATAACCGCTGCCCCGCCGCCGGCCTCACGCGCTGGATGGTGCTGGTCGAAGGCGCCTACAAGCCCGAATGCAAACTCGACGACAAGGCCATCGCCGGTCTGACCCAAGCTGTCGATACCTGGATTCGCAAACATGTTTGAGTTCGCCTGGCCGTGGGTCTTCATCCTCTTGCCGCTGCCGTGGCTGATGCGCCTTGTGCTGCCGGTGGCCGACAGCGGCGAGCCGGCCTTGAAAGTCAGCTACCTCACCGACCTCGAAAGCCTGGCCCGACGCCGCGCCCGGATCAATCTGCCGGGCTGGCGCCAGCAGGCCCCCTTCGTGGTGCTGTGGCTGCTGCTGTTGAGCGCCGCCGCACGCCCGGAATGGCTCGGCGAGCCGCTGCCGATTGCCGCCAGTGGTCGCGACTTGCTGGTGGCCGTGGATGTCTCCGGTTCCATGGACTTTCCCGACATGCACTGGCAGGACGAGGACGTCAGCCGCCTGGCCCTGGTCAAGCACCTGCTCGGCGACTTTCTTGAAGCGCGTGAAGGCGATCGCGTGGGCCTGATCCTGTTCGGCAGCCAGGCCTACCTGCAAGCGCCGCTGACCTTCGACCGGCGCACCGTACGCACCTGGCTGGATGAAGCGCGCATCGGCATTGCCGGCAAGAACACCGCGATCGGCGACGCCATCGGCCTGGCCTTGAAACGCCTGCGCCAGCGCCCGGCGCAAAGCCGCGTACTGATCCTGGTGACCGACGGCGCCAATAACGCCGGGCAAATCGACCCGCTCACCGCCGCGCGCCTGGCTGCGGAAGAAGGCGTGAAAATCTATCCGATCGGCATTGGCGCCGATCCCGAGCAAACCGGCTCCCTGGGTATTCTTGGTGTGAACCCGAGCCTGGACCTCGACGAACCGGCGCTCAAGGCCATCGCCGAGGCCACGGGCGGCCAGTATTTCCGCGCCCGTGATGGCAAGGAGCTGGAGCAGATCAAGGCCACCCTCGACACCCTTGAGCCGGTCGAACAGCAACCCACCCGCGCCCGTCCTGCGCACGCGCTGTACAGCGGCCCTCTGGCCCTGGCGTTGCTGCTGAGTCTGCTGCTGGTGGTGCAGGAGCGCTGGCCGAACAACGCCTTGCAGCGGCTGTACAACAAACTGTCGAGCAAGCGCCTGTTCCTGCCGCAGAGCCCTGAATGGCGCGAGCGCCTCAAGCGCCTGCGCTTGCGGAGGCGTCGATGATCGCCTTGTGGCCACACTGGCTGCGTCCCTGGTGGCTGTTGCTGCTGCCGCTGCTCGGCTGGTTGCTGTGGCAACTGTGGCACCGGCAAAAGCGCGCCGGACGTTGGCAGATCATCCTGCCGCCGGCTTTCCACGCCGTACTGCTCAGTGGCGGTAACGGACGCGAAAGCAAATCGCCCTGGGTCGTGCTGGGCATCGCCTGGCTGCTGGCCCTGCTGGCGCTGCTGGGCCCCAGTTGGCAGCGGGTTGAGCAACTCAGCCAGAAGCCTTCCGACCCGCTGGTGGTGCTGCTGGAACTGACCCCCGAAATGCTCGCCACCGACAGCCCGCCCAACCGTCTGGAGCAGGCGCGGCGCAAGCTGTACGACCTGTTGCAAGCGCGCAGCGACGCGCAAACCGCCATCGTCGTATATGCCGGCAGCGCCCACACCCTGGTGCCGCTGTCCGATGACCTGGCCACCAGCCGCAACCTGCTGGAAGCGCTGCGCCCCTCGATCATGCCCGAGCCCGGCCACCGCGCGGACCTGGCCGTGGACAAAGCCCTGGCCCTGCTCAAGCATGGCGGCCTCGGCCAGGGGCGCCTGCTGCTGATCGGCTCGTCGCTGTCCAAGCAGGAGCGCCAGGGCATTCGGCTGCTGCTGCAAGGTAACCAGGCGCCAAGCCTGTCGATCCTCGGCATCGGCAGCCGTGAAGGCACCCCGGTCACCCAGGAAAGCGGTGAATTCCTCAAGGACGAACAGGGCGCGATCCTGATCCCGCGCCTGGACAGCCCGACCCTCAAGGCGTTCGCCAGCGAAATGGGCGGCCGCTACCGAGCGGCGCGCCTGGACGAGAAAGACCTGCGGCAATTGGGCGTACTTGACCCACCCCAAGCCCTGCGCGACGACGGCCAACTGCTGCGCCTGGACACCTGGGCCGACCAGGGTTATTGGCTGCTCCTGCCGCTGCTGCTGTTGGCCGCCTGCGCGGGACGGCGCGGCTGGCTGTTTTGCCTGCCGCTGCTATTGATGGCCGCACCCCAGCCCAGCTACGCCTTCGACTTCCAGGACCTGTGGCTGCGCCCCGACCAGCAGGGCCAGTACCTGCTGAAGAAAAAACGCCCCGCCGAGGCCGCCGAACGCTTCCAGGACCCGCAATGGCAAGGCGTGGCCCTGTACGAAGCGGGTAACTATGCCGAGGCCATCAAGCGTTTTGCCGAGGCTGACAATGCCTACGCCCACTACAATCGGGGTAACGCCCTGGCCCGGTCCGGCGCGCTGGAAGCTGCCGTCGACGCCTATGAACAGGCGCTCGAAGCGCAGCCCGATCTGCAACCGGCCCTGAAAAACAAGGCACTGGTGGAAAGCCTGCTGCAGCAGCAAGCGCAACCCGAGCCCGACGAACCCGAAAAAAACCAGGATGACGAAACCACCCAACCCGGCCAGACTGCACAACCGGGTGCCGACGGGCAAAATGCCAAGGGTGGTGAGCAATCCACTCAGGGCCAGGGCCAGACCGGCAACGGCGCGACCGACACGGCCAGCGCGCCGCCAACCGGCAGCAACGACGTGCCAGGCAGCGAACTGGGCGAGGAGCACACCACCACGCCGCCGCTGCGCCCCACCGATGCGAGCCTTGACGGCGAGCATCGCCAGGCGCTGGAGCAATGGCTGCAGCAGATCCCGGACAACCCCGGTGAGCTGCTGCGGCGCAAATTCTGGTACGAACAGCAACAGCATCAGGACAAGACTCGATGAGCCGCCGCACCCCCCTTCTGCTCTTGCTCGCCTTGTCGGCAAGCCACGCCCAGGCGGCGAACCTGGTCGCCAGCGTCGACCGCAGCCGCCTCAATTCCGGGGAAACGGTGGAACTGACGGTGGAGTCCAGCGATGTGACCCAGTTCGGCAAGCCCGACCTGTCGCCCCTGGATGCGCAGTTCGAAGTCAGCGGCACGCGCCAGATCAACCAGCTCACTACCTTGGGCGGCGATAACCACGCGACCACGCGCTGGATCATTACGCTGCTGCCCAGGGAAAACGGCACGGTGGTGATCCCGCCGCTGCAAGTGGGCGAACTCAAGACCCAGCCGATCACCCTGCAGGTGGTGGAAACCGCCAGCCAGAACACCAGCGCCGACCTGGCGCCGGTGTTCGTCGAAGCCAGCCTCGACAAGACCAGCGTCTACGTGCAGGCCCAGGCGCTGTTGACCGTGCGCGTATATCACTCGGTGTCGCTGTATGACGACAGCAGCCTCACGCCCCTGCAAATCCCCGACGCACGCGTCGAACAACTGGGCGAGTCGCGCACCTATGAAAAAGTCATCAACAGCATTCGCCATGGCGTGATCGAAACACGCTACGCGATCTACCCGCAGCGCAGCGGGGCCTTGGCAATCGCGGCGCAGACGTTCAGCGCCACGTTGGTGGAGTCGCGCCCGCCGCAGGAGAACACGCTGCAGGGTACCAAGCCGGGCAAGCTGATCCACGCAAGCTCGGCGCCCCTTGCGCTGACGGTCAAGCCCAAGCCCGAGTTCTACCCCGCCGACGCGCCGTGGTTGCCGGCACGCAGCCTGAGCCTGGACGAAGCCTGGAACCCTGCGCCCGAGCACGTGCAGGTCGGTGACTCCCTGACGCGCAGCCTCACCGTCAAGGTCGAGGGTCTGTCCAGCGCGCAACTGCCGGCGCTGCCCAGCACCGAGGTCAACGGCCTGCGGCGCTACCCGGATCAACCGGTATTGGGCAACGAGACCCGTGACCGCGGCCTGGTCGGCAGTCGTGAAGACCGCGAAGCCCTGGTGCCCACCCGTGCCGGTGCGCTGGAACTGCCCGCCGTGGAAGTGGTGTGGTGGAACACCCACGAGGACCACCTTGAACGCACCACCCTGCCCGCGCGCACCCTGCAAGTGGCGGTCAACCCGAGCCTGGTGGTGGACACCCCGGCCATGCCGACTGTCATCACCGCGCCGGATGACGAGCGCCTGTGGCTGTGGCAACTGAGCACCTTGCTGCTGGCCTGCACCACCTTGCTGGGCTTCGGCCTGTGGTGGCGCGCCCGCCGCCAGCCCGCCGTGCAACGCGCCGCGCAAACCGGCCCGAGCCCGCGCACCCTGCTCGACGACCTCAAGCGCGCCACCCAGGCCAACGACCCCCAGGCCACCCGCCAGGCCCTCGACGCCTGGGCTCGCCAGCAACCGGAAACCCTGGCCGACATGGCGGCGCGCTTCGTGCCGCTATCGGATGCGCTGGACGGCCTCAATGGCGCGCTGTACAGCGAGAGCGGCCAGTATTGGCTGGGCGAAGACCTGTGGCGGGCGATCAAGGCCATCCCCGTGGCCGAGCGCGAGCAAGACCCGGCCCTGGACACCACCAGCCTGCCGCCGCTTTATCCCAAGTAAACGATCAACTAGAGCGTGTAGATCCTCCAAAGCACTGGAGATCCAAATGTGGGAGGGGGCTTGCCCCCGATGGCGGTGGGTCAGTGACAACAGCGCTGGCTGACACACCGCATCGGGGGCAAGCCCCCTCCCACAGGATCGCGCCCACTCAGATATATCCCACAACCGTTTCAGGTTGTCCCTCGGAACATCGCTGGCTAACCTCCTCGCCGTCGCTGCCCATTCAGCGACCGGATTTGACCGTCCGATTTCAAAAGAGCAACTGCCCCAACACCGATCTGGGCGTTTTTTTTACGCCTGATGTATCGTGTCGCGGCAGCTGTACGCGGGATACCTTCGGGTATGCCGGTTTTGCTCCTTTTGACCGGTCGGTCAACCCGCGTATTGCTGCCACCCTCTTCGATTGACCGCGAATCGTGGCAGCTCCATTCTTAAAGGAGTTTCACCATGATCAAAGACAGCCCCAATCCTCCAGAACAACTCTTTACCGTACGCCCCAACCTGGGCACGGAAACCTTGCTGGTCAACGCCTCCCAGGACTTGGCATCCATCACCGACATCGCCACCCACCTCGCTTTCGAAATCGACGGAACCCACCGCAATGTAGCGCTGGGCATCTGCCGGATGCTTGAAGGCGTGCAGCTAATGGTGGACAAGGTGCTGGATGAGGCCTGCCCAGCCATGTAAAGCTGGAGCGTATAAAATCCTCCAAAACACTGAAGATCCAAATGTGGGAGGGGGCTTGCCCCCTCCCACATTTGGATCGCGGATCGGCAAAAGATACCGGTCGGCTCTAAGGTCGCCGCGCTTTTGCTCTTGATCTCAGGCGCCCCGTTAAACCACGCTGGCCGAATGCAGGCTTGAATTCGTGGGCAACCCGGCAGGACGCCGGGTTAGCCGCACTGGGCCATGGATGGCCCATTGCGGCGGCCCACGGATTCAAGCTTGCGTTCGGGCACACCGAGCCTAAGCGAGGTGCCGAGTGGTGGGGCAAGAGCGTTTTGCTTACTTTTGACTGGGCCGGCATTCCGGCTTTTCAAAAGTGAGCCGCTGTAAAAGCGGAACCCATAGCAGCCGTTACCGCAGAAACGGATATGTACTCAATCCAATCCAGCATCCTGGTCGGCCCCGAGGCCGCCATCGGGAGCAAGCCCCCTCCCACAGTTTATTTCGGTGACACGCTCAGAACACCGACCACCCAATCCGCTCACTCAACAACTCCAACGCCTTGATCCCCGCCAGCGAGTTGCCCGCCGCGTTCAACTCCGGCGACCACACGCACACGGTAAACTGCCCAGGCACCACCGCGACAATCCCGCCGCCTACCCCGCTCTTGCCCGGCAACCCTACCCGATAAGCAAAATTGCCCGCCTCGTCATACAGCCCGCTGGTGGCCATGATCGAGTTCACTTGTTTGGTCTGGCGCGCGGTCAATATCGGCTCGCCACTGTGGGCGCTCACGCCTTCGTTGGCCAGGAAGCTGAACGCCCGGGCCAGGTCCAGGCAGCTCATCTGCAAGGCGCAGTAGTTGAAGTAACTGTGCAGCACCGCGTCCACATCGTTGTGGAAGTTGCCGAAGGACTTCATCAGGTAGGCCATGGCCGCATTACGCGCACCATGCCGGGCTTCGGATTCGGCGACCACGCTGTTGACCAGAATCTGCGGGTTGCCCGACAGCCGCCGCACAAAGTCGCGCATCGACAGGATCGGCACGGCGAAGCGCGACTGGTTGATGTCGCAGATCACCAGCGCGCCGGCGTTGATAAAAGGATTGCGCGGTCGGCCGCGTTCGAATTCCAGTTGCACCATGGAATTGAACGGTTGCCCCGACGGTTCATGGCCCAGGCGCTCCCAGATGCTCTCGCCGCCGTGGTCGATGGCCTGCACCAGGCTGAACACCTTGGAAATGCTCTGCACCGAAAACAGCGTGTCGGCGTCGCCCGCGCAATAGGCCGCGCCGTCGTTGCCGTATACCGCGATGCCCAGCTGATTGGCGGGTACGTCGGCCAGGGCGGGAATGTAATCGGCGACTTTGCCGAGGCCGATCAGAGGCCGCACTTCGTCGAGGATCGACTCCAGCAGCGCCTGCATGTCTTGTCCGGTCATCTTCTCTGGATCAGTGGTGAACGAGGCGCGCAGGATACTTCACTGGGCGCCAAAGCCCCACACCTCTCTCGTTTTCCGGCAACGAACGCTCAAGACAGCCTTAAATAAATACTTTTGATAATAGTTAAAAATTTTAATTCCAAATTTTAATAATTAGGTTAGAACCAATCGGCATTTTACAGACGCGACCGGTCGCCCTATTTTCAATCTACGGACCGACCCCCTGCCCGGTGGAGGCTTGCTTATCGACTTCAACAAGGACCTGACCATGAGCATCGAATTCATCGGCTACATCGGCGGCCACCACGCCTCCGAGATCCACCCGCGCAGCGGCCCGACGTTGCAACCGGACTACGTCGAACGCGTGGCGCGCGCCCATGAAGAGGCCGGCTTCGACCGCGCCCTGGTGGCTTTCCACTCCAACAGCCCGGACAGCACGCTGATCGCCGCCCATGCCGCGGGCGTGACTCAGCGGCTGAAATTTTTGATCGCGCATCGCCCGGGTTTTGCCCAACCCACCTTGGCCGCGCGCCAGTTCGCCACGCTGGATGTGTTCAACGGTGGCCGTACCGCTGTGCACATCATCACCGGCGGCGACGACCGTGAATTGCGCGCCGATGGCAGTCATATCGGCAAGGACGAGCGCTATGCGCGCACCGACGAATACCTGAGCGTGGTGCGCCAGGAATGGACCAGCGACACGCCTTTCGATTTTGCCGGTACCTACTATCAGGTCGAAGGCGCGCACTCCTCCGTGAAGTCGCCGCAACAGCCCCATATCCCGGTGTACTTCGGCGGCTCGTCGGCGGCGGCGATCGCCGTGGCGGGCAAGCACGCGGACGTGTATGCACTGTGGGGCGAGACCTATGAGCAAGTGCGCGAAGTGGTGGCGCAGGTGCGGGCCGAAGCGGCGCGGCATGGACGCACGATTCGCTTCAGCTTGTCATTGCGGCCGATCCTGGCCGAGACCGAGGAGCTGGCCTGGCAGCGGGCGGACAGCATTTTGCAGCAAGCCACGGCGCTGGCCGAGAACAGCGGCTTCGTGCGGCGTGAACCGCCCAATGAGGGCTCGCGCCGCTTGCTGGCAGCGGCGGCGCAAGGCTCCCGGCTGGATAAGCGCCTGTGGACCGGGATTGCCGGCTTGCTCGGCGCACAGGGCAACTCCACGGCGCTGGTGGGCACCGCCGAACAAGTCGCCGAGGCGCTGCTGGATTACTACGACCTGGGCATCACCACGTTTCTGATTCGCGGCTTCGATCCGCTCAACGATGCGATCGACTATGGGAAGCAACTGATACCGCTTACCCGTCAATTGATCGCCGAACGCGAACAGGCCAGGCAAGTGGCTTGAGAACCAGCTGGGAGGTGCTTACCCCTGATGGTGGCGGATCAGTCAACATCCATTTACCTGACCCACCGCCATCGGGGGCAAGCACCCTCCCACATTTGTCTGTATTTCAACATTGGGATTAGTGGCATTTGGAGGTTGCCAAGACCAGGGTGGATCGCTTTATCGAATGCATGAAGCCTTCGACCTGAACGCGATCAAACTGTGGGAGGGGGCTTGCTCCCGATGGCGGCGGATCAGTCACTATCCATTTACCTGACCCACCGCCATCGGGGGCAAGCCCCCTCCCACATTTGTCTGTATTTCAACATTGGGATGGGTGGCATTTGCTGGAAGTTGCCAAGACCAGGGTGGATCGCTTTATCGAATGCATGAAGTCTTCGACCTGAGCGCGATCAAACTGTGGGAGGGGGCTTGCTCCCGATGGCGGTGGATCAGTCACTATCCATTTGCCTGACCCACCGCGATCGGGGGCAAGCCCCCTCCCACATTTGTCTGTATTTCAACATTGGGATTAGTGGCATTTGCTGGAGGTTGCCAAGACCAGGGTGGATCGCTTTATCGAATGCATGAAGCCTTCGGCCTGAGCGCGATCAAACTGTGGGAGGGGGCTTGCTCCCGATGGCGGTGGATCAGTCACTATCCATTTGCCTGACCCACCGCGATCGGGGGCAAGCCCCCTCCCACATTTGTCTGTATTTCAACATTGGGATTAGTGGCATTTGCTGGAGGTTGCCAAGACCAGGGTGGATCGCTTTATCGAATGCATGAAGCCTTCGGCCTGAGCGCGATCAAACTGTGGGAGGGGGCTTGCCCCCGATGGCCGTGGATCAGTCAACATCCATTTAACTGACCCACCGCTATCGGGCTCTCCCCTCCCACCTTGAACCGACTAGATAAGTTCACGCGCCAGGAACGGTGCCGTGCGGCTGTCCTTGCTGTCGGCGACTGCCTGCGGCGTACCACTGGCCACCACCTTCCCGCCTGTATTGCCGGCTCCGGGGCCGATATCGATCACCCAGTCGCTCTGCGCCACCACGCGCATTTCATGCTCGACCACCACCACCGTATGCCCCGCCTCCACCAATTGATTCAGCTGGCTGAGCAAGCGGTCGACATCCTTGGGATGCAGTCCGGTGGTCGGTTCGTCCAGCACGTATAAGGTGGCGCCCCGCGCCGTACGTTGCAGCTCGGTGGCCAGCTTGATGCGCTGCGCTTCACCGCCCGACAATTCGGTGGCCGGCTGGCCCAGGCGCAGATAGCCCAGGCCGATATCGCGCAGCACCTGCAGGGCGCGCAGCACGCCGGGCTGTTCGGCAAACACCTCGACAGCCTGCTCCACGGTCAAGCCCAGCACTTGGGCGATATCCAGGCCCTGCCATTTGACCGCCAGGGTCTCGGGGTTGTATCGCGCACCGTGGCAGGTCGGGCATGGCGCATACACGCTGGGCATGAACAACAATTCGACACTGACAAACCCCTCGCCTTCGCAGTTCGGGCAACGGCCCTTGGCAACGTTGAAGGAGAACTGCCCCGCATCGTAACCGCGCTTCTTCGCCGCCGGCGTGGCGGCGAACAGTTTGCGCACGTTGTCGAACAGCCCGGTATAGGTCGCAAGATTGGAACGCGGCGTACGGCCGATGGGTTTCTGGTCCACCTGCACCAGACGGCGGATCTGCTCCAGCCCGTCGCTGATGCGCCCTTCGCTGGCGGCTGGGGCAGCGTCTTCCAGGCTGGGCTCTTCGCTGTTTTCCAGCGCGCGCCCGAGGCCGCTGCTGACCAGTTCCAACAGCGCCTGGCTGACCAGGCTGGACTTGCCCGAACCGGAAATCCCGGTCACCGCCGTGAAGCAGCCCAGCGGGAAATCCACCGCAAGATTCTTCAGGTTGTTGCGCGTCACCCCTCGCAGCTTCAGCCAGCCGCTGGGTTCACGCCGCGTTGGATTCAACGGCCGCGGTTCGGCAAACAGGTATTCACGGGTCTGCGACGCTGCGACCTGCGCCAACCCTGCGGGTGGGCCGCTGTACAACACCTGCCCGCCGTGCTCGCCGGCGGCCGGACCGACATCGATCAGCCAGTCGGCGCGGCGCATGGTTTCCAGGTCATGCTCCACCACAAACAGCGAATTGCCGGCCGCTTTCAAACGCGCAAGCGCGCTGAACAATGCTTCGCCGTCAGCCGGATGCAGGCCCGCCGAAGGCTCGTCCAGCACGTAGATCACCCCGAACAATTGCGAGCCCAACTGAGTGGCCAGGCGCAAGCGCTGCAACTCCCCGGACGACAGCGTCGGCGTGCTGCGCTCCAGGGACAGGTAACCCAGGCCCAGCTCAATCAGGGTAGTGACCCGATCGAGCAGATCCCCGGCGATACGCTGGGCCGCCAGGCGTTTTTCCACCGACAGCTTCATCTTGTCCTGCCCCGCCGCCACCGGCCGCAGCAACTCGGCCAGGCGGGTCAGGGACAGTTGCGACAGCTCACCGATATCCACCCCGGCGAACTTCACCGACAGCGCCGCCCGGGTCAGCCGCTTGCCCTCGCACAACGGACAGGCACTGCCTTGCATGAACTGCGACACGCGCTTTTTCATCAGCGCGCTCTGGGTATGCGCAAAGGTGTGCAGGATGTAGCGCCGCGCACCGCTGAAGGTGCCCTGGTAACTGGGCTCCAGCTTGCGTTTCAAGGCATCGCGGGTCTGCGCCGGGGTGAAGCCGGCGTACACCGGTACGGTGGGGGTTTCGTCGGTGAACAGAATCCAGTCGCGCTGTTTTTTCGGCAGGTCGCGCCACGGGATATCCACGTCGTAACCCAGGGTCACAAGGATGTCCCGCAGGTTCTGGCCCTGCCACGCCAACGGCCAGGCCGCCACCGCGCGCTGGCGAATGGTCAGGAACGGGTCGGGCACCATCAGCGCTTCGGTCACTTCATACACGCGGCCCAGGCCGTGGCATTGCGGGCATGCGCCCTGGGGCAGGTTCGGCGAAAAGTCCTCGGCGTACAGCATCGCCTGCCCCGGCGGGTAGCGGCCGGCGCGGGAATACAGCATGCGGATCAGGCTCGACAAGGTGGTCACGCTGCCCACCGACGACCGCGCACTCGGCGTGCCCCGCTGCTGTTGCAGGGCCACGGCGGGCGGCAGGCCTTCGATACTGTCGACATCCGGCACGCCGACCTGGTCGATCAGGCGTCGCGCATAGGGCGCCACCGATTCGAAATAGCGGCGCTGGGCCTCGGCATACACGGTGGAAAACGCCAGGGACGATTTGCCGGAACCGGACACGCCGGTAAACACCACCAGGGCATCGCGGGGAATATCCACGTCGACGTTACGCAAGTTGTGTTCGCGGGCGCCGCGCACCCGCACGAAGCCGGTGTGTTGGGCGGTCGGAGAAGGAATGTTGCGCTGTGAAGTCATGGACAACCTTGTCTGGCGGTGAGCACGCTGCGGACCCGTTGCGTCAGGGCGTCGGGGCTGTAGGGTTTGCTCAGCAGGTGAATATCGGCGCTCAGCAGATGATTGGAAGAAAGAATGTCGCGGGTGTGGCCGGAGGTGAACAGCACCGGAATCGGCGGCACCTGCTCACGCGCCCAGTTGGCCAGGTCGATGCTCTTGATGCGGCCGGGCATCACCACATCGGTAAAGATCAGTTCCGGTTGCAGGCCGGACTGCAGTTTGGCCATGGCCTGATCGCCGTCTTCGGCCGTCAGCACGGTGTAGCCCGACTGTTTGAGCAGCTCCACCACGGTCAGGCGCACGCCTTCGTTGTCCTCCACCACCAGAATGGTTTCCTGGCCGGTGCAAGGGCTTTCCAGGTCAATGTCCGGTTCGACATGTTCCGGTTCCAGGCTGCGCGGGAAATACATCTGCACCACCGAGCCCTTGTTCTCCTCGCTCCAGATATCGACATGCCCGCCGCTTTGACGGACAAAGCCGAACACCATGCTCAGCCCGAGGCCGGTGCCCTGCCCCTCGCGCTTGGTGGTGAAAAACGGTTCGAATGCACGCTTGAGTACCGTCGACGGCATGCCCACGCCGGTGTCGGTGACCGCCAGGCGTACATACTCGCCGGGCTTGATGCTTTTGCCCGCGCAGTCGGCCGGGTTGAGAATGATGTTCTCGCCGGTGATACGAATCACGCCCTCGCCGTGCATGGCATCACGGGCATTGATCGCCAGGTTGAGCAGCGCGTTTTCCAGCTGGTTGCGGTCGACGTTGATGCACCAGGAGTCCTGGGGCAACTGCACATCGATATGAATGGTTTCGCCCAGCGCGCGCTGCAGCAGCTCACCCAGGCCTGCATAGATACGTTGCGGGTTGTACACCGCCGGCGACAACGGCTGACGCCGGGCAAACGCCAGCAGTTGCGAGGACAAGGTGGCGCCGCGTTCCACGGCGGCAATCGCGGCGGAAACACGCCGCTGCACCTGCGCGTTGTCCGGCTCATGGCGGGCCAGCAGGTGCAGGTTGCCGGCGATCACTTGCAGCAGGTTGTTGAAGTCGTGGGCCACGCCGCCGGTCAGGCCGCCAATCGCTTCCAGCTTCTGCGACTGGCGCAACTGCTCCTCGGCGGCGGAACGCGCCTGCACTTCGGCCGCTACGCGCTGCTCCAGATTGTGGGTCAGCTCCTGGCGCACCCGCTCGGACTTCACCAACTCAGTGGTCTCGACCACGATCGCCAGCACCCCGGCCGGTTGCTGGTTGTCGCCGGCCACCGGGCTGTAGTAGAGGTCCAGCCACAAGGTTTCCGGCTTGCCGTTGCGCGACAACACCAGCTCCTTGTTATTGAACGACAAGGTGCCACCGGCCAGGCAGGTGTCCACCACGTGCCGGTTGAACTCGGCCACTTCCGGCCAGCCCAGTTCCACCGGCGTGCCCAACAAGTACGGATGACGACCGCCGGCGAACACCGAGTAGCTGTCGTTGTAGATCATGTAACCCGCGCGCCCCCATAGCATCACCATCGGCACGGGCGAAGCGAGCATCATCTGCACGGTGCAGGCCAGGCTGGTGGACCAGCGATCGATCGGGCCGAGGTCGGTGCCTGACCAGTCAAACGCGCGAATCCGCTGGGCCATTTCACCGGCCCAGCCTTCACAGCCGTGTGGGTTGGATAAAAATTGCATGGTCGGGCTCTGGGCAAAGAGAAGGCAGTTGCAACTTTTGGAGCGCGGCGGCGATAGATGGTTTCATCTTGTCGAACTTATGCCGAATAAACCACTGGACTCAGTGGAAATCCCGGCTGCGCACTACCATGCCATCCAGCAGCGGCGAGAGGTCGGTCAGGCGTCCGGCGATCAAATGCCGCACCTCGCCCACCGCCTCCCAGCGCCCGTCCACCTTGAGCAGTCGCGAGCCGACCAGGGCCTGGCGCTGACGTTCGGCCAGATCACGCCAGACCACCACATTGAGGTTGCCGAACTCATCTTCCAGGGTGACAAAGGTCACGCCGCTGGCGGTGCCGGGCCGTTGGCGCCCGGTGACCAGCCCGGCCACGCTCACATTGCGTCCATGCTCCACGCTCTGCAGCTCCCGGGAACTGCGGCAGCGGCGCTTGCGCAGTTCGGCGCGCAGCAGCGTCAGAGGGTGCGGCCCCAGGGTGGTGCCGAGCGTGGCGTAATCGGCGTGCAAGTCCTCGCCCACCGTGGGTTGAGGCAACGCCACGTCTGCTTCATCGGGGCTCGGCAGGCCGGCAAACAGGCCCAGTTGGGTCTGCACACCGGCCACCTCCCAGCGCGCCTGATGCCGGTTACCGACCAACCCGCGCAAGGCGCCGGCATCGGCCAGCAGGGCCTGGGCGCGCGCATCCAGGCCGGCGCGGGCGTCGAGGTCGGCAATGTCGCTGAATGCGCGGCGCTGGCGCACGGCCTCGAGGTGCCGCCCATCGTCTTCGCGAAACCCTGCGATCATGCGCAGGCCCAGGCGAATCGCCGGCTGCCCGCCGTCGATGGGTTCCAGGCTGCAATCCCAGTCGCTGGCCTGCACGTCCACCGGACGGATCTGCAGGCGGTGACGGCGCGCGTCCTGCAGGATCTGGTCCGGGCTGTAGAAGCCCATCGGCCAGCTGTTGATCAGCGCGCAGGCGAAGGCCGCCGGCTCATGGCATTTGAGCCAGCAACTGGCATACGTCAGCAAGGCAAAACTGGCCGCGTGGGACTCGGGGAAACCATAGCTGCCAAAGCCTTTGATCTGCTCGAAAATCTGCGCGGCAAAGGCTTCGGTGTAGCCGTTTTTCAGCATGCCGGTGCGCAGACGCTGCTGGTGCGGTTCCAGGCCGCCGTGGCGTTTCCAGGCGGCCATGGAGCGGCGCAACTGGTCGGCCTCGCCGGGGCTGTAGTCGGCGGCGACCATGGCGATCTGCATCACTTGTTCCTGGAACAACGGGATGCCCAGGGTGCGTTTCAACACCACTTCCAATTCAGGCGACGGATAGGTTTCCTCTTCCTCTTTATTCCTGCGCCGCAGATACGGATGCACCATGCCGCCCTGGATCGGCCCCGGCCGTACGATGGCGACCTCGATCACCAGGTCGTAGAAGGTTTTCGGCTTGAGCCTGGGCAGCATCGACATCTGCGCCCGCGACTCGATCTGGAACACGCCGATGGTGTCGGCCTTGCTGATCATCGCGTAGGTGGCGGGGTCTTCCTTGGGAATGCCTGCCAGGCTCAAATCGAGGTTGCGATGGCGGCGCAGCAGATCGAAGCAGCGACGGATCGCGCTGAGCATGCCCAGGGCGAGGATATCCACCTTGAGCAGGCCAACGGCGTCGAGGTCATCCTTGTCCCACTGGATGATGGTGCGCTCGGCCATGGCGGCGTTCTCCACCGGCACCAGGGTGTCCAGCGGGTACTCGGAAATCACGAAGCCGCCGGGGTGCTGGGACAAATGCCGGGGAAAGCCGATCAATTGCCGGGTGAGGGTCAATACGCGGCGCAGCAGCGGGCTGTCCGGGTCGAAGCCGCTTTCGCGCAGGCGCTCCAACGGCGGCGCGTCGTCACTCCAGCGTCCGCAGCAATCGGCCAATGCGTTGACTTGGTCCGCTGGCAGCCCGAGGGCCTTGGCCACATCGCGCACCGCGCCGGTTGCGTGGTAGGTGCTGACCACCGCCGTCAACGCCGCACGCGTGCGGCCATAGCGCTGGAATACGTATTGCAGCACCTCTTCGCGGCGCTCGTGTTCAAAATCCACGTCGATATCCGGCGGCTCGTTGCGTTCTCGGGACAGGAAACGTTCGAACAGCACGTTGCTCAGGCTGGGGTTGATCTCGGTGATACCCAGGGCAAAACACACCGCCGAGTTGGCCGCCGAACCGCGCCCCTGGCACAGGATCGAACGGCTGCGGGCAAAGCGCACGATGTCATGCACGGTAAGGAAATAGCTTTCGTAGCCCAGCTCGCTGATCAGTTCCAGTTCCTTGTCGATCTGGGCCAGGGTTTTGGGGTCAATGCCTTCGGGCCAGCGCTGGGCAATGCCTTCCCGGGTGAGACTGCGCAGCCAGGATTCGGCGTCATGGCCTGCGGGCACCAGCTCGCGTGGGTAGTGGTAGCGCAACTGGCCGAGGTCGAAGGTGCAGCGCCGTGCGATGGCGAGGGTTTCATC
This sequence comes from Pseudomonas orientalis, assembly GCF_001439815.1. Lineage (GTDB taxonomy): Bacteria > Pseudomonadota > Gammaproteobacteria > Pseudomonadales > Pseudomonadaceae > Aquipseudomonas > Aquipseudomonas orientalis. The sequence goes on along the minus strand of NZ_JYLM01000009.1, from coordinate 43,159 downwards.
GAGCAGGGCCTGGGGGTACAGCGCGGCCAGGGCATCGAGACTGCGCAGGTGCCGCTCGCCATTGGGGTGCAAATGCAGGCCGGCTTCGGCCACGGGCACGTGATGGCGGATGGCGGTCATGGTGTCTTGCAGGGCACGGCGGCCGCGCGCGTGCATGTGCACATCACCGCAGGCGACGGCCGGGATCTGCAGGCTGGCCGCCAGTTGCAGGCGTTGTTCCAGGTGGCGCGCATCGTCCTGTCCGCAATGCAGGTGCACCGCCAGCCACAGGCGCTCGGCGAAGGTGCGGCGCAGCCACTGGATGCTGGCCTGGGTGTCGCTGTCCTGCGCCACCCACAACGCCAGCAGGCCGGGCAGCGGTTGCTCGAAGTCTTCCTGCAGCAGGCGGTAGCGGCCCTTTTCGGCGCGGCGTCGGGCCAGGGTGATCAAACGGCACAGGTGCTGGTAACCGCTCAGGTTCTCCACCAGCAGCACCAATGTCGGACCGTTCTCGATGCGCACTTCACTGCCGATAATCAGCGGCAGCTCCAGCGCTTTGGCCGCCTGCCAGGCGCGCACGATGCCCGACAGCGTGCATTCATCGGTAATCGCCAGGGCGCTGTAGCCTTGGTGTTTGGCGCGCTCGAACAACTCCAGCGCACTGGAGGCACCGCGCTGGAAGCTGAAGTTGGACAGGCAATGCAGCTCGGCGTAACTCATGCCTGCCCCGTCCCTGTAGGAGCGAGCTTGCTCGCGAAAAACCCTGGGGCACCGCATTCATTCAGGAGCCCCGCGTTATCGTTAACGCTCTTCGCGAGCAAGCTCGCGCCTACAGGGGGGGGTGGCCTGCTGGTGTTCATGCGAACCAGCCTTGCAACCACAATCCATCCTGTTGCCCCACCGTGCGGTAGGCCCAGCCTTGCTGGCCGGCGCGGGTCTGGATGAGGTAATAGTCGCGGCGGATATCGGCGCCGTCCCACCAGCCGGATTCGATGCGTTCCGGTCCCATCAGGATCTGGACGCCCTGCTCGGCCAGCAAGGTCGGTTGGTTCAATAACCAGCCAGGGCGCCGCACCTTGTTCAAGGTCGGGCATGGGTGGCGGTCGACAGAAGTTTGCCAGGCGCATTCAGGACGATGGTCGGCGTGAAAACGCAGGCCCTGTACCGCTTCATCACCCAGGCGTGCGCGCAGGCGTTCGCGCAATTGCTCCCAGGGCAGAGTCTGTTGCGGACGGTCGTCGAACAGGTCCTGGCGCTGCGGCACGAACACCGGCAAGTCCTGGGCCACCAGGCGAAACCCGCGCACAGGCGCCGTGACTTGCACCTGCTCCAGGCGCCCTCGGGCCAGTTCGAACAGCATCGAAGGCTCGCGCTCGGCACTCAGCAGGCCGACCTTGATCACAGTGTCCGGTGCCTGGGCATGCTCCAGGTGCAGGTCGAAACGCTGCACGCCACTGTCGCGTCCGCACAGGAAGGCGGACAAGTCAGCGGTCAGGCGGCGCAAGGGAAACAGCAACGCCTGGTGGGATTGCACGTCGAAATTCAACTCGATGCGCACATCGAACCGGTCCGGCGGCTGATAGAACTCCAGGGCCAACGGCCGCTGCCCGGTCAAGGCGTCGAGGTGTTTGAGCAGGCCGGCATCGAAGCGCCGCGCCAGGGTATGCCGGGGCAGCGCCTGCACCTGGGCCAACGTGCGCAGGCCCATGCGCGACAAGGCGGTGGCGGCCTGCGGATCAAGCCCGGCGCGCTCGACCGGCAGTGGCGCCAGGGCCTGCATCAAGGCGAGGTCGTCGGCCACCGCCAGGCCATCGTAACGATTGGCCAACACCCGCGCCGCCGCCGGATTGGGCGCGGCGACGATGCGGTGACGAAAGCCCAGCTCGGTCAACTCCTGGCGCAGGCGCGCTTCGAACTGCGGCCAGGGCCCGAACAGGCCCAGGCTCGACTCGATCTCGAACAGCAAGGCGCGCGGGTAATACACGCTGACCTGGGAACTGAAGCGGTAGGCCCAGGCGGCCAGAAATTGCTGCCAGCGCTCGATGTCCAGCGGGTCGTATTCGGCACAGGCGAAGGTCTTGGTCAGCGCATGCGCCGCCGTCAGCGACTGGCCGGGACGCAGCCCCAGAGCGCGGGCGGCGGCATTGACGGTTTGCAGCACGCGCCGCTGCGGCGTACCGGCCAGCAGTGCCAGCGGCTGATCGGGCTCGGGATGGGCACGCAGCACGGCGTCCAGCGCCAATTGCGGGAAGACGATACAGACCCAGCGCATGGCAACCTCAATGCCCCGCCAGGGCAATCGGCGCCGGGTGGGCCAGGCCGCCCCGGCATTTGAGCACACGCACTTGTGCCGGCCTTGCCTCGACCGCCAGGCGCAAGGCGGCCGGTGATGGATTGACCGCCTCACTCAAGGAGCGCCAGGCAAACGCCAGGGTCTGCCCGGTTTCCGCCGCCACCTGCAAACGACGCAAGGCCCGGTCATCGGCCTTGTGCGGCCAGCACAGCACCGCGCCGCAACTGCCCGAACGCAGGCATTGCTCCACCGCCCACAGCGCGTCGCGTTCCGGGGCCTGGATCACCGCGAGCTGGCGCACATCCACCCCGGCGTTCTGCCAGGCGTGGGGGTACGGCGTGTAGGGCGGCGCCACCAGCACAATGCGCTCGCCCAGCGCCGACAAACGCGCCAGGGTCGGCAGCACCAGTTGCAGTTCGCCCACGCCGTCCCTGGCCATCAGGATTTCACTCAAGGCCGCCTCCGGCCAGCCGCCGCTGGGCAGCACCGCGTCCAGCGCCGCCAGCCCCGTGGGATGTACGCTGGCCGGTGGCGCGGCGGGCCGGCCCTTCCAGACTCGCCCGCCATTGAACAGCGAGTCCAGGGCAACCACGGCGCCCATCAGCCTTGCCTCACCAGGCCGCAAAACACCCCTTCGATGGCCAGGTCCTGATCGGCCCCGACCACGATAGGCTGATACGCCGGGTTGCGCGGCAGCAGGCGCACCTTGTCGCCCGTGCGCTCGAAACGCTTGATGGTGACTTCACCGTCCAGGCGCGCCACCACAATCTGCCCGTTCAAGGCCTCGGCACTGCGGCGCACACCTACCAGGTCGCCATCGAGAATGCCATCTTCGATCATCGAATCGCCTTGCACGCGCAGCAGGTAGTCGGGGATTCTGGCGAAGGTGGCCGGGTCCAGTTGCAGGCGATTGTGCACTTCGGCATCCGCGCCGATGGGCAGGCCTGCGGCGACACGACCGAGCACCGGGATGTCCAGCCATTCGGGACGCGGCGGTTGGTTAAGCAAACGAATACCGCGAGCCTGGTTGGGGTTGACCTCGATAAAGCCGGCTTCGGTCAGGGCAACCACATGCTTGCGCGCGACACTGCGCGAGGCAAAGCCGAACGCCTCGGCGATCTCGGCGAGGCTGGGGGGCTGGCCTTGCTGCGCGATGCGGTCGCGGATGAAGGTCAGGATGGCGGTACGGCGGGGGGTCAAGGTCGTCATGGAGTACATTTGTACTCCTGTGGGAAATTTCTGACAATAGCCGTCAGTCGGGGTTGGGAGGCTGACCTTAAAACCAGGAGTAAACACACTGCACGTGTGGGAGGGGGCTTGCCCCCGATGGCAGTGGGTCAGCGACAACAGCGCTGGCTGACATACCGCATCGGGGGCAAGCCCCCTCCCACATTTGGACCGGGATCGGCACAAGATGCTGGTCGGCTCCAAGGCCGCCGCGCTTTGCTCGTCAGGCGCGATCCCGCTACCAGCGTTCTTTCAACATGCGCAGTTCCAGATGCTGCAACAGCATGATGGTCTTGCCATCCACAATCTCCCCGCTGGCCACCATTCCCAACGCCTGCTCGAATCCCAGCTCCAGCACTTCGATATCCTCGCCCTCTTCCGCCAGGCCGCCGCCGGCGCCAACCCGGTCGCCCGCCTGGTACTCGCCGATAAAGAAGTGAATGCGCTCGGTCACCGATCCCGGGCTCATGAACGCCGCATAGATTTTCTCGACATGCCCCACGCGGTAGCCGGTCTCTTCCTCGGCTTCCAGGCGGATGCGCTCCTCGGGGCTGGCGTTGTCGAGCAACCCGGCCGCCGCTTCGATCAGGTAACCGGGGTAATCATTGACGAACGTCGGCATGCGGAACTGGCGGATCAGCAGCACCGTGCGCTGCTCGCGGTTGTACAACAGGATGGTCGCACCGTTGCCCCGGTCATACACCTCGCGGGTCTGGGCTTGCCAGCTGCCGTCGCGACGGCGCAGGTCGAAGCTGTATTTCTTCAAGAGGTACCAGTTATCCGAAAGGGTTTCTTCGGCGGTGATGCGCACGGGGCTGTTGTCCATGGTCGGGCCTTTGCTCAAAACACGGAGCATCGCGTGCAGGTCACGCAGCGTCAAGCAGGTTGCCCGCGTGCGTCGCTGCAACACTTTGCAAGCAATCGCGCGTTACGGCCGTCGCATTAATTTCTCCCAGGGCCGGGCCATCTGATACAACCCGTGCTTCACCTTTGTCCTGGAACCTTCATGTCATCTCGTTCTATGCCCCGCCGGGGCCTGCGCCGGTTTGTGCTGCTGTGCATGGCTCTGTTGATCGTGGGCCTGCCGGTCGGCTGCGCCGTGCTGCAACACAAGGAGCGCGAACTGGTGTTTCGCATCGAGCCGGGCACCGCAGGCTGGTACACCGGCCTGCCAAGCGCCGTGCAGGAGTTCGATATCAAGCCCGCCGCATTCAAATCCGGCCAGAATATTCATGGCTGGTGGTACCCGGCCGCGCAAAAAGACGCGCCCGCCATCCTCTACCTGCACGGCGTGCGCTGGAACCTCACCGGCCAGCTGTTTCGCATCGAACAGTTGCACGCCCTGGGCTATTCGGTGCTGGCCATCGACTATCGCGGCTTTGGCAAAAGCCATGGCGACCTGCCTTCGGAAACCACGGTATATGAAGACGCGCGCATCGCCTGGGAGCGCTTTCAAACCTTGCAACCGGACCCCGGCAAACGCCTGATCTACGGCCATTCCCTGGGTGGCGCGGTGGCCATCGACCTCGCTGCGGAGTTGAGCCGGCAGGTACCGCTGCCGGTGCGTGGCTTGGTGATCGAATCCACCTTTACGTCCCTGGGGGATGTCGCCACCGCAGTTGCCAACACCTCATTGCCGGTGCGTTGGTTGCTGTCGCAGAAATTCGATTCCATCGACAAGATGGCCGATATCCATATGCCATTGCTGGTGGTGCATGGTCTCGATGACCGCTACGTACCACCGCGTTTCAGCCAGCAATTGTTTGAAGCCGCCCAGGAACCCAAGCGGCTGTTACTGGTGCCGGGGGCCGGCCATAACAACAGCATGAGCCTGGCCGGACGCAATTATGGCCTGGCACTGCACAAACTGATGCAAACGACGATGCCATCACCGGTGGTCACCCACTCCACACGCCGAGGGAACGACTCATAAATGCGCTTTTCGGCACTGGTTTGGCCGAGGCCTGTCAAGCGCAAACCCTGCCCATATTGGCCGTCGCTGAAAGTTGATCAAATATTGATCGCAGGTTAAATCGCCAACGCTGCCGGGCCCTTGCAAAGTTATCCACAGAGATACCCACGGTTTTCGTGGACAACTCTTTTTACTTTTTCAGGTTTTTTCGCCCATCAAACGCCGTCAGGAAACGTGCCAGGCAGCAGGATCTCGCGATTCACATCACGTATATCGTTATAGCCACACAGCGCCATCGATACATCCAGCTCACGGGCGATGATCTCCAGCGCTCTGGTCACGCCCGCTTCGCCCATCGCCCCCAAGCTATACAGGTGCGGGCGGCCGATCATCGTGCCCTTGGCGCCCAGCGCCATGGCCTTGAGTACGTCCTGGCCGGAACGAATGCCCCCATCGAGCCACACTTCCATGCGATTGCCTACCGCCTCGACAATCGCCGGCAATTGGCTGATGCTCGACGGCGCGCCATCCAGCTGGCGGCCACCATGATTGCTCACCACCAACGCATCGGCGCCGGCATTGGCCGCCAGGCGGGCGTCCTCCACATCGAGGATGCCCTTGATGATCAGCTTGCCGCCCCAGCACTTCTTGATCCACTCCACATCGTCCCAGCTCAGGCGCGGGTCGAATTGCTGGGCGGTCCACGCCGACAGCGAACTCATGTCGGCCACGCCCGTCACATGCCCGACGATATTGCCGAAGCCATGGCGCCGGGTGCCGAGCATGCCCATCACCCAGCGCGGCTTGGTCAGCATGTTGAGGATGTTCGGCAGGGTCAGCCTGGGCGGCGCGGACAGGCCATTGATCAAATCCTTGTGGCGCTGCCCGAGGATCTGCAAGTCCAGCGTCAACACCAAGGCGTCCACCCCCGCCGCCTTGGCGCGCTCGATCAAGCGCTCGATGAACCCACGGTCGCGCATCACATACAACTGGAACCAGAAGGGCTGGCCGACGTGCTCGGCGATGTCTTCCAGCGAACAGATGCTCATGGTCGACAAGGTATAGCGCAGGCCAAAGGCGGCGGCGGCGCGCGCGGTCAGGATCTCGCCATCGGCGTGCTGCATACCCGCCAGGCCGGTAGGCGCCAGCGCTACCGGCATGGCCATGTCCTGGCCAATCATGCTGGCGCGAATCGACCGTTCATCGATGTTGCGCGCCACGCGCTGACGGAACTTGATACGGGCAAAGTCGCTTTCATTGGCCCGGTAGGTGCTCTCAGTCCAGGAGCCGGAATCGGCGTAGTCGTAGAACATCCGGGGTACACGTTTTTGCGCAAGCTTGCGTAAATCTTCGATGGTTGTGATCAACGACATCGGGTCACCTCTCCCTGAACTGAACCCAGAGAGTAACCGGCGATCGCCCAGGCAACCAGCCATTGCGTTTATGACTGGAGGTCCAGCAGGTCCAGGGCATCGGCGACCGCATGGCCGCTGGCGGTGTTATCGAAGATGCACCAGGTGGGAATGCCCTCTTCAATCGACTCGCGCAACAACCGCGCATACGCCTGCACCCGCTCGTGCCCATAGGCGCTGTGGTAAATCCGCGGCGAGCCATGCAGGCGCCAATAACGCACGCCATGCCAGGCATCGCCCGGGGCGATCACGGCGGGGTCGGCGGTGACCCAACCGATCTCGAATGCCTGCAACAGACTTCCGGCCGCGAGCCAACTGGCATGGCGCGGTTCCAGCACCACAGCGCCAGCAAAACGCTGGCGCAGCGCCTCGAAAAAGGCGCGGGCAACCAGCGGCTCATAACTCAGGGACGGCGGCAGTTGAACCAGCAGGCAACCGAGCTTCTCGTCCAGTTGCAGGCATTGCGCGAGAAATTCGTCCAGGGCGGTGCCGCACTGCTGCAGGCGCAGCGCGTGGGTGATCCGCTTGGGCACCTTGACTGAAAAACGAAACCCCGCCGGCACCGACTCGCGCCAGCGCTCATAGGTTTTGGGCAAGTGAGGCCGATAAAACGAGCTGTTGATTTCCACCGCATTGAAACGCGAAGCGTAGCGTTGCAAATGCGTGCCTTGCTCAATGAAGGCCGGCCAATGTTCGCGGGGCAGGCTCCAGCCGGCACAGCCCACATACAGCGCTGCCGTCAAAACAGCACCGTGGCGGCATCGCGCATGAAGATCTCGATGGTCTTGGGGCCGACGCCATCGAACTCACCCAGACGCTTTTCGAACGCCTGGCGGTCATCGCTGGCCTGAAGAATCCGCGTGATCCTGCCGCTGTAATCAGCATTGAGTTTTGCACTCAGGTCCAACAGGCGCTGTGCGGTGGTTTCGTCGTAGCGCACATAGTGCGCGCGCCCCAACATCGCGACCAGTTCCCGCGACGTGCAGTGCTGCAATTTGCGCGCTGTGTCGCGACCCTCCTCTTCAACGATCACCTTGTACGCTTGCGCGGCAATAGGCGCCTGAATGCGCTTGCCCATCAGGAAACTGGCAATAAACCACTTGAACAAGCTGCTGTCATCGCCAGGCTTGAGCTCAATGCCCAACTCCGACGCGCTGATGGAACGGGCCATGCTCACTGCCCCTTGCTGAGCTGCCCCTTGCTGAGCTTCTCGTTGATGGCATCCGTCTGGCGCTCGAGGTCCTTGATTGAGGTCGGCGTCACGACTTTGTCGATGGTTTCGGTCCTGGGGTTCGCACGTTCCAGAGTCTGCCCTTTGGTGCCGTCGGCATTGCCCTTTTGCGCGTCTTCGGAACTGATAGGTTCGGGAGTTTTATCGGCGGGCGTGTGATCAGTCACAGTGCAATCTCCTGGTAATGACGGGTCACCCACAGTGGCGACCCTATGCAGCAGAGCCCTGGGAATTTGGATTAGTTCAAGGAAATTGCCACGCCTTGCCGTTCGGTCAATGCGCGCAAAAAAAATTTAAACCTTTTGCCCGGGCATCGGTTCAACAGTCACGTAACGGCATCACGCCATTTCCAAGGAGAGACACCATGACGACTCGACTGATGAAACAAATGGGCCTGACATTCGCGCTGGTTGCGGGCTCGATTTCCACCGCAATGGCCGCAACCTCCAACGACTTTGTCGAGAATGCCGCCCAGGGCGGTATCACCGAAGTGGAAGCCGGCAAACTGGCGCTGGAAAAAAGCGGCTCGGCGGACGTGAAAACCTTCGCGCAACACATGATCACCGACCATACCAAGGCCAATCAGGAATTGATGGCGCTGGCGAAAAAACTCGATATCGAAGTACCGGATGACGCCGCCCTGACCGACAAGGCGAAGAAAGCCATCCTGGAAATGCGCGACGAATCGTTCGACAAGGCCTACGCCAACAACCAGGTGGCCGCCCACGAGAAAACCGTCGAACTGTTCAAGAAGGAAGCGCAGTCCTCGGACAACGCCGAGTTGAAAGCTTTCGCCACCAAGACCCTGCCGACCCTTGAAGCTCATCTGGAAAAAGCCAAGGCGCTGCAAAGCAAATACGCCAAGTAATCCACTCACCCAAACAGGAGATATCCGCTTATGAGTGCGCAACTCAACGGTAAGAAAATCCTGATCATCACTTCCAACACCGGTATCGAGCGCGATGAGCTGCTCAAGCCTCTGGAGGCCCTGCGTGGCTACGGCGCGACCGTGACGCACGCCTCCAGCAAAGGCGGCATCACCCAGACATTCGTGGGCGATACGGAAAAGGACCAGACCGTGGAATCCGACGAGCAACTGTCGGACGTAGTCGGCGGCGACTTCGATGCGCTGGTCATTCCCGGCGGCACCGTGAATGCCGACACGCTGCGCCAGGATAGCGCCGCGCTGCGCCTGATCAACGAGTTCGCCCAGGCCGGCAAGACCATTGCGGCCATCTGCCACGGACCCTGGACGCTGATCGACGCGGGCGTAGTCAAAGGCAAGACCCTGACCGCGTATAAAAGCGTGCGTATCGACTTGGAAAACGCCGGCGCCGCCAGCGTGGTCGATGCCCAGGTGCAGGAATGCAAGGCCAATGGCTGGACCTTGATCACCTCACGCACGCCGGACGACCTGCCGGCGTTCAATGAAGCGATTGCCCGGGCTGTCGCAGGCTGATCAGTCCATTGCAATAAAAACAGGCGCCCCATGGGCGCCTGTTTTTTAGCTGAATGCATCAGTTTTTGCGCTGTTGCGCCATCTCACGCTTGGGCCCGAACAGTGCCCAGGCGATCAGCCCCAGCAGTGGCACGAAGATCAGCACCACCACCCACAACCCTTTGGTCTCCCAGCCACCGGTGCTGCGCAATACGATGTTGATTGCCCACAGTTCCAACAGCAGCAGAACCACCGCCAATACGATCCAGATATAGTCTATTTGCATGCTTCACCTCCTGAAGTCTATGGGTTAGGTCAAGCAAATGCGTCAGGGGTTCCATCGGATTGTTCAACAGCACGCAACAACAGCGGCGGCGGTTGTGCGTTGTGCAATCCCGGCAAGGCGCGATCATGCAAGTTGCACGACAGCGAACCGGAAGACCATCTCCATCTGATTGATTTTAAACACTATTTAATAAGCGCAACAGTTGGTACGCATGATGCAATGTGCTTACTCACGAGGCGTGCGTTTCGACATGCCCGACGACTACCCGTGAGGTTCCACATGAATGCCATCGACCTTCTCAAAGCCGACCATGAACGCGTCAAGACCCTGCTGACCCAACTGAGTGAATCCACCGAGCGCGGGGTGAAAAAACGCACCGACTTGCTGGCCAAGCTGGAGATGGAAATCACCCTGCACACCAAGCTGGAAGAAGAAATTCTTTATCCTGCCTTCAGGAAAGCAGGTGGCAAGGAACAGGAGATCATGTACCACGAAGCCAAAGAAGAGCACCGCACCGTGGATTCACTAGTGCTGCCCGACCTGAAGCAGACCGACCCTGCCTCCACCGAGTTTTCCGGTCGGGTCAAAGTGGTAAAGGAGCTGCTGGAACACCACATCGAAGAAGAAGAAACCGAAATGTTTCCCCAGGCGAAAAAGCTGCTGGGTAAAGCCGCGCTTGACGAGCTGGGTGCCGAAATGGAAGCGATGAAGGCGGCCCATAAAAAAGCCACGACGAGCAAGCCATTGGCGGCATGATCGCCATCGTCGCAGGCGTGCGGGCGGCAGCCGCACCGGCGACAAATGTGAATTGACACCTTACCGCGCCCGGATTTTTCGGGCGCCGTTCTGATCGAGGCACTCAAGGTTTCAGGCCCGCGCAGCAAGGAACCATTCAACAGCACCCGCCACACACCCAGGACGATCCACTCCTCACAAGGCTCTCGAATGCGTCCTGTATCCCTTCTTGAATCTCGCTTTGCATCCCAACAGGCCTATCAGGAAGACGCTTCACCGGTTAATTCGGTTATGGCAAATGAGCCTGTCCGCCATGCTCGTTCGAAGCGCGACACGCCGATCAACTTCGCTACGCTTGAAGGACAGAAAAAAGCTGAAGAGTTGGTGACCGATGACGACTTCTTGCTGAGCAAATCGTTCACAGCGGCGCTCACCGACAGGGCTGTCGCGTTGACCAATGCCCCCACGAAAGCACCGCCCGCAAAAATCCTGGAGAACATCCCGCCCTACTCCACCTTTGGGCAGGTGTTGTCGCGCTTCACCGAGGAGCTCAAAAAAGAACCCCTCGCTTCCTATGCACCAAAAAAAAATATCAATACCGCAAACTTCAAACTGTTTCCTTCAGAAGGCCGACTGGAATGTATCAGCAACGGGGTACCCACAACACTCACCAACGCGGATCCTAACTGGAGGGAGGTGTCAGCAACGCTTTGCGCCATTGCTCGCGCACTGATGCCGACATTGCCGGGCCCGTTTGAATTTACCGGCCCGAACCGCGCGTCGTTGGAAGTCATTGGTGATTTTTACGCCGTGCCTGTCAGCACTGGCCTGAGCGAGACGCTGAGCGCTATCGATGAACTGCTCGATAGCCAAGGGTTCCCATCCGTTGACGAGGATATTCAGCCAGCTTCCAACCCCGACGAACAAGCTTACCTGCGCGTCAGGCAAAATCAGAAGGATGCTATGGATTCGGCGGCTGTCACCCTCTCCACAGAGCCTTTGGCGCTACCGGCATCGAAGCGCAATCTGTCTGCTGCGCAAATACTCGAAAGTGGCGACCGGGATTTGGCGTATGCGTGCGCGACCAGCGTATACCGGTTAGCGAGAGAAGGCTTTGAGTCACCGGTATACGTAACGTCAGACACAACGTTTGGCGTGGCGTGGACTGCCTACAAACGGTCCCTGGCCAGTGAAGCATTTGTGCAGTTTGCCACGACCCAGGGCATTGATATAAAGACGATACGCATAGACCCCCAATCGGGCACCCTGACTGCAACTGCCAACGGCAGACACACCAGCTTTACAACCGAAGATCCCGCTTGGTCAGCGGTAGCCGATCCTATACTGCATGAAGTGAAAACGCTGGCCGCAGGTTCCGCTGAAAAAATCCCTTACCCCGAGTTGTGGGTAGATGTGGCATCGGTGTTGAATTTCTATGCAGAACCGGCCCCACCCGACACGATGCTGGGCGCCCTCGAGTATTCGTCCGAGCTACAACGTGGCGGCTTCAGCGCATTGCGCACCGACCCTGCTCCGACCGACGAGCGCTCCAGCGCTGTCCAGGCAAAACGACAAGCCGCGATCCACGCGCTCAGCCCCGCACTCGCCCCTCCCACCCAGACCGATACACCAGAGAAAAAACTGGTCGAGGCCTACACGACAGCGTTACGCCAGACGGTTTCTGACGAGGAACCCGCGTGGGTGCGCGTGCCCGACCAAACGACGCTGGGGGCGTGCCTGGAGCTCTATCGCAGTCTCTTCGATCAGCCCGCAGTCCAACAGTGGATGGCCTCAAAAAACCTCTATCTGGCTGAGCTTGAGTTGAACCCCGCCACCGGCACCTTGCTGGCCAAAGGTGAACGTGAGGTGAAAGTCTTTTCTCTGAACGACCATTCGGGTTGGCGCGATGTTGCCGGGCCGATCATGAAGGTAGCGCAAGTCATTGCGCCATCGCCTGATCAGTCGCTGCAAATAGCTGCTGGAAATGGTTTTATCATCACCCCTCTGGGCGTGGTGGCCGACTTCCACGGCGAAACGCGCCACCTGGAAAGCGCTGTAACACTTGAGCGCGCCGAACAACTCAGTGATCAGGCCGCCTTCGACCCGATTGCTCCCAGCGACTCGCTCCGCCCGGCCAGCGCCAGGACACCGACCGCGCTGGAACAGCTCAAGCGTCACGCCCAGGAACACTACACTGCATTGAGCGAATCGAAAGCCGACAAGAGCGATTTCGCACGGCTTATGCTCAAGGTCAATCGCGCCCTGCCGGACGTGCGCCACGAAGCAAAAAAATGGGCCGAAGCCCTCATCCTCAAACTGACCGGCAAGGTCGTCGATGCAGACACGATCTATCTGAACCGCTTCAGTCAATCCCAATCCGCCGACACCCAGACGGGATGGGAGCACACCGGCGAGGAACCAACCTCCTCGTTGCGTTTACCCGACGCATTGCTGGATAACTTTTCGGAGCACGACTGGGTTCCCGGCAACCTTGATTTACAAGCCGGTTTATACACAGACGGTCCTGGCAAGAGCAAAGCCGGCGGATACGGCGCGCATAACGAATTCCCGCTGCCCCCCTCAAAGGTCATGCATGAGGCCTGGACAACCGACTTCCAGCAGCACATCACGGACAAGCTCAACGGCTTCTGGAACGAGCATGCGGACGAGTATCGCGACACTCTCAAAGGCGAATTCGTTTATCAGGCACGTACACAACTCAACGCCTACGAAAAATTAACGCCCGAGGAGCGTGCCAGACTCCCGCTCGAAGAGCGGTTTACCCGCAGCGACTATGAACGGGTGATGAAGGCCGCCTCCAATGTGCCTGTGGACCCGCAGCAACCACTGCCTTTCGAGGCGCTGCAGGCCCGGGCTCCCGTCAAGGATCTGGTGCGCGCGCACGCGCTGGATATCAACGGACTGCCGTCCAATGACATCGTGCGGTTCACCGACCTGGACGACGGCCAATATCTGTATCTGAAGGGTCGCCGCGATGGCCGGCAAACCCTCTACATTCCGGGCCATTCCCCCGCATTTGTGTCGTTCGCTTCGCTGGAGAGCATGGACCAATGGCTGGCCGATCAAGCCAGGGACCCGGCTAAACGCAAGGCCCTGGCCTCCCATTTCAACCTGGATGATCGTCAGGACAGACCGGCAAGCACACTCGATACAATCCAGCACGCACTGTTTCCGCTGACCAATCTGATCCCTACGGACCGTCCGGAAGAAGGCGTGGACACCGCACTCCAGAGATTGGCCACAGGTGCCTGGGACAACCTGGAGGGGACCGTGATCGATCGGGGCAACTTCCCGATCAAAGGCGATGTATTCGACAGCATCATGCGAGCCACCAGCCGACGCATGCATATCGATGCAGACATCACCATCAAATCCAACAGTGAAGTCACCCGTGATATCTGGCTTAACGACGTGTCCGTAGCCGCCGGCCTGCTGGCCAAAATGGCGCCCATTGCCGAGCCGGTTGCGGCACTGGCGATTCTTGCCGGGATTGCCGAAGGCACCCTTGGGGAGGAAAAGTCCAGCTCGGGAGACACACAGGCAGAGCGCCGCGACGGTGCGGCCAAAGCCCTTGACGGCCTGCTCAATGCGCTGTTCTCAATCGATGCCGCGGAACGTCCCGACGACCCTTTTGCGGTAGCGACCGAAGGCGCAGCGGCACGCCCTTTGGCCGGCCCCGGTTTACAACCTGCCATCAGTGGGGCTTCAAGGGATGCCGTGGCTGGTCCGACATTACCCGTCACTCAGGAAACGTTCGTCGATGGGGCCAGCGCGTTGGTTATCGACCAACCCCTGTCGCCGGACGCTTATTCGATAGCCCGCTCACGAGGCTTCGACCTGGTGGACGGTGAACGCGTTTATCGCTTTGATACCGACAAGCCTGAGCGGCTGATCAACCTGGAATCCACCGAACCCACAGGGACCCTCGAGCGTTTCGAAGACATTTGTCCAGCGCCTGTTTCACTTTCAGGCAGGTCCAGGCGCGGCCTCAACGACATGTGTTTCGTCAAGGCCCTGGAACCTGTCAGCGGTGAAGCGAGCAAGGAGCTGCAGTCACTGGAGCATGTACGATTGTTCCCGGCGCCGCGCAAGTCCCTGTTCAACGCAGACCGCGAGGTCATTTTCGAAAAACGCTTGAACCGCGTGGTTGACACTGAATTGGGCAACAAACTGGTACCCCTGCCGGATAAGCCGTTTATCAGGTACCGAACACTCGTCGAGGGCACTATCAGTAAAAACGCCCGTTTCGGCATGTACGACGCCAGCGAGAGCGAATTTCTTCTCAATCGAAGCTACGTCGTCAAACTGGGGAAAATCAGCGACGTCTGCAATGATTCCCGTGAAGTTCGCGGCATCGTGGTTTCAAACCCGAACATCGCCAACGGTAAAAAATATCTGATCGTCGAGGCGGACACTGGAGAGTTCTATAAAGCACTGATCACCGCGGAACAGACAGGCAAAGTCAACTTCATTCATTGTGAGCCGGGTGATTTTGACACAGCGCTGATCAAGCAGTACCGCAAGGAACTGACCCAACGCCAGGGTATCGCCGCCGTACCTTTTGACGCTGACCTTGTCGCGTTGCCGACATTGGACCAGGCCCTGAATTCGCTGAAAAAATCCGGCTATTCGCCTGCCCAGATTCAGGACCTGAAGAACAGCGTGTCGGATATGACGGCTGAGCAAAAGCGTGAAGTGGTGTACCAGCTGCAAAGTCGTAACGCCATCGAAAAACCCGATATCGCCCTCAAGCCGGCACGGGTTCGGCCTTTGAAAAAGCCAAGTAATTTCAATGGCTTGACGGCTGAACAACAAAACGAGTTTTTCGCAAAAAATGCCAACGAGGCGGTGAAACGTGGGCTCAAGGCCACGGGGCTGGGGTCAGGTAACATAGTGCGTTCACCCAATGATATCGCCAGAGCCAGGGCAGCAGGCACGACAGTCGAATGGATGCGCAATACCACCAACCCGCACGCGCTGGATCGCGCAAACCTGATATTGAAAGCCGGCGCTGGAAACTGCGGCGAAATGAGCCAGTTATCCAAAGCGATCATTTCACAGAGCGACGGTCGGGCGTATGAATGGGCAGCCGGCGATGCCCATGCATTCACCGTGATCGGCGGCCCTGTCGAGCGGCCACCGGCGACCCTCGATTTTTCAGAACCGGCATTTCGCGATGCCTGGATTGTTGACCCCTGGTGCGATATTGCCTGCCCTGCCAGCGAATACATCGATCAGCTTGAGCGCGTCATGAATGATTGGCAAGCCAAGGGACTGAAGATCAACACCAATGCCCCAACGCTTTTATCCCCCACTGACTCAGGGTGGTTGGACAGCCTCCTCAGGCAACCTAAAAAAGCTTATAACCACGCGTATCCTGTGGTGTAAACCCAGGCCAGGCCGACCAAGAATACGATTGGGACCGTAACGACGCTGCACACCGGGAGGCAAAGTAGTTCGAGATGTTGCTGGAGGCTGCGTCAGCCAACCCTTTGTCGGAAATTGACGGCTGGCCGCCGTCCACCGAACAACTGGCCACCGATGCCATTGAGCTGCTGGCCCAGCATCGAAGGTGCAAAAGGATGAAGCGCAGCGCCCCTGTGGCAGAACGTCGCAGATTACGCGCAGGCCCAGGGGTTGCTAGACTCTGCATCCTTCTCGTTACTCCTTTTCAAAGCCGGGTGGGCAACTCCAGAGCCATCAGGCGTTCACAGGATGCACAGTTGATGAGTACGTTATTCACCCGCCGCAAAGTGCTGACCGGCATGGGCCTGTTGGGCCTGGGCAGCCTGCTGGGCGGCTGTGACTACAGCCCCAAGCTGAATTTCAAGTACGGCAAGGACCTCAGTGACAAGATCATGGGGCGCACCTTCAAGCTCAAGAACACCGCCGGCGAAACCGTCACCCTGAGCTCGTACCGTGGCCTGATGCCCGTGGTGTTCTTCGGCTTCACCCAGTGCCCGGCGGTCTGCCCGACCACCCTGGCGCGCGCCGCCCAGGCAAAGAAGCTGATGGGTCGCGACGGTGAAATCATGCAGGTGGTGTTCATCACCCTGGATCCCGAGCGCGATACCCCCGAGATCCTCGACAAATACGTCAAGGCCTTCGACCCCAGCTTCGAAGCCCTCTACGGCACCCCGGAAGAAATCGCCGTGGCCGCCAAGGAGTTCGGGATCTTTTATGAAAAGATCCCCGCCGGCGATACCTACACCCTGTCCCACACCGCCACCAGCTTTGTGTTCGATACCCGTGGCAACCTGCGCCTTGGCTTGCAGGCGTCCCTTACCGCTAAAGAGTGCGCAGAAGACCTGCTCACCGTCATGGAGGTCTGCTAATGACTGCCGTTCAACACCTCAAGCGTTTCACCTTCGGCCTCACCCTGCTCGGCCTTGCCGCCCACGCCAGCGCCCAGGTGCAAGTGAGCGACGCCTGGGTACGCGCCACCGTGCCGGGCCAGCCTTCCAGCGGCGCGTTCATGACCGTCACCGCCGACAGCGACAGCCAGTTGCTGCGCGTGGCTTCGCCGGTGGCCAAAGACGTGCAGATCCATGAAATGAGCATGAAGGACGACGTGATGCGCATGGGCCCGGTGGACTCGGTGGCCCTGCCCGCAGGCAAAGCCGTCACGCTCGACCCCAATGGCTACCACGTGATGCTGATGGGCCTGACCGGCCAAATCAAGGAAGGCGACCAGGTGCCGCTGACCCTGACAGTGAAAGACGCCAAGGGCGCCGAGCAGACCATCGAAGTGAAGGCGCCAGCGCGTGGTCTGGATGGGATGGACCATAGCAAGATGCATTGAAGATCGAACTCGGTCAGAAATGTGGGAGGGGGCTTGCCCGCGAGACGTCGGCCCAGCAAATATTGATGTTGGTCGACCCACCGCTATCGGGGGCAAGCCCCCTCCCACAGGGGATCTGCTCTTGACTGACTGACATTTGGGCAAGCCCCCTCCTACATTTGATTCAAGACTCACTCATGAGCCCCAGGTGCTTCACCATCGGCACACACGCCAGCACCAACCCCGACGGCGAGCGATACATCGCCTGCTCATCCCCGACATACCCGCACGCCCTGTAGAAACTCACCGCATTGAGCGTCGCATCCAGCACCACCTCTTCTAGTGCGATATGACGCGCGACGTTCTCCAGATGGTCGAGCATGGCCTTGCCATACCCCCGCCCAGTAAATGCGGGGCGTACGAACAAGGCGCCGACTTCATTATTGGCAAGATCAAGCATGCCGGTGGCGACTGGCTCACCGTTCACGCAGCCCAGATAGAAGCGTTTTTCCATCAGCACGCTGTAACCATCACTCGCGCTGCCACGCGTCCAGAGCGCCATTTGCTCGGCGGTGTAGGCGCCGATGCACTGGCCGAGAATGGCCTCACGACGAATCTCAAATGCGCTGTCGGCGTCATCTGGCGTAGCTCGTTTTATCTGCAACAAAACACTCTCCTTCCATGACCTCAGTGTGCCATTAGCCCATGTGTGCTAATCGACCCGCCCCTCCCCCGGCGCTATATTCCCCGCCACTTCCAACGCTCAGCCAACACCGCGCATTCGATGCGCGAGGGGTCGTTGCGCGCTGGAAAAACCAAAACAAACCCAAGGAAGAAGCACCATGAAACTCCACTCCTGCGTTACTCGCCTTGCCGTACTCGGCGCCTTGATCATCAGCGTGGCCGGTTGCAGCAATATCAAGCCCACCGAAGATCGCCTCAAGACGCTGTCGGAGACCAATCTGGGTGAGCCCGTCAAGCGTATCTCCAATGTGCGAAGCGACTCGATGACGACCTATTACATCGCGACCACCGCGTCCGGTGACTATAACTGCGTGCTCTCAAGTGGGGTGGGTGGAGCAATTATGGCAGTCGGGAGTTTTGGCCTTGTAAAACCCAACGCCATGTGTCAACCCAAGGGCGCGCGTGGCAACGCGATGACGCCGTTCATACAGTAATTTTTTCCTGGCTGAGGTCACGCAACCTACCGCGTAATTCGGCAGGGCGGACCGGTTTGGACAGAATGGCGATCTGACGGTCGTGCAACGCGGCCTGGATTTTATCCACATCGTGCCCGGTGAGGATCAGCGCCGGCACCGCCCAGCCACGCTGCCGGCGCAGGTGGTCGATGCATTCGATGCCGGTGGCGTGGTTGCCCAGGTCGTAGTCGGCGACGATGATGTCGCAGTCGCTGACCAAGCCCTGTCCCGTGGACTCGGCCTGCACCTCGCAGCCCCAACGTTCGAGCAGGGCCTGGGTGGCAAGCAGCACATTGTGATCATCTTCGACCAGACACACTTTCAAACCGGTGAGCAGGCCGGCCTGGCGTGCGTCGTCACGCGATGCCGGTTGAGCCGGCGCAGTGGCCAGGGTCAGGCCGTGCAGACTTACCGACGTGCCACGGCCCACCCGCGAACGCAGGCTCACCTGCAGCCCCATCAATTGCCCCAGGCGCTTGACGATGGACAACCCCAGGCCAACGCCTTCGACGTCCTTGTCGCGCAGTTGGCGCACGCGATAAAACTCTTCGAAGACCTTGGCCAGATGCTCCCCTGCAATCCCCTGCCCCTGGTCATGCACCTCTACCACCAAGCGGTGATCGCGAATACGCACACCGATCAGCACTGGCCGTTGCGCGCCATACTTGAAGCAATTGGAGAGCAGGTTTTGCACCATGGTCGCCAGCATTCCCGGATCCACCAATACCCAGTGGGCGCAAGGTCGCAAGCGCAACGTCACGCCCGCCCAGCGTGCGGCTTCAGCGTTCTGGCGCACCTGGTCGGCGAGAAAATCGCCCAGGTCAATCACTTGGTATTTGGGCAGCAGACGACCGTTGTCCAGGGTGTAGAGGTCGAGGATGGAACGGAACAACTGCGACACGTTGAGCAGCGAGCGATCGATATTGTCCACCAGCCGCCGCTCCTCATTGCCCAGGCGGGCTTCGCGCAGGCAGGCGGTGAACAGACCGATGGAGTGGATCGGCTGGCGCAGGTCATGGCTGGCCTGGGCAAGAAACCGGGACTTTTCCAGGTTGGCGGCGATGGCCTCTTCGGAGGCTTTGCGCGTGCGCTCCAGCAGGATGTGCGCGTATATCGGAATCACCGTGCTGGTGATCATCAGCATCAGCACCACGAACGGCTGTGCTTGCCACCACGGCGTGAGCTGGTACACGACCAACAGCGCCAGCAACGCCAGCCCTGTGGCAATCGCCAGGTAGCGCGACCCATAGCGCATGCCGTTGCCCAGGTTGACCCACACCATCACCGCATACAGCGGCAACGCCGCCTCACCGCCCACCACCAGGCCGAACGACGTGCCGGTGTAGTCGTGAAGCATGCCGAAGATCCGCCGCGCCGGATAATGCCCAGGCCAGCGAGCGATCACCTGGCGCAAGGCAATGGACGCCAGCAAAAACAGGAAGATATACAGGACCACCGGCAGGTAGGTGTCCAGCGAATGCCCGGGCAAAAAGCCCAGCACGCCTATATACACAATGGCGATAGTTGCCACCACGATGCGCAGGTTAGCCTGGTCGAGTTCGGAGTTGGTCTTGAGACCCATGGGTTACGTCCTTGTTGTCATAGCCTTGGCCCTCTGTACGAGCGAAGCGGGGATTGAACCCGATAGTAAAGCACAGCCATGCCCCAGCAAGGAGCTCACCATGAACGGCCGGATCATCATCGCCGACGACCACCCGATGTTTCGCGAAGCCATGGCGCGCACCGTGCAACGCCTGCTGCCCGAGGCCCGGTTACAGGAAGCCGGCGACCTGGATGCGGTGCGTGGGTTGCTGCTTGACCCAACCGACATCGACACCCTGATCCTCGACCTGCGCTTTCCCGGTCTGACCTGCATAAGCCAGCTCGCCGACTTGCGCCGGCAACTGCGGCGCACCACGTTGATCGTTGTATCGATGGTGGATGATCCGGCACTGATCGAACAGGTCATGGCCCTGGGCGTCGACGGCTTTATCGGCAAGAACATCGCCCCCGACGAGATCGGCCAGGCGCTGCTGGCGATCCGCAGCGGTGAAGTGCTGGTCAGGTTCGCGCCCTCCGGCCTGCTGCCGCTGGACACCCATACCCTCACCCCCCGCCAGCAGGACGTGCTGCGCCTGATTGCACAGGGCAAGACCAACAAGGAAATCGGCAAGGCGCTGGCTATCTCGCCGTTTACCGTGCGCATTCATGTGTCGTCGTTGCTGCGCAGCTTGAAGGTGACGTCGCGGGCGGCGGCGGCGGTAAAATATTCCGGGGTGCTCTAGGCGGTTGGTCAGTCGAACCGAGCCCGAATGTGGGAGGGGGCTTGCCCCCGATCGCGGTGGTTCAGCGACATAAATATTGGCTGATATACCGCTATCGGGAGCAAACCCCCCACCCACATGGGTTCACCGGTTTTTTCAGAAGTGGATTACCAGAACCGCTGCTGGGTCAGCCGGCTCCACCAAGTCAACAGCACCCGATCCACCGAACCACTGGCTGCCAGCCCTACACGCTCCTGCAGGCTCTTACGCTCGGCATAGTGCAGGTGGAACACCTCGGCGGTTTTGGCTTTGGTCGCCAGGTATTCGTCGCTGGTCTGCAGCTCATCGACCAATTGCTTGTCGAGGGCGGCCACACCCAACCACACTTCTCCGGTGGCGACTTCGTCAATCGCCAGCTGCGGGCGATAACGCGAAACGAAGTTCTTGAACAGCTGGTGAGTGATGTCCAGATCTTCCTGGAACTTTTCGCGGCCCTTCTCGGTGTTCTCGCCAAACACCGTCAGGGTGCGCTTGTACTCGCCGGCGGTCAGCACCTCGAAGTCGATATCGTGCTTTTTCAGCAGGCGGTTGACGTTGGGCAACTGCGCCACCACCCCAATGGAGCCGAGGATGGCGAACGGGGCGCTGATGATCTTCTCGCCGATGCACGCCATCATGTAGCCGCCGCTGGCCGCGACCTTGTCGATGCACACGGTCAACGGCACGCCCGCCTGGCGGATACGCGCCAGTTGCGACGACGCCAGGCCGTAGCTGTGCACCATGCCGCCGCCGCTTTCCAGGCGCAGCACCACTTCGTCCTTGGGGGTGGCCAGGCTCAGCAATGCAGTGATTTCATGGCGCAGGCTCTCGGTGGCCGAGGCCTTGATGTCACCGTCGAAATCCAGCACGAACACCCGCGGCTTGGCCTCGGGCTTGTGCTTGCCCTGCTTTTTGTCGGCCTTGCTTTCGGCTTTGCGCAGGGCCTTGAGCTGGTCCTTGTCGAGCAGGCTCGATTCCAGGCGCTCGCGCAGGCCCTTGTAGAAATCATTCAGCTTGCTGACCTGCAACTGGCCGGCGGCTTTACGACGCCCTTTGCTGCGCAGGGCCGCGAAGCTGATCAGCACCACCAGAATAGCGACCACCAGGGTGACGGTCTTCGCCAGAAAGCTCGCATATTCGGCCAAAAAATCCATATGTCTCCTTAAGAATGCACTGCGCCAGGCGCGGATGGCCCAGCATACCGGCGCCAATGCCCGCGGACCAGTGCCCAAACCGCCAGCAGCGCACCTCTAACGGGCTTTTAAAACAAGCGTATGTTTTTTCATTGACAGCTCGCAGGCATCCTCATAACCTCGCCAGACTTTCAACGTACCGGGAAAACGGACGTGGGCAGCATTTATCTGATTCGACATGGCCAGGCCTCCTTCGGTGCAGACGACTATGACGTCCTGTCGCCCGTCGGTGTGGAACAGGCCCAGGTACTCGGTCGCCACCTGGCCGACCTGGGGCTGACATTCGATCGCTGCCTGTCGGGTGATCTGCGCCGCCAGCAGCACACCGCCACCGCCGCGCTCGATCAATACAGCGCCCTCGGCCTGCCGGTGCCGCCCCTGGAAATCGACAGCGCATTCAATGAATTCGACGGCGAGGCAATCATTCGCGGCCTGCTCCCCGATCTGCTGGGCGCCGAACCCAACGCCATGCACGTCCTGCGCAACGGCGCGCAGAACCGCAGCGAATTCCAGCGCATCTTCGCCCTGATCATCGAGCGCTGGCTGACCGGCACCTACGACCCACCAGGGCTGGAAAGCTGGCGGGGGTTTGTCGAGCGCGTCGAGGCCGGCTTGCAGCGCATCCTTGAAGCCGCCGACAACTCCCACAGGATCGCCGTGTTCACCTCCGGCGGCACCATCACCGCCCTGCTCCACCTGATTACCCGAATGCCGGTCGCCCAGGCGTTCGAACTGAACTGGCAAATTGTTAACACCTCGCTCAACCAGCTGAAATTCCGTGGTCGCGAGGTGGCGCTGGCTTCCTTCAACAGTCATGCCCACTTGCAGCTGTTGAAGGCGCCGCAGCTCATCACTTTCCGATGAGCTGCGGCCAACCGTGACCCCAAGGTCACTGGACTCTACCCCAAAGGATCGAAACCATGACTGACGTAGCTAAAGCCGTAGAAGCAATGAAAGCCAAATTCAACCCAAGCGCTGCCGAAGGCCTGGACCTGGTATTCGGTTTCCGTATCGACGACACCAAGAACTTCTCGCTGGTGGTCAAGGACAAGACCTGCTCGCTGCAGGAAGGCGAAAACCCGGACGCCCAAGTGACCCTGGTCATGGACAGCGAAACCCTGGAAGGCATCGTCGACGGTTCCACCGACGGCATGCAGGCCTTCATGGGCGGCAAACTGCGCACCGAAGGCGACATGATGCTGGCGATGAAGCTGAGCGAGCTGTTCCCGGCCTGATAACGCCGCGCTCAAAAAAATCCCGCCTTCCGGCGTAATGCCGTTCAGTTAAGGTTTTTTGTAGGAGCGGGCTTGCTCGCGAAAAACTCACAGGCGCCGCGTTCAATCAGGAAGCACGCGTTATCGTTGACGTTTTTCGCGAGCAAGCTCGCTCCTACAGAGGGCGATATGCGCTTAACTGAACGGTATTACGCCTTCCGGCGGGATTTTTCATTTCTGGCCCAAGCCTCGTTATCAACGCCGAGCAGCGGCTTCGACTTTTTTAAACTGCGCCACTTCTTCTGGCGAACCCGGGTTGCCGTATTCATTGAGGAACCGCCAATGGCCAGGTCTCATCTTGAATTCGCCGCTCTCCACGTCCCGGCCAACCGTCACCATGTATTGATTGCGACCTACCCGCACATAGACTTTATAAAAGTCCACAGGTTGATCTTCAGCCATAAAAAGACTGTACGCGTATCGCGCACGACGAGTCAGGTCGGGCCACTGCTGCTCCAACACAGTGCTATCGCGTCCGGAATTACCCATGGCATCGATTGCGTCTACGCTTGCCTGAACCAACGCATCATTTTCATCAATGCCCAGAACCAAAGGTTTGATCCGGGTCATTTTGCGTTTCTCGTCGGCTTCTGCACCCATCTCCTTTTCGTCATCCGTCAGCGTCACTGCGTCAAGACGGTACATGCCGTTCTTGACCCATTTAGTCGCATCGGTCGCAAAGCCGACATCGCATGCCAGGCACATTGCCCTCAGCTCCTGCGCACCGGCGCTGCCAACCGGCAGGCAGGCGAGCAACGCAGCGGCACTGACCAGCAATGCGCCCAGCAGGTTGGCAGGGCTTGAAACGATGGCGCGGTTTGCCATGATCTACATCCTTGTAAGGGTAAGGCCGGCGAATCTACCTGACTCAAGCCTTTTGGTGGCGGGATTTTTTGCCTGCTATCTCGCAGGCAAGCCAGCTTCCACAGAAAAGCGAGTCAGTGCGGCTCAGCTTTTCGGCTGCAGCAACAATGCCACCAACGCACTCCACCCCGTCTGATGCGACGCCCCCAGGCCACGCCCGGTTTCGCCGTGGAAATACTCATGGAACAACACCAGATCGCGACTGGCCGGGTCCGCTTCCAATTGCGCATACCCCGCCATCGAAGGGCGCAGGCCATTTTCATCGCGTAGAACCAAGCGCGTGAGGCGCTGGCTGAGGCTGTTTGCCACTTCCTCAAGGGACGCCAGATAGCCGCTGCCCGTGGGGTACTCCACCGAGAAATTATCCGCGTAGTAGCGGTGAAACTCGCGCAGCGATTCGATCAGCATGTAGTTCACCGGCATCCACAACGGCCCGCGCCAATTGGAGTTGCCGCCGTACAAGCGTGAGTCGGACTCGCCGGGCTGGTAGCGCGCACACAGGGTGTCGCCGTTCATCTTCAGCGCCAGAGGGTGTTCGGCAAAGGCCTTGGATAACGAGCGCACGCCAAACGTCGACAGAAACTCATGATCATCGAGCATGCGCCGCAGCAGGTCCTTGGTGCGCTCGCCACGCAGCAAGGCGAGCAACAGGCGGTTGCCCTGCCCCGGTTCGTTCCAGCGCGACACCAGCTTGGCAAGGTCCGGCCGGTGTTTCATAAAACCCAGCAGTCGCTCACGCAGGCCTTGCAGCCCTTCGTGCTCGCGCTGTTCCAGCACCAACACGGCAAACAATGGCATCAGGCCGACGATGGAGCGCAGGCGCACCGGTTCGCTCTGGCCGTCCGGGCGGTGCAGCACATCGTAGAAGAACTGGTCCTGCTCATCCCACAAGCCTTCGGCGCTGTCGTCCACGCGGTTGATCGCGCCGGCGATGTACAGGAAGTGCTCAAAGAACTTCACCGCAATGTCCACGTACACGACATTGCGCTTGGCCAGCTCCAGCCCGATGCGCATCAGGTCCAGGGCGTACGCCGCGACCCATGCGGTGCCGTCGGCCTGGTCCAGTTGGTAACCCGCAGGCAGCGGGGCCGAGCGGTCGAACAAGGCAATATTGTCCAGGCCGAGGAACCCACCCTGGAACAGGTTGCGGCCCTCGGCGTCCTTACGGTTGACCCACCAGGAAAAATTCAGCAGCAGCTTGTGGAAAATCCGCTCCAAAAAGTCCATGTCGCCCACGCCGGTCAGCGCCTTGTCCTGCTGATACACGCGCCAACTGGCCCAGGCGTGTACCGGCGGGTTGGCGTCGTCGAAACGCCATTCATACGCAGGCAGCTGGCCATTGGGGTGCATAAAGCGATCTTTAACCAGCAACAATAACTGTTGCTTGGCATACCCCGGATCAATCAGCGCCATTGCCACGGCCTGGAAGCCCTGGTCCCAGGACGCGTACCACGGGTACTCCCAGGTATCGGGCATGGACAGAATGTCGAAGTTGGACAGGTGCCGCCAAAGGCTATTGCGCTTGTGCAGGCGCTCGGGCGGCGGCGCAGGCTGGGTCGGGTCGCCGTCGAGCCACTGGTTGACGTCGAAATAGTACAGCTGCTTGGACCACAACAAACCGGCCAGGGCCTGGCGCTGTACATTGCGTGCGTCGTCGTCGGCGATCCCGCGTTGCAGGGCCGCATAGAAGTCGTCGGCCTCCTGACGGCGTTGCTCGAACAGTTTGCGCGCGTTGACCTGGGGCGCGTTCGCAGGGGCAAAGCGCAGGTACAGGATTTTGCGCGCCTGCCCCGCCAGCTCCAGGCAGAACCGCGCGGCAACCTTGGTGCCTGAGTCATGGCGAATCGCGTCTTGAACACCGCCCACCACGTAGTCGTTGATGCCGTCCTTGAACGGCCCCGGTGCCGACGGTCCACCCAGCCTGGGGAGGTTGGTCTGGTTTTCGCAGAACAGCCATTCCACACCGTCCTGGCCCCAGGCGCTGAGATGGCGATCGTCCAGCTCATGGTGACGGGCCAGCACGCGGTCGCCGTCCAGGCTCAGGCCGGGCCTGGGCGCGTCGAAGGTCCAGCTCCAGTCATTACGTGCCCACAGCTGGGGCAGCACCTGCAGGCGCGTCGGTTGCTCCGAACGGTTGTGCACGGTGATGCGCATGAAAATATCGTCGGGTTGATGCTTGGCGTACTCAACGCTGACGTCGCAGTAGCGGTTGTCGTCGAACACACCGGTATCAAGGATTTCATACTCGGTGTCATCCAACCCGCGACGGGCGTTTTCTGCGATCAGGTCGGCGTAGGGAAACGCCGCATGGGGATATTTGTAGAGCATGCGCATGTAGGCATGGCTCGGCACGCCATCGACGAAAAAGTACAGCTCCTTGACGTCCTCCCCGTGATTGCCCTCGGTGTTGTCGAGGCCGAACAGGCGCTCCTTGAGGATCGCGTCGCGCTCATTCCATAGCGCCAGGCCCAGGCACCAGCGTTGCGCCTTGTCGCTGAAACCGGCCAGGCCATCCTCGCCCCAACGGTAGGCGCGGCTGCGTGCATGTTCATGGGGGAAATAGGCCCAGGCGTCGCCGTCGGCGCTGTAGTCCTCGCGCACGGTGCCCCATTGACGTTCACTCAGGTACGGTCCCCACTCGCGCCAGCGCTCGGCATCCGCCGTCGCCAGGCGCTGGCCTTCGAGGGTGTCGAGTATCGGGTGTGTGGGTGTGGCCGTCATTGAGTCCTCCATCGCCTGCCGGATGAGCAGCAGTGTAGAACCCAATGACGCCCGGATGCACATGAAGACTTAGAAGATGGCGTATGTGTAGTTGAAGATCAGGCGGGTCTGGTCCTGGTCGGCGGTGCCGGTGTTTTTGCCATGGTAGGTGCCGGTGCGCAAGGTGGTCCCAAAGCCTTTGAGAGGGCCGGCTTGCACCACGTAGTCCAGACGGAAATCGGTTTCGTTTTCTTTCTGATCAGGGCCACCAGCGACCTTGGATTTGATATCGCTGCCGTTGAGGTAGGCAACCGAGGCTTTCAGGCCCGGTACGTAGGCCTTGAAGTCATACGCATACTGGCCAAAGTTGACCTGCTCGCCGGCACGGGAGAACTGCCCGACCACCGCATCGGTAAACAGGTAGAAGTCGCTGCCACCGGCGCCCTGGGCGTGGGGATCGGCAAGGCTGCCCTGGTTGACCCACACAAAACCGCCGTCGTCACCCACGCCAATATGACCGAGCATCAGGCTGCTGCCGCCCAGTTGGTAGGTGAAGGCGGCGCTGTAGGTTTTGTTGTCCACCTCGTTGGCATGCCGGGCATAGCCGCCATTGTTGTTGAACTGGTAACCGCTCTCGCCGTTCTTGCCATCGCTGCGGCTGTCAAAGTAGCGCAGGTCGGTCTTGAAGGATTGGTCGTTGCCCAGCGGCAGCACATGGACCAGGCCCACGTAGTTCTGTTTGTAGAAGTCCTGCAGTTGCGCGTAGTAGTACTGCAACGTCAGGTTTTTCGCGACGACGTTGTCGGAAGCACCAAACGGCTTGTAGTCCACGCCGCCGAACTTGAAGCTGTCGCTGTCCCGTGTACCACCGGCCACGCTCAACCCCGTGGAGTTGCTGGAGGCGCGGCCCTCGACGCGATTCAACTCACCGCCGGTCAAGGTGACATTGGGGATGTCGTTGGAGGTAAGGATGCCGCCGTCAAAGGTCTGCGGCGCTACACGGCTGTCGTTGGAAACCAGGATCGGCAACACCGGCGCCAGGCCGCCGCCGACGTGCAACTCCGTCTGGGAGATACGAAATTTGACGTTACCCGCAGCGCGTCCGAAAGAATCGGCAGGCTCGGTGCCGTTGTTTCTGGTCGGGAAGAAGCTGTTGCCGTTGCCGGCAAGGCCCGGCCCTGCGGTATGCCCATCGCCGCCGTCCAGGCGCAAGGCACCGAAGGCCATGACGTCAAAGCCGACGCCCAGGGTGCCCTGGGTATAGCCTGATTTATAGTCAAAACGCAGCAGGGTCGCGGCTTCGCGCAGGTCGTTATTGCTGCCCGAGCGGTTGTCCGCGCTGTAGTACATGGTTCGCGAGCTGACGGCCGCATGGCTGTCTTCGAGAAAGCCGCTGTGCCCGTTGCCGGTGCCGAGCGAGCCAAGGCCGAAATCATCGGCGTAGGCCTGTTGTGCAAGTACGGCGGCGCCGATGGACAACGCCAGTGTAGAAATTTTCATTAACGACGGCCCCTGAATATTTTTTTATGTGAGCGATGTGCGAAACGACGTTTTCATCCCTGCAAACGTGACGATTCTTTCACGCCGGCCGGGGCGGGCTCCGTGAAGAATTAGTTAGGAAAAGCGCACGAATATGAAATTTCAGCGCGGCTGATTTTTGTCATATGCACGTCATCTCATTCATTTGCAGAATGAAGTCCAGAGGATTCTTCGTTTGCAAGCCGGCGTGGCGCTCAACAAAATCGGGAAACGGCCACTTTTATCATCACCGCCTTCAGGAATTTTTCTATGCCCGCCACTGCCCATGTCAGCCCCGACGAGATCCGCAAGGGCTTTTCCAGGGCCATGTCCGACATGTATCGGGATGAAGTTCCGTTGTACGGGTCGCTGCTGGAACTGGTGGCGCAGACCAATGCGCGGGTGCTGGAGGGCGACCAGGGCCTGGCCGAGCACCTGCGCCGCACCGGCGAGATCCAGCGCCTGGGCATGGAGCGCCACGGTGCGATCCGCCTGGGCACCGCCGCCGAACTGGCGACCATCAGCCGCCTGTTTGCCGTCATGGGCATGCAACCGGTGGGCTATTACGACCTGACACCCGCTGGCGTGCCGGTGCATTCAACCGCCTTTCGCGCCGTGCATGAGCAGTCGCTGCAAGCCAGCCCGTTTCGCGTGTTCACCTCGTTACTGCGCCTGGAACTGATCGAAAACCCCGCGTTGCGCAGCTTCGCCGAAACCGCCCTGGCCAAACGCTCGATCTTCACCCCCGGCGCCTTGGCATTGATCGAACAGGCCGAAACCGACAGCGGCCTCGATGCTGACGATGCCCAGGCTTTTATCCGCCAGGCGCTGGAGACCTTTCGCTGGCACCACAACGCCACCGTCACGGCCGAACAGTATCGGCAACTCAGCGACCAGCATCGCCTGATCGCCGACGTCGTGGCTTTCAAGGGCCCGCATATCAACCACCTCACCCCGCGCACCCTGGACATCGATCAGGTACAGGCCGCCATGCCCGCCCACGGCATCACCCCCAAGGCCGTGATTGAAGGCCCACCGCGACGCCATTGCCCGATCCTGCTGCGCCAGACCAGCTTCAAGGCGCTCGACGAACCCATTGCCTTTACCGATGCCCAGGGCAGCCACAGCGCGCGCTTCGGTGAAATCGAGCAACGCGGCGTCGCGCTTACGCCCAAGGGCCGCGCCCTGTACGACCAGTTGCTCAATGCCACCCGCGATGAACTCGGCGCGTTCCCCAACGAGGCCAATGCCGCGCGCTACGAGCAATTGATGGAGCAACACTTCCAGGCGTTCCCGGACAACCACGCGCAGATGCGCGAGCAAGGCCTGGCCTACTTTCGCTATTTCCCCAGCGCACAAGGCCTCGCGGCCCGCGGCCAGCCCGACCAGCCGCGCACGCTGCAGGCATTGCTCAGCGCAGGGCACGTGGAGGTGGAACCGCTGGTGTACGAGGACTTCCTGCCGGTAAGCGCAGCCGGGATCTTCCAGTCCAACCTGGGCGATACCGCGCAGAGCCACTATGCGGCCCATTCAAACAGGACAGAGTTCGAGCAGGCGCTGGGCCGCTGCACGCTTGACGAGTTGCAGCTGTATGGCGAGACGCAGCAGCGTTCCGTGGATGAGTGCATGAGAGTGCTGCTGGTATAAGACAGGATGTCCGCCCGGCTCCGGAGACTGGGCCGTTGAACCTGAAATCACCAGAAACGTCCTACATGATTTTAGGAAGCCAAAGATTTGATATAGATCCGATTCCGCACAAAGCTGACGTTTTAGCCAACCCAACAGCGTAATCGTGCCGGAGGGGATCATCATGTCAGCAACGATTATCGTTAACGAGCTTCTTTCGAAGCTTGGCAATTCGCTCGCAGTAAAAGATGAGACATTGCTCGACAGCGCCACCGCTCTGGTCGGGGGCGGTCCGGCTTATATAGCGTATTTTGCCGAAGCCTTCACTGAATACGCTGTAGCGGCTGGTTTCGACAGATCAAGCGCTGCCTCTATAACCCTGCAAATACTGCGCGGAAGTACGGCAACGTTAGAACAATGCAAGGAGCCAGCGATAAATTTATGTGAAAAGGTTATGACACCGGGGGGAACGACTGCCAGAGCAATTGATAACTTTAATCTTAAAGGAGTGCAAAACACCATTATAGAAGGTCTTAAAAAAGCCTGCGCTCGCTCGATAGAACTGGGACGGAGCAGATAGAGATGCAAGGGCTTATTGATCACGGACTGGCAGGAAAACACTACTTCGAATGTAATCAAGTGGAATATCCGGGTGACACGTATAAAATTTATTTTGGTTTGGGCCTACAGCTTGATTTAATACATTCACCCAACGTTTTTCAAGTAAGCCTCGCGGGCGTGAGGCTCGGCTGCTATTTGTTGCGCTCATTCAGTTCTAACAGAACAAACAACAGCTTCCTTGATATTGGCACAGGCAGTGGTATCCACGCATTATTGATACGCAAGCTTGGTGGCCACGACATCGTCGCCACGGATATTTCCGAACATGCCATTGAACAGGCAAAACTTCACGAGCTTTTAAACTTCAAACAACTCGCTATTTCTTTTTGTGCGAGTGACCTATTCAACAATCTTCCTGAAAGACAATTTGAAACAATCATCTTCAACCCGCCAGGCTGGCGAACCCCCTCTCCATCACTCACCCAGCGTTTGGAGATCATCGCGCAGACCGGGCAGTTGCCCATTCAAGCGATGTTCTATGGAGAAAAAGTCATCGCCCGCTTTCTCGATGATCTTCCGAGATACCTGGCGCCTTCGGGAAGGGCCATTGTAGGCCTCAATTCTTTAGTCGGAATTCGTGACGTATTGGATAGGTACAAGGAAACGCATCACGGCGCGCCCCCGTTGACTTATAGACTCATGGAACGCCATACGCTTCCACTCCTCTATTATTCTGATCAATGGCAGATGACAAGCACGCTTTTAAAAAGAGAATTCCAACATTGGGCGAATCATGATCTGGCAGCATACGCCACCGACAAAAATGGCACTATTTTCTGGTCTTACGAAATCATTGAATTTTATCATTCGACATAAAAATCATGAAAACACAGCGGGCCTCTTCCGCCACTGATTTTCCGGCGATTGTATTGTCTGGATTGGCAAATCTAATTCTAGGCGCATCCTCTCTTTATTGGAGAGCGCTTGGCGAAGTACCGCCCACGACACTAGTCGCTTATAGAGTCGCCTTGTCCTGCATTTTTCTCGCTGTGGTTCTTCTTTTTTTCCGACGTATCAGCCAGGCAAAGTACATCACAATAAAGCTGATAGCCCTGCACAGCATCGCCTCCCTTGTTATTGCCATCAATTGGGCGGCGTTTATAGGAGCTTCAATTAATGGCTATATTTTGGAAAGTGGAATTGGTTACTTATTAGCATCTTTCATATCCATTGCATTGGGAGCGATAATCTATCATGAGCCCCTGCCCCCCGCCAAAATTACTTCTATCGGGGTCGCATTCAGCGCGATATTAATTCTAATAATTCTCAGCGAAAACCTTAGCCACTGGACCTACTTATCAATTGCCACAACATGGGGAGCTTACACCTACTTTAAAAAAAGCACACCTTTAAACGCAGTGACCGGATTATTCCTGGAGACTTTTTTTCTGAGCGGCTGTTTGACAGTCGCCATCTGGCTTTTTGACTATCCTGTTATAGGGCCAGGCGAACTGTCAACCTGCACGACTCCGCTTATTTGGCTGGCCGGTGTTATATCAGTCACGCCGCTCTTGATGTTTTCGTTCGCCACCGGAAAAATACCATTATCTTTCACAGGATTTTTGCAGTTCATTCTCCCATTGACACTACTGACCATTGGCTTTTTCATCAATGGAAACTCCATTCCCGCTTTTTCTCTTACGTTAATCATCTCTACCACGGGCCTGTTAGTCGGCCTTCTGGCCTACGACACGGTAGCTAGCCGCTCGCCAAAAAAATGAGGAGTACCAACATGAGAAACGCTTACGACGTTATCGTGATTGGCCTTGGAATTATGGGGGCGGCTGCGCTATGGCGGGTTGCCGCGAAGCGCTCGCCCATATACGCAAAAAACTGCTTCTACACGCTGAGTCCTGATGACTCATTTCTGATTGGGGAGTCCCGAGCGTTGAGATCAACTTATTTCGCATCCGCATGCTCGGGGCACGGATTCAAATTTGCGCCTGCGATCGGTGACGCCCTTGCCAACATGGCAGTTGGACAACAGCCCCATGTGTCCTTAGCGGCGTTTTCGGCCGAGCGATTTTACTAAGTACAGCCCGAACCCGGGATGTCCACCCGGCTCAACAACGCAATCCTTGCGCCGCAAAAAGCCCCAGAGCCGGGTGGACGGGGCGCATCATAAGGAGTGAGGTTGAGCTTGTCCCTCAAACAATTCTGAAAAAATCTGCACATTCGCGTGCAACAGACGGGTGTGGCGAGGGAACTTGCCCCTCACCACCAGCTGCCGGTTTTGCTTAACCCAACTTCGCGACAATTTCATCTTTGATCAACAACCGTTTCTTCTTCAGCTTTTCCACCTCTTCATCGCTGGCACTGGCCGATTCCGCCTTCAACACCTCGCCGTCGGCAACGTCGTATTGCGTGAGCAGCGAGTCCAGCCGCTTGTCCCCTGCCCTGCGCTCGTGAACAACTTCCTTGCTCAACCCCAAGTCCTGATACAGGTCGTGTTTCACTGGCATGACTTACCTCCACAGTTGATCAATGGCCTACCCCTTGAAGCTAGCCCATTCCCAGGGGGCTTGTCATGTTCGAGGTCAATGTGGCCCCGTTCGTCGCAACCACGGCAATGCAATCAAACCTTTGCCCTGCCCTGCCCTCCACTGTAGATCGCCACTCGAGGGAGACCGGTTACATGAATCACACCGCCACTGCCGCCGACACGCAATGCATCAACACGATTCGCACCCTGGCCATGGATGCCGTGCAGAAGGCCAACTCGGGCCACCCCGGCACGCCCATGGGCCTGGCGCCGGTGGGTTATACGTTGTGGAGTCGTTTCCTGCGTTATCACCCGGAGCATCCCGACTGGCCCAACCGTGACCGCTTTGTGTTATCGGTGGGGCATGCGTCGATGCTGCTGTATTCGCTGCTGCACCTGGCCGGCGTGGTGGAGATTGATGCCCACGGCAAGCGCTCCGGGGAGCCGGCGGTGAGCCTGGACGACATCAAGCAGTTCCGCCAGATGAGTTCCAAGACACCGGGGCACCCCGAGTACCGC
Source organism: Pseudomonas orientalis (assembly GCF_001439815.1). GTDB lineage: Bacteria > Pseudomonadota > Gammaproteobacteria > Pseudomonadales > Pseudomonadaceae > Aquipseudomonas > Aquipseudomonas orientalis. The sequence continues at coordinate 9,545 of NZ_JYLM01000009.1, read as the reverse complement.
ATGACCACCGGCGTGGAAACCACCACCGGCCCCCTGGGCCAGGGCTGCGCCAACAGCGTCGGCATGGCCATGGCCGAGCGTTGGCTGGCCAAGCGGTTCAACCGCGACGGCCAGGTGCTGTTCGATTACGACGTCTACACCCTGTGCGGTGACGGCGACATGATGGAAGGCATCAGCAGTGAAGCGGCGTCGATGGCCGGGCATTTGCGGCTCGACAACCTGTGCTGGATCTACGACAACAACACCATCAGCATCGAGGGTCACACCGAGCTGGCCTTCAGTGAAGATGTGATCAAGCGCTTCCAGGCGTATGGCTGGCACACCGTACATGTCACCGATGCCAATGATCTGCAGGCGCTGAGCGTGGCACTGCAAACCTTCAAGGCCAATACCGGCGCACCGACCCTGATTGTGGTCGACAGCGTGATCGGCTACGGCTCGCCGCACAAACACAACACCGCCGCCGCCCATGGCGAGCCGTTGGGTGAAGACGAAATTCGCCTGACCAAAGCCGCCTATGGCTGGCCACAGGACGCCAGTTTCCTGGTGCCCGACGAGGCGCGCGCAACGTTGCGCGATGCACTCGTTGAGCGTGCCGAGCCGCTGTTTGCCGAGTGGAACCAGACCCTGGCCTCCCTCGACCCGCAGCGCGCCGATGAGCTGCAACGCATGCGCGCCGGGGAAATGCCCGAGCAGTGGCAGGCTGACTTGCCGAACTTTGCGGCCGATGCCAAGGGCGTCGCCAGCCGAGCGTCAGGCGGCGAGGTGCTGAACGCCTTCGCGCAACATATCCCCTGGTTGCTGGGCGGCTCTGCGGATCTGTCGCCGTCGACCAAGACCAACCTTACCTTCGACGGCGCGGGGCGTTTCAGTGCCGACGACTACAGCGGGCGCAACCTGCACTTCGGTATTCGCGAGCATGCCATGGGCGCGATTGCCAACGGCATGGCACTGTCCTACCTGCGACCGTACACCTCGACGTTCCTGGTCTTCAGCGACTACATGAAACCGCCGATCCGGCTGGCGGCGATCATGGAGCTGCCAGTGATATTCGTGTTTACTCACGACTCCATCGGCGTGGGTGAAGACGGCCCGACGCATCAACCCATCGAGCATCTGACCCAACTGCGCGCCACCCCGGGCCTGCTGACCCTGCGCCCAGGCGATGCGAATGAAACCCTTGAGTTATGGAAGGTGGCACTGGCGCAAACCCATCGGCCGAGCTGTGTCGTGCTGTCGCGCCAGCCGCTGCCGACCCTGGACCGTAGCCGCTACGCGTCGGCCGCGGGTGCGGCCAAAGGCGCCTATGTGTTGGCCGGCGCGGACAAACCCGAGGTGATCCTGATCGCCACCGGCAGTGAAGTCAGCCTGGCGGTCGCGGCCTACGAACAACTCACGGGCGAAGGCATCGCCGCGCAGGTGGTGTCGATGCCCAGCTGGGAACTGTTTGAAGACCAGGACCAGGCCTATCGCGACAGCGTCTTGCCGCCGAGCGTGAAGGCTCGGGTGGTGGTGGAGCAGGCCGGCCCTCTGGGCTGGGACCGCTACGTCGGACAGGCCGGCGCCAAAGTGGTGATGAACAGCTTTGGCGCGTCGGCGCCCCTGGCGAAGTTGCAGGAAAAGTTCGGCTTTACGCTGGAAAACGTGGTGGGGTTGGCCAAGCAGCAAATCCAGCACAACCGGCCTGAATAGACCGCATCAATGCGCAGGGGGCTTGCTCCCTGCTGCATCTGCGCGTGGCTGGGGCTCAGTTTTTATAGTCGGTGTCGGTGCGCTCCAACTGCCGAATCAACGCATTCCAATGCCGCGTCACCCCAGGCCCTTCCCCACTGCTGAAGACCTTGGCCTGCTGCTCGACCCTGGCCACCACTTCAGCGGGTGGAAACACCAACGCCGCATTCCCGCCCGCCTGCGCCGCGATCTGAATAGTGCATGCCCGCTCAAGCCCCTGCAGTTGTTGAAACGCATGCTCCACGCTGACGCCCGCCGTCAACAGCCCGTGGTTACGCAGGATCATCACACTTTTGTCGCCCAGGTCCGCCACCAACCGTTCGCGCTCGTCCAGGTCCAACGCCACCCCTTCGTAGCCGTGATAGGCCACGCGACCGGAAAACGCGATGGAATGCTGGGAGATCGGCAGCAACCCGTCCTTCTGCGCAGACACCGCAATACCGTCGCGGGTATGGGTGTGCAGCACCGCTTGCAGGTCGTGGCGCGCGCCGTGGATGGCACTGTGGATCACGTAACCGGCGTAGTTGATGCCAAGCCCGGTGGGGTCGTCGATCAGGGTGCCGTCGATGTCGACCTTGACCAGGTTGGAGGCGCTGATTTCATCGAACAGCAGCCCGAAAGCATTGATCAGGAAATGCTCCTCAGGCCCGGGTACACGGGCGGAGAAGTGCGTGTAGATATGATCGGTCCACTTGTACAGGGCCGCCAGGCGATAGGCGGCGGCCAGTTTGACGCGCACTTCCCATTCCTCTGGCGTGACGCGTTGGCGAACGGTATTGGCGACGCTGGATAGCGAGGTAACGCTGCTCATGGCAAAACTTCCTGAATGGCCTTAAGGACTTCCAGGCCAGCCTAGGGGATGCTCAAAAATAATAAAAAGCACATTTTAATCTAAGCTAATTATTATTAATTTTCATAACACCACGACAGCGACACAAGACCAATGTGGGAGGGGGCTTGCTCCGCTATCGGGAGCAAGCCCCTCCCACAGGGTTTGCGTCAGGCTTCAGGCATTCAGGCCTGCATCCGCCCGAATTTGCCTGATTGGAAGTCGGCAAAGGCCTGATGGATCTCCTGCTCGGTGTTCATCACGAACGGGCCATGGCCGACGATGGGCTCGTCGATCGGTTCACCGCTGAGCAGCAGCACCTTGGCGTCGTCGTTGGACTCAAGGATGATGCGGTCGCCGTCACGCTCGAACAACGCCAACTGCCCCTGACGCGCGACGTCCTCGCCATTGACCTGCACGGTTCCGCTCAGGATGACCAGCGCGGTGTTGCGCCCGGCATGCAAGTCCAGCGTCACGGCCTTACCGGCATTCAGGCGCAAGTCCCACACATCGATCGGCGTAAAGGTCCGCGCCGGACCCCGGGTGTCGGCGAACTCCCCGGCGATCAGGCGCAGTTGCCCCGCGTCGCCCGCCAGCGGCAACACCGGGATGTCGCCATCAACGATGGTCTGGTAGCCGGCCTCGGCCATTTTGTCCTTGGCCGGCAGGTTGACCCACAACTGCACCATCTCCAGCGCCCCGCCTGTGCGGGCAAAGGCTGCGGAGTGAAATTCCTCATGGAGAATGCCCTTGGCCGCGGTCATCCATTGCACGTCGCCCGGGCCGATTTTGCCGCCGGCACCGGTGGAATCGCGGTGCTCGACTTCGCCGTCATAGACGATGGTCACCGTTTCAAAGCCGCGATGCGGGTGCTGGCCGACGCCACGACGCTGTTCAGTCGGGGTGAATTCGGCCGGGCCGGCGTGGTCCAGCAACAGGAATGGGCTGATGTGTTTGCCCATGGTGTCGTAGGAAAACAACGTGCGCACCGGAAAGCCGTCGCCGACCCAATGGGCGCGGGGGCTGGTGTAGAGACCGATCAGTTTTTTCATGGTGTACCTCCAAAGTGCAGACACCATAAGTCCCCAGGCCGCAGAGCACTAGCCGGCGAAAGCGGCCCTGATCGTCCTACGTATAGGACAGTGCTTTGGGCGCGCGCTGACGCAACAGGTGGAAGGCGACGAAGGCCGCAACGGCAAAAGCGGCCTGGATGACGATCATCGGCGTGGCGCTGCCATCGCGTAGCTGGCTCAGCAGCACGCCGCTGCAAGTGGCCCCGAACATCTGCGCGAACCCCATCAACCCGGCCGCCAATCCGGCACGATGGGCGTTAGGCATCACCCCGCCCGTGACCGCGCCGGGCAGCACCAGCCCGCCGCCGAGCGTGGCCAGGGCTATCGGAATATCCAGGCCCACCACGGAGAGCCCGAACAGCGCATAAATCAGCAGTGCCAATACCCCGCCGGCGGCCACCAGCGTCACACCCATGGTCACTATCCGCTGCGGCCCGAGGCGCAGGATATTGCGCCGGGTATAGGTGGAACCGACGATCAGCATCGACACGATCAGGCCGAAGTTGATGCCGTACTCCAGGCTGCTCAGGCCCAGCAGGTTGATAAACACCGCCGACGAACCGGCAATCACCGCAAACATGGCGCCGTAGGTACAGGCCAGGGCCACAGCGTAGGCGCGGTATGGGCGGCCCTTGAGCAAATCCAGGTATTGCCCGCCAAGGGTGCGCCAGTGCGCGGCCTTGGGGTCGAGGTAAGGGTTGCTCTCGCGAAAGAACAGCACCGCCAGCAGCAGCACGACGCTGCCGATGACCAGGGCGAGGATGATCGGCGCGTGCCAGCCGAACAGCTTGATCAGCAACCCGCCCGCCATCGGCGCCACGACGATGGCATAGAGCATGCCGATCATGGTCAGCGCCAGGGCCGGGCCCGCCGCGGCTTTCCACACATCACGCACCACGGTGCGCGCCAGCACCAGCGCGGCGCACGCCCCCAGGCCTTGCAGTACGCGGGCGGCGATAAATTGCTGGATGTCAGCCACCAACAGCATCGACAGCGTCGCCAGCACATACAGCGTCAGGCCGGCGAGCAATACCGGGCGGCGACCGATACGGTCCGACAGCGGCCCGAACAGCAACTGCCCCAGGCCGAATGCCCCAACAAACGCCGACAACGCCATCAACGCCGAGCCTGCCGGCGCCGCCAGCGCCTGCTCGATGGCACCCAGGCCTGGGATGATCAATTGCGTCGACACTTCACCCAGCGCCGTCAGGGCAACCAGTAAAAACAACAAGTGACGCGAGGGTGCCGGGGCGTTTGCCATGGGGAATATCCGGGGGGCTGGATTAATTTATATTTCGACCATAATATGGGCAAAAAATTATGTCCATAATTTTTTATCCCATGGTCATCCAGGAGTCCGTCATGTCCCCTCTGCACCTGCGCCTTTTTACGCCCCTGGTGGTGTTGATGTTCCTCAGTGGCTGCAACAGCCAGGCCGACAGCGCCGCCCAGGTCGCGCCGCCGCGTCCGGTGCTGGCCGTCAAGGTCGAGGCTGGCGGCACCCAGCAAAGCGCCTATACCGGTGTGGTGGCCGCACGCACTGAAAGCAACCTGGGCTTTCGGGTCAGCGGCAAGGTGATCGAGCGCAAGGTCGATCCCGGCCAGCATGTCTCCCGTGGCGACACGCTGCTGGTGCTGGATATCGGCGACTTCGAACTGGCGTTGCGCTCGGCGAAAAACCGCGTCAACGCTGCGCAGGCACAGTTGCGCCAGCGCCGTGACGACGAAAACCGCTACCAGCGCCTGGCCAGCACCGGCGCGGTGTCGCGGCAGATCTTCGACCAGTCGGCGACCAACCTGCGCGTTGCCGAAGCGGAACTGGCGGCGGCGCAATCGGATGCCAGCCAGATCGAAAACCGTCGCACCTATTCGGTACTCAAGGCCGATGGCGACGGCATCATCACCGACGTGCTGGCTGATCGCGGCCAGGTGGTCGCCGAAGGCCAGATCGTGGCGCGCCTGGCCCATGACGGCGCCCGCGAAGCCATCGTCAACCTGCCGGAACAGCAACGCGTCCGTGCCGCGCAAAACGCCCTGGCCTTCCCCTTCGGCGCCCCGGACCAGGCCGTTACCGCCACCCTGCGCGAGCTGTCCGCCAGCGCCGACCCCACCACCCGCACCTACCGCGCGCGCTATGTGCTGCACGGCGCGGTCGAGCGTTTCGCCCTCGGCTCCACCATTACCGTGCGCTTGCAAGGTGACGGCCAGGCCCAGCAAACCCGTGTGCCCATCGGCGCATTGCAGGATGCGGGGCAAGGCACCGGCGTGTGGCTGATCGCTGATGACAACACGATCAGCTTCGCCCCGGTGAAAGTCGCCAGTCTCGGCCAGGAAGAGGCCCTGCTCGACAGCGGCGTCACCCCCGGTCAAACCATCGTCGCCCTCGGCGCTCACCTGCTGCACAGCGGTGACCGGGTACGCCTGCTGCCCGCCCAGGCGCTGGCCCTCGACCGCAAACAGGACCAATGAACATGCGTGCAATCAACCTCTCGGAACTGGCGGTCAAGCACCGCGCCGTCACGCTGTTCCTGATCATCGCGATCATCGCCGCCGGGATCTTCGCGTTCGGCAAACTGGGGCGCGCCGAAGATCCGTCGTTTACCGTCAAGGTCATGACCATCACCGCCGCCTGGCCCGGGGCCACCGCCGAGGAAATGCAGGAACAGGTGGCCGATCGCCTGGAAAAGCGTCTGCAGGAGCTGGATTACTACGACCGCGTCGAGACCATCGCCCAGCCGGGTTTCGTCTCGATGCGCATGACCTTCCTCGAGTCCACGCGGCCGAGCGAGATACAGGACCTGTTCTACCAGACCCGTAAAAAGCTCAGCGACGAAGCCGCCAACCTGCCCAAGGGCGTGATCGGGCCGTTTTTCAACGATGAATATTCGGATGTGTACTTTGCGCTGTACGCCCTGGAGGCCGAACACCTGCCCCATCGCCAGCAGGTGCAAATGGCCGAAGCGCTGCGCCAGGGCCTGCTCAATCTGCCGGGGGTGAAGAAGGTCAATATCCTCGGCGAACAGGCCCAGCGTGTGTTTGTCGAGTTTTCCTATGAACGCCTGGCGACCCTGGGCATCAAGCCCGAACAGATCTTCGCCGCCCTCGCCGCGCAAAATGCCGTGGCGCCTTCGGGCTTCGTCGAAACCGCCGGTGCCCGCGCCTACATCCGAATTGATGGCGCCTTCGACAGCCTGGCGCTGATCGAGAACGTACCCCTGCAAGTCAATGGCCGCGTGCTGCGCATCGCCGATGTGGCGACGGTTCGCCGTGGCTATGAAGACCCGCCCAGCTACCGCATCCGCCACCAGGGCGATCCGGCGCTGATGCTCGGGGTGATCATGGAAAAGCACTGGAACGGCCTGGAGCTGGACAAGCGCCTGCAGGCCGAGGAAGCCCGGATCCAGGCCGACCTGCCCCTGGGCGTGAATTTCGCCAAGGTGTCCGACCAGGCGAAGAACATCAGCCTGGCGGTGAACGAGTTCATGCTCAAGTTCTTCGTCGCCCTGGCCGTGGTGATGCTGATCAGCTTGCTGGCCCTGGGCTTTCGTGTGGGGCTGGTAGTGGCGGCGGCGGTGCCGCTGACCCTGTCAATCGTGTTCGTGATCATGCTGGTCACCGGGCGTGAATTCGACCGCGTCACCCTCGGCGCCCTGATCATTTCCCTGGGCCTGCTGGTGGACGACGCAATCATCGCCATCGAGATGATGGTGGTGAAACTCGAAGAGGGTTTCGACCGCATCCATGCGGCCACCTACGCCTGGAGCTCCACGGCGGCGCCCATGCTGACCGGCACGCTGGTGACGATCATCGGCTTTCTACCCGTGGGGTTCGCGCGCTCCGGTGCCGGCGAGTACGCCGGGAATATCTTCTGGATCGTGGGCTTTGCCCTGATTTCATCCTGGTTGGTGGCGGTGGTATTCACGCCCTATCTGGGCGTGAAGCTGTTGCCGCAGATCAAACCGGTGCCCGGCGGGCATGATGCGATTTACGCCGGGCGCTACTACCAGAAACTGCGCAGCCTGGTGCAGGCCTGCGTGCGTGGACGCTGGCTGGTGACCGCGCTGGTGGTGGCGGCGTTTGTGCTGAGCGGCCTGGGCATGGCGGTGGTGAAGAAACAATTCTTCCCCGACTCCGACCGTTCCGAGCTGATCCTGGAGGTGTACATGCCTCCCGGCAGTGCCTTCAAAAGCACTGAAGCGGTGGCGGCGCAGGTAGAGAAAGCCTTGCTGCAGGAGCCGCAGACGAGCCTGGTCGACACCTACGTAGGCGGCGGCGCTCCGCGCTTTTTCCTGTCGTTGAACCCTGAGATGCCGGACCCGGCGTTCGCCAAGTTGATCGTGCAAACCCCGGATTCCCACGCCCGCGATGCATTGAAAGTACGCATGCGCGAACGCATCGCCGCCGGTGAGTTTCCAGCGGCGCGGGTGCGCGTCACGCAATTGGTGTTCGGCCCGCCGGTGCCGTTCCCGGTGGTGTTCCGTGTGTCCGGGCCGGACCTGGACGTGCTGCGCGGGCTGTCCGAGCAGGTACGTCAAGTGGTGGCCGGCAACAGGCTGACCCGCGACGCCTTCCTCGAGTGGGGCGAGCGCGCCAGCGGTTATCGCCTGGTGCTGGACCAGGATCGCCTGCGCCTGCTGGGCTTTACCCCCGACGAGGTCAAGTCCCAGCTCAACGCCCTGCTCAGCGGCAACCCGATCACCGAAGTGCGTGAAGGCAACCGCACGGTGTCGGTGGTGGCCCGCGCCCAGGGCAGCCAGCGCGAAGACCTCGGCAACCTCAACAACATGACCCTGACCAACAGCGCCGGCACCTCGGTACCGCTGGCCCAGGTCGGGCAGTTCCAGGCGGTGATGGAAGAACCGATCCTCAAGCGCCGCAACCGCGCCACCACCGTGGAAGTGCGCGCCGACATCATCGACGGCGTACAACCGCCCGATGTGGAAATGGCCGTGTACAAGGACCTGCAGCCGCTGATCGCCAAGCTGCCTGCCGGTTACCACATTGATATCGGCGGCCCGGTGGAAGAAAGCGCCAAGGCCAACGTCGCCCTGGCGGCGCTGTTCCCGATCATGATCCTGCTGACCCTCACGGTGATCATGTTCCAGGTGCGCTCCTTCGGCGTGATGCTGATGGTGTTCGCCACCGCGCCGCTGGGCCTGATTGGCGCGGTGCCGACCTTGCTGCTGTTCAACCAGCCGTTCGGCTTCAACGCGATTCTCGGACTGATCGGCATCGGCGGGATTCTGATGCGCAACACGCTGATCTTCACCGACCAGATTCGCCAGAACCAGGACCACGGCATGCCCATACGCGAAGCCATTATCGAAGCCACCGTGCGTCGCGCGCGGCCGGTGATCCTCACCGCACTGGCGGCGGCACTGGCCTTTATTCCGCTGACGCTGTCGGTGTTCTGGTCATCGCTGGCCTATGTGCTGATCGGCGGGGTGCTGGTGGGCACGGTGTTGACGTTGCTGTTTCTGCCGGCGCTGTGCAGCCTGGTGCTGCGCGACAGGGTTGTTGAAACTTCCCACGTAACTGCCGGATAAGCTCTACTCCCCTGCCCCGCAAACCGCTGCAAAGTCCTTCGCCTGATCATTCAGTGCGAGGGATTGCAGATGGTTCTTTTCGTTAGAGCCCCGATTATCGGGGCTGTGTTGTGACTCCGGCGCTGGCCAGCTTCGTCCTGGCGCCCATGGACCCCGAAGCGCCGGATATTGAACGCGTCCTGCGGGATCTGCGCAATTGCCTGAGCACGTTCGACGCGTGGGCCGACAGCTTTTTCAGTGGCTCGGCACTGAAAGTCGAGCAGGTGTTCAAGGTCGGGGACGAGGTCGCACTGGTTGCGCCGATCTCTTCCGACACGCCCAGTCGCACCGTCGCTCAATGCAAGGCCCAGGGTGGGCTGACCCTGG
>NZ_JYLM01000008.1 GCF_001439815.1 Pseudomonas orientalis | reverse complement strand
AGGCGCGCATTCTACAGCAGCCTCATTTGCTGTCAAGCGGTTATTTTCAGAAGTTTTCGAAGAATTCTTCAACAACTTCAACCACTTGCGCTTGCGATCTCTCGTAAGCGGGAGGCGAATTCTACAGCGTTACACGCTGCTGTCAACACCTCTTTTTCAACTTCCTTTTGGCTTCGATGAACTGAAGCAACCTGCTGTCGAAACCTACTTAACTCATTGTTTACCAAGGAGTTTTCCGTTTCGACTGCGCCGGAAGTGGGGCGAATTATAGGCGCCCAGAATCTGCCGTCAAGGGCTAATTACAGTTTTGTTGCAGAAGGCGTTTTTTTAGCAATAAGGCGAGGGATTCGACGCATCACCGGCGGCACCCGCACTAGAAGAAGCAGCGCACCGATGGAAGCGTAGACAGCCCACTCCTTCAAATCAGCCCGAACTATCCAGAGCATATGCAGCAAACCGAGCCCGAGAATCACATAGACCAAACGGTGCAGCTTCTTCCAACGACCCCCTAACCGTCGCTGGCTATAACGATTGGAGGTCACCGCCAAAATCAGTAACGCCACGAACCCCAACGCGCCAACAATGATGTACGGACGTTTACGTAATTCCACCCCCAGCTGCGACCAGTCAAGCCCAAGGACAAATACGCAATAAGCCGCCAGATGCAGCACCACATAGGCAAAGCACCACAACCCCAATTGTCGGCGTACCGCAATCCACCCCGCCCAACCGCTCAGTTTCTGAAGCGGAGTCATCCCAAGCGTGATCAGCAAGAGAATCAAGGTACCCAGGCCCAGGCGATCCACCAGCACTTTCCCAGGGTCTGGCCCCAGGGCAAAACTCCAGGCTTCATACAGCCAGAACAACGGCCATACCGCCGCTGCTATAAACACGCCGAAGCGCCAGAGTGGATAACGCATCAATAGTTCTTCCGCAGGTCGAGGCCCGTATATAAAGAAGCCACCTCATCCGCGTAGCCATTGAACATCTGGGTCTCACGCACATTCGGGCTGAAAAGGCCGCTCGGCAAACGGCGCTCCCGCGCCTGGGTCCAGCGAGGATGGTCAACCGTCGGGTTCACATTCGCATAGAAGCCATACTCATCTGCAGCAATACTCTGCCAGGTCGTTTTCGGCTGCTCGCTGACAAGACTGATGCGCACAATCGACTTCACGCTCTTGAAACCATACTTCCACGGCACGACCAACCGCAACGGAGCACCGTTCTGGTTAGGCAATTCTCGCCCGTACATACCAACAGCAAGGATCGCCAATGGATTCATCGCCTCGTCCAGGCGCAGCCCTTCTATATAAGGCCAGTCGATCAAGCCGAAACTGGAGCGCTGCCCCGGCATGCTCTTCGGATCCTGCAGCGTTTCAAAGCGAATGAATTTCGCCTTGGAAGTAGGCTCAACCTGCTTGAGCAAGGCGGAAATGGGAAAGCCGATCCAGGGGATAACCATCGACCACGCCTCGACGCACCGCAGACGATAGATGCGCTCTTCCAACTCGTAAGGCTTCATGAAGTCTTCCAGCGCGTAGCGTCCAGGCTTGGCGACCTCACCATCGATCACAACGCTCCAGGGTTCAGTCTTGAGTGAACCTGCATTGGCCGCCGGGTCGCCCTTGTCCGTGCCAAATTCATAGAAGTTGTTGTAGTGGGTTGCGTCCTTGAACGGCGTGATGGCCTCGTCCTTGACGGTCACTGCCTGCCACTTTGTACCGGGGAGCTTTTGCGCAAACCAGTCAGGCGCCCTGCCCGGCTCGACATCGGCATAGCGTGCCGCCTCCTCGGCACTGGCCCATCGGGGCAGGCTGCTCGCGGCAATACCGGCAAGCGCGCCACCGAGCAAGCTGCGGCGAGAGAGGTAGAAAGATTCAGGCGTGACATCCGATTCATGGCAATCGGACGCTTTGGGGATCTTGATTAACATGGCAACTCCGCAGCATTGGAGGACAGGTGCACCAATAGACTGCGGAGTATGGGGGAAATTACATTAAGGCAACGTTTTGTCCCGGCGAAGATGCAGCAGGTACTGGATCGGCCCGGAAGCGGCATAGACCAGGAAGGCCAACAGCAGAATGCGCGGCGGATCGCTGAACACCACCGCGAACACCAGCACCACGACAAGAATCGCCACGAAAGGCACACGCCCCTTGAGGTCCAGCTCCTTGAAGCTGTTGTACTTGATGTTGCTGACCATCAGCATGCCGGCCGCTGCAACCATCAGCGCTACCAGGAACGACATCTTCGACCCCTGGATGCCGTAATCACTGAATGCCCAGACGATACCCGCCACCACTCCCGCGGCAGCAGGACTGGCCAGGCCAATGAAGTAACGCTTGTCGGCAGTGCCTACCTGGGTATTGAAGCGCGCCAGACGCAACGCCGCTCCTGCAACATAGATGAAGGCCACCATCCAGCCGACCTTACCCATATCACCCAGCGCCCAGGCAAACGCCAGCAGCGCAGGGGCAACACCGAAGGCGACCATGTCAGACAACGAGTCGTACTCGGCACCGAAGGCGCTTTGGGTATTGGTCATGCGCGCCACACGGCCATCCAGGCCATCAAGCACCATGGCGACGAAGATGGCGATGGCAGCAAAACCGAAGTACTTGCTCGCACTCGCCGCATCACCAGCGGCCAATGCACTCTGGGCACTCATCGAGTTGATGATGGAATAGAAACCGGCAAACAGATTTGCCGTGGTAAACAGGTTGGGCAGCAGATAGATGCCACGATGCCGGACCTTGCGGCCTTCCGCGTCATGCCCTTCTTCGACATGTTCATCGATCGGCAGCATGCTTTCGGCGTCGCAAGCCTGGTTTGGCTCTTCGGGACGTTCGCTCATGGACTTTACCTTGCAACGGGGTGAAAAAAATTCGACAGATACTTGCGGCGAGTGTTCGCCCGCAACGATGCAGCTTTATACCAGAACCCGCTTATCCAAACGAAAAAACGCGGCCTAAGCCGCGTTTTCCCTTGATACGTACGACTTAGTTCTTGGCTTTGTCGACGATCTTGTTGGCACCGATCCACGGCATCATGGAGCGCAGTTGCTCACCGATGATCTCGATACCGTGAGCGGCGTTGTTACGACGCTTGGCGGTCATCGAAGGGTAGCCGGTAGCGCCTTCGCTGATGAACATTTTGGCGTATTCGCCGTCCTGAATACGTTTCAGGGCGTTGCGCATGGCCTGACGGGATTCGGCGTTGATCACTTCCGGGCCGGTCACGTACTCGCCGTATTCGGCGTTGTTGGAGATCGAGTAGTTCATGTTGGCGATACCGCCTTCGTACATGAGGTCAACGATCAGCTTCAGTTCGTGCAGGCATTCGAAGTAGGCCATTTCCGGCGCGTAGCCCGCTTCAACCAGAGTCTCGAAACCGGCTTTCACCAGTTCGACGGTACCGCCGCACAGTACGGCTTGTTCGCCGAACAGGTCGGTTTCAGTCTCGTCCTTGAAGGTGGTTTCAATGATGCCGGTACGACCGCCGCCAACACCGGCCGCGTAGGACAGCGCAACGTTCTTGGCGTTGCCCGAAGCGTCCTGGTAGATCGCGATCAGGTCAGGGATACCGCCGCCCTTGACGAACTCGGAACGTACGGTGTGGCCCGGAGCCTTCGGCGCGATCATGATCACGTCGAGGTCGGCACGCGGCACAACCTGGTTGTAGTGGATCGCGAAGCCGTGGGAGAAGGCCAGGGTAGCGCCCTGCTTGATGTTCGGCTCGATTTCGTTCTTGTACAGCGCGGACTGGAACTCGTCCGGGGTCAGGATCATGACCAGGTCGGCAGCCGCAACAGCGGAAGCCACGTCGGTCACTTTCAGGCCGTGGGCTTCGGCCTTGGCAACGGTAGCCGAGCCTTTGCGCAGGCCAACGGTCACGTCAACGCCGGAATCTTTCAGGTTGCACGCTTGAGCGTGACCCTGGGAACCGTAGCCGATAATGGCGACTTTCTTGCCCTGGATGATCGACAGGTCACAATCTTTATCGTAATAAACTTTCATGAGGTTCCTCTATATATCCAGGCCGTAAGGCCATTCGCTAATTGGGTTAGATGCTGAGTACTTTGTCGCCACGGGCAATCCCGGTGACACCACTGCGTACGGTTTCCAGAATCGAGGCCGTCCCGATCGACTGGATGAAGCTGTCCAGCTTGTCGCTCGTACCGGTCAGTTGCACGGTATAGACGCTGGCGCTCACATCGACGATCTGCCCGCGATAAATATCGGTAGTGCGCTTGATCTCGGCACGCTGGGCGCCGGTCGCCTTGACTTTAACCAGCATCAGCTCGCGCTCGATATGGGCGCTTTCCGACAGGTCGACCAGCTTGACCACTTCGATCAGCTTGTTGAGGTTCTTGGTGATCTGCTCGATCACCTCATCGTGGCCCACGGTGGTCAACGTCAGGCGCGACAGGGTCGGGTCTTCGGTCGGCGCCACGGTCAGGCTTTCGATGTTGTAGTTGCGTTGCGAAAACAGGCCGACAACACGAGACAGAGCGCCGGGTTCGTTCTCCAGAAGCAGGGAGATAATGTGCCGCATGATTAAGTACGCTCCGTCTTGTTCAGCCACATGTCGCGCATAGAGCCGTCTTTGATCTGCATCGGGTAGACGTGCTCGCTGGTATCGACCTTGATATCGATGAACACCAGGCGGTCCTTCATGGCGAACGCTTCTTCCATCTTCGGCTTCAGATCTTTCAAATCGGTGATGCGCATGCCGACGTGGCCATAGGCTTCAACCAGCTTGACGAAATCGGGCAACGATTCCATGTAGGAATGGGAGTGACGACTGCCGTAGCTCATGTCCTGCCACTGACGAACCATGCCCAGCACGCCGTTGTTCAGGCAGACGATCTTCACGGGAAGACCGTACTGCAGGCACGTCGACAATTCCTGGATGTTCATCTGGATACTGCCTTCACCGGTGACACAGGCAACGTCAGCCTCCGGGAAGCTCAGTTTCACACCCATGGCCGCCGGAAAACCGAAGCCCATCGTGCCCAGGCCACCGGAGTTGATCCAGCGGTTAGGCTTGTCGAACGTGTAGTACTGCGCGGCGAACATCTGGTGCTGGCCCACGTCGGAGGTCACAAAGGCGTCGCCCTTGGTCACTTCGCACAGGGTCTCGATCACGGTTTGTGGCTTGATGATGCTGCCGTCGCCCTTGTCGTAAGGGAACAGGCCGCGGTCGCCGCGCCATTCGTCGATCTGTTTCCACCAACTGGCAACGGATTCCTTGTTCGGCGTTTCGCCGATGTCCTTGAGCGCTGCGACCATTTCGGTCAAGACGCTTTCAACAGGACCTACGATCGGCACGTCGGCCTTGATGGTCTTGGAAATGGACGCCGGGTCGATGTCGATATGGATGATCTTGGCATTCGGGCAGAACTTGCTCGCGCCGTTGATCACGCGGTCATCGAAACGCGCGCCCACCGCGAGGATCACATCGGCGTGGTGCATGGTCAGGTTGGCGGTGTAGCTGCCGTGCATGCCGAGCATGCCGACGAACTGACGATCCGAACCCGGGAATGCGCCAAGGCCCATCAAGGTATTGGTCACCGGCAGGTTGAGCAGCTTGGCCAACTCGGTCAGCGGTGCGGAACCGCCCCCCAGAATCACGCCACCACCGGAGTACAGTACGGGGCGCTTGGCCGCCAGGAGCATTTCGGCCGCCTTGCGGATTTGCCCCGAGTGCCCGCGCACGGCCGGGCTGTAGGAGCGCAGCTTGGCTTTCTTCGGGAAAATGTATTCGAATTTCTCGGCCGGGTTGGTCATGTCCTTGGGAATATCCACCACCACAGGACCCGGGCGACCGGATTGCGCGAGGTAGAACGCCTTTTTCATGACTTCCGGAATTTCCGAGGCGTGCTTGATCATGAAGCTGTGTTTCACGATCGGCCGGGAGATACCGATCATGTCGGTTTCCTGGAACGCGTCGGTACCGACCATGGTGCTGGCGACCTGGCCGGAAATGATCACCATCGGAATGGAGTCCATATAAGCAGTCGCGATACCGGTTATGGCATTGGTTGCGCCTGGGCCGGACGTGACCAGTACCACACCGGCTTTACCGGTGGCACGGGCGTAACCGTCAGCCATATGGGTCGCGGCCTGTTCGTGGCGAACCAGGATGTGGGTAACAGCCGGTTCCTTGAACAGTGCGTCGTAGACATGCAGCAGAGCACCACCCGGGTACCCGTAGATATAGTCGACGCCTTCGTCACGCAAAAAGCGGACGAGCATCTCACCGCCAGATAAAAGCTCCACGTTGTTCACCTCTAAAACGCCAGAATACCGTCCGTTGAAAACCGACGGGTCTTAATAGGTTTACTTCTCAACAGAGCATGAGCGACGGTGGTCGCCGACTACGTCAGCACTGACTGAGCAAGTATTGGGATCGTCCCAAGTGTTGCGGGCTTTTCCCACCCAGCGCGAGGTAACGCGTTGCGGGTGTTACAGGTCGGCGCGGATGTGCGCCTCATGATCTGCTGAGCGGGCCTGCTTCTGGCAGTCCCGATACAGCGGACTTTGGATTCTTCTGTTTCAGGCCCTTCAAGTCAAGCAATAATTGCGCTTTTTTCCAACTAAGCGCATGAGAACGTAGGAGAAAGGGCTTTGAGGAGGGATAAAACTCGCCTGAATGTCGTCAAGCGGTAGAAATATGCGCAAGACTGCCGGAAAAACCGGCAGTCAGGCAATTAACGAGCGTCAGCGATCAATTGGTCGAACTTTTTCAGCGCATTGCGCAAGCCAAGGCTCTCCCGAGGGCGGTCAGCATAGACCATCTCGGCCATCTCCAGAATTCCGGAAGCATTGGGTAAAGGCAGGTCCTGTTCGAGAATCTGCTTCATGCGTACCAGGAAAATCCATTGCAGCCACTGGTGAAAATCCAATGTGTCGACTGCAAAAGGCTCGACGCTGCCGAGCGCTTCGGCACTGGGGGATACTTCATCCCACCAGCCCTGCACGCGCAGCTCTCGCTCGATCAACAACAGCTGTTCAGCAATCGCCGGAAAACGTGCATCCATCAGAGGTTGACCTTGGCTTTTGCCCGAGCCTGGGCAGCGCCGGCGGCGTCACCCTGGGCGGCACGCGCGTCGCCGATCAGCGCCCACAGGCTGGCCTGCAGGTCGGGCCGACCGTTGGCCATGCTCAAACCACGGCGAGCAAACTGCTCGGCTTGCGGCGCATCACCCTGGGCCATGCGCACCTGGGCCAGGCGATACAGCACTTGCGGTTCGCGAGGCGCAACGCGCTGGGCACGCTCCAGGCTCGACGAAGCGCCATTGAGGTCGCCGCCGGCTTGCTGTTGCTGGGCGGTGGTGAGCAACGCCAATACCGGGCCGTCCAGTTGTTCGTCAGCCGACAGGCCACCTGCATTGGACGACGAAGGAATACCGCTCGGCGTCGACGGCATGTTGTAGGTGCCCTGGTTGACCGGCGCCGTCTGGATCGGCGTGGCATCGACCGGCCCCGAAGTGCTTGGCCCCGGAGTCCAGGGTTCGGCACTGATCGGAGCTGCGGTGGCAGCACCACTGCCAGGCACCATCACCACCACGCCCGAGTCCTGCGGCATTGCCTGCGGCTTGGCCTGTGCCGGACGGTTGGTCACGGTTTGACGAAACCCGCCCTTGGCTGAAATCCGCTCGCTATTGGAGACGCCCGTACTCGCGTCCACCACCGGAATGGAGCCGCGTTGCACGCTTGAGCAACCGCCGAGCAAAGCCAGAACTGTAATCGCTGGAATCCACAACTTGTTCACTTGAAACCCTCTTTGCTTAATTCATCCAGCCCTTGACCCAATCCATCACCGACTCCGCGTCAGCCGGGGCACTGCCCCCGCAGGCGGCACCGGGTGGTGGCTCGCTGCCGCGAATATACGGCATCTGCACCGCCCCCGGGCAGTTGGCGTCGGAACCCTGGCCTGTGTGCGGATCAATCCAGGCCTGCACGATATTGTCCGGCTGCGGCATGTTGAGTGGCAACGGGTCAGCCTTGCGCATGAAACTGGTCCAGACCTGCAGCGCACCGGTCGCACCGGTGAACGGCGTCTTGCCGTTATCGTCACGGCCCAGCCACACCACGGCCAGTACGTCCTGGCCGAAACCTGCGAACCAACTGTCGCGCGAATCGTTACTGGTGCCGGTCTTGCCCGCCAGTGTCAGGTTCGACGGCAGCACGCTGTAGACCGAGCGCCCGGTACCTTCACGCATCACGCGCTGCATGGCGTTCTGGATCAAATAGATGGAGCCCGCGTCGAAACGCTGCTGGATCTGGAACGGGTAGCGCTTGAGCGGTTCGCCCTCGGCGGTCAGCACGCTGCGAATACCGCGCATCGGGGTATTGAAGCCACCGTTGGCCAGGGTCTGGTACATGGTGGCCACTTCCATCGGGCTCATGGCTGCCGCCCCAAGGAGCATCGACGGGAACGCCGGAAATTCCCGTTCGATGCCCAATCGCGCCAGCGTCTTGAGGACATTCGGTACACCGACTTCGAGCCCCAGGCGCGACGTCGAGATGTTGTAGGAATGTGCCAGCCCTTGATACAGGAACACGGTGCCGTGGGAGCGGCGGTCGAAGTTCTTTGGCGTCCACACCTGACCATCGGCGCCTTTGATCGACAGCGGATCGTCCGACAGCCAACTGGTGAGCGTGTACTTGCTCGGCTTTTCCAGGGCGGTCAGGTAAACCGCAGGCTTGACCAGCGAACCGATCGGGCGCACGGCATCCAGAGCACGGTTGAAACCGGCGAAACTGGCCTGGCGGCTACCGATCATGGCCTGGACTTCACCGGTTTCCGGATTGGTCACGACCATCGCAGCTTCTACTTCATCGGAGCCTTTACGGCCGGTCAGGCGTTTAAAAGTGTCATTGACCGACGCCTCGGCCTTCATCTGCAGAATGGGGTCAAAGCTGGTGAAGATACGCAGGCCTTCTTCGGTCAAGTCTTCGTCGCGGTAGTCTTCGCGCAACTGACGTTTGACCAGATCGATAAAGCCGGGGAACGAGCTGTCCGCCAGTTTGCCGCGCGTGGTGACGCCCAGCGGCATTTTCTTCGCGGCAGCGACCTGTTCGGCCGTGGCAACGCCCTGCTGTTCCAGAACATCGAGCACCAGGTTGCGCCGTTCGAGCGCACGTTCCGGATTGCGACGCGGGTTGTAATAGGACGGCCCCTTGACCATCCCCACCAGCAGCGCAACTTGGTGCAGCTTCAATTCAGACAACGGCTGCCCAAAGAAAAACTGGCTGGCCAGGCCGAAACCGTGCACCGCGCGCTGACCATCCTGGCCGACGAAGACCTCGTTGAGGTACGCCTCGAGGATTTCCTGCTTGCTGTAATGCAACTCCAGGAGCATGGCCATCATGGCTTCGGTGAGCTTGCGCGTCAGGCTGCGCTCGTTGGTCAGGTAGAAGTTTTTCACCAACTGCTGGGTGAGCGTACTGCCGCCCTGGGTCATCTTGCCGCCGGAGGTATTGACCCAGACTGCGCGGGCAATCGACTTCGGCGAAACGCCCCAGTGGCTGTAGAAATCGCGGTCTTCGACGGCGACCAGGGTTTCCAGCAAATACGGAGGCGCCTGATCGAGCTTGATCAGGATGCGATCTTCCAGGTTCTTCGGGTAAATGCCGCCAATCATCAGCGGTTCAAGACGTACGACCGGCAGCTTGGCGCCATTGAGCGACGACAGCTCGGCCACGTAATCGCCGGAAAAACGCACGCGTACCGGCTGGGCTTTTTCCAGGCCTTCGTAGAACTGGAAGCCACGGGTGTTCAGGTCGACGGTATTGCCGCTGACGGTCGCCGCGCCCGGTCCGTTGCTCACCGGTTCGCGACGATAGCCCAGCGCATCGAGTTCGGTGAGGAAGTCTTCCTTGCTCAGTTTCTGGCCGGCGAACAATTCCAGCGGGCGTGCATACACCTTGGCCGGAATGGTCCAGCGCTTGCCGGAGAACTTCTCCTGGACCACGGCGTCGAGGTACACCGCGACGCCGGCGAGCGCCACAAGGCCAACCAGGCCGAGCTTGAGCGCCCAGCCCAGCCACGGGCGCAGGCTGCGCGAAGGAGGTTTTTTACGGGAACGGGGAGATCGGGTTCGAGTCATGGCGGCGGATTATACGCACTTTATTGATGATCAACATGAGCCGGACAGCGGTTTGCACGACCGCGCGTAGCGGCCATAATGCTTGCCATGATTTCTCCCAGACTTTGAAGGATCGCCCGTGAGCCAGTCCCTGATCGCAGCCCTGCAAAACCCGGCGTTGTACCCGCATCCGGTGGAAGCATTTCAAGTCATTGAAACCCATATTTCCTGGGTAATCCTGACCGGTCCCTATGCTTATAAACTGAAGAAACCGATGAACTTCGGGTTCCTGGACTTCACCGACCTGGAAAAGCGCGGCCACTTCTGCAACGAAGAACTGCGCCTGAACCAGCGACTGACTGAAGATTTATATCTTGAAGTGTTACCCATTACCGGCACGGCCGATGCACCGCAACTGGCTGGCGACGGCCCGGTAATCGAGTACGCGCTGAAAATGCGTCAGTTCCCGCAAAGCCAGATGTTGAGCACCCTGCAAGCCAACGGTGAACTCACCAGCGCGCACATCGACGAAATGGCCAGGCAGATTGCGCACTTCCACCTCAACGCCCCCAAAGTCCCACGGGAACACCCGGCCGGCACCCCGGATGAGGTGATGGCGCCGGTACGCCAGAACTTCGACCAGATCCGTCCATTCCTCAGTGACAAGGCCGACCTGACTCAGCTGGAAGCCCTGCAAGCCTGGGCCGAAAGCAGCTTCGAACGCCTCAAGCCGCTGCTGCAACAGCGCAAGCTCGATGGGTTCACCCGCGAATGTCACGGTGACATTCACCTGGGCAACGCCACCCTGATCGACGGTCATGTGGTGATCTTCGACTGCATCGAATTCAACGAGCCGTTTCGCTTCACCGACGTGTACGCCGACACCGCGTTCCTGGCGATGGACCTGGAAGACCGTGGCCTCAAATGCCTTGCGCGACGGTTTATCAGCCAGTATCTGGAACTGACCGGCGATTATCAGGGCCTGGAGTTGCTCAATTTCTACAAGGCTTATCGCGCCCTGGTACGAGCCAAGGTTGCGCTGTTCAGCATGCCGAGCGAAGCCGATCCGGTACAACGCGCCACCACCCTGCGCCAGTACCGCAACTACGCCAATCTGGCTGAAAGCTACAGCACGATTCCCTCGCGCTTCCTGGCAATTACCCATGGCGTTTCGGCCGTGGGCAAAAGCCATGTCGCCCTGCGCCTGGTCGAGGCCTTGGGCGCGGTTCGCCTGCGGTCGGACGTGGAGCGCAAGCGCCTGTTTGGCGAGCAGCCTGTGGAAAATACACCGCAGGCCGGCATCTATAACCATGACGCCAGTGCTGCAACGTACACGCGGCTGAACGAGATTGCCGAAACTGTGCTTCGCGCCGGTTTCCCGGTAGTGCTCGATGCCACCTTTCTCAAACGCGAACAACGCGACGCGGCGGCCCGGGTTGCCGAAGCCACAGGCGCCCCCTTCCTGATCCTGGATTGCAATGCGCCCCAGGCCGTCATCGCCAGTTGGCTGGCACAACGTCAGGCAGATAAAAACGATCCGTCCGACGCAACCTTGGTGGTTATCGAACAGCAGCAAGCCAATCGTGACCCACTGACCGCCGAGGAGCTGCTATTGAGCAAGCGCGTCGAGACCAATGAAAGCGGGACCCTCGATGCGTTGGTGGCGCATATTCGTCAACGCTTGCCTGGCCTGTAAGAAATATTTCTTGGTCGTGTCGTCTACTTTGGCGCACGACCTTGTAATAGTGGCACTATAATGGCGCCATAATACCAACAGGAGTCGCCGTCATGAGTCAGCCCAAGCTTCTTGATACCCCGCTCTACGCGCTCCTGCACAAGGATGACATACGCGGCTTTAATCAGGAGCGCCCCGACAACGGGGTTATCGACATGCGTGGCGGCGACTTTCGGGGGCTGGACCTGCGCGAACTGAACGCCGCCGGTATCGACTTTACCGACGCTTACTTCCGCTCCGCCGACCTGCGCGGGCTGGATCTACGTGAATGTTCATTGGAAGGCGCCAGCCTCGCCCATGCGCAGATTTCCGGCACTTACTTCTCACCCGAGCTGACGGCTGACGAGATCCTGATGTCGGTCAATTTCGGCACCCGCCTGCGTTACCGTACCAAATAACCTCGCCACTCCAGCCCCGGCTGCGCGTCAAGCGTGCCGGGCGCTTTCCCGTGCCCGAGATACGGCGGCGTTCTTATAAGCTTTTGAGCCGTTCCCGACCAAAGAATCACGCTTTTCCTACTGAGCGCTACACTCATTTTCAGGCTTGCCTGGTCACGAACACCCACCGCACCTTAAGCCGTCGCAAGGAGGCTTGATGAACGATGAGCTGCAGCACCTGAAAAACCTTGGCAAGACGTCGGCGCAGTGGCTGCATGCGGTGGGCATCCACAGTGCATCCGACTTACGCCGCCTGGGGGCGGTCGATGCCTACCGCGCCGTGCGAACTCGCGGGTTCCGAGCATCGAAAGTCCTGCTGTATGCCATTGAAGGCGCATTGATGGATGTGCACTGGAACGACATTCCCCCTGAGCGCAAAGAGGCGTTGAACCGCCAGTTCGATGCGCTCTCGACGCGCCAGAAGATTTAGGTCCGCAAACGGGTATTTGGAGAAAAATTCGGGAATGGATAAAACAATTGTTGACTCTCAAATGAGAATCGTTATGATTATCACAACTGATCGCGAGATCAGCCGATAACTGAAAGGCCATTGGTTCGGACTCTCAGATTATCTCATCAGGCTAATCACGGTTATTTGACCCGGCTCTTGCCGGGTCTTTTTTTGCCTGTAAAAAGCTGGACTCAGCGCGCAATGATCAACGGATGACCCCGCTCCGGATGCGACTGCACCAACACATCCAGACCAAACACCACCTTGAGCGGCTCGGGCCGCAGCACCTGTGCCGGTGTGTCCAGAGCATGGGGACGTCCGCCTTCCAGCAACAGGATACGGTCGCAGTAACGCGCGGCCAGGTTCAGGTCATGCAGGATCACCAGCACCGCAGCGCCACGATCGGCAAAGCTGCGGATCGCCTGCAAGGTCGTATGCTGATGCAACGGATCGAGCATTGATGTTGGTTCATCCAACAACAACGTCTGCCCCGCCTCGCCCGGCCATAATTGCGCCAATACACGGGCCAGATGCACCCGTTGACGCTCCCCGCCCGACAACGCGAGGTAACTGCGACCGCCCAGGTGTCCCACGTCTGCCGCCTGCAGTGCCGCGCGGATAATCTCCTCATCCCGTACGCGACCGGTCTGATGGGGTAACCGCCCCATGCCTACAACCGCCTCGACGCGGAAAGCGAAATCCAGGGTTGAGCTCTGGGGTAATACTGCCAGGCGTTGGGCGCGTTGCGCGCCACTCAGATGCTTCAATTCCTGCTGGCCCAGCCAGACCTTGCCCTGGTCAGGCGACAACTCCCCGCACAGCGCACTGAGCAACGTACTTTTGCCCGCGCCATTGGGCCCCAGTACGCCGAGCACTTCGCCCGGCAGCAGGTTCAGGGTCACATCCGCCAACACGGTCTTGCCTGCGCGACGGATGTGCAACGCTTCCACCCGCAGCATCAGGCGCGCCCTCGCAGCAATAGGTAAAGGAAAAATGGCGCGCCGATAAACGCGGTGACGATACCGATCGGCAATTCCGCCGGCGCCAACGCCAGGCGCGCCACCAGATCCGCAAACAGCAGCAAACTCGCGCCCGCCAGCACCGAAGCCGGCAATAACACCCGATGATCCGGCCCTGCCAGCAACCGCACCAGGTGCGGCACCACCAATCCGACAAAGCCGATCATGCCCGCCGCAGCCACCGCTGCGCCAACGCCCAGCGCCGTACAGAACACCAGCTCACGCTTGAGCTTTTCAACATCAATACCCAGATGACTGGCCTCGGATTCACCCAGCAGCAGTGCATTCAAGGCCTTTGCCCGGCGCGGCAGCCACAGCGCCACGCCCGCACTGACCAGCAGCAACGGCCATAATCGCGAATAGCTGGCACCGTTGAGGCTGCCCAGGTTCCAGAATGTCAGAGTACGCAGGGTGGCGTCGTCCGCCAGGTAGGTAAGCAGCCCCACCGTGGAGCCGGCGAGCGCCGTCAGCGCAATACCGGCGAGCAGCATCGTCGCGACGTTGGTCTGGCCGTTGCGCCGTCCCAATCGATAAACCAGCGCGGTAACACCCAGGCCGCCCAGAAACGCGCAGATTGATAATAGATACGGGCCGAATGCGTCCGGCAACCCGCCAAAAAACGAGCCTGCGACAATCGCCACCGCCGCTCCCAATGCCGCGCCACTGGACACGCCCACCAAACCAGGATCGGCCAGCGGGTTGCGAAACAGCCCCTGCATCGCCACGCCCGACAATGCGAGTACACCCCCGACGGCCAGGCCCAGTAACGTACGCGGCAAACGAATCTGCCCCAGGATCAACTCGGCCTGTTCGAGCCCCTGAGCATTGATCGGCACCCCTATCAATCGCAAGGCGGCCCTGAGTGTGTCGAACAACGGCAGGCTGACCGGGCCCAGGGCCAATGAAAGCCAGATCGCCACCAGACATAACAGCGCCAGCCCGATAAACAGCGTTTTCGGTTTAAGCAATGTCGTCATGGGGCGGGTTGCGCGCCGGACGGGTAAAACCCGGCCGACAACTGCGCCAGGCTTTGCGGCAAGCGTGGCCCGAGCCCACCCACCAGCAGCGTCGGATCCAACTCAATCACCCGGCCGCTCCTGGCCGCCGGCGTGGACGCGAGGACGGGATTTTCCTTGAACAACGCCACACGGGCCGCTTCACCGCTGAGTGCCCGATCGGCAAATACCAGCACATCAGGACTCAACCCGGCCAGCGACTCCACCGAGAACAACTTGTAACCACTGTGAGTCGCCAGGTTATGGCCGCCGGCCTGCTGCACTATCCAGTCAGCGGCGGTGTCCTTGCCGGCGATCAACGGCTTGCCGCCAGCGTTTCCGAGCAACAGCAACACGCCCGGTGCTTTTTGCGTCAACTGGGCCTTGGCCACCCGGGCTTTCTGTAGGTCCAGGGCCTGCTCATAGCCGCTGAACAATTGGCTGGCCCTGGCCTCGCTGTCCAGCAGCTTACCCAAATGCGCCAGGTTGGTTCTCAGGCTGGCTAAATCCGGCTGTGCCGAGAACATCTCTACCTGCACTCCGGCGCCGCGGATCTGCGCCAGCACCGGTGGTGGCCCCATCTCCTCGGTCCCTACCAGCAGCTGCGGACGCAGGCTGAGAATGCCCTCGGCCGACAATTGGCGCTGATAACCGATACTGGGCAATGCCCTGAGCGATGCCGGATGCTGGCTTGTCGTGTCCACGCCGACCAGCTTCGACTCACCCCCCAATGCCGTCACCCATTCCGATAACGCTCCACCGGCGCTGACCCAGCGTTGCGGAAGCTCCAGGGCTTGGGCCGCGTGGTTGACCAGCAATCCGGCAACAAGCGCAATAACGCTGGCACTCAGGCGCATAACAGGGTTTCCTTTCAAGGCAAAGCCGCTCAAGCACTCACCAATGTGACAGATACACTCTGCCCGGCATCGTATTGAGCACCCGATCAACTGAAGGGCGAAGCGGGCATTTGATAATTGTTTGCATTTGAACGTCAAGGCACTTAAGGACTGAAATGAAGTTTCTCTGCCCCTCCCAGGCCCTTGCACCCGACAGCAGCCTCGGTTTTGATATCGACGGCTGCAAACTGTTGGTCGTGAGGCGCGATGGGGTCGCCTACTTCTATCTCAACCGCTGCCCCCATCGCGGCATCCCGCTGGAATGGCGGCCGCACCGCTTCCTCGACTCAAGCGCCAGCCTGATTCAATGCGCCACCCACGGGGCGCTGTTCCTGATCGAAAGCGGCGAGTGCATCGCCGGCCCCTGCGCAGGCCAGAGCCTCACCGCTCTGCCCGGCCGCGAAGACGAACAGGGCCTGTGGGTGGAACTCTAGTCACCCAACAGCACCTTCAACGGGCGCTCAACGTGGATCTCTTCAGGCGTGACCCGCACACCATACGCCAGCACCTCGACCCCAGCCACCTTGGCCTCGCGCAACGCTGCGGCGTAACCCGCATCAATTTCCACCGCCGGGCGCACCGCATCGATCCCCGAGAGATTGACGCAATACAACTGCACCGCCCGCACACCTTCACGCGCCAGGTAAGCCAGCTCCCGCAAATGCTTGGCGCCGCGCTGGGTCACCGCGTCGGGGAACGCAGCCACTGAGCTGCCATCAAAGCCCAAGGTGACACTTTTAACCTCGACAAACGCGGCCCCCTGGGGGTATTCCAGGCGAAAATCGATCCGGCTCTTTTCCTGACCGTAGGGCACTTCTCGCTTCAACGCAGTGAAACCATTGAGCTCAGTGATGACGCCTGCAAGCAATGCCTCCTCGACCAACTGATTGGCGCGTGCCGTGTTGACGCATGCCAGCCGGCCCTGAGGCGTTTCGGCGATCTCCCAGGTGCCTGGCAGCTTACGCTTGGGGTCGGCGGAACGGCTGAACCAGACCTGGCCGCCTTCGACCATGCAATTAAGCATCGAACCGGTGTTCGGACAGTGAATGGTGAGCAATTCGCCGGTAACGGTTTCGATATCGGTGAGAAAGCGCTTGTAGCGGCGGATCAGCCGCCCTTCTTCGAGAGGAGGATGAAAACGCATCAGCCTTGCCAGCTCCGCAAGCCACGGGCAATCCGCTCCACCGCTTCCTGTAGCCGCTCAAGGTTTTGTGTGTAGGCAAAGCGCACGTGATGACCCGCCTGGTAACGCCCGAAATCCAGCCCCGGGGTGAAGGCCACATATTCTGTTTCCAGAAAATGCCGACAGAACGCGAAGGCATCACCGCCGAACGCGCTGATATCCGCATACAGATAGAACGCCCCTTCCGGCTCCACGGCGATCCCGAAACCCAACTCGCGCAGGGCCGGCAGCAGGAAGTCACGGCGTCGGCCGAATTCAGCGCGGCGCTCCTCCAGAATGCTCAGGGTTTGTGCAGTGAAACAGGCCAGGGCCGCATGCTGGGCCATGCTCGGCGCACTGATGTAGAGGTTCTGCGCCAACTTCTCCAGTTCACCCACCGCTTCCGGGGGTGCCACCAGCCAGCCCAGGCGCCAGCCGGTCATGCCGAAATACTTCGAAAAACTATTCAGGACGAAAGCATCGTCATCGACTTCCAGCACGCTCGCGGCGTCTGCGCCGTAGGTAAGGCCATGATAGATCTCGTCCACCACCAAGTGACCGTCACGCGCCTTGATGGCACTCGACAGCCCGGCCAGCTCGTCGCGAGTGAGCATCGTCCCGGTGGGATTGGCCGGCGAGGCAACCAAGGCGCCCACGCTGTCCTGGTTCCAGTGTTCAGCCACCAGACCGGCGGTCAATTGATAGCGTACGTCCGGTCCCACCGGCACCAACTGCGCCGCGCCCTCCACCAGGCGCAAAAAATGCCGGTTGCAGGGGTAGCCTGGATCCGCCAACAGCCAGTGCTTGCCCGGATCCACCAGCAGGCTGCTGGCCAGTAACAGCGCGCCGGAGCCACCGGGCGTGATCAGAATGCGTTGGGCATCGATGTTCAACCCATAGCGTTGCTGATAGAAACCACTGATCGCGTCCCGCAACTCGGGCAGCCCACGGGCGGCGGTGTAGCGCGTCTTCCCGTTGGCCAGGGCCGCCTGGCCAGCCTGGATAATCGGCTCGGCGGTGGTGAAATCCGGCTCGCCGATTTCCAGGTGAATCACGTCATGGCCGGCTGACTGCAGCTCATTGGCTCGCGCCAGTAACGCCATGACATGAAAAGGTTTGATGGCGCGACTGCGCGCACTGTAGGGCTGAGCCATTAGCCTTCCTTAGACGGTGAGGACAAAATCCGGATTCTACCGAACCCTGGCGCTAAAACATGCTCTATTGCCTGCCCGGTCGACTTCACAGCCCGGGCAAGCGCCGGCAAAACGACTAAAATCAACATTCGAGACGCGACATATCCAGCCGCGACGGGCCCCTGCACTTTGCAACCCCGGCGCGACAGGGTCGACAACCGGGAGTGGCGCACCCCGAATCTATCTGGTAAGTTCGCCCGCTTGCAGCCGCAGGGCCGGCAGGTGTCGGTGACGTTGCAATCCTGCGCAATGGATTAGAAGAGTGAGAGGCGGTCTATTCATGTCCACCCTAGAAAAGCAAAGCATCAGCGGCTTCGAACCTTACGTAGAGAAGAAAGGTGAGGAGTACATGGGCGAGCCCATGCGCTTGCACTTCACCAAGATCCTGAACAAGTGGAAACAGGACTTGATGCAGGAGGTTGATCGTACCGTTGACCACATGAAGGACGAAGCAGCCAACTTCCCTGACCCGGCCGACCGTGCCAGCCAGGAAGAAGAGTTCGCCCTCGAACTGCGCGCCCGTGATCGCGAGCGCAAGTTGATCAAGAAGATCGACAAGACCCTGCAACTGATCAAAGACGAAGAATACGGCTGGTGCGAATCCTGCGGCGTCGAGATCGGCATTCGTCGCCTGGAAGCCCGCCCGACAGCGGACCTCTGCGTAGACTGCAAGACCTTGGCTGAAATCAAGGAAAAACAGGTCGGCAAGTAATACCTGCCGAGCTGAAGGAATGGGGCGTGCGAACGCCCCATTTTTGTTTCTGGCGTTTACCGATTTTCCAGTAGTATCCGGCCCATGACTGCCTCTACCTATATCGGGCGCTTCGCCCCCACGCCCAGCGGCCATTTGCACTTCGGCTCCCTGGTTGCCGCCCTCGCCTCCTACCTCGACGCCCGCGCCAATCAAGGCCGCTGGCTGATGCGCATGGAAGACCTCGATCCGCCCCGGGAAGAGCCCGGCGCCCAGACGGCAATCCTGCATGCCCTGCAAAGCTACGGTTTTGAATGGGACGGCGAGTTGGTCCGGCAAAGCGAGCGACACGAGGCCTACGCCAAGGTCCTGAACGACCTGTTCAACCATGGCCTGGCCTACGCCTGCACCTGCTCGCGCAAACAGCTGGAGCCCTACAACGGGATTTACCCCGGACTTTGCCGCAATGCTGGCCATGACCAGCAAGATGCCGCCATCCGTCTGCGCGTGCCCGAGCTTGAATATCATTTTACCGACCGCGTGCAGGGCCCATTCCGACAACACCTGGGACGTGATGCGGGCGACTTCGTCATCCGCCGCCGCGACGGCCTGTATGCCTATCAGTTGGCCGTGGTCCTGGATGATGCCTGGCAAGGGGTCACCGATATCGTGCGCGGTGCCGACCTGCTCGATTCCACGCCACGCCAGCTCTACCTGCAGGAATTGCTCGGCCTGCGCCAGCCGCGTTATCTGCATGTGCCGCTGATTGTCCAGCCGGACGGTAACAAGCTGGGCAAGTCGTACCGTTCGCCACCGCTGACCGCGGACCAGGCCACGCCGTTGCTGCTCAGAGCACTGCGCGCCCTCGGCCAGCCGGCCGGCGACGAGCTGCTTTACGCAAGCCCCAGGGAACTGCTGGATTGGGGCATCCAGCAGTGGGATGCCAGATTGATCCCGCGCACACTCACGCTGGCCGAAGCGCAATTGAGCTGAAGGCGCTTGCAGCTTGCCGGGCATCCGTTACCATCGCCGCAGTTCTTCAATCAGAGGCCAACATGTACATCTATCGATTGGTCCTGCTGCTGGTCGTCGGGATCTACCTGTTTTCTCCCGCCATCATGGATTGGTGGATCGACGCCACGGGCGCCTGGTACCGGCCTTATCTGCTGTGGCTGATCCTGATCGTCGTGACCTTCATCCTGCAGAGCCAAAAAGATGCCGATGAGCTTTAGTCTCACCCAGATGCTGCTGATCAGCGCCGCCTACCTGGCGGCATTGTTCGGCGTCGCCTGGATCAGTGAGCGCGGAATGATTCCGCGGGCGATCATTCGCCACCCGTTGACCTACACCTTGTCCCTGGGCGTGTACGCCAGCGCCTGGGCGTTCTACGGCACCGTCGGCCTGGCCTATCAATACGGCTATGGTTTCCTCTCCAGCTACCTCGGGGTGTCCGGCGCGTTCCTGCTGGCGCCGGTGCTGCTGTACCCGATCCTGAAAATCACCCGCACCTATCAGTTGTCTTCCCTGGCGGACCTGTTTGCCTTTCGCTTTCGCAGCACCTGGGCCGGCGCGCTCACCACGATTTTCATGTTGATCGGCGTGCTGCCGTTGCTGGCCCTGCAGATCCAGGCGGTGGCCGACTCCATCAGCATCCTGACCCGCGAGCCCGTGCAACATCGCGTTGCCCTGGCCTTCTGCGCCTTGATCAGCCTGTTCACGATTTTCTTCGGCTCACGCCATATCGCCACTCGCGAAAAACACCAGGGCCTGGTGTTTGCGATTGCCTTCGAGTCGGTCATCAAGTTGATTGCCATCGGCGGTGTCGGCCTTTATGCGCTCTACGGCGTGTTCGACGGCCCGCAACAGTTGGAGCTGTGGCTGCTGCAAAACCAGACCGCCCTTGCCGCCCTGCACACGCCTTTGCAGGAAGGCCCGTGGCGAACGCTGCTGCTGGTGTTCTTCGCATCGGCAATCGTGATGCCGCACATGTACCACATGACCTTCACCGAGAACCTCAACCCACGCTCGCTGGTCAGCGCCAGTTGGGGGTTGCCGCTGTTCCTGCTGTTGATGAGCCTGGCGGTGCCGCTGATTCTCTGGGCCGGCCTGAAACTGGGGGCCACCACCAATCCCGAGTATTTCACCCTGGGCATCGGTATCGCGGCCAACAGTCCGGCGCTGGCGCTGCTGGCGTATGTCGGCGGTTTGTCCGCGGCCAGCGGCTTGATCATCGTCACCACCCTGGCACTTTCCGGGATGGCGCTTAACCATCTGGTGCTGCCGCTGTACCAGCCGCCGGCCGAAGGCAATATCTACCGCTGGTTGAAGTGGACGCGTCGCGCGTTGATCGTCGCGATCATCATGGCCGGCTACGCCTTCTATCTGCTGCTGGGCGCCGGACAGGACTTGGCCAACCTCGGCATCGTGGCCTTTGTCGCCACCTTGCAGTTCCTGCCGGGCGTGCTGTCGGTGCTGTATTGGCCCACCGCCAACCGCCGTGGCTTCATCGCCGGCTTGCTGGCGGGCATCCTGGTGTGGCTGGTCACCATGCTGTTACCGCTGGTCGGCAACCTGCAGGGCTTCTACATCCCCTTGCTGAACATGATTTACGTGCTGGACGACACCAGCTGGCACATGGCGGCGATCGCCTCGCTGGCTGCCAACGTGCTGATGTTCACCCTGATCTCGCTGTTCACCAACGCCAGCCCCGAAGAAACCAGCGCCGCCGAAGCCTGTGCGGTGGACAACGTGCGCCGCCCGCAACGTCGTGAGCTGCACGCGGCCTCGCCCCAGGAATTCGCCACGCAACTGGCCAAGCCGCTGGGTGCCAAGGCTGCGCAAAAGGAAGTCGAACAGGCTTTGCGCGATTTGTACCTGCCGTTCGACGAGCGCCGCCCCTATGCCCTGAGGCGTTTGCGTGACCGTATCGAAGCCAACCTGTCCGGACTGATGGGCCCCAGCGTGTCCCAGGACATGGTGGAAACCTTCCTGCCCTACAAGGCGGGCGGCGAGAACTACGTGACCGAAGACATCCACTTCATCGAAAGCCGACTGGAGGATTACCACTCACGCCTCACTGGCCTCGCCGCCGAGCTCGATGCCCTGCGCCGTTACCACCGCCAGACCCTGCAGGAACTGCCGATGGGCGTGTGCTCCCTGGCCAAGGATCAGGAAATCCTGATGTGGAACAAGGCCATGGAAGAGCTGACCGGCATCGCCGCGCAACGCGTGGTCGGCTCTCGCTTGAATACCCTGGGCGATCCCTGGAAAGAACTGCTCCAGGGCTTTATCAACCTGCCCGACGAGCATTTGCACAAGCAGCACCTGGCCCTCGACGGCCAGACCCGCTGGCTGAACTTGCACAAGGCCGCCATTGACGAGCCCCTGGCCCCCGGTAACAGCGGCCTGGTGTTACTGGTCGAAGACCTCACCGACACCCAGATGCTCGAAGACAAGCTGGTGCACTCCGAGCGCCTGGCCAGCATCGGTCGCCTGGCCGCCGGCGTGGCGCACGAGATCGGCAACCCGATCACCGGCATCGCCTGCCTGGCGCAGAACCTGCGCGAAGAGCGCGAGGAAGACGGCGAAATCACCGAGATCAGCGGGCAGATCCTCGAGCAGACCAAGCGCGTGTCGCGCATCGTGCAGTCGTTGATGAGCTTCGCCCACTCCGGCGCCCATCAGAATCAGGACGAAGCGGTGTGCCTGGCCGAAGTGGCGCAGGATGCCATTGGGCTGCTGGCCTTGAACCGGCGCAATTTCGAAGTACAGTTCTTTAACTTGTGCGATCCGGACCATTGGGTCGATGGCGACTCGCAACGCCTGGCCCAGGTCCTGATCAACCTGCTGTCCAACGCCCGCGACGCGTCCCCGCCGCACAGTGCGGTACGCGTCAAGAGCGAGGCTTTCGAGCACACGGTCGACCTGATCGTGGAGGACGAAGGCAGCGGCATTCCACAGAACATCATGGACCGATTGTTCGAACCTTTCTTCACCACCAAGGACCCGGGTGAAGGTACCGGTCTGGGCCTTGCACTGGTCTATTCCATCGTTGAAGAGCATTATGGACAAATCACCATCGACAGCCCGGCTGACACCGAAAGCCAACGCGGCACCCGGATTCGGGTGACCTTGCCGCGTCATGTCGAAGCGACGTCCGCTGTGAACTGAGACCGTCGAGAGAATTGAATCAATGCCGCACATTTTGATCGTCGAAGACGAAACCATTATCCGCTCTGCCTTGCGTCGCCTGCTTGAACGTAACCAGTACCAGGTCAGCGAAGCCGGCTCGGTGCAGGAAGCCCAGGAGCGCTTCAGCATTCCCACGTTCGACCTGATCGTCAGCGACCTGCGTCTGCCCGGCGCACCGGGTACCGAATTGATCAAGCTGGGCCAGGGCACGCCGGTGCTGATCATGACCAGCTACGCCAGCCTGCGCTCGGCGGTAGACTCGATGAAGATGGGCGCGGTGGACTACATCGCCAAACCTTTCGACCACGACGAGATGCTTCAGGCGGTGGCCCGCATCCTGCGTGACCGCCAGTCGGCCAGCAGTGCGCCTGTCGAACCACGTGCGGCGGGAAAAGCTGCCGAGAAACCGGGTGTCGATAACAGCAACGGCGAGATCGGCATCATTGGCTCCTGCCCGCCGATGCAGGACCTTTACAGCAAGATCCGCAAAGTGGCGCCGACCGACTCCAATGTCTTGATCCAGGGCGAGTCGGGCACCGGCAAGGAACTGGTGGCCCGCGCCCTGCACAACCTGTCCAAACGTGCCAAGGCACCGATGATCTCGGTGAACTGCGCGGCGATCCCCGAATCCTTGATCGAGTCCGAATTGTTCGGCCACGAAAAAGGCGCGTTCACCGGTGCCAGCGCCGGGCGTGCGGGCCTGGTCGAAGCCGCCGACGGTGGCACGCTGTTCCTCGACGAAATCGGCGAACTGCCCCTGGAAGCACAGGCGCGCTTGTTGCGCGTGTTGCAGGAAGGCGAAATTCGCCGGGTCGGTTCGGTGCAATCGCAAAAGGTTGATGTCCGTCTGATCGCCGCGACGCACCGTGATCTCAAGAGCCTGGCCAAGATCGGCCAGTTCCGCGAAGACTTGTATTACCGCCTGCATGTGATTGCGCTCAAGCTGCCGGCACTGCGTGAGCGCGGCGCCGACGTCAACGAGATCGCCCAGGCGTTCCTGCTGCGCCAGAGCGCGCGCATCAACCGTACCGACCTGAAATTTGCGCCGGACGCGGAGCAGGCCATCCGGCATTACTCATGGCCGGGCAACGTGCGCGAACTGGAAAACGCCGTCGAGCGTGCGGTCATTCTGTCGGAAAGCCCGGAAATCTCCGCCGAGCTGCTGGGCATCGATATCGAACTCAGCGATTTGGACGACGACGACTTCATCGGCCTGGCGCCGCAACAAGGCGCGGGTAGCAATACCAGCCATGAGCCGACGGAAGATTTGTCTCTGGAAGACTACTTCCAGCATTTCGTCCTCGAGCACCAGGACCACATGACCGAGACCGAGCTGGCCCGCAAGCTGGGCGTGAGCCGCAAGTGCCTGTGGGAACGTCGCCAGCGCTTGGGCATTCCACGGCGCAAGACCGGCGTCGCCAGCGAGAGTTGAGGGGCCGCGCCACAGGTAACACGTGCTGATGTGAAAAAACTGTTACCGCGGATATTTCGCGTAACAAACGCCGGGGCTTACGGTAACGAAGCTCCGGCTTTTTTTGGTCCGTCAAAAACCCGAATCCGCCTCAAACCCCCGTTTTTGCTGGGCGTCGCAAAAGTTGGCACGCACCCTGCTATATGCTTAGTACAAAAACAATAACAAGCTCTGTACAAGACAATAAAAATAAGACGAATCGACTCACGCATAACAAAAACAACACGACGGAGGCGCAGCTAACTGATTCTTTTGGAGAGGCGTTGCATTTGGGGCTTGCCCCGCAACCAGGCCGAGAACAACAAAAACTGCCCTAAGGCAGAGCCTGAACTGGTTGGATCGTAGATCAGCAACACAGCGACCAAAGCAATCCGTTTGCTCTTGGCTCCCGATTGGGAGTGTCATGAAGGTGAAGCTTCATGACGAGGGCGATCAACAAAAACAAGAAGCCCGAAACCAATAATAAAAATAGAGCACGCAACTACTTCTGGGGGAGCTTCGGCTCCCCTTGTAGTTTCCGACAGATTGCTCCTGGATTGACCTTCAAACGCTTTTGGCGCAACGCCCGCAGCTTGTTCCTACACCATCCCCTGACTAAATGCTAGAATCCCGGCCCATCATGCGGTCATTCTTCGTTATGGCCGAACATTCCTTCAAACAGTGCATCCCATGCTGAAGAAGTTGTTCCAGTCATTCCGTTCTCCCTTGCGTCGTACGCAACACATTCGCAGCACGCCTGAAGTGCTTAACAGCAGTCAGCATTCATTGCAGCGCGCTCAATTCAGCCGTTACGCAGTGAACATCGTCGAACGTTTGCAGAACGCCGGCTACCAGGCCTACCTGGTGGGCGGTTGCGTACGCGACATGCTGCTCAATATCACGCCGAAGGATTTCGACGTCGCCACCAGTGCCACGCCTGAACAGGTGCGCGCCGAGTTTCGCAATGCGCGGATTATCGGGCGCCGCTTCAAGCTGGTGCATATCCACTTCGGTCGCGAAATCATCGAGGTCGCGACGTTCCGCGCCGGCCATCCGCAAAACGATGAAGAGGAAGACACCAACCAGTCTTCCCGCAACGAGAGCGGACGCATCCTGCGCGACAATGTCTACGGCACCCTGGAAGAAGACGCGCAACGCCGCGACTTCACCATCAATGCCCTGTATTACGATCCGGTCAGCGAGCGCATCCTCGATTACGCCAACGGCGTGCACGACATCCGCAACAACCTGATCCGCCTGATCGGCGACCCGACGCAGCGCTATCAGGAAGACCCGGTGCGCATGCTGCGCGCGGTGCGGTTCGCCGCCAAGCTCAACTTCGGCATCGAGAAACACACGGCCGCGCCGATTCGCGAACTGGCACCGATGCTGCGGGAAATTCCGTCGGCACGCCTGTTTGAAGAGGTGCTCAAGCTGTTCCTCTCGGGCTACGCGGCCGACACCTTTGAAATGCTCGTCGACCTGCAGTTGTTCGATCCACTGTTCCCGGCCAGCGCCGAGGCCCTGGAATACAACCCGACGTACACTCATACCCTGATCAGCGAAGCGTTGGTCAACACCGACCTGCGCATCAAGCAGAACAAGCCGGTCACCCCGGCCTTCCTGTTTGCCGCGCTGTTGTGGCCGGCCCTGCCCAAGCGCGTGCTGCGCTTGCAGGATCGCGGCATGCCGCCGATCCCGGCCATGCAGGAAGCTGCCCACGAGTTGATCAGCGAGCAGTGCCAGCGCATCGCCATTCCGAAGCGCTTCACCCTGCCGATCCGCGAGATCTGGGACATGCAGGAGCGCCTGCCGCGCCGCAGCGGCAAACGCGCCGACCTGTTGCTGGACAACCCGCGCTTCCGTGCCGGCTACGACTTCCTGCTGCTGCGCGAAAGCGCCGGCGAGCAGACCGACGGCCTGGGCGAATGGTGGACCGATTATCAGGATGCCAATGACAGCCAGCGCCGCGAGATGATTCGTGAACTCGGCAGCAAAGGCGACAGCGTCGGTGACGGGCAGAAGAAGCGTCGCCGCAGCTCCAGCAAGCGCAAACGCAGCGCCGCCGATGCCTCAGGCGCAACAGGCGAATAAACGTGGAACGTATCTACATCGGCATGGGCAGCAACCTCGCTGCCCCGCAACAGCAATTGCGCAGCGCTATCGACGCCTTGGCGCAATTGCCCGGCACCACACTGGCCGGTGTATCCGACTTTTATCAAAGTGACTCCCTGCTCCCGGGCCAACCGCGCTACACCAACGCGGTGGCGGCCCTGGACAGTGAGCTTGCGCCGCTGCAATTGCTCGATGCGCTGCAAGCCATCGAAAACGCTCAGGGTCGTGAACGCCTCGAGCGTTGGGGGCCACGCACGCTGGACCTGGATATCCTGCTGTTCGGTGACCGCTTGATCGACGAGCCGCGCCTCAAGGTGCCGCATTACCAGATGCACCTGCGACCGTTTGTGCTGTATCCGCTGGCCGAGTTGGCGCCTGCGGACCTGCAACTGCCTGACGGGAAAAGCCTCAGCGGCCTGCTTGAAGCCTGCCCATTCGTCGGCCTGGAACGCTTACCTCTGTAGGAGCGAGCTTGCTCGCGAAAATCGTCAACGATAACGCGCACAGCCTGATTAAACGCGGTGCCTAAGCGTTCTTCGCGAGCAAGCTCGCTCCTACAATCGCATCAGTAACAGCGGTAACACCGCCATCGTAACAATGCGGTAACACATCCAATTGACTTCCCGTGTCCTGCTCACGACTATAGGCGTCCCGCTGCCGCCAACCCGGCGCTGAAGGGCGCAATCCAGGCCTTATAAGCACTGCTCTCAAGACGGTGCGCCTGTATAAACGAAGACTCACGCGCGTTACTCGCTGTTTCCAAGCGCCTGAACGAGGACCCTTTTCATGCCAGACATTACCCTGACCACCTTGCAGAGCCTCAAGCTCAGAGGTGAAAAAATCACCATGCTGACCTGCTACGACGCCACCTTCGCCCACGCCAGTTGCCAGGCCGGGGTCGAGGTGCTGCTGGTAGGCGACTCACTGGGCATGGTTCTTCAAGGGAATGACAGCACGCTCCCCGTCACCACCGATGAACTCGCCTACCACACCGCCAGCGTCAAGCGTGGCAATGACGGTGCGTTTATCATCGCCGACCTGCCATTCATGGGCTATGCCACCCTCGAACAGACCTTCCAGAACGCAGGCAAACTGATGCAGGCGGGTGCGCACATGATCAAGGTCGAAGGCGCCGTATGGCTCGCCGAGTCGATCCGACTGCTGGCTGAGCGCGGCGTGCCGGTATGCGCGCACATGGGCCTGACGCCGCAGTCAGTCAACCTGCTCGGCGGCTACAAGGTACAGGGCCGCAATGAAGCCCAGGCGCGCCAGATGCGTGCCGATGCCATTGCCCTGGAACAAGCCGGCGCCGCAATGATTCTGCTGGAGTGCGTGCCCAGTGAACTGGCCGCCGAAATCACCCAGGCCGTCAAGGTACCGGTGATCGGCATCGGTGCCGGCGCCGCCACCGATGGCCAGGTGCTGGTGCTGCACGACATGCTCGGCCTGTCGATCAGCGGCCACGTGCCCAAGTTCGTGAAGAACTTCATGGCCGGCCAGCCCAGTATTCACGCCGCACTGAGCGCTTACGTCAGCGAAGTCAAAGCCGTGACGTTCCCCGGCACCGAACATGGATTTTCTGCATGAACACCGTTAAAACCCTACGTGAACTGCGCGCCGCCGTGACCCACGCGCGCAGTGCCGGCAAGCGCATCGGCTTCGTGCCGACCATGGGCAACCTGCACAGTGGCCACGCCACCCTGGTGACCAAGGCCGCGCAGCAGTCGGACTTCGTGGTGACCAGCATTTTCGTCAACCCATTGCAATTCGGCGCCGGCGAAGACCTGGACAAATACCCGCGCACCCTCGCCGCCGATCAGGAAATGCTGCTGCAAGCCGGTTGCAACCTGCTGTTCGCGCCCACGGTCGAAGAAATGTACCCCGGCGGCATGACCGGCCAGACCCGCGTCAGCGTCCCCCATCTGTCCGAAGGCCTCTGTGGGGCCAGCCGTCCAGGGCATTTCGAAGGCGTGGCCACGGTGGTCAGCAAGCTGTTCAACATGGTCCAGCCGGATATGGCCGTATTTGGCCAGAAGGACTATCAACAACTGGCGGTGATCCGCGCCATGGTGCATGACCTGAACATGCCGATCCAGATCATCGGCGAGCCGACCGTACGCGCAGCCGATGGCCTGGCGCTGTCATCGCGCAACGGTTACCTCACCCAGGAGCAACGCGTGGTTGCCCCCGTGCTGTACCGCAGCCTCAGCCAGATGGCCGCCGCCATCAAGCGCGGTGAGCGTGATTTCGCCACCCTTCGCGCCGAGCACATCCAGCAGATCGAAGCCGCCGGCTTGCGCATCGACTATCTGGAAGTGCGCCAAGGCATGCACTTGCGTCCGGCCACGCCAGAAGACCGGGACATCGTGATCCTGGTGGCGGCCTATCTGGGCACAACTCGCCTGATCGACAACCTGCACCTGAACCTCAACTGACGCCACCTCGACCCCCCACCAGTTGCCTTCATCGCTGTGCCGGTATAAAAAAGTACCGGCATCAGCGCAGACAAAGCCAAGACATATCGACACGCTAGGTTTAATGTAATCGCCCTGCGCTCCTGGTTAGCGCTGTCCGGAACCCGTCACGTGTTAAAAGACTGGATGTTCCGGGCTTTGAAGTGTCCTAAAGGCAGTCCCCGTAATAAAAGGAAACCCGCAGCGATGGCGTACTACCGCACCCCTCATGACGTTACCGCGCTGCCCGCCT
The DNA here is from genome assembly GCF_001439815.1 of Pseudomonas orientalis. Classification (GTDB taxonomy): domain Bacteria; phylum Pseudomonadota; class Gammaproteobacteria; order Pseudomonadales; family Pseudomonadaceae; genus Aquipseudomonas; species Aquipseudomonas orientalis. Next base: position 298,192 of record NZ_JYLM01000008.1, on the reverse strand, counting down.
GGCACGCGCTCGATCAACATCGCCAAGCCATGCAGGATTTCAGCATGCGCGAGGCCTTTAATGCCGACCCCCAGCGTTTTTCCGAATTCACCCTGAGCAGCTGCGGGCTTTTCCTCGATTACTCGAAAAACCTGATCACCCGCGAAACCCGCGACCTGCTGGTGGGCCTGGCCAACGAAGTCGGCCTTAAAGACGCGATCAACTCGCTGTATGCCGGCGAGCCGGTCAACTCCTCCGAAGGCCGTCCGGCGCTGCACACCGCACTGCGCCGCCCGGTTGGCGACAAGTTGTCGGTCAACGGCGTGAATATCATGCCGGACGTGCACAAGGTCCTGAACCAGATCACTGACCTGGTCGGCCGCATCCACGACGGCCTGTGGCGTGGCTACACCGAGAAGCCGATCACCGACGTGGTGAACATCGGCATCGGCGGCTCGTTCCTCGGCCCGGAGCTGGTCTCCGAAGCGCTGCTGTCCTACGCCCACAAAGGCGTGCGCTGCCACTACCTGGCGAACATCGACGGCAGCGAGTTCCACGAACTGACCATGAAGCTGCGCGCCGAGACCACGCTGTTTATCGTCTCGTCGAAATCCTTCAACACCCTGGAAACCCTGAAAAACGCCCAGGCCGCCCGCGCCTGGTACCTGGCCCAGGGTGGCTCGGAAGCCGAGCTGTACCGCCACTTTATCGCCGTGTCGAGCAACAACGCAGCGGCCGTAGCGTTCGGCATCCGCGAAGAGAACATCTTCCCGATGTGGGACTGGGTCGGCGGTCGTTACTCGCTGTGGTCCGCGATCGGCTTGCCTATCGCCCTGGCGATCGGCATGTCCAACTTCAAGGAACTGCTGTCCGGTGCCTACACCATGGACCAGCATTTCCAGAACGCGCCGTTCGAAGACAACATGCCGGTGCTGCTGGGCCTGCTCGGCGTGTGGTACGGCAATTTCTGGGGTGCGCAGAGCCATGCGATCCTGCCGTACGACCATTACTTGCGTAACATCACCAAGCATTTGCAGCAGTTGGACATGGAATCCAACGGCAAAAGCGTGCGCCAGGACGGCACGCCGGTCGCCACCGAGACCGGTCCGGTCATCTGGGGCGGCGTGGGTTGCAACGGCCAGCATGCGTATCACCAGTTGCTGCATCAGGGCACCCAACTGATCCCGGCCGACTTCATCGTGCCGATCGTCAGCTTCAACCCGGTCTCCGACCACCACCAGTGGCTGTACGCCAACTGCCTGTCCCAGAGCCAGGCACTGATGCTCGGCAAGACACGCGCCGAAGCCGAAGCGGAGCTGCGCGAAAAGGGCATCCCTGAGGCCGAAGTGCAGAAACTGGCGCCCCACAAGGTGATCCCGGGCAACCGTCCGAGCAACACCCTCGTTGTCGAGCGCATCAGCCCACGCCGCCTGGGCGCGCTGGTCGCCATGTATGAGCACAAAGTGTTCGTGCAGAGCGTCATCTGGGGCATCAACGCCTTCGACCAATGGGGTGTCGAGTTGGGCAAGGAGCTGGGTAAGGGCGTCTACAACCGCCTGACCGGCGCCGAAGAAACCTCGGCCGAAGATGCTTCGACCCAGGGCCTGATCAACTACTTCCGCGGCCGTCACCGCGGCTGATCAACGCCCGAACCGATAGCTTCGAAATAACCCCCGGCCTGTTCAGGCCGGGGCTGTTAAACTGCGCGCCCCATTATCCTCATTCCCCCGCAAGCAAGGCGCGCTCCATGATTTCCTTGAACCAGGCGCTGCGCGCCGCCCTCGACCATCGCCAAGACCTGATCAGTGAACTGCATGCCCAGGGCACCGATTGCTACCGGCTGTTCCACGGCAGCCAGGAAGGCGCCGGCGGCCTGACGATAGATCGCTACGGTCCGCAATTGCTGGTGCAAAGCTTCCACCAGTCCCTGCAAAACGCTGATTTGCTGGCCCTGCACCGGTTGATCAGCCAACACATGGGCCTGGAGTTTCTGTTGGTGTACAACGACCGCTCCGGTGGCAATTCACGGATCGACCGCGAAGACAGTGTTTACCGCGCCGAGCCTGCCGCGCTGGAAGATCTGGTTGGTCACGAATGGGGACTCAACTACCGTGTGCGTGGGCGCCATGCCGGGCAGGATCCGCTGCTGTTCCTTGACCTGCGCAACACCCGCGGCTGGGTCAAGGAGCACAGCGCCGGTAAAAGCGTGCTCAACCTGTTCGCCTACACCTGTGGCGTTGGCTTGAGCGCGGCGGCCGGTGGCGCAAGTGAAGTCTGCAACCTGGACTTTGCCGAGGGCAACCTCGCCGTGGGTCGCGAGAACGGTCTGCTCAACCCGCAGTTGCCGACCATGGCCTTCGTACAGTCCGATTACTTTCCGGCCATTCGCCAACTGGCAGGCCTCCCTATCACTCAGCGTCGTGGCCACAAACTGCCGAGCTATCCGCGCCTGGAACAGCGCCAGTATGACCTGGTACTGCTCGATCCCCCCGCCTGGGCCAAAAGCGCCTTCGGCACTGTCGACCTGCTGCGCGACTACCAAAGCCTGCTCAAGCCCGCACTGTTGGCAACCGCCGATAATGGCGTGCTCATTTGCTGCAACAACCTGGCGAAAGTGAGCATGAATGACTGGCGTGAACAGGTGCTGCGCTGCGCGGAAAAAGCCGGTCGCCCCGTACGCGACTGGCAGATCATGGCACCGGGAGCGGACTTTCCGTCGAAAGACCAGCAACCGCCGCTGAAGACCCTGATCCTGCAATTGTAGGAAGTTTCCCAGGCTTGGCTGTTCTTCGGAACCGAAATCACATGCCATACTCCAAGGCACTCTTGTTCGACATAGATGGCTGTCACCCATGCCCAAAGGATTGATCCGCGCCATAGGCGCATTGTTGACCGCCCTCGCTGTGTATAGCTTGCTGGGCTTTCTGATTCTGCCCGGCATTGCCCTGCGCATTGCCAACCAGCAGTTGGCCAATTACGCAACGGTGCCGGCGCGTATCGAGCGTATCGAGCTCAACCCGTTCAGCCTGGAACTGACGCTGTGGGGCCTGCAGATCGGTGAGCCGGGCAAGGAACAGCTGGGTTTCGAGCGCCTCTATGCCAACCTGCAGATCGACAGCCTCTGGACGCGCGCCCTGCACCTGGCCGATGTTCAACTTGAGCAGCCCAAGACCGAATTGCTGTTCGACAAGTCCGGCCAGTTGAACCTGGCGCAATTGTTCAAATTGCCGCCAAGCGAGCCAACCCCCGCCGATCCCGACGCCAAGCCTTTCCCGCTGCGTATCGACAGCATCAAGCTGGCGGGCGGCTATGTGCACTTTCGGGACCTGCGCCCCAGCGAACCCATCGAATTTCTCTACGACAAACTCGACTTCGAGCTGAAAAACCTCAGCACCTTGCCGGAAGATAACGCCGACATGACCCTGGTGGCCGCAGGCCCCGACGGCGGGCAAATCGACTGGAAAGGTAACTTCAGTCTGGTACCGATCACCTCCGAAGGCTCGCTGAAAGTCACCGACGGCAAAATGAAAGCCTGGTGGCCGTATGTGCGCGATGCCGTGCCGCTGGTGCTTGAGGACGGCGTGCTCAATTTCAGTACCGACTATAAATTCAGCCTGGCCAAAGAGACCGAACTGAACCTGACCAACACCGCCGCCAGCATCGCGCCCTTTGCGATCAAGGCACCGGATGGCCGGCCACTGGCACGCCTGGAACGCCTGGACGTCAGCGAGACCACGGTGGACCTGGCCAAGCAACAGGTGGTGATCGGCAAGATCCGCAGCAACAAGCTCGAAACCTGGGCCGCTCGCGAGGCTGACGGGCAACTGGACTGGCAGAAACTGTTCGCCAGCCAACCCGCCAAACCGGCCAAGCCACCGGAGCCGGCCTCCGCGCCCGCGACTGCCGACTCGCCTGAAGCACCACCGGCGGCGCCGAACAAACCCTGGCAAGTGCTGCTCAAGGACGTGCAACTGCGCAACTACCAGGTGCACTTGGCTGACCGCCAGGCCACGCCTGCCGTAGCGCTGGAGCTGGGCCCGCTGAACATCGACGTGCAGAACTTCGACAGCCTCAACCAGAGCCCTTTTACCTTGAAGGTCGATAGCGGTCTGGGCAAGCAAGGCAAGATCCAGGCAACCGGCGAGGTGAACCTGAATCCGGTCAGTGCCAAGTTGAAAGTGAACACCCAGGACATCGACCTGCGCGTCGCTCAGTCCTATATCAGCCCGTTTATCCGGCTTGAGCTGCGCAGCGGCATGCTGGGCAGCAACCTGGATGTCAACCTCAAGAGCACCGAGCCGCTGGCCCTGCAAGTGACCGGCCGCGCGCAAGTGGATCAGTTGCACACGCTCGACACTCTCAAGTCCCGTGACTTCCTCAAATGGCAGCGCCTGGTGCTGGAGGGTGTCAACTACCAGCATGGCGACAGCCTGTCGATCGACAAGGTCAACCTGCTGCAACCCTATGCGCGCTTCATGATCAACGATGACCGCACCACCAACATCGACGACCTGCTGATTGCGCAGCCGGCCGACAGCGGGAGCAAATCGGCAGCCAAGCCGGCAGCGAGCAAAGACAAGCCGCTGGGTATCCACATCGGGCAGATCGCGATCAACGACGGCTCGGCCAATTTCGCCGACTTCAGCCTCACGCCCAACTTCGCCACCGCGATTCAGCAACTCAACGGCCAGATCGGCACCATCGACAGTCGCCAGACCAAGCCGGCCAGCGTCGACATCAAGGGCAAGGTGGACCGCTATGCGCCGGTGACCATCAAGGGCAGCGTGAACCCGTTCGACCCGATGGCGGCGCTCGACATCGCGACCAGCTTCAAACGTGTCGAGTTGACCACCCTGACGCCGTACTCGGGCAAATTTGCGGGCTTTCGAATCCGCAAAGGTCGTTTGAACCTGGACTTGCACTACATGATCACCAAAGGCCAGTTGAAGGCTGAAAACAAGGTGGTGGTCGAGCAACTGCAACTGGGCGAGAAAGTCGACAGCGCCGATGCGGTGGACTTGCCGATTCGCCTGGCGATTGCCTTGCTCAAGGACAGCGACGGCAAGATTTCCATCGAGCTGCCGGTAAGCGGTGACCTGAACAACCCACAATTCAGCGTGATGCCGATTGTGTGGCAGACCTTGCGCAACCTCGTGGTCCGCGCAGCCACGGCGCCCTTCAAGTTCATCGGCGGGCTGGTCACCGGCGGCGGTTCGCAAGACTTGGGCAGTGTGTCGTTCGCTGCGGGCTCCAGTGAGCTGGACAAAGGCGCCGAAGGTGCGCTCAACACGCTGGCCAAGGCACTCAAGGAACGCCCTGCCCTGCGCCTGGAAATCGAAGGGACCGCAGCGGCCAGCAGTGACGGCCCGTTCCTGGCCGCGCAGCGACTGGAGCGTGAGTACCAATACAACTACTACAAAATTCTGCAGCGTCGCGGTGATAAAGTCCCGGCCCAGGCGTCATTGCTGGTCGTGCCGGAGAAGGAAAAGGCGCCTTTGCTGGAAGGCATTTACCGCACCCGCCTGAAACAACAACCGCCGGCAGAATGGAAAAACCTGAGCGACGACGAACGCGCGGCCAGGCTCAAGGACGGCGTGATCAAATTTTGGAGTGGCAGTGACGTGCTTCTGCGCCAGCTCGGCCAGGACCGGGCCAGCACCATCAAGGATTACCTGGTGGACAAGGCTCAACTGGAAGACGACCGCGTGTACTTCATTGATGCGCAGCTGGGGCAAGCGGAGAAAGATGGTCGGGTGATCACACCGATGCATTTGGATGCCGAATAACCCAATGTGGGAGGGGGCTTGCCCCCGATGGCGGTAGGTCAGTCGGTTATAGGTCGACTGATACACCGCTATCGGGGGCCAGCCCCCTCCCACATTTATTATTCCTCGCCTGACAGCAAGGTGGTGCGCAGAAATAAAACAGGCATCGACTTATTGATGCGCAGCTGAGGCACGCGGATAAAGATGGTCGAGTGATCACACCAATGCATCTGGATGCCGAGTAACCCAATGTGGGAGGGGGCTTGCTCCCGATGGCGGTAGGTCAGTCGGTTATATGCCGACTGGTACACCGCTATCGGGGGCAAGCCCCCTCCCACATTTTTTGCTCCTCGCCCGGCAAGCTAGATGACGTTGTGCAGCTGGGGCAGACGGAGAAAGACGGTTGGGCGGTAACGCCGATGCATCTGGATGCCGAGTAACCCACTGTGGGAGGGGGCTTGCCCCCGATGGCGGTAGGTCAGTCAGTGATATGTTGACTGATACACCGCTATCGGGGGCAAGCCCCGTCTCACATTTTAATCCCTGCCTGGGCGGCAAATTATTGCGCCTCAAATAGAACAGGCCCCGACACAAGTGCCGGGGCCTGTAATGACCACATCCGTGTGGTCGGTCGCATGAACTCCAGAGGTGCTGAGGGTGGATATCTGACTCACCCTGAGCCGCCGCCATTCAGTTCAAACGAAACCTGCAGCGTTAGTCTGCTTTCAGGCCATCGGCCGATACAGCTTTAACGCCTTTGATTTTCTTGGCGATCGCTACAGCAGTTTCTTTCTGAGCAGCAGTCACAGCAGTTGGGGACGACAGGGACACGACACCTTTGTTGGTTTCAACTTTGATGTCGGTACCAGGAATACCTTTCTCGGTCACCAGATCAGCTTTTACTTTGGTGGTGATCCAGGTATCGCTGGTCGCCTCGCCAGCGTTGTGGGCAGCACCTTTGGTCTTGTCGATGCCATCAGCCTTGGTCGCGCCGCCAGCCAGCAGGCCGTCAGCGGAAACAGCGGTCACACCTTTGATTTTCTTGGTGATGGCTACGGCGGTCGCTTTCTGCGAATCCGAGATAGCTACGTCAGAGGACAGGGAAACCACACCTTTGTTGGTTTCAACCTTGATGTCCGAACCTGGAATGCCTTTTTCAGTCAGCAGGTCAGCTTTGACTTTGGTGGTGATCCAAGTATCCGAAACGCTTTCCTTAGCCTGGGTGGCTTCGCCGGCCGCCAGAGTCATAGGGGCTTGGGAAGTCTGAGCAAAGGCTACGTTAGCACCCATGGCCAGAGTCAGAGCGGTAGCAGTAGCGAGAGCGAACTTCTTCATACGAGTAACTCCTGTTTTATTAAAAGACTGCGGTACGTAAATCTTGGTACTGCAGCGCTAACAGGGATAGTGCAGGCAGTGTGCCAAGTCGTGACATATAGAAAAAAGCTTATAAAACAACAGGTTATAAAAATAGAGGATTTTCGGAATCGTGCAACTTGCATGAAGCTCATCGTGCCTGCATGCAAGTTGCGGCTTTTGGATGGGGCTAAACAGCTGATTCTGCTCCTTTTTATCGCGCCCATAAAAAAAGGACTCCGAGGAGTCCTTTTTTTCAGCGTGAAGCTAGCGCGTGATTAAACGCCCGAAGCCTTGGCTGCTGCTACGTCCTTGATGGACAGTTTGATACGGCCGCGGTTGTCCACGTCCAGTACCAGCACTTCCACTTCCTGGCCTTCTTTCAGAATGTCGGTCACTTTCTCAACGCGAGCGTCGCTCAGCATGGAGATGTGCACCAGACCGTCCTTGCCCGGCAGGATGTTGACGAATGCGCCGAAGTCGACGATGCGCTCAACCTTACCGACGTAGATCTTGCCGATCTCGGCTTCAGCGGTGATACCCAGGACGCGCTGGCGTGCAGCTTCAGCCGCTTCCTTGGTTTCGCCGAAGATCTTGATCGAACCGTCGTCTTCGATATCGATCGAAGCCTTGGTTTCTTCACAGATCGCACGGATGGTCGCGCCGCCTTTACCGATGACATCACGGATTTTGTCGGTGTCGATTTTCATCGCGATCATGGTCGGAGCATTTTCCGACAGCTCGGTACGCGACTGACCAATGATCTGGTTCATCTGGCCGAGGATGTTCAGGCGCGCTTCCAGGGCTTGGCCCAGGGCGATTTCCATGATCTCTTCGGTGATGCCCTTGATCTTGATGTCCATCTGCAGCGCGGTTACGCCTTTGGCGGTACCGGCTACCTTGAAGTCCATGTCGCCCAGGTGGTCTTCGTCGCCCAGGATGTCGGTCAGGATGGCGAATTTCTCGCCTTCTTTAACCAGGCCCATGGCGATACCGGCAACCGGTGCCTTCATCGGCACACCAGCGTCCATCAGTGCCAGGGAAGCACCGCAAACGGAAGCCATGGAGCTGGAACCGTTGGATTCGGTGATTTCCGACACAACACGGATGGTGTACGGGAACACGTCGGCAGCCGGCAGCATCGCGGCGATCGAACGACGGGCCAGACGGCCGTGACCGATTTCACGACGGCCGGCACCACCCATGCGACCGCACTCGCCCACCGAGAACGGAGGGAAGTTGTAGTGCAGCATGAACGGGTCTTTTTTCTCGCCTTCCAGGGTGTCCAGCAGCTGTGCGTCACGGGCGGTGCCCAGGGTCGCGACAACCAGCGCCTGGGTTTCACCACGGGTGAACAGCGCAGAACCGTGAGTCTTCGGCAGAACGCCGACTTCGATGTTCAGCGGACGTACAGTGCGCGTGTCGCGGCCGTCGATACGGGGCTTGCCGTTAACGATGTTTTCGCGAACGGTGCGGTATTCGATTTCACCGAAAGCCGCTTTGACTTCGCTGGAAGAAGGCTGGCCTTCTTCACCGGACAGCTTGGCGACAACCTGGTCCTTCAACTCGCCCAGGCGCGCGTAACGGTCGGCCTTGACGGTGATGGCGTAGGCCTGGGAGATCGCATCGCCGAACTCGGCACGGATAGCGCCCAGCAGTGCGGTGGCTTCTGGCTGAGGAGCCCAGGCCCAGGTTGGCTTGGCAGCTTCGGCAGCCAATTCTTTAACAGCGTTGATCACAACCTGGAACTCGTCGTGAGCAAACAGTACCGCGCCCAGCATCTGGTCTTCGGTCAGCTCTTTGGCTTCCGATTCAACCATCAACACGGCTTCCGAGGTACCGGCAACGACCATGTCCAGGCTCGAGGCTTTCTGTTGCTCGTAAGTCGGGTTCAGCAGGTAGCCGGTGCTTTCGTGGAAGGCAACGCGAGCGGCGCCGATCGGGCCATCGAAAGGAATGCCGGAGATGGCCAGGGCAGCCGAGGTACCGATCATCGCAGCGATGTCCGGATCGGTCTTCTTGCTGGTGGAAACCACGGTGCAGACAACCTGCACTTCGTTCATGAAGCCTTCTGGGAACAGCGGACGGATCGGACGGTCGATCAGTCGGGAAGTCAGGGTTTCTTTCTCGGAAGGACGGCCTTCGCGCTTGAAGAAACCACCAGGGATCTTACCGGCAGCGTAAGTCTTTTCCTGGTAGTGAACGGACAGAGGGAAAAAGCCTTTGCTCGGGTCAGCGGTCTTGGCGCCAACCACGGTCACCAGTACGGTAACGTCGTCGTCAACGGTAACCAGCACTGCGCCGGAGGCTTGACGGGCGATACGGCCTGTCTCGAGGGTAACGGTCGACTGACCGAACTGGAATTTTTTGATAACCGGGTTCACGGTGTCCTACCTTCTTTGTGGCTCTTGGGGAACTTGTTTTCTTGCGAAATTCTTGGGCAATCTCGGGAATCGGCCCGAGCCTCGTCCAGGGTAAAACGTTGTATCCAGATAAAACTTGAGGCTGGGAGCCTGCCATGGGCCAGCGGGATTCCCACTGACACACGGCAGACAACCAACCTCTAGCGCAATCGCTGATTAGCGACGCAGACCCAGGCGACCGATCAGAGCCTGATAACGACCCAGATCCTTGCCTTTCAGGTAGTCCAGCAGCTTACGGCGCTGGTTTACCATGCGGATCAGACCACGACGGGAGTGGTGATCTTTACCGTTGGCCTTGAAGTGACCTTGCAGTTTGTTGATGTTGTGGGTCAGCAGTGCAACTTGCACTTCTGGCGAACCAGTGTCACCAACAGCTTGCTGATAGTCAGCTACGATTTGTGCTTTTTCTTGAACGTCGAGAGCCATGAGGCAATCCTTTTTTCAGGAAACCACCCAAAGGGCAGTTTCAACAGGCCAGGGACAAATCCCTGTATCTAAAAATGAGTGTTGACCATGCCTGTTAACAGCCACACTCGTTCGGTCATTCTGACCGAATCAGTCGACGCGGCGCGATGCGCCCGTCTTCGCTCACTTCACCGATACCGATGAAACGACCGTTATGATCCTGTACTCGCACCATGCCGAACTTCGGGGCATCCGGGGCGCGTACCGGCTGGCCGTTGAGCCAATAGAACGCGCTGTGCTCCGAAAAATGCAGCAATGGCCAATCCAGCAAACCGCTGTCCGATGGCATCAGGAAGCGATCAACCGCTTCGTTGCCGCCTTCGGCATGTACCGCTTCGAGCTCTTCCAGCGTGACCGTCTGGGCCAGGGTGAAAGGGCCGGCCTGGGTACGTCGCAGTTCGGCAACGTATGCGCCACAGCCCAGTTGCTCACCAATATCTTCCACCAGGGTACGGATATAGGTGCCTTTGCTGCAGTCCACCGCCAATCGGGCAGTGTCACCTTCACAGGCGAGCAATTCCAGCCGGGCAATAGTAACAGAACGCGGTTCGCGCTCCACCACTTCACCGGCACGCGCCAGCTTGTAAAGAGGTTGCCCATCACGCTTGAGCGCCGAGTACATCGGCGGTATCTGGCTGATTTGCCCACGGAAAGCGGGTAACGCAGCTTCGATATCGGCACGACCAACGGTCACATCGCGCACCTGCAGCACATCACCTTCGGCGTCGGCCGTGGTGGTGGTCTTGCCCAACTGCATCAGGGTCTCGTAACCCTTGTCGGAATCGAGCAGGTATTGCGAGAACTTGGTGGCCTCGCCAAAGCACAACGGCAATACGCCGGTGGCCAGGGGGTCTAGACTGCCGGTGTGCCCGGCCTTCTCGGCATTGAGCAGCCAGCGGACCTTCTGCAACGCGGCATTGGAGGTAAAGCCAATGGGTTTGTCGAGCAGAATGATGCCACTGACGTTACGGCGGATACGTTTGACCTGAGCCACCGCTTACTCCTTGGCGTCTTCAGGTGTCGACGGGTGCTGGCTGTCTTCAGCCACCGCGCGCTCGATCAATGCCGACAGGTGCGCACCGCGTACGACGCTTTCGTCGTAGTGGAAGTGCAACTGGGGCACGCTGCGCAGCTTCATTTCACGGGCCAGCTGCATGCGCAGGAAACCCGCAGCCGCGTTAAGCACCTTGATGCTTTGGGCGATTTCTTCGCTGCTGTCCTGCCCCATCACGGTGATGAAGATTTTGGCGTGACCCACGTCACGACTCACTTCAACGGCGGTGATGGTGACCAGGCCAACACGTGGATCCTTGACTTCGCGACGGATCAGTTGGGCCAGCTCGCGCTGCATCTGATCGCCGATACGCTGGGTACGGCTGTATTCTTTTGCCATGTCTTGTTACCTGTTACTGCCACACGGTGAAACCCGTGGGGTCTGAAAGCGGCAAACGCCCGGCCTGACAAAAGCCAGACCGGGCGTTGCGTTTAGAGTCCGTACGCTGCGCGGGGCATCTGCATGCCCACACGCGGCGTGGCTCCGGAAGTGCGCGAGTTAGAGGCTGCGAGCAACCTGAACCTTCTCGTAGACTTCGATCTTGTCGCCAGGCTTGACGTCGTTGTAGCTCTTGACGCCGATACCGCATTCCATGCCGGCACGTACTTCGGAAGCGTCATCCTTGAAGCGGCGCAGGGATTCCAGCTCGCCTTCGAAGATAACGATGTCTTCACGCAGTACACGGATTGGACGGTTACGGTACACAGTACCTTCGATAACCATGCAACCGGCGATCGCGCCGAATTTCGGCGAGCGGAACACGTCACGCACCTCGGCGATACCCAGGATGTTCTCCCGGACGTCGCTGCCAAGCATGCCGGTAAGGGCCTTCTTGACGTCTTCGATGATGTCGTAGATGACGTTGTAGTAACGCATGTCCAGGCCTTCCTGCTCGACGATCTTGCGAGCGCCGGCATCGGCACGCACGTTGAAGCCGAACAGTACAGCGTTGGAAGCCAGTGCCAGGTTGGCGTCGGATTCGGTAATACCACCGACACCGCCACCGACAACGCGCACTTGCACTTCGTCGTTACCCAGGCCGTTCAAGGCGCCGTTCAACGCTTCGAGGGAACCACGTACGTCAGATTTGAGGACAATGTTGAGCGTCTTCTTCTCTGCCTGGCCCATGTTCTCGAAGATGTTTTCCAGCTTGCCGGCGTGAGCACGCGCCAGTTTGACTTCGCGGAACTTGCCTTGACGGAACAGAGCCACTTCACGGGCTTTCTTCTCGTCGGCAACCACGCTCATCTCGTCGCCAGCGTCCGGGGTACCGTCCAGGCCGAGGATCTCGACAGGGATGGAAGGACCGGCTTCCTTGATTGGCTTGCCGTTCTCGTCGAGCATGGCACGTACACGGCCATAGTTCGAACCGACCAGCACCATGTCGCCTTGGCGCAAGGTACCGTCTTGAACCAGTACGGTTGCAACCGGGCCGCGACCCTTGTCCAGACGCGATTCAACCACAACACCGCGGCCTGGGGCCGATGGGGTTGCCTTGAGTTCGAGTACTTCAGCCTGCAGCAGGACCGCTTCGAGCAGTTCGTCCACACCGGTACCGACTTTGGCCGAGACCGAAACGAACGGCGTATCACCGCCCCACTCTTCGGACGTCACGCCGTGAACCGACAGCTCGCTACGGATGCGATCGAGATCGGCGCCCGGCTTGTCGATCTTGTTCACTGCAACCACCAGTGGAACACCAGCGGCCTTGGCGTGCTGGACAGCTTCAATGGTCTGCGGCATCACGCCGTCGTCCGCTGCAACCACCAGAATCACGATGTCGGTCGCCTTGGCACCACGGGCACGCATTGCGGTAAACGCGGCGTGACCCGGGGTGTCGAGGAAAGTGACCATGCCGCGCTCGGTTTCAACGTGGTACGCACCGATGTGCTGGGTGATACCACCGGCTTCGCCAGCAGCTACCTTGGCACGACGGATGTAGTCGAGCAGCGACGTCTTACCGTGGTCAACGTGACCCATTACGGTCACAACTGGCGCACGGGAGAACGTCTCACCTTCAAACTTCAGGGACTCGGCCAGGGAATCTTCCAGGGCGGTGTCGCTGACCAGGGTCACTTTGTGGCCCAGTTCTTCGGCTACCAGCTGAGCAGTTTCCTGATCAAGCACCTGGTTGATGGTCGCTGGGGTACCCAGTTTGAACATGAACTTGATAATTTCAGCCGCCTTGACCGACATCTGGTTGGCGAGATCGCCAACAGTGATGGTCTCGCCGATCTGCACATCACGCACGACAGGGCCGGTTGGGCTCTGGAAACCGTGGGCGTTGCGCTTTTTCAGCTTGGCCTTGCCGCGCCCACCGCGACGGAAGCTGTCGCTTTCTTCGTCGGTAGTACGTGGGGCAACGCGTGGCGCAGGCGCTTTCTCTTTGACCGATGCGCGATGCGGAGCGTTTTTACGCTCGCCATCACCGCCACCACCGCGACGATTGTTATCGTCGGCACGTGGCTTGTCCGGACGACGAGGTTCGTCGCGCTTGCGGTCTGCTGCAGGAGCAGGTGCGGCAGCCACCGGAGCGGCCTCACGCACAGCTTCAACAGGAGCGGCGACCGCTTCAGTGCCGGCAGGTTGCGCAGCAGCAGGCTGGCGACGCGCTTCTTCTTCGGCGCGACGCTTGGCTTCTTCTTCAGCCTTCTGGCGAGCAGCATTTTCTACTGCGCGACGTTCATCCAGCTCGCGTTTGCGCTCGGCTTCGATTTCTTCCGGGCTGCGCTGTACGAAGACTTTCTTCTTGCGTACTTCAACGCTGATGCTCTTGCTACCTGCAACACGCAGGGTGCTGGTGGTTTTGCGCTGCAATGTAATCTTGCGCGGTTCTTCCACTTTCGCCTTGTGGCTGCTTTTCAAGTGAGTCAGCAAAGACTGCTTCTCACTGTCGCTCACATGTTCCTCGGCGGCGGTGTGCGGCAGACCTGCCTCACGCATCTGCTGCAACAGGCGCTCTACCGGTGTTTTGACCTCATCGGCCAGTTGTTTCACCGTGACTTGCGTCATGCACTTCTCTCCTCAGGCCGCGCCTAATTACTCGAACCAATGGGCTCGGGCGGCCATGATCAACTTGCCGGCACGATCTTCGTCAATGCCGTCGATGTCGAGCAGATCGTCAATAGACTGCTCGGCCAGGTCTTCGCGGGTAATTACGCCGCGCACCGCCAGTTCCATCGCCAAATCCTTGTCCATACCCTCAAGCGAGAGCAGGTCTTCGGCCGGATGGGCGTCTGCCAGCTTTTCCTCAGTAGCGATGGCTTTAGTCAACAAACGATCCTTGGCCCGAGCGCGAAGCTCGTTGACGGTGTCTTCGTCAAAGCCGTCGATGTTGAGCATTTCTTCCAACGGTACGTAGGCAATCTCTTCCAGGCTGGTGAAGCCTTCATCTACCAGCACCTGTGCCAGGTCTTCATCGACTTCCAGCTCTTCGATAAAGTTGCGCAGGATGTCACCGGTTTCAGCTTGCTGCTTAGCCTGGATGTCCGATTCGGTCATCACGTTCAGGGTCCAGCCGGTCAGTTGGCTGGCCAGACGCACGTTCTGACCACCACGACCAATGGCCTGGGCCAGATTGTCTGCGCCAACGGCGATGTCCATTGCATGGGCATCCTCGTCAACGATAATTGCCGCCACTTCAGCCGGCGACATGGCGTTGATCACGAACTGCGCCGGGTTATCGTCCCACAGGACAATGTCCACACGCTCACCGCCCAACTCGCCCGACACTGCCTGGACGCGCGAACCGCGCATACCAATGCAAGCGCCCTGCGGGTCAATGCGTTTGTCCTTGGAGCGGACCGCGATCTTGGCGCGCGAACCCGGGTCGCGGGACGCAGCCATGACTTCGATCAGGCCTTCGGCGATTTCCGGCACTTCGATACGGAACAGCTCGATCAGCATTTCCGGCGCGGTACGCGACAGGATCAACTGAGGGCCGCGGTTCTCGGTGCGGATTTCCTTGAGCAGCGCACGCAAGCGCACGCCGACACGGAAGGTTTCGCGAGAGATGATGTCCTCACGGGCCAGCAACGCTTCAGCGTTGTTGCCCAGGTCAACGATCACGTTGTCGCGGGTTACTTTTTTCACGGTACCGGAGATGATTTCACCCAGGCGTTCGCGATAGGCGTCAACGACTTGAGCACGCTCGGCTTCGCGAACCTTCTGCACGATGACCTGCTTGGCGGTCTGTGCAGCGATACGGCCGAACTCGATCGATTCGATCTTTTCTTCGACGACATCACCGACGTTGGCGCCAGGGTGCGTTTGCGCAACCTTGCTCGGCCAGGTTTCAATCGCCGGATCATCAAGATCGGCTTCTTCGACGACCGTCCAGCGACGGAAAGTCTCATAGGCACCGGTGTGGCGGTTGATTTCCACACGCAGATCAACTTCATCTTCAAAACGCTTTTTGGTCGCAGTGGCCAGGGCCAGCTCCAGCGCTTCAAAAATCACGTTTGCCGGTACGCCCTTTTCATTGGATACCGACTCAACAACCAGCAGTACTTCTTTGCTCATCGTACGCCTCGCCTTTCGCAAGCCATTGGATCCGCGGGATCCGCGTCTCAGTCAAAACTGGGAATAATGTTGGCCTTGTCGATCATATCGATCGGCAACAGGAACTCATGGTCTTCTACCTGCACCACGACATCCTGTTCTTCTACACCGCGCAGAAGGCCCTGAAAGTTGCGTCGCCCTTCGAATGGGGAACGCAGCTTGATCTTCACTTGTTCACCGGCAAATTTTGCAAACTGATCAATAGTGAACAGTGGGCGTTCCATGCCTGGCGAGGAAACTTCAAGGGTGTATTCAACGGAAATCGGATCTTCAACATCCAGGACACCGCTGATCTGACGGCTGACAATGGCGCAATCGTCCACCAGCACGCCGCCCTCTTTATCGATATAAACGCGCAACATTGAGTGGCGACCTTGAGCCGAAAACTCAATACCCCAGCATTCATAGCCTAGGGCCACGACCACCGGGGCCAGCAAGGCCTGCAACTCTTCTAGCTTGCTCGACACCTGAACCCCCTCGTGCATGTATGTGCATGCTGTGCAAAATAAAAAAATGGGCGAAACGCCCATCCTTGAAACGCCGTCGAACAGCGGCGTTGAAAGTGTCCAGCTAACAAAAAGCCCCTTTAAAGGGGCTCCGCTAAAACTGGTTGCGGGGGCCGGATTTGAACCGACGACCTTCGGGTTATGAGCCCGACGAGCTACCAGACTGCTCCACCCCGCGACAAAGCTGGGGCGGAAGTATACGACCGATCCCTTACAGGGTCAATGTAACCTTCCACCTACAAGAAAGCCCGCAACAGCGGGCTCTCCTGATAATTGGTACCGAGAAGGGGACTCGAACCCCTACACCCTATGGGCACAACCACCTCAAGGTTGCGTGTCTACCAATTCCACCACCTCGGCAATACAGCGTTTACAACCTTCTTACTTTTGCTCTTGAGCTGGAGGCACGTCAGTCGCTGGAGTAGCCGACTTTTGCTCTTGAAGCACCGGGACATCATCAGAAGCCGGTTTTGCTTTTGGAACTTCCAACACTGCTGGGTTTGGCAAACCTACTTGAGTCAGCACATGAGCCTTCTCTTTAGCAAAGTAACCTAACCCCAAGCTGGTTATGAAGAAACCGGCGGCAAGTATAGCAGTAAACTTACTAAGAAAGGTAGAGGAACCTTGGCTTCCGAATACAGTATTTGAAGCACCTGCACCGAAAGACGCACCAGCATCCGCACCTTTACCCTGTTGCAACAAAACCAGGGCAACTACGCCCAGGGCAGCCAACAGATGAAAAACGACTACGACTGTTTCCAGCATTTTTTCAGTTTCCCGCGGCGCGACAGATCGCACCGAACTCATCTGCATTCAGGGAAGCTCCACCAATGAGCCCCCCATCGATATCCGGCATGCCGAACAGTTCGACCGCATTGGCCGCCTTCACGCTGCCGCCGTATAGAAGCCGCACACCTTGTGCGACCTCAGAATTTTCTGCCGCCAACTGCGCGCGGATGGCGGCGTGCACATCCTGCGCCTGTTGCGGTGTAGCAGTCAGCCCGGTGCCAATGGCCCAGACCGGCTCGTAAGCAATGACTGCCTTTGCAAACGCACCAACACCCAGCTCTTCGATGATGCTGCCCAGCTGACGCGAGACAACTTCAAGCGTCTTGCCCGACTCACGCTGCTCCAGGGTTTCCCCTATGCACAACACCGGAATCAAGCCACAAGCCTGTGCCGCTGCGAACTTGCGGTTGAGCATCTGATCGCTTTCACCCATCAACTGGCGGCGCTCGGAGTGCCCGACAAGTACATAGGCACAACCCGCATCTACCAACTGACTCGGCGCAATCTCACCGGTCAACGCACCTTGGGCGGGCTCCACCGCGCAATTCTGCGCACCGACCTGAATCGACTGACCTTTCAAGCCATCAACCACTTGGCCGACATGCAGGAAAGGCGGGAAAACCGCAACATCGACATCGCCCGGCAAGGCCAGGTGACGAAGGCCATTGATCAGCTCAGCGACACTGGCGCGGGTACCGTGCATCTTCCAGTTACCAGCTACCATAGTGCGACGCATGCTGTACCCCGTCGGTCAAAGTGGGCGCAGATGTTACCCAACCACACCATCACTGGCAAGCCGAATTCAGGCGCAAACTTCAGTTACTAGTTTTGCCAGGTCTTCGGCATGGCTGCGAACCTGTGTTTCGTCCTCGCCTTCGACCATGACACGCACCAGAGGCTCTGTGCCGGACTTGCGCAACAACACACGTCCACGCCCAGCCATCGCTTGCGTCACGCGCTCGCAAGCCTCTTTGACAGAGGGGTGCTCGATTGGATTTTCGCCACCGGCAAAACGCACATTGAGCAGCACCTGCGGACACTTGCGCAGCGCCTGTCGCGCCTGGGCCAGGCTCTCTTGGCGACGGCGCAAGGCCAGCAGCACCTGCAGCGCGGCGATGATTGCGTCGCCTGTGGTGGTGTGCTGGAAGCAAACGACATGCCCCGAGTTTTCCCCACCGATCACCCAGTTGCGCTCCAGCAACTCGGCGATCACGTAACGGTCACCGACATTGGCGCGAATGAAGGGAATCCCCAGTTCAGCCAACGCCAATTCAAGCCCAAGGTTACTCATCAGCGTACCGACGACACCACCTTGCAGCTTGTTACGCTCATGCAAGTCACGGGCAATGATGAACAGCAGGTCATCGCCATCCACGATCATGCCGGTGTGATCGACCATCAACACGCGATCGCCATCGCCGTCAAAGGCGATGCCCAGGTCCGCATGTTCAGCCAGAACCGCCGCCTGCAACTGCTCCATGTGCGTGGAGCCGCAGTTGTCGTTGATGTTCAACCCGTTGGGCTGAGCCGACAGCACAGTGACCTGCGCACCGAGCTCTTTGAAGACACTCGGCGCCACCTTGTAGGTCGCACCGTGGGCGCAATCGACGACGATCTTCAGCCCGGCAAAATTGGTGCTGCTCGGCACGCTGCTTTTGCAGAACTCGATGTAGCGACCGGAGGCATCATTGATACGCGACACCTTGCCCAGTTTACTGGACTCGACCACGGTCATCGGCGCATCCAGCAACTCTTCGATCATCAGCTCGATCTCGTCCGGCAACTTGGTGCCCTGCCCCGAGAAAAACTTGATGCCATTGTCATCGTGCGGGTTGTGCGAGGCACTGATCACGATACCGGCTTCGGCGTGAAAGGTACGCGTCAGGTAGGCGATCGCCGGCGTAGGCATCGGGCCCAGCAGCATCACGTCGGCGCCTGCGGCAGATAACCCCGCCTCCAGCGCGGATTCGAACATGTAGCCCGAAATACGCGTGTCCTTGCCCACCAGTATGCGGCACGCGCCCATGCTGCGGAACGCCATGCCTGCCGCCCAACCCAGCTTGAGCATGAAATCCGGGGTAATCGGGTATTCGCCGACCCGACCACGAATGCCGTCGGTGCCAAAATATTTCTTAGTCATGAGTGCTCCATCATTCTTATTCGGCTGATTCTACAGCAGCAATCATGCGCACCACGTCCACCGTCTCGGCGACATCATGCACACGCAAAATACGGGCGCCCTTGGTCATCGCAAGCGCTGCCAGCGCAAGGCCGCCGAACAGCCGCTCACCCACCGGGCGATTCAAGGCCTGCCCTATCATGCTCTTGCGCGAAACACCGACCAAAAGGGGTCGACCAAGGGCATGCAGGGCTTCCATATGTTTGAACAGGCTTAAATTATGTTGCAGAGTCTTGGCGAAGCCAAACCCCGGATCGAGAATGATTTTTTGCGCAGCAATGCCCACGGACGCGCACTGAGCGACTCTGTCGGCAAGAAAGCTGCCTACCTCGCCAACCAGGTCGTCGTAGTGCGGATTGTTCTGCATATTGCCGGGCTCACCCAGCATATGCATCAGACACACGGGCAGACCGGTCGCCGCAGCGGCGTCCAGGGCACCGTCACGCCGCAACGAACGCACATCATTGATGAGCCCCGCTCCCAAGCGCGCGGTTTCACGCATTACCGCCGGCGTTGACGTGTCCACCGAGATGATCACATCCAGTTCGCGCGCGATGCGCTCGACAATCGGCGCCACCCGCTCCAGCTCCTCCACAGGAGAAACAGCGCGAGCCCCCGGCCGAGTCGACTCGCCGCCGACATCAATCAACGTCGCGCCGGCAGCCACCATCGCCTCTGCATGACGCAACGCTGCATCCTGCCGGCTGAAGCGGCCACCATCGGAAAACGAGTCTGGCGTGACATTAAGAATGCCCATGACATGTGTATGGGCCAAATCAAGAACCCGGTTGCCGCAAGGCAACCGGGTGGAGGACGACGCAGAAATCATTTCAAACCTTAATGGTCAGCTGCCGGGCCGCCGATCGGAGCTTCAGGACGTTCATTCTGCACCACTGGCGGAGTGCCCGAGGTGCCCGAACCGCCTTCCCAATCGCGAGGCTCACGAGGCGTACGGCCGGCCATGATGTCGTCGATCTGATCGGCATCAATGGTCTCGTACTTCATCAGTGCATCCGCCATCGCATCCAGCTTGTCGCGGTTGTCGGTGAGGATCTGCTTGGCCGTGCCGTAGCACTGGTCAATGATGCTGCGCACCTCGGAGTCGATCAGCTTGGCTGTCTCCCCCGAGAAACTTGCACTTTGACCGCCACCACCACGGCCCAGGAACACCTCGCCTTCTTCCTCGGCATACATCAAAGGACCGAGTTTTTCCGACAGGCCCCACTTGGTCACCATATTCCGCGCGATCTGGCTGGCACGCATGATGTCGTTGGAAGCGCCGGTGGTGACACCGTCGAAGCCCAGCGTCATTTCTTCGGCAATCCGACCGCCGTACAGCGAACAGATCTGGCTGATCAGCGCGCGCTTGGAGAGGCTGTAACGATCCTCTTCCGGCAGGAACATGGTCACGCCCAAGGCACGACCGCGCGGAATGATCGACACCTTGTAGACCGGGTCGTGCTCAGGCACAACGCGGCCAACGATAGCGTGACCGGCTTCGTGATAAGCGGTGTTCTGCTTTTCCTTCTCGGACATGACCATGGATTTGCGCTCGGCGCCCATCATGATCTTGTCTTTCGCCAGTTCGAACTCTTTCATTTCAACAATGCGCTTGCCGGTACGGGCCGCGAACAGCGACGCCTCGTTGACCAGGTTGGCCAGGTCGGCACCGGAGAAGCCAGGCGTACCACGGGCGATCACGGCCGGGGCCACGTCGTCGCCCATTGGCACTTTACGCATGTGTACTTTAAGGATTTGCTCACGGCCGCGGATGTCCGGCAAGCCCACCACCACCTGGCGGTCGAAACGGCCCGGGCGCAGCAGCGCAGGGTCCAGTACGTCCGGACGGTTGGTTGCGGCGATGACGATGATGCCGTCATTCATCTCGAAACCGTCCATCTCCACCAGCAACTGGTTGAGAGTCTGCTCACGCTCGTCATGACCACCACCCATGCCGGCGCCACGATGGCGACCAACGGCATCGATTTCGTCAATGAAGATGATGCATGGCGCGTGCTTCTTGGCCTGTTCGAACATATCGCGAACACGGCTGGCACCGACACCGACGAACATCTCGACGAAGTCAGAACCGGAAATGGTGAAGAACGGC
Source organism: Pseudomonas orientalis (assembly GCF_001439815.1). Lineage (GTDB taxonomy): Bacteria > Pseudomonadota > Gammaproteobacteria > Pseudomonadales > Pseudomonadaceae > Aquipseudomonas > Aquipseudomonas orientalis. The sequence continues at coordinate 277,009 of NZ_JYLM01000008.1, read as the reverse complement.
ACCTTGGCTTCGCCGGCAATCGCCTTGGCCAGCAAGGTTTTACCGGTACCCGGCGGGCCGACCATCAGTACGCCGCGAGGAATGCGGCCGCCCAAACGCTGGAACTTGCCCGGATCGCGCAGGAACTCGACCAGCTCACCGACTTCTTCCTTGGCTTCGTCGCAGCCGGCGACATCCGCCAGGGTGGTTTTCACCTGGTCCTCGGAGAGCAGGCGTGCCTTGCTCTTGCCGAAGCTCATCGGCCCGCCCTTGCCTCCCGCACCCCCTTGCATCTGGCGCATGAAGAACATGAAGACGGCGATAATCACCAGGATCGGGAAGCTGGCTACCAGGAGCTGGGTCCAGATGCTCTGCTGCTCGGGCTGCTTGCCTTCAACAACGACCTTGTTGTCCACCAGGTCGCCGATCAGACCGTTGTCCTGGATTGCCGGACGAATGGTCTTGAAGCTGTCGCCATCAATACGCTTGCCGGTGATCACATAGCCATCAACCGCTACGCGCTCGACCTTGCCATCCTTAACTTGCTGGATGAAGTCGGAATAGTTGAGGGTCTGCGGCTCGTTAGGGCTGGAGAAGTTGTTCATCACCGTCACCAGGACAGCCGCGATGATCAACCACAGGATCAGATTCTTTGCCATATCGTTCAATTAACTACCCTCTGAAGCAAGCTCCGCTACTGGCGCGCGCTTCGCATGATATTCACCGGCCTAACTTACTACATTACCTACACCACTGGCAGGCGCCGTCTGTAACCCTTTGTGAAACTTTGACTACACAATAATCGTAAAGCTTCATGACGAAAGCGATATAAAAAAACCTATCGCCCTCCTCGAATCTCTCAAAAACGCTCTTCGCTGGCAGCGCCTTCAACGCCGCGAAAGCCGCGGCAGAGCAGGTATTGCTCGCGGGACCTGTCCCGCGAAGAGTCAGGCTTGCGCGTTTGCACCTTGTCGAACAGCTTGCGGATGTTCTTGTGGTACTCGTCAAACCCTTCGCCCTGGAAGACTTTCACCAGGAAATCCCCACCAGGACGCAGTACCCGACCCGCCAGGTCCAACGCCAGTTCACACAGGAACATGGCACGCGGCATATCGACGGCCGGTAATCCACTCATATTGGGGGCCATGTCGGAAATCACAAGGTCTACCTGCGAATTTCCCACCGCCTCGAGAATCTGTGCGAGCACCGCGTCCTGGGTGAAGTCCCCATGAACAAAGGTCACATCGGGAATGCTGTCCATCTCCAGGATGTCGGACGCGATCAAACGGCCCTGCCCACCAATCAGACGACTGGTCACCTGGGACCAGCCACCCGGGGCCGCGCCCAGATCAATAACGCTCATGCCGGGACGGATCAATTTGTCCTTGTCCTGGATCTCCAGCAGCTTGTAGCTGGCCCGGGAACGGTAGCCGTCCTTCTGCGCCTTTTTGACGTAAGGATCGTTGAAATGTTCTTGTAGCCACTTAAGGCTGGTCTTGGAACGGGCCACGGGCCACCTCGAAAATAAAACGGGTCGTGATTAACTGGGCGGTCCCGGACTCGCTCGGGTAAACTGGCCGCCGCTTTTTACAAGATCAGACGCAGGGGTCAGATTATGCCGCTCACTCAAGAGCAGAAGAAACAGTACAAATCCATTGGCCACCATCTGAAACCAGTTCTGATTGTGGCAGACAACGGTTTGACTGAGGGTGTGTTAGCCGAATTTGAACGCGCACTCAATGATCATGAACTGATCAAGATCAAGGTCAATATCCTTGATCGCGAAGCGCGCCTGGCCGCCGTTGCAGAACTGTGCAAGGTGGGCAAGGCGGACCTGGTTCAGGTTATCGGCAAGATGGCGCTGCTGCATCGCAAGAACTTCAGCGTCAACAAGCAACTGTCGAACGTTCATCGCTTCAAATGATGAAAAGGGTCAAGGGCGTGCTTCGCGCGCCCCGCCACTCCATCCCGGTGCGGGCTGCATAACCAGCACCAGACCGGAAAACCCCAGCACAAGATAGCTGAATAGCTGCCAGCGCAACGCTTGCGGCAGCCAGACATGCACAACGCAATACATTGCACACGCATACAGCGCCATCAACAGCAGTTGGCCGCGAATATCCCGCCACAAACTCCCCAAGCCTTCAGCCTTGACCAGCACCACTGCCTGGAGTGTCACGCACGCCGCCGCAAAAGACACCAGCAACGCACTGAGCAATCCGTCAATTTCATCGATCAGCAGCGGCGCCAGGCCAATCAGGCCCAGCGCCGGCAGCACACCAATGTGCAGCAACCACAGGCCGCCCACCCAAAGCATCTGGGAGAGCTGCCAAAGCATGGCGCCCGCACGAAGCGGGCGCCGCCTTTCAGATGTGACGAACTTCGACAATCTCGTACTCGATCACGCCGCCAGGGGTTTTTACAGACACCACATCGCCTTCTTCCTTGGCAATCAAGGCGCGGGCAAGCGGTGAACCGACGGAGATCTTGCCGAGTTTGAAGTCAGCCTCGTCTTCGCCCACGATGTGATAAACAACGCGCTCATCCGTCTCGACATTGGCGATTTCCACGGTCGTGCCGAAAATCACCTTGCCGGTATGCGGGATGGTCGTGACATCAATGATCACCGCGTTCTGCATACGGCCTTCGATATCACGGATCCGCGCCTCGACCATACCCTGCTGCTCACGAGCAGCGTGGTATTCGGCGTTTTCCTTCAAGTCACCCAGCTCGCGGGCCGTACCGATGTCCTGGCTCAGCTTCGGACGTACGACCTTGGTCAGATGGGCGTGCTCCTCTTCCAGGGCGCGAGCGCCCTGAACGGTCATCGGGTATTTGGTTATGCTCATGCCTTCAATCCTGCGTGTAGATCCTGCAAGCGACGCACGGTCTTTTCCGGACCGAACTTGAGCGCTTCGCAGATGGCTTCGCCTGCAGCAATGGTGGTGGTGCAGTAGATCTTGTGCTGCAAGGCATTACGACGAATGGAGTAGGAGTCCGCGATCGACTGGCGACCTTCGGTGGTGTTGATGATCAGGGTGACTTCGTCATTCTTGATCATGTCGACCACGTGCGGACGACCCTCCGTCACTTTATTCACGCGGCGCACTTTCAGGCCGGCAGCCTCGATCAGCTTGGCGGTCCCGGCGGTAGCCACGACTTCAAAGCCCAAGTTGATCAGATCACGGGCCACGCCCGCAACCAGTGGCTTGTCGTCATCACGCACGCTGATAAATGCGGTACCGCCGGTCGGCAGCACTTCGCTGGCGCCCATCTGGGCCTTGGCGAAGGCTTCGCCGAAGGTGTCGCCCACACCCATCACTTCACCGGTGGACTTCATTTCCGGGCCCAGGATCGGGTCCACACCAGGGAATTTGGCGAAGGGGAACACCGCTTCTTTCACGCTGTAGAAGTTCGGAATGATTTCCTTGGTGAAGCCGATTTCCTTCAGGGTCTTACCGGCCATCACGCGGGCAGCGATCATGGCCAGAGACACACCGATGCACTTGGACACGAACGGCACGGTACGCGAAGCACGCGGATTGACTTCGATGACGTAGATGTCTTCGCCTTGCAGCGCCAACTGTACGTTCATCAGGCCGACCACACCCAGCTCCAGGGCCATTTTCTTGACCTGCTCGCGCATTTCGTCCTGGATGTGCGCCGGCAGCGAATACGGCGGCAGCGAGCACGCGGAGTCACCGGAGTGAACGCCCGCCTGCTCGATGTGCTGCATGATCGCACCGATCACCACATCGGTACCGTCGCACACCGCATCCACGTCCATTTCGATGGCGCAGTTGAGGAAGTGGTCGAGCAGCACCGGGCTGTCGTTGGAGACTTTCACCGCGTCACGCAGGTAGCGCTTGAGCTCGTCTTCTTCGTAGACGATTTCCATCGCGCGGCCGCCCAGTACGTAGGACGGACGCACCACCAGCGGGTAGCCGATCTTGCTGGCTGCACGAATGGCTTCTTCTTCGCTGCGAACGGTGGCGTTAGGCGGCTGGCGCAGATTCAGGCGCTCGACCATCTGCTGGAAGCGCTCACGGTCTTCTGCACGGTCGATAGCGTCCGGGCTGGTGCCGATGATCGGCACGCCGGCGGCTTCCAGGGCACGCGCCAGTTTCAGCGGGGTTTGACCGCCGTACTGGACGATCACGCCTTTTGGCTTCTCGACGCGGCAGATTTCCAGTACGTCTTCCAGTGTTACCGGCTCGAAGTACAGACGGTCGGACGTGTCGTAGTCAGTGGAAACCGTTTCCGGGTTGCAGTTGACCATGATGGTCTCGTACCCGTCTTCGCGCAGTGCAAGGGCGGCGTGTACGCAGCAATAGTCGAACTCGATGCCCTGGCCGATACGGTTCGGACCGCCACCCAGGATGATGATCTTGTCGCGGCCCGACGGCGCGGCTTCGCACTCTTCCTCATAGGTGGAGTACATGTACGCAGTGTCGGTGGCGAACTCGGCAGCGCAGGTATCAACGCGCTTGTAGACCGGGAAGATGTCCAGCTTGTGGCGATGGGTACGCAGGTTCTTCTCGGTCACACCCAGCAGCTTGGCCAGACGTTGATCGGAGAAGCCTTTGCGTTTGAGGCGGAACATCAGGTCGCGGTCGATGGACGACAGGCCGAGGGTCTTGACCTTCTCTTCTTCCTTGATCAGGTCTTCGATCTGCACCAGGAACCACGGGTCGATCATGTTCATGCCGAAGATGTCTTCGACGCTCAGGCCGGCGCGGAAGGCGTCCGCCACGTACCAGATACGCTCGGCGCCCGGCACGGTCAGCTCACGCTTGAGGATGCTCATGCTTTCCGGGTTGCTCAGGTCGAGCTTCTCGTCCAGGCCGCAAACACCGACTTCCAGGCCGCGCAGGGCTTTCTGCAGGGATTCCTGGAAGGTGCGGCCGATGGCCATGACTTCACCAACCGACTTCATCTGAGTGGTCAGGCGCGCGTCGGCCTTGGGGAATTTCTCGAAAGCAAAGCGCGGCAGCTTGGTCACGACGTAGTCGATAGACGGCTCGAAGGACGCCGGCATGGCGCCGCCGGTGATTTCGTTTTGCAGCTCGTCCAGGGTGTAACCGATTGCCAGCTTGGCGGCGATACGCGCAATCGGGAAACCGGTGGCTTTCGATGCCAGCGCCGAAGAACGCGATACACGCGGGTTCATCTCGATCACGACCATGCGGCCGGTGTCCGGGCAGATGCCGAACTGAACGTTGGAACCACCGGTTTCCACGCCGATTTCACGCAGTACCGCCAACGAGGCGTTACGCATGATCTGGTATTCCTTGTCCGTCAGGGTCTGCGCCGGCGCAACGGTGATCGAGTCACCGGTGTGCACGCCCATCGGGTCGAAGTTTTCAATGGAGCAGACGATGATGCAGTTGTCCTTTTTGTCGCGGACAACCTCCATCTCGTATTCTTTCCAGCCGATCAGGGATTCGTCGATCAGCAGCTCTTTGGTCGGCGACAGGTCCAGGCCGCGGGCGCAGATTTCTTCGAACTCTTCACGGTTGTAGGCGATGCCACCACCGGTGCCGCCCATGGTGAAGGACGGACGGATAATGCACGGGAAGCCCAGCTTTTCGAGAACCGCGTTGGCCTCTTCCATGCTGTGGGCGATACCGGAGCGCGGGCAGTCAAGGCCGATGGACTTCATCGCCTTGTCGAAACGCGAACGGTCTTCAGCTTTGTCGATGGTGTCGGCATTGGCACCGATCATCTCCACGCCGAATTTTTCCAGGACGCCTTCGCGCTCCAGGTCCAGGGCGCAGTTCAGTGCGGTCTGGCCGCCCATGGTCGGCAGCAGCGCGTCCGGACGCTCTTTTTCGATGATCTTGGCCACGGTCTGCCATTTGATCGGTTCGATGTAGGTGGCGTCGGCCATGGCCGGGTCGGTCATGATGGTGGCCGGGTTGGAGTTCACCAGGATGACGCGGTAGCCCTCCTCGCGCAGGGCTTTACAGGCCTGGGCGCCGGAGTAGTCGAATTCGCAGGCCTGGCCGATCACGATCGGGCCAGCGCCGAGAATCAGGATGCTTTTTATGTCTGTACGTTTTGGCATGGGTTTGTCACTCAAATCCGCAGGTCAGTCGGCAAGCCGTCTTGAACATTCTTTGAAGAACCTGCGGGGGCCACCGCATTTCGGGGCCACCCGCAGGCCGCTCAGTCAGCGTCGCTTGGCCATCTCATTGATGAAACGGTCGAACAGCGGCGCTACGTCGTTCGGGCCCGGGCTGGCTTCAGGGTGCCCCTGGAAGCTGAACGCGCTCTTGTCGGTGCGCTCGATGCCTTGCAGGGAGCCGTCGAACAGCGACTTGTGAATGGCGCGCACATTCGAAGGCAGGCTCGCTTCATCCACCGCAAAACCGTGGTTCTGGCTGGTGATCATGACAACGCCGGTGTCCAGGTCCTGCACGGGGTGGTTGGCACCGTGGTGACCGTGGCCCATTTTCAGGGTCTTGGCGCCCGAGGCCAGGGCCAGCAACTGGTGGCCGAGGCAGATACCGAATACCGGGATCTCGGTTTCCAGCACGTCCTTGATGGCCTGGATGGCGTAGTCGCAGGGCTCGGGGTCACCCGGGCCGTTGGACAGGAACACGCCGTCCGGCTGCAGGGCGAGTACGTCGCTGGCCGGGGTTTGCGCCGGCACCACGGTCACGCGGCAGCCGCGCTCAACCAGCATGCGCAGGATGTTGTACTTCACGCCGTAGTCGTAGGCCACAACATGGTATGGCAGGTCGGCGGCCTCGATCGTCGCGTGACTGTCAGTCTTCAGGTCCCAGACAGTGGAGCGCCATTCGTACTTCTCTTTGACGCTGACTACTTTCGCCAGGTCCATGCCTTTCAGGCCAGGGAAACCTTGCGCCGCGGCAATCGCCGCCTCTTCGGAGATATTCTCACCGACCATGATGCAGCCGTTCTGCGAGCCTTTTTCACGCAGGATGCGCGTGAGGCGGCGCGTATCGATACCGGCGATCGCCACAACGTTGTTGGCTTTCAGGTAATCGGACAGCGACATCGTGTTACGCCAGTTGCTCGCAACCAGTGGCAGGTCACGAATCACCAGACCGGCCGACCAGACACGATCAGACTCGGCGTCTTCCGGTGTAGTACCGGTGTTGCCGATGTGCGGATAGGTCAGGGTAACGATCTGTTGGGCGTAGGAGGGATCGGTAAGGATTTCCTGATAGCCGGTCATGGCGGTGTTGAACACCACCTCACCAACGGTTTGACCGTCGGCTCCAATGGCTTCGCCGCGAAAAATGCTGCCATCAGCAAGGGCGAGTATGGCTGGCTTAGTCAAGAAGACCTCCCGTAAATAAAGCCTGAAAGGGCGATCGCAGGTTGCAAAAAAGCGGAGTGACGTATGGACACGTCACCCCGCTTCTTCACTGAATTATTCTGCGCGCTTTTAGTGGACACACTAAAGCTGTAGCTTACAGAAAAAGGCTTTTTTGGTCCACCGCTAATGAGCCTGAAAGGCAGGAGAATGCGACAGGACGTCGCCTAGCGGGTAAAACGGGGCCTAAGCATAAGCTTGAGGCCCTGTTTAAGCTACCGATTAGTGCAAGTCGAGCACATCACGCATGTCGTACAGACCAGGCTCGCGACCTTCCAGCCAGAGCGCGGCACGCACCGCACCCTTGGCAAACGTCATGCGGCTGGAGGCCTTGTGCGTGATTTCCAGGCGCTCGCCTTCAGTAGCGAACAGCACCGTGTGATCACCGACCACATCACCACCGCGCACAGTGGCAAAACCAATGGTATCGCGCGCGCGGGCACCGGTATGCCCTTCACGGCCATACACTGCCACTTTCGACAGGTCACGCCCCAACGCATCAGCGATGGCCTCGCCCATGCGCAGCGCAGTCCCGGACGGCGCATCGATCTTGTGACGATGATGGGTTTCGATAATTTCGATATCCGCTTCGTCGCCCAATACGCGAGCCGCCATGTCCAGCAGCTTGAGGGAAAGATTCACGCCCACGCTGAAGTTTGCGGCAAAGACGATTGGAATATCCTTGCCGGCCTGAGCCAGCAACTGCTTCTGCTCAACCGTCAAACCGGTGGTACCGATCACCATCGCCTTGCCTGCCTTGCGACAGAACGCAAGGTTTTCCAGCATCACCTCCGGCAGCGTGAAATCGATCAGCACGTCGAACTCGTCGGCCACCTGTGCCAGGTGACCGGACAACGAAACGCCGATACGGCCCAGCGAGGCCAACTCACCCGCATCCGCGCCGATCAACGTGCTGCCTGGGCGCACGATCGCCGCAGTCAGCCCGGACGCCGGCGAGCGCTGTTGCACCGCTTCGACCAGCGTCTTGCCCATGCGCCCGGCAGCGCCCATTACGGCTATACGTCGCATACTCAATTCCTTACAGGTCGCCGAAGAAGCGCTTCACACCATCGAAAAAGCCCGTGGTTTTCGGCGAGTGGGAATCGTCACCGGCCAATGAACTACGGAACTCTTCAAGCAGCTCACGCTGACGACGATTCAGGTTGACCGGCGTTTCTACCGCTACACGACACATCAGGTCGCCTGCCCCGCCACCGCGCACTGGCGCAACGCCCTTGCCACGGATACGGAACTGCTTGCCGGTCTGCGTGCCTTCGGGAATCTTGAGCTTGACCCGACCGTCCAGCGTCGGGATTTCCAGCTCGCCACCCAGGGCGGCGTCGACAAAGCTGATCGGCACTTCACAGAACAGATGCTTGCCATCGCGCTGGAAGATCGAGTGCTCGCGCACATTGATCACCACGTACAGGTCGCCGGTTGGCCCACCTTGAGCGCCCGCCTCGCCTTCGCCCGACAGACGAATGCGATCACCGGTATCCACGCCCGCCGGCACTTTCACCGACAGGGTCTTGTACTCTTCGACACGACCTTCGCCATGGCAGGAATCGCACGGGTCGGAAATGATCTTGCCCTGGCCATGGCAGCGCGGGCAGGTCTGCTGCACCGAGAAGAAGCCCTGCTGCATGCGAACCTGGCCGATACCGCCGCAGGTCGGGCAGGTGATTGGCGAAGAGCCCTTCTTGGCACCCGAGCCGTCGCACGGCTTGCAGTTGACCAGCGTCGGCACACGGATGTTGACGCTGGTACCGCGCACGGCTTCTTCCAGGTTCAATTCCAGGGTATAGCGCAGGTCGCTGCCACGCTGGGCCCCGCCGCGCTGGCCACCCCGGCCACCGCCAAAGAAATCACTGAACACATCACCGAAAATATCGGAGAAGTTCTGGCCACCGAAACCGGCACCGCCGCCGCCCATGCTCGGGTCGACACCGGCATGACCGTACTGGTCGTAGGCTGCACGCTTGTTGGGATCAGACAGACATTCGTAGGCCTCATTGGCCTCTTTGAACATTTCTTCGGATTCTTTGCTATCCGGATTACGGTCCGGGTGGTGCTTCATCGCCAGACGACGGTAAGCCTTCTTCAGGTCCGCCTCGCTGGAGCCGCGCTCCACACCCAATACTTCGTAATAGTCACGCTTTGCCATAAGTCTTTGCACTCTTAAGGACGTTCAGCCAGACCCTCCTGAGCCTCGCCAAACTCGTTGAGCCCCAATGCAGGCCCGGACCCAACTCACGTCAATTCAACGATCCTGGTCATCACTGCTTTTTAGCCGGCTACCCGACTAAAAGCGCGGTATTTACTGCTCGGAAAGCAGGAGCATTCCCGATCACACCGCCAGCATCCGCACGTTGTCGCATGCTGTAAAAATTCGCATACCCCAGACACGCCAACGCGGGAGCAAGCTCCCGCGCGGCGACATCCTACCAGTCACCGCTTGAAAGCGGTCAACCGGACAACCCAATTACTTGTTGTCTTTGACTTCTTCGAACTCGGCATCGACAACGTCGTCGTGCTTGGCTTCAGGCTCTGCCTGTTGCGCCGCAGCGTCAGCTGGCTGACCTTGTTCGGCATACATTTTCTGAGCGACCGGCGCGGAGACTTTCGACAGCTCCTCGATTTTGCTCTCGATAGCAGCCTTGTCATCGCCCTTAACGGCGGCTTCCAGGGCAACCACGGCAGCCTCAATCGCGGCTTTCTCTTCAGCAGTCACTTTGTCGCCAGCGTCAGCGACCATTTTGCGCGTCGAGTGAACCAGCGCATCACCCTGGTTACGGGCACCGGCCAGCTCGGCGAACTTGGCGTCGGCATCAGCATTGGCTTCAGCATCACGAATCATCTGTTGAATTTCTTCATCAGACAGGCCGGAGTTGGCCTTGATGGTGATCTTCTGCTCTTTGCCGGTTGCCTTGTCTTTCGCACCAACGTGCAGGATACCGTTGGCGTCGATGTCGAAGGTCACTTCGATCTGCGGCACGCCACGCGGTGCTGGTGGAATCTCGGCCAGGTCGAACTTGCCCAGGGACTTGTTCTGGGCAGCCTGCTTACGCTCACCTTGCAGCACGTGAATGGTCACAGCGCCCTGGTTGTCGTCGGCCGTCGAGAACACCTGGGATTTCTTGGTAGGAATCGTGGTGTTTTTCTCGATCAGCGCGGTCATCACGCCACCCATGGTTTCGATACCCAGGGTCAGCGGGCTGACGTCCAGCAGCAACACGTCTTTCACGTCACCGGCCAATACCGCGCCCTGGATGGCAGCACCCATGGCAACCGCTTCGTCCGGGTTCACGTCTTTACGTGCTTCTTTACCGAAGAACTCGGTAACTTTCTGCTGCACCAGCGGCATGCGGGTCTGACCACCGACCAGGATCACGTCGTTGATCGAGCCAACGTCAATACCGGCGTCTTTCAGTGCGATGCGGCATGGCTCGATGGTGCGCTGAACCAGGTCTTCAACCAGTGCTTCCAACTTGGCGCGAGAAATCTTTACGTTCAAGTGCTTTGGACCGGTGGCATCGGCAGTGATGTACGGCAGGTTCACGTCGGTCGACATGCTCGACGACAGTTCGATCTTGGCTTTCTCGGCGGCTTCTTTCAGGCGCTGCATCGCCAGCGGGTCACCCTTGAGGTTCATGCCGCTTTCTTTCTTGAATTCGTCAACGAGGTAGTCGATCAGACGGATGTCGAAGTCTTCACCACCCAGGAAGGTGTCGCCGTTGGTGGCCAACACTTCGAACTGGTGCTCGCCGTCAACTTCAGCGATCTCGATGACCGAAACGTCGAAAGTACCACCACCCAGGTCATAAACGATCACAGTGTGGTCGCCTTTGGCCTTGTCCATACCGTAAGCCAGAGCAGCTGCGGTGGGTTCGTTGATGATACGTTTTACGTCCAGACCCGCGATGCGGCCGGCGTCTTTGGTCGCCTGGCGCTGGCTGTCGTTGAAGTAGGCCGGAACTGTGATGACCGCTTCGGTCACGGTTTCACCGAGGTAGTCTTCGGCGGTCTTCTTCATCTTCTTCAAGACTTCAGCCGAGATCTGCGGCGCGGACATCTTGTTGCCGTTTACTTCAACCCAGGCGTCACCGTTGTCGGCCTTGGCGATTTTGTAAGGCACCATCTTGATGTCTTTCTGTACGACTTCTTCGTCGAACTTGCGACCGATCAGACGCTTTACCGCGTACAGGGTGTTGTGCGGGTTGGTAACGGCCTGACGCTTGGCCGACTGACCGACCAGGATCTCGCCGTCGTTGGCGTAAGCGATGATCGACGGCGTGGTACGCGCGCCTTCAGCGTTTTCGATAACTTTGGCCTTGCCGTTTTCCATGACCGAGACGCACGAGTTGGTGGTCCCCAGGTCGATACCGATAATTTTGCCCATGACTTGACTCTCCCGAAACTTGAATTTGGTTGCCGCAGCAGTTGTGGCTAACTGCGGTAGCACTTAATCGCTTGACTTATAAATGGGGGCCTTGCGGCGGATTTCAAGCCTGCTCATCAATAGAAGGCGAAACGGGTGCGGGAGCCTTGCTCACCACCACCATCGCCGGGCGCAGCAAGCGTCCGTTGAGCAGATAGCCCTTCTGGAATACCTTCAACACGCTGTTGGGCTCCAGGTCGTGGCTTTCCTGCATCGCCATCGCCTGGTGGTGCTCGGCGTTGAACGGCTCGCCGCCTTGCGGATCGATGGCTTCCAGCTGATAACGCTTCAGGGTGTCCTGGAACATTTTCAGGGTCAGTTCGATCCCCTCACGCATTGGGCGGATGTTTTCATCATCCGGATTGGACAGCTCAAGGCCGCGCTCCAGACTGTCGATAATCGGCAGCAGGTCGTTGGCGAATTTTTCCAAGGCGAATTTGTGAGCCTTTTCGACGTCCTGCTCGGCACGGCGGCGGACGTTCTGCAGATCGGCGGCAACACGCAACGACTGATCCTGCGCTGCGGCCAATTGCTCTTCGAGCACTTGCACACGAGTCCCCAGCTCATCACCGGCAGCCGAATTGGCGTCTGGCGTTTGCGTATCCTGCGTCTGTTCGTCAGCCATAGATTTCTCCTTTCAAAATCATGCGCGAACTCAACTCGCGCTTCTGTTCCGGTATATGGGGCCACAATTTTCAGGTTCAAGGGCGTAGGCGTTACCAAAAGTCTTTCGCATGTCCCGGATCATTTCCCGCTTATACATTCCTGAATGCGCTAAAAAAACTCGGCGATCAAGCAAATCGAGCTAAGCGCCAGGATTGTCAGCTCCAAACAAAACACTGTATAAATAACCAGACCTAAAGCCTGGGAGCGACCTTCATGCTCGTGCACCTGTCCGTACATAACTACGCCATCGTTGAACATCTGGATCTCGAACTGGATCGCGGCATGAGCGTAATCACAGGCGAGACCGGCGCCGGCAAGTCGATCATGCTCGATGCCCTGGGCCTGACGCTCGGAGACCGCGCCGACAGTGGCGTGGTACGCCCCGGCGCCGACAAGGCCGATATCCTGGCCACCTTCGACCTGGCGGATATTCCCGAGGCCGAGGCCTGGCTGGCCGAGCGCGACCTCAATAACGAGGGCCCGTGCATTCTGCGCCGGGTGATCACCGCCGAAGGACGCTCACGCGGCTACATCAACGGCACACCCTGCCCCCTTGGCGACTTGAAAGCCTTGGGTGAACTGCTGATTGATATCCACAGCCAGCATGAGCATCAGTCCCTGCTGAAAACCGACACCCATCGCCGTCTGCTCGACGAATACGCCGGCGCCACCGAACTTGCCCGCCAGGTTCACCTTGCCGCCCAACGCTGGCGCCAGACGCGCCAGGAGCTTGAACGCCTTTCCAACTCCGGCGACGAGCAACGCGCTCGCCACCAATTGCTCAGCTATCAACTCGAAGAACTTGAAAGCCTGGGCCTGGGCGAGAACGAACTCGAGCAGCTTGAACAGGAACACAAGAACCTGACCAACGCCGAGACGCTGCTGGGTATCTGTCGCCAGGTGATCGAGCAATGCAGCGAAAGTGATTCCGGCAATGTGCTTAACGCGCTGACCGCGAGCCTCAATCGCCTGTCCAGCGTGAATAACGCGTCCGGCTCACTGAGTGAAGCCACCACTTTGCTGACCAGCGCGCAGATCCAGGTAGAGGAAGCGGTGGGTGAACTGAACCGCTTTCTGGATCATTTCGATGCCGACCCGGCGCGCTTGCAGGTGATAGAAGAGCGCCTGGACACGATTTACACCCTGGCGCGCAAACATCGCATCCAGCCAACCGAAGTGGCGGCGATGCAGCAAAAGCTGCTGGATGAAATCGAGACCCTGAACGCGAACGACGAGTCCATTGAGCGCCTCGGCGAAGAACTCGCCTCCTTCGCCCGCCATTACCAGGAAAAGGCCCGTGAGCTGAGCGACCTTCGCCAGCAGGCCGCCACTCGCCTGGCCGGTGCGGTGGAGCAGGAAATCCAGCGCCTGGGCATGCCCGGTGGCCGCTTCACCATTCAGTTGCACGCCAATACCAGCCATGAGCTGCAACCCCATGGACTGGAACAGGTGGAGCTGCTGGTCAGCGCCAACCCGGGGCAACCGCTCAAAGCCCTGGCAAAAGTTGCCTCCGGCGGCGAGCTTTCACGGATCAGCCTGGCGATCCAGGTCATCACCGCGCAAACCTCGCGCGTACCGACCCTGGTGTTCGATGAAGTGGACGTAGGCATTGGCGGGCCGACCGCCGAAATCGTTGGCCAGTTGTTGCGACGCCTGGGCGATCGGGGCCAGGTGCTGACGGTGACTCACTTGCCGCAAGTGGCGGCCCAGGGGCATCAGCACTTGTTCGTGCACAAGATGCGAGGCAGCGATGCGACGCGCACAGCCGTGTCCAAGCTGAACAAGTCAGAGCGCGTAGAAGAAGTGGCGCGGATGCTGGGCGGTATTGATTTGACCAAAGAGTCCCTGGCCCATGCGAAGAAAATGGTCGTAGCGGCGAAGGCCTGAAGCGAGCATTTTTCTTCTTATATAAAGCACGAAGGCGACCCTAGGGTCGCCTTCAATCGTTTCGCAGAACAAATCTGCGTCGATTTTACTTTTTCTTACGGATGTACAGCACCAGATTATGGTCGACCAAATCGAAGCCATGCTCCTCAGCGATCTTATGCTGCAGCGCTTCGATCTCAGGGCTGGTGAACTCGATAACCTCATTGGTATCCAGGTCAACCATATGGTCGTGGTGCCCGCCGTCGGCCAATTCAAACACTGCATGACCGCCGTCGAAATTATGACGAACCACCAGCCCTGCGGCTTCAAACTGGGTCAGGACACGGTAAACCGTGGCCAGGCCGACGTCTTCATTAGACTCCATCAGCGCCTTGTAAACGTCCTCGGCACTCATGTGGCGCTGCTCAGCAGAATCGAGCATTTGTAGAATCTTGACTCGGGGCAGAGTCACTTTGAGACCGGCTTTGCGTAGTTCGCTATTTTCAACCATGGTTAGCTTTCTCGCGGATGCTGCTTCGCAGCTTCTCTTAATACGGGTATGATCGGCGTTTACGTTGTCCCAGCCAAGATAGTGGAAGTCGCCCACCGATGCAAAACACCAAGCTCTTGCTAACCAGTTTCACCTTTGTGGGACTGCTCGCACTCGCCGGTTGTTCATTCCCCGGGGTTTACAAAATCGACATCCAGCAGGGCAATGTCGTCACGCAGGACATGATAGACCAGTTACGCCCGGGAATGACCCGACGGCAAGTACGGTTTATCATGGGCAACCCCCTGCTGACCGACACTTTCCATGCCGATCGCTGGGATTATCTCTACAGCCTCCAGCCTGGCGGCGGTGAGCGCCAGCAGGAGCGCGTCAGTGTCATTTTCAATGGCAATGACCAGCTTGTCAGCCTGTCCGGCGACTTCATGCCTGGCGTCAGCCGCGATGAAGCGCTGCTGGGCAAGGACAGCGGCACCAGCGTGACCGCGCCTGCACAGGAAGCCGAGAAGCCGAAATCCGAGGTGCCGGCCAAGCCAGGCTCCTTGCTGGACCAGATCCAGAAAGACGTCGATGGCGTGGAAACCGTGCCCGTCCCGACGCCACAGCCTCTGGACACCAGCCCGCAGTAACAAAGCGATACCCAATAAAAAGCCCGGCATGCCGGGCTTTTTGTTGTCTGGCCGATTTATCAGCTTTGCTGCCTGGCCCTCGCCGCTTTGGCCGCGCGCTGCCTGCGCACTTCCTTGGGATCTGCCAGCAGCGGCCGGTAGATCTCAATTCGATCACCCGGCTGGACGACACGCATATCAGCGTCCGCAACCACCTTTCCGAAAATCCCCAACGGGCATTCAGCCAGCATCAATTGCGGAAACTGTTCAGCAATCCCCGACATGCGCACCGCCTCTCTCAGGCTCGTACCCACCGGGACCGTCACCGCCAGTAAAAGCTGGCGATCAACGGCGGCATGCACCACCTCGATTTCAACCATGCAGCTGCTTGGCCCGCTCACAGAACGCATCCACCAGCGTATTCGCCGCCTGATTGAACAAAGGCCCTAATGTCGCCCTGATAATCGGTCCTGCGTAGTCGAAGGACAAATCCAGGCTGATCTTGCAGGCCTTGTCCGTCAGCGCCTTGAATACCCATACGCCATGCAGTTGGGTAAATGGCCCCTCCTGCAGATTCATCTCGATGGATTTTCCAGGCACCAGCACATTGCGCGTAACAAAATGCTGGCTAAGCCCACCCTTGGCTACGCCGACGCTGGCAACCATATACTCGTCACCGCCCTCCAGAACCTCGGCAGTGGAGCACCACGGCAGGAATTCCGGGTAACGCGCGACGTCGTTGACCAGGTCATAGAGCGCCTGTGCGGGATACGGCAGCAGGGCCGAACGTTGAATATGCGTCGTCATGTGAGCGTTATTTCCACAGCTGAGCGGGCAAACATCGCGAAACAACAGCCAGATCCGCGAGAGAAAAAAACCAGAGAACTGCCCGCATTGTCCGGGATTCGTCCAACACGCTCAAGCACGCAGGTTGACCGTAGCCGACACGCTCGCAACTCCCTATAATGCCGCCCCTATGGCTAAACAAAAGAAACACCCCACAGGGACCATCGCGCAAAATAAAAAGGCGCGACACGATTACTTCATCGAACATCGGTTCGAGGCTGGTCTGGTCCTGGCCGGCTGGGAAGTAAAAAGTCTGCGTGCCAGCAAGCTGCAGCTGGTCGACAGCTATGTGCTGCTCAAGGATGGCGAGGCGTGGCTGCTGGGCAGTCATATCACCCCGCTGACCACCGCGAGCACCCACGTGATTGCCGACCCGGTGCGCACGCGCAAGCTGCTACTCAACGCACGCGAGCTGGAAAAACTCGCTGCGGCAGTGCAACAGAAAGGCTACGCCTGCATCTGCCTGTCCTGGTACTGGAGCAAGCACTTGGTCAAGTGCGAAATTGCGCTGGGCAAGGGCAAGAAGGAATACGACAAACGCGATACCGAACGCGAGCGCGACTCCAATCGCGAGTTGCATCGCGCGGTGCGCAACAAGGGCAAGGAAGACTGACCTTGTGACAATGTAGCTTCGGGCCACTCGCCCGAAGCTACATGCCTTTACGTCGCTCCGCCCTGGCTACGCGCTGAACTTCCTGACGAACCTCCTCCAGCACTTCCTGCACATACAGCAGGTGACGTGTTGAAATCTCCCGAGCCTGCTCGGCCCGCCCTTCAATAATGGCCAGGTACAGATCGCGATGCTGACTGATCAGCATGTCGCGGGTCTCGGTGCGCTGCTGATACATGCCGCCAATGTTAGTCACCACGTTGCGCTTGAGCAGATCGAACAGCCCCCGAATGGTATGCAGCAACACGGCGTTATGACTGGCCTCGGCAATAGCCAGGTGAAACCGCGCATCGGCCGCGCCCTCCTCCACTCGACTCACCTCATCGACCCGCGCATAGCAATCCTGCAACGCCTCGAACGCCGCCGTCAGCCGTTCACGGTCCACTTCGGTTGCGCGTAACGCCGCGTAATAAGCACAGGAAGCCTCGAGCGTCTGGCGAAACTCCAGCAGGTCCCGCTGCGCTTCCGGATTGTTTTCCAGCAGATGCAACAGAGGGTCGCTGAAGGTCGACCCCAGGGATTCCACCACATAGTTGCCGCCACCCTGACGACTGACCAGCAGCCCTTTGGCCGCCAGCTTCTGGATCGCTTCGCGCAGCGATGGGCGCGACACGCCAAATTGCTCAGCCAATGCGCGCTCGGCCGGCAAGCGCTCGCCCGACTTCAGCGTGCCCTCAAGGATCATGCCCTCGAGCTGCTCGACAATATCGTCAGACAAACGGCGCTGACGCACCTGATCAAACCCCATACCCACTCTCCACCATCCCGACCACGCGCCGGGGCTTCTATTCTGGCCTATCGCCGCGTTCCCGGCACCTAGCAGAACGCCTCGGATTTACCCGATCAGAACGCCGCACGCCCACCCGTACGACCAAAGTTTCGCGGGCGGCAAATTGACACACCCCTGCCAAGCCTCTTAATCTAGCCCACAACGACTGTAAATTGGTATTACCAATTATCCAAGGCGTACAAACAACAACAATCAGGGGCCACCCCATATGCAAACCTGGCAACAGCTCTACAGCCCACTCGGCAGTCTCGGCGTGTCCGCACTGGCCGCCGTCATCCCCATCGTATTTTTCTTCCTGGCCCTGGCTGTATTCCGCCTCAAGGGGCACGTGGCCGGCAGCATTACCCTCGCGCTGTCGATCCTGGTGGCCATCTTCGCCTTCCAGATGCCGGTGGACATGGCCCTGGCCGCCGCCGGCTACGGCTTCGCCTATGGCTTGTGGCCGATTGCGTGGATCATCGTAGCGGCGGTATTTCTCTACAAGTTGACGGTCAAGAGCGGCCAGTTCGAAGTCATCCGCAGCTCGGTCCTGTCGATTACCGACGACCAACGCCTGCAGGTACTGCTGATCGGCTTCTGCTTCGGCGCCTTCCTCGAAGGGGCGGCCGGTTTCGGCGCGCCCGTTGCAATTACCGCCGCGCTGCTGGTCGGCCTGGGCTTCAATCCGCTCTACGCCGCCGGCCTGTGCCTGATTGCCAACACCGCCCCGGTCGCCTTTGGTGCGCTGGGCATCCCGATCATCGTGGCGGGCCAGGTCACCGGCATCGACGCCTTCAAGATCGGCGCCATGACCGGCCGCCAACTGCCCCTGCTGTCGCTGTTCGTGCCGTTCTGGCTGGTGTTCATGATGGACGGCCTGCGCGGCGTTCGCGAAACCTGGCCGGCAGCCCTGGTGGCCGGCCTGAGCTTTGCCGTCACCCAGTACTTCACCTCCAACTTCATCGGCCCGGAACTGCCCGACATCACCTCGGCACTGGCCAGCCTGATTGCCCTGACCTTGTTCCTCAAAGTCTGGCAACCCAAGCGCAGCGCCGGCGCGCAGATTGCCGGCGCCACCTCGGGCACGGCGGTTACCGCCAGCGCCGGCGGCTTCGGCTTGCCCCGCAACACGCTTGTTTCGCCGTACAGCCTGGGGCAGATTTTCAAGGCTTGGTCGCCCTTCCTGATCCTCACCGTGCTGGTCACCATCTGGACCCTCAAGCCCTTCAAGGCGTTGTTCGCCGCGGGCGGCTCGATGTACGGCTGGGTGTTCAACTTCGCGATCCCGCACCTGGACCAACTGGTGATCAAAGTCGCGCCAATCGTCACCAACCCCACCGCCATACCCGCCGTATTCAAGCTGGACCCGATTTCAGCAACCGGCACTGCAATTTTCTTCTCTGCACTGATCTCGATGGCGGTACTGAAAATAGATACTAAAACTGGTCTTACCACTTTAAAAGAGACCTTCTACGAGCTGCGCTGGCCGATCCTGTCCATCGGCATGGTGCTGGCCTTCGCCTTTGTCACCAACTACTCGGGCATGTCCTCGACCATGGCCCTGGTGCTGGCGGGCACCGGCGCGGCCTTCCCGTTTTTCTCACCGTTCCTCGGCTGGCTCGGCGTTTTCCTGACAGGCTCGGACACCTCGTCCAACGCACTGTTCAGCTCGTTGCAGGCCACCACCGCCCACCAGATCGGCGTCAACGACACCTTGCTGGTGGCGGCGAATACCAGTGGCGGCGTGACCGGCAAAATGATTTCGCCGCAATCGATCGCCGTGGCCTGTGCCGCGACCGGCCTGGTCGGCAAGGAATCCGACCTGTTCCGCTTCACCCTTAAACACAGCCTGTTCTTTGCCACGATCGTCGGGCTGATCACCCTGGCGCAGGCGTATTGGTTCACCGATATGCTGGTGCACTGAAACCTGCACGCAATAGAGTAAGAATCGACGCCGGACAACGGTTCCGGCGTCAGCTAATTCTGGAGGACCGATGAGCCTGCCTGCCGCATTCCTGAGCGACGTCGCACAACTGATCCCGAAGGATCGTCGTTTTGACGACCCACTTTCCACCCTCGCCTTCGGCACCGACGCCAGCTTTTACCGATTGATCCCACAGCTGGTGATACGCGTGGAGTCGGAAGACGAAGTGGTCACGCTGCTGCAACTGGCCCAGCGCGACCGCGTCGCCGTGACCTTCCGCGCGGCGGGCACCAGCTTGTCCGGCCAGGCCATCAGCGACTCGGTGCTGATCGTGCTGGGTGATCAGTGGAATGGCCGCGAAATTCGCGGGCAAGGCCTGCAGATCCGCCTGCAACCCGGCGTCATCGGCGCTCAGGCCAATGCCTGGCTTGCGCCATTCGGGCGCAAGATCGGGCCGGACCCGGCGTCGATCAACGCCTGCAAGATCGGCGGCATCGTCGCCAACAACGCCAGTGGCATGTGCTGCGGGACGGCGCAAAACACCTATCACACTTTGGCAGGCATTCGTCTGGTGCTGGCCGATGGCAGCCGCCTGGATACCGAAGATCCCACCAGCGTCCAGGCCTTCCGCCACACCCACGGCGCGCTACTTGAACGCCTGGCCACACTGGGCCGCGAGACGCGGGCAAACGCCGAACTGGCCGCAAAGATCCGCCACAAATACCGTCTGAAAAATACCACCGGCCTGTCGCTGAATGCCCTGGTGGATTTCGATGACCCGCTGGATATTCTCAGCCATTTGCTGGTGGGGTCCGAGGGCACGTTGGCGTTTATCAGCGCCGTGACCTACGACACGGTGATTGATCACCCGAACAAAGCCTCGGCACTCATCGTATTCCCGGACGTCGAGACCTGCTGCAACGCGGTCACCGTGCTGAAAACCCAGCCGGTGTCGGCGGTTGAGCTGCTGGACCGGCGCAGCCTGCGCTCGGTACAGAACAAACCGGGCATGCCGGCGTTCGTACAGCAACTATCGGAAAATGCCTGCGCGCTGCTGATCGAATCCCGCGCCGCCACTTCCTCGCTACTGCATGAACAACTGGCGCTGATCATGGCCTCCCTCGCCTCTTTCCCGGTAGAGAAGCAAGTCAACTTCACCGAAGACCCGCTGGAAAACGCCCGGCTCTGGGCGATCCGCAAGGACACCTTCCCCGCCGTAGGCGCCGTGCGCAAAACCGGCACCACCGTGATCATCGAGGACGTCACCTTCCCGGTCGAGCAACTGGCGCTTGGCGTCAACCGCTTGATCGAACTGTTCGACAAACACCACTACGACGAAGCCATCCTTTTCGGACACGCCCTGGAAGGCAATCTGCACTTCGTCTTCACCCAAGGCTTCAACAGCGCGGAAGAAGTCGCACGCTATCAAGCGTTCATGGGCGACGTTGCCCAACTGGTGGCGGTTGAATTCGGTGGCTCGTTGAAAGCCGAACACGGCACCGGTCGCAATATGGCGCCGTTTGTCGAGCTGGAATGGGGCAGCGATGCCTACCAACTGATGTGGCAGCTCAAGCGCCTGCTCGACCCCAACGGCATCCTCAACCCGGACGTGGTGCTCAGCGACGACCCGCAGATTCACCTTAAACACCTCAAGCCCCTGCCCGCCGCCGATGAGCTTGTGGATAAGTGCATCGAATGCGGGTTCTGCGAGCCGGTGTGCCCGTCGAAAGGCCTGACCCTGAGCCCGCGCCAGCGCATCGTGATCTGGCGCGACATCCAGGCCAAACAACGCGCCGGCGTCGACACCACCGAACTGGAGGCCGCCTACCACTACCAAGGCATCGACACCTGCGCCGCGACCGGGCTCTGCGCCCAACGCTGCCCCGTAGGCATCAATACCGGCGACCTGGTGAAAAAGCTGCGCAGCCGCGACGCCGACCGTACGAAAACCGCCGAATGGCTCGCCACCCATTTCGCCATCGCACTGCAAGGCGCGCGCTTTACCCTGCATGTCGCCAACGGCGCACGCATGCTGCTGGGTGCCACGCGTCTGGCAAAGTTATCGGCCACCGTCACCCGGTTGTCCAAGGGGCAAGTCCCGCAATGGACCAACGCCATGCCGCAACCGGAAAAAGCCATTCGTTTCAGCCCGGCCGTCACCGACGAGCGACCACGGGTGGTCTACCTGGCAGCATGCGTCTCACGCGCCATGGGCCCGGCGGCGGGGGATAAAGAGCAAATGTCGCTGTACGACAAAACCCGCAGCCTGCTGGAAAAAGCCGGTTACCAGGTCGTCTTCCCCGACCATCAGGACAACCTGTGCTGCGGCCAACCCTTCGCCTCCAAAGGCTATGCCGAACAGGCCGAACACAAGCGCCAGGAACTGATCGGCGCCCTGCTCCACGCCAGTCGCGGCGGCCTCGACCCGATCTACTGCGACACCAGCCCGTGCACCCTGCGCCTGACGCAAGACCTGGGCGAGACACGCCTGGACCTCTACGACCCGGTCCGCTTTATTCGCACCCACCTCATGGACCGCCTCGACTTCACGCCGCAGGAGGCGCCCATTGCCGTCCACGTCACCTGCAGCACCCAGCACCTGGGCGAAAGCCAGGCGCTGATCGACCTCGCCCGACGCTGCGCCAGAACCGTCGTCATTCCCGAAGGCATTCACTGCTGCGGCTTTGCCGGCGACAAAGGCTTCACCACCCCGGAACTCAACGCCCACTCACTGCGCACCCTCAAGGACGCGGTGCAACACTGCAGCGAAGGCATCTCCACCAGCCGCACCTGCGAGATCGGCCTGAGCCTGCACGGCGGCATCGACTATCACGGGCTGGTCTACCTCGTGGACCGCGTCACCCAGGCCCGCGCCCATTAAGCCCGCAAAATAAAACAGAACCCCTGCGCGCCGACGTAGTCATCTGCATAGGCCTCGACAAGCGAGGCCCATCAGTGATGTCGCTGGCAGGCCCTCAACGCCAGCAGCGTCGAGCCCTTTTGCGCAAGGAGATACCCTATGAAGCGTTCCGCTCTTGCTGGCTTGTTCATCACCGCTGCGATGCTGGCATCCCCCGCCTTTGCGGCCGGCGATAAAGACCTCTGCGAGATCAACCTGGACAAAATCAACAACGGCAAAGCCCTGCTGTCCACCGACACCAGTGGCAAAAGCGGCGAAATCGACACCGCCGTCGCCCAAGCCAAGGCAGCCAGCGCCGCCGGTGACCACAAAAAGTGCATCGAAATCACCTCCAAGGCCCTGCAAGACCTGCAGAACAGCGACAAAGGCGGTCAGTAAGCGATAGGGCCGACCTTCGGGTTGGCCTTTCGTGAAGGTTTGGCGTACACTACACAAGCTTGTCACTCACTAGAAACAACGAGTTACAAGCACGGGGCCGTTTAGGATTCGACGCCGGTCGCGAAACTTTAGGTGCATGCCGAGTTGGTAACAGAACTCGTAAATCCACTGTTGCAACTTCTTATAGTTGCCAATGACGCCAATCCAAGCTGGGACAACTCCATCGCTGCGTAAGCAGCCTTAGAGCCTGAGCTTCTGGTACCTTCGGGTCCAGCAATCACCAGGGGATGTCTGTAAACCCAAAGTGATTGTCATATAGAACAGAATCGCCGTGCAGTACGTTGTGGACGAAGCGGCTAAAACTTACACAACTCGCCCAAAGCACCCTGCCCTTCGGGTCGCTGAGGGTTAACTTAATAGAAACGGCTACGCATGTAGTACCGACAGCGGAGTACTGGCGGACGGGGGTTCAAATCCCCCCGGCTCCACCACTTCAACGAAAAAAGACGTCCACGGACGTCTTTTTTTGTGCCTGAAATCCAGTGA
Source organism: Pseudomonas orientalis (assembly GCF_001439815.1). Lineage (GTDB taxonomy): Bacteria > Pseudomonadota > Gammaproteobacteria > Pseudomonadales > Pseudomonadaceae > Aquipseudomonas > Aquipseudomonas orientalis. Next base: position 253,546 of record NZ_JYLM01000008.1, on the reverse strand, counting down.
GTACGGGGGTTTCAGGGCTGCGGGGGCTTTACCGCCTGGTTCGAACTGAAGAAGGACTCGGTCACGCCAGCGTATGCCGAAGACATCTGCCCGTCTAAGCCTTTGCAACTGAGATATCAGCGTCCTCCCGTTTCACAAGAACGCGGGTTCTGTCCGAGCGCGGACTCCTGCGGCAACCATCAGAACGATGGCAGGGACAATCACCACGCTGGCCGATAGCATCGCCCCCTTGAAGCCGGCCACATTCAGCGCTTCTCCGCCGATAATCACACCCAGCCCGATCGCGCTATTCAGTACAGCTGTATGGATTGCTGTGGCCGGTACCGTGTGATCACCAGCAATCCTCAAGACCCAGGTTTGCAGGCCGGTAAACAAAGCGGAAATGGCCACCCCCCAGATCACCAGCAAGACAACCACCGGCGCGATACCCAGAAGAGGACCGTAAATGCCCAAGGTAACCAAGGCCAATGCCATCGCAATCAACGCTATCAGAATGAAAGCGCTCAAGTAGCGATCAATAAAGAGCGCACTCAGCAGATTGCCCAGGAAACCTGCGGCCCCGAAGGCGAATAGCAAGACAGCAATCAAGTACGTCGTAATCCCAGGTACCTGGCCAATAAACGGCTCGACGAAAGTGTAGGCACCGAAATGCGCAGCCGCAGTCAACCCGGTGATGACGTAAGTGATCAACAGGTCCCTGCGCCGCAGTACCGATGCAAAACCTACCCCCCTGGCAAGCGAATGAATCTGCATGGAGGGAAGCACCAGTGCTATCGCACCAGCGCTGGCAACACACATCAACGCCAGGCAAACAAAGGCAGTGCGCCAACCATCGTATTGGCCCACCAGATTGATCAACGGAACGCCCATGACCGTGGCGATCGTAATGCCGCCCAACACGATCGAAGTGGCTAGCCCCATGCGATGCAGGGGCACAATATGCGCGGCAGTGGCAGCCACGATTGCCCAAAACACGCCATGAGCCAATGCGCCGAAGGCGCGAGCGCCTAGCAGCGTCGAAAATTCGGGGGATAACGCCGCCAGGCCGTTGGATACGGCCAGTATCAGCATCAACGCGATCAGCAGCGTCTTACGGGGAATCCAGCGGTTCAGCCAGTTGGATAACAAGCCACTGGCAGCCCCGATCCATGCGTACAGCGTCACCGTCAACCCGACGGTGGACGGAGTTTGACCCAGGTCGGATGATATCTGCGACAACAAACCAATGGGGGCGAACTCGGACGTCACCATCGTGAACGAGGCCATACACAACACACTAACTGCACACCATATCCGCAAGGCTGAGCTGACCATTGGTAATGTCCATCCCTGTTCACTGCTGAGTCATCGTGAACCCACTCGCGTCGCCGGCGCTGCACGGGTGGGCTCCAAACCTTCTGCGTTAGATATCCACGGACACATCATACTCGGCGAGCCAGCTGTTCATGCCAACCACCCGCTCCATGCCCATGCGCTCGTGCAACGGGGAGACTTTCCCCGCCTCCCTGCCCAGCGTGTCCTTGACTCGGCCCAGATCCAATAGCTGGCGCACCGGTGCATTCGGGTCCGCCGCGATACTGGACATGGCCGAACGCAATTCTTTTTCGTAAGCCGGATCCTGGGTTGCCGGATAAGGGTTTTTGATTCGTTGCACGATGGAATCCGGGAGTAAGTCCCGTGCCGCCGCACGCAAGATACTCTTCTCCCGGCCGTCGAAGGTTTTCATTTCCCAGGGAATATTGAAGGCATACTCAACCAACCGGTGATCACAGAACGGCACCCGAAGTTCGAGCCCCACCGCCATGCTCATACGGTCCTTGCGGTCCAGCAGGGACTGCACGTAACGAGTCAGGTGAATATGGGTGATCTGGCGCATCCGCCGGTTGGTAGCGTCTTCTCCCGGCAATTGCGGCACCGCATCGAGTGCTTGACGGTAGCTGTCTTGCACGAAAGCGGGCATATCCAGTTTCGTCAGCAAGCCCTGATCAAACAGGTTTTTGCCGTCGAACAACTTGACCGTCGCCATGGACATCCACGGGAAGGTATCGGCGGGAATGGCAGCCGGGTCATGGAACCAGCGGTACCCACCGAAGACCTCGTCTGCGGCCTCGCCAGACAGTGCAACCGTGGATTGTTTACGCACTTCCTCAAAAAGGCGGTAAAGCGAAGGATAAAGGTCCCCCCAATAGGCCGGCGGCAAGTCAAGCGCGCGGACGACGGCAAGACGCAATGCCGGATCGGCCAACTCTCGGCTGTCTAGGATGATCTGGCCGTGATTGGAATCCACCCACTTGACCAAGTCCCAGACAAAGGGTGTATCGGGGGTCAGGCGGAAGCCATCACTGACGAACTCTTCACCGTGGTCCTTGAAGTCGAGGGAGAACGTACGCACATTTTCCTTGCCCTGGGCCAACAGCTTTTTGGAGGCCAGGGATGTGATGGTCGAAGAATCCAGACCGCCCGACAGCAGCACGCACAGAGGCACATCGGTGATCATCTGGCGATCTACAATGTCCTCGAGCAAATCACGGGTATGCTGGATGGTTTGCTGCAGCGAATCACCGTGCTCGCGGGCTTCCAGTTGCCAATAACGGCGAGTCTTGATGCCATCGCGGTTGACCTTGACAATCTCACCGGGCAGCACCTCTCGCATGCCCGCAAAGATCGCCTGCCCCGGCGTCTTGACCAGTTCCAACAGTTCGCGCATGCCGTCGGCCTGGATTCGCCGGGGCACCAGGGCGTTGGCCAGGATGGCCTTGGGCTCCGAGCCGAAGATCACGCCATCAGCGGTAGGAAAGTAGAACAGAGGCTTAACGCCCATCCTGTCACGGACCAGCAGCAGCTCCTGTTTGCGTATATCCCACAACGCAAAACCGTACATGCCATTCAGGCGCTCGGCGAACTGTTCCCCCCATTCGACATAGGCCCGCAACACCACTTCGGTATCACTGTTGGTTTTGAAATGATGCCCTTTGCTCACCAGCTCAGCACGCAACTCACGAAAGTTGTAGACCTCACCGACATAGCTGATGACCGCTACATCGTCGTCGTAACCCGGCTGGTTGGCAGCCATGGGCTGTCTGCCCCCTTCCAGATCGATCACCGACAAACGTCGATGGCCCAGGGCAATTGGCCCCTCGATCCACAAGCCTTCACCGTCAGGACCGCGCAGGGCCATGGTATCGGTCATTCGCTGGACAGTGTCCCGGTGCTGCCTCAGATCCCTTGAGTAAGAAAGCCAACCCGCCATTCCGCACATAGTGTTATCTCCTGATGTTAGGGAAACTCGTTAAGCATCGAATAATTAAAAAAACGCATGCCGGCTCATAGCGCCGCCAGGCGAATGAAACGCCGGTTGAAGTAGCCCAACCCCTCCTGTGTACTACCTACCTGCACACTCACCGGCTCGCAGAACAGCACTCCGTGGGAGTGAACACGGTGAGTGGCGACAATCCGGCAATCAAAAGTCACCAATGCATCCGTGAGTAAGGGCGAGCCTGTGGTCCCGGTATGCCATTGGCCAAAAGAGAACTTTTCGACAGTGCTGCGGGGTTTGGCGAATATCTCGCTCAGCTCAGCGGCATGGGGCCCCAGTACATTGACGCTCAATATTTCGCTCTGCAGACACGCCTGGAAAGTGCTCGACCGTTGATTGAGGCATACCAGCAACGTCGGCGGAGTATCCGATACGCTGCAGACGGACGTGGCGGTCATGCCTTCAGGACGACCATTGACGCGCGTAGTGATGATGCAGACGCCTGCCGCGAGCCTAGCCATGCCGTCGTGATAATCCTGCCGGGGTATGGCCTCGGTTTGAATGAAGTCAAACATGCAGCATCCTCATGGACGAACAGGCAAACGAAACGCAAAGGGAAGTGTCGCGCCTCAATAGCTCATTGAAGCCAAATGCTCGGCATCCACTCCCGGCCTGGACCTTTTGAAATCGCTGGCCTGCAGGTCTTGGCGCATTGCCTCGACGCCGTACAACGTGATCTGTTTTTCGTCCACCCAACGGTCGTCATACAGCGTATCGAGGTAGTTCGTGCCGCTGTCAGGCATGATTGCCAGGACACTTTTCGCCGAGGAGCCATACAGGCATTGCAGCGCGCCGTAGGCCACCAGCCCTGCCGAACCGCCCAGCAGCAAACCGTTTTCACGGGCCAGAATCCGGCACATCGAGATCGCATGGTGATCATCAATCAAGCTGTGGTAGTCAAAGCAATCCAGGTGGGTATTGGCCGAGCGCCAGGCCAGGCCGACACCGTTGAGCAAGTAAGGCGAAAAAGCCCCACCCAGAACCGCGGACCCCACCACATCGCACGCCAGGACCTTGACCTGCGGGCGTTCGAGCTTGATCCCCCTGGCGATACCGGACAGATGCCCACCCGTGCTGACGCAGCCGGCTAACACGTCGTAATCGAGACTGGCGAACTCCTTGGCCGAGACCTTCTCGTGATAAGCCGGGTTATGCGGATTGTCATACTGGTTGGGCCAGTAGGCACCGGGGTACTCGTGCAGTAGTTGCTGGACCCTTTCGATCCGCGCGCGTTGATAGCCTCCCTGACCGTCCGGCGCTGTCACCAAGTCAACCTGCGCGCCATAGGCTTTGTACCAATTGATCGCACTAGAGCTAACCTTAGGGTCGACCACCACGATCACTTTCAAGCCCATCGCCGCGCCGATCATCGCCAGGGATTTGCCGAGATTGCCGGAGGTGGATTCGATCAAGGTGCCACCAGCCGCCAGAAGACCGGACTCCAGGGCTGCCAGCACTAGGCCCAAGGCGGTCCGATCCTTGATGCTGTGGTTGGGGTTAAATTGCTCCAGCTTCAAATAGAGCTTCTTGCCGCTGGGCACCAGCGAGTGGGAAAGCTCAAGGACTGGACACGATCCAATGGTTTCCAAAATGCTCTTCACAAGGCGACTCCCTTCATTTCCTATCGAAACGATGACGTAGCGATAATCCCAAGCTCGGGACACGGATCCATGGTCAGAAAAGTGTTGCCCTCGACACCGATGAGTAATGGATCCTCAAGGTGCAAGGCTCCCAGGCCGAACTCGTAATAAGGCGTCTCTACTGAGATCACCATGCCCTGCTCAACCAGCGCGTCTTCGCCAGGGGCCAGGATCGGCCGCTCATAGGCCTCGTGGCCTATGCCATGCCCGACGTGATGACGCCTGTACTCAGGAAATCCGTTGCTTCTCACGCATTCCATGGTCATGTTGAAGACGTCCTTGCCGGACATCCCGGGCCTGATCAACCGCGCTGCGTGGAGCATCCCTTCACGCAACGCGACATAGCGCCGAGCTGTCGCATCGGTGACGTCACCATAGGCGTAGACCCTCGCCAAGTCTGCCCAGAACCCTTGATATCGAGTGTTGGAGTCGAACCAGAGCAGGTCGCCACGCTGCAAGGTAATGTCTGTCCGCTGTTGGCGCTGCCCGCCGACAGCGTCACGACCAATCTTAATCATCGTTAGCTCAGGGCGGCCGCCAAGGTCGACTACGGCGGACTCGAAGATCTTGCCGATTTGCACCTCGCTGATGCCCACATGCACCGCGTCTGTCACCTGCTTGATCGCCGCTTCGTTACAGCGGGCCGCCAAGGTCAGCATCTCGACCTCATAAGGGGTCTTGACTCGGCGTATCTGTCGGATCAGTGCTGATGCCAGAACGAGAGTGTCTCGACCGAACTGTTCCTGCATTGAGGTCAGGGTGGAGTGGGCAATGCCGTCCTCGTCACAACCGACCCGGGTCGACGGCGTGAGACCCAATTCTTGCAACAGAGAAAAAAGCGCCTGCTGGGCATTCGAGTGACGAGCCGAGTTGCTGGTCCATGTATGAATGGCGACTTCGTCCCCGCGCAACACGCTGGCATCGGGTAACTCGCGATAGAAAGTACCGTAGGTGTGAACGAGGCCTATGGGGGTTTTAGACTCGGTAATCTGATCGCACTCTCCACAAGAATGCACGATATGCACAACATCTGGACGCTGGCGACAAATGACGAGATAGCACTCGCCATAATAAGGATTTAATTCCTTGATCACAGGCCTGACACCCGTGAAATAGTTGATATTTTCGCGAGTGGACACTAACAACATATCAATATCTTGCGAATCCAAGACACTGGAGAGTTTGCCAAGATTATAAATCACGAACAGTCAGCTCCTTTGACTTCAAATATCATGCAACCGACGACACAGGCATACATAAGACTGAAAACTTAACATAATATTACTATCAGGCCGACCACCCTATATACACGAGCTAGTGATTGCCTTTAAGCGCACGCTCCACCGAATCCGACATGGCTTGCTTGTTGTAATTGCTGTAGTGCGCAGCAGCAATACGCATGGGATCGCCAGCATGGTAGGTTTCATAGATCATTTGACGCTGACCAAAACCATCGCCGCTTACATCCCAGGCCAAGTTGAGTAACTTGCCCCTGTCCAACGGTGACAAAAACGGATTTTGCAACGCCTGTTGCAGGCATGCTTCGTTCTCATTATGAAAGTCATCACCGTGCGGCACGGCCAGCATTGAGCCCGCCGCTAGAGACTGAACTGTCTGCAACATTTTCTGGTACCACTTCGGAAAATGACAGCGAATTGCCTGGATCGCGTGAATACTTGGGTTACACACGCCTTCGGCGTCAACTTGAGCTTCGAGTTCAGAGAGTATTACGGCGCCGCGGATAAGCTCATAGGCGGTGGTCAGTTCCCCCAGTTGCTCTTGGACATTAATGTAGGAGGAAAGACCTAGATTGCGAGCAAGACTGTCCGCAACGCCAATCAGCAACTCGGCCTTGGCTAACCCTCGGACAACCCCTTGGTGACCAGTATGATGGCGGGTGCGAGTCACGTCGTAGAACTGATTGGATTTGGCAATGTCACGAAAGATGAACACATCAGACCAAGGAATACGCACCTGATCAAACACCAGATAGGCGTCTATCTCATCCATTTTGCTCGACAGCGGATAGTCGAACTCAGAAGATTCGGGGTGCGCTAGGCTCTTGCGACAAATAATCCTCAATCCATGCGAATCGGTCGGGACAGCGAACGCCAGCGCATAATCGGCGTCATGCTCAGTCAGTCCGGGCATGTTGAAGATCAGTAATTGATCAGCGATGGGAGCAAGGGTCACAATCATTTTGGCACCGCTGACTTCGATCCCCTGATCACTGACGTTTACGCATTTGACGCCAGCGTACAGGTTGGACTGAAGCCCCATGGGCTTGGAACGATCAATCTGCGGGTTGATGGCACCGTGACCGACGAACAAATGCTCTTTGGCGCAACGGTCATAGAAATCGATAATATTGGCTGAGTAATCCGCATATTCATCACGCCCGAAGAACGTTGCATGAGAACACATAGCGCTCAACCCGGCATTGATAAAATCGGGAGTTCGCCCCAACATCCCGAATGAACTATCAGCCACTTTTTTATAAGCATTACGTTTGCGTGCTAGATCATCGACAGTATTTGGAACCATCAAGCTTATTGCGGCAGGACTGCCCTTGTAATCGAAGTGAAAGTCTGGACCTTCCAACATATCGTAATAGGACAGTGTATTGTCAATAGCCCCCTGAAACGCAGGCTCTTGGAGAACATTATTTACTTTCCTACCATTCAACCAAATGTTTCGAGGCGCGGCCAAACGCTTGAGATATGCATCCCTAGGATTACTCATAACTTTCCCTGTCATTAAAATCTCATGCATAAAAAGCTACTGAGATTTGGACCGTCTGTAAACCCCCCAAAAAACACTTAGGACTCAGTCAACACTGTGAGCCTTCAACCCGCTCATTTAAGACATTGATTTACATTGACAAAAAATCGATTCAGCAGCGATTAAAATCTCACTCCTTTTTTTGAAAGAATCTCTCTTGAGCACTCACCTCATTTACGCACTTTTTTCACCCTATTGGTGCATCCTGAGGTCAGGATTTGCACCATTTAAGCGCAGAGCAAGGAAAGTTCTTTGAAGTATTTCGTATTTTTTCGTAGAACGCTCAAAGGCACTGTCAAATTGTATTAATGCAGAGCCACCTTGAATCAGGTTATTCTCCGAGTCACATCTCGATAGCGGTGGCCCCCAATGAGCGCACCAATAATATCCATATAAAGATCATCGTCCCTCCCAAAAAGGTGCGGCACCATTTCAAAGAGGCGCTGGCATTCTATTCAACTCAACCATCAAGCTTTGTGCCTTCTGCAGCGAATCAACCCTGCTGTTAATTCATAGTAGTAGACGGTCGCTGGTGCTGAGCATCGCAGGTACTGCTTCACAAACCATCTCACAGTAGCCCACAGCGTTTTTTGCAGGTCCTGCAAGGTATTACTGGTCTGAGGGGCTGTGGCCTTGCGCCCAGGCTTCTTCTTTAGCGACTTAGGCTCTGGGGTGACAGGACTTTCGCTGGACGAAAAACGAGCGCGTGCCTGATTGAGCGCTTCTTCAGCAAGACTGCTGGCGGTCTGTTCGGCACCCTTTAGATCCGTCATGGACTACTTCCTACATTCGACGCAGATGAATTGCGTGGTAAAAATTGAAAAACCCGACCATAAAGGGTCAAGCGAAGATTGCCCGCATGATTACGGGTCACCACACCTTTCGTCTGAGTTGTAACCACCAAGAGAACGCGTACCACCTCGCAAGGCAGTGAGTGCCTTGAATCGAGGTCAGTCCAGCGGGCTTGCGAGGCATCAAGAAAGCTCGTCGCGATTTAAACGGTATTCCAATTGGTATTCCAACCAAAAAAATCAAGCTGAAATTCACTCAACAAATCAACAGCCTACTTAGCCAATTCAACTTCCCCCGGCCCACCAATTCGAAGCATCGACAAAACCCGCCTAGTGCGGGTTTTGTTGTTTCTGGGGGTTTAAAAGCACGGCGGACGTGTCTTCAGAATTTTCCCACAAAAAGCAGCGCCATCGATGAACTCCCCCTTCCCCCCCCCACCCCGCTAACCTCCCCCAGTCGCTGCAAAATCAGCGCCCGGGTTTAGCAGCTCGGTTAATATCAAGGCCTACAACGCCACCCTCCATTCAAGCGATGCTTTCAGCATCCGCTGGATTGCGTTATGGCGGCTGTGCGTGGGGCACCTTCGGGTGCGCTGGGTTCCTTGATTCCTGGTCTGCTAACCCGCGTACAGTCGCCACCCTTTTCGTTTAAAAGCGTCCAGCACCGAATATCCGCGCCCTGTGCCCAGGTTCCAGATACTGACGCCGCGGCGTTCCTGCAACGCTTCGAGCGCGCGAATACGGCCCAGGGCCATCATCCAGCGCGCTGATGGACCTGATGCGCGGCCGGCCGTGCTTGCGGTGGTTCACCGACGCTCGACCCTCGCCAGCTTCGACCGGGTGCTGGTGATCGAAAGATGATCCAGAACCACTGGTTCCCGAGCGCCGCGCTGTGCCTGGCCGTGAAGTGTGCCGTTGATCGGCCTGCGCCGTTTGCCGAACGAACGGGGGCGAATGGCCTCGGTTCGAACCTTACATAGCCGTTGGCGCCCAGGGGCGAACCTACTTTTCAGGACAGAAGAGGAATTAACCATGCTGGTACAGGTAGACACTAATCACATTGAAGGCAGCGCCGATCTTCAGGCCTGGGTGGGCAGTACGGTGGTGGATGAGCTGGAGCGTTACACCTCGGTGCTGACCCGCGTGGAAATCCATGTGGGGGACGTGAATGCGCAGAAATCCGGTCCCCAAGACAAACGTTGCCAGATCGAAGTGCGCCCCAAGGGCCACAGTTCGCTGTCCGTCACCCATCAGGCGGAAAGCCTGGAGCTGGCCGTCGCTGGCGCCGCTCGGAAAATCCACCATGCGCTTGAGCATCTGCTGGGACGGCTGTCACCCAAAGTCGAGTCCACCGGGCATCTGACGGCGCCCCCGGTCCAGGAGGAATCTTCCGCGCAGATCGACGCGTTGCTCGAAGACGATTTTCTGGCCAAGCAGGCTGATCTGGACAAACACTGAGGAGGTTTCCCATGGTCTCAGTTCAAACCTTTACACGTGACACCCTGGACACGCTCCTGGCCCTGGCGGATCGCACCAACCTGAGTGTCTACATGCCCGCCCAGCAAACGTTCCCTGAACGTACGCAAAACCCGATTCGCTTGAAGAATCTCATCAAAGACCTCGAAGGCCTGCTGACCGATCAAGCGCAGGCCGAGACGCTGCTTGCGCCGTTTCATGACCTGGTCGCCGACACAGAGTTCTGGAATAGCTGTCCGCCTTCGATCGCGATCTTTGGCGGCGCTGAGCATTTTCTGGTGGTGGGGTTGCATCGGCCGGTTCAAGAGATCGCCATCGTCAACCGCCACCCTTACCTCAGGCCCTTGCTGCGCCAGGTGCCGATGACCGAGCGCTACCAGGCGCTGTGCCTGACGCGGGACAGCGTGCAGATTTATGAGGGGGCCGGGCAGACGCTGCAGGAAATCGAGTTGCCGGAAGCGGTCCCCACCTCCCAGGCCGATGCCTTGGGCGATCAACTGACCTCCCGCGATCAGCAAGGCCACCCTGATGGGTTCAGTGGCGCGGGCGAGCGCGGCGATCCGATGATGCACGAGTCTGGCGGCGGCGGTAAGCAGGACGAAGTGAACCTGGACCGCGAGCGGTTCTTTCGTGCCGTCGACAAAACGATCACCGAGCACTGTTCGCGCGTCTGCAAACTGCCGTTGGTGCTGGTGGCGCTGCCGGAGAACCAGGCCGTGTTCAGGGCGCTCAGCCACAACCCTTTCCTGCTGGCGGACGGCGTTCGTACCGACCCCGCCACGCTGTCGCCAGCCGAGTTGGCGCAAGCCTGTACCGCCGTCATGAGCAAGCGCTGCGAGGATTCGCTGAACACGGCGTTTGATCGATTTGGCGTGGCCGTGGGCCAGCGGCTTTACGTCTCGCGGCTGGTGGACATCGAGCATGCGACGCTGGAGGGCCGAGTGGCGTTGTTGCTGGTGGAGGCCGACGGCAGCGAGGCAGGCGCCCAGGTCGCCGAGGAAGACGCAGCGCTGGACGAGCTGATCCTGGCCGTTATCCGCCAGGGCGGTGAAGTGGTGGTCGTGCCTGCCGAGCGCTCGATGCCCACCGACAGCCGTGCGGCGGCGGTATTGCGTTACTGAGGCGCACGGGCTTTTTACTCAGCAGGAGCGCGACCATGGCAAAAGCGATGGAGATTCGGGCCTAAATGAAAACCGACCGTTGTGTCTTGGAGGCAATATGAGCAACCCGACACTCAAAGGAGCACTGACCGCCCTGGCCCTGTCGCTGGGCATTTCGCACGCGTACGCCGCCGAAACCAAGCGCGTCGATGTGATGCTGGTGGGAGGCGGGATCATGAGTTCGACCCTGGCGGTGTGGCTCAGTGAACTGGAGCCGGGTTGGTCGATGGAGATGGTCGAGCGATTGGACAAGGTTGCGGAGGAAAGCTCCAACGGCTGGAACAATGCCGGCACCGGCCACTCGGCGCTCGCCGAGCTGAACTACACCCCGGAAAAAGACGGCAGGATTGATATCACCAAGGCCGTCGAAATCAACGAAGCATTCCAGATCACCCGACAGTTCCTGGCCTGGCAAGTGAAAACCGGGGTGCTGCACAACCCGCGCTCGTTTATCAACTCCACGCCGCACATGAGTTTTGTGTGGGGCGACGACAACATCCGTTTCCTGAAAAAACGCTATGAGGCGTTGCAGGCCAGCCCACTGTTCCGGCCGATGCAATATTCCGAAGACCCGGAACAGATCAAGCAATGGGTGCCACTGATGATGGAAGGCCGCGACCCGGCGCAAAAAATCGCCGCGACCTGGACACCCATCGGCACTGACGTCAACTTCGGCGAAATCACCCGGCAGTTCGTCAGCCACCTGCAAGCCCGGCAGAACTTCGCCCTCAGGCTGTCGACGGAAGTGCGCGACATTACGCGCAACGAGGACGGTTCCTGGCACGTTGAATACAAAAACCTCAAGGACGGTACGACCGGCGCCACCGATGCGAAATTCCTGTTCATCGGGGCGGGCGGCGCGGCGTTGCCGTTGCTGCAGAAGTCGGGCATCGAGGAAGCCAAGGACTACGCCGGCTTCCCGGTGGGCGGTTCTTTCCTGGTGACCGACAATGCGGCGGTGGCCGAGCGGCACATGGCCAAGGCCTACGGCATTGCCTCCACAGGCGCGCCGCCGATGTCGGTGCCGCACCTGGACACCCGTGTACTTGATGGCAAACGGATGATCCTGTTTGGCCCGTTTGCGACGTTTTCCACCAAGTTCCTCAAGGAAGGCTCGTACTTCGATCTGGCGGCCAGCATGACGTTGCACAATATCTGGCCAATGATGCGCGTCGGCGTGCGTGAGTTCGACCTGGTGCAGTACCTGGCCGGCCAATTGATGCAATCGGACGATGATCGTTTCGATGCGCTGAAAGCGTATTTTCCCACTGCCAAAAAGGAAGACTGGCGTTTGTGGCAGGCCGGGCAGCGCGTACAGATCATCAAGAAGGATGAAGACAAGGGCGGCGTGCTCAAGCTGGGTACCGAGGTGGTGGCATCGCAGGACGGCAGCATCGCCGGGTTGCTGGGCGCTTCGCCGGGGGCTTCGACGGCGGCGCCCATCATGCTCGACCTGATGCAGAAGGTGTTCAAGGACAAGCTGGCGAGCGCGCCCTGGCAGGACAAGTTGCGCCAGATCGTGCCCAGCTATGGCACGCACTTGAATGAACATCCCGACAAAGTCATGGAAGAATGGCGCTACACCAGCGAGCTGCTGCAACTGACGCCGCCGCCGGACATCGACCGTCAACCCGGCGCCAAACCCGCTATTGATCCGATCAAGCAGCCGCACGTAGATACCGACCCGGATCTGAACCTATGACCCAGGGCCTGCGTGTGCATCATCTCAATTGCGGGTGCATGTGCCCGTTGGGCGGCGTCCTGTTCGATGGCTACAGCCGCGGCCTCACCGCCTCGGTGGTGTGCCATTGCCTGCTGATCGAGACCGCCACCAATGGCCTGATCCTGGTGGACACCGGTTTCGGCCGGCAGGACGTCGAGCACCCAGAACGCCTGAGCCGGTTTTTCAGGACGTTCAATAACATTCAGTTGGAGCGCCGTTATACCGCCATCGAGCAACTATGCCGCTTGGGTTTCAGCCCCAACGATGTCCGCCACATCCTGCTCACCCACTTGGATTTCGATCATGCCGGTGGCCTGCAGGACTTCCCGAATGCGCGCGTGCACGTGATGCATCAGGAACTCAATCACGCAACGCTGGCGAATGGCTGGATCGAACGACGACGCTTCCTGCCCGCGCAATGGCGTGATGTTTCGGGTTGGCAACTGTATGCGCCGCAGGGCGACACATGGTTCGGTTTCGACTCGGTGCGGGCCTTGGTAGGTGCCCAGGAAGAAGACATTCTGCTGGTGCCCTTGCGTGGACACACAGCCGGTCACGCCGGCATTGCCATTCGCACCGCCGAGGGTTGGAAACTGCATGCCGGCGATGCCTACTTTCACCATGACGAAGTGCATCTAGCCAAACGCCGGTGCCCGCCCGGCATGCGCTTCTACCAGACGATGATGGACACCGACCGCCAGGCGCGCCTGCATAACCAGCAGCGCTTACGCCAATTGGCCGCCGATGGTGGCGCGGCAGTGGACATATTCTGCAGCCACGACGCACGTGAACTGCAACAGGCGCTGAATGGCAGCGACGGCGAGGCCAGACGATCTAAAACATAGCCAGGTAATGGGCCGCTGGATTGCCGGTTGCCAACCCGGTTTATCGCTCATAGATTGCGTCGATCAGCCGGTTGTTAATAGCGATTAGACGCCAGCTGGAAACAGCTCTAGCCTTGCCTCAAATACACTCCTATAGAAGCGCCCGGGGTCTATGCCCGACGCCGCCGCGAGGTTTCTCATGACCGATCAAATCCTGATGGATAGCTTTTCCCGCCGGGTCGACTACCTCAGGATGTCCGTCACTGACCGTTGCGATTTCCGTTGTGTGTATTGCATGGCCGAGGACATGGAGTTCCTGCCGCGCCAGCAGATTCTGTCGCTGGAAGAGCTGTATCAACTGGCACAGAGTTTCGTCGCGCTGGGCACGCGCAAGATCCGGCTGACCGGCGGCGAGCCCTTGGTTCGTCAGGGCGTGGTGGAGCTGTGCCGACGCATCGCCGCACTCCCCGGTCTGCGCGAGTTGTGCATGACCACCAACGGTTCGCAACTGGGCAAGCTCGCCGCGCCGTTGTTCGATGCCGGGCTCAAGCGCTTGAATATCAGCCTCGACAGCCTGGACCCCACGCGCTTTCGTGAACTGACGCGCACCGGTGATCTGGCCAAGGTGATCGCCGGTATCGATGCCGCGAATGCCGCAGGTTTTGAGCACACCAAGCTCAATTGCGTGGTAATGAAAGGTCGCAATGACCATGAGATCAACGACCTGGTGGCCTTTGCCATCGACCGTGGTCTGGATATGTCCTTTATCGAAGAAATGCCGCTGGGCGTGATCAGCGAACACAGCCGTGCCGAGGCGTTTTATTCCAGTGCGCAGGTGCGTGAGCGTATTGCTGAACGCTATACCTTGATCGACTCTGCGGAGTCGACGCAGGGGCCTGCGCGTTACTGGCGTCTGGCGGAGGCGCCGCATATTCGCCTGGGCTTTATTTCGCCCCACAGTCACAACTTCTGCGGCACCTGCAACCGTGTGCGCCTGACGGTTGAAGGCCGGTTGCTGCTGTGCCTGGGCAACGAGCATTCGGTCGATCTCAAGGCGGTGCTGCGGCGCTATCCGGGCGAGCCGAAACGCCTGGAGAGTGCCATTGTCGAGTCGATGAAACTTAAGCCGTATCGGCATAACTTCACCCTCGACGATGAAGTGCAGGTGGTGCGCTTCATGAACATGACGGGCGGTTGATCGATCCGGTTTCAAACCATTGCCATCCTGCGCACGGCAGAGCTGCCGCCCGTCCTTCAAGCCATCGACTGTGTACTGAACTGAAAAATGCCTGTCTAATCGTCACGGCGGACCGAGCTATCGAGCATTTCTATCAGTGTCTGGCGGCCGGTTATCGAGCGCGTTGGCCAGTTCTTCGGAACAGGTGATCGCGCTCTGACAGACCTTTCACTTCTTCCCTGGCAGGCACCTTGATGGACATAAAACAACTCAAATTCCTGATTGCGCTGGAGCAGACTCGTCACTTCGGCCAGGCGGCTGCGCGCTGCCATATCACCCAGCCGACGTTGTCGATGCGCCTGCGCAATCTGGAGGAGGAGTTGGGTCTGGAGCTGGTCACCCGGGGCCAGCGTTTCGAAGGCTTTACCGAGGCTGGTGAACGCGTGCTGGCGTGGGCCAGGACCTTGCTCGCCGCCCATGACGGGTTGTTCGCCGAAGCGGCCGCGTGTCGCGGCCAGTTGGTGGGCAACTTGCGCCTGGGCCTGGTGCCGCTCAGCGGGTTCAGCCCGATCAGCTATATCCAGAGCCTGTCCCACACCTTTCCCGAGCTCAAGTTCAGCCTGACGTCCATGAGTTCGGACAACATCATCGAAGCGCTGGGCACCAATCAACTGGATCTGGGTGTGTGTTACCTGGACCACGTTAACGCCAACTACCTGGACTTTTTCGAACTGGGCGAGACCCGTGTCGGCCTGCTGTACGACACCCGTCACTTCCATTTCGAAGGCAGCGAAATGAGTTGGGAAGACGCCGCGCAATTGCCCCTGGGAATGATCAGCACGGGCATGCACTATCGAAAGTCCATTGACCTGAGCTTCCGCAGCCGCGGTCTCGATCCTCAGCCCATACTCGAAAGCGACTCAACCTACCAACTGTTCCAGGCGATCCACGAAGGCTTCTGCTGCGCGATCATGCCGCTGGACAGCGGCCTGGAAAGCCCGATCGAGAACCTTGCGTTCATCAACCTGCCGGACGCCAGCGTGCTCGCGCCACTGGGTATGGTGATGCGCAAGACCGAACCGCGCTCGGCCATTGCTGAGAAGTGTTTTGCTGAGGCCAAGCGATTATTTGCTGCCAAGGTTTCAGACTAGCGCGTAGCAACAGAACGCCGATCAAGCCGATTTGCCTTTGAGTAAGCATCAGAAAGCTCCTACAAGTTGGCTTGCATCAGGTGAACTGGCGTGGAATGAATTGTACGGATACGCTTCAGACCACAGCTCGTCTGCCCAAGGTTGAACGAGATCACCTGAGCCACCAGACTTCACCGCTCGACTCAATGACAAGGAGGCCATCCATGCAAACGACTGTTTCGCCCAGCCCCCTTGTAGGGGTGGGCCTTTACACGCCTGGCGAGGCGTCGTTATACACCGGCATTCCTACCGCAGATATACGTCGTTGGCTCTTCGGCTACAGCGCCAATGGCGTTGAGCATGCAGGGCTCTGGCAATCGGAACTGTCAAACGTGGACGATTGCATTCTTGGTTTCCATGACCTGCTCGAAATTCGCTTCGTACATGCATTTCGCCAGCACGGGCTGAGCTTGCAGGCCATCCGCAATGCGTCACGCCAGGCTAGCGAGCTGTTCGGTCAGCCCTATCCGTTCACCTGCAAACGGTTCCAAACAGACGGTCGTAGCATTTTCGCCACTGTTCTGGATGAAACAGGTGACGAGACACTGCTGGACCTGCTCAAAAAACAATACGCGTTCAAACAAATCATTAAACCTTCGCTGTATGAAGGGATCGATTACTCCGGCAAAGGTTCGGCGCAACGCTGGTACCCGGTCAAACGTAGCAAAGCGGTAGTGCTGGACCCAGCCAGAAATTTTGGTAAGCCAGTACTGACAGGGGCCGGCATTGATACCGCTGCCATTTTCTGTGCCTATGAGGCAGAAGGACGTGATACCAGGCGCGTCGCCATGCTCTATGAGATTCCAACGGTTGCGGTAAAAGCCGCTGTGGAGTTCGAGCAAAGGAATGCTGCTTGAACTTCCTGTTGGATCACAACCTCCCACCCGCACTGGCACGCGCCCTGAACGAACTTTCGAAAGTTCACGAACACGGCGTGTTTCCGCTCAAGGATAAATTCCCCCAAAATACCAGTGATATAACCTGGATATCAGCTCTGCGTGAAGAGGGTGGCTGGGTAGTGATCTCCCAGGATCGATTTAAGAAAGGGCATGCGGAGAAGAAGGCATTTCGAGACTGCGCACTTCCTGTTTTCTGTCTGGCGAAACATTGGAGCGGTGAAAGCTATTGGAGCAAGGCGCACAATCTGGTGCGTTGGTGGCCCGCCATCATGCAACAAGCGGAGCTGATACGTGGAGGGGCGGCTTTCAGTGTTCCTTGGCGTTTCTCTGCTCCGGGAAAATTTGAACAGATCAAACTGTAAAGTCTCTCACCTGACCGCACAAAACCCCACACTCGTTCACGAACCGTTAAGAAACCCCTCCCTATACTAGCCGGCAGCCATGCCCGCTCCCCCGAGCGGTCCCCTGCCCGGTAGCCTTCAATGACGCGTCCTGTTCCTCTGCTGCTCCTGCTCGTTGGTCTGCTGTTTTTCTTCGCCCTTGGCAACCATGAACTGCAAGGCTCCACCGAGGCCCGCGTCTCAGGGATCGCCATGGCCATGCACCTGGACAATGACTGGGTGGTGCCGCGTCTGTTTCGCGAGCCGTTCCTGGAGAAACCGCCCCTGAGCCTTTGGCTGGATGCCGGGGCGATTCGCCTGTTTGGCGCGAGCACCGGCGCGGTGCGCTTGGCGTCGGCGTTTGCCGGGTTGTTCAGTGTGATGCTGCTCTACGGGATGTTGCGCCGGTTTGGGCGGCCCACCACGCTGGCGTTCAGCGCCGCGTTGGTCCTGGCGACCATGGCCAGCTATTGGGGCAATGTGCGCGGGGTGGGTGAGGATTCATTGCTCAGCCTGGGCGTGACCGCAGCGTTGCTTGGGTTTTATCAGGCAATGCGCCCGGAGGCCGAGCGCCAGGGCTCTGCCGTTTGGGCATGGGTGTTGTTCACAGTGGGGATGGTCATCGCCACGTTGAGCAAAGGTGTGCTGGGCCTGGCGATGCCGGGGATTGTGATCTTTGTTTATCTGGCCTGCACCAGCCTGATGGATAAGCGCTTGCGCGTGGGCGACTGGCTCAAGCCGGCGCTCTTCACGCTGCTGGCGTTGGTGCCGCTGCTGATCTGGCTGGGGTTTCTGTTTCAGCGCGGCGGTATGCAGGCGGTCGGTGAAGTGCTGTGGACCAACAGCGTCGGGCGCTTCAGCGGCTCGTTCGTCGAGGCCGGGCATTACGAGCCGTTCTATTACTACCTGGTCAAACTGCCTGAGGCGTTCCTGCCGTGGAATATCCTGGTGTACCTGGGCCTGTGGCACTTTCGAAAAAGCCTGGTGCGCAACCGCTACCGCCTGTTTTTCAGCGTGTGGCTGGTGGCGCAGTTCACCCTGCTGACCCTGGCCTCGAGTAAACGCACCGTCTATTTAATGGCGCTGACCCCGGCGGCCGCCGTACTGGCCGCGGAATATGCGCGGGTGTTGCTGGACTGGGTCAAACAACACAAACCTGCGATCTACCGCTACCACCGGCACGTCATCGGCGGTGTATTTATGCTGGCCATCGCCTGCTACCTCAGCGCCGCGTTCTGGTTCGCGCCCAAAGCCGATGTGCGCCAGTCATTCGTGCCCGTGATCAGCCAGGTGCAGACGCTGCAGGACGAAGGTAAAGAGGTGGCGCTGTTCCAACCCAATGAGCGGATCGCCGGCGCCAGTGTGTTCTATCTGCGCGCGTATTTGCCGATTCTGCAGACCGAACCCCAATTGCGCGCCTTTCTCAGCGCCAAACCCGGCAACGTTGCGCTGCTGGATCATACCGACCGGCTCAATGAGAAAGTCACCGTGATCAAGCACATGACGATCAACCGCCAGCCCTACTATTTCGTCGAGCAGTAAGGCCGGCGCGGGTCATCAGTGTTTGGTCAGCTTGTCCAGGTAACCCATGGCAAACGCCGAGACCACGAAGGTCATGTGGATGATCACGTACCACATCAGGTGTTGCGGATCGACGTTCTTGGCGTCCATGAAGATGCGCAGCAGGTGGATGGAGGAAATCGCCACGATGGAGG
Source organism: Pseudomonas orientalis (assembly GCF_001439815.1). GTDB lineage: Bacteria > Pseudomonadota > Gammaproteobacteria > Pseudomonadales > Pseudomonadaceae > Aquipseudomonas > Aquipseudomonas orientalis. The sequence continues at coordinate 234,474 of NZ_JYLM01000008.1, read as the reverse complement.
CCGCCACTTTCATCTTCAGCGACGAAGAGTCCATGGTGCCCAGCCAGTTGAGCTTTTCCTTGTTTTCATCGATATCCAGTTGCGAGACGAAGTTCTCGTAGCCGGAAATCATCACCATCACCAGCAGGCCACCGACCAGGGCCATGTCGATCAGCGACAGCAGCAGCAGGATCACCTCCGACTCCAGCAAGCTGAAAATATTGGGAATCACGTGAATTATTTCCTGGAAAAACTTGATCGCCAGGATCAGCAATCCCAGGGATAAACCCAGGTAGATCGGTGCCAGCAGCCAGCGCGCGGCATACATCGTGTTTTCGATAAAGCGTTCCATTGAATCTCACACAGCGTGGCTAAAAATGGTGCCGAGTATACCAGTGGCTGCCCGGCGCCTGTCACCGCGAGAAAACTGCGCCAGGTGGCATCTGTAAGAAGATTTTTCTGCTAGTGTCGAGAGCATTCACTCGGCTTGATGATGTCGGACAGGAAAACTCAGATAATGGATGTGCGATCCCCTTTGGCCACGCTAGGCCTGTGCGCGGCGTTGCTGATGGCCAGCGGCTGCTCCCCCAAAGAAGAGCAGAAGCAGGCCACCCTCGAAGAGAAAACCACGAAGTTCGAACAGTCCCTGGACGGCATCCAGGACCCCAAGCTGCGCGACGTCATCGCCGACCTCGGCGGTTCGCTGCTGTTGCTGGAACGTGCGCGCATCAAGCTCGAGACCAAGCCCGTCGAAGCCGAATACGGCGAGGACAGCCTGGCCCTGCTCAAGCATTACCCAAGCCCCCAGGCCTTGGTGGACACCTATATCAACGGCCTGTTCGTCCTGCGCAGGGCTTCCCACTCCGACTACCTGACGGATTTGCAGCCGGTCTTCCCGTTTGCGTTCAACGCTCCCGAGCAATTCCCCTTCCCCCATGGCCTGGAGTGGGAGTCGGTGACCTTGAGCAACAATAAAGTCATTCCCTTCCAGCCGGAGTGGTCGGAAACCGACCCCGGTATCCAGCTCAGCCCCAGCAGCTCCAACCTGACCAACCCCGACGACCTGACGGTGACCTACCCGTTCATCGAGGGCATCGAGACGGAAAACAAGAGCCAGCCGCAGCCCGTCAGCCTTAAAGGCACGATTGAAGTCGCCGCGCCGGGCAGAGTGCTGACCTTCGACCTGTCAAAGAAAGACGTCGGCCATTCACGCACCGAGGGCAATATCAGCCTCAAGCTGTTGTCGCTGGACAAGAATTACGCCGAAATCGAACTGACCAACAGCGAGCCTTTGGCCGCCGAGCTGGGCGACGACTCGCCCAACCCGTTGCTGGTACAGGCCCGGGACGGTACCGGGCAATTTCTCACCCGCTCAGGCTCCATCAACGAAAGCGCCGCGCAAGTGGCGTTCTATGAGAAACAGCTGGCGCAGATGCAACAACAGAAGGCCTGGTCCGAAGCATTGGACAAACAACTCACCGACGCGCAAAAAGCCTTCGAACACACGCAGAACAGCCATTACGCCAAGGTGTATTTCAACGGTTTGATCGACACCCTGCAGGTCAACGTGCTGGACTTTTCCAAGGCCACCGTAACCCGCAAGGCCCTGGACCTGCCGGTGATGCGCTTCGACAAAAACAGCCTGCAACAGAGCGTGCAACCCTTGCCGATGCCGGTCACGGTGTATGACGACGATGCCGCCAGTTGGCTCAAAGACGCGTCGATGACTGAAGAACAGCTGAAAAACAGCGTCACCATCAGCCAATCAACCGAAGACGCCAGTGCCGCGAAGATCGTGTTCGACCACCCTTTCACCTTCAATGACGATCTGGTCGGCGCCGAGCGCAACAACAGCGCCGCGCCCATCACCTTTTTCACCACAGACGATAAGGGCGAGCGCGGCGAACCCATCGAGCTGCCGACCGAGGCCTTTGAGCTGAACGCAGCCAGCGGCACGCTGACCTATGATCTGAACCTGTTTCCGGAAACCCCGGCGTTTGTGGTCGGCTCGGTGCCCTTGTTTCTCGCCACCATCGAAAAGGCCTCGATTGACGTCGGAAAACTGCCCAAGGGCCTGTCGCTCAAGGACAACGCGCTGATCGTCGACCAGCAAGCGTTTCCCGCCGACAGCTGGCGCTTCTACGCCAAGGACGCGAGCGGCAACTACCTCAAAGAAATTCTCGGCGTGAGCCACCGCGCCGAGGAATACGGGACGGCGCTGTTCGATGTGCATTATTTTTACGGCCAGCCGACCACCCTGGAAAGCTACCAGCGCACCGACCTCAACACCGTGCAATATGGCTTCGAGGTCAAGCTGGACAAACCTGAAGGCAAATAACCCGGATCACAGGGCCAACCGCTCCTGGCCGCCGTTGAGTTGGCGCAGATGGGCTTGCAGGTGCAGGCACCAGATTTGTGGCTCGTCCAACTGCTCGTAACCGTGCAGGGTCAGGCTGTCGACGATGGACGCCAACATGGTTTGCGCCACGAGCGGCCCGTGAAACGGGCCTTGAGACTTGACGGTGGAAGGCTGCTCACCCGACATGCCGGCGGCAAATAGCAACATCCACAGCCCGTTCTCCCCGGCGAGGGGGCGGATGGAGCATTCGATACGGGTTTGCAAGCCCAGGCACTGGCGGGTAAGGCAAAGGTTGCGCGACATGGCGGCGACCCTCGGTAGATCGGTGTTCAGCCCCGGCGCAAAGGCGAGGCTGTTTCTATCCTGCGACTCCTGTGGATATCCCTGATATGGAGAATAGAAGAAAACCGCGACAAACCAAGGTTGTAAGGACCAACGGGCGCCGGCCCGAGAGAGTGGAGTCAATTTTGTGGCGTAAGCAGTTCCAAATGTGGGAGGGGGCTTGCCCCCGATAGCAGTGTGTCAGTCTCAGTATTCTTGACTGATCCACCGCTATCGGGGGCAAGTCGAATCGTCGCACCGCCCCTCCCACATTTTTGATCCCATCAAGCTCCAGGGATCAGGTGGGCTTGGCTTCAGCTAAAGCCTGCTGCGCCAGTTCCTTCTCCGCCTCCTTCAAATCTTCCTCGCTGATCATTTCGGCAATCGCGCGCAAACGCTCCACCACCCGCGCATTGACCGTACCTTCCGGAAACTGCCCTTCGGCATCCGGCTCACCGGCATCCTCGCCCACCAGCAGACTCAACGCTTCATCCGCCTGGCGCACCGCATAGATATGGAATTGCCCGGCGCGCACGGCCTGCAAGACCTTCTCGTCGAGCATCAGTGTGGCCACGTTGGCCTTGGGAATGATCGCGCCCTGTTCACCGGTCAAGCCGCGGGCTTCGCACAGACGGAAGAAGCCTTCGATTTTCTCGTTGACCCCACCTACTGCCTGCACTTCGCCAAACTGGTTGATCGAGCCGGTGATGGCAAAGCACTGTTTGAGCGGCGTCTTCGACAACGCCGAGATCAAGGTGCAGGCCTCGCCCAGGGAAGCACTGTCGCCATCCACATAACCGTAGGACTGTTCCAGCGCGATGCTGGCCGAGATCGCCAGCGGGAATTCCTGCGCGTAACGGCTGCCCAGGTAACCGGTGAGGATCATCACACCCTTGGAGTGAATCGGCTGGCCGAGGTTGACCTCACGTTCGATGTCGACAATACCGCTGCCGCCGGGGTACACCGTGGCGGAAATCCGCGCCGGTACGCCAAACGCCGAATCCCCCACCTCCAGCACCGTCAGCCCGTTGCACTTGCCGACGGCGGCGCCGGCGGTGTCGATGAGGATCACCCCGGCGAGCATGTCGTCGAGAATCCGCGCCGACACGCGGCCGGTGCGCGTGGCCTTGGCCTTGAGCGCGCGCTCGATATGCCCGGCATCGGTCATTTCATCGCCCGCCAGGTGACGAATAAAGTCCGCCTCACTGACCAACTGGAACAAATCACCAATGCGCGCCGACAACCGGCCCTGATGTTCGGCCAGACGTGCGCTGTAAGTCGCCAGCCGCGCCACGGCATCCGACGTCAGCGGCGCCATGCCTTCTTCCGAGGTGCGGGTCTTGAGCAACTGGGCGAACTGCTCCAGGCTTTCGTCGACCATCGGGATGTCTTCGTCGAAGTCCACCAGCACCCGGAACATTTCCTGGAAGTCCGGATCGGCGTCCTGCAACGCGTAGTACAACTGGCGCGAACCGATGATGATCACCTTGACCTGCAACGGAATCATCTGCGGGTTGAGGGTCACGGTGGCCAGGCGGCCGAGTTCGCCCAGGGGCGACTCCATTTTCAGCTTGCGCGATTGCAGGGAACGCTTGAGCGCATCCCACACGAATGGCTCGCTGAGCATTTTTTCCGCTTCAAGAATCAGGAAGCCACCGTTGGCACGGTGCAACGCCCCCGGACGCAGCTGGCGATAGGTGGTGTAGAGCGCGCCCTGGTCGGTGCTGTATTCGATACGGCCGAACAGGTTGTCGTAGGTCGGGTGCGGTTCAAACACTACCGGCGCACCGCCGTTGACCGAATGCCCCACCACCAGGCTCGGGCAGTATTGCTCCTCGAGCAGCTTGCGCGCCTGGGCGTCGGTCTTGGCGTCGTCGACCAATTGCTCGACCACGGTCTTGAGCAGATACACCTGCACGGCCTGCAGGTAGCCGCAGACGGCGGCGTTTTCCGCGTACTTTTCCGACAGTGGCGCAAGCAGAGGTTGCAGGGCCAAGGTGATGGTTTCTTCGTTGAACTGGCGCAGTTGGTTGTTCGACTCACGCTTCCACTGCGGCAGGCTCGCCAACTCTTCGTTGAGGCGCTCTTCCAGTTCGGAAATATCGGTGTGGAAGCGCTCGCGATCGGCTTCCGGCAGTTGCGAGAACTCCGCTTCGTCCAGGGCCTTGCCGTCAAGCATCGGCGTGAAGGCAATGTTTGAGCTGTCGCGGTACAGCGCCACGTCTTTTTCCAGGGCCAGGCGCTCGATCACGTCCAGGGCCTTGTCGTAGCGCTGGTTGAACGCACGGTCGATGGCGCTTTTGCGCTGTTGATACGTCGGGTGCTCGAACACCGCCGGAAAGGTCGCCACCAGGTTGTCGACCAGCGCGTTGATATCGGCGATGAACGCTGCGGCGCCGCCGCCGGGCAATTCCAGGGCGCGCGGTTCGCGCGGCTCGTCGAAATTATTCACATAAACCCAGTCCGACGGGGTCTGCAGGCGTTTGCCTTCGGCCTTCAGGTAACGTTTGACGAATGAAAAGCGGCCGGTACCGGGCTCACCCATGACAAACACGTTGTAACCGGGGCGTGGCATCGCCACACCGAACTGCAAGGCTTCAACCGCACGTTCCTGGCCAAGCACACCGCGAAAGGGCTCCAAATCATTGGTGGTCGAGAAGCTGAACTGTTCAGCGGAGAAAGGGCGAGTCAGCGCTTCGGGCGCTAGACGCAAGCTGGCAGCAACAGGATCAGGCATCGGGCTTCCTTACATCAGGCGGGGCAGATGGGGGCATTCTGGCTCTCGGTTGCGCGCTCTGGCAAGGCGCGCTGTTGGGAAAGCATAGCCACGGTGCGCGCCCTACAAAAAAATCGTTCAAGACTGAATGTTTTATAAAAACTCACGGAACCCATGGAACGTGCCTAAACTCCAAACTGCGCGGGTTGGACTAATAACTGGCCCCTAGGGTGCTGCGAAGCGCCTGAACCCTTGTCCATTGGTTTGCACACAAAGAGAACAAAGCTATGAAACGGATCCTTCTTGGTACTCTTTTCACCGTCGTCTCCCTCAATGCAATGGCAGAAGCACCAGGTGGCCCGAACTGCGGTTGGGGCAACATGTTGTTCGAAGGCCAGCGCGGCACTCCAGCTCACTTCCTGGCTTCCACCACCAACGGCACCTCGGGTAACGCCACCTTCGGCATGACCTCGGGCACCAACGGCTGCAGCACCAACAGCGCCCTGACCTACGGCGGCAAGTCGTGGATTGCCATGAATGGCATGATGAACGAGCTGTCCGAAGACATGGCCAAGGGCAACGGCGAAGCGCTGACCACCTACGCCGTGGTACTGGGCGTGGCGCCGGAAGATCGCGAGCACTTCGCGGCCGTGACCCACGAGCACTTCCAGCAAATCTTCAGCAAGGCTGACGTGACCGCTGACGACGTGCACAACAACACCATTGCGGTACTGAAAAGCGATGCCCGTCTGGCGAAATACGCTACCCAGGCTTAAGCTCGACCCACCCGCGTCTTTCGAGGCGCGGGTTTTGTTTTTTCGACCTGTCCCCCTTGGGTCTTTTTTTCAGTCCGACTTAAGTAGCCCCCATGCTCAAACGCCTCGCTTGCCTGGCTCTCTTCGCCTGCGCCCCGCTGCACGCGGCCCCGCACCTCGACGATCAACGTTTGCAGCAACTGGCCAATGATCCGTTCTGGCTGTCGCTGGGGCATTACGAGGCCGGCAAGATCAATGGCTGGCGCAGCTATGTCAGCGACAAGAAATTCTTTCTCGCCGCCGACGGCGCGCATCATCCGGACGCCGAACTCAAGGCCACTGTGGACGCGCTCTACGCACCGGCCAGCCTGGGCGAAAAACATGCCCAATGCGTCTACCCCGCACGCACCCGCTGGCTCAAGGACCAGTTGCACCTGTCCGACCTGCCTGTTGTGGACTGCAAAGAATTCAAACAATGGTTCTCGGACGTCGCGCCCCACAGCGCGGTGATGATTTTCCCGGCGGCGTACCTCAACAGCCCCTCGTCGATGTTCGGCCACACTTTGCTGCGCATCGACCAGGCCGACGTGCAGAGCAACAACACCGCCCTGCTCAGCTACGCGATCAACTTCGGCGCCTATATCGAAGGCTCGGACAACAGCATTCTGTATGCCTGGAAAGGCCTGATGGGCGGCTACCCCGGCCTGTTCGCCCTGGTGCCCTACCAGGAAAAACTCTCCGAATACCGCAGCCTGGAAAACCGTGACCTGTGGGAATACCGCCTGAACCTCACCGAAGTCGAGACCAAGCGCATGGTCGAGCACGTGTGGGAGCTCAAGCAGATCCAGTTCGACTACTTCTTTTTCGATGAAAACTGCTCCTATCGCCTGCTGGAACTGCTGCAAGTGGCGCGCCCCGGCTTGCGCCTGACCGAGCAATTCCCGCTCACCGCGATCCCGACCGACACTGTCAAAGCGGTAAAGGACGCGGGCCTGGTGGAAAAGATCGACTATCGCCCGTCCCGTGAACGCGAGCTGCTCGAACGCGCCAAGCCGCTCGACAGCGATGAGCAGCAGTGGGTACTGAAGATCAGCGATGACCAGAAACAGTTGCAGGAGCCCGCCTTCAAGGCGCTGCCCCGCGAGCGCCAGGCCCTGGTGGTGGACGCCGCCTATCGCCTCGGCCGCTACCGCGCCAACGGCCTGGAACGCGACACCGCGCGCTCCCAGCGCAGCTTCGAACTGCTGCGCGCGATCAACCAGAACCCGGCGCCGGACCTGAAGATCACCCCGCCCGGCCTGCCGGAGAACGGCCACGAGTCGCGCACCTGGCAGGCCGGCCTCGGCACCCGGGGCGACAAAGCCTTCGGTGAATACGGCCTGCGCATGGCCTATCACGACCTCAACGACAACGCCGAAGGCTTCCCCTTGGGCGCACAAATTGAAATCCTGCAGATGAAACTGCGCCAGTACGAAGGCAATAACTGGCAGTTGCAACAACTGGACCTGGCCACCATCCGCTCCCTGACCCCGCGTAACGCCCTGTTGCAGCCGTGGTCCTGGCAAGTCACCGGCGGCCTGGAGCGGGTACCGGGCAAACACGACGACGAAACCCTGGTCGCCCACGTCAACGGCGGCGCCGGCGGCACCTGGCAGCTCTCGGACGACATGCTCGGCTTCGCCCTCGGCACCGTGCGGGTGGAGCACAACAACGACTTCAGCGAAGCCATCTCCCCCGCCGCCGGCTTCAACACCGGCGTGCTGTGGAAAAACCCACTGGGCAACCTGAGCCTGGAAGCCAAAGGCGATTTCTTCACCAATGGCGAAGTGCGGCGCAGCATCAGCCTCAACCAGCAATGGGAACTGTCACGCAACCTGGGCCTGCGCCTGAGCGCCCAGCGCGAGTACAGCCACCTGTCCACGCCGGTGAATGAAGTGATGCTCGAAGTAAAGTGGTACCACTACTGACTCAAGCCTGATGAAAATCTAAATGTGGGAGGGGGCTTGCCCCCGATGGCCGTGTGTCAGCCAAGCTTTCAGTGACTGACACTCCGCTATCGGGGGCAAGCCCCCTCCCACATTTTATTAGCATTGCTCGCATAATCAGGAGCCCACTTAATATGGCCGTTCGCTGCACTACCCTCGAAGAAGTCCGCAATAACATCGACCTCCTTGACCAACAAATTGTCACTTTGATCGCCGAACGCGGCCAATACGTCTCCCAAGCCGCACGCTTTAAAAACGACACCGATGGCGTCAAGGCGCCACAACGGGTTGAACAGGTGATCGCTAAGGTGCGAGGGTTATCCCAGGTGGTCGGCGCCAACCCTGAGGTTACTGAGCAGGTGTATCGCACGATGATTACGGCGTTTATCCAACAAGAATTGGCTGAATATGCTGCACAGGACAATGCTGGCAAACCACGCGCCTGATGCATTCATCTTGCATGCTCAGATTTATCAACTTTTCGCCTGCAAGCACAGATTCCTAGCCTCCTTGCAACCCATTGAAAAATAAACCGGAATTTTCAGACGACTTTTTAGCTTTTTTCAGTCGAAAACAAACTGCCTCTCACTTCATTCTCTTTATGAGGTTTTGTGTCTAGTATCGGATGGCAGTCAATTTGCCACCACTTCTATACACGGATCCGAATAGGGTAAGAGGCTTATATGGAATTTCTTGAAAAACTCACCAGTTTGGCATCAAAAGTCCGCCTGCAAGGCCCCGCCATCCAGACAGAAGAAGCTACAAAAAATGCTTTTGTAATGCCTTTTATCAACACCGTGTTGGGCTACGACGTGTTTGACCCGCAGGAGGTGACCCCCGAATTTATCTGCGATGTCGGGACGAAAAAAGGTGAAAAAATCGACTACGCAATCATGAAAGATGGCGAAGTCCAGATACTCATCGAATGTAAAAAAATCGGTGAGTCATTGAGCATCAATCACGCATCGCAGCTCTTTCGGTACTTTCACGTCACGAGCGCAAGAATCTCAATTCTTACCAACGGCCAGGTCTACAGATTTTTTACAGACTTGGACGCCCCTAATAAAATGGACGAAAAGCCATTTTTAGAGCTGGACCTGCTGGATATTGATGAATACTCCGTACCAGAGCTGATAAAACTTACCAAATCGGCCTTCGATGTCGACTCAATCATCAGCGCAGCGGGAGAATTGAAATACGTCAGCCAACTCAAGAAGCTCATTGGCGCCCAAATCAGTAAACCAGAAGACGACTTTGTGAAGTTCTTCGCGTCCCGCGTTTACGAAGGAGTAATCACGCAGAAAGTCCGTGAACAATTCTTCGAACTAACACGAAAAGCGTTAGCTCAATTTTTGAATGATCAAATTAATGAGCGACTTAAGTCTGCTATGAGTGGTGCAATTCAGCCGACAATAACGTCGTTGTCTGTGGCGAACAGCACACATGCAGACAGGCAGGATCAAAACGAGGCAGAAGATAAAATCCTGACAACCCTTGAAGAGCTGGAGGGTTACCACATCGTGCGCGCTGTCGTGCGCTCAGTTGTCGATGCCAAACGAATCGTTCAACGCGACACCCAAAGCTATTTTGGGATATTACTGGACGACAACAACCGTAAGCCCATCTGCCGACTCCACTTCAATCGTAGCCAAAAGTACCTCGGGGTATTCGACGAAGAAAAGAATGAAACCCGGCACGCTATTTCATCCATTGACGAGATTTACGAGTACGCCGACCAGCTAAAAAAGACAGTGGGTTATTACGAATAAAGGCTGCACCGACAGACCGGAGTTATGGATAAAACTGAGGGAGGGGGCTTGCCCCCGATGGCCGTGTGTCAGCCAAGCTTTCAGTGACTGACACTCCGCTATCGAGGGCAAGCCCCCTCCCACAGTTGGTTTTGTGCTCGGCTAAAAATTCTGCACATCCCTCTGACGCCCCTTTCACATACAGCTTACAAATCCCCTTCTAGACTCTCCTTATCAGCCGTAAACCGGCCAGGGAGTACGCCATGTGGCGATATGCGGTAGTGCTGAGTGCGGCGCTGTGGTTAGCGGGCTGCCAGACAACCCATCAGGAGTTACTGGCCAAAGGTTATCCACTCGCCTTCGCCGACGGCTTTGACGACGGTTGCAGCAGCGGTCGCCAGGCCGCCGGGGTGATCACGGGCGAGTTTCGCAAGAACGTTCCACGCTATCTGAAAGACCGGCAATACGCCGAAGGCTGGGAAGACGGTTTCCGCCAGTGCAAAGCCATGCGTGAGAGCGAGGAATTGCGCGAGTATCAGGACAACCGCAGGAACGACCGCGAGCACGAGTGGCAGCAGGAAAAAGACCGCGATGCGGCCAAGGCGTATCGCTCGCAGTGAGCGCGGGAACGATCTGGCGGTGAACATGGCCCAAACTCCATTGAAGGAGAACGTCATGAGCCGAGCTTTTGTAAATGAAGACAACGCCGCCGCCCAGGCCGACCAGCCGGTGGAACGTCAGGTCAGCGCGCAGCCCAACCGTTTGACGGCGCAAGGGTTGGCGCAACTGCAAGCCAAGGTGGCGCAGTTGCAACTGGAATACAGCACCGAATCCGCCAAGAGCGAACAGGCCGACAAACAACGCCAGGCCGATCTTGAGCGGGATTTGCGCTACTTCAACCAGCGCGTACAAAGCGCCCAGGTCGTCGCGCCGGCCACCGCCAGCGACAAGGTGCAGATCGGCAGTTGGGTCACATTCGCCAACGAGCAGGACGAGCAACAGCGCATCCAGTTGGTCGGCGAAGACCAGGCCGACGCCAATGTGGGCCTGATCAACTGGGGTTCGCCTCTAGGGCGTGCGTTGCTGGGCGCCCAGGTGGGTGACGAGGTGCTGTGGAAACGCCCCGTCGGCGATCAGTTGATCGAAGTGCTGCGCATCGAGCCCGAGGCTTAGACGATGCCCTGGGCCAGCATCGCATCGGCGACTTTGACGAAGCCTGCGATGTTCGCGCCCTTCACGTAGTTGACCCGGCCATTTTCCTCGCCGTAGTGCACACAGGCATGGTGGATCGATTGCATGATGCTGTGCAGCTTGCTGTCCACTTCGCCGGCAGTCCATAGCAGGCGCATGGCGTTCTGCGACATCTCCAGGCCACTGACGGCCACGCCGCCGGCATTGGACGCCTTGCCCGGCGCGAACAGAATGCCCGCGTCGATAAAGATATCCACCGCTTCAAGGGTGGTCGGCATGTTGGCGCCCTCGGCCACGCAGATGCAGCCATTGCGCAACAGGGTGCGAGCAGCGTCGGCGTCGAGTTCGTTCTGGGTGGCGCACGGCAGCGCGATATCGCAAGCCAGCGCCCACGGCGTTTGACCCTGGCGAAATTCCAGGCCGAAACGCTCGGCCAGTTCACTGATACGACCGCGTTGCACGTTTTTCAGCGCCAGCAGCGCCGACCATTGCTCCTCGGTCAAACCGCTTTCGGCGTACAGCGTCCCTTCGGAGTCCGACAGGGAAACCACCTTGCCACCCAGGTCCATCACTTTGCGCGCCGCGTATTGCGCCACGTTGCCGGAACCCGAGATCGCCACGCGCTTGCCCTCGACCCGCTGGCCCTGGCGCTTGAGCATTTCCTCAGCGAAATACACACAGCCAAAACCGGTGGCTTCCGGACGGATCAAACTGCCGCCGTAGGTCATGCCTTTGCCGGTCAGGACGGACGTGAATTGATTGCCCAGGCGTTTGTACTGGCCGAACAGGAAGCCGATTTCCCGTGCGCCCACGCCGATATCACCGGCCGGCACATCCACGTCCGCACCGATGTGACGGTACAGCTCGCTCATGAACGCCTGGCAGAAGCGCATCACTTCGGCGTCGCTCTTGCCCTTGGGATCGAAGTCCGAGCCGCCTTTGCCGCCGCCCATGGGCAATGAGGTCAGGGAGTTCTTGAAGGTTTGCTCGAAGGCGAGGAATTTCAGCACGCCCAGGTTCACCGAGGGATGGAAGCGCAAACCGCCCTTGTACGGGCCGATGGCGCTGTTCATCTGGATACGGAACCCGCGATTGACCCGGACCTTGCCATGATCATCCACCCAGGACACCCGAAAGGTAATCGCGCGTTCCGGCTCGCACATGCGCTCCAGAATGCCCGAGGTCAGGTAGTGGGGGTTGGCTTCAAGAAACGGCCACAGACTGCGCAGCACTTCCTCAACGGCCTGATGGAATTCCGGTTGGTCGGGGTCGCGTTTCTTGAGGTGGGCAAGGAAGGATTCGACGGATTCGCTCATGAAAAGTCTCGGCAAAATGATTGTTGTTAAACAGAGATTGAGCCGGACTCTATCAATTCATTTCGCACCGCGACAGGGCAAAATGTCGCCTTTGTGAATTTAAATGGTGCATTCGATATAAATAATCAGCGTTTTTGCCCCAAAACAGGGATTTCGATCCTGTCCATGCACCACTGGGTGAAAGGCCATCGCAGTGGCGAAATCAGGCCGGTTTGCCGCGTTGGCCGGCGATCGGTGCCTGGGGGTTTACCGGCTTCCAGCCCAGCAGGGCGATTACCAGCGACAACAGTTGAAAGCCTGCGACCAACGCCACGCAGCCCGGCCAGCCCCACTGCTCCCAGAGCATGGCCGGGGCCACGGCGCCGGCGCTGCCGCCGAGGTAATAGCCGGTCAGGTACAGGCCCACGGCGCCGGACTTGTCCTGCCCGGCCGTGGTGGCGATGTAGGCATTGGCGCAGGCCTGGGCCAGGAATACGCCGGTCGAGCTCAGGGCCAGGCCCAGCACGATCAGCCACAGCGACGGCAACAAGGTCAGGGCCGAACCGCAGAGCCCGAGAGCCACGGCGGCGCTCAGCAACTGCGATTGCGGTCGCGATTTGCTCAAGCGCCCGGCAACGGGAATCACCACCAGCGCCAGCAGGAACACGGCATACAGTGTTCCCAAGGCGGCGGCGCCGAGGTTGAACGGTGCCTGGCTGAGATACAGCCCGGCGTAGGTAAAGGTGGCGACTTGTGAGAACAGCACGCAGAAACCGACGGCATAGGCCGCCAGCAAGGGTTTGCGCAAGAGCCGGCGCACTCCGTGCGTGCCCACGGCCGCTATGTTGGGACGTGCCACTGGATTGGCCGGCAGCAGCCGCAGGATCAGCAGGCCGACCGCCAGGCTGATCACCGCCAACAGCTCGAAGGCTTCACGCCAGCCGACATATTGGGTCATGACCCCGGAGACAAAACGCCCGGCAAACCCGCCGAGCACCGTGCCCGCGACGTACAGGCTGGTGATCTCGGTGACCGTGGCCGCGCGCCAGCGATCGCCGATATAGGCCACGCTGGTGGCGAACACCACCGGGATCAACATACCCTCGATAAAGCGCCACACCAGCAGCTCGGCAAAACTGTCCACATAGGCCGTCAGCAGCGTCGGCAGCGCCAGCAGCAAGGCGGCCGCGACAATCACTGTGCGTTGCTCGAAACGCCCGGTCAGGCGCCCGACAAATGGCGCAGTCAGCGCCACCGCCAGGGTGGTCACGGTAATGCTCCACCCGGCCTGCCGGGCGCTCACCTGGAAGCTTTCGGCAAACACAGACAGGATGCTCTGGGTCGCGTAGAGATTCAGGAACGCCGCACAGCCACACAGAAATACGGCAAGGCGGGCGTGATACAGGCGCGGGTTCATGGGACCTCTCGTCTTATTGTCGAGGATCTTTATAGAATGCGCAGCGTGGCGAACACCAATACCGAATTCGGACCGATCAATACCCAGGAAACAGAATGCTTGATCTACGCAAGTTACGTTACTTCCTGACGGTCGCCGAAGAGCTGCACTTCGGTCGCGCGGCGCAGCGCCTGCACCTCGCCCAGCCGCCCTTGACGCGGCAGATCTCGGCCCTGGAAACCGAGCTCGGCTTTCGCCTGTTCGACCGCACCAGCCGCACGGTCACCCTGACCGCCCAGGGCCGGCACTTTCTACCCTATGCCCGTGCGGCGCTGGAGCATGCCCGGCTTGCGCAGGATATTGCCGCCAAGCTGGCCGCCGGCGCCACCGGCCAACTGGTGGTGGGCTATGCCAGCTCGATTGCGCTGTCGGAGCTGTTCAGCCAAACCCTGCAAGCCTTCGCCCAGCGTTTTCCCGAGGTGCAGCTGACCCTGGTGGAGAGCGCTTCAGGCAGCCTGCATACGCACGTGCTGGACGGTCGCATCGACATCGGCATGAGCCGCCTGCTGCCGGAGCCCGGGCAAACCGACGTCGAGGTGTTGTCGTTGGGGCAGGAACCCCTGGTAGCGGCGCTGTGCAGCGACAACCCACTGGCTGGCCAGGACGAAGTCACCCTCGCCCAGCTCAGTGAGTTCCCGTTGATTCTGTTTCCCAGCGATTACGGTTCGGGCCTCAACGGTTCCATCGAGCAGCTGTATCGACGCCACGGCCTGGCGCTGCGCCCGGGCCCTGCGGGGCGCCAGATCACCTCGATCATCGCCCTGGTGGCGGCAGGCCAGGGTGTCTCGCTGGTGCCCCAGTGCACCCGCACCCTGGCCAGGCAAGGCGTGGTCTACCGACCGTTGGCAGACCCCGAAGCCTGGGTACACCTGCTGATCCTCACGCGCGCGCAATCACGCTCGCTGCTGGTCGAGGCGTTCATGGGCGTGGTCGGTGAATTGCTGCAAGGCCGGCCGGCACTGGCGCCGCTGGCATAATCCAGGCAAAAAAATACCCCTGTGCGAGGTAATGCCGTTCAGTTAAGGCTTTTCGTAGGAGCGAGCTTGCTCGCGAAAAACCACAGGCGCCGCGTTCAATCAGGACACACGCGTTATCGTTGACGTTTTTCGCGAGCAAGCTCGCTCCTACAGAGGGCGGTGTACGATTAACTGAACAGCATTACCCTGCGCGAGGGGTATTTTTCTACAGGCTGCTGCGTACAGGCGCGGCCGAGGCTGCGCCCGTTGGCGAATCAGGCCAGTTTCTTGTGACGCACGCGGTGCGGCTGGGCCGCTGCTTCGCCCAAGCGCTTTTTACGGTCCGCTTCGTACTCGGTGTAGTTGCCTTCGAAGAACACCGCTTGCGAATCATCCTCGTACGCCAGGATGTGAGTCGCGACGCGGTCAAGGAACCACCGATCGTGAGAGATCACAATGGCGGCGCCCGGGAAGTCCAGCAGGGCTTCTTCCAGGGAACGCAGGGTTTCAACGTCGAGGTCGTTGGACGGTTCGTCGAGCAGCAACACGTTGCCGCCTTCCTTCAAGGTCAGGGCCAGGTGCAAGCGGCCACGCTCACCACCGGACAGGTCCTTGACGAACTTCTGCTGGTCGCCGCCCTTGAAGTTGAAACGGCCCACATAGGTACGCGCCGGGATTTCATAGTTGCCGATACGGATCTGGTCGGAGCCGTCGGAAATCTGCTGGAACACCGTCTTGCTGCCATCGAGGTCTTCACGGCTCTGGTCCACACAGGCCAGTTGCACGGTCTCGCCGATCTCGATGCTGCCCGAATCCGGGGTTTCCTTGCCCATCAGCATGCGGAACAGCGTGGATTTACCCGCACCGTTACCGCCGATAACGCCAACGATCGCGCCTTTTGGCATGGAGAACGACAGGTTGTCGATCAGCACGCGGTCGCCATAGCCCTTGGAGACGTTCTTGAACTCGATGACCTTGTCACCCAGGCGCGGACCGGCCGGAATGTAGATCTCGTTGGTTTCGCTGCGCTTCTGGAATTCCTGCGACTGCATTTCTTCAAAGCGTTGCAGACGGGCCTTGGATTTGGACTGGCGGGCCTTGGCGCCTTTGCGCACCCACTCCAGTTCTTCCTTCATGGCTTTTTCATGGGCCGATTGCTGCTTGGATTCGGCGGCCAGACGGTCGGACTTGGCTTCCAGCCAACCGGAATAGTTGCCCTCGTAAGGGATACCGGCGCCTCGGTCGAGCTCGAGAATCCAGCCGGCGACGTTGTCCAGGAAGTAACGGTCGTGCGTGATCGCCACCACGGTGCCCGGGAAGTCGTGCAGGAAATGCTCCAGCCAGGCGACGGAATCGGCGTCCAGGTGGTTGGTCGGTTCGTCGAGCAGCAACATGTCGGGAGCCGACAGCAGCAGGCGGCACAGGGCCACACGGCGTTTTTCACCACCGGACAAAAACTCGACCTTGGCGTCCCATGCCGGCAGGCGCAACGCGTCGGCGGCGACTTCCAGCTGGCGCTCCAGGTTGTGACCGTCGCCGGCCTGCAGGATGGCCTCGAGCTTGGCCTGTTCGGCGGCCAGCTTGTCGAAGTCGGCATCCGGCTCGGCGTAGGCGGCATAGACCTCGTCCAGGCGCGCCTGGGCGTCCTTGATTACGCTGACGGCCTCTTCGACCACTTCGCGCACGGTCTTGGTCGGGTCCAGGATCGGCTCTTGCGGCAGGTAGCCGATGTTCAGGTCCGGCATCGGGCGGGCTTCGCCTTCGAACTCGGTGTCGACGCCGGCCATGATTTTCAGCAGCGTGGACTTACCCGAACCGTTGAGGCCGAGCACGCCGATCTTGGCGCCAGGGAAGAAGGACAGCGAAATGTTTTTCAGGATTTCCCGCTTCGGCGGAACAACTTTTCCCAGCCGATGCATGGTGAAGACGTATTGAGCCATGGTGAACCTAGCGTCAGTGACTGATGAATTAAGCGGACGAAGCCCGTGCCAGGCCATGCGCCGCGCGGGCCATTGACTATCATCAATGCCGGCGAGCGAAAAAAGCCTGAATGTCTGGGGCTGGAACGCCCCCGCGTAACCGGCAAAGCTACCTCAATGCGCTGGGGCAGTCCAGCCAGGCGGGACTGGCACTTTGCCACAACTCAAGGCATGCTAGCCGCCCTCCGGGCGTCCGGCTTATAGTGCACGTCGCGCGCCAGTCCAGCCAACCGCAGGATCACAGCTTGTCCAAAGTCACGCCGCCCACGCCCTTGCGCGCCGCTCATCTAGCGCCGGGAGCGCCCCTGCACGGCACCTTTAAAGGCGCGTTGGCGACGCTTGTGCTGATGTTGCTCGCGTTATTGTTCTGGCAACTGCTCGACCAATTGCAGCAAAACCAGAAAAATCAGCAGCAATACACCATCGACTACAGCGCGGACCTCGCCGAACAGATCAGCCAGAATATGGCCCTGAGCGCCCAGATCGCCTTGAATCTGCTGCCGATCGTCGAGCCGCCGCGCAACGCCGAACAACAACAGGCGCTGATGCACACGTTGCAGCGCTCACTTCCCGAATTACGCAGCTTCGCCCTGCTCGCCCCCAGCGGCGCGGTGATCAGCGACAGCGCCAACGACAGCCAGGACAGCGCCCTGCTCGAAGAGCTGGTCAAGCGCAGCCACGCCCAAGCCTATTACTTGAGCAACGACAGCGACGGCACCGTCATCTATCTGTTGCTGCACCAGCCCAGCGGTGGCTCGAAGCTGTACTGGGCGCTGCGCCTGGCGCCCACCTACCTGGCCAACCTGACCCGCCAGGATGCCCAGGGCCAACGCCCGATGTGGGCCATCGAGAACCGCCTGAACCACCGCGTGGTCAGCCGTGACAACGGCATGCCGGCCCAATGGGCCAGTGCGTTGACCCCGGATGAACTGAATAAAAGTGTATTGGTCACCCCGTTGAGCAAGAGTGACTGGCAACTGCGCGGGCTGTTTGACCGCAGCGCGGTGCTCGAACAACTGCTGCCGGCCTTTATCGGCAAATGCCTGCTGGGCCTGGCATTTTCGCTGATCCCGGTGATCGTGCTGCTGAACATGCGCCGGCGCCAGCGCCAGGTGCATGAGGGCCGGCGACGTTATCAGGATATTTTCGAAGGCACCGGCGTGGCCTTGTGCGTACTCGACCTGGCGGGGTTGAAGGCGTTCTGCGACAAGCCCCCGGTGCAGGGCGGCGAACCATTGCAAGCCTGGCTGCAGGCCAACCCCGCCGAGCGGCGCAAGCTGCTCAAGGAGCTGCGCGTCACCGAGGTCAACCAGATGGCCGTACGCCTGTTGAACGTGAACTCCTGCGAGCAAGCCTGGGAACGCCTGATTGACGATGGCCCGCACAATGCCACCTCGATCGGCCACCAGGTGCTGGAAGCCGTACTGACCCGGCAAAAACAACTGGAGCTGGAAATCCAGCTCAACGATGTGGCGGGCAATGAACAATACCTGTGGCTGGTGATGCGTTTGCCGGAACAGCAGGATGACGTCAGGGCGGTCATCCTCAGCATCAGCGATATCACCAGCCGCAAGCTGATCGAGCTGTCGCTGGTCGAGCGCGAGAGTTTCTGGTCGGATGTGGTCCGCACCGTGCCCGACCACCTGTATGTACAGGACGTGATCAGCCAGCGCATGATTTTCAGCAACCATCACCTGGGCCATACCCTCGGCTACAACAAGGCCGAACTGCAGCAAATGGGTGAGTACTTCTGGGAAATCCTGCTGCACCCCGAAGACGCCGAGCATTACCACGACGCGCGCCAACAGCAACGCCAGGAGGGCTACGCAACCCAACTGCACTGCCAGCTGCGCTTTCGTCATCGCAACAACCAGTGGCGACGTTTCGATATTCGCGAACAGGCCCTGGCCAGGGACACCTCGGCGGTGGTCACGCGGATCATCGGCGTGGCCAAGGACATCACCGACCAGATCGAGGCCAGCGAATCCCTGCGCGACAGCGAACAGCGCTACCGCATGCTGGCCGAAAGCATCAGCGACGTGATCTGCTCCACCGACAGCCAACTGGCCCTCAACTACGTCAGCCCATCGGTCAACGCCGTGCTGGGGTATGACGTGGACTGGGTGTTCAAGAACGGCTGGCAATCGGTCATCGCCAACCCGCAGCAGCTCGCCGGCCTGTATGGCCTGATGGAACAGGTCAGCCGCGCCGTGGGCAATCCCGAGGCGCTGAACAGCCTGCGCGATGAAGTGCAGAGCCAACTGTTCCTGTTCGACTGCCTGCGCGCCGATGGGCGCAAAGTACCGATCGAGCTGCGTGTGGTGCTGGTGTGGGACGAACATGGCGCGTTTGAAGGCATCCTCGGCGTGGGCCGTGATATCAGCCAGCAACGCCGCGCGGAAAAAGACCTGCGCATGGCGGCCACGGTGTTCGAGCACTCCACCTCCGCCATCCTGATCACCGACCCGGCCGGCTATATCGTGCAGGCCAACGAGGCGTTCAGCCGGGTCAGCGGTTACGCCGTCAGCGATGTACTCGACCAGTTGCCGAACATGCTCACCGTCGACGAACAGCAGGAAGCCCACCTGCGCTACGTGCTCAAGCAACTGCACCAGCACAGCACCTGGGAAGGCGAAGTGTGGCTCAAGCGCCGCAATGGCGAGCACTACCCGGCCTGGGTCGGTATCACGGCGGTGTTCGACGATGAAGGCGACCTGGCCAGCTATGTATGTTTCTTCAGCGATATCAGCGAGCGCAAGGCCAGCGAACAGCGCATCCATCGCCTGGCCTATTACGACGCCTTGACCCACCTGCCCAACCGCACCCTGTTCCAGGACCGCCTGCACACCGCATTGCAGTCGGCCGAGCGGCAGAAGTCGTGGGTGGTGCTGATGTTCCTGGACCTCGACCGCTTCAAGCCGATCAACGACTCCCTGGGCCACGCCGCCGGCGACCGCATGCTCAAGGAAATGGCCACGCGCCTGCTCGGTTGCGTGGCCGAGGACGACACCGTGGCGCGGATGGGCGGCGACGAGTTCACCTTGCTGCTGCAACCGCGCGTCAGCCGCGAAATGGCGCTGAACCGTGCCATCAGCGTGGCCGAGCAGATTCTGGCCAGCCTGGTAAAGCCGTTCGTGCTCGAAGGCCGCGAATTCTTCGTCACCGCCAGCATCGGCATCGCCTTGAGTCCCCAGGACGGTAACGAGCTGAGCCAGTTGATGAAAAACGCCGACACGGCGATGTATCACGCCAAGGAGCGCGGCAAGAACAACTTCCAGTTCTACCAGGCCGACATGAACGCCAGCGCCCTGGAGCGCCTGGAGCTGGAAAGCGACCTGCGCCACGCCCTGGAACAGGACGAATTCGTGCTCTATTACCAGCCGCAGTTCAGCGGCGACGGCAAACGCCTGACCGGCGCCGAAGCCCTGCTGCGCTGGCGCCACCCACGCCGCGGCCTGGTGCCGCCGGGGGATTTCATTCCGGTGCTGGAAGAGCTGGGGCTGGTGGTGGACGTGGGCGACTGGGTGATCAGCGAAGCCTGTCGCCAGCTCAAGACCTGGCACCAGAACAAAGTGCGGGTGCCGAAAGTCTCGGTCAACATCTCGGCGCGACAGTTCTCCGACGGGCAACTGGGCACGCGCATCGCCACCATCCTCAAGGACACCGGCCTGCCACCGGCGTGCCTGGAGCTGGAGCTGACCGAAAGTATCCTGATGCGCGAAGTCAACGAAGCCATGCAGATCCTCGCCAGCCTGAAAAACCTGGGACTGAGCATTGCAGTCGACGACTTTGGCACCGGCTATTCGTCGCTCAACTACCTCAAGCAATTCCCCATCGATGTGCTGAAGATCGACCGCACCTTCGTCGACGGCCTGCCCTCCGGCGAGCAGGATGCGCAGATCGCCCGCGCCATCATCGCTATGGCCCACAGCCTGAACCTGGCGGTGATCGCCGAGGGCGTGGAAACCCATGAGCAACTGGACTTCCTGCGCGAGCATGGCTGCGATGAAGTGCAGGGCTACTTGTTTGGACGGCCGATGCCGGCGAATCGGTTCGAGGCGCAGTTCAGCAATGATGCGCTGTTCATGTTTGACTGAGATTTGGGGTGAAGCCACTGGCCTCATCGGGGGCGAGCCCCCTCCCACCTCTGATTTGTGAATACCTTCAAATGTGGGAGGGGGCTTGCCCCCGATGAGGCCGGCACAGCCACCCCACATCCTCAGATGAGCCCCACTTGTCCGCGACATGATGTCCTTTCATATGCCATCCAAAACCCATTGGGTTAGAATGCCCTCCTTTTCTGCCCCCGATCCTTGAGGACCGCCATGTTCAGCCGTGATTTGACTATTGCCAAGTACGACGCCGATCTCTTCGCCGCCATGGAGCAAGAAGCCGTGCGCCAGGAAGAGCACATCGAGCTGATCGCTTCGGAAAACTACACCAGCCCTGCGGTGATGGAGGCTCAAGGTTCGGTGCTGACCAACAAGTACGCCGAAGGCTACCCGGGCAAGCGCTACTACGGTGGTTGCGAGTATGTCGACGTGGTTGAGCAGTTGGCCATCGACCGTGCAAAAGAGCTGTTCGGCGCCGATTACGCCAACGTCCAGCCGCACGCCGGTTCCCAGGCCAACAGCGCGGTGTACCTGGCCCTGCTGCAAGGTGGCGACACCATCCTGGGCATGAGCCTGGCCCATGGCGGCCACCTGACCCATGGCGCCAGCGTGTCCTCCTCCGGCAAGCTGTACAACGCGGTTCAATACGGCATCGATGCCAACGGCCTGATCGACTACGACGAAGTCGAGCGCCTGGCGGTCGAGCACAAGCCAAAAATGATCGTGGCCGGTTTCTCTGCCTACTCGCAGATCCTGGATTTCCCGCGCTTCCGCGAAATCGCTGACAAGGTCGGTGCTTACCTGTTCGTCGACATGGCCCACGTGGCCGGTCTGGTCGCCGCGGGCGTCTACCCGAACCCGGTGCCTTACGCCGACGTGGTCACCACCACCACCCACAAGACCCTGCGCGGTCCACGTGGCGGCCTGATCCTGGCGCGCGCCAATGCCGAGATCGAGAAGAAGCTGAACTCTGCAGTATTCCCGGGCGCCCAGGGTGGCCCGCTGGAACATGTGATCGCCGCCAAGGCGATCTGCTTCAAGGAAGCGCTGCAGCCTGAGTTCAAGACCTACCAGCAACAAGTGGTCAAGAACGCCAAGGCCATGGCCGGCGTGTTCATCGAACGCGGCTTTGACGTGGTATCCGGCGGTACCGAAAACCACCTGTTCCTGCTGTCGCTGATCAAGCAGGACATTTCCGGTAAGGATGCTGACGCTGCCCTGGGCAAAGCCTTCATCACCGTGAACAAGAACTCCGTGCCGAACGACCCACGTTCGCCGTTCGTCACCTCCGGCCTGCGCTTCGGCACCCCGGCGGTGACCACTCGCGGCTTCAAGGAAGCCGAGTGCAAGGAACTGGCCGGCTGGATCTGCGACATCCTCGCGGACCTGAATAACGAAGCCGTGATCGACGCGGTACGTGAGAAGGTCAAGGCCATCTGCAAGAAGCTGCCGGTTTACGGCGCGTAATACTAAGAAGCCCACTGTAGGAGCGAGCTTGCTCGCGAAAAACGTCAACGGTAACGCGTGCATCCTGGAAGCACGCGTTACCTGTGAGTTCTTCGCGAGCAAGCTCGCTCCTACAGGTGGGCTTTTTTATGCCTGGTAGACCTTGGCAAAGCCTTCGCGAATCTTGTCTTCCGGCAATTGATCGGCAATAAACACAATCACACTTTCCCGCGTCTCGCCTTCGGCCCACTCGGTGTCCCAGTCAAAGCCGTAGAGCTTCAGCACGCCCTGGAACACCATGCGCCGCTCTTCCCCGGCGATGTTCAGCACACCCTTGTAGCGCAGCAGTTGCTTGCCATGGTCCTCCAGCAGTTCGTTCATGAACTCACTGAGGCGGTCGATATCCAGCGGTTGGTCGGTGCGCAGCACCAGGCTGGAAATACGGTCGACCGATGGCGCAGCGCTGACCGGGCGCAGGCTCATGCCGGCGTTGAGGTTGAAGCCACGCACATCGAGCAGTTCGGCCAGGTCGATGGCGCCATGGGCCACCACCCGAATCGGTGCGCGGCGGTTGATGCGGGTCAGACGCTGGCTGAGCGCGTCGAAGGCCGCATCGTCCACCAAATCGCGCTTGCTCACCAGCAGCCGGTCGGCAAAGCCGATCTGGGCCTGGGCGATGGCCTGGGTCAGGTGGTGCTCGGCGTGGGCCGCGTCCACCAGGGTGATGATGCCGTCGAGGATGTAGCGCTCGCGCAGTTCTTCGTCGATGAAAAAGGTCTGGGCCACCGGCGCGGGGTCGGCCAGGCCGGTGCATTCGATCACCAGGCGATCGAACGCGATTTCGCCACTGTCGAGCCGCTCGAGCAGCAAGTAGAGCGCCTTGGTCAGGTCGGTGTGGATGGTGCAGCACACGCAGCCGTTGGAGAGGGTCATGACCTGTACCGGCTCGGTGCCCAACAGCTGGGTATCGATGCCGGCATCACTGAATTCGTTTTCGATCACGGCGATCTTCAAGCCGTGTTCGGCCTTGAGCAGGTGGCGCAGCAAGGTGGTCTTGCCGGCGCCGAGGAAGCCGCTGAGCACGGTGACGGGAATGGGAGAGGACACAGACAGTTCTCCTTATAGCTGAAGGAACACAAAACAACTGTGGGAGGGGGCTTGCCCCCGATAGCGGTGTGTCAGGCACGGATGTGTCACTGATACACCGCTATCGGGGGTAAGCCCCCTCCCACATGGAATCACTGCTGGCCCGAATGCCGGGTCAGCAGCACTTGGGCCCACCCTTGCCACCGTAACGGGCTTCCTGGCGTTCCCGGAAGAACGCCTTGTAATCCATCATCGGCTTGTCCGGGTGCTTGGTTTGCATATGCTCGACGTAAGTGTCGTAGTCGGGCATGCCGACCATCAGGCGCGCGGCCTGACCGAGGTATTTACCGAGGCGACTGATGTCATTGAACATGGGTGCAATCCTCGTTTATGCGTCCGGTACAGCCTGGAACGGCGCTTCTTTATCCGTACGCTCTTTGTTGCCCCAGGCGGCAATGCCGACCTTGAGCGCATAGAACAGGATGCTGAATACCACGAACAGGAACAGCGCCGTCAGCGTTGCGTTGGTGTAGGCGTTGTAGATCACGTGTTGCATCTGGTCGATGCTCTTGGCCGGGGCGAGGATCTGGCCATTGGCAAGGGCGTCGCTGTATTTCTTCGCCAGCGACAGGAAGCCAATCGCCGGGTTGGCGTCGAACAGCTTGATAAAGCCCGCCGTGGTGGTGCAGATCAACAGCCAGACCGCCGGCACCAGGGTTACCCAGATGTAGCGCTGACGCTTCATTTTGATCAGCACCACCGTGGCCAGCATCAGTGCGATACCCGCCAGCATCTGGTTGGAGATACCGAACAGCGGCCACAAGGTGTTGATGCCGCCCAGTGGGTCGATCACACCCTGGTACAGCAGGTAACCCCACATCGCCACACAACCGGCGGTGGCGATCAGGTTGGCGGTCCAGGATTCGGTGCGCTTGAGCGACGGCACGAAGGAGCCGAGCAGGTCCTGCAGCATGAAACGACCGGCACGGGTACCGGCGTCGACCGCCGTCAGGATGAACAGCGCTTCGAACAGGATCGCAAAGTGGTACCAGAACGCCATGGTGTTTTCACCCGGCAGCACACTGTGCAGGATCTGCGCGATACCCACCGCCAGGGTCGGTGCACCGCCGGCACGCGCCAGGATGGTGGTTTCACCGATGTCATGGGCCACGGCCGACAGCGCTTCGGGGGTGATTGCAAAACCCCAGCTGCTGACGGTCTGCGCCACGGTCACCACATCGCTGCCGACAATCGCTGCCGGGCTGTTCATGGCGAAGTACACGCCAGGCTCGATCACCGACGCCGCAACCATCGCCATGATGGCCACGAATGACTCCATCAGCATGCCGCCGTAACCGATGTAACGCGCATGGCTTTCATTGGCCAGCAGCTTGGGCGTGGTGCCCGAGGAGATCAGCGCATGGAAGCCGGAGACCGCGCCACAGGCAATGGTGATGAACAGGAACGGGAACAGGCCGCCCTTCCACACCGGGCCGGTGCCGTCGATGAACTGGGTAAGCGCCGGCATTTTCAGGTCGGGCATGGTGACCAGAATGCCAATCGCCAGGGCGATGATGGTGCCGATTTTCAGGAAGGTCGACAGGTAGTCACGCGGGGCCAGGATCAGCCATACCGGCAGTACTGCGGCAACGAAACCGTAGCCGATCAGCATCCAGGTGATCTGAATCCCGGTAAAGGTGAAGGCCTTGGCCCACACCGGGTCAGCGGCAATCTGCCCGCCCAGCCAGATCGAACCCAGCAGCAACAGCACGCCGATGATCGAAATCTCACCAATGCGGCCCGGGCGGATGTAGCGCATGTAGATGCCCATGAACATCGCGATCGGGATGGTCGCCATCACCGTGAAGATGCCCCACGGGCTCTCGGCCAGGGCCTTGACCACGATCAGCGCCAGCACCGCGAGGATGATGATCATGATCAGGAAGCAGCCGAACAGCGCGATGGTCCCGGGAATGCGGCCCATCTCTTCGCGAACCATGTCGCCCAGGGAACGGCCGTTACGCCGGGTGGACAGGAACAGGATCATGAAATCCTGCACCGCACCGGCCAGCACCACACCGGCAATCAGCCACAGCGTGCCGGGCAGGTAACCCATTTGCGCCGCCAATACCGGACCGACCAGAGGGCCCGCGCCGGCAATGGCCGCAAAGTGGTGACCGAAAAGGATGTGTTTGTTGGTCGGTACATAGTCCAGACCATCGTTGTTGATCACTGCGGGGGTTGCCCGCCGTGGATCCAGTTGCATCACGTTATTGGCGATGAACAGGCTGTAGTAACGGTAGGCGACCAGGTAGATGGCCACGGCAGCGACCACAATCCACAAGGCGTTGATCGCCTCGCCGCGGCGCAACGCCACTACGCCGAGGGCGCACGCTCCTACGATTGCCAGCACCAGCCAGGGTAGATGGCGTAGCAGGCTATTATTATTTTTCATTTTTATATTCCAGCCAGGGTGGACAGAAAGGACAGCCAACCGGAGTTTAGCGCTACTGGCCTTAAAGGCCACCCCCCTACGTTGGTCTAGAGCCTTGCCGAGGCAAAAAAAGCAGAAAACCCGGGCCCATGATGGCGCAGGGCTACACTCCTTCTGTCAACAGAGGGTTTAACCATGACCGAGCAACCGTCTGACCGCCGCTGTTTCCGCCGGATCGCGATTGATGCGACCACGCAACTGCGACAAAACGGCCACGAATGGCCGGTGAAACTGGTGGATTTGTCGCTCAAGGGCCTGGCGATAACGCGGCCCGAACCTTGGAAGGGCAATAAGGCGCTGCCGTTCGACGTCGACATTCGCCTGGATCCCAAGGCCCATATAAAGATGCAGGTCAAGCTGACCCATGATGACCACGGCCAGTTAGGCTTTGTGTGCAAGGAAATTGACCTGGACTCGATCAGCCATCTGCGGCGGCTGATCGAGTTGAACCTGGGTGATCAGGAAGAACTGGAGCGAGAGCTGGGGGCGTTGCTGGAGGTCTGAAGACCCGCTGATGAAGTGAGGCTACGGTCTCCCCTTTACAGGTAACAGGCCGTTTACTTCCTTCCATACAATCTAAGCTTAGATCAATTCATCATAAAGCCCACCGAACGCACTCGCAATCATCATATGAAACACCCACAAAAACGGCTAAAACCATTTGAACAAATACTGTAACAATTCAAGCCACTTTGAATTCAATGAAAAAAACAAGCACCACCATTCCATTTAAAAAAAGTTATCATGAGCCAGCTTGACATGCTGATCAAAGGGCACCTATTCGCGAAGTGTGCAATTGATCGTGCTCTTTTAGATCTTGCGGGAAAAGCCCTTGACGTTCCGGTTTGCAATTTATTGGGTGGCGCATACCATCTCAGTTATACCGTCAGCCGAAGCTTGCCATTTGCCTCCGCCAGAGAGGTGACTGAACGGGCACTTCAACTGCAGGCGCTGGGCTATAACCGATTAACATTGAACGGTTCCGGAGTATTGAGGGACGACTACGCTTGTTTTAAAGCGGTTAGACACGCACTGGGAGATCACTTTGAACTTCCATGATGACAGAGGTTTGGCAATGGCAAATACGCTGGCCTCCGTCGAGGCAGGAGCCACCTTTGTGTCCTGCACCGTAAACGGCATCGGCGAACGATGCGGCATAACAGAAACCTGTTTGCTGATTACCAATCTCCATTTCAGTTCAATATTGTGCAGCGGTAAAAGCCAGAAGGTATTAAAGCTCAGCCGTCTCGTATCAGAAGCGATGGGTGACACCTTTGATCGCCGTCGCCCGATCATTGGTGAATATAGCTTTGTACACACTGCAAAACTTCATTTAACAGCCACTACCAGGGACCGCAACTGCTATCACTGGGTAGACCCCCTGTACTTGAACGAATAATAATTAATGCATTTCATTAGGACGGCAGGCCTATCACTATGGTTGAGCATGAATGGCTGACAGGCGCTGGCTTGGTAATGCTAGGTGTTATAACGGGTTTTATCGGGACCAATACGGGAGGTAGCGTATTTCTAACCGTTCCGGTGATGATCTGGCTTGGGATACCTCCTCAGTCTTCGATAGCGACAGCTCGCTTGGCTTCAGTAGGGACTATGTTTGCCGGCTTGAGACACTTTCATAACAGTGGAAAAGTGGATTACAGGCTAGCCGCTCCCGCTGCGGCACTCGGGTTGGCTGGCGCCCTGGTCGGTGCAAGTCTGCTGGTGCACATAGACCCGGCACTGCTGCATAAAATCATTGGCGGCCTGACGCTACTATTGGTGGCACTGTCACTCATCAGAAAGCCTCATTCGCCGAAGGCCGCCCCCTCATCGCTCAGACGTTTTTGCGGTTATGTTCTGTTTGTTCCCGTGGGCATGATTGGCGGCTTATTTGGAGGCCAAGCCAAGTTATCAACTTATTTGTATATTATATTTTTTAAAAAAACGATCAGCGAATCAATTGGCACTCGAAAAGTGGGAGGTCTCATCCTCTCTGTGGGCTCGTTAATAATATTCGGCATCAGCGGCATTATTAATTGGCAGTACGGATGTTGCCTGATTATAGGCACGCTAGTGGGCGCCAATGCTGGCGCCAAATTTGCTCTACAAAAAGGCGATAAGTGGATGGAGAGCGCTTTCAATGTAGTCGTTGTCGCCTTGGCGTTGAAAATGCTCTTCTGGTAGCGGTTCTATCACGGGAAAAACGACAATTCAGGGAAATGCCGTACGCGCAAGGAAGTCGCTTGCGTGTCCCAATAGCCCGCTTTCTGACTCACCGCGACCTGCCACTGCCCGCGGCTTGTAGTTGCATTGCATCCATCCTTGCTCTACTCGAAAAGTGCATCCAGCGCCTGTTCCAACCGCGTCACGCCAATAATCTGTATCCCCGGCGGCGCTTCCTTCGGCGCGTTGCCCTTGGGCACAATCGCGCGTTTGAAGCCGTGCTTGGCGGCCTCCTTGAGGCGTTCCTGGCCGCTGGGCACCGGGCGGACTTCGCCGGACAGGCCGACTTCGCCAAACACCAGCAGGTCGTGGGGCAACGGTTTGTTGCGCAGGCTGGACATCACCGCCGCCATCAACGCCAGGTCGGACGCGGTCTCCAACACCTTGACCCCGCCCACCACGTTGAGGAAAACGTCCTGATCGTGAGTCGGAATGCCGCCATGGCGATGCAACACCGCCAGCAGCATGGCCAGGCGGTTCTGGTCCAGGCCCAGGGTGACCCGTCGCGGGTTGGCCAGATGGCTGTCATCCACCAGCGCCTGGACTTCCACCAGCATCGGCCGGGTGCCTTCCCACGTCGCCATCACTACGCTGCCCGGGACTTCTTCCTGGGCGCGGGTGAGAAAGATCGCCGAGGGGTTGGAGACTTCTTTGAGCCCCCTGTCAGTCATGGCAAATACACCCAACTCGTTCACCGCGCCAAAGCGGTTCTTCACCGCCCGCAGCAACCGCAGGCGGCCATCGGATTCACCCTCGAAATACAGCACGGTATCCACCATGTGTTCCAGCACGCGCGGCCCGGCCAGCGCGCCTTCCTTGGTCACGTGGCCGACCAGAAAGATCGCCGTGCCGCTCTGCTTGGCGTAGCGCACCAACAGCGCCGCGCTTTCACGCACCTGGGACACGCCGCCCGGCGCTGATTGCAGTTGCTCGGTGAAAATCGTCTGGATCGAGTCGATCACCATGACTTTGGGCTTTTCGATCCGCGCCGTGGCGATGATGCTTTCGATGCAGGTTTCGGTCATGACCCGCAGTTGGTCCTGGGGCAGACCCAGGCGACGGGCGCGCATGGCCACCTGTTGCTGGGACTCTTCGCCGGTGACGTACAGCGCCGGCATGCGGCTGGCGATGCTGCACAGGGTCTGCAACAGGATCGTGGATTTACCGATGCCCGGGTCACCGCCGATCAGCACCACCGAGCCGTCCACCAGGCCGCCGCCCAATACCCGGTCCAGTTCGCCGGAGGCCGTGGAGAAACGCGGGATCTCTTCGACGCTGACTTCGGCCAGGGTCTTGATCTGCGCTTGTTGCCCGGTCCAGCCGGCGCGGCCGGTGGGCGCTGCGGCGCCACCGCTTTCAATCATGGTTTCAGTCAGGGTGTTCCACGCACCGCACTCGCCGCACTGGCCTGCCCATTTGGGAAAGGTCGCGCCGCACTCCGTGCAGCCGTACATGCGCTTGGCCTTTGCCATTGAAGAACCTCCAACCGAAAAACCGCGATGATAGCTCAGCGCGGCGCCGGGGTCCGGATTTCACCGTTGGCCAAGCGTGAAGCGGTGTTGCCGATGGGGTCTTCGGCGTTGAGATCGGCGCCTTTGGACTTCAGCTCGCCCAGCAGTTCGACGCGCTTGAACAGCCCGGCGTACATGGCGGCGGTCTGCCCCGCGCCATTGCGTTGGTCGGGGTTGCAGTCGGTGGCCAGCAAGCGCTGGGCGATTTGCAGTTCGCCTTTGAAAATCGCGCCCATCAGCGCGGTGTTGCCGCGTTTGTCCTGCACGCAGGCGTCGGCGCCAGCGGCCAACAGGCGCTCAACGTAGGCGCTTTGGCCGTGATAGGCGGCAAGGATCAAGGCGGTGTAGCCCTTGTCGTCCTGAGTATTCAGGGCGTAGCCCGACTCAATGAAAGTGTTGAGCATGTCGAGGTCGCCACGACGGGCGGCGTCGAAGTAATAGTCCTGAAGCTGCGCCTTGAGCGCACCAGGGTCATTGGATGGGGGTTGTTCGGCCAGCACACTGAACGACCAGCAGGCCAGCAGTGCCCATATGAACGTACGCATGATCAAGATCCTTGAGAAAGGTCTCCTGGTAGGAGCGAGCTTGCTCGCGAAAAACGTCAACGATAACGCGTGCATCCTGGATAAATGCGTTGCCTTTGAGTTCTTCGCGAGCAAGCTCGCTCCTACAGGAGGGCGCGATTAGTCGCTCAGTTTGTCAGCCAGCGCTTTGACACGCGCCAGGTCACCCTTGGCCACCTTGGCCACACCGGTGCCGTATTCCGGATCGGCCTTGTAGAGGAACGACAGGATGATGTGCTTGCTTTCATCATCGGTGGTCGCCAGGGAGCCGCCGAAGTTGTCGATCAGGTCCTGACGCTCTTTTTTGCTGTAGGAGCGATACAAGTCACCGGCCTGCTTGAAGTTCTGCTCACGCTGAATCTTCGCCTGCTGGGTGCTGCCCGACAGCGGCGACTGGCTGTAGCGTGCGGCTTGCGGCTCTTCCCGTGGCAGCAGGCGGCTTGGCTGGTAGTTCACGCCGGTGGTGGTCTTGCCGAAGTTCAGCGCGCCGTCCTGATTGCCGTTGTTGACGGTCACCCGTGGGGCGTTGATCGGCAGTTGCAGGGCATTGGCGCCCAATCGGTACATTTGCGTGTCGGCGTAGGAGAACACCCGACCTTGCAGCAGGCGATCTTCCGACGGCTCGATACCCGGCACCAGGTTGGCCGGGGCCATCGCCACTTGCTCGGTCTCCTGGAAAACATTGCCCGGGTTGCGGTTGAGCACCATTTGCCCGACTTTGCGCTCCGGTACATTCGGCCAGATCTTGGTGGCGTCCAGCGGGTCGAAATCGAACTTGGCCAGGTCTTCAGGTTTCAATACCTGCACATACAAGTCCCACTTGGGGAACTCGCCCTTGTTGATATGGGTGACCAGGTCATTGGTCATATGGCTGTAGTCACGCCCTTGCACTTCGGTGACTTGCTTGGGGTCAAGGTTCTTGATGCCTTGCAGGCTCTTCCAGTGGAACTTGACGTAATGCACTTCGCCCTTGGCGTTGATCAACTTGTAGGCATGTACGCCATTGCCGTCCATTTCCCGATAACTGGCCGGTGTGCCGGCGTCCGAGTACAACTCGGTCAGTGTGCGGGTGGACTCTGGAACATGGGAGAAGAAGTCGAAACGACGCGAGTCATCGTCCAGGTTAGTGCGCGGGTCCGGTTTGAACGCGTGGACCATGTCCGGGAACTTGATGGCATCGCGAATGAAGAACGTCGGGAAGTTATTACCGACCAGGTCCCAGTTACCTTCGGCGGTGTAGAACTTGGTGGCGAAGCCCCGCGGATCGCGCAGGGTTTCCGGGGAATGGTTGCCGTGGACCACGGCCGAGAAACGCACGAACACCGGCGTGGCTTCACCGGCGGCGAATACCTTGGCCTTGGTCAGGTCGCTGAGGTTGTCGGTCACGGTGAAGGTGCCATGGGCGCCGGTGCCACGCGCATGCACCACACGCTCGGGAATGCGTTCGCGGTCGAAGCGCTGCAGCTTCTGAATCAATTGAACGTCCTGCAGCAGCACAGGACCATTGGCGCCGGCCGTCTGCGAGTTCTGGTTGTCCCCAACGGCGGCGCCGTTGTCACGGGTCAGGTTGGCGGCTTGCACGGAGAGGGTCAGCAGGCTGGCGGTCAGCACCGCCAACGCTTGGCGCGCCGACACCGGCCTGCGATTGATTGAAGTGTTCATCAAGGTTTCCTCTGGTTTTTTTAGTGCACATTCAGTTGTGCTTGCCAGAGGCTAGTGACCTGCGGGTCAGAAGATAAATAGAAAAACACCACAGGCCCGATTGAGAAAAAAGTCTGGTAACCCGCTGAAATTCGACGTATTTCGCGCGCGATTGGTGGCACTTTGCAAACTTATTGCGTTTTAATGTGTCGATAAAAACCAACAGTGTTAAAGGTTGTGTCGCGCAAGCCCGCTACGACTGACTTACACTGACCTCCACCCTTCTCATCTGTAACAAGGAATAACTTATGGGCGTGATCAGTGAGTTCAAGGCCTTCGCGGTCAAAGGTAATGTGGTCGACATGGCCGTCGGTATTATCATCGGCGCCGCGTTCGGCAAAATTGTTTCCTCGTTTGTAGGGGACGTGGTGATGCCGCCGCTCGGCCTGTTGATCGGTGGCGTGGACTTCGGCGACCTGGCAATCACGCTCAAAGCCGCGCAAGGCGATGCACCCGCCGTGGTGCTGGCCTACGGCAAGTTCATCCAGAGCGTGGTCGACTTTTTGATCGTCGCCTTCGCTATTTTCATGGGTGTGAAGGCGATCAACCGCCTCAAGCGCGAAGAGGCCGTCGCGCCGACTTTGCCACCGACGCCCACCAAGCAAGAGGTGCTGCTGGGCGAGATCCGCGATCTGCTCAAGGCACAGCACGACAAACCGCTCTGACCTGCGGACCAAAAAAGGCGCCCCGTGAGGCGCCTTTTTTTACCAGTAGTTTTCCACCGCCACCTGGCCCGGACGTCGGCTCAGGCTCAGTTGCATGTCGCGCTGCTTGAGCAGCTGGCGCGTGTCATCGACCATCTGCGGGTTACCGCAAATCAGCACGCGGGAATGTTCTGCCGTCAGCTCGACGCCAGCCGCACGCTCCAGCTCCCCATTCTCGATCAGGGTGGTGATACGCCCGTTCAACGCCCCCGGATGCCGCTCACGGGTGACGATGGGGATGTAGATCAGCTTGTGGGCGTATTCGGCCAGGTATTCACGCTCGCCCAATTGATTGATCAACGACTGGTAGGCCAGCTCCCTGGCCTCGCGTGCGCTGTACACCAGGACGATACGTTCGAATTTTTCCCACACCTCGAAATCCTGCAGGATCGACAGGAACGGCGCCACGCCGGTACCGGTGCCCAGCAGCCACAGGTCGCGCCCGTCGATAAAGCGGTTCAGGGTCAGGAAGCCGGTGGCCTGGCGCTCCACCAGCAAGGTATCGCCGACTTTCAGGCGGCTCAGCTCACTGGTGAACTCGCCCCCGGGGACCACAATGGAAAAGAAATCGAGGTATTCGTCAAACGGCGAAGACACGATGGAATAAGCACGCCACACGGTACTGCCATCCGCCTTGGTGACGCCCAGGCGCACGAACTGGCCGGCGGTAAAGCGAAAGCCGGCATCACGCGTGGTGCGCAGGGTGAAGAGGCTGGGGGTCAACGATTGCACGTCGAGCAAGGTCTGGCGGGTAAATTTCTCAGCACTGGCCGTCATGGGGGGCTCCGTTTTGCACAGGGCCGTAGTGTCTCTCAAAGCGGGTCGCGCAAACACCGCTGATTTGTACTGGCATTGCAGCCAGCGAAAGACAGCGACGCTGTCGGGTTTGTGACAATAAGTGACAGATAGCGCTCCAACAACAAACTAAACATTTTGCTATTAACCCACGCGCGATACATCACTAGATGATGCTGAACTTCTGGAGCATATCATTTTGACACTACCTTCAAACTATTGAAAAGCCAAGCGCCACGCGGCTAACTCATACAAAAGCCTGTTCCTTGTACAGCGCTGTTGTGCCGAAACACGCCAATAACCGAAATTTTTTCAGCCCTACTCATAGGACTTATCCTACACTTTTTTCTCAAGCAGCGTTGGGATCGGGACGTACCCAAGTCACAAGGAAACCTATGGAGAGTTACCGATGGTCAAATGGCGCAATACACGGCTGCCCAAACTGGAAGGCGAGAGCGAAATAACCAGCGTGTTTGAAATGGTCGTCAATCACACGTACGAGTTGGGATTCCAATATTGCTCATTTACGCTGAGTTCCCAAGCCAAAAGCAACCAAACAGATCCCGTTCATCTTGATAATCACCCAATTGAATGGAGAAACATTTATAAACGAGCGCATTTCTTCGATATAGATCCCGTTGTATCCCAGTGTAAAAACAGTGTCCTGCCCATTGTCTGGGACCAGAAAACCTTTAGCAGTACCCCCCAGTTGTGGGAGTTGGCCCAGTCGTTTGGCGTGCACTTGGGCTGGACCCAGGCGGTGCATGATTTCCAGGGAGTGTTCAGCATGCTCACGCTGACCCGGGGCAAAGGCGAGGTCAGCCCTGAAGAGCTTTACGAAAAAGCCGGGCAGGTCTTGTGGCTCTGCCATGCGATGCATGCAGTCGTTGCAAAAAAATACACCGACACAAACAACATCAACACGCCCAGCAAGTTAACCGCACGGGAAACGGAAGTCCTCAAGTGGTCCGCCATGGGCAAGACCGCTTCCGAGATCGCGGCCATCCTCTGCCTGTCCGAACGTACGGTGGGCTTTCATATCAGCAGTACGTTCAAGAAACTTGGGGTTCACAACAAGATCCAGGCTGTGCTCAGCGCCTCTAAAGCAGGGCTGTTTTAACCCGCACATGAAACAGCGCATGTCATCGCGTTGAAAAAAAAGTACCATTTGCGGCCCATTCTGAGTGTTGATGCTGCCCTTTCAAAGGTTGCCTCGCCGTTCACTCAGACGGTTCCGTCGATTACCCCAGAGCCTCCCCCGCCATGCCCCTGCTTGACAGCCCCTTCGCCCAGCTCGACTTGATTCGTCAGCCCGAGCAACACAATGATCCGCTGCAAGCCTTCGATGCCGCCGACGAATACCTGCTCAGCCACCTCGCCGGCCAGCAACCCAGTGCGGCAACCCGCGTGCTGGTACTCAATGACAGCTTCGGCGCCCTCGCGGCCAGCCTTGAAGGCAAGGTGCAGGTGACCTCCAGCGGCGATTCGTTCCTCGCAGCCCAAGGCCTGGAAAAAAACCTGGTGCGCAACGGCAAGGCCTTTGATGCGGTAACTTTCGTACCGGCCAGCCAAGTGCCGGTCGGGCCATTCGATCGAGTGTTGCTTCGTGTGCCGAAGACCCTGGCGCTGCTGGAAGAGCAGTTGATTCGGTTGCAAGGGCAATTGGCGCCGGGCGCCGAGGTGATCGCCGGAGCGATGATCAAGCACTTGCCACGCGCCGCCGGTGAACTGCTGGACCGCTATATCGGGCCGATGCATGCCACGCTTGCGGTAAAAAAGGCCCGGCTGCTGATCGCCACTGCCGCCGACCGCCCCGTGGCGGTATCGCCCTACCCTACCCGCTACATGCTGGATACCCCGGCCATCGAACTGCTCAACCATGCCAACGTGTTCTGCCGCGAAGGCCTGGACATCGGCACGCGCGCGTTCCTGCCGCACCTGCCGAACAACCTGGGCGGCGCCCGTGTGGCGGACCTGGGCTGCGGCAACGGCGTACTGGCAATTGCCAGCGCGCTGCAAAACCCCGACGCACAGTACACTCTGGTGGACGAGTCCTTCATGGCGGTGCAGTCAGCCACCGAGAACTGGCGGGCGGCCCTGGGGGAGCGCGAGGTGATTATGCGTGCCGACGACGGCCTGGCTGGCCAGCAAACGCAGTCGCTGGACGTGGTGCTGTGCAACCCGCCTTTCCACCAGCAGCAGGTGGTGGGCGACTTTCTCGCCTGGCGCATGTTCCAGCAGGCGCGGGAGGCGCTGGTGGTGGGTGGCGCGTTGTATATCGTCGGTAACCGCCACCTGGGTTATCACAGCAAATTGGCGCGCCTGTTTCGCGGCGTCGAGCAAGTGGCGGCGACACCCAAGTTCGTCATTCTCAAGGCGCGCAAATAAAAAAAGCCCCACCCTCCCAGTAAGAAGAGCAGGACTCAAAAAAAACCGGGCCGCAAAGCCCGGATCGGGATGTCAGTGCGTGGTCAGGCCGGCCGCATTCATGAACATGCGCATCAGGCTGGCGACGATAAACAAGGCCAGCACACTGCCGGTCCAGATCATCGCCAGCCACCCAAGGCGCCGCCACAACGGCTGTTTCTCGGCCTGTTCGATATCGTGCAACGAAGGTTTGCCCGCCATGCTGCGACCCTCCTAGTGATAACCGTCTTCGTGGGTAACCTTGCCGCGGAACACGTAGTAGCTCCAGAAGGTATAGCCCAGGATGAACGGGATGATGAACAAGGTGCCCACCAGCATGAAGCCCTGGCTTTGCGGCGGCGCGGCGGCGTCCCAGATCGAGACCGACGGTGGAATGATGTTAGGCCACAGGCTGATCCCCAGGCCGCTGTAGCCCAGGAAGATCAATACCAGCGTCAGCAAAAATGGCGTGTAATGCGCACGGCGTGCCACGGCGCGGAACAACCCGTACATCGTCACCAGCACCAGCAGCGGCACGGGCAGGAACCAGAACAGATTGGGCAGGGTGAACCAGCGCGAGGCGATTTCCGCGTGGGTCAGCGGCGTCCAGAGGCTGACGATACCGATCACCGCCAACACCACGAACGCCAGCGGGCGCGCCAGATTGTGCATCTGTTCCTGCAACTTGCCTTCGGTCTTCATGATCAGCCAGGTGCAGCCAAGCAAGGCATACGCCACGATCAGCGCCACGCCACAGAACATCGTGAACGGGGTCAGCCAGTCCAGCGAACCGCCGGCGAACTGCCGGTTCACCACCGGAATCCCATCGATGAACGCCCCCAGCGCCACGCCCTGGAAGAACGTCGCCGTGAGCGAGCCGCCGATAAACGCCTTGTCCCACAGGTGACGCTTGTGGTCCTTGGCCTTGAAGCGGAACTCGAAGGCCACGCCACGAAAGATCAGCCCGATCAACATCAGGATCAGCGGCAGGTACAACGCCGACAACACCACCGAATAGGCCAGCGGAAACGCACCGAACAAGCCCGCGCCGCCCAATACCAGCCAGGTTTCATTGCCGTCCCACACCGGCGCCACGGTGTTCATCATGACGTCGCGATCGGTCTTGCCCGGTACGAACGGAAACAGGATGCCGATGCCCAGGTCGAAGCCGTCCATCACCACGTACATCATGATGCCGAAGATGATGATCACGGCCCAGATCAGCGGAAGATCAATGCCCATCTCAATGCCCCTTGTGCTGGATGTCGTCGTGGTCGTTGTCGCTGCCATCATCGGCAGCGGACAACGGACGCGCCGGTGTGCGCTTCTGGCCAGGACCACCCTGGGTCGGCTCCGTGACCTCGTAAACCACAGGCCCTTTGCGCACCAGGCGCATCATGTAACCCAGGCCCGCGCCGAACAGCGCGAAGTACACCACCACGAACAGCACCAGGGTGATGGTCATCTGCGCCAGGCTATGCCCGGAAGACGCATCCGCCGTGCGCATCAACCCGTAGACCACCCACGGCTGACGACCGATTTCGGTGGTGAACCAGCCCGCGAGAATCGCGATCAGACCGGACGGGCCCATCCACAACGCCAGGTACAGGAACGGCCTGGACGTGTACATCTTGTCGCCACGGCGCAGCCACAGGCTGAACAGCCCCGTGAAGATCATCAGGAAACCCAGGCCGACCATGACCCGGAACGACCAGAACACCACGGTCGAATTAGGCCGGTCTTCAGGCGGGAATTCCTTGAGCGCCGGCACCTGCTGATCCAGCGAGTGGGTCAGGATCAGGCTGCCCAGGTAGGGAATTTCCACCGCGTACTTGGTCTTCTCGGCTTTCATGTCCGGCCAGCCGAACAGGATCAGCGGCGTGGGTTCGTTGCCGATATTTTCCCAATGACCTTCAATCGCGGCGATTTTGGCCGGTTGGTGCTTCAAGGTGTTGAGGCCGTGGAAGTCGCCGATCACCGCCTGGATAGGCGCAACGATCAGGGCCATCCACATCGCCATCGAGAGCATTTTGCGGATCGCCGGGTTGTCCTTGCCGCGCAGCAGGTGCCAGGCCGCCGACGAGCCGACGAAGAACGCCGTGGCCACGAAAGCGGCAGTGGCCATATGCGCCAGGCGGTAAGGGAATGAAGGGTTGAAGACCACGGCGAACCAATCGGTCGGAATCACCCGCCCATCGACGATTTCAAAGCCTTGGGGCGTCTGCATCCAACTGTTAGAGGAGAGGATCCAGAACGTCGAAATCAGCGTACCGACCGCCACCATCACGGTGGAGAAGAAGTGCAGGTTGCGCCCCACCTTGTTCCAGCCGAACAGCATCACCCCCAGGAAGCCAGCCTCGAGGAAGAAGGCGGTGAGCACTTCGTACGTCAGCAGCGGCCCGGTGACGGCGCCGGCGAAGTCCGAAAAACGGCTCCAGTTGGTGCCGAACTGGTAAGCCATGACCAGGCCCGAGACCACGCCCATGCCGAAGTTGACGGCAAAGATCTTCGACCAGAAATGGTAGAGGTCACGGTAGGTGTCGTTGCGGGTCTTGAGCCACAAGCCCTCCAGTACCGCGAGGTAACTGGCCAGGCCGATGGTGATCGCCGGGAACAGGATGTGAAACGAGATGGTGAACGCAAATTGAATTCGGGCGAGATCTAGCGCCTCCAAACCGAACATAAGTCTTCCTCTGTCAGGTAATACCGGCTGCGGGCTCGGAGCCTGCACCCACTGCCCCCACGGATATGGAGTGTGGCGAATTTCAATTCGTTTCTTTTTTTACCCGTCACGCAGGGAATCTGGCCTTTGGGCCGCCAGAGCAATCCCGGAGCGGGTGTTGATCTGGATCAAGCATCGTTGAAAGAGTAGTCCCATTTTCGATGGGCAGTTGTGTGGTCTTTTGCCGCGTGACAGCTTGCCTCACCCGGGTTATTGCAACTCTTTGTTACAACATGATGCTAATCTCGCCGTTCCCTTCGGCCCTGACCTGTACGCCCAATGCCTAGCGAACCTGCGTTGCTGTTACGTCATCACCGTCCTTTCATCGCGTTCTGGCTGGCGCGGATCTTTACCGCCAGCGGCTTCCAGATGTTGACCGTGGCCATCGGCTGGAACCTCTACCAACTGACCGGCAATGTGTTGGACCTGGGCTTGGTCGGCCTGGTGGAGTTCGTACCGCGCGTGCTGTTCATGCTGCACACCGGGCATGTGGCCGATCGCTATGAGCGGCGCAAGGTCGCCGCCATCTGCCAGACCGTACAGGCGCTGATTGCCCTGTCCCTGGCCATCGGCGGGCTGACCGGCAACGTGACCCGCGAGATGATCTTCATTCTGGCCTTCGTGCTGGGCGCCGCGCGTTCATTCGAAATGCCCACCACCCAGGCACTGCTGCCCAGTATCGTGCCCAGCGCGCTGTTCCCACGGGCCGTGGCGTCGTCGCAATCGGCCCAGCAATTGGCGACCATCGTCGCCCCGGCCCTCGGCGGTCTGCTCTATGCGTTCGGCAGCGTCTGGGTGTACGGCCCGACCGTGGTGCTGTACCTGATCGCCTGCGGGCTGACCCTCAACCTGCCCGCCCGCCAGACGCCGCTGAACAAAGGCAAGGCCACCCTCGACTCCTTGCTGGCCGGGATTCGCTTTATCCGCAGCCGGCCGGACATCCTCGGCGCCATCTCCCTGGACCTGTTCGCCGTGCTGCTGGGCGGCGCCACCGCGTTATTGCCGGTGTTCGCCAAGGACATCCTGTTGACCGGTCCCTGGGGCCTGGGCCTGTTGCGCTCGGCACCGGCGGTGGGGGCGTTGCTGATGTCACTGTGGCTGGCGCGTTTTTCAGTGGACCGCAAAGTCGGTCGCGTGATGTTCACGGCGGTCGGTGTGTTCGGCGTGGCGACCATCGCGTTCGGGCTGTCGACCTCGTTCTGGTTCTCCCTGGCAGTGCTGGTGGTGCTGGGCGCGGCGGATATGATCAGCATGGTGATCCGGGCTTCGTTCGTGCAGCTGGAAACACCGGATGAGATGCGCGGCCGGGTAAGTGCGGTCAACGGCTTGTTTATTGGTGCATCCAATCAATTGGGTGAGTTCGAGTCGGGCATCACCGCGCACTGGTTCGGCACGGTGCCGGCGGTGGTCATGGGCGGGATTGGGACGCTGGTGGTGACCGGGGTGTGGATCAAGCTGTTCCCGACCCTGGCCAATCGCGATCGTATGCATGTGCCGGTGGAAGAAACTGCCTCGAAAACCACCGCCTGACCCGATATGGCAATAAGGTCAATGTGGGAGGGGGCTTGCCCCCGATAGCGGTAGATCAGCCACATCAGAGTCGACTGATAAGCCGTCATCGGGGGCAAGCCCCCTCCCACATTCAGGTCTTCAGTGTTTGCCAGACCGCGTCAGAGCACCTTGTCCAGGGTAATCGGAAACTCCCGAACCCGTTTGCCGGTGGCGTGATAGATCGCATTCGCCACCGCCGCCGCCACCCCGACGATGCCGATCTCCCCCACGCCCTTGGACCCCAGGGCATTGACGATCTCGTCGTGCTCTTCGACAAACAGCACATCAATCTCGCCGATATCGGCGTTCACCGGGATGTGGTATTCGGCCAGGCTGTGGTTCATGTAGCGCCCCAACTGGTGGTCGATCTGAGTCTCTTCATGCAGCGCCATGCCAATGCCCCACACCACCCCGCCGAGGATCTGGCTGCGCGCCATTTTCGGGTTGACCACGCGCCCGGCTGCAATGGCGCTGACCACGCGGCTGACCTTGATGGTGCCAAGGTCCTCGTCCACGCGCACTTCGACGAACACCGCCGAATGGGTGGCGCTGGCATAGCCCTCGCGCTTCTTGTCGGGCTCGCTGTCTACCTTCACCTCCAGCGCGTTTTCACCGCTGTCTTTGACCAACTGGGCCAACGACACGCTCACGTCACCGGTATGCAACTGGCCGTCTTCGAAGCGCACGGACTCGGCGTCCTTGAACACCGGGTAAACCTGCCGGGCGGTTTGCAACAGCTTGGCATTGAGGGCTTCGCAGGCCTGCTGGACGGCGGTGCCGACGGAAGACACGGTAAACGAGCCACCCTGCAAGGGCGCCGTGGGCAAGGACGAATCGCCCAACAGAAAGCTGACATCGGCCATCGCCACACCGCTGGCCTGGGCCGCGATCTGGGTCATCACGGTGTAGGTGCCGGTGCCGATATCGGTGGTGGCGCTGCTGACGGTGAGTTTGCCGTCACTGTCGATGCGCGCCCTGGCGCTGGCTTTCATCTGCATGGCTTCCCACACCCCGCCGGCCATGCCCCAGCCGATCAACTGGCGGCCGTCGCGCATGCTGCGCGGTTCGGGGTTGCGCTGGCTCCAGCCGAAACGCTCGGCGCCTTCGCTGTAACACTCGCGCAGGGCCTTGCTCGACCAGGGCTTGTCCTCGTTCTGGTTGCGCTCGGCGTAATTGATAAGGCGCAGTTGCACCGGGTCGATAGCCAGGGCACAGGCCAGTTCGTCCATCGCGCATTCCAGGCCGATCACGCCCAGGGCAGCACCGGGGGCACGCATGTCCAGTGGGGTGAAGACGTCCAGCGGCACCAGTTTGTAGGTCAATTGCACGTTATCGCAGTGGTAGAGCATGCCACTCCATTCCACCACGTGTTCGCTGAAGTCCTCGAAGCGTGACGTCTGGCCGATCGCGGTATGCCCCAGTGCCAGCAGGCGCCCGTTGGCGGCGGCGCCCATCTGCAGGCGCTGTAAGGTGCGCGGACGGTAGCCGAAGGTGAACATCTGTTGCCGGGTCAGGGT
Organism: Pseudomonas orientalis; assembly: GCF_001439815.1. Classification (GTDB taxonomy): domain Bacteria; phylum Pseudomonadota; class Gammaproteobacteria; order Pseudomonadales; family Pseudomonadaceae; genus Aquipseudomonas; species Aquipseudomonas orientalis. The sequence continues at coordinate 192,903 of NZ_JYLM01000008.1, read as the reverse complement.
GACGCGTACCGAACGCTTGAGTGCCAGCGACGCCATCACCGCCAGCGGCAATTGGTACTGCGGGCGCAGGCCCGAACCAAAGGCACCGCCGACAAACGCGGCAAAGATGCGCACCTGGCTTTTATCCAGGCCGAACACCTTTTGCACATAGGCCTGGCAGTTCTGCGGGCCCTGGGTCTTGTCGTGGATATGCAAGGTGCCGTCCGGCTGGTACAGCACGGTGCTGGCGTGGGGTTCCATCGGGTTATGGTGTTCGATGGGCGTGCTGTAGTGCAGATCGAGGCTGATGGCGGCGCCGGCCCATTCGGCCTGGAAGTTGCCACGCGGGCCGGGCGGCGTCTGCGGCGAAGGGTGGGCCGACTCCCGCTGCGTGACCAGGTCCGTTTCGAAGTCTTCGCGCGCGTATTCAATCTCCACCAGCGAGCCGGCATGCCGCGCCAGTTCCAGGTTATCGGCGATCACCAGCGCCAGCGGCTGACCGCTGTAGAGCACGCGGTCGTTATACAGCGGGCGAAAGGGCGAGCCGTCGGCGGCATCCGCATCGGCGAAGGCATCGTCGTAGCTGGCGATTTTCGGGCGATTGAGGTGATCAATCACCGCCACCACGCCCGGCAAGGCCAGGGCCCTGGAGGCATCGATCCGGATGACCCGGCCTTTGGCGATGGTGCTCGATACCACACTGCCATGCAGCAGGCCGTCCTCGGGAAATTCGCCGGCGTAGCGCGCCTGGCCTGTGACCTTGAGCAGACCGTCGACACGGTCCAGGGGTTTGCCGATGGCGCTCATGGCTGTTCTCCTGCGACCGCAGCGTCGCTCAGTGCTCGAATGATTGCGCGGCGCGCCAGCTTGATCTTGAAACCGTTGTGTTGCAGCGGCTCGGCATCTTGCAGCAGGGCATCGGCGGCGTTACTGAAAGTTTCGCGGCTGACGGTGCGACCGATCAGCGAGGCTTCCACCGCGCGGTCGCGCCAGGGTTTGTGGGCCACACCGCCGAGGGCCAGGCGGGCGTCGATGATCTCGTCGCCGTCCAGCTCCAGGGCGGCGGCAACCGACACCAGCGCGAACGCATAGGACGCGCGGTCGCGGACCTTCAGGTAGTGGCTGTGGCGGGCCAGGTTATCGGCAGGCAATTCCACCGCGGTGATCAGTTCGTCGTCGGCCAATTGGTTGTCGCGTTGCGGCGCATCACCCGGCAGCCGGTGGAAGTCGGCAAACTCGATGACCCGCGCGCCGCCGCGCCCTTGCACATGCACCCGCGCCTCCAGCGCTGCCAGGGCCACGCACATGTCCGAAGGGTGGGTGGCGACGCACTGCTCGCTGGCGCCGAGGATCGCGTGGATGCGATTCAGGCCGGTACGCGCCGGGCAGCCGCTGCCGGGCTCACGCTTGTTGCACGGCACCGTAGCGTCATAGAAATAGTAGCAACGGGTGCGTTGCAGCAGGTTGCCACCGGTACTGGCCATGTTGCGCAGTTGCGGCGAGGCCCCGGCCAGGATGGCTTGTGACAGCAACGGATAACGCTGTTCGATCAGCGGGTGCCAGGCCAGGTCGGCATTGCTCACCAGCGCACCAATGCGCAAGCCGCCCTCGGCGGTTTCTTCAATGGCCTGCAGCGGCAGTCCGGTGATATCGATCAGGTGTTCGGGGCGGCTGATGTTCTCTTTCATCAAGTCCAGCAGGTTGGTGCCGCCGGCAATGAAGCGTGACGTCGCACTGCTCAGGTGCACCGCCTCGTGCACATCCGCCGGTTTGCTGTAATGGAAGGGATTCATTGCTCACCTCCGCGGTTGCCGCACGCCGGCAGCGCTTCTTCGATGGCGTCGCGGATATTGCTGTAGGCGCCGCAGCGGCACAGGTTGCCGCTCATCAGCTCCTGGATCTGCGCACTGTCGTGGGCGCGGCCTTCGTTGGCCAGGCCGACCGCCGAGCAGATCTGGCCGGGGGTGCAGTAGCCGCACTGGAAGGCGTCGTGCTTGATAAAGGCTTGCTGCATAGGATGCAATTGGTCGCCGTCGGCAAGGCCTTCGATGGTGGTCAGTTCGGCGCCGTCGCACATCACGGCCAGGGTCAGGCAGGCGTTTACGCGTTTGCCGTCACGCAAGACGGTGCAGGCACCGCACTGGCCGTGGTCGCAGCCCTTTTTGCTGCCGACCAGGTCCAGTTGCTCGCGCAGCAGGTCCAGCAAGGTGGTCCAGGGCAGCACACTCAATTGGCGATCCTGGCCATTGACGGTCAAGCGTATCGGGTGGGCAACGTACGGCTGGGCCGCCGCGCCATTGGGGGTTGCGCTCATAAACACCTCACGGGTTGGTGTACATCCGCGGCGTTCAGGAAAATCGCCGTCTTAAGGGGTACGACTTCCCGGGGTTTTGAGCGTTCAAGATGATTGATCAGTGGATATTGAGTGTGGTGGTCAATGTATTTTGCGGAGGGTTGATCGAGGTATTGCTGTAGACGAAGCCCCCTGGCCCCTCGACATTCAGGTCGAACACATAGATGTAGCCCATCAATGTGCCCGCACCATTGCAGGCCTGGCTGATGTTGCCGACCTGGCACACCGCCGTGCGCTGGCCGCTGAGCACCGAACCGTTGAAGCGCCCGACCGGGTTGTTACCCAGGCCCACTTCCATCACCGAAACCTTGGTTGGCCCGCGATGTGTACACATCTGAGTAAGGGTGACGCGCTCCGGGATGGTTTCCGTGCACGTCCCTGACTCGACCTTGAACACGCGCACCTCGCTCAAGGCCGGTGCAGTCGCGCCCCACGCCGGTGCCGCGCCGAACCACAGGCCTAGACAAGGGATCAGCGCTAGACTCCACACGTTGGCTTTTTTCATGCTGTCGATGACCTGCTGTTGAACGTCGGCGCAGTATGCCTCAAGGCCATGCGCCACACAGCCTCGGCTGCTGGTATGATGCGCCGCTTTTTCCGATCCTCTCTGAAACCACAGGCGCTTGGCGCAGTTTGTGCTTTGACTTAGAGGTCAACAAATCACGACGCAAGATAGCGTCACAGGGAGCCGGCATGCTGGAAAAGCTGTTTCAACTCAAAGCCCACAACACCAACGTGCGCACCGAGATTCTTGCGGGTATCACCACGTTCCTGGCCATGGCCTACATCCTGTTCGTGAACCCGAGCATCCTCGGCGAAACCGGCATGGACAAGGGCGCAGTGTTTGTCGCGACCTGCCTGGCGGCGGCCATCGGCTCCACCGTGATGGGCCTGATCGCCAACTACCCGATCGCGCTGGCGCCGGGCATGGGCCTCAATGCCTTCTTTACCTACACCGTGGTGCTGCACATGGGCCACACCTGGCAGGTTGCGCTGGGTGCGGTGTTCATTTCGGCGGTGCTGTTCTTCCTGCTGTCGATCTTCCGAATCCGTGAGTGGATCATCAACAGCATTCCCCTGCCCCTGCGCTCGGCAATTGCCGCCGGTATCGGCCTGTTCCTGGCACTGATCGCTCTGCACAACGCCGGTATCGTGGTCGCCAACCCGGCCACCCTGGTGGGCCTGGGCGACCTGAAACAACCGGCGCCGATCCTGGCCACCCTGGGCTTCGTGCTGATCGTCGCACTGGAAGCCCTGGCGGTGCGCGGCGCGGTGTTGATCGGCATCCTGGCGGTGACCATTGTCTCGATCCTGCTCGGCGTCACCCCGTTTGGCGGCGTGACCTCCATGCCACCGTCCCTGGCGCCGACCTTCCTGCAGCTGGATATCAAAGGCGCGCTGGATATCGGTCTGGTCAGCGTGATCTTTGCGTTCCTGTTCGTTGACCTGTTCGACAACTCCGGCACCCTGATCGGCGTTGCCAAGCGCGCCGGCCTGATGGGCAAGGACGGGCATATGCCGAAAATGGGCCGTGCGCTGATCGCCGACAGTACGGCGGCCATGGCCGGCTCGCTGCTGGGTACCTCGACCACCACCAGCTACATCGAATCCGCCGCCGGCGTGAGCGCCGGTGGCCGCACCGGCTTGACCGCCATCGTGGTCGCGATCCTGTTCCTGCTGGCACTGTTCTTCTCGCCCCTGGCGGCCAGCGTACCGGCCTTCGCCACCGCACCGGCGCTGCTGTTCGTGGCGGTGTTGATGACGTCCGGCCTGGCTGAAATCGACTGGGATGACATTACCGTGGCAGCGCCGGTGGTGATCACCGCCCTGGCGATGCCCTTCACTTACTCCATCGCCAACGGCATCGCCTTCGGTTTCATCGCCTGGACCGCCATCAAGCTGCTTTCGGGCCGCTACCGTGAGCTGAACCCGGCACTGGTGATTCTGTCGATTCTGTTCGTGATCAAGCTGGGCTGGTTCAACGCATGACTTTCGACGCCGCACACTACACCGCTCAACTGCAAGACAAGGTCACGCGTTTGCGTGACCTGCTGGAACCCTTCGACGCGCCCGAGCCGCAGGTCTTCGATTCGCCGTTGCAGCACTTCCGCCTGCGCGCCGAGTTTCGCCTGTGGCGCGAAGGCGGGGATCGCCACTACGCCATGTTCGCCCAGGACGACAAGCGCACACCGATCCTCATTGAAGAATTTCCCATCGCCAGCCAGCGCATCAACCAATTGATGCCGCAGCTCAAGGCCGCCTGGCAAGCCAGCGCCGCCCTGAGCCACAAGCTGTTCCAGGTGGAGTTCCTGACCACCCTGGCCGGCGACGCGATGATCACCCTGTGCTATCACCGCCCGCTGGATGAACACTGGCACGCCGCCGCCAACCAGTTGGCGGCTGAGCTGGACGTGAGCATCATCGGCCGCTCCAAGGGCAAGCGCGATGTGATCGGCCACGACTACGTGGTGGAGAAACTCGAGGTCGGTGGCCGCACGTTCAGCTACCGCCAACCCGAAGGCGCCTTCACCCAGCCCAACGGCACGGTAAACCGGAAGATGCTCAACTGGGCGTACGACGCCCTGGGCGATCGCTCGGATGACTTGCTGGAGCTGTACTGCGGCAACGGCAACTTCACCCTGCCGCTGGCGACCCGCGTGCGTAAGGTGCTGGCCACCGAAATCAGCAAGACGTCAGTGAATGCGGCCCTGAGCAACCTCGATGAAAATGCCGTGGATAACGTCACCCTGGTGCGCCTTTCCGCCGAAGAGCTCACCGAGGCGCTGAATGAAGTGCGACCGTTCCGTCGCCTGCACGGCATCGACCTGAAAAGCTACGAATTCGGCAGCGTATTCGTCGACCCACCCCGCGCCGGCATGGACCCGGACACCTGCGAACTGACCCGGCGCTTCGACAACATCCTGTATATCTCCTGCAACCCGGAGACGTTGGCGGCGAACATCGCGCAGTTGCATGACACGCATCGCATTACTCAATGTGCGATGTTTGATCAGTTTCCGTGGACGCATCATATGGAATCGGGTGTGTTGCTGACCCGCCGATAAACCTGCAGAGTAGGAGCGAGCTTGCTCGCGAAAAACGTCAACGATAACGCGTGCTTCCTGGATGAACGCGGTGCCTGTGGGTTTTTCGCGAGCAAGCTCGCTCCTACAGTTTATTCAAGTGTCTGTGGTCTCTGGGGGCTGCGGTACTTCCTTGCGTGGCCGGCCACCCTTCTTGCCATTGGCACGAGCGGCGGCGGATTTGGCCGCGCTGCTTTTGCGGCCGTTGCGCGATGCCACCAGGCTGGTAGCCAGGTCCATCAGAGGTTGGCTTGTAGCGATCAGGCCGGTGATCGAAACATCCAAGTCCTGAGCCTCACAGCTAATCGCCTTGCCACCGAAAGTCACTTCCAACTGCTGGAAATCTTTCTCTGAAAACCCTTCGAACTCCGGCAGGCCAGCCACCGGCAACATGACGCGGCTCCCATCGCTGAAGCCAATGGAGAGGCAGTCGTTTTCATAACGCACATTGCTGGCGTTGGCGTACAGGCGTTTCAACCTGCGTCCTCGAGCGATTGCCTTGTCAACGTCGGCATCAGTGAGAGGTACACAAGGTGTGACTTTGGCTTTTATGATTTTCATAAATTAATCCCCACGCAATCTGGCGCTCTTACCAGATTCAAAATAGTCCGTTGCTCTACGACGTCGTGCCTGGCGCTTGAGATGACGTAGACACCTTGTCGAATGACCAACCCTGGAACCAACTCACCAGCGTCCCAATTCCAGGAATGATTCTCCAGGCAAACCGTCTGCAGTTTTTCCCACCAAATCCTGCGTGCCCGCGCCAAGTAATGCCGTTGCATGATGGCCCCGCGTATCTCCTTCAGAACCGACAGGGGTGGCTGCCTCCGTTCAGGCTCCACATCCCATAATTCAACGTCCCCATCCAAGAAACTGAAACGGAAACGCGCATCCCACTCCTTGCCCCTGACATGCACATGGGGCGGGCAATGCTCATCCCTGAGAAATACTGAAATTACATATCCCTTGTAAGCACCTACTCTCATCGTAACCCATCCGTTAGGTTATTTTCCGCCAGGTAACAATTTTCCCGTGTCACCCGACAACCGGCTTCATGCTCACGAAGCTGCGTCAGAGATTAGTAACGACGAACAAACCGGCGAATACCGGGTTGTAACCACTCATGCCAACGGGTTGGGGATACTTGGGCCACGCCCGCAGAACGTGTTCCCTCAGCAATCCGGCGTAACACATTGACTGAAGCTGCCTTGATGATTAACGGTTCGATAATCGAACAACTCCAGCAACTTCGTTTGACCAAATTAACCATTCAGTACATTTTATCTCCACAACCAATAAAAACTGTGGAGACCCCTCTATGCCGCCTATCGTGCTGGTGCTCAACGGCCCCAATCTCAACCTGCTCGGTACCCGCGAGCCCGCCACCTACGGCCATGAAACCCTGGCCGACATCGCCGCCCTGTGTGGCCGCAGCGCCGAAAAGCTCGGGCTGAGCATCGAGTTTCGCCAGACCAACCACGAAGGCGAACTGCTCGACTGGATTCACACCGCCCGCGCCCGTTGCGCCGGAATCGTGATCAACCCGGCGGCCTGGACCCACACCTCGGTGGCAATCCGCGATGCGCTGGTGGCCAGTGAAGTGCCGGTGATCGAAGTGCATTTATCCAACGTGCATGCCCGTGAGGCGTTTCGTCATCACTCCTTTGTTTCGCCGATTGCCAAGGCGGTATTGGCCGGGTTTGGCAGCCATGGCTATCACTTGGCCCTGGAGCATTTCAGCCACTCGTTGAAAGGATGCGCCTGATGAAACCCCGCGTTCTCGCCGGCCTGATCGGCGCCGGCATCCAGGCCTCCCGCACGCCAGCCCTGCATGAACAGGAGGGTGACGCCCAGGGACTGCGCTACCTGTATCGCCTGATCGACCTGGAGGCGCTGCGCCTGGACAGCCATGCCCTGCCCGATCTGCTGCGGGCCGCCGAACAGATGCACTTCACCGGTTTGAACATTACTTACCCGTGCAAGCAGGCGATCCTGCCGCTGCTGGATGAATTGTCCGACGAGGCCAAGGGCATTGGCGCGGTCAACACCGTGGTGTTCAAGGATGGCAAGCGCATCGGCCATAACACCGATTGCCTCGGGTTCGGCGAAGGTTTTCGACGCAATTTCAACGATGTGCCACGCCAGCGCGTGGTGCAGATGGGCGCCGGCGGTGCGGGCGCGGCAGTGGCGCATGCGCTGCTGGCCGAGGGTGTTGAACAGTTGAATATTTTCGATGTGGACATCACCCGCGCGCGCGAGCTTGTGGATAACCTCGCCCAGCATTTTGGCGTCGGTCGTGCCCAGGTCGGCGGCCACTTGGCCAACGCCATGGCCGAAGCGCAGGGTCTGGTCAATACGACCCCGATGGGCATGGCCAAGCTGCCCGGCACACCGGTGCCCGCCGCGTTATTGCACGCCGGGCTGTGGGTGGCGGAAATCGTGTATTTCCCGTTGGAAACCCAATTGCTGCGCGACGCCCGCGCCCTGGGTTGCCGTACTCTGGATGGCGGCAATATGGCGGTGTTTCAGGCGGTGAAGGCGTTTGAGTTGTTCAGTGGCGAGGCGGCGGATGCAGACCGGATGCTGGCGCACTTCCAGAGCATGAACACCTCACTGTAAAAACCGGTGCAAAAATGTGGGAGGGGGCTTGCCCCCGATTGCAGTCTGTCAGTCAGGCATGTGTTGACTGATACACCGCTATCGGGGGCAAGCCCCCTCCCACATTGGTCCCCCGGTGAATTCAAGCCTGCAGGTAGCGCAACACCGACTCGCAGATCATCTCGCGATGCCGCTGCTTGATCGCCTCATCCGACAGTTCGATCTGAAAAATCTCACTGAAGGTATGGCGGTTGGATACACGGTAAAAACTGAACGAGTTGATCAACAAGTGCACATCCAGCGGCTCCAGCCCTTCACGAAACAGGCCCATCTCAGCGCCTCGACGCAGGGTCTCACCGAGCCCCTCGAGGATTTTGCTGTTCATGTCCTTGATCGTACTGGTGCGTTTTACATACTCGGCGTTGTGGATATTTTCGATGCTGACAATGCGCACGAAATCCACGTTCTGGTCATGGTGGTCGAAGGTGAACTCCACCAGCCGGCGGATCGCTTCGCGCGGTTCCAGGGCCGTGAGGTTCATGCGGGTTTCGGTGTTGCGAATATCCCCGTAGAGCTTCTCCAACACCTCGACGTAGAGCTGCTCCTTGCTGCCGAAGTAGTAATAGATCATGCGCTTGGAGGTGTGGATGCGCTCGGCGATGGCGTCCACGCGGGCACCGGACAGGCCCTGCTGAACGAACTCGACAATGGCTTCCTGGAGAATATTCTCGCGGGTCTTTTCCGGATTGTTCTTGCGACTCTTGCGCGGTGCGTCTGACACGGCAGAGAGATCGGGAATCAGGGTCATGGTGCGCTCACGGCGTTTTTATGCAGGCCCGATTATGGGCCGAGGCGCTCCCCGAAGGAAGCACCCCAACTGCCGTTATAAACGGGCCTGGCGCACCGCACCGCTGCGCGACTTGGCCATCGCCGCCAGACGCACCGCCACGTTGGCCGCGCCGTAGCCGGCATAGCCGTTCTTGCGCTGGATGATCTCAAAGAAAAACCGGCCCTCGAAGGCTTCGGTGTAGACATGAAACAGCTCGCCGCCCTGGGCGTCGCGGTCGTACAGCACGTTGTAGTACGCCAGTTCGCTGAGAAACTCATCGTCGAAATCAAAGCGCGCGGCCAGGTCGTCGTAGTAATTGAGCGGGATGTCCAACAGCGGCACGCCAGCCTCCTTGGCCCGGCGCACTTCGGCGAAAATATCCGCGCAATCGAAGGCAATGTGGTGCACGCCAGAGCCGCGATAACTCGATAACGCGTGGGAAATTGCCGTATTACGGTTCTCGGAAATATTCAGCGGCAGGCGAATCGAACTGCAGCGGCTGCGCAATGCGCGGCTTTTGACCAGGCCGTAGGGGTCGGGCAGCACCACTTCGTCGTCGGCCTCGAAATCCAGCAGGCTCTTGTAGAACAGCACCCAGCTGTCGAGGCTGTCGGCCGGCAGGGCCATGGCCATATGGTCGATGCGCAGCAAGCCGCCACTGCTGGCAGCCGCCGGTTGCAGGTTGAAATCGGTGTCGTAGAGCCCGCCTTCGCTTTGGTCCACCAAGTAGATCAGGCTGCCATCCGGCGCACGCACGGCGGCCAGTTCCAGTTCGTTGGGCCCCACCAGGCCGCGATAGGGCTGGCCCTTGTAGGCCACCGCTCGCTCCAAGGCCCTGGCGCTGTCCTTGACCCGCATCGCCATGGCGCACAACGACGGCCCGTGGGCCTCGAAAAAGTTGTGGGCGAAGGAATAGGGCTCGCAATTGAGGATCAGGTTGATATCGCCCTGGCGCAGCAGGCTTACATGCTTGGAGCGATGCTGGCCGGCCTTGGTGAAGCCCAGGCGTTCCAACCAATGGGTGAGCTTGGCGCCGAGGCTCTCATCCACGGCAAACTCGAGGAATTCGATGCCATCGTATTCACTGGCCGCCGGGGTTTCGAAGAGGCTATCCACAGGCGCGACCGGTTGCTGCACGGCCAGGCGCTGACGGGTTTTCTCTTCCAGATACAGCAACGAGCGCAAACCGTCCGCCGCATTGGCCCGCGTCGGTGCGGCGCGAAAGCCGTCGTTGAAAATTTCCAGGGACAAAGGTCCGGTGTAGCCGCTCTGGATTATCGGCGCAAGAAAGCCTGCCAGATCGAATTCGCCCTGGCCGGGAAAGCAGCGGAAGTGCCGGCTCCATTCGAGCACATCCATGGCCAGGATCGGCGCGTCGGCCATTTGGACGAAGAAAATTTTGTCGCCCGGGATTTCGGCAATGGCACTCGGATCGCCCTTGAGGGACAAGGTGTGGAAACTGTCGAGCAATACGCCCAGGCTCGGGTGGTCCACCTGGCGCACCAGGTTCCACACCTGTTGCCAGGTGTTTACATGCTTGCCCCAGGCCAGCGCTTCGTAGCCGATTCTCAAGCCACGGCGGCCGGCGTGTTCGGCCAGCAGGCCGAGGTCATCGAGCAGGATGCGTTCATCGCCCACGCAGTCGGCCGAAGCGTTGCTGCACACCAGTACCAGGTCGGTGCCCAGCTCCTGCATCAAATCGAACTTGCGCTCGGCGCGTTCCAGGTTGCGCGCCAGACGGTCGCGGCGGCAGCCCTCAAAGTCGCGGAACGGCTGGAACAGGGTGATGGCGATACCGAGGTCGGCGCACATTTGTTTAACTTCGCGCGGGCTGCCGTCGTAATACAACAGGTCGTTCTCGAAAATCTCAACGCCATCAAACCCGGCGGCGGCGATGGCTTCGAGCTTTTCCGGCAGGGTGCCGCTCAACGACACGGTAGCGATGGAACGTTGCATGGGTCACTCCCGGCAATTGTTGTTTGTGGCAAATTATTCGCCCCCAGCCTACACGCGGCAATTAAAATGTACGAACCGGTTAGTTTTTAGTGCGATTATCGAACACTATGCCCCTTTGGCGAATTGACGACTTTTTAACCACTGCGCACCATCGACCCTGCACCAAGACCCAGATCTCACCATAAAAATTTCAAAAACGGGTACGACCTCATGCCTCTGCAAAATCCCGCCCTGGCCACGCGCCCCGGCACCCCGCACGCCGGCATCGGCGACAAGATCCGCGGCGCCCTGGCCGTGGGTAAAACCCGCTGGGGCATGCTGGCCCTGGTGTTCTTCGCCACCACCCTCAACTACATCGACCGCGCCGCCCTGGGTGTGATGCAACCGATTCTGGCCAAGGAAATGAGCTGGACGGCGATGGACTACGCCAACATCAACTTCTGGTTCCAGGTCGGCTATGCCATCGGCTTTGTGCTGCAGGGCCGCTTGATAGACCGGGTGGGCGTCAAGCGCGTGTTTTTCTGCGCGGTACTGTTGTGGAGCCTGGCCACCGGTGCCCACGGCCTGGCCACGTCGGCGGTCGGCTTCATGGTGTGCCGGTTCATCCTCGGGCTGACTGAAGCGGCCAACTACCCTGCCTGTGTGAAGACCACGCGCCTTTGGTTCCCCGCCGGCGAGCGCGCAGTGGCGACAGGGATTTTCAACGCCGGCACCAACGTCGGCGCCATGATGACGCCCATGCTGCTGCCGTTGATCCTGCACGTGTGGGGCTGGCAGGCGGCGTTTCTGTGCATGTCGGCGCTCGGTGGTATCTGGCTGGTGCTTTGGGGCTTGAAGTACTACAACCCGGAAGACCACCCCAGCGTTAAACAATCCGAATTGGACTACGTGCAACAGGAAGTCGAGCCGGAACAACCCCGCGTGCCGTTCAGCCGTATCCTGCGCATGCGCGGCACCTGGGCCTTCGCCCTGGCCTACTCGCTGACCGCCCCGGTGTTCTGGTTCTACCTGTATTGGCTGCCGCCGTTCCTGAACCAGCAATACAACCTGGGCATCAACGTCACGCAGATGGGCATTCCGCTGATCATCATCTACCTGACCGCCGACTTCGGCAGTGTGGGCGGCGGCATCCTGTCCTCGTTCCTGATCGGGCGCGGGATGAACTCGATCAAGGCGCGACTGCTGTCGATGCTGTTGTTTGCCTGCTGCATCGTCGGCGTGATCATGGCGGCCGGCTCCAGCCAGTTGTGGGTCGCGGTGTTCGCCATCTCACTGGCCATCGGCGCGCACCAGGCCTGGACCGCCAACATCTGGAGCCTGGTGATGGACTACACGCCCAAACACATGATGAGCACGGTGTTCGGTTTCGGCGGCATGTGCGCGGCCATCGGCGGCATGTTCATGACCCAGATCGTCGGCCACATCCTCACCGTGACCCACAACAACTACACACTGTTGTTCACCCTGATTCCGGCGATGTATTTCATCGCACTGGTGTGGATGTACTTCATGGCGCCGCGCAAGATTCCTACGGTAGACGTTTAATTTACCGACGCCGCTGCTGCCAGGCAGCGGCCAACCCGCTCATGCAGATCACTCCGATGCCGACCACCGTGGTCATGTCGGGGGTATGGCTGAACACCAGCCAGCCCAACAACCCCGCAAACACGATCTGGCAATAGCCGAACGGCGCCAGCAAGGCCGGCGCCGCGAAGCGGAACGCCTGGGTGAGCATCAAATGTGCGGTCATCCCGCAGGTGCCCAGCGCCAGCATCATTGCGCCGTGCCACAGGGTGGGCACCTGCCAGAAGAACGGCACCATCGCACTCATCACCAAGGTGTTGCACAGGCCGGCGAAAAAATTGCTGGTGGTGGGACTGTCGTATTGGCTGAGAATGCGCGTGAGCAATTGGTAGAAACAGAAGAACAGCGCCGAGCACAGCGGCAACAGCACCGCCGGTGTGAACAGCTCACCGCCCGGATGGATGATGATCACCACGCCGACAAACCCGCAGATCACCGCCAGCCATTGGCCACGTGTGACGTGCTCGCCAAGCAAGGGCACCGACAGCGCCGTCACCAGGATCGGTGCGAGAAAGTTCACCGCCGTGGCTTCGGCCAACGGGATGTAATGCAGCGCCGTGGTGAAGAACAGGCTGGTGCCCAACAGGCACAACGCCCGCACTACCTGCATGCCCGGCCGTTTGCTGCGCAGCACGCGCAGGCCCGATTGGGGCAGGAAGATCCCCGCCATCAGCAAGGTGTGCACCATGTACCGCGCCCATACCACCATCACGATCGGGTAGAACCCGGCCAGGTATTTGGACAAGGCGTCGTGGCTGGAGAACAGGAATGTTGCCAGCACAATCAGCAGGATGCCTTTGAACGGATGGTTGACGCCGGAAAGCGGGGTACTGACAGTCATTGAATTCTCTTGTGTGGCGAGGGGAACGCGATTGCACTCAACCCAGTAATCTAGCAGCCGACCATGCACCTGCCCCAAGAGCATAACCAAACACCGGGCGAACAGCGCACTAAATCAGCAGATTTGAGTCCAACCCTGCACGCATGCCCCGGCGTTGCACACTTTTTAATCAAGGCCCTGCCGCTATGAAAAAAATCCTGTTTGCCCTGTCTGCTCTGGCTCTGCTTTCTGCCTGCGACAAGACCCCAAAAGAAGCCCCGAAGCCTGCGCCCGCCTCCGTACAGGCGACCCTGGTGCCCGAGACCCCTCCTACCGATAAATGGGTCGGCAAGTGGATCGGCGTCGAAGGCTTGAACCTGAACATCGCCAAGGACGACAGCATCGGCCGCGGTCATTACCTTCTGACCATGCAATATGGCCTGGATGCGGATGCTTCCGGCACGTTCAAGGGCCAGGCAACCGATGACGGCATCGCCTTCACCCGTCCGGACGGCCCCCAAGTGCTGCGCGCCGGGGACGGAGCAGCCACTGGCCTGAAGTGGCTGGCGGATAAAAAAGACTGCCTGATTGTCGCCCCCGGCGAAGGCTATTGCCGCTGATTACGACCATACTCCTTTCATATTTTTGCCGGACCGTTAACAAGAGGATTGCCCCATGCTATGGAAAAAAGGCCGACGCAGCGACAACGTGGTCGATGCCCGCGATGACAGCGGCGGCGGTGGCGGTGGTATGCGCTTCGGTGGCGGCAAGGGCCTGAGCCTGACCGCCATCGTGCTGATCGTCGGCATCGGCTGGCTCACCGGCCAGGACCCGATGCAGATCCTCGGCCAGTTGACCGGCCAGATGGAGCAGGCGCCGTCGGTCAGCTCGCAGCCACAGTCGCGCCAAGCGCCACCGGCCAATGATGAGCAGGCCGACTTCGTGCGCGCCGTGCTGGGCGACACCGAAGACACCTGGGGCCAGGTCTTCCAGGAAAACGGCCTGGCCTACAAGAACCCCAAACTGATCCTGTTCCGTGGCCGGGTGAACTCCGCCTGCGGTGGCGCCACTTCGGCCAGCGGCCCGTTCTATTGCCCGGCGGATCAGCAGGTATACCTGGACCTGGATTTCTTCCGGGAAATGTCGCAACGCTTCCAGGCCGCCGGCGATTTCGCCCAGGCGTATGTGATCGCCCACGAAGTCGGGCATCACGTGCAAACCCTGCTCGGTATCTCGTCGAAGATCCAGGCCGCGCGCCAGCAAGGTCGCCCCATGGAAGGCGACGGTGGCCTGCTGGTACGCCAGGAACTGCAGGCCGACTGCTTTGCCGGCGTGTGGGCCAACCGCGCACAAAAACGCCTGAACTGGCTGGAGCCCGGCGATATCGAAGAAGCCCTGAACGCCGCCAACGCCATTGGCGATGACCGCCTGCAGCAACAGGGCCAGGGGCGCGTCGTGCCGGACTCGTTTACCCACGGCACCTCGGCCCAGCGCGTGCGCTGGTTCAAGACCGGCTTCGCCCAGGGGCAGATATCCCAGTGCGATACCTTTAATGCCAAGAGTCTCTAAATGAATAAACGATTGGGGTTACTGCTGGGTGTGTTGGTGTCCTGTTGCACCCTGGCGACCGAACACGGCGTCAAGGTGGTCAGCCCCGATCGTTTTCATCTGGAGGCCGGCGACCTCAGCCTCGGCTTGAGCCAGGATTGGCGCCAGCCGTTGCCCAAGGTCACTCGTGCGCTGATCATCGTGCATGGCCGCCTGCGCAATGCACAGACCTACCTGCAAAGCGGCATCGACGCCGCCAACCATGCCGGGGTTGGCGGCAACACGCTGGTGATCGCGCCGCAGTTTCTCAATCAAGCGGATCTGAAGCGTAACCACTTGGACGATCAGGTATTGCGTTGGAAGGGTAACGACTGGATGGCCGGCGAACCCTCCACAGGCCCCGGCCACCTCAGTTCCTACGCTGCCCTCGACCAGATCATCAAGCACTTGGGCAACCGCACACTGTTCCCGGCGCTGAAAGAAATCGTCATCGCCGGGCATTCCGGTGGTGGCCAGGTGGTACAACGCTTCGCCCTTACCGGCCACGACCATCCGTTGCTGCAAACCGAAGGCATCAGCCTGCGGTACGTGGTCGCCAACCCATCGTCCTACGCCTACTTCAGCCCGCAGCGGCCGGTGCCGTTCGATACGGCCAGTTGCCCAGGCTTCAACGACTGGAAATATGGCATGCAACACCTGCCGGATTACGTCGGTGATCAAGGCGCCCAGCAACTGGAGCAAGCCTATGTGTCACGCGACATCACCTATCTGCTGGGCCAGCAGGACACCGATCCCAACCATCCTGCGCTGGATAAAAGCTGCGAAGCCGAAACCCAAGGCGCGTATCGGCTGATTCGCGGGCACAACTATTTCGACTACCTCAAGCAGCGGCATCCGCAGCTGGGTCACAGGCTGGTGGAAGTGCCGGGGGTTGGGCATGACGGGGACAGGATGTTTACGTCGCCGCAGGGGCAAAAGGTATTGTTTCCACAATAATCATTGAAGAAACCCAATCAAAATGTGGGAGGGGGCTTGCCCCCGATGGCGGTGTGTCAGCTAAATAATTACTGGCTGACACACTGCAATCGGGGGCAAGCCCCCTCCCACATTTGATCTTTATTGCCTGGGTTAAATCATTCGGCGCAGCGCTGCACAGTCCTCGGCATGCCAATCCGCCAACTCTGGCCACGGGTTTTCCGGCAGGTTCACCAACACGGTCCTGGTCCCCGCTGCCCGGCCACAGTCCAGGTCAAAACGATAATCCCCCACCATCACCATCTCGCCGGGTGCCACGTCCCAGGCCGCCGCCAGTTTCAGCAACCCACCCGGGTCAGGCTTGTGCGGCGCATCATCACGTCCCAGCACGTCCTCAAGGGCAAAGCAGTCCGCCAGGCCAATCGCCTCCAGGGTGATATGGGCCAGCTCCCGCGCATTGCGGGTCAGAATCCCCAGGCGATAACCGCGTGCGGCCAGCTCACGCACCAGTTCCACCGCGCCCTCGGCGGCCACCGAGCCCAGCGCCAGCTCGCGCTCATGCTCCAGCAGCCAGGCATGTTTGGCCGCCGCGATATCCGCCGGCAACGCGGCAAGGTGCGTGAGGATGTCGTCTTCGGCGGGAATTTCCAGCGCCATGCGGATGGCTGCAAAGTCATGCACCGCCACCGTGAGGGTGCCGTCCATGTCAAACACCCAATGCCGGACGTCGGCCAGGCTCATGCCCAGTCCTTGCGATGGCGGATCAAGCCTTCCTGGGTCACCGAGGCCACCAGTTGCCCGGCGCGGTTGTACACGCTGCCACGGGAAAACCCACGGGAATTGCCGGCCCAGGGGCTGTCCATGGCATACAGCAACCAGTCATCGGCGCGCAGGTCGGCGTGAAACCACAGCGCGTGGTCGAGGCTGGCGACCTGCATGTCTTTCTGCCACACGGTCTTGCCGTGGGGCAGCAGCGAGGTGGTCAGCAGGCCGAAGTCCGAGGCGTAGGCCAGCAGGTACTTATGCAATGCCGGCGCATCGGCCAGGGCGCCATCGGCGCGAAACCACACGTACTTGACCGGGTCGGACGGCTGCGGGTTGAACGGGTCTTTTTCGGTGACCGGGCGCACTTCGATGGGCTTGGGGCACAGCAGCTTGTCGCGCATGTGCTCGGGGATCAGGTGCGCGCGCTGCTGGGTCAGTTCCAGCTCCGACGGCAGGTTCTCCGGACCGACCACCACGGGCATGGTGGTCTGGTGCACGAAGCCTTCTTCGTCGTACTGGAACGAAGTCGTGCAGGTAAAAATCGGGTGGCCCTTCTGGATCGCGGTGACGCGGCGCGTACTGAAACTGCCGCCGTCGCGCACGCGGTCCACCGAATACACCACCGGCAGCGCTGCGTCACCAGGGCGCAGGAAATAACCGTGCAGGGAATGCACGTGACGCGCTTCTTCTACAGTCTGGCTGGCCGCCGACAGCGACTGGCCGAGCACCTGGCCACCGAACAGTTGGCGAAAACCCAGGTCCTGGCTGCGGCCGCGAAAGAGGTTTTCCTCGATCGGCTCCAGGGTCAGCAAGTCCACCAGATCTTCCAATACTTGGCTCATTGAAACTCTCCTCAAAGCAAAACGGTATCTACCTGTAGGAGCGAGCTTGCTCGCGAAGGTCGTTAATGGTGACGCGGGGTTCCTGATACTCCACGGCGCACTTGCGTTCTTCGCGAGCAAGCTCGCTCCTACCCGTGCAGCGTGTCCAACCATTGGGCGCGGGTGATGCGGTACAAAACATGGGCGCACAGCGGGTCATCCGCTGCGACTTTGGGGTGCTGGAAATCTGCCTGCGGATCGTAATGCATACCGATGGCCTGCATGACTTTTTGTGAAGGCAAATTGGCTTCGGTGGTGAAGGCGACGATTTCATCCAGCTTCAAGCGATCGAAACCACAGCGCAATGCGGTCCAGGCCGCCTCGCTGGCGTAACCCAACCCCCAATGTTCGCGGGCCAGGCGCCAACCGATTTCCACCGCCGGGGTGAAGCCCGCTTCAAAGCTGACGTTCTGCAGCCCGGTGAGGCCGATGAATTCGCCGGTGTCCTTGCGTTGCAACGCCCAGAAGCCAAAGCCATATTCGGCGAAGTGACCGCGAATCCGGCCAATCAGTGCGGCGCTTTCCAGGTGGCTCAACCTGGCCGGGAAATAGCGCATCACCTGCGGGTCGGCGCACATCTGCGCAAATGCCCGCAGGTCCCTGTCACGCCATGGGCGCATGATCAGGCGCGCACTTTCCAATTCCAGTATCGGCTCCATGGGGCCCCTCTCCTTGCCATGTGCGTGAGTGTACAGCGCTGGTAAGATCCGACGCAGATTCCCGTCAGAAAATCCCATGCCCTTGCCATTGATCTACCACGATGACTACAGCCCCGAGTTCCCGGCGGACCACCGGTTCCCCATGGACAAGTTTCGCCTGTTGCGCGACCACCTGGTGGACAGCGGCCTGACCGAGGACAGCCAGTTGTTGCGCCCGCAACTGTGCCCGGCGCAGATTCTGGGCCTGGCCCACGACCCCGGGTATATCGAACGCTATATGAGCGGCGAGTTGTCTCGCGAGGACCAACGGCGCCTCGGCCTGCCGTGGAGCGAAGCCCTGGCGCGCCGCACCGTGCGCGCGGTGGGCGGCTCGATCCTGGCGGCAGAGCAGGCGCTGGAACACGGTCTGGCCTGCCACCTTGCCGGCGGCACCCATCACGCCCATTACGATTACCCGGCGGGCTTTTGCATCTTCAATGACCTGGCGGTGATCAGCCATTACCTGCTGGCCAGCGGCCGGGTCAATCGGGTGCTGATCTTTGATTGCGATGTACACCAGGGCGACGGCACCGCGCGCATCCTGCATGACACGCCGGATGCCATCACCGTATCGCTGCACTGTGAAAAGAACTTTCCGGCGCGCAAGGCCCAGAGCGACTGGGACATTCCGCTGCCGATGGGCATGGGCGATATCGACTACCTCAAGGTGGTCGATGACGCGCTCAATTACCTGCTGCCGCTCTACCAACCGGATCTGGTGCTGTACGACGCAGGCGTGGATGTACACAAGGACGACGCACTCGGTTACCTCAAACTGACGGATGCCGGCGTCGCCGCCCGCGATGAAAGCGTGATGCGTCACTGCCTGGGCCGCGATATTCCGGTCATGGGCGTGATCGGTGGCGGCTACAGCAAGGACCGCCCTGCCCTGGCGCGCCGTCACGGCATCCTGCATCACAGCGCGCAGCGGGTGTGGACGTCATCAGGTTGTCATTGAAGTGTGTGCGTTACCCACAATGCCTGTGGAACCACCTGTGGATAACTTGAGCGTAACGGTCTGCAAGCAAGTGGCCGTATGGCTTGTAGGAAAGTGTACGTTTTTTGATCAGGCAGCCGTGCCTTCGTCGGGTAGAATGCTCGGCCTATTCACACCACCGTAGCCTTGCCCATGCCTCAGACTTCTCCCCCCTCTGTCTCCATTATCGGCGGCGGCCCCGCCGGGCTGATGGCCGCCGAAATCCTGAGCCAGGCAGGCGTGCGGGTGGCGCTGTACGACGGCATGCCTTCGGTGGGGCGCAAATTCCTGCTGGCCGGCGTGGGCGGCATGAACATCACCCACTCCGACGCCTACCCGGCGTTCCTTGCGCGCTACGCCGAACGCGCGCCGCACATGGCGCCGTTGCTGCGCAGCTTCGGGGCCGAGGCGTTATGCGAGTGGATTCACGGCCTGGGCATTCAAACCTTTGTCGGCAGCTCCGGCCGCGTATTTCCTACGGACATGAAAGCCGCACCGCTGCTGCGTGCCTGGCTCAAGCGCCTGCGTGACCAGGGCGTGGTTATCCACACCCGGCATCGTTGGATGGGCTGGAATGCCGAGGGTGATCTGCTTATCCACAGCCCGGAGGGCGAAAAAGTTGTCCACAGCGATGCCGTGCTGCTGGCCCTGGGTGGCGGCAGTTGGTCGCGCCTGGGCTCCGATGGGGCCTGGCTGAATCTGTTTGAAGGCAAGGGCCTTCCCTACGTGCGGCTGCAACCGAGCAACTGCGGGTTTGAAGTATCGGAGTGGAGCGAGTTGATGGTCAGCAAATTTGCTGGCGCACCGTTGAAAAACGTCGCCATAGGCTTGGGGGACGACAAGCCTCGGCTGGGCGAATGCGTGATCACCGCCACCGGTATCGAAGGTAGCCTGATCTATGCGCTGTCGGCGCCGATTCGCGAAGCGATCAACCGTGACGGCGCCGCCACCGTGCATATCGATCTGCTGCCGAGCAAGCCGCTGGACAAGGTGCAGGCTGCACTGGCCAAGCCCCGTGGGTCGCGATCGATGAGCAAGCATTTGCACAGTCAGTTGGGGTTGGACGGGGTCAAGGCGGCGCTGTTGCGTGAGCTGGCGCCAACTGAACACTTTAATGATCCAGCGCAGTTGGCGGTGGAGATCAAGGCGTTGCCGCTGACCTTGGTGAAGACCCGACCGATTGATGAGGCCATCAGCACGGCAGGTGGTGTGCCGTTTGAAGCGTTGGATGAGCGGCTGATGCTCAAGCAACTGCCTGGGGTGTTTTGTGCCGGGGAGATGCTGGATTGGGAGGCACCGACCGGGGGGTATCTGCTGACGGGGTGTTTTGCCAGTGGCAGGGCGGCTGGGCTGGGGATGGTGGAGTGGCTTAAGCGCTGAGAGGTGTGGCGGATTCAAAGCCGCCATCGGGGGCAAGCCCCCTCCCACATGTTTGAATTGTGAATACCGTCAAGTGTGGGAGGGGGCTTGCCCCCGATGAGGCCATCAGCCCCACCACACAATCACTTCTTCTTACGCGGCCCCGTATTAAACACCGGCACCTTGCGCACCGGCTTGATCGACGGCTCCACCGGCGCCGCTTCACCGCTGTCCACCCACTTGCCCAGATTGCGCTTACCGCCACCACCGGATGTTTTGGGCTTCTTCGGCTTTTTCGGTTTCTTCACCACCTGCCCACTGGCATCGGTCTCCGGCACGCGGTGCTCAGGTACGAAATCCGGCTCCATTTTGCGGGTCAGGGTCTGGCGCGTGAGCATTTCGATGGCCGAGAGCATGTTCACTTCATCGGCACACACCAGGGAAATCGCCTCACCGGTGTTGCCTGCACGCCCGGTACGGCCGATGCGGTGGATGTAGTCTTCGGCAACGATCGGCAGGTCGAAGTTGACCACCAGCGGCAGGTCTTCAATATCCAGGCCACGGGCCGCCACGTCGGTGGCTACCAGAATCTGCACTTCGCTGGCCTTGAAACGGTCCAGTGCGCGCTGGCGTGTGGCCTGGGGTTTGTCGCCATGAATGCCGTCGGCATTGATGCCCAGGCCCTGCAACTTGTCCACCAGCGCGTCCACGCCGTTACGGGTCTTGGCGAACACCAGCACCTGCTTCCAGCGGCCCTTGCGCATCAGGTGCACGAACAGTTCCGCCTTGCGCTTTTTATCCACCGGCACCACCCACTGCTGCACGGTGTTGGCGGCAACGTTGCGCGGGCTGACTTCGATACTCAGCGGATCGTTGAGCATCTGCCCGGCGAGCAGGCGGATATCATCGGAGAAGGTCGCGGAGAACAGCAGGGTCTGGCGTTTTTTCGGCAGCATGCGGTAGATGTTCGCCAGCTCTTCGGAGAAACCCAGGTCGAGCATGCGGTCGGCTTCATCCAGCACCAGGGTTTGCAGCTGATTGAGTTTCAGCGCGTTCTGGCGGAACAGGTCGATCAGTCGGCCTGGGGTGGCGACCAGAATGTCGACGCCCTTGCGCAGCTTCATCATCTGCGGGTTGATGCTGACGCCGCCGTACACCGCGTAGGTGGTCAGCGGCAGATGCTGGGCGTATTCGGCGACGCTGGCGTGCACCTGCTCGGCCAGTTCACGGGTGGGGCACAGGATCAGCGCACGGGCCGAGTTGGCGGCGACTTTCGGCCCTTCCATCGTCAGCAGTTGCAGCAGCGGCAAGGCGAAACCTGCGGTCTTGCCGGTGCCGGTCTGGGCGGCGGCCATCAGGTCGCGACCGGCCAGCACCGCCGGAATGGCTTGCGCCTGCACCGGCGTCGGGGTCTGGTAGCCAAGCGTCTCAAGGGCGCGCAGCAAGGGTTCGATCAGGCCAAGTGTGGCGAAAGTCATGTGTTTACCGTAGGAAAAATTCAGCGCATGGGCGTAATGCGCGGCAGTTTACCTTATTTCCGGCTTGGGCTTGCGCCACTGCGGCAGGCTGATCAGCAACACCGCGCTGATGATCACCAGCATTGCCAGGGCTTCTTCCAGGCCGATGCTCTCGCCGACGAACACAATCCCCAGCAACACCGCCACCGCCGGGTTCACATAGGCATAGCTGGTCGCCGCCGCCGGGCGCACGTGCTTGAGCAGGTACATATAGGCGTTGAAGGCGATGATCGAGCCAAACACCGTCAGGTAGGCCAGCGCCAGCCAGCCCTCCAGCGGCGGCATGGCCTGCAGGTGTTCGCCGGACAACGTGCTGACGATCAGCAGCGCCACCCCGGCCACCAGCATTTCCGCGGCACTCGCCATGGCGCCCTGGGGCAACGGCACATGGCGACTCCACACCGAACCGAAGGCCCAGGACGCCGCCGCCATCAACAGCAACACCGCGCCCAGCGGGCTCGACTGCAAGGTGCTGCCCATGTTGAGCATGGCGATGCCGATGATCCCCAGAATCACCCCGGCCCATTCCAGACGCGTATTACGCGCGCCCCAGAAAAAACCACACAGCAGGGTGAACAACGGCACGGTCGCCACCGCCAATGCGGCCACGCCGGACGACACACCCATATGTTCCGCCACGCTGACGCCGCCATTGCCTACGGTGAGCAGCAAAATACCGATCATCCCGGCGGCCTTCCACTGCGGCCAGGTCGGCGCAGGCACCCCGCGCCACCGCAGGTAGCCATACATCAACACGCCCGCCGTACAAAACCGAATCCCTGCCAACAGCAAAGGCGGCCAGTACTCTACGCCGATGCGAATCACCAGGTAAGTGGAACCCCAGATCACATACAACGCAAAAAAGGCGGCGATCAACGGTAAAGGAAAACGACGTGGGCCAGGCATTGGGCGGCTCTATGGCAGGAGATGGGAGGCTTATTCTAGAAACGAAGCCGCCTGAACATAAGTTACAAAACCTGTTTAAAGCGCCCATACACTTTTCAAACCATGGTTATGAAGGCTATAAACCGTGCTTTCGAAAGCAACGCGTAACTGGAGCCTTATCATGGACAAATACGACCGCATGCTCCTCAGTGCCCTGCTCGAAGATGGGCGCGCGTCCTACGCGCAACTGGCGCGCACGGTAAACCTCTCCGCACCCGCCGTGGCCGAGCGCGTGGCCAAGCTTGAGGCCTGCGGCGTGATCACCGGGTACCAGGCCAAGGTGGACCTGTCCAAAGTCGGCCTGCCGATTCAATGCGTGATTGAATTGCGGCTGACCAATCACGGCAGCCAGAAGGTGTACGACGCCCTGGCGCAAATTCCCGAGCTGACCGAATGCCACCGGGTGACCGGCGACCCGTGCGTAATCATGCAGGCGGCGGTGAGCACCATGCCGCAGTTGGAGGACCTGATTAATCGCGTGGCGAAGTTCGGGTTCAGCAAGACGTCGATCATCTTGTCGAGCGCCATAGAGCGGCGGGTGCCGCTGGGGCAGTTGGAAGCCAATGGGAAAAATGGTGGCTGACCCGCCGCCATCGGGGGCAAGCCCCCTCCCACACTTGATTTGTGAACACCTTCAAAATGTGGGAGGGGGCTTGCCCCCGATGGCGTCATTAGCTTCATCGCAAGACCGATCTCTTTCATTTGCGGGACGTTTCCGAGTGACCTTTCGCGCCTTGTTCTGATTAATTCCCACAGATAATCTCCCCCATGTCATCGGCCCTTCGATGACCGGAAGTGCAAGCCGAAATTGACGGAAGGAGCGAGTTAAATAACCTGGAGTTATCAACATGGTCAAAGCAACTTCCGCATCAACCGACACCCGTGCAGACTTCCTCAGCGAAGACGCCCTGCTCCACCGTCGTGCCATCGACTACTACCTCAAGGCCTCCGCCCCGGATGCGCCGATTTTTATCCTGAATGACAACCTGAGCTTCGAAGACGCCCTGGCCCATGCGGCGAGTTGTTGCATTGCGCGGTGGAGACGGCCCACGCGTCGGGTGAGGTGATGAAGGCGCCGCAGCGGGCGGTGATGCATTTGGTGGAGATGGCGAAGGGGGTGGTGGATCAGGCGTTGGAGTGTGCGCAGGCTCGATAGGCGCCGCATAACTAAATGTGGGAGGGGGCTTGCCCCCGATTGCGGTGTATCAGCCAGCTTATTTGTAGCTGGCCCACCGCTATCGGGGGCAAGCTCCCTCCCACATTTGGATCGTTGGTGTTCTTGAGAGTGTGGCGGGTTCAGAACCCGCGATGTTTCTTCAGGTGCTCATTGATCTTCGCGGCAGGCACTTTCTGCAAGGTGCACAACAGGTCGTGGGACAGTTCGCGCAGGCCGTGGGTCTGGCGCAGTTCCCGCGCCAGGTGCGCCGTCAGGTTGGCGGCCATCTCGGCATCCGCCAGCGCCCGGTGAGCCTGGCCGGTGTGGGGCAGTTGGGCGTAGCTGTTGAGGGTGCCGAGCTTGTGGTTCGGTGCCGCCGGCATGAGGCGGCGGGCCAGCAGCAGGGAGCAGGCGAATTTCTGCAGGCGGGTGCGGCGGATCAGGCCCAGTTCAAAGTCCCAGAACTTCTGATCGAACGCGGCGTTGTGCGCCATCAGCGGCGTGGTGCCGACGAACTCATTGACCTCGTTCATCACCCGCTCGGCCGGTGGCGCGTTGCGCAGCATGGCGTTGCTGATGCCGGTGAGTTGCTCGATAAAGCCTGGCACGCGCACGCCGGCATTCATCAGGCTCTGGTAGCGGTCGACAATGTGCCCGCGCTCAAGGATGACCACGCCAATTTCCGTGGCCCGGCAGTGGCTGCTCGGGGTGATGCCGGTGGTTTCAAAGTCGATGACCGCTATACGTTCCAAACCTGTTCCAACTCCGTTCAACGTTCTATTTGAGCAACAACGCGCCTTCGATCGGCACATAGCGGCTGGCGGCGCGTATCAGCGAGTTGGCGGTCAGCCCCGGCACGCCGTAGGCCACCGCTTGCACGCCATGTTTGTGGATGATGCGCTCGAGCAGCATGTCGAAATCTCCGTCGCCGGAAGCCAGCACCACTTCGTCGACGTGGTCGGCGGCGTCCATGATGTCGAGGGTGATGCCCACGTCCCAGTCGCCCTTGGCCGAACCGTCGCTGCGCTGGATATAGGGCTTGAGCTTCACGGTAAAGCCGAGGTTGCGCAGGATCTGCTGGAACTGCTGCTGCTTGCTGTCGCCACGGTCGATGGCGTAGGCGTACGCCTCGACGATCTGCCCATGAGCGCTGATATCAGCCCACAGCGCCGCGTAGTTGAAGTGGCAGCCGTAGGCCTGGCGCACGGTGTAATAGAGGTTTTGCACATCGGCGAACACTGCAATTTTCTTCACCGCACTTCCTCACTGACCGCCAGGCGCCAGCGCCCGGAAAGGTTGCCAGTATGCCAGCCATGGGGAGGTTTCCGGGAAAAAATCAGACCGGGGCGACGCAGCGCCCCGGGTCGAGCGGGTCAGACGAAGGAATCGTCGTCGTCAAAGGCGGAGGAGTCGTCGGAGTAATCACTGTCGGCCACGCTGTCCGTGTTATTGCCGCCCCAGTTGTCATTACCGGCGAACTTCTGGTCATCGTTGCCCCAACCACCTTGATCACTGGCCGGCGCCGGTTGTTCGATGATCTCTTCCACCACCTGCGGTTGCTGGTTGTGATGAAACAGGCTGCTGATGCCCTCGGCGAGCAATACACCACCGGCCACACCGGCCGCTGTTTTCATCGCCCCACCGAGGAACCCGCTGCCGGCTGGCGCGGCGGCAGCCGATTGTGGCGGCGCTTGATAATTTTGCTGCGGCGCCGGCTGATTGAACGATGGCCGCGCCGGCTCACGCCAACCGCCGCCCGAATTACCCGGCGCAGGCTGCGCATCGCGTGAACCACCGCCAAAGATGCTCGACAGGAAACCACCGCCGCTGGCCGGCGCCGCGGGTGCGGACGTGGACTTGGCGCGCTGCAATTCTTCCTGCAATTGCTGGATCTGCTGGGCCTGCTGCTTGTTCTGCGCATCCAAACTCTGCAGCGCATGCTCCTGCACCAGCAACGACTGGGTCATGTAATAGCCGGCGGCCGGTTGGCGAGTCATGTGTTCCTTGATCCGCGCTTCGGCCTGGGCGTCGCGGGGGGCTGAGTCCGTCTCGGCTTGCTGCAACCGTGAAAACAGTCCATCGATCAGGGTTTGTTCTTCGCTGTTCATGGCGACCTCGTTAGATTGCCGGTAAAAATCAGGGTCCCGCCTGACATCAGGCAAGGTACGCCCTAGTTATGGGGCTGTTACCAATTGTTTCAATGGTCTTTACTCAAGGTTTACGTTTGCTTGCGCAGGCCGGCTATCGGTTAAAGTGTGCCCCTGCTTTTCGGCCTGTGATGACTCTGATGAATCCGTTAGACGTGCTGCGCGACTCCTTCCGCTTTACCCTGCGCAACCTGGGCGCCATCGTCCAGCTGTGCCTGCCGCTGGTGATCCTCGAAGCCCTGTTGCAACAGGTGCTCGACCACATGCTGGGCCCGGAGGCCTTCAGCGGTTACAGCGTGGTGGTGGGATTGCTGGTGTATCCGTTGTACACCGGCGCCCTGATCCTGTTCCTCGACGCCCGCACCCGGGGCGAATCGCCACGTACCCGGGATGTGTGGGCCCTGGCCCTGGCCATGTGGCCGCGCTTCGCCCTGTTGACCGCCATGAGCACGCTGCTGATTCTGCTCGGGCTGTCGTTGTATTTCCTGCCGGGCCTGTGGCTGATGGTGGTCCTGGCGTTTGCCGAGTACCTGCTGGTATTGCGCGGCCTGTCGGCGCTTGAAGCGATGAAGGAAAGCCTGCGCCTGACCCGTGGGCATTTCTGGCGCATCCTGGTGTGTCTGCTGTGCGTGATGACCCCGCTGTGGCTGCTCAAGGGCGCCAGCGTGGCGGCGTATCCCGAACCCGCGCCGCTGCTGGGGCTGTTGATGGACAGCGCCCACAGTTTCCTGCAACTGTTTACCAGTGTGGTGCTGTTCCGTTTATTCATGTTGATCGGTGGCGACGCCGACGCGCGGTGATATGCTCCGTGCCTCTTCTGAAACGCACATAAGCCGAGCCGATGACCCGTTTATTGCGCATCACCCTGTTGAGCCTGCTAATGATTGCAGGCCTGTTGGCGGCCCTGATCTACAGCCTGACCTGGCGCCCGGCCGACAAGGAAACCCTGCCGGTCAGTTGCGTGGCGCCGCGCGCGCCGACCCTGCTGCCGGGGCAGGCGCTCAAGGTGATGACCTGGAACGTGCAATACCTGGCCGGCAAGAACTACGTGTTCTGGTACGACCCCCCCGACGGCAGCGGCCCGGATGAACGCCCCACGGTCGAGGACATGGCCTTCAGCCTCGACGAAGTGGCGCGGGTGATCCGCGACGAACAGCCTGACCTTCTGCTGTTGCAGGAAATCGACGAAGGCGCCAAGCCCTCCCATTACCAGGATCAGCTCGCGCTGTTGCAGGAGCGGCTGGTCGACCTCTACCCCTGCAGCACCCAGGCATTCGACTGGAAAGCCGACTTTGTACCCAGCCTGCCCATCTTCGGCAGCGTCGGACGCAAGCTGGCCACCCTCAGCCGCTACCAGATCGAACACGCCGAGCGCCTGCAACTGCCCACGGCGGATGCCAACGTCATCAGCCGCCAGTTCCAGCCCAGGCCCGCCCTGTTGCTGACTTACCTGCCGTTGAGCGACGGTGGGCAACTGGCGGTGCTCAACACACGCCTGGACGGCGGCATGCCTGGGCGCAGTGCGGTGCAGGAACAGGTGAAGGCCACCGTGAAGTTACTGGATAAACTGGAAGGCCGTGGCACGCCCTGGTTGATCGGCGGGGATTTCAACCTGCTGCCGCTGGGCCAGTTCCTGCGCCTGGATGCGCAAAAACGCGGCCAGTATTCGCCGGACAGTGAGTTGCACCTGTTGTGGGACAAATACCCGATGATCCCGAGCAACAGTGAATCCAGCGGCATCGACCGCAAGCAATGGCTGACGCACTTCCCCAATGATCCAAGCCTTGAGGGGCCGGACCGGACGCTGGATTACCTGTTCTACAGCGCGCGGATCAAGCGGGTGGAGGCCAAGGTCAGGCAGGAAGATACCTTGCGCATCTCCAACCATTTGCCGGTCATCGCCCGGTTCCTGCTGCCGGCCGCGCAATAAAATGTGGGAGGGGGCTTGCTCCCGATGGCAGTGTGTCAGTCAGTACAGCGGTTACTGATACACCGCTATCGGGGGCAAGCCCCCTCCCACAGGGGATTTCCATTGTGGCTATTTTCGGGGTTTGATCCTGGCGGTTGCTTCGGCCACCAGTGGGTCATCCGGCCAGTAGTGCTTGGGGTAGCGCCCCTTCAAATCCTTCTTCACCTCGGCATAGGTGCTGCGCCAGAAGTTGGCCAGGTCCTGCGTGACCTGCACCGGCCGCCGCGCAGGCGACAGCAGGTGCAACTTGACCACCTGGCGCCCGCCGGCAATGCGTGGCGTGTCCGCCAGCCCGAATAACTCCTGCAAGCGCACCGCCAGGATCGGCGGGTGTTCGCTGTAGTCCAGGCGTACCGATGAACCCGACGGCACTTTCACGTGCTGCGGCGCCAGCTCTTCCAGGCGTTGGGGCAGCGGCCAGGGCAACAGGTTGTGCAGGTAGCTGGAAATATCCAGGTTGGCGAAATGGCTCAGGCGCGAGACTTTGCCCAGGTAGGGCATCAGCCAGTGCTCCAGGCCGGCCAGCAAAGCGCTGTCGCTGACGTCGGGCCATTCGCTGGTGTTGCCGGCATCCAGCTGGCGCAGCAACAGCACGCGCGCCTGCCATTGGCGCAGTTCCGGGGTCCAGGGCAACAGCTCCAGGCCTTTACGGCGCACCAGGTTGACCAGTGCCTGACTGCGCGCGGCCTCGTCAAGACCTGTGAGCGGTTCACGGCTGAGCACCAGCTCACCGACCTTGCGCTGGCGTTCGGCGCGCAGCACGCCTTCGCGTTCATCCCAATCCAGCTGGTCGACGTTGCGCACTTGCTCGGCCAGCACCGTGTCGAACAGCGCCGGATCGAAATCCGCCGCCAGGTAGATGCGTTCTTCGCGCTGGCCCTGACGGCTGCCCAGGTCGGCGATCACCAGCCAGGCTTGTTTCATCAAGCTGTCGGCTTCGGCAAACAGCGCGGCGCGCCCATTGGCCAGCCGGTATTCGGCGCCACCGGGGCGACGCTGTTGGGCGACGCGGTCCGGATAAGCCAGTGCCAGCAAGGCGCCGAGCCAGCGCGGGTGATCGGGGTCGGCCACCGGTTGGCTGGCCTTGCCTCTCAGATAACCACGATACTGGCGCGCCAACTGCCTGGCCCGCTGCACCCCGCCTTGGGTGCCGCGCGCACGCTCTTCGCCGGACAACAGCGCCAGGCGACTGTGCAAATCGGCGCCGCCGCCGCGCAGGATATCGCGCTCACCCAACAAGGCGGCGACATCACAGGCCATGGCCGCGAGCCCCAGGTCCTGCCCGCGCAACAGCAAGTGGGCGATACGCGGATGGGCCGGCAATTGGGCCATCTTCCGGCCATGGGCGGTGAGCTTGTCGTCATCCAAGGCGCCGAGGCGCACCAGCAGATCCTGGGCCTGGGCGTAGGCGGCGGTCGGTGGCACATCGAGCCATACCAGTTGCGCGGGCGTCACGCCCCAGCGCGCCAGTTGCAAGGCCAGGCCCGCGAGGTCGGCGGCGAGGATTTCCGCACTGCCGTAGGCGGCCAACCCGTCGTGCTGGTCCTCGGACCACAAGCGATAACACACCCCCGGCTCCAGACGCCCTGCCCGGCCGGCACGCTGGGTGGCGCTGGCGCGGGAGATGCGCTGGGTGTCGAGGCGGGTCATGCCGCTGCCGGGGTCGAAGCGCGGCACCCGCGCCAGCCCGGCATCGATCACCACGCGCACGCCGTTGATGGTCAGGCTGGTCTCGGCAATGTTGGTGGCCAGCACCACTTTGCGTTGACCGACGGGCGCAGGGTCGATGGCGGCGCGCTGGGCATTGAGGTCGAGTTCACCGTGCAGCGGGCACAGCAGCACATCGGGCTGATGACCCAAGGCGTCGGACAGTTGCTGATGGACCCGGCGAATCTCCGCCTGCCCCGGCAGGAACACCAGCACGCTGCCGGTTTCGTCATGCAGGGCTTCAAGAATCGTATTCACCACCCGCGGCTCGATGAATTCCCCGGTCTGGTACGGCCGCCCCCAGCGCATCTGCACCGGGAACATGCGCCCTTCGCTACGCAGGATCGGCGCATTGTCCAGCAGACCGGCCAGGCGCTCGCCTTCGAGGGTGGCAGACATCAGCAGGATTTTCAGTGGCTGCTCGTCACGAAACAGCTCGCGGCCGTTGAGGCTCAGGGCCAGCGCCAGGTCGGCGTCGAGGCTGCGCTCGTGGAATTCGTCAAAGATCAGCAGGCCCACGCCGTCCAGCGCCGGATCGTCTTGCAGGCGACGGGTGAGAATGCCTTCGGTGACCACTTCGATACGCGTGTTGGGGCCGACTTTGCTGTCGAGGCGAATGCGGTAGCCGACGGTTTCACCGACCTTTTCACCCAGCTCGCTGGCCAGGCGTTCGGCAGCGGCCCGCGCGGCGAGGCGCCGGGGTTCGAGCATCAGGATGGTCTGCCCGGCCAGCCACGGTTCGTTCAACAAGGCCAGGGGCACACGGGTGGTTTTACCGGCGCCGGGCGGCGCTTCCAGCACGGCTTCATGGCGAATCGCCAAGGCGTCACGCAGGGCGGGTAAAACATCATCAATCGGCAACGAATTCATACTGGCTCCAAAGCAGAGCGGCGAGTATAACGGCGAACTGCCGGAGGCTGACGCGGGTCTTAAAAACACCCAATGTCCAGACTGTGAATGCAGTCGAGTGTGGGCTGGCTTGCCTGCGATGGCGGCGCTTCAGGGAAGACAGCGGTGACTGTCACACCGCTATCGCAGGCAAGCCAGCCACATTGGATCATCGGCGTCTGGCACATCTGGCTTATAGTCACCCTTACTATGTTCAGGAGACTTTTTCATGCGTATCGCTTCCCGTGTCATCGGCGGCGTCTTGGCCGTCACCCTGCTGAGCCAACTCACCGCCTGCGGTTCGATTTTCTATCCGGATCGGCGCGGCCAGATCGACGGCAAGATCGACCCGGCGATTGCCGTGCTCGATGCGGTCGGCCTGCTGTTCTATGTAATCCCGGGCCTGATCGCGTTTGGCGTCGACTTCGCCACGGGCGCGATCTATTTCGAACCGGGCAAGACCGCCCAGGTCGCGCCGGAAAAACTGCACGAAGCCATCGGCGCCGACGGCAAGGTCGATAACGTCAAGCTGCAGAGCATCATCCAGAAGGAAACCGGCCGCACCTTGCCGCTGGACGACCCGCGCCTGATCCAGTTCAAGGGCAGCGTGCAACAACTGGCGTCCCTGGGCCTGCAACCCGCCGCATAAGGACAGCCCATGACCAGCAGTCCCGAACACGCCAGGCTTCTGCGCCTGGCCACCCGCGCCTCGGTGGGCGTGGCCTGCGCGCTGATCGTCACCAAGGCCATCGCCTGGTGGTTCAGTGGCTCGGTGGCCATGCTCGCCGGGTTGACCGACTCGCTGCTCGACGGCGTGACCTCGTTGCTCAATCTGCTGGCGGTGCACTACGCCCTGCGCCCCGCCGATGATGATCACCGTTACGGTCACGGCAAGGCGGAGTCGCTGTCGGGGATGGCCCAGGCGCTGTTTATCGGCGCCAGTGCGGTGTTGATCGCGTTCCAGGCCTATCAACGCCTGCAGCACCCGGAACCGGTGGGCGCGCCCTGGCTGAGCATTGGCGTGATCTTGTTCTCATTGGTGCTGACCGTGGCGTTGTTGATGCTGCAACACCGGGTGATCCGCGAAACCGGCTCCAACGCGGTGCGCGCCGATTCGCTGCATTACCGCTCCGACCTGATGCTCAACGCCAGCATCCTGGTGGCGTTGGTGCTCGCCGGTTTTGGCTGGCATCAGGTGGACGCCTGGTTCGGCCTGGGGATCGCTGCCTACATCCTGTGGAGCGCCATCCAGATTGCCCGCGAGAGCTTTGCCGTGCTGATGGACGAGGAACTGCCGGCCGATATCAGCCAGCACATGCTGGACCTGGCCCGTGGCGTACCCGGCGTACTGGGTGCCCATGACCTGCGCACGCGAGTGTCCGGCAACCACTGGTTCGTGCAGTTGCACCTGGAATTGCCGGGAGAATTGACGTTGTCCGTGGCCCACGGCATCAGCGACCAGGCCGCCGATGCCATTCACCAGGCCTACCCGAAGGCCGAGGTGCTGGTGCACGCCGACCCGCTGGAAGTGGTCACCGGCGCCAGAGCCTAATACTGGACCTGATAGCCACGACCGCTCAGGCAGTTGCCCTGGGCCTGGCGGTAGGTTTGCACAACGGCAGGGTCGGGGGCGTAGGTGGCGGCCTGCGGGTCGAAGCCGCTTTGCTGCGCGGCCCAGCGATAACAATCGTAACCGTCCTGCTGTACCTGAGCCGGCGACTGCCCATTGGCAGGGTAGGCCACCACGTTATAGCCGTTGCCTTGCGGCGCAGGCGGAGGCACAGGCACTTGCGCCGGCGGTTCCACCACCACGTATTGCTGGGTGTTCTGTTCGTAGGCGTAGTAGGCGCCAGCCGCCAGAAACAATAGCGAACCGCCCACCCAGACTTCACGCGCGTAGTCCGGCAAATACTGCACACGGATACCATACGGCGGCCTCACCACCACATAGCGCGGGCCTTGCGGACGGTACCAGTAGCCGCCGGAGAAAAAGTAATCCTGGCCGCGATACGGCACGCGGTAATTGCGCTCCGGGAAGCGGTCGACGATATAGCCTGGGCGATACTGCGGGCCCGGGCCCCAGCCGTTGCCATGCCCGTCGGGGCGGCCAGGCCAGCGGTTATCCCAACGGTTATCATTGGGATGACCATTGTAGCCGGGGCGCGAACCCGGACCGCCAGCCTCCCAGTGCCGGTTGTCGTCATTGCGCCGGGGAATGTCGCGGTAGTAACCCTGGCGCGATTCCTGGGTCTGGCGCACGGTATCGGGCCGGCCCTGGATCGGCAGGTTGTTCGACGGCTGCGGTTGTGGCCGCCCCGGTTCATTGACCGGCGGTCGCCCTTGCCATTGATCGCCGCCATTGTGGCCGCCGCGATCAACCTGCGGGGCCTGCGGGCGCGGCTGGTTACTCTCCGGGCGACCTGCGCCTTCCGGCCCCCGCTCATGCTGGCCACCGCCCTGTGGCCGCGGCCCCTGGCCCGGTGAGTTATCGCGCTCGTCGGCCATTACCTGCGTGCTGACGCTGACCACCAGCAAACCAACACCTGCCATACGCCAGATGCGCTTCATGCTTTTCCTCACTGCGGGTTAGGGCTTGTTCATGAGACTGGGAAAGCCTCGCCCGGTTCTGAGACAGGTTATCAGTCACGAGAACTATTTTCTTGAACGCAAAAGAAAAGGGGTGACCCGTCGGCCACCCCTTAAGAATTTCGTCCTGGCTCAACGCTTTTGACGTTGGCTCACCTCACGCTGTCTTGTGGACAGTGTGCAGCCTGGAGGCCGGCTCAACCCTGCTGGGGTGGCGGCCGCAGCGGGCCTGATTGGGCGGGCTGCAGTGGACTGTTGTCCAGGCGGTGATTCTGTTGATAAAGATACAGGCACCCGCCCGACGGATGATTGCGAAGATTGCGTCAATAAACAGTGCTTGCGCAATTTTTAACCCTTCATGGATAATTCACCGCAATAGTTACGACAAAGGCTAACCCAATGAGCAAGCTTGACCGATACGACCTGAGTATTTTGGCGGAATTGCAGCGTGACGCGCGGATCTCCAACCAGGAGTTGGCCGAGCGTATCGGCCTGTCGCCTTCGCCCTGCTCGCGCCGGGTCAAGCAATTGGAAGACGACGGCTACATCGCCCGCCAGGTCGCGCTGCTCGACCGCAAGATGCTTGGCCTGAGCCTCACGGCCTATGTGCTGATCGGTATGGACCGGCATACACCGGAACGTTTCGAGAATTTCGAAGCGGCCATCCGCACCTTGCCCCAGGTGCTGGAATGCAGCCTGGTGACCGGGATGGACGCCGACTATCAGTTGAAGGTGGTGGTGCCGGACATGGATCACTACCAGAAGCTGTTGCTGGGGCATCTGACCCGGATTGAAGGCGTGACCAGCGTGCGTTCCAGCTTTGTGCTCAACCAGGTGCTCAACAGCACCGAACTGCCCCTGACCCACCTGCGCACTTAAGATCAATGAAGGTCAAATGTGGGAGGGGGCTTGCTTGTTGTAGGAGCGAGCTTGCTCGCGAAAAACTCACAGGCACCGCGTTCATTCAGAAAGCACGCGTTGTCGTTGACGTTTTTCGCGAGCAAGCTCGCTCCTACAGAATCAGGGAAAGCCCTCCTACCACATTTGGATTGCACTTCGATCCAGGTCAATGTTGTGCCGGTGACGCTGCCGTATACTTCCCGCCTGCCTTTGTAGGAAGCGCCCATGAACAACATCGACCCCGCCCTGTTCGAAGAATGGATGATGACCGGCCTGGTCACCCTGCTGATTATCTTCATGGGCTTTATCGTCTGGGACCTGGCGAAGAAATCCAAGGCCGGGCGCTTTGGCTCGTTCATTCTGTTTTTCGTGCTGGGCCTGGGCGTGGCCGCGTTCATCATCAAGAGCGTGGTGATTGGGCTGATCGAGTCCGGCGCCTTATAAACGTGCCGGCACGGCCTTCCATTGGCCCTGATCGAGGCCGTCGATCGACCAGTCACCAATCCGCACGCGCACCAGGCGCAACGTCGGCAAGCCCACTGCCGCGGTCATGCGCCGCACCTGGCGATTACGCCCTTCACGAATCACCAGCTCCAGCCAGTGAGTGGGCACGATTTTGCGAAAGCGCACGGGCGGGTTGCGCGGCCATAATTCGGGTTCTTCCAACTGCCGCGCCTCGGCGGGCAAGGTCATGCCGTCGTTGAGCTCCACGCCGTCGCGCAGGCGTTGCAGTTGTTCTTCGGTCGGTTCGCCTTCGACTTGCACCCAGTAGGTTTTTGCCAGCTTGTGTTTGGGATCGGCAATGCGCGCCTGCAACTGGCCATCATTGGTCAGCAACAACAGACCTTCGCTGTCACGGTCCAGGCGGCCGGCCGGGTAGATACCGGGGATATCGATAAAATCCTTGAGGGTCGCGCGCCCGCCTTCGTCACTGAACTGGGTCAGCACATCGAAAGGCTTGTTGAACAGGATCAGCTTCGGCTCGGCCGGCGGCGCCTTGGCGACACGGCGCGGGCCTGCATGCGGGGGTTTCACGCCGGGGCGGCGCGCATCGGGACGGGTGGGACGGGACATGGCAACGGGACATCTAACGGTCAGGACCGACAATGCTAGTGGCCTGACCGCTAAATGACCATCCCCACCGCTTAGCGGAACGGCGGTTCGTCGAAGCTGCGCAGTTTGCGCGAGTGCAGCGAGTTGAGTTCGGTGCGCAGCAGGTCGACGGCCTCGATGCCGATCTTCAAGTGCTGGCTGACGGCGCGCTCGTAGAACGCGTTGGCCGAACCCGGCAGCTTGATCTCGCTGTGCAGCGGCTTGTCCGACACACACAACAACGTGCCGTACGGCACACGCAACCGGTAACCCTGGGCGGCAATGGTGCCGCTTTCCATGTCCACCGCCACGGCGCGGGACAGGTTGATCAGCGGCCGTTCCTGGGCCCAGCGCAGTTCCCAGTTGCGGTCGTCGTAGGTCAATACGGTGCCGGTGCGCAGGCGTTTTTTCAGTTCGTCGCCTTTTTCGCCGGTGACTTTAGCCGCTGCTTGCTGAAGCGCCAGTTGCACTTCGGCCAGGGCCGGGATCGGGATGTTCGGCGGTACCACGCGGTCGAGAATCCCGTCGCGACGCATATAGGCGTGGGCCAGTACGTAGTCGCCGATGGTCTGGGATTGGCGCAGGCCGCCGCAGTGCCCGATCATCAGCCAGCAATGCGGGCGCAGCACGGCCAGGTGGTCGGTGATGTTCTTGGCGTTGGAGGGGCCCACGCCGATATTCACCAGGGTCACGCCATGGCCGTCAGTGGCCTGCAGGTGATAGGCCGGCATCTGGTAGCGATGCCAGACCACGCCCGCGGCAATCGCCGACGCTTCGCCGTGGTCCATGCTCTTGTCGATCACCACGTTGCCCGGCAGCACCATGCGGATAAAGCGTGGGTCGCTGCGCAGTTGCTCCAGGCCGTGCACGATGAACTGGTCAACATAGCGGTGATAGTTGGTCAGCAGAATCCACGGCTGCACATGGCGCCAGTCGCTGCCGGTGTAGTGCACCAGGCGGCGCAGGGAAAAGTCCACGCGCGCCGCGTCGAACAGGGCCAGGGGCAGCGGGTCGGTGTTTTCCCAGTCATAGAGACCGTCGGCGATGCCATCGGTGGCGGCGGACAAGTCGGTGCTGGGGAACACGCGGGCCAGGGTCGCGGCGGTTACGCCGGAACCGGCCAGTTCGTCGCCCTGCTCCACCACATACGGGTACGGAATGTTCTGCTGGCTGACGCCCACTTCCACCGTCACAGTGAAGTCGTGCATCAGCGGCACCAGTTGCTCCAGCAGGTACTTACGGAAAGCCGCCGGATGGGTGACGGTAACGCTGTAGGTCCCCGGCAGTTGCACCTTGGCATAGGCCCGGGTGGTCTGTGGGACTTCGCCGTGGCAATGGTAGGTCAGGCGCAGTTCCGGATAGCGAAACAGCGCGCGTTGTTCGGCGTCGGGTTCGACGCGGTCCTTGAGGTATTGCTTGAGGGCTTGATTGAGCGCGCCAGTCGCACGCTCATGCAGGGCCGCCAGCCGATCCACGGCTTCTTCAGCGGTTTGAACGACAACAAAAGCTTCGGTCACGGTAAGCATCCTGTGTTCTGGACTTGCAGGCCTTTATCTTGCCTGTATCCAGGCTTCACTGAAACAGTCGGATTGGAATGCTGTTAATAATGTGGGAGGGGGCTTGCCCCCGATAGCTGAGTATCAGCCACCAGATGTATTGGCTGACACACCGCTATCGGGGGCAAGCCCCCTCCCACACTTGACCGCGTTTATTCAAGGAGATGGCGGGGTTGAACGGGCGACAAGCGCTTCCACATCCACCCCACGCGGCAAGGCGCCGTAGACCCGACCGGACGACGCCCCCAACCGACTGGCCACAAACCCATCGCTGACCGCCGCATTACCGGCCTCCAGCAGCAGCTTGGCCTGCAACGCCAGGGCGATATCCTCGGTGAGCTGGCGGGCGCGGTATTGAATATCCTGGGTGTCCATAAACGCTGACTTCAACTGTTCGATGTGCCGCGCCAATTGCCGGTCCCCATGCCCGTCACCCAGCTCGACAAACAACGCCTCCAGCACACCCGGTTCCTTGGACAATGCCCGCAGCACGTCCAGGCATTGCACGTTGCCGGAACCTTCCCACGTCGAATTCACCGGTGCCTCACGGTACAGACGCGGCAGGATGCTGTCCTCGACATAACCCGCACCGCCCATGCATTCAGCGGCTTCGTTGATCATGGCCGGCGCCCGTTTGCAGATCCAATACTTGCCCACCGCCGTCACCAGCCGGGCGAACTTGGCTTCCTGCTCATCCTCCAGGTGATCCAGCGCCCGGCCCATGCGCAGGCTCAAGGCCAGGGCCGCCTCGCTCTCCAGGGCCAGGTCGGCGAGCACGTTCTGCATCAGCGGTTGTTCGCTCAGCACGCGGCCACCGACCGAGCGATGGGCGCAGTGATGGCTCGCCTGGGTCAATGCCTGGCGCATCAACGCGCTGGAACCGACCATGCAATCGAAGCGGGTCATGGCGACCATCTCGATGATGGTCGGCACGCCGCGCCCCTCTTCACCGATCATCCAGGCCAGGGCGCCGCGAAACTCCACTTCACTGGAGGCGTTGGAGCAATTGCCGAGTTTGTTCTTCAACCGCTGGATGTAGAACTCGTTGCGCGTGTCATCCGGGCGATGCCGGGGCAACAGAAAACAACTCAGGCCCTTGTCGGTCTGGGCCAGGGTGAGGAACCCGTCGCACATCGGCGCCGAGCAGAACCATTTGTGGCCGACCAGTTCATAGCCCTGCCCCGGACCGCCCGCTCCCACCGGGTAGGCGCGGGTGGTGTTGGCGCGCACGTCGGTGCCGCCCTGTTTTTCGGTCATGGCCATGCCGATTGTGGCACCGCTCTTGTGGGCAATGCCGACATTGCGCGGGTCGTATTGGGTGCTGAGAATCTTCGGCAGCCAGAGGTCCGCCAGCTCGGGTTGCAGGCGCAGGGCCGGGACGCAGGCGAAGGTCATGGTCAGCGGGCAACCGCTGCCGGCTTCGGCCTGGGTGTGCAGATAAGTCATGGCGGCGCGCGCCACGTGGGCGCCGGATTGCGGATCGGTCCACGGCAGCGACGGCAGGCCATGCTCGACGGCGGTGCGCAGCAGTTCGTGGTAGGCCGGGTGAAACTCCACCAGGTCAATCCGGTGACCATAACGGTCATGGCTGCTGAACAGCGGCTTGTTCTGATTGGCCAGGAAGCCGGCTTCCATCAGCGGCCCGCCGGCCAATGCACCATAGGCATCGATACGCGACTCGGCCCAGCCGGCGCCAAAGCGACGCGCCCACTCTTGCAGGGGCAGGTCGATGCGATACAGGTTGGTACCGTCCAGGGACGGGGGCTGGTTGGTGACGTCGTGGGTTTCGGCAAACCGGTGCAGGTTCATGACGGGCCTCCTGGAAAAAGGCCACGTCATCGAGGCCTTGATTTCAGTTAAGCACCGTCACCGGCGTTAAAAAAGTGGCATACGCGCCGAATGCACGGCGCTTTCGCCCTCTTGCGGACACAGCACAAGGCGCTCCAGCGTGGCCTGCAAGGCTTCGAAACGCACCGGCTTGGCCAGGTGCTCGCTCATGCCGATGCCATGGCAGCGCTCACGGTCTGTGACATTAAGTGCAGCGCTCATGCCAATCACCGGTAACTCACCGCAGCCCGGCAAGGCACGAATCTGGCAGCACAACGAGAAGCCGCCCTCAGGCACATCCAATATCACCGCATCGAACCTGTGCTCCTGCAAGGTCGTCAGTGCAGCCGGGCCGCCATCCACGGCTTTGACCCGGTAACCCAGTTTGAGCAGCATGCCCCGCACCGCCAGTTGCACCACGCTGTTGTCGTCCACCAGCAGCACCGTGCACTCCTGCGGCGCGCGTTGTGCAGGACGCGACTGCCCGGCCGGCTTGGGCTCCGGCGGCATCGGCTTGACGTCCACTTCCAGCTGGAAGCGACTGCCCTTGCGTGGCTCCGAATGGTGGGTGAGACGCCCGCCCACCAACTCGATCAACTGCCGGCAAATCGCCAGGCCGATGCCCAATCCACCGTACTCGCGGGTCATCGAACCGTCGAGCTGGAAGAAGCGTTGGTACAGCGTGGCTTCGTCAAGGAAGGCGAAGCCGATACCGGTGTCGGTCACGATAAAGCTCAGGTGCAAGCCGCCATCGGCTTGGGGGATGCCCACCACGCGCAGGCGCACCGCGCCGTGGTGGGTGAATTTGAAGGCGTTGTCCAGCAGGCAATCCAGGCACTGAATCAGTTTGTCGGCGTCGCCGATCACGCGGTCCGGCACGGCATCGGCGACGTCAATGGAAAACTCCAGGCCCTTGGCCTGGGCGCTGGGGGTGAACTGTTGGCGCAAGGTTTCCAGCGCGCCGCGCAGGCCGAAGGCCTGGGGCTGCGCAACCAGGCGGCCGGCCTGCAATTCGGTCAGGGTGAGAATGCCGTTGACCATGCGCATCATGTCCCGCGCCGAACCGGCGGCGGTTTGCTGGTACTGCGCCAGGTCGTCGCCCAGGGATTCGGTTTGCATCAGTTCAAGGGAGCCGATCACGCCGTTCATCGGCGTGCGTAACTCATGGGTCAAGGTGGCGAGAAATTCATCCTTGAGCCGGTTGCTGCGGGCCAGTTGCTGGTTGAGCACTTCGAGCTTCTGGCTGGCATCGAACAGGATCTGCGCCTGCTGCTCGCGCATACCGTTGATGCGGTCGGCCAGGGCCAGGGACAGCAGCGCGACTTCAATGGCCGAGCCGATCTGGCTGGCATACATCGTGAGAAAGACGTTGGGCAAGTAGCCCAGCACCATCAGCGTATTGACCACGCCTCCGAGTAAAAACGCCGACCAGGCAATGATGAAATAACGCGCCATGCGCTGGCCGCAATACCAGGCTTTGATCGCGGTCACGAAGATGGTCACGGTGAATACCAATGCCAGGCCGGTGGCCAGGCGCAGGGCCACCGCGTAGCTGGTCAACAGCGCCAGCGCCATGACCAGCCCGCCACAGGCGGCCAGCGCCAGCAGGATGCGGTCGAGCCAGCGGCTGTGTTGCGCGGTGTGCAGGAAACTGCGCGCGAACAGGCTGCCGAACAAGGCGGCCGCGCCGATCAGAAACGGCACCGCCGCATTCGCCCACCACGGGTTGTTCGGCCAGAAGTATTCCACCG
This sequence comes from Pseudomonas orientalis, assembly GCF_001439815.1. Classification (GTDB taxonomy): domain Bacteria; phylum Pseudomonadota; class Gammaproteobacteria; order Pseudomonadales; family Pseudomonadaceae; genus Aquipseudomonas; species Aquipseudomonas orientalis. The sequence continues at coordinate 152,458 of NZ_JYLM01000008.1, read as the reverse complement.
CCACGCCATTGACCGAGAGTTGGTACAGGCCAAACGAGGCGATGTAGAGGATGTAATAAAGGTAGCTGGTGTCGCGCACGCTCAAATAAATGAACAGGTTGTAAATCAGCATACCCAGCAACACGCCGTAGATAGCACCCAGTACATACAGGCGCAGCGGCTGCTCTTCCATATAGGCGGTGCCGGCCCAGAGGGTCAACGGCGCCTGGATCGAGCCCTGGCTTTGCAAGCGCAGGTAGACCGTCTGCCGCTGGTCGGGCACGAAGTTGAGCTTGAACAGGTAGTTGCTCTGGCGCACCTCGCGGCTGGAAAACGGTAACGCGCTGCCGGTGCGGGTGGTGAGGCGATAAGTGCCGGTGCCGTCGTTCTGGTACAGATCCAGGCGATTGAGCGGCGGGTAAGCCAGCTCCAGAAACCAGCTGCGCGGGGAGCGCGGGTCAACGGCGGTGTAATGCAGGTTGACCTTCAGCCAGAACACCGAGTGCGAATAACCGGCATTGAGGGTGGCTTTGTCATGGGTCTTGAATTGAGCGGCGTAGGCCGGGGAGCTGACATCGGCAATGGTGAGGGCGCCGGTGGGGTCTTCGAGCACTTGCATGACCCGGCCCAACGGCAGGCTTCGGGTGCTCTGATTGAACTCGACGGCGCCCGCCAGCAGCGGCAGCCCGCACAATAATAAAATCAGCAAATAGCGCATAGAGCCCCAGCGTGGCCTGACCGGTTATGGCAAAAAGCTCCCCCATTCCTTTTGAGAAGACGTACACCGGCAATACAGTAAGGTGTTTGGATCCACTCTAGCATAGCCGGTAAAGGCCATTGGACACCATTGGAACTATTTTTCGGATGGCCCTGGAACGTGGCTTTCAGCGTATTTGCAGGCCTTTTTCCGCCACCGCAAAAGCGTCTGCCCAGGGCACTATTCACCTATCGTCGGACGGCCACGCAAAAAGCGTTTGGTGGTAAGCTCGCGCTCCATGAATATCTACAGCTCTCGCCCCGTTGTTCTCTGTCTCTCCGGCCATGATCCCAGTGGTGGCGCCGGCTTGCAGGCAGATATAGAAGCCCTGCTCGCCCAAGGCTGCCACGCCGCCACGGCCGTCACCGCGCTTACCGTGCAGAACACGGTCAATGTCAGTGACTTTCGTGTGCTCGACCGCGAGTGGGTGCTGGCCCAGGCCAATGCCGTGCTCGGCGACTCCGAAGTCGCGGCGGTCAAGCTGGGCATGCTGGGTTCTACCGCCATGGTCGACACCGTGGTCGAACTGCTGCAGGCGCACCCGCACCTGCCGGTGGTCTGCGACCCGGTGCTGCGCGCCGGCGGCGGTGGCAGCCTGGGCAAGGATGAAGTCGGCTATGCGATGCGCGAGCGGCTGTTGCCCCTGGCGCTGATCGCTACGCCCAACCTGCCCGAGGCGCGCATCCTTGCCGAACTGCCCGAAGGCAGCGCCGACGAATGCGCTGAAAAGCTGTTGCCCTACATCAAGCACCTGCTGATAACCGGTGGCCACGGCGATGAGCACGAAGTGCACAATCGCCTGTACAGCCGCGACGGCAGCCGCCATACCTATACGTGCCAGCGTTTGCCCGGCAGCTATCACGGCTCGGGTTGCACCCTGGCCAGCACCCTCGCCGGGCGAATCGCCCAGGGCGAAGGGTTGGTGAGCGCGGTGCAGTCGGCGCTCAACTACACCTGGCGCACCCTGCGTGACGCCGAACGACTCGGTCAGGGCCAGTTCGTGCCTCGCCGTCTGCCGCTGGATTTCTGCTCTTAATACCGAGAGGCCTGCCCGATGAAACTACGTGGCCTTTACGCCATTACCGACAGCCAACTGTTGGCCGGCAAATTCCTCGCCTACGTCGAAGCGGCGTTGGACGGCGGCGTGACATTGCTGCAGTACCGCGACAAGAGCAGCGACGAAGCGCGCCGTCTGCGCGAGGCGCAAAAACTGCGGGAGCTGTGCTCGCGCTACAAGACCCAGTTGATCATCAACGATGACGCCGAACTGGCCGCGCGCCTGGGCGTGGGCGTGCACCTGGGCCAGACCGACGGCCCGCTGACCCCGGCCCGGGCGCTGCTCGGCTCCAAAGCGATCATCGGCGCCACCTGCCACAGCCAGATCGAACTGGCCGAACAGGCCGCGAAGGAAGGCGCCAGTTACGTCGCCTTCGGCCGCTTTTTCAATTCCACGACCAAACCCGGCGCCCCGGCCGCCAGCGTTGAAATGCTGGCCGATGCGCGCAAACGCCTGCACCTGCCCATCTGCGTGATCGGCGGCGTCACCCTGGAAAACGCCGAACCGCTGGTGGCCCACGGGGCCGACCTGCTCGCCGTGGTGCACGGCCTGTTCGGCGCCGACAGCACCCAGGAAGTCACGCGCCGTGCCCGTGCTTTCAATGCCCTTTTCAAGATTTGATTTCAGAGAGACTCCCACCATGTCCCGTTCCGAAACCCTGTTTGCCGATGCCCAGAAACACATCCCCGGCGGTGTGAACTCCCCCGTGCGTGCGTTCAAGAGCGTGGGCGGCACGCCGTTGTTCTTCAAGCATGCCGAAGGCGCTTATGTCACCGACGAAGATGACAAGCGCTACGTCGACTACGTCGGCTCCTGGGGCCCGATGATCCTCGGTCACAGCCATCCGGACGTGCTGGACGCCGTCCGCCAGCAATTGCAGCATGGCTTGTCCTACGGTGCGCCGACCGCGATGGAAACCGAGATGGCTGACCTTGTCTGCTCGATCGTGCCGTCGATGGAAATGGTGCGCATGGTCAGCTCCGGCACCGAAGCCACCATGAGCGCAATCCGCCTGGCCCGTGGTTTCACCGGTCGCGACAGCATCATCAAGTTCGAAGGTTGCTACCACGGCCATTCCGACAGCCTGCTGGTAAAAGCCGGTTCCGGCGCGCTGACCCAGGGCGTACCGAGTTCGGCCGGCGTGCCGGCGGCGTTCGCCAAACATACGCTGACCCTGCCGTTCAACGACATCGCCGCCGTCGAGCAGATGCTCGCTGAAGTCGGCCAGGACGTTGCCTGCATCATCGTCGAGCCGGTCGCCGGCAACATGAATTGCGTGCCACCGGCCCCGGGTTTCCTCGAAGGTCTGCGCGAGCAGTGTGACAAACACGGCGTGGTGCTGATTTTTGACGAAGTGATGACCGGCTTCCGCGTCGCCCTCGGTGGCGCCCAGGCGCACTACAGCGTCACGCCGGACCTGAGCACCTTCGGCAAGATCATCGGCGGCGGCATGCCGGTGGGCTGCTTCGGCGGCAAGCGCGAGATCATGCAGCACATCGCCCCGCTGGGCCCGGTCTACCAGGCCGGCACGCTGTCGGGTAACCCGCTGGCGATGGCGGCCGGCCTGACCACCCTGCGCCTGATCAGCCGCCCGGGCTTCCATGCCGAGCTGACCGACTACACCACCCGCCTGCTGGACGGCTTGCAAGTGCGCGCCGACGCCGCCGGTATCCCGTTCGTTACCACCCAGGCCGGCGGCATGTTCGGCCTGTACTTCAGCGGCGCCGACGACATCGTCACCTTTGATGACGTCATGGGCAGCGATGCCGACCTGTTCAAGCGCTTCTTCCACCTGATGCTCGAAGGCGGCGTGTACCTGGCGCCGAGTGCCTTTGAAGCGGGCTTCACGTCGATCGCCCATGGCGAGGCCGAGCTGAAGCTGACCCTGGATGCTGCCGAGCGTGCCTTCGCGGCCCTGAAATAAATGACGGCAAACACCTGACGCTGCCCGTGTCGGCGTCAGGTTTGCTACTTTGCCTACAGAGATTTCCCGGTTTTTTGAAGAATTGCCCTGCAATCCGGCAGATAACTTGCCCAAGCAGCAGAAAAACGAGTAAAGACTTTGTAAGCAGAGGCCTGCTTATTTCATAATGCGCGCTTATTGGACTCCCCGAGGGTCCGCGCGCCCCGTCAGAGGTAAGTCGATTCCCATGAAACGCACCGGCCGCACCCTGGTTCTGGGCTGCCTGTTGCTCCTTCAGCCGCTGCTGGCGCATGCCCAAGCAGGCGGCAACTCGTTGTTAATCCCAGCGATGGGTCGTTGCACCCTCAATACCCAGCCGGACACCCAGGCCGAAGCCCTGAGCGCGTGCCAGAAACAGGCTGACGAAGGGGATGCGCAAGCGCAATACGAGTTGGGCGAGTACTACCACGACAGCAAGAACCCCGCCGTCGACCTCAACAAAGCGTTGAGCTACTTCGAAAAAGCTTCGCTGCAGGGCCACGCCCAGGCGCAATTCCAGCTCGGCAACATGTTCTTCCGCGGCGAAGGTGTGCCGGCCAATAACGTGCAGGCCTACATCGTGCTGAAAATGGCAGCAGTCAACGGCGCCGAAGACGCCCTGGACACCGCCGACGAAGTCGCCGAGCACATGCAGCGCGATGAACTGGAAGTGGCCACCCAGGTGCTGGGGCAGATCTTCCGCAATTACCTGCAGGAACTGCAGAGTGCCGATGGGCGCTCACCCTTCTCCCCCCTGCCCTGATCACGGCGATAACAGGTAGCCCTGTCGATACGCGGTGGGCCCCGCCACATGGGCGATCGGCATACCGGCGCTCGCCATTCGGCGCACTGAGCGCACATACAAAAGCCCTTCACGCTCGCAAACCACCGGGGTCACGCCATCGGTGATCGGATCAATGATATGCGCCAGCGCTTGTCCCGCTTTGAGGTAATCGCCCACCTGCGCGCAAAATACAATCAGGCCTCCCACCGGACTCACCACCGGCTCGACCCCGGCCAAGGGTGTCGGCGGGTTCAGCAACGCCGGCGGTGGTGGCGCGGGGCCGTCAATGGCCCCGCGCAGCGTCAGGTAGTTGATCAATGCCTGACTGTCCTGGCGGGCCAGCCCATCATCCACATCGGCCACCCCGCGCAGCTCCACCGTCGCGGCAAATCCCGGCGCCGCCAATCGCCCCGGGAAACGCGCCTGCATCTGTGCCCAGAACAGGGTGTAGCAATCGTCGAACGAGTGACCGCCCGCGTCTTCGCTCATAAAACAGGCTTGCGCGCCCAGGTACCGCGCCAGCGGCTCCACTTGCGGCCAGGCGTGCGGCGCCAGGTACAGGTGCTGGACCGCCTCGAAATCACAGTGCAGGTCCAGCACCACATCGGCGTCACAGGCCAGCGCTTGCAAGACCAAGCGCATCGACTGCAGTTGCGTGGCCGGTACCTCGTCGGCAAGGGTTTGCCGCAGGGTCGAACGGATCAACTGCAGATTATGTGCAGGGTCTTCGCTCAGCCAATCCTGCACCTGATCCGCGACCTGCCGGCCGACATCGATAAAGAAGCGGTTAAAGTTCTCTCGACTGTCGTTATCGAAGCGCCCCTGTGGCACGTCCATCAACACTTGCTCCAACCCCAGCGGATTGGCCACCGGCACCAGCACCACTTCCCAGCGCAGCGCCCCGACCGCTTCCAGATGCGCCAGCCGCTGTTTCAGATGCCAGCACACCAGCATACCCGGCAGTTCATCGGCATGCAGGGATGCCTGGATATACACCTTGCCCTGTGCACCGGCCGGGCCGTAGTGAAAACTATGGATCTGCCGTGCCGTGCCGGGCACAGCCGTCAACAACCCGTGAATGTGCGTCTGCATAGCGCCTCCTATCGGCCCGCATCGAGAAAGCTCAGCCAACGCCGTTCAGCCAGGCGAAACAGGCCGACCAGAGCAAATGTGATGCACAGGTACAGGACCGCGGCCAGGCCGAAAGATTGGAAGGTGAGAAAGGTGGCAGCATTGGCATCCCGCGCGACTTTGAGTATGTCCGGCACCGTGGCGGTGAACGCCAGGGTGGTGGAATGCAGCATGAAAATCACTTCATTGCTGTAGTACGGCAGCGATCGGCGCAGGGCCGAAGGCATGATCAGGTGCACGTACAGTTTCCACCCGTCAAAGCCCAGGGACCGCGCGGCCTCGATTTCCCCGCGAGGCATCGCGCGAATGGCGCCCGCCAGGATTTCTGTGGTGTAGGCGGCGGTATTCAGGGCGAATGCAAGCAGGGTGCAGTTGAGTGCTTCGCGGAAAAACGCATCCAGCACCGGCTGCTCGCGCACGGCGGCCAGGCTGTAGATCCCGGTGTAGAAAATCAGCAACTGGATATACAGCGGTGTGCCGCGAAACACGTAGGTAAAACCCTGCACCGGCCAGCGCAGCCAGCGCCGGGCAGAGGTCCTGGCGATGGACAATGGCAACGCCAGCAGCAGGCCCAGGCATAACGAAGCGCTGGTCAGCCACAGGGTCATGGCCAGGCCGGTGATCTGCCGGCCATCGGAATAAATCAACGGCCGCCAGTATTCCTGGATGAGCTCGATCATCGTGATGACTCCTGCACACCGCCGGCGTAGCGACGCGCCAGCCAAGCCAGTACCAGGTTTGAAACACTGCTGAGCAGCAGGTACACCAGCGCCGCCAGCAACAGAAAGGCCAGCAGTTGCTGACTGCTCTTGCCCGCCACCTGAGCGACTTTCACCAGGTCCGCCAAGCCGATGATCGACACCAGCGCGGTGGCCTTGAGCAAGACCAGCCAGTTATTGCCCAGCCCCGGCAGGGCGAAGCGCATCATTTGCGGGAAGATCACATGCACGAAACTCTGGCCGAAGGTCAGCCCAAGGGCCTTGGCCGCCTGGAACTGGCCGCGCGGTACAGCCAGCAAGGCGCCGCGAAAGGTTTCGGTGAAATAGGCGCCGTAGATAAACCCCAGCGTCAGCACGCCCGCGCTGAAAGGGTCGATGTCGATGTACGCCCAGCCCAACCCGGCGGTCAGACGGCTCAAGCCGGTTTGCAGCCCGTAGAAAATCAACAGCATCAATAAGAGGTCCGGCACACCGCGTATCAACGTGGTATAGAGCTGCGCGCACAAACGCCACGTGCGCACCCCGGACAGCTTGGCCCCTGCACCGAGCAGGCCGAGGACAAGCCCCAGCAGCAACGACAACAGCGCCAGTTGCAGGGTGACCCAGACACCGTGCAATAACATCGGCGCAAAACCGCCCAGGGCTGCGGCGAATTGGGAGAAGGTCGGTAGCATGCTTTTGCCCTCGCTGGCCTTGAGGGCGGTTATTGACCGCTGAACATGTTCACGCCGGGAAAATACTGCTCTTGCAACCGGGCGTAGGTGCCATCGGCATGCAGGGCAGCCAGCGCCTTGTCCAGCAGGGCTTTCAAGCCATGGTTGCCCTTGGCGATGCCAATGCCACTCTTGGACGGCATCAGCGCGCTTTCAATGATCGGCCCCAGCACGAACCCGGCGCCCTGGGGTGAACGCAAAAATCCGCTCTGCGCTTGCTGCGCATCCTGCAGCGACGCCTGCAAACGACCGGTCAGCAGGTCGGCATACACCTGTTCCTGATCGGCGTAAGCCACCACCTTCATGCCTTGGCCGGCGAGTACTTCAAGGGCATACACCTCTTGGGTACTGCCCTGCAGATAACCGACGGCCGTGCCTTTGGAGAGCTCGGTGCCAGGACGGAACACCATGGCGGTAGGGCTGGAAAAGACTTCGGAGGAGAAATCAATGACCTTTTGCCGCGCGGCAGTGATGGTCATTGACGCCAGGATGGCGTCGATCTTGCCCGCGTTCAGGCTGGGCACCATGCCATCAAAATCACTTTCAACCCACTGGCAGCGCACATTCAAATGCGCGCAAATGGCATTACCGATATCGATTTCAAAGCCGGTCAAAGTACCCGTACTGTCTTTATACGCAAAGGGCGCGTAGTTGGGATCGGCCGCAAAACGAATCACTTTATAGTCGTTGGCCAAAAGCGATGTATTGAATAAAAACGTGGCAATTAACAGCAGGAGTATTTTTTTCATTATTGTAGTCCTCGTTATAGTTGAAACAGCTGAACTTACTGCACCTCAATCAATGGAATTTCTCGCTTTACTGTTAACGACCCCGCAGGCGCATCGAACTCGCGGGCGATTCGATGGCCTGAATACACCGCTGCCGCAATCGTGCCGGGCGCCACGCAGTCGCCGATCAGCGCCAGCGTGCTGATACCCGCCGCCTGTAACCGTTCGGGTGTGTTATTCAATGCCTGATACAACGCCTGTTCAGGCGCTCGAGAGGTCACCAGCAGCACGGATGCGGCGCCAATGAACCGTGTGCGCCCGGTGTAGACACAGCCCGTCATCATCCCTTCCGGCATGGCCCGGACCAACGTATGGGACGGCAGCAGGGTGACATTCAACTCCATCAAACGGCGCTGGATACGATGCTGCTCAAGGGTGTTATGGGTCCAGGCCGCCACATCCGCCGCCGGGGTGACGAAGATCACCTCCACGCCTCGCGCCACCAGGTGTTCGGCCAGCACGCTGCCCATGTAATAGTGGTCATCATCGAACAGCAGCACCGGCGAAGCCGGCAGCACGCCCGCCATCAGGTCGTCCGGCGTCAGCACCGGCAGGCACTCCAGGCCCGGCAATGCCTGGCGCAAGGCGCGCCCCAGGCCGTCACGTCGCCACTGTGAGCCGGTGGCGATAAAGACATGCTCGGCGGCGAAATCCAGCACATCTTCGGCCTGCAAGTGACTTTCCCGATAAATCTCCACCGAAGGCAGCCGGCTCAAGGCGTCCAGCCGATAATCGATGACCCGCGCCCAACTCGCCAACCCCGGCAGCCGCGCTTCCAGCGCGACACGCCCGCCCAGGGTGCGCAGGCTGTCGACGAGCGCCACGTCCATCCCGCGCGTGCCGAGGATCCGCGCGCACTCAAGCCCTGCGGGCCCGGCGCCGACCACCAGCGCCCGACCGGGCCGGTGTGCGTGCTCGACCGACTCGGGATGCCAGCCACGCCGCCACTCCTCGCCCATGGTCGGGTTCTGCGTGCAACGCAACGGCGTGCTGGTGTGGTCGCCGCTGACACACACATTGCAGCCGATACACTCGCGAATCTCCTCGGCGCGCCCTTGATCGATCTTGTTCGGCAAAAACGGATCGGCAATCGAAGGACGCGCGGCACCGATCAGGTCCAGCACGCCACGGCGTACCAGGGACACCATGGTGTCCGGCGAAGTGAAGCGCCCGACGCCAACCACCGGCTTGCGGGTCAGCGCCTTGAGTCCCAACAGGAAAGCCTCCTGATAGCCTTCGCCGGCAAAGCGCGCCGTCACGCTGTCGTTGGACCAGTCGGCGACATTGACGTCCCACAGGTCCGGCAGGTCCGCCAGCATCGAGAAGATGTCGGCACCTTCGCCCTCGCGGCTGAGGCCGTCGGCCGTCTGCTCATCCACCGCCAGGCGGACCGCTACGGCACAGCGGTCGCCCACCGCATCGCGGGTGTCTTCGATCAGTTCGCGCAACAGTCGCACGCGATTTTCCAGCACTCCGCCGTACTCATCCGTGCGCCGGTTATTGCGCGGCGTGAGGAAATGGAACGGTATGCTCAGGTCGTGCCCGGCATACACATAGATGATGTCAAAACCGGCCTCACGTGCGCGCAGGGCTGCCGCCCGATGCAGGGCGCGCAACTGCTGGATGTCGGCACGGCTCATGGCCCGGGCCTGCACCGGGTCATAACTGCGCACGGGCGTATTGGACGGCGCCCAGGGAATTTCGCGGCTGTATCGGTTGGGCGCGGAGTAACCGTTGAACGCCAGCTCTACGCCGGCCAACGAACCGTGCCGGTGCACCGCCTCGCACATCCTCGCCAGCGCCGGAATGTCGCGCTCATCCCATAACCGCGCCTCGATATACGGAGAGAACTCGCTCAGCGGGCTGATTTCACACTCTTCGGTGCACACCACACCCCAGCCGCCCTCGGCCTTTATCCCGCGCATGCGGGCCATGGCCGAGGGATGCACATGGCCCATGCCATTGCAGTGGGGAACTTGATAAAAGCGATTACGGGTACGAACCGGGCCTATTTGTACCGGCTCAAACAGAATGTCATAGCGAGGATCGCGCACAGGGCTACTCCCGAACAGGTAAGTTCGTTAATGACGGCGTGATAAAAACTCGGTGCTAATGAATGGCGTGATTCAACGGAATTGAATCGGGGGAATTTTGAGGTTTGCTTGGAGGCTTATTTATTATTGATATAGTCATGACGCCCTCTCCGAATAAACAAAATTTGCTATTTTTCAAACAAAATGTCTATGCACAAGAGGGCAGTTTCGGAAATGCCCTACAAATTAGTTGAGCGTCACTTCTCCGGCATCGGCATCGGAAACGGCATCACATTGCTGGTGCCGCGCGCCTCGCTGATCTTCGGCGTGCCCAGGCGCTCGACTTCATCGATGCGCACGATCGAATGCATCGGCACAAAGCTGCGCACCACGCCTTCGAACTGGGCCTTGAGCTTTTCTTCGCCCGGGTCGACGACCAATTGGGTACGCTCGCCAAAGACGAACTCTTCCACCTCCAGGAAGCCCCACAGATCACTTTGATAGATCTGCTTGGCGTACATTTCGAACACCTGGCCCTGGTTGAGGAAAATCACCTTGTAGATTGGAGCTTCACGTTTGGTCATGGCGGGCGAGCAACACATCGCGGATATAAAAGAGGGCGCGAACTATAGCATGGCACCCGATGCACAGCGCTAGGAACCAATGGGCATGCCCCCTATAATGCGCGGTTCTTTACCACCAGTTGACGATTCCCATGGCCAAGAAGCTTTACATCGAAACCCACGGTTGCCAGATGAACGAGTACGACAGCTCGCGCATGGTCGATCTGCTGGGCGAACACCAGGCCCTGGAAGTCACCGCCCGCGCCGAAGATGCCGACGTGATCCTGCTCAATACCTGCTCGATCCGCGAGCGGGCCCAGGACCGTGTGTACTCGCAGCTGGGCCGCTGGCGAGAATTGAAACTGGCCAACCCGGACATGGTGATCGCCGTCGGCGGCTGCGTGGCCAGCCAGGAAGGCGCCGCGATCCGCGACCGCGCGCCCTATGTCGACGTGGTCTTCGGCCCGCAGACCCTGCACCGCCTGCCGGAAATGATCGACGCCGCGCGCCTCACCAGGCTGCCGCAAGTGGACGTGTCGTTCCCCGAAATCGAAAAATTCGACCATTTGCCCGAGCCGCGCATCGATGGCCCAAGTGCCTATGTGTCGGTGATGGAAGGCTGCAGCAAGTACTGCACCTTCTGCGTAGTGCCCTACACCCGTGGCGAAGAAGTCAGCCGGCCGTTTGACGATGTGCTGGCGGAAATCATCCACCTGGCCGAAAACGGCGTGCGTGAAGTGACCCTGCTGGGCCAGAACGTCAACGGTTACCGTGGCCAGACCGACGACGGGCGCCTGGCGGACCTGGCGGAGTTGATCCGCGTGGTTGCCGCCGTCGATGGCATCGAGCGTATCCGCTACACCACGTCGCACCCGCTGGAGTTTTCCGACAGCCTGATCCAGGCCCACGCCGAGGTGCCGGAGCTGGTCAAGCACCTGCACTTGCCGGTGCAGTCGGGCTCGGACCGCATCCTGTCGGCGATGAAGCGCAACCACACGGCGCTGGAGTACAAATCCAAGCTGCGCAAATTGCGCGCTGCAGTACCGGGCATCTGCATCAGTTCGGACTTTATCGTCGGTTTCCCCGGCGAAACCGAGAAAGATTTCCAGCAGACCATGAAACTGATTGAAGACGTCGGTTTCGACTTCTCCTACTCGTTCGTCTACAGCCAACGCCCGGGCACCCCAGCGGCGGACCTGCCGGACGAAACCCCGGAGGCCTTGAAAAAAGAACGCTTGAATGCGCTGCAACATCGGTTGAATCAGCAGGGTTTCGAGATCAGCCGACAAATGGTCGGCTCGATCCAGCGCATCCTGGTGACCGATTACTCCAAGAAAGACCCCGGCGAACTGCAGGGCCGTACCGAGAACAACCGGATCGTCAACTTCCGCTGCGACAACCCGACCCTGATCGGCCAGTTTGCCGATGTTCACATCGATGCGGCGCAACCGCACTCGCTGCGCGGCTCGCTGGTGCAATAAATACGGGAGGGGCCTTGCCCCCTGTAGGAGCGAGCTTGCTCGCGAAAAACCTCAACGATAACGCGTGTTACCTGAATAAACGCGGCGCCTGTTGGTTTCTCGCGAGCAAGCTCGCTCCTACACTGGTTAGTATTGGAGCTTGCTCCCTCCTCTCACATTGGATCCATGCAACATTCCGATGACGTAAGTGCTTTCGTACCCGCGCCACTGGCGTTATTCTCTGTTTTACCTCAACAGCCAAAGGGCGGCTAAAAGCGACCTTGAACGCACCTACCGTAGAACCCCATCGTTTTCTCCTCGAGCCGTTTGAGGCTCGCCGTTTCGCCAACCTGTGCGGACAGTTCGACGAGCACCTGCGCCTGATCGAACAACGCCTGAGCATCGAGATCCGCAACCGCGGCAATCAGTTCGAGCTCATTGGTGAACCCCAACACACCACGTCTGCGGAAAACCTGCTGCGTCGCCTCTACCGCGAAACCAAGGGCAGTGAGCTGTCGCCGGAAACGGTGCACCTGTACCTGCAGGAATCCGCCGTGGAAGACCTGGCCAACAACCCGGTGGCCGAAGCCAGCGTGGCCCTGCGTACCAAAAAAGGCATGATTCGCCCGCGCGGCTTGAATCAGCAGAAGTACGTCAAGGAAATCCTCGGCAACGACATCAACTTCGGCATCGGCCCGGCCGGCACCGGCAAGACCTACCTGGCCGTGGCCTGTGCGGTGGATGCCCTGGAGCGCGAACAGGTTCGCCGCATCCTGCTGGTGCGCCCGGCGGTCGAAGCGGGTGAAAAACTCGGCTTCCTGCCCGGCGACCTGGCCCAGAAGATCGACCCGTACCTGCGCCCGCTCTACGACGCACTCTACGAGATGCTCGGCTTTGAATACGTGGCCAAGCTGATCGAGCGCCAGGTGATCGAGATTGCCCCGCTGGCCTACATGCGCGGTCGCACCTTGAACAATAGCTTCATCATCCTCGACGAGAGCCAGAACACCACGGTCGAGCAGATGAAGATGTTCCTCACCCGTATCGGTTTCGGCTCCACGGCCGTGATCACCGGTGACGTCACCCAGGTCGACCTGCCCAAGGGCACCAAGTCGGGCCTGGCCCAGGTGATCGAGGTGCTCAAGGACGTACCGGGTATCAGCTTCACACACTTCATGCCCAAGGACGTGGTGCGCCATCCGCTGGTGCAGCGCATTGTCGAAGCCTATGAGCGCTTCGATCATCGCGACGACGCACCGACCAGGGACACGCGCCGCGATGCTTGAGCTTGACCTGCAGCTGGCCACCGAAGCATCCGTCCCCAGCGAAGCGCAGTTTCGCCAATGGTGTGCGTTGGCCTTGCGCCAGCGCACTGCCGACTCGGAACTGACCATCCGTCTGGTGGATGAGCCCGAAGGCCGAGCGCTGAACCACACCTGGCGTCAAAAGGATTACGCGACCAACGTGCTGTCCTTTCCCGCCGACGTACCGGACGAGCTGCTGGATATCCCGCTGCTGGGCGACCTGGTGGTCTGCGTCGAGGTGGTGGAACGCGAAGCGCGCGAACAAGGCAAGGAACTTGAGGCCCACTGGGCCCATCTAGTCATCCACGGCTGCTTGCATCTCTTGGGTTACGACCATATAGACGATGACGAAGCCGAGGAAATGGAAGCACTGGAACGAACGTTGCTTGCGGAACTGGGTCACCCTGACCCTTACGCAGACGACGAAAACTGATCAACACACAACTGTCATATCAAAGGATTTAGAGTAATCGCTATGAGCGAAGACCGATCGAGCAACGGGCAAAAGTCATGGCTGGGTAAACTGACCCAGGCTTTTGCCCACGAGCCGAAAAACCGCCAGGAGCTGCTGGAGCTGCTGCGCGAGGCCCACCAGAACAAGTTGCTGGACAGCGAAGCGCTGGCCATCGTCGAAGGTGCCATCCAGGTGGCTGACCTGCAAGTACGCGACATCATGGTGCCGCGCTCGCAAATGATCAGCATCAGGGCGACCCAGACCCCACGGGAATTTCTCCCGGCCGTGATCGACTCGGCGCACTCGCGCTACCCGGTGATCGGCGAAAGCCATGACGACGTCATGGGCGTCCTGCTCGCCAAGGACCTGCTGCCGCTGATCCTCAAGGAAAACGGCGACAGCTTTAACATCAAGGACCTGCTGCGTCCGGCCACCTTCGTGCCTGAATCCAAGCGCCTGAACGTGCTGCTGCGCGAGTTCCGCGCCAACCACAATCACATGGCCATTGTGATCGACGAATACGGCGGTGTGGCGGGCCTGGTGACTATTGAAGACGTGCTGGAACAGATCGTCGGCGACATCGAAGACGAACACGACGTCGAAGAAGACAGCTACATCAAGCCACTGCCCAGCGGTGACTTCCTGATCAAGGCCTTGACGCCCATCGAGAACTTCAACGAGTTCTTCGACAGCGAGTTTTCCGACGATGAATTCGACACCGTCGGCGGCCTGGTGATGAGCGCGTTCGGGCACCTGCCCAAGCGTAACGAAACCACCGAGATCGGCGCGTATCGCTTTCGCATCCTGAATGCCGACAGCCGTCGCATCCACTTGATCCGCCTGACACCTATTGCCCGTTAAGGACTGAAATGCGCCGTCTGATCGCACCCGGCTGGCCCGGTAACCTGCTGGCCGTGGTGGCCGGCGCCATCACTACCCTGGCGCTGGCGCCGTTCGATATCTGGCCGCTGGCGCTGGTGGCGGCCGGTCTGTTCTATATCGGCCTGCGTGAGCTGACACCGCGCCAGGCCCTGGGCCGGGGCTGGTGTTTCGGTTTCGGCCTGTTTGGCGCCGGCACCAGCTGGATCTATTACAGCATCCACCACTTCGGCGGCGCGTCGGTGCTGCTGGCGGGTTTCCTGATGCTGCTGTTCACCGCCGCCATCGCCTGGTTTTTCGCCCTGCCCGCCTGGTTGTGGGCGCGCTGGCTGCGCCGCAATGAAGCGCCGTTGGCCGATGCGCTGACCTTTGCAGCATTGTGGGTCGGCCAGGAAGCCTTTCGCGGCTGGTTCCTCACTGGTTTCCCGTGGCTGTATTCGGGCTACAGTCAACTCGACGGTCCGCTGACCGGCCTCGCGCCGCTGGGCGGGATGTGGCTGATTTCGTTCGCCCTGGCGCTGACGGCAGCCCTTTTGTGCAACCTGCCGCGCCTGCTGGCGGGCAAGCGCAACAGCTTTATCGCGGCCGGCCTGGTGCTGCTCGTCGCGCCGTGGGCCATCGGCCTGGCGCTCAAGCATCATGCCTGGACCTCGCCCTCCGGCCCGCCCTTGAGCGTGGCCGCCATCCAGGGCAACGTCGAACAAAGCGTGAAGTGGGACCCCGAGCAACTCAATGCGCAACTGGCGCTGTACCGCGACATGAGTCTGAGCTCCAAACGCGTCGACCTGCTGGTGTGGCCGGAAACCGCCGTACCGGTACTCAAGGAATCGGTCGAAGGCTACCTGGGCATGATGGGCAAGTTCGCCGCCGAGCGTAATAGCGCACTGATCACCGGGGTACCGATTCGCGAAGAGGTGCGCCATGAGAAGCGTTACTTCAATGGCATCACCGTGGTCGGCGAAGGTGACGGCACCTACCTCAAGCAAAAGCTGGTGCCTTTCGGTGAGTACGTACCGTTGCAGGATATGCTGCGCGGGCTGATCGCCTTCTTCGACCTGCCGATGTCGGACTTCGCCCGGGGGCCTTCCGACCAGCCGATGCTTCAGGCCAAGGGTTACCAGATTGCGCCGTTCATCTGTTATGAAGTGGTGTACCCGGAATTCGCCGCCGGCCTGTCGGCCCAGAGCGACCTGCTGCTGACGATCAGCAACGACACCTGGTTCGGCCGCTCGATCGGCCCACTGCAGCACCTGCAGATGGCGCAGATGCGTGCCCTTGAAGCCGGCCGGTGGATGATCCGCGCCACCAACAACGGCGTGACCGGCCTGATCAACCCGTTCGGGCAGATCACCGCACAGATCCCGCAGTTCGAGCGCGGCATTCTCTATGGCGAGGTGGTGCCGATGCACAACCTGACGCCTTACCTGCAATGGCGGTCGTGGCCGTTGATCATCGTGTGTCTGCTGCTGTTCGGCTGGGCGCTGCTGGCCGCCCGGATGGCCAAAACCGTCTAATTGAGCAAACACAAAACAATGTGGGAGGGGGCTTGCCCCCGATTGCAGTGTGTCAGTATCAGATGTACTGACTGACACTCTGCTATCGGGGGCAAGCCCCCTCCCACATTTGTCCTGCGGTGTTACCTGTAGAACAACCGATACCCCATCTGCCCCACCGCCTCATTGATCAACTGCCCGCTCTGCCACACCGACTTGACCTCCGGCATCCACCCGCCGAGCGGTCGACCGTGATCCACGCCCAGAAAGCCCACCGGCCCGGGCACCACGGTGAAGCCGGCCTTCTCGAAACTCCACACCGAACGCGGCATGTGCCAGGCCTGGGTCACTACCACCACGCGCTTGATGCCCTGGGGCAACAGAATCTCGGCGCTCATCTGCGCGTTTTCCCAGGTGGTGCGGCTGCGTTCTTCCTTCCAACGCACCGTGACGCCGAAGTCATCCTGCATCGACACCGCCATCAGCTCTGCCTCGCTGGGCGGCGTGCCGTAGTGCAGACCACCGCTGGTCAGCACCGGCAATCCGGATGCCTTGGCCAGACGCGCCGCGTAACGCTCACGCTCCAGGCCGATGCCGGTGGGCTGGTCGGAGCCCCACGCTATGTCGCCACGCTCACGACCGGAGCCCAGCACCACAATCGCATCGGCGCGCTGGGCCAGGTTTGCCCAGTCCTCGCGGGCCAACGGCGGCGCGGTCTCCAGGGCGCGTGCGCCCCACTGCACCATCACCGGCAGGCTGATCAACCACATCCCGCCCAACCCCAAGGCAAAGCAACACCCGGCCAGGCGCGGGCGACTGCGGCGAAACCACCAGGCAAGCGCCAGCAACAGCAGGAAAATACCGGGCGGCAACAACAATTGTTTAATGAAATAACGAAAAGGCATCGGGCATCTCCAAAGATGCCCGAAGCCTAGATGCAACGGGGTTCAGCAACAATCCTTACCAGCCTGTTTTGTAAAGATTAACGGTAACGCGGGGGTCATTTGCACCGTATGGACCGGACATTTTCCCGGCCGCGACTGGCCGCCAAGTCCTTCAACCAAATCACCTTGGCCGAACGAGACGGCTCGTGGACCGGCGGGGAAGCCGGCCCGTGAGCGGCGCGTTGGTGGTGCAATTCCAGATAGCGCCTGATCAGTTCAAGCTCTGCCTGGCTCAAGCCTCGCAACTCCAGTTCCAGAGGCCGTTCATCACGCAATCGGCCTGCGGTTCTTGCGGCATCCAGTGCCCGACCCAAACGGTCGATCAGTCCTTCGTATAACTGCGGTTTCGTCAAAGTTCGCTGCGATTCAGCCATCCCCTCACCTCATTGAAGAAATACTTGCTCCCCAATAAACAGCGTAGCCCCCGTGGCCGCGCCTGCCCGGTGCCGCGACAGACGGCCTGGCCTGCGCAATCAGGGTTTCCCTCGATAGAGTGGGGTCATGTATGCTACGGCGCTTCCTGTAACTCCACTTCCCGCAGGGTTTGGGCATGGACGCGCCGCTTTCCGGTGTCGCTCAACCTGAACGTTGCACCGAAGAGGATTAGGCCACCCCCTATTCAGTTCAAAAGTAGCCATGCACGAACACTACCAGCCCCGTGAAATAGAAAATGCCGCACAAACCTTCTGGGACGAGCAAAAGTCCTTTGAAGTCAGCGAACAGCCAGGCAAGGAGACGTTCTATTGCCTGTCGATGTTCCCTTACCCCAGCGGCAAGCTACACATGGGGCACGTGCGTAACTACACCATCGGCGACGTGATTTCCCGCTACCAGCGCATGCTCGGCAAGAATGTTCTGCAACCCATGGGTTGGGACGCCTTCGGCATGCCGGCGGAAAACGCCGCGATGAAAAACAACGTGGCGCCCGCCAAGTGGACCTACGAAAACATCGCCTACATGAAAACCCAGCTGCGCAGCCTGGGCCTGGCGGTGGACTGGTCCCGCGAAGTGACCACCTGCAAGCCGGACTACTATCGCTGGGAACAATGGCTGTTCACTCGCCTGTTCGAAAAAGGCGTGATCTACAAAAAGAGCGGCACCGTGAACTGGGACCCGGTCGACCAGACCGTACTGGCCAACGAACAGGTGATCGACGGTCGCGGCTGGCGCTCCGGCGCGCTGATCGAAAAACGCGAAATCCCGATGTACTACTTCAAGATCACCGCCTATGCGGATGAACTCTTGTCGAGCCTCGACGATTTGCCGGGCTGGCCTGAACAGGTCAAGACCATGCAGCGCAACTGGATCGGCAAATCCAAGGGCATGGAAGTGCAGTTCCCGTACAACGTCGACTCGATCGGCGAAGCGGGCGCACTCAAAGTCTTCACGACCCGTCCGGACACCCTGATGGGCGCGACCTATGTCGCGGTGGCCGCCGAACATCCGCTGGCCACCCAGGCCGCACAGAACAACCCTGAGCTGCAGGCGTTCATCGCTGAGTGCAAGGGCGGCAGCGTGGCCGAAGCCGACGTCGCCACCCAGGAGAAAAAAGGCCTGCCGACCGGGCTGTTCGTCGAGCACCCGTTGACGGGCGAGAAATTGCCGGTCTGGGTCGCCAACTATGTGCTGATGCATTACGGCGATGGCGCTGTAATGGCAGTACCGGCTCACGACGAGCGCGACTTCGAATTCGCCACCAAGTACGACCTGCCGATCAAGTCGGTGGTGCGCACCAGCGCGGGCGACACCAGCCCGGCCCCGTGGCAGGACGCCTATGGCGAGCACGGCGAGCTGATCAACTCCGGCGAGTTCGACGGCCTGGATTTCCAGGGTGCTTTCGACGCCATCGAAGTTGCCCTGATCAAGAAAAACCTCGGCGCCTCGCGCACCCAGTTCCGCCTGCGCGACTGGGGCATCAGCCGCCAACGCTACTGGGGCTGCCCGATCCCGATCATCCACTGCGAAAGCTGTGGCGACGTACCAGTACCGGAAGAGCAACTGCCGGTCGTCCTGCCCGAAGACGTGGTACCGGACGGCGCCGGTTCGCCACTGGCGCGCATGCCCGAGTTCTACGAGTGCAGCTGCCCGAAATGCGGCCAGCCTGCCAAGCGTGAAACCGACACCATGGACACCTTCGTCGAGTCCTCGTGGTACTACGCCCGCTACGCCTCGCCGCACTATGAAGGTGGCCTGGTGGAAAAATCCGCAGCCGACCACTGGTTGCCGGTGGATCAGTACATCGGCGGTATCGAGCACGCCATCCTGCACCTGCTGTACGCACGCTTCTTCCACAAGCTGATGCGTGACGAAGGCCTGGTCAGCTCCGACGAGCCGTTCAAGAACCTGCTGACCCAGGGCATGGTGATTGCCGACACTTATTATCGTCGCGAAGCCAATGGCGCCTACACCTGGTTCAACCCGGCGGACGTCGAACTCGAGCGTGACAGCAAAGCCAAGGTCATCAGCGCCAAGCTCAAATCCGACGGCCTGCCGGTGGAAATCGGCGGCACCGAGAAGATGGCCAAGTCGAAGAACAACGGCGTCGACCCGCAATCGATGATCGATCAGTTCGGCGCCGACACTTGCCGCCTGTTCATGATGTTCGCCTCGCCGCCCGACATGAGCGCCGAATGGTCCGACTCCGGCGTCGAAGGCTCGCACCGCTTCCTCAAGCGCGTCTGGCGCCTGGCCCAGGCCCACGTCAGCCAGGGCTTGCCGGGCAAGCTGGACGTCGCGGCCTTGAATGATGAGCAGAAAGCCATTCGTCGCAGCACCCATCTGGCTATCCGCCAGGCCAGCCAGGACGTAGGGCAGAACCACAAGTTCAACACCGCCATCGCCCAGGTGATGACGCTGATGAACGTGCTGGAAAAAGCCCCGCAGGCCACGGCACAGGATCGCGCATTGATCCAGGAAGGCCTGGAAACGGTCACGCTGCTGCTGGCGCCGATCACGCCGCACATCAGCCATGAACTGTGGAACTGCCTGGGCCACAGCGGCGCCGTCATCGACGCCCGCTGGCCGGTGCAGGATGACAGCGCACTGGTACAGGACACGCTGCAGCTGGTGATCCAGGTCAATGGCAAACTGCGCGGCCAGATCGACATGCCGGCCAGCGCCAGTCGTGAAGACGTCGAGGCGGCTGCACGCTGCAACGAAAACGTGCTGCGCTTTACCGAAGGCCTGACGATCCGCAAAGTGATCGTAGTGCCTGGAAAACTGGTCAATATCGTCGCCAGCTAAATCGGATCGGGCGCAAGGCTCAAGCCCTGCGCCGAACTAAACCTTCAGGGCCTCGATAAGGCCCGCCTGGTTTCAAGGGGAGCAACAACATGATCAAACGCAATCTGCTGGTAATGGGCCTGGCCGTTCTGTTGAGCGCTTGCGGCTTCCAGCTGCGCGGCACCGGCACCAATGAATTGTCGCTCAAGGAACTCGACGTCAGCGCACGTAACGCCTACGGCGAAACCGTGACGCAACTGCGCCAGAGCCTGGAAAACAGCGGCGTGCACGTCTATAGCGGCGCCACCTACAAGCTGAACCTGGTCGATGAGCGCGAAACCCAGCGCAACATCAGCTACGCCAGTGCCGGTCGCGCTTCCGACATCGAGTTGGCCACCACCGTCAGCTTCGAAATACAGGGCCGCGATAACTTGCCGCTGATGGGCGACAAGATCCAGGTGCAGAAAGTCGTGAGCCACGACGGCAACAACCTGGTGGGCTCGGACTCCGAGATCCTTCAGGCGCGCAAGGAAATGCGTCGTGATCTGATCCAGCGCATGATGACTCGCCTGCAACTGCTGACCCCGGAAAAACTCGCGGAACTGCAGCAGATCGCCGACAACAAGGCCAAGGCTGACGCCGATGCCCTGAAGGCTGCGCAAGAGTATGAAGACAACACGCCGAAACAGTCGCCTGTTGAAGTACCTGTCGAGTAAGCTAAACGGGGCGCTTCTGGCGCCCCGTTCGCCCTGCCTATGAAACTTGCCCCCGCCCAACTCGCCAAACACCTGCAAGGTGGCCTCGCGCCTGTCTATATTGTCAGCGGCGATGACCCGTTACTGTGCCAGGAAGCGGCCGATGCCATTCGCTCGGCGGCGCGCCAGCAAGGTTTCGATGAACGCCAGGTGTTCAGTGCCGACGCCAGTTTCGACTGGGGAACGTTGCTGCAAGCCGGCGCGAGCATGTCGCTGTTCGCCGAAAAACGCCTGCTGGAACTGCGCCTGCCCTCGGGCAAACCGGGCGATAAAGGCGCGGCAGCGTTGATGGAATACTGCTCGCGCCCTGCTGAGGATACGGTGTTGCTGATCAGCCTGCCCAAGCTCGATGGCAGCGCGCAGAAGACCAAATGGGGCAAGGCGCTGGTGGAAGGCCCGCAGACCCAGTTCATTCAGATCTGGCCAGTGGACAGCAGCCAGCTGCCGCAATGGATTCGCCAGCGCCTGTCGCAGTCAGGGCTGTCGGCCACGCAAGAGGCCGTCGAGCTGATCGCCGCAAGGGTCGAAGGCAACCTGCTGGCTGCCGCCCAGGAGATCGAAAAGCTCAAGTTGATGGCCGAAGAGGGGCAGATCACCGTCGAAACCGTGCAGGGCGCGGTGGCTGACAGTGCGCGGTTCGACGTATTCGGGCTGGTGGATGCGATCCTCAATGGCGAACCCGCCCACGCCTTGCGTATGCTCGAAGGGCTGCGTGGCGAGGGTGTGGAACCGCCGGTGATTCTCTGGGCCCTGGCCCGGGAGCTGCGGGTACTGGCTAATATTGCGTTGCAGTACGGCCAGGGCACGCCGCTGGACAAATGCTTCAGCCAGGCCCGGCCGCCGGTGTGGGACAAGCGCAAGCCCCTGATGAGCAAGGCCCTGCAACGGCACTCGGCGCAACGCTGGGCGCAACTGTTGCTGGAAGCGCAGCGCATCGATGCGCAGATCAAGGGCCAGGCGGCCGGTTCGCCGTGGATGAGCCTGAGCCGCTTGTCGTTGCTGATGGCCGGCCAGCGCCTGGCGTTGCCTGCCGAGTAACGCGTCTATCAGCAACACTGCAGGTCCAATGTGGGAGGGGGCTTGCCCCCGATGGCAGTGTGTCAGGATCATATATTCCACTGATACACCGCTATCGGGGGCAAGCCCCCTCCCACATTTTGACCGTGTAACTTCCTGCAGATTGCCGGGCTTTACAGCGGCCCAACTTCGGCAGATGATTTGCACCGCTCCATTCCACACCCAAGCGAGAGAATCCATCATGAGCAAAAAGCCATCCAAGCATGGCCCGAACAAGGCCAAATCCATCATCGCCCAGCCACTGTTCCGCAGCCGTCAGGAACGCGCCGGCAAGGGCAAAGGCAGCTACCGCCGCGAAGCCTTCCAGTCTAACAGCTGGGAGGCTTCTTACTTTCTGGCGGCCTGAAGGCAAGCGCCCCTCTGGCATGATAAGGTCTGCACTTGATTTGTAACCCCCTGGACCTGTGCATGCCCTCTAGTCTTTCCCGTCGCTGGCACCTTCGCCAGTTGATTGCCGCCTCCAGCCTCATTCTGCTTGTCGCCTGCGCGGAAAAACCCACCGCCGCGGACGCTCAACCCCTGCCCACGGTCAAGACCGTACCGGCCGTCGCGCCGGCCGTTGTGGCACCTTTGGCGGTGGATAACCTGGACATCCAACCGACCCAGACCTTCGCCGAATGGCAGGCTGGTTTTCGTGCGCAAGCCCTGCAAGCCGGGATCACGGCTGAAGTCTTCGATAACGCCTTCGCCGGCGTCAGCCCGGACATGGCCGTGATTCGCGCCGACCGCAGCCAACCGGAGTTTTCCCGTCCGGTGTGGGAATACATCGATGGCGCGCTGTCGCCGCTGCGCGTGCGCAACGGCCAGGCCTTGCTGGTCAAGTACGCCGAGATCCTGCAGCGCATCGAAGAGCGTTATGGCGTTGATCGCCAGGCGCTGGTTTCGGTGTGGGGCATGGAAAGCAACTTCGGCCAGTTCCAGGGCAATAATTCGGTGATCCGCTCCCTCGCGACCCTGGCCTACGAAGGCCGACGCCCGGCGTTTGCACAGGCGCAACTGCTGGCGGCGCTGCAGATCATCCAGCATGGCGATATCCCGGCCGACCAGATGAAAGGCTCCTGGGCCGGCGCGATGGGCCAGACCCAGTTCATCCCCACCACCTACAACACCCACGCCGTGGACTTTGACGGTGACGGGCGCCGCGATATCTGGAACAGCCCGGGTGACGCCCTCGCCTCCACCGCCCATTACCTGCAAAGCTCCGGTTGGCAGAAAGGCCAGCCGTGGGGCGTTGAGGTGCAGCCACTGCCCTCGGGCTTTGACTATTCCCTGGCCGATGGTGGCGTCCGCAAGACCGTGGCCGAATGGCTGAAACTGGGCATCCAATTGCCGCCCGGCACGAGCCTGCCGGCCAACGTCGAGCAACTGTCCGCCGCCCTGCTGCTGCCGGCCGGCTACCGCGGCCCGGCGTTCCTGGTACTGGACAACTTCCGCGCGATCCTCAAGTACAACAACTCGTCGTCCTATGCGCTGGCCGTGGGCCTGCTGTCGGAGCGCTTTGGTGGCGGTGGGGTGATTCGCGGGAGCTGGCCAAAGGATGAGCTGCCGCTGAGCCGCTCGCAGCGTATCGACCTGCAGACGGCGCTCAGCGCCAAAGGGTATGACGCGGGCAATGCCGACGGGATCATCGGCGCCAACACGCGCAAGGCGATTCGGGCGGCGCAGCAAGCGTTGGGCTGGCCGGCGGATGGGTATCCGACGGTGAAGTTGCTGGAGGCGCTGCAAAGCCGATAGATTGGCTTAGGGCAACTACCGCCATCGGGGGCAAGCCCCCTCCCACATTTGACTGCATTCCAAAGGGTACAGGGTCCAATTGTGGGAGGGGGCTTGCCCCCGATGGCGGTTAGCAGCAGCCAGTGCATTCAGCGGCTGAACACCACATCCTGCTCCAGCACCACCCGCTGTTCCCCCGCATCCAACCGCACCCGCGCACCCATCGGCAGCGTCAGGTTCGGATCGCAATGCCCACTGCGCCAGCCAGCCAGCACCGGAATGCACAGCGGTTCGAAGGTCTGTTTCAACAGTCTTTCAAGCGCTACCTGATCCACACCGGCCACATCCCCCACCAACACCCCCGCGAGCTGAGCCAGCTTGCCCGCCAAACGCAGGTGCGTCAGCAGGCGGTCGATGCGGTAAATCGGCTCATTGACGTCCTCGATAAACAGAATGATACCTTCAGCGTCAATTTCGTAAGCGGTGCCCATCACCGCCGCAATCATCGATAGGTTACCGCCCAGCAAGCGCCCGCAGGCGATGCCTGGCTCGATCGTGGTCAACGGATAAGCCACCGGGTGCGCCAGCACACTGCCGGCGCCCAGCTGACCACGCAACAGGCTGAACAGTGAGGATTCGGTCGGCTGTTGCTTGTCGCCCAGCAGGTCTGCATTGAGCATCGGCCCGTGAAATGTCACAAAGCCGGCGTAACGGTTGATGGCCAAGTGCAAGGCGGTGATGTCGCTATAACCCACCAAGGGCTTGGGGTTGGCGCGCAGCAGGCCGAAGTCCAGTGCGTCGAGCAGCCGTGGCGTGCCGTAGCCGCCGCGCAGGCAGAAGATGGCATCGATTTCGGGGTCGGCAAAGGCGGCGTGAAGGTCGCGCAGGCGCACTTCATCGCTACCGGCGAGGTAGCCGTCGCGCTCGTAGACGCCTGGGAAGATTCGCAGTTCGTAGCCACGGGTGCGCATCCATTGCCCGGCTTTTTCGACGTCCAGCGCGGCTGGGCCGGCGGGGGCGATCAGGCCGATGGTGCCTTCGAGGCGCAGTGCAGGTACGGCGGCGGTCATGCACAATTCTCCCTGATATGACGCATAACGAAATGTGGGAGGGGGCTTGCCCCCGATAGCAGAGTGTCAGTCTTCACATTTGAGACTGTTACACCGCAATCGGGGGCAAGCCCCCTCCCACATTGGATCTGCGGTGTTGCACAGACCTGTGTTACGAAACCAGACTCGCCTTGACCAGCTTGGCCTGTTCATCGGCGTGGTACGAAGACCGTACCAGCGGGCCCGAGGCGACGTTCTTGAAGCCCATCTTGTAGCCTTCCTCGGCGAACCAGGCGAAGATATCCGGGTGCACGAAACGCTGCACCGGCAGGTGGCTGCGGGACGGTTGCAGGTATTGGCCCAAGGTCAGCATGTCGATGTCGTGCTCGCGCATGCGCTTCATGACTTCGATGACTTCTTCGTCGGTTTCGCCCAGTCCCAGCATCAGGCCGGACTTGGTCGGAATGTGCGGCATCATCTGCTTGAATTTCTGCAGCAGGGTCAGCGACCACTGGTAATCCGAACCCGGGCGCGCGGCCTTGTACAGGCGCGGCACGGTTTCCAGGTTGTGGTTGAACACATCCGGCGGCTCGGCGGCGGTGATTTGCAGCGCCACGTCCATGCGCCCGCGGTAGTCGGGCACCAGGGTTTCGAGCATCACGTTGGGCGACAGCTTGCGGATTTCGCGGATGCAGTCGGCAAAGTGCTGGGCGCCGCCGTCACGCAAGTCGTCACGGTCGACCGAGGTGATCACCACGTATTTGAGTTTCAGGTCGGCGATGGCGATGGCCAGGCTTTGCGGCTCGTTGACGTCCAGCGGCTTCGGCCGGCCGTGGCCCACGTCGCAGAACGGGCAACGACGGGTGCAGATGTCACCCATGATCATGAAGGTGGCGGTACCGCCGGAGAAGCATTCGCCCAGGTTCGGGCAGGACGCTTCTTCGCACACGCTGTGCAGCTTGTGCTTGCGCAGCAGGGCCTTGATACGGTCGACTTCCGGCGAGACCGGGATACGCACGCGAATCCAGTCAGGCTTTTTCGGCAGTTCGGTGGTCGGAATGATCTTCACCGGGATGCGTGCAACCTTCTCGGCGCCGCGCAGCTTGACGCCGGCTTCCACCTTGGCACGCGGGGCCGGGGCTGGACGCTCGGTGATGTCCAGCGTCGGGATCATGGTTTGCACAACATCAGTAGTCATATCAATCGATTCCGCCCGTCAGGGTCGTCTGCTCAGCATAGTCGAGGTGTTTGACGAGCTGCGCGCGCAGCCGGGCACTTACCTCGGCAAATTCTATGGGTGTGACATGGTCGCTCAACTGGGTCATCGCCAGCCCCGCATAACCGCACGGGTTGATCCGCCGGAACGGCGCCAGGTCCATGTCCACGTTCAGGGCCAGGCCATGAAAGGAACAACCGTGGCGAATGCGCAAGCCGAGAGACGCGATTTTCGCACCATCCACATACACACCGGGTGCATCGGGCTTGGCCGCAGCGGTCACGCCGTAACTGGCCAACAGCTCGATCAGGCAAGCCTCCATGCGGCTGACCAGATCACGCACGCCAAACCCCAGCTTGCGCACATCCAGCAACAGATAGGCAACCAGTTGGCCAGGCCCATGGTAAGTCACTTGACCCCCTCGGTCGACCTGCACCACCGGAATATCACCCGGCAGCAGCAGATGCTCAGCCTTGCCGGCCTGGCCCTGGGTGAACACCGGCGGGTGCTCGACCAGCCAGATTTCATCCGCTGCCGCGCTGCCGCGCTCATTGGTGAAGCGCTGCATGGCGTGCCAGACGGGCTCGTAGTCCATCCGGCCGAGCTCGCGAAAGCCCAGGACATGCGACATCACAGCACCATGTGCACGAAGCCGGTGGCCCGCAGTTCGCTGTTGATGTCGTAGAGCTGGTCTTGCCCGATTGCAACGATGTGCAATTGGATCGTGGTGTATTTGCCTGTGGAACTGGATCGCTCGTCCACACGCTGATCATTGATCGTCGCGTGCTTACGCACAATCTCGAGGATCAAATCTTTGCGGCCTACGCCGGTATCGCTGATGATCTTGATCGGATAGTCCACCACCGGGAATTCGATCTTTGGCGCCTTTACTTCGGTATCGGTCATGGCGTAACGGCCTCGTAAGCGTAAGCCTTGGCGACAACAAAGCCCCGCGTCGGATCAACGCGGGGCTTTGCAGGTGCACACTATCAGTTGAACAAGCCGTAGAAGAATAGACGGATGCTATCCCACACGCGGCGGAAGATACCACCTTCGTCGACGGCGTCCAGTGCGATCAGGTCGGCGCTGTGCACGACCTTGTCGTCCAGCTTCACTTCAACCTTGCCGATCACATCACCCTTGGCGATTGGCGCAACCAGTTGCGGGTTCAGGGTCATGCTGGCGGCGAGCTTTTTCAGCTGGCCTTTGGGCATGGTCAGGGTCAGGTCATCAGCCAGGCCAGCCTTGACCTGGGAGGTCGCGCCCTTCCAGACCGGTGCAGTCGCAAGCTCGGTACCCTTCTGATAGAAGGTCTGGGTTTCGAAGAAGCGGAAGCCGTAGGTCAGCAGTTTTTGCGTCTCGGCCGCACGGGCCTGCTCGCTGTTGGTGCCAAATACCACGGCGATCAGGCGCTGGCCATCACGCACGGCGGACGACACCATGCAGTAGCCGGCTTCGTCGGTGTGGCCGGTTTTCAGGCCGTCGACGGTCTTGTCGCGCCACAGCAACAGGTTGCGGTTAGGCTGCTTGATGTTGTTCCAGAAGAATTCCTTCTGGGAGTAGATGGCGTAGTGCACCGGGTCGACACGGATGATGGCGCGGGCCAGGATCGCCATGTCGTGAGCCGACGAATAATGCTCAGGGTTCGGCAGGCCGGTCGGGTTCATGAAGTGGCTGTTGGTCATGCCCAGGTCACTGGCCGTCTTGTTCATCATGTCGGCGAACGCGTCTTCGCTGCCGGCGATGTGCTCGGCCAAGGCTACGCTGGCGTCGTTGCCGGACTGGATGATGATGCCGTGCAGCAGGTCGCTGACCGTGACTTGCGAGCCGACCTTGATGAACATGCGCGAACCGCCGGTACGCCAGGCGTTCTCGCTGACGGTCACCGGATCGTTCTCGCCGATCTGGCCGCGACGGATTTCCAGCGTCGCGATGTAGGCAGTCATCAGCTTGGTCAGGCTGGCAGGCGGCAGGCGCACGTCACCACCGTTTTCGACCAGCACGTTGCCACTGGCGGCATCCATGAGGACCCAGGCCTTGGCGGCCAGTTGCGGGGAAGCCGGCACCATCTCAACCGCCCAGGCAGCCGGGGCGATGATCAGCGAGATAAGCAGGCACGTACGTTTGGCTAAGGTGGTGATGTTCATCCGTCTCTCGAAATTGCTTATGGAAACTTGCCCTCGCGGGCAAAACTATTCAGACAGGCCGCTTCCAGACTGTCACGTGTTCGGTTGCCCGCTCACCCCTTGCCCCTGGGTTTTTATTGTGCAACGAGCCAACAACCAGGGCTCAGGCACGCGCCTGAACCTTCAATTCTGTATTGCCTTATTCCGCGGTCACTACGCTGGGTTGCCCCAGGTTGGCCAGGCGCACGCTGTTCTGCACCTGCGCGACCTCGCTCGGCGAACCGATCGGCCCCATGCGCACACGGTGCAGGGTTTGCTGGTTACGCACGATGGAGCTGATGAACACCGGCGCACTGACCATGCCGCTCAGCTTGGACCTTAACAGTTCCGCCGCATCCGGGTTGGCGAAAGCGCCCACCTGCAGGTACTGCCCGCCCACCTTGGAAGCACCGGGCGCCGCATGGGGCACGACCACGGTGTCCGGGGCATGCTGCGCCGGCGGTGGCGTCCATTGTTCGATTTTGCCGGTCGAGGCCGTCACTTGCGGTTGCGGGGTTTGCGGCTCGTTGAGCATCAACGGCGCCGGCTTGCCACGCTGGGCCCAGTACTGCGCCGGGTCGATGCCTTCGACTTTCACCCGGGCGGTGCCGACTTCGGCGTAACCGAGTTTCTTCGCAGCGGCATAGGAGAGGTCGATGATCCGGTCCGAATAGAACGGTCCACGGTCGTTGACCCGCAGAATCACGGTGCGGTTGTTGTCCAGGTTGGTCACGCGCACGTAGCTGGGCAGCGGCAGGGTCTTGTGCGCAGCACTCATGCCGTACAGGTCATACACTTCGCCATTGGCGGTGTTCTGGCCGTGGAACTTGGTGCCGTACCAGGACGCCGTGCCCGACTGTACGTAGGTCCTGGATTCCTGCAGCGGGAAGTAATTCTTGCCCAGCACGGTGTAGGGGTTGGCCTTGTAGGGGCCGGTGTGCAGGGTCGGTGTGGCGTCCGGGATCTTCGATACATCCACATCCCACCACGGCGCGCCATCCTTGTGCGCACGATTGATGTCCAGGCCCGGCTGGGCGCGAACCACCGCGCCACCGGCCTTTTTGGCCGGCGCACGGTTCGGCGTCGTGGAGCAACTGGCGACCAGCAGGGACAACGCGGCGAACGCCACCAGCTTGAGCGGTTGTTTGAACGGCGATACCCGCATTACTTGTTGCCCCGTGCTTGAACCAGCTCGTCTGACAGCTGATGCACGGCCATGGCGTACATCACACTGCGGTTATAACGCGTGATTGCGTAGAAATTCTTCAGGCCCATCCAGTATTCCGGGCCCTTTTCACCTTCGAGGCGGAACGCCGTCACCGGCATGTCATCGCGTGGCGCATTCTGACTCGACCAGCCCAGCGCTCGCAACTCCCCGACGGTCTTCACCGGGTCGATCCCCTGGGTCAGGCCTTCGTCGGCACGCTCGCCCGTCACATCGGCGCGCACGACCACCGGTTCTCCGCCGATCCAGCCGTGGCGCTTGAAGTAGCTGGCCACGCTGCCGATGGCATCGTCGGGGTTGCTCCAGATATTGATATGCCCGTCGCCGTCGAAATCCACCGCGTAGGCGCGAAAGCTGCTCGGCATGAACTGCGGCAAACCCATCGCCCCGGCATAGGAGCCCTTGAGGGTCATCGGGTCGACCTGTTCTTCGCGGGCCAGCAGCAGGAATTCGCGCAGCTCCTTGCGGAAGAACTCGGCGCGCGGCGGGTAATCGAAGCCCAGGGTCGACAAGGCATCGATCACCCGGTAACTGCCGGTGTTGCGCCCGTAGAAGGTTTCAATGCCGATGATCGCGACGATCACCTGGGCCGGCACGCCGTATTCCTGCTCGGCGCGGGCCAGTACCGCCTCGTGCTGGCGCCAGAAGTCCACGCCCCGGGCCACACGGGCGTCGGTGAGGAACATCGGGCGATATTCCTTCCACTGCTTGACCCGCTCGGCGGGGCGCGAGATGGCGTCGAGGATCGCCTGCTTTTTGCGGGCCTCGCGAAACACGCCCATCAGCTGTTCACCGGCGAAACCGTAGTCGCGGGTCATCTCACCGACAAATTCGGCGACCTGAGGTGAGCCGTCGTAGTCACCGGCCTGCACCTCCTGCGTGGCGCCCAGCAGCCCGATCAGGCCCATCCAGGACGCATGCCGAGTGGCCCAGCCGCGCATTACTTGCATTGACATCTTCACCTTATTCAAACCTGAGCGATCCATTTGCGATGCGTATGAATCGACATCAAAACCCCAAACGCTGACAGCAATGTCACCAGCGAAGTTCCGCCGTAGCTAATGAATGGCAACGGCACCCCAACCACCGGCAGCAGGCCACTGACCATACCGATGTTGACGAAAACATAAACAAAAAAAGTCATGGTCAGACTGCCGGCCAGCAACTTGCCGAACAGTGTCTGCGCCTGGGCAGTAATCACCAGCCCGCGCCCGATCAGCAGCAAATAGATCAGCAGCAGCGCGCAAATGCCTACCAGGCCGAACTCTTCGCCCATCACTGCGATAATGAAGTCGGTGTGGCTTTCGGGCAGAAAGTCCAGGTGCGATTGGGTCCCCAGCAGCCAGCCCTTGCCGAACACGCCGCCGGAGCCGATCGCCGCCTTCGACTGGATGATGTTCCAGCCGGTGCCCAGCGGATCGCTCTCCGGGTCGAGGAAAGTCAGGATCCGCTGCTTCTGGTAGTCGTGCATAAAGAAGAACCACATGGCCACCGCCACCGGCACGGCGGCGGCCAGCACACTGAGAATCCAGCGCCAGCGCAAGCCGCCCATGAACAGCACGAACGCGCCCCCCGCCAGGATCAGCAACGAGGTACCGAGGTCGGGCTGGCGCACGATCAGGATGAACGGCACGCCGATCAGAATCAGGCTGATCCCCACATGCTTGAGCTGTGGCGGCAAGGTGCGCTTGGACAGGTACCAGGCGATGGTGGCCGGCATCAGGATTTTCATGAATTCCGACGGCTGGAAGCGAATCACCCCCGGAATGTTGATCCAGCGGGTCGCGCCCATGGCGTTGTGGCCCATCACGTCCACCACCACCAGCAGCAGAACCCCGGCGACATAACCGAGCGGCACCCAGCGCGCCATGAAACGCGGCTCGAGCTGGGCGATCACCACCATCGACAACAGCCCCAGGCCGAATGACGACGCTTGCTTGATCAGCAGGTCCCAGTTCTTGCCGCTGGCCGAATACAGCACGAACAGGCTGCCGGCCGCCAATATAAGCAGCAGCACCAGCAGCGGGCCATCAATGTGCATGCGTTGCAACAACGTCGCACGGCGACGCATCACATCTTCACTGGAGAGGATGCGGTCAAAATTACTCTTCACGGGCCGTAACCTCGGGGCTTGAAGGGGGGCCGCCATATTCGGGCTTGAGCTTGCCGTCAGGGCCAAGCAGCCACGCATCCATGATCTGGCGCACCACAGGCGCGGCCACACCGGAGCCGGACTCGCCGTTCTCCACCATCACCGCCACCACGATTTTCGGGTCATCGGCGGGGGCAAAGCCGACAAACAAGGCGTGGTCACGGTGGCGCTCCTGAACCTTGGAGCGGTCATATTTCTCACCCTGCTTGATCGCGACCACCTGGGCGGTACCGCTCTTGCCGGCGATGCGGTATTGCGCGCCGAGCGCCGCCTTGCGTGCGGTGCCGCGAGCGCCGTGCATCACCTGCTGCATGCCGTGATTGACCTTGGCCCAGTCGGAAGGGTCGCGCAGCACGATGTCGGGGATCGGGTTCTCATCTACCGGTTTCTCGCCCTCGATGGTGCGGGCCAGGTGCGGACGGTTCCACACGCCCTTGTTGGCTACCAGCGCAGTCGCCTGGGCCAGTTGCAGCGGGGTGGCCTGCATATAGCCCTGGCCGATGCCGAGGATCAGGGTTTCGCCAGGGAACCATGCCTGGCGGCGCGTCGCCCGCTTCCATTCCCGTGACGGCATCAGGCCCGGAGACTCTTCGAACATATCCAGGGAGACCTTCTGACCCAGACCGAACTTGCCCATGTAGGCCGACAGGCGATCGATCCCCAGCTTGTGGGCCAAGTCATAAAAATAGGTGTCGTTGGAGCGCATGATGGCGGTATCCAGGTCGACATAGCCGTCACCGGAGCGGTTCCAGTTACGGTATTTGTGATCGTAGTTGGGCAGCATGTAGTAGCCGGGGTCATAGACCCGGCTCGACGCGGTGACCACGCCCGAATCCAGGCCGGCAATCGCCACCGCCGGCTTGATGGTCGATCCCGGCGGATACAGGCCGCGCAACACGCGGTTGAACAGCGGCCGGTCGATCGAATCGCGCAACTCGGCGTAGGCCTTGAAGCTGATGCCGGTCACGAACAGGTTGGGGTCGAAACTTGGCTGGCTGACCATGGCCAGGACTTCGCCGGTCTTCGGGTCCAGCGCCACCACCGCACCGCGGCGACCGCCCAGCGCCATTTCGGCGGCTTCCTGCAACTTGATGTCCAGGCTCAGCACGATGTCCTTGCCCGGCAATGGATCGGTGCGCTTGAGCACGCGCAGCACGCGGCCGCGGGCGTTGGTCTCGACCTCTTCGTAACCCACCTGGCCGTGCAGTTCGGGCTCGTAGAAACGCTCGATGCCGGTTTTGCCGATGTGATGGGTGCCGCTGTAATTGACCGGATCGAGGCTTTTGAGCTCTTTCTCGTTGATGCGCCCCATGTAGCCGACCGAGTGGGCAAAGTGCGGCCCCTGCGGGTAATGCCGCACCAACTGCGCCACCACCTCCACGCCCGGCAGGCGGAACTGGTTCACCGCGATCCGCGCGATCTGCTCTTCGTTGAGCTCGAACAGGATCGGCACCGGCTCGAAAGGCCGGCGCCCCTGCCTCATGCGCTTCTCGAAAATCACCCGGTCTTCCGGTGTCAGTTGCAGCACCTCGACAATCACGTCGAGCACCTGCTGCCAGTCGCCGGAACGCTCGCGGGTCATGCTCAGGCTGAAGCTGGGCCGGTTATCCGCCACCACCACGCCATTGCGGTCGAAAATCAGCCCACGGGTCGGCGGGATCGGCTGCACATGCACCCGATTGTTTTCCGACAAGGTGGAGTGATACTCGTACTGGATCACCTGCAGGTAATACAGACGGGCGATCAGCACCCCAATCAATGCCACCACCATGACCGCGCCAAACACCACGCGCGCGCGTACAAGACGTGCGTCTTTCTCGTGGTCCTTGATGCGGATCGGCTGGGTCATCGGGGGCAGCGCAGACTATTTGTGATAAGGGTGCCCGGACAGAACTGTCCAGGCGCGATACAGCTGTTCACCGATCAGAATCCTTACCAACGGGTGCGGCAGTGTCAACGCAGACAACGACCAGCGCTGGTCAGCCCGCGCACAGACTTCCGGCGCCAGCCCCTCGGGGCCGCCGACCATGAAGTTGACGGTGCGCGAATCCAGGCGCCAGC
The DNA here is from genome assembly GCF_001439815.1 of Pseudomonas orientalis. Lineage (GTDB taxonomy): Bacteria > Pseudomonadota > Gammaproteobacteria > Pseudomonadales > Pseudomonadaceae > Aquipseudomonas > Aquipseudomonas orientalis. The sequence continues at coordinate 118,823 of NZ_JYLM01000008.1, read as the reverse complement.
GGTCCAGTTCCACCGCCAACTGCTCGGTGCTCCAGGGCTTGCCGTGCACTTCAAGGGTGACGATGCGCTCGTTGGGGCCGACCTTGGCCAACATGGCTTCGCCTTCCTGACGGATAAAGCGCGCCACGTCGGCGTTCTTGCCCCGAGTGTTGAGCGGTATTTCCACCAGCTCAAGCGACAGCTCGGCAGGCAGACGCTTGGCGTACTCGTGCCAGCCCTCTTCCACCCACTTGGGCATGCGTGAACCGACAGCGATCAGACGCAGGCGCACAGCCGTTCCTTATTCCTGATCTTTGTTGAGCTTGTCGAAGTGCGCGTGGCCCACTTCCGGGCTGTGGTGCTTGCCATCGGCGGCACGACTCTGCTCGGCGCCTTTCCACAGACGTTCCAGGTCATAGAACTGGCGGGCGTTGGAGGTCATCATGTGCACGATCACGTCGTCCATGTCCAGCAGCACCCAGTCGCTGTCGCCCTTGCCTTCTTCACCCAGCGGCTTGACGCCCTGGGCCTTGACGGCTTCGCGCACCTTGTCGAGCATCGCGCCGATCTGGCGGTTGGAGGTACCGGTGGCGATGATCATGAAGTCGGTGATGCTTTGCTTGTCGCGCACGTCCAGCACCTGGATGTCCTGGGCCTTCACGTCTTCCAGGGCCGCCACGGCGACTTTCACCAGCTCTTCGCCAGCCAGCTCCGGGCCAACGTGGGCTTCTACCGGCAGCGGCGCGCTTTTGAAGGTGCCTTTGCGCTTAACTTTGCTTACGTCTTTGTTCGTCATATAAAACTCGTTTTGCTCGTATGTTCGGGCGCTCGCTGCACAATTTTTCGTGCGTTCAAGCGCGCCTTTTCAGTTCGACGCACGGTAAAGCCCGTGCGCATCGATGTAGGCCAGGACCGCGTCAGGCACCAGGAAACGTACCGACTTACCGCTGGCCAGCAGTTGACGGATCTGGGTGGCGGACACCGCAAGCGGGGTCTGCCAGACGAATGCAATATTCCCGTTCGGCCCGGTCAGGGCCAAGGGGTCACTTACCGACCGCGCGGCCAGCAGGTTGCGCAAGGCATCCGGCGGTTCGCTGTCGGCATCCGGGCGTTGCAGAACCAGGATGTGGCAATGCTGGAGGAGTTCCTCCCAGCGGTGCCAAGAGGGCAGGCCGCAAAATGCGTCCCAGCCCAAAAGCAGAAACAACTGGTCATCGGCGGCCAACTCGGCGCGCATCAGTTCCAGGGTGTCGACAGTGTAGGACGGTTTGTCGCGCTTGAGCTCGCGATCGTCCACCACCAGCGGCGCTATACCCTCCACCGCCACCCGCACCATTTCCAGGCGCTGCTGCGCGGACACCTGCGGCGTATCGCGATGGGGCGGCCGGAAATTGGGCATCAGGCGCAACTCGTCCAGCGCCAGGGCATCCGCGACTTCCAAGGCGCTGCGCAAATGGCCGATGTGCACGGGGTCGAAAGTACCGCCGAGCAACCCGATGCGTTTAGCCATCAAGTGCGCACGTGACCGTCGCCGAACACCACGTACTTCTCGCTGGTCAGGCCTTCCAGGCCGACCGGGCCGCGCGCGTGGAGCTTGTCGGTGGAAATGCCGATTTCCGCCCCCAGGCCGTACTCGAAACCATCGGCAAAGCGCGTCGAGGCGTTGATCATCACCGAAGCGGAATCCACTTCATTGAGGAAACGCCGGGCATCGCTGAAATGCTCGGAGACGATGGCGTCGGTGTGCTTGGAGCCGTAGGTGTTGATGTGTTCGATGGCCTGGTCCAGGTCGTCGACAAGGCGAATCGACAGGATCGGCGCGGTGTATTCGGTGTACCAGTCCTGCTCGGTCGCCTCGATCACGTCCGCGCCCAGCAGCGCGCGGGTACGCTCACAACCGCGCAGTTCCACACCCTTGTCGCGGTAGATGGCAGCCAGCGGCGGCAGCACGCGCTCGGCAATGCCGACGTGCACCAGCAGGGTTTCCATGGTGTTGCACGGCGCGTAGCGGTGGGTCTTGGCGTTGTCGGCGATGCGGATCGCCTTGTCGATATCGGCGGCGATGTCGATGTACACGTGGCACACGCCGTCCAGGTGCTTGATCACCGGTACCTTGGCATCACGGCTGACGCGCTCGATCAGGCTCTTGCCACCGCGCGGTACGATCACGTCGACGAATTCCGGCATGGTGATCAACGCACCTACGGCGGCACGGTCGGTGGTTTCCACCACTTGCACCACTTCGGCGGGCAACTCGGCCACGGCCAGGCCCTGCTGAATGCAGGCGGCGATGGCACGGTTTGAATGGATCGCCTCGGAACCGCCGCGCAGGATGGTGGCGTTGCCCGACTTGAGGCACAGGCTCGCCGCATCGATGGTCACGTTCGGGCGCGACTCATAGATGATGCCGATCACGCCCAGGGGCACGCGCATCTTGCCGACCTGGATACCGGACGGCAGGTAACGCATGTCGCGAATTTCACCGATGGGGTCAGGCAGCTTGGCCACCTGACGCAAGCCTTCGATCATGTCGTCGATACGCGCCGGGGTCAGCGCCAGACGGTCCAGCAGGGCCGGCTCCAGGCCATTGGCGCGGCCGTTGGCCAGGTCCAGTTCGTTGGCGGCGGCCAACTCGGAGCGCGAAGCATCCAGAGCATCGGCGGCAGCCAGCAGGGCGCGGTTCTTCTGCGCGGTGCTCGCACGGGCGATCAACCGCGAGGCCTGACGGGCGGCGCGACCCAGGCGGGTCATGTAGTCAAGAACGGACTCAGTCATGGGTCAGGAAGTCTTGGCAAAGAGGAAAGCGGCAGATTATAGCTGTGACGCCGCCTGACTGACAGCGGTGAGGGGCGGATGGTCGAAATGAACTGTAAAAACCCGGGGTTCAGCGGTAATTAAGGTGAGAGTTGTTATGATTCCGTCACATTTAGCCGTAATAACCCTGAACGCTATGTCCAGCATGACACCCGAACTCCCCGCCAGCGCCCTCCCCGACAGCTTCTTCGACCGCGACGCCCAATTGCTCGCGCAAGAATTGCTTGGGAAAATCATTCGTCATCGCGTCGGCGAAATCTGGCTTTCAGCGCGGATTATCGAAACCGAAGCCTATTACGTGGCCGAAAAAGGCAGTCACGCTTCACTCGGCTACACAGAAAAGCGTAAGGCTTTGTTTCTGGATGGCGGGCATATCTACATGTACTACGCCCGCGGCGGTGATTCGCTGAACTTCAGCGCCCATGGCCCGGGCAATGCCGTGCTGATCAAATCGGCCTATCCCTGGGTCGATGAGATATCCGGGCCGGCGAGCCTGGCCCAGATGCTGTTGAACAACCCCAACCCCGACGGCACGCCGCGTCTCTCGCAGAAACTCTGCGCGGGCCAGACGCTGCTGTGCAAGGCGCTGGGCCTGAAGGTGCCGATGTGGGATGCCAAGCGCTTCGATCAGGAGCTGCTGTATGTCGAGGACGTGGGCCAGGTACCCACGCAGATTATTCAGACCACACGGCTGGGCATTCCCAGCGGGCGCGATGAGCATTTGATGTACCGCTTCGTCGATGCTGGCTATGCGCCTTATTGCACGCGGAACCCGCTGCGACGCGGGCAGGTCGAAGGGCGCGATTATTTTTTGATTTGAACAGACTGAACCGGCTGGAATCGATACCTGTCGCACAGAGATTTTAATGTGGGAGGGGGCTTGCCCCCGATGGCGGTGTGACAGTGGATGAATGTTTCCCTGACACATTGCCTTCGGGGGCAAGCCCCTTCCCACACTTGATGGAGTGGATTGTATGGGCCAATGGCTCGATAGCATCACCGGCTGGCTGACCCTCAACCCACAATGGCTGGCGGCGGCGGTGTTTATCGTCGCGTGCGTGGAATGCCTGGCCATCGCCGGACTGATCGTGCCGGGCACGGTGCTGCTGTTTGCGATTGCCGCGCTGGCCGGCAGCGGCGCGCTGTCCTTGAGTGAAACCCTGCTGCTGGGATTCCTTGGCGGTTTACTGGGCGACGGGGTTTCGTACTACCTGGGCCGGCATTTCCACCAGAACATCCGGCGTCTGCCCGGTCTGCGTCACCATCCCGAATGGATGAATGGCGCGGAAACCTATTTCCACAAGTACGGCATCGCCAGCCTGCTGGTCGGGCGTTTCATCGGTCCGTTGCGGCCCATGCTGCCGATGGTCGCCGGCATGTGCGACATGCCGTTCCCGCGCTTTGCGATGGTGAGCGTCCTCGCGGCGGCGGGCTGGTCAGTGGCTTATCTGTTGCCGGGCTGGGCTGCCGGTGCCGCGTTCCGCTTGCCCCTGCCCGAAGGTTTCTGGCCGGAAGCGGCGATCGTCGCGGCCTGCCTGGCGGCACTGCTGGGGCTGAGTTTGAACAGCAGCCTGCGCGGCCATCGTCGCGCCACCTTGTGGATCGGCTGCGCCAGCCTGACGTTGCTGGTCGCGCTGTTTATCGGCTACCCGCACCTCAACGATTTCGATCAGGGCCTGAGCGCACTGGTGCAGGAACATCGCAGCCCGTGGCTCGACGAGGTGATGGTGCGGATCACCCAACTGGGCGAATTCAAGAAAATGTTCGTCGCCAGCGCGGTGTTTACCGGCCTGTTGTTGCTGGCGCGACAGTGGCGTCATGCCATATTCGTCGGCGCCACGCTGGCGGGCGCCGCCGTGATCAATACCGGCACCAAGCTCTTTTTCGCCCGTGGCCGCCCGGAAATCCTGACCGACCCGCTCACCAGTTTCAGCATGCCCAGCGGCCATGCCTCCGGCGCCTTTGCGTTCTTTCTGGCGCTGGCGGTACTGGCCGGCCGAGGCCAACCCACGCGACTGCGCCTGACCTGGCTGCTGCTGGGCTGCATACCGGCCGCGTTCATTGCGTTGTCGCGGGTCTACCTGGGCGCCCACTGGCCTACGGATATCCTGGCCGGCACGCTATTGGCAATGAGCGTGTGCGCATTGAGCCTCACCCTCATTCAATACCGCAGCCCGTTGCCGGCGATGACGCAAAAAGCCTGGTGGCTGGTGTTGCCCGTGGTGGTGGCGGTGCTCAGCTTTATCGCGTTTACCGGCACCTCACACGCGTTGCTCAGGTACGCCTACTGACCTTTGGCCGGGCCGATCCAGTCCACCGACGCGCTGCGACGCTCAACCCACCGCTCGCGTCGCTCCAGCAGCATTTCATCGGCAATGTCGGCGGCGCGCTCGGCGAGGTATTCCGCGCCCCGCGTGGGATCGTGCTGGAGCAACTGCGTGGTGACGCTGACGAAATACGCGTCCCAGGCGACTTGTTCCGAGGGTGTCAGCCGAATCATGGTCATCTCCGATCATTAGGGGTGTGATCGGAAAATAGTGCAGGCCACGTCCCTGAAAGCGACGCAACAAAGTCTGATACCCGCGTCAGAGCATTCCGAATCTCAGGTGAACAGCTCACCCTGCAATTCATCCAGCAACATCTGGATCGCATCCAGCCGTTGCTGCGGATCGTCCAGCTGCAGCAGGTCGACCTTATCCGCCTCGGTGAACGGCAGCAGATACGCCAGCTGATTACTCAGGGCCTGCTGGCCCTCGGCGTGGGCGTCCATGTCCAGCGAAGCGACCATCGGGTGCTCGGCCAATGCCTGCAGCAACGCCAGCAGGTCGGCGTCCTCCTCTTCCAGCGGCTGGTCCGGCAGTTCTTCGAGCCATTGCACCTCGGCAACCAGCAACTGGTCCTTCTGGACCTCGGCATCGTGCACGCGAAAACGCCGCCCGCCCTCGACGCGAATCCCCAGCAGGCCGTTATCCTGCTGCTTGAAGTCGCGGATCAGCGCCTCGCAGCCGATCAGCGCATAGGCATCCGGAGTCAGACCGACTTCCTTGCCATCAAGGATGCACACCACGCCGAAGCTTTCGCCCTTTTTCATGCAGCGACTGATCATGTCCAGGTAGCGCGCTTCGAACAGTTGCAAATCGAGGGTGCAACCAGGGAACAGCACAGTGTTGAGTGGAAACAGCGCCAGACTCATAAAGGTTTCCTTAAACCCGGTTTATACAATCACCGACACAGCCAGCGGCAGGAACACCGCCGTAGCCACGCCCATCAAACTCATGGCCAGCGCCGCAAAGGCGCCGCATTCTTCGCTTTCCTGCAGGGCCACCGAGGTGCCGACCGCATGGGCCGTCATGCCCAGGGCCATGCCGCGCGCCTCGGGGCTGTAGACACCCAGGCGCGACAGGAACGCCGGCCCGATCATCGCGCCGGCCACCCCGGTGATCAGCACGAACACCGCGGCCAATGCCGCCACTCCACCGATCTGCTCGGCCACCAGCATCGCGATTGGCGACGTCACCGACTTGGGCGCCATGGTCATCAGCACCCGGTGTTCGGCGCCGAACCACCAGCCCAGCAATACGCACAGGCCGGTGGCCAGCACCCCGCCTATCACCAGCGTAGTAAAAATCGGCCAGAACAATTGGCGAATCCGTCGCAGGTTCAGATAAAGCGGCACCGCCAGGGCCACCGTTGCCGGCCCCAGCAGAATGCCCATGATCTCGGTACTCTTGCGGTATTCGGCGTAGCTCAGGCCGCAGATCAGCAACACGCCGATCACCAGCAACATGGAAACCAGCACCGGCTGCAGGAAGATCCAGCGGGTTTTCTCGAACGCCGCCAGTACCAGTTGATAAGCGCCCAGGGTGATACCGATACCGAACAACGGGTGATGAATGACGGCCGTCCAGGCGCCCTGCCAGTCGAACATCATTGCCCCCGCTCCTTGCGCTTGACCATCCGTTCCATCAGCACCCCGACAACCCCCATGGCGATGACCAGCGACAGCACCAGCGCGCCGACGATGGCCCAGAAGTCGACAACGATGTCCTTGGCGTACACCATCACGCCCACGGCCGGCGGCACCAGCAGCAACGGTAAATAGCGCAGCAGGCTGCTGGCCGCCAGGCTCAGAGGCTCGCTGACTTCGCCGCGCCAGATCAGAAAGCCGAGCATCAGCAGCAGGCCGATGATCGGCCCCGGCAAGACCGGCAACAGCAGATGATTGAGCGCAGTGCCGATCAATTGAAACAGCACCAGCCAGGTCAGGCCACGTAACAGCATCCTCTCTGCCCCCTCTAAGTTCGTGCGCATTATAAGCACGCCCGCCCTATGCGTCGGCATTCGCCAAAAGCATGTTGGGTTGACCGGGCCGATTGCCCATGATGATCTACATTGGTTCTCTGTAGCCCATAAAAAACCCCTCATCAGCGGGGATAAAAATCAAGAACTCAGGAGAAACGCAATGCCCTATGTACCCGTAGCGCAGCTCAAGGATTATGTCGGCAAGGAACTGGGACGTTCCGAATGGCTCACCATCGACCAGGCGCGCATCAACCTGTTCGCAGAGGCCACCGGTGATCATCAGTTCATTCACGTCGACCCGGTCAAGGCGGCGCAAACCCCGTTCGGCAGCACCATCGCCCATGGGTTCCTGTCGCTGTCGCTGATGCCCAAGTTGATGGAAGACATCCTGATCATGCCCGAGGGCCTGAAGATGGCGGTCAACTATGGCCTGGACAGCGTGCGCTTCATACAGCCGGTGAAGGTCGACTCCAAGGTGCGCCTGAACGTCACCCTCACCGACGTCCACGAGAAAAAACCTGGCCAGTGGCTGTTCAAGGCCACCGCCACTTTGGAAATCGAAGGTCAGGAAAAACCGGCCTACATCGCTGAGTCATTGTCACTCTGCTTCGTGTAGGACGCTGGCTGTGGCGAGGCAACAAACCTTGCCACAGTGTATGTAAATTTATGTACGAAACGCGCAGCTGCGGCATACTCGGCGCTCAATTATCCGGATCCCGCTATGCGCCCACTCGCTCCCCTTGCCCTTGCCCTGTTGCTCACCGCTTGCGGAGATGGCGAATCGCTGTTGCCGCCCGATGCGCGCCTGCCCGATGGCGGCCGCTACCGTGGCGATGTGGTCAACGGCTTGCTGCAAGGCCAGGGGCGCGTCGACTACCCCAACGGCAGCTGGTACGCCGGCGAGTTCGATAAGGGCCAGTGGCACGGGCAGGGCGAATGGCACGGCAGCAACGGCGAAGTCTACAAGGGCCAGTTCAAGCAAGGCCTGTTTGATGGCCAGGGCAGCCTGACCACGGCGGGCAGCAGCTATGTGGGCGGCTTCAAGAACGGTCGACGCAACGGCGAAGGCACCCTCAAAGAGGGGCAGATGACCTATCGCGGCGAATTCAAGGACGACCAGTATTCCGGCCTCGGGCGCCTGGAACTGCCCGACGGCAGCCAGTACCAGGGCCAGTTCGCCCACGGCAAACCCAATGGCGAAGGCCAGCGCAACGACGACAGCGGCAATCAGTTCAGCGGCCACTTTGTCGATGGCCAGCTCGAAGGCAACGGCACGTTCAACAGCGCCGATGGTGATATCTACGTCGGCCAATTCAAACAGAACCAGCTCAACGGCAAGGGGCGCTATGAAAACGCCGACGGCGACGTGTGGATCGGCCAGTTCAAGGAAGGCGCCCTCAGCGGCAAAGGCGAACTGATCGGCGTCGATGGCAGCCATTACGTCGGCCAGTTCAGCGATTGGCGCTTCAGCGGCGACGGTCGCCTGAATCTTACCGATGGCAGCTTCTATATTGGCGGTTTTGACAGCGACAGCTACCAGGGGCGCGGCACGCTGGTGCTGACCGACGGTACGGTACAGGCCGGCACCTGGGTCAACGGCATGCGCGTGCGCGACGCCGAGGGCAAGCTGCTGCCCGACCCCCTGGAAATCGGCGTATTGGCCCAAGGCCACTTGCTGGCCGAGGCCCTCGCCGCCGTCCCCGCGTCCACGCCTGCCGTCGAACTGTACACCTTGGCATTGGCCGGCGACGGCAAGCAAAGCGTGTTCCTGCGCGAAGCCGATTACGTCAGCAACATGCTCGCCACCCGCTTCGGTGCTCATGGGCAGATTCGCCTGGTCAACCACCGCGACCATATTGCCGACCGCCCCATGGCCACCCGCGAAAATCTGCGCCGCGCCGTGCAAACCCTGGCCGAGCGTAGCGGGCCGGAAGACCTGGTGTTCATTTATATGACCAGCCATGGCACCCATGAACACGAACTGGTGCTCGACCAGCCGCGCATGGAACTGGCCGACCTGCCGGCCGATGAACTGGCCGCCGTGCTCGCACCCCTGAAAAACCGCGACAAGATCATCGTGATTTCCGCCTGCTATTCCGGCGGCTTCATCCCCGCATTGAAGGACGAACGCACGCTGATCATGACCGCCTCGCGCGCCGACCGCGTGTCGTTCGGCTGCTCGGAAGAAGCGGACTTTACCTACTTCGGCGATGCACTTTTCGCACAGGCTTTCAATCAAACTGACGATTTGCAACAAGCCTTCAAACTGGCACAACTGCACGTGGCCGAACGCGAACAGGCGGACAACTTCGAGGCCTCCGAACCGCAGATCTGGGCCCCTAAGGGCGTGATCGCCCACTGGCAATTATTACGTAAACAGCAGGCACGAAAGGCGCTCGAAAGCGTCTCAATGAATAGCAAGGAAGCCAAAGGCAACTAAGCTGTAACGTGTAACAAGGGGGAAACACCATGTACCTGACACCGCAGCATATCTTGCTGGCCGGCGCCTCCGGCCTTACCGGCGAACACTTGCTGGACCGCCTGCTCAACGAACCCACCGTCACCCGCGTGCTGGCACCCAGCCGTAAACCACTGGCTGAACACCCACGCCTGGAAAACCCGGTAGGCGACCCGGCCGTGTTCCTGCCCCAACTGAGCGGCCAGGTGGATATCGCCTTCTGCTGCCTGGGTACCACGATCAAGAAAGCCGGTTCCGAAGCGGCGTTCCGGGCGGTCGACCTGGACATGGTGGTGGCCTTCGCCAGGCGCGCTCGGGAACTGGGCGCACGGCACCTGATCGTGATCAGTGCGATTGGCGCCGACCCGAAATCCTCGGTGTTCTACAACCGGGTCAAAGGGGAAATGGAACAGGCATTGAGAGCCCAGGACTGGCCGCAACTGACCATCGTGCGGCCCTCGTTGTTGCTGGGCGAACGACTGGAACCGCGCCTGGCCGAACAACTGGCCGGGCCGTTGTCTCGGTTGATTCCGGGCAAGTACCACGGTATCGAAGTGTGCGAACTGGCCCGCGCCATGTGGCGTCTGGCGCTGGAAGAGCAGGATGGCGTGCGGGTGGTGGAGTCCGATGAGCTGCGCAAGCTCGGTAAATAAATAAAGGCAAACACGGAACCCAATGTGGGAGGGGGCTTGCCTAATGCCAGTCTGTAGGAGCGAGCTTGCTCGCGAGAAACTCACAGGCACCGCGTTCATTCAGAAAGCACGCGTTATCGTTGACGTTTTTCGCGAGCAAGCTCGCTCCTACAGACTGGCACATTTCAGGTTTGCTATAGGCCGCCGGTGGCGTTGAAGCCGACGCCCAGCACGGTCAACAACGACAGTGGCAACAGCAGCGTATCGAGCAACGCGCTGGCGGGCAGGTCGATATGGGGATAGCTGGGGGCCTCGGCGCCGAACCTGTCCCTGGCGCAGCAGCCGCCGTTGATCGCGTACAGATCCAGCCGGGTACCCGCATACACCACCGGCGCGCCCGGTTGCGCCGCATCCAGCGTGCGCGCGGTGGCGCAGCCGGTCAGCTGCAGCGCCAGCACCATCCACAGCGCCTTATTCATCGCCACTCAAATGATGCTCGCCCCAACGCGGCAGCATGTCCTGGGGGATATTCAGCAGGTTGAGAATACGCGCCACCACAAAGTCCACCAGATCATCGATGGTCTGCGGCTGATGATAGAAGCCCGGCGATGCGGGCAATATGGTCACCCCCATGTTCGACAATTTGAGCATATGCTCCAGATGAATACTGGAATAAGGCGCTTCGCGTGGCACCAGAATCAACTGGCGCCGCTCCTTCAAGGTGACGTCCGCCGCGCGCTCGATCAAGTTATTGCACGCCCCGGTAGCAATCGCCGACAGGGTGCCGGTGGAGCATGGCACCACCACCATCGCCGCCGGCGCACCGGAGCCGGAAGCGACCGGCGACATCCAGTCCTCTTTGCCATACACCTTGATCTGCCCCGCCGCCGCGCCGGTGTATTCGGTGAGGAAGGCCTGCATCATCTGCACCTTGGCCGGCAGTTCCACTTCGGTTTCGGTGGCCATCACCAGTTGCGCGGCCTTGGAGATCAGAAAGTGCACCTCACGGTCTTCACGTACCAGGCAATCGAGCAGGCGCAGGCCATACGGCGCACCCGAGGCGCCGGTCATCGCCAGGGTCACGCGTTCCGGGCCGCTCACTGGAGTGCCTCGGCCAGCTTGCCGTGCAGGCCGCCGAAGCCGCCGTTGCTCATGATCACCACGTGGGTGCCCGGCTTGACCAGGTGTTTGACGTGCTCGATGATGCCTTCCAGTGAGTCGCATACCTTGGAAGGCACGGTGCACAGTGCGGCGATGGCCGGCAGGTCCCAGCCGAGGTTGGCGGGTGCGTACCACACCACCTGGTCGGCGTCATTCACGCTTTCGGGCAGGCCATCGCGGTGCGCGCCCAGCTTCATGGAATTGGAGCGCGGCTCGACGATCGCAATGATTTGCGCATCACCGACGCGCTTGCGCAGGCCATCCAGCGTGGTGGCAATCGCCGTGGGGTGGTGGGCAAAGTCGTCGTAGATGGTAATCCCGTTCACGTCGGCGACCTTTTCCATCCGCCGTTTCACACTCTTGAACGCGCTCAAAGCGGCGATGCCCATGGCCGGCGTCACGCCCACGTGCCGCGCGGCCGCCAGGGTTACCAGGGCGTTGGCGACGTTATGCTGGCCGGTCATGTCCCAATCGACGATGCCTTGGGCCACGCCTTCGAACAGCACTTCAAATCGGGAACCGTCGTCACTGAGCAACTTGACCTGCCACTGCCCGCCGACGCCGGTGGTTTGCACCGGAGTCCAGCAGCCCATGTCGATCACGCGCTGCAACGCGGGCTCAGTGGTGGGATGGATCACCAGGCCTTCGCTGGGGATGGTGCGCACCAGATGGTGGAATTGCCGTTCAATGGCCGGCAGATCAGCGAAGATGTCGGCGTGATCGAATTCCAGGTTGTTCAGGATCGCCGTACGCGGACGGTAGTGGACGAACTTGGAGCGTTTGTCGAAAAAGGCGCTGTCGTATTCATCGGCTTCAATCACGAAAAACGGCGTATCGCCCAGGCGCGCCGACACCGAGAAATTCTGCGGCACGCCGCCGATCAGAAAGCCCGGGCTCATGCCCGCGTGCTCCAGCACCCAGGCAAGCATGCTGCTGGTGGTGGTCTTGCCGTGGGTGCCGGCCACGGCCAATACCCAGCGCCCCTGCAGCACATGATCAGCCAGCCACTGGGGACCTGAAACGTAAGGCAAACCTTTATTCAGCACGTATTCGACCGCCGGGTTGCCGCGCGACATCGCGTTGCCAATCACCACCAGATCCGGCACCGGATTGAATTGCGAAGGATCGTAACCTTGAGTCAGTTCAATCCCTTGCGCCTGCAGTTGCGTGCTCATCGGTGGATAAACATTGGCATCGGAGCCAGTTACGTGATGGCCCAGCTCTTTGGCCAGAACCGCCATCGAACCCATGAACGTGCCGCAGATACCCAGAATATGAATGTGCATAGTTGACCTCGTAAACATCGAGGCAGGTTAGCGTAGGGTGGGAAAGTTCGCACGCTTTAGCTGAGGGCGAAACGCCCGCCGCAGGGATACGGCGGGCGCGTAGGCCGGATCAACACGGTGCCGGCCGTCAAGGCCTATTGGAGGGCCACCAGCAAGTCCGACGCTTTCTCTATAGGCAGCACAGGCGTATGGGTCTTGGGCACGGGTGAGATTTTAATGACCCCCAGCAAGGCAGAAAGAGCAGCCATCCGACTTTCCAGATCGATCACTCGCTCTTTGATGTCGTCTTTTTCAGGCCCCGTGGACGCCGGTTGGAAATCAATTTTCCGGGCCTTGGCCTCTTTACCCAGCTCCCTCTCGACATAGCCAATCATGGCCTCAAGCGAGTCGAGGCGCTCCTCTCTCGTTTGCATCACCCATTTCAGGTCAGGTCCGACAGACTGCTCCTCACGCAGTTTCGACAGGGTGTTGACCAACAGGAAAACGCTGTTCTGCGCGTAATCGACCAGCCGCCCCTCTTCGATGCTTTGTTGTGTCACAGGCGCAGGCGTCGGATTGATAAGTGGCTTGAGTGCTTCGTTGACACTTCCAACCACGACCATGCCAATCGACGTGACAGGTACGCTGATCGCCGTCGTGATCGCTGCGGTCTTGAGCAGGGTCGTGTTAGTCGGCGGAAGCGCGGTCTCCTTGGCCTTGACCGCCGCCTTGGCATTTTCCTCAAGGGTTCGCGCAGAAAAAGGTTCTACATCCTTACCATTGACTCGGCCCGGGCTGGGCTGACCGAACAGCTGGTCACGGATTTGCGCATCCCTGGCGGCTTGCCAGGCCTTTCGCTGTTTTTCTACATACGCGGTCATTTCCGGCGCTTGCCCGGCACCTGAGGGAGACGCGTCTCCCGGCTGCCGAGTACCACTGGCGTGGCCTGGGCCGTCGAAGCCGTTCACCTTGGAGTCCACGAACCCTTGATCGAACCTTTGGTGGCCTGTATCCACGCTATTACGTGTGATACCCCCGACGCTGGGCGCGTCAACCCGTGTCGGGCTCGGCAAACTCTCTCTGGAACCGCCCCTCAGAAGGCCGCCAATGACCTCACCTATTTTTGAACACGTTATAGTTCGATAGGCTTTTTTGTGATTGATACGCCCTTTGAATACAAGCGCAGTGCGGACAGGAAGTAATGCCGTTGTTATTGTTATTGAACGCTTCATCTTCATTCACCTTATTCGGGATAAATAAAACCATTCACATTCCCTGTCGAATGAATATTAATCTTTAGTCACCTGAACACGTCCCTGTATCAACTGTGCAATGAACTCACAGCACCAAACTGTGCCAACTGAACACCAAACGGTGTTTTAGTGACAATGTTGTAGGCATACCAGGCACCGTTCTTGAAGACGGCCACGGCAGGTCGCCATACATTATCCTCAGCCGCGTGAAAAAAACCTTTTACAATATCGCCCTCCTTATAAGTTTTAGTGACATCATAACTTCCATAACGCCCTCTCAAACGTGACAGCACGTCATGACCGTGTTCAGCCAGGTACTTCACATCTTTATAACCGGCACGCGCGCCTTTATTTAAGTTCTTCGCAATATCGACTGAGTCGGTATAGCCCACGGACGCACCGATACCCGCCACGACACCCGTTTTAATTATATTCAACGCACCTTTGCCAGCCTTGGCGGCTTTGCGCGCAGCATTCGCGCCGGGAATCACAAAGCCGAGAATGTCGAACCCGAGATTGAATACCGCCCCGCCTATGTCACCTTTGATCGCGTCTTGGACACCGTCGTAAAAAGGCACGAGACTCAGAAAAAAACCCTTCAGCTTTTCGTCGTAGGCACGTCCTTTTTCAATCTCGGTGACGCCCGCCGCCTCTTTTTGCAGGGCACCGTAGTCCTTGGTGAAATAACCACCCGCCGCGTGTGCGAGCGCACCCGATTTAACGGAAAAGTAGTCACCTTGTTTTTCCCCGTCCGGCGCAGGCGGATCGCGGGTTTTATCCGTTACCCCGTATTGCGCGTAGGCATGCGGCAAACCTGGAATATAACCTTCGCTTTCCCCTCCAAAATAGGAACGATCATCCAGGTCGATCCGTCCGCCCGGAAAGCCGTCTTCCTTGACGATCCTGCCTTCGGCTGGAAAGTAACTGTAGGCGCTGACGTTTCCGTCAGGCTCCACCACTTTCATCAGCAACCCGTGCCTGCCCTTCAGCGCTTCAAGCTCCTGCGCATTGGGCGTTGGAGGCAGGCATTCCCTGGGTGTGAACAACCCTGAGGTGCAAGGCCCGTTCTTGGTATAGGCGCGGGACACCTCAAAAAAACTGACGTCCGATTGGCTGATACGCACCCTGTCTGCCATGGGCAGCAGTGACAGCTGATATTTGAACTGGATAGCCCAGGCACTTTGCTGAACCTTGCGATATTCCTGAAACTTCGTTGCAAACACTTTATTAATGTCAGGTGTCAGTTCAGACAGGCGCGACTTCAAACGCTCATAAGGAAAACGCCGCTCATCCGTGGATTCCCAATAGTCCGGCCGGATCGGCCCCGTCATGTAAATATCCAACAGCGAAAGCGGCTTATGCCTTATGGATGTCTGCTCCATCACCTCAAGCGTCGGGTCTATCTCTGGAAATACCCGCCTCAACTCTGCCAGCGCCAGTTCCCTGCGCGTCGTCGGTGGTGTCTTCATGGCATTACTTGCCCAGCGCAGCTCCTTTTGCTGCCTGTTGAGTATCCGTTGGGCCTGCTCGGCCTGCGCATCCGGATAAGTCTGAGTCGGGCTGGTGTCGATGACGCGGTTGGCAATGCCCCAGGCAATGATCGGTTCACGCGCGGCGAAGCCCAGTTGGTCATCACCCTCGATCGAAACGGGCGGCGTATTACCGAACGCCATCACCTGGCTGAAGGTCATGTTTGCCGCTGCGCCAGGCACTTGCTGCTCTATGCGCGACACTTCTATACAAAAATTCGTCCAGGTGTGGGAGCCATACACAAGATTGGGCGGGATGTTTGTTACCAGGAACTCAGGGGCCGCCGCCGATAACAAAAGGTGTGCGGCGACGGCTGCGCCCTCGTTGCCGATTCTGCCGGCAAGGTGTGTCGTAAAGCGTTTGACGATTTCTGCCGAAGAAGCGCCCGCGTTATCAGCGCCATACAAGTTGTAGCCCGCCAGGTTGAACCGCGACTTGGCCAGGCCGGGATCGACTTCCTGGATCAGGGCTGCGCCAAGACTTTCAATCGCGCTTGTGGGGGTGTCGATCACCTTGAGCACCTCCTGGATCAAGCTGCCCAGCCGCTGCGCCTCGGGCGTGCGCAGGAGCTGGTCGAGGGCGATTGCCGGATAATCCGCCATGGCCTTTCTGAGATTGTCTGGAAGATGACTGATCAACCGACTCAAGAGGCTGCCCGCTCCAGGCGCGCTTGTCGTATCTGGCCCGGTCTGCGCCTTGACGAGCTTTGCCATCTTGCGCAGTGACGTAGACGACAGCCCCTGCCCAATGTGCCTTACGCCGCCTTCGTCCACGCCCGGCGCCCTGTGCGCCAGGTCAAAGGACAGTGCCGAGGCCAACGCATGAGCCTGAGCACTGTTCGCGGGCATTTTGTAGCCTTCCAGCTTGAGCAGGTGGGCAAGGCTCGCCGTATTATTCGGCTCTCGATCAAACAGCGCGGAGCGAGGATCGATGGGCACGTTGATCCGCTCCAGATCAACACGCCCGCCAGCGTCGTCGACCAAGCCGTTCAATGCGCTCATCAGCCTGTACCGATTGGCGTCATCGCCCAGCGCTTGCCGATGCGCCGCCAGCGCGGCGTCGGAGTGGGTCGAGAGGTGACGCTCGTCCAGATTGAAGCCGGGATGATCCTTGAACTGTTTGAGGCGAACGCTGGCTTGGGCGCCGTCAAAAAGATCGGGCTCCTTGTAGAATTGCGCAACCAGGGTCATCGACACGCCGTCCTGCCCGCTCCCTGGGTATTGCACCGCTTGACCGTACTCAGGAGCAAATACCCTGCCAATGGCCAGGAGCGTGCGGGAAACATCAGACCATCCTGAATCATCTGACAGATAAAAGGTTTTGGGCCGGCCGTCCACATAGCCTTTTATTTCCCCGCGAGCGGGAATCAGCGTCAGATAGCGCGTATCAAGCCCCTGCTTTTTAGCCCAAGCTGAAAACTCTTCGCTTTTAAATGCGCTGTCCAATTGGGCGTACCAGAGCGCTACGGTCGAGTGCGGCGGGACCTGCACAGCGGGTGGCCGGATTGAAGTTCTATAACTACCGTCTAACAATAATGAGGCGTATGAGCTAGCGACTTCAGCATCAGCCTCGGCGCGACTCGTTGAATGAGCCTTAGTTGTTTCAATCGTAACGCGGCTTTTATCTATTGCGACGCAACCCGTGTGACTTACATGGACTTCACCTCGCACAGCAAGTGATCTGAAGGACGCTGTCATTGGGGGCGCAGACACTGTTGGAATACTCATAATCCACCCTGAATACAGTAACGAAGCTTCTAAACAACCGGCGCTTCAATGTACTCAATGTGTGGAGCAAACATGCAAAATACGCGACATTTAAAATCGACATAATATTGCTGAAACCAACAAGTTACACGCCTCAGTTATTTATTAACCCAGACATAAATAAAAGTGCAATACCGTTGTAGGCTAAACGACCAAACCTCGTGAAATTTCATACTTTCTCAACTTGCGGTACAACGTGTTGCGGCTAACGCCCAAATGCGTTGCCGCCTGGCTCATATGCCAGCGCTGTTGTTCCAGAGCGGCCAGCAGGGTTGACCGCTCGGCCTCTTCAAAGGGGGACAGAGAAGAAACACTTGATTGAGCATCAGGGGCTCGCGCGTGACGAATCATCGGCGGTAAGTTTTCCAGACCGACACTACCGTCTTCGCACAACGCGACCAGCGTGCGTAATACCGTACGCAACTGTCGGACATTGCCCGGCCAGGCAAACGTCAACAACGCGTCGCGCGCAGCCGGCTGCAGATAGACCGCTTGCTCACCGGCTTCTTGCGCCAGCAGCAGGGCCAGCAACTGCGATTTGTCAGTGCGCTGACGCAACGCCGGCAGCGCAACTTCCAGGCCGTTGAGCCGATAATACAAATCCTCGCGAAAGCCGCCGTCCTCTACCCGCGCCAGCAGATTGCGGTGGGTAGCACTGATAATCCTGACGTCTACGGCTTGGGGCTCACCCCCGATAGGCACCACCAGGCGATCTTCCAGCACCCTGAGCAACCGCGTCTGCAAGGCCAGGGGCATGTCGCCGATCTCGTCGAGGAACAGGGTGCCGCCATCGGCTTGCTGCAGCTTGCCCTGCATGCCCTCCTTGCGTGCGCCGGTAAAACTGCCGCCGCGATAGCCGAACAATTCACTTTCGATCAGGTTTTCCGGGATGGCGGCGCAGTTGAGGGCGACGAAAGGTTTGTCGGCACGCTGGCTGGCCAGGTGTACCGCCTTGGCAAACGCTTCCTTGCCCGAACCGGTTTCGCCATTGACCAGCAACGGCACATCACGCTCGAAAACCCGCACGGACTGGCTGAAAGCCTGCCGCAGCGCAGGGTCATCCAGGCAGACGCCGGGCGAGCGCGAACGGCCGGGAACAGCCGGTTTAGCGCTGGGAGCCGGGGTCGGGCGCCCCTGCCCGCGCAACGCCGCGAACAGCCGGCGGCCATCACGGGTGCGCAACGGCCAGCCAGCCGTGGCGTTGGCGCTGGCACGCCCCAGCAACTGATCCAGGGAACAGTCGAAAACCGCTTCCACCGGCTGGCCCAACAAGGCGCCACGAAGCTGCCCCAACAGGTTCAGTGCGCTCTGGTTGAGCGCACAGATGCGCCCTTCCCCGTCAAAGGCCAGCAGCCCCTCACTGAACAACCCGACCGACTCCGCCTGCAGGTGAAAGCGCAACAACCAGTGCTGTTCGAAGTGGCGCAAAAAGTAGCAGCTTTCAATCATCTTGGCCGACAGGTTGACCAGCGCCATGGTGTGGAACTGACTCTGGCGCGACACGGCTTCGCGGGCCGACGACACGTCCAGTACCGCCAGCAACTCACCGTGCGGGTCGAACACCGGGCTCGCCGAACAAGTCAGCCCGGTGTGACGACCACGAAAATGCTCGTCACGGTGGATAGTCAGTGATTGGCGCTCGACCAGGCAGGTGCCGATGCCATTGGTGCCCTCGCAGGCCTCGCTCCAGTCGGCGCCCAGCCACAGCCCGGCCCGCTCGAAAATCCTGCGCTCGGACGGCGCGGTGACGCAGTTGAGGATCACCCCGCGTGCATCGGTGAGCAGCACCGCATGGCCCGCGCCCGAGAGCTGCTGGTGCAGGCTGTTCATTTCGGTGCCTGCGATGTGCAAGACCTGGCGCAAGCGTTCGCGGCTTTCCAGCAAGCGGTCATGCTCCAGCACGGTGGGGGCGACGGTCAGCGCAGGGTCGAGGTGGTAGTCCTCCAGGCAACGCAACCAGGAGCGGGCAATCGACGGGTCGCTGCCCGGCCCGTGAGGCGACTCTTGCCCACGGGTGACGGTGAGCACCTGCTGGGCATGGCGACTGAAATGATCGTTGTGCATGTTCTTATTATTCTCCCTGCGTGAGAACGTCCAGCATCCCCCAGGCACTCGGCCATTGCAATCCCGCGCCGACCCGCCGGTCACAGGCTGTACCGTTTATGGCACACACTGTCACCCGTCTGTATCGACCCGGCCACAGTCATGCCTGGTAAACAAAACCTGCCCCTTGATTTACCGGGACCACACGCAGTGGCCCGACCTTTGCTCTACGCTTAATAACGCGCTTGCCGCGCTGTACTCCGATAAACATAAAAGCAGGAGATGCCCACCATGCGTTATGCACACCCCGGTACTGAAGGCGCCATCGTTTCGTTCAAGGCCAAGTACGGCAACTACATCGGTGGCGAATTCGTTGCGCCGGTCGATGGCAATTACTTCACCAACACTTCGCCGGTCAACGGCAAGCCCATCGCCGAGTTCCCGCGTTCCACCGCCAAAGACATCGACAAGGCGCTGGACGCCGCACATGCCGCCGCTGACGCCTGGGGCAAAACCAGCGCCCAGGACCGCTCGCTGGTCCTGCTGAAAATCGCCGATCGCATCGAACAGAACCTTGAACTGCTGGCCATTACCGAGACCTGGGACAACGGCAAGGCCGTGCGCGAAACCCTCAACGCCGACATCCCGCTGGCCGCCGACCACTTCCGCTATTTCGCCGGCTGCATCCGCGCCCAGGAAGGCAGCAGCGCCGAGATCAACGAACTCACCGCGGCCTATCACTTCCACGAACCGCTGGGCGTGGTCGGCCAGATCATCCCGTGGAACTTCCCCCTGCTGATGGCCGCCTGGAAACTCGCCCCGGCCCTGGCCGCTGGTAACTGTGTGGTGCTCAAGCCGGCCGAGCAGACGCCCTTGGGCATCAACGTGCTGATGGAACTGATCGGCGACCTGCTGCCGCCCGGCGTACTCAACGTCGTACACGGTTTCGGTAAAGAAGCCGGCGAAGCCCTGGCCACCAGCAAACGCATCGCCAAGATCGCCTTCACCGGCTCCACCCCGGTGG
This sequence comes from Pseudomonas orientalis, assembly GCF_001439815.1. GTDB lineage: Bacteria > Pseudomonadota > Gammaproteobacteria > Pseudomonadales > Pseudomonadaceae > Aquipseudomonas > Aquipseudomonas orientalis. Next base: position 98,596 of record NZ_JYLM01000008.1, on the reverse strand, counting down.
GTTCGCACATCATGCATGCGGCGGCCGAGAACATCATTCCGTCCACCGTCGAGTTGGGCGGCAAGTCGCCGAACATCTTCTTCGCCGACATCATGAAAGCCGAACCGCAATTTATCGAAAAGGCTGCCGAAGGCCTGGTGCTGGCGTTCTTCAACCAGGGCGAAGTGTGCACCTGCCCATCGCGTGCGCTGGTGGAAGAGTCGATCTATGACGACTTCATGAAAGTGGTGATGAAGAAAGTCGAGTCGATCAAGCGTGGCGACCCGCTGGACACCGACACCATGGTCGGCGCCCAGGCATCCGAGCAGCAGTTCGACAAGATCCTGTCGTACCTGGAAATCGCCAAGGGCGAAGGCGCGCAACTGCTCACCGGCGGTAAGGTCGAGAAGCTCAGCGGTGACCTGGCTACCGGCTATTACATCCAGCCGACCCTGCTCAAGGGCACCAACGAAATGCGCGTGTTCCAGGAAGAAATCTTCGGCCCGGTGGTGAGCATCACCACCTTCAAGGACGAAGCCGAAGCCCTGGCGATTGCCAACGACACCGAGTTCGGCCTGGGCGCCGGCCTGTGGACCCGCGACATCAACCGCGCCTACCGCATGGGCCGTGCGATCAAGGCCGGCCGCGTGTGGACCAACTGCTACCACCTGTACCCGGCCCATGCCGCGTTTGGCGGTTACAAGAAGTCCGGCGTAGGGCGCGAAACCCACAAGATGATGCTGGACCATTACCAGCAGACCAAAAACTTGCTGGTGAGCTACGACATTAATCCGCTGGGCTTTTTCTAATCCCACAACCCCTGCCCACTTTTGCAATGCGATCAAAGGTGGGAGGGGGCTTGCCCCCGATTGCAGTGGATCAGCCAACACTGAATTGATTGACACGCCGCCATCGGGGGCAAGCCCCCTCCCACATTTGGATCCGCATAAGTATTTGCGATGCGCATTCGGCACACAGAGGCCGAGTTAAAAACAATAAGAATGGAAGGTACTTCCCATGCCCAGCGAACCCACAAGTTCTTCCGTCGACTTCGAAAAAGTCGGTACCGATTATTTCCAACAACGCGAACTTAAAAAAGGCGCCGCCGGTTGGGTGCTGCTGGTCGGCCTCGGCGTCGCCTACGTCATCTCCGGCGACTACGCCGGCTGGAACTTTGGCCTGGCTCAGGGCGGTTGGGGCGGGATGTTCCTCGCCACGCTGCTGATGGCCACCATGTACCTGTGCATGTGCTTTTCCCTGGCCGAACTGTCCTCAATGATCCCCACCGCCGGCGGTGGCTACGGCTTTGCCCGCAGCGCGTTCGGCCCCTGGGGCGGGTTCCTGACGGGCACGGCGATCCTGATCGAATACGCCATCGCGCCCGCCGCCATCGCGGTGTTTATCGGCGCGTATTGCGAGTCGCTGTTCGGTATCGGCGGCTGGATGATCTATTTGGCGTTCTACGTCATCTTTATCGGCATCCACATCTTTGGCGTCGGTGAAGCGTTGAAGTTGATGTTCGTTATTACCGCCATCGCGGCCATCGCGCTGGGTGTGTTCCTGGTATCGATGGTGCCGCACTTCAACGTCGCCAATCTGCTGGATATCCCACTGAGCGACGCCAAGGGCGCCAGCAGCTTCCTGCCATTCGGCTACGTCGGCGTGTGGGCGGCGATCCCCTATGCGATCTGGTTTTTCCTCGCGGTAGAGGGTGTGCCCCTGGCTGCGGAAGAAACCAAGAACCCCAAGCGCGACCTGCCACGCGGGCTGATCGGCGCGATTGTGGTGCTGACCAGTTTTGCCCTGTTGATTCTGGTGATCGCGCCGGGCGGTGCGGGCACTTACGCGCTGGTCAAATCCGGCAACCCACTGGTGGAAGCCCTGGCATTGGCCTACGGCGGCTCGACCTGGATGGGCGGTTTCGTCAACCTGGTGGGCCTGGCCGGCTTGATCGCGAGCTTTTTCTCGATCATCTACGCCTATTCGCGGCAGATTTTCGCCTTGTCCCGCGCCGGCTACCTGCCGCGCAAACTGTCCGAGACCAACAAGAGCAAGGCGCCGGTATTGGCGTTGGTGATTCCGGGGATTATAGGGTTTGGCCTCTCATTGACCGGTCAGGGCGATCTGCTGATTCTGGTGGCGGTGTTCGGCGCGACCATTTCCTACGTGTTGATGATGGCCGCCCACATCACCCTGCGCATTCGTCGCCCCAAAATGGACCGTCCGTACCGCACGCCGGGCGGCATCTTCACCTCGGGCGTGGCGCTGGTACTGGCCTGCGTGGCCGTGGTGGCGGGCTTTCTGGTGGATCCACGGGTGGTGATTGGCGCGGCGATCATCTATGGAGTATTAATTGCTTACTTTGCTTTCTACAGCCGGCATCACTTGGTAGCAGGCACGCCGGAAGAAGAGTTTGCGGCGATCCAGGCCGCAGAGGCCGCCTTGCACTGATTGCCGAAAACCTCGACGCGGGCGGCTTTTCCAGGTTCGCCCGCGTCACTCAGGAGACACTGTATGGCAAGCTTTTCCCACGCGGTGGGTGCTCAAACCTACCGCTTCGACAGCCTCAAGGATCTGATGGCCAAGGCCAGCCCGGCGCGTTCCGGCGACTTTCTGGCCGGCGTGGCTGCGCAAAACGATGGCGAACGGGTCGCGGCCCAGATGGCGCTGGCGAATACGCCGTTGAAACACTTCCTGGAAGAAGTGCTGATCCCCTATGAAACCGACGAAGTCACCCGGCTGATCATCGACACCCACGACAGACAGGCGTTTGCGCCGGTCAGCCACCTCACCGTCGGCGGCCTGCGCGACTGGCTGCTCAGCGACGCGGCTGACGAACAGTCCCTACGTTTATTGGCACCGGGGCTGACACCGGAAATGGCCGCCGCCGTGTCCAAGATCATGCGCGTGCAGGACCTGGTGCTGGTAGCGCAAAAGATCCGCGTGGTCACCCAGTTTCGCGGCACCCTGGGCTTGCGCGGGCGTCTGTCCACGCGCCTGCAACCCAACCACCCCACCGACGAACCGGCGGGCATCGCCGCGAGCATTCTCGACGGCCTGCTCTACGGCAACGGCGACGCCATGATCGGCATCAACCCGGCCACCGACAGCATCGCCTCGATCTGCGCCATGCTGGAGATGCTCGACGCCATCATCCAGCGCTACGAAATCCCCACCCAGGCCTGTGTGCTGACTCACGTCACCACCTCCATTGAGGCGATCAATCGCGGCGTGCCGCTGGACCTGGTGTTCCAGTCGATTGCCGGCACCGAAGCGGCCAACGCCAGCTTCGGCATCAGCCTGAGCCTGCTGCAGGAAGGTTACGACGCCGGCCTGAGCCTCAATCGCGGCACGCTGGGCCAGAACCTGATGTATTTCGAAACCGGCCAGGGCAGCGCCTTGTCGGCCAATGCGCACTTTGGCGTCGACCAGCAAACCTGTGAAACCCGCGCCTATGCGGTGGCCCGGCATTTCAAACCGTTTCTGGTCAACACCGTGGTCGGCTTTATCGGCCCCGAGTACCTGTACAACGGCAAACAGATCATCCGCGCCGGTCTCGAAGACCACTTCTGCGGCAAGTTGCTCGGCGTGCCGATGGGTTGCGACATCTGCTACACCAACCACGCCGAAGCCGACCAGGACGACATGGACACCCTGCTGACCCTGCTCGGCGTGGCCGGGATCAATTTCATCATGGGCATCCCCGGCTCCGACGACATCATGCTCAATTACCAGACCACCTCCTTCCACGATGCGCTGTACGCCCGCCAGACACTGGGGTTGAAACCGGCGCCGGAGTTCGAGCAATGGCTGGCGAAAATGGGCATCTTTACCCAGGAAGACGGCAAGGTGCGCTTCGGCAACAGCCTGCCTCCGGCGTTTCGCCACGCGTTGGCGCATTTAGGATGAAGGAGCCGCCTGTGCAACTCGACCTGCCTGACAATCCATGGCTGCAACTGCGCCGACTGACCCCGGCGCGCATTGCCCTGGGCCGCACCGGCACCAGCATTCCGACCAGCGCTCAACTGGACTTCCAGTTCGCTCATGCCCAGGCGCGGGACGCAGTGCACCTGCCCTTCGATCATGAAGAGCTCAGCCGTCAGTTCGCCGAACGCGGCCGTAATAGCCTGTTGCTGCACAGCGCCGCACCCGACCGGCATACCTACCTGCAACGCCCGGATCTTGGACGCCGGCTGAGTGATGAATCGGCCCAGACCCTGCGCGACTTTGCGGCGGCGCATCCAGATGGGATGGACCTGGCAATCGTAGTGGCCGATGGCCTGTCGGCGCTGGCCGTGCATAAACACACCGCGCCCTTTCTGACACGCCTGGAGGAACAGACCCACGCTGAAGGCTGGTCCTTGTCACCGGTCATCCTGGTAGAACAGGGCCGCGTGGCAGTGGCCGACGAGATCGGGCAACTGCTCGGCGCCAAAATGGTGGTGATCCTGATCGGCGAACGGCCGGGGCTCAGTTCGCCGGACAGCCTGGGGCTGTATTTCACCTACAACCCCAAGGTCGGCCTCACCGACGCCTACCGCAACTGCATCTCCAATGTGCGCCTGGAAGGCCTGAGTTACGGCATGGCGGCCCATCGCCTGCTGTACCTGATGCGCGAGGCCTGCCGCCGGCAGCTGTCGGGGGTCAATCTCAAGGATGAGGCGCAACTGCAGACCCTTGAATCGGATGACCCGGACCTGATGAAAGGCAATTTCCTGCTCAGCCCACCTACAGACTGATCGCCGCACGATTGCGCTTTTTCGCGGCGTTAGGCAGCATCGCGTCACGGCCGCGCGCGTGGTCATACCCCATTTGGAAGTTGAGGCCTGGCATGCGGATCACTCAAGCGACCCTGGAACACCTGGACCTGCTCACCCCGCTGTTCGTCAAATACCGCGAATTCTATGGGGCCTTGCCGTTCCCGGACTCGTCGCGGGCCTTCCTGGAAAAGCGCCTGCGCCGCAAGGAATCGGTGATCTACCTGGCGCTGGCCGATGATGATGACAAGCGCCTGCTGGGGTTCTGCCAGCTGTATCCAAGCTTCTCTTCGCTGTCGCTCAAACGGGTGTGGATCCTCAACGACATCTACGTGGCCGAGGACGCACGCCGGCAACTGGTGGCCGACAACCTGATGCGCACCGCCAAGAAGATGGCCAAGGAAACCCACGCGGTGCGGCTGCGGGTATCGACCAGCAGCGACAATGACGTGGCACAGAAGACCTATGAGTCCATCGGCTTTCGCGAAGACACCGAATTCAAGAACTACGTGCTGCCGATCAACGAGGACTGACCTCCAACCACCGCAAATCCCCTGTGGGAGGGGGCTTGCCCCCGATAGCGCAGTGTCAGTCAACAAATCTATCCCTGACCCACCGCCATCGGAAGCAAGCCCCCTCCCACACTTTTAAACCGGGCCCCACCGCTTCACACTTTCACGACACTCCCCGCTACAAAAGCCACACGCTTTTCACCATTCAATCCGTATAATGCGCACCTCTCAGGGTTGTAAGAATCTCGACATACACGTGTAGCCTTATTACCCGCCGTTCCCGCACTGGCCTGCTGAGCCGGGCCATTCACACAGGTGCCATCCATGGACTTCAACCCGCTTGACCTTATCCTGCATCTCGACGTTTACCTCGACATGCTGGTAACCAACTACGGTCCGTGGATCTACGCCATTCTGTTCCTGGTGATTTTCTGCGAGACCGGCCTGGTGGTCATGCCATTCCTGCCGGGCGACTCATTGCTGTTCATCGCCGGTGCCGTTGCCGCAGGCGGCGGCATGGACCCGGTGTTGCTCGCCGGCCTGCTGATGCTGGCGGCCATCCTCGGCGACAGCACCAACTACGTGATAGGGCGAACGGTGGGCGAACGCTTGTTCAGCAACCCGAACTCGAAAATCTTCCGACGCGACTACCTGCAAAAAACCCACGACTTCTACGACAAGCACGGCGGCAAAACTGTGACCCTGGCGCGCTTCCTGCCGATCCTGCGCACGTTCGCGCCGTTCGTCGCCGGCATCGCCAAGATGCCCTACCCGCGCTTCTTCGGTTTCAGCGTACTGGGCACCATCCTCTGGGTCGGCGGCCTGGTGACCCTGGGCTACTTCTTCGGCAACGTGCCGTTCATCAAGAAGAACCTGTCGTTGCTGGTGGTGTTCATCATCCTGCTGTCCCTGGTGCCGATGATCATCGGCGTGGTGCGCAGCCGCTTTGGCCGCACCTCCTCCGAAGCCAAGCCGCACTGATTGCCCATGTGGTCCTTAAGCGCCTGGCGTCGCCGGCGCCTGCTGGCCAAGCACCCGATTGCCGATGACACCTGGCAGCGAGTGCGGCACCACCTGACCTTCCTCGACGGCATCACGGCCGAGCAAGACCAGTGGCTGCGCGAAGCCTGTGTGCTGTTCCTCGCCGAAAAACACCTCACCGCCCTGCCCGGCGTCGAACTGCACCAGGAACAACGGCTGCTGCTCGCCGCCCAGGCGCAACTGCCGCTGATGAACCTCGGCGACCTCGACTGGTATCAGGGTTTCCATGAAATCGTGTTGTACCCCGACGACTTCCTCAGCCCGCAGCGCCATCGCGATGCCAGCGGCGTGGAGCACGAGTGGGACGGCGAACACAGCGGCGAAGCCTGGCAGCAGGGCCCGGTGATCCTCGCTTGGCCCGGGGTGCTGGCCAGTGGCCAATGGGAAGGCTACAACCTGGTCATCCACGAGCTGGCGCACAAACTGGACATGCTCAACGGCGACGCCAACGGCCTGCCACCGCTGCACCACGACATGCGCGTGCAGGACTGGGCCAGCGTGATGCAAGGCGCTTTTGACGACCTCAATCGTCAACTGGACGCCAACCCGGACGCTGAAACCGAGATCGACCCCTACGCCGCGGAAAACCCGGCGGAATTCTTTGCCGTCACCAGCGAATATTTCTTCAGTGCCCCGGACTTGCTGGTCAATAGTTATCCACAGGTGTACACCCAACTCAGCCGCTTTTATCGCCAGGATCCCCTGGCCCGCCTGAACCAACTCCAAGCCGGCGACCCGCGTTACCAGCCGCAGGGCGAATGACCGTACGACGCTTGGCGCATGGCATCGGCGTCAGAATATGCCTATAATCGCCGCCACTTTTAGGCCAATCCGGCCATGTCCTATGGCCAACTAACGGGGGCAACGCCCAATGAGCTACAGCAAGATTCCGGCTGGCAAAGACCTGCCGAACGACATCTACGTCGCCATCGAAATTCCGGCCAACCATGCGCCGATCAAATACGAAATCGACAAAGACAGCGACTGCCTGTTCGTTGACCGTTTCATGGCCACCCCGATGTTCTACCCGGCCAACTACGGTTTCATCCCCAACACCCTGGCTGACGACGGCGACCCCCTCGACGTGCTGGTCGTGACCCCTTACCCGGTCACCCCAGGTTCGGTCATCCGCGCCCGTCCGGTCGGTATCCTGAACATGACTGACGACGGCGGCGGCGATGCCAAAGTCATCGCCGTGCCACACGACAAGCTGTCCCAGCTGTACGTCGACGTGAAGGAATACACCGACCTGCCGCCCCTGCTGCTGGAACAGATCAAGCACTTCTTCGAGAACTACAAAGACCTCGAAAAAGGCAAATGGGTGAAGATCGACGGTTGGGGCGATGCAGAAGCCGCCCGCGCCGAGATCATGAAGTCGGTTGCCGCCTACAAAGGCTGATACCCGCGCCTCATTGCCACGGCAAGCAAAAAGCCCCGATTATTCGGGGCTTTTTTGTGGGGAAATTAAACATCAAGTTCAGCGTTTAAGTTCAGGCGTTCAACTAACCAGTACTACTGAAGAATCAGGCTACAACTAAGCAAAAACCTACACGCGCAAATCAACGCATGGTTTATTTGAATGGTTTTCCCGGCCAGTAAACTCTATGTTCATGAATACATCAGGTGATCGTTTAAAAGCGCTACTCCGGGAAGTTCATCTTTCCGCCTCCGACTTCGCCAAGAACCGCGGCGTCACGCCTCAGCACGTGAACAACTGGTTCAAACGCGGCGTCCCCATGGGCCGACTCAACGAGATCGCAGAACTGCTGTGCGTCTCCAGTCGCTGGTTAAGCGACGGCAAAGGCCCCAAACACCCGCCCGCCAACTACCTGTTGGAGGGTCCTACCGCAAGGATCGCACCCACCCGCGAAGACATCGGCAAATACCTCACAGGCCCCGCCTGCCGTCCGGAAACAAACGACGTGGAAATCCCCCTCCACCCCACATTCACCTCAACCGAACGCATCCGCGTCACCCAACACACCCTCCAGACCCTCAACGTAAAACCCGACCGCGCCGTGGGCGCCTACATGGTCGACAACAGCATGATCGACATCATCCAGCAAGGCGCCACCCTCGCCATCGACCGAGGCCGCACCCAAATCATCGACGGCGAAATCTACGCCGTCGAACACGACGGCATGCTGCGCATCAAATACCTCTACAACCGCCCCGGCGGAGGCCTGCGCATGCGCAGCCACAACGCCAGCGAACACCCGGACGAATACCTCACCTACGACGAACGCTTCGAGCAGAACTTCCAGATTGTCGGCTGGGTATTCTGGTGGTCCACCCTCAACAACCGCCGCCCACCCGTCCCGCTGGATGACCACCTGCTGGGCTGGGAAGGCGCTGAACCGGAACCGGAGGTGGGCAACTGAGGTGAATGTGGGTATCATACGCCGCACATTTGGCAGGGGGTGGTTTTGAGCTATTGCCCTGCCAGGCGATGCGGAGGAGTTCCCGCGGATGCCCTACCATTCAGCCCGACGCAATGTGGGCTGAGCGATTTGAAGGCTGGTGAGGTTTGTCAAAAACAAGCTGAGGCAGTCACAGAGAAGCCGGCCATAAGCCGGCTTTTTAATGTCTGAAATTCCGTTAAAGCAGGGTTTCAGACTTCATCTTCCGTCTTAAAACTTCTGGCATCTCAGTTCCTCTGAGAGAAGTGAAGCTGCCTCGCAGTCCCTACGGCAACCACATTCTTTAGGGCGCGTTCAGTGCGCCTACGTCTAACGGTACTTGTTCGGACTATTCGCCCTAGACAGGAATTTACCTACAAGATAACGTCCACGATCCTACAGCCATAAGTGCGATCTCATCATCATGGACGCTTTGAAAGCTCTTCAGAAAGAGCTGGCCGCCTTTGCCGCCGATCGAGACTGGGACAAATTTCATACGCCAAAAAATCTAGCAATGGCCCTCTCTGGTGAAGCTGGCGAACTGCTTGAACGCTTCCAATGGCTAACCCCGGAACAGAGTGAGTTAGGCGCATTGCCCAGCGAAGCGCTTCAAGAGATTGAGGAAGAGATGGCGGACGTACTGCTTTATCTACTTCGCCTTGCTGACCGTCTTAACGTCAACCTTACAGCCGCAGCGAACTCTAAGCTTCAACAGAACGCAGTGAAATATCCTGTGGATAAATCTAAAGGCAATGCCGTCAAATATTCGAGGAGAAGCGAATGACGGCCCGAGTGATCTATCAGCCTTGCTCGGACAAAATAGCTCGTAAAAATCTGCAAACCACAGTACTCAATCCTGTGCAATTCAGTGATATTCAGGATTTGCTGGATCCGGAATTACGCTCGCAGCTAAGTCGTGCATATCCGGATGGGAAACTAACAATTTGGGGACTTGCATCTCCCAAGACCAGAAATGCTTGGTTGGCTATGGAAACTGGCGACACGGTTATATTCAATACAAATACGGTCATCACTGTCAGCGCCTGCTTCACTCACCGGACACACAATCGGGATTTAGCCCTGAAACTTTGGGGGCTGGCAGATGCAGTCACCGGAAGCACGTGGGAAAACATCTACTTCGTCACCGATGTGCGCCACCATGCGATCCGCTTCAAAGCCATACAGACATGTATCGGCAGCGCACATGACCGCTCATTCTACAGATACGATGAGGCACAAAGCACAGCCATCATCGATCACTTTCCAAATCTGGACCATGATTTCATGCCGGCCGAAGTGACTCTGGAAGAGGCCCGTCAAGAGATTAAAACCCAGCTTACGGACGGAACCGCAACACGGCCTACTCGTCTGGAGCACAAATACATTGTCCGCCATTTGTTCCAAAACAAACTAACCAGCCATTGCTGTATTTGCCAAAATGAATATCCGCGACATTTGCTGGTAGCAGCACATATCAAAAAGCGCGCGGCTTGTAGCAACCAAGAAAAGCTAGACATAGAAAACATTGCTATTGCTATGTGTCGGCTAGGATGTGACCCACTATTTGAGCATGGCTATTTGTCGGTGAGAGACGGCACGGTCGTCAAACACCCCTCCCGCGAAATGACATTAGCTACCGCGAACTATGTTGAAACAGTACTAGGAAAAAAGGTAGCCGGGTGGGGCCGCAAGAATCGCAAGTATTTTGCTTGGCATCTAGATGCACATGGTTTTGAACCTGGACGGCTAGCAGGTTTAGCTTGATAACGAACTAGGGCTCGCCGATACGGCATATGGTCATTTGCTGACCATATGCCAATGTCATTACCTCGGCTGCAAACACGCCACAGCCCGATCGGCCACCATCCTGGCCATCTCCACCAAATGCATCACCGCCCTCTGCGGGGCAGCCACTGGCTCGCCGAGCACCTGCGACGTGGCCAGCGCACAATGCAGCAGCTCAGCCACCTGCACCCAGGCGTCCTCGAAGCTCAGTTCTTCGTTGACGGAAAATGGTTTGGTCACACCTGATGACGGCGAATCCGAACAAACGTTATCCATAGCAAAACTCCAATCGATAATTTGGTGCTGCCACTTTCCGCGACTAAACAAAAGGCGGCAGCTGTACGCAGGTTAGTCGACCGGTCGATTGGGAACCCGGCGCACCCGGAGGTGCCCTGCGCACAGCCACCATAAGATGCAGGCGATGGGATGCCTGACTCATGAATTGCTTATGCGCCAATCGAATCCGGGCGACTAAACCCGATCACTGAATGTGCAGTGACAATCCGCAGCCTAGTCACCCATTCCCGCTGGCGCAATGCGGTTGGGATTCTCTCGGAAACGTCCTGCAAATGAAAGGGATAGGGCCTGCTGGCCCTTCAAAGTCAAATTCCCCGTAGATCTTCACATTGATTTTTTGCAACAGGCTGCCGCACTAACATCGTCCCGTTTAAGTTGACAGTTAGACTCTTTCCGCCCGATTTATCCCTCGCTGCCCACCCATTAATCTATGCCCATGTTGAACACAACGCCCAACCAACCTAAACAAAAAAGGATTCAACCATGAGCACTCCAACCTACAACCGCCTCAACAAAGACGACGCCATCGTGCTGCTGGTCGACCACCAGACTGGCCTGATCTCTCTGGTGCAGGACTTCTCCCCCAACGAGTTCAAAAACAACGTACTGGCCCTCGCCGACCTGGCCAAGTTCTTCAACCTGCCGACCATCCTCACCACCAGTTTCGAACAAGGCCCCAACGGCCCGCTGGTGCCGGAGCTGAAAGAGATGTTTCCGGACGCGCCGTATATCGCTCGCCCTGGTCAGATCAACGCCTGGGACAACGAAGACTTCGTCAAGGCGATCAAGGCCACCGGGCGCAAGCAGATCATCATTGCCGGTGTGGTGACGGATGTGTGCGTGGCGTTCCCGACCTTGTCGGCGCTGGCGGAAGGGTTCGAGGTGTTTGTGGTGACGGATGCGTCGGGCACGTTCAATACCACGGTGCAGCAGGCGGCGTGGAGCCGGATGACCCAGGCCGGTGCGCAGTTGATGAACTGGTTTTCGGTGGCATGTGAGTTACACCGCGACTGGCGTAACGATATCGAAGGCTTAGGGAATCTGTTGTCCCAGCGCATTCCCAACTATCGCAATTTGATGAATGGGTATGCGGCGCTGACGGCGCAGCAGAAGTAAGAGAACCGAGTGTGACGATAAGCCTGCCCTGAAAAGCAGGCTTTCGTGCCATGGCCGGAACGGCCTTAGACCTTGAATTCTTCCAACATGGTTCGCTGGTAAACGTCATACATCGGAGAGCTTTTCATGGGTTTAACAGCCCAATGGAAGCGGGTTCCACTGCCAATCATGATGGCTTTGCGAATCTCATTGATCGGTCCGTACGTATGCTTGGCTTTCTGGAACTCCATTTGTTTGTTCCGTAGCGGCGCCGCCCCATACGTATCTCGAAATTCATGTATCAGATTGGCCTCGAAATCCGAGTAAACCTGCGATGCGTTTCTGGCCCTGGGAAAGCAATACGCAATAAGAAATTGGTAATTGCCTTGCAGGTCGGCAAGCTCAAGCAGCCAGTTTTTATGCTGCGTGATCCGTTGTTCAAAGTTGCCCTCTCCAATGTAGAGGGTCGGAGAAATACCTTTCGGGTACTCAATGGCAATAAAACCATCCAGTCTGATCACATACACGCAGCGCTCCAGATCCTGCAGTTTAACGCCCCTGCTTTGCAGCTCTGGCCAGACATCCTTTCCCCACGTTTGCTCACAGGTCCAGTGCAACCAGTTCCATTTGATACTTACGTTTGCCACCTAGGCGATTCCCTTTACGAAGTTTTATTAACCCCAGCTGTTGCCTCAGCATGCGCTGCAACGGGTAGCTACAGAATTTAATTCATGTTCATTGGCGGAGCTTCAGACGTGATCGATACCGAACGTCTGTTTGGCCAATATCGGAGAAAGCCAGGCACCTTCTCGGCGAATTAGCATCAAACTTCAGCCATCATAGCCAATAGCCACCCGCCAACCAAACGGGCAATTGTGCAAGCCCTGCTTGCACAAACTCATAACCATTGAATCTCCCCTACACGCCAGCCCCCACCCGTCACCACGGTTATATACAGGTCCAAGCGCTGGAGCCTGACCTGCTCAGGGCTCAGTCCCACATTCTCTGGGCCACTCACCTGATGTTGAAGTGCGCGTTAGCCGCGCAAATCGCCGAGTTGCAGCGGATGTAAGCCGGTTTGAATGCGTTTGAAACCCAGCTGAAAGGCGCTCAAGGCACTGTTCGTCAATCAGCAGCGTCGCTATCTGAAGTGATCCGGGGCACACGTCGACATCGAAAATTACCCGCCTTTTGTAAGCGCAATCTGATTTTTCAAACCGCTCATCCAGCCGCCTTTCGCTGCGGCAGACTCCGACGTCTTGCCTTCTGCCGAGACGTCATGGATGACCCACGCTGCCCACATCACCTCGATCGAATATGAGCTGGATACTTTCCATCAGAGCCTGACGATTTATCGCCAGCAAATGGGTGCCTGGTATTCCCGAGCACTGAATTCGGTGAGCCATGCTGCGGATATGCCGTCGTTGCTGGGGATGGACCGGGTGTTGCGGGCCGGGGATTCGCAGCAGTCGGTGAGCCATACCGACGCGGATTTTTCTACCGTGGCTCGTTGCCCGGTGGGTGGCGTGCTTAAGATCCAGAGCAGGTTCGAGTCGCTGTATGACGTACAGATTGGCGACATCCCCGTTGAGGTGACCCGCCTGGATGACGGCAGTTCAGCAGTGATCATGCTCGATGAACACGGCGAGGGTTCGCACTATTGCTCCGCCGGCGGGCGCTATCAAGTTCGGGTTCAAGGTGGTGTTTCAGCGCAGCAAGTGGATGCCTTGTTCGCCTCTTATGCCGGACTGACAGCGGATCTGGAGCAATGGCTGCGCGATCAGTGGAAGGACTTCAAGCCGCATTGGCAGCAATCCACGGCCAGTGCAATTGGCAGCGGCGTACTGGCGGGCAGTTGGGCGGCGATCCGTGAGGTGTGGGACAGCATAAAGCTGGTGCAGTCGATCCTTGAGGATCCGTTGCAGTACGTAGAGCACTTGGGAGCCCAAGCAGCCAAGTTGGCGCAAATCGCCAGCGATGCACCCAAAATCATGGAACACGCGATGTTGCTGGCCAGTGATGAGGCGGCACTGTTCCTTCTGGTGCGCACCGCGTTGGTCTGGTTGGACGCATTGCCGCCGGGCCAGATCGCGCAAGTGGCTGCAGGGTTGATCGTGTCGCTGCTGATTGATCTGGTGATTGGCGCGGTACTGACCATCGCCTTACCGGCGGCGGGTGTGGCGTATTTAAGCTTGCGGCTGGGCAAGTATGGCGCTCGGATTGTTGAGGCTGCGGTTGGCTTCATACAGAGCATGCTGGTGATTCTGACCAAGTTCATGCAGGCGGTGGATCGCTATAAAGCGGTGGCGGTTCGAGGAGTGGTCGGTGGGCTGAAGCAGGGCACCCTGCAGATGCGCTGGAAGGCTCGACAGAACGCGGTGCTGCGGCAGAAAGAGCATGTAGATGATGTGCCTGCCGTGGCTTCGAATCCGAAGGGCGATGCGGCGGCTTCTGCGGACAAGACCGTTACTCACGGCTGCCCGGTGTCGATGGTCACCGGCGAGGAACTGCTGACTCTCACCGATGGTGCGCTGGACGGCATCTTGCCGTTCGAGTGGACGCGGTTGTACCGCACCAGTGCGGTTGAGGTGGACTGCGGGCTGGGGTTTGGCTGGAGTCATGCGCTGGCGCACAGGCTTTCTGTGTCGGGCGATTCGGTGGTGTGGACCGACCATGAGAATCGCTCGACCACCCTGCCCTTGCCGACGGCTGCTCGGCCGGCGATTACCAACAGCCTGGCGGAGGCGGCGATCTACTTGGGGTCTGCGCCTGATGAACTGGTGCTGGCCCAGTCTTCTCGGTTTTATCACTTTTTCGACGGTGTACTGACGGCGATCAGCGATGCGTATGACAACCGATTGCGCATTTTCCGGGACCGGTTGGGGCGTATTGAGCGGCTGGATAACGGTGCGGGCCGTTCGCTTTTTTTGCGGTATGAATTCGACCGCATCGTGGCGGTGGACTACCAGGTTCATCGCGCCACAGGCCATGAACCCTTCGTTTGGGTGACCGAGCAAACCGTCGTTTCCTACGCCTATGACGACGCCGGACGACTAGTATCGGCGACCAATGCCGTCGGTGAACGCGAGGTTTATCGGTACGACGAACAGCACGTCATTCTTGAGCGACAACTTGCCGGTGGGGCGAGTTTCTTTTGGGAATGGGAACGCGCCGGCAAGGCGGCACGCTGTGTCCGGCACTGGGCCAGTTTCTCGCAGATGGACACGCGCTATGCCTGGGGCGATGACGGCAGCGTCAGCGTGCATAACGCCGATGGCAGCCAGGAAGTGTATGTCCACGACGACCGCGCGCGACTGGTACAGCGCATCGATCCGGACGGCGCGCAGCATTTCAGATCCTACGATGCCAAGGGCCGACTGACCGTCGAGCAGGACCCGCTGGGTGCGGTGACGGCGTATCAATACGACGACGCCGGACGCTTGGTCGCGTTGTTTCCGGGAGATGACGAGCCGACGTCCTACGAGCATGACAACGGCTTCGTACGGGTGGTGCGGCGCGGTGAAGCGGTCTGGAAATACGAGCGCAATGAGCAAGGCGATGTCATCCGCAGGATTGATCCAGACGGCAACGCAACGGACTACAGCTACGACAAGCGGGGGCAACTGACTGGGGTCTGGTATCCCGACAATAGCTGTCATCGATTGGTATGGAACGAGCGCGGGCAATTGCTTGAGGAGCAATTACCGAATGGCGGCATTAAGCGCTATCGCTATGACGACCTAGGCCGGCAGGTTGCGCGTGAGGATGAGCATGGCGCGCTGACTCAGTATCAATGGGATGCCGTAGGACGCCTGCTGAAACTGACCCAGTTCGACGGTACCTATCGGGAATTCAGCTACAACCCCTACGGCAAAATAATCACCGAACGCGATGAACTCGGCCACGTCACCCGCTACGAATACGCCGACGGCCTGCACCTGATCAGCCGCCGCATCAATGCCGATGGCACCCAGGTCAAGTACCGCTACGACAACGTCCGCCTTTTGCTGACCGCCATCGAAAACGAAGTCGGTGAAACCTATCAACTGGACTACCACCCCAACGGCCTGATCCGACAGGAAACCGGCTTCGACGGCCAACGCACCGCCTACGCCTACGACCTCAACGGCAACCTGCTGGAAAAAACCGAACACGGCGACGATGGCAGTCAGCTGGTTACCCGCTACGAGCGCGACCACGCCAGTCGCCTCGTACGAAAAACCCTGCCCGATGGCAACACGGTCGACTACACCTACGACCGCCAGGGCAACCTCCTCAGCGTCGAAGACGGCCACTGGGCGCTGGCCTACGAGTACGACAAACAAAACCGACTCATTGCCGAACACCAGGGCTGGGGCACCTTGCGCTACGGCTACAACGCCTGCGGGCAACTTCAGCATTTGCGCCTGCCGGACAACAACCGCATCACCTTCAATCACGACAAAGGCGGCCATCTCGCCACCGTCGAGCTGAATGGCTCACTGCTGACCTCCCACCTGTTCCAAGCCGGTCGCGAACACCAACGCCAACAAGGCCAACTGCTCAGCCACTACCACTACGACGACCAAAACCGCCTGCACGCCCACGCCGTCACCCAACAACAAAACCACCTCTACCAACGCCAATACGACTACGACAAAGCCGGCAACCTCACCCGCCTGCTCGACACCCGCAAAGGCGAACACCGTTACCGCTACGACCCGCTTCAGCGCCTGACTCGCGCCGATCACTCCCAGGACGTCCAGGAGCGCTTCGCCCACAACCCCGCCGGCAATTTACTCATGCAGGACAGGCCGGGGCCGGACATCGTGGCGGGCAATCGCCTGATGATCCAGGGCGACCATCATTACGACTATGACGCCTTTGGAAATCTAATAAGAGAACGGCGTGGCAAGGGCCATTCACTCGTCACCGAGTACCGCTACGACTGCCAGCACCGACTGATCGGCGTCACCAAACCTAACGGCCAGACCGCCAGCTATCGCTATGACCCGTTTGGTCGGCGCATCAGCAAAACCATCGAAGAGAAAACCACAGAGTTCTTCTGGCAAGGCGACAAGCTGATCGCCGAACACCATGCCGATCGCCATCGCAGCTACCTCTACGAACCCGACAGTTTCCGTCCGCTGGCCTTGCTGGAAGGCTTCGGTCCAGAAGACGTGAAGTCCTACCACTACCAACTCGACCACCTCGGCACCCCGCAGGAACTCACCACTCCCGAAGGCGAAATCGTCTGGTCCGCCCACTACCGCGCCTACGGCGAAATCAGCCGCCTCGACGTCGGCAAAATCGACAACCCGCTGCGCTTCCAAGGCCAGTACTTCGACCAGGAAAGCGGCCTGCACTACAATCGCCATCGCTACTACCATCCGGATATTGGTCGTTACCTGACGCCTGATCCGGTGAAGCTGGCGGGTGGGATCAATGCGTACCAGTACGTGCCCAATCCGACGGGATGGGTAGACCCGTTAGGCTTGAGTAATTGCCCGGAGGGAAAAGGATGCAACGCTAAAAAAGAGCCTAAGGAGCCCGCGATTGATGTCCAAGTCGATGCAGGCGAACCAAATAGTCCATCTGCAACACAACGTCCGTCAGCATTTGCCAGCAAGCAAAAACTCAATGAGCATTACGAGAAGCACGGTTCTGAATTCGGCGCCGACTCTAGTCACGAATACTTACTCACCGCACGACATGTGATAAATGAAGGCACACAGGTTCAATATTCGTACAGAAACGCTCCAACAACCGGATATGTTTTACTAATGGGAACAAATAGGACAGGGCAAGCAAAATTCGCGTTTGCAGGAATAAATACAAGCGGCCATATTA
This sequence comes from Pseudomonas orientalis, assembly GCF_001439815.1. Lineage (GTDB taxonomy): Bacteria > Pseudomonadota > Gammaproteobacteria > Pseudomonadales > Pseudomonadaceae > Aquipseudomonas > Aquipseudomonas orientalis. Next base: position 80,902 of record NZ_JYLM01000008.1, on the reverse strand, counting down.
CGACTTTGCATACGAAAAGCGGAAAAGACTTCTGGAGGATGATAAATGGCGACCCCTCAGATAAAACCATTAGACCACACAGAAAATAGCTATATAAAAGCACAGGTGGTAGCGCTCAACGAGCATATAGAGGAAGACATAACTCTGCTCATTGAGGGCAGCATCATAAATTGCTTCGTCAGCTATTCCCCACACGACATAGAAGTCGGAAAAATCTATGACGTCGAGCTGACAATGAATCTATCTGATGACTACGAGATTGAGAGGGTTGAACCCAGAACACCACTGATTGAAAAGATAACTCCCGGCTACGCCTACCTACTTTACGGAAACCTAAACGACACACAATTTCAGAGCTTCGTCTCATTAAATGATGAGGACATTCACTACGATCATCCTGAATGTAACGAGCGTTTCATAAAACTAAAGGTCGACAGAATCGATGTCAGCTTCCGTTGATATTAAACGCTCCCCCCAGAAAACGCACTCGGTGGCCCAATGCAGCCTAGACGATGAGCCGAATAGCAAGCACAATCGGCTCACTAAATGAGCTGAATATCCCCTCTATTCGACTCACACACCCAGGCGTTCCCCTATGAATCAACCGCACTGGATCTGGCAACACCTCGACTGGCCCCATTTCCACTGGCAGCCCGGACGCTTGGCTGCTTTGCTGCGCGAATGCAGTCACTCCCAGGGCAAACTCCTGGGCATGCTCGGCTCCGCTGGTCAGGTAGCCAGCGCGCAGAACGAACTGGACGCGCTGCTGCAAAACATCCTGACCTCCTCCGCTATTGAAGGCGAGCAACTGAATGTCGGCTCGGTGCGGTCCTCTCTGGCGCGACGGTTAGGCCTGGAGGCCACGAAAGCCGGTCAGGTAAGCCGCCGTAGTGAAGGCCTCGCTGATCTGATGATGGATGCCACCGAGCAATTCGCCAAACCGTTCACCTATTCGCGTCTGATGCATTGGCACCATTTGCTGTTTCCAACTTCGCAAGCGAGCGTTTTCACGCGAGAGATAACTGTCGGGGGGCTGCGGGGGGATGAGCAGATGCAGGTAGTATCGGGCCGTCTTGACCGGCCTACCGTGCATTTTGAGGCGCCGCCACGCGCGGGGCTGAAGCAAGCGCTCGATGACTTTCTTGAGTGGTTCGAACTGAGCCGCAGTCAAGCGGAACTGGACCCCTTCATCCGTGCCGGCGTTGCGCATTTCTGGTTTATCACGCTTCACCCGTTCGATGACGGCAATGGTCGCCTGACACGCGCCATCACTGACTTGGCCTTGGCCCAGGGCGACCATCACGCGATACGCTTTTATGCGATGTCAGCCAGTATCCTTGAGGACCGCCAGGGCTATTACAACGCATTGGAGTCCAGCCAAAAGGCCACGCTCGATATCACGGATTGGCTCGAGTGGTTTCTGAGAACGTTGTTGCGCAGCCTGCAAGAGGCAATGGCGCGGATAGATCGTGTATTGAGCAAGACGCGATTCTGGGACCACCACCGCGGCGCTGCTTTGTCTGCCGAACAGACCAAGATGCTCAACCGTCTGCTCGACGGCGGTGAAAGAGGCTTCGAACAGGGCATCAGCGCCGCGCAGTACCAGGCGGTGGCCAAGGTGTCCAAGGCAACGGCCACGCGGCACCTGGCTGATTTGCTGGAAAAAAACTGCCTGATCCGTCTCCCCGCAGGCGGCCGCAGCACGCGTTATCAGATCAATCCCACCTACGAGTAGCAGCCCCGCTCATTTGCCCCAATCCCCCATGTCTGCTAGTGTCGCGCCGGTTTACCGTCTACCGGAATTGCCGCCATGGCCCGCAAAAAAGTTGCACTCGATTTCGAACAATCCCTCGCCGACCTGCAAACCCTGGTCGAGCGTCTGGAGAACGGCGAGTTGTCGCTGGAAGACTCGTTGACGGCGTTTGAGCAAGGCATCGGCCTGACCCGTGATTGCCAGAGCGCGTTGGCGCAGGCTGAGCAGAAAGTGCAGGTGTTGCTCGAGCGCGACGGGGAGTTGGCCGAAGAACCTTTCGATGCGGAACAACCCGAATGATCGATGCGTATCAGGCCAGTAGCCAAGCCCGGGTAAATGCGGCGCTGGAGCCCTTGTTTGTTGCGCCGAGCCCGGAAATGAAGCGGCTTTACGAAGCCATGCGCTACAGCGTGATGAATGGCGGCAAGCGCGTGCGCCCGTTGCTGGCGTACGCGGCCTGTGAAGCGCTGGGTGCGCCAGCCGAGCAAGCCAATGGCGCGGCCTGTGCGGTAGAACTGATTCACGCCTATTCCCTGGTACACGACGATCTGCCGGCGATGGACGACGACGATCTGCGTCGCGGCCAGCCGACCACCCATAAAGCCTTTGATGAAGCCTATGCGATCCTGGCCGGTGATGGCTTGCAGAGCTTGGCGTTCAGCGCATTGCTGGACCCGGCGCTGAGCAGTGTCAACGCCGAGATCCGCCTGCGCATGGTCACCGCCCTGGCCCTGGCCGCAGGCCCGGCCGGGATGGTCGGCGGGCAGGCGATCGACATGGGTTCGGTCAGCCTCAAGTTGGATCAACACGCCCTGGAACACATGCATCGTCACAAGACCGGCGCGTTGATCGAGGCCGCCGTGCAACTGGGCGCCCTGGCCAGCGGCCGGGCTGAAGCCGCGCAATTGGCGGCGCTGCACACCTATTCACGGGCTATCGGCCTGGCCTTCCAGGTGCAGGACGATATTCTCGACGTGGAAAGCGACACCGCCACCCTCGGCAAACGCCAGGGTGCCGATATCGCACGGGACAAGCCGACCTATCCTGCGCTGCTCGGGCTTGCGGCCGCCAAGGGCTACGCCCTGGAGCTGCGCGATCAGGCCCTGGACGCCCTGCGACCTTTCGACGCGGCGGCTGAGCCGTTGCGTGAGCTGGCGCGGTATATCGTCGAACGTCGCCACTGACACCTGCGGCCATAAGCGCCGCATATCGGCCAAGTTCGCCCCTCTGCGTGGGCAGTTTGCGATGCTTGAGGTAAACTGCCGCCTCTTCTATACCTATAACGATTCGCCTGATGCCCACGACGTTCCAAGAGATTCCCCGCAAGCGCCCGTCCACGCCTCTGCTCGACCGTGCTGCCACGCCGGACGGCCTGCGTCGACTGGGTGAAGCCGAGCTGGAAACCCTGGCCGATGAACTGCGCCTGGAATTGCTCTACACGGTCGGCCAGACCGGTGGGCATTTCGGTGCCGGGCTGGGCGTGATCGAGCTGACCATCGCCTTGCACTACGTATTCGACACCCCGGACGACCGGCTGGTGTGGGACGTGGGCCATCAGGCGTATCCGCATAAAATCCTTACCGGCCGTCGCGAACGCATGGCCAGCCTGCGTCAGAAGGACGGTATCGCCGCCTTTCCACGGCGCTCGGAGAGTGAGTACGACACCTTTGGCGTCGGCCACTCCAGCACCTCCATCAGTGCGGCGCTGGGCATGGCGATTGCCGCCCGCCTGCAAGGCAGTGAGCGCAAGGCGATTGCGGTAATCGGTGATGGCGCGCTGACTGCGGGCATGGCCTTCGAAGCGCTGAACCATGCGCCGGAAGTGGATGCCAACATGTTGGTGATCCTCAACGACAACGACATGTCGATTTCGCGCAATGTCGGTGGTTTGTCCAATTACCTGGCCAAGATCCTCTCCAGCCGCACCTACGCCAGCATGCGTGAAGGCAGCAAGAAAGTGCTGTCGCGTCTGCCCGGCGCGTGGGAAATTGCCCGTCGCACTGAAGAATATGCCAAGGGCATGCTGGTGCCCGGCACGCTGTTCGAGGAATTGGGCTGGAATTACATCGGCCCGATCGACGGCCACGACCTGCCCACCCTGATTGCCACGCTGCGCAATATGCGTGACCTCAAGGGCCCGCAGTTCCTGCATATCGTCACCAAGAAAGGCAAAGGCTTCGCGCCGGCGGAAGTCGACCCGATCGGTTATCACGCGATCACCAAGCTCGAACCCCTGGACGCCCCCGCCGCTGCGCCGAAAAAGGTCAGCGGACCGAAGTATTCGGGTGTGTTTGGCGAATGGCTGTGCGACATGGCCGCCGCCGACCCGCGCCTGGTAGGCATTACTCCGGCAATGAAGGAAGGCTCCGACCTGGTGGCCTTCAGCGAGCGTTTCCCGCTGCGCTATTTCGACGTGGCGATTGCCGAGCAGCACGCGGTGACGTTCGCCGCGGGCATGGCGTGTGAAGGCGCCAAGCCGGTGGTCGCGATTTACTCGACCTTCCTGCAACGCGGTTATGACCAGTTGGTGCATGACGTGGCGGTGCAGAACCTCGACGTACTGTTCGCCATCGACCGCGCCGGACTGGTGGGCGAAGACGGCCCGACCCACGCGGGCAGTTTCGACCTGTCCTACCTGCGCTGCATCCCCGGCATGCTGGTGATGACGCCGAGCGACGAGAACGAATTGCGCAAGATGCTCAGCACTGGCCACCAGTACAACGGCCCCGCCGCCGTGCGCTATCCGCGCGGCAATGGCCCGAATGCGGTGATCGAGAAAGACCTGGAGCCGATTGAAATCGGCAAGGGTATCGTGCGTCGCCAGGGCAGCAAGACGGCCTTCCTGGTGTTCGGCGTGCAACTGGCCGAAGTCCTGAAAGTCGCGGAGAAACTCGATGCCACCGTGGTCGACATGCGCTTCGTCAAACCACTGGATGAAGCCCTGGTGCGCGAGATTGCCGGTAGTCACAAACTGCTGGTGACGGTCGAAGAAAACGCCATCATGGGCGGCGCCGGTGCGGCGGTCAGTGAATTCCTGGCACGGGAGAATATCCTCAAGTCGGTGCTGCACCTGGGCTTGCCGGATGTGTACGTCGAACACGCCAAGCCGGCGCAGATGCTGGCCGAATGCGGGTTGGACGAAGCCGGTATCGAAGCCTCGGTGCGCCAGCGTCTGGCGCTCTTGAATCCGTAACTGGATCCATATGTGGGAGGGGGCTTGCTCCCGATAGCGGTGTATCAGTCCCAGATGTTCTGACTGACACACCGCAATCGGGGGCAAGCCCCCTCCCACATTTGATTTGTGCAGCCTTCAAACGCTATGGACAGCCCAAGAAACGCCTGAGGCTTGCCCTGCTGCTGCTACCCTGCACCGATCTGCTCGCCGACACCCGCGACCAGGCCTTGAAGCTCTCCGAAGTGGTCATCAGTGCCAACCGCCAGATGCAGGCGCGTAACGACAGCGGCGCTCAAGCAGAAATTGTTCGGCTGGCAAGGCAACCTCGGCGTGTCGCTGATCGACCCGCGCGACCGCGACAGCGGCCATACCCTGGCGCGGCGCGCACGGCGCACGTTGAACCTGGACCTGGATCGGCAGTTCGACAAGCTCGGTGTGGGCGCGAGCTGGCAGGGATCAGCAGCAGTTACGATGACGAAGCCAATCGTCATCGCCTGGGCGGGTATGCCTTGCTGGGGCTGCGCAGCAGTTGGGCATTGAACCACGAAGTTTTGTTGTCGCTGAAGGTCGATAACGTGCTGGACAAGTCTTATGCGCGGGCGAAATACAACTACCTCGAGGGGTATCAGAATTATCGCGAAGAAGGCCGGACGTGGATGCTCGGGGTGACCTGGACACCCGGGATTTGAGTTGTCTGAACCGGCGTCATCGCAGCAAGGGTGCCTACACAATTCCAGTAGCGCCCAACCGTAACCACGATACAAAGCGAGCCGCCCTTGATCTTGATCTGCTTTTGATCTTAAGCGCCCCGTTAAACCACGCTGGCCGAACGCAGGCTTGAATCCGTGGGCAACCCGGCAGGACGCCGGGTTAGCCGCACTGGGCCAGGGATGGCCCATTGCGGCGGCCCACGGATTCAAGCCGGAGAGAGGGCACACCGAGCCTAAGCGAGGTGCCGAGTGGTGGGGCAAGAGCGTTTTGCTTACTTTTGCGCTTTTCAAAAGTGAGCCGCCGTAAGGGCGGAACCCTAAGTGGCCGTTACCGCAGAAACGGATATGTACTCAACCCAATCCAACATCCTGGTCGGCCCAGAGGCCGCCATCGGGGGCAAGCCCCCTCCCACATTTGAAATGCATTCCCCTGTGGGAACTGGCTTGCCTGCGATAGCGATGTCACAGGTTCGGCGCAATCACCTGACACAACCGCGCCACCGCTTCCAGCATCTGCCCGCTGGGCCGCTCCAGGCCCTTGTCCGGCACCAGCCGCACGCGCTCAAACATAGTCGGCCAGACCTTCCAGGCCTCCCGCTGCGCCTGATCGCCTACCAGGATCAGCTGCGGATCACGCTGCAACACTGACTCGATACTGACCTGCGGCGCCGGCAGCTTGAGGTCGTCGAATACATTGCGCGCACCGCACACGTTCAACGCATCACTGATGATCTGCTCACCGCCCACGGTGTACAGCGGCTGATTCCAGACCTGGTAAAACACGCGCAGCGGCTCGGCGCGCCGATAGCGCTGGCGCAGTTCGGCGAGGCGCTGGCGTAGCTGTGCGGCGAGTTTTCGACCTGCATCAGCGCGATCCAATTGCTCGGCAATCGCCTGGACCTGTGTGGTCAATTGTTCAAGATTATGAGGTTCGGCGACGTACACCGGGATATTCAGGCGCTGCAACTGCTCGCGCTGGGCCGAACCGACGCTGCCGGGCCAGAGCAGGATCAGGTCGGGCTTGAGGCTGAGCAGGCGCTCCATGTCCAGCTGACCATAGCGCCCCACCGATGGCACGCTGACCAGCGCCGCCGGACGTTCGCCGCCATCGAGCACACCGACCAATACATCAGCGGCCCCCAATTCCACCACGATTTCAGAGAGCGACGGCGCCAGGCTCACCACGCGCTCGACCGCCCAGGCCTGAGCGCTGAACACCAGCAGCAGCGCCAGCCAGTAGGGTTTCATCCCAACTGACGCGGAATGCGATAGAGGTAGAACAGCACCGTCGTCGACAGCGCCAGCAAGAACAGCGGCACCGCTTCCAGGCCGACGAACACCGCCAACGCGCCGATCCAGGCCGGTAACGCAGCGACCAGCAAGGCCGTGCGCCGACGCGCAGCGAGGGAGATCCAGGCGGCGGGCTCTTCAGCGGTGTCGAGGGCTTTGGAGGTGGCGATCAGCGCGTGTTTATAAGCGTGGAAATAACGCAGGCTGATAAACATCGAGGCCACGCCGGCAATAAAGAACGGCATGGCCAGTACGGGAAGCAAAGACTCGGCGCGGCCGAATACCAGGTTGATCACAAACAGAGGAAGCAACGCCAGGGCCAGGTACTGCCACCAACTGAAGGACAGACGCCGTTTCACCTGGCCGCGGGTCACGCGCGGTCGACCTCGCCCTGATGCTCGTTGCCCATCATGTGGTCGAGCTTGCTCGCCTTGGTGGCCAGGTACAGTTTGTTGTGCGGGTTGTGCCCGGTGTGCAGCGGCACGCGCTCGGCCACGGTGATGCCCATTTCGGTCAAGGCTTTTACTTTTCGCGGGTTGTTGGTCATCAGGCGCAGCGACTTCACGCCCAGATGCTCGAGCATCGGCAGGCAGATGGCATAGTCACGCTGGTCGGCGGCGAAGCCCAGGCGCTCGTTGGCTTCCACGGTGTCGGCGCCGCCATCTTGCAATTCGTAGGCGCGGATCTTGTTCAACAGGCCGATGCCACGGCCTTCCTGACGCAAGTACAGCAGCACGCCACGACCTTCACGGGCGATGGCCTGCAACGCGGCTTCCAATTGCGAACCGCAGTCGCAACGCTGGCTGAACAGCGCATCGCCGGTCAGGCATTCGGAATGCACGCGGCCCAGCACCGGCGCACCATCAGCGATATCGCCCAGGCTGAGCACAACGTGCTCGCGCCCGGTGGCTTCTTCGAGAAAGCCATGCATGGTGAACGTGGCAAAGGGGGTAGGCAGCTTGGAAGCGGCGACGAAAACGACGGGCACCGTGTGCTCCTGATTTCAGATTTCACAGAGGCAGGCATTGTAACAGCCTGTTCCTACAGACGCTTAAGCTGAATGATCGCTGATAAAGATCAATAGGTTCGATTGGCCTTCGGCTTGGTTCTATGTAGGAGCGAGCTTGCTCGCGAAAGTCGTAACGTTAACGCAGGTATTCTGAATCAACGCGAGGTTTATGGGTTTTTCGCGAGCAAGCTCGCTCCTACAAGGGGTAGGGCTGTTTCCAGTGGTCGAAAATCGCTTTCAGTTCACCAGTCTTGACCAGGCTGGCCAGACGCTGGTCATACACGGCCATCAATGCCCTGCCACGCTCGGTGTCGGCAAAGCCTACGTAGAGCGGTAGTTCAGCGATATGAGTGAGTTTGAATAGCGCAGGGTCTTGAGCCTGACTGAGCACGTATTTAGCTTCGGTGAGGGCCTCGATGTAGAAGTCCGCATGGCCGTATTGGAGCATCGACAAAATACCGCTGCGCCGCTGAACCTGATTGAACCGGCGCACATTCGGCAAATATTGCTCGTATTTGTAACCCCGCACCCAGGCCAGGCGGTAATCACCGAGCGTCGCCAGGTTAGGCGTAGGCAGCGTTGCCAGCCCGAGGGCATAGATATGATCGGCGTCGAATGGCCACTGCGGGTATAGCACATGCTCGGCTTCATCGCGGTAGGAACCCACCCAACCATCCACCTCGCCGCGCTGGGCCAGGCCAATCGAGCGGGTATAGGGCACGCTGCGGATCTGCAGGGTGACGCCTGCCGGTTCGAACACCCGGCGCAACACGTCCCAGGCCAGGCCGCTGCCGTCATTGTTGGTGTAGTCGTTCCACTCCTCGCTGGCCAGGACGACCTTGTCGGGCACCCGGGCTTCATCCGCCTCAAGCACAGAGGTCAGGGCGCACAGCATGATCAGCAGCCAGCAGCGCACACTCATCGTGAGGGCTTCCTACGTGAAGATAGTCATATGAAAGGTTAGCGCAGGACGTCGGCTACGGCAGTTCGTGAAAATGCTGATAGCCGTGCACGGCAGGGGTGACGTCTTGTCCATGGGTGTCGAGCAGTGTGACGCCCTGCCCCGCTTCGACCCGACCGATCACATGAATCGGCCATCCACCCGCCTGCAAGGCTGCCAGTTCGGCCTGCGGTAACGTGAATACCAGCACATAGTCGTCGCCACCACTCAACGCCGCCACACGGGCCTCATCGTCACCGACAAATGCCCGCAACGCAGCAGACAAAGGCAAGGTATCGCGCTCGATCACCAGGCTGACAGCCGATGCCCTGGCGATATGCCCGCAATCGGCCAGTAGCCCGTCGGAGATATCCATGGCCGACGTCGCTTTACCCCGCAGGGCCAGGCCCAACCCCAGTTGCGGTTGCGGCGACCAATAGTGGGCGAGCAGCGGTTCGGCGATGGCGGCCTGCGCGCTGCGCTGACCCAATACCAGCGGTAAGGCACCGGCCGCATTGCCCAATTCACCACCGACACACAGCAGATCACCTGGCCGCGCACCGCTGCGCGTCAAGGCCCGCCCGGCCGGCACGCGACCGAACACGGTCAAGGTCAGGCTCAGCGGCCCGCGCGTGGTATCGCCGCCCACCAGGCCCACACCACAGCGTTGCGCCATGGCGTTCAAACCTTGGGCATAGCGTTGCAGCCAGTCGGCATCGACGGTCGGGGTAGTGAGGGCAAGGGTAAACGCGAGGGGGTGGGCGCCCATGGCGGCCAGGTCGCTCACCGCTACGGCCAGCGAGCGCTGGCCGAGCAGGAACGGGTCGCAGGGGTCGGCAAAATGCACGCTGGCCACTAATGTGTCAGTAGAAACCGCCAGTTGCTCCCCGGCGGGGAGCGCCAGCAAGGCGCAGTCGTCGCCGATCCCCAGGGCAATGCCTTCGCCGCCTTGCGCACAGGGCGCGGCGGCGAAATAGTTGCGGATCAGCTCGAACTCGCCCATTCAGGTCTCAAGCGCGGTTCAGCGCTTGTACGCCTTCACTTCAGCTTCACGCAGGCGCGGAGCCAGCTTGTCGAGCACGCCGTTGACGAATTTGTGGCCGTCGGTCGAACCGTAGACTTTCGCCAGTTCGATGCCTTCGTTGATCACCACGCGATACGGCACGTCGACGCGCTTGAGCAGTTCCCAGGTGGACAGGCGCAGCACGGCCAGTTCAACCGGGTCCAGCTCTTCGAGGGTCAGGTCCAGGCAGGGCGTCAGAGCAGCGTCGATCTCGTCCAGGTTGGCCGGAACACCGTGCAGGATGTCGTGGAAGTAGCTCTGGTCGGCGAAGGTGAAATCGTTATCCACGCGAAATTGCGCTTCGATTTCGTTCAGCGAGGTGCCGGCCATGTGGCGCTGGTACAGCGCTTGGGTCGCCAACTGGCGCGCAGCACGGCGCTTTTCGCTTTTCGAAGGCTTGCCGGCGTCGGCTGGACGCTCGTCGCGTGGGTTGAAACGATCGCTCTCGTCGGAAATCACTTGGCCTCCAACTGCGACAGCAGGCTGACCATTTCCAGGGCGGACAGGGCAGCTTCAGCGCCTTTGTTACCGGCCTTGGTGCCGGAGCGCTCGATGGCTTGCTCGATGGAATCAACGGTCAGCACGCCGAAAGCGACGGGCACGCCGAACTCCATGGACACCTGGGCCAGGCCCTTGGTGCATTCGCCGGCCACGTATTCGAAGTGCGGGGTGCCGCCACGAATGACCGCGCCCAGGGCGATGATCGCCGCGTATTCACCCTGTTGGGCAACCTTTTGCGCAACCAGTGGAATTTCGAAGGCGCCAGGGGCACGGATAAGGGTGATGTCGCTCTCGCTCACACCGTGGCGAACCAGGGCGTCAACGGCACCGCTTACCAGGCTTTCAACCACGAAGCTGTTGAAGCGGCCAACCACCAGGGCATAGCGGCCTTTGGGGGCGATGAAGGTACCTTCGATGGTCTTCAGGGTCATTCGACAAATCTCTTAAAGAGCCGGGACGCGAAAAGTGCGTCCCTCAGTGATGATTTAACCGCGAACAAGGGGCAAAAATCGCCAGCCTTTATTCGGAGGGCACGTATTCTACAACTTCCAGGTCGAATCCGGATATCGCATTAAATTTCATCGGTGCGCTCATCAGGCGCATTTTGCGCACACCGAGGTCGCGCAGGATCTGCGAACCGGCACCGACGATGCTGTAGGTGGTCGGCTTTTTCACCGGCACGTGGTCGGCCGTTTCGCGGATATGCGCCAGCAACGCATCGCCATCCACCGGGTGACCAAGCAACAGCACCACGCCACTGCCGGCCTCGGACACCGCCGCCATGGCGGCACGCAGGCTCCAGCGGCCGGGTTGCTTGACCATCAGCAGGTCGCGCAGCGGGTCCATGTTGTGCACGCGCACCAGGGTCGGCTCGTCGGCGCAAATGCTGCCCAGGGTCAGGGCCATGTGCACGTCGCCTTCCACTGAATCACGGTAGGTCACCAGATTGAATTGGCCCAGCTCGCTGTCCAGCGGCTGCTCGGCAATCCGCTGAACGGTTCGCTCGTGGATCATGCGGTAGTGAATCAGGTCGGCAATGGTGCCGATCTTGAGGTTGTGTTCGGCGGCAAAGGCTTCGAGTTCACTGCGACGGGCCATGGTGCCGTCGTCGTTCATCACCTCGCAGATCACCCCGCTCGGCTCGAACCCGGCCATGCGCGCCAGGTCGCAGGCGGCTTCGGTGTGACCGGCGCGCGCCAGGGTGCCGCCCGGCTGGGCCATCAGCGGGAAGATGTGGCCCGGGCTGACGATGTCTTCGGCCTTGGCGTCTTTCGCGGCGGCGGCTTGCACAGTGCGCGCACGGTCAGCGGCGGAGATGCCGGTGGTGACGCCGGTGGTCGCTTCAATCGATACGGTGAACTTGGTGCCGAACCCCGAGCCATTGCGCGGTGCCATCAGCGGCAGTTTGAGCAATTCGCAGCGGTCACGGCTCATGGGCATGCAGATCAGCCCACGGGCGTGCTTGGCCATGAAGTTGATGTGCTCGGGTTTGCACGCCTCGGCGGCCATGATGATATCGCCTTCGTTCTCGCGATCTTCGTCATCCATCAGGATGACCATCTTGCCTTGGCGGATGTCTTCAACCAGTTCTTCGATGCTATTGAGCGCCACGCGGCACCCCCTTGGTCAGGATTTCAGGTAGCCGTTAGCGGCCAGAAAACTTTCGGTGATGTTGCCTGATGCAGGCTCTGCGGCCTTTTCGCCCAGCAACAGGCGCTCCAGGTAACGGGCAAGCAAGTCCACTTCCAGGTTCACCCGCCGGCCTGGCTGGTAGGAGGCCATGATGGTTTCGCTGAGGGTGTGGGGAATGATGGTCAGTTCGAATTCGGCGCCATTGACGGCGTTCACGGTCAGGCTGGTGCCGTCGACGGTGATCGAGCCTTTGTGGGCGATGTACTTGGCCAGCTCTTTCGGCGCACGGATACGAAATTCCACGGCGCGCGCGTTTTCGCTGCGGGCCACGACTTCGCCGACGCCGTCGACATGACCGCTGACCAGGTGGCCGCCCAGGCGCGTGGTCGGCGTCAGGGCTTTTTCCAGGTTGACCGGGCTGCCAGCCTTGAGGTCGTTCATCGCGGTGCAGTCCAGGGTTTCGCGGCTGACATCGGCGGCAAAACCGTTGCCCGGCAGCTCGACGACCGTCAGGCACACACCGCTGACGGCGATGCTGTCGCCCAGCTTGACGTCGCCCAGATCGAGCTTGCCGGTTTCAACCAGCAAGCGAATGTCGCCGCCTTTGGGGGTCATTGCACGGATGCTGCCGATGGACTCGATAATACCGGTGAACATGTCGTTCTCCTGAAAACGGGGGCTGACGCTCAAGCGCAGGCCGGGAATTATACGCTGGCCGCAGGGACGGGAATGGCAGTGACTCGCCAGTCGTCGCCCACGGCACGCATGTCAGTGATCTTGAGTTGGGGCGCGTCGGCCAGCTTCTCAAGCGGCCAGTCCAGCAAAGGTCGGGCAGCGGAGCCGAGGAACTTGCCGGCGACAAAAATCACGTATTCGTCGACCAGGCCCTGCTGGGCAAACGCGCCCGCCAGGCTTGGGCCGGCTTCCACCAGCACGTCGTTGACGCCACGGGCGGCGAGTGCCACCAGCGCTGAACGCAGGTCGACCTGGCCCTCCACACCCGGTACCACCAGGCACTCGGGGCCACGGGGGAACTGGTTTTCCGGGGTCACGCAGGTGATGACCAATGCCGGGCCCGCCTTGAAGAACGGCGCATTGAGCGGCACCCGCAGGCGGCCGTCGATCAACACGCGCAGCGGCGGGCGCGACATGACCAGGGCGGTGGTTTCTTCATCCAGCCCCAGCTCGGCGGCGCGCACGGTCAGGCGCGCGCCGTCGGCCAGCACCGTATCGGCGCCGGTCAGCACCACGCTCGCTTCGGCGCGCAGGCGCTGCACGGCGGCACGTGCGGCAGGGCCGGTGATCCATTGGCTTTCGCCGCTGGCCATGGCGGTGCGCCCGTCCAGGCTCATCGCCAGCTTGACCCGCACAAACGGCAGGCCGTGTTCCATGCGTTTGAGAAAGCCAGGGTTCAGCGCACGCGCTTGGGACTCGAGCACGCCGCTACGAATGTCGATCCCGGCCTGGGCCAGACGCTGCATGCCGCGCCCCGCCACTTCCGGGTTGGGGTCCTGCATCCCGGCCACTACCCGCGCCACACCGGCGCTCACCAGCGCATCGGCGCACGGCGGCGTGCGGCCATGGTGGCTGCAGGGTTCGAGGGTCACGTACACCGTCGCGCCACGGGCCTTCTCACCGGCGGCGCGCAAGGCATTCGGTTCGGCATGGGGCTCGCCGGTGCGCTCATGCCAGCCTTCGCCGACAATCTGCCCGTCACGCACGATCACGCAGCCCACCCGTGGGTTGGGATGGGTGGTGTACAGGCCCTTGCGCGCCAATTCGAGGGCGCGTGCCATGTAATGGGCGTCGAGGACCGCCTGTTCGGCCGTCATTGTTTGGAGGGCTCACGGGCCAGGCGGTCGATCTCTTCGCGGAACTCATTGAGGTCCTGGAAGCGTCGGTATACCGAGGCGAAACGGATATAGGCGACTTCGTCGAGCTTTTGCAGCTCGCCCATCACCAACTCGCCCACCACCAGGCTCTTGACCTCGCGCTCGCCGGTCGCGCGCAGCTTGTGCTTGATATGCACCAGCGCCGCCTCCAGGCGCTCGACACTCACCGGGCGTTTTTCCAGGGCGCGCTGCATACCGGCGCGCAGTTTGTCTTCGTCGAAAGGCTGGCGGCTGCCGTCGGACTTGATCAGGCGCGGCAGCACCAGTTCGGCGGTTTCGAAGGTGGTGAAACGCTCACCGCAGGCCAGGCATTCGCGCCGGCGACGCACTTGGTCGCCCTCGGCGACCAGACGCGAGTCAATGACCTTGGTGTCGTTGGCACCGCAGAAGGGACAGTGCATGGTTGGCAGGCAACAAATAAAGGGAGGGCCATGGTAGCGCATCCCCGTCGCAAGACAAGCCATAGCCTTTACGGTATATAGGCAGGCCTATATGTTTCTATTTTTTTAAGCCACGGATTTTGCCCTTTTCTGGAGCCGTACATGCAGTTACGACCACTTGCCCTCCTCGCCCTGTTCAGTTTCCTGGTCGCCTGCAGCAGCGAAGCCCCCAAGCCGGCCGCACCTCAGCCAACACCCGCACAAGAGAAAAAAGTCCCCGGCATCGAAGACTTGGGCCCCCTGCCCGCCTACCAGCGTGAAATCAGCGGTAACCTGACCAATGTGCCCGCCGGCGCCGAAGTCGAGCTTGCCCTGCTGGTGATCGACGAGCGTTCGCGCCCGCAACAACTGCTCGCCAGCAGCGTATTGACCGGCAACGGCAAGCCCCTGGCCTTTCGCCTGCGCTTCAATCCCGAAGCCTTCCCGGCCGGTGCGCGGGTCGAATTGCGCGGCCGCGCCAGCCAGTCCGGCCAGTTGATCCTGCACCTGCCCGCCGTGCGCGTCACCCAGGCGATCACCCAGACCACCGGCTCCCTGCAACTCGTCAAGGCGCCATGACGCCACCGTTGCACCTGCAACGCGCCCTGAGCGAGTTGATCGGCGACGCACACCTGGTGCCCTGCCCGCTGCCGGGCACCGAGCTGTCGTTGTGGTTGCTCGATGCCGACAACATGGACCGCGCCTTCAGCCAGGAAGAAACCCGGCGCATCCTGCACGAGCCGCCCTACTGGAGTTTCTGCTGGGCCAGCGGCCTGGCGCTGGCGCGCTACCTGGCGGCGAACCCCGCGTGGGTGGCGGGCAAGCGTGTGCTGGATTTCGGCACCGGCTCCGGCGTGGCCGCGATTGCGGCCGCCAAGGCCGGGGCATTGGAGGTGGTGGCATGCGATCTCGATCCGCTGGCGCTGGCCGCTTGCCGGGCGAATGCCGAACTCAATGAGGTGCAGATGAGTTATTCGACCGATTTCTTTGCCGAAGCCAATCGTTTCGACCTGATCCTGGTGGCCGACGTGCTTTACGACCGCGCCAACCTGCCACTGCTGGACCAGTTCCTGACCCGTGGCCGTGAAGCGCTGGTGGCGGACTCGCGGGTGCGTGACTTCCGGCATCCGGATTATCAGCGGCTTGAAGTCCTCGAGGCGATGACTCTGCCGGACCTGGCCGAGCCGTGGGAGTTTCGCAAGGTGAGCCTGTACCATTCGCGGCGTATTTGAGTCCATCGCGGGCAAGCCCACTCCCACAGGGAATGCATTTCAACTAGGAGAGCGGGTTCGTCTGCGACAAGGTCTTGAGTCCACGATGCTTTCAGCCAACCGCGCCAGCCCTTATAGTTGCCCCCATTCCCGCTTTATTCGAGACGCCTCATGAGTGAGCCCACGCCGTACATCTTCGACGTCACCACCGCCAACTTCGAGCAGGCGGTGATTCAGAACTCTTTCGAAAAACCGGTGCTGGTGGATTTCTGGGCCGAGTGGTGCGCGCCGTGCAAGGCGCTGATGCCGATGCTGGCGCAGATTGCCGAGAGTTATCGCGGTGAGTTGCTGCTGGCCAAGGTTGATTGCGAAGCCGAACAGGATATCGTGGCGCGTTTCGGTATCCAGAGCCTGCCGACGGTGGTGCTGTTCAAGGACGGTCAGCCGGTGGATGGGTTTGCCGGGGCGCAGCCGGAGTCGGCGGTGCGGGCGATGCTTGAGCCCCATGTGCAGATGCCGCCACCGGCTGCAGCCGATCCGCTGGAGCAGGCCCAGGCATTGTTTGCCGAGGGCCGCATCAGCGATGCCGAAGCCATGCTGGTTGCGCTGCTGGGCGAAGACAACACCAACGCCGCCGCGCTGATCCTGTACGCGCGTTGCCTGGCCGAGCGCGGCGAGTTGGATGAAGCGCAAACCGTGCTCGACGCCGTAAAAGGCGATGACCACAAGGCCGCACTCGCCGGCGCCAAGGCGCAAATCACCTTCCTGCGCCAGGCTGCCGACCTGCCGGACGCCGCCGACCTGAAAAGCCGCCTGGCACAGAATCCACAGGATGACGAAGCGGCCTATCAGTTGAGCATTCAACAACTGGCGCGCCAGCAATACGACGCCGCGCTGGAAGGCCTGCTCAAGCTGTTTATCCGCAACCGCAGCTACAGCGAAGGCCTGCCGCACAAGACCTTGCTGCAGGTGTTCGAACTGCTGGGCAACGATCACCCGCTGGTCACGGTGTACCGCCGCAAATTGTTTGCCGCGTTGTATTAAACCTCGCCCTGTAGGAGCGAGCTTGCTCGCGAAGGCCGTCAACGTTAACGCGGTCATCCTGAATGAACGCGGTGCCTGTGCGTTTTTCGCGAGCGAGCTCGCTCCTACGAAGCATCGATCCAGGTGTACAGCGGCGTGTCGGCGCCGCTGGTCACTTTCACTTTGGCGCTGTGGCGCAGGCGCACCAGCAGGCGCTTGCCCGCGGCAGCATCGCCGGCCAACCCTTCCAGTTGATCGAGCAGCTCCAGGCCGCTGAGCTGCCCGGCGTTGCGCAACAGGTCCTGGGCGTTCTGCCATAGATCCTCACTTTGCCTGACCGGTACCGCAGTCGACGCCGTCGGCACCGGGGCGGCCTGCAATTGCGCGCCCAGCCTCGCCCAATCGCTGTCGTCCAGCTCCAGGGTCAAGTCCACCGGCAGGTCGCCGACGGTTCCACGAATTCGCAACATCGTCCTTACTCCTGCATTTTTCTGACGGGCATGCTCCCACGCAGCTTGCGCAACGCCAAGCGGACGGTCAAACTCTCGTCGTCATTGTTATAAGATTACATAACAAAACTTTCATCTGTGGAGTCCTGTCATGCGCCGTCTGCTGCTTGCTTTGCCGTTTGCCCTGCTGCCTCTGGCTGTCGCCCATGCCCATGAAGATCACGACCATGAGCATGGCAGCCTCGGTGCTCACGAACACGGCGTCGGCCGCCTCAATGCGGTGCTGGACGGCCAGAGCCTGGAGTTTGAGCTGGACAGCCCGGCAATGAACCTGGTGGGGTTCGAACACGTGGCGACCAGTGCCGCCGACAAAGCCAAAGTCGCCGCCGCGCGCAAACAGCTGGAAAATCCGCTGGCGCTGTTCAACCTGCCCACGGCCGCCGGTTGCGTCGTCAGCTCACAGGAACTCAACAGCCCGCTGTTCGGTGACAAGCCGCAAGCCGATCACGATGATGACGACGATGGCGATGGCATTGACCATGCAACCGACGGCAAAGGCGCCGCCGCCCATGAGCATCATCATGACCACAGCGAAATCCACGCCCATTACCAGTTCACCTGCGCCAAGCCAGAGGCACTGAGCAACCTGGACCTGAGCCAGGTGTTCAAGACCTTCCCCGCCACCCGGAAAATTCAGGTACAACTGATCGGCCCGAGCGGCCAGCAAGGTATCGACGCGACCGCTACTGCAGCCACCCTGAAGTTCTGAGTTCACATGACCGATGCATTGATCGAACTGTCCGACCTGGGCTTCAACTGGCCCGGTCACCCGCAGTTGCTGGACATCCCCGCGTTCCGCCTGGAGCCGGGGGAAACCCTGTTCCTCAAGGGCCCCAGCGGCAGTGGCAAAACCACCCTGCTCGGCTTGCTTGGCGGTGTGCAGAAACCCAGCCGAGGCAGCATTCGCCTGCTCGGCCAGGAGCTGACCGAACTGTCTGCCGGTGCCCGTGACCGCTTCCGCGTGGACCACACCGGCTACATCTTCCAGCAGTTCAACCTGCTGCCGTTTCTGTCGGTGCGCGAAAACGTCGAGCTGCCTTGCCACTTCTCCAAACTGCGCGCACAGCGAGCGGCCCAGCGCCACGGCAGCGTGGACCAGGCCGCAGCCACTTTGCTTGCGCATCTGGGTTTGAAAGACCCGGACTTGCTCGAGCGCCGCGCCGATTCACTGTCCATCGGCCAGCAACAACGGGTGGCCGCTGCCCGTGCGCTGATCGGCCAACCGGAACTGGTGATCGCCGACGAGCCAACGTCGGCCCTGGACTACGACGCCCGTGAGGCATTCATCCAACTGCTGTTCGCCGAATGCCGCGAAGCGGGCGCCAGCCTGTTGTTTGTCAGCCACGACCAAAGCCTGGCTCCGCTGTTCGACCGCAACCTGTCGCTGGCCGAACTCAATCGCGCCGCCATGCCCGCAGAGGTTTGAGATGTATCTGTTTCGTCTGGCCATGGCCAGCCTCGCCAACCGCCGCTTTACCGCCATCCTGACCGCCTTCGCCATCGCGCTTTCCGTATGCTTGTTGCTGGCGGTGGAGCGCGTGCGCGTCGAAGCGCGCAACAGCTTCGCCAGCACTATCAGCGGCACGGACCTGATCGTCGGGGCACGCTCGGGCTCGGTGAACCTGCTGCTGTACTCGGTGTTTCGCATCGGCAACGCCACCAATAACATCCGCTGGGACAGCTACGAGCACTTCGCGGCCAACCCCCAGGTGAAATGGGCGATCCCGATTTCGCTCGGCGATTCCCATCGCGGTTACCGAGTGATGGGCACCAACGCATCCTACTTCGAGCATTACCAGTACGGTCGCAAACAAAACCTTGAGCTGGCCAGCGGCCGCGCCTTTGCCACCGACCCGTTCGAGGTGGTGCTCGGTGCCGAGGTGGCCGACGCCCTGCATTACAAGCTTGGCGACAAGCTGGTGCTGGCCCATGGCGTGGCGGTGGTCAGCCTGGTCAAGCACGATGACAAGCCCTTCACCGTGGTCGGCATCCTCAAGCGCACCGGCACGCCGGTGGACCGCACGCTGCATATCAGCCTGGGCGGCATGGAGGCGATCCACATCGACTGGCACAACGGCGTACCGGCCCAGGGCAAAGGCCGTATCAGCGCCGATCAGGCGCGCAATATGGACCTGACCCCGCAGGCCATCACTGCGTTCATGCTCGGGTTGAACAACAAGATTTCCACCTTCGCCCTGCAACGGGAAATCAATGAATTCCGTGGCGAGCCGATGCTGGCCATCCTGCCGGGCGTGGCGCTGCAGGAACTGTGGAGCATGATGGGCACGGCCGAAAAAGCCTTGTTCGTGATCTCGTTGTTCGTGGTGCTGACCGGGTTGATCGGCATGCTCACGGCGATCCTCACCAGCCTCAACGAACGCCGCCGCGAGATGGCGATCCTGCGTTCGGTGGGCGCGCGGCCGTGGCATATCGCAACGCTGCTGATCTTCGAGGCCTTCGCGCTGGCCCTGTCCGGCGTGGTGGCCGGCTTGGGTTTGCTGTACCTGTGCATCGCCGCATCGCGGGGCTATTTGCAGGCCAACTACGGCCTGGACCTGCCGATGGCATGGCCGAGCGAATATGAATGGACGCTGCTCGCCGGTATCCTGGCGGCGGCGCTGTTGATGGGCAGCGTGCCCGCCTGGCGGGCCTATCGCCAGTCGTTGGCCGATGGCTTGTCCATTCGTTTATGAGGAAGCTGTCGATGCGTCGTGCCCTGTTTGCCCTGTTGTTGCTGGTGGCCGTACCCGCCTGGGCCGAGGAGCAGCCCCGGGATTTGTCGTGGCAGGAAATGATCCCACCGGATGCGCCACCGGAAGTGCCCAATATGAAACCGCTGCACGACCTGTCGAACATGGCCGATTCCCTGTCCGTCGAGGCCGCGCCCGCCGCCAAACAGGACTTGCCCAACGCGCCGGTGGTGCAGAGCCTTGACGGCCGGCACATTCGCCTGCCGGGGTACATCGTGCCGCTGGAGGTGAGCGAAGAAGGCCGCACCACCGAGTTCCTGCTGGTGCCGTATTTCGGCGCGTGCATCCACGTGCCGCCACCGCCGTCGAACCAGATCGTGCACGTGAAAAGCGAAGTCGGGGTGAAACTCGATGAGCTGTACCAGCCGTACTGGATCGAGGGCGCGATGCAGGTCAAGCCGTCGTCCAGTGAGTTGGCCGATGCCGGTTACCAGATGGATGCCGAAAAGATCTACATGTACGAGCTCGAAGAATAATCACCGCCTGCGAACACACCGAAGATCAAATGTGGGAGGGGGGCTTGCCCCCGATAGCGGTGGACCAGTCAATAAATCTTTGCCTGACACTCTGCTATCGGGAGCAAGCCCCCTCCCACAATTTTTGCGGTGTGGTTTAACCTTTCATTGAGCTGAATCAAAAGATCGTACGGAACGATCTTTACCATTGGACGTACAACTTTTAACGTCCTTTTGGAGCTCCCATGAACAAGTCTCTGCTCGGCGCGTCCCTCTTCGCGCTCGCCCTCGTCGCCCCTGTCGCCCACGCCCACCAGGCGGGCGACATTCTGGTTCGCGCCGGTGCAATCACCGTGAACCCGAAGGCCGACAGCAGCAGCGTCAAGGTTGACCAGGGCCCATTGGCCGGCGCCAACCTGGGCGGCAAGGCGACCATGAGCAGCGACACCCAACTGGGCTTGAACTTCGCCTACATGATCACCGATCACGTCGGTATCGAACTGCTGGCCGCCACGCCGTTCGAGCATGATGTAAAGATCAAGAACACCGCCCTCGGCGCCGCCAACGGCAAGCTCGGCACACTCAAACACCTGCCGCCGACCCTGAGCGTCGTGTACTACCCGCTGGACCACCAGTCGGCGTTCCAACCCTATGTGGGCGCCGGTATCAACTACACCTGGATCTACGACGAGCACGTCGGCAGCCGCGCCGAGCAAGCCGGCTTCAGCAACTTCAAGGCCGAGAACTCCTGGGGCTGGGCCGCGCAGATCGGCGCCGACTACATGATCAACGACAAGTGGATGATCAACGCCCAGGCGCGTTATATCGACATCAGCACCAAGGCGACTGTGGATAACAACGCCCTGGGCCAGGGCACCCGGGCCAAGGTCAATGTGGATGTCGACCCGATGGTCTACATGGTGGGTATTGGCTACAAGTTCTAAACAACACTACAAAACCAAATGTGGGAGGGGGCTTGCCCCCGATGGCGGTGGACCAGTCAATAAATCTTTGACTGACACTCTGCTATCGGGGCAAGCCCCCTCCCACATTGGTTCTGTGTTGTTTTCAAGTGTGGCGGTAGAACCGGTCGAGCAACGCCGGCAGCCCTGCGCGCCACGCCCGTGGCTTGATGCCAAAGGTATGCAGGATTTTCTTGCAGGCCAGCACCGCATGCTGCGGTTCGTCCGCTGCATCCGGCCGCGCCGCGTGGGCCTGGGCCGTCGGCGACTCAATGGCCAGGGGGTGGAAGTTGCGCGCTTCGGTGAGGATCGCCTGGCCCAGCGCCAGCGGCGTGGTCGCCTCGTGACCGGCGTAGTGGTAGGTGCCCCACAGCGGCGCGGCGCAATCGAGTTGCTTGAGCACGGAAATGATCACTCGCGCCGCATCGTCCACCGGCGTCGGGTTGCCACGACGGTCGTCGGCCATCAACAACTCATCCGGCTGTTCGGCCCGGGCCAGGAAGCGCCCGAGGGTGCCGTCGACGCTGTCATCGAGCAGCCAGCCGAACCGCAGCAGCACATGCTGCGGGCAGGTGGCGCGTACGCTCTGCTCGATACGCCACAACGCCTGGCCGCGCAGGCCCAGAGGCACCGGCTCGTCTTTTTCGCTGTAGGCGGTGGCGCGGGAACCATCGAATACGCGGTAGCTGGACGGCTGCACCAGGGTAATGCTGTGGTGCTGGCACAGTTCGGCCAGGCGCTCGATGGCGAATTCCTGGGAAGCCAGGCGAGTTTCGCTGACGGTCTCGGCCTGGAACCAGTCGAAATAATAGGCGAGATTGATCAATGCATCGGGACGGGTGTCGTCGAGCAATTGGGTGAGGCTCGCGGCATCCCAGCCGTCTTGGGGCGGTTTGGGGGCGAGGAAACCGATGTCTTCCTCTGCACCGAGGCGAATCAGCGCCTGCCCGAGGGCATTCCCGCCGCCCAGTAACATAAGGCGCATTCGCATAGATTGAGCAGGCCCGGTCTGTTTGGAACGATGGTGGTTGTCGGCAGGCGCGTGAGCCTTGCCGTAGGTTTATTCCAGAATCGTTGCATTTTGCGGGTTTGTAGCGCAACCGTCACGGACAAAGTAGGTGTTTGCAACTTGTTGGAGCCGCCGGCATCAATCACTACATGAACCTTCCCGAATCGACGGACAGCGCACTGGACGGCTTCCACCCCGCCGTCAGCACCTGGTTTCGCAGCACCTTCCCCGCGGTGACCGCCGCGCAGGCCCGGGCGTGGCCGCTGATCCGTCAGCGCCGTTCAACGTTGATCGCCGCGCCGACCGGTTCGGGCAAGACCCTGACCGCCTTTCTCGCGGTGCTGGACGATCTGGTCCATCAGGGCCTGGCCAACGGCGGCCAACTGCCCGATGAAACCCTGGTGGTCTATGTTTCGCCGCTCAAGGCGCTGTCCAACGATATTCAGATCAACCTGCAAAACCCGCTGGCCGGCATCACCGAGCATCTTGAAAAACAAGGCCTGCCGCCGCTGGTGATCCGCACCGCGGTACGCACCGGTGACACGCCACAAAAAGACCGCGCGCAGATGCGCAAGCGCGCGCCGCATATCCTGGTGACCACCCCGGAATCGCTGTATGTGCTGCTCGGCTCTGACTCGGGCAGGCAGATGCTCGCCAGCACGCGCACGGTAATCGTCGATGAAATCCACGCGATTGCCGCCGGCAAACGCGGCAGTCACCTGGCGTTGAGCCTGGAGCGCCTGCAAGCCCTGTGCGCCGAGCCGCTGACGCGCATCGGCCTGTCGGCTACGCAAAAGCCCATCGACGCGGTGTCGCGGTTTTTGGTCGGCACGGGCCGCGAGTGCGCCATTGTCGACATAGGCCACGCCCGCCCGCGCGACATGGCTATCGAAGTGCCGCCGGTGCCGCTCTCGGCGGTGATGGCCAATGACGTCTGGGAACTGGTCTACAACCGCCTCGCCGAGCTGGCCAGTGAGCACCGCACCACGCTGATATTCGTGAACACCCGACGTCTGGCCGAACGCCTGGCGCGGCATCTGAGCGAGCGCCTGGGCAAGACGGCGGTAGCCGCCCACCACGGCAGCCTGGCCAAGGAAATGCGCCTGGAGGCCGAGCAACGCCTCAAGGCCGGTGAGCTGCAAGTGCTGATCGCCACCGCGTCGCTGGAGCTGGGGATTGATATCGGCGATGTGGACCTGGTCTGCCAGATCAGTTCGCCCGGCTCGATCAACGGGTTTCTGCAAAGGGTTGGCCGCTCCGGGCACCAGGTCGGCGGCACGCCCAAGGGCCGCTTGTTTGCCACCACCCGCGACGACCTGATCGAATGCGCCGCCCTCCTCGACTGCGTGCGCCGGGGCGAGCTCGACACCTTGCACATCCCGGTGGCGCCGCTGGACGTGCTGGCCCAGCAGATCATCGCCGAAGTCAGCGCGCGCGAATGGTCCGAAGCTGCCCTGCTGACGCTTATCCGCCGCGCCGCGCCCTATGCCGAGCTGGACGAGCGCCATTACCAGGCGCTGTTGCACATGCTCGCCGACGGCTACAACGGTCGCCAGGGTATCCGCAGCGCTTATCTGCACCGCGATGCGGTCACCCATACCCTGCGCGGTCGCCGTGGCGCCCGACTCACCGCCGTAACCAGCGGCGGCACCATCCCCGACAACGCCGACTACAGCGTGCTGCTCGAGCCCCAGAGCCTGAACATCGGCAGCGTCAACGAAGACTTCGCGGTGGAGAGCATCGCCGGCGATATTTTCCAGCTGGGCAATACGTCCTACCGCATCCTGCGGGTGGAGGCCGGCAAGGTGCGCGTCGAGGACGCCCACGGTCAGCCGCCGACCATCCCGTTCTGGCTGGGCGAAGCGCCGGGGCGCAGCAACGAGTTGTCGGCGGCGGTGGCCCGTTTGCAGGGGCAGTTGGACCAGTTGCTCAGCGCCAGCCCGGGCGATCTGCAACCGGCGCAGACATGGCTCACCGAGACGCTCGGTCTGAACCGCGCCAGCGCCGAACAACTGCTGGATTACCTGGCCCGCGCCCGCCTGGCCCTCAGCGCCTTGCCGTCCCGGGACACCTTGATCATGGAGCGTTTTTTCGACGCGTCCGGCGGCACCCAGTTGATCATCCACACGCCCTTTGGCAGCCGCATCAACCGCGCCTGGGGCCTGGCCCTGCGCAAGCGCTTTTGCCGCACCTTCAACTTCGAGCTGCAAGCGGCGGCCAGCGAAAATGCGATCGTGCTGTCGCTGTCCACCAGCCATAGCTTCGCGCTGGATGAGGTGTGGCGCTACCTCAACAGCAACAGCGCCGAACACCTGCTGATCCAGGCCGTGCTGGATGCGCCGCTGTTCGGCGTGCGCTGGCGCTGGAACGCCGGCGTGGCCCTGGCATTGCCGCGCTACACCGGCGGGCGCAAGGTGGCGCCGCAGGTCCAGCGCATGAAAAGCGAAGACCTGATCGCCAGTGTGTTTCCCGACCAGATTGCCTGCCTGGAAAACCTCGCCGGCGAACGCGAAGTGCCCGACCATCCGCTGGTGGAACAAACCCTCGATGACTGCCTGCACGAAGCCATGGACAGCGAGGGCTGGCTGGCCCTGTTGCGGCGCATGGAAGCGGGCGACGTGCGCATGGTCAGCCGTGACCTGCCGGCGCCCTCGCCAATGGCCGCCGAGATTCTCAGCGCGCGCCCCTACACCTTTCTCGATGACGCGCCGCTGGAAGAACGCCGCACCCAGGCGGTACTCAACCGCCGCTGGAGCGACCCGCAAAGTACCGACGACCTCGGCGCGCTGGATGCCGAGGCGATTGCCGGCGTAAGCGAGGAGGCTTGGCCCGCGCCCCAGGGGCCGGATGAAATGCACGAAGCGCTGATGAGCCTGGCCTGCATTGCAGAGCAGGAGGTCACACCTGAATGGGCGGAGTGGTTGCGGGGTTTGAACGAGGCCGGACGCGCTTATCCGTTGCCCAACGGCCTGTGGGTAGCCGTGGAACGCTTGAGCTGTCTGCAGGCTATCTACCCGCACGACATGGCGCTGCTGCCCGGTTTCGACGCGCCGTGGACATTCGATGAGGCCTTGGTGGAGGTACTACGTGCGCGCCTGGGCGGTTTCGGCCCATTGACGCTGCCCGAAATCGCCGCGCCCCTGGCGCTGCCGCCCGCCACCGTGGCCCAGGGGTTGGCGCGGCTGGAGCAGGAAGGCTACGTGCTGCGCGGGCACTTCAGCCCGGGCTGTGGTGATGAGCAATGGTGCGAACGGCACCTGCTGGCGCGTATTCATCGCTACACGGTCAAGCGCCTGCGCCGCGAAATCGAACCGGTGGCGCTGCAGGATTTCATGCGCTTTCTGTTCGACTGGCAGCACCTGTCCGACAGCACGCGCGGCCAGGGCAGCGCGGTGTTGCCGCAGATCGTCGGCCAGTTCGAAGGCTACGCCGCCGCCACTTCGGCCTGGGACAGTGACCTGCTCAGTGCGCGTATCAAGGACTATTCCTCGACCTGGCTCGACGACCTGTGCCGCAGCGGCAAGCTGGTTTGGACGCGCCTGAGCCACAAGGGCGGCGCCATGGCCTTGCGCAGCACGCCGATCGTGCTGTTGCCGCGCAGCCAGGTACCGTTGTGGAGCGGACTCACCGAACAGACCGACAGCACCACGCTGTCGCCCAAGGCGCAGAAAGTCCACTTGGCCCTGCGCGAACAGGGCGCGCTGTTTTTCGATGAGCTGGTGCACGAAGCCCATCTGCTGCGCAGCGAGCTGGAAACCGCGTTGCAGGAGCTGGTCGGTGCGGGGTTGGTGAATGCCGACAGCTTTGCCGGGCTGCGCGCCCTGACCACACCCGCCAGCAAACGCCAGGCGCGCAGCAGCCGGCGTGGACGCGGCGCCTTTATCGGCGGCATGGACGATGCCGGGCGCTGGGCCTTGATACGCCGCGCGCCAGCCGAGCCCGGTGCGCATTCGGCCGAGACGCTGGAGCATGTGGCGATGACCCTGCTGCGCCGCTATGGCGTGGTGTTCTGGCGCGTGCTGGACCGCGAAGCGGACTGGTTGCCGAGCTGGCGCGAATTGCTGCGCACCTACCACCGCCTGGAAGCGCGGGGCGAGATTCGCGGCGGGCGGTTTGTCAGTGGCCTGGCGGGGGAACAGTTTGCACTGCCGGAGGCGATCCCGCTGCTGCGTGAAGTGCGACGCCGGCCCCATGACGGGAGCTTGATCGCGGTGTGCGGGGCCGACCCGCTGAACCTGGTTGGTACGCTGCTACCGGGGACCAAAGTCCCGGCGGTGAGTGGCAATCGGATTGTGTACCGGGATGGGGTGCCGGCGGGGGTGATGGTTGGCGGCAAGCAGCAGGTGTTGCTGGAGGTGGATCAGCAGGCTATTCAGGAGAAGTTGCTCAGGTGGTGACTTTGAGGGCCTCATTGGGGGCAAGCCCCCTCCCACACTGGATTTGTGAACACCGTTCAAATGTGGGAGGGGGCTTGCCCCCGATAGCGTCGGCTCAGCCACCCCAATCACTCGGCACGCGGCTGCTCGGTCATCGCCACCTCATGCTCCTGCCCCACCCGCTTGGGCAACAACACCTGCTGTGGATAAGTCTGCGCGAAATGCACCTCGTCGCAGTTATCCACAAGCTTCTTCAAGCGCTGGTTAAACGCGCGGCTCACCGCATATTGCCCACCCGACACAGTACGGAACTGCGCCGTCAGCACCACGCCGTTGAGGTCCATCTTGTCGACGCCGAACACCTCCAGCGGCCCTTGCAGGTTGTACTTGAGGAACACGTCGTCGCGGATCGACTGCCCGGCCTCGCGGATCAGCTCCACGGCTTTGTCCACATCGGTGTCGTAAGTGAACTGCACTGAGAAGAAGGCATAAGCGAATTGCCGCGACTGGTTGGTGACCGCCTTGATCTGCCCGAACGGCACCGAATGCACGAAGCCCTTGCCGTCGCGCAGGCGCAGGGTGCGGATGGTCAGGCCTTCGACGGTGCCGGCATGGCCGGAGTCGAGCACCACCCAGTCGCCGATCGACAGGGTGTCTTCGATGATGATGAACAGGCCGGTGATCACGTCCTGCACCAGTTGCTGTGAGCCGAAACCGATGGCTAGGCCGACCACACCGGCACCCGCCAGCAGCGGCGCGACGTTGATGCCCAGGTTGGCCATGGTGGTGATGGCACAAATCACCACCAGGATAATTTTCACCGCGTTGCGCAACAGCGGCAGGATGGTTTTCACCCGGGTGCTGGGCTGGCGGCTGGAGCGCTTGTTGACCGGCGGTTTGAGCGCTTCCTGGATCGCCGTATCGAGCACCACCCAGAACAACCAGGTCATCAGCAGGATCAGGCCTATGCTGCTTAAGGAATCGCTGATCGCCCGGCCCACCGAGTTGCGCTGGGCAAACTCGAACAACGACACGCCCCAGATACGCCCGAGAATTTCGATAAAGGCGACCGCCATGACGATGCGCAAGACCGCGTGCAACAGGCTGAGGAAGCGCTCCTTGTAGGCGCTGCTGCGCTGGATCGCCACCTGGCTGCGAGATTTGAACAGGTGTTGCAGCACCGTGCTGAGGAACACCGTGCCGATCAACAAAATAGTGGTGAACAAGGCACAGCGCAGGGCCTTTTGATTATCGTCGCCGGCACCGATCAGGTTGATTGCCGAGACCAGCACCATCAGCAGAATCGGCCAGTACCAGAGCCCGGAAAATACCCGCAACGACTGCTGCAACGCCGGGTGCTTGAGACGCTGGGCCAGCGGCCGATTGCGGATCAGGTGCGCCACCGGACGCCGCAGGCGCACCACCAGCACGCCAAAGATCACCGTGGCAAACAGGCCGGTGAACACCGCGATGCTGCTGGTGATATTGCCGCCGAGCTGACGGGCGATCTGCGGACTGGTCAGCGCGTCGCTGAGGGCGGCGAGGAAGCCGATCAGGAACAGCGGCTTGGGGCAGTAGTCGCGGATCAACCGCACCGCCGGGCGCTTGTGGCCGAGGTTGAACATGACAATGACGCACAGCAGCATCGAGGTGGAAAAGATGCCGCTACTGGTGGCGTAGGCAAAACACAGCGCCAGCGCCCGGCCCACGGAGGTGGCTAAAAAGTGGCTGACATACAGCGTCAAAGGCAGGCAGATGATGGCCGGGACGGTGTAGGGCACCACATACCCGAGCACCGCCAGCAGGCGCTCACGGCGCTGGAAAAAACCACGCTGGCCCAGGCGCCGCACGATGACGCGGCCCACCAGGGTCAGCACTGCAAAAGCACCGATCCACACGGCGGACAGCAACAGGAAATCCCCGGCCACGCTCCACGGCGAGCGCGCAGCGGTCTGGTCGACCAGACGCCCGACTTCGTTCGCGGCCCGGTCGGCCCGCAGGCGCCACTCGTCAATGAAGTTCTGGTTGAGGTCCAGCTTCTGCTGCACATCATCGATGCTGGAGCTGATCGCCCCAAGCAGGCCGCCCTCCACCAGCAATTCCGGCTTGGCCGGGGCTTCGGGTTCAGGCGCGGTGGCCGCGGCCTGCAGTGCGCCGTTGCCGCATAACAGCAGCGCGCCGAGCAGTAATGCAGTCTTTAAATTCAGCAAAACACCGGGCTCCTTCAGGGGGTCTGTAAGGAACTGACGGGTTTGAGCCGCGATCGTTCCCCTGATTCGCCCAGCCCCTTTTCTACATTCCGCCCCTCTACCGCCTGTAGGAATGTGGAAACTTTCGGCCAGAGATCGCAGTCATCCCAACACGCGGGGCAATCGACCCTACTTCAACGGGAGTAAGCATGGCGGCGATTCACATCGGCATTTCCGGCTGGCGCTACACGCCCTGGCGGGGCGATTTCTACCCCGAAGGCTTGACCCAGAAACGCGAGTTGCAGTTTGCGTCACGCGCCGTCAACGCGATCGAAATCAACGGTTCGTTCTACGCGCTGCAAACCCCCAAGCGCTATGCCGAATGGTATGCCGACACGCCCGAAGGGTTCATGTTCAGCGTCAAGGCGCCGCGCTATATCACCCACATCCTGCGCCTGCGCGATGTGCACAAGCCCATGGCGAATTTCTTCGCGTCCGGGGTACTGGAGCTCAAAGACAAGCTTGGCCCGATACTCTGGCAGTTCCCGCCCAGCTTCAAGTTCGACCCGCCCCTGTTCGAAGCCTTCCTGGCCGAACTGCCCACCACCACCTTGCAGGCCGCCGCCCTCGCCCATCAGCATGAGCCCCGCCTGAACGGCAAGGCGAGCATGAAGGCCTACGGCAAACAGCCGTTGCGCCATGCTGTGGAAATTCGCCACCAAAGCTTTGCGGTGCCCGAGTTTGTGCAGCTGCTGGACAAGTATGGCGTGGCCCTGGTGGTGGCGGACACCGCCGGCAAGTGGCCGTATGCCGAAGACGTCACCGCCAACTTCATGTACCTGCGCCTGCATGGCGACAAGCAGTTGTACGCCAGTGGCTACACCGACGAAGCGCTCAAGCGCTGGGGCGACCGCATCGAGCGTTGGCGTCACGGCAAGCAGCCTGCGGATGCGCATTTGATCGACCCGCAACACAAGCCACGCGTGCGCAAACAGCGCGACGTGTTCTGCTTTTTCGATAACGACATCAAGGTGCGTGCGCCTTTCGATGCCCGTCAATTGCTGCAGCGCTTCGATCTGGACAAGCACCTGGCCACAGCGCCGGGGCAATTGCCGGAACCTGGAGTGCTGCCATGACCCAGCCGGAGTTGATTCCCATCACACCCACGACGCCCATAACCCGCTTCACCGTGCTGACGGTCAATATCCATAAGGGTTTTACTGCCTTGAATCGGCGCTTCATCCTGCCCGAGTTGCGCGAAGCGGTGCGCAGCGTCGGCGCCGACATGGTGTTCCTGCAGGAAATCCATGGCACCCATGAGCAGCATCCGCAGCGCTACAGCGATTGGCCGAAGATGCCGCAGTACGAGTTCCTGGCCGACAGCATCTGGCCGCAGTTCGCCTACGGGCGCAACGCGGTCTACCCCCATGGCGACCACGGCAACGCGTTGCTGTCGAAATTCCAGATCGTGCGTCACGACAACCTCGACATCTCCCAGAGCGGCCACGAAAACCGCGGCCTGTTGCATTGCGTGCTGCGCTTGCCGGGTAGCGGGCAGGAGATGCATGCGATCTGCATCCACCTGGGCCTGCGCGAAGTGCATCGCCAGCAGCAACTGCGCTTGCTGGAGCAGCGCATCAGCGAGATTCCGGCCGACGCGCCGGTGGTGGTCGCCGGCGATTTCAACGACTGGCGCCAGCGCGCCGACCTCAGCCAAAGCGGTCTGGAGGAAGTCTTTGTACAGACCCAGGGCAAACCGGCGCGCACCTTTCCGGCGCGCCTGCCGTTGTTGCCGCTGGACCGCATCTACGTGCGCAATCTGAAGGTGCATAACCCCCGAGTGCTGACCACGCGGCCCTGGTCCCATCTGTCCGACCATGTGCCGCTGTCGGTGGAGATTGAGTTATGAACGTTGCTGTAGAACATATCGCCACCGACCAACCGCCGGATGATGCCAAGGCGCGCGACCTCGACTACGGCTGGCAAAGCGGGAACCGCATCGAGTTGCTGGAAAATGGCGAGGCCTACTTTCCCAGGGTGTTCGACGCCATGCGCGCGGCGCAGCGCGAGATTCTGCTGGAGACGTTTATCCTCTTCGAAGACAAGGTCGGCTTTGAACTCAAAGCGATCCTGATCGAAGCCGCGCAGCGCGGGGTGAAAGTGGTGGCCAGCCTGGATGGCTTTGGTTGCGGCGAACTGAGCTCCGCATTTTTGCGCGAGCTGGCCGAAGCCGGGGTGGAGGTGCAGATGTTCGACCCGGCCTCGAAGACGCTGGGCATCCGCACCAACTGGTTCCGCCGCCTGCACCGCAAAATCGTGGTGGTGGATGCCAGCGTGGCGTTCATCGGCGGTATCAACTTTTCCGCCGACCATCTGGGTGACTTCGGCCCTGAAGCCAAGCAGGATTATGCGGTGCAAATCGTGGGCCCGGCGGTGGCCGACCTGCACCACTTCGCCCTGGCGCAGAGTGGTCGCCAGGTGCGCACGCGGCGCGGATGGCGGCGCCGTCAGCAACGCCCTACGCCGTGGGCAACCTCTGATGAAGACGGGCTGGTACGCCTGATTTATCGCGACAACGTGCAGCATCGCGATGACATCGAGGAAGCCTACATCCACGCGTTGAGCAAAGCCCGTACGCGTGCCGTGATCGCCAACGCGTATTTCTTCCCCGGTTACCGCCTGCTGCGTGAAATCCGCAACGCCGCGCGCCGTGGCGTGCATGTGCAATTGATCATGCAGGGTCAGCCGGATGTGCTGCTGGCCAAGCTGGCGGCGCGCATGCTGTATGACTATCTGCTCAAGGACGGCGTGGTCATTCACGAGTACTGTCAGCGCCCGCTGCACGGCAAGGTCGCCTTGGTGGACGATGACTGGAGCACCGTAGGGTCAAGCAACCTGGACCCGTTGAGCCTGGCATTGAACCTTGAAGCCAATGTGCTGATTCGCGACCGGGCGTTCAATCAGCAGTTGTACGAGAGCCTGGAAGCGCTCGCCAGGGACCATTGCCAGACCATGCCGGCAAAACGCAAACCGCGCCTGTGGTTGTGGCGCCTGACCGTGGGCTTCCTGGTCTTTCATGTGATGCGTCACTTCCCCGCCCTGACCGGCTGGCTGCCGGCACACAAGCCGCGTTTGAAACCCATTGAGAGTCCGGCCCATGACGTCTGAAAAAAAAAGCTCCCGGTTCCAGCGCTGGAAGAAGCCCCTGACCATCGCGTTCTTCCTGCTGCTGATCGTGCTGTTCACCTTGCTTGCCCGACGCATCGACTGGAGCGAAGTGCTGCAGACGTTGAGCGAATTCAAGGTGCGCACGCTGCTGATCGCCGGCGCGCTGACGGTGTGCAGTTTTATCGTGTATGCCTGCTTCGACCTCATCGGCCGCACCTACATTCGCCAGCCCTTGCGCTGGAAGCAGATCCTGCCGGTGGGCATCATCAGCTACGCATTCAACCTCAACCTGAGCGCGTGGGTGGGCGGCATCGCCATGCGTTATCGCCTGTACTCGCGACTGGGCGTGAGCACCGGCAATATCGCCAAGATTCTGGGGCTGAGCCTGGCAACCAACTGGTTCGGCTATATGGCGTTGGCCGGCGCGGTGTTCAGCAGCGGCCTGGTCACCATGCCGCCGGGTTGGAAAGTCAGCACTACGGCACTGCAAGGCATTGGGGCGCTATTGGTACTGGCCAGCCTGGGCTATCTGGTGGCCTGTCGGTTCTCGAAAAAACGTGCGTGGACGATTCGCGGCATGGAAATCAACCTGCCGTCACTGCGCATGGCGTGTCTGCAATTGCTGTTGGGCGCGTTGAACTGGTCGCTGATGGCGGCGGTGATTTTCACCCTGTTGCCGGCGAAACTGGATTATCCGCTGGTGCTCGGGGTGCTGCTGATCAGCGCGATTGCCGGGGTGCTCACGCATATTCCAGCCGGCCTTGGCGTGCTGGAAGCAGTGTTTATCGGGCTGTTGCAGCATGAGGTGTCACGCGGCAGTTTGCTGGCCGGGTTGATTGCCTATCGGGCGATCTATTTCATCTGCCCGTTGTTGATCGCGCTGGTGATGTACCTGGGGGTGGAGGCGAAGGCCAAGGCGTTGCGGGTGAAGAAGACACCCGCCTAGCGCGTCAGCGGGACTGGATGATGCTCAGCCGCTCACCCACCACCATCTCGGTGATCCAGTCCACCAGGATCGAGGTGTACGCCTGCTGCGACACCGGGTCGCTCAGTGAATGGTCGGCGCCATCGATGATGCGGTGGGTCAGGGAATGGGTGTGCTGGCAGGCCGCGCGGTAACTCATGATGGTGGCGTGGGGCACGTGGTCGTCGGTCTCCGACTCGACGATCAGCACATCGCCGGTGAATTTTGCGCAGGCATGCAGGGCCCGGTTGGTTTCGGCCTGCACCAGCGTGCTGCGGTAATCCATCAGGTCGGCCTTATCCAGGTCACGCTTGGGCTTGAGCCATTCCTGATCGCGGTACAGCGCAGGCACCCGCAGCGCCAGCCAGCGAACCGGGCGCAATGAGGTGAGGATGGCCGCCAGGTAACCGCCATAGCTGGTGCCCACTACCGCCACCGCCGAGGTGTCGATGGCCGGATGCGACAGCAGGCGGTCGTAGGCGGCCAACAGGTCGCGCAGGTTGTCTTCACGGGTCACACGCGAAAGCGGGATACCCGTACCGGCATGGCCGCGCAGGTCGAAGGTCAGGCACACGCAACCCAGCCCCGCGATACCCTTGGCGCGCTCCAGGTCGCGCTCCTGGCTGCCGCCCCAGCCATGCACGAACAACACGCCCGGCACTTTGGATTTGGGGCTCAAAAAGGTCCCGCTCATCTGTTCGTCGTCGATGTCGATTGCAATGCTCTCGCTTCTAGCCGTCATAAGCGTTAACCGTCACATATTTGAGAAGAAAGTCGCTGTTTTCAGCCGGCCCGCGGTACACCTCGATGGCGTCCGCCGGCAACGTCTGGTCTACGTAGGTTTCCACCGAGGCCACCCGGATCGCGCGCAAGCCGGGCTGGTTGACGAAGCTCTGCAGCGCCGCGACTTCCGCGCTGCTGGCCCCGCCCATGCGCCAGGATTGTTCGAGCACGCCACTGCGGCGCTGGCCGTCGCTGTCTTGCCCCTGGGCGATGTCGTAGTTGCGTCGCGAAGCGTAGAAGCCGGGGTAGGCTTCATCGGCGGCCTTGTCGAAAACCTGCGCTTGCCTGACGGCTTCGCGTACATCGTCAGGCAGGTCCAGCGCGAGCAGGTCGTCGTAGCCGCCGGACACCACCAGCAGCTTGGAACCGCCATAGACCTCTTCGCCCTGCCCGTCCCGGGTCAGGTATTGCTCGCCGCAGTAGCTGAACGGGTGATCGCCAATAAAGCTCTGACCCACACTGTGAGTGACTACGTCGTGCAGGTCTTGTTCCAGCACCACCCCATCATTGAACAGTGCGGCGGCTTCGGAACGCGCCAGCAGGGCATCGAATTCGTCGAGGCTGCGGATGACTTGTTGCCCGCGTCCCGCGCAGGCGTTTACGGGCTTCAGGCGAATCGGCCCGCTGTAGAGCAAGCGGGTAGCGGCAGGCCGTGCGTCTTCCAGCGCAAAGACGCTCAAGCCATCGAGGACTACGTCGCGCACGCGCTCGCAAAACAGCGGCGACCAACCCTCGGGCGCCTTGGCTTGGGGGCTTAACAGGCCATGAGTGATGGCTTTGGAGCAGATAAATGCATGGTCGACGTAGCCGCCCCACAGGTCCTGCGGGCCTTTGATATTGAGCGCCCTTGCCTGGGCTGGGCCCACCAGGGTTTGTGTGGGAAGCAGGTAAATATCGCGGTCGGCGTGCTTCTGTGGGTCATAGCTGCCGCCGAATTCGAGCCCCAGTATCTGCGCCAACCAGCGCGCCAGGGCGCGATTGGTCTCCACTTCATGCTGAGGTGCGCCGCTGCGAGTTGAATGAGAGAGCACCAGTTTTTTACGTGAAATCGGGGTCATGCATCCCCCTTGGCATCCGGCCATGTGTGTAGCAAAAGCGTAGCAGGGATCAGGCCAAGGTCGCGCTCACGAGGACCTCTTTAAAATCAATCGGTTGCCGCAAATGCAATAGCAGTTAGCCTGCGCCATTTTGCACGATGGGTGCTAGGACGCGCGGCGTTCTGCACGATTCACACGCCGAAGCGGCTGCGGTAGGCACTGGGGGCCATGCCGGTAATTTTCTTGAAGGTGGCGCGAAAGGCGCTGGGGTCCTGGTAGCCCACGGTCCAGGCAATGTGATCGATAGTGCCGTTGGTGAGTTCAAGCAATTGCCGCGCCTTGCCTACGCGCAGGTGCTGGCAGTACTCGGTCGGTTTCAAACCGGTGGCGCTGCGAAAGCGGCGCAGGAAGGTACGTTCTTCCAGGCCCGCCTCTTGCGCCATGGCCGCGATGGACACCTCCACCGCGCCGCTGGCTTGCAGCCAATGCTGGACCTTGAGGATTGCAGCGTCACCATGTCCGAGGATCGGCGCGAAGTTGCTGGCGCATTGGCTGGCGCTGCCACTGTGTTCAATCACCAGAAAACGCGCGGTATCGGCGGCGATGCTCGGCCCCAGCAAACGCTCGACCAGGCGCAGACCCAACTCGGACCAGGCCATCAGCCCGGCGGTGGTGATCAGGTCGCCGTCATCGACGATGGGCTTGTCCGCCTCCAGTCGCACAGCCGGATAGAGGACGGCGAAGCTGGCGGCGGACGACCAGTGGGCGGTGGCGCGGCGCCCGTCCAGCAGGCCGCTGCGCGCGAGCATGATCGAACCGATGCACACGCCTGCGAGCACAGTGCCCGCCGCGTGCTGCTGGCGCAGCCATTCGAGCAACGCGGGGGGCGTCTGCTCTTCACTGAAATCGCCCACCGAGGGAGGCACCAGCACGGCAGCCATGGGCAGGTCCTGGCCAGGCTGAGTATCGAACACCCGCACAGGCATGCCTTGCTTATCGACCTGCCAATGGCTGACCCGCAACATCGGCAATTGCGCGGATGGGTGCTCGGCGGCCATGCGATTGGCGACGCCAAACAAATCGGTCAAGCCATGCACGGCGGCCAATTGCGCGCCCGGGTAGATCACTATGCCCAGCTCAACCACCGCCATTGTCAGTTTTCCCTCTGTTATTGTCGGTACAGCCAATGTCCGACGTGCGCGCCAGCTAAGATACTGGGCCCATCAACCCATTACGAGGCAACACACATGGCCAAGCAAGCACTCATCCTGATTGATATCCAGAACGACTACTTCCCCCAGGGCAAGTGGCCGCTTGACGGTGTGGAGGCCGCCGCGGACAACGCTGCGCGGGTGCTGCAGGCCTTTCGTCAGGCCGGGGATGCGGTGATTCATGTACGTCATGAGTTCGCAGGCGATGACGCGCCGTTCTTCACGCCGGGCTCCGAAGGCGCGCACTTGCATGCCAAAGTGCTGAACGAGGGGAACGAGCCGGTGGTGCTCAAGCACTTTGTGAATGCCTTTCGCCAGACCAATCTGCGCGAGCTGCTGGAACAGCGCAGCATTACCGACGTGGTCGTGGTCGGCAGCATGAGCCATATGTGCATCGACGCCGTGGTGCGGGCGGCGGCGGACTTGGGCTACAAGGTCACGGTGATCCACGACGCATGCGCTACCCGCGACCAGGAGTTCAATGGGCAGGTGATTCCCGCCGCGCAGGTGCATGGCGCGTACATGGCTTCGCTGGCGTTCGGGTATGCGGGCGTGGTGTCGACGGATGAATATTTGAAGGCCCAAGCGGCGGCTTGACCGCCGCTCGGCGCGGTCAGCGAGTGGCGATGATGAACAGACGCGGGAATGGCAGCAGCACCGTACCATCGACCAGGGCTGGATAGGCCTGGATAATCCGCGCCTGGTACGCCTGCAGGAAAGCGGCTTTTTCGTCATCGTTCAGTGGCGCCAGGAAAGGCCGCAGGGCTGACGCCTTGAACCACTCCACCACTGCCCTGTGATCCGCCAACGGGTGGTGGTAGGTAGTGCGCCAAACATCGACGGTGCCGCAATGCCGGTTCAGCAGTGCGTAGTAATAGCTCGCCGAATGCCGCTCGTTATGCCTGACCGCGCCGATCTTCGCAGACCACGGGCCCTCGGCCGCGACTTCACGGGCGAGCCGATGGGCAGGCTCGTCGAGGTTGTCCGGCGTCTGTACCGCCAGCGTACCACCGGGTGTCAGTTGGTCGACAAGGTGCGGATAGAGCGTGGCGTGGTCAGGTAACCATTGCAGGGAAGCATTGGCGAGAATCACGTCGAACCGCTGCGCCGGACGCCAGGCGCCGATATCCGCCAGTTCGAAGCTCAAGGCCGGCAGGCGCTGGCGGGCGTCGCGCAGCATGTCATCGGAACTGTCCAAGCCGGTAATGTGGGCCTGTGCAAAACGCTCGGCCAACACCTGGGTGGAATTGCCGGGGCCACAGCCCAGATCGACGGCCGTGCCCACATCGGTATTGGGAATCGCCGCTACCAGGTCGCGAACGGGACGCGTGCGTTGCTGCTCGAACATCGTGTACTGCTTGGCGGACCAGGTCATCGGGGTTTTCCTCTTGGTGATTAAGCATCGCCCATAAAAACCCCCCGACGCCAGGGCTATCGGGGGTTTTGTAGATCTGGGTGTCAGACCTTAACCTCCTTACCCGTTCAGCCACGCCGCATAAGCGGGCCGTGCCTTCGCTTCAACAGAACTTCCCCGACTCCTTGAACTGCTCGGTCGCCTCGATCAGCGCACTGATGATCCCCGGCTCCGATGGCGAGTGCCCGGCGTCGTTGATGATCTTTAACACCGAGCCTGGCCAGGCCTTGTGCAAGCGAAAAGCGGAATTGGGCGTGGCGATCATGTCGTGCCCGCCCTGGATGATTTTGCACGGGAGATGTTTGACTGCCTCAATGTTGATCAGTTGATCTTCCTCAAGAAACAGCCGGTTTTCCAGATGCTCGCGTAGCTTTTCCAGGTCGTCGACCAACGCCTGCGTCGTGTTGTGGCGCAATTCGCCCAAGGGCGCCGAGCGAAGGGCGCCGCGCTGATCGAACAGCACGATGCGGTAGTGATCCGGATCCCAGAACTGGCGCTTGCCGGGCGGGGCACCTTCGCCGGGGCCGCCGTGCAAGTACACGACCGGAACGCCGTGAGGGTTGCCGCTTTCTTCCCAATAGAGGGTATGGATTGCATCGACTTTCAGCGTACCGCTGCATCGTGGTTCTTCGATGGAGGGGAACAGGTTGTAGGTGACTTCACGGGGGGCTTCCATTGTTCATCCTTGCGATTGGCAAATGAAGGGCCGCTCGGTGTGACCTCGCAAGGTCCGCGCGGCCCTGGATGAAGGACATATTCGTGCTCATCGACCACGCAGGCTGCGTGTGGAGGTCAGGACATGCTCCAACTGCGGTTCTGCCAGCGCCATGTGCATGGCCAGATCCTGCGCCTGCTCCCATTGCAGGTCGGGACTTAGCCATACCCACGCATCCGCGGCAGTAAAGGCCAGCAGGCGTTGCTGTTTGGTGGAGCTTTCCTGGTGCGTGATCAATGCGAGCCCGTCACAGCCATTGAAGTTTTCACTGGCCTGCGCCAGCGCCGCGAGGAAAATCGGCGCGCTCTGGCGCGACGTGGTGTAGCTGAGGTGGTGGCTGTTCTTTGATTGCTCGGGCTCGCAGGCTTCATACCAGCCGTCAACAGCGATGAGCATGCGCCCTTCGCGCTTGACCCGGTCGAACACCTTCGAACGCATCACCAGATGCAGAGGCAGATGAGTCATCGGGGGCATTGTTCCCATCGACCAGAAAGGTTTCCACCCCCAGCGAACCTTAATGCATTCCAACAGCCCGTCGCGGCTTCGTATGGCACTGACCCGCATGTTCGGCTTGATCACGTTTGGGCTGTGCTGCGGTTCGTAGGTTCGGTGCAGGCTGCCGTCCGCCACAGCAATTGCACTCCCGGAACTCTGGTTTTGCGCTGCGACAAACAACGCGTTGAGTCCCTCGGCCACATCCTGTTGAACAATGCACTCGCACATTGCGAAAACTCCTTGCAGTGGCTATTTCAAAAGGTCCGCCGCATCGCGTCTTAAAATCTCTACGGATTGTGCGGCGGGTTATGTAAATGCGAGTCAGGGGTTTGCAACGTGGTTCGAAACTCCTTTCTTTGAGCGGACGAGCGGAAAAAAGCTGGATTACGTGGCCGTTCATCGGGTGCTGCCGTTTGAAAAGGGAGGTGAATGCTCAATCTTTTTGTCGTCAGTCAATCGGGTCAAGAGCCGTTCAGGAGGGCAGCGCATGTCACTTAACCCAGATGAGTACAGGAAAGATTCAGATCGCCCCGAATCAGCCCTCAGCGGTCATGTCGACGTTGATTGCCTGATTGTCGGCGCAGGTCCCGCAGGGCTTACGACGGCGGTTTATCTGAGCCGCTTCCACCGGCGAGTCGTGGTCGCCGACGGCGAGCAAAGTCGTGCGAGCCTGATTCCGCTTTCGCACAATTATCCCGGCTTTCCACCAGGCATATCGGGTAACGACTTGCTTGATCGATTGCGCGAGCAAGCCTTGTCATACGGTGCGACGATTGAAGCCGGGTGCGTGGAAAGTCTGCTCAAGAACCGCACCGGCTTCGTTGCGCAATTCAACGGACGAGCGCTGAGCGCACGCCGCGTGGTGCTGGCAACGGGTATCGTCGATACCTTGCCGCTGATGGACCGCCCCTACGATGGCATCGCACAGTCGGTCATTCGGCTATGCGCCATATGCGACGGCTACGAAGTCAACGGCCACAATGTCGCGGTGTATGGCGAAGCACACTGCGCGATTAATCACGGGCTGTTTTTGCGCAACTTCACTGACCGCGTGACGGTGCTGGTGGAGGGTGATAGCGCAGCGTGTGAGGAGGCGGTCGTGGCAGCGCGGCAAGCGGGGATATGTATGGTCAGTGACCGGGTCGAGAACATCGAAGTGAGCGATGGCAAAGTCCTCGTGAAGGTGTGCCAGGGCCAAGCGTTTTGCTTTGATATCGTCTACCCGTCGCTGGGCTCGCACTACCGCTCGGAGTTGGCAGTGCAACTGGGCGCGCAGGTTGACGAGGACGGCGCTTTGCACGTTGACAATCACCAATGCACATCGATCAACGGGCTCTACGCGGTCGGGGATGTCGTGGACTCGCTCAAGCAGATCAGCGTCGCTACGGGCCAGGCGGCGGTCTGCGCGACTGCGGTGCATAACAGCCTGGACGTGCGTTTGTGGGACCGCGTACGGGATGAAAGAATCGCTCAGCGCGACGGTCATAAATCCGAGGCATGAACCTGCTTCACCTTATTTCTACAGCGCGAAACGAAGAAACCCCCGCAATGCGGGGGCTTTCAAGAGAAACCTAACAAAAAAGTCTCTGGTGGTACTTAGAACGGAATATCGTCATCAAAGCTGTCGAAATCCGGAGCTGGCTGCGGCGCGGCCTGTTGTGGCGCTGGACGCGACTCACGCTGCGGCTGCTGGCTTGGCTGCGGACGCGATTGCTGTGGACGCGGCGCCGAGTTGGACATGCCGCCCTGGCCCTGTTGGTCGCCCTGTGGACGGCCGCCCAGCAATTGCATGGTGCCTTGCATGTCGACCACGATTTCAGTGGTGTAACGCTTGATGCCGTCTTTTTCCCACTCGCGGGTTTGCAGCTTGCCTTCGATGTAGACCTGCGAACCTTTGCGCAGGTACTCACCGGCGATCTCGGCCACTTTGCCGAACATCGACACACGGTGCCATTCGGTTTTTTCGACCTTCTGGCCGGTCTGCTTGTCGGTCCACTGTTCGCTGGTCGCCAGACTCAGGTTGGTCACGGCGTTACCGTTAGGCAAGTAGCGAACTTCGGGATCCTGGCCGCATGTACCGACCAATATGACTTTGTTAACCCCACGGGCCATAACGTTCTCCTAGGCTGGGCGCGCTGTCGGCACTGGGTTGACCAGTTGCTCGAGCGTCGCGCGATCCAATAATTCGGTGTCCAATTTGATGTAAATCGCAGTTTCTTCTGCGACCACTACTGCGTCCGTTACTCCAACGACGGCCTTCAGGCGCTCGGCCAGGCCAGCTTCGCGCATCGCTTCAGGCGATAACGGCAGGCGTAGGCTCGTCACATACGGAGGTTCGCGCATGGTAACAGCAAAGACCAGCCAAAGTGCAGCCAGCCCGGCGCATCCGAGGAACACAACCGACAAACCGCCATGCTGGAACATCCAGCCGCCCATGATCCCGCCCAGCGCCGAACCGAGGAACTGGCTGGTGGAATACACGCCCATCGCCGTGCCCTTGCCGCCGGCCGGTGAAACCTTGCTGATCAGCGACGGCAATGACGCCTCCAGCAGGTTGAACGCGGTGAAGAACACCACCGTGCCGACCACCAGCGCCC
This sequence comes from Pseudomonas orientalis, assembly GCF_001439815.1. Classification (GTDB taxonomy): domain Bacteria; phylum Pseudomonadota; class Gammaproteobacteria; order Pseudomonadales; family Pseudomonadaceae; genus Aquipseudomonas; species Aquipseudomonas orientalis. The sequence goes on along the minus strand of NZ_JYLM01000008.1, from coordinate 39,650 downwards.
GCAGGCTGTCGCCGAACTTCCAGAAGAATAGTTCAGTGAGCATCAATGTCGCGACGGCGCCGAGCAGAACTCGTTTCATTTTGCGTTTTTTCTCGCCGTAGATGATGAACGGAATCATGGCGAAGAACGAAATCAACAGGGCGGTCAGGTAGACCCACCAGTGCTGTTCCTTGGGCAAACCGGCTTTTTCCACCAGCGCCAGGGGCAAGGCGACGAAGCTGCACATCAGCATTGCGTGCAACACGAAGATACCTAAATCCAGGCGCAGCAAGTCCGGATGCCTGAGCGTCGGCAACAGCGCCTTGCGCGCGACACCCGATTCACGGTGCTGCAGCGTGCCGGTGGAGCGCGGCACCATGAAGGCCACGATCACGATCCCGAACAACGCCATGCCGCCGGTGGCCAGGAACAACCCGTGCAGGCCGAAGGCGCGCGTCAGCAGCGGGCCGACCACCATCGCCACGGCAAACGACAGGCCGATGGTCATGCCGATCATGGCCATGGCCTTGGTACGATGCTGTTCGCGGGTCAGGTCTGACAGCAATGCCATCACCGCAGCGGAAATCGCCCCGGCGCCTTGCAGGATACGTCCGGCGATCACGCCCCAGATCGAATCGGACTGCGCCGCGAGCACACTGCCCAGGGCGAACACGATCAGCCCCAGGTAAATCACCGGGCGACGGCCAATACGGTCGGAAATGATGCCGAACGGAATCTGGAAGATCGCCTGGGTCAGGCCATAGGCGCCAATCGCCAGGCCGATCAGTGCGGGGGTCGCGCCTGCGAGATCCATTCCATAGGTCGCCAGCACCGGCAACACCATAAACATGCCCAGCATACGGAAGGCGAACACCAGGGCCAGACCGCTTGCCGCTCGGGTCTCGCCGCTACTCATGCGTTCGCTGTGGGGATCGTGCATGGAAAAACCTCGTGTGAACCGGCGGCGATTCTACCAGTCCCATCGATTGAGAGGGTATATGCGGCGCTTTGCCGCGCAGCTTTCATGTAAGGCTGCAAGCGGCCTTTTGACAGTGTATATTCATCCAGTCTTTAGCCGTATACTCCGGCATTATTTACGCCCGCCGTGCGAGGCCATCTTGGACAAGATCCTGATTCGTGGGGCTAGAACCCACAACCTGAAGAACATCGACCTGACCCTGCCCCGGGACAAACTGATCGTCATCACCGGCCTGTCCGGCTCGGGCAAATCGTCCCTGGCGTTCGACACGCTGTATGCCGAAGGCCAGCGGCGCTATGTGGAATCGCTGTCGGCCTATGCCCGGCAGTTCCTGTCCATGATGGAAAAGCCCGACGTCGACACCATCGAAGGTCTGTCGCCGGCCATTTCCATCGAGCAGAAGTCGACGTCCCATAACCCGCGCTCCACCGTGGGCACCATTACCGAAATCTACGACTACCTGCGCCTGCTGTACGCACGCGTGGGTATTCCGCGTTGCCCGGACCACGATATTCCGCTGGAGGCCCAGACCGTCAGCCAGATGGTTGACCTGGTGCTGGCCCAGCCGGAAGGCGCCAAGCTGATGCTGCTGGCGCCGGTGATTCGTGAGCGCAAGGGTGAACATCTTTCCGTCTTCGAAGAGCTGCGTGCCCAAGGGTTCGTGCGCGCCCGCATCAACGGCAAGCTTTATGAGCTGGATGAAGCGCCCAAGCTCGACAAGCAGAAAAAGCATTCCATCGATGTGGTCGTTGACCGTTTCAAGGTGCGCGCCGACCTGCAGCAGCGCCTGGCGGAATCCTTCGAGACCGCATTGAAGCTGGCCGACGGTATTGCCCTGGTCGCGCCGATGGACGACGAGCCGGGCGAAGAGACCATCTTCTCCGCGCGCTTTGCCTGCCCTATCTGCGGCCATGCCATCAGCGAGCTGGAACCCAAGCTGTTTTCCTTCAACAACCCGGCCGGCGCCTGCCCGACCTGTGACGGCCTGGGGGTAAAGCAGTTCTTCGACATCAAACGCCTGGTCAACGGCGACCTGACGCTGGCGGAGGGGGCGATTCGTGGCTGGGACAGGCGCAACGTCTACTACTTCCAGATGCTGGGGTCGTTGGCGTCGCACTATAAGTTCAGCCTCGAAGTACCGTTCAACCAGCTGCCGGCGGACCAGCAGAAGGTCATCCTCAACGGCAGCGGTTCGCAGAACGTCGATTTCAAGTACCTGAACGACCGTGGCGATATCGTCAAGCGCTCCCACCCGTTCGAAGGCATCGTGCCGAACCTTGAGCGCCGCTACCGCGAGACCGAATCGGCCAGCGTGCGTGAAGAGCTGGCGAAATTCCTCAGCACCCAGCCTTGCCCGGATTGCCGCGGCACACGCCTGCGTCGCGAGGCGCGGCATGTGTGGGTGGGCGAAAAGACATTGCCGGCTGTCACCAACCTGCCGATCGGCGACGCCTGCGAGTACTTTGGTGTGCTCAAGCTGACCGGCCGGCGCGGCGAAATCGCCGACAAGATTCTCAAGGAAATTCGCGAGCGACTGCAGTTCCTGGTCAACGTCGGCCTGGATTACCTGTCGCTGGATCGCAGTGCCGACACGTTGTCGGGCGGTGAGGCCCAGCGGATTCGCCTGGCCAGCCAGATCGGTGCCGGCCTTGTGGGTGTGTTGTATATCCTCGATGAGCCGTCGATTGGCTTGCATCAACGGGACAACGATCGCTTGCTGGGTACGTTGAAACACCTGCGCGATATCGGCAACACGGTGATCGTGGTCGAGCACGATGAAGACGCAATTCGCCTGGCGGATTACGTAGTCGACATCGGCCCGGGCGCGGGCGTGCATGGCGGACATATTGTCGCCCAGGGCACGCCTGCCGAAGTCATGGCGCATCCGGACTCGCTGACCGGCAAGTACCTGTCGGGCCGCGTGAAAATTGCGGTGCCGGCCAAGCGCACGCCGCGTAACAAGAAGATGGCGCTGCACCTCAAGGGCGCGCGTGGCAACAACCTGCGCAATGTCGACCTGGAGATTCCGCTGGGCCTGCTGACCTGTGTGACCGGTGTTTCCGGCTCGGGCAAATCGACGCTGATCAACAACACGTTGTTCCCCTTGAGTGCCACCGCCTTGAACGGCGCGACCACCCTTGAGGCGGCGCCCCACGACAGCATCAAAGGCCTGGAACTGCTCGATAAAGTCGTTGATATCGACCAGAGCCCAATCGGCCGTACGCCGCGTTCCAACCCGGCGACCTACACCGGGTTGTTCACGCCCATTCGCGAGCTGTTTGCGGGTGTTCCGGAATCCCGTTCGCGGGGTTACGGGCCAGGCCGTTTCTCGTTCAACGTCAAGGGCGGGCGCTGCGAAGCGTGCCAGGGCGATGGCTTGATCAAGGTGGAGATGCACTTCCTGCCGGATATCTATGTGCCGTGCGATGTGTGCAAGAGCAAGCGCTATAACCGCGAGACCCTGGAAATCAAATACAAGGGCAAGAACATCCACGAAACCCTTGAGATGACCATCGAGGAAGCTCGGGTGTTCTTCGATGCGGTTCCGGCGTTGGCGCGCAAGCTGCAGACGTTGATGGATGTGGGCCTGTCGTATATCAAACTGGGCCAGTCGGCGACCACGCTGTCCGGTGGTGAGGCGCAGCGGGTGAAGCTGTCCCGCGAGCTGTCCAAGCGCGATACCGGCAAGACCTTGTATATCCTCGATGAGCCGACCACCGGCCTGCACTTCGCGGATATCCAGCAACTGCTGGACGTGCTGCACCGCTTGCGTGACCACGGCAATACCGTGGTGGTGATCGAGCACAACCTGGATGTGATCAAGACCGCCGACTGGCTGGTGGACCTGGGGCCGGAAGGCGGTTCCAAGGGTGGCCAGATCATCGCGGTGGGCACGCCGGAGCAAGTTGCCGAGATGCCGCAGTCACATACCGGCTACTACTTGAAGCCGCTGTTGGAGCGCGACCGGGCCTGACTTTTTCGGGCCCAATGAAAAGCCCCTGTCACTTTGCTGTGACAGGGGCTTTTTCGTAGCCGGGAATCAGAACTGCGATTGCAGGTAATTTTCCAGGCCGATCAGCTTGATCAGGCCCAGCTGCTTTTCCAGCCAGTAGGTGTGATCTTCTTCGGTGTCATTCAACTGCACTCGCAGGATTTCCCGCGTGACGTAGTCGTTGTGCTGCTCGCAGAGCTCGATGCCCTTGCAAAGCGCGGCACGGACCTTGTACTCCAGGCGCAGGTCGGCAGCGAGCATGTCAGGTACCGTGGTGCCCACATCCAAGTCATCCGGACGCATACGCGGCGTGCCTTCAAGCATGAGGATACGGCGCATCAGTGCGTCGGCGTGCTGTGCCTCTTCTTCCATCTCGTGGTTGATACGTTCGTAGAGCTCGGTAAAGCCCCAGTCTTCGTACATGCGCGAGTGGATGAAATATTGATCACGAGCCGCCAGTTCGCCCGTCAGCAACGTGTTGAGGTAATCGATTACGTCGGGGTGACCTTGCATCGCCCTACATCTCCCTGCTTGAAAGTCTGTAGTTTGAACCATGCTGACCTGAAGGTCACGGGACTAACGGCAGAAAAGCGAAGATTTCCGGAGAAAAGTGGCTGAAATAACGCAAAAACCGCCCAAATGAGGGCGGTTCTGCTTATCGTTTAGAGTCAGTTAAGCGATACACCCAGTGCCTTTGCGATTGCTTCTCCATAAGCAGGGTCTGCCTTGAAGAAGTGCTGCAATTGACGCTGAACCACATCACTGGAAACTCCGCCCATCGCACCGGCGATGTTGCTGGTCAACAATGCTCTTTGCTCATCCTTCATCAAGCGGAACAGTGCACCGGCGTGGCTGTAGTAGTCGGTGTCTTCGCGATGATCATAGCGATCAGCCGCGCCGCTCAAGGCCAGTGCAGGTTCCGCGTACTGTGGCGCCTGCTTTGGCGCATCGGCGTAGCTGTTAGGCTCGTAGTTTGGCGCCGCACCACCATTGCTGCCAAAAGCCATCGAACCGTCGCGCTGGTAGCTGTTCACCTGATTACGCGGGGCATTTACCGGCAGTTGCTGGTGATTGGTGCCGACGCGGTAGCGGTGAGCATCTGCGTAGGCGAAGACGCGACCTTGCAGCATCCGGTCTGGCGACAGGCCAACGCCTGGCACCATATTGCTCGGGCCGAACGCGGCTTGTTCCACTTCGGCGAAATAATTCTGCGGGTTGCGGTTGAGCTCCAGCTCACCCACCTCGATCAGTGGAAATTCTTTTTGCGACCAGGTCTTGGTTACGTCAAACGGATTCTCGTAGTGAGCGTTCGCTTGAGCCTCGGTCATGATCTGGATGCAAACGCGCCATTTTGGGAAATCACCACGTTCAATGGCGCCGAACAGATCGCGCTGTGCATAGTCTGGATCGGTACCCGCCAGGCGCGCAGCTTCGGCTGGTGCCAGGTTCTTGATGCCTTGCTGGGTCTTGTAGTGCCATTTCACCCAGTGGCGCTCGCCACTGGCGTTGATCAGGCTGTAGGTGTGACTGCCGAAGCCGTGCATGTGGCGGTAGCCATCCGGAATGCCACGGTCCGAAAACAGGATGGTGACCTGGTGCAGCGCCTCCGGGGAGTGCGACCAGAAGTCCCACATCATCTGTGCGCTTTTCAGATTGCTTTGCGGCAAGCGCTTTTGGGTGTGGATGAAATCAGGGAATTTCAACGGATCGCGGATGAAGAACACAGGCGTGTTATTGCCGACGATGTCCCAGTTGCCTTCCTCGGTGTAGAACTTCAAGGCGAAGCCGCGTGGGTCACGCTCGGTGTCAGCCGAACCGCGCTCGCCACCTACAGTGGAGAACCGCAGGAAGGTCGGGGTTTGCTTACCCACTGACTCGAACAGTTTGGCGCTGGTGTATTGAGTGATGTCCCGGGTGACGGTAAAGGTACCGTAGGCGCCCGAACCCTTGGCGTGCACACGGCGCTCCGGAATATTCTCGCGGTTGAAGTGAGCGAGCTTCTCGATCAAGTGGAAGTCGTCGAGCAGCAGTGGGCCACGAGGGCCGGCGGAACGGGAATTCTGATTATCCGCAACGGGAGCGCCGCTGGCGGTGGTAAGGATTTTATTCTGGCTCATGCGCAATCTTCCTCAGGTCGGACTTGGAACTGCCGGCTAATCGGCTTGGAGGGAGTATCAATCAACCACATGACACCTACAAATTTATTAAATCGTAGGCATCAATAGAAAATTACTAACACCCAAGCCAACCCTCATCATGCCCGCTGTTTTCCTGGGAAACTTGTACCTATCGCGCTTTTGTTACGCGCACAAAAAACCGGGCGCTAGGCCCGGTTCTTCGTTACAGACTGTCGTCTTACTCGGCGCTTACAGCTTCGCCGGCAGTAGCACGATCAACCAACTCGACGTACGCCATAGGCGCGTTGTCGCCAGTGCGGAAGCCGCACTTGAGGATGCGCAGGTAGCCACCCTCACGGGTAGCATAACGCTTGCCCAGGTCGTTGAAGAGCTTACCAACGATAGCTTTCGAACGAGTACGGTCGAAAGCCAGACGGCGGTTAGCCAGGCTGTCTGTCTTGGCCAAAGTGATCAGCGGCTCAGCAACGCGACGCAGTTCTTTAGCTTTCGGCAGTGTAGTTTTGATCAGCTCGTGCTCGAACAGCGACACCGCCATGTTTTGGAACATGGCCTTGCGGTGCGAGCTGGTACGGCTCAGGTGACGACCACTTTTACGATGACGCATGGTTCATTCCTTACCAAACTCACGTTCGGTGATTACGACGATCAGGCAGTCGCCTTGTCGTCCTTCTTAAGACTTGCAGGCGGCCAGTTGTCGAGGCGCATGCCGAGGGACAGACCGCGGGAGGCCAGAACGTCCTTGATTTCAGTCAAGGATTTCTTGCCCAGGTTCGGAGTCTTCAACAGCTCTACTTCGGTACGCTGAATCAGGTCACCGATGTAGTAGATGTTTTCCGCCTTAAGGCAGTTAGCCGAACGTACAGTCAGTTCCAGATCGTCAACCGGGCGAAGCAGGATCGGATCGATCTCGTCTTCCTGCTCGATTACCACTGGTTCGCTGTCACCCTTGAGGTCGACGAACGCAGCCAACTGCTGTTGCAGAATGGTTGCAGCGCGGCGAATAGCCTCTTCAGGATCCAGAGTACCGTTGGTTTCCAGATCAATAACCAGCTTGTCCAGGTTAGTACGCTGCTCGACACGGGCGTTTTCCACCACGTATGCGATACGGCGAACCGGGCTGAACGAAGAGTCAAGCTGCAAGCGACCAATGCTGCGGCTTTCGTCTTCATCGCTCTGACGCGAGTCGGCCGGTTCATAACCACGACCACGAGCTACGGTGAGCTTCATGTTCAGGGCGCCGTTAGACGCCAGGTTAGCGATTACGTGATCGGGATTAACGATCTCGACATCATGATCCAGCTGAATATCGGCAGCGGTAACCACCCCCGAACCCTTCTTCGACAAGGTCAGCGTAACTTCGTCACGGCCGTGCAGCTTGATAGCCAGACCTTTAAGGTTCAACAGGATTTCAATTACGTCTTCCTGTACACCTTCGATGGCGCTGTACTCGTGGAGCACACCGTCAATCTCGGCCTCGACTACTGCACAGCCGGGCATTGAGGACAACAGGATGCGGCGCAGCGCGTTGCCCAGGGTGTGGCCAAAACCACGCTCGAGAGGCTCGAGAGTGATTTTAGCGCGGGTTGGACTGACAACCTGCACATCAATGTGGCGGGGTGTCAGGAACTCATTTACCGAAATCTGCATGGATGCACCTATTTTCTAGCCCTTACTTGGAGTAGAGCTCGACAATCAGGCTTTCGTTGATGTCGGCGGACAGATCACTGCGAGCAGGAACGTTCTTGAAAACGCCCGACTTCTTCTCAGTGTCTACTTCTACCCATTCTACGCGGCCACGTTGGGCACACAGATCGAGAGCTTGGACAATGCGAAGTTGGTTTTTTGCTTTCTCGCGAATCGCGACCACGTCACCAGCACGAACCTGGTAAGACGGTACGTTAACGGTTTGGCCGTTTACGCTGACGGATTTGTGCGATACCAGCTGACGGGATTCGGCGCGAGTCGAACCAAAGCCCATACGGTATACAACGTTGTCCAGACGGCATTCGAGCAGTTGCAGCAGGTTTTCACCGGTTGCACCTTTCTTGCCAGCAGCTTCTTTGTAGTAGCCGCTGAACTGACGCTCGAGAACGCCGTAGATACGACGGACCTTCTGCTTTTCACGCAGTTGGGTGCCGTAATCGGACTGGCGACCGCGGCGTTGGCCGTGGATACCAGGTGCTGCTTCAATGTTGCACTTCGATTCGATCGCGCGCACGCCGCTCTTCAAGAAGAGATCGGTGCCTTCACGACGAGCGAGTTTGCATTTTGGACCAATGTAACGAGCCATTCTTTACAATCTCCTGGATTACACGCGGCGCTTCTTCGGCGGACGGCACCCGTTGTGCGGGATTGGCGTCACGTCGGTGATGCTGGCGATCTTATAGCCACAGCCGTTCAAAGCACGGACAGCAGACTCACGACCTGGACCTGGACCTTTGACGTTGACGTCGAGGTTTTTCAGGCCGTATTCCAGCGCAGCTTGACCAGCACGTTCAGCAGCTACTTGAGCAGCAAACGGGGTGGACTTGCGGGAACCGCGGAAACCCGAACCACCGGAGGTAGCCCAAGAAAGCGCGTTACCTTGACGGTCGGTGATGGTCACGATTGTGTTGTTAAAAGATGCATGGATGTGGGCGATGCCATCAACCACTGTCTTTTTAACTTTTTTACGAGGACGAGCAGCAGGTTTTGCCATGATAATTTTCCTGTCGATTCGCGTGGGCGATTACTTGCGGATCGGCTTACGCGGACCTTTACGGGTACGCGCGTTAGTCTTGGTACGCTGACCGCGTACTGGAAGACCACGACGATGACGCAGACCACGGTAGCAACCGAGGTCCATCAAACGCTTGATTTTCATGTTGATTTCGCGACGCAGGTCACCTTCAGTGGTGAACTTCGCCACTTCGCCACGCAACGCTTCGATCTGCTCGTCGCTCAGATCCTTGATCTTTGCGGCTGGGTTTACCCCAGTGTCTGCGCAAATTTTCTGCGCAGTAGTGCGACCAACACCATAGATGTAGGTCAGCGAGATAACAGTGTGCTTGTTATCTGGAATGTTAACGCCTGCAATACGGGCCATTCAGTGGGACTCCAATTGACAGCTACCTACGCCCCGGAAGCCAAGAAATAGGGCGCGAGATAATATCGCTGTAATAACAAATAATCAACCCGGCAGCGCACTAGCTGCCGGGCTTCAAGCGGATCACATTCAGCCTTGGCGCTGTTTGTGACGCGGTTCCGCGCTGCAAATTACTCGAACAACACCTTCGCGGCGAATAATCTTGCAGTTGCGGCACAGCTTTTTCACCGATGCACGAACTTTCATCACCAACTCCTCGAACCTTATGGGGTACTCAGCGCAACATGCCGCTGCCGTAGCCCTTCAGGTTGGCTTTCTTCATCAGGGATTCGTACTGGTGCGAAACGAGGTGCGATTGTACTTGGGACATGAAGTCCATCACAACCACGACCACGATCAGCAACGAGGTCCCGCCAAGGTAGAACGGAACGTTTGCTGCAACCACCAGGAACTGGGGAAGCAAACAGACGGCCGTCATATATAGAGCACCGAACAGGGTCAAACGAGTCAGAACGCCATCAATGTAGCGCGCAGACTGCTCACCTGGACGAATACCCGGAATAAAGGCACCGGACTTCTTCAGGTTTTCCGCTACGTCTTTCGGATTGAACATCAACGCCGTATAGAAGAAGCAGAAGAAAATAATCCCTGCACTAAACAGCAGAATATTCAACGGCTGACCAGGAGCGATCGACTGAGAGAGGTCCTGCAGCCAGCCCATATTTTCAGACTGACCAAACCAGGTACCCAACGAAGCCGGAAACAGCAAGATGCTGCTCGCGAAAATTGCCGGAATAACGCCGGCCATATTCACCTTCAGCGGCAAGTGGCTGGTCTGCGCAGCAAACACCTTACGGCCCTGCTGACGCTTGGCGTAGTGAACAGCAATACGACGCTGACCACGCTCAATGAACACCACAAAACCGATAATCGCTACTGCCAGCAAACCGATGGCAACCAGGGCGAAGATATTGATATCACCCTGACGTGCAGACTCGAAAGACTGCCCGATTGCTCTCGGAAGACCGGCGACGATACCTGCGAAAATCAACATCGAGATACCGTTACCAACACCACGTTCAGTAATCTGCTCACCCAGCCACATCATGAACATCGCACCAGCCACAAACGTGGATACCGCGACGAAATGGAAGCCAAAGTCACCAGTGAACGCAACGCCCTGCCCCGCCAAGCCAACGGACATGCCGATAGCTTGAACCAGGGCGAGAACGACAGTGCCGTAGCGGGTGTACTGGCTAATCTTGCGACGGCCAGCTTCACCTTCCTTCTTCAACTGCTCCAGCTGCGGGCTGACGGCGGTCATCAGTTGCATGATGATCGATGCCGAAATGTACGGCATGATCCCCAGTGCAAAGATGCTCATCCGTTCCAGCGCGCCGCCGGAAAACATGTTGAACAAGCTAAGAATGGTCCCCTCATTCTGTCGAAACAGGTCTGCGAGTCGGTCCGGATTGATACCTGGAACCGGGATGTGTGCGCCTATTCGGTAGACGATAATCGCCAGGAACAGAAAACGCAGACGAGCCCAAAGTTCAGACATACCGCCTTTGCCGAGCGCTGAGAGAGCACCTTGCTTAGCCATTTATTCCTCGAACTTGCCGCCAGCTGCTTCGATAGCCGAACGCGCACCTTTGGTGGCGCCGATTCCCTTGCCGATAGTGACAGCGCGAGTCACTTCACCGGACAGCATGATTTTCACACGCTGTACGTTGACGTTGATCACGTTGGCATCTTTCAGGGTCTGCACAGTAACGATGTCGCCTTCCACTTTAGCCAGCTCGGACAGACGCACTTCTGCGCGGTCCATGGCCTTCAGGGATACGAAACCGAACTTAGGCAGGCGACGATGCAGCGGCTGTTGACCGCCTTCAAAGCCTGGAGCGATGGTGCCACCGGAGCGGGAGGTCTGACCTTTGTGGCCACGGCCACCAGTCTTACCCAAACCGCTACCGATACCACGGCCCGGACGATGCTTTTCGCGACGGGAACCCGGCGCTGGACTCAGATCATTGAGTTTCATCGATTAACCCTCTACACGCAGCATGTAGTAAGCCTTGTTGATCATCCCGCGATTCTCGGGAGTATCCTGGACTTCTACAGTGTGACCGATGCGACGCAGACCCAAACCTTTAACGCACAGTTTGTGGTTAGGGATGCGGCCGGTCATGCTTTTGATCAGCGTTACTTTAACGGTAGCCATGATCAGAAGATCTCCTTGACAGTCAGGCCACGCTTGGCAGCGATAGACTCAGGAGATTGCATAGCTTTCAAACCCTTGAAAGTGGCGTGAACCACGTTTACCGGGTTAGTCGAGCCGTAGCACTTGGCCAGAACGTTCTGAACGCCAGCAACTTCGAGGACAGCACGCATAGCGCCGCCAGCGATGATACCGGTACCTTCAGAAGCAGGCTGCATGTACACCTTCGAAGCGCCATGGGCGGACTTCATTGCGTACTGCAGGGTGGTGCCGTTCAGATCAACTTGGATCATGTTGCGACGAGCAGCTTCCATTGCCTTCTGGATCGCGGCAGGCACTTCACGTGACTTGCCACGGCCGAAGCCAACACGCCCTTTACCATCACCTACCACGGTCAACGCGGTGAAAGTGAAGATACGGCCGCCTTTAACGGTTTTGGCTACGCGGTTAACTTGAACCAGCTTCTCAATGTAGCCTTCGTCGCGCTTTTGGTCGTTATTTGACATAACTTAGAACTCCAGCCCAGCTTCACGAGCAGCATCAGCCAGCGCTTTAACGCGGCCGTGGTACTTGAAGCCAGAGCGGTCGAAAGCCACTTGCGAGACGCCCACGGCCTTAGCACGCGTAGCGACCAGCTGGCCAACCTTTGTGGCCGCGTCGATGTTGCCGGTGGCACCATCACGCAGTTCTTTATCCAAAGTCGAGGCGCTTGCCAGGACTTTGTTGCCGTCGGCCGAGATGACCTGGGCGTAGATGTGCTGCGACGAGCGATACACGCAGAGACGCACGACTTCGAGTTCGTGCATTTTCAGGCGTGCTTTGCGAGCGCGACGCAGTCGAGTAACTTTTTTGTCGGTCATTTGCTATGCCCTACTTCTTCTTGGCTTCTTTACGACGGACGACTTCGTCCGCGTAGCGCACACCTTTGCCTTTGTACGGCTCTGGTGGACGGAAGTCGCGGATCTCAGCGGCCACCTGACCTACCAGCTGCTTATCGATACCCTTGATCAGGATATCGGTCTGGCTAGGGGTCTCAGCGGTGATGCCTTCCGGCAGTTCGTAATCCACTGGGTGCGAGAAGCCAAGGGCGAGGTTCAAAACCGTGCCTTTTGCTTGCGCTTTGTAACCAACACCGACCAGCTGGAGCTTACGCTCGAAGCCTTGGCTTACGCCCTGGACCATGTTGTTTACCAACGCACGCGTGGTACCGGCCATTGCGCGAGTTTGTTGATCGCCATTGCGAGCAGCGAAACGCAGCTCACCAGCTTCTTCAACGATCTCAACGGACGAATGGATGTTCAGTTCAAGAGTGCCCTTGGCACCCTTCACCGAAAGCTGTTGGCCTGCGAATTTGACTTCGACACCGGCTGGCAGCTTAACGGGGTTCTTAGCGACGCGAGACATGCTTATCCCCCCTTAGAACACAGTGCAAAGAACTTCGCCGCCGACACCGGCAGCGCGCGCAGCACGATCCGTCATCACACCTTTGTTGGTGGAGACGATAGACACGCCCAGACCGCCACGAACTTTCGGCAGATCTTCAGCGGACTTGTACTGACGCAGGCCTGGACGGCTAACGCGCTTCACTTCCTCGATGACCGAACGGCCTTCGAAGTATTTCAGCTCGATGGACAGCAGTGGCTTGATTTCGCTGCTGATCTGATAACCCGCAATGTAGCCTTCGTCTTTCAGGACTTTGGCAACAGCTACCTTCAACTTGGAAGATGGCATGCTTACGACGGACTTTTCAGCCATCTGGGCATTACGGATACGAGTTAGCATGTCCGCTAACGGGTCCTGCATACTCATGGGCTAGACGCTCCTAATACAAAAAAATTAGCCTTGCGGCTACATATGTCGCCGAGAATCTTCCGAGCGTAAAAAACACGGGCTCAGGCGAGCCGCGTATTTTAGACACAGTGCGGAAATGAAACAAGCCCCAAAAGGGGCTTGTTCCAGATTCAAGGCCACCGGCGGTCAGTATCTTGCGAACCTGACCACCTTGGCGTTGAAAGTACTTACCAGCTGGCTTTAACCAGACCTGGTACGTCACCACGCATTGCCGCTTCACGCAGTTTGTTACGGCCGAGGCCGAACTTGCGGTAAACGCCGTGTGGACGACCGGTCAGGCGGCAGCGGTTACGCATGCGCGAGGCGCTTGCGTCACGTGGCTGCTTCTGCAGAGCAACTGTAGCTTCCCAACGTGCTTCTGGACTTGCGTTCAGATCAACGATGATCGCTTTCAGTGCTGCACGCTTCTTGGCGTACTTGGCAACCGTGAGCTGACGCTTCAGCTCGCGGTTTTTCATGCTCATCTTGGCCATGGTCCTACTCCAATCAGTTGCGGAACGGGAATTTGAAAGCACGCAACAGGGCGCGACCTTCATCATCGTTCTTGGCAGTGGTGGTCAGGGTGATGTCCAGACCGCGGAGAGCATCGATCTTGTCGTAGTCGATTTCCGGGAAGATGATCTGCTCTTTCACGCCCATGCTGTAGTTACCACGACCATCGAAGGACTTGGCATTCAGGCCGCGGAAGTCGCGAACCCGAGGCAGGGAGATCGACAGCAGACGATCCAGGAATTCGTACATACGCTCACGGCGCAGAGTCACTTTGACGCCGATCGGCCAGCCTTCGCGGACTTTAAAGCCAGCGATGGATTTCCGAGCGTAAGTCACAACGACTTTTTGACCGGTGATCTTTTCCAGGTCAGCAACAGCGTGCTCGATGACTTTTTTGTCACCGACCGCTTCGCCCAAACCCATGTTCAGGGTGATTTTGGTAACGCGTGGAACTTCCATCACGTTCGAAAGCTTAAGTTCTTCCTTAAGTTTCGGTGCGATTTCTTTCCAGTAAATCTCTTTTAGTCGTGCCATGGTCTTCTACCTAGCAGTGTTCAAGCATCAACCGCTTTTTGGGTCGACTTGAAGACACGAATTTTCTTGCCATCTTCTACTTTGAAACCAACGCGGTCAGCCTTGTTGGTTTCGCCGTTGAAAATGGCGACGTTAGAAGCGTCCAATGGAGCTTCTTTTTCGACGATACCGCCCTGCACGCCCGACATCGGGTTAGGCTTGGTATGACGCTTGACCAGGTTCAGACCGCCGATAACCAGACGGTTGTTAGCGAGAACCTTAAGCACCTTACCGCGCTTACCTTTGTCTTTGCCGGCGATCACGATGATCTCGTCGTCACGACGAATCTTTTGCATGTCGGATCTCCTTACAGCACTTCTGGGGCGAGCGAGACGATCTTCATGAACTTCTCAGTACGAAGCTCACGGGTCACTGGCCCAAAGATACGGGTGCCGATAGGCTCTTGCTTGTTGTTCAGAAGAACAGCAGCGTTGCCATCAAAGCGGATAATGGAGCCATCAGCACGACGTACGCCGTGACGAGTGCGGACTACAACAGCAGTCATCACTTGGCCTTTTTTCACTTTACCGCGAGGAATTGCTTCCTTGACGGTAACCTTGATGATGTCACCGATACCAGCGTAACGACGATGGGAGCCACCCAGCACCTTGATGCACATAACGCGGCGAGCGCCGCTGTTATCGGCCACATCGAGCATGGATTGAGTCTGAATCATATAATTTCTCCGACCCCTAGTCCTTAGACTTCCACAGCGCGTTCGAGAACATCAACCAGTGCCCAAGACTTGGTCTTGGCCAGCGGACGAGTTTCACGAATAGTGACTTTGTCGCCGATGTGGCACTGATTGGTTTCGTCGTGCGCGTGCAGCTTAGTCGAACGCTTAACATATTTACCGTAGATCGGGTGCTTAACGCGACGCTCGATCAAAACGGTGATGGTTTTGTCCATCTTGTCGCTGACAACACGGCCAGTCAGCGTACGGACAGTCTTTTCGGCTTCAGCCATGATCACTTACCTGCCTGCTGGTTGAGCACAGTCTTCACGCGAGCAATGTCACGCTTAACTTGCGAGAGCAGATGAGACTGCCCCAACTGGCCAGTTGCTTTCTGCATACGCAGATTGAACTGGTCGCGCAGCAGGCCGAGCAGTTGCTCGTTCAGCTGCTGTGCGGATTTTTCACGAAGTTCATTCGCTTTCATCACATCACCGTCCGTTTAACAAAGGCGGTGGCGAGCGGCAGCTTTGCAGCAGCCAGGGCAAAAGCCTCACGCGCCAGCTCTTCAGTTACACCCTCGATTTCATACAGGACTTTGCCTGGCTGAATCTGGGCTACCCAGTATTCCACGTTACCCTTACCTTTACCCATACGAACCTCGAGAGGCTTTTTGGAGATCGGCTTGTCCGGGAATACACGGATCCAGATCTTGCCACCACGTTTTACGTGACGGGTCAGTGCACGACGCGCTGACTCGATCTGACGAGCGGTGAGACGACCACGAGCTACAGACTTCAGCGCGAACTCGCCGAAGCTGACTTTGCTACCGCGCTGAGCCAGACCACGGTTGTGGCCTGTCATCTGCTTGCGGAACTTCGTACGCTTTGGTTGCAACATTTGGCGTACCCCTTACTTAGCAGCTTTTTTACGAGGCGCTGGTGCTTGTGGTTTCAGTTCTTCTTGGCGACCACCAATTACTTCGCCTTTGAAGATCCAAACCTTTACACCGATCACACCATAAGTGGTGTGAGCTTCGTAGTTGGCATAGTCGATGTCGGCACGCAGGGTGTGCAGTGGCACACGACCTTCGCGATACCATTCAGTACGTGCGATTTCAGCACCGCCGAGACGACCGCTCACTTGGATTTTGATGCCTTTGGCACCAATGCGCATGGCGTTCTGTACAGCGCGCTTCATAGCGCGACGGAACATGACACGACGCTCCAGCTGCTGAGCTACGCTCTGCGCAACCAGCATACCGTCGAGCTCCGGCTTGCGGATCTCTTCGATATTGATGTGCACAGGCACACCCATTTGCTTGGTCAGGTCCTGACGCAGTTTCTCAACATCTTCACCTTTCTTCCCGATAACAATACCTGGACGAGCAGTGTGGATGGTGATACGTGCGGTTTGCGCCGGGCGATGGATATCGATACGGCTTACGGACGCGCTTTTTAGTTTGTCTTGGAGATACTCACGCACCTTCAGATCAGCGAACAAATAGTCCGCATAAGTCCGGCCGTCTGCATACCAGACGGAGGTGTGTTCCTTGACGATTCCCAGGCGAATGCCAATGGGATGTACTTTCTGACCCATCTCTTCGACTCCGTTACTTGTCAGCAACCTTGACAGTGATATGGCAAGACCGCTTGACGATGCGATCAGCACGGCCTTTGGCACGTGGCATGATTCGCTTCAGCGAACGCCCTTCGTTGACGAAAACGGTGCTGACCTTAAGGTCATCAACGTCTGCGCCTTCGTTATGCTCGGCGTTGGCTACGGCCGACTCCAGCACTTTTTTCATGATCTCGGCGGCTTTCTTACTGCTGAAAGCCAACAGGTTGAGCGCCTCGCCCACCTTCTTCCCGCGGATCTGGTCGGCGACCAAGCGGGCTTTCTGGGCGGAGATTCGAGCGCCCGACAACTTAGCGGCTACTTCCATTTCCTAACCCCTTAACGCTTGGCTTTCTTGTCTGCCACGT
Organism: Pseudomonas orientalis; assembly: GCF_001439815.1. GTDB lineage: Bacteria > Pseudomonadota > Gammaproteobacteria > Pseudomonadales > Pseudomonadaceae > Aquipseudomonas > Aquipseudomonas orientalis. Next base: position 22,685 of record NZ_JYLM01000008.1, on the reverse strand, counting down.
GCCCACGATAAGTGCGGGTACCGGCAAACTCGCCCAGTTTGTGGCCGACCATGTCTTCGTTAACGAGAACTGGGACGTGTTGACGACCGTTGTGTACTGCGATGGTCAAACCGACCATTTGTGGCAGGATCATCGAACGACGCGACCAGGTCTTAACTGGTTTGCGATCGTTCTTTTCCGCCGCCACTTCGATCTTCTTCAGTAGGTGAAGATCAATAAAAGGACCTTTTTTCAGAGAACGTGGCACTGTCGTATCCCTCTATTTACTTGCGACGACGGACGATCATTTTGTCGGTACGCTTATTACCACGAGTCTTCGCGCCCTTAGTCGGGAAGCCCCATGGCGATACCGGATGACGACCACCAGAGGTACGACCTTCACCACCACCGTGTGGGTGGTCAACCGGGTTCATGGCAACACCACGAACGGTTGGGCGAACGCCACGCCAGCGTTTGGCACCAGCTTTACCCAGCGAACGCAGGCTGTGCTCGGAGTTCGAGACTTCGCCCAGGGTCGCACGGCATTCAGCCAGCACTTTACGCATCTCACCAGAACGCAGACGCAGGGTCACGTAGACACCTTCACGAGCGATCAGCTGAGCCGAAGCACCAGCGGAACGAGCGATTTGCGCGCCTTTACCTGGCTTCAATTCGATGCCGTGTACGGTGCTACCAACTGGAATGTTGCGCAGTTGCAGAGCGTTGCCCGGCTTGATCGGTGCCAGGGCACCTGCGATCAGCTGGTCGCCAGCGCTCACGCCTTTAGGGGCGATGATGTAGCGACGCTCGCCATCTGCGTACAGCAGCAGAGCGATGTGAGCAGTACGGTTTGGATCGTATTCAATACGCTCGACAGTGGCGGAGATGCCATCTTTGTCGTTGCGACGGAAATCGACCAGACGATAATGCTGCTTATGGCCACCACCGATGTGACGAGTGGTAATACGACCATTGTTGTTACGACCACCAGTCTTCGATTTTTTCTCGAGCAGCGGTGCGTGAGGAGCGCCTTTATGCAGCTCCTGGTTGACCACCTTGACCACAAAACGGCGGCCAGGGGAAGTCGGTTTGCATTTAACGATTGCCATGATGCACCCCTTCCTTACTCAGCACTGCTGCTGAAATCGAGATCTTGGCCTGGCTGAAGGGAGATAACCGCCTTCTTCCAGTCATTACGCTTGCCCAGACCGCGAGCAGTGCGCTTGCTCTTACCCAGAACATTCAGGGTAGTAACACGCTCTACTTTCACGCTGAACAGGCTTTCGACGGCCTTCTTGATTTCCAGCTTGGTTGCGTCAGTTGCAACCTTGAAAACGAACTGGCCTTTCTTGTCAGCCAGAACCGTAGCCTTTTCGGAAACGTGCGGGCCAAGCAGAACTTTAAATACGCGTTCCTGGTTCATCCCAGCAGCTCCTCGAATTTCTTCACGGCCGACACGGTGATCAACACCTTGTCGTATGCGATCAGACTAACTGGATCGGAACCTTGCACGTCACGTACATCAACGTGTGGCAGGTTGCGAGCAGCCAGGTACAGGTTCTGATCAACAGCTTCGGACACGATCAAAACGTCGGTCAGGCTCATGTTGGTCAGTTTGCCCAGCAGTTCTTTGGTTTTTGGACTTTCAACAGCGAAGTCCTGAACCACGACCAGACGATCGGTACGCACGAGTTCAGCAAGGATGGAGCGCAGTGCTGCGCGATACATCTTCTTGTTGAGCTTCTGCGAGTGATCCTGTGGACGAGCTGCGAAAGTGGTACCGCCGCCACGCCAGATTGGGCTACGGATAGTACCGGCACGAGCACGGCCAGTGCCTTTCTGACGCCAAGGGCGCTTACCGCCACCACGTACGTCGGAACGGGTCTTTTGCTGCTTGCTACCTTGACGGCCGCCGGCCATGTAGGCCACGACTGCTTGGTGAACCAGCGTCTCGTTGAATTCGCCGCCAAATGTCAGTTCGGAAACTTCGATTGCTTGAGCGTCATTTACATTTAATTGCATGTCAGCTTCCCCTTAACCGCGAGCCTTGGCCGCCGGACGTACAACCAGGTTGCCGCCAGTAGCGCCAGGAACAGCACCCTTGACCAACAACAGATTGCGTTCAGCGTCGACGCGCACTACTTCGAGGGACTGCACGGTCACGCGCTCAGCGCCCATATGACCGGACATTTTCTTGCCCTTGAATACACGACCAGGAGTCTGGCACTGGCCAATAGAGCCCGGGACGCGGTGGGAAACGGAGTTACCGTGAGTGTTGTCTTGGCCACGGAAATTCCAACGCTTGATCGTACCCTGGAAGCCTTTACCTTTGGACTGACCGGTTACATCAACCAGTTGACCAGCGGCGAAGATTTCAGCGTTGATCAGATCGCCAGCCTGGTAGTCGCCGTCTTCGAGACGGAACTCCATGACGGTGCGACCAGCTGCAACGTTTGCCTTGGCGAAGTGACCTGCTTGAGCAGCAGTCACGCGCGAAGCACGACGCTCGCCGACAGTGACTTGCACTGCACGATAGCCATCGGTTTCTTCAGTTTTGAACTGGGTGACGCGATTCGGTTCGATCTCAATGACCGTGACCGGAATGGAGACACCTTCTTCGGTGAAAATACGGGTCATACCGCATTTACGACCGACTACACCAATAGTCATGTTGTAAACCTCATGAGTGTACGGGGCTTTCACCCGCTATGGCCGCCCATTTCAGAGCGTTACACGACTAAGACCCAAGTCTTAGCCGAGGCTGATCTGTACTTCCACACCGGCCGCCAGATCGAGCTTCATAAGTGCATCAACGGTTTTATCCGTTGGCAGGACGATGTCCAGCACGCGCTTATGAGTACGGATCTCGTACTGGTCACGCGCGTCTTTGTTGACGTGCGGGGAGACCAGAACGGTGAACCGCTCTTTACGGGTAGGCAGTGGAATTGGACCACGCACTTGAGCACCAGTACGTTTCGCGGTTTCCACGATTTCCTGGGTGGATTGGTCGATCAGTTTGTGGTCAAAAGCCTTCAACCTGATACGAATTTGCTGATTTGCCATTGGATTTCAGACTCCGGCTGCTATTCCCAGCGAGCGCAACACGCCCGTTAAAAGGAGGCGCAATTCTATAGACGCCCCCGATAGGTGTCAACCCAATAAAAAAGGCCCCCGCCAGGCGGGAGCCTTCTCAAACATCAAGCTATCTCGGAAGAGATGATTACTCGATGATTTTAGCTACAACGCCAGCACCAACGGTACGGCCGCCTTCACGGATTGCGAAACGCAGACCGTCTTCCATAGCGATGGTTTTGATCAGGGTGACAACCATTTTGATGTTGTCGCCCGGCATTACCATTTCTACGCCTTCCGGCAGTTCGCAGTTACCAGTCACGTCAGTAGTACGGAAGTAGAACTGTGGACGGTAGCCTTTGAAGAACGGAGTGTGACGACCGCCTTCTTCTTTGCTCAGCACGTACACTTCAGCTTCGAACTTGGTGTGCGGCTTAACCGAACCTGGCTTGACCAGAACCTGGCCACGCTCAACGTCGTCACGCTTGGTACCACGCAGCAGAACGCCACAGTTCTCGCCAGCACGACCTTCGTCGAGCAGCTTACGGAACATTTCAACACCGGTGCAGGTGGTGACGGTAGTGTCACGCAGACCAACGATTTCCAGTGGATCTTGAACCTTGACGATACCGCGCTCGATACGACCAGTCACAACAGTACCGCGACCGGAGATCGAGAATACGTCTTCGATTGGCATCAGGAACGGCTTGTCGATAACACGGACTGGATCTGGGATGTAGCTGTCCAGAGTCTCAACCAGTTTACGAACGGACGTGGTGCCCATTTCGTTATCGTCTTTGCCTTCCAGAGCCATACGAGCAGAACCGATGATGATCGGAGTGTCGTCGCCTGGGAAGTCGTAAGTGCTCAGCAGATCGCGCACTTCCATCTCAACCAGTTCCAGCAGCTCAGCGTCGTCTACCAGGTCGGCCTTGTTCAGGTAAACCACGATGTACGGAACGCCAACCTGACGGGACAGCAGGATGTGCTCACGGGTTTGTGGCATCGGACCATCAGCGGCCGAGCAAACCAGGATTGCGCCGTCCATCTGGGCAGCACCGGTGATCATGTTCTTCACATAGTCAGCGTGACCTGGGCAGTCAACGTGAGCGTAGTGACGGATCAGCGAGTTGTATTCAACGTGCGCGGTGTTGATGGTGATACCACGAGCTTTCTCTTCTGGTGCGCTGTCGATTTTATCGAAATCAACGATTGCGGAACCGAATACTTCGGAGCAAACGCGAGTCAGAGCAGCAGTCAGAGTGGTTTTACCGTGGTCAACGTGACCGATGGTGCCAACGTTGACGTGCGGTAGGGAACGATCAAATTTTTCTTTAGCCACGACAATTAACTCCTTGCCTAAAGGACTGAATCAGCCTTGTTTTTTGGATACAGTTTCAGCGATGTGCGCCGGAGCTGTGTTGTATTTTTTGAATTCCATAGAGTAGCTTGCGCGACCCTGAGACATGGAGCGAACATCGGTCGCATAACCGAACATCTCACCCAACGGAACCTCGGCGCGAATCACTTTGCCGGAAACCGTGTCTTCCATACCCAAGATCATGCCGCGACGACGGTTAAGGTCGCCCATGACATCACCCATATAGTCTTCAGGTGTAACAACTTCTACCGCCATGATTGGCTCAAGCAACTCACCACCGCCCTTCTGGGCCAGTTGCTTGGTTGCCATGGAGGCAGCCACCTTAAACGCCATCTCGTTGGAGTCGACGTCGTGGTAAGAACCGTCAAAAACGGTTGCTTTCAGGCCGATCAGCGGATAGCCGGCAACAACACCGTTCTTCATCTGCTCTTCGATACCCTTCTGGATAGCAGGGATGTATTCCTTAGGAACCACACCACCTACTACTTCGTTCACGAATTGCAGACCTTCCTGACCTTCGTCAGCAGGAGCAAAACGGATCCAGCAGTGACCGAACTGACCACGACCGCCGGACTGACGAACGAACTTGCCTTCGATTTCACAGTTCTTCGTGATGCGCTCACGATAGGAAACCTGAGGCTTACCGATGTTGGCTTCGACGTTGAACTCACGGCGCATCCGGTCAACCAGGATGTCCAGGTGAAGCTCGCCCATGCCGGAGATGATCGTTTGACCAGTCTCTTCATCAGTCTTGACGCGGAAAGATGGATCTTCCTGAGCAAGCTTGCCCAGAGCGATACCCATTTTTTCCTGGTCATCCTTGGTCTTAGGCTCTACGGCAACCGAAATAACCGGCTCCGGGAAGTCCATGCGAACCAGAATGATTGGCTTGTCAGCGTTGCACAAGGTTTCACCAGTGGTGACGTCCTTCATGCCGATCAAGGCCGCGATGTCGCCAGCGCGTACTTCCTTGATCTCTTCGCGGGCGTTTGCGTGCATTTGCACCATACGACCCACGCGCTCTTTCTTGCCTTTAACCGAGTTGATCACGCCGTCGCCGGAGTTCAACACGCCCGAGTAAACGCGGACGAAGGTCAAGGTACCCACGAATGGGTCAGTGGCAATTTTAAATGCCAGAGCGGAGAACGGTTCTGCGTCGTCTGCATGACGCTCCAGCTCGATAGTCTCGTCATCCGGGTCGGTACCCTTGATGGCAGGAATATCAACCGGCGCCGGCAGGTAGTCGATCACAGCATCGAGAACCAGGGGAACGCCCTTGTTCTTGAACGAGGAGCCGCAAACAGCCAGGACGATTTCGCCAGCGATAGTACGCTGACGCAGAGCGGCCTTGATTTCCGCGTTGGTGAGTTCTTCACCTTCGAGGTACTTGTTCATCAACTCTTCGTTGGCTTCGGCCGCAGCTTCAACCATGTTGTTGCGCCATTCGTCAGCCAGTTCCTGCAGCTCAGCAGGGATAGGCTTGCGAACAGGAACCATACCTTTGTCGGCATCGTTCCAGTAGACAGCTTCCATGGTCAGCAGATCGATCTGGCCCTGGAAATTATCTTCGGAACCGATAGCCAACTGGATTGGCACCGGGGTGTGACCCAAGCGCTGCTTAATCTGACCGATCACGCGCAGGAAGTTCGCACCGGCACGGTCCATCTTGTTTACGTAAACAAGACGTGGAACGCCGTATTTGTTGGCTTGACGCCATACGGTTTCCGACTGTGGCTCAACACCCGAGGTACCGCAGAACACAACGACAGCGCCGTCGAGTACGCGCAGGGAACGTTCAACTTCGATGGTGAAGTCTACGTGGCCCGGGGTATCGATTACGTTGAAGCGGTGCTCATCTTTGTACTGCTTCTCGGAACCTTTCCAGAAGGCGGTAATGGCAGCAGAAGTAATGGTAATACCACGCTCCTGCTCCTGAACCATCCAGTCTGTGGTCGCGGCGCCGTCATGCACCTCGCCCATCTTGTGACTTTTGCCGGTGTAAAACAGCACGCGCTCGGTAGTGGTGGTTTTACCAGCATCCACGTGAGCGACGATACCGATGTTACGGTAGCGGCTAATCGGAGTAGTACGAGCCATAAAGCCCTCGCAAAATTAGTGAAGCTAAAATTAGAAGCGGTAGTGCGAGAAAGCTTTGTTAGCTTCAGCCATACGGTGCACGTCTTCACGCTTCTTAACAGCAGCACCTTTACCTTCAGCAGCGTCCAACAGTTCGCCGGCCAAACGCAGAGCCATAGACTTCTCGCCGCGCTTACGGGCGAAGTCTACCAACCAGCGCATTGCCAGAGCGTTACGACGGGACGGACGAACTTCAACCGGAACCTGGTAAGTAGCACCGCCTACACGGCGCGACTTCACTTCGACCAGCGGAGCGATGGCGTCGAGAGCTTTCTCGAAGATTTCCAGGGGGTCGCTATTCTTGCGTTCTTTAACCTTTTCCAGCGCGCCATAAACGATACGCTCGGCAACGGCTTTCTTGCCGCTTTCCATCACGTGGTTCATGAACTTGGCCAGAATTTGGCTTCCGTATTTTGGATCGTCAAGCACTTCGCGCTTGGCTGCTACGCGTCTTCTTGGCATGGATAAGCCCTCAAACGGTCTTCAGGTTCGCTCGGAATCGGTGCCCTTTCGGGACGCCTCCGACCTTACTCTTATCGACTCAGAAAATAAGATGATTCAGTTTTACAAAAAGCCGCTACTACTTAGGCTTCTTGGTACCGTACTTCGAACGACCCTGGTTACGACCTTTAACGCCGGAAGTATCCAAGGAGCCGCGTACGGTGTGATAACGAACACCTGGCAAGTCTTTTACACGACCGCCGCGGATCAGTACCACGCTGTGCTCTTGCAGGTTGTGGCCTTCACCACCGATGTACGAGGAAACCTCGAAACCGTTGGTCAGGCGCACACGGCATACTTTACGCAGTGCCGAGTTAGGTTTTTTCGGCGTGGTGGTATACACACGGGTGCATACGCCACGACGTTGCGGGCAGTTCTGCAGCGCAGGCACGTCGGATTTCTCGACGATACGCTTACGCGGCTGACGTACCAGCTGGTTGATAGTTGCCATCTACTAGCTCCACTGTTGTCTTGCGACGCTATTGTCTTGCAAGAAAAGCAAAATGGCAGGAACGAATTCCCGCCAAATTTAGGGGTACAAGAGTCTAAAGAGGATCTTGTCCCCAGTCAAGGCAAGGCCCCGACCTCCCCTCCCGTCGAATCGGTGCATATATGCCTCGATCCGACGAATGGGGGTGCCAGGGCCCAGTCTCATCTACTGCAGAACTCAGTTACCGCTTGAGTTCAACGCTTCGGTCAGTGCAGCTTCCACTTCACTGGCGCTTACGCGCAACGGTTTGTCAGCATCACGGCGGCGCTTGCGCTCGCTGTGGTAAGCCAAACCGGTACCGGCCGGGATCAAACGACCCACGACTACGTTTTCTTTCAGGCCGCGCAGGTAATCGCGCTTGCCGGTTACCGCTGCTTCGGTCAGTACGCGAGTGGTCTCCTGGAAGGAGGCCGCCGAGATGAACGACTCAGTGGACAACGACGCCTTGGTGATACCCAGCAGCACGCGAGTGAACTTGGAGACAAACTTGTCATCCGCGCCCAGACGCTCGTTCTCTACCAGTACGTGAGTCAGTTCCATCTGGTCGCCCTTGATGAAACTGGAATCGCCGGATTCAGCGATTTCAACTTTACGCAGCATCTGACGCAGGATGGTCTCGATGTGCTTGTCGTTGATCTTCACGCCTTGCAGACGGTAAACGTCCTGGATCTCGTTAACGATGTACTTGGCCAGCGCACTCACACCCAACAGACGCAGGATGTCGTGTGGATCGCTCGGGCCGTCGGAGATAACTTCGCCGCGGTTTACCTGTTCGCCTTCGAAGACGTTCAGGTGACGCCACTTCGGAATCAGCTCTTCGTACGGATCGCTACCGTCGTTCGGGGTAATGACCAAACGGCGCTTGCCTTTGGTTTCCTTACCGAACGCGATGGTGCCGCTGACCTCAGCCAGGATCGACGCTTCTTTCGGACGACGCGCTTCGAACAAGTCGGCAACACGCGGCAGACCACCGGTGATGTCACGGGTCTTCGAAGTTTCTTGCGGGATACGCGCGATAACATCACCGATCGCGATCTTCGCACCATCCGCCACACCGACCAGGGCGTTGGCTGGCAGGAAGTACTGAGCGATTACGTCAGTGCCTGGCAGCAAAAGGTCCTTGCCGTTGTCGTCGACCATCTTCACGGCAGGACGGATGTCTTTACCGGCAGCTGGACGATCTTTGGCGTCGAGTACTTCAATGTTGGTCATACCGGTCAATTCGTCAGTCTGACGCTTGATCGTGATGCCTTCTTCCATGCCCACGTAGGTCACGGTACCTTTCATTTCGGTAACGATTGGGTGAGTGTGCGGATCCCACTTGGCCACGATTGCGCCAGCGTCGACCTTGTCACCTTCTTTAACCGAAATCACAGCACCGTACGGCAGCTTGTAACGCTCACGCTCACGACCGTAGTCATCAGCGATTGCCAGCTCACCGGAACGGGACACGGCAACCAGGTGGCCATCCACTCGCTCAACATGTTTCAGGTTGTGCAGGCGGACGGTACCACCATTCTTCACCTGAACACTGTCGGCTGCGGAGGTCCGGCTTGCCGCACCACCGATGTGGAACGTACGCATGGTCAGCTGGGTACCCGGCTCACCGATGGACTGGGCGGCGATAACGCCGACCGCTTCACCGATGTTCACCTGATGACCACGAGCCAAGTCACGGCCGTAGCACTTGGCGCAGATGCCATAGCGGGTTTCGCAGCTGATCGGCGAGCGAACGATCACTTCGTCGATGCTGTTGAGTTCGATGAACTCGACCCACTTTTCATCTACCAGCGTGCCGGCAGGAACGATAACTTCCTCGGTACCTGGCTTGAACACGTCACGGGCAATCACACGACCCAATACGCGCTCACCCAGCGGCTCTACAACGTCACCGCCTTCAATGTGCGGCGTCATCAGCAAGCCGTGCTCGGTGCCGCAATCGATCTCGGTTACTACCAGATCTTGTGCAACGTCTACCAGACGACGTGTCAGGTAACCGGAGTTAGCGGTTTTCAACGCGGTATCCGCCAGACCCTTACGAGCACCGTGAGTGGAGATGAAGTACTGGAGTACGCTCAAACCTTCACGGAAGTTCGCGGTAATCGGCGTTTCGATGATGGAACCGTCCGGCTTGGCCATCAGGCCACGCATACCGGCGAGCTGACGGATCTGCGCAGCAGAACCCCGTGCGCCCGAGTCGGCCATCATGTACATCGAGTTGAAGGATTCCTGGTCAACTTCGTCGCCATGACGGTCGATGACTTTCTCTTTCGAGAGGTTGGCCATCATCGCCTTGGAAACTTCGTCGTTGGCCTTGGACCAAAGGTCGATCACTTTGTTGTACTTCTCGCCCTGTGTAACCAGGCCCGAGGCGTACTGGCTTTCGATCTCTTTCACTTCATCGGTAGCAGCCGCGATGATGCGGGCTTTTTCATCCGGGATAACGAAGTCGTTAACACCGATGGAAACGCCAGAGATAGTCGAATAAGCGAAACCTGTGTACATCAACTGGTCAGCGAAGATCACGGTCTCTTTCAGACCAACCACGCGGTAGCACTGGTTGATCAGCTTGGAGATCGCCTTTTTCTTCATCGGCAGGTTGACGACGTCGTACGACAGACCTTTCGGCACAACTTGATACAACAGCGCACGGCCAACCGTAGTGTCGACGATACGAACGTTGCTCACGCTGCCGCCGTCACGGTCGTTGACGGTTTCGTGGATCCGCACTTTGACCTTGGCGTGCAGTGCGGCTTCGCCGGCACGGAACACCCGGTCAACTTCCTGCAGGTCAGCGAACACACGACCTTCGCCCTTGGCGTTGATCGCTTCACGGGTCATGTAGTACAGACCCAATACAACGTCCTGCGACGGAACGATGATTGGCTCACCGTTGGCTGGCGACAGAATGTTGTTGGTCGACATCATCAACGCACGCGCTTCCAACTGGGCTTCCAGTGTCAGCGGTACGTGCACGGCCATTTGGTCGCCGTCGAAGTCGGCGTTGTACGCAGCACAGACCAGAGGGTGCAGCTGGATAGCCTTGCCTTCGATCAGTACCGGTTCAAACGCCTGGATACCCAGACGGTGAAGGGTCGGTGCACGGTTGAGAAGAACCGGGTGTTCGCGGATCACTTCGGCGAGAACGTCCCAAACCTCTGGCAGTTCGCGCTCGACCATTTTCTTGGCCGCTTTGATGGTGGTCGCGAGACCGCGCATTTCCAGCTTGCCGAAGATGAATGGCTTGAACAGCTCAAGTGCCATTTTCTTGGGCAGACCGCACTGGTGCAGACGCAGGGTCGGGCCTACGGTAATTACCGAGCGACCGGAGTAGTCAACACGCTTACCGAGCAAGTTCTGACGGAAACGACCCTGCTTACCCTTGATCATGTCAGCTAGGGATTTCAGAGGACGCTTGTTGGAACCGGTGATAGCACGGCCACGACGACCGTTGTCGAGCAAGGCGTCGACGGCCTCCTGCAACATACGCTTTTCGTTGCGCACGATGATGTCCGGAGCGGACAGATCGAGCAGACGCTTCAAGCGGTTGTTACGGTTGATCACGCGGCGGTACAGGTCGTTGAGGTCGGACGTCGCGAAACGACCACCGTCCAACGGCACCAGCGGACGCAGGTCTGGCGGCAGAACCGGCAGAACGGTCAGCACCATCCACTCTGGCAGGTTGCCGGAACCCTGGAAGGCTTCCATCAACTTCAGACGCTTGGACAGCTTCTTGATTTTGGTTTCGGAGTTGGTTTGCGGAATTTCTTCACGCAGACGGCCAATCTCGTGTTCCAGGTCGATAGCGTGCAGCAGCTCGCGGACAGCCTCGGCACCCATGCGGGCATCGAAATCGTCGCCGAACTCTTCCAGCGCTTCGAAGTACTGCTCGTCATTGAGCAGCTGACCTTTTTCAAGGGTGGTCATGCCTGGATCGATAACGACATAGCTCTCGAAGTAGAGAACGCGTTCGATATCACGCAGGGTCATGTCCATCAGCAAGCCGATACGGGACGGCAGCGATTTCAGGAACCAGATGTGGGCAACCGGCGAAGCCAGTTCGATGTGCGCCATGCGCTCACGACGAACCTTGGCCAGCGCGACTTCAACGCCGCACTTCTCGCAGATCACACCACGGTGCTTCAAGCGCTTGTACTTACCGCACAGGCACTCGTAATCCTTGACCGGGCCAAAGATCTTGGCGCAGAACAGGCCGTCACGCTCGGGTTTGAACGTACGGTAGTTGATGGTTTCCGGCTTTTTAACTTCACCGAACGACCACGAACGGATCATCTCAGGCGATGCCAATCCAATACGGATGGCGTCGAACTCTTCGACTTGACCCTGGTTTTTCAGCAAATTCAGTAGGTCTTTCAAGGCCTTTCCTCCTGGCGGAGCAGAGAGCGGGCCAAACGGCCTCGCTCTCGATTCGCGTCACGTGTTATTCGGTTTCCAGATCGATATCGATGCCGAGGGAACGAATTTCTTTGATCAACACGTTGAAAGACTCGGGCATGCCCGGCTCCATACGGTGATCGCCGTCCACGATGTTTTTGTACATCTTGGTACGACCGTTCACATCGTCCGACTTCACTGTGAGCATTTCTTGCAGAGTGTATGCAGCACCGTATGCTTCCAGTGCCCAGACCTCCATCTCCCCGAAACGCTGACCACCGAACTGAGCCTTACCACCCAGCGGCTGCTGGGTAACCAGGCTGTAAGAACCGGTAGAACGAGCGTGCATCTTGTCGTCTACCAAGTGGTTCAGCTTCAGCATGTACATGTAGCCAACAGTAACCGGGCGCTCGAACTTGTTGCCGGTACGGCCATCGAACAGCTGCATCTGGCCGCTTTCCGGCAGGTCTGCCAATTTCAGCATGGCCTTGATTTCGCTTTCCTTGGCACCGTCGAACACCGGGGTAGCCATTGGAACGCCGCCGCGCAGGTTCTTCGCCAGGTCCAGGATTTCCTGGTCGGTGAAGGTGTCCAGCTCTTCGTTGCGACCGCCGATCTCGTTGTAGATCTCGTGCAGGAACTTACGCAGGTCAGCGACCTTGCGCTGCTCTTCGATCATACGGTTGATCTTCTCGCCCAGACCTTTGGCCGCGAGGCCCAGGTGGGTTTCGAGGATCTGACCAACGTTCATACGCGAAGGTACGCCCAACGGGTTGAGGACGACGTCGACCGGGGTGCCATTGGCATCGTGCGGCATGTCTTCAACCGGCATGATCACGGAGACCACACCTTTGTTACCGTGACGACCGGCCATCTTGTCGCCCGGCTGGATGCGGCGACGGATTGCCAGGTAAACCTTGACGATTTTCAGCACGCCCGGAGCCAGGTCATCGCCCTGCTGCAGTTTGCGCTTCTTGTCTTCGAACTTGTCGTCCAGCAGACGGCGGCGATCAACGATATAGGCTTGGGCCTTCTCGAGTTGCTCGTTCAGAGCGTCTTCAGCCATGCGCAGTTTGAACCACTGGCCGTGCTCAAGACCGTCGAGGATTTCGTCGGTGATGTCCTGACCTTTCTTCAGACCTGCGCCGCCTTCAGCCTTGTGGCCTACCAGCGCGGAACGCAGACGTTCGAAGGTCGCGCCTTCAACGATACGGAACTCTTCGTTAAGGTCCTTGCGGATCTCGTCGAGCTGGGTCTTCTCGATGGACAGTGCACGAGCATCACGCTCAACGCCGTCGCGGGTGAAGACCTGTACGTCGATGACAGTACCCTTGGTACCGGTTGGTACACGCAGGGAGGTGTCTTTAACGTCGCTGGCTTTTTCACCGAAGATGGCACGCAACAGTTTTTCTTCCGGCGTCAGCTGGGTCTCGCCTTTCGGAGTGACCTTACCGACCAGAATGTCGCCTGCGCCAACTTCAGCACCTACATAAACGATACCGGCTTCGTCCAGCTTGTTCAGTGCAGCTTCACCCACGTTAGGGATGTCTGCAGTGATTTCCTCTGGCCCAAGCTTGGTGTCACGTGCCACACAGGTCAGTTCCTGGATGTGGATCGTGGTAAAGCGATCTTCTTGAACAACGCGTTCCGACAGACAGATGGAGTCTTCGAAGTTGTAACCGTTCCAGGCCATGAACGCGATGCGCATGTTCTGACCCAGTGCCAGCTCACCCATATCGGTGGACGGGCCGTCGGCCATGATGTCGCTACGCTGAACGCGGTCACCCTTACGCACCAGCGGACGCTGGTTGATGCAGGTGTTCTGGTTCGAACGGGTGTATTTGGTCAGGTTGTAGATGTCGACGCCGGCTTCACCGGTTTCAACTTCGTCATCGGCAACACGCACCACGATACGGCTGGCATCAACGGAGTCGATCACGCCGCCACGACGAGCCACGACGCAAACGCCGGAGTCACGGGCTACGTTACGCTCCATGCCGGTACCTACCAGCGGCTTGTCGGCGCGCAGGGTCGGTACAGCTTGACGCTGCATGTTGGAACCCATCAACGCACGGTTGGCGTCATCGTGTTCCAGGAACGGGATCAGCGACGCTGCAACCGACACTACCTGCTTGGGCGAAACGTCCATCAGGGTGACGTCTTCCGGCGCCTTGACGGTGAACTCGTTCAAGTGACGAACAGCTACCAGCTCGTCGATCAGGACTTTCTTGTCGTTCATCGTGGCCGAAGCTTGGGCGATCACGTGATCAGCTTCTTCGATGGCGGACAGGAAGACGATCTCGTCGGTAACCAGACCTTCCTTCACCACACGGTACGGGCTCTCAAGGAAACCGTACTGGTTGGTGCGCGCATAAGCGGCCAGGGAGTTGATCAGACCGATGTTCGGACCTTCCGGCGTTTCGATCGGGCATACACGACCATAGTGCGTCGGGTGTACGTCACGGACTTCAAAGCCGGCACGCTCACGGGTCAGACCGCCCGGGCCCAGTGCGGAAACACGGCGCTTGTGGGTGATCTCGGAGAGCGGGTTGTTCTGGTCCATGAACTGCGAGAGCTGGCTGGAACCGAAGAACTCTTTCACCGCGGCAGCCACTGGCTTGGCGTTGATCAGGTCTTGCGGCATCAGGCCTTCGCTTTCAGCCATCGACAGACGTTCCTTGACCGCACGCTCAACACGTACCAGGCCAACGCGGAACTGGTTCTCGGCCATTTCGCCTACGCAGCGAACACGACGGTTACCCAAGTGGTCGATGTCATCGACGATGCCTTTACCGTTACGGATGTCGACCAGGGTCTTCAGTACCGCGACGATGTCTTCCTTGCACAGCACGCCCGAACCTTCGATCTCGGTACGACCGATACGACGGTTGAACTTCATCCGGCCGACCGCAGACAGGTCATAGCGCTCAGGGCTGAAGAACAGGTTGTTGAACAGGGTTTCGGCAGCGTCTTTGGTTGGTGGCTCACCCGGACGCATCATGCGATAGATCTCGACCAGCGCTTCCAATTGGTTGCTGGTGGAGTCGATCTTCAGCGTGTCGGAGATGAACGGACCGCAGTCGATGTCGTTGGTGTACAGGGTCTCGATGCGAACGACCTGAGCCTTGGCGATTTTGGCCAGGATCTCGGTGTTCAGCTCGGTGTTGCACTCAGCCAGGATTTCGCCTGTCGCCGGGTGAACGATGACCTTGGCGGTCGTGCGGCCCAGGACGTAGTCCAGCGGCACTTCCAGCTCTTTGAGACCGGCTTTTTCGATCTGGTTGATGTGGCGCGCGGTGATACGGCGGCCGGCTTCAACAATGACCTTGCCCTTTTCATCCTGGATGTCCAGGACGGCAATTTCACCACGCAGACGCGAAGCGATCAGCTCCAGCTTGAGGGTTTCATCCTTCAGACTGAATACGTTGGTGGTGTAGAAGGCATCCAGCACTTGCTCAGTGGTATAGCCGAGCGCGCGCAGCAGTACCGAGGCCGGCAGCTTGCGACGACGGTCGATACGCACGAACACGCAATCTTTCGGATCGAACTCGAAGTCCAACCACGAACCGCGGTACGGAATGATCCGCGCGGAGTACAGGAGCTTACCGGAGCTGTGCGTCTTGCCGCGGTCGTGGTCGAAGAACACGCCCGGGGAACGGTGCAGCTGGGAAACGATTACGCGCTCGGTACCGTTGATAACGAAGGTACCGTTTTCAGTCATCAGTGGGATTTCGCCCATGTAGACTTCTTGCTCTTTGATGTCCTTGATCGCTTTGTTCGACGATTCTTTGTCGAAAATGATCAGACGGACTTTTACCCGCAAAGGTACGGCGTACGTAACACCGCGCAACACGCATTCTTTGACATCAAATGCCGGTTCGCCCAGGCGATAACCGACGTACTCCAGCGCAGCATTGCCGGAGTAGCTGATGATCGGGAAAACGGATTTGAAGGCCGCATGCAGGCCCACGTCGCGGAACTGATCTTTGGTCGCTCCCGCCTGCAAGAATTCACGATACGAATCCAGCTGGATAGCCAGAAGGTACGGGACATCCATGACGTCCGGCAACTTGCTAAAGTCCTTGCGGATACGTTTTTTCTCAGTATATGAGTAAGCCATCAGCGTTCCCCAGCTTGGTCACCTGCTTGTTTGGCCCTCCCGACGGGAGCAGCCAGAAAATCTTGCAAACCCCATGGTTTGCACCACCGCATCGGGTGGCTACAGCGCGTTAATGGCGGCGACCGAGTCGACAGCCAAGAACGGAAAAAGGCCGGTGGCAAGAGCCACCAGCCATCAGCCTTCAGCTTAAAGCTTGGGCTGGAGACGCAAGGTCGATGCTTACTTCAGCTCGACTTTAGCGCCTGCTTCTTCCAGAGTAGCTTTGGCTTTGTCAGCGGCGTCTTTGGACACAGCTTCCAGAACCTGGGCAGGAGCGCCGTCAACTACAGCCTTGGCTTCTTTCAGGCCCAGACCGGTCAGTTCACGTACTGCCTTGATCACGTTTACTTTCTTCTCGCCAGCTTCCAGCAGCATGACGTTGAATTCGGTTTGCTCTTCAGCAGCAACAGCAGCAACAGCTGGGCCAGCGGAAGCAGCGGCAGCGGAAACGCCGAATTTTTCTTCGAAAGCTTTGATCAGCTCAACAACCTGCAGAACCGACATTTCAGCTACGGCGTTGAGGATATCGTCTTGGGAGATAGACATTGCTGTATTTCCTGAATTGGGGGACGGCCTACGCGGCCATCGAAATAAACAAAAATACGCGAGAGAATTTGCTCAGCCTTAGGCTGCGGCAGCTTCTTTTTGCTCGCGAACTGCAGCCAGAGTACGAGCCAGCTTGCTGGTAGCGCCTTGAATCACGCTCATCAGCTGCGAAATGGCTTCGTTACGGGTCGGCAGTGTTGCCAGTACGTCGATTTGGTTAGCTGCGAGGAACTTGCCCTCGAACGCAGCTGCCTTGATCTCGAACTTGTCCTGACCCTTGGCGAACTCTTTGAACAAACGGGCAGCAGCGCCTGGATGATCGGTGGAGAACGCAATCAGGGTCGGGCCGGTGAACACGTCGTTGAGGACACTGTATTCAGTGTCAGCAACAGCGCGCTTGAGCAGGGTGTTACGTACAACACGTACGTATACGCCAGCTTCACGAGCCTCTTTACGGAGTCCGGTCATAGCGCTTACTGTCACACCACGGGCATCAGCCACGACAGCGGACAGAGCAGCTTTGGCAGCCTCGTTGACTTCAGCGACGATGGCCTTCTTGTCTTCGAGATTAATTGCCACGGGTTTAACTCCTGCTTGTTACCGTTTCATCTGGCCTAGGCCTGATGTCGTTTTGGTGTCTGATTCGGTAAGGAACCGGGAGCACCATCTGCGTAGGCTTGTTGGTTTAAGACTTGCGTCGCCTACGGTCTTGGATAGCCCCCGCCAGGCAGGGACCCCAATCTTTCAATTGGCGCAATCGCTCGCGCCAACCTGTGTCTTATACGTCCAGCGAGCCTTGGTCGATGACCAGACCTGGGCCCATAGTGGTGCTCAGGGTAACGCGCTTGACGTAGATGCCTTTCGAGGAAGCAGGCTTGATACGCTTGAGATCAGCGATCAGGGCTTCAACGTTTTCCTTCAGCTTGACGGCATCAAAGCCGACTTTGCCAACGGAGGTGTGAATGATGCCGTTTTTGTCGGTGCGATAACGAACCTGACCAGCCTTGGCGTTTTTAACCGCGGTGGCTACGTCTGGCGTTACGGTGCCGACTTTAGGGTTAGGCATCAGGCCACGAGGACCCAGGATCTGACCCAACTGACCTACAACGCGCATTGCATCCGGGGAGGCAATAACAACGTCATAGTTCAGGTCGCCGCCTTTCATTTCGGCAGCCAGGTCGTCCATGCCAACGCGATCGGCACCGGCGGCCAGAGCAGCTTCAGCGGCCGGACCTTGAGTGAAGACAGCAACACGTACAGTCTTGCCAGTACCGTGTGGCAGCACAGTAGCGCTACGAACGACCTGGTCGGATTTACGTGGGTCAACACCCAGGTTCACAGCAACGTCAACGGACTCGCTGAACTTGACAGTCGACAGCTCGGTCAGCAGGGCAGCAGCGTCTACAAAGTTGTAGGACTTGCCCGCTTCGATTTTGCCGGCGATAGCCTTTTGGCGCTTGGTCAGCTTAGCCATTACACACCCTCCACGTTAAGGCCCATGCTACGAGCAGAACCGGCGATGGTACGCACGGCTGCATCCATATCAGCTGCAGTCAGATCCGCGTTTTTGGTTTTCGCGATTTCTTCCAGCTGAGCACGAGTGACGGTGCCAACCTTAACGGTGTTCGGACGAGCGGAACCGCTGGTCAGACCAGCAGCTTTCTTCAGAAGAACCGAAGCCGGAGTCGACTTGGTTTCGAAAGTGAAACTACGGTCGCTGTATACAGTGATGATCACTGGAGTCGGCAGACCTGGCTCAATACCCTGGGTACGGGCGTTGAAGGCCTTGCAGAATTCCATGATGTTCACGCCGTGCTGACCCAGAGCTGGACCGACGGGTGGGCTAGGGTTGGCCTGAGCGGCCTTCACTTGCAGCTTGATGTAAGCGGTAATCTTCTTGGCCATGAGGCACTCCAATTACGGGTTCAAGCGCCTCGAAAGGCTCCCCGGTTACTTGCGCGTTTATCCCAGTGACGACAAAACCCCACAGCCTAGGCTGTGGGGTTGGGATGCTTGCTCAGCTAGACCTTCTCGACCTGGCTGAACTCCAACTCTACCGGAGTAGAGCGACCGAAAATGAGCACCGCCACTTGGATCCGGCTCTTTTCGTAGTTAACTTCTTCGACAGTGCCGTTGAAATCAGCAAACGGACCATCTGTGACACGAACCACCTCGCCCGGCTCGAACAAAGTCTTCGGCTTAGGCTTGTCGCTACCGTCAGCAACACGACGCAGAATCGCTTCCGCCTCTTTATCGGTGATCGGCGCAGGCTTATCGGCAGTACCGCCAATGAAACCCATGACACGAGGAGTGTCCTTGACCAAGTGCCAAGTACCTTCGTTCATGTCCATCTGTACCAGCACGTAGCCAGGGAAGAACTTGCGCTCACTCTTGCGCTTCTGGCCATTCCGCATTTCAACCACTTCTTCAGTGGGAACCAGAATTTCGCCGAAGCCATCTTCCATGCCTGCCAGCTTTACGCGCTCCAGCAAAGAGCGCATAACATGCTTCTCGTAACCCGAGTAAGCATGCACAACGTACCAACGCTTAGCCACGGGACACCCTTAGCCAACAATCAAGGAAACAAGCCAGCCGAGCAGGGAATCGAGCCCCCACAACAGCAACGCCATAACCAGAACAACAGCCACGACAATCAATGTGGTCTGTGTGGTTTCTTGGCGAGTCGGCCAAACGACTTTACGAATTTCAGTGCGAGCTTCCTTTACCAGGACCGCGAAAGACTTGCCTTTGGCAGTCTGCAGGCCTACAAAGGCAGCTACAGCAGCAAGGGCCAGCAAAGCGAGAACACGGTACAGGATCGGCGAAGCAGAATAGTACTGATTGCCAACAACGCCTACGACCACCAACGCGACTACGGCGAGCCACTTGACCAGATCGAAACGAGAGCTTTGAGCTTCAGCCTTAGGAGTCATCTATGAAGATCCTGTGAAAAGAAAGCCAGACACACCAAGTGAATCTGGCAGGTCAGGAGGGAATCGAACCCCCAACCTACGGTTTTGGAGACCGTCGCTCTGCCAATTGAGCTACTGACCTAAAACAAAATCAGGCCGACCATTATGCAGGCCTGAAAAAGACTTTACAACAACCAACCCCAACAGACTTGCAATCACCTGACATCCAACGCCAGAAACAACACGATACAAGCCGAGGCAGCTGTTAAAACAAAGGCAGATATTTTCATATCTGCCTTGTTATATGGAGCTCTTGAGCGGATTTGAACCGCTGACCTCACCCTTACCAAGGGTGTGCTCTACCAACTGAGCTACAAGAGCAAAACACCTGCACAACCTGCAAACTTGGAGCGGGTAGCGGGAATCGAACCCGCATCATCAGCTTGGAAGGCTGAGGTTCTACCACTAAACTATACCCGCGGAGCTTGCAGCTCACGCTAAAATGGTGGAGGGGGAAGGATTCGAACCTTCGAAGTCGTAGACGTCAGATTTACAGTCTGATCCCTTTGGCCGCTCGGGAACCCCTCCTAAGCGAGCCGGCATTTTACATCACGCCGACCTTCTGTCAAGCATTTTCTCATTTAAATTATGAGGTTAGCTGCGTTGACGCCGCCTCACATCAAATACCTAAAAGGTCTTCACTGCGAAGCGGGCGCCATTCTATGCAAACTATCCGAGAGTTGCAATGCCTTCGCACAGCATTATTTTATGTTTTAACTCATTGAATTCCTTAGCAAGGTTTTCAAAGGGCAGATCGTCCGCCAGGTGCCTGCTTTCAGGAGCCACCCGAAGCCAGTAACCGGTCGCTTCAGGCATGTTCAGCAATTGAACCTTGACCTTTATATCCAGGCTGGTGAGGCGCTGCTCGACAGATTGCGCCTGACGCTGATCGGCAAACCCACCAATGTACAAGCAGGTATTTTGCGTATCAGACGTTTTCGCCCGATCCCTGCGAGCCATCGCCTCGGAAGTCTCACTCAGCAGTCGTATGTCCTGCTGGGGGCCACGGTAAAGGCTCAAAGGCGTGACATCCTTGGCGCGCAATGGCGCCTCTTGCTGATGCCATATGTAATAAAAGACGTTGAGGATCAGTAGAAGCAGAAACAACCAACGCATAAGCACCTCAGGGCAAAGGACACGCCATTGCCAGGCCAATAAATACCAGATCCGGCACAAGCCGTGCCTGCGGCACAGTGTCAAAGACCAGATCGGCATCGCCGCCAGTCAGAAACACCGTGAAGTCATCCCCCCAATAACTCCTGGCAAGTTCGATCTGGGTGAGGACAAACCCTCTTAACATCAGTGTACAACCACGCTCGACCGCCTCGGCCGTTGTACGCCCAGGTGAAAGACGCTCCAGAGCGCGCTCGGCAGATGCATCGTCGTAGCGTATCTTGCGCGTATGGGTGCGCAGCTGGTTGCGCATAAGCGGCAGGCCAGGACAAATGAATCCCCCCAAATGCTCGCCATTGATATCAATGTAATCTGCAGTCGCCGCGGTACCAAAATCCAACACCAGGCACGGGCCGGACGCCAGCTTGTACCCTCCAAGAATCGCCAGCCAACGGTCCAGACCAAGCCGCTCAAAGTCGTCATAGCCGTTGCGAACGCCCGCCATTTCCACGGCTGAGGTCGCACATGAGACGGTAATGCCAAAAGCCTCGATCAATGTCTCGACCAGCTTGTTTGTTTCCTCCAGGGCACGAACACTCACCAGCCGGCAACGCGTCAGCGAAATGCCTGGCACTGCGCTCAAACTTTCAATCAGTGCGACATTCGAACCGACGACCCCCTCTGCGAAGGCGCCCACCCTGTCGACATTAAGCACGCGCCATTTGATAAAGCTATTCCCACAGTCGAGCTCAAGAATCATCACGCAACCTCAGGCTTAACTCACCACCGCTGTATATTTTCTCGACGCCGCCAACGTCCAGGCGCAACGCACCTTGACGATCAACACCGAGCACCACTCCATCAACACGATTCACACCCGCGATAAGTGATACCGCCCGCCCTTGCCACGCATGATTTCGCTCCCACTCCTCCTGGAGGGCTGCAAAGCCTGACTCCCTGTGCCGATCGAGGTAGCGCTGGAGCTGCACGCTGACTTGGGCCACCAGAGCGTTACGATCAGCGGCAGATCCTGTCTCAAGCTGCACCGATGTCCATTGCTGATCTACCTCGGCAGCCCTTTGCATATTCACATTGATCCCGATACCGAGAACCACATGACAAATATCTGCGGGGTCCCCCACCAACTCCAGCAATATCCCTGCAATTTTCTTGCGCCCGACCAATACGTCGTTGGGCCATTTCAAGACGGCATCCTTAACACCAGACTCTCGCAGAGCCTGAATGACCGCCAAGCCAACAACAAGACTTAGCCCTTCCAGCTGTCGGAGGCCATCCTCAATACGCAGGACGAGGCTGTAATAGATGTTTTGGGCAAATGGACTGACCCACTTTCGACCGCGCCTGCCCCGCCCTGCCATTTGCTGCTCAGCCAATATCAGGAACGGGGCAGCTCGCGCGACATCAACCATGCGCAACGCCTCTGCGTTGGTGGAATCAATCGAGTCATAAATATGAATAGGCCACGACAACGACGGTGCACTTCGCGAAATATCTCCAGCATTTAGAAACACCAGTGGCGATGCTAACTGGTAACCCTTACCACGCACCTTATGAATAGGTAGATTCAATTCGGCCTCAAGAAGCTGAAGCTGCTTCCATACGGCGCTGCGGCTGATGCCCAGGGCGGCACCCAGCGCCTCTCCGGAATGGAATCGGCCATCTTTCAGAAGTTCTAACAGCGTAAGCATGCAGGTATCGCCTCACAATGAGGCACGCATGATAGCCATGCGAAGGGGCATTGCATAGAAAGGCCGCACGCCCCAAGGCCGTAACGAGCGTCCCGGCACTTTCCGACCGCCCAAAACAAAACCCCAACTGCTTTCGCAATTGGGGTTCTGGAATTTAATCTTGACGATGACCTACTCTCACATGGGGAAACCCCACACTACCATCGGCGATGCATCGTTTCACTGCTGAGTT
>NZ_JYLM01000007.1 GCF_001439815.1 Pseudomonas orientalis | reverse complement strand
GAGTACATCCAGTATTACAATCACTCGCGTATCAGATTGAAGCTAAACGGCCTGAGTCCTGTTGAATACAGAACTCAGGCCGCTCAGGCGTAGACAGAAAATCGTCCAGCTTTGTGGGGTCAGTTCACTCTGCGTGGGAATGCCACTCGGGACGCTCCGCGTCCTGCTTTCAGCGAAAAATCAGGTGCCTGCGCGATGGCGACGCGGAGCGTCACGGGATGCATTCCCACGCGGAGCGAGGGAACGATCATCAACAGCCGGCGTGATTTTTACGCTCAGTCGTCCATGTCCCGGCCACTTAACAAGCGACTGATCATCTCCATCGAAAATCCGCGATAACTCAGAAAACGACCTTGCTTCGCACGCTCCCTGGCATCAATCGGCAGATGAC
The DNA here is from genome assembly GCF_001439815.1 of Pseudomonas orientalis. GTDB lineage: Bacteria > Pseudomonadota > Gammaproteobacteria > Pseudomonadales > Pseudomonadaceae > Aquipseudomonas > Aquipseudomonas orientalis. The sequence goes on along the minus strand of NZ_JYLM01000007.1, from coordinate 377,173 downwards.
CAGCAAACTTGCGGCGCCAGGTCTCTTCCAACTGCGACTGCCAACTGATATCGCATTCGCGCAGAGCGAGGTCGATATCGGCACGTTGCAGGCCACGCTGGCTCAACTCTTCGCGAATCCGCGCAGGGCCATAACCGGAGCGTGCGCGATAAGACACAAAGCTCTCGAGGTATCGGGATTCCGACAACAAGCCCTCTTCCGTTAATCGGTCGAGGGCCGTTTCGATCATCTCAGGCTCTGCGCCGCGCTGACGCAATTTGCGCGTCAGCTCGACTCGGCCATGCTCGCGGCGTGCGAGCAGGTCCATTGCAGTGCGCCGAACGGCGACGAGTGTATCCACTACCACAGTCATCGTTTGCTTCAGATGTCAGTATCGGCTTCTTCCATCTCGTCAACCGGCTCGCGGTTGGCGGCGGCCTTGACGTCTGGCGCTGGCGTCAGCAGCTTGTCGCGAATCTGCTTCTCAAGCGTGGCCGCGATATCCGGGTTGTCCGCCAGGAACTTGGCCGAGTTGGCCTTGCCCTGACCGATCTTGCTGCCGTTGTAGGCATACCAGGCGCCTGATTTCTCGACAAAACCGTGCAACACACCCAGGTCGATCATCTCGCCATTCAGGTAAATGCCTTTGCCATAAAGAATCTGGAACTCTGCCTGACGGAAAGGCGGGGCTACCTTGTTCTTCACAACTTTAACGCGGGTTTCGCTACCGACAACCTCGTCACCTTCCTTCACCGCGCCGGTACGACGGATATCCAGACGGACCGAGGCGTAGAACTTCAGCGCGTTACCACCGGTTGTGGTTTCCGGGCTGCCGAACATTACACCGATCTTCATACGAATCTGGTTGATGAAGATCACCAGGCAGTTCGCGTTCTTGATGTTGCCGGTAATTTTACGCAGTGCCTGGGACATCAGACGGGCTTGCAGGCCCACGTGCATGTCACCCATTTCGCCTTCGATTTCTGCCTTCGGTACCAGCGCCGCCACGGAGTCGACCACGATCACGTCGATGGCGTTGGAACGCACCAGCATGTCGGTGATTTCCAGGGCTTGCTCGCCGGTGTCCGGCTGCGAAACCAGCAGGTCGTCAACGTTGACCCCCAGCTTGCCGGCGTATTCAGGATCCAGGGCGTGCTCGGCATCGACGAACGCGCACGTGGCACCCATTTTCTGAGCCTGGGCAATCACCGACAGGGTCAGGGTGGTTTTACCGGAAGATTCAGGCCCGTAGATCTCAACGATACGGCCTTTTGGCAGGCCGCCAATGCCGAGCGCGATATCCAGACCCAGAGAGCCAGTGGAAATAGCCGGGATCGCCTGACGGTCGTGATCGCCCATACGCATTACGGCACCCTTGCCGAATTGACGTTCGATCTGACCCAGGGCCGCAGCCAAGGCTTTCTTCTTGTTGTCGTCCATTAAAGTCCTCACGTAATCAATAAGGCCTGACGGCCAACACCTGTATAAGTAGACAGTATTGTTCCACAAAGATCGAAGATCGCCTACCCCTGATTGTCTATTTCTGCTGCAGCTCGTCGCAACAAGCCCTCCAGCGCGGCCTTTACCGTTTGTCGACGGACCTCGTCGCGGTTGCCGGGAAAGTGCGCACGCTCGGCCGTGATCTCATCGCCCACGCCAAACGCCAGCCATACCGTGCCTACCGGCTTGTCCGGCGAACCGCCGTCCGGGCCCGCCACGCCGCTGACCGCCACAGCAAAGCGTGCCAGGCTTTTTTCATGAGCCCCTCGCGCCATCGCCTCCACCACTTCCTGGCTGACGGCGCCGACTTTGGCAAACAGCGCTTGCGGCACATCCAATTGCCGGGTTTTCTGCCGGTTGGAATAGGTGACATAGCCCGCCTCGAACCACGCCGAACTGCCCGGAATCCGCGTAATGGCTTCGGCGATACCGCCGCCGGTGCAGGATTCGGCGGTGGTGACATGGGCATTGAGCACCTGCAAACGGCGCCCCAGTTCAGCCGCCAGTTGAGTGATTTCCTTCACGGTCGTCTCCAGGGATGGGCGATGGTTCGCCTACCCTACAGCAGCCCATCGGCCATGCAAGTTGCAGAATGCATCAAAAGACTAACGCACGACGGCCCGCACATAGGCTTGGCAGGCGCGCAAGGCGATCAGGGCGCTGTCGCCGTCGTCGGTGATGCGGATAATTCGTTGAGCATGCGCCGGGTCAAGTCGGGCTCGCGCGGCTGCATGAACCACGCTGCCGGCGCCGGTAGCGGCTGGCACTGCGCAGCCACTGGAGGCGTCGAGAAGGACTGACAACCGCACATCAGCAGTGGCCAGGCGGTCGCGCAGAGCCGCTTGATGACGTTGGGCATCGCTCAACTCCCGGGCATGTCGTGTGTCGCTGGCAGTGAGCTGTTGCTCAAGGGCCAGCCGTTGGTCTTGCGCGAACTGTTGCTGACGCAGAGCTGCCTGGGTCTGTGTTGCCGACAAATGTTCAATCCGCGCCGAGTAACGCCATGCCTGCACCTGCCAGACAACCGCCACCAGCAGGCCCACGCCTATCAGCCGGCACACATTTAGGAAACGCATAACGCCTCCTTCGCCCGCGCCCACAGCCGCAGGCGATCCTCCAGCCCATTGAGCCCGCCGTTGATGCGCCGCGTGATGGTGGTGAACTGCCCCTTGTCGGCCAGCTCGTTCAGGCCATTGCTCTGCCAGAACCAGCCGGCCGAGGCGGCGGCCCATTGGGGCAACTCGAGCAGCATCGGCTCGCGCAACAAACGGTCATCGCCGAACAATGCCCGGCTGCAGGCCAGATAATTGTGACTACCGGTAATCTGGATCAGCCCCCTGCCCCGGTATGCCTGGCCGTCGCCGTCGGCTTGCGGGGTATTGCCCAGGCGCGCGGCCAACGGGCCGGTGTCGTACCTGCTCAGGTACGCATCACTGCCCAGTTCGCGCACATGGCGCAACTCGGCGGATTCGTGGCCGACCTGGGCGAGGAAGGCGGCGATGCGTAGTGGGCGGTCGATCTCGTAGCGAACGAACGCTGCATTCAGGGCGGTTAAAAACAGGCCCGCACGCGCACGGGCGCCAGGCATCACCTGAAGCAGTTGGGGGAGCGTCATGAGCATGGGTTTGACTCTTGGTGATCACGCAATCTTTGTAGGCAACGGTCGTCATTGGCACATCATCTGGTGGGTGTGTGCATCTGCGTGGCAGTGGAGCAACACCACAGATCACCAAGCAACACAGTGCCGGTACCACCAAGCCACGCGAACACGCCAAGGGCCAGGTCGTTAGGATCCATCGCCACTTCTATAGAGTAAAAGTGGACGAGGTACGACCTGTACAAATAAGTCAGCTCCAGCAGAACTCCCAGCTCGGAGCAATGGGTGTGGTGGAGTCGAAAACGAAAAGGCTCGCTCAGTGGCAGGCCGTGAATTAGCGTGAACGCCATCGTGGATGACAGTCGTCAAGCCGTTCTTGATGCTGACCCGTGTACCAGCAACCTTAGCCTTCGCCAGGCGATCGGCCAGCTCTTCTTCTATTTCGAGTCGGGCGTAGCTTAGGAACAGGCGGGGATTGAACGACTCATCGCCGTAGCTCGCATCGAACTCTTCGAATTCGGCGACATGGCGATACCGCTCGGGGACCTTCTGCAGCTCGGCCTGCATGAACTGGAGCAGGTTGGCGGCATTCTTGTGCAGGTCGTACTTGCTCCAGCTGGCCACTTCGACCGACACCATCTGACGCTCTGGCGCATTGGCCGCGCTGCCGGGGGTGCAAGAGTTAATCTCGAACTCACCGGTGAGGGTATTGAGCTTCCAGCCGGAAACGCCCGGCACGTAGTTGCTGGACTGGATAGTGCCGGACATTTTCCTTGCCTCATAACGAGAAAAGCCCCAGCGAAGCTGAGGCCCTGAATAGGTGTGCGCGTCTTCCCGCGCTGCCAGCCAAAGACAATTCCAGTGTCGACGCCCCAATGCACGATCTCGCCTGTACTGTCTCGCCCCCCCTGGAAGCACAGTGAGGTCAGGATGCGCGGGCTGCCGGTGTTTTCTTGCATCGCGGTACTACCGGCTTATCCGCGCCCAGGCATCTCCCGAAGGGCCACCCTGGCTGTGGCGAGCCTGAATCAGAACTGAAAAAGCCCAGCGCGACGGCTGGGCTCTATTACGCAAGGAGATAGAAGATCATGGAGTCCAGTAAGCAATCTTGCCGCCTGCACCAACAGCTACAAAGTTGCCGTTACCGAAGGCGACGCTCCGGATATCGGCTCCTGCGAAAGTGTTGGCTTGCTGAACCCAGCCGATCCCATCCTCGGAAACGGCTGTCTTGCCGCCGTCGCCGACCGCTACATACTTGCCATTACCGTAAGCAATGTCGCGGATGATGGTTCCACCGAAACTGGTATCTTCAACAGCAGTCCAGATAAGCCCACCGGATGAATATGCCATCTTGCCATCCGCACCAACGATAAACATTTTCCCGTTGCAAAGCTTCATGGAAAGGATGGTGCTAGTGCCGAAGGTGCTGGTTCTGGTCGCAAATGATTGCGGATTCTCCGTCGGCATCTTCACAGCGCTAAGCAGCTTCCCATTCGATCCCGCAACCAACACAAAATCGCCAATGACGTTGACGCAGTACACAGTCTCGCCAGAAGTGAAGGTCGTAGTGCGCTCCACCTGGCCTGACCAATCGCCATAACGGGAAAAGACTTTACCGTTAGACCCAACCAGTATCCAGGTCGTGTTGCTGCCGAAAATTGGGTCATAATACACAATGCCTTGCAAGTCTCCGGACGCGCGAACAGTTGCCGTAATGTCTGTCCAAGCCCTTTCAGGGCGTGCTGTGCTGCCGTAGACCACATTGCCGGATTGAGAAAGGGCTTGAAGCTGTACCCCAATACCGTTCCAGTACAGGTCGTTGAGGACCTTTCCGCTATCAGAGGTGACGGCGCCCTTAAGCTTGGTCCACGCTGTACCAGTCGTGCCTCCGCTGACAAGCTGAGTGGTTGTGGGAAGACCGTTGCCACCAGCCGCATAAAACTTGCCGTCCCCAAAAACCACGCGCCTAAGCATGCCGGTGTTATCCACCGGTTGCACTTGGGTCCAAAGATCTTGCAAGGTTTGAGACGCCGAATTTGCGTTTTCCATTTTAAACTCCGCTACTGAGCTGATTTAAGTTCAGGCCTCTATATTGGGCGTATGGCGCTCATGGGCGATTGCTCGAGGCTCGCGGCCTTCACATGATTCAGCGTCCCACATCGGGAACATTTGATCTGGAGCTCTGTAAACCCACCCGTGCGGGCGAGAAGTCTTTCGCAGTTACCGCATCTGAATTCTTTCAACATCTGCAAGTCCGTTTATTTATCTGCCAAGCTCCCTCCCGCTCGTGCGAGCAGTGGGGGCCTTGGCTGGCTTGGAAGCTACTGTTGCGATCTGGCAGTATCGAGACCAGGCCGAGGCTATCCCGTAGCAATGCATTGACTACTCCTGCAACGAACGGTACTGGTCTGGATCGTCGATGTTCGTGACTTCCCAGCTGCGGGCAAACGGCGGTTTGCCGGCGGGATCGTCGAGCAGTGACGGGCCGAGGTAGAAGTTTTGGTTGAAGGAAACGGTCCAGGTGTCGTAGTCCGTTTCCGCACCGGTGAGTGAGGAAGGTGCCGCGATAATGGCGGAGGGCAGGTCGCACTGCTCGGGTGGCAGGCCCCAGCGGTTGTCCAAGGCAAGGTCCATCAATTGGCTGGCCAGATCGCAGGCGTCAAACGGTGCCGACGCCCTGCCGACCATGGCCCTGAGCGAGATCGACAACGCATGCGCCTTGCGTCCTGCGAGGGAACGAACGCCCGGACCGTTGCGCTCCACGCTGATCAAAACGCCGGTGTTATCCGGCGCGCCGGAAAAGTCCTGGTGATTGCCTACCCGTAGTTGCGGGAACGCGCTCTTCAGTGCAATCCCAATTGCCATCGGCAGTTGCGAAGGTTTTTCGAGAAGTGTCATTTGCTTGCATCCTTGCAGCGGTTACTGCTGATCCGGGCGAGAGGTCGGGGCCTCGTTGACCCCGACGCGCCTGGCCGCCCAACGTTCATAAAGGCCGATGGCCACGTCCGCGCCGGCCATGGCGGTCAGGCAACCTATGGCTCCGGCGGTCCAGATCGACATACCGGCGGCGTAGCACAGCATCAAGGCCGAGACCCCGCAGACCATGCACGCCCCGGACCTTAGCGCCAGGCGCCGAACCAGCGACCAACCGCGGGCGCCTTCCTTGTCGGCGCGCCACATCTCGCCGGAAACGCCGCCGACCAGAGCCAATATGATCACCAGCCAGATAGGCATTTCCGCTAACGCTTGTTGTTCGTTTGTCATGTCACGCCTCCTGGCTGAGCACTGAATAGTCCGTTTTTCAATTACACACACTTCGATAGGTAGGCATTCCAAAAAGCCCGGTCGCCCGGGCTTTTCAGTAATGATGTCCTCGGACTTTCGGCGCTACTGGCGCGGTACGGTCCTTTCCTGAATATTTTTCCGACCACGATCCCTGTCTGCCGGATAACTGCTTCTGGTGCTTTACGCTGCACACCCGGGTCAGTTGCCAACCCTCTGAACCGTCAAGGCCGGTTCATCGATGCCTGTTCTTGAAGCTGGGTGAAACTAAAGAGCGTCGGCATCCTTGCCGGTGTTGCCTGGCATCCCTGCCATCGCTCTGATGGCGTCCTTGCCGATGTTGCGTGCCTTCCCTGTCTTCCTTGGCAGCATCCTTGCCACCTCCACCAGGCCTTGTTGGCTGGCTTGAGATGAAGAATATGCATGTATGCATATACAGTCAATGCATAAATGCATTTATTTTGGCGATCGGGATGCACCAACGCATTGGAAGCCCTGCGCGCAACGGGTTTGCCGGTTTTCTGAAGACGAAAAAAAGCCCGCTCGTTGGCGGGCTTTGGCTTACGTAAGGAGGTTAACGGGCATACATGCCCCACCAGAAAACATGACCGAGGATGCTGATCTGCTCATCCTGTATATCCTGGAAGCTGTAGTCTTCATCCGGATGTTCTTCACGGTTGAAGCTGCGCAGGCGAATCCCGGAAGGCAGGCGGTAGAGCTGTTTAACCCGCAGCTGTCCATTGTGATTGATGGCATACAGGTCACCATCAACGATGTCTCCGATCCCGCTCTTGCCGGCATTTACCCCCACCGTCGCGCCATCGCGCAGTACTGGCAGCATACTGTTGCCACGCACCGTCACGCATTTGGCCTGGTCGAACTGCACGCCGTTGTGCCGAAGGCTGCGCTTTCCAAAACGCAGGCTGGCTTTCTCGCTTTCCTCGATGACGAATCTTCCTGATCCAGCAGCCAATTCAACCTCGCGCAGAAAGGGGATCGACACCTCGTCATCATTAACGGGCGTGTCGTCGTCCCACAGGCTTATGTCCTTGAGTTCCGAATGCATCGGGTCGCGCGCGTCATCACGCAAAGCACCCACCCCGGCGCGCCCGCGCAGGTGGTCGGTACTGACGCGGAAGTACTCGGCGATGCGCGAGATGTGTTTGTCCGACGGATCAACGATCTTGCCGCTGAGGATCCGGGACAGGGTGGATTGAGGCACGCCGGTGCGTCGGTGCAGCTCCGTGGGGGAGATCCGGTCGCGGTCCAGCAGCTCTTTCAAGACGATAGAAACGTTGCGTTTTTGCATAACGCGGATATTGACGGGAGTTTTTGAGCTTGGCAAATGCTAATTTGCATATTTATGCATTAACCCCCCAATTTCAATTAGCCGAAACAAAATACTGTATATACAGCCAGCTATTTTGCGCTCTATTATCCCGCCAGCTTGATAGTGCCGCCGGGCGACACCTTGCTTGTCGACAACTAAGGGCCTATGTATAAGACTCTGTAACAACATAGCCAGCAACGACGGAGGTGCTCATGGCTTATTCAGCGCTAGCTGTCGCTAACGCCTTCATTGAACGCTCGAAGGAAGGAAAGCTTTCGGGCCTGACGCCCATGAAGCTGCAAAAACTGCTGTTCTATACGCAGTCCTGGCATCTGCGCGAGCGGGATCAACCGCTCATGGATGACCACTTTGCGCGCTGGCAATATGGCCCGGTCATCCCGTCGCTGTACCATGAGTTGAAATCCTACGGTAATCGCCCGGTGACGTCGCTTCTCAGCAACCTGAAACCCGACGCCGAAGACATTGTCTTCGTTACACCGAGGGTTCCCGAGAGCGATACCTACACCCATCGTTTGATTGACCGGATCATCAACAAATACGGCAAATGGTCCGGCACTCAACTGTCCAACCTGTCCCACGAGGACGGCACAGCCTGGGCCCTAAAGGGTGCCGACGGCTCCGCCATTGACTGGGAAGACATGGCGACACTCATTCACCCAAAGAGCCGCATCCGTGAGTGAAGAACTCGACAATCTTGAACTGACCCTGCCCCCGGTGGCAGGGCCTGACCAGGACTCCCAAGCCGGTGGCGAGCAAGCCATAGGCCCCGACGATGAAAGAAACCAGAATCTCAAAGACCAGAAGGCTGAAAGGCAACTGCGCAAGAAGTATGCGGGGCGTGCGTTTTGGTTTGCGGCTTGTGGCGTGATTTTTTGGGCGGTTCTGTTGGTGTGGAATGGGTGGTCGACGTATTACTCGGGTAAAGCGCCGTTCTCGGATAACGTGTTAATTGCCATCACTACGGCGACTTCAATCAATTTGTTTGCGGCGTTTCTTGGGGTGATCAGAGGGCTGTTTCCGGCTAGTGGCCGTAGGTCCAGATAGCCTGTTGGACCGCGCAGTAATTCCAACTTTGAAGGATTAATATGCTGCGAAAAAGCCAGATCATCACTCTCCCGGCATTGATCGCATCGGTACTTTTACTCACAGGCTGTCCGCCACCAGCTGAATTCACACAGTGGCAGCGTGCCTCCACGAGCGTCGATGATGTTAAGGCTGCGATGGCGGAATGTGGTGACCCTGTAGGCGGCTCATTGACTCAATTACCCATAAATGAACAGGTACTCCAATTTCAATGCATGCAACTTCTGGGATTTAAACGTAAAGACGGTTTTGAGTTCTGTGATGTCATGAAAGACACTCCGGCCTGCGTTGAAGCAAAGAAAGGTCGTCCACTAAGCGTGTCCGAGCTTGAGGCTTTGCCGTTTAAAGATGATGACGGTTTCTACCCGATAAAACCCGATTCTGGCCGGTTTGAAGACATGCAGTTTCGTGCAATGGCGGCTGTGCGTGGGAGACCTTCGGGTCTGCCGGGTTCCTGTATCTCCGGTTTCTCAGCCTGCGCACAGCTGCCACCTATTCGCCTGAGAACGAACGTGGTAGCTCTCACTTGATATGGGAGTTTTACCAATGACTGCTACAAATCCGCCTGCGTTAACCACCCTCGGCGTCACCCCCTTCTCCTTTCACTCCGACCAGCCTCTATTCCGCGTCAACAGCGGTGTTTCCCTGCAAGAAGCCTTGCACCACGCCTCCGATCTTCTCCATGTCGCCAAGATGCTCGCAGAAGATGCGGCGATGACCAAGGAGACGGACCGTTATGCCTGGGCGTCGCATTACTTGCAGGAGATGGTCAAGGCGGTGATTGATGATGTGGTGAAGGTGTTGGATTCGCCCGGCAACATTCAGTAAGGCGATAAAAAGAAGGGGGCGGTGTATTTGAATGAATGCGCTGCGCCCTTCTTCTATTTCTACCTGGTCGTTTGCGACCTGCGAAGGGTCGACTTCGCATGTTAACCTTGCGCCCATCGCAAAAAATGCTGGGCCAAGCGCCCAATGCCGATCAGTTAAGCGACCAGGATTGGGCAAGGTGTGAGGTTTTCGAACTTCAGCGATGCGGGTGATGCGGTCCGCAGGTACAGCGCGGTGATCCCATCGCAGCCTCGCTAAAGCTCGACAGCTCCCACATTCGACCTGCTTTGTTTTGACGTGCGCATTTCCAAACTGATCGACACTGGACCACGCGCCCCCTTTGCCCCATCACTTTCAACGAATTTGCCTATTACCCAATGAGTAAAAACACCTCCGATCTGTCCTCCCACACGCCAATGATGCAGCAGTATTGGCGCCTGAAAAACCAGCACCCTGATCAGTTGATGTTCTATCGCATGGGCGACTTCTACGAGATCTTCTACGAAGACGCGAAGAAGGCCGCCAAGTTGCTGGATATCACCCTGACCGCGCGCGGGCAGTCGGCTGGGCAGTCGATCCCGATGTGTGGGATTCCTTACCATTCATTGGAAGGCTACCTGGTCAAGCTGGTGAAGCTGGGCGAGTCGGTGGTGATCTGTGAGCAGATTGGCGACCCGGCGACCAGCAAGGGGCCGGTGGAACGTCAGGTGGTGCGCATTATTACGCCGGGCACGGTGAGTGATGAGGCGCTGCTGGATGAGCGTCGCGACAACCTGATCGCTGCGGTGTTGGGCGATGAGCGTTTGTTCGGCCTGTCGGTGCTGGATATCACCAGCGGCAACTTCAGCGTGCTGGAGATCAAGGGTTGGGAGAACCTGCTGGCGGAGCTGGAGCGTATCAATCCGGTGGAGTTGTTGATTCCGGATGATTGGCCCAAGGATTTGCCGGCAGAGAAGCGCCGTGGGACCAAGCGCCGTGCACCGTGGGATTTCGAGCGTGATTCGGCGCTGAAAAGTTTGTGCCAGCAATTCTCCGTACAGGACCTCAAGGGCTTTGGCTGTGAGACCTTGACCCTGGCCATCGGCGCCGCCGGCTGCCTGCTCAGCTACGCCAAGGAAACCCAGCGCACGGCCCTGCCGCACTTGCGCAGCCTGCGCCATGAACGCCTGGACGATACGGTGGTTCTGGATGGCGCCAGCCGTCGCAACCTGGAGCTGGACACCAACCTGGCGGGCGGGCGCGATAACACGCTGCAATCGGTGGTGGACCGCTGCCAGACTGCGATGGGCAGCCGCTTGCTGACCCGATGGTTGAACCGTCCGCTGCGGGATTTGACCGTCCTTCAGGCACGTCAGACGTCTATTACCTGCCTGCTTGACGGCTATCGCTTTGAAAAGCTGCAGCCGCAACTCAAGGAAATCGGCGATATCGAGCGCATCCTCGCGCGGATCGGCCTGCGTAACGCGCGGCCCCGTGACCTGGCGCGCCTGCGGGACGCGTTGAGCGCCCTGCCGCAACTGCAAGTGGCAATGACCGAACTGGACACGCCGCACCTGCAACAGCTTGCAGTCACCGCCGGCACTTACCCGGACCTCGCGGCGCTGCTGGAAAAGGCCATCATCGACAACCCGCCGGCGATCATCCGTGACGGCGGCGTTTTGAAAACCGGCTACGACAGCGAGTTGGATGAGCTGCAATCGTTGAGCGAAAATGCCGGGCAGTTCCTGATCGACCTGGAGGCGCGCGAAAAAGCCCGTACGGGCCTGGCTAACCTGAAAGTCGGCTACAACCGCGTACATGGCTACTTTATCGAGCTGCCGAGCAAACAGGCCGAGTCGGCGCCTATCGACTATCAACGTCGCCAGACGCTCAAGGGCGCCGAGCGGTTTATCACCCCGGAGCTCAAAGCGTTCGAAGACAAGGCGCTGTCGGCCAAAAGCCGCGCCCTGGCGCGGGAAAAAATGCTCTACGAAGCCTTGCTTGAGGACTTGATCAGCCGCCTGGCGCCGTTGCAGGACACCGCTGCCGCCCTGGCGGAACTGGACGTGCTGAGCAACCTTGCCGAACGAGCGCTGAACCTGGACCTCAACTGCCCGCGGTTTGTCAGCGAGCCGTGCATGCGCATCGTGCAAGGTCGTCACCCGGTGGTGGAGCAGGTGCTGACCACGCCCTTCGTCGCCAACGACCTGTCGCTGGACGACGACACTCGCATGCTGGTGATTACCGGCCCGAACATGGGTGGTAAATCCACTTATATGCGCCAGACCGCGCTGATCGTGCTGCTGGCACACATCGGCAGCTTCGTGCCGGCGGCCAGTTGCGAGCTGTCCCTGGTGGACCGGATTTTCACCCGGATCGGTTCCAGCGACGACCTGGCCGGTGGGCGCTCGACGTTTATGGTGGAAATGAGCGAAACCGCGAACATCCTGCATAACGCCACCGACCGTAGCCTGGTGTTGATGGACGAAGTAGGACGCGGCACCAGCACGTTCGACGGCCTGTCCCTGGCATGGGCGGCGGCCGAGCGTCTGGCACATTTGCGCGCCTATACGTTGTTTGCCACACACTATTTTGAGCTGACGGTGTTACCGGAAAGCGAGCCGCTGGTAGCCAACGTGCACCTCAATGCCACCGAGCACAACGAGCGCATCGTGTTCCTGCACCATGTGCTGCCGGGCCCGGCCAGCCAGAGTTATGGCTTGGCGGTCGCGCAGTTGGCCGGCGTGCCCAATGATGTGATCACCCGCGCCCGCGAACACCTGAGCCGCCTGGAAACCACGGCCCTGCCCCATGAAACCGTGGTCGCCAGCCCCGCCAAGGCCAGCAGGAAACCCGCCGCGCCGCACCAGAGCGACCTGTTCGCCAGCCTGCCCCATCCGGTACTCGATGAGCTGGCCAAACTTGATCTGGATGACGTGACGCCGCGTAAAGCGCTCGAAATGTTATATGCACTGAAGACTCGGATATAACGCACACGCGTGCAAGCTGGTAGACTCTCGCGCGGTTTGGGATGCTGCGGGCTTTTAGCCTGGCCTGCAGACTATCGCTCCCGAACCTCGCGAGCCCTGCCACACAGGGTTTCGCTGCCGCCGCCTGAGGAGAAAATTAGAAATGACCTTCGTCGTCACCGACAACTGCATCAAGTGCAAGTACACCGACTGCGTAGAAGTGTGTCCGGTGGACTGCTTCTACGAAGGCCCGAACTTCCTGGTCATCCACCCGGACGAGTGCATTGACTGCGCTCTGTGTGAACCAGAATGCCCGGCTAACGCTATTTTCTCTGAAGATGAAGTACCTGCGGGTATGGAAAACTTCATTGAGTTGAATGCCGAGCTGGCAGACATCTGGCCGAATATCACAGAGAAAAAAGACGCGCTGCCCGATGCAGAAGAATGGGATGGCAAGACCGGCAAGATTGCAGATCTCGAACGCTGATAGCAGCGTCGTTGCCAAAAAAAAGGCCCTTTGCGGGCCTTTTCTGCGTTTTCATGTAGCCGTTTTCACTTTTCTACAGGCGAAAAAAAGGGCGGTATGACCCGCCCATATTTTTTCCCTAGTCCCTTTAATCCTTTTCATCGTCCTGATGAATCGCATCCTGCGACATTCCTTCAAACCACCGTTCCTTGATGGCTGTGCCAATCCGTGGACACAGGGCTGATGTTAGAGCGTTCCCAGATAAGTTCAACGGGATCCAAATGGGCGGCGGCCAGCCACCGATGCTCAAGCGACATTAAATAATTGTTTTATTTCAAACAGTTAGAAATGTCGCTCGCCGAGTCGAGACGCTCGCTCCCGGTAAAAAAACCGAATACCTACATGAAGGTAAGCGAATGCTTACACGACTCATTGGGAAAAGAGCGTCACAAGCCTGGGCGGTACCGTTCCTACACAGTTGGTTCAGTCGTCGCTGACGGTAATCGTCGGCATCGCAGGACTGGTCGCCTCCTGCAGCACTATCCGCGCGCCCACATGGCGGGCCAGCTCCTGATACACCATGGCAATCTGACCATCGGGCTCGGCAGCCACGGTGGGCTTGCCGCCATCGGCCTGTTCACGAATAGACATCGATAGCGGCAACGAGGCGAGCAGTTCGACGCCGTATTGGGTCGCCAGCTTCTCGCCACCGCCCTCGCCGAAGAGATGTTCGGCATGGCCGCAGTTGGAGCAGATGTGCACCGCCATGTTTTCCACCACGCCCAGCACCGGGATGTTGACCTTGCGGAACATCTCCACGCCTTTCTTGGCGTCCAGCAACGCCAGGTCCTGCGGCGTGGTAACGATCACCGAACCGGCCACCGGGACTTTCTGCGCCAGGGTCAGCTGGATATCGCCGGTACCGGGGGGCATGTCGATCACCAGATAGTCCAGATCGCCCCAGGCAGTCTGGGTGACCAATTGCAGCAACGCACCGGAAACCATCGGCCCGCGCCAGACCATGGGTGTGTTGTCATCGGTCAGGAAGGCCATGGACATGACTTCCACACCCAGGGACCCGATCGGCACAAACCACTTCTGGTCCTTGACCTTGGGCCGCGTACCTTCGGCAATGCCGAACATCACACCTTGGCTCGGGCCATAGATATCGGCGTCGAGGATGCCCACGCGCGCACCTTCGCGGGCCAGGGCCAGGGCCAGGTTGGCGGCGGTGGTGGATTTACCCACGCCGCCCTTGCCCGACGCCACGGCGATCACATTCTTGACGTTGGCCAGGCCGGGGATCTGTGCCTGGGCCTTGTGCGACGCGATCACGCATCGGATGTCGACCTTGGCCGAGCGCACGCCGTCCAGGCCTTCGATGGCCATCTGCAGCATCTGCGCCCAGCCGTTTTTGAACAGGCCGGCGGCATAGCCCAGCTCCAACTGGACCGATACCTGGTCACCCTGGACCTCGATGGCCCGCACACAGCCGGCACTGACCGGGTCCTGGTTCAAATAGGGGTCGGTGTACTGGCGAAGAACGGCTTCCACCGCTGCGCGATTGACGGCGCTCATGGGCTACTCCCGAAAAAGACTGACTGAAACAGGCGGCTATCCTAACCGTTCCAGGCCGCCAGCGGCATGCTTTCGCAGGATGGGAAGATGCTGAAACAGCACCACGGGGTGAAATAAATTTCCCGGCGCTTTATAGTGGCCGACCTCCGTTTCATCAAGTAGCCGAGCCCCATGTCCGAGCCACGCAAGATCCTCGTCACCAGCGCCCTGCCCTATGCCAATGGTTCCATCCATCTTGGCCATATGCTTGAGTACATCCAGACCGATATGTGGGTGCGCTTCCAGAAGCATCGCGGCAATCAATGCATCTACATCTGCGCGGACGACGCCCACGGTTCGGCCATCATGTTGCGCGCCGAAAAGGAAGGCATCACCCCGGAACAACTGATCGCCAATGTGCAGGCTGAACACAGCGCCGACTTTGCCGAGTTCCTGGTGGAGTTCGACAACTTCCACTCCACCCACTCCGACGAAAACCGCGAGTTGTCGAGCCAGATCTACCTGCGGTTGAAAGAAGCCGGGCACATCGACCAGCGTTCGGTGACCCAGTATTTCGACCCGGAAAAGAAGATGTTCCTGGCCGACCGCTTCATCAAGGGCACCTGCCCGAAATGCGGCACCGAAGACCAGTACGGCGACAACTGCGAAAAATGCGGGGCGACCTACGCACCGACCGACTTGAAGGATCCCAAGTCGGCGATCTCCGGCGCTACTCCGGTGCTCAAGGACTCGCAGCACTTCTTCTTCAAGCTCCCGGATTTCCAGCAAATGCTGCAAACCTGGACGCGCAGCGGCACCTTGCAGGACGCGGTGGCCAACAAACTCTCCGAATGGCTCGACAGTGGCCTGCAACAGTGGGACATCTCCCGCGACGCGCCTTACTTCGGCTTCGAGATCCCGGGCGAGCCGGGCAAGTACTTCTATGTGTGGCTGGATGCGCCGATCGGCTATATGGCCAGCTTCAAGAACCTGTGCGACCGCACGCCGGAGCTGGACTTCGATGCGTTCTGGGGCAAGGATTCCACCGCCGAGCTGTACCACTTCATCGGCAAGGACATCGTCAACTTCCACGCGCTGTTCTGGCCGGCGATGCTCGAAGGTTCGGGCTACCGCAAGCCGACCGGCATTGCCGTGCACGGCTACCTGACGGTGAACGGGCAGAAAATGTCCAAGTCCCGTGGCACCTTTATCAGGGCGCGCACCTACCTGGACCACCTGTCGCCGGAATATCTGCGTTACTACTACGCGTCCAAACTGGGCCGTGGCGTCGACGACCTCGACCTGAACCTGGAAGACTTCGTACAGAAGGTCAACTCGGACCTGGTCGGCAAAGTCGTCAATATCGCCAGCCGTTGTGCCGGGTTCATCCACAAGGGCAACGCGGGTGTGCTGGTCGCTGACAATGCCGCCCCGGAACTGACCGATGCATTCCTGGCCGCCGCGCCGAGCATCGCCGACGCTTATGAAGCCCGCGACTTTGCCCGCGCCATGCGCGAGATCATGGGCCTGGCCGACCGCGCCAACGCCTGGATTGCCGACAAGGCGCCATGGTCGCTGAACAAGCAGGAAGGCAAGGAAGCTGAGGTCCAGGCAATCTGCGCCACCGGCGTCAACCTGTTCCGTCAGTTGGTGATCTTCCTCAAACCGGTGCTGCCGCTGCTGGCCGCCGATGCAGAGGCGTTCCTCAACGTCGCGCCGCTGACCTGGAGCGACCACGCCACGCTGCTGGGCAACCATCAGTTGAACGCGTTCAAGCCGCTGATGACCCGCATTGACCCGGTGAAAGTCCAGGCCATGACCGACGCTTCGAAAGAAGACCTGGTCGCCAGCCAGACCGATACCGGCGCCACTGCGCCTGCAGGTAACGGCGAATTGGCCAAGGACCCTATATCCGCTGAAATCGAGTTCGACGCCTTTGCCGCCGTGGACCTGCGGGTTGCACTGATCGTCAGGGCCGAAGCCGTGGAAGGCGCCGACAAGCTGCTGCGCCTGACCCTGGACCTGGGCGGCGAACAGCGCAATGTGTTCTCCGGCATCAAGAGCGCTTACCCGGACCCGTCCAAGCTCGACGGTCGCCTGACCATGATGATCGCCAACCTCAAGCCACGAAAAATGAAGTTCGGCATCTCTGAAGGCATGGTGATGGCAGCCGGTCCTGGCGGCGAAGAAATCTATCTGCTCAGCCCGGACAGCGGCGCCAAGCCGGGTCAACGCATCAAGTAAACCCTGCAAGATGCCCCGGCGTTTGCGCGTCGGGGCTTTTCAGCCCGCCCACGTCGGCGGGCCGGGCGTCAACGCTATGATCAAAGCATGAACCTCATTCAACGTATCGACGCGCTGCTACCGCAGACTCAATGCGGCAAGTGCGGGCACCCGGGCTGCAAGCCTTACGCCGAAGGCATCGCCAACGGCGAGGCCATCAACAAGTGCCCACCGGGTGGCCAGGAAGCCATCGCCGGGCTTGCGCAGTTGCTGCGCGTGCCGGTACTGGCCCTGGACACCAGCCGCGGAGACGCGCCGGCCCAGGTCGCCTATATCCGTGAAGCTGAATGCATCGGTTGTACCAAATGCATCCAGGCTTGCCCGGTGGACGCCATCGTTGGCGCCGCCAAGTGGATGCACACGGTGATAATCCACGAGTGCACCGGTTGCGACCTGTGTGTGGCGCCCTGCCCTGTGGACTGCATTGAGATGCGCCCACTCGCTGAGGTCCTGCCTATTGTGGGAGGCCTGGCGCACAGCGACGATGAGCGGCGCGAACGTGGCCTCAAACGCGACCGCGCACGGCGGCGTTTCGAACAGCGCAACGCGCGCCTGCAACATGAGCACGCCTGTAGACTCGCCGAACGCCAGGCACGAACCAAGCGCATTGAGCCCGTGGCAGTGGCACAAGCCGATAGCCATCAGGCGGCCCAGGATGCAGCGATCAAGCGAGCCAAAATCAATGTCGCCATGAGCCGCGCTCAACTGCACAAATCCCTGAAGGCGTTTGGGCACCCTCCGACCTTTGAGCAACAGTCGCAACTGATTGTCCTGCAAAGGCAGTTCGAAGCCTCGGAGCAGGCGCTTGCCGCGCTGGAAATCAACAGCCCGCCACCGCCGCCGACCACCAAAAGTGCTGAACTCAAGCGCGCGAAGATACAGCTGGCAATGCGCCGGGCAGCATTGAAAAAGGCCCAGGATCAGCAGGCTGGCGAGCAGCAACTGGCAAGTTTGAGTGCCGCGCTGAACGCCGCCGAGCAGACGCTGCATGATGCCGAGGCTACTTACGACGCCAGCGATAACACCTGACACATAGCTGACGCCGCGCTGTGTATTGGTACAATCACGTCGACCGCCTGCAAGGAAACGTCCGCCCTTATGAACGCTGCAAAACGCCTGGAAATTTTCCGCAGGTTTCACGAAGACAATCCGGAACCCAAGACCGAACTGGCCTACTCCTCGCCGTTCGAGCTGCTGATCGCAGTGATCCTTTCGGCGCAATCCACGGACGTCGGCGTCAATAAGGCCACGGCCAGACTGTTCCCGGTGGCCAACACGCCGGAGGCGATTTACGCCTTGGGTGTGGAAGGGTTATCCGAGTACATCAAGACCATCGGCTTGTACAACAGCAAGGCCAAGAACGTGATCGAGACGTGCCGCCTGCTCATGGAACTGCACGCAAGCGAAGTACCGCAAACCCGCGAAGCCCTCGAAGCATTGCCCGGCGTGGGCCGCAAGACCGCCAACGTCGTACTCAATACGGCGTTTCGGCAGTTGACCATGGCGGTGGATACGCACATTTTTCGCGTCAGCAACCGAACCGGCATCGCCCGCGGGAAGAATGTGGTGGAGGTTGAGAAACAGCTGATGAAATTCGTCCCCAAGCCCTATCTGCTCGATTCCCACCACTGGCTGATTCTTCACGGACGCTATGTTTGCCAGGCGCGCAAGCCTCGGTGCGGCAGTTGTCGGATCGAAGATCTCTGTGAATACAAGGACAAGACCTCCGACGATTGAGGGTTGCTGGGCTTTCCCTATCAATCGATTGAAAAAATCTTTTTTACGCGTTCGTGGATTATCGCTATAAGGAGCGCCAACGGCAGTCTTAGCCTGGAGTGAACCTTATGAGCACTGGCAAAGAACAACTGGAAGTAGATGACGAATTGGTGGAGCTGGAAGACGATGAGGCGCCGGCGCCCGTCCCGGAGGTGGCCAAGACCAATTTGAGCAAACGCCTGATTATCGACAATCTCCTGGAAGAGCGGCGCTTGCAAAAGCAATTGGCCGATTACGACTTCGACCTCTGACACTCCGGCAGCTGGCCGGAAGCCTCCCTGACGGAGGCTTTTTTGTGCCGGTTTTTACAACGGCGTCAGAATGGCGAAGCGCCCCTCCTCACACCAGACCATTGCGCTGGGCCAGCTCTATCAGGTCGACGAGCGATCGAGCATTGAGCTTCAATAGCAGGCGTGTCTTATAGGTGCTGACGGTCTTGTTACTGAGGAACATGCCGTCGGCAATCTCCTTGTTGGTTTTGCCACGGGCCAGCTGTTGCAGCACCATCATCTCCCGCCCCGACAAACGTTCGACCATGTCTGCTTCGCTGGCGTTGCCCATGGTGGACCGCACCGAGTTGAGCGCCTGGTTCGGGAAGTAGCTGTAGCCGGAAAGCACCGCCTTGATGGCGCTCAACAACTCGGTCAGGTCCTGCTGCTTGCACACGTAGCCGGCGGCCCCGGCCTGCATGCAACGCATGGAAAAATGCCCCGGCGCCTGGGACGTCAGCACCAGCACCTTGAACGATACGGCTTGCTTGGTCGAGGCCAGCCGGCAAATAACTTCAAGGCCATCGAGTTTGGGGATGCCGATATCCAATATGACAATGTCCGGCATATGTTCCCGCGCAAGTTGCAGCGCATCGACACCGTTATCAGTCTCGGCAACGACCTCATAACCATGACGCTCCATGAGCATGCGCACAGCAAGCCGAATGACGGGATGATCATCCACGATCAGCACTTTATTCATGAGAAAGTCCAATTTCGCTGTTCGAATTATTTAGAGAAAGCACAATAGCCTAGTCGTCTGCTAGTTGGCATAGCGTGCCCCCCCGAGCAACAGCAGGCAGAGACCCACCCCACAAGAAGAAAGGAATTAGCCTACAAAAATTCGCCAACTTTAGTGTATTGGACTTTATGGAACCCTTCAGACCTTTCCCTGCTCGTACATATTTTGAGTGAAATATCTTCATCCCTGGACCTACGCAGTAAACGTGGCGCACAGGTCTCTCAGGAAATACCCCTTGCTTGCCATTGCGACTTATACAAACGGCTGAAAAACCCGCGTCAGTTTCAGTTCCATTTAACATATTTATATACACCCAATTTTCCTACAGAAAATTCCACAAATCACATTTCCTTTGCGCCTACATGAGTGAATTTTCTGTAAGACATAGTTCCTATCTAGATGTAAAAAACCTTTCTTCAGGAAAGTAGTTTTTATGAATTGAAAAAAATTCGAAAAAACTTGAGAAAATTCTTAAACACACTCCAAACATTTTTAAACGTCGCCCACCCTGATTAATGCTTTTATAGGTATCTTCAGGGCAAAAAAAAGCCCCTTGCAAAAGGGGCTTTTTCAAAACAAGCAAAACACTCAGAACAACTTGCGTCCTTTGTTGGCCGCGATGCGCATGCGCAAGGCGTTCAACTTGATGAAGCCCGCTGCATCCGCCTGGTTGTAGGCACCGCCATCTTCCTCGAAGGTTGCGATGTTGGCATCAAACAAAGACTCATCGGATTTGCGACCGGTCACGATCACATTGCCCTTGTACAGCTTCAGGCGCACCACACCGTTCACATGGGCCTGGGAGGCGTCGATCATCTGCTGCAGCATCAGACGCTCAGGGCTCCACCAGTAGCCGGTATAGATCAGGCTGGCGTACTTGGGCATCAGCTCATCCTTGAGGTGAGCCACTTCACGGTCCAGGGTAATGGACTCGATGGCGCGGTGAGCGCGCAACATGATGGTGCCGCCCGGTGTTTCGTAGCAGCCGCGGGACTTCATGCCCACGTAACGGTTCTCGACGATGTCGAGACGACCGATGCCGTGTTCACCACCAATACGGTTCAGGGTCGCCAGCACAGTGGCGGGTGTCATCTCGACACCATCGAGCGCGACGATGTCGCCGTTGCGGTAGGTCAGTTCCAGGTACTGTGGCTTGTCTGGCGCGTTCTCCGGGGAGACGGTCCATTTCCACATGTCTTCTTCGTGCTCGGTCCAGGTGTCTTCCAACACGCCGCCTTCGTAGGAGATGTGCAGCAGGTTGGCATCCATCGAGTACGGGGATTTCTTCTTGCCGTGACGCTCGATCGGGATGGCATGCTTTTCAGCGTAGTCCATCAGCTTTTCACGGGACAGCAGGTCCCACTCACGCCAGGGCGCAATCACTTTCACGCCGGGCTTGAGCGCGTAGGCGCCCAGTTCGAAACGCACCTGATCGTTACCCTTGCCGGTGGCGCCATGGGAAATGGCGTCAGCGCCGGTTTCGTTGGCGATTTCGATCAGGCGCTTGGCGATCAGCGGACGTGCGATGGAGGTACCCAGCAGGTACTCGCCTTCGTAGACGGTGTTGGCGCGAAACATCGGGAAAACGAAATCGCGGACGAATTCTTCGCGCAGGTCGTCAATGTAGATCTCTTTCACGCCCATGGCTTGCGCCTTGGCACGTGCAGGTTCGACCTCTTCGCCCTGACCCAGGTCAGCGGTGAAGGTCACCACTTCACAGTTATAAGTATCCTGCAGCCACTTGAGGATCACCGAAGTGTCCAGGCCGCCGGAATACGCGAGAACGACCTTGTTTACGTCGGCCATGCCATCACTCCACGGGGTTGTACGGAAAGGCGACGATTCTACCGATCAAAACCGCGAAATTACAGGGGCGCGACAGCAAATGAAGATAAAGCGACAGATTATGTCGAACGGGCGACCGATGATCGCACCTTAGGAGGTCGCTGCAGGGTTGCTGGGAGCGACGGCCTGGGGCGCCGGCTTCTCGGGCGCAGCCGCGCGCTCGAGCTGCACGTTGACCCGACGGTTGCGCGCCCGGTTGGCGGCATTGGTGTTGGGCGCCAAGGGGTAGCTTTCACCGTGGAAACGCATGGTGATCTGGGATTCCGGGATGCCGTTGGCCTTGAAGTAGTCCACTACCGCCAAGGCACGGCGCCGTGAGACATCCCGGTTGGTCAGGCGGTTGCCGCTGTTATCCGAATGGCCGTTCAACTCGATATGGTTGACCGTGGGGTCGGCTTTCATGAACGCGACGATCACCGACAGTTTCTTCCTGGCCGCCGCATCCAGTTCGATGCCACCACCGGGAAAGCCGACTTCCGTCTGCTTGACCTGATCGTAATTCATCGGCAACAGCTTGGCTGTACACAACTGATAGTCGTTGTAGGCTTTGTTGAACTTCACCGGCAGCAGACGAATTTCCGAATAACCACCCGCGCGCTCGTAATGCCGCACGGTCGGGCTGCGGCCTTCGAGCAGGCCGGTGAACAAGCGCCCCGCCTGGGCCTGGGAGCTGTTAAACAGCACATCACCACTGCCGACGCGTACCGCACCGAGGTTGATGTCGCCGCGGCCCGGTTGCCAGGGCGCAGCGGCGGCCAGCAACGTGGCGGAGCCGGCACCGAGCGAACCGTTGGAGGCTTTGAGGCGAAATGTCGCCTGCTCGCCCGCCCGACGCACGAACTCACCCGAACCGAAATCGGTGATCGGCTGGGTCAGGCGGCACTCGAACTGATCGCCCTCCACTTTCCACTCAATATTCTCCAGACGCGTCTGGAACGTGAGGGCCATTGCGGGCAGGCTGGCGAACACACTGAGCAGGGCTAGATAATGCTGGCGCACGGGAGGCTCCACTGGTTTCTACAACACTTCAAAGCGTCATACATCGTTAAGGCATACCCAGTGCTATCGGTTGCATCCTGCAAAACTTGATAGCGAGTGCCTGCACGAGTCTTTTCCGGTAGCATTCCCACCAGATTGACCCGCCTGGAATCCCCAATGTCCGACCGCCTGACCCTGCTGCGTCCCGACGACTGGCATATACATCTTCGCGATGGTGCTGCGTTACCCCACACCGTGGCCGATGTCGCGCGCACCTTTGGCCGCGCCATCATCATGCCTAACCTGGTACCTCCGGTGCGTAACGCCGAGCAAGCCGACGCCTATCGCCAGCGGATCCTCGCTGCACGACCGGCCGGCAGCCGTTTCGAACCGCTGATGGTGCTCTACCTCACCGACCGCACCCAGCCTTCGGAGATTCGCGAGGCCAAGGCCAGCGGTTTCGTGCACGCCGCCAAGCTGTACCCGGCCGGCGCGACCACCAACTCCGATTCCGGCGTGACCAGCATCGACAAGATCATGCCGGCCATCGAAGCCATGGCCGACGTCGGCATGCCGCTGTTGATCCACGGTGAAGTCACCCGTGGCGATGTCGACGTGTTCGACCGCGAAAAGATCTTCATCGACGAGCATATGCGCCGCCTGGTCGAGCTGTTCCCGACCCTCAAAGTGGTGTTCGAACACATCACCACCGCAGACGCCGTGCAGTTCGTCACCGAGGCTTCGGCCAACGTCGGCGCGACCATCACCGCACACCACCTGCTGTACAACCGTAACCACATGCTGGTGGGCGGGATTCGGCCGCACTTCTATTGCCTGCCGATCCTCAAGCGCAACACCCACCAGGTGGCCTTGCTTGACGCCGCCACCAGCGGCAATCCGAAGTTTTTCCTCGGCACCGATTCCGCACCCCACGCCCAGCACGCCAAGGAAGCCGCCTGCGGTTGCGCGGGGTGCTACACCGCGTTTGCCGCCATCGAGCTGTACGCTGAAGCGTTCGAACAACGCAACGCCCTGGACAAGCTCGAGGGTTTCGCCAGCCTCAACGGCCCGCGCTTCTATGGCCTGCCGGCCAATACCGATCGCATCACCCTGGTTCGTGAAGACTGGACCGCCCCCGCCAGCCTGCCCTTTGGCGAGTTGACCGTTATCCCGCTGCGCGCCGGTGAAACACTGCGCTGGCGCCTGCTGGAGGAAAGCAAGTGAGTGAAGACCATTACGAGGACGACCAGGAACACGGCGGTGGCGGCGGTTCGCGCCATCCGATGGCCGAGCGTTTCCGCGGCTACCTGCCTGTCGTTATCGACGTAGAAACCGGCGGTTTCAATTGCGCCACCGACGCCTTGCTGGAAATTGCCGCGACCACCATCGGCATGGACGAGCAGGGCTTCGTGTACCCGGACCATACCCACTTCTTCCGCGTCGAGCCGTTTGAAGGGGCCAACATCGAAGCGGCCGCCCTGGAGTTCACCGGGATCAAGCTCGATCACCCGCTGCGCATGGCGGTGAGTGAAGAAGCGGCGCTGACCGATATCTTCCGTGGCGTGCGCAAGGCGCTGAAGGCCAACGGCTGCAAGCGCGCAATCCTGGTGGGGCACAACAGCAGTTTCGACCTGGGCTTCCTGAACGCCGCCGTGGCGCGGCTGGACATGAAGCGCAACCCGTTTCATCCGTTCTCCAGTTTCGACACCGCCACGCTCGCGGGCCTGGCCTATGGTCAGACAGTGCTGGCAAAAGCCTGCGGCGCAGCCGGTATCGACTTCGACGGCCGCGAGGCGCATTCGGCCCGCTACGACACCGAAAAGACCGCCGAACTGTTCTGCGGCATCGTCAATCGTTGGAAACAGATGGGCGGCTGGGAAGACTTCAGCGACTGAGACTCGTCCCGCCAGGTCTGTAGGGGAGCGAGCTTGCTCGCGAAAAACGTCAACGATAACGCGTGCTTGCTGAATGAACGCGGTGCCTGTGAGTTTCTCGCGAGCAAGCTCGCTCCTACAAGGCATTAGGGCTTGCGGCGTGTCAGTGACGTATTTATGGGCTGATACTGCGCAATCACGCGCAAGTCGAATCGTCGCACCGCCCCGCCCATAAAAAAACCGGCCCTCACAGGCCGGTTTTTTTCTACCTTGAATCCGGCTTACAGCTTGCCGGCGTTCTCGGTCAGGTAAGCCGCAACACCTTCGGTGGAAGCGGTCATGCCCTTGTCGCCTTTCTTCCAGTTGGCAGGGCAGACTTCGCCGTGCTCTTCGTGGAATTGCAGGGCGTCGACCAGACGGATCAGCTCTTCCATGTTACGGCCCAGTGGCAGGTCGTTGATGATCTGCGAGCGAACCACGCCCTTGTCGTCGATCAGGAACGCGCCACGGAAAGCCACGCCGCCTTCGGACTCGACGTCGTAAGCCTTGGCGATGTCGTGCTTCATGTCGGCCGCCATGGTGTATTTGACTTTGCCGATGCCGCCATCATTGATGGCGGTGTTGCGCCAGGCGTTATGGGTGAAATGGGAGTCGATGGAAACGGCCACCACTTCAACGTTGCGCGCCTTGAAATCGTCCATGCGGTGATCCAGAGCGATCAGCTCGGATGGGCAGACGAAGGTAAAGTCCAGCGGGTAGAAGAACACCAGGCCGTATTTGCCTTTGATGGCTTCGGACAGTTTGAAGCTGTCTACGATTTCGCCATTGCCGAGGACGGCAGGTACGTCGAAATCCGGGGCTTGTTTGCCGACGAGTACGCTCATTGGGTATCTCCTGATGTAGGGGTGACGATTGAAGTAAAAGGACCGGCCCTGAGTCTGCCGTTTATAAGCGACAGCCCTGTGACGCAGTCACGCTTCGTAAAGACCGACCATCATACACCGAAAAAACCGTTCGTCAGCGCGCAGGCAACGCCCAAGGGATAGTCGATGAAACTACTTTGACAATCATTCTCGTTAACATTAAGATCCATCGCACTTAAGCCCTGAACCCGCGACGGTCTCCCTTATGTATGTGTGCCTCTGTACTGGCGTCACCGACGGACAAATCCGCGAAGCAATCTATGAAGGTTGCTGCAGCTACAAGGAAGTGCGTGAAACCACCGGCGTTGCCAGCCAGTGCGGTAAATGCGCATGCCTCGCCAAGCAAGTGGTACGGGAAACCCTTACGCAGTTGCAGACAGCCCAGGCTGCGACGCCGTATTCAGCAGAATTTACACACGCTTGAATAGGCGTGTTTTAAACAACCGGACCCTGTGTCCGGTTTTTTTATGTCTGCAATTCAATTAGTTAGCGCCAAGACGCGGAACACAAACATTCTTATTCCGATTAATTTTCATTTATTATTCAATAACTTAGGTTTGACACCAGGATTGTCGCCGCTCAAACTCCGCCCATACACAGCTATTACAGGGCAGGACCCCAGTCATGAAAGGCGACATCTCAGTCATCCAGCAACTCAACAAAATCCTTGCCAATGAACTGGTCGCGATCAATCAGTACTTTCTGCATGCACGCATGTACGACGATTGGGGCCTGGAAAAGCTGGGCAAGCGCGAATACAAAGAATCCATCAAGGCCATGAAGGACGCCGATGCGCTGATCAAACGCATCCTGTTCCTGGAAGGCCTGCCGAATGTGCAGGATCTGGGCAAGCTGAATATCGGCGAGCACACCCAGGAAATGCTCAGCAGCGACCTGGGCTTTGAACGCAAGAGCCACAGCGACCTGAAGGCCGCCATCGCACACTGCGAAGCCACTGGCGACTATGGCAGCCGCGAATTGCTGGAAGACATCCTGGAAGACCAGGAAGAACACATCGACTGGCTGGAAACCCAACTGGGCCTGATCGACAAGGTCAGCCTGGAGAATTACCTGCAATCGCAGATGGGCGAATAACCCCTGCGGCTCTTATTTTTACTGTAGGAGCGAGCTTGCTCGCGAAGAACTCAGCGCCACCGCGTTTATCCAGAATGAACGCGTTGCCTGGGCGTTTTTCGCGAGCAAGCTCGCTCCTACAGAGAAGCCAAAAAAAGCCCCGCTCTCTTATGAGAAGCGGGGCTTTTTATTGCGGCGCCTTTTACAGAAGCATCACGCTTCGGTCTTGGCTGCCGCTTTTGCCGCTGCGTCTTTGACCAGCGCTTGCAACGAGCCATCAGCTGCCATTTCAGTGATGATGTCGCTACCGCCAACCAGCTCACCGGCTACCCACAGCTGCGGGAACGTCGGCCAGTTGGCGTACTTTGGCAGGTTTGCGCGGATTTCAGGGTTTTGCAGGATATCCACGTAAGCGAACTTCTCGCCACACTGCATCACAGCCTGGGAAGCCTTCGCGGAGAAACCGCACTGAGGCGCGTTTGGCGCGCCTTTCATGTAAAGCAGAATGGTGTTGTTGGCAATCTGCTCTTTGATCGTTTCGATGATATCCATGGAACACCTCTGCAGGAACTTTGCGACTCACGGGTCGGCACGGTGGCGCATTGTAACGCAAAAAACCTGCAGCATGCTCGGGCGCGCCGACAGCCAGCCTCAAGCTGCCGATACGTTCACGGGTACGCCGTTGAGCGCCGCATTGCCTGACAACTCGTCCAATTGCCGTTCGTCGGTCAAGTCATTGGCACTCGCCCCGGGCTGGCCGCTGGCGATGCTCATCTGCACACCCGGGCGCCCGTGCCCCCAGCCGTGGGGCAGGCTGACCACGCCTGGCATCATGTCCATGCTGGCCACTACCTCGATTTCGACCATCCCGATACGCGAACTGACACGCACCCGTTGACCGTCGCTCAACTGCCGACTGGCCAGGTCGTCGGGGTGCATCAGCAGGTGGTGGCGCGGCTTGCCCTTCACCAGTCGGTGATAGTTATGCATCCAGGAATTATTACTGCGCACGTGGCGACGGCCAATCAGTAGCAGTTCGTCAGCCACAGGCAGCGGTTGCGCGGCAAAACGCGCCAGGTCAGCCAGGATTACCGCCGGCGCCGCCTGCACCTTGCCGTCGACGGTTTTGAGCCGCTCGGCCAGGTTCGGCTTGAGCGGCCCCAGGTCCACACCATGGGGATGATCGGCCAGCATCGCCACTGACAGCTTGTGCGCCGATGCGTCGCCGTAAGTCCCGGCGCGCAATCCAAAGTCGATCATCTGCGCGGGCGGCATCGTCGGCTTGAGCACCGCGCCGGTATGTGCCGCAAACGCCTTGGCCAGGCCGACGAAGATTTCCCAGTCGTGCAGCGCACCCTCGGGCTTGGGCAGGATCGCGCGATTGAAGCGCGTAACGTTGCGCACCGCGAACATATTGAAGGTGGTGTCGTAGTGATCATTTTCCAATGCCGACGTGGACGGCAGGATCAGGTCGGCATAGCGCGTGGTCTCGTTGATATAGAGGTCGACACTGACCATGAACTCCAACCCGTCCAGCGCCTGCTCCAACTGACGGCCGTTGGGCGTCGACAATACCGGGTTGCCGGCCACCGTCACCAGGGCGCGGATTTGTCCTTCACCTTCGGTGAGCATTTCCTCGGCCAAGGCAGATACCGGCAGTTCGCCGCCATACTCGGGACGCCCGGACACGCGGCTCTGCCAGCGGTTGAAATGCCCTCCCCCGGTCGAGGCCACCAGGTCCACCGCCGGCGTGGTGCACAAGGCGCCGCCCACGCGATCCAGATTGCCGGTGACCAGATTGATCAACTGCACCAGCCAATGACACAACGTGCCGAACGCCTGGGTCGAGACGCCCATGCGCCCATAACACACGGCCTTGTCCGCAGCCGCGAAGTCCCGCGCCAACTGGCGGATCTGCTCGGCAGGCACCGCGCATTGGCGGCTCATGGTCTCGGCGGTAAACCCGACGATTGCCTGGCGCACGCTGTCGAGCCCCTCGACCGGCAAATGGCTGTCGCGGGTCAAGCCCTCCGCAAACAGCGTGTTGAGCAGCCCGAACAACAACGCCGCGTCGCCGCCGGGGCGCACGAACAGATGCTGATCGGCAATCGCCGCCGTCTCACTGCGTCGAGGGTCAACCACCACCACTTTGCCGCCACGGGTCTGAATCGCCTTGAGGCGTTTCTCCACATCGGGCACGGTCATGATGCTGCCGTTGGAGGCCAGAGGGTTACCGCCCAGGATCAACATGAAGTCGGTGTGGTCGATATCCGGAATGGGCAGCAACAGGCCATGGCCGTACATCAGGTGACTGGACAGGTGATGGGGCAGTTGGTCCACCGACGTGGCAGAGTAGCGGTTACGGGTTTTCAGCAGGCCGAGAAAGTAATTGCTGTGGGTCATCAGCCCGTAGTTATGCACACTGGGGTTGCCTTGGTACACCGCCACCGCATTTTGCCCGTGCCTGGCCTGAATGCCCCCAAGGCGTTCGGCTACCAGCGCAAACGCATCTTCCCACGGGATCGGTTGCCATTCACCGCCGACGCGCAACATGGGCTGGTGCAGGCGGTCCGGGTCATTCTGGATATCCTGCAATGCCACGGCTTTAGGACAGATGTGCCCGCGACTGAAGGTGTCCAGCGGGTCGCCCTTGATTGAGGTAATCGTCAGGCCGCCGTCTGCGGCTTGAGTGGTTTCCAGGGTCAGGCCGCAGATGGCTTCACACAGGTGGCAGGCACGGTGATGGAGAGTCTTGGTCATGGCCAGTCTCTTTTATAAGGGCTTTGTTCAACTATGGGCCGCGCCCACGCGGTGCGCCAGCAACGTTCGCGCGGTGAATCGGCGGATATAGCCCAGGGCATGGCTAAGCGTGAGCAAATGTTTCAGAAACGTCCCATAAGCGCCCTAAACCGATACAACCGGGTCCGCAGGCGCCGCTGCGCATTGCAAAAGGTCTCAACGCCAGTGTACAAATGGGCCGCTGCTGTCAGGAAACCGTCTTCAAAAGCGCCCCGGCGCCCTGCTTGAACACCTCTAAAAACCGTAGCCCTATTGGTAAGACGCGACATTTAATGTCAATATCGCGCCTTCCCCTATTTCGTCGCCCCGTGCGGCTTTCGCCGCAGGTCTCGCCCGTTGTCACAATAAACAAGGCTTTGAGTATCTGCGGTCTGTTGCAAAAGGTAGTTAATGATGAGCGCAAGGCACTTTCTCTCCCTGATGGATTGCACGCCCGAAGAGCTGGTCAGCGTGATCCGTCGAGGCATTGAGCTTAAAGACCTGCGTAACCGCGGCGTACTGTTTGAGCCTCTGAAAAACCGCGTGCTCGGGATGATTTTCGAGAAGTCCTCGACCCGCACCCGCCTGTCCTTCGAAGCCGGCATGATTCAGCTGGGTGGCCAGGCTATCTTCCTGTCGCCGCGCGACACCCAGTTGGGCCGTGGCGAGCCGATCAGCGATTGCGCCATCGTCATGTCGCGGATGCTCGATGCCGTGATGATCCGTACCTTCGCCCACAGCACCCTGACCGAATTTGCCGCCAACTCGCGCGTGCCGGTGATCAACGGTCTGTCCGATGACCTGCATCCGTGCCAGTTGCTGGCCGACATGCAAACCTTCCTCGAACACCGCGGCTCGATCCAGGGCAAGACCGTGGCCTGGATCGGCGACGGCAACAATATGTGCAACAGCTATATAGAAGCCGCGATCCAGTTCGACTTCCACCTGCGCATCGCCTGCCCGGAAGGTTACGAACCCAGCGCCGAATTCATGGCCAAGGCCGATGGCCGCGTGCAGTTGCTGCGCGATCCGAAAGATGCGGTGATCGGCGCCCATCTGGTGAGTACCGACGTCTGGACCTCCATGGGCCAGGAAGACGAAACCGCCAAGCGCCTGGCCCTGTTCGCGCCGTTCCAGGTCACCCGCGCCCTGCTCGACCTGGCCGCGCCGGATGTGCTGTTCATGCACTGCCTGCCCGCCCACCGTGGCGAGGAAATCAGCCTCGACCTGCTCGACGACCCGCGTTCGGTCGCCTGGGACCAGGCCGAAAACCGCCTGCATGCGCAAAAGGCCCTGCTCGAATTTCTCGTCCCGCCGTCGTACCACCACGCATGAGCCCGCCATTACTGCTGAACCTGCGCAACCTGGCATGCGGCTATCAAGATCAACGGGTGGTGCAGAACCTCAATCTGCACTTGAACGCGGGCGACATCGGTTGCCTGCTGGGCTCTTCGGGCTGCGGCAAGACCACCACCCTGCGCGCCATTGCCGGGTTTGAGCCGGTGCACGAAGGCGAAATCAGCCTGGCGGGCGAAGTGATCTCCAGTGCCGGTTTCACACTGGCACCGGAGAAACGTCGTATCGGCATGGTGTTCCAGGACTACGCGCTATTTCCTCATCTTAGTGTGGCCGACAACATCGCCTTCGGTATCCGCAAGCACCCGCACAAGGATCGTGTGGTTGCCGAGCTGCTCGACCTGGTCAACCTCAAAGACCTGGGCAAACGCTTCCCCCACGAGCTTTCCGGTGGTCAGCAACAGCGCGTCGCGCTCGCACGTGCCCTGGCGCCGGAACCACAGTTGCTGTTGCTGGACGAACCCTTTTCCAACCTGGATGGCGAACTGCGGCGCAAGCTCAGCCATGAAGTGCGCGACATCCTCAAGGCGCGCGGCACCAGTGCGATCCTGGTCACCCACGACCAGGAGGAAGCCTTCGCCGTCAGCGACCATGTAGGCGTTTTCAAGGAGGGTCGTCTTGAGCAATGGGATACGCCCTACAACCTCTATCACGAACCGCAGACGCCCTATGTGGCCAGCTTTATCGGCCAGGGCTATTTCATTCGCGGCCAATTGAGCTCGCATGAGTCCGTCAGCACTGAGCTGGGCGAGCTGCGTGGCAACCGTGCCTATACCTGGCCGATCGGTGGCGCGGTGGATGTATTGCTGCGACCGGACGACATCGTCTATGCGCCGGACAGTGCGTTGAAAGCGCGGATCGTCGGCAAGACTTTTCTCGGCGCATCAACGCTATACCGTCTGCAACTGCCGACGGGCGCACAGCTGGAGTCGATTTTTCCCAGCCACGTCGATCAGCAGGTCGGGGCGGATGTGGGCATTCGAGTGGCTGCCGAGCATCTGGTGCTGTTCCAGGCACAATCAGCCAGCTGACGAAACCGGATTGAACATGTGGGAGGGGGCTTGCCCTAATGCCGTCTGTAGGAGCGAGCTTGCTCGCGAAAAACTCACAGGCACCGCGTTCATCCAGGAAGCACGCGTTATCGTTGACGTTTTTCGCGAGCAAGCTCGCTCCTACAAAGGGCCACGTACGCTTAACTGACTGGCATTAGCGCAAGCCCCTCCCACATTTGGTTTTGCGTAGGGCTGAAAATCAGGCCCGCCCAATCGGCGCGAACCTGGCCTGGGTCTGTTCAGCCAACACACTGGCTGACAGCTCGACTTCCAACCCGCGCCGGCCGGCACTGACAAAAATCGTCGCAAACGGCTGCGCGGTCACATCGATGAACGTGCGCAGGCGCTTCTTTTGCCCCAAGGGGCTGATACCGCCCAATAGATACCCGGTGGAACGCTGCGCGGCCGCCGGGTCAGCCATTTCGACTTTCTTGACGCCCGCCGCATTCGCCAGGGCTTTGAGGTCCAGACTTCCGACGACCGGCACCACTGCCACCAGCAATTCGCCTTTCTCAGTGCTGGCCAGCAATGTCTTGAACACCTGCGCCGGGTCGAGGCCCAATTTTTCCGCGGCCTCCAGGCCATACGACGCCGCCTTGGGATCATGTTCATAACTGTGGATACGATGTTCGGCGCGAACTTTTTTCAACAGATCCAAAGCAGGGGTCATGTGGGCTCCGAGAGGGCGAACTGACGGCCAATTCTAGGCCAAGCCTGCTCAAAACGCTCTAGTTCAGTCCTCCGCGCTCACGGATATCTGGCTCGTTCCATGATCATTCACCACACCAATAGTTCGGAAATGACCAATCGTTCACTTTCGACCTTTGACAGCGGTCATTCTTGTCTATATTTTTTCGTTTCCGAATACTGTAGGAATAGCTCCCCAGTACTCGAGCAGTAAGCCGTGGCGCAGGATGGGGATCCTTGTCACGGTGAAAATCGCGCAACCGCCCGTTGAGGCAGTGCGCCAGACAAGAACAACAACTGAGGTTTTCCATGACAACTGCTCTTCAACAGCCTTCACTTTCGAGCCAATGCATGGCCGAATTCCTCGGCACTGCGCTGCTGATCTTCTTTGGTACCGGATGCGTCGCTGCACTTAAGGTCGCGGGTGCGAGCTTTGGCTTGTGGGAGATCAGCATTATCTGGGGCGTCGGCGTCAGCATGGCGATCTATCTGAGTGCCGGTATTTCCGGGGCTCACCTCAATCCGGCGGTGAGTATCGCCCTGTGCATTTTCGCCGATTTCGAAAAGCGCAAACTGCCCTTCTATATCCTTGCCCAGATCGCCGGAGCCTTCTGTTCCGCCGCGCTGGTGTACACGCTCTACAGCAATCTTTTTTTCGATTACGAACAAACCCACCACATGGTGCGTGGCTCCCAGGCCAGCCTGGAATTGGCCTCGGTGTTTTCCACTTATCCCCATGCGCTGCTGAGCACGGCCCAGGCATTCCTGGTGGAAATGGTCATCACGGCGATCCTGATGGGCGTGATCATGGCGCTGACCGACGATAACAATGGCCTGCCACGTGGCCCCTTGGCTCCGCTGCTGATCGGCCTGTTGATCGCCGTGATCGGCAGCGCCATGGGCCCGCTGACCGGCTTTGCGATGAACCCGGCGCGGGATTTCGGGCCCAAGCTGATGACCTTCTTCGCCGGCTGGGGTGAAATGGCCTTTACTGGCGGACGCGATATTCCTTACTTCCTGGTACCGATTTTCGCACCGATTGTCGGCGCATGCCTCGGCGCTGCCGCGTATCGCGGGCTGATTGCCCGTCATCTGCCGAGCGCCGCACCTGCTATGGCTGAAGAAACAACTGACACGGCTGTCAACGGCAAGACGCGTATTTCCTGATACCGCCGGCCTGGCCCGCACTGCCTCTTTGCGGACCCGGCTGATTCCTTACTTCCTTATTTTCCGTCTAAGGCAATCGACATGACCGACCTTCAGAATAAGAACTACATCATTGCCCTTGATCAGGGCACCACCAGTTCCCGCGCGATCATCTTCGATCGCGACGCCAACGTGGTCTGCACCGCCCAGCGTGAATTCACTCAGCACTACCCGCAAGCGGGCTGGGTCGAGCATGACCCAATGGAAATTTTCGCGACCCAGAGCGCGGTGATGGTCGAAGCGCTGGCGCAGGCCGGCCTGCACCATGACCAGGTCGCCGCCATCGGCATCACCAACCAGCGTGAAACCACCGTAGTGTGGGACAAAGTCACCGGCCGCCCGATCTACAACGCGATCGTCTGGCAATGTCGGCGCAGCACCGAGATCTGCCAGCAGCTCAAACGCGACGGCCACGAGCAATACATCAATGACACCACCGGCCTGGTCACCGACCCGTACTTCTCCGGCACCAAGCTCAAGTGGATCCTCGACAACGTCGAAGGCAGCCGCGAGCGTGCGCGTAACGGTGAACTGCTGTTCGGCACCATCGACAGCTGGCTGATCTGGAAATTTACCGGCGGCAAGACCCACGTCACCGACTACACCAACGCCTCGCGCACCATGCTCTTCAACATCCACACGCTGGAGTGGGATGCGAAGATGCTGGAGATCCTCGGCGTACCGCGCGAAATGCTGCCGGAGGTGAAGTCTTCCTCGGAAATCTATGGCCGTACCAAAAGCGGCATCGCCATCGGCGGCATCGCGGGTGACCAACAGGCTGCACTGTTCGGCCAGATGTGCGTCGAAGCCGGTCAAGCCAAGAACACCTACGGCACCGGTTGCTTCCTGCTGATGAACACCGGCGACAAAGCGGTGAAATCCAAGCACGGCATGCTCACCACCATCGCCTGCGGCCCACGTGGCGAAGTGGCTTATGCCCTGGAAGGCGCGGTATTCAACGGCGGCTCCACCGTACAGTGGCTGCGTGACGAGCTGAAGATCATCGCCGATGCCACCGACACCGAATACTTCGCCGGCAAGGTCAAGGACAGCAACGGCGTGTACCTGGTGCCCGCCTTCACCGGCCTGGGCGCGCCGTACTGGGACCCGTATGCCCGTGGCGCACTGTTCGGCCTGACCCGTGGCGTACGCGTGGACCACATTATTCGCGCAGCCCTGGAGTCGATTGCCTACCAGACCCGTGACGTGCTCGACGCCATGCAACAGGACTCGGGCGAACGCCTCAAAGCCCTGCGCGTGGACGGCGGCGCGGTCGCGAACAATTTCCTGATGCAGTTCCAGGCCGACATCCTCGGCACCCAGGTCGAGCGCCCGCAAATGCGCGAGACCACCGCATTGGGCGCGGCCTACCTGGCCGGTCTGGCATGCGGCTTCTGGGGCAGCCTGGACGAGTTGCGCGGCAAGGCGGTGATCGAGCGCGAATTCGAACCACAGCTGGATGAGGCCTCCAAAGAGAAACTCTACGCAGGCTGGCAAAAAGCAGTCAGCCGCACCCGCGACTGGGAGCCGCACGAAGGCGCTGAATAAGCCGACGTCAGGTTGTAACTGGCAGGGAGCGGATTCCTGCGTCATCATGGGCCACTTTTGTATGGCAGCCCAAAGGACGCCCCATGAATCTGCCTCCCCGCCAACAACAAATCCTCGAGCTGGTCCGCGAACGCGGCTATGTCAGTATCGAGGAAATGGCGCAGCTGTTCGTTGTCACCCCGCAAACCATCCGCCGCGATATCAACCAGTTGGCGGACGCCAATCTGCTGCGCCGCTACCACGGCGGCGCGGCCTATGACTCCAGTGTCGAAAACACCGCGTACGCCATGCGGGCCGATCAGATGCGCGATGAGAAACAGCGTATCGGTGAAGCCATCGCGGCGCAGATCCCCGATCACGCCTCGTTGTTCATCAATATCGGTACCACCACCGAATCCATTGCCCGCGCGCTGCTCAATCACCACCACCTGAAAATCATCACCAACAACCTCAACGTCGCCACCATGCTCAGTGCCAAGGACGACTTCGACGTATTGCTGACCGGCGGCAATGTGCGGCGTGACGGCGGCGTGGTCGGCCAGGCCAGTGTGGATTTCATCAACCAGTTCAAGGTCGATTTCGCACTCGTGGGCATCAGCGGCATCGATGAAGATGGCAGCCTGCTCGACTTCGACTATCAGGAAGTGCGTGTCTCCCAGGCGATCATCGCCAATGCGCGGCAAGTGATCCTGGCGGCGGACTCCAGCAAATTCGGGCGCAATGCCATGATTCGCCTGGGACCGATCAGTCTGGTGGACTGCCTGGTGACGGACCAGCAGCCGGTGCCGGCGCTGGTGCAGGTGTTGAATGAGCATAAGGTTCGTCTGGAAGTCGTCTAGCGCCTGGCCGGTCCCCATCGGGGGCAAGCCCCCTCCCACATTTCAATAGCGTCGCACATCCGAGTGTGGGAGGGGGCTTGCCCCCGATGGCGATTTATCCCCCCCCCTTTTCTTCAGCCACCCCAGGCTCATGTTCACAATTCTTCCTTTCCCGGCCGTTCGATGAGTTTTTTCAATCGATGTCAGGTGGCTGTGCGCGCATTTATCAGCTACCATTTTCGCAAATGAACATTAATGTTCGAATTCCAATACGAAAAGATTGCGAGGCCAGCCGATGAACCCTTCTACCTTGCCTGCCCCACCGCTTGCCGAAGTCTATGACGTGGCCGTTATCGGCGGCGGGATCAATGGCGTCGGCATTGCAGCAGATGCAGCCGGTCGCGGTCTGTCGGTATTCCTTTGCGAAAAGGATGACCTGGCCAGCCACACCTCCTCCGCCAGCAGCAAGCTGATCCACGGTGGCTTGCGCTATCTGGAGCATTACGAGTTCCGTCTGGTCCGCGAGGCCCTGGCCGAGCGGGAAGTGTTGCTGGAGAAGGCTCCGCACATCGTCAAGCAGATGCGCTTCGTGCTGCCGCACCGTCCGCACCTGCGCCCGGCCTGGATGATTCGTGCCGGCCTGTTCCTGTATGACCACTTGGGCAAGCGCGAGAAACTGGCCGGTTCCAAAAGCCTCAAGTTCGGTGCCGACAGCCCGCTGAAAAGCGAAATCACCAAAGGCTTCGAATACTCCGACTGCTGGGTGGACGACGCACGCCTGGTGGTGCTCAACGCCATGGCCGCACGCGAGAAAGGCGCGCATATCCACACCCAGACCCGTTGCATCAGCGCACACCGCAGCAACGGCCTGTGGGAAATGAACATGGAGCGCGCCGATGGCAGCCTGTTCTCGATCCGCGCCCGGGCGCTGGTAAACGCCGCAGGCCCGTGGGTCGCCAAGTTCATCAAGGAGGATCTGAAGCTGGATTCGCCTTACGGCATCCGCCTGATTCAGGGCAGCCACCTGATCGTGCCGAAACTGTATGAAGGTGCGCATGCGCACATCCTGCAGAACGAAGACCAACGCATCGTCTTCACTATTCCGTACCTGAATCACCTGACCATCATCGGCACCACCGACCGTGAATACACCGGCGATCCGGCTGCAGTTGCAATCACCGAAGGTGAAACCGACTACATGCTCAAGGTGGTCAACGCGCACTTCAAGAAACAAGTGAGCCGCGACGACATCGTCCACACCTATTCGGGCGTGCGGCCGTTGTGCAACGACGAATCGGATAACCCGTCGGCCATTACCCGCGACTACACCCTGTCGCTGTCCGGCGGCACCGGCGAGGCACCGATCCTGTCGGTGTTCGGCGGCAAGCTGACCACGTATCGCAAGCTGGCTGAATCGGCCATGGCGCAACTGGCGCCGTACTTCACGCAAATGCGCCCAAGCTGGACCGCCAAGGCCAGCCTGCCGGGCGGCGAAGACATGACCACCCCAGAAGCCCTGGCCGAGGCCATTCGCAGCAAGTTCGACTGGCTGCCGAGCGAGATCGCCCGTCGCTGGTCGACCACCTACGGCAGCCGCACCTGGCGCTTGCTGGAAGGTGTGCATACCCTGGCTGACCTGGGTGAGCACCTGGGAGGCGGGCTTTACAGCCGCGAAGTCGATTACCTGTGCGCCGAAGAGTGGGTGACGCAGCCTCAGGACGTGCTGTGGCGCCGCACCAAGCTGGGCCTGTTCACCACGCCTGCGGAGCAGCAAAACCTGCAACGCTACTTGTCCAAGGTTGAACAGAACCGCAGCAAAACCGAAGCGGCCTGACACCCTCCCGACACTGTAGGAGCGAGCTTGCTCGCGAAAAACCCGAGAGCGCTGCGTTTATCCAGAATAACCGCGGCGCTTTGCGTTTTTCGCGAGCAAGCTCGCTCCTACAGTCAGCGGGCGTGACATTCGGTTTTCCGAACGCAACACATGACGCTATTCGGTTTGCCGTACCCTGGCGGCAAACCGTGACCGTCACATAAAATTAATTTCTATATAATTCAAGACATTAAGCTTTTATTCGCGGTATGGCACGACTCATGCTCTACACTTCAAGACGATTGCCTGGGACGCCTCAGGAGCCGTCAAGGCATTCGCTGTACAAGAGAGCCGTTTCAGCTGGCTTCATAAAAAAAACAAATGTCGAGGAAGTATTGATGCGCATCGTTCCCCATATCCTGGGCGCAGCTATCGCTGCTGCTCTGATCAGCACTCCAGTTTTCGCCGCCGAACTCACCGGCACGCTGAAGAAAATCAACGACTCCGGCACTATCACGCTCGCTCACCGCGACAGCTCCATCCCGTTTTCCTATATTGCGGATGGTTCGGGCAAGCCTGTCGGCTACTCCCATGACATTCAGCTGGCCGTCGTCGAAGCCCTGAAAAAAGACCTGAACAAGCCCGACCTGAAGGTCAAGTACAACCTGGTGACCTCGCAAACGCGCATTCCGCTGATCCAGAACGGCACTGCGGACCTTGAGTGTGGTTCCACCACCAACAACGCCGAACGCGCCCAGCAAGTTGATTTCACCACCAACATCTTCGAAATCGGCACTCGCCTGCTGGTCAAGAAAGACAAGGAAGGCAAGCCGTCCTACGCCGACTTTGCCGATCTGAAAGGCAAGAACGTCGTGACCACCGCCGGCACCACGTCCGAGCGCATCATCAAGGCGATGAACGCCGACAAGCAGATGGGCATGAACGTCATCTCCGCCAAAGACCACGGCGAATCCTTCCAGATGCTCGAAAGCGGCCGCGCCGTCGCGTTCATGATGGACGACGCCCTGCTGGCCGGTGAAGAAGCCAAGGCCAAGAAGCCGGACGACTGGGTCATCACCGGTACTCCGCAGTCCTTTGAAGCCTATGCGTGCATGGTCCGCAAGGGCGACCCGGACTTCAAGAAAGCCGTGGATGACGCCATTGTCGGCCTGTACAAGTCCGGCGAGATCAACAAGATCTACGCCAAGTGGTTCGAAAGCCCGATCCCACCGAAAGGCCTGAACCTGAACTTCCCGATGAGCGACAAGGTCAAGGAGCTGATCGCCAACCCAAGCGACAAACCAGCGCCAGAAGTAAAAATCTGATACCTGACTAAGCTTATCGCCTGAGGGAGCCAACCTTCCCTCGGGCGTCTGTTACTACCTGCTGGCTTTAACTTGGAACACTCGACCTGGCGGTTTTCGAGCCGATCGTGTGTGCCTGGCGTTCAACGTCAGGTGGGAAATGGCATTCCCCAAGCGGGTGCTTGTACATCGATCGATTTCGGGGGAGACCCTAATGAATTACAACTGGGACTGGGGCGTGTTCTTCAAGTCCACCGGCGTTGGCAGCGAGACGTATCTCGACTGGTACATCGCCGGCCTGGGCTGGACCATTGCCATCGCTGTCGTGGCATGGATTGTCGCCTTGCTGCTGGGCTCCATTCTTGGGGTCATGCGCACCGTGCCAAACCGCCTCGTATCGGGCATTGCGACCTGCTACGTGGAACTGTTTCGTAACGTGCCGCTGCTGGTTCAGCTGTTTATCTGGTACTTCCTGGTACCCGATCTGCTGCCACAGAACCTGCAGGACTGGTACAAGCAAGACCTGAACCCGACCACCTCCGCCTACCTGAGCGTCGTCGTCTGCCTGGGCCTGTTCACCGCAGCCCGTGTGTGCGAACAAGTGCGCACCGGTATCCAGGCGCTGCCACGCGGCCAGGAATCCGCAGCCCGCGCCATGGGCTTCAAGCTGCCGCAGATCTACTGGAACGTGCTGCTGCCCCAGGCCTACCGCATCATCATTCCGCCACTTACCTCCGAATTCCTCAACGTGTTCAAGAACTCCTCCGTGGCGTCCCTGATCGGCTTGATGGAACTGCTGGCGCAAACCAAGCAGACCGCCGAATTTTCGGCCAACCTGTTTGAAGCCTTCACCCTGGCCACGCTGATCTACTTCACCCTGAACATGAGCCTGATGCTGCTGATGCGCGTGGTCGAGAAAAAAGTCGCGGTGCCCGGCCTGATCTCCGTGGGGGGCAAATAATGGACTTCGATTTCAGCGGTATCATCCCCGCGATCCCGGGCCTGTGGAACGGCATGGTCATGACCCTGCAACTGATGGTCATGGGCGTGGTAGGCGGCATCATCCTGGGCACGATCCTCGCGCTGATGCGCCTGTCGTCCAGCAAGCTGCTGTCGCGCGTGGCCGGCGCCTATGTGAACTACTTCCGTTCGATCCCGCTGCTGCTGGTCATCACCTGGTTCTACCTGGCGGTACCCTTCGTGCTGCGCTGGATCACCGGCGAAGACACGCCGATCGGCGCGTTCACCTCGTGCGTCGTGGCGTTCATGATGTTCGAAGCCGCGTACTTCTGCGAAATCGTGCGGGCCGGCGTGCAGTCGATCCCCAAGGGACAGATGGCGGCAGCTCAGGCGATGGGCATGACCTACGGTCAGACCATGCGCCTGATCATCCTGCCCCAGGCGTTCCGCAAGATGACCCCGCTGCTGCTGCAGCAGAGCATCATCCTGTTCCAGGACACTTCGCTGGTCTACACCGTGGGCCTGGTGGATTTCCTCAACTCCGCCCGCTCCAACGGCGACATCATCGGCCGCTCCAATGAGTTCCTGATCTTCGCCGGTGTGGTCTACTTCATCATCAGCTTTTCCGCCTCGCTGCTGGTCAAGCGTCTGCAAAAAAGGTTTGCCGTATGATCTCTATCAAGAACATCAACAAGTGGTATGGCGACTTCCAGGTGCTGACCGACTGCAGCACCGAGGTTAAAAAAGGCGAAGTGATCGTGGTGTGCGGGCCGTCGGGCTCGGGCAAATCGACCCTGATCAAGTGCGTCAACGCACTGGAACCCTTCCAGAAGGGCGACGTAGTCGTGGACGGCACCTCGATTGCCGACCCGAAGACCAACCTGCCGAAACTGCGCTCGCGCGTGGGCATGGTGTTCCAGCACTTCGAGTTGTTCCCGCACCTGACCATCACCGAAAACCTGACCATCGCGCAGATCAAGGTACTCGGCCGCAGCAAGGAAGAAGCCACCCAGAAAGGCCTGCAACTGCTTGAGCGCGTGGGCCTGTCGGCGCACGCCCATAAGCACCCGGGCCAACTCTCCGGTGGCCAGCAGCAACGTGTGGCGATTGCCCGCGCCCTGGCCATGGACCCGATCGTCATGCTGTTCGACGAACCGACCTCGGCGCTGGACCCGGAAATGGTCAACGAAGTGCTCGACGTGATGGTGCAACTGGCCCAGGAAGGCATGACCATGATGTGCGTGACCCACGAAATGGGCTTTGCGCGCAAGGTGGCCGACCGTGTGATCTTCATGGACGCCGGCAAGATCATCGAAGACTGCCCGAAAGAAGAGTTCTTCGGCGACATCAGCGCCCGCTCCGAACGCGCGCAGCACTTCCTCGAGAAAATCCTGCAGCACTAAAAGCAACTCGCTTCTCCACTGTAGGAGCGAGCTTGCTCGCGAAAGACGACAACGATAACGCGTGTATCCAGAATTAACGCGGTACCTTTGAGTTTTTCGCGAGCAAGCTCGCTCCTACAGTTGGCAGGCGAGAAGTAGCTGACCCAAGGCATCTGTGATGAAATGCGACCCCAATCAATATCGCGCAGCGCCGCCATCACTTGCCGTGAAGCCTCGTCTGATACGCCAACTGTTCCTGCCGCCGTTGATCATCGCCCTGATGATCGGCCTGGGTTATATCGGCTTCTGGGTCAGTGAGTACTACGGCATCCGCACCCTCAGCGACAACGGCGGACGCCAGTTGGAGCTGCATGCCCGTACCGTCGAAAGCGAACTGAGCAAATACACCTACCTGCCCAGCCTGCTCGAGCTGGAATCCAGCGTTTCCCTGCTCCTGGCCGATCCCAGCCAGGAAACCCGCAAGACCGTCAACGATTACCTCGAGGGCCTGAACCGCCGCAGCCGCAGCCGGGCCATCTACGTGATGGACACCACCGGTCGGGTGCTGGCCACCAGTAACTGGCGCGACGCCGACAGTTACCAGGGTGAAGACCTGTCCTTTCGCGCCTATTTCCAGAACGCCGTACGCGGCCAACCCGGTCGTTTCTACGGCATCGGCAGTACCAACGGCGAGCCCGGCTACTACCTGGCCCATGGCTTGGAAGAGCACGGCAAGATCATCGGTGTCGCCGTGGTCAAGGTCCGTCTGGAAGCACTTGAAGAACGCTGGCAACGCGCGCGCCTCGAAGCCTTTGTCAGCGACGAAAACGGCATCATCATCCTGTCCAGTGACCCGGCCCGCCGCCTCAAGGCGGTGCAGCCCCTGAGCGATGACACGAGGGACCGCCTGGCCCACAGCCTGCAATATTACTGGGCGACTCTGAACGCGCTGGAACCCCTGGCCCGCGAGCGCTTGAACGAAGGCAGCGAAAAGCTGACCTTCCCGGCCAACAGCGAAGTGGCCAGCGACAAGCACGAAGTCAGCTATCTGGCACAAACCCGGCCGTTGAATGACACACCGTGGAATTTCACCCTGCTTACCCCGCTCAATGACCTGCGACGCGCCGCGATCAACCAAGGCATCCTGGTCGCCGTCGCGTTCGGCCTGGTCGCGTTTTTGCTGATTGCCTGGAACGAGCGACGCAAAGTCATCGCCACCCGCCTTGCCGCACGGGAAGCCTTGCAGGAAGCCAACAGCCAGTTGGAGCGGCGGATCGCCGACCGCACCGCCGACCTGCGCGCCAGCAATGAACGGCTCAAGGGTCAGATCCGCGAACGGCGCCAGGCCGAAGAAACCCTGCGCCACGCCCAGGACGAACTGGTGCAGGCCGGCAAACTCGCGGCGATCGGCCAGATGTCCACCAGCATCGCCCATGAATTGAACCAACCCCTGGCCGCGCTGCGCACCCTGTCCGGCAACACCGTGCGCTTCCTCGAGCGCGGGGCCCTGGACACCGCCAGCACCAACCTCAAGACCATCAACGAACTGATCGACCGCATGGGCCGCATCACCGCCAGCCTGCGCTCGTTCGCCCGGCGCGGTGACAACCAGGGCGAGGCGAGCCTGGCCAAGGCCGTGGACGCCGCGTTCCAGGTGCTCGGCGCGCGCCTGGACACCCCGCCCCTGGCTGTGCACCGTGAGTTCGCCAATGCCCGACTGCAGATCGACCAGACGCGCCTGGAGCAGATCCTGGTCAACCTGATCGGTAACGCCCTCGACGCGATGCAGGCACAACCTGCGCCGCAGTTGTGGCTGGAAGGCCAGCACGCCGAGGGCAAATATCGCCTGCGGGTGCGCGATAATGGCCACGGCATCGACCCCGAGGCCCGCAAGCATCTGTTCGAGCCGTTCTTTACCACCAAACCCGGCGAGCAAGGCCTGGGCCTGGGCCTTACTTTGTCTGCAAGCCTTGCGGCCGCCACCGGCGGCAGCCTGGCGGTGGAACATCCGGCCAGCGGTGGTACCGCGTTTGTCCTGAACCTGCCGTTGGCGG
Organism: Pseudomonas orientalis; assembly: GCF_001439815.1. Classification (GTDB taxonomy): domain Bacteria; phylum Pseudomonadota; class Gammaproteobacteria; order Pseudomonadales; family Pseudomonadaceae; genus Aquipseudomonas; species Aquipseudomonas orientalis. The sequence continues at coordinate 333,860 of NZ_JYLM01000007.1, read as the reverse complement.
GCGCTGAAAAAGTTGAGTCGACATGAATATGCAAGCCCAAGACCTCACTGTCCTGATCGTCGAAGATGATCCCCATGTGCTGCTCGGTTGCCAGCAGGCCCTGGCGCTCGAAGACATTCCCAGCGTTGGCGTGGGCAGTGCCGAAGAAGCTTTGACGCACATCGGCGAGAACTTCGCCGGCATTGTCGTGAGCGATATCCGCCTGCCGGGCATCGACGGGCTGGAGCTGCTGACCCGCCTCAAGGCCCTGGATAAAAGCCTGCCGGTGGTGCTGATCACCGGGCATGGCGACATCTCCATGGCCGTCGGCGCCATGCGCAACGGCGCCTACGATTTCATGGAAAAACCCTTCTCCCCCGAGCGTCTGGTGGAGGTTGCCAGGCGTGCCCTGGAACAGCGCGGGCTGGCGCGGGAAGTCTGGTCGCTGCGCCGCCAGTTGGCCGAGCGCGATTCATTGGAAGGCCGCATCATCGGACGCTCGCCGGCGATGCAAAACCTGCGCGAACTGATCGCCAACGTCGCCGACACCTCGGCCAATGTGCTGATCGAAGGTGAAACCGGTACCGGCAAGGAGCTGGTCGCGCGTTGCCTGCATGATTTCAGCCGGCGCCATTCCCACCAGTTCGTCGCACTGAACTGCGGTGGGCTGCCGGAGAACCTGTTCGAAAGCGAGATATTCGGCCACGAAGCCAACGCCTTCACGGGCGCCGGCAAGCGTCGCATCGGCAAGATCGAGCACGCCCATGAGGGCACGCTGTTTCTCGATGAAGTGGAAAGCATGCCGATCAACCTGCAGATCAAACTGCTGCGGGTCCTGCAGGAACGCACCCTCGAGCGCCTGGGTTCGAACCAGAGCGTGGCCGTGGATTGCCGGGTGATCGCCGCCACCAAGTCCGACCTGGACGAACTGAGCCGCGCCAGCCAGTTCCGCAGCGACCTGTACTACCGCCTCAATGTGGTCACCCTGGAACTGCCGCCCCTGCGCGAGCGCCGTGAAGACATCCTGCAGTTGTTCGAACACTTCCTGCAGCAATCCTCACTGCGCTTCGATCGCACCGCGCCGGAGCTGGACAACCAGACCCTGTCGAGCCTGATGAGCCATGATTGGCCGGGCAACGTGCGCGAACTGCGCAACGTCGCCGAACGCTTCGCCCTGGGCCTGCCGGCCTTCAAGAAAAGCGGTACGGGTAGCAGCACCCAGGGCCTGGCCTTTACCGAGGCGGTGGAAGCCTTCGAGCGCAACCTGCTCAACGATGCCCTGCAACGCAGCGGCGGCAACCTGACCCAGGCCAGCCAGGAACTGGGAATGGCCAAGACCACGCTGTTCGACAAGGTCAAGAAATACGGGTTGAGTCACTGATGGATCTATTTCTCAAAGCCGCGCTTGGCGCAGCGGTAGTGCTGATACTGGCGGCGCTGGCCAAGACCAGAAATTATTACATCGCAGGCCTGGTGCCGCTGTTTCCGACCTTTGCGCTGATCGCCCACTACATCGTCGGCAAAGGCCGCTCGGTGGAGGATCTGAAGACCACGATACTGTTCGGGATGTGGTCGATCATTCCGTACTTTGTGTATCTGGCGACGTTGTATGTGCTGGTGGATCGGATGCGGTTGGAGGCATCACTTGCAGTCGCCGCAGTCGCTTGGTTGATGGCGGCAACGGTGCTGGTCAGCGTGTGGGTACGCCTCCACACCTGACACACCGCAGTTAAAAATGTGGGAGGGGGCAAGCCCTCTCCCACATTTTCAACCACATTCTGTCAGCGGACTATTTTGTCGACCTGGATACCCAGCTTCTTCAGGCGATACCAGAAACTGCGCTCTGAAATCCCGATGCGCTGCGCCGCCGCAGCCTGCACCCCATTGCTCTCCTGCAAGGCCGCCAGAATATAAGCTTTCTCCACTTCCGCCAGCGCCGCATCCAGATCCTGCGGTACACCCGGCCCATCACTCAGGATTGTCGCCGCGCCAGCCTCGGCGGGCCTGGAGGCAAACAGATACCCCGGCAAATCGATATCTTCGATCACCGGCGACGCCGCCACGATGGTCGCTCGCTCCACGCAGTTTTGCAGCTCGCGGATATTGCCCGGCCAGTGATACGCCGCCATGGCCTGCAAGGCTTCGGGGCTGAACCCGCTGATGCGCTTACCGGCCGTTGCGCTGAGGGTACGGGCGAAGTGCCGGGCCAGGGGCGCGATATCGTCCACACGCTCGCGCAGGGCCGGCAGCGGAATCGGGAAGACATTCAGGCGGTAATACAGGTCTTCGCGAAATTCCTTGTTGGCCACGGCGTCCAGCAGGTTCTTGTTGGTGGCGGCGATCACCCGCACGTCCACCTTGCGCTCGCGGGGGTCGCCCACCGGTTCGATGACCCGTTCCTGCAAGGCGCGCAGGATCTTGGCCTGCAAGGCCAACGGCATATCCCCGACTTCATCGAGGAACAGCGTGCCCTTGTCGGCCTGCATGAAGCGCCCTACCCGATCCGCCACGGCGCCGGTGAAGGCACCCTTGCGATGACCGAACATCTCGCTTTCCAGCAACCCTTCGGGGATCGCCGCGCAATTGACCGCCACGAACGGCTGGTCGGCACGGCTGCCGTGCTTGTGAATGGCGCGGGCGACCATTTCCTTGCCGGTACCGCTTTCGCCGGTCAGCAGGATGGTGGCGCTGCTGTCGCGCACCGAGTCCACCGCTTGCAGCACTTTGCGAAACGCCGGGCTGTCGCCCACCAGGCTGTCGAACTGCGCATGTTCATCCAGCTCGGCGCGCAGGCGCGCGTTGTCGCGCATGATGTCGCGAAACTGCAGGGCCTTGGCCACGGTGATGTCCAGCTCGTCGATATCGAACGGCTTGGCAATATAGTCGTAGGCGCCATTGCGCATCGACTGCACGGCATTTTTCACCGTGCTGTAGGCCGTCATCACGATCACCGGCACGTGCGGATAACGCTGCTTGATCTCGGCCAGCAACGCCGGCCCGTCCATGCCCGGCATGCGCCAATCGCTGATGACCAGGTCAATGGCTTCCTGCTCCAGCACCTTGAGCGCGTGCAGGCCATTACCGGCAGTGAACACCTGGATGCCGCTCTGGCTCAGGGCGGACGACAGCAGGTCACAGAGCTTGGGCTCGTCGTCGACCACCAATACGTTATGCGTCATGCCCGTCCTCATTCTCGCCGTCGTCTTCACCGTTAGCCGGAATGTACAGGTTGAAGGTGGCGCCGGCATCTTTCTCGGTGACGCATTCGATGCTGCCGTCGTGACTTTCCATGATCGAATAGACTTTGGCCAGGCCCAGGCCCGTGCCCGAAGCCTTGGTGGTGACAAACGGCGTGAAGATGCGCTCGACCATATCCGCCGGGATGCCTTCGCCGGTATCGGCGATGCTGATCACGGTGTTGTCGCCCGCGCTGCGGATACCCAGGGTGAGGCGCCCGCCTTCGGGCATCGCGTCGATGGCGTTGAGGATCAGGTTGAGGCAGGCCTGCTTGAGCTGCTTGGCGTCCGCGTAGATCGTGGCGTCGGGCGCCTGGTCGTCAATCTGTGCGTCGATGGTGTGCGAACTCAACTCCGGGCCGCAGAAACCGAGGATTTCTTCCACCAGGGCGCGTGCCGGTTGCAGGACGCGCATCGGCGGGTTGGGCTTGGCGAAGTCGAGAAATTCGGTGATCAGTTCGTTGATCCGGCTGACCTCGCTGATGACGTACTCCAGGTGGCGCTTGTCGGTGTCCGGCAGGTCGGCGCGACGGTGTAACAGCTGGGTGGCGGTCTTGATGATGCCCAGCGGGTTGCGGATTTCATGGGCCAGGCCCATGGCGACTTCACCCAGGGCATGCAGGCGATCACGCCGGCGTAGCTGGGCTTCCAGATGATGCAATTCGCCCAGCCGTTGCGTCATGTGGTTAAAGGTACTGCTCAGTTGCGCCAGCTCATCGCCGCCGCTGACCACGACACGGTGCGTGTAGTTGCCGGAAATCACCGCATTCACGCCCTGGGACAAGTCGCGCAGGGGCTGGGTCAGGCGTCGCGACACCCACATGCCCGCGGCCAGCGACAGCGCCGAGCTGACCAGGAAAATCAGCACGAACAAATTGCTCTGGTTCACCAGCCCCACCAGGCTGGTGTGGCGCAGCAGGCCGCTGAAGATCACGCCTTGCAGCTCGCCGGCATCGTTGAATATCGGCCAGTACAAACCGCTGTACTGACTGGTGAACTGCTCGCTCGGCTGCCGGGTGCTGCGCAGCTCGGTTTCGACGTCCTTGGGAATGCGCGACGGATGATTTTCAAAGCGCTGGGTCGAGAATATCTCGGAAAAACCCGAGGGGTTGGCCAGGTACAAGCGCAAGTCGAGAGAATGCACATCGGCCACGCTGGTGAGGAAGCTGCTGTCCAGGTAAGTGGCCACCAGCAGCAGATAATCGACGCCATCGCGGTTGGTCTGGAAGGTCGACACCACCAGGCCGGTGCTCACGCCGGCGACCTGTACGGTCTGCAATACCGCATTGCTGGTCAGGCTGATCTGCTTGACGATGTCGTCGGCGGCGGTGCTGAACAGCACTTTGTGATCACTGGTACGAATCAGCGCCACCACATCGATGTCGGTGGCACTGGCGATGTCGGCGGTGAGCCGGTCATGCCGTTCGGCCTGCCTGGATGAGGGCGGGCTGGTGTAGCGCAGGAACAGCTTGGCCATGCGCGCGTTGTCGTGAAGGATGTCGCCGATCTCGTCCTTGACGATCTTGGTCGACTCCTGCAGCCAGATACGCACGTTGCTGTCGAAAATCTGCGACAGCGTGGTGGCGGCCAATTCGGCTGCAATCATGGTCGGAATGACGCTGACCAGCCAGAAGGCCAGCACCAGCTTGCGCTGCACGCTCCAGCGCGAGATGGCAAAGGGGCGGGCTTTCTGGCGGGTCTTGGTAATCATCAGGTTTCGCTTATCGCAGCAGCCATGGCAGGGTCGGAACGGTCCGGTCGGATAAACAGTTTCACAAGCTTGAGCAGGCCGTTGACCAGCCGGTTGCGGTGGCGGAAAAACAGGCTGTTGCCCTGGAACTGGCAACCCAGGCGCAGTTTACTGGCATAACCGGCCTGGCCGCATTCGTACAGCGCAATATTGTGCTGGATACAGTAGTCGACATTGGTCAGCCAGCTGCGGAAGTACAGGTTGTATTCACGGCTGAACGCGATGTCATGCCCGAAAAACTTGTCGATCAACCGATGCTCGTCAAGCAGGATCAGGTTGAATGCCACCAGGTGTTCGTCCACCCAGTAAAGTACACACACCGCACGCGCTTGCAGTTGCTCGAGAATCCCCGTGAAGTAACCGGCGGGCAGGCGTTCGAACTGCAAGTCCGCACGCGTGAGCGTGGCTTCATAGAGGCGCATCACTTCGGGCAGCACATCATCGATGTTGTGCCGCCACTCCACCCGTGGCCCCGGCGCGCGCAGTTTGCGCCGCAGGTCCTTGCGCGTGGATTTGCCCAGCGAGCCCAGGTAAGCATCCACCGAACCATAGGGTACCGGCAACACGCCGGTGGGCAGGCTCGGCATGCTTTGAAAGCCTGCGGCGCGACAACTCTGGGCCCAGTGCGAGTCGTGGGTCGGTGCGTCCTTGACCGCCAGCAGCCCGATGCCGAACCCGTCGGCATCGCGGCGCGCCGCAATGAGCAATTGCTGGAGCAACAGCGGCCTGCGCCCGTCGCGCACATGGCTGGCGATACCCGCGTCACAACGCTCGGCCACCGGCGAGCCGATCGCGTACAGGGCCAACTGTAAGGCACCCGGCCACAGGCGTTGCAAGCGCTCGGTCAAGCGCTTGCCGGCTCCGGACACCGTGGTATCGAGGCGATAATGGGTGATGAACGCAACCGCCACGGCCACCAGCGTTTGATCTTCGTAGACGGCCAGATAGCGCCACTGGAAGTCATCGATCGCGGCGTTTTCCACGGCGAGGTAATAGTCCCAGTCCTCCAGGGCACCGGGGAAACAGTCATTCCAGGCATCGCGCTGGATAGCCCGGATGGTCGGGTAGGCTTGGGTGGTTATCACAGTTTTTCCTTATTAGCACCGCCCCTGCTGTAGGAGCGAGCTTGCTCGCGAAATCGCACAGAGACCGCGTTCAGCCTGGCAGTACGCGTTATCGTTAACGACCTTCGCGAGCAAGCTCGCTCCTACAGGTAAGCGAATCACGCCACACGATTGAGTTGCACCAAATGCCGCCCGACAAACTCGGCACTCAACTCGATCACGCGCCGGTACTGCAAATCGACGGTGATCATGTGATAGCAGTTATCCAGCAGGATCTTGGTCACCGGGCCACCGAGGTGGCGCTCCACGTAATCGGCGTTCCACCGGCTGGTGATGTCGTCCTCGATGGAATGCAGCACCAGCGCCGGGACCTTGATTGCGGGCATGCGCTTCTTGACCACGGCATTGAGGCGATGCAACTCGCGCACGGTGATGCCTTCCATGGTCAGCAACCCCGCCTCGCTGCTCGCGCCCTCCTTCATCTGCCGCTCGACGATGGCCCGCAGGCGTTCGTTCTTGATGCCGTAGGGCGGCTTCTCTTCGAAACTGCAAACGTGCACGCCGAACGGAATCTTCATCAGCAACGGCGTGAGAAAGGCCAGCTTGTTGATGCTCCAGCCGTCGTACTTCAAGGTGGTGGAATACATCAGCAGCCCGGCGACCTGCCCCGGATGCTCGGCCGCCACGTACATCGACATCACCGCGCCCATGGACAAGCCGCCGACGAACACCTGTTCGTGACGCCGCTTGACCTGTACGAAGGTCTTGCGCACCCCTTCGTACCAGTCGCGCCAGCCGGTGGCCTGCAGGTCGCTGTTGTCGCCGCAGTGCCCGGCCAGGGTGGGCACATACACCGTACAGTTGCCCGCTTTGACCAGCCCCTTGGCGACCTGGCGCAATTCGGTCGGGGTGCCGGTCAGGCCGTGGATCAACAGAATCCCGACCGGACCCTCACCGAGAACGAAGCCGGCATCACCTTCACCGAGGTCGATCTCTGGCGTTTTCACCGGTTGGTCGCCCGTACCAGCAGTTGCTCAAGCAGCTTCAGGCCCAGTTCGATTTCCGGGTAGCTGATCTCCAGGGACGGCGCCAGGGTGATGACGTTCTTGTAGTAACCACCCACGTCGAGGATCAGGCCGAGTTTCTGACCGTCCACCACCATGTCGCCCTTCATGCCTTCCTCGACCATGTAGTCCAGGGTCGCCTTGTCCGGGGTGAAGCCATCCGGGCCGCAGATTTCGCAGCGCAGCGCCAGGCCCAGGCCGTCGACGTCGCCAATGATCGGGAAACGTTTCTGCAGGTCCTGCAAGCCTTCCAGGAAGAACTTGCCCTTGGCCATGACCATCGCGCCGTAGTCAACTTCGTTGGTCATCTTGAACATTTCCAGGCCCACCGCCGTGCCTAAAGGGTTGGAGGCAAAGGTGGAGTGGGTCGAACCTGGCGGGAACACCGTCGGGTTGATCAGCTCTTCACGGGCCCAGATGCCGCCCAGCGGGTTGAGGCCGTTGGTCAGCGCCTTGCCGAACACGATCACGTCCGGCTGCACGTCGAAGTGCTCGATCGACCAGAGTTTGCCGGTGCGGTAGAAGCCCATCTGGATTTCATCCGAGACCATCAGGATGCCGTGCTGATCGAGGACGTGCTTGAGCTCGCGATAGAAGTTCATCGGCGGGATCACGTAGCCGCCGGTGCCCTGGATCGGCTCCACATAGAACGCCGCGTATTCGCACTGGTTGGTTTTCGGGTCCCAGACGCCGTTGTATTCAGTCTCGAACAAGCGCGCGAATTGCTGCACGCAGTGGCTGCCGTATTCTTCCTTGGTCATGCCTTTCGGGCCACGGAAGTGGTACGGGAACGGGATGAAGTTGGCGCGCTCGCCAAAATGACCGTAGCGGCGACGGTAGCGGAAGCTGGAGGTGATCGACGAGGCGCCGAGCGTACGGCCGTGGTAGCCCCCTTCGAAGGCGAACATCAGGCTCTTGCCGTTGCTGGCGTTGCGCACCACCTTCAACGAGTCCTCGATGGACTGCGAACCACCGACATTGAAGTGCACACGACCGTCGAGGCCGAATTTTTTCTTGGCGTCGACCGCGATCATTTCCGACAGCTCGATCTTGCCTTTGTGCAGGTACTGACTGGCGATCTGCGGCAGGGTGTCGATCTGCTGTTTCAGCGCATTGTTCAGGCGCGGGTTGGCATAGCCGAAGTTGACGGCCGAGTACCACATCTGCAGGTCGAGGTAGGCCTGGTCTTCGGTGTCCCACACGTAGGAGCCTTCGCAGCGGCTGAAAATACGCGGCGGCTCGATGTAGTGAACGGTGTCGCCGTAGGAGCAGTACTTGGCTTCCTTATCCAGAAGGACCTGGTCTTCGGCGGTAGCGATGCGGATATCAGACATGATGGAAGAGTTCCTGAGTGTCGGAAGAGGTGTTGAACGAGGTGGCGTTGGCGGCGCTGTCTTGCGGCAGCTGAGCCAGCAACGCAGGCACTTGGGCAAAGGTGTCAAAGCGCGCATGGGGAATGCGGTGGGCGACGCAATACTCGGCGAGGCTGCCCTTGGCGAACACGAAGTCGGCGGTGGAGGCCACGCACATGTCGGACTTGCCGTCGCCGATCACCAGCACGCGTTTGTTGCCCGGCGTGGACTTGCACTTGCAGTTGCCGGCAGCGGCGCGGCAGGCATCGCTGGCGTACGGAAAGTCGATGCGCCAGCTGTTCTGGTCGACCTGGCGCAGGCGGTTGGCGAGGATCGGCAGCAAGGTCACGTAGTTGCGCGACAGAATGCGTGCGATGCCCTGCTCGATGCCGTCGCTGACCACTTCGATGGTCGCGCCCAGGCCCATGACGTGATCGACGAAATCCGGGAAGTCCGGGTCAATCTCGACGCTGTCGAAATACGCCAGCAGTTCACTGGGGGTGGCCTTGATCAGCGCCAGTTGGCGGCTCAGGCATTCGCGTGAACCGATATGTCCATCCAGCCATTGCTGTTCGATGGTTTCCCACTCAGGGCCGGCGAAGCGTTGGAGGACGTTGTCGATGACATCGGTGGGGGTGATGGTCCCATCGAAGTCACACACGATATGCCATTGGTTCATTGCATCTACCTTTGGAAAGAGGCGCGCTGTATGCGCTTGCATTACCGGTAGAGCAGGGAGCGTGCCAACAGGCCAAAGCCCGGCGGGCCCGGGGTTGCGCCTGGGTGTGGAGAAGATATGTGTTCGGCAAGCTACAATTTTTGTAGCTTGCTACAAACAAGATGAGTGCTTGCGCGCAAGGCGCCGTCTGCGCGTTCATGCGCGCATGAACTCATCAGGAAAGCGCGCCATGTCCACCTTCACGTCTGTTGTATGCGCGGGATTTCTCGGGTTGTGCAGCGTCTCCAGTGCCGCCTGGGCGCAAGGCATCAGCGGCGACGTGGGCGCCGGCCTCAGCTACCAGCCCCATGACCCCACGGGCAGCCGCTACGAAACCCGCCCCGTGCCCTACCTGGACCTGGATTGGGGCGACGTCAGCCTGAGTACCGATGACGGCTTGACCTGGAGCGCGTTGAACACCCATGGACTCACCGCCGGCCCGTACATCAACTACCTCTCGGGCCGTACATCCAACGGCGCGCTGCAAGGCCTGCGCAATGTGTCGGACATGGCCGAGGTCGGCGGGTTCGTCCAGTACGCCCCGGCCGATTTCTGGCGTGTCTACGCGCAGTTGGGCCAGGCCGTGGGCGGTGGGCATTCGCAAAGTGGCACGCTCGGCAAACTGGGCGGCGAACTGGGCTATCCACTGGGTGGCGGGATTATCGGCAGCACGGGACTGGTCGCGCATTTTGCCGATGCGCGCCAGGCCAATACCTTCTTTGGCGTGGACAACAACGAAGCCGCCGCCACGGGCTTTCGGCCTTACAACGCCGGCGGTGGCTTGCAGAACGTGACGTTGAGCCAGAGCTTCGCGTTCCCTCTGGCGCCGCACTGGGCATTGCTGACCAGCGCCAGTTGGGTGCATCTGGTCGGCTCGGTGGCCAACAGCAGCATCGTCAGGCAGGCTGGCGAGGTGAATCAGGGCCAGGTGCAGACGGCGATCAGCTACACCTTCGATTAAAGCCTGCGCAAAAACGCTGCAGATCTGCCTGATATAAGGAGATCAAAATGTGGGAGGGGGCTTGCCCCCGATGGGGGAGTGTCAGTCAGTGCATCTGCGACTGACACACCGCCATCGGGGGCAAGCCCCCTCCCACATTTTTAACCGAGTTGGACATACCAGTCCGGTCAGTTCTCTTCTCCCTCCGCCAACAACGCAATGCCGGTCACAATCACCGCCACCCCCACCCAGTGCAAAACGCTGATGTGCTCCCCCAACCCCAGCCACGATCCCAGCAGCACCGCCACAAATACCAGCGAACTCAACGGAAAGGCCAACGACAAACTGCTGCGCCGCAGGATCAGCATCCACACAAAAAACGCCCCAAGGTAACTGGCAATCGCCGCCAGAATCCCGGGATTGCGCGCCACATCCGCCAGCCACTGCCAGGTGAAATCCATCTGGCCCAACTGATCACCGGCCACCTTGGTAAACAATTGCCCGGCGCTTTCCGTGGCGATCAACAGCGCCCACAGCACCAGCGTGCCAAGACGCCCATGCAGCCAGCCCGTATCGAGGGTTTGCGTATTCATGCCTGGCCTCCCGCAATCGCCACCAACATCACACCGAAAGTAATCACCAGCGTGCCCAGCCAACGCCGCCGGCTGACGGTTTCCTTGAGCACCACCCTGCCCGCCAGCACCACCAGGCAATAGGCCAACGCCGCCAGCGGAAACAGCAGGCTCAACGGCGCGCGGGACAAGGCTTCAAGCCAGACGAAAAACTCGATCACATAGGCCCCGACGCCGGCCCAGAGCAGCGGCGCATTGAACACCTGGCCCCAGAATGCACGCAGGCGAAAACCGCCATCGAGTTGCGGTAAACGGTCCACGCCCAGCTTGAAACACAACTGGCCGATCACATCCAGAACAATGGAAAACGCCAGCAACAGCACCACGGTCAGGGTCATGGAAACAATTCCTCAAACAGGTCGATCAGGGCGGCGTTGGTCGCCGCATTGCGCTGCAGATCCTGCGTGCTCCAACGCTCGGGCGGCGGCTGGTCGGACTTGGCCTCCCAGCGTTTGAAGGCGTTGCTGAAGGCAGGCGCCGCAAACTCGCCGCACACGTCGATGCCAATGATGCGCTTATGCGCCGCCAGTGCCCGCAGGGCCTGGAGCAGGTGACTCAGGCGCATGCCGCCCTGGTCCCAGTTGGTGGCGGCGTCTTCACTGGCCAGCACGTCTTTGTCGAGGGTGATCCAGATCGCTTCGGTGGGCAGGCTGGCAATCATCTGGTCGAGGAAGGCCGCCCAGTCCAGCTCCGCCAGATTGCGCCAGTGCAGGTGGTTTTCCTGCTGTTGGTGCCCGGCGCCATCGCCGATCCGGCCCCAGACCTGCGACGGCGGGTGCTGCCAGGGAAACAGCTGCAATTGCCCGCGTTTGAGGGCGCCAAGGTTACCGCCGCGCAGTTGCGGCTTGTGCAGGTCATCACTGCACGGCCCCAGGGTGACGATGCGTTTGATGGCCGGTATTTTCAGCGCGCGATTGACCCACGACCCACAGTGACGCCTGGGCGCAAAACGCACCCAGTCGGGGTGGTTGTCGAAGTGGATCAGGCTGACGGGTTCCTTCAGGTCGGCCAGGAATGCCGGCGTGAGGTGGTGATAGTCGCCGGAGCCGACGAACAGGATTTCCGGGCGCGCATCGGTGGGCCGTGACCGCTGGGCAAGGCGCTCGACGAAACGTTTCCAGGTTTTTTCGGTGGACCACAAGCGCAGTTTCGGGCCCAGGTCCAGCAGATCGAGGCGCGTGGCCCGGCCGCTGGCCAACCGCTGGGCAATCGGCGCCTGGTCGGTGAGGCTGTGGTCGAGGTCAAGAATATTCAAGGTAATGTTTCACCCCTAATGGCAGCGCCCAGCCGCAGGCCGGATGGGCTTCAGGGGGACAATGCAAGGGGCGGGCCAGCGAAATATTCAAACCTGCACGGATCAAAATGTGGGGGGGGCTTGCTCCCGATAGCAGTGTGTCAGCCAACTGATTGGTGACTGACACACCGTCATCGGGGGCAAGCCCCCTCCCACATTTTTTGATCTTTGCCTGGCTCTTACTTCCTGGCTTCTTCGATGATCTGGCGAATCGCGCCAACAAAGGCTTCGGCCGGCTGGCCACCGCTGACCGCGTACTGGTCGTTGAACACGATGGTCGGCACCGAGGTCACGCCGCGGGTGATCCACAATTTTTCCTGCTCTCGCACCTCGGCGGCATAGTCGTCAGAGGCGAGGATATCGGCGGCGCGCTTGGGGTCCAGGCCGACGCTTTGGGCGATCAGCGCCAGGGTCGCGTGGTCGGAAGGGTCCTGGCCGTCGGTGAAGTAGGCCTTGAACAGCGCTTCCTTGAGGTTGTACTGCAAGCCTTCCAGCCCGGCCCAATGCAACAGGCGGTGCGCGTCGAAGGTGTTGTAGATGCGGCTCTGGCCATCGGTACGGAAGGCAAAGCCCAGTTCGGCGCCCATGTCGCGAATGCGCGCACGGTTGGCCTGGGACTCTTCGGCGCTGGAGCCGTATTTTTCAGTGATGTGCTCGACGATGTTCTGCCCTTCAGGGGGCATCTTCGGGTTCAGTTCGAACGGCTGGAAATGAATCTCGGCCTGTACCTGCGCTCCAAGCTGATCGAGCGCTTCGGTCAGGCCACGCAGGCCGATGATGCACCAGGGGCAGGAGACGTCGCTGATGAAATCGATTTTCAGGGCAGTACTCATGGTGGACAACCTCGCTGGCATTAATGCGCCGCAAAAGCCATACGATACACCACCTCTACAACAGCTTCGAAGGCGCGCTCAGGTCAATCTGCGCCCAGTGCGCGGTATCTTCGCGATGGGCTTGCAGGTAAGGCAGCACCGCCGCCAGCAATGGCGCCTTGAATGCCTCCTGAAAACGATGGGCCAGGCCTGGAATCAACTTCAGCTGGCTGCCCTGGATATGCGCGGCCAGATGAACCCCATGCATCACCGGTAACAACGGGTCGGCGGTGCCATGCACCACCAGGGTCGGCACCCGCAGTTGGTTGAGCAACGGCACGCGGCTCGGTTCGGCGAGGATCGCCATGATCTGGCGCTTGACGCCTTCGGGGTTGAACGCGCGGTCGTAGGACAGCGCCGCCTGATGCAGCAAGGCCTGACGGTCATCCTGCACATTCGGGCTGCCCAGCGCTGCAAGCAGATCGGCTTGCTGCTCCAGGGCGACTTCGCGATTGGGCGCGCTGCGCCGCGACAACAACTGCACCAGCGCGGCATTCGGGGCGGGCAGGCCTTCGGCGCCGGAACTGGTCATGATCAGCGTCAGGCTCTCCACCCGCTGCGGCGCCATCGCCGCCAGGTGCTGGGCGATCATGCCGCCCATGCTTGCACCCAGCACGTGGAATTGCCGCACCTGCAACGCATCCATCAAGCCCACGGCGTCGTCGGCCATGTCGGTCAGCGTATAAGGCGCCGCCACCGGCAGGCCGAGCTTGTAGCGCAGCACTTCAAAGGTCAGGTTGGCGCTTGCCGGCGCCTGGCGCCAGGTCGACAGGCCCACATCGCGATTGTCGTAGCGGATCACCCGGAAACCCTGTTGGCACAGCGCGACGACCACTTCATCGGGCCAGTGGATCAACTGCCCGCCCAGGCCCATCACCAGCAGCAAGGCCGGATCGGACGCACGGCCGATACTCTGGTAGGCGATGCTCACCTTTTCCAGGTCGACCGTTTGGGTCGGGACATTGACATCACATCGAGACGCCGCAAAAGACGGCAGGCCGAACAGTAAAGCGGCCAGTAAAAGCAACACGCGCATGAAAAACACCGAAACGCAGAACCCCAGTAGAGCGCGAGTCTGATGAAGTTTGTTCAAGCGCGCTGCCACAGTTCGATGACAGTTTGATGAAGAGTGCCGGGCGGTCTTGATCGACAGACGGCGGCACATGAGACAAACTCACGCTATTGAGCTTTTTCACACATTATTTTCATGGAGGGCCCGTGCTCGAAATCCGCCATCTCAAGACCCTGCACGCCCTGCGCGAAGCCGACAGCCTGGTGGAAGCCGCCGAACGCCTGCACCTGACCCAGTCCGCTTTGTCCCACCAGTTCAAGGAACTGGAAGAGCGCCTGGGCATGCAGTTGTTCGCGCGCAAGACCAAGCCTGTGCGCTTCACCAGCGCCGGCCTGCGCCTGCTGCAACTGGCGGACGCCACCCTGCCCTTGCTGCGTGGCGCCGAACGCGATATTGCACGGTTGGCGGGCGGCACCGCCGGACGCCTGCACATGGCCATCGAATGTCACAGTTGCTTCCAGTGGCTGATGCCGACCATCGACCAGTTCCGTGATGCCTGGCCGGAAGTCGAGCTGGACCTCGCTTCCGGATTTGCCTTCGCGCCACTGCCGGCCCTGGCCCGTGGTGACCTGGACCTGGTGGTAACGTCCGACCCGCTGGAGCTACCCGGCATCACCTACGTGCCGCTGTTCACCTACGAAGCCATGCTCGCCGTGGCCAACCAGCACCCACTAGCGAACAAGTCATACATTGTGCCGGAAGACCTGTTGACGGAAACGCTGATTACTTACCCGGTGGAACGTGATCGCCTGGACATCTTCACGCGCTTTCTGGAACCGGCCGACGTCGAACCCGCCCAGGTACGCACCTCGGAGCTGACAGTGATGATGATGCAACTGGTGGCCAGCGGCCGTGGCGTCTGCGGCATGCCGCATTGGGCACTGCATGAGTACAGCTCGCGTGGTTACGTGAAAGCCAAGCGGCTGGGCGAGAAAGGTTTGTTCGCCACGCTGTATGCGGGGATTCGGGCGGACATGCTGGATGCGCCGTATATGCGCGACTTTTTGCTGACGGCCAAGGACACGTCGTTTTCCACCCTGGATGGGGTCAGTGCCGTGCGCTAAGCGCCAGTGTTTGCCGGGCCGACGTCTTCGCGGGCAAGCCCTATGTAGGAGCGAGCTTGCTCGCGAAAAACGTCAACGATAACGCGTACTTCCTCAATAAACGCGGCGCCTGTGAGTTTTTCGCGAGCAAGAGCTAGGCGCCCCCCTCGCTCCTACAAAAAGCCTTAACTGACTGGCATTCGGGCAAGCACCCTCCCACATCGGATATCACTGATCCGTCAATTCCCGCCACAGATGGATTTTGTCGAAATACTCATCACCTACCCGCACGGCCAACGGCTCCAGGCCGTACTGAATGAAGCCGCAGCGCTGGTAAAGCGCCAACGCTGCATCGTTGCCGGCAGTGACGGTCAGCTGAATCAACTTCAGGCGCGGATGCTGGCGGGCTTGCGCCAGCGCCGCCTCTACCAGCTGCCGGCCCAAGCCCCTTTGCTGGTAAGCCTGGGTCACATACATACCGAACAAGGTCACCTTGTGCCGCGCCTTTTCCCGAGGCTCGAACGCCAGGCCGACAATACCCGCCAACTGATCGCCCTCGAAGGCGCCAAGCAGCCGATCCAGCGGGTTGTCGAGGCGTTTTTCCCACCAGCTCAACGGCATCGCGGCCCGTTCCGCCACGCTGGACGTGAACGCCTGCGGATAAGCCCCGTAAGCCTCGAGCATCAACGTCCGATAGGCGTGCGCATCGTTGCCGAGCAGCGCGCGGATCATCCAGCGGTTGCCAGCGAATCGCGATAGAACGGCAGGATCACGTCGCGTGTCAGCGGCGCCAGGTGCAGGCCGCCGTCGCCCATGGGATCGATCCAGCGTATTTCTTCGATTTCAGCGGCCGGCGTGACCGCCACGTCGATGCGCAGCTGAAACATCTCGGCCTGCACGGTAAAGCCCGGCTCGTTGGCGGCGGGCGCCGAGAACTGGCCGAGGTACACCGCTTGCGCCGGGTCGATGCGCAGGTTCAGTTCTTCATGCAGCTCACGGGCCAGCGCCTCCACGGGTTGCTCGCCGGCGTCAATCTTGCCGCCCGGCTGCATGAAGGCCAGGGTCCCGCGTTTGCGCACCATCAAGGTCTGGCCGTTTTTATCGATCAGGACGGCGGCGGCGACGCGAATCGTTGAAGGGCTCATATGGGAATCGTTATCTCGTCAGGTTGCTTGATAAATACGCTGTATTTCGCCCCCTCCATCGCCTCGAATGCGATCAGCTTGTCCACCAGCGGCAGGTTCAGCACCTTGCCGGCGTTGAGCAGCAGCATGCCGTTGTCGGCATTGAGGTTGCGCGCCAGCACCATACCGTCCTCCAGCTCGCGGGTGGTGAGGACTTTGACCGTGGGGTCGCCCAGGGTCACATCGCTGAGAAAGGTGGCGCAGGCCTGCACAAAATCCTCGACCAGTTCCGGGTCGTACAGGCGCCCGGCGTATTTGCGGATATACAGCAGCGCTTCGTCGCTGTTCAGGTGCCGCTCCAGGATCAGGCCCTTCTGCAGCTCGATGAAGTCCACGGCCAGCTTCAACAGCCGCGAGCCGGGCGGGATCGCGTCGCCCTTGAGGTGGTCGGGAAACCCCGAGCCGTCCCAACGCTCCTGGTGATGACGAATGATGCGCGCCGCGTCCTTCATCGGCTCCAGAGTCATCAACAGCGACTCGCTCTGGGTCGGGTACTCGCGATAGAGCGCGCGGTCGGTGCTGTGCAGTTTGTCCGAGGGGGCCACCATCATGCTGTCGTTCCAGCTCAGCTTGCCGATGTTGTACAGCGCGGCGGCCATGGTCAGGTCGCGGGTGCTGGCTTCATCAATGGATTGGGCGGCGCAGTACACGCGGACCAATTCGATCAATGCGCGGTTGGTCTGCTTGTCTTTGGGCAGGCGCAGGTTGGCCAGCAAGGAAAACACTTCGGTACCGGTCACGTAGCTGCGCTTGAGCTCGTCGTAGGCCAGGTCGAGCATGTCGGCGGTCTGTTGCAGTTCGGCGGTGCGCGCCGTCACGCGTTTTTCCAGGGTGGCGTTAAGCGCCTTGAGCTGCTCGTGCTGCGCATGGGTGAGACGCTCGAGCCGCTGGTGTTCGAGGGTTTGCTGCAGGATCAGCTGCAACTCTTCGTCGTTCCAGGGTTTGCTGATGTAGCGGTGAATCTGGCCGTCGTTGATCGCCTTGACGATGGTGGTCAAGTCGGCGTAACCGGTGAGCAGGATGCGGCGGGTGCCCGGGTACAGACGGTGGACCTCGGCCAACAGCGTGGCCCCGTCCATACCGGGCATGCGCGCATCGCTCATCACCAGGTCGATGGGCCGGGTCGCCATGATCTCCAGCGCCTGGGCGCCGCTGGTGGCCAGCACGACGTCATAGGGTTGACTGCGCAACAGGCGGCGCAGGCTGTTGAGGATCGATTCTTCATCGTCGACCAGCAAAACGGCGGACTTGGTAGCGAGTTGTTCATCCATGGCGACTCTGCCTTCAAATTAAATCAAGTTAAGCGAAATTGAACCGCTATAACACGCATACGGTGTTGATTTGACGCGAAGTGGCCGTCGATATCAAGGTAACTCAACTATGCTGTCACAGCAGATGTGCACGTCGTTCAGCTGTAGCACCAAGGAAGGAGTCGTTATGCCATCGAACCTTTTGCATCTGCGGAGCGCGCCATGAAGCCGGACTCGGGACGCGCCAACCGTCGCATACTCATCGTCGATGACACCGCTTCGATCCACCAGGACTTTCGCAAGATCCTCTGCGCCGACGAGCACGGCGAGCCCTCCCTCGATACATTGGAGTCGGCCCTGTTCGGCACCGCCGCGCCAGTGCGCCAGGCATTCGAGCTGGACTCCGCCTACCAGGGCCAGGAAGCACTGGTGCTGGTAAACAAGGCACTGCAGGCCAACACCCCCTACGCCATGGTGTTTATCGATATGCGCATGCCTCCCGGCTGGGACGGGCTGCACACCATCGAACAACTGTGGGATGTCGACCCCAACCTGCAAATTGCCCTGTGCACCGCTTATTCCGACTATTCCTTCGAGGCCGTCGAAGCGCGCCTGAAATACACAGACCAGTTGCTGATCCTGAAAAAACCCTTCGACGCTCTGGAAATCCGCCAGATGGTCAATGCGCTGACCTGGAAATGGCAATTGGCCCAGGACGCCGCGCTCAAGGTGATCGGCCTGGAACGCACCATTGAGGAACGCGTACAGGAACTGCTCAAGGTTTCGCACCTGTTGCACTACGACGCCTTGACCGGGCTGCCCAACAGCACGCTGCTCGGCGACCGGCTGACCCAGGCCATCGCCCTGGGCCGGCGGCATGACACGCAACTGGCGGTGATGTTTATCGGGCTCGACCGCTTCAAGCGCATCAACAACGCCCTGGGCTACCCGGCAGGCGACGAGGTGCTCCAACAGGTGAGCCAAAGCCTGGTGACGACGGTGCGCGCGTCGGACTCGGTGTTTCGCTACGGCGCCGACGAGTTCGTGATCCTGCTCAACGACATCCAGCATCCCCAGCAAACCCGGCATATTGCGCAAAAGGTACTCAATGCCGTCAGCGCGACGCGTCACGTCGCGGGGCATGACCTGAGCGTGACCGCAAGCCTGGGGATCAGCATTTACCCCAACGACAGCAGCCACGCGGTGGAGTTGATCAAGCAGGCTGAAACCGCCATGCATACCCGCAAGGAAGGCGGCCGGAACGACTTCAGTTTTTATACCGAAGACATGAACCTGCGCGCCCGGTATCAGCAAAATCTGGAAAGCGCGATCCGCCAGGCGCTGGACCGCGATGAGTTCGTGGTGCACTACCAGCCCAAGCTGAATCTGGACTCCGGGCGTATCGTCGGCGCGGAGGCGCTGACCCGCTGGTTCCAGCCCACAGGCTGCTGGGTCAGCCCTGCCGAATTCATTCCGGTCGCCGAAGACAGCGGTCTGATCGTGCGCCTGACCCAGTGGGTACTGCGCCAGGCCTGTACACAAGCCCAAGCCTGGCGGGAGATGGACCTGGCGCCGCTGTGCATGTCGGTGAATATCTCGGCTGTCGACCTTCGCCAGCGGGACTTCGTCGACAACCTGGGTGCCATCCTGGAAGAGACCGGCCTGCCGCCCGCCTTGCTGGAGCTGGAAATCACTGAGAGCGTGCTGATGCAGCATGTCGACGAAACCGTCGATACCCTGCAAAAGATCAAGGCCATGGGCGTGCGCCTGGCCCTGGATGATTTCGGCACCGGTTACTCCAGCATCACTTACTTGCGGCGCTTTCCCATCGATGTGTTGAAAATCGACCAGTCCTTCGTGCGCGGCCTCAGTGTAAATAACCAGGATGAACAACTGATCAGCGCTATCATCGGCATGGGCAAGAGCCTGGCGCTGAACATCATTGCCGAAGGCGTGGAAACCGTCGAACAACTGAATTTCCTCAAAGCCAGGCAGTGTGAAGAAGGTCAGGGTTTTCTCTTCAGCAAGGCGTTACCGCCCAAGGATTTCATCCAGTTGCTGCAAGCGGACTGCGCGACGCTGATGCCCGATCAATCGCCCTAGGCCTGCAAGGAGTGCTCGCTTGATCAACGTTTCCAATTACCGTTTGGGTCTGCTGCTGGCGTTGTGCCTGGGCACCGGCGCGCCGCTATCCGCCGCGCCCCTGAACGAGGCGCTCAAGCCTTTGCCGGCGGTACCGACGCTGGACCCGGCCAAGGTTGAGCTGGGTCGCCAGTTGTTCAACGAGCCGCGCTTGTCGGTCAACAACCGGTTGTCCTGTGCCAGCTGCCATCAGTTGGAAACCGGCGGGGCCGACAACCAACCGTTCTCCATCGGCTTTGACGGCAAACCGGTGGAGCTCAATACGCCTTCGGTATTCAACGCCAGCCTGAATTTCAAGCAGTTCTGGAATGGTCGGGTGGACACGCTGGAAGCCCAGGTCGAACAGGTCGTGATCAGCCCGGCGGAAATGGGCAGCGACTGGCAAACCGTGGTGCGCAATCTCGCTGCCCTGCCCGCCTACCAGAGCGCCTTCAAGCAGGCGTACCCCGATGGCGTCAGCGCCGCCAATGTGCAAAACGCACTGGCGACCTACGAGCGCACGTTGCTGACACCCAACTCGCGGTTTGACCAATACCTGCTGGGTAACACCGAGATCCTGACTACGCGGGAAAAGTACGGCTATCAACGCTTCAAGGACTACGGCTGCATCGCCTGCCACCAGGGCGTGAACATTGGCGGCAACATGTTTCAGAAATTCGGCGTGATGGGCGACTACTTCAAAGTGCGCGGCAATCCGCTGGAGTCCGACCTCGGACGTTACCTGCTGACAAAAGACGAAGAAGACCGCCACGTGTTCAAGGTGCCCAGCCTGCGCAACGTAGCCGTCACTGCTCCCTACTTCCACGATGCCTCGGCCAAGACCCTGGAAGAGGCAGTTGACGTGATGTTCAAGTACCAGTTGGGGCGCAACCCGTCCCAGGAAGACAAGGACCTGATCATTCAGTTTCTCAAGACCTTGACCGGCGAATGGGCGGGCAAGCCGCTATGAGACGATTCGCCCGCCGCCGTGCCAGCCAGTTGCTGCTGAGCCTCATGACGTTGCTCCTGGCGTCGACCCTGGTATTTTTGTACCTCAAGTCCTCCCGCGACCAAACGGCCACCTACACCCAGTCGCGGGACCTGATCCGCCAGCTCCAGCAGCTCAATGCCCAATGGGACAGCGAAGTGCTCAAGGCCCGGATTGCGATCACTCACGACTACGATCCACTGGTCACGCCACTGACGCAGATGACCCGCATCTGGGCGGAACTCGAGAGCCGCGACACCTACCACAGCACTACCGACCTGCCGGCTTGGCACGCCAGCCAGGCGGCATATCAGACGGCCATCCAGGAAAAAGCCCGGCTGGTGGACCAGTTCAAATCCCACAACGCCGTGTTGCGCAACTCACTGGCGTTTCTGCCGACCGCCGAAGATGACATCCAGGCCCAGTTCAACAGCATCGACGATGAAGGCCGCCTGCAACTGCAGGGCGTGGCCACCGACACCTACGACCTGCTGCTCAGCAGCCTGGAGTTCGCCCAGGTCACCAGCGACGAGCGCGCTGCCGATATCCTGGTAGGCCTGGGCAAGCTGGCAATCAACAAGCAGAGCCTGCCCAGTGACTTCCAGGCGCCGGTGGATATTCTGAGCAACCATATTTCGCTGATCCTGCGCGAACAGCCGGTGGTCAACAGCCTGCTTGAGCGGATTGCCGCCGTGCCCGTGGCCGAACGCCTCGACGCGCTGACCACCCACCTCAATCAGGACCAGCAGGCCGCCGACCTCGTCGATCATCAATACCATCGCTACCTCTTGGTGTTCTCGACGTTGCTGGTGCTGCTGCTGCTCTACCTGGCCGTGCGCCTGCTGCGCAGTTTCGCCGAGATCAACCGCGTCAACCGCGCCTTGCAGTCGGCCAACGAAACCCTGGAGCAACGGGTGGAACGGCGCACGCAGCAACTCAAGGATGCCCAGAGCGAGCTGCTGGACAGTGCCCGCCAGGCGGGCATGGCGGAAATCGCCACCAATGTGCTGCACAACGTCGGCAACGTGCTCAACAGCGTGAATATTTCCGCCGACCTGGTCACCCGCAAACTGCGCAGCAGCAAGGCCCAGGGCCTGGGCAAAGCCATGCAACTGATCAACGCGCATCAGGGCGACCTGGGCACCTTTCTCACCGAGGATGAAAAGGGCAAATTGCTGCCGGGCTACCTGAACCAACTGGTGGAGGCGATTGCCATCGAGCAGCAAGGCATGAGCGAGGAATTGACGCAACTGAGCAAGAGCGTCGACCACATCAAGGACATCGTTTCAACCCAGCAATCCTATGCCGGCGCTTCCTCGTTGCTCGAGCCCGTCGACATCGGCGCGCTGATGGACGACGCCTTGCGCATGAACGCCGGCGCGCTGAGCCGTCACCATGTCATGGTGGTCAAGCAGTACGCGCCGGTGCCGCAGATCCTGGGGGACAAACACCGGCTGCTGCTGATCATGGTCAACCTGATCAGCAACGCCAAGTACGCCATGTCCTCGCTGTCCGAGCGGCCACGGCAAATCACCCTGACGGTCGAGCAGACAGATGACGAAAGGCTTCAGATCAGCGTGAAGGACGACGGCGAAGGCATACCGGCCGAAAACATGACGCGGATCTTCACCCACGGGTTTACCACCCGCAAGGAAGGCCACGGCTTCGGCCTGCACAGCTGCGCGCTGGCCGCCGTGGAAATGCACGGCCAGCTCACGGCCCACAGCGACGGCCCGGGCCTTGGCGCGGTGTTTACCTTGACGATTCCCTTGACCCTGGCAGGAAGTACCGTATGAACCAGCCTCCCAACCGGCGCGTCCTGCTGATCGACGACACACCCTCCATCCATGAGGATTTTCGCAAGATCCTGATGCCCGACGCACAAGCCAACCAGGCGCTGGACGATATGGAGTCGGCGCTGTTCGGCGACACCGCCAGACCGCAGGCCCAGGCATTCGAACTGCATTGTGCCTATGGCGGTGAAGAAGGCCTGGGCCTGCTGACCACCGCCATGGCGGAAAAACGTCCCTATGCCCTGGCCTTCGTTGACATGCGCATGCCCCAGGGCTGGGACGGCGCGAAGACCATCGAACACTTGTGGAAAGTCGCCCCTGACCTGCAAGTGGTGGTCTGCACCGCCTACTCGGATTACTCCTGGGACGACCTGCTGTCTCGCCTGGACGCTTATGACCGCGTGCTGATCCTGAAAAAACCGTTCGACAACATTGAAGTCCAGCAAATGGCCAATACCCTGGCGAATAAATGGGACATGGCCCGGCGCGCTTCCCTGCAAACCTTGCAGTTGGAACAACTGGTGGAACAACGCACCCAGGCGTTGCAACTGGAAATCAACGAGCGCAAGCACCTGGAAAGCCAGCTGGTGCAGTCGGAGAAGCTCGCATCGCTGGGACAACTCGCCGCCGGCGTGGCCCATGAGATCAACAACCCGGTGGGTTTCATTTCGTCCAACCTCAGCACCCTCGAGAGCTATTTCAACCAGTTGCAACAGATGCTCGAGGCTTATCAGCACAGCGAAGCGTTGATCCCGCAGCAGGAATCACGCGACCGGCTCGATGCATTGCGCATAGCGCTGGAACTGGACTTTCTCAGGGAAGACATCCCGGTGCTGATTCGCGAGTCCAAGGACGGCATTGGTCGCGTGGTACAGATCGTCAAGGACCTGAAAAACTTCTCGCGGGTGGATAACGACCAGACCTGGCAGTTCGCCAACCTGCAACACGGCATCGATTCAACGCTGAACATCGTCGCCAGCGAACTCAAGTACAAGGCCGATGTGATCAAGCACTACACGCCGCTGCCGGACATCGAATGCCTGGCCTCGCAGCTCAACCAGGTGGTGATGAACCTGGTGATCAACGCCGCCCAGGCCATGGGGCCGGAGCGCGGCACCATCACCATCAGCAACGGCGTGGACGGCGACACCATCTGGCTGGAAGTGGCGGACAACGGCTGCGGCATTGACTCCGACACCGTGCAGAAAATTTTCGACCCGTTCTTCACCACCAAGCCGGTGGGCGAAGGCACCGGGCTGGGGCTGTCACTGTCCTACGGTATCGTCAAGAAACACCGTGGGGATATCTCGGTCAGCAGTGAGCCGGGCAAGGGCACGACGTTTCGCGTGGTGCTGCCAATCCGGCAGACGGCGGCGTAGGGGTACGCCGCCGGCCGTTCTTATTCGTCGGCTTTTTTCGGGCTTGAGCCAAACGACGCGAAACGCTTGTTGAACCCGGCGATACGGCCTTCAACCTGGGTCTTGCGTTGCTGGCCGGTATAGATCGGATGCGAAGCGCTGGAGACGTCCAGCGGGATGTACGGGTAGGTGTTGCCATCGCTGTGTTTATGGGTGCGATCACTGTCGGCGGTGGAGCCGATCAGGAAGAACACGTCGGCGGCGGTGTCGTGGAACAGCACGGTGCGGTAGTCGGGATGGATACCAGCTTTCATAAGGCCTCCGGGGCGTCTGGGTGTTTTTAATTTGTTATACAGTAACATTAATTACACACCCAAACGAGAACGTATTGCAATAGCCCAGTAAGCGAATGGGCTGTTATCACGGATGTTTGGCGCGTAGCGCGGTGACCAGGCTCACTGCATCCGACACCTCATGCAATCCGGTTTTGACCGAGCCCGGCGTGGCGTCGTTCTTTCTCACCGCATCGAAGTAACCTTTGGCAACGGCCTTGTAATCCCCAGTGGCCGCGCCGACAAGCGCCTGGTCAAAACCATCTGCGCAGGTTTTATTGAACCCGGCCAGCGCCCCACTGACAGCGCTCTCGCCATTGGACTTGGCCTTTGCAATGCCCGACAACACGTTACTCATGCCGGGGATAAACCACAGATTCTTGCCGGCCTCAGCGGCAAACCGTTGAAATTTTCCCGGTTGAGTCCCATCGCGGTTCACGTGGGAACCCTCGTGCCGAGCAGGTCTGATCCGCTGCTCGGGTTGAGCGGCAGACTG
Source organism: Pseudomonas orientalis (assembly GCF_001439815.1). GTDB lineage: Bacteria > Pseudomonadota > Gammaproteobacteria > Pseudomonadales > Pseudomonadaceae > Aquipseudomonas > Aquipseudomonas orientalis. The sequence goes on along the minus strand of NZ_JYLM01000007.1, from coordinate 309,322 downwards.
TTCACGGCCGGGCGCCAGCGGCAGGCCTTGATTGACAAGGGAATGGGCGGAAACAGCAGACGAGATCGGCATGAGCGATGACTCCAGGTGCGTGAGAAAGCGGGCGTCCTGCACGGATAGTGGCCGCCTTTCACCCAACAGTTCCATGGCTTGCGCCTGCGCGCCAGAGCCTTCAATCCCTTGGCGCTTGTTTGAGTACAGGCGCAGAATGGCGGATCGACCTCAAGAGTCCGAACCAAGGAAAAAACCGTATGAGCCTGTCGTTACTAAGCCGTTACGCGTTCTTTGCCGCATGCGTCATATTCACCCTGGCCAGCCTGCCCTTCATCGAACATGAATGGCTGTGGCCCCTCACGCTGGTTACCGGACTGCTCAGCCTGATCGGCATTTTCGACCTGCTGCAAAGCCCCCACGCCGTGCGCCGCAACTACCCGATCCTGGGCAATATCCGCTATCTGGTGGAAGCCATCCGCCCGGAAATTCGCCAGTACCTGCTCGAATCCGACAGCGATGCCCTGCCCTTCTCCCGGGCCCAGCGCTCGCTGGTGTATTCACGCGCCAAGAACGAAACCGCCGACAAACCCTTCGGCACCTTGATCGACGTGTATCAGTCGGGCTTCGAGTTCATCGGCCACTCCATGCGGCCTGCACCGCTGAGCGACCCCAGCGCCTTTCGCGTGATAGTCGGCGGCCCGCAGTGCACACAGCCGTACTCGGCGTCGGTGTTCAATATTTCGGCGATGAGCTTCGGCTCGCTCAGTGCCAACGCGATCCGCGCGCTGAATCAGGGCGCCAAACTTGGCAACTTCGCCCATGACACCGGCGAAGGCAGCATCAGCCCCTACCACCGTGAAAACGGCGGCGACCTCACGTGGGAACTGGGCAGCGGCTACTTCGGCTGTCGCACCAGCGATGGCCGTTTCGACCCGCAACGCTTTGCCGTGCAAGCGCAGGACCCGCAGGTGCGCATGATCGAAATCAAGATGAGCCAAGGCGCCAAGCCTGGCCATGGCGGGATTTTGCCCAAGCACAAAGTCACCCGGGAAATCGCCGACACCCGCGGCATCCTGATGGGCGAAGACTGCATCTCGCCGTCGCGCCACAGTGCGTTTTCCACGCCCATCGAACTGATGCAATTCATCGCCCAGTTGCGTGAGCTGTCCGGCGGCAAACCAGTGGGTTTCAAGTTCTGCCTGGGCCACCCGTGGGAATTCATGGGCATTGCCAAGGCCATGCTCGAAACCGGCATCCTTCCGGACTTTATCGTGGTCGACGGCAAGGAAGGCGGTACCGGCGCCGCCCCCGTGGAATTCACCGACCACATTGGCGTGCCGCTGCGCGAGGGCTTGCTGTTCGTGCACAACACATTGGTGGGCCTGAACCTGCGCGACAAGATCAAGCTTGGCGCCAGCGGCAAGATCGTCAGCGCGTTCGACATCGCCAGTGTGCTGGCCATCGGCGCCGACTGGGCCAACTCGGCACGCGGCTTTATGTTCGCCATCGGCTGCATTCAGTCGCAAAGCTGCCACACCAACAAGTGCCCCACCGGCGTCGCCACCCAGGACCCGTTGCGCCAGCGCGCGCTGGTGGTTCCCGATAAGGCCCAGCGCGTGTTCAACTTCCACCGCAACACCCTCCATGCCCTGGCGGAAATGCTCGCCGCCGCCGGGCTCGATCACCCATCGCAGCTGTCAGCCAAGCACCTGGTGCGACGCATGTCGGCAACCGAGATCAAACTGTTCTCGCAGTTGCACGTATTCCTCAAACCGGGCGAACTGCTCACCGGCGCAGTGAACGGCGAGTTCTATTCGCGCATGTGGCAGATGGCACGGGCCGATAGTTTTGAACCGCATGAAGTGGCCGCTGCCTGACTCGGCCAGCGGATGCCTGCCCGGCCTTCGGGCAGGCCATCGAGACATTCGGTAATACCCGGACTTTGCAATTGCTTACAAATACCGCCAACCTGCGCCCGCCCGACGCGTGGCGTACGAAAACGCCCGCGCTCGCCAATTTTCATTCAACAACCTGTTCAAGAGCCCGCAGCCATGCTGAACGGACGCGACCCGCGCATCGATTTTTTTCGGGGCCTGGCGTTGATCTTCATTTTCTGGGATCACGTGCCCCACAACCCCCTGGCCCATGTCACGGTGCAGAACTTCGGGTTCAGTGACGCCGCCGAAATCTTCGTGTTCCTGGCCGGCTACGCGGCGGTGCTGGCGTACGGCAAGATCCTGCAGCGCGATGGCTATTTCATTGCCTGTTTGAAAATCCTGCGCCGGGTGTGGACGCTTTACGTGGTGCATATTTTCCTGCTGGCGCTGTTGATGGGCATCGTGATTTTCGCCAACAGCCATATCGAAACCCGCGACCTGGTGCAGGAAATGGGCCTGGAGTATTTCCTCAACAATACCCAGCAGGCCCTGGTCGATGAGTTGCTGCTGCGCTTCAAGCCCAACCTGACCGACCCGTTGCCACTGTATATCGTGCTGATTCTCAGCCTGCCCATCACGCTGCCCTTGCTGTTGCGTATGCCAAGGGTCGCGGTGGGCATTTCTGTGGCGGTCTACCTGCTGGCGCCCTGGCAGGGCTGGAACCTGCCCGCCAGCAACGGCGGGGTGTGGTACTTCAACCCGATCACCTGGCAGTGCCTGTTTATCCTGGGCGGCGCAGCGGCCTTGCGTTCGGCGTCCCCCGCCGAGCGACGCCCTTTGCTGCGTCAACCGCTGTTCATCGCGGCCGCGGCTTATGTGCTGACGACGTGCGTGATCACCCTGTCGTGGCGTTGGCCCGAGGTGCACGATGCCTGGATGCCACGCCTGATCGGCGAATGGCTGTACCCCATCAGCAAGACCGACCTGTCACCCGTACGCCTGCTGCACTTCCTGGCGCTGGCCTATGTCACCGCCAGATTGCTCTCCGGCGTCGACTGGACGCAGCAGTGGTTGGCGAGGCAACTGGCGCGGATGGGACGCTACTCTCTGGAAGTATTTTGCCTGGGGGTGGTACTGGCGCCGTTGGCGGATATGGCCAACGCGCTGACCGGCGATACCTTCGCCATGCGGACAGTTACCGCGCTGGTGGGGGCAGCCATGATGATTGCGTTTGCCGCGTGGCTGGCGTTCAACAAGCAAGTGGACCAGCGCAGGGCCGCTACGCTCCAGCCGCCGGCTGTCTAGCACAACTCTGTAGAGCCCAACCGTAACCACGATGCGAAGCGAGTCGCTCTTGATCTTGATCTGCTTTTGATCTCAGGCGCCCCGTTAAACCACGCTGGCCGAACGCAGGCTTGAATCCGTGGGTAACCCGGCAGGACGCCGGGTTAGCCGCACTGGGCCATGGATGGCCCATTGCGGCGGCCCACGGATTCAAGCCTGCGTTCGGGCACACCGAGCCCAAGCGAGGTGCCGAGTGGTGGGGCAAGAGCGTTTTGCTTACTTTTGACTGGGCCGGCATTCCGGCTTTTCAAAAGTGAGCCGCTGTAAAAGCGGAACCCTAAGTGGCCGTTACCGCAGAAACGGATATGTACTCGGTCTGATCCAACATTCTGGTCGGTCCTGAGGCCGCCATCGGGGGCAAGCCCCCTCCCACATTTGGACCGGGATCGACACAAAATTCTGGTCGGCTCTGAGGCCGCCATCGGGGGCAAGCCCCCTCCCACATTTGAGCCAGGATCGACAAGCCTGCTCCCCTATTTCCCGGCTCCGGTTCGGCCTCAGGGATCAGGCGGCTGAACGCTCCGCTGCCTGAGTCGGCTGCAGTTTGAACACGTAATACAGCACGGTCAGCAGCACCAGAAACGCAGGCCCCACATACAAGGCCACGCGAGTCTCCGGGAAGTACGCCATCAGACCCACCACCAGCAGCAGGAACGCCAGCGCCAGGTAGGAACTGACCGGGTACAGCCACATGCGGTATTTGAGCGCCGCTTGCTCGGTCGGGCTCAAGCCCTTACGAAATTTGAGCTGCGCCAGCAGGATCATCAACCAGGTCCAGATCGCGCCGAAGGTGGCGATGGAGGTCACCCACACGAACACCTGGTCCGGCACCAGGTAGTTGAGCAGCACGCCCAACAGCAAGGCGAAAATCGACAGCAGCAACGCTTTACGCGGCACGCCGTTGCTGGACGTGGTGCCGAAGGTGGCCGGGGCCTGGCCATTCTGCGCCAGGCTGTAGAGCATGCGTCCGGTGCTGAAGATGCCACCGTTGCAGGACGACAACGCGGCGGTAATCACCACGAAGTTGATGATGCCCGCGGCAGTCTTGATGCCCAGGCGTTCAAAGGTCATCACAAACGGGCTGCCCTGGGTGCCGATTTCATTCCACGGGTAGATCGACAGAATCACGAACAGCGCGCCCACGTAGAACAGCAGGATGCGCCAGAACACCGAGCCGATGGCACTGGGGATGGTCTTCTGCGGGTTGCGTGCTTCACCGGCGGTGAGGCCGATCATCTCCACGCCCAGGTAGGCGAACATCACCATCTGCAACGACATCAATACGCCTTGCACGCCGTTGGGCATGAAGCCGCCATGGGTCCACAGGTTGGAAATACCCAGCGCTACGCCGTCATTGCCGAAGCCGAAGGCAATGATGCCGACGCCGCCGATGACCATGGCGATGATCGTGACGATCTTGATCAAGGCAAACCAGAACTCGAACTCACCGAACGCCTTGACCGCGATCAGGTTGATGGTGCCCATGCTGATCAGTGCCGCCAGGGCCCAGATCCAGCGGGGCGTGTCGGGGAACCAGACGCCCATGTACACCGCGACGGCGGTGATTTCCGCGATGCAGGTCACCAACCACAGGAACCAGTAGTTCCACCCCGTGAGAAAGCCTGCCAATGGGCCGAGGTAATCCTGGGCGTAACGACTGAACGAACCGGCCACCGGATTGTGCACGGCCATTTCGCCGAGGGCGCGCATGATCACCAGAATGGCCAGGCCACCGATAATGTACGAGAGCATGATCGCCGGGCCGGCCATTTCAATGGCCTTGGCCGAACCGAGGAACAGACCGACACCGATGCAGGCGCCGAGCGCCATCAGGCGAATATGCCGTTCACCGAGTTCGCGTTTGAGCGGACCGCCTTGAGCGGTCTCGCCAGGGGGCAGTGGTTTGCCGACAGGCATAGGGATACAACCTCATTTTGTTATTGGATTTGGCCACCGAGCCTGGGCGTATCCGCGGGTGGGCCGATACGCCGGCTGGACCGGACTTGCCTCATGGGCACATCCGCCTGGCGCGCCTGAGGCGGCCAGGTCAGCGGGCATGCAGTATAAAAAGCCCACGTCAGGGCTTTTCACTCAATAAACAGGGAAATTTGGCGATAAGCCCCGAGAAAAACCGATTGCACGGTGCAAGCACCAAGCGTCTAGATCGGCCTTCCCGGCGCAAAACGGCGCAGATTATTGCATAACTGGTCAGGATCGGGCGCGGCTCTCGCTCCCGATGCCGATCAAATGCAAGAGCTGCCGCGCCGTTCAGTCCACACTGAAAAACAGCCGTCTGGCCAGCACGCGGGAAATGGTTGCACGGTCGATCTCCAGGGTTTGCTGCACGCGCCCGGTCTGGCCGCTGCGTATCCGCGCGAACGCCAGGGCTTCGGCCTGGGCCTGGGCCTGGGCCTGGCGCCCCAGGCGTTGCTGTTCGGGGCTCTTGAGGTGTGCGGCCGTGTAGTGATCGTCCGGGCCAAGGCGGTTTTCATAATGAAAATGCGCATAGCACAGCGGTTGCCCGGTGTGCGCATCCACCACCTCATACACCTGCAAAAAATCCCTGGACTTGCCCTTGAGGCGTACACGGGCGCCCTGTCGATGAATGCGCACCTCATTGAGCCCCTGCAAAAAATCCACATCTTCGGCCCGCACCAGCTTGAGTTTGCTCGCACGCACACGGGCCTGCACACCGGCGGCGTCCAGGCGCATCGCCGCTGCGCGCAGGTCGCTGGCACGCACCCTGGCGTTGGTCCGCTGGGTGGCCGCCAGCCGTGAAACATCCAGGCTGCGCAATTTCCTGTCGATATCCGCCGCCGCCATGCGCCGGCTGTTAGCCTGCGCCGTCAACAGGGCTTGCAGGGATTCGGGCTCACAAATATCAGACATGCCTTGTACCTTCTGTATCGCTTTGTCGACGTCCGCCAACAAACGCTGGCCCTTGTTCATCAGGGCGCCCAATTGCGGATCGGCCGCAGGCGCCTTGCCCGGCGGCGCAACCGCGTCCCACACGCCGTCATCGGCTTCAGTGAAGGTGGCGATCACACTGCCCTTGTCATCCACCAGTTCCGCCTTGCCGGCAGGGGCCTTGACCCTGGCTACGTAAACGTCGCGGTTGCGCGTGCGGATGAGTTTCTTCTGCCGGCTGGCGCCTGCGACCGGCGTCTTGACCGCGCTCGCGCCGGGCTCGGGGGCCAGCAAATCAGCCAATTGCTGGTCAACCTGACTGTGCAGGCCGGACAATAAGGCCTGTAGCTTTTGCAGATTGGGCAAGTCAAACGTGTCCGGCGCCATGGCGCGCCAGAACTGGATATGGTCGTCGGTCACGGCATAAATGCGACCGAGGCTTTTAAGCACTTCGATGCGCTCCTCGCGGGTGGCCGGCCAGTGTTCCAGGTCGGCCAGTGACCGGCTGGCCCAGCGTGCGCGATTGATTACCTGATTCAGGCTCTCGAAAAATTCCACCTCCAACGGAGCGCCCTCGATGCGAATGGTGACGCCCCACAGGGTCGTCACTTGCAGCGCTTGCAGATCCAGGATCGAGGGCCGCGCGGCCAATTTCCCGGACAGCGAGCGGGCTTTGTCACGGCCCAGGCGCGGCACGCTGTTGAGCTGGCTCATGTAGGTATTTTCCAGGCTGCGCCACTGAATCGCGGCGTCCTCGGCAGCCACCTGAGCGCGCATGTTCCTGTCCAGGTCGGCATGCGCCTGGCGATTGAGGTCGGAGCCGGCCTCGTCATCGCTCTCCGACTCCAGCACCTGCAACAGCGGCTGGATCCGGCGATTGATCTGCAGCATGTCGTCGCGGGTATGCACATCCAACAGTTGCAGGGACAGAATCAGCGATTCCAGTATCTCGCACAGTTCCTGTTCGTAATGCGGCCGTGGCTTGATGTCCCGCAGTTGCATGAGCAGCTGCAGCTCCTGCTGGGAAAAACCGACCTTGCTCCGCAATTCCGTGCGATACCGCTCGCGCAGCCGCGCAAGCTGTTCATCGCTGATCCTGCCCGATGATTCACGCATCAGGTTACGTGCAACTTCCATCGCCGCAGCGGCCCTGGCGCGGGCGCGACCTGCGTCACGGTATTGCTGCTCAAGGCTCGGCACCGACACCTCCAGTGCCTGCATTCCCGCCTCGATCGCCGCATCGGCATTGCCGCCGCTCAAACGCAATTGCCCGTCAAAATCCCAGTGGCCGTCGCCCAGCGCTTTCAACCAGGGGCCGCGTTGCGTGCCGTCTGCGCTGATCACTCGCAGCGCGTTCGACGCCTCCTGTACCCGATACACATGACCACGCACCAGGGCCTGCCATTGCGGCGGCGAGAAGGATGTATCACGCCGCAAGCCTCTACGCGGGCCGGTTTGCTCGGCCTTATCCCATTCTCCGGAAAAAGCCCTGAGGCTCAGTTTGCGCGCCAGTGCATTCTGCGCAGCGGTCAAGTGGTTACGCGCATTGCTCCAGCGGGTCGGTGCATAAAATGCCGCTGGCGTGGGGATGCGAGTCGGCACCTTCGCGGCGGGCTTGGCGCGGGCCAGAGGCCTGAACACCGGATGCTCCAGTTGCAACGGCAGATGCGGGTCGTGGGACGCGGCCTGATGCGCAAGGACCACCATCAGGTTGCTCAACACGTCCGTGACCGCTCTGTTCCTGGCCTGCTCATCGTCACTGGCCAGGTCCTGGATATCCTGTTGCAGGCTGACGACCATCTGCAGCAACCATCCGCCCAATTGCAATGACTCGCCGGCAAAGGGCAGGACATTGCCGAACAGCAGCCAGCCGACCTGCTTGAGGTGCGCCCAGCGCTGTTCGGCATTCGACACCGATTGCCGGTCGGCCAGAGTCACCAGCGCCTTGGCGGTACCCTGGAATACCAGGCTGCAGGCATCCTCCCCGCCCAGTTGCTTGCCGAGTTGCGCCGGGGCGGGCTGTTCATAAGCGCTGAACTCATCGCCCGACAAAAAGCGGCGAATATGCGGCTCGTGGAAACCACCGTTGGCATACACCGCACGGCGTGCCGGCTCGATCCAGGTCAGCACGCTGTCCTGCAACAGGCCCGGCGCCCTGATCGCATCGAACAACAATTCGATCGACTCGTACTCCTGCAACATCGGCTCAAGCAACGGCCGATAGAGCAGATGCGCGCCGGCCTGCCCAACTTCTGGGCCGATGACGTAGTGGCCAGCCACCTCATCGACCCCGGCCTGCGCCGACGCCTTGAATGTCAACGGCCACAGCGCCATCAGCTGGCCTTGCATCTGGCGTTCGGCCACACCGGCTTGCAGCGCAGCCTGCACACGCTTGAAGCCGTCCAGGGTCAGGCCGTGCTCGCCCTTGATCTTCAACTCCAGCGCCAGCATCGGCAGTTGTACGCGTAACAGGCGCGTGAACAACTGCAAGCGGCGCGTACTTTCCCCGGTATCTTCAAGCAGTTTTTTCTTCAGCAGATCCGGGTAGGCTTGACCGACATCGGCTTTTTCCACGCAATCGCGCAGCAGCTCATAGGTCAGCCACTTGGGCGCAACGGCGCCGTTCAGGCGGATCTCAGTGACGGTATGCGCAAACCCGGCCAGGTTCTCCAGCGCCAGCTCGGTCAGGCTTACAGTGACCGGATCGACCTCACCCGCGATGAAACCTCCGGGCACCGGCACGGCGGCGGCAATCACCTGGTTGAAGGTCAGTTGAATATCGGCAGGCCGCACGTTGCGCGCCGCCGGGTGCGCGCTCAGGCAGGTCTGCAACGCGTCCTCGGCAAACTGGCGAATAGAGCCGATGCCGTCGAGAAAGTGTTGCCCGCCGTTTTGTTCGCGGGCCAGCACCAGGGCCTGGAACAGGCGTGCATAGGCGATGCTGTCTTCATCGTCGGCCTCGGCCAGCCACAGCGGCATGGCGTTGCGCAGGCTCCGCTGGCGCGCGTTCAGGCTGAGGGCGAACCAGCGCCGTGGATCGGTGATGTAGCTCAGCAGCGCCTGATGCTGCCCCGGCGCAAGCGCGAGGTTGCGGTCAATACCGTCGATGTCGCGCAGTTGCCGTGCCAGATAGCTGGCCGCCAGGGCATCGAACGGATCGCTGTCGACGTCCTCGACGAACCATCGCTCAATCGGCGTTCCCTCGGCGGCATAGGCCGGCAACAGCGCCGCGACGTCGTCCACGGCATCGAGCGGATGCAGACCACTGGCGGGGCTGAACAGCAGGCGCTGCCGGCCGTGAATGAGGATCAGCACCGGCAGCATTTCAACGGACGGACCCGGCAGGTACACCGCCTGCACTCGCAGCGCCTTACCGTGGGCACTCCACTCGTGATCCGGACGTATCGGGCGCAGGAGGTTTTTCGGGAATAAAGTGGCAAATTGTTGATCACTGTAGCCCGGCGGTTTGGGCGAGTCGTATAGCAGCGCCAACAGGTCGTCCGACAGATAGCCCCAGCGCGTCATGTCCACCGGCAGGTCTTCACGCCACCAGGCTTGCAGGCGTTGCGCATAAGCGCCCAGCAGCAGCGTACCGCAGCGATTGATCAGCCCTTCCAGCTCAACCAGGCTCGGACCACCTTCGGCAAACACTTCGCGCACCCGTAGGGCAACCACATGATAGTCAGCTACCAGCCACACCGGCGCGGCGCGGGCCAGGCGTTGCAGCAGCCACTCGGGCAAGGCCTGGTAAACGAGGGTGCCGTCACTGTCCGCGGGCGTAGCAATATAAATCAGCCCGGCTTGCCACCTGCCTGCGGCCAGATGCTGATCCAGATAGGCCTGGGCACTTTCCTGCGCAACCGCCAGCAACGACGGCGGCTCGCGGAACAAGGTTTCGATTTGCTCGATAGTGGTTTGGCGCGGTGAGTCGGCTGCTGGGGTGGAAGCGGTCATGACAAGGCTCTGAGGGCAGTTAAAACCAAACGCTAACCGTCGCCGCCCTGCCCGCCGGCCTAGACAATTAACGCCTGCCATGACGCGGTGTGTGCTGCCCCGTCGACAAACTTCGTAGCCAGGGCAATTCGCGTCTACGCTTCAGACAAGTCCGATCAATCTGTAGGAATGGATCAATCGACTATGGGCGCACTGTGGCAAACCGACTCGCACCAGGCTGCAGCCGACAGCCCGTCACCCGCCCCATTGCCGAAAAAATCCAGACAGCCCCGCCCCTGGCGCCGACTGTTCTGGCTGATCCTGCTGCTGGCGTTGGTCGCCCTGGGTTTTGCAGCGTTGCGCGAGATGCACAGCGCCCGCTGGCAGGCACGTACTCTCAGCCAATGGGCCGCGCAATTGACCTACCGCGTGGAGCCCGGTGCCAGCGACGCCATTGTGTACCCTGGCGCCGGACCGTTCGATCAGCGCCTGGGCTACAGCGCCCTCGGGGAACTCCTGCCGCGCCTGCTCAAGCGCAATTATGTGATCCAGTCACAGGCGCGTTTCTCAGAGGCGCTGATGGATTACAGCCGCCATGGCCTGTTTATCCCCTATGCAGAAAAAATCCAGGCCGGGCTGAGCATCACCGATTGCCGCGCCGCACCGTTGTATCGGTTCAACTACCCGACCCAGTTGTATGAGCAGTTCAGCGAGGTGCCGCCGTTAATGGTGCGCAGTTTGTTGTTCATCGAAAACCGCGAGCTGCTCGACCCTGAGCCCGCCCAGGCCAACCCGGCGGTGGACTGGCCGCGCTTCGCCAAGGCCGCGTGGTCGCAGGTGGCGCGCCAGTTGCATCTGCCGGGGCAGACGGCGGGCGGCAGCACCCTGGCCACGCAGTTGGAAAAGTACCGTCACTCGCCGGACGGCCTGACCCTGTCGGGCGGCGAAAAGCTGCGCCAGATGCTTTCGGCCAGCGTGCGCGCCTACCAGCACGGTCCCGATACCCTCGTCGCTCGGCAGAACGTGGTGCGCGACTACCTCAACAGCGTGCCGCTTTCGGCAGTACCGGGCCACGGTGAGGTGCATGGCATGGCCGAAGGTTTGCGGGTGTGGTACGGCGCCGACTTCGCACAGGTCAACCAGGCCTTGGCCGACACCTCCAGCACCCCGGCCAGCCTCGCGGCCCGTGGCCTGGCGTTGCGCCAGGTGCTGTCGTTGATGATCGCTCAGCGCCGTCCATCCCATTACCTGACCAAGGGCCGCGACGAGCTGGCGCAGTTGACCGACAGTCACCTGCGACTGCTGGCGCAACAGGGCGTGGTCGAGCCTGGATTACTGAACGCCGCACTGGCGAGCCAGGTCACCTACCGCGACTGGCAGCAGCAGCCGACCACCCAGAAGATCGAGGCCAACAAAGGCATCAGCGTGGCCCGCAGCCGCCTGGCCGCGCTGCTCGACCGGCCGCTGTACGACCTCGACCGCCTCGACCTTTCCGCCACCAGCACCTTGCAGGGCCAGTTGCAGGAACAGATCACCGCCTACCTCAAGCAACTGGCCGACCCGGCCTACGCCAAGGAAGTCGGCCTGTTGGGCGAGCGCTTGCTCACCCCCGCCAGCACGCCGCAGGTGCGCTACAGTTTTACCTTGTTCGAACGCACCGCCGACAGCGCGCGCGTGCGGGTGCAGACCGACAACACCGACCAGCCATTCGACATCAACGAGGGCAGCAAGCTGGAGCTGGGTTCCACCGCCAAGTTGCGCGTACTGACCACCTACCTGCAAATCATCGCCGAGCTGCACGAGCGCTACGCCGCATGGGCGCCCGCGGCCCTGCGAAAAGTCGAGGTCGCCGAGCAGGACCGTCTCAGCCGCTGGGCCGTGGACTACCTGCTGCAACATCCCGGGAAATCCCTGGCGGACATGCTCGATGCGGCCCTGGACCGCACCTATTCGGCCAGCCCCGGCGAACGTTTTTTCACCGGTGGCGGCCTGCACCGCTTCCATAACTTTCGCAACCAGGACGACGGCCGCAACCCGAGCCTGCGCGACGCCCTGCGCGAGTCGATCAATCTGCCGTTCATACGCCTGATGCGCGACCTGGTGCGCTACGTCACCTACACCAGCGCCAACAACAGCGCGCAGTTGCTTAAGGACGACAGCGAGCCACGCCGCCAGGAATACCTGGCGCAATTCGCCGACCGCGAAGGCACCGCCTTCCTGCTCAAGTTCTGGAAGAAGTACCAGAAAAAAGACACCCAGGCGCGCCTGGAAACCTTCCTCGACAGCCTGCACCCCACGCCGATCCGCCTGGCGGCCGTGCACCGTTACTTGCTGCCCGAAGCCAGCCGCGAAAGCTTCAACAGCTTCCTGCGTGCACGCCTGGCAGGCACCAAGGGTCAGCAGGCGCTGAACGACAAGCGCCTCGACACGCTGTATGACAGCTACGGCCCAGGCGCCTATGACTTGCCCGACCAAGGCTACATCGCCAAGGTGCACCCGCTGGATTTGTGGCTGCTGGGCTACCTGCTCAACCACCCGGACGCGGCGTTCAGCGAGATCGTCAAGGCCAGTCAGTTCGAGCGCCAGGAGGTCTACAGCTGGCTGTTCAAGAGCCGCCACCAGAGCGCCCGCGACGGGCGTATCCGCACCATGCTGGAGATCGAAGCGTTCCTCGACATCCATCAGCGCTGGAAAGCCGTGGGGTATCCCTTTGATCATCTGGTGCCGTCGCTGGCGACCGCCATCGGCAGCTCCGGCGACCGCCCGGCAGCCCTGGCCGAATTAATGGGCATCATCCTCAATGACGGCGTGCGCATTCCGGTGCTGCGCATCGACAGCCTGCACTTTGCCGCAGGCACGCCCTATGACACCCGCCTGGTCAACGCGCCCGACCGCGCACGCCGGGTGATGCCTTCCGAGGTGGCGACAGCCCTGCGCGGCGCGCTCTCCCAAGTGGTCGATGCCGGCACCGCCAAACGCGTCGCCGGCAGTTTCAAGTATGCCGACGGCACACCGCTGGCCATGGGCGGCAAGACCGGCACCGGCGACAACCGTATCGAGGCCATCGGCGCCGGCGGGCGTATCCTCAGTTCCAAGGCGATCAACCGTACCGCCACGTTTGTGTTTTATATCGGCGACCGCCATTACGGCACGCTCACCGCCTTCGTCCCCGGCAGTTCGGCGCAAGGTTTCACCTTTACCTCGGCGCTGCCGGTGCAGGTGCTCAAAGGCATGGCGCCTCTGTTGATGCCTTATCTGCAGGGCAACGGCCAGCACGCCTGCGTGAACGACGCCGTTGAGTGACCATGTGCCATGGGTGTTAGTTGTGTGCTTCTTACTTACCTTCCTGCCTCCCTAGAATCAACCGCCTTAAAGGACTCTTCAGGTTGAAAAAATGCCCAGCTCGCCTCCCCCTGCAACGCCGGACAGTTTCCAGGGGCGCCATATCGAACATCTCAAGAAAGCCCTGCCCGACTGGCTTACAAACAGCACACTGAACCGCGTTGAGTCACTCAAGGCAGTACCACTGCCGGACGGCATGCCTTATCCCCACGCCAGCGCCGAAGCTCATCAACCCCTCAGGCGCGCGATTGCCGAACAGTGGCGCGCGCACAACACACTGGAAAAACGCCTGGGGGATATCCACGACCTCTATGCCTTTGCCGGGCCGCTGCTCAAGGCCGCCTTGGCCGACTACGGTGACATCGACGTCAGGAACACTTACCTGCGCGTCTACACCAAGGCCAAGCAAGCGTGGTGGACGATCAAATTCTTTGTCGGTGTGCAGAGTAAAACCTTTTCACTGCTGGACGCCGCTCTCGCCAATTTTTCCGCCGACGATCGCTTTGTCGACTTTGCCTTTCTCAGCGCGCAAGACCCGCGCGGGCAACGCGACATTCTGCACTTTCCCCATCGCCTCACGGGTGTGCGCCTCAACGCAGACACCTTCAAAAATATCTGTCGAGTCCTGAATATCGGGGCGCGCTACCAGAGCAGCCTCAGGCAGCGACTGGGTTTCGATAACCCCCCGGTCGCCCTCGCCGTACGCCGTGAGACCCTGACCACGCACAAGGCCAGCCTCAAGAGCGCGGCCCACTTGGCGCGCCTCAAAGGCGACCTGAGCGCCGACGCCTTGCAAGCGGTACTCGGCCTGATCGAACAACGCAACGGCGTACACCTCGACGGCCGGCGCCTCAACAGCTATAACCTGAGCCTGCTGGAGTGCCAGCTGACCGGGATCGTGCTGTTCATGGCCGAGCCCAACAGTGGCCGAGTCATCGTGTATGTGCCGGGAGACCCGGAACACCCGGTCAAGGAATACCCCGGCCCCATCGCCTTCATTCAGGAACTGACCCATCAGTTGAGGGATACACCACCACGAACCTCAGGCCTCTATCAACAGTTTTTCAGCCAGTTCGTGGCCCACCAGCAGCGCGGACAATTTTTCGCCAGACTCAATGCGCGGCTAAGCCAGATAACCTGGCACGCCAGCCAGCCGGATAACAGCCGCCCCAATTGGCGAGACACGCCGAACGAACGGCCCAACCTGCAGTTTCGTCTGCAGGACATCACTCAGGATTACCAAAACCGCTCGGACGATCCGGCCGCCAACGACCTGTGGAATTACCTGTACCGCGTCCAGTTGAACAAGATCGTCAGTGACGCCAGGGACATGGCCGTGCCCACCGCGTACATCGACCAACTGGCCCGATGGGCATGGTGGGATAACCTGGCGCAGGTCGTCGAGGATGTACTCAATGCCAGCCTGTTGCTGATCACGCCCTTCGTGCCCCTGCTGGGGGAATTGATGTTGGCCTATACCCTGTACCAGGTGCTTGATGAAGCGTTTGAAGGCATTGTCGACTGGACCCAGGGCCAACGCACCGAGGCGGCGGAGCACTTGCTGGGTGTCACGCAGAACCTGATCCAGGCCGGGCTGTTCGCCGGTGCGGCACGGCTCGGCGAAGGGGTCCGGCTCAAGGTGTCGCCATTCGTCGATGGACTGCACCCGGTGCACACGCCCAACGGCCAGCTCAAGCTATGGAACCCCGACCTGCGCCCCTATGCCCAAAAAGACAGCGGCCTGCCCGTCGATTCGCAGCCCTCGCCGTCCGGCCTGCATGAGCATCAAGGCAAGCAATGGCTGAGATTGGAGGGCGAACACTACGAGGTGCAACCTGAAGGCCAAACCGATGAGCATCGAATCAACCACCCCACGCGGGCGGACGCCTATCGCCCGCAGGTGTTGTTCAACGGCGACGGCGCGGTGCTGCACGAGGGCGAGCAGCCGCAGACCTGGGACAGCGCCACGCTGATGCGGCGCCTCGGGCATCGGGTAGACGGTTTCAGCGACCGGCAACTGCAACAGATACGCCTGGCCAGCGGCACCGACGAAGGCGTGTTGCGCGCCATGCATCGCTACCAGGAACCCATGCCGCCGCTGCTGGCCGGCACGTTGCGGCGCTATGAGGCCCAGGCTTACCCTGCTATCGCCAGCCAGAGGATTCGGACGGGGAAACCACTGGCACTCGATCCGTCATCGGACTGGTTCATACAAACCGTCACCGAGCTTGAGGGCTGGCCCACTGACAAAGCGATCAACGTCTTCCTCAACCCGGATTTGTCCGGACGCAGCATCAAGGTCGGCAACCCGGATGCCGCGCCCGCCGATACCCTGCCGCTCGGTTTCGCCCAGGTAATGTCCGGTCAACTGCCCGAGCATGTGCTGGACTTTCTCGACGACGCCGACACGCGTCAGTTGCTGGGTGCCGACATCGCGCCAGCGCAACGGGTGCAACACCTGCGCGATCAATTGGCCGACCACGTAGTGCGCTGGCGCCGGGATTTCGCCGACAACGTCTATCACCAGACATGGGAGCTGACGGACGACCCGGAACACCTGCTGCTGCGCCAATCCTTCCCGCACCTGGACATGGCCATGGAGACACGCCTGCTCAGTACCGCCAACCGTGAAGAACACGCCGCCATGGCGCAGCACCGCCTGCCGCTGCGCCTGCATAACCAGGCCCGTGAGCTGGACGTGGCCGCGCAGTCGGTGCGCGCTTTCGAAGGCTTCTACGCAGCGCTCCCCTTGCCGGTTGCCACGGAGCAACTGGCGCTGAACACCCTCAAATTCCACAGTGACAGCTTTGCCGATCTGCACCTCCAGGTCCGTGAGCGGACACCGACCGGGACCTTGCGTTGTGAGGCCGGACCTGCCGATGCAAGCACTCGACGAACGTTGGTACCGACTCTGCGCGGTTATGACCTGTTCGACCAGGCCAACACGCGACGGGCCTCATATACCGACTTCTACGAAGCGCTCCTCGGTGCATTGCCCGCCGAGAAAACCCGGCAGCTGGGCTACACGTCCGGCCAAGGCGATGCCTTCAAGGAGTGGCTGATGCAGCAGAATGAATCACTGGCCGAGCGGCGCGTGGTGCTCGCTGAGCCGCCGGTGTACCGGCGTGCCGATCTGGAAACCTTGCAGCTGCTGGGCGGCGGCGGTATCAGTCGCTGCGCCGATCTGCCTGTCGAGACCTCTGATCAACATGCCCGGCAAACCTTGCAACTGCTGTTTCCCACGCTCAACGAACAGCGCCTGGACCTTTTTATCGACAGCGTCCCCGCGCCACAAATGCGCAGCCTGCTCAACGAATTGACCGAGGAAAAACAAAGGTTGCATGTCGAACTGCAAACCTGGAAAGACAGCCCGACCCGCCAGGCCATAGGCAGTCGGGACGATCGTACGGAAAAAGCCAGGAGAAGGCGTCTGTCCGTGGCCATCGAGCGATGCTGGGGCGACCGGTTTGCGCAACACACCGATACGTTCGGCCACACTCAAAGTGGCGCGCGCCTGGATCTGCACGGCTGGCCGCTGCCATCGACACTGCCCCGGCTGAGCGCCAGCTTCGAACACGTGACCGCCCTGAACCTGAGCAACACCGAGTTCAGCCCGCAGCACAGCGACTTTCTCAAACACTTCCCGAGCCTGCGCAGCCTGGACCTGCATGCCAACAAGCTCATGGATCTGCCCCCTGCACTGACGCAAATGCGTTCGCTCAAAGAGCTCGACCTGAGCGGCAATGACCTGACGCTCAGCCCGGACGATGTACGCAGCCTCAGGAAAGCCCGCCGCCTGGAACGCCTTGATCTGAGCAACAACCCGTTGGTACTGACACCCGACATCAGCTTGATGCCCACGTTGCGCCATCTGGGCTTGAGCCGCAGCGCCATCACTCGGTGGCCACGCGGCCTGTTCGCCCACCCACGCGATGACGGTTTTTTGCTCGATCTGCGCGCCAACCCCATCGACGCGCTGCCGAATGCCACCCCAGGGACTCCCCAAGCCCGTTTGATTGCCCGCGCCCGCCTGGATCGAAACGCCTTGTCTGTCGAGTCGCTGGTGCGCTATGAGCATTACCGAACCGCCGCCGGCCTGGATCCCAACCGCACCTACGAGCCATTGGGCAACAGCGGTCCGTGGCTGCTGGAAACCACTGACGACCACATCCGCGCCATCGCAGAACAGGTATGGAACGCGGTCGAACAGGAACACGGCTCCCAGGGCTTTTTCGAAGTGATCCGCTTCCTCGAGCCGCCCGAGTTTTTTGAGCTCGGCGAGGACCGCCTGCGCTACGACGATAACCGCAGAGCCATGACACAAAGAGTCTGGCGATTGATACGTGCCGCCCACGAAGACACCCCGCTGCGCGGGCGCTTGTTCAAGATGTCCAGTTTCCCCGGTTTGTGCGCCGACGCCGGGGCGCAGATTTTCAATGAAATGGGCATCGAGGTCATGGCCAGCGAAGCCTTGCGTTACTCGTCGTCCGCCGCCGAGTGCGAGGACAAACTGGTCACCCTGGCCAAAGGCAGTGCGCGCCTCAAACTGCTGGGCAAGGTGGTCGGCGAAGACATCGCCCACCGCCTGCGACCGGTGGCCGACGGCGGCCTCGGGCAACGGTTCAGGTCGGACGTGCGCAACGGCGTGCCTGGGGAGGTCGATGAAGTGGATGTTCACCTCGCGTACCAGACCGATCTCGCGGCCAGGCTGGACTTGCCCTGGATTTCCAATCACATGCTGTACCGCACCACCGCCAACGTCAGCGCTGAACAGGTCAACGCTGCCTACGACAAGGTAATGGAACTGGGCGAAGGCGACGGACTGGTCAATCAAATGTTGCTGGAGCCCTATTGGGAACAGTACCTGCGCGACAGCCACGATCAGGCTTATCGTGAGAATGAACAGCTGTACTCCGACCGTTTCCTGCAACTTGACGACCTGCAAACCGCTCAGGAGCAGCCCGAGGAGCTGTATAACCGCCTGCTCAACGACTTGGGCTACAGCGAAAAGGAATGGATGCGCCAACTGACCCGACAGGCGCTCGCCCGTGATACAGGGCGTAGCAACCGCGCCGCATAACGGGATTGACGCTTGGAATAGTTACCTCCGCTATAACTTGTCTGCACCTCATGCTGCTGCTTCATTCCATCAGCATGAGGACAGTGCCCATGAGCACGTCAAACCTCCCCCCCGCGTCACCGACGCACCAGGAACTGCACACCCATCTGCTTGAAATTGCCCCAAGCCTGCGCAGCCAAACCAGGCGTCCCGTCGTCTTACCTCCTGAACTGCTGGCGCTGGAGAAACTGAACACCACCCTGAGCATCGCCAACGAACAGTTCCTGAACCAGGCACGCAAGCTTTTTGAAGCGCTGGAGGAGGCTGACCTCACCCAGGAGGCAGGCAAGACGCTGCTCGCGACGCTCAAAGCCGACCTGAACAACCAGCTGCAAACCCTGGACGAAACCAGCACGGTGGACGGCCAGGGTCGCAAAAGTTATCTGATTTCGACGGTGGGCGCTCACGCGCTGGAACAACAGGCCAAGCTGGATGTGCGTGACTACCTGCTGTCCCCCGCCGAACAGCTTATGGTTGAGAACTGCGCCCGAGGGCCGAGCTTTCGACCGGGCATGTACGCGCTCAATTTCAGCTACCGGGACAATACCGTAACGTTTGCCGGAGCCTTTGTGCTCACACGCAAGTCCAGCCCTGGCGTGGACAGCCTGACGTCGGGCGAAGATCTCGGCCAAGTCGTGCTGTTTACCCCAAGCCGCGGTCTGGAGACATTCGACTCGTTGGCGCAACTCGACCAGCGCCTCAAGGCGACCCTGGCCCTGCCGGCAGGCCACAAGGAGTTCTGCCGTCACTTGCCTGCGCACTATCAGGCGCTGGATGTCGTCGATATCTGGCCATTGCAATTGCAGCGTATTGAAGGCGAGCCATTGTTCGAACATACCTACAACGCAATCATCGATAAGCGCCGCCAGGACATAGCGTTGGCGTTAAGCCTGGTTGAAAACCCCCTGCACGATGCGATGCTGCTCAAGTCAGCGTTGGAGAATGCGGTGAAAGCAGCGCTGCCGGACTTGTCGCTACGCCTGGCGTTCAGGCGTCAACGGTTGCTGGAGCGAAGCCTGTACAACGGTCTGCCCGATTGGTATCGCAGCGCTGCGTCAACGGACCAGGAAACCCTGAGTCGGTGCATACAGCATTACAATCAGGCCCGCACAACCTTTATCGAACTGCTGGGGCCTGCCGCCTCTCCTCAAGCCCTGGCGAATTTCCAGTTGGTTGAATATCTGGATGAAGAACTGGAGATTCACACTCTGGATCCGCGTCACCTGCAAATCACCACCCGACGCAACGTTACCCATGTCGGCATTTATGAGCAGACCCGCAACCTGGTGGACTTGAGCTATACAGGGCTGCACACCGGCGACGAACTTCCCGGTTCTGACTTTTTGACGCAGACCACCCTGACTTATGCGGGTGCAGCTCTGCAAGGCGAGCACGCCGATCTGGACGCGCAGAGCCTGCTCGATCTGCTGCGCGAGCCTGGCCTGCAATCGCGCCTGGAGTTTGCCGCACGGCTAAAAGAACGGGGGGCCGAACCTGAATTCAAAAGGGCGGCCCGCGACCTGTTTGATCAGCGCCTGATATTGCTCGCGTTTACCGCCCGATTGCGCGGCGATCTGAGCCAAGCCGACCACACATTGTTCGAAGCCCTGCGAGCCGGCACCAACCCGCGTCTTTGCGCGCGAACCGTGCTGCTGCACGGGGCACAACTCAAAGACCTGTGGTTATTGCGCGAGGAGGATCCCGCCGGCCAGACCCGACGCTTGTTGTTGTGCACCCCGGATTCGCCGCGCGAGCGACAGTTTCTGGCCTTCAGCACCGAGCGCGAATGCCAGGCGCACATCATCGCTTGGGCCGATGATAAAACCCGGTTCAAGGGGCTCACCATGAGCGATTACTTGCTGGAGCAATGCCCGCTGCGTTTTCGCCCGAAGATGGGTACCTTCCTCGCCGGACTGAGTTTGCGGCCCGACGCTGGGGAACACGCAGAGGTGACATTCGGCCCTTTGTGCTCGCACACGGTCTGCCTGGACGCCATGGTCGTGCATTCACACAGCACCGCGCAGGACGACTACGAATACAGCACCCCGCTCTGGTATCGCCAGGCCTCGGCGACCGACCGGGCGCGCTTGACCAGCCTTGCCGAGGATGCGCAGGGCGCTCTGCGCACCTATAACGCCGCGCCTGATTCAGAAGCGAACTTCGTCGCCTTCAATACTTATCTGCACGACAAAGCCAAACTCAGCCTGAACACCCTGCTGGGCCGCAGCCAGAATGATATTGACCCGGACACCGTCTACGTGTCGGCGCCCTGGCCGCTGTTGGGCGGCAAGCCGCAGCCTCTCTCCTATACCCGCCTTTACAGGGACGGGTACACGGATAACGTCGGCTTCATCGACGCGAAATTTTCCACCTCGGCCACCTTCAGCGGGCCGGAAGGCGTGGACCTGAGTCGCCTGACCCCACAGAACGTTTCACGCTCGGTGAGCGGTGTGTGGATCGGCCAACGTTACACCGACGAAGTGCGCGCTAAATTGCAAAGCGCAAGCAGTCCAGGCTATGCCAAACGGCGCGACGCCACGTTGGCAATCACCCAGTTGCAGATGAAATACGCAGCGCTCGATTGCTGCCTGCGCGGCCATATCACCCGGGCTGATCTGACCTGGCTGGAGCGTGCTATCGACAGCCTTGGCGACACGGCCGTTACGACCCGCAACGCGTATTGGGTGCATCGTCTGACGATAGACGGCGATTGGGTGATGGGCACCTACCTGTTCAGCCATGCAGACAACCCGGTGTTGCTGTACACCCCCAACGCACCCGATGGCATCGACTTTCGTGAGGCGAAGCTGTTCAACTACTGGCTGAAAAAAGTCGACGGTGTATCGGATTATCTCAATGGTCGGGTGGCGATCCAATCCAGGACCCGTATCGGGAGTTTCCTGAAGACCGCTCGCGGGGGTTTACCAGAGACCATTGACCGTACGACCCCAAGCCCGGCGCGTTATGACCCGACTATTCCCGCCACCACCCTGATCGACCTGCGCAGTGATCTCTACGACATGGTGTTGCAGCGCAAGATAGATGATGTGACTGCCACCACCGTCAATCGCACAGACATGATCATGGGGATTCTCTGGACGTGCGTCGAACTGGTCACCGCCATCGCCACTATCCCCTTTCCCGCGTTAAGCCTGGGCCTGGGCAGCTTGCTGGCGTTCAAGGACGCGATGCTCGCCATCAACGCCTATCAACAGGGCGACACGGTCGCCGCCCTGCAACACTACATCGGCTACCTGGCCAATCTGGGCGGTGCGGTGTTGTTCGATTTGCGCCCTGCCCTTACAGGTACGCTCAACGCACTGCCCATCAGGCCGGCCACCAAGGTGGCAAGGCAGGCCACGCTGCTCAATGAGGTCGACCCTGGCCTTGCTGCTGCAATGAAGCCGGTGCTGTTCGATGGCAGCCAATACTGGGTCAGGGACACACCGGACGCCCTGGGCCGATATTTGCTGTTTCGTCATGACCCACTCAGCGGGCACATGCAGTCAACCGCGCGTCTGGTCAACCAGGATACCGAGGGCCGTTGGATACGCTCCGGCGTCGCGGGAGGAATGTTTCGCAGAAGAAGCTATCAGGTCCTCCAAGAGGAGATCGAACAGCCGCTGGCCCGCTACGAGATGACACCTGAGCAAGGGCCGAATTTCCGCGCGGCGCTGGACCCTGAAAGGGCACGAAGCCTCGCCAGCAGTCCGGATGACCCGATTAGAGAATCAACACAAGATTGGCTACGCCTCGAGTTTCGCGAACTGGGTACCAGCTATGCCAATAAGGTCAAGCAATTGACCGAAGATGCGGACGCGTTCTTTACCTCCCCACCCGCACGCCCGCCCCGCGCGCCTTTACCGGTACTGGCGGCGGATTCCAGCCCGTCTACCGTGCTTGCCACCCTGTTTCCACTCAAGCAGGGACTGATCATTGGCGCCGCCAACGCCAGCGTTGCCAGTAAGCAGCTACTGATTGAAAACATGCCGGCACTGGTGAGCAAAGGACTCAAGCGGCTGTACATCGAAAACTTGCCTGCTGATGTATTTCGCAACAAGCTTAGAATTATCAACAGGCAAGAAAAAGGCGATCTGAAGTATGCCTTGCAGCGCATCAGGGCACACCTGGCGCGGGTTGACACGTCTTTAGGCTGGCAGCCGGATGCCCCGTTTACCTACAGCAAGCTGATGCAAGTAGCCCACGAACACAATGTCGCAATCGAAGGCGTGGACGCTTCCAGTTCCTACTTTATGGAGCATGTACTGGAGCTTTCGTCCCAGGAACGGTTTATCCCGCGCAACGCCAACATTCGAAACTTCTACTCCCATAAGGCCCTTGCGGCGAAAGCCCCGGATGAAGGCTGGATCGCCCTGGTTGATCACAATCGCATCGGGACGGCTGACGAGGTGCCGGGCCTGGCTGCCTTGCAAGATGTCGTGGCTCTTCGTGTTGAAGATGTCGCTGCGGGCCAGGCGGTGGGAGTCCTGCCCGATACATCCAGTGCCGCACTCTCCCGGGGCGACTACAGGCTGACAATGGTCACCGCATCACAAACATTGCCTAGAGCCAGCACTTCAGGAGTTGTGCCACTCCCGCCTCCCCCGTCCCATTACACGAAGTTTGATCTGCCGGCGTCGTTCAGGGCGACCCTGGACGATATGGTGCGAACACCGAGTACCCTGGATACGAGCAGCCACTTTATCCAGAGTGGTCCTTACAGAGAGGCGTTCGTGGCGTTCAAGGCCACCCGTGAACGGTTGGATACAGCCGCCAAAGCGGCGTTTGCCAATTACACGCCACCCGTGCGTCCCAGCTTTACAGGCCTTGCCGCGGCGGCCAGTGAAGAGGCGTTTATCAAACAGGCGTACAAACTCAAGCGCGGGCTGATCATCGGCGAAGCCCATGCGGATCAATCGAGCAAACGCTTGCTGATCAACCATATGAAGTTATTGAAGCAGCAAGGGGTCAGGACGCTGTACCTGGAACACCTGCTCACCGATCTGCATCAGCTGGACCTGGAGACTTTTCAAACCACACTGTTCATGCCGCACAACCTCAATCGCTATCTGGCCAGGCAAACGCTCAAGCATATGGGCAGGGACTACTCGGGCACCGACAGCTACACCTATGTGATCAAGGCCGCGAACAAAGCGGGCATACGGGTCCGGGCGCTGGATTGCACGGCCAGTTATCACGTGCGGGGGATGCGCGACATCAACGCGCGCACAACCCTGTTCAACTATTTCGCCAATGAGGTGATCAACGCCGATCAGGCGGCGCGGGGCGCGCATAAATGGGTGGCGCTCATGGGCGAGAGCCACGCCCACATGTACCAAGGTGTTCCGGGCGTCGCGCAACTACAGGATGCGGTCAGCCTGAGGGTACGCGATGTTGCCCCAAGCAGCGCACGCCCGCCGCATCCAGGTACGTGGGAGTTCGTCGAGGGTGGCGCAGGTTCTCCTGGCACAAGGCCCCTGCGCAGCGACTTCTACCTGGACGTGGGTATTGCCGGCAAACCCGCACCGCAGGCGACACCCCAGCCTGATCGCGCCTGGCTGAGAAATGTCGACGATTTCCTGATAGAGCAGCCTTCAGCGACCGAGGCCAATGTGCTGCACCGTGCCGACAGTGGAGCAATTATGTCCACGCCCATTCAAATTGATGACCGTGGGCAGCTTTTTGTCGGGCGTTGGCCGCAACTGAACGACAAACGCTTCTTGACGCTGGAGCAGTTGCAAAGTGGCCTGAAAGAGCACCTGTATTTTTCCAACGCCTCTGCTGCAACACTGCCGGTCGCGCAACTGCGCCGTACCGGTGAATTCCTGATCGAGAGGCCTTCAGCGAACCGCGCCAACCTCCTTCACCGTTCAGCGACTGGAGAAATCCTGACGTGCCCTATACACAAGGATAATGTGGAGCAGTTTTACATTGAACAATTCCCGGCGCTGGCCGACCGACGTTTCTTGCTGATGGAAGACTTGATCGAAGCCATCACGACCGAAAGGAATATGTCGGCCGTCCCCATCCGTACTTCGCCGCGCTCACGGTTGCGAGAGAGAGGCGACTTCCTGATCGAACGTTCTTCAGGGGTACAAATGAATCTGCTCCATCGCGCCAGAACGGGAGATATCGTTTCCACACCGATCAGAATGGGCGAGCAGGGGCAATTATTCATTGACCGCTGGGATGAGTTGAAAGCTAAACCCTTTAGCAATGTTGGAATATTGATCTTCGCACTCAAGAGAGTGAAGGGAATGTCACCTGCCTTCTGATCGCTCACCTGTTCAGGGCGCCTGTCGAGTCGTCGCACTGCTGCGGTTTGACAAGCCAGCGCCCTACACCTCTGAATCCCAAACCACCGTCACCAGGCCCGAATAGGTACTGCCCGGCGACTTGAGCATCTGCTCGACATCGTCCTTGCCCACCTCGAAATGCAAGGTGCCCGGCCGGTTGCTCACGTAATGGGTGGCCTGCACCAATTCGGTACCGGAACCGTCGAGGCGCAAGGGGCGTTTGCTGAGGCTTTGGCCGTATTGATCGTTCAAGCCAAACGGCAGGCTCACCCCCACCTGCAGCGGTACCTGGTCGCCATTGCTGTTGCTCAGGCCACAGGTGTTGCCGATTGCCAGGCCGCATTCAAGGTTAATCTTGAAGCGCCCGCTGGAGTAGATGCTGAAGGTCTGGTCGCGGAACAATCTTGTGGGGCGACGGCCTTGATTGAGCCAGGCTTGCCAGCCGCCCTGGGGTTGCAGGATCACACGGTTGCCGCCGGGAGGCAGTTCGATTTTGAGGATGTGATCCACGTCCAGGGTGAAATTCAAGGTCAGTACCGAGTCATCAGGCAACATTATATCGCCCAGGTCGAAATCCTTATGGGGGCCAAGACTGTAACTGAAACTGCCGAAATACTGCCCAGCCGACATGCTCAGCGGGTTGGGGGTACGCAGTTCGTAGCGACGGGTATGTCTGACAATACCCCGTCACCGGCGTTGTGTTGACAAACCGATTCATATTCACGTTGGTGGGATCAGGCCTGAATTTCGCAGTGATCTCCTGGACCATCGCCTGGGTAGGCCCCGCCAGCAGCCCGGCAAACAACACCCCCCCGATGTTTCGTATGCACTGAGTTTCATGATGACTCGTTAACCTGATGAAGATGACGGCCCAAACGACCTCTTGATTCAAGGCGCCTGAAAATCGAACACCAAATGCACGGTGCCGTAATAGCTGCCGCCCTTGTAGCCGCCGTCCGGCTCGATCGCGGAAATCTCCAGTTCGGCACGCCGACCCGTGCGCGCTTCGTTGGCGTTGAGCACTTCGGTGGAGTCAAGCGTCAGGGGCACTCGATTGAACAGCACCTGCAAGTCGATGCGGTCGCGGCCGCTCAACAGATACGGCGTGTCACCCAGACGCGCGGCCACGCCGCCATTGAGGTTTTTCACATCGAAGTTTTTGCGCAGCCGGCCCAGCCGGCCAGTCGCCAGGTCCCACGCGAGCAGTTGGTCCTGTGCCATCCAGTCAGGCTCGGAGGGCAGCACATAGGCTTCATGAACCGGGATGCTCACCGACACCTCAAAACTCTGGCGCTCCTGAACTGCCCCCGCCTGCTGGCCCATGAATAACGGCGACATCAGCACCGCCAGTACACCCGTCAGTTGCTTGAACATCGTCATCACCCGTTGCTATTGACCTTCGTCGGTTTTTTGGTCCGGCCTTCGATCAGCTGGAAGCTGTATTCGCGCTCGGGTTTCTTCTCCAGCACCCACTGACGGCCCGGCAGGATGTGGTGCTTGGTGGTGGGTTCGCAGTCGGTTTTTTTCGTCACCGAACAGTTGCGAAACTCATCAAGCACCACCACGCTGTTGCCGGCATTGCGCAAGGTGTACTGGCCGGCGGTATCGCTGATCTGCGTGTCGAAACGGGTGTCTTTGGGCCGTACGAAAAATACGGTGCCATAACCCGCCATCACGTTGACCCCGGCTGCCAGGTCCTTCTTGTATTCGTTGCGCTCTTCTTCGGTGACGGCAAAGTCGTCTTCTTTTTCCGGCACTACCGGGATGAAACGCACCCGAAAATAACGTTCTTTGTCGCGCGCGCCCATGTACAGCAAGCGCGTGCCCTGGCGCCCTTCGGCGGGGACGATCATGCGCGCAGGGCTGGCCATCAGGCCGTCGCGACTGGTGGCGGCGCCTTTTTCATCGGTCATCGACGCCACGGGAATTTCCCTGGACGTGCCGTCCGCGTTGTAGACGATCTCCAACACATTGACCTTGATAAAAGCGGTACTGGTGCCACCGTTGAACACGCGCTTGAGGTACGAACTGCGATCACCTTCCAGGTAGTCGTACACCACGCCGACGTTGATCGCCGGCCCGGCATGCGCCGTCAATGCCATCAGCGACAGTCCGATCCATAACACTGCATGTTTCATAGTTGCTTACGCCTCATTGTTTAAACGCGGCCCTTTGAGCAGGGCCGATGTGCAGGCAGCGCCTGCCTAGACTTCCGAATCCCAGATCACCGTAGCCACGCCCGAATAGGTGCTGCCGGGGTGTTTGAGCATTTCGCTTACATCCTCTTTTTCCACTTCAAAATGCAGGGTGCCGGGGCGGTTGTTCACGTATTGCGTGGGCTGGAACAATTCGGTGCCCACACCGTCCAGGCGCAAAGGCTGCTTGGTCACCGAGTCACCGCGCTGGTTGTTCAAGCCGAACGGCAAGCTGACGGCGATTTGCAACGGCACTTCATCACCGGCGTCATTGCGCAAGCCACAGGTATTGCCGATCACCACGCTGCATTCCAGGTTCATCTTGAAACGTGAGCTGGAAGAGATCGCGAACGTCTGATCGCGAAACAGCCGAGTGGGTCGACGCCCCTGGTTGAGCCAGGCTTGCCAGCCGCCCTGGGGTTGCAGGATCACGCGATTGCCGCCGGGCGGCAGGTCGACCTTGAGGGCGTGCTCGACGCTCAGGGCAAAGTTCAGGGTCAACTGTGAGTCGGTGGGAATCACCACGTCGCCGAAGTCGAAATCCATGCCCGGCCCGATGGTGTAGGTATGGCTACCGGTGTACAGGCCGCCCGACATGCTCAACGGATTAGGTGTTTTGAGGGCGTAGGCGAACTCAAAGGTGCTGAGCCAGAAATTGCTGATCGGCTGCCTGGCCTGGCGGCTGCACACACCGGCGCCTTCAGGCACAAGCCAAAAAAACAACGCGTAAGTGCCTGTCCCCGTCAAAAAATACGAGCTGCTGCAAGGGCTGGGAGCGTATAGCCAAAACGATTGCCAATATCCCCCGGGTACATCCCATGCCGCGTTATGAGGAAGCGTATTGAAACGATGCCCTATCCCACCGATCCGCACCTGTACCGTCTCGACCTCACCGGTGCGGGTGTTGGTGACTTGTACATCCTTCCAGGACGACGGCACCTGCCACATGGCCCCTTTGCGTTCATCCTCATGATCCGCCTCTATGGGAACACCGACAGTACTGAAGCTGTCGGTGCGAATCGTGAAGATACCCATCTGCTCGCACCGTGCAGGCATATGCCACGCGCACACACCCGAGACCGGTGTGGTGTTGCGAAACTCATTTTTAGTCGGGTTACCGGGGTCTGGATTAAAGACCGCAGTAATCTCCTGCACCATTGCCTGGGCAGGCCCTGCCAGCAGGCTGGTCAGCAGGCCGGCAAACAGCAACCGACCGCGGTTTCGTGTGGATCTGGTTTTCATAAGCACTCGTTAACCTGCCGTTTCAGACTTGAGCGTGTTGTCCGCCAGGGTGTCCGGCGTGCAGCGCAGATCGCCGATCATCAACACATCGTTTTCATTCGGCGCATTGGTGGGGTCCAGGCGGAACTGGCAAAGCAACTGGTTCTGGTAGCGCACTTGCAGGGTCGGCGCGCTGGCGCTCATTTCCATGGAGAAGAACCCGTCCACCTCGCTGACCCCACGGCTGGCGTGGTTGATCACGTGATGGCCGCGCAACGGTGCGCCGCGCTCATCCAGCAGGCGACCAAGTACGGTGACGGTTTTCATCACTGTTATTTTCCGGTAGTCCACACCGCCCTTGTTCAGGTGGTAGCTGGCGCGTGCCGGTTGGATGTTGGCTGCCGGCGGGTGATTGCCTTCGAAGTCGAAGCTCACGCTGCTGCTCTTGTAGGCCGAGACCGGCACGTAGTTGCGGCCTGGGCGCAGCAAGGCGCCGCCGCCACCGAGGTCGTCGGCGCGCAAAGCGATGTCGTCGAGGTCGGTTTCCACATCGATGATCATGCCCGCGCCGTTGCCCTGGTACTGGCTGCTAAGCAGCATCTTGCCGGCACCGGCGACGAAGGTGCTGTTGAGGTTCAGGCCACCGCTGAAGTCGCCATTGAAGGAACTGCGTTGCACGAAGCCGTCACCGCTGACCGCATCGGTATTGAAACTGGCCATGCTCGACAGGCCGACGCCGTAGGTGTCAGTGATTGCCGTGGCCGAGACGCTTTGCAGCAGGTGATCGGTGAGGTCCTGACGGAAAGTGACCGAGGCATTGTTGTCGCGGCCGCCATCACGGGCGGTGCGGGTGCCGACACTGCCGGAAATTTGCCGGCCATCCTGGCCCAGGTTGACGCTGAGGGTCACGTCCACGCCGCGATTGCGCTTGTCGTTGGTGCCGGAACTGCCGGGGCGATCGAATACCGAGAAGCGCCAGTTGGCATCGCTGCCCAGGAAGTTGTCGTGACGGCTCCAGCCCAGGTCCAGGCCGGCACCTTCGACATTGCCCTCGCTGTGGGACAGACGCATGTTCAGGGTGTTTTTCGCGTCGAGGCGATGGTTGACCGACAGCGCCGAATTGCTCGCCTGGCCGACGAAGGTGTTACGTCGCAGGCGGGTGCCATCGGGCAGGGTTTCATAGGTGTCGCGGGTATCAAGCCAGCTGCGGTTGTGGCTGAACACCAGGTTGGTCGCGCCAAAGGTGTAGAGGCCTTGCAGGTCCAGGCCGGTGCCGTGTTCGCGGGTTTGATAGACGTTGGCGTAAAGACTGGTGTTGTTGGCCACCGTCCAGTCCACCGAGCTGCCATATTGCAATTGCTCGCGTACCTGGCGCGCCGACAGGCCGAGGATCACGCGTGGGTGCAGCAGATAGTTGAGGGACGCACCGGCCGTCACTGCGCCCGAGGCTTGTTCATCCCAGTTGCTGAACAGCTTGGTTTCACGCCCGGCAAACAGGTTGTAGCGCCAACGGTCATCGGCGTTACGCCAGTTGCTGGGCTTGTACACCAGTTCCTGGGTGGTGCTGGTGGTGAGGCCGTCTTCCACCAGCCGCACTTCCACTTCATAGATACCGCCGGGCAGCGGCCGGGTGTCCAGAGTTTGCAAACCTGCCGCCACCGCCTGGGTATTGATCAGCAGGCCGTTGCGGTAGATCTCCACCGCCGCCTGGCGGTTGGCGGTGACGTAGATCGGGTACACGCTGGGCTTGGGGTTGTTGATGGCCAGGCTGTCGGAACTGCCATACATCAGGCCCAGGGCGGTGTCGGGGCTGGCGCCGAAGCTGCGCAGCTGGCGGGTCAGGCCATCGGAATTGGGGGTGAAGTGGCCCAGGCGAAAAAACTGCCCTTCCAGTTCACGTTGGGTGTACAGCTCGTGGATTGCATGGCGCATGGGCTGGTCATCGCCACTCTGGCGCGCCAGTTGCAGGTTGAACACCTGGCTCCAGTTGCCGAGGCTGGAACTGGCTTGCAAACCGTAACGTCCGCCGAGGCTGTCTTGCTGACCGCCGTTGAGGTTGAGCTGGTTGTTGATGATCAACCCGAGGCTGCCGCCCTCCGGTTGGTCGTAGAAGCGTGGGGTGTCGTCATTCAATTCGACGTTCTGGGTGAGGATCGACAGCTGGGAGTTTTCCAGGTTGTAGAACGCCGAGACCATTTTTTCGGGGCAGGCCTGGGTACAGGCGCCCAATGCCACGCCTTTCTCCAGCAGGGCTTGCCAGGTATCGCGGGTGGCGGCCGGCACCTTGCTGTCGCCGGTGTCGGTGAATTCGAGCAGGGTGACGCGGTCGTCCTGGGACAGCACGATCAGCGCCTCGCCCAGCATTTGCCGGTCCAGGTCCACACGTACCGCCAGCGGCACATCGAAAAAGTGATCGGCAAAGCCTGCGGGCAATCCCTGGGCCTGGTTGATCAGGCTACCGGGCGTTGCGGCGCCGGAAACAGCAGGCGTAGCCAGCGCGCTCGTACACATCAGCAGCGCAAGCGCCGCCGCGATAGGCGTCATCGGGAACATGAACGGATACTCTGAATGCCAAGAGACCAAAATCAAAACCAGGCCGGCGAACGGAGGAGGAGGAATCCGCCGGCCTGAAAAGTCATGCCCGCTCGTAACGGGCACTGATTGGCATCAAGGCGTTACAGGCAGTACCGCATCGAAGACCACCGGCATCACTGCGGTGTAGGAGCCGCGTTGAGTGGCCGAAGGTTTGGCCGCGACGATGCGCATTTCAGCGCCCACGCCCGGGGTGGAGTCGGCTTCGTTGACCACTTCCTGAGGGGTGCCGGTCAGTGTGACGCCGTTGAGGGTGGTGGTGAGCGGGATGTTCTGCGAAGCGTCACCGTTGAACAGTACGGCCGGACCGCCTTCGATATAGGCATGCACCGAACCGTTGGTGTTCTTGATGTCATAGATCGCGCTCAGGGGCGACAGCTCACCGCTGACCAGGTTGTAGTTCATGGTTTCGTCACGGCCCCAGTTCGGGTCGCGTGGCAGTGCGTGGAACACAGTGGTAGGGATGGTGGCCTTCAGGTTGACGGTATGGCTGGCTTCACCGGCAGCAAAAGCGGTTGCCGTGGAGGACAGCGCCATAACAACCAGGGGCACAGCGATCGCGAACTTCTTGAACATGGTCAATACCTGTAATTATCAATAGAGAGGTTCGCTACTAAGCACTTACTTAATAACGAATGCCATGACGAGACAGTTGAACCCGCCATGTACGGCCATCATCAAATAAATAAAAAAACAGGTATGCAGGCGTTCTCTCACAAGCGCGTAGCCTTTGTAATCATAGAGATAGAGAAAAAGATGGCTTTTTGCCAAAACTTTAAATCGCTCTGTAAGAAACAGACTACAACCCTGAAAAGTTCATGAATTGAAGTATCCGTAAGAACAGTACTACATCAATGACCGAGTGATCAAAATCAACTATCAAACTAAAAATTCGAGTGATAACTCTAATTAAAGTTATCACTCTAAACAACACATTAATGCGCGTGGATCATCGGATCTTGTTGGGAAAACCGCAGGCCAGACCGTTGGTCGGCATAGGCTATGCTTCACAAAAGATATATCTTAAGTTATATCTAAACGTGTATTGGAGTACTGCACCATGAGAAACGAGCCTCGTGGCGAGTTTGAAAAACGCGGTGGCCGCGGCCCACGGGTGTTCGCTCCCGGCGACCTGAAGCTGTTGCTGCTGTCGCTCATCGCCGAACAGCCCTGCCACGGTTACGACTTGATCCGCCGCATCGAAAATCTGTTCGACGGTGCCTACAGCCCCAGCCCTGGCGTCATCTACCCCACCCTGACCTTTCTCGAAGAAAGCGAGTTGATCAGTGGCGACGCCGACGGCGGAAAAAAACGCTACACAATCACCGACGTCGGTCGTCTCTTCTTAAGCGAGCAGGCCGTTGCCCTGGATGGCGTGCGCCTGCGCATCGACGTCAGCAAACGCTCGCTGCGCGGCCACGACCGTCCCCCCGAAATCCACGAGGCGGTGCACAACCTGCGCCATGCCCTGCATTCACACCACGGGCGCTGGAGCCCGGAAGAAATCGTGCGTGTCGCGGCGCTGCTCAATCGCACCGCTCAAGCCATTGCCGACGGGAGAGACCAATGAACAAACAAGCCATCCATCGCGTGACCCACGACATCAAACGCCGCCGCCTGCAGGTATTGCGGGTAGTGGATATCACCCCACGCATGCGCCGCATTACGTTGGGTGGGCCGGAACTGGCGGGGTTTATCAGCCTGGGCAGTGATGATCACATCAAGCTGCTGTTCCCGCAGAACGCCGCCGAGCAGGCGGCTCTGGAAAGCCCGACGTTCACCCTCAAGGGCGACGGCCCGCAACCTGCAATGCGCGATTACACGCCACGGCGTTTCGACCTGAGCATCGGCGAACTGGATATCGATTTCGTGCTGCACGGCGATGGCCCGGCGTCCACCTGGGCGGAGCAGGCGCAAGTCGGCCAGCACCTGCATATCGGTGGCCCCCGGGGATCGATGATCGTGCCGGATATCTTCGACAGCTACCTGCTGATCGGCGATGAAACCGCCCTGCCCGCCATTGGCCGACGCCTGGAAGAATTACCCGCCGGGCGCAAGGTGCTGGCGGTGATCGAAATTGCCGATGCCGCCGAGCAACAGACACTGGAAAGTGCGGCGGATGTTGAAATCATTTGGGTACTGCGCGGCCAGCACGACCTGCTCGAGGTGGTACGCAACCTGACACTGCCCGGCGGCACGCTGTACAGCTTCGTCGCGACCGAAACCAGGTTGTCACGCCAGGTGCGGCGGGTATTGCTCGATACGCACAAGGTCAACGAGGAATTTCTCAAGGCCGTGGGCTACTGGCGCGCGCAAGGCAGCGACGAAGATTAACCTGGACACAATCAAACTGTGGGAGGGGGCTTGCCCCCTTCCACAGTGGCTGTGCCTGCTTTAAACCGAGGTAGGTTTGAGAAGCCTGTCCACCCCAATCACGGCCAGCGCAATTAGTAGGAACCCTGCCAAAATCCCCCCGGCGTTCACGAACACCTGTGGATAACCCAGACTGTCCACGTCCATGAACGGGTACTGATACTGCCCAAGCATATGCCCGCGCAGCAGCACATAACCGAAGTACACCACGGGGTAAATCACCCAGCCGGCGATGTGCCTGAGCTGCAAGGTGCCTTTGGGCACGCAGCGCCACCAGTAAATCAGAAACAGCAGCGGCATCACGTCATGCAGCAATTCATCGGCGATGAACTGAAAGCCTTCGGGGCTCCACAAGTGCCGTAGCAGCAGGTTGTAGGCCAGGCTCACCACTACGATGCTCGTGGCGACCCCGCCGCAAATGCCGGGCTTCAGGAAAAACCGTCTGGCGGGAGATTCGCGGGTGACCAGCGCATAGCTCAGCACCACGACCACCAGGGTGTTGGTCAAGACGGTAAAAAAACTCAGGAAACTGATCAAACCGCCCAGCAGGCTCGCACCGCTGGACCAGCGCGAATACAAAATCAGGTACTGCTGAATCGCCAGCCCCGCCCAACCGGCCAGCGCGGCCGACGCGACAAAACGCTTCACCGGCTCAATCCAATGGGCGTTTGGTGCGCATCAGCTTGACGTACAAGCCTTCGACTTTTTCACGGGCCCAAGGGGT
This sequence comes from Pseudomonas orientalis, assembly GCF_001439815.1. Classification (GTDB taxonomy): domain Bacteria; phylum Pseudomonadota; class Gammaproteobacteria; order Pseudomonadales; family Pseudomonadaceae; genus Aquipseudomonas; species Aquipseudomonas orientalis. Next base: position 275,405 of record NZ_JYLM01000007.1, on the reverse strand, counting down.
CTTGCGCAGGAAGGTCAGGCTCGACTTGATGCTCGGGTCGCTTTTGAAGCAGCGGATATCAATGCGTTCGGCCAGGCCGGCCCATTCGTAGTGTTCCACCAGCGTGGTGAGGACGTGTTGCAGGGTCACGCCGTGGAGTGGGTCGTTGCTTGTCGCGGTCATGCCGGGCCTTTTGCGAGAGAGGAAACACAGCCGCGCACCTTAGCCGACGGGGCGTAACGGTGGAAGCACTGCATTGAATATAGCCGGCCGGCAAAAGTTCCCCTTTTCAGCGAAAAAAGAGATGTTATATTGTAACAACTCTTATCAAAATCCTGCCAAGGAATGTCCGATGTCCGTCTCGTTTTTCTGGCGTTTGTCGCCCCTCGCCGCCGCCCTGCTGATCTGCTCCGAGGCCCACGCGCTGGAGCTGCAACCGCAAATCATCACCGGCAATCCCCTGGGCAGCGAGCAGCTCGCCTCGCCCACCACCGTGCTGGAAGGCGATGACCTGACCCTGCAACAAAAAGGAAGCCTCGGCGAAACCCTGAACAAGCAGCCGGGGGTGTCGTCTTCATACTTTGGCCCGGGCGCCAGCCGGCCGATCATTCGCGGCCAGGACGGCGACCGTATTCGCATCCTGCGCAACGGTGTAGGTGCGCTGGATGCGTCGTCGTTGTCCTATGACCACGCGGTGCCGCTTGACCCGATCAACGTTGACCGCATTGAAATCGTACGTGGCCCGGCAGCGCTGCTGTACGGCGGCAGCGCCATCGGCGGCGTGGTCAATACCTTTGACAACCGCATCCCCACCGCCGCCATCGAGGGCATCCACGGTGCCGGTGAACTGCGCTACGGCGGCGCCGACACCACCCGCAGCAGCGCGGGCAAGCTGGAGGCCGGCGACGGCACCTTTGCCTTGCACCTGGACGCCAACGCGCGGGAATTCAACGACCTGAAAATTCCGGGTTATGCGCGTAGCCGTCACGCCCCCGACACCGAGGATGGCCCCGGTAAAAACGGCCGCCTGGGCAACAGCGACGGGCGCCAGGATGGCGGCGCGGTGGGCGGGTCCTACACCTGGGATGATGGCTACGCGGGGCTGTCCTACAGCAACTACGACAGCAACTATGGCTCGCCGGCCGAGCAGGATGTGCGCATCCGCATGCAGCAGGATCACTACGCCTTTGCGTCCGAGATCCGTAACCTGCAAGGCCCGTTTACCTCGGTGAAGATCGACGCGGGCTACACCGACTACGAGCACCGCGAGATCGAAGGCGGCGAAACCGGCACCACCTTCAAGAACAAAGGTTATGAAGCGCGGGTGGAGGCCCGTCACCAGCCGCTCGGGCCGTTCGACGGCGTGGTTGGCGCCCAAGTGACCCGCAACGAATTCTCGGCCCTGGGTGAAGAAGCTTTCGTGCCCCAGACCGATACCAATGCCGGCGCGCTGTTCATCCTTGAGGAAATGCAGGCCACCGAGCGCCTCAAACTCAGCCTCGGCGGGCGCCTGGAGCACACCAACGTCGACCCGGATGCCAAGGGCAACGCGCGCTTTGCCAATGCTGACAAGGCCAATGATTTCACCGCCGGCAGCCTGTCCTCCGGCGCGGTCTACCGCCTGACGCCGATCTGGTCCCTGGCCGCCACCCTGGGCTACACCGAACGCGCCCCAACCTTCTACGAGCTGTATGCCAACGGCGCCCACGTCGCCACCGGCACTTACGAATTGGGCGATGCCAACCTGTCCAAGGAAAAAGCTGTGTCCAGCGACCTGGCCCTGCGCTTCGACAACGGCACCCATAAAGGCAGCTTCGGCGTGTTCTACAGCCGCTTCTCCAATTACATCGGCCTGCTCGGCACCGGCCGTACGTTGAACGATGAAGGTGAAGAGGACGCCGGCGGTATTCCCGAGTACACCTATTCCGGCGTACGCGCACGTTTTGCTGGCTTCGAAGCCCAGGATCACTGGAAACTCGGCGAAGGCGCCTACGGCAAGTTCGCCCTGGAGCTGTCGGGCGATTACACCCGCGCGACCAACCTGGATACGGGCGAAGCCCTGCCACGCATTGCGCCGTTGCGCCTGAACAGCGGCTTGCTGTGGGAACTGGACCGCTGGCAGGCGCGCATCGACGTGGAACATGCCGCCGGCCAGGGGCGTGTGCCGAGTAACGAAAGCGGCACCGATGGCTACACCACCCTGGGTGCGAGCGCCGGTTACCACTTCAATGTGGGCAGCAGCCAATGGCTGGCGTTCGTCAACGGCGAAAACCTGACCAACCAGACGGTGCGCTATGCCAGCTCGATCCTGCGCGACATCGCGCCGGCACCAGGGCGCAGTGTGCAATTCGGCATCCGCACCACCTTCTAACCCACACCACAAATCCCCCTGTAGGAGCGAGCTTGCTCGCGAAAACCGTCAACGATAACGCGCGCTTCCTGAATAAACGCGGCGCCAGTGGGTTTTTCGCGAGCAAGCTCGCTCCTACAGAGGCTATTCAGGCAGCGACTATCTGTCACTGTTACCAAATCTGAAATGATGCATCTTGCGATTCACCCTTCCTCAAAAAGCCCCGCCGCATTATCCTTCGCAACAATCTGAAACGCTTCACCTCCCGGTCGACCCATTTTGCCGAATTTCCCTGTACGCAAAGACAGCGCTGTCTGAAATAGACCTGCGCCTGGGGTGTTATTGCCCGCCTGTGGATAACCCGGTTATCCACAGAAAAAACCAAAAAAACGATGAACCAAGCCCGCGCCGAATCGTCATCTACAGTGAGTGAAGCACGGGGTTACATAATTCCAACGTAACGGAGAAACACACTATGAGCACTGATGGTGCCTCAAGCCCAAGCCGCCTGCTGCCCAGGTTGCTAGGCGTCTTGCTGCTGATCATGGGACTGGCCTTGCTGGCCGGCGGGGTCAAGCTGAGCATGCTCGGCGGCTCGCTGTATTACCTGCTGGCCGGTATCGGCATCGCCCTGACCGGCGTATTGCTGCTGGCCACCCGCCGCGCTGCGCTGGGCCTCTATGCACTGGTGCTGTTCGCCAGCACCGTGTGGGCCCTGTGGGAAGTGGGCCTGGATTGGTGGCAACTGGTGCCGCGCCTGGCCCTGCTGTTCGCCCTGGGCATCGTCATGTTGCTGCCGTGGTTTCGCCGTCCGTTGCTGCATGGCCAGGCCGCGCCGCTGGGCACGGGCGCGCTGAGCGTTGCCGTGGTGCTGGCCGGCGCTACCGCCCTGGCCAGCCAGTTCACCAACCCAGGTGAAATGGTCAAGACCGGCCAACTGGACCGCGACGCAGTGCCCGGCATGGCCAGCACTGCGCCAAGCCAGGCCGACGGTGACTGGAATTCCTATGGCCGCTCGGCCTACGGTGACCGTTACTCGCCACTGGGCCAGATCACCCCGGCAAACGCGCACAAGCTGGTGCCGGCCTGGACCTTCCGTACCGGTGACATTCCCGGCGCGGGCGATCCCGGGGAAACCACTGCGGAAAACACCCCGCTGAAAGTCAACGGCATGCTGTATGTGTGTACCCCGCACAGCCAGGTGATTGCCCTGGACCCGGACACCGGCAAGGAAATCTGGCGTTTCGACCCGAAGATCAGCACCCAGGGTGCCGAGAACTTCAAGGGTTGGGCGCACATGACCTGCCGTGGCGTGTCGTATCACGATGACGCCGCCTACCCTTCCGAGCAGAAGCCAACCGGCAAGGCCAGCCCGGCCGCCGCACCGACTGCCTGCCCGAAACGCATCTTCGTGCCGACCGCCGACACCCGTCTGATCGCCCTGAACGCCGACACCGGCAAGATGTGCGAAGACTTCGGTGACAAAGGCCAGGTGGACCTGCGCGCCAATATCGGCAGCTTCGCCCCAGGTGGTTACTACTCCACCTCGCCACCGGCCGTGACCAAAAACCTGGTGGTGATCGGCGGTCACGTGACCGACAACGTTTCCATCGACGAGCCAAGCGGCGTGATCCGCGCGTTCGACGTGCACACCGGCAAGCTGGTGTGGAACTGGGACAGCGGCAACCCGAACGACACCACCCCGTTGGCCCAGGGCAAGACCTACACCCGCAACTCGCCGAACATGTGGTCCATGTTCGCGGTGGATGAAAAACTCGGCATGCTCTACCTGCCGATGGGCAACCAGATGCCCGACCAGTACGGCGGCGACCGTACCGAGGACTCCGAGAAGTACGCGGCCGGCCTGACCGCCCTGGACATCGCGACCGGCCATGTGAAGTGGACCGTCCAGTTCACCCACCACGACCTGTGGGACATGGACGTGGGTGGCCAGCCGTCGCTGATCGACATCAAGACCGCCGCCGGCGTCAGGCACGCGGTGATGGCATCGACCAAGCAAGGCAGCATCTACGTGCTGGACCGCGCCACCGGCTGGCCGGTTGTGCCGTTCAATGAAGTCCCGGTGCCACAGGGCGCCGTCGCGGGCGATCGCACCGCGGCTACCCAGCCCAAGTCCGAGCTGAACTTCATGCCACCGCCCCTCAAGGAGCGTGACATGTGGGGCGTGACGCCGTTCGACCAACTGATCTGCCGGATCGACTTCAAGTCGCTGCGCTACGACGGCCCGTTCACCCCGCCGTCGCTGCAAGGCTCGATCGTGTACCCAGGCAACTTCGGCGTATTCGACTGGGGCGGCATTTCGGTTGACCCGGTGCGCCAGATCGCCTTCGTGAACCCCAGCTACATGGCGTTCAAATCGAAGCTGATCCCGGCTGCCGACATCGCCAAGCAAGGCCCGCGCGTCAGCGAAACCGAAGGCGTGCAGCCAAACAAAGGCGCGCCGTACGGCGTGATCCTCGAAGCGCTGCTGTCGCCCATGGGCCTGCCGTGCCAAGCGCCGGCGTGGGGTTATGTGGCAGCGGTCGACCTGACCACCAACAAGACCATCTGGATGCACAAGAACGGCACCGTGCGTGACAGCTCGCCGATTCCGATCCCGCTGACCATGGGCGTGCCGAGCCTGGGCGGTACGTTCACCACCGCCGGTGGCGTCGCGTTCCTGAGCGGCACCCTCGACCAGTACCTGCGGGCCTATGACGTGAAAAACGGCAAGCAACTGTGGGAAGGTCGCCTGCCTGCGGGCGCGCAAACCACCCCGATGACCTACACCGGCAAGGACGGCAAGCAATACGTGCTGGTCATGGCCGGCGGTCACGGCTCCCTGGGCACCAAGCAGGGTGACTACGTGATGGCGTTCAAACTGCCGGACTAAGCAAGACGGGCAGTAAAACAAAGGCGGCTACCTCGACAGGTAGCCGCCTTTTTCATGCCAGGACAGTGTGGGTGTTCACCTTGTTTGCATTCGACACGAGCCCGCTCCCACATTCGGAGGGTGCTGGCCGCAGGATCAGTGTTCGATCACCTCACCGCGCATCGCCGCCAACCGGGCGATCAGGCGGTTCTGCACGGGCACGGCAATACCTTCTTTGTCCATTGAGGCAATCAAGTCCTCCACCAGCGCATTGAAATCGCTGCGGCTCAGATGCTGGCCCTTGTGGCTCTCGGCCATGCTGTCGCCGGTATAGGTGCACGGCCCGCCCGCCTCGACACAGAACTGCTCAATCAGCTTGCTGCGCAGGCGCTGGATATCGATACGCCGGAAGCGTTCGACGATGCGCTCGTCCCGCGCGATGTTGAGCAACATGCCTTCGACGATACGCGTGATGCCCGGCAGGGCGCCGAGGTCGCGATAGAGGCTGTCGTCCTTGGGTGGCTGTTGGGCGCAGGCACAGAGCAGCAGTAGCAGGCAAACCGGTAACCAGCGCATCAGAAACTCCCTTGCACAGACAAGTAGGTGCCATTCTGGTGATCCAGCGTGGCGATTTCCCCCAAGCGTGCGTAGGCCAATACAAACGACACATGCTTGTTGGGGAAATAGCCCACGAATACGTCCGCCCAGTCACTTTCGCCCGCAAACGACAGGTTGTCGGGCTTCTCGCGGTACTCCACGCCCACCGCCCAACGCGGGTTGAGCAGCAGCGCCAGCGCGCCTTCCTTGAGCAGGCTGCGGCTGTCGCGACGGTCGCCGCCAAAACCGAGCAGGCCGGTCTCGTTGGCCCGGCTGTAGCGCAAGCTGCCGTTGACCAGCACGTTGTAGCCGAACACGGCGCCCATGAACAGACGGCTGGCGGCGAGGTAGCCCTCGACGTCGCTGTCACGCGTGGCACCCACCAGGCGGGGAATCTCGACGTCGGTCTGATGCTTGTATTCCAGGCCCAGCGAGACCTGGGGCAGCGCGTCGTAGACCACGTCGCCGAACAGCCGCACCTTGAGGCCCAGCACGTCCTGCCCAAGGCTGTCGTCGGGCAGGTTGAGCTTATGCACCAGGCTGCCAAGGTCAAAGCGCTGGCGGGCGAAAGACAGTTCGACGCGGTTGTCGTAGGCCAGCGCCACACCGGCCACGTCCAGCCGGTAATCCGGCAGGTTGACCGTAGTGGCGAACGCCGTGGCGCCCCACTCGTGCCGTTCGCCATAACCGGCCAGCACGGCCCAAGGCGTAAGACCGCCTCCCGCCGCGCCTTCGATACTGCTGGCACCACCGGTCGCGATCAGGCGGCCATTATCGGCCAGCGCCGTTTGCAGGGTCAGTGCGCCGAGGCAACCGATCAGGAAAGAAACACGCACTGTCATGCCACTCAATGAACCAGGGAAGTTTGCGCACTGAGAGGCAAGGCCACCCAGGCTTCGAAAGCGTCGGCGCTCAATGGCCTGCTGATCAGGTAACCCTGGGCCGTGTCGCACTGCCACCGCTCCAGCAGGCGCAGGCTATGGGCATATTCAACGCCCTCGGCGACCACTTTGAGGCCCAGGTTATGGCTCATCTCGATGGTGGAACGCACGATCACTGCGTCTTCACTGGTTTCATCGAGATTACGTACGAAGGATTGGTCGATCTTCAACTCTTGCACCGGCAGACGCTTGAGGTGCGCCAATGACGAGTAACCGGTGCCGAAGTCATCCACCGACAGGCCGATGCCGCACTCACGCAGCAAGTGGAGCACCTTGAGGGCTTTTTCCGGTTCGCGCATCACAGCGCTCTCGGTGATTTCGAACAGCAGCTGCTCCGCCGGCAAGCCATAGCGACGCAGCAAGGCCGACACGCGATGGGCCAGTTCGTCATCGAGCAGATCGTCCGCCGAGATGTTCAGCGACAGCTGCAAGGCCAGGCCGCGCCGGTTCCATTCGCACAGTTGGCGAATACCTTCTTCGATGACCCATTGGGTCAACAAGCGGATGCTGCCCGAGCGCTCGGCCAGGGGGATGAATTCCGCCGGCGAGACCAGGCCGAACTGAGGGTGCTGCCAGCGCAACAGAGCTTCGGCCTGGCGCACGATGCCCTGGCGAATATCCAGCTTGGGCTGGTAGTGCAGCAACAGTTGGCCATGGCCGGGGGCGTGGCGCAGGTCGCGGATCAGGGTGATCTGGCGGCGGTGGGCGAGGTCGCGGCCATGCTCGTAAACCTGCAAGCGATCGGGCATTTGCGCGGCGTCCTTCATGGCGATGGCCGCGCGCTCCAGCAAGGTCTGCGGGCTTTCGCCATCCGCCGGGTACGCCGCGATACCCAGGCGGCAGTCCAGCGCCAGGTCATGACCGCTGATGCGCTGGGGGCGCAGTAACAGTTGCTGGAGTTTGTCGGCCAGGCCCACCGCTTCGTCGCTGCCTGCGCCTTCAAGCAGCAGCAGGAATTCATCGGCGATCAGATGCGCCAGTGTATCGCCGGGGCGCAACGCAGCCTGCAGGCGCTGGCTCACGCTCAAGAGCAGTTGGTCCACCGCTTCGGGGCCGACGGTTTCGCTGGCAGCGCGCAGATTGTCGATGCCCAGATAGATCAACGCCACCGGTCGTTGCAGGGCAATTGCACTGCCCAGACGCTCCATCGCCAGCGCGCGGTTGGGCAGGCCGGTAAGACGATCATGCAGGGCGTAGTGCGCCAGCTGTTGTTCGCGCTCGGCAATGCCGCTCTGCATGGCATTGACCGCCAGCGCCAGGCGTCCCAGTTCATCGCTGCGCGCCAGCACGACCGGGGTCTGGTAGTCGCCACTGCCAATACGCTCGGCCGCCAGCGCCAGCGCCTGCACCGGGCGCGAGACCGAGCGGGCCAGCAGCAAAGCACCGATCAACGAAGCAATCAGGGCGACCAGGGCGATACCGAGAATCTTTTCATCCAGCGGCGCAAAGGCCTGCATCGCCGCATCCAGCGGACTTTGCAGCAGGGCCAGGACTTTGCCGTTTTCATCGCTGGCCAGGACCAGCGACTGGCTGAGGAAGCGGTGCTCAAGGTGATCGGTGGTGGACACGCCACGGCGTGTCGAATCCTCCTGCATCAGCGCGCGGATACTGTCGCGCAACACCTGCGGCTGGGTGCTGACCAACTCGCCAGGCAGGTCCTGGTCAATCGCCAGGAACGAAACTTCCAGATTGCTCAGCGAGCGCAACTCATCGGCGAAGGCACCGTCCATGCTGAACCCCATCACCACCCGCGCGATCGGCAACGGCGCCAGCACCGAGGCCTCCACCAGCAAGTGCGGCTTGCCTTGCAAAGGCACCATCAGCATCGCCTGGTGATTCTGCCGTGCCTCGCGCAAGGCCAGGTCGTAGCGAAAGGTCGAGCCTTCGGCGACTTCCTTGAGGGTGCTGGCCAGGACTTTGCCGTCCATGCCCAGCAGAATCATATCGTTGGCGTTGATGCGCTTGCCGTGGTTGAGCAGCACCGAACGCATCGTCGCCGAATCGCCACTGGCGACGGCATCGCGAAAACCGAAGTCAGACGCCAGCAACTGCACGCCATCGGCCAAGCGCCGGCCGCGAACGTCGAGCAAGCGCTCGAACACCCGCGTGCCCACCTCCAACTGGGCCTGGGCCTGGCGGTGTACTGCCGAATTGGTCGCGGCCTTGACGCTGAAATACAGCGCACCGATCACCACCAGCGAAAGCAGGATCAACACGCTGGCGACCCGCGCCTGGAAGCTACTGCGCAGTTTCATTGGCCGCTCGATTGAAGGCATCGCCAAAGGCGCTGGGTGTTGGCGGCAAATCCGCGGGCGCAGGCACAAGCTTCAATCCCACACGGTGGCTGAGCCCGACGGCCGGGACGCGCACGGTACCGCCGTCCAACGGCTGCATATCCGCCAGTTGCGGGTGCCACAGGGTGAGGCGGTAGTCACCGGCCGGCAGCTCCGCCAGGCGCACCCGGCCCTGGTCATCGCTGACGCCGAAACGCGGGTCGTCGGTCACGTAGATATAACCGAGCATCCAGTCATGGATATTGCAACCCAGCACCACCACCCCAGGCTTGTCGAACAGCAAGGGGGCCGCCGGCGTGCCTTCGTACAGACGCAACTCGAAGCGCTTGGCCGTGGAGAACGAATACACTTGATGACGAATATTGTCGCTGTTGGGGAAACGCACCTGCGTACCGGTATGCACCGCCAGCACATGAGGGGCAAAGCGCTGGTCAAGCTGGTCCATATCAGCCTTGAGCGCACCCTGCGGCGCGCCGACCGGGCCTTGCAGCGTCACTACGGCATCGGCGACCGGTCGGCCGTCGGCTTGATAAGCCAATACCTCAAGCGTCGCCGCCGACGCAGGGCCGATAGCAGCCGATAACAGCGCTGCACGGCATAACAGGTGGAAAATCCGAGCCATGGTCGATCCGCAGATAATGGGCTAGAAAGCGGCCAGCCTTGGCACGGAAGCGTAGATGTGCATGGATGATGGCGCAAATAAGGCCAATTGCCATCACTGTATATGCAGTCACACGTGACCGCCGGTCGGTAAAACCTATGCAACCGGTCAGTCGTTATAGGCGTTATCGACCCTGGACAGAAAATCTGAAGTGGCCGCGAAGCTTTTCCAGGTCATCGGCGAGAATTCATGCAATATGTTGCTATCTCACCCCCACCATTGAAACCACCACTGCCCTGCCCCATCTAAGCACCATACTTCCTGATGCAGGTGCCCCATGAGCGACCAGCAAGACATCCCTGATTACGATTTGAACGACTACGCCGACCCCGAAAACGCTGAATCCTCGTCCAACACCGGCCTGGCCCTGCCTGGGCAGAACCTGCCGGACAAGGTCTACATCATCCCGATCCACAACCGGCCGTTTTTCCCGGCGCAAGTGTTGCCGGTGATCGTCAACGAAGAGCCCTGGGCCGAGACCCTGGAACTGGTGAGCAAATCCGACCACCACTCCCTCGCCCTGTTTTTCATGGACACACCGCCCGAAGACCCGCGCCATTTCGACACCTCGGCCCTGCCGCTGTACGGCACCCTGGTCAAGGTGCACCACGCCAGCCGCGAGAACGGCAAGCTGCAATTCGTGGCCCAGGGCCTGACCCGCGTGCGCATCAAGACCTGGCTCAAGCACCACCGCCCACCATACCTGGTGGAAGTCGAATACCCGCACCAGCCTTCCGAGCCGACCGATGAGGTCAAGGCCTACGGCATGGCCCTGATCAACGCGATCAAGGAACTGCTGCCGCTCAACCCGTTGTACAGCGAAGAACTGAAGAACTACCTCAACCGCTTCAGCCCCAACGACCCGTCGCCGCTCACCGACTTCGCCGCCGCGCTGACCTCGGCCACCGGTAACGAATTGCAGGAAGTGCTCGATTGCGTGCCCATGCTCAAGCGCATGGAAAAAGTGCTGCCGATGCTGCGCAAAGAGGTCGAAGTCGCGCGCCTGCAGAAAGAGCTGTCCGCCGAAGTGAACCGCAAGATCGGCGAGCACCAGCGCGAGTTCTTCCTCAAGGAACAGCTCAAGGTCATCCAGCAGGAGCTGGGCCTGACCAAGGACGACCGCAGCGCCGACGTCGAACAGTTCGAGCAGCGGCTGGTGGGCAAGGTGCTGCCGGCCCAGGCGCAGAAACGCATCGATGAAGAACTCAACAAACTCTCCATCCTCGAAACCGGCTCACCGGAATATGCGGTCACGCGCAACTACCTGGACTGGGCCACCTCAGTCCCGTGGGGCGTGTTTGGCGAAGACAAACTCGATCTGAAACACGCGCGCAAGGTGCTGGACAAACACCATGCGGGCCTGGATGACATCAAGAGTCGCATCCTCGAGTTCCTCGCGGTGGGCGCCTATAAAGGCGAAGTCGCCGGCTCCATCGTGCTGCTGGTGGGCCCGCCGGGCGTGGGCAAGACCAGCGTGGGCAAATCCATCGCCGAATCCCTGGGCCGACCGTTCTACCGCTTCAGTGTCGGCGGCATGCGCGACGAGGCCGAGATCAAGGGCCATCGCCGCACCTATATCGGCGCCCTGCCCGGCAAGCTGGTGCAGGCGTTGAAAGATGTGGAGGTGATGAACCCGGTGATCATGCTCGACGAGATCGACAAAATGGGCCAGAGCTTCCAGGGCGACCCGGCTTCGGCACTGCTGGAAACCCTCGACCCGGAACAGAACGTCGAATTCCTCGACCACTACCTGGACCTGCGCCTGGACCTGTCCAAGGTGCTGTTCGTGTGCACCGCCAACACCCTGGACTCGATTCCCGGCCCGCTGCTGGACCGTATGGAAGTGATTCGCCTGTCGGGCTATATCACCGAAGAAAAAGTCGCCATTGCCAAGCGCCACCTGTGGCCCAAGCAGCTGGAAAAAGCCGGCGTCTCGAAAAACAGCCTGAGCATCAGCGATGGCGCCTTGCGTGCGCTGATCGACGGCTATGCGCGGGAAGCCGGTGTGCGTCAGTTGGAGAAGCAACTGGGCAAACTGGTGCGCAAGGCCGTGGTCAAGCTGCTCGATGAGCCGGATTCGGTGATCAAGATCGGCAACAAGGACCTGGAAAGCTCCCTGGGCATGCCGGTATTTCGCAATGAGCAAGTGCTGTCCGGCACCGGCGTGATTACCGGCCTGGCCTGGACCAGCATGGGCGGCGCCACCTTGCCGATCGAAGCGACGCGCATCCACACGCTCAATCGCGGCTTCAAGCTCACCGGGCAATTGGGTGATGTGATGAAGGAGTCCGCCGAAATCGCCTACAGCTTCATCAGCTCGAACCTGAAGTCGTTTGGCGGTGATCCGAAGTTCTTCGACGAAGCCTTCGTCCACCTGCACGTGCCGGAGGGCGCCACGCCCAAAGACGGCCCGAGCGCGGGGGTGACCATGGCCAGTGCGCTGCTGTCACTGGCGCGCAACCAGCCGCCGAAGAAAGGCGTGGCCATGACCGGCGAGCTGACCTTGACCGGGCATGTGCTGCCGATTGGCGGGGTGCGTGAAAAGGTGATTGCGGCGCGGCGCCAGAAGATTCACGAGCTGATCCTGCCGGAGCCCAACCGTGGCAGCTTTGAAGAGCTGCCGGAGTACCTGAAGGAAGGCATGACGGTGCACTTTGCCAAGCGCTTTGCGGATGTGGCGAAGGTGCTCTTCTGACAGTTATGCAGTGCCTGAACTGACCCTGTCGGGGGCCAGACACCTCCCACACTTGACTGTGTTCACCACTCAACATGTGGGAGGGGGCTTGCCCCCGATGAGGCCAGACCTGCCAACACACCCCCTCCTGCCACACCTTGTCTCATCTTCGGTTATGCTCGCCCTTCGTCGTGTATAAACGGAGCTCCCATGACCGCTGCCCGCCTGCTTCTCCCCTTGAGCCTTGCCCTGCTTACCGCGTGCGCCAGTGCGCCGAAGCAAAACGTCACCGTGGACAACCAGAGCGCCTGCCCGCTCCCGCTTAAAATCGGACAAAACCTGATCCTCAGCCTGCCCAGCAATCCCACCACCGGCTATCGCTGGGCCATCCAGGATTCCGCCGGCGGCGTGTTACGCGCGCTAAGCCCTGAGGTGTACAGCAGCAGCGAATCCGGCGTGATCGGCGGCGGCGGCCAGTCGACCTGGCGCTTCCAGGCGTTCGCCGCCGGCCAGGGCCGTCTGCGCCTGACCTCCCAGCAACCGTGGGAACCGGAAGCCGAGCCTGTGGAAACGTTCGACTGCGCCATTACGGTGAACTGATGGGTCAAGGCTTTGGTGATGTGCTGATTCCGGCACCGCGTTCATCCAGAATGTCTGCGTAATCGTTGACGACCATCGCAGGCAAGCCAGCTCCTACGCTAAAATGCCGGCCTTTCCCCCTCGTCGCCGGAACAACCGTGAGCAAAGAACCCGATCGCCTATTCGCCCAGCCCCTGCCCCAGGTGCCGGACTTCGCCTTTAACGAGGACGTGGTGCGGGTGTTCCCGGACATGATCAAGCGCTCGGTGCCCGGTTACCCGACCATCGTTGAAAACCTCGGCGTGCTCGCCGCCCAGTTCGCCCAGCCCAACAGCGTGCTGTACGACCTGGGCTCATCCCTGGGTGCGGTCACCCAGGCCCTGCGCCGCCATGTGCGCACCGAGGGCTGCCGGGTGATCGCGGTGGATAACTCGACGGCGATGGTCGAGCGTTGCCGCCAATACCTCACTGGCCAGGATTCGATGTTCCAGGAATTGCTGCCGGTGCAGGTGATCGAAGGCGATATCCTGGCCCTGCAATTCCAGCCGGCTTCAGTGGTGGCGCTGAACTTCACCCTGCAATTCATCGCGCCCGATCAGCGCCTGGCGCTGCTCGGGCGCATCCGTCAGGCACTGCTGCCGGGCGGCGCACTGATCCTCTCGGAAAAGCTGCGTTTCAACGATGCCCAAGAGCATGGGTTGCTGACCGACCTGCATATCGCGTTCAAGCGCGCCAACGGCTACAGCGAACTGGAAATCGCCCAGAAGCGCAGCGCCATCGAAAACGTCATGAAGCCCGACAGCCTCGAAGAACACCGCGAACGCCTGCTGGCGGCCGGGTTCTCGAAAGTCGTGCCGTGGTTCCAGTGTCTTAACTTTGCCTCGTTGATTGCCTTGCCATGATTGATTTGTCTCCCCTCGCCCGCCATCTGGTGGGCACTCCTTTGGCCGTGTGGGCCCAGGGCCTGCAAGCGCAGCTCGATAGCAAGATGGAAAAAGGCCATGGCGACCTGGAGCGCTGGCAGAGTGCCTTGGATGCACTGCCGAAGATCCAGCCCAGTGAAGTCGACCTGTTGAACGGCCTGGTGCTGGACACTGAGTGCGACGACGACACTCGCGCACAGATGCACACGGCGCTCATGGGGCTGAGCCCTTGGCGCAAAGGCCCGTTCCACCTGTTCGGCGTGCATGTGGACACCGAATGGCGCTCTGACTGGAAATGGTCCCGCGTGGCGCCGCACCTGGATTTGAAGGGCAAGCGCATCCTCGATGTGGGTTGCGGCAACGGCTATTACATGTGGCGCATGCTCGGCGCCGGCGCCGACAGCGTGATTGGCGTGGACCCCAATTGGCTGTTCTTCTGCCAGTTTCAGGCGGTGCAGCGTTACCTGTCCGAACCCAGGGCCTGGCACCTGCCGTTTCCGTTCGAGGACCTGCCGGCGAACCTGGAAGGCTTCGACACGGTGTTTTCCATGGGCGTGTTCTACCACCGGCGCTCACCGATCGAGCATTTGCTGGCACTGAAGGACACCCTGGTCAAAGGCGGCGAACTGGTATTGGAAACCCTGGTGGTCGAAGGCGATCAGCAGCAGGTGCTGGTGCCGGAAGACCGCTATGCGCAGATGCGTAACGTGTGGTTCTTGCCCTCGGTTCCGGCGCTGATGCTGTGGCTGCGCCGCGCCGGATTCAGCGATGTGCGCTGTGTGGATGTGAGCGTGACCACGGTTGAGGAACAGCGCGGGACGGCGTGGATGAAGTACCAGTCGCTCAGTGATTTCCTCGATCCGCAGGATCACAGCAAGACCATCGAAGGGCTGCCGGCGCCGATGCGGGCGGTGATCATCGCCAGGAAGTAGCGGTGAGTTATCACTGAATATATGGAGATCCAAATGTGGGAGGGGGCTTGCCCCCGATTGCGGTGTATCAGCCATGGATGTGGTGACTGACACTCTGCTATCGGGGGCTTGCCCCCTCCCACACTTTTATCCTCAGTGTTCTTTAGAGTGGAGGCTTGGCCCGGCGAGCCTTGAAGAACTCGCTCAACACCGTCCCGCACTCCTCGGCCAGCACGCCGCCTTCAAACAGGACCCGATGGTTGAGAAAGCCCTGGGTAAAAAACTGCCCCTGGCTCTGCACAATCCCCGCTTTCGGTTCCAGCGCGCCATATACCACCCGCGCCACCCGCGAATGCACGATCAACCCCGCGCACATGCTGCACGGTTCCAACGTCACATAGAGCGTACTGCCCGGCAGGCGGTAATTGCTGACGGCCTGGGCCGCTGCGCGGATCGCGACCATTTCGGCATGGGCACTCGGGTCATTGCCGCTGATCGGGCAGTTGAAGCCGCGGCCGATGATCTCACCGCCCTGCACCAGCACCGCGCCCACCGGCACTTCTCCCAGCGCCGCGCCCTGGGCGGCGAGGGCCAGGGCTTCGCGCATGAAGTGCTGGTCGCGGCTGCGGTCGATGATCGCCGGGCGAACCTGGCGCATCACGCCACCTCGATAGCGGCCATCAGGCCGGTTTCCATATGGTCGATCACATGGCAGTGGAACATCCACACCCCCGGGTTATCCGCCACCAGCGCTACGCGGGCGCGTTCGTTCTTGCCCAGCAGGTAGGTGTCGGTGAAATACGGGATGACCTTGTGGCGGTTCGACGCGATGACCTTGAAACTCATGCCGTGCAGGTGGACCGGGTGCTGGTACTGGGTCATGTTCTTCAGTTCGAAAATATAGCTCTTGCCCTTCACAAGCTTGGCGATGGGGCGGTCGGCGCAGGTCTTGTCGGTGATGTCCCAGGCCTGGCCGTTGATCTGCCACAGGCTCGGTGGCTTGCCGTTGTCGACATTGACCGACACCGAACCGACCCACTCGAAATTGAAGTTGAGTTTCTCGGCATTGGCCAGGTCCGGTTCGGCGACCGGGTTGGCCGGCAGTGCCGGGGGCCACTCGGTGGGCGCGTCGGTATTGGCCACCGAACGGAACGTCCCCAGGCGCACCGGGCCATTACGGATCGACAGTTCTTCGCCGGCCGGCGGCGCCTTGATCGCCAGGCAGATACGCATGCCGGGGCCCAGCCAGTACTCCTTGCCCAGCGGGCGCGGCTCGATGGGGTTGCCGTCCAGCGCATAGATCTGCGCTTCGACGCCCGGAATGTTGATGCGATACGTCAGGGTGTTGTCCAGGTTGAGCAGGCGCACCCGGGTGATCTGCCCGGCCGGCAGGTCGACCACGGCCTGGGACACACCGTTGATGGTGGACAAACGCCCGGCCGTACCGCCACGCGCCGCCTCACGGGGAATGCTGAAGGCGACAAAGGCGCCCTCTTCGTCCACATGCCAGCTTTTCAGACTGAGGGTGCGTTCGTGTTTGAAACCGGTGGGCTCGCGCTCCTCGATGATCAGCGGTCCGACCAGACCACGGCCGAGTTCTTCGCTGCTGTTGACGTGCGGGTGATACCAGTAGCTGCCGGCGTCGGGCACACGGAACTTGTAGTCGAAGTATTCCCCCGGCAATACCGGCAATTGCGAGACGTAGGGCACGCCGTCCATTTCCAGCGGCAGGCGGATGCCATGCCAGTGGATGGTGGTGGCGACCGGCAGGTGGTTGATAAAGCGCACCCGCAGCCACTCGCCCTGGCGTACGCGCAGCTCGGTGCCGGGCGCCGAGGGGCCGAACGCCCAGGCCTGGGTGGTGTGGCCCGGCACCAGTTCCACGTCCAGGGGCGCTGCGATCAACTCGTAATCGTGCCCCGCCTCGGATTCCGCGACCTTCCCCAGCCAGTAGCGGTAGCCGCCACCGGCACCGACGCCCACTACGGCCAGGCCGGCAAGACCACCCAGGATTTGTCGACGGGAAAAGGATCGGGACACAACAACCTCACGTATCTGCCGCAGGCCAAGGGCCTGCAAAGGGCTGATACGATACACCGGCCCCGGCTGTAGGAGCGAGCTTGCTCGCGAAAAACTCGAAGCCTGCGCGTGTATTCAGGCGACCCGCGTTATCGTTGACGTTTTTCGCGAGCAAGCTCGCTCCTACAGTGTCAGCGATCCATTGCGGCGGCCGCCAGGATCAAGGCCTTCATCTCGGCCACGGCGCCTTTGAAACCGACGAACAGCGCATGGGCCACCAGCGCATGGCCGATGTTCAGTTCGTTGATGCCCTTGATCGCCGCCACGGCCTCGACGTTGTGGTAGTGCAGACCATGGCCGGCGTTGACGATCAGGCCTTCGTGCAGGCCGCAATTCACGCCATCGATGATGCGTTGCAGTTCGTCGGCGACTTCGCTCGGGGTGGTGGCATCGGCATAGCGACCGGTGTGCAGTTCGATGGCCGGGGCGCCGACGCGGCGTGAAGCCTGGATCTGGCGTTCGTCTGCGTCGATGAACAACGACACTTCGCTGCCGATCTTCGACAGGCGCTCCACGGCGGCCTTGATCCGCGCTTCCTGGCCGGCCACGTCGAGGCCACCTTCGGTGGTCAGTTCCTGGCGGGTTTCCGGAACCAGGCAAATGTGCGCCGGGCGGATGCGCTCGGCGAACTGCATCATGTCTTCGGTGACGCCCATTTCGAAATTCATGCGGGTCTGCAGCACGTCCTTGAGCAGCAGCACGTCACGCTCCTGGATATGGCGGCGGTCTTCGCGCAGGTGCACGGTGATGCCGTCGGCGCCCGCTTCTTCGGCGTCCAGCGCGGCCTTGACCGGGTCCGGGTAACGGGTGCCCCGGGCCTGGCGCAGGGTGGCGACGTGGTCGATATTGACGCCAAGAAGAATGCGATTGCTGGTGCTCACGGAAGCGCTCCTGAAAAGGGAAAGAATCGGTGCACAGCATACACGGGGATGTCAGGGCTTTCGAAACAACTCGCGACTGACCAGCGGCCGCCCGCCCAGGTGCACGGCCAGGGCCTGGCGCATCAGGCGCTTGGCGGCGGACAAGGCACCGGGGGCGGTCCAGTCCGCTTCGCTCATGGCCAACAACTCGGCGCCCTGGAACAGGCCGGGTTGCAACAAGTACACGCGCTCAAGCCCCGCGTCCACTTGCAGGCGATACAGGCCGTCGGCGGCGACAGGATCACCGTGCAGGTCGTTGTGCAATTCGAAGCCGTAGCCCAGGTCATCCAGCAGGCGCCATTCAAAGGCGCGCAGCAGCGGCTCCAGGGGACGGCCTTCAGCGAGAGCGAGCAAGGTCGCGGCGTAGTGATCGAAGACCGCCGGGTGCGGGTCTTCGGCGGGCAAAAGGCGGATCAGCAGTTCGTTGAGATAGAGCCCGCTGAACAGCGCATCGCCATTGAGCCAGGCGGACGTGCCGACGCTTTCCAGGCGGCCGACATTCTTCAGCTCGCCCTTGCCGCGAAACTCCACATCCAGGGCCACGAACGGCCGCGCCAACGTACCGGCCTTGCCCCGTGCGCTACGCAAAACCGCGCGCAGACGGCCCTGGGGCGTGAGGAAGTCCACCAGGGCGCTGGTCTCACGGTAGGCGCGGCTGTGCAGCACATAGGCAAGCTGGCTGGGAGGTGGGGATTGGGACATGGGCTCTCGATCTTGAAAACAACATCAACCTAATGTGGGAGGGGGCTTGCCCCCGATGGCAGTGTGTCAGTCACTTATCTGTTAACTGACCCACTGCTATCGGGGGCAAGCCCCCTCCCACATTTTCTAGCCCTGTGGTGCATTCAGGACCTTACAGGTCGCCGTAGCCCAGGGAGCGCAGTGCCCGCTCATCATCGGACCAGCCACCCTTAACCTTCACCCACAGGTTCAGCATGATCTTGGAGTCGAACAGCAATTCCATGTCCTTGCGCGCCTCGGTGCCGATGCGCTTGATGCGCTCGCCCTTGTCGCCAATGATGATTTTCTTCTGGCCGTCACGCTCAACCAGGATCAGCGCATGGATGTGCAGGGTCTTGCCCTGCTGCTTGAACTCTTCGATTTCAACAGTGATCTGGTACGGCAGCTCGGCGCCCATCTGGCGCATGATTTTCTCGCGCACCAGTTCCGCGGCGAGGAAACGGCTGCTGCGGTCGGTGATCTGGTCTTCCGGGAAGAAGTGCTCGTTCTCCGGCAGGTAGCCGGCGATCACGCGCTCCAGAGCTTCGAGGTTATGCCCGTGCTGCGCCGAGATCGGCATGATCTGGGCATTGGGCAGTTGTTCCTGCAGCCAGGTCAGGTGCGGCATCAGCTCGGCTTTGTCTTCGATGCGGTCGGTCTTGTTCAGCGCGACGATCAACGGGCCGGTGACGTACTGCACACGCTCGAGGACCATCTGGTCCTCATCGGTCCACTTGGTGCGGTCGACCACGAAGATCACCACGTCGACGTCTTTCAACGCCGCCGACGCGGTTTTGTTCATGTAGCGGTTGAGGGCTTTCTCGCCGCCTTTGTGCATGCCCGGCGTGTCGACGTAGACCGCTTGCACGCTGCCTTCGGTCTTGATGCCCAGCATGTTATGACGGGTGGTCTGCGGCTTGCGCGACGTAATCGCCAGCTTCTGGCCGAGGATGTGGTTAAGCAGCGTGGACTTGCCCACGTTGGGGCGGCCGACGATGGCAACATAGCCACAGCGTGTTGCGGTTGAATCAGTCATGGCCATTCTCCACGCCCAGGGCAATCAGTGCTGCAGCGGCCGCTACCTGTTCGGCAATACGACGGCTCACACCCTGACCTCGGCTTTTTTCATTCAGTAAGGTGATTTCACATTCCACGAAGAACACGCGGCAATGCGGCTCACCCTGGATATCCACCACTTCATAGCGTGGCAGCTCGCAACCACGGGACTGCAGGTATTCCTGCAGGCGGGTCTTTGGATCCTTGTTGGTGTCGACCAGTGTGAGGCTTTCGATTTCCGACGCCAGCCAGGCGACCACGCGCTCCTTGGCCGTTTCCATCCCGGCATCGAGGTAGATCGCACCGATCAAGGCTTCCAGGGCATCCGCCAGGATCGACTCGCGACGAAAACCGCCGCTTTTCAACTCACCGGAACCGAGGCGCAGGTACTCGCCCAGGCCGAAACCTCGGGCCAGCACGGCCAGGGTCTCGCCTTTCACAAGGCGCGCGCGCAGGCGCGACAGCTGGCCTTCGCGCGCTTGAGGGAAACGCTCGAACAGCGCCTCACCGGCGGCGAAATTGAGAATGGCGTCACCGAGGAATTCCAGGCGCTCGTTATTGCGCCCTGCAAAGCTGCGGTGTGTGAGGGCAAGGACCATCAATTCCTGATCCTTGAAGGTGTAGCCGAGCTGGCGCTCGAGACGACTCAGAGAAACGGTCACGGTTTATCCATATCTAGTTGGTGGCACCGGCGGCCATCGACGATTGACGCAGTGTTCAAATTCAAATCCTGACTTGTGCCGCAGGGCGTCGGAAAATGTCCAAGCCCCAGAAAAGCATTCGGCGCTGTGTTCACAGCGCCGCCTGTATTACCTGATCAGCCCCACCCGCGAGAAGTTCGGCAAGTGGCTGAGCTTGGGTTCCGGCCAACTCATCCAGACCGCGAAGGCTTTGCCGACGATATTCTCGTCGGGCACCATGCCCAGCAGGTCCTTGGGAATATTGGGGTCGTCCCAGTAGCGGCTGTCGTTGGAGTTGTCGCGGTTGTCGCCCATCATGAAGTAGTGCCCGGCAGGCACTTTCCACTGGCCATCGGGCATCGCGCGGTAGCGGCTCATTTCCTTGCGGATCTGGTGCTCTACCGCGCCGAGTTTTTCCTGGTACAGCTCGGCGCTGCCCAGGGTGTTCGGCTCGGCGCCCAACAGTTTTTCCGCCACCGACTCACCATTGATGAACAGGCGCTTGTCGCTGGTATAGCGGATCACGTCGCCCGGCAGGCCGACCACACGCTTGATGTAGTTGACGTTCGGGTCGCTCGGGTAGCGGAACACCATCACATCGCCGCGCTGCGGGTCACCGACCTCAATCACCTTCTTGTCGATCACCGGCAAGCGAATCCCGTAGGAAAACTTGTTCACCAGGATGAAGTCGCCCACGTCCAGGGTAGGTTTCATCGACCCCGACGGGATCTGAAACGGCTCCACCAGGAACGAACGCAGCACCAGCACGATGAACAACACCGGGAAGAACGACTTGCCGTATTCAACCAGCAAGGGCTCTTTGTTCAGCTTCTCGATCACCACGGCATCGGGCTGGCTGACGCTGCCCTGATAGGACGCGATAGCAGCCCGCCGACGCGGGGCGAAGAACACCAGATCGAGCAACGCCAGGAAACCACAGACGGCAACGGCGATGACCAGCAACAGCGGGAAATTTAGCGACATAGGACCTAACTATCCAACCTGAGCACCGCAAGGAAGGCTTCTTGTGGAATTTCCACGTTGCCCACTTGCTTCATGCGTTTTTTACCGGCCTTTTGCTTTTCAAGCAGCTTGCGCTTACGGCTGACGTCGCCACCGTAGCATTTGGCCAGTACGTTCTTTCTGAGTGCCTTGACGGAGGTCCGCGCAATGATCTGCCCGCCAATGGCGGCCTGGATCGCGACGTCGAACATCTGACGCGGAATCAGCTCTTTCATCTTCTCGGTCAACTGGCGACCTTTGTAGTGCGCATTGTCCTTGTGCACGATCAGTGCCAGGGCATCAACCTTGTCGCCGTTGATCAGTACATCCAGCTTCACCAGATTGGCCGACTGGTAACGGTCGAAATGGTAATCCAGCGAAGCATAGCCGCGACTGGTGGATTTGAGACGGTCGAAGAAGTCCAGGACCACTTCGTTCATCGGCAAATCGTAGGTCACTTGCACCTGGGTGCCGAGGAACAGCATGTCGTGCTGCACGCCACGCTTTTCGATACACAGGGTGATGACGTTGCCCAGGTGTTCCTGCGGCACCAGGATATTGGCGCGCACGATCGGTTCACGCATGTCTTCGATTGAAGACAGGTCTGGAAGCTTGGACGGGTTGTCGACGTAAATCGTTTCACCGGTTTTCAGCGCCAGCTCGAAAATAACCGTTGGCGCGGTGGTGATCAGGTCCAGGTCGTATTCGCGCTCCAGGCGCTCCTGGATGATCTCCATGTGCAGCATGCCCAGGAACCCGCAACGGAAGCCGAAGCCCAGGGCGTCGGAGCTTTCCGGGGTGTACTGCAGCGACGAGTCGTTGAGGGTCAGCTTTTGCAGGGCTTCGCGGAAGTCTTCGAAGTCGTCGGAACTGACCGGGAACAGGCCGGCGTAGACCTGTGGCTGGATGCGCTTGAAGCCTGGCAGCACGTCGACATCCGGGGTGGAGCTCAGGGTCAGGGTGTCACCGACCGGCGCACCGTGGATGTCCTTGATACCGGCGATGATGAAGCCCACTTCGCCGGCTTTCAGGTCAGTGGTGGCAGTGTGCTTGGGGTTGAACACGCCGACGCTGTCCACCAGGTGGATCTTGCCGGTGGACTTGACCAGGATCTTGTCGCCCTTCTTCACGCGGCCATGGCGCACGCGCACCAGGGACACGACGCCCAGGTAGTTGTCGAACCAGGAGTCGATGATCAACGCTTGCAGCGGATCTTCGTAGTTGCCGGTTGGCGCGGGAATGGTCTTGACCAGGCGCTCGAGCACTTCGTCGACGCCCAGGCCGGTCTTGGCGCTGCACTCGACGGCGTCGGTGGCGTCAATGCCGATGATTTTTTCGATTTCTTCTTTTACACGGTCCGGATCGGCTTGCGGCAAGTCGATCTTGTTCAGCACCGGCATGACTTCCAGGCCCTGCTCGATGGCGGTGTAGCAGTTGGCCACGGACTGGGCTTCAACGCCCTGCCCCGCGTCCACCACCAGCAGCGCGCCTTCGCAGGCAGCCAGGGAGCGGCTGACTTCATAGGTGAAGTCGACGTGGCCCGGGGTGTCAATGAAGTTCAACTGGTACTTGATACCGTCTTTGGCGACGTAGTACAGAGTGACGCTGTGGGCCTTGATGGTGATCCCGCGCTCGCGTTCGAGGTCCATGGAGTCCAGGACCTGGGCTTCCATTTCACGCTCGGCAAGGCCGCCGCACATCTGGATGAATCGATCGGCCAGCGTCGACTTACCATGGTCAATGTGGGCGATGATGGAGAAATTGCGGATATGACTCAAATCACTCACGGATCAACACTCAAAAAGGCTGCAGGCAGATTGCCCGCTGAAAAATAGCCGGGAATTGTACCTGATGCTCGGGCCAGACGTCATCTTTGCTGACGAACACAAAAAAGCCCCGTTTCCACGAGGCCCGATGTTGTAGGAGCGAGCTTGCTCGCGAAGATCGCCAACGATAATGCGCTCATCCTGGATGAACGGCGCTTCGCAGATTTTCGCGAGCAAGCTCGCTCCTACAGGGGGAGCATTTAGTGTGCGCGCAATCAGCCGGCTCGGCGCAACAACCAGAACCCGGCCACGGCGCAGATAAACGTCGGCACCAGCACCGCGAACAACGGCGAGAAGCCGAACACCAGGCTCGACGGCCCCAGCAAATCCTGGGCGATGCGGAAGGTAAAGCCCACCAGCACCCCGGTGAATACCCGCTGGCCGAGGGTCACGGAACGCAACGGGCCGAAGATGAAGGAGATCGCCATCAATACCAGCGCGGCGGTGACCACCGGTTGCAACACCTTGACCCAGAACGCCAGCCAGTAGCGGCCATTGTTCAGGCCCTGGTCCTTGAGGTAATGGATATAACTCCAGAGACCCGAGATCGGCAGGGTTTCCGGGACCATGATCACTGTGTTGAGCAGTTCCGGTTTCAGCGCGATGTCCCAGGCCTGGGTGGGCGCATTGACCACTTCGGTACTGGCATTGACGCCCTGGCCCACGTTGTGAAACAGCGTGGTGGTCACGTCGGTCAGTTGCCATTGTGCGCCATCGTACTGCGCACGCTTGGCGAAGCTGGAGCTGAGCATGTGCCGCTCTTTGTCGAACGTGTAGCGCGTCACCCCGATCAACAGCCCGCCGGGCTGCACGGCGTTGATGTGGATGAACTGGTCGCCCTGGCGGTGCCACAGGCCGTGCTTGGAGCTCTGCGCATCACCCGAACCCTGCGCCAGGGCCCGATTGGCCTGGGCGGTGGCTTCGGACGGTGGCGCGACGTATTCGCCGATCAGCACGCTGCACGCCATCAGCAGCAGCATGGGCTTCATGACCGCCCAGACGATACGCCCGATGGACACACCCGCCGCGCGCATGATGGTCAATTCGCTGTTGCTGGCCAGGGTGCCCAGGCCGATCAGGCAGCCGATCAGGCCGGCCATCGGCATCATGTCGTAGAGACGACGTGGCGCGGTCAGCGCCACGAAGCTCAATACATCGGTGACGGTATAGGTATCGGTGACGTTGCCCACTTCATCGATGAAGGCGAACAGCGAGGCCAGGCCCAGGATGATGCCCAATACCGCCAGGATGGCGATCAGTACGCTGCTACCAATGTAGCGATCGAGCTTAGCCACGAGCCAACTCCTTCAGGCCACGACGGCTCTTCATTTTCAAACGGATAGGCTCCCAATAGAGCAGCCCCAGGCCGATCACCAGGAAAATCCCGTGCACCCACCACAGGCCCAGGGCGGGCGGCAACTTGCCCTTCTCCAGGGAGCCACGGGCGGAAATCAGGATGGTCAGGTAGGCCATATACAGCAGGATTGCCGGCAGCAGCTTGAGGAACCGGCCCTGACGCGGGTTGACGCGTGACAGCGGCACCGCCATCAAGGTCACGATAAACACCAGCAACGGCAGGGACAGACGCCATTGCAGCTCGGCGATGGAGCGCAGTTCCTGGCTGCCGAACAGTGAGGCCGTGGGCAGCGCGTCACGATCGGTGACTTCATCGCTGATATCGGGCTTGGGCAGCATGACGCCGTAGGAGTCGTATTTGATCACGCGGTAATCGGCCAACCCCGGGCTGCCATCGTAGCGATAGCCGTTGTCCAGGATCAGGTAGCGGCTGCCGTCGGCGCGCACTTCCTGGCGGCCACCGTCGGCGACCAGAATCGAGATGCCACGGTCTTTCTGGTCCTTGCCGAGGTTTTTCTGGGAAATGAACACACCGCTCAGGTTGGAACGGTCTTCGGTCATTTCTTCGGTATAGGTCACCCGCGTACCGTCGTTGAGCGCCTGGAAACGCCCGGGTTCGAGGGTGTCGAACTCGGTCATCGCGTCCTGCTTGTTCAACAGCAGCTGGAACTGCATGGCCCCTTGCGGCGCCAGGCTCAGGCTCAACCAGGCCACCACCAGGGCAACGCCGGTGGCCGGTACCAGGGTCATGGCCAGCAGGCGCTGCTGGCTCATGCCGGTGGCCGACAGCACGGTCATCTCGCTTTCGAGGTACAGCCGGCCATAGGCCAGCAGGATGCCAAGGAACAGGCCGAGCGGCAGGATCAGTTGCAAAAAGCCCGGCAGGCGAAAGCCCATGATCAGGAACAGCGAGCCCGGATCCAGGGCGCCCGAGGCCGCCTGCGCAAGGAATTTGACGAAACGACCACTCATGATGATGACCAGCAATACCGCACTCACGGCACTCAGGGTCAACAGGACTTCGCGGGATAGATAACGGAAGACGATCAAACCAGACACTCCAGGGTTGTCAGGCTAAGGCGGCCAAACAAGCAAGCATACCGAGTCGACCCGTTTGCGCGGGCCGGCTAAAAAGATGGCGCATTATCCTGTGATTGACCGCGCCTGTCACTGCGCAACCTCATGCGCACGCACAAAGCGTGCTTCGAGGGTTGTCAGGCTTCGCCTGCGAGGTTCAAACTGCGGCCTTTGTCGCTGGCGGTTTACAAGGCTGCCACGCTTTAAAGCCTGGGTACGCATGCCAGGCTCACCGACCTTATAAGGGACCCGAAAATGGAATTGGTTGTAAAAAGCGTTAGCCCCGAAACGTTGAAAACCGCCACCCTCGTGGTCGCTGTCGGCGAAGGCCGCACACTCGGCGTTGCCGCCAAGCAACTGGATGAACTGAGCGGCGGCGCCATCAGCGCCGTGCTCAAGCGCGGCGACCTGGCCGGCAAAGTCGGCCAGAGCCTGCTGCTGCAGAGCCTGCCGAATCTCAAGGCCGAGCGCGTGTTGCTGGTGGGTGTGGGCAAGGACGCCGAACTGGGCGACCGTCCGTTTCGCAAGATCATCAGCACCATCCTCACCACGCTTAAAGGCCTGGGCGGCAGCGACGCGGCACTGGCACTCGATGAAATCGTCATCAAGGGCCGTGACAGCTACGGCAAGACCCGCCTGCTGGCCGAAAGCCTGGTGGACGGCGGCTACGTCTTCGACCAGTTCAAGAGCCAGAAAGCCGAACCCCGCGCCCTGAAGAAAATCACCCTGCTGACCATCAAGGCCGCCCAGGCTGAAGTCGAGCGCGCCGTGACCCACGCCACCGCGATCGCCAACGGCATGTCGTTCACCCGCGACCTGGGCAACCTGCCGCCGAACATCTGCCACCCCACCTACCTGGGCGAACAGGCCAAGGCGCTGGGCAAGGAATTCAAGGGCCTGAAGGTCGAAGTGCTGGACGAGAAGAAGATCAAGGAACTGGGCATGGGCTCGTTCTATGCCGTGGGCCAGGGCAGCGACCAGCCCCCCCGCCTGATCGTGATGCAATACAACGGCGGCAAGAAGTCCGAGAAGCCTTACGCCCTGGTGGGTAAAGGCATCACCTTCGACACCGGCGGCATCAGCCTCAAGCCGGGCGCCGGCATGGATGAGATGAAGTACGACATGGGCGGCGCCGCCAGCGTATTCGGCACCCTGCGTGCCGTGCTGGAACTCAAGCTGCCGATCAACCTGGTGTGCATCCTGGCCTGCGCCGAGAACATGCCGAGCGGCGGCGCTGCCCGTCCAGGCGATATCGTCACCACCATGAGCGGCCAGACCGTGGAAATCCTCAACACCGACGCCGAAGGCCGCCTGGTGCTGTGCGATGCGCTGACCTACGCCGAACGCTTCAAGCCGCAGGCGGTGATCGACATCGCCACCCTGACCGGCGCCTGCGTGGTTGCCCTGGGCGCCCACACCTCGGGCCTGCTGGGCAACAACGACGAGCTGATCGAGCAACTGCTCAGCGCCGGCAAGGCCGCCGACGACCGCGCCTGGCAACTGCCGCTGTTCGATGAGTACCAGGAACAACTGGACAGCCCGTTCGCCGACATCGCCAACATCGGCGGCCCCAAAGCCGGCACCATCACCGCTGCCTGCTTCCTGTCGCGGTTCGCCAAGAACTTCAACTGGGCGCACCTGGACATTGCCGGCACCGCATGGACCAGCGGCGGCAAGGACAAGGGCGCCACTGGTCGTCCAGTACCGCTGCTGACCCAGTACCTGCTCGATCGCGCCAAAGCCTAAGCGCCACCGGCCCTTCTGTAGGAGCCAGCTTGCTCGCGAAGATCGCCAACGATAACGCGCCCATCCCGGATGAACGCGGTGTCCTCTGGTTTTTCGCGAGCAAGCTCGCTCCTACAGGACTGGCGGGCCAGCACCAGGAACCGCAATGACCCAAGTCGACTTCTATATATTGCCCAGCGCCGACCCGTCCGCGCGCCTGGACTTTGCCTGCAAGCTCACCGAAAAAGCCTGGCGCATGGGCCATCGCATTTACCTGCATTGCAGCGATGCCGCCCAACGCGAGGACCTTGATGCCCGCCTGTGGCGCTTCAAGGGCGAAAGCTTCGTACCCCACGGCCCCGCCGAATCGGAACCCGACGGCGTGGTAGTCCTGGGTGTGGGCGACAGTTGCGGCGACCACCATGACCTGCTGGTCAACCTTGACCTGAAAGTACCGTCCTTCGCCAAGGCATTCGCCCGCGTGGCGGAAGTGGTGGTGGAAGACCCGGCTATTCGTCAGGCCGCGCGGGAGAGTTTCCGTTTCTACCGCGAACAGGGCTATCCTTTGCAGGATCACCGGCTACAACGACTTTGAGTACATGATGGACACGCCCAACCCGCTGAAAAAAGACGACCACCTGCTGGACGACCTCGAGTCGATCCGTCAGTTGCTGGGTGATGATGGCTTGCAACCGCCGCTGTTGACCGAGACGGTCGAGAGCGAGGTACAGATTCCGCTGTTGTTCGACATGGTCGGCAACAAGCCTGCTGCGCCGCAGCCGGTCATTGCAGAACCCGCTCCCGCTGCGGAAAAAGCCCCCGACGCCCTGCTGCTGCACCTGGACAACGAACTGCGCGCTGCGGCGCAATTGATCATGCAGGATGTGATCGACGACTATGCGCCGCATATCGAAGCCGAGATCAAACGGCGAATGGATGCGCGGATGGAGCGATTGCTCAGCCAGTACCAATCCTGAACCAAACCGACATCCCCTGTGGGAGGGGGCTTGCCCCCGATAGCAATCTGTCAGCAGTCTATTTGAAGCTGACACACCGCCATCGGGGGCAAGCCCCCTCCCACATTTGGTTGCATACACCTTAAGCCCTGTCTTCGCCTCGCCCTGCGCTCTATCCCCCGTTATACTTGCCGGCTTTCCTGAATAAATGCCAACTAGGGTCCCGCCGCGCATGGATAAGACCTACCAGCCCCACGCTATCGAAACTTCCTGGTACAACACCTGGGAGTCCGAAAACTACTTCGCCCCACAAGGTGCGGGCGACGCGTACACCATCATGATCCCGCCACCGAACGTCACTGGCAGCCTGCACATGGGCCATGGCTTCAACAATGCGATCATGGACGCGTTGATCCGTTTCCGCCGCATGCAGGGTCGCGACACCCTGTGGCAGCCGGGCACCGACCACGCCGGTATCGCCACCCAGATGCTGGTGGAACGCCAACTGGAAGCCACCGGCCAGAACCGTCATGACCTGGGCCGCGAGAAATTCCTCGAGAAAGTCTGGGAATGGAAAGATCAGTCCGGCGGCAATATCAGCCGTCAGATCCGTCGCCTGGGCTCGTCCGTGGACTGGAGCCGTGAGCGCTTCACCATGGACGACGGCCTGTCGGAAGCCGTGAAGGAAGCCTTCGTGCGCCTGCATGAAGACGGCCTGATCTACCGCGGCAAGCGCCTGGTCAACTGGGACACCAAGCTGCACACGGCGATCTCCGACCTTGAAGTGGAAAACCACGACGAGAAAGGCTTTCTGTGGAACCTCAAGTACCCGCTGGCCGACGGCGCCAAAACCGCTGAAGGCAGTGACTACCTGATCGTCGCCACTACCCGTCCGGAAACCATGCTCGGTGACGCCGCCGTAGCGGTTAACCCGAACGACGAGCGCTATCAGGCACTGATCGGCAAGTTCGTCGAGCTGCCATTGGTCGGCCGCCGCATCCCGATCATCGCCGACGACTACTGCGACCCTGAATTCGGCACCGGCTGCGTGAAAATCACCCCGGCCCACGATTTCAACGACTACGAAGTCGGCAAGCGCCACAACCTGCCGCTGCTGAACATCTTCGACAAGAACGCCGCGGTATTGCCGGCCTGCCAGGCGTTCAACCTGGACGGCACGCTGAACGACAGCATCGACGGCAAGATCCCGGCCGAATATGCCGGCCTGGACCGCTTCGAAGCGCGCAAGCAGATCGTTGCCGCCTTCGACGCCGCCGGTTTGCTGGTGAGCGTCGACGACCACGGCCTGAAAGTGCCGAAGGGCGACCGTTCCGGCACCGTGATCGAACCGTGGCTGACCGACCAGTGGTACGTGTCGACCAAGCCTTTGGCTGAACCGGCCATCGCCGCCGTTGAAGACGGCCGCATCGCGTTCGTGCCTAAACAATACGAAAACATGTACTTCTCCTGGATGCGCGACATCCAGGACTGGTGCATCAGCCGTCAGCTGTGGTGGGGGCACCGTATTCCAGCCTGGTACGACGAGTCGGGCAAGGTTTATGTAGGCCGCGATGAAGCCGAAGTGCGTGCCAAGAATAATCTGCCCGCAGACCTGGTATTGAATCAGGACAATGACGTACTGGACACGTGGTTCAGCGCCGGCCTGTGGACCTTCTCCACCTTGGGCTGGCCGGAAAAAACTGCGTTCCTCGAAAAATTCCACCCCACCGACGTGCTGGTTACCGGCTTCGACATCATTTTCTTCTGGGTTGCCCGGATGATCATGCTGACCATGCACTTGGTGAAAAACGACGACGGCACCCCGCAGGTGCCGTTCAAGACCGTGTATGTCCACGGCCTGGTGCGTGATGGCCAGGGCCAGAAGATGTCCAAATCCAAGGGCAACGTCCTGGACCCATTGGACATCATCGACGGCATCGAACTCGAAGCGCTGGTACACAAGCGCACCTCGGGCATGATGCAGCCGAAAATGGCGAAGAAGATCGAGAAGCAGACCCGCGACGAATTCGCCGACGGCATCGCCAGCTACGGCACCGACGCCCTGCGCTTCACCTTCTGCTCCCTGGCGTCCACCGGTCGCGACATCAAGTTCGACATGGGCCGCGTCGAAGGTTACCGCAACTTCTGCAACAAGATCTGGAACGCCGCGCGCTATGTGCTGGACAAAGGCGAAGACTGCGGCCAGAACGGCGAAGCCTTTGAGCTGAGCCTGGCGGATCGCTGGATCATCTCGCAGCTGCAGCGCACCGAAGCCGAAGTGACCCGCCAGCTCGACCAGTTCCGTTTCGACCTGGCCGCCCAGGCCTTGTACGAGTTCATCTGGAACCAGTATTGCGACTGGTATCTGGAACTGTCCAAGCCGGTGCTGTGGGACGAAAACGCGCCGGTCGAACGCCAGCGCGGCACCCGCCGCACCCTGGTGCGCGTGCTGGAAGTGGCGTTGCGCCTGGCGCATCCGTTCATGCCGTTCATCACCGAAGAAATCTGGCAGCGCCTGGCGCCGCTGGCCGGTATCGACGGCAAGACCATCATGCTGCAGCCCTGGCCGGTGGCCAATGAAGCACGCATCGATGAGGCCGCCGAAAGCGATATCGAATGGCTCAAGACCTTGATGCTCGGCACGCGCAACATCCGCGCCGAGATGAATATCGGGCCGGGCAAGCCGCTGGCCGTGTTCGTCAAGAACGCCAGTGCCGCAGACCAGCGTCGCCTCGGCGAGAACGATGCACTGCTCAAGAAGCTGGCAAAGCTGGAGTCGATCACCGTATTGGCCGATGGCGCCGAAGCACCGCTGTCCGCTACCGCCCTGGTTGGCGACATGGAAGTGCTGGTGCCAATGGCCGGCCTGATCGACAAGGGCGCGGAACTGGCCCGTCTCGACAAGGAAATCGCGCGCCTGCAAGGCGAAGTGCAGCGAGTGGGCGGCAAGCTGTCCAACGCGGCGTTCGTCGACAAGGCGCCGGCAGAAGTCATCGACAAGGAACGCGCCAAGTTGGCCGAGGCTGAGCAGGCCCTGGGCAAGCTGGCCGAGCAACATGCGCGGATTTCCAGCCTGTAAGGCTTGAGTCGCGTAAAAAAAAGAGACCTTCGGGTCTCTTTTTTTTTGCCTGATCGTTCCCGATGTCCTGCTGGGAATGCAGTCAATGTGGGAGGGGGCTTGCCCTCCGCCGTCTGTAGGAGCGAGCTTGCTCGCGAAAAACGTCAACGATAACGCGTGTTTTCTGAATAAACGCGGTACCTGGGAGTTCTTCGCGAGCAAGCTCGCTCCTACAAAGGGCAAGCCCCCTCCCACATTTGAACGAGTTGAGCTCAAGATGTGTGACAATGCCCGCCACTTTGAGCCAACACCAGAATCAACATGACCGCCCCCAGCACACCCAAACCACCGCGCAAGAAGCCTAAAACCGCTGCCACGGCCAAACCCGTCGCGCCACGCAAAGAGGCTACCCTGCATCCGCGCAACCGCCACACAGGCCGTTACGACTTCCAGGCGCTGATCAAGACCACGCCGGAACTGGCGCAGTTCGTGATCATCAATCCCTATGGCAAAGAGAGCATCGATTTCGCCAGCCCGGACGCGGTGCGGGTGTTCAACCGGGCGTTGCTCAAGTCGTTCTACGGCATCCAGCATTGGGACATCCCGGCCGATTACCTGTGCCCGCCGGTGCCGGGGCGTGCCGACTATGTGCACTTCCTCGCCGACCTGCTGGCCAGCACCAACGAAGGCAAGATTCCGCGCGGTTCCATCGTCAAGGTGCTGGATATCGGCATGGGCGCCAACTGCGTGTACCCGCTGATTGGCTACATGGAGTACCGCTGGAACTTCCTGGGCTCGGAGGTCGACCCGATCGCCGTGGCCGCCGCCAAGGCCATTGTGCAGTCCAACGACCTGAGCAAAGTCATCCAGTTGCGCCAGCAGCCCAACCCCAAGCACATCCTGCTGGGGCTGCTGGAGCCTGCGGAGCGTTTCGACCTGACCATGTGCAACCCGCCGTTCCACGCGTCCATGGACGAAGCCACCAAGGGCAGCGAGCGCAAGTGGCGTGCCTTGGGCAAGGCGGATCCGAAACGCAAGTTGCCGGTGCTGAACTTCGGTGGCCAGTCGGCCGAACTGTGGTGTGAGGGCGGCGAAGCCCGCTTCGTGACGCAACTGATCGCCGAGAGCGCGCATTTTGCCCACAAGGTGCTGTGGTTCAGCACCTTGGTGTCAAAAGCGTCAAACCTGCCCGCGATCGAGACCGCGCTGAAAAAGGCCGGCGTGCTGGAAAGCCAGGTGGTGGAAATGTCCCAGGGGCAAAAGCAAAGCCGCTTCGTCGCCTGGACTTTCCAGACCAAGAACGAACAGCAGATCTGGCGCCAGCGCTGGGTGCGCTGAATCCAACCCTGTAGGAGCGAGCTTGCTCGCGAAGGACGCCAACGATAACGCGTGTATTCTGGATAAACACGCTGCTTGTGGGTTCTTCGCGAGCAAGCTCGCTCCTACAGTAAGACGCAAAACCGCAGGCAACAAAAAACCGTGCCCGGATCACTCCGGAGCACGGTTTTTTTTACTGCGTCTTACTTGTTAACAGCGTCGGTCAGGCCTTTGGCCACAACCAGCTTGATAACTTTCTTGGCAGCGATTTCGATGGCAGCGCCAGTCGAAGGGTTACGGCCGGTACGGGCAGGACGCTCGGTAACTTTCAGCTTGCCGATACCTGGCAGAGTGATTTCGCCGCCGTTTTCCAGCTGATCGGCAACGATCTGGCCCAGTTGGTCCAGCGCTGCGCGCGCGGTGGTTTTCGGCGCGTCGATAGCTTCAGCGATATCAGCGATCAGTTGGTCTTTAGTCAAAGCCATTGTGGTGTTCCTTCCCTATCAAATTCATATGGATTGCAGAGTGCAGTGTCAGCCGTCGAGCCCGACCGTGTCGGCCTGGCGCCCCGGCTATAACCTTTGGAGAACGGGGTTATAGATGCTTGAAACGGGGATTGGTTCGACCTGACAAATGCTGAATGCACGCTTAACGCCGAGACTTGGCGTAAGACGGGGCAAAACTAGCACAGAGACGGGGAAATATCCGCCTCAACATACCCATTTGGTCAGCTTTATCGCTCTAAACCGTGAAAAAAACCCATATGCACGGTGGGAGAACATCCAAAACGCCCCTCCAGGCGCGTCTTGACCAACGGGTGCGGTACACTGGGCAACTTTTTGGGGGAGGCTCACCGCTCCCCTTCAACCAGCCGAGAAGCCTATGCCGATCCGTCATTGCATCGTCCACCTGATCGACAAAAAACCCGACGGCACACCCGCAGTTCTGCATGCCCGCGATTCGGAGCTGTCCGAATCGGCCGCCATCGAGAACATGCTTGCCGACCTCAACGAAAGCTACAACGCCAAACAAGGCAAGGCCTGGGGTTTCTTCCATGCCGAGTCCGGCGCGCACCCGTTCAGCGGCTGGTTGAAGGAATACTTTGACGGTGGTCAGGATTTCACCACCTTCAGCCGTACCGCGGTGGAACATCTGCAGAAGCTGATGGAGGAGTCCAACCTGTCCACCGGCGGTCACGTGCTGTTCGCCCACTACCAGCAAGGCATGACCGACTACCTGGCCATCGCCCTGCTGCACCACAGCGAAGGCGTGGCGGTGACCGACGAGCTGGACGTGACCCCATCGCGCCACCTGGACCTGGGCCAACTGCACCTGGCCGCGCGGATCAACGTGTCCGAATGGCAGAACAACAAGCAGTCCAAACAGTACATCTCGTTTATCAAGGGCAAGAATGGCAAGAAGGTCTCGGAGTACTTTCGCGACTTCATCGGTTGCCAGGAAGGCGTCGACGGCCCGGGCGAAACCCGCACCCTGCTCAAGGCGTTCAGTGACTTCGTTGAAAGCGAAGACTTGCCGGACGAGTCGGCCCGCGAGAAAACCAAGACTCTGGTGGACTACGCCAGCAGCCAGGCCAAGCTCGGCGAGCCCATGGGCCTGGAAGAACTGTCCGGTCTGATCGATGAAGATCGGCCTAAAGCGTTCTACGACCACATTCGCAACAAGGACTACGGCCTGTCGCCGGAAATCCCTGCCGACAAACGCACCCTCAACCAATTCCGCCGCTTCACCGGCCGCGCCGAAGGCTTGTCCATCAGCTTTGAGGCCCACTTGCTGGGCGATAAGATCGAATACGACGAAGCCGCCGGCACCTTGATCATCAAGGGCCTGCCGACCCAGCTGACCGACCAGCTCAAGCGCCGTAACTGATGCTTGGCGGGGTCTTGAAGAAAGTCCTGCTGATGTTGCTGGTGGTGGTGGCGATTCAGAACTGGGGCAAGGTCGAGCGGCTGTTCAACCCGTCCCAGGTGGTGTCGGAGCAGGTACGCAGCTCGGCGCGTGTGGTGCTTTATTTCACTGACTGGTGCGGATACTGCAAACAGATCCGGCGCTTTCTGGACCAGAAGGGTATTCCTTACCAGGCGCTGGATATCGAAAAGGACGCCCAGGCGCGCAAGGCCTATGAAGCGTTGGGTGGTGGTGGAATTCCGTTTGTGGACGTCAATGGCACGTTGATTCGCGACTACAACCCGGATGCGACCATGGCCGCCCTGAAGTCAACCAATCCCTGAAACACCGGGGTCAAATGTGGGAGGGGGCTTGCCCCCGATTGCGGTGTATCAGCTACAGATAGGCTGACTGACACACTGCTATCGGGGGCAAGCCCCCTCCCACATTTGGTTTGTGGTGGCCTTAGAAACTGGCTCCGAGCCAGACCCTCGCCGCGTGTAACCCTCTAGTGACAGATTCTGGTGATTGCGATGACGATTCGGTGAACGGCGCCGTGCGCCTAGCGCAACACGATCAAGCTACCCAGCAGCGTGTGCTGTTCGAAGTCGAGGACCGCTTGCAAGGCCTTCAACACGGCGACAGGGTCATTGCTTGGAAAGCTGCCGCTGACGCGCCTGGCACCCATTTCAGCATTGAGCAGGAGGATTCGGCCCGGGTAATACCGCGCAAGGTCCCTGACCACCTCGGCCAGCGGCGCCTTGTAGTAATTGAGCCAACCGTCGCGCCAGGCCAGGCGTGATTCGCTGTCCACCGAATGCAGCGGCTCGGCTACGCCGTCGGCGTAGGCCACTTGCTGGCCTGCCGTCAGAATTTGCTGCGGGCCCTGTCCGGATGGCGTCACGCCAACCCGGCCGGACAGCACGGTCACCTGGGCGCCCGCCGGTTGCAGGCGCACTTCGAACTGCGTGCCCAGCACCCGCGCTTCTCCATCGCCCGCCTCGACCACGAAGGGCTGGCCGGTGTGGACAACGCGGAAAAAACCGGCCCCGCGACGCAACTGGATATGCCGCTCACCGTGGCTGAAATCCACGGCAATCGCGCTGTCGGCGTCGAGGGTGACGTGAGACTGATCGGCCAGGGTGACGGTCCTCACCTCCCCTGGCGCGGTCACGTAATCGGCGCCCAGGTCATCGACCCAGCGCGACGGCTGCCAACCGGCGCCCATCGACACCATCAACAACAAGCAGGCCGCCATGGCCAGGGCGCCGACCCCACGCACCAGATGCGAGCGCCCGGAACGACTCATCGTATCGAGGTAGCCCTGCAAGGCCTGTGCGTCCTCGTCAGCCAGGGTGCGCGCCGGGACTTCGCTCAACTCCCACAACACCTGGGCCCGGGCGTAGGCTTCGACATGGGCGGGGTCGGCCCGCAGCCATCGGCTGAAGGTGGCTTGATCACCGCTGCCGGGCTGGTCGTGCAGCCGGCTCAGCCAGTCGAGCGCGGCCTGTTCCTGGGCGGGTGTGGGCGTAACGTTCACGGTGCTTTCCCTGGCGTACGTGGAGGCGGCGTTTCGCACAGGCTGGCCTTGCAGGCTTGCAGGGCGCGCATCATATGTTTTTCCACGGCGCTTTGGGACAGGCCCATGGCCTTGGCGATCTCTGCGTATTTGCGCCCGTGGATACGGTTGAGCAGGAAAATCTGCCGAGTGCGCTCGGGCAGGCTGCGCAAGGCGGCTTCGACATGTCGCAGGTCATTGCCCGCCTCGAGGGCCGCCTGGGGTTCGCAGGCCTGGTTGTCCTGTTGCTCCGGCAACCAGCCCTCATTGCTGCGCACGCGGGCGCCTTCGCTGCGCAAATGGTCGATGGCGATATTGCCGGCGCAGCGCAGCAGGTAGGTGCTGAGTTCTTCGACCTGCACCAGCGGGCGGCGCCAGAAGCGCAGGAACAGGTCCTGCACCAGGTCAGCCGCCGTGGCGCGGCAACCGACACGGCGGCTGACCAGGGCCTCCATCTGCGAACGCTGGGACAGGAACACCTGCAGGAAATGCGCACGCCCACCGGCCGCGTTCGGGTGCGAACTGTCTTGGGGTTCGGGCGGCGGGCTGATCATCATGGGCCGCTCAGAAAAGCCCAAACGCCGCGACGGGGCTTGCCAGCAGGCCGACGCCCGCGAGGATCAGGGCCAGCCGTGGCCGGTACGGCAACAGCAGCACGAGCAGCAAGGCGCTGAGCATCAACACCGCGCACCACTCCACCAGGCCCTGGCTCCAACCGGTGGCGGCCACCGCCGGCCAGATCGACAGGGTCAGCAGCAACCAGCCGAGCGCACGCAACCCCAGACGCCGTGCAGGCGTGGGTTTGCTGCGCAGCAGCTCGCCGTGATGACGGTCAGTCGACAGGCACAACGCGGTAAACCCGGCGTAGCACAGCAGCAGGGAGAGCAGCATTCAGCCGGCCTCCTGCTTGAACATCAATGAACGTGCGTGTTCCGCCCTGGGCTGCAATGCGGCGCGGCGCTGCATCTTCCAGGCCGCCCATGCGAGGAACAGGCCGCTGGCCAGGCACGTCAGGTCGAAGCCGGCCATGGCCCAGTCGCCGCTCATCAGCGAAGCACCCAAGTGATACGGCGTAGTCAGGGCGTTAACCAGTGGGAGGATCACAAACAGCAACGCCCCCAGGCTCAATTGCTCGACCCAGCCCTGCCGACCGCGCCGCAGCATGGCATGCACCAGGCTCAGCCCCCAGGCGATAAAGAAGCTCTGCACTTCCCAGTCGGAACGTTCGGCCACGCCCACCGGCAGCAATCGATTGGCCCAGAAAAACGCCGCGACGGCGATCATCAGCCCCGACATGCTGGCGATGTTCAACACCTCCACCAGCCGCAGCTCAAAGGGCATCACACCGGTTTTGGCGTGCTTGAGCTGACGCTTGCCCAGCCATATCACCAGGCCTGTGCCGATCATCGCCGTGCCCGCCAGGCCGCAGATGAAATACAGCCAGCGCAGCACCGGACCGGCGAAATGGCCCATGTGCAAGCCGTAGAAACTGCCACCGATAACCGACGGCAGGGACGGCTCGCCACTGACCCGCAACACCTGCCCCGTGGTGCCGTTGAACGAAACGGTGCTGCCGAAATCATGCACCACGCTGTCGGACCCGGCGCGAAACACATTCACCGAGGCGTTGACGTCGCTCGGGTTATTCACCGCCAGGCGCCCGACATGCCCACCCGCCCACTGCTGCCGCGCCTGCTGGTACATCGGCCACAACGGCAGCAATGTGCCCGGCTGGCCGAGCGCCGGAGGATTATCGGTATTGGGAAACACTTCATTGAAGAAGGCACGACTGTCATTGCCATAGGAGGCCACGATCGGCGCCGGCATCACCATGCTCATGAAGATCACCAGGCTGCTGTAGGTAATCATCAGGTGAAACGGCAGTACCAGCACGCCCACCGCATTGTGCCCGTCCAGCCAGGAGCGCTGGCCCTTGCGCGGGCGGAAGGTGAAGAAGTCCTTGAAGATTTTCTTGTGGGTAATGATGCCGGTGATCAGCGCGACGAACATCACCATGGCGGCGAGGGTCGACAGCCAGCGGCCCCATGGGTAAGGCATCTGCAGTTGGAAGTGGAAGCGGTAGAAGAATTCACCGCCCATGCTTTCGCGGGCCTGGACCGCCTGGCCGCTGACCGGGTCGAGGACTTTCTGGATGAAGTTGCCGCGCTTGCCGGGGTCGACCTTGTCTTGCCACATCACCGACAGCCCGGGGTCGCGGCGGGTGGGCAAGGTAATGAACCAGCGCGCGGCCGTGGGCGCCTGTTGCTGCAGATAGCTTTGCGCCACGGCCAGGCTGCGCGCGTCGTCCAGCGGATGGGCCTGAACTTCGGGCTGCATCCAGTGGGTTATTTCGTCCTTGAAATAGGCCAATGTGCCGGTCAGGAAAATCGCAAACAGCAGCCAGCCGAAGATCAACCCGGCCCAGGTGTGCAGCCAGGCCATGGCCTGGCGAAAACCCTCTTTCATGTGCGCACCACCCAGAAGCCTATGCCCGCCAGGGTGGCGAGCAGCGCGCTCGGCAGCATCACCCCCGCCCACGCGCGCCACGCGGTGCGGCAGGCGAAACACCAGAGCACCGCCAGCAGGTAGAACACGAATGAGCTCATCATGCCGACGATCACCGCGTCGGCGCGCGCCGTCGGCAACCACAGCGCGAGGCAGATAGCGGCCAGGGAGGCCATCAGATAACCGCCGAGCACAGCCGCCAGCACGCGTGAAGTGACAGCGAGGCGATAAGAGGCGGGCAGTGAGGTTTTGCTTTTCATGCGGCAGGCGCCAAGTTCATCAGCGCGCAATATTAATGATAAATATTCTCATAAGCAAAAGAGAACGGATGAATCACCTGCTCTGGTCGATTGCCGAACCGTGCTCCCGGCCCTACAATGCGAACAATTCTTGTTCTCTAAAGCATGCCAATGCCGATGGAGTGATCACGTTGCCACCGTCCACCACCATCGAAGTTCTGTACAACGACCATCACCACTGGCTCACCGGCTGGTTGCGATGCAAGCTCGGCTGCCCGCAAAACGCCGCCGACCTGGCGCACGACACCTTCATACGGGTCCTCAGCGCACGGGAAGCACCCACGCTGATCGAACCGCGCGCCTTTCTCACCACGGTCGCCAAGCGTGTGCTGTTCAACTATTACCGTCGCCAGGACCTTGAACGCGCCTACCTCGACGCCCTGGCGCAAATGCCGGAACACGTGGCGCCGTCGGAAGAAGACCGCGCAATCATCCTGCAAACCCTGGTGGAACTGGACCAACTGCTCGACGGCCTGCCGGTCCAGGTCAAACGCGCCTTCCTGCTGGCCCAGCTCGATGGCCTGACCTACGCGCAGATCGGCGCGCAACTGGGCATTTCCATCGCCACGGTCAAGCGCCACCTGCACAAAGCCGCCCTGCGCTGCTACTTCGCCCTATGAACGTCTCGACCCAGGTAGCCGAACAAGCCGTGCACTGGTTGCTGCAAATGCAGCAAGGCACCCTCGACTCACGCCAACAGGCGGCCTGGCAACAATGGCTGGAGGCGCATAGCGAACACCAGCGCGCGTGGGACCAGATCCAGCGCGTCAACCAGCGCCTGCGCGGCCTGCCTTCGCCCCTGGCGCATGCGGCGTTGAATGCCCCGATATCCACCAGTCGGCGCCAGGCGCTGAAGCTGCTGTTGATCCTCGGCGCCGGTTCGGCGGCAGCCTGGAGCCTGCGCCAGCAACATATTTTGCCGCCATTGACGGCTGACTACCGCAGCCCTGTCGGCCAGCGTCGCAGCGTGCAGTTGGCCGACGGCAGCCAGTTGCAGCTCAACACCGGCAGCGCAGTGGATGTGCATTTCGATGGCCGCCAGCGTCTGATCCGCCTGCTCGAAGGTGAAATCCTGCTGACCGCCCGCGCCGGGGCCACGCCGCTGCGCGTACTGACCGGCCAGGGCCTGCTCAGCAGCCAGGCGGCGCGCCTGAACGTGCGCCAGTTCAATGACCATACCCAATTGGCAGTGCTCGATGGCCATGTCGAAGTGATGCCCAACCATTACAGCGGCCTGCCGTTGAGGGTGGACGCTGCGCATCAGGTCAATTACACCCGCAAAGGCTGGGACAGCCCTCGCCCGGTCGACGCCAACAGCGGCGCCTGGGCCGACGGCATGCTGGTCGCCGCACATATGCGCCTGGAAGACTTTCTCGGCGAACTCGGGCGCTACCGCCGGGGCCAGCTCAATTGCGACCCGCAGGTGGCAAACCTGCTGCTGTCCGGCAGTTATCCGCTGGATGACAGCGAACGCATTCTCGACTTGCTGGAAGTCAGCCTGCCGGTAACCGTGCGACGCTTTACCCGCTATTGGGTGACGGTTCAGGCCCGTGCGTGAAATTATTTGACGAACGCTGAGCCGTTTTCCCAACCTCGCGTGACAGAGAAGGAAAGCCACCTTGATCCTTCCTTCTCAGGACCGCCCTTCATGCCCCTGCAACCGACGCTTCTTGCCCGTACCCTGCGCCAACTCCTGCTCGGCGCCAGCCTCAGCCTGACCGTTCTGCCCCCGGTGATGGCGGCCGACACCAAGGCCTATCACATCGCGCCGACGACTCTGGAAGCGGCCCTGAACCAGTTCGGCCGCGAAGCCGGCGTGCTGGTGTCCTTCGGTTCCGAGGTCACCGCCGGCCGGCAAAGCCCCGGTTTGACGGGCAACTACAGCGCCGCCGAAGGCCTGAACAAACTGTTGGAAGGCAGTGGCCTGCAAGCCCGCGCCGAGGGCGACAACGCCTACAGCCTGCAACCGACCGGCGCCCCGGCCACCCTCGAGCTGCAAACCTCCAACGTGGTCGGCGACTGGCTCGGCGATGCGGCGCAGACCAACGTGTTCGAGCATCCCGGTGCCCGTGACGTGATCCGCCGCGACGAATTCGAACGCCAGGGCGCAACCCAGGCCCGCGACGTGCTCAACCGCATTCCCGGCGTCAACGCCCCGGACAACAACGGCACCGGCAGCCATGATATGGCGCTGAACTTCGGTATTCGCGGGCTCAACCCACGCCTGGCATCACGCTCCACGGTGCTGATGGACGGCATTCCCGTGCCCTTCGCCCCCTATGGCCAGCCGCAACTTTCATTTGCACCGATCAGCATGGGCAACATGGACGCGGTCGACGTGGTACGTGGCGGCGGCGCGGTGCGCTACGGCCCGCAGAACGTCGGCGGCATCGTCAACTTCGTGACCCGTGCGATTCCGGATGCGCCCACCGTCAAAGGCGGCCTGCAGACCGAAACCAGCCCGTCCTCCAGCCACGACGGCTTCAAGACCACCGGCAACCTGCTGGCCGGCGGCACCGCCGACAATGGCCTGGGCGGCGCACTCTTGTACTCCGGCACCCGAGGCGGCGACTGGCGCGAAAACAGCGATACCCGTATCGATGACCTGATCCTCAAGGGCAAATACCAGCTGGATGACGCCAACAGTTTCAACGCCATGGCGCAGTATTACGACGGCGAGGCCGATATGCCCGGGGGCTTGAACGTCAAGGACTACAAGGCCGACCCGTACCAGTCGACCCGTCCCTACGACAAGTTCTGGGGCCGCCGCACGATGTTCAACGTCGGCTACCGCTACGAGCAGGATCGCCGTGAATTCACGGTCAACAGCTTCTTCACCAAGACCCTGCGCAGCGGCTACCTCGACCAGGGCAACTTCCTCTCGCTGTCACCCCGCGAGTATTGGGTGCGCGGCCTGGAAACCCGCTTCGCCCAAGGCTTCGACCTCGGCCCCACCAGCCACGAAGTCGGCGTCGGCTACCGCTACATCAACGAAGCCGGCCATGAGTTGCGCTACCGCACGCCGATTGCCGTCAACCAGCAAATCCCCACCACCGACAGCCGCAACGACCGCGACACCCGTGGAGGCACCGAAGCCAATGCGTTCTTCATCGACGACCGTATCGACATCGGCAAGTGGACGATCACGCCGGGCGTGCGCTACGAGATGATCGAGTCCCAACAGACCAACAACCTGAGCAACGTCAAATACAAAGGCGACTACAACACCGCGCTGCCGGCGTTGAACGTGCTCTATCACCTCACCGACGACTGGAACCTCTATGCCAACACGGAAGGCTCGTTCGGCAGCGTGCAGTACAGCCAGATGCCCAACCGCGTGAGCAGCGGCGAAGTGAAACCGGAAAAAGCCCGCACCTGGGAGCTCGGTACGCGCTACGACAACGGCAGCCTGCGCGCGGAAATCGGTGCGTTCCTGATCAACTTCGACAACCAGTACGACAGCAACCAGACCAACGACACCGTGATCGCGCGCGGTGAGACGCGGCATCAGGGCATCGAGTCGAGCATCAACTATGCCCTCGACGGCGTAAGCCCGGCGCTGGCCGGCTTCGATGTGTACGCCACCTATGCCTATGTCGACGCGACCATCCGCGAAGACGGCCCGAACAAAGGCAACCGCGTGCCCTTCTCGTCCAAGCACAAAGGCACCCTCGGCGTGGGCTACACCGAAGGCCCGTGGAAGCTCAACCTGGACAGCAGCTACCAGAGCAGCCAGTTCGCCGACAACGCCAACACCCAGGCCGAAAGCGCCGACGGCGCGAACGGACGCATCCCCGGCTACATGCTGTTCAGCAGCCGCGCAGCGTATGACTTCGGCCCGCAGCTGTCGGATTTGAACGTGGCGGTCGGGGTGAAGAACATCTTCAACAAGCAGTACTACACGCGCTCGTTCGACGATAACAACAAGGGTAAGTATGTGGGTGAGCCGCGCACGGTGTATGTGCAGACGTCCATCGCGTTCTGACTGCCAGACGTCAATTTGCAGGCCACAAAAAATCCAAATGTGGGAGGGGGCTTGCCCCCGATGGCAGTGTGTCAGTCAGCTTATCTGTAGCTGACCCACCGCTATCGGGAGCAAGCCCCCTCCCACATTTGATCCTCAGTGTGTTCAGGATTGGAGCGCATCCGAAGCTCTAACTGCCCGCCAGGCAACTGGGGGTGGCCGCGACCAGCGCATCGATGGCGCACCGTATCTTGGCCGGCATGTGCGGCGCCGTCGGCCAGATCACATGGATGGGGGCCGGCTGCTCGCGATAACCGGGCAGTACCGCTTCCAGTTGCCCGCGCAGCGCATAGTGGGCAATCAACCAACTCGGCAACCAGGCCAGGCCCACGCCTGCAATCGCCGCATCGGCCACAGCCTGGAGGTCGTCCAGCACCAGGGGCGTGACCAGGCGCGAGCGATGGGCGTTGTTGCTGCGGTAGGCAATGCCGCGATGCAGTGCCAGGTCCTCGATACGTTCAATTCGCTCCCTGCGCTGCAGATACGCCGGTGACGCCGTCAGGCCCATGACCTGCTCCCCCAGACGCCGCGCACTCAGACGGTCGGTATCCGGCAACGGGCCGATACGCACGGCAATGTCGAAGCCTTCCTGCGCCAGATCGATCATGCGGTCGCAGAAGCAAATGTCGATCTCGAGTTCCGCATAGCGATCCATCAAGCCCCACAGGGCAGGCGCGGCATAGTGGTGACCAAACGCCAGCGGCAAACTGGCGCGCAAGCGTCCGCGCGGCTGCTGGCGGCCGCTTTCCAGCACGGACTCGGCCGCCTCCAGCTCCGACAGCGCGCGCAGACAGTGCTCGTAATACGCCTGCCCATCCTCGGTCAGACGCTGGCGGCGCGTGGAGCGCTGCAACAGGCAGGTGCCCAGGCGCGCTTCAAGCCGTGCCAGGCCCTTGCCCACCGCCGAGCGCGTGAGGTTCAGCCGCTCGGCGGCGGCGCTCAGGCTGCCGCTCTCGACGACTTGCAGAAACAGCTCGACACCATCGAAACGTGGGGTAGACATCGCAGATTGTCGCCTTGAATTCCCTTATCAAAGGAAAAGTTATCGCAAATAAAGAACTCTATTCCCGAGAGAATAATCCCTCCCTCTCTCTAAAGGAACTGCGTATGCCACCCGCCGCCGCTCTACTGGCCCTAAGCCCCGCGCATACCAACAGAAACGGCCTGGCGCTCACCGCCGTGTGTCTGGTGGCCCTGATGTTCGGCCTGGAAATCTCCAGCGTACCGGTCATCCTGCCCACCCTGGAACGCGAATTGGGCACCGGCTTTCAAGATGCCCAATGGATCATGAATGCCTACACCCTGGCCTGCACCAGCGTACTGATGGCGGCGGGCACCCTGGCCGATCGCTTTGGCCGTCGACGCGTGCTGGTACTGTGCCTGTGGGTGTTCGGCCTGGCTTCACTGGCCTGTGGACTGGCCAATGATGCTTCCACATTGATCGTGGCGCGCTTCGTCCAGGGCATCGGCGCCGGCGCGATGATGATCTGCCAGTTCGCGATTCTGTCGCACTTGTTTCGTGAACCGGCCGCACGCGCCCGGGCCTTCGCGATCTGGGGGGTGATCGCCGGAGTGGGCCTGGGGTTCGGGCCGATGGTCGGCGCGCTGATCCTGGCAGTCGCCGATTGGCGCTGGGTGTTTCTCGCCCACGTGCCACTCACCCTGTTCACCCTGGCGCTGTTGCGCATCAGCGTGCAGGAATCCCGCGACCCGGCCAGCCATCGCCTCGACATCGCCGGCATGCTGACCTTGACGCTGTCGGTGTTCGCCCTGGTCTATTTCATCACCCAGGGCACCGAGCGCGGCTTCGCCACACCGGCCATGCTCGGCTGGGCGAGCCTGGCGCTGGTGGGGTTGCTGCTGTTTATCGTGGTTGAAAAGCGCAGCGCCCATCCGATGTTCGATTTCTCGGTGTTCCGCATCCAGCGCTTCAATGGTGCGCTGATGGGCTCGATCGGCATGAATTTCAGCTTCT
Organism: Pseudomonas orientalis; assembly: GCF_001439815.1. Taxonomy (GTDB): domain Bacteria; phylum Pseudomonadota; class Gammaproteobacteria; order Pseudomonadales; family Pseudomonadaceae; genus Aquipseudomonas; species Aquipseudomonas orientalis. Next base: position 230,586 of record NZ_JYLM01000007.1, on the reverse strand, counting down.
GGCCATTCATGATCTACCTGCCGCTGTATTTCCAGGCGGGCCTGGGCTACGACACCCTGACCACCGGCGGCGCCCTGCTCGCCTATACCTTGCCGACCTTGCTGGTGCCACCCCTGGCCGAACGCCTGGCCCTGCGCTACGGCGCCGAACGCATCATCCCGCTGGGCCTGGCAACCATGGGCGCAGGGTTTCTGGCGATGGCCGTGGCCAATCTCGCCGCGCAGCCCGGCACGCTGCCGGTGCTGCTCAGTTGCGTGATCGCTGGCACTGGCCTGGCGCTGACCAACTCGCCCACCACCAACACCACCACCGGCGCCGTCTCGGCTGATCGCGCGGGCATGGCCTCGGGCATCGACTTCAGCGCCCGGCTGATCACCCTGGCGCTCAATATCGCGCTGATGGGACTGGTGCTGTTGTTGGGGATCAGCCATCACCTGGCCGATGTACTGCCGCCGGACACGGCAATGGATTGGCCGGCCCTCAGCCAGCACCTCGCGGCGGGCAAGCTGGACGCGACGGGATTGGCGCTCAACGAGGCCCGGGCGGCGCTGCGCAACGGCGCCGGCTGGGCAATGCTCTTCGCAGGTTCAGGTGCCTGCGGGCTGGCGATGCTCAGCGGGTATTTCTTCAAACAGCGCCGTTAAACGAAAACGGGCCTGCATGCGCAGGCCCATTTTCAATGGGGAGTCAAAAAACTATCAGCCGTTGAAGACGGCCCGTTCTTTTTCCAAAAACTCCTGTTCAAGCTCATCTTCATTGACTTTGGTGGTCGGCTGGTTTTTACCGGCAGCGCGGGGCTTGCCTTGCAGTTTGCCGAACAGATGTTCCAGCGCGTGGTCGAGCTTGGTGGCCGCACCGTCGATCGCTTGCTCCAGAGTATCGGCCTTGTGCACTACCGAAATCGCTTGATGGCCTTTTGGACGTGCCTCCAGACGGCAACTTAAATCGTGGGGACCGGGCTTGTCGCCGTTCTCATCCCGCAGATAGACCTCCACACGGGTCAGGTCTTCTTCATAACGTTCGAGCGTGCTCTCAATGGTGGTACGTACCCACTCCTCCAGTCGAATGCTGCTTTCAATATGGTTATCGCTATTGACTTGGATTTGCATAGTTCTTCCCTTATTTCAGCTAGCTCGCCAGAGATCACAAACTGCAACACCGGGGTGGTGAAACCATGACCTCCTGATTACACAATTGAGCACCTGCTGAAACATTTCAACCCCTTTGCAAAGATAAATCCTACATTACAAATTAACCCTGACGACAAGCAAAAACGCTGGTAGGGTGGGGAGTTAGTTACAACTTCTTACATCCTGTTTCCTCACAGTTGCCCCGCTCCCAACGGGTGCAAGGCGCGAAAAACCCCCGCTTCTTCCACCAGCCAGTCGTGCACCGCCCGCACGCCGGGGTGATTCAACGCACCCGGGGCATACAACAGCACGTAGCGTTTATGGTTGGGCACGGCCAGGCCGAACGGTACGATCAGGGTGCCGCGCTCCAGCTCATCGTTGAGCAAGGTGCGCCGCGCGATGGCCACGCCCATGCCGGCGATGGCGGCTTCGATGGTCAGGTGGTTGCGGTTGAAGGTGTGCCCGCGACGCACATCGGCATCGGGGTAACCGATGGCATTCAGGTAGAACTCCCACTCGGCATACTCATAACTCCCACGCCAGGCGGTGATATCGTGCAGCAGCGGGAAATGCGCCAGGTCCGCCGGCCCATGCAGCGGCGGCCGGCCACGCAACAGGCTGGGGGCGCACACCGGAAATATCTGCTCATCCAACAGGGCTGTGGATAACAATCCGGGATAGCTGCCGTCGTTCAGGTCGATGGCCAGGTCGAAATCGCCCTCGTGCAGCGCGACGCTGCTGTCCTCGGCAACCATGCGCAACTGAATGTCCGGAAAGCGCTGCTGCAGGCGTGGCAGGCGCGGCGTCAGCCACTTGCCGAGAAATGACGGAATCGAGCGCAGGCGCAAGGTGCCGCTGATCATCCCGGCGTCCAGGCGCTGCAATTCGGCGTCGATGCTGCCATAGGCCTCCCCTACCACCGCCGCCAGGCGCTGCCCTTCGGCGCTGAGCTCCACACCCCGTGCGCGGCGGTGAAACAGTCTGAAGCCCAGGCGCTCTTCCAACTGGCGAATCTGTTGGCTCACCGCGCCCGGTGTGATGTGCAGCTCTTCGGCGCAGCGGGTGAACGAAAGGTGCCGCGCAGCACAGGAAAAAACATGCAGCCAGGAATAGGTCTGGCCATGAAGGGGCCGAGTCATAGCGTTTAGTCCTGCTAAAGGGTGTCTTAGGATAATTCGTTGGTCAGTGCCAATCCAGAGGATCAGTATCGCGCCAACTCCGCCTGCTCTACAAAACATGGCAGCGATTCTCACTCCATTGCTTGTAAGGCTTTAGCATGGCTATCAGCGTTTTTGACCTATTCAAGGTGGGCATCGGCCCCTCCAGCTCCCATACCGTCGGCCCGATGCGCGCTGCGGCGACCTTTGCCCAGGCACTGGCCGACCAGCAGTTGCTCGGCCAAACCCGCCGCGTCGAAGTACGTTTATACGGTTCGCTGTCCGCCACCGGCGTCGGCCACGCCACTGACCGCGCCTGCGTGATGGGCTTGATGGGCGAATGGCCGGATCGAATCGACCCCACCTCGATCAATGCGCGTATCCAGCAACTGCGCGAGTCCGGTCAGCTGTTGCTCGCCGGCCAACAGACCATTGCCTTCAACTGGCACACCGACCTGCTGCTGCTCGATGAAAGCCTGCCCTATCACCCTAACGCCATGTCCCTGCATGCCTATGGCGACAGCGGCCTGTTGAGCGAGCACACCTACTACTCGGTGGGCGGTGGTTTCATCATCGAAGCCGCCGAAGCCGCATCGGGCATTGCGCCGACCAGCGATGTGCAATTGCCCTACGACTTTTCCAGCGCTGCTGAACTGCTGGCCTTGTGCAACAAGCACGGCCTGCGGGTTTCGCAATTGATGATGGCCAACGAACGGGCCTGGCGCAGCGACGAAGACATCCGCAGCGGCCTGCTGCATATCTGGTCGGTGATGCGTGAATGCGTGGAACAGGGTTTGCGCGATGAAGGCATTCTGCCCGGTGGCCTGGACGTCCCACGTCGCGCGGCGAAATTGCACCGCAGCCTGTTGGAAATCGGCAAGCCCAATGTGATCACATCGACCTTATCGGCCATGGAGTGGGTCAACCTGTTCGCCCTCGCCGTCAACGAAGAAAACGCCGCCGGCGGGCGCATGGTCACCGCGCCGACCAATGGTGCGGCGGGGATCATTCCTGCCGTGCTGCATTACTACATGAAATTCAACGCCGACGCGTCCGACGACGATGTGGTCAATTTTTTCCTGGCGGCCGCCGCCGTCGGCATCCTCTGTAAAAAGAACGCCTCGATCTCCGGCGCCGAAGTCGGCTGCCAGGGCGAAGTGGGCTCGGCCTGCGCCATGGCCGCCGCCGGGCTGGCCGACATCCTTGGCGCCACCCCCGAACAGTTGGAAAACGCCGCCGAAATCGGCCTGGAACACAACCTAGGCCTGACCTGCGACCCGGTCGGCGGCCTGGTGCAGGTGCCGTGCATCGAGCGCAACGCCATTGCGGCCGTTAAAGCGATCAACGCCACCCAAATGGCCCTGCGCGGCGATGGCAAGCACTTCATTTCCCTCGACCGGGTGATCCGCACCATGCGCGACACCGGCGCCGATATGCATGACAAGTACAAGGAAACTTCACGGGGCGGCCTGGCGGTCAGCTGGGTGGAGTGCTGACTGCGCCGTCTGCGATCGTTTTCTCCGTATTGCCCTGAAACAGGTCACTGCTCTCAGGAACAACGCCGGTCAAATGTGGGAGGGGCTTGCCCTAATGCCAGTCTGTAGGAGCGAGCTTGCTCGCGAAAAACGTCAACGATAACGCATGCTTCCTGAATGAACGCGGCGCCTATAAGTTTTTCGCGAGCAAGCTCGCTCCTACAAAAAAGCCTTCCCAGCACCTGTACGGCACGCCCCTTGCTGTAGAGCTTTTGAGGAAAACGGACTTTGGCCGGTGGTCAGGCAACGCGAACTATTCCCGACACCGGTCGTCAATGACTGCATGTTCTTATCAGGCGGTAACGCACCATGGACAACCCTTTTCAGATCATCACCGACACCTTCAGCCCACAATACCGCGTCAACCTGAGCATCCAGCGGCTGGACGGCAGCATCATGCTCACCCTCTCCGATGACACAGGCGTAGTGGCCAAACGCATGATCAGCGCCGAACAGCGCAACGACCCGCAACGGCTCAAGCGCCTGGTGCAAAGCATTCAGTTCGGCATTGCCATCGAACAGGGTCATAGCGCCATGGAAATCCTGGAGCTGATGACGGACGGCGACAGCCACAAACTCCTGCAGCGACCGCCCGCCCGTCATCTGCCTTTCAGCGTCGGGCTTTAAAGCTCGCCCTTCTCGGTTTCCAGGCTCGCCTCGCCCTTGCGACGCGGGCCTTCGACTTTCACCGAAGGAAACGCCGACGACGCGTAGCGCACCACCAGAATCGCGAAGGCCAACAGCAGAATCCCGCCGCACAAATAGATAATGCCCACGTCCGGCGGGTTGTGATGGGATACGTTGGAGATCAGCAGCCGCGTCAGCGCGGTGATCGCGACGTAGATCAGGAAGCGCACGGGCATGTGGTTGGTCTTGAAATAAATCCCGACCATGGCGCCCAGTTCCAGGTAGATGAACAGCAGCAAGATGTCATCGATCTTGATGTGCCCGTTCTCCAGCATCCCCAGAAATTCCATCACCGCCGCCCAGGCGGTCACTGCACCAATGGCGAACAGCGCCAGGTAATGGAACGACTCCACAAACAGATTGCCCAGCGACTCGGCCAGCCCATGGACTTGCTGACGCAGCTTCTCGGCCCAGTTGATTTTCACGATGATGCTTCCTTAGGTCGGTTCGACCGGATAATGCGGGGTGGAGGTGACGGTTGTTCTGCATGCAGGAAAAAAGCCAGAGGCCGCTGGTGAGAGGGTGGCCGAGTGACACGAGGCACTTTATTCACTCAGATCATGGCATTCAGCCCCAATGCGCGTTTGCGGCGTAGCAACTCGCAATTTTCCGACTACATTAAAAACCTGCCCTCCAACGCCAAATGTTTCGCTTGCTTTTAACTGTATATAAACACAGTATGCACCAGAGGTAAGGGTCGTGAATGCCTGGATATGTCAGATGCGCCCTATCTGGTCAGGACACTCGAACCGCAGACTCGATGATTGCGTAGCTTGTCGGACACAGCACAAAGCCCGCAGCGCCGGGGCGACCCCATTCAACACTTGATATTACGACGAGGCCAAAATGGCTGTTGAGACCCTTTACCGCAGTACCCGGGATTTGGAGACTACGTTCGTGGACCGAAAACTTGCCGACGCTCACGATCAGATGCTTGAACTGGCAGAGGCCCTGACGGACGTATTGATGAAAAACGTCGCCGGCCTCTCCGAAAAACACGCTGAAGATGCAAGTATCTACATGGCAAAAAATCGCGCCATCTTCGCAGCCGCCTTCAAAAACAACGCAATGGCGCTCAACGAGCTGAATGCTCCAGCCGATGCTGAAGGATAGAAATCAGCACGCATTCTTCAGAGGTCAGCCAGCAGGTCATCACATTGCTGCTCATCCAGCGTTGTGTTCATGATGCATACCCGCATCACGGTCTTCCCCTGCCAGCGAGAAGGGACCACCAGGGCAACACCGTCACGCAGGCAACGCTGCGCCCAGCGATCATAATCGTCGGCTTGCCAGCCGTGGCGCGTGAACAGGATAACGCTCAAGCCGGACGCCTTTATCAGCTCCAGCCTCGGATGGCTGACGATGCGCGTGCGCAGGTAGGCGCTGAGCACAAGGATGCGCTCCAGAGTATGCCGGTAAGCCGCGATGCCATGCACCGCCAGTGAGAACCACAGCGGCATGCCCCGGGCCCGACGCGACAGATGGAAGGCATAGTGCATGGGGTTGCATTGCTCGGACTCATTGATCTGCTCCAGATAGGAAGCATCCTGAGTAAAAGCTGCGGTAACCTCATCGGGTTTGGCATAGAGCAGCGCACAACAGTCGTAGGGTACGAACAGGCCCTTGTGTGGGTCGATGATCAGTGAGTCGGCCCGCTCAATACCTTCCAGTTGAGTCCTCACACTCCGTACACACAGGAACGCACCGCCATAGGCCGCATCCACATGCAACCAGATAGCATGCTGACGGGCGATTTCCCCTATACCGGAAAGATCATCAATCTGTCCCGAATTGGTCGCGCCGGCGACCGCTACCACGGCGACCACATGGTCGCGCCGCCCCTCCACGGCCAGTTGTTCCAGGGTCTTCGCCAGTTCGAAAGCCGTCAAACGGCCCAGCTCATCCGAAGCCACCGTAACCACGCCCAGGTCGAGCAACCGGGCGCTGACGATAATTGAAGAATGGGCTCCCTCTCCCACCACTAAAAGCCCCTGATGCCGCCCCGCGCGTTCTCGGTAGCGATGTCGGGCGGCCACCAGCGCGGAGAAATTACCCGCGGTGCCACCACCGACGAAACACCCTCCGGCGCCGTCCGGCAAACCGGCCAGCTCACACAACCAGCGCAATGCCTGATTCTCCGCCCAGATCAAGCCCGCCCCGCCCAGCCATCCCGAGCCGATCATGCCACTAGCGGACAGCAAGCCGTCCATCAACGCGGCTGCCGGGGTAGCACGGGCACCGATGTAGGCCAGATAACCCGGGTGGTCGGTCGGCACGCCGTGCCGGCCAAGCAAGCTGGTGTAGAGTTCCAACGCGGGTTCCAGGCCTATACCTGATTCACAAATCGTGGTGCCGACTGCCTCTTCTGCCGCCTGCGTAATGTGCTCGGCATCACACGGCGCCGACAGCTTGGCGCGGGGCTGGGTCAGGGCCTGGCGGAACGCGGACAGCATAATCTCAATGTCGCCGGGTGCGATGTCGTCATGGCCTATGCAGGGTAACTCGCGCAAGGTTCCAGAATGTTCAAGTTGCATGATGATGACGTCCTTTGTCATGGCCAGGAAAAATGGAATATTCGTGCCACTTCATGATGTAGCCGGCATGTCGGTACTGACCCTGGTCGAAATCCGCATGTGCATCGAGGTACTCGCGTACGGCGCAGCCCTCCTCAACGGCAGCAGCCACAAACCTCAGCGCCATGCGCGCGCAGTCGCCAAAATCCGGCGTGGCATGGGGGCACAGGGTGATTGCGCCGGTCCCCGCCAGCAACTCGCCAAACTCTTCGACCACACAATCATCCGGCACCAGATAAACCGTCCCCGGACGCGCTCTTCGACGAATTTCCGCAGCCACCGCGACGTGCGAGCCCATCAACGCGCATACCGACTGGCTTGCCCCTTGCAGCGTCATCGGCAGCAGACGCTGTTGCAAAGCCGAGGCCAATCGTTCGCCGTACGGCGAGCCATCCGACCAGAACTCTTCAACCTGCGTATAAACCTGAGCCAGGTAGTCGACAATGGTGATCACTTGCTGCAATTCACTGGCACACAAGCGAAAGGCACCGACCGTACGGCAAAGGTCTGGTGCCGTTGCGGCGGGCAATAGCAAGGGAACACCGGCCGCCTGGTAGAGTGCTCCGGCCGACCGGGCGCATTCACTGTTGAAATGCCCAATGACCACCCCTGCTCCGCCGGCCAACAGTCGGCGCGCCGCAGCTACCGCGACGACGGGGTCGGCCGCATCATCCGCCCATATCAGAGGTAGCGATGACCCTTGCACGGCCTTGCGAAGCCACTCCCCATACGCCGCCCGAGGGCCCGTCAGAGGCCCAACGACACCCACCCGTTGTCCGCGCATGACTGCGCTCATCTAGACGTGCCCCGGCATAAGCCGCGCCAGTGCCTGCGCCGACACGCTGTGCAGTTTCACAGGTGGCCGGCGGGCCAGGGTATGACCGCCGGCAAAGAACGAGCCGGCCAGTACATCTTCACGTTCGAGCCCAGGCAGATTGAGCCATTCGCTCAGTTGCTGGCTGATACCCGGCATCAACGGGTAAGAGGCATAAGCAAGCCAGCGCAGGGTCATGGCCTGCAGCGCCAGTGCAGTGCGCGCATGGTTGGATAACGGTTGCGCCGAAGACTTCAGTAAATGCTCTTGTGCGGCACTGAAACGTGACGCGCGATGAATCACATGAGCGACCTGCTCGGCCATGCGTTTGGGCGAGAAACTCTGGATCGAGGCAGCCTGCCGATACCCGTCCATCCATTGGCACAGTTCTTCATGATAGGTTTTCTGGTCGCTCAGCCAGGCGCCAGGCTCAGGCACGCCGCCGCCATGCCTGGCGATGCACTGATCCAGGCGCTGGATCAACCCATTCAGTTTCTGCGCAAACAGGTCATTGAGCTGCTCGCTGATCTCATCGACGGTGAAATTGGTTCTCACCCCCTCAGGGCGCGCGAGCATGAGCGCCATGCGCGCATAATCGCTGCCGGCTTCGGCCAAAAACTCACGGCCCCAGATCAAATGGCGGCGACTGGTGGAGAACTTACTGCCATCAAGATCAAGCAGTTCGTTGACAATGTGGTGTCGCGGGGGGGTCAAGTCCAATGCCAGGTAGATCGCCGGGAATAACAAGGTGTGATAATAGGCATTGTCGAAGCCGTAACAATGAACCACATCCATCGCGCCCGAATAGCACTGCTCGGCACGTGCGAAGCGATCGTTGCCGTCAACCGGCAGGTCGCTGGCGCCCCACAGATAACCGAAGGCCATTTCGAACCAGACGTAGATGACCTGATCCTGCACGGATGGCAGGCGGTGACGAATACCCCAGTCGCTGCGATGGCTGATGCAGATATCCGGCAGCCCCTGGCGCAGCATGGTGTGGCAAAGCTGATAGACATGGGCGGGCATGTTGGCCGTCTGGATGTACTTGAGCAGTTCGTCGGCAAATGCACTCAAGCGGAAGAATAAGCGTGTTTCGATTTTTAATCGGGGTTGACGCCCATCGCGCTTGACGCGCGGTTGGGTCAGGTCGGTGCACTGGTTGGGCTGGCCACAGGCCTCACAGGCATTGCCGTCACTGCTTTCACCACAATGCGGGCAGCCCCCATGAATGAACGCCTCATGCAGCGCGTTTCCCGCGTCATCCACGAACACTGGCGTGTCCTTGGCATAGATAACATCCTGCTCATGCAGTCGTTGCAGGTAGTGATGAACGAAGTCCGCGTACTCACCTTGGGTATCCGGTGTGATGAACACGTCCATATCGATGCCATAACCTTGCCACGTTTCGCGGATGGCCTGGGCATAGTGATCGGCGCATGCGCCCGGACCGATGCCTTCCTTGGTTGCGCACGTTACGACGTACGTCTGGTTATCGTCACGCCCGCTGCCGTAGAAAACCCTGGCACCGGTGTTGCCCAGCACGCGCTTGAGCACATCACCTGCGATGTAGGGCCCCGAGAGATGTCCCAAGTGCAAATCACCGTTCGGCGTCGGCGGGGTGGCGTAGATCAGGGTGTCCACAACCGGCGCTGCTGCGGGCGCGTTAGAGCGCCCCGCATCCCAATATAATGAATGGAAGGTCAAGGGGTGTTGATCGCTCAGATTACGCAGGGTATGAGGTTCGAAGCGCTGGCAGTGCACGGCGTCCCCCGCACGCACTTCAAGCGTCTCCTGCGCGGTTTTAACCACGCCATGCCCAGCGGTGAAAATAAACAACTCATCCTCAAAGTGATTGTGCGGCTGGCTTTCCTCGCCAGGCCCCAGGGTGCAGCCCATCAGGTTAAGGTCAGTGCCAGGCAGGTCAACGGTGCGCGAGTCGACGTTGTAGAAGCGTTTGGCCGGGGAAAACATATTGATCTTTTTCATGGTCGTTGCTCTCTATCCTTGAGAAATTACGCGGGTGAGCTGCATGGCAACATGGGGCGCCATTTTGAATCCGCCGCCACTGAAACCAGAGGCAACCAGCACGCCGCCCGGCAACCCCGGTTGCTTGCCAATCAACCCGATGGGTTGCTCGCTGTAGCAGTCGCTATGGCACAGCGCACCCTCCAGCGATGCGTCTTGCAGCCAGGGAAAACGCCGTTGCCCCTGCTCTCGGGTCAGTTGTGCGTGGGACAGTTGAGCAGGCATGTAACTGTGGCTGGCAGGCACTCGCATACCCGTCGGGTAGCCGACGTAGAGCCCGCCGGTCAGGGGGCACGGTCGTCCGTTAAGCTGATTGATGTCGTCAATGAAACACGGCGCCTCAGGTAACGGTGTCGTGCCCTTGAACCGTGTGACCTGAATATGTTGACTCCACAGGCCAAAGGCATCACCGAACTGGCGAATCAGGAACTCGCTGGTACCATTGCCCATCGCGACAATCACCTGCGCACCGTCGTAATCGCCGTTGGAGCTCAGCACGCCAACGGCCTGCCGGCTCGCAACATCGACACGTACCGCGTGAACCTTTACCGCGTCATGGTAGACCCCCCCCTGGGCGATGGCCGATTGCACCAGATACTGCAACGTCGGCCTGGCCTCCATGTAGCCTGAGCCCGGTTCGTACAGCGCCATTTGCGCGGTGATCGGCAATGCGGGGTAGCGGGCAGCCAAGGCCCGGGAGTCGAGCAATTGAGCGGGAACCCCTTCGCGCTCCAGCCAGCCCTGCATGTCGGCCAATGCGTGTGGCTCGGCGAAATGCAGGTAGCCCGTCTCGGTAAAGGGCACCTGCCCCCCGGAGTCCTGCGCCAACTGCCGGTAGAAGTGATAGCCCTGCGCCGCAGCGCGGGTCGCCTCCCAGGACGCATGAGTGACCCGCACGATGCAGCCGGAAGCGCCTGTCACACCGCAGCCGAGCTGCTTGTCATCCAGCAGCAGGCAGCGTTTGCCCGCCTGGGTCATGATATAAAAGCACGTCGCCCCGATGATGCCGGCCCCAATGATGATGACGTCAAACGGCTTGCTCATAGTGCCTCCGTTTCAGGGTGGTGCGCAGATCGTCGACGATTTCACCGGCGCGAATGGCCATATTGGAAATGAGCGTGGCGCTCAATCCATGAGTGTCTTCGGCAACACCCGTGGAATACAGCAGTGGCGCCGAGTCCCCCTGAAAGGTCAGGCGGTAGTTACGCAAAATACGCGCCGAGCCCTCGTCGTGGACCATTCGGGCAGCCAGGGATGCGCACAACAGGTCGGCGATACGGCGGGGACGGAAGCCGGTCGCGCAGACCAGATAGTCGCAGCGCAGCTTTTGTACATCGCTGCTCATTTGGCGGTTGAACGCCACCTGTAGTCCGGCACCCTGAACAAGGACCGATTGGAAACGACTCATGCGTTCCAGCTTGAGACGCTGCTGCCCACTGACTTCGTCGTCGTACCAGTTGCGGTAAAGTTTTTCGATCAGGGCCATGTCCACTGCGGAGTAATTGGTGGAGGCATGTGTGCGCAGTATGTGTTGGCGGACATGGGCGGGCGACGCGTGGAAATCATCGACCGCGTCGGCGTTGAATATTTCGTTGACGAATGGGCTGTCGTCGGCTGGCGTGTAGCCATAGCGCGCCATTATGGCTGTCACGTTCATGGCCGGATACGTCTCGAGCAGGTACTCAACGGCCTCGGCGGCACTCTGCCCACCGCCCACCACGACGCAGTGGCCGTCGGCATTCAACGCAGTCTTTTCAAGATGGGCCAGCAAGTGATGAACGTGCGTTACCCGCTCGCCGGGCTCCACCCCCAATGGCAATTGAGGCTCAAGGCCCAATGAATGAACCACCGAACGGGCAAGCACAGCTGTCGTCATATCACCCACCTGCATCTGGACTCTGAACAGAGGTGAACCGTCATCGTCCACGCCGCCCTCGTTGATGCTCAGGACCTGATGACCGTAGAACACCTGGTCGCTGAACTCCGCCGCGCACCAACTCAGGTAGTCGTGGAACTCCAGGCGGCCGGGGAAGAAGTCCTTCTTGTTGCAGAAGGCGGCGATCCTGCCTTTGCTATGCAAGTAATTGACGAACGTAAAGTGGCTGCGCGGGTTGCGAAAGCTGACCAGGTCTTTGAGAAACGTCACCTGCATGGTTGCATTCTTGAACAGCATGCCCTTGTGCCAACCGAAACCAGGTGCGCTGTCAAAAAAAGCAACATCCAGCTCGGGGGCCATCTCCTGAAGGGCGATAGCGAGCGAAATGTTCGAAGGGCCAAAGCCGATACCCACCACATCGTGGATTTTTTGCTCGCAAGGGCTGATGACCAAATCTGTTGCAAAACTCATGTGAACTCCCTGTCTACAGAATTTCAGGCTGAGCGCAGCCGCAGGAGGTTGATCGTGTGATGACCTCCCTGGGCATTTCTATTGGGGTGCTGCGCAGCGGCGACGGGTTAATCGATCTCGAAGGCGTCGGTAAGGTTGAGCGACTGGAGCATGGCGATCTCCTCGGTCAACTTTTCAAGGCAATGATTGCGTAAGAAAACCGTACATCCGTAGGTGGTGCCGTCAGTGGTCATTGCTACCGCCTGGCCAAGCGACGGCGCCACGAAATAGTGGCTGAAGCTCTCCAGGCTGCGCACTTCACGGTCAAAGCGAAAGGCCTTGACCCGCCCGGCCCGCGTAATCACAAAAGAGTAATCCGCCACCGCTGCACCTTGCGTCGGGCCTTGCCCGAGTGCCTGCGGCCACTGTTTCCAGCAATCCTCCTGGGCTGGCCACCCGCCCACCCGGCAAAGCTGCGGCAACGGCGTGCTGGCCAGTCGCGGCGACAGCTTCACCAGTCGCGCACCGGTTGATGTGATCACCACCTCAGCGTGCAACGGGCCGTGCAGCATGCCGAGCCCGTTAGCCAGCGCGGCAAGCTGCGGCACCAGCCGCGCCGGCAGCACGGCGGGAGGCAGGCTGTTGACGGCAGTGAGGAGCCTGCGCCCTTCCAGATCCAGGGTATGACAGCGCCAGGCGTCAGTGACGTGGAACTCACCCGCGTCGAGTACCCCATTGATGAACACGGGATAACCCGGTTCATGGACATGGATCTGAAACGGCCCCGGTGAATCATCCAGCAAGGCGGCGACCTGGAACGCAGTGGCCCACTGCCCCCCCAGCAGCACGGCTGAACCGCGCGAACTCGGCGACAGCGCCGGGCGCACGACCCAGGCACGACCATCATCAAGCGGCAACCGGTCCAACGATGCTACTTGCCGACCGTCAAACGCCAAGTCAGGGGCGAGCCTGCGAACCGCCTGGTGTTGCGCGCACTTGTCAAAGAACACTGCCGGATCGCAGCCTGCGGTGAAAAACCCATCGGCGATGTTCAGCGGCATGACCTGACGCAGCTCCAGGTCATCGCTGGAGAGCCGATAACTGACCGGTGCCGGGCACCGTGCAGTGGTGTTGTTCATCATTGCAGCGTCTCGCGAGTCGGGCCCCGGAAGTGCACCGCATCGATGTGGCAGTTGCGCGGTTGCGTCAGCACGAAGCGCATGGTCTCCCAGATGGAACGACCGTTGAGCAATGGGCTGGCAGGATCAACCGCCTCATCCAGGCCGGTCACTTCGAAATCGGGCGGGTAAAAACCGGTGACCCGAATGTGCTCCTTGGCCAGGTGATGAGCCATGTTCTGGCAAAAGCCACTCATACCGTGTTTGGCGGCGAAAAAGGCTGGATGGGCGATAGAGTCGGTAAACTGCGGCACGCCGCACACCGAGACCATCGCCATGATATCGGCCGCCGCCGAGCGACGCAGCCCGGGCAACAGCGCACGCGTCAGGATGATCGAGCCTGTCAGACCGGAGTTGATGGTGCCGGCGATGTCGTCGTCACTGTCGTCTTCTCCCAATAGCCCCTCAAGCCACTGCGCCGCGCTCAGCACCAGAACGTCCACCGCCCGCTCATCCTGCAGGATTTGCGCAGCGAAGGCGCGCACCGATGCAGGGTCGGCGATGTCGCACGCGTAGGCACGCGCAGATCCCCCTTCGGCTCGAATAAGCTCACACGTGGCCTGCGCACTGGACATCTGGCGCGCGCACAAGTCGACATGAGCCCCTTCCCGGGCCAGCCACACCGACACCGCCTGGCCGAAATCACGACCACCACCGGTGACGACAACACGTTTATTTTTCAGCATGGTATGCGTTCCTGTCGCAAGGTTCGTTATAAGCCCGGATGGGGAACCGTCTGGCTACCCGAGACCTTCTCCTGATAGAGATGATCAACGATGTAGTCGGCGGCGTGTTCGGCCCAGATATCGGCAGCGATGTACTGGTGATGCTCGTCCGGCAGGCAGATGGAGAGCATTTGGGTATTCACACCATTGCCCGGATCAAGCGCGACAGCATTCACCTGCGCCGGCAAGTCAGCGTTAAGCGAGCCAATCAGCCCCTCGATGGCGAATTTGCTGGCACAGTAAGGCCCCAGTCCCCACGAAGCCGAGCGCCCCCAACCGGAACTGATCGCGATGAACAGGCCCTGGCGACGGTCGAGCATCGATGGCAAAAAAGCATGCAGGGTATTGACGACCCCCAGCACGTTCACCTCCATCACTCGCGCCCAGTCCTGCAGGTCAATCTCCCACGCCGGCTTACGTTCGCTGATCACCCCGGCGTTGCACACCACGATGTCAACCGGACCGTCGCGCAACACGGCCTCTGCGAATTGCTGCATGTCCTGAGGCTCGGTGACCGAGGCGCAGTACAGCGCAGGATTGCCTTGCACCGCGCCGACAGGCGCGTCAACTGCAAGCTGGCAGCCATGAACCTGGTGGCCGCGTGCGGCCAGCGCATGGCCCAGGGCTTTGCCCAAGCCACGGCTTACGCCGGTGATGGCAATGGTGAGTGGCGCTCTTGCTTTCATTGTAAAAAGTCCTCCTTGACCCTCGAACAGCGTGCGTTGAACTGTGAAACAGGATTATCCGGTTGCAAATCAGGCACCTCTCCCGCCCGGTAATCGGCGGGCCAGTTGGCGCTCAAGGCTGAACGCCCGACCAGTGCATGGCCGCTGACAAAGATAAACGGCACCTTGCAGGTAATCGCAGCCTCGGCATCGGCAATGGCATCCCCCAGAAAGAGCGCCTGCGAAGCATCACACCCATATTGATCGAGCAGAGCACGAATGGCAGCAGTCTTGGAGGTGGGTGAGCCGATCACTCGTACCATGTAGCGATCGATACCGCTCACCCTCAACGCCTGGATAATTTCCTCCTCCTTGCCACCGCTCACCACTGCACATAGCACGTTGCCCTCTGCCAGTTGCGCCAGCAACTGCTGCGCCCCGGCCACCAAGGGTGCAGCGCTGTAATGGGTGCGCAGATAATCTTCATAACGTGAGATGCACGTCGCCAGGAAATGCTCGGCATCGGGGCCGACGGGCGCAATCAGTTGCTGGAAGACCTCAAAATGCCAGAGTCTGGGTCGTCCGAAGTTAAGTCTGAAACTTTCCTTGCAGCGATCGCGCAGCTTCTGCGAGTAATGCGCCAGTGCGTAATCGACCGCCGCCAGCTTCACGCCATTGGAGTCGAGCAACACGCCGTCGCAATCGAAAAATACCAACCGCTTACCCACTAACCTATCGCCAAGCGTGACCCTGGTCATACGCGTACTCCGCACTTACCTGTACTGGTTGAGAATGTTCACATCAAACTTGTGCGATCCGGCGTGCCCGGCGATTCTGCCGACGATGTCGATGCGCTGCGCACCACTTAACGGAGCACCTTCGAACAGTCTCTGTGCATAGGTGGGGTGGATGTTATGCCGGGCCTGGCAACGGTAGGTCGGCGAGTACCCCCAGTTCGCTACTTGCCGCAACGGCTCGATATGTTCGGCCAGGAAGTTTTCGCAATGCGCCATCGGCTGTTGAGGCTTGAGCAATGCCAAGCTTTCCGTCGCCGCATTACCCGCGCCACGGCCGATTCCGGCAAAGGTACCATCGACGTATCGGGCCCCGGCCTGGATCGCAGCGTGGGTATTGGCGACGGCCAGGCCGTAGTTGTCATGGGCATGAAAGCCAAGCGGCAAGTCCGTCAACTCTGCAGCGTTGCGGAACAATTGGTGCACCTGCCCCGGCAACATGCGGCCGAAACTGTCGGCAAAATAAAGGGCAGTGATCGGCTCCTGGTCCAGGCCGTTCAGACTACCGGCCAACTGATCGTTCGACAGCTCGGCGACCTGCATCAGGTTGAGGATCACTGTCAGCTCATTGCCCTCCAAAGCCCGCGCCAATCTCACGCAATCATCGAACTGGCTGCTCTTGGCCGCAATGCGCAGGATATCGATACGAAATGGCGCGCGGCGAACCGAGGCGAGTATCACGTCGGCCATTGCCTGGGGTGATTGCTCCAGCGCCGGCCCCGCGTCGATCATGACGGCCACTTTGACCTGATGCGGATCAATCAGCAGGCACTGCTGCTCCGTCAGTGACTCGGGCAATGCCTTATAAGACCCGTAATCAGCGCTATGCGAGAACGTATCGAGATTCAGGTAACCCAATTCGACGATGTCCACGCCAGTGGCGAGGCAAGTACCGAAGTACTGCCGAGCCATGGCATCGGAAAACCGCCAATCGGTCTGGAACCCACCATCGCGCAAGGTGCAATCCAGTAACGCGAATGACTGTTTTCGATCGGTCATTTTTGCTGGCCTGCCGTATCGACGCTCCAGTCGTACACCTGCTCCAGGCGCCACCAGTTCAATTCTGTCTGATTGCCGGCAATGCGTTTGAGCAACGGATTATCACCATGCATCTGGTCGTCCCACGCCTGCACTGCCGGATGGAAAGACAAGGCACGGCTGAAGTCACGCAGCGCATCAAACTCATCGTTCGCCTCTACCTGCATGAACAGCGTGCGGGGCGGCAAAAGATAAATCGACATGCGCTGCAAGCCGATTTCCTTGAGCACGCCGTGCTCACCGGCAATTTGTTGCGGCACGTCGCGGTGTAACGTCTTATACAAGGTTACTGCTTCGGCACTGGTCAACTCGATTGAAAAACCAAAACGCTTCATGTGTAACTTCCTTATTACTGGGTCACGAATTCAAGAAGTTGATCATAGACCTTTTCAACTTCGCAAAGTGTTTCCGGGTCCATGGTGAAATCAACCGGCGGACGAATTAATGTATTGCTCATTAAACGACGCCGCTTGAGCAAGTGCTTTGACAACTGCAAGTAACAATCGATACTCGCCATCATATGGCACATTAAATAAGACAACGGATAACCAATAGCCCTGGCGAGTTTTTCATCGCCAGTTTGCAGCGCGCGCCATAATGCCACGGTAATTTCGGCGATTTCGGTCGCCGGAATAACGCCTGCCAACCCACGCTTATAAGTATCGACCAACATCATGCCGCCATCGCCTTCGAAGATCCTGGCCTCGCCACCGGTGGCATCGCGCAACAGCGATACTTTGGGCGCGGTAGGTGCCGACTCCGGTTTGAACTGCACTTTCTGCGCCCCGAACGTCTTGAGCAGACGCGCCTGCACATCAATCGACATTGGACGCTTGGCAAGGGATTTGGCGTGGTGCACCAGCACCGGAACGCTGACGCTCTCGATCACATTGGCGAAGTAGACATACATCTGTTCATCGTCAAGTGCCCACATCGACGGGTGCATCACCAGCAATGCGTCACAACCTGCCTGCTCGGCCTGCCGCGAATACTCAATGGCCTGGGCGATGCTTTCGCCGCCCGTGCTCATGATCGCCACGCCTTTATCGCCCGTTTGCTCGGCGATCAATTCAGCGACGCGAAAACGCTCGGTAGTGGTCAACCGTGATACTTCCGAGATTTGCCCGATTACCACACCGTCACACCCCGTGTGCAGAATGTGTTCGATCTGGAGCCGCAGGGCTGAAGTATCCAGAGAAAGATCGCTGTTGTACGGAAGGATGGCGACCGGAAGGACACCATGAATTGAAGCGTTCGTCATATCTGATATTCCTTATCAAAGTTCGACGTTAACAAACAATAAGCCAGTCAAGAGTCCCACCAGGCCAAAACGTTTGCTCACACTATCCAGTAGCGCAAGACCCGCTGCCGCATTACTTGGATGGGCAGCTCTATTTTCACTTCGATCAAATAATTTTCGTTTCAGAGATCATACAAATTTTTCAGAAATCTCTTACAGGACTTTCCGTCATTCCGAAGTCGCAGCGAAGTTAATGGCCGGCGACTTTATTGTCCAACCGGCATATATTTCAAATTATTACAAATTACGCAAAGCACAGAATATTTTTTTTGCTTCAAAACTATCATTACTGTTTGTTTCATACATGTAACAAAAGTTGTACTGATGCAAGCGCGACAAAACAGAGAAGTACGTGCTTCTTCTTTTTTACGTTTTTTATTGTTGAGTTTTAACTAATGCTCAAAATCATGTTTTTTAGGCAGGCGAGCCGGGTTAATCCCTGGCCTGCGGATACAGCAGGCGTTCGGCCAATTCATCGGCCACTCGAGCGGGGGAGCGCTTTTCAGCCTGGGCGTGGGCATAGATTTCAGTGAGGCGCCTGCCGATGTTGGATAGGTGCGCGGTGATGCTCGGCAACTCGGCGCCGCTGTGTTTGAGTGCGACGTAGATCAGGCCACCGGAATTGATCACGTAGTCGGGCGCGTAGAGGATGCCGCGGCCTTCCAGTTGATCGGCGATGTCCAGGCTGGTCAACTGCGCGCTGGCGGAACCGGCCACGGCGGCACAGCGCAGTTGGCCGACGCTCTGGCGATTGAGCACCGCACCCAGGCCGCACGGGGCGAGGATGTCGCAGGGGGTGCTGAGCAAAGCGTCGTTGGCGATGGGATGCGCGCCCAGTTGCTCCATGGCCAGTTGCACCTTGCCGTGGTCGATGTCGCTGACCAGCAGTTCGGCGCCCGCCGCATGCAGCTGTTCGGCCAGGGCGTAACCGACATTGCCCAGGCCCTGCACCGCCACGCGCAGGCCTTCGAGGTTGTCGCTGCCCAGGCGGGCCATGGCGGTGGTGCGAATGCCGGTAAACACCCCCATGGCGGCATGGGGCGCGGGGTCGCCGGCAGCGCTGGTGCTGGTGACGAAGCGAGTGTGTTGGGCGATGCAATCCATGTCGGCGACCGAGGTGCCGCTGTCGATGGCGGTGATGTAGCGACCGCCGAGCTGCTCGACACAGCGACCAAAGGCTTCAAACAGCGCCGCACGACTCTCCACATGGGCAGGCCGCAGGATCACCGCCGTGCCGCCGCCTACCGGCAGGCCGGCCAGGGCGGCTTTGTAGCTCATGCCTTGGGCCAGGCGTGCGGCGTCGGCGATGGCTGTTTCATCGTCGGGATAAGCCAGGTAGCGGCAGCCGCCCAAGGCAGGGCCCAGGCGGCTGTTATGGATGGCAATGACCGCCTTCAGCCCGGTCACCGGGTCGACGCTCAGGTGCAGCGATTCCAGGCGGGTGCTGTGCATGAGCGCAAACATCGTCGTGCTCCCGAATCACTTCTGATGGTGGACGAAGTATAGGCTTGCGGCGGAAAAGTGCTGGATTGCACTGGAATAAGCCGCCAGATCTCGCGAGCTTTGCGACATAAGCGAGTGGGATATTTCTCAAGGTGCTGGACGAAAATTCACAGCAAGGCTAAAACGAGAGCATCCGCCGGAGAATGCAATGAATCCCCGCACCGCTTTTTTCGCCTGCCTGGAGCGTTCACCCCCTGCGCTGTTCGAAGCCGCGCTATGGGTTGCTGCCGAACACGACGCCGCCGTGCAGCCGTTGCTGATCCTGCAGGCATTCGGCCTGTTGCAACAGCAAGTCAGCCTGGGCATGCCGCTGCTGCCGGCCGATGAGCTGGGTCAACCGTTGCTGCGGCGCATGAATGAGCTGGGGTTTGCCCAGGATGATTTCACCCCTTTGCGCCCCGCCGCCGCCTTGCTGGATAAGGTGTTGCAGCGCAAGCGCGGGCAACCCCTGGCCATGGGCCTGATCGCCCTGGAGCTGGCCCGGCGCCTGGATATCCCCATGGTGGGCGTCAATTTCCCCGGCCACTTCCTGTTGCGCGTGCCCGGTGCCGATCACCTGCTGGACCCGTGTGGTGGCCGACGCCTGTATCCCAACGACTGTCGCGAACTGCTGCATCGCCAATACGGGCCGAACCTCAAGTTGCAGGCCGAGCACCTGCAAACGGCCGAGCCACGCTCGATCCTGCAGCGGCTGTCACGTAACTTGCGCCAACTTTACCTGGCCAACGACGAACCGCTGGCCGCCCTGGTGGATGCCGAGCGCGTGCTGGAACTGGGCAATGCCAGCGCCGCCGATTACCTGGCACGCGCCAGCCTGTATCAACGCCTGGACTGCCCGAGCGCCGAGCGCTTTGATCTGGAACACGCGTTGATGCTCAGCGAAGACCCGATCCAGCGTCTGCGCCTGACCGAGCGACTCGGCCATCTGCCGCCCAATTCAGTGGTGCATTGACCCAACTCCCAACGGTAGGAGCGAGCTTGCTCGCGAAAAAATCCAGGACACCCGTTTAACCAGGATGCCCGCGTTATCGTTAACGTTTTTCGCGAGCAAGCTCGCTCCTACAGTGAGCGATTGAGACTATCGCCAGGCAATGGCGTGTTCGGTGCAGTGCGTCCCGGCGAACGTACCTGGATAATCAGCAACGCGGCAATCACTGCTGGAATCGCGCAGAAAAAGAAGATCTGCTGCACCGGGATATGCATCGCCAGCAACAGGCTGCCGAACAACGGTCCCAGGATCGATCCGAAGCGCCCTACCCCCAGCGCCCAGCCTGTGCCGGTGGCGCGCACGTGCGCCGGGTAGAAATTGCTGGCGAACGCATTGAGGGTCAGTTGCCCGCCGATGATGCAGAACCCGGCGGCGAACACACAGGCCACGAGGTAACGTGGATTGTCGTGGTTCAAACCCAGCAGGAGGGTGCACAACGCAGCCGCCGCCAACACGCCGGACAATAGTCGCACCTTGCTTTTCAGACGGTCGGCAAACCAGGCCATGAGGATGGCGCCCAAGGTGCCGGCGAACAGGAACATTGAAGTCACCAGATTGGCCTGGTTGAGCGCCAGCCCGCTTTCGAGCAACAGCGAAGGCAACCAACTGATCATGAAGTACAGCAGGATCAGGCTGACGAAGAAGGTCGCCCAGATCAGCAACGTCGGGCGTGCGTAGCCATTGCGAAACAGCTCCAGCACCGTCAGTTGGCTGCCCTGCTCCTGGCGATTTTCGGCTTCGCTGGCAGGCGGCGGTTGCCAGTCGGGCAACATGCGCGCGGTAACTTTGCGCAAACGCAGGTAGGGCGGCGCATCGCGCAGCAAACGAGGCAGGGACTCGGGCAGCAACCACAGCAGGAACGGAAACAGCAGCAACGGCGTTACACCACCCGCCAGAAACACCGCCTGCCAACCAAAGCCGTCGATGAACCCGGCCGCCACGAAACCACCCGCCGCGCCGCCGAATGAGAAGCCACAGGCGGCCAGAGTCACCATGAAGGTACGCATGCGTGGCGGCGAATATTCCGACATCAGGGCCATGGCGCTGGGCATCGCGCCGCCCATGCCGATGCCGCAGATAAAGCGTGCGGCCATCAACGTGGTCAATGAACTGGCAAACACCATCAGCACGGTGAGGCTGGCGTAGATCAACACACAGCCCAGCAGGATGCGTCGCACGCCGAAGCGGTCCGCCAGCGGCGTCACCAGCAGCGAGCCCAGAGTCAGGCCGAGCAGGTTGGCACTGAACACCGGCCCGAACGCGGCTTTTTCCAGGCCCCAGTCCTTGGCCAGGGCCGGCACCACGTAGCCCAGCACTTGGGCGTCGTAGCCGTCGGTGACCAGCAGCAATGCCAGCAACAGAAGAATCAACCACTGGTAGCGCGACACCGGACGGGCGTCGAGTGCCGCGCGAAAGCTGGCAAGCTGATTGTGCATCGCAAGGGACCTTTATTTTTATTAGGTTGGCACGATCAAATGTGGGAGGGGGCTTGCCCCCGATAGCGGTGTGTCAGTTGCAAATTTATTGCTGATACACCGCAATCGGGGGCAAGCCCCCTCCCACATTTGGATCTATGCAGTTTTGAGCGCTATGGGGTGTCAGGTTGGTTGGCGGGGTGGGCCTGCACGAAGGCCGGATGCTGCGCCGCCAACGCCGCCACTCGGCCGAGGCGCGGGTACGCGCCCAACGGCACCTTGAAACGTTCGGCGGCATACAGCTGGGGAATCAGAAACGCGTCCGCCATGCCCGGCTGCTCGCCGAAGCAAAACCCTGTGTCGCCAATCAACTGCTCCACCGCGCCCAGGCCCTGGCTGATCCAATGGGCGATCCACTCAAGCAACTGCGCTTCATCGTGGCCCCACTGGCGCAGCAGGTTCTGGGTGCTGGAGTTGTGCAGCGGGTGAATATCACAGGCGATGATCGACGCCACTGCGCGTTCATGGGCACGGGCGGTCAGGTCCTTGGAGAGCAGCGGTATCTGTGGATAACGTTCTTCCAGGTATTCGATGATCGCCTGGGACTGAATCAACAAGTGCCCCTCTTCGCTGCGCAAGGCCGGCACGCGCCCTTGCGGATTGAGCGCCAGGTACGCGGGCTGGCGATTGGCCCCGCCGGCCGGCACCAGCAGGTTGACCGGCACTGCGGTGAAATCCAGGCCCTTGAGCGCCAGCGCGATGCGCACTCGGTACGACGCGGTAGAGCGGTAGTACGTATACAGTTCCATGACCCTGCCCTCTCAGCGTGCGGCGACCACGGTGCCACGGCACTCACCGAAACCGATGGAGGCGAAGCCTTCACGCTTGCAGCGGGCACGCAGGATGATTTCATCGCCGTCTTCGAGGAATTTGCGCACCTCGCCGGACGCCAGTTCAATCGGCTTCTTTCCGCCTTCGGTGATCTCCAGCAGGCTGCCGAATTGTCCCGGCTGCGGACCGGACAAGGTACCCGAACCAAACAGGTCACCGGCCTGCAACTGGCAACCGTTGACGCTGTGGTGCGCCACCAGTTGCGCCACGGTCCAGTACATATGTTGGGTGTTACTCAAGGTCAGGCGATGGGCCGGCAGGTTCTGTTCACGCATCGAAGCGGTGGTCAGCAGCACTTCCAACTCGATATCGAAGGCGCCGGCCTTCTGATCGCGAACGTCCAGCAGGTACGGCAACGGCTGAGGATCGCCTTCGGGACGCGCCGGTTGCGCCTTGCGAAAGGGCTCCAGCGCTTCAGCCGTGACCACCCATGGCGAGATACTGGTGATGAAACTCTTGGACAGGAACGGCCCGAGCGGCTGGTATTCCCAGGCCTGGATATCCCGCGCCGACCAGTCGTTGAGCAGGCAGAAACCGGCGATATGTTCAGCCGCATCGCCAATGGCGATCGCGTCGCCCATGGCATTGCCCGGGCCGACCCAGATACCCAGTTCCAACTCATAGTCCAGGCGTGCGCAGGGGCCGAACGTCGGCTCGGCCTGGCCGGCGGGCAAGGTCTGGCCTTTAGGGCGACGGACCTCGGTGCCTGAGGGGCGGATGGTCGAGGCACGGCCGTGGTAACCAATCGGCACGTACTTGTAGTTGGGCAACAGCGGGTTGTCGGGACGGAACAGTTTGCCGACGTTCTGTGCGTGTTCAATACCGACGTAAAAATCGGTGTAGTCATTGATCCTGGCCGGCAGGTGCATCTGGCAATCGGCGGCGCGGTGCAACACCTGCGCCTCACGGGTTTGCAGGGGGCTGCCTTCGGCCAGCAGCTCCAGCAGGCGCTCGCGCAACGCCACGCGGGGGCCGCGACCGAGTTCGAAAAAGGCGTTCAATTGGCCACCCGCGGTGGCTTGCACTGCGCGCCGGGCTTCACCGTCAAATGCGTCCAGCGCCGCGTGCAGGTCGAGGATCGCGTCGCCAATCGCCACGCCACTGCGCGGCGCCGAACCCTTGATGCTGAACACCCCCAGCGGCAGGTTTTGCAGGGGGAAGTCCGCGTGACCGTTGGCCGAGGCCACCCAGCTGCGGGTCTGCGTTGGTTGAGTCATGGGTTATCTCCGATTCGGGTTGAAGGTGGCGGGCAGCGCGGCCCAGCACGCGTCGTAAGAGGGCTGCAATTGCGGGCATTGCAAGGCGAACTGTGTGGGCCGCAGCACTTGGCTGGTCTCGAACATGAACGCCATGGTGTTGTCGATCTTGTGCGGTGCCAGCTCGGCATTGATCGCCCGGGTGCAGGTTTCGCCGTCCGGGCCATGGGCGCTCATGCAACTGTGCAGGGACGCGCCGCCGGGCAGGAAGCCCTCGGCCTTGGCATCGTAGGCGCCCTGGATCAAGCCCATGTATTCGTTCATCAGGTTGCGGTGGAACCACGGCGGCCGGAAGGTGTTCTCGGCCACCATCCAGCGTGGCGGGAAGATCACGAAGTCGAGGTTGGCCAGGCCATGCACGCTGGTGGGCGAAGTCAGGACGGTGAAGATCGAGGGGTCCGGGTGATCGAAGCTCACCGTGCCAAGAGTGTTGAAGCGGCGCAGGTCGTATTTGTACGGCACGTTGTTGCCGTGCCAGGCGACCACGTTGAGCGGCGAATGGTCGAGCTCGCAGGCCCACAGCTCGCCGAGAAATTTCTGCACCAGGGTGGTCGGTTGCTTGAGGTCTTCGTAGCGGGCGACCGGCGTCAGGAAGTCGCGCGGGTTGGCCAGGCCGTTGCTGCCAATCGGGCCGAGGTCCGGCAGGCGCAGCGGTGCGCCATGGTTTTCGGCGACATAACCGCGTGCCTGGGCGTCGAGCAGTTCGACGCGAAATTTGAGCCCGCGTGGCAGTACCACGATTTCCAACGGCTCGACGTCCAGTACACCCAGTTCAGTGGCGATACGCAAACGGCCCAGCTCGGGCACGACCAACAGTTCGCCGTCGGCATTGAACAACACCCGCTCCATAGACCGATTGGCGCGGTAGTGGTAGATGCTGATCCCTGACGGTTTTTCCGACCCGGAATTGGCGACCATCCCTACGAGCCCGTCGATAAAGTCAGTCGGCTCACCTGGGATTTCCAACGGGTTCCACCGCAACCGGTTCGGCGTCACAGCGCCCAAGGGCCCGCCAGCCAATTGCCGCTCCAGCTTGATGAAGGCCGGGTGATTGGCCGATGGCTGGATGCGGTACAGCCAGGTACGCCGCGCTTCGCTGCGCGCCATGGTGAACGCGGTGCCGGAGAACAGTTCGGTGTACAGCCCGTAGGGCGCTTTCTGCGGCGAGTTCTGGCCAACGGGCAGCGCGCCAGGCAAGGCTTCGCTGGCAAATTCGTTGCCAAAGCCCGACAGGTAGTCGAGGTTCATGGAGCATCCTCTGGGTCAGTTGTTTTTATCGTAATCCAGTTACGCATAACGTAATTTGATCGCCGGGGAGCGTCAAGCTATAAAGACGCCCACTTCTCTCTCGGATTCTCGCTCCCCCATGGAAAAGCCCCGCGACACCGGTAAACAGAAAGTCCGCTCGGCCGAGGTGGGCACCGATATCCTCAAGGCCCTGGCACAACTGTCGCCGTCCACCTCGCTGTCGCGCCTGGCCGACCATGTGCAGATGCCGGCGAGCAAGGTCCACCGTTACTTGCAGGCGCTGATTGCGTCGGGCTTTGCCGAACAGAACACCGCCACCAACCACTACGGCCTGGGCCGCGAAGCGCTGCGCGTGGGCCTGGCGGCGCTGGGCAGCATGGATGTGTTGAAGGTCGGCGCACTGCCGCTGGCGGAACTGCGCGATCAATTGAATGAAACCTGCTTTCTGGCGGTGTGGGGCAACCAGGGGGCGACCGTGGTGCAGATCGAGCCGGCGGTGCGCGCCGTCACGGTGGTGACGCAATTGGGCTCGGTATTGCCGCTCTTGAGTTCGTCCACCGGGCTGGTGTTCAGCGCCTACCTGCCGTCGCGGGAGACCGTGGAATTGCGTGACCGCGAGATCCAGGCCGGCACCGCCCACGCCCTGGCGGACGATGCGGCCTACGCCACCCTTTGCGAACAGATCCGCCGCCGTGGCCTGCATTTTGTGCATGGCTTGCTGATGCCCGGCGTGGATGCGCTGTCAGCGCCGGTATTCAACGCCACCGGACACGTGGCGGCGGTGATGACCGTGGTCGGCCCCACCTCGCTGTTCCACGCCGATGAAGACGGCCCGGCGGCGCAGCAGTTGCTGGCGGCGACCCGGGCCGTGAGTTGGCGCATGGGCTATCAATCCTGAATCAGTCGTCCCAGCGCGACAGCGCCACTGCCATGCGGTCTTCCAGCGCTTTGACCTGCGCGCCGTCCACCACATAGTTGTTGGTCAGCATCGAGAACACCAACTTGCGCCCTTGGGCGTCGGTGACGTAACCGCTCAGTGATGACACGCCGGCCATGGAGCCGGTCTTGGCATGCAGGTTGTTGTCGGCCGGCGTGCCGCGCAAGCGATAGCGCAGGCTGCCCCCGGTCATGCGGTCAGTGTTGCCGGCAACCGGCAGCGCGTTGTACCAGGCGTCGAACCACGGCTGCTTGCCCGCGACCAGCAACAGGTCGGTAAAGGTTTGCGAAGAAACCAGGTTACGTCGCGACAGGCCCGAGCCGTCGACCTGACTGAGCGTGGTGGTGTCCAGCCCCTGGCGCTTGAGGAACCCGGCCACCGCCAATGCACCCGCCGCCGCCGTGCCGCTGTTGGCGGTCTGGCGCCCCATGGCCTTGAGCAGGGCTTCGGACATAGTGTTGTTCGAGAGTTTGAGCAGTGGCGTGATCAATTCCTGCAACGGCGCCGATTGGTGCTCGGCCAGCAGCGTCACCACCGCAGGGCTCGCCCCGCCCATCACTCGCCGCCCCTGCACCGTAATGCCTTGTTGCGCCAAGGCGTGTTCAAACAGATTGGCCACCAGTTGCGTCGGCTCCCAGACGCTGATCAGTTGCTGGCTCTGCCGCCCCGGTGCCACCGCGCCGCTGAGCTGCAACAGGTTGGTGCCATGCCGGCGGTTTATCCCGTAGCTGTTGCCCGGCCCGCTGACGGCGCGGTTGCTCAGTTGCAGGTAGTCGGTAGGCGGAAAGATGTCGACGCTGACAGGCTGGCCAACCCGCAGCGGCGCCCTGGCGGTGACCAATACGCTGCCGGCATCGAAATCCGTATTGGGCGACACCGTCAGCGCGGAAATCTGCGCGCCGTAGTAGGTGGTTTCATCGTCATGGGACCAATCGACCCCCAGCCGCTCGGCATCGAACCAGGTGTCATCGAACACCAGGTCGCCCTGCACCTGGCGCACGCCCTGGCTGGCCAATTGCGCCGCCAGCGCCTGATAGTCGGCGTATTGAATAGCAGGATCCCCCACGCCACGCAGGTAGAGATTGCCGGTAAGGCGATCGCCCTGGCGGGTGCCATTGCTCAACAGTTGCGTGGCGAAGCGGTACTGCGGGCCCAGCACATCCATCGCTGCGGCGGTGGTCAGCAGTTTCAGGTTAGATGCAGGCACCAACCGTGTGCGTGGGTTGTGCTGGTAGAGCGTGCTGCCAGTACGGGCGTCGCGCACCGTCAGCGAGACGGTGGCGCCTTGCAGCGCCGGGTCGGCCAGCAGCATGTCGAGAGTCGCGGACGTGGAGGTCTGCGAAACGCTGGCGCAGCCGCCCAGTAAAAAACTCAAGCCAACCAGCAGGGTGCTGGTGTGTATCCATTTTGCAAAATACATCAGTCGCGTTTTCCGTAGGCATCCAATGGCGGCAACGCTAACAGCTCAGGTGTCAATGTGGGAGGGGGCTTGATCCCGATAGCGGTGTGTCAACCAACAGTAGTGTTGGCTGACACACCGTCATCGGGGGCAAGCCCCCTCCCACATTTGATCTTCGCTGCTTTAAGCATTTCGTTCATTTAACTGACTGGCATCAGGGCAAGCCCCCTCCCACATAAAGCAGATCCGGTCAGAAAGAGAGGGTGCTGGACACCGATACCTGCCGCGCATCGCCAATAGACACGAACTGCGTATTTACCGAAGAGGTGTAATAGGTGCGGTCAAACAGGTTCTTCACATTGAGCTGGAACTTGACCTTCTGCCCCTCAAGCCGGGTGTCATAACTGGCGAACACATCAGCCACGGTATAACTCGGCAGTTCGAAACTGTTGGCCGCATCCCCTGCCCGCTCACCGACATAACGCGCGCCGGCGCCGACGCGCAGTTGATCACCGCCCAGGATGCTGCCGAAGTCATACACCGCCGACAGCGAGCCGGTGTTTTTCGCCACGTTCTGCAGGCGATTGCCTTTGAGGCTCGGGTCTTCGGTGACCTCGGCATCGGTGTAGGCATAACTGCCGATCAGGCTCCACTTGTCGGTCAGCTGGCCGCTGGCATCCACTTCCAGCCCACGGGATCGCACCTTGCCCGCCACGCTGTAGACCGAGGTCAACCCGTCGCCAACCTGCACCAGCACATTACGTTTATCAATGGTGAACAACGCCGCGCTCGCGGTGATGCGCCCCGGCAGGTCGAACTTGGTGCCCAGCTCCCACGCCTTGGATTCTTCAGGCTCCAGGCTGCCATCCAGCACGGTTTTATTGGCCAGCGGCGCGATGGTGGAGTTGGGTTTGAACGACTCGGTATAACTGCCATAGAACGACAGCTCATCGGTGTAGCGATACACCAGCCCGGCACGCGGCACCCATTTCTGGCCGTTGCCATCGGTGTTGGCGGTGAACGGCACGCCTTTGCCGGCGTATTGGTCGTACATCTGGTAACGCGCGCCGCCGACCAGAATCCACTGATCGTTCAGGTGAATGGCGTCCTGGAAGAACAACGAGTCGCTGCGCAGCAGATCGGTCTGGTTGCTGTCCGGCGCGCTGACTTTGGAGCCCGCCACTTCGTTGCCGTACACCGGGTCGTTGTAGTTGAAAACGCCACGCGGCGTCTGGCGAACCAGGTCGGCGCGGTAGATTTTGCGGTATTCATCATCCAGGCCGAACACCAGGTCGTGCTGCATACCCGCCACATTCACCTTGCCTTCAAGGCTGGCGGTGGCGAAGCGGTCGGTGGTCAGCGCGCCCTGGGTGCCGTCCATGCTGCGGGTCAGGGTGCCGTTGGTGTTGACCTTGACCACGCGCACCTGGCTGGCGTCGTAGGTTTCGCGGTTCCAGCTGTAGCCAAAATGGGCTTTCCAGTCATCGCTCAAATCATGATCGACGTTGAGGCGGTACAGATCGGAGCGGCCTTCCATGTTGTTGAACGGCTCATCCAGGCGGCGGGTGGCGGGGATGTTCAGCGGATGGTTGGTTTTGGGATCGATGGCGGTGCCACGGTCGAATGGAGAGAGAAATTCGCGATGCTCATAGGCCAACACCACTTGAGTGGTGTCGCCGTACCATGCCAGCGACGGCGCCACCAACGTCTCGCGGTGGGTCCCGTAGTTGCGCCAGTAATCTTCATCTTCATGGTCGACGATCAGGCGATAGGCCAGGCCGCTGTCGCCCACGGGGCCGGTAGTGTCCAGGCTGCCGCCGCTGCCGTTCTTGCCGCTGCCGAACGTCGAGCCGCGCGCGGTCAGGGCGGTGGACTGCACCAGCTCGGGCTTTTTGCTGACGATATTGACCACGCCGCCGGGATCCTGGATCCCATACAGCAACGACGACGGGCCCTTGAGCACTTCGACGCGCTCGGCCGTCGCGTTCAAGGCGCGGCCCTGCACCAGCGGCATGCCGTCCTTCATGATCGAGCCGTTACGGTTGTCGCCAAAACCGCGCAGCATCACCGCGTCCTGGGTGCTGCCGAGGGTGTTGGACTGGGTGATACCGCTGATATTGCCCAGCGCATCATCCAGGTTGCGCGGTTGCTGGTCGCGCAGGACTTGGGCCGGGACCACATTGACGGTCTGCGGGGTTTCCAACAACAGGCCGTGGGAGCGCATCACCGAGCTGGTCGGCGGCGGCTGGTAGCTGGTGCTGTCCTGGGCAAGGTTGGCGCCGCTGATGGTGGTAGCGCCGAGATTGACCGCGCCGTCGGTTGGCACAGGCTCCAGGGCCAGGGTGCGGGTATCGATCTGGCGGAAGGTGAAGCCTGACTGGCCCAGCAGGCGTTGCAGGGCCTGGCTCGCGCTCATTTGCCCGCTGACTGCCGGGGCATTGAGGCCGTAGGGCGCTTCATCGGTATAGATCACGCTGATGCCGGTGACCCGGCTGAAATCGCTCAGGGCCTGGGGCAGCGGTTTGGCGGCCAGGGCAAACTTGAACTGGGCGCTTTGTTGCTCCTGCGCCTGCGCCATCGCCAGGGGCAGCAAGACCACCCCAGACACCGTAAATACCGAGGCTCCCAGCCACTGTTTGACCCAACCGCCCGCCGTCGACTTCATGCTGTGAGAACCCGTGTGGAAAATGCTGTTAATGCGAATAGATCGCAGTTTCAAGCATTACACGGATGGGCCGCCGGTTTACCTCACATGGGTTTGCAACTATTTTTGTTAATTTCACCCTCAACGCCATTCGCCGCCAGGCACTCCTTGGCACTCTTCTTCAATTTCTTGATCAGGCGCTCCTGGCGCAGCGCATCGCCCTTGCTTGCACACTGCTCGGTATAGACCAGTGCCACCGCCGGGCTGGACAAAAAGAACCGCGCGCCCTTGCCACGCTGGTGAGAGGCAAAGCGACGCTGAGGGTCGTTGCTGATGCCGCAATACAACGAGCCATTGGCGGCACGCACCAGGTAGACGAACCAGGGCTTGGGTTCAGAGGGATCAGTCACGAGTCGATGTCGGCAAACCAGAAGTGCGCCAATCTTATCAACGCCCGGCCTGAAATGCCTTCAAGCCTTTGAGCGCCTGGGCCCGTACCGCGTTTTTCAGCGCCGGCGACCAGCCCAGCAACAGGCCCTTGAGGCCCAACGCCTGGCGCGACCAACGCCACAGGTCGAAGTGGTCGTGATGCTCACAGATCTTGCCATCGCGAAATACGAAGCGCGCACCGATATCGTTGACCACCGTATTGCCGGTTGCGCTGAACAGGTACGTCGCCACCCAATGGGCGCTGCCGGTGGTTTCATCGCTGCGCACATGGTCGAACGTCAGGGAGAAATCCTTGGCCCGGGTGGTGAGCATGCGCCACATGTCCCCGGCATCACGCCCGCGCAGCTCACCGAAGGCAGGGTCGCTGAACACCACGTCGTCGGCGTAGCAGGCAGCCATGGCTTCGGCGTCCAGGCGTTGGAACGCCTCGTAGAAGCGGGTGATCAGGGCGGTATTGGCGTCACTCATGGGCAGGCTCCGGGAGGATGATGGTCAGGGCTGCACGATAATCCGCGCAGGCCGTAAAGACCATGACCATTGATGACGAATATGGCGTCGCCCCGGGCTTACAGGTAGACGATGTCCAGGGTTGCACTCCCGTCCAAAGGGATCTCTTCAATGGTCATTTTCGGTTTCCTGACGAAAGTGCTGATGACCACATCGGTTGCCAGATTTTGAATCGCCACCGGTAAATGATCGGCGCCTTGCGACCCACTCACCGCTCTCATCCAACGTGGTTGCCAGACATCAGCGGCTGGGAACCAGGTCTCACCATCGACAGACTCAATAAGGGAAACGGCGGCACCATCGACCGTGGTGTTTTCCATCGTCAGCCGGTACGCGCCCAATTTCTGATTATCGGCGCTCAATCCCAGACCGAACAGCGAAGTGGTTTCGTAACCGTTGAACCAGGCAGTTCCAGATCGATTATCGGTGCCCTTGACCGCCAGCAAGGTGGCCGCATCACAAACCACAGCGAACTGTAACGTGGCATCCGGCAATTGCGTGATGGAGGTCAGGTCCTTGATTGACAGTTTTCCATGGTCAACGAGGCCGTTGCTCGACACCGTCGGCGTGCAGGCAGAGGGTGTAATGGTGCCTTTGACCACCAGGTCCACACTGGACGCCGCAAATACGCTGGAGATACCGGCCAGCGACAACGCTGCAGCAATAATTAAACGGGACTGTTGCATTTCAATGCTCACTCACGGTCGGTTACCCGGGGGAATAAACAGACGAACGAAAGTACGTCGCCACCCCGAGGGCTCGACTCAATTAATAGACTAAGGTTGAGAATCAGCGCCATTAACGGCAGATTGCTCAAGACACATTGGAGCACTGCGCCTACTGCGCTCCCATACAACTAATACGAATACTTGGTTACAGCGCCCGCTCAAACACCGTCATAAACTGTCATCTACTAAGGCACCATGCCCGCGTCACGGGCATAGGCAAATAAATCCACATCCGTAGAAATGCACAACCGATTCATCGCCGTGGTTTTCTGTTTGCTGATGGTCGAAATACTGCGATTGACCCGCGCCGCAATCTCACTGACCGTCATGCCGCTGGCCAGCATGCGCACCACTTCGCGCTCCTTGCCGGACAACTGCGGCTGTTGCAATGGATTGCCGGTGCCCGCCTCGACCATCTGCACCCGCAGGCACTCGCTGGCGAAGGTCTGGCCGGCGCAGACCGCCTTGATTGCCAGCGGCAATTCTTTGGCCGAGGCGCTTTTGGCCACTACGGCCCTGGCCCCCTGGGCAAACGAGGCGCGCAAGGTGGCGACATTGGCGAACATGGTTACCAGAATCACCGGCATAGCCGGATATTGGCGGTTCAGGAAACTCAACAAACCGTAGCCGTCGGCCTGTTGGCCACCGGGCATGGCGAAGTCCGTGACGAGCACGTCGCACGCCGTTGTAGTTAACAAATTGATCAACTGATCGGGACCATCGGCCTCGCCGACCACTTTGCATCTGCCATTCGCCTCGATCACCACTTTTTGTCCGACCCGCACAATAGGATGATCGTCAGCAATAATTACTCGAAGCATACATACCCACGAATGATGGCAACTTGAATCCGCGCAAAATACCCCCACGGGCGCTTATCAACAACTACTAACAAAGAGCTGCTTGCAGCCACGCTCAATGTTCAGTAGTGACAAGTTTTCGGACTACAAAACAATAGGAAAATACCTACAAAAAACACAAGAGCTCAATGACTGAATCCTATTGCAAAATCTTGATTCAAATGCCCGCCAAATACTCGAGATAAACCCTCAACTCAGCCTGGAAGCGCTCCAACGCCGCCCTGCGAGAGACGACGCCATGAGCCACGACCTGCTCGATAAGCCCTACCGCCGTCGATTCAAGGTCGGTCCCGCCCAAAAACACCAGGCTGCCCACCAACCGGTGGAGCCGTTCGGCAACGGCTGGGGCGTTCAAAGTGACACAGGCGTGATGCAAGATCCCATGGTCCTCCCATGCCTCGACCAATAGGGTTTGCAACATCTGGTCAACAACCTGGTGGCTGCCAAACGTCGCGACCAAGGTGGCACGGGTGGGCCAGTTCGCCCGTGGCGCCGGCGGCGCCTGGCAGGCCTGCGGCGCATTTGCGCCGGGCAGCCAGCGCATCAGAACGGCGTGCAATTGTTCAAGTGTCACAGGCTTGAGCAACCAGGCATCCATGCCGGCGTCACGACAGCGCTGCGGGCTGTCGCTCTGCAGGTTGGCAGTCAAGGCAATGATCGGCACTCGCCGTAACCCATGCTCACGCTCATGCGCGCGAATCGCCCGGGCCATTGCGTACCCATCCAGAAAGGGCATTCGACAATCGCTGATCACCAGGTCGAAGGGCCGACGGGTAAAGGCCAGCAACCCACGGTCGCCGTCAGCGGCCGATTCGTGCCCAAGCCCCAGTTGCTGCAAAAGCCAGCCCAGCAGCAGACGGTAGGCAGAGTGGTCATCGACGACCAGGACATTCAAGTGTTTCCAATGAAGCGGGGGTACAACGGGCGGCCGCAACGTCCGGCTCGCCCTTGCGGTTGAACCTGGCAGGGAGCCCATCAGTACCTCTTCGTGACTATAGAAACGGCGATAATCTGCAGCGCCGCTGCAATAGCCAACGAAACCTATTGTGCAGCCCAGACAGTCACATCCACAGGGATGCTATCGGCGGCACACCAATAACCTTTCAAGCAATTCAAAGCCCATACAACAACTACGAAAAACAAAGCCAAAGACCTTCCCCCAGCGCGCTAAACAGCCTGCTCGACGGGCCACGGCAATGTCGTAGAAGTTGTATTTCCACTGCCTGGGCTTCTCGATAAATTCCCCCCACCCCACAGAGGGACGGCTCGCGCCTTCACCGCCGCCGTAAACCAATAGACCGTTGCCCTGCGCACCCGCCCATAAAGAAGCGGGCCAGACTTTGCACGCGTCGTAATCTGCCAGCCTTGCAATGGAAACCAATGAAATGAGCACCACCTCTCTATCGCTACTGAGCAGCGCCTTGTTCCTTGCGCTGACCTCCTCGGCGTTTGCAGCCAGCTCCGTGGACCTCGCCGTCAAGGGTTCGATTGTCCCGAGCGCCTGTACCCCCGCACTGTCCGAAGGCGGGGTCGTGGACTACGGCAAGATTGCAGCCAAGGACCTGAACGTCGACACGGAGACCTCCCTGCCCACCAAAGCCCTGCAGTTTTCTGTCAGCTGTGACGCCGCCACATTGGTGGCTGTGCGGACAATGGACAACCGCACAGGGTCGAGCAGTGGCGTTCTGGATTCGGAAAAATTCGGTCTGGGCCTGATCAACAACGGCACGGAAAAACTTGGCTACATGGGGGTGAGGTTTTTGAACTCGTCATTGATCGTCGATGATGCGCCTGCCGGCAGTCTCTCCTCCAGAAAAAAGGAAGGTCCGTGGATGAGCAGCCGGTATTGGGCACATGAAATCTATTTGACCCCTACCGTGCCCGGTGGGACCACGCCGATCCCGGCCAAGCTGTGGACCGCAGAAGCCAGGATCTACACCAAGATCGCCCCCACTAGCGAGCTGAGCCTCAGCGGCGAGGTCCCCATCGACGGCTCCATCACCGTGGAAGTCGTGTACCTCTAATCCCAACGATATCGGCCCCTGAGCCCAAGGAGATCCACTCGCCATGAAGGTTTTTGCTCTCAGTTTGATCAGTACGTTGCTGCTCTGCCCGCCCGCATTCGCCGCCAGCAACACCGACCTGCTCGTCAAGGGGAGCATTACGCCCAGTGCCTGTGAACCGGTGATCTCCGGCGGCGGGGTGATTGACTTCGGCAAGGTGTCGGTCAAGGAGCTCAACACCGACACCTACACCGACCTGCCACGGGAAACCATGCTGCTGAGTGTGCGTTGCGACGGCCCGACGTTTTTTACCCTGAACACCATCGACAACCGCGCAGGCACCGCCGCCAGCCACTTCAGCTGGCATGGCCTGGGCACGACCGCCAACGATGAAAAAGTCGGCGATGCAGGGCTTGGCCTCTACGCGCCGATTGCCGACAACGTCCCCGTACGCACTATCACCTCGAGGGATGGCGGTGTGACCTGGAGCCCCTCGACCATGCTCAGCCACACCCTGCTCACGGCCGTCTCCAATAACGAGGGTGTGGCACCGATCGCCGTCGAGCAACTGGACGCGCAAATCCGCCTGATCACCCACATCGCCCCCGCCGACGGCCTGACGCTGACCGACGAAGTCCCCATCGACGGCCACGCCACCGTGCAAGTCAATTACCTCTGATCCCCACCAAGGAAGTCGCCACCATGAAGACCCGATTCACCACCCTGGCCGCCGGTATCGCGCTGCTCAGCTCGGCCAACACCTTTGCCGCCTCAAGCGTGGACTTGACGGTCAAGGGTTTGATTGTGCCAAGCGCTTGTACGCCCAGCCTGTCCAGCGGTGGGGTGATTGATCATGGCAAGGTTTCGGCCAAGGACCTGCAGCCGGACCAAGCGACGCTGATTGGCGTCCACACCTTGACGATGACCGTCAATTGCGACGCACCCATCCAGTTCGCCCTGCATTCGATCGATAACCGCGTAGGCTCAGGCCTTACGACAGACTATGGCCTGGGTTTCATCAACGAGACCCAAAAGCTGGGCAGGTACTCCCTTTCCTTGCGTAACCCGGTCGCCGAAGACGGCGCGGTGGTACAGACAATCGGCTCGTATGATCAAGGTAAGACTTGGTCCAGCGAGAGAGTATGGCAGCCGAGCATGTACATGTCGGTGGCCTCAATGAATGACGACACTCAGCCGGTAGCGGTTAAAGATCTGACCATGGACCTGCGGGTTACAACCCATATCAACCGCTCTGACGGCCTGGACCTGAGCAACGAAGTCACGCTCGACGGTTCCGCCACCCTCGAAGTGAAGTACCTCTGACCCATGACCGCCCCTTCCTCAAACCCCGCCAGGCACCGACCATGCTCCCGGCTGAAGGTGCGCTCTGTTGCCGTGCTGCTCGCCCTGGCCGCCACCGCAGAGGCCGGGGCGGCGTCCTATGTCGACCTGATGGTAACCGGCCGGGTGACGCCGGATGCCTGCCATGTGGAGCTGTCCGAAGACGGCAGCATCGAGTACGGCAAGATCCCCGCGCGCAGCCTGCACAGCGACGAATTCACCGTGCTGCCCAGCCGCACGCTGGAACTGCATGTGCAGTGCGCAAGGCCAATGCTGTTTGCGCTGGTGGGTGTCGACAACCGCGCGGACTCGTCCCTGGCGCCGGACTTTTTCTACGGGCTGGGCATAAACATTCATGTCCCGGACGAACGCCTGGGCTCCGTGGGGCTGGCCTTTCGCAACCCGGTGGGCGACGCGCAACCCCTGCAGGTGCTGTCCTCGCTCAACGACGGCGAAACCTGGACGCCGGACCCGAATGCCTACCCACGCGCCTATATGGCCTTTGCCCTGCCGGGCGACCGTCAACCCGACTTTCTCAGCCAGCTCACCACCCAGCTTCAGGTCGAAACCGCGATCAACTTTTCGCGCTACCTGACCCTGGATCAGGAAGTGCCCCTCGACGGCTCCATCGTGCTGGATTTGCGCTACCTCTGATCGACTTATTTGCCCTAATGGAAACCCCGTCATGACGACGTTCTTCTCAAACACTGCTGTAGGGCTGATTGCCTTGCTGCTGGTACTCGGTTCTCAAGCCAAGGCCGACGGCATGGTGCCCGACAGCTCCGTGGTGATCGTGCTTGAAGCCGATGGCGAAGCCAGCGTATCGGTGACCAACACCGACAGCCAACTCGCACTGCTGCACGTTACCTTGCAGGACATCCCCGAAGACACCGAGCCGCTTTTGGTGGTGACGCCACCGTTGTCACGGGTGGAATCGTCCAAATCGCAACTGGTGCGTTTCATCCTGCAAAACCAGCAGCCGTTGCTCACCCAGCGGCTCAAACGCGCGGTGTTCGAAGGCATGCCCCAAGGGCGCGCAGCCACCGCCGCCGGGCATGCCCGCGTGGGCGTGACCGTGCGCCAGAACCTGCCGGTGATCGTGCACCCCAAGGGTTTGGCCCCCAACCGCACGCCGTGGACCGACCTGACCTGGACGCTCACCAACGGCACCTTGCAGGTGCGCAACGACACCCCCTACGTGGTGCGCCTGGCGCAGGAGCTGCAACTGCTGCCCGGTAACGGCAAGGCCATGCTGCCGCGCACCTATGTGCTGCCCGGCGAAACCTTGAGCGTACCGGCCAGCGGCGCCGGCGCCGACACAGTGCGGCTGCAACCAGCCACGGTGTACGGCTTTGCCGTTGCGGCCTACGACGCACCGCTCACCCGCTGACTGAACCACCGGGCATCACCACGCCCGGATAAAGAAGTGACGGCTCATTGATCGTCACCGGAACGCCTGCCGGCACCGGATCAAACGGGCCCGCGCGTTCACATCAAGAGTGCCAAGCGTGAAAACAGTATCGAGTTACCGTGACGGCGAAGCCGTGCCCGCTCTCCCCCTGCGCCAGCCCATGCCGCTGGTGATGCTGCTGTGCGCCCTGCTGCCGGCCAAGACCTGGGCCGAGGGTGCCGGCTCGTCCGGTTTCGACGCCCAGACCCTGCAACAACGCGGCATCGACCCGCAACTGGCCAGCCTGTTGCTGGATGCGCCGCGCTTCGCCACCGGACGGCACACCGTCAACCTGCGGGTCAATGGCCAGCGCCGTGGCCGCCTCGACGCAAGTTTCGACCGCCAAGGCAACCTGTGCTTTGACCGCGCTTTGCTGGACGCCGCCAACCTGGTGGTGCCCGACGATACCGAGCACTGCCACGACTTCCTGGCGCAGTACCCGCAAAGCCTGGTGGAGCCCGATCCGGCGACGCTGTCGGTGTCTTTGGTGGTACCTACCGAAGCCTTGCGCCCAATCCCGCAGGATATCTCCGGGTACGAAACCGGGGGCTTTGCCGGGATGCTCAATTACGACCTCAGCGGCTTTTACAACCGCTTTGGCGATGACGCCAGCCGGTTCGGCTCGGCCAATACCGAAGTGGGCTTCAACGCCGGTGACTGGATCGTGCGCAGCCGGCAGGTCCAGACCTGGCAGGATGGCCTGTCACGCAGTACCCATCTGGAAGCCTATGCCCAGCGCACCTTTGCCAGTCGGCAAGCGGTGCTGCAAGCCGGGCAGATCAACCTCTATAACCCGGTGTTGTCGGGCGCGCAGATTACCGGTGTGCAGGTGCTCACTGAGCATGCGCTTCAAGAACAAGGCCAGGGCGCGCTGATCCAGGGCATCGCCAACAGTCCCGCGCAAGTGGAAGTTCGCCAGAACGGCGCGTTGATTCACTCCACGGTGGTGCCCGCCGGGCCCTTCGCCTTAAGTGATGTGCGTCGGCTCAATACGCGCTCGGACGTGGAAGTGACGGTCAAGGAAAGTGTCGGCGGTGAACGGCGCTTTACCGTACCCGCCGCCATGCTTGGCCTGGGGCTGCCAGCGCCGGGGTACGCGCTGGCGGCGGGTCGCGTGCGCAAGCTCGGCGACGCCAAAGGGGGAGATCCCTGGGTCGTCAGTGGCGGCTGGACCGGGGCCGTGCATCCGCAACTGACCCTGGGCGGCGGTGTGCTGGCCGCCAGCCAATACCGCTCGGCAGGGGCAAGCCTGGGTTGGCAGCCGCTCCTGGACACCCAGATCCAACTGTCCACGCAACTGTCCAACACCCAGGCCCGGGAAAAGGTCTCCGGGGTGCAGACGGATATTTCCTGGTCGCAACGCTTGGGCGAACAGTGGTCGATCAGCGCCGCCAACTCCTGGCGCAGCATCGGTTATCGCGAGCTGGAAGAAAGCACCTACGAGCGCGACGGTAGCCAGAAGAACTCACGCTATCGAGACCAGCAAAGCCTCAATCTGGGGTGGTCGCACCCGATGCTGGGCGCCTTCAGTGCCGGCGTGTCGCGTTCGTCCAATTTTGCCGGCGACGGCAGCAGCCGCGCCCTGGCCTCGTGGGGCACGAGCATCGGGGCGGTATCGTTTTCGGCCAGTGCCGAATGGCAACTGGGCGGCAGCCAGCGACAGGACAATGCGGTGTACCTCACTATCAGCGTGCCGTTGGGCGAGAGTCGCCGGCTGCGCAGCTGGGTACGCAATTCCGGCGGCGAAAACCGCACCGGCCTGGGCGTCACCGAACAGATCGACGACCAGCTCAGTTACCGCGTCAGCGCCGAGCACGACAGCCGCGACCGTCAGGTGGAAACCAGCGTCGGTGTCTCGGCACTGCCGCGCTACACCCAGCTGGACCTGAGCTACAGCCGCTCCGATGCCGAGCGCTCCAGCTACCAGGGCGGCGCACGCGGCGGGGTGGTATTGCACGACGGCGGCGTCACGTTTTCACCGTATCCGGTGCGCGATACCTTCGCTCTGGTATCGGTCGGCGACATGAGCGGCATCAAGCTCAGCACCCCCAGCGGCCCGGTCTGGACCGATTGGCACGGCCAGGCTGTGGTCTCCCAAGTGGCCGCCTACGGGCGCAGCCCGGTGGAAGTGCAAACCCGTTCGCTACCGCGCAATGCCGACATCAACAACGGCCTGGCGATGATCTCGGCCGGGCGCGGCGCGGTGGACCGGGTCGAGTTCGGCGTGGGCCTGACGCGCCGCATGTTGCTCACCGTCAGCACCGACCGAGGCGAACCGCTGCCGGTGGGCGCCTCCGTGAGCACGGCCAGCGGTGAGTTCATCACCCTGGTGCAGGACGCCAGCCAAGTGTTCCTGCCCAATGTATTGGATCAAGGGCAACTGTGGATCACCACGCCGCAGGGCGAACGCTGTGAGCTGCGCTACGAACTGCCGGAAAAAGCCGATCCTACGGTGTATTTCGAAACCGCGCCCGCTCGCTGCCACACGCCATGAGGACTACCGCCATGCATTTTGCTACTTGTTTGCGCCACCTGAGCCTGGGGTTATTACTCGCGTTTGCCGGCACCGCTCATGCCTTTGAAGAGTGCCAACTCAACCTCAGCGAACCGCTGGTGGATTTCGGCCTGATGAGCCGCCTGGCGCAAAGCGACAGTGCGCCGCAACGCTTGCTTGGCGAACGCCGGATAAGCCTCACCTTCACCTGCCCCCGAGCCCAGGACCTGAGCCTGTTCTATCGCGGCACCGCCGCCACCGCACAGCGCCTGCAGTTCACGCCCCACGGCAGCTATGCCATCGAGGTCGGCAACGCCGTACTCGACGGCAGGGCGGTGGAACTG
The DNA here is from genome assembly GCF_001439815.1 of Pseudomonas orientalis. Taxonomy (GTDB): domain Bacteria; phylum Pseudomonadota; class Gammaproteobacteria; order Pseudomonadales; family Pseudomonadaceae; genus Aquipseudomonas; species Aquipseudomonas orientalis. The sequence goes on along the minus strand of NZ_JYLM01000007.1, from coordinate 190,181 downwards.
GGCTTGTTGCCCGGCGCGGGCCAGGCGCCGGTGAGCAGCGCAAGCGTGCTGCAATGGCGTCCCGACCATGGCATCGCGCCGCTGGACCAGGGCGTGCCGATGATGGGTAAAACCCTGTCGCTGCACATGACGCTGCGCGCCTGGGCCGACCCGGCCGCCACCCAGGTGCGCGACGCCACCACCTGGGAAGTCAGCGGGATGTTGTACAACAATGCCAGCGGGCGCTACCGCGATCTGACACTGCGCGCCCACTTCGCGCCGACCGCCTGCCAACCGTTGCTGTCGGACCAGGGCGTGGTGGACTACGGCACGTTGTACGCCAAAGACCTGAGCGCGACCACTGAGACGCCGCTGCCGGCTCGCACCCTGCGCTTGAATGTGACCTGCGACGCCCCGGCGCGCTTCGCCCTGCACATGCGCGACAACCGCGACGGCTCGGCCACCGGCGGCATCGATGAAACGGCCTATGGACTGGACCTGGACGCCAGCCGCAACAAAATCGGGCGTTTCTACCTGACGGTCGACCCGGCGGATTTCAGCGCCGACAGCTACGCAGCGCTCTACCGTACCGACTCCACCAGTGGTGGCGCTGCCTGGAGCAGCTCCACAGCGCGACAAATCCCCATGGCCGCCAACAGCCTGCTGGCGTTTACCGACAAAACCGGCGTCACCACCGGGCCAATCGCTATTCAGACCCTGGCCGGCACGGTGCGCATCAAGGCGTACCTGGCCCCCACGCAAACCCTGGATCTGCGCGACGTCGTGCGCATCAACGGGTCCGGCACTATCGAAATCTTTTACTTATAGGAGTCCGAACCATGAAGACCTGCGTCCTTTCCAGCCTGTTCTTGATTGCCACCGCCGAGTCGGCGTGGGCGGCTTCGACGGTGGACCTGAGCGTCCAAGGACTGATCACTCCCGCCGCGTGCCAGCCGCAACTGTCCGGCGGCGGCCTGATCGACTACGGCAAGATCGCCCGGCAAGACCTGAACCTGGACACCGCCACACGGCTGCCCGCCAAGACCCTGCACATCGGCATCGCCTGCAACGGCCCGACCCGCTATGCCCTGCGCATGCGCGACAACCGCGACGGCTCGGCCATGGTCAACAGTGAGATTTACTACGGGCTGGGGTTCGACAACAGCGGCAACCGCCTTGGGGTCTACTCCATGACCTTCGACCCTCGGCAGACCCAGGCGGGCAACACGCCGCAGCTCTACGGCACCGAGTCCACCACCGGTGGCCTGGCGTGGCGCACCTCCAACCTCAACCCCATCGACATCGGTTCCAGAAGCTACCTGGGCTTTACCGCCGTTGAAGGCAGCGTCAGCGGGCCCACGGCCATCGGTGTCCTGGGCGGCATCGTCACGGTGCAGACCGTGATCAATGCCCGGCAGAACCTGGACCTGAGCGTGGACACCCCACTCGATGGCTCGGCCACGCTGGAAGTGGTGTACCTCTAAACGGGCTCGCCGGTGACTTGCACGTAGCGCGCACGTCCGGCACCGAGGCCCGCGACGATGGCACCCAGGCCGATCACGGCGAAGATCCAGCCGATGGCTGTCCAGCCGCCGGTCCAGTCATGCACCAGGCCGACCGCGAACGGGCCGAGAGACGCCAGGGTGTAACCGATGCCCTGAGCCATGCTCGACAGGTTGGCCGCCACGTGGGAATCGCGTGAGCGCAACACGATCAAGGTCAGCGCCAGGCTGAAGGTACCGCCCTGCCCCAGGCCCAATACAATCGCCCAACCCCACAAGCCCTCCAGCGGTGCGTAAAGACAACCGAACAAACCGCCCAGGGTCAGCAGCATCACCACCACGATTGCCAGGCGCTGGTCCTTGCCCCGGGTGGCGAGCCAGGGGGCGGCAAGCGAACTGAGCAGTTGCACGATGATCGAGCCGGATAATGCCAACCCGGCCTCGGTGGCACTCAGGCCGCGTCCGATCAGGATCGAGGGCAACCAGCCGAACACGATGTAGGCCAGCGAAGATTGCAGCCCCATGTAAAGCGTGACCTGCCAGGCCAGTGGGTCGCGCAGCAAACCCTTTACACGATAAGCAACGCGGTGGCTGCCGTGCTGTTGGCCGACCTGCGGCAACCAGACCAACGCCGCCGCCAGCGCCGGCAGCATCCAGAAGCCCAGGCCAATGTTCCAACTGTCACCGAAGTAGTGGCTCAACGGCACGGTAGCACCCGCTGCCATCGCGGCGCCCAGGCACAACGCCATGGTGTAGACCCCGGTCATGGTCCCGGCCTGCCTGGCGAAATCACGCTTGACGATGCCCGGCAACAGCACGCCGATAATGCCGATGCTCGCGCCGGCAATCAGGCTGCCGAGGAACAGGCCCACTTCACCGAACGAACTGCGCAGGATGATCCCGGCGGCCAGGGTCAGCAGAATGCCCAACACCACGCGCTCGGCGCCAAAACGTCGCGCCAGCAGTGGCGCGGTCGGCGCGAACAGGCCCAGGCACAGCACCGGCAAGGTGGTCAGCAACCCGGCCTTGACGGCCGACAAGCCCAGGCTGCCGGAGACTTGCGCCAGCAGCGGCGACAGGCTCGACAACGCCGGGCGCAGGTTCAGCGCCACCAGGACCAGGCCGAGCAACAGCAACCAGGGGCGAGCCACGCCCGGCTGCGCGTGTTGCACCGCCTCGTCGTCGGCCTCGGCGTCAATCAGCAGCTCTTCAAGTTCAGTCTTGCGTCGGGTTTCAGGGTTCATTGATCAACTGCCGGCAGAGGGATTTGGCGCGTTGCGGGTCTTGCCGAGCGCAGTGCCTGCAGATCGCTTGCAGTACGGCCACTCACAGGATGAATTTTCCCACAGGCTATTCGGAGCTGCCTACAAAGGCAACGCACTAGGGTTCTTGGGCAGGGAAAGGAGCAGTATTTTCGATTGGTAAAATTACCCTCAGAGGGTAATTATTGGACTCAGGTGTCTTATGGAAAAGTACACACCTCATTACGATTTGGCGGTGATAAAAGCGGATGTCAGGCGGCTTGGAAGCAGAGCGTTTACCAGGACAGCAAAGGAATCCAGCGAGCATCTCGGCTTTAGTATCGAGGATATGCAGAGCGTCATTTACGAACTGAGAAACAGGATGCTGTACAAGTCGATGACGACCTATGGGGATCATCGAACCTGGCAAGACGTGTATTACACGCATGCAAAAAACAGGGAGATTTACATCAAGGTCACTTACCGCCCAAACGGTAGACCGCCGGTAATCTCCTTCAAGGAGAGACAATCATGAAAAAAACCGAGCTTTGCTACATCTGCGGCGCCCCAGATGCATTGAGTTACTTTGAGGGCCGCAGCGAAACCATCCGCATCAAAGGCATGGAGCGCCAGGTCGACAATCTTTCAGGCTGGGAATGCAAGGTATGCGGCGACAGTTTCTGGGACCCGGACAACGACAGCACAGATCGATACGACGCGGCAAAGGCTGAACTGGCCCTCGCCGCCCGGAAAATGATCGGCGCCGAGATCAAACGCATCCGCCGCAAGCTTCACCTTACGCAAAAAGAGGCCGTGGATTTGCTGTCCGGCGTCGGCCACAACGCATTCTCTCGCTACGAACGCGGCGAACTGGCCGCCCCAAGGTCCCTGGTGATCCTGATGCGGCTATTGGATCGCCACCCGCATTTGCTGGCGGACACAAAAGTCCTGGCCGAAGGTGCTGATTTGCGTGGCGCCTTCACCTATACCGTCCATGACGAGGCCGAAACGCTGAAAGCCTCGTAAACCCAAAAAAACAAACCCGGCGCCAGGGCCGGGTTTGTTTTCAAGCATCATCCACCGATCAATGCAAAATCTGGCTCAGGAACAACTTGGTCCGATCATTCTGCGGGTTATCGAAGAAGTCATTCGGCGCCGCCTGCTCCACGATCTCGCCCTTGTCCATGAAGATCACGCGGTTGGCCACGGTGCGCGCAAAGCCCATCTCGTGGGTGACGCACAACATGGTCATGCCGTCTTCGGCCAGGCCGATCATGGTGTCCAGAACCTCTTTCACCATCTCAGGGTCCAGCGCCGACGTCGGCTCGTCGAACAGCATAATTTTGGGTTTCATGCACAGCGCGCGGGCAATTGCCACGCGCTGTTGCTGGCCGCCTGAAAGCTGCCCCGGAAACTTGTGGGCCTGCTCCGGAATGCGCACGCGTTCAAGATAATGCATGGCAATTTCCTCGGCCTTGCGCTTGGGCATCTTGCGCACCCACATCGGTGCCAGCGTGCAGTTCTGCAGGATGGTCAGGTGCGGGAACAGGTTGAAGTGCTGGAACACCATGCCGACTTCACGGCGGATCGCTTCGATCTGCTTCAAATCGTTGGTCAGTTCCACGCCATCGACCACGATGCGGCCCTGCTGGTGCTCTTCCAGGCGGTTGAGGCAGCGGATGGTGGTGGACTTGCCCGACCCCGACGGCCCGCACAGCACGATACGCTCGCCCTGCTTGACGTTGAGGTTGATGTCTTTCAATACGTGGAACTGGCCGTACCACTTGTTGACGCCCTGCATCTGGATAATGCCTTCAGGGCTCACAGGCTGTTTGATCGCTTCGCTCATCACATCAACTCCTAACGCTTGTGGCCTGTGTCGAGCTTGTGTTCCAAATGAATGGAATAGCGCGACATACCAAAACAGAAAATCCAGAACACCAGGGCGGCGAACACGTAGCCTTCGGTGGCCATGCCCAACCATTTGGGGTCGGCGGCGGCTTGCTTGACGCTGTTGAGCAGGTCGAACAGGCCGATGATGATCACAAGGCTGGTGTCCTTGAACAACGCGATAAACGTATTGACGATGCCGGGGATCACCATCTTCAGCGCCTGCGGCAGGATCACCAGGCCCATGCTGCGCCAGTAACCCAGGCCCATCGCCGCGGCCGCTTCGTACTGGCCCTTGGGAATCGCCTGCAAGCCACCGCGCACCACTTCGGCCACGTAGGCCGACTGGAACAGGATCACGCCGATCAATGCGCGCAGCAGCTTGTCGATGCCCATGCCTTCAGGCAGGAACAGCGGCAGCATCACCGAAGACATGAACAACACCGTGATCAACGGCACGCCGCGCCAGAATTCGATGAAGGTCACGCAGACCACCCGAATCGCCGGCATGTTCGAGCGCCGCCCCAACGCCAGCATGATGCCCAGCGGCAACGCGCCGGCAATGCCCACGGTGGCGATGACCAGGGTCAGCATCAAGCCGCCCCATTGGCTGGTGGCCACGTTGGTCAGCCCGAACGCGCCGCCGTGCAACAGGAAGAACGCGATGATCGGGTACAGCACCAGAAAGCTCAGGCCGTAGACCGCCTTGCGCTGGAAACGCGAGATGAACAACGGCGCCACGCCAACGATGGCCAGCCACACGGTGAGGTCCACCCGCCAGCGCAGGTCGCCGGGGTAGTAGCCGTACATGAACTGCCCGAAGCGCTGTTGGATGAACACCCAGCAGGCGCCCTCCTTGGTGCAATCGGCGCGGGTGGTACCGACCCAGTTGGCATCGATGATCGCCCAGCTGAGGATCGGCGGCACCACCAGGTAGATCAGGTAGAACGCCAGCAAGGTCAGCAGCGTGTTGAGCCAGCTGGAGAACAGGTTGGCGCGCATCCATGCCATCGGCCCGAAGACTTTGTTCGGCGGCGGCATATCCGGTTTGAATGTATGTGAACTCATGGGCGTTTCCTCACCGCTCGATCAGCGCAATGCGCTTGTTGTACCAGTTCATCAGCAGGGAAATGCTGATGCTGATCGCCAGGTACACGCTCATGGTGATGGCAATGACTTCGATCGCCTGGCCGGTCTGGTTGAGCACCGTGCCGGCAAACAGCGAAACCATTTCCGGGTAACCGATACCGGCGGCCAGCGACGAATTTTTCGCCAGGTTCAGGTATTGGCTGGTCAGCGGCGGAATGATCACCCGCAACGCTTGCGGGATGATGACCTTGCGCAGCGTCGGCCCGGGGCGCAGGCCCAGGGAGCGCGCGGCTTCGGTCTGGCCGTGGCTGACCGACTTGATGCCCGAACGCACGATCTCGGCGATAAACGCTGCCGTGTAGACGGTCAGCGCCAGGGTCAACGCGAGCAGTTCGGGAATCAGTACCCAGCCGCCGACGAAGTTGAAACCTTGCAGCTTGGGCATTTCCCAGTGCAGCGGTGCACCAAAGATCAACGCGCACAGCGTCGGGATCACGATGAACAGCGCCAGGCCCGCCCAGAACTTATGAAACGGAACACCGGTGGCTTCAAAGCGCTTGTTGGCCCAACGCGTCATCAGCACGATGGCCGCAATGGCAACCACGACGCTGACCACAAACGGCCAGAACCCGTCAGCGGCAAGCGCCGCCGGCATATTCAGGCCACGGCTGCTGACAAAGAAGGTATCGCCGAAATTGTGACTGTTACGCGGCCCCGGCATGGTCAGGAACACCGCGAAGTACCAGAACAGGATCTGCAGCAGCGGCGGAATGTTGCGGAACACTTCCACATACACAGTCGCCAGCTTGTTGATCATCCAGTTCGGCGACAGCCGCGCCACGCCAATGACGAACCCGAGCAGTGTCGCCAGGATTACGCCGATAAAGGTCACCAGCAAGGTGTTGAGCAGACCGATCACAAACACCCGGGCATAACTGTCCGACTCGGTGTAATCGATCAAATGCTGCGCGATGCCGAAGCCGGCACTGCGCTCAAGAAAGTCGAACCCCGAGGTGATGCCTCGGTGCTGCAGGTTGGTCTGGGTATTGTTGAAGAGGTACCAGCCCAGCGAGACCACCGCCACAATCGTGATGATCTGGAAGAGCCACGCACGCACTTTGGGATCGCTGAAGCTGAGCTTCTGCTTGGGTGCGCCGATTTGATTTTGCATGAAGTGCCCCGAAAAGAATGGAACAGAACATCACCCGGCGGTTGGCCCACCGGGTGACAGAACCATCAGCGATCAGCGCACAGGGGGTGCGTATTGAATGCCGCCGTTGTTCCACAGTGCGTTCAGGCCACGGTCGATTTCCAGCGGGGTGCTCTTGCCCAGGTTGCGCTCGAACACTTCGCCGTAGTTACCCACTTGCTTGACGATCTGCACGACCCAGTCTTTCTTCACTTTCAGGTCTTTGCCGTATTCGCCGTCGGCACCGAGCAGACGAGCAACGTCCGGGTTCTTGGTGGACTTGGCTTCAGCTTCGACGTTTTTGGAGGTGATACCGGCTTCTTCAGCGTTGAGCATGGCGTAGCCTACCCAGCGCACGATAGCCAGCCACTCGTCGTCGCCGTTACGCACGACCGGGCCCAGGGGCTCCTTGGAAATGGTTTCCGGCAGAACGACGTAGTCCTTCGGTGCGGCCAGCTTGCTGCGCTGGGCGAACAGTTGGGACTTGTCGGAGGTCAACACGTCGCAACGCCCGGACTCCAGCGACTTGGCGCTTTCATCGGAGGTGTCGAAGGTGATCGGGGTGTACTTGAGGTTGTTGCCACGGAAGTAGTCGGAAACGTTCAGTTCGGTGGTGGTACCGGCCTGGATGCAGATGGTTGCGCCGTCCAGCTCCTTGGCGCTCTTCACGCCCAGCTTGTTGTTAACCAGGAAACCGATGCCGTCATAGTAGGTGATGAAGCCTGGGAATTTCAGGCCCATGCCCGCATCGCGGGAGCTGGTCATGGTGGTGTTGCGCGACAGGATGTCGACTTCGCCGGACTGCAGCGCGGTGAAACGCTCCTTGGCGTTCAACTGGCTGAATTTGACCTTGGTCGCGTCACCGAAAACGGCAGCGGCCACAGCGCGGCACACATCAGCGTCGATCCCGAGGATCTTGCCGCTGGCATCCGGCACCGAGAAACCCGGCAGGCCGTCACTCACGCCACATTGCACGAAGCCTTTCTTCTGCACCGCGTCCAGGGTGGCGCCAGCCTGGGCAAAACCACTGACACCCAATACAGCGGCCGCGGTCACGATGGCCAGGGTGGATTTCAATACCTTCATTCAAACCTCCAGTTGCTCTTGTTGTGTCGGAGCTCCGACCTCAGCGCACCCTTATGAGGCGATATCGACCCGTGTTGGCTTTTTTTGGGGTCAAGCAGCATGAGATCTTTGCGGTAATTCCAGTTGCTTTCCCACAAGCGGCAGTCACTGATAGTGTTACCGTCCTAGGAGAGTTCTGACATCGACCTACACATAGCAAGGCCCGTACCAGAGTGCTGGCTGAGTCGCTGAGCGCCCTGTTCTATGGCAAAAGATTCAACCTTGCGACATTCTCTTAACAGATCAACCTGTCGCGCACCGTTGCGACGCACCCAATCGGAGCGCCTGCACATCTATGGAGCAAACATGACCGAACCCTTGATTCTAGAGCCCACCAAGTCCGCAGACGCCTGCGTTATCTGGCTGCATGGCCTGGGCGCCGATCGCTACGACTTCCTGCCGGTGGCCGAACTGCTGCAGGAAACATTAATGACCACCCGCTTCGTTTTGCCCCAGGCGCCCAACCGCCCGGTGACAATAAATGGTGGCTACGAGATGCCAAGCTGGTACGACATCAGGGCCATGAGTCCGGCCCGTTCGATCAGCCTGGAAGAGCTGGACGCCTCCACCGAAATGGTCATGGACTTGATCGAGGCGCAGAAGAGGCGCGGGATAGACGCTTCGCGCGTTTTCCTGGCTGGCTTCTCCCAGGGCGGCGCAGTGGTTTTCCACACAGCGTTTAAACAATGGCAGGGCCCGCTGGGTGGCGTGATCGCCCTCTCCACTTACGCGCCGACCTTCGATGACGAGCTGGAATTATCCGCCAGCCAGCAACGCATTCCGGCCCTGTGCCTGCACGGCCAGCACGACGAGGTGGTGCAGAACGCCATGGGCCGCAGCGCCTTCGAGCATTTGAAGAGCCGTAGTGTCACCGTGACATGGCAGGAATACCCAATGGGTCACGAAGTGTTACCCCAGGAGATACACGATATCGGCACCTGGCTGGCTGAGCGCCTGCGCTGATCCCCGCGTTCATGTAGTTGTATGACAGACGCACTACGCCGCGCCCGATTCTTGCATTACACTGGCCGGCGTACATTCCTTAACCAATTAATGAGATGACCGTGCTCAAAGCACTCAAGAAGATGTTCGGCAAAAGCGAGGCTGAGCCGCTCGCGCCAGTTCCCAGTGCTCCCGTCCCGCCAACCGGCAGCCGCAATGACGGCAGGCAGCCCGCCCGGACGGCACCCGTTGCCCAGCCGAAGGTGACAGCGCCGGAACAGGCAAAACCGGTTGAAGTCGCTGCCGCGCCAGTCGCGCCAAAGCCTCGCCGCGAACACGCCCCGAAGCCGGTCGTCATCCCGTGGAAGCTCGAAGACTTCATCGTCGAGCCCCAGGAAGGCAAGACCCGCTTCCACGACTTCGACCTGGCCCCGGAACTGATGCACGCCATCCAGGACCTGGGCTTCCCGTACTGCACGCCGATCCAGGCGCAGGTGCTGGGCTTCACCCTGGCGGGTAAAGACGCCATCGGCCGCGCCCAGACCGGCACCGGCAAGACCGCCGCGTTCCTGATCTCGATCATCACCCAGCTGCTGCAGACGCCGCCGCCCAAAGAACGCTACATGGGTGAGCCGCGCGCACTGATCATCGCCCCGACCCGGGAGCTGGTGGTGCAGATCGCCAAGGACGCCGCCGACCTGACCAAGTATACCGGCCTCAACGTGATGACCTTCGTTGGCGGCATGGACTTCGACAAGCAGCTCAAGCACCTCGAAGCCCGCCACTGCGACATCCTGGTCGCCACCCCGGGCCGCCTGCTCGACTTCAACCAGCGCGGCGACGTGCACCTGGACATGGTCGAAGTGATGGTGCTGGACGAAGCCGACCGCATGCTCGACATGGGTTTCATCCCGCAAGTGCGCCAGATCATTCGCCAGACCCCGCCAAAAGCCGAGCGCCAGACCCTGCTGTTCTCCGCCACCTTCACCGAAGACGTGATGAACCTCGCCAAGCAGTGGACCACCGACCCGTCCATCGTCGAGATCGAAGCGCTCAACGTCGCCAGCGAAAACGTCGAGCAGCACATCTATGCCGTGGCCGGTGCCGACAAGTACAAGCTGCTCTACAACCTGATCAACGACAACGGTTGGGAGCGCGTGATGGTGTTCGCCAACCGCAAGGACGAAGTGCGCCGCATCGAAGAACGCCTGGTGCGCGATGGCGTCAACGCCGCGCAGTTGTCAGGCGATGTGCCGCAGCACAAGCGCATCAAGACCCTGGAAGGGTTCCGCGAAGGCAAGATCCGCGTGCTGGTGGCCACCGACGTGGCCGGGCGCGGCATTCACATCGACGGCATCAGCCACGTGATCAACTTCACCCTGCCGGAAGTGCCGGACGACTATGTGCACCGTATCGGTCGTACCGGGCGTGCCGGGGCTGCGGGTGTGTCGATCAGCTTTGCCGGGGAAGATGACTCGTATCAGTTGCCGTCGATCGAGACGTTGCTGGGGCGCAAGATCAGTTGTGAGACGCCGCCGACGCATTTGCTGCGCGCTGTAGAACGCAAGCGCCCTTAAGCTCAAATGCAATAAAAGTGTGGGAGGGGGCTTGCCCCCGATAGCGGTGGGTCAGCTAGACATAAGCTGGCTGATCCACCGTCATCGGGGGCAAGCCCCCTCCCACACTTTGATCTCTGCTGGTTTTGAGATTTGTCCTGGCTGGCTATTTCCAGCGATCTGCTGCCGAGTGATCACTGGCCCGCCCTTCAACCCAACGCGCACCTTCTGGCGTGGTCTCTTTCTTCCAAAACGGCGCTCGCGTCTTCAAGTAATCCATCACAAACGCACAGGCATCAAACGCCGCCTGACGATGCGCACTGGCCGCCGCCACAAACACAATCGGCTCACCCGGTTCCAGCGCGCCGATGCGATGCAGCACTTCCAGCTTGAGCAACGGCCAGCGCTGCTCGGCTTCCACGGCAATCTTGACCAAGGCCTTTTCGGTCATGCCAGGGTAATGCTCCAGAAACATCCCGGACACCTCGCGCCCATCATTGAAGTCGCGCACATAACCGACAAAACTCACCACCGCGCCCACGCCGACATTGGCGGCGTGCATCGCGTTGACTTCGGCGCCGGGATCAAAGGCCTCGTTCTGCACACGAATGGCCATGCTCAGCCTCCGGTCACGGGCGGGAAAAACGCGACTTCATCGCCGGCTTGCAGCGGTTCGTCGAGGCTGCACAGTTCCTGGTTGCGGGCGCACATCAGGCTGGTTTCGTTGAGCACCGCGAAGTCCGCTTCAGCCGCCAACGCTTGGCGCACGGCGTCGACGGTCGCGAACTCGCCTTCCATCTCCAGCGAATCCAAGCCAATCGCTTCGCTGTAACGCGCAAAAAACAATACGTTGATGCTCATGCCTGGTCCGCCTTGAAATGCCCGCTTTTGCCGCCGAGCTTTTCCAGCAGGCGAATATTTTCGATGGTCATGCCACGGTCCACGGCCTTGCACATGTCGTAGATCGTCAGCGCCGCGACGCTGGCGGCGGTCAATGCTTCCATCTCCACGCCGGTCTGCCCGGAGAGCTTGCAGCGCGCCAGGATATGCACCGCGTCCACGCCATCGGCGCGCAGTTCGACCTTAACGCCGGTGAGCATCAGCGGATGGCACAGGGGGATCAGGTCACTGGTTTTTTTCGCCGCCTGGATCCCGGCAATGCGGGCCACGGCAAACACGTCGCCCTTGGGGTGGGCGCCGTCGACAATCATTTTCAGGGTGGCGGGCAACATGCGCACCCGCGCTTCGGCCACGGCTTCACGGAACGTCACGGCTTTGTCGGTGACGTCGACCATATGGGCGCGGCCTTGGGAATCGAGATGAGTCAGCACAGCGATACTCCTGATCAGGAGCAGCGATTGTAAACCCAACACAGAAAAAATGTGGGAGGGGGCTTGCTCCCGATGGCGGTGGGTCAGTCAACAGAGATGTTGAATGCACCACCGTCATCGGGGGCAAGCCCCTCCCACATTGATCGCGTTTTAGAGGTGAGATTCGGCGTATTCGGCCAGAATCGAACGTGGCACGCCCTGCAGCGCGATATGCACGCCGTTCGGGAAATCCTTGAAGCGTTCCGTCAGGTAGGTCAGCCCGGAGCTGGTCGCGGACAGGTAAGGGGTGTCGATCTGTGCCAGGTTGCCCAGGCACACCACTTTGGAACCGGCGCCGGCACGGGTGATGATGGTTTTCATCTGGTGCGGGGTGAGGTTCTGGCATTCATCGATCAAAATCAGGCTCTGCTGGAAACTGCGGCCTCGAATGTAGTTGAGGGATTTGAACTGCAACGGCACTTTGCTGAGGATGTAGTCGACGCTGCCATGGGTGTTTTCGTCATCCATGTGCAAGGCTTCGAGGTTGTCGGTGATCGCCCCCAGCCACGGCTCCATTTTTTCCGCCTCGGTGCCGGGCAGAAAACCGATTTCCTGGTCCAGGCCCTGCACGCTGCGGGTGGCGATGATGCGGCGATAGCGCTTGGTCACCATGGTCTGTTCGATGGCGGCGGCCAGGGCGAGGATGGTCTTACCCGAGCCTGCGGCGCCGGTCAGGTTGACCAAGTGGATGTCCGGGTCGAGCAGCGCATACAACGCCAGGCTCTGGTAGATATCACGCGGTTTCAGGCCCCAGGCTTCCTGGTGCAACAGGGGTTCCTGATGCAGGTCGAGGATCAGCAGCTTGTCGACCTGGATCTCTTTGATCCAGCCCACGAAGCCCTGTTCGTCGACGATGAATTCATTGATATGCACCGCCGGCAGGTTGTCGATCAGCTGCACCTGATGCCAGGTACGCCCGTGATCCTGGCGGGTTTCGACCTTGCTGACGCGGTCCCAGAACGAGCCGGTCATCATGTGATAACCACGGGACAGCATCGACACGTCGTCGACCAGTTGGTCGGTACTGTAGTCCTCGGCCGCGATCCCACACGCTCGGGCCTTGAGGCGCATATTGATGTCTTTGGTCACCAGCACCACGCGCAGATCCTTGTCGCGCGCGTGCAGGTCGATCAATTGGTTGATGATCTTGTTGTCGTTGAGGTTTTCCGGAAGCAGGCTGTTGGGCTCGTTGCGCTTGCTCATCAGGATCGACAGCAACCCCTTGGGCCCGCTCTTGCCCCGCTGGATCGGCACGCCGACTTCAACGTCCTCGGGCGAGGCTTCGCCCAGGGTCTTGTCGATCAGGCGGATGGCCTGGCGGCATTCGGCGGCAACGCTGTGGTGGCCGCTTTTGAGTTTGTCCAGTTCCTCCAGCACGATCATGGGAATGGCGACGTGGTGTTCTTCAAAGTTAAGCAGTGCGTTTGGATCGTGAATCAGTACGTTGGTATCAAGCACATAAAGGATTGGCTGGTCGGAAGAAGGGGTGCGTCCATGATCATCCATACTCGGTCACCTTTGTGGGAGCCAGTCGACGCAATACCTGGGCGGTGCTGCGCCTCGATTCGACCACCGACTGCACCTTGAGTAAGGTCAAGTGCAGTGCCCACATGAGGAGTCTTGGAAGACGCCACCTGTGCTGCAGGTTTCGGCGGTCTGACTTCGTAATACCGCAAAACCCATGACAGGAAAAAGCACTTTGACGCTTTTTTGAAGTTTATTTTTCAGGATGACGAATAGCACTAGCCGAGTGTCAGGTACCCCGTTAAAGTCGGAAGTCCGCCTGCATCGAAATGTCGCGGAAAATCACCCCGAAAATCCCCCTCAACCAACAGGGCCGGGCATTTCATCGAAATGCTTCACGGCAGTCCTGCCAACCCAAGCCACTCTGCGCCGTCGACTGCAACACCATGGGCAGTGCCACCCGCGCCTTGTCCTGGGTGTCGTGAAACACCATCACCCCTTTGCGCCACAGCAGCATCAGCGTCAGCACCCGCTGCGCCGACTCCTCGGCCTTGAGCTTGCCCGGATCGTCCTGGGAATCGATGTCCCATAACGCCACTTGCAGACCTTGAGCCTGGAAGAATCCCTGGCTGTCCGCGCGCCGTTGCCCGTAAGGCGGGCGGAACAGCGGCAGGTAGTTTTCCGGCAGCAGGTTTTGCACCAGTGACGCGCTGCGGGTGATGGAATCCTGCCAGTCGACCCAATGGCTGTGCGAGCGATACTGCCACCCCTGGATCCCCACGCACTGCCCCTGATACAACGCCTGCACATCCGCAGCGGAACTGCGCTCCACACGGCTTTGCAGGCTGCTGCCAAGGGCAAAGAACGTGGCGTTCATCTTTTGCTTGCGCAGGTAATCGGCGAGCCAGTCCGTATTGCCGCCGACGGTTGCCGGGCCACCGTCGAAGGTCAGCAGGAACATGCGATCGTTGAGTTCGTCGCCATTGCGTTCGTGGTCGCCAAAGCGCGCCACTTCGCTGCTGATCTGCGGCAACAGCGCGGCCTTGCGCAGCAGTTCATCCAGATAGCGTTCGTGAAAGTGCCGGCTCGGGGCGGCCCAGCCTATATAGAAAGAGTCTTCACTGATCTCGAACTTGCCGGCCTGCTCGCGCAGGTCGTCCATGTTTTCCACCAGGTAGCAGAACGAAGCGTCTTCCTCGCAGCTTTGCTGGGCAAAGGTGTAGTTCTCCAACAGCCGTTGCCAGAGTTGGCGGCGCAGGTCGTCGATGGCGGCCAGGTTGATGATCTTCAGCCCCAGCCGCTGCTTGAGCGCGGTGTCGTCCTGGGCTTCGCTGGCGATCAAACCATGGGCAAACATGAGGATTTCCGCACGCGAGGCCACGTCGAACAGCGCCGGGCTGGCGAGTTTTTCCGGCCAGGTGGCGCGGTCGAGGCTGGCGACGTCCACCGGCGCCGCCTGGGCGGTGACGCCTAGCAGGCAAGCCGACAATAAAAGCGCTAATCGCACACGAGCTCTCCCTCTGCGAAGTTACCGCCCATCATAGCGGACTGCCCCGCCCTTTTTGTGTAGGAGCGAGCTTGCTCGCGAAAAACGTCTGGGCACCGCGTTTATTCAGCCTGCCAGCGTTATCGTTGACGACTTTCGCGAGCAAGCTCGCTTCTACACAAAAACCGGGGCCTATTGGCTTGATAGGTGGAGTCGAACGCTCCAACCCCATAGAATCGGGCCAACGATTCCAGGAGCCAACTTCATGCTGATGGTGATTTCCCCCGCCAAAACCCTCGACTTCGAGTCACCGCCGGTCACTGCGCGCTTCACCCAGCCGCAGTACCTGGACCACTCACAGGAACTGATCGAGCAACTGCGCGAACTGAGCCCGGCGCAGATCAGCGAGTTGATGCACGTCTCCGACAAGATCGGCGGCCTCAACGCCGCCCGCTTCAGCAGCTGGACGCCGGCCTTCACACCGGCCAACGCCAAGCAGGCGCTGCTGGCGTTCAAGGGTGACGTGTACACCGGCCTGAATGCCGAGACTTTCAGCGAGGCCGATTTCAGCTATGCCCAGGACCACCTGCGCATGCTCTCGGGCCTGTACGGCCTGCTGCGCCCGCTGGATTTGATGATGCCGTATCGCCTGGAGATGGGCACCAAGCTGAGCAATGCCCGTGGCAAGGACCTCTATGCATTCTGGGGCATGCGGATCAGCGAGTGGTTGAACGAAGCACTGGCGGCACAAGGCGACGACGTGTTGCTCAACCTGGCCTCCAACGAGTACTTCTCGGCGGTCAAGCGCACGGCCCTGAACGCGCGGATCATCAACACCGAGTTCAAGGACCTGAAGAACGGCCAGTACAAGATTATCAGCTTCTATGCGAAAAAAGCCCGGGGCATGATGAGTCGGTTTGTGATCGAGGAACGCATCAACGACCCGGCGAAGCTCAAGCAGTTCGATGTGCAGGGCTATCGCTTCAATGCGCAGCAGTCCAAGCCGGATAACCTGGTGTTTTTGCGCGATCACGCACCGGAATAAGGCCGTACAGACACGAATGATCAAATGTGGGAGGGGGCTTGCCCCCGATGGCGGAGTGTCAGTCACCGAAGTATTGACTGCTCCACCGCTATCGGGGGCAAGCCCCCTCCCACATTTGTTTGTATTTCAAATCTGGTAAAAGTCATTTATTTGGCGCCAGAAAAACATCCCGACACAACCCTAAAGATTTCTTCACTCGACATTCATCATTTTTTTTCGTAGTGGCACCATCTTTTTAATTCAGTAGTGGCACAAAACTATCCACTCGCACCAACTCCCCACAACTACTGGCTTAAATAGCAAGTGCTATCAATATACTACCAGTGCCATCTTTCCCAATATTTCAAGAAATTTCCGGAAACAGGATGAGCGGCCTGGAACTTCGTCCTGAAGCACCGCTCATACCACCGGTAACGAAATTCTCTGCTGCTGTAAGAGATGACTTACATAACGACCAATGGAAGCAGTCAAGTTGTCATAAAGCACTTTGACTCTATGGTCACAACATCAACTGATCGAGTTAAGGGTGGCGATAAGTACGCATTGCTATCCCCTACAGGCCAAGGAAGCGCTGACCTAAATGAGCCCGTGCAAAAACCCAAGGCATTGATAAAAAAGGCATTTTGCCTACATCCATACCTTGCCGCACCGGCGCCGGAGCCTTCCTCCAAGGAAGCACGGCTGCATTTCAGGGCAAGCCCCAATAATAAGGCCTGGTTGCGCACAACTTGAGTGCAATAGTTAGTCACTCGTTATTCAACATGCCTGTACGCGGTAAGTCGGCGTCTATTCGCCCAACTTTCGCGGCATCAGTGACGCTTGCAAACATGAACTCCGGCCATCTAATGGCATGATTTAAATACAGAGGTAATTGCGATGCGCATCAGCATATTTGGTTTGGGTTACGTTGGCGCCGTGTGTGCCGGTTGCCTGTCTGCTCGCGGCCACGAAGTGGTCGGCGTAGACATCTCCAAGGAAAAGATCGACCTGATCAATGCCGGTAAATCGCCGATCGTTGAACCGGGTCTGGGCGAGCTGTTGAGCCAGGGTATCCAGACTGGCCGACTGCGTGGCACCACCAACTTCGCCGAAGCCATTCGCGATACCGACCTGTCGATGATTTGCGTGGGCACGCCGAGCAAGAAAAACGGCGACCTGGAACTCAACTACATCGAATCGGTATGCCGCGAGATCGGTTTTGTCCTGCGCGACAAGACCACCCGCCACACCATCGTGGTGCGCAGCACCGTACTGCCGGGCACCGTGGCCAATGTGGTCATCCCGATCCTCGAAGACTGCTCGGGCAAGAAAGCCGGCGTCGACTTCGGCGTGGCGGTCAACCCGGAGTTCCTGCGTGAATCCACCGCCATCGCCGACTACGACCTGCCACCGATGACCGTTATCGGCGAGTTCGACACCGCCTCCGGCGATGTCCTGCAGTCGCTCTACGAAGAACTCGACGCGCCGATCATCCGCAAGGACATCGCCGTTGCCGAGATGATCAAGTACACCTGCAACGTGTGGCACGCCACCAAAGTCACCTTCGCCAACGAAATCGGCAACATCGCCAAGGCCGTCGGCGTCGATGGCCGTGAAGTGATGGACGTGGTGTGCCAGGACAAGACCCTCAACCTGTCCCAGTACTACATGCGCCCGGGTTTCGCTTTCGGCGGCTCGTGCCTGCCCAAAGACGTGCGTGCCCTGACCTACCGCGCCGGTTCCCTGGACGTGGAAGCGCCGCTGCTCAACTCGCTGATGCGCAGCAACGAGTCCCAGGTACAGAACGCCTTCGACATCGTCTCCAGCCACGACAAGCGCAAAGTCGCCCTGCTGGGCCTGAGCTTCAAGGCCGGTACCGACGACCTGCGTGAAAGCCCGTTGGTAGAGCTGGCGGAAATGCTGATCGGCAAGGGCTACGACCTGAGCATCTACGACAGCAACGTCGAGTACGCCCGGGTGCACGGTGCGAACAAGGACTACATCGAAGGCAAGATCCCCCACGTGTCGTCCCTGCTCAACTCGGATTTCGATGATGTGATCAACAACTCCGACGTGATCATCCTCGGTAACCGTGACGAGAAGTTCCGCGCCCTGGCGCACAACGCACCGGAAGGCAAGCAAGTGGTCGACCTGGTGGGCTTCATGTCCAAGGCCACCAGCGTGAGCGGCCGTACTGAAGGTATTTGCTGGTAACAGCAACGGCAAGTTTCAGGCTGCCAGCGGCTTACCCCAGCGCTGGCAGCCTGAAGCCTCCTCCCCTTCCGGATGACGCTTATGTCCAAGTTAAAACATGTATTGCTGCAAGCCGCCGGCTGGCTGTTGTTTCTCAGCCTGCTGATGGGACTCGCCCTGCTGTTGCCGGCGAGCACCTTCGATTCGCAATCGAAGAATTTTATTTTCCTGATTGGCGCCGTGGGTATCTGGCGCTACTCGATGGGTGCAACGCATTTCTTTCGCGGCATGCTGTTCCTGTACGTGGTGTACCCGCACCTGCGCCGCAAAGTGCGCAAGCTGGGCAAGGCCGCCGACCCCTCCCATGTGTTCCTGATGGTCACAAGCTTCAGGATCGACGCGCTGACCACCGCGCAGGTCTACAGCTCGGTGATTCGCGAAGCCATCGAATGCGGCTTTCCCACCACCGTGGTCTGCTCGCTGGTGGAAATGTCCGATGAGCTGCTGGTCAAGAGCCTCTGGGAAAAAATGAACCCACCGGCTCACGTCAAGCTCGACTTCGTGCGCATCGCCGGTACCGGCAAGCGTGACGGCCTGGCCTTCGGTTTCCGCGCCATCTCGCGCCACCTGCCGGATGACCGCGCCGTGGTGGCCGTGATCGATGGCGACACCGTGCTCGCCGAGGGCGTGGTGCGCAAGACCGTGCCGTGGTTCCAGCTGTTCGGCAATGTCGGCGGCCTGACCACCAACGAGTTCTGCGAAGTGCGCGGCGGCTACATCATGAGCGAGTGGCACAAGCTGCGCTTCGCCCAGCGCCACATCAACATGTGCTCCATGGCCCTGTCCAAGCGCGTGCTGACCATGACCGGGCGTATGTCGGTGTTCCGCGCCAGCGTGGTGACTGACCCGGGTTTTATCGCCGACGTGGAAAGCGACTCGCTGCAACACTGGCGCCTGGGCCGCTTCAAGTTCCTCACCGGTGATGACAAGTCCAGCTGGTTCAGCCTGATGCGCCTGGGCTACGACACCTTCTACGTGCCGGATGCCGCGATCAACACCGTGGAACACCCGCCGGAAAAAAGCTTTATCAAGGCCAGCCGCAAACTGATGTTCCGCTGGTACGGCAACAACCTGCGCCAGAACTCCCGCGCCCTGGGCCTGGGGATGCGCCGCCTGGGTCTGTTCACCAGCGTGGTGCTGTTCGACCAGCGCGTGTCGATGTGGACCTCCCTGCTCGGCCTGACCGTGGCGATCATCGCCACCTTCAAGTACGGCGGCGCGTTCATCCTCGCCTACCTGCTGTGGATCGGCATTACCCGCCTGATCCTGACCCTGCTGCTGTCGTGCTCCGGCCACAAGATCGGCCCGGCCTACCCGCTGATTCTCTATTACAACCAGATCATGGGCGCGCTGGTGAAGATCTACGTGTTCTTCCGCCTTGATCAACAGTCCTGGACCCGCCAGGACACCAAACTGACCCGCGATTTGGCCAGCTTTCAACGTTGGTTCAACACCTGGTCGTCTCGGACCATGACCTTCTCCGCCGGCAGCATCTTCGTTGCCGTGTTGCTGATGATGGTCTGACCCTGCCAAGCCTGAATTAACCAAGGAATTACACCGTCATGAACAGCCAAGTAAACGCCAACGTTGTCCACGAATCCGAAGCCCAGCGCCAGCACGCCCGGGTCAAAATCCCGGCCAAGCTGCGCTTCTTCAACAGCGACCGCACGCCGACCGAAGCCAAGGTCATCGACCTGTCCGCCGGTGGCCTGGCCTTCACCGCCACCCAGCCGCTGACCATCGGCCAGGTGCACAAGGGTCGCCTGCAGTTCGTCATCGATAACCTTGGCCTGGCGATGGACGTGGAGCTGCAGATCCGCTCCTACGACCGCCAGACCGGCCGCACCGGCTGCCAGTTCCAGAACCTCGATGCCCAGGATATCTCCACCCTGCGCCACCTGATCACGTCGCACCTGTCCGGCGACATCGTGACCATGGGCGACGTGCTGGCGACGCTGCAACGCGACAACTTCACCAAGGCGCGCAAGGTCAAGGACGGCGGCAGCGGCATGACCGCGTTCGGGCGTCTGCGCGCCGTGACCTTCAGCCTGGCGATTTTCCTGGTGGGCCTGGCAGCCTTCGGCTTTGTGTTCAAATCGCTGTACGGCATGTACTTCGTCAGCCACGCCCAGGCCGGCCTGGTGAGTGTACCGGGCATGAACGTGACCATGCCGCGTGACGGCACCGTGCAAAGCCTGCTCAAGGGTGACGCGGTAGCGGCCAAGGGCGCGCCACTGGCCACCTTCAGCACCAGCATGCTCGATGTGCTCAAAGGCCACCTGGACGAAGACCAGCTGCAACCGGCCAAGGTTGAAGAACTGTTCGGCAAGCAAATGACCGGCACCCTGACCTCACCGTGCGATTGCGTGGTCGCCCAGCAACTGGTCGCCGACGGCCAGTACGCCAGCAAGGGCGATGTGATCTTCCAACTGGTGCCACGCGGCAGCCAGGCCAATGTGGAAGCGCGCTTCACTTATCGCCAGTTCGGCGATGTGCGCCCAGGTACGCCGGTGAGCTTCCAGGTTGCCGACGAAGAACAGGTGCGCACCGGCACCATCGTCAGCAGCACCAGCCTGAACAGCGCCGACCTGTCCTCCGACATCCGTGTGCAGATCAAGCCGGACGCCCCGCTGGACAGCACCTACGCCGGCCGCCCGGTGGAAGTCACCAGCGACCGTGGCCCTTCGCTGAACTGGCTGATCGATAAAGCCATGGCTCACGGTCTGTAAGCGAGGACATGCCTGTGAACCCTATTTCAAGAACAACACAATCCCTGTGGGAGCGGGCTTGCTGTGGCGAGGGAGCTTGCTCCCGCTCGACAGCG
Organism: Pseudomonas orientalis; assembly: GCF_001439815.1. Lineage (GTDB taxonomy): Bacteria > Pseudomonadota > Gammaproteobacteria > Pseudomonadales > Pseudomonadaceae > Aquipseudomonas > Aquipseudomonas orientalis. The sequence continues at coordinate 169,247 of NZ_JYLM01000007.1, read as the reverse complement.
CAGCTGGAGCCGGCTTTGGGGGGCGCTGCGCACCCCAGCGGGAGCAAGCTCCCTCGCCACAAAGGCAGTGCCCACTTTGGTTCGGTAGCCTTGCTTTCCCTGGCAATCAGCCTGGCCGGTTGCGCCGGCCTGCCCGACCAGCGCCTGGCCAACGAAGCGCTCAAGCGTGGCGACACCGTCACCGCCCAGCAGAATTACCAGCAACTGGCAGACCTGGGTTACAGCGAGGCCCAGGTGGGCCTGGCCGATATCCAGGTAGGCACCCGCGATCCGGCGCAGATCAAGCAAGCCGAAGCCACCTACCGCGCTGCGGCGGACACTTCGCCGCGGGCCCAGGCGCGTCTGGGTCGTCTGCTGGTGGCCAAGCCCGGCGCCACCGAAGCCGAACACCATGAAGCCGAAAAATTGCTGAAAAAAGCCTTTGCCAATGGCGAAGGCAATACCCTGATCCCGTTGGCCATGCTGTACCTGCAATACCCGCACAGCTTCCCCGACGTGAACGCCCAGCAGCAGATCAGCCAATGGCAGGCCGCCGGTTACCCGGAAGCCGGCCTGGCCCAAGTGCTGCTGTATCGCACCCAGAACACCTACGACCAGCATCTGGATGACGTGGAGCGCATCTGCAAGGCCGCGCTGAACACCACCGACATCTGCTACGTCGAGTTGGCCACCGTCTACCAGAAAAAAGCCGAGCCGGAAAAACAGGCCGAGCTGCTCAAGCAGATGGAAGCCGGCTACAGCCGTGGCACCGTTACCGCCCAGCGCGTCGACAGCGTCGCCCGCGTACTCGGCGATGCCACCCTCGGCACGCCGGACGAGAAAACCGCCCAGGCGTTGCTTGAAAAAATCGCCCCGGGTTACCCGGCATCCTGGGTCAGCCTGGCGCAACTGCTCTACGACTTCCCCGAATTGGGCGACGTCGACCAGATGATGAAGTACCTCGACAACGGCCGCGCCGCCGACCAGCCACGCGCCGAATTGCTGCTGGGCAAGCTCTATTACGAAGGCAAATGGGTGCCGGCCGACGCCAAGGCTGCCGAGGCGCATTTCGAGAAAGCCGTGGGCCGTGAAGTGGCCGCCGATTACTACCTCGGCCAGATCTACCGCCGTGGCTACCTGGGCAAGGTCTACCCGCAAAAAGCCCTGGACCACCTGTTGACCGCTGCGCGAAACGGCCAGAACAGCGCCGACTTTGCCATCGCCCAGCTGTTTTCCCAAGGCAAGGGCACCAAGCCCGACCCGCTCAACGCCTATGTCTTCAGCCAGTTGGCCAAAGCCCAAGACACGCCGCAAGCCAATGACCTGGCCACCCAGCTCGAAGCGCCGCTGACGCCCGAACAACGCGCCGAAGGCCAACGCCTGGTGCAACAGGAACTGGCCGCCCGCGGCACCCTGGCCCAGAGCACGCTGCAACTGCACGCCCTGCAAGAAGAAGACGGCGAGGAATCCCTATGAAGCTCAACCCATTCGTCAAGGCCGGCATCGGCCTGTCCTTCGCCCTGCTGTGGTCGTGCCCGACCCTGGCTGCGCTGACCGAAGCCAAGAACTTCGGCCTGGAAGTCAAAGCCACCGCGCAGTCCGAAGACGACCGCGACCTGGGCACCCAGAAAGGCGGCGACGTCAACGGTATCGGTCTCGACCTGCGCCCGTGGATCTACGGCGAAAGCGGCGCGTGGAGCGCCTACGCCATGGGCCAGGCGGTGGTGTCCAGCGACATCATCGAGACCGACACCCTGCAACCGTCGGCCGATGACACGACCGAACAATCGAGCAACGATGATCGCAAGGCCAAGAAAAACTACCTGGCCCTGCGCGAGTTCTGGGTCGGCTACAGCGGCTTCACGCCCTACCCCGGCGAGATCCTCAAGTTCGGTCGCCAGCGCCTGCGCAATGACGACGGCCAATGGCGCGACACCAACATCGAAGCGCTGAACTGGACCTTCGACACCACCCTGCTCAAGGCCAATGTCGGCGCCGCCGAACGCTTCAGCGAATACCGCACCGACCTCAAGGAGCTGTCGCCGGTCGACAAGGACCGCCAGCACTTCTACGCCGACGCCGCCTACCAGTGGACGCCGGGCCAGTGGATCGGCCTGCGCGGCCACCACACCCACGACGACGGCAAGCTCGACTACGCCGAACCGGGCGTGGCCAGCGACCCATTGGACAAGCGCGAGAACGGCGACCTGACCTGGCTCGGCATCGAAGCCAACAGCGACGCTTACAACTGGCGCAACACCAACACCGTCAATTATTGGGCCAGCATCACCGGCATGCGTGGCGACCGCGACACGGTCAACGCCTTGAACGCCGATGGCAGCCGTCCCACCAACGCCAAGCGCAGTGATGACGTCAGCGGCTGGGCCACCGATATCGGCGTGCGCCTGCGCCTCGACCCGCAGTGGCAAGTCGGCGCGGCTTATTCGCGCGCCAGTGCCGAGTACGAGCAGAACGGCCTGCAAAGCAACCGTTCGAACTGGACCGGTACCCAGTCCCGCGTGCACCGCTTCGGTGAAGCGTTTCGCGGCGAGATGAACAACATGCAGTCCATGAGCCTGTTCGGTTCCTGGCAGTTGCGCGAGGACTACGATGCCAGCCTGGTGTACCACAAGTTCTGGCGCGTGGACGGCAACAAGCCGGTGGGCAGCAACGGCATCGACGCGGTGCAGAACAACACCGACGACGTCACCGGCGCGATCCTCTCCAGCACCTCCCTGCCCCTGGAAGACGGCAAGAAGGACCTCGGCCAGGAGATGGACCTTGTCGTCACCAAGTACTTCAAGAAAGGCTTGCTGCCCGCCGCGCTGAGCCAGTCGATCGACGAGCCGTCGGCCCTGGTGCGCTTGCGCGCCGGCGTGTTCAAACCAGGTGACGCCTATGGCAGCCAGGTCGACTCCTACATGCACCGCGCCTTTGTCGACGTGGTCTGGAAATTCTGATGGGAGCCTGCGCAATGAATGCTCAAAGCCTACTCGTCGCGGCAATGCTGGTGGCCAGTGCCCCGGCGTTCGCCGATACGGCGGCCAAGGCGCCGACCATCGCCAAGGAACTGCAACAGGCCAAGACCTACACCATTTCCAGCCCGCCCACCGCGCCGCTGGAAATGGCCAAGCCGGCGCTGCCCGACCTGTCGGGCTATACCGCCGCGGCCATGGAAAAGAAGATCGTCAAGACCAAGGCGGGCAAGATCAGCATCCGCCGCATGATGCAGGAGGACGCGCTCAAGGACTTCATCGGCGGTGACAACAAGATGGCCGAATGGGTGGTGCGCCAGCACGGCATTCCCCAGGCGATCTTTGTCGACGACGGCTACATGAACCTCAAGGACCTGCTGGGCAAGGTGCCCAAGCAGTACTTCAGCGAGACTTCGCCCGGTGTGTTCCTGGCCAAGTTGCCCATCGTGGTCGGCCGTAAAGGCATCCTCGATATCGACAAGAACACCCAGGAACTGCGCCTGTCCCAGCAAGCCGGCTCGTTTTTGATCAACGACGGCCAACTGTTCGTGCGTGACACCAAGGTCACCGGCTGGGATGAAAAAACCAACGGCCCGGCACTGTTCAAGTCGCCCAAGGAGTTCCGCCCGTTCCTGCTGGCCTGGGGCGGTACCGAGACCTATATCTCCAAGACCAAGATGGCCAGCTTCGGCTATGCCAACAGTAAGTCGTACGGGGTGAGTATTTCCCAGTACACGCCGAACATGGCCAAGGTGCTCAAGCGTCCTGAGCCGACCGGCTGGATCATCGATTCCGAGTTCTCCGACATGTGGTACGGCTTCTACTGCTACGAGACCACAGGCTTTGTGATCAAGGGCAATACCTACAAAGACAATATCGTCTACGGCATTGACCCCCACGACCGTTCCCACGGCCTGATCATCGCCGACAACACCGTGTACGGCACGAAGAAGAAGCACGGCATCATCATTTCCCGGGAAGTGAACGACAGCTTCATCTTCAACAACCGCAGCTACGACAACAAGCTGTCGGGCCTGGTGATCGACCGTAACAGCGTCAACAACCTGATCGTCGACAACGAGATCTACCGCAACCACACCGACGGCATCACCCTCTATGAGAGCGGTGACAACCTGCTGTGGGGCAACAAGGTGATCAGCAACCGTCGCCACGGCATCCGCGTGCGTAACAGCGTGAACATCAAGCTCTACGAAAACACCGCCATGGCCAACGGCCTGACCGGTGTGTACGGCCACATCAAGGACTTGACCGACACTGACCGCGACATTGCCCTCGACCCGTTCGACGCCAAGGTCTCGCTGATCGTGGTCGGCGGTGAGCTGGCGGGTAACGGCAGCGGGCCGCTGTCCATCGACTCGCCGTTGAGTATCGAGCTGTACCGCGTGTCGATGCTGGCGCCGACCAAATCCAGCGGCATCAGCTTCTCCGGCATTCTGGGCGAGCGCCAGGAAGAAATTCTCGACCTGCTGGTGCGCCAGCAGAAAGCCGTGCTGATCGACCCCGTCGAACGCCAGACCGAACTGCAGGACTGAGGATGACCCTTATGCACCCACACATGATCAAACTGCTGAGCCTCTCGGGTCTGACCCTCGGCCTGCTCGCGGCCAGCCAGGGCGTGCGCGCCGATGAGGTGAAGGCGCCGACCTTCACCGCTGAGCCCTGCTGCAGCCTGTGCCCGGCCGCCCACGACGCGAAGAACTACACCACGCGCTACCAGCAGAACTTCACCACCCTGGTACAAGCCCAGGGCGACTGGCTGTTCCGTACCCAGGAAGACCTGCGCACCGAATTCGACACCACCCCGGCCGGCTACAAGCGCATGCAGCAGTTGCACGATGCGTTCAAGAGCAAGGGCGTGGAACTGGTGGTGGTCTACCAGCCGACCCGTGGCCTGGTGAACCGCAACAAGCTCAACCCCGAAGAAAAAGCCCAGTTCGATTTCGACAAGGCCCTGGGCAACTACAAAACCATGCTCGGCCGTTTCGCCAAGATGGGCTATGTGGTGCCGGACCTGTCGCCGCTCACCAACGAGCAGTTGCCCGACGAATTGCCGGCCCACGATTTCTACTTCCGTGGCGACCAGCACTGGACCCCGTACGGCGCCCAGCGCACCGCAAAAATCGTCGCGGCCAAGGTCAAGCAGATGCCGGAATATGCCGAGATTCCCAAGCGCGAATTCGAGACCAAGCGCTCGGGCCGCATGGGCAAGACCGGCACCCTGCACAACATGGCCGGGCAACTGTGCGGCACCAGCTATGCGATCCAGTACATGGACCAGTTCACCACCGAGCCCAAGGGCGAAGCCGGTGACGGTGACCTGTTCGGCGATTCGGGCAACCCGCAGATCACCCTGGTGGGCACCAGCCACAGCGGCAAGAACTACAACTTCGCCGGCTTCCTGCAGGAAGAAATCGGTGCCGACATCCTTAACGTCGCCTTCCCCGGCGGTGGCCTGGAAGGCTCGATGATCCAGTACCTGGGCAGCGAAGAATTCCAGAAAAACCCGCCGAAGATCCTGATCTGGGAATTCTCGCCGCTGTACCGTCTGGACCAGGAAACCATCTACCGCCAGATGATGGCACTGCTCGACAACGGCTGCGAAGGCAAGACCGCGCAGATGTCGGCCAGCACCACGTTGAAACCGGGCAAAAACGAACTGATGGTCAACAGCGCGAACAAAGACCTGCGCAACGCCAACCATCAGGTCGATATCCGCTTCGCCGATCCGTCGGTGAAAACCCTGCAAGCCACCCTCTGGTACATGAACGGGCGCCACGAGGACATCAAGATCGAGAAACCCGAAACATCCGATACAGACGGGCGTTTCGCCTTTGAACTGCGCACCGATGAAGACTGGGCCTCGCAGAACTTGCTGGCCGTGGAAGTGCAGGGCCCGGAAAAGGGTGCTGCCGCGCAGAAGGTCGAAGCGAAAATTTGCACACGCAACGTATTCCCAAGCGGCGGTCAGCAGACCGCCCAACTCGGGAAGTGAGGTTACTTATGCAAAAGTTATTGCTCCCTACCCTGCTGGGCCTGGCCATGTTTGCCGGCTCCGTGAATGCGGCCGCGCCACTGCGTCCGCCTCAAGGCTATTTCGCGCCCATCGAAGCGTTCAAGACCGGTGATTTCAAGGAAAACTGCGACACTATGCCGACGCCCTACACCGGGCCTCTGCAATTTCGCAGCAAGTACGAAGGCTCCGACAAGGCTCGCTCGACGCTGAATGTGCAGTCGGAAAAAGCCTTTCGCGACAGCACCGCCGACATCACCAAGCTGGAAAAAGACACCAGCAAACGCGTGATGCAGTTCATGCGCGACGGCCGCCCCGAGCAGCTCGAATGCACGCTGAACTGGCTGGTGTCGTGGGCCAAGGCCGATGCCTTGATGTCCAAGGACTTCAACCACACCGGCAAGTCCATGCGCAAATGGGCACTGGGCAGCATGGCCTCGGCCTATGTGCGCCTGAAGTTCTCCGAGTCGCACCCGCTGGCCAACCACCAGCAGGAATCGCAACTGATCGAAGCCTGGTTCAACAAACTGGCCGATCAGGTGGTGAGCGACTGGGACAACCTGCCGCTGGAAAAAACCAACAACCACTCCTACTGGGCCGCCTGGTCGGTGATGGCGACGTCCATCGCCACCAACCGCCGCGACCTGTTCGATTGGGCCGTCAAGGAATACAAGGTCGGCGTGAACCAGGTTGATGACCAGGGCTTCCTGCCCAACGAATTGAAGCGTCAGCAACGCGCCCTGTCGTACCACAACTACGCCCTGCCGCCGCTGTCGATGATCGCCAGTTTTGCGCTGGTCAATGGTGTAGACCTGCGCCAGGAAAACAACAGCGCGCTCAAGCGCCTGGGCGACAAGGTGCTGGCCGGGGTGAAAGACCCGGACATCTTCGAGCAGAAGAACGGCAAAGAGCAGGACATGAAGGACCTCAAGGAAGACATGAAATTTGCCTGGCTTGAGCCCTTCTGCACCCTCTACACCTGTGCCCCGGAGGTGATCGAACGCAAGCACGGCATGCAACCGTTCAAGACCTTCCGCCTGGGCGGCGACCTGACCAAGGTCTACGACCCGACGCATGAAAAAGGCAAAAAAGGCAGCTGACGGAACGCGGTAAAAAATGTGGGAGGGGGCTTGCCCCCGATGGCGGTGTAACAGTCGCCATCTGTGTTGAATGACACACCGCTATCGGGGGCAAGCCCCCTCCCACATTTTTGAGCCGGTTTCGACAGTGGGATCGCAACACAACCTTCCCCAAAATTGTGGGGGGGTTTGGGGGGGCTACGGCCCTTGACTGTTGGTTAAACATGGAGAGATCGGGATGGTTTTCTCGTCCAATGTGTTCCTGTTTCTGTTCTTGCCGATCTTTCTCGGCTTGTACTACTTGAGCGGGCAACGCTATCGCAACCTGCTGCTGCTGATTGCCAGCTACGTGTTCTACGCCTGGTGGCGAGTGGACTTCCTGGCGCTGTTCGCCGCCGTCACGCTGTGGAACTACTGGATCGGCCTCAAGGTCGGTGCGGCCGGCGTGCGCACCAAGCCGGCGCAGCGCTGGCTGCTGCTCGGCGTGGCCGTCGACCTGTGCATCCTCGGCTACTTCAAATACGCCAACTTCGGCGTCGACAGCATCAACCTGATGATGAAGTCGGCGGGCCTGGAGCCGTTCATCCTCACCCATGTGCTGTTGCCGATCGGGATCTCGTTCTACATCTTCGAGTCCATCAGCTACATCATCGACGTGTACCGCGGCGACACCCCGGCGACCCGCAACCTGATCGACTTCGCGGCGTTCGTGGCAATCTTCCCGCACCTGATCGCCGGCCCCGTGTTGCGCTTTCGCGACCTGGCCGACCAGTTCAACAACCGCACCCACACCCTCGACAAGTTCTCCGAGGGCTGCACGCGGTTCATGCAGGGTTTCATCAAGAAAGTCTTCATCGCCGATACCCTGGCGGTGGTGGCCGACCATTGCTTCGCCCTGCAAAACCCCACCACCGGCGACGCCTGGCTCGGCGCGCTGGCCTACACCGCGCAGCTGTACTTCGACTTCTCCGGCTACAGCGACATGGCGATCGGCCTGGGCTTGATGATGGGTTTCCGCTTCATGGAAAACTTCAAGCAGCCGTATATCAGCCAGTCGATCACCGAGTTCTGGCGGCGCTGGCACATCAGCCTGTCCACCTGGCTGCGCGACTACCTGTACATCACCCTGGGCGGCAACCGCAAAGGCACGCTGACCACCTACCGCAATCTGTTCCTGACCATGCTGCTCGGTGGCCTGTGGCACGGTGCGAACATCACCTACATCGTATGGGGTGCCTGGCACGGCATGTGGCTGGCGATTGAAAAAGCCATCGGCCTGAATACCGCGCCGCGCAGCTTCAACGTACTGCGCTGGGCCTTCACCTTCCTGCTGGTGGTGATGGGCTGGGTGATCTTCCGCGCCGAGAACCTGCACGTAGCGGGTCGCATGTACGGTGCGATGTTCAGCTTCAGCGAATGGTCGCTGTCGGAACTCAACCGCGCCAACCTGACCGGCCTGCAAGTGGCAACCCTGGTGGTGGCATACGCAACGTTGGCGTTCTTCGGCCTGCGTGATTTCTACCGCAATCGCCCTGCGGAGAAGAGCAAGCCGAGTGATCCGAGCCTGATCAAGGCCGTACCGGGCGACAACCCCGGCAGCATCCACGAGCCCGGTTTCAGCGTGGGCCGTGACGCTGCCGTGCAACCGGCCTACTGGACCGCTGACTGGCCACGCTACGCCATGCGCGCGGCGGTGCTGCTGCTGTTCGTGGCGTCGATCCTGAAACTGTCGGCGCAGAGTTTCTCGCCGTTCCTTTACTTCCAATTCTGAGGGAGCCGACCATGACCCGTTCATTACGCGTCCTCTATATCAGCCTGTTCCTGGCGCTGTTGCTGGCCCTGGGCGCCTGGTCGCTGCGCAGCTTCTTCGGCTTCAGCACCAACGCCGACGCGACCGTGCTCAACGGTCGCTGGACCAAGGCCGTCGAGACACACTACGACGACGAGTTCCCGATCAAGCGCCTGGGCACCAACCTGTGGGCAGCGCTGGACTACAAGCTGTTCAATGAAGGTCGTCCTGGCGTGGTGCTGGGCCGCGACCACTGGCTGTACAGCGACGAGGAATTCAACCCCGCCGTCAACGAAGACCAGAACCTGCAAGGCAACTACGCGCTGGTCGAAGGCGTGCGCCAGAAGCTCAAGGCCCAGGGCATCCAATTGGTGATGGCAATCGTGCCGGCCAAGGTGCGCCTGTACCCCGAACACCTGGGTGAAGTGAAACCGGCAAGCATCCACGCCAATCTGTATCAGGACTTCCACGCCCGTGTCGCGGCAGACAACATCCCCGCCCCGGACCTGCTCGGCCCGTTGCAACAGGCCAAGCTCGCCGGCAAGCAAGTGTTCCTGCGCACCGACACCCACTGGACCCCGGACGGTGCGGAAATCGCCGCCAAGCAATTGGCCAGGGTGATTGCCGACAAGACCCCGCTGAGCGGCGAGCCGCAGCGCTTTGTCACCGAAGCCGAGAAGACCGAACCGCATAAGGGCGACCTGCGCCTGTTCCTGCCGCTGGACCCGCTGTTCGAAAACCTGATGCCGCCCAAGGAGCCGCTGCAAAAACGCGTCACCCACCTGGCCGAAGACAAAGGTGATGACGCGCTGTTCAGCGACAGCGAAACCCCGGTGGCCCTGGTGGGCACCAGCTACAGCGCCAACCCCAACTGGAACTTCGTCGGCGCCCTCAAGCAAGCCCTGGGCAGCGACGTGGTCAGCTACGCCGAAGACGGCCACGGCCCGATCCTGCCGATGCTCAGCTACCTGAAAAGTGACGACTTCAAGAACAGCCCGCCTCAGGTGCTGATTTGGGAGTTCCCTGAACGCTATCTGCCCGTCAACAACGAAATCGGTGATGCCGACCCCGCGTGGGTTGCGCAGCTTAAACAAGCCGGTTCGCGCCAACAAAACATGGCTATCAACACTAAATCCGAGACGCCCGACCGGGCGCAAAACTGAAAGAGAGGTAACTCACATGACTTTCACTACTACTCCGCGTCGTCTCGCCAAGACCCTGGCCATCGCTGCCGGCTTGAGCTTCGTATCCGTGTCCGCCTTCGCCGGTGGGGACGCCGCGCTCTACGGCCCGACCGCGCCAAAAGGTTCGAGCTTCGTGCGCATCTACAACGCTTCGAACCAGGAAGTCAGCGCGACGGTTGGCAGCACCAACCTCAGCGACGTCGCTCCGCTCGCCAGCAGCGACTTCAGCTTCATGCCGGGCGGTGACTACAGCGCCAAGGTCGGCAGCCAGACCGTACCGGTGAAACTTGCCGCCGATCACTACTACACCCTGGTCAATAACAGCAGCGGCCAGCCGCAGTTGATCGAGGAGCCGCCGTTCAAGAACAAGCAGAAGTCCCTGGTGCGCGTGCAGAACCTCAGCGACAAGGCCCTGACCCTCAAGACTGCCGACGGCAAGACCGACGTGGTCAAGTCCGTGGCCGCCAAGGGCCGCGGCGAACGTGAAATCAACCCGGTGAAGGTGAGCCTGGCGCTGTATGACGGTGACAAGAAAGTCGGCGATGTGAAGCCGGTTGCCCTGGAGCGCGGTGAGGCAGCGGTGCTGTACGTCACCGGTTCCGGTTCGAGCCTGTCGCCGGTCTGGGTAAAACGCCCGGTGTCGACCCGCTGATTATTTCCCGAACTGAACGCAATCTACTGTAGGAGCGGGCTAGCCCGCGAAGAACGTCAACGATGATGCAGCGCCTCTGGTTTATCGCGGTGCTCTCAGGTTTTTCGCGAGCAAGCTCGCTCCTACAGGGATTGCGGTTTCAGTTCGGACCGAGACAAAAACAAGAGTGAAACGACAAACCTTCGTAGCTCTGACCCAAACTGATTCAAGGAGAAACACCCATGATCCCAGTAATCCTTTCCGGTGGTAGCGGCTCACGTCTTTGGCCGCTTTCCCGCAAACAGTTCCCCAAGCAATTCCTGGCCCTGACCGGCGAACACACCCTGTTCCAGCAAACCCTGGAGCGCCTGGTGTTCGAAGGCATGGACGCCCCGATCGTGGTCTGCAACAAGGACCACCGCTTTATCGTCAACGAGCAACTGAGTGCGCGCAAGCTCGAATGCCAGCGCATCCTGATGGAACCGTTTGGCCGCAACACCGCCCCGGCCGTGGCCCTGACCGCGATGATGCTGGTCAATGAAGGCCGCGACGAGCTGATGCTGGTGCTGCCCGCCGACCACGTGATCGACGACCAGAAAGCCCTGCAACGTGCCCTGGCCCTGGCCACCGTGGCGGCCGAGCGCGGCGAGATGGTGCTGTTCGGCGTGCCGGCAACCCGTCCGGAAACCGGCTATGGCTACATCAAGTCCAGCAACGATTCGCTGCTGCCCGAAGGCGTGAGCCGCGTGCAGCAGTTCGTGGAAAAACCCGATGAAAAACGCGCCGTCGAGTTCGTCAAAAGCGGCGGTTACTTCTGGAACAGCGGCATGTTCCTGTTCCGCGCCAGCCGTTTCCTGGAAGAGCTGAAAAAGCACGATCCGGACATCTACGACACCTGCGTACTGACCCTGGAGCGCAGCGAGCAGACCGCCGACACCGTGACCTTCGACGAAGCCACCTTCGCCTGCTGCCCGGACAACTCCATTGACTACGCCGTGATGGAAAAAACCCAACGCGCCTGCGTGGTGCCGTTGAGCGCCGGCTGGAGCGACGTGGGTTGCTGGGCCTCGCTGTGGGCGGTCAATGACAAAGACGCCAACGGTAACGTGAGCAAGGGCGACGTGGTGATCCAGGACAGCCGCAACTGCATGGTGCACGGCAACGGCAAGCTGGTGTCGGTAATCGGCCTGGACAACATCGTGGTGGTGGAAACCAAGGACGCGATGATGATTGCCCACAAGGACAAGGTCCAGGGCGTCAAGCAGATGGTCAACACCCTCAACGAACAGGGCCGCAGCGAGACCCAGAATCACTGTGAAGTCTATCGTCCGTGGGGCTCCTACGACTCGGTGGACATGGGCGGGCGTTTCCAGGTCAAGCACATCTCGGTCAAGCCGGGTGCGTGCCTGTCGCTGCAGATGCACCACCACCGCGCCGAACACTGGATCGTGGTCAGCGGCACCGCTGAAGTCACCTGTGACGACAACGTGTTCCTGCTGTGCGAGAACCAGTCCACCTACATCCCGATCGCCTCGGTGCACCGCCTGCGCAACCCGGGCAAGATCCCGCTGGAAATCATCGAAGTGCAATCGGGCAGCTACCTGGGCGAAGACGATATCGAACGCTTCGAAGATATCTACGGTCGCTCCACGCCGATTGAACGTGGCGTGTCGGTGAAAACTATCGCGCAGTAAAACAGTCGTACAAGAAGCCCTCACCCAGCCCATTGCGTCCCCTATCCGCAGTGGGCTGGGTGGGGGCTTTTTTTTACGCGCTACTTGGGCAGTGACTCCCGGCTGCTTGAGTGATTGCAACGATCCTGTTTGTTTAATAGCCCTATGACTGAAGTGGCCAGTCCCGCCAGGGAGTTCACGACACTGGCCGCGACCGGCCCGGTGCAACCGCTCATGCATCCGTTGTTTTTGGGTTCAGTGGCGGTACTGCGCGGGGGAATCTGCGCGCCGACCGCCGAAGCAGCGCCAGCTTGATCCGTCGCTGCTGGAGCGGGGGCGTATGCCGTCGAAGGAGAGTTTGCTACGTTCATGAAAAGCCTCTGAGTGGATGGAACAGCCGGAGTGTGACCTCACTTGTGTGAATAGCCGACAGCAAACAGTTCCACCTTTCCCTCGGCCGATAGGCAAGTCGCCTGCCCCGCAGTACGATGGTCCACCCAATCGCGAGGCAGTGACTATGTTTTTCGGCGTTCTCCTGGTCATCACCTGGCTGGTCCTGCTGCTGCGCTACCCCGCCAAGGCCCTGCCGGTGTCGCTGGCCGCTGCCGTCGGCTTGGGTTTCGTCGCGGTATGGGTGGTGTGGCTGGATAACCGCGAAGCCAAGCAACTGGCCCGCCTGGAACTGCGCATTACTTACGCCCCGCAGGAATGCCCGGCCGACCGTCCGTTAAAACTCACCCTGAACAACGGCAACGACGTCCCACTGGCCGAACTGCGCTGGCGCGTCGCCGCCTATGCACCGGGCGATACCGTCAACCTGGCCGACAACGTCTACGCCGCGCCACGCTATCGCGGCCCCGGTGAACTGCAGGCCGGTGCCACCTGGGAGGACTGCCTGCCCGCCCCGCCACTGCGCCCCGGCTACCGCCCGCAAACCCTGGAATTTCGCGCCGAGCACCTGCAAGGCAGTTTCTCGGACTGACAAAGGATTGATCCATGCCCAACGTACTGATCACCGGTTGCTCCAGCGGCATCGGCCGCGCCCTCGCCGACGCCTTCAAAGCCGCAGGTTTCCAGGTGTGGGCCAGCGCCCGCCGCAGCGATGACGTGGCCGCCCTCGCCGCCGCCGGCTTCCACGCCGTGCAACTGGACGTCAACGACCGCGCCGCCCTGCAACGCCTGGCCGAACAGTTGGGCGAGCTGGATGTGCTGGTCAACAACGCCGGCTACGGCGCCATGGGACCGTTGCTCGAAGGCGGTACCGAGGCGATGCAGCGCCAGTTCGAAACCAACGTGTTTTCCATCGTCGGCGTGACCCAGGCGCTGTTCCCCGCGCTGCGCCGCAGCAAGGGCCTGGTGGTGAACATCGGCAGCGTTTCCGGCGTGCTGGTGACCCCGTTCGCCGGCGCCTACTGCGCGTCAAAAGCCGCCGTACACGCGCTGAGCGATGCCCTGCGCATGGAGCTGGCGCCGTTTGGCGTGCGGGTCATGGAAGTCCAGCCCGGCGCGATCAATACCCGCTTTGCGAAGAATGCCGGCGCCCAGGCCGAGCTGCTGATCAATGAACAATCGCCCTGGTGGCCGTTACGCGAAGGCATTCGTGCGCGCAGCCAAGCCTCCCAGGATAAACCCACCCCAGCCAGCGAGTTTGCGGCGGATGTGCTCAAAGCCGTGCAGCAAACGCAGCCACCGCGCCTGTTGCGCTCGGGCAACGGCAGCCGTGCGTTGCCGTTGATGGCGGCGCTGTTGCCCAAGGGGTTGCTGGAAGCCGTGCTGAAGAAACGCTTTGGTTTGAAGGGGAGTTTGTAAATGATTGACTACAGCGATTTTTTTGAAGAAGTGATCCAGACCCACGTCGAAATCGAGCAATGGTTCGCCGGCGTCGCCCCTGAGGACACGTTGCAGAACTTGCTGGCGCGCTTCTCGCCTGAGTTCAGCATGGTTGCGCCTGCCACCGGCACGCGGGTCAACCGGGCCGGGGTCGATGCGCTGTTCACGCGCCTGGGCGGGATGCGTCCGGGACTGAAAATCACCTTGAGCGAAATGACCGGGATAGACCGGCATGCACGCGGTGCCACGGTGACCTATCGCGAGCATCAGGTGGATGACAGCGGCACCCGCACGGATCGTCGCGCCACGGTCGTGTTCGAGAAGCAGGCCAGTGGCGCGCTGCTATGGCGGCACTTGCATGAAACCTTCATCAAGGCCTGACTCGGTCAAAAATGTGGGAGGGGGCTTGCTCCCGATAGCGGTGTGTCAGTCACCGGATTGATTAACTGAACCACCGCTATCGGGGGCAAGCCCCCTCCCACATTTGAATCTCCCACATTTTTTAGTTTTGCGTTGGGTTGACGATCACGGTGCAGGTGATACCCGCCGCCAACAGAACCCCTTGCGGGACCTCATCGATATGAATGCGCACCGGCACGCGCTGGGCCAGGCGCACCCAGTTGAACGTCGGGTTCACATCGGCGATCAGCTCGCGGCTCTCGGGGTTGTCGCGGTCATAGATGCCCCGGGAGATGCTCTCCACATGGCCCTTGAGCGTCTCGCCGCTCATCAATTGCATATCGGCTGTGTCACCCACTTTCACATGGGGCAGCTTGGTCTCTTCGAAGAAGCCATAGACCCAGAACGAGTTCATATCCACCACGGCCATCTTCGCCTCGCCGATCCGCGCATAGTCGCCGCGATGCACATTGAGGTTGGTGACATAGCCGTCTACCGCCGCCACGACGTGGGTGCGTTTCAAGTTCAGTTCGGCGGCTTCCAGTTGCGCCAGCGCATGCTGGTAATCGGCCAGGGCCGAATCGGCGATGTTGCTGGCGTCGTCGCGGTTTTCCCTGGAGATCACCAGGGCATCCAGGTCGGCGCGGCGATGGGCATTGAGCTTGCGCATTTCCCAGGTGGCTTTGCGTGAAGCCACCAGCGACTGCGCCTGCTTGACCGCAATGCGGTAATGCTCGGGGTCGATCTGCATCAGCAGGTCGCCCTTTTTTACCAACTGGTTATCGCGCACCGGCACGTCCACCACTTCACCAGTCACGTCGGCCGCCACGTTGATGATATCGGCACGCACGCGCCCGTCGCGGGTCCAGGGCGTTTGCATGTAGTGCACCCACAACGTGCGGCCAATCCAGATCGCCAATGCCAGCACCAGCAAGGTCGCGAGCAGGCTGAAAAACTTTTTCATCGGGGCATTCTCAACGGTAGACGCTCAGCGCCAGGGCGCCGAACAGGCAAACGAACAGGCTCAGGCGCAGCAGCGCCGGGTGCCAGAAAAACCGGTACAGGTCGAACCCGGCCAGAAAGCGGTCCAGGGCCCAGGCCAGGACGGCCGCGACCAGGAACATCAGGGTCATGGTCGGCATGTAGAGGCCGTGGAAGGCAATTTCACGGGGCATTCATGGCTCCTTGCGTGGCGCCTTTGAGCGCCGCCAACGGCGATTGCGGGTCCAACAACGAGGTGCGGATAAAGTGCAGGTAGCTTTTCACCCGGCGCAGGGCCGAGGTGTCGAAGTGCGGCGCGAACGGCTCGTCGGTGGCCTGCACGCGGCTGATCGCATGGTCGACGGCGATCAGCCCGCGCTCCAGGTTGCTGGCGCTGGGCTGCAGGAACAGCCGCACCAGTGAGCGTCCCATCACGCGGATCGCCTGGCGCCACGGCTGGGATTCGGCATACGCCGGGTGCACCGGCAAAATCGCCTGCTCTTTGCGCAGTTCGATGATCGCGTGACCGACCTCCAGCACCACGAACATCCAGCGCAGCAGGTCGCGCTGCACCTGCGGCTGGCCGGCGGCGAGGCCATAGGCCTGGTGCAGCAGGTCACGGGTGCGGCTTTCGAAACTCGACGCCAGACCCTTGAGCTTGCCGCTGATCGCATACACCACTTGCTCGCGCAGGTCCTGCTCCAGGCGCTGCCACAGCCAGCGGCTGTTGGGCGGCAGGATGATCGCCCCGGCCGCCGCGCACACCAGCATGCCGATGACCATGGCGATGTAGTCGTTGATGAAGGTGTAGGGGTTATAGATCGTCAGGTTATCCGGCACCGAGCCGGTGCTGAAGAAGATCAGCAAACCCACGCCGACCCCGGCGTACTGCGGGCGTGAGGCGAGGAAGGCGCCGAAAACGATCACCGGCGCGAGCATCACGCACAGCAGTGGGAAGCCGTCGATCCAGGGAAACACGAAGAACATTTCGACGAAGCCGACCAGCGCACCAATCAGCGTGCCGCAGGCCATCTGGAAAGCCATGCGCTTGGGGTTGGGCGTGGCGGCGGACAGGCCGACGGTGGCGGCGGCGATCAAGGTCATGGTTGCACCGCTGGGCCAGGCAGTGGCCACCCAGTAACTGCCGAGCACGATCAGGATGAACGAGGCACGCAGGCCGGCGGCAACGCAGGCCAGCCAGTTGGTTTTCGGCGTATAGACCTCGTTCCAGTCTTCCCGCGCGTGGCGGTGATCGGCCAGGGACGCGTGGGTTTGCGCGTAGTTGTGCAGATCGTCGACAAAGCGGTACAGCAGCTCGTAAGCGGTATGAAAATCCAGTTGCTCGGCTTCGGTGGGTTCGCCTTCCTGGAAAGCCGCGCGCAGGCTGCGCACCTGGGCGGGCAAGCTGTCCTTGTAGGCGCTGAGCACGTTGACCAGCCGCGTCGCGTCGGGGCTGGTCAGGGCACGTGCGGAAAAACCGTCGAGCACTTCGGCCAGGTCCTGCAGGCCGGGCTTGATCGCCGCCACCACATGATCGGCGGCGTCGGCGCGCAGTCGCGCCAGCAACTGATGCAAGGCGTTGAAGCGTGTGGTGAGGCTCATGAATTCGCTGTTGAGGCGACTGAGCCGACCGTTGCGCCGCCGCATGTGCGGGTCCTCGAACACGGTGACGCTGCGCAGGCTCTCCAGGCCGACAGCCTCGGCGATAAAGCGCACGTTGGCGCTCTCGAACTCTTCACGCCGACTGCGCCCGCGCAGGCCGTCGGTGACGAACAGCGCGAACACCCCGAAGCGTTGATAGAGGGCATTGCGCATCGCGGCGCTGGAGGTTTGCGGCAGGAACGCGGCGCTGACCAGCGTCGAGCAGAGAATCCCCAGGGAGATTTCCAACACCCGCCACACCGCCGCCATAAAGGCGCCGTCCGGATGGGCCAGGGCCGGCAAACCGACCATCGCCGCCGTGTAGCCGGCGAGCACAAACCCGTAGGCGCGAAAGTTGCGGTTACGCGTGGCACCGGCGGTGCAGATGCCTACCCAGATGGCCAGGGCGCCGAGGAACAGTTCGGTGTTCTGCGCAAACAACGCGATCAGCAACACCATCACCGCCGACCCGGCCAGCGTGCCGAGGAAGCGGTAAAAGCTCTTGGCGAACACCTGGCCGCTCTGCGGTTGCATCACGATAAACACCGTGATCATTGCGGTGCGCGGCTGCGGCAGTTCCAGGCGCATCGCCAGCCACAGGGTGAGGAATGCGGCGAGCAGCACCTTGAAGATATACACCCAGGTCACGCCATCGCTGCGTGCCCAGTCGAAAAAACCACGGCGCCACTCAAGGGCGTGCAGCCAGCGCAGCGGTGCAGACAAGGAGGTCATCGCCATTTACTCAGTGATCGAATACGGCCAGCGCCGCCGGAATCTTGCTGGGGAAGGTTTTGTCGTCGCGCGGTATATCGTCGCCGGCACCGAGGCCACCGCCCAGGGCGGTCACCAGTTCGGCGTGCGCGCTCAGGCGCGCGGCCTGTACTTGTTGCGCTATCTGCTGCTGGCGCAACAGCAGGGTCTGGGCGTTCAGCACATTGAGGTAGTCGGTGAGGCCGCGTTGGTAGGCGATGGTGGCGATGTCGTAGGTTTTCTGCGCCGACGCTACCGACTGCGCGGCAAACGACGCTTGCTTGTCCATGGACTCGCGGCGGATCAACTGGTCGCTGATGCCCTTGAGCGCATCGACCAGGGTCTGGTTGTAGTGGGCCACGGCAATGTCATAACCGGCGCTGGCTTCACCCAGCTCTGCGCGTAGACGCCCACCGTCGAAGATCGGCAGGGTGATTGCCGGGCCGACGTTGTAGTTGAATTTCTGGCCCGCAAGAAACGCCAGCATGCCGCCACCGGTAGCCATGTAACCGAGGCTGCCGACCAGGTCGACGTTGGGATAGAAGCCCGCGTGGGCGACATCGATACCCCGCGCCTGGGCCGCCACCTGCCAGCGACGGGCGACGACGTCCGGACGCTGGCCGAGCAATTGCGCGGGCAAGGTCGAGGGCAACGTCAACGGGGCGGCAAGCAACAGGCTCGGGCGTTGCAACTGCGCGCCCTCCCCCGGCCCTTTGCCGGCCAACGCCGCCAGCTGGTTGCGGCTCAGGGCGATTTGCTCATCCAGCGCGTCAAGCTGACGGTGGGTTTCCGGCAGCGGGGTTTCGGCCTGGCTGACCTCCAGGTGCGTGCCGATCCCGGCGTTCAGTCGCTTGTTGGCCAGGTCCAGGATCTGCTGTTGCTGGGCCAGGGTGGCCGCGACGATATCGCGCTCGGCGTAGTGCAGGGACAACTGGATATAGGCGTGCACCACATTGTTCTGCAGCTCGAGCTGGGCCTGACGCGCCTGGGCGACACTCATATGGGCGAGGTCCACGGCACGCTCGGTGGCATTGCTTTCGCGGCCCCACAGGTCAAGGGCGTAACTCAAGCCCAGGGACGTGTTGTTGTCCCAGGTGTTCGCACCGCTCAACTCGCCGGGACCATAGAACTGATCCTTGGGCCAGTTGTGGCGCTTGAGCGTGGTGTCGCTGTTGACCTGCAGGGACTCTGCCGACTCGGCCACCCCGGCCAGCGCCCGCGCTTGACGCACCCGTGCGGCGGCCACGGCCAGGCTGGGGCTGTCTTGCGTGGCAAGTTCGACCCAGCGGTTGAGCTGCGGATCGCCGTAGGCCCGCCACCATTGGACGCTGGGCCAGCGGGCGTCGCTGGCGGCGCTCTGGATCGCTTGGTCGGTGGCCAGGTGGCTGGCGTTCAATGACTGGCCCTGGGGGCCGATTCCTGCGGTGCCGATGCAGCCACTGATGGCGAGCGTAAGGGCCCAAACACTGAGAGTCTTCAGCTCTCTGCTGATGCGACGCGGCACGGCTTGCGAATTCCTGAGGTGGTTGACGCGGGGAAAGTGGCGCAATTCTAGGGGGCACGACCGGGAACGATAAGCAGGCATTTCTGTGAATCTTTATTACCGTTGCGACGATAATCCAGGCGGGGCATGCGCGGTTCGGACAGTTTTCCAGGGGGACGGGAATTCGGCCTACAGCGTCCTGCGTCACCAGCGGCCACAATCCTGAGCCCCCCGGCCTCAGGAGCACTTGATGCTTTCAGTACTCAGCCCAGTGTTGCCGCGCCACTCGGCACAGGACATCACCGATGCCGATGCCTTGAACAGGCAGTTGCCCGGCATGTCCGAATCCCCGGGTCCCCTTCCGCTGCCTCTGCGAGGCGATGTGCGCCGGCTCGCCGACCATGTGCTGGAAAAGCTGGTACCCCTTGCCGGCTACCGTCGCGACCAGGCCGAGATAGAGGCGCTTCATCGCACACTCTGCAACGGCGAGCCGCAGTTGGCGGTGACGGCCGATGAGCTGGCCGGCGCCTATGCCTTTTTCAAAAAAGCCGAGCACCTGTTAAAGCATCATCGCAACGGCCAAAACCCGCCTATCGAGACCGACTACACCCTGTGCCGGGCCTTGAAATGGCAATTTCGCGCAGCCGTCAGAGAGAGCAAGCACCAGGGTTTGACGCAGGAGCTGCTGCCTTCGCTGAACTATATCCGCGAAGGCGGCGAACGCATCAACCATCGTCATCTGGGCTACAACTTTTCGCTGGAATCAACGCGACAAGTCACTGCGGGGCCCCACCTGGCAATTGATTCGCACCTGGAAGTTACCGCCGACCAACGCGTCAAGAGCACCCGAACCATCGCCTTGCAGGTCAAGCTCAAATCAGCGCTGACGAATCTGAGTCAAGCAAGGTCTGACCAGCAGTTCGGCCTCGCCCATGTATCCTCTCGCCAGTACGCGAGCCTGGAACATTACGCAGATAACCGCAGTGGTTCTGTGAATACCTCGCTGAGCGAAAGTGTCGCTCGCACCGTCGTGAACCTGGGCAGCCTGTTGAGCGACCAGCGCAATCTGCACAGGGACAGAGCTTACTCAGCCCTGAGCCAGCCCTATGTGCGCGACGCACTGACCCATGCCGGCCTGGCCGAGGGTGGGCTGCCGCGTCTGCAAAACAGCGCAGCACCGCTCGTCACTGAAAAAGGTCTGGCACTGGAGGCCGACAGCGACATCGCGGTGGATTTTTTCAGCGTACTGACGGTTAACACCACGTTGGCGTTGACGCTGCAGCGTACCCGGCTGCGCAAAGACCTGGATATTCTTGGCCTGTGCGAGATGTCTCCCGCGCTGGCACAGCACCAGCTTGCCATGCGCGTGAAGTATCACGACGACCCTGTCGCGCTGCTCGATGAAATGAACACCCACGTGGCGTCAAGCAGCCGCCTGTTTACCGAGCAGGCCTGTGCGCCGGTATTGGCCTCGGAGTTGAACGCCAGCCTGCACAAGAGCCAGCGGCAAGCCCGCGCGCTGCTGGAACGTTATGTATCACTCAAGGCGACCTGGCGTATCGATCCCAATCTGGACGACCGGTTTCGCACTGCAATCAACCAGAATCGGGCGCTGCTTCGGCCCGAAGCCTTGAAAATATACAAGCTGACCGCCGAGTGCCAGACGCTGAGCGGCTCAGCGGGTGTCACCGCGTCGTCGCGCGCGGGAGCCGGTAGAGGCGTGACGATCGAGGTCAGTCACCGCAGGCTGGATGATCCGCACTTGAGCGGTGATTACCTGGTCCTGGACATCGCCCCGATCAAATCCGCGGAGGTAGTAAAAGAAAGCCTGCGCCAGGCGCTCTCAAGCATTGGCCAGCAGACGTTCGACTGGGAGCATCTGGTCCGCTCAATCAGCGCATCGCTGCTCGACCCCGCCACCCCTTCATCCACCCAAGTGCTGGTCAAAATAAAGCATGGCGAACCGGTGACGCTGCTCACCCGCCATACGATCAACAAAGACCGCGAACTGGCGCTGCCGGAACAGCTCAAGCAGCACAGCGACCTTGACCTGCAGTCCCTGCGCACCCGCAAAACCTTGCTTAAAGAACAGCTGGGCAACCAATCGCTGGACCATCTTTTGCCTGTCGCCCGCCGCTATCTGCACACGCCCGATGAACGACCGGGCTGGGACGCTTACTTACAGCGCCACGCCGATGACATTCAGGCGCTGTTGGATTCAATCAGCCGGCAAACCCTGGGTACGGTGCTCAGTGCCGAGCTCGACGAGTTCAAACGCATCAGTCCCGCACTCACTCTCGCCGTGGAAACACTGGTCCAGGAGGCAAATGCTGCCGTTGAAGAACCCACCGCAGAACACCGCACTCAGGCACTGGACGCCTTCAATCAGCTTCTGCTGGCCTACCTGCCGCACTATGAGGCGAAAGTCAGTGAGGCCTGGACCCTGTCCTGAAGCGCCAGGCCGAGCGGATACACACCTGTGCGCAACTTCATGTCACAATTTGCCATCTCCCTTGAGAACACCCCATGGACACCTTGCAAAACATGCGCGCGTTCAGTTGCGTGGCAGAGGCCGGCAGCTTTACCGCCGCCGCCGCGCAACTGGACACCACCACCGCCAACGTCTCGCGCGCGGTCTCAAACCTTGAGGCCCACCTGCAAACCCGCTTGCTCAACCGTACCACCCGCCGCATCGCGCTCACCGAGGCCGGCAAACGCTATCTGCTGCGCTGTGAGCAGATCCTCGCCTACGTCGAGGAAGCCGAAGCGGAAGCCAGCGACGCCCATGCGCGCCCCGCCGGGCAATTGAAAGTGCACACCATGACCGGTATCGGCCAGCATTTCGTGATCGACGCCATCGCCCGCTACCGCCGCACCCACCCCGACGTGACCTTCGACCTGACCCTGGCCAACCGTGTGCCGGACCTGCTCGATGAGGGCTACGACGTGTCCATCGTACTGGCCAGCGAACTGCCGGATTCCGGCTTCGTCTCGCAACGCCTGGGCATCACCTACAGCATTGCCTGCGCCTCGCCGGAGTACGTCAAAGCCAAGGGCTGTGCACAACGGCCCCAGGATCTGCTCAACCATGCCTGCCTGCGCCTGGTCAGTCCGGTGATCCAATTGGACAAATGGACCTTCAACGGCCCTGAAGGCCAGGAAAGCGTGGCGATCAACACCTCGCCGTTCCTGGTGAACTCGGCCGATGCGATGAAAACCGCCATCACCAGCGGCATGGGCGTCGGCCTGCTGCCGGTGTACGCCGCCATCGAAGGGCTGCGCAACGGCACGCTGGTGCGCGTGATGCCGACCTACCGCTCCCAGGAGCTGAACCTGTACGCCATCTACCCGTCGCGCCAATACCTGGATGCGAAGATCAAGACCTGGGTGGAATACCTGCGCGGCTCGCTGCCGGAAATCCTCGCGGCGCACCAGGCGGAGCTGGTGGCCTATGAGTTGAGCGGTGGCCTGGGCGGCGTGCGGATGGCGAACTGACGACATGTGTAGGAGCGAGCTTGCTCGCGAAAAACCTGAGGGCACCGCATTCAATCTGGATGAACGCGTTATCGTTGACGTTTTTCGCGAGCAAGCTCGCTCCTACAGGTTTTGTGATGAGGGGATAAATGTTAGCGTGCCTGGCATTCTTTCGTAGTCGATGAGCCCGCCTGCCATGAAAAAGACTGTCCTCGCCTTCAGCCGTGTCACGCCGCCAATGATCGAGCGCCTGCAACAGGATTTCGAGGTGATCGCACCCAATCCCAAGCTGGGCGACATCAACGCTCAATTCAACGAAGCCCTGCCCCATGCCCACGGATTGATCGGTGTGGGCCGCAAGCTGGGCCGCGAACAGCTTGAAGGCGCGCGCCACCTGGAGGTGGTGTCCAGTGTGTCGGTGGGCTACGACAACTACGATGTCGCGTACTTCAATGAGCGCGGGATCATGCTCACCAATACCCCTGACGTGCTCACCGAAAGCACCGCCGACCTGGCCTTCGCCCTGTTGATGAGCAGCGCGCGCCGCGTGGCCGAACTCGACGCCTGGACCAAGGCCGGGCAGTGGAAAGCCAGCGTCGGCACTCCGTTGTTCGGCTGCGATGTGCACGGCAAGACCCTGGGCATCGTCGGCATGGGCAATATCGGCGCGGCCGTGGCCCGACGTGGGCGCCTGGGCTTCAATATGCCGATCCTGTACAGCGGCAACAGCCGCAAGAGCGCGCTCGAACAGGAGCTGGGCGCCCAGTTTCGCAGCCTCGACCAGTTGCTGGCCGAGGCGGATTTCGTCTGCCTGGTGGTGCCCTTGAGCGACAAGACCCGCCACCTGATCAGCCGCCGGGAGCTGGCGCTGATGAAATCCAGTGCCATCCTGATCAACATCTCCCGTGGCCCGGTGGTGGACGAGCCGGCGCTGATCGAAGCCCTGCAAACCCAGCGCATTCGTGGCGCCGGGCTGGATGTGTATGAAAAGGAACCGCTGGCCGAGTCGCCCTTGTTCCAACTGAGCAATGCGGTGACCCTGCCGCACATCGGCTCGGCCACCGGTGAAACCCGCGAAGCCATGGCCAACCGCGCGCTGGACAACCTGCGCAGCGCCTTGCTCGGGCAGCGCCCGCAGGACCTGGTGAACCCGCAGGTGTGGAAGGGCTGACACCCCCCCACTGTAGGAGCGAGCTTGCTCGCGAAAAACCTGAGAACGCCGCGTTAAACCAGATTCGCTGCGTTATCGTGACGTTCTTCGCGAGCAAGCTCGCTCCTACAGTTTTCGGGGTCAGGGCCGATAACGGTGTATAGATCGTCATCCCTGATCCCCCAGAAGGTTTTTATGTCCACCACCAAAGCCCGCGCAGACTCATTGTCGCTTCTGCTCTTTACCTTGCGCAGCGGCAAGCTGATGGCGATCAACCTGCTGAAGGTCAGCGAAATCATCCCCTGCCCCCCGCTGACCAAACTGCCGGAGTCGCACCCCCACGTCAAAGGCATTGCCACGTTGCGCGGTAACTCGTTGGCCGTGATCGACCTGAGCCGCGCCCTGGGTGAGATGCCGTTGCTGGACCCGAACGGCGGCTGCCTGATCGTCACCGATGTCAGCCGTTCCAAGCAGGGTTTGCATGTGCAGGCGGTGAGCAAGATCGTGCATTGCCTGACCACCGACATCCGTCCACCGCCCTATGGTTCGGGCGGCAATCGCGCGTTCATTACCGGGGTGACCCAGGTGGAAGGTGGCCTGGTGCAGGTGCTGGATATCGAAAAAGTCATCCATGGCATCGCCCCGGCGCCGATCGAAGCCGCGCCGACCGATCTGACCATGGAAGAAGCCGAAGTCCTGGGCAATGCGCGCATTCTGGTGGTCGATGACAGCCAAGTGGCGCTGCA
The DNA here is from genome assembly GCF_001439815.1 of Pseudomonas orientalis. Taxonomy (GTDB): domain Bacteria; phylum Pseudomonadota; class Gammaproteobacteria; order Pseudomonadales; family Pseudomonadaceae; genus Aquipseudomonas; species Aquipseudomonas orientalis. Next base: position 144,452 of record NZ_JYLM01000007.1, on the reverse strand, counting down.
GCAATCGGTGCACACCCTGCGCAACCTCGGCCTGACCTGTCACACCGCGCGCAGCGCCAAGGAAGCCATCGATGTGCTGCTGGAGCTGCAAGGCACCGGCGAGCAGATCAATGTGGTGGTGTCGGACATTGAAATGTCCGAAATGGACGGTTATGCGCTCACCCGCACCTTGCGTGAAACCCCGGACTTCCAGCATCTCTACATATTGCTGCACACCTCCCTGGACAGCGCGATGAACAGTGAGAAAGCGCGCCTGGCCGGCGCCGATGCGGTGCTGACCAAGTTTTCCTCCCCCGAACTGACCAAGTGCCTGGTCGTCGCTGCGCAAACCGTGGCGCAAAAGGGTTTGTAAGCCTTGCCCGAATATTTCCAGCTGCTGCGTCGCGACCTCACCGGCAGCCTGCCGGCCCCACAGTGGCCGGCCGATACGCAACTGGATCACTACCGCGATGAATTGGCCCCGGCGATTCACGCGGTGTTGCGCATGACCCAGGATCAGGGCGGTGGCCGTGTGGTGAGCCTGGAGCCGTGGCGCCGGCAGTTTGTTGCCGATGCCGAGTTCGACCCCAGCCTGTGCCTGGTGGCCAGCAATGCCGATGGCATTCTTGGCGTGGCCGTCTGCTGGACCAGCGCCTTTATCAAGAACCTCTCGGTACACCCCTGCGCCCAGGGCCAGGGACTGGGCCGTGCGTTGTTGCTGCATACCTTCCATGTGTTCAAGCAACGCGGCGAACCCTATGTGGATCTCAAGGTGCTGGAGCGTAATCTGCGCGCGCGGCAACTGTATGAAAGCGCAGGCATGCGCTTCGTCCTGCGCGACGTGGTTGCCGAGGACTGACGTCACTGGCGCATAACTTGCTTGCAGAGAGACCAAGCGGTGGACAGAGGTCAAAACCCGTCACCGCTCACGCTTGTCCTCTGACCTTGCCTGGTGACCGATCTGCCATGAACACTCATTTTTCCTGCGTAGGTTGCGGCAAATGCTGCTCCGATCACCATGTGCCCCTGACTCTCGAAGAGGCCCGCCACTGGGCGGCGGACGGCGGCAACGTGATCGTGCTGGTCGAAGGTTTTCTCGCCAGCGGCCTGGGGTTGCCCCCGCAGCAACGTGAACATGCCGAGCGCCGTTCAGTGGTGGTCCCCAGCGGCAATACCGAGGCCTTCGTGGCAATCACCTTTGCCGCGTACAACGCCGGGCGCTGCCGGAATCTTGACGAAGACAACCGCTGCGGCATCTACGAACGACGCCCACTGGTGTGCCGGATCTATCCGATGGAGATCAATCCGCATATCCCGTTGAACCCAAGCGCCAAGGATTGCCCACCGGAGTCCTGGGAACAGGGCCCGGCGTTGATCGTCGGCGGTGAGTTGATGGACGCGGAACTGGCTGAACTGATCCGCCGCTCACGCCAGGCCGACCGTGATGATGTGCAGACCAAGGAGTCCGTGTGCGCCTTGCTGGGAATTCGCACCACGGCGCTCAAGGGCGACGGGTTCACGGCGTACCTCCCGGATATGCAGGCATTTGCCCAGGCCATTGACGCGGCGACCGCCCAGCCGGCGCCGGCCAATCAATGGGTGTTTCATGTATCCGCCATGGACATTGCCGAACAACTGCTGGACGCCGGGGCGCAGATTGCCACCGAGGTGCCGGCCAATTACGCGTTTATCCCGTTGCGGGCGGCCTGAGCGTTGATGGATCAATCGGCGTTGTGTCCAGGCGGTAGGGCTGGAGGATGCGCTGGTATTCGCCGTTTTGCTTGAGTTGCTCCAGGGCATGGTTGAGTTCGGTACGCAAGACGGTATCGGTCTTGCGCAAGGCAATTGCGACACTGGCGCCCAACAGCTCGGACGACACCGGGGGGCCCATGAACGCGAAATCCATGCCTTCGGGCTTGTCGAGCAAGGCTTCGCGGATTTCCACAGCGCCTTGCAGGGTTGCATCGATCTCGCCCGCGAGGAGACTGCCCACCAGTTGGTCATTGAGCCAGAAACTCTTGATGTGCACGCCCGAAGGCGCCCAGCGTGCCAGGGCAAAGGCTTCCCGGTTGCTTCTTAACAGCACTCCGACGCGCTTGCCCTTGAGTGACTGCCTGTCCGGGCTCAAACCTGAGTCCTTGCGTGCCACCAGGCGGGTGGTGATCGGGTAAAGGTCATCGCTGAAATTGACCCATTGCCGTCGGCCCGGTGTCGGCGCCATGCCCATGATCGCGTCAAATCGCCTGGCGTCGAGGGCGGGAAAATTTTCCATGACGACCTGGTCGACCCAGGTGCAATGCACATTGAGTTGCACGCACAAGGCGTTGCCCAATTCGATATTGAGCCCCACCAGTTGCCCTTGCGGGTTACGGCTTTGAAAGGGCGGAAAATGCGCAGCGACGGCGAAGCGGATTTCGCGTCGCGGCGGCTCGATGGCGGCCAAGGCCTCCACCGACAGCAAGAGGGCAAGTGCAACACAAAGGTGTATCAGGGCCACGGGAAACGTCCTTTTCCAGAGAGGGCGGCATCGCCATGTCCTGATACAACTGATCAGGGCCTGGCGATGCTGGGCAAGCTTTCAAGAAACGGTCGCGGACCTACAAGCAGAAATATCGACGCGAGTTGTAGGCAAATGCCTATAGCGCACCCACAGGCATTACTCTCAACGTTTACCCATCGAACGGCGTGTACCCGGCGGCGCCATACCGGGCGTCTTGGTATGACCGTTCCTGGCGCCGCCTTTGTACCAAGGCTGGCCAGCCTGCTTGGTCCCCGCCAGTTCGCCCGGCTTGAAGGGAAACTTGAACGCCGGGATGTCGGCTTTTTCAACGCCGTCGGCGTCGACCGCTTCAACGGGGGGTTGGATCGGGGAAGTCATGGGTGCTCCGAGGTGCGCAAAAGATGAAGCGGGTCCGGCAAGCGGGCCACACTGGCACACAGTATACCTGCGCGCTCTGGATCTTTATGCGTTGGCGTACGAATGGTCGCCGCTTAACTGACAGTGCTGTCAGATAGCCGTCACCGTGCTGACCCGATCAAAGGTCTATAACGGTGATTTCACGCTTCCAATCCTTTGCCTGGCGCCGTACCTATGCACATAAAACGAAACACGGCCCTGCTGGTGGGCGCCCTTCTGGTTCTGGCAGTGACAGCCTGGACGCTGACGCGGCCCGCCAAGGCCAGGCTGGCGGCACCCAGTGCGATTCCCGTACGCGTGGTGAGCGTGGCGCAACGGGATGTGCCCCGCTTCGTCAGCGGCATCGGCTCGGTGTTGTCGTTGCACAGCGTGGTGATCCGCCCGCAGATCGACGGCATCCTCACTCGGTTGCTGGTCAAGGAAGGCCAGCGGGTGAAGGCCGGCGACTTGCTGGCAACCATCGATGACCGTTCGATCCGCGCCAGCCTCGACCAGGCCAGGGCACAATTGGGCGAAAGCCAGGCGCAGTTGCAAGTGGCGCTGGTCAACCTCAAGCGCTACAAGACACTGAGCATCGACGACGGCGTGTCGAAGCAGACCTACGACCAGCAACAGGCACTGGTCAATCAGCTCAAGGCCACCGCGCAGGGTAATCAGGCGGCGATTGATGCGGCTCAAGTACAACTTTCCTTCACCCAGATTCGTTCTCCTGTCAGCGGCCGCGTGGGCATTCGCACGGTGGATGAAGGAAACTTCCTGCGCATGAGCGATACCCAGGGGTTGTTCTCGGTCACCCAGATCGACCCGATTGCGGTCGAGTTTTCCCTGCCGCAGCAGATGCTGCCGAGCCTGCAAGGCTTGATCGCCGCGCCAGAAAAAGCCCGCGTGAATGCCTACCTGGGCGCCGACACCGACGGCCAGACCGGCGACTTGCTCGGCGAAGGCCATTTGAGCGTGATCGACAACCAGATCAGTTCCAGCACCGGTACCCTGCGCGCCAAGGCCGAGTTCCCCAACAGCGCGCAGAAGCTGTGGCCGGGGCAACTGGTGACCATCAAGATCCAGACCGCCATCGACAGGAACGCCCTGGTGGTGCCGCCGACCGTGGTGCAGCGTGGCCTGGATTCGCATTTCGTCTACCGGCTCAACGGTGACCACGTCGAAGTGGTGCCGGTGCAGGTCAGCTACCAGAACAGCGAGGTGAATATCATCAAGGGCGTGCAGGCCGGGGATGTGCTGGTCAGCGACGGCCAGTCGCGGCTCAAGGCCGGCGCCCGAGTGGAAGTGCTCAAGGAGCCGCCGCAAGTTATCCAGACCGCCGATGCCAGGGTGCAGCCATGAGCGGCAGTCGCTCGCCCTCGGCCTGGTGCGTCGATCACCCGGTCGCCACCCTGCTGCTGACATTCGCCTTGGTACTGCTGGGCATCATTGCCTTCCCGCGCCTGGCTGTCGCGCCACTGCCGGAAGCGGAATTTCCGACGATCCAGGTCACCGCCCAGTTACCCGGTGCCAGCCCGGACACCATGGCCTCCTCGGTGGCGACGCCGCTTGAGGTGCAATTCAGCGCCATCCCCGGCATAACCCAGATGACCTCCAGCAGCGCCCTGGGCTCAAGCCTGCTGACCCTGCAATTCACCCTGGACAAGAGCATCGACACCGCCGCCCAGGAAGTGCAGGCCGCGATCAACACCGCCTCCGGCAAGCTGCCCGGCGATATGCCGAGCCTGCCGACCTGGAAGAAGGTCAACCCGGCCGACAGCCCGGTGCTGATCCTCAGCGTCAGCTCCGCCAGCCTGCCCAGCACCGAACTGAGCGACTACGTTGAAACCTTGCTGGCGCGCCAGATCAGTCAGATCGACGGTGTCGGCCAGATCAACATCACCGGCCAGCAACGCCCGGCGATTCGCGTGCAGGCCTCCCCCGACAAACTCGCGGCGGTCGGCCTGACGCTCGCGGACATCCGCCTGGCCATCCAGCAGTCGAGCCTGAACCTGGCCAAAGGCGCGATCTACGGCGCCAACAGCGTGTCGACCCTGTCGACCAACGATCAACTGTTTCACCCCGACGAATACGGCCAGTTGATTGTGTCCTACAAGAATGGCGCGCCGGTGCAGTTGCGTGATATCGCCAGGGTCATCAACGGTTCGGAAAACGCCTACGTGCAGGCCTGGTCCGGCGATACACCGGGGGTCAACCTGGTGATTTCGCGCCAGCCGGGCGCGAATATCGTCGACACGGTGGACCGCATCCAGCAGGCACTGCCGCGCCTGGAAGCGATGTTGCCGGCCTCGGTGCAGGTCAGCGTATTGACCGACCGCACCAAGACCATCCGCGCCTCCCTGCATGAAGTGGAAATGACCCTGCTGATCGCCATTCTGCTGGTGGTGGCGGTGATGGCGTTGTTCCTGCGCCAACTGTCGGCGACGTTGATTGTGTCGGCGGTGCTCGGGGTTTCGCTGGTGGCCAGTTTCGCGCTGATGTATGTGATGGGCTTCAGCCTGAACAACCTGACCCTGGTCGCCATCGTGATTGCCGTGGGCTTTGTGGTGGACGATGCGATTGTAGTGGTGGAAAACATCCATCGGCATCTGGAGGCCGGGCTGGACAAGCGCGAAGCCGCGATCAAGGGCGCGGGCGAAATCGGCTTTACCGTGGTGTCCATCAGCTTCTCGCTGGTGGCGGCCTTCATTCCGCTGCTGTTCATGGGCGGCGTGGTCGGGCGGCTGTTCAAGGAGTTTGCGCTGACCGCCACCTCGACCATCCTGATTTCGGTGGTGGTCTCGCTGACCCTGGCGCCTACACTCGCGGCGCTGTTCATGCGGGCGCCGACCCATCATGCCCATGCCACACCCACGTTCAGCGAGCGCCTGCTGGCCGGTTATGCGCGCAACCTGCGCCGCGCCCTGGCCCATCAACGCAGCATGGCGGCAATCTTCGTGGTGACCCTGGCCCTGGCAGTGATCGGCTACGTGTTTATCCCCAAGGGATTCTTCCCGGTGCAGGACACCGGTTTTGTGCTCGGCACCAGCGAGGCGGCGGCCGATGTGTCGTACCCGGACATGGTTGCCAAGCACAAGGCCCTGGCCGAGATCGTCAAGGCCGACCCGGCGGTGCAGGCCTTCTCCCACTCGGTGGGGGTCACCGGCAGCAACCAGACCATCGCCAACGGTCGCTTCTGGATTGCCTTGAAAGACCGCGCCGACCGTGACGTGTCCGCCAGCCAGTTCATCGACCGTATCCGCCCGCAGCTGGCGAAGGTGCCGGGCATCGTCCTGTACCTGCGCGCCGGCCAGGACATCAACCTGAGCTCCGGCCCCAGCCGCGCCCAATACCAATACGTACTCAAGAGCAACGACGGCCCGACACTGAACACCTGGACCCAGCGCCTCACCGAAAAGCTGCGTACCAACCCGGCGTTTCGTGACCTGTCCAACGACTTGCAACTGGGCGGCAGCATCACCCACATCACGATCGACCGCCAGGCTGCCGCGCGTTTCGGCTTGAGCGCCACCGATGTCGACCAGGCGCTGTACGATGCCTTCGGCCAGCGCCAGATCAACGAGTATCAGACCGAAATCAACCAGTACCAGGTGGTGCTGGAGCTGGACCGCCAGCAGCGCGGCAAGGCCGAGAGCCTGAACTATTTTTACCTGCGCTCGCCGCTGACCAACGAGATGGTGCCGCTGTCGGCGCTGGCCAGGGTTGACCCGCCTACGGTGGGACCGCTGTCCATCAGCCATGACGGCATGTTCCCCGCCGCCAACCTGTCGTTCAACCTGGCGCCCGGTGTGGCCCTGGGCGACGCGGTGATCATGCTCAACCAGGCCAAGAACGACATTGGCATGCCCGCTGCGATCATCGGTAATTTCCAGGGCGCGGCCCAGGCGTTCCAGAGTTCGCTGGCCAGCCAGCCGTGGCTGATCCTCGCGGCACTGGTGGCGGTCTACATTATCCTCGGCGTGCTGTACGAGAGTTTCGTGCACCCGTTGACGATCATTTCCACCCTGCCCTCGGCGGGCCTGGGCGCGTTGATTATGCTGTGGCTGCTGGGCCAGGACTTCTCGATCATGGCCTTGATCGGCCTGGTACTGCTGATCGGCATCGTCAAGAAAAACGGCATTCTAATGATCGACTTCGCCCTGGAGGCCCAGCGCGTGCGCGGCCTGCCACCGGAGGATGCGATCTACGAAGCCTGTGTGACGCGGTTCCGGCCGATCATCATGACCACCCTGGCCGCCCTGCTTGGCGCGGTGCCGTTGATGCTCGGCTCCGGCCCGGGCGCGGAGCTGCGCCAACCGCTGGGTATCGCGGTGGTCGGTGGCTTGCTGGTGAGCCAGGCGCTGACGCTGTTCACCACGCCGGTCATATACTTGTACCTTGAACGATTTTTCCACAGGCCCAAACCAGCGCTCGCGCTGGCGACCACACACTGAGGCCAAGGCCCCGCCCTGGAACAAAAGGCTGATGCGCGTCCTGATTATCGAAGATGAAGAAAAAACCGCCGACTACCTGCACCGCGGCCTGACGGAGCAAGGCTACACCGTCGACGTGGCGCGCGACGGCGTCGAGGGCTTGCACCTGGCGCTGGAGAACGATTACGCGGTGATCGTGCTCGACGTAATGCTGCCGGCACTCGACGGTTTTGGCGTGTTGCGCGCCTTGCGTGCGCGCAAACAGACCCCGGTGATCATGCTCACTGCCCGCGAACGCGTGGAAGACCGCATCCGTGGCCTGCGCGAAGGCGCCGACGACTACCTGGGCAAGCCGTTTTCCTTCCTGGAACTGGTGGCGCGCCTGCAGGCGCTGACCCGGCGCAGCGGCGGCCATGAGCCGGTGCAAGTGACGGTGGCCGACCTGTGGATCGACCTGATCAGCCGCAAGGCCAGCCGCAATGGCGTGCGCCTGGACCTGACCGCCAAGGAGTTTTCGTTGCTCAGCGTATTGGCGCGGCGCCAGGGCGAAATCCTGTCCAAGACGGCGATCGCCGAGATGGTCTGGGACATCAATTTCGACAGCGATGCCAACGTGGTCGAAGTGGCGATCAAGCGCCTGCGCGCCAAACTCGACGGGCCGTTCGAGCACAAGCTGCTGCACACCATTCGCGGCATGGGCTACGTGCTGGAGAACCGCAGTGCCGGCTAATTCCATCGCCCTGCGCCTGAGCGGCATGTTCACCCTGGTGGCGCTGCTGATCTTCGTGCTGATCGGCGGCGTGCTCTACCAGCAAGTGGACCGCGGCCTGGGGTTGTTGCCGGGAGCCGAGCTGGATGCGCGCTACAGCGTGCTCGAATCCTCGGTGAACCGCTTCGGTACGCCGGAGCACTGGGTCAAGATAAGGGCCAAGCTCAAGCTGCTGGGCGAGGAAGACAAGCGCATTCGCTTCTGGGTGGTCAGCAGCGACCCGAATTACGAATACGGCGAGCCCGATGCGCAGATCCGTGCGTTTGCCCAGGGCCCGACCGGTAAACGCGACCTGCGCCTGCCCGGCCACGATTACCCGTTCAAGGTGCTGGTCAGCCAGTTTGCCGCCAAGGAGCAACGCCCGCCGCTGCGGTTCATGATCGCCATCGACACCGAGAATTTCCGCGCCACCCAGCACCATCTGCTGGTGGCGCTGGTCAGCCTGGCGCTGGTCGGCGTGGTCATGGCCTCGTTGCTGGGTTTCTGGGTGTCGCGCATCGGTCTCAAACCCTTGGAAAAGCTCTCGGCCGAAGCGCAAAAACTCGCGCCCCCCAAGCTCTCCGGGCGCCTGCAACTGTCACCGTTGCCGCCGGAACTGAGCCAGTTCGTCAACTCGTTCAACGCCACCCTCGACCGCGTCGAACTCGCCTATTCACGCCTGGAATCCTTCAACGCCGATGTGGCCCATGAACTGCGCTCGCCGCTGACCAACCTGATCGGCCAGACCCAGGTGGCACTGACCCGCGGTCGTTCGGCCGAGCATTATTTCGAGGTGCTGCAATCGAACCTGGAAGAACTGGAACGGCTGCGCTCGATCATCAACGACATGCTGTTTCTCGCCAGCGCCGACCAGGGCAGCAAGGCCACCAAGCTGATCGAAAGCGCCCTGGCCGATGAAGTCGCGACCACCCTCGACTACCTGGACTTCATCCTGGAAGACGCCCGGGTCGAAGTGCGCGTACACGGTGATGCACGGGTACAGATCGAAAAGGCCCACCTGCGGCGTGCGCTGATCAATCTGCTGAGCAACGCCGTGCAACACACCGCGCCCGGCCAGGTCATCGATGTGCATATTGAGGTGCAGGGGCAACAGGTGATGATCGGCGTGACCAATCCCGGCGAGGCGATTGCCGACGAACACCTGCCGCGCCTGTTCGAACGTTTTTATCGAGTGGACGCGTCACGCAGTAACAGCGGCGCGAATCACGGGTTGGGGCTGGCGATCGTCAAGGCGATTGCGCTGATGCACGGTGGGGATGTGTTTGTGCGCAGTGAGCACGGCGGCAATACCTTCGGCATGACCCTGCCTGTCTAGAACACCTCAATCAAATGTGGGAGGGGGCTTGCCCCCGATTGCGGTATGCCAGCTACAGATGAGTCGGCTGATTCACCGCCATCGGGGGCAAGCCCCCTCCCACAGTTGGACTATGTATACATGTGGAAACTGTTGCGATTTGGGCAACAGTCATTATCTTGTTACACTCTATATCGCAGCGCTCACCTGCGTTACTTTGACGCATCGATGAGCGCGACGGCAAAGGCAGCTGGCCCCTCACCCGAATTTCCCTCGACTTATTTCCAGGGCTCTACACTGGGAATCTGTCTTAAAGCCGCTGACTTCAGCGGCTTTTTTTTGCCGTGAAAAAAGGCCGGGCACACTTCCACGACACTGGCCGTTCATGTGACCAAAGGAGCTCCACCGGTGAAGAACTCGCTGACGTTCACCCCGTTATTCCTCGCAATTGCAGCAACGATCACGCCCCTTGCCCACGCGGCAGACCCTGCCTCCGCCGAAGGTTTCGTCGAGGGTTCACACCTCACGATCAACACCCGCAACTACTACATGAACCGCGACCGCCGCGACATTCACAGCGATGACAGCAAGGAGTGGGGCCAGGGCTTTATCGGCACCTTCGCGTCCGGCTACACCCAGGGCACCGTCGGCTTTGGCCTGGACCTCAATGCCATGCTCGGCCTCAAGCTCGACGGCGGTGGCGGTACCGACGGCTCCAGCATCCTTCCCTACGGCAGCGGCAACGGCAAGGCACCCGGCTCGTTCTCCACCGCTGGCGGAACCTTGAAAATGCGTGCGTTCGACACCGAGCTGAAGGCCGGCGACCTGTTCCTCAACAACCCGGTGATCGCCGGCGGCATGACCCGCATGTTGCCCCAGACGTTTCGCGGCATCAGCCTGAGCAACCACAGCCTCGACGGCTGGACGTTCGAAGGCGGCCAGGCCAGCTTTACCAAGCTCTACAACCAGAGCGGCCACCGGCGCATCGGCACCAGCTACGGCGCGTTGCCGGCCAACGCCGACAGCCGGCACCTGAACTGGGCCGGTGTGTCGTTCAGCGGTATTCCCGAGCTGACCAGCAACCTGTACGCCGCCGAGCTCAAGGACGTGTGGCACCAGTACTACTACGACCTCGAATACACCTACGCACTGAACGACCTGGTCAGCCTGACCCCAGGCCTGCACTACTACCACACCCAGAACACCGGCCAGGCCCTGCTGGGCGACATCGACAACAACACCTACAGCCTGCATGTCACTCTGGGCGTGGGCAACCACAGCGTCACCGCCGCGTATCAGCGGGTCAACGGCAACACGCCGTTCGACTACATCACCCAGGGCGACAGCGTGTACCTGGACAACTCCCAGCAATACTCGGACTTCAACGGCCCCAACGAGCGTTCGTGGAAGCTCAAGTACGCCTATGATTTCGCCGGTCTGGGCCTGCCGGGCCTGACGTCCGCCGTGTCCTATATCAGCGGCAAGACCGACCTCACCCGCGTCGACCCGAACAGCCGCGGCTACGCCAGCTGGTACAGCGCCGATGGCAAGAATGCCAGACATTGGGAGCGGGACATCGACGTGAAGTACGTGGTGCAAGGCGGCAAGGCCAAGGACCTGGCGGTGCGCCTGCAATGGGCGACGAACCGGGGTGGCGACGGGTATTCGGCGGTGGATCGGGATGTGGATGAGTACCGGATGATCGTGGACTACCCGATCAACGTGTTCTGATCAAATGTGGGAGGGGGCTTGCCCCCGATAGCAGAGTGTCAGCAAATGATAGGGTGACTGGCCCACCGCTATCGGGGGCAAGCCCCCTCCCACATTGGGTCCTGCAGCATATTCCGGAGTTGCTACTACGCTAAGGGCATCTCAACGCAGAAGTACGCCCGATGAGCCCAAGCCCTGCCCGCCCTACCCGCCGCCCGGAGCGCTTGCTGATCCTGAGCAGCACCCTCACGGTATTGCTGATCGTGGGCATCGTCACCGCCCTGTTGATCCGTGAACACGCCAACACCTTGCAGACGGCCAAGCGCACCGCCAATACCATCACTCAGTTGATCGACGCCGATGTGCTGCGCAATGTCGAGCTGTATGACATGGCGCTGGAAGGCCTGATCGCCGCGACCGCGCGCACCGACCTGCAGGGCCTGTCGCCCAGCATCCGGCACCTGGTGCTGTTCGACCGCTCCGACGCAGCGCCTTATAAGGGCGACATCCTGCTGCTGGATTCAAGCGGCGAGGTGATTGCCGACTCTTCCCTGCTCACACCCAAGGCCGGCAATTTCGCCGACCGCGACTATTTCCAGGTCCACCGTGGCGACTCCGACATCGGGCTGTATATCAGTCGCCCGTTCATGGCCCGCTGTGAATGCGAAGACCCCTGGCGCATTGCGTTCAGCCGCCGGGTTTCTTCAGCGAACGGGCGCTTTGAAGGGGTGGCGGTCGCCTCCATGCGTCTTTCGTACTTCCACCAACTGTTCAGCAGCCTGAATATCGGCGCCGGCAGCACCATCAATCTGCTCAACCATCAAGGCATCCTGCTGGCGCAGGAACCCCTGCTGGAAGCGGACATGATCAACCAGGACCTGAGTTCGCGACCCAATGTGGCACGCATGCTGCGCGAGCGGGACGGCAATTTTCGCAGCGTATCCAGTGTCGACCACCGGGGGCGACTCTACAGTTTCTCGAGTGTGGGCAATTTGCCGCTGATGGTCGCGGTGGCCTTGGCCAGCGACGAAGTGTTCGCGCCCTGGCGACGCGCAGCGTGGCTGGTCAGCCTCGCAACGGGGGTGTTGTGCATTGGCCTGTTATGGCTGACTTGGGCGCTGAGCAAGGAGCTGCGACGGCGCCATCGGGTCGAGCAGGTGCTGTCAGAACTGGCAGGCACCGATGCGCTCACCGGCCTGGCCAACCGCCGCACCCTGGACGAACGCCTACGCCTGGAATGGGACCGCGCGCAACGCTCGACCGAACCGCTTACGGTGTTGATGATCGACGTCGACCACTTCAAGGCCTTCAACGACCGCCATGGCCATCAGGGCGGCGATGATGCGCTGCGCGCGGTGGCGCAGGTGATCGACAGCAATATCCGCCGCCCGGCCGACCTGGCGGCGCGTTATGGCGGTGAAGAATTCGCGGTGGTATTGCCCCATACCGACGCCAAGGGCGCATGGGTGATCGCCGAGCGTATCCGCCAGAGCGTCCAGTACTTGCCACGGATGGCCGGGGATGATCAGCCGATCACGGTGAGCATCGGCATGGGTACCTGGCACAAGCACAGCCGTAATACCCTGGAGGATCTGCTGCTCAAGGCCGACCAGGCGTTGTACGAGGCCAAACACAGTGGGCGTAACCGAACGATGGATGCGACAACCCTGCCCGTGTAGGAACGATCTATCGGCGCATAAAAAAAGGCCACCCGAAGGCAGCCTTTAAAAACTAAAGAAAGAGAGTTGTTACTTACACCGCCGCAACGGGACGCATGTAAGAGATCGGTGCGGTGCTGGCATCTTCGAAGGTCACGACTTCCCAAGCGTCCGTCTGCTCAATCAACTTGCGCAGCAGCTGGTTGTTAAGGGCGTGGCCCGACTTGAAGCCTTTGAACTCGCCTATCAGGCTATTGCCCAGCAGGTAGAGGTCACCGATTGCATCGAGGATCTTGTGCTTGACGAATTCGTCTTCGTAGCGAAGGCCGTCTTCGTTCAGTACACCATCCGCGTCGACCACAATGGCGTTTTCAACGCTGCCGCCGAGTGCGAGGTTGTGCTTGCGCAGGTACTCGATGTCACTCATGAAACCAAAGGTACGGGCGCGGCTGACTTCTTTTACGAACGAAGTGCTGGAAAAATCCACGCTTGCACTTTGGGTGCGGTCGCGGAATACCGGGTGATCGAAATCGATCTCAAAGCTCACTTTAAAGCCTTCGAACGGGACGAAGGTGGCGCGCTTGTCGCCGTCTTCTACTGTCACTTCCCGCAGAATGCGTATGAACTTCTTGGCTGCGTCCTGTTCTTCCAGGCCGGCAGATTGAATCAGGAATACGAAAGGTCCAGCGCTGCCATCCATGATCGGGACTTCGGACGCGGAGAGCTCGACGTAGGCGTTATCGATGCCCAAACCGGCCATGGCCGAGAGCAAGTGCTCCACCGTGTCCACTTTGACGTCACCGTTGACCAATGTGGTCGACATAGTGGTTTCGCCAACGTTTTCCGCGCGAGCAGGAATCTGCACCACAGGGTCCAGGTCGGCACGAACAAACACGATGCCGGTGTCGACAGGTGCGGGCTTGAGGGTCAGGTATACCTTCTCCCCGGAGTGCAGACCTACACCTGTGGCACGGATAATATTCTTCAGGGTGCGTTGTTTAATCATGGCTTGGACCGCTTGAGCGCAAATTGCGAACTGGTATCAACAAAGGCTGGCGATAATAGCAGACCAGACCTTTGCTGAACACCAATCACCTTCATAGCCCTGATACATTCCATCAATCGGCCTGACGACGCAGGAATGCCGGGATATCCAGGTAGTCCAGATCATCTTGCGGATTCGGGCTACGGGACGCCGCGGCACCGGCTTGCGCCTGGTTGCGCATCACGGTCGGACGGTCCAGGTCACGGTAGTTCACCGACGGCAGTTCCTGGCGCGAAGGCGCTGGAGCGGCAGCCGCTTGGCTGGCGTGGCTGGCCTGGCTGTTATGCAGGGTGTTGTCGATGACCTTCACAGGCTTCTCGATTTTTGCGCCCAGGCCGGTTGCAACCACGGTCACGTGCAGCTCGTCGCGCATGTCCGGATCGATCACGGTACCGACCTTGACCATGGCGTGCTCGGACGCGAAGGCTTCGATAATGCTACCCACGTCGGAGTACTCACCCAGGGACAGGTCGGGACCTGCGGTGATGTTCACCAGGATGCCGCGCGCGCCTTGCAGGTTCACGTCTTCGAGCAGCGGGTTGCGGATGGCCGCTTCAGTGGCTTCGCGTGCACGGTTCGGACCGCTGGCGCAGCCGGTGCCCATCATCGCCATGCCCATTTCGCTCATGACGGTACGGACGTCGGCAAAGTCGACGTTGATCATGCCCGGGCGCTTGATGATGTCGGAGATACCGCGAACGGCACCGGCCAGTACATCGTCAGCCTTGGCGAACGCGGACAGCAGGCTTGCGTCCTTGCCCAGGATGGTCAGCAGTTTCTCGTTGGGAATGGTGATCAACGAGTCGACGCTTTCAGACAGCAGACGGATACCTTCGTCGGCGATCTGCATGCGCTTGCGGCCTTCGAACGGGAACGGACGGGTCACGACAGCGACGGTCAGGATCCCCATTTCCTTGGCCACTTCGGCAATGATCGGCGCTGCACCGGTACCGGTACCGCCGCCCATGCCGGTGGTGATGAACACCATGTTGGTGCCCTGCAGCACTTCGGCAATACGCTCGCGGTCTTCCAGGGCGGCTTGACGGCCGACTTCCGGATTGGCGCCGGCGCCGAGGCCCTTGGTCACGGCTGTGCCCAATTGCAGGATGGTCCGCGCGCCGATGCTTTTCAGCGCCTGGGCATCAGTGTTGGCGCAGATGAATTCAACGCCTTCAATGTTGCTCTTGACCATATGGTTGACAGCGTTGCCGCCGCCACCGCCGACACCGATTACTTTGATAACCGGGCTAGCGGGGATGTTGTCTACGAGTTCAAACATGTTCCCTCTCCTTTCGTTTTCTCTAGTTTTTTCGCCTACTGCTTGTTACGGGTGCTGCGGTGTTGCGGTAAATCTTCAGAAATTGCCTTTGACCCAGGCCTGCAGCCGCTCGAACAACGGCGCTTTGGCTTCGTCGTCGCTGCGGTAGCTGTCACGGATGCTGGGGCCCGACAGGGAAATGCCGTCGGTCTGCTTTTGCAGTCCGTACAACAGCAAGCCCACACCGGTGGAATAAATCGGGTTGCGCACCACGTCGCCCAGGCCCTTGACGCCATGGGGCACGCCCAGGCGCACTGGCATGTGGAAGATTTCCTCGGCCAGTTCGACCGCGCCTTCCATCTTCGAGGTGCCACCGGTCAGCACGATGCCGGCCGGGATCAAATCTTCGTAGCCGCTGCGGCGCAGCTCGGCCTGGATCAGGGTGAACAGCTCGTCATAGCGCGGCTCGACCACTTCGGCCAGGGCCTGGCGCGACAGCTCGCGCGGTGGACGATCGCCCACGCTCGGCACCTTGATGGTTTCACCGGCACCGGCCAGCTTGGCCAGGGCGCAGGCATAGCGGATCTTGATCTCTTCGGCGTACTGGGTCGGTGTACGCAAGGCCATGGCGATGTCGTTGGTGACCTGGTCGCCGGCAATCGGGATCACGGCGGTGTGACGGATCGCACCCTCGGTGAAGATCGCGATGTCGGTGGTACCGCCGCCGATGTCCACCAGGCACACGCCCAGTTCTTTTTCGTCGTCGGTCAGTACCGAATACGCGGACGCCAGTTGCTCGAGAATGATGTCGTCGATTTCCAGGCCGCAGCGGCGCACGCATTTTTCAATGTTCTGGGCGGCGTTGACGGCGCAGGTCACCACGTGGACCTTGGCTTCCAGGCGCACGCCCGACATGCCCAGCGGCTCGCGAACGCCTTCCTGGTTATCGATCACGTAGTCCTGCGGCAGGGTGTGCAGCACGCGCTGGTCAGCCGGGATCGCCACGGCCTGGGCCGCGTCGAGCACGCGCTCGAGGTCGGCCGCGCTGACTTCACGGTCGCGGATCGCCACGATGCCGTGGGAATTCAGGCTGCGGATATGGTTACCGGCCACGCCGACGAACGCCGAGTGAATCCGGCAACCGGCCATCAGCTGCGCTTCTTCGATGGCGCGCTGGATCGATTGCACGGTGGACTCGATGTTCACCACCACGCCCTTCTTCAGGCCCCGGGACGGATGCGTGCCAATACCGACGATTTCGATCGTGCCGTCTTCACCGACCTCGCCGACCAGCGCCACCACCTTGGAGGTGCCGATATCGAGACCGACGATCATTTTGCCGCTTTGCACGTTTGCCATGGGTCCTGCCTCTTCTTAATTCTTCGCGACAGCGGGTTGTGCTGCCGTGGGCGCTACCGGTACACGCCAACCGACGGCCAGGCCGTTGGCGTAACGCAGGTCGACGCTCGCAATGTTCGTAATCTGTTCTTTCAAGGTTTTTTCATAGATGGCAATAAAGCGGCGCATCTTTTCCACCAAGCGGTCGCGTCCCAGCAACAACTCGATGCCCGGGCCGGAACTGCCTGCCCCGGTCGTCAGAAACCAGCTGCCCCGCTCACGCAATTCCAGGCGTGCAATGGAGAAGCCCAGTGGCCGCAGCATCTGGCTCAAGGCCTGGTACTGCTGCATCACTTGCTGTTGCGCCCGCTGCGGCCCGAACAGCTGCGGCAGGTGCTCATAGTTCGCCACTTCACGCGGCGCAAACGCCTGCCCCTGGTTGTTCAACAGCGCACCATCGCCCCAACGGGCCACGGGCAGTTGTTCTTCCAGGCGGATCGTCACCTGGTCCGGCCATACGCGGCGGACTTCGGCGTGGGCGATCCACGGCATCTGTTCCAGTTCGGCGCGCATGCCGGCCAGGTCGATGGTGAAGAAGCTCGCCGCCAGGAACGGGCTGATACGCTGCTGCACCGCTTGCTGGCTGATGTAGCTCAGGTCGCCCTGCACGCTGATTTTGGTGATCGGGCGGTCGGCATACGGCAACAGGCGCTGCGCGCCCTCGTAGGTACCGAAGCCCAGCACCACCAGCAACACCGGCCAGAACAGCGCCTTGATGAAACCAAAGTTGGCTTTGGGCAGGCGCGCCGACATCGGCTCTTTGGCCACCATGCGGCTGGCACCCCGTGGCACCGGCTTGCGGCTCGGTGCTTGTGGGGGCTGATGACGAAGCGATGCGCCTTTCATGTCTTAGCCTCTTGGCTCGATGCTGGCGGCCAGGATCGCCAGCACCAACTGCTGGAAATCCAGGCCGGCGGCACGGGCGGCCATGGGGACCAGGCTGTGGTCGGTCATGCCCGGTGCGGTGTTGACTTCCAGGAACCAGAAATTGCCCTGGTCATCCTGCATCACGTCCGCCCGCGCCCAACCGGCGATACCCAGCGCCTCACAGGCTTTCGCCGTGAGGTCCATCAATTGCTGTTCCTTGGTTGCGTCAAGACCGCAGGGAATCCGGTACTGGGTATCGGAAGCCACGTACTTGGCGTCGTAATCGTAGAAAGTGTGGGGCGTGCCCAATGCGATGGGCGGCAATACCTGGCCACGCAGGGTGGCGATGGTGTACTCGGGACCCTGGATCCACTGTTCCACCATCACTTGCGAATCGTAGGTGCTTGCCGCTTTCCATGCGTCGATCAATTCGGCGGCCGAGTTCACTTTGGCCATGCCGATACTGGAGCCTTCATGGGCTGGTTTGACGATCAAAGGCAGGCCCAGTTCCTTGGCCGCAGAAATACAATCGTCTTCACTGCACAGCACGGCGTGACGCGGCGTCGGAATCCCCAAGCTGTGCCACACCTGCTTGGTGCGCAACTTGTCCATCGCCAGCGCCGAGGCCAGCACGCCGCTGCCGGTGTAAGGGATGCCGGCGCACTCGAGCAGGCCCTGCATGCTGCCGTCTTCACCGCCACGGCCATGCAGAATGATGAAGGCGCGGTCGATCTTTTCGGCCAGCAGACGGGCGAGGAAGTCATCGCCCACGTCGATGCCGAACGCATTCACACCCGCGCTTTGCAGGGCTTCAAGCACGGCATTGCCGGACTTGAGCGACACTTCGCGCTCGGCGCTCTTGCCGCCGAACAGCACCGCGACGCGACCGAAGTCGGCAGGCGCGACCGTGGAAAACAGGGAGGCGTAATCAGTGATCATTTCGACGTCCCCTTCTCGGCGGCAAACAACGGGCTGGCCAGCAATTTAGGCGCGAGACCACCGATATCGCCGGCGCCCTGGCACAGCAGGATGTCGCCGGCGCGCAGCAGCGGCTTGACGATCGGCGCCAGGTCCACGCCGCGCTCGATGTAGATCGGGTCCAACTGCCCGCGCTGACGGATGCTGTTGCACAGCTTGCGGCTGTCGGCACCCGGGATCGGTTCTTCACCGGCCGGGTAGACCTCCATCAGCAGCAGCACGTTGGCATCGGCCAATACATTGACGAAGTCGTCGTACAGGTCGCGGGTGCGGCTGTAGCGGTGCGGCTGGTACACCATCACCAGGCGGCGCTCCGGCCAGCCACCGCGCACGGCCTTGATCACGGCGGCAACTTCGGTCGGGTGATGACCGTAGTCGTCCACCAGCATCACGTCACCGCCTTCGACCGGCAGTTGGCCGTAGACCTGGAAGCGCCGGCCGACACCGGCAAAGCGCGACAGGCCCTCGACAATGGCTTCATCGCTGACGCCCTCGTCGCTGGCGATGCAGATGGTCGCCAGGGAGTTCAGCACGTTGTGGTTGCCCGGCATGTTGACCGAGACATCCAGCGGCTCGCGGTCGGGGCGCAGCACGGTAAAGAAGGTCTGCATGCCGGCCTGGCGCACATTGATGGCGCGCACGTCGGCGTCTTCGCTGAAGCCGTAGGTCACGGTCGGGCGCTTGACCTGCGGCAGGATCTCGCGCACCACCGGGTCGTCCAGGCACACCACCGCCAACCCGTAGAACGGCAGGTTGTGCAGGAAGTCGACGAAGGTTTTCTTCAACTTGTTGAAGTCACCGTCGTAGGTCGCCATGTGGTCTTCGTCGATGTTGGTGACGACGGCGACCAGCGGTTGCAGGTGCAGGAAGCTCGCATCGCTTTCGTCGGCTTCGGCGATCAGGTAGCGGCTGGTGCCGAGCTGGGCATTGGTGCCGGCTGCATTCAGGCGGCCACCGATGACGAAGGTCGGGTCCAGGCCACCGGCGGCGAACACCGAGGCGATCAGGCTGGTGGTGGTGGTCTTGCCATGAGTACCGGCGACGGCGATGCCATGGCGGTAGCGCATCAGTTCGGCAAGCATCTCGGCACGCGGCACCACAGGGATGCGGCGTTCGAGGGCGGTGGCCACTTCCGGGTTGGAGGTGTTCACGGCGCTGGACACTACCAGCACGTCGGCCTCGGCGGCGTTCTCGGCACGGTGGCCGATGAAAATCTGCGCGCCAAAGGACTTCAGGCGCTCGGTGACCGGCGACTCTTTCAGGTCAGAGCCGGACACCTGGTAGCCCAGGTTGAGCAATACTTCGGCAATCCCGCACATGCCCACGCCGCCGATACCGACGAAGTGGATGCGACGGATGCGGCGCATTTCCGGTTGCGGCATGGCTTTTTGATTCTCAACCATGGGCCACCTCCAGGCAGATATCGACCACGGTGCGGGTTGCGTCAGGTTTGGCCAGGCGGCTTGCGGTGCTCGCCATGCTGTTGAGTCGTTCCGGTTGCATCAAAACCTCGGTCAGGCGTGCGGCCAAATCGGCGGCGCCAGTCGTTCTTTGCGGCAGCAGGAAGGCAGCGCCCTCCCCGGCCAAATATTCGGCGTTGCGGGTCTGGTGATCGTCGATGGCATGGGGCAGAGGCACCAGCAACGACGGCAGACCGGCGGCGGCCAGTTCACTGATGGTCAGCGCACCAGCGCGACAGACCACCAGGTCGGCCCAGCCATAGGCGTGGGCCATGTCTTGGATGAAGGGCTGTACGTTCGCCTCGACACCGGCTTCGCGATAGCGCGTGGCGGTGACTTCATCGTGGTTTTTGCCGGCCTGATGGAAGATCTCCGGGCGCAGCGCTTCAGGCAGTTGCGCAACGGCTTCAGGCAGCAATTTGTTCAGTGGCTCGGCGCCCAGGCTGCCGCCGAGGATCAGCAGATGTGCCTTGCGTCCGGCCAGCGCCTCACGGGCAATGCCCATGAACAGCTCGGTGCGCACCGGGTTACCGGTGGTGCGGCGTTTGTCCGAAGCCGCGAAGGTGTTCGGGAAGGCTTCACACACCCGTGCGGCCAGGGGCACCAGCAAACGGTTGGCGGTACCGGCGACGGCGTTCTGTTCGTGCACGATCACCGGCACACCGGCAAGTTTTGCCGCCACGCCACCGGGGCCGGTCACATAACCGCCAAAGCCGAGTACACACACAGGCTTCACCTCACGAATGACTTTACGTGCCTGCATTACAGCCTTGAGCAACACGAACGGCGCCTTGAGCAGGGACAGCTTGCCCTTGCCACGCAATCCGGTGACGTTGATCAGGTGCAGCGGCAGACCGGCGTTCGGCACCAGCTCGTTCTCGATGCCACGCGGCGTGCCCAACCAGTGCACGCTGTAGCCACGGTTCTGGAATTCGCGCGCGCAGGCCAGGGCCGGGAACACGTGGCCTCCGGTGCCGCCGGCCATGATCAGCACGTTAGCGCCCATGGGTCGGCTCCTCGGCGAAGTCGCTTTCGCTGAACTCCATCTCTTCGCTGCCCAGGTGCGTGCGACTTTCCCACTCGATGCGCAGCAACAAGCCAAGGCAAGCGCAGCAAATCACCAGCGAACTGCCGCCGTAACTGAGGAACGGCAAGGTCAGGCCCTTGGTCGGCAGCAAACCGACGTTCACGCCGATATTGATCAGGAACTGGCCGATCCACAGGAACGACAAGCCGTACGCCACATAGGCGGCGAAATACTGTTTGGCCTTTTCGGCCCACAGGCCGATGTACATGCCGCGCACGCACACGAACACGAACAGCGCGACGGTGCACAGCGAACCGACCACGCCCAGTTCTTCGGCGAGGACCGAGAACACGAAGTCGGTATGCGCTTCCGGCAGGTAGAACTGCTTCTGCACGCTGTTGCCCAGGCCCACGCCCAGCCACTCGCCGCGCCCGAAAGCGATCAACGCCTGGGTCAGCTGGTAGCCGGAACCGAACTGGTCGGACCACGGGTCGGTAAAAGTAATCAGGCGCGCCATCCGGTAGGGTTGCGCCTGCACCAGGATCGTGACCGCCGCGACGGCCAGCACCACCATCAAGGTGAAGCGGAACAGGCCGACACCGCCGAGGAACAGCATCGCGGCGGCGGCGCCCATCATCACCACGGTGGCGCCGAAGTCGGGTTCCATCAGCAGCAGACCGGCCATGGGCAGCAACACGATGAACGGCTTGAAGAAGCCCATCCAGCTTTCGCGCACTTCTTTCTGACGGCGTACCAGGTAGCCGGCCAGGTAAATCACCACGAACACCTTGGCGATTTCCGACGGCTGTACGTTGAACGCACCGAAGCCGATCCAGCGCATCGAACCGTTCACCTCGCGGCCGATGCCGGGCAGGATCACCATGACCAGCAAGCCGAACGCACCGATCAGCATCAGCCAACCCAGGCGCTGCCAGGTGGCGATCGGAATCATCATGGTGACGATGCACGCGCCGAGACCGATCACCAGGTACACCAGGTGACGGATCATCATGTACAGGGTATTGCCCGACTGCACGGCGGCCACTTCGGAAGATGCCGAGGTGATCATCACCAGGCCCAGGCCGAGCAGCGCCAGACAACCGGCGAGCATTGGGAAATCAAGGTCGATGCCGCGCCCGGTAATGATCGGCGACGGGTACGGCTTGATGATGTTTCTCAGGTTGAGGCTCATGCCAAAGCCTCCACGGCGCGGGCGAACAACTGGCCGCGCTCTTCATAGTTCTTGAACATGTCGAAACTGGCGCAGGCCGGCGACAGCAGCACCGCATCACCCGGCTGGGCCAGGGCTTTGCACTGGGCAATCGCGTCGTCCAGGGATGTGGCACGCACCTGCGGCACGGCGTCACCCAAGGCGGCGGCGATCAGGTCCGAATCGCGGCCCATCAGCACCACGGCGCGGCAATGCGCAGCCACCGGACCTTTAAGGTCCTTGAAGTCGGCACCCTTGCCGTCGCCACCGGCGATCAGCACCAGCTTGCCGTCGATATCGGCACCCAGGCCCTCGATGGCCGCCAGGGCAGCCCCGACATTGGTGGCCTTGGAATCGTTGTAATAGCTGACGCCACCGAGGTCGCGCACCCACTGGCAGCGGTGCTCGAGGCCGGCGAACGTGCGCAGGGCGGCGAGCATGGCGTCGAACGGCAGGCCCACCGCGTGGCCGAGCGCCAAGGCTGCCAACGCGTTGGATTGGTTATGGGCGCCACGGATTTTCAGTTCGCGCACCGGCATCAGGTTCTGGAATTCGAAGGCCAGGTATTTCTCGCCGTTCTCTTCGCGAATGCCGAACCCCTTGAAGTCGGGCTTGCCCAGGCCGAAAGTCCAGCATGGCATGCCCTCGCCTATCAACGGACGGCTCAGGGCATCCTGGCGGTTGACCACAAATTGCTTCGCCCCCCGGAAGATCCGGTGCTTGGCCAGGTGGTAGGCCGGCAGGCCGCTGTAGCGGTCCATGTGGTCTTCACTCACGTTCAACACGGTCGCCACTTCGGCACCGAGGTCGTGGGTGGTTTCCAGCTGAAAGCTCGACAGCTCCATCACGTACAGCTCGACATCGTCGTTGAGCAGGTCCAGCGCAGGCATGCCGAGATTGCCGCCCACCGCCACGCGCTTGCCGGCAGCCATCGCCATCTCGCCGACCAGGGTGGTCACGGTGCTTTTCGCGTTGGAGCCGCTGATGGCCACGATCGGCGCCTTGGCGTTACGCGCAAACAGGTCGATATCGCCGGACAGCTTCACGCCACGCGCCGCGGCGGCTTGCAGGGCCGGTGTGGCCAGCGCCAGGCCAGGGCTCACGTAGAGCTCATCGGCGCGGCACAGAAATTCGACATCCAGTTCGCCACAGCGCACTTCCACGTGCGGGTAGTCACGGCGCAGCGTGACCAGCTCCGGTGGATTTTCCCGCGTATCGGCCACGGCGAACGACGTGCCCCGGTTCGCCAGGAAGCGAACCAGGGACATGCCGCTCTTGCCGAGGCCGACAACGATGCGGAAGTGGTCTGAAGCGATCAGGGACACTCGTTTCTACCTCAGTTTCAGGGTGGCAAGGCCGACCAGTACCAGAATCACGGTGATGATCCAGAAACGGACGATCACGCGCGGCTCGGGCCAGCCCTTGAGTTCAAAGTGGTGGTGAATCGGAGCCATGCGGAATACGCGGCGCCCGGTCAATTTGAAGGAAGCCACCTGGATGACCACCGACAGGGTTTCCATCACGAACACACCGCCCATGATGAACAGCACGATTTCCTGGCGCACGATCACCGCGATGGTGCCCAGGGCCGCGCCCAGCGCCAGTGCGCCGACGTCGCCCATGAAGACTTGCGCCGGGTAGGTGTTGAACCACAGGAATCCCAGGCCGGCTCCGATCAGCGCGCCGCAGAACACGATCAGCTCACCCGCGCCCGGCACATAGGGAATCAGCAGGTATTCAGCGAATTTCACGTTACCCGACAGGTAGCAGAAGATGCCGAGCGCGCCGCCCACCATCACCGTCGGCATGATCGCCAGGCCGTCGAGGCCGTCGGTCAGGTTCACCGCGTTGCTGGAGCCGACAATCACGAAATAGGTCAGCACCACGAAGCCGATGCCCAGTGGAATGCTGGCGTCCTTGAGCATCGGGATGATCAAGGTGGTCTCCACGGCGCTTGGCGCGGTGGTGTACAGGAAGATCGCCGCCGCCAGGCCGAATACCGACTGCCAGAAATACTTCCAGCGGCTTGGCAGGCCCTTGGAGTTTTTCTCGATCACTTTGCGGTAGTCATCCACCCAGCCAATGGCGCCGAACAGCAGGGTCACCAGCAGCACCACCCACACATAGCGGTTATGCAGGTCGGCCCAGAGCAAGGTGCTGACGCCGATGGACGACAGGATCAACGCACCCCCCATGGTCGGGGTGCCGGATTTGGACAGGTGCGACTGCGGGCCGTCATTGCGAACCGATTGACCAATTTGCAGGTTCTGCAGGGTGCGGATCATCCACGGCCCCAGGAACAGCGACAAACACAGCGCGGTCAGCACACCCAGGATCCCGCGCAGGGTCAGGTACTGAAAGACCGCGAAGCCTTTGTGGAACTGTTGCAGATACTCAGCCAGCAGCAGCAGCATTAATGTTTCTCCGTACTTGAGCCACACAAGGCTGCGACGACGTTTTCCATCACCGCGCTGCGCGATCCCTTGATCAAAATGGTTGTGTGTTTATCGTGCTCGGCCGCAGCCAACGCCTGGATCAATTCGGCCTGGGTCGCGAAATGTCGCGCACCGGGGCCGAAGGCGTTGACGGCGTGAGCCATGTTCGGGCCGACGGCGTAGAGCGCGTCGACTTTACCGGCGGCATAGGCGCCGACTTCGCGGTGGCCTTGCTCGGCCCAGTCGCCCAATTCGCCGATATCGCCCAGTACCAGTACCTTGCGGCCGTCAAAGCCGTTGAGCAGATCCACGGCGGCATTGATGGAAGACGGGTTGGCGTTGTAGGTGTCATCGATCACGCGCATGCCGTTACTGGCCAATTGCGCCACGGTGCGCCCCTTGACCGGCTGCACCGCGCCCAGGCCTGTGGCGATGCCGAACAGCGACACACCCAGGGCGTGAGCGGCAGCGGCGGCGGCCAGGGCGTTGGCGACGTTATGGTTGCCCAGCAGGTTCAGTTGCACATGCTCATTGCCCTGCGGGGTATGCAAGGTGAAAGACGGGCAGCCACGTGCATCGACGGTAATGTTCGAGGCGTGGAAATCGGCCGCGGCGTTCAGCACGGCAAACGTCAGCACCTTGCGACCGGCGGCGCGTGCGCGCCAGGTCTCGAACGCCTTGTCATCCAGGTTCAGTACGGCGGTGCCCGACGCATCGAGGCCTTCAAGAATTTCACCCTTGGCTTCGACGATTTTTTCCGGGCCGCCGAACTCACCGACATGGGCGGTACCGGCGTTGTTGATAATTGCGACGTGGGGCTTGGTCAGCGCCACGGTGTAGGCAATCTCGCCGAGGCGTGAAGCGCCCAACTCGATTACTGCCGCCGTGTGTTCCGGGGCCAGTTCGAGCAGGGTCAGCGGTGCGCCGAAATCATTGTTCAGGTTGCCACGGGTGGCGAGCACCGGCCCGCGCGTGCGCAGTACGCCGGCCAACAGCTCTTTGACGGTGGTCTTGCCACTGGAACCGGTGACGGCGGCAACCGGCTTGTCGAAGGCGGCTCGGTTCAGCGCGCCCAGTTGACCCAGGGCCAGGCGGGTGTCTGCAACCAGCAACTGCGGCAAGGTGGCGTGCGCCACTTCACGTTGCACCAGGGCACCCACGGCGCCTTTGGCGGCGACTTCGTTGAGGTAGTCGTGACCATCGAAGCGCGGCCCTGCGAGGGCGACGAACAACTGGCCCGGCTTGATGTTGCGGCTGTCGATACTGACGCCGTCGAACGTGCAATCGCTGGACAGCACGCGGGCCGACAAGGAATGGGTCAGCTGGCTGAATGTCATCGCCTTAAGCATGGGCGACCTCCCAGGCAGTCAAGGCGCGATCCGCCTCGACCAGATCGGAAAAGGCATGGCGCTCGCCATTGATTTCCTGGTAGTCCTCATGCCCTTTGCCGGCCAGTACCACTACGTCATCCGCGCTGGCGCCGGCAATCAATTGAGCGATGGCTGCGCCGCGACCGGCCACGAAGGTGACGTTGGCGGTGTCTTTGAAGCCTTCGCGGATATCGTCGAAAATCCGGCCGGGGTCTTCGCTGCGCGGATTATCGTCGGTCACCAGCACGCCGTCAGCCAGGCGCTCGACAATCTCGGCCATCAACGGACGCTTGCCGCGATCGCGGTCGCCGCCGCAGCCGAACAGGCACAACAGCTTGCCCTTGGCATGCGGGCGCAGCGCCAGCAGGACTTTTTCCAGTGCATCCGGGGTGTGAGCGTAGTCGACCACCACCAGCGGTTGCGTACCGCCACCCAGGCGCTGCATGCGCCCGGCCGGGCCTTCCAGCTTCGGCAGGACCTTGAGGATTTCGTCGAGGGCGTAATCCAGACCGAGCAGCGCGCCGATAGCGGCGAGGACATTGCTCAGGTTGAAGCGACCGAGCAAGGTGCTGCGCAAATGGTGCTCGCCCTGAGGGGTGACCAACGTAGCGCGCACGCCTTCGTCATTGAATTGGGCCTCGCGGCAATACAAGTAGGCGCTGGAATCTTCCAGGCTGTAGCTGATCAGGCGCGCTTCGCTGTCTTCGGCAGCCAACTGGCGGCCGAACGCGTCGTCGAGGTTGATCACCCGGCATTTCAGATCGTTCCAGGCGAACAGCCTGGCCTTGGCGGCGGCGTACGCCTCCATGGTGCCGTGGTAATCCAGATGATCGCGGGACAGGTTGGTCATCACCGCCACATCAAACGCCAGCGCGGTGACGCGGCCCTGATCCAGGCCATGGGACGAGACTTCCATGGCAACCGCCCTGGCGCCGGCCTTTTTCAGGTCGGCCAGGGTCGCTTGCACGGCAATCGGGTTCGGCGTGGTGTGCAGGCCGCTTTGCAGCGCGCCATAAAAGCCGGTGCCCAGGGTGCCAACGATGCCGCAGTGCTGGCCCAGCAGGTCCAGCGCCTGGGCGACCAGTTGAGTCACGCTGGTCTTGCCGTTGGTGCCGGTCACACCCACCAGGTTGAGGTGGCGGCTCGGCTCGCCATAGAAGCGCCCGGCAATGTCGGACAACTGGGCGGCCAGGTTCTTCACCGGAATCAACGGCACATCGGTGATTGGCAGCACAGTGGCGCCATCCACTTCATAGGCCACGGCGGCGGCGCCACGCTGCAGGGCGTCGGCAATGTGCGCACGGCCATCGAATTTGCCACCGGGCACCGCCAGGAACAGGTCACCGGCGCGTACAGTACGGCTGTCCAGGCTCAACTCGCGGATCAACAGATCGCGGCCGGCGTGGGCAAAAATCTTGTTCAGGCTAAGAGACATCAGCCGCGCCCTCCATTGGCTTTTACGGCGGCTACCGGCGGTGCGGCATTCGCTTGCTGGGTCGGCGGCAGGTTGTCCGGCGTGATGTTCATCAGGCGCAGGGTGCCGGACATCACTTTGCTGAATACCGGCGCCGAGACCAGGCCACCGAAGTAACCGGCCTTGCTCGGTTCATCGATCACCACGACGATGGCGTAGCGCGGGTCGCTCATCGGACCGAAACCGGCGAACAGCGAGCGATAGGAGTTTTCCGCATAGCCCTTGGTGCCGACCGAGGTTTTACGCGCGGTACCGGACTTGCCCGCCACGTGATAAGCCGGCACCTGGGCGCGGAAGACGCCACGCGGCGCCTCGATCACTTGTTGCAGCATGCCTTGCATGGTCTTGGCGACTTTTTCCGGGATCACCTGGGTGGCTTTCGGCGCTTCGTCGACATGAATCAGGCTCAGCGGAACCATGCGGCCGTTATTGGCCAATACAGAGAAAGCGTGGGCCAGTTGGATCGCGGTCACGGACAGGCCGTAGCCGTAGGACAGCGTGGCGGTCTCGGCTTTTTTCCAGTCGCGGTAGTTCGGCAGGTTGCCGACACGCTCACCGGGAAAATCAAGGCCGGTGGGCTGACCCAGGCCGATTTTCTGCGCCAGGTGGTAAATGGTTTCGCCACCGATATCAAAGGCGACCTTACTCATGCCGACGTTACTGGAGTTGATCAGGATGCCGGTCAGGTCGAGCACCGGGCCCTCGGTGCGAGACACGTCACGAATGGTGTATTTGCCCAACTGCAAGGTACCTGGATACACCTCGACCTTGTCGCTGGGCTTCCAGCGTCCGGTTTCAAGGGCTGCACTCATGGAGATGGCTTTCATGGTCGAACCTGGCTCGAACACGTCGATCATGGCGCGGTTGCGCATCATCGCCGGCTGCAGGTTGCGACGGTTGTTCGGGTTGTACGTCGGCTGGTTGACCATGGCGAGGATCTCGCCGGTCTTCACGTCCATGATCACCAGGCTGCCGGCCTTGGCGCCGTTCTCGATGATCGCGTTACGCAGCTCGCGGTTGGCCAAGTATTGCAGGCGCAAGTCAATCGACAACGCCAAGGGCTTGCCGGCCTTGGCGTTCTTGGTGACCTGAACATCCTTGATCAGTCTGCCGCGCCGATCCTTGATGACCTGGCGCTTGCCTGGAACCCCGGCCAGCCATTCGTCGTAGGCCAACTCGACCCCTTCGCGGCCATGGTCATCGATATCGGTAAAACCGACCATATGCGCAGTGGTTTCCCCGGCCGGGTAGAAACGACGAAATTCCTCGATGCCATAGACACCGGGAATTTTCAGGTCGAGCACTTGCTGACCCTGTTCAGGGGTGAGCCCGCGAACCAGATAGATGAATTCTTTGTTGGCCTGGGCTTCCAGACGCTCGGTCAGCGCTTTGCGGTCCTGCCCCAGGGCGGCGGCGAGTTCGGGCCACTTGTCCTTGGCAACCTGCAATTCCTTGGCGTTGGCCCACAGGGTGGTCACCGGCGTGCTCACGGCCAAGGGCTCGCCGTTACGGTCGGTGATCAGGCCGCGGTGCGCGGGAATCGGGATATGCCGCAGGCTACGGGCATCGCCCTGGCCGATCAGGAAGTCGCGGTCGACCACCTGCAGGTCAAAGATCCGCCAGACGATCGCGCCGACCATCAAGGCCAGCAAGCCGAGCATCAGGCGGAAGCGCCATGGGTAGAGTGCGCCCTCGAGCTTCATCATGGTGCCACCATGCGAACATCGGCAGCGCCCGGAATGTGCATCTTCAACTGTTCGGTGGCCAGCACTTCGATACGGCTATGGGCCGTCCAGGTGCTCTGCTCCAGAATGAGCCGGCCCCATTCCGCCTGCGCCTTGTCGCGCACGCTCAACTCCCCATAGAGGGTGTTGAGCAACTGACGATTCCAATGCGCGCTGTAGGACACCGCAATTGCGGACACCAGCACGCCGACAAACAACAGCAACATAAAGAAGCTGCCGCCCGGCAGGGGTTTGGCGAAAAGCTTGCTCACCGCAACTTCTCCGCGACGCGCATGACGGCGCTGCGGGAACGTGGGTTGGCCTTGAGTTCGGCTTCGGAGGCGAACTGCGCTTTGCCATGGATTTTGATTTTCGGCACAAAGGCTTCGAAACGCACCGGCAGGTTGCGCGGCAGGTTGTCGGACTCGCCCTTGACCAAGCGACGCATGAACAGCTTGACGATGCGGTCTTCCAGGGAGTGAAAACTGATCACCACCAGGCGACCGCCCACTTCCAGCGCCTCGAGGGCAGCCTCGAGGCCGGCCTCCAGGTCGCCCAATTCGTTGTTGACGTGAATGCGCAGGCCCTGGAACGCACGGGTTGCCGGGTTCTTGCCCTTCTCCCAGGCCGGATTGGCGACCTTCAGCACTTCGGCCAGGTCAGCGGTGCGTTCGAACGGCTGGATCTCGCGGCGCTCGACCACGGCGCGGGCCATACGGCCGGCGAAGCGCTCCTCACCGTACTCCTTGAATACCCGGGCGATTTCTTCCACGGGCGCGGTAGCGATGAACTGCGCGGCGCTGACGCCCCGCGTCGGGTCCATGCGCATGTCGAGGGGACCGTCGTTCATGAAGCTGAAGCCGCGCTCGGGGTCATCGAGCTGCGGCGAAGACACGCCCAGATCGAGCAAAACCCCGGCCACCTTGCCCGCCATACCGCGTTCGGCGACTTCGGCGCCAAGCTCGGCAAAGCTGCGCTGCACAACGACAAAGCGGCCGTCTTCGGCCGCTAGCGCTTGCCCGGTGGCAATCGCTTGAGGGTCTTTGTCGAACCCGAGGAGCTTACCGCCGGGCCCGAGCTGGCTGAGTATCAACCGACTGTGCCCGCCCCTGCCGAAGGTGCCATCCAGATAGCAGCCATCCGCGCGTACGGCGAGAGCCTCAACGGCTTCGTCAAGCAGTACGGTGATGTGGTTAAAGCCGCTATCAATAGTCACAGGATCAGATCACGCAGTTCATCAGGCATGGCGCCCGGTTGTTGAATAGCAGCCAGGTCAGCTGCAGAAACAGCATCCCAGGCATCTTCGTCCCACAATTGGAACTTGTTCAGCTGGCCTACCAGCATGGCGCGCTTGTCGAGCCGGGCGTATTCGCGCAGACGAGGAGGCACCAGGAAACGACCGCTGCCATCGAGTTCAAGGTCGACGGCATTACCGATCAGCAAACGCTGGAGGCGACGGTTTTCTTCACGCAATGAAGGCAGCGCGCGCAACTTGGTTTCGATCAACTCCCACTCATCAAGGGGGTAAACACATAAACAAGGGTCAACGGCGTCAATCGTGATGATCAACTGCCCTGAACTTCGCGAAATGAGCTCGTCACGATACCGGCTCGGCATGGCGAGACGGCCTTTTGCATCGAGACTGATAGCGTTAGCTCCGCGAAACACAGATGCGTTTCTCCAAATTTTAGCGTTTTACGTTCAAAAAACCCACTTTGTGCCACTTTCCGCCACTTGCGCACACTATAGGAATGCGCCCACCACACCGTCAAGGCGCGGATACAAGGAAAAGCCTTACAGAACGGAGATTTACGAGCGTAACGAGAGGAGAAACCCAACTTCAGCGTTGTTTTTGACTCAACAAGCGCAAAAAACTCAAAGAGCTGAGGCTCAAAGTTAAAGTAATTTATTAAGAGTAAGATTTTTTTGGTATTACGAAGACGCATCTGCCAATGATTTGGCAGGGAGGGATTCTTGCGTTACTACCGGTTTCTGCCCGAGTTTCGGACGGAAGGAAAAAAGGTGGAGAGTCGATCTGTAAGCCGGGTTCTGTCTTGAACAGTCATTCGTCTACGATGGCCATCACTGGACATCTTTAGCAACCTACCCGGTCCCAGCGCGGGCCACGCCTTGGGACCCTATTTGGTCTTGCTCCAAGTGGGGTTTACCTAGCCACGAACTGTTGCCAGTCGTGCGGTGCGCTCTTACCGCACCTTTTCACCCTTACCGGCACCGAAGTGCTTAGGCGGTTATTTTCTGTGGCACTTTCCGTAGGCTCACGCCTCCCAGGCATTACCTGGCACTTCGCCCTATGGAGCCCGGACTTTCCTCCCCCCCCTAATTTTCATAGAGGGCAGCGACTGTCCAATCGACTCTCCGCCGCGCAGGTTAACGGCACGAGGGCTTCAGGACAAGTATTAAAAGTGCAGCATTGCCATCACGTTCGGACGAAACACCGGCCCGGCCCCGGAACTATTCGGCTTTCTGTTTATCGAGCGCGGCTTGATACAACACATTCTTGCGCAGCCCTGTAATTTCCGCCGCAAGAGCGGCGGCACGCTTGAGCGGCATTTCCTTGAGCAGCAGATCAAGGATGCGCATGGCCTCGCCACCCAACGCATCCTCACTCTCTGGCGCCGTCCAGCCGGCCACCAGCACCACGCACTCGCCACGCTGCTGATTGCTGTCGCCTTCGACAAATCCACGCAGTTCTTCCAGGGGCAAGCCCTTGAGGGTTTCGAAGGTCTTGGTCAACTCACGCGCCAGCAGCGCCAGGCGCTCGCCGCCGAATACCAGTTCCATATCCTGCAGGCATTCCAGGATGCGGTGCGGCGCTTCGTAGAAAATCAAGGTGCGCGGCTCTTCCTTCAGTGCCTGAAGACGGGCGCGACGCCCAACCGTCTTGGCGGGCAGGAAGCCTTCAAAAATAAAACGGTCCGACGGCAAGCCGGCTGCAGATAATGCGGCGATCAGCGCGCACGCTCCCGGAACAGGCACTACATTGATACCAGCGGCGCGCGCCTGGCGGACCAGATGGTACCCGGGATCGGAAATCAGCGGCGTGCCCGCGTCGGAGATCAGTGCAACGTCATCACCGGCCAGCAAACGGGTGATAAAACGGCTGCCCTCCTCACGCTCATTGTGTTCATGGCACGCCGCCAATGGCGTGCTGATTCCAAAATGCTGCATCAACCTCTGGGAGTGCCGTGTGTCTTCGGCCGCGATCAATTTAACCTCGCGCAACACCTTCAAGGCCCGGGCACTGATGTCGTCCAGGTTGCCAATGGGCGTCGCCACGACAAAAAGCGAGCCTGCAGTGGAATTCAAAGGACCTGGAGCAGTCAAAACGCACACCTCGATGATTGGCAAAAGCCACATTGTAGCGCGTCGACGCGCTGAAAATATGCCGTCACGGCGGATGTCGTTTCAGCCACCGTTAGTAACTGGCAACAATTGCACGACCTAAATCCACGGTTTCACGCCACGAACATCGCGCCTGGGCCAGTGCTTGGGTACACTTCCACGCTAATTTGATCGGTATCAGGAACATTTACATGATCGCTTGCCTGCGGCTGCTCTCCGCCCTCTGCCTCGCTGCCTTGCTGGCCGCTTGCGCCAGCTCGCCCTCGTCGAGTCTGGGCGACCTTCCACGCACCCCGGATGCCAGTATCGAGCAATTGCTTGAACAGGCCACCGCCGCCAGCACGCCGGAAAAGGCCGCATTGCTGCGCCTGAGCGCGGCTGACCTGGCCTTCCGGCAGAACAACCCTGGCCGTTCCTCGCAGATCCTTGCCCAGGTGCCCCTGACTGTTCTGAAGCCGGCCGCGCAGATATTTGCCAGCACCCTGGCAGCGGAACTGGCGATGACCCGCAACCAGCCCAAGGCGGCATTGACGGCGCTGGACCATCCCAGCCTGCAAAGCCTGAAGGAGCTGCCGGCCGATCAGCAGATCCGCACGGGCACCGTGCATGCCCGCGCTTATGAAGCCGACGGCCAGACCCTGGCCGCAGCGCGCGAGCGGGTCGCCATGGCACCTCTGCTCAGCGGCGATGCGGCCAACAGCAACCACGAAGCGATCTGGGCGCTGATTGCCGCGCTGCCGGCCGAGCAGTTGCAAGCCACCGGCAACCCGACACTGGACGGCTGGATCACCCTGGCCCAGGCGGTCAAGGGCGCCGGCACGCTGGAACAACAGCAAACCGCCATCGACACCTGGCGTGCGCGCAACCCGGGGCATCCGGCCGCCGTGCAATTGCCGACGCCGCTGACCAAACTCAAGGAACTGGCCAGCCAGCCGCTTAGCAAGATCGCCCTGCTGTTGCCGCAGGAAGGCGCCCTGGCGTCAGTCGGCAAGGCCTTGCGTGAAGGCTTCATGGCCGCTCACTACCAGGCCGAACAGGCCGGGCAGAAGCCGCCCGTGATTGAGTTTTACGACAGCTCGCGCCTGACTTCCATCGACGACTTCTACGCCAAGGCCCAGGCCGCCGGCGTGCAACTGGTCGTCGGCCCGCTGGAAAAGCCGCTGGTCAAGCAGCTCAGTGCTCGCCCGCAGCTGCCGATCACCACCCTGGCGCTGAACTACAGCGAAACCGATCAAGGCCCGGCGCAACTGTTCCAGTTCGGCCTGGCAGCTGAAGACGAAGCCCGTGAAGTGTCGCGCCGCGCCCGTGCCGACGGCCTGCATCGCGCCGCCGCCATGGTGCCCCGTGGCGAATGGGGCGAGCGTGTCTACAAAGCCTTCCGTGAGGATTGGGAAGCCAATGGCGGCACCGTCATGGGCGTCGAGTATGTCGATCAACCGGTGGCACTGGCCCAGCAGATCGCTGACTTGTTCCAGTTGCGCAAAAGCGAAGGCCGCGCCAAGAGCCTGCAAGGCACTGTCGGCACTGACGTTGCCGCCCAGCCGTCGCGTCGCCAGGACATCGAATTCATCTTCCTGGCCGTCACCCCGCAACTGGCCCAGCAGATCAAGCCGACCCTGAACTTCCAATACGCCGGTGATGTGCCTGTCTACGCAACTTCCCACGTATTCAGCGCCAGCGGCGACCGCAACCAGTACCTGGACATGACCAACGTGATGTTCTGCGAAACCCCCTGGTTGCTCAACACTACCGACCCGCTGCGCAACCAGGTGGCCGCGCAATGGCCGCAAGCCAATGGCAGCCTGGGCCGCCTCTACGCGATGGGCGTGGATGCCTATCGCCTGGCGCCACGCCTGGGCCAGCTCAAGGCACTGCCGGACACCCGTGTCGACGGCCTCTCCGGCAACCTGGGCATCAGCGCCAACCAGCGCGTTGACCGCCAGATGCCTTGGGCCAAGTTCGTCGGCGGCGAGATCCAGCGCCTGCCGGACACGCCACGCTGATGCCCGAGCGGTCCAGCGCGCAAAGCGGCAAGGATGCCGAACACCAAGCGCTGAGCTACCTGCAACAACAGGGTCTGCGCCTTCTGGCGCAGAACTGGTTATGTAAACGCGGTGAGCTTGATCTGGTCATGCTTGACGGCGATACAGTAGTATTCGTCGAAGTCCGCTACAGAAAACACGCACAATGGGGTGGCGCGCTCGCCAGTATCGATGGGCGCAAGCGTCAGAAGCTGATACTTGCCGCGCAGTTTTTCCTGCTCAAAGAGCGTCGCTGGGCCGACAGCCCCTGCCGTTTCGATGTGGTTGCCATAGAAAGCACACCGTCGGGCCCTGCTGATCTGAACTGGCTCAAAGATGCCTTCGACAGCTGACTCACCCGGCTCCTTCACCCCACACTTTTGCTCTTTGCTTTGCGGGCTGCACATTCCTGTGCCAAACAGCCGCGCTAATTAAGGTCACACAGATGGACATGCAATCCCGAATTCGCCAGCTTTTCCAGGCCAGCATCGACACCAAGCAACAGGCGATGGACGTACTTGCACCGCACATCGAGCAAGCCAGTCAGGTCATGGTCAATGCCTTGCTCAACGAAGGCAAAATGCTTTCGTGCGGTAATGGCGGCTCGGCGGGTGACGCCCAGCATTTTTCCTCCGAGCTGCTCAACCGCTTCGAGCGCGAACGCCCGAGCCTGCCGGCGATTGCCCTGACCACCGATACGTCGACGATCACCTCGATCGCCAACGACTACAGCTACAACGAAATCTTCTCCAAACAGATCCGCGCCCTCGGCCAGCCGGGCGATGTGCTGCTGGCGATTTCCACCAGCGGCAACTCGGCGAACATCATTCAAGCGATCCAGGCCGCACATGATCGCGAAATGATTGTCGTAGCCTTGACCGGGCGCGACGGCGGCGGCATGGCCTCGTTGCTGCTGCCCGAGGACGTGGAGATTCGCGTCCCGGCCAATGTCACTGCACGCATTCAAGAAGTCCACCTGCTGGCGATCCACTGCCTGTGCGATCTGATCGACAGCCAACTGTTCGGGAGTGAAGAATGACCGTTAACCGCCTCAGCCTTTTGGCCATCACGCTGTGCCTCGCCATCAGCGGTTGCAGCACGGCAATCACCGCAACACGGGACACCCCCATCCAGGACGACCGGGGCACACGCACCTTCGGCAGCACCATCGATGACTCGCTGATCGAAACCAAGGTCAAGGTCAACGTCGCCAAAGCGGCTACGGACCTGGGCAATGGCGCATCGCGCATCGTCGTGACCAGCTTCAACGGCGTCGTGCTGCTGGCCGGTCAAACGCCGCGCGAAGACCTCAAGGCCCAGGCTGAACAGGCCGCCTCGGCGGTGCAGCGGGTCAAGAAGGTGCACAACGAACTGCAGGTCATGGACCCGATCACGCTGCTGGCGATCAGCAACGATGCGTTGCTGACCACCAAGATCAAGGCGCAGATGCTCACCGACAGTGCCGTGCCGGGCTCGCGCATCAAGATCGTCACCGACAACGGCATCGTCTACATGATGGGCCTGCTGACCCAGGCTGAAGCCACTCGCGCGGCCAACCTGGTACAGGGCGTGTCTGGCGTTCAAAAAATCGTGAAGGTGTTCGAATACATCGACTGATGTAACCAGCGTCTAGCCACACCCACAAAAAAGGGCGCCGTGCAGTCAATGCACGGCGCCCTTTTTTGCAGCAGTTGTTTACTGGTATTGCGAGTACGGGTTGCCCTGGAACTGGTTGTTCTGTTGCGGCGCCTGTTGCTGGGCGCCCGGCTGGCCGTACTGCTGGCCAGGAATCGGACCAAGGTTCACTTCCACGCGACGGTTCTGGGCACGGCCATTGACGTCGGCGTTACTGGCAATCGGATTATCCGGGCCGGCACCACGAGCGCTCAGGTTGGCGGCACTGACACCTTGAGAGGTCAGGTAGTTGGCCACGCTCTGCGCACGGCGCTGGGACAGGTCCATGTTCAACTGGCGGCTGCCGGTGCTGTCGGTGTAGCCAACAATCTGGATGGTGTTCTGATTGAACTGCTTGAGGGAGTTGGCCAGGTTGTTCAGCGGCTGGTAGAAGCTGCTGGAGATGGCGTCGGAGTTGGTAGCAAAGGTGATATTGCCGGGCATGATCAACTTGATCTGGTCACCCTGGCGCTGCACTTCAACCCCGGTATTGGCCATGCTTTCGCGCAGTTTTTTCTCTTGCTGGTCGGCATAGTAGCCATAGCCGGCAGCACCGGCACCGGCGACCACTGCGCCAATCAGCGCGCCCTTGCCACGGTTGTTATGGTCGATGGCGGCACCGGCCAGTGCCCCGGCCAGCGCACCGAGGCCGCCGTACTTGGCGGTCTTGCTCATGCCGCTTTCGGAACCATTGCCGGCCTGTCCCTGGCTGCCATCATAAGGATTAGGTGAAGCGCAGCCGGACAACAGGGCTACGGCGGTAGCAACAACAAGCAGACGACGCGGAGTGAACATGAAGGAAGCTCCTACTTTTGCATTCTGTGATGCAGAGGACATGGGCAACGGACCTGTGCCGGGTTTGGAACACGACAAGCGGTAAAAATTCCGTGCGCGAGGCGTAAACCGGATTCATCCAGGACATGGAGTTTCAAGTGTGGGAGGGGCTTGCTCTCGACAGCGGTGGATCAGTCAACTCAACTATAGCCGACACACCGTTATCGGGAGCAAGCCCCCTCCCACAGAGGCAGCTCGCGCCTTCAGGCACGCACAAAAGGATAATCGAGCCTTCGGGCTGCTAAGCTACCCGAACTCAGCCCACGGCGATGATCCACACCGCAGTCATTTGTATCCGGAGCAACACGTATGGCAACCCAACAGGTCATCTGCGAACACTGCGACTGCGTGTATCAGAAAGTCACGCTCGCCCGGCATCAAAAAGCCCTGTGCCTGCGCTGCGACGGTGTACTGCAGCGCTATAACGGCCTGTCGGTGCAACAGCGCCTCGCGTTGACGGTCACCGCTGCGGTGCTGTGGGCGTTCGCCAATTTCTATCCGGTGATGAGCATCAGCCTGCAAGGCTTGAAGAACAGCGCGACCCTGTGGGATTCGGTGGTTGCGCTGAGTCTGGGACCGATCACGTTTATCGCCCTGGTGGCGGCGATTTCCATGATCATCGCGCCGGTATTCCAGTTGCTGCTGCTGACCTGGGTATTGAGTTTCGCCCTCACCGGCAGGCGCTCGCCGGCCTTCAAGCTGTGCATGCGCTGGCTGGAAGCACTCAGGCCCTGGAGCATGCTGGAGGTGTGCCTGCTGGGCGCAATGGTCGCGGTGTTCAAGCTGGCCGGCATGCTCGATGTGATACCCGGCATCGGCCTGTTCGCGCTGGCCGTCCTCAGCCTTTTGCTGATCCGCATCGCCGGGCGCGATGTGCGCGACCTGTGGGACACCCTATGAATTCACCACCCACCGCCCGCCAGCTCAACCTGTGCCTGTGCCACACCTGCGGCAAGCCTTGCGACATGCGCTTTGAGCCCACCGAGTGCAGCCGCTGCGGCGCGCCCTTGCACCGACGCAAGGTGCAGTCCCTGACCCGCACCTGGGCCTACCTGCTCACCGCGCTGGCCTTTTATGTGCCGGCGAACATATTGCCGGTAATGAACACCACCATGCTCGGTTCCGGCGCGGACAGCACCATCATGAGCGGCGTGCTGGAATTCTGGCAGCATGGCGCCTGGGACATTGCGCTGATCATTTTCATTGCCAGCATTGCCGTGCCGGGTATCAAGTTCGTGTCACTGGGGTTGCTGCTGATCACCGTGCAGCGCAATAGCCAGTGGGCGCGCAAGGAGCGCTCGAAGCTGTTTCGGTTCATCGAGCTGATCGGCTACTGGTCGATGCTGGATGTGATCGTGGTCGCACTCGTCGCCGCGCTGGTGAAGTTCCAGGCCCTGGGCAACATCGAGCCGCGCCTGGGCATTCTGTTTTTTGGGCTGGTGGTCGTGTTCACGATGCTGGCCGCCATGAGTTTCGATCCCCGGCTGATCTGGGAAAATCCACACAATGAGGAGACCTCGGATGAGCTCATCCAAGGCTGACAACACGGCGGGGCAACCCGCGATCAAGACACGTCGCTTCAGCGTTTCGCTGGTATGGATCGTGCCGATTGTCGCCGTACTGGTGGGTCTCTCATTGGTGGTCCACAGCATGCTGCAAAAAGGACCGACCATCACCCTCAACTTCAAGACCGGCAGCGGGCTGGTCGCCAACAAGACCGAAGTGAAATACCGCAACGTGGTCATTGGCCAGGTGACCGGTGTCGCCTTGAGCGATGACCAGAAAAGCGTCAACGCCACCGTCGAACTGGTCAAGCAGGCCGAAAGCTTCACCCGTGAAGACTCCAAGTACTGGGTGGTGCGCCCGCGCATCGGCGCCGGTGGCGTGTCCGGCATCGATACGCTGCTGTCCGGCGACTATATCGGTGCCGACATCGGCCAGTCCGATACCCGCGCCAAACAGTTCAAGGGCCTGGAAAACCCGCCGCCCATCACCTACGGCGAGCCCGGCAAGCGCTTCACCCTGCATACCCAGGGCCTGGGGTCGCTGGATATCGGCTCGCCGGTGTATTACCGCAAGATCCCGGTCGGCCAGGTGGTTGCCTACGCACTGGACAGCGAGGGCAAGGGCGTGAATATCGAAGTGTTCGTGCATGCGCCCAATGATGCGTACGTCACCGAAAACACGCGGTTCTGGAACGCCAGCGGCGTCGACCTCAGCGTCGGTGCCAATGGCTTCGAGATGAAGACCGAATCGGTGTCGTCGATGTTGATGGGCGGCATCTCCTTTCAGGCACCGCCCTACAGCCCCAATGACAAACCGGCCGGGGAAAATCAGAACTTTGAGCTGTTCGAAGACCAGCAAAGCGCCCTTGCACCGCCCAATGGCAAAGGTCAATACATGGTACTGCGCTTTGATCAGGCCCTGCGTGGGTTGAAGGTCGGCGCGCCGGTCGAGTTCCTCGGGGTCGAGTTCGGCAAGGTGGTCTCGATCAACCTGGATTTCGACGCCCGCAAACGCAGTTTCCCGGTCAACGTCGGCATCGTGATCTACCCGCAACTGCTCGGCCAGGCGCACACCAAGCTGCTCAAGGCGATGAACAACAACCCTGACGATGAGGCCGCCGGCGTGCGCCTGATCGGCAGCTTCATCGAAAACGGCCTGCGCGCCCAGGCCCGCAGCGGCAACCTGCTGACCGGTCAGCTGTACATTGCCCTGGACTTCTACCCCAAGGCCGAGAAAGTCGCGTTTGACCCGAACCAACGCCCCGTGGGCATCCCTACCCTTCCCGGCAACCTGGAACAGTTGCAGGAGAAATTCGAAGGCATCGTCAACAAAATTAGCCAACTGCCTGTCGAGCGCATTGCCGGCAACCTCGACGCCAGCCTGGTCGAGCTGCGCAAGGGGCTGGCCCAATTCAACGCCAAGACCTTGCCCGGTGTGCAAACCACCTTGGGCGACGTGAGCAAGACCCTGCAATCGGCCAGTTCCACCCTGGCCGAAGACTCGCCGCAGCGCGAGCAACTGACCCAGACCCTGGATGAACTGGCGCGCATGTCGCGCTCCTTGCGCGAGCTGTCGGATTACCTGGGCCGGCATCCGGAATCGCTGATTCGCGGTCGCGCCGATAACGCCGCGCCTCTGGACCTGCAAGGGCCACCCCGCAAATGACTATTGGAGCCGCCATGACGTTGCCGTTGAAAATCACCTGGGTGACCGCCCTCTTGCTGCTGGCGGCGTGCCGCAGCGAGCCGATTGCGTTCCATACCCTGACCCCGGCGCACGGGAACAACGCCACGCGCGCGGAGGCCGGAGCAATACGCATTGAAAGCATCAGTGTGCCGCCTCAGGTCGACCGCGCGCAGATCGTGATCCGCGAGGGCGACAGCGGCCTGGCGATTCTGGAAACCCAGTGGTGGGCCGCCAGCCTTGCCGATGAGCTGAGGAGCGCGCTGGTGGACCAACTGGCCAACAGCGATGCCCGGCAAGCGGTGTCGTTGCGCGTCGAGGTGCAGCGCTTTGATTCGGTGCCTGGACAGTACGCGCTGCTCGACGCGCGTTGGCGCCTCAGGCCGGTCGGCGAGGGTGATCGTCCTGGACTGACCTGCCGCTCGACCTTGCAGTCACCGGCAGGCCCGAGCATCGATGACGTGGTGGTGGCGCACCAGAACAACCTCAAGCGCTTCGCCGCGCTGATCAACAGCGCCGCAGGCTCGTCCCTGACGCAGTGCCCGAGCGCGCAGTGAGCGGCGCAATCAGCCGAGCAAGCCCATCGATTTGGCCCGCGCCACCGCCTGGGTGCGGCGCTCCACGCCCAGCTTGCTGTTGATATGGCTGGCGTGGGTTTTCACGGTGTGCAGGGAAATGAACAGCTGGTTGCTGATCTCCTGGTTTGAACAGCCCTGGGCGATCAGTTGCAGTACCGCCAGCTCCCGTGCGCTCAGGGTTTCATGGTGAGGCAAGCTCTCAACGGCGGCGATTGCCGGTAGCAGCGTCAGCAACGCCTGGTTCAGCAGGCTAAGTGGATGCTTGCCCAACTGCTCGCGCATCCAATCCGGATAGTGCTCCAGCAAACGCTGGAACGGTTGCAGCGCGCCTCCCGCGCCGGCTTCGAGGGCGCGGGCCAACACCGGCCCGGCCTTGCTTTGCTGACCACACGCCAGCAGCAAATGCGCCTGCTGGGTCAGCGCCATCAAGGCAATCATCTGACGCCCGCTATCGAGCGCCTGTTGCGCCAGGCGCTCAAGCCGTTGCAGCGCCTGCTCGGGCTGGTGGCGAATGGCGTCCAGCGCGGCCTGTTGCAGCTCCACATGCTGCGGCAGGTGCGGGTGAAACTCCGGAGCGGCGGCAGCCTGCTCACCGGTGTAGGTCTGGCCCAACCGGGTCAGCCAGGCGTCCGCCAGGTCAGTGCGGCCCTGGGCCAGCCACAGCTCGCATTTGATCAGGGTGATCATCGCCAGGTAGTAGATCGGCGGCACGTCCCAGATATGCATCAATCGTTCAGCCTCGGCCAGCTCGACAAAGGCGGTGGAAAAATCCCCACGTCGACCTTCGAAGCTGGCGATCACACAATGCCCGATCAGCACACTGATATCCCGGCAGGCGCGGGCTTCCGCCAGGCCGGCGCGCAACCGCGCAAGGCCGGCATCGGGCTGGTAACGCAACAGCAACAAGTAGCCTTCATAGAGCGACAACCGCGCGCGTACCGCATACAGCCGCTGGGCCGCCAGCCCGTGCAGGCGCTGCAGGCCCTGGCGCACTTCGTCCAGGGCACGCAGGACCTCGCCGCGCGCCTGCAGCACCCGGGCCCGGTCGTAATGGGCCAAGGCTTCGAACAGCGGATTACCGACACGCTGCGCCAACTCCAGGGATTCGCGATTCAGACCGCGGGCACGCCACAGGTCCGCGTCGACAATCGCCAGGTTGGACAAGGTGGACAGGCACATCAGCCGTTGGCCGTAACGTTTGTGCGGCAGACTCTCCAATGCCTCGTTGCAATAGCGCTGGGTCAACTCGCGGTCGCCGCGTCCACGGGCGATGATCCCGCTCAGTGCCAGCCACTGGGCCAGCATGGATTTCTGCGCGGTGGCCGACGGCGCCGGCAGGAAGCGACTGAGGTAGCTGGATAATTCCTGCGCCGCATCCAACTGGCACGCCAGCCCCAGCGCCCAGCTGTAGAGCACGATCAAGCGTGGGGTGCTGATCAGCAGGCTGTCGGGCAAATCCATTTTCCAGCGCAGCAACATGCCGACATTCTGTTCCGCCAGCAACTGCTCCTCGGACAGGCTCTGCACCAGGTTCGCCGCCACATCCAGGTGACCGGCACGCAGCGCCTGCTCTACCGCCTCGTCGATCAGGCCCTGGGCGTTGAACCAGCGACAGGCCCGCAGGTGCAGACTGGCCGGCGGCGGCGTGGCGCTCTTCTCGCGCCGGGCACGCAGCAAATCGGAAAACAAATGGTGATAACGGTACCAGTGGCCCTGCTCATCCAATGGCACCAGAAAAACCTGATGGGCCTGCAGGTAGCGCAGGATGTCCGAGCTGTCATGGGCCTCGCGGACCGCGTCGCACAGCTCGCTGCAAAAGCGCTCCTGGGGCGCGGTGTCGTACAGAAACGCCTGCACCTGCGCCGGCAGGCAGTCGATGACCTCTTCGAGCAAGTAATCACGAATCAGCCCTTCGCCCCCGTTCAGGCTTTGTGGCAGAGCGCCGTCATTGCCGGCTTCGGAGGCCGCCAGCAGCCAGAAGCGCAAGCCGGCGACCCAACCCTCGCTACGGCGGATCAGGTTTTCCAGAGCCTCGCCGCGCAACGAGCTGCTGTGCCGGCGCAGCACGGCCAGGGATTCGTCATGGGTCAGGCGCAGGTCTTGCTCGTGCAATTCCAGCAGGTGCCGAGACAGGCGCAGGCGCGCCAGGTGCCAGTCCGGACGCTGGCGGCTGGTGACCAGCACCAGCAGGCCATCGGGCAAATGATTGAGGAAAAATTGCAGGCAACGGTCCAGCACCGGGCCCTGGGCCAAATGGTAGTCATCAAGTACCAGCAACAGCGGCGTCTGGACGGACAAGTGCACCGTCAGCTCATCGAGCAGGCCATCGAGCCATTCTTCAAAGGCGAAGGGTTGATGACGCTGACGCATCTTCAGCAGGCCCAGGGACTGGGCACCCAACTGTGGGAAATACTCGCGCAAGCCTTCGAGCAGGCGCTCGAGAAAACGACCAGGATCGCTGTCCCGCGGGCTCAGGCCCAGCCACAGGTTTTGCCAGTGGGCCGGCAGGCTCTGGCAGAACTCGACCGCCAGGGAACTCTTGCCGAACCCCGCCGGCGCGCTGACCAGCAACAGTCGCCCCTCCAGGCCGGCGCCCAGGCGTTCGCACAGGCGTGGGCGCAGCACATAGCCGTCGGGCAGCGGCGGCCTGTAGAAACGGCCTTCCAGGCTTGGAATCACCGCGCCGGCAGGCCCCTGGATTCGGGACAGATCAGTCATCGCCGGGCTCTTGTGGAAGGCTGTTGTCGGCACTGCAGATGTGCGCAGACTAGCGGTAAAAGCGCCGAGATTGTAGATCTTTGCAACAAATGCCTGAAAAAGAACTGCGACAAAAAATATCCCCACAGCCACCCCAAACAAAAATGTGGGAGGGGGCTTACCCCCGATGGCGGTGTGCCAGCCAACGCTTAGTTGACTGAACCACCGCCATCGGGGGCAAGCCCCCTCCCACAGTTGGGTATCAGCGCAGGTT
The DNA here is from genome assembly GCF_001439815.1 of Pseudomonas orientalis. Lineage (GTDB taxonomy): Bacteria > Pseudomonadota > Gammaproteobacteria > Pseudomonadales > Pseudomonadaceae > Aquipseudomonas > Aquipseudomonas orientalis. The sequence continues at coordinate 100,837 of NZ_JYLM01000007.1, read as the reverse complement.
AGCGAACGCCGTCCTGGCGCAGCGCTGCCGGGGTGAAGTCGCTGGTGGTGGCGGTGAAGCCGAAGTCATAGGCCTGCTTCTCTTCGTTCTTCATGCCCAGGGCCAGATAGCGGCCGGACTGCAAGTCGTAGAGGGTTTCCAGGGCGTACCACGGCACTTGTTTGTCGTAGTAGTTCTCGGCATGGGCTTCGGCGACGCGCCACAGTTGGCCACGGCCGTCGTAATGGTCGATCACCGCTGCTTGCCAGGTGTCTTCGTCGATGTAGAAGTCACGTTTGGCATAGATGTGGCGCTGGCCCTCTTTCAGGGTGGCGACCACGTGCCAGACGCGGCGCAGCTCGTAGCGCGTCAGGTCCTGATTGATGTGGCCGGCCTTGATGATGTCGGCGTATTTCAACTTCGGATCGTCGATCTTGTAGCTGTTGGCGGCGATGTAGATTTCCTTCTTGCCTTCCAGTTTCCAGTCGTAGCGGTCCGGCGCGCCGTTGTACATGTCGAGGTTGTCGGAGGTGCGCAGGCCATCGGCGGCCGTACCCGGCCCGTCATAGGACACCTGCGGCGCCCGACGCACGCGGCGTTGCCCGGCGTTGTAGACCCACGCCGAACGCGGTTCCTTGACCTGGTCGAGGGTCTCGTGTACCAGCAGTACACCACCGGCCAGACGCGCCGGGGCGGTGACTTGCTGCTTGAAGTAGAACAGCACGTTGCCCGGGTTTTTCGGGTCGAAGTCTTTCATTTTGTCGCGGAACACGAACTGGTCGCGGAAGTACACCAGGCTGTAGGAACCGTTGGTTTGCGGCGTGGCCTGGGTCACCAGGCGGGTCACGCTGCCACCGCGATAACGGGTGATGTGGTTCCAGATCACCTCGACGCCGCTTTTCGGAATCGGGAACGGCACCGCCGTCTCGAAGTTTTCCAGGCCGTTACCGCCGGACACCAGGTTGGTGGTGGTGGCGTTCTTCTTGATGGAGGCGAACACCTCAGCCGGCACCGTGGCGCCGCGATGGCTCGGGTACACCGGCATCTTGAAGCTGTCCGGGTAACGCTTGAACATCGCGTACTGCCCGGGGGCCAGTTTGTCTTTGTATTGCTCGACGTTCTGCGCGGTGATGGTGAACTGCGGTTGTTCGCTGGCGTAGGGGTTGGCCAGGAAACCCTTGGCATCCACTGCCCCTGCGTTCACCGGCATCGGTGACCACTTCGGGATGGTGCCGGCCGCGTTCCCGGCCATTTCGGCGCCCATCGGGGTCAGGGTGGTGCCCAGCTTGGCGGCTTCATCCGCCGACACTGCCGCCATGACGTTGCTCGCCAGGATCGACAGCCCAAGCACACCCACGTGCAACAGACTTTTAGTTATTTTCATGTTCTGGACTTCCTGAATACATACCACTTGAAAAGAGTGTGCTTAGAAGTTGGCGCCAAAGCTCAACGCGACAAAGTCACGGTCATCCACGGTGCTGAACTTGCCACCAAAGAAGTTGGTGTAGGCCAGGCTCGCGGTGTAGGTGTTCTGGTATTCGGCATCCAGGCCCAGGCTGACCGCCTTGCGCCCTTCTTCGAAGTTGCCGCCAGGGCCCGGCGAGTAGCCTTTGACGTCATGGGACCAGGCGACGTTGGGCTTGAGGTTGACGCCGGCGAACACGTCCGGGTATTCCCAGATGGCACGGGCGCGGTAGCCCCAGGACGTTGCGGTGGTGTAGCCGTCGTTGTTGCAGTTGGTGTTCAGCCCGGCCGCGTTGGGCAGGCCGGCACCGGTTGCGGTCGAGTTGTTGAGGGCGTTGCAGAACCCGCCTGGCAAGGTACCGGGACCAAATACCGGGTCGCGGCCATAGCGGGCCTGGGATTTGCTTTCCAGGCCGCCCACATGGGTCACGCCGATTTCACCGACGGTGGTCAGGCGGCTGGCGCCCATCACCTGGTCGAAGAAGTGCGTGAAGGTGGTCTGGAACTGGGTCACTTCCTTGCGGTTGTAACCGTGCAGGTCCTGACCCGGCGAGCCCTTTAGCACGGAGGCATTGCCAAAGCCCGGGATCGGCGTGACACCGGCGAACAGAATGTCGGTGGTGCTCAACTGCACCGGCGCATTCGGCCGATAGCTCAACTCACCGCTCCAGGCGGTGCCGGTCGGCAAGGTGGTGGAGAAACTCAGGCCGTAGAGGCGGATATCTTCCGGGTACTCGACGAAGTAGTTCGAACTGCCCGCCACGATCAGCGGACGCAATGCCCCCAGCGGCCCCAACGGACGGGTGTAGGCCGCCGATGGCGCGCCCTGTGCGCTGAAGATCGGCGCACGGCTGTGGTAGTTCATGAAGTAGGCGCCGAACTCGGTGTCCAGCGGCTCGAAGTTGTAGCGCATGGCCACGCCGAACTGGCCGCTGTCGCGGGCATCACGGTCCGGGCCACGGCGCACGAGTACGCCTTCGCTGTTGACGTCCACACCCAGCGCGCCCAGGGTCGGCAGTGCCGCGGCAGGGATGGTCGAGCGCTTGTTGAGTACCCGCAGGTTGTTGCTGCAGCCGTCGGAAATCACATCCGGCTGCGAGAAGAAGGTGCCGCAGTTGTCGGTAACGGTCTGGTCCCATTCCAACTGGTAAAACGCCTCGGCCGACAGGTTGTCGGTGAGGCTCTGGGACACGTAGAACATGTTGACCGGAATCAGGCCTTCCTTGATCTCGGCGCCCGGACGACGGAATGCGGAAACATCGATCGGGTTGATGGAGTTGATACCGCCGCCGATGAAGGTACTTTCGCCCCAGCTCACCACCTGCTTGCCGAAACGCACGGAACCCGGCGCATCGGCGATCGAGTAGTTGTGGTAGACGAACGCATCGAGGATCTGCCCGCCGGACGACTTGGCGCCTTCCTTGCGGTTGTTGTCGCTGATGTCCTTGAACTCACGGCTTTCGTCCTTGAGTTCAAAGTCGTACCAGTACTTGCCACGCACAAACACACCGGTGTCGCCGTACTTCAGTTCCAGGTCGTGGATGCCCTTGAAGATCTTCGAGAAGGTTTCTCCGCGCTTGAAGTTCAGGTGCCCGTCGTCGGAGGTCTGGGACAGGCCCCTGCCGCCGTTGTTGGCGCCGATCAGGTCGCGATTGGCCTTGGACGTGCTCCAACTGGCGCCTACCGACAGGGACGAGTCAAAACTCCCTTCGATTTCACCGATGTTGAAACTGACGCCGAATGCGGGCCCGGCGAGCGTAGAAGCGAGACTGACGGCCAGGGGCAGACGTGCCCGGCGCCAGAACTGGTTTACTGAGGTCATCGACGCTACTCCATGTGCATTTTATTGTTATGGCAGTGAGCTCTTTCGGAAGATGCATGTAACGGCCGGGATACAACGATTCCAATGCCGAGCGACAACCGGGCCACCCTCACCCGAAGCGCAACATCCGCGAAAAACTCTGGAAGGGACTATAGCCAGCAGGGGGTAGTGCTTGATCCCTCTAAAGTGTGATTTGCATCACCAACCCGTCTGCCCCGACCCTTTCGCCACGTCGACGAAGGTCGACGCGGCAAGGATGGCTGAAATCTGGCAAATCACAAGTAAAGGCCTGAGATAGAGCATTGCCGCCCCCGGAAAGGCGCGGCAAGCGGTGTCAGAGGGTCGACAGGAACGTGCTGTTGTTGGCCTGCCATTGGATGATGTCGATACGGATACGTTTTTTGTCGAGCTTGCCGACGCTGGTCTTGGGAATTTCAGTAACAACGGCGATCTGGCTCGGAATCGCCCACTTGCTCAAGTGACCCAATTCAACGAACGGCTTGAGGTGCTCCTTGAGCTCACGGGCCCCTATCACATGGCCATCACGCAACACCAACAGGGCAAACGGGCGCTCGCCCCACTGCGGGTCGGCAATGCCCACTACCGCTACTTCGCGTACCGCCGGGTGGCGGCTGACCAGGTCTTCCAGGGCCAGGGAGGAGATCCATTCGCCTCCGGTCTTGATCACATCCTTGATGCGGTCACGGATATCGATCACGCCGAACGCGTCCAGGGTGGCGACATCACCGGTGTGCATCCAGCCACCGGCCCACAGCTCGGCACCCTTTTGCGGCTCGTTGTAATAACCCTCGGTGAGCCAGGGCGCGCGCAGTACCAGCTCGCCCTGGGATTCGCCGTCGGCCGGCAGGAAGTTGCCGTCGGTGTCCATGATCGCGGCTTCCACCAGCGGCCCGGGCACACCGGCCTTGATCCGGTAGGTGGTGCGTTCGTCTTCGCTGCCGGCCATCAGCTCGGCGTTGAGGTGGGCACAGGACACCAGCGGCCCGGTCTCGGACATGCCGTACGCAGCCGTCAATTGAATGCCACGGGCCTTGGCGGCCTCGTACAGCGAACGGTTGAGCGCGCTGCCGCCGATGACGATTTTCCAACCGCCGAAATCCACGTCCTGGGCGGCCTTGGCATTGAGCACCATTTGCAGGATGGTCGGCACGCAGTGGGAAAAGGTGACCTTTTCCTTGCGCCACAGCTCCACCAGGTATTCGGGGTCGTAGCGGCCGGGGTAGACCTGCTTCAAACCGAGCATGGTTGCCACGTAAGGCAGGCCCCAGGCGTGCACATGGAACATCGGCGTGATGGGCATGTACACGTCGTTGGTGCCCAGCAGGCGCACGCTGTCGACACTGCCCATGATGGTCGCCACACCGATGGTGTGCAGCACCAACTGGCGGTGGGTGAAATACACGCCCTTGGGGTTGCCGGTGGTGCCGGTGGTGTAGAAGGTGGTGGCCACCGAGTTCTCGTCGAAATCCTCGAAGTGGTACGTCGGGCTCGCCGCGGCCAGCAGGGTTTCGTACTCGCCCACCAGGTTGGGCAGGTCGGCGGTCTTGCTGTCGCCGTCGGTGATCAGCAAGGTCTTGTCGACACTGGTGAGCTGCCCGGCGATCGCCTGGTAAAGCCCCACGAATTCGCTGTTGACCAGCACAAAGCGGTCGTCGGCGTGGTTCATGGTGTAGAGGATCTGCTCCGGCGACAGGCGCACGTTGATGGTGTGGATCACCGCGCCGATCATCGGGATGGCGAACATGCATTCCAGGTAACGGTGGCTGTCCCAGTCCATCACCGCCACCGTGTCCCCGGCCTTGACCCCGGCTGCGGTCAGTACATTGGCCAGGCGCGCGACGCGCTCGATCAAGGTCGGGTAGGTGTAGCGCAGCGTGTCGCGGTAAATGATCTCCCGGGTCTTTTCGTAACGAGTGCCGGACATCAACAGGCGCTTGATCAACAGCGGGTATTGGTAAGCGCCTTCGGCGGGTGGGATAACACGGGTCTGCAACATACGAATCCCTTTTATGACTGCGCGGTCTTGGCGTGAAGACCTGCACTGTAGAGACGTTATGTTTCAACCAAATCAGCCAAAGGAATGATTTGCAGAGCCCGGCAAATGCTAGCTTTGCGCCACCATCTCCAGCTTATGAGGATCCAATGTGGGAGGGGGCTTGCCAGTTAAGCGTACCTCGCCGTCTGTAGGAGCGAGCTTGCTCGCGAAAAACGTCAACGATAACGCGTGCTTTTTGAATGAGCGCGGCGCCTGTGAGTTTTTCGCGAGCAAGCTCGCTCCTACAACAAGCCTTAACTGGCAAGCCCCCTCCCACATTTTTTCTACCGTGCCCGCTCAAGGGCGACGTTTATTTCATGCTGGTAAACGCCAGCTTCACCCCGATCGCAATCAGCACCGCGCCCATGGTCCGATCAAACCAATGCCCCATCTTCGCAAACCCGGCGCGCACGCGCTGCTGGCTGAACAGCATGGCCACCAGGCAAAACCACAGCGCCGTCGCCACCGCCAGGTACACCCCATAACCGGCCTGCACCGCCAGCGGGGTGTGCGGGTTGATCACTACTGTGAACAGCGACAGGAAAAACAGCGTGGCCTTGGGATTCAAACCGTTGGTGACGAAACCTGCGGTAAACGCGCCACGCGGCGTGCGCTCGCCCGCCTCGCGATGCAGCTCGCCTTCCACCGGCGGCTTGGCCGGTTGCGCGCGCAGCGCCTTGAAACCGATGTACAACAGGTACGCCGCCGCCGCCCATTTCAATGCATTGAACAGCACGATGGACTGGGACACGATCAAGCCGATGCCCAGCAATGAATAACCGACATGGAGGAAAATCGCCGAACCGACGCCCAGCGCAGTCCAGGTGCCGGCGCGACGGCCATGGGTCACGCTTTCACGCACCACTACGGCGAAGTCCGGCCCGGGGCTGGCCACCGCCAACAGGTGAATCAAGGCTACGGTCAAAAACTCGGCGGCGTACATGCGCACTCCATAAGTAACGGATTATTTCATCTGATAGGCTCAGCAGATTACGCCTTCGAACCTCGCCGCAAAAGGTACAGTTGATAATGAACAATCGCCGCGCCGTCTTTCTCGATCACCCTTCCCTGGACCTCGGCGACCTCGACCTCAGCGAGTTGCATGACTGCTTCAGCGAGCTGCAGCTGTTCGAACAGACCACACCGCAGAATGTGCTCGAACGCGTGCAAGGCGCTCAAGTGGTCATCAGCAACAAAATCCCGCTCAGCGCCGCGACCCTGGCGGCCTGCCCCGAGCTCAAGCTGATCCTGGTGTCGGCCACCGGCACCAACAACATCGACCTTCAAGCCGCCCGCACCCAGGGCATCACCGTGAGCAACTGCCAGGGTTACGGCACGCCTTCGGTGGCGCAGCACACGATCATGCTGCTGCTCAACCTCGCCACGCGCCTGAAGGACTATCAGCGCGATGTGGCAGCCGGCAAATGGCAGCAGGCCAGGCAGTTCTGCCTGCTGGACTATCCGATTGTCGAGCTCGAAGGCAAGACGTTAGGCCTGCTCGGCCATGGCGAACTGGGCAGCGCCGTGGCGCGCCTGGCCGAAGCCTTCGGCATGCGCGTGGTGCTGGGCGCAATTCCCGGGCGCCCTGCCCGCGCCGACCGCGTGCCGCTGGATGAACTGCTGGGGCAGGTCGACGCGCTGACCTTGCATTGCCCGCTCAACGAGCACACCCGCGATTTTATCGGGGCTCGCGAGCTGGCACTGCTCAAGCCCGGCGCGTTTATCGTCAACACCGCACGCGGCGGCTTGATCAATGAACAGGCGCTGGCGGATGCGCTGCGCAGTGGGCATCTGGGCGGCGCGGCCACCGATGTGTTGAGTGTCGAGCCTCCGGTAAACGGCAACCCGCTGCTGGCCGGGGATATCCCTCGGCTGATCGTCACGCCCCATAACGCCTGGGGCAGCCGGGAAGCGCGGCAACGGATCGTCGGGCAATTGAGCGAAAACGCCCTGGGCTTTTTCAACGGTGCCCCGCTGCGCGTCGTCGCTTGATAAACTGCGCCCCTTTTCAAGGAGCAGACCATGGATCCGCGCAGTGAAGTACTGCTTCGCCAGGCCGAACTTTTTCAGGGCAAGCTGTTGCTGGTAGGTTTGCCTGCCGACGACTTGCTGGGGCGCCTGCCCGACGCTCACGGCTGGTGCTGGCATGCCGGCGACCAGGCAGCGCTCGACGCCCGCTTTGCGGAGCGCAGCCAGTTCGGCGTGAATGTGCCCGAGCGCGAGTTCGAGGCGGCGGTGATCTTCCTGCCCAAGTCCAAGGACCTCACCGACTACCTGCTCAATGCGGTGGCCGCGCGCCTGCCAGGCGCCGAGCTGTTCCTGGTGGGGGAGAAAAAAGCCGGCATCGAAAGCGCCGCCAAGCAGATGAGCCCCTTGGGCAAACCGCGCAAGCTCGACAGCGCGCGGCATTGCCAGCTGTGGCAGATTACCGTGGCCAACGCGCCGCAGGCCGTCGAGCTGGAGAGCCTGGCGCAGGTCTTCGAAGTGCCCCTGGCCGAAGGCCCTCTGAAAGTCGTGAGCTTGCCGGGCGTGTTCAGCCACGGCCGTCTGGATCGCGGCACCGAGTTGTTGCTGCAACATCTGGACAAGCTGCCCAGCGGCCATCTGCTGGACTTCGGTTGCGGTGCCGGCGTGCTGGGCGCGGCCGTCAAGCGTCGCTACCCGCACAACACCGTGACGATGCTGGATGTGGATGCGTTTGCCGCCGCCAGCAGCCGCCTGACCCTGGCCGCCAATGGTCTGGAAGCCGACGTGCTGACCGGTGATGGCATCGACGCGGCACCGCAGGGTTTGAATGCGATTCTGACCAACCCACCGTTCCATGTGGGCGTGCACACCGACTATTTCGCCACGGAGAATCTTCTGCGAAAAGCCGGTAAACACCTGGCAAAAGGCGGCGAACTGCGCCTGGTTGCGAACAGTTTCCTCAAGTACCAGCCTTTGATCGAAGAGCACCTGGGCATCTGCGCGGTCAAGGCCGAGGGCAATGGTTTTCGCATCTACCGGGCCAAGCGCCCCTGACGGGCGTTTGAAAAAGAAGGCTTGCCGAATGGGTTTTGCCTAGGCAGAATCCGCTCCGTCCTAGGGGAGTAGTCTCCCACGAGCGCCATGCTCGTCCGGCATACGTCAACATACTTGGTCAGCAGACCATGGCGTATGCGACCCAGGAGTCCGCACAGACGGACCGGGGTCTGACAAGACCTATGACACGCACACCTTACCCGGGGCGGGAAGGCTGTACGTGTCATAGCCGTGTCGACCCGCCCCTGGAAACTACCTGATGCTGGATTCACTGCTCGTTCCTACCGCAATCGTTGCCCTGGCCGAAATCGGCGACAAGACGCAACTGCTCGCGCTTATTCTCGCTGCCCGCTTTCGCAAGCCCTGGCCCATTATCGCCGGCATCGTCGCCGCGACCCTGGCCAACCATGCGGCGGCCGGTGCGGTGGGGGCCTGGTTCGGGAGTTTCTTCTCCGATGCGGTGTTGCACTGGATTCTTGCGGCGAGCTTCTGCGCCACGGCGTTGTGGACCCTGGTGCCGGACAAACTCGACGATGACGAAGCCGGCACCACGCGCAAGTTCGGGCCGTTCCTGACCACGCTGATTGCGTTCTTCCTCGCGGAAATCGGTGACAAGACCCAGATCGCCACGGTGATGCTGGCGGCGCAGTATCCGGAGTTGTGGCTGGTGATTATCGGGACCACGCTGGGCATGTTGATTGCCAACGTGCCGGTGGTGCTGGCGGGGAATTTCGCGGCGGAGAAGCTGCCGTTGACCTTGATTCGGCGCTTGGCGGCTACGGCGTTTTTTGTGTTGGCGGTTGTGGCGGTGTACAAGGCCATGCAAAGCAGTGGCTGGATCTAAGGAACCAAAGCTGTAAACCCAATCCAATGTGGGAGGGGGCAAGCCCCCTCCCACATTTGGATCTTTACCAGGCTTGGAATATCAGGATTTCTTGGCCTGCTGGTACAGCGGCATCACCTTCGGAATAGCCGCCTGCAACGAGGCAATGCGGCTATCAGACGCCGGGTGAGTGCTCATGAACTCCGGCGGCGCGCCTTCGGAGGCCTTGGCCATCTTGTTCCACAGCGTGATGGCTGCGTTCGGGTTGTAGCCGGCGCGGGCGGCCAGTTCCAGGCCGATCAGGTCGGCTTCGTTTTCATTGCTGCGGCTGTTGGGCAAGGTCATGCCGTAGTTGGCCACGGTATCGGCCAGCGCCAGGCTGTCCTGACCGAGTCCGAATATCGCACCGGCGCCCTGCTTGGCCATCTCGATGCCGTAGGCCTTGGACATGGCTTCGCGACCGTGCTCACGTAAGGCGTGGGCGATTTCATGGCCCATCACGGCGGCCAGTTCGTCATCGGTGAGCTTGAGGTTATCGATCAACGCGCTGTACACCAGGATCTTGCCACCCGGTCCGCAGTTGGCGTTCATCTCATCACTCTTGATCAGGTTCACTTCCCACTTCCATTGCGCCGCATCCGGGCGGAAGGTCGGGGCCTGGGCGATCAGGCGATTGGCGATGGCCTGCACGCGCTTGGCGTTGGCACTGGTCTTGTCCAGAACCCCTTTGCCACTGGCTTCGCCCAGGGTCTGCTGGTAAGACTGGGCATACATCTGGTCGACTTCCTGGCTCGACAGCATGCTGAACATGTACTGCTTGCGCTCAACCCCAACCGCGCCGCCGCTGGTGGTGTTGACCGACTGACACCCTGCCAGCAGCATCGCTGCAACCAACCCGCTTACCGCCAATGACTTCTTCATGAACACGCTCCCTAGAAACATGGCGCGTATCGTAGGCGTACATTTGTATCGGCGCCAGATACATCAGACGTTTAACTGCTGTATTTCGGACCCATCTCACATGCCGTCAGATAAGCCCAGGTTCAAGCCGGGGTCAGGCACTCCGGCCCGTTGAGCTTGGGATCGTTGACCATGTTGGCCAGCACCCGCTCGCGCAACGCGGCAGGTTCACTGGCCAACAGACTTTGCAGCACATGCAGCGGCGTCTCGGGATCCAGCCAGGCGGCCTGCCCCGCCTCATCCAGAATCAACGGCCGGCGCTGGGCCTGCGCAGCTTGGGTGACCACCGCCGTACTCAACCACACCTGCTCCTGCACCGGATAGGCTTCCCAGATCGCCGCAAAAAACAGCGTGGAGCCTTCCCCCGGCGTCAGCCAGTACGGGCGTTTGCGTTGGGTACCGCGCCATTCGTAAAACCCGTTGGCCGGCAATAGGCAACGGCGCTGGCGGAACGCTTCGCGGAACATCGGCTGCTCGGCCAGGGTTTCGGCGCGGGCATGGGCGGGGGTGCGCGAGAGGTCGGTGAGCCAAGGCGGCGTCAGGCCCCAGCGTGCGCGCGCCAGGCTGAGCTGGCCGTCGGTGGCGCGCTGGATCAGCACCGAATCATTGGGGGAAATATTCCACTGGGCCTGCTGGTCGGCCGGGAAACCCGGCAAGGCAGCAAAGGCGGGATTCCAGCGAAACAGGGCATAACGTCCACACATGGGGCAACACGACTCTTGGGGTAAACCGACCGACAGCCTAACAGACCAATACGTCGGGGAAGCTGTCGGGTTCATCCCCGGGTATGGGTTGCGCGCCGATATAGGCCGTGATCAGCGCGCGGGCACTGGCAGCCTGGTCATTATCGACCTCCAGCCCGAGCAGGCCGAATATTGGCAGTTCGCCGGTGCCACCGAGCAAATGGCGGCCCACCAGGTGCGCCTCGATGCCTTCGCTGGCAAGCATCTGTTGCAGCAGCTCGCCTTCCATCAGGTTTTCCGGTTCGTAGATTCGCTGCATGGGTATACCTGTCAGTCATTCTCGCTGCGGGTTTCGAGCATCCACTCTTCCCCATGCACCTGCAGGTCGAAAGTGATAGGTCGGCAACACACCTGGCAGTCCTCTATGTAAACCTGATCACCGCCGGACAAATCCACAGTCGTTTCGACCTGCTCACCACAATAAGGACAATCGTACGTAGCAGTTTCCAGCATCGCAGTCTCCCAGGTGACTTGTGCGTATAATCGCCGGTCTATTGACAGGGCTATTCCCGGCTGAGCCCGTTTACTCACGCCGCCCCTGGTATTTCCTCTACTTACCCTAGCCGTTTCTAACAAGAGAGCATGATGGGCGAATTCGATACCATCCGACCTTACAATGACAGCGAAGTCCCGGCAGTGCTGGACCGGCTGTTCAGTGACAAGGCCTTTCTGGACATTCTGACTCACTTTCGCTTCCCGCGCTTTGCCGGCGCGCTGGGCTGGCTGCTCAAGCCGATGATCGCACGCAAACTGCGCCGTGAGTTCGCCGGCGTCACCACCGTGGCGACGCTGCAGGATAAAGTCGAGTATTACGTCGACCATACCATCGACCGCGCAACTGATGGCGTGACCTATACCGGCGTCGAGCAATTGAAATCCGGCACCGCCTACCTGTTCCTGGCCAACCACCGCGACATCGTGATGGACCCGGCCTTCGTCAACTACGCCGTGTACCACGCCGGCCTGCCGACGCCGCGCATCGCCATCGGCGACAACCTGCTGCAGAAACCGTTTGTCAGCGACCTGATGCGTTTGAACAAGAGCTTCATCGTGCACCGCTCGATCACCGGGCGAAAGGAAAAGATGGCGGCCTACCAGTTGCTGTCGGCCTACATCAACCATTCGATCCGCAACGACTGCCAGTCGATCTGGATCGCCCAGGCCGAAGGCCGCGCCAAGGATGGAGATGATCGCACCGAATCGGCGATCCTCAAGATGTTCCACGTCAGCCGCAAGGACGAGCCGTTCGCCGAAGTCATCCAGTCGTTGAACCTGACGCCGGTGTCGATCAGCTACGAGTATGATCCGTGCGACGCCGCCAAGGCCCGCGAGCTGTATATCCGCGCCACCACCGGCACCTACTGCAAAGCGCCGGGCGAGGATGACGTGAGCATTGCGCTGGGCATCACCGGCTACAAGGGTCGGGTGCACGTGAATTTCGCGCCGCCGATTACCGAGCGCTTCGAAGACACCAAGTTGCTGGCGGCCGAAATGGACCGGCAGATTCTCGGTGGTTACCGGTTGTTCCCGGTGCACTACCTGGCGTACGCCCAATGGAACGATGCCGACCCGCAACTGGATGTACCAAAGGCCGCGGACGTGTTCCCGGCCGATGAGCTGGCCAAGGCGAAAGCCGAGTGGCAGCGGCGCCTGAACGAATGTCCGTCCGAGCATCGTCCTTATCTGGTGACGCAATATGCGACGCCTGTGCGCAATCAATACCGGGTCAAGGCCGGGATCCCCCTGTAAACATCGATCTAATGTGGGAGGGGGCTTGCCCCCGATTGCAGTGCGTCAGTAAGCCTATTTGTATCTGACCCACCGCTATCGGGGGCAAGCCCCCTCCCACATTTGTCTGCGGGTGTACTTAGAAGTGGGTGCTGATCCAGGACATGGCCAGCGCCAACCCCAGTCCGGCGAACCCGATGCGGTAAGCCTGGCGATGCGCCCGTTCGGTGCGCGTGTCCAGAAACAGCATCGGCTGGTCAATCGCGCGCTCTTCACTTTGCGCGGTGAGTTCGGCCATCGCCCGTTGCGCCAGCAGGCGAGTGATGAACAGCAGTATGGCGCCGCAGCAGGCGACCATCAGGGCAATAGCATTGATCAGCAGCGCCATCGCAAAACCTCGGCGAGACAGTATTCGGGTATCGGTCCAGATACGAACCTGAACGATAGTGGCTCCCTGCGCCGTTAATGCTCCCTCCCCGTTGACGGCTAATGTATCCAGTAATTTACAGCGTCACCTGAACGTCACCTTAACAGGCCACTCTGTTGCCCTTCGACGCTTGAGGAGCTTGTCATGCTGCACGCGAAAAACCAGGACCGGCTGTATCTGATCGCCCCGAGCGATGAACAGGAAGCACTGATCGGCGGCCTTGCATTCAATGTCCAGGACCGTCATTGGCTGGTGTATTGCGCCCTCGCCGGGCATGCGCATGCCGACCTGCCGGAGCTGGATTCACTTACCGGCGTGAGCATGCTGGATTTTTACGTCGATACCGCCGCCTGAAAGCGACAGGCATAAAAAAACCGGGCTCAGCGATGAGCCCGGTCTTTTTGAACCGCTTATTGCGAACTGAGCAACTGGCCGATGCTAGGGTCCTTGAACAGCCGGGTCAGGGCATCGCTGAGCACGTCGCTGACCAGCTTGGTATTGGTTTCCTGATTCGGCGACATGCCGAAGCGCTGGTTGAGGGACGCGGCATAACGACCGCTGTAGCGACGGGTCCCGGCGCTGACGTCGGACTTGAAAGTTGCGCCGATGGACGCTTCGGTCACATACAGGCCTTCCTTGGGCGACTGATATTTCAGTTCGGCCAGGGTAACGGTCAGTTGCGGCGCACCGGGCGAATTGGTCGGGGTAAAGCCCAGCAGGCGCACAGCGGCTTCAGCCTGGGCCTGCAGCTTGGGCAGCACGTCCTGGCCGGTCACCGAAATCAGCGCGGTCTCCGGGTACAGACCGCCACGCGAACCCAGGGTCGGTGACGGACGACCGTCCACCACACGCACCGACACCGGCTGGCCGTGACCGACCGGGGCCAACTGCGCCGTGACTTTGGGTTGCGGGCTGAGTTGTTGCGGGCTGTTGGCGCAGCCAACCAAAGCCAAACTGGTCACAGTGATCAAACCGAACAACAGGCGTTGCAACATACTCATTTCTCCAGGACTAGGCGCAGACAGGTCGCCAGTATAACGGTGCACGCGCATCACCCACCAGCGATCCTGAACCGCAGCTGAAGGCATCGGCAAATTACAATTTCGCATAAAAGCGTCATTCCAATGTCATGCCAGACTGACAACCTTCAAGCATGTAACGCAACCGGTACACAGCCATGCGCCTTCTCAAGTCACTGTTCCTGTCACACAGCCGCCACCGTCACTTTGCCCTGCTCGATGCCCATGGTCATTGCCTGGCGTTCAAGCAATGCAGCTTGCCGCCCGTCGGTGAAGGCTGGGTCGAAGTCGCCGAGACACACCTGGGCTGGATGCACCGCCCGCTGCCGGTCAGTGCCAGGGTCAGCCCGCAATTTGTACGCGCACAATCGCGTCAAGCGTTGGCCTCCTGACCGACGTCCTAATAAAAGTCATAAAACACGCCCATTTCCCCGGCGTTCTTCGCTACAATCTCCCCCCGATTATAAGGACGTCTCCTGATCGGGCCCCGCAGCATCGTTAATGCCTTGGCATTAACCTCCAAATCGCCCACAGAGAGCCGCCCACACAGATCGAGTGAAGCTGGCGTGCTTGCTGTTTCCTGTGCAAACCACCCGTCTTTATCGAATCTGCCAGAGCTGCCATTGCGCTCGGCCACTTGAGTTGTTTGCCCGTTTCGCGGGCCAGGTGCCAGGCTGGGGCAGCCCTTTTTTGAGGTTCACGTCTTCAAAAGAGCGTGAAAAAAACGGGTTTTCACAACTTCACAAGAGTGTGGCGAGCAAATGAATAGTTTGGCGTTTGTACAAGCACCATCAGCGTCTGAAACAGCCCAACACAGGACCGAGCGTTCCTCAATAACCGGAGCTTGAGCCTGTCCGCTGCGGATTGGTTGCACGAATCGCACGCTTTGACCATAAGTCGAATTGCCACAGGCGCCCATGAATGCGTTCATAGGCAGATTAGCCGGGCAGGAAGCGTGCGCTGAAGTTGCAAGGAATTGCGAAACGGACATGGCGATCCTGGCCATGAGTATTTGGGGCAACACGTGAACCGCCCCGTCACTCCTGGCAGCCATGCCGTCAATTTGGTGCTGCAGATTTTGGAGACGCGTTAAATGGCGCATAACGAAGCAGTCGACGTAGTTCTGGTAGGGGCCGGCATCATGAGTGCCACCCTGGCCGTACTGCTCAAGGAGCTCGACCCCGGCCTCAAGCTGGAAGTCGTTGAGCTGATGGATTCGGGTGCCGCGGAGAGTTCCAACCCGTGGAACAACGCCGGTACCGGCCACGCCGGGCTCTGCGAGCTGAACTACACGCCGCAGGCCGCCGATGGTTCCATCGACATCAAGAAAGCCGTGCACATCAACACCCAGTTCGAGGTATCGAAGCAGTTCTGGGCGTACCTGGCCAAAAAAGGCACCTTTGGCTCGTGCAAGTCCTTTATCAGCCCGGTCCCGCACTTGAGTTTCGTGCAGGGCGACAACGGCGTTGCCTTTCTCAAGAAGCGTTTTGAAACCCTCAGCCGGCACCATGCGTTTTCGGACATGCACTACACCGAAGACCGCAGCGAGATGGCCGAGTGGATGCCGCTGATGATGCCCGGCCGCCCGCTCGATGAAAAAATCGCCGCGACCCGCGTGATGAATGGCACTGACGTCAACTTTGGCGCCCTGACCAACCAGTTGCTCAATCACTTGACCAGTTCGCCGGACGCCCAGGTCAAGTACTGCAAGCGCGTTACCGGCCTCAAGCGCAATGGCGCCGGCTGGACCGTGAGCATCAAGGACGTCAACAGCGGCAACAGCCGCGAAGTGGATGCCCGGTTCGTGTTCCTCGGCGCCGGCGGTGCGGCCCTGCCGCTGCTGCAGGCTTCGGGCATCGAAGAAAGCAAAGGCTTCGGCGGTTTCCCGGTCAGCGGCCAGTGGCTGCGTTGCGATAATCCGGAAGTGGTCAAGCAGCATCAGGCCAAGGTCTATAGCCAGGCGGCCGTGGGTTCGCCACCGATGTCGGTGCCGCACCTGGACACCCGCGTGGTGGATGGCAAGAAGTCGCTGTTGTTCGGACCCTACGCCGGGTTTACCACCAAGTTCCTCAAGCACGGCTCGTTCCTGGACCTGCCGATGTCCATCCGCGCCGGCAACATCGGCCCGATGCTCGCCGTGGCGCGCGACAACATGGACCTGACCAAGTACCTGGTCAGCGAAGTGCGCCAGTCCATGGAGCAGCGCCTGGAATCCCTGCGCCGCTTCTACCCCGAAGCGAAAGCCGAAGACTGGCGCCTGGAAGTGGCCGGCCAACGGGTGCAGATCATCAAGAAGGACCCGAAGAAAGGCGGCGTGCTGCAATTCGGCACCGAACTGGTTGCCGCCGCGGATGGTTCGCTGGCGGCGCTGCTGGGCGCCTCGCCGGGCGCTTCGGTGACGGTGTCGATCATGCTGGAATTGATCGAACGCTGCTTCCCTGAAAAAGCCAAAGGCGAATGGGCGACCAAGCTGCACGAGATCTTCCCGGCGCGCGAAAAAGTGCTGGAGACGGATGCCGAGCTGTATCGCAGGATCAATACGCAGAACAACATCAGCCTGGAGCTGGTGGAACCTGTAGGAGCGAGCTCGCTCGCGAAAAACGTCAACGATAACGCAGCGCAAGTGGATTAACGCGGCGCTCTCAGGTTCTTCGCGAGCAAGCTCGCTCCTACAGCTAAAAGCGAAACGCCCCGGACTCTTATGAGGCCGGGGCGTTTTTGCGTGGCTTGGATAATCAGCCGCGAGCCTTGTCGATCAGCGCGATGTACTCGGCGGCGTTGCGCTGGTCCTTGATCAGGTCGACAAAGGTCTGGCCATGCTCATCCTTGCCATCCAGGTCCAGCCCTGCTTCTTTGAAAAAAACCAGGAAACGCTCGAAGTCGTCGACACGCAGGCCGCGATAGGCCTTGATCAGTTTGTGCAGGGACGCAGAAGTCGTATCGACCGGTTCGAAGTTCAGGAACAACTTGATCTGGTCGTCGCCGATCTCGTCACCGATCACCTGTTTTTTATCTTTACGCATTACCGACTCCAGCCTGCAGACATTGACACGGGGCTTGAAGTCTACCTGCGTGACGCGGGCTTCGGAAGCGGGGACGGGCCAATGTGGGAGGGGGCTCGCTCCCGATGAGGGTGGGTCAGGCACACAGGTATGGACTGACACACCGCTATCGGGGGCAAGCCCCCTCCCACATTTGGATTTTGGTCAGCTCAATCGAACTGGGCGAGCATCCAGCGTTGGTAGTCAGCCACACCGGCATCGCCTTCGCGCGGCGCCCAGGCAGCCTGCTCACCCTCGCCCACCGGCCGATAAGGCCCGGCCTTGCATTCGAACATCACCGTATCGGGTTCCAGTACCACCAGGCCATGGAACACTCCCGGCGGCAGGTCGACGCCGGCGCACTCGCCCCCGGCCTGCATGACGCGCTTGGCGATGACTTCGCCGGTTTCGCTGAATATCAGCAACCCCAACCGGCCCTTGAGCACCAGCAAGGTTTCCGCCTTGTCCGCGCTCAGGTGCCGATGAGGGGGCACATAGGTACTCGGCTGCAGGGCCACGGCGAGGCGATGACACGGCTCTTGCATCTGGTGGAAATTGTGATGGTGCCGGCCACGGGGGCTGTCGCCCGCTTTCTCGGCCAACTCTGCAAATAAGGTCTGATCAAGAAAACGGGCCATCGATTACATTCCTTTAACGGCGTAGATGCCATTGGCGTTACGCCAGTAGCCCTTGTAGTCCATGCCATACCCGAAGATATAGCGGTCGACGCACGGCAGCCCGACGAAATCGGCTTTCAGCTCGGGGCGCGCCTTGCGGTCGTGGTCTTTGTCGATCAGCACGGCGGTGTGCACTTTACGCGCGCCAGCATGTTTGCAGAAATCGATGATCGCGCCCAGGGTGTGCCCTTCGTCGAGGATGTCATCGATGATCAGCACGTCACGGTCGATAAACGAGACTTCCGGCTTGGCCTTCCAGAACAGATCGCCGCCACTGGTTTCGTTGCGATAGCGGGTGGCGTGCAGGTAAGACGCTTCCAGGGGAAATTGCAGATGGGTGAGCAATTTGCCGGCGAAGATCAGGCCACCGTTCATCACGCAGAAAACTACTGGGTTGGTGTCGGCCATTTCGCGGGTGATGTGGGCGCCGACCTTGGCGATCGCTGCTTCGACTTGCGCTTCGGTGTACAGGCAGTCAGCCTCGTGCATGATTTGACGGATATGCTCGAGATCAGCGGACATGGCGCTCTCCAAGGGGTGCTGTGGCAAGAAAAGCGGGCGAAGGTACGCTTCTCGTGCGCTCCAATCAAGCCTTTATGGACTAACGTAGGTGATGTCTATAGGACAACACCCTCGGATAGATTAATCTAGGCCGGTTTTTTTGCCCGCCGCCGGAGCCTTTCCCATGCCCACTCGCGAGATCCGCCACCCGCTGATCCGACACAAACTCGGCCTTATGCGCCGTGCCGACATCAGCACGAAGAATTTCCGTGAGCTTGCTCAGGAAGTTGGAGCGCTGCTCACTTACGAAGCCACCAAGGATTTACCCCTGGAGACTTACGAGATCTCCGGTTGGGCCGGTCCCGTGCAAGTCGAGAAAATCGCCGGTAAGAAAATTACCGTAGTCCCGATCCTGCGCGCCGGTATCGGCATGCTCGAAGGTGTGCTCAGCCTGATCCCGGGCGCCAAGGTGAGCGCCGTGGGCGTGGCCCGCAATGAAGAAACCTTGCAGGCCCATACTTACCTGGAAAAACTCGTCCCGGAAATCAACGAACGCCTGGCCATGATCATCGACCCGATGCTCGCCACCGGCAGCTCCATGGTCGCCACCATCGACCTGCTGAAAAAAGCCGGCTGCCGCGACATTCGCGCCATGGTGCTGGTTGCGGCCCCCGAAGGCATCGCCGCCGTCGAGAAAGCGCACCCTGACGTACAGATCTACACCGCCTCCATCGACGAGCGCCTGAATGAACACGGCTACATCATCCCAGGCCTGGGCGATGCCGGTGACAAAATCTTCGGCACCAAGCAGAAGGACGCGTGACCATGCAGGATGAATTCAACGACCCGCTTTGGCGCCAGATCCTGTCTGGCGCACAAATGCTCTTCGTAGCATTTGGCGCGCTGGTGTTGATGCCGCTGATCACAGGTCTTGATCCAAACGTCGCACTGTTCACCGCAGGCCTGGGCACGCTGCTGTTCCAGGTGGTGACGGGGCGGCAGGTGCCGGTGTTCCTGGCATCGAGCTTTGCGTTCATCACCCCGATCATTCTCGCCAAGGGCCAATTCGGCCTCGCGGCGACCATGGGCGGGGTGATGGCGGCGGGTTTCGTCTATACCTTCCTGGGCCTGGCCGTGAAGGTCAAAGGCACCGGTTTTATCGACCGACTGCTGCCGCCGGTCGTGATCGGCCCGGTGATCATTTCCATCGGCCTGGCCATGGCGCCGATTGCCGCCAACATGGCCATGGGCAAGTCCGGCGACGGCGCCGAGCTGATCCACTACCAGACGGCCATGCTGATCTCGATGCCGGCACTGCTGACCACCTTGATCGTGGCGGTGTTCGGCAAGGGCATTTTCCGCCTGGTGCCGATCATTTCCGGCGTGCTGGTGGGTTTTGCCATGGCGTTCTACTTCGGCGTGGTCGACACGGCAAAGATCGCGGCTGCGCCGTGGTTCGCCCTGCCCCACTTCACTGCGCCGGAGTTCAACTGGCAGGCGATCCTGTTTATCGTGCCGGTGGCCCTGGCCCCTGCGATCGAACATATCGGTGGCGTGATTGCGGTAGGCAGCGTGACCGGTCGCGACTACCTGAAGAAGCCTGGCCTGCACCGCACCTTGCTGGGTGACGGGATTGCCACGACGGCCGCCGGCCTGTTTGGCGGCCCGCCCAATACCACCTACGCCGAAGTGACGGGCGCGGTGATGCTGACCAAGAACTACAACCCGAAAATCATGACCTGGGCCGCGGTGTTCGCGATCAGCCTGGCGTTCATCGGCAAGTTCGGCGCGCTGCTGCAGAGCATTCCGGTGCCGGTGATGGGCGGGATTCTGTGCCTGCTGTTCGGCTCGATTGCGGCGGTGGGGATGAATACGCTGATTCGCCACAGGATCGACCTGGGTGAAGCGCGCAATCTGGTGATTGTGTCGGTGACCCTGGTGTTCGGGATTGGTGGTGTACTGGTAGGAACCGGCACCGGCCCGGATGACTTCGGCCTCAAGGGCATCGCCCTGTGTGCGGTGGTGGCGATTGGTTTGAACCTGCTGCTGCCGGGTAACGATGGCTGGAAGAACAAGAAGCCTGACGAACCGCTGATCTAACTAAATGTGGGAGGGGGCTTGCCCCCGATGGCAGTGTGTCAGTCATTACATCTGTTGACTGACACTCCGCTATCGGGGGCAAGCCCCCTCCCACATTTTTATCTCCAGTGTGGCTTAGAGCTCGCCCAGGCCATCGATCAGCGCCTGGTTCTGCTCCGGTGTGCCGATGCTGATCCGCAGGAACTGGGCAATCCGCGCCTGCTTGAAGTGCCGAACAATCACGCCTTGTTCACGCAACCTGGCTGCCAGGCCGGCGGCGTCATGTTGCGGGTGGCGGGCGAAGATGAAGTTGGCGGCTGACGGCAGCACTTCAAAGCCCTTGGCCTGCAGCTGCGCAACCAGCTTCTCGCGGCTGTCGATCACCCACCGGCACGTCTTCTCAAAGTATTCACGGTCATCGAAAGCGGCGGCTGCGCCAGCGACTGCCAGCCGATCCAAGGGATAGGAGTTGAAGCTGTTCTTGACCCGCTCCAGCGCCTCGATCAGGTCCGGATGGCCCACGGCGAGGCCCACCCGCAAACCGGCCAGTGAGCGCGATTTGGACAGGGTCTGGGTCACCAGCAGGTTGGGATAGCGGTCCACCAGGCTGATGGCCGTCTCGCCGCCGAAGTCGATATAGGCTTCGTCGACCACCACCACCGAGTCCGGGCTGGCCTTGAGGATCTGCTCCACGGCGTCCAGCGCCAGCACGCAGCCGGTCGGCGCGTTCGGGTTGGGGAAAATGATCCCGCCGTTGGGCCGTACATAGTCGGCCGCGCGAATCTGGAATTGCTCGTCCAATGGCACCGCGTCGAACCTGATGCCATAGAGGCCGCAATACACCGGATAGAAGCTGTAGCTGATATCCGGGAACAGCAGCGGCAGATCGTGCTGGAACAGGCCGTGAAAGATGTGCGCCAGGACTTCGTCGGAACCGTTGCCAAGGAATATTTTGCTCGCATCAATCGCGTAATAGCCGGCAACGGCCTGCTTGAGCAGATCGCTGTTAGGGTCCGGGTACAGACGCAAGTTGTCGTTCAACTCGGCCTGCATCGCCGCCAGCGCCTTGGGCGATGGCCCGTAGGGGTTTTCGTTGGTGTTGAGCTTGACCAGTTTGGTCAGCTTCGGCTGTTCGCCGGGCACGTAAGGCACGAGATCCTTGACGAAAGGGCTCCAGAATTTACTCATGCCTCATTTCCCCTCTTCAAGAATGCGGTATTCAGCACTGCGCGCGTGGGCGCTCAGCGACTCGCCACGGGCCAGCACCGAAGCGGTCTTGCCCAATTCGGACGCGCCCTGGGGAGAACAGAAGATGATCGACGAGCGCTTCTGGAAGTCATACACCCCCAGCGGCGAGGAAAAACGTGCGGTGCCGGAGGTCGGCAGCACATGGTTCGGGCCTGCGCAGTAGTCGCCCAGGGCTTCACTGGTGTGACGCCCCATGAAGATCGCTCCGGCGTGACGAATCGACGGCAGCCAGGCTTGTGGGTCCGCCACGGACAGCTCAAGGTGCTCCGGCGCAATACGGTTGGCCACTTCGATGGCTTGCTCCATGTCGCTCACCAGAATCAGTGCGCCGCGACCATTGATCGATTTTTCGATGATTTCGGCGCGTTCCATGGTGGGCAGCAGCTTTTCGATGCTGGCGGCAACCTGGTCGAGGAAGTCAGCGTCGGGGCTGACCAGGATCGCCTGGGCGTCTTCGTCGTGCTCGGCCTGGGAGAACAGGTCCATGGCGATCCAGTCCGGGTCGGTCTGGCCGTCACACACCACGAGAATTTCCGAAGGCCCGGCGATCATGTCGATACCGACCTGGCCGAACACATGGCGCTTGGCGGTGGCGACGTAGATATTGCCCGGCCCCACCACTTTGTCGACCTTCGGCACGCTTTCAGTGCCATAGGCCAGGGCGGCCACTGCCTGGGCGCCGCCGATGGTGAACACGCGGTCGACGCCGGCGATGCAGGCGGCGGCCAATACCAGCTCGTTGAGTTCGCCACGGGGGGTCGGCACCACCATGACCACCTCGGTCACGCCCGCCACTTTGGCCGGGATCGCGTTCATCAACACCGACGATGGGTACGAGGCTTTGCCGCCCGGCACATACAGGCCGGCGCGGTCCAGCGGCGTGACCTTCTGGCCCAGCACGGTGCCGTCGGCCTCGGTGTAGCTCCAGGAATCCTGTTTCTGTTTTTCGTGATAGCTGCGCACCCGCGCCGCCGCCACTTCCAGCGCTTCACGCTGGGGCGCGGTGATACGCGTCAGGGCCAGTTCCAGGCGTTCGCGGGGCAGAATCAAATCAGCCATGGACTTGACGTCCAGGCCGTCGAACTGACGGGTGAAATCCACCAGTGCCGCATCGCCGCGCTCGCGCACGGCTTTGATGATGTCGAGCACCCGCTGGTTGACCGAGTCGTCGGACACGCTTTCCCAGCTCAGCAGATGATCCAGATGGCGGGCGAAATCCGGGTCGGCAGCGTTGAGTCGGGCAATTGCAGTGGACGTGGTCATAGCGAGGGCCTCAATAGATTGGCAAAAACTCAGGCGCCCTAAACTAGCAGTCGTTTCCGCTTGGGCACCTGAGAATTCTGGCTATGAGGCGGATAGACGGGCGCAGCTTTTGGGCTACGCGGGTGAGTCAACCGCGGTGTCGAGACTCCACTGCCTGGCGCAGGGTGTCGATCAACGCCTGGATACGGGCGTGCTGCATCTTCATCGATGCTTTGTTGACGATCAGGCGCGAGCTGATGTCGGCAATGAAATCCTGAGGCTCGAGACCGTTGGCACGCAGGGTGTTGCCGGTGTCGACCACGTCGATGATCTTGTCGGCCAGGCCGATCAGCGGCGCCAGTTCCATCGAACCGTAGAGCTTGATGATATCGACCTGACGGCCTTGTTCAGCGTAGTAGCGTTTGGCGACGTTAACGAACTTGGTCGCCACCCGCAGGCGGCCCTTGGGCTCAACATCGCCGACACGGCCGGCGGTCATCAGCTTGCACAGCGCGATACGCAGGTCCAGTGGCTCGTAGAGACCTTGACCACCGTATTCCATCAGCACGTCCTTGCCGGCGACACCCAGGTCGGCGGCACCATGTTCAACATAGGTCGGCACGTCGGTAGCCCGCACGATCAGCAGGCGCACGTCGTCCTGGGTCGTGGGGATGATCAGCTTGCGGCTCTTGTCCGGATTCTCGGTCGGCACGATGCCCGCTTCAGCCAGAAGCGGCAGCGTGTCGTCAAGGATGCGGCCCTTGGACAGTGCGATGGTCAACATGGGAAATGTCAGTCCTTCATCAGGCTATTGCTGACTGGTCACAAATGGCGCCAGACACAGATCGAGGCCCTTACAGCCTCGATTGAAACAAACAGTGTGTGTAGGAGCGAGCTTGCTCGCGAAGAACGTCAACGATAACGCGTTCACTCAGAGTCAACGCGGTGTACATGAGTTTTTCGCGAGCAAGCTCGCTCCTACAGGGCAGCAGGCTTTAGCCCGGAACGCGGCGGATTTTCGCGCCGAGCATCTGCAGCTTTTCTTCGATGCACTCGTAGCCACGGTCTATGTGGTAGATGCGGTCGATCAGGGTGTCGCCATCAGCGCACAGTGCCGAGATGACCAGGCTGGCCGAAGCGCGCAGGTCGGTTGCCATCACTGGCGCGCCCTTGAGCTTGTCGATGCCGGTGACGATGGCGGTATTGCCCTCGACCTGGATCTTGGCGCCCATGCGGTGCAGTTCGTACACATGCATGAAGCGGTTTTCGAAGATGGTCTCGATCACGGCACCGGTGCCTTCAGCGATTGCGTTCAAGGAAATGAACTGCGCCTGCATGTCGGTCGGGAATGCCGGGTACGGGGCAGTACGCACATTGACGGCTTTTGGCCGCTTGCCATGCATGTTCAGCTCGATCCAGTCTTCACCGGTGGTGATTTCAGCACCGGCTTCCTTGAGTTTTTCCAGCACGGCTTCGAGGATGGTCGGATCGGTGTCCTTGACCTTCACGCGGCCACCGGTGACGGCAGCGGCAACCAGGTACGTGCCGGTCTCGATGCGGTCGGGCATGACTTTGTAGGTGGCGGTGTGCAGACGCTCTACACCATCGATAGTGATGGTGTCGGTGCCGGCACCGGAAACCTTCGCGCCCATGGCGTTGAGGAAGTTGGCCAGGTCGACCACTTCCGGCTCGCGCGCGGCGTTTTGCAGGACGCTGCGGCCCTTGGCCAGGGCAGCGGCCATCATGATGTTCTCGGTACCGGTCACGCTGACGGTATCAAAGAAGAAGTTGGCGCCACGCAGGCCGCCTTCCGGCGCCTTGGCCTTGATGTAGCCGCCTTCGACGTCGATGACCGCGCCCATGGCTTCAAGGCCACGGATGTGCAGGTCGACCGGACGCGAACCAATGGCGCAACCACCAGGCAGGGCCACTTCGGCCTCACCGAAACGCGCGACCATCGGGCCGAGCACCAGAATCGACGCACGCATGGTTTTCACCAGCTCGTACGGGGCGATCAGGGTCTTGATGGTGCGTGGGTCGATTTCGACGGACAATTTCTCGTCGATCACAGGCTCGATACCCATGCGACCGAACAGCTCGATCATGGTGGTGATGTCGTGCAGATGCGGCAGGTTGGCTACAGTCACGGGACCGTCGCACAGCAGGGTCGCCGCCAGGATCGGCAAGGCGGAGTTTTTCGCACCGGAAATGCGAATCTCGCCATCAAGGCGGGCACCGCCGGTAATAATCAATTTATCCATAAGAATCTCGACGCCTTGGGGGCTCAGGTGCGCTCGGCCCAGGCCGCGCGGCTGAAAAATTTCATAGTGACCGCATGGATGCTGCCATCGGTGATCCATGGGTTCAAATGGGCATAGATCTGCTGCTGACGCTTGACCGGGCTCAATGCCGCCAGTTCATCGCTAATCACGTTCAGCTGGAAATTGCAGCCTTCGCCTTCAACTTCAACAGTCGTTTCCGGCAGCTTTCCTTCAAGGAAGCTCTTAACTTCTAGGGCCTGCATGCTCAACCTCTATCGGCGCCCAGTGCGCACGGGTCGCACATCATACAAAAAAGCCCCGCGCCTGCGAACCCCGCATAGCAGGACTCTGACGGGGGGCTTTCGTGATAAATGTGTATTAAGGGTGTGCCAACAGTTCGGTCAAGCCGGAAACCTCGGCAATCTCACGCATGTCTTCAGGCAACGCACGGATACTGAGAGGCTTTTTTGCCGCTTGCGCATCGCGCATGAAGCACAGCAGCAACGACAGCCCGACACTGCTGGACTTGGTCACCGCCGAGCAGTCAACCACCAGCGCAGGCGCGCTGCTGGCCTTGATCAGTGCCTGGCCCTGCTTGCGCAGGTCAGGCCCGGTACGGTAATCCAGCACACCGCTGAGCAACAACTCGCCGGCGCCGCCGATACGAACAGCCGACTCGGTCATTGTGCTGGCTTCTCGGCGGCTTTATCGGTTTCTTCCTTGGCCTTGGCCACTTCACCGGCCCAGCCGTCAATGGTCTTGTCCAGGTTGTTACCATTGCGCTGCATCGCGTCGGCGAACTGGTCGCGGAACAGCTTGCCGATATTGATACCGTTGATGATCACATTGCGCAGTTTCCACTCGCCGTTGACCTTCTCCAGCGTGTACTGCACAGGGTACACAGCGCCATTGTTGCCCTTGACGCTCATGTTGACGCTGGTGCGATCGCCCGACTCATCACCGGCCGGAGCCACGGTAATGCCCTGGTTGTTGTATTCAAGCAAGGCGTTGCCGTAGAACTGGAACAGGCCACGCTTGAAGTTTTCCTGGAAGCGCTGCATCTGCGCAGGCGTGGCCTTGCGCGAATACTTGACGGTCATGATGCTGCGGGAAATGCCTTCGGCATCCACCACCGGACCGACAATGCTGTTGAGCGCGTTGTAGAACTGGCTCGGGTCCTGTTTGTACTTTTCCTTGTTGGCCGACAGATCGGCCAGCATTTTGTTGGTCGTGTCCTGCACCAGTTCGTGGGCGGAACCGGCTGCGTTGGCCATCAACGGCAGCGCTGCAAGCAGCACCAGAAGGCCGCGTCGCAAGGTAGAGATCATGAACAGATTCCTCATTTGGCGTCTTTATTGACCGTGTTGAGCAGGAATTTACCGATCAAGTCTTCAAGTACCAACGACGACTGTGTGTCGTGGATTGTCGAACCATCCTTGAGCAGGGCTGTTTCCCCGCCAACGCTGAGACCGATGTACTTCTCGCCCAGCAGACCCGCAGTGAGGATAGATGCCGTGGAGTCAGTCGGCAGATTATCCACCTTCTTGTCCAGTTGCATCGTCACTCGCCCGGTGAAGCTGTCGCGATCCAGATCGATTGCCGTGACCTTGCCGACGGTTACGCCAGCCATGGTCACTTTAGCTCTGACCGTCAAACCGGCGATATTGTCGAAGTACGCATAAAGTTTATAAGTGTCGGCGGTGGGGCTGGCCGACAGGCCACTGACCCGCAGGGCCAGCAACAGTAAAGCCAGGATGCCAGCCAGCAAGAAAAGGCCGACACCGATCTCCACAGTGCGGTTTTGCATCAGAAATCTCCAAACATCAAGGCGGTCAAAATGAAGTCAAGGCCCAGTACCGCCAGCGAGGCGTACACAACGGTCTTGGTGGTGGCGCGACTGATCCCTTCTGAAGTGGGCTCACAGTCATAGCCTTGGAATACGGCGATCCAGGTCACTACAAAGGCGAAGACGATGCTCTTTATGATGCCGTTGAGCACGTCGCCCGTGAAGGTCACGCTGTTTTGCATGTTGGCCCAGTAGGAACCGTCATAGACGCCCAACCAGTCCACCGCCACCCATGAACCGCCCCAGATCCCGACCACGCTGAAGATCATCGCCAGCAGCGGCAGGGAGATGAAGCCGGCCCACAGGCGCGGGGCAACAATGTACTTGAGCGGGTCCACGCCGATCATTTCCAGGCTGGACAGCTGTTCAGTGGACTTCATGTTGCCGATTTCGGCGGTCAGCGCCGAACCGGCACGCCCGGCGAACAACAAGGCGGTGACCACCGGCCCCAGTTCACGCAACAGCGTCAGGGCGACCATCTGCCCTACCGCCTGCTCGGAACCGTAGCTGGACAGGATGTTGAAGCCTTGCAGCGCCAGCACCATGCCGATGAACACCCCGGAGACCACGATGATCACCAGGGACATCACGCCGACCGCATGCAGTTGCTTGAGCAGCAAGCCAAAACCGCCGCCGATGCCGCCGCGGCCGAGCAAGGCGTGGAACAGGAAAATGGTCGAACGCCCGAGAACTTCGACAATGTCGATGCCCGAGCGACCGAAAAGGCGAACCTTCTCGATAATAGATGTTTTGCGCATCAGCGCTTCCCCAGAAGATCTGCGCGGTAGTCCGCTGCCGGAAAGTGAAAAGGCACCGGGCCATCGGGATCGCCGGTCATGAATTGGCGAATGCGCGGATTATCGGCGTTCATCAGCTCTTCCGGCGTCCCCTGCCCCAGCACCTGGCCATCACCCACTACATAGAGGTAGTCGGCGATGCTCGCGGTTTCAGCCAGGTCGTGGGATACCACGATGCTGGTGATGCCCAGTGCGTCGTTGAGCAGGCGGATCAGGCGCACCAGCACGCCCATGGCGATCGGGTCCTGGCCCACGAAAGGCTCGTCATACATGAGGATCTGCGGGTCCAGTGCGATGGCTCGCGCCAGGGCCACACGGCGCTTCATGCCGCCGGACAATTCGTCAGGCATCAGGTCGATGGCCCCGCGAAGCCCTACGGCCTGCAGTTTCAGCAGCACAATGTCACGAATCATTTCATCGGACAGCTGCGTGTGCACCCGCAGCGGGAACGCTACGTTTTCGAATACATCGAGGTCGGTAAACAGCGCGCCGCTCTGGAACAGAACCCCCATGTGCTTGCGCGCATCGAACAGATCGCTGCGCGACAGCGTCGGCAGGTTCTGGCCGTTGACCCACACTTCGCCGGCACTGGGGCGCAATTGCATGCCCATCAGGCGCAACAAGGTGGTCTTGCCGCAACCGGAAGGCCCCATGATGCCCGTGACTTTTCCGCGAGGAATGCGAATATCGACGTTATTGAAGATGCTGCGCGTACCGCGCTTGAAGGAAAGGCCCTTCAGCTCGACCGCGTAGGCGTTATCGGCACTCATCTAATCTCCTTGGGATGCAGCCTTTCACTCAGACACCATGTATGCAGCTTTCGTTTGCTGCGGATGCGCAAATGTTTGCGCCATGGGTTGGGCGGACCGAACTGGCCGCGAACTATATCACTGCTGGTACAGCGCCCCCAAGGCCGGAACAGCGCTTGTTCAGATTAAGGACAGCGAAAAAAACCTTGCCCGCCATGTCATCGGGACGAATCCCGAAGACCTTCGGAACAAAGCCTGACGAACTTGCGTGAGGGAATTGATCATTACCGCTATAATCGCCGACTTTTCGTCAGGCTATACGATTTCAGACATGAGCCAATCCAGCGACCTTATTCAATCCGCACAACGCACCATCCGCCTCGAGCTGGAAGCCGTAGAAGGTTTGCTGGCCCATATCGACGCAGATTTCGTACGCGCCTGCGAGATGATTCTGGCCAGCAAGGGCCGCGTTGTCGTGGTGGGCATGGGCAAGTCCGGCCACATCGGCAACAAGATCGCCGCGACGCTGGCAAGCACCGGCACCACGGCGTTCTTCGTGCACCCGGCCGAAGCCAGCCACGGTGATATGGGCATGATCACCCGGGATGACGTGATTCTGGCCCTGTCCAACTCGGGCACCACCAACGAAATCGTGACGCTGCTGCCGCTGATCAAGCGCCTGGGCATCAAGCTGATCAGCGTCACCGGCAACCCGGAATCGACGCTGGCCAAGGCTGCCGAAGTGAACCTGAACGTTCATGTCGCCCACGAAGCCTGCCCGCTGAACCTGGCGCCCACCTCCTCCACCACCGCCGCGCTGGTCATGGGCGACGCCCTGGCGGTGGCACTGCTGGAAGCGCGCGGGTTCACGGCCGAAGACTTCGCCTTTTCCCACCCCGGTGGCGCCCTGGGCCGTCGCCTGCTGCTGAAAGTAGAGAACGTCATGCATGCGGGCGATGAACTACCCCATGTACAACGCGGCACCCTGCTCAAGGACGCGCTGATGGAAATGACCCGCAAGGGTCTGGGCATGACCGTAATCCTGGAAGCCGACGGGCGACTGGCCGGCGTGTTTACCGATGGTGATTTGCGTCGCACCCTGGACCGCACCATCGACATCCATACCGCAACCATCGACGCCGTGATGACGCCCCACGGCAAGACCGCTCGCGCCGAGATGCTTGCAGCCGAAGCTCTGAAGATCATGGAAGACCACAAGATCGGCGCGCTGGTGGTGGTCGATGACAATGACCGCCCGATCGGCGCCCTGAACATGCACGACTTGTTACGTGCGGGAGTGATGTAAATGACCAGCGACCTGTTGCAACGCGGCAAAAACATCAAATTGGCGATATTCGACGTCGATGGCGTGCTGACCGATGGCCGCCTGTACTTTCTCGAAGACGGCAGCGAATTCAAGACCTTCAACACGCTCGACGGCCAGGGCATCAAGATGTTGATGGCCGCAGGCGTGCAAACCGCGATTATCAGTGGTCGAAAGACACCCGTTGTGGAACGCCGCGCACAAAACCTGGGTATTGCTCACCTGTATCAGGGCCGCGAGGATAAACTGGTGGTGCTGGACGAGCTTCTTGGCCAACTCAACCTAAGCTATGAACAGGTCGCCTATCTGGGTGACGACCTGCCTGACCTGCCGGTGATCCGCCGGGTAGGCCTGGGCATGGCCGTCGCCAATGCCGCAGCGTTTGTGCGCGAACACGCCCATGGCATTACCACCGCCCGTGGCGGTGAGGGTGCCGCCCGCGAGTTCTGCGAGTTGATCCTGCGTGCCCAGGGCAGTCTTGAAGCGGCCCACGCCGCCTACCTATAGAGCGTTATATGCTGAGCAAAAAGATTCGCAACTTCCTGTTATTCGGGGTCATCGCCGCGCTGTTCCTCGCGGTGGGCTACTGGAATATCAGCCCTGAGCGCTTTCTCGACAAACCTGTTGTGCAGGTTGACGAAAGCATCATCGATAACTTCGCCACCAACACCCACACCGTGCAGTTCCTGCCCGATGGCAAGGTGCAGTATGTGCTGGCCTCCGACAAGGTCGAGCGCCTGAAGGCCTCGGAAGTCAGCCTGCTGACCAACCCGGACCTGAACTTGTACCGTGGCACCGAACTGCCGTGGCATGTCACCAGCCTGCGTGGCGAGGTCAATCCGGACGGCACTCAAATCGAACTGATCGATTCGGTACGCGTCGCACGTACAGACGCGCAGAACCGTGACACCATCATTACCAGCAGTCGCATGACGGTATTCCCACAACAGCAATATGCGCAGACCGAGCAAGACGTTAGAATCGACGGCGCTGGCGGTGTATCGACTGGCAAGGGAATGAAAGCGTATTTGAAAGAAAGCAGGATACACCTGCTATCGAACGTAAGAGGACAGTATGAGGCTCGTTAAAACCCTCCCTATTTTGCTCGGTCTGGGCGCAGCACTGGGAAGCGTGAGCGCCTGGGCTCTGCCGAACGATAGCCAGCAACCGATCCACATCTCGGCTGACGATGCGCAGCTGGATGACAAACAAGGCGTCGCGACCTACACAGGTGGCGTGATCATCACCCAGGGCTCGATGAAGATCACCGGCAACACGGTGACCCTGACGCGCACTCCGGCCGGCGATATCGATGTCGTGACCTCGGTGGGCAACCTGGCTTACTTCGAACAGAAGCAAAAGGCAGAAGATCCGGGCCCGATGAAAGGCTACGGCAAGACCATTCAATACCATGCCCAGCAAAATCGCATCGTACTGATTGACCAGGCCAAGGTGCTCAGTGCCGACGGCAACTCCACCGAAGGCGAGAAGATCGTCTACAACACCAAGACCCAGGTCGCCCAGGCGGGTCGCGCCAATGGCAACAAGGTCACCGCGCCTCGCCCACGTATCGACATGGTCATCCAGCCGAAGAAGAAGGCCGAGTAATGGCAACCCTGAAAGCCCAGCACCTGGCCAAGGCCTATAAAAGCCGCCAGGTGGTACGCGATGTGAGCCTGTCGATCGACAGCGGCCAGATCGTCGGCTTGCTCGGCCCCAACGGCGCCGGCAAGACCACCTGCTTCTACATGATCGTCGGGCTGGTCCAGGCGGACCAGGGGCGCGTATTGATCGACGACCTGGACGTCAGCCACCAGCCCATGCACGGTCGTGCGCGCGCGGGCATTGGCTATCTTCCCCAGGAAGCGTCGATCTTCCGCAAACTGTCGGTGGCCGACAACATCATGGCAATCCTCGAGACCCGCAAGGAACTCGACCGCGACGGCCGCCGCAAGGAGCTGGAAAGCCTGCTGCAGGAATTCCACATCAACCACATTCGCGACAACCTTGGCATGAGCCTGTCCGGTGGTGAGCGTCGTCGCGTGGAGATCGCCCGGGCCCTGGCCACCGCCCCCAAGTTCATCCTGCTGGACGAACCCTTTGCCGGTGTTGACCCGATCTCGGTAGGCGATATCAAGCAGATCATTCATCACCTCAAGGCCAAGGGCATCGGTGTGCTGATCACCGACCACAACGTGCGTGAAACCCTGGATATCTGCGAAACCGCTTACATCGTCAACGACGGGCAATTGATCGCCGAAGGAGATTCCGCGACGATCCTGGCCAACGAACTGGTGAAAGAAGTTTACCTGGGTCACGAGTTCCGCCTGTAAACGCGGTGCTATCGGGCCATTCGCGAGAGTGCGAGCGAGTCAATGAAAACCTCGGTTTTTTTATTGTTACCGCGCTCTAGGCAAAGGCCCCGATATCAGGCATATAATTTGCTTATGTTTGGCGCTCACGCGCCCTGTCGTGGATGGCGCATTGCGCCGGCGAATAAGGTGTTAAGCCCCTGCCATGAAACCATCGCTAGTCCTGAGAATGGGCCAGCAGCTGACGATGACACCGCAGCTGCAACAGGCCATCCGCCTGCTCCAATTGTCGACCCTGGACCTGCAACAGGAAATCCAGGAGGCCCTGGAGTCCAATCCGATGCTCGAACGCCAGGAAGAAGGCGACGACTTCGACAACACAGACCCTTTGGCCGACAACATCGAGCAAAAGCCCAATCCCGACGTACAGGAACCGTCCTATCAGGAAACCGCCCCGACGGTGGACAACCTCGAGGACGGCGAATGGAACGAACGCATTCCCAACGAGCTTCCGGTGGATACCGCCTGGGAAGACGTCTACCAGACCAGCGCCAGCAGCCTGCCCAGCAACGATGACGACGAATGGGACTTCACCACCCGCACGTCGGTCGGCGAGAGCCTGCAGAGTCACCTGTTGTGGCAACTGAACCTGGCGCCGATGTCCGACACCGACCGCCTCATTGCCGTCACCCTGATCGACTGCATCAATAACCAGGGTTACCTGGACGAGACGCTGGAAGAAATTCTTGAGGCGTTCGACCCTGAGCTGGATATCGAGCTGGACGAGATCGAAGCCGTCCTGCACCGCATCCAGCAATTCGAGCCCGCCGGGATTGGCGCCCGTACGCTCAGCGAGTGCCTGTTGCTGCAACTGCGCCAACTGCCGGCCAAGACCCCTTGGCTCGCTGAAGCCAAGCGCCTGGTCAGCGACTACATCGACCTGCTGGGCAGCCGCGACTACAGCCAGCTGATGCGTCGCATGAAGCTCAAGGAAGACGAGCTGCGCCAGGTCATCGAGCTGGTCCAGAGCCTCAACCCGCGTCCGGGCTCGCAGATCGAGTCCAGCGAAGCCGAATATGTCGTGCCTGATGTGATCGTGCGCAAGGACAATGAGCGTTGGCTGGTCGAGTTGAATCAGGAATCGGTGCCACGCCTGCGGGTCAACCCGCAATACGCCGGTTTCGTGCGCCGCGCCGATACCAGCGCCGACAACACCTTCATGCGCAACCAGCTGCAGGAAGCGCGCTGGTTCATCAAGAGCCTGCAAAGCCGCAACGAAACCCTGATGAAAGTCGCCACCCAGATCGTCGAGCACCAGCGCGGCTTCCTGGAATACGGTGACGAAGCCATGAAGCCGCTGGTGCTGCATGACATCGCCGAGGCGGTGGGCATGCACGAGTCGACGATTTCACGGGTGACCACGCAAAAATTCATGCATACCCCACGGGGTATATATGAGCTGAAATACTTTTTCTCCAGCCACGTAAGCACCTCCGAAGGCGGCGAATGCTCGTCCACGGCGATCCGCGCGATCATCAAAAAACTGGTTGCCGCGGAAAATCAGAAAAAGCCGTTGAGTGACAGCAAGATCGCTGGTTTACTGGAGGCACAAGGCATTCAGGTCGCCCGTCGAACCGTCGCCAAGTACCGCGAGTCCCTTGGGATCGCGCCTTCCAGCGAGCGTAAGCGTTTGATGTGACGGGCGGGGCACAGCGTTCCAGTGGCAGGCGCTTTTCGCCTGTCGCTTTATGCACTGGCAACGAAGGAGAAGCTGTATGCAAGTCAACATCAGTGGACACCATGTAGAAGTCACCCCACCAATGCGCGAATACGTCGAACAGAAGCTGAAGAAGCTTGAAGGACATTTCGACAAGATCACCAACGTGCAGGTCATCATGAAGGTCGACAAGCTTCAGCAGAAAATCGAAGCGACCCTGCAGATACCCGGTGGCGAAGTGGTTGCCAATGCCGAGCATGAAGACATGTATGCATCGATCGACTTGCTCACCGACAAGCTTGACCGCCAACTCAAAAAGCATAAGGAAAAGAATCTGCACCTGATGCAAGGTACAGGTCGTTAACCCTCCCCCTATGATCCAACTTCAAACCATCCTGACCCCCGGCCGTTCCCTTGTGAACGTGCCGGGCGGCAGCAAGAAGAAAGCCCTCGAACAAATTGCCAACCTGATCAGCAGCCAAGTGCCTGAGCTGGAGATGCAAGATGTCTTCGAGGCGCTGATTGCCCGTGAAAAACTCGGTTCGACCGGTTTTGGCAACGGCATCGCCATCCCCCACTGCCGCCTCAAAGGCTGCGAAACACCGGTCAGCGCTCTGCTGCACTTGGATCACCCTATCGATTTCGATGCCATCGACGGCGCTCCGGTCGACCTGCTGTTTGTTCTGCTGGTCCCACAAGCCGCCACCGATGCCCACCTGGAACTGCTCCGGCAGATCGCCAGCATGCTCGACCGCAAGGAAGTGCGCGATAAATTGCGCAGCGCCAGCAGTAATGAGGCGCTGTATCAGGTCGTCCTGGATGAGCAAAACGGGCAGTAATCATGCGTTTGATCATCGTCAGCGGCCGTTCCGGGTCGGGTAAGAGCACTGCCCTTAATGTTCTTGAAGACAGCGGCTTCTATTGCATCGACAACCTGCCCGCCGGCTTGCTGCCGGAATTGGCGGAACGCGCCCTGATCCACACCGAGTTGGCGCAACCGCTGGTCGCCGTGTCGATCGACGCCCGCAACCTGCCCAGTCACCTCTCGCGGTTCCCCGAACTGCTCGAGGAGGTGCGCGCCAAGCATATTCATTGCGACGTGCTGTATCTGGACGCCGACGAAGAGACCCTGCTCAAGCGGTTCTCCGAAACCCGGCGACGCCACCCGCTCAGCAGCGCCAATCGCTCCCTGGCCGAAGCCATCGAGGACGAGACCAAGCTGCTGGGGCCGATCATCGACCTGGCCGACCTCAAGATCAACACCACCAACCTGAACCTGTACCAGCTGCGCGATGCGATCAAGCTGCGGTTGCTGAACCAGCCGGAGCCTGGTACGGCGTTTCTGGTCGAGTCGTTTGGTTTCAAGCGGGGCATGCCGGTGGATGCCGACCTGGTGTTCGACGTGCGCTGCCTGCCTAATCCGTATTGGAAACCGGAGTTGCGCGATCAGTCCGGGCTTGATCAGCCGGTGATCGACTACTTGGCGGCACAAGCGGATGTGGAAGAGATGTTCCAGGATATCTCCACCTACCTGCTCAAATGGTTGCCGCGTTTTGCCGCAAGCAACCGCGCCTATGTCACCATTGCCATCGGCTGTACCGGCGGCCACCACCGTTCCGTCTATCTGACGGAGCGACTGGGCCAGGTGCTGCAACAAACCCTCAAGAACGTCCAGGTTCGCCACCGCGACCTTAGCTGAAAGGAACACCACTGCGATGCCGGCTCGGGAAATTGAAATCATCAACAAGCTGGGCTTGCACGCCCGCGCATCAGCCAAGTTTGTCGGTGTCGCCGGGCAGTTCCCCTGCCAGATCCGCGCCGGGCGCACCCCGGAATCGATGGTCGACGGCAAAAGCATCATGGCGATGATGATGCTCGCCGCAGGCAAGGGCACCAAAATCCATCTGAAAACCGAAGGTGAACAAGAGCAGGAAGCGATGGACGCGTTGGTCGCGTTGATCAACAACTACTTCGACGAGGGTGAATAACGCCTTCCTCTTGCAGGAGCGAACCGGCTCGCTCCTGCTATCCCAACGCCGTATCCATTACCATCATCAAGCAAAACCCGATGCACAATCCCAGGCTGGCGAGCTTGTCGTGACCGTTGTGGCGTGACTCCGGGATGACCTCATGGGTTACCACCAGCAGCATCGCACCGGCAGCCAGTGCCAACCCCAAGGGCAACAGCACTTCGGCAAGGCTCACCAACCACGCACAGAGCACCGCAAATACCGGCTCTACCAGACCCGACGCAGCGCCGATCAAAAACGCCTTGATCCGCGACATCCCCGCCCCAGCCAATACCAGCGCAATTACCAAGCCTTCCGGTACGTCCTGCAGGGCAATGCCCATGGCGAGGCTGTCGGCATCCGCCATGCCGCCGCCGGCAGATACACCCACCGCCATACCTTCCGGAATGTTGTGGGCAATGATCGCGAACACAAACAGCCAGATGCGCGGCGGGATAACCGGCTTATCCGGCGTGCCCACCAGCATTTCCGGGCTGGCGCCTGAAACCTTGCGGTCCACCAGATACAGCCCGAAGGCACCGAGCATGATGCCGAAGCTGATCAGGCCACCTGCGCCCCAGGGCGAGAGCCCCAGGTTTTCTGCGGCGGCAATACCCGGCACCACCAGCGAAAAAGCGGTCGCTGCCAGCATGACCCCCGCACCAAAACCCAGCAAGGTATCGCTCAACGCCGCCGGCATACGGCGAATCACCAGCACCGGCACCGCGCCCAGAGCGGTACCGAGCGCGCAGATCGCCCCGCCCTGCAGCGCACGCAAGATGCGCGGCTCCAGGTCGAGCCAGGCCAGGCCATGAGCCACCAGTAGTGCCGTACCGACTAATACAAGCAGGGAGCCAAACGCGTAGCGAAATAATCGCACGCTGCTAATCGCCAGTGTTTCAGTGCCCATAGTCGGCCTTAGGTCTTGTTATAGAGTGAATGTCAGGCCAGGGCAGCCTGGTAGCGCGCGGCAACCTCCGGCCAATTGATGACGCTATAGAAGGCATTGATGTACTCCGGTCGTCGGTTTTGATACAGCAGGTAGTAGGCGTGTTCCCAGACGTCCAGGCCGAGGATCGGCGTATTGCCGCTCATCAACGGGCTGTCCTGGTTGCCGCTGCTTTCCACCACCAAGGTCTTTTGTGGGGTCACACTCAACCAGGCCCAGCCGCTGCCGAAACGGGTCAACGCTGCCTTGGTAAAAGCGTCCTTGAAACTGTCGAAGCCCCCCAGTTGTTCGTCGATGGCCTGGCCCAGAACACCCTCAGGCTTTCCGCCACCTGCAGGCGACATGACCGCCCAAAACAATGAGTGGTTGGCATGGCCGCCTCCTTGGTTGACCACGGCAGCGCGTAATTGCTCCGGTAATTTTTCAACGCTGGACACCAGTTTCTCCACCGGCCAGCCCGCGAACTCGGTGCCCTCGACCGCGGCATTAAGGTTATTGATGTAAGTCTGGTGGTGCTTGGTGTAGTGAATCTCCATGGTTTGCGCATCGATATGGGGTTCAAGCGCGTCAAAGGCATAAGGCAGGGCCGGCAGGGTGTAGGTCATATCAATGTGCTCCATATTGAGAGGGGGTCGGTTGCGTCGTAGCACCGCCCAGTAAGCGATGGGTGCGCGGGTATTCGCCGTGATCGCTGATGAAATTCAACAGTTCGACGTAGGTTTTGCTGCTCTGGCGCAGCGCTGCCTCGCGCAACTGGGGGCTGAGGCGGGGGTCCTGCATGGTCTGCAGCAGCCGCTGGTGAATGGCGCAGAGGTATTCCGCGCTTTCCTCAGGCTGGTTGAGGCGCAGGTGCAGGTCTGCCAGGTTGTGATGGGAAATGACGCAAGCCGCCACTGCCTCGTCGGCATCCGCCCAGCGTTCGAACAACACCTGGGCCAGGGCCAGGGCTTGCAGGTAGGCCTCGCGGGCGTCCACCAGCTCGCCCGCCATAAAGCAGCGATTGGCCCGTTCGATCGTGCGTTTCCAGTGCTCCATGGTGAACCTCCAAAGCGGGGTCGATGGTTTACACGCCGCCAGCCGTGAGCTTTTCCGGGTCCAGCAGGACTTCCAGTTGGCTGCGCGGCAAGTCGGTGTGTTCGAGGGCGACATCGATGACCGAACGGCCCTGCTGATGAGCCTGTTTGGCGATTTCAGCGGCCTTTTGGTAACCAATGATCGGATTGAGGGCGGTGACCAGAATCGGGTTGCGCGACAACGCCTCCTTGAGCTTCGCTTCGTTGACCTTGAAGCTGGCGATGGCCTTGTCTGCCAGCAAACGGCTGGCGTTGGCCAGCAGCTCCAGGCTACTGAGCAGGTTCTGGGCGATGATCGGCAGCATCACGTTCAGCTCGAAGTTGCCCGATTGGCCGGCCACGGTAATCACCGTGTCGTTGCCGATGACCTGGGCGGCCACCATGGCCGTGGCTTCAGGGATCACCGGATTGACCTTTCCCGGCATGATCGAAGAACCCGGCTGCAGGCCTTCCAGCTCGATTTCGCCAAGGCCGGCCAGCGGGCCGGAGTTCATCCAGCGCAGGTCATTGGCGATTTTCATCAGCGATACGGCGGTGGCTTTCAACTGGCCGGAGACGGCGACGGCGGTGTCCTGGGAGCCAATCAACGCAAACAGGTTCTTGCCCGGCGTAAACGTCACTTGGGTCAGGTGGCTCAGGTGCTGGCTGAAGCGTGCGGCAAATTCGGGATGCGCGTTGATGCCGGTGCCCACGGCCGTGCCGCCCTGGGCCAGCGCCTGCAGCGCCGGCAACAGGTCCTGCAAGTGGCCGATATTGGCCTTGAGTTGCTGCGCCCAACCCTTGAGCACCTGGCTCATGCGCACCGGCATAGCATCCATCAAGTGAGTGCGCCCGGTCTTGATAAACGGGTGAACCGCTTCGGCTTTTTGCTCGATCACCTGCACCAGGTGCAGCAAGGCCGGCAATGTTTGCTCGTGCAGCACCAGCGCGGCGCTGACATGAATGGTGGTAGGAATGATGTCATTGCTGCTTTGCCCACAATTGACGTGATCGTTGGGGTTTACCACCTCGCCCAGCAAGCGGCTGGCCAGGGTGGCAATCACTTCGTTGGCGTTCATGTTGGAACTGGTGCCGGAGCCGGTCTGGAATATATCCACCGGAAAGTGCTGCATGTAGTCGCCTTCCAGCAAGCCCTGGGCGGCATCGACAATGGCCTTGCCCTGCCCTTCGCTGATTTGCTTGAGGTCGACGTTGGCCCTGGCGGCTGCGGCCTTGGCCAGGATCAGCGCGCGAATGAATTGCGCCGGCATGCGCTGGTGGCTGATCGGAAAGTTGTTCACCGCACGCTGGGTTTGCGCGCCGTACAGGGCCTCGGCGGGGACTTGCAGTTCGCCCATGCTGTCGCGTTCGATACGTGTATTACTCATCGTTGGATCCTTGCACCACATCGGAGAAAGAGAGGGATGGCAGCAGTTGGCAGGTTGCCAATTGCCAGGCGAACGCCTGCCAGCGCTTTAGCCGGCAGGCGCAGTGGGAGAGTTTTTCCAGGTCACGCAATGGACGCCAGGCCTGGTCCAGACACAGGGAGCGCCAATGCCAGGGCAGCGCGGTATCGCTGGCGGTGTCGATGAGCAGGCGAAATGAGGTTTCGGCGATCGTCCACGGGTGGGTCGCGGTGCAACACGCCAGATACCGCCCCTCATTGAGGTAATGTTCGATCAGGCGAGGTTCATTGGGGTCGAGCCCGCAGCGGATCTGACGACTCATCCACCGCCAACTTTCCAGGTACGGGTCCTCATGCAAGACAGAACTCATGATCCACACTCATCCAGTAATGATATTCATTATTAAATGATATTAAGAATCAAAACAAGAACGACAGGTTGAACTCGCCTTACAGAGCCCCAAAAAAAGGCGCGCCATCATCGAGATGGCGCGCCTTTTTTGGTGACGCGTCGCAGGTCAGCTACCGGCGACCGTCATCCGTTCGATCAATACGGAGCCCGTGCGGATATTGCTGCGCAGCTCCAGATCATTCCCCACTGCAACGATCTGCTTGAACATATCGCGCATGTTGCCGGCGATCGTCACTTCCTGGACGGCGAACTGAATTTCGCCGTTCTCCACCCAGAATCCCGCCGCGCCACGGGAATAGTCACCCGTCACCATGTTCAGGCCGTGGCCCATCAGTTCGGTCACCAGCAGGCCGCGTCCCATGCGACGCAACAGCGCCGCCTGGTCTTCATCGCCATGAGTCACGAACAGGTTGTGGACGCCGCCGGAGTTGGCGGTGCTGGGCAGGCCAAGCTTGCGGCCCGCGTAGGTGCCCAAGACATAAGACACCAACTCGCCGTTCTCGACGAACGGCTTGGCATAGGTGGCCAGGCCATCGCCGTCGAACGAGGTGCTGCCCATGGCGCGCATGAGGTGCGGGCGCTCATCGATAGTCAGCCATTCAGGGAACAACGTCTCGCCGATCGCGCCTTCGAGGAAGGAAGATTTACGGTAGAGGTTGCCGCCGGAAATCGCCCCGAGAAAACTGCCGAACAAACCACCGGCCAACTCGGCGGAAAACAACACCGGTACTTCGCAGGTGGGCACCGGGCGCGCGCCCAAACGGCTGGCTGCACGCTGCGCGGCGCGCTGGCCAATGCTTACGGGGTCTGCCAGCAACTCACCCTGACGATTCACGTCATACCAGTAATCACGCTGCATCTGGCCATTGGCTTCAGCGATCATCACGCAGCTCAGGCTGTGACGGGTGGACGCATAGCCGCCGATAAAACCATGGCTGTTGCCATAGACACGGCAGCCCTGGTGGGTGCTCAGCGTGGTGCCGTCGGCATTCTTGATGCGGGCATCGGCGTCAAACGCCGCCGCTTCGCAGGTCAGCGCCTGCTCGATGGCTTGCTCAGGCGTGATGTCCCAGGCATGGAACAGATCGAAATCCTGCAGATCCTTGGCCATCAACGCTTTGTCGGCCAAGCCCGAGCTTTCATCCTCGGAAGTGTGCTTGGCGATTGCCAAAGCAGCGGCGACGGTTTCGCGAATCGCCTCCGGGCCACTGGCCGACGTACTGGCCGAGCCCTTGCGCTGACCAACGTACAAGGTAATGCCGAACCCCTGGTCGCGATTGAACTCGACGGTTTCCACTTCCCGCTGACGCACCGACGTCGACAGCCCCTGTTCCAGCGACACCGCTACTTCACAGGCGCTGGCCCCCTGGCGCTTGGCCTCGGCAAGGATCTGCTCGACTTGTTCCTGCAGTGCCGGTAACGCTTGCGGACCGACGCTTTGGGCTGCACTCATGGTTTTCTCCACTCAAATTCTGCTCTCGGTTAAGGCCATCGAGCGACCGGGCCGGACAAGCGGCCCCCGACTGGTTATCATGGCGACGTTTCTTTGCGGACTGCCACCATGGTTGATTCTTACGACGACTCCCTCGATGGGGAGAAAAGCAAAACCCAGGTCAAACGCGAGCTGCATGCTCTGGTTGACCTTGGCGAGCGCCTTACAACGCTCAAAAAGGACTTGATAGCCAAACTGCCACTGACCGACGAAATGCGCCGGGCCTTGGCCGATGCGCCTAAGCACACCGCGAATATCGCGCGCAAACGGCACATCATGTTTATCGGCAAGCTGATGCGCGATCAGGACACTGACGCTATTCTGGCCTTGCTCGATCAGACCGATGCCTCCACTCGCCAGTACAACGAACGCTTCCATAACCTGGAGCGCTGGCGTGACCGCCTGATCTCGGGCGATGACGCCGTGCTGGAGAAATTCGTGCTGGACTATCCGGACGCGGACCGCCAGCAATTGCGTTCCCTGATCCGTCAGGCCCAGCATGAGCAGGCGCATAACAAGGCGCCGGCCACCAGCCGTAAAATCTTCAAATACATCCGTGAGCTGGACGAGACTCAACGCGGTCTGCGCTGACCCTCTTCCGCGGGTGGCGGTCTTCGCCACCCGAAGCTCCACGGCTTACGACCCCGTGCCACCCACGGTGATCGCATCGATTTTCAAGGTTGGCTGGCCCACGCCCACCGGCACCGACTGCCCATCCTTCCCGCACGTACCCACGCCGCTGTCCAGCGACAGGTCGTTACCGACCATCGACACCTTGCTCATGGCCTCCGGCCCATTACCGATCAATGTCGCGCCCTTGACCGGTGCGGTAATCTTGCCGTCTTCGATCAGGTACGCCTCGCTGGTGGAGAACACGAACTTGCCGCTGGTGATATCCACCTGCCCGCCACCAAGGTTGGCGCAGTAGATGCCGCGCTTCACCGAAGCAATGATTTCTGCCGGATCGCTCTCGCCACCGAGCATGTAGGTGTTGGTCATGCGTGGCATCGGCAGGTGGGCATAGGATTCACGGCGGCCGTTGCCGGTGCGCGCCACGCCCATCAGGCGGGCGTTGAGCTTGTCCTGCATATAGCCCTTGAGCACGCCGTTTTCGATCAGGGTGGTGCACTCGGTCGGCGTTCCTTCGTCATCCACGCTCAACGAACCACGGCGACCGGCCAGGGTGCCGTCATCGACAATGGTGCACAGCTTGGATGCGACCCTCTCGCCCATACGGCCGCTGTAGGCGGAACTGCCCTTGCGGTTGAAGTCGCCTTCCAGCCCATGGCCCACGGCTTCGTGCAACAACACACCGGACCAACCCGAGCCCAGCACCACCGGCAAGGTACCGGCCGGCGCAGGAATCGCTTCCAGGTTGA
Organism: Pseudomonas orientalis; assembly: GCF_001439815.1. Lineage (GTDB taxonomy): Bacteria > Pseudomonadota > Gammaproteobacteria > Pseudomonadales > Pseudomonadaceae > Aquipseudomonas > Aquipseudomonas orientalis. Next base: position 58,303 of record NZ_JYLM01000007.1, on the reverse strand, counting down.
CCAGTGCCTGGCGCAGCGCTTCACGGGCGTAGCCCATGGCGCGGTCTTCGGCGAGGAAATAACGGTAGTCGGTACGCCCGCCGCCGCCATGGCCACCGCGCTCGCGGCGACCATTCTGTTCGACGATCACACTCACGTTGAAACGCACCAGTGGCCGCACATCCGCCGCCAGCCCGCCGTCGGTGGACGCGACAAGGATGCGCTCCCACACGCCGGCCATGCTTACGGTGACCTGCTGGATACGCGGGTCCAGGGCACGCGTAGCCGCGTCAACACGCTTGAGCAGCTCGACCTTCTCCGCGCGGCTGATCACTTCCAGCGGATTATCCGGCGCGTACAACTGCGCCACGTCCTGGGTACTGAACGCCTGCACCGTGCCGTTTTGCCCCGCGCGGGAGATCGAGCGCGCCGCACGCGCCGCCAGGCCCAGGGCCTCCAGGGTAATGGCGTTGCTGTAGGCAAAACCGGTTTTTTCGCCCGATTGCGCGCGAACGCCCACACCCTGGTCAAGGTTGAAACTGCCTTCCTTGACGATGCCGTCTTCCAGCGCCCAGGACTCGGAAATCTGCCCCTGGAAATACAGGTCGGCCGCGTCAATGCCCGGCCCGGCCAGATCGCCCAGCACGGTTTGCAGATTTTCGATGGTCACGCCACCGGGTGCCAGGAGGTGTTCACTGACTGAGGACAACAACTCGCTCATAGGTTTGGCCTTAAATTCATCGTTCTGAAGCAGGTCGCTGTGCGCCCTGCGAGAAAAAGCGCCGGTGGTTGACCACCGGCATGCGCGCCCGTATCGACGCCTGTTCACTGCTGTCGCGTTCGGCCACCAGCACCGCTTCGCCTTGATCCTGCTGGGCCAATATGCGCCCCCAGGGGTCGATAATCGCCGCGTGCCCATGGGTTTCACGTGGCCCCGGGTGCACTCCGCCCTGGGCGGCCGCCAGCAGGTAGCACTGGGTTTCGATGGCCCGCGCACGAATCAGCACATCCCAATGCGCAGCGCCGGTTACCGCCGTAAACGCCGAAGGCGCACTGATCAACTCAGCCCCGGCGGCACGCAACTCGCTGTACAACTCGGGGAAGCGCAGGTCGTAACACACCGTCAGCCCCAGGCGCCCCACGGGCGTGTCCGCCACGACTACATTGCTTCCGAAAGCATAGTCGTCGGATTCGCGATAGCGACCTCGGGCGTCCGCCACATCCACATCGAACAAGTGCAGCTTGTCGTAACGAGCAACGATTTCACCACGGTCGTCGAGCAGCAGCGAGCAGGCGTTGGGCTTGGCGTGCGGTTGATCCCTGGGTGGCAACGGTATTGTGCCCGCCACTATCCATAAGGTGAGGTCTCGGGCGGTCTGTTTCAACCATGGGAGGATCGGGCCTTCACCCAAGGCCTCGGCGCGACCGATATCGGCCATGTCGCGGCGGCCCATGGCGGCGAAGTTCTCCGGCAGTACCGCAAGCCTGGCGCCCTGCGCCGCCGCGCGCTCCAGCAGGCGGCGTGCCTGGACCAGGTTGGCCAGCACATCACTCTGGCTGACCATTTGAATTACCGCAAAGGACATGGGCCGACACTCCATAAAGGGCATGCGGTCATGCTACTCCACAGCCTCTCAGTTTGGTTTTTCAAATGGCTTGTCGAAGGTGATTTTCGGGTCTTTCCAGGGGCCTTGTACGGTGTACTGCACACTGGCGAAGCGCGACACCCGGTCTCCGATCAACTTGTCGATCAGGAACAACGCACCGCCAATGGCCGGCGCGCCGACAATCAACGCAGCGATCGGCAGGTTGTTGGTGACCGGCAGGGTCACCAGCAACTTGGCATCGACGCGATCCGCCACCAGGTCCAGGGTGCCGTTGAGCTCCAGGTTGGTGGACGGCCCGGTCATGGTGATGGGCTCACGGGTCACGAACACACCGTCACTGGCCGCCAGCAAGCCCTTGACCCGGTCATAGCTCAAGCCCTTGCCAAGCAAGTCGGAGAAGTCCAGGCGCAAACGGCGGCCAATGGAGTTGAAATTAAGCAGGCCGAACACCCGCAGCGCCTGGGCGCCACCTTCCACTTCGACAAACTGGCCTTTGCGGAACGCCGCGTCCAGGCTACCGGAGAACCGCTTGGGCCCGACCCAGGCGGGCGAGCCCGGCCAACGACCGTCCACGTCCAGATGAAAGTCCTCGCTGGTCACCGTGGGCGCAAAGCCCCAGCCTTTGAGCACATCGGCAATGTTCTTGCCGTCCAGCCGCCCTTTGTACCAACTGCTGCTGGCCCCCGGCGCGCCTTCCCAACCACCGGCGCCATTGAGTTGCATGCCCTTGAGGCCCAGGTCCAGGTTGTTGAAGGCCAGGCCCTTGGCGGTCGGGCGGATTTTCAGCGACCACGCGCCTACCAGGTCCGGGCCCTGGAAAAGCTGGTCGATGGCGATATCCAACGCGGGAATATCCTTGGGATCGATCTCGGCCAACGGGTCCGGCGCGTTCTCGTCAGCCTGCACGGTAGGGTCTACGGCGGGCAACTTCACGTACTGCAGGTTGACCGCAATGGGGGCGCCCTTGGCATCCGGCAGATTCACCGTGCCCTTGGCTTGCTGGCTGTCGAACTGCAGGCCCCAGGCCACGGGCTTGCGATCCAGCTGCAGTTTGACCTGGTCGAATTGAGTACCAAAGCCGGTCAGCTTGCCCACCTTGAAATCAGCGCCACTGAGCAGTTGCCTGGCACTGCCGCCCGGATCGTTACCCGCGTAACGGTTGGCGAGCTTTCTCCACGGGTCGATATCCAACTCGGAGAGCACCCCGCGAACGCGCAGTCCCTTGGCGCCGGGCAATACCGCATCGCCATCGCCGAGGAACAATTCGCCGCGGCCATCATTGAAGTTGTCCGGCGGCGCGGCAAAGGTGAAATTGGCCAGCTCACCGTAATCGAACCAGTAACGACGCTCAGCGCCCTGCAGGGTCATGCGGAACGTACTGTCACGGCCCTGGCTCGCCGGCATGCCGAACGGCGCCGGCAAATCCACCGCAACGCCCTTGAGGTTGGAGTCGACCATCAGTTGGCTGTCTGCGCCGTCGAGGATGACTTGCAATTGGTACGGGATATCGCCGGACACCGGCAGCGGCTGGCTGATTTTCAACCAGTCCGTGAGCCGCTTGACCGTGACCTGGCCCTTGGCGGTCACGCGGGTGCTGATAGCGCCGGGCTTGCCTTCGGCAAAAATCTGCGCAGTGATCGGGCGGTCGAACGCCTGGGCCGAAATATTCTGGCCGCTCAAGCCTTTGGCGCTGTCGAAACGGAAGTCACCCTTGAGCTGGGTCAGGTCCAGAGTAGGCTCGGCCAGCTGCAGGCGCGCCTTGTCGGTCTTGAAGTCGACCACGATTTTGGGCTCGGTGCCCTTGGCCAGAGGCACATCCAGGTCCAGGCTGCCTTGCAGGTTGCCCTCGCCCTTCCAGCCCGCAAAGGTGGAGGCGGTGCCGATCGGGGCTTCCTGAAGGATTTTCAGACCATCGCCCAAACCACCGGAAAATCCGCCGGTGAGCAGCAGGTGACTGTCCTGGCCGGCCGGCGCGTGGGGGATATTGACGTAGACGTCCTTGACCTGGGTATCGAGCAACTGCCCTTTGCTGGCCAGGATGCGCACGCCGCTCTCCTCGACAAACACCTCACCATTGACCTTGCCCACATGGGGCCAGCCCGGCTGGAACGCCAGCTCGGCATCATGCACCTTGAAGAACAGGCTGATATTGCGCGAGGCCGGCAGCGCGTTGTGGCTCAAGGAGCCCTGGTACTGGAAAAAACCCTCGTCTACCGCGCCTTTGAGGATTGCCGTGCGCAACCATTCATCCAGCGCCGGGCTCAACACTGCCGGCAGGTACTTGGGGGTAAAACGACCATCGCCATCGACCATGCCGACCCGCAGGTCCATGTAGTCCTCCTGGCTATGGTCGAAATGCAGGCGAATCAGGAAGTCCGCAGCGACCTTGCCCTCTTCCCCCAGCACTTTGATATACGGCGCAACGAGGGTGAAGCCCTGTTTGTCCAGCGTCCAGGTCAGACGCGCATTGGCCTGGATGTACTGCCATGGCTTGGCGAAGATCGGGGACAGGTGCAGGGAAAAGTCCTTGCTGTCCATGCGCAACTCGCCATGGCCCAGGTTGCCGCTGATGCTGCCGGACACATTGCGTGCGGCCGGCGCGCCGAAGTAGGCGTCAAAACCGACACGCTCAAGGTTGGCGGCAAAGCTGACTTTTTGATCGGTGTTGTCCTGTGGCCGAAAGTCCACGAGCACATTGCGCAACAGACCGGTGGCTTTCAGATGCTCGACGGCCTTGGCGAAACCTTCCGGCAGTGGTGCCAGGGCATTGAGCAGTGGAGTGATGGGGGTCAGGTCGAGTCGATCGGCCTGAAGCTTCCAGACTTCCTGATCTTTATCGGTCGCCAGGCTCTGCTGCAGTTGCATGCGCGATTCCCAGCGGGTTTCACCGATATTCATCGCCAGCGAATCGAACAGCACCTTGAGCCCGCCGTCACTGCGTTGCACATAAGCGGTGAGCGCCAGGTTCTCGATATGGACCGGCTTACGCTCGGCGTAGCTGCCCTTCACCTGCGGCGAATTGAGGCGTACCACGGCGCTTTGCAGGGTGCCGTTGGCCCAGTTGAGCCAGAATTCACCGCCGGCCTTGAACTGAGTCAGCTTCCATTGCTGGGTCAATCTGGACGGAATCCACTTGGCCCAGTCGCTTTGTGGAAGGCTCAGGTAAGCCTCGACCTCGGCATCTTTCCACTGACTGGCGCGCATGTGGCTGCGCAGGCTCAAAGCCAGCGGTTGGCCGTCGGGCAATGTCAGGCGCGCGTCCAGACGTTGCCGGGTGGTACCGGTGTGCAGGTTCAGGCCTACATACGTCACGGTCACCGGCGACCGGTCGAAGGGTTGCAGCGTCACCTGGCTGTCCAGCACCGATACGCGCTTGACCATTTGCATGCGGGTGAGCAGTTGCTCCGGGTCCAGGGGCTGGTCGTCCTGTACGGGCAAGCCTTGCAGCGCCCAGCGGCCCTCCTTGTCTTCCTTGACGCTCAACTGCAAGCCGCTGACTTGCAGGTGGGCGATGCGCACTTCGCGGGCCATCAGGCTGGCCCAGAGGTCGGGCACTACTTCAACCTGATCCAGGCGCAACGCGCTGCTGCCCTCGCCGACCATCACATCGTGGGCCAGCAATATCGGCGCAAAACCACTCCAGCGGCCTTCGAGGCTACCGATATGCAGTGGCATCTGCACCGCAGCCTGAGCCTTGGCTTCGACTTCAGCGCGGTATTCGGCCACCAGTGGGGTCAATTCACGGCCCAGGCTCACGTACACCGCCGCCACTACCAGCAGCAATGCACACAGGCCCAGCCCCCAACGGGTCAAAGCGGCAAAAAAGCGTATCAGACGCTCCATGTCAGGCGACCCTCAAAGCAGTAGTCGGACCACAGATCAGTGCCTGTCGGTCTCGAAAAGAGAAAACGAATGGGGATCAGAGCAGCACCACGTCGTATTGTTCCTGGGAGTACATGGTTTCGACCTGAAAACGAATGGTGCGCCCGATAAAGCCCTCCAGTTCAGCGACGTTACCCGACTCTTCATCCAGCAGGCGATCCACCACTTTCTGGTTGGCGAGCACTCTATAACCTTCAGCCTGGTAGGCGCGCGCCTCCCGCAGGATTTCGCGGAAAATCTCGTAGCAAACCGTTTCAGGGGTTTTCAACTTACCGCGGCCCTGGCAACTGCCGCAGGGTTCGCACAGCACTTGTTCAAGGCTTTCGCGGGTGCGCTTGCGGGTCATCTGCACCAGGCCCAGCTCGGTGATGCCAATGATGTTGGTCTTGGCGTGGTCGCGCTCCAACTGCTTTTCGAGGGTGCGCAGGACCTGGCGTTGGTGCTCGCCGTCCTCCATGTCGATGAAGTCGATGATGATAATGCCGCCCAGATTGCGCAGGCGCAGTTGGCGCGCAATCGCGGTGGCCGCTTCGAGATTGGTCTTGAAGATGGTTTCTTCGAGGTTGCGGTGGCCCACGAACGCGCCGGTGTTGACGTCGATGGTGGTCATGGCTTCCGCCGGGTCCACCACCAGATAACCACCGGATTTGAGCGGAACCTTGCGCTCCAGGGCTTTCTGGATTTCGTCTTCGACGCCATACAGGTCGAAGATCGGCCGCTCGCCCGGATAGTGCTCCAGGCGGTCGGCGATTTCCGGCATCAACTCGGCGACAAACTGCGTGGTGCGCTGGAAGGTTTCCCGCGAGTCGATGCGAATTTTCTCGATTTTTGGGCTGACCAGATCGCGCAAGGTACGCAACGCCAGGCCAAGGTCTTCATAGATCACGCTTGGCGCGCCGATAGTCTTGATCTGTACATCGATCTGGTCCCACAGGCGTCGCAGGTAGCGGATATCCATCAGGATTTCATCGGCGCCCGCCCCTTCGGCGGCGGTGCGCAGGATAAAACCACCGGCTTCCTTGATGCCTTCGGCGGCCACACAGTCGCTGACCACCTTCTTCAGGCGCTCGCGTTCGGCTTCGTCTTCGATCTTGAGGGAAATGCCCACATGGGCCGTACGCGGCATGTACACCAGGTACCGCGAAGGAATCGACAGTTGAGTAGTGAGCCGAGCCCCCTTGGAGCCGATGGGGTCCTTGGTGACCTGCACCACCAGGCTCTGCCCTTCGTGCACCAGGGCGCTGATGCTTTCCACCGTCGGGCCTTCGCGCAGGGAGATTTCCGAAGCGTGGATAAACGCGGCACGGTCCAGGCCAATGTCGACGAAAGCCGCCTGCATGCCCGGCAATACGCGCACCACCTTGCCTTTATAGATGTTGCCGACGATCCCGCGCTTCTGGGTACGCTCCACATGCACTTCTTGCAGAACACCGTTCTCTACCACCGCCACGCGCGATTCCATCGGCGTGATATTGATCAGAATCTCTTCACTCATGGCTGGGTCTCGTTCAGGCGTTTTCACAATAGTGACCGGTCGCTTAAGGCTGGGCGCTGGTATACGACGTTCAGCGCACGGTAAGGTTTTGCCAACAGGGTATGCCGAATTGCGCCAGCAGTTGCGCGGTTTCGCACACGGGCAAGCCAACCACGGCGGAATAGCTGCCACTGAGTCCGGTCACGAACACCGAGCCAAGCCCCTGGATAGCATAGCCGCCGGCTTTGTCCTGGGGTTCGCCGCTGTGCCAGTAGGCCGTCGCCTCCTGAGCAGAAATCTGGCGAAAAGCCACACGGCTGCTGACACATCGGGTTTCACAGCGCTGGCCGTCGGTCAGGGCAATCGCCGTGAGGACTTCATGCTCACGTCCCGCCAGGGCCATCAACATCGCGAGAGCATCGGCCTGGTCCACCGGTTTGCCAAGAATCTTGCCATCCACGATAACCGCCGTATCGGCCCCCAATACGCAGAGGCCTGCGGTTTGCTCAAGCGCAGCCAACCCCGCCCCGGCCTTGCTTAGCGCCAGGCGCTCGACATAAGCCACAGGGGTTTCGTGGGTAAGAGGTGTTTCATCGATGGCGGCGCTGACCACGGTGAAAGGCACACCGATCTGGGTCAACAACTCGCGCCGGCGCGGGGAGCCCGAGGCCAGATAAAGCAGATTCATTGCAGACTCTCCCTGTAGGGTTCGATAACCAGGCAGAGCCTCGCAATCCGTCAATTGATTTTGTAGCGGCGACGTAACCCACGCAGGCCGAAACTGACCCAAGGCCACAGCAACGCGCTGACCAGCGCCGGCAGCACCAGTGCCAGGGTGGGCTGGCGATTGCCGGTCAAGGCACTGAGCCAGAGTTGAACCAGTTGCGCCAGGCCGAAGATCACCAGAATCACCAGGCACTGCTGCCACATCGGGAACATACGCAAGCGCTGCTGTAACGACAGCACCAGGAAGGTAATCAGGGTCAGGATCAATGCATTCTGGCCGAGCAAGGTGCCATAGAGCACATCCTCCGCCAGGCCCAGGCACATCGCCGTGACCATGCCCACTTTGTGCGGCAGGTGCAACGACCAGAACGCCAACAGCAGCGCCAGCCACAGCGGGCGCAGGATTTCCATGAATTGCGGCAGCGGCGACACGCTGAGCAGCAAGCCGACCGCAAAGGTCAGCCAGACCACCCAGCCGTTACGCGAATGAGTACTGGCCATTATTCCTCCCTCTGCCGCGTCGTGGCCGGGGCGGTGGTCGCGGGCCTTGCGGCAGGCGCGGTGGTCGCCGCCGGTTTCGCCGGGCGTGCGCTGTGTGCAGCGGGCTTGGCCGGTGTGGCGACAGGCGCTGCGGTGGCGGGTACGGCAGCAGGCGCCGGTGGCCCCACGAACGCCGGTTTCGGCACAGTGGCGGGAATCACGGGGGCGGTGCCGTTCTGCTTGTCTTCCGCTTCCTGGGCCTGGGCGGCGTCATTGGCGCGCTCTTCCGGCGTGCGGTTGTCGCTGAACACCAGCAGCAGATAACGGCTGCGGTTCAACGCGGCAGTCGGGACTGCGCGCACAATGGCAAACGGCTGGCCGGAATCGTGGATGACCTCCTTGACCGTGGCCACCGGGTAACCCGCCGGGAAACGCTGACCCAGGCCGGAGCTGACCAGCAGGTCGCCTTCCTTGATGTCGGCGGTATCGGCCACGTGCCGCAACTCCAGGCGTTCCGGGTTACCGGTACCGCTGGCAATCGCGCGCAAGCCGTTGCGATTGACCTGCACGGGGATGCTGTGGGTGGTGTCCGTCAACAGCAGGACGCGCGAGGTATAGGGCATCAACTCGACCACCTGGCCCATCAGGCCGCGGGCATCGAGCACCGGCTGGCCGAGCACCACGCCGTCGCGCTCGCCCTTGTTGATGATGATGCGATGGGTGAAGGGGTTGGGGTCCATGCCGATCAACTCGGCCACTTCGACCTTTTCGTTGACCAGCGCGGAAGAATTGAGCAACTCGCGCAGCCGAACGTTCTGCTCGGTGAGGGCCGCGAGCTTTTGCATGCGGCCCTGCAACAGCAGGTTTTCGGTCTTGAGTTTTTCGTTCTCGGCGACCAGCTCGGTGCGGCTGCCGAATTGGCTGGCCACGCCCTGGTAGAGACGTTGCGGCAGGTCGGTGATCCAGTAAGTCTGCATCAACACCAGCGACATCTGGCTACGCACAGGCTTGAGCAGCGAAAAGCGCGCATCGACCACCATCAGCGCGACCGAAAGCACGGTCAGCACCAACAGGCGCACGCCCAATGAGGGGCCTTTGGCAAAGAGCGGTTTAATAGGCCGCTCCTCCCAGGCAAATGTTCTCTTTATTCATACGGCATCAAACCGGCCTGGATGCAGATTGAAGAAGATAAACGCCAACAGGCAGCACTGCAAAGTGCTGCCTGCCGACCCAGCATGAACCGTCCAGGCGATGTTATTCGCTGGAGAGCAGGTCCATGGTGTGTTTATCCATCATTTCCAGTGCACGACCACCGCCACGGGCAACGCAGGTCAGCGGGTCTTCGGCGACGATCACCGGCAGGCCGGTTTCCTGGGCCAGCAACTTGTCGAGGTCGCGCAGCAAGGCGCCACCACCCGTCAGTACCAGGCCACGCTCGGCGATATCGGAGGCCAGTTCCGGCGGCGACTGCTCCAGAGCGCTCTTCACCGCCTGAACGATGGTGGCCAGGGACTCTTGCAGAGCCTCCAACACCTCATTGGAGTTCAGGGTGAAGGCACGTGGCACACCTTCGGCCAGGTTGCGACCGCGAACATCGACTTCGCGTACTTCGCCGCCCGGGTAAGCGGTACCGATTTCCTGCTTGATGCGCTCGGCGGTGGATTCGCCGATCAGGCTGCCGTAGTTACGACGCACATAGGTGATGATCGCTTCGTCGAAGCGGTCGCCGCCAACGCGTACGGATTCGGCATACACCACACCGTTCAGGGAAATCAGGGCGATCTCGGTGGTACCGCCACCGATATCCACCACCATCGAACCGCGCGCTTCTTCAACCGGCAGGCCGGCGCCGATTGCGGCGGCCATCGGCTCTTCGATCAGGAATACTTCGCGGGCACCGGCGCCAAGGGCCGATTCACGGATGGCACGACGCTCCACCTGGGTGGATTTGCACGGAACGCAGATCAGCACACGAGGGCTGGGCTGCAGGAAACTGTTTTCGTGAACCTTGTTGATGAAGTACTGCAGCATCTTCTCGCAGACGCTGAAGTCGGCGATCACGCCGTCTTTCATCGGACGAATGGCAGCAATATTGCCTGGTGTACGGCCGAGCATGCGCTTGGCCTCGGTGCCGACGGCAACGACACTTTTCTGATTACCATGGGTCCGAATGGCCACAACCGATGGTTCATTCAGGACGATACCGCGCTCGCGCACGTAAATAAGGGTGTTGGCAGTGCCCAGGTCAATGGAAAGATCGCTGGAAAACATGCCACGCAGTTTCTTGAACATGGGAAAGGGACCCTAGGCAACGCGTGGGTAAAAAAGTGCGGCAAACTCTAACAACGACAGGGATTTTGGGCAAGGCGCCAATGTGCTAAATTGGCCGACTTTCTGTGCACCAACCCCCACAATCGCGGCCTTATGACCGTAGAAATGCGGTAGTGTTCCGACAATCTAACACACGGACGCCCTCCGTTCTGTTTTCCACTGGAGAATCCCATGGCGCTTGAACGCTCCGACGTGGAAAAAATCGCGCATCTGGCCTCGCTTGGCCTCAATGACGCCGATCTTCCACAGACCACCGCAGCCCTGAACAGCATTCTCGGGCTGGTTGACCAAATGCAGGCCGTCGACACCGACGGCATCGAGCCCCTGGCTCACCCGCTGGAAGCCAGTCAGCGCCTGCGCGCAGACGTCGTGACCGAGCGCAATAACCGCGAGGCCTACCAGTCCATCGCGCCAGCGGTCGAAAACGGCCTGTACCTGGTTCCGAAAGTCATCGACTAAAGGGAAAGAGCCTTTCATGCATCACATGACTCTGGCCGAGATCGCCCGCGGTCTCGCCGACAAAACGTTTTCAAGCGAAGAGCTGACCAAAACCCTGCTGGCGCGTATCGCCGAGCACGATCCCAAGGTCAACAGCTTCATCAGCCTCACCGAGGAGCTGGCCCTGAGCCAGGCCAAGGCCGCCGACGCACGTCGCGCCAACGGTGAAAACGGCGCGCTGCTCGGCGCACCGATCGCCCACAAGGACCTGTTCTGCACCCAGGGCATTCGCACCAGCTGCGGCTCGAAGATGCTCGACAATTTCAAAGCGCCCTACGACGCTACCGTGGTCTCCAAACTGGCCACCGCCGGCGCCGTGACCCTGGGCAAGACCAACATGGACGAATTCGCCATGGGTTCGGCCAACGAGTCGAGCTACTACGGCGCGGTGAAAAACCCCTGGAACCTGGACCACGTTCCCGGCGGTTCCTCCGGTGGTTCGGCTGCAGCCGTGGCTGCACGCTTCCTGCCGGCCGCTACGGCGACCGACACCGGCGGTTCGATCCGCCAGCCGGCAGCGTTCACCAACCTCACCGGCCTGAAGCCGACCTACGGTCGCGTTTCCCGCTGGGGCATGATCGCCTACGCTTCCAGCCTGGATCAGGGCGGCCCATTGGCACGCACCGCCGAAGACTGCGCAATATTGTTACAAGGCATGGCAGGCTTCGACAAACAGGACTCCACCAGCATCGATGAACCCGTGCCGGACTACAGCGCCAGCCTGAATGACTCGCTCAAGGGTCTGCGCATCGGCGTGCCAAAAGAATATTTCAGCGCCGGCCTCGACCCGCGTATCGCCGATCTGGTGCACAACAGCATCAAGGAGCTGGAAAAGCTGGGCGCGGTGATCAAGGAAATCAGCCTGCCGAACAACCAGCACGCGATTCCCGCCTACTACGTGATCGCGCCGGCGGAGGCGTCCTCGAACCTGTCGCGTTTCGACGGTGTGCGCTTCGGCTATCGCTGCGAAAATCCGAAGGACCTCACCGACCTGTACAAACGCTCCCGTGGCGAAGGCTTCGGTGTCGAAGTACAACGCCGCATCATGGTCGGTGCCTACGCCCTGTCCGCCGGCTACTACGACGCGTACTACCTCAAGGCGCAGAAGATCCGTCGCCTGATCAAGAACGACTTCATGGCGGCCTTTGAAGAAGTCGACGTGATCCTCGGCCCGACCACGCCGAACCCGGCGTGGAAGATCGGCGCCAAGACCGGCGACCCGATCGCCGAGTACCTGGAAGACCTCTACACCATCACCGCCAACCTCGCGGGCTTGCCGGGCTTGTCCATGCCCGCAGGTTTCGTCGATGGCCTGCCGGTCGGCGTGCAATTGCTCGCCCCGTATTTCCAGGAAGGCCGCCTGCTCAATGTGGCGCACCAGTACCAGTTGCACACCGACTGGCACACCCGCACCCCTACCGGCTTCTGAGGAGAACACTATGCAATGGGAAGTCGTGATCGGGCTGGAGATTCATACCCAGCTCGCCACCCAATCGAAGATTTTCTCCGGCAGCGCCACCACGTTCGGCTCCGCGCCCAACACCCAGGCCAGCCTGGTGGACCTGGGCATGCCCGGCGTCTTGCCGGTGCTGAACCAGGAAGCGGTGCGCATGGCGGTGATGTTCGGCCTGGCGATTGACGCCGAGATCGGCCAGCACAACGTGTTCGCGCGCAAGAACTACTTCTACCCGGACCTGCCCAAGGGCTACCAGATCAGCCAGATGGAATTGCCGATCGTCGGCAAGGGCCACCTGGACATTCCCCTGGAAGACGGCACCATCAAGCGTGTCGGCGTCACCCGTGCGCACCTTGAGGAAGACGCCGGCAAGAGCCTGCACGAAGAGTTCCCCGGCGCCACCGGCATCGACCTGAACCGTGCCGGCACGCCTTTGCTGGAAATCGTCTCCGAGCCGGACATGCGCAGCGCCAAGGAAGCCGTGGCCTACGTCAAGACGATCCACGCGCTGGTGCGTTACCTGGGCATCTGCGACGGCAACATGGCCGAGGGTTCGCTGCGCTGCGACTGCAACGTGTCGATCCGTCCCAAGGGCCAGGCCGAATACGGTACGCGCTGCGAGATCAAGAACGTCAACTCGTTCCGCTTCATCGAGAAGGCGATCAACAGCGAAGTGCGTCGCCAGATCGAGTTGATCGAGGACGGCGGCAAGGTCATCCAGCAAACCCGCCTGTACGACCCGAACAAAGACGAAACCCGCGCCATGCGCAGCAAAGAGGAAGCCAACGACTACCGCTACTTCCCCGACCCGGACCTGTTGCCGGTGGTGCTGGAAGACTCGTTCCTCAGCGATATCCGCGCCACCCTGCCGGAGTTGCCGCAGCAGAAACGCGAGCGCTTCCAGGCGCAGTTCGGCCTGTCGGTCTACGATGCCAGCGTCCTGGCCTCCAGCCGCGAGCAAGCCAACTACTTCGAAAAAGTCGTGAGCATTGCCGGCGACGCCAAGCTGGCGGCCAACTGGGTCATGGTCGAACTGGGCAGCCTGTTGAACAAGCAAGGCCTTGAAATCGACGAAGCACCGGTCAGCGCCGAGCAACTGGGCGGCATGCTGCTGCGCATCAAAGACAACACCATCTCCGGCAAGATCGCCAAGACCGTGTTCGAAGCGATGGCGGCAGGCGAAGGCAGCGCCGATGAAATCATCGACAAGCGCGGCCTCAAGCAAGTCACCGACAGCGGCGCGATTTCGGCCGTGCTCGATGAAATGCTCGCGGCCAATGCCGAGCAGGTCGAACAATACCGTGCGGCTGACGAAGCCAAGCGCGGCAAGATGTTCGGCTTCTTCGTCGGTCAGGCGATGAAAGCGTCCAAGGGCAAGGCCAACCCGCAACAGGTCAACGAACTGCTCAAAAGCAAGCTTGAAGGCTGATAGCGCAGAACGGTCCGAGTGGGATGTCATGCTCGACTCGGCCCCATGTGGGAGGGGGCTTGCCCCCGATGAGGGTGTGTCAGTCGGCACATGTATTGACTGCTGCACCGCTATCGGGGGCAAGCCCCCTCCCACATTTGTTATTGGGGACATTTTGAAATGAAGCGTCTACTCGGCCTCCTGGCCCTGTCTTCCCTGCTGGCCGGTTGCGCCAGCGGCCTCATCGACCCCAACGGCTACGACGAAACCGGCATCGCCTCCTATTACGGCGCCAGGCACCATGGCAAACGAACCGCCAGCGGTGAAGCCTTCAACCAGAACGCCATGACTGCCGCCCATCGGCGCCTGCCCTTCGGTACTCAGGTCAAGGTGACCAATCTCGCCAACAACCGCTCTGTGGTGGTGCGCATCAATGATCGCGGACCGCATGGCCGCGGGCGCCTGATCGACCTTTCACGCAAGGCCGCCGAGCAACTGCGTATGCTGGGCAGCGGCACCGCACGGGTGCGCGTGCAAGCCCTGAACAACTGATCGAGGCCGCCTTGAGTATTTTCGGATTGAACGCCCTCTCGCCCTGGAGCCTGCTTGAACTGATCAGCGGCTTGCTGCTGCTGATCGTCGGCGCTGAAATCCTGGTGCGGGCCGCGGTACGCCTGGCTGCGAGCCTCAAGGTGCGGCCGTTGATCATCGGCCTGAGCATCGTCGCCTTCGGCAGCAGCGCGCCACAGATGGCGGTCAGCCTGCAAGCCACCCTGGCCGGCAACACCGACATCGCGGTGGGCAGTGTGATCGGCAGCAGCATCTTCAATATCCTCGTCACCCTGGGCTTGTCGGCGTTGATCATTCCGTTGCGGGTGTCACGGCAACTGGTGCGCCTGGATATCCCGGTGATGATCGTCGCCGGCCTGCTGGTGTTCATCCTTGCCGCCAATGAGGCACTGACGCCGCTCGACGGCCTGGTGCTGCTGGTGGCGCTGGTGGCCTACCTCGGCGTGCTGCACTACCAGACCCGCCATTCGCGGCGCCCACGCACGCTGGCCACCGTGACCAGGGCGCCCTGGCTGAGCAGCGTGCTGTTGATGCTTGGCGGGTTGCTGTTACTGGTGCTGGCCGGACACTTGCTGCTGGGGGCGGCCGTGGCGGTGGCGAGCGACCTGGGCCTGTCGGAGCGCATTATCGGCCTGACGTTGATCGGCGTCGGCACCTCGCTGCCCTGCCTGGCCACGTCGCTGATCGCCGCCTTGCGTGGCGAGCGGGAGATCGCCGTGGGCAATGTGATCGGCAGCAACCTGTTCAACCTGCTCGGCGTGCTGGGTTTTACCGCCCTGGTGGCGCCGTCGCCGCTGTCGGTCTCGCCCAACGCCCTGGACTTTGACCTGCCGGTCATGCTCGGCACAATCACCCTGTGCCTGCCGGTGTTCTATACCGGCTACCGCGTCACCCGCGCCGAGGGGCTGGTGTTGCTGGGGCTGTACCTGGCGTATGGCCTGCATGTCATGGCATTCACCACCGGCATGCCGCTGGCTACCAAACTTGAGCAATTGATGCTGTTTTACGTCCTGCCGGCGCTGGTGCTGGTGCTGTTGTTCACGTCGCTGCGCGCCTGGCGCCGTCAACACAAGAGGGAATCGCACTGACCGCTCGGAAAAAGCCAGCCGCTGCAGGCGTCAGATCCAGCCGCCCGCCTGCAACACAAAGATGCCGATGTTCGTGGTCACCGCCGCCATCAAGGTGGTGATCACGATAATTGCCGCCGCCAGCTCATGATTACCCTCGGCCGCCCTGGCCATCACGAAGCTCGCCGCCGCCGTCGGCGCGCCGAAGTACAGGAACAGAATCCCCAACTCCGGCCCACGGAACCCCAGCAGCCACGCGCCCAGTGTGGCGATCACCGGCAACCAGACCATCTTCATCAGGCTCGCGCTCAAGGCCATGTTGCCGCTCTTGCGCAGCGCCGCCAGGGACAAGGTGCCGCCGATGCAGATCAGCGCCAGGGGCAGTGTCGTGTCCGCCAGGTACCCCAGGGATTTTTCCAGCCAGCCGGGCAGGCCGATCTGGAAGTACGCAAACGGCGCCGCGACAATCACGCTGATGATCAGCGGGTTGGCCACCACACTCTTGAAGATGCTCCACGGGTCGGACTTGATCACCGGGCTGTACACCGCCAGCACAATGGTGGAGAGCGTGTTGTAGAACAGGATCACCAACGCCGCGAGAATCGCACCGAGGGAAATCCCGTAGTCGCCGTACATGCTGGCAGCCAGCGCCAGGCCGATCACCCCGTTATTGCCGCGAAACGCGCCCTGGGTATAGATGCCACGGTCTTCGCGCTTGCAGCGAAAAATCGCCCAGCCCCACGCCATGGCAAAGCTCACCAACGTGGCCACGGCAAAGTAAATCAGCAAACCCGGCTTGAGCGCCGCATGCAGGTCGGCATGCAGGATGCCCAGGAACAGCAGCGCCGGCATGGTGACGTTGAACACCAGGGACGAGGCGGTATGGATAAAGTTGTCGTTGATCCAGTTGATGCGCTTGAGCAGCACACCGAGGAACAGCATGGCGAACACCGGCGCGGTGATGGTTAGCGTCGTGAGGAAAATAGCGAGCATGCTGTATCAGCCTTGAGTCCTGTTATCAGGGAGTCGTAATAATAAAGCACTGGGGTGTGCGGCTGACATTTCATTTAACAATAGGCCTGCAAATAAAATCCAGGATCAGAGAACTGCATCCATTTGTAGGATGTAATTCAAAGTTCTTGGCTCAGCTCAGCCCATCCCACAAAACGCTACACAAGCTCCTACACACTGATAAGAATCCGCGCCTCTGCATTATCGGCATCTCCCCTGAAAATCCTCCCTGTAACATTTTAATTATCCGGTAGCGAACCATCATGTGTTCGAAACACAAGGGGTGACTATGCGTAGATCCTTCAGTCAATTGCACAATGTGCATATCAGGAGCTGGGACAATCAGGACATTGAAGGCTATGCCGACCTGCTCGCTGATCCGGAGGCAATGAAGTTCATTTCGGCCGGCACTACACGAGGCAGGGACGCCGCCGCCAATGAAATTTCGGTATTCACAAAAGAACTTATCGATCAGGACTGGTCACGCTGGGCTGTAAGCCTGGGCGTGGAAGGATCATTTATCGGTTATGCAGGATTCGCAAAAAAAGAATTTGGCATCAACTTTGGCAACCGTTTTCTCAGGAAATACTGGGGCACGCCCTACCCCTTTATTGCGATTCATCTGGCGCTCGAATACGGTTTCCAACGCCTGGGATTTGAGCAGGTCTACACGCTTACCAATATCCACCATCACCGTGCACTGGAGATGAACAGAGCATTTTTGCATATGCCCGCGGTGGCGGGAGAAGTCATAGATACCGCCTATGGTCCTCACATAAAAATTGATCTTACACGTGAGCGGTTCCAGGAAATAAGGCTGGCAAATCTCGAGCGAATCACACGGTTCTCGCGCCGCATGAAAAAGCCTGAACACACCAAGTCCGCTTGACGAAAATCACCATTGAGTATTCGCTCCCTTGAAAATACAACCGGCTCCCGCTTGCCCTTTGCACTCCGTAGCGGACCTCTGCAGTCGAGAAACCTGGGCTTATCCTAGTTTCCCAAGGCAACTTTATATGCCCTTTGGCTACATACTGGCCATCCTTCGCATGTTCTTGATAGTTGTACTAAGCCTGTTAGCCTGGCCATTTCCACTAGCCGTCAAGCGCGTCATATACCGAGGTATTCTCTGGATAATGGGCCTGAGGGTCAGGTGCGCACTTACAACGCGACAAATCGCAACCCTTACCGATGGTTGTGTGGTGGCCGCCAATCACGTAAGCGTTATTGATCCGTTCGCCATACTGGCAATGCCTGGCGCAACGCTTGTGGCCTCGAGCGGCTACAACAGGGTTATCAGCCTCACTGCATTCCTTTTGATCAAGTGCGCGGGTGGCCGCGTCTGGAACGGCGCGGATAAAAAGACGTTTTCACGTAACCTGCGTAGTCTGCGAGACGCCCCCCAAGGCACCGCCCTTTACACCAATCCCGAAGCGACCATCAACAATGGCCGTGGCTTGTATCGCTTCCGCCCCGGGCTGCTGAGCCGCGGGTTGCCTGTGGTGCCACTTGCGGGACGCTTGATTCTGCCCTTTGGCCTGGTTGCGAGCCCGCTTCATGCGTCAGGTCTGGCGTGCTTTCTGCGCCTGCTGGCCATGCCCTGGATGACCGTCGAAATGACATACCTGGAACCGGTGGAGCGCAATGAAAACCAAAGCGGCCAAGCATTTTCGGACTTAATACAAGCGCGTATCGCCGAGCACCTGGGCATCGCAGCAACCCGGTGGACCCGAGAAGACAAACACCACTACCGTCGGATAGATGCGCAGGCACACCCATGACAACGACCCGTGACACGCATGTCATTTTCGACTTCGACCAGACCCTGGTAAACCACGAAAGCACCCTGGAGATCGTCAAGTCGGCCATTGGGGAAAGTCCGAATGCCCAGCCAATGCTGGAGCAACTGCAACTCATCACGCCCAAGGCGTTGTCGGGCAAGGCCAGCCTCTGGGAAATGCTGTCTGTGATGAAAATGATCCCGTATATCCGCAAGCATCATATTCAACGGTACGTCGACACCATCATTGGCAGCCTCGACCCGTCCCTGGAGCAGACAATGCACGACCTGCAACAAGAGGGTACGCGTGTGTACATCCTCTCCGGAGGTTACACAGAGTGCATCACCCCGATTGCCCAATCACTGAATATCGACGCCCATAATGTCATCGCCAACCGTCTTTTCTGGGCCGGTTCGCGAGCGATGTGCCCCAGGCCATCACCGCTGATAAACCCCGGCAGAGGGAAAAGTAGCATCGTGCAGCGATGGCGCAAGGAAGGCCGGCTGACGGGTCGAGCCCTGATGGTCGGAGATGCCAGATCCGACTATCAGGTGTATGCCGATGGCTGGGTCGACGGTTTCGTTTGCGCTGACTATTACACGAAGCAACCCATGCCCGAGATGTCCGGGCACGTCCTTCGAGCTGACGCGCCCATCCAGATTCACGCGCACATCCAGGCGTTGATGAACGAGCGTTGCTGACGGAAACGACAGCCCTAGGTGATTGGCGCGGGGTTGAACAAGGTGATGTCGTTGTGCAGCTTGTGCCGCTCCGCCCACGTCTGCTTCCTGCCGCTGGCCACATCCAGGTAGAAGTGAAACAACTCCCAGCCCAGCTCCTCGATACTCGCGCGCCCGGTGGCGATGCGCCCGGCGTCGATATCGATCAGGTCCGGCCAGCGCTGCGCCAGCTCGGTGCGTGTCGACACCTTCACCACCGGCGCCATCGCCAGTCCGTAAGGCGTGCCACGCCCGGTGGTGAACACATGCAGGTTCATCCCCGCCGCCAGCTGCAAGGTGCCGCACACAAAGTCACTGGCCGGGGTTGCGCAAAAAATCAGGCCCTTGGTCTTGAAGCGCTCGCCTGGACCGAGCACGCCGTTGATCGCGCTGCTGCCGGACTTGACGATGGAGCCCAGGGACTTCTCGACGATATTCGACAGCCCGCCCTTCTTGTTGCCCGGCGTGGTATTGGCGCTGCGATCCGCCTCGCCCTTGGCCAGGTAACGGTCGTACCAGTCCATTTCACGCACCAATTCTTCGGCAACTTCCTTCGTCTCTGCGCGAGAAGTCAGCAGGTAGATGGCATCGCGGACTTCGGTGACTTCCGAAAACATCACCGTCGCGCCGGCACGCAGCAACAGGTCGGAGGCATAACCCAGCGCCGGGTTGGCGGTGATGCCGGAAAACGCATCACTGCCACCGCATTGCATGCCCAGGATCAGCTCGGACGCGGGCACCGTTTCGCGGCGGCGCAGGTCGAGCTTTTTCAAACGGACTTCGGCCAGCGCCATGATCTGCTCGATCATCTCGGTGAAGCCGTGGCTGGAATCCTGCAACCGGTACAGCCAGGGCTCACTCAGGTCGACGGAGCTGTCGTTGTCGTGCATCACTTGCCCGGCCTGCAATTTCTCGCAGCCCAGACTGATCACCAGAGCTTCGCCGCCCAGGTTCGGGTTGCGCGCCAGGTTGCGCACGGTACGGATCGGGATGTAGGCATCCGTCGCCGTGATCGCCACGCCGCAGCCATAGCTATGCGTCAGCGCCACCACATCGTCGACGTGCGGGTACCTGGGCAGTAATTCATCCTTGATGCGCTTGACGGCATGATCCAGCACGCCGGTCACGCACTGCACCGTGGTGGTGATCCCCAGGATATTGCGCGTGCCCACGGTGCCATCGGCATTGCGATAGCCCTCGAAGGTGAACCCCTCCAGCGGCGCCTGGGTTTCGGGTACGTCGGTGGACAAAGGAAGGCTGTCCAGCGGCGGCGCGGTGGGCATGCGCAACTGGTCTTCCTGCACCCAGCTGCCACGCGGGATCGGCGCCAGCGCGTAGCCGATCGTCTGGCCATAACGAATGATCGGTCCGCCTTCGGGAATATCTTCCAGCGTCACCTTATGGCTCTGCGGGATGAAATCCACGGTGACCAGGCCGTCCGGAAATTCGGTCCCGGCCGGTACGCCCTGGTCGTTCACCACGATCACCACATTGTCACGCTCGTGCAAACGAATCGAGCGCGGCGAGTCGGCATGTTCAATCAACTGCATCACACGAACCTCAGGAATGCGCTTGGGAAAGATGGGTCAACGCAGGGCCTTCGCTTGGCGGCTCCTTGAGCACCACCCGCTTGATCGGGCCGACAATCACCAGGTAGCTGAACACCGCCACCAGCGCATTGGCGCCGACGAACACCAAGGCCCATTTGAACGAGCCGGTGGTGCTGATGATGTAGCCAATCACAATCGGCGTGGTGATCGACGCCAGGTTACCGAAGGTGTTGAACAAGCCGCCACTGAGGCCGGCGATTTGTTTCGGCGAGGTGTCGGACACCACCGCCCAGCCCAGTGCGCCAACGCCCTTGCCGAAGAAGGCCAGCGCCATGAAACCCACCACCATCCACTCAACGTCGACGTAGTTGCACGCAATGATACTGCTGGACACCAGCAGCCCGGCAATGATCGGCGCCTTGCGGGCGAAGGTCAGGGAATGGCCCTTGCGCAGCAGATAGTCGGAAATCACCCCGCCCAGCACGCCACCGATAAACCCGCAGATCGCCGGCAACGAGGCAATGAAACCGGCCTTGAGGATGGTCATGCCACGATCCTGCACCAGATACACCGGGAACCAGGTCAGGAAGAAGTAAGTAATGCCATTGATGCAGTATTGGCCCAGGTACACGCCAAGCATCATGCGATTGGTCAGCAACTGGCGGATGTAATCCCACTTGGGACCGTCGGTTTTCTTACCCTTGCCCTTGTCCTGGTCCATGTCGACCATCGCGCCATTGGCGGCGATGTGATTGAACTCAGCTTCGTTGATCATCGGGTGCTGACGCGGGCTGTGGATAACTTTCAGCCAGATCAGGGAGAACACGATGCCAATGACGCCCATCACGATAAACACGTGCTGCCAGCCGAAGCGATAAACGATCCAGCCCATCAGCGGCGCGAACAACACCGTAGCGAAGTACTGCGCCGAGTTGAAGATCGCCGACGCCGTACCGCGCTCGGCCGTGGGGAACCAGGCCGCCACAATCCGCGCGTTACCCGGGAAGGATGGCGCTTCGGCCAGGCCCACCATAAAGCGCAGCATGAACAGCGCAACCACGGCAGTGGAGATACCGAACTCACCGACGTAGCCTTGCAGCACAGTGAACAGTGACCAGGTGAAGATGCTCAGGGCATAGACTTTTTTCGAGCCGAACCGGTCGAGCAGCCAGCCACCGGGAATTTGCCCGGCCACGTAGGCCCAACCGAATGCGGAGAAGATATAACCGAGGGTGACCGCGTCGATGCCGAGGTCTTTTTGCAGGCTGGAGCCTGCGATGGCGATAGTGGCCCGGTCGGCGTAGTTGATCGTGGTCACCAGAAACAGCATGAGCAGGATCAAATAGCGGACGTGGGTCGGCTTGGTCGCTTGCATGTAGAAGTACTCCCACTAATTATTTTTTTTGCGGGTAATAGTTATGTCTTACTGGGTGCAGCCCCTGTAGGAGCGAGCTTGCTCGCGAAAAACTCACAGGCACCGCGGGCATCCTGAATGCCCGCGTCATCGTTGACGTTCTTCGCGAGCAAGCTCGCTCCTACAGTGAAATGGGGGCTACGACCCGATGTAGCTGGTTTTCACCACGGTGTAGAACTCTTGCGCATAGCGACCCTGCTCACGCGAACCGTAGGACGAACCCTTACGGCCACCGAACGGAACGTGGTAGTCCACCCCGGCGGTCGGCAAGTTGACCATCACCATTCCGGCCTGGGAATGGCGCTTGAAGTGATTGGCGTACTTCAACGACGTGGTGGCGATGCCGGCCGACAGGCCGAACTCGGTGTCGTTGGCCATGGCCAGCGCCGCCTCGTAGTCGGCTACGCGCACCACGTTGGCCACCGGGCCGAAAATCTCTTCACGGCTGATGCGCATGGCCGCTTCGCTGTCGGCAAACAGCGTCGGCGCCAGGTAGTAGCCCTCGGTGTCGCAGGTCACCAGACCGCCACCGCTGACCAGCCGCGCGCCTTCGCTCTGGCCGATGTCGATGTACTTCATGTCCTGGTCCAACTGGGCCTGGGAAACCACCGGGCCAATGTCGGTACCGCTGCTGAGCGCATGGCCGACCTTGATCGACTTCATGCGTTCGGCCATGGCCGCGACGAACTGATCGTGGATACCGGCGGTAACGATCAGGCGGCTGGAAGCGGTGCAACGCTGGCCGGTCGAGTAGAACGCGCTTTGCACCGACAGCTCGACCGCCTGCTTGAGGTCGGCGTCATCGAGAATGATCTGCGGGTTCTTGCCGCCCATTTCCAGCTGCACCTTGGCCTGGCGCGATACGCAGCTGACGGCGATCTGGCGACCGACACCGACGGAACCGGTAAAGCTGATGCCATCGACTTTCGGGCTGTTGACCAGCACATCGCCCACTATGCGACCGCTGCCCATCACCAGGTTGAACACACCGGCCGGGAAGCCGGCGCGGGAAATGATGTCGGCCAGGGCCCAGGCACAGCCGGGTACCAGCTCGGCCGGCTTGATCACCACGCAGTTGCCATAGGCCAGGGCCGGAGCGATTTTCCAGGCGGGGATGGCGATCGGGAAGTTCCACGGCGTGATCAAGCCGACCACGCCGAGGGCTTCACGGGTGACTTCAACGTTGACACCCGGGCGCACCGACGGCACGTAGTCGCCAGACAGACGCAGGCACTCACCGGCGAAGAACTTGAAGATGTTACCGGCGCGAGTCACCTCGCCGATGGCTTCGGGCAGGGTCTTACCTTCTTCCCGGGCCAGCAACGTGCCAAGTTCTTCGCGGCGGGCGAGGATTTCGCTGCCGACTTTGTCCAGCGCGTCGTGGCGCGCCTGGATACCGGACGTGGACCAGGCCGGAAATGCCGCACGGGCGGCGTCGATAGCGGCATTGACCTGAGCGACGTCAGCCTTGGCATATTCGCCGATCAGATCGGAAAGATCCGACGGGTTGATATTGGTGCAGTAGTCGGCGCCGGTTACCCATTCACCGTTGATGTAGTTGTCAAAACGCTTTGCTTGGGACACGAATCTTCTCCTGACGCAAAAGGCCGCTGATCTCTCAGCGGCCTTGTTGATAAGTTATTGCGCGCCTTGCTTGTCGATCAGCGCGGCCAGGGCTTCGTATTCTTCCGGCAACAGATCGGTCAGCGGCGTGCGCACCGGGCCGGCGTCGTAGCCGGCGATTTTCGCACCGGCCTTGACGATGCTCACGGCATAACCGGCCTTGCGGTTACGGATGTCGAGGTAAGGCAGGAAGAAATCGTCAATGATTCTGGAAACGGTGGCGTGATCATCCTTGGCAATCGCGTGGTAGAAATCCATCGCGGTTTTCGGAATGAAGTTGAACACCGCCGAGGAATACACCGGCACCCCCAGGGCCTTGTAGGCAGCGGCGTAAACCTCTGCAGTCGGCAGGCCGCCGAGGTAGCTGAAACGGTCACCGAGACGACGGCGGATCGACACCATCAACTCGATGTCACCCAGGCCATCCTTGTAGCCGATCAGGTTCGGGCAGCGCTCGGCCAGGCGTTCCAGCAGCGGCGCGGTCAGGCGGCACACGTTGCGGTTGTACACCACCACGCCGATCTTGACCGACTTGCACACCGCTTCAACGTGGGCGGCAACCCCGTCCTGGCTGGCTTCGGTCAGGTAGTGCGGCAGCAGCAGCAGGCCTTTGGCGCCCAGGCGCTCGGCTTCTTGAGCGTACTCGATGGCCTGGCGGGTCGCGCCACCGACACCGGCAAGAATCGGCACGCTTGTGGCGCAGGTATCGACGGCGGTTTTTACCACCTGGGAGTATTCGCTGGCGGCGAGGGAGAAAAACTCACCGGTGCCGCCGGCAGCGAACAAGGCGGTGGCGCCATACGGGGCCAGCCATTCCAGGCGCTTGATGTAGCCCGCCTGGTGAAAATCACCCTGGGCATTAAAATCGGTCACGGGGAAAGACAGCAGACCGTGGGAAAGGATGGACTTCAGTTCTTGTGGATTCATTATTCGAACACCCTGGGCGAAGACTTTCTAAGGAAAGCGTTGTTGTTGGTTTAAGTGATGTCGTACGTCATCGTACAACTATAAAAAGATTCGTCAACTGCAATTCATCAGCGCTCATCTTACGCTCGTCGTTGAAACAGGTTTCTTGACGTAGGAGATTTCCCGCCTATGATTCTTTTTACTGTATATAAATACAGTATAAAGGGAAATTCCTACGACATAGCAAGGAGCTAACATGTCAGGTCTTGAATACGCCGCACCCGCAAAAAAGCCCCCTACCCTGCGCTTCGAAGGCGCAGAACACAGCGCCATCGGCGACGATACGCTGTTGCGTTTTGCCAAGGACGCCGCAGCGATGCCTGCACGCGAAGTGCAGCTGCATTTGCCTAACGGGCTGGCGCTGACCTATGGCCAAGTAATTGCCCTGGGTGGCGACTTCTATGGGATTCCCGGCCAACCTATCAGCGATGGCGCTTCCCCTGCCGACCGTGCACAACGCTTCATCGCAGCCTTTAATTCACTGGCAGTCCTGCCTGCTTCGCGAGAAGAAGCCGGCAAGATCCTGGCGGTGATGCAAAAAGAGATCAACGCGGTAAAACAGGCGATAAAGGACGGCAAGCAACCTCATGAAGCCTATGACGCCCTGGGTGATACGTTGTCCGAGGAGTGGAACCGTATCACCGGTGGCGGCAGCGCCATCTCCGCCCTGATTCCACTGGGACGCTACCTGAAACTGGCGGCGGACAATGCCGACCATTTTGGCGAATGGGCATTGTCGGCCTACCTGGCCGGGCATACCGCAGCGCTGCAACAAGCCGTGGTCGCGCATCAGACCGGCACCGACCAGGCACTGGAATTGGCATACGCCATGAACGGCTTTGCCGATCATTTCCTCACCGACCTGTTTTCCGCTGGCCACCTGCGCGTCCCACGCAAACAACTGGCGGCGGTGGTCACACCTGGGGAACTGGGGTCGCTGATCAGCCGCTTCATGCATGACGAAGACAGCAAGTTCGGCCTCAAGGTGCGCAATGCCGTGGGGGATCAGTGGCACGCGTTTGGGGATAAACGCTATTTCGACACTGTTGATGCGGACAATCGGGTGCAGGTCAAACGTGCGGTGCAGGCTTCGGCGGATGAAATTTTCGAGACGTTCATCAGCGGTGTCGCGCCCTCTCCGGCCAGCTTCAGGGCACCGCTGTATGTGCCTGACCTGAATGCAGCGCAAAACCCGGCAAACAATTTCTCGCCATTGTTCAGGATGGAGGGAGACAAGGTGCTGCGCCGTAAGGATGTGAATGACCTTAACGACAAACACTGGACGAATGATTGGTGGGGGTGGAGTACTTATCTGCTGCTCAAGGACTACAAGCCGACCAACCCCCTGCTTGAGATGAATGACCTATTGTCTTGAACCGCTCGTCGCTACTGTCAATTCTGACAGTAGCACGCCCTCCCCAGCAGCCATAAGTTACATCCTACTTTCAGTTACCTCAGTGCGGAGTTCGTCTACAAGCACTGTGATATCGGAAAGCTGCTAACTCTCAAAACTGTGGAGGTGCACGATGTCCAAGGCTTGGAAAGTGAATGTCGTCAAAAGCGGGAAAAAAGCGCGCTCGCTTGATTATGAGCCAAACATTGGTGATGAGATCTATTCCAAAATAGATGATCAAGTTGCTCTCGATCAGGTCGAGCGCAAGATCTTCGACGAGGTGAACAACCAGATTGCGATCTATTTGAAAACGTCCGAAAAGCCATATCCTTGACTGAGCGTCTACCCCCGCTGCGCCTCCGCCTCTTCATGGGCATGGCGCAGCCTCTCCCGACTATTGGTCAAATGCAATCGCATGGCCGCCCGCGCCGCGTCCGAATCCTGACGTGCGATCGCCTCGTAAATCTCTTCATGCTCACGGCTCAGGCGCCCCATGTAGTGCTGCTGGTCATCATGGGCCAGGCGCGCCGAATTCAGGCGGGTACGCGGAATGATGCTGGTGCCCAGGTGGGTCATGATGTCGGTGAAGTAGCGGTTGCCGGTGGACAGCGCAATTTCCAGGTGGAACGCGAAGTCTGACGCCACCGCATCACCCGCGTGAGCCGCGCTTTCATTCAGCGCATCGAGGGCGGCACGCATGGCCGACAGTTGCTCGTCGCTGCGGCGCAAGGCAGCCAGGCCTGCGGACTCCACTTCCAGGCTGATGCGCAATTCGAGAATCGCCAACACATCGCGCAGGGTCACCACGGTGGCCGGGTCGATGCGAAAACCGCTCGGGCTTGGCGTGTCCAATACGAACGTACCGATACCGTGCCGCGTCTCCACCTGCCCCGCCGCCTGCAAGCGCGAGATGGCCTCGCGCACCACGGTCCGGCTGACGCCATGGGCCTCCATGATCGCCGACTCGGTGGGCAGCTTGTCGCCACGCTTGAGCTGGCCGTCGCGGATCTGTTCGGACAACACCGTGACCAATTCCTGGGCAAGGCTGCGACGCTTGCGGGGAAGACGTGGGACGGCGTTGGCGTTTTCCATGATGAGTCATCTTTCTCGGTGAACTGAAGACGCATCATAGCCCATGGCGGTTGTACGATCACCGTTCCTGTCGCGACTTTCATGCCTGTGCGGCAGGCAAAAAAATGCCCCGGCAACCGCCGAGGCATTTTTCAGGCTCGCCCGAAGGCGGCAGCCGCTTACTTCACCACTTTCAAGCTCGGCCGGCCAGTGGGGCGCGGCGGCTCGTTATCCGGTGGCGGTACATCATCGCCGTCTTGCCCTTCGATCGTTTCGTCGTCCTCGAAAGGCGACTCCAGATCAAAGACCATACCTTGGCCGTTCTCACGGGCATAAATCCCAAGGATGGCGCCGATCGGCACGAACAGCGTATGCGGCACGCCGCCGAAACGCCCTTCGAAACTGACCGCTTCGTTGTCCATGTGCAGGTGGCGCACGGCGCTGGGCGATACGTTCAATACAATCTGCCCGTCGCTGGCAAAACCCTGCGGTACCTGAACCGCCGGAAATTCGGAATTGACCAGCATGTGCGGGGTGCAATCATTGTCCACTATCCACTCATAGAGCGCGCGGACCAGATAAGGTCGACTGGAGTTCATCAACGGCTCCTTAAGCCTTAGCGCATATCGCGTTCGACGCCAGACAGACTCGCCTGGAAAGCCTCACGCGCAAATTGGCGCTCCATGTAATCAAGCAACGGCTTGGCCGGCCGTGGCAGTTCAATGCCCAGGATCGGCAAGCGCCAGAGTATGGGTAATAGGCAGCAATCGACCAAACTTTGTTCCTCACTGAGGAAAAAAGGTTTGTCGGCGAACAAAGGCGAAACGCCGGTCAGGCTTTCGCGCAATTCCTTACGCGCCTGTACGCGTGCGGCCTCTTTACTGCGGGTATCCAGAATTACATCCACCAGCCCGCACCAGTCACGCTGGATCCGATGGATCAGCAGGCGGCTGTTGGCACGCGCCACCGGGTAGACCGGCAGCAAAGGCGGATGCGGGTAACGCTCATCCAGGTATTCCATCACCACGGTTGACTCCCACAACGCCAGGTCACGATCGACCAGGGTGGGCAAGCTGCCGTAAGGGTTCACTTCGATCAGTTTCGGCGGCTGACGGCCCGCTTCCACACTGATGATCTCGGCGCTGACACCCTTCTCTGCGAGCACGATGCGTACTCGGTGGGAATAGTGGTCGGCGGGGTCGGAGTAACAGGCCAACCGGTTGGTCACGCCCATGGCGGTCCTCCTCGCTTGTTGAAATTATCGAAAGCTCAAAAACGAGCGCGCCCAGAGAGCATCTCTGTAACGTCCGGTAAAACCGGCGCTACGTGTTCAGAGATGCCGCTGGGCGCGCAAGATTAACAGCAATTGCTTACGGTTGGATCAATGCACATCCTTCCAGTACTCGCGTTTGAGCAGATAGGCGAATACGAAGAAGAAAGCCAGGTACAGCAAGACGTACGTACCGATGCGCTGGTGCTGCAGTTTGACCGGGTTGGCCGAGTAGGCCAGGAAGGTCACCAGGTTCTTGACCTTCTCGTCGAACTGCTCTTCGTTCAGCGTACCGGTCTTGGGCACGATGGTCAGTTGATCACACGCTTCATGGGTCAGCGGCGTGCCGGTCAACGGATCATATTGCTTCTTGCCGTCTTCAACGACCTGAACCTGCTTGCATCCTACCACCTGGCGACCCTGCAGACCGACCAGAACGTTAGGCATGCCGACGTTCGGGAACACTTTGTTGTTCACGCCCCAGGGGCGGGCCGGGTCTTCGTAGAAGGATTTGAGATAGCCGTAGAGCCAGTCGGTGCCACGCACACGCGCCACCAGGGTCAGGTCAGGCGGAGCTGCACCGAACCAGGCCTTGGCGTCTGCCGGCTTCATGCCGATGTTCATGTGATCGCCGATCTTGGCCCCGGTGAACACCAGTTTTTCCAGCATCAACTCATGGGGGATGCCCAGGTCGTCGGCCACCCGTTCGTAGCGCTGGAACTTGGCGCTGTGGCAGCCCATGCAGTAGTTGGCGAACGTGCGCGCACCATCCTGCAAGGCAGCTTTATCGGCGACGTCGATGTCGACTTTTTCCAGTTCCGCGCCATGCTCGGCGGCCAGAGACAGTAGCGGCAGGGCCGCAAGCACTAATGCAACGAATAATTTTTTCATCAGCCAGTCACCCTTTCCGGAACCGGTTTGGTCTTCTCGAGCCGGGTGTAGAACGGCATCAGAATGAAGTAGGCGAAGTACAGGAAGGTGCAGACCTGCGACAGCAACGTGCGCTCAGGGGTCGGCGCCAGGACGCCCAGCACACCCAGGATCACGAACGAGATGCAGAAGACCCACAGCCAGATTTTGCTCAGCCAGCCCTTGTAGCGCATGGACTTGACCGGGCTGCGGTCGAGCCAAGGCAGCACGAACAGCACCGCAATCGCCGCGCCCATCGCAATCACGCCCATGAGTTTGTCGGGGATCGCACGCAAGATGGCGTAGAACGGCGTGAAGTACCAAACCGGGGCAATATGCTCAGGGGTCTTGAACGCATTGGCCTGCTCGAAGTTGGGCTTCTCCAGGAAATAGCCACCCATCTCCGGGAAAAAGAACACGATCGAGCAGAACACGAACAGGAACACGACGACGCCGACAATGTCTTTGACGGTGTAGTAAGGGTGGAATGGAATGCCATCCAGGGGAATGCCGTTCTCGTCCTTGTGCTTCTTGATATCCACGCCATCCGGGTTGTTGGAACCCACTTCGTGCAGCGCCAGGATGTGCAACACCACCAGGCCCAGGATCACGATCGGCAATGCGACGACATGCAAGGCAAAGAAGCGGTTCAGGGTAATGCCGGAAATCAGGTAGTCGCCACGAATCCACTGGGTCAGGTCGTTGCCGATCACCGGGATTGCACCGAACAGCGAGATGATCACCTGGGCGCCCCAGTACGACATCTGGCCCCATGGCAGCAGGTAGCCCATGAAGGCTTCGGCCATCAGCGCCAGGTAGATCAGCATGCCGAACACCCACACCAACTCGCGGGGTTTCTGGTATGAACCGTAGAGCAGGCCGCGGAACATGTGCAGGTAGACGACGATAAAGAACGCCGACGCACCGGTGGAGTGCAGCAGGCGCAGGATCGAGCCGTACTCGACGTCACGCATGATGTATTCGACGGAGGCGAATGCTTCTTCCGCCGACGGCGTGTAGCTCATCGTCAGCCAGACGCCGGTGACGATCTGGTTGACCAGCACCAACAGAGCCAGGGAACCGAAGAAGTAGAAGAAATTGAAGTTTTTTGGCGCGTAATATTTGCTGAGATGGTCTTCCCACATTTTGGTGGCGGGGAAGCGCGCATCCACCCAATCCATGAACTTGCTCATCACGCGTTCTCCTTATCGAGGCCAATGACAATGATGTCGTCAGATTCGTAGTTGTGCGGAGGAACCGGCAGGTTCAAGGGCGCGGGCTGGGACTTGTAGACGCGGCCGGCGAGGTCGTAATGGGAGCCGTGACAGGGACAGAAGTAACCGCCAACCCAATCCTTGCCCAAATCGACGGGCGCGACTTCCGGGCGAAAGGTCGGCGAGCATCCCAGGTGGGTGCACAGACCGACCAGCAGCAGGATCTCCGGCTTGATCGAACGTGCTTCGTTCTTGGCGTAGGCGGGTTGGTCGGATTTCTCGGATTGAGGGTCAGACAACTGGCCTTCGATCTTCTTGAGATTCCCCAGGATTTCCTCGGTACGACGAACAATGAAAACCGGCTGGCCGCGCCATTCAGCAATCATCTGCTGGCCTGGCTCGATCTTGCTGACATTCACCTTCACCGGTGCACCTGCGGCTTTCGCCTTGGCACTGGGAAACCATGACCCCACGAACGGGACCGCAGCCCCCACCGCTCCTGCAGCACCCACCACGGATGTGGCTGCTACCAGGAAGCGACGCCGGCCTGCATTCACGCCGTCATTGCTCATTCAGTCCTCTCCCATCAGCTTTTTGGCCTGTTAAATCAGGCGTCTACTAAGTATTGAATCTTTACTTATAAAAATTTTGACGGATGGTAATGAAAAGCCCCACGTATGACAAGGGAATTGCCCGGGCCACTACCCCCAGGCCTTGTAGTATAGGGGGTCTACGGATGTGGCAAGTTGTCACGGCGAAAAATCTGCATAAATCCAAGGCAATAAAAAACGCCCAGCTCCGTGAGGAGGCTGGGCGTTTTTGTAGAACGTAAAGCGAATTAACGCTTCGAGTACTGCGGACGCTTACGCGCTTTACGCAGACCGACTTTCTTACGTTCAACTTCACGAGCATCGCGAGTTACGAAGCCAGCTTTGCGCAGAGCGCCACGCAGGGTTTCGTCGTACTGCATCAGAGCGCGAGTGATACCGTGGCGGATTGCGCCAGCTTGACCACTTACACCGCCACCGATAACGGTGACGTAGATGTCGAACTTTTCAACGGTCTCGGTCAATTCCAGCGGCTGACGAACTACCATGCGGGCAGTTTCGCGGCCGAAGAAGTTGTCCAGAGTGCGGTTGTTGATCGAGATGTTACCAGTGCCCGGACGCAGGAAAACGCGTGCGGTTGCGGTTTTGCGACGGCCAGTGCCGTAATTTTGAGTCGCCGACATAATGAACTATTCCGTTAAAACTTCAGTTCTTGGGGCTGCTGAGCAGCATGAGGGTGTACAGCGCCCGCATAGACTTTCAGCTTGCGAAACATATCGCGACCCAGTGGGCCCTTAGGCAGCATGCCTTTGACCGCGATTTCGATCGGGGCTTCAGGCTTCTTGGAGATCAGGCCTTCAAAGTTGGAAGACTTGATACCGCCTGGGAAACCGGAGTGACGGTAGTACATTTTGTCTTGCGCTTTGTTGCCGGTAACACGTACCTGCTCAGCGTTGATGATGACAATGTAGTCACCGGTATCAACGTGCGGGGTGTATTCAGGCTTGTGCTTGCCACGCAGACGGCTGGCGACTTCAGTGGCCAGACGACCCAGGGTCTGACCAGCGGCGTCGACGACAAACCAGTCGCGCTGAACTGTTTCCGGTTTTGCAGTAAAAGTTGTCATTCTTTAATAGCCTCAGGGGCCGCCCTGTAAATTAGACGGCGGATCTTACTGAATAGTGCTTACTTTGACAAGGTCAAAGGCAGCCGGATACAGACGCTATCGGGGGCTCGGGTCAGCGCGTCCGTTCAACGGCAAGATTCTTCGGCAGGCGGCGCATCACTTCCACTGCAGAAAGAGGTGGGCAATTATGCAGATTGCGAAAAAAAATTCAACCTGCTTTTATGATTGTTTTCCCCGAAGGAGTACCCGATGGATTATCGACAGCTGGGCCGGACCGATCTGAACGTAAGCGCGATCGCCCTGGGCACCATGACCTGGGGTGAGCAGAACAGCGAGGCAGAGGCCTTTGCCCAGATCGAACGGGCCAAGGCCGCGGGCATCAACTTCCTCGATACGGCGGAAATGTACCCGGTACCGCCCAAGGCCGACACCTATGCCACCACCGAGCGGTATATCGGCAATTACTTCAAGAGCCGTGGCGACCGCGCCGACTGGATCCTCGCCAGCAAGATCGCCGGCCCCGGCAACACCATCGACTACATCCGCGACGGCCACCTGCGTCATAACCGCAGGCACATCGTCGACGCCCTCGATGCCAGTCTCAAGCGCCTGCAGACCGACTGGATCGACCTTTACCAACTGCACTGGCCCGAACGCAGCACCAACTTCTTCGGGCAACTGAGCTACAAGCACAAGGACGAAGACGACCTCACGCCACTGGAGGAAACCCTCGAAGCGCTGGATGAACAGGTCAAGGCCGGCAAGATCCGCCACATCGGCCTGTCCAACGAAACGCCGTGGGGCACCATGAAATTCCTGGCCCTGGCCCAAGCCCGCGGCTGGACCCGCGCGGTGTCGATCCAGAACCCCTACAACCTGCTCAACCGCAGCTTTGAAGTGGGCCTGGCGGAAATCGCCATTCGCGAACAATGCGGCTTGCTGGCCTACTCGCCCCTGGCGTTCGGCATGCTCAGCGGCAAATACGAGGACGGGGCGCGCCCGGCCAAGGCGCGCCTGACGGAATACAGCCGCTTCAGCCGCTACTTCAACCCGCAGTCGGAAGCGGCGTGCAGCCGTTATGTGGCATTGGCGCGGGAGCATGGACTGGATCCGGCGCAGATGGCGTTGGCGTTTGTGACGCAGCAGCCGTTTGTGACCAGCAATATTATTGGTGCCACGTCACTGGAACAGCTCGATAGCAACATTGCCAGTGCCGATTTGAAACTGTCGAAGGAAGTGCTGGAAGGGATTGAGGCGATTCAGAAGGATCATCCGAATCCGGCGCCTTGACTGACCTTCAGGCCGCCATCGGGGGCAAGCCCCCTCCCACATTTTAATCTGCGCACCCGGTCAAGTGTGGGAGGGGGCTTGCCCCCGATGAGGCCATCAGCCACACCACAAGATCAAAGCGCCCGCGCAATGATCTCTTTCATGATCTCATTGGTCCCCGCATAAATGCGCTGCACCCGCGCATCCGCCCACGCCCGTGCAATCGGGTATTCCCACATGAAGCCGTAGCCGCCGTGCAACTGCACGCACTCATCGAGCACCTTGCATTGCAGGTCTGTGGCCCAGTATTTGGCCATTGCCGCAGTGGGCACATCCAGCTCGCCTTCGAGATGCAGCGCCAGGCATTTATCCACGAACACACGGCCGATCTGAATTTCGGTGGACATCTCCGCCAGCTTGAACCGGGTGTTCTGAAAGTCGGCAATCGCCTTGCCGAACGCCTTGCGCTCGCGGGTGTAATCCAGCGTCCACTGCAGCGCCGCCTCCGCTGAAGACAGCGCGCCAACCGCCACGGTCAGCCGCTCCTGGGGCAGTTCCTGCATAAGGTACGCAAAGCCGATGCCCGTCAGCCCCAGTCGGCGGATTTCCTCGATCACCACCGCGCTGTACAAAAAGTCTGCACCCAAGCCGCCATATTCCTCCGGCAGATGGGAGCACCGCATCCCCGCCTCACCGGCCTTGCTCCACAGACTGCGGTCGATATAACCCTGTTTTTCCCATTGCCCATGGAACGGCGCGGCTTCTTTTTCGAGGAACGTGCGTACGCTGTCGCGAAAGAGTTCGTGCTCCGGGCTGAACAAGGTTCTGGGAATCATGGCTCACCTGCGTAGATTGTCGGACAAAAACAAGCCCACAGAGCCTATGCCGCGAATGCGTCACGGGACACTGGACACATTCGACAAAAAATAAGACGATCCAGCCGTCTGGTGACCACTTTCCCCTATAAGAATAAATGAAATCATGCCTAACCAAATCTCCACGCCGTTGCGGCGCGTCAGCATTCTGGCCATTGATCGGGTATTCGCTTCAACCCTCATGCAAGCCAAGGATTTTTTCCACCTCGCCAGCCTGCGTTACGGCAAGCAACAGGGCCTGGGTCTGACCCCTGCGTTTGAAACGCGCCTGGTCAGCCCCGACGGGCAATCGGTGCGCAGTTTCAGCGATGTGATCATGCCGGTGGACGGCGGCCTGGAAGACGCCGACATCATCGTGCTGCCTGCCTTCTGGGACGACTTCGACGCCATGTGCACCCGCTACCCCCAGGTGCTGCCGTGGTTGCGCGAACAACACGCTCGCGGCGCCGTGCTGTGTGGTGAAGCCACCGGAGTGTTCTGGCTGGCCGAAGCCGGCCTGCTCGACGGCAAGGAGGCGACCACCTATTGGCGCTTCTTCACTGTCTTCAGCGAACGCTTCCCCCAGGTTCAGCTCAACCAGGACAAGCACCTGACCGACGCCGATAACCTCTACTGCGCCGGCGGCACCACCTCAGCCTGCGACCTTTATATTTATCTGATCGAACGCTTCTGCGGCGCCAACATTGCCCAGGCCGTGGCCCGCGACATTCTGTATGAGGTGCAACGCAACTATGCGCCGGGGCGTATCGGGTTTGGCGGGCAGAAGCTGCACCAGGATGTGATCATCCTGCAGATCCAGCACTGGCTCGAAGAGCATTTCGCCGACAAATTCCGCTTCGAAGACGTCGCGCGCGAGCATGGCATGAGCATCCGCAACTTCATGCGGCGCTTCCAGGCCGCCACCGGCGACAAGCCGCTGCATTATCTGCAACGTTTGCGCATCGAGACGGCAAAGGGCCTGCTGTCGGCCAGTCGCAAGAGCATCAAGACCATCAGCTACGAGGTGGGTTACGACGATGCGAGCTTCTTTGCGCGGTTGTTCAGGCAGCACACGGAGTTGTCGCCGAATCAATACCGGCAGCAATTCCAGCAGGCCGCTTAAGCAAATGTGGGAGGGGGCTTGCCCCCGATTGCGGTGGGTCAATCACTGCATGAGTTGACTGATCCACCGCTATCGGGGGCAAGCCCCCTCCCACAGTTTGATTTGCATTGATCTTAGGGTTTGTGTCCGCGCGAGAGGAATTCGTGGGACTGCATTTCCAGCAAACGGCTCAAGGTGCGCTGGAATTCGAAATTCAAGCGACCGCCGGTATACAGGTCCTTGAGTTCGACTTCCGCCGAGATGATCAGCTTGACGTTGCGGTCGTAGAATTCGTCGACCATGTTGATAAAACGCCGCGCGATGTCGTCGGTGGTCACGCCCATCTGCTCCACGCCGCTCAAGATCACCGCATGGAAGATCTTGCCCAGTTCGATGTAGTCGTTCTGGCTGCGCGGGCCGTCGCACAGTTGACGGAATTCAAACCAGGCCACGTCATCGCAGGTACGCAAGGCGATGATTTCGCGGTTCTCGATCATCAGCTTGTCGTTTTCCACCGCCTGGGTGCATTCCGGCGTCAGCGCGCGGAAGCTTTTCTTCAGGCTTTCGTGGGCCGCTTCGTTGAGCGGGAAGTGGAACAGCTCCGCCTGCTCAAGGTGACGCAAACGATAGTCGACGCCGCTGTCGACGTTGACGATGTCGGTGTTCTGCTTGATCAACGCAATGGCCGGCAGGAAGCGTGCGCGCTGCAGGCCGTCCTTGTAGAGGCCATCGGGCACGATGTTCGAGGTGGCGACCAGGGTCACGCCGTTCTTGAACAGTTCTTCCATCAAGGTGCCGAGGATCATGGCATCGGTGATGTCGGAGACGAAGAATTCATCGAAGCAGATTACCCGCGCTTCGTCGGAGAAACGCTTGGCGATGATCGTCAGCGGGTTTTTTTCACCCGGCAGGGTCTTCATCTCTTCGTGCACACGCTTCATGAAGCGGTGGAAGTGGGTACGCACCTTTTCCTTGAACGGCAGCGCTTCGAAGAAGGTGTCCACCAGGTAAGTCTTGCCCCGGCCGACGCCACCCCAGAAGTACAGGCCCTTGACCGGCGTGTGGTCTTTTTTGCCAAACAGCTTGCTGAACATTCCCGGCTTGGTTTGCGAGGCCGCGACCAGGTCTTCATACAGGCGCTGCAAATGACGCACCGCATTTTCCTGGGCCGCGTCATGGAAGAAGTCAGGGCGTTTCAGATCAGCTTGATATCGTTCTAGGGGCGTCATAATTTCGTTAGCAAGGCAACAAAAACGGGCCGTCACTGTAACGACGGCCCTGGATAATGGCAATCAACCCTTGGTCGGGTTAATTAATCCTCGAGGGGGGTCAACGCAACCCGCAGGGCTTCGA
Organism: Pseudomonas orientalis; assembly: GCF_001439815.1. Classification (GTDB taxonomy): domain Bacteria; phylum Pseudomonadota; class Gammaproteobacteria; order Pseudomonadales; family Pseudomonadaceae; genus Aquipseudomonas; species Aquipseudomonas orientalis. Next base: position 21,652 of record NZ_JYLM01000007.1, on the reverse strand, counting down.
TACCGGCATCTCGTTGCGCAGCATCCGCGTAAATAGCCGAGCTTTCTGCCACACACTCACCGTCGAGCCAAACATTGAAGCCATACGCTTCGGTGCGAATGTCCAAAGTTTGACCGGATTGCAATTGCTTAATCACCGCGCCAGCCTTTTTGCCATCGGCAAATTCGCTCGACAGCAACAATGGCGAGCCATCAGCGGCAAGTACACGGAAACGGAAGCTGTTGCCTTCGCGAAAACTGAGAACACGAGAAGATTTAGCGGCTTTCTTCTTCGCCGCGACCGGCGCCGCAGCCTGGTTGACGAACGAGCGCAGGCCCACCGCTTCACGCAGCTCGGCGAGGAACGGCGCCGCCACGGCACGGGCTTTTTTCGCGCCGACCAGCAGCAGGTCTTCCATGTCGGACGGGCGCGACATCAGTTGATGGTAACGCTCGCGCGCTTCACCGAGTTGGCCGTCGAGCAGTTGGAACAGACGATTTTTCGCTTCACCCCAGCCAAGGCCTTGCAGCAGTTCGCCACGCAATTCTTCTTCCTGGGCCTTGGTCGCGAACGCCTGGTACAGGGTAAACAGATGCGAGTTGCCCGGGTCCTTGGCTTCGCCGGGCGCGCGCGAGTCGGTGACGATCCGCGAGATCGCGTCCTTCATCTCCTTGGCGCTGGTGAACAACGGGATGGTGTTGTCATAGCTCTTGGACATCTTGCGTCCATCCAGCCCCGGCAAGGTGGCGACGCTTTCTTCGATCAACGCCTCGGGCATGGTGAAGAACTCTTTGCCCTTGCCGAACAGGTGGTTGAAACGCTGGCCGATATCACGGGCCATTTCCACATGCTGGATCTGGTCGCGACCCACCGGCACCTTGTGCGCGTTGAACATCAGGATGTCCGCCGCCATCAAGACCGGGTAGCTGTACAGGCCCATGGTGATGCCCGCGTCCGGGTCTTCGCCGGTCTCCACGTTCTTGTCCACCGAGGCCTTGTAGGCGTGGGCGCGGTTGAGCAGGCCCTTGGCGGCCACGCAGGTCAGCAGCCAGGTCAGCTCGGGGATCTCGGGAATGTCGGACTGGCGATAGAACGTCACCCGGTTCACATCCAGGCCGCCGGCCAGCCAGGTCGCGGCGATTTCCATGCGCGAGCGCTGGATGCGCTGCGGGTCATCGCATTTGATCAGGGCGTGGTAGTCGGCCAGGAAGTAGAAGGAGTCGGCATTGGCGTCTTCGCTTGCAAGGATCGCCGGGCGGATCGCACCGGCGTAGTTGCCCAGGTGCGGCGTGCCGGTGGTGGTAATGCCGGTGAGGATGCGGGTACGGGTCGTCATGGGTGATCGCTTGTCATCAATTCGAAAGGCGTGGCAGCACCAGATCCTTGAGATCGGTCAGCTTGCCATGAAAAAAGTGTCCGCATTCTGCCACTTTCAGCAGCGTATGGGGGCGATTCAAGGCTGCGGACCAGTCGTAGACGATTTGCGGGTTAACCACTTCGTCGCTTTCCGGTTGGATCAGGGTCAACGGGCAGCCTTGGGGCAACACGTCCGACTCGCCCAGGCGCATCACCGCCGCAGCGACCATAAACAGGTGCGCGAGCTTCTCGCCCTTGGCTTCCAGACGCCCGCCGAGACTGGCAGCCACGTAACCGCCGAAGGAAAAACCCAGCAAGGTGATCGGCAGGTCCGGGTGTTTTTCCCGCAGCCAGGTGGCGACCGCTTCGGCGTCGTCGACTTCACCGCTGGCCATATCGTGGGAACCGGCGCTGGCGCCGACGCCACGATAATTGAAACGCAACGTAATCAAACCGGCATCGCGGGCGGTGCGTTGCAGGGTCGACACGACTTTATTGAGCATGGTGCCGCCCTGCACCGGGTTGGGGTGGCAGATCAACGCCAGGCCACGTGGTTCGGGGTGATCCAGGTACAGGGCTTCCAATTGCCCTACCGGGCCATCGATCAAAACGGGGGTTTCACGCATGAGCAAGGATGAACTCCGTGACCTCTCAAGGGGTCGACTCGTCTAGCTAAAAGTCTGTGCATGGCATCATTGCGAGCTTAATCGCGGTATACAGCGCAGGTTTGAGCCGTTAACGTAAAGCAAAGCCGTTTATAGAGGAAGGACTCGTGGAACACTCGCTCTTAGTTTGGTTGTTGCCGACTCTTGCCCTGGTTGCCGGTGTCGCCATTGGATTCCTGGTTGCTCGCCTGCTGCCGAATGCCGCGCCTAACCGCACGCAACGTCAGTTGGATGACATTCAGGAACGTTTTGACAGTTATCAGAACGAGGTTGTTACCCACTTCAACAGCACCGCGACCCTGGTCAAGAAGCTCACCCAGAGCTACCAGGAAGTACAGGATCATCTCGCCGATGGCGCAAACCGCCTGGCCCTCGACGACATCACCCGCCAGCGCCTGCTGGCCGCGCTGCATTCCGATGCACCGCAAACCCCACGGGAACGCCTGACCCCGCCCCGGGAAAACCAGGAACCGCCGCGGGACTACGCGCCAAAAACGCCGGACGCCCCAGGCATGCTGGATGAACATTACGGCTTGAAGAAGTAGGTCATCCTCAAGCAATAAAAAAGCCCGGCTGATCGATGATCAGCCGGGCTTTTTGTTGGGGCTAAGTTTCCCTGAAAACGGAGATCCAATGTGGAAGGGGGCTTGCCCCCGATGGCAGTGTGTCAGACCCGAATCAGGTGACTGACACACCGCCATCGGGGGCAAGCCCCCTCCCACACTTGACCCCACATGACCCTAGGCTGGCTGTTGTTCCTGCAACCGCCCACCCTCGATCCGCACATGCCTTCCATGAAAGCGCTTGAGGCTGCTGCGGTGGCCAACGCTGACGATGCTCAGCCCCGGCAGTTCATCGATCAGCGCCTGGTACAACGTCGCCTCATCCTCTTCATCCATGGCAGAAGTGGCTTCGTCCATGTACAGCCATTGCGGCGCGAACAACAAGGCGCGGGCGAAGGCCAGGCGCTGCTGTTCGCCCGGCGAAAGCATGCGTTGCCAGTGATTGGCTTCATCCAGGCGACCAACCAGATGCGGCAAGCGGCAGGTTTCCAGGACCTGTGCATAACGTTCTGCCGGATAGACGCTGTCGTCCTGTGGATAACTCAGCACCGCCTTGAGCGTGCCTATCGGCAGGTAAGGCTTCTGCGGCAGGAACAAGTAGCGCGTCGCCGGTAGCCGAATGCTGCCATGACCGGCCGGCCACAGATGGCCCATTGCCCGCAGCAAGGTGCTCTTGCCGCTGCCGGAACGCCCACTGAGCATCACGCGCTGGCCAGGCTCCACGCTCATGTCGGCGTCGGTGAGCAGGTGACGGCCGTCGGCCAGGTCCATGCCCAGATCCTTGATCACCAGGCGTTCGCCTTCAGGGCGCACATCGATGGCCGGAGCACGCTGTTCGTTGTCGCTCATGGCCTGCTGGAAACTCAGCAGACGGTCACTGGTAGCGCGCCACGACGCCAATTCCGAGTAGGCGTTGATAAACCAGCTGAAGTTTTCCTGCACGTTGCCGAATGCCGAGTTGATTTGCATCAGCTCGCCCAGTTCGATCTTGCCGGTGAAGTAGCGCGGCGCAGCGACGATAAACGGGAAGATAATCGCGATCTGGCCGTAGCCGGCGGTAAAGAAGGTCAGGCGCTTGGACACTTTCATCATGTCCCAATAGTTGTGCCAGACTTTGCCGAAGCGCGTGCTCAGGCGCTGCTTTTCATTCGGTTCGCCGTTGTACAGCGCGATGCTTTCGGCATTTTCACGCACCCGCACCATGGAGAAACGCAAGTCCGCTTCGAAGCGCTGTTGCTGGTTGCTCAAGCCGATCAAGCGACGCCCGATCAAGTGCGTCAGCCAACTGCCCACGGCGGCATACAGCAGCGCGCACCAGAACATGTAGCCGGGAATCGTGATGCCGAACACCTCGATGCTGCCCGACACGCCCCACAGGATGATCGAGAACGACACCAGGCTGACCACGTTGCGCAACAACCCCAGGCCCAGGCTCAAGGTGCTGGAGGTGAAGGTGTTGAGGTCTTCGGAAATCCGCTGGTCCGGGTTATCGGTGTAGCCGCCCTGCTCCAGCTGGTAGTAGTTCTTGTGGGCGAGCCAGCGTGCGAAGTGCTTTTCGGTCAGCCAGGCACGCCAGCGGATGGTCAGCATCTGGGTCAGGTACAAGCGGTACACCGCGCCCAGGATCGCCACGGCCGCGATGCCGCCGAAGTAACCGATCAGTTGCCAGAAGGCGGCCGTGTCCTTCTTCTCCAAGGCGTTGTAGAAATCCTTGTACCAGTGGTTGATCCACACCGAGATCGCCACGCTAAACAGCGACAACCCAATCACGGCGGCCAGCAGCAACCAGGCCCTGCCCTTCTCTTCACTGCGCCAATACGGCGTGATCATCGCCCAGGTTCGGCGGAAGAATTGCCCACGCACCGCATCATTGACCGCAGAGTACTCAGCGTTCTGATTCATTGTTCAGGCTCGGTAGGGAAAATATGACAGGCGTTTGAACCGATCATAGGCGATCGGTTCAGGGCTCCGTGCGGCCTGAAGCAGCTTGTTCAGTCTTCGTTCAGCGGCGTACCGGACGCTTCTGCAATTTGCGCTGCAACGTCCGACGGTGCATGCCCAACGCGCGCGCAGTGGCGGAGATGTTGCCTTCATGCTCGGTCAGTACGCGCTGGATGTGTTCCCACTGCAGGCGATCCACCGACATGGGGTTTTCCGGCACCAGGGTGTCGAGGTCGGCGTGCTCGGACAGCAGCGCGGCGAGCACGTCATCGGCATCCGCAGGCTTGCACAGGTAATTGCAGGCGCCACGCTTGATGGCTTCGACGGCAGTGGCGATGCTGGAATAGCCGGTGAGGATCACCACACGCATCTCCGGGTCCAGCTCGAGCAGCTTGGGCAACAGTACCAGGCCCGAGTCGCCGTCCATTTTCAGGTCGAGCGCGGCGTAGTCCGGCAGGTCGGCCTGGGCGATGGTCAGGCCTTCTTCGGCTGAGCCTGCGGTGCTGACGCGAAAGCCGCGACGGCTCATGGCGCGCGCCATCACGCGGGTAAAGGTGGCGTCATCATCTACCAGCAGCAGGTGCGGCAGTTCTTCGCCTTCGACTTGGATCTCGTCACTCATCGATATCTCCTCGTGCGACACGGGGCAGGCGCAGCTCGGTAAGCGTGCCACCTTCCTCATGACTATAGAGCTTCACTGAGCCGCCCGCGCGGGTCACGCTGGCCTTGCTCAAAAACAGGCCGAGGCCGAAGCCTTTGCCCTTGGTGGTAAAAAAGGGCTTGCCGATCTGCTCGGCAATGGCCAGCGGCACGCCCGCGCCGTGGTCACGAATGCTGATGGTGACGTTTTCCGCGTCCCAGTCCAACTGCACGCCCAGGCCTTCAGGGCAGGCATCGGCGGCATTGTTCAACAGGTTGAGCAAGGCCTGGGTGAGATCCGGCGGCGGCGCCATGCGCGGTACGCTGCCCTGGCCCAACAGGCTGAAACGGTAACTGGCTTCGGGGCGCATCAGGTGCCAGCGGTTCAGGGCTTCATCGAGCCACTGGGTGACATCCTGCATCTCGACCGCCAGACGCCGATTGGCTTCGGCGGCGCGCACCAGTTGCTGCAAGGTCAACTTGCACTGTTTGACCTGTTCCTGCAGCACGCTGAGGTCATCCTGCAATGCAGGGTCGTGATGGTCCTGGGTCATCTCCTTGAGCAGTACGCTCATGGTCGCCAGCGGCGTGCCCAATTCATGGGCGGCACCCGCCGCCTGGGTGGCGACCGCCAGCAGTTGCTGGTCGCGCAGGCCTTCTTCGCGGCGAATCGCGCGCAGTTCTTCCTGACGACGCAACTCTTCGGCCATGCGTGCGGCAAAAAACGTGATGACGGCGGCAGACAAGGCAAAGCTGAGCCACATGCCGTAGATCTGCAGATTTTCCCGAGCGATCGGAAAGGTCTGCAGTGGATAGAATTGCGCCAGCAGCAGCGTGTACAGCGTCAGCGCGATGCCCGACAGCACCACCGAATAGCGCCATGGCAAGGTCACGGCGGCAATGGTCAGCGGCACCAGGTAATAAGACACAAACGGATTGGTGGAACCACCGGAGAAGTACAGCAACACACTGTGGATAAACAGGTCGCAGGCCAATTGCAGCGCGTATTCCAACTCGGTGACCGGCCAGGTGGTGCGCAAGCGGATGGCGGTAAACGCACACAGCACAGTGGAGAAGCCGAGGGTCACGGCCAGTTGCAGCCAGGGCAGCGGCAGCAGGTCGAACCAATAGGCGAGCCCGACGGAACCGGCCTGCGCGGCCAATACCAGGGTGCGGATGAACGTCAGGCGCCAGAGGTTCTGGCGGGTGGCGGAAGTCAGTTTTACGGCGGCGAGCATGAGCTCTCCCGATGAGCGCTGCAGGCGGATCGGCACGAGTATAAACGAAGCAGACCCGCCGGCACGGCGCGTGTGGCTCTTTGACGCAGGCCGGACAGATGACCATTCGTCGCCGCCTCCACGACATGTAGGGAATATGTAAACCCGAAGAACCCGATGCCACCGTCTACAGTCATACCGAACACGACAATCTCAAGGAGCTTTCATGTCCCGTTTCACTCGCAGTGCCGCTGTCCTCACCCTCGGCGCCAGCGCCCTGGCCAGCCTGCCGGCCATGGCCGCCGATGAACTGCATTACAACCAGATCTCCCTGCGCGCCGAAGTCAGCCAGGAAGTGGCGCGCGACAAGATGATCGTGACCCTCTACACCGAATCGCAGAACGCGGACCCGGCCAAGCTTGCCGCCGAAATCACCACGACGATGAACACAGCCCTGGGCCAGGCCCGCGAAGTCAAGGCCGTGACCCTGCGCCAGGGCAGCCGCAACAGCTACCCGATCTACGACAGCAAGAACCAGAAAATCACCGGCTGGCGTGAACGCGCCGAACTGCGTCTGGAAAGCGCGGACTTCCCGGCGTTGTCCAAACTCACCGGCGAGCTGTTGAACACCCTGAAAATGGACAGCATGGACTTTGCCATCGCCGACGGCACGCGCAAGGCCAGCGAAGATGCGCTGCTCAAAGACGCGGTGGCCGCGTTCAAGGCCCGTGCGCAACTGGCCACCGATGCACTCGGCGGCAAGGGCTACAAGATCGTCAACCTGAACTTCAACACCAACGGCTACCCGATGCCCTATGCACGCGGCGCCATGATGATGAAAGCGGCGATGGCCGATTCAGCGCCCACGCCTGAAGTGGAAGCCGGCACCAGCCAGGTCAGCATGAGTGCAGACGGCGTGGTTGAAGTGCAGATGCAGTGACCCCTACCTGACAACCCTGAACGGCGGTAACCTCGGTGACCGCCGTTTTCATTTGCGCTGCTTTTACAGGGCTGCCATTGCTGGGGTCTCCATGCACAGAATTGCCTTCAAACCGCTCCTCCTCGCCGCCGGCCTCCTGGCCTTCATGCCCATGGCGCACGCAGCCACCACCCTGGTCTACTGCTCCGAAGCCAGCCCCGCCGGCTTCGACCCCAGCCAGTACACCAGCGGCACCGACTTTGATGCCTCTGCCGAAACCGTATTCAACCGCCTTACCCAGTTCAAGCGTGGCGGCACCGAAGTCGAGCCCGGCCTCGCCACCCGCTGGGATGTGTCCGACGACGGACTGACCTACACCTTCCACTTGCGCGATGGCGTCAAGTTTCACACCACCGATTTCTTCACCCCGACCCGCGACTTCAACGCCGATGACGTGGTGTTTACCTTCAACCGCCTGCTGGATGCCGAAAGTCCGTTTCGCAAGGCCTACCCCTCCGAGTCGCCCTACTTCACCGACATGGGCCTGAATACCACGATCAAAAGCCTCGACAAACTCGACGACCGCACCGTGCGCTTCAATCTGAACAACGTGGATGCCTCGTTCGTACAGAACCTGGCGATGAGTTTCGCCTCCGTGCAATCGGCCGAGTACGCCGCCCAGCTCCTCAAGCAAGGCAAGGCCGAGGACATCAACCAGAAACCGGTGGGCACCGGCCCGTTCGTGTTCAAGCGCTACCAGAAAGACTCACAGATCCGCTACGTTGCCAATAAACAATATTGGAAACCCGAAGATGTGAAGCTCGACAATCTGGTTTTCGCCATCACCCCGGACGCCGCCGCACGCCTGCAGAAACTCAAGGCCGGTGAATGCCAGGTCAGCGGCTACCCGCGCCCCGCCGACATCGAGGTGATGAAGCAGGACCCTGACTTGCGGGTGCTGCAACAGGCCGGCTTCAACCTGGGTTTCCTGGCCTACAACGTCACCCATCCGCCGCTGGATCAGCTCAAAGTGCGCCAGGCCCTGGATATGGCCATCGACAAGCCTGCAATCATCAAGGCGGTTTACCAGGGCGCCGGACAATTGGCGCAGAACGCGCTGCCACCCGCGCAGTGGTCTTACGACCCGACTATCAAGGATGCGCCGTACGATCCGACCAAGGCCCGGGCGCTACTAAAAGAAGCAGGGGTTGCACCAGGTACCACCATTGATCTCTGGGCGATGACCGTGCAACGCGCCTCCAATCCCAATGCGCGCATGTCCGCGCAAATGATCCAGCAGGACTGGGCCAAGGTCGGCATCAAGGCCAATATCGTCAGCTATGAGTGGGGCGAATACATCAAGCGCGCCAAGAATGGTGAACATGACGCGATGATTTACGGCTGGACCGGCGACAACGGCGACCCCGATAACTGGCTCGGCGTGCTCTACAGTTGTGCCGCGGTCAAGGGCAGCAACTACGCCAAATGGTGTAACCCGGCGTATGACAAGCTGGTGCAGCAGGCCAAGGTCAGCAACGATCGCGGCCAGCGCATCAAGTGGTATCAGCAGGCGCAACAAATCCTTAAGGAACAAGTACCTATAACACCTATCGCGAACTCGACGGTTTTCCAACCGATGCGCAAGCAAGTGCGCGATTTCAAGATCAGCCCTTTCGGGCTGACACCGTTCTATGGTGTGAGTCTAGATAAGTAACAACAATGCCCCAATCGAGTGCACTAGACGCCTCGATTGGGCTTTTCCGGTGCGCCACACGCACCGAAAAAACCCGCCAAACAGACACATTTATGTCGAAACTTTCATAAATGCGACATTCTTGTACGCCCGTCCCACTGTTTGACGCTTGCAACCGTTCAACATCTTGCAATGGGTATGGCGCCTGCATAAGTATCCGCAGGCCGACTCACGAGGTCGCCCTCACCACCAAAAATGACAACAAATCATGAGGCCAACATGCTTAAACACGCAGTCCTTCCGTTATTAGTGAGCGCTGGCCTTATGGCCGCAGCCCCATTTGCCCAAGCGGCAACTAACCTGGTGTTCTGCTCCGAAGGGAGCCCGGCCGGTTTTGACCCAGGCCAGTACACCACCGGAACAGACTTCGATGCCTCGGCCGAAACCATGTTCAACCGCCTGAGCCAGTTCGAACGCGGCGGCACCGCCGTGGTGCCAGGCCTCGCCACCCGCTGGGACGTGTCCCCGGACGGCCTGACATATACCTTCCACCTGCGCGAAGGCGTCAAGTTCCACACCACCCCGTACTTCAAGCCGACTCGTGAATTTTCGGCCGACGACGTACTGTTCACCTTTAACCGGATGATCAATAAAGACGATCCATTCCGTAAAGCCTACCCCACCGAGTTTCCGTACTTCACGGACATGGGGATGGACACCAACATCAAGAACATCGAAAAGATCGATGACCACACCGTCAAGTTCACCCTTGGCAAAGTGGACGCTGCGTTCATCCAGAACATGGCCATGAGTTTCGCCTCGATCCAATCCGCCGAATACGCCGCGCAATTGTTGAAGGAAGGCAAACCCGCCGACATCAACCAGAAACCGGTGGGTACTGGCCCGTTCGTGTTCAAGAGCTACCAGAAAGACTCGAACATTCGCTACACCGGCAACAAGGACTACTGGAAACCTGAAGACGTGAAGATCGATAACCTGATCTTCGCCATCACCACTGACCCGTCGGTGCGTATCCAGAAGCTCAAGAAAAACGAATGCCAGGTCACCCTGTTCCCACGTCCGGCCGACCTCAAGGCGCTGGGTGAAGACAAGGACCTGAAACTGCCGCACCAGGCCGGTTTCAACCTGGGCTACGTGGCCTACAACGTGATGGACAAGGTCAAGGGCAGCGATCAGCCAAATCCACTGGCCGACCTGCGCGTACGCCAGGCGCTGGACATGTCGGTGAACAAGCAGCAGATCATCGACTCGGTATACCAGGGGGCAGGTCAATTGGCCGTCAACGCCATGCCGCCAACCCAATGGTCCTACGACACCACCATCAAGGACGCCGCCTACAATCCTGAGAAAGCCAAAGCGCTGCTCAAGGAAGCCGGTGTCAAGGAAGGCACCGAGATCGTACTGTGGGCCATGCCGGTTCAGCGTCCGTACAACCCGAACGCCAAACTGATGGCTGAGATGCTGCAGAACGACTGGTCCAAGATCGGCTTGAAGGTCAAGATCACCAGCTACGAGTGGGGCGAATACATCAAGCGCTCCAAGGGCGGCGAGAACCAGGCCATGATCATTGGCTGGAGCGGCGACAATGGTGACCCGGACAACTGGCTGAACGTGCTGTTCGGCTGCGACTCGCTGTCGGGCAACAACTTCTCCAAGTGGTGCGACAAGAAATTCGACGGCATCGTGAAAGAAGCCAAGGCCACATCGGATGTCGCCAAACGCACCGAGCTGTACAAGCAGGCGCAACATGTACTCAAAGACGCAGTTCCGATGACACCTATCGCGCACTCGACGGTGTATCAACCCATGCGCAACACCGTGCAGGACTTCAAGATCAGCCCGTTTGGCTTGAACTCCTTCTACGGTGTCGGCGTAAGCGGCAAGTAAGGATCAGTAACGGCGACGTTCGTAACGTCGCCGTTATTCCATCCGCCAGGCCGTAGGAAACAGACCACACTGCAATCGTTGCCGTCCTACAGCAATGAACTGCGCTCTGTGTCTCCGTTGCCTACAAGGTCAATCCGATTTGGCGCATTTACTGTGAAGTCCGCGACCCATAACGTCGTAGGACAGCAGAGGCCCCACTTTGGGAAAGGCGCTCGCTGTGTGTGGGATCAGTGATGTCTCCCTGGCTGTGGCCAGTGGGATCGCTCGCTGTTGATAACTACAAACAAGGATCGGGATCGTCATGCGCCATACCACCGTTCTATCCGCACTGTTTGCCACCAGCCTGTTGGCCGTGGCCACGATGGCTCAAGCCGCCGACAAGAAGAGCCTGGTGTTCTGCTCCGAGGGCAGCCCTGCAGGCTTTGATACCGCGCAATACACCACCGCCACCGACAATGATGCTGCAGAGCCGTTGTACAACCGTCTGGTCGAATTCGAAAAAGGCGCAACTGACGTAGTGCCTGGCCTGGCCACCAAGTGGGACATCTCCGAAGACGGGCTCACCTACACCTTTCATCTGCGTGAAGGGGTGAAGTTCCACAGCAACAAGGAATTCAAGCCGACGCGCGACTTCAACGCCGACGACGTGCTGTTCACCTTCAACCGCATGCTTGACCCCGACCATCCGTTTCGCAAGGCCTACCCTACCGAATTCCCCTACTTCAACGGGATGAGCCTGAACAAGAACATTGCCAAGGTCGAAAAAACCGACCCGCACACCGTGGTGATCACCTTGAACACGGTCGATGCCGCGTTCGTGCAAAACATTGCCATGAGCTTCGCCGCGATCCTCTCCGCCGAGTATGCCGATCAGTTGCTCAAGGAAGGCAAACCCAGCGATATCAACCAGAAGCCAATCGGCACCGGCCCGTTTGTGTTCCAGCGGTACCAGAAAGACTCGCAGATTCGCTACGTGGCGAACAAACAGTACTGGGACCCGAGCCGGGTCAAGCTCGACCAGTTGATCTTCGCCATCAACACCGACGCGTCGGTACGCGTGCAGAAGCTCAAGGCCGGCGAATGCCAGGTCACCCTGCATCCGCGCCCCGCCGACGTCGACGCACTCAAGGCCGACCCGAACCTGCAACTGCTGACCAAGCCGGGCTTCAACCTCGGCTACATCGCCTACAACGTGCGCCACAAGCCGTTCGACCAGCTCGAAGTGCGCCAGGCGCTGGACATGGCGGTGAACAAGCAGAGCATCCTCAATGCCGTCTACCAGGGCGCGGGGCAACTGGCGGTGAACGCCATGCCGCCAACCCAGTGGTCTTACGACGACAGCATCAAGGACGCCGCCTACAACCCGGAAAAAGCCAAGGAGCTGCTCAAGGCCGCCGGCGTGAAGGAAGGCACCGAGATCACCCTGTGGGCGATGCCGGTTCAACGTCCATACAACCCCAACGCCAAGCTGATGGCTGAAATGCTGCAGAACGACTGGGCCAAGATCGGCCTGAAAGTGAAGATCGTCAGCTACGAATGGGGCGAATACATCAAGCGCACCAAGAACGGCGAGCACGATGTCAGCCTGATCGGCTGGACCGGCGACAACGGTGACCCGGACAACTGGCTGGGCACCCTCTACAGCTGCGACGCCATCGGCGGGAACAACTACTCCATGTGGTGTGACCCGGCGTACGACAAGCTGATCAAGCAAGCCAAGGTCGTTACCGACCGTGAACAAAGGACTGTTCTGTACAAACAGGCGCAGCAACTGCTCAAGCAGCAGGTGCCGATCACGCCAGTCGCCCACTCGACGGTCAACCAGCCGTTAAGCGCCAAAGTCGAAGGTTTCAAAGTGAGCCCCTTCGGCCGCAACGTGTTCTCGGGCGTCAGCATCACCCCATAAGAAAAATAACCGGATTGCGCAGGGCGAAGTTGGCCCTGCGGCAAACGTGCAGCCTTTTGTTGGGATTTTTCCTACGCCAAACGTTTGCAACAGCTTGAACGAGTTACACACCCAATAGCCGGTTCACCTAAAAAGACCGGCATAAAAAAGAGAACCAAAGGAGCTTCACCCATGAAACTGAGCAGCAAAGCGCTTCTGGCCCTGGCCATCAGCAGCATCACGGCCACCGCCTACGCTGAAACCCAGAGCCAGGACTTCGTTCCTACCACTCTGGCCGGCACCAGCGCCCAAAGCGAGGCCAAGGGCTTCATCGAAGATTTCAGCCTGGGCGGCACCACGCGTAACTGGTACTCCCATGAAAGCAAATACCGTGGGGGCACCTTTTCTTACCAGAAGCATGGCCAGACCCTGACCGACCGCAACCGTACCAACTGGGTGCAGGGCACCATCCTCAACGCCAGCTCGGGTTTCACTCAGGGCACTGTCGGCGTCAAGACCGAAGTAGCCGTGTACAACGCGCTGGTCCTGGACCGCAGCAAGCGTGATATCAAGGGCGGCTCCAACCGCACCCTGGCCGACTCCAACGGTGATGCCGTAGACCAATGGAGCAAACTGGGCCTGGCCAACGTGCAGTTCCGCGTATCCAACACTACGCTGACCGCCGGTCGCCAGAACTTCAGCAGCGGCATCGTCGACACCATCGGCAACCGTGCGCTGCCTTCAAGCTTCCAGGGTGTGAGCTTCAACAGCGAAGAATTCAGCAACCTGTCGTTCCAGGGCGGCGTGTTTGATCGCGTTTCCCCGCGTAGCGAACAGAGCCTGTCGAAATTTCGCAGCGAATACGGCAATGGCGCGGAGACCGACAAAGTCTCCACCCTGGGTGTGAACTACCAGCCGCTGAAAAGCCTGAAGACCAGCTTCTTCGCCGCCAACGTGAAGGACTTCTGGAACCAGTACTACTTCGGCGCCACCCACGAATTGGGCGACGCTCAGCAACTGGGCCTGACCACCGGCTTCAACTACTACAAGACGGTCGATGAAGGCAAAAAAGAGATGGGGGAAATCGACAACGATACCTTCTCCCTGTCCCTGGGGCTGACTCACCAGGCCCACAGCCTGACCTTCGGCTACCAGCAAGTGAACGGTAACGAGTACTTCGACTACCTGCACGAAACCAACGGCATCTACCTGGCCAACTCCCTGACGTCCGACTTCAACGGCCCGAACGAGAAATCGTTCCAGATCGCCTACGCCATCAACATGGCCGAATACGGCGTGCCAGGCCTGAAGTTCAACGCCTACTCGGCCCGCGGCTGGGGTATCGACGGTACCCACTACACCGGCAACAACGGTCGCGCCAAGTTCGCCTACGACGGCATTCAGTCCCAGGACGGCGAGAAGCACCAGGAATACGGTGTAGGCGCCTCTTACGCCCTGCAAAGCGGCCCACTCAAAGCCACTACCGTGCGCGCAACCTATGTTGAGCACCGTGGCAGCGAGTTCCAGTCCGACGGCAGCATCAAAGAGTTCCGTCTGGTCACCACCATCCCGTTCAACATTCTTTAATTAGCGCCAGGTAAGCGGCGGGCTCAGGACGAGCCCGCCGCCTTCGCGTTTCTGGCTCCATCGATTGCAGAGGGCTCTGAATGAAAATGCTCCCGTTACAAGCTGCCATGGCCGCTGCGCTGCTGAGCGTGGCGATCGGCGTTTCGGCCAAACCGCTGGTGGTCTGCACCGAAGCCAGCCCGGAAGGTTTTGACCCGGTCCTGTACACCACCGCCGTGACCGCTGACGCCGCTGCGGAAACCATGTTCAACCGCCTGGTGGATTTCAAGCCCGGCACCACCGAAGTGGTCGCTGCCCTGGCCAAGGATCTGCCGGAAATCAGCGCAGATGGCCTGACCTATACGTTCCACCTGCGTGACGATATCAAGTTCCACACCACCGATTATTTCAAACCCACGCGCAACATGAACGCCGATGATGTGCTTTGGAGCTTTCAGCGCCAGCTGGACCCGAATCACCCGTGGCATAAAAAGTCCAACGTGGGCTACCCGTACTTCGAAAGCATGGGCTTCAAGGACCTGCTCAAGAGCGTAGAGAAGACCGATGACCACACCGTCGTCTTTACCCTGACCCGTCCTGAAGCACCGTTCCTGGCCGACCTGGCCATGGCGTTTTCCTCGATCCACTCCGCCGAATACGCCGACCAGTTGCTCAAGTCCGGCAAGACCGATGACCTCAACGCCAAGCCGATCGGCACCGGGCCGTTCATCTTCACACGCTATGCCAAAGACGCCCAGGTGCGCTTCAAGGCCAACCCGGAGTACTTCCGTGGCAAGCCGCCGGCCGATCCGCTGATCCTGGCAATCACCACCGACAACAACGTGCGCCTGCAAAAGCTCAAGGCCAACGAGTGCCAGATCGCGCTGTATCCAAAGCCCGACGATGTGCCGAGCGTCAAGGCTGACCCGAATCTGAAAGTGGATGAACTGGCGGCGATGATGACCAGCTACACCGCCCTGAACACCACTCACAAATACATGAGTGATGCGCGGGTGCGCCACGCGATCAACATTGCGTTCGACAAGGCCGGCTACACCGACGCCCTGTACGGCAAAGGCAACGCAGTCGTCGGCACTGGCCCGTATCCACCGACCTTGCTGGGCTTCAATGACAAGCTCAAGAACCCGCCCCGCGACCTGGACAAGGCCCGCGCCCTGCTCAAGGAAGCCGGCGTACCGGAAGGCACCGAGTTCACCCTGTTCACCCGTAACGGCGGCGGCCCGACCAACCCCAACCCCATGCTCGGCGCCCAGCGCATGCAGGCGGATCTGGCGCAGATTGGCCTGAAGGTCAATATCAAGGTCATGGAATGGGGCGAGATGCTCAAGCGCGCCAAAGCCGGCGAACACGACATGGTTTCCGCCGGCTGGGCCGGGGATAACGGGGACCCGGATAACTTCCTCACCCCGAACCTGAGTTGCGATGCGGCGAAAAACGGCGAAAACTACGCCCGCTGGTGTAACAAAGAATTTCAAGACTTGATCGACAAGGCCCGCGCCGACGCTGAACCCGCCGAGCGCGCTGTACTCTATGAACAAGCCCTGGATGTGTTTGAAAAGGATCAGCCGTGGATTCCCATGGCTTACCCGAAAATGTTTACCGCCATGCGCAAGAACGTCGAGGGTTATACCCTGAGCCCTCTGACGACCAATAACTTCGCCACCACCCAGGTGAAGTAAATAAGAAAAACGCTCGGCGCCGTTGCTATTGACGGCGCCGAACCTGCCTAACCGGCTGATTGAGGTATACACCAAGATGTTTAGTTTTATTGCCCGCCGACTGGGGTTACTGATCCCCACGTTCTTCGGCATCACGTTGCTGACCTTTGCGTTGATTCGCATGATTCCTGGCGACCCCGTAGAAGTCATGATGGGCGAGCGGCGGGTTGACCCCGAAATGCATGCCCAGGCAATGGAACGCCTTGGCTTGAACAAGCCGTTGTATGCGCAATACCTGGACTACGTGGGCAAACTTGCCCAGGGCGACCTCGGCGAGTCCCTGCGCACGCGCACCAGCGTGTGGACCGAGTTCACCGCACTCTTTCCGGCGACCCTGGAACTGTCCATGGCCGCCCTGCTGTTCGCCGGTATCCTGGGCCTGCTGGCCGGGGTGATCGCGGCACTCAAACGAGGATCCCTGTTCGACCACGGGGTAATGGGCATCTCCCTGGCGGGCTATTCGATGCCGATCTTCTGGTGGGGCCTGATCCTGATCATGTTCTTCTCGGTGAGCCTGGGCTGGACCCCGGTGTCCGGGCGTATCGACCTGCTCTACGACATCGAGCCGCGCACCGGCTTCATGCTGATCGACACGCTGCTGGCCGACGAGCCGGACGCCTTCTGGGACGCGCTGCATCACCTGATCCTGCCGGCCATCGTGCTGGGCACCATCCCGCTGGCCGTGATCGCGCGAATGACCCGTTCGTCGATGCTCGAAGTGCTGCGTGAAGACTACATCCGCACCGCCAAGGCCAAGGGCCTGTCGCCGGCGCGCGTGGTGTTCGTGCACGGTCTGCGTAACGCGCTGATTCCGGTGCTGACCGTGGTGGGCCTGCAAGTCGGCACACTGCTGGCCGGCGCCGTACTCACCGAAACCATCTTCTCGTGGCCCGGCATCGGCAAATGGCTGATCGAAGCCATTGGCGCGCGGGACTACCCGGTGGTGCAGAACGGCATTCTGCTGATCGCCTGCCTGGTGATCCTGGTGAACTTCGTGGTGGACATCCTCTACGGCTTCGCCAACCCACGCATCCGTCACCAGCGCTGAGATCATGACCATGACTACCTCTACTCCAGTGTCAGCAGTCGATCAGAGCCTGCTGTACCCGTCCCCGTACAAAGAATTCTGGCAAGCCTTCTCCAAGAACAAAGGCGCGGTTGCCGGGCTGCTGTTCATGCTGCTGATCGTGTTCTGCGCGATCTTCGCGCCGTGGGTTGCACCGCATAACCCGAGCGAGCAGTACCGCGATTTCCTGCTCACCCCGCCGTCCTGGCTCGAGGGCGGGCAGATCCAGTTCCTGCTCGGCACCGACGAACTGGGGCGTGACTTGCTCTCGCGCCTGATCCAGGGTTCGCGCCTGTCGCTGCTGATCGGCTTGTCGTCGGTGGTGATGTCGCTGATCCCGGGCATCCTGCTGGGCCTGTTTGCCGGTTTCTTCCCGCGTTTGCTCGGTCCGACCATCATGCGTTTGATGGACATCATGCTGGCCCTGCCGTCGCTGCTGCTGGCCGTGGCGATTGTCGCCATCCTCGGCCCTGGCCTGATCAATACCGTGATCGCTATCGCCATCGTGTCGCTGCCGTCCTACGTGCGCCTGACCCGCGCTGCGGTGATGGGCGAGCTGAACCGTGACTACGTGACTGCCGCGCGCCTGGCCGGTGCCGGCCTGCCACGCCTGATGTTCATCACTGTGCTGCCTAACTGCATGGCGCCGCTGATCGTACAAGCGACCTTGAGCTTTTCCTCGGCGATCCTCGATGCCGCGGCCCTGGGCTTCCTGGGTCTTGGCGTACAACCGCCAACGCCTGAGTGGGGCACCATGCTGGCTTCGGCCCGTGACTACATCGAACGCGCCTGGTGGGTGGTGAGCCTGCCGGGTCTGACCATTTTGCTCAGCGTGCTGGCAATCAACTTGATGGGTGACGGCCTGCGCGACGCGCTGGACCCGAAACTCAAGAACGCCGCCTGAGGAGATTCCCATGTCACTGTTAGAAATCAAGAATCTCAACGTGCGCTTCGGCGACAAGACCGCCGTACCGGTGGTCGATGGCCTCGACATTACGGTCGACAAAGGCGAAGTCCTGGCGATCGTTGGCGAGTCGGGCTCGGGCAAATCCGTGACCATGATGGCGCTGATGGGCCTGATCGAGCATCCCGGCATCGTCACCGCCGATGCGCTGAACTTCGACGGCAAGAACATGCTCAAGCTCAGCAACCGCCAGCGCCGCCAGATCGTCGGCAAAGACCTGGCGATGGTGTTCCAGGACCCGATGACCGCCCTGAACCCCAGCTACACCGTGGGTTTCCAGATCGAAGAAGTGCTGCGCCTGCACCTGAAAATGTCCGGCAAGCAAGCGCGCAAGCGTGCCATCGAACTGCTGGAAAAGGTTGAAATCCCGGGCGCCGCCAGCCGTATGGATGCCTACCCGCACCAATTGTCCGGCGGCATGAGCCAGCGCGTGGCAATCGCCATGGCGATTGCCGGCGAACCGAAACTGCTGATCGCCGATGAACCGACCACTGCTCTGGACGTGACCATCCAGGCGCAGATCATGGAACTGCTGCTGGCCCTGCAGAAAGAACAGAACATGGGCCTGGTGCTGATCACCCACGACCTGGCGGTGGTGGCTGAAACCGCCCAGCGCGTCTGCGTGATGTACGCAGGCCAAGCGGTGGAAGTCGGTCAGGTGCCGCAACTGTTCGACATCCCGGCGCATCCTTACAGCGAAGCCTTGCTCAAGGCGATTCCGGAACACAGCCTGGGCGCCACGCGGCTGGCCACGCTGCCGGGCATCGTGCCGGGCCGTTATGACCGCCCGCAGGGTTGCCTGCTCTCGCCGCGTTGCCCGTACGTGCAGGACAACTGCCGCACCCAGCGCCCGAGCCTTGATCCGAAAACCAACAGCCTTGCGCGCTGCTTCTACCCCTTGAACCAGGAGGTGGCGTAATGGCCGTCGTTCTTACCGCCCGCGACCTGACCCGTCACTACGAAGTGTCCCGTGGCCTGTTCAAGGGCCACGCCACGGTGCGTGCCCTTAATGGTGTGTCCTTCGAACTGGAAGCCGGCAAGACCCTCGCCGTAGTGGGCGAATCGGGCTGCGGCAAATCCACCCTGGCCCGCGCCCTCACGCTGATCGAGGAGCCGTCTTCGGGCTCGCTTAAAATCGCCGGCCAGGAAGTCGCCGGTGCCGACAAGGCCCAGCGCAAGCAATTGCGCAAAGACGTGCAGATGGTGTTCCAGAGCCCGTATGCCTCGTTGAATCCCCGGCAGAAAGTCGGTGACCAGCTCGGCGAGCCGCTGTTGATCAACACCAACTTGTCCGCCGCCGAGCGCCGCGAGAAAGTGCAGGCGATGATGAAGCAAGTGGGCCTGCGCCCCGAGCATTATCAGCGCTACCCGCACATGTTCTCCGGCGGTCAGCGTCAGCGTATCGCCCTGGCCCGGGCGATGATGCTGCAACCCAAAGTGCTGGTGGCGGATGAGCCGACCTCGGCGCTGGACGTGTCGATCCAGGCCCAGGTGCTCAACCTGTTCATGGACCTGCAGCAGGAATTCAACACCGCCTACGTGTTCATCTCCCACAACCTGGCGGTGGTGCAGCATGTGGCCGACGACGTGATGGTGATGTACCTCGGCCGCCCGGTAGAAGTGGGCCCCAAGGAAGACATCTACGCCCGCCCGCTGCACCCCTACACCCAGGCGCTGCTGTCGGCCACCCCGACCATTCACCCGGATCCGAACAAGCCGAAGATCAAGATCGTCGGCGAGCTGCCCAACCCACTGAACCCGCCGCCTGGCTGCGCGTTCCACAAGCGCTGCCCGTATGCGACAGCGCGCTGCAGCACCGAGGAGCCGCTGTTGCGGCCGTTGGATAATCGGCAGGTGGCTTGCCACTACGCGGAGCAGTTTGTGGCCTGAGCGATCGTTCCCACGCTCTGCGTGGGAATGCCGCCTGGGACGCTCTGCGTCCCGTGGTGTGACGCGGAGCGTCACGGGATGCATTCCCACGCGGAGCGTGGGAACGATCAGTGATACAGCGTTCTACAGCCCTTCCCGTCAGGTTGCGCATCAGCCTGGCGGGAAGGGCTTCTTTTTGGGTTAGCGCCGCGTCTCAGGTCTCGCCGTCGTCAAAGGTCTCACTGTCCTCCCCTTCGTTGACGGGGTTTTCCGGATCCCTGACATCGGTGGGCTGAGGCTGCGGTTTCCAGCTGCCGGAATTGACCTCGTTGGCCTTTCTCTTGGTGACAGGGCCGGTGTCCTTCCATTGGGGCGTACCATCGACAGCCAGTGCCGGGAGCGTCGTCAGCCCCGGGCCTGCCAGTAGCATCAGACAAATAGCGTATCGAACATTGCGCACGGTGGTCTCCTTCGCAGTCAATGTGTGAACGCTAGACCCGATGCAGGGTTCTCGCCAATCTCCAGCCCTATAGAGATCAAAATGTGGGAGGGGGCTTGCCCCCGATAGCAGTGGGTCAGGACGTTACATGTCACTGATAGACCGCCATCGGGGGCAAGCCCCTCCCACAGTTGATTGCTCAGCCGCAATCGAGGAGGTGTGTGGTTATCGCCACAGCTCATCGCCCGCCGGGCTATCCTTATCGCTTGGAGAAACAACTTTACTATCAAATCCGTTAATAACTCCCCGCCCTGAAACATGAATCTCTTCTCTATTACCCCATCGGTTTTTAGCAATAAAATCAAAATCAAAATCAATGCTGGGGTTGTCTCCCAGCGAAATGGCGTGGATATTGAAGGTTCCACTTATCGCCGGCCAACTATTAAGGCTCGCATGGTTATACCAGGCTATGGCATCACCCTCGCCAACAGGCGCAATGGAATAAGAACCGACAGCAAAATCGTCTCCTCTCCAAGCCACGTAGGCCGCAGGGGAAAAAGAACCTTTACTTCCGCCAAAAGTCAGGACCCCTCTATCGTCCTTGTTAAATAAAAAATCCTTCGCGCTGAAATCAAGCTTCTTTTCGACGTAAACATCCAAATGCCCGGTCGGCGCCATAACTTTTGTAGTTCCCATAGCCTTTTCCTCCTCAGCTAGACAGCTAACGTTCAACTATAAAAAATACCGTTTGCCCCACACTCCTTATTCACATCACAACTCAACGTTAGTAGCGGAAAAAGCACCTGTCTACTGCCAACATTAACAGTAGACACACCAACGCTATTCATATAAATGCCGACTGGATTCAGTCAGCCTATTGACCCGGCGCCGCCGAGCAACAAGCGGATGTCCTGTATCTTTGCCCTGACTTACATGCATGCAGAAGCTCGACACACATTCAGACCAAAGCTATTGGCAGCACAGTTATAGGGCCAACAAAAAGAGCGAAGCCATGACAGCTTCGCCCTCTCTGCTACCGTTCAGACCTTAATGGTGTTCCCGGGTCGCGCGGAATTTCACATCCGGCCAGCGCTCTTCCATCAGCGCCAGGTTGAGCGATCGTTCCCACGCTCTGAACTGACCCCCAAAGGTTGGACACAACTTGGGGGTGTCATGGTTAAGTATACAGAACAGGCAAAACTCGCGGCGGTGCAGGACTATTGCGCAGGCAGTGCTGGCTTGAG
>NZ_JYLM01000006.1 GCF_001439815.1 Pseudomonas orientalis | reverse complement strand
GATGGCCTGCATGGGTTGGGGATCTTGTTTTTGTGTGGTGCAAACCAAGTTGCCGACTCATGCAGGCTTCTTCAATAACTCCAACTTCTTGATTTTTCGTAAGAAAAATCGGGGATCCCTCAGGGTCAGACCACTATTCTTCTGGCGGAGCACTAAACGTGGTCTGACCCCTGTTTTTCCCCGGCCATCCTGGGTGATTGTGCCGCGCAAGGACGCGGCGTTGTTGAGGGACTCGCCCCTCGAGCCGCTGGCGCCTAGCTTTCAGGAGCGTTTGAATGACAATGCGTTGATGGTGTTTTTGCTCAATTGAGATGGCTCTTTGGAAAGCACTTACTTACAACGAAACCCCTCCGGCATCGTAACCGTGTAGTTACGCCGCACCCGATCCTGGAAATTCAAATTGCGCAGCCCCTGTTCCACCAAAAAAGCTTCCACCTTCGCGGCCTGGCAGTCGTCGTTGTAGGACGACGCCCGAAGCACGTACACCGCGCGCTTGCTCGTCTCATCCCGGGCGGTGGCCCTGAACGTGGTGAGGGTGGTGTAGCCGGTGCGCTCAGAGGTGCCTACGGGGCCGTAGGCGGTGTTTGGGGTGCTGGTGCAGGTCAGCTGGTCGGTTTTCTTTTTGTTCTTCTTGCACTGCGTGGTGGTGCTGTTTGCCACCTGGCCGTATTCGGTGGCGGTATAGCGGTAGGTGACCTGTTTGCTGTCGACGTCCAGGGTGACGGTCATTTTGATCGGTGCATGGTCTTTGGGCCGCGTGGTGTCGGTGAAGACGTTGCGAAAGCCCTGGTCCTTCATGGCGCTGACCATATCGCGCAGGTAGTAGCGGGCGTTGAGCGCGTTTTCGTCGCTGCCGCCGGTGGACGTCACCAGTACGGGTGCCTGGCGGTCGAAGTGGTAGTCGGGATCAGGCGTTGCGTTGATCGCTACGTCCATTTGCGTGGCGCACCCACTGAGCATTGCGGTCAGTAGCAAGAGTGTGCAGAGCAAGAAGCGGGTCATGGAAAAAACCTTACAGCTGGGAATTGGGTAAAGGCTGAACGATCGGGCCCAGCGAAAAACAACCCTTAATCGGCTGCTGCGACATCAGGGCCGCAGGCATGCCGGCAGAGACCGAATTTCTAGTATTGTCTGAGCAGGATAGTCAAAAAATGACACGAGTCGACCGGATTATGTCGTGTAGATCTGTTATCTATTTAAAGATAGCTCCCTGCAAACTACTCTCTGCAGGGAGCTAGGTGTTGATCAGATGCTACGACCTTAATGCCAATTGGCCGCAAGGACTGGCTGAAGGGCCTGCTGCTCTGATGTTGCAAGACTTGTTAAACCAGCGGCGGGAGGTGAGAACGCAGCCATAGCCTGCACTAAAAGCTCAACATTCCGATCAGATAGGCTTTTACCATCACCCGTGCTGATAGTGCTGGGGCGCTGTGGCGCACTAGCATACCAATTGAGTACCGTTACTTCTTCCTTAGAACCAAGCACGGAAATTTGCAAATCCTGTCCAGCATGCTCAAACCATAGCTTATCAGGCGTAATATCCTTGCCAAATACCAAGGTACTCATAGACCCACGGAATCCTAGATCGTAACTACCGTGCCCAACCTCCACCGTAGCCATAACACCACTGACAGTCGCTGTATTTGTACCATCTCCTAGTTTCACTTTTGCCATTGACTCCGTATTGACAATGGTATTGTCGCCATTGCCGACAGTCAGCTTTTGAATTGCACCTTGGATGGTGTTCTTTCCATCTCCAACGGTAACCGCTCTCGTCCGACTTGCGACAGTTATTATATTGTCACCATTGCCGACTGACAGTTTTTGATAAATACCCGTTATAATGTTTTTCCCGTTACCAACAGTAGCGCTAGAGGTATTATCAGTCGAGTCAATAGTGTTCTTACCATCGCCAGCGACTAATGTTCCCATCATACCATTGAGCCTAACTGTATTATCCCCATTACCCAATGTAACTTTCGCGCTAAATCCAGTGACGGCAAGATCGTTATCAGCTAGATCAGGCAAATTAACGATCGCAAACGGAGTGTTCACGGGTACGGTAGTAGTCTTGACTGGTGCAATCTGTGTTGGTTTATCTACAACAACGGGCGAAGGGGTTACAGTTCCACCTGTGACCGGGGGAGTTGGCACCACCAGGTCAGTAAGATCTGTTGGCTTAGGAGTAGTCATTTCAACCGGTTTAGTTCGATCAATACCTCGCTCTGCCAAAATTTCGTCAACCGATTTTATTTTTACTTCTGTTGGTCTGGTATCAATACCACCGCCAACGTCTCTACCGCCGACTACTGGCGTGGGGGTAGTCATATCAACCGGTTTGGTAGGATCAATACCTCGTTCTGCTAAAATTTCTTCGGCAGTTTTTACTTTTGTATCCGTTGGAAGACGATCTCGACCCGCCAAAAGCTCTTCGACAGTTGGTCTTTTAGGAATATCGATTGGTGGAATAGGAGGTAGAACAACAGCCGGTATATCAATTATTGGACGTTCGATAGAGGGCTCCAGTGTGCCCGGCACGGTAATCGTCGGATGCAATGGATCAGGGGTAGTCACAACCGGAGGGACTACCGAAGGAGTAATAGGGACTAGATCCAGCGCATGGGTAGCGAATATGAAGTCTGACTGATTCAATTGAGAGACATCAAGTGCATCCAAGTAAAGCAATTCGACCTTACCTCCGGCAGGATCAAGTGCCATAGTCGCAATATTTATACCATGAATTTGCGACAGCCCGTTTATCGTACCGCGATTGTTTTTACTGATTGTGAGCTGATCAAAGCTGATGATACCTGTCTGGCTTAAATCAATTTTGTCGATGCCCTGCCTAAACCCTCTTAGTGCATTTTGATAGTCCGCAATCCCTGGCTGTCGAGATACAACGAAGGTATCTGAAGTGGCACTATCATGGCTGTACACCGTTCCGGCTAGAGACGCAACAAACTGACCGTCAGCCCCCGTTGTGATACTCACACCCTTGGAGCCACCGTTTAACACGACAGTCCCCAGCCCCTCTTGTGGGGGAACCGCAGAAACGTCGCTGTTGACGTATTCCACTGGCGCAACAAATGTATCCTGAAACTTGAACTGAGCGGCTGTAATTGCCGACGCCGTTTGATTCTTCAGCAAAATTGACTGAGCATCTCCCAGATCGACACTAACATCAGCGCCGAGCTGTGTGATGACCAGATTTGCGAAGGTCTTGCCGGTGAAACCAACCAGGTCAATGATCTCACCACGGGCGACATCGTAATTCACCACGGTATCGTTACCACCACCCCGACGATGAACCACAAAGAAGTCCTTACCCGTGCCACCCTCCAGAGTGTTGTTACCTCGGCCGCCATCAAGCAATGCATTTGCCGGACCTGCGACCAGAGTGTCATTACCATCGCCAGTCACAATGTTTTGGATAGGTGAGCGACTGTTGATCGTGAGGGCCGCCCCTCCGATGTTTGCAACGCCCGTTACCAAATTGATAGAAGTATCACCAGAAACTGCCGCGGCATTGAGCGTATTACGCCCACCAGCAGTTCCACTTGCGGCATCGTCCAATACACCACGGTTAGCCTGCGCAGCCACCGCTTTGATGTACTCATCTGTATAAAAGAACGTGTCGTCAGCACTCATCTTGCTACCGTACAGACGCAACGACCAACTGTTCAGCGTTACAGGAAGCCCAGTGGCGGAGTCGGTCACCTCAAGCTTCCATTCACCTGCCGTGAGTTCGCCCCAGTGATGAGTACTCATGAAGGTATACTTGAAAGCACCTGACTGTGTGCTGCCCACGTCAGCATCGCTTGCCCCTGCCGTACCAACTGGCACCTTTCCCTGTCGGTTAAGCAATACGCTTTGTGTACCATCTGGAGAAATAAGCTTGAGGGTCACATCTCCCAAACGGCCGACCTGAGCATCAAAGTCGATTTCGGCATGCTCCACGTACGAGACAGCATTCATTGCCAAACTTGATGAGAAGGTTTCACCCGCAGTCAACGTTTTACCAACAACACCACTGGAAGCACTGAACACTGACTCGTTGGCGCCAGTGCTCTGAGTCATCCAGGCTTCAGACAGCCGCACAGCAGCACGGGCATCGACTTCACCGAAACCGTAGTCATTACTGGTGTGCATACCGCCCCCGTTCCAGTTGCGGGCGCCGTTGTCGCTCCATACTGTAGACGGATCGTTAATCTTGCGTGCCGATAGCGCCAGGATTTGCTGGACATCTCGGTAACCCAAATTAGGGTTGGCTTGAAGCATCAGCGCAACAACACCTGAAACAATAGGCGCGGCAAAACTGGTGCCTTGCATGGCGCTGTAGCTATTGCCGAAAGTCGAGCCTCGATCAGTTTCCAGCATATGACTGGTGGACACGACATTGCTGCCTGGCGCCGAGACCAATAGGCTTGCGCCTGGATTAGAGAACGGTGCTGAGCCTATTTGTAAAGTCGACAGATCACCCTGCGCATTGATGGCTCCAACCTCAATCGAGTATCGATTGTTATTGGTCAGCGATCCTTGGGCATTGCCGCCAGTAGCACGACTGTTGCCTCCGGCAGCAACAATAATTGTCCCTAACCCGCCTCGGCCATTATTTGCAGCATATTGGGCATTCGAGGTTAACGAACTGGCGGTATTGATTTGACCTTGCTGCATATTGCTGATGGCAAAGTCATTCTGAAACCCCCAGCTATTGTTGGCAATGTCATAACTGACCATGTGGCCAAGCCCAGTCAGATCATCACCTTTGTTAGCTAGGTAATAGCCTCCAAGCGTTGCATCATATGCAACCCCGACACCTCCGATACCATTCTTCGCACCGACCATTACACCGGCAACCATTGTCGCGTGATTAGACACCACGTCTGGCAATGTTCCATTGGTCTGCTGAGTCTGCAGCCAAGCTTTATCAACATTGGGTGCAAGATCTGGATGCTTGATGTCGAAAATTTCAGGGTGGGTGGCAAACTCGCCGCCGGGCTCAAACTGACCTATCCGTACACCTTTACCGGTGTAATCCTTCCATACAGGAAGGACGTTGATGTCGCTGAGATACCACTCTTGTGCCGTCAGCGGGTCCAGCGGTACCTCTGGAGTCAGCAGTGTAACGTTGGCTCGCATCGGAGCCGTTTGCCCCGTCCCCAGGTTGACTACCGTAGCAGAAGGGTTGCCCGCTTCATTAACCACACCATATTTAAAGCTGAGCAATCCAGTGAAGCGTGGATCTGGGGTAAACAGTACGTCCCCCTGTTGGGTGAGGCTGACAGTGCCACCAACGGCTTCGTCCACACTTGAGATGCGCAGAGTGCCTGTACTATTGAGGTGCTGATCATTGGCGAGCAGGCTGGCTGCTGAGATCAAATGGGCTTGTGTCCGGTCAAACGCCTTGCCAGCCTGATCGACAGTTAAAACATCTCCCACCGGCATTGCGTTGGGCAAGTCCAGATCCACAGCTGAAATATCAGAAAAACTCAGCTTCTGGATGTTTTTCAGTGTGACGGTACCATCTCGCCCGGCAACCGTATCGGCCACTTCGTAGCCCGTGGCAGTGCGTGTGATCTTATAGTCCCCATGGTTGCCATGCAGGGTAACGATGTTGATTCCGCCGTCACCGTCAATAATGGCATTGCCACCTCCGACCTCAACGACATCATTACCCACACTTCCGTAGATAATGTCTGCACCACCACCCGCGTGAATGATGCTGCCGGCTTCTGACGCGTAGATTGTGTCGCCTTTCGGACCCGCATAAATAACAGCCTTACCACTGCCTCCCAATATGGTGTTGCGGCCTGTTCCTCCGACCAAGACGTCATTGCCCGCACCACCGATCAGCGTCGAATCTCCGGAACCTCCTTTGATGAATGCGCTAGAGGTACCACCACTGGCAATAACATCGTTACCACGGCCGCCCTGAGCAATTGTCAGTCCAGCTCGCGCCATGTTTAAAGCGACACCCTCATCGCCGACGATAATGGCCGTATCGCGTCCGCCGTTACCGTGGATATTTTCCATGCGGTCTGATGCACTGATCACAAAGACATCGTTACCGGCAGAGCCTGTGTAGGTATTGCTTCCCCCTCCACCCACGAGCCAACTACCTGTTGGCGCGGCAATGAGGGTATCGTTACCGATACCACCATATAGATTGCTAACGCCTAACTGAGCAGCATCCAATGTTTCACCGGTAGTGCTCTTACTTGCATAAGCGGTCGTTGTCACTCCTTCAGAGGTGGAAGTCACCTTAGTTCCAGCGCCCTGATCAAGCAGTGTGCTACTTACAGGATCCCCCAAAAAATCAACCGCGAGAGCTTCTTGGGTTTTACCGTTAATTGTAAAAGTGCCTTGGGCAAGCACTCTATTCCCATCACGGACTTCACTACTGGCCGTCGTGGATCGTACATTGATTTGGGTGATACCCAGTTCGGCCAGGGACTTGAGCTCTCCGGCATCGGATTGAGCATCATGAGAGGCATCAACCCATACACGTAGCTTGCTCCAGATCGGGTCGTTCTGGTCAATCACACCATCAGCATTGGCATCTTCACTGGCGAGCGCAGCGAAGCCGTCTTTGAATCGTACCTCACCAGCGGCACCGCCAACCCCAGCCTTGCCAGCATAGTATTCTGAGAACATCTGACTGACGTCTTTGATCTGGCCACTGCCGTCGTCGATCACCAACATACCGGTATTGCGGTCAGCCCACCCCGTGCGCTTGAGCGTGCCACTATGATCGGTGTCAAACAATACGCCATCCCGGATATCGGTCATGCGAACGCCATTGCCGCCCAAGTCCAGCAGCAAGGGGTCGACATAGGTATTGACCGTTGTCATCGCCGAAAGGCCATTCAGGGTTACGGCATTGCGTAAACTGAAATCCGGCCTAGTGCTGTCTGGGGTCTGGTAGAATTGTGAAAGATAAGTATTGGGGCGAGCGTTAGGGTCGAGTTGAATTTCCCCTGGGCGTATTCCGCCTGTTGTCAAACTACCAATTTGCGTTGAAGTAAAATCTGTTTTATTTAGGGTGTCATCTTTAAATACAATGCTGTGGGTGGGCGAGTTGACAACATATCCATTGCTTACATCTTGCCGAGCTTTGTTTTCGCCTTGAATATTCTGCTGAGGTTGTGGATCTGGCGTGATATTAATATCAATAAGACCAGAGGTCGATGCAGAAGGAGGTATATTTGACTCTTCAGCAAAGCCTCCTGTAATCATATTATACATTTGACTGAATAAGCTTTTCGTAACCGTATATGCTCCTGAGGGAGAGTCAACCCTATCAATCCAGCCCTTGGCGAGTTTTTTATTATCATCAGTACTTATAGTCGTGGCCAGCGACATCATTTTATCCGTATTGGCCGCTAAAATGAGTTCCTTAGAAACGTCGCCTGCCGATTCTAAAACAGTTTGCCAATAGGCTTCTCTCGTACTTTCGGTAATAACCGAAAATACTGAATTTAGCGTCCAGGCATCCACACTGAGACCGTTTGTATTAAAGACGTTTCTGTGAAAATTCCACGCCTCGTCATAGTTTATATCGGAATTCAAAACTCCAGAGGCATTATTCAATTTTGCCCTTAATGCTTCTATGTATCCGTTAGCCATATCCTTGCGTATACGATTCACATCAACATCCGAAAGCGGATGCCCCGACGCGTCCGCAGTTACTTTCATGAAGTTAATTGCAGCTTCGCCTGACAAAGAATTACCCTTTGCCACTCCATTCGCAAGAGTAGCGTACTTATAACCTTTCCCTGATAAAAAATCATAAGCAGCCGATGGGCCGGACGAGTCTAAAATCCGTTTGGCCTGTTCCAAGTCAACGGCGGTTAATTGTTGAGGCATATAGAAACTCCCTATTTGTTAACTTTAGATGAAATAAAAGCGCGAGTTTTTTCAACTATTTCTCGCCAATGTCTAAGCTCGTCAGATGGAAATCTCAGCTTTACAAGATAATCAAAGTCCCTCATAAGGAAATATCCTGCGCAACTATATATATCAGTGCTTTGGCGAGTGCGGTAACATTCGAACACAACCGATACCGAACCGTTGTTCTCAGCCCAATAGTATCGATTCATTACTTCTGGCACGATAGCGTCGTTGCTGTCTATGTAAAACAGCCCAAGCGATTCATCGTAATCTTTATAATGATAACTATCTGAAGTCGTCTTTCCAGGTTTCAGGAGATTATCAAGAAAAAACTGCATATTATCAGTCTTTCGAATCACTGGAGATATCGTAATCTCTAGGCCTGAAAATTTAGAATTATTTACAAGATGCTTATTGATCGACAATGGTTGAAAGTCAGGCCAAGAAACCGACATATATAATGATAGCAGCTTGGCGTCACACCCTTTTATGTTGGAGGTGAACCCTTTCTCCCAAGAGCTTTTTCCCTCGTACTCAGGCCAGAAAACAACGTATTCTCTTGGGATTTCTATTGTGGTATTTGATAATGTCCCGCACACCACCCTAGGATCCACTGTTTGTCGCACCTTATCGGTATCTGGTGTGTTTTTCGTGTTAAAAATCCCATAATAACCAGCTATCAATAGAGGAGCAAAAAGCACTAACAAAAGAATTGCCGCCCCACCTCTCAATAGTTGCCATACAGCTACATAGAGTCTAGCCACGATTCTCCACCCCTTGCGCTTCTCGTTCATATAGCGTCCAACTCTATTTATATCGATCTGGAAGATGCCGAATCGTACAGGGGTACCCAAGAGCCAAAATTTAACAGCCCGCAAATCTAAAACCTAGCCTCATCGCTCTCGCAAACTCTCATCAATATGCTGCTGCAGCGGGCTTAGGAAGTAATCAATAACTCGGCGCTGATCTGTTTTAACTTCAGCCGTGACAGACATTCCCGGTGTTAGCGCAACACGTTGCCCTTTGATCATTAGGCTGTCGGATTTAAGACGGATACGGCCGCTGTAAATAGGCCCTCGCTTCTCATCCTCAATGGCATCATTTGAAATGCTGACAACCTCACCTTCAACCGTGCCGTATTTGGTAAACGTGAAGGTTTCCACTTTGACCGTGACCGATTGGCCGGTTCGAACAAATCCCACGTCCTTGTTTTCAAACATCGCCTCAACCTCTACGGGCTGATCTCTAGGCACTATGACCATGAGCTGTTGCGCTGGCGTCACAACCCCGCCGACGGTATGGATAGCTAGCTGTTGAACCGTGCCATCAACGGAGGCGCGAAGAAGGGTCAAGGTCTCTTGGTACTGGGCTTTAGACAGTTCTTGAACCAAGCTGGCTTCTTTCTGATTAGCTTCTTGCTGCAAATCAAGCATTGTCCGGCGGGTTTGGGCCACCACACCCTCGCGCCGGCGTTTGGCTTCACTTTGAGCAGCAGTTGCTTGCAACACGCTCGCTTGCTGGATGCTGAGTTGGCGTTTAAGGTCTAGACGAGCCTGCTCTTTTTCCAGGTATTCGTGCCGGGCAACGTACTGTTGAGCCAGTAACCGCTGATAGTCTTCGGCTAACTGGCTGGCGATCGGTAACGTTTTCAGCAAACTGGAAACTTGGGCTTTGGCGGCTTGTATATCCGCGTCCCGTTGGAGAATTTCGGCCTCGACAAGATCAAGACTGCTCCGATACTCCTGATATTGCCCCTGTAACCAGCGCTGCGCAGTCAGCACCTGGTCGGGAGTAGCTCCCTGAATCAACCCAATTAGAGGTTGAGGTTCTTTCTGATGATTGATCGCATCCAGCATTGCGCCACCACGAACACTGTCAATCCGAGCCGCTAAAAGGTCGCTCTGAATACGCCGAACCTCGGCATCTGCCGAGGTTGGGTCTAATTCGACCAGGACTTCCCCTGCTTTGACCACCTGACCATCAGTGACATGAATCGCCGTAACAACGGCTGTTTCGCTGGGTTGAATCAACTTGGTTTTACCGCTGGGAACAATTTTCCCCGGAGCTACGGCGACCACTTCGATTTTTCCGAGGAAAGCCCAGAGCAAAGCTAACGTTGCGAAGGCGATAATGCTCCACATGAAAATACGGGGTGCCGGGTGTACAGGTTTATCCTGCAACTCTAATGCGGCAGGTAAGAATTGAACCTCATGGGGAAGGCGCTTGGGGGCATCCATGGTTTTTCGGCGACGCCATGACTCACGCCAGGCATGACGGTAGCGTTGAAACAAATCGGAGCGGGCGCTCATACGATTATCGTCCTATGAAAAAAACAATACACATCCGTGTCGCATCTAAAAAATGAAGCGAAGTCGGAACACACATCACGCAACTAAACGGTTCAACCTTGCTGCATTCGATGTAATCGCGAGTAGTGCCCCGCTTGGTGGGCTAATAACTCTGAATGTGTGCCTTGCTCGACTATTTGTCCGCGATCAATGACCAGAATACGGTTGGCATCCCTTACTGCCGACAACCGGTGAGCAATAATAATCACCGTGCGACCTTTGCAAATGCTTTGCATGTTCTGCTGAATGATCCGTTCAGACTCATAGTCCAAGGCACTGGTCGCTTCATCAAAAATAAGAATCCGTGGGTTCCCAATCAAGGCACGAGCGATCGCTACACGTTGACGCTGGCCGCCTGAAAGTGAAGCACCATGCTCGCCGACCATGGTGTCGTAACCCTCCGGCAATTCCAGAATGAACTCATGGGCTCCAGCCATTTGCGCCGCGTGCATAACTGCATCAAGGGGAGTACCGGGATCGGCCAGCGCAATGTTTTCGCGGATACTGCGGTTGAACAACATGTTGTCCTGGAGCACTACACCAATCTGGCGGCGCAGTGATGAAACGTCAGCCAGCGCCAAATCCATGCCATCCACCAAAACACGTCCTCGCTCCGGGATATACAGGCGCTGAAGCAGCCTAGTGAGTGTGCTTTTTCCGGAACCGGAGCGGCCTACCACGCCGATGACTTCGCCTGCCGCCATTTGCACGCTGATACCACGGAGCACTTCAGAACCGTCAGTTCGATAGCGAAAGTGTACCTGGTCAAATTCGATATGCCCTTTCAGTGGCGGCAAGGCGCTTCTGTTGGCTTGGGACAGCTCAGTACGAGTATT
Organism: Pseudomonas orientalis; assembly: GCF_001439815.1. Classification (GTDB taxonomy): domain Bacteria; phylum Pseudomonadota; class Gammaproteobacteria; order Pseudomonadales; family Pseudomonadaceae; genus Aquipseudomonas; species Aquipseudomonas orientalis. The sequence goes on along the minus strand of NZ_JYLM01000006.1, from coordinate 377,229 downwards.
GAGGATGTCGCCTAAGCGTTGAACAGACACACCCGTTTGCTGAAAGCTGGTCCAGAGTTGAGCCAGACGCATGATGGGCTGTGAGACTCTTCCGGCCAGCATGTTAAAGGCAATCAACTGACCTACCGTAAGACTGCCGTCGATCACCAGTCGGGCGCCCATCCACAGTGTCGCGACCGTCACCAACTTACCGATAAGGCCGACACTTTCGTTAGCGATCGTCGAGAGGTTTTGTGTTTTGAAGCCAGCAGCGACGTAAGCGGCTATTTGGTTGTCCCACTTACGAATGGCTTGCGGCTCAACGGCCATGGACTTGACCGTATCAATGCCGTTCACCGTTTCGACAAGGAATGCCTGGTTCTCAGCGCCACGGGAAAAACTGTCTTGTAGCCGGGCTCGCAGCAGGGGCGTGATAAGCGCGGAGACCAATACATAGAGCGGTAATGACAGCAACACAATCAGGGTCAACCAAGCGCTGTAGTAAAACATCACAGCGATAAAGACGACGGAGAACATGACGTCCAGCACGAGAGTGATTGCATTGCCGGTCAAGAAGCTTCGTATGTTTTCCAGCTCTCGGACGCGGGCGACCGAATCGCCAACCCTACGAGCCTGGAAGTAAGCCAAGGGTAAATTGACCAGGTGCCGAAAGAGCCGCGAACCCAACTCCACATCAATACGACTGGCAGTGTGGGCGAAAACATAGGTGCGCAAGCCGCTCAGTGCCGACTCGAACAGCATGATCCCCAAAAGGCCTATGGCTACAACATCCAGAGTGGTCAGACCGTGGTGTACGAGCACTTTATCCATCACCACTTGAAAGAATAGTGGTGTCAGCAGTGCAAATATTTGCAGTACAAAGGAAACCAGCAGCACTTCACCCAGCAGCTTTCTGTACTTCACGATGGCAGGAATAAACCAGGTGAAGTCGAATCGAGAGGTTTCACCAGGACTTCCGGTTTCAGAACGAACCAAAATCAATTGGCCATTCCATCGCTCTTGCAGTACTTCGTTGCTAATAATTTCCGCTCGTTCAGCACGCGGATCTTGGATAAGAGCCTTGCCCTGATCCAGCCTGGCGATAATGAAAAAACGTCCTTCGCGATCAATCGCTATTGCAGGTAGAGGGGTGCTTCCAAGACGGGCAATCGAGGTCTTCACCGCTTTTGCTTTCAGGCCAAGTTTTCTAGCGCCGAGCAGCAACTCAGCCTGAGAAAAGACTTGTTTGTCTGCTGAAAACTCATGGGAAAGCTGTTCAGCAGACGCAGCGAGATTATGAAACCGAGCCAGCATGATCAAACAGGCTAAGCCAGTATCCATGATTGGAGCAGTAAAGGGTGGTGCAGGCGTCTCGACGCCCGGAGCTTGTGTACTCATATTGCCATTGCGTCCTTGCTCCCCTTTGTTAAGGGGAAATTAATACGTCAGTATTGATACTTTATAAAATGCTTGTAATGTGCATTACTTTATCCCCTTCAAGGTTTGAACGCACAAAAACGCACCGACTGTAGGAAAAATCGTGCGCATACTACGTCAAAAAGAGGTGCAACTCCATCAGCAAAGCGGCGCAATCAAAGCTTGAGTGGAACTCAGATTGGCCTACGAGCATCTGGGGGAAGAAAATCGCGATCTGGGTCGTAATTTTTGATTAGGTACATGGCCAGATCTATCAAATCAGCAGGACTCAATGAGCCTGCTGCTTCTTTTAGCTTGAGCGTGTCGATGATGTAATCGTAACGAGCATTGTTGTACTCCCGAACAGCGTTGTAGAGTTGTCGCTGAGCGTTGAGTACATCGGCGGTGTTTCGAGACCCCAGCTCTCGACCCACCGTGTTTGCTTTGACCGATGCTTGGCTCGATAGGATCGTTTGCCGTCGAGCACTCACTTGCTCAACATCAGAATTAACAGCCCGATGAAAGTTTCGAGTGTTTTGTACGACTTCTCGACGCCGATCATCTCGCTCATCTTCACTCTGAGCGAGGCGCTCTGTGGTCTCACGCACTTGCGAGCGCGTCATACCTCCCGAATACAGTGGAATATTGAGTTCCAGTCCAATGCTTCGCTGCTCAACATCTCCCTGATATCCAGAGCGGCCAAAATCGGTGGGGTTGCTATATCCAAAGTTGTCGTTGTCCCCCTTACGATAGGATGCAACTGCATCCAAGGTTGGAGCAAAACCAGCCTTGCGTTGATGATTAGTTTTCTCGGCGGCTGTCACCGCGAAATTGCTGGCGAGCAACGAGAGGTTTTGTTGTACCGCCTGGCTTACCCAAGCTTTTGCATCATTGGGTACTGGTGCTTCGACTGGTAGTTGATGTTGAATGCCCTCGATCGATGAATAGTCCTGTTTGGTGAGGCGAGCAAGGGTTTCATAAGCATCGTCAACTTTGCGCTCAGCCAGCTTGCGGTTGGCATTAGCATTATCGTAAGCCGCCTGAGCATCCAGCACATCCGTTATACTGGATGCACCATTTTCAAGGCGTCCCTGAGCTTGCTGCTGTTGGCGCTTTAATGCTGCTTCCTCTGCCTTAGAGGCCGCCAACAAGTCCAATGCACGCAGTGTTTCGAAATAGGCTTGTGCAGCACTGAGAATCAGCGATTGTTCCTTCGCGGATAGCTCCAGCGCAGCTTGTTCCGTACTGGCTTGTGCCGCTTCCAGCTGAAACCAACGATCAAGGCGAAACAACGGCTGGTTCAAATTCGCTTGAAAAACAGACTGGCTTCGCGTTCGTGTCAAGCTCGGCTCATCACGCTGTAAACGAACAGACTCAACGGATCCACCGGCACTGAGAGTCGGCAATAAACCGGCCCGGGCCTGCGGAACAGCTTCGCGAAGAGCCTGATACTCATGACGAGCAGCTGAAAGCTTGGCATCGTTGATAACTGCTTGCTGATAAACTCCCATAAGGTCTGCTCGCTTATCGAAATCGTCAGCACTAGCAACAGCAGAGGTCATCAAAAAGAATAGAAAAAAGCTATTGGGTATCTTGTTAATCAAAGACATAACATCCGTGTTGTTAATAATTGACCCCGAATTCAGGAGTGATTTTCCGAGGTCGAATGCTCGCTTACTTTACAAGCCGGTTACGCACCGCGCATACCGCGTGACTTGTAAGTGACCAGAGTGCGAAATGATACAGGGTGCTCAGAGGCTCTGTGGTGTGCCGGGGGTAACGAAAGCGCTGCGCTGGGGCGGACTGTATTGTCGGCGCCTCAGCTTGCCTGAGGGAGGCTCTCAACCTGACAATTTAAATCAGGTTAAAACTATTCAGTTTTGCTTTCGGTTCCATAAATCCCTTGGACACCTTTCAACCCCACTGCCAAAGCGCCTTGGTCCAGAAATGGTCCAGAACCCATAAAATCGCAGGCAATAAAAAACCCCAAGGAACACATTGTTCCTTGGGGTTTCTCGGTATTTTGGTGCCCAGAGACGGAATCGAACCGCCGACACGGGGATTTTCAATCCCCTGCTCTACCGACTGAGCTATCTGGGCAACGGGGCGCATTAAACGGGTTTTTCAGGGGGTCGTCAAGCAAGTTTTCAAAAAATATTTAATTATTACCGTCGCTTACGTGCCGACCCCGGTTTTTGATCAATTATTGAGCAGGTGGTACGTAGCCGTCGGCCTTGGCGTAATCCTCGCCGGAAAAGAACTTGTCCATTTCGCCCTGCAGGTATTTGCGGTCTTCGGCGTTCATCATGTTCAAGCGTTTTTCGTTGATGAGCAGGGTCTGGTGTTTTTGCCAGTCGGCCCAGGCCTGGGCGGAGACGTTATCGTAGATGTCCTGGCCTTTGGCGCCCGGAAAAGGGGCGCGTTCTAGGGCGGGCAGTTCTTCGTGGTACTTGCGGCACATGATGGTGCGGGTCATGACGACTCTCCTGCGTTCAATACTTCAGCCGCGCGCTTCAGCAGTTTCTTTACCGGGGCGGCAAGGCCCAGGCGCGGTGGGGTGGCGAGGTTATACCAGAGCCAGTCGGCCTCGGCCACGTGATGGGCGCTTTCCTCGACCTGGACCAGCCAGGGTTCGATGGCCAGCTGGAAGTGGCTGAAGGTGTGGATCAGCCCAGGCAATTCCTGATGCTTGCCCAAGGCCAGTGCGTGCTGGTTGGCCAGATGATCCAGGTCTTCCAGGTCGTCCAGCTCGGGCAGGCTCCATAAGCCGCCCCACAGGCCGGTGGAGGGGCGACGGTAAAGCAGGATCGCGCCCTCGGCATTGGCGAGCATTGGCATCAGCGTGCGCTTCTGGGGGATGGTCTTGCGTGGCTTGGGGATCGGGTAGCGCGTTTCCATGCCGAGCATGTGGGCTTCGCAGCCTTTTTCCAGCGGGCACAGCAGGCAGCTGGGTTTGCTGCGGGTACACAGCGTGGCGCCCATGTCCATCATCGCCTGGGTGTAGGCGTTGACGCGGTCGTGTGGCGTAAAGCGCTCTGCGGTCGCCCACAGCTGCTTGGCGACCTTGGGTTCGCCCGGGTAGCCCTCTTGCGCGGTAAAGCGTGCCAGCACGCGCTTGACGTTGCCGTCGAGGATCGGCGCGCGCAGGCCCATGCTCAGGCTGGCAATTGCGCCGGCGGTGGACAGGCCGATGCCGGGCAGCTCGGTGAGCTTTTCGACATCCCGGGGAAACTCGCCGCCGTATTCGGCGACCACGATCTTTGCAGTCTTTTGCAGGTTACGCGCCCGGGTGTAGTAACCCAGGCCGGTCCACAGGTGCAGCACTTCGTCTTCCGGCGCGGCGGCCAGTGCCTGGACCGTCGGCAAGGACGCCATGAACCGGTCGAAGTAATTGAGCACGGTGCTGACCTGAGTCTGTTGCAGCATGATCTCCGAGACCCACACCCGATACGGCGTGATGCCCTGTTGCCAGGGCAGGTCGTGGCGGCCGTGGCGGTCGTACCAGTCCAGCACCGCCTGTGAAAACTGCTCGTTTCTCATCGGTTGAACAGGCCTTTCAATGCGTCTTTGAGCTTGGGGTTGACCTTGTCGAGCTTCTCTTCGAGCTTCTCGTTGAGGCGATTGCCCGCCGCTTTGATGGCGACCTGGCCAAGGCCGTCCTTGTCCAGGCGGCAGGCCTTGGCGCCCAGCTCCAGCGGGCCACGGCAACGCAGCGGCACTTCGATACCCTGGAAGTTGGCGCCGACCTGGCAGGCCGGGTCCGGCACATCGCGCTGGTCGCCTTCGACAATGATGCCCACCCGGTAGTCCATGCCCAGCACGCGCAGGTCGACATCGCCATCGCCGTTGAGGGTCAGCCCCGGAATGCGCACTTTCAGGTCAGGGTTGCTGGCCACGCCGTTGCGCAACGTCAGGTTGCCGCGCAGTTCCTGGAAGGGCGTGTCCTTGCCTTGTGGCGTGGTGCTCAGGGTTTTGCGGTTGAGCAGGGCGATACCGGTGCACAGTTGTTGCTCGATGTTGGCGTTGAGCAGCACACCGTTGTTGATGACGATGCTGGCGCTGCCGTTGAGGCTGTCGATCAACGCCTTCTGGCTGTTGCCACGCCCGGTCAGGTTGCTGTCCAGGGTGACCAGGCCTTTGACTGGTGGGGTTTTACCCTGGGCCTGCAGGATTTTTTCTACCGGTACCTGCCTGATATGGGTTTGCAGCGCCAGGAGCGGGATGTCCTGGCGCACATCGAGGCTGCCATTGGCCTGGAAGGTGCCGTTGTAGAGGCCACCGCTCAGCGCGTCGAGCTTGAGCTGGCCATCGATGCCCGAGGCTTTCAGTACCGCATTCTGGATCGGCAGCTGGCTCAAGGTAAGTTGGCCGAACGCAAGGTCCGCGTTGATATCCAGGCTGCGCAGGCGGGTCAGCGGCAGCAGTTTGTCGCTGCTCCAGGCGGCTTTGGTCGGTGCTTCCGGCAGCGGGCTGTTACCGCCGGCGGCCATCGCACCGGCCTCGCTGCTCTGCACTTCGGCCTGGCGTGCGGCCGCCGTGCCTTTGGCTGCGTCGGATTTGCCCGGCAGGTAATTGTCGGCATTGAAGGTATCGCCCTTGAGCTGCACGCGCAGTGACTGTTTGGCGAAATCATCCACGGCAACACGACCGGTGAAGGTGCTGCCATCGAGTTTCAGGTTCAGGTCCTCCAGCGCGACATTGGTCGGCGTGCCTTTAAGGCGGCTGACCAGTTCGACTTTGCTCAGGCTGCCCGGTGCCATGGGCGGGAGAGGGTGGCCGACGCTCTCGAGAAACTTGGCCAGATCAAACTGGGCGACCGACAGCGCGCCGCTGAGCTGCGGGGTGTTGGTCAGGTCGGTGACTCTGAGTTCGCCCAGTGCGCGCAGCTGGTTCGCCGAGAGTTTCAAGTTGGTCCATTCGGCGATGTTGGCGGCAAGATCGACCAGCAATTGGCCTTGTGTGGAGAAGGTCAGGGTCTTGCCTTGCAAGGGTTCGCCAGTGGCTTCGCCGCTCAGGCGCATGTCTTCGAACTGGTAGCGCTTGAGGGCGCGCTGGATGCGCAAGTTGCCGTTCAGCTCGGTCTTGAGGCGCATCACCGGCTGGTTGCTGCCCAGGAAAGCGGTGAGTTTCAGCGGAATGTTGGCGCCTTCGTGGATGGCGCCGGCACTGAGCTGGATGCTTTCGGCGCTCAATTGCTTGCCGGTCTGTTCATCGTTGTATTCAACGCGGGCGTTGTTGATGGTCAGGCTGTCGATGTCCAGGCGGATCGGCTGCGGCGGTTTCTCCGGCTTGGCTTGCGCCACCGGTTCGGCCGGCGCGGGGGCGGCGGCATCCGGGGTTTCGTCGGGCAGGTTCTTGCCAATGTCTTCCCAGTTGCCGTGGCCGTTCTTGTCGCGGGTCAGGCGCAGGTTCAGGCCTTCGACCCGCACATCGCTCATCTGTACTTCGCGGCGCAACAGCGGCAGCACGCGTACCGAGAGGCCGAGCATCTGCAGGTCGGCGAACGGTTGGGTCGGGTTGGTCAACGTCGCCACACCGGCTTCGTGCAGCTCCAGGCCCAGCCAGGGGAACAGGCTCCAGCCGATGTCGCCATTGAGCGTCAGCTCGATGTGGGCCTTGTCGCGGGCAATCTGGCGAATTTCTTCTTTGTAGTCGTTGGGATCGAAGAGATGGGTCAGGGCAAAGCCGAGAGCCACAATGATCAGCAACAGCCCGAGAAATACCAGACCCAGGATTTTGCCGAACGCTTTCATGGGCGAGTCCTTGTATGTCGATTTCAAAATTTAGCCGCAGAGTATAACGCCCGACGGCCTGCATCAGTTCGCGGATCGTTACATTGTATCTACGACCGCCGAAACAAGATTCTGGCGTCAAAAAAAACCGATTTGCTGAAAAAAGTGATGTCACTTTGGTTTTTCTCGCATCCGCAAGTGCTAATCTCTGCGCGTTCGTCCGCCTTCTGCGACGTATCGTCGCGCCAAAATGGAGTTTCACTCAAAAAAACGGCCACGCATTGCGTGCAAGGTCGAGGGGGAAGCGCGCCTGACGGACGCATACCAATAACTGGGGGAAACACCAATGAGCACTAGCACCGCGGCCGGTATTAATGCCGCACCGCCTGCGTTCCTGTCCAAGGAGCGCATTATCGCCAAGCCCGGCTTCAACCGCTGGCTGGTTCCGCCGGCCGCCCTGGCCATCCACCTGTGCATCGGCATGGCCTACGGCTTCTCGGTGTTCTGGCTGCCGCTGTCCAAGGCGCTGGGCATCACCGCGCCGGTGGCCTGTGCGCCGGACATGAGCTTCATCGCCCAGGTCTTCTCGTCCCAATGCGACTGGCCCATCTCCATGCTGGGCTGGATCTACACCCTGTTCTTCATCTTCCTGGGCTGCTCGGCAGCGATCTGGGGCGGCTGGCTGGAACATGCCGGGCCGCGCAAGGCCGGTGTTGTCTCGGCGTTGTGCTGGTGTGGTGGCCTGCTGATCTCGGCATTGGGCATCTATACCCACCAGATCTGGCTGATGTGGATAGGCTCCGGTGTGATCGGCGGTATCGGCTTGGGCCTGGGCTATATCTCGCCCGTATCGACCCTGATCAAGTGGTTCCCGGACAAGCGCGGCATGGCGACCGGCATGGCGATCATGGGCTTCGGCGGCGGCGCGATGGTCGGTGCACCGCTGGCGGCAGCACTGATGGGCCACTTCGCCTCGCCGACCAGCGTGGGCGTATGGCAGAGCTTCCTGGTGATGGCTGCGATCTACTTCGTGTTCATGATCGGCGGCGCCTTGTCCTATCGCGTTCCGCCGACCGGCTGGAAGCCTGAGGGCTGGACCGCGCCGGCGAAAAAAGCCAGCAACGCGATGATCACTCACCGTCATGTGCATGTGAACGTGGCGTGGAAAACCCCGCAATTCCGTCTGGTATGGCTGGTGCTGTGCCTGAACGTGTCGGCCGGTATCGGCATCCTCGGCATGGCTTCGCCGCTGCTGCAGGAAGTGTTCGGCGGCAAACTGCTGGGGTTGGACATACCGTTTGGTCAGCTGGATGCCGGGCAACTCGCATCGATCGCCGCCATTGCGGCAGGCTTCACCGGCCTGTTGAGCCTGTTCAACATCGGTGGGCGGTTCTTCTGGGCGTCGTTCTCCGACTACCTGGGGCGTAAAAATACCTACTTCGTGTTCTTCGCCCTGGGCTTTGCCCTGTACGCGCTGATCCCGAACCTGGGGCACCTGGGCAACGTGGCGCTGTTCGTGGCGGCGTTCTGCATCATCCTGTCGATGTACGGCGGTGGTTTTGCCACGGTCCCGGCCTACCTGGCCGACCTGTTCGGTACGCAAATGGTTGGCGCGATCCATGGTCGTCTGTTGACCGCCTGGGCTGCGGCCGGCGTGCTGGGCCCCGTGCTGGTGAACTACCTGCGTGAATACCAGTTGAGCATCGGCGTTGAACGCGCTGCGGCCTACGACATCACCTTGTACATCCTCGCTGGCCTGCTGGTGCTGGGCTTTATCTGCAACCTGCTGGTGCGTCCGGTAGCCGACAAATACTTCATGACCGACGCCGAACTGGCCGCCGAGCAGGCGCTGGGGCATGACAAAGGTGCTGATGCGAGCACCGTACTTGAGTGGAAGGCCTCCGCCGGCAGCAAGCCGTTGGCGGTCGCCGCCTGGCTGGTGGTGGGCATTCCGTTGGCGTGGGGTGTGTGGGTGACTCTGCAGAAGACCGCAGTACTGTTCCACTAACACTGCAAAACCCTTGTGGGAGGGGGCTTGCCCCCGATGGCGGCGCATCAGTTAATGCATTATTGACTGACCCACTGCTATCGGGGGCAAGCCCCCTCCCACATGTACGCACATGTCTATCCCCGACATTCCCCGCTTCAACTCGTCAGTCTTATCCCCTCCGATGTTTCTGTTTAGCGCCCGCGCCCCTATAATGGCTGCCTTTTTCGCCCAATGATTTGCGGAGCTGGTGATGGTCGAACGTATGGCGTCCGTCGAGCGCGACACTCTGGAAACCCAGATCAAAGCCTCGATCAACCTGGATGGCACCGGAAAGGCCCGATTCGATATCGGTGTACCTTTTCTTGAGCACATGCTGGACCAGATCGCCCGTCATGGGCTGATCGACCTGGATATCGTCAGCAAGGGCGACCTGCATATCGACGACCACCACACGGTGGAAGACGTGGGCATCACCCTCGGCCAGGCCTTTGCCAAGGCCATTGGCGACAAAAAAGGCATCCGTCGCTACGGCCACGCCTATGTCCCGCTGGACGAAGCGCTGTCGCGCGTCGTCATCGACTTCTCCGGCCGCCCAGGCCTGCAGATGCACGTGCCCTATACCCGCGCCACCGTGGGTGGCTTTGACGTCGACCTGTTCCAGGAATTCTTCCAGGGTTTCGTCAACCACGCCCTGGTCAGCCTGCACATCGACAACCTGCGCGGCACCAACACCCACCACCAGATCGAAACCGTGTTCAAGGCATTCGGCCGCGCGCTGCGCATGGCCGTCGAGCTGGATGACCGCATGGCCGGGCAAATGCCTTCGACCAAGGGCGTCCTGTAATGCAGACGGTCGCGGTTATCGATTACGGCATGGGCAACCTGCACTCGGTGGCCAAGGCGCTCGAACACGTAGGTGCCGGCAAGGTGCTGATCACCAGCGATGCCAATGTGATTCGCGAAGCCGACCGCGTGGTGTTTCCAGGGGTTGGCGCGATTCGCGATTGCATGGCCGAGATCCGCCGCCTGGGTTTTGACAGCCTGGTGCGCGAAGTCAGCCAGGACCGTCCGTTCCTCGGCATCTGCGTGGGCATGCAAGCCTTGCTCGACAGCAGTGAAGAGAACGGCGGTGTCGACTGCATCGGCCTGTTTCCCGGTCAAGTGAAGTTCTTCGGCAAAGACCTGCATGAAGATGGCGAGCACCTCAAGGTGCCGCACATGGGCTGGAACGAAGTGCGCCGCGCGGTGGATCACCCGCTGTGGCACGAGATTCCGGACATGGCGCGTTTCTACTTCGTGCACAGCTATTACATCGCCGCCGGTAACCCGCGCCAGGTGGTGGGTGGCGGGCATTACGGCGTCGACTTCGCCGCCGCGCTGGCCGACGGCTCGCGTTTTGCCGTGCAGTTTCACCCGGAGAAGAGCCATACCCATGGCCTGCAGTTGCTGCAGAACTTCGCCGCGTGGGATGGTCGCTGGTAAATGGCCAGGAAGCCGAAGCCGCCGATCTTGAACCTTGCGCCCGAGCAGGAGCGTGAGGCCACCGACAAGATCAAGCGTTTCATGGAGGACCGCTTCGAGCTCAAGCTGGGCTCGTTCGAGGTCGCCGAGATTCTTGAACTGTTCACCACCGAAGTGGCGCCGCATTATTACAACAGGGCGATTTTCGACACGCAGACGCTCCTTAAAGAAAGGTTCGAAAGCATCGAAAGCGACTTGTGGTCGCTTGAGAAACCCTGATTTCCCAAGCATTGCTGAATATCGAATAAGGTTTGCCAGATGCTGATTATCCCCGCTATCGATCTCAAGGACGGCGCCTGCGTCCGTCTGCGCCAGGGCCGCATGGAAGACTCCACGGTGTTCTCCGATGACCCGGTGAGCATGGCCGCCAAATGGGTGGAAGGGGGCTGCCGTCGTCTGCATCTGGTGGACTTGAACGGCGCGTTCGAAGGCCAGCCGGTCAACGGCGAGGTGGTCACCGCGATTGCCAGGCGCTACCCGAACCTGCCGATCCAGATCGGTGGCGGTATCCGCTCCCTGGAAACCATCGAGCACTACGTCAAGGCGGGTGTGAGCTACGTGATCATCGGCACCAAGGCCGTGAAAGACCCGGCCTTTGTCGCCGAAGCCTGCCGCGCCTTCCCTGGCAAAGTGATCGTCGGCCTGGACGCCAAGGACGGCTTCGTCGCCACCGACGGCTGGGCCGAGATCAGCACCGTGCAGGTGATCGACCTGGCCAGGCAATTCGAAGCCGACGGCGTGTCCGCCATCGTTTATACCGACATCGCCAAAGACGGCATGATGCAGGGCTGCAACGTGCCGTTCACCGCCGCGCTGGCTGCGGCCACGAAGATTCCGGTGATCGCTTCCGGCGGCATTCATAACCTGGGTGACATCAAGTCACTGTTGGACGCCAAGGCCCCCGGTATCATCGGCGCGATCACCGGCCGCGCAATCTATGAAGGTACCCTGGACGTCGCCGAAGCCCAGGCTTACTGCGATGCCTATAACGGCTGAGGACTGACCATGGCGCTGGCCAAACGCATCATCCCTTGCCTGGACGTCGACAACGGTCGCGTGGTCAAGGGCGTCAAGTTCGAGAACATCCGTGATGCCGGCGACCCGGTGGAAATCGCCCGTCGCTACGATGAACAGGGTGCCGACGAAATTACCTTTCTCGACATCACTGCCAGCGTCGACGGCCGCGACACCACCTTGCACACCGTCGAGCGCATGGCCAGCCAGGTGTTTATCCCGCTGACCGTGGGCGGCGGCGTGCGCACCGTGCAGGACATCCGCAACCTGCTCAATGCCGGCGCGGACAAGGTCTCGATCAACACCGCTGCGGTGTTCAACCCCGAGTTCGTCGGCGAAGCCGCGCAGCACTTCGGCTCGCAATGCATCGTGGTCGCTATCGATGCCAAGAAAGTCTCCGGCCCGGGCGAAACCCCGCGCTGGGAGATTTTCACCCACGGCGGGCGCAAGCCGACCGGGCTGGACGCGGTGGAGTGGGCGATGAAGATGGAAGGCCTGGGCGCCGGTGAAATCCTGCTGACCAGCATGGACCAGGACGGCATGAAAAACGGCTTCGACCTGGGCGTGACCCGCGCCATCAGCGATGCCCTGGGCATCCCGGTCATCGCCTCCGGCGGTGTCGGCAACCTGCAGCACTTGGCCGATGGCGTCATCGAAGGCCATGCCAGCGCGGTACTGGCGGCGAGTATTTTCCACTTCGGCGAATACACCGTGCCTGAGGCAAAGGCCTACATGGCGGCGCGCGGTATCGTCGTGCGCTAAACGCCGCTGGACAGCATGGCAGGCGCGCGGCACTCTCTGCGCTTGCCATGGATTCCGGTAGCCTTCATGTTCAAACACCTGCTGCTCGCCCTCGCCAGTTCCTCCATGCTCATGGTGGCTACGGCACACGCCGAAGATTCGTCTGACACCTCTCTGGTGCTGCTGACGGAAAATTTCCCGCCCTACAACATGGCGAAAAACGGCAAAAACTTCGCCAAGGACGAGAACATCGAAGGCATCGCCGTGGATATCGTGCGTGAAACCTTCAAGCGCGCCGGCATTTCCTACAACCTCACCTTGCGTTTCCCTTGGGAACGAATCTACAAGCTCGCCCTGGAAAAGCCTGGCTATGGCGTGTTCGTCATGGCGCGTTTGCCTGACCGTGAAGCGCTGTTCAAATGGGTCGGCCCCATCGGTCCGGACGATTGGGTGCTGTTGGCCAAGGCCGACAGCAAGATCCAACTGGAGGGCCTGGAGCAGGCACGCCGCTACAGGATTGGCGCCTACAAAGGCGATGCGATTGCCGAGAGCCTGGACAAGCAGGGGCTCAATCCGGTTGTGGCCTTGCGTGACCAGGACAATGCGCAAAAGCTCATGGAGGGCCAGATCGACCTGTGGGCCACCGGCGATCCTGCTGGCCGTTATCTGGCGCGGCAGGTGGGGGTGGACGGGCTCAAGACGGTATTGCGGTTCAACAGTGCGCAGCTTTACCTGGCGTTGAACAAAGAAGTGCCGGATGACGTAGTTGCCAAGCTCCAGGCCGCGCTTGATGAGTTGCGCAAAGAAGGCCGTATCGACCAGATCATGGCCAACTATTTGTAGGAGCGAGCTTGCTCGCGAAAGACGTCAACGATAACGCGAGCATCCTGGGTACGCGCGGCGTTCTCAGGTTTTTCGCGAGCGAGCTCGCTCCTACAGGATGGGGATATCGTCAGCGATAGATGCCGTTTTTGCCGTGGGCACTCATGGCCTGATTGCTGCGCACACTGATCATCAACTTGATATCGATCCACTCCACACCCTGCGCCTTGAGCTTGGGCAATTCGCGCTCCAGCACCGCCAGGGTCTGGGGGTAAGGGTGCCCGATCATCACTGCTGAACCCTGCTTATGCGCCAGCTTGATGGCGGTTTCCAGCTGCGTGGTAATCGCTGCCTCGGTGCGTTCGTCATCGAGGAACACATCCCGCGAAACATGCGCCAGGCCAATCTTCTGCGCCTCGGCCGCGGCAACGGTCTGCGCGCTGGTACGGCTGTCCACAAAGAACTTGTGGCGCCGCTGCAACTCGCCCATCAACCACGCCATCGCCTGCGGCTGCGCCGTCATGCGGCTGCCCATATGGTTGTTGATACCGGCGGTGTAGGGCACGGCCGCGAATGCGGCATCCAGGCGCTTGCCCAGTTCTTCGATGGACAGCTCGGGGTGCCAGGCGAACGGACCGGTGGCCGGGTCCATGGGCATGTGCAGGATCACGATCTTGCCGGCCTTGTGGGCCTCGCGGGCGAATTCGGCGGCGTGAGGGGTGTCAGGCATGATCGCGGTGGTAACCGGCCCGGGCAGGGCCAGCACGCGACGATCCCTGGGCAGGTTTTGCCCCAGGTCGTCGATGATCAGGGTGAGATAGGCCTTGTGCGGCTCGCCGGCCGGTGTCGCGTGCGCGAATCCGGCCAGGCTGCACAGCACAGCGATAATCAGCGCAACACGCATATCAACGACTGCGCGTGATGCTCAGGCCCTTGAGCAGGCTCAGCGCCTGGGCCAGCTGGTAATCGTCGTCCTGCGGCATCGGTTTGGCTTTGGCGCCGCTGCCGGTCGGCTGGTCGGCGCCGCCGTTGCCATTGCCCAGGTGGCCTTGCAGGTCGGCTTCCTTGTAGTACTCGCTGTCGATCTCGTTGGTGATCTTGGCCTTGCGCACTTCGATGTCCGGCACGATGCCCTGGGCCTGGATCGAGCGACCGTTAGGCGTGTAGTACAGCGCCGTGGTGATCTTCAATGCACGCTCGTTATTGAGCGGCAATACGGTCTGCACCGAGCCTTTACCGAAGCTGGTGGTGCCCATCAGCACGCCGCGCTTCTGGTCCTGCAGGGCGCCGGCGACGATCTCCGAGGCCGAGGCGCTGCCGCCGTTGATCAGCACGGCCAGCGGCACATTCTCGCTCAGATCGTTGCCGGTGGCCGAGAAGCGCAGCTCGGAATTGGCGATGCGGCCCTTGGTGTAGACGATCAGACCCTTGGTGATGAAGTGGTCGACCACCTCCACCGCCGACTGCAACACGCCGCCCGGGTTGTTACGCAGGTCGAGCACGATGCCGTTGAGCTTCTTGCCGTTGTCCTTGCGCAGCTTGGCCAGGGCCTTGGCCACTTCGTCGCCGGTCTTGACCTGGAACTGGGTGATGCGGATGTAGCCGTAGCCCGACTCCAGCAACTGGCTCTTCACGCTCTTGACCACGATGGTCGCGCGGGCCAGGGTCACGTCAAACGGGTTGCCGCCGTCGCGTACCAGGGTCAGGGTGATTTTCTGGCCGAGCTTGCCGCGCATCTTGTCGACGGCTTCGGTCATGGACTGGCCGCGGGTCGGCTGGCCGTTGATCTTGACGATCAGGTCACCGGCCTGGATGCCGGCCTTGGACGCCGGGGTATCGTCAATGGGCGAGACCACCTTGATCTGGCCGTCTTCGGAGCCCACTTCGATGCCCAGGCCACCGAATTCACCGCTGGTGCTTTCCTGCAGTTCGGCGAAGTCTTCCGGGCCCAGGTAGGCAGAGTGCGGGTCGAGGTTGCTGAGCATGCCCTTGATGGCATTTTCCAGCAGGGTCTTGTCGTCCACGGGTTCGACATAGGCTGCCTTGATCCGGTCCATGACCTCGGCAAAGGTGCGCAGCTCGTCCAGCGGCAACGGTGCCTTGGTGGTCGCAGCGGTCGCAGCGGTCGCGGCGGGAGCAGCCTGGTCGGCAAAAGCCAGAGGCGCGCCGATCACCAGGGCGATCGTCAGGGCCAGCGAAGTGAGGCGGGACAAATGCAGCATGTCGAACGAACTCCTAATGTAGATGCAATCCTATCCTTGGGATCGGCACCATTGTGCAGGATCGCTCGGGCGACCCTGCTGACGAATAGCGAAGTACAGCGCCGGCGTGTCCTGGCCACCACTGTTACCGACAGTGGAGATGGATTCACCGGCTTTTACCACATCACCTGCCGACTTGAGTAACGTCTGATTGTGGCCGTAAAGGCTCAAATAGCCATTGCCGTGGTCAAGAATCACCAGCAGACCGGCCCCGCGCAGCCAATCGGCAAACACCACGCGTCCGCCGTGGACGGCGTGGACCTGGCTGCCCGCAGAGGCGCTGATCATCACACCGTCCCACTTGGCGCGGGTGTCATCGCCACGGGCTTCTCCAAAGCGTGCAAGTAATCGACCATCAACCGGCCATGGAAGTTTGCCGCGAGCTGCAGCAAAAGGCCCGCCGAACGACTCGCCGCTGCTGGAAACCAGCGGGCCAGGCGCTGCATGCGCCGGTTTGCGCGGGGCCGGCGCATCGCTGGTGGCAGCCATTTCGGCCTCACGCTGGCGCTTTTTTTCGGCTTCCTGCTGGGCGATCAGCGCTTTTTGCCGCGCTTCTTCGGCCTCGCGGGCCTGGCGCGCCAGGGTTTCTTCGATGGTCTTGAGCACTTTGGCCAGGTCGGCCTGGTCCTGCTCGCGGGCTTGCAGCTTGGCGTCGCGGGCTTTTACGTCGTCGTTGAGCTTGGCCAGGGCTTGCTGGCGCTCCTTGCGGACCTTGTCGAGTTCGTTGCGCTGCGTGTCGAGCGCGGTTTTCTGGTCGAGCAGCTGTGCCTGCTGATCATTGATTTCCTGCTCGACATTGGCCAACTGGCGCAGCGTTTCGTTAAAGCCCTTCAACTGCGCCAGGCGCGCCTGGCTCAGGTAATCGTAATAGGTGAGGGTGCGGGCGAATTTTTCCGGGTTCTGCTGGTTGAGCAGCAGCTTGAGATATTCCTGGCGGCCGCTCTGGTAGGCGGCGCGGGCCTGGATCGCGATCAGGCGTTGCTGCTCAACGCGTGCGCTCTGGAGTTTTTTTTTCTCAGCGTCGAGTCGCTCCAGTTCCGACTCGCTCTTCTTTAATTCTTTTTGCAGCTCCTGGACCTGCTTCTCCAGCTTGCCCATTTCGGTTTCCGTGCCGCGCAGGTCTTTCTGCACGCCGGATTTTTCTTCCTGGAGCTTGCCGAGCAGTTTTTTCAGCTCGGTAATGTCCTGACGCGTAGCGTCCAACTGTTGTTGGGTTTGTGCGCGCTCATCGGCAAATGCCGGTTGGAGCAGGCAGACAAGAGCGAGGGTAATCAAGGCGCGAAGCATAGAGGCGGGCGACACCAGGGGAAAGGGACGGCCTAGTATGCCCGCCAAGCGCTGCAAAAAAAACGTCCAATTGGCGCTGGTGGGCAAGATAGGTGCCGAGTGGCGGTGGTATGGCAAAAAGATATCTTCGAAACACTGAAGGGCCAGTGTGGGAGGGGGCTTGCCCCCTCCCACACTGTTTCGTGGTGTGGCTTGGAGTTAGACCAGGATTGAGGTCCCGGTCATTTCCTTCGGCTTTTCCAGCCCCATCAACATCAGCATGGTCGGCGCCACATCCGCCAATACGCCGCCGTTGCGCACTTTGAAATCGCGCTTGCCGACGTAGATGAACGGCACCGGTTCGGTGGTGTGGGCCGTGTGGGCCTGGCCGGTGGATTCGTCGGACATCTGCTCGCAGTTGCCGTGGTCGGCGGTGATCAGCGCTTCGCCACCGACTTTGTCCAGGGCCTCGACAATGCGGCCCACGCACAGGTCCAGGCATTCCACGGCCTGGGTGGCCGCTTCCAGGTTGCCGCTGTGGCCGACCATGTCGCCGTTGGCGTAGTTGACCACGATCACGTCATAACGCTGGTGCTCGATGGCGTCGACGATCTTGTCGGTGACTTCCGGTGCGCTCATTTCCGGTTGCAGGTCGTAGGTGGCGACTTTTGGCGACGGGATCAGGATGCGCTCTTCGCCGGGGAACGGTTCTTCACGTCCGCCGGAGAAAAAGAAGGTCACGTGGGCATATTTTTCGGTTTCGGCGATGCGCAGTTGCGTCTTGCCGTTTTTCGCCAGGTAATCGCCCAGCACGTTTTCCAGGCTGCCCGGTGCGAAGGCCGACGGGGCCGGGATGTTGGCGGCATATTGGGTGAGCATGACGAACTCGACTTTCGGCTGGCGCGCGCGCTCGAAGTCCTTGAAGCCGGCGTCGACAAATACATGGCTCAGCTCACGGGCACGGTCGGCGCGAAAGTTCATGAACACCATGGCGTCGCCGTCTTCGACTTTCACCGGTTCACCGATGGTGGTGGCCTTGACGAATTCATCGCTCTCGCCACGGGCATAGGCGGCTTCCAGGCCTTGCTGGGCGGTCGGGGCGTTGAATTCGGCCTGGCCGTCGACGATCAGGTTGTAGGCCTGGGCCACGCGGTCCCAGCGGTTGTCGCGGTCCATCGCGAAGTAACGGCCTACCAGGCTGGCGATGCGGCCTTTGCCCAGGGCGGCGAAGGTCGCGTCGAGCAGTTCGATGGACGACTGCGCGCTTTTGGGCGGGGTGTCGCGACCGTCGAGGAAGGCGTGCAGGTAAATCTTGTCGGCGCCGCGCTTGAAGGCCAGTTCGGCCATGGCGATCAGGTGGTCCTGATGGCTGTGTACGCCGCCATCGGACAGCAGGCCCATGAAGTGCACGGCCTTGCCGGCGGCGACGGCTTTATCTACCGCTGCGCAGATGGTCGGGTTTTCGAAAAACTCGCCATCGCGGATCGCTTTGGTCACGCGGGTGAAGTCCTGATAGACCACTCGTCCGGCGCCGAGATTCATGTGGCCGACTTCCGAGTTACCCATCTGGCCGTCCGGCAGGCCCACGTCCATACCGGAACCGGAAATCAAACCGTTGGGCACGGTGGCGGTCAGGCGGTCCAGCACAGGCTTGCGAGCAGCGTACACCGCGTTGTCGTGGTGGCTTTCACTGTGTCCGAAGCCATCGAGAATTATCAGGACCAAAGGTTTAGGCGTGGTAGTCATAGATCCTCTCGCGGCGGTAATAAAGGAAGGCAATGGAAAAGTGAGTGGCAGTTTAAAGCGAAGTTCCAACCGCGTCACCGCTTTACGGGGGTTGGCCGCCCCCGGCGGCTGTGTATACTTACCGCCATTTTAACGCCCTGGAACCTCCTTGATGGTTGATCACCTGATTGCATTTGCCACTGCCCACTATCTGCTCGTGGGTGCCTTCGTCATCCTGCTGGCGCTGCTGATCGCTCACGAATTGAGCCGTGGTGGCCGCAGCCTGAGCACATCGGAGCTGACCGCGCTGGTCAACAAGGATGAGGCCGTTGTCGTGGATATTCGCCCGGCCAAGGATTTCGCCGCCGGCCATATCGTCGGCGCCCTGAACATTCCCCAGGACAAGCTGATCGCACGCTTGGCCGAACTGGAGAAATACAAGGCCAAGACCATCATCCTGGTCGACGCCCAAGGCCAGCACTCCGGCACTCACGCCCGCGAGATGCTCAAGTCCGGCTTCACCGCCGCCAAGCTGTCCGGTGGTATCAGCAGCTGGCGTGGCGATAACCTGCCGTTGGTGAAGTGATATGAGCCAGGTTGTCGTTTATTCCAGCGATTATTGCCCTTATTGCATTCGAGCCAAGCAGTTGCTCCAGAGCAAGAAGGTCGCCTTCGAAGAGATCAAGGTCGACGGCAAGCCTCAAGTGCGCGCCGAAATGGCCCAGAAAGCCGGCCGCACATCGGTCCCGCAGATCTGGATCGGCGCCAGGCATATCGGTGGCTGCGACGACCTGTTCGCGCTGGAGCGCGCCGGTAAACTCGATGGGCTGCTGTCCGCCTAACCCCTTAAGACCCCAAGATAAAGAAGGATCTGCGATGACTGATCAACCGAACACCGAAGCAGCGCAAGACCAAGGCCCACAGTTTTCGCTGCAGCGCATCTACGTGCGTGACCTGTCGTTCGAAGCGCCGAAAAGCCCGGCGATCTTTCGCCAGGAATGGACCCCAAGCGTCGCGCTCGACCTGAACACCCGCCAGAAAGCCTTGGAAGGCGACTTCCACGAAGTGGTGCTGACCCTGTCGGTCACCGTCAAGAATGGCGAAGAAGTGGCCTTCATCGCTGAAGTGCAGCAGGCCGGTATCTTCCTGATCCAGGGCCTGGACGAAGCGTCCATGAGCCACACCCTGGGCGCGTTCTGCCCGAACATCCTGTTCCCGTACGCTCGTGAGACCCTGGACAGTCTGGTCACCCGTGGCTCGTTCCCGGCACTGATGCTGGCACCGGTGAACTTCGATGCCCTGTACGCTCAAGAGCTGCAGCGCATGCAACAGGAAGGTTCGTCGACGGTTCAATAAGTCGGCGCGGTAAAAAAATGTGGGAGGGGGCTTGCCCCCGATGGCGGTGGGTCAGCTACAGATATGCTGGCTGATACACCGCTATCGGGGGCAAGCCCCCTCCCACATTTGCTGTGCGGTGTTATTTGAAACCGAGTTGGCGCCAGCCTTCGTAGACGGCGACGGCTACGGTGTTGGACAGGTTCAGGCTGCGGCAGCCCTCGCGCATCGGCAAACGCAGGCGATGGCCATCAGGCAGGGCGTCGAGCACGTCGGCCGGCAGGCCACGGCTCTCCGGGCCGAACAGAAACGCGTCGCCCTCGGCAAAGCTGGCATCATGAAACGGTCGCGAGCCCTTGGTGGTGAACGCGAACAGGCGTGGCTGGCCCAGGCTTTCCAGGCAGCTGGCCAGGTCGGCATGGCGCTGGAGGGTGGCGTACTCGTGGTAATCCAGCCCGGCGCGGCGCAGGCGTTTATCGTCCATGTCAAAGCCCAGCGGCTCGATCAAATGCAGGTGGCAGCCACTGTTGGCGCACAGCCTGATAACGTTGCCGGTATTCGGCGGAATTTCTGGTTGAAAAAGGATGACGTGAAACATGCACGGCTCCGAAGGCAAAGATGCGCTGCATTCTACCCCCGAAGACGACCCGAGGCCGAAGCTATTGCCGAGGGTATTGGGCTCGTTGGCGATCGTCGGCTTGATGGTGGGCTTGATGATCGGTCGCCTGACCACTGCGGAGCCGGTCGAGCTGCAACAGGTAGAGCCTGCAGTGGACGGTGTGGTGGTGTGGTTCAACCGCGAGCCCAAGCTGCACGGCGAGCATGTCGACGGCACCGTGGCGCTGCTGTTCGACGCGCAGGGCAAGGCCGCCGGTGGGCAGATCAAGGTCAATGACAAGGATGTGAACTGGCGCGTGCGCAAGACCGACGTTGGTTTGCTGCTCAACCTGGTGGCGGCTCGGCCATTGCGTGGGGAGTGGAAGGGCCAGGAGGTCGATGACCGCTGGCGGCTGGAGATCCATCTCCATGAGCAATAAAAGAGGGAGTTCCCGGCCTGCCTGTACCAGGGCTCCCAAAACGGGGTGAAGCCAAGGGCTTCGGTGTTAAAGAGGGGATTCTCGGCCTGCCTGTACCAAGGTCCCCGAAACTGGGTAGTACCAGGGTTGTTGCAGGGCGCGTGCCAGAGTTTGCAAATTGCTTCGTAAAAACTTGCAAGAAAGCGCAAAGCCCCGGAATTTGGGGCTTCGGTGGTTTCAACTTTTGAAAATTCTTCAGCGAAAACGATCTTTCAAGTACCGACCCCGTGCCCAATGCCGGTTCATGGTGCATTGAAGCAGTGCACAACCCCCAAACCTTGTGAAGATCCAAATGTGGGAGGGGGCTTGCCCCCGATAGCGGTGTATCAGCCAGCCTATCTGTAGCTGACCCACCGCAATCGGGGGCAAGCCCCCTCCCACATTGGTTCTTCAGTGAATCAGAAAGCGGTGATCAGGCGTCGTCATTGTCGTCGTCATCCCCGCCATCCACCTTCATCCCCAGCTCCTTGATCTTGCGCGTCAGGGTATTGCGGCCCCAACCCAGCAGCACGGCGGCATCGCGACGGCGGCCGGCGGTGTGCTTGAGCGCGGTCTCGATCATGATTCGCTCGAACGCCGGCACGGCGCTGTCGAGCAGGTTCGACTGGCCACGTGCCAGGGCCTGGTCAGCCCATTGGCGCAGCGCCTGTTCCCAGTTGGTCACCGGCGCCGAGTCCTGCGGCAGGCTCAGCAGCTCCGGCGGCAGGTCGCTGATATGCACTTCGCGCCCGGACGCCATCACCGTGATCCAGCGGCAGGTGTTCTCCAGCTGACGCACGTTGCCCGGCCATGGCAGGTTCTTCAGGTATTCCTCGGTCTCGCTCTTGAGCAGCTTGGGCTCCACGGCCAGTTCCAAAGCGGCGCGGCTGAGGAAGTGGCGGGCGAGGGTGGGGATGTCTTCGCGGCGGTCCGACATGCGCGGGATGTGGATGCGGATCACGTTGAGGCGGTGGAACAAGTCCTCACGGAATTTACCGGCGTGCACCAGGGTTTCCAGGTTCTGGTGCGTGGCCGCGATGATGCGTACGTCAACCTTGACCGGCGTGTGCCCGCCCACCCGATAGAACTCGCCGTCAGCCAGCACCCGCAGTAAGCGGGTCTGGGTATCGGCCGGCATGTCGCCGATTTCATCGAGGAACAGGGTGCCGCCGTCGGCCTGTTCAAAGCGCCCGCGACGCAGGTTGGCCGCGCCGGTGAACGCGCCTTTTTCATGACCGAACAGCTCGGACTCCATCAAGTCCTTGGGAATAGCCGCCATGTTCAGCGCAATGAACGGCGAGGCCGCCCGAGGGCTGTGACGGTGCAGGGCGTGGGCCACCAGCTCTTTACCGGTCCCTGACTCGCCGTTGATCAGCACGGTAATGTTGGAGTGGCTCAAGCGTCCGATGGCGCGAAACACTTCCTGCATCGCCGGCGCTTCACCGATGATTTCCGGGGTGCGGGTCAGGGCCGGCGGCGCTTCCTGGTTCTGTTGCTCCTGGGCGTGCTGGTTGGCGCGCTTGACCAGCGCCACGGCCTCATCCACGTCGAACGGCTTGGGCAGGTACTCAAAGGCGCCGCCCTGGTAGGACGCGACAGCGCTGTCCAGGTCCGAGTGCGCCGTCATGATGATCACTGGCAGGCGCGGGTGCTGTTCGCGAATGCGCGCCAGCAGGTCCAGGCCGCTGGCGCCGGGCATGCGGATATCGGAGATGATCACGTCCGGCTGCTGGCGCGCCAGGCGGCTCATCACGCCGTCGGCGCTGTCGAAGCTCTGGGTGGTCATGCCTTCCTGTTGCAAGGCTTTCTCCAGGACCCAGCGGATAGAACGGTCGTCATCGACGATCCAGACAGTTTCACTACGGCTCATGTCGTGGGGGCTCCTTGTTCCAATGGCAGGAAGATCGAGAACGTGGTGTGGCCGGGATGGCTCTCACATTCGATCAGGCCCTGGTGCTGGCTGATGATGTTCTGGGTAATGGCCAGGCCCAGCCCGGTACCGTCCGGGCGACCGCTGACCATGGGGAAGAAGATGGTTTCCTGCAGTTCGGCCGGGATGCCCGGGCCGTTGTCGATGATCTCGACCTTGGTCACCAGGCGATGGCGTACATGGCCGATGGTGAACTGGCGCAGGGCGCGGGTACGCAGGCTGATGCGGCCCAGGCGCAACTCGTTCTGGCTGCTGATGGCCTGCATGGCGTTGCGCACGATATTGAGCACCGCCTGGATCATCTGCTCGCGGTCGATCAACACGTCGGGAATGCTCGGGTCGTAGTCGCGCACCAGGGTGATGCAGCCCTGGCTTTCGGCGTCGACCAGTTGGCAGACGCGCTCCAGCACTTCGTGAACGTTGGTCATGGCCAGGGACGGCAGCTTGTTGGAGCCGAGCATGCGGTCCACCAGGTTACGCAGGCGGTCGGCTTCTTCGATGATGACGTTGGTGTAGTCCTTGAGATGCTCCTCTGGCAGCTCGCGGGCGAGCAACTGCGCTGCGCCACGTATGCCGCCCAGGGGGTTCTTGATCTCATGGGCCAGCCCGCGCACCAGCATCTTGCTGGTTTCCTGCTTGGACAGCTGCGCTTCTTCCTTGGTGATGCGCAGCAGGCGGTCGCGCGGGTGCACTTCGAGCAGCAGCAGGGTGGCGCCATTGCTCAGGATCGGCGTCACCGCGTAGTCGACGGTCAGCGTCTGGCCGGTCAGGGCGGTGAGCATCGCTTCGCGCTTGGTGAACGGGTGCGCCTGCTCCACGGCCTGGCGCAATGAGCTCAAGGCTTCGGCCGACTCGGTGAACAGCTCGCTGATGAACTGCCCATGGCTGCGCTGGCCGCTGATGGCCAGGAGCATCTCCGCCGCCGGGTTCATGTACTCAAGGCGCAGGTCGGCATTGAGCAGGATGGTCGCGGTGGTCAGGTTGTCGAGTAACAAACGGTGCAGTGCATCGCTGATGGTCATCGGGACCTCTTTTGGAGCAAGGCGCAGGCTTGAGGCACACGCTGATACAAGGAAAATGCAAAAACCAAACCAAGGCTCCGAAAAGAAGCGTTAAAGCCCTGAAATAAGGGGTTTAGGCGCGAAACTGTGGCGTTCTGCCAGCTTGTTTGGCAAAAATCGAACCAAAATGGGCTGGGCAGCTGGCGAGGGTGCAGTCTTGCGCACCAATATAGTGCAGTTTTATGAAGGTTGTTCAGGAAGTGTGGCGGATCGTTTCCAGTGCGAGGGGAAGACGATCCGGTGCAGGAGATGTATCAGTGTTGTTCGGAAAGCGGCATGTCCGGACGCCCCGCATAAAAAACCAGGAGTTCGACTGGCTTGTCCCCGGTGGTACCGCGATGTGGGATGCCAACCATCTCCGCCAGGGTCTGCCCTTGCCGCAGGGTGCGCGTCATGCCGCCCTTGCGTGTTTCAACGGTCAGCTCTCCCGAAACGATGTAGGCAGCGTTCGGCATTGGGTGGGTGTGCCACGGCAACTGCGTATGCGCAGGAATCTTGAGCCGTATCAGCGTCAGTTGCGGCGGGCCGGAGGGGTAGGCTTTGTAGGGGGTGCCATCCCACGACTCGCTGCTTTCAAGCAAAACTTCTTTTTCGATGTGTGTTGCGTTCATCGGCTGAGTGCCGCAGCCGAGCAACGACAAGCCCACGGCTGTTGCAAGCAAGCACCTGAGGGTATCCATAGTTCAATCCTGTTCGGTCAGTGAGCGATCAGGCTATGGCTACCCCTGTGGGAGAGGATGCCGGACGGGGCCTTAAATCATGTAGGCCGAATGCACAGCTCGGCAGTGGCGCGGATCATCGCCAGTTGGCGCAGCGGGTCATTGAGTGGCTCATGCACCGCCTCGGCGAGCCACTGCGGACACTGCGGGTCGGTGCGCTGTGGGGTGAAGTCGGCCAGCTGCTGCAACAGGCGCTTTTGCAGTTCATCCAGCTGCGGGCGAATCTGCTTGACCAGATCCGGGCGTGGGTCGTCCGGTGCCTTGCCCTGGAACTGCCAGTCGGACAAGTGGGTGTATTGCACCAGTTTGTTCGCCTCGATCTGCGCCGAAAAAAACTGCTCGGCGGCGGAGGGGTCCAGCTTGTAGCTCTGGGCTTGGGCGACAACGCTGGCGATCACTTCCTGCTCGCGTTTTTTGTCTTCTACGGGCTTTTTGCTGTCCCATTTGCTCAGGGCGACCTGGTCGGCAATCTCCAGGCGTTCGGCGATGCTGTTAAGCAACGGCTCAAGCGTGGGCGGCGCGGCGCTGGCACTGGCGCTGACAAATAACAGAGCGAACACAAATCGACGTTTCAATGGAGATATCCTTGTAGGAGCGAGCTTGCTCGCGAAGGTCGCTAACGATAACGCGTAAATGTTGAAGAAATGTGGTGTCCTGGCGTTTTTCGCGAGCAAGCTCGCTCCTACAGTGGCTGCGTAGGGCGTCAGGCGCAGGCTACCTTACCTTGCGCGGTTGCCTACAGTTGCGCCAGAATCCGCCGGCTTGTACGGCTGGCTTGTCGTCTCTAAGGTTGCTCGGTCGCTGCTCATCAGCGATCAGGTTTAGTAGCCTGAGGGTCAAGTTAAGCGCGTACCGTGCCGTTCTTTATGGCGGCTGTGTGCAGGGCATCTTCGGATGCGCCGGTTTTTGCTTAACTTCCCCGGTCTACTAACCTGCGCACAGCTGCCACCTAATCGTTTAGTAGCGAGTCGATGGCAGCCTCATTCGAGGAAGTTAAGACATGTTCAAGCCAACCCCAAATCCACCGCCCTGCGTCTTCACCATCGCCGCCGATATCGACGACGAAGCCCTGATGATCAACAGCTTCGAAACCTTCTCTTCGGTCAGCACCTTGTTGCTGGACCTGTCCGAAGACCTGGACGGCAAGCACCGCGATGTCGCGCTGGCCATTCACCAATTGAGCGCCATGGGCACGCTGATGGTCAGCCGCATGCTCGATCGCCAAGCAGCCACCTGACAATACCCAGGCAAAAAAAGACCTCCCGAAGTTCTTTGCAGCTCGTAATGTCGTACTAGATCTACTATAGCCCTCGCTCAGAGGGCTATTTTTTTGCTCTTAAAGCAGGATTCTTGACAGCTTTAAATCTACTATTTATACCAAATGAACGATGCGTTGAGGATCGTCACATGCCGGTAGTGGATGCGTATGCAAAGGTCGTGGTCGATGACTCAGGACTTCATAGCGAAATTCCTGTCCTTCTAACCGATAAAGGGGTGGTCCTTCCCCTGCTCGATTGTTTGCTGAACAAGCAGACCGATCACAGCGTGTCGTGGCAGCGTAATGTGGTCAGTGCGGCGAAGCTTTTGCTTCAGTACATTGAAGCCAACCAGCTTGCCTTTTCAGATCCCGCCACGCTGTTTCAGTCATTCGCAGCCCGTCTATTTACTGGCACCGTTGGTGATGACGGCCAAGATCCATCCAACCTTTACTGGCTACCTGCCAGCATCAAGATGGCCAATAGGCATCTCAATGCACTCAAGGTACTGACCGACTACCTTGCCGATCACCAGGGCGTTCAGCATATGAACCCCTTAGTATCAGCCAGCAGCTATGACCAGTGCCTGAACTATGCCGCTTGGTTTCGACGTAATCAGAACGATTTTCTTGGTCACATCAAGGACAAGACGGTCAACGAAACCGTCCGACAGGCGCGCAATATTAAGGGACGGCGGGCGTTGAGCAGGACCGAAGATGACGCGATTGCCTTTCCCGAGAGATTACTTGAACGATTCTTTCTAGAGGGAGTGGGCAGCGCAAAGGATAGGCGTTGTGCCGTTCGTGATCAGCTTATTACTCTCATGATGCACGGCGCAGGCTTACGCGAAAGCGAGCCTTTGCATTTGTGGATACATGACGTGCTGATCGACCCGCATGAACCGGACAGAGCCCTCGTCCGTCTCTACCACCCCGAAGAGGGCAAAGCACCAGATGCCTGGAAAAGTAGGACGGGAAAAACCAATCGCTCTGCCTACCTTCGAGAAACCTATGCTCTTGCACCGCGCAATAAGCTCAGAGGCACCAAAAATGTGGGCTGGAAAGTGCGACTGCATGATCACCGTGACGGCTACATCCAGTTGCACTGGTTTCCAACTGACTTTGGCCACCTGTTCCTGAAGCTGTGGGGAGAACATCTGCATTACCTCGCCAGCATCGAGCGTCATCACCCCTACGCATTCGTTTCCTATGAGAAAAACTCTCTGGGCCAGCCGTATACCTTAAATGCTTTCAATAAAAACTACGCCGCTGCGATGGCCCGGATTGGGCTGAGCACTGCCAAGACCGACGGCCGTTCTCCTCACGGCCACCGCCACGCCTATGGCCGCCGACTTACCCGAGCAGGTATTGATCCGGTGTTGCGAAAGAAAGCGCTGCATCATTCCTCGCTTGAGTCCCAAGCCGTTTATACGGCCCTTGGTATAGCGGATGTCAGCCAAGCACTGGCACGGGCGAGCAAGCGCTTGGAGGAGCATACAGAAAATGGTCGCCGTGATTCGCGTTTCAGTCACTGGGACGAGCTAACGATGACCGGGTTTGAAGACATCGACTCAGGCGGCCTGCTTTCAGGGCCATACGCCAAACTCAGGAAGAATTGAAAATGGGTGAAAAAAGACCCAAATCCAATGGTCGCAGCCGTGATCTGACCCTTGCCTGGCTAACGCGGGATCATGGCCAGCAATGGGAAGAATGGCGCGTACTGATGGCCGGTTGGATAGCTATTCAGAATCAAGGCACGGCACTCAAATTGGGCTCGATGACTTTCCTCGCAATGCATTACCTACCCAAATTGCCTAATGGCCACCAGCCTACTTTTTTATTTCATGCCGCAAAGCATGGGGCGCTACCCGATCTTGCAGGCTTGCTTTCTAATCGCCCTACCGAAGTCGTCCGTATGCAGAATTACATTGCTCACTTCATTGATTGGGTAATAGCTCATCAATTCTCTGAACCGAATGACCAAGGACGAATGATGCCTTTGGTGGACAACCCCTTCGAAAAAGTTAGCAAGAAAGGCTCAATCACCACAGAGTCGGTGCATAACCCGCTGCCTTACGCTTATATAAAGGAGTTGCGCGAAATACTCTGTCCTCGCCCCTTTGGCAATTTCAGCGACTGGACGTGGGCGAGACAGGTTAAGGCTCAGCAGTTTCCTAATAGGCGAACAACTGGAAGATCGGGAGATTGGTTTGAAGTCGATCCCTCCATGATCGATTCTGACGATCCCGACTGCGTTTGGCGAATCAGAACAGCCATTACTAAAGACCACAAAGAGGCAAAGAGATACGAGCTCTGGTCACCTGTCCGTGCAATGGCGCTGTTAGTGAAACTGCATCTTCCGTTACGAACCTATCAAGTTCGCTTTCTCGATTCAGGCGAAGCAGATACTTGGCGCTACGAAAAAGGCAATTGGGTGATTAATCAGCGGCACTCATTCAAGAATGGTAATGAGAAGAACCCGTGGAATCGTGGAGCATTCTGCCGCATCTACAGCCCCGATATTGGTGAGATCATGACAGGGTTGTATATCAACACTAACAAAACGGCTGACCAAAATAAGGCCGAGCGCGAACGGGGCTATACCATTCCCTGGCAGCATTCAGAAGTACTTCACTGGCTGGAAAAACTTCGGAATTGGCAGGAAAAATACAATTCGATTAGCCAGCCAATGCCTTGCACGGCGCTGGAGCCCAAGCATTTCGGAAGTATCAAATCAGAACAGCAAAAGCGTGACATGGGCGCCGTTTGCTTTCTATTCCGTGATGCTAAAGCCAAAGGTCAAGATCGCCTCAGACCTATTCCGGCAGTTAATCTAGACTTTGTTTGGTATCAGTTGCTTAATACTTTGGAAAATCGGGTGGCGGCACGCGGACAGAAACTCAGCGACGGCTCCCGGTTGCGGTTCGTGAAGGATTATGGAGGGGACTATGTTTATAAAAAGACAGCCACCGAATTCTCCCTGCATAGCCTACGAGTATCCCTTCTAACTTGTTTCGCAATGGAAGGCCAAGTGCCAATGCCAGCGCTGTCCAAGCTCATCGCTGGGCATTCACGACTGCTGATGACGCTCTACTATACTAAACCGACGCCGGCCATGATGACCCAGGCACTGCACGCGGCAACTATGAAAGTAGAAGCCGCACAGACCGATAGCTTGAAAGTTTTTCTTCGCGATGCGGACATGCGTCATATCAAGGGCAGGATAGCCTACCGGGACGAGGCATCCCTGCAAGCAGCATTGGCAAACCGCAATCCAGTCGGATGGGAACACCGCCATGTTGGCATTTGTTTGGTAGGAGGCAACAGCGCGAAGTCCGACGAATTGGGAAGCGTTGGCGGGTGCTGGAATGGTGGCGAATTAATGTATGCGAGGGGAAATGCTGGAGATGCATATGGTCCCGTCCCTAATGGCCCAGAAAATTGCACTCGCTGTCGTTGGCTCGCCACCGACGCGCGCTACCTAGATGCTTTGCGGGCGCAGTTCAATAACCAGAGCTACAAAGCATCCTTGGCTGCCAACCTAGCTGTAGAACATGAGCAGGTACGAGATCTCTTACTCGATGATCGCTACTTGGCTACGGAGCAAGCGCGCCCCTTCCTTCAGCAGCACGAGTTGCAGGAGGCAGAGCGTCGCTACGAGAAACAGATTGTCCTCGCCGATCAGTATGCCAAAGACATGATCGCCACCTTTCAGTTAATTGCTCGCGTAGTCGCCATTGAGGAAGGCCGTGCGCAAGATGACAACGCAACAAAGCTGGTGGCTGTAGGCAGCATGCAGGACATTCTTCAGCCCATCAGCCTCATCGAAGCCCGTTCGGAGTTGCTGCAACTGGCCCAAATCTGTGAAGACGCCGAACTCTACCCTGATCTGGCCGATGAGCTGCGCAAAACCCCTGCCATCGAAAAGCGGTCGCGGGCACTCAACAATCTGCTTATGAGCAATGGCTATGCCCCGCTTTTTATGCAGATGGATGAGCGTATGCAACTTATCGCCGGCAACGCCATGATGCGGGCCATGGCAGTCCAGGCATCACCCACCGACCAACTGGAAGGCTTTAGCTACATCACTGGAGTGTTGGAGACCGGGCAGCATCTGAACCTACTTCCTGATGGCATCGAGGCCTTGGAAGATATCTACCAAGGACCCGTTGTTAAGCTGTCCGAGTTGATCACCATTCCAGCGAAGAGAATTCAGGGGTTCAAGTCATGATTGACCCTCAGACGATTTATGAAGACCTCAAGTCGCTAGCGTCAACACGACAGGCGAAGTCGCTGACGGTTCTCAATGACGTGCTGAAATCACAACACGCAGCTGGCAATCGAAATTTTTCGATTGCAGAGATTGCCCGTCTATCAGCCGATCGAGGAGGCCCAAGCGCCCAAACCATTCGCAATAAAACGGGCTTGGTATTCCGGCAACTCATAGAGGCTTGGGCTGCGCTGGCCGGCGCGTCAATGAAAGCTCCTATTAACCCTCTGGCGAAAGCCAACCGGGTTCCAAAGGATTACGAGTTGCTGGAACGGCTCCCAGACCCGGCCCTCCGCGCCCTGTTTGGTCAGATCATTGCCGAGCGCAACCGCTATCGCAATGAACTTAATACCCTCAAAGCACACAGCGAGCTGGTTATTGATCGGCGACCTATTCGGCGATTCGAACAGGCCTCTGAGAACGGTGGGGCGCAGCTAGTGCAGGGATTGGATCTCAATGACATGGAGATCGACGCACTGAAGGCCGCCATATCGGATGAATTCTTCCAACACCAAGAATGGGCCGTGAGCGCTGTGGGCCAAGTCAAGGATGTAAATAGGCGCGAGATCTACAAACATGGGTACGTAAATGCCATCAAGAAGATCCTTCATGACGCCTGATGGAATTTCACAGCCCGAGGATGAAGCGAGTGGGCATCGAAAAGACAACGAGGTTGACCAGTACCCGCATCTGGGTAATTGCACTCCAACTGACCACTCATTTGCATTCGACTTAATCAGTCGCTTGCATCGGATTTGACCAGCCTGCTAGGTGGCCCTGACTGGCAGAGGTCGGTCAAAGGCGGTCACCTTCTCAAGCTCTGTCCTGATTGCATTCATAGTCTATTCCGGTATGTCCGGTTCATTGCCCCACATTGCGGAAGCCGCTCGCTGTGCCCTCGCAGATCCGGCCCGATTGGCGGCTGCAAATGGTGAGCTAATGGCTGCACTTTGTGTAGAGCGGTACACCACGCGATCACCAACGATCGAGCCGACGTATCGCCCATCAGTACCGAATACTATGTCCCCCTTGATTCGACCCACTACCTTCCCTGACCGGCTATACACAGTCGTCCCCGAAACCTGGAGCGGCTTGCCATTCTTTGTGTACAGATCCATATCCTTTGCTCCCTTTTCCTCGATCAATCTGCTTCAGTACGCTTGACGGCGCGGGGGCCCCTGCAAATCATTTCAACCTGTCGAGTCAGTCCCAATCGGACGTATCCCCTCGTTGATGCTTTTCCAGTGCATGGCCTACCAGCTCTACAGCCTGTTTGGCCGGCCCATGCAGGGTGTCTTGCTGTACCTGGCTTATCCAGCCTCGACAAGCCTCGATCCCGAGCAGTTCGTCTAGCGTAGAGCTCCGAATGGAGTAATGCTCAGAAACGACATCCCCCGCATACTGCGTGGTTTTAACCACAACGGACCGGGCAAAGAGAATAAAACGCTCAAGGGTAGTGACCTGGCGCTTAGTCCATTGGCTTCCCGCCCCTTCCGCCATGGCGTTCAGCCGATAGGCGAACAACATGAAGTTCCCATGCTGAAGGAAGGCTTCAGGATTTATGTCGGCCTTCTTCAGCAGCTCTGAAACAAACAGCTGCCTGAGCTGCTCGAAGCCCGCATCATCCAGCTCGCAGGGCTCCGACTTGAGTCGAAGCGAGGATTCCCTGCTCAATAGATGCATGAGAATGGTGAACCCCTTGGCTCGTTCGAACGCGCGCAAGAGTAGTTCGCTGCGTATTGCCGGTTCTTGGTGGCGGTCTAAAAATAACTTCAATAAGCGCCACAAATGCGTATCCGGGGACAGTGAGGTGAAGGTCGATTCGCTACTGACTGCGAACTCTCCGGCGTTTAAAAGAGTCTCTATCACCGAGTCCGAATGCTCGATAGGAAAGTCGTCTATGTGAGCTTCCAATCTGCCCAATATCGCTCGCTGCTGAGCCTCGTCCTTATGGCGCAATATGTCGCAAAATTTCTCACTGTCCGTGAGCAGCGACTTCAGCGACTGGAGCTGCGAATTAGACACACCACCAAGCGGAAGTGCCAGCTCGAAGTAGCGATCAAAGGCCTCAGTGCTGCACACTCTGGATTCACGCAGCCATTGAGCATGCGTGGCTCCATCGTAGGTCGTGTTCCTGAAGACCCAATCTAGGGTCGGGAACAGCTTTTGAATGACCTGTTCTACTCCCTCGAGATAGCCCTGAGGTGCGAGCGCCCAGATACCTTCGACCTTCGTTCTGATGCGGTCTTTTTCACCGTGTACTGTTCCTCGCCCCCTGCCGGTCAAAATCAGCTTGTGCCGAGACAATGCTTCGTAGCTGGACGGGGCGAAGGTTCTCAGGCACTCCAGGGCGAACAGGTCCACTCCGTTGATCTCGGCTACGTCGACACCGCGCAACAACCGACAGTGGAAGGCGAGGGTGGAGGTGTAACGGTAGACATCGCGAAGGTTATGGAAAAACTGATTAAGTCCCTTCCGGTATACGCTTCCCCAGTAACCAGCATCGAATTGGGCCGCCAGTTGTGGCTCGCTGGCCAGGATCGCGTTGAGTCGCTCGAACAGCACCGACTCCAGTCGCTCAGAGGACAATACCGGTACGCTAAAGGGTACTTGGATGATCTTTTCGAGGTATTCAGCCCCCTTGAAGCCGGCACGCTCAAGACCTTGTTCGACGATGTCTCGCTGAAACAGCAGCAGGAACACCACGTTTGGGAAGTCCATATTGCCTTTCACCAGTTGAAACAAAGCCTTCATCTGCTCCGCAGACAACCGGTCGATGTCGTCCATCACGATCAGCAACGGATGGTCGCGCCTCGCCAGCAAGGTGCGTACCTCATGGCGGATTTCGCTTAAAGGTAGCTCAGCTTCCTTCGCCGACTTGTCCATACCTTCGGCACGATCCAACAAGAACTCACCGACCTTCTTCAGCGTAGGCGCACCGGCTGCGAGTACGGACAACGTAGTCAGTACAGCCATTGCCGTCTTAACCGTTGGCTCCTCAAGCCATGCACTGAGAGTCGACGTCACAAACGCTGAACCAAGAAAAAGGGGCAGGTACTTGGCGAATCCTTCCATAAGGGCCGCGCCTGCGTTGAGCTTCTGTCCATATTGGCGCAGCACCTTGGCCAGCTTTTTACCTTCTTTGCTCTTGTCCTTGCGCTTGATGGCGAGAGAAACCTCATCAAAAAAGGACGCGCTCAGCTTCTCCTGACCACCCCATTCCCAAGGGTTGAACTCAATGACTTGATGCTCAGGCGTTGCGCTGAAATGCTGGAGTGCCAGATTCTTGATCGAGCTCTTGCCACTGCCCCACGGCCCCATCAAGGCGATCACCAGACTTTCTTTGTTCTTCCAGCTGGCAATAGCCGCTGCCAGATTATTCGCAAATGCAGATCGCCCAAGCAGGTCTTGATCATGTGAATAGATCGGCTTGTCATCGGCGAAGCCCAAATCATTCATAGGTGTTCCTTAGCCAAATCAGTTGTCAGGTGAAGTCGCTGCCACAGCCGCGTTCGGGACGCTCCCGTTAACTTCGTACTTCAACCAATTTCCTTGCATGGCTATCTTTTCTGCTGTTAGTGAAGCTGGTGGTGGCCGGGGTGACTTGTCACCCCGGATGGCATCAGCCAGCAAGCCCATGGGCGCGGTAGTCGCGTAGAGGTAGCCAGTAACGTTGTGCAACGCTTCTAACTCCTGGACATATACATAAACGCTCGATCCCTTCGTTCATTTATTCGTCTTACACCTCGCCGAGCTGATTCCGAACTTCAATATTGAGCTTGGTAGCCAGCCGATCAGCTTCAGTTTCAGATCTTTCGATCAAGGCATTGCGGCCCTTGCTGCCAAGCTTGTGTTCAGTGGTTCTCAATTCAAAATCCGCCTTACGGTAGCTGTTTAGAGCATCCAGCAGGTCCCCATCAAGGTGAACAGTCAATGAGCCAACTTTCGCAGGTGGCGTTTCGTGTGTCATCGGTATAACTCCTGTATGGCGAAATTTAGACGGGCTGATTATCTACTCGGTCATGCCGGACAGCACCGAAAGTCCACGTTACTTTCCGTTGTTCG
Source organism: Pseudomonas orientalis (assembly GCF_001439815.1). Classification (GTDB taxonomy): domain Bacteria; phylum Pseudomonadota; class Gammaproteobacteria; order Pseudomonadales; family Pseudomonadaceae; genus Aquipseudomonas; species Aquipseudomonas orientalis. Next base: position 343,072 of record NZ_JYLM01000006.1, on the reverse strand, counting down.
TGGAGCTGGTGATGGACAGGGTGACTTGTCGCACTGGATGGCAGCAGCCAGCAAGCCCATGAGCGCGGTAGCCGCTTGTCCTATTTCAGTCCAAATAGCCCTTCTTGCGCGCAAGACTGACGGCATGCTTGAAAGCCTCAAGCTGCACCGTCGACCGCGGCTGACGATCTAGCGGCCACTGGTAAAAATTGGCACCACTTCCCCAGCGTGCGATCACTATTGGGGCTGGGAGCGCTTGAGGGTCAAAATAAAGGTCGAATCGCGCCAGAGTGCCAAGAAATGTGCAATCTCCGAGGTGTGCTGCGTGTTGAGGTTGAGGCATATGGATTTTCCGTGGATTCAGTTGTGTTTGCCGAGGCCGGTCAGCTTCATGTCTGGTTGCTGGTTCACCGCCCAGCAAGCCAAGTCGATCAGTCGTCGTCGCCTTCGAGGTCATCTAATCTTCGATGGTATTCCTCATGCTCAGCCCACTTGTGCTCTTCGAGTTGTATGGCAGCAATTTCGTCATCTGTCTTGCCGTACCAGACGCCACCTTCCGATGTTTTATCGGGATATGTAGGATCGAACTCGGCTTCCCAATCATCGTCACGGGGTGTTCGAGGAACGTTTGCAGTATGTCTCATACGCTTTCCTGTTGGATCTGAGTGCCGAAATTGGCGTATTTCTACGTACTCGGCCCCGGTTGTGCCAGAGCTTGGGGTGCACCGGTTCCGTGCCCCCCTGATTAGGCCATCTTGGTGGTGCAGTCACGTATGTTGCGCTGCAGTTCAATCATTTTCGTAGCCTTGTACTCGGCCATTGAGTGATCGCCAGCCGACACGTAAGCGCTCAGTTGCTTTTACGCACTCAGTTTTTTGACGCGTCCTTCTTCGCACCTAGCCCCACGCTTTGCCGGGCTTGTGGTGAACCTGAGCGACTCTTTCCTATTTGGTCTGCTCAGACGCCTTCAAATCGGCGATGATTTGAGTCAAAGGACCCTCAGGTGCGCCGATGTGGACAAGGTTAGCGATGTTCTCGCTCTTGAAAAAAAGCCGTCCAGCAGCAATCAACTCTTGGGCCTTGATCAGGCTTTGCGGCACCTCCCCTACCCACTTGGCCGTCTTTTGCAGCTCACGCACCTTCCAGTCCTCCACCTCGGCGGTTTTGCAGGCGCTGAGTAGCTGCAGGGGCTCCAGTAGGTTAGTGACAAGCATGTCCTTGAAGCGCGCTCTAATGAAGGGTAGACCTTCCAGGGTGGCAATCACCTCTTCGCGGTAGGGGGCATCGTCCTGTCTACTTGATCGTTTGTTCGTCGTGGCGTAGTGCGCCTCCAAGTCCCTGCCGGTCAAGCGCACACTGCGCATAATTCTGGCACCGTCCTTTTCGGCACGCTGTTTCAACGCGGCGTAGATGCTAGGACCGATTGCCCCCATTAGGCGCTGCTTCATCTCTTGCAGGTCGAGGTAATCAGCTTTTATCTGGGCCAGCGTAGTGACCATTACTGGAAGCTGGTCAATCATGTCCTTGATCGATTTAACCCGCTGACGCCGCGCTACTTCTTTGTCGACAAGCTGACGCTGGCGGGTAAATTTAAGGCCGAAATACTTGCGACCGCAATCGGCACCGATACCGGTCTCAAAACCATCGCTCGTGGTAATAAGGTAGCCTTGGAAATGGAGCTGTCTACACGCTGAGATGCCGCAGTTGACCTTTTCCGAAAACCTGTAGGGCCAAAGCACATCTTTCATGTTTCGCTCCCCTTGCGGGTGAAACTCTAGCCTGGGGCGAAAGTCTTTGCGGGCTAACAAATCCTCATAGCTTTCGATCGTCGGAGTGTTTTCAGTCAACTTACATCTCCTCGATCTGCTGCGACACACGGGAAAAATTCGGTACAACGCGGAGCTCGTATAACCAATGCATAAAGCTCGTCCATCTCATCGGCACTAAGTCTATTGGCTTGGTAAAGTCGAAAAAACGCAGCTTGCTGCCAAGACTCAAATCCCCTAGACCACCCATGTACCGCCTGAATAATCGTCACAAGCCTTCTCCTTGGCGTAGGAACACGCACCAATCTAATACTCGACCCAATAACCAATGTGCCATCATATCTGCTGTGCGACAGTCGTCTATAGGGCAAGCTCAAATGCTCTGCGGATAACGAGCTGTCACATAGATATTTCTTGATCTGCAACCCTTGGCGGCTTGATGGCAGCGCTTGGGCACAGCACGCCTGCGACCTCCAGCAAGGCCAGCTCGGTGACGCGAATACCTGTGGTATGCGTGAGCCACAACAACGCCACATCGCGTTCTGGCAGACGGCCAGTGACGGATGCAACGCGGATCAGGTGTTTGAGTTGTCCAGGAGCTCCGGGGCCTTACTAGTTGTTATATTGGCTTTATTATCCATAAATCAGATACTTACCTAATCTAACTTTTTTGGTTTTTTTATGGGCTGGGTGAATAGGATAAGGGCGATCAGCACCATTTCCATTCCATGATAGTCCCCTATTTCGAGCGCTCGACAGAACCAGCGTTGGCCATAATGACCCGCTTCGGTTTGGGGGTATGCCTCCAAGCCAATGGCACTGGCACTGGCACTGGCACTGGCACTGGCAGCCGGATCATCCCATGATAAGCGCGGCCGCTGAAGAAACACTCCAGACGGTCTATGCTGTGCAAGCCTTTCTCGCCTCAGCCACTTCATATCCCCTAAAAGGAGTTAGCTATGACTGAGCAAGTCTCACAAAGCAAGAAAAGAGCCACAGTTCTTTTTCAGGTGTGGGAGCCCTTTAGACAGTCAGTTATAGAAGAGAACCGCTTCTATCTTGAGCAAGCGAAGGGCAAGTTGCTCTCCCAGTTCAACGACATAGACAAAGAGGCTGACGCAGCGGGAGAGCGGTGGCTTGAAGATCAAGCCCCTCATTTCGATCCAGACAGAGACGATCCGGGAAGCGTCTATGAGAACGCCTACGACCATAGCATCGAGTTTTATCGGCTGTTGAGTGAGATGCGCGATCAAACTCGGCTGAGCATAATCGCCGGAATGTTCCATGAGTGGGATAAGAAGCTACGTAGCTGGCTGGTGAAGGAGATTAGGCGTTGGCACGATGGGGAGGAAGCCCTCAAGAAGGCATGGTCAGCCAACTTCGACGAAATTGCCGAGCTTCTGGATGCAACGGGCCTAGCCAAACAGAACGCAGACTACATGCGAAAACTCAGTACGTATCGCTATGTGATCAATGTCTATAAGCATGGTGATGGCAGCTCTTTCGAAACGCTGAAAACCAACCATCCAGAGTTTTTGAGGAAGTCCCCCATCGACGGAATTCTTCCAGAATTCACGTGGATGGATCACACCGACCTCACTGCAACGGACCAACAGCTAGATGAGCTTTCAGATACGATCGTCGAGTTCTGGAAATCCATACCACACCAGATTAACGACGATACGGTGACTTGGGTACCACAGTGGTTTGTTAAAGCTCAAACCAGAGATAGCGCAAAGAGCCAACCCAAGAAACTTAGTTCCGCCGGTTAACCTAACCTCACTGGGGTATCCCACCGTGCGTATCTGCTATTGACCTATTGTTACCTGTCGCCACCGTCAGAAATGGGCAGATTTTTGCCGATTAGGGTGACAAAGCGAACAGGTCAAATCCGATGCAATTGCTGATTAGGTCGAACGTAGGCGGGTGGCTGTGAAATGCAATTTCGCATGAGTAGCTCGACTCCAGCATCCGCAGTGGCTTGCTAGGTAGCAGAAGGATATGCTCCTGTGAGGTATCGACCGAGTATCGTTCTCAAGGCATGGAGGCGCGTCAATGGCACGGATTCGCAAGCTAGAAATACAGAACTTCCGTTCGATCCAACAACTGAGCTGGTCACCTTCCTCTGGATTCAATTGCTTGATTGGGCCGGGTGACAGCGGAAAGTCTACCATTCTGGATGCAATTGAGCTTTGCCTCGGCACCAGGCGCAGTGCCCCCTTTGGGGACAACGACTTCTACAACCTCAACGTCAATGCGCCGATCACTATCTCGATCACATTGGGCGATCTGCCCGACGACCTGATCAATCTTGATAGCTACGGCGACTTTTTGCGTGGTTTCGATGCTGTATCTGGAGCCATCGAAGACGAGCCACGGTTTGGCATCGAAACCGTTCTGACTCAACGTTTGATCGTGCATAGCGACCTTGAGCCATTATGGGGACTCTTCTCCAGTCGGGCCGAGCAGCAAGGGCTGGAGCGCAACCTTTCTTGGAAAGATCGCTCCCGCGTTGCACCTGCGCGTATTGGTAGCTTCGCGAACACAAATTTGTCGTGGAGTCGCAACTCGATCCTCAATCGGCTCACTGATGAGCGCCCGGCATTAGGGGCGGCGCTCGCAAATGCTGCCAGGGAGGCGCGAAACAACTTCGGTGCTCAAGCGGCTGAGCAGCTTCAACAGCCGCTTCAGATCGTCACGGAAACAGCCAGAAACCTTGGTGTCCCGGTGGGTTTATTCGCACAAGCGCTCCTGGATGCCCACTCCGTGTCCATCGGGGATGGTGCAATTGCACTGCACAACGAGCAAGGGATACCGTTACGCTCCTTAGGCACAGGCTCATCTCGTTTGCTTGTGGCCGGACTTCAACGCCGAGCCGCTGAAGCTGCCTCGATTGCCTTAGTTGATGAGGTGGAATTCGGTCTTGAACCGCACCGCCTGGTTCGCTTTATGGATTCTCTAGGAGGTAAGGAGCCGCAACCACCACTTCAGGTGTTCCTTACTACCCATTCGCCCGTGGCGCTGCGAGAACTTTCGGGTAACCAACTTTTCGTTGTCCGAGCTCAATTTGGATTCCACGAGGTTCGTCAGGCAGGCATTACCGATGATGTCCAGAGCACCCTTCGAGCTGACCCTGAGGCGTTTTTGGCCAAGCGGATCATCGTATGTGAGGGGGCAAGCGAAGTCGGTCTTATGCGAGGTCTCGATCAGTTCTGGGGCTCACAGAGGCTGCCTTCGTTCCTGGCCACTGGAGGCGCATACGTAAACGTGAGCGGAGGAAGCACCGACAACTGTTATCTGCGAGGCAGTGCATTGTTGAGCCTGGGTTACCAAGTTTTCGTGATCGTTGACGCTGACAAACCGCCAACTCCAGCTGTGCGAGATGCCTTCCACTTTGCAGGTGGGCAATCAGCAACATGGGGGCAAGGTCGTGCCTTGGAGGACGAGCTATTCCTTAGTCTGTCCGATTTGGCGATCGACGCCTTGTTGGCCAAAGCGCTCGAAGTCAGGGGGCATGATATCGTGGCAGCGCATATCCGTGAGAAGTCGGAAAATGCACTCTTGCTAGACATGATTCAAGCTTCACGACCGGGATTGCCCTATTCGCCATTGGCCCGAAGCGTTCTCGGAATTGCCTCACGTATCCGAAAGAACGGCTGGTACAAATCTGTCACCACTTACGAATACATTGCCAAGAACATCATCGGTCCCGACTTACCTAACGCGAATCCAGGCTTCCAAGCGATCATCAACAGGGTTAGGGACTGGGTTCATGCCGCCTGAAATCAATATTCGGGCGTTCCAACGGGGCTCAGTCACTGCGCCTGCGGGATGTGGAAAAACGCAGCTCATTTCCGATACCTTAGCGCTGCATACAGGCTCCAAACCTGCGTTGATTTTGACCCACACGAACGCAGGCGTGGCAGCATTACGCGCCAGAATGTCACGAGCGAACATTCCGAATGCATCATATGTAATTGCAACCTTAGATGGCTTCACCATGAAGCTCATCAGTCGGTTTCCGGCGAGAAGCGGGCATGACCCGGCGATTATGCTTTTGGAAAGTCCCAGAAGTGACTATCCCGCTATTAGAGCCTCCGCGATAGCGCTTTTGAGTGGACGCCATCTTGATAGCGTACTGAAGGCCAGCTATGCGTATTTGCTGGTCGATGAATATCAGGATTGCAACGAGGCCCAGCATGTGATCGTTACCTGGTTGGCGCAAGCACTCTGCACTTACGTCTTGGGCGACCCGATGCAAGCGATCTTCAATTTTGGAGGAAACAGGCTTGTCGATTGGGCTGCCGAGGTGGTCGTTCATTTCCCACCTATTGGGGCATTAAGCACCCCTTGGAGATGGCGCCGAGCGGGAGCAGAAGAGTTAGGCAGGTGGCTACTTCAGGCAAGAGGGCTGTTGGAAGCGGGACAGCCTATTGACTTGGGTACGGCGCCCGATGAAGTTGAGTGGGTGCGAATACAGGCAGCTACAGCTGATGCTCAACGACGCACAGCTGCCCTGGTGCGACTTCAGGATGGCGAATCGGCCTTGATAATTGGGGATTCCAGAAACGCTGCTGGCCGCCAGCGACTCACGAGCCAAACTGCTGGAGCCACTACCGTCGAGAGCGTCGATCTTCCAGACCTCATATCTTTCGCCAGAACTTTCGTTCCCACCGTAGAGCAGTCGCTGAATCAGCTTGTTAATTTTGCAGCGAGTGTGATGACGGGCGTTGGCGCGGCCGCGTTTTTACCTAGGATTGAGATCATTCGCAATGGCCGAAATCGCACTGCTCCGACTCCGGCTGAGCACTGCGCGATTACATTCCTCGACACGCTGACACACGGTAGCGCGGCCGAGCTTCTGCAATGCCTATCTAGACAACAGGGGGCGCATGTATACCGACCCGAGTTACTGCGCTGTTGCCTCGCAGCGTTGAGAGTTGCGACGATAGGAGGGCAGTCCCTGTACGCCGCTGCAGCTCAAATTCGCGAAAGAAATCGTATGCTCGGCCGACCACTGTCACGTCGTGCGGTAGGCAGCACATTGTTGCTCAAAGGCTTAGAAGCTGAAATTGCAGTTATCCTGCAACCAGATGAGATGAACGCTACGAACCTCTACGTGGCGATGACCCGTGGGGCAAAGAAGCTTCTCATTTGCTCTCAAACTCCTATCCTTCATCCCCCAAGATAAGTACGAACTTGGAAATGCTGACCAAAGGCACCACATCGGAAAAAAAATGAGGTGGTCTGAACGTTTAGGGAAACAGGCTATGCAGCAGGTTAGTCAGAAGGAAAAAGCCAAGCTCTGGCTCTCACAGTTCGACCAGGGCCCGAATGACCGCGCGCTCGCCGAGAAGCTGCTCAACTCAGTGAACTACTGCCCGTTGAATGAGTTCAAGGACAGCATGGTCAAACTCACGCGCAAGGTATTGCCACTCAAACAACCTTCCGCGCTGTTCATCGAGCGTGAGCTCCAACCCACCAAAGCCAAGCTCCCGCCCCCGCTGTACAAGCAAAAGAAAACCTACAGTAAGCGATCGAAGAAAAAGCACATCAGGGCTTACGGAGCTGCCATCCAAGCGGTCAAGTCAATCAAGTACAAAACTCAGGATATTGGCAGTGAAGCGCTGACTGCCTGGATAGCAAATACCCTGTGCCGTCAGAACGATGTGCGCTTTCTCTTGCAGCCCACCGCTGACAACATTAGAAACTCGAAAGTCAGAAACTTCGTCGTGCTCACAGACTTCATCGGCAGCGGTGATCGGGCCCGGAAAATCTTGGATGCGATGTGGGGCGTGGCCTCCATCAGGAGCTGGTATTCGGGTAACTTCGTCAAGTTCTGGGTATTGGGTTACAGCGGGACGGAGCAAGGCATAATCAATGTCCGCAGCCACAGATTTGCGCCTCAAGTGCATGTGGTCACTGACTGCCCCACCATCTTCAACAGCTTTGATGAAGACAAGGACGACATAATCACCCTGTGTAAGGTGTACGGCGCTCATAGCGATAATCCGCTGGGATATCAAGGCGCAGCAGCACTCCTGGCTTTCGAGCATGGTGCGCCGAACAACATGCCGGCAATCTTCGTGTCTGAGAAGAACCGTGGTGCCAAACGCTGGGCACCTCTGTTCCCCAAGCGAGTAACCGAGTACTACTGGCGATCCACCGACGTCGACGTGGCTCCCGTCATTACCAATGCACTCGAAGCACTGAGACTGCCCGAAATCCAAGGCGCACCGAGTTTTCGGCGTGCAAGCAACACGCTCAAATTAGCCGTGATAACTCTCCTCGCGTTCTCGCAGAAGAAAAGACGAGCAGCGGATCTACGGAGGCTGCTCCCGCTATCACTGGACACGTTGCTGCTTGCGAAAGATCGAGCCGTCAAACGGGACTGGATTACGGTAGAGGGAGCCCTCACGCTAGCGGGCCGAAAACAGATAAGAATGTTGCGACGGCAAGGAGCCAAATTTTTTGTAGCCCCCGACCCCTTCGCTCCGTATCATCCGGAGCAACTGAGGGCTCCGCAGTAGCGGAATCTAGTATCCCGCACGCTGTGCGGGACGTTTAGGGAGCAAACTCTGCTTTCCGTTGGAACGATCTCACGCTGACAGGAGGTTAAGAGCCTTAAAATGACGCTATCGATGTCTGGCTATTTTAAGGCTCTCATCCGCCAGGCGGAATCTAAAGGTAGATGAAACGCTGGAGCCCTCAGCCCTATTTAAAAGCAGGACGTGCCGCAGGCATTCCTGAGGACGTTCTACAGAACGCGGTGAAGATCGCCGCTGAAATGCATGATGATTGTCCCCCTGTCTTCTCGCTCAAGCACCTGGCCAACCTGACAGGCGTTCCTTACCCCTTTCTGCACAGAACCATTGGCAGAACGTACCAGACAGAAGCATACACCGTGTTCAGGCTACAAAAGGCCAACGCGGGCCACAGCCCTGATCGCTTCCGATACATCTGCGCCCCAAGTCCTGAGCTGCTCCGAGCTCAGCGATGGATCAACAAGCACATCCTGTCGAACCTCACGCCTCACCATGCGAGCTATGCCTATGATGAGCGCAACGGCGTTTTGGAAGCGGCTAGCGTGCACTGCCAGGCAACCTGGATGATTAAACTCGACCTCACCAATTTCTTCGAGTCCATCCTGGAACCACAGGTTTTTAAGCTTTTCAGGTCAATTGGGTACCAGCCGCTTGTGGCTTTTGAGTTGTCGAGACTCTGCACTCGCACCCGCGTCAGCGGTAATCCAGACACCAAGTTCTGGCGCGGGGAGCTCTCGGCGAACTTACCATATAAAGATTCCAGGATCGGCCATCTACCTCAAGGTGCTGCAACCTCGCCCAAGATTGCCAACCTAGTCATGCGATCGCTCGACGAACAGCTCTACGACTTCGCCTCAAGAAATGAGCTCATCTACACTCGGTACGCGGACGACCTGATTTTCTCTTCAAGGCAGCCTTTCGATCGAGCCTTAGCCTCCACCCATATTCAGACCGTCAATCAGGTGCTGCTTGCCGCTGGGTACTGGCTAAACCGTGCCAAAACCAAAGTCGTCACCCCTGGGACAAGAAAGGTAGTGCTGGGTTTGCTGGTGGATGGCCCTGTACCGAGACTCACGAAAGCCTACAAGAAGTATGTCAGTGACCACCTCTATTACCTGTCACATCCGAAGATCAGCGCCGAGGCCCATGCAGCGCGCAAAGGGTTCAACTCGCTTCAGGGGCTGATCAACCATGTCAGCGGCAAGATCGCCTACGGCATCAGCATCGAACCGCGGTGGGGGGCTGAGCACGGACAGAAGCTCAAGCAAATTTGCGATAGGTTACTGGTTGATCACGTTCTGTTTCCGTGATGCCGGATAGCGTCGGTTAACCACACTGGAGCCAGATTAATATCCTTGACTCCGCTTGGCGTGAAATTCTTTCAGCTCATTCCATGTCAACTTGAGGGCGATGTTTCGCGCAGAGGACTCATCGAGGACGTAGACCTCCACCTCAGGATCACTTATAGAAGACACGCACCGGAAGGGCTCTTCTAAACGGCCACTGCCCACCATTCCATCCTGACTGAAAATCACAGCTGGGCAATGGTCTCCACTTTCAAACAGTGCCTTTACCCCGCCTTTGAGCCACTCCCAATCTACCCTCGCCGGGAACGGAGGACGGGTTGTGTGAAGAACAACCGGGATGATTGAATCCACACCTTTCACTATGGTGCCAGAGAAGTCTGCCAAGAGTTCTTCATCACCGATGGCATCAATTGCTGCACTGACTGCACTTTCATCTTTTAGGTCAATGTTAAGGCCTAAATGCGGCTCTAGGAATGCTATTAACTGGAGGAAGCCTGAGGATTTAAACACCTGCCCCTGGCTACCCACCGCCCGTAATAGCACCCCTTTGAGAATGCTACGCACGATACAAACAGCTGCCCTAGGCTCATCTGGACTGAGGCGATCAATGGCTTGCTCACTCAGTAAGTTGAAGAGCAATGCATGACGGTAGCCAAGGTCGAAGCACGCCTGATGAAATGGATGCTGTTTACTGATTAGATCCGCTCTGACCCATTGGGCAAGCATTTCTGTGGACTCCAATCGCTTAGCCGGATCGTTGGACAGCATCGGCATTGGCGTAACGACTTCTTCAGCGATGACGTACATTTGCTTCATTTCAATCGCAAAGCGCAGCGCCTCCAACTGAGCCCACTCGACCATGGGCTCAATCCTCGCAGCATGCACTTTGTCCGGAACGGCGTTGAAGGCGGCGACGGCCAGATCCCCAAGCACACGGCCAGTTAAAAACGCATCGCTGCACTTGATCACACCTCTAGGGAATGGTGCTCCTAGCGAGAGGTTCGCTACTAACGTCATCGCAACTGCAGGATCAGTCCAATCTAGCTGATTGAGACCAACGAATGGCATGTAATTATTTCGAACGGCCGGGTTAGAAACAAATTCCCGAGCATGTTGCCCGAGAGCCCCCCAGAAATCGAACCTAGTCGGCACGACTCGATTTCGGTATTGACGAGTCTTCAACTGCCAATGGAAGTCTCCGCCAAATTCAGGATCGAAATGCTCTTTAAGCAGAGGAAATGCAGCCTTAGCAATGTCGTACACCGTCTGCGGTGTCTGGCCTAGAAGGTCATCCCTTCGATTGTGCAGGAAGGTCGCCGCCTCTGACTCCCTCTGCGGCAGTCCATGATCACGGCACCATGAATGCATTGCATACGGATCAATGGCAGTAAGGGTAATGCACCATCGACCACGGCCAAAACCATTGACATCACGCCAGAGCATCATAAAGCCATGCGAGCCTGCCCTATCCCCTTCTCGAGCAATTACGTCCATTGCGGTAAGCACTATCCTCGGAGGCAAGCGCTCATCGTCTTCATTTCCCTCAACGGAATCGATATCTCCTCGCTCGCTTTCGAGATCGTCAATCCCTTTGTAGGCAAGGTAAAGATCGATTGACGGAAGCGCTTCGACGGGTAGATTGGTACTGCCGGTCAGATGCCAAGCCTCTGGGAGGTGTGCTAGCAGACCAAACCCAGACACGTCGTTGGTCAACTTGAGTGCCAAATACTGCTTACCCGACCATGCGTTCATGCTGCCAACGGCATGCACGAGAAGCGTCGACCAATCAGCCGCGACTACCACGAAGCAAACGTCGAAGTTGCCCAAAAAAGGGAGCATATTCCGAAGCTCCTGCTCGTAGCCGGCAAGCTCTGTGACAGTCTGTCGCTCGGTTTCGCTGGCCCTTTTTACCTCAAACACCACGAGCGTCTTCGTCTCAGGGTTGAAACAAAGGATGTCTGGGCGCAGCACCTCCCCTGTGGTCAGTGAGATGCTGGTGTTGATCGAGATGATCTCCAGCAAGCCCAAACGATTCAGTACATGGTCTGCCGCCTCCGCTGAAGCACGTCGAGAGATGTAATCGATACCAAAGGATGGAAGGAAATACTCCTGGTCTACCGCGTCCGTTAAGGAGGTGATCGCCTCTTGCCCCTGGATCGACTCAAGCAGTTCCTCCTTCTCAATAAGCTGTTGCAGCCAGGACACTACTTCGGATTCTGGGGGAAGCTTGATCGTGGACATAATTCATCCTTGAGTTGATAGCAGACGATTGTAGTGGTCACCCAGTTTTTCTACAGGCAAATCGACCTAACCATGTGGCTTCCTTGAAGCCAGGTCAACCACATTACGGTCACCGACATCACCTACATTCGTACGTATGAAGGCTGGCTGTATTTGGCTGTGGTGCTGGATCTGTTTTCTCGTCAGCTCGTTGGCTGGTCAATGAAGTCGCAGATGACCAGTGATTTGGCCATTGACGCATTATTGATGGCGGTTTGGAGACGAAAACCAAAACAGGAGGGGATGTTTCACTCCGACCAAGGCAGCCAGTACAGCAGCTCCGATTGGCGCAGTTTTTTGAAGGCAAACAATTTCGTTGCCGGCATGAGTCGCCGAGGCAACTGTCATGACAACGCCGTGGCCGAAAGCTTTTTCCAACTTTTGAAACGGGAACGGACCAAGCGGAAAATCTACAACACGCGGGAAGATGCTCGTAGTGATGTGTTCGATTACATCGAAATGTTCTACAACGCAAAACGCCGGCATGGTTTTACAATCAGCTGCCGCCGGTGGAGTTTGAAAAGCGTTACGCAATGAGCTTGCAAGGTGTCTAGAAAACCCGGGGCGATTCACAGATACCCAGTCCCTTTGTCTGCTCTGGCAGATTTAGGGCCATTAGATCGACCCTCAAACGCAATCTCAGGCTATGAGTTCGTAAGGGTCTGTTTCTAATATAGTGGGAATCTAACCTTTGCAAGGGACCGATCAGGGCAAAGCGAAGTGGCACGGCGGATGGTCAAAGGAGCTCTCTGTTAGGATCGCACGGGAAACGCGCAGGATCTGGAGAGAGTGGGCCGAGGCCTCCTGACAAGGGTATCAGCAGGCCCCACCTGGTGTTCACGGAGAATGAGAGAGGGCATACCCGTGGAATACGCATAATTGAATACCCCCCCAGCTCTACGGACAATACCGAGAGCAGCCTCTTCGGTTTTAGCCTTCATCGTGTCGGCAGGCTATCAAGCTCGGATCTCAATCGTTCTAAAAGGCTCTCGCAATCCGCCGCCATGTCCTTGATGAGATACGCCTCTGCGAGCATCGTTATAGGATGGACGCCGAGGATTTCGGCTAGCTGATCAATCTTCTCAAGCGTGGGGCTTTTGAGGCCTCGTTCCAACGTGCTTAGGTACGTACGGCTACTGATTGAAGAAAAATCCTCCTGAGTCAGCTTCTTATGAGAGCGTAGGCGCTTCAGAGCAAGGCCAAATGACGCATTGAGTTCCAATTTATGTGTTCCCAAAAGGAACCATAAAGCCTTTTTGATCCCTATAGAGCTACAATCTATAGTGTTCATTTTGGAGGGGGCTATGTTTACTACCTATCGAAGCGCTGAGGTCCAGTTTTCCCACCTCGGCGATCAGCGACATGCGGGCACGCAGATTTGGCGATACGTTGAGCAAGAGCTTATTTACCCCTGGTTCTACGTCCAACTGGCGCAGCAGGGTGCAACCGGGATGGAAATCTCTATGCTCATGCTCCAGCACTCAAAAGACCTAGCCGAAATGGTAAAATGCAAAGCACCAAGTTGGCGGCTTGAGCAAGTACAGATCGTCACCCCGGCACACATGAATGGAACTGGCCGATGGTTGATGGAGCCTCTCGATAAAATTACCATTCATGAGTCGCCCAAACTCGGAGCTTTGTGCGAGTGCTTTCATGTCAGTAGCGGCAACTGCTACACAGTTGCCGGTTCAGCGGTGCTGAAAAACGCTTCCTTACTCCAAGTGATATTCGATGCAGAGATCGACTTGAAAAACAGCTCGCACCACCAGGACTGAACGCGATGGAGTGAGATCAGCCACGGGCAGAGAAGAGAAACTCTACACTTTTCTTTATTTGCTATAACTCGAAATCAGTAAGTCTCTAGTGAGGTGTTCAATGTGCGATCTAAAGGCTACGGCCTCGGCCGCCCCTCCATCGGACCGGAAGCCGACAGAGTATTTGACTAAGCACAAGCTCGAAAATCTGTGCGACGTGGACGTTGCCATGCTGGTCCTAAACGGTTTTTTGTTGCGGGAAGTACAGTCAATGCTGTCGAGCTCCAAGCTCTACACGTCCTTAAGTGTAATCGAGCAGATTGTAGGTAAGACCAAGGGCATGATTAGACGGCAACAGGCCAGTGTTCGGCTCGATGCTCACCAAAGCGCCCTCGCCTTCCAATTTGCTAAGGCGTTGGAATTTGCTACTGAAGTCTTCGGTGCACAGGCGCTTGCAGAAGACTGGCTGTGCCGGCCTTCAAGGTACTTTTCAGGCAACGCCCCCCTTCAACTCATCGAGAACTCCATTGGCTTTGCGGTCGTAGAACGTTACTTAGCTCAGATTCGCCATGGAATTTACGCTTGAGTGGCTCACCTGAACCCAAGTCTCCTTTAAACCCAACCGGGGCAGACTATATGTCGGACATGGAACGGGCAGCAGCTTGCATAAAGGCTGCGCGCAATATAGTTTTTTTTACCGGAGCTGGAATTTCCGCTGAGAGCGGCATCCCGACCTATCGAGATGAGCTCACGGGGCTCTGGCCCAAACAAGATTCGCAGCGGTTAGAGACTGCGAGTGCGTTTCGCGCAAGTCCTGCGATAGTGTGGGGGTTCTACCTCTGGCGCCGTAACCAAGCAAGTCTGGCCAAACCTAATGCTGCCCATGTCGCTATAGCTAGCCTGGCGACCTCGGCGCGTAATGTCACGATAGTCACGCAAAACATCGACGACCTTCATGAGCGTGCCGGGTCGACAGATGTCATACATTTACATGGAAGCCTAAGAACACCGAAATGTTTTGCGTGCGCTCGGCCAGCTGAACTAGACCCGAGGCTATTTGAGCTTGCTGAACACTCCATGGAGAAAGAACCTCCTCGATGTGTGCGCTGCAACGGTAGACTTCGACCGGGTGTTGTGTGGTTCGGGGAGGATCTTCCCGTCGGGATATGGAAGACTGCAATGGCAAAGGTTCGTAACTGCGACGTGCTCATTTCCGTAGGAACATCTGGCGTTATCACGCCAGCAGCCGACATTCCAGAAATAGCACTGTCTTCCGGTGCAATAGTAGTACACGTAAACATCGCTGATGTTTCACTGGGCGCAGATAAAGAGCTGATGTTGATTGGTAAGGCCAGCGAAGCGCTTCCTGCCCTATTACGCCCAAGCTATACGATCTGAAAGTTCAATTTATATAACTACCCATGACTATTTTTTATTAAAGCGCGAATATCTATTGAGAAAGCAGTATCATGGGTCAATCTACCGATTCAGGATTAGCTTGGATCGTAAGCGTCTGGCCAAGTCACCTACCGAACCCCGGCATTAAGGACGATGGGGTCTGCGTACTTTTAAGCGGACACTTGGGCCTACACCTAGCCAAAAACGCCACTTGCCATCATCATGAAAAGTTAAGCTTGTAATGACTCGCACCTCAAGTGAACCAACATCGATAAATGGTATTTATTCAAGCTCGGCCAATGGCAGTTGAGCCATTATGTACTCCTTACTTTTGTCAAAAACTAACTCAGCGGCATAAACTAATACGCCGACTCAGATGTTTCACACCGCCCACTTATGGCCCAGAGTGTGTAAAAACGCTTCGTCAAAAATGAGGTTCGCGCGTCTACGTTAAATCTGAAATTTATCGGCACATCAGTAGATGTAGACTTCACGCAAATGCGCGATTTCCAATCCGGTTTTGAATCCCGGTCGCGCTCGAAAACGTTTTTACACAGCCTCGGCCAAGAGCTGACGTTTTTGAATTATCGGTGCTAGGTTTTACCGAATTTTATCCGCCCCTTATTGAGTGATACCACACTCGTTCCCGCTCTTTGCCTCCCATGTGGCAAGCAGGAAAAGCGCAGTTGAGCCCGCCAGATTCACAGCCAGCTCTGCGTGCCGTGGGGCGGCCTTCACCCCGCCTTTTCCTTTTCCGTGAGCGTCGCTAAGACGATTCCGAAGCGCGCCTAAACCCTCTATAACTGCTGTACATCCTCCAAGGATTTGCTTGAATACAACTTCTTCATGTTGTGCCTTCGTCAGATTTAAAAGCGTAGCTGTTTGCTTGTAGAGCTTGTTCAGGTCAGGAGTCGTCTCATGGTCGCTCGTTCCGGCTTCGTCAAGAATGTGTTTGCATACCGATTCCAGGAGCGTACGAGCCATGGTGATAGCTCCCTCGGGATCAGTGGAGCGCCTTTCAAGCGCCTTTGCCCAAGCGATCCGAACGTGCTCAGCGTCAATGCGGTCCAGTGCCTCAGAGACAACGATATCTGAAGGGGCTCCCCACCCGATTCAGCGAAGTCAACGAGCGCCCTAAAATCATCCCAGATGAATTTCCTACGCTCGGCGTAGCTTGGGAATTTCGGTTGGATGAACCCCCAAAACTGATCCAAGTTCCTGTAACGACGCACCCACGCGGGGACCAGCGAGGCCACATGAGGGTCATCAAGAACGCTCTGCCGGTAAAGAGGGTAATCCCGCTCATCATCGTCGTTTCCTTTTCCGGTGGCACGATTGATGTAGATCGATTGCAAGCCTTCAACGTCATCAATGAGAGCCATAGCTTCCCTACTTTCGTCGCCTGTATAACAAACAGTTATACCAGCTCATGATTGCCTATGAACCTAGCGCGTAGCCGCATATCTGCGCTGGCACCTTAGGGAGCTAGGCGGTTTCGCGCAATCTCGAATCCACTAATCAACATATCGCTGAGTGACTGCATTTGGCCGTTTTTACCGATCAAGGCCACCCAGTTTGCTGGTCAAATTCGATGCAAACGAATGGTCAAGTCCATGCAATTACACAGCAGCGAAGTGAGCGCCAATCTGTTGCTGACTGCTGGGTGGACCTTGCTGCTTGTGGTTGATAGACATGAAGGCGAGCAGCAATGGCCGCTGTATCTGTTCGGATGGCAGAACGAAGGTGCCCAGGGAGATAACCTTCAAGGGCGTGGAAGAAGGGCCGGATCCCTTCTGAGCACATTGAGGATTTAAGAACTACTGATATCGAAAAATGAAAACTCCCAGCGGCTGGTGCCGGCTGGGAGCAGTATTGCTAATAGTAGATGTACCATAACCAAGACGCAGCCAGAGGCTACGTACTCAGATACTCACAGTGAATTAGTATAGCGATTCGCTGTATGTACCTTGTGGAGGTCTTTTCGCATCACGCCACCTTAAGCAGCGCTACCGGATCAGCAGCTGTAGTACAGCTCGTATTCCAGTGGGTGTACGAAGGTGCGGACCTTGATTTCTTCTTCGCTTTTGAGCTCGATGTAGGCATCGATGAAGTCGTCGCTGAATACGCCGCCCTTGGTCAGGAACGCACGGCCCTTGTCCAGTTCTTCCAGGGCTTCTTTCAGGCTGCCGCACACTTGTGGGATCTCTTTGGCCTCTTCAGGCGGCAGGTCGTACAAGTTTTTGTCGGCGGCGTCGCCAGGGTGGATCTTGTTCTGGATACCGTCCAGGCCAGCCATGACCAGGGCAGCGAAGGCCAGGTACGGGTTGGCTGCCGGGTCCGGGAAGCGCGCTTCGATACGGCGGGCGCGTGGGCTGGACACGTACGGAATACGGATCGAGGCGGAACGGTTGCGGGCCGAGTAGGCCAGCATCACCGGCGCTTCGAAGCCTGGGACCAGACGCTTGTAGGAGTTGGTCGACGGGTTGGTAAAGCCGTTCAGGGCCTTGCCGTGTTTGATGATACCTCCGATGAAGTACAGGGCGGTGTCGGACAGGCCGGCATAACCTTCGCCGGCGAAGGTGTTCTTGCCTTCTTTGGCGATGGACAGGTGAACGTGCATCCCCGAACCGTTATCGCCGTACAGCGGCTTGGGCATGAAGGTAGCGGTACGGCCGTAGGCATCCGCCACGTTGTGTACGCAGTACTTCAGGGTCTGGACTTCGTCAGCCTTGGCAACCAGGGTGTTGAACTTCACACCGATTTCGTTCTGGCCGGCAGTGGCCACTTCGTGGTGGTGAACTTCGATGACCAGGCCCATCTCTTCCATGGCGTTGCACATGGAGGTACGGATTTCGTGGTCGTGGTCGAACGGCGGAACCGGGAAGTAGCCACCCTTGATGCCTGGGCGGTGGCCTTTGTTGCCGCCTTCGATGTCCTGGTCGGACATCCACGAACCCTGTTCGGAGAAGATCTTGAACATGGAGCCGGAGATGTCGGATTTGAACTTGACCGAGTCAAAGATGAAGAATTCCGGCTCCGGGCCTACGAATACGGTGTCGCCGATACCGGTCGACTTCAGGTATTCCTCGGCACGCTTGGCGATCGCACGTGGGTCGCGGTCGTAGCCTTGCATGGTCGAAGGCTCGATCACGTCGCAGACGATGATCAGGGTTGGGTCTTCGGTGAACGGGTCGAGGACGGCAGTGCTGTCGTCCGGCATCAGGATCATGTCGGAGGCTTCGATGCCTTTCCAGCCGGCGATGGAGGAACCGTCGAACATCTTGCCTTCTTCGAAGAAAGCATCATCCAGCGCGTCGCGAGCCGGCATGGTCACGTGGTGCTGAGTACCTTTGGTGTCCGTGAAGCGCAGATCAATCCATTTAACGTCATGATCTTTGATGAGTTGAACCGACTTCGACATGGTGTCCTCCGGGTGGCTTCGGGCTTGGTAGTGGAGTTAGCCCTTAGAATTTGGGTGATGCCGGCGCGGATACTCCGCCAAGGCAACCTGCCTCACAAGAGAGCAAATTGCATGCCAGTGCGCCAACATGGCCTTTCTGCTTCAAAATGGCCCCTATAACGGTGCAAACGGCCGATGGGCGACAAATAGCGCACCGCAATGTAGCGCTATTTGGTGAAAATGACCCGTTTTGGTGCGCAGCACATGTGATGCATATTAACTGGTTAAACCTTGAGCGATTTCCGCTATAATCCGCGCCCCCCTTTTTCAGCAGGCCCGGCGCGCGCTGTTTCCATGAAATTAATCGTTAAAGTCTTCCCCGAAATCACCATCAAGAGCCGACCGGTACGGATGCGTTTCATCCGTCAGTTGGCCAAGAACATCCGTGCCGTGCTCCGCGATCTGGACCCGGCTGTGGTGGTGAATGGCGTGTGGGACAATCTCGAGCTGGAAACCCGCCTGACCGACGCCAAAGCCTTGAAGGACATGACCGAGCGCCTGAGCTGCATGCCGGGCATCGCGCATTTCCTGCAGGTAGATGAGTACGCGCTGGGCGACTTCGACGACATCACCGAAAAATGCAAATTGCACTTCGGCGACAGCCTGGAAGGCAAGATTTTTTCGGTGCGTTGCAAGCGCGCCGGCAAGCATCCGTTCAGCTCCATGGATGTGGAGAAATACGTCGGCAGCAAGCTGCGTCGCGAATGCGGCGCCGCCGGAATTTCCCTGAAAGCACCGCAAATTGAAGTGCGCATGGAAATTCGCGACCAACGGTTGTTTGTGATCCACAGCCAGCACGACAGCATCGGCGGCTACCCGCTGGGCGCCCTGGAACAGACCCTGGTGTTGATGTCCGGCGGTTTCGATTCCACGGTCGCGGCCTACCAGATCATGCGGCGCGGCCTGATGAGCCACTTCTGCTTCTTTAACCTGGGCGGGCGTGCACACGAACTGGGCGTGATGGAAGTGGCGCACTTTATCTGGAAGAAGTACGGCAGCTCCCAACGCGTGCTATTTGTAAGCGTGCCGTTCGAAGAAGTATTGGGCGAAATTCTCGGCAAAGTCGATAACAGTCATATGGGTGTGGTTTTGAAGCGTATGATGTTGCGCGCCGCGTCCCGGATCGCCGATCAGTTGCAGATCGATGCGCTGGTAACCGGTGAAGCGATCTCCCAGGTGTCCAGCCAGACGCTGCCGAACCTGTCGCTGATCGACTGCGTGACCGAAAAACTGGTGCTGCGCCCACTGATCGCCAGCCACAAACAGGACATCATCGACCTGGCAGAAGAAATCGGCACCGCCGACTTTGCCAAGCACATGCCTGAATATTGCGGGGTCATCTCGGTGAACCCCAAGACCCACGCCAAGCGCAACCGCGTGGAGTACGAAGAACAACAGTTCGACATGGCGATTCTGGAGCGTGCGCTCGAGAACGCCAAACTGGTCCCGATCGATCGCGTCATCGACGAGCTGGGCCAGGATGTGCAGATCGAAGAAGTCAGTGAAGCCCTGGCCGGCCAGATCATCATCGACATCCGTCATCCGGATGCCGCTGAAGACGAGCCGCTGGAGATTGCTGGCATCGACGTACAAACGCTGCCGTTCTATGCATTGAACGCGCGTTTCAAGGAACTGGATGACAGCCGTCAGTACCTGCTGTATTGCGACAAAGGCGTGATGAGTCGCCTGCATGCCCACCATTTGCTCAGTGAGGGACATGCCAATGTGCGCGTTTATCGACCGAGCTAAGAGCCCGGGGCTGTTTGCCTGTGGCCTGCGTCACCGGCCCCCCGACTCTGCCGTCAAGCTGTAACGGCAAGGCCTGACTCTACTGTAAATCGCTGCCACGACCTGTCAGCACACCGAATCCTCTGATCGAGATACACAAGTGATCGAAAATCTACGTAACATCGCCATCATTGCTCACGTTGACCATGGTAAAACCACCCTGGTAGACAAACTCCTGCGTCAATCCGGCACCCTGGAGCGCAACGAGCTCAACGATGAGCGCGTGATGGACTCCAACGACCAGGAAAAAGAGCGCGGTATTACCATCCTGGCAAAAAACACCGCTATCAACTGGAACGGCTACCACATCAACATCGTGGACACCCCGGGCCACGCCGACTTCGGCGGCGAAGTAGAACGCGTAATGTCGATGGTTGACTCCGTTCTGCTGCTGGTTGACGCTCAAGACGGCCCTATGCCGCAAACCCGTTTCGTGACCAAGAAGGCTTTCGAAGCCGGCCTGCGTCCGATCGTGTGCATCAACAAGGTTGACCGTCCAGGCGCGCGTCCGGACTGGGTTCTGGACCAGATCTTCGACCTGTTCGACAACCTCGGCGCTACCGAAGAGCAGCTTGATTTCCAGGTGATCTACGCCTCGGCCCTGAACGGCATTGCCGGTCTGGAACACACCGCCATGGCCGAAGACATGACCCCGCTGTACCAGGCGATCGTTGACCACGTTCCACCTCCGAAGGTTGACCGTGAAGGCCCGTTCCAGATGCAAATCTCGGCACTGGACTACAACAGCTTCCTGGGTGTGATCGGTGTTGGCCGTATTGCCCGTGGCAGCGTCAAGCCGAACACCCCGGTTGTCGCCATCGGCGCCGACGGCAAGAAGCGCAACGGTCGTATCCTGAAGCTGATGGGTCACCACGGCCTGCACCGCATCGACGTTGAAGAAGCCTTCGCCGGCGACATCGTGTGCGTGAGCGGTATGGACTCGCTGTTCATCTCCGACACCCTGTGCCAGCCGGACACCGTCGAGGCGATGAAGCCTCTGACCGTTGACGAGCCAACCGTTTCCATGACCTTCCAGGTGAACGACTCGCCGTTCTGCGGTAAGGAAGGCAAGTTCGTGACCTCCCGTAACATCAAGGAGCGTCTGGACAAAGAGCTGCTGTACAACGTTGCTCTGCGCGTTGAAGAAGGCGACTCGGCCGACAAGTTCAAGGTCTCCGGCCGTGGTGAGCTGCACCTCTCGGTACTGATCGAAACCATGCGTCGCGAAGGCTTCGAAATGGGTGTTGGTCGTCCGGAAGTGATCATCCGTCAGGTTGACGGCGTGAAGCAGGAACCGTTCGAAAACGTCACTATCGACACCCCTGAAGAATCCCAGGGCAAGGTCATGGAAGAGATGGGCCTGCGTAAGGGCGACCTGACCAACATGGTGCCGGATGGCAAAGGCCGTGTACGTCTGGAATACAACATCCCTGCGCGTGGTCTGATCGGTTTCCGTAACCAGTTCCTGACCCTGACCAACGGTGCTGGCATCCTGACCTCGATCTTCGATCGCTACGACACCATGAAGTCCGGCGACATGTCCGGTCGTCAGAACGGTGTTCTGGTATCGGTAGAAACCGGCAAGGCGCTGACCTACTCCCTGGAAACCCTCCAGGCGCGTGGCAAGCTGTTCGTTGAACACGGTCAAGAGATCTACAACGGTCAGATCGTTGGTCTGAACAGCCGTGACAACGACATGGGCGTCAACCCAACCAAAGGCAAGAAGCTCGACAACATGCGTGCTTCGGGCAAAGACGAAACCATCGCTCTGGTTCCACCTGTTCGCTTCACCCTGGAACAGGCCCTGGAATTCATCCAGGACGACGAACTGTGCGAAGTCACGCCTAAGTCGATCCGCCTGCGTAAGAAGATCCTGGACGAAGGCGAGCGTACCCGCGCTGCCAAGAAAGCCAAGAACTGAGTTAACTCAGGCTGAATGAAAAACGCCCCCGGTCGAAAGGCCGGGGGCGTTTTTTTATGCCTGCTGTTTGTGTGGTGGCTGTGCCGGCCCTATCGGGGGCAAGCCCCCTCCCACACTTGAATGTGTTCACAGATCAAAATGTGGGAGGGGGCTTGCCCCCGATGAGGCCCTCAAGAGCGCCACAAAGCCCAGGTCAGAATTTATCCAGGGTCTTGAAGCTGGTCTCGCGCACCACTTCCTTGGGCTTGTACGCGCAATACCCCGGCCGTGGCCCGATCTTGGGGTGATTGCGGCAGGTGTCCGGGCGCTTGTCATAAATAGTGCAAAAGCGCGTCTTACGATCCAGGTACAGGCAATCATTGTTGCTCATGCGCTGCAGGGTAAAAATCTCGGATTTGTTGTTGTAGCGCTCGACGATGCCTTCCTTCTGCAAGCGCTTGGCGATGTTCTTCGGCGGGTCGCCGCGCTCGAACTCGTCAACGATGCCAATGCGGATCAGGTCCTTGATCTTCACTTCGACCGGCAGCGTGCAGCAGCTGGACACGCAGCCGCCGCACATGTGGGCGGAATATTTCTGCCAGGTCTCGAGACGGTCGAGTTCCGCGGCGGCGATCAATTGAGGCTTCATCAGGGTTCCAAAAGGTGGGGCTGTATCCGGGCGCGCGATCATACCGGGATTGGTGATTTTTTGAACAATATTTTCAAGATTTCATCTTTGCTGGAGATCGGGCACGACCCCTGCATCTAATCCTTCCAACAGTGAATGAGTTAAAAAACTGACGAACCAGCGCCTACGCCGTGTGTCAGAGCGTCTAGGCTCTAGCAACTCCTTCTATCTCGCCCGAGGTCGCATTTGATGTCTCAGGAACCACTTGCACGAGAAGCAGAGGTAGCCGCGTTCCGCGATGCCGTCTTGACCAAACTCACCTATGCGGTGGGCAAGGACCCGGATCACGCCTTCGACCATGACTGGTTCGAAGCCATTGCCCTGGCCGCCCGCGACCAGATGGTCGACCACTGGATGGACCATACGCGGCGCATCTACCGCAAAGGCCAGAAGCGGGTCTATTACCTCTCGCTGGAATTTCTGATCGGCCGCTTGCTCTACGACAGCCTGAGCAACCTCGGCGTGCTGGAGATCGCTCGCGAAGCCCTGTCCGAGTTGGGCGTGGACCTTGAGCGCATCCGCCTGCTCGAACCCGACGCGGCGCTTGGCAACGGTGGCCTGGGCCGCCTGGCGGCGTGCTTCATGGAGAGTATGTCGACCCTGGGCATTGCCGGTCACGGGTATGGCATTCGTTACGAGCACGGCTTGTTCCGCCAGGCGATTGTCGATGGCTGGCAGCAGGAACAGACCGAGCGCTGGCTGGATTTCGGCAACCCCTGGGAGTTCGAGCGCGCCGAAGTGATCTACCCGATCGGTTTCGGCGGCAGCGTGGAAACCCTGGCGGACGCGTCCGGCAAGATGATTCAAGTGTGGTCGCCCAGCGAAACCGTACGCGCGGTGGCCTACGACACCCCGGTGGTCGGCTGGCGCGGCGCCAGCGTCAACACGTTGCGCCTGTGGCGTGCCCGCGCGGTGGAAGACCTGCACCTGGAGCGCTTCAACGCCGGTGACCACTTGGGCGCCGTGGCCGAGGTGGCCCGCGCCGAAAGTATCTCCCGCGTGCTTTACCCCGCAGACAGCACCGAAGCGGGGCAGGAGCTGCGCCTGCGCCAGGAATACTTCTTCGTCTCCGCCTCGTTGCAGGACTTGCTGCGCCGCCACAAGAACATGCACGGCTCGGTGCTGAGCCTGGGCGAACACGCGGCGATCCAGCTCAACGACACCCACCCGTCCATCGCCGTGGCCGAATTGATGCGCCAGTTGGTCGACCTGCACGACATCCCCTGGGAAGCCGCGTGGGACGTTACCGTCGAAACGCTTTCCTACACCAACCACACCTTGCTGCCTGAGGCGTTGGAAACCTGGCCTGTCGGCCTGATGGAACGCATGCTGCCCCGGCACATGCAGATCATCTACCTGATCAACGCCCAGCACATCGACTCGCTGCGCGCCAAGGGCGTGCATGACTTCGACGTGCTGCGCGCGGTGTCATTGATCGAAGAAGACAACGGCCGCCGCGTGCGCATGGGCAACCTGGCGTTCCTCGGTTCCCACAGTGTCAACGGCGTGTCCGGCCTGCATACCCAACTGATGCGCAGCACGGTGTTTTCCGAACTGCACAAGCTCTACCCGGAACGCATCAACAACAAAACCAACGGCATCACCTTCCGCCGCTGGCTGTACCAGGCCAACCCCCAGCTCACCAATATGTTGGTGGACGCGCTGGGCCCGGACATTCTCGACACCATGGAAACCCGCCTGGGCGAGCTGGAAACCTTCGCCGAGAAACAGACCTTCCGCAAAGCCTTCGCCGATCAGCGCCTGCACAGCAAGCGCGCGCTGGCCGAGATCATCCATGAGCGCCTGGGCATTTCGGTGAACCCGGCGGCCATGTTCGACGTGCAGGTCAAGCGTATCCACGAGTACAAGCGCCAGTTGCTCAACCTGCTGCACACCGTGGCGCTGTATCAGGCGATCCGCGCCGAGCCGGAAGTCGATTGGGTGCCGCGGGTGAAGATTTTCGCCGGCAAGGCGGCGGCGAGTTATCACCAGGCCAAGCTGATCATCAAGCTGACCAACGACATCGCCCGTACCGTCAACAACGACCCGACCGTGCGCGGTTTGCTCAAGGTGGTGTTCCTGCCCAACTACAACGTCAGCCTGGCCGAAAGCATCATTCCGGCGGCGGACTTGTCGGAGCAGATTTCCACTGCCGGTTTCGAAGCGTCGGGTACCAGCAACATGAAGTTCGGCCTCAACGGCGCGCTGACCATCGGCACCATGGACGGCGCCAACGTGGAAATGCACGAGCGCGTGGGTGCCGAGCACATGTTCATCTTCGGCCTCAGTGCCCAGCAGGTGGAAGCCCGCAAGCATGCCGGCGAGTTCAATGCCGGGCCGGATATTGCGGCGTCCCATCGGTTGAACGATGTGCTGCAAGCGATCCGTGGCGGGGTGTTCTCGCCGGATGATCCGGGTCGCTATGTAGGCTTGGTCGACGGGCTGATCGACTACGACCGCTTCCTGGTGTGTGCCGACTTCGATTCGTACTGGGACGCCCAGGCCAAGGTCGAAGCGCATTGGCATGATTCCAAGGCCTGGTGGCGCTCGGCGGTGTTGAATACGGCACGGATGGGCTGGTTCAGCTCGGACCGTACCATCCGCGAATACGCCACCGAGATCTGGAAAGCCCTCGACTAGACCTACTGTAGGAGCGAGCTTGCTCGCGAAAAGCGCCAACGATAACGCGTGCTTTCTGGTTTAACGCGGTATCTTTGCGTTCTTCGCGAGCAAGCTCGCTCCTACAGCCCGGGCTGCTCAGGGAATATCGACCATGCAATGGATTTTCATGCTGCTGGGCCTGGTGCTCGGTTGGACGCTCGACGAGTCGTTCAGCGATGCGGGTATCGGTGCGCTGTTGGGGCTCGGCATCGGCCAGGCAATCCGCCTGGCCAAGCTGTCGGCCCAGGCGGATCAGCAAGCGCTTGCGTTGGAAACCACCCAGAAGGCCCTGATCGCGCTGGGCGAGCGTCTGCGACAGCTGGAAGTACCTGCGCCATCGAGCAGTGTCGTTGTCGAAACACCCACCCCTGAACTTACCCCTGAACCCGCACCTTTCACCGAGACGCCTGAACTCGTCTGGGAGCTGCCCGCCGCATTGGCGCCCGTCGTGATGGTCGCCGAACCGAGCCAGCCGTTACCGGACGACGTCTGGACGCCTGCTCCAACCCCCCGCCCACCGCAAGAACCTGCCATCCCTCGCGGCCCCAACCTGATCGAACGTGCCATCAGCGGCGCGCGCAATTGGCTGTTCGGCGGCAACACGGTGCTGCGCGTCGGTGTGGTGCTGTTGTTCCTCGGCCTGGCCTTCCTGCTGCGCTACGCCACCGAAGGCATGGTGGTGCCGATCGAGGTGCGTTACGCCGGCGTAGCCGCAGCCGCCCTCGGCCTGCTGGGCCTGGGCTGGTGGCTGCGGCTGCGCAACAGCAACTACGGTTTGATGCTGCAAGGCACCGGCATTGCGGTGTTGTACCTGACGGTGTTCGCCGCGATGCGCTTGCATCCGCTGATCGATCCGAGCGCGGCCCTGGGCCTGCTGGTGGCGGTCACGGTGTTTTCGGCAATCCTGGCGGTTACCCAGGACGCGCTGGGGTTGGCTTGCGCGGCGGCGTTGGGCGGTTTTGCCGCGCCGATACTTACGTCCACCGGCGCCGGCAACCATGTGGCGCTGTTCAGTTATTTCGCCCTGCTCAACACCGGTATCCTCGCCATCGCCTGGTTCAAGGCCTGGCGTTTGCTCAACCTGATCGGTTTTGTCGGCACGTTCGGCATCGGCTTCGCGTGGGGCATGCGTTCCTACACGCCGGAACTGCTGTGGAGTACCGAGCCGTTCCTGATCCTGTTCTTCCTGATGTACCTGGCGATCGGCCTGTTGTTCGCCCGGCGCAAGCTGCTGGAAATGGGCGATGCCCCCGAAGGGCGTGATGCGTTGCTGCGTTGGTCGGCAGCCAAAGGTGATTACGTCGACGGCAGTATGTTGTTTGGCCCGCCGCTGGTGGGCTTTGGCTTGCAGTTTGCGCTGGTGCAGCACCTGGAGTTCGCCGCCGCGTTCAGTGCGCTGGGCCTGGGCATTATCTACATGGGCCTGGCGCGGTTGCTGAGCGGCGGGCGTGCCTTGCTGCTGGCGGAAACCTGCCTGGCCCTGGGCGTGATCTTTGCCAGCCTGGCGATTCCCCTGGGCCTCGATGCGCGCTGGACCGCTGCGGCGTGGGCGGTGGAAGGCGCCGGGATCTTCTGGCTGGGCCTGCGTCAACAGCGGCCACTGGCGCGGGCCTTCGGCTTGTTGCTGCAAGTGGGCTCGGCGCTGGCGTTCCTCAGCGAGCTACGCCTCGGCGAGCACACCTTGCTCGATGGCGCCCCATTGGGTGCGCTGATGCTGGGCGCGGCGTTGCTGTTCAGCTTTGATCAGTTGCGCAAAGCGTCCCCTGAACAGGCGACGGCGTCGGAACGCAAAGGCCTGCCGGTATTGGCGAGCCTTGGCTTGAGCTTTTTATACCTGCTTGCCCCCATGCTGCTCGATACCCAGGGCACGGCGGTCAGTTGGGCGCTCGCGGGCCTGGCGACGCTGTTCGTTGGCCTGCGCATCGGTTCGCGTACGTTCCTGTTCACGGCGTTTGGCGTGCAGTTGCTCGGCGGTGCGTTGTTCCTGCTGCGCCTGCAAGGCGGCGACGGGACGGCGGTGTTCAATGCGGGCTGGAGTGGCTTGCTCACGGCCTCGATGATCGGGCTGGCCTTGATCGGCGGCATGCTGATGGCGGCGCGCGATGACCAGGTGCGCGGCGATGTGCGCCTGTTGCGCGGCTTGTCGGTGGTGCTGCTTGCGGGCCTCGTCCTGATCAATCTCGCCGTGCTGTTCGTGCTGCCTTGGCAAAGCGCCAGCGGTGTGTGGGCGGCCAGCGGTTTGTTGATCATCTGGCTGAGCCTGTACCTGCAGCAGCGCGTCAGCTTTGTGTTCGGCTTGCTGCTGCAACTGATTGGCGGCTGCTCGTTCCTGCTGGCGATGCCGGAGTTGTTCGGGCCGTTGACCGGTGAAGGATTGCGCCCGTTGGCCCACAGTGGTTTCTGGACGCCGATGGTGCTGGGCCTGGCCGCATTGGTCGGTGCCTGGCGCTTGCAGCGTGAACCCCATGCGCCCGTGTTTGCCGTGTCGAAGCTGCAACGCCTGTCCGACCTGCTGCTGGTGTGGGGCGCGGCCTGGTGGACGATGGCGTTGGCCGGCGAAGTGCTGCGCTTCGTTCCCGGCGAACTGCACGGCGCATTCCTGCTCGGCATCGCCGCCGCCAGTGTGGCGATCTGGACGCTGTTGGCGGCACGCCTGCGTTGGGCGTCGCTGGGCATGCTTTGCACCATGCTGATGCCGGCGGCGGGCTTGGTACTGCTGGTCTCGGCGCACACCTATTACCACCCGGCGGCGCAGTACGGCTGGCTGGCGTGGCCGGCCGTGTTCGTGGTGCATTTTGTTTCGCTGCGGCGCTTGGCAACGGTGGTGCCGGGCAGGGTGCTTGGCATCGCCCATGTGCTGGGCTGTTGGCTGCTGATCGGCTTGCTGGCGCTGGAATTGCGCTACGGGCTGCTGCGTTTTTCGGCCGAATACAACGCCTGGCGCTGGTTGGGCTGGGCAATCCTGCCAAGTCTCTACCTGGTACTGGCCGCCGCGCCGCGCAACTGGCCGTGGCCGGTGTCGGCCTATCCGCGCGAGTATCGAGTGGTCGCGGCACTGCCATTGGCCGTGCTGATGCTCGGTTGGTTCTGGCTGGCGAACAGCTTCAGCGACGGCACGGCCGACCCGTTGCCCTATGTGCCGTTGTTAAACCCGCTGGACCTGGGCCTGTTGTTCGCGTTGCTGGGAGTGTACGTGTGGTCGCGCAGCGTGGCGCCGCAACGCGGGCCGCGGGCCGAGTTGCTTGCTCAAGGCGTGGCGGGGCTTTCACTGTTTGCGTTCTTCACCGCACTGGTAATGCGCACCGCGCACCATTGGGGCGGCGTGCCGTTTGCGCTGGACGCGTTGCTCGAATCGATGCTGGTGCAGGCCGGCCTATCGATCATATGGACCTTGATCGCCCTGGGCCTGATGATCGGCGGCCACCTGCGCCATCGTCGCGAGGTGTGGTTGATCGGCGCGGCGCTGATTGCGGTGGTGGTGGCCAAGTTGTTCTTTGTCGAACTGAGCAATCGTGGCGGCCTGGCGCGGATCGTGTCGTTTATTGGCGTCGGCGGCTTGTTGTTGGTGGTGGGTTATTTCGCGCCGCTGCCGCCCAAGCGTGCCGAACCTGTGCTGGAAACTGAAGGAGCAGCCTCTTGATCGGTAAGTTGAGCGTGGCCCTGTTGGGCTTTTGTGCGGCGTGGTCGGCGTGGGCCCAGGAACGCCCGGCGGATTTCGCCAGCCAGGTGCCACTGAGCATCAGCGGCAACGGCCCGTGGTATCGCCTGGAATTGCCGTTGGACGTGCAATTGAATGCGCGTCAGGCCGACCTGAGCGATGTGCGTGTTTTCAACGCGGCCGGGGAACCCCAGGCGTATGCGTTGTCGCGCCAGTCGTCCCAGCGCACCGAAAGCCGCAATGTCACGGACGTGAAGTGGTTCCCGCTGTACGCCGCCGACACCCGGCAGGCCTTGCCCGGCGTGGTGATGAAAACCACCCGCGAAGGCACCCTGGTGGAAATCAAGCCGGGCACGGCGGCGAAAACCGGCAAGCAGGTCCTGCGCGGTTGGGTGCTGGACGCCAGCGCGATCAAGGCGCCCTTGCAGCAACTGAGCCTGGACTGGAGCGGCGAGCAAGATGGCTTTCAGCGTTTCAGCATTGAAGCCAGCGACGACTTGCAGCACTGGCAGTCCTGGGGCGATGGGCAAGTGGCGCGCTTGTCGTTTGCCGACGAGCGGGTCGAGCAGCATGACGTCAGCCTGCCGGGGCAATCGGCGCGGTACCTGCGTCTGGTGTGGCAAGGCCAGGCCGCGCCGCTGCTGACCTCCGCCAAACTGGCAAGCGCCACCAGCAGCAGCCTGCCGGCGCCGCTGGTGTGGTCGCAGCCATTGGCTGGCACGCGACTCAAGGCCGGCGAATACAGCTGGCAGTTGCCCATGGGGCTGGATATGGAGCGCGTGCGTATCGAACTGAAGCAACCCAACACGCTGGCGCCGGTGACGCTGTCGGGACGCAGTGATGTCAAGCAAGCGTGGCAGCCCTTGAGCAATGGGTTGTTGTTCCGCCTGTCCCAGAACGGCCAGGACCGGGTGCAGGATGAGTTGCAGTTGCCGGGCCAGGCCGTCAGCCAACTCAGGGTGCAGGTGGACGAGCGCGGCGGTGGCCTGGGCGCGCAAGCGCCGGCCTTGCGTTTCGCGGTACGCACAACCCAGTTGGTGTTCCTGGCGCGGGGAGAGCCGCCGTTCAGCCTGGCATTGGGAAATGCCTCGGTGAAGGCCGCCAACCTGCCGCTGTCGACGCTGATCCCGGACTACAGCGCCGAGCGCCTCAAGGCGCTGGGGCAGGCCAGCATTGCGGGGGCGGTCGCCGTCACATCGCCTGCGGTTGTGGCGGCTGTCGAGAGCGGGCCGAACTGGAAAAAACTCGGCCTGTGGGCCGTATTATTGCTGGGCGTGGCCGCGCTGGGCGCCATGGCCTACAGTTTGCTGCGCAAGCCGCCGGCGGCAGGTTAAATAAAGTCCATGAACTCTATTGGGTTTAAATCCTCTGATAGGAGGAAATACGCCCAGACTCGCGCTAAACTGCGCGGGTTTTCAAGCCCCCCATTGTCCGGAGCCTTACATGTCCCGCGTTACCTTGAGTCGCTATTTGATCGAGCAGACCCGCAGCAACAACACGCCTGCCGATCTGCGCTTCCTTATCGAAGTGGTGGCGCGTGCCTGCAAGGAAATCAGCCACGCCGTATCCAAAGGCGCACTGGGTGGTGTCCTGGGCAGCATGGGCACTGAAAACGTGCAGGGCGAAGTGCAGAAGAAGCTCGACGTGATCTCCAACGAGATCCTGCTCGAAGCCAACGAATGGGGCGGTCACCTGGCCGGCATGGCGTCCGAAGAAATGGACAATGCCTACCAGATCCCGGGCAAATACCCCAAAGGCGCCTACCTGCTGGTGTTCGACCCACTGGACGGCTCGTCCAACATTGACATCAACGCCCCGGTCGGCACCATTTTCTCGGTACTGCGTTGCCCGAACGAATACCTGAGCCAGAACGAGGCCCTCAACGAAAAGGCCTTTTTGCAGCCAGGTACCGAGCAGGTCGCTGCCGGCTACGCGATCTACGGCCCGCAGACCATGCTGGTGCTGACCCTGGGCGACGGCGTCAAGGGCTTCACCCTGGACCGTGAAATGGGCAGCTTCGTATTGACCCACGAAGACATCACCATTCCTGCGTCCACCCAGGAATTCGCGATCAACATGTCCAACCAGCGCCACTGGGAAGAACCCGTCACCCGCTACGTGGGCGAGCTGATGGCCGGCGAAGAAGGCCCGTTGAAGAAAAACTTCAACATGCGCTGGGTCGCCGCGATGGTGGCCGACGTGCACCGTATCCTGACCCGTGGTGGCTTGTTCATGTACCCACGCGACAGCCGCGAACCGTCCAAGCCGGGCAAGCTGCGCCTGATGTACGAAGCCAACCCGATGTCGTTCCTGGTTGAGCAGGCCGGCGGCGCGTCCACCGACGGCCACCAGCGCATCCTCGACATCCAGCCCGAAGGCCTGCACCAGCGTGTGGCGGTGTTCCTGGGGTCCAAGGAAGAAGTTGAGCGTGTGACGGCTTACCACAAGAAGTAAAACTTTGTGGCGAGGGAGCTTGCTCCCGCTCGGGTGCGCAGCGCCCGCAAGCTTTTGGGGCTGCTTCGCAGCCCGGCGGGAGCAAGCTCCCTCGCCACATAAGCGTTCAGACCTGAAGGTTTGAACCACAAGAAGCCCCGAAACGTTTCAGCGTTTCGGGGCTTCTTTATTTTTGCGGGTATAGGCGGTTTGGCTCTGGTCAAGTTCTTTGAATACCTCGTCAAGGTCCTGATAACGCCCCAACTCGATTTCCCGACCCCCTGAAGCAAGTAGTTCCAACATCGCTTTGGTTTCCGGAGCGTAAAGCTCGGATTTGTTTTTTTCACTCATAAGCTTGGGTCCTCATCCAAGTGCGAACATTGCTATTTTTGCAGGACAGCGCAGTCCTTGCGCAGAAAAAATAAATACCACCCCTCGTCGGGAACCAGACACCTCTTTTCCCTTCTAAGCTTCTGGCAGATACCCCAGCTGCTTTGTCTCTCCAGGAGCTTTTCCATGTCTTTACGCCGTCTCGCCCTGCTGGCTTTTTGCGTGCTGTTAGCCGCTTGCAGCAAGGTCAACCAAGAAAATTACCAGAAGTTGTCGGCCGGCATGGCCAAGGCCGAGGTGGAGTCGTTGCTGGGCAAGCCGACTGATTGTTCCGGCGCACTGGGCATGTCCAGCTGCACCTGGGGCGATAAAAACAGCTTTATCAGCGTGCAGTATGCCGGTGACAAGGTTCTGATGTTTTCCGGGCAAGGCCTGAAGTAAACCGGGGCGCGAGCCTGCGGGAGAAGAAGAATGATGCGTTTTGTTGTGTTCCTTTGCGCCAGCCTGTTTTTGGCGGGCTGCGCCAGCCATTCTGGCGATGATCTGCAACCCAAGACCGCGAATCACGTCAACCTCAAGCGTTACCAGGGTACCTGGTACGAGTTGGCTCGCTTGCCGATGTACTTCCAGCGCAACTGCGCGCAGTCCGAAGCGCGCTACACCCTGCTGCCCGATGGCGACATGTCGGTGTTCAACCGCTGCCTGACACCTGAATGGAAATGGCAGGAAGCCAAAGGGACGGCTACGCCGCAAGTGCCGGGCAAGACCGACAAGCTCTGGGTGGAATTCGACAACTGGTTTACGTCGTTACTGCCTGGCGTCGCCAAAGGCGATTACTGGGTGCTGTATGTCAGCGATGATTACAAGACGGCCATCGTCGGCAGCCCTAGCCGGCGTTACATGTGGATCCTGTCGCGTACGCCGACGGTGAGCGCCGAAACCCGTGAAGACCTGCTGAGCAGGGCGCGGCAGCAGGGGTATGACACGACGCGGTTGATCTGGCGTACTTCAGATAAGCAGATGGCGAAGACGTCGCAGTAACCCAGGATCACACAAATCAAAATGTGGGAGGGGGCTCGCCCCCGATAGCGGTGTGTCAGTATCAGATGAGCTGACTGACACACAGCAATCGGGGGCAAGCCCCCTCCCACATTTTTTAACCGAGTAAATCCTTCAATACCTGCGTGAACGCCCGGTTGCTTTCTTCCTCGCCGGCATGCCGCCCACCGCGCACCACCCACTTGCCGTTCACCAGTACATCGCGCACCTGCCGATCACCACCGGCAAACAGCCAGCGATTGAGAATCCCATCCTCACTGGCCGTGGCCAGGTACGGATCGTTACCGTCCAGCACGATCCAGTCCGCACGCTTGCCCATTTCCAGGCGGCCAATCGGCTGGCCCAGCGCTTGTGCGCCACCGTCCAGCGCCGCATCGAACAGCGTGCGGCCCACCATCGGCTGGTCGTTGCGATACAGGCGATTGCGCCGCTGATCGCGCAGGCGCTGGCCATATTCCAGCCAACGCAGTTCTTCCACCACGCTCAGTGACACATGGCTGTCGGAGCCGATACCCAGGCGGCCACCCTGGGCCAGAAAATCCACTGCCGGAAAAATGCCATCGCCCAGGTTGGCTTCCGTGGTCAGGCACAAACCGGCAATTGCCCGGCTCCTGGCCATGCGCGTCACTTCCTCGGGATCGGCATGGGTGGCATGCACCAGGCACCAGCGTTCATTCACGTCGACATTGTCATACAGCCACTGCAATGGGCGCTTGCCGCTCCAGGCCAGGCAGTCGTCGACTTCCTTTTGCTGTTCGGCAATGTGGATGTGCACCGGGCAAGCCTTGTCGCTGGCGGCCAGCACTTGCTCGATCTGTTCGGGCGTGACTGCCCGCAGGGAGTGGAAACACAGGCCCAGGTACTGCGCAGGTTGCGCGGCGAGTATCGGCTGCAGGCGCGCCTGCAGGTCGAGATAATGTTCGGTACTGTTGATAAACCGGCGCTGCCCGTCGTTGGGTGCCTGGCCACCGAAGCCCGAATGCGTATAAAGCACCGGCAGCAGCGTCAGGCCGATCCCGCTGCTGGCGGCTGCCTGGCTGATCTGGCGCGACAGCTCGGTACGGTCGGCATAGGGCTGGCCGCTGACGTCGTGGTGCACATAGTGAAACTCGGCGACCGAGGTGTAGCCGGCCTTGAGCATTTCAATGTACAGCTGACGGGCGATGACCTGCAGTTGGTCCGGGTTGATCTTGCCGACCATGCGGTACATCAGGTCGCGCCAGGTCCAGAAACTGTCGTTCGGATTGCCTGCCACTTCGGCCAGGCCCGCCATGGCGCGCTGGAAGGCGTGGGAATGCAGGTTCGGCATGCCGGCCAGTACCGGCCCCCTGAGCCGCTCGGCGCCGTCTGCCGTGGCATTGGCCTCTACCTTCGTCAGCCGACCATCGGCGCTGACTTCAAGACGTACATCATTGGCCCATCCATCAGGCAGCAGCGCGCGTTCGGCAAAGAAAGCGGACATGATCAAGGCACCCCGGTCGTGTGTTTATTTGTATATACATATACAGACGTTTGCCTGCTCGGTAAACTCCGGCAATCTATGCATCTTTTTCCCCTGCAAGGATTCCCTGTGCCGACTCCGCCCGCCAAGTCTTCGCTGGCTGCCCACATGGACGAAAGTCCGGCGCCCTTGTATGCCCGCGTCAAACAGATGATCAGCCAGCAGATCCTCAACGGCAACTGGCCGCCCCATTACCGCGTGCCGTCGGAGAGCGAGCTGGTCAGCCAGTTGGGCTTCAGCCGCATGACCATCAACCGCGCGTTGCGCGAGCTGACGGCCGAAGGGTTGCTGGTGCGCATGCAAGGTGTGGGGACATTCGTCGCCGAGCCCAAGAGCCAGTCGGCGCTGTTTGAAGTGCACAACATTGCCGATGAGATCGCCTCACGCGGCCATCGCCATACGTGCCAGGTCATTACCCTGGGCGAGGAAGCGGCAGGTTCCGAACGTGCCGTCGCCCTGGAAATGCGTGAAGGCGGGCGGGTGTTTCACTCGCTGATCGTGCATTTCGAAAACGACATTCCGGTGCAGATCGAAGACCGTTTCGTCAACGCACTGGTGGCGCCGGAATACCTGCAACAGGATTTCACCCAGCAAACGCCCTACGCCTATCTCAATCAGGTCGCACCGCTGACCGAAGGCGAGCACGTGGTTGAAGCGATCCTCGCCGATGCCGCCGAATGCAAGCTGCTGCAGATCGAGCCGGGCGAGCCCTGCCTGTTGATTCGCCGACGCACCTGGTCCGGCCGCCAGCCGGTCACGGCCGCGCGCCTGATTCACCCCGGTTCCCGCCACAGCCTCGAAGGACGCTTCAGTAAATGAGTTCAGTCAACGTCTGGCGCGCCGCCGACTACGTGCGCATGCCGTGGAAAAACGGCGGCGGCAGTACCGAAGAAATCACTCGCGACGCGGGCACCGGCCTGGATGGCTTCGGCTGGCGCCTGTCGATTGCCGATATCGCCGAGTCGGGCGGGTTTTCCACCTTTGCCGGTTATCAGCGCGTGATCACCGTGATCAAGGGCGCGGGCATGGTGTTGACCGTGGATGGTGAAGAGCAGCGCGGTCTGTTACCGCTGCAACCGTTCGCCTTCGCCGGTGACAGCCAGGTGTCGTGCCGCTTGATCACCGGGCCGATCCGCGATTTCAACCTGATCTATTCGCCTGAGCGTTACCACGCGCGGTTGCAGTGGGTGGATGGTGTGC
The DNA here is from genome assembly GCF_001439815.1 of Pseudomonas orientalis. Classification (GTDB taxonomy): domain Bacteria; phylum Pseudomonadota; class Gammaproteobacteria; order Pseudomonadales; family Pseudomonadaceae; genus Aquipseudomonas; species Aquipseudomonas orientalis. The sequence goes on along the minus strand of NZ_JYLM01000006.1, from coordinate 307,365 downwards.
AGCGGTTTTTCAGTACGGCGCAGACGGTGCTGGTGTTCAGCGTGGCCGATGAGGTGAAGGTGTTGGACCAGAAACTCGGCCATCACGACTGTCTGCAAGTGGACGGTAACAATGGCTTGCTGGATATCTCAGTCACTGGCCGCTGCTGCCTGATCGAACTGACCGCACGCGGTTAAAAAATGTGGGAGGGGGCTTGCCCCCGATAGCGGTGTATCAGCCAAAGATTGGGTGGCTGACACTCTGCAATCGGGGGCAAGCCCCCTCCCACATTTGGTTCGGTGTTGTTTAAAAGATCTGTTTCCAGATCGCGCACCAATTTGTTACCGAATGCCCCAGCGTGACGCAAAGTCGTGCTGCCGTGACTATATTTCTCCGTCGTAAATTCCTTCGTAAAAAATTTCATCAAGCCTGGAAGCCTCAATTTCCAAGGCTCTCACGCGCTGTGCAAAAAAATCCAAACCACTGCCACGCAAAGTTGGCCGCTCGATTGCATATGCTTGTACATACAAGTAAAGATGTGTGCGTAAGACTCTGCTTCGCACCGTCCCAGCCCGCGCATTGATCGCCGAGGAGTCTGAGTTGTGAACAAGCCTACAAAATACCGTGACGTCGAAATCCGTGCCGCCCGCGGTAACACGCTCACCGCCAAAAGCTGGCTGACCGAAGCGCCTCTGCGCATGTTGATGAACAACCTCGACCCGCAAGTGGCCGAGAATCCCAAGGAACTGGTGGTGTACGGCGGTATTGGCCGTGCGGCGCGTAACTGGGAATGCTACGACCAGATCGTCGAGAGCCTCACCCACCTGAATGACGACGAAACCCTGCTGGTGCAATCCGGCAAGCCGGTCGGCGTGTTCAAGACCCACAGCAACGCCCCGCGCGTGTTGATCGCCAACTCCAACCTGGTGCCGCACTGGGCCAGTTGGGAACACTTCAACGAGCTGGATGCCAAGGGCCTGGCCATGTACGGCCAGATGACCGCCGGCAGCTGGATCTATATCGGCAGCCAGGGCATCGTCCAGGGCACCTACGAAACCTTCGTTGAAGCCGGTCGCCAGCATTACAACAGTGACCTCACCGGCCGTTGGGTCCTCACCGCCGGCCTCGGCGGCATGGGCGGCGCACAACCGTTGGCCGCGACCCTGGCCGGCGCCTGTTCGCTGAATATCGAATGCCAGCAGGTCAGCATCGACTTCCGCCTGGCCAGCCGCTATGTCGACGAGCAAGCCACGGACCTGGACGATGCCCTGGCGCGCATTGCCAAGTACACCGGGGAAGGCAAAGCCATCTCCATCGCCCTGCTGGGCAACGCCGCCGAAATCCTGCCGGAACTGGTCAAGCGTGGCGTGCGTCCGGACATGGTCACCGACCAGACCAGCGCCCACGACCCGCTCAACGGCTACCTGCCGGCCGGCTGGACCTGGGACGAATACCGCGCCCGCGCCAAGACCGAGCCCGCCGCCGTGATCAAGGCCGCCAAGCAGTCGATGGCCGTGCACGTCAAAGCCATGCTCGAGTTCCAGAAACAGGGCATCCCGACGTTCGACTACGGCAACAACATCCGCCAGATGGCCCAGGAAGAAGGCGTGGAAAACGCCTTCGATTTCCCGGGTTTCGTACCGGCCTACATCCGTCCGCTGTTCTGCCGTGGCATTGGCCCGTTCCGCTGGGCGGCGCTGTCCGGTGACCCGCAGGACATCTACAAGACCGACGCCAAAGTCAAAGAACTGATCCCCGACGACGCCCATCTGCACAACTGGTTGGACATGGCCCGCGAGCGCATCAGCTTCCAGGGTTTGCCGGCGCGTATCTGCTGGGTCGGCCTGGGGCAGCGCGCCAAGCTCGGCCTGGCGTTCAACGAGATGGTGCGCAGCGGTGAGTTGTCGGCACCGGTCGTGATCGGTCGTGACCATCTCGACTCCGGCTCGGTTGCGAGCCCGAACCGCGAAACCGAATCCATGCAGGACGGTTCCGACGCCGTGTCCGACTGGCCGCTGCTCAACGCCTTGCTCAACACCGCCAGCGGCGCGACCTGGGTGTCGTTGCACCACGGCGGCGGCGTCGGCATGGGCTTCTCCCAGCATTCGGGCATGGTGATCGTGTGTGACGGTACCGATGAAGCGGCCGAGCGGATTGCGCGGGTGCTGCATAACGACCCGGCGACCGGGGTGATGCGCCATGCGGATGCGGGTTACCAGATTGCCATCGATTGCGCCAAGGAACAGGGCCTGAATCTGCCGATGATCAACGGCTGACGCAACCACTGTAGGAGCGAGCTTGCTCGCGAAGGTATTCCAGGCGCATCGCTGCGTTGAATGTACGTTTTTCGCGAGCAAGCTCGCTCCTACAGAAAAGCATCGAACAATCCATCAGAGGTTGAACAACATGGCTGCGAACGACACCACCCCGTTGATCGAAAGGCGTTCGATCGACTACATCCCGGAAGCGGAAAGACATGGTCGTCTATTGAGCCAGTTCACCCTGTGGATGGGTGCCAACCTGCAAATCACCGCGATCGTTACCGGGGCCCTGGCCGTGGTGCTGGGCGGTGATGTGTTCTGGTCGTTGATCGGTCTGTTGATCGGTCAACTGATCGGCGGCGGCGTCATGGCGTTGCATGCCGCGCAAGGGCCCAAGCTTGGCCTGCCGCAGATGATCTCCAGCCGGGTGCAGTTCGGTGTGTATGGCGCGGCTATTCCGATCGTGCTGGTGTGCCTGATGTACCTGGGTTTCACCGCCACCGGCACGGTGCTGTCGGGGCAGGCGCTGGGCCAGTTGTTCGGGGTCAGCGACAGCGTCGGCATCCTGATTTTTGCCAGTGTCATCGTGCTGGCCACGGTGCTGGGTTACCGGGTGATCCATTTCATCGGGCGTGTGGCCAGCGTCATCGGCGTGATTGCCTTTGTCTACCTGTTCAGCCGCCTGATGAGCCAGACCGATGTTGGCGCGCTCCTGCAGATCCGTCACTTCAGCTGGAGCAGCTTTCTGCTGGCCGTGTCGCTCGCGGCCTCCTGGCAGATCGCTTTCGGGCCCTACGTGGCGGACTATTCGCGTTACCTGCCGAGCCAGACGTCTTCGATGAAAACCTTCTTCGCTGCGGGCGCAGGCTCGGTCATTGGCGCGCAGGTGGCAATGGTGCTCGGCGTGTTTGCCGCAGCCATGTCCAACGGCCAGTTCGCCGGGCACGAAGTGGCCTATATCGTTGGCTTGAGCGGTACGGGGGCCACCGCTGCGTTGCTGTATTTCAGCATCGCATTCGGCAAGGTCACCATCTCCACGCTCAATTCCTACGGCAGCTTCATGTGCATCGCGACCATCATCAGCGGTTTCCGTGGCCGCCTGGAGGTCACGCGTCTGCAGCGCCTGGTGTTCGTGCTGGTCATTGTCGGTACGGCAACCCTGATCGCGCTGCTCGGCCAGCACTCGTTCCTCGGCGCGTTCAAGTCGTTCATCCTGTTCCTGCTGGCGTTCTTCACGCCCTGGAGCGCGATCAACCTGGTGGATTACTACTGCATCACCCGCGAGCGCTATGACGTGCCGGCGCTTGCCGACCCGAACGGTCGCTACGGTCGCTGGAACCTCTTGGGGATCAGCGTCTATGTGTTCGGCGTGCTGGTGCAGTTGCCGTTCATCTCGACCAAGTTCTACACCGGTCCCCTGGTGGCCGCGCTGGGTGACGTGGATATTTCCTGGATCATCGGCCTGGTACTGCCTGCGGCCCTGTATTACGTGTGTGCGAAAAAATGGCACGGCACGGTACCCGATCATCTGATCCTGCCAAAAGAGCAGGGCGCTTTACCCACAACAGACGGGCTGGCTGCACAAGCTTGATGGGACGTGGACAAGGCAGGACGCCTTTTGACTGCCGTAATCCATTTCATGATTGGGAGCGTCACAACAATGAAAATGCATAAGACCCTGCTGACCACGTTGCTGTCTGCGGGCTTGCTGGCAAGCGCCGGCGCCCAGGCGGCCGGCTGGTGTGAATCCGGCAAGCCGGTGAAATTCGCCGGGCTGAACTGGGAAAGCGGCATGTTGCTCACCGACATCCTGCAAACCGTGCTGGAGAAAGGCTACGACTGCAAAACCGACAGCCTGCCGGGCAACTCGATCACCATGGAGAACGCCCTTAGCAGTAACGACATCCAGGTGTTTGCCGAAGAGTGGGTGGGCCGCAGCGAAGTCTGGAACAAGGCCGAGAAGGCCGGCAAGGTCGTCGGCGTCGGCGCGCCGGTGGTTGGCGCTGTTGAAGGCTGGTACGTGCCGCGCTATGTGATCGAAGGCGACGCCAAGCGCAAGCTGGAAGCGAAGGCCCCGGACCTCAAGAACATCGCTGACCTGGCCAAATACGCCTCGGTGTTCAAGGACCAGGAAGAACCGTCCAAGGGGCGTTTCTACAACTGCCCGGCCGGCTGGACCTGTGAACTGGACAACAGCGAAATGCTCAAGAGCTACGGCCTGGAAAGCACCTACACCAACTTCCGCCCCGGCACCGGCCCGGCGCTGGACGCGGCGGTACTGTCGAGCTACAAGCGTGGCGAGCCGATCCTGTTCTACTACTGGTCGCCGACGCCGCTGATGGGCCAGGTGGACCTGGTCAAGCTGGAAGAAAAACCGGGCGTGGATAAGCGCGTGAGTATCAAGGTCGGCCTTTCCAAGACCTTCCACGAGCAAGCGCCTGAGCTGGTGGCCGTGCTGGAGAAGGTCAACCTGCCCATCGACCTGCTGAATCAGAACCTTGGCCGCATGGCCAAGGAACGGATCGAGTCGCCGAAGCTGGCGAAAATTTTCCTCAAGGAACATCCTGAAGTCTGGCACGCCTGGGTGAGCGAAGACGCCGCCAGGAAAATCGACGCGGCCTTGTAGGTAAAGCGTGTCCGGCTACCCTGAGGGGCAGCCGGGCGCCTGGCCTCAACCCACTGGATCGAGAGCACGCTATGTTTCCTGAGAGTTTTACGTTTTCCATCGCCGACTGGGTCAACGGTTGGGTGGACTCGCTGGTCACCAACTACGGCGATGTGTTCCGGCACATCTCCGACACCCTGCTGTGGGCCATCGTCAATCTGGAAGGGCTGCTGCGCGCGGCGCCCTGGTGGCTGATGCTGGCCATCGTTGGCGTCATCGCCTGGCATGCCACGCGCAAGGTGGTGACCACGGTGGTGATCGTCGGCTTGTTGTTCCTCGTCGGCGCGGTTGGCCTGTGGGACAAACTGATGCAGACCCTGGCGCTGATGATGGTCGCCACGGTGATCTCGGTGCTGATCGGCATTCCCCTGGGTATCCTTTCCGCGCGCAGCAATCGCCTGCGCTCGGTACTGATGCCGCTGCTGGACATCATGCAAACCATGCCCAGCTTCGTGTACCTGATCCCGGTGCTGATGCTGTTTGGCCTGGGCAAGGTGCCGGCGATTTTCGCCACGGTCATTTACGCCGCGCCGCCGCTGATCCGCCTGACCGACCTGGGTATCCGCCAGGTCGATGGCGAGGTCATGGAGGCCATCAACGCCTTTGGCGCCAACCGCTGGCAACAATTGTTCGGCGTGCAACTGCCGCTGGCGCTGCCAAGCATCATGGCGGGTATCAACCAGACCACCATGATGGCCTTGTCGATGGTGGTGATCGCCTCGATGATCGGTGCCCGTGGCCTGGGTGAAGACGTGCTCGTCGGCATCCAGACCCTCAACGTTGGGCGAGGCCTGGAAGCCGGGCTGGCGATTGTGATTCTTGCAGTGGTCATCGACCGCATTACCCAGGCCTATGGTCGTCCACGGCATGAGGCGAGCAAATGACCAGTGTCAGCAAAATCGAAGTCAAAAACGTCTTCAAGATCTTCGGCAACCGCTCCAGGGAAGCGCTGGCGCTGATTGGCCAGGGCAAGACCAAGGATCAGGTGCTGGCCGAGACCGGTTGCGTGGTCGGCGTGAACGATCTGTCCCTGAGCATCGCCACCGGTGAAATCTTTGTGATCATGGGCTTGTCGGGCTCCGGCAAATCCACCCTGGTGCGTCACTTCAACCGCCTGATCGATCCCACCAGCGGTGCGATCCTGGTGGATGGCGAAGACATCCTGCAACTGGACATGGAGGCCCTGCGTCAATTCCGTCGCCACAAGATCAGCATGGTGTTCCAGAGCTTCGGCCTGCTGCCCCACAAGAGCGTGCTCGACAATGTCGCCTATGGCCTGAAAGTGCGTGGTGAAACCAAGCAGGTCTGCGCCGAACGCGCCTTGCACTGGATCGAAACCGTGGGCCTGAAGGGCTACGAAAACAAATACCCGCACCAGCTCTCCGGCGGCATGCGTCAACGTGTCGGCCTGGCCCGCGCCTTGGCTGCAGACACCGACATCATCCTGATGGACGAAGCCTTCAGCGCCCTCGACCCGCTGATCCGCGCCGAAATGCAGGACCAGTTGCTCGAGCTGCAAAAGACCCTGCACAAGACCATCGTGTTTATCACCCATGACCTCGACGAGGCCGTGCGTATTGGTAACCGCATTGCGATTCTCAAGGACGGCAAGCTGATCCAGGTCGGCACGCCCAGGGAGATCCTGCATTCCCCGGCGGATGAGTATGTGGACCGGTTTGTTCAGCGGCGGGCGGCGGTGGTCTGATCCTGGTTTGGTGGTGAGGCTACTGGCCTCATCGGGGGCAAGCCCCCTCCCACACTTGAAAGTATTCACAGATCAAAATGTGGGAGGGGGCTTGCCCCCGATAGGGCCGGTAAGGCTGCACAAAAATTAGAGAAGGTACAAAGATGCCCCAGGCAACACTCATCACCATCGCCGACGCCCCTATGCGCTGGCAGGACGTCACCGCCGTCGCCCGCCACGGCGCAGCGCTCGAACTCTCAAGCCAGGCCTGGGCGCGCATCGACAATGCCCAGGCCATCGTGCGGCGTATCGTCGCCAGCGGCGAACGCGCGTATGGCGTCAACACCGGCCTGGGCGCGCTGTGCAACGTGTCGCTGGAGGGCGAGCAACTGAGCCAGTTGTCGCGCAACACCTTGCTCAGCCACGCCTGCGGCGTCGGCCCTGTCTTGAGCGATGAGCATACCCGCGCGATCATCTGCGCCGCCATCATCAATTACAGTCACGGCAAATCCGGCCTGCACCCGCAAGTGGTGCAGGCGCTGCTGGCGTTGCTCAATCACGGCATCACGCCGCAGGTGCCGTCCCAGGGCTCGGTGGGGTATTTGACCCATATGGCCCATGTCGGCGTGGCGCTGCTCGGCGTCGGCAACGTCAGCTATCGCGGCCAGGTGGTGACCGCGCAGCGAGCCTTGGCCGCTGAAGGTTTGCAGCCCGTCGTTCTGGGCGCCAAGGACGGCCTGTGCCTGGTCAACGGTACGCCGTGCATGACCGGCCTGAGCTGCCTGGCCCTGGCCGATGCAAACCACCTGCTGCAATGGGCCGACGTGATCGGCGCGATGAGTTTCGAGGCCCAGCGCGGCCAGATCGACGCCTTTGACGAAGAAATCATCGCCCTCAAGCCGCACCCTGGCATGCAGCAAGTCGGTCGTAACCTGCGCGCCCTGCTCGACGGCAGTGAAGTGATCGCCAGCAGCAAAGGCATCCGCACCCAGGACGCCCTGAGCATCCGCTCGATCCCGCAGATCCACGGTGCGGCCCGCGATCAGGTGGAGCACGCGACCCGCCAGATCGAGACCGAACTCAACAGCGTCACGGACAACCCGCTGGTGCTCGGCACGCCGGACAACTACCGCGTGGTGTCCCAGGCCAACCCCCACGGCCAGTCCGTGGCGCTGGCGGCCGACATGCTCGCCATCGCCATGGCCGAAATCGGCTCGGTGGCCGAACGCCGCCTGGATCGCTTGATCAACCCGCATGTCAGCGGCCTGCCGGCGTTCCTGGTGAGCAACCCCGGGGTCAACTCCGGAATGATGATCGTGCAGTACGTCGCCGCGTCCCTGTGCGGGCAAAACCGCCAGTTGGCGCAACCGGCGGTACTCGACAACTTCGTCACCTCGGGCCTGCAGGAAGACCACTTGAGCATGGGCACCAATGCCGCGCTCAAGCTGCATCAGGTGCTGGCCAACGTGACTCAGATCCTCGCCATCGAATACCTGCTGGCGGCCCAGGCGTTCGAGTTCCTCAAGGAGCAGCGCTTTGGCGCAGGTACCGACCGCGCCTGGCGCCTGCTGCGCGAAGTGGTCCCCGCTTACGAGCAGGACCGCTGGCTGGCGCCGGACATTGCAGCGGCCGCCAACCTGATCAAAGACGCCGCATTACCGAATGTGCACTGAAGACTTATTCGAAAAGAACAATTCACAAGGAGAACGAATGTGACTGCGCTAAACCTGATCCCAGGCCAACTGAGCCTCGCCCAACTGCGGGCCATCTACCAGCAGCCGGTAACCCTCAGCCTGGATGACAGCGCCACGGCGCAGATCGAAGCCAGTGTGGCCTGTGTGGAGCAGATTCTCGCCGAGAACCGCACCGCCTATGGCATCAACACCGGTTTCGGCCTGCTGGCCTCGACCCGCATCGCCAGCGAAGACCTGGAAAACCTCCAGCGTTCGCTGGTGTTGTCCCATGCCGCCGGTGTGGGTGAGCCGATCAGCGATGCGCTGGTCCGGCTGGTCATGGTGCTCAAGGTCAACAGCCTGAGCCGTGGGTTCTCCGGGATTCGTCGGCAGGTGATCGACGCGCTGATCGCGCTGATCAACGCCGAGGTTTACCCGCACATTCCGCTTAAAGGTTCGGTCGGTGCATCCGGTGACTTGGCGCCCCTGGCCCATATGTCCCTGGTGCTGCTCGGCGAAGGCAAGGCGCGCTATAAGGGCGAATGGCTGGAGGCGACCGACGCGCTGAAAGTCGCCGGCCTGACGCCGCTGACCCTCGCCGCCAAAGAAGGCCTGGCCCTGCTCAATGGCACCCAGGTGTCCACCGCCTATGCCTTGCGCGGCCTGTTTGAAGGCGAAGACCTGTTCGCCGGCGCCCTGGCTTGCGGTGGCCTTACCGTGGAAGCGGTGCTTGGCTCGCGCTCGCCGTTCGACGCGCGTATCCATGCCGCACGCGGCCAACGTGGACAGATCGACGCCGCTGCGGCCTATCGCGACCTGCTCGGTGAAAGCAGCCAGGTGTCCCAGTCGCACCAGAACTGCGACAAGGTGCAAGACCCTTATTCCCTGCGCTGCCAGCCGCAGGTCATGGGCGCCTGCCTGACCCAGTTCCGCCAGGCCGCCGAGGTGCTGGTGGTCGAGGCCAACGCGGTGTCGGACAACCCGCTGGTGTTCGCCGCTGAAGGCGATGTGATTTCCGGCGGTAACTTTCACGCGGAACCTGTGGCCATGGCCGCCGACAACATGGCGTTGGCGATTGCCGAGATTGGCTCGCTCAGTGAGCGGCGTATCTCGTTGATGATGGACAAGCACATGTCGCAGCTGCCGCCGTTCCTGGTGGGCAATGGCGGGGTCAACTCCGGCTTCATGATCGCTCAGGTCACCGCTGCTGCGCTCGCCAGCGAGAACAAGGCGCTGGCCCATCCCCATAGCGTCGACAGCCTGCCGACCTCGGCCAACCAGGAAGACCACGTGTCCATGGCCCCGGCTGCGGGCAAGCGCCTGTGGGAAATGGCCGAGAACACCCGTGGCATTCTTGCGGTGGAATGGCTCGCCGCCTGCCAGGGCCTGGACCTGCGCGACGGCTTGAAAACCTCGCCTGCCCTTGAAAAGGCCCGTGGCCTGCTGCGCGACAAAGTGGCGTTCTACGACAAGGACCGCTTCTTCGCCCCGGACATCATCGCCGCCAGCGAACTGCTTGCCAGCCGTTGCCTGAACGAGCTGGTGCCGGCCAAGTTGCTGCCAAGCCTGTAACCCACCACCGACCCACTGTAGGAGCGAGCTTGCTCGCGAAAATCGCCAACGATTACGCGGTAAACCTGACACCCCTCAGCGCTCTCAGGTTTTTCGCGAGCAAGCTCGCTCCTACAGGTGAGGTCGCGTTTTTCTCAGGATAAGAATAATAGGGACGAGAAATGCACCCGCCAGAAAAAACTTTGAAACGCGGGCTCAACGCCCGACACATTCGCTTCATGGCACTCGGTTCCGCGATCGGTACCGGGCTGTTCTACGGTTCGGCCTCCGCCATCCAGATGGCCGGCCCCGCCGTGCTGCTGGCCTACCTGATCGGCGGCGCCGCCGTGTTCATGGTGATGCGCGCCCTCGGCGAAATGGCCGTGCACAACCCGGTGTCCGGCTCGTTCGGCCACTACGCCAGCACCTACCTGGGACCCATGGCCGGGTTTATCCTCGGCTGGACCTATGCTTTTGAAATGATCATCGTCTGCCTGGCCGACGTCACCGCCTTCGGCATCTACATGGGCTTCTGGTTTCCCGAGGTGGCCCGTTGGGTCTGGGTGCTGGGCATTGTGTTTCTGATCGGCGGCCTGAACCTGTGCAACGTCAAAGTGTTTGGCGAAATGGAGTTCTGGCTGTCGCTGCTCAAGGTCGGCGCCATTGTCGCGATGATCCTCGGCGGCTTCGGCATCATGCTGTTCGGTATTCATTCGGCCGGTCAAACCCAGGCTGCCGGCCTGAGCAACCTGTGGGCCCACGGCGGCTTCATGCCCAACGGCATCGGCGGCCTGATCGCTTCCTTCGCCGTGGTGATGTTTGCCTTCGGCGGTATCGAAATCATCGGCATCACCGCCGGGGAAGCCAAGGACCCGCAGCGCGTGATCCCCAAGGCGATCAACGCCGTACCGCTGCGCATCCTGCTGTTCTACGTGCTGACCCTGTTTGTGCTGATGGCGATCTACCCGTGGCCGCAGATCGGCAGCCAGGGCAGCCCGTTCGTGCAGATTTTCAGCAACCTGGGAATCGGCTCGGCGGCGACCATCCTCAATATCGTAGTGATCTCGGCAGCGGTATCGGCCATCAACAGTGACATCTTCGGCGCCGGCCGCATGATGTACGGCCTGGCCCAGCAAGGGCAGGCGCCCAAGGGCTTCGCGCAATTGTCCAAACAGGGCGTACCGTGGATGACCGTGGTGGTGATGGGGGCGGCGCTGCTGGGCGGCGTGGTGCTCAACTACCTGATCCCGGAAAACGTGTTCCTGCTGATCGCCTCGATTGCCACCTTTGCCACCGTGTGGGTGTGGCTGATGATCCTGTTTACCCAGGTCGCCATGCGCCGCTCGATGAGCAAGGAGCAGGTGGCAGAGCTGAAATTCCCGGTGCCATTCTGGCCGTATGCGCCGGCAGCAGCCATTGTGTTCATGCTGTTTGTGTTTGGCGTGCTCGGTTACTTCCCCGACACTCAGGCGGCCTTGATGGTCGGAGCGGTATGGATCGTGTTGCTGATCGTTGCCTATCTGCTGTGGGTCAGGCCCGCTGCCGGGCAAGCGGCCAAGGTTCATTACGAACAGGCTTTGTCTCATCGATAACTTAGGGAGGCGTTGATGAAAACCCTTTGGCAACACTGCCACGTAGCAACGATGGCCCAGGGCAAATACTCGATCATCGAGGATGCTGCCATGGTGACTGCGGGTTCGCTGATCGAGTGGATCGGCCCGCGCAGCCAGGCGCCAACGGCGGATTACGCCCAGGTGCATGACCTGCAAGGCGCGTGGGTCACCCCCGGCCTGGTCGACTGCCACACCCACACCGTGTTCGGCGGCAACCGCAGCGGCGAGTTCGAGCAGCGCCTAGAAGGCGTCAGCTACGCTGAAATCGCGGCCCAGGGCGGTGGCATTGCCAGCACCGTGCGGGCCACCCGTGCAGCGACGGAAGATGAATTGTTTGCCAGTGCTGAAAAGCGCCTGCGCAGTCTTTTGCGCGATGGTGTGACCACGGTAGAAATCAAGTCCGGCTACGGCCTGGATCTGGCCAACGAACGCAAGATGCTGCGCGTGGCGAGGCGCCTTGGCGAATCGCTTCCGGTGAGCGTGCGCGCTACCTGTTTGGCGGCCCACGCGCTGCCGCCTGAGTACAAAGACCGTGCCGATGACTACATCGAGCACATCTGCAGCGAGATGCTGCCGGCCCTGGCGGCAGAAGGCCTGGTGGACGCGGTGGATGCCTTCTGTGAATACCTGGCGTTCTCCACCGAGCAGGTCGAGCGCGTGTTCAAGGTTGCCCGGCAACTGGGCTTGCCGGTGAAGTTGCACGCCGAGCAACTCTCATCGCTGCACGGCTCCAGCCTGGCCGCGCGTTATCAGGCGTTGTCGGCGGATCACCTGGAATTCATGACCGAAGAAGACGCCATCGCCATGGCCGCTGCCGGCACCGTTGCCGTGTTGCTGCCAGGCGCTTTCTATTTCCTGCGCGAAACCCAATTGCCGCCGATGGACGCCCTGCGCAAACACGGCGTGAAGATGGCCATCGCCAGCGACCTCAACCCCGGCACCTCGCCGGCCCTGTCGGTGCGCCTGATGCTGAATATGGCCTGCACGCTGTTGCGCATGACCCCGGAAGAAGCCCTCGCCGGCGCCACGCAACATGCGGCTACCGCCTTGGGCATGGGCGACACCCATGGTTCCCTGGAAGTGGGCAAGGTCGCGGATTTTGTCGCCTGGCAGATCGATCGCCCCGCCGACCTGGCCTATTGGCTGGGCGGCGACCTGGATAAACGCGTGGTGCGCCATGGCGTCGATGTCACTGTTTAACTGCTTTTTTGAATAAGGAGCATCGTTGTGGATAAGGTTCTGACATTCAAACAAGGCCGCGTACCGCTGCTGATCAGCATGCCCCACGCCGGCCTGCGTCTGACACTTGCGGTCGAGGCCGGGCTGATCGCCGAGGCGCAAAGCCTGCCGGACACCGACTGGCATATCCCCTTGTTGTACGACTTTGCCGAAGAGCTGGGCGCCAGCACCCTGGCGGCGGAGTACTCGCGGTTTGTCATCGACTTGAACCGGCCGTCCGATAACACGCCGCTCTACGCGGGCGCCACCACCGGCCTGTACCCGGAGACGCTGTTCGATGGTGTGCCGTTATTTCGTGAAGGGCAAACGCCGTCCGAGGCCGAGCGCGCGTCCTATCTGCAGAAAATCTGGGGCCCGTATCACCGCACGCTGCAGGAAGAACTGGCGCGCCTCAAGGCCGAATTCGGCTACGCGTTGCTGTTCGACGCGCATTCGATCCGCTCGGTGATCCCGCACCTGTTCGAAGGCAAATTGCCGGACTTCAACCTCGGCACTTTCAACGGCGCCGCCTGCGATCCCGAACTGGCCGGCCAGCTGGAAGCCATCTGTGCTCAGCATCCTCAGTACACCCACGTGCTGAACGGGCGTTTCAAGGGCGGTCACATTACCCGCCACTACGGTAATCCGGCGCAGGATATTCATGCGGTGCAGTTGGAACTGTGCCAGAGCACGTATATGGAAGAGGTCGAGCCGTTCCGCTATCGCCCCGACCTGGCCGAGCCGACCCAAGTGGTGTTGAAGCAATTGCTGCAAGCCTTGCTGGCGTGGGGGAAAGCGCACTATCGATAAAGGCTGACGCGGGTCCGGGCGCTCAAGGGCATGCTCATTGCACAATTCGGGTTTATGATGCCTGACGGCAGAATAATAGACGTCCCCCCAGGGATGAACCCGACACCCCACGGAGCGCGCAATGCAGACTTGGTACCCGCAGATCAAACCCTATGCCCGGCACGATCTGGCAGTCGATGATGTTCACACGCTGTACGTCGATGAAAGCGGCTCCCCCGAGGGCCTGCCTGTGGTGTTCATCCATGGCGGCCCCGGCTCCGGTTGCGACGCGCAGAGCCGTTGCTACTTCGATCCGAACCTGTACCGCATCGTCACCTTCGACCAGCGCGGTTGCGGACGCTCCACACCCCGCGCCAGCCTTGAGAACAACACCACCTGGGATCTGGTCGCCGACCTTGAGCGCATCCGCGAGCACCTGGGCATCGACAAATGGGTGCTGTTCGGCGGCTCCTGGGGTTCGACGCTGTCCCTGGCCTACGCACAAACCCACCCCGAGCGCGTGCATGGCTTGATCGTGCGCGGCATTTTCCTGGCCCGTCCTCAGGACATTGAATGGTTCTACCAGGAGGGCGCGAGCCGGCTGTTCCCGGATTATTGGCAGGATTACCTGGCACCGATCCCGGTGGAAGAGCGTCACGACATGATCGCGGCGTATCACAAGCGTCTGACCGGCAACGACCAGATCGCCCAGATGCACGCGGCCAAGGCCTGGTCCGGCTGGGAAGGGCGCATGCTGGGGCTGTGCCCGAGCCCGCAGCATGTCGAGCGCTTCTCCGAGCCGCAGCGTGCCTTGTCCATTGCCCGCATCGAATGCCATTACTTCACCAATAACTCGTTCCTGGAACCGAACCAGCTGATTCGCGACATGCACAAGATCGCCCACCTGCCCGGGGTCATCATCCACGGTCGCTACGATATGATTTGCACCTTGGATAACGCCTGGGAGCTGCATCAGGCCTGGCCGAACAGTGAGTTGCAGGTGATCCGCGAGGCGGGGCATGCCGCGTCCGAGCCTGGCATTACCGATGCGCTGGTACGCGCAACCGGCGAAATGGCACGGCGCCTGCTTGATTTACCGCCAGAAGAAGCATGAAGGGCTTGTTGCAACGGGTGCGAGGCGCCCGGGTCGAGGTGGCTGGCGAAATAGTCGGGGCGATTGACCAGGGTTTGCTGGTGCTGGTGGCCGTCGAACCTTCAGATACGCCCGAGAGCGCCGATAAACTGCTGCACAAGCTGCTTAACTATCGGGTGTTCAGTGATGACGAGGGCAAGATGAACCTGTCGTTGAAGGACATCGGCGGCGGTTTGCTGCTGGTGTCGCAGTTCACCCTGGCGGCGGACACCAAAAGCGGGCTGCGGCCGAGCTTCTCCACAGCGGCTCCGCCGGCCCTGGGAGCGGCGCTTTTTGATCACTTGTTGTTACAAGCGCAACAATTGCATGGCAAGGTGGCATCAGGGCGTTTTGGCGCGGATATGCAGGTGCATTTGGTCAATGATGGCCCTGTGACCTTTCTCTTACAGACCTGAATGTATGAAAAACGACTTTAATGCCTAAAAACGCAGGGTTTCGCTACAAATACTTCGTTGTCCCTGATGCGTTGTCTCGCGGGCTGCTAGATAATCGCGCGCTACGGGGATCAGCGTTGTTTGGTCCATTTTTGACTTAGGTAGAGACTTGTCCGACAAACCAGTGGGGAATCATTTTGCCCCTGAGGAGTCGGAACAATGCTCGCCAACCTGGCATATAGATAGCTGGCCGTTGGTTTTTTGATCTGTTTTCGGCGAGGGTTGCTCGTGATTGTTAGTCCCTGTAATGCACCAAAATTGTCTGCCAAACGGTTACGAAACGCACTGGTGACGGGCTCTGCCCTGTTTTGCCTGTTCGGCGCGGGTCAACTGTGGGCATTCAGCCTGGACGATGTGTCGGCCAAGGCAAAAGAGCTGGCTGGGCAGAAATACGAAGCTCCGCGCAGCAATCTGCCGAACGAATTCCGCGAAATGAAATTCGCTGATTACCAGAAGATTCGTTTCCGCAATGAAAAAGCCGAGTGGGCCGATCAGAACACCCCGTTCAAGCTGTCCTTCTATCACCAGGGTATGCACTTCGATACACCGGTGAAAATCAATGAAGTCACCGCTGACAGCGTCCAGGAAATCAAGTACGACCCCAATCGCTTCGATTTCGGCGACGTGAAATTTGATCCGAAAGCCACCGAACAGTTGGGTTATGCCGGCTTCCGGGTGCTGTTCCCGATCAACAAGGCCGACAAGCAAGACGAAATCATGACCATGCTTGGCGCCAGCTATTTCCGCGTCGTCGGCAAGGACCAGGTGTATGGCCTGTCCGCCCGTGGCCTGGCGATCGACACGGCGCTGCCGTCCGGCGAAGAATTCCCGCGTTTCACCGAGTTCTGGATCGAGCGTCCGAAGCCGGGCGACAAGCACCTGGTGATCTTCGCCCTGCTGGATTCGCCGCGTGCGACCGGCGCCTACCGTCTGATTCTGCGTCCGGGCACCGACACCGTGGTCGACGTCAAATCCCAGATGTACCTGCGCGACAAGGTGAGCAAGCTGGGCGTGGCCCCGCTGACCTCGATGTTCCTGTTCGGCGCCAACCAGCCGTCCAAGGTCCTCAACTACCGTCGTGAGCTGCACGATTCCAGCGGCCTGTCGATCCATGCCGGCAATGGCGAGTGGATCTGGCGCCCGCTGAACAACCCCAAACACCTGTCGGTCAGCAACTTCAGCGTGGAAAACCCGCGTGGGTTCGGCCTGCTGCAACGCGGCCGCAACTTCAGCCACTACGAAGACCTGGACGACAACTACGACAAGCGCCCAAGCGCCTGGATCGAACCTGAGGGCGACTGGGGCAAAGGCACCGTCGACCTGGTAGAAATTCCGACCGCTGACGAAACCAACGACAACATCGTTGCCTTCTGGAGCCCGGCCGAGCTGCCGGAAGTCGGCAAGCCGCTGGATGTGTCCTACCGCCTGCACTGGACACTGGACGATGCCGCCTTCCATTCGCCGGACAGCGCCTGGGTCAAGCAGACCCTGCGTTCCACCGGTGACGTGAAGCAATCCAACCTGATCCGTCAGCCGGACGGCACCGTCGCTTATCTGGTGGACTTCGAAGGCCCGGCCCTGAAGAAGCTGCTGCCGGACGCTCCTGTGCGCAGCCAGGTAAGTGTTGGCGACAACGCCGAGCTGGTTGAAAACAGCGTGCGCTACAACGAACACACCAAAGGCTGGCGCCTGACCCTGCGCATGAAGATCAAGGACGCGAGCAAGCCGACTGAAATGCGTGCGGCGCTGGTGCAAGAGATCGCACAGGCTGAGCCCGAGCAGGTGTCGACTCACGTGCTCAAGGCTGACAAGGTCCTGGCCAAGCAACACGAGAAACAGGCCAAGAAAGACGCCAAAGAGGCGAAGGACAAGGACGCCAAGCAGCCCGAAGCTGCCCCGGCCCCTGTCACGCCGGAGCCGGCCAAGACCGAACAAGTCCTGACCGAAACCTGGAGCTACCAGTTGCCTGCCGATGAGTAATTCACACGTCAAGCCAGAAACTCTGACCGAGTACCTGGCGCATCTCCCCATGACGGCTGAGCAGCGCGCCGAGCTGGCGGGCTGCAGCTCCTTCAGCGAGCTGCACGAACGCCTGTCGTCCGCCACCTTCGACGCACCCACCGATGCCGCCCAGGCGTCGGTGGGTCGCCGGCTGACCCTGAGCACCGCTGAAGAGCTGCAGGACGCCGAGATGCTCGCGCTCGACGCCAGTGGCCGCGTCTGCCTGAAGGCCACCCCGCCGATCCGTCGCACCAAAGTGGTGCCCGAGCCTTGGCGCACCAACATCCTGGTACGCGGCTGGCGCCGTATGACCGGGCGCACCAACCCGCCGAAGCCGCCGAAAGACGAACGGGTATTGCCCGCCGCGCGCTGGCGTACCGTGGGTTCGATCCGCCGCTACATCCTGTTGGTGCTGATGCTGGGCCAGACCATCGTGGCCGGCTGGTACATGAAAGGCATCATGCCGTACCAGGGCTGGTCGCTGGTCGACTTCGACGAGATCCGCAACCAGACCCTGCTGCAAACCGCTACCCAGGTACTGCCTTACGCGCTGCAGACCAGCATCCTGATCATGTTCGGGATTCTGTTCTGCTGGGTCTCGGCCGGTTTCTGGACCGCGCTGATGGGCTTCCTTGAGCTGCTGACGGGGCACGATAAATACCGTATCTCCGGTAAAAGTGCCGGCAATGAGCCGATTCCCAAGGATGCGCGCACCGCGCTGGTGATGCCGATCTGTAACGAAGACGTGCCGCGAGTATTCGCCGGTTTGCGCGCCACGTTCGAATCGGTCGCCGCGACCGGTGACCTGGACCGTTTCGACTTCTTCGTGCTCAGCGACAGTAACGAAGCGGATATCTGCATTGCCGAACAACAAGCCTGGCTCGACGTGTGCCGCGAAGCCGGTGGTTTCGGCAAGATTTTCTATCGCCGCCGTCGCCGTCGCGTCAAGCGCAAGAGTGGCAACCTCGACGACTTCTGCCGTCGCTGGGGCGGTGACTACAAGTACATGGTGGTGCTCGACGCTGACAGCGTGATGAGCGGCGAATGCCTGACCAGCCTGGTACGCCTGATGGAAGCCACGCCGGATGCCGGGATTATCCAGACCGCGCCGCGTGCGTCGGGCATGGACACCCTGTATGCGCGCATGCAGCAGTTCGCCACCCGCGTCTACGGCCCGCTGTTTACCGCCGGCCTGCACTTCTGGCAGTTGGGTGAATCCCACTACTGGGGCCACAACGCGATCATCCGCATGAAGCCGTTTATCGAGCACTGCGCCCTGGCGCCGTTGCCGGGTAAAGGCGCGTTTGCCGGTGCGATCCTTTCCCACGACTTCGTTGAAGCAGCGCTGATGCGCCGTGCCGGCTGGGGCGTGTGGATTGCCTACGACCTGCCGGGCAGCTACGAAGAGCTGCCGCCCAACCTGCTCGACGAACTCAAGCGTGACCGTCGCTGGTGCCACGGTAACCTGATGAACTTCCGCCTGTTCCTGGTCAAGGGCATGCACCCGGTGCACCGTGCGGTGTTCCTGACCGGCGTGATGTCCTACCTGTCGGCGCCGTTGTGGTTTTTCTTCCTGGTGCTGTCCACGGCCTTGCTGGCGGTGAACACCCTGATGGAGCCGCAGTACTTCATGGCGCCGCGCCAGTTGTACCCGCTGTGGCCGCAATGGCATCCGGACAAGGCGGTGGCACTGTTCTCCACCACCATCGTGCTGCTGTTCCTGCCTAAGCTGCTCAGCATCATCCTGATCTGGGCCAAGGGCGCAAAAGAGTTCGGCGGCAAGTTCAAGGTGACCCTGTCGATGCTGCTGGAGATGCTGTTCTCCATGCTGCTGGCGCCGGTGCGCATGATCTTCCACACCCGCTTCGTACTGGCCGCGTTCCTCGGCTGGGCCGCGACCTGGAACTCGCCGCAGCGCGACGACGACTCCACACCCTGGAGCGAAGCGGTCAAGCGTCACGGTCCGCAGACCTTGCTGGGCTTTTTGTGGGCGCTGCTGGTGGTGTGGCTCAACCCGAGCTTTTTGTGGTGGCTGATCCCGATCGTCGGTTCGCTGATGCTGTCGATCCCGGTGTCGGTGATATCCAGCCGGGTCAAGCTGGGCCTCAAGTCCCGCGATGAGAGCCTGTTCCTGATCCCTGAGGAATACAATCCGCCGCAGGCACTGCTGTCGACCGAGAAGTACACCCACGAAAACCGTTGGCACGCGCTCAACGACGGGTTTGTGCGTTCGGTGGTCGACCCGCAGCAGAACGCCCTGGCCTGCGCCCTGGCGACCTCGCGTCACCGCGAGGCGGAGCCGATTGAGTACCTGCGTGTGGAGCGTGTTCGCCACGCGTTGAAAGTCGGCCCGGCCGGCCTCAACAACAGCGAACGCCTGGCCTTGCTCAGCGACCCGGTAGCCCTGGCTCGCTTGCATGAACAGGTCTGGACCGAAGGCCACGCCGAGTGGCTGGACGCGTGGCGTGCATCGATCAAGGCTGATCCGCACGCGCCATTGCTGCCGCTGCAACCGCTGTCGTCCCAGGCTCAACCGGCCTGATTCAGACGCCCCCGAGGGCCCACCTCGGGGGCGTTTCAAGCGCTGGTCCTACAGCGTTTAGCGTCACTTCCTTTCCTCCCTAACTCCTTGTTATTTCGAAACAAAAGTCCTTCGTTAGAAGCGTATTGCCGTGGCTGTGGCTGGGGTAGCATCGCCCCCCAAATTTGACGCGCCATGGGGGCACACATGTTCAAAAGGTATTGTTCGGCACTGGTGATGGGCGTTGTCGCACTGGCTCACACAGGTGTGCTGTACGCCGGGGCGATTGACGACGCTGTGCGCCGCGGCGTGCTGAAAGTGGGCACCACGCCGACTTACGTGCCGTTCGAAATGACGGACCGGCAGGGGCGCATCGTCGGCTTCGAGATCGACCTGCTCCAGGCGATGAGTCGCGCGCTGGGGGTTGAACTCGAACTGGTCGCGGTGCCCTACACGGAGTTGCTGCCTGGGTTGATGGCGAAGCAGTTCGACCTGATCGGCAGCGGCATGACGGTCACCCAGGAGCGCAACCTGTACCTCAACTTCAGTGATTCCTTTATCGTGGTGGGTCAGACGGTCCTGCTGCACCCGCGCCTGGCCGGCAAGGTAGCGAGCATCGAAGACCTGGACGAGGCGGGCTATCGGATTGCGGTCACCGAAGGCACCACCGGTGAGGCAGCGGCGCAGCGCTTTCTGGGCGCGGCCCGGATCAAGCGTTTCACCACGCCGGAGGAAGGCGTGCGCCACGTGGTGGAGGGCAAGGCCGATGCCTTCATTTACGATGCGCCCTACAACCTGATCGCCATGACCCGGCCCGAGAACAGCGCATTACTGACGCTTGAGCAACCTTTTACCTTCGAACCCCTGGCGTTCGGCCTGAAAAAGGGTGATTACGACAGCGTCAACTGGATCAATCACTTCCTCAATCAAGTGGCCCAGGACGGCACCTACGATCAATTGCACGACAAGTGGTTCAGGGGCACTGCCTGGCTCGCGGAGATTGAATGATCGTCATAACTACTTACACATCAACTCATTAGCGAGTCCGTGCAGCGACCTGTCTAGATCTTTAGTCAGGCGCCGCGCCGTAGGGTCTCTCTTGCCGGCCTCGATAACATTTAGTCGTGAAACCTTTGTGACGAGCAACGAGTGGGTTAGGATCGCACCCCGAAATAGCGCAGCCCATAGCGCGCCAACCTTATAAAAACCGTTCAGGGGACTTGATGATGAAAAAGTATCTTTCGATGCTGATGCTCGGCGTCACCGCGCTGGTGGCGGCCACTGCGGCCCAGGCCGGCGCCATCGATGATGCGGTCAAGCGCGGCACGCTGAAAGTCGGCATGGACCCGACCTACATGCCGTTCGAAATGACCGACAAGCGCGGTGAAATCATCGGCTTCGAAGTCGACATCCTCAAGGCCATGGCCAAGTCCATGGGCGTCAAGCTGGAGCTGGTGTCCACCGGCTACGACGGTATCATCCCGGCCTTCCTGACCGGCAAGTTCGACATGATCGGCAGCGGCATGACACTGACCCAGGAGCGCAACCTGCGCCTGAACTTCAGCGAACCCTTCATCGTGGTCGGCCAGACCCTGCTGATTCGCAAGGAGCTGGAAGGCACCATCAAGTCCTACAAAGACCTGAACGACGAAAAATACCGCCTGACCTCCAAGCTCGGCACCACCGGTGAGATGGTTGCCAAAAAGCTGATCGCCAAAGCCAAGTACCACGGCTATGACAATGAACAGGAAGGCGTGCTGGACGTGGTCAACGGCAAGGCGGACGCCTTTGTCTACGACGCGCCGTACAACGTGGTGGCCGAGAAGAAAGTCGGTAATGGCAAGCTGGTGTTCCTCGAGGAACCCTTCACCTTTGAGCCCCTGGCCTTCGGCTTGAAGAAAGGCGATTACGACAGCGTCAACTTCATCAACAACTTCCTGCACCAGATCAAGAACGACGGCACCTACGATCGCATCCATGACAAGTGGTTCAAGAGCTCCGAGTGGCTCAAGGACATGGAATAAGGCTTAAGACCGAGTTGCCTGTATCGGGGGCAAGCCCCCTCCCACAGGGAAACGCATTCCAAATGTGGGAGGGGGCTTGCCCCCGATGGCGGCCTACCAGGCAACACCTATGCGGACAGTGAAATGAAACAGAAAAAAGCCCAATGGCCCTGGCACCTGCTGACCCTGGTCGTGCTGGTCGGCCTGGCCGGCGCCTTGTACTACGCCACCTCTCTGATGTCCTACGAATGGCGCTGGAATCGCGTGCCGCAGTACTTCGCCTATCAGGCCGAGGAAGCGCAACGTGCAGCCGATATTTCCACCGTCATCGAGCTGGTACGCAAGGGCGATGTGGCCGAGGTGACCCTGCGCAATGATGCGGGCGCCGAGCAGAAGGTGACGGTCGCGGACAACAGCCTGCAAGTGGTGCGCGGCGATGACGTGGCCGAAGGCGATGTCATCGGCGTCAACCGTCATTGGGCACTGGGCCCGCTGATGTGGGGTTTGTGGACCACGCTGTGGTTGTCGGTGGTGTCCGGCATCCTGGGCCTGGCGATTGGCCTGGCCACCGGCTTGTGCCGGCTGTCCAGCAACCCGACCTTGCGCGATCTGTCGACGATCTACGTCGAATTGGTGCGCGGTACGCCGCTGCTGGTGCAGATCTTCATTTTCTATTTCTTTATCGGCACGGTGCTCAACCTGTCCCGGGAGTTTGCCGGGGTCGCGGCGCTGTCACTGTTCACCGGCGCGTACGTGGCGGAAATCGTGCGTGCCGGTGTGCAGTCGATCACCCGTGGCCAGAACGAGGCCGCGCGCTCCCTGGGCTTGAGCGCCAGCCAGTCGATGCGGCATGTGGTGCTGCCGCAGGCCTTCAAGCGCGTCCTGCCGCCACTGGCCGGCCAATTCATCAGCCTGGTGAAAGACACCTCGCTGGTCTCGGTGATCGCGATCACCGAGCTGCTCAAGAGCGGGCGCGAAGTGATCACCACCTCGTTTTCACCCTTTGAGATTCTGTTCTGTGTGGCAGGCCTGTACCTGCTGATCAACCTGCCGCTGTCGAAAATGGCCAGCCGGCTTGAGCGGAGGCTCGCGCAAAGTGATTGAAGTCCGCGATCTGGTAAAAGTCTTCGACACCCGTGGCCACGTAGTGCGCGCCGTGGATCATGTCACCACCCAGGTGGCCAAGGGCGAAGTGCTGGTGGTGATCGGCCCGTCCGGTTCCGGCAAGTCCACCTTTCTGCGCTGTCTTAACGGGCTGGAGGAATTCGATTCAGGCTCGGTCAGCATCGACGGTTTGCAACTGGCCGATCCGAAGACCGATGTGAACGCCTACCGCCGTGAAGTCGGCATGGTGTTCCAGCATTTCAACCTGTTCCCCCACATGACCGTGCTGGAAAACCTGTGCCTGGCGCAAAAGGTTGTGCGCAAACGCGGCAAGCAAGAACGTGAAGCCAAAGCCCTGGCGTTGCTGGAGAAGGTGGGTATTGCCCAGAAAGCCAACGAGTTTCCGTCACGCCTCTCCGGAGGCCAGCAGCAGCGGGTAGCAATTGCCCGCGCCCTGGCGATGGAGCCCAAAGTGATGCTGTTTGACGAACCGACCTCGGCGCTGGACCCGGAAATGGTCGGCGAAGTGCTCGACGTCATGAAGACCCTGGCCCTGGAAGGCATGACCATGGTCTGTGTCACCCATGAGATGGGCTTTGCCCGCGAGGTGGCGGACCGGGTGCTGTTCTTCGATCACGGCAAATTGCTCGAGGACGCGGCGCCGGCCGAGTTCTTCGATGCGCCCAAGGACCCGCGGGCCCAGGCTTTCCTGCGTCAGGTGCTATGACTGTAGGAGCGAGCTTGCTCGCGAAGATCGTCAACGATAACGCAGCGCACCTTAAATGAACGCGGCGGCCTTGGGCTTTTCGCGAGCAAGCTCGCTCCTACAGTGGTGGTTCTTCAGAGCTTGAATTTGCCGACCAGTGTCTGCAGATCCACGCTCAGCCTCGTCAATTGAACACTCGCCGCCGCCGTTTCCTCGCTGGCGGCGGCAGTCTGTTCGGACACGTCGCGTACCTTCAACACACTGCGATTGATTTCCTCGGCCACAGCGCTCTGCTGCTCGGCGGCGGCGGCAATCTGCGGGTTCATTTCCTGGATCACCGACACCGTGCGGGCAATCGCCGCCAGGGCCTCGCCGGCGTCGCGGGTCAGGGCAACGCTGTTGTCGGTCAGGTTGCGGCTGCTGTCCATGATGTCGGCTACCTGCTGGGTACCGTTATGCAGGCCGAGGATCAGTCCTTCAATCTCTTCAGCCGATTCCTGCGTGCGCTGGGCCAGGCTGCGCACCTCATCGGCGACCACGGCGAACCCTTGGCCGGCACTGCCCGCGCGCGCCGCTTCGATGGCGGCATTCAGGGCCAGCAGATTGGTCTGCTGGGACACCGACTTGATCACGTCCAGCACGCTGGCGATCTTCTGGCTTTCCTGTTGCAGGGTCAGCATGGCGCGACCGGACAAGGCCATTTCACTGGCCAGGTTGCCGATCTGCTCAACCGCCTGGGTGACCACCTGCTCACCGGCGCCGGCCTGCTGGTCGGCTTCGTTGGCGGCAACGGACGCGCGTTCGGCATGGCGCGCGACTTCCTGGGCGGTAGCGAGCATTTCATTCATCGCCGTGGCCACCTGGTCGGTTTCATCTTTCTGGTCGTTGAGCCCGTTGCGCGTCTGTTCAGTCACGGTGGACAACTGCGTCGCCGCACCGGCGATCTGGCGGGCGCTGTCACCGATGCTGCTGATCAGGCTGCGCAAATTGCGGGTCATTTGACCGATGCTCTGTTGCAACTGGCCCAGTTCGTCGCGGCGCTCCACCTGGGTATCGTGGCTCAAGTCGCCCTGGGCAACACGGTTGGCGGCGATAAGGATTTCACGCAGCGGCGAAGCGATCTGCCGGGCAATCCACCACGCGGCCAGGGCGCCCAGCACGAGCGCAGCCAGCGTGACGCCGATCATCAACGTGCGCGTCTGGTTGGCCTCTTCATTGCGCTTGGTGTTCTGGCTCTGGCTCAACAGGTTACTTTTCTCACGCAACGCGTTGAGCTGCTGCTCGAAGCGGTTTTGCACGGTCTCGACGCTGAGCTGGGCTTCCTTGAGCTTGACCAGTTGTGCCCGATAATTGGCCAGGTCGGCTTTGAGCAGCGCCGAATCCACCGGCAGTGTGGTCACGGCGGCCTGTGCGATATCCAAGGCGTCCAGCGTCTGGCTGGCGGCCTCGGCATAGGCCTGTAACGATTCGGCCGCCCAGGCCGGGTTCTGGACGCGATCCTCAGCCTGCTCCATGGCTTGGCGCAGTTGCTCGATGGTGTCGAGCGCCTTTTCGTCATTCTGGTCGGGCAGGTCGCTGGCGAATTGGGCCAGGGTGTCACTGGCTTGCAGGGCGGATGTCCTCAGCGCCGGGCGTATATTCTCGCGCTGTTCGATCAAGGCGGGTAGCTGCGCCAGCGCGGTCTTGAAATCGGCGACTAGGCGTACCGCCTCTTCATTACGTTGCACGTCCACCGGGTCTATCAGACGATGTGAAAGCTCTGCCAGATGCTGGTCGATTTTTTCGATCTTCTGCGCCATCTGGCCAAGGCTGGCTTTGTCCGCCAGGGTGCGGTACACGATGCGATCGGCGCGCATGGCCTCGGCATATACGGCCAGCTGGCCCAGGCTCGTCAAGCTGTCGGAGCGATAAAGCACGGCGTTCAGGGCCTGCCAGCCCGTTGCAGCGATGATGAAACTGAGCATCAGCACCAGGCCGAAACCCAGTGCGAGCTTGAGGCGTACGCTGGCGTTCGCCAGCAGGCGGGTCAGACGAGAGAACATGGCGCACCTCCCAATCAGAAAAAAGCGTTTCGCAACAGAGCAAACGCTAATCCGATTCGGGGTGAGGGCGGGCCGATAACTGTGTAGGAAATTTCACAAGATGCGGCAGCCGCAATCGGCCGCCGCACAGGTTAGGTCAGATGCGGAAGCGCCCGACCAGGGTTTGCAAGTAGATGCCCAGGCGGGCCAGCTCGGCACTGGACGCCGCCGTTTCTTCGCTGGCCGAAGAGGTCTGCTCGGAAACATCGCGCACATTCAGCACGCTGCGGTTGATCTCCTCGGCGACTGCACTCTGCTGCTCGGCGGCCGTGGCGATCTGCGAGTTCATCGCCTGGATGGTCGACACGGTGCGCGTGATGCTCGCCAACGCGCTGCCGGCGCGGCGGGTCAGTTCGACACTGCTGTCGGTCAGGCCGCGGCTGTTGTCCATGATGGTCGCCACCTGCTGGGTGCCGTTTTGCAAGCCGAGGATCAGCTCCTCGATCTCTTCGGTGGACTTCTGTGTGCGCTGGGCCAGGCTGCGCACCTCGTCGGCCACCACGGCAAAGCCACGCCCGGCTTCACCGGCACGCGCCGCTTCAATGGCCGCGTTAAGCGCCAGCAGGTTGGTTTGCTGGGCCACGGACTTGATCACGTCGAGCACGCTGCCGATCTTGTCGCTTTCGCGCTTCAGATCGCCCATGGCGAGCGTCGAATTGCCGACTTCGGTGGCCAGGCGCTCGATCTGGGCGATGGCTTCGCCGACCACCTTGTCGCCTTCACGGGCCTGCAGGTCGGCGGCCACGGCGGCTTCCGACGCTTCTTCGGCATTGCGCGCAACTTCTTGCACAGTGGCGGCCATTTCATTCATGGCCGTGGCTACTTGGTCGGTTTCGATCTTCTGGCTGTTGACCCCGGCGCTGGTCTGTTCGGTGACCGCCGACAGCTGCTCGGCGGCGCTGGCGATCTGGGTCACGCCATCGCTGATGCCCCCAATCAATTCGCGCAGGCCCAGGGTCATGCTCTGCATGGCGCGTTGCAGTTGGCCCAGTTCATCCTGGCGAGCGGATTCCAGGTTGTGGCTCAGGTCGCCCGAGGCCACGCGCTCGGCGACCTTGAGGGTCTGAGTGAGCGGGATGATGATCTGGCGGGTGATGGCCCAGGCGGCGACTAGGCCAAACAGCAGCGCCAGCAGGGTAGACAGCAGCAACAGCTGTTTGGCTTGGGCGGCGTCGCTGTCGCGAACCACGGTTTGCGAGGCGGTGAGTTTGTTACTGCGGTCCAGCAAGATGTCGCCCTGGGCGCTCATGATTTTCAGCGCGGCGGCGCTGGCCACCTGCGAGTCGCGGTACTGGCTGACAGCGGCGCGGTAGGCTTGCAGTGAAACGCCGGCCTGTTGCAGGTTGGTCGAAAATTGATCAGGTAGCTGACCATTGAGCGCAGCGATTTTCTTCAGGGCGTTATCGATGGCATCCAGCGCGGGCTGCTCGGCCTCGACTTTGCCGCTGTAGGTGTAGCCGCGCACTTGGAAGCGCGCCTGCTGGATCAGCTTGCTCAGGTCGACGATGCTGTTGAACTGGCTGACGCTGTCGCCCTGTAACAAGGTCTTTTCCACCTCGCCGACTTTGAGCACCGCATTGTCGGCAGTATCGCCGAGCTTGCTGCGCGCATTCTCGCGATTGGCACCCGCCTGGACCATGGCGTCGAAGGCGCGCTTGTACTGGTCAACGGCGGCGAGCTGGTCATCGACCAGCGCGATATCGGCGGGCTGTTCAATCAGCGCTCGCGCCGTTTTCAGGCCGCTTTCCAGCTGGCCCAGAAAACCATTGACTGCCCCCGGGCCCTGTTCGCCACGGCGCATTTCAAAGTCCAGGCGCGCGATGCGCAGGTCCTTGCTCAAATCGTTGAGACTGGCGATGTAGCCCAGTTTGTCGCCACGGCTGATCACGCCCGAAAGCCCGGCCCAGCCGGTGAGTGTGATGATCAATGTAAGCAGCAACACCAGGCCGAAGCCCACGCCCAGCTTGGTTTTGACGCTGACATTTCCCAGCTTTTCGGCTAACCAACGATACATGCTGCGAACTCCCGTGGAACAAGGCTTGGACTTATTCCGGGGTTATCGGCATGTGCACAGGATTCTGTAGCGACGCAGATCCAATGTGGGAGGGGGCTTGCCCTAATAACAGTCATTAAGCGTACACCACCGTCTGTAGGAGCGAGCTTGCTCGCGAAAAACGTCAACGATAACGAGTGCTTTCTGAGTGAACGCGGTGCATGTGAGTTTTTCGCGAGCAAGCTCGCTCCTACAAAAGCATTGGGGCAAGCGCCCTCCCACACTGGATCATTGTCAGAACAAGCGGGCGAGCAGGGCGGTGACGGCGGTTTCAACCCGCAGGATGCGCGCGCCCAGTTGCACCGGCTGCAGTCCGGCCTTGCTCAGCAGTTCGACTTCATAGGGTATCCAGCCACCTTCCGGCCCGATCGCCAGGGTCACCGGTTCATCCAGGCCACGGGGGCAGGGCGGGTAATCGCCGGGGTGGCCGATCAGGCCAAGGGTGCCTGCGGCCATGGCCGGCAAGCGATCTTCAACGAATGGCTTGAAGCGTTTCTCGATAACGATCTCGGGCAATACCGTGTCCCGCGCCTGTTCCAGGCCGAGGATCAGTTGCTCGCGAATCGCTTCCGGCTCCAGGAACGGGGTCTGCCAGAAGCTTTTTTCCACGCGGTAGCTGTTGACCAGCACCACCTTCGGCACGCCCATGGCCGCCACCGTTTGCAGCACCCGGCGCAGCATCTTCGGGCGTGGCAGGGCCAGCAGCAGGGTCAGCGGCAGTTTGCCTGGCGGCGGCTGGTCGAAGCTGACGTGCAGCTCGGCTTCCCCAGCTTCCAGGCGCAGCAGTTGGGCATTACCCATCAGCCCGCCAATGCAGCCGACACGCAGGTTGTCCCCCACCACGGCGCGGTGCACCTCCTGCATATGCACCAGGCGCCGATCACGCAGCACCACCCGGTCGGCCGCAATAAAGTCGGCGTCTTCCAGCAGCAGCAGGTTCACGGCTGGGTCGCTGGCGGCTGGTCGTCGTCGGCTGGCTGGTCGTCCGGGTGTTCGCCACGCTTGCTGATAAGGCCGCTGAACAGGATGCCGATCTCGAACAGCATCCACATCGGCACGGCCAGCAAGGTCTGGGAGAAGATGTCCGGCGGGGTAAGGATCATGCCGACCACGAAGCAGCCGATGATCACGTACGGGCGGATCTTCTTCAGGTAAGCCACATTGACCACGCCGATCCACACCAGCAACACCACCGCCACCGGAATTTCGAAGGCCACGCCAAAGGCGAAGAACAGCGTCATCACAAAGTCGAGGTAGCTGGTGATGTCGGTCATCATTTCCACGCCGGCCGGGGTGGCGGCGGCGAAGAACTTGAAGATCAGCGGAAACACAAGGAAGTAGGCGAAGGCCATGCCGGTATAGAACAGCAGGATGCTCGACACCAGCAACGGCACGGCGATGCGCTTCTCATGCTTGTACAACCCCGGCGCGATGAAGCCCCAGATCTGATGCAGGATCACCGGGATCGCCAGGAACAGCGAGACCATCATGGTCAGCTTCAACGGCGTCAGGAACGGCGACGACACGTCGGTGGCGATCATCGTCGCGCCGGCCGGCAAGTACTGGCGCAGCGGCGTGGAGACGAAGGTATAGATCTGCTGGGTGAAGGCAAACAGCCCGGCAAAGATGATGAAGATGGCCGCTACGCAACGCAGCAGGCGGGTACGCAGCTCGGTGAGGTGCGAGACCAGCGGCATGTGCTGGTCGTTTTCCGGTTTATCAGCGCTCATGGGGCTCGCGGCGGCAATGTAGGGTCATGGGACGCGGGCGACGCGACGGGCGTCGGCGCAGGCTCGGTCGGCGTGGTCGGTGCCGGGGGCGCGGCTTCAGTCGCAGGCGCGATACTGTTCTGGGCCACAGGTTCCACCGGTTTGGCGGGCTCCTGCACGGGCGACAGAATCTTGCGCGTCTCCTGCTCCAACGACAGGATGTGCTCGTTGTGCAATTGCCGGCGGATCTCGTCGGCACCGATTTCCCGTTCAACTTCCTGTTTGATCGCGTTGAAACTGCGCTTCAGGCGCCCGATCCACAGGCCGGCCGTGCGTGCTGCACCGGGCAGGCGTTCGGGCCCCAATACCAGCAGGGCCACGAGGCCGACGAGCAGCAGTTCAGAGAAGCTGATACCAAACATTAGTCAGTGCTCACGAGTCTTTGCGGGTCGGCTCTTCGACTTTTTCAGCCTGCACGTCGAAGGTGCGACGCTCGGTGATCGGCTGGGCGGCCTGCGGATGCACCGGCTGGGCCGGTGGAACCGGGTTTGCACTGGGTTCGGCCGGCTTTTCATCGTCGTTCATGGCTTTACGAAAACCCTTGATCGATTCGCCGACATCGGTACCCAGGTTCTTGAGTTTCTTGGTGCCGAACACCAGTACCACCACCACCAGAATGACGATCCAGTGTTTCCAGTCAAAAATACCCATGCTGCAAATCCTCGATAAAAGTTGTTCAGGTGGATGGGCGTGCGGCCTTCTCGGCGTGCCCGGACAGGCCGAAGCGGCGGTCCAGTTCATCCAGCACGGCCTGTGGATGCTGCCCCAGCTGGGCGAGCATGACCAGGCTATG
Source organism: Pseudomonas orientalis (assembly GCF_001439815.1). Classification (GTDB taxonomy): domain Bacteria; phylum Pseudomonadota; class Gammaproteobacteria; order Pseudomonadales; family Pseudomonadaceae; genus Aquipseudomonas; species Aquipseudomonas orientalis. The sequence continues at coordinate 277,314 of NZ_JYLM01000006.1, read as the reverse complement.
GAACCACAGGTCGGCGGTCTCATAGATGACATCGCTGCAATCGCCGCTGATCTGCGCATCCTTGGCGGCAATGATCGTCTCGACGGATTCTTCGCCGAGTTTTTCCAGGATCTTGTTCAGACCCTTGTGATACAGGCTGGCGACATAGGAGCTGTCGGCGTCCGCGCCCTTGCGCTCTTCCAGCACCTGGGCCACGCGGTTGAGGGTATCGCTCATGGTCAGTGTCCTGCCGAATAAATGGCGTGCGGGTCTTTGAGCACCGGTTCCACCACCTTCCATTCGCCGTTCTCGAACACGCGATAGAAGCAACTGTGACGGCCGGTGTGGCAGGCGATGCCGCCGATCTGCTCGACCTTGAGGATCACCACGTCGCCATCGCAGTCCAGGCGCAGCTCATGCAGCGTCTGCACATGCCCGGACTCCTCGCCCTTGCGCCACAGTTTGCCACGCGAACGTGACCAGTAGATGGCGCGCCGCTCGGCGGCGGTCAGGCTCAGAGCCTCGCGGTTCATCCAGGCCATCATCAGCACGCGCCCGGTCTTGTAGTCCTGGGCAATGGCCGGCACCAGGCCGTCACTGTCCCACTTGATCTCGTCCAGCCAGTCTTTCATGTTCGGCTCCGGCAATTTGCGACAGTGTATAACCGGATGGGTTATCGACGCACGATCAGATAAACGCCCACGGCGACCATGATCGCGGCCGGCCAGTAGCTCAGTTGATTCAACGGTCCGCCAATCGCCAGCATGACCCCGCCCACCAGGTGTGCGGCGCCGAGCAGGCGCAGGAACCAGTCGTCCTTGCGCTTGCGCCATGGCGGCTCAGGGTCCTTGGCGTGGGGCTGGGACATGCGCTCGAGCAGGTCGCGGGTCATATTGGCCAGGTGCGGCAGCTGCTCCATCTGACTGTGCAGGTTGCCGAGCATGGTCTTCGGGCTCATCCGCTCACGCATCCAGCGTTCCAGGAACGGCTGCGCGGTGTTCCACAGATCGAGGTCCGGGTACAGCTGGCGACCCAGGCCTTCGATGTTGAGCAGGGTTTTTTGCAGCAGCACCAACTGCGGCTGCACTTCCATATTGAAGCGCCGTGCCGTCTGGAACAGGCGCATCAGCACCTGACCGAAGGAAATATCTTTTAACGGTTTTTCAAAGATCGGCTCGCACACGGTGCGGATCGCCGCTTCGAATTCATTCAGCTTGGTTTCCGCCGGTACCCAACCCGAGTCAATGTGCAACTGCGCCACGCGGCGATAGTCACGCTTGAAAAAGGCGAACAGGTTACGCGCCAGGTAATCCTGGTCTTCCGGCGTGAGGCTGCCGACGATGCCGCAGTCGATCGCAATGTACTGCGGGCTCCACGGGTTGACGGTGCTGACGAAGATATTGCCCGGGTGCATGTCGGCGTGGAAGAAACTGTCGCGGAACACCTGGGTGAAGAAAATCTCCACGCCGCGTTCGGCGAGCATCTTCATGTCGGTACGCTGGTCGGCCAGTGTGGCGAGGTCGGTGACCTGCACGCCGTAGATGCGCTCCATTACCAGCACTTTGGGGCGGCACCAGTCCCAGTACACTTGTGGCACGTACAGCAGTTGCGAGCCTTCGAAGTTGCGGCGCAGCTGGCTGGCGTTGGCCGCTTCGCGCAGCAGGTCGAGTTCGTCGTAGATGGTTTTTTCGTAGTCGGCCACTACATCCACCGGATGCAGCAGGCGCGCGTCGGCAGAGAAACGCTCGGCGGCGCGGGCCAGGATGAACAGCCACGCCAGGTCCTGGCCGATGATCGGCTTGAGGCCCGGGCGGATGACTTTCACCACCACTTCTTCGCCGCTCTTGAGCTGCGCGGCATGCACTTGCGCGACCGAGGCCGAAGCCAGCGGCTCGACATCGAAGCGGCTGAACACCTCGCTGATTTTCCTGCCCAACTGCTCTTCGATGAGTTTCATCGACAACTGCGAATCGAACGGCGGCACGCGGTCCTGCAGCAGCATCAGCTCATCGGCGATGTCTTCGGGCAACAAGTCGCGGCGCGTCGACAAGATCTGCCCGAACTTGATAAAGATCGGCCCCAGGTCCTGTAACGCCAGGCGCAGGCAGGCCCCTCGGCTCAGCTCCAGTTTTCTGCGCGGCAACCAGCGCCACGGCAGCACATAACGCACTGCCAGCAGGAACCAGGGCAGGGGCAGGGCAAACAGCAGGTCATCGAGGCGGTAGCGGATTACGACGCGCTGGATACGAAACAAACGGCGGACGGCGAGCAGCTTCATGCGTTATCGCTTGGATCAAGGGAACGGCTCAGGCGCTCGAAGCGGGCCTCGAGGCGTTCCAGGTCGATTTTGGCCTCGTCGAGCTCACGAAAGCGCGCTTGCGCTTCTCGTTGCCCGACCAGGGTGCGCGATTCTTCGCTCAGGTATTCGGCGAGGTTCTGGTTGAGGCTGGCGAACCCTTGCTGGTACCAGCGCGAACGGCTGCGCAGGTGCCCACTGAGCAGCTGGGTGGCGACGGGGCCGATCCAGCGCGAGAGTTCGAATTCCCAGTCCAGGTCCAGGTCCTGCAACACGGCGGCCAGGTCCATCAGCACCGCGCTGTCGCCTTCCAGCGCCACTTCGGGGCTGTGCAGGATAGCGGTCTTGTTGCGGCTCAACGCCAGGTGCAACAGGTTGTAGGCCGGCGCACGCAAGGTGCAGTCGGCCTCGGCGGCCCATTGCGTGGCGAGCAACAGGCCTTCATCGCTGGGCAGGATAAACAGCTGCAAGGCGGGGCTGCGGCAATCGACGGCGATGACTTTGCCGGTCAGGTGCGCAAGCCGCGCCAGGGCGGTGCTGTCCAGGCGCAAAACACGGTTGAGTCCGTGTTCGACGCTGGCGACAAGGCCTGCGAGCAGCATCAGGGCTTGATGCCGCGGTGCAGGGCAACGATGCCCGAGGTCATGTTGTGGTAGGTCACGCGGTCGAAACCGGCCTCCACCATCATGGACTTCAGGGTTTCCTGGTCGGGGTGCATGCGGATCGATTCGGCCAGGTAGCGATAGCTCTCGGCATCATTGGTGATCAGCTTGCCCATCAACGGCATGAAGGCAAACGAATAGGTGTCGTACACCTTGGACATCAGCGCGTTGGTCGGCTTGGAGAATTCCAGCACCAGCAGGCGGCCACCCGGCTTGAGCACGCGCAGCATCGAGCGGATCGCGTCCTCCTTGTGGGTGACGTTGCGCAGGCCGAAGGCGATGGTCACGCAATCGAAGTGGTTGTCCGGGAACGGCAGTTTTTCCGCATCGGCCTGAACGAATTCGATATTGCCGGCCACGCCCTTGTCGAGCAGGCGGTCGCGACCAACCTTGAGCATCGAGCCGTTGATATCGGCCAGTACCACCTGGCCGGTCGGCCCCACCAGCTTGGAAAACTTGGCCGCCAGGTCGCCCGTGCCACCGGCGATGTCCAGCACGCGGTTGCCGGTGCGTACGCCCGACAGTTCGATGGTAAAACGCTTCCACAGGCGGTGCATGCCACCGGACAACACGTCGTTCATCAAGTCGTACTTGGCGGCTACGGAGTGGAACACCTCAGCGACTTTTTCCGCTTTCTGGCTTTCCGGGACGTTCTTGAAGCCGAAGTGAGTGGTGGGTTCGGCATCGCTGCCTTTGCGCTGATCAGTCATATCGCTGTCACCAAAAGAGAATGCGGGACATGATAATCCCCGGGGCCTGCTTTGTCTTGGCAAGGCTGAAGGTAAGATAGGTGCTTATCGAGACCTTTTGCCCCATGGAAGGTTTCCAAGCCTCTATAGAAAGGAGTCATTGCAATGGCCCGCATCACCGTTGAGCGTGAGCATTCCCTGGGTAAAGCAGGCGCACGGGCGAAAGCCGACACGCTGGCGCAGAAACTCAAGGATAAGTATGGCGTGGAGTCGTCGTGGTCCGGCGATACCTTGAATCTCAAGCGGTCGGGTGTTGAAGGCACGGTTCAGGTCTTTGATGATTCATTGCGTATTGATGTGAAGCTGGGCCTGTTGATGTCGGCCATGAGCGGCACCCTCAAGTCCGAAATCGAAAAAGCCCTGGATAAGGCGCTGGCCTGATTCGACGTTCTTAGGGTGCCGATTCTAATTTTTCACCCTACGTTGTGCCCAAGCCCCCAACTCCGGCGGGCGGTTCCTCCACCCGTTTCTATGTGAGGTGCACCATGGCCAACGTTATTTTGCAGAAAAAAATCGACAGTCAGGCCACCGCTCTGCATGAGGTTAAACGCTATGCCCGCAAGATCTGGCTGGCGGGTCTTGGTGCCTATGCCAAGGTCGGCAGCGAGGGTGGCGAATACTTCAAAGAGCTGGTTAAGAGCGGTCAACATATTGAAAGTAAAAGCAAAAAAGTTGCCATTGAACAACTTGATGCCGCCAACAGTCAGATTGACCAAGTAAGGAGTAACGTCTCCAGCATCGGCCACCGAGTTGAAGTTCAACTGGATAAAGTTGAAAAAGCTTTTGACTCACGTGTTGCAAGTGCCTTGAATCGAATCGGCATTGCGTCTAAACATGACGTGGAGACACTCTCTGCTAAGCTCGAAGAGCTGACGGCATTGCTCGAACGTGTCGCGCGTAAACACTAAGGAGACATCGGGATGGCTGTTAAAAAAACTACTCAGAAAGAAAGCAGCTCGTGGGTCGGGGAAGTTGAAAAATATTCCCGAAAGATCTGGCTTGCTGGTTTAGGCGTTTACTCGAAAGTGAGCAGTGACGGCGGCAAATACTTCGAGACGCTGGTCAAGGACGGTGAGAAGGCCGAGAAGTTGACCAAGAGCACTGTGGGTAAAAAAGTGGACGCGGCCAAGGCGAGCGCAGGTTCGGCCAAGTCGAGCATTTCCGACACCTGGAACAAGTTGGAAGAAACTTTCGACAAGCGCCTCAACAGTGCTATTTCGCGACTGGGCGTGCCGAGCAAGGCTGAGCTGAAAACGCTGCACAGCAAGGTCGATACGCTGACCAAGCAAATCGAAAAGCTCACAGGCGCCAAAGTGGCGCCAGCCAAGACTGCTGCGGCCAAGCCTGCAGCAAAACCGGCCGCCAAACCTGCGGCTAAAACCGCAGCGGCAAAACCGGCCGCGAAAGCTGCCGCCAAGCCTCTGGTTAAAGCGGCTGCCAAACCGGCTGCAAAATCTGCGGCCAAGGCGCCCGCCAAAGCTGCTGCAAAACCCGCCGCCAAGCCCGCAGCCAAAACCGCTGCGGCCAAACCGGCCACCAAGCCTGCCGCTAAGCCAGTGGCCGCTAAAGCCGCCGCAAAACCTGCGGCTAAATCGGCTGCCAAACCCGCCGCTGCGAAGTCAGCAGCCAAGCCTGCGGCAAAACCTGCAGCGGCTAAAAAGCCCGCGGTAGCGAAAAAGCCGGCAGCGCCAAAGACTGCTGCGTCGGCCAAGCCGGCAACAGCGGCAGCACCGGCCGCTTCGACAGCCAATTCGGTGTCCGCACCGTCGCACACGGCTGCTACCCCGACTGCAACGCCGGTAACGCCGACGCCATCCAGTCAGTCCTGATTTTTACAGGGCACAAAAACGCCCGGCCTGTGAAGGTCGGGCGTTTTTTATCACAGATCGTTCCCACGCTCCCGCGTGGGAACGATCAGTGGGCTTCAATCCAGGTCATCCAGGTATTTGAGTGCGAACTTCTCGGTCGCGTGCCGTGCCGGCAGCAGCAGATGCGGCGCCACCAACATCATGACCTGGTACACCACCACCCGCACCTCACCCTTGCGATCCAGGATTCGCTGGTAATCCAGGGAAAACAGCAGGGTCATGGTGATCTGCTCCACCAGTTGCCCCAACGCCTGGGTATCACTGACCAGTTGCCCCGCCGCCTTCAATCGCGCGAGCAAAGAAGCCAGTGTTCGCTTGAGCGCCGTGAGCAGGTTACGAATCCCCTTGGCCAGCTTCGGCAGACGCCCGGCCAGGTTCGACAGATCCTGGAACAGGAACCGGTAGTGGGCCATGCGCTCGACAATCAAATGCAGGAACAGCCAGTAGTCCTCGGCCTCCAGCTGCGCATCGGCAGGAGGGTCGAGCAGCGGCGCCAACTCGCCTTGAAAACGTTCGAACAGCCCCAGCACCAACGGCTCCTTGCCATGGAAGTGGTAGTAGAGGTTGCCGGGGCTGATCCCCATTTCATTGGCCACCTCCATGGTCGACACATTCGGTTCGCCCTTGTGGTTGAACAACTGCAGGGCACATTCAAGGATACGGTCGCGGGTCTTCATCCAGCCTTCTTAGTCTGATCGTTGAGCTCAGCGCACGCGCACGTAGGTGCCTGGCGCCGCTTCCATCGGTGGGTAGTTCTGGTTGCCCAGGGCGGTGAGGGTTTCGCGCTGCGCGCCCGAACGTTGCTGGACCCACTCCAGCCACTGCGGCCACCAGCTGCCTTCGACGTGACTGGCGTCGTAATACCAGGCGCGCGGGTCGCTGCTCAGCCTGGGATTCTCGACGTAATTGGCCTTGGGGTTGCCCGGCGGGTTGAGGATGCTCTGGATATGCCCGCTGTTGGATAGCACGAAGCGCCGCTCGCCGCCCAGCAGTTGGGTGGAACGGTACACCGCGTCCCACGGCGTGATGTGGTCGTTGATGCCGGCCACGCTGAAGCTGTCTATCGTGACCTTCTGCAAGTCGATGGGCGTACCGCACACCTCCAGGCCCCCCGGATGGCTCAGCGGGTTGTGCTTGAAAAAATCCAGCAGGTCGCCGTGCAGCGCGGCGGGCAGGCGCGTGTTGTCGTTGTTCCAGTACAGGATGTCGAAGGCGGGTGGTTCCTTGCCCAGCAGGTAGTTGTTGACCCAGTAGTTCCAGATCAGGTCATTGGGGCGCATCCAGGCGAACACCTTGGCCATGTCGCGACCGTCCAGCACACCTTGCTGGTAAGAACGGCGCTTGGCGGCTTCAAGGGTTTGTTCATCGGCGAACAACATGGCCGGGCCGTCGATCTGGCTGTCGAGCAAGCTCACCAGATAACTGGCACTGGCGATGCGCCGCAACTGGCGCTTGGCTTGCAGATGGCCTTGCAGCGCGGCGATGGTCAGGCCGCCGGCGCAGGCGCCCATCAGATTGACCTCGCGCGCGCCGGTGATCGCCCGGCAGGCGTTGAGGGCTTCCTCCAGCGCCGCCACGTAGGTGGACAGTCCCCATTCGCGATGCCGCACATCCGGGTTGCGCCAACTGACCATGAAGGTCTGCAGGCCGTTTTTCAGGGCGTACTGCACAAAGCTGTTGGCCGGGCTGAGATCGAAGATGTAGTACTTGTTGATTTGCGGCGGCACCACCAGCAAGGGCTTGGCGTATTGTTTTTCGCTCATGGGCCTGTACTGGATCAGCTCCAGCAGCTCGTTGCGAAACACCACCGAGCCCGGCGTGGTGGCAACGGTCTTGCCCACTTCGAAGGCATGCTTGCTGACCTGGCGCGGCAGGCCATTGTTGTGCAGCAGGTCTTCGAACAAATGGCTCACGCCACGCACCACACTGTTGCCGCCGGAATTGAGCAGCTCCTTGATCGCCAGCGGATTGAGCAGGGTGTTGGACGGCGAGACGGCGTCGTTGAGCAGGGCGAACGCGAACTGTGCGCGAGCACGGTCATCTGCGCTGAGGGTGCTGTCATCGATCCAGTTGCGCGTGTGTCTTTGCCAGCTCAAATAGGCTTGCAGACTGCGCCGGTACAGCGGGTTGAGCGTCCAGGTGGGGTCTTTGAAGCGGCTGTCGTTGGGGTTGGGCTCATGCACCGTGTCCCCCAGCAACACGCGGCCCAGTTGGCCGCCCAGGGCCAGGGCGTGGCGGGCGGTGTGCATCGGGTTGCGCAGGCCATGGGCCGCGACGGTACGCAGGGTCGACAGCAGGTCTCGGCCGCGCAGGCCGGTGATCGCGTTTTGCGCGTTGATGAACGCAGCGGGGGTGGGCGCCGGGTTCTTCACGGGTCTGTCTCGCATGAGCCAACACTCCTTCGTCAAGCCATCAAGAGGCACGCCAATTCAGAACCATAGTCGGTTCCTGGCAAGTTGCGCGGCGGTGTGGTCCTTCACACCGCCGGTCGCGGATGTATCACGGCGCGCAGACGCTCCTCTTCAAGAAACTTCATGATGATGGGCGCCACGGCTTCGGCCCGGGTGATCAGGAATAAATGGCCATCGTCGATGATATGCAACTGCGCATTGGGGATGCGCCAGGCGAGCATGCGCATGTTGATCAGCGGAATCAGCGGGTCGTCGTCCCCGGCCAATACCAGGGTCGGCTGGCGGATCTTGTGCAGCCAGTGGATGCTGGTCCAGCCCAGCCCCGCGAACAGTTGCCAGTAATAACCCAGCTTGCCGGCCGAGCGCACTTTGCTGGCATGTTCGGCGGCCAGCTTGGGGTCGCGGCGGAACGAACCGCCGTAAATCATCGGCGCAATGCGCACCACATGGGAGGGCTGGATATAGCGCCGGGGGCTGGCCATCAGCCACAACACCTTGGGCTTGCCCGGCACCATAAAGGCTCCGGCAGCCGTGGCCGCCAGAATCAGCTTCTTGCAGCGTTCCGGGTAGTCATAGGCGAACTGCTGCGCCAGCGCGCCACCCCAGGACACCCCCACCGCGTTCACCTGGCCATAGTCCAGGTAGTCGAGCATGCGCGCCGTCAGCTTGGCCAGGCCGGGGAAGCGATAGGGCCGGTTGGGCGTGGAGGAACCGCCCACGCCTGGCACATCGAAGGCGATCACTTCCAGGTCCGGGTCCAGGGCGTGGACGAACGGAAACACCAGCTCCAGGTTGGCGCCGATGCCGTTGAAGATCAGCAGCGGGGTCAAGTGCGGCTTGCCCGGTCGTACCGCCGTGCGGATGGCCTGGCCATCCAGGTCGATGGTGCGGAAGATGAACGGTTGCGGCATGCTCAAGCCCTGTGAAGTGTTACAGGAGAAATGCGGTCAAAATGTGGGAGGGGGCTTGCCCCCGATGGCGGTGTTTCAGTCATTACATCTTTAACTGACACACCGCTATCGGGGGCAAGCCCCCTCCCACATTGACTGCATTTCAATTTAGCGTTCGTGTACATAGGTGCCTGGTGCAGCTTCCGCCGCTGCGTACGTCTTGTTACCCAGGCTTGTAGGGGCTTTTTTCAACTTACCCGCCCGCTCCGCCTGCCATGCCTGCCAGTGCAGCCACCACGAGTCGGTGTGCTTGGTCGCGTTTTCCTGCCATTGCAGCGCGGTGCCCGCCAGGCCGTCACTGGTCTGGTAACGCGACTTGGGGTTGCCCGGCGGGTTGAGGATGCTCTGGATATGCCCGCTGCTGGACAGCACGAACTCCACCTTGCCGCCAAATAATTGCGCCGACTTGTAGCAGGACTGCCAGGGTGTGATGTGGTCGTTGGTGCCGGCCAGTGCATAGATATCGGCGGTGACCTGTTTGAGGTCGATGGGCGTGCCGCACACTTCCAGGGCGTTGGCGCGCACCAGCGGGTTGTTCTTGAACAGTTCGATCAGGTCGCCATGGAAGGCGGCCGGCAGGCGCGTGGTGTCGTTGTTCCAGAACAGGATGTCGAACACCGGCGGCTCATTGCCCAGCAGGTAGTTGTTGACCCAGTAATTCCAGATCAGGTCGTTGGGCCGCATCCACGCAAACACCTTGGCCATGTCACGGCCTTCCAGTACGCCGGCCTGATAGGAATGGCGCTTCGCCGCTTCGAGGGTCTGTTCATCGACGAACAATGCCACCTGGGTGTCCAGCGTGGTGTCCAGCACACTCACCAGCAGCGTCAGGGCGTTGACCTTTTTCTCCCCCAGCGCGGCGTAATGGCCCAGCAGGGCGGTGCAGGTGATGCCGCCGGAGCAGGCGCCCAGCATGTTCACGTCCTTGCTGCCGGTAATCGCCGTGATCACATCGACCGCTTCCTTGAGCGCCTCGATATAGGTCGACAGGCCCCACTCGCGCTGGGCCTTGGTCGGGTTGCGCCAGCTGACGATAAAGGTCTGCTGCCCATTGCGCAGGCAGAAGCGCGCCAGGCTCTTATCCGGGCTCAGGTCGAAGACATAGAATTTGTTGATCTGCGGCGGCACCACCAGCAGCGGGCGTTCGTGCACCTGCTCGGTGATGGGCCTGTACTGGATCAGCTCCAGCACATCGTTGCGAAATACCACCGCGCCTTCGGTGATACCCAGGCTCTTGCCCACTTCAAAGGCACCCATGTTGACCTGGCTTGGCATACCGCCGTTGTGCACCATGTCCTTGGCCAGGTGGGACAGGCCATCGAGCAGGCTTTTGCCGCCGGTTTCAAAGAAGCGTTTGACCGCCGCCGGGTTGGCGGCGCTGTTGGTGGGCGCCATGGCTTCAGTCATCAGGTTGATCACGAAGTGGCCGCGACTGATGTCCTGTTCCGACAGATTGCTGTCGCCGATCCAGTCGTGCAGTTCCTTGCGCCACGCCAGGTAGGTTTGCAGGTAGCGCTTGTAGAGCGGGTTCTGGCTCCAGGCCGGGTCATGGAAGCGCCGGTCATCGCTCTCCGGCACCAGCACCGACTTGCCGAACATGACGTTCTTGAGCTCCACCCCGAAATGGGCGACGTGTTTGACGCTGTGCAACGGTTGCTTGATGGCTTGGGTCAGCACCATCTTCGCGGAGGCCAATAAATCCTTTTTGCGTAACGCGATGATCGGGTTCAGCCCCAGGGTGTTTTCCGAGGCCTGGCGTTTCAAGTCATCGTTATTCTTGTTACTCATCTACGACGCTCCATTGTCCGAAAGACGAGTACCGGCGATTGCTGCGCACCCATTTCGATACACGACACCAGCCTGGTACTGCGCTCGGGTGACCGTTGATACCGCATCGTCAAATGCAGGGAACTTGCCAGCTCCATTGGTTACCCGAGTTTAATTTTTTTCGCAAGCAGGCCAATCGTTGACCACGAGACAGGGCATTCAAACAGATGAAATTAGAAAATGCGCTCTAAAGAGCAAGACGCCTGGACTAGAGCATCAGCCGCACGACCGACTGGCTCGGGTCGCGGGTTTTTCCGGCCGCTTTGAGTTCGGCCAGGTAATCGACCCACAGCGCGTCCTGACGCACGGCCAGCTGATAAAGGTAGTCCCAGGTGAACAGTCCGCTGTCATGGCCGTCGTCGAAGGTCAATTTCAGTGCGTACTGGCCCGCCGGTTCCAGCTTGATCAATTTAACGTTGAGCTTGCCGAATTGCAGGATGGGTTTGCCGTGGCCCTGGACCTCGGCGGAAGGCGAATGCACGCGCAGGAATTCGGCGGGCAGTTGGTAGGTTTCGTCCGGCCCGTAGGTGAGGCCGAGGGTATTGGAGGTTTTATGCAGGTTTACGGCAGTAGGAAATTTCGACATTGGAGATAACCCTGAAGGAACCGGCTCAAAATGTGTGAGGGGGCTTGCCCCCGATAGCAGTGTGTCAGTCAGCCTATATCTGTCTGACAGACCGCCATCGGGGGCAAGCCCCCTCCCACATTGAAGCGAAGCAGCGCTGTATGAGGTCTACAGAATATAGCGCGACAAGTCTTCGTTCTGCGCCAATTCGCCCAGGTGGCTGTTGACGTAATCCGCGTCGATCTTGATCGCTTCGCCATTCTGCGCACCGGCCATGTCGCCGGCACTGAAGGACACTTCTTCCAGCAAGCGCTCCAGCAAGGTATGCAGACGACGCGCACCGATGTTCTCGGTCTTCTCGTTGACCTGCCAGGCAATCTCCGCCAGGCGCTTGATCCCGTCCGGCTGGAACTCGATGCCCAGGCCTTCGGTTTTCAGCAGTTCACGGTACTGCTCGGTAAGCGAGGCATGCGGCTCGCTGAGAATGCGCTCGAAGTCGCCCGGGGTCAGCGCCTTGAGTTCCACGCGGATCGGCAGGCGGCCTTGCAGCTCCGGTACCAGGTCGCTTGGCTTGCTCAGGTGGAAAGCACCGGAGGCAATAAACAGGATATGGTCGGTCTTGACCATACCCAGCTTGGTGTTCACGGTGCAGCCTTCGATCAGCGGCAGCAGGTCGCGCTGCACACCCTCACGGGACACATCGACGCCGCCGGAGTTGCCGCGCTTGGCCACCTTGTCGATCTCATCGATAAACACGATGCCGTGCTGCTCGACCGCTTCCAGGGCCTTGGCCTTGAGCTCTTCCTCATTGACCAGGCGTCCGGCTTCTTCGTCGCGCACCAGTTTCAGTGCTTCCTTCACCTTGAGCTTGCGGCTTTTCTTCTTGCCCTTGCCCATGTTGGCGAACAGGTTCTGCAGTTGGCTGGTCATTTCTTCCATGCCCGGCGGCGCGGAAATATCGACGCCCGACACTTCGGCCACTTCGATCTCGATTTCCTTGTCGTCAAGCTGGCCTTCACGCAGGCGCTTGCGGAACAGCTGACGGGTGTTGGAATCCGACGACGGTGCGGCGTCTTCGTTGAAGCCCATGCGGGCCGGTGGCAGCAGTGCGTCGAGGATGCGTTCTTCGGCGGCATCTTCGGCACGGTGGCTGACCTTGGTCACTTCCTGCTCGCGCAGCATTTTCAGCGCAGCGTCGGCCAGGTCACGGATGATCGACTCCACGTCGCGACCCACATAGCCGACTTCGGTGAACTTGGTGGCTTCAACCTTGATGAACGGGGCATTGGCCAGCTTGGCCAGGCGACGGGCGATTTCGGTTTTACCGACGCCGGTCGGGCCGATCATCAGTATGTTCTTGGGCGTTACTTCAACGCGCAGTTCTTCGGGCAGTTGCATCCGGCGCCAGCGGTTACGCAGCGCAATGGCAACGGCGCGCTTGGCATCGTCCTGGCCGATGATATGGCGATTGAGTTCATGGACGATTTCGCGGGGAGTCATGGACATAGTGTTTGGCGGCCTCAAGCGCAAATAAGCCAGCGGCTTACTCGGCGAGGTCCTGCTCCTCAATGGTCTGGTTGTGGTTGGTGAACACGCAGATATCGCCGGCGATACCCAGGGCGGTCTCGACGATTTCACGCGCCGACAGGTCGGTTTTCTTCAGCAGCGCGCTGGCCGCGGCTTGCGCATAGCCGCCACCGGAACCCATGGCGATCAGGCCATGTTCAGGTTCAACCACATCGCCGTTGCCGGTGATGATCAGGGACGCGTCTTTGTTGGCGACCGCCAGCATGGCTTCGAGGCGGCTGAGCGAGCGGTCTGTGCGCCATTCCTTGGCGAGTTCGACGGCGGCACGCACCAGATGGCCCTGGTGCTTTTCGAGCTGGCCTTCGAAACGCTCGAACAGGGTGAAGGCATCGGCGGTAGCGCCGGCGAAACCGGCGAGCACCTGGCCGTGGTACAGGCGACGCACTTTCTTGGCGTTGCCTTTCATCACGGTATTACCCAGGGAAACCTGGCCGTCGCCGCCCATGACGACTTTGCCGTGGCGACGTACTGAAACGATGGTGGTCAAGGGGAGAGTCTCCACGCAGCGGGGCGAAAATGCCCTGATGGAACTCATATGGGGGTGGCGGGGGGGATTTCAACCGTAGGACGGCAGGGCGGACGAGTGGCAGTTATAGGCCAGGCATGATCTTCAGACCGATGAAAATCAAATGTGGGAGGGGGCTTGCCCCCGATTGCGGGCTGTCAGCCAATGAATATGTTGACTGATACACCGCCATCGGGGGCAAGCCCCCTCCCACATTAGTCCTGCTATCTCTTCGAGGTCAGCGGCTCTGGCGTTGTTGTAACAGCAGGTTGCTAAACCCTGCGCCAGCCAATTGTTTCTGCGCCACCGTCAGCTGTTCACGGTTGCTGAACGGACCCACCAGCACGCGATACCAAGTTGCTTCCTTCACGGTACCGGACTCTACCGTCACCGACTGGCCCAGCAGAATGATCTGCGCGCGTACCCGGTCCGCGTCCGCCTGTTTGGGGAACGAGCCCGCCTGCAGGAAGAACTTGGTCACCGGCGCCGCCTTGGTCTCTGCCACTGGAGGTGCCGGCGGCGGGGTAATGCCCGCCAATGCCGCCTGGGCGCGCGCGGTGTCGATCTTCGCCGCTTCCGCTGGCGTGACCGGGGTGGTCGGCACTTGCGGCGTCGGCAGGGTTTTCTCCGGCACGGCGTCGGGCGGCACGATCACTTCCGATTCCGGCAGCAGCGTGTAGAAGTCGTACTTCGGTTTCACCGGCGCCGTCGGGCTCGGCGCGGTCTTGTTGGCCTCGGCGATTTTCGTGGCTTTCTGCTGCTCCTGTTTGACGCGCTTGACGTCATCGCCCTGGCCGGGCTCCAGCTTCATCAAAAAGACAACGAATGCGCCGACCGTGAGGCCGATCGCCATCCACAACCAACCCGGGATCGGCTGCTTGGCCGGGGCCTGGTAGCGGCTGGCGCCGCGCTTGGGTGCAGGTTTTTTCTTGGCGGCCAACTTACATGCGCTCCAGAGTTTCCAGGCCCAACAGCTCCAGGCCTTGCTTTAGGGTCCGTCCAGCCAATGCGGCAAGGCGCAGGCGACTCTGCTTCTGGGCTTCATCGTCGGCGCTGAGGATCGGGCAGTTCTCGTAGAAGCTGGAAAACAGGCCGGCCACTTCGTACAGGTAGGTGCAGAGGATATGCGGTGTGCCTTTCTCGCCGACGCTGTTGAGTACTTCGCCGAACTGCGCGAGCTTGGCGGCCAGTTCCTGTTCGTGGGGGGCGTCCAGCACGATTTGGCCTTCGACCTCGCTGAAGTCCTTGCCCAGTTTGCGGAATACACCGGCCACACGGGTGTAGGCGTACAGCAGGTACGGGGCGGTGTTGCCTTCGAAGTTGAGCATCAGGTCGAAGTTGAAGCTGTAGTCGCTGGTGCGGTGCTTGGACAGGTCGGCGTATTTCACCGCGCCAATGCCGACCACGCGGGCGATAGTGCGCAGGTCGGCCTCGGCCAGTTCCGGGTTCTTTTCCTTGACCAGGCTGTAGGCGCGCTCCTGGGCTTCGGTCAGCAGGTCGACCAGCTTCACGGTGCCGCCATCGCGGGTCTTGAACGGGCGGCCATCGGCGCCGTTCATGGTGCCAAAACCCATGTGCTCCATGTGCATCGGATGGGTGACGAAGCCGGCGCGGCGCGCCACTTCGAACACTTGCTGGAAGTGCAGGGCCTGGCGCTGATCGACGAAATACAGCGCGCGATCGGCCTTGAGCACGCCGCTGCGGTAGCGCACGGCGGCCAGGTCGGTGGTGGCGTAGAGATAGCCGCCATCGGCCTTGACGATGATCACCGGCAGCGGCTCGCCATCGGCGGTCTTGAATTCTTCAAGGAACACGCATTGCGCACCGTTGCTCTCGACCAGCAGGCCCGCAGCCTTGAGGTCGTTGACCACATTGATCAGGTCGTCGTTATAGGCGCTTTCGCCCATCACGTCGGCCATGGTCAGCTTGACGTTGAGCAGCTCGTAGATTTCCTGGCAGTGGGACAGGGAGATATCGCGGAAACGACCCCACAGCTCCAGGCATTCCTTATCGCCCGCCTGCAGTTTGACCACCAGGCTGCGAGCACGGTCAGCGAATTCTTCGGATTCGTCGAAGCGCTTCTTGGCGGCGCGGTAGAAGTTTTCCAGGTCGGCCAGCTCGTTGCTGGTGATCGGGTTTTCCTGCAGGTAGGCCATCAGCATGCCGAACTGGGTGCCCCAGTCGCCCACGTGGTTCTGACGAATGACGGTGTCGCCGAGAAATTCCAGGACCCGCGCCACGCCGTCGCCGATGATGGTCGAGCGCAGGTGGCCGACGTGCATCTCCTTGGCCAGGTTGGGTGCCGACAGGTCGATGACCACGCGCTGGCTGTCGCCGGCCTTGCGTGCGCCGATGTGGGCATCGGCCAGGGCGGCATCCAGGCGCGCGGCCAGGGCCTGGGTGTTCTGGAAGAAGTTGATAAAGCCCGGGCCGGCGATTTCGGCCTTGGTGACACTGGCGGCGGCCGGCAGCGCGGCGATGATTTTTTCCGCCAGGTCGCGGGGCTTCATGCCGGCCGGCTTGGACAGCATCATCGCGATGTTGCTGGCGAAGTCGCCGTGGGTCTTGTCGCGGGTGTTCTCCACCTGGATCGCCGGCGACAGGCCTTCAGGCAACACACCTTCGTTGACGAGTTGGGTGAGGGCTTGTTGGATCAGCTGGCGAATGGTGTCTTTCATGGTGTTCTCTTTCGACCGCAAGCGGCGGCGCGCGATGCGCAGGTGGAAAAACTGGGCATTATCCGTGGCGAGGGCGGGCTTGCCAACCGTTCCGGACCTGTGGAGCATTTTGTAGGAGCGAGCTTGCTCGCGAAAATCGTCAACGATAACTCGGGCTTCCTGATTTAACGCGGTGTTCTTGAGTTCTTCGCGAGCAAGCTCGCTCCTACAGGGGACGGCTTAATACAAATCGACCGGGTCCACATCCAGTGACCATCGCACCTGCCGGCCGCCAGGCATTTGCTCCAGGGCAAGCAACCAGCTGCTTAATAGCCGATGCAGCGGTGCGCGGGACGTTGCCTGCAACAGTAGTTGGGCCCGATACCGCCCGGCGCGGCGTTCCATGGGCGCGGGCACCGGGCCGAGCAGTTCGATGCCGCTCAGACCCAGCTCTACCAGCAAACGTTCAGCGGCGCTGCACGCTTCGTCCAGAAAGCCTTCGGCCTGGCCCGGTTTATGCGCCTCGGCGCGCAGCAGCGCCAGGTGCGCAAACGGCGGCAGCCCGGCGGCGCGGCGCTCGCTCAACGCCTGTTCGGCGAAGGCAAAGTAACCTTGTTCGGTCAGTTGAATCAGCAGCGGGTGGTCGGCCAGGTGCGTCTGGATAATCACTCGGCCCGGCTCTTCAGCGCGCCCTGCGCGGCCGGCGACTTGCACGATCAGCTGCGCCATGCGCTCGCTGGCGCGGAAGTCGCCGGAGAATAAGCCGCCGTCGGCGTCCAGGATCGACACCAGCGTCACCCGTGGGAAGTGATGCCCTTTGGCAAGCATCTGCGTGCCGACCAGAATGCACGGCTGGCCTTTCTGGATGGTGGCGAACAATTGGTTCATCGCGTCTTTGCGCGACGTGCTGTCGCGGTCCACCCGCAGCACCGGATAATCAGGAAACAGAATGCCCAGGCGCTCTTCGGCGCGCTCGGTCCCCGCGCCGACCGGGCGCAGGTCGACCTTGCCGCACTGCGGGCAGTGGCGCGGTACAGGCTCTACATGGCCGCAGTGATGGCAGCGCAGTTCGCCATAGCGCTGATGCACGGTCATGCGCGCATCGCAGCGCTCGCATTCGGACATCCAGCCACAGTCATGACACAACAGCGTCGGCGCAAAACCGCGACGGTTGAGGAACACCAGGACTTGCTGGCCGGCGGCGAGGGTCTGGCCGATGGCTTGCTGCATCGGGCCGGAAATACCGCTGTCCAGCGGTCGGCTTTTTACATCCAGGCGCAGGAAGCGTGGTTGCTTGGCGCCACCTGCGCGCTCATTCAGGCGTAGCAGGCCATAACGGCCGGTGTAGGCGTTATGCAGGCTTTCCAGGGACGGCGTGGCCGAACCCAGCACAATCGGGATGTCTTCCTGGCGCGCGCGCACCAGGGCCAGGTCGCGGGCATGGTAACGCAAGCCTTCCTGCTGTTTGTACGAGCCGTCGTGCTCTTCGTCGATGATGATCAGCCCCGGATTTTTCATCGGGGTGAATAGCGCCGAGCGCGTGCCGATAATAATGTCGGCTTCGCCGTCCCGCGCCGCCAGCCACGACTCCAGGCGCTCACGGTCGTTGACCGCCGAGTGCACCAGGGCGATGCGGGCATTGAAACGCTGTTCGAAACGCGCCAGGGTCTGCGGGCCTAGGTTGATCTCGGGGATCAGCACCAGCGCCTGTTTGCCGGCCTGCAAGGTTTCGCGGATCAACTGCAAATAGACTTCGGTCTTGCCGCTGCCGGTGACGCCGGCCAGCAGGAACGCGTGAAAGCTGTCGAACCCGGCGCGGATCGCTTCATAGGCGGCGCGTTGTTCGGGGTTCAGCGGCAGCTCCGGCTGGGCCAGCCAGTGTTCATGGCGCGGATCGGGGGCGTGCTTGCGGATTTCCACCTGCACCAGGCCTTTGGCGAGCAGCAGGTCGAGGCTGTCCTTGCTCAGCATCAGCTTGCTCAACAGCTGATGGGCCACGCCATGGGGATGCTGCGCCAGGGTGGCCAGGGCTTCACGCTGGCGCGGGGCGCGGGCGATGCGCGGGTCGTCCAGGCGCGCGCCGGGCGCCATCGACCAGAAGCGCTCCTGGCGCGCTTCGGCCAGCTCGCCCTGACGCAGCAGCACCGGCAGTGCCCAGCTCAAGGTGTCGCCCAGGCTGTGCTGGTAATACTGCGCGGTCCACAGGCACAGCTTGAACAGCGCAGGCGGCAGCGGCGCGGTGGCATCGAGGATGGCGATGGCCGGCTTGAGCTTTTCGGCGGGCACTTCACTGTGGTCGGTGACTTCCACCAGGATGCCGATCATTTCCCTGCGCCCGAACGGCACGCGCACGCGCATGCCTGGCTCCAGCTGCGCACGCGGCACACCGGCCGGCGCCCGGTAATCGAACAGACGGCGCAGGGGCGAGGGCAGGGCTAGGCGCAAAATGGCGTCGGGCACGCGGGGGTCTCATTTAGGCAGGTGGTGGCGCAGGGGCGCGAGCCTAGCAGACAGGGGAGGGCTTGGGTATGCCATGGTTTTCTGATGAAAGGCGGTTTCCAGTCGGACGTGCGGCTTGCGTGATTGAAAAGGTCTGTTAGAATTCGCGGCCTAATTACGTGCGGTATTCGACAATAGTGTCGAGTGGCGGCACGCTAGCCCGAGGAAGTGCCATGAAAGCCGATATCCATCCAGCGTACGAAACCATCGAAGTCACCTGCAGCTGCGGTAACAAGTTCGAAACCCGTTCGAACCTGTGCAAGCCACTGGGTACTGACGTATGCAACGAGTGCCACCCGTTCTACACCGGTAAGCAGAAAACTCTGGACACCGGCGGCCGTGTACAGCGCTTCGCAGATCGCTTTGGTGCTTTCGGCAAGAAGCCTGCTGCTACTCCAGCAGAGTAAGGCTCAAAAGCCTTATGGGCTTTTGCCAGCTGTTGAAAAAGGCGTCCCTTGCGGGCGCCTTTTTTGTGCCTGCGATTTGGCTTTCCAGCGCCCAGGCCCAGCTGTTCTGCCCCGCGCCAGCGTCGGTGACGCCTGTGCACGTGCAGCGCGTGGTGGATGGCGACACCGTGCGCCTCAAGGACGGCCGCAGCGTGCGGATGATCGGTATCAACGCGCCGGAGGCCGGTAGGAAGGGTCGCCCCGACGAGCCGTTCGCGGTTGCCGCGCGCCAGCGTTTGCAGGCCTTGGTCACTGCCAGTGACGGGCGCCTCGGGCTGGTGCCGGGACGGGAAGGTAAAGATCTCTACGGCAGAACCCTGGCCCACCTGTATGGCGCCGACGGCAACAACCTTGAGGCGCAATTGCTGGCTGATGGCCTGGGGTTTCAGGTGGGCGTCGCGCCCAATGTCGAGCTGGTCACCTGTCAGCAGGCTGCCGAAAACAGTGCGCGTAACGCGCGGTTGGGGCTTTGGCGGCAATCGCCGGTACACGGCGTGGCGCAACTCAAGCGGTCCGGGTTCGCCCTGGTCAGCGGACGAGTCAGCAAGATCGAACGCAATCGCGGTGGGGTCTGGATCGAGTTGCAGGGCTCACTGGTATTACGCATTGCGCCCGATCGGGTGCGTCTATTCGATGCCGCCATGCTCAATGGTCTGCTGGGCAAGACAATCGAGGCGCGTGGCTGGGTGCAGGACCGCGCCAGGCGCGGCGGGCTGAAGAAACCTCAGGCACGCTGGCTGTTGCCGCTCACCGATCCAAGCATGCTTCGATCAATGCAATAATAAAAAATTGTAGACATTTTTTAATGCGATTGTGAACAGTCCAGCCCTTGTATCCCGTGGCTTTAGACTAAAGTACGCCGCCGCAGGGCCTTGACACCTGTGACTGACCAGTCTTGTAGGGGCTTTACGACACGCGTATCCTCGGCGGTCCGTCGACCAACAGTAAAAGCGGAATGCCGATATGTCTGATTTGAAAACTGCCGCTCTCGAATATCATGCCAATCCTCGTCCAGGAAAGCTGAGTGTAGAGCTCACCAAAGCCACTGCCACCGCCCGTGACCTGTCGCTGGCCTACAGCCCTGGCGTTGCCGAGCCCGTACGTGAAATCGCCCGCGACCCCGAGCTGGCGTACAAGTACACCGGCAAGGGCAACCTGGTTGCAGTGATTTCTGATGGCACCGCGATCCTGGGCCTGGGTAACCTCGGTCCATTGGCGTCCAAGCCGGTCATGGAAGGCAAGGGCGTGCTGTTCAAGCGCTTTGCTGGCATCGACGTTTTCGACATCGAAGTCGACTCCGAGAGCCCGCAGGCTTTCATCGACACCGTCAAACGCATTTCCATCACCTTCGGTGGCATCAACCTGGAAGACATCAAGGCACCTGAGTGCTTCGAGATCGAAAAGGCCCTGATCGAACAGTGCGACATCCCGGTATTCCACGATGACCAGCACGGCACCGCAATCGTTACCGCGGCCGGCATGATCAACGCCCTGGAAATCGCCGGCAAAACCCTGGGCGAGGCGAAGATCGTCTGCCTGGGCGCCGGTGCCGCAGCTATTTCTTGCATGAAGCTGATCATCAGCATGGGCGCCAAGCTGGAAAACATCTACATGGTCGACAGCAAGGGCGTGATCCAGTCCGAGCGTACCGACCTGAACCAGTACAAGGCGATGTTCGCCCACCCGTCCTCCAAGCGCACCCTGGCTGACGCCCTCGACGGCGCCGACGTGTTCGTCGGTCTTTCCGGTCCGAACCTGCTGAGCGCCGAAGGCCTGAAGTCGATGGCGCCGAACCCGATCGTGTTCGCCTGCTCCAACCCGGACCCGGAAATCTCGCCTGAGCTGGCGCACGCCACCCGCAACGACGTGATCATGGCCACCGGCCGTTCGGACTACCCGAACCAGGTCAACAACGTGCTGGGTTTCCCGTTCATCTTCCGTGGCGCCCTGGACGTTCGCGCCAAGCGCATCAACGAAGAGATGAAAGTCGCGGCCGCCAACGCCCTGCGTGAACTGGCCAAGCTGCCGGTGCCTCAGGACGTGTGCGACGCCTACGGTGGCGCCAAGCTGGAGTTCGGTCGTGAGTACATCATTCCCAAGCCAATGGACAAGCGCCTGATCACCCTGATCTCCGATGCCGTGGCCAAAGCCGCCATCGAGACGGGCGTGGCGACCCTGCCATATCCGAAGAACTACCCGCTGCAAAGCGTGGATGATGTGTTCAACGGCTAAGCCTGCGTAGCGCACCCACAAAAAAGCCCCGGCTCTTGCGAGTCGGGGCTTTTTGTTGGATGGCAATTATCTCGAGGTTGGCGCAGGCCCAAATGTGGGAGGGGGCTTGCCCCCGATAGCGGTGTGTCAGTCACCGGATTCATTGGCTGACAGTTCGCAATCGGGAGCAAGCCCCTCCCACATGGGTTCTATGTCAGTCCACTGATTGGGTCAGAAGAGATTGATCGGCGCGTCTTCATCTTCCGAAGAGCTACCCGCTCAAAAGCGTGGTGCCTGGCGGTTTAATTGAGCCTTGTGGGCATCTAAATGTGGGAGGGGGCTTGCCCCCGATAGCGGTGTATCAGTCACCGGATTCATTGGCTGACAGCCTGCAATCGGGGGCAAGCCCCCTCCCACATGGGTTCTATGTCAGCGCATCGATTGGGTTAGAAGAGATCGATCGGCGCGCCTTCGTCCGCCGGCAGCGGGCTGCCCGGTATAGCTCCGTTGCCCAGCTCGTTGACCGATGGCGGCGTGTCTTCGCTCTTGAACAGCTCGAAGTACGCGTTCGGCGTGCTTGGCGAGGCCGCGCGGCCACTGACCGGGTCGATGCGCAGACTCAGGATGCCTTCCGGTTCCGGCTGGGTGTGCAGCGGCTTGTCCTTCAAGGCTGCGCCCATGTAGCTCATCCATATCGGCAGCGCCACGGTACCGCCGAACTCTCGACGACCCAGGCTTTCCGGCTGGTCGTAGCCGGTCCATACGGTGGTCACGTAGTCGCCGTTGTAACCGGAGAACCAGGCATCCTTGGATTCGTTGGTGGTACCGGTCTTGCCCGCGATGTCCGCACGGCCCAGGGCCAATGCACGCCGGCCGGTGCCCTTCTTGATCACGTCCTGCAGGATGCTGTTGAGGATATAGGTGGTGCGCCCATCCACGATGCGCTCGGCCACCGCCGGTGCCTGTGGCTCGCCCGGAGCTGGAGCGTTTGCGGCAGGCGTTGCGCCTGGCGTCGGCTCGATGGTGATGCCGCCGTTACTCGGCGCGGCGAGACCATCGGTTGCCGCCACGCCATTGACCACATCGCCAGGTACCCGTGGCGGGTTGGCGGTGAACAGTGTGTCGCCGTTGCGGCTTTCAATCTTGTCGATCAGGTATGGGGAGATCTTGTAGCCGCCGTTGGCAAAGGTGCTCCAGCCGGTGGCAATTTCCATCGGCGTGAGGGTCGCGGTACCCAGGGCCAGGGACAGATTCGGCGGCAGGTCAGACTTGGCGAAGCCGAAGCGGGTCATGTAGTCGATGGTCTTGCCCACGCCCATCGCCTGCAGCAGGCGGATCGATACCAGGTTGCGCGACTTGTACAGCGCCTCGCGAATGCGGATCGGGCCAAGGAAGGTGTTGGTGTCGTTCTTCGGACGCCAGACCTTGTCCAGGTACTCATCGACGAACACGATCGGTGCATCGTTGACCAGGCTGGCGGCGGTATAGCCGTTATCCAGTGCGGCGCTGTAGACGAACGGCTTGAAGCTCGAGCCCGGCTGACGCTTGGCCTGGGTGGCGCGGTTGTAGTTGCTCTGCTCGAAGGCGAAGCCGCCGACCAGGGCGCGGATCGCACCATTTTGCGGGTCGAGGGACACCAGGGCGCCCTGGGCGACCGGTACCTGGCTGAATTTCAGACTGTCATCCGCCTGGCGTTGCACACGGATCAGATCGCCCACCTGTGCCACATCGGACGGTTGCTTGGGCATCGGGCCCATGCTGTTGGTATTCAGGAACGGACGTGCCCATTTCATGCTGTCCCACGCCACGTGCGCTTCGCCGGTGCGGGTCAGTACTTGCACGCCATCTTTCTTGACCTGGGTGACGATGGCCGGCTCCAGGCCACTGATCGAGCGTTGTTTGCCCAGCTCGGTGGTCCAGGCGCTCAGGGTCTTGCCCGGCAGGCGCGACTCAGGGCCGCGATAACCGTGGCGCTGGTCATAGGTGATCAGGCCGTCGTGCAGCGAATGATTGGCAATTTCCTGCAAGTTGCTTGGAACGGTAGTGGTCACGCGGAAACCTTCGGTGTAGGCCTCGCTGCCATACCGGCCAACCATTTCAGCGCGGGCCATTTCGGCGATATAGGGCGCATTCACTTCCGGCGTCGGCACGTGATAGCTGGCGTTCAACGGTTCGGCCACGGCGCTCTCGTAGGCGGTCTGGTCGATCTTGCCGAGCTTGTACATGCGCCCCAGAATCCAGTCGCGACGTTCCTTGCTGCGCGCCGGGTTGGCCAGCGGGTTGAAGCGCGACGGCGCCTTGGGCAAGCCGGCAATCATCGCCATCTGCGCCAGGCTGGCATCGCGAATCGACTTGCCGTAGTACACCTGGGACGCCGCCTCGATGCCATAGGCGCGGTTGCCCAGATAAATCTTGTTGACGTACAGCTCGAGGATTTCGTCCTTGGTCAGCTGGCGTTCGATCTGCAGCGCCAGCAGGATCTCGGTGGCTTTGCGCGAAAAACTGCGCTCGCTGGTGAGGAAGAAGTTCTTCGCCACCTGCATGGTGATGGTGCTGCCGCCGGATTGAATGTGTCCGCTTTTTACCAGCTGCGAGGCTGCGCGCACCAGGCTGCCGGGGTCGACGCCGTAGTGATTGGCGAAATTATCGTCTTCAGCCGACAGCAATGCGTTGATGAAATTGGGCGGAATGTCGGCGAAACGGATCGGTGTGCGGCGCATTTCGCCGAACTCCGCGATCAGTTTTTCATCGCTGCTGTAGACCCGCAAAGGAATCTGCAACTGGATACTTCTGAGGGCCTCTACCGACGGCAAACCCGGACTAAGGTAGAGATAGGCCCCGCTGAGTACGAGCAGCAGCCCGCAGACGATCGCGACAATGGAGTACCCGAAAAACTTCAGCAGACGAATCAAGGCTTTTGGATTTCCAGAGAAAAGAAAGAGTTACGCGTCGGGGCATGCATGGCAAACGATGGATCGACCCGGGCAGCAGATAAAAGCGGGAAAAAACGCTGGGCATTAAAGCATTTTTCGCCTTCGGGCGTCATTCGCACGGCTCAAACAAGCCGACCGAATGCGCGCTCCCCGGCGGCAATCAGGCGGTAAGACAGGCAAAGTTTCAGGGAGTTTTATGGGAAAGGGATTTTTCAGGCGAAAACGCGACGTCGTCCTCGGCGTTGACATCAACGACCAGGGTATCAAGCTGATCGAGCTGGGCCGTTCGGCGCAGGGTTTCAGTATTCAGGGGTATGGCATGCAGGGATTGCCGGCGAATGCGGTGGTCGACGGCACGCTGCTTGACCTTGAAGGGATAGGGCGGGCGCTGCATCAGGCGGTGTCGCAACTGCGCAGTTGCGCCACGCATGCCGCAGTGGCGGTGTCGGGCCCTTCGGTCATTACCCGATTGATTGAAATGGACGCGGGCCTCAGCGACGAAGAAATGACCTGGCTGATACACATGGAGGCCGACCAGTACATTCCTTATCCTATGGATGAAGTCGCCCTCGATTTTCAGGTACGCGGTCCATCATCCCAGGGAGCGCGGCGGGTCGAGGTGTTGCTGGCCGCTTGCCCGCGCGAGCAGGTCGAGGCGCGCGAAGCCGTCTTGGGCCTGGCCGGGCTGGTCACACAGGTGGTGGATGTCGAAGCATTTGCATTGGAGCGCGCTTGCCGTCAGGATTTTGCCAGCTTCACGCCGGGTCATCGAGTCGATGGCGCACAATGGGCCGTCGATGCCCACGGGATGGGAGTGGCTTGCGGGTTGGCCCTGAGGAGTTTCGCTGGATGACACGAATCAATCTTTTGCCCTGGCGCCAGATGCTGGCGGAACGGCGCCGCAAGTATTTCCTGGTACTTTTGCTGGCCTTTGCGTGCCTCGCGCTCGCGGCGGTATGGTTGGCCGACCAGGTGATCGACCAGGCGATAGACCGCCAGGTAACCCGCAATGTCCGCCTGGACGGGGATGTCGCCGTGCATGACTCGCGGATCAAGACCATCGACGACCTGCAGGAGCGCAGCCAGCAATTGGCGCAGCGCATGAAGGTGATGCAGGACCTGCACGAGGCTCGCTCTTCCGGTGCTCGGCTGTTCGATCAGTTGGCGCGCACGATGCCCGATGGCGTTCATTTGCATGAGGTGGTCGCGAACGGCGATACGCTCAGCATCCGCGGCAGTGCGGACAGCAACCAGGATATCGCCCAGTTGATGCGTCGGCTGGAGGCGTCGCAAGGCGGCCATTCCGCGCGACTCGAGCGTGTTCAGGCAGAGGGTGAGCATGGCACTCATCAGTTTCAGTTGATGGTGCGCCAGGGGGAAACCATCGAGGCGCAACCATGAGCCTGTCCGGGCTCGACTTTTCCGCACTCTCCTACAACGCTGCAAAATGGCCCTGGCCTGCAAGGGTCCTGCTTGGCTGCGCGCTGGGCGGCCTGGTGCTGTTGGTAGGGGAGGTGTCGTACCTGGGGGCTTCACGGGAGCGATTGCACGGTTTAGAGGCGCGGGAGCAGGCGCTGCGCGAGCAGATTGAAGAGAAAGCCGGCGTGGCCGCAGACCTTGAGGCGTACACCGAGCGCGTCAGGGTGATGGAAGACGCCGTCGCGGATCTTCAAGGGCAGTTGCCCGGTGACGCCGCAGTGCCGGCCTTGCTTGAAGACATCGCGCGGCTGGCGGTCGCCAAGGGCGTATGGGTCGAAGGCATTGCAGTGTTGGATGAGGCCCCGCAGCCGTTCCATGTCGAACAGCCCTTGAAGATTGACGTGACAGGGCCCTATCACGACCTGGCGGCGTTCGTCAGTGCCCTGGGTGGGTTGCAGCGCATCGTCACGGTGCATGACCTGGCGTTGCGGCCCGAGGGGACGTTGTTGCGTCTTGACCTGCTTGCCAAGACCTATCGACGTGCGTCCCAGGAGGCCGGGGTGTCGCAGGCGGTCATCCCGGCCCCGCGCTTTGTCTATAACTCGGCCTCTTTGCGCGACCCGTTTCAACTCACTGCCTTGCAACCGCAGCACAGGCCTGGGCGGCCCGCCCTTGCTCCGGACCTCACGCGACCACGCGGGCTGCTGGAGGGTATCGCAATCGACCAGTTCGACATGGTCGGTACGCTGTCGGGCGGTGGGCGCAGCTTCGCGCTGTTGCGCGCCGGATCAACGGTGCATCGGCTGGCGGTCGGCGACTACCTCGGGCCGGATCATGGTCAGGTCACGTCCATTCAAGACAGGTATGTGGAACTGGTCGAGCGTTTTCCCGATGAACAGGGCCTGTGGCTGGAACGCCCGCGAATCCTGGTGTTGAACGTCAACTCATAACGGAATCAAACAAATGAAAAGGATTTTCTCGTCCTTCGGTGTGGCGCTATGGATAGCGTTCACGGCGCCGATGGCTGCTGCTGTACCCAATCGCGTCGACCTAATCCATCTGCCGCCGCCCGAAAGCGCATCGTCGGCCGGCTACACGGGCGACAGAATGAACCTCAATTTCCAGAACATCGATTTGCGCGCGGCATTGCAGCAAATTGCCGATGTCGCCGGCCTGAACATGGTGGCCGGTGACGACGTACAGGGGTCGATCACCCTGCGGCTCAAGGATGTGCCTTGGGACCAGGCGCTGGACCTGGTATTGCAGGCCAAGGGGTTGGATAAGCGGGTGAAGGCCGGCGTTTTGCTGGTGGCCCCCGCCGATGAGTTGGCCGCACGCGAACTGCTGACGCTGGAGGCGCGCAAGCAGATGGCTGAGCTGGCGCCGTTACGCCGGGAGTTGCTGCAGGTCAATTATGCCAAGGCGGCGGACCTGGCCAAGCTGTTCCAGTCCGTGACCGGCCTGGAAGGCGCGACCGACGAGCGCGGCTCGGTGGCGGTGGACGATCGCACCAACAATATCATCGCCTACCAGACCACGGAGCGGCTGGACGAACTGCGGCGGATCGTGGCGCAGTTGGACATCCCGGTGCGCCAGGTGATGATCGAGGCGCGCATTGTCGAGGCCAATGTCGATTACGACAAAAGCCTGGGGGTGCGCTGGGGCGGGCGGCTCAATCGCGGCAATTGGGGCGCCGGCGGTATTTCCAGGTCCGTGGCGGATGGCGCGCAGCCACCCCTGAACCCACCCAGTGCACCCTTTGTCGACCTGGGTTCGCTGACCGGCACCTCCGGCCTGGGGCTGGCCTTTATCACCGACAACCTGCTGCTGGACCTTGAGCTGACCGCCATGGAGAAGTCCGGCAACGGCGAAATCGTCTCGCAGCCCAAGGTGGTCACCTCGGACAAGGAAACCGCGCGCATTCTCAAGGGCACCGAGATTCCCTATCAGGAATCCACGTCCCAGGGCGCCACTTCGGTGTCGTTCAAGGAAGCTTCGCTGTCGCTGGAGGTCACGCCGCAGATCACCCCCGACGATCATGTGATCATGGTGGTGAAAGTCACCAAGGATGAGCCCGACTACCTGAACAAGCTCAACGACGTGCCGCCGATCAAGAAAAACGAGGTCAATGCCAAGGTCCTGGTCAAGGATGGCGAGACCATTGTCATCGGCGGGGTTTTTTCCAATACCCAGAGCAAAGTGGTAGATAAAGTGCCATTTTTGGGCGATGTGCCGTATCTTGGCCGCCTTTTCCGGCGCGATGTGCGGGCGGAGAAAAAATCCGAGCTGCTGGTATTCCTGACTCCGCGTATCATGAATAACCAGGCGATTGCTGCGAGTCGTTGATTCTGTGCGAAATTTGATTCTTGTAGGGCCGATGGGGGCTGGAAAAAGCACCATCGGCCGTTTGCTGGCCAAAGAGCTGCGCCTGCCGTTCAAAGATTCCGATAAGGAAATTGAATTGCGCACGGGCGCCAATATCCCATGGATCTTCGATAAGGAAGGCGAACTGGGCTTTCGCGACCGCGAGCAGGCAATGATCGCCGAGCTGTGCGGCTGCGATGGCGTGGTATTGGCCACCGGCGGAGGCGCGGTGATGCGTGATGAGAATCGCCGCGCCCTGCATGCCGGCGGTCGGGTGGTGTATCTGCATGCCTCGGTCGAACAGCAAGTGGGTCGCACCGCCCGTGATCGCAATCGCCCATTGCTGCGCACGGCCAACCCGGAGAAAACCCTGCGGGACCTGCTTTCGCTGCGCGATCCGCTGTATCGGGAGATCGCCGATCTGGTGGTGGAAACCGATGAACGGCCGCCCCGAATGGTGGTACTCGATATTCTTGAGCGCCTGCAACGGCTGGCACCCCGTTAAAGCCTGGCCGCAAATGCGCTATTCTCGGCGGCGCGCCATGACCTTGCGGGGTGTGGCGTAGAGCCATCAGGTAGCGTCTGATCAAGGCGTTATCGGTCGTCAAAATATCTTCAACGCGGGGACACATGCAGACACTTAAGGTCGATCTAGGCGAGCGCAGCTACCCGATCCATATTGGCGAAGGTCTGCTGGACCTGCCCGAGCTGCTCGCGCCGCATATTGCCGGTCGGCAAGTGGCGATCATTTCCAACGAAACGGTGGCGCCGCTGTATCTTGAGCGTCTGAGCCGCAGCCTGTCGGCGTACTCGGTGATCTCCGTGATCCTGCCCGACGGCGAAGCCCACAAGAACTGGGAAACCCTGCAGCTGATCTTCGATGGCCTGCTGCGCGCACGGCATGACCGCCGCACCACCGTGGTCGCCCTGGGCGGCGGAGTGATCGGCGACATGGCCGGCTTTGCGGCCGCCTGCTACCAGCGTGGGGTGGATTTCATCCAGGTGCCGACCACACTGCTGTCCCAGGTCGATTCGTCGGTGGGCGGCAAGACCGGCATCAACCATCCGCTGGGCAAGAACATGGTCGGCGCGTTCTATCAGCCCCAGGCCGTGCTGATCGACACCGCGACCCTCAACACCCTGCCACCGCGCGAGCTGTCGGCGGGTCTGGCGGAAGTCATCAAGTACGGGCTGATCTGCGACGAGCCCTTCCTGACCTGGCTGGAAGAACACATGGACGCCCTGCGCGCCCTCGACCAGGTGGCGCTCACCGAAGCCATTTCCCGCTCCTGCGCGGCCAAGGCACTGGTGGTGAATGCCGACGAACGGGAGTCCGGGGTACGGGCTACCCTGAACCTGGGCCATACCTTCGGCCATGCGATCGAAACCCACATGGGCTATGGTGTGTGGCTGCATGGGGAAGCCGTGGCGGCTGGCACCGTGATGGCATTGGACATGTCGCAGCGCCTGGGCTGGATCAGCGCCCAGGAGCGTGATCGCGGTATCCGTCTGTTCCAGCGCGCCGGTTTGCCGGTGATTCCGCCGTCTGAAATGACCGAGGCGGATTTCCTGGAGCACATGGCAATAGACAAGAAAGTGATCGACGGTCGGCTGCGGCTGGTGCTGTTGCGCCACATGGGCGAAGCGGTGGTGACCGACGATTATCCGAAAGAGATTTTACAGGCCACGCTGGGAGCGGATTACCGCGCCCTGGCCCAGCTTAAAGGTTAATAAGATCCCGATGACTAGTTTGCATGCCGACGAGGCGTTCCTCGGCCATTATCACCTGAGCCATGACCCTTTCGCTCCACGGGTGCCTGGTTTCAAATTCTTCCCTGCCCAGCGCAAGCCGGTACTGGGGCAATTGCACCATCTCGCGCGCTACAGCCAGTTGCTGCTGGTGGTCACCGGGCCGCTCGGCAGCGGCAAGACCTTGCTGCGCCAGGCGCTGGTCGCCAGCACCAACAAGCAATCGGTGCAGAGTGTCGTGGTCTCGGCCCGTGGCGCCGGTGATGCGGCCGGCGTGCTGCGCCAGGTGGCGCAGGCGCTGGACGTCGCCAACGCTGAGCCGAACGCGATCCTCAAGCAGGTGGTGCAACTGGGCCTGACCGGCCAGGAAGTCTATCTGCTGGTGGATGACGCCGAGCAACTCGACGAGTCCGCCCTGGAAGCGTTGCTGGCACTGGCGGCGGGTACGCCGGAAGGGCGTCCCCATGTGTTTCTGTTCGGCGAGTCGTCGCTGATCGCCGATCTGGAACAGATCAGCGGCGATCAGGAGCTGTTCCACGTCATCGAGTTGCAGCCGTACGAAGAAGAAGAAACCCGCGAATACCTGGCTCAGCGCCTTGAAGGTGCGGGGGCCGGTATCGAACTTTTCTCCGCTGCGCAGATCTCTGATATTCACGAAAGCTCCGATGGCTGGCCTGGCAACATCAATCAGGTTGCCCGCGATGCAATGATCGAAGCCATGATTGCCAGCCGCTCCGCGGTCAAGCGTCCAAAGATGGGGTTTACTATGCCTAAGAAGCACGTATTGGCTATTTCCGCCGTTGTCGTGGTCGCTGTAGCCGCCGCCTGGTTGATTCCAGGCCGCAGCAAGGCGCCGACCACCGCCGGCGCGCCAACCGAACAGGCGCAGTTGCCACTGGGCAAGCCCACGCCAAATGTCGAATTCGCCAATTCCGGCCAGCCGACCAACCTGCCGATGGTCGGCCAACCTGTCATGCGCGGCCCGCTGGCCGAAGAAGCCGGTGGCATCTCCGAAGGCGACGACGGCGTGCCGGTGGAAGGCTCCAGCGCCACACCGCCAACCGTGACCACCACCGCGCCACCTGCTGGCGTCCCTGCCGGCACGCCAGCCGCCCCGGCTGCACCGGTTGCTCCAGTTGCCAAGCCGACCCCCGCGCCGACGGTTGCCACCGCCAAGCCTGCGCCGGTTGCCAAGCCCGCTCCAGCGCCAGTACCAGCGGCCAAGCCTGCTGAAAAACCTGCCGCCACCGTCGCCAAGGCCGGCGCGGCCGGCAGCAGTTGGTACAGCAGCCAGCCTACCGGCAACTTTGTGGTGCAGATCCTCGGCACCAGCTCCGAGGCCAACGCTCAAGCATTCGTCAAAGAGCAGGGCGGCCAGTACCGTTACTTCAAGAAAGTGCTCAACGGCAAGCCTCTCTACGTGATCACCTACGGCAGCTTCCCAAGCCGCGCCGCAGCCGATTCTGCCATCAAAGCCTTGCCAGCGAAGGTTCAGGCTGGTAAACCTTGGCCTCGCACTGTCGCCAGCGTTCAACAAGAACTCGCGACAACTCGCTGAAGATCCGGCGGCCTTACCCAGGCCGCCCTCCCAGCACCTCAAAAAACTACAACAGCGTGCAGCCCTGAAGGCCGCGCGCTTTGTGGTGTCTGCGTCACGGTAGCTTTTGAGTCGTAGCGGTCAGAATTAAAAAAGTTTTGACTAGCACAGCATATCGCTTTAAACCTTTCATAAATGCGACATAGATTTGCGACATTTCGTCGCTAAATTTGTGAGCGTCTGTGTCGGTGTGTACAATGACCTCCCTTTTGCCCCCGCTAAGCCGGCGTACGTTCGGCGTGGAAGGTAACCGGTTGAATTGAAAAGAAATTTGCCTCGAGAAAAGAGGCAGCCTGGTGAGAAAGTGTCTATGAAAGCAGGTCTGTACCAACCCGATGAATTCAAGGATAACTGTGGTTTCGGCCTGATAGCCCACATGCAGGGCGAGCCCAGTCATACCCTTTTGCAAACGGCCATCGAGGCCCTGACCTGCATGACCCACCGCGGTGGGATCAACGCCGACGGCAAGACCGGTGACGGTTGCGGCTTGCTGATTCAAAAGCCCGACCAGTTCCTGCGCGCCGTCGCCAAAGAGCATTTTGCGGTTGACCTGCCCAAGCAGTACGCGGTGGGCATGGTGTTCTTCAACCAGGACCCGGTCAAAGCCCAAGCCGCTCGCGAGAACATGAACCGCGAAATCACCGCTGCCGGCCTGCAACTGATCGGCTGGCGCAAAGTGCCGATCGACACCAGCGTGCTCGGCCGCCTGGCCAACGAGCGCTTGCCGCAGATCGAACAAGTGTTCATCGCCGGCGACGGCCTGAGCGACCAGGACATGGCGATCAAGCTGTTCACCTCGCGTCGTCGTTCGTCGGTGCTCAACGCCGCCGACACCGACCACTACATCTGCAGCTTTTCCCACAAGACCATCATTTACAAAGGCCTGATGATGCCGGCGGACCTCACCGCCTTCTATCCGGACCTGAGCGATGAGCGCCTGCAAACCGCCATCTGCGTGTTCCACCAGCGCTTCTCCACCAACACCCTGCCGAAATGGCCGCTGGCCCAGCCGTTCCGCTTCCTCGCCCATAACGGCGAGATCAACACCATCACCGGCAACCGCAACTGGGCCGTGGCCCGTCGCACCAAGTTCGCCAACGACCTGATGGACCTCGAAGAGCTCGGCCCGCTGGTCAACCGCGTCGGCTCCGACTCCTCGAGCATGGACAACATGCTCGAACTGATGGTCACTGGCGGCATCGACCTGTTCCGTGGCGTGCGCATGATCATTCCGCCTGCGTGGCAGAACGTCGAGACCATGGACCCGGACCTGCGGGCGTTCTACGAATACAACTCGATGCACATGGAACCGTGGGACGGCCCGGCCGGCGTGGTCATGACCGACGGTCGCTACGCCGTCTGCCTGCTCGACCGTAACGGGCTGCGCCCGGCGCGCTGGGTTACCACCACCAACGGTTTCATCACCCTGGCGTCGGAAATCGGTGTGTGGGACTACAAGCCGGAAGACGTCATTGCCAAAGGCCGCGTGGGCCCTGGCCAGATTCTCGCCGTGGACACCGAAACCGGGCAGATCCTCGACACTGACGCCATCGACAACCGTTTGAAGTCCCGTCACCCGTACAAGCAATGGCTGCGCAAGAACGCCCTGCGCATCCAGGCGACCATGGAAGACAATGACCACGGTTCGGCTTTCTACGACGTCGACCAGCTCAAGCAGTACATGAAGATGTACCAGGTCACGTTCGAAGAGCGCGACCAGGTGCTGCGCCCGCTTGGCGAGCAAGGCTACGAGGCCGTCGGCTCCATGGGCGACGACACGCCGATGGCCGTGCTGTCCCAGCGCGTGCGTACGCCGTACGACTATTTCCGCCAGCAATTCGCCCAGGTGACCAACCCACCGATCGACCCGCTGCGCGAAGCCATCGTGATGTCGCTGGAAGTGTGCCTCGGTGCCGAGCGCAATATCTTCCAGGAATCGCCTGAGCATGCCTCCCGCGTGATCCTCAGCTCGCCGGTCGTTTCCCCGGCCAAGTGGCGCTCGCTGATGACCCTGGAGCGGCCGGGCTTCGAACGCCAGATCATCGACCTGAACTACGACGAGAGCCTGGGCCTTGAAGCCGCTGTGCGCAATGTCGCCGACCAGGCCGAAGAAGCCGTGCGCGCCGGTCGTACCCAGATCGTGCTGACCGACCGCCACATTGCGCCAGGCAAGTTGCCGATCCACGCCTCGCTGGCCACCGGCGCGGTGCACCATCGCCTGACCGAGAAAGGCCTGCGCTGCGACTCCAACATCCTCGTGGAAACCGCCACGGCCCGCGACCCGCACCACTTCGCGGTGTTGATCGGTTTCGGCGCGTCGGCGGTCTATCCGTTCCTCGCGTACGAAGTGCTGGGTGACCTGATCCGCACCGGTGAAGTGCTGGGCGACCTCTACGAGGTGTTCAAGAACTACCGCAAGGGCATCACCAAGGGCTTGCTGAAGATCCTGTCGAAGATGGGCATCTCCACCGTCACCTCGTATCGCGGCGCGCAATTGTTCGAAGCCATCGGCCTGTCCGAAGAAGTCTGCGAGCTGAGCTTTCGTGGCGTGCCGAGCCGCATCAAGGGCGCGCGTTTCGTCGATATCGAAGCCGAACAGAAAGCCCTGGCGGCCGAAGCCTGGAGCGCGCGCAAGCCGATCCAGCAAGGCGGCCTGCTCAAGTTCGTGCACGGTGGCGAATACCATGCGTACAACCCGGACGTGGTCAGCACTCTGCAAGCCGCCGTGCAGCAGGGCGACTACGCCAAGTTCAAGCTCTATACCGCGCTGGTAGATAACCGCCCGGTGTCGATGATCCGTGACCTGTTCAAGGTGAAAACCCTGGACACGCCATTGGCCATCAGCGAAATCGAGCCGCTGGAATCCATCCTCAAGCGCTTCGACTCCGCCGGTATTTCCCTGGGCGCCTTGTCGCCCGAGGCTCACGAAGCTCTGGCCGAAGCCATGAACCGCCTGGGCGCGCGTTCCAACTCCGGCGAAGGCGGTGAAGACCCGGCGCGCTACGGCACGCTCAAGAGCTCGAAAATCAAGCAGGTGGCCACCGGCCGTTTCGGTGTGACCCCGGAATATCTGGTCAATGCCGAAGTGCTGCAGATCAAGGTGGCCCAGGGCGCCAAGCCGGGTGAGGGTGGACAATTGCCAGGCGGCAAGGTCAACGGCCTGATCGCCAAGCTGCGTTATGCAGTGCCGGGCGTGACCCTGATTTCGCCACCGCCGCACCACGACATTTATTCGATCGAAGACTTGTCGCAGCTGATTTTCGACCTCAAGCAAGTCAACCCGCAGGCGCTGGTCTCGGTGAAACTAGTGGCGGAAGCCGGCGTGGGCACCATCGCCGCCGGTGTGGCCAAGGCCTATGCTGACCTGATCACCATCTCCGGCTACGACGGCGGCACCGGCGCTTCGCCGCTGACTTCGATCAAGTACGCGGGTGCGCCGTGGGAACTCGGCCTGGCCGAAACCCACCAGACCCTGCGCGGCAACGACCTGCGCGGCAAAGTGCGGGTACAGACCGACGGCGGCCTGAAAACCGGCCTCGATGTGATCAAGGCTGCGATCCTCGGCGCCGAGAGCTTCGGCTTCGGCACTGCGCCGATGATTGCCCTGGGCTGCAAATACCTGCGCATCTGTCACCTGAACAACTGCGCCACCGGCGTGGCGACTCAGAACGAGAAGCTGCGCAAGGATCACTACATCGGCACCGTCGACATGGTGGTGAATTTCTTCACCTACGTCGCCGAAGAGACCCGTGAGTGGTTGGCCAAGTTGGGTGTGCGTTCGTTGGAAGAGCTGATCGGGCGCACCGATCTGCTGGAAATCCTCGAAGGCCAAACCGCCAAGCAGCAACATCTGGACCTGACGCCTCTGTTGGGCAGCGACCACATCCCGGCAGACAAGCCACAATTCTGCCAGGTGGACCGCAACCCACCGTTCGACAAAGGCCTGTTGGCCGAGAAGATGGTCGAGATGGCCGGTTCCTCGATCAACGATGCCAGCGGTGGCGAATTCGCCCTGGATATCTGCAACTGCGACCGTTCCATCGGCGCGCGCGTCTCCGGCGAAATCGCGCGCAAGCACGGCAACCAGGGCATGGCGAAAGCACCGATCACCTTCCGCTTCAAGGGTACTGCGGGCCAGAGCTTCGGCGTGTGGAACGCTGGTGGCCTGCACATGTATCTGGAAGGCGACGCCAACGACTACGTGGGCAAAGGCATGACCGGTGGCAAGCTGGTCATCGTTCCGCCTGCCGGAAGCGTCTACAAGAGCCAGGACAGCGCCATCATCGGCAACACCTGCCTGTACGGCGCCACTGGCGGCAAGCTGTTCGCCGCCGGTACCGCCGGTGAGCGTTTCGCCGTGCGTAACTCCGGTGCCCACACCGTGGTTGAAGGCACTGGCGATCACTGCTGCGAGTACATGACCGGTGGTTTTGTCGCGGTACTGGGCAAGACCGGTTACAACTTCGGTTCGGGCATGACCGGCGGTTTCGCCTACGTGCTCGATCAGGACAACACCTTCGTCGACAAGGTCAACCACGAGTTGGTCGAGATCCAGCGGATC
The DNA here is from genome assembly GCF_001439815.1 of Pseudomonas orientalis. Classification (GTDB taxonomy): domain Bacteria; phylum Pseudomonadota; class Gammaproteobacteria; order Pseudomonadales; family Pseudomonadaceae; genus Aquipseudomonas; species Aquipseudomonas orientalis. The sequence continues at coordinate 241,479 of NZ_JYLM01000006.1, read as the reverse complement.
AGCGGCGAAGCCATGGAATCCTACCGCAACCACTTGCAGCATGTGCTGGACGAGTACGTCGAGGAAACCGGCAGCGAATGGGGGCGTAACCTCGCCGAGAACCTGGATGATTACCTGCGTCGTTTCTGGCTGGTCAAGCCCAAGGCGGCCAACCTGAAATCGTTGCTTTCCAGCATCCGTGCCAACCCGCAGTGATATGCGCCTGAAGAGTTTGATGAGGTTTTAACATGGCTGAACGTCTGAATAACGACTTCCAGTTCATCGATGTCGGGCGCAAAGATCCGAAGAAGAAACTGTTGCGTCAACGCAAGAAAGAGTTCGTGGAAATCTACGAACCCTTCAAACCCCAGCACTCGGCCGACCAGGCCCACCGCTGCCTGGGGTGCGGTAACCCGTATTGCGAATGGAAGTGCCCGGTGCACAACTTCATTCCCAACTGGCTGAAATTGGTGGCCGAGGGCAACATCCTCGCCGCCGCCGAGCTGTCGCACCAGACCAACACCCTGCCGGAAGTCTGCGGCCGGGTGTGCCCGCAGGACCGTCTGTGCGAGGGTGCGTGCACCCTCAACGACGGCTTCGGCGCGGTGACCATCGGTTCGGTGGAGAAGTACATCACCGACACCGCGTTCGCCATGGGCTGGCGTCCGGACATGTCCAAGGTCAAGCCGACCGGCAAGCGCGTCGCCATCATCGGTGCGGGCCCTGCCGGCCTGGGCTGTGCCGATGTACTGGTGCGCGGCGGCGTGACCCCGGTGGTGTTCGACAAGAACCCGGAAATCGGTGGCCTGCTGACCTTCGGCATTCCTGAGTTCAAGCTGGAAAAAACCGTACTGAGCAACCGTCGCGAAGTGTTTACCGGCATGGGTATCGAGTTCCGCCTCAATACCGAAATCGGCAAAGACATCACCATGGAACAACTGCTCGCCGAATACGACGCTGTGTTCATGGGCATGGGTACCTACACGTATATGAAGGGCGGCTTTGCCGGTGAGGACCTGCCGGGCGTATACGACGCTCTGGATTTCCTGATCGCCAATGTCAACCGCAACCTGGGCTTTGAAAAGTCGCCGGAAGATTTCGTCGACATGAAAGGCAAGAAGGTCGTGGTGCTCGGCGGTGGCGACACCGCGATGGACTGCAACCGCACGTCGATCCGCCAAGGCGCCAAGTCGGTGACCTGTGCGTACCGTCGTGACGAAGCCAACATGCCCGGCTCGCGCAAAGAGGTGAAGAACGCCAAGGAAGAAGGCGTGAAATTCCTCTACAACCGCCAGCCGATCGCCATTGTCGGTGAAGACCGTGTCGAAGGCGTGAAGGTGGTCGAGACCCGTCTCGGCGAGCCGGACGCCCGTGGCCGTCGCAGCCCCGAGCCGATCCCGGGTTCCGAAGAGATCATCCCGGCCGACGCCGTGGTCATCGCTTTTGGTTTCCGCCCAAGCCCGGCGCCGTGGTTCGAGCAGTTCCAGATCCAGACCGACAGCCAGGGCCGCGTCGTCGCCCCGGAACAAGGCCAGTACAAGCACCAGACCAGCAACCCGAAGATCTTCGCTGGTGGCGACATGGTGCGCGGCTCTGACCTGGTGGTAACGGCGATCTTCGAAGGCCGCAACGCCGCCGAAGGCATCCTGGATTACCTGCAGGTCTGACCCCGATCCCAGCCTGAAACGGGATCAAACTGTGGGAGGGGGCTTGCCCCCGATAGCGGTGTATCAGTCACCAGATTCATTGACTGACGCACCGCAATCGGGGGCAAGCCCCCTCCCACAGTTGTTTTGCAGCGCTTTCATGCCCGCGACAAATTGACCCGATAGACAAAAGGCACGGCGCATTCCGTGCCTTTTGCGTCGCGCTCTGAGAAAATGCCCGCACTTTTTTTGCGGATGCCGACATGACTGCCCTCAAGAACGACCGTTTCCTGCGTGCCCTGCTCAAGCAACCCGTGGACGTCACCCCTGTGTGGATGATGCGCCAGGCCGGTCGCTACCTGCCGGAATACCGCGCCAGTCGCGCCCACGCCGGCGACTTCATGAGCCTGTGCATGAATCCTGCGTTCGCCTGCGAAGTCACGATGCAGCCGCTTGACCGCTACCCTCAGTTGGACGCGGCCATTCTCTTTTCCGACATCCTCACCATCCCCGACGCCATGGGCCAAGGCCTGTACTTCGAGACCGGCGAAGGCCCGCGTTTCAGGAAGGTCGTCAGCACCCTGGCCGATATCGAAGCCTTGCCGATCCCTGATCCGCACAAAGACCTCGGTTATGTGATGGACGCCGTGAGCACCATCCGCCGCGAACTCAATGGCCGCGTGCCGCTGATCGGCTTCTCCGGCAGCCCCTGGACCCTGGCCACCTACATGGTTGAAGGCGGTTCGTCCAAAGACTTCCGCAAGACCAAGGCCATGCTCTACGACAATCCGCAAGCCATGCACCTGCTGCTCGACAAGCTGGCGCAGTCGGTCACTTCGTACCTCAACGGTCAGATCATGGCCGGCGCGCAAGCGGTGCAGATCTTCGACACCTGGGGCGGCAACCTCTCGGCGGCGGCCTACCAGGAATTTTCCCTGGCCTACATGCGCAAGATCGTCAGCGGCCTGATCCGTGAGCACGAAGGCCGCAAGGTCCCGGTGATCCTGTTCACCAAGGGCGGCGGCCTGTGGCTGGAAAGCATCGCCGATGCGGGCGCGGATGCGCTAGGCCTGGACTGGACCTGCGATATCGGCGAAGCACGCCGTCGCGTCGGTAGCCAGGTCGCGCTGCAAGGCAACATGGACCCGACCGTGCTGTACGCCAAGCCGGAAGCGATCCGCACCGAAGTCGGGCGTATCCTCGCCAGCTATGGCAAGGGCAGCGGGCACGTGTTCAACCTCGGCCATGGCATCACCCCGGAAGTGAACCCGGAGCACGCGGGTGCTTTCCTGCGTGCGGTGCATGAACTGTCCGCCCAGTATCACGAATAAAACACGTAGCAAAAATGTGGGAGGGGGCTTGCCCCCGATCGCGGTGTTTCAGTTAAAGATACTCAGACTGATACACCGCAATCGGGGGCAAGCCCCCCTCCCACATTAAATGCCAGAAAGCTTCAGACCTGCCCCAGCGGCGGCAACTTCGCCAGCTTCAACGCCACCAGCAACGCGCCAATCAGCAACGCGACGATAAACCCGCCAATCCCGCTCCACCCACCGAAGTGCCAGAAGAACCCGCCCGCCGTCCCGGCAATGCTCGACCCCGCGTAATAGCAAAACAGATACAGCGACGATGCCTGTCCCTTGGCCCTTACCGCACGCCGCCCGATCCAGCTGCTGGCTACCGAATGGGCGCCGAAGAAGCCGAAGGTAAAGATCAGCATGCCTGGCACCACCAGCCAGAGTGGGGTGAACAGGGTCAGGCTCATGCCGGCGAGCATCAGCACAATGGTGCCCCACAGCACGCGACGGCGGCCCAGGCGGTCGGCGAGCGAGCCGATTTTCGCCGAGCTGTAGATGCCTGACAGATACACCAGCGACAGCAGGCCAACCACGGCCTGGCTGAGGTCATACGGATCGGCCAGCAGGCGATAGCCGATGTAGTTGAACAGGGTCACAAACGCGCCCATCAGCAGGAAGGCTTCAAGGAATAACCACGGCAGGCCCGCGTCCTTGAAGTGCATCACGAAGCCATCGAGCAGGTTGCGCGGCTTGAGGCTGCTGGCGCGGAAGTTGCGCGATTCGGGAAGGATTTTCCAGAACACCGTCGCAGCGATCAGCGCCAGGGCGCCGATGATCAGCATCGCGGTGTGCCAACTGACGAAGTCGATCAATACACCGATGATCAACCGTCCGCTCATGCCGCCAATCGCGTTGCCGCCGATGTACAGGCCCATGGCCAGGCCGATGTGCTGCGGGTGGATCTCTTCGCTCAGGTAGGTCATGGCCACGGCGGCCAGGCCACTCAAGGACAGACCCACCAGCGCGCGCATCAACAGGATGCCCTCCCAGCTTGGCATCAAGCCACTGGCGATGGTGGCCAGCGCTGCACAGAACAGCGCGGCGACCATCACCGGCTTGCGCCCCAGCCGGTCGGAAATCGGTCCGGTGATCAGCAGGCCAAAGGCAAGCATCGCCGTGGCGACCGACAGGATCAGGCTGCTCTGTGCGGCATTGATGGAAAATTCGTGGGACAGCGCCGGCATCATCGGCTGTACGCAATACAACAGGGCGAAGGTGGCAAACCCGCCGGAGAACAGCGCCAGCACCGTACGCATGAACATCGGCGTGCCTTTTTCGATGTAGGCGTCATTAAGCTGCGCCACCACGTCATCAAGGGCTGAGGGCGGGGTGTGTTGGGCAAGTGGAGCAACAGCAGGATTCACGGGGACCTCGGGGAGGAAAGGCTGCCAAGACTGACAATACGAAAAAGAATATAGCTGGCTAATGATTCTTTCCAATATATTGTTCGACCTGTTTGATAGCTTTAGCGACCTAATGAGGCTGGCATGGAATTACGTCATCTGCGGTACTTCATCGCCGTCGCCGAGGAGCTGCATTTTGGCCGCGCCGCGCAAGCGCTGGGCATTTCGCAACCGCCGTTGAGCCAGCAGATTCAAGCGCTGGAACACCACGTGGGGGCGCGCCTGTTTGAGCGTACCAATCGTCGGGTCGAATTGAGCGAAGCGGGGCGCCTGTTTCTGCACGAGGCGCGCCTGGTGCTGGCGCAAGTGGATAAAGCGGCGGACGTCGCACGGCGGGCGCAGATGGGAGAGCTGGGAGAGCTGAAAATCGGCTTCACCTCGTCGGCGCCCTTCAACGCCAGCATTCCCCAGGCGATCTTTGCGTTTCGCCAAGCCTTTCCAGCCGTGCACTTGAGCCTGCAGGAAATGAGCAGCACCGAGGTGGCCGAGTCACTGGTGGATGAATCGATCCAGGTGGGGCTGATGCGGCCTTTGCCGTTGCCCGAATCACTGTGTGTGGTCGAGCTGATGCGCGAGCCCCTGGTGGCGGTACTGAACGCCGGGCATCCTTTGGCGCAGGGCAGCGAGCGCGGCTTGCACCTGGCGCAATTGGCGCAAGAACCCTTCGTGTTTTTCCCGCGTACCTACGGCAGCGGTCTCTATGCGCAACTGCTCAGCCTGTGCCGTGACGCCGGCTTCAGCCCGCATGTCGCCCAGGAGGCGGGGGAGGCGATGACCATCATCGGTCTGGTGGCGGCTGGATTGGGCGTCTCGGTGCTGCCGGCGTCGTATCAACGGATACGGATCGATGGCGTGGTGTATCGCACGTTGCTGGACCCGGAAGCGGTGACGGCGGTATGGCTGGTGCAGCGCAAGGGCGCGCAGACGCCGATGGCGGGGGCGTTTGTGGAGTTGTTGACGCGTAGGTCGGTGGCGCAGTAAATCGTGGCCCGATCGTTCCCACGCTCCGCGTGGTAATGCATCCCGTGACGCTCCGCGTCACCCAGGTGAAGACTGGGACCGTGCACTCGCAGCGGGACGCAGAGCGTCCCAGGCGGCGTTACCACGCGGAGCGTGGGAACGATCCATGTGGGAGGGGGCTTTACTGCATCCCCGCCGAGCGCAACCCCGCCAGAATATCCCGATCCAGCATGCTCACCCAACGGTTGTAGTTGCGATGGATCTTGCCGTCCTTGTAGCCCAGTTCGCGGCTGTCGCGGTAGGTGATGGCGTAGCTGTTGCGGGTGTAGCGGATGTCGATGGCCGCATAGAACTGGCCGCGCACGGTGATGTCGGCCTGCACCAGTTGCGGGCTCAGGCGTTGCACCGTCCACTCGCGTTTTTGCAGGGCGGCGACGATTACCTGTTTCATGGTTTCTTCGCTGCGCTGGGTTGTGGCCGGCAGCTCGTGCTGGGTGTTGAGCACCGGTTTACTGGTGCAACCGGCGGTGGTCAACAGGGCCAGGGTGATCAGGGTGGCGCGTAGCAGGGAAGACATTCCGTTTTCTCCAATCGATTAAAAAGTCAGGACCAGCGGCGGAAGATCAGCGAGGTGTTGACGCCGCCGAAGGCAAAGTTGTTGTTCATCACGTAGTCGTTGTGCATCTGGCGAAAGCCACTTTGCAGGTAGTCCAGTTCACCGCAGTGCGGGTCGACCGCGTCCAGGTTGAAGGTGTGCACGTACTGGTCGCGGTTCATCATCTCGATGCTGAACCACGACTCCAGCGCCCCGCACGCGCCCAGGGTGTGGCCCAGGAAACTCTTCTGCGAACTGATGGGCATGCGGCTGCCGAACAGGCTGCTGGTGGCCAGGGTCTCGGCGATGTCGCCCTGGTCGGTGGCGGTGCCGTGGCCATTCACGTAGCCGATGGCGGACGGCTCCAACCCGGCGTCTTCCAGCGCCAGCTCCATGGCGCGGCGCATGGTTTTCTGTTCCGGGCGGGTGGTGTGCTGGCCGTCGGCATTGCTGCCGAAACCGACGATCTCGGCATGGATACGCGCACCCCGCGCCAGCGCGTGTTCCAGCTCTTCGAGCACCAGCATGCCGCCGCCTTCGCCGATCACCAGCCCATCGCGGCCGCTGTCGTAGGGGCGTGGGCTGGTTTGCGGTGCGTCGTTTTTCAGGCTGGTGGCGTAAAGCGCGTCGAACACCATGGCCTCGGTGGGGCACAGCTCTTCAGCGCCGCCGGCGAGCATCAACGGCAGGCGGCCGAACTTGATGGCCTCATAGGCATAACCGATGCCCTGGCTGCCGCTGGTGCAGGCGCTGGAGGTGGGGATCAGGCGCCCGGTCAGGCCGAAGAAGATGCTGATATTCGCCGCCGTGGTGTGCGGCATCATGCGCACATAGGAGTTGGCATTCAGCCCCTCGGCCACCGAGTTCAGCAGCATATTGCCGAACGCCTTGATCTCATCGGTGCTGCCGGTGGACGAGCCACAGGCCACGCCCATGCGCCCGTCCTTGATCGACGCGTCGCCAAGCAAGCCGGCGTCCTGCAGCGCCTGCTCCGCCGCCCACACCGCCAGGCGCGAAACGCGGCCCATGCTGCGCAGTTGCTTGCGCGTCCAGTGCGCGGGTACCACGAAATCATCAATCGGCCCGGCCAGGCGCGTGTTCAATTCGGTGAAACGGTCCCACTCATCCATGCGCCGGATGCCGCTGCGGTTGGCGCGAAAGTTGGCGGCGATGGTGTCCCAGTCGCTGCCCAGGGAGGTCATGCCGGCCATGCCGGTGACGACAACGCGTTTCATCAGCACAGGCCCCCATTCACGGCCAACACCTGGCGTGTGATATAGCCGGCTTCGGCCGACATCAGGAAATTCACCGCGCCGGCCACTTCTTCGGGCGTGCCCATGCGTTGCGCCGGGATCATTTTCATCAGCTCTTCGACCGGCACGTTTTCGTCCAGCATGGCGGTGTCGATCAAGCCGGGTGCCACACAGTTGACGGTGATCTTGCGCTTGCCCAGCTCGATGGCCAGCGCCTTGGCCGCGCCGATCAGGCCCGCCTTGGAGGCGCTGTAGTTGACCTGGCCACGGTTGCCGATCAGCCCGGATACCGAAGTGATGCACACGATGCGCCCGGCGGCGCGACGACGAATCATCGGCATCATCACCGGGTGCAGCACGTTGTAGAACCCGTCGAGGTTGGTGCGCATCACCACGTCCCAATCGTCTTCCGAGAGCGCCGGGAATGCGCCGTCGCGGGTCAGGCCGGCATTGAGCACCACCCCGTAATAGGCGCCATGTTGCTCGACGTCGGCCTCCAGGATCTGCTTGCACACCGCGCGATCCGCTACATCGAATTGCAGCACCCGCGCCTGGCGGCCCAGGGCCTGGATCTCGACCTGTACCGCGTCGGCTTCGGCACGGCCGCTGCGGCAATGCAGCACGAGGTCATGCCCGGCCTGGGCCAGGCGCAGGGCAATGGCGCGGCCGATGCCACGGCTGGAGCCGGTGACCAGTACGGATTCAGTCATGGCGTTGGGTCCTTCGATTCATCTAAATAGTGGGCCGCCTGGGGCGGTCGAAATACGTTCAAGCGTGCGCTGGCCTGGATACCGTCGCCGGTGAGGTGGCATTCGAACACGCCCATGCCATTGTCATCCTCCAGGGAGCGCAGGCCGTGGATAGTCAGCTCGGCGCCGGCGGGAAAGTGCGCCACGTTGCATTCGAATTTACGCGTACCCAACAGGAAGCCCAGCTCCACCGCCTGGCCTTGCTGGCGCGCGCGGCACCCTGCATAGGCGGCGACGCTTTGCGCCATCAGCTCGATACCGACCCAGGCCGGCAGGCTGCCGTCAGCCTGGCTGAACAGGCCGCCGGGCTTGACGGTGAGACGGGTATGCACCTGCTCTTCATCGAACGACAGCACCTGGTCGATCAGAATCATGTCGCCCGCATGGGGCAGCAGTTCGGCGAGTGGCCAAGCGATCATGGGGCCTCTCCAATAATCAGGCTGACGTTGTTGCCGCCAAAGGCAAACGAGTTGCTCATCAGGTAGGGTTTTTCCAGGGTGTCGCCCGCATGCGCCCACTGCAAGGCGGGCAGCGCCGGGTCGACGTGGCCGTCCCACACGTGGGGCGGGATGCGGCCGTGCATCAGGCTCAACCAGCAGAACGCCGCTTCCAGGGCACCCGCCGCGCCGAGGGTGTGGCCGCTCATGGGTTTGGTCGACGAACAGGCCACACCGCCCGGAAACAGGCTGGCGACCGCCAGGCTTTCCATGGCGTCGTTGTGCTGGGTGGCGGTGCCGTGCAGGTTCAGGTAGCCGATCTGTCCGGGCGCAAGTTTCGCCTGGGCCAGGGCCTTGCGCATCGCCTGCAACGCGCCTTTGCCGGTGGGCTCGGGCGCGGAGATATGGTGCGCGTCGCTGCTGGCGCCGCTGCCCAGCAAGGCGACCGGTGCCGCCTCGCGGCTCATCACGAACACCACCGCCGCTTCGCCGATATTGATACCGTTGCGGTTCACCGAGAACGGATTGCAGCGTTCGGCAGACACCGCTTCCAGTGCGCTAAAGCCGTTCAGCGTCAGCCTGCACAGGCTGTCGACGCCACCGCAGATCACCGCATCGCACAGACCCAGGTCGAGCAGGCGCCGGGCACTCATCAACGCGCGGGCGCTGGAGGTGCAGGCGGTGGAAATCACATAGGCCGGGCCGCTCAATTGCAGCCAGTCGGCGAGGAAGTTCGCCGGGGCGCTGAGTTCCTGCTGCAGGTAGTCGTAGTCGCCAGGAAAGGCGTTATCGCGCAGGTAGTGGGCAATGCCGCGACTGGCCTCGTCGATGCCCGACGTGCTGGTGCCCAGCACAACGCCAACCCGTGAGGCGCCGTAGGTGTGGATCGCCTGGCGAATCGGGTCTTCGATCTGCAACGCCGCTTCCAGCAGCAGCTGGTTATTGCGGCTGCTCTGCTGGCCCAACTGTGCCGGAAGGGGCGCCAGCGCGCCGCGCACGGCCGCGACCGGCACCACGCGCTCCGGCACCCAGCCGCTCTCGGGGCGCATGCCGCCACAGTCGCCGGCAAACAGGCTGCGGCTGACCTCGGCCTGGCCGCGACCCAGGGCACAGATCACGCCCAGGGCATTGAGGTAGGCGCTCATTTGCCCGCGCCCAGCGGGGTAATGCGATAGCGCAACGGTTGGCCCGCCATGTTCACGCTGAACACCTCTGAAGACTGATAGACGATTTGCCAATGGCCCGGCAGCGTTCGCGTAAGGTCCATGGCCTGGGCCGCAGGATACAGCGCACGCAGGTCATCCGCCGAGGCCAGGGCAAACAATAGCGCGGCGAACAACGTTCGGGCCTGGGGATTGGGCGGCAGCAAGCCATCGGCCTGCCACTGGCCGTCGATCAACTTCTGCCGGGCCTGGGGAATGCCCAGCGGGTCCATCATCGACCAGCGAATCGCCGTGCCTTCACGCTGGATCACCAGCAGCCAATCCTGGCTGAGTTCGCCCTCCACGCGTTGCACATGCAGTTGCATCGGCAAGTTCAGGGCCGGGAGTGTTTGCGGCAACGGCGCCTGGCTGGCACACGCGCCGAGCAGCAGCAGGCAACCCATCAACAGCAGGCGGATCATGAACTCAGGGTCTCCATAGGCTTGCGCGCCACGCAGTTGACCAGGGTTTCCTCACGCTGGCCCACCGGCGGCGCCTTGCGCAGGCCCCAGCGTTCCAGCAGGCCGAAATCGCTGGAGCGGCTCCACCACAGATAGGGGTACGAGACGTTCTGCGCGCCGAAGTCAAAGCCCTGCTCGCGCAGCATGTCCAGGTATTGCTCGGCGCTTTTCTGCACATGCATCGGGTGGCGGAACAACCAGCGAATCACCCAGGTGTCGATATAGGCTTGGGTGGACTCGGCAAACAGCAAATAGCCGCCCGGCTTGAGAACCCGATAGAACTCCTCAAGGGCGCGATGCTGCTCGACCAAGTGGTGGAAGGTCTGGTGGCAAAACACAATATCGACGCTGGCGTCGGGCACTTGGAGGGTGGCGCAGTCGCTGCCGATCAACTCCACGGCCAGGTCCTGGCGCGCGGCTTCTTCGCGGCTCAGCGCCAGGCTGTGAGGGTCGGCATCCAGGCCGATCAGGCGCGCGGGCGCAAATGCCTGCTGCAGCAACTTGAACGATTTACCCTGGCCGCAGCCGGCGTCGAGCAAGACCGGCGCCACCGGCAGCGGTTCGCTGAACAGGCTGCGCAGGTCATTGATTGCCACGCGCAACACATGATGCTGCCAGGTGTGACTGCGCAGGAACCAGAAGCCGAAGCGGGTTTCTTCGACATAGTTTTTACTCAGGTAGTTCTTTTCAACCGCAGGGCTGCTCATACCGGCTCACTCGCACAGATTTGCGACAACATCCGCAGGCGCCGCTTGGGCTCGCTGACAAATGGGTTGCGTTCATCCCAGGCGTAGCCGGCGAGGATCGAACTGATCATGCGACGAATCTGCGGCGAACTGCCGGCATGGAAAATCACATCCTGGAACGTGCCGGCGTACCAGCCCTCGACGTAGCAGCGGAAGGTGTCGACGCCGCGCTTCAAGGGTTCGGCAAACTCGGTTTGCCAGTCCACCGCTTCGCCTTGCAGTTGGCGGTGCAGCACGCCGGCGGCCATGCTTGCCGAGCGCATGGCGATGGTGACGCCGGAGGAGAACACCGGATCGAGAAATTCCGCCGCGTTGCCCAGCAGCGCAAAGCCCGGGCCATGCAGGGTTTTGACGTTGGCCGAATAGCCGCCGATGCTGCGCGCCGGGGTGTCCCACACGGCGTTCTGCAGTACGCCGGACAGGCTTGGGGTTTGCTCGATAAAGCTGCGCAGGCAGGCATCCAGATCGTGGTCACGGCCGTCGAAATGTTCCTTGGCCGCAACCACGCCGACCGAGCAGCGGCCATTGCTGAACGGGATGGTCCAGAACCAGATATCGCGCTTCTCGGGATGGGTGGTGACCAGAATCTTGGTGCGGTCGAAGCCTGGGTGTTCGATGCGGTCTTCCACGTGGGTGAACACGGCCTGGCGCAGCGGGAAACCTGACGGCGCGTCGAGGTCCAGCAGGCGCGGCAGCACGCGGCCGTAGCCACTGGCATCGAGCACGAATGCGCTCTTGAGGTGATACTCGCTGCCATTCTCGCGGCGTACGTGCAGGTAGCGATTCTCGCCGGAAAAGTCCACGCCGACGATGCTTTCGCCGTAGCGGATTTCCACACCCTGCAATGCCGCCTGATCAGCCAGCAGCTTGTCGAACTCGGCACGCTGCACCTGGAAGGTGGTCGGTTTGCCGTCGCTGAAGGTGTCACCGAAATCGAACGCACTGTAGCGCTCGCCCCAGGCGAACGCGGCGCCGGTCTTCAGTTGAAAGCCGGCAGCCTGCACGGCGTCGAGCATGCCGGCTTCTTCGATAAAGTCGATGCAGTGCGACAGCAGGCTTTCGCCAATCGAGAAGCGCGGAAAATACTGGCGCTCGATAATCAATACGTCATGCCCTTTGCGCTTGAGCAGCGCGGCCGCGATGGCCCCGGATGGCCCGGCACCGATCACCACCACCTGGCGACGTTCCATTTCAACTGTGGGCACGAAGGCTCCTTGCCACTTTGGCGATATTCACATTCATAAGGCGTGTTTCTGTTGCCCGGCCCAGGGCGCCAGCATAAAGCTGAAGGCCAGGCCGAGGCTGACCGACAGGCCGAAATTGCTCACCGCCGGGGTACTGGAGACCGCCAGCAGGCCGAACGATAACCACGTGGTCAGCGCGGCCAGCAAGGTTCCCAGCAGGCTGACGGCGGCCCCGCCGATCTGCTCGCGCATCAGGATCGCATAGTCGACGCTGATGGCCGTGACCAGCAGCAGGCCGAACAGGCTGAACAGGGTCAGCGGCTGGCCCAGCCAACCGAGGCTGGCCAGGCTGCACAGCGCCGCCAGCAACGGCAGCGCGACGACGCGCAAGGCGCCGGTGATGCCGAAGGGCAGCATCAACAGCAGCACGATCAGCCCACAGGACAGCAATTTCAATTCGGCCGCGCTGATTTGAGTGTCGGCAAACACGCGGTTCAAATCACCCAGGCGATCCACCAGCTGAACGCCGGGCAAATCCACCGCCTGCACTCGCAGCAACGCCGGGTTGTTCAGGCCCTGCAGACTGACCATCGCCGCCACGCCGCCGTCTACCGGGCCGAGCCACAGCGTGCGCCAGGGCTCGGCCAGGGGACCCTTGAGCGCGGCGTCGATGTCTTCGGTGGGCAGCGCCTGCAACTGCGCGACTTCGGCTTGCAGCGCGTCGGTGGGAACGCCGAGGTCCAGCAACGGTTGCCAATGCTGCGCAAGCTTATTGAGCGCATCGCGCAGTTGCTGCTGCTCGGCGGGCAGGTTGACCAGTTGATTAAGCGCCAGGTAACCCTGCAGCTTGTCCATGTTCACCAGTTGATCCAGGCGCTGGCCCAGCGCGGCCTGGCGCTCCAGCAACTGCTGCTGACTGTCGGCGCGCACCAGGAAGAACTGACTGGTGGGCTGGAACCCGGTAATGCGCGCCACCGCCTGGGCTTCCTGGAGCAATTGCGGCGGCGCGCCGATCCACTGGCGGATATCGTTTTTACTGTTCAATTGCCACAGGCCACCTGTGCAGAACAACAGCACCCACACCAGCAACACCGCGCCGGGCACGCGCTTGATCAATGCCGCGCGCCACTGCCACAAGCGTTCGGCAATACGCAGCGGCCATTGCGCCGGGCGCAGTTCGACACCGCTGAGCAGCGCAGGCAGCAGGCACACGGCGCACAGATACGCGCCGACCAGACCGGCCGCCGAGAACACCGCGATTTGCGTCAGCGCCGGGAACGGCGTCCAGGCCAGGGCCAGGTAGCCGATGCAACTGGTGGCCAGGCTCAGGCTCAGTCCCGGCAGGGTCAGGCGCAATGCCGGCCAACTGCGCCATGGCTGCAGGCTCCAGCTTTTGGACAGGTAGTGCAGCGGGTAATCCACCGCTACACCGATCAGGCTCGAGCCCAGCACCAGGGTCATCACATGCATATGGCCGAACAGCGCCACACAGGCCACTGCGCCAAACAGCATGCCGACCACCACCGGCACGAACGCCAGCAGCACCCGCCAGCGCCGGAACGCCAGCAACAGCAACAGCAGGATGCCCAGGGTTGCGCCGCCGCCGACCCAGGTGATCTCCCGCGTGGCTTGCTGCTGCCCGTTGGCCGCATAGAGCAAGCCGCTGGCGGCGAGCAGCTGCACGCCTTGCTCGCCGGCCTGGGCGCGGCTGGCCTGGAGCAGATCCGCCACTTGCAGCGGCAGTTTCATATCGAATGCATTGCCGGTGGTGCGCGCCCGCAGGAGCACCCAGCTTTTGCCGTCGGCATCGGCGATCAACGCGCCGCTGCCGATATCCAGCTGTACCGCGCCGTGCTGCGGCTGGCTGTTCTGGATGCGCCCGGTCAGGCCCAGCCAGTCGTCCTGGCTCGGCACCAGGCTGAAGCCGGTGAAGGGGTCGAACAGCGACTGCACCCGCTGCTGGATGAAGGCGTCAGGCTGTTCGATCAGTTGCTCGCGGTCCTTGGCCGACAGCATCGCCAGCCGGCCGCGCAGCAGTTGTTCGCGCAGCGCCGGCAAGTCGGCCTGCAGATTCCATTGCACCTTTTCAAACAGACCGCTGGCCTGCCAGCGCTCGGCCAGTTGCTGCGCCACGGTCAGTGCCAGCTGGCGGTCGGCGTGCCCCACCAGTACCAGCATCTCGCGGTTCAGCGGTTCCTGCATGCGCTGCTCGGCTTGCAGCTCCAGGGCGTCCGGCGTGCTGCCGGGCACCAGCTCCATCAGATTGGCCGACAGCGGCGCACCCTGGCGCCACTGCCAGCCGGCCAGTGCCAGCACGGCCACCAGCAGGATCAGGAACAGGCGCGGCAGCAGGCGCTCACTGGGCAAAGTCGTGTTGCTCCGCATCGCTCAACGGTTGGTCCGCGCTGCTGTCCTGCATGCGCAGGACGGTGCTGTCGCCCTGGGTTTCCAGCAGCTCGATGGTCTTCACTAGCGCGCCGCCGTCGATATTGATTTGGGTGAATACTTGCTTGAGCAGCAGTGAGCGCGGGATCAGGGTGAGCTTCCACTGCTGGGCCTGGCCTTGCAGTTGCAGATCGAAGTCACGTTGCAAGCCGCTGCTGTCGCCCTGAAGCACGGCAAGGAACAGACGGTTCTGCTCGGCGCCGGCGCTCTTGTTCGGCAGCAGGTGCCAGCCATTGGCGTCGCGGCGGGCGATGCCCTGGGCGCTGATGCGGTAATCCTGCTGCAGCGGGGTTTTGAGCAGCCACAACAGGCCGTGGTCCTTGGCGAGCACGAAGGTGCCTTGGCTGACCAGCGGCTGGGGCAGGGCGCGCAGGTGTTTTTCCTGGGTGAAGTTGCCGTGGATCACGCTGGGTTTGGCCAGTTGATCGCTGAGCTGTTGCAGGTCGAAAGCGTGGGCGTTGAAGCTCAGCAATGCGGCGGCCACTGTAGGCGCGAGCTTGCTCGCGAAAAACCTGAGGGCACAGCGCAGTGTCAGGCGACCCGCGTTATCGTTGACGTCCATCGGGGGCAAGCCCCCTCCCACAGGGGATCTCATTTCAGGGCCCTTTCGACGGCGTTGGTGAATATTGTCGGGGAGGCCAGCTGCATTTCGCGACTGGCGATTTCCACTGCCACTTGCACGGTGCTGGCGCGGGTCAAGCGTTCGCCGCTGGCCAGATCGGTAATCAGGTAGTTGATCTTCAAACGGTTCTCCCACTCCACCAGGCTGGCGCGCACGTTGAGGGTTTGGCCGAAGGTGGCGCCGCGCACATAGCGCAGCTGCATGTCGATCACCGGCCAGGCGTAGCCGGCGTCGAGCATCGCGGTGTAGTTATGGCCGATCTTGTCCAGCAGCGCGCAGCGCGCCACTTCCAGGTACTTCACGTAATGCCCGTGCCATACCACGTGCATGGTGTCGATGTCGAAAAACGGCACGAGGATGTGAGTGTCGCTGTGCAACACGCCGGGGTTACGCATGCAGCCTCCAGTGTTGCTCGGCGATGCGTTGCAGGCACAGGCGCAGTTCGCCTTCCAGGGCGCGGTCTTCGATGACCGGCGGGAAGTCCCGGGCCAGTTCTTCGTGCATCGCTGCCAGTGTCGGTGGCAACGGGCGTGCATCGTCAGCCTGGGCACGCAGCCACACGCCCTGGTTGGCGGCGAGCAGGGTGGCGGCGGCGACCTGTTCGGTCAGCTCGAGCACGCGGATCGCATCGCGGGCGGCGATGGTGCCCATGCTGACCTTGTCCTGGTTATGGCACTCGGTCGAGCGCGAGAACACGCTGGCCGGCATGGTGTTTTTCAGCGCTTCGGCGGTCCAGGCGCTGGTGCCGATCTGCACGGCCTTGAAGCCATGGTTGATCATTGCGCGGTCGGCGGGGGCCCCCGACAGGTTGCTCGGCAGGCCGTGGTTGTAACGCACGTCCACCAGCAGCGCCAGCTGGCGGTCGAGCAGGTCGGCGACGTTGGCCACCAGGGTCTTGAGGCTGTCCATGGCAAAGGCAATGTGCCCGCCGTAGAAGTGCCCGCCGTGCAGCACGCGCTCTTCCTCGGCGTCGATGATCGGGTTGTCGTTGGCGCTGTTCAGTTCGATTTCGATAAACGCGCGCAGCCAGTTCAGGCTGTCGGCCAGCACGCCGAGCACGTGGGGCGCGCAACGCAGCGAATAGCGATCCTGCAGGCGGTGCAGCGGGGCCGTCGGTGCGTCGATGGCCAGGTCCTGGCGCAGCCAGGCGGCGACTTGCATCTGCCCGGGATGGGGCTTGGCGGCGAACAGGCGTTCGTCGAAGTGTTCAGGGTTGCCTTGCAACGCCACCACATTCAGCGCGGTGATACGCGTGGCCAGTTGCAGCAGGTAGTCGGCGCGGGCGAAGGCCAGGCAGGCAATGCCGGTCATTACCGCCGTGCCGTTCATCAATGCCAGGGCTTCCTTGGGGCGCAGCACCAGCGGTTCCCAGCCCAGTTCGCGGTGCACGTCGGCGGCCTGGCGGCGTTCGCCACGGAACAGCACTTCTCGTTCGCCGGACAAGGTTGCCGCCACATACGACAGCGGCGTCAGGTCGCCGCTGGCGCCCACCGAGCCTTCTTCCGGGATCAGCGGCAGCACATCCTGTTCGAGGAATTCGTGCAGGCGCTCCAGCAGTTCCACGCGCACCCCGGACACGCCATGGCACAGCGACTGCAAGCGCGCCGCCAGCACGGCGCGGGTGGCTTGGGCGTCGAGCAACTTGCCCAGGCCGCAACCATGGAAGGTGTACAGATGACGCGGCAACGCCTCGACGTGTTCGAGCGGCACCGCCACCACGCAGGAGTCGCCGTAACCGGTGGTCACGCCGTAGATCACGCCTTCCTTGTCCAGCAGCGAGTCAAGAAACTGCGCGCCCTTGGCGATGCGCCGGCGATACGCGGCATCGTCCTGCAAGCGAGTGGGCGCCTGACGATTGGCCAGGGCCAGGACGTCTTCGATGCGCAGGGGGCGTTCGCCAAAGGTGATCGGCTCAAGAGACGTGGTCATCGGTCTTCCAGAAAGGGTAAAAGTTGAACCATTGTTGCGGCGCTTGCAGGCAGAACTGGCCCAGGCGGGCGGCGTAGCGGGCGGCCCACAGGGCGATGACCTGCTCGCGGGTGCTGCGCTTCCATTCGACCAACGGCGCGAAGGGCTCGATGGTCAGGCGATAGCGGCCCTGGTGCTTGAGGCACATCAGCAGGTTGACCGGGCATTTGAGCAGGCCGGCCAGCAGCCACGGGCCCTGGGGGAACGCGGCCTGATGCCCGAGGAAATCCACGCGCACTGTGCGCCCGCCGTGCAGCGGAATGCGGTCGCCGGCAATCGCCAGCCATTCGCCGTCGTCCAGGCGCTGGCTGAGCAGCAGCATGGTGGCCGGGTCCAGTTCGCTGACCTGGATCAGGCGCAAATGGGTCGCGCCGGCTTCGCCCAGCAAGCGATTGAAACGCTCGGCATGCTTGGTGTGCACCAGCACGTTCATGGTGACCTGTTCGCCGATCTCCGCCAACGCGCGACACACTTCCAGGTTGCCCAGGTGCGCGCCCACCAGCATCTGCCCGCGCTCGCCACGCAACTGGCCGCGCAATTGCGCGGGGTCGTTGATGTCGATCTGCTCCAGGCGCAGCTTGCCGTTCCACACGTCGAGCTTGTCGAGCAGGGAGTCAGCGAAGGCCATGAACTGGCCGAACACCTTGGCGTGGGTCGGCAGCAGCTCGTCACGTCCGCTCCACTGCGCCAGGCGTTGCTGGTATTGCCAGGCGCTCCGGCGCGCAGTGCGGCCGAACACGAAGAAGTAAAACACGATGCTGTAGAGCAGCGGGCTTAACAGGCGCCGGCCTAGGACTTTTGCCGCGAACGCCGTGAGTTTCATCAGCCAGAAGCTGCCGCGTTCCTCGCGGTCGGCCCAGTGTTTGCTGCGGTCGCTCATGCCTGCCACCGGCGCCACAGGATGGCGGGCGCGCGCACCAGCATGCCAAAGAACAGCCGCGTATGCATGGCGCTGATGCGCACGTTGTCGCGCAACAGGCGAAAGTGCGACAGGCCGTCGGCGGGGTAATGCACCTGGGTCGGCAGCCAGCGCATCGGCTGGTTGCGCCAGGCCAGGCGCACGAGGATGTCCGAGTCGAAATCCATGCGCGTGCCGATGTAGGCCGAGTTCATCAGCGCCAGGGTGGGGGCCAGCGGGTACACGCGAAAGCCGCACATCGAGTCGCGGATCTGCAGCGACAGGGTATTGATCCATACCCACACGTGGGTCAGGTAGCGTGCGTAGAGGCGGCCCTTGGGCACGCTTTCGTCGTATTCGGGATAGCCGCAGATGACCGCGTCGGGGTGCCTGCGGGACGTGTCGATAAAGGTCTCGACTTCGCGCAGGTCATGCTGGCCGTCGGCGTCCACTTGCAGGGCGTGGCTGTAGCCCAGGCGTGCGGCTTCGCGAAAGCCCGCCATGACGGCCGCGCCCTTGCCCTGGTTGCGGGGCAGCGTCAGCAGGGTGACGTTATCCAGGGTGGCCAGTTGCGCCAATACCGCCGCGCAGGCCAGGCTGCTGCCGTCGTCCACCAACAGGCAGGGCAGGCCACTGTCCAGCAGACTGCGCACCACGGCGGGCACGGCGGCTTCGTGGTTGTAGACCGGAATCAGGGCGCAGGGTTTATGCATGCGCCGCCTCCAGGACTATCCGGCCGCTTGAGCAGGCCGCATCCCCATTGCGATAAGCGAAGTACAACTTGCCGCGCTCCCGGTCAAAGCGCAGGTGCAGTTGAATGTGATCGCCGGGGCGCACCAGTTGCTGGAACTTGAGCACTTCCATACCGGCAAAGGTACTCGGCAAGTCGAGCAGTCGCTGGCCGAAGTTGAAGGCCCATTCCACTTGCACCACGCCGGGCAATACCGGTGTGACCGGGAAGTGCCCGCTGAAATAGGCCAGGTCCGGCGGGACGCTGAGCTGCAAGGTCCATTCGCCATCGGTTTCGACCTGTTCCAGCACGTCCGGCGACTTGGGGCGGGGCGCCAGCAACAGGGCCTCGATATCGGCCTGGGGCAGCTTGCCCTGGCTGTTGAGCGGCAGTTGACGCAGCAAACGCCAGCGGCGGGGCAGGGCCAGGGCTTCGCAATGCTGGCTCAGGTGCTGGCGCAGGGCTTGGGTCAGCGTGCGCCGGCCCTGGTTGCGCAGAGCCTGCAGGCCCTCGGCGCTCAGCACCACCAGGGCACCGAGTGACGCGCGGTTTTCCTGCACCACACCCAGGCGGGTTTCAGCGACCCACGGATGGGTCATCAACGCTTGTTCGAGCATCGGCAAGGCGATGCGTTTTTCTTCCAGCTTGACGATACGGTCCAGGCGGCCCAGCAACTCAAAACGGCCATCGGCATGGATGCGTGCGGCGTCGGCGGTCTGTTCGATATGCCCGGCGGGCAGGTAGGGCGAGGCAATGCGCAGGGCACCGTCGGCATCCTGGCTCAGGTGCACGTCGGCAAACGGCTGCCAGGGTTGTGCGCCCTGGCGCCAGGCGATGCCGCCGGTTTCCGAGCTGCCGAGGATTTCCGTCGGCCATTGGTGCAAGCGGTCATAGAGGCTGCCGGCGGCTTCGACGGGCAAGGCTCCCCCTGAGGAAAATACCCGTGAGACCTGGCTCAGCGCCGGCCAGTCGAGGTTATCGCCCATGCGCTTGAGCAGCGCCGGGCTGGCGACCCAGGCGAATTGCGCGTGTTCGCGGCTGGCGCGCTGCATGTCCTCGGGGAATGCCAGTTGCCTGCGCAAGAAAGTGCGACCGGCGCACAGCGGCCACAGTACGCGGAACAGCAACCCGTAGATATGTTGGGTGGCGACACTGCCGATGATGCAGGCATCGTTCAGATCCGCGCCCCACAATGCCTCCAGCGCCTGGACCTCATTGGCCAGCTGGCGCAGGGACTTGTCGATACGCTTGGGTTCACCGCTGGAGCCGGAGGTGCACAGGCTCAGTTGGCAGCTATCGAGGTCGAGGGCGGCCGGGCTCAGTGGTGCCTGGTACAGCGCTTCCAGGTCCGCAGTTTGCGTCAGCCAGGCATCGACGACGGCGTCCCAGCGCTGACGGGTCTGCGGCTGCAGGTCGGCGGGGAGCAGCACGCTGACCCCGGCACGCCAGGCACCAAGCAGGGCAATCGCCAGCACGCCGGCGTCTTCCAGGTGCACCGCCAGGCGCTGGATGCCGCGCGCTTGCAGGCCGGCCGCCAGGCGCAGGGCCAGCTCCATCAGTTGCGCATGATTGAGCGCCGGCTCAGTGGTGACCCGGCGCTGTTCCTGCGGCTCGAGCAGCAGATGCTCAAGTTTCAAACCTTTCATACGCGGCCTCGAACCCTTTGTCGTACCAGCCATTCCACGGCAAACAACAGCCCCATCAGCCCATAGGCGATCAAGCCGTTGTACAACGTCCACCAGCTCAGCGGTGCCCATAAGGTGAGCGCGGCGGCGAGCAAGCCATTACACAGAAAAAACACACTCCACACCACGGTGACCTGGCGCGTATACAGTACCGCGTTCGAGGGCAGGTCCGGCTCAGTCATACGCGCCAGGCGCTCGACCATTGGCGGTCCGTATTTCAGGCTCAGGCCGAACAGTGCCAGCATGAACCCGCTGACCAGGCTGGGGTACCAGCGCAGCCACTGCGGGTTATCGAACCAGGCCAGCGCCAGGCAAAACACAATCACCACCAGCGCCATCCAGCGACTGCCGGGGCGTCGTGCGGCGGTGAACGCGCGCAGCAGCCACAGGCTGCCCAGCAGCAGGCCGAATTGCCAGGGCGCAAAATGCTCGGTGCCGTAATACACCGCAAAGGGGTACAGCAGCCCCGCCAGCAACAGGCCAAGGCCGATCAGCCGGCTCATGCGGCGGGCTGGACCAGACGGTACACCGCCTCAACCACGTCATTGACGGTACGCACCGCCTTGAATTCCTCGGCGGCGATCTTCTTGCCGGTCTGGCGCTTGATGTGGTCGATCAGGTCCACGGCGTCGATGCTGTCGATTTCCAGGTCCTGGTACAGGTTGGCGTCCAGGGTGACGCGCTCGGGTTCCAGTTCAAACAGTTCCACCAGGGCGTCGCGCAGGGTGTTGAAAATATCGTCACGAGTTTGCATGGTCCGGTCTCAAGCTGCCTGTCTGGCCGTGACGAATGCCGCAAGGCTGGCCACGTTGGTGAAATGATTGCGCGTGTCCTTGGCGTCGGCGTCGATCTTGATGCCGTACGTTTTCTGGATGGCCAGACCCAGTTCGAGGGCGTCGACCGAGTCCAGGCCCAGGCCTTCGCCGAACAGGGTCAGGTCGCTGCCGATGTCGTCGACGCTTATGTCTTCCAGGCCCAAAGCCTCGATGATCAGCAGCTTTATATCGTGCTCAAGGCGGTGTTGGTCGCTCATCTTCGGCGAGCTCCTTAATGAAATAGTGATGCAGGTAATCGTTGAGCTTGCGTGACGCCTGGGGCGCGGGGCCCAGTGCGGCAAACGCGTGTGGTTCTATATCGGCCCCCACGCGCAAACTGAAGTGGAATCGGCATTTGGGAATGCGATACCAGGGCTCGGCCTTGGTCAAAGTGGTGGGGCTGACCTTGATCACCACCGGGGTAATGAGGGTCGCACCGCGCAGCGCAATGGCCGCGCCGCCGCGATGAAAGGCCGGTGCGCTGCCTGGCGTGGTGCGGGTGCCTTCGGGAAAGATAATCAGGGTCTGCCCCGCGCGCAGAGCATCGGCGGCGGCATCGAGCATGTCGGCGCTGCCATCGTTGCTGATGTAACCGGCGTCGCGCACCGGACCGCGGGTGAACGGGTTCTGGAACAGGCTCTGCTTGACCACGCAATTGGTCTGGCGCATCAGGCCGATCAGGAACACGACATCGATCAGCGACGGGTGGTTGGCGACGATCATCTGGCCCGGGCGACCGAGTTTTTCCGCGCCCTCGACGCTGTAGGTGAGGATGCCCAAACCTTTCATCAGGCGAATGAAGAACCAGAACAGGCAACTGATGGTGTGGCGCGCGCGTCGTTGATGCTGCCTGGCGTCGCCCGGCAGGCAACTGAGCAGCGGGAACACCAGCAAGCGCAGGCACAGCCCGCCGATGCCGAACACAAAGAAGCTGGCGGCCGTGGCGAACAGGCGCCAGTAATAGGCCTGCCGTGGTTTGTCGTTCAGGACTTGCGTCGCCAGTTCCATACTCGGTTCTTCCAGGCATGTTGGCAGGCGCCCTGTTCGGTCAGCAGGGTGCGCAGCAGGTTCAGGGCGTGGGGCCACTGGGTTTGAGTGAGTTGGACAGCGCTGCTGTTTAGTTCCAGTTGCCACTCGTCGCCCGGCGTCAGCAACAGGCCCAGGGCATAGGGGAAGGGCACGTCGGTGATCCAGCTGGCATACGCATCGGGCGGTTGTTCTTCGGTAATCACCAGCAATACGGCCGGGGCGCCTTCGTTGAGCAACGCGGCGGCTTCGAGCAGGCCGTGTTCGAGGCCATCACCGGCGGCGGCGAGGGCGGTCATCTCGCTGGTTTCATTGCGCAGGATCGACCACAGGCCAATCACTGCGTTATGCACCGACAGGCTGAACTGGGTGGGCGACAGCGGCTGCTCATTGGCCAGATCGGTGAGAATGTCGAGGGTGCGCGGGGTTTCGCCGTGGCGGGAAATGAACACCAGCGGCAGGTCTTCAAGGCCTTCGGCCAGCGGCCAGCCGACGCTGAACGCCATGCGTGCCAGGCGGCTCAGGCGCCGGCGCTGCATGGCTGGCAAAAATGACACATCGGGGGACGCGTCGCTGACAGGCAGCAACACCGGGTTCCGGCACCAGGCGTGCCAGTCGTCCGCACTCTCAAGGCTTGGGGCCCAGGCGCGCCATTGGGCGATGTTGAAGTTGATCACTGAGAAGTTATCCCGCCCCTGCGGGCTTCCATGTGCGGCCAATGGCCCCGGATTCCGGGACAGAGGGCAATGGCCGAATGGCGCGCATTATCCCGGTGCCGTGGGGTTCTAGCAAATATTGGTTAAAATTTGTTCGCTATTGATTACAAATAAGTCGTTGAAATTTACCCGCTGTGTGCCACAGAGGGTCGAACCGGATTGTGAGAGCGCTCCCATTCATTTGTGAGCCAGGCACAGCGCAGGGATGAACGAGGTAGCTAACCGGCGCTTTTGCGCTCTACACTCGGGTTATTCATTGAGACACGGAGGCTTTTCCATGCGGCGCGTGGTGTTCAATCAGAAAGGCGGCGTGGGCAAGTCCAGCATCGCCTGCAACCTGGCGGCGGTCAGCGCCAGCGAAGGTTATCGAACCCTGTTGGTGGACCTCGATGCACAGGGCAACTCCACCCAGTACCTCACCGGGCTGACCGGTGACGACATTCCCATGGGGATCGCCGACTTTTTCAAGCAGACCCTGTCTTCCGGGCCGTTTTCCAAGAAGAACAAGGTGGATATCTACGAGACGCCCTTCGACAACCTGCATGTCATCACCGCCACGCCGGAACTGGCGGACCTGCAACCCAAGCTCGAGGCCAAGCACAAGATCAACAAGCTGCGAAAGCTGCTGGATGAGTTGAGCGAGGATTACGACCGTATCTACCTGGACACTCCGCCGGCGTTAAATTTCTATGCGGTTTCGGCGCTGATAGCCGCTGATCGCGTGCTGATTCCGTTCGATTGCGATAGCTTCTCGCGCCAGGCCCTGTATGGCCTGTTGGCTGAAATCGAAGAATTGAAGGAGGACCATAACGAAGGCCTGGAAGTCGAAGGCATCGTGGTCAATCAGTTCCAGGCCCGGGCGAGCCTGCCGCAGCAGATACTCGATGAAATGATTGCCGAAGGGCTGCCGGTGCTGCCGGTGTACCTGGCCAGTTCCGTGCGCATGCGTGAGTCGCATCAGGAGAACAAGCCGCTGATTCATCTGGACCCACGGCACAAGCTGACCCAGCAGTTTGTGGAACTGCATAACCTGCTGGAAAATGCCTGACCTCAAGCGGTACACAGTTTCAATGTGGGAGGGGGCTTGCCCCCGATGGCGGTATGTCAGCCAGCTTATTTGTAGCTGACCCACCGCTATCGGGGGCAAGCCCCCTCCCACATTTGGCTAGCGTTCCGGCAGAGGGATTTGGATTTTTCCCACAGGGTCTGTAGGAAGCGTCTGGCAGCAGGGGATTGGCCTTGTAACCTTGCCTACAGCTACGCCAGAATCCGCCGGCTTGTGCGTCTGGATGGGCGTCTCTAAGGTTTGCCGGTCGCTGAATGTTCAGTGA
The DNA here is from genome assembly GCF_001439815.1 of Pseudomonas orientalis. Lineage (GTDB taxonomy): Bacteria > Pseudomonadota > Gammaproteobacteria > Pseudomonadales > Pseudomonadaceae > Aquipseudomonas > Aquipseudomonas orientalis. The sequence continues at coordinate 217,270 of NZ_JYLM01000006.1, read as the reverse complement.
TCGGGTTTAGTAGCCCGCTCAGACGAAAGCATGTGCACCGTTCCAAAAGCATGGCTTTTTTGCCTGTCGATGGTAGCTGTGCGCAGGGCACCTTCGGGTGCGCCGGGTTTTGCTTTCGTTCTACCGGTCTACTAACCTGCGTACAGCTGCCGCCCCTTGTTTAGTAGCAAGCAGGCGATGGCCCTGGCAGAGAACGAAATATGAATTTATTCACCGTTACACCCAACCTCCCCACCGAAGCGCTGGTCATCAACAGCTACGAAACCTTCTCTTCGGTCCGCACCTTATTGCTCAATCTATCCAACGACCTTACCGGTGAACACCGCGATGTGGCTCTGGCTATCCATCAACTGAGCGAGCTAGGCGTCATGCTGGTCAGCCAGATGATGGACCGCCAAGCCCCGCTGCCCCAAGGCTGAAACGCGGACAAAATGTGGGAGGGGGCTTGCCCCCGATGGCGGTGTGTCAGTCATGCACTTGGCAACTGACCCACTGCTATCGGGGGCAAGCCCCCTCCCACACTGTCCTGTGGTGCTTTCCTGATCGGGTTACACCCCCTGACTACGCAACCAACTCATCAACTGCGGCAACGGAAAGGCCCCACTCTGGCGCGCCACTTCCCGGCCATTCTTGAACAGAATCAAACTCGGAATCGAGCGAATCCCCAACTGCGCCGACAGCTGCTGGTTAGCCTCGCTGTCCAGCTTGGCCAACCGGCATTTGCCTTCAAGCTGCCCGGCGGCCTGCTCGAATACCGGCGCAAACGACTTGCACGGCCCGCACCAGTCGGCCCACACATCCACCAGCAACGGCAGGTCGCCCTTGATCTGGCTGGCATAGTCGCCTTGTTTCAATTCAAACGGCTTGTTCAACAGCACTGGCTGCTTGCAACGCCCGCATTTGGGCGCATCACCCAGGCGTGCGCCGGGGATGCGGTTGAGACCGTTGCAATGAGGGCAGGGGATTACGAGAGGTTCAGACATCGGAGGCTCCTGGGGACTGGCCAATAGGTTGTATCTGGTGCCGGGGCTGAGATTTATCAAGGCTGGGTGCAGAGACTCATTCGCTCACAGTTTCTCCCGCGCCGAATGAGTCGTCTGTCTAGGCTTGCTGTTGTGCACCATTGGTCTGTTTACGGCTATAGCAAATTGCGATAGTCGGAAATCAGGTTTAACCTCCATAGCAAGATGCGATAAGGACGTTGCATGCGAGTCATCAGTGAAAAGAGGATCTGGGAAGCAAAGGAAACATGGCCGCGCTCGGCAACGGCTCTGGATCAGTGGTATCGCGTGATCAAGCGCAACGCCCCCAAAGACTTCGCCGCAATGAAAACCATGTTTCCCGCCACGGACAAGGTAGGTAAATTTCATGTGTTTGATATTGGCGGTAACAAGCTGAGGTTGATTGCGTCGGTGCAGTATCGAATGCAGCGCGTTTACATCAAGCACCTGCTGGACCACCGCGACTATGAGAAGGACAAATGGAAGGAAAAAAACAGATGAGCGCGCTTATGCAAGTAGCGGCAGAACACTGGCAATTCGTTTCTCCTGTGCTGCGCAAGCCGGAAAACGAGGCAGACTACGACGCACTGGTATGCGGTCTGGATGAGTTGTTGAGCCTGGTGGGTGAAGACGAGGACAGCCCGCTGATGAGCCTGGTCGACATTCTCAGTGACTGGATCGAAGCTTATGACCGTGAACACCGCCCAATGCCCGTCGCCAGCGGGGTCGATGTGCTGCGCTACATGATGCGCGAGCACAATCTCACCCAGAGCGACCTTCCGGGGGTTGGGGCACAATCAGTCGTCTCTGAAATATTGAGCGGAAAGCGCCAGCTCAACGTGCGTCAGATTCGTTGGCTGGCCGAGCGTTTCGGGGTGTCTGTGGAGACCTTTATCTAAGCGGTCAAGACGAACAACTGATCTCCAGATGCTTGCCCCAATCCGGCGGGCGCTGTGCGTACTGCTCCATCCCCGCTTGCTCCTCGAACGGCCTGGTCAGCACTTCATGCAATCGCCGCACTTCGCTGTAGTCGCCAGACTCGGCGGCGGCGATGGCGTTTTGGGCGAGGTAGTTGCGCAGGAGGTACAGCGGGTTCACGGCATGCATCCGCTCACGGCGCTGCGCCTCGTTGTCGTTCCCGTCCCTTGCAACACGGGCCTTGTACAGTTCGGCCCAGGCATCGAAACCGGCGAGGTCGACAAAGTCGTCGCGCAAACGCGCCACGGCCAGCGCCGCCGATTCATCGCCCAGGCGCCGGAAGAACAGCGTGTAATCCACGCCGCTGTTCTGCATCAGTTTGAGTAAGTGCTCCACCAGCTTCTGATCATCCTCTTCGGCGGTGGTCAGGCCCAATCGACGGCGCATCAGGTCCAGGTAGTGCGCCTGGTACAGCGGCAGGTACAGGCCGAGCGCTTCCTTGAGTGCGTCAACGCTGATAAACGGTGTGAGCGCCTGGGCCAGCGCGCTGAGGTTCCACTGCCCGATCGGTACCTGATTGCTGAAGGAGTAACGCCCTTCGTGATCGGAATGGTTGCAGATGAAGTGCGCATCAAAGTCGTCAAGGAACGCAAACGGCCCGAAGTCGAACGTGATGCCCAGGATCGACATGTTGTCGGTGTTCATCACGCCGTGGCAGAAACCATACGCCTGCCATTTGGCGATCATCTCGGCGTTGCGCTCGACGATTTCGCGGAACATCGCGAGATACGGCTCAGGCTGTTCGCGGCACGCGGGGTAATGCAGGTTCAATACGTGTTCGGCCAGTTCGGCCAACTGCTCGGACTTTTGGGTGTAGTAGAAGTATTCGAAATGCCCGAAGCGGATATGGCTGGGCGCCAGGCGTAACACCATGGCCCCGCGCTCCTGCTTCTCACGCCACACCGGCGTGCTGGAGCCGATCACGCACAAGGCGCGGCTGGTGGGGATGCCCAGTGCATGGAGGGCTTCGGAGGCGAGGAATTCACGGATCGAGGAGCGCAATACCGCGCGCCCGTCGCCCATGCGTGAGTAGGGCGTCATGCCGGCGCCCTTGAGGTGCAGGTCCCAATGCTCGCCGGCCTGGTTATACACCTCGCCCAGCAACAACCCACGGCCATCGCCCAGTTGTGGGGTGTAGCCGCCGAACTGGTGCCCGGAATAGACCATCGCCCGCGGTTCGGCTTCGGCCCACAGCTTATGGCCGCCGAACAGTTCGGCAAACACGGGTGTTTCGGCTATGGCCGGGTCGAGGTCGAGCAGGGCCATGGCGGCGGCGCTCGCCACCACCAGACGCGGCTCGTCGAGGGGCTCGGGCAGCACGTGGGTTGAGAACGCATCGCCCAGGCGTGCGAAGCGGTTGTCGAAGGTCAGTTCGTCGAGGGCTTTCACCGGGCATCTCCAGCAGGATGCCCCAGCATTTGGCTGGGGCTCAGTTCGTTAGTCGAGTTTGCTCGGCGGTGGTTCAGGCGCATCCTCGACCTTTCCGGCGGGCGGCTCGGGGGCATCCTGCTCGGGCGCGACGATGGTCTTGCGCTCATCCTCGGCCGGCACCAATTTGTATTCCTGGCCGTGGAGGTTTTTCAGGTAGATCTCCATCTGCCTGAACGAGATGTTGATGTGCTGCTTCTTGAACTCACGGTTGATAAAACGGTTGACCTCGTCCAGCACCGGGTTGCGGTCGCCCAGGTCGCGCACATGCATGCGCAGTTCGTGGTCCAGGGTGCTTTCACCGAAGTTGAGGAAGTACACATGAGGTTCCGGTTCTTTCAGTACCCGTGGGTTTTCCCGCGCAGCCTTCAGTAACAATTCCTTCACCAGGTCCAGGTCGGAGCCGTAGTCCACGCCCAGCTTCAGGGTGACGCGAGTGATGGTGTCGGTCAGCGACCAGTTGATCAGCTGTCCGGTGATGAAGGTCTTGTTCGGGACGATGATGTCTTTGTTGTCAAAGTCGGTGATGGTGGTGGCGCGAATGCGGATCTTGCTCACCGTGCCGGACAGGTTGCCGATGGTGATGGTGTCGCCGATACGCACCGGGCGCTCGAACAGGATCATGATGCCGGAGATGAAGTTGGCAAAGATCTCCTGCATGCCGAAGCCCAGGCCCACCGACAGCGCCGCGACCAGCCATTGCAGCTTGTCCCAGCTCACGCCCAGGGTGGACAGCGTGGTGACGAACCCTACGCCGGCGATGATATAGGACAGCAAGGTGGTGGTGGCGTAGGCGCTGCCCTGGGCCAGGTCCAGCTTGGACAGCACCAGGACTTCCAGCAGGCCGGGCAGGTTGCGCGCCAGGGCGAAGGTGATGCCGATGATGATCGATGCGCCGAGCAGGTCGCCGATGCTGATGGGCACCATGCTGATATTCGCACCCGTGCCGCTGGTGTATTCGTACAGCGTGACGTTATCCAGGTAGGAAAATACCGAGATCAGGTCCGACCATACCCAGTACAGGGCCGCAATAAACCCGCCGAGCAGGGCCAGGCGGATCAGGCGCAAGGATTGTTCGTTGACCTTTTCGATGTCCAGTGTCGGCTCTTCCACCACGGCTTCGCCTTCACCAGCGTCCTTGGCGGCCTGGCGTTTGGCCAGGGCGCGAGCATAGGCCAGGCGCCGTGCGGCGACGCTCAGCCAGCGCACGAAGGTGGCTTCGATCACCAGCCAGAACATCAGCAGGTACAGGGTGTTGATCAAGCGGTCGCTGAGTTTCAGGGCGGTGTAGTAGTAGCCAAAGCACACGGCAATAAACAGTGCGACGGGCAGGGCGGTGAAGACCAGCCCGATCGTCTTGCGAAACAGCGAGGCTTTTTCATGGGTGGGGCTGTTGAGCAGCAGGCGACTGAGCAACCACGCCATCAGGGCGTAGCAGGTAAGGACCACGGCGATGCCCAGCACGTCTTCGGCGAGTGCCGCCGGTTGGTGCTCGGCAATGGCAACCACGGCCACCAAGGCCAGTACCACCAGCCCGAGCTTGCGCACCCAGCCCTGCAGGAACTCGACCTGGGGTTTTTCCCAGCGAAAGTGCAGCTCGGCCACGCCGCCGGGCGCCAGGATGCGGTAGGCGGTGTAGAACACCAGCCAGGCCTGGGCGATCTGCAGCAGGGCCGAACCCAGGTTGGCGTTTTGCCCACGGGCGTCGATCTGCAGTGCATAGCCGCACAGCGCCAGGCCCAGGGACACCGGCATCGCCAGCAGGATATTGATCAGGATCGCCTGCGGCGTGTGCCACTGGCTGTCGCGCTTGAAGTGGCCGATGTCCAGATGGACTTTATTGAGGCGCTGATACAGCGCCTTGCGCCGCCACAGCAGCGCGCCGATCAACAGCAGCAGCGGCAGGAACAGCAGCGGGCGCTGGGTCAGGCCGTCATACAGTTCGCTGACGCTGGAGGCCCAGGGCAGGGTGGTGATTTGCTTGCTCAGGTGCGCCGGTACGGTTTCCAGCCACTCGGTGTCCAGCGGTTTGTTGCTCGGAATCCAGAACATCTGCTCATCGAGCGTGGCGCGCAGGGTGGTCGCGGTGCTGAGCAGTTGTTTCTGGTTCAGTTGCAGGGTGATGGATTCGTTGAGCAGCGCGCTCAATTCACGGCTCAGGCGCTCCAGCAGGTCGCTGCGGGTAATCGCCAGCTCCAGCAGGGTGCGGCGCAACTGCGGGGTGACGTCGTCCGGCGGCTGGTTGGCCAGCAGGTTATCCACATAAGCGCTGGGGGAGCTGATCAGCTCGCGCTGCTGGTTGACCTCGAACTGGTACAGGCGAATGTTGGCGATGTCGTCGGCAAGATCTCGGTCGACGGTCAGACGCGGCAGCGCCTGTTTCTGTTTGTAGAGGATCTTGGACAGCAGCAGGCTGCCCTTGAGCACGTTGATCTGCTCGTCCAGCGCCGAATCACTCTGGGTGACGGTGTCCAGTTGCTGCTTGGTCTGCAGGTTTTTCTGGGTCAGGTCGTTGAGGCGGTCTGTGCTTTTGAGCAGGTAGTCGGAGAGCTTCAGGTTGGCCGCGCTTTCCGTGGCCAGCAGGCTGCTGCCGCCGGCTTTCTGCGCTTCGATGGACTGTTGGGTCACCGTCTGTTGGGACTGGGCCAGGCGTTTCTGGTTGATCAGGGTTTGCAGATCCTGGATTTCCTGCTCCAGGCGCGCGGTTTTTTCCTGGATCAGGTCGTGCTGGCTGTTGCCCAGGTCTTGCAGTTGGCTGTTGCCGGCCAGTTCCTGGCGGCGCAGGGGGATCAGCGCATTCAGGGCGGCGAGTTCGGCGTTGAGCTGGTTGCGCTGGTCGGCGTTGAGGGCTTTGCCGTTGTCTTTGCCGGTCTTGAGGGTCGCATTGATTTGCTGGATGCGCGTCTGGCTGCTGCTGATTTCGGTCTGGGCGCGCTCGGGCCGGGTCTGGGCGGCGATGGTCAGGCTGTTGGCATCGGCCAGCTCTTTTTGCAGGTCGCCTTGCTGGGTGCTGCGCTGCACCAGCAATTGCTCAAGCTGCGGCACGGGCAGACTGGCGTAGCGTTGGGCCACCGGGACGATTTTGGTGGCCTTGAGCCGGGTCAGCTCGCGCTGGTTTTCGACAGTCTGGCGCGGCGCGTCCTCAAGCTGGCGTTTGAGATCGGCCAGGCGCTGCTCGTAATCCTGCTTGTTGGCCAGGTACGTCAGGGTCTGTTGCAGGATGCCCTGCAACGCCTTCATGTCGGCGTCGGGCAGCTTGCGGTCGGGCAGTTTGTCCAGGCTTTGCTGGACAGCGTCGGCGCTGGGCGGGTCGGCGGCGTGGACGGTGCCGACACAAAGGGTCAGGCCCAGCAGGGCAGTAACGAGAAAAGTGCGCAGGGTTGGCATAGAGACCGGTCGAGCAAGGTGAAGAATCGGGGCGTTGTCGCCCCGCAGTTTAGAGGAAGAGCCCGGGGCCCGGGCGACTTCCTTCGGGGAATCTGACGCCGACTTTGCCGATCTTGTTCCCGTCCATGACCGCGACGGTCCAGATGGTGTTGTTCCACTCCACCTGGTCGCCCACCACCGGCGCGCCGCCGACTTTCTGGGTGATGAAGCGGCTCAACGGCATGTCCGGGTCGATACCCTCGAGCTTGAGCCCGTACAACGCCGACACCGCGCCCAGCTGGGCGTCGCCTTCCAGTACGAAGTCGCCGAAGAAGCGCAGGTCGAGGCCGCGTTGCGGTGCCTGGCTGAACAGTTTGCCGAGGGCCGGCAGGTTGTGTTCATGGCCGATGACGCAGAGCAGATCATCGACTTCCAGCACCGTACTACCCGACGGATGGAGCAGTTGCTGACCACGGAACAGTGCGGCGATCCGCGTGCCCTCGGGCATTTTCAGCTCGCGCAGGGCGGCGCCGATGCACCATTTTTCCGCGCCCAGGCGGTAGACGAACAGCTCCCATTCACTGGTGACGTGCACTTCCAGGGCGGCGCGGGAAATCGGCGCCGGGTCCGGCGGTACGGTGACCTTGAGCAACTTGGCCACCCACGGCAGGCTGGTGCCCTGCACCAATAGCGAGACCAGTACGATAAAGAACGCCAGGTTGAAGTACAGCTGCGCATGGGGCAGGCCGGCCATCAGTGGGAACACCGCAAGAATGATCGGCACCGCGCCGCGCAGGCCGACCCACGCGATAAAGGCTTTTTCGCGGCCGTGGAAGGCCTTGAACGGCAGCAGGCCAACCATCACCGAAAGAGGCCGCGCAAACAGGATCATCCACAGCGCCAGGCCCAGGGCGGGCAGGGCGATGGGCAGCAGGTCATGGGGCGTGACCAGCAGGCCCAGCACCAGGAACATGCCGATCTGCGCCAGCCAGGCCATGCCGTCGAGCATATGCAGGATGCCGTGGCGGCTGCGCACCGGGCGGTTGCCGATTACCAGGCCGCACAGGTACACGGCGAGAAAGCCGCTGCCGTGCAGGGCGTTGGTCAGGGCGAACACAAACAGGCCGCCGGCGATCACCAGGATCGGGTACAGGCCGTTGGCCAGGTTGATGCGGTTGACCATTTGCAGCATCAGCCAGCCGCCGCCCAGGCCGACCAGGCCGCCGATGCCGAATTCGCGGATCAGGTGGGTCAGCAGGCTCCAATGCAGGCCGGTCTGGCCGCTGGCGAGCATGTCGATCAGGGTCACGGTAAGGAACACCGCCATCGGGTCGTTGCTGCCCGATTCGATTTCCAGGCTGGCGCTGACCCGTTCGTTCAGGCCCTTGCCGCCCAGCAGCGAGAACACCGCCGCGGCGTCCGTGGAGCCGACAATGGCGCCGATCAGCAAGCCCTGGATGATATTGAGATCGAACAGCCAGGCCGCCGCCATGCCGGTGAGGCCGGTGGTGATCAGCACCCCCACCGTGGCCAGGGACAAGGCCGGCCAGAGCGCCACGCGGAAACTCGCCACCCGTGTGCGCAAGCCGCCGTCGAGCAGGATCACGGCCAGCGCCAGGTTGCCCACCAGGTAGGCGGTCGGGTAGTTATCGAAGATGATGCCGCCGCCATCGACGCCGGCGAGCATGCCCACGGCCAGGATGATCACCAGGATCGGAATCCCTAAGCGCGACGAAAGAGAACTCACCAGAATGCTCGCACTCACCAGCAACGCGCCGATCAAGAACAGGCTGTTGATGGTCGTCGCATTCAAAGGCAGTACTCCAGAGCATGAAAGACAGGGCGCAAACTGACCATGCAGTCTGCGTGCCAGGGATTCTAACCTGTTGAATTGCCGTGCTGTCAAAAAGCTTTTTCTGATTCTTGCAAAACCAAATGTGAGAGGGGGCAAGGCTTTTTGTAGGAGCGAGCTTGCTCGCGAAAAACTCACAGGCGCCGCGTTCAGTCAGGAAGCACGCGTTATCGTTGACGTTTTTCACGAGCAAGCTCGCTCCTACAGACTGGCATCAGGGCAGGCCCCCTCCCACATTTTTTAAGCCAGTGTGGTCAGTCAGAGGCGGAAGCGGCCGACCATGCCATTCAAGTCCACCGCCAGGCGCGACAGCTCGCTGCTCGCCGCGCTGGTCTGGCTGGCGCCGGTCGCCGATTGCACCGACAGGTCACGGATGTTCACCAGGTTACGGTCGACTTCCCGTGCGACCTGCGCCTGTTCTTCCGCCGCGCTGGCGATCACCAGGTTGCGCTCGTTGATCTCGACAATCGCGGTATTGATGGTGTCCAGCGACAGCCCCGCGCCCTTGGCGATATTCAGCGTCGATTCGGCGCGCTCGGTGCTGTTGCGCATCGAATCCACCGCATGCTCGGTGCCGGCCTGGATGCTGCCGATCATGCGTTCGATCTCGCTGGTGGACTGCTGGGTGCGATGGGCCAATGCGCGCACTTCATCCGCCACCACGGCAAAACCACGCCCGGCCTCACCGGCCCGCGCCGCTTCGATCGCTGCGTTGAGGGCCAGCAGGTTGGTCTGGTCGGCCAGGCCACGGATCACGTCCAGTACCTTGCCGATATCGCGCGATTCATTGGCCAGCTCACCGATCAAGGTTGCGGTGGCTTGCACATCGCCGCTCATGCGTTCGATGGCGCTGACGGTTTCCTGCACCAGGTCACGCCCGTCGCCGGCAGAGGTGGTGGCGTTGCGCGAGGCTTCTGAGGTGCTCACGGCGTTGCGTGCGACTTCCTCGACCGCGCTGGTCATCTCATTGACGGCGGTGGCGGCTTGTTCGATTTCGTTGTTTTGCTGGGTCAGGCCGCGCGCGCTTTCGTCGGTGACGGCGTTGAGCTCTTCGGCGGCCGACGCCAGTTGCGTGGCCGAGCCGGCGATGCGTTGCAAGGTGTCGCGCAATTTGTCCTGCATCTTGGCCATGGCGGCGAGCAGGCGGCCGGCTTCGTCGTTGCCGTCGACCTTGATTGGACGCGTGAGGTTGCCTTCGGCCACTTCTTCCGCCGCTTCCAGGGCCTGGGAGATCGGCACGGTGATGCTGCGGGTCAGCAGCCACGCGAACAACAGCGTCAGCGCGGTGGCGATCACCAGCAGACCTACCACCATGTTGAAGGCCAGGTTGTACTGGTCTTCGGCCTGCTGGTTGGTGTCCAGGGCCATGGCGTTATTGATTTCCAGCAGGCGGTTGAGTACCGCGTTGACCTGCTCGGAGTTGGTCAGCAGTTCGGTGTTGAGCAGGGTGCGCAACTCCTCTACCTGATTGGCCCGGGACAGGCTCTTCATGCGCTCTTCGATCTGATGATACTGAGCCAGCAGTCGCACGTATTCATTGTAGGTGGAACGCTCTTCGCTGCTCTCGATCAGCTTTTCATACACGCCCTGGGCGGTGCGGATCTGCTGGTTGCGCACATCGAACGCTTCCAGGGTCTTTTGCTGCACATCCGGCTCGCGGTTGGTGAGCAAGCGGTACGACAACACACGCAGGCGCAACGTCAGCTGGGTGAATTCGTCGAGGGCGCGGATGCTGGGCACGCTGGACAGGGTGATGTCTTCGGTGGCCGCTCGGATCTTGCTCATCTGGTTCAGCGCGAACACGCCGAGCAACAACATCAAGGCGCCGATAAACGCGAAGCCGAGGAAGGCCCTCGGTGCGATATTCATATTACGAAGAGACATGCTGGAGTCCTGGAGGAAGCGCGATCCGTGCGGCCATGAGACGGGGTGTGCACTGCGTATCGGCCCTACGACTAAAGTCTTAAGGGGCTGTGCGTTTTTGTCGCATCTGACCGGGGGTTGCAGCGATTCAGGAACCAGATCGGGTAATTGCAGTCACTAAGGCTCGAAAGTGCGGCCCGGGCCTTAGAAATCGGGCTGCGCGCCGGGGGATAACCCTGGCATCCGAGGTGAATTTTCTTTATCGTCACCGCCCTTTTAAAAGCTCGAGAAATCAAAATGTTAGAAGCATCCCTCAGCCAACTGGAACAACTGGTCAGCGACCTCGTACAGCAGAATCAGGACCTGCTGGGCAGCAACGAATCCCTCAAGGCCGAACTTGCCCGCGCACGGGACGAAAACGACAGCCTGCAACTGAACCTGATGGAGCAGGAAGAAAAACACGGCGCCACCGCCGCGCGCATCCAGGCACTGGTTGAGCGTGTGAGCGCAGGGCCTGTCAGCGCATGAACGAAGGGATAAAGGTCGTTTCGATTCTCGGAGAGGATTACTCGATCAAGGCGCCGGCCGGGGAAGACCAGACCCTGATGCACGCCGTGACCATGCTCAAGGCCTCCCTGGCCACCACCAAGAAAAAGTACCCGACCCTGATCGGCGACAAATTATTGGTACTGGCCGCGCTGAACCTGTGCGCCGAGCAGATCGAAATGCAGCAGGCTCACCAACAGGAACTCGACCGTTACCAAGAGCAAGTCAGCGCCACGGTCGAAGTGATTTCCAAGGCGATCCAGCCTTAAAACCACGCATCCTGCATCCCCAGGCACGTATCGTCACGTGCCTCCAGAATCGCCAGTTCATGATGGCAGCCTGGTACTTCCCAGGTCAGGAAGTACCGGGCGGCCTGGAGCTTGCCTTTATAGAAGGCCACGTCGGCGGCATTGCCCCCGGCCAGCCCTGCTTCGGCGCGAATCGCCTGTTCCAGCCAGCGCCAGCCAATCACCGTGTGCCCGAACACCTTCAGGTACAGCGCCGAGTTCGCCAGGCTGCTGTTGACCTTGCCTTGGGCAAGATCGGTCAGCAGGCCGAGGGTGACGCTTTGCAGGCGATTGACCAGTTGCTCCAGCGGTTCCCTTAGGGCGGTGAGCGACGGGTATTGCTGTGCCCGGGCGCCTGTCTCGGCGATCAGGCGAATCAATTGCTTGAGACCGGCACCACCGTTCTGCGCCAGTTTGCGCCCGAGCAAATCCAGGGACTGGATGCCATGGGTGCCTTCGTGGATCGGGTTCAGGCGGTTGTCGCGGTAGTACTGTTCCACTGGGTATTCACGGGTATAGCCGTGGCCGCCCAGGATCTGGATCGCCAGTTCGTTGGCCTTGAGGCAGAACTCCGACGGCCAGGATTTGACGATGGGGGTCAGCAGGTCCAGCAGCTCGTGGGCCTGCTTGCGTTCGTCGTCGGTCGGCAGGGTGGTGGTGTCGTCGAACAGGCGAGCGGCGTACAGGCCCAGGTCGAAGGCGCCTTCCACATAGGCTTTTTGTGTCAGCAGCATGCGCTTGATGTCGGCGTGCTGGATGATCGATACCGGCGCGGTGCTCGGGTCTTTACTGTCCGGCAGGCGGCCTTGCGGACGTTCGCGCGCGTACTCCAGCGAGTAGAGGTAGCCCGCGTAACCGAGCATCACCGCGCCCATGCCCACACCGATGCGGGCTTCGTTCATCATCTGGAACATGCAGCTCAGGCCCTGGTGCGGTTTGCCCACCAGGTAGCCGACACAGTTGCCGTTATCGCCGAAGTTAAGTGCGGTGGACGTGGTGCCGCGCCAGCCCATCTTGTGAAACAGTCCGGCCAGCAGCACGTCGTTGCGCTCACCCAGGCTGCCGTCATCGTTGACCAAGAATTTGGGCACGATAAACAGCGAAATGCCCTTCACGCCAGCCGGTGCGTCGGGCAGTTTGGCCAGCACCATATGCACGATGTTTTCCGACAGCGGGTGGTCGCCGCCGGAAATGAAGATCTTGTTGCCCTTCAGGCGATAGGTACCGTCAGCCGCAGGCTCTGCGCGTGTACGAATATCCGACAAAGACGACCCGGCATGCGGTTCGGTGAGCGCCATGGTGCCGAAGAAACGTCCGTCGATCATTGGCTGCAGGAAGCGCTGTTTCTGCTCCTCGGTGCCGAAACTTTCAATCAGGTTGGCGGCGCCCATGGTCAGGAACGGGTAGGACGTGGACGCGGCGTTGGCCGACTGGAAGTGCGCAAAGCAGGCCTGGGACAGCAACGTAGGCAACTGCATGCCACCGGCTTCGAAACTGCGCGCGGCATTGAGGAAACCCGCCTCGAGAAACGCGTCCACGGCCGGCTTTACTTCCGGAATCAGGATCGCCTTGCCGTCTTCGTAGCGCGGTTCGTTTTCGTCGTTCTTGCGGTTGTGGGGCGCGAAGTACTTTTCGGCGATGCTGCGCGCCGTGCCGATGGCGGCATCGAAGGTTTCGCGAGTGTGCTCGGCAAACCGCTCGCGCTGGGTCAGGCCCTCGGCATCGAGGACTTCGTACAGCTCGAAAGCCAGATTGCGGGAACTGAGCAGCGTCTCGGACATGGCGGCTTACCTTTAAGGAATTGCCCTGAGTCTAAGTGCGCGAATAGAGGCTGGATAGCAAGATTGATCTGGGTGATGGAGGGGCAAAACGCAGGCCGCGATTTGCAATGAGGCCAAATGTGGGAGGGGGCTTGCCCCCGATAGCAGTGTGTCAGCCAAACATAAGCTGGCTGATCCACCGCAATCGGGGGCAAGCCCCCTCCCACATTTTTACCGCGTTTAACCGATGGTCATCAGGCTGGCGTTGCCGCCTGCCGCAGCGGTGTTGACGCTCAATGCGCGCTCGATGACCAGGCGCTCCAGCGCAATCGCCGTCTCGCCCTGGGACAAACCATGCACCCCAACAATCGCCCCGCCACGCTGCGCCACTTGCTGGCACACCGCGCGCAGTTGGTCGGAATCACCGTGATGCAGGACCGCGTCGAACACCACATCGTCCTTGGTCCAGTCGGCCACGCGCTTGATCTTCGCCTGAATATCTTTCGGCAGGCGTATGAACAAGGCTTTGGTCAGCTCGGTTTCCGGCCATACCGCCGAACCGCCTACCGCCAATACCGCAGCCAGTTGGGTCAGCAGGTCACCTTCCACTTCCGCCAGGCACAGTACGTGTTCGCGCGGCAGGATCGCATAGCTGTTGCGTTCGCCGGTCGGGCCGGCCAGTTGGCGGGTGATACCGCTTTGCGACTGTGCGGCAAATTGCGTGCACAGGGCGCTCAGTTCGCTGAACGTGTGGCTGTCGGCCCAGGTTTTCAGGGCGGTCAGCGGTTGGCTCATGGCGTCGCGCAGGCGCAGGTCCGGTGCCGTCAATGCGTCGCCACGTACGAAGGATTGCTCGATCGCATCGGTAGGACGGGTCGACAGCAGGCGGTACAGATACAGCGGGCCACCGGCTTTCGGGCCGGTACCCGACAGGCCTTCGCCGCCGAACGGCTGCACACCGACCACGGCACCCACAATGTTGCGGTTGACGTAGACGTTACCGGCATTGACGTTGTCGATCACCTTGGCGATGGTCTCGTCGATGCGGGTGTGCACGCCCAGGGTCAGGCCGTAGCCGGATGCGTTGATCTGGCCGATGAGCTGGTCGATCTCTTTACGCTTGTAGCGCACCACGTGCAGCACCGGGCCGAAGATTTCCCGTTGCAGCTCGTCGAAGCTTTCCAGCTCGATCAGGGTGGGCATCACGAAGGTGCCACGCTTGATCTCGTCGCCATCGGCAATCGCCACCTGATACACATTGCGGCCTTTGTCGCGCATGGCCTGGATGTGTTTCTCGATGCCGGCCTTGGCTTCGGCGTCAATCACCGGGCCGATATCCACCGACAGGCGCTCCGGGTTGCCCAGGCGGCATTCGGCCATGGCGCCCTTGAGCATTTCGATGACGCGGTCTGCCGAATCTTCCTGCAAACACAGGACGCGCAGGGCCGAGCAGCGTTGGCCGGCGCTGTCGAAGGCCGACGACACCACGTCGATGACCACTTGTTCGGTGAGCGCCGACGAGTCGACGATCATCGCGTTCTGGCCACCGGTTTCGGCGATCAGCGGAATCGGACGCCCCTGGGCATCCAGGCGACCGGCCACGCTGCGTTGCAGCAAGCGTGCAACCTCGGTGGAACCGGTAAACATCACGCCTTTGACGCGCTCATCGCCGACCAGTCGCGCACCGACGCTTTCGCCCTGGCCCGGCAGCAATTGCAGCACGCCTTGCGGAATACCGGCTTCGAGCAGGATGCGCACGGCCTGGGCGGCGACCAGCGGGGTTTGTTCGGCAGGCTTGGCCAGTACCGGGTTACCGGCGGCCAGCGCAGCGGCCACTTGACCGCTGAAGATCGCCAGCGGGAAGTTCCACGGGCTGATACACACCACCGGGCCCAGTGGGCGGTGGGCGTCGTTGGTGAAATCATTGCGTGCCTGCACCGCGTAGTAGCGCAGAAAATCCACGGCTTCGCGCACTTCGGCGATGGCATTGGCGAAGGTCTTGCCGGCTTCACGGGCCAGCAGGCCCATCAGTGGCTGGATCTCGCCTTCCATCAGGTCGGCGGCGCGTTCCAGGATCGCGGCGCGTTCGGCAGGCGGGGTGGCCTGCCAGATCGGCGCGGCACTGATGGCGCACTGGATCGCATTGTCGACGTCTTCGACCGTGGCTTCCTGAACATGACCGACCACATCGCGCAGGTCGGACGGGTTCAGCACCGGCGCAGCCGGTTGTTCGCTGGAGGCGCAACCGAGCATCGGCGCGGCTTTCCAGTTGTTGTGAGCGGTGGCCAGCAGGGCGCAGGACAGCGATGCCAGGCGATGCTCGTTGGCCAGGTCGATACCGGACGAGTTGGCGCGGTCGCGGCCATACAGGTCACGCGGCAGCGGGATACGCGGGTGCGGCAGACCGAAGCCGCCTTCCACGGTCGCCATCTGCTCGATGTTCGCCACTGGATCGGCCACCAGCTCCTGAATCGAGATGGTGTGGTCGGCGATGCGGTTGACGAACGAGGTGTTCGCACCGTTTTCCAGCAATCGACGCACCAGGTACGCCAGCAGTGTTTCGTGAGTACCGACCGGTGCGTACACGCGGCACGGACGGTTCAGCTTGCCTTCGGAAACCTTGCCGACAACCTGTTCATACAGCGGTTCACCCATGCCGTGCAGGCATTGGAATTCGTACTGGCCGGGGTAATAGTTCTGACCGGCAATATGATAGATGGCTGCCAGCGTGTGGGCGTTGTGCGTGGCGAACTGCGGGTAGATGGCTTCCGGCACCGACAGCAGTTTGCGTGCACAGGCAATGTAGGAAACGTCGGTGTACACCTTGCGGGTGTACACGGGGTAGCCTTCCAGGCCTTCGACCTGGGCGCGCTTGATTTCGCTGTCCCAGTACGCGCCTTTTACCAGGCGGATCATCAGGCGATGGCGGCTGCGGCGCGCCAGGTCGATCACGTAATCGATCACGTACGGGCAACGCTTCTGGTAGGCCTGGATCACGAAACCGATACCATTCCAGCCGGTCAGTTGCGGTTCGAAGCACAGACGCTCGAGCAGGTCCAGGGACAACTCGAGGCGGTCGGCTTCTTCGGCGTCGATGTTCAGGCCGATGTCGTATTGCTTGGCCAGCAGGGTCAGCGACAACAGGCGCGGGTACAGCTCGTCCATTACCCGCTCGTACTGCGCACGGCTGTAGCGCGGGTGCAGGGCGGAGAGCTTGATGGAGATGCCCGGGCCTTCATAGATCCCACGGCCGTGGGATGCCTTGCCGATGGAATGAATGGCTTGTTCATACGAAGCCAGGTACTTCTGGGCATCGTGTTCGGTGAGGGCGGCTTCACCGAGCATGTCGTAGGAGTAGCGGAAGCCCTTGGCTTCGAACTTGCTCGCATTGGCCAGGGCTTCGGCGATGGTTTCGCCGGTGACGAACTGCTCGCCCATCAGGCGCATGGCCATGTCGACGCCCTTGCGGATCATCGGCTCGCCGCTTTTGCCGATGATGCGGCTCAGGGACGAGGTCAAACCGGCTTCGTTATGGGTGGCGACCAGTTTGCCGGTCAACAGCAGGCCCCAGGTGGCGGCGTTGACGAACAGCGACGGGCTGTTGCCCAGGTGCGGGTGCCAGTTGCCGGTGCTGATCTTGTCGCGGATCAGCGCATCGCGAGTGCCTTTGTCCGGGATGCGCAGCAGCGCTTCGGCCAGGCACATCAGCGCCACGCCTTCCTGGGACGACAGGGAGAATTCCTGCAGCAGACCCTGAACAATACCGGCACGGCCGCCGGCGCTTTTCTGGTTACGCAGTTTCTCGGCAATCGTGGCGGCCAGCTTGTTGGTGGCTTCGGCCATGTCTGCCGGCAGGCGGGCCTGCTCGATCAGCATCGGCACCACTTCCGGCTCAGGGCGACGGTAAGCAGCGGTGATCGAGGCGCGCAATACGGACTGCGGCAGGATGCTCTCGGCGAACTCAAGGAAGCACTGGTGCGCGTGGTCGGCCTGGACCTCGCCCGCCTCGTCGGCTTCCTTGGCACTCAAGCCATTGAGCTCGTTCAGGGTTGCACCACCCTCGAGTTTCTCCAGGTAATTGAAAATTGCCTGTTTGATCAGCCAGTGCGGCGTGCGATCAATGGAGGACGCGGCAGCCTTGAGGCGTTCGCGGGTCGGGTCGTCGAGTTTGACCCCAAGGGTGGTCGTAGCCATTTTCTTATCCTCATGGGTGCCACTACCGAGTGGCATCTGCTGGCGGCAAGATTAGCTTTGCCCATGGCGAGGTGCAACCGGGTGCAACCCTTTTTGTTGATGAAATTTTCGACGCTTGATCGGAAAAATCCGGCCTTCTAATGAATCGGCCTCTTGTCGGTGCATTTGCTTCTGAGATTGGGTGTCCTTGCTCCGAAAAGGAGCAAAAACACAGCGTTTGTGCTGAAATGCGCCCAGGTGCAACTTATTCGCAAGAAACTGGTTGCACCTTATTTACATTGTTGAATAGCATTCGCGCACCAAGGTGCAACCACCTCTACGGTTTGGTTCATCGGCTGGCGGCTTTCCTGGGGAAACGCCAGTCATAAATGCGCGGCATTCAGCCTCGTTTATCGGTTACTACCGGTAGCGGGCCGACAGACCGTCGCTACATAAAAACAAAGCCAGGGCGTCACTCATATGAGCGTTAGTAATCCAACCCTGATCACGTTCGTGATCTATATCGCAGTAATGGTGCTGATCGGCTTGATGGCCTATCGCTCCACCAACAACCTTTCCGATTACATCCTTGGCGGTCGCAGCCTCGGCAGCGTGGTGACCGCATTGTCGGCCGGTGCTTCGGACATGAGCGGCTGGTTGTTGATGGGCTTGCCGGGTGCGATCTACATGTCTGGCTTGTCGGAAAGCTGGATTGCCATCGGCCTGATCGTCGGTGCCTACCTCAACTGGCTGTTCGTGGCCGGTCGCCTGCGGGTGCAGACCGAACACAATGGCGACGCCCTGACGCTGCCGGATTACTTCTCCAGCCGTTTCGAAGATAAAAGCGGGCTGCTGCGGATCATCTCCGCCGTAGTGATCCTGGTGTTCTTCACCATTTACTGCGCCTCCGGCATTGTGGCCGGTGCCCGCCTGTTCGAAAGCACCTTCGGCATGTCCTACGAGACGGCGCTGTGGGCCGGTGCCGCGGCGACCATCGCCTACACCTTTATCGGCGGTTTCCTGGCGGTCAGCTGGACCGACACCGTACAAGCCACGCTGATGATTTTCGCGTTGATCCTGACGCCGATCATCGTGCTGCTGGCCACCGGCGGCGTGGATACCACCTTCCTGGCCATCGAAGCCCAGGATCCGACCAACTTCGACATGCTGAAAAACACCACTTTCATCGGCATCATCTCGCTGATGGGCTGGGGCCTGGGTTACTTCGGCCAGCCGCACATCCTTGCGCGGTTCATGGCGGCTGATTCGGTGAAGTCGATCGCCAAGGCGCGTCGCATCTCCATGACCTGGATGATCCTGTGCCTGGGCGGCACCGTGGCGGTGGGCTTCTTCGGCATCGCTTACTTCTCGGCGCATCCTGAGGTGGCCGGTCCCGTGACCGAAAACCCTGAGCGCGTGTTTATCGAACTGGCCAAGATCCTGTTCAACCCATGGGTTGCCGGTGTCCTGCTGTCGGCCATCCTCGCGGCCGTGATGAGCACCCTGAGCTGCCAGTTGCTGGTGTGCTCCAGCGCCCTGACCGAAGACTTCTACAAGGCGTTCCTACGCAAGGGCGCTTCCCAGCTTGAGCTGGTGTGGGTCGGTCGGATCATGGTGCTGGTGGTGGCCTTGATTGCCATCGCCATGGCCGCCAACCCGGAAAACCGCGTACTGGGCCTGGTCAGCTACGCCTGGGCCGGTTTCGGCGCCGCCTTCGGCCCTGTGGTGCTGATCTCGGTGATCTGGAAAAACATGACCCGCAACGGCGCACTGGCCGGCATCCTGGTTGGCGCGTTGACCGTGATCGTGTGGAAGCACTTCGAGTTGCTGGGCCTGTACGAAATCATCCCAGGCTTCATCTTCGCCAGTCTGGCGATCTACTTCGTCAGCAAGATGGGCGCACCGACGGTGGGTATGGTCGAGCGCTTTGATGCAGCGGAAAAAGACTACAACCTCAACAAGTAACACTGCCGGGCGTTGATCGCCTGGTGATCGAAAGAAGGCCCGCATCCTATGGATGAGGGCCTTTTTTTTGCCTGATCGTTCCCACGCTCCGCGTGGGAATGCATCCGGTGACGCTCCGCGTCACCATTGCGCAAATGCCAGTGTTTCGCTGAAAGCAGGACGCGGAGCGTCCCGGGCGGCATTCCCACGCAGAGCGTGGGAACGATCAGGAGAAGTCAGTTCTGAGGAATCCGGCGCCGTCGATGTAGGACCTTACTTATTTTCCGCAGCAGTGCCCGACTCGGTAAATGGCTGTTGCAGAATCGCTCACTCACCCTTCGCAGAGAAACACCGGATGTTCGCTCCTGCCAATCAAAGTGCCTTTAACCTGACCCTGGAAGGGGAGCCTTGTGATCTCAAGGTTCATGGATTCATGGGCGATGAATTTATCAGCCTGCCCTTTCGCTTTGACCTTGAGTTGGTCAGCCAACAACCCGACCTTGACCTCGACAGCCTTCTGCACCGTCAGGCATTTCTGGGGTTCGACGCCCAGGGTCACGGTATTCATGGCCAGGTTTATCGCGTCGCGCAAGGCGATTCGGGCAAGCGCCTGACCCGTTATCAGATCACCCTGGTGCCGCAGTTGGCGTATCTGGAACACAGCAGCCACCAGCGGATCTTTCAGCACAAAACCGTGCCGCAGATCATTGCGCTGGTGCTGCAGGCTCAGGGTATTCCAGGCAATACCTTCGTGTTTCGCCTGAGCGGTCAGTATCCCGAGCGTGAGTACTGTGTTCAGTTCGACGAAACCGATTTGCAGTTCATCCAGCGCTTGTGCGTCGAGTCGGGCATTCACTATCACTTCCAGCACAGTCCCGAGCGTCATCTGCTGGTGTTTGGCGATGACCAGAGTGTGTTCAGCCGGCCGGACCAGGACACGCCCTACCTGGCCGGCTCCGGGATGGTGGCCGAGGCTCCTGCGATCAAGCGCTTTATCCTGCGCCTCGAAACCCGCTGCGCCGGTGTGAACCTGCGGGCCTACGATTTCAGGAAGCCCAGCCTGGTATTGGAAAGCACGGCGTCCAGCGGGCAACGCCCGTCCCTCGACGAGCACCGCTACCCGGGTTACTTCACGGACCGAGCGCACGGCAAGTACCTGGCGCAGCGTGTGTTGGAGCGTCACCGCAGCGACTTTCGCCAGGCCAGCGGTACCAGCGACCAGCCGGCCCTGGTCACCGGGCAGTTTCTGAAGATGGCCGGCCACCCGCGTCAGGAGTGGAATGATCTGTGGCTGGTCACCCAGCTGCACCATACCGGACAGCAGCCGCAGGTCCTGGAGGAGTCTGCGCCTGAGACCTATGGGGATGACATACCCGCAGGCTACAGCAACGAATTTGTCGTGACGCCTTGGGATGTGCCGTTTCGAACACCTTTGATCGTGCCCCGCCCACACCTGTCGGGCTATCAGAACGCGGTGGTCACCGGGCCTGTCGGCAGCGAGGTGCATTGCGACGAATACGGTCGGGTCAAAGTGCAGATGGCCTGGGATCGCGACGGGGAACACAACGAACATTCCAGTTGTTGGCTGCGCGTAGCGAGCGGCTGGGCCCATGACCGTTATGGGGCGGTGCTGACCCCACGAGTCGGCATGGAAGTGCTGGTGGGTTTCGTTGATGGCGACGTGGACATGCCGCTGGTAATGGGCTGCTTGCCCAACGCGGCGAATCGTTTGCCCCTGGATCTGCCGGCGGATAACACCCGCAGTATCTTTCGCAGCCAGAGCAGCCCCGGTGGCGGTGGCTACAACGAACTGCGCATCGAGGACCGCAAGGGCGCCGAGGAAATCTACCTGCGCGCTCAGCGCGACTGGACCCAGCACGTGTTGCATGACCAGCAGGTGCAGGTGGATAACCAGCGCCGGGTCACGGTGGGCGGCGAGTCCCACCATGAATTGCAGGGCGAAGAGCAGCGCATCACCCATGGCAATCGCCTGACTGAACTCAAACAGGATGACCACCTGGTGATCGGCGGTTCGCAGCACCTGCGTGCCGGTTGCACCCTTCAACTGGGGGCTGGGCAAAGCATTGTCATCGATGCGGGGGCCAGCGTTACGATTCAGGCGGGAGGGCAGTCGATCACGCTGTCGGCGGGCGGCATTTTCAGCAGCGTGCCGATCCAGCCCGGCGGGGCGCCGGCGGCTACCACAGCGCCGTTGACGCCGGGTTTGAAGGAGGCGGTGCAGGCGGTTATCCCGTTCCCCCTGAGCCCTGTGCAAGTGGCCAGCCTGAAACGCAGCGCGCCTTTTTGCGAAGAGTGCGAGCGTTGCCGGGCCGGGCAGTGCGATATCGTCGGGCATGCGTGGAGTGTTTCCTGATGCATAGACCCATGGACCCGCGCACCTGGCTGGCACAGTTCCCCCTGCGTGCCGATGAGCGAATCTATGCCGTACTGGGCAATGTCAGCGACGCCAAGCCGCTCGCCGCCTGGCAAGCCGCGGCGGCGGGACCGCTGCCGCAAGCGATCTGGGCAGGCACGGCCTACGCTCAATGGCAGGAGGTGATGCCTTACGTGGGCATCGTCGAGCCGGACAGTGCGTTTTTCGATTGGGTCGCCGCCGCGCAAGCCACGGATTGGGGGTGGCTGGCGGTATCCTCCAGCGCATTGGAAAGCGTGGTCGCTCACCTGCAAAGCTTGAGCAAGGTAGTGATGCCCGATGACCAGGCGGTATTTTTCCGCTTCTGGGACGGCGCCTGGTTTCAGCCGATGTGGCAGCAATTGGGTGACGAGGCGGGCAAGGTCTTGCCAGTGTTTGGGCGTTACCTGATCAATGGTCAGCCGCTTACCGTGGCGACTGGCCCGGTCACGCCAGCTCAAGTGTGCCCGTGGTGGCGAGTACCTGCATCGTTGCTCAGGCATATGGAGGAGCAGTCGCCGCGTGTGCTGATCGACAACCTGCTGCAATGGCTGCAAGAGCAGCGTCCTGATCTGTATGCCGCCTACACGCCAGCCACCCTGCAGCACAAGCTCGGCTGGTTCACGCGCAGGCCGGGGGCCAGCCCTGCCGCGCTGGTCGATTACCTCGCGTCGCAGTTGAGTTAGACAGGGATGTCAGCCGCCATGCGGCCCTGCACCTTTGCGCCGGTAGAAGGTAAACTTCGCCCCCTGCGCAGGAGCAACCATGAATTATCGTCACGCCTTTCACGCCGGCAACCACGCCGATGTCTTCAAACACCTGACCTTGACCCGCCTCATCGCCCTGATGTCGCGCAAGGAGCAGCCGTTCGCCTACCTGGATACCCACGCCGGCATTGGCCTGTATGACCTGCAGGGTGACCAGGCCAACCGCACCGGTGAATACCTGGAAGGCATCGCCCGCCTGTGGGGCGCAAGCGACCTGCCGCCGCTCACCGCCGATTACATGCGCGTGCTGCACGAGATGAACCCGGACGGCCAATTGCGCTACTACCCGGGCTCGCCGGAGCTGGCACGGCGCCTGACGCGCCCCCAGGACCGGGTGCTGCTCAACGAAAAACACCCGGAAGACGGCGTACTGCTCAAGGACAACATGAAGGGTGATCGCCGGGTCAAGGTGCACCTGGGCGAAGGCTGGCATGTGCCGCGCGCCTTGTTGCCGGTGCCGGAAAAGCGCGCATTGATGCTGATCGACCCGCCGTTCGAAAAACTCGATGAAATGCAGCGCTGCGCTGCGTCCCTCAAGGAAGCCGTCAGCCGCATGCGCCAGACCGTCGCGGCGATCTGGTACCCGGTGAAAGACCCGCGCATGCTGCGCCGCTTTTACCAGGACTTGGCCGGCACCGGCGCACCGAAGTTGCTGCGCGTGGAATTGCTGGTGCATCCGCTGGACACGCCCAACACCCTGACCGGCTCGGGCCTCGCGATTGCCAACCCGCCGTGGGGCTTGGAGGAGGAGTTGCGTGAATTGCTGCCGTGGCTGTCCAAGCAACTTGGCCAGACCCAGGGTGGATGGCAGATGGATTGGCTTATCGCCGAGTAACTGATCTCGATACAGACGCAGAACCAAATGTGGGAGGGGGCTTGCCCCCGATTGCTGGGTATCAGTCATTACACCTGCAACTGACACTCCGCTATCGGGGGCAAGCCCCCTCCCACATTTTTTAGTCTGTGTGCTTTAGACCGGGCAGGTCACGCCGGCGCCGCCGATCCATGGATTGGCTTCTTGCTGAGTAACCGGTTCTGAAGCCAGGCACGGACCCAATGTGGGAGGGGGCTTGCCCCCGATTGCTGGGTATCAGTCATTACACCTGTAACTGACACTCCGCTATCGGGGGCAAGCCTCCTCCCAGATTTTTTAGTCTGTGTGCTTTAGGCCGGGGAGGTCACGCCGGCGCCGCCGATCCATGGATTGGCTTCTTGCTGAGTAACCGGTTCTGAAGCCAGGCACGGACCCAATGTGGGAGGGGGCTTGCCCCCGATTGCTGGGTGTCAGTCATTACGTCTGTAACTGACACTCCGCTATCGGGGGCAAGCCCCCTCCCACATTTTTTAGTCTGTGTGCTTTAGACCGGGCAGGTCACGCCGGCGCCGCCGATCCATGGATTGGCTTCTTGCTGAGTAACCGGTTCTGAAGCCAGGCACGGACCCAATGTGGGAGGGGGCTTGCCCCC
Source organism: Pseudomonas orientalis (assembly GCF_001439815.1). Classification (GTDB taxonomy): domain Bacteria; phylum Pseudomonadota; class Gammaproteobacteria; order Pseudomonadales; family Pseudomonadaceae; genus Aquipseudomonas; species Aquipseudomonas orientalis. Next base: position 193,426 of record NZ_JYLM01000006.1, on the reverse strand, counting down.
GATTGCTGGGTATCAGTCATTACATCTGTAACTGACACTCCGCTATCGAGGGCAAGCCCCCTCCCACATTTTTTAGTCTGTGTGCTTTAGACCGGGGAGGTCACGCCGGCGCCGCCGATCCATGGATTGGCTTCTTGCTGAGTAACCGGTTCTGAAGCCAGGCACGGACCCAATGTGGGAGGGGGCTTGCCCCCGATTGCTGGTATCAGTCATTACATCTGTAACTGACACTCCGCTATCGGGGGCAAGTCCCCTCCCACAGTTTTGATTTATGTTGTTCTTTAGATCGGGCAGGTCACGCCGGTGCCGCCGATCCCGCAATAGCCCTGCGGGTTCTTCGCCAGGTACTGCTGGTGGTACGCCTCGGCGAAGTACACGGTCGGTGCTTCGTCGATTTCGGTGGTGATCTCACCCAGGCCGGCCTTGGTCAGCTCTTGCTGGTACGCCTCGGCACTGGCCTTGGCTGCCGCCAGTTGCTCCGGCGTGGTGGCGTAGATCACCGAGCGGTATTGGCTGCCGATGTCGTTGCCCTGGCGCATGCCCTGGGTCGGGTTGTGCAGTTCCCAGAACATCTTCAGCAGGTCTTCGTATTTCACTCTGGCCTGGTCATACACCACCAGCACCACTTCGCTGTGGCCGGTCAGGCCAGAGCAGACTTCTTCGTAGGTCGGGTTCGGCGTGAAGCCGCCGGCGTAGCCGACCACGGTGCTGACCACCCCGTCGCGCTGCCAGAATTTGCGCTCGGCGCCCCAGAAGCAACCGAGGCCGAAGATCGCGAAACCCACGTCGTCGGTGAAAGGGCCCAGCAACGGGTTGCCGTTGACGAAGTGAGTTTCCGGCAACGCCATCGGAGTTTCACGGCCGGGCAAGGCTTGTTCTTGAGTAGGCAGCACGTTTTTGTTCACCAGAATTTCCGAGCGCAAGACCATGATCAGTCCTCTCGTCAGGTTGAGTAACAGTAAATTTTCAGACAGCCAGTGTGCCCGAGAGTTACCGCGCTGTCAGGCGATTGGCCCGCGTGGATAGCGTTTAAGCTTCTCCAGCAGTTCTGCGCCGGGGATTGGCCGGTCGAACAGATAGCCCTGGCCCACATCGCAACGATGCCGGCGCAGGAACGTCAGTTGCTCGGCGGTCTCGATGCCTTCGGCCACCACCTTGAGCTTGAGGTTGTGGGCCATGGCGATGACCGCCGAGGTGATCTCCATGTCGTCCTGGTTATCCGGGATTTCGTGGATGAAGCTTCGATCGATCTTAATGATGTCGATGGGGAATTTTTTCAAGTAGCTCAGCGACGAGTAACCGGTGCCGAAGTCGTCCATGGCCAGGGTCAGGCCAAAACTCTTCAGTTGGTCCAGTTGCAGGCGCGTGTCTTCGGTGGCTTCCAGCAGCAGGCCTTCGGTCAGCTCCAGCTCCAGCAGGTCGGCCGGCAACTGTTCTTCCTTGAGGATCGTGGCAATCGAGGCCACCAGGTCCGGGTCGGAAAACTGCTTGGGTGACAGGTTGATCGCCACCTGCAAGTTACCCAGCCCCGCAGCCGTCAACTGACGGCTCATGCGGCATGCCTGACGGGCGACCCATTTGCCGATGGGGATGATCAAGCCGGTCTCTTCGGCCACGCTGATGAATTGGTCGGGGCGGATCATGCCCTTTTCCGGGTGGTTCCAGCGCAACAGCGCTTCCATGCCCAGCAGGCGACCACTGCGCAGGCACAGCTTGGGCTGGTAGAACACGTCCAGCTCGTTCTGGGTCAGGGCGCGGCGCAGGTTGTTTTCCACAAACAACTTGTAACTGGCCTCGGCATTCAGCGCTTCGGTAAACACCTGCACCTGGTGTTTGCCGTTGGCCTTGGCCTTGTGCAGGGCCAGGCCGGCGTTGCGCATCAGGGTCTGCGGGTCGCGCCCGTGCAGCGGCGCGCAGGCCAGGCCCACGGAGCCGGTCACGCTGATCAATTGGTTGTCGACGAACATCGGCTTGTCGAGGGTGGCCAGCAGTTGGCTGGCGACCTGCTGGCCGGTCTCCATGTCGGCATCGTCGAGCAGCACCGCAAACTCGTTACTGGCAAAGCGCGCCAGGCTGCCGCTACTGCTCAAGCTATTGCGCAGTCGACGGGCCAGGCTGATCAGCAGTTTGTCACCGGTCTGGTGTCCGAGGCTGTCGTTGATCCGCTTGAAGTTGTCGATGTCCACCAGCAGCAGGCTGATCGGGCTGTCGCTGTCGCGGGCAAAGCGCTCGTCGAGGTTGCGGATGAACGCCGGGCGGTTGCCCAGGTTGGTCAGGTTGTCGGTGTAGGCCAGGCGTTCGATGCGCTGTTGCGCCAGCTTGGTCTGGGTGATGTCTTCGTAGATGCCGATGTAATGGGTCAACTCGCGGTTGTCGCCATATACCTTGGAAATCGACAGCTGGCCCCAGTAGGGTTCCAGGTTTTTGCGCCGGCTTTTGAATTCACCTTGCCAGCTGTTGCTCTTGGCCAGGGCCGACGGCGCGTCGAACAGCAACTCGCTGAGGTTCTCCAGGGCCGGCAACTGCGCCAGGCGGTGGCCGTGCACCTCTTCGGCGCTGTATTGAGTAATGGCGGTGAAGCTTGGGTTGACGTACTCCACCACCCCATCGCAATTGACCAGCAGAAACGCGTTGGCGCTCTGTTCCACCGCACGCTGGAACAGATGCAGGGCGCTGGTGGCGGTGCGTCGGTTGTGGTTGTTGATGACTTGGGCGAACTGGTCCGCCAGCTCGCCGGCAAAGGCGATCTCATCGGACTGCCACGCCCGCGAACTGCCGCTTTGCTCCAGACACAGTACGCCGACCACCTGGCCATCCACGCGGATGCTTGCGTCGAGCATCGCATGGACATCCTTGGCGATCAGGCTTTCGGCCATTTCCCGGGTGCGCGGGTCACGCATGGCATGGGTGGCATCGATGGCGCGGCTGCTGTGCAGGGCCTCGAGGTAATCGGGGAAGCAACTGGCGTCGATCGCTTCAGGCAGATGGTGGCGTTGATCGGCGCGGTGATAGGCCGAAATCGGCACCAGGCGCTGGCCTTCCAGGTTCCAGATGCTGGCGCAATCGATCTGATAGATGTCGCAGGCGCTGCGGGTGATCAGCTCGGCGGCTTCCTGCAGCGAATTGGGTGTGGTGTAGCGCTGGCGGGCCAGCAGCAGGATCAACTCTTGCTGAGCGCGTACCCGCTCCAGATGCTGCAGCTGTTCCTGCTGCGCGCGCTGGTTGAGTTCCAGGGCGATTTGCAGGCGGCTGTTCTGGTTTTCCAGGTCGGCGGTCGGCACCGTGACGGGAAGTTCGCTGAACAGGCCATCCACCACCATCAGGTAGCCGCGCAGCAGATGACGGTTGTGTTGTTTATAGGCCTCACCCATTTCCAGCAGGCTCAGCGGGCCATCGTGGGTGTGCAGGGTGTAGCGCACCAGGTAGTGGGCGCTGTGGGTCAGTTGCTGCTGGATCGCGTCGTGCAGTTGATAGCGCGCCTGGGGCTCCATCAGGCTGGCGTACGGCGTGCCGAGCAGGGCGCAGAGTTCGACCGCCGGCAGGCCGAATTGGCGTTCGCAGTTCGGGTCGAGGTAGAGCAGCGCCCAGCTTGCCTCATTAAGCCGCTCGAAACGCAGCATACCGAGGCGCGAAGGCACCGGTAATTGCGTCACTACCTCGGTCGCCATTCGGGCAACATCGGGTTGGCTTTTCATGGAGGAAACTCGCTTGGGAAAATGCGCACGGCGCCGGGCTCACGCCCCTCTTTGCTGTTGCTTGCCGCAAGGTTGCATCATGCGGCACGCACTGACAAGAGAGGATGAAGGCTAAGTGCTATAAGCCTGTTATCGGCCATGGGGAGGATTTCTGCAATCGGGGTGACGGAAGGTGTACAAGCCTGTCCTGTGTGTATAAAAAACCCAAAAAAAGCCCCGCCAAGTGGCGGGGTTGAGGTACGAGCGTGGCGCTCGGAAATCGGTGCGGCAATGGCCTCCCGCAAGGGGAGGCCGCTGCGGCTTACAGCAGGATGGTGCGGATGTCGTTCAGCAGCTGGCTCAGGCGCTGGGTGAAGCGTGCCGCTGCGGCGCCGTTGATCACGCGGTGATCGTAGGACAGCGACAGTGGCAGCATCAGCTTGGGCTGGAACGCTTTACCGTCCCAGACCGGCTGGATAGTTGCCTTGGACACGCCCAGGATCGCCACTTCCGGCGCGTTGACGATTGGCGTGAAGCCCGTACCGCCAATGTGCCCGAGGCTGGAGATGGTGAAGCACGCGCCCTGCATGTCGTCCGGGGTGAGCTTCTTGTCGCGGGCCTTGGCGGCCAACGCAGCCGCTTCGCCAGCCAGTTGCAGCAGGCTCTTCTGGTCGACGTTCTTGATGACCGGTACCAGCAGGCCGTCAGGGGTGTCGACCGCAAAGCCGATGTGCACGTACTTCTTGCGAATGATCGCTTTGCCGCTTGGCGCCAGCGAGCTGTTGAAGTCCGGCAGTTCCTTGAGCAGGTGCGCACAGGCCTTGAGCAGCAGGGGCAGCACGGTCAGCTTCACGCCGGCCTTCTCGGCCACGGCTTTCTGCGCAACGCGGAAGGCTTCCAGGTCGGTGATATCGGCCTGGTCGAACTGAGTCACGTGCGGGATGTTCAGCCAGCTCGCGTGCAGGCCTGCCGCGCCGATTTGCATCAGGCGGGTCATCGGCACTTCTTCGATTTCGCCGAAGCGGCTGAAGTCCACGGTACGGATCGGTGGAATGCCCGAGCCACCGGTAGCGCCGCCGGCAGCCGGCGCTTCCTTGGCCTTTTGCATCATGGCCTTGACGTAAGCCTGCACGTCTTCCTTCAGCACGCGACCGTGAGGACCACTGGCCGAGACGGCGCTCAGCTCGACGCCGAATTCACGGGCCAGTTGGCGTACAGCCGGGCCGGCGTGAACCTTGGCACCGCTTGGCGCAGGTGCGGCAGCAGCAGGGGCCGGAGCGGCCTCAGCTTTTGCAGCAGGTGCAGGGGCGGCAGCAGCCGGAGCAGCTTCAGCCTTGGCAGCCGGAGCGGCGGCCGGTGCTGGAGCGGCCGCAGGCGCAGCGCCTTGTACTTTCAGCTTGAGGATGAAGTCACCGGTGCCGACTTCGTCTTCCAGCTTGACCGCAATGCTTTCCACCACGCCGGCAGCCGGCGATGGAATCTCCATGGAGGCCTTGTCGGACTCCAGGGTGATCAGCGACTGGTCGGCTTCAACGGTGTCGCCAACCTTGACCAGCAACTCGATGATCTTGGCCTTGCCCGACGAGCCGATGTCCGGGACGTGAATGTCCTGGACGCTGGCGGCGGCAGGTGCGGCAGCCGGAGCCTCGGCGGCAGCGGCAGGCTGTTCAGCAGCAGGTGCAGGTGCAGCGGCGGCCGGAGCGGCAGCCGCAGGCGCTGCATCGGCAGCCCCTTCGATTTCCAGCTCCAGCAGTTCGTCGCCCTCTTTCAGGCGGTCGCCCAGCTTCACTTTCAGGCTTTTGACCACGCCGGCCTTGGGAGCAGGGATTTCCATGCTCGCCTTGTCCGACTCCAGGGTCAGGATGCTCTGGTCGGCTTCGACGGTGTCGCCGACCTTCACAAACAGCTCGATTACTTCACCTTCACCGCTGCCGATGTCAGGTACGCGAATGAGTTCGCTCACAAAAAATCTCCTCAGCAGTCCAGTGGGTTGCGTTTTTCCGGGTTGATCCCGAACTTGACGATGGCGTCAGCCACCACCTTGGGTTCGATCTCACCACGGTCAGCCAAGGCTTCCAGGGCTGCCAACACCACGAAGTGACGGTCGACTTCGAAGAAGTGACGCAGCTTCTTGCGGCTGTCACTGCGACCGAAACCGTCGGTGCCCAGGACTTTGAATTCCTTGGACGGGACCCACTGGCGAATTTGTTCAGCAAACAGTTTCATGTAGTCGGTGGAGGCAATGACCGGACCTTTACGGCCGTTCAGGCACTCTTCGACATAGCTCAGTTGTGGCTTCTGGCCAGGGTGCAGACGGTTGCTGCGCTCCACGGCCAGGCCGTCGCGACGCAGTTCGTTGAAGCTGGTGACGCTCCACACATCGGCGCCGACGTTGAATTCGTCACGCAGGATCTTAGCCGCTTCACGCACTTCGCGCAGGATGGTGCCGGAGCCCATCAGCTGTACGTGGTGCGCCGCTTCCTTGGTGTCTTCTTCGAGCAGGTACATGCCCTTGATGATGCCTTCTTCCACGCCGGCCGGCATGGCTGGCTGCTGGTAGGACTCGTTCATCACGGTGATGTAGTAGAAAACGTCCTGCTGCTCCTCGGTCATCTTCTTCATGCCGTCCTGGATGATCACCGCCAGCTCGTAGCCGTAGGTTGGATCAAAGGTGCGGCAGTTCGGGATGGTGGCAGCCAGGATGTGGCTGTGACCGTCTTCGTGTTGCAGGCCTTCGCCGTTGAGCGTGGTGCGCCCGGCGGTGCCGCCGATCAGGAAGCCACGGGTACGGCTGTCGCCGGCTGCCCAGGCCAGGTCGCCAATGCGCTGGAAGCCGAACATCGAGTAGAAGATGTAGAACGGCAGCATCGGCTGGTTGTGGCTGGAGTACGAGGTACCGGCAGCGATGAAGGAGCTCATGGCGCCCGCTTCGTTGATGCCTTCTTCGAGGATCTGGCCCTTCTTGTCTTCCTTGTAGAACATCACCTGGTCTTTATCGACTGGCTCGTAGAGCTGGCCGACGGAGGAGTAGATGCCCAACTGACGGAACATGCCTTCCATACCGAAGGTACGGGCTTCGTCCGGGATGATCGGGACGATGCGTGAACCGATTTCCTTGTCCTTGACCAGCTGCGCAAGGATGCGCACGAAAGCCATGGTGGTGGAGATTTCACGGTCGCCCGAGCCGTCCAGGATAGCCTTGAGGGTATCGAGTGGCGGCGTCGGGATGCTCATGCTCTTGGCGCGGCGTTGCGGCACGAAACCGCCCAGGGCGCTGCGGCGCTCACTGAGGTAGCGGGCTTCGGCGCTGTTCGGCTCCGGCTTGAAGAACGGCAGGTTCTCCAGCTCTTCGTCCTTGACCGGGATGTCGAAGCGGTCGCGGAACAGCTTCAGGCTGTCGACGTCGACTTTCTTGGTGTTGTGCGCGGTGTTCTTCGCTTCGCCGGCACCGGTGCCATAACCCTTGATGGTCTTGGCCAGGATGACGGTCGGCTGTTCCTTGTGGTTGACCGCTTCGTGGTACGCCGCGTAGACCTTGTATGGGTCGTGGCCGCCACGGTTGAGCTTCCAGATTTCGTCGTCGGACAGGTCGGCAACCATCGCCTTGAGTTCAGGCGTGTTGAAGAAGTGCTCGCGCACGAACGCACCGTCTTTGGCTTTGTAGTTCTGGTACTCGCCGTCGATGACTTCGTCCATGCGACGTTGCAGGATACCGTCGACGTCCTTGGCCAGCAGTGGGTCCCAGAAACGGCCCCAGATGACTTTGGTCACGTTCCAGTGAGCGCCACGGAACACGCCTTCGAGTTCCTGGATGATCTTGCCGTTGCCGCGAACCGGGCCGTCGAGGCGCTGCAGGTTGCAGTTGATGACGAAGATCAGGTTGTCCAGCTTTTCGCGGCCGGCCAGGGAGATGGCGCCCAGGGATTCCGGCTCGTCACACTCGCCGTCGCCCAGGAAACACCAGACTTTCTGCTTGCCTTCAGGGATGAAGCCGCGGGCTTCCAGGTACTTCATGAAGCGTGCCTGGTAGATCGCCTGGATCGGGCCCAGGCCCATGGAAACGGTCGGGAACTGCCAGAAATCAGGCATCAGCCAAGGGTGCGGGTAGGACGACAGGCCCTGACCGTCGACTTCCTGGCGGAAGTTGTTCATTTGTTCTTCGGTGATGCGGCCTTCCATGAACGCACGGGCGTAGACGCCTGGCGAGGTGTGGCCCTGGAAGTAGATCAGGTCGCCGCCGTGTTCGTCGGTCGGGGCCTGGAAGAAGTAGTTGAAGCCGATGTCATACAGGGTTGCGCTGGAAGCGAAGCTGGAGATGTGACCGCCCAGGTCCGAATCTTTCAAGTTCGTGCGCATTACCATCGCCATGGCGTTCCAGCGTACCAGCGAGCGAATGCGGCGTTCCATGAACAGGTCGCCAGGCATGCGTGCTTCGTGGGTAACGGGGATGGTGTTGCGGTATGGCGTGGTGATGGCGTAAGGCAACTGCGAGCCGCTGCGGGTCGCGAGTTCGCCCATACGGGTCATCAGGTAATGAGCACGGTCTTCGCCTTCTTTGTCGAGAACCGATTCCAGGGCGTCCAGCCATTCCTGGGTTTCGACGGGATCGAGGTCTTGCATGGCTTGCTCCAGGGCGGAAAGGCTACCAGAATCGGTTGCCTGAAGTTTGCGACTGGCCTTGTGGGCAGACGACATAAATTCTTGGATGGCCGAAGGTTGCTTCGGCGTCCTGTAGTTTTACTACAAATCGTCGGCCATTTCAGCCTTTCGAATGTATATACGAGTAGTAAAACTACACAAGACTGAGCGTATGGCTCGGTCTGGCTGGTGAGCATAATCGTTATTGTTGATCTTTTGCGAACAAGAAAAGGTAGATGTTTAATGTTCCCTGCCAACAACTGTGATTTTTCAGCTATTTATAACCTTTGTTCGACAGTCCTGCATGTAGCGCCAGTATCACGTCCACGGCAACACGCCATTCACGCGCCGATCAAGGATAGACCATGAGCCTGCCAACATTGGCCGAATTGCCAGCCATTCTCTTGCCAAAAGCCCAGCGGGCCGAGCAGTCATTTCGTGACGCCGTGGCCGCGCTGGAAGACGATCATGGACTTTCTGCGTGGACGCCGCAACGCTGGGCCGACTTCGCGCGGGTCTGCGCCGCCAGCGATTTCGTCATTGAACAGAGTGTTCGTGACCCTTTGATGTTGCTCGAACTGGTGGCCTGGGGCGAGCTGGACCGAGGTTTTGCGCCGGGTGAACTGTGCGGGCAGATTGCCGGTGCCGTGCAACAGGCTGAAACGGAAGATGAGCTGGGCCGTGTGCTGCGCCGCCAGCGTACGCGCCAGCAGGTGCGCATCATCTGGCGCGACCTGACCCGCCAGGCTGATCTGGTGCAGACCTGTCGCGACCTGTCCGACATGGCCGACGCGTGCATCGACCAGGCCTATCAATGGCTGTACCAGCGCCACTGCGTGCAGTTCGGCACGCCCACCGGGCGGCGCAGCGGTGAGGCGCAGCACATGGTCATCCTCGGCATGGGCAAGCTTGGGGCGGTGGAGCTGAACCTGTCGTCGGATATCGACCTGATCTTCGCCTACCCCGAAGGCGGCGAGACCGTGGGGGTCAAGCGCGCCCTGGATAACCAGGAATTTTTCATTCGCCTTGGTCAAAAACTGATCAAGGCGCTCGACCCGATGACGGTCGACGGTTTCGTGTTTCGCGTCGACATGCGCCTGCGCCCCTACGGTTCGGCGGGCGCGCTGGTGCTCAGCTTCAACGCGCTGGAGCAGTACTACCAGGACCAGGGCCGCGACTGGGAACGCTACGCCATGATCAAGGCCCGCGTGGTCGCCGGTGACCAGGTCGCCGGTGCGCAGCTGCTCGACATGCTGCGCCCGTTCGTCTATCGCCGTTACCTGGACTTCTCGGCCATCGAAGCGCTGCGCACCATGAAGCAGCTGATCCAGCAGGAAGTGCGGCGCAAGGGCATGGCCGACAATATCAAGCTGGGTTCGGGCGGTATTCGCGAGGTGGAATTCATCGCCCAGGCGTTTCAACTGATCCACGGCGGCCGCGATCTCAGCCTGCAGCAACGGCCGCTGTTGAATGTGCTCGGGACGCTGGAAGGCCAGGGCTACCTGCCGTCTGCGGTGATCAGTGAGCTGCGCAATGGCTATGAATTCCTGCGTTACACCGAACACGCGATCCAGGCGATTGCCGATCGTCAGACCCAGATGCTCCCCGACAGCCCCGAAGACCAGGCGCGCATTGCTTTCATGCTGGGCTTTGCCGATTGGGCCGCGTTCCACGAGCGCCTGATGTATTGGCGCGGACGCGTGGATTGGCATTTCCGCCAGGTGATTGCCGACCCTGATGAAGAAGAGGGTGAAGAAAGCGAGCTTGTGGTCGGCGGGGAGTGGTTGCCGTTGTGGGAAGAGTCCCAGGATGACGATGCTGCCTGCCGCCAATTGAGCGAAGGCGGCTTTACCGATGCGCCCAAGGCCCTCAAAGCCCTGGCAGGCCTGCGCGGTAGCCCGCAACTGCGCGCCATGCAGCGCCTCGGTCGCGAGCGGCTGGATGCGTTTATCCCGCGCCTGCTGGCCCAGGCGGTCGAACACGCCAACCCGGACCTGGTGTTGGAGCGCGTATTGCCGCTGGTGGAGGCCGTCGCCCGGCGTTCCGCTTACCTGGTGCTGCTTACCGAAAATCCCGACGCCCTGCGCCGCCTGCTGACCCTGTGCGCCGCGAGCCCGTGGATCGCCGAGCAGATCACGCGCTTTCCGCTGTTGCTGGATGAATTGCTCAACGAAGGGCGCCTGTTCAAGCCACCGCTGGCGCCGGAGTTGGCCGCCGAGTTGCGCGAACGCCTTACGCGTATTCCCGAGGACGACCTTGAGCAGCAGATGGAGGCCCTGCGCCATTTCAAGCTGGCGCACCGTCTGCGCGTGGCGGCGTCGGAAATTGCCGGTAGCCTGCCGTTGATGAAAGTCAGCGACTACCTCACCTGGCTGGCCGAAGCCATTCTCGAACAAGTGCTGGCCCTGGCCTGGCGCCAGACCGTGGCCCGCCATGGTTCACCGCAACGACTGGACGGCAGCCTGTGCAATCCCGGGTTCATCATTGTCGGTTATGGGAAAGTCGGCGGTATCGAGCTGGGGCATGGTTCGGACCTGGACCTGGTGTTTATCCATGACGGCGACCCGCAGGCCGAGACCGACGGCGCCAAGCCGATCGACGGCGCGCAGTTCTTCACGCGCCTGGGCCAGCGCATCATTCACCTGCTGACCACCCAGACCAACTCCGGCCAGTTGTACGAAGTGGATATGCGTCTGCGCCCTTCCGGGGCGTCCGGCTTGTTGGTCAGTTCACTGGGCGCATTCGACCGCTATCAACAAAATGAAGCCTGGACCTGGGAGCATCAGGCGCTGATTCGCGCACGCGTGTTGGTGGGCAGCCAGGATGTGGGCCATGCATTCGAGCAGGTGCGCGCTAAAGTATTGGGACGTGAACGGGATCTGGCCAAGCTGCGCCAGGAGGTCAGCGAGATGCGCGCCAAGATGCGCGATAACCTGGGTACCAAGGCCACGGCGGCCGGCAGGGGCGCCAATGCCTTCGAAGCCACGGCGCTGTTCGATCTCAAGCAGGACGCCGGAGGTATCGTCGATATTGAATTTATGGTGCAATACGCGGCTTTGGCGTGGTCTGCGCAACATCCCTCGTTGCTGCGCTACACCGACAATATCCGCATTCTGGAAGGCCTGGAGCAGGTCGGGTTGATGCCCGCCGCCGATGCTCATTTGCTGCGTGAGGTGTATAAGGCCTACCGCTCCGCCGCGCACCGCCAGGCCTTGCAGAACGAGGCCGGCACGGTGGCCGGGGACCAGTTCGCCGACGAACGGCGACAGGTGATGCGAATCTGGCAGACGCTGGGCTTGAGCTGAAACACTATTAGGGCGGGGAGGCATAAGCCTCCCCGCATTGTTTGTGGAAATGACATGAATATTCTGATCGTTGGGCCCAGCTGGGTCGGAGACATGGTGATGGCGCAGACACTGTTCCAGTGCCTGCGGCTGCGCTATCCGGACTGCCAGATCGACGTGCTCGCCCCTGAGTGGAGCCGACCGATCCTCGAGCGCATGCCCGAGGTACGCAAGGCCTTGAGCTTTCCGCTCGGCCATGGCGCGCTGGAATTGGCGACCCGTCGTCGCATCGGCAAAGCCATGGCCGGCCAGTACGACCAGGCCATCCTGTTGCCCAACTCGTTGAAGTCGGCGCTGGTGCCGTTTTTTGCCGGCATCCCCAAGCGTACCGGCTGGCGCGGCGAGTTTCGCTACGTGCTGCTCAATGACGTACGCACCCTGGATAAAGCCCGCTACCCGCTGATGATCGAACGTTTCATGGCCCTGGCCTACGAGCCGGGCGCGCCATTGCCCACGCCGTACCCGCGCCCCAGCTTGCAGATTGATCCGGTGACCCGCGCTGCGGCGCAGGCCAAGTTTGGCCTGACGCTGGATCGCCCGGTATTGGCATTGTGCCCGGGCGCCGAGTTCGGCGAGTCCAAGCGCTGGCCGTCGGAGCATTACGCCAAAGTCGCCGAGAGCAGGATTCGCGAAGGCTGGCAGGTGTGGCTGTTTGGCTCGAAGAACGATCATTCGGTGGGTGAGGATATTCGCCAGCGCCTGATTCCGGGCCTGCGTGAAGAGGCGGTCAACCTCAGCGGCGAAACGTCCCTGGCCGAGGCCATCGACTTGCTGTCCTGCGCCGACGCCGTGGTGTCCAATGACTCCGGCCTGATGCACGTCGCCGCCGCGCTGAATCGTCCGTTGGTGGCGGTGTACGGCTCGACGTCACCCGGCTTCACCCCGCCGTTGGCGGACAAGGTTGAAGTGGTGCGCCTGGGTCTGGATTGCAGCCCCTGTTTTGAGCGGACCTGCCGTTTCGGCCACTACAACTGCCTGCGCCAATTGCTGCCGCAGCCGGTAACCGACGCCTTGCAGCGGTTGCACGGCGACGTGGTCGAGGTTCATTGAGTTGCGGGTACTGGTAATCAAGACCTCATCCCTGGGCGACGTGATCCACGCCTTGCCGGCACTGACCGACGCGGCGCGGGCGATCCCCGGTATCCGTTTCGACTGGGTGGTGGAAGAAGGCTTTGCCGAAATCCCCACCTGGCACCCGGCGGTGGACAAGGTGATCCCGGTGGCGATTCGTCGCTGGCGCAAGAACCTCTGGCAAACCCTCAAGAGCGGCGAATGGCGGCGGTTCAAACAGGCCGTGCAGTCGACCAGATATGACTTGGTCATCGATGCCCAGGGCCTGCTCAAAAGTGCCTGGCTGACCCGCTACGTTCGGGCACCGGTGGCCGGCTTCGATAAAGCCTCGGCACGCGAACCCTTGGCGGCGCGTTTTTATTCCCGGCGCCTGGCCGTGGCCCGTGGGCAACATGCGGTGGAGCGTTTGCGCCAACTGTTTGCCGTGGCACTGGGGTACGACCTGCCCAAGGGCCTGGGCGACTATGGCCTGAGCGTCGAGAAACTGCTGGGCCTGCCGCCGAAAAAACCTTTCGTGCTGCTGCTGCATGGTACGACCTGGGACACCAAGCATTGGCCCGAGGCCTACTGGCGTGAACTGGCCGAACGCATGGGGCGCCTGGGCGTGGACGTGAAATTGCCGTGGGGCAACGCCGACGAAAAGGCCCGCGCCGAGCGCCTGGCCCAAGGCCTGGCCAATGCCGAAGTGCTGCCAAAACTCAACCTGGCGGGCGTGGCCCGTGTATTGGCCGGTGCGCGCGCCTGTGTGGCGGTGGATACCGGTCTGGGCCATCTGGCGGCTGCGCTGGACGTGCCGACTATTTCGCTGTTCGGGCCCACCAATCCCGGGCTCACCGGCGCCTACGGCAAGGGCCAGATTCACCTGGCCAGCGACTGGCCGTGCGCGCCGTGCCTGCAAAAACAATGCACCTATCAACCCACCGCCGATGACCTGCGGCGGTTCGACATCAAGCGCGAGTCGCCCCTGTGCTTCACGCGTCTGAATCCTGAGCGTGTAGCGAGCCGGCTGAGCACGTTGTTACTGGCTGAGGAGCTGCACTGATGCAACTGGCTTTCGTACTGTACAAATACTTTCCCTTCGGTGGCCTGCAGCGCGACTTCATGCGCATCGCCCTGGAGTGCCAGCAACGCGGACATAAAATCCGGGTGTACACCTTGATCTGGGAGGGCGATATCCCGCCGGGCTTCGAAGTGCTGGTGGCGCCGGTCAAGGCATTCTTCAACCATCGGCGCAACGAGAAACTCAGCGCCTGGATGAAGGCCGACCTTGCCAAACGCCCGGTGGATCGCCTGATCGGCTTCAACAAGATGCCCGACCTGGACGTGTACTACGCCGCCGACGGCTGCTTTGAAGACAAGGCGCAAAACCTGCGTCATTCGCTGTACCGTTATTTTGGTCGTTACAAGCACTTTGCCGACTACGAGCGGGCCGTGTTTGCCAGGGACGCCAAGACTGAAATCCTGATGATTTCCGAGGTGCAGCAGCCGCTGTTCATCAAGCATTACGACACGCCGCTGGAGCGCTTCCACCTGCTGCCGCCGGGCATTGCCCAGGATCGCCGCGCGCCGCCGGATGCGGCGCAGATTCGCGAAGGGTTCCGCAAGGAATTCGGCCTGGGCGACGACGACTTGCTGCTGGTGCAGATCGGTTCCGGCTTCAAGACCAAGGGCGTCGACCGCAGCCTCAAGGCGCTGGCGGCGTTGCCGTCCGAATTGAAGAAACGCACCCGCCTGTTTGTAATTGGCCAGGACGACCCCAAAGTATTCCAATTGCAGAGCGCCACCTTGGGCCTGGGCGATAACGTGCAGTTCCTCAAGGGGCGCAGCGATATCCCGCGTTTCCTGCTGGGCGCCGACCTGTTGATCCACCCGGCGTACAACGAAAACACCGGTACTGTCTTGCTCGAAGCCCTGGTGGCCGGGTTACCGGTGCTGGTCTCGGCGGTCTGTGGTTATGCCCATTACATCGGCGAAGCCGACAGTGGCCTGGTGCTGGATGAGCCGTTCGAACAGACACAGCTCAACGGGTACCTGGCGCGGATGTTGTCCGATTCTGCACAGCGCGCGGCCTGGGGCCGCAATGGGTTGGCCTTCGCTGAGACGGCTGACCTCTACAGCATGCCGCAGCACGCTGCGGATGTGATTCTGGCGGAGCCAAAACCATGAAATTGATGCTTGCCGAACCGTTCAAAACCCTCTGGGCCGGGCACGATGCGTTCGCCGCTGTCGAGCGCCTGGAAGGCGAGGTGTACCGTGAACTGGAGGCGCGTCGCACATTGCGTACCGAGGTGGATGGCCGCGGCTATTTCGTGAAGATCCACCGTGGGATTGGCTGGGGCGAGATCGTCAAGAACCTGGTGACCGCCAAGCTGCCGGTGCTGGGCGCCGGTCAGGAATGGCTGGCGATCCAGCGCCTGCAGGCACTGGGCGTGCCGACCATGACCGCCGTGGCCTATGGCGAGCGCGGCAGCAACCCGGCCGATCAGCACTCTTTCATCATTACCGAAGAATTGGCGCCGACGGTCAGCCTGGAAGATTTCAGCATCGACTGGCTCAAGCAGCCGCCGCAGCCGCGTCTCAAGCGCGCGCTGATCGCCGAAGTGGCGCGCATGACCGGCATGATGCATCGCGGCGGCGTCAACCACCGTGACTGCTACATCTGCCACTTCCTGCTGCACACCGATGCAGCGGTGACGGCCGATAATTTCAAGCTCTCTATCATCGACCTGCACCGCGCCCAGACGCGCGACAGGATCAGCCGGCGCTGGCGCGACAAGGACTTGGCGGCGCTGTACTTCTCGGCGCTGGACATCGGTCTGACCCGTCGCGACAAGCTGCGCTTTCTCAAGGGCTATTTCCAGCAGCCGTTGCGCCAGATCCTCGCCGAGGAAAGCGCCCTGTTGCTGTGGCTGCAAGCCAAGGCCGACAAGCTCTATGCGCGCAAGCAGCGTTACGGGGATGCGCTCTGATGGCGGGTTGGAATCTGGAACCTGCCTACGCTGCGCTCGCGGACGACTTTGGCAGCCTGGAAGCGGTGTTCGCCCTGCAAGGCGAGCGCCTGACCCGCGACCCGTTGTCGGAAGTCATCCGGGTGGAGCGGGGCGGGATCAATTATTACGTCAAGCGCTACGTCGGCGCCGGCAAAGGCCTGCGCCGCTACCTGGGCAGGCCTCGGGTGAAATCCGAATGGCAGAACCTCAAGCGCTTCGCCAAATGGGGCATTCCCACCGCCGATGTGGTGGCGTGGGGCCTGGATCGCAAGGGCCTGGCCTATGACCGGGGTGCAATGATCACCCGGGAATTGCCCAGGACCGAGGACTTGTCGCTGTTGGCCGAGCGTAATGACCCGCGCCTGAAAGACCCTCGCTGGGTTGACGGTATCAGCCGTCAGCTCGCCGAGTACACGCGGACCATGCACGACCATCGCTTCACCCATAACGACTTGAAGTGGCGCAACCTGCTGGTGGATGACCAGCGCACCCTGTACATGATCGACTGTCCCAACGGCGATTTCTGGCGCGGCTTCTGGCTCAAATACCGCATTACCAAAGACCTGGCCTGCCTGGACAAGGTCGCCAAGTATCATCTGTCGGCCACCCAGCGCCTGCGTTTCTACCTGCAATACCGCCAACGCACGCACCTGACGACGTCAGACAAACAACGGATTCGCCATGTGGTGAAGTTTTTCGAGGGGCGTGAATGAGTGACTTCCTGGCGGCCGAAGACCGCGCTTTGCTTGAGCGCAACGGCCTGGCGACCTTCGACACGTTGTGGGCCAAGCAACTGGATGCGGTGGATGAGCCGAACACCAGTGGCGACGGATGGAGCAGCGTGTATCGCCTGGAACTTGAAGGTCAGGGTTACTACCTCAAGCGCCAGAGCAACTACCTGACACGTACCTTGCACCGGCCGTTCGGCGAGCCTAGTTTTGCCCGCGAGTTTCGTAATATCAGCCTGTACCGCAAGCTTGGCATTCCTGCCTTGCAGGCGGCGTTCTTCGGCGAGCGCAAGGTCAAGGGCGAGCGCCGCGCGATGTTGCTCACCCGCGCCCTCGACGGTTGGAATGACCTGGACTCGTTGCTGGAGCACTGGCCGCAGTCGAGCGATGCCCAGCAACGCGCCATCCTTCTGGCCTGCGGCAAGCTTGCGCGACATTTGCACAGCGTGGGGCAGGTGCATGGCTGTTTTTATCCAAAGCATATTTTCCTGCAGGCCACTGCTGACGGTTACGCCGCGCAGTTGATCGACCTCGAGAAAACCCGCCCGCTGTTGTTCGGCTGGCGTGACCGGGTCAAGGACCTCGAACCCCTGTTGCGCCGCGCGCCGCAATGGTCGGATGGGCAGGTGCGACAACTCCTGGCGGCGTATCTTGAACAGCCTGAAGACAGTGCGCTGGTCGCCACCTGGTACCAACGGCTTACCGCGCGCCGCAGCCACAAGGAGAACCGCTGATGCGTTTATCCGAGCTGAAAAATGCCGGCCGTAGCCCCAGTCTGCCGCTGACCCTCGACCTGGCCGATGCGGCAGGCCCGGGGCAATTGCAACTGCTCAGCCTGCTGCGGGTATTGCCGGGGCAGCGCTACGTCGGCGCCGCAATATGGCGCGGTCGCCCGGTGCTGGCCAAGCTGCTGGTCGGCAGCAAGGCCGCGCGGCATTTCCAGCGTGAGCGCAGCGGTGTGCGCTTGTTGGCCGAACAAGGCCTGACCACGCCATTGTTGCTGGCCGACGGCTTGCAGGAAGGCGAGGGGGGCTGGCTGCTGTTCGAATTTCTCGAAGGCGCCCAAAGCCTGGCCGACGCCTGGCTCGCTGTCGAAGGCTTGCCGCCCTTGGCCGACGAGCAAACCGCCGTGCTTGCCGAAGCGCTGGGTGCGATTGCACAGATGCACGGCAAGGGGTTATGGCAGGAAGATCTGCACCTGGACAACCTGCTGCGCCAGGGCGGCAAGCTGTATCTGATTGATGGCGCGGGGATTCGTGTCGAAGAGGCGGGCAAGCCGCTGTCGCGCACTCGCGTGCTGGAAAACCTCGGGGTGTTCTTTGCCCAGTTGCCCAAAAACCTCGCGCCGTTTACCGAAGAGTTGCTGGTGTATTACCTGCTGGCCAACGGTGAACATGCCTTGCCGCTGGAAGCCCTCGAAAAGCAGGTGCGCAAAGTCAGTGCCTGGCGTTTGCGCGATTATCTGAACAAGGTCGGCCGCGAGTGCACGCTGTTCAGCGTGGTGCGTGGCGCCTTTGGCCTGCGCGCGATTCGGCGTGAAGAAGAGGCGGCCATGCTGCCTGTGCTGGAGCAGGCCGATGCGCTGCTTGAACAGGGCCATCTGTACAAGACCGGCGGCGCCGCAAGTGTGGCCAGGGTCGAAGTGGCCGGCCGGCCTCTGGTGATCAAACGCTACAACATCAAGGGTTTTGCCCACTGGCTCAAACGCTTCTGGCGCCCGAGCCGCGCCTGGCATTCCTGGCGCGAAGGCAACCGCCTGGCGTTCCTCGGCTTTGCCACGCCCGAGCCGCTGGCGGTGATGGAGAAGCGCTTTTTCTGGTTGCGCAGCCGTGCCTATCTGGTCACTGAATACCTGCCGGGGCCGGACATTATCGAGCGCTTTGCGCCCTATGTTGAACGCGGCGATGCGCCGGAAGATGAACTGCTGGCGCTGGACCAGTTGTTCGCCGAGCTGATTGAGGCGCGCATCAGTCATGGTGATTTCAAGGGCCACAACCTGTTCTGGAGCGAAGGGCGCTGGGCGATGATCGACCTGGACGCCATGTGCCAACACGGCTCGGTTGCCAGCTTTGCTGCGGCGTATGCCAGGGATCGCGCGCGGTTCATGCGCAACTGGCCGCAGGACAGTGCGTTGTATCGGGTGATCGATCAGCGGTTGCCCAAAGAGGTCGGCGTCGCCGGTTGAAGCGGGCCTTCGGCCCTATCGGGGGCAAGCCCCCTCCCACACTGACTGCGTTCACACCTTCAGATGTGTAAATACAGTCAAATGTGGGAGGGGGCTTGCCCGATGCGGTGTGTCAGCGAATGCCTGTGTAACTGACCCACCGCTGTCGGGAGCCAGCCCCTGCCACACTGACTGCGTTCACACCTTCAGATGTGTAAATACAGTCAAATGTGGGAGGGGGCTTGCCCCCGATGCGGTGTGTCAGCGAATGCCTGTGTAACTGACCCACCGCTGTCGGGAGCAAGCCCCCTCCCACATTAGAATTGGTATTCAGCCCCAGCGCCTGCATACCACGACCGCCCCGGCGCCGCTTCGTAATAGCGGCCATTGCCGTCCCCCACTATCACTGACCCGACATACTGACGGTCCAGCAGGTTATCCAGGCGCAAGGTCTGGTGAAACGTCCAGTGCTCCACTTTCTGCTCAAACCGCGCGCGCCAGTTGAATACGCTGTAGCCCGGTGCGGCGTGCTGGCGGTTGGTGTCTTCGACGTAGACTTTGCTGCGGTACATGCCTTCGATGGCAGTGCTGACCCAGTCTCGCGGTTTCCAGTTCAGCTCGGTGAACAGCGTGGTTTGCGGCACGCCGGGCAGGTAATTGCCTTTGTCGATGGTATTGGCACCGCTGGCAAAGTCGCTGTCGTAGGTCGCTTGCAGGCGGGTGTAGGCGAGGTTGGCGCTCCACTGCTCGCTGAGTTGGCTCTCGACCCCAAGTTCGAATCCGCGGCGCAACGTACGACCGGCATTTTGATAGCTGGTGCGCCCGCCGATGGATTGCTGCACGACCAGTTCGTCTTCGGTGGTGATCTGAAAAAGCGCAGCGTTGATGCGGGTGTTGTTCAGTTGTGCCTTCAAACCCAGTTCATATTGCGTGCTTTCAGACGGCTTCAAGCCAAAGTTGAAACCCTCGACGTTGCCCGGCGCATAGGCCAGCTCGGCCTGGGTGGGCGTTTCGAAGCCTTTGCCTGCGCTGACGTAGCCGTGCAGATCGGGCGTGAAGGCGTACATCACGCTCATCGATGGCGTGTTCTTCTGGTAGGTCTTGTTGCCGCTGGCATCGCCATTGCTGAGGAACTGATCGTGCACATCCAGCTCCATGGTGCTGTGGCGAACGCCGGCTTGCAGGGTCCAGCGGTCCAGGGCCCAGTTGGCCTGGAGGTAAGGATCGAGGCTGCGCGCGGTGTCTATTTCATCGCGGCGTAGCTGGCCTTTCACGCCCAGGGCGGCGCCGCTGTAGTTCTGGTAGCCATGGCGGCTGTCTTCGCTCTGGTCGAAGTCCAGGCCCGTGATGATCATCAATTCCCCGGGAGCGCTCTCGATGGGCTGCATCCAGCGCAGGCTGCCGCCATAGAATTTGCGCTCGAATTGCACGACGCCACCGCCGCGCTCGTTGGCGGGTGTGCCCCTGGGGATCGACAGGTACTGAATCACACTGCGCCGCCCCGTATACGCATTCACCTGCAGCGTCGCATCGCCGATGTAGCGCTCGTAGTTCATGCCCAGTTGCTGATGGTCGATGCTTTTACGCGTGTTGTAGGTCAGCGCATTGGTGCTCACCGAGCGCGGGTCAGCCTTGTACGCCGCCCAGTTCTGCCCCAGCGGGTCCTGCGTACCGTTCTGTTCCAGGCTGCTGTAGATCAACGCCAGCTTGCTGTCGTCATCGGGCTGGAAGTTGAGCTTGGCGAACGTCTGGTCACGGCGCGCGCTGCTGTGGTCGCGGTAACCATTGGTGTCCATGCGCGAGGCGTCGAGCACGAAGCCTGCGCCCCCGGCCGCACCTTCGGCGGTGAGATGGTTTTTGTTCAAGCCGTCGCTGCCCACCAGGGTTTCGGCGCCGATACGCGGCGGGCCTTCGCCGTCGCGGGAGAACATCTGGATCACTCCGCCGGCGTTGCTGCCATACAGGGTGGCCGCCGGGCCTCGCAGGACTTCGATGCGCTCGGCGGTGTCGAGGTTGAAGGTCGCGGCCTGGCCTTGTCCATCCGGGGTGCTGGCGGGGATGCCGTCGGCAATCAGCTTGATGCCGCGCACGCCGAACGCCGAGCGGGCGCCGAAGCCACGGGAGGAAATCTGCAGGTCCTGAGCGTAGTTCTGGCGGTTCTGCACCACCAGGCCGGGCACCCGGGACAGCGCTTCGGAAGCGTTGATGCCGAGTTGGCCGTCGCTGATCTGTTCGCGGTTGATAGCGTCCACCGAGTACGGCAAGTCAAAGGTCGGGCTGGCGCTGCGCGAGCCGGTGACCACGCTGGGGTCAAGCATCAAAGGCGTTTCTTCGGCCTGGACGCTGCTGCACAGCCCCAGCAGGAGCAGGGTAAGGCGGGTGGGGGCGGGTAAAGTCATGAAGAAGCCGAGTCCGTGGCGCAACGCAGGTGAGTGGCGTAGGCGCAAATGTCGCAAGTTTAACGATTCTCCTTGGTTTTGCCGAACTCCATGGCCGTTGGGCGGAACAGGACGTTTCCCACGCGACGAGACGGCATCGGACGCCTGAGCCGTCGGATAGCCGGTGCTAGATTTCCGGCCTTATTCATAAAAGAAGAACCAGACATGCGCATAAAGAACATGAAGTTGCTGGCGGTGGTGTGGATGGCGTCATTCATGCTTGGCTGCGGGACCGTCACTACGGTGATGCGAGAAGATGCCGTCACTGTGAGAGCACTCAAGGCGGATAAAACCTATTGCCAGTCCGTGCCGCGTATCTACAGTGGTGTGACGTATAACCTGTGTGTCCTGCACGCGCCGCCGAATACCGGGGGCGGGCTGGCGGTGAACAGCGTCCCCTGGACCTTCATCGATGTGCCGCTCTCCGGTGTCATGGACACGCTCTTGCTGCCCTACACGGTCTACCGGCAAAGCGCCGACGGCAGCATCGATCTGCGCTAGCGCCTTGCTGCTAACAGCTTCCTGCTGCTTTTAAGTTATAATCCCGCCCTTTAGCTGTTTCCCGCCCGGGCGGGAGGCACACTTTTTTCAGGCGCGATGCGCCTGCATGCAGACTAAAAGAGGCTAGACCCCAGTGGCATTGACGATTCTTGGCCTGTCCGGCGCCCTTAGCCATGATCCTTCCGCGGCCCTGTATATCGACGGCAAGCTGATTGCGGCCGCCGAAGAAGAGCGCTTCGTACGCGACAAACATGCAAAGAACCGCATGCCCTATGAGTCGGCGAAGTTCTGCCTGGAGCAGGCCGGCATCAAGCCTTCGGACGTTGACGTGGTGGCGATTCCGTTCGCGCCGATCAGCCTGTTCGGCGAGGCACGCTGGCACTATGCCAAACGCTACTGGTACGCCCCGGACCGCGCGCTCGACGCGATCCTGATGGGCAATCGTCGCTACAAGCGCTATCGCAACAAGATTGTCTGGTGCCTGGAGCAACTGGGCTTCGATCCGAAGAAAATCAAGATCGAACCGGTGGAACACCATTTGGCCCATGCTTCCAGCGCCTACCACTGCTCGGGCTTTCAGGAAAAAACCGCGATCCTGGGCATCGACGGCAAGGGTGAGTACGCCACCACGTTCTTCGGCTACGGCGAGAACGGCAAGATCCACAAGATCAAGGAATTCTACGACCCGGACTCCCTGGGCGGCCTGTACGGTGCGATCACCGAGTTCCTCGGTTTCGAGATGCTCGACGGTGAGTTCAAGGTCATGGGCATGGCGCCTTACGGCGATGCCAGCAAATACGATTTTTCGCGCCTGGCCTCTTTTGAAAACGGCGAACTGGTGATCAACACCGACTACGCCAACGTCATCGGCCTGCGCCGCTACAAGGAGAAGGGCAAGGGGTTCTACTTCTCGCCAAAACTGATCGAGTGGCTGGGGCCCAAGCGCGAAGGCGATATCGCCGACGAGCCATACATCCACTACGCGGCCAGCATGCAGGCGCTGTTCGAGAAACTGGCCTTGCAGATGATCGACCATTACCTGGGCGACATCCTCAAGGACACCGGCAAGCTGGCCTTTGCCGGCGGCTGTGCGCTGAACGTCAAGCTGAACCAGAAAATCATTGCCCGCGATGACGTCAAGGAGCTGTTCGTCCAGCCGGCGTCCGGTGACGCCGGCACCGCCGTGGGCGCGGCCGCGTATGTGTCCCATGCCCGTGGTGTACCGGTGGAGAAGATGGAGCATGTCTACCTCGGCCCGTCCTACAGCAACGAAGACGTGATCGCCGCCTGCGCCAAACATGAAAGCAAGCCGAACTGGCGCAAGATCGAAAACATGCCCCAGCGCATCGCCAAAATCATGGTCGACGGCAACCCGGTGGCCTGGTTCCAGGGCCGCATGGAGTTTGGCCCGCGTGCCTTGGGCGGTCGTTCGATCATCGGTTGCCCGAGCGCCACCGGCGTGGCCGACCGTATCAACCACCAGATCAAGTTCCGCGAGCGCTGGAGGCCTTTCTGCCCGTCGATGCTCGACACCGTTGCCCCGCAGATGATCAAGGTCGACCATCCGGCGCCGTTCATGACCTTCACCTTTGAAGTGTCGGAAGAATGGAAGACCCGCGTGCCGGAAGTGGTGCATGAAGACGGTACCTCCCGTGCCCAGGTGCTCAAGCGCGAATACAACCCGCGCTACTACGACATGATGAAAGAGCTGGAAGTACTGACCGGCAACGGCGTGTCCCTGAACACCTCGCTCAACCGTCGTGGCGAAGCGATGATCTGCTCGCCGACCGATGCGCTGAACATGTTCTTCGGCTCCGACCTGCAGTACCTGATCATGGAAGACATCCTGGTAGTCAAGGACGGCGTGGACCCTTATGACGCTGTGGTTTAAATGCTGAACCGCTTCCAGGGCTGGCGTGAACGTGGCTGGACGCCTGTCGAGGCCGAGGTTTACGCCCAGGCCTGGCAGCGTTACGGCGGCAGCGTGGCGACGCACCCGCAGGTGATCGAACGCTTGGCGGGGTTGGCGCAGATCCCGGTGCGTTACCTGGGCTGGGAGCAAGGGGGTGAACTCAAGGGGGCGATCGCCACCTGGGGACGCGACCTGGCCTTGTCCAAGGACGTGCTCAAACGCACCGGCAAGAAGGGCCTGTTTGACCTGGGCAACGCCGAGATCATCCTGCCGATCGCCGCCGATGCGCAGGTGCCGCTGCGTCACCGTGCGCGTTACTTGTCGGCGCTGAACGAAGGGCGCGTGAGCACCCTCAAGCCCCAGGCCGAGCAGTTGGCCATGGCACGTACTCCCGAAGACCTGTCGAAGAAGTTTCGCTACAACCAGCGGCGTGAATTGCGCTTGCTGGAAGAGGCGGGTGGCGTGGTGCGGCCGGTCAGCGAGTTTTCCGGCGCAGAGCTGGCGGTGATTTATTGCGATCTGTTCCAGCGTCGCTGGGGCTTTCCCGCCACCGGTGCCGAGCGCCTGGCCGAGGTGCTGGAATTGCTCAAGGCGTTCCTGATCGGTTCGGTGCTGTTTCTCAATGACGCGCCGATTGCCGTGCAGGTGGTGTACCGCGTTCAAGCGCCCGAATGGATCAGCGTTGAGTACGTCAACGGTGGCGTCGACCCCGAGACCCGGGCGTTCAGCCCGGGTAGCGTGCTGAGTTTCCTCAATACACAAAGTGCCTGGGAGCATGCGCGCGCGCTGGATTTGCCGCTGCGCTTCTCTTTCGGGCGCGCCGACCGTGAATATAAAGAGCGCTGGTGCAATCCGGTGCCGGTGTTCAGCGTATGAGCCGCAAACAGCAATTGCTCAAGCGTCATCGGCGCAACAAACGCGTGGCGTTGTTGATCGGCTTGCTGGCACTGATCGTGACGGGCGCGCTGGTGGCCTGGTGGCTGCCGCTGATCCTGGCGGTGCTGCTGTGGATGGCGCACGAAGCCTGGTTTGCCGATCATCTGTTTTATTCGCCCAAGGACGACTACCAGTACCGCTTCGCTCCGGGCAGTCAGTGCGTTGGCCTGCGCCTGGATAACGGGCGATGGGTGCCGGATACGCCGCTGGAACTGGCGGGTGACGAGACGCTTATTCTTGAAGTGCAGCTCAAGAGCGGTTGGCTCGGGCGTTTCCTGGATCCGGCGGTCGAACTGGCGGAGGATTGTCAGGCGTTCGAGCGCGGCGTGGCGGGTAAGCGATACCTCAATCTGACCGGTTCTGCCGCAACGCTGGCTGCCGGCGAGTTGACGATGCGCGGACGATTCTGCCGCGTGGTCGGCCGGCCGAACCTGTGGATATTCCGTCAGCCGGATCACGCCCGCCAGAGGGTGATGGTGATCGCCCCTCACGCCGACGACGCCGAACTGGCCGCCTTTGGGCTGTACGCCCAGGCGGATGAGAGCTGGATCGTGACCCTGACCGCCGGTGAAATCGAGGCCGAGCACTATCAGCAGATGGGCCTGGCGAAAGCCGATGCCGCTCGACTCAAAGGGCGCCTGCGTGCCTGGGACAGCCTGTGCGTCCCGCGCTGGGCCGGTGTTCCCGAGGCGCAGTGCCTGCAACTGGGCTACTTCTGCCTGCAACTGCCGGCTATGCAGGCCGCGCCGGACCAGCCCCAGGCGTCCCGCGAAGCGCAGTTGGACGATACGCGGCTGTTTCGCCGGTTCAACAGCCTGACGCTGCCCGGTGATCGGGACGGCGCACCGACGTGGGTCAATCTGATTGCCGATCTACGTGCGGTGCTGCTCAAGGCGCGGCCCGAGGCGATCGTGTTGCCGACACCGCTCCTTGACCCTCACCCGGATCATATCTGCGCCTACAACGCCGTTGTTGAAGCGTTGCAAGGGCTGGAGTGGCAACCCGGCACATTGCTCGGGTACGCCAACCATCTGCATGATAACGACCGCTGGCCCATGGGCAATTCGGGCGCTGGCGTTGCGTTGCCACCGCATTTCGATGCAGGCCAGCTGTTTGAACCGTATTGCCGCGTGCTGAGCGTGAGCCAGCAGCAGGACAAGGCCATGGCGCTGGGCATGATGCATGATCTGCAGCCCAGGCCGCCCTTCAAGCGTCGAATGCGCCGGCTGTTGCAACAATTGCTGGCCGGCCGCGGTCCATCGCCTTACGGCGAGAATGAGTTTTTTCGCAAGGCCGTGCGCCGTCACGAACTGCTTTGGGTGCTCAAGCAGGACTGAAGTTGACTATTACGTCGGGCTGCGCGGCAGCCTGATTGCCTCATGGAGCAGTATGAAGCCTCGTTTCAAGGTTTTGCAGTTACAGCCCGATTACAACGTCAAACTCCATGATTTCGCTGACCTCGGTGAGCAGATCGTCAAGTCGTTGCCGGTTGAACGGTTCGAGGTCACATCGGCCTTCCTCAGTGGACGCCCGCAACCGGGCCAACCGCTGAGTGTGGCCGACCATTCCAAATACTTCGAATTTCCCGAGAAGGCCTTGAAGGGCGTTCGTCTGCGGGCAATGTGGGAAATCTACAAATACTGCCGCGAGCAGAAGTTCGACGTGGTCATCTGTAACCGCTTCAAGTCGGTGAACATGATGCTGGCGCTCAACCGCTGGTTGAAGATCCCTCTGTGCATCGGCATCTCCCACGGTTTCGGCGAGTATGAGCGGGCCTATCGTCGGCGCCAGATGCGCCGCATGGTCAGTCCGGCCTGGCGGTTTGTCGGGGTTTCGGCGGCGGTGAGGGATTACCTGGTGGGCTTGAACTGTGGCTTTACCCACGAGAACACCACGTTTGTCACCAACGCTATCGACATCCCCCAGGCCGAGGCCTTGCAGTTGCCGCGCGAGCAGGCGCGGCAGGCCCTTGGCCTGCCTCTGGAGGCACGGATGATTGGTGCCCTGGGGCGTCTGGTCCCGATCAAGGGGCACACGCATCTGTTGCAGGCGTTTGCACGGCTCAAGGACAAATACCCGGAGGCTCAGGTGGGCATCATCGGCTCCGGCCGTGCCGAAGCTGACTTGCGCGCGGACATCGAGCGTCTTGGCCTCACTGGCCGTGCGCACTTGCTGGGCTTTCGTGAAGACGGTCTGCAGTACGTACGCGCTTTCGATATCTGGACCATGCCGTCCCTGCTTGAAGGCCTGGGCCTGGCGCTGCTGGAAGGCATGAGCGGGCGCCTGCCGGTGATCGCCTCCAACGGGCCGGCCATGTTGCCGCTGGTTGAAGGGGCGGGCGGCTTGTCCCATGAGCCCGGCAATGTGGACCAGTTGGCTGCGGCGCTCGACACTTACCTTGCGATGAGTGATGAACAGTTACGTGCCAAGGGTGAGCAGGTCTTCCGTTACCTGGAGGCAAACCATGCCTTGGCTGAGTTCCAGGGCAAGTACCTGGATTTGATCGAAACCGGTTTGAAAGAAGCAGGTAGAGCATGACAGCGCAACAACCGTTGGTCTCGGTGATTATCGCGTCCTACAACCACGCTCGGTACATCGAGCAGAGCATCCTCAGTGTGCTCGGCCAGACGTATCCGAATATCGAATTGCTGGTGATCGACGATGGCTCCAAGGATGACAGCGTCGAATGCATCCGGCGGCTGCAGGCTGAGCACGGGTTTGATTTCCAGGTGCAACAGAACCAGGGGCTGACCGCCACACTGAACAACGCGCTT
The DNA here is from genome assembly GCF_001439815.1 of Pseudomonas orientalis. Taxonomy (GTDB): domain Bacteria; phylum Pseudomonadota; class Gammaproteobacteria; order Pseudomonadales; family Pseudomonadaceae; genus Aquipseudomonas; species Aquipseudomonas orientalis. The sequence goes on along the minus strand of NZ_JYLM01000006.1, from coordinate 166,256 downwards.
GCCCGCGCCAAAGGCAGTTTGATCGCTCCATTCGGGTCAGACGACATCATGCTGCCCGATCGCATCGCCACCCAAGTGGCTTATATGGAAGGCAAGCCCAAGGTGGGTATCTGTGCCGGCAACATCGAACTGATCGACGGCGATGGCAACCTGCATCCGGAGAAAAAACAACGCCGCGATGTGCCGTTTCGCAGTCTCGACTTCGACGACATGTTCATGGACCGCAAGCCGTTTCCACCTGCGCCCACCATGTTGATCCGCCGCGAGGCGCTGGAGGCAGTCGGTGGTTTCGATCCGCTGATTCCCCTGGAAGACCTGCTGATTCAATTGAAGATAACGGCCGCAGGCTACACCATCGATGCGCTTGACGTCGTAATGGCGCAGTACCGGCAGCACGCGAGCAATACCTATAAAAACCACCGCTACATGATCCAGAACATCCTCAAGACTTACGCCAAGTTCAGCGACCACCCGGCCTATGACGCGGTGCGCTACAACTTCCTGAACTCAATGTTCCTCAAGACCGCCGACCGTGACCGGCCGCTGGCGCGGGAGATTCTCAAGCAGATCCCGTTGAGGTTCTGGGGGCGCAAGACCTTGCGTGGGTTGGTGCGGCTGTACCTGACGCCACTGAGGAACTGAAGGCGACGGATGTAAAAAAGGCGACTATCACGGCAGTGACAGTCGCCTTTTTTATCAGCTGGCCGGACGGGCCAGGCTGTGTACCTGCTCGCGGATTTTCGCGGTGGCCGTTGGGCTGGCAACCGTCGCGTAGCCTTTTACCAAGTGTTCGAAGTGCGTTTCGAACAGCCAGTTGCGGTCCTGCGGATAGCGTTGCATATGACGCAAATTACGCTGGCGCAAGGCGTAGCGCAGGGATGACGGATAGATACGCAGGTCGGCGACGTCAATCAGACCGAACTCACCGTCGTCCATCAGCAACACGTTGCCCAGGTGCAGCGAGCGGAAGTACACGCCACGCTCATGCAATTGCGCCATGAACCGGCCAAAGCGCTCGACCAGCGATTCGCGCAGGCTGCTGTCCAGGCTTTGCAGGGCCTGGCGCAGGGTCAGGCCGGGCAGCGGGGTATAGGCCACGGCACCGCTGGCGTCTGGCAGGTGGTAGAGGCCAAGGATGTGCGGGGTGGGAACACCCAGGCTGCGCAACTGTTCGCTGTTGCTGGCAAAGCGCTCGGAATACGGGTTGAAGCTGCCGGAGGTGTACCAACGGCGCGGGCGGAACAGCTTGAGGAAGCTGCCGTCCTCCAGGCGCAGGACTTTTGGCCCCAGGCCATCGGCTTCAATCACCTGGGCATTGCTGCTCAGCCGGTCGAGCACTGGGCGCTTGATCGATTGCACCGGCATGCGCAGCAGGCTGCGGTGGCGCTGGGCGATGCTCAGGCCCGTAATGATCGCCAATGGGATCCACAGCAGGAACCAATGCTCCTTGGGGCGCGACAGGATGCCGCCGCCTTCGGTCAGGCCCGCACCGATGCCGTAGACCAGCAGGGACGATGCCAGGATGAACAGGGGTTGTGCGCGTTGCCGCATGCTCTTGTACAGGGCATAGCCGAGCATGAAGATCCACGGGATGAAGCCGATGATGCCGACGTAATAAAGCACGCCAAGGGCAAAGCTGTGGGTTTCGCGCAGCTCGTAGCCATTGTCGAATGTCAGGTACAGTTCGGAGTCGTAGCTATGGCCGATCCAGGGGTGGTCGGCGATGAGTTTCAACGACATTTTCCACAGCTCGACACGCAACGAGTTGCCACGGTCCGTGATCAATTCCGGATAAAAAAGCAGCAGTCCGGCACCGGCCAATACCATCGCACCGAGCAGCAGCGCCGAGCGGCGGTTGCGGCTGACCAGGGCCATCCACACCACGACCATCATCAGCGCCACCAACGGCGTGCGAGAGCCGGTCGCCAGCACCGTGATGCCCATGATCGCCAGTGCCGGTATGCTGAACCACAACACTTTCAGGCGTTGGGTGGTCAGGCATATAAACAGCCAGTACACGGTGAAAAATCCGAACAAGTGGGAGCTGAGCAACGGATTGTCGAGGGCGCCCAGGCCGCCGATCATGCGCATGCCAGGTTCGTAAGCCTTCGCGAACGCCACCAGGTTGCCCAGGCACACCACCAGCGCAATCACTGCGGCACCGAAGAAGATCGGCTTGAACAACTCATTGCGGTAGTGCAACAGCAGCCCACAACCGCCAAACAGCATGAAGGTGTTCAGCGGACGCTTGAACAGATCGGTGTCGGCGCTGGGCGCGGGGCTCCAGAGCAGACTGGTCAACGCCCAGGCGCAGAAGGCCAGGAACGCCAGCGCGATAGGTTCGCGCAACAGGTCCCTGAGTTCCCTGGGACGCATGCATAACAGGAACAGGGTGGGCACGCTGAACAGGAGGTAGACAATTCGGTGCAGTACATTGCGGTTGCCGACGAAGAACAGTGCACTCAAGAGCAACAGCAAGCCAACGGGCAAAATCCACAGGACCAGGAAGTCAAAAACGCGATTCGAGCCATAGATAAGGCGCTTGGAGTGCATACGATAGAGCCATTCCAGAAAGAGAAAGCCGACCCTCCCAAGGAGGTGGCCATGTAATGTCGCCCGCCTGATCCTACCGGGCCGCAGCGTACGCCGGGTGCAAGTACAACAGAGAAGCTGTGCTAAAGTCAGCCTCCTTTTTCAAAACGCCGCGTGATATGACCGACTCCAGTCCGAGCGCAAGCCCTTCGAGCTTGAAAATATACTTCCGCCTGCTCAGTTACGTTAAGCCTTACATGGGCTTGTTCGCGCTGAGTATCCTTGGATTTCTGATTTTCGCGTCGACTCAACCGATGCTGGGTTACATCCTCAAATACTTCGTCGATGGCCTCTCCAACCCGGAAGCCGTGCTGTTTCCGACCGTGCCGTTCCTGCGCGACCTGCAATTGCTGCAGGCGGTGCCGCTGCTGATCATCCTGATCGCGGCCTGGCAGGGCCTGGGCTCATTCCTGGGCAACTACCTGCTGGCCAAGGTCTCCCTGGGGTTGGTCCACGATCTGCGGGTGCAGTTGTTCAACAACCTGCTGACGCTGCCTAACCGCTACTTCGACAACCACAATTCCGGGCACCTGATTTCCCGCATCACCTTCAACGTGACCATGGTCACGGGGGCGGCGACCGATGCGATCAAGGTGGTGATCCGCGAAGGCATGACGGTGATCTTCCTGTTCGCCTCGCTGCTGTTCATGAACTGGCGCCTGACGCTGGTCATGATCGCCATCCTGCCGCTGATTGCCATCATGGTCAGCACGGCCAGCAAGAAATTCCGCAAGCAGAGCAAGAAGATCCAGGTGGCCATGGGTGACGTGACCCACGTTGCCTCGGAAACCATCCAGGGCTACCGCGTGGTGCGCAGTTTCGGTGGCGAAGTCTATGAAGAGAAGCGTTTCCTCAAGGCCAGCCAGAGCAACACCGACAAGCAACTGCGCATGACCCGTACCGGGGCGATCTACACCCCGGCGCTGCAGCTGGTGATCTACTCCGCGATGGCGGTGCTGATGTTCCTGGTCTTGTACCTGCGCGGCGATGCGTCGGCCGGTGACATGGTGGCCTACATCACCCTGGCCGGTCTGTTGCCCAAGCCGATCCGCCAGCTGTCGGAAGTCAGTTCGACCATCCAGAAAGGCGTGGCCGGTGCCGAAAGCATTTTCGAACAGTTGGACGAAGAGGTGGAGGTCGACCACGGCACCCTCGAACGCGACAAAGTCAGCGGTCGCCTGGAAGTGCGCAACCTGAACTTCACCTACCCCGGCACCGAGCGCCATGTGCTCAAGGACATCAGTTTTATCGCCGAGCCTGGGCAGATGATCGCCCTGGTGGGGCGTTCGGGCAGTGGCAAGTCGACCCTGGCCAGCCTGATCCCGCGGTTCTATCACCATGAAAGCGGTGAAATCCTGCTTGATGGCATCGAGATCGAAGACTACAAGCTGCTCAACCTGCGCAAGCACATTGCCCAGGTCACCCAGCATGTGACCCTGTTCAGCGACACGGTGACCAACAATATCGCCTATGGCGACCTGGCCGGCGCGCCACGCGAGGACGTTGAAGCGGCGGCGGCGGATGCCAACGCCAGGGACTTCATTGATCAGTTGCCCAAGGGCTTCGATACCCAGGTCGGCGAGAACGGCGTGCTGTTGTCCGGTGGACAACGCCAGCGCCTGGCGATTGCCCGCGCCCTGCTCAAGAATGCGCCGGTGTTGATTCTCGACGAGGCCACCTCGGCCCTCGACACCGAGTCCGAACGGCATATCCAGGCCGCGCTGGACAAGGTCATGCAGGGCCGCACCACCCTGGTGATCGCACACCGCCTGTCTACCATCGAGAAGGCCGACCTGATCCTGGTGATGGACGACGGGCGTATCGTCGAGCGCGGTACCCACGGCGAACTGCTGGCGCAGAACGGCTATTACGCCCGTCTGCATGCCATGGGCCTGGATGCACCGGTGGCGGCCGACATCACCTGATCCAACCTCAAATGCGGGAGGGGGCTTGCCCTAGTGCCCTCTGTAGGAGCGAGCTTGCTCGCGAAAAACGTCAACGATAACGCGTGAGCGCGGTGCCTGTGAGTTTTTCGCGAGCAAGCTCGCTCCTACAGACTGGCATTAGGGCTTTCCCCGTGCGGCTAACCCGGCGTCCTGCCAGGTTACCCACGAATTCAAGCCTGCGTTCGGCCAGCGTGGTTTAACGGGGCGCCTAAGATCAAAAGCAGATAAAGAGCGGCTCGCTGCGCATCGTGGTTAGCGTTGGGCGTTACAGCGTCGTGAGATGCCTGTGGCGATCGGGGCAAGCGCCCTCCCACATTTGCCCTGCGGTGGGCGCAAGCCATCGCAAACCCTGTGCTAATATCGCGCCCCTGTTCATTTTGTATGTGGGTTGCTCCATGAAGTTGTCCATGCCGCGATTCAATCAAGCCCCTGTCTTGGTGGTCGGCGATGTCATGCTCGACCGTTACTGGCATGGTGGTACCTCACGGATTTCCCCTGAGGCGCCGGTACCGGTGGTCAAAGTCGAGCAAATCGAAGACCGCCCGGGTGGCGCTGCCAACGTTGCCCTCAATATTGCCGCGCTCGGCGCCCCGGCTTCCCTGGTGGGTGTGACCGGTGACGACGAAGCGGCCGACAGCCTGGCCAACAGCCTGCGCGGTGCAGGCGTGCGCGCGTTGTTCCAGCGCATCGCGCATCAGCCGACCATCGTCAAGCTGCGGGTCATGAGCCGTCACCAGCAATTGCTGCGTATCGATTTTGAAGAACCCTTCGCCACCGACGCCCTGGCCCTCGGTGACCAGGTCAACGAATTGCTCGAAGGCATCAAGGTGCTGGTGTTGTCCGACTACGGCAAAGGCGCCCTGAAGAATCATCAGGTGCTGATCCAGGCCGCCAAGGCCCGCAACATTCCGGTACTGGCCGATCCCAAGGGCAAGGACTTCTCGATTTATCGGGGCGCCAGCCTGATCACGCCAAACCTCAGCGAGTTCGAAGCGGTCGTCGGTGGTTGCGCCGATGAGCACGAACTGGTGAGCAAGGGCGCGGCACTGATGGCCGACCTTGAACTCGGCGCCCTGCTGGTGACCCGTGGCGAACATGGCATGACCCTGCTGCGTCCCGGCCACCCGGCAATGCACCTGCCGGCGCGTGCGCGTGAAGTGTTCGACGTTACCGGCGCCGGTGATACGGTGATTTCCACCCTGGCCGCGTCCATCGCCGCCGGCGAGGAACTGCCCCATGCCGTGGCCCTGGCCAACCTGGCGGCGGGCATTGTGGTCGGCAAGTTGGGTACCGCGGCCATCAGTGCCCCCGAGCTGCGCCGCGCCATCCAGCGCTCCGAAGGTTCGGAGCGCGGCGTGCTGGGGCTCGAGCAATTGCTGCTGGCAATTGACGACGCTCGCGCCCACAACGAAAGCATTGTGTTCACCAACGGCTGCTTCGACATCCTGCACGCCGGCCACGTGACCTACCTTGAGCAAGCGAGCGCCCAGGGCGATCGCCTGATCGTCGCGGTCAACGATGACGCCTCCGTCAGCCGCCTGAAAGGCCCGGGCCGACCGATCAACAGCGTCGACCGGCGCATGGCGGTACTCGCCGGGTTGGGCGCGGTGGACTGGGTGATCAGCTTCTCTGAAGGCACCCCGGAAAACCTGTTGGCCCAGGTCAAGCCGGACGTGCTGGTCAAGGGCGGTGACTATTCCGTCGATCAGGTGGTCGGTGCGGACATCGTCAGCGCCTACGGCGGCACCGTCAAAGTGCTGGGGTTGGTGGAAAACAGTTCGACCACGGCCATCGTCGAGAAAATTCGTAACAATGAATAACGCTGATAAAGAGGTGTTGATCACCGGAGGCGCAGGCTTCATCGGTTCGCATTTGGTTGACGCGTTGCTCGCCAAGGGCTATTCGGTGCGGGTGCTGGATAACCTGTCTACCGGCAAGCGCAGCAACCTGCCGTTGGATAACCCGCGCTTGCAACTGGTGCAGGGCGATGTAGCCGACGCAGCGCTTTTGGCGCAAGTCGTCGGCGGCGCGTCGGCGGTGGTTCACCTGGCAGCGATGGCATCGGTGCAGGCGTCCGTGGACGATCCGGTCGGCACGCACCAGAGCAATTTCATCGGCACCTTGAATCTCTGCGAAGCCATGCGCAAGGCCGGCGTGAAGCGTGTGGTCTACGCTTCCAGCGCAGCGGTCTACGGCAACAATGGCGAGGGTGCTTCCATTGATGAAGAGACGACCAAGGCGCCGCTGACACCCTATGCCTCGGACAAATTGGCCAGTGAGCACTACTTTGACTTCTACCGTCGCCAGCATGGCCTGGAGCCGGTCATTTTCCGCTTCTTCAATATCTTCGGTCCGCGCCAGGATCCGTCATCGCCGTATTCCGGTGTGATCAGCATTTTCAGCGAGCGTGTACAGCAGGGCCTGCCCATTGCCGTGTTTGGCGATGGCGAGCAAACCCGTGACTTCATGTATGTGGAGGATCTGGTGGATGTCCTGGTGCAGGCCATCGAACTGCCGACCGTTGCGGTCGGGGCAATCAACGTCGGTTGGAACCACGCCACCACGCTCAAGCAGGTGCTGCAGGCACTCGAGCAAGTGGTAGGCACGTTGCCGGTCATCAGTTACGGGCCGGCTCGGCTGGGCGACATCCGCCATTCGCGGGCCGACAATCGGCGCCTGCTGGCAAGCTTCACCCTGCCTGAACCGACTCCGTTGAAGGTCGGTCTGGAGCGCTTGCTCAAGGGCTGAGTTGCACCCCTATAGTGATATCAGGTTTGCGTCAGCCCCTGACTTTTTTCTTCGGTACGATCTTGCGCAGCATCTGCTGCGCCTTGCCGGTCAAGCGCTTGAGCTTCGACTCTTTTTCCGGTTCTGCCAGGCCTTGCTGCCTGAGCCAGTCCTTCCAGCGAATGCGCTCATCACGCACCAGCCAGCCGTCCTGCCGGGCGAAGCTTTCGGCCAGGTACAAACCCCGTGTGCTCGCCGGATACAACTGGTCCTTCCTGACGGTGTACAGCTCGGCGAGCGGCTCGCCGTCCTTGAGTGGCATCAGGTACAGATCCGGACGCTTGCGATCCAGGCGCGCCACCAGTTGGTCGCCTTCCAGGCGTTCATCCACATGGAACAGGCTGAGGGACTTGGCTTCCTTTGGCACTTCCAGGCGCAAGTCGTAAATCAGCTGCAGTGACGCCGTGGGCAGGTGCACATAGGCCCGTGGGCGCTCGATCAACTGGGTAGTCGCACAGCGTACCGGACGCGCGGCGCCGGACAGCGGGCTCAGGCGAAACGGCAGGGCTTCACGGTAGTGCAGCGCGGCGGAGTAGGGCGCCGGCAGCCAGGTATCGTTGAAGCGCCCGCCGAGCCAGCCCTCAGGGGTTTCCAGCAGGCATTCTTCGGCAATTTCCTGAATGGCGGTATGCAGCGGCAGGTTCAGTTCATGGGCCGGGACGTAGCCGGAGATCAGCTTGAGCACCACATCGCCGCGATCCTGGCGACGCTGGCGCACCAGCACCCAGTAATCCTTGTTTTGCCAGTGCAGTGTCAGGCGCACCGAGACGCCGAGGTTGGCCAGTTCCAGTGCGAAGCGCTCGGCGTCCGGCACCTCCACCGGCTTGCGTCGTTGCAGGGTCTGGGCGAAGTTGAGCGGCATGCCGACGCTCTGGTAGCTCAGGCCTTCGGGAGTGGCTTCCACGTGCAGCGGCAGTGTCTTGAAGTTGCTGGGATTCTTTCTTATGAGCGTACGCGGCATGTCGGCTCCTTTGTGCGACGGGGTCGGCCGCGTGGGCGGCATCAGAGTTGACGAATGACCCGGGCAGCGGTTGCCACGTTATGGGCCAGGTGCAGCGGATTGATGGTCCCGACAATAGCACTGGCGACGCCCGTTTGCGCAAACAACAACGTGAAACTGGCCTGAATTGGATCCATTCCAGGCGTCAGGCACACGTGGCCGCTGGCCAGGGCTTTTTTTACCAGGATGCCCTTGCCATGGGCCGCCGCGTAATCAATGACGGCTTTTTCGGCCTGTTCGTTCAGATTGTAAGTCACCATGGCGCAATCACCCTGTTCCAGCGCCTTTATACCGCCGTCGACGGTTTTGCCGGAGAAGCCGAAACCGCGGATCTTGCCCTCTTTTTTCAGCGCTGCCAGGGTCTGGTAAACCTCGCACTCGTTGAGGATATGCAGGTCGTTGCCATCGGAGTGCACCAGCACCAGGTCGATAAAATCCGTTTCAAGTCGTTTCAGGCTGCGCTCGATCGACATGCGCGTATGGGCGGCGCTGAAATCGTGGCAGGACACACCGTCCTCGAATTCTTCGCCGACCTTGCTGACGATCACCCAGTCCTTGCGCTGATCACGCAGCAGTGGCCCCAGACGCTCTTCGCTGCGCCCGTAGGCGGGTGCGGTATCGATCAGGTTGATGCCCAGCTGACGCGCCTGGCGCAGCAGCATCCGCGCCTCGTCGTCATCTGGAATCTGGAAGCCACTGGGGTATTTGACCCCTTGGTCGCGGCCCAGCTTGACGGTGCCCAGGCCCAGGGGCGACACCAGCAGGCCGGTGCTGCCCAGGGGGCGATGCAGGTCGTGCAGGGTGGGCAGGCTCATGGCAACAGGTGCTCCCAAGCGGGTTGGCCGATCGCAGGCTTGGGCAGGTCGGGCAGGGGGGCGCTGGCGGCTGGGCGGATGCCATCGCGTTGCAGGCTGTCGATCACCCGGTCGGCGAAATCCGGCGCCAGGGCCAGCTTGGTCGGCCAGCCCACGAGCAGGCGACCCTGTTCGGCCAGGAAGGCGTTGTCGGGGCGGCTCAGGCCCGATTGCAGTGGCTCGGCGCGGTTGACGCGCAGGGTGGCCCACTGGGTCTGGCTCATGTCGATCCATGGCAGCAACTGGGCCAGTTCTTTCTGCGCGGTAGCGATTTGTTCCTGAGGCGTGCGGGCCACGCCGTCGGCCTCGGCGATATCGCCGCCGATGTACCACACCCAGTCGCCGTCTGCGGCCGGGTGGGTGGTGATGGTCAGGCGCGGCTTGGTGCCGCCGCCCAGGCAGTGGGCATACAGCGGCTTCAGGCCCGGGCCTTTGGCGAGGATCATGTGCAGCGGGCGGGTTTGCATCGCCGGCTGGCTCAAACCCAGGGCCGCAAGCAGATCGGCGGTGCCTGCGCCGGCACTCAATACGATGCGCTGGGCGCGGATGTCGCGACCGTCGACCTTCAAGCCCACCAAGGTATCGCCGTCGCGCAGCGGTTCGATATGTTCGCCTGCGAGCAAACCGTCACCGGCCAGCGCCGCCAGGCGTTCGATCAGGCTGGGCACATCCACGACCAATTCCGCCAGGCGGTAGACCTTGCCCTTGAAGCGACGATCCTGCAGCGCAGCAGGCAGTTCGTCGCCCTTGACCTGATCGACACGGCCGCGCACGGCCTTGCTGGCGAAAAAGCTGGTGAGATTGCCGGCGAGGGTGCCGGGGGACCACAGGTAGTGGGCTTCAGAGAGCAGGCGCACGCCGGACAGGTCCAGTTCGCCATTGCCGGCCAGGGCTTCACGCCAGCGGCGCGGCATGTCGGCAATCGCTTCGGAGGCGCCGGTGAGGGCGCCGTGCAGGGCGTATTTCGCACCGCCGTGGATGATCCCCTGGGACTTCACGCTTTGCCCGCCCCCCAGGGTCGCGCTTTCCACCAGCACCGTGGAAAACCCCTGGCGGCGCAGGCGCGCATTGAGCCAGAGGCCGGCAACCCCGGCGCCGACAATCAGAACGTCGGTGGAAATAACGGATGGCATCGGCGACCTCAATGTTCAAGACAAGGGCCGCAGTATACAGGCTGTTGAGGGGCGGTCAGTGACCCGCGGTTTTCGAGAACAGCTGAATCACCACCACGCCCAGCACAATCAGGCCCATCCCCAGCATGGCCGGGATATCCAGCTTCTGCCCGTAGATGAACAGCGCGGCAATGCTGACCATCACGATGCCCATCCCGGCCCATACGGCATAAGCCACGCCAACCGGCACGGTGCGCACGACCAGGGTCAGCATCCAGAACGCGATGCCATAACCGACGATCACCAGCAGCAGCGGGATAGGTGTGCTCCAACCCTTGATGGCTTTCATGGAAACGGTCGCGATCACTTCCGAGCAGATGGCGATGGCCAGGTAACAGTAGGCGGCGTTCATGGTGCAATCCTCAAGGTGAAGCGGGTTTGATAAGGTCGGCATTCTAGAGGTTCAACAGAGGCGGTAAAGTCATTACCTATCCGAATTGAAGATAGGTTCAGTCATGCGCCTGTCGCGCGCTTTCTGGCTGAACGTTTTACCGAGTGCTTGCAGGCGATCGACTGAAAAAGCCGATAAACTCCGCCGCCATGAATAGAACTCTTTACACCTGTCTGTTTTACCTGGCGCTGCCGTTGGTGGCCTTACGTCTGTGGTTGCGCGCGCGCAAGGCGCCGGCCTATGCCAGGCGCGTGGGCGAGCGGTTTTCCTGTGGCTTGCCCGTGATGCGGCCCGGCGGCATCTGGGTGCATGCGGTGTCGGTGGGCGAAAGCATTGCCGCCGCGCCGATGATCCGGGCCCTCCTTGCGCGCTACCCGCAGTTGCCGATGACCGTCACCTGCATGACGCCCACCGGTTCCGAGCGAATCCAGGCGCTGTTTGCCGATGAGCCGCGCGTCCAGCATTGTTATCTGCCGTACGACTTGCCCTGCGCCGCCAGGCGTTTCCTTGATCGCGTCCAACCCAAGCTGGCGGTGATCATGGAAACCGAGCTGTGGCCTAACCATATCCACGCCTGCGCCCAACGCGGGATTCCGGTGACCCTGGCCAACGCGCGATTGTCGGCGCGCTCGGCCAAGGGCTATGCGCGTTTCGCCAGACTGACCGCGCCGATGCTGGCCGAAATGAGCTGGTTCGCCGTGCAGACCGAAACCGAGGCCGAGCGTTTCCGCAGCCTGGGCGCGCGACCTGAAACCGTTGAAGTCACCGGCTCGATCAAGTTTGACCTGACCATCGACCCCCTACTGCCGGAACGCGCCGCCGCCTTGCGCGAACAATGGGGCGCCAGCGAACGCCCGGTATGGATCGCCGCCAGCACTCACGAAGGTGAAGACGCAGTCGTGCTCGCGGCTCATCGTCAATTGCTGGACAGCTATCCCAATGCGCTGCTGATTCTGGTGCCGCGTCATCAGGAACGCTTCGGCCCGACCTTCGAGCGGTGCGTGCAGCAAGGCTTTGCCACGGTGCGGCGCTCCACTGGCGAAGCGGTCAATGCCGATACCTCAGTGCTGCTTGGCGACACCATGGGCGAGTTGCTGTTTCTCTACGCCTTGGCCGACAGCGCCTTTGTCGGCGGCAGTCTGGTACCGACCGGTGGGCATAACCCGCTGGAACCGGCGGCGCTGGGCAAGCCGGTGATCATGGGGCCGCACCTGTTCAACTTCCTGGACATCAGCGCGATGATGCGCGAGGCCGGGGCGTTGCGCGAAGTGGATGACGCAGAAGGTTTGGCTGAAGCGGTGCGGCAGTTGTTCGAACTGCCACGGGACGCGCGCAGGATGGCAGAGGCGGGACTGAAAGTGATGCAGGCCAATCAGGGCGCGCTTAAGCGTTTGTTGGCGGGTTTGGAACGATTGATCGCTCTCTGACCCAACACCTATCCGAATGTGGGAGGGGGCTTGCCCCCGATGGCGGTGTGTCAGCCAACCTGTTGGGTGACTGATACACCGCTATCGGGGGCAAGCCCCCTCCCACATGGGTTTGTGGTGTTTTCAAGAACCCGGGCGGGCCTTGAGCTGCTCGGCGGCGGCCTTGGCCAGGTCCGGTGGCAGGAAGTCTTTATCCGGGTTGTAGTCGGCTTTCAAATAGCGCGTCAAGTCCTGTAGGTCCCCCGGGTTCAAGGTGCCCGCAGCCTGCTTCAAGCGCAGGTTGTCGAGAATGTAGTCGTAGCGGCTGTTGTTGTAGTTGCGCACCGACGAGTAGAGCTGACGCTGTGCGTCCAGCACGTCGACAATATTGCGCGTGCCCACCTGATAGCCGATTTCCGTGGCTTCCACCGCGCTCTGGTTGGAGATGATCGACTGGCGGCGCGCTTGCACCTGTTCCACATCGGTGTTCACGGCGCGGTGCAGGTTGCGGGTATTTTCCACCACCTGGCGGCGCAGGCCCTCGCGTTGCTGCTCGGACTGGTCGAGGCGCGAATAGGATTCGCGCACTTGCGAACTGGTGAGGCCGCCGCTGTAGATAGGGATGTTCAACCGCAAGCCGATGGTGCGTTGCGACACATCGCCACCGTACGGGATAGGCAACTGATTCGGGTTGCTGAACCCCAGGGCGTCGTTGTCGCCTTTTTCGTATTGCGCCACCGCATCGAGTGTCGGCAAGTGGCCGGCCTTGCGCTGCCTGAGGGTTTCCTCGGCGGCGGTCACTGCGTAATTGCTGGCCAGCAGGTTGAGGTTCTGGCGCCCGGCGGTTTCGACCCAGGCCTTGGCGTCGTTCGGCGCCGGCGGCAGCACCGGCAGCGTATGGACGATGCCCTGGATCGAGTTGTATTGGCGGTTGGTCAGGGTGATCAGCGCCTCGAAGGCGTCGTCCACCTGGCGCTGGGCCACGATGCGGTTGGCCCGCGCGGTGTCGTAGCTGGCCTGGGATTGCAGCACATCGGTCTTGTCCGACAGGCCCACATCGAAGCGCTCATTGGACTGGTCGAGCTGGCGTTTGAAGGCATTTTCTTCGGCTTTGGTCGAAGCCAGGTTGTCCTGGGCGCGCAGCACGGCGAAGTAGCTCTCGGCACTTTGCAAAATCAGGTTCTGTTCACTGGCCGACAGTTGCAGCGAGGCTTGCTCGTTGACGGCTTCGGCGGCTTGCAGCTGGAACCAGCGATCAGCGCGGAACAGCGGCTGGCTCAGGGTGGCGCGCCAGGAGTGGGCGTCGCGGTTGGCCGTGGCGGCGGGCTGGTCGATCTGGGTGCGCACGTTGTTACTGTCGGCACCGGCCGAGAGGTTCGGCAGCAAGCCTGCGCGCGCCTGGGGCACCACTTCTTTCTGCGCGCCATATTGCGCGCGGGCAGCGGCCAGGTCGGCGTTGTTGCTCGCCGCTTCCTGATAGACGCTGACCAGGTCGGTGTTGGCGGACAAGGGCGCTTCAGCTGCCCAGACCATTCCATTGGTCGCACAAGACACGGCAATTGCCAGTGAAAGTTTGCGCAGCATGAGGCGATCCCTGAATAAATATTACGATGATAATTTATCGTCCAAGGCTACGGTGACGAAACGGGAGCGTCAAGCCTTGAGGCAGCTCAGGAGTGTAGTGGCCGGGCTTCGGCACAACAATCCTGTAATTACGCCATTTATCATCCTGACTACAGCGCCATTGGCAATTTGCCCACGCCATGGTCTAGACTGGCCAGGTTCTTGTCGGGGTGCCTTGTTGGAAGGCTGAGATCGGTAAATACCGGATCCCGTTGAACCTGATCAGGTTAGCGCCTGCGTAGGGAACAAGATTTCTCGTCACCCGGCGAGTCCTCTTGTGCTTCGTCCGGGATGTTGTTCGACAATCGAACAACCCTCGTGCGCCAAGCACAGCACTGATTCCAGTGCATCCGTCCGTCACAGGTTCGCTCCGACAAAAATCCACCGCCTGGATAAGTTGGAGAGCCCGTGATGAGCACCGAACTAAAAAGCCAAAAATCAAAGAACACCGTGCACCTGAGTGAATCGGCAAAGGTCGACTCCGGCTCCGTGCAGCCGTTTACCCGCTCGCAGAAGATCTACGTACAGGGCTCGCGTCCCGATATTCGCGTGCCCATGCGCGAAGTCAGCCTGGATATGACGCCCACCGAATTCGGCGGTGAAATCAATGCACCGGTGGTGGTCTATGACACATCGGGTCCGTATACCGATCCCAACGTGATCATCGACGTGCGCAAAGGCCTGGCCGACGTGCGCTCGCCCTGGATCGAAGAGCGCGGCGATACCGAGCGACTGGCCTGCCTGAGCTCACGCTACGGCCAGGAACGCCTGGATAACCCGGACCTGGCTTACCTGCGCTTTGCCCATCTGCAAAATCCACGACGGGCCAAGGCCGGCGCCAACGTCAGCCAGATGCACTACGCGCGCAAAGGCATCATTACGCCCGAAATGGAATATGTGGCCATCCGCGAAAACATGAAGCTTGAGGAAGCCCGCGCCGCCGGCCTGCTCAAGCAACAGCATGCGGGACACAGCTTTGGCGCCAGCATTCCAAAGATCATCACGCCCGAATTTGTCCGTGAAGAAATCGCCCGTGGCCGCGCCATCATCCCGGCCAACATCAATCACACTGAACTGGAACCGATGATTATCGGCCGTAACTTCCTGGTGAAGATCAACGGCAATATCGGTAACAGTGCGCTGGGCTCGTCCATCGAAGAAGAAGTGGCGAAGATGACCTGGGGTATTCGCTGGGGCTCCGACAACATCATGGATCTGTCCACCGGCAAGCACATCCACGAAACCCGCGAGTGGATTATCCGCAACTCGCCGGTGCCGATCGGCACCGTACCCATCTACCAGGCACTGGAGAAAGTCGACGGTGTGGCAGAAGACCTGACTTGGGAACTGTTCCGCGACACCCTGATCGAGCAAGCCGAACAGGGCGTCGACTACTTCACGATCCATGCCGGCGTATTGCTGCGCTATGTGCCGCTGACCGCCAGCCGCGTCACCGGTATCGTCAGTCGTGGCGGGGCGATCATGGCCAAATGGTGCCTGGCGCACCACAAGGAAAACTTCGCCTACACGCATTTCGAAGAAATCTGCGAAATCATGAAAGCCTATGACGTCAGCTTTTCGCTGGGCGATGGCCTGCGTCCGGGCTCGATCGCCGACGCCAACGACGCCGCGCAATTCGGTGAGCTGGAAACCCTGGGCGAGCTGACCAAGATCGCCTGGAAGCACGACGTGCAAACCATGATCGAAGGCCCTGGCCACGTGCCAATGCAGTTGATCAAGGAGAACATGGACAAGCAGCTCGAATGCTGCGACGAGGCGCCGTTCTACACCCTCGGTCCGCTGACCACCGACATCGCGCCGGGCTACGACCACATCACCTCCGGCATCGGCGCGGCAATGATCGGCTGGTTCGGCTGCGCCATGCTCTGCTACGTCACACCCAAGGAACACCTGGGCTTGCCGAACAAGGATGACGTGAAGACCGGCATCATCACCTACAAGATCGCCGCGCACGCCGCCGACCTTGCCAAGGGCCATCCGGGCGCGCAGATTCGCGACAACGCGTTGAGCAAGGCGCGCTTCGAATTCCGCTGGGAAGACCAGTTCAACCTGGGCCTGGACCCGGACACCGCGCGGGCGTTTCACGACGAGACCCTGCCGAAAGAGTCCGCCAAGGTGGCGCATTTCTGCTCGATGTGCGGGCCGAAATTCTGTTCGATGAAAGTCACCCATGAAGTGCGTGAATACGCGGCCAACCAGCGTATTGAGGCGGTGGATGTGGACGTGGCAAAGGGCCTGGCCGAGCAGGCGGAGCGGTTCAGGCAGGAAGGCAGTCAGCTCTACAAGAAGGTCTGATCCGAAGGTGGCGGTGACTGTACCGCCGCCATCGGGGGCAAGCCCCCTCCCACATTTTGACTGAGGTTGACACAGCGTTTGTGTTCACCGCGGATCCAGTGTGGGAGGGGGCTTGCCCCCGATGGCAATTTCCCTGACAACAAAGCCCCTCAGAGACTTCACCCTTGAGCATTCAACCCAGCACTTACTCACCCGACATCGCGGTGCCTCCTGACAAACGCGTCTTCGGCACCCGCGACCTGTTCTCCCTGTGGTTCTCCCTCGGCATCGGCCTGATGGTCCTGCAAACCGGCGCCTTACTGGCGCCGGGCCTGGGCTTGTCCGGCTCATTGCTGGCCATCTTCCTCGGCACCCTGGTGGGCGTGCTGTTGCTGGCCGCCGTCGGCGTGTTCGGCAGCGACACCGGGCTGTCGGCCATGGCCGCGCTCAAGCTCAGCCTCGGTACGCGGGGCGCGAGCCTGCCGGCGCTGTTGAACCTGCTGCAGTTGATTGGCTGGGGTTCGTTCGAAATCATCGTAATGCGCGATGCCGCCAGCTTGTTGGGCACGCGCGCGTTCAGTGAGGGCAGCCTGTTGGCCAGTCCCTTGTTATGGACCGTATTTTTCGGTGGCCTTGCCACCTTGCTGGCGGTGAGCGGCCCGTTGACCTTCGTGCGGCAAATCCTGCGCAGATGGGGTATCTGGTTGCTGCTCGCGGCCTGTCTGTGGCTGACCTGGAACCTGTTCGCCAAGGCCGACCTTGCCGCATTGTGGGCCCAGCCCGGTGACGGCTCGATGCCGTTTGCGGTGGGCTTCGACATTGCCATCGCGATGCCGCTGTCGTGGCTGCCGCTGATCGCCGACTACTCACGCTTTGGCAAGCGCGCGAAAAGCGTGTTCGGCGGCACTGCGCTGGGGTTCTTTATCGGTAATGTCTGGCTGATGAGCCTGGGCGTGGCCTACACCTTGGCGTTTGCGCCCAGCGGGGAGGTGAACGCGCTGCTGCTGGCCCTGGCCGGCGCCGGCCTGGGTATTCCGCTGCTGCTGATCCTGTTGGACGAGTCGGAAAACGCCTTTGCCGATATTCACTCGGCGGCGGTGTCGAGCGGGATGCTGCTGGGTTTGAAAGTCGAGCACCTGGCATTGGCCATCGGTGTGATCTGCACCGTGATTGCCTGCCTGGCGCCCCTGGCGCAATACCAGAACTTCCTGTTGCTGATCGGTTCGGTGTTTGCGCCGCTGTTCGGCGTGGTACTGGTGGATCACTTTCTCCTGCGCCGTCGGCGCCAGGGCGCGGTGACCCTGCTGCATTGGCCCGCGCTGGCGGCGTGGCTGGGCGGCATCGGCACTTACCACCTGTTGGCGCACCTCTATCCGGACATCGGCGCGACCCTGCCGGCATTGCTGCTGGCAGGGTTGTTGCAATTGATCCTGGGACGGGCGGTCAGCGGCGCGCGGGCATCAGCTCAGGCTTGATCACACCGGTCAGGCGCGCATAGGGGATGGTGATTTCGATCAGCCCCTGGGCGTAGGGAGCGATGGTGGTGACGTTGTACTTGAGCACTACGCCGCCGCTGGTCAAGGCCACGTTCGGGGTTTTCTGGAACGGCCAGTTCTTCACGAACTCCGGGTCGCGGTCCATCTTGGTGTTGATCAGCCAGCTGTTATGGGCAACTTTTGCCGTATTCCAGAAGGCCTGCTCCTGGCCGGGCACCAGCATGTCGGCCAAGCCCAATTCCTTGTGCAGCACCCGCGAATAGTTGATGAAACCGCGGCCAGGCTCACCGTGAGCCACGCCGGTGTCCAGGTAGCTGGACACTTCAACGATCACCAGTCCGTCATGCTGCTCACGTACCTTGGCCTGCAAATACATGCTGTGGCGGTCGGGAGATTCGCGCAGGAATGTGTCCCGGTAGGCATTCAGGGTCGCAGGGACGCTGGCGCCGGGCGTAGTGCGGGTCATCTGCAACAGGCGCTGCTCGACCAGTTTGTCCAGTTGCGGGTCGGCGGGGAAATGCACGGTATCGATGTTCACCAGCGGGCAATCCGGGCTGCCGCAGCCGGGCTTGATCTGCTCCGATTTGTCGGTGGTGACGTCCAGCGGTTTGAGCTGGCCGGGCTGGAACAGGCTCTGGCAGGCACCCAGGGTCAAGGCAATACAAGCCATGGAGGCGATTTTTAAAAGCGACATGTGTGTCCTTCGTAAATCGATGGAAAGCGAAAAGAGTAGCGCTTGGACTGCCAACAGGGCCGCCAGTTCGCCACTAGACTGATTAGCGTGAGTTTGACGCCCGCCGTCTATCCCGGCAACCGGAAAGGGGCTGCGCCGACCCGCTTGGGCGCGTTAGGATGGCGCCCATTGCACGGCCCATGACGAGGAAGAAGATGACGGACTTAACGAAGTCGACGCCGAAGAACATCGAAATTGTCCAGCGCGACGCTGCCTACAAGGGCTTTTATCAGCTCGATCGCGTGCAACTGCGCCACGAGAAGTTCGACGGCGGCATGAGCCGCGTGATCAATCGTGAAGTCTTTGTGCGCCATGATGCGGTGTGCGTATTGCCCTACGATCCGCAGCGCGATGAAGTGGTGCTGATCGAGCAGTTCCGCGTGGGCGCCATGGGCCGTACCGACAACCCGTGGCTGGTGGAAATGGTCGCCGGCCTGATCGACAAGGACGAGCAACCCGAGGAGGTTGCACACCGCGAAGCCGAGGAGGAAGCTGGGCTGACGTTCTGCGCGCTGTGGCCGATCACCAAGTATTTCCCGTCGCCCGGCGGCAGTACCGAATTCGTCCACCTGTACCTGGGGCGTTGCGACAGCTCACAGGCCGGTGGTATCCATGGATTGGAAGTAGAGGCTGAAGATATCCGCGTCACCGTCTGGGCATTCGAAGATGCCTTTCAAGCGGTGCGCGACGGCAGGATTTCCAATGCAGCCAGCATCATTGCCCTGCAATGGCTTGCGCTTAATCGCGCGGAAGTGAGGGGGCTATGGCAGTAAAGGCACGGGAACGTTATCGAGTCGACTTGATCGGGCTGCAAGCGGCCTGCGAGGCCAACTATGCGCGGCTGATGCGCCTGCTGCCCGACATGCGTCACGCCCCCGAGGCGCGGCGCATCGGTGTGACCCATGGCGACCAGATGCTCGGCGTGCTGGCACTGGAAGTCATCGTCAACTGCCCGTACACCACCACCTTGCGTGTGCGTCAGGAGCACAGCCTGCCGTGGCTGCCGGTGCCGCAGCTGGAAGTGCAGGTGTACCACGACGCGCGAATGGCCGAAGTGATCAGCGCCGAACATGCGCGACGCTTTCGCAGCATCTATCCTTACCCGAATGTGTTCATGCACCAGCCCGATGAGAAAGCCCAGCTCAATGTGTTCCTCGGCG
Organism: Pseudomonas orientalis; assembly: GCF_001439815.1. Taxonomy (GTDB): domain Bacteria; phylum Pseudomonadota; class Gammaproteobacteria; order Pseudomonadales; family Pseudomonadaceae; genus Aquipseudomonas; species Aquipseudomonas orientalis. The sequence goes on along the minus strand of NZ_JYLM01000006.1, from coordinate 146,801 downwards.
AATGGTTGAGCCACTGCCTGGCCCTGGGTCACGAGTTCGAAGCTGTTCGGTAGATGTGAACTGCGTCGGGTTCCTGGGTTTCCTCTTTGTGTCCTGCCCCAGCATAATCACGCCAAACGTCCATTCCTGTGATTGCCTTGGGAGAGCGCCTTGCCGAGCGTATCCACCGTGAGCCCCGATGCACCGGTATTGCTGGTGCAACTGTCCGACAGCCATTTGTTTGCCGAGGCCGATGGCGCGCTGCTGGGCATGAATACCCGTGAAAGCCTGCAGCGGGTGATCGAGTTGGTGCGCGCGCAGCAGCCATGGATCGACCTGGTACTGGCCACGGGTGATCTATCGCAGGACGGCACGCTTGAGTCGTACCGGCAATTTCGCGACATGACTACGCCCCTGGGGGCTCCGACGCGCTGGATTCCGGGTAATCATGACGAGCCGCCGATCATGGCCCGGGCCGCCGCACACAGTGATCTGCTGGAGCCGGTGGTCGATATCGGCCACTGGCGCGTCACCCTGCTGGACTCCGCCGTTCCCGGTTCCGTGCCGGGTTACCTGCAAGACCAGCAACTGCAGTTGCTCGCCCAGGCCTTGAGTGAGGCGCCGAACCGTCACCACCTGGTGTGTTTTCACCACCATCCGGTACCCATCGGTTGTGCCTGGATGGAGCCCATCGGCCTGCGCAACCCCGATGCGTTGTTTGCCGTGCTCGACCGTTTCCCACAGGTGCGGGCGGTGCTCTGGGGGCATGTGCACCAAGAGATCGACCGCGAACGCAACGGCGTGCGCCTGCTGGCGTCGCCCTCCACCTGCATCCAGTTCACGCCGGGAAGTGACGACTTTCAGGTCAGCGACCATGCCCCAGGCTATCGCTGGCTGCGGTTGCATGCCGACGGGCGGTTGGAGACCGGGGTGGAGCGGGTCAAGGATTTCGCTTTTACCGTCGACTACGGCAGCAACGGCTATTAATAGCTGTAAACACTGATCAAAAGTGTGGGAGGGGGCTTGCCCCCGATAGCGGTGTGTCAGCTGCCATATGTGCTGACTGACACTCCGCCATCGGGGGCAAGCCCCCTCCCACATGGGTTCTCACACAGGCCCTCGATCCCTGTAAACTGCGCCTCTTTGGCTGAGTCACGGAGAGCCCGGCATGTCCGCTTCGATCCTCTATATCCACGGTTTCAACAGTGCGCCGGCCTCCAACAAGGCCAGCCAGTTGATCACCGTAATGGGCAAGCTTGGCCTGTCCGAGCGGCTGCGTGTTCCGGCGTTGCATCACCACCCGCGTCAGGCGATTCCTCAATTGGAGGAGGCCATCGCAGAACTGGGCAGGCCGCTGCTGGTCGGCAGTTCATTGGGCGGCTACTATGCAACCCATCTTGCCGAACGCCATGGCCTCAAGGCGCTGCTGGTCAACCCGGCGGTGAGCCCGCATCGGATGTTCGACGGTTACCTGGGCACCCAGAAGAACCTCTACACCGACGAAACCTGGGAATTGACCCACGACCACGTCACGGCATTGGCCGAGCTGGAAGTAGCGGCCCCTCAGGACGCCGCGCGTTATCAGGTGTGGTTGCAGACCGGGGACGAAACCCTGGATTATCGCCTGGCCCAGCAGTATTACCGGGCCTGTGCCTTGCGCATCCAGGCCGGTGGCGACCATGGTTACCAAGGGTTCGCCCGGCAATTGCCGGCATTGCTGTGCTTTGCCGGCATTGGCGCAGATCAGTATCAATCCTTTGATTTTTCGTCACTGTAAAATCGCAGGTCACTTTTTAATCGAACGACTCACGACGAGACCCCATGGCCACTCCCAGCGCTAGCTCTTATAACGCCGACGCCATCGAAGTCCTCTCGGGCCTCGACCCGGTGCGCAAACGCCCCGGCATGTACACCGACACCAGTCGGCCGAACCACCTTGCCCAGGAAGTCATCGACAACAGCGTCGACGAAGCCTTGGCCGGGCACGCCAAGTCGGTGCAGGTCATTCTCCACGCCGACCACTCCCTGGAAGTGTCCGACGACGGCCGCGGCATGCCGGTGGATATCCACCCTGAAGAGGGTGTGTCGGGGGTCGAGCTGATCCTGACCAAGCTGCACGCGGGCGGCAAGTTCTCCAACAAGAACTACCAGTTCTCCGGCGGCTTGCACGGCGTGGGTATTTCCGTGGTCAACGCCTTGTCCACGCAGGTCAGGGTCAAGGTCAAGCGCGACGGCAACGAATACCAGATGACCTTCGCCGACGGCTACAAGGCCACCGACCTCGAAGTGATCGGCACTGTTGGCAAGCGCAACACCGGTACCAGCGTGTACTTCGCGCCGGACCCGAAATACTTCGATTCGCCGAAATTCTCCATCAGCCGTCTCAAGCACGTGCTCAAGGCCAAGGCCGTGCTGTGCCCGGGCCTGTTGGTGAGCTTTGAAGACAAAGGCACCGGCGAAAAGGTCGAGTGGCATTACGAAGACGGCCTGCGCTCCTACCTGGAAGATTCGGTCAGCGACTTTGAGCGCCTGCCCAACGCGCCGTTCTGCGGCAGCCTGGCCGGTAACAAGGAAGCCGTCGACTGGGCGCTGCTGTGGTTGCCCGAAGGCGGCGACAGCGTGCAGGAAAGCTACGTCAACCTGATCCCCACCGCCCAGGGCGGCACCCACGTCAATGGTTTGCGCCAGGGCTTGCTGGATGCCATGCGCGAATTCTGCGAATACCGCAGCCTGCTGCCGCGTGGCGTGAAGCTGGCACCGGAAGACGTGTGGGAGCGCATCGCGTTCGTGCTGTCGATGAAAATGCAGGAGCCGCAGTTCTCCGGCCAGACCAAGGAACGCCTGTCGTCCCGCGAGGCGGCGGCGTTTGTCTCCGGTGTGGTCAAGGACGCCTTCAGTCTGTGGCTCAACGAGCATCCTGAACTGGGCCTGGCCCTGGCCGAGCTTGCGATCAACAACGCCGGCCGTCGCCTCAAGGCCAGCAAGAAGGTCGAGCGCAAGCGCATCACCCAGGGCCCGGCATTGCCCGGCAAGCTGGCCGATTGCGCCGGGCAGGACCCGATGCGCTCAGAGTTGTTCCTGGTGGAAGGTGATTCCGCCGGCGGTTCCGCCAAGCAGGCGCGGGACAAGGAATTCCAGGCAATCCTGCCGTTGCGCGGCAAGATCCTCAACACCTGGGAAGTCGACGGCAGCGAAGTCCTGGCCAGCCAGGAAGTGCACAACATCGCCGTGGCCATCGGCGTCGACCCTGGCGCGGCGGACATGAGCCAGTTGCGCTACGGCAAGATCTGCATCCTCGCCGACGCCGACTCCGACGGCCTGCACATTGCTACCTTGCTGTGCGCGTTGTTCGTGCAGCATTTCCGCCCGTTGGTGGATGCCGGTCACGTCTACGTTGCGATGCCGCCGCTGTACCGTATCGACCTGGGCAAGGAGATTTTCTACGCCCTGGACGAAGCCGAGCGCGATGGCATCCTCGACCGCCTGGTGGCCGAGAAGAAACGCGGCAAGCCACAGGTCACCCGATTCAAGGGCCTGGGTGAGATGAACCCGCCGCAATTGCGTGAAACCACCATGGACCCGAACACCCGGCGCCTGGTGCAGTTGACCCTGGAAGACTTCGCCGGCACCTCGGAAATGATGGACATGCTGCTGGCGAAAAAGCGTGCGCCGGATCGCAAGGCCTGGCTCGAATCCAAAGGCAACCTGGCCGAGGTTCTGGGCTGATGCGCACAGGCGTCGCCCTGGCGATCCTGATGCTGTGCGGGTTGGCGGCCACCGATGGGGTTGCCGCGCCCGTGGCTGAGCTCAAGCGGGTGTCGGAGCATCCGGTAGACGGCATGCGCGGCGGGAACCTGTCGGGCCTGGCGCTGTGTGGCAAGGAATTGTGGACCGTTTCGGACCGTGATGATGACCGGATTTATCGACTGGACACCCGCGAGCCGACCTGGAACGCCGAGGCGTTGAAGATCGACATGCCCCCCGTGCCCGAATCCGGCCTGCCGTGGGGGCTACGTTCGCGCACCAAGGCGGCTTCGTTCATTCGCGGTGGAGATCTGGATTTCGAAGGCATCAGTTGTGATGCCGCAGGCAACCGCTACATTGTCAGCGAAGCCCATGCGGCGGTGTTGCAGGTGCCGGTGGCCGGTGCGCCCGAGTGGCTGAAGATCGCCCCAGGCATGGTCCGCGAAGCGCGGGCCAGCGGCATGTTGCTGCACTTCAACGCGTTGTTCGAGGGCCTGGCGGTGAGCCCGGAAGGTAATCAGATCTGGCTGGCCGCCGAACGTGAGCGCCGTGGCCTGATTTCGATCAAGCGCGGGCAGAGCGTGTGGGATTGCGAGGGTGCTTGCGTATTGCTGAGCGAGGCCGGGCTGGAAGTGCAACCGGCGCAGTTCACCAACGCCAAGGCCGTGTCCAAGGATTTTGCCGACCTTGCACTGTTCAACGGCAAGCTGTTTACCCTGGAGCGCAATGCGTTCCAGATCTGCCGGCGCGACCCGCTCACGGCCAAGGTCGAGCTGTGCTGGTCGTTTGCCGACGAAACCCTGACGCCCGAACGACGTTATCCCCAACCCTATGGCCTGGCCGAAGCCCTGGTGGTGGATGCCGACGGCGCCTGGATTGGCATCGACAATAATTTCGGCGCGCGTGCCGATGGTGAAAAGCGCCCGGTGGTCTATCGTTTTGCCGCCCCGGCCGGCGGCTGGAGTGCCCAGCCATGAGCCGAAACGTTTTTGAATTGAATCAGCGCAGCGGCAGTTCCGCTGCGCCTTACCCAACGATGAGGCCCGCATGAGTGACATCCTCGCAGACAGCTTAGATGGCGTAGAACGCCGATCGCTGGCTGACTTCACCGAAAATGCCTACCTCAACTACTCCATGTACGTGATCATGGACCGTGCCCTGCCGCATATCGGCGACGGCCTGAAGCCCGTACAGCGGCGCATTATCTACGCCATGAGTGAGCTGGGCCTGGACGCCGACTCCAAGCACAAGAAATCGGCGCGTACCGTCGGTGACGTGCTCGGCAAGTTCCACCCCCACGGCGATTCGGCGTGCTACGAAGCCATGGTGCTGATGGCCCAGCCGTTCAGCTACCGCTACACCCTGGTCGACGGCCAGGGTAACTGGGGTGCGCCGGATGATCCCAAATCCTTCGCCGCCATGCGTTACACCGAGGCGCGCCTGTCGCGCTACTCGGAAGTACTGCTCAGTGAGCTGGGCCAGGGCACCGCGAATTGGGGGCCAAACTTCGACGGCACCCTCGACGAACCCCTGGTATTACCGGCACGTTTGCCGAATATCTTGCTCAATGGCACCACCGGCATCGCGGTCGGCATGGCCACCGATGTGCCGCCGCACAACCTGCGCGAAGTCGCCAGCGCCTGCGTGCGTCTGCTTGACGAGCCAAAAGCCACGGTCGAGCAGCTTTGCGAGCATATCCAGGGCCCGGACTACCCGACCGAAGCGGAAATCATCACGCCGCGCGCCGACCTGCTGAAGATGTACGAAACCGGCAAGGGCTCGGTGCGCATGCGCGCGGTGTATCACATTGAAGACGGCGACATTATTGTGACCGCGCTGCCGCATCAGGTGTCCGGCGCCAAGGTGCTGGAGCAGATCGCCGCGTTGATGCAGGCCAAACCGTCGAAACTGCCGCAAGTCGCCGACCTGCGTGATGAGTCCGACCACGAGAACCCCTGCCGCATCGTGATCATCCCGACCAACAGCCGGGTGGATCATGAAGTGCTGATGCAGCATCTGTTTGCCAGCACCGACCTTGAGTCCAGCTACCGGGTCAACGTCAACATCATCGGCCTGGACGGCAAGCCGCAGCTGAAAAACCTGCGTAACCTGCTGGTGGAGTGGCTGGAGTTCCGGGTCAATACCGTGCGCCGCCGCCTGCAATTCCGCCTGGATAAGGTCGAGCGCCGCCTGCACCTGTTGGACGGCTTGTTGATTGCCTACCTCAACCTGGATGAAGTGATCCATATCATCCGCACCGCCGAGCACCCGAAGGCCGAGCTGATCGCGCGTTTCGAGCTGAGCGAAATCCAGGCCGACTATATCCTCGACACCCGCCTGCGCCAGTTGGCGCGACTGGAAGAAATGAAGCTGCGCGACGAGCAGGACGCATTGCTCAAGGAACAAGCCAAGCTGCAAGCGCTGCTGGGCAGCGAAGCCAAACTCAAGAAGCTGGTGCGCAGCGAACTGATCAAGGACGCCGAAACCTACGGCGATGACCGTCGCTCGCCGATTGTCGAGCGTGCCGAAGCGAAAGCTCTGACAGAAACCGAGCTGTTGCCAAACGAGAAAATTACCGTCGTTCTGTCGGAAAAGGGTTGGGTTCGCTCCGCCAAAGGGCATGATATTGACGCCACCGGTCTTTCGTACAAGGCCGGTGATGGCTTCAAGACCGCCGCCGCCGGGCGTTCCAATCAGTTTGCGGTGTTTATCGACTCGACCGGGCGCAGTTATTCGGTGCCGGCCCATACACTGCCTTCCGCACGAGGGCAGGGCGAGCCGCTGACCGGGCGCCTTACACCGCCACCGGGGGCGAATTTCGAGTGCGTGCTGCTGCCGGACGATGATTCGTTGTATGTCATCGCTTCCGACGCCGGTTACGGATTCGTGGTCAAGGGTGAAGACCTGCAGGCCAAGAACAAGGCGGGCAAGGCACTGCTGAGCCTGCCGAACAATGCCAAGGTGATCCTGCCGCGACCGGTGGAGGATCGTGAACACAACTGGCTGGCCTCCGTGACCACCGAAGGGCGCTTGCTGGTGTTCAAGATCAGCGACCTGCCGCAGCTGGGCAAGGGCAAGGGCAACAAGATCATTGGTATCCCGGGAGAGCGGGTGGCCAGTCGCGAGGAGTACGTGACTGACATCGCCGTCATCCCCGAAGGCGCTACGCTGGTGCTTCAGGCCGGCAAGCGCACGCTGTCGCTGCGCCCTGACGACCTTGAGCACTACAAGGGCGAGCGTGGCCGACGCGGCAACAAACTGCCTCGAGGCTTCCAGCGAGTGGATGCTTTGTTGGTAGAAACGCCTGCTTAAGGCGTACTAGAGGCCTCGATCTACGATTTAACGCGTAGATCGACGCTTTGGCGCTGGAGTCATGGCGCATATTCACGGATGATATGGCCTTTCCAGCGCCGGCGTGGCCGAGCGTATTTAGGTTATTTTTAGTATTACATTGTGGTTCGCCGTGCGGCAGCCACCTGGATGGGATGATGACTGCTCCACGCCTTCCTCTATTTTTGATGCTCGCCGGCCTGTTGGGGCTGGCGGGTTGCAGCACGCACCAGCCGGTGTCGCTGTACCAGCTGGACAGCGGAAGTCCGGCTCAGCCCGCACAAACCGCGGGTATGGCGGTCCTGTTGGGTCCGGTCATCGTTGCCGATTACCTGCAGCGCGAAACCCTGCTCCAACGTCAGAACGACGGAAGCCTGCAAGGTTCCACGGATGGTCGTTGGGCGGGCAGCCTGTCCTCCGATATCAATCAATTGATGTTGCGTCAGGTGGCCGGCCAGCTGGACAGCCAGCGCGTAGTTTTGGCCCCAGGCCCTTCCGGGTTCACGCCGGATGTGCAGGTGCTGCTGACCATCACGCGGCTTGACTCCGGCAAGTCGCAACCGGCGATCCTGGATGCACAGTGGCGCTTGATCGACCGTCGCGGGCAGGTACGGGACAACCGTATCGTGCACCTGCAGGAAGAACATGCCGGCACCACGGCGTCCCAGGTCCAGGCCCAGGGCGTATTGTTGCAGCACCTGGCGCAGCAGTTGTCGGTGGCGCTCAAGCCGCTGGCCAACCAGCCGCCGATTGCCGAGGCACCGCGCAAGCAGGCGCCGGCGCAGGCCAAGCCCGCCACACCGGGAAAGCCGAAGATGCCGATGGCAGCACCGATTCGTACGGATCTGGAAGTGTTCCGGTTCTGATCTGAATGGCAGACAAACAAAGAGGCCCGCTGAGTAAGCGGGCCTTTTGTTTGGGCTGCAATTTAAGCTGCACCACAATTAACTGTGGGAGGGGGCTTGCCCCCGATGGCGGTGGGTCAGTTAATGCATCTCTGACTGGACTGGCGCTATCGGGGGCAAGCCCCCTCCCACATTGGGTTTAGCGGTGTTCTTCAATTCTTGTTACGGGTCTCATGCATCCGCGCAAGCTGGCGCTCCAGCATCGATGGATAAGGCTCCATCAGGCGCTCCACACAGCTGGCGCCCTCAGGGCTGGCAATCGGGCGGATGCGGGCGCGTTGGCGGATCAGCGGGTCTTCACTGATCTTGCGCTCCACCAGCAGCAAATTACGGCTGTGCTGCGACAAGGCCAGGGCATCCTGAGCGATCTCGGTCAGCAGCAGGTCGATCTGGCTGATGCCGAACAGGTCATCACCCACCGTCAGGCCCAACTGCAATTGCAACGTAATGCCGCTGTCGGCCACTTCGATCTGCAAGGCATGGCCCAGGGCGCGCAGCAACTCGCCGCAGCAGATGGCATTGGTCAGGTAGTCTTCGCCGCTGTCTTCGCTGTGGAACAACATCAATGTGCTGCCGTCGTTCAGGGTGTGCAGTTCGCTCTGGTAGAGCGAGGCGGCCTGGTCGAGACAGTCGCGGTAGCGTTCCAGCAGTTCCGTCAGACGGGCGCGGGGCAGGCGGCGCAGTTGGTCCTGGGCACCCAGTTGCACGGCGAGTACGGCGCTGTACTGGGGCTCGCTGCTCCTGGCCGCGAGTGCTTTCGGTGCTGCGGCGGGAGCGGTATCTGCGGTGTCGCGCAGGTCAGCGAACGGGTCTTCGTCGTCCAGTTCGTCTTCCTCGGCCTTGACCACATGCCGTGGCGCAGGCTTCAAACCCGCCACCGGAGCGCTTTCGTCGAAGCCTGGGTCACGCAGGTCGCGCGCTTCAAACTCAGGCTCGTCGTCGCTGTAGTCGGCGTCGTCGTACTCAGGCTCGGGCTCAACCTCAGGCACAGTCGGCTCCGGGGCGAAGCTGGCATGCAGCTGGCGCGCCAGGTCGCCGATTTCGTCCTGGCGGTCGGTGGCCGGGGTATGTTCGTCGATATCGCGCAGCCAGATGCGCAATTGCATCAAGGGCGTGGAGATATGCCGCCCCAGGCGCAGGCTCAAGGCCAGGGCGAGGGCCAGCAGGATCGCGCTGAGGATGCCCATGCTTTGCAGGCTGATGGTCATCGGCTGCTGGAACTGTTGCATGTCCAGGCTGATGCGCAATTGGCCAGCTTTCACATCCTGAAACGTGATATTGCTCTGGTACAGGCCCTCGGCTTCGCCCAACAGGCCGTTTTTCGGGCGTTGCCCGGCTTCGGCCATGATCCGGTTGTCCACGCTATAAATAGCAGCGTGGGCCACCAGGGGGTTCTTGGTCAGGTTGTTGAGCAGTACGTTGAGGCTGAGGATGTCGTTGGACACCAGCAACTCAGTCGCCGAGGTGGCGGTCTGGGTGGTCAGGCTCTCGCCCAGGGCGTCGGCTTGCTCGTGCATGGCCTGTTTGAACTGCAAACCCATCACACAGGCGTAGATCACCAGGGCCAGGGCGACCAGGATCACGTTATGGCTGGCGATGCGTAATGCAATCGGTACACGGCGGTGGCGCAGTGCCCGGAAGATCAGCAGGAAGAAGTTATCGGTTTTTACTGGCGTGGGCCGGTTCACTTGCGCTCGGCTCTTGGTCCGTGAAGTTGACGCGCAGTATAGCGACAGGCCCATGACCGGCAAAGCGCTGGCTGTGCCCGATGGTCACTGAAAGTGGGTAGAATGCGGTTTTTTTCCAGCCTGGGGGTGCGCTTTGCGCGAAATTGTCCTGATCAACATCACAGGTCTTGACCGACCGGGTCTCACCGCGGCCATTACCGGCGTCCTGGCCCAGGGTGGTGTGAACATTCTCGACATCGGTCAGGCGGTGATCCACGACACCCTGTCGTTCGGCATCCTGGTGGAAATCCCCAGCACTGAGCAGGCATCCTCGGTCCTCAAGGACATCCTGTTTACCGCCTACAAGCTGGATCAGCAGGTGCGCTTCACCCCGGTGTCCGAAGCCGATTACCAGCATTGGGTCGAAGGCCAGGGCAAAAAACGCCATATCGTGACGCTGCTCACCCGCAAGGTAACGGCCGAACAACTGCAGCGGGTCAGCTCGATCACGGCGCATTACGGTTTGAACATCGACCATATCGACCGTCTGTCGGGGCGTATGCCGCTGGACACGCCGGCTGACAAAGGCAAGGGCTGCATCGAGTTCTCGGTGCGCGGCGAGCCGGCCGATGCGCAAGCGCTGCGCGCCGAATTCCTGAGCGTGGCCCAGGAGCTGAATGTCGACATCGCCTTCCAGGAGGATTCGCTGTTCCGACGCAATCGTCGTCTGGCGGTGTTCGACATGGACTCGACCCTGATCGAAGCCGAAGTCATCGACGAGTTGGCCAAGGCGGCGGGTGTGGGCGAGCAGGTCAGCGAGATTACCGAGCGGGCGATGGCCGGCGAGCTGGATTTCCGTGCCAGCTTCAAGGAACGCCTGGCGCTGCTCAAGGGCCTGGATGTGAGTGTGCTCGATTCAATCGGCGCTTCCCTGCGCCTGACCGAAGGCGCCGAAACCCTGTTCGCCGAACTCAAGCGCCTGGGCTACAAGACGGCGATCCTGTCCGGCGGCTTCACCTATTTTGCCAAGCAGCTGCAGGCCAGGCTGGGCATTGACTATGTGTTCGCCAACGAGCTGGAAGTGGTGGATGGCAAAGTGACCGGCGTGGCGGTGGAGCCAATCGTCGATGCGCAACGCAAGGCGGACCTGCTCAGGGAACTGGCGCACAAGGAAGGCTTGCGTCTGGAGCAGACCATTGCGGTCGGCGATGGCGCGAACGACTTGCCGATGCTGGCGATTGCCGGGCTGGGCGTGGCGTTCCGTGCCAAGCCGTTGGTCAAGCAGTCGGCCAAGCAGGCGATTTCGACCCTGGGGCTGGATGGGGTGCTGTATCTGCTGGGCTTGCGTGACCGTGACGGGCAGCTGTAACTGACGAAAGAATACGGTCAGAAATGTGGGAGGGGGCTTGCCCCCGATAGCGGTGGGTCAGCCACTCATTTACTGACTGACACCCCGCCATCGGGGGCAAGCCCCCTCCCACACTTAGTTCTGCGTCAGGCCTTGGGTGTTGCGATACCCTGGCCCATCTGCACGGGCGAGCCCGCCAACAACGCTTCGGTCCACTTCACCTGATCCGGTCCAAACAGCACGATGGCGGTCGAGCCCAGCTTGAAACGACCCAGCTCCGCACCTTTCTCCAGATGAATCGGCGCACGGGCCGCTTCGTCGTAGCGGAAAGTTTTCAGTTCGCGCTTGGGCGGCGTTACCAGTCCGGCCCACGCCGTCTCAATCGAAGCCACGATCATCGCGCCCACCAACACCACGGCCATCGGGCCGCGTTCGGTGTCGAACAGGCAGACAACCCGCTCGTTACGCGCAAACAGTTCCGGTACGTTTTCGGCGGTGGTCTGGTTCACCGAGAAAATCCGCCCCGGCACATAGACCATTTCGCGCAAGGTGCCGGCCAGCGGCATATGCACGCGGTGGTAGTCCTTCGGCGACAAGTAGATGGTGGCGAAGTCGCCGCCCATGAACGGCGCAGCCAGCGCAGCGTCGCCGCCCAGCAATTCCAGCACGCTGAAGCTGTGGCCCTTGGCCTGGAACACACGGCCATGCTCGATCGGGCCGAGCTGGCTGACGGCACCGTCGGCCGGGCTCAGTACGGCGCCCGGGGTTTGATCGAGTGGGCGCGCACCGTCTTTCAGCGCGCGGGTGAAGAAGGCATTGAAGTGCTCGTAGGCGGTCACGTCTTCAACGAGTGCCTGGGACATGTCCACCTGGTAACGCTTGGCGAACCAACGGGTGAAGGCATTCTTGAACCAGCGCACGCGGCACTCGGCAATGCAGCCGGCCAGGCGCGACAGCAAGTGGTGCGGCAGCAGGTACTGACTGAGGATAAACAACTGCTTTTTCATTAAGTGTCCTTAACCTTTAAATCTCGACAGGGGTATCGGGGTGGTTGCCCCATTCGCCCCAGGAACCGGCATAACCTTTGACTCGCGGATAACCGAGCGCCTTGGCCACCAGGTAGGTGAAGCCAGAGCGGTGGTGGGTCTGGCAGTGGGTGATGATTTCTTTATCGCGGGTCAGCCCGAGGTCCTCGAGGATCTGCGGCATGTCGCGGCGGATACGCAGGCTGCGCGCCTTGTCCATGCCGGCGGTCCATTCGAAGTTCACGGCGCCGGGGATGTGCCCGGCCTTGGCCGCGAGGACTTTTTCGCCGGAGTACTCCAGCGGGCCGCGGGCGTCCCAGATACCCAGGTCGGCCGCGCCGAGCCGGCTTTGCAGGTATTCGCGGGTGGCGGTGGGGCCGTCGTGCAAGGTGAGGCTGACCGGGCCGTCGGCGGGGGCGGGTGCTTCGGTAGATACGGGGTGCTTCTCGTCCAGCCACGCCAACAGGCCGCCGTCGAGGTAGTGGTATTTCTGGTGACCGATCACGTCGAGCATCCAGATAAAGCGTCCGGCCCAGCCGCCGCCTTCGTCGTCATATACCACATACGTGGCGTCGGGTGTGTGGCCCAGCTCGCCGAACAGCGTTTCCAGGTCGGCCTTGTGCGGCAGCAGGCCCGGCGCGGGCGCTTGGCCCAACTGGGTGCGCTTGGGGTCAACGAAATGCGCGCCGGGGATATGCCCTTGGGCGTAGCGGGCGGCACTGGTGAGGTCCACCAGAATCAGGTGTTCGGCATCAAGGCGACCTTGCAGGTCGCTGGATTCGATCACCAGCGGCAAGCCAGAGAAGTCAGGCATTTGAGGTCTCCTGGGCACAAATGTTGGCGATAAAGGAGGGCGATTGTAGCGCAAGCATCAGGCACTGCGGTTGGTAAAGCTGTGCAGGGCTTTTTCGACGCATTGCGCGGTTTTGCCGAAGGCTTGCACGGTGGTTTCCGAGAACGGCCCGCCGCCCTGATCAGCCACCATCAGCATGACCACGCGGCCATTGCAGCTCAGCGAGCGCAACAGCAGGTGCTCGCCGGTAAACAGGCGGCGCAGGATCGGTGGCAGCAGGGCGGAGAACTGCGCGTGGTTGTCAGGACCGAGACGCACCTGGGCGGACTTTTCCAGCAGGCGTTGCAGCAACGTACTGTTGACCACATCCAGACTCAGGTTGGCAGCGTCCTTTGGCAAGCCATCGGCCTGATGCACACGCAAGGTGCTCAAGGCGCGATCCGCCATGAACAGTAATACGCGCTGCATGCCGCTGGCGACCAGGGCTTCCTTGGCGCACGTGGTCAGGTGCATCGCATTGGCAAAGCGGCTCGGTTCGACCAGCAGCTCCGTGCAACGGTTGCGCCACAGCGCCAGTGCTTCGGCCGTCGGCGGCGGTGCGGGCAGCAAGCCACGATGGACTTTTTGCACGTCCCACGGCCAGATCAGCGACAGGGCCGGGTGCCAGAGGTCAGGCATCAAGGTGCTGCGGGCGCTGGTGACCGCTTGCTGGTGAACCTGCTGCTGCACCTCGCTCAGTGGCTCCTGCAGGTACAGCGCAGTGAGGTATTGCCAGCGCTCGGTGTGCGGGCAGGTCCAGGATTCCTGCGCCGACATCGCCAGGCCGTTGGCCAACAGTACGGTATTGGCCGGCTGATTCAGCCAGCGGCGCAGGTTGGGCTCGGCGTCGAGTAACTGCTGGTGGCGCAGCGGGTCGTCTTCGCGGGCGATGCGCAATGCCTTGACCAGCAGGCGCTGCTCGCCCGACAGCAGGTTATAGCCCTGGGACACCCAGATCGGCAAGTGCCAGGCCGCGGTCAAACCAAGGCACAGGTCCAGCAGGCGCACGCCGAATAATTGCTGTTCGACCTTGCGCGCCGACTCGCCCTTGTGGATCACCCGCAGCTCCCACTCCTCAAGCAGCTTGGGGTAGGCAACAGCCATCGGCCACAACGGTGACAAAAACAGCAGGCTGCCCCAATGGATGTCCTGCCACAGGCGCGCCAGGCGGCTGCCGAACAGACCGTTGGCTTGCTGGGAAGCGTGCTGGCTGACCAGCAGCAGTTGGCGCAGCGCCACGGGAATCTCGCGGGCAGGCACCGACGGCAGGCGCGCCAGCAGTTCTTCGGCGCGTTTAAGGCCGAGGCGATTGAGCGCCACTTCGAGGTTTTCCGCCGGTTCCGCCAGGCTGCCATGGGTGTGGCTGTTGGCCTCGCGCATCACGCTGAGCACCAGGGCCGGGCTGTCTTGCATCAGCTCGGCAATGTCCCTTAATGAGCTGCGACTGTCGCGGATGGCTTTGCACACGCGTTCGTGGCTGGCCTGGGGAACGGGCAGCAGCACGTCGTCCAGGCATTTGATCCAGGCGGCGAGGGTGGCGGGTTTTGCAGTGGGGACTGTCGTTTCATTAGCCATGGTTGGGGCGCGATCATCATATGTGTTCAACACACCCGTAACGGGCTGAATTGGCTTTTCGCCTTAACGGGCTATAGTCTGGCGCAGTTTTGCCGATAAGTAGAACAAGAGTTTTTCAGCTGCACCCACTATGTCCATGAACCCGACGGCGCAAGTACAGATCCCCTATGGCTAAAATTATCGGCATCATTGTCGTCATCGCAAGTGTGCTCGGTGGGTACGTCCTGTCCCACGGTAAAATTGCCGCGCTGATTCAGCCTTTCGAAGTGTTGATTATTGGCGGCGCCGCCTTTGGCGCTTTCTTGCAGGCCAACCCCGGCTACATGACCATGCACGTGATCAAGAAGTCGCTGGGCATGTTCAGCTCGCGCTTCTCCCACACCTTCTATCTGGAAGTGCTGGGGCTGGTCTACGAGATCCTCAACAAGAGCCGCCGCGAAGGCATGATGGCCATTGAAGGGGATATCGAAGACGCCGCCGCCAGCCCGATCTTCGCCAAATACCCGGCCGTGCTCAAGGACGAGCGCATGACTGCGTATATCTGCGATTACCTGCGCATCATGTCCTCCGGCAACATGGCGCCCCATGAACTCGAAGGCCTGTTCGACATGGAGTTGTTCAGCCTCAAGGAAGAGCTGGAACACCCTTCCCACGCCGTGACCGGTATCGCTGACGGCATGCCCGGTTTCGGTATTGTCGCGGCGGTACTGGGGATCGTGGTGACCATGGCTTCGCTGGGTGAGGGCGATCAGGCGGCCATCGGCATGCACGTCGGTGCGGCACTGGTGGGTACCTTCTTCGGTATCCTGGCGGCCTACGGCTTCTTCGGCCCGCTCGCCACCTCCCTGGCGCATGACGCCAAGGAAGAAATCAACCTCTACGAAGCGATCAAGGCGTCCCTGGTCGCCTCGGCCTCGGGCATGCCGCCGTCGCTGGCAGTGGAGTTCGGGCGCAAGGTGCTGTACCCGAAACATCGCCCGAGTTTCGCCGAGCTGGAACAAGCGGTTCGCGGTCGCTAAGCCATGGAAAACAACCAGCCGATCATCATCAAGCGCGTCAAGCGCTTCGCCGCGGGGCACCATGGCGGCGCCTGGAAAATCGCTTTCGCCGACTTCGCGACGGCGATGATGGCGTTCTTCCTGGTGCTGTGGCTGATGTCCACCGCCACCCCTGAACAGAAGATCGCCATTGCGGGTTACTTCAAGGACCCGATTGGTTTTTCGGAAAGTGGCACACCCTTCGTGATCGACCTGGGCGGCTCGCCGCAGCTGGCGCCGGAGCGCACCATCAATCCGGAAGTGCAAACCGAATCGCCCCAGGAAAAAATCCCGATCGAGCGCGATAAGGTCGAAAGCATGGCCGAACAGGTCGAGAAGGAACGCCTGGAGCTGTTGCTGCAAGAGCTGCAGAACAAGGTTGAGGAAAACCCGCAACTGCTGAAATTCAAGGATCAGATTTCCTTCGAGATCACCCCGGAAGGCTTGCGCATCCAGATCACCGACGCCGCCAACCGGCCGATGTTCGATTCCGGCAGCGCGCGCTTGAAGCCGTATTTCGAAGATATTCTGTTGGCCATGGCCGACACCATCAAGGCTGTGCCGAACAAGATCAGTATCAGCGGGCACACCGATGCCAAGCCCTATGCGGGGCAGGGCGACTTCGGCAACTGGGAACTCTCGGCCAACCGCGCCAACGCCGCCCGCCGCGCGCTGGTGGCCGGCAGCTATCCGGACCCGCAAGTGGCACGGGTGGTGGGCTTTGCTTCATCGCAGCTGTTTGATCCAAAAGACCCGTTCAATCCGATCAACCGACGGATCGATATCGTCGTGCTGACCAAAAAAGCCCAGCGTGCGATTGAAGGTGATCAGCCGCCACCGCCGCCTGCTCAGGGCGATGGCGCCCCCGGTGAAGTACCTGCGGACCCGAATGCGCTCCCGCCAGGTCAGGAGCCGCTGCCGCCCCATGAGCTGCGCCAGAAGCTGAACCTGTTTGATGACGGCGGCGTGAAGGACCCGACGGTGCCTGTGCCTGGGGCCTAAGCGGTTTATAAGTCATACATGAAAACGCCCCGATCATTCGGGGCGTTTTTATTTGTAGGTCAGAGTGGCAGGTACGCTTTGACGCCACCGATTACGCCCCGCATATCATCAGCGCACAGACGCGGTACGAAGTACTCTCGACCTTTGGCGCGGGTCTTTCTGTGCAGTTTGTCGAGGCGTTCGAAGCTGACGGTGTAAATCATGTCGCATTTCACCCACAGCTCTTTATAACCGTCGGATTGAAGTGGGTTGGCGCGTAGCAGATGGTGCCAGTCGTGTTGGATCTCTGGCGCCGTGGAGGAAATCGGCACCACGGTGCACAGCTTGCGATTATGCGTAGAGGTTGGGGATATCACGACGACCTTACGGATCTTCAGCATCTCCGGCGCTACAAAGCCTCGCGTGAAGTCGCACAGCAGTACATCGCCTTGTTTGGGGTGATAGTAGAGAGCCAAGTGGTAATTCCCCACAAAAAGCAAAGCCGCCCGAAGGCGGCTTTATTCGACACGCAGCGGAGCTTGCTTCGCCCCTTCTGCGCCGCTGGATCAACTCCGAAAAGGATCCAGACTCCTGCCAGCTTTCGCTGGTGACGGAGCAATTATGGGCATCAGGAAATCCGAATACAAGCTGGCTTGTGTTTATCAGCCACCCAGTTGATCCGGATTCTTGATGCCTGCTCCTGTTAAATCAATGGGCCGGGGCGTTCAGCACCCTGGTTTATGTGTATCAAGAAATTGATCGTCAGTAACTGCTCTCAGGCAAGCTCGCAATAATCGACCGATAGCTGTTCATCCGCTGCTGCTGCACACGCCCATCCTCCAGTGCCTTGAGCAATGCACAGCCCGGCTCGCGGTCGTGTTTGCAGTCGCGGAAGCGGCAGGTGCCGATCAGGTCGTTGAACTCGATGAAGCCGGCTTCCACATCGCTGCGGCTGACATGGCCGAGGCCGAATTCACGAATACCGGGGGAGTCGATCAGCTCACCGCCACCGGGGAAGTGGAACAGCCGTGCGGTGGTGGTGGTGTGCGTGCCCTGGCCGGACAGTTCCGACAGCGGGCCGACGCGGGTGTCGACTTCCGGCAGCAGGCTGTTGACCAGCGACGACTTGCCCACACCCGACTGGCCGACGAACACGCTGATGCGCCCGTCCAACTGCTGTTGCAGTTGTTCCATGCCGTTGCCGTGATGGGCCGACACTTCCAGCACCGGATAGCCCAGGGTGCGGTAGACCGCCAGCAACGCATTGAGCGCCGGGGCGTTCTGCTCGTCGATCAGGTCGAATTTGTTCAGCAGCAACAGCGGGCGGATACCGGCATGTTCGGCCGCGACCAGGTAGCGGTCGATCAGGTTGGCGTGGGGCTCGGGCAGCGGCGCGAATACGATCACGATCATGTCGACGTTGGCTGCTACCGGCTTGAGCTGGCCACGGCTGTCGGGGCGGCGCAGTTCGGTACTGCGTGGCAACTGGGCGACGATCACGCCGATGCCCTGGTTGCCGGCACGCCATACGACTTTGTCGCCGGTGACCAGCGCGGGCAGGTTGGCGCGCAGGTGGCAGCGGGACACAGAGCCTGCGAGGTCGCCTTCCAGCGCCTCGACTTCGACCTGTACGCCGAAGTGCGCGATCACCAGGCCGGTTTGTTCGGGCCCCAGGTCGCCGCCCTCGAGCGCTTCCACGGCGGAGGATTCACGTTTGGCGGCGCGCGCTGCGCGTTCACCTTGAATCTTTTCGATGCGCCAGTTTTGGCGACGATTGAGCTGGCGTTTGGCCATTGGTGTTCCGTGTCGATAATGCAAAAGTTGGGTAAAACGGTCGCGAGTCTAGCACGGCGCCGCCTGCTAAACTGCGCAGCTACGCCAAGGTGCCAAGAGAATCAAGCCATGCAAAACCCACAGAACCTGATTTGGATCGATCTGGAAATGACCGGTCTGAACCCTGACACCGACGTCATCATCGAGATGGCGACGATTGTCACTGACAGCAACCTCAACACCTTGGCCGAAGGTCCGGTGATCGCCATTCACCACAGCGATGCCGTGCTCGCCACCATGGACGAGTGGAATACCCGCACCCATGGCAACTCGGGCCTGACCCAGCGGGTACGCGACAGCCGCATCAGCATGGCCGAAGCCGAAGCCGAAACCATTGCCTTCCTGGAAAACTGGGTGCCCAGGGGCAAGTCGCCGATCTGCGGCAACAGCATCTGCCAGGACCGTCGCTTCCTTTATACGCATATGAAAGGGCTGGAAAGCTACTTCCATTATCGCAACCTGGACGTATCGACCTTGAAGGAGCTGGCTGCACGCTGGGCGCCGGAGGTCAAAGACAGCTTCCATAAAGGCAGCACGCACCTGGCGCTGGACGATATCCGTGAGTCGATTGCCGAACTGCAGCATTACCGCAAGCATTTCATCAAGGCTTGAAATCGGCGCGAGCGCTGGACATGTGGCGAGGGGTCTAGCTCCCGTGGCGGCCCGTCAACGACAGTTACCCATCTGATACACCTCGGTCCAAATGTGGGAGGGGGCTTGCCCCCGATGGCGGCCTCTGGGCCGACCTGAATGCTGGATCAGCCCGAGTACATATCCGTTTCTGCGGTAACGGCTGCTTAGGGTTCCGCTCTTACAGCGGCTCACTTTTGAAAAGCGCAAAAGTAAGCAAAACGCTCTTGCCCCACCACTCGGCACCTCGCTTAGGCTCGGTGTGCCCGAACGCAGGCTTGAATCCGTGGACCGCCGCAATGGGCCATCCATGGCCCAGTGCGGCTAACCCGGCGTCCTGCCGGGTTGCCCACGGATTCAAGCCTGCGTTCGGCCAGCGTGGTTTAACGGGGCGCCTAAGATCAAAAGCAAGATCAAGAGCGACTCGCTGCGCATCATGGTTACGGTTGGGCGCTGCAGAGTTGAGTAGATACCTATGCTTATCGGGGGCAAGCCCCCTCCCACATTGAAATGGATTTGCAAATCCAAGTGTGGAAGGGCGACCGGGTTTATCTCGGAGCGCCCCCTTTTGGTGCCATCAGCAAATGATTAGACTGCCGGCCTCCCTGCAAGGATCGCCATCATGCTGCTGATGCTCTACCTCATCGCCATCACCGCCGAAGCCATGACCGGCGCCTTGTCCGCCGGTCGGCGCGGCATGGACTGGTTCGGCGTGGTGCTGATCGCCTGCGTGACGGCGTTGGGTGGCGGGTCGGTGCGCGATATGTTGCTGGGGCATTACCCGCTGACCTGGGTCAAGCACCCTGAATACCTGGTGCTGACCTCGGTGGCCGCACTGGTGACCATCTTTATCGCACCGCTGATGCGCCGCCTGCGCTCGCTGTTTCTGGCGCTGGACGCCTTGGGGTTGGTGGCATTCACCCTGATCGGCTGCATGACCGCCCTGGAAATGGGGCACGGCATGTTGGTGGCGTCGGTCAGCGGTGTGATCACCGGCGTATTTGGCGGCATCCTGCGAGACATTTTCTGCAACGACATCCCGCTGATCTTTCGCCGTGAGCTGTACGCCAGCGTGTCGTTCCTGGCCGCCTGGTTCTACTTGCTGTGCCTGTATCTACAATTGCCTAGCGAACAGGCGATTCTGCTGACCCTGTTCAGCGGCTTTCTATTGCGCCTGCTGGCGATCCGTTTTCACTGGGAAATGCCCAAGTTCGTCTACAACGACGACGTGCACTAGCGTGCCGCGTGTTGCTTGAGCGCCCATTCCACATGTTCACGCACCAGTTCCGATGGGTAATCGCGCCGCGCCTTCAAGGCTTCCACTACCGGAATGCTGGAGGGTGCATTGCCCAGACCCACCGCCAGGTTGCGCAACCAACGCTCGTAGCCGGCACGGCGCAAGGGTGAGCCTTCGGTGCTGCTGAGGAATTTGTCCTCGTCCCACATAAATAGTTCGGCTAACTCGGCGTTATCCAGGTTGTGCCTGGGCTTGAAATCGCTTTCGGTGGTGGGTCGAGCGAAACGATTCCATGGACAAACGATCTGACAGTCATCGCAGCCGAATACGCGGTTGCCGATCAGTGGGCGCAGGTCCTCGGGAATGGCGCTCTTTAGCTCGATGGTCAGATAGGAAATGCAGCGCCGGGCATCCAGCATGTAAGGGCCGACGAAGGCGTTGGTGGGGCAGATGTCCAGGCACGCCGTGCAACGGCCGCAGTGCTCGGTAGTGTGGGGTGGGTCCACCGGCAACGGTAAATCGACAAACAGTTCGCTCAAGAAGAAATAACTGCCGGCCTTGCGGTTGAGCACAAGGGTGTTTTTACCGATCCAACCCAGTCCGGCTTGTTTGGCGATGGCTTTTTCCAGGACCGGCGCGCTGTCGACGAAGGCGCGAAAGCCGAACGGCCCGATCTGCGCCTGGATGCGGTCGGCCAGTTGCTGCACGCGCTTGCGGATCAGCTTGTGATAGTCCCGGCCCAGGGCGTAGCGCGAGATGTAGGCTTTTTCCGGCTGGGCCAGCAGCTGCGCCATCTGGGTGTCGCCGGGCAGGTAGTCCATGCGCAGCGACACCACGCGCAGGGTGCCCGGCACCAGTTCATCGGGGTGGGAACGTTTGCTGCCGTGGGCGCCCATGTAGTCCATCTCGCCGTGATAGCCCGCGTCGAGCCAGCGTTGCAGGTGCTGTTCATGCTCGGCCAGGTCCAGGCCGCTGATGCCGACTTGCTGGAAGCCCAGCTCGCGGCCCCAGTCTTTGATCGATTGGGCGAGAGCGGGCAGATCGGAGGTAATAGCGGGCATGAGACACGGGAAACCACAGGTTAGATGCGTATAATTCTGCCAGACATCGGAGCTTGAAGACGCATGCCTCAGACAAAACACGAAATAACCGACGTTCAGCTGTTGTTGCCGGGCCACTTGCCGCAACTGGCTGCGCGTTCGCTGGACGCTCATAAAGGCCAGTTCGGCCATCTGCTGGTGATTGGCGGCGACCGCGGCTTTGGCGGCGCAGCGTTGCTCAGTACCGAAAGTGCATTGCGTAGCGGTGCCGGAATGGTGTCGCTGGCGACACGGGTTGAACATGTTCCCGCCGCGCTGGCGCGTCTGCCGGAAGTAATGACGATGGGCGTGAGTTCGGCCAATCAACTGATGGGCCTGCTGGAAAAGATCTCAGTGATTGTGATCGGGCCGGGTCTGGGTGACGCATCCTGGGGTAAAAGCCTGCTGTCCGTCGCCGCCAACGCGACCCAGCCGCAAGTCTGGGATGCCGACGCCTTGAATCAACTGGCAACTGGCAGCGTCAGTCTGCCGGCCAACTGCGTGATCACTCCGCATCCAGGCGAAGCCGCACGCCTGTTGGGCATTTCGACAGCCGAGGTGCAGGCCGATCGCCTCAAGGTGGCGCGCGCGTTGAGCCAGACATTCAACGCGGTGACTGTCCTCAAGGGTGCTGGCAGTTTGATCGCCAGCCCGGACGGACGTGTTTCACGCTGTGACCAGGGCCACCCGGCGATGGCGACGGCAGGGCTGGGCGATGTGTTGGCCGGGCTGGTAGGCGCACTGCTGGCCCAGGGCATGCCCGCTTATGAAGCAAGCTGTCTGGCCGTGTGGTTGCACGCCACGGCGGGGGATCGCCAGGGCACCTTTG
This sequence comes from Pseudomonas orientalis, assembly GCF_001439815.1. Taxonomy (GTDB): domain Bacteria; phylum Pseudomonadota; class Gammaproteobacteria; order Pseudomonadales; family Pseudomonadaceae; genus Aquipseudomonas; species Aquipseudomonas orientalis. The sequence continues at coordinate 124,770 of NZ_JYLM01000006.1, read as the reverse complement.
GTCGCGGCCTGGTCGCCAGTGACCTGATACCGGCCATTCGTCAATTGTTGGAGGAACAGTCGCCGTGTCTGAAGTGATTTTTTTCCTGGCGGATGAAGAGGCCATGGTCAGTCTCGGCCAGCGCATTGCCCAGGTCACGGCCGGGGCTGGACTGATCTTCCTTGAGGGCGACCTCGGGGCGGGCAAGACCACGCTGTCCCGGGGCATCATTCGTGGTTTGGGTCATGCCGGTGCGGTAAAAAGTCCGACGTTCACACTGGTCGAACCCTACGAGATTGGTCAGGTGCGCGCCTTCCACTTCGACCTCTATCGGCTGGTGGACCCTGAAGAGCTGGAATTCATGGGCATCCGTGATTACTTCGACGAAGACGCGTTATGCCTGATCGAGTGGCCAAATAAAGGCACAGGCTTTTTGCCAAAGCCGGACATGACCATTACCATTACGCCGCATGAGCATGGACGTCAGCTGAAGTTGTTGCCCCAGAGCGCGCGCGGCCAGTCGTGGTGCGCCGCTTTGGCATTGGAATTCAAATAATTGGTGGGGTTAGGTATGCGCTTTCGCGCGTTGGTTGCTGTCGTGGGGGTGTTGCTTGCGGCAATGACTGTCAATGCTCTGGCTGCTTCACAGGTGAAAAGTGTTCGCCTGTGGCGCGCGCCGGATAACACGCGACTGGTGTTCGACCTGTCTGGCCCGGTCCAGCACAGCGTCTTTACCCTCACAGCGCCTGATCGCCTGGTGATCGACATCAACGGTGCAAGCCTGGCTGCGCCGCTGAAGGTCTCCACTGCCAATACCCCCATTACCGCCATGCGTTCGGCCCAGCGCACGCCGACCGACCTGCGCGTGGTCATTGACCTGAAAAAGGCCGTGACTCCCAAAAGCTTTTCCCTGGCGCCCAACGCCCAATATGGCAACCGGCTGGTGGTCGACCTGTTCGACAACCCCGCCGATGCCGCGCCGCCGCCTGTGCCGACGCCGAGCGTGGCGACAGTGCCTGCGGTGCCGGTCAACCCTTCGCAACCGCAGGTCAAGCTGCCGCCTCCGCCGCCCGCTCCGGCAGGCAAGCGCGACATTATCGTAGTGATCGACGCCGGCCACGGTGGCGAAGACCCGGGCGCGTCCGGTTCGCGCGGCCAGCATGAAAAAGACGTGGTGCTGGCCATCGCCCGCGAACTGCAACGCCAGGTCAACGGCATGAAAGGCTATCGCGCCGAACTGACCCGCACCGGCGACTACTTCATTCCGTTGCGCGGGCGTACTGAAATTGCCCGCAAGAAGGGCGCGGACCTGTTCGTCTCGATCCATGCCGACGCCGCACCTTCCAGTGCCGCTTTCGGTGCGTCGGTGTTTGCCCTGTCGGATCGTGGCGCCACCTCCGAGACTGCCCGTTGGCTGGCCGACAGCGAAAACCGTTCCGACCTGATTGGTGGGGCCGGCAACGTGTCTCTCGATGACAAGGACAAAATGCTTGCCGGCGTACTGCTCGACCTGTCGATGACCGCCTCGCTGACCTCCAGCCTGAACGTCGGCCAGAAAGTCCTGAGCAACATCGGCCGCGTGACGTCGCTGCATAAACAGCGGGTGGAGCAAGCCGGGTTCATGGTGTTGAAGTCGCCGGATATCCCGTCGATCCTGGTCGAGACCGGTTTCATTTCCAACGCCAACGAGGCATCCAAGCTGGCCAGTGCCAGCCATCAGCAAGCCTTGGCGCGCTCGATCAGCGCCGGTGTGCGCCAGTTCTTCCAACAGAACCCGCCACCGGGCACTTATATCGCCTGGTTACGTGATTCCGGAAAAATTGCCCAGGGCCCGCGCGATCACCGCGTGCAGCCTGGCGATACCGTGGCCATGCTGGCCGTGCGTTTCCAGGTCACGCCTGCAGCCTTGCGCAGCGCCAACGACCTGAAAACCGACGAGCTGAAGATCGGCCAGGTGTTGACTATCCCAGGCACCGATTTGGCGGCACAGTAATGAGCGAATCGATCTTGAACAGTGGCTCGCGCATTGAACTGCTCAGCCCGCGCCTGGCTAACCAGATCGCCGCGGGCGAGGTGGTCGAACGCCCGGCCTCGGTGATCAAGGAGCTGCTGGAAAACAGCATCGACTCCGGCGCCAGGCGCATCGATGTGGATGTGGAGCAGGGCGGTGTCAAGCTGCTGCGGGTGCGGGACGATGGCAGCGGCATCTCATCGGATGACCTGCCGCTGGCCCTGGCCCGTCACGCCACCAGCAAGATCCGCGATCTGGAAGACCTTGAGCGGGTCATGAGCCTGGGCTTTCGCGGTGAGGCCCTGGCCTCCATCAGCTCCGTGGCCCGCCTGACCCTGACCTCGCGTACACGCGGCGCCGAGCAGGCCTGGCAAGTGGAAACCGAAGGCCGCGACATGGCGCCCCGGGTTCAACCGGCGGCCCACCCGGTGGGCACCTCGGTGGAAGTGCGCGACCTGTTCTTCAACACCCCGGCGCGGCGCAAATTCCTCAAGGCCGAGAAGACCGAATTCGATCACCTGCAAGAAGTGATCAAGCGCCTGGCCCTGGCGCGTTTCGATGTGGCCTTTCATCTGCGCCACAACGGCAAGACCATCCTCAGCCTGCACGAAGCCAATGACGACGCTGCTCGCGCACGGCGCGTGGCTGCAGTCTGCGGAAGTGGCTTTCTGGAGCAGGCGCTGCCGATAGAGATTGAACGCAATGGCTTGCGCCTGTGGGGTTGGGTCGGTTTGCCCACCTTCTCCCGCAGCCAGGCGGATTTGCAGTATTTCTTCGTGAATGGCCGGGCGGTGCGCGACAAGCTGGTGGCTCACGCGGTACGCCAGGCCTATCGCGACGTGCTGTTCAACGGGCGGCATCCGACCTTTGTACTGTTTTTTGAGGTCGACCCCTCGGTGGTCGACGTCAATGTGCACCCGACCAAGCACGAAGTGCGCTTTCGTGATGGGCGCATGGTGCATGACTTCCTGTATGGCACCTTGCACCGTGCCTTGGGCGACGTGCGTCCGGATGATCAGTTGTCGGCGCCCATCGTCACGGCGGTGGTCCGCCCAAGCGGTCCAGAGGCCGGTGAGTTCGGCCCCCAGGGTGAAATGAGCCTGGCCGCCAACCTGCTGCAATCACCGCAGCCGCAGCCCAATTACACGGCACCCAATGCGGGAGCCGGCGCCGGTTATCAGTATCAATACACACCGCGCCCGCAATCGACCGTGCCCGTGGCCGAGGCCCAGGCGGCCTACCGTGAGTTCTTCGCGCCGCTGCCCGGGGCCGAGCCGGGCACAGTTGCGCTGCCCGAGGGCGGCGGGGATATTCCGCCGTTGGGCTACGCGCTGGCACAGCTGAAGGGCATCTACATCCTTGCGGAAAATGCCCATGGCCTGGTGCTGGTGGACATGCATGCGGCTCACGAGCGGATCATGTACGAGCGCCTGAAGATCGCCATGGCCAGTGAAGGGCTCAGTGGCCAGCCACTGCTGGTGCCCGAATCCCTGGCGGTCAGCCAGCGTGAAGCCGATTGCGCCGAAGAGCACCATGGTGTGTTCCAGAAGCTGGGCTTCGAACTGCAACGCCTGGGTCCGGAAACCCTGGCGATCCGTCAGATTCCGGCGCTGCTCAAGCAAGCCGAGGCCAACCGTCTGGTAGCCGACGTACTGGCGGACCTGATGGAGTACGGCACCAGCGACCGTATCCAGGCGCATATCAATGAACTGCTCGGCACCATGGCCTGCCACGGTGCCATCCGCGCCAACCGTCGCCTGGCCCTGCCGGAAATGAACGGCCTGCTGCGCGACATGGAAAACACCGAGCGCAGTGGCCAATGCAACCATGGCCGACCGACCTGGACCCAGATGGGCCTGGATGATCTGGACAAACTGTTCCTGCGCGGTCGCTGATGAGTGCCTTGCCCCCCGCAATTTTCCTGATGGGCCCGACGGCCGCCGGCAAGACCGACCTGGCCATCGAACTGAGCAAGGTCTTGCCGTGCGAGCTGATCAGCGTGGACTCTGCCCTGGTTTACCGGGACATGGACATCGGCACGGCCAAACCTTCGAAAGAGGTGCTGGCCCGGCATCCGCATCGTTTGATCGACATTATCGACCCGGCCGAGAGTTATTCGGCTGCGGATTTTCGTACCGACGCGCTGGCCGCCATGGCCGAGATCACCGCGCGGGGCAACATCCCGTTGCTGGTCGGCGGCACGATGCTCTACTACAAGGCTTTGCAGGAAGGCCTGGCGGATATGCCGCCCGCTGACGCCCAGGTGCGCGCCGAGCTTGAAGACGAGGCTGCACGCCTCGGCTGGCAAGCCCTGCACGACCAGCTGGCGGCGATAGATCCGGTGTCCGCGGCACGCATCCACCCCAATGATCCCCAGCGTCTCACCCGCGCCCTGGAAGTCTGGCGCGTCAGTGGCCAGACCATGACTGAACATCGGCTGAAACAAACTGCGCAAAGTGCTGATGCAGGCGCATCTGGCCGGTCACAATTGCCCTATACTGTGGCGAACCTGGCCATTGCTCCGGCAAACCGCCAGGTGCTGCATGAACGAATTGCACAAAGATTCACAAATATGTTGGAACAGGGGTTTGTGGAGGAGGTCGTAGCACTGCGTTCCAGAGGTAATCTGCATCCAGGATTGCCTTCGATACGTGCTGTAGGCTACCGCCAAGTCTGGGATCATCTGGACGGCAAGCTGACGTCAGCCGAAATGCAGGAGCGCGGCATCATTGCCACGCGCCAATTGGCGAAGCGCCAGTTCACCTGGCTGCGCAGCTGGAGCGATTTGCACTGGCTGGACAGCCTGGACAGCGACAATCTGTCACGCGCCTTGAAATACCTGGGAACGGTCTCCATATTGAGCTGAGTCCTTGCAATTGCCGTCTATCCTTGGGGGTGTGACGGCCATGAGCTATTTATTTTTCCGATTTTTTATTATTGATCCTTAAAGGAGTGCGGCACATGTCAAAAGGGCATTCGCTACAAGACCCTTACTTGAATACCTTACGTAAAGAGAAAGTGGGGGTTTCCATTTATCTGGTCAACGGTATCAAGTTGCAAGGTACGATCGAGTCGTTCGACCAGTTCGTGATCCTGCTGAAAAACACCGTCAGCCAGATGGTTTACAAACACGCTATCTCGACCGTCGTCCCTGTTCGTCCAATCCGTCTGCCTAGCGCAGCAGGTGACGAAGCAGCTGACGCTGAGCCAGGTAACGCCTGATAGGAGTCTCCTTTGTTCTTTGAGCGCCACGGTGGTGGTGAGCGAGTGATCCTCGTTCACTTGGATGGACAGGACCCTGAGGCGCGCGAAGATCCGCAGGAGTTTCAGGAGTTGGCAAATTCGGCCGGCGCCGAGACCGTTGCGTTTTTTAACGTGCCGCGTCATCGGCCAACCGCCAAATACCTGATTGGCAGCGGCAAGGTCGAAGAATTGCGCGACCTGGTCCATGCCGAAGAAGCCGATCTGGTCATCTTCAATCACGTTCTCACGCCCAGTCAGGAACGCAACCTCGAACGTGTCTTCGAGTGTCGCGTGATCGACCGCACCGGTCTGATTCTCGATATTTTCGCCCAACGCGCGCGTACCCATGAAGGCAAGCTCCAGGTCGAACTGGCCCAGCTTGACCACATGAGCACGCGGCTGGTCCGCGGCTGGACGCACCTTGAGCGCCAGGGTGGCGGCATCGGCATGCGGGGTCCGGGTGAAACCCAGTTGGAAACCGACCGGCGTCTGTTGCGGGTTCGCCTGCGCCAGATCAAGGGCCGCCTCGAGAAGGTGCGCAGCCAGCGCGAGCAATCGCGCCGTGGCCGTTCCCGTGCGGATATCCCCACCGTGTCCCTGGTGGGCTATACCAACGCCGGCAAGTCCACGCTGTTCAATAACGTTACCAAGTCGGATGTGTACGCGGCGGACCAACTGTTCGCGACGCTCGACCCGACCCTGCGCCGCCTGGATTTGGACGACCTGGGGCCCATTGTGCTGGCCGATACCGTGGGCTTCATCCGGCACTTGCCGCACAAGCTGGTCGAGGCATTTCGGTCTACGCTCGAAGAGTCGAGCAATTCCGACCTGCTGCTGCACGTGATCGATGCGGCCGAGCCGGATCGCATGCTGCAGATCGAGCAGGTGATGCTGGTGCTGGGTGAGATTGGTGCCCAGGACTTGCCGATCCTCGAGGTCTATAACAAACTCGATTTGCTTGAAGGCGTCGAGCCGCAAATCCAGCGCGATGAGAATGGCAGGCCCCAGCGGGTCTGGCTGTCGGCGCGTGATGGCAGTGGTCTTGAGTTGCTTGAACAAGCCATCGCCGAGTTGCTCGGCGGCGATTTGTTCGTGGGCACCTTGCGCTTGCCGCAGCGTTTTGCTCGACTGCGTGCACAGTTTTTCGAGCTGGGCGCGGTACAGAAAGAAGAACACGACGAAGAAGGTGTCAGCTTGCTGGCCGTTCGATTGCCACGCGCGGAGCTCAATCGACTGGTCAGTCGCGAGGGTGTTGTACCGGCGGAGTTCCTCGAACAACACACTTTGCAATAAAAGCCTGAGAAAGCGGTTGTGCCGCAGTAGCAGGCATTCTGTAGCATTGGTCGGCGCGCCGTGGGTGCGTCTTTGCTTTATCAGATGGAGAGCGCTATGGCTTGGAATGAGCCGGGTGGCAACTCGAATAATCAGGATCCTTGGGGTGGTAAGCGCCGCAATAATGGCGACCGCAAGGGGCCACCGGATCTCGACGAGGCCTTCCGAAAGCTGCAGGAAAGCCTGAATGGGTTGTTCGGTGGTGGAAAAAAACGCGGTGGTGACGAGGGCGGTCGTACAAGCAAGGGCGGCGGCTATGGCCTGCTGGGCCTGGGTCTTGTCGTGCTCGCGGCCGTCTGGCTGTACAGCGCGGTCTACGTGGTGGACGAGCAGGAGCAAGCCGTTGTGCTGCGCTTCGGCAAGTATTACGAGACTGTCGGGCCAGGCCTGAACATCTACTTCCCGCCGATCGACAAGAAGTACATGGAGAACGTCACGCGTGAGCGTGCCTACACCAAGCAGGGCCAGATGCTGACCGAAGACGAGAACATCGTCGAAGTCCCGCTGACCGTGCAGTACAAGATCAGCAACCTGCAGGACTTCGTGCTGAACGTCGACCAGCCGGAAATCAGCCTGCAACATGCCACCGAAAGTGCCCTGCGCCACGTCGTCGGTTCTACCGCGATGGACCAGGTGCTGACCGAAGGGCGTGAATTGATGGCCAGCGAGATCAAGGAGCGCCTGCAGCGGTTCCTCGATACCTATCGCACCGGTATCACCGTCACCCAGGTCAACGTACAGAGCGCAGCCGCACCGCGTGAAGTGCAGGAAGCCTTCGACGACGTGATCCGTGCCCGTGAAGACGAGCAGCGTTCGCGCAACCAGGCTGAAACCTACGCCAACGGCGTGGTGCCGGAAGCCCGTGGTCAGGCTCAGCGTATCCTCGAGGATGCCAACGGTTACCGCGACGAAGTGGTCTCCCGCGCCAAGGGTGAGGCGGATCGCTTCACCAAGCTGGTCGCCGAGTACCGCAAGGCGCCTGAGGTTACCCGGGAGCGTCTGTACCTGGACACCATGCAGGAAGTCTTCAGCAACACCAGCAAGGTTCTCGTGACCGGCAGCAAGGGTGGGCAGAACAACCTGCTGTACCTGCCGCTGGACAAGATGATCGAAAGTGGTCGTAGCGGCACCGGCGCACCGTCCACCGGTTCGAATGCCGCTGCCAACGAAGCGAGCGCCCGTGCGGCCGCTGACTTGCTGCAACAGCAAACACGTACCAGGGAGAGCCGTTGATGAGCAATAAATCGCTGACCGCCCTGATTGTGGGCGTCGTCGTGGTCATCGCTGCCTGGAACTGCTTCTACATCGTCGCTCAGACCGAGCGTGCGGTGCTGCTGCAATTCGGTCGCGTGGTCCAGGCGGATGTCCAGCCGGGCCTGCATGTGAAAGTCCCCTACGTCAACCAGGTGCGCAAGTTCGACGCGCGCCTGATGACCCTGGATGCACCGACGCAGCGCTTCCTGACCCTGGAGAAGAAAGCCGTGATGGTTGACGCCTACGCCAAGTGGCGCGTCAAGGATGCCGAGCGCTTCTACACGGCGACCTCCGGCCTCAAGCAGATTGCCGATGAGCGTTTGTCGCGCCGTCTGGAATCGGGCCTGCGCGACCAGTTTGGTAAGCGCACCCTGCACGAGGTGGTATCCGGTGAACGTGACGCGCTGATGGCTGACATCACCCGCTCGCTGAACACCATGGCGGAGAAAGAGCTGGGTATCGAAGTGGTCGACGTTCGCGTCAAGGCCATCGACCTGCCCAAGGAAGTGAACCGCAGCGTGTTCGAGCGCATGAGCACCGAGCGTGAGCGTGAAGCCCGTGAGCACCGTGCCAAGGGTAACGAGCTGGCCGAAGGGATCCGTGCGGATGCCGACCGTCAGCGCCGTGTACTGCTGGCAGAGGCCTATCGCGAGTCTGAAGAGGCTCGGGGTGATGGTGATGCTCAAGCCGCGGCGATCTACGCCAAGGCCTACGGCCAGGACCAGGAGTTCTACGCGTTCTACCGTAGCCTGCGTGCCTACCGTGAAAGCTTTGCGAACAAGACCGACGTGCTGGTGCTGGACCCAAGCAGCGACTTCTTCCGCTACCTGGAAAAGTCCAAGTAACAGGCCTGTGATTCTGTAGGGACGACTCCGTCGGGCGGCTAAAATGCCTGGCGGGGTGATCCTTTGAGAAAACGGGTGTATGATGCGGCAGCCGGGAAATTCCCGGCTTTTTTGCGTCTGCGTGTTCGATTCGGCAGGCGTGACAGGTTTTTCGAGGAAAGTGCCCGACGAGGCCGGTTACAGGTCGTTCGTCACGTCGCTCTTGCGCGTGGTTTATGCAGGCGGCGGGTATTTTCTGCTCTACTCAAGGCTCGGCCGAGGGCTGGCCGCCCGGATCAAAGGGGAATGGCGTAATGGCAACGGTAGACCGCTGGCTGCTGCCAGATGGCATCGAAGAAGTACTGCCACCAGAAGCTGCGCGCATTGAAGTAGCGCGTCGCCAGGTGTTGGATCTGTTCCAGAGCTGGGGCTACGAGTTTGTCGTGACCCCCCATATCGAGTACCTGGAATCCCTGCTGACCGGCGCGGGCCAGGACCTGGATCTGCGCACCTTCAAGGTCATCGACCCGCAATCGGGCCGGCAAATGGGCTTTCGTGCCGACATCACGCCGCAAGTGGCGCGTATCGATGCGCATACCCTGCGCCGCGAAGGCCCCAGCCGCCTGTGCTATGCCGGCAGCGTGCTGCATGCCCAGCCGCGTGCGTTGTCGTCTTCACGCAGCCCGATCCAGTTGGGCGCCGAGTTGTATGGCGATGCGAGCCCGAGCAGCGACGTTGAAGTGATCAGCCTGATGCTGGCCATGCTGCAACTGGCAGATGTACCGGATGTGCACATGGACCTGGGCCATGTCGGCATCTACCGCGGCCTGGCCCGTGCGGCCGGCTTGTCCGGTGAGGTTGAGCAACAGTTGTTCGATGCCCTGCAACGCAAGGCCATCGATGAAGTCATCGCCCTGACCGCCGGCGTGCCGGCTGAACTGGCCGACATGCTGCGTGCGCTGGTCAACCTGTGCGGTGGCCGTGAAGTGCTGGCGGCTGCACGTGAGCGCCTGGCCAATGCGCCAGCGCCGGTGTTGGCGGCTCTGAACGATGTGCTGGCGATTGCCGAGCAGTTGTCGGCGCGCTTCCCGCAGTTGCCGCTGTACTTTGATCTGGGCGAGTTGCGCGGCTACCACTACCACACCGGTGTGGTGTTCGCGGTATTTGTACCGGGTGTTGGCCAGGCCATCGCCCAGGGTGGTCGCTACGACGACATCGGCGCCGACTTCGGTCGCGCCCGTCCGGCCACCGGCTTTTCCACCGATTTGAAAACCCTGGTGACCCTGGGGCGTGCTGAGGTCGAGCTGCCGTCTGGTGGCATCTGGATGCCCGACAGTACGGACGCAGCACTCTGGCAGCAGGTTTGCCAGTTGCGCAGTGAGGGTCAGCGTGTCGTCCAGGCCTTGCCTGGGCAACCATTGGCCGCCGCCCGTGAAGCGGACTGCGACCGGCAATTGATTCTGCAGAACGGGCTTTGGCAAGTATCGCCACTGGCTTCTTGAGTTTTCCTGCCGGCCATCGCCGGCACCAAGTTTGCGCGAATGAGGACAAGTGTTATGGGTAAGAATGTCGTAGTCCTGGGCACCCAATGGGGTGATGAGGGCAAAGGCAAGATCGTTGATCTGCTGACCGAACATGCTGCCGCCGTAGTGCGCTACCAAGGTGGCCACAACGCTGGCCACACCCTGGTCATCGATGGCGAAAAAACCGTCTTGCACCTGATCCCGTCGGGCGTGCTGCGCGAAGGCGTGCAGTGCCTGATCGGCAACGGCGTGGTGGTTGCACCGGACGCCCTGTTGCGCGAGATCGTCAAGCTGGAAGAGAAAGGCGTACCGGTGCGCGAGCGTCTGCGTATCAGCCCGTCCTGCCCGCTGATCCTGTCCTTCCACGTGGCGCTGGACCAGGCCCGTGAAAAGGCGCGTGGCGAGCTGAAGATCGGCACCACCGGTCGCGGCATCGGCCCGGCCTACGAAGACAAGGTGGCGCGCCGTGGCCTGCGTGTGGGCGATCTGCTCAACATGCCGCGCTTTGAAGACAAGCTGCGTGAACTGGTGGATTACCACAACTTCATGCTGGTCGGTTACTACAAAGAGCCGGCCATCGAGTTTGAAAAGACCCTGGCCGAGTGCAAGGAATACGCCGAGCTGCTCAAGCCGCTGATGCTGGACGTGACGGCCGAGCTGCACGACCTGCGTCGCGCCGGCAAGGACATCATGTTCGAAGGCGCCCAGGGTTCGTTGCTGGACATCGACCACGGTACCTACCCGTATGTGACCAGCTCCAACACCACCGCCGGCGGCGTTGCCACCGGTTCGGGCGTTGGCCCGATGTTCCTGGATTACATCCTGGGCATCACCAAGGCCTACACCACGCGCGTAGGTTCGGGCCCGTTCCCGACTGAGCTGTTCGACGCAGTCGGCGCGCACCTGGCCAAGCAAGGTCACGAGTTCGGCGCGACCACCGGCCGTGCTCGTCGTTGTGGCTGGTTCGACGCTGTTATCCTGCGTCGCGCTATCGACGTGAACAGCATTTCGGGCATCTGCCTGACCAAGCTGGACGTGCTCGACGGCCTGGAAGCCATCAACATCTGCATCGGTTACAAAGATGCCGAGGGTAAGGACGTTGCACCGACTGACGCTGACAGCTACGTAGGCCTGCAGCCTGTGTACGAAGAAGTGCCGGGTTGGACCGAATCGACCGTGGGCGCCAAGACCCTCGAAGAGCTGCCAGCCAACGCCCGCGCCTACATCAAGCGCGTGGAAGAGCTGATCGGCGCACCGATCGACATTATTTCGACGGGCCCGGACCGCAACGAAACCATCGTTCTGCGTCACCCGTTCGCTTAATAAGCTGTTGATGTAAAAAGCAAAGGGCTCCTTCGGGAGCCCTTTGTCGTTTCCGCCTGGCAAGCGGCACGACCCTTGCTGTATTTCCCTCTTTCGAGGTGCTATCAAATTAATGGCACCCGTGGTGGAGGGATTCCCAGTGTCTGCCGTTCTCTCGTTGTTACAAAGCCGACTCCTGCGGCCGGTGTTCGTTACCCTAGGTATCGCTCTTTTGGTGCAAGTGTTGGTGGCCGTCGCGCTGACGCGGAGCACGGTCACCGCCCTGGAGGCCGATTTGGGTAGACGCCTGGGCATCGATAGTCAGAAGCTGTCCGGCGAATTGGCCCAGGCCGGCAAGGAAGTCACCTCCAGTCTGGACAGTCTATCCACCAGCACTCGCCAGCGTCTGACCGCAGGGCTTTCCACGCGTCTTCAGCAAGAGCAGAAGCAATTGCGCGCGACCCTGGAAAAAGACCTGCAGGACTCCGCCAATGACATGGCGCAGTTGCTGGCTTCGGTGGCGCCGCGTGCCATGTGGGACAGTGATGTGCCGACGTTATCGGAGTTTGCCCGGCGCGCGCAGCGCAATCCCAACGTGTTGTTCGTGGTGTATGACGACGCGGCAGGTGAGCATTTGACCCGTTACCTGAACCGTGAAAACCCGATCAACCAGGCCTTGCTGGCCAAGGGCGCAGGGGAGCGTGCCCTGGATAAAGTACTGGACGCGGCCAAGACTGATCCTTCGGTGTATTACGTCGAAGCCTCGATCAGCCCCAACGGCGTTGAGATCGGCAAAGTCCGCATGGGCGTATCGACCGCGTCGGTCGAGGCCGATCTGCAAGCACTGGACACCCGCTTCGCCGCACTGATCGCCAGCGGTGATCAACTGGTCGGCGACAGCCTCAAAGGCGCAGCGGCCGACAGCGCTGCCGCCATGGGCGCGCGCCTGCAATCGGCGCAAGCCACGGCCACCCAGATGACCGCCAACACCACCAGTGCGGTTCAGGAGGCTGCCGGCACCTTGCGTTGGCGCATCGGCATGGGTCTGGCGCTGGTCGGTCTTGGCGTATTGCTGCTGATCGCCATCGTGCTCGGCCGCCGCGTAGTCAACCGCTTGAAGCTGTTGATTGCCGCCATGGATGACCTGGCGGCGGGCGAGGGCGACCTCACCAAGCGCGTGCAGATCAGCAGCAAGGACGAAATTGGCGACATGGCTTCGGCGGTCAATCGCTTTGTGGATAAGTTGCAGCCCATCGTGCGTGAAGCAGGTGACGTGGCCCAGCGTACCGGCGTAGAGATCGGCGCGATGACCCTGCGCAATGCCGGAGCCGATGCCGCGGCAGGCTTGCAGCGCGATGAAGTGGCCGAGAGCTTGCGTGCGCTTGAGCAAATGGCCGACGAGGCCCAGGCCGAAAGCCACGCGATGCAGGCGGCTTTGCAGCAGGTGGTGGATATTCGCCAGGCCACGGATGAGAACTCGCGCACTTCCACCGAAGTGGGCGGCCTGATCGAGGCGTTGGCGGGCCAAGTGCAGGCCGGCTCCCAGGTTATCGAGCGGTTGGCGCAGCAAAGCGAGCAGATTGAAGTGGTACTGACGGTGATTCACGGCATCGCCGAGCAAACCAACCTGCTGGCGCTCAATGCGGCCATCGAGGCGGCCCGTGCCGGCGAAACCGGGCGTGGCTTTGCAGTGGTCGCGGACGAGGTGCGTGCGCTGGCGAGCAAGACCCAAAGCTCCACCGGAGACATTCAGGCGCATATCGTGGCGTTGCAGCAAGGCGCCCGTGAGGCGGTTGAAACCATCGGCAAGGCCGGGCGCCAGGCTGACGAAGGGTTACGGGTGCTGCGCGACAGCGTGCGCTTGCAGCAGACGGTGCAGGCTTCGGTGGAGCAGGTGCATGCGGCGATCGGCCTGGCGACGCGCGCGGCCGAGCATCAGGCTCAGGGTGCGCATGCGGTGCGTGGCCGGGTCGAGGTGATTCATGCCCAGGCTGAGCGTGCGGCGCAGGCGGTGGTGGAGACGACGGCCAGTGGCAAGGTGCTGGATGGGTTGGCGGCGCAGTTGAAGGCGAGTCTGGGGCAGTTTCGGGCTTAGGGTTGTCTGGTCCGGCCTCATCGGGGGCAAGCCCCCTCCCACACTTGAATTGTGAACACTTCAAATGTGGGAGGGGGCTTGCCCCCGATAGCGATCTCAGCGACTCAGATACATCCGCGTCGTAAGCAAATACACCGGCAACCCCGACACCAGAATCAACAACGCCGCATACGGCGCCGCCGCCGCAAACTCCACATTCGAGGTATGTGCCCACACAGCCGTCGCCAAGGTATTCAACCCCGTAGGGCTCAACAGCAAGGTGGCCGTCAGCTCCTTCATCGCATCCAGAAACACCAGTGCAAACGCCGCCCCCAATGCCGGGAAAATAATCGGCAGCGTCACCCGGCAAAACGCACTGAACGACGATGCGCCGAGTGTGCGCGCCGCCTCTTCCAGCTGCGGCGCGGCCTTGTTCAGGGCGGTGCGAATCGGTGCCTGGGCCAGGGGCAAGAACAACAGCGCATAGGCGATCAGCAACAGGGCCAACGTCTGATACAGCGCCGGCACGTAATGCAGTGCGAAATACACCAGGGTCAGTGCAATCACCAGGCCCGGCAGGGCGTGCAGCAGGTACGGCAGGCGTTCAGCCCAGATCGCCAGTTGACCTTTGTAGCGCACCACCAGCAAGCCGACCGGCACCGCCAGGGCCAGGCACAACGCTGCGCCACCCAGGGAAAGCGCCAGGGACGATAACAACGCTTCACTGATCGCGGCGACCGGAAACGCCGCCGATGAACCCACGGCCAGCCAATAGCCAAGCATCCCCAGGGGAATGCCGCTGCCAATGATCGCCAGCGCCAGGCAATACAGTTGCCCCAGCGGCGCCCATTTGCCCAGCTTCACCTGTTCGGCATGTCGCGCCGCGCCCTGGCCGATCCGCACATGGCGGCCCTTGCCGCGCACGCGCAGCTCCAGCCACAACAAGCTCAGGCACATCGCCAGCAGCACCGCCGAGAGCATCGCGGCGTTGGCGTTGCTGAACTCCAGTTCGAATTGCTGGTAGATCGCCGTGGTGAAGGTCTGCAGGCCGATGATCGACAAGGCGCCGAACTCCACCAGCATGTGCAATGCAATCAGCAGTGCTCCCGCCACCAGTGACGGCCACAGCAGCGGCAGGGTGACGCGCCGGAACACGCCCCAGCGATTCAGCCCCAGGGTACGCGCCGATTCTTCCAGGGCGGGATCAAGGTTGCGCAACGTGGCAGCCACCGGCAGAAATACCAGCGGATACTTGGACAGGCTCATTACCAGGATCGCGCCGCCGAGGCCTTCGAACTGTGCGCTCAGCGACACCCAGGTGAAACTGCTGACAAACGCCGGCACCGCAAACGGCAGGCACAGGATCACGCCCCAGATGCGTCGCCCCGGCAGGTTGCTGCGTTCCAGCAACCAGGCCAGGGACAGGCCGACCACGCCGCACACGACCGTCACCCCGACCATCAGCGACAGGGTATTGCGCAGCAGCCCGAAGACATAAGGCCGCCACAGCAGATGCACCGCCTGTGCCCAGCCGGCCTGCCAGGCCTTGAGCCCCACATACACCAGTGGCAACAGGCTCAGGCCAACCAGGAGCAGCACCGGCAACAGCAGCCAGATTGAGGGGCGTTTGCGCCGGGGGCGAAAACCTGCGGCGCTGGGCGTTGGGTTCATCAGTTCAGGCCAACGTCACGTTCCAGTTCCAGGGCTTCTTCGGCATTGCCCAGGTCGGCCGGGGTGACTTTCGGCGGTTGCAGTTCGCTGAAAGGCTTGAGGCCGCGGTTGGACTCCATGCCCTTGCGCAACGGGTATTCGGCCGAGGTGTTGGTGATCACGCGCTGGCCTTCTTCACTGGCCATGAATGCCAGCAGTTGCTGGGCTTCCTTGGGGTGTTTGCTGGTTTTCAGCGCGGCCGCCGAAGACACTGTAATCAGGCCGCCGGCATCGCCGTCGGTGAAATAGTGCAATTGGGAGTCGAGGTTGGTTTTTTCTTTCTTCAAGGCAAACCAGTAATAGTTGTTCACCAGCACGGTGGCCACTTCACCGTTTTCCACGGCTTTGAGCGCAACCATATTATTGCTGTACACCTTGCCGAAGGCGCGCAGGCCGGTCAGCCATTCTTCAGCGGCTTCACGCCCGTGCAGCTTGATGATCGCTACCGCCTGTTCCTGGAATGCGCCGCTGGTGGGCACGAAGCCAACCTTGCCTTGCCATTCGGGGCCGGCGAAATCCAGCACCGATTTGGGCAGGTCCTTTTCGGCGATCAGCTTGGGATTGAAGGCGACGACGCGGGTGCGTGCGGTCACGCCCATCCAGTCGCCATTGCTGCCGACGTAATCCTTGGGCAGCACGTCGAGGGTGCTGGCATCGATCTTCGCCAGCAAGCCTTGCTCGCCGAGTTTGTTCAGCGGCGGCGATTCTTCGGTATAGATCACGTCGGCGGGGGAGCGGTCACCTTCCTCGACGACCTGGCTGGCCAGTTGGTTGCTGCTGCCTTTGCGTACATTGACGTGAATGCCGGTCTTGGCTTCAAAGGCTTTGGCGAGTTCATCGCCGACTTCTTTGTGCTGGCCGTTGTAGAGGGTCAGGGAGATCTTGTCGGCGCAATAGGCGTTGGGGGAGAGCAGAGTCAGGCCGAGCAGGGTAAGGGTCAGGCCACGCAGAAGGGATGTCTTGAGTCGGTTATCGCGGATCATCATCCGAAGTGTTCCTCGCTTATGTGCAACAAATCACTACAAGGATAAACGATAAAGCTTCTCAAGTGCGGACCAGAGGGGTGATCGCGGGTGAAGTTTTCGAACTGAATGTTCAAACCCCGGAAACGAAAAAACCCGCTTTCGCGGGTTTGATCTGAATTTGGTGCCCAGGAGAAGACTCGAACTTCCACGACCTTGCGATCACCAGCACCTGAAGCTGGCGTGTCTACCAATTTCACCACCTGGGCATTATCAAGCAACGTTGCCGCTGTTGATGGGGCGAACTATACGGCGGGCGTTTTGATCTGTAAACCCCTGATTCGAAAAATATAAATCAAATTTTCCGTTAAAAATCAAAGGTCTGAAACGAAAAAACCCGCTTTCGCGGGTTTGATCTGAATTTGGTGCCCAGGAGAAGACTCGAACTTCCACGACCTTGCGATCACCAGCACCTGAAGCTGGCGTGTCTACCAATTTCACCACCTAGGCATTATCTGACAACGTTGCCGTCGTCGATGGCGCGCACTATACGGAGCGATATTTGTGCTGTAAACCCCTGCCATGAAAAAAGCCTGGAAAATTTCGCCAATGGTCGGGCAAGGTGCGCGCCGGGGGCTGCAAAGGGCTTTAAAAGGCTTGATGACGTCTGAAATTTCCCGTTTCAATACGCGTATGCCAAACTAACCCGCATATAGACAAGGTGAAAACTCTCTAATGGCCGATTGGCAGTCCCTCGATCCCGAGGCCGCTCGTGAAGCGGAAAAATATGAAAACCCTATTCCTAGCCGTGAACTGATCCTGGCGCACCTCGCCGATCGTGGTTCGCCTGCTAGCCGCGAGCAGCTGGTTGAAGAGTTCGGTCTGACCACCGAAGACCAGCTCGAAGCCCTGCGCCGCCGTTTGCGTGCGATGGAGCGCGATGCTCAGTTGATCTATACCCGCCGCGGCACTTACGCGCCGGTCGACAAGCTCGACCTGATCCTGGGCCGCATCGCCGGCCATCGGGACGGCTTCGGCTTCCTGATCCCGGATGACGGCAGTGACGACCTGTTCATGAGCCCCGCGCAGATGCGCCTGGTGTTCGATGGCGACCGTGCCCTGGCGCGTGTTTGCGGCCTGGACCGTCGTGGTCGTCGCGAAGGCGTGATCGTCGAAGTGGTGTCCCGTGCCCACGAGTCCATCGTCGGTCGTTACTTCGAAGAGGGCGGCATCGGCTTTGTCGTGCCGGATAACCCGAAGGTCCAGCAGGAAGTGCTGATCACCCCGGGCCGCAATGGCGCCGCCAAGGTCGGCCAGTTCGTCGAGGTGAAAATCACCCACTGGCCGACTGCGCGCTTCCAGCCCCAGGGCGATATCGTTGAAGTGGTCGGCAACTACATGGCGCCGGGCATGGAAATCGACGTGGCGCTACGCACCTACGATATTCCTCACGTCTGGCCGGATGCCGTGCTCAAGGAAGCCGCCAAGCTCAAGCCGGAAGTCGAAGACAAAGACAAAGAAAAACGCATCGACCTGCGCCATCTGCCGTTCGTCACCATCGACGGCGAAGATGCCCGCGACTTCGACGATGCGGTCTACTGTGAAGCCAAGCCGGGCAAGCTGCGCCTGTTCTCCGGCGGTTGGAAGCTGTATGTCGCGATTGCCGACGTGTCCAGCTACGTGAAGATCGGTTCGGCCCTGGATAACGAAGCCCAGGTGCGCGGCAACTCCGTGTACTTCCCTGAGCGCGTGATTCCGATGCTGCCCGAGCAACTGTCCAACGGACTGTGCTCGCTGAACCCGAAAGTCGACCGTTTGGCCATGGTGTGCGAGATGACTATCTCGAAAACCGGCGAAATGACCGATTACCAGTTCTATGAAGCGGTGATCCACTCCCAGGCGCGCCTGACCTACAACAAGGTCAGCACCATTCTGGAAACGCCGAAGACCAGCGAAGCCAAGGCCCTGCGCAGCGAATACGCCGACGTGGTGCCGCACCTCAAGCAGCTGTACTCGCTGTACAAGGTGCTGCTGGGTGCCCGTCATACCCGTGGAGCGATCGATTTTGAAACTCAGGAAACCCGGATTGTCTTCGGTTCCGAGCGCAAGATTGCCGCCATCACCCCGACCACCCGTAACGACGCGCACAAGCTGATCGAGGAATGCATGCTGGCGGCCAACGTGGCCACTGCTGAATTCCTGAAGAAGCATGAGATTCCTGCGCTGTACCGCGTCCACGACGGTCCGCCGCCGGAGCGTCTGGAAAAATTGCGTGCGTTCCTCGGCGAACTCGGCCTGTCCCTGCACAAAGGCAAGGATGGCCCGTCGCCGAAGGATTACCAGGCCCTGCTGGCCAGCATCAAGGACCGTCCGGATTACCACGTGATCCAGACCGTGATGCTGCGCTCGTTGAGCCAGGCGGTGTACAGCGCCGATAATCAGGGCCACTTCGGCCTGAATTACGAGGCGTACACCCACTTCACCTCGCCGATCCGTCGTTACCCGGATTTGCTCACGCACCGCGCGATCCGCAGCGTGATCCACTCCAGGCAGGACACCCCGCACGTCAAGCGCGCCGGTGCCATGACCATTCCGAAGGCGCGGATCTATCCGTACGACGAAGCGGCCCTTGAGCAATTGGGCGAGCAGTGCTCCATGAGCGAGCGCCGCGCCGACGAAGCCACCCGCGACGTGGTGAACTGGCTCAAGTGCGAGTTCATGAAGGATCGCGTGGGCGAGTCGTTCCCGGGTGTGATCACCGCCGTGACCGGTTTCGGGCTGTTCGTGGAACTGACCGATATTTACGTCGAGGGTCTGGTGCACGTCACCGCCTTGCCGGGTGACTACTACCACTTCGATCCTGTGCACCACCGCCTGGCGGGCGAGCGCAGCGGTCGCAGCTTCCGCCTGGGCGATACCGTGGAAGTGCAGGTCATGCGTGTCGACCTGGACGAGCGCAAGATCGACTTCGGCATGCCTGACAAACCCGCAGAGCCGGCCGGCCGCAAAAAGCGTGGCAGCGAAACCGCAGCGCCGGCTTCCAAAGGCAAGGCTTCCGGCACGAAGACGGCTGCCGAGCCAGCACCTGCCAAGGCCGGTCGTCGTTCTTCGGCCAAGGACAAGGCCCCTGAGGCCTACCGCCCAAGCGATGCCGCGGCAAAAAACGCCGAGCTGCGCAAGAGTCGCGAGTTGAAGCAGCAGTTGCTCAGCGAAGCCAAAAGCGGTGGTAAAGCGGCGTCTGGGGGAAAGTCCCAAGGGGCGGAAAAACCGTCGAGCAAACCGAGTAAACACCGTAAAGGCCCGCCTAAAGCGGGTTCGGCCCCTGCGAAAAGCGGCGGGTCGCGCAAACCTAAGGCCAAGTCATGAGTCTGGAAAAAATCTACGGCGTGCATGCCGTAGAAGCACTGCTGCGTCACCACCCCAAGCGCGTCAAGCAGGTGTGGCTGGCGGAAGGTCGCAGCGAGCCACGCGTGCAGGCGCTGGTCGAACTCGCCACCCAGAACAAGGTTGCCATCGGCCAGGCCGAGCGCCGTGAAATGGACGTGTGGGTAGAAGGCGTTCACCAGGGCGTGGTTGCCGACGTCAGCCCGAGCCAGGTGTGGGGCGAAGCCATGCTCGACGAGCTGCTCGACCGCACCGAAGGCGCGCCGTTGCTGCTGGTGCTGGACGGCGTGACCGATCCACACAACCTCGGCGCCTGCCTGCGTTCGGCGGATGCGGCCGGCGCGCTGGCGGTGATCGTGCCCAAAGACAAGTCGGCCACGCTCACGCCGGTCGTGCGTAAAGTGGCCTGCGGCGCGGCGGAAGTGATTCCGCTGGTGGCCGTGACCAACCTGGCGCGCACCCTGGAGAAGCTTCAGCAGCGTGGCCTGTGGATTGTCGGCACGGCAGGCGAGGCCGAAGTCAGCATCTACGACCAGGACCTCACCGGCCCGACCATTCTGATCATGGGCGCCGAAGGCAAGGGCATGCGTCGCTTGACCCGCGAGCATTGCGATTACCTGGTGCACCTGCCGATGGCCGGCAGTGTCAGCAGCCTGAACGTATCGGTGGCGACGGGCGTATGCCTGTTCGAAGCCCGGCGTCAGCGTGGTGCCAAGGCCAAGGCCAAGAAGTGATTAAAATGTGGGTTTTGCCCCAATCCTAGTAGGAGCGAGCTTGCTCGCGAAAAACTCACAGGCGCCGCGTTCATTCAGGATGCGCGTATTATATTGGCGTTTTTCGCGAGCAAGCTCGCTCCTACAGTAGGCAAGCCACACATTTGCTTTTGTGGTGTTTGGGAGATTGTTCAAATAATCACCAATCACCTTGCGCCCGTTCTCCCCCTTCTCTACAATTGCGCCCCTTGCCCACCTGGCAGGCACGCATGTGCCTCCCCTGCGGCAAGATCCATAAGTGTCATTCACTCCTTGTCTGACCGTTTTTGAGCGGCAGGCTACAACCCGTAAGGAGCATTCATGCGTCATTACGAAATCATCTTTTTGGTCCACCCGGATCAAAGCGAGCAAGTCGGCGGCATGGTTGAGCGTTACACCAAGCTGATCGAAGAAGACGGCGGCAAAATCCACCGTCTGGAAGATTGGGGCCGTCGTCAACTGGCCTACGCAATCAACAATGTTCACAAGGCTCACTACGTGATGCTGAACGTTGAATGCACCGGCAAGGCCCTGGCCGAGCTGGAAGACAACTTCCGCTACAACGATGCAGTGATCCGTAACCTGGTCATCCGTCGCGAAGAAGCCGTTACCGGCCAATCCGAGATGCTCAAGGCTGAAGAAAACCGCAGTGAGCGCCGTGAGCGTCGCGACCGTCCTGAGCACGAAGGCGCTGATAGCGCTGATAGTGATGACAGCGACAACAGCGATAACGCTGACGAGTAATCCACGGACCTTTTAAGGAGCCTATCAAATGGCACGTTTCTTCCGTCGTCGTAAATTCTGCCGCTTCACCGCTGAAGACGTGAAAGAGATCGATTACAAAGATCTCAACACTCTGAAAGCCTACGTATCCGAGACCGGCAAAATCGTTCCAAGCCGTATCACCGGTACCAAAGCACGTTATCAGCGTCAGCTGGCCACCGCTATCAAGCGCGCCCGCTTCCTGGCCCTGCTGGCCTACACCGACAGCCACGGCCGCTGAGACCGGGCAGTCGACAAGTAGTAAGGGATTGAATGCATGCGCGCCTTAGCTGAGTTCATCATGCGCGGTCGTATGCAGGCCACTCTGGTAGTGGCTGGCTGTGCGGCATTGCCGTTGCTTTATTGGTTGGGTGCTGCCGCAGGTTGCCTTGTGCTCCTGCGGCGCGGTTTGAAGGACGCCCTTGGCGTTCTTGCCCTGGGTTTGTTGCCGGCCTTGATCTGGTGGCTGCAAATGGGTGATCCACGGGTACTTCTGGTACTGCTGGGGTCATCGAGCCTTGCGTTGGTTTTGCGCGCAAGCGAGTCCTGGGTCCGTACGCTGCTGGTCAGCGTGGCAGTGGGGTTGGTGTACTCAGTGATGCTTGGCGCGGCTTTCCGCCCGCAGATCGAGGCGCTGGCGCAGGAGATCGTCAAGATCCTGCCGCTGGCCCTCGGGGATCTCTACCAGCAGTTGTCGGTAGATGAGCGAGCGCGGTTTGCGTCACTGATTGCTCCGGTCCTGACCGGCCTGATTGCGGCTTTGCTGCAGGTTGTCAGCGTGCTGAGCCTGATTCTTGGGCGTTATTGGCAGGCGTTGTTGTACAACCCGGGTGGTTTTGGTCGCGAGTTTCGCAGTATCAGAATCCCAGCGGGG
The DNA here is from genome assembly GCF_001439815.1 of Pseudomonas orientalis. Taxonomy (GTDB): domain Bacteria; phylum Pseudomonadota; class Gammaproteobacteria; order Pseudomonadales; family Pseudomonadaceae; genus Aquipseudomonas; species Aquipseudomonas orientalis. The sequence goes on along the minus strand of NZ_JYLM01000006.1, from coordinate 102,784 downwards.
CCGGCGATGTTGCTGCTGGCGTGCATGGTTGTCGGACCGAACTTCGGTCCACAGATGGCCTTGCTGGCGCCGATTTGCAGCGTACCGCTGGTGTTTGCCGGGCTGGCCCTGATTCATGGGCTGGTGGCGCGAAAGCGCCTGGCCAGGTTCTGGCTGGTGGGGTTGTACGTCACGCTGTTGCTGTTCATGCAGCTGATCTATCCGTTACTCGTGGTCTTGGCCATTGTCGACGGCCTGATTGATTTTCGCGGACGTCTGGCGTCGAAAGATGCCGATAGCGCGAACGGTGAAGGTTAAAAGTTAGAGGATTTTCACATGCAACTGATCCTTCTGGAAAAAGTCGCCAACCTGGGCAACCTGGGCGACAAAGTGAACGTTAAGGCCGGCTACGGTCGTAACTACCTGCTGCCATACGGCAAAGCCACCGCTGCAACCGCTGCCAACCTGGCTGCGTTTGAAGAGCGTCGCGCTGAGCTGGAAAAAGCCGCAGCAGACAAAAAAGCGTCGGCCGAAACTCGCGCTGCCCAACTGGCTGAGCTGGAAGTGACTATCACTGCCACCGCCGGTGACGAAGGCAAGCTGTTCGGTTCGATCGGCACCCACGACATCGCTGATGCACTGACCGCCTCCGGCGTTGAAGTGCAGAAGAGCGAAGTTCGTCTGCCGAACGGCACCATCCGCAACGTAGGCGAATTCGACGTAGCCGTGCACCTGCACGCCGAAGTTGAAGCCACCGTACGCGTTGTCGTGGTAGCAGCTTAAGTCGCACCTAACTGACTGGCACCTCGTGTGCCAGCCGGTTAACATCGGGCACGATCCTGTTTACAGGTCGTGCCTTTTGTTTTTTTACACACCCCGAATTTCAAGTGGCCATGAACGAAATCTCCGCTCCTGAGCAATACGATCTGCAAACCGCTGCCCTGAAGGTGCCGCCGCATTCCATCGAGGCCGAACAGGCTGTGCTCGGTGGTTTGATGCTGGACAACAACGCCTGGGAACGCGTGCTGGATCAAGTCTCGGACGGTGACTTCTATCGCCATGACCACCGCCTGATCTTCCGCGCCATCGCCAAGCTGGCCGACCAGAACTCACCAATCGACGTGGTGACCCTGGCCGAACAACTGGACAAGGAAGGCCAGACCTCCCAGGTCGGCGGTCTGGGCTACCTCGGTGAACTGGCGAAGAACACGCCGTCCGTCGCCAACATCAAGGCGTATGCGCAGATCGTCCGCGAGCGCGCCACCCTGCGCCAGTTGATCGGCATCAGCACTGAAATCGCCGACAGCGCCTTCAACCCGGAAGGCCGTACCGCCGCCGAGATCCTCGACGAAGCCGAGCGCCAGATCTTCCAGATCGCCGAAGCACGGCCCAAGACCGGCGGCCCGGTCAGCGTCAACGACCTGCTGACCAAGGCCATCGACCGCATCGACACCTTGTTCAACACCGATGCGGCGATTACCGGTATCTCTACCGGCTATACCGACCTTGACGAGAAGACCAGCGGCCTGCAGCCGTCCGACCTGATCATCGTCGCCGGCCGTCCGTCGATGGGCAAGACTACTTTCGCGATGAACCTGGTGGAAAACGCCGTACTGCGCAGCGACAAGGCGGTACTGGTGTACTCCCTCGAGATGCCTGGCGAATCGCTGATCATGCGTATGCTCTCGTCCCTGGGACGTATCGACCAGACCAAGGTGCGTTCCGGCCAATTGGAAGACGACGACTGGCCACGCCTGACCTCGGCGGTCAACCTGCTCAACGACCGCAAGCTGTTCATCGATGACACCGCCGGTATCAGCCCGTCCGAAATGCGTGCGCGTACGCGCCGTCTGGTGCGTGAGCACGGCGACATTGCGCTGATCATGATCGACTACCTGCAGTTGATGCAGATCCCGGGTTCGAGCGGCGACAACCGCACCAACGAAATTTCCGAAATCTCCCGCTCCCTCAAGGCCCTGGCCAAGGAATTCAACTGCCCGGTGGTGGCGCTGTCCCAGCTCAACCGTTCCCTGGAACAACGCCCCAACAAGCGCCCGGTGAACTCCGACTTGCGTGAATCCGGAGCGATCGAGCAGGATGCCGACGTGATCATGTTCGTGTACCGCGACGAGGTGTATCACCCCGAAACGGAACACAAAGGCATCGCCGAGATCATTATCGGCAAGCAGCGGAACGGCCCTATCGGGTTTATCCGCCTGGCGTTCATCGGCAAGTACACACGCTTTGAAAACCTTGCGCCGGGCAGTTATAACTTCGACGACGACGAATAATGGCTGGCCAAGATCATTCGGCCAGCTCTTGCCTTGTCAGTGTTTGAACAAGCTCGGCCTCCTCAATCGCAAGCAGCGCCTGCTGGTTGTCGGTTTGCTCCTTATAAGCCGCTTCAGACAGCAGGTGAGCGTTGAAGCTGTCACGCAGGGCGTCAATGCGCTCCTGAAAAGGCTGGCGTTGCGCTTCGAACTGCGTCTGGTACTTGTTGGTCACGTACACCTGCCAGAATTCGCGGGACACCAGGGCTTGGAATTCTTCGGGCGAATTGTCCAGCGCCACGACGCTTTCATAGGCGGCATCCAGCATTGCCGGTGTGACCTCGGCCATGTGGGTGAAGGCGGTGCGTTGAGGTTGCCCCGGCAATTGGAGGCGGTCTTTGAGGCCGTAGCGATAAGCCAGCCTGATTTCGACCTCTTCGGCAAGGCGTCTGCGGTGGGGAAGCTTTTGCGCCTGCTCAATGGCAGGGTCATTGACTATCGCTTCGCTGCGCTGGATGTCGGCGGCGGCGATCTTGTCCACTTCGTGCAGTCGGAACAAGCCACGCGACAGTGCCGATAAGTGTGCGCCCTGAGACTGATCCAGCGCCTGAGTGCGCGCCCGGTATACCAGCACGATGGTTTCCAGGTTGCCGAAGGAAAACGCTGCGCGATCACAGCACGCAGGTTCTCCCGCTCGCTCAAAAACTTCTTTGCGCAGCGCTTCGGATTCCGCGTTGTTTTCGGTGATGGCGTCAATTACCTCCCACACCCTTCGCTGATGATCCGCCTGGCCGGTGCCCAGTTGGTCCAGGCGCCGGAGCAGGTCGAAAAACGGTTCGGCGCCTTCCTGTTCGCGTAACGTATTCCATTGGGTTCGTCTGGCGCGTACCTGGTCTGAGGCCAGGTCATGGGTCAGCCGCCGGAAGGATTCGTCACCCCGATTTCTGAATGCTGCCGGGCGCCGGTTGCTGGTAGCCGTGACCACCAGGCGGTTAGGCCGTCCGATTACGGTTACGCCGGCGTCAACCAATCGCTCTGCGTAACTCATGACCTGTTCCAGCGTATCGTCGGACAAGGGGTTGCCGGTGACGGAGGTCACATCGTTCAGTTGTGCCGACTGCGCCAGGCGCGCGTCGCTGGGGGCAATGACGGCGTCGGGAATTTCGGTGATCCGATTGGCGTCAAGGTTCACCGTGTCCAGCAACGGTTGCTCCAGCAAGCCCGCAGGCCAAGTATCGATGCCTGTACTGGACAGATCAATCGAACGGATACCGGTCATCTGGCTGAAGTCGGGTGACAGGCCCAGTTGTGGATTGCCTTGCATCCATAGTGCCCTGAGCGTGGTTCGTTCGGACAGGATGCGAGCAGTGTCGGCGTTCAAGCGAATTTGGTTATTTTGTAGAAAAAGACGAGTAAGCCCGTGCATTTCACCCAGCGCCGGGGGCAACTCGCGCAGTTGGTTGTTTGCCAGGTTCAGCCAGCGTAGGTGCCGGTAGCGAGTGAGGAAGCCCTCCGGCGACGCGCTCAGGTTCATGTTGTTCAGTTTGAGCGAGCCGACATGGCTGAAATCTGCGTCCAGATCCGGCAGGCTCGGCAGCCTCAGCCCACTGAGGTCAAGCTCCAGGCCGATTGGAGTGCCGTCATTGGCCAGCTTCTGCGGTGTTTCCCGTCGCCAGCAACTCAAGATACGTTCCCGGGCTATGTCTCGATCGTTTCGGGTTTGCGCATTGGTTGCCAACTGGCCTGCGCGGATGTAGCCCTGGCGTCGACCACCGCCCGAGAATGTCCAGGCGTCGAGTTGAGATTGCAGTTGGTTGTACTCCAGTTCCAGCCGGTCCAATTGCGCCGGTACGGCGCCTTCGGGCAAGCCCCAGAGAAACTGTCGGGCCTGCTTGGTGTTCTTGCTGGGATACAGCTGGCGATACCTGTCCACCCCAGGGTTGCCACTGTCGAACGCGCCTTCAATCGCTTCGTCCATCAGGTCGGGGCGATCCTTGTCCAGGCGCCGCCAGTAACTGTCGAATTCGCGCCAGTAGTGGGTGGGGAACGGGTTGCCCTGCAGTTGTGTGACGTTGTTGATCCGCGCGATGGTTTCAAGCTGCTCGGCCGACGGTTTGAGATGCGTCTGGGGTATCTCCCGTATCTCGTTGCTGCGCAGGTTGAGATGGCTCAAGGCGGGCTGGCTCTGGAGGCCGGCAGGCCATTGATCGATCTGTGTGTTACTGAGGTCCAGGGTTTTCAGCCTGGTCATGGCGCTGAAGTCAGGGGTGATTGCCAGCGGGTTTTCCGACAGGTCGACATGCTCGAGACGGGTGAGGGTCGCAAAGGTTTCCGCGCTTTTTGCATCCAGCCTGATTTTGTTCGAACTTAAGTTCAGTGAGGTCAGGTTGTGCAACTCACCGACAGCCGCGGGCAGTCTGTCGAGCGTGGAACGGGTGATGCGCAGCCGTTCCAGGTTAGGGAAGTTGCTGATGAAAGCGTCGGCCGCTTCCGACCAGTTGACCGATACAAGATCGAGCTCCTGAACATGGCTGAAATCTGCTTTCAGTGCTGGGAGCGCAAAGCTTCCCGGGGGCATTTTAAAGGTTGTCCCCGTCTCGCGCCGCCAGCAACGCTTGATCTCATCGATAAGCACATCCGCCCAGCCGGCCGGCTGGGATACGTCCGCCTGTGCCCAGGCCTTCAATGTTTTTTTGAGGGTTCTATATTCGCTTTCCCGCTGCGCCAACTGGCCCGTGACATCGTCCCCCAGCGCCTGAATAAACGCACTGACCTGCTCCGCAGTAAAGGAAGGAAATAGCTTGCGCACACGGCGGGTCGGGCTGAGCACCCGATGGGCGGCGGCGGATAACTGGTTGGCCAATTGCCGGTGGAACGACCAGGCATGCCCGGACTGGCGCATTCCACCAGGCGCGCCAACCACTGCGGTTACCCACACATTTGCAGCGTTGCGCGTGATGGCGTGGCTTTCTCCGGCGCGACTGCCGTTATAGACGTTGCCTTCATCCATGGCGACCGCATCGTCCGGCTTGACGATGCGCCAGACTTTGCGGGTGGCGCAAGAGGCGTCACGATCCAGCATGACTTGGTAGGTGCCGTCATCAATGTTCACGTATTTACGCTGGCTCATCTCATGGATGCCGTCTGCATCGGCATTATTCGGCAACTGCTTGTGCGCTATCCGAAATGCACTGAGACTTTGGCTCGACAGCGGCAATTCCCGCGAGGGAATCAGGAATTCATGCAGGTACTCCCGGTGCACGTGAGCCTGTTTGAGCACATCCTTGGCCAAGCCTTGAGTGTCGTGGATTTCGCGGCCCAGATCAGCGCGTTGAGCGTCAGTGAGGGTGCGCAAGGTGGCGCCGAGCAGGCTGTTTTCTGCGGAGGGGGCCATTTGCAGATCCCCACTGTCCGGCCGGTAGCCGGCGTAGCGGTTGCCGGACTTGACCAGCATCACAAAGCTGTCGGCGTCGTCATTGCCATAGGTGTCCAGCAGTTCACCACGACGCACGATATGGCCTGCCTGATCGGTCACGCCTTGGTAGACCTGCACGCCAACGTCGTCGGGCCAGCCCGGCAGCAGCGTCAACAGGTTGCTGAACAGCGCCTCGCTTTGGGAGGTGAGCTCGCGATCGTTGGGCGCTGACAGCGCGCTCAAGGCTTCGGTGATCAGGCTTTGTTCAAGGCCCTTGTGGATGGCTTCGCGAACGGGCGCGGCCAATGCAGAGTATTCGCTGGCCTCGCGCAGTGATGGATGCTGTTGCAGCAGGTCGGCGGCCCTGGCGTGTGAAAGGTCCGGGAAGCGCCGGCGCAGGAGGCTGATGGTCGGGTCGTCAGTCGATTTGAGTGTCGTTTGCAATTCATACCGGCCTTGGTGCTCGATGGCCTGGATCAGTGACACGGGAGCGGGCTGATGCCCGAACCATATATCCTGCAAGCCTTGACGATTCACACCTGCAACGTCCAGTGCACGTTGGCAGGCTGCGGGGGTCAGCGACAACTGGCTGGGCGAAACCATCTGCTGCAGCAGCTGGGCGTCGCTCAGGGTGCGGGTATCGACAGGGTCCAGCACCCAGTGGTTGCGGGCTGGCAAAAAAGTGATATAGGGCAGCACGCTTGAAGCGTCACCCGTCAGTCGATAGCGCCCGGAACCGGTGTCCAGTTTGACTTCGACGATCCTGCTTTTACCGTCTATCTCCAGCTTGGCGTAGCTGTAAGTGTTTTTCTCAAACACGCCCTGGCTATTCTGCTTCACCCCGTCAAGGAAGTTCGGGTCGATGGGGCGCTCGGCATCGACGAACCACAAACCGGGCTTGCCGTTGGCCGCGACTCCGTACCGAGGGTTACCCAGTGCATCCATCAGTTTGCGCGTGCGTCGGGCCGATAATTTGCTGGCTACGCCCTGCAAGCGCAGGCCCACCAGCAGATCCAGAATGTCCCCGACTGCTTGCACCAGCTCGGCCTGCTGCCCGCGCCGCAACGCCGAGATGGCCGAGCCGGTCTGATACGCGAGAGTGCCCATCATCGCTATCAGCATGACCTTGCTCATGCCAGTTACCCCACCAGGCACGGGGATCAGCAGCATCGACAAGGTTTCGCTGACCAGGTAGGTGAGCAAGGCCACTGCCGCCTCGCGGTCTGCAAGTTGATTGGTGCGCGCCAGTCGAATCAGGTCTTCTTGAATGGGCCATGACTGGCGGACAGGCAGGGTGTGGGCCAGAGCACGGGTATCCGGGCCGATTTTTTCAACGGAGAGTTTTTCTCGATTGGGCGTCTTGCTGGCGAACAGGTCGTATAAAATGCGCGCATGCCAGTACAGTTCATCGCGGTTGACCTTGAGCGGCTTGATGAAGGTCCTGAGCTTTTCCTGGTTGTTCAAGGAAATCGCCTTCATGAACCAGCCGAAACGCTGAAGGCCCACGTCGTTGCGAATCTGCTTCTGCAAGTCGTCCACCGCCTCTTGACGGGAGGCGTGGCGACGCAGCGCACCGTCCGGACGGTCCGGGAAGTAGCTGTAGACGCAGGCGCCGTCCGGGGTGTCAAAATGCCGGGTGAAAAACGGCATGGCTATTTTGTCGCCACCGGCGTCCAGCTGGTACATGTCCCAATGGATGTTTGCATCGAACAGCGCGTTCTTGAGGTTGTTGAACTCCCACTCATTGATGCTCCACGGCTCGCGGGTGCGATAGGCATCACGCAAGGCAATCACCAGCTTGGTGCCTTGCAGGCCGAACAGCGCGTTGGACAGGCGCTTCTTGAACGCTTTCTCAATGTAATCGCCGATCCGCTTGCCGAAATCGACACTGCGCACGACCGCGACGAATTCTTTTACGCTCAGGGCGTTGCCGCTGATAAAGCTGGCGCGCTGCTCTTCGGTGGAAAAATACGCGGTGAACCCGAAGTTGCGGTGCGCGGCCTCCAGCAAAGTCATCGAGCGTTCGTACTCGCGCACGCTGAGGTCTTCCTTGAAGATGCGCACCTGGTTGCTCAAGCGATCATTGGCCGGCAAGTCGTCGTGGGCAATCGGCAATTGGCGCACGCGAGTTTTGAGGTAGGTGGTGCGCGGGTCGATCAGTTTGCCTGTCTTGCTTTTCAGTGTGCTTTGCAGCGCATCGACCAGTTGCTGGTTCAATTCGTTGTAGAAATCATTCAGGGCGGTGCTCAAGAACTGCTCGCGCTCGATATGCTCGTTGCATAAGCGCAGGTATTCCCGTTGCTCGTCAGGGGGAAGTTTGCCCATGAATGTGGTCACGTTTGCTTGCATGGCCTTGAGGATCTGCTGTTCGGACCAGTGTTCGCTGGTCAGCAACAGGGAGGGTTCAGCCTCGGCGGCCGTGATGGAGGAGGTGGTCATGGTCCGTGCTCGCGGTGTGAGCGCCTGGCATTGAGGCCTGTCGGGCGCTGGTCAAAGATCGGGCAACGGTAGGGCGGGGGGCTTCACCAGGAGGGGTACATATGTCTGCGGGGTGAAAAGCACGGGCAGTGGCATCGTCACGCATATTTCCGACCACAGTCGTCGGAATTGGTTATTTTTTGTGCTATATTCCGCGCCCGCGATTTTTCATCTCAACACCGGTCACCGTCATGCAAACAGCCAAGCCGTTATTTGACTATCCCAAGTACTGGGCCGAATGTTTCGGTCCTGCGCCATTCCTGCCGATGAGCAGGGAGGAGATGGATCAGCTTGGCTGGGATTCGTGCGACATCATCATCGTTACCGGTGATGCCTACGTGGACCATCCGTCGTTCGGCATGGCGATCATCGGCCGGCTGCTGGAGTCCCAGGGCTTTCGCGTCGGGATCATTGCGCAGCCAAACTGGCAGTCCAAAGACGACTTCATGAAGCTCGGCGAGCCGAACCTGTTCTTCGGCGTCGCGGCCGGCAACATGGACTCGATGATCAACCGCTACACCGCCGACAAGAAAATCCGCTCCGATGACGCCTATACCCCAGGCGGCATGGCCGGCAAACGCCCGGACCGCGCGAGCCTGGTGTACAGCCAGCGTTGCAAGGAAGCCTACAAGAACGTGCCGATCGTACTCGGCGGTATCGAAGCTTCCCTGCGCCGTATTGCTCACTACGACTACTGGCAGGACCGCGTGCGCAACTCGATCCTGATCGACGCCACCGCCGATATCCTGCTGTACGGCAACGCCGAGCGGGCCATCGTCGAAGTCGCCCAGCGCCTGTCGTGGGGCCACAAGATCGAAGACATCACCGATGTGCGCGGTACCGCGTTCATTCGTCGCGATACGCCTGCTGGCTGGTACGAAGTGGACTCCACGCGCATCGACCGTCCGGGCAAGGTCGACAAGATCATCAACCCGTACGTCAACACCCAGGACACCCAGGCCTGCGCCATCGAGCAAGAGAAAGGTCCGGTGGATGACCCGGATGAAGCCAAGGTCGTACAGATTTTGGCCAGCCCGCGCATGACCCGCGACAAGACCGTGATCCGCCTGCCTTCGGTGGAAAAAGTTCGCGGTGACGCGGTGCTGTATGCCCACGCCAACCGCGTGCTGCACCTGGAAACCAACCCGGGCAACGCCCGCGCCCTGGTGCAGAAGCACGGTGAAGTGGACGTGTGGTTCAACCCGCCGCCCATTCCGATGACCACCGAAGAAATGGACTATGTGTTCGGCATGCCTTACGCCCGCGTGCCGCACCCGGCGTACGGCAAGGAGAAAATCCCGGCCTACGACATGATCCGTTTCTCGGTGAACATCATGCGTGGCTGCTTCGGCGGCTGTACCTTCTGCTCGATCACCGAGCACGAAGGCCGCATCATTCAGAACCGTTCCGAAGAATCGATCATTCGCGAGATCGAAGAGATCCGCGACAAGGTGCCGGGCTTTACCGGGGTGATCTCCGACCTCGGCGGGCCGACCGCGAACATGTACCGCATTGCCTGCAAGAGCCCGGAAATCGAATCCGCGTGCCGCAAGCCGTCGTGCGTGTTCCCTGGCATCTGCCCGAACCTGAACACCGACCACTCGTCGCTGATCCAGCTGTACCGCAGCGCCCGTGCGTTGCCGGGCGTGAAGAAGATCCTGATCGCCTCCGGCCTGCGCTACGACCTCGCCGTCGAGTCGCCGGAATACGTCAAGGAACTGGTCACCCACCACGTCGGTGGCTACCTCAAGATCGCCCCGGAACACACCGAGGAAGGTCCGCTCAACCAGATGATGAAACCGGGCATCGGCAGCTATGACAAGTTCAAGCGCATGTTCGAGAAGTACACCAAGGAAGCGGGCAAGGAGCAGTACCTGATCCCGTACTTCATCGCCGCCCACCCCGGCACCACCGATGAAGACATGATGAACCTGGCCCTGTGGCTCAAGGGCAACGGTTTCCGTGCCGACCAGGTGCAGGCGTTCTATCCCTCGCCGATGGCCACCGCCACCGCGATGTACCACTCGGGCAAGAACCCGCTGCGCAAAGTCACCTACAAGAGCGACGCGGTGACCATCGTCAAGAGCGAAGAGCAGCGCCGTCTGCACAAGGCGTTCCTGCGCTACCACGATCCGAAAGGCTGGCCGATGCTGCGTGAAGCGCTGACCCGCATGGGCCGCGCCGACCTGATCGGGCCGGGCAAGGACCAACTGATCCCGCTGCACCAGCCGAGCACCGACAGCTACCAGAGCGCGCGTCGCAAGAACTCGACGCCGGTGGGCAGCCACAAGGTCGCCAAGGAAACCACCACCAAAATCCTCACCCAGCACACCGGCCTTCCGCCGCGTGGCAGTGACGGCAGCAATCCGTGGGACAAGCGTGAGCAAGCCAAGGCGGCGGCTCAGGCGCGTAACAAGCAGGCGGCGAAGGAACGTACCGATGCGGCCAAGGGCAAGGGCGGCAAGCCTGCGCGCAAGCCGGTGGTGCCGCGTTGATCGCAGCCTGACATGTAAAACGCCAGCCTCAGTGCTGGCGTTTTGCTTTCTGGTCGGTAGCGGGCCTGTTTGGTAAGGTGGCGCCTATCGGATTGCTATCGGGGGCAAGCCCCCTCCCACACTTGACTGAGTTCCAGCATGAGAATGCGGTCGAATGTGGGAGGGGGCTTGCCCCCGATAGCGTCAGTCCAGTCTCCACCCTTTCAAGGAAGAACACCCCATGGGCAACCCCCTGGCCGGCATCGGCATGGACTTCAATCGCTCCCAGTTCATGGCGCGCCAGCGCATTGAAAGTCAGATCAACCTGCCACGGCTGTTCGCGGCCATCGATGGCGACCCCGGGATCGTCGGCGCTGGCGTCGTCTATATCGACGCCGACCTTAACGTGGTCACCCTGCGCGAATTCAAGCCGATTTGCAGTATCAAGCCCAAGCGCATCATTTTGCGCGAGGCGCAGAAGTACATCTCGCCTGCCCAGTTTGTGGAACAGGTGAAGACAGATCCCCGTGAAGGACGTCTCCAGAAGGAGGCATTTGATATGGGGCTTTCCTGCGGCGCAGCGGTGATCGGTTGGATCGTGGTGTTCAGCGGCAGCGTTGCCGTTCCGTTCACAGCCGGTGCCAGTGCTTTTGTGGTGGGTATCGGCATCACTGCAGCACTGGCGAGCAGCGCCCAATGCGGATTTGGCGTGGCGCGTACCTATAACGAAATACTTGATCCCGATGCGAACGACCGCATGGACGACGCCGAATGGTATGGCGCGGTTTCCCCCATCCTCGATGCGGCCTCGCTGGTGGGGATCGGCACGGGGGCCTTGACCACGGTCAAGCTGCTCAAGGCCAACAAGGCCGCCGCGTTGGGTAAGAGTTGGTATGAGCTGCTCAAGGGCCTGAGCCGTCAGGAGCGCAAGAAGTTGACCAAGGAGTTGCTCAGCCTGCGCGATCCGAGCCTGACGCCCAAGTTGCTCAAGCTGCAGCAGCGCGCCGGCAAGCTGACCAAGAGCTACAGCTCCACCGAAATCCGCCACGCCACGCTGACCCAGTTGAAAGATGCGCTGGGCGGCCTATTGGGCATCGCCGGTAGCTATCGAACCGGGCATGTCGGTACGGCCAGCACCATTGCGATCGGCTTGTACGAGGATTTGACCGAATGAGCGGCTTCCCCGATATGCGCAGTTTTCTCGCCCGTTATTTTCCGGTGTTCATGGGCACTATTTTCATGGCGATCTTCTCCGGCTCAGTCGCAGTTTCCACGGCGGGCGTGACCTATTTGCGTGGGGTAGAGCCAGCGCTCAAGTCCAGCTATTCGGGGGCTGCGATCCTGCTGTTGGTGGTGGTGCTGGTGTTTGGCAACGTGATGATCGCGCGTGGCTATCCCTGGGCGGCCAGGCTGGTGGCGGTATACCTCGGCGCATGCCTGTTGTTCGTTTTGCCGATGATTCAATACGACCTCAATCGCCTGGTGTACGGCTCGGCGGTGTTGTTCCCACTGCTGGGCTTGCTGTTGCTCAACAGCAAGCGCCACCGCGAAATGCGTCAGCGGCTACTTGAAATACGGCGCCTGCGACAGGCCGTCGTTGCCCAGCGTAGAGCCCGTTGATTGGGTAGATTCACCACCTCCCTCCAGGCGTTCGCCACAAATGTGTGCAGCCCTCGCACCATGACGCCACCGTTGGCGCTGTTTTAGTGCTGTACTGCGGCGGTTCCCACGATAAAGCGCAATGACTGTTGCTCTGGCATAAGTCTTGCGCGCGTTGTGCCCATGCCCTGGCTCGCAGGAGGCCGCCGTGTCGATTCATGTCGCGTTGCACCACGTTACGCATTACCGCTACGACCGTGCTGTCGAACTGGGCCCGCAAATTGTGCGTTTGCGCCCGACGCCCCATAGCCGCACGCGGATATTGTCCTACGCGCTGAAGGTGCTGCCCGAGCAGCATTTCATCAACTGGCAGCAGGACCCCCAGGGCAATTACCTGGCGCGTCTGGTCTTCCCGCAAAAGACTGACGAGCTGCGCGTTGAGGTCGATCTGGTCGCCGAGATGGCGGTATTCAACCCGTTCGATTTTTTCCTCGAGCCCTACGCCGAGAACATCCCGTTCAGCTATGCCGCCGATGAGCAGCGCGAGCTGGCGCCTTACCTTGAAACCTTGCCGCTGACGCCGAAGTTTGCCGCCTACCTGGCCGGTATCGACCGTACGCCGTTGCCGGCCGTGGATTTTCTGGTCGGGCTCAATCAGCGCCTGGCCGCCGATATCGGTTACCTGATCCGCATGGAGCCGGGCGTGCAAACCCCGGAACTCACTTTGGAAAACGTTTCCGGCTCCTGCCGCGACTCGGCCTGGTTGTTGGTGCAGTTGCTGCGCAACCTCGGGCTGGCGGCGCGGTTTGTCTCCGGCTATCTGATCCAGCTCACCGCCGATGTCAAGGCACTCGATGGTCCCTCCGGCACCGACGTGGACTTCACCGACCTGCACGCCTGGTGCGAAGTGTATCTGCCCGGCGCCGGCTGGATCGGCCTGGACGCAACCTCAGGCTTGTTCGCCGGTGAAGGCCATATCCCGTTGGCCTGCAGTCCGGATCCGTCTTCAGCTGCGCCGATCAGTGGCTTGGTTGAGCCGTGCGAATGCGAGTTCACCCACGAGATGTCGGTGCAGCGCATTTGGGAAGCACCACGGGTGACCAGGCCCTACACCGAAGAGCAATGGCTGGCGATCCAGGCCCTGGGCCGGCAGATCGATGCCGACCTGCTCAGGGACGATGTACGCCTGACCATGGGCGGCGAACCGACGTTCGTATCGATCGACGACCCCGACGGCGCCGAATGGAATACCGCCGCCCTGGGCCCGGACAAGCGCCGCCTGTCCGCTGAACTGTTCCAGCGCCTGCGCAGGCACTACGCGCCGCAGGGCCTGGTGCATTTCGGCCAGGGCAAGTGGTATCCCGGCGAGCAGTTGCCGCGTTGGTCCCTGAACTGCTACTGGCGTCGCGACGGAGTGCCGATCTGGCACAACAGCGCGTTGATCGCCGATGAGCAAACCGACTATGGCGCGGATGGCGTAATGGCCGGGCGCTTCCTGGCCAGTGTCGCCGAGAGTCTCAAGCTGCCGGCACGTTTCGTGTTTCCGGCGTTTGAAGACAACTTCTACTACCTGTGGCGCGAAGGTGCACTGCCCCAGAACGTCACCGCTCAGGACCCGCGCCTGAGTGATGACCTGGAGCGCGAGCGCCTGCGCAAAGTCTTCAACCAGGGCCTGGATAAAGTCATCGGCCAGGTGCTGCCGCTGGCGCGCACCGCCGCCAATGATCGCTGGCAGAGCGGGCGCTGGTACCTGCGCGACAACCATTGCCGCCTGGTGCCGGGCGACTCTCCGTTGGGTTATCGACTGCCGCTGGCCTCACAGCCGTGGGTGACGGCCGCGCAATATCCGTTTGTGCACCCCACCGACCCGAATCAGGACCAAGCGGCGCTGCCGACCCCCGCCCAACTGCACAGTCATGACGAGCCTGCTCCGAGCGATGAGCGCGTGCCGCAGGTCGATGAATCCGCCGACTGGCTGACCCGCACCGCGCTGTGCGCCGAAGCGCGGGAAGGGCGCCTGTACCTGTTCATGCCGCCGCTGGAGCGCGTCGAAGACTATCTGGAGCTGGTGACGGCCATCGAGGCCACCGCCGAAGAACTGCATTGCCCGGTGCTGCTGGAAGGCTACGAGCCTCCTTCGGATACGCGCCTGAGCAATTTCCGGGTGACGCCGGACCCCGGTGTAATTGAGGTCAACGTGCAGCCGTCCGCCACCTGGGACGAGTTGGTGGAGCGCACCGAGTTCCTCTACGAAGAGGCGCGGCAAACCCGCCTGACCACCGAAAAGTTCATGATCGACGGTCGCCACACCGGCACCGGTGGCGGCAACCATTTCGTGCTGGGCGGCGCCACACCCAAGGACTCACCGTTCCTGCGCCGGCCCGACCTGCTGCGCAGCCTGATCAGCTACTGGCATAACCATCCATCGCTGTCTTACCTGTTTTCCGGCCTGTTTATCGGCCCGACTTCTCAAGCACCACGGGTGGATGAAGCGCGCAACGATGCGCTGTACGAGCTGGAAATCGCCTTTGCGCAAATGCCCGCGCCGGGCGAAGAATGCCCGCCCTGGTTGGTCGACCGTCTGCTGCGCAACCTGCTGATCGATGTGACGGGCAACACGCATCGCGCCGAGTTCTGCATCGACAAGCTCTATTCCCCCGATGGTGCCACCGGCCGTCTGGGCCTGCTGGAGCTGCGTGCCTTTGAAATGCCGCCCCATGCGCGCATGAGCCTCACCCAGCAGTTGCTGTTGCGGGCGCTGGTCGCGCGGTTCTGGCGTGAACCTTACGCGCCGGCGAAGTTGGCGCGCTGGGGCACCGAACTGCATGATCGCTTCCTGTTGCCGCACTTTATCGAGCAGGACTTCGCCGACGTGATCGCCGAACTCAACGCCGCCGGTTATCCGCTGCGCGCCGAATGGTTTGCCGCGCACCTGGAGTTTCGTTTCCCCAAGGTCGGCGACTATGCCGTCAGTGGTATCGAGTTGGAACTGCGCCAAGCCCTGGAACCCTGGCATGTGCTGGGCGAGGAGGGCGCGGTGGGCGGTACGGTGCGCTATGTGGACTCTTCCCTGGAGCGCCTGCAAGTGAAGTTGAGGGGCCTGGCGCCGCAACGTTACGTGCTGACCTGCAACGGCATCCCGGTGCCGCTGCAGCCGACCGGCCGCGTCGGCGAATTTGTCGCCGGGGTGCGTTACCGCGCCTGGCAACCGGCCAACTGCCTGCAGCCGACCATCGCAGTGCACGCGCCGCTGGTGTTCGACCTGCTGGACACCTGGATGTCGCGCTCGCTGGGCGGCTGCCAGTACCATGTGGCCCATCCGGGCGGGCGCAATTACGACAGCTTGCCGGTGAATGCCAATGAAGCCGAGAGCCGGCGGATGGCGCGGTTTTTCCGTTTGGGGCATAGTCCGGGCAAGCTCCCTGTGCCGGCTGTGGTGGTGAACGATGAATTGCCAATGACTCTGGATCTGCGCCGCTTCCCCAATAAAAATGACTGAATGCGATCAAATGTGGGAGGGGCGGTGCGACGATTCGACTTGCCCCCGATAGCAGTCTGTCAGTCAGGATATCTGTAACTGATGCACCGCAATCGGGAGCAAGCCCCCTCCCACAGGGGATTTGCAGTGTTTGTTGAGTTAACCTGAGCCCCCTTGCCTCTGCCGAGCGTTCCATGTCCGATTTGCTCGACCGTTACCCGCTGACTCCGGGCACCTATCATGAACTGCTGGATGACAGCGGCGCAGTGCGTGCCCACTGGCAGCGCCTGCTCGATCACCTGCAACGCAGCACGCCGGCCCAACTGGCCCAGCGCCAGGCATTGCTGACCCGGCAGATCCAGGAAAACGGCGTGACCTACAACGTCTACGCCGACCCCAAGGGCGCCGATCGTCCGTGGGAACTGGACCTGTTGCCCCATGTGCTGGCCGCTGATGAGTGGCAGCACCTGTCGGCCGGCATTGCCCAGCGGGCGCGCCTGCTCAATGCCGTGCTCGCCGACCTCTATGGCCCGCAGCGCCTGATCAAGGAAGGCCTGCTGCCCGCCGAGCTGGTATTTGGCCACAACAACTTCCTGTGGCCGTGCCAGGGTATCCAGCCGCCGGACGGCGCTTTCCTGCACCTGTATGCCGTGGACCTGGCACGCACGCCGGATGGACGCTGGTGGGTGACCGCCGACCGTACCCAGGCCCCGTCGGGCGCCGGCTATGCCCTGGAAAACCGCACCATCGTGTCCCGCGCCTTCCCGGATCTTTACCGTGACTTGCAGGTGCAACACCTTACCGGTTTCTTTCGCACACTCCAGGAAACCCTGGCCCGCCAGGCGCCCGGCGATGACCAGCCACCGCTGATCGTGCTGCTGACGCCGGGACGCTTCAACGAAAGCTATTTCGAACACCTCTACCTCGCGCGTCAGCTCGGCTACCCACTGGTGGAAGGCGGCGACCTCACCGTGCGCGACAGCACCGTGTTCCTCAAGACCCTCAGCGGCCTGCGCCGCGTTCACGCAATCATGCGGCGCCTGGACGACGACTTCTGCGACCCCCTGGAGCTGCGCACCGATTCGGCCCTCGGCGTCCCCGGACTGCTCGATGCCGTGCGCCAGGGCAATGTACTGGTGGCCAATGCCCTGGGCAGCGGCGTGCTGGAGTCGCCGGGCCTGCTTGGCTTCCTGCCGAAGATCAATGAGTTTTTATTTGGCGAAGCACTGATCCTGCCGTCCATCGCCACCTGGTGGTGCGGTGAAGCGCCGGTGCTGGCCGAGGCGTTGGAGAAGCTGGCGCAGTTATTGATCAAACCGGCGTTCCCCTCGCAGAGTTTCGCCCCGGTATTTGGTCGCGACTTGAATGCCGAGCAACGCGAAGCTCTGGCCCGGCGCATGCGTGCGCGGCCTTACGCCTATGTTGCCCAGGAGCTGGCGCAATTGTCCCAGGCGCCGGTGTGGCACACCGTGGAAGACCATTTGCAGCACCGCGCCATCGGCATGCGCGTGTACGCCGTGGCCAGTGACGACGGCTACCGTGTACTGCCCGGCGGCCTGACCCGCGTAGCCGCTGAAGCCGATGCCGAAGTGGTGTCGATGCAGCGCGGCGGTGCGAGCAAGGACACCTGGGTACTCGGCGAACGTGCGCCCGGTGGCGAGCAATGGCGCGCCCAGCGCGTGATTGGTGCGCACGACCTGGTGCGCCGCGATCCGTATCTGCCGTCACGGGTGGTGGAGAACCTGTTCTGGTTTGGCCGTTATTGCGAGCGCTGCGATGACAGTGCGCGCTGGCTGCGTGTCGTGCTGGCGCGCTATGTCGACGGCGACGATCCGTTGGCCTTGCAGGCGGCGGTCGAACTGGGCGAAAGCCTGCGGCTGTTGCCGGAAGAGGGCGAGTTGCCCGAACGCTTGCTCGCGGCCTTGCTCGGTGATGACTGGCCTTCAAGCCTGCGCGCCAATTTGCAGCGCTTGCAGTGGGCGGCGTCCCAGGTGCGCGGCAAGCTGTCCCGGGAAAACTGGCAGGCCCTGGTGGAGCTGCAACGCGAAGCCATGGACCTGGAATGCGAGGCCCCGGACTTCGGCGAGTTGCTGGATTTCCTCAACCGCCTGGTGATGTCCCTGGCGGCGCTGTCGGGGTTTGCCCTGGACGATATGACCCGCGATGAGGGCTGGCGCTTCTTGATGATGGGCCGACGTATCGAGCGCCTGCAGTTTCTGAGCAGCAGCCTTGCCGCGTTCCTGCGCGGTGTGGCGGTATTCGATCAGGCCGGGCTGGAATGGTTGCTGGAACTGGGCAACAGCAGCATCACCTACCGTGCGCGGTACCTGGCGGTGCCGCAACTGATCCCGGTGCTCGACCTGTTGCTGCTCGACGAGCAGAACCCCCACGCGGTGCTGTTCCAGCTCAAGCTGGTACGCCGCACCTTGCGTCGCTTGAACGATGATTTCGGCGTGCCGCGGGAAACCGGCCTGGGAGCGTTGGTGGAGCAGTTGGCGCGCTTCGACCTCGGTTGCCTGGAGAACCCGCTGTTCGGCCAATCCAGCGTGCGTGCCGCGCTGGATGGCCTGGCCGACCTGCTGCAAGCGGTCGCCGATGAGAGCGGGCAAGTGTCGGATCGCCTGGCGTTGCGACACTTTGCCCATGTGGATGATGTCAGCCAGCAAACGGTGTCGGTGTGATGAGTGCGCGCTATCAGATTTTCCATGACACCCATTATCACTACGACAGCCCGGTGTCCCTGGCCCAGCAACTGGCGCATTTATGGCCGCGCCCCTGTGCGTGGCAACGGTGCACCTGGCAGACCCTGGACATCAGCCCGCAGCCGTCTTCGCGCCGCGACGAGCTGGACGTGTTCGGCAACCCGATCACGCGGCTGGCGTTCGAGCGTCCCCATGATGAACTGCTGGTCAATGCCGGGTTGACCGTGGAAGTGCTGGCGCGACCCACATTGGACTTGCACCAGTCGCCGGCGTGGGACCGCACCCGTGACAGCTTTACCTACAGCAGCCAACCGCTGTCACCGCAGATCATCGAAGCCTGCCGCTATCGCTTCGAATCGCCTTACGTGCATTTGAAACAGACCTTCGTCGAGTTCTCGGAAAGCTGCTTCCCACCTGGCGAGCCCCTGTTGATAGGCGTGCAGGCGCTGATGCAAAAGATCTTCAGCGAATTCACCTTCGATGCCGAAGCCACTCAGGTCGCCACGCCGCTGGTGGAAGTGCTGGAGCGCCGTCGCGGCGTGTGCCAGGACTTCGCCCACCTGATGCTCGCCTGCCTGCGCTCGCGGGGTCTGGCGGCGCGTTATATCAGCGGCTATCTGCTCACCCAGCCGCCGCCCGGCCAGCCACGGCTGATCGGTGCCGATGCGTCGCATGCGTGGGTGTCGGTGTATTGCCCTGTGTCGGGTTGGGTGGATTTCGATCCGACGAACAACGTGCAGCCGGCGCTGGAGCACATAACCCTGGCGTGGGGCCGGGACTTTTCCGATGTGTCGCCGTTGCGGGGGGTGATATTGGGAGGTGGGAGCCATGACCCGGAGGTGCGGGTGACGGTGATGCCGCTGATGTAGGAGCGAGCTCGCTCGCGAAGAACCTGAGGGCGCCGCGTTGATCCTGGCTTCCCGCGTTATCGTTGACGTTCTTCGCGAGCAAGCTCGCTCCTACAGTAAATAATTATTCAGCCGGGTCTTTCGGGGTTTCAGTCTCGTCTGCTGCCACTTCACCTTCCGCATCCGGGTTCAGTGCTCCAGCTTCTTCATCTGCAGCGGCTTTCTTGCGTTGCAGCTTTTCCTCTTTCTTCTGTTCCTTGGCCAAGTCTCTCTGACGTTTGGCGAAGGAGTAATTAGGTTTGGCCATGGGCGATCCTCTAGGGTCGAAGGTGAGGGTGGGCGGCGCGCGGCTGCCTTGGGTCGCTATGGTAGCAGCTTCGCAGCGCCCTTGGCCTTCACTTACCGCTGGCGTATGCGGCGAACAGGCCGTTGAACAGTTGATTGAGATGCATGGCGCAGGCTCCAATGGGTGATGGGACGAGCATATCCGGTTGCCGCGCAGGCCGATGTTAGATTGTGTTGATCAGCCTGATAGCCTAAAGTTGTATACAATCTGTTGATGCAGATCATAAGAACTCAAGCCTGATTGAGGCACCCTTGTCTCAATATGCGTTATCAACCCTGCCTTGGAGATTCACATGTTTGCCAAACTCGTTGCTGTTTCCCTGCTGACTCTGGCCAGCGGCCAGTTGCTTGCTGCAGAGTGCAAGGTCACTGTCGACTCCACCGACCAGATGTCGTTCAACACCAAAGCGATTGAAATCGACAAGAGCTGCAAGCAGTTCACCGTCGAGCTGACTCACTCCGGCAACTTGCCGAAAAACGTCATGGGCCATAACTGGGTGCTGACCAGCGCGGCCAACATGCAGCCAGTTGCCAGCGACGGCATGGCCGCCGGGGTTGACAAAAACTACCTCAAGGAAGGCGACGACCGCATCATCGCTCACACCAAGCTCATTGGTGCCGGCGAGAAAGATTCGGTGACGTTCGATGTGGCGAAGCTGACGGCGGGCACGGACTACATGTTCTTTTGCTCGTTCCCAGGCCATATCTCGATGATGAAAGGCACTGTGACCGTCAAGTAATCAAGCGTTCGCTCTTCCTGTAGGAGCGAGCTTGCTCGCGAAAAACGTAATGACACCACGTCCATTCAGAATGGGCGCGTTACCGTTGACGATCTTCGCGAGCAAGCTCGCTCCTACCTGTTTCAAGGCGCAAACGGCATCACCCGCTTGTGCTCCGTCTTGCGGTACGTCTCACAGATAATCCTGAACGCTTCCTCGCGCACCGGCTCACCGTGCAGGAACGCATCAATTTCGGCATAGGTCACGCCATGTGACGCTTCGTCCGGTTTGCCCGGCGACAGGTCTTCCAGGTCGGCGGTCGGGACTTTCTCCACCAGTGACTCCGGCGCGCCGAAATGCCGCGCAATCGCACGCACCTGGTTCTTCACCAGCCCGCTCAGCGGCGCCAGGTCGCAGGCGCCATCCCCGAACTTGGTGAAAAAGCCCATCACCGCTTCCGCCGCATGGTCGGTACCGATCACCAGCCCACCGGCTGCGCCGGCGATGGTGTACTGCGCGACCATGCGCATGCGTGCCTTGGTGTTGCCCAGCACGAAATCGCGGGAGGCTGCCGGTTTGTCGTCGAACGCCGCGACTTCATTGGCCAGGGCCTTGACCGCCGGGCCGATGTTGACGGTATGGCGCTCGTCCGGCTCGATGAAATCCACCGAAGCCTGGGCTTCGTGTTCGTCGAACTGGGTTTCGTAGGGCAGGCGCACGGCGATAAAACGGTAGGCCGCGTCGCCGCTGCTGGCGCGCAGTTCGTGCACCGCACGTTGGGCCAACAGGCCTGCGGTCAGGGAATCGACACCGCCACTGATGCCCAGCACCAGCGACTTGAGCCCGGAATTGCGCAGGCAGTCCTGGATAAAGGCCACGCGTCTGGCGATTTCTGCCTCAAGGGCGGCCTGGTCTTTGAACGGCGCTTGCACCTTGAGCTGCTGCGCAATTTCACGCTGTACGGCTTGCATGCTTCACTCCTTGCTGGATAGGGCAGGTACTTTGAACACGTGACGCAAATAGGCGACAAAATTGGGGTCGGTGCAGTGGGTCTTGCCCGCTTCATCGGAAATCTTGGCGACGGGCTGGCCATTGCAGGCGGTCATTTTAAGCACGATGCTCATCGGCTCCACCCCTGGAATGTCACAGGTCAGGTTGGTGCCGATGCCAAAGCTCACATTGATGCGACCGCGCAGGGCACGGAAAATCTCCAGGGCCTTGGGCAACGTCAGGCTGTCGGAGAACACCAGGGTCTTGCTCATCGGCTCGATACCCAGCTTATGGTAGTGGGCGATGGCTTTTTCCGCCCACTGCACCGGGTCGCCGGAGTCGTGGCGCAGGCCATCGAACAGCTTGGCGAAGTACAGGTCGAAGTCGCCGAGGAACGCATCGGTGGTGATGCAGTCGGTCAGGGCGATGCCCAGCAGGCCACGGTATTCGCGGACCCAGCAATCGAGGGCGGCGATCTGGCTGTCGATCAGGCGTGGGCCGAGTTGCTGGTGCGCCATGATCCATTCATGGGCCATGGTGCCCAACGGCTTCATATCGAATTCGCGGGCCAGGTGCACATTGCTGGTGCCGACGAACCGCCCGGGGAAGTCGTGCTTGAGTACGCTGACCACTTCTTCCTGCACCCGGTACGAGAAGCGCCGACGCGTGCCGAAGTCGGCCACTTGCAGCTCCGACAGCTCATCGCTGGCGGCATTCGCCGTCAGCCAGTCGAACTTGCGGTACAGCTGCTCGCGGGCCTGTTCCAGGATCACGGTCTGGTAGCGGTAGCGGTTGCGCACTTCGCTGACGATGGCCAGCATCGGCACTTCAAACAGGATCACATGCAGCCACGGCCCGCGCAGGCGGATAAACAGCTCGCCGTTGTCGATGCCGGTCTGCACGTAGCGCAGGTTGAAGCGGAACAGCCCGAGGAAGCGCAAAAAGTCCGGCTTCATAAAACTGATGCGTTCCAGGAAACCCAATTGGTCCGGGCTCAGGCTCAACTCGGCGAGACGCTCGATCTGGTAGCGAATCTCCGCCAGGTACGGGCGCAGGTCTTCGCTGTTGCGGCAACGGAACTCCCATTCAACTTCCACGTTCGGGTAGTTGTGCAGCACCGCCTGCATCATGGTCAGCTTGTAGAAGTCGGTGTCGAGCAGGTTCTGCACGATGCGATCGGCAAACACACTCTCGCTCATAACGGGAATCTCCAGACGGGTCGGCGATGGGCGCCGGCCTTTACGCACAATTGAGGAAGGGGGCTAGTGGCGCATAGACCTGTGGGGTATTGCCAGTGATTTTTTTCAGTGAGGCCACTGGCCTCATCGGGGGCAAGCCCCCTCCCACCTTTTGGAATGCATTCCAAGTGTGGGAGGGGCTTGCCCCCGATGGCGGTAGTCCAGGCATTAAATAACCTGCTCAAGCATCCACTTTACAAACTCTCTTACTTTGGGCACCTCCGCCGAATGCTCCGGATAAGCCAGGTAATACGCATCCTGGCTCGGCATTCCATGCGGCCAGGCAATCACCAGCTTGCCCTCGGCCAGTTCCTCTTCCACCAGAAAACGCGGCAGCAGCGCCACGCCGCAGCCGACCTGCGCCGCGCGAATGCACATATAAAAGGTGTCAAAGCGCGGCCCGTGATAACTGTGCTCGGTGTGCAAACCCTGACTGGCGAACCAATCATGCCAGCCCTGGGGCCGCGAGGCGTTTTGCAGCAGCACCAGTTCGCTCAGTTGGGTGGGGTCGGTGAACGGCTGCTCCGGCAGGCTCTCGGGCGAACACACGGGTACCAGCTCTTCGCTGAACAACTTCAAACTCTCGGTGCCGGGGCGCGAACCCTGGCCGAAATAGAACGCCATGTCGGCCTTGCCTTGCAGCAGCTCATCCGGTTCCTGTTCGTTGCACAGGTCCAGATGGATCTGCGGATGGCGCAGGCGCCAGCCCTTCAAGCGCGGCACCAGCCAGCGCGCGCCGAAGGTGTAGGGCGTGGATACGCGCAGCACTTCGGTTTCGCCGCCGTAGGAGCGCAGGTAGTGGGTGGACATCTCCACCTGGGAGAGGATCTTGCGCACTTCCACCAGGTACAAATCGCCCGCCGGGGTCATCTGCAAGCGGCGCCGCACGCGTCGAAACAGCAGGTGTTGCAGCAACTCTTCCAACTGCGCCACCTGTTTGCTCACCGCGCTTTGCGTGAGGTTCAGCTCCTCGGCGGCGCGGGTAAAGCTCAGGTGGCGGGTGGCGGCTTCGAAACACTGCAGGGCGGTGATCGAGGGCAAATGTCTTTTGTTCAACACGGCATGCCTCTTTTTATTCTTTGCATGAATAAACGGAATGATATCTCGCCTAAAGGTCGTTTGTTGGCAAGTCTTGGGCCCGCTACAAATAAGCCCTGGATCGCCGTGTCTGCGGCGGCGCAATTTTGTGTTTGCAGATTTGAAGGAGTACCCCATGGTTGCTGCATTGCTTGACCGTCTAGGCGTAAACCCGGCGCTGTACCAGGCGGGTACACAGCCTGTGCATTCGCCGATTGATGGCAGCCGCATCGGCGCCGTGAACTGGGAAGGTGCCGCCGAGGTGGAGCAGCAGGTCAGTCGCGCCGAGCATGCATTCGACGTCTGGCGCAAAGTGCCGGCCCCGCGTCGCGGCGAGCTGGTGCGCCAGTTCGGCGACGTGTTGCGCGAGTACAAGGCCGACCTGGGCGAGCTGGTCTCCTGGGAAGCCGGCAAGATCACCCAGGAAGGCTTGGGCGAAGTCCAGGAAATGATCGACATCTGTGACTTCGCCGTCGGTTTGTCGCGCCAGTTGTACGGCTTGACCATCGCCTCCGAGCGTCCCGGTCACCATATGCGTGAAACCTGGCACCCGCTGGGCGTGGTCGGCGTGATCAGCGCGTTCAACTTCCCGGTCGCGGTGTGGGCGTGGAATACCACCCTGGCGCTGGTGTGCGGCAATGCGGTGATCTGGAAACCGTCGGAAAAGACCCCGCTCACCGCGCTGGCTTGCCAGGCCCTGTTCGAGCGCGTGTTGAAGAACTTCAAGGACGCGCCGCCCTACCTCAGCCAGGTGATCATCGGCGGCCGCGATGCCGGCGCCGCGTTGGTGGATGACCCGCGTGTGGCGCTGATCAGCGCCACCGGCAGCACGCGCATGGGCCGCGAAGTGGCGCCCAAAGTCGCCGCGCGCTTTGCCCGCAGCATCCTTGAGCTGGGCGGCAACAATGCGATGATCCTCGGCCCGAGCGCCGATCTGGACATGGCCGTGCGTGCCATTCTGTTCAGCGCCGTCGGCACCGCCGGCCAGCGTTGCACCACCCTGCGCCGCCTGATCGCCCATGAATCGGTCAAGGCAGAAATCGTCACCCGCCTCAAGGCCGCCTACGCCAAGGTGCGCATTGGCCACCCGCTGGAAGGCAACCTGATCGGCCCGCTGATCGACAAGCATGGCTTCGACACCATGCAGGACGCCCTGGAGCAAGCCCTGAGCGAGGGCGGCAAGGTGTTCGGCGGCAAGCGCCAACTGCAGGACCAGTTCCCCAACGCGTACTACGTGTCGCCGGCGATTGTGGAAATGCCTGAGCAGAGCGACGTGGTGTGCACCGAAACCTTTGCGCCGATTCTATATGTGATCGGCTACAGCGACTTCGCCGAGGCGCTGCGCCTGAACAACGCGGTGCCACAAGGCTTGTCGTCGTGCATCTTCACCACCGATGTGCGCGAAGCCGAGCAGTTCATGTCGGCGGTGGGCAGCGACTGCGGCATTGCCAACGTCAATATCGGCCCGAGCGGTGCGGAGATCGGCGGTGCGTTTGGCGGTGAGAAAGAGACCGGTGGCGGGCGTGAGTCGGGCTCGGATGCGTGGCGCGGGTATATGCGTCGCCAAACCAATACCGTGAACTATTCGCTGGAGTTGCCGTTGGCGCAGGGCATCACGTTCGATTGAGTCCATGTGGGAGAGGGGCTTGCCCCCGATGGCGGTGGATCAGCTGCATATATGTTGACTGACACACTGCTATCGGGGGCAAGCCCCCTCCCACATTTGATTGGGTTCACAACTGAAAATAGCTGTTTGTTAGGTCCTCTACGGAGTCTGGCAATGCCTTTACGCGATACATGTTTATGGGAACACCTCACCCCCGGCCGACCGGATCGTGCCGCGCTCAAAGGCGAGGTCAAGGTGGATGTGTGCGTGATCGGCGCCGGCATCACCGGTTTGTCAGCCGCCATTCATTTGCTGGAACAGGGTAAAAGCGTTGCGGTGCTGGAGGCCCACCGCACCGGCCACGGCGGTTCGGGGCGCAACGTCGGGCTGGTCAATGCCGGTATGTGGATCCCGCCGGACGAGATCGAAGCCGGTTTCGGCACCGCGGTGGGCAGCCAGCTCAACCGCATGCTGGGCGCAGCGCCGGCCCTGGTGTTCAGTCTGATCGACAAATATGACATCGACTGCCAGTTGCGGCGCGAAGGCACCCTGCACATGGCGCATAACGCCCGCGGCGAGGCGGATCTGCGCAGTCGTGAGGAACAATGGAAGCGCCGTGGCGCGCCGGTCGAGTTGCTGACCGGGCAGGCCTGCGAGCAAGCCACCGGCACCACGAAAATCGCCGCCGCGTTGCTGGATCGACGCGCCGGCACCTTGAATCCCATGGCCTACACCTGCGGTCTGGCGAATGCCGCCGTCGGGTTGGGCGGGCAGCTATTCGATCATTCCCCGGTTAACCGGCTTGAACGCCAGGGCGCGGACTGGTCGGTGCAGACCGCTCAGGGCGCGGTGCAGGCCGCCCAGGTGGTGATCGCCTCCAATGCCTATACCGAAGGCGAATGGACCGAGCTGCGGCGTAACTTCTTCCCAGGTTATTACTACCAGGTGGCATCGGCGCCGCTCAGCGATGACGCTGCCGGGCGCATCCTGCCTGGCGGCCAGGGTTCATGGGACACGCGCCAGGTGCTGAGCAGCATTCGCCGCGACGCCGATGGTCGTCTGTTGCTCGGTAGCCTGGGCAATGGTAACCAGAAGCCGGCCTGGTTCCTCAAGGCGTGGGCCGATCGGGTGCAGCAGCACTACTTCCCCTATCTCAAATCGGTGCAGTGGGAACACACCTGGACCGGCTGTATCGCGTTTACGCCCGATCACCTGATGCGTTTGTTCGAGCCGGCGCCCGGGCTGGTGGCGGTCACCGGATACAACGGGCGCGGCGTGACCACCGGCAGCGTGGTCGGCAAGGCGTTTGCCGACTATTTGTGTCACCACAATCCCCAGGCGTTGCCGATTCCCTTTGCGCCGATGCAACCACTGACGGGGGTGGGCCTGCGCAGTTGCCTGTATGAAGCGGGCTTCTCGCTGTACCACGCGGGGCAGTGCCTGCGGATCGTGGTCTGAGCCGCGAAACCCCACTCGGTAGCCGGCTTTTCTTAGCCCGCTACCCATCTGTATTGGTGCAAGTTGTAGCAATCGCGCACTGTAAATGTGCAGTTCCGTTACGCACGGGGTTACAGCGGATGGAGCTGTGGTTTATCCCCTCGGTTGCAGGTGCCACCGTTCAAGGTTGTACTCTTTTGGCTTGCTGGTTGCACCTTGCGAGGCTAGACGGTTGCACGTCTTGGCGGGAGGAGGCGGAACGCCTGCAATAACAATGACACCGTGTCTTTTTGAAGAATAAAAAAGTAATGGCACGCGGCTTGCTCTGAGCTTTCGGTGAAAGGTTTGAATGCAAGTTGTCGTGCCAAAAATCAAAAATATCGGAGCACCACTCATGTCCCAGACGTTTTACAAGAAAGGTTTTCTGGCCCTCGCTGTGGCAGCGGCGCTGGGTGTTTCTACGTTTGTTCAAGCTGATGTGAAGATTGGCGTAGCGGGGCCGATGACCGGCGCCAACGCCTCGTTCGGTGAGCAGTACATGAAGGGTGCCCAAGCGGCGGCCGACTCGATCAACAAGGCCGGCGGCATCAATGGCGAGAAAATCGTGCTGGTGGCCGGCGACGACGCCTGCGAACCCAAGCAGGCCGTGGCCGTGGCCAACCGCCTCGCCGACCAGGACAAAGTGATCGGCGTGGTCGGGCACTTCTGCTCGTCCAACACCATCCCGGCGTCCGAGGTGTATGACGAAGCGGGCATCATCGCGATCACCCCGGGCTCCACCAACCCACAAGTGACCGAGCGTGGCCTGAGCGGCATGTTCCGCATGTGCGGCCGTGACGACCAGCAAGGCATCGTGGCCGGCGACTACATCGTCGACGTGCTCAAGGGCAAAAAAGTCGCGGTCATCAACGACAAGGACACCTACGGCAAAGGCCTGGCCGACGCCACCGCTGCTCAGTTGACCAAGCGTGGCGTCAAGCCAGTGCTGGAAGAAGGCCTTACCCGAGGCGAGAAAGACTTCAGCGCCCTGGTCACCAAGATCCGCTCCACCGGCGCTGACGTGGTGTACTTCGGCGGTCTGCACCCGGAAGCCGGTCCCCTGGTTCGCCAGATCCGTGAAGCCGGTCTCAAGGACGTGAAATTCATGTCCGATGACGGCATCGTGACCGACGAACTCGTGGCGACTGCCGGTGGCAAGCAATACGTCGACGGCGTGTACATGACCTTCGGCGCCGACCCGCGTCTGCTGCCGGACAGCAAAGCCGTGGTGGACGAGTTCCGCAAAGCGGGCTACGAGCCGGAAGGCTACACCCTGTACGCCTACGCTTCGGTCCAGACCCTGGCTGCCGCCTTCAACGGTGCCAAGTCCAACAAGGGTGAAGACGCCTCCAAGTGGCTCAAGGCTCACCCGGTCCAGACCGTGATGGGCAAGAAGGAATGGGACGGCAAGGGCGACCTGAAAATCTCCGACTACGTGGTTTACCAGTGGGATAAAGACGGCAAGTACCACCAGCTGGAAAAACAGAAGTAATCCATGTGGGAGGGGGCTTGCCCCCGATTGCGGTGGGTCAGCTGCACATTTGTTGACTGATACACCGCATCGGGGGCAAGCCCCCTCCCACACTGGAACAGTGTGGTGATTGAGATCTGTTTTTTCCTCCAGAAGCGCCGCACACCCCTGTGGTGTGCAGGTGCTCACCGCGTGAGATTGCGTTATGGATGGTATTTTCCTGCAGCAACTGGTCAACGGCCTGACCCTCGGGTCGGTCTATGGCCTGATCGCCATCGGCTACACAATGGTCTATGGCATCATTGGCATGATCAACTTCGCCCACGGCGAGGTTTATATGATTTCCGCTTACCTCGCGGCGATCAGTCTGGCACTGCTGGCTTACTTCGGCATCGAATCCTTCCCGCTGCTCATTCTCGGCACCCTGATCTTCACCGTGGTCGTCACCGGCGTGTACGGCTGGGTCATCGAGCGTGTCGCCTACAAACCGCTGCGCAACTCCACCCGACTGGCACCGCTGATCAGCGCCATCGGCATCTCCCTGATCCTGCAGAACTACGCGCAGATCGCCCAGGGCGCCAAGCAACAAGGCATCCCGACGTTGCTGGCCGGCGCCTGGCGCGTCGATATCGGCACCGGCTTCGTGCAACTGACCTATACCAAAGTGTTCATCCTCGTGGCGGCCTTCGCCGGCATGGCGTTGCTCACCTACATCATCAAATACACCAAGCTTGGCCGCATGTGCCGGGCCACCCAGCAAGACCGCAAGATGGCCTCGATCCTGGGCATCAACACCGATCGCGTGATTTCCTACGTGTTTGTCATCGGCGCCGCCATGGCCGCCCTGGCCGGCGTGCTGATCACCCTCAATTACGGCACCTTCGACTTCTATGCCGGCTTCATTATCGGCATCAAGGCGTTTACCGCAGCGGTGCTCGGCGGCATCGGCTCCCTGCCTGGGGCGATGCTGGGCGGGATCATCCTCGGTATCTCCGAGTCGTTGTTCGCGGGGTTGATCAACTCTGACTACAAAGACGTGTTCAGTTTCTCCCTGCTGGTGGTGATTCTGATTTTCCGTCCCCAGGGCCTGCTTGGTCGCCCGCTTGTGGCGAAGGTGTAAACATGTCTGCTGCCAAATCGATTGATATCAAGAAAAGTGTGGTCGATACGATTCTCGCCGGGCTGATTTCGCTGGTCGTGTTCGGCCCGATTGTCGGCGTGGTGCTCGACGGCTACAGCTTCAACCTGGAACCTGCGCGCGTTGCCACGCTGGTCGCCATTGTGATGGCCGGGCGCTTTGCCCTGAGCCTGTTCCTGCAAACCCCCAGGGGCGTGAAGATCCTGCAGGGCTTTGAAAGCAGCGGCTCGGGCGTGCATGTGCTGCCACCGGAATACAAGTCGCGGCTGCGCTGGATCATTCCGGCGCTGATCGTGATCGCCATCGTGTTCCCGATCTTTGCCAACAAGTACCTGCTGACCGTGGTGATCCTCGGCTTGATCTACGTCCTGCTCGGCCTGGGCCTGAACATCGTGGTGGGCCTGGCCGGTCTGCTCGACCTGGGTTACGTGGCGTTCTACGCCATCGGCGCCTACGGCCTGGCACTGGGTTACCAGTACCTCGGCCTGGGCTTCTGGACGGTGCTGCCGCTGGCGGCGATCGCGGCGGCTTTGGCGGGGTGCATACTCGGCTTCCCGGTGCTGCGAATGCACGGGGACTACCTGGCTATCGTGACCCTGGGCTTTGGTGAAATCATTCGCCTGGTACTCAATAACTGGCTGTCTTTCACCGGTGGCCCCAACGGGATGCCGGTACCTTCGCCGACCTTCCTGGGCCTCGAGTTCGGCAAGCGCGCGAAGGATGGCGGCATTCCGTTTCACGAGTTCTTCGGCATCGATTACAACCCCAACATCAAGTTCATGTTCATCTACATCGTGCTGTTTCTCGTCGTGCTGGCCGTGCTGTACATCAAGCACCGCCTGACGCGCATGCCTGTCGGTCGCGCCTGGGAAGCCCTGCGCGAAGATGAAATCGCCTGCCGTTCCATGGGCCTGAATCACGTGCTGGTCAAACTCTCGGCATTCACCATTGGGGCATCTACCGCAGGTTTGGCGGGGGTGTTCTTTGCCAGTTACCAGGGCTTCGTCAACCCGTCGTCGTTTACCTTCTTCGAGTCGGCGCTGATCCTCGCCATCGTGGTGTTGGGCGGCATGGGCTCGACGGTCGGCGTAGTCATCGCGGCGTTCGTGCTGACCGTCGCGCCGGAGCTGCTGCGCAGCTTCTCCGAATACCGCGTGCTGCTGTTTGGCGTGTTGATGGTGGTGATGATGATCTGGAGACCGCGTGGCTTGATTCGCATCAGCCGTACGGGTGTGACGCCACGTAAGGGGGTGGCGCCATGAGCAAGGAAGTCGTGCTGTCCGTGGAACACCTGATGATGCACTTCGGTGGCATCAAGGCCTTGAGTGATGTGAGCCTCAAGGTTGAACGCAACTCGATCTTCGCCCTGATCGGCCCCAACGGCGCCGGCAAGACCACCGTGTTCAACTGCCTCACCGGCTTCTACAAGGCCAGTGGCGGCAAGATCGAACTCAACGTGCGCGGCAAGCAGACCAACGTGATTCAACTGCTGGGCGAGCGCTTCAAGGCCAGCGACTTCGTGTCGCCGAAAAGCTTCCTCAGCCGCGTGTACTACAAGATGTTCGGCGGCACCCACCTGGTCAATCGCGCGGGCCTGGCGCGGACCTTCCAGAACATTCGTCTGTTCAAGGAAATGTCGGTGCTGGAAAACCTGCTGGTGGCCCAGCACATGTGGGTCAACCGCAACATGCTCGCGGGCATCCTCAACACCAAGGGCTACCGCAAGGCCGAAAGCGATGCGCTCGACCACGCGTTCTACTGGCTGGAAGTGGTCGACCTGGTGGACTGTGCCAACCGTCTGGCCGGCGAACTCTCCTACGGCCAGCAACGCCGCCTGGAAATCGCCCGCGCCATGTGCACGCGGCCGCAGATCATCTGCCTGGACGAACCGGCAGCGGGCCTCAACCCCCAGGAAACCGAAGCCCTCAGCGCGATGATTCGCCTGCTGCGCGACGAACACGACCTCACGGTGGTGCTGATCGAACACGACATGGGCATGGTAATGAGTATTTCCGACCACATTGTGGTGCTCGACCACGGCAACGTGATCGCCGAAGGCGGGCCGGACGCGATCCGCAACGACCCGAAAGTAATCGCCGCCTACCTGGGCGCGGACGAAGAGGAGCTGGTATGAGCGGACCTATCCTCGAAATGAAGGACCTGGATGTGTTCTATGGCCCGATCCAGGCGCTGAAGAAAGTCTCGCTGCACATCAACGAAGGCGAAACCGTCAGCCTGATCGGCTCCAACGGCGCGGGCAAATCCACGCTGCTGATGTCGATCTTCGGCCAGCCACGGGCCGAGTCGGGGCAGATTCTCTATAACGGCGTGGACATTACCCACAAGTCATCCCATTACATCGCCTCCAACGGCATCGCGCAGTCGCCGGAAGGGCGGCGGGTATTCCCCGACATGACCGTCGAGGAAAACCTGCTGATGGGCACCATCCCCATTGGCGACAAGTTTGCCGGTGAGGACATGCAGCGCATGTTCGAGCTGTTTCCACGGCTCAAGGAGCGGCGCAACCAGCGGGCCATGACCATGTCCGGCGGCGAGCAGCAAATGCTCGCCATCGCCCGCGCGCTGATGAGTCGGCCCAAGCTGTTGCTGCTCGATGAACCGAGCCTGGGCCTGGCACCGATTGTGGTGAAGCAGATCTTTTCCACCCTGCGCGAGCTGGCGTCCACCGGGATGACTATCTTCCTGGTGGAGCAGAACGCCAACCACGCCCTGCGCTTGTCGGACCGGGCGTACGTGATGGTCAACGGCGAGATTCGCCTGACAGGGACCGGCAAGGAATTGCTGGTGAACGAGGAAGTGCGCAACGCCTATCTGGGCGGTCACTGACCTAAAGCCTGATACAAAAACCCTGTGGGAGGGGGCTTGCCCCCGATAGCGATTTGTCAGTCAGTCCATCTGAAACTGACACGCCGCTATCGGGAGCAAGCCCCCTCCCACATTTGATTTTGAGTGGCTTTCGAAATTGTGGAAAACAAATCCAGCCACCCTCCAAAGCGCGACATATAGCCGCCGCAAATCCCTGTTTTGTCACAGTTTTGACTTGTCCCCATCCACTGTGGAACCGGCTGTGGGTAACGTGGGAGTACCTCGCTGAAAGCCTTTAAAAACGTGGCCTGTAAGGCGATGGCTGTTTTTTGATCAATGGTTTTTTTCTGATCAATCAAGGGTTTTGTCAACCTGTTTAAAGACACAGGTATATGACCGGAATGTGTCGGTACAGCCTGTGGATAAGTCTGTGACTAAACTCTGGAAAGACCGCCGTAGAGGCCGGAATGACTGGCCTGTAGCCATCGTCCCGATCCCGTCGAGATAAATCGCCTGCATACGCGCTCCGTTCAGGTCAAGCAAAAAACTTTCTAAAACCTCCTGCAGGCCTTGTATACCGTGGTTCAGGGCGATTTGTACTTGCCCCCAAAGACTGTGGGCCCAGCTGTGGATAACCTGCGCGTACATGGCTGCAGGCCACGATTCATATAGCTCTGCCAGGCATGGTTAAAAAATGATCAGTTAAACAGGGCGGCGCGCGCATAGCGGTTGCCGCGAAGGCAGCGTAAGGGCATTCTGCTGGCAACTTTTTCCCGTTGCCCGCAAGGAGAACACCATGTCCGACACGCTGTTTATTACTGGCGCCACTTCAGGTTTCGGTGAAGCCTGTGCCCGCCGTTTTGCCGAAGCCGGCTGGAAACTGGTGCTGACCGGCCGGCGTGCCGAGCGCTTGGATGCGCTGGTCGAAGAACTCTCCAGTCAGACCGAAGTGCATGGCCTGGTGGTGGACGTGCGTGATCGCAACGCCATGGAAGAAGCCATCGCCAACCTGCCGCCATCGTTCGCCACCCTGCGCGGGCTGATCAACAACGCCGGCCTGGCCGTGGGCACCGACCCTGCGCCCAAGTGCAACCTCGACGATTGGGAAACCATGGTCGACACCAATATCAAGGGCCTGCTGACCACCACCCACCTGCTGCTGCCGCGCCTGATCGCCCATGGCCGTGGCGCCGGGATCATCAACCTGGGTTCCATCGCCGGTAGCTACCCCTATCCGGGCAGCCATGTTTATGGCGGCTCCAAGGCGTTCGTGAAGCAATTCTCGCTGAACCTGCGCTGCGACCTGCAAGGCACTGGCGTGCGGGTGACCAACATCGAGCCGGGCCTGTGCGAGAGCGAGTTTTCCCTGGTGCGTTTCGGCGGGGACCAGGCGCGCTATGACGCCACCTATGCCGGTGCCGAGCCGATCCAGCCGCAAGATATTGCCGATACGATTTTTTGGGTGTTGAACACGCCGGCGCACGTGAATATCAACCGGTTGGAGCTGATGCCGGTGAGCCAGACCTGGGCTGGGTTTGCGATTGAGCGTGGGGCCAAGGGCTAAGCACCTGCGCGATGCACTGTAGGAGCGAGCTTGCTCGCGAAAAACGTTAACGATGACGCGGGCATCCTGAATGCACGCGGCGCGCTCGGGTTTTTCGCGAGCAAGCTCGCTCCTACAATAGATGGCGTCAAATCGGCCAACAACAGGCCATAAGGTACACTCCGCCCCTGAAAACCCCACCGCACCCTGCGGTTTAAAGGTTTTGACGGGAGGAAATGTGAGTAACCGAGGTGAGCAGGCACTGCTCAAACAATCGACCATCCTGATGTTCGCCGTCGCGATCGCCGGGATTGCCACGGGTGTGATATCCGGCGCCCAATCCATTCTGTTCGACGGCTTTTTCTCGTTGATCGCCACCGCCATCAAGGTGCTGATGCTGATCACGGCCAAGCTGATCGCCAAGAAAAGCAACGAGCGTTTCCAGTTCGGCTACTGGCACCTGGAGCCGATGGTGCTGCTGATCGAAGGCAGCTTCCTGCTGCTGATCGCCATCTACGCATTTCTCAACGGTTTGTTCGGCATGATCAATGGCGGGCGCGAGATCGAGTTGGGGCTGGTGATCGTGTACGCGGCGGTGTTTACCGTTGTGGAATTCGCCTACTTCTTCTATGTGCGCTACCGCAATCGCACGTTGAAATCCTCGCTGATCCAGTTCGACAACATCAGCTGGCTGGTGGACGCCATGCTGTCGGTGGGCTTGCTGATCAGCTTCCTGGCGGCACTGTTGCTCAAGTCCCAGGGGTATGGCGAATGGGCGGTGTACGTCGACCCGCTGATCCTGATTCTGCTGGCCCTGAGCATGCTGGCTCCGGCCTTCAAGATCCTGCGCCCGGCCTTGCGTGAGGTGCTGGGGATTGCCCCGGATCATTTGGACGACACCGTGCGCGAAGTGATGGACGCGGCCCAGGCCAGGCATGGCTTCGACGATTACGTGTCCTACGTGCAGAAGCACGGGCGCGCACGGTTTATCGAGATACATGTGGTATTGCCGGCGGATTACCCGGTGGGTAAGGTCGCTACCCTCGACAGGTTGCGTGAAGAGATATCCACAGGGCTGGGCACGCCGGATGCGGCGCGTTGGTTGACCATCAGTTTTACTGGGGATCGCAAGTGGATTGCGTGAGGTCAGTTAGACCGAGGTGAGGCCATCGGGGGCAAGCCCCCTCCCACCTTTGATTTGTGAATACAGTCAAATGTGGGAGGGGCGGTGCGACGATTCGACTTGCCCCCGATGAGGCCCTGAAGGTCAGCCTAAATACTGGATCAAACCCTGATAGCAAGTCGCCAAATGATAAGGCGTGGTGGAAGGCATATCCCGCCGGCTCACCTGACCCTTGGCATCCAGGCATTCATGCCACCCTTTTGCATGCAGGAAATGCTCTTGCAGCGCCAGCAATTGACGCTGCAGCACTGCCTCGCTACCAGGCCGCAAGGTCAATGCCCGCAGGTATTCCGCCTGGGCCCAGATACGCTGGGTGCCGTCGCGCACCGTGCCATCCACAGACAGCATGCCACTGACCGCACCGCTCAACTTATCCACACCCGTTTGTTCGGCATAGGCAAATGCCCGCGTCAGCGACCCATGCAGCGGTGTGCCGCGCAATACCTCTGAGGATTCCAGCAAAAAGAACCACTCGAACTGATGCCCTGGCTCAAACCAATTATCCACAGCACCCAGCGGTTTCTCCAGCATCACCCCATGCTCGCGGTCGATGAAGCGTTGCTGCATGGCCGTCGCCAGTGCCAGCAGGGCCGCTTGCACCTCGGCGTCCTCACGCACCGCGAGGGTGGCGAGGAAGCCTTCGGCCAGGTGCATCAACGGGTTTTGCAACGGGCCGGACTTGAGCGAGGCCCAGTTGCGGTCCAGCACCGCTTCGTACAGGCCGTCACCGGTGGCGAAACGTTGGGCGACCACTTCGAGCGCGGCATTGAGCACCGACTCCACCAAGGGTTCACGCACCTTGGCCCAGTAATGGGCGCAGGCAAAGATGATGAACGCGTGGGTATAGAGGTCTTTACGCTTGTCCAGCGGTTGCCCGGCCGGGTCGATGCTGTAGAACCAGCCGCCGTGTTCGGCGTCGTGGAAGTGCCGTTGCAGGGAGCGGAACAACTGCGCCGCGTGCTCTTGCGCGAAGGCCGTGCCGGGCTCGCCGATCAGGCTGGCGAACAGGTACAACTGCCGGGCGCAGGCCATGGCGCGATAGCGTTGTGGGGGCAGGGGCTGGTGATCGGCATCCAGTGCCTCGAAGGGCAGCGCCAACTCGGCATTCCAGCCCGGGCCCTGCCAGAGCGGCACGATCAGGTCATGGAAGTGCGTGAGCACGGAATTCAAAGCGGGCAAAGAAGCGATGGGCATTGGCTGGCGTCGTCACGGCAGGGGTGTGGCGCGCATGGTAGCAGGCTTGGGAACTGTGGTGTCTGTGGCGCCGCTATCGGGGGCAAGCCCCCTCCCACATTTTGACTGTATTCACAAATCAAAGGTGGGAGGGGGCTTGCCCCCGATGAGGCCTTCAGCAGCGCTGAAGATCAGCCCGCCAACAACCACACCCCAGTCGCCGCCGAAGCCGCCCCCGCCACCCGCACCAACGGCGCTGCCGCCGCAGGCAGGAAACGCACCAGCGCATAACCCGCCGCGTGCAACGCAGCCGTCGCGCCGACAAACCCCGCCGCATACGCCCAGGGGCTGGACATGTCCGGCAGCTCCAGGCCATGGGCCACGCCATGAAACAACGCAAACAACGCCGTTGCCCCCACCGCCACGAACAACGGCGGCCGCACCGCCAGCGCCACCGCCAGGCCCAGCGCCAGTACCGATGCGGCAATCCCGCTTTCCAGCGCCGGCAATTGCAGGCCTTCAAAACCGAGCAGGCCGCCGATCAACATAGTGCCGACGAAGGCACAGGGCAGCGCCCAGCGTGCGTTGCCTTTTTGCTGCGCCGCCCACAGGCCGACCGCAACCATGGCCAGCAGGTGGTCAAGGCCGCCCAGTGGGTGGCTGATACCGGCGACCAGGCCATTGTCGCCGTGGCCCGGGTGAGCGAAGGCGAGGGCGGGCGCCAGCAGCAGCGCGGCAGCGGCGAACAGGTTCTTGAAATTCATAAACAGGCTCCGTAGGGGGATCAGGCAGCAGTCAGCAGGCCTTGACGTTCTATAAAGGCGACGATTTCATCCAGGCCGACGCCGGTTTTCTGGTTGCTGAACACAAAGGGTTTGCCATTGCGCATGCGTTGGGTATCGCTGTTCATCAATTCCAGCGAGGCACCCACCAGCGGCGCGAGGTCGATCTTGTTGATCACCAGCAGGTCGGATTTGCAAATACCGGGCCCGCCCTTGCGCGGCAGCTTGTCGCCGGCGGACACATCGATCACGTAGATGGTCAGGTCGGACAGTTCCGGGCTGAAGGTGGCCGACAGGTTGTCGCCACCGGACTCCACCAGGATCAGGTCCAGGCCGGGAAAACGACGGTTGAGCTGGTCGACGGCCTCCAGGTTGATCGAGGCATCTTCGCGGATCGCCGTGTGCGGGCAGCCGCCGGTTTCCACGCCGATGATGCGCTCCGGCGCCAGGGCCTGGTTGCGCACCAGGAAATCGGCGTCTTCGCGGGTGTAGATATCGTTGGTGACCACCGCCAGGTTGTAGCGCTCGCGCAGCGCCAGGCACAGGGCCAGGGTCAGGGCGGTCTTGCCGGAGCCTACCGGGCCGCCGATGCCGACGCGCAGGGGTTGTGTGTTCATGGTGAGTTCTCCAAAAAAGCCTCAGGAACGGAACAGGCGGCTGTACTGGCGCTCATGGGCCATGCACGCCAAAGACAGGCCAAAGGCGGCGCTGCCAAGGTGATCGGGTTCGACGCGGCCAGCCTCCTGCTGGGCCTGCTGTAACAGCGGCAGCAATTCGCTGGTCAGGCGCTGCGCGGCTTGCTGGCCCAGGGGCAGGGTTTTCATCAGCACGGCCAATTGGTTCTCCAGCCAGCTCCAGAGCCAGGCCGCGAGTGCGTCGTCGGGACGGATGGCCCAGGCGCGCGCGGCCAGCGCCCAGCCAAGGGCCAGATGGGGTTCGGGCTGTTGGTCGAGGAAGTTGCGAGCGCAAGTGTCCAACTCCGGCAAGCCACTGAGCAATTGTTGCAGGGAGTAGCCCATCTGCCGGCTCTCCTGATACAGCTCGCGGGTTTCGCGGCTGGCGCGGTGTTCTTCACACAACTGCGCCAGGCGTGGCCAGGCCTGTTCGGCGGCGGCGCGGCAATGGGCGAGCAGCAGGGGCGCTTCGAAACGCGCGATGTTGAGCAGCAGTTGGTCGCTGATCCAGCGCCGCGCGCTGGCGGCATCGCTGACGCGGCCGTTCTCCACGGCCATTTCCAGGCCCTGGGAGTAGCTGTAGCCGCCAATCGGCAACTGCGGACTGGCCAGGCGCAACAGCGCCCAGGCCGGGTTCATGGACGCACGCCGAATTGATGCAGTTTGGGCGCGTAATTGAAGTCTTCGTCGCCATGGCGCGAGTGATGATGACCGCCGCCATAGGCCCCGTGTTCGGGCTGGAACGGCGCCTCGATACTTTGCGCATCGGCGCCCAGCTGTTCCAGCATCGCCTTGAGCACATAGTCATCAAGCAGGCGCAGCCAGCCATCGCCGACCTGCAGGGCCACATGGCGATTGCCCAGGTGATAGGCCGCGCGGGTCAGTTCGAAGGCGTTGCGGCAGGTGACGTGCAGCAGTTGTTCAGGGCGTGCGCACACGCGTACGACGCGTCCGTCCTCGGCTTGCAGGAATTCGCCATCATGCAGCGGCGGTTGCCCACGCTCCAAAAACAGGCCGACGTCTTCACCGTCGGCACTGAAACAGCGCAGACGGCTTTTGCTGCGGGCTTCGAAGTTCAGCAGCAGCTCGGCGGCCCAGAGGGCTTGCGGGGCGATTCGGCGGTGGATCACCAGCATCGGAGGGTTTCCAGCTATGAACGATAAAGGGGGCTATAAAGGTGCTAGAGCAAGGGGCTTGCCAACCCGCCCGGCGCGTAGGAATTTCCTGTCAGCAGGGCGCGAGCGCCACAGGGCAGGGCACTCGCCGAGGGCGAGCATGTTGCAATTTGGTGCGCTTGAGCGGGTTCAAGCACCGGGAAGGGGCATTTTGCGTGGAGTACGCCTACGTATTGCATGAAATTTCTTTCATCCAATTCTTCATTGAATTTTAAGGAATTATCCTACAAGACCCCGAGAATCGGCCTTCGTGAGTTTACGTGGGGGTTCTTTAAGATTCGCGCCGTGTTTATTCCGCCGCGATGTTCATCATGTTCAAGTTACTTGTCTGTTCCGTTATCGTCAGCCTGTCTTGCCTCATCTCGTCAGCCTCGGCCACTCTTCAACAGCCGGCGACCTTTGTTTCCACGCAGGCATCGTCTCCGGTCGACGATGTGATCGACCGCGCCCATCAACTGCTCGGCACACCCTACAAGTGGGGCGGTGCGTCTACCGAACAAGGATTCGATTGCAGCAGCTTCCTGGTCTATCTGTTCAAGACCCAAGCCAATATTCAGCTGCCGCGCACCACGGCTGCGATGCACCGTTCAACGGCCGCGACCATCAAGCGCGCGGCGTTGAAGCCGGGCGACGCGGTCTTTTTCAAAGGCAACGGGCAGGGGCGGGTGAGTCACGTCGGGCTGTATATCGGCGACGGC
Organism: Pseudomonas orientalis; assembly: GCF_001439815.1. Taxonomy (GTDB): domain Bacteria; phylum Pseudomonadota; class Gammaproteobacteria; order Pseudomonadales; family Pseudomonadaceae; genus Aquipseudomonas; species Aquipseudomonas orientalis. Next base: position 63,427 of record NZ_JYLM01000006.1, on the reverse strand, counting down.
AAGTTCATCCATTCCCCGCGTACCGGCAAGAACGTGCGTATCGATTCGCTGAGCAATAGCTACTGGAACAGGAACTACACCACCGCCAAGCGCTTTCACAAGGCTGGCTGATCGTATTACTCGGTGCTGCCCAGGCCCTGCCAATGCTTGAGGCCGATAAAGATAAAGCGCAATTGCTGGGTGATTTTCGCCTGGGGCGTGAGGTGGGCAGGCAAGGCCTCGGCGGGCGGGTCGATGATATCGGGCAGGGTGGCGAACACACTTTTGACGATCAGGTCGGCCATCACGTGCAAACCATCGGCATCCAGGTGCTGCAGCTTGGGCATCAGCGTGAGGTCGGCCGCCAGGTCGCGGGTGATGTCTTCGCGCAGGGCGCCGATGGCTTGGCGCACGGCCAGGCAGCCACCGTATTGTTCGCGGGCCAGGAACAGGAATTGGGAACGGTTGGCCGAGACCACGTCGAGAAAAATCCGCACGGACGCATCGATGATCCCGCCCATGACGAATTCGTTGTGGCGCACCAGGCGAATCGTGGCGCGGAACGTCTGGCCGACTTCACTGACCAACACCAGCCCAAGCTGGTCCATGTCGGCAAAATGGCGATAGAAGCCGGTGGGCACGATACCCGCTGTCTTGGCCACTTCGCGCAGGCTCAGGCTGCCAAACCCACGGCCACACTCCATCAGATGGCGGGCAGCGTCCATCAAGGCGAGGCGGGTCTGTTGCTTCTGTTCGGCGCGGGGCAGCATGAGCGGATGGGCTTTGTCGGCGAGTACAGCGACGCACTCTAGCAAAACCGCTTTGCCGGCGTCGAACTTGGCGGGGGCATTGCGTGACGGGGTCTATATAAAAGCGAAAGCCCGATCGACAGATCGGGCTTTTTTCTGGGCCACCACGGGCTTAGCTCTGTGCTTGATGCAGTTCTTCCAGACGATCAGCACCACCTTCAGCGATACCTTGGGTGTAGGCACGGTCATTGGCTTGTTCGGCACCGCCTTCTACCAGACCTTTTTCCTGCAGGCGGTCGTTGCCACCTTCAGTCAGTCCTTCGGTGTAGGCGCGTTTGTTGGCCTGCTCCGAACCGTTTTCAGCGACAGCGCCTTTGGCGTAGTCACGGTTTTCGTCTTCTTGCGAACCGCTGCGAGCCACGGTCTGGCTGGATTGCACGGCTTGGGCTTTGTTCTGTGGGGTGGCCTGTTCGGCGGCTGGCAGGGCGAAGGCACTGGAAGCCAGGACGGATAACAGGACGGTAGCGAGTAGTTGGCGTTTCATGAGGGTTGCTCCTTGAGAGGGCGATAAAGTGGGTACAGGGCTAATGCTACTCTTGATAAGTCGATATAAAAGTTCATAAACACAATGGTAATAATCAACAGAATTGATTGTTCCCACGGGAGGCTCTAGATCGCGCCTCTCAAGCACGCGGTTTTGCACCGAGGTGGGTATTTTCGACACGAACCTGGGTAACAATGGTGCGCCGTTGATGATCGGATCTGTCTGTTCGATCAGGAAAATCGCTTTTTTCGGCTAATTCCGCCGTTGCGTTAAACCCCCGGGCACTTTGCCAGTCGTAGTCCTATAAGCTGTGTCAAAGGCTGTTGCCCAGCCAGTCGTATTCAGGAGTTTTGTGCAATGACGCGCACTCGAAAGATCGTCGCCTGGAGCTGCGCCAGCTTCGTTCTGTTAATTGCCATCGCGGTATTGGTCCTGGTGTTTTTCGACTGGAACCGCATCAAGCCACCCCTCAATGCCAAGGTCTCCGAAGAGTTGCACCGCCCATTCGCCATCAATGGCAACCTGGCGGTGGTGTGGCAGCGTGAGCCTGACGAAGGCGGCTGGCGGGCCTGGGTGCCCTGGCCCCATGTGATTGCCGAAGACCTGAGCCTGGGTAACCCCGACTGGTCCAAGCAACCGCAGATGGTCACGCTCAAGAAGGTCGAGTTGCGTATTTCGCCCTTGGCATTGCTGGCACAGCGCGTGGTGATCCCGCGTATCGACCTCACCGAGCCGAGCGCCGACCTGCAGCGCCTGGCTGACGGCCGCGCCAACTGGACTTTCAAATTCGACCCCAAGGACCCCGACGCCGAGCCTTCGCGCTGGGTGGTGGATATCGGCGCCATCGGCTTCGACAAGGGCCACGTCACCCTCGACGACCAGACCCTCAAGACCCGGCTCGATGTGATCATCGACCCGCTGGGCCAACCGATTCCCTTCGGTGAAATCGTCGGTGACGCGGATGCCAAAAAGGCCCTGGAAAAAGGCTCGGCACCGCAGGACTATGCGTTCGGCCTCAAGGTCAAAGGCCAGTATCACGGCCAGGCGCTCGCCGGCACCGGCAAGATCGGCGGCCTGCTCGCCCTGCAGGACGCGGCCAAACCGTTCCCGCTGCAGGCCCAGGTCAAGATCGCCGACACCAGCATCGCCCTGGCCGGCACCCTGACCGACCCGCTCAACCTCGGCGCCCTGGACCTGCGCCTCAAACTCGCCGGTGCCAGCCTGGGCAACCTCTACCCGCTGACCGGCGTGACGTTGCCCGACTCGCCGGCGTATTCAACCGATGGTCATCTGATCGCCAAACTGCATGAAGCCAGCGGCGCGTCCTTCCGCTATGAAAACTTCAACGGCAAGATCGGCAACAGCGATATCCACGGCGACCTGGGTTACGTCGCCAGCCAGCCACGGCCCAAGCTCAGCGGCGCGCTGGTGTCCAACCAATTGCTGATGGATGACCTGGCCCCACTGATCGGCGCCGATTCCAACGCCAAGCAGAAAGCCCGTGGCGGTGAAAGCAAGCAACCGGCGACCAAGGTGCTGCCGGTCGAAGAGTTTCGCACCGAGCGCTGGCGCGAGATGGATGCCGACGTGGAATTCACCGGCAAACGCATCGTGCACAGCGCCGAGCTGCCGTTCACCGACCTCTATACGCACCTGGTGCTCAACGACGGTGAGCTGAGCCTCGAGCCCCTGCGCTTCGGCGTGGCCGGCGGCAAGCTCGATGCGCAGATCCGCTTGAACGGCCGCACCACGCCAATGGAAGGTCGCGCGAAACTTACAGCGCGTAATTTCAAGCTCAAACAGTTGTTCCCAAGCTTTGAGCCGATGAAAACCAGTTTTGGCGAACTCAACGGCGACGCCGATATTTCCGGGCGCGGCAACTCCGTGGCAGCACTGCTGGGCACCTCCACGGGTGACCTGAAGATGCTGATCAACGACGGCGCGATCAGCCGTGGCCTGATGGAAATCGCCGGCCTCAACGTGGGTAATTACGTGGTGGGGCGCCTGTTTGGCGACAAGGAAGTGAAGATCAACTGCGCCGCGGCGGACTTCGGCATCAAGACCGGCCTGGCGACCACCCGGTTGTTTGTGTTCGATACCGAGAACGCGATCATCTACGTCGATGGTACGGCGAACATGGCGACCGAGCAGTTGGACCTGACCATCACGCCGGAGTCCAAGGGGTTCCGCCTGTTCTCCCTGCGCTCACCGTTGTATGTGAACGGGCCGTTCATCAAGCCCAATGCCGGCGTCAAAGCCATCCCCCTGGCATTGCGCGGCGCGGGCATGGTCGCACTGGGTGTGATTGCCGGCCCTGCTGCGGGGCTGCTCGCACTGGTCGCCCCAAGCGGCGGTGAGCCGAATGAGTGCGCACCGTTGCTGCAACAAATGAAAGAAGGCAAGGCGCCAAAAACTGTGAAGTAACTGACTACAGATGAAACCAAATGTGGGAGGGGGCTTGCCCCCGATAGCGGTGTATCAGCCAAAACATCTGTGACTGAACCACTGCTATCGGGGGCAAGCCCCCTCCCACATGGGTATTGCTGTGCGGCTGATTACAGGCCTTCGAGAATATCCGCCATGTCATCGGCGTGTTCTTCTTCCTGAGCCAGGATGTCTTCGAAGATGCGACGGGTCGTCGGGTCCTTATCGCCGATGTACTGAATGATTTCACGATAGCTGTCCACCGCGATCCGCTCGGCCACCAGGTCTTCGTAGACCATTTCTTTCAGCGAGTTGCCCGCCACGTATTGTGCGTGGGAGTTCTTCGACAACAGGTCGGGGTTGAATTCCGGCTCGCCGCCCAACTGTACGATGCGTTCGGCCAGTTTGTCGGCGTGTTCGGCTTCCTGGGTGGCGTGCTCCAGGAACTCGTCGGCCGCGACGCTGGCTTTCAGGCCGCTGGCCATGAAGTAGTGACGCTTGTAGCGCAACACGCAGACCAGTTCGGTGGCCAGGGCTTCGTTGAGCAGGCGGATAATTTCTTCGCGGTCGGCGTTATAGCCTTCGGTCACGGCACCGTTTTCGACGTTCTGGCGGGCGCGCATGCGCAGGGTCGCAACGTCAGTCAAGTGTGCTTCAGTCATCTCATTCTCCTGGGGCTAATCCGGTTTTGCGCCACGCTCTGCCGGTGTGGTCGCTCAGGGTTGTGAGTTGCGGGAGGGGCGAAAAGTTTTATCGGATTTAACAAGATGTGTCTCAAGCACGTCTGACCGGCGTGATCCAACGCTCCGACAGGATCACCCCGCCCAGAGTCAGCAACCCGCCCACCAAATGATACGGCGCCAATTCTTCCTTCAATACCACTGCTGCAATCAGCGCGGTAATCAGCGGCAGCAAGTTGAAAAACAACGTGGTACGGCTCGGCCCCAGGGTTTTTACCGAGTGCATCCACGCCAGCGGCGCCAGCATCGAAGCCAGCAGGCATGCGTACAGTACCAGCGGGATATTCGCCCAGCCCAGGCCAGCCTTGGCCGAGAACAGGAACAGCGGCAACAGCACCACCACCGCCACCAGCACCTGCAGATACAGCAGCACCAACGGCGGCAGGCGCAGTTGCCATTTTTTCAGCAGGGTGCTGTAGATCGCGTAGGCCAGGGTGGCTACCAGCATCATCCCGTCACCGAGGTTGACCCCGTGTTGCAGTAGGGCTGCCAGGCTGCCGGATGACACCACCACCACCACGCCGGCGAACGACAGCACCGCGCCGGTCAGCGCGCCGTACGTCAAGCGTTGGCCGAGGCTGATGATGGCGGCAGTCAAAGCCATCAGCGGCATCAGCGAGAGGATGATGCCCATGTTGGTGGCAGTGGTCAGCGTGGCCGCGTAATAGGCCAGGCTTTGATACACGGCCATGCCCAGCACGCCGAGAATGAAAATTTTGCCCAGGTTCGGGCGGATCAGCGCCCAGTTGGCGATCACCGGCTTGAGCATGAACGGGGTAAACAGCAGCGCGGCGAACAGCCAGCGATAAAAACCGATTTCAGCTGGGAAAATCGAACCCACCGCCAGTTTGTTGATCACGGTGTTGCCGGCCCAGATAAGAATGGCCAGCAGGGGATACGCGTATTGCATCGAAAGCAGACCCAGTGTGTTGAAGAGGTCGGATTATCCCTTGTCTGGATCGAAGCCTATACTGCGATCCAGACAACCGGCCTTTGAATCCAGACAATATGTCCAGACACACCGTACGCCTGCCCGATTTCGTCAGCTTGCCGAGCCCGGTGTACTTCCGCTATTGCGACTTTGCCCCAGACACCGAATGCACCCCGCACCAGCACGCCTGGGGTTCGCTGGACTACTCGGCCAGCGGGGTGATGCGCATGGAAGTGGCCGGCAGCCGTTTCATGTCGCCGCCGCAGTACGCGGTGTGGGTGCCGCCGCATACCGAGCACAGTTCCTACAATGCCGAGGCGATCGTCTACCACTCGGTGGGCCTGGCGCCGGGGCTGTGCGAGCAACTGCCCCGGCAGCCTTGCACCCTGGCGATCAGTGACATCCTCAAGGCGATTCTCAAGGATTTCGCCCTGCGCGACGTCAATCGGCCGCAGACCGACGCCGATATCCGCCTCGCCCAGGTGCTGGTCGACCAACTCAAACAGGCGCCGATCCACGATTGCTTCCTGCCTTACGCCCGTCATCCCGGCCTGCTGGGCGTACTGGAAGGCATGCAGGCGCAACCGGGCGACAACCGTGCGCTGGCGCAGTGGGCCGAGCAGGTGCATGTCAGCGAACGCACCCTGGCGCGTCAGTTTGTGCGTGAGTTGGGCATGAGCTTTGGCGAGTGGCGCCAGCGCCTGCGCTACCTGGCGGCCATCGAAGCCCTCGACAGCAAGCGCAGCGTGCAGCATGTGGCATTTGACCTGGGCTACAGCAGCGCCTCGGCCTTTATCGCGATGTTCCAGCGCCATGCCGGCTGCACGCCGGAGCAGTACCGTCGGGCGACTATTCGTGGCCGGTGAAGTTGTAACAGGTTTTGACTACACTGCGTTGTAGGCCGTGCCCTTCGGTACGGTAACAGGGAGAAAACTCCATGAAGATGCTGCGTATTCCGCTGTTGATGATGGGCCTGCTGCTGTGTTCCCAGGGTTTTGCCGCCACCGCCCAGCAAAACAAGATGACCACCTGTAACGCCGAGGCCACCACCAAGACCCTCAAGGGCGATGAGCGCAAGGCCTACATGAAGACCTGCCTGTCGGCGCCTGCCGCCAACGATGCCAAGACCCTGACGCCGCAGCAGCAGAAAATGAAGGACTGCAATGCGTCGGCGAAAACCCAGGCCCTGGCCGGTGATGCGCGTAAAACATTCATGAGCACCTGCCTGAAGAAGTGATAGCCCCAGGCCATAGAAGGCTGCGACACTCGCACACAGTCCCTTTGTAGGCGCGAGCTTGCTCGCGAAAAACGTGAACGATCACACGGGCACCCTGACTAAACGCGGTGCCCTTTCGTTTTTCGCGAGCAAGCTCGCTCCTACAACATCCTTTAACGCCGTTCGTTTTGAGGCTGTATGCCAACGTTTTCTCAGCGTCATGTGTTGTTGCTGGCCAGCTACATCATCATTTTCGGCGGGTTGCTGCTGGTGCTGCCGCTCAAATTGCTGCCCAGCCTGCTGGCCGGCCTGTTGGTCTATGAACTGGTCAACATGCTCACTCCCCAACTGCAACGGCTGATCGAAGGGCGGCGTGCGCGCTGGCTGGCGGTGGCCCTGCTCGGCACTCTGATCGTCAGTGTGCTCGCGCTGATCTTCGCCGGTGCCATCAGCTTTCTGCTCCACGAAGCGGAAAACCCCGGCGCTTCGCTCGACAAATTCATGGGCGTGGTCGACCGCGCACGCGGCCAGCTGCCGCCGTTCCTCGACGCCTACCTGCCCGCCAGCGCCGCCGAGTTTCGCGTGGCCATCGGCCAATGGCTGAGCAAGCACCTGAGCGAACTGCAACTGGTCGGCAAGGATGCCGCGCACATGTTCGTCACCTTGCTGATCGGCATGGTGCTCGGCGCGATCATCGCCCTGCAGCGCGTGCCCGACCTGACCAAGCGCAAACCCCTGGCCGCCGCGCTGTTCGACCGTCTGCACCTGCTGGTGCAGGCGTTTCGCAATATCGTCTTCGCCCAGATAAAGATCGCCGCGCTCAACACCGCGTTCACTGCGATCTTCCTCGCCGTGGTGCTGCCACTGTGCGGTATTCATCTGCCGCTGACCAAGACCCTGATCGTGCTGACCTTCCTGCTTGGCCTGCTGCCGGTGATTGGCAACCTGATGTCCAACACCCTGATCACGATTGTCGCGCTATCGTTGTCGATCTGGGTGGCGGTGGCGGCGCTGGGGTATCTGATCGTGATCCACAAGGTCGAGTACTTTCTCAACGCGCGCATCGTGGGGGGGCAGATCAGTGCCAAGTCGTGGGAATTGCTGTTGGCGATGCTGGTGTTCGAAGCCGCATTCGGCTTGCCGGGGGTGGTGGCGGGGCCGATTTATTATGCGTATCTCAAGAGTGAGTTGAAGCTCGGCGGGATGGTTTAAGCCTTGTGTTGCCTGGGCTGACGCTATCGGGGGCAAGCCCCCTCCCACAGTTTGATATGTGAATACTTTCAAAGGTGGGAGGGGGCTTGCCCCCGATGGGCGCGGCGCGGTGTCAAGCCAGAAATCAGCTGCCGTAGCGCTTGCTCGCCTCAATCGCCAACCCGCTGCCAATGCTGCCAAAGATATTGCCTTCCACATGCCGCGCATTCGGCAGCATCGCCGCGATGCTGTGGCGCAGCGCCGGAATGCCGCTGGAGCCGCCGGTGAAGAACACCGTGTCCACTTGGGCCACGCTCACCGAGGCGTCGTTGAGCAACTGCGTGACACTGCCGCGCACGCGTTCGAGCAGGTTGTCGATGGATGACTCGAACAGCGCCCGGCTCAGGTCCACGCTCAGGCCCGCTTCGATACGGTCCAGCGGCACATGGCGGCTGTCTGCCTGGGTCAGCTGGATCTTGGTTTCTTCCACTTCCATGGCCAGCCAGTGCCCGGCGCGCTGTTCGATCAACTTGAACAGGCGGTCGATGCCGCCGGTGTCTTCGATGTCGTAGCGCATGCTGCCCAGGGCCAGTTGGGACTTTTGCGAGTACACCGAGTTGATGGTGTGCCAGGTGGCCAGGTTCATATGGTGGCTGGTGGGCATGTAGGCGCCGCTCTTCATGCGGCTGCCGTAGCCGAACAGCGGCATCATGCCGGCCAGCGAAAGCTGTTTGTCGAAGTCGGTGCCGCCGATGTGCACGCCGCCGGTGGCAAGGATGTCGCTCTGGCGGTTGTCGTTGTGGCGGCGGTCCGGTGACAGGCGCACCAGCGAGAAGTCGGAAGTACCGCCGCCGATGTCGACGATCAGCACCAGCTCTTCTTTTTCGATGGTCGACTCGTAGTCGAACGCCGCCGCAATCGGTTCATACTGGAACGAGATGTCCTTGAAGCCGATCTTGCGCGCCACATCCACCAGGGTGTTTTCCGCCTCCTGGTCGGCCATCGGGTCGTCATCGACGAAGAACACCGGGCGGCCCAGCACCACTTCTTCGAACTCACGGCCGGCATTGGCTTCGGCGCGGCTCTTGAGCTGGCCGATAAACAGCGCCAGCAGGTCGGTGAACGGCATCGCGGTGCCGAGCACGCTGGTGTCGTGCTTGATCAGCTTGGAACCCAGCAGGCTCTTGAGCGAGCGCATCAAGCGGCCTTCGTAGTTTTCCAGGTATTCGTGCAGCGCCAGGCGACCGTACACCGGGCGGCGCTCCTCGAAGTTGAAGAACACCACCGACGGCAGGGTGATCTTGTCGTCCTCCAGCGCGATCAGCGTCTCCTCGCCGGGGCGGATCCAGCCGACGGTGGAGTTGGATGTGCCGAAGTCGATGCCGCAGGCACGGGCTGGGGATGGGTTTTTCATGTCGATCGGGTTCCGGTTGCAAAACGGCCGCGCAGTGTATGCCAGTCGACGCCGTATGCGTAGGCCGACCATCTGTTAAATGCTGCTTGAAAGCGCGGCATTCGCCCCCACATCTGGTGCATACGGCATGTGCCGATAACACTGCGACGCACCCCAGGCCGCAAGACTCAACATGTGCAAACCAGCGCACCTTGTGTCCGGGCTGTGCGATCTCGATTTAAGGATGGTGAACCGCCGATGGATTTCAAAGATTACTACAAGATTCTGGGGGTCGAGCCGAGCGCCGATGACAAGGAAATCAAGGCCGCCTATCGTAAGCTCGCCCGCAAATATCACCCGGACGTCAGCAAGGAAAAGGATGCCGAAGCCAAGTTCAAGGACGCGTCCGAAGCCTATGAAGCGCTGAAAAGCGCCGACAAGCGCGCCGAGTACGACGAGTTGCGCAAATACGGCCAGCACGGCCAGCCGTTCCAGGGACCGCCGGGTTGGCAGAGCCGTGGCGGCTTTGGCGGTGGTGCGGGCACAGAAGACTTCTCGGACTTTTTCAGCTCGATCTTTGGCGGGCGCGGTGATGCGTTCGGCGGCGGCCAGCGCCGTCCAACCGGGCGCAAAGGCCAGGATGTGGAGATGCAATTGTCGGTCTCCCTTGAGGAAACCCTGTCCACCGAGTCCAAGCAGATCAGCTTCCAGGTGCCGCAATACGACGCCTCCGGCCGACACGTCAGCAATAGCGTCAAGAGCCTGAACGTGAAGATCCCGGCCGGTGTGGCCGACGGCGAGCGCATCCGTCTCAAGGCTCAGGGCGCGCCCGGCATCGGCGGCGGCGCCAACGGTGACCTGTACCTGATCATCAAGTTCGCGCCGCACCCAAGGTTTGAGGTGGATGGCGAGAACCTGATCATCAACCTGCCGCTGGCGCCGTGGGAATTGGCACTGGGTACGGAGGTCGCGGTGCCGACCCTGACCGGCAAAATCAACCTCAAGGTGCCCGCCGGCAGCCAGAACGGCCAGCGCATGCGCGCCAAGGGCCATGGCTTGCTGAACAAGGCCGGTGAGCGCGGTTACCTGTTCGTTCAGCTTAAAGCGGTGATGCCAAAGCAGGCTGACGACGAGACCATTGCGCTGTGGCAGCAACTGGCGAAAAAAGCCAACTTCAATCCGCGCGAAAACTTCTAAGCCGACCTGTGTGGGAGCGGGCAAACCAGCTCCCACACAGGCCAGCGGTTTTCAGAACAGAAAATATCGCTGCGCCATCGGCAGTACGTCAGCCGGTTCACACCACAGCAATACCCCATCGGCCTTGACCTGATACGTCTGCGGGTCCACCTCGATATCCGGCAGGTAATCGTTGTGAATCAGGTCGGTTTTCTGCACGTCGCGGCATCCCTTGACCACCGCAATCTGCTTCTTCAAGCCCAGGGCCTCGGGTAATCCGGCGTCCTGCGCCGCCTGGCTGATAAACGTCAGGCTGGTGGCGTGCAGTGAGCTGCCGAAGCTGGCAAACATCGGACGGTAGTGCACCGGTTGCGGTGTCGGGATCGACGCATTGGCATCGCCCATCAAGCTCGATGCAATCGCGCCACCCTTGAGGATCAGCGTCGGCTTGATGCCGAAAAACGCCGGGCGCCACAACACCAGATCGGCCCACTTGCCGACTTCGACGGAGCCGACGATATGGCTCACGCCATGGGTAATCGCCGGGTTGATGGTGTATTTGGCGATGTAGCGCTTGGCGCGGAAGTTGTCGTTGCCAGGGCCGTCACCGGGCAACGGGCCGCGCTGTTTTTTCATTTTGTCGGCGGTCTGCCAGGTGCGCGTGATTACTTCGCCGACGCGGCCCATGGCCTGGCTGTCGGAGCTGATCATCGAGAACGCGCCCAGGTCATGCAGGATGTCTTCGGCGGCGATGGTCTCGCGGCGGATGCGGCTTTCGGCGAAGGCCACGTCTTCGGCGATGCTCGGATCGAGGTGATGGCACACCATCAACATATCCAGGTGTTCGTCGATGGTGTTGCGCGTGAACGGCCGCGTCGGGTTGGTGGAACTGGGCAGCACGTTGGGGAAACCGCAGGCCTTGATGATGTCCGGCGCGTGGCCGCCACCGGCACCTTCGGTGTGGTAAGTGTGAATGGTGCGGCCCTTGAGTGCGGCCAGCGTTGTTTCGACAAAGCCGGATTCGTTGAGGGTGTCGCTGTGGATCGCCACCTGCACATCGTATTGGTCGGCGACGTTCAGGCAGTTGTCGATGCTCGCGGGTGTGGTGCCCCAGTCTTCGTGCAGCTTCAAGCCAATGGCGCCGGCCTTGACCTGTTCGATCAACGGCTCGGGCAAGCTGGCGTTGCCCTTGCCGGTAAAGCCGATGTTCATCGGGAACGAATCACTGGCCTGCAGCATCCGCGCCAGGTGCCACGGGCCGGAGGTGCAGGTGGTGGCATTGGTGCCGGTAGCCGGCCCCGTACCGCCGCCGATCATGGTGGTGACGCCGCTGGTCAGCGCTTCCTCGATCTGCTGCGGGCAGATGAAATGCACATGGGAGTCGATGCCGCCGGCGGTAAGAATCATGCCTTCGCCCGCGATCACTTCGGTGCTGGCGCCGATGGCCATGGTCACGCCGGGCTGGATATCCGGGTTGCCGGCCTTGCCGATCGCGTGGATGCGGCCGTTCTTCAAGCCAACGTCAGCCTTGACGATGCCCCAGTGGTCGATGATCAACGCGTTGGTGATCAGGGTGTCGACCACTTCATGGGCGAGCAACTGGCTCTGGCCCTGGCCGTCACGGATCACTTTGCCGCCGCCGAATTTGACTTCTTCGCCGTACACGGTGAAGTCCTGTTCCACTTCGACGAACAGCTCGGTGTCGGCCAGGCGGACTTTGTCACCGACGGTGGGGCCGTACATGTCGGCGTAGGCTTGGCGGGTGATTTTCATGTGTGTGCCCTGAAGATGTGTGTTGAATGTGAAATTGCTATCGGGGGCAAGCCCCCTCCCACCTTTGATTTGCGAATACTTCCAAATGTGGGAGGGGGCTTGCCCCCGATGAGGCCCTAGAGGTCACCCATGATCCGCCCGGCAAACCCGAACACCCGCCTGCCACCACTCAAATCCACCAACTCCACCTCCCGACGCTGCCCCGGCTCGAACCGCACCGCCGTGCCCGCCGGAATATTCAGGCGCATGCCACGACTGGCGGCACGGTCAAACTCCAGCGCGTCATTGGTTTCGAAAAAATGATAATGCGAACCCACCTGGATCGGCCGGTCGCCACTGTTGGCCACGCTCAGGGTGACGGTGCGACGATCGACGTTCAGTTCGATCTCGCCAGGCTGGATCTGATATTCACCAGGAATCATGCAGGTTGCCCCAGGGTCTTGTAGTAGATGGCGGTCGGGCTGTAGCGCCCGTCCGGGCTTTGGCAGTAGTCGGGCAGTTCACCGATTTTGATGTAGTGCAGCGACTGGTAGAAGGCTTCGGCGCCGGAGCCGGCCTCGGTGTCCAGGTACAGCAGGCCGCGCTTGTGCTGGCGTGCCGCAAGTTCCAGGGTGTTCATCAATTGCTGGCCCAGGCCGTGGCGGCGGGCACTGCTGTGCACCAGCAACTTTTGCACCTCGGCGCGGTTCAGGCCATTGGCCTTTTGGCACAGCGCCAATTGCACGCTGGCGATCACTTGTTCTTCGCGCACCACCACCCACAGCAACAGGCTGGCGTCTTCAACGCTGGCTTGTACGCCTTTAAGGTAGTCGCGAGCCTGGGCCTCATCGAAATCAGCCATAAAGCCCACCGACGCGCCATGCTGCACCGCGTCCAGCAACAGCTCAACCAAGCCCAGGCGGTAATGGGCGAAACTTTCCGCATTGACGCGACGCAGTTGGGCAGCGCTCATCGATCTCACTCCTTGGGCGGCTCACAGCCCGGATTCAACGTCAGTTGCATAAAGGTCAGGTCCAGCCAGCGGCCGAACTTGATGCCCACTTGGGGCATCTGCCCGGTAGTGGTGAAGCCCAGGCGCTCATGCAGGCGGATCGAGGCCAGGTTGCCGCTTTCGATGGCGGCGACCATGACGTGCTTGCCGCAGCGGCGGGCGCGTTCGATCAGGGCCAGCATCAGGCGCGGGCCGAGGCCTTGGCCGCGTTGGTCATTGCGTACGTACACCGAGTGCTCGACGCTGTAGCGAAAGCCTTCGAAGGGGCGCCAGTCGCCGAAGGAGGCGTAGCCGGTGACTTCATCGTTTTCCACCGTCACCAGGATCGGGTACTGCTGCGCCTGGCGTGCGCTGAACCAGGCCTGGCGGTTCGCCAGGTCCACCGGCTGTTCGTTCCAGATTGCCGTGGTGTTCAATACGGCGTCGTTGTAGATAGCGCGGATTGCCGGCAGGTCCTGCTCGGTTGCATCACGAATCATCGCCACGCCTCATGCAATGGGTTGGTGGACGGTGACCAGCTTGGTGCCGTCGGGGAAGGTGGCTTCCACCTGGATATCCGGGATCATTTCCGGGATGCCTTCCATCACTTGTTCGCGGCTGAGCAGGGTGGTGCCGTAGTGCATCAGGTCGGCCACGGTGCGGCCATCGCGGGCGCCTTCCATCAGGGCGGCGGAAATATAGGCGATGGTTTCCGGGTAGTTGAGCCTCACACCGCGTGCCAGGCGCCGCTCGGCGACGAGGCCTGCGGTGAAGATCAGCAGTTTGTCTTTTTCCCGTGGGGTCAGGTCCATGGTCAAGATCCTTTAAATACATTCTTAAATACAATGAAGGTCAAATGTGGGAGGGGGCTTGCCCCCGATAGCAGTGGGTCAGTAGATGAATATAGGTCTGACACTCCGCCATCGGGGGCAAGCCCCCTCCCACATTTTGATCTTCATGTGCTCCAGATTCTCGGTGATATCGCTTCTCGTCCCAATACGGCCGGGCGCAACAGCCGCCATAAATCAATCAACCAACCCCGCGCCAGCAGCGCTTCACTGGACAAACAGCGCGCCACCAGCAACCCGGGCAATTGGGTCAAGTCGCCGCGCACCGCATGTGGCAGTGAGCGGCAGTGTTCAAGCAGTTCAGGTTCGATTTCACCCGTCACCAGCAACGTGGCAAACACCGGTTGCCCATCCAGCCCGATGGGCGAATCCAGCAAGCCATCGCCGCCCACAATGCGCTGGCGTTCGTGCCAGAGCAGTTGGCCGTCGCGGCGGATATCCAGGTGCGATTGAAAGTACCCGAGGTCGAAGCGCTCGTCACTGGCGGGGCGGCCGAGGGCAACGACATCCCAGTAGAACAGCCGGGCATCGCCTTGCAGGTCGATGCGCGTGGTGAGCTCGGCCCGGGCGGCGCTGAAGACGATGGTTTCCTGGGGCAGCCACTCCAGCGTCGCGCCGGCTTCGACGCTCAACTCGACGTGCTGGGAGGCCGGGCCGCTGGCGCGGTACCACTTGGCCGCGCCGGGGCTGGTCAACTGCGCCCAGGCACCGGTGCCGACGTGGGCGCTGATGTCCAGGCGATCGCCACCGGCAATTCCACCGGGCGGGTGCACGATGATGTGCTGGCACACTTCGGGGCCTTCGGCGTACAGGTGCTTTTGCACGCGCAGCGGGCCCAGGTGACGGCGCATTACCGGGCGTGTGGCGTCGCCGAAACGCGCGTAGCCCAGTTCCAGCTCGGCGTGCCAGCTGGGGGTGAACAGGGCGGGGGAAACGGGCAGGTTCATGGTTTTTCGGCTTAGTGTCGTGACGCCACAGATTAGATGGTTACGAGACCGCGCACACCCTCGCTTTCCATATTTTCACCACGGCCCTGCTGGACGATTTCGCCACGGGACATCACCAGGTATTGGTCGGCTAGTTCGGCGGCAAAATCATAGAACTGCTCCACCAGCAGGATCGCCATATCGCCACGAGCGGCGAGTTTCTTGATGACAGCGCCGATTTCCTTGATCACCGACGGCTGGATGCCTTCGGTGGGTTCATCAAGGATCAGCAGGCGCGGACGGCTGGCCAGGGCGCGGCCAATCGCCAGCTGCTGTTGCTGGCCACCGGACAAATCGCCGCCGCGTCGATGCTTCATTTGCAGCAACACCGGGAACAGGTCATAGATGAATGCAGGCACCTCGCGGGCTTCGGAGCCGGGGAAGCGCGACAGGCCCATCAGCAGGTTTTCTTCCACCGTGAGCCGGCCAAAAATCTCCCGGCCCTGAGGCACATAAGCAATCCCGGCATGCACACGCTGGTGCGGCTTGAAGCCGGTGATGGTCTTGCCCTCCCAATTCACGGCGCCTTCCTTGGCCGGCAGCAGGCCCATCAGGCACTTGAGCAGGGTGGTCTTGCCCACGCCGTTGCGGCCGAGCAGGCAGGTGACTTCGCCAATCTTCACATCGAAGGACAGTCCGCGCAGGATGTGGCTACCGCCGTAGAACTGGTGCAGCTTGTCGACTTGCAGCATTCCAAAAACCTCCTCAATCCCCTGTAGGAGCGAGCTTGCTCGCGAAAAACCTGAGGGCACCGCGTGCATTCAGAATGCCCGCGTTATCGTTGACGATCTTCGCGAGCAAGCTCGCTCCTACAGGAAAATTACCTTAGCGGCCGAGGTAAACCTCGATCACCCGCTCGTTTTCCTGCACCTGTTCCAGCGACCCTTCTGCCAGCACGCTGCCCTGGTGCAACACGGTCACATGGTCGGCGATCGAGCCGACAAAACCCATGTCGTGCTCCACCACCATCAACGAATGCTTGCCGGCCAGGCGCTTGAACAGTTCGGCGGTGAATTCGGTTTCGGCGTCGGTCATACCCGCCACCGGTTCATCCAGCAGCAACAGTTGGGGGTCCTGCATCAGCAGCATGCCGATTTCCAGGAACTGCTTCTGGCCGTGGGACAGCAAGCCGGCGGGCCGATGCACCGAGGCGGTGAGGCGAATGGTGTCGAGCACCTCATCGATACGGTCTTTCTGCTCACCACTCAGGCGTGCGCGCAGGCTGGCCCAGACGGACTTGTCAGTCTTCTGCGCCAATTCGAGGTTTTCGAACACGCTGAGGGCTTCGAACACCGTGGGTTTCTGGAACTTGCGGCCGATGCCGGCCTGGGCGATCTGCACTTCACTCAGGCTGGTCAAGTCCAGGGTTTCGCCGAACCAGGCGTTGCCGTGGCTGGGCCGGGTCTTGCCGGTGATCACGTCCATCAGCGTGGTCTTGCCCGCGCCGTTGGGGCCGATGATGCAGCGCAATTCGCCGACGCCGATGTAGAGGTTGAGGTCGTTGAGCGCCTTGAAACCGTCGAAGCTGACGCTGATATCTTCCAGGGTCAGGATGGTGCCGTGGCGGGTGTTCAGGCCCTTGCCGGCCGCCTGCCCGATGCCGATCGCATCGCGGCCGCTGCCTGCATCGAAAATAGGTTCAAGCATGACGTTCCTCATTTCTTCAGCAGCCCGATAACGCCCTTGGGCAGGTACAGGGTGACGATGATGAACAGTGCCCCGAGGAAGAACAGCCAGTACTCGGGAAAGGCCACGGTGAACCAGCTCTTCATGCCGTTCACTACCCCGGCGCCAAGCAGTGGGCCGATCAGGGTGCCGCGCCCGCCCAAGGCGACCCATACGGCGGCTTCGATGGAATTGGTCGGCGACATCTCGCTGGGGTTGATGATGCCCACCTGCGGCACATACAGCGCCCCCGCCAGACCGCACAGCACCGCGCTCAACACCCACACGAACAGCTTGAAGCCGCGCGGGTCATAGCCACAGAACATCAGGCGATTCTCGGCATCGCGCAGGGCGGTCAGCACGCGGCCGAACTTGCTTTGCGCCAGGCGCCAGCCGATGTACAGACTGGCCACCAGCAGCAGTACCGTCGCGACGAACAACACCGCCCGCGTGCCGGGCTCGGTGATGCCGAAGCCGAGGATGCTGCGAAAATTGGTAAAGCCGTTATTGCCGCCAAACCCCGTCTCGTTGCGAAAGAACAACAGCATGCCGGCAAAGGTCAGGGCCTGGGTCATGATCGAGAAATACACGCCCTTGATCCGCGAGCGGAAGGCAAAGAAACCGAACACCAGCGCGAGCAATCCCGGAGCCAGCACCACCAGGCACAGCGCCCACCAGAAGTGTTGGGTGCCCACCCAGTACCACGGCAATTCGGTCCACGACAAAAAGGTCATGAACGCCGGCAACTCATCGCCCGATGCCTGGCGCATCAGGTACATGCCCATGGCATAACCACCGAGGGCGAAGAACAGGCCATGGCCGAGGGACAACATGCCGGCGTAACCCCACACCAGGTCCAGCGCCAGTGCGACGATGGCATAGCAGAGGATCTTGCCGACCAGGGTCAGCGTATAGGCCGACACATGCAGCGGGTTGTCCGCCGACAGCAGCGAACACAAGGGCAGTGCCAGCAGCAGGAACAGGATCACCGCGCCCACTGCAATCGTCACCTTGGGGCCGGCCTTTTGCGTGGCCGTAAGCATCAATGGCTGATTCATCAGTCGATCACCCGTCCTTTCAGTGCGAAGAGTCCTTGCGGGCGTTTCTGGATAAACAGAATGATCAGCGCGAGGATGAGGATCTTGCCGAGCACGGCGCCGATCTGCGGTTCCAGGATCTTGTTGGCGATGCCCAGGCCGAAGGCCGCCGTCACGCTGCCGGCCAACTGGCCGACACCGCCGAGCACCACCACCAGGAACGAGTCGATGATATAACTCTGGCCCAGGTCCGGGCCGACGTTGCCGACCTGACTCAGCGCCACGCCGCCCAGGCCCGCGATGCCGGAGCCGAGGCCGAAGGCAAGCATGTCCACGCGCCCGGTGGGCACGCCGCAGCAGGCGGCCATGTTGCGGTTCTGGGTGACGGCGCGCACGTTGAGACCCAGGCGCGTCTTGTTCAGCAGCAGCCAGGTCAACACCACCACGAACAGCGCGAACGCAATGATCACCAGGCGGTTGTACGGCAGCACCAGGTTGGGCAGCACTTGAATGCCGCCGGACAGCCATTGCGGGTTGGACACCTCGACGTTCTGGGCACCGAACACCAGGCGCACCAACTGGATCAGCATCAGGCTGATGCCCCAGGTGGCGAGCAGGGTTTCCAGGGGCCGGCCATACAGGTGACGAATCACCGTGCGCTCCAGCGCCATGCCGATGGCGGCGGTGACGAAAAACGCCACCGGCAGCGCGATCAGCGGGTAGAACTCGATGGCCTGCGGCACGTAGCGCTGCATCAGCAACTGCACCACGTAGGTGGAATAGGCGCCGAGCATCAGCATCTCGCCGTGGGCCATATTGATCACGCCGAGCAGGCCAAAGGTGATCGCCAGGCCCAGGGCCGCGAGCAACAGAATCGAGCCCAGCGACATACCGCTGAAAGCCTGGCCGAGAATCTCACCGAACATCAACTTGCGTTTGACCTGGGCCAGGCTGGTTTCGGCGGCGGTATGCACGGTGGCATCGCTTTCCACGCCGGGCGCAAGCAAGGCTTCCAGGCGCGTGCGCGCCAGCGGGTCGCCGGTGCTGCCGAGCAAGCGCACGGCGGCCAGGCGCACCACCGGGTCGGTGTCGACCAGTTGCAGGTTGGCCAGGGCCAGGCTGAGGGCGCTGTGGACATCCTCGTCGGTCTCGGCGGCGACCTGCTGGTCAAGGAATTTCAGTTGCGCAGGCACTGCGCTTTTTTGCAGGGTGCGGGCGGCATCGAGGCGCACCTTGGGATCGGCGGCGAGCAATTGCTGGCTGGCTTGAACGTTGTCGATCAGGCCGCGCAGGCGGTTGTTCAGGCGCAGGGTTCTGGTTTCGCCGTTGAGCGTGAGCTGGCCTTGCTCGAGGGCGTCCACCAGTTCGATACGCGCAGGGTCGGGGTTGGCGGCCCAGTCCTGGAGGAGTTTGGCTTGCTGCACCGGGTTGGCGGCAAGGAAGTCTTCGGCGTCGCTGGCGTGTGCGGCCAAAGGCAGCAACAGCAGCACGGCGAGGATGAAACGATAGAGGGCAGTGGGCATAACACAATGTCCTGATCATGCGGGGACAGTGTGGGAGGGGGCTTGCCCCCGATGGCAGTGTGTCAGTTGATGAATATAGGTCTGACACTCCGCTATCGGGGGCAAGCCCCCTCCCACATTTTTAGCCTGTGGTGGGGCTTTAGTTGCTCTTCACCGCGTAATCCGGCTTCTTGTCATTGCCAGGAATGTACGGGCTCCACGGCTGCGCCCGAATCGGCTCCTGGGTCTGCCACACCACCGAGAACTGCCCATCCGCCTGGATCTCGCCGATCATCACCGGCTTGTGCAGGTGGTGGTTGGTCTTGTCCATGGTCAGGGTAAAGCCCGACGGTGCGGCGAAGGTCTGGCCGGCCAGCGCTTCACGCACTTTGTCGACGTCGGTGGACTTGGCTTTCTCCGCCGCCTGGGCCCACATATGAATGCCCACGTAGGTGGCTTCCATCGGGTCGTTGGTTACGGCTTTGTCCGCGCCCGGCAGGTTGTGTTTCTTGGCGTAGGCTTTCCAATCGGCGACGAATTTCTGGTTAACCGGATTCTCTACCGACTGGAAGTAGTTCCACGCCGCGAGGTTGCCTACCAGTGGCTTGGTGTCGATGCCGCGCAGTTCTTCTTCGCCCACGGAAAACGCCACCACCGGTACATCGGTCGCCTTCAGGCCCTGGTTGGCCAATTCCTTGTAGAACGGCACGTTGGAGTCGCCATTGACCGTGGAAATCACTGCGGTCTTGCCGCCGGCGGAAAACTTCTTGATGTTGGCGACGATGGTCTGGTAATCGCTGTGGCCGAACGGGGTATACACCTCTTCGATATCTTTATCCGCCACGCCTTTTGAGTGCAGGAACGAGCGCAGGATCTTGTTGGTGGTGCGCGGGTACACGTAGTCGGTGCCGAGCAGGAAGAAGCGCTTGGCGCTGCCGCCTTCTTCGCTCATCAGGTATTCCACCGCCGGGATCGCCTGCTGGTTCGGCGCCGCACCGGTATAGAACACGTTCGGCGACATCTCTTGGCCTTCGTACTGCACCGGGTAGAACAGCAAGCCATTGAGTTCTTCGAACACCGGCAGTACCGATTTACGCGACACCGAGGTCCAGCAGCCGAACACCACGGCGACCTTGTCCTGGGTCAGCAACTGCCGGCCTTTTTCCGCGAACAGCGGCCAGTTGGACGCAGGGTCGACCACCACCGGCTCGAGCATCTTGCCGTTCACACCGCCCTTGGCGTTGATCTCGTCGATGGTCATCAGCGCCATGTCTTTGAGCGAGGTTTCGGAGATGGCCATGGTCCCGGACAACGAGTGCAGGATGCCGACCTTGATGGTCTCGGCGGCCTGGACGGTCCAGGTCAAGCCCATGGCGACGATGGATGCCGACAGTGTGAAAGCCTTGATCAAGCTGCGACGCTGCATGGTGCGATCTCCGTAAACCGATAGTTTTTATGGGCAGATATGCAGGGCATTGCAAAGGCTGTGCCTGCGACGCGGTGCACCGGTTGCAGCGATGTTCTGCGGTGGGAGGGGCTCGCCCCGCGCACCAGCTTGGCGCCGTAAAAGACGCCGCGTGCGCCACCGGCCTCAAAACGGTGCGTTGTACGGCGAAGGCTGATCATCCGGGGTGTGTATTTAACGCCATCGACCCACGTTCGCTGCCGACTATGAGGCTGCGGCCGCCAATTCCGGCGCCGTGCAATTGAACAGGGAGACGATGACATGGAGCGAATCAGACGAGGCTGGTTTGGGGCAGACCCCAAGCCCGACGTGGAGTTGCCACCGGTAGGCCCGGGTTTCGTCAGCATGGATGATGCGGCTCGCTATGCCCATGAACAGATTGGCGGCCAGCGTGACGTGGAATATGGCGGGGTGATTTTGCAGCGCCTGGCCGATGAGCTTTTTTATGCGACAGACCCGGTCGAGGGCGGCGAAAACTATTTCGACATGACCACGGTATTGAACCGCGACAGCAGCAAGCAGTATGTCCATCCCGAAGGTTATCGCTGTGTGGCGGACTACCATTCGCACCCGGTTTTATTCGACCGGTACAAGGCCAATCACCCGGACTTTTCAGACCGCCGTATCAAGGCCTTGAACAGCTTCTATTCAGAGGAAGACCTGGTCGCCAACATCCTCGAACCTGCGTTCTTCGAGGCCTCTTATTTGTCGGGTCCCGAAGGCTCGTTGTTTAAACATGTCTGCACCCGCTCGGATGTCGAGCGACGTTTCGGTGTGTGGTTGGAGACCAGGCAACCGTTCGGCAGGCCCGATGGCTATGACGGTGTGGTGGAAAATCTTTTCAGGAAGGTTGCCAGCGTCAGCCAACTTTCGATTGTGGTTTCCAACGCCCTGTGGGGAGGGTCTACCGGCGAGGTGCCTGAAAACTGGAAACCCTACTCACCCTTTGTGCCCAAACACCGTGAACTGCCGCCTTGCGGGCCGGTGCAGGCCAGTCTCAGCGACGCCATCAGCCATGCCCAGGCGCGGCTGGCCGCAAGGCCGGAGGCGATCCGGCAGGTGTATGTGCTCAAGCATGATGACAAGCACCTCTATGCGGTGACCGAGCCCTCGGGTTCAGCCGGCGGGCAGCAGTCCGCTCAGGAAATTTTCCCCACCGGCCCGGATGGCAAGCACCAACTGCCTGCGCATTTCCATCTCAACGCCGTGTACCTGGGCAGAGGTGGCAATGGGGCAGTGGTCACCACCAAACAGCCGTGGCTGTACCGAAATTTCTTTTGGCCGCCGGAACTGGCCCGGCATCTCTATCAAGGGCGCCTGGTACCTGAGCTGCTTAAGCAAGGTGTGTATTCGATATTCCTGGGTGCCGAAGACGGGGCGTTGCTGCGCTATACCTGCTCATTCTCGGCAACCGAGGCGCAGCTTTATCGGGTGGAGCCCGATGGCACGGTCGTGGATAACGACATCGATGCGGCGTTGGTTGCCGGCCGCCTCAAACCGAGCGAGTTCGTGCTGCGCCTGGTCGCGGCCGGCCAGTTGGATGTACTCAAGACCAGCAATGTCGGCAAAGGCAACAAGGTGTGGAGCAAGACCGGATCGGTCAGTGCCGACTGGCGCCCCTTTGCCGAGATCCCACCGCCGATGTACAGCCCGCCTTTTGTCAGCGCCGACGACGCGGCCCGCTGGGCCCATGTGATGATCGGACAGCGCCGGGATGTCGAGTATGGCGGGGTGATTCTCAAGCGGGGTAACCGCTACTACGCGACTCACCCGATCCCGGACCGTCGCCATACGTTCGATCACAAGCTGCTGCTGGCCAAGAACGGTGACGGCCGGTTCATTGCCCCTGATGACTATAGCGCCGAGGGGTTCTATCACTCCCATCCTGCGGATGCGGTACAGATTCGTGCGAACTTCCCTGGATTCACGGCGGACCAGGTAATGCTGTTCAATAACTTTTACTCTGAGGCCGACCAGCTCTTCAGCATCGCGAACCGGGCGTTTACCAAGGCCCATTATTTTTCCGGGCCTGACGACGTGTTGCTCAAATATGTCAGCAGTGGGTCGGCAGAAGAAAAAAAAGTCGAACAACAGCTGCGAGGTGGGCCGGGTGAAGTCAGCAGCGACTTCGAGTTCCCCGTGCGCAGGCTGGCCCGGGCGGGCGAATTGTGGGTGCTGATTGCCAACCGCGTGTGGGGCGGTGTTCGCGGGCGTGTCACTCAGGCGTGGCGGCTTGGCGCACCAGTGACGACGCCAGACACTATTGAGCAGCAGCCTTTTTGCAGCGAAGTGCTGCCGCGTCCCGAATTAGCGGTCAAGCGTGCACTGGCGCTTTCCGGTGCTGCGGGCCAGCCCGGCGCGTACGGGTTTGTGCTCAAGCACACCCGTGACGATGCCTACGTGGCCACGTTCGCAGCCTCCAAGGGTGTTTCGCTGTTCTCACCCGATGCGGTTTTTCCAACACGCGGCGGCAAACTGCGGTTGCCTTCGAACTACCGGCTGGAAGCGATTTATTTCACCAGTTGGTACGAGACCCATGAAGTTGCCGCCCGGGAAACCTGGCTGGCCAATACGTTTTTCACGCCTGCACAGGTGGTGGCCGCCACTCGGCAGGCGCGGCGAACCCGCAACCTCCAGGACCCTGCCCGTGGTTTGTCCCTGTACATGCTTGCCACCGATTCCGCATTGCTCACCTTCAAGATTCCCGAGGCCACACGCACCAGCGAGCTGGTGCAGGAGTCCGCTACCGGCGAGCTGCACGACAATGGCGCGCAGGCAGCACTCTTGGACGGTACGCTGACGCCCCGCGATTATGCGCGCAGGATCATTGACGCATCCGTCCTTTCGGTGGTTCAGGGCGGCGGCCTGTGGCGTACGGAGGGGCCGGTGGATGCCCGCGCCGACCTGTTGGCGTCGCGTTATCAAGTGTCGTTGAGCCGCTCGTTTCTCTCGGCACGGGATGCCGTCACGTATGCCCACGAACAGATCGGCAATCGGCGTGACCGCGCCTACGGTGGTTATGTGCTCAAGGGCATCGACGGTCGTTTTGTCGTCACCGAGCCAATGGAGAGCCTGGCCGAGCCTTTTGCTTTCTCGCTGTTTTTTCCGGTCGGTAATCTGGGGCCGCTGATCCCGCCGGAGCCCTACGTGTTACAGGGGCGCTACGGTTCCCACGCGGAACTGTCGACGGTCGACCCGGCACCGATAGTGCGCCGTGGCTGGACGCGCAACGATGCGCTGGTCCATCAGCAGATGTTTTCCTGCGATGAGATGTACTCGATCATTCGCGCCAAACGCGTGGCCTGGCTCTCTGCGTCGGCGAGCTGTCTGTTGGAATACACACCCGGCAACTCCTCTCACGAGCAGTTGCTGCTGGACAATATTGCGCCACAGGCCGGGTTCAACAGTCTGCAGAACCGCCTGGACCGTGGTGAGGTCAAGCCGGTCCAATGGGTATGGCGAGTGGCTGAGGCAGGCGACCTCAAGATCATCCAGGGCAACTCATTCTGGGGTCCTCGCGGCTCAGTGTTCAATGATTGGACCTTCAACTTCGGTTATGCACCGCGCTTTGCCCCGCCGGATTTCGCTACTTATGGGGCGCTGTTCGACAGTGCTGATGAAGCGGCGCGCAATCTCCATGGACGTGTGCATGGCCGCAACCTGGCGCAGGCCGCCTGCTTTGCCTTCATCCTCAAGCATCAGGATGAGGAACAGTACATTGCCAGCGAGGTAGTCGGGGTTGGCGCAAACAATGTGCTGTTCAACCTCAACAGCCTGTTCAAGTCCCGCGAGGCGGGCGGGTTTGAGTTTTCCGAGGGTTTTGTCCTGCATGGATTGTTTCGCTCGCAACAGTGGGCGCGACGCGGCCTGGATCGCTTCAACGCCTGGCTCACATCGTTTTTCGTTACCCCGCAGGTGTTGTACAGCGCGCTTTTCGAGGCGCAGCGGGGACGAGCCAAAAGCCTGCCGCTGTATTTCTCGACCCTGGATGGCGCGCTATTGAGTTATGCGCCCTTCCCGATTGATGTAAAGGGCGGCGGCGAGGCCGACAACCTGTTGATCCGTGCCAGTGCGCAATTGAGCAGTGGTCTGATGCGCCCCCGCACGTTTGTCCAGGACTGGGCGTTGCGCGGTGCGCTGCGCGTGATAAGGACCAGTCAGTGCTGGGATAGAACCGGGCTGGTCGACACGATGTGGCGCGGCTACGCAACGATGATGCCACGACGCATGGGGCCGGCCTTTGCCAGCGCCGATGACGCGGCTCGCTACGTTGCGACTCGAATAGGCAGCGGGCTGCGTCGCGCGTATGGCGGGGTGATCCTGCGTCTGCCCAATGGGTTGTTCGCCGCCACCGAACCGTTGGCGCTGCCGCCTCAAGGGCTCACAACGCAGTGGATCTACCCCGATCCGGTCATGGCGGCGGGCCTGTATCCGGGAGGCAGCACAATGGTTGCCCGTTACCGCTCGGTGGTCGACCATGAGGTACCACTGCTGCTGTCCGCCACCCAGAAAAGTATCTATAAAAGCATGATTCCCAGCGCGGCCCTTGCCACGCTGTTGCACGTCGAGACTCAGATCAAGCGCGAGTATGTGTTCGGGTTGGCCGGCTCGATCCTGAGCTATCAGGCGTCAGGCTCTACCGAGGAACAGTTGCTCAAGCAACGCCTGGCGCCGCTGAACCGTGCCCAGGGCGACTACGCCGACAACACGGTTGAGCAACAACTGCGCGACGGCGTACTGTCACCCCAGGACTTCGTCAACCAGGTGGCCGGGGCCGGCGAGTTCTGCGTGGTGCAGGGCGACGCGTTGTGGGGGGCGGCCCGGCGAATCACGGTGAAGTTTATCGCGAATGTCCCCCGCGTCCCGGACCAGGAGATTCGTGCGGTGCTGTTCGATTCACCGTGCGGCCCAGTGTTCACCCGCGCGCTCGATGCGGTGCGTTACGCCCAACGCCACAGCAGGCCGCAAGCGGACGTGGCGTTCGGCTATTTGCTCAAGGCGGTCAACAAACCGTTGTACATGACGACCCTGGCGTTGGTCAGGGCAGACTTCACTGACTTCGAGCAGGTGTTCGTCGAGGGGCAGTTGCCTCAGGGATATGTCATCGACGGCCTGTACCTGGTCGGCTCCAACGTTGCCATCGCCCCGGCTACCGATGAAATGGCGCTGAGTTTTTTCCCGCCCCAGTACCTCGCCAAGGCGCTGAACTTTGTCAGCCATGCTCGCAACAGGCGTGTCCTGCCCTTGTATCTGCTGTGTGCTGACGGGGCGTTGCTGACGTATACGCTGTCCAGAGACGCCTCGCTCTACTCATGGACGAGCCATGCGCACCTGGACCTCCCGCATCTGCTCGAAGGCTCGCTCACGGTGCTCGATTATGTACGTCGTCTGGCCGTCGAAGGCTCGCTGTATATCAGGGTGACCAGCGAGGTGTGGAGCCGTAACGAGCTGGTCAGGACACAGTGGCAGCCGAAAAAGACACCGCATTCCTTTTCCGAAAATCCGCACTTCCATTCGTTCTGCGGGCCACTGTATCTGTACCCCGACGATGCCGCCCGCTATGCCCAGGGCCTGGTGCCGCGCTTTGAGGATAAGCAGTACCTGGGCGCGGTGCTGATGCCGCAGGACTCGCAAGGTTATGTGGCGCTTGATCCGGTCGAGGATCGCGCGGGCACGCCAGGCAACAACACCCTGGAGCTGTTGTTCTGGAAGGGCCGGGCCGGGTTCGATGTCCCTTCCGGCAATGTGCTGAGCACTTACAGAATCGCGGCGGTGCAGGCGTTCTTCAAGGCTATCGATTCAACGTCCAGCTTCGCACCGCTGGATAAGCAGCTGCTGAGCAACTTCGTCGCCAAGGATGATTTGCGCAGCTATCTGGAGGTGATCAAAGACAATGCGCCTCACGCCCAAAGTTGTTACCTGGCCTGCCGCGGCGGCGCATTGCTCAAGTATGTGCCGGCTTTTACGCCGGCGCAAACCAGGCTGCTCGGCCCGGGGGCTGCGCCGGATCCGAGCGTGCTGGTCGATCAGTTGAGGTCTCACGGTACGCTCACGGTGTTGTACCCCGACGCGTTCTGGGCGCGTCGAGGTGTGCTGGGCGAAGGGTGGATGGGTGCCAGGGCCGAGCCGGAAGAATCCTGGTACGGCCACGATGAACTCTGAACCCGACGCTTGCGCATCCATTCACTGACAAACCGTCACCCACACCCGTCAGCTGTGGGTGGCGGGTTCACGTGGACCAATGAACCGCGACAGTAGCAGCCGGTCCAGCACCCACACCACGATCAACGAAGCGCCCACCAGCGGGAACAGGATAGCCAGCCCGAGCATGATGACCATTGCGGTTTTCCACGTGGGCAGGTCATGGCGTAGCGGTGGAACGCCCAGCCCACCCTGTGGCCGACGCTTCCACCAGATCACCACGCCACTCACCGCGCTGAGCAGGATCATCAGGCAGATCACCAGCACGATCAGTTGGTTGACCCAGCCGAACATCTTGCCTTCATGCAGCATCACGCCGGTCTCGGTGGCGCGGGCGACCAGGTTGTAGTGCTCCCAACGCACATCGGCCAGGACCTTGCCGGTGTACTGGTCCACATGCAGAGTGGCGTCATTGCGTGGGTCGTTGGCAAACACTGCGACCGTGAATACCCCCGTGGCGGTGGTGGGGAAGGTGATGCTGTAGCCGGGCTCCACACCGCGTGCGTTGGCCAGTTCGACCACCTTTTGCAGGCTGATGCCGGGCGCGGCGGGACCTGTGTGCATGGCGCCGTGGTTCATGTGTTCGGCATGATCGCCGGACATCGGCATCGGCGTGTTTTCCATGGCCCAGGGCACGGTCTGTTGGGTGGCTGTGTTGAGCACGCGTGCCTGCTGGTCGGACTGCGGGACGTTGTTCCACATCGCCGCCGGGAAGGTGTTCCACAGGTCGGCGTATTGCTTGCCCCAGAAACCGGTCCAGGTCATGCCGCTGAGCAGCATCACCAGCAAAAACGCTGCGCCCCAAAAGCCGGCGACAGCGTGCAGGTCACGCCAGAACACGCGGCTACGGCTGTTGAGCCGCGGCCACAACACGCCGGCCGATGACTTGCCTCGCGGCCACCACAGGTACAGGCCGGACACTACCAGCATCACGCCCCAGCCGGCGGCGAGTTCTATCAGGCGGTCGCCGGTGGTGCCGATCATCAACTCGCCATGCAGGGCGCGGGCGATGGCTTGCAGGTTGTACTTGGCGTCCTGTTCCCCGAGCACGGTACCGCGATACGGGTCGACGAATACCGTCACTTCGCGGCCTTCGTTGTGCATCACGAACTGTGCGCTGCTGGTGGCGTCGGCAGGTGGCAGGTATTTGCTGATCGCGCCCTCAGGGTAGGCGGCTTTGGCGCGCTGCAGCAGCTCGTCGGCGCTCAGCGCACGTTCGGCGGCGGGCACGCTGAGCAGGTGACCGTACATCAGCGGGTCGAGCTGGGGTTTGAACAGGTAGATGATGCCGGTCAGGGCCAGCAGCACCATGAAGGGGGCGACGAAGAGGCCGGCGTAGAAGTGCCAGCGCCAGGCCAGGTTGTAGAAGGAAATCTTTTGTGTGGTCATCAGGGGCTCCGCAAGGCTTTTGATTTTCTTGTGTCAGTTACACCGCCATCGGGGGCAAGCCGAATCGTCGCACCGCCCCTCCCACATTTGGAATGCGTTTCAAGTGTGGGAGGGGGCTTGCCCCCGATGCTCTTAGAAGCTCATGTCCACCTTGGTCCAGAGCGTACGCCCCGGCTCCTTGATGGCCTGCGGGTCGTTCGCCGGGTAGCCGAAGCCGGCATTCCCCGCCAGGTTCAAATGCTCGGCATAAGCCTTGCCGAACAGATTGTCGACCCCGGTACTGACCTTGAAGTTCTTATTGATGCGGTACGCGGCGTTGAGTGAGAACACGCCAAAACCGGCGCTCTTGTCATAGTCCTTGCCCACCACGTTGCCCTTGTTCGGGTCGATGCGGTTTTGCGCCGCGACCACACGCCACAATGCGCCGGCACTCCAGTCATCTTGGCTGTAGGTCAGGCCCAGGCGTGCGTCCAGCGGCGGCATCTGCGGCAGGGCCTTGCCATCGCTGCTGTTCTTGCCCCAGGCATAGGCGAGGCTGGCGTCGGCTTTCCAGCTGCGGCTCAGCTTGTACGCCGCGCCCAGTTCGCCGCCCATGATGCGCGCGTCGACATTGCGTGCCTGGGAGGTGGTGCCCATCATGCCGGGCCGGTAGTCGAACAGGATGAAGTCGCTCACCTTGCCGATATAACCCGAGGCCCAGGCTTCGAGGTCGGCGGTTTTGTACTGCGCGCCGAAATCCAGCTGGGTGGTCTTCTCGGGCTTCACGCCGTCGAACGCGTTCACCGAGCCGGCCGCGCCGGTGTTGGGAGAGAACAGTTCCCAGTAATCCGGGAAGCGTTCAGCGTGGCCCAGGCCCGCATAGACGGTGGTGGGCGTAGCCGCCAGGTCGTGTTCATAGCGTACAAAGCCCGATGGCAGGGTGTCGGCGCGGGTGTCACCGGCGGTCGGGTTGGGAGCCGACACCATTCCCGAGCCGGTGCGTTGACGAAAATCCTTGGCCGAGGCGCGGTCCAGGCGGGCGCCGGTGATCAGGCGGTCATTGTCGGCGGCGTACCAGGTCAGCTCGCCAAATACGCCGTAATTGTGGAAGTTGGCGTCCTTGTCGCGCGGCAGGTCCTTATAAGTGTCGATGCCCATGCTGCTGCGTGCGCGGTGTTCGTTGGTCTGCGCATCCAGGCCGCCGATCAGTTGCACATCGGCCCAGCGCCAGGTCGCCTTGATCCGCCCGCCCAGGGTGCGACGGTTGACGTTGGAGGCCATGGGCCCGGCCATCATGCCGGTGCCCGAGGGGACGCGCAGGCTGTAGTTGTCCATGACGTGGTCGGCGTAGTTGTAGTAGACCTGGGCCTCGACCTTATCCAGCACCTCGCCGAGGTTGGACTTTTCGAAGCGCAGCCCCAGGCTTTCGCGCAGGAATTGCGAACCGTCCATACCGCGTCCGGCATAGCGCGCTTCACCGTCGCCACGGCCGGCGGTGAGTTCCAGCAGGGTATCGGCGTCGGGGGTGAAACCCACTGCCACATCGCCATTCCACTTGTCATAGCGCGAGGCGACGGTGTCGTTGTTGCCGTCCTTGTAGTCGTCGGCGTGGGCCTGGTTGCCGATCACCCGCACGTAGCCCAACGGGCCTCCGGCAGCGGCATCGATGACCTTGTCGAACCGCCCGTTGGAGGCGGCCAGCACACTGGCATTGACCCGCGTGCCCAGTTCGCCGAACTGCTCGGGTTCACGCTCGAACAGGATCGTACCGGCCGATGCGCCGGGGCCCCAGAGCACAGTTTGCGGGCCCTTGATCACGGTGAGCTTGTCGTAGGTTTCCGGCGAAATATACGACGTCGGCGCATCCATGCGGCCCGGGCAGGCGCCGAGCATCATGCCGCCGTTGGTGAGGATATTCAGGCGCGAGCCGAACATGCCGCGCAGCACCGGGTCGCCGTTGGTGCCGCCGTTGCGCACCAGAGCAAAGCCGGGGATGGTCTTGAGGTAGTCGCCGCCATCGCTGGCGGGCACCGGTTGGCGCGGATCCTTGGGGTGGGTGACAACGGTGAGGGGCGAGCTGGGGGCGATCGCGGTGATGACCGTGGGGCTCAGTTCATGTTCGTCCGCGTAGACGTGCGGAGCCAGCAATGCACCGCACAGGGCGGCGAGCAGGGGAGTACATCCCAAACGGGGGTCAGCAGAAATCCTGGACATGACAAATTCCATCAATCAATCGTAAACAACACGGCCAGCAGCCTGCGGCTGTCTGGTTGAAGTCGGCCGGGGTGAAGTAGCGCAGTGAAGGCTTACGGCTCGATAGGCGGCGCACGACTGCGCGCGCCGGGGAAGATGCTCTGCCGGGCATGGCCCAGGCGCGGGGCGGGGGTGAGAGCGTTGGCCGGCGGCGGGGTGCCAAGGGCCACGAATGACACGCTGCCGGGCAGGGCGGGGCAACTGAACAGCAGGTCGCAATAACCGCACTTGGCCCAGAGTGCGTGGTGTTCGTCGGGCTTTTTAGGGTGATGACCTTCGCCATGGTCGCTCGGCATGTCCATGGACATGCTCATCGGCATCGACATACCGGCGTGATGATCCATCGGCATCGCTTGGGAAATCAGCGGACCGATAAAGATCATCAGCATGGCGAACAGGCTGATCCAACCGCCGCGCTTCACGCGGTGGTGTGGAGAGAGCCTGGCGCGAGGGACGCCCATCGAGTGTCTGCCTACTGGGCGTGTTTATGCGCGTGGCTGGCCATCGGCGGCACTTTTTGCACCGACACCTCCACCTCGACCTTGCCGGCCTTTTCAAAGGTCAGGGTCAGCGGGAATTGCTTGCCGTCGGCCAAGAGGCTGCGGTCTTTGATGCCCAGCAACATCACGTGGTAGGCCATGGGCGCGAAGGTCAACTCGCCCTTGGCCGGTACGGCAACGCTGGGCACCTGTTGCATCTTCATCAGGTCGCCTTGCATTACATGCTCGTGCAGCTCGGCTTTTTCGGCGACGCTGGTTTCAACGCCCAGCAGGCGATCCGGGGTAGCCCCGGTGTTATGAATCACAAAGTAGGCGGCGACAGTCGGCGCATTCGGCGGCAACTCCTGGGACCAGGGATCGCTCACCCGCAAGTCGCCGGCCTCGTAGTCCTCGGCATTGGCAGCACTGAATACCGGCAGCAGCAACGCCGCCAGAAGCAGGGAAGATTTAAGCATGGCAGTTCTCCGGAACGGTTCTGAACGCAGTTCACTTGCGAAGACCATCAGACCGTTGGAGAGGCGCGGGGGTTAAGGCTCGGCCATTGCCGGCGTGGGGTGGGATTGCGCAATAAGGGCGGCGGCAGGCTCTGTACCGCTTCCAGGCGCATCACATACAACTGCGGCACATGCCCCGGCAACGCCACCAGCGGCGCCGAGCCCGAGCAACACCAGCAATGCTGCATAGCGGAATGATCGTCCGGCGCTGCCGGAATTTCCAGCTGGCCCAGGGCAATGGCTTTCAGGCTGGCGCCATTGGACGAACAGAACCCGCCCCACATCAGGCGCTTGACCGGGTCATCGGCTTGCTGCATCGCACTGGCCAACGGCATGGCAAACGCATTGAACAGCACTGCAAGGCAGGCGATCCAGGCAATTGCAAAGCGTTGACGGGCCATGGCGGATAATCCGTAGGGTTAAATGATCAGGCGGGTATTTAGCCTGATCGGGGGGGATAAGTAAAAATGCGTGGTGTGGTTTGGTGTCGCAGTGCTATCAGATCGCTGTGGCATGAAGCTTGAGGCCCAGAGCTTTCATGACTTTCATGATAGTCGCGAATTCGGGATTGCCAGTGCTGGAGAGGGCTTTATACAAGCTTTCACGTCCAAGGCCTGCGTCGCGGGCTATTTGGGTCATGCCTTGGGCGCGGGCTATATTGTTGAGCGCTGAGCGAATCAGCAATCCGTCACCGGCGTCCTCCTCGAAAGAAGCTTCGAGATACTCTGCCATGTCCTCAGGGGTCGTCAGATGCTCGGCTATATCGAAATCTTTAAATTGAGTCATGGGGTCACTCCTTTTTCTCAAATTCATCGGCAATTTCTTTGGCGCGTTCGATGTCGCGTTTTTGCGTTGATTTATCGCCACCTATCAACAGTAGGTAAACCACTTCACCTGTACGCTTGAAGTACACACGGTATCCAGGGCCATAGTGGATGCGCATTTCGGATACGCCATTTCCGACGTTTTCGCAGTCTCCAAAATTGCCCATTCTTGCGTTATCCAATCTTGTCAGCACGCGTCCATGGGCGGGTTTACTGCGTAGCGAATAAAGCCATTCCTGAAACTCATCAGA
Source organism: Pseudomonas orientalis (assembly GCF_001439815.1). Taxonomy (GTDB): domain Bacteria; phylum Pseudomonadota; class Gammaproteobacteria; order Pseudomonadales; family Pseudomonadaceae; genus Aquipseudomonas; species Aquipseudomonas orientalis. The sequence goes on along the minus strand of NZ_JYLM01000006.1, from coordinate 30,947 downwards.
TATCTTGAAATGAATCATCTCGGATCGTATTCCTTGGGATACATGTTGGCAAGTTGCGAGGCGCTGCAAAAGCAGTGCACCCCCATTGCGGGCGCCGGAGCAAAACCGCGAGATGAGAGGTTAGGGCGGGGGCTTTTGGCTGAGCCAGCCAGCTGGTTCGGAGGTATTTGTAGGGGGATTCGGCTTTCGGTGGTGAAGCCCAAATGTGTGGGGCTTGCTCCCTATAGCAGTGTGTCAGCTACTGAAATGCCGGCTGATACACTGCTATCGGGGGCAAGCCCCCTCCCACATTAGGTCGGCGTTGCCTAGCGGGGGTGTATTGCCTGTAGCACCGCAGCTACGGTGGTGAATTCTCGATCTACGGCAGCCAACACCGGCCGCTTCAACACCAGCACCGGCACCCCTCGCTCCCGCGCCACTTCCAGCTTTGGCTCGGTGGCGGTACTGCCGCTGTTCTTGCTGATCAGCACATCAATCCTGCGCCGTTCGAATAACGCCCGCTCGTCTTCGATCAGAAACGGCCCCCGCGCGCCGATTACTTCATAGCGCTCATTGCCTGGATATACATCCAGCGCCCGCAACGTCCAGAGCTGGTCGACGGGGATTTCATCGAGATGCTGCAACGGTTCGCGACCCAAGGTGAACAGCGGGCGCTTGAAGGGCTTCAACGCCTCGACCAACTCGGCCCAGCCGGCTACTTCCCGCCAATCATCCCCCGCCTGCGGCCGCCACGCCGGACGTCGCAATGCCCAGCAAGGCACATCGCATAAGCGTGCGGCCCGGGCCGCGTTGTGGCTGATTTGCGCCGCATAGGGATGGGTGGCATCGAAGACCAGGCTGATGCGTTCATCACGAACAAACTGCGCCAACCCCTCAGCGCCTCCATAGCCCCCGACGCGAACCTGGCAGGTCAGGTCGGTCGGCACACGGCCCACGCCAGCCAGGCTGTAGATATGCTCCGGCCCCAGGGTGCGGGCAATGGCCAGCGCTTCCGTCACGCCGCCCAGCAGCAGAATCCTTTTCATAGCGGCTTGGTCACTTCCAGCAGCGTGATCGGCAACGCCTGGCGCCAGGTATCGAACTCGCCCAATGGCTGCGCCTGGGCCACATGGATGCGGGTCAGTTCGCCGCCATGTTGGGCGCGCCAGTTCATCAAGGTCATTTCGCTTTGCAGGGTCACTGCATTGGCCACCAACCGTCCACCGGGCCGCAATTGTTGCCAGCAGGTATCGAGTACGCCGTCGCGGGTGACGCCGCCGCCGATGAAGATGGCGTCGGGTGTCGGCAGGCCGTGCAACGCGTCCGGGGCTTTGCCGCGAATCAGGTGCAGGCCGGGCACGCCGAGGGCGTCGCGATTGTGTTCGATCAGGCCTTGGCGGCCTTCATCGGCCTCAATCGCCAGCGCACGGCAGCTGGGATGCGTGCGCATCCATTCGATGCCGATGGAACCGCTGCCCGCACCCACGTCCCACAGCAGTTCGCCGGGCATCGGTGCGAGGCGGGCGAGGGTCATGGCGCGCACATCGCGTTTGGTCAGTTGGCCGTCGTGCTGGAACGCCGAGTCCGGCAGGCCTGCCAGGCGCGACAAGGGCGGCGTGTCGCTGGAGGCCAGGCAATCGATGGCGACCAGGTTCAGATCGGCAGTGCCGAGGTGTTGCCAGTCTGCGGCCAGGCCGTCCAAGCGCCGCTCGTTCGCGCCGCCCAAGTGTTCAAACACCGTCAGCTGGCTGGGCCCAAACCCCGCTTCCGTCAATAGCGCGGCAATCAATGCAGGGCTGCCGCCATCATTGCTCAGCACTATCAAGCGCACGCCGCTGGCCAGGTGCGCGTTGATTCCCGCGAAAGGCCGGGCCACCACGGATACCGTCACCACGTCCTGCAACGGCCAGCCCAACCGCGCCGCTGCCAGGGACACCGACGACGGCGCCGGTAGAATCAGCAGCTCATCAGCGGCAACCTGGCGCGCCAGACTGGCGCCCACGCCAAAAAACATCGGATCTCCGCTGGCCAGCACGCACACCGGTTCGCCGCGCTTTGCCAGCACCGGCTCCAGGGAAAACGGGCTTGGCCATAGCTGGCGCTCGCCACGAATACACACAGGCAACAGGTCCAACTGGCGTTGGCCGCCTATAATCCGCGTGGCGCGCAACAGGGCGTGCCGGGCATTCCTGCCCAGGCCCTTGAAACCGTCTTCACCGATGCCTACAACCGTCAGCCAGGGCGACATAGCAATTCCTTGAACGACATCCGACGGGCAGGCTTTTCATGCCGCCGGACAAAGCAGGCATAATACCGCGCCTTTACCCGTCAACCGGTAGCCCCGTGAACCCAACGCCCGCTGTAAATACCTTGCGCCCCTCGGCCTGTCCGGGGTTGCTGCGTATTGTCCAGGCGTTGGACGGCGGTATCTGTCGGGTCAAACTGGCCGGTGGTTCGATTACCGCAGCCCAGGCCAATGCCGTGGCGGATGCGGCCCAGGCGTACGCGAGCGGGGTGATCGAGGCGACCAACCGCGCCAACCTGCAGATTCGCGGGATCGGCGCCGAACAGGACGCCTTGATCGCGATGCTGCTGGCGGCCGGGCTCGGCCCGAGCAATGCGGCCGGTGATGACGTGCGCAACCTGATGCTCAGCCCCAGCGCCGGCATCGATCCGCAGATGCTGTTCGACACCCGCCCGCTGGCCGCGCAGATTCTTGCCACCTTGGAAAGTCATCCGCGTTTTCATCAGTTGTCGGCCAAATTCGCCGTGCAACTGGATGGCGGTGAAGCCCTGGCGATGCTCGAGCATCACCATGACCTGTGGCTGTCGGCGTTTGTGCATGAGGGTCAGACGCTGCTGGCGTTCGGCCTGGCCGGCTGCCCGGGGCTGGATGAGCCCGTGGCGGCAGTGCCGCTGGACCAGGGCCATGCGCTGGTAGTGGCGGTGCTGGAAGCCTTTCTCGACCTGGCGACGCCCGAGCAGACGCGTATGCGCCATCTGCCTGTGGATAACTTGGTGAGCCGCCTCAGCGTGCCGCTGCTGTCGGCGCAGGGCTTCAAACGCCCGGCCAGTGGTGCGTTGCTGCACATCGGAAGTTATCCCCAGCCCCAGAAGAATCAGTTCTATGTCGCGGCAGTCGCACCCCTGGGCCGCCTGGATCCGCTGATGCTCCAGGGCGCCGCGCAACTGGCCAGCGAGTATGGCGATGGCACGTTGCGCTTCACGCCCTGGCAGGGCGTGCTGCTGCCCCACATTGAACGCGTTGGCGCCGTGACTGAACGCTTGGGGCAACTGGGCTTTCTGTGTTCAATCGACCAACCCTTGGCATGCATGATCGCCTGTACCGGTTCCAGCGGTTGCGGCAAGGGCCTGGCCGATACCAAGGCCGACGCGGTGCAACTGGCCGCCCTGCAGCCCGGCGTCGAGGCGCACCTGTCCGGCTGTCCGCGCTCCTGCGCCGCCGCGCACACCGCACCGGTCACCCTGCTGGCGGTGAGCCCCGGCCACTACGACCTCTATTTTCGCGACGCCGCCCATCCAGGTTTTGGCCGGCTGCATGCGCGCACTCTTTCCATTGAAGCGGCGGGCGCCCTGTTACGCGCTCGCCTACGGAGCAACACCGATGATTGATTACATCCGCGACGGTCAGGAGATCTATCGCAACTCCTTCGCCATTATTCGCGCGGAAGCCAACCTGGAGCGCATCCCGGCCGATCTGGAAAAACTCGCGGTGCGGGTGATTCATGCCTGCGGCATGGTCGAGGCGGTCGATGGCCTGCAATTTTCCGAAGGCGCAGGCAAGGCCGGGCGTGATGCGCTGGCTGCTGGCGCGCCGATTCTGTGTGATGCGCGGATGGTCTCCGAAGGCGTGACCCGTACGCGCCTGCCGGCCAATAACCAGGTGATCTGCACCCTGCGTGATGAAAACGTGCCCGAGCTGGCGCGGGCGTTGGGCAATACCCGTTCCGCCGCTGCCCTGGAATTGTGGCGCCCGCACCTGGCAGGCAGCGTGGTGGTGATCGGCAACGCGCCGACGGCTTTGTTCTACCTGCTGGAAATGCTCGACGCCGGCGCGCCGAAACCTGCGTTGATCCTGGGTTTCCCGGTCGGTTTCGTCGGCGCGGCCGAATCCAAGGCGATGCTCGCCGCCGACAGCCGTGGCGTACCGTTCGTGATCATGCAGGGCCGTCTGGGCGGCAGCGCCATGGCCGCCGCCGCCGTCAATGCGCTCGCCACGGAGGTCGAATGATGCACGCACGCGGACGTCTGATCGGCCTGGGCGTGGGCCCCGGCGACCCTGAGCTGATAACCGTCAAAGCCCTGCGCCTGCTGCGCGAGTCGCCGGTGGTGGCGTACTTCGTGGCCAAGGGCAAGAAGGGCAATGCGTTCGGCATCATCGAGGATCACCTGGTGCCGCAACAGACCCTGATGCCACTGGTGTACCCGGTGACCACCGAGGCGCTGCCGGCGCCGCTGTCCTATGAGCAAGTGATCAGCGACTTCTACGACACCGCCAGCGTCGACGTGGCCGCGCACCTGGATGCGGGCCGCGATGTGGCGGTGATCTGTGAAGGCGACCCGTTCTTCTACGGCTCCTACATGTACCTGCATGACCGCCTTGCCGAGCGCTACGAAGCACAGGTCATTCCCGGCGTGTGTTCGATGCTGGGCGGTGCTTCGGTATTGGGCGCGCCGCTGGTGTATCGCAACCAGAGCCTGTCGGTGCTGTCGGGCGTGTTGCCGCACGATGACCTCAAGCGCCGGCTGGCGGACGCCGACGCGGCGGTGATCATGAAGTTGGGGCGCAACTTCCCCAAGGTGCGCCAGGTACTGGAAGAACTCGGTCTGGCCGGGCGCGCGCTGTACGTGGAGCGCGCCACCATGGCCAATCAGAAAATCGTGCCGTTGGACGAGGTGGAGCCGATGTCATCGCCGTATTTCTCGTTGATCATCGTGCCCGGTGAACGGTGGCAAGGTTGATGAGCCCGGCGATTGTCATTCTGGGCCAGGGCAGCCTGGCGACGGCGCGCAAGATCCAGCAGCGTTACCCGATGGCGCTGATCCACGGCCTGACCGGTCGGGTCGACGGCGCGGACCAGGGCTACAGTGAATTCGGCGCCACGCTGCGCCAGCTCTACCAGCAGGGCACGCCGCTGATTGCGCTGTGCGCCGCCGGCATCGTGATCCGCACCCTCGCGCCGCTGTTGCTCGAAAAAGGTGAGGAGCCGGCGGTGCTGGCCGTAGCCGAAGACGGCAGCGCCGTGGTGCCGCTGCTGGGGGGGCTGGGCGGTGTGAATGTGATGGCGCGTGAGATTGCCGCCGCGTTGGGCGTGGCGGCGGCGATCACCACCAGCGGCGAGTTGCGCTTTGGAACCTGCCTGCTCAACCCGCCCAAGGGCTATGAGTTGGCGGACCTGGAGGTGGGCAAACGCTTTGTCTCGGACCTGCTGGCCGGTGAAAGCGTGCGCATTGAAGGCGCGGCACCGTGGCTTGCGCAGGCCAATCTGCCGGAGGATCCGCACGCGCGCCTGGCGATTCACGTGGGCAGTACCGAGCGTGAGCCCGCCGCCGATGAATTGCTGATTTATCCGAAAACGGTGTGCGTCACCTGCAAGCCAGGTGCGCACTTGGCCGCACGTGTGCGCAGCGCCTTGCATGAGGCGGGCGTTGCCGTGCAATCGCTGGCGTGCCTGCTCGCCAGCGACCTGCAGATGGCCGACGCGTCGTTGCATGAGGCCGCGCTGGAACTGGGCGTACCGCTGCGGTTTGCCAAGGTCGAGCCGCAGGCGGACATCACCCTCAGCGTCGCCGAACAGCCTTTGGACGTGTCACAGGTCGGTCGCCCACGCGGTCGCCTTGCCGTGATCGGGCTGGGCCCTGGCGCCGCCGAATTGATGGTGCCGGCGGTCAAGGCCGAGTTGGCGCGGTGTACCGATGTGCTCGGCTACGAAACCTACGTGCGCATGGCCGGACCGTTCCGGGATGATCAGGTGCAGCACTGCACGGACAACCGCGAAGAAATGCAACGCGCCCGTCATGCCTTCGAGCTGGCCGCCCAGGGGCGCTCGGTGGTGGTGGTGTCGTCGGGCGATCCAGGTGTGTTCGCCATGGCCGCTGCGGTGATCGAGGCGCTGCATGAGTCCACGGACGCGGCCTGGCATCAGGTCGACCTGCAAATCCTGCCCGGCGTCTCGGCTTCCCTGGCCACCGCTGCCCAGGCGGGTGCGCCGCTGGGGCATGACTTCTGTGTGATGTCGCTGTCGGATAACCTCAAGCCGTGGTCGATCATCGAAAAGCGTCTGGACCTTGCGTCCCAGGCCGACCTGGCCCTGGCGTTCTACAACCCGATATCCCGTGCGCGGCCATGGCAACTGGGGCGTGCGCTGGAGATCGTCGCGCAGCACCGCACCGCTGAAACGCCGGTGGTGCTGGGCCGTGATATCGGTCGCCCCGGCCAGACGCTGCGCGTCACCACGCTGGGGCAACTCACTCCCGACCAGGTGGACATGCGCACCATGGTGCTGATCGGCTCGTCCACCACCTGCACCTTTGCACGTGCCGGTGGTGGCGAGTGGGTGTACACCCCGCGTTGGTACGGCGATAAACCCGCCTCCTGAAAACAGCTCGGCGGCCGTCCGAAAGCTCCGAATGACGCAAGGATTTTCCTGTTGTCGTTCGGGGCTTTTTCTTTTTTTCACGACGAAACAACGAGGCCCATCCTTCATGCCGCGTTATTGCTGGCCGGCGCGTTTTGCCGAGCCGCGCCAAGGGATGTTTGTCGCCTGGAAAGCCTGTCGGTGACTGGACTAGTGTGGTTACAAGCCCCGAGTCGGGGTGTACGTGGAGAATTGAAAATGGAGCGACATCATAGAAGGATCAACAGTACAAAACGGCGCAAGCTGATTGCCGCTTACAAGTTACCGGGTGCGCCTGGCGCGCCCGCGACGTTAGCGCTGGACACCGAAGATGACTGCAACGCGGCAGTGGTCAACAACGGTGTGATTTCTTTTGCCGAGGGGCTGTCCGGGCTTAACCGCGAGTACATCCGTAAAAGCTACCTGCTGGCCAGCAGTTACGTGAGCGATGTATTGAAGGTGCATCGGGGCACCGAGGTCTGGTACGACGAATTTATCAAGGTGATGGTCAGTCTCGGCTGGCTGCCGGTGCGCAGCAGCTTCGAGCGCGTCTCACGCGCCGGCAAGGGGCTGACGGTGCAACTGGCGGCGCTGAACATCATCGGCGCGCTGCTCGCCTCGATGTCGTTGTCGGGGCCGCTGCTCAGCCTGCTGCCGAAACTGGCCGCCGATGCGCTGGAGGCGTTGAAGCAACTGCCGGCATCTTTCGATTTGTTCAAGCGCAACAGCAGCGTGCACGAGGGCGGTGACTTCGGCGTGGCCTCCTGCGCTGAAACCAATGGCGAAGTGATGATGGTATTGGTGACCTACAGCAGCCACGGCGTGAGCAAGCAGGTGGGTTTGCCGTTCCTTGAATGGGACAGCTCATCGTTCGAGGCCTTCAGCGGGCAGACCTGCCTGGTGCTCAATACCTCGGTGGTCAACGAAAAGACTGTTCAACTGATGCGCGACAGTGCGGGCGACAAAGTGCAGTCGGCCATTGCCAAATACCGGATCTAGGTCACCAGATAGCCACGGACCCCGGTAAAGATAATCTGCGCGGCCAGGGCGCACACGAACAGGCCCATCAACCGGCTGACAATCTGCAAGCCCTGGTCGCCAAGAATGCGTTCGATCCGATTGGACAGGTACAGCACCACGCCCACGGTGAGACTGGCCAGGGCGATGCTGAGGATGGCGGTGAGTTTGTCATCCCAGTGAGGCTGGCTCACCCCCATTACCAGCAACGCACCGATGGTGCCGGGGCCGACCGTGAGCGGGATGGTCAACGGTACGATGGTCACGTCCTGCTGCACGTTATCGGTCTGCACCGCCGATTTGCCCTGGGCCATGCCCAGCGCGGAGATAAACAGCACGCTGCCGGCGCCGATGCGGAACGCGTCCACGGTGATGCCGAACACACTGAAAATCACCCGGCCGAACAGGTACAGCAGCACGCTCGACACCAGCGTCGCCAACGCCACTTTCCAGGCCAGGCGCCGCCGCTCCCTGCTGGAATAGCCGCGGGTCAGGCTGATGAAGCAGGACAGCACGAAGAACGGGCTGTAGAGCACCAGCATCTTCAGGTAAACGCTGAATAACACGTGGAGCATGGGGGCGGCTCGCGGGCGGTGGAAGTGTGGAGGAGTCTATCAGGCGCAAGAGATCAAATGTGGGAGGGGGCTTGCCCCCGATAGCGGTGGGTCAGCCACAGATGTATCTGCTGACACTCCGCAATCGGGGGCAAGCCCCCTCCCACATTTGATTGCCCATACCACTTGATGGCATTTAAGTTATGAGGGCGCGTGCTCCGGGCGTTGCTGGCGCTGCACAACCCAATAATCCACCAGCTCGCGCAACTGCGACAGCTCCACCGGCTTGGCCATATGCCCGTCCATCCCGGCCTGGCGCGCGCGCTCTTTATGTTCCGAGAGAATGTGCGCCGTGAGCGCCACCACCGGCGTGCGTACACGCTGGTGGCTGACTTCCCACGCGCGTAGTTGCTGGGTGGCGGAGAAACCATCGAGGACCGGCATTTCACAGTCCATCAACACCAGGTCATAGCGCTGGGCTTTCATCGCTTCCAGCGCTTCTTCGCCGTTGCTGGCGGTGTCCGGGTTGAGGTTGAGCTTGCCAAGCATGCCGCGTATCACTTTGGTGGAAATGCTGTTGTCCTCGGCCACGAGGATGCGGAAGTCGCTGGGCACGGTAATGGCTGCCGGCGTGGCGGGAGCGGGGCGAGGCAGGGCCGCGCCTTTGCTGCGCTGGGTCAGTTCGTCGGCCAGGGTGGTCTTGAGCGTGTAGCCGGCCACCGGTTTGGCGAGGATGCGTTTGATCCCGCAGTTGCGCGCAATGATCTTGCTCGGCGCGTTGCTGATGCCGGTGAGCATGATCAGCAGGATATCGTGGTTCAGGCTCGGGTCTTCCTTGATCTTGGCCGCCAGTTGCATGCCGGTCATGCCGGGCATGTTCTGGTCCAGCAGCACCACATCGAAGTAATCGCGCAGGTGCGCCTTGGTGCGCAGCAGGGCCAGGGCTTCTTTGCCGGAAGCCACGGCGCTGACGTTCAGGCCCCAGGCAGAGCATTGCTGCAGCAGCACCTTGCGGCAGGTGTCGTTGTCGTCCACCACCAGCACGCGTGCGTCCTTGAGCGGGCCGTCGAGATCGGAGGTCGGGTGCTCCAGGCGTTCCGGGTCCAGCGGCAGGGTCAGCCACAGGGTGCTGCCTTGGTGGCTGCCGCTCTTGACGCCGAATTCGCCGTTCATCAACAGGATCAACTGGCGTGCGATCACCAGGCCCAGGTGGCCGCTCAAGCGTGTCGCGGAGAGGAAGTTCTTGCTGTGCAGTTCGCTGTGCAACAGGGCGTCGCGCTCGGCGGCTTCCATCGGCACGCCGCTGTCTTGCACCGCAATGCGCAGGCGCGGCTTGGGGCTGCGCTCGTCGAGGGCAACGACGATCAGCACTTCGCCCTCGTCGGTTTTTTGCAGGGCGTTTTCCAGCAGGCTCAGCAACGCCTGGCGCAGGCGTGTCGGGTCACCGCTGATCACGCGCGGCACCTGGGGCTGGATGAAGCTGATCAGCTCGACATTCTGCTGCTCGGCCTTGGCGCGGAAGATGCTCAGGCAGTCATCGATCAGCGCGTTGAGGTCGAACTGCACATCATCGAGTTCGATCTGTCCCGATTCGAGCTTGGAGATGTCGAGGATTTCATTGATCAGCGTGAGCAACTCGTTACCGGCGCTATGGATGGTCTGCACATAGTCGCGTTGCTTCACCGACAACGGCGTGCCCAGCAGCAATTCGGTCATGCCCAGCACGCCGTTCATGGGGGTGCGGATTTCGTGGCTGATCTTTGCCAGGAACTCGGCCTTGGCCGCGATTTCGGCGTTGCTGGCGGCCAGGTCGCGGCTGAGGCTGAAGCGCGTTTCAACAATGGCGCGCTGGCGCTCGCCCAGGGCCAGGCTCATCAACAGGCCGCTGATGCAGATAAAACTCAGCAGGGTGACGATCAGGCCTTGGGGCGCCACCAGCGTGAGGCCGAGCAGGGCGGGAAGAATGATCAGCGTGCCGATGTTGAACACCACCATCCCCGCCACGAACAGGCGCGCCGGGCGATAGCCCTGCTGCCAGTGATAGGCCGAGACAAACAGCATGCTCAGGCCGGCCAGCGCCACCAGGGCATAGGTGATGATGTTCAGCGGCAGGGTGTTGACGAATAACAGCAGCAGACCGCACAGCACGATCAACAATATGTCGGCCATCAACAGTTTGTTCAGCGCGTGCGGGCCCAGGGGCATGAAGAAGCGATAGGCAAACATCAGCCCGCACGGCGCGGTCAGCAGCAGCGCGAGGTACGCGCCGGGGGTCTGGATCGCGTGCCAGTTGGGCAGCCACGGCCCCACCACGTTGAGCAACAGCGCCAGGCTGAGCATCAGCAGGCATTCACACGCGGCCAGCCACAGGCTGCTGCGCGAGCGGTGATAAGCGAAGCGCGTGAGGTTATGCAGGATCAGCATCAGCAGCACGCCGAACAGCAAGCCGTAGACCAGTGTCTGGTTCTGGTTGGCGGCGGCCAGTACGGCGGGCTCCAGGGTGATAAAAGGGCGTAGCTCGTGTTCCGACACCAGGCGCAGGTAAACCTCGAGCGGGCGCTGGCTCTGGGGCATCGGCAGCATGAAGTCACTGCTGGGCAGCGGGCGTTCGGCCTGGGGCTGGCGCGTGCCGGTGCTTTGCTGTTCCACCAGCGTATCGCCGTCCAGCACATACAGGCTCAGGTTCGACAGGTCCGGGGCGAACACGCGCAGCACTTGTTCATGTTTGCCGGGTTGCAGCTTGAAGCGTACCCACAACGCACCGTCCGGCGGCGCGGCGGTAATCCGGTCCAGTTCGATGGGGCTGAATTGATTGGTGTAGCGCGAGGATCGAATGTCGCTCAGTTGCAGGTCGGCCTGATCATCGAGCAAGACTGCCCAACCACTGCCTTGTGCCGCGGCTTGAGCCGGGACCAGGCAGAGCAGGGTCAGCAGACTGACGGTAAAACCTAAGGCGATCCTGAGCCAGCGCACGGCGAAATCCCTTCGTAGGTGAATGCACGGGTTAACTATGCGCGGGGCGGCATGAGTACGGCAAGGGCCAGAGGCCCTTACCTACCCGAACGGATAGCTACTCAGTTGCTCTCGCCGCGTTCACGGGCAATGGCCCGGTAACCGATGTCGGTGCGGTAAAAGCAGCCTTTCCAGTCGATTTTCGCGGCCAGCTTGTACGCCTGTTGCTGCGCGGCGTCGACACTGGCGCCCATCGCGGTGGCGCACAGCACGCGGCCACCGGCGGTGACGACCTTGCCGTCCTTCAGCGCAGTGCCGGCATGAAACACCTTGCCTTCCAGCGCAGCCGCCGCATCCAGGCCTTCAATCACATCGCCCTTGGCGTAATCGGCAGGGTAACCGCCGGCCGCGAGCACGATACCGACGCTCGGGCGTGGGTCCCACTGCGCTTCGACCTTGTCCAGGGCCTGGGCCAGCGCGGCTTCCACCAGCAGCACCAGGCTCGACTGCAGGCGCAGCATCACCGGTTGGGTTTCCGGGTCGCCAAAGCGGCAGTTGAACTCGATGACTTTCGGGTTGCCGGCTTTGTCGATCATCAGGCCGGCATAGAGGAAACCGGTGTAGACGTTGCCTTCGTCGGCCATGCCGCGCACGGTCGGCCAGATCACCAGGTCCATTACGCGCTGGTGCACCTGGGCGGTAACCACCGGCGCCGGGGAATAGGCGCCCATGCCGCCGGTGTTCGGGCCGCTGTCGCCGTTGCCGACGCGCTTGTGGTCCTGGCTGGTGGCCATCGGCAGTACGTTCTTGCCGTCGACCATTACGATGAAGCTGGCTTCTTCGCCGTCGAGGAACTCCTCGATCACCACGCGCGAACCGGCGTCACCAAAGGCATTGCCGGCGAGCATGTCGCGCACGGCATCCTCGGCTTCCTGCAGGGTCATGGCGACGATCACACCTTTGCCGGCGGCCAGGCCGTCGGCCTTGATCACGATCGGCGCGCCTTTTTCCCGCAGGTAGGCCAGGGCCGGTTCGATCTCGGTGAAGTTCTGGTAATCGGCGGTCGGAATCTTGTGGCGCGCCAGGAAGTCCTTGGTGAACGCCTTGGAGCCTTCCAGCTGGGCGGCGCCAGCGGTCGGGCCGAAGCAGTCCAGGCCACGGCTGCGGAACAGGTCGACAACGCCAGCCACCAGCGGCACTTCCGGGCCGACGATGGTCAGGGAGACATTCTTTTCGGCGAAATCGGCCAACTGCTCGAGCGCCAGTACGTCGATGGCGACGTTTTCGCACTTGGCTTCTGTGGCGGTACCGGCGTTGCCGGGCGCAACGAAGACTTTCTGGACACGTGGATCCTGGGCAACTTTCCAGGCCAGGGCGTGTTCACGGCCACCGCTGCCAATGATCAAAACATTCATTTCAAAAACCTCAAATTCTGTAGGCGTCGCAAGAACGCTTTATGTGGGAGGGGGCTTGCCCCCGATTGCGGTGCGTCAGACAGGGATCAGTTGACTGACACACTGTCATCGGGGGCAAGCCCCCTCCCACATTTGGATCAGTGGCGGAAATGGCGCATGCCGGTGAAGACCATCGCAATGCCGGCTTCATCAGCGGCGGCGATGACTTCAGCATCACGCATCGAACCACCCGGCTGGATCACGGCGGTTACGCCGGCTTTCGCGGCGTTGTCCAGGCCATCGCGGAACGGGAAGAATGCATCGGAGGCCATCACCGAACCCACCACCTGCAAGCCGGCGTGTTCAGCCTTGATCGCGGCGATCCGCGCCGAGTTCACGCGGCTCATCTGGCCGGCGCCGACACCGATGGTCTGGCGGTTCTTGGCGTAGACGATGGCGTTGGATTTGACGTACTTGGCCACTTTCCAGGCGAAGATCAGGTCGTTGATCTCTTGCTCGGTCGGCGCGCGTTTGGTCACAACTGTAAGGTCGTCGCTGCCGATCATGCCGATGTCGCGGCTCTGTACCAGCAGGCCGCCATTGACGCGCTTGTAGTCCCAGGCAGCGGCGCGGTCAGCCGACCATTCACCGCAGGCCAGCAGACGCACATTGGCCTTGGCCGCGACGATGGCGCGGGCCTCCTCGCTGACGCCTGGTGCGATGATCACTTCGACGAACTGACGCTCGACGATGGCCTTGGCGGTCTCGGCATCCAGTTCACGGTTGAAGGCAATGATGCCGCCGAACGCCGACTCGGTATCGGTGGCGTAGGCCAGTTCGTAGGCCTGGCGGATCCCGCCTTCAGCGTCCGGGCTCACGGCCACGCCGCACGGGTTGGCGTGCTTGACGATCACGCAGGCCGGCTTGACGAAGCTCTTCACGCATTCCAGCGCGGCGTCGGTGTCGGCCACGTTGTTGTAGGACAGCTCCTTGCCTTGCAGTTGGGTCGCGGTAGCGATGCCGACTTCGGCCGGGTTTGCCTCCACGTAGAACGCCGCGCTCTGGTGCGGGTTCTCGCCGTAGCGCATTTCCTGGGCCTTGATGAACTGGCTGTTGAAGGTGCGCGGGAACTGGCTGCGGCCTTCTGTGCTCAAGGTCTCGGCCGCCTGGTTAACGGTGCCCATGTAGTTGGCGATCATGCCGTCGTAGGCGGCGGTATGTTCGAACGCCTTGAGCATCAGGTCGAAACGCTGGGCGTAGGTCAGGCCACCGGCTTTCAGGCTTTCCAGCACTTGGGCGTAGTCGCCGGCATTGACCACGATGGCCACGTCTTTGTGGTTCTTGGCCGCCGAGCGCACCATGGTCGGGCCGCCGATATCGATGTTTTCGATGGCGGTCGGCAGGTCGCAGCCCGGCTTGTTGATGGTGGCTTCGAACGGGTAAAGGTTGACGGCCACCAGGTCGATCGGCTTGATGCCGTGCTCGTTCATGATGGCGTCATCAATGCCGCGACGGCCGAGGATGCCGCCGTGAATTTTCGGGTGCAGGGTCTTGACCCGACCGTCCATCATTTCCGCGAAACCGGTGTAGTCCGCGACTTCCACTGCGGCCACGCCATTGTCCTGCAGCAGTTTGAAGGTCCCGCCCGTGGAGAGGATTTCCACGCCCAGGGCTTCCAGCTCCCGGGCAAATTCGAGGATCCCGGTCTTGTCGGAAACACTGATCAAGGCGCGGCGGATCGGCAGGCGGGTAGTCTGGTCGGTCATCTCAATTTCCATCAAAAGCAAAGGAGTCAGCAAAAAAGGCGACCGGTTTTACGCGGGCGCCTTTCTGGTTTGATTGAATGCTTACAGCAAATCGTACTGCTTGAGCTTTTTGCGCAAGGTGCCACGATTGAGGCCCAGCAGCTCACTGGCTTTGGTCTGGTTGCCCTTGACGTAGTTCATCACGCTTTCGAGCAAGGGCGCCTCGACTTCGGAGAGCACCAGGTTGTACACGTCCGTGACGGAAGCACCCTCGAGGTGGGCGAAATAATTGTGCAGCGCCTTCTCGACACTCCCGCGAAGGGTCTGGCCTTCTTCGCTCGGCGTGTTGAGGTGCTGTTTCAAATTGACGTTGTCGCTCACGGGTGCTGTTCCACTCACTAAAGTCTCGGTCATCATCGTCATGCGGCCACCCCCTCTCCATCCCCTGTTCCCAGGCTCTTGTCACGTTCGGCGAAGAATTCACGAACGGTGGCGACCTGTGCCTGCGTTTCATCCAAACGGTTGAACTGAGCGCGAAATTCCTTGGCGCCCGGCAAGGTGGCGAGGTACCAGCCGACATGCTTGCGAGCAATGCGTACGCCCATCACATCCCCATAGAAGGCATGCAGGGCGGCCAGATGCTCCAGCAGAATACGTTCCACCTCGGTCAGTTCCGGTGCCGGCAACAGTTCGCCGGTACGCAGGAAATGCTCGATTTCACGGAAAATCCATGGCCGCCCCTGGGCGGCCCGACCGATCAACAAACCGTCGGCACCGGTGGCGTGCAGCACGCGCCGGGCTTTCTCGGCTGAATCGATATCGCCATTGGCAAACACCGGCATCGACACCGCCTGCTTGATCGCGGCAATGGTGTCGTACTCGGCTTCCCCGGTATAAAGATCGGCGCGGGTGCGGCCATGCACCGCCAGCGCTGCAATACCCGCCTGTTCGGCGATCTTCGCCACCGTCAGGCCATTCTTGTTGTCCCGGTCCCAACCGGTACGAATCTTCAGGGTCACCGGCACATCGACTGCGGCGACAACGGCCTGCAGGATCTCGGCAACCAACTGTTCATCTTTCAACAGGGCGGAACCGGCGGCCTTGTTGCAGACCTTCTTGGCCGGACAACCCATGTTGATATCAATGATCTGCGCGCCCAGCTCCACATTGGCCCTGGCCGCATCCGCCAGCATCTGCGCATCACCCCCGGCGATCTGTACCGAGCGCGGCTCGGGATCACCCTGGTGGATCATGCGCATCCGCGATTTGCGGGTGTTCCACAAGCTCATGTCGCTGGTGACCATTTCAGAGACTACTAGACCCGCGCCCAAACGTTTGCACAGCTGACGAAAGGGCTGGTCGGTGACGCCCGCCATCGGGGCGAGGATCAAGCCGTTGTGCACTGTATATGGACCGATGCGTACCGCCGACATAGGACTTCCCTGTTGTGGGGCCGGATCATTAGAGTTCGAAAAAGGGTTGGCATGATACCCGCTCTCGATGACTGGTTAAAGGCTGAATTGGATAAAATCTGAACAGTTATTTTTTTATCGCCATCGGTTTGGTTGACGCCTGCGCAGTCAATAATCCGCCGTCAAACCAGGGTTGCGGCGTGGCCTCATTCGGGCGAATGGAAGCTCAGGCTGTAATTCACGGCTTTGTTGCCTGGGTCAAGGATGTCCAGGGAGATGTGGATCGGTACCTGCGACGGCATTTCGCTGACCCCGGCCAATTCGCCACTGAGGTATTCGGCGGGCTTGAAGCGTCGACTGGCGATCAGGCCGCCGTTCAGGTCGGCAAAACGCAGCTCCAGCAGCGGGAAGGGCTGGGAGAAGGTGGCGCGGTTGTAGATGATCGCATCCACCACCAGGGCGCCGGCGAACTCCGGGTGGCTGCGCACCACCAGGTTGCTGCTCTTGATATGAGCGATGTCGACCCGCGATGGCACGGTGCAGCCCAGTGTCGGGCACAGTTGCTGGAACCACGGGCGGTAGGCGTCCTGGCGGGCCAGTTCGTCGAATTGGTAAGCGATGTACTGGCCTGCCAGGCCGGCGGTGGCGAGCAGTACCAGCACTATCCAGGTCAGGCGGCGACCCCAGCCTGCCGGGCGCTTGTGCGCATACAGGTGCAGCGGATCGTCTTCCAGTTCCTGGAAAAGGTCGTCGTGGGCGCTGGAGTCGGCGCGCACTCGCTTGCGCCGCGATTGCGCACGCTCGTCGACTGCGTTCGCCGCCGGGGTCAAGGGCGTGAACGGTGGGTCCGGATCATCGTCGTCGTCGTCGTGCGGGGCCTCGCGCAGTGGCGGCTCGTCGTCGATATCGTCGGTGTGAAAGGACATGGACGGTTCAGTGCGTGCGCTCAACGCAGGTTCCGCTTCGGCGGGCAGGTCGCGCTCCTGCGGCGGCTCGCTGAACAGACTGGCGGCCCATTTTTCTTCCTCGGCCTTGACCGTATCGCGGCTGGCGCTGAGGGCGTCGTCCTTGTGCCGACGGTCGGCCCCCGGCTGGCGGCGTTCGGCGCCGACGGGCTGGGTGTGCTGAATCTCGCGACGCTCGAGCTTGGCCAGTTCTTCGTCCAGGTCCAGGTTGTCCAGGTCCAGTTCTTCGGCCGTCCACTGCTTCTGGCTCATGGCGCGTGGGGCCTCGGGCGCAGGCTCAAGCGCAGGTGTCTGTTCAGGTTGCATTTGCGCCCGTTGCTCCAGCAACTGGCGAGCGGCGTTGAACACTTGCAGGCACGAGCCGCAGCGCACCACGCCGCGGGCCACGTTCAACTGAGCGTGGTTGACGCGAAAGCGCGACTGGCAATGCGGGCACTGGGTGACGAAACTGTCGGTCATGCGGCCATCCGATTCAGACAAGCGCTCATTCTAGCGCCGACGCCCACTGATGCGTACCCAACCGTCACGGTTGGCGATGGGGTCCAGTTCGAAATCCCTGGCGTAGGCGGCAGCGACCTCTTCTCCCTGCTCGGCGAGGATGCCCGACAGCGCCAGGCGCCCGCCCGGCCTGACCAGGCTCGACAGTTGCGGTGCCAGCGACACCAGCGGCCCGGCGAGGATATTGGCGACCAATACATCGGCCTGTACCTGGGGCAGGTCCTCAGGCAGATAGAGTGGGAATTTGCCTTCAGGAATGTGATTGCGCCCGGCGTTATCGCGGGACGCTTCCAGCGCTTGCACGTCGATATCCGTGCCTACGGCCTCTTTGGCGCCCAGCAGCAGGGCGGCGATGGCCAGGATCCCCGAACCGCAGCCGAAGTCGAGCACGTTGCAGTCGGTCAGGTCCTGGCCGTCCAGCCATTCCAGGCACAGCGCGGTGGTGGGGTGGGTGCCGGTGCCGAACGCCAGCCCCGGGTCCAGCAGCAGGTTGACGGCCTCCGGCTCGGGTGCGGCGTGCCAGCTCGGTACGATCCATAGGCGCTGACCGAAGCGCATGGGCTGGAAGTTATCCATCCAGCTGCGTTCCCAGTCCTGGTCTTCGATCACTTCGCTGTGATGCTCGGGCAGCGGGGCGCCGGTCAGCAATTCCATATGGGCCAGGACGCTGGCGGCATCGGTGCCGTCTTCGAACAGGGCCAGCAGATGGGTGTGGGACCACAGTGGGGTGGTGTTGAGTTCCGGTTCGAAGATCGGCTGGTCTTCGGCGTCCATGAAAGTCACCGACACGGCGCCGACTTCGAGGAAAGCGTCTTCGTAGGTTTCGGCTTGTTCCGGGCTGATGGCGAGACGGACTTGCAGCCAAGGCATGGCGGGCACCTTTGAAAGAATGAGTGTGCAGCGGGGAGGGGCTGCGAAAGGGCGCAAGTTTACGCGAGCGCACGGCAGAAGACGACATTACTGAATGAATGCGGACCAAATGTGGGAGGGGGCTTGCCCCCGATTGCAGTGTGTCAGTCTCAATATCTGTAACTGATCCACCGCTATCGGGGGCAAGCCCCCTCCCACATTTGTACTGTGCATGGCCTGAAAGTTGGGCCCACAAACAACAAAGCCGCCCGAAGGCGGCTTTGTTGGTGGAGCACTTACTGGTTGGCCAGCTTGTGTTCCAGGTAGTGAATGTTCACACCGCCTTCGCAGAAGCCTTCATCGCGAACCAGGTCCCGATGCAGCGGGATGTTGGTCTTGATGCCGTCGACCACGATTTCGTCCAGGGCGTTGCGCATGCGGGCCATGGCCTCGTCGCGGGTGGCGCCCCAGGTGATCAGCTTGCCGATCAGCGAGTCGTAGTTGGACGGAACCTTGTAGCCGCTGTACAGGTGCGAGTCCACACGTACGCCGTTGCCGCCGGGCGCGTGGAAATGCTTGACCAGGCCTGGGCTCGGCATAAAGGTTTGCGGGTCTTCGGCGTTGATCCGGCATTCCAGCGAGTGGCCGTGGATCTTCACGTCGTCCTGGGTGAAGGACAGCTTGTTGCCGGCGGCAATGCTGAGCATCTCCTTGACGATGTCGATACCGGTGACCATCTCCGATACTGGGTGCTCTACCTGCACGCGAGTGTTCATCTCGATGAAGTAGAAACGACCGTTCTCGTAGAGGAACTCGAAGGTCCCGGCGCCACGGTAATTGATGTCGATGCACGCCTTGACGCAGCGCGCGAGGACTTCCTCGCGGGCCTTCTCGTCCAGGCCCGGTGCCGGGGCTTCTTCCAATACTTTCTGGTGACGGCGTTGCAGCGAGCAATCGCGGTCGCCCAGGTGGATGGCGTGGCCCTGGCCGTCGGACAGTACCTGCACTTCCACGTGACGCGGGTTGGTCAGGTACTTCTCCAGGTAGACCATCGGGTTGCCGAACCAGGCGCCCGCTTCGGAACGGGTCTGCTTGGCGGCTTCGATCAGGTCTTCTTCCTTGTGCACCACGCGCATGCCGCGACCACCACCGCCACCGGCGGCCTTGATGATCACCGGGTAGCCGACTTCGCGACCAATGCGCAGCGCGGTTTCCTCGTCTTCAGGCAGCGGGCCGTCGGAACCTGGAACGGTTGGCACGCCGGCTGCGATCATGGCGTCCTTGGCCGAGACCTTGTCGCCCATCAGGCGAATGGTTTCAGCTTTCGGGCCGATGAAGGCAAACCCGGATTTTTCCACCTGTTCGGCGAAATCGGCGTTTTCCGCGAGGAAGCCGTAGCCCGGGTGGATGCCATCAGCGCCGGTCACTTCAGCGGCGGCGATGATGTTCGAGACTTTCAGGTACGAGTTCGTGGCCAGTGGCGGGCCGATGCAGATGCTTTCGTCCGCCAGTTTCACGTGCATCAGTTCGGTATCGGCCGTCGAGTAAACAGCGACGGTCTTGATGCCCTCTTCCTTACAGGCGCGCAGGATACGCAGCGCGATCTCGCCGCGGTTGGCGATCAGGACTTTTTGCAGTTTCTTCGCAGGTTTCAACATCGAAGGCGCTCCGCGGTTCAAACGATGGTGAACAGCGGCTGGTCGTACTCAACCGGCTGACCGTTTTCTACCAGGATGGATTCAATGACGCCGGCTTTTTCAGCGGTGATGTGGTTCATCATCTTCATCGCTTCAACGATGCAGATGGTGTCGCCCACTTTCACGGTCTTGCCCACTTCAACGAAGGCCGGCGAGGTCGGTGCCGGGGTGCGGTAGAAGGTACCGACCATTGGCGACTTGACCACGAAACCGTTCAGCGCTGGTGCGGCTGGGGCAGCGGGCGCTGCGGCTGGAGCGGCGGCTGGTGCGGCAGCGGCTGGCGCCGGTGCCTGCATCTGTGGCGCGTAGAACTGTTGAGCCGGGGTCTTGCTGTGACGGCTGATCCGTACGGACTCTTCGCCTTCCTTGATTTCCAGCTCGTCGATACCGGATTCTTCCAGCAGTTCGATCAGTTTCTTAACTTTACGGATATCCATGAATCATCAACTCCCAAGGGTCGGTCAGGGGCGTTTAGCCTGTTCTTCAACGTGTTCCAGGGCGGCCTCCAGGGCCAGTCGGTAACCGCTGGCGCCAAGGCCGCAGATCACTCCTACCGCTACGTCGGAGAAGTAAGAGTGATGGCGGAAAGCTTCGCGTTTGTGCACGTTCGATAAATGCACTTCGATGAATGGGATGCTCACCGCCAGCAGCGCGTCACGTAATGCAACGCTTGTATGCGTGAAAGCGGCGGGATTGATCAGAATAAAGTCCACGCCTTCGCCGCGCGCGGCGTGGATGCGATCAATCAATTCATACTCGGCATTGCTTTGCAGGTAGAGCAAATGGTGGCCGGCAACACGGGCCCGCTGTTCCAGATCAAGGTTGATCTGCTCCAGCGTCACCGCCCCGTAGACGCCCGGTTCACGGGTGCCGAGCAGGTTCAGGTTGGGTCCGTGAAGAACCAGTAAGGTCGCCATCGGCTGTTCCTTGTTATTGATTGGGGTAGCGCAGAACCCGGCGACTATGCCGCAAAGCCTTTGTGACTGTCCAGTTCTATGCAGTAGCCAGCACGATTAGCGAGGATAGCGCGAAATTTGTGACTGTGGCCTGAGATCTGGTCATGGGTAATACATCCTTGAAGACCATGGAGATCAAATGTGGGAGGGGGCTTGCCCCCGATAGCGATCTATCAGTTACAGATACTGAGACTGGCACACTGCAATCGGGGGCAAGCCCCCTCCCACATTTTGATCTGCGCAGGCTGGGAGATCGGGTCAGACGCGGAAGGCCTGGACCGCCGTGTTGAGCTGCCCACCCAGCACCAGCAGGTGTTCGCCCTGGCTGCGCCCCTGGCCGATACGCAGCAGGTTATCCTCGCCCAACTGGTGAATGCGTTCGCTGTTATCGCGAATCTCACTCACGGCCCCGCTTTGCTGCGCCGTCACATCAGCGATGCGCACGGCGGTCTCGGAAATGGTCTGGATCGCCCCGACGATTTCGTCCAGCGCGCCATCGGCGGCCTGGGCTTGCTCGGCGGTGGCTTCGGCGTGTTCGACCTGTGCACGCATGCCTTGCACCGATTGGTGGGCGGCGGTCTGCAGGCTGCTGATCAAGCCCTGGATTTCAGCGGTGGCGCCTGCGGTGCGTTGGGCCAGGGTACGCACCTCATCGGCGACCACGGCAAACCCCCGCCCGGCTTCACCGGCGCGGGCAGCCTCGATGGCCGCATTGAGCGCCAGCAGGTTGGTCTGCTCGGCGATCGAGCGGATCACCGTGAGCACGCCGCCGATGGTGGCGGATTCTTCGGCCAGTTTCTCGATCATCTGCGCGTTTTGCTGCACTTCACCCACCAGAGCGTGCAAGCCGGTCAGGCTCAGGCCGATCACCCGCTGGCCTTGTTCCACGGCTGTGCCTGCGCTGCGACTGGCGCCGGCGGCCTGGCTGGCATCGCCCGCCACTTGCTGGATGGTCGCTTCCAGTTCGCCCAGGGAATCACGGATCTGCGCGGTATCCCCGGCCTGGCGTTCAGCGCCGTCGTGCAGGCCGCTGCTCAGTTCGGCAAGGGCGCGGCTGGTGCCGGCAACTTCTTCGGCATTGCCGCGAATCGTGCCGACGAGGTCCACCAGATAAGCGCGCAGGCGGTTAAGCGAAGCTTCGATATCGCGCAGTTCGCGGTTGGTCCTGCCCAAGGCGATCGGCTGGCTGAAGTTGCCTTCGGCCCAGGTGGACAGCGCCGGGGCGAGGGCGGTCAGGACCCGCGCCAGGCGACGCTGCAGGGTGTCAATCAACAGGGCGATCAGCAGGATCAGGCCGATCATCAGCCCTTGTATCAGGCGCACTTCGCCCTGGATCTGTGCATGTTGCGCGCGCACCACCGGCTCCAGGCCGGCGATGGCCTGGCGCACGCCGGTGATCCTGGTGTGCGTGGCGGCGGCGAGGTCGGCGCGTTGCTGGATCTGTTCGCGGGTGCGCTTGAGTTCGGCGGGGTAGCGGGTCAGCAGACCGTTGAGTTCACGCTTGAGGTCAACGCCGGTGTCCTGGGCTTCGGTTTTTTCAGTGTTTTCCAGGCCCATCAAGGCGGAAAAGTCGTCGGTGCTGGATTCGGCGCTGGCCTTTACGCCGAGTAACGGCAGCTGTGCCAACAGGTCGGCCTGGCCACGGATGCTGGCGATTTCACGCTCGACATCATCGGCCAGCTCGGCACGCCCGCTGCTGACCAGTTTGTCGCGGGCCAGGGACAGCTTGCCCAGGTGTTGCGAGGCGGCCAGCAGCGGCGGCAGGTAGCGCGCCGCGTCCGCGGAAGTGACGGCGCCGGCGTACTGGCTCAGTTGCTCCAGGTTCGCCCCCAGTTCGCGTTCGGCTTGCAGCAGCAGCGCTTGCGGGTCGCCGGCCAGTTTACCGGCGGCAAGCAGGTCGGTCTTGCTGAAGGCATCCAGGTCCGCGAGGCTGGGGCGCAGGCTTTGCGCCAACTCGGGCGGCAGTGAGTCGAGCTGCTGCAACAGGCTTTCCAGGCTTTGAGCTGCGCTGCTCAAGCGCAGGGCATCGCCGCTGGCCAGGTAGTCGTCGATATTGCGAGCGGCCTGGTTCTCGAAGGCCTGGGACAGCCCCAGATAGCGCTCCATCAACAGATACGGGCGTTCCAGCGCCCGTTGCGACCACCACAGCGTCGCCCCAAGCGCCAGGCACACGGCAACCAGCAGAAGGGTATTGAGATTGGTCAGCAGCTTCAGGCGCATGCGTGGTTTCAACCGACAGCAAAAGATAAGTGCCTGAAGTTATTGCGTTTCCATTACAAAGTTATGACCGACTTAGCGAATTCCGGTGAAAAGATGGCACTTTGCTTTGACGGGCGGGCCGCCTGTACGCGGTTGCGTCCCGCATGCTTGGCACGGTACAGCGCCTCGTCGGCCTGGGCGGCCATCATCAGGCTGTCGGAGTCGTCGCACAGTTCCACCAGCCCGGCGCTGAAGGTGCACCATAAATCCTGAGGCTGGGCCGGGTAGTGGATTTCCGCAAAGCGCCCACGAATGTCGTCCAGCACTTTGCAGGCCGATTCAAGGTCGGTGTCGGGCATCACGATGGCGAATTCTTCGCCGCCATAGCGGCCGATGTAGTCGGTCTTGCGCAGACGCTGCTTGAGAAACAACGCCAGGCTCTTGATGACGCGATCGCCCATGGGGTGACCGTGGCTGTCATTGACCCGCTTGAAGTGATCGATATCCAGCATGGCAAAGCTCAGCGGCTTGTTTTCGCGGCGTGCGCGGAAGCTGCAGTCTTCGAGCAATTGCAGGATATGCGTGTGGTTGTACAGCCCGGTCAGGCTGTCGCGCACCATCCGCGCCTTCAAGTTGCGCGCACGCGCCGCGCGGTTGCGCACGGTGGTGATCAGGTGGCGCGGCTTGATCGGTTTGGTCAGGAAGTCGTCGCCGCCTTCGCTCATCGCATCGAGCTGTTTGTCCAGGTCGTCCTCGGCTGACAGGTAGATGATCGGCACGCTGACATAGCGGTCGTTGTGGCGGATCACCTTGGCCAGCTCGGTGCCGGTGCAGGCGGGCATGTACATGTCGAGGATGATCAGGTCGGGCTGGAAGTCCGCGAGTTCAGCCATGGCCTGGATCGGCTCGATCAAGGTGCGGGTGACGATGCCGGCGCTGTTGAGCAGGCGCTCGGTGTGCAACGCCTGGGCCCGGGAGTCGTCAATGATCAGCACTTTATACGGCTCATATTGGGCGACGCAGGTCAGCACTTCGATCTTTTCCAGCAGGCTTGAGGCCTCCAGCGTACCGGTGAGGAATTCTTCGCCGCCGGCGCGCACGGCGGCCAGGCGTGTCGGCGTGTCGGTTTCATTCAGGCTGAAAAACAGCAGCGGCAGCTTTTGCTCCAGGCCTTGCTGGGCCTCGGCGGCCAGTTTCAGCCCAAGTCCTGTGCCGCAGAAATCCACGTCCATCACGATGGCCGACGGCAGGCGCTCGGCCATCGTGGCGCGAAACGCCGCGACGCTGTCCAGGGATTGGGCGCTCATGCCAAAGAATTCCAACTGCCTGGCCAGGCGTTCGGCACGGTCGTGGTCGGCCAGCATCACATAGATCGGCTTGCGCATCGGCGGCAGCTGGGTTTGCTCAAACTGATCACCCTGGCGCAGCCCGGTGCGCGACAGGCGCTGCATCAAGCGGTTGAGCTCGGTGATCAGTTGGCTGCTCAGGCGGCCGCGGTTTTCGTCCACGGCTTTGAGGGACTCGCCAATGTGCTGGGCCAGTTGGCGGTGTTCGGGCTGTTCAAAACGCTCGGCAAAGCGCAGCAGGCGCACATTGGCTTCGCTGAGCTCGGAAAAATCGGCGTTCGACCATTCGCTTCGCTGCAGGCGCTGCCAGATCTCAAGAATTTGACGTGCCTGATGAATTACCCGCTGGGCAAAATGCTGCTTGAGACGCTCGCGGCTGGGGTCTTCTGACTCGGTCATATCCTGACTACTGTGAGGGTGCATGCTGAGGTCGACTAGTGGCCCTATGCTAGCACCTCTTTTCTATTGTATGAGTGTCATACGTCAATTAAGTAGGTGTCTTTGGTATTCATTTTTTGACCTCATGGTCGCGCTGTGTAAAAAGCGTGCATCCTTTATAGTCCAACCTGGGGTATGCGCCAGTTTGCTTTAAAAGCGCCGCGCCGATGGGCACGATGGGGTAGGGTTGTGGTCGGAGTGTTTGACCGCACCCGGACAATTGATGTGCATGAACTCAAGTGATTGAAAGGATATCGCCATGCTGGACTGGAAAAACCGTGAAGGCAGTGCCAAAGGCCCCGCCCCTGAGCCCAAGTCATCCAACCGCAGCTACGTTCGCAACCTGCTGATGAGCCGCGCCTTGCTCAGCGTGATCTGCTTGTACCTGCTGGTCACCGGTGGCCTGGGTTGGTATTGGAGCCAGGAGCCGGCGTTGTTCCCGGTCCAGCAAAACGCCCAGCTTGCCGCCGAGAAGGAAGGCAAGCAGATGGTGATCGGCTACACCACCGTCGAAACCGTGAAAACCGTGGTCGGCACTTTGCTGAACAAGCCCGGTGGCTACATTTCCAACGACCGTTTCCCGCCGGGCCTGTGGATGGACAACATGCCGAGCTGGGAATACGGCGTGCTGGTGCAGGTGCGTGACCTGACCCGCGCCCTGCGCAAGGATTTCGCCCGTTCCCAGTCGCAGTCGGCTGAAGACGCCGATCTGGCCAAGGCCGAGCCGCGTTTCAACTTTGACAACAAGAGCTGGGTGCTGCCGTCCAGCGAGTCGGAATACCAGGAAGGCATCAATTCCCTGAGCCGCTACGAAGCGCGCCTGTCCGACCCGAATCAGAAGGGCGCGCTGTTTTACGCCCGTGCCGACAACCTGAATAACTGGCTGGGCGATGTCGCCACCCGTCTGGGTTCGCTGTCGCAGCGTCTGTCGGCCAGTGTGGGCCGCGTGAAGCTGAACACCGCGTTGAAAACCGAAGCGCTGGCGCCGGGTGAAGTGCCGCAGGTCGATGAAGAAGTGGTGGAAACCCCATGGATGCAGATCGACAACGTGTTCTACGAAGCCCGTGGCCAGGCGTGGGCCTTGTCCCATCTGCTGCGCGCCATCGAAGTCGACTTTGCCGACGTATTGGCCAAGAAAAACGCCACGGTCAGCGTGCGCCAGATCATCCGTGAGCTGGAAGCCTCGCAGGAACCGGTGTGGAGCCCCATGATTCTCAACGGCAGTGGCTTCGGTGTACTGGCGAACCATTCGCTGGTGATGGCCAACTACATTTCCCGGGCCAACGCTGCAGTGATCGACTTGCGTCAGCTCCTCAACCAGGGTTGATGATGGACGCTACTCAAAAGGAGGCCGCCCACCGGGTAGCCTCCGATGCTGAACTGATCCAGTGGGTTGACGAACACGACAACCTGCTCGGCACCCTCGTAAGGGCCGACCTGCGCAACCGCGGGCTTATTGGTCGTTGCACCTTTATCTTCCTGTTCAATTCAAAAGGTGAGCTGTGTGTGCATCGGCGCACCTTGAGCAAAGCGCTGTATCCCGGTTTCTGGGACACGGCAGCGGGCGGGATGGTCGCGGCAGGGGAAACCTATGCCGAGTCGGCGGCCCGTGAGCTGGCGGAAGAGCTTGGCGTCAGCGGCGTGGAGTTGACCGAACATGACCATTTCTATTTCGAAGATGGCGACAGCAGGCTCTGGTGTACGTCCTACTCGGCAGTATGGGACGGCCCATTGTGCCTGCAGCCCGAAGAAGTCATGGAAGCGCGCTTCCTGCCGATCGAAACGGTCCTGAGCGAGGCGCAACAAAAGCCTTACTGCCCGGACGCTCAAGAGGGCCTGCGGCGCTATCTGGCGTTGCGTCGCTAAAGCTGCATGAAATGGCGCCATTTGGCCCTTAGCAACTTGGCTTTTTGCCGTTACACTGCGCCACTTTTCATCCTCTAGAGGATTGCCGGTGGCCAAGAAAGCCGCATCCTTCGCCGCCCTGGGTGGCCTGGTATTTTCCACCGATGCAGGTCGACACTGCCCGGACTGCCGTCAGCCCGTGGATTCGTGCACCTGCAAACAGACCCTGATCCCCGAAGGCGACGGCATTGCCCGCGTGCGCCGCGAGAGCAAAGGCCGTGGCGGCAAGACGGTGACCACCATCACCGGCGTGCCCCTGGCTGAAGAGGCGCTCAAGGAACTGGCCACCACGCTGAAAAAGCGCTGTGGCACCGGTGGCGCGTTGAAAGACGGGGTCATCGAGATCCAGGGCGAGCATGTCGAACTGCTGTTGGCCGAGCTGATCAAGCTCGGTTACAAGGCCAAGAAGTCCGGCGGCTGACAGCCTCTTCCCAACCTGTGGCTAAACTCTGTCCTGCGAGCGAGGTCTACCTCCCTTACAGGCAAATCGTCATTTTCATTCTTTAGACTGCGCCAGCCTCCGCTTGAGGTGGCGCCTTCGCCTTCATTTATAGGGGACTTCGATGTCCGTACGACGCACACGCAAAGACGATGGCAGCCAATGGACAGTTGCGGACAGCCGCAGTGTTTACGGGATTCGCCATTGGGGGGCCGGTTATTTCGCGATCAATGAAGCCGGTCGCGTAGAAGTCCGTCCGAACGGTCCGAACAGCACACCCGTCGATCTGTACGAGCAAGTCGACGCGCTGCGCAAAAGCGGCCTGTCGTTGCCGCTGCTGGTGCGCTTCCCCGATATCCTGCAAGACCGTGTACGCCAGCTCACCGGTGCCTTCGATTCGAATATCGAACGCCTCGAATACCAGAGTAAATACACCGCGCTGTACCCGATCAAGGTGAACCAGCAGGAAGCGGTGATCGAGAACATCATTGCCACCCAGAACGTTTCCATCGGCCTGGAAGCCGGTTCCAAGCCTGAGCTGCTGGCCGTGCTGGCCCTGGCGCCGAAGGGCGGCACCATCGTCTGCAACGGTTACAAGGACCGTGAATTCATCCGCCTGGCGCTGATGGGCCAGAAGCTCGGCCACAACGTGTTTATCGTGATCGAGAAAGAATCCGAAGTCGGGCTGGTGATCGAAGAGGCTGCCAGCCTCAAGGTCAAGCCGCAGGTGGGCTTGCGTGTGCGCCTGTCGTCGCTGGCTTCGAGCAAGTGGGCGGACACTGGCGGCGAGAAGTCCAAGTTCGGTTTGTCGGCGGCGCAGTTGCTGTCGGTGGTCGAGCGTTTCCGCGCGGCGGGCCTGGACCAGGGCATCCGCCTGCTGCACTTCCACATGGGCTCGCAGATCGCCAACCTGGCCGACTACCAGCACGGCTTCAAGGAAGCCATTCGTTACTACGGCGAACTGCGCAACCTCGGCCTGCCGGTCGACCACATTGACGTGGGCGGCGGCCTCGGCGTGGACTACGACGGTACCCATTCGCGCAACGCCAGCTCGATCAACTACGACATGGACGACTACGCCGGTGTAGTGGTGGGCATGCTCAAGGAGTTCTGCGACGCGCAGAGCCTGCCGCACCCGCACATTTTCTCCGAAAGTGGCCGTTCGCTGACCGCTCACCACGCCATGCTGGTGGTGCAGGTGACCGACGTCGAGAAACACAACGACGAAATCCCGACCATCGAAAACAAGGAAAGCCTGCCGGAAACCGTGCAATGGCTGGTAGACCTGCTCGGTCCGACCGATATCGAGATGGTCACCGAAACCTACTGGCGCGCCACTCACTACATGAGCGACGTGGCCACTCAGTATGCCGACGGCAAACTGACCCTGGCCGAAAAAGCCCTGGCCGAGCAGTGCTACTTCGCGGTGTGCCGCCGCCTGCACAACTCGCTCAAGGCGCGCCAGCGCTCGCACCGTCAAGTGCTGGACGAGCTCAACGACAAGCTGGCCGACAAGTACATCTGCAATTTCTCGGTGTTCCAGAGCCTGCCGGACACCTGGGCCATCGGCCAGGTACTGCCTATTCTGCCGCTGCATCGCCTCGACGAAGAACCGCTGCGCCGCGCCGTGCTGCAGGACCTGACCTGCGACTCCGACGGCAAGATCAAGCAGTACGTCGACGAGCAGAGCATCGAGACCAGCCTGCCGGTGCATGCCCTGAACGAGGGTGAAGACTACCTGCTGGGCATCTTCCTGGTCGGCGCCTATCAGGAAATCCTCGGCGACATGCATAACCTGTTTGGCGACACTGACTCGGTGAACATCTACCAGCGCGAAGACGGCTCGGTGTACAGCGCGGGGATCGAGACCCACGACACCATCGAAGACATGCTGCGCTATGTGCACTTGTCGCCGGAGGAGTTGATGACGCATTACCGTGACAAGTGTGCGAGCGCGAAGATCAGTGCGTCGGAACGCACCCAGTTTCTCGACGCACTGCGTCTGGGCTTGACGCGATCTTCCTACCTGTCCTCGTAATAGGGGCTGATACAGATCTAAAAATGTGGGAGGGGGCTTGCCCCCGATAGCGGTACATCAGCAACAAATTAGTTGCCTGACACTCCGCTATCGGGGGCAAGCCCCCTCCCACATTTGGATTGCATTTTTTCAGTTGGCTCCGAGCCACAGTCCTTGCCGATTCAGGCGCCAGGCAATGGCCCACAGGGTCAGGCTGCGTACGGCCATGAACAACAGGAAGGTGATCCACAACCCGTGGTTCCCCAACCCCTGCAACGCCCAGGCGACCGGCAGTACCAGCAGCACCGTCAGCAACATCCCATTGCGCATCTCACGCGCCCGCGTGGCGCCGATAAACAGCCCATCGAGCAAATAACTCCACACCGCAATCAACGGCAATACCGCGAGGTAGGGCAGGTAGCGGTCGGCGGTTTCGCGCACGCTTGGGATGTCGGTCTGCATGGCGATAAACAGGTGGCCGCCAAACGTGAACAGCAGGGCGAAACCGACGCTGGCGATCAGCGACCAACCACAGGCAACCACCAATGATCGCCTTAACGCCTGGCGGTCATGTGCGCCGATGGCGTGGCCGCACAGGGCCTCGACAGCGTGAGCGAGGCCGTCCAGGGCATGTGCCGTCAGCAGCAGGCCGTTGAGCAACAGCGCATTGGCCGCCACGGTTGCATCCCCCAGCCGCGCGCCCTGTACGGTGATCATGAAAAACACCGACTGCAACGCCAGGCTGCGGATAAAGATATCGCGGTTCACCGCCAGCAAAGGGCGCCAGCTTTGCCACCGTTTCAGCGCGGCCCAGGCGATTTGCCCTGGGTAGGCGCGCAGGGCTTTTTGCGTGAGGGCCAGGCCGAGCAGGGCGCCGGTCCACTCGGCCATCACCGAGGCGCGGGCCGAGCCGACCACGCCCCAGTCCAGACCGAGGACGAACCACAGGTTCAGCGCGATATTGATCAGGTTGGTGGTCAGCAGGATCGCCAACGGCGCACGGGCGTTCTGGGTGCCGAGGAACCAGCCGACCAGCGCATAGCCGGCAAGGGCGGCGGGCAGGCCGAACAGGCGGGTGTGGAAGAATTCGCGGGTCAGTTGGTTCAGTTCGGCGGACGGTTGCATCCACCCAAGCGCCAGATGGCTGAGCGGAATGCCCACGGTGCCGAGCAGCATCGCCAGCCCCAGCGCCAGCAGCAGGCCTTGCAGCAGGATCTGGCGCAGCGCCGCGCCGTCATTGCGCCCGGCAGCCTGGGCGGCAAAGCCGGTGGAGCCCATGCGCAGAAAACCCATGGCCCAGGCGAGGAAGGTATACAGGCTGGCGCCGACGGCCACGGCGCCCAACTGGTGGGCGTGGGGCAGATGGCCGATGACCATGCTGTCGACCAGGGCTACCAGCGGCACGGAGATATTCGACAGGATCATCGGCGCGGCGAGGGCCCAGACACGGCGATGGGTGGGGCGGTGGCGCCAGTCTGTGAGCAGGGCGGTCATGAAGGCTCCTTGGTGGAGCGCCATTGTAACCGTCCATTAACCCCTCCGCAGATCCAATGTGGAGGGGGCTTGCCCCCGATGGCGGCCTCAGGGCCGACCAGGATTTTGTGTCGATCCCGGTCCAAATGTGGGAGGGGGCTTGCCCCCGATAGCGGCCTCAGAACCGACCAGGATTTTGTGTCGATCCCGGTCCAAATGTGGGAGGGGGCTTGCCCCCGATAGCGGCCTCAGAGCCGACCAGGATTTTGTGTCGATCCCGGTCCAAATG
Organism: Pseudomonas orientalis; assembly: GCF_001439815.1. GTDB lineage: Bacteria > Pseudomonadota > Gammaproteobacteria > Pseudomonadales > Pseudomonadaceae > Aquipseudomonas > Aquipseudomonas orientalis. Next base: position 185 of record NZ_JYLM01000006.1, on the reverse strand, counting down.
TGGGAGGGGGCTTGCCCCCGATGGCGGCCTCAGGGCCGACCAGGATTCTGGATCAGATCGAGTACATATCCGTTTCTGCGGTAACGGCTGCTATGGGTTCCGCTTTTACAGCGGCTCACTTTTGAAAAGCGCAAAAGTAAGCAAAACGCTCTTGCCCCACCACTCGGCACCTCGCCCAGGCTCGG
>NZ_JYLM01000005.1 GCF_001439815.1 Pseudomonas orientalis | reverse complement strand
TCTTGACGACCATAGAGCATTGGAACCACCTGATCCCATCCCGAACTCAGCAGTGAAACGATGCATCGCCGATGGTAGTGTGGGGTTTCCCCATGTGAGAGTAGGTCATCGTCAAGATTAAATTCCAGAACCCCAATTGCGAAAGCAGTTGGGGTTTTGTTTTGGGCGGTTGAAAAGTATCAAGGCGCTCATGGCAATGGTCTTCAGTGCTAAAGTCCAAGCCTCGATTTTTGCCTTTCCAAGGAAACCGTTATGCCGGGTGCAACGTCCCTCAGCGCAGGATTCATGGTGGTTCACGGTAACCGCCTGGACGAGCTGCGCAGCCTGGTAGTCAGCTGGATGCGCCGTTATCCCCTGGCGCCTTTGGAAAACGAAATCGCGCTGGTGCAAAGCAACGGCATCGCCCAATGGCTCAAGCTTGCCCTGGCCGAAGATCCGCAGGAAGACGATATGGGTGGCTGTGGCATCGCGGCGGCAATCGATGTGCAATTGCCCGGCAGCTTCATGTGGCAGCTCTATCGCATGGTGCTGGGTCGTGACGAAATCCCCTCCAAGTCCCTGCTTGATAAGGCCCCGTTGACGTGGCGACTCATGCGTCTGCTCCCGGAGCTTATCAACCAACCCCATTTCGAACCGCTGCAACGCTTCCTGACTCACGACACCGACCTGCGCAAACGCTACCAGCTCGCCGAGCGGCTGGCCGACTTGTTCGACCAATACCAAGTGTATCGCGCCGATTGGCTGGAAGATTGGGCTGCGGGGCGCCATCAGTTACGCAACGGGCGCGGCGAATCCAAACCCCTTAACCCCGCCAACTGTTGGCAGGCTGAGTTATGGCGCGCGTTGTTGCTTGACGTAGGGGAGCAGGGCATGGCCGAGAGCCGCGCCGGCGTTCACCAGCGCTTTATCGAACGCATCAATACGCTTGAGCACGCGCCGCCTGGCTTGCCTTCCCGCGTGATCGTCTTCGGCATTTCATCGCTGCCCGCCCAAGCGCTCGAAGCACTGGCGGGCCTGGCCCGTTTCAGCCAAGTGCTGCTGTGCGTGCACAACCCTTGCCGCCATCATTGGTCGGACATCGTGGCCGACAAGGACCTGCTGCGTAACGAATACAAGCGCCAGGCACGCAAGACCGGCATGCCCGTCACCATCGACCCGCACACCTTGCACCAGCACGCTCATCCGCTGCTCGCCGCCTGGGGCAAGCAGGGCCGTGACTACATCAGCCTGTTGGACAGTTATGACGACCCCAACAGCTACCGCGCCGCCTTCCGCGATGGTCGTATCGACCTGTTCAGCGACAGCCAGCCCACCACGCTGCTCAACCAGCTTCAGGACGACATCCTCGAACTGCGCCCACTCGACGAAACCCGTGAGTTCTGGCCCGCAGTCGATCTGACACGCGACGCCTCCATTCGCTTTCACATCGCCCATAGCGCCCAACGCGAAGTGGAGATTCTCCACGACCAATTACTCCAACGTTTCAGCGCCGATCCTACGTTGCGCCCTCGGGACATCATCGTCATGGTCCCCGATGTCGACAGCTACGCACCGCACATCCGCGCGGTGTTCGGCCAACTGGAACGACATGACCCACGCTTCATTCCTTTCACCCTGACAGACCAGGGGCAACGCGGTCGTGACCCTCTGTTGATCGCGGTCGAGCACCTGCTCAAACTCCCTGACAGCCGTTTCCCGGTCAGCGAAATTCTCGACCTGCTGGATGTCCCCGCCCTGCGCGAACGTTTCGCCATCAATGAACGCGACTTGCCTACACTGCATCGCTGGATCGAAGGCGCGGGCATCCGCTGGGGCCTCAACGCCGAGCAGCGTGCCGGCCTCGGGCTGCCCGCAGAGCTTGAGCAGAACAGCTGGCGATTCGGCCTGCGGCGGATGCTGCTGGGTTACGCCGTCGGCACCGGTGTGGCGTGCGAAGGCATCGAGCCCTACGACGAGATCGGTGGGCTTGATGCGGCCCTGATTGGTCCACTGGTCGCCTTGCTCGATGCGTTAAACGACGCGCATCAAGCACTGTCGCAACCCGCACCTCCCCACGTGTGGGGCGAGCGTCTGCAACGCTTGATGCAGCTGTTCTTTCTGCCCGGCAGCGAGCACGACGACTACCTGCTTGGCCAGCTTGAACAGTTAAGAGAGACCTGGCTGGAAACCTGCGAATCCGTCGGCCTGCAGGATGAATTACCGCTCACCGTGGTCCGTGAGGCATGGTTGGCCGGGCTTGACCAGGGCCGCCTGTCCCAGCGCTTCCTCGCGGGTGCGGTCAATTTTTGCACCCTGATGCCCATGCGCGCGATCCCGTTCAAGCTGGTCTGCCTGCTCGGCATGAATGACGGTGACTACCCGCGTGCCCAGCCGCCGCTGGACTTTGACCTGATGGGCAGCGACTACCGTCCCGGCGATCGCTCCCGCCGTGAAGACGATCGCTACCTGCTGCTCGAAGCCCTGCTTTCCGCGCGCGACCAGCTCTACATCAGTTGGGTCGGCCGCAGCATCCGCGACAACAGCGATCGTCCGGCCTCGGTGCTGATCGGCCAACTGCGCGACCACCTCGCCAGCGGCTGGCATAACGCCCAAAGCGAGCAGCCGCTGATCGACGCGATGACCCAGGAACACCCGCTCCAACCCTTCAGCGCCCGCTACTTCCATGAAGGCGACCCGCTGTTCAGTTACGCCCGCGAATGGCAGTTGCTGCATGAAGCCCCAGCCGTACTCGAACATGATCACGCGTTGGCACCGCACCACCAGGAAGAGCCCCTGAGTCTTGGCCAGCTACAGGATTTCCTGCGCAATCCGGTCAAACATTTCTTCAGCCAACGTCTGAAAGTGTTCTTCGAAGCGGCCGAAGTACCGCTGGCCGACGAAGAACCCTTCGTCCTTGACGCACTGCAACGCTACACCCTCAGCGACAGCCTGCTCAACGCGGCGCTGAGCCGGCCCGATCAGCTCGATCAGGCCCTCAGCGCCCAAGCCCTGCGCCTGCAAGGCAGTGGCCTGCTGCCTATGGTCGGCTTCGGCGAATGCCTGCGCAACGAGCTGATCGAGCCGTTGCCGGACCTGTTGCAGCGCTACCGGCAACTCCTGGCGCTCTGGCCAACCCCGCACACTGGCGCGGAGCCGATCAGTTTCGAGCACCAGGGCATTCAGCTCGAAGGCTGGATCAGCGGCCTGCACCGGCGCAGTGATGGCGGCTTGTTAAGCGTGACCACCATTCCCAACAGCATCGGCTCGATCAAGACGCGCAAATGGCACCGCCTGATTCGGCCCTGGGTCAATCATGTGGTCGCCTGTGCCTGTGGCGTGCCCTTGAGTACCGCTCTGGTGGCCAGTGACGACACCTTGCTGCTGGCCCCGTTGGACACCTCCACCGCTCGGAACCTCCTCGGTGACTTGCTGCTCGCCTGGCACACCGGCATGAGCCAGCCGCTGCCCGTCGCGGTAAAAACCGCCTTTGCCTGGCTCGGCCAGACCGATCCGGCCAAAGCCCAGGCGGCTGCCAGCAAAGCCTACGAGGGCGACGGTATCACCACCGACGGTGAGCGCCGTGAGACGCCTGCGCTCACTCGCCAGTTCCCCGACTACGCCACGCTGATCGCCAGTGAAGAATTCGAAGGTTGGTGCGAAACCTTGTATCGCCCCCTGATCAACGCCCCCTGGCGTTCATTGTCCAGCGAGGACGCCGGCGCATGACCAGCAAACCCTTGGCCCTGGCCTTCCCGCTCAAAGGCAGCCAGCTGATTGAAGCCAGCGCCGGCACCGGCAAAACCTTCACCATTTCGGCGTTGTATCTGCGCCTGGTGCTCGGCAACGGCGGCGATGAGTCCGGCTTTGGCCGCGAACTGCTACCGCCGCAAATCCTCGTGGTGACCTTCACCGACGCCGCCACCAAGGAGTTGCGTGAGCGTATCCGTATCCGTCTGGCGGAGGCTGCGCGGTTCTTCCGTGACGAAATCGAACAGCCCGACGCTTTGATCGCCGACCTGCGTCATCAATACCCCCTGGAACACTGGCCCGCCTGCGCCAACCGGCTGGACATCGCCGCGCAGTGGATGGACGAAGCAGCCGTCTCGACGATTCACAGTTGGTGCCAGCGCATGCTGCGCGAACACGCCTTCGACAGCGGCAGCCTGTTTACCCAGGCCCTGGAAACCGACCACAGCGACCTGCTCGGTGAAGTGCTGCGCGATTACTGGCGCCTGTTCTGCTACCCCATGCACGACGACGCGCTCAGTTGGGTGCGCAATAACTGGGGCGGCCCGGCCGCGCTGATGCCACGAGTGCGCGCGTTGTTCGGCAGCGAGCGGCCCGCCGAGGACAGCCGCGAGCCAGCTGAAATCATCTCTGCCTGCCTGCACGAGCGCCGCGAGGCATTGGCCAGCATCAAGGCACCCTGGCAGCAATGGGCCGCCGAGTTGCGTGATCTGTGCCTGCAAGCCGTGGCTGACAAAGCGGTCGATGGGCGCAAAATGCAGGCGCGTTACTTTGAACCCTGGTTCGAAAAAATCAGTGCCTGGGCCGCCGACGAAACCTTGGAACAACTGGATATCGGCACCGGCTTCACCCGCCTGACTCCCGACGGCATGGCCGAAGCCTGGAAAGGCGAGCCGCCGCGGCATCCCGGCATCGACGCCATGGCCGGTCTCAAGGCGGCCCTCGACGCACTGCCAACCCCGGATGCCGCAGTGCTGCAACACGCCGCCGCCTGGGTGGGCAAGCGCTTCGAAGAAGAGAAAAGGCGCCGCGCCGAAATGGGCTTCGACGACATGCTGATCCGCCTCAATGCCGCGCTCCAGGCCGACGGCGGCGAGCGTCTTGCCAGTGTGATCCGCGAGCAATTCCCGGTGGCCCTGATCGATGAATTCCAGGACACCGATCCGGTGCAATACAGCATTTTCGACAGCATTTACCGCATCGAAGAAAACCACCTGGACAGCGGCCTGTTCCTGATCGGCGATCCCAAACAGGCGATCTACGCCTTCCGGGGCGCGGACATCTACACCTACCTGCGCGCCCGGCAGTCCACCACCGGTCGCCACCACACCCTGGGCACCAATTTCCGCTCCAGCCACGCGATGGTCGAAGCGGTAAACCACCTGTTCCAGCGCGCGGAAACCGGCCGCGGCGCGTTCCTGTTTCGTGAGCCCGACGGGCGTAACCCGGTGCCGTTCCACTCGGTGCTTTCCCAAGGCCGCAAAGACCAGCTGCAGGTCGACGGCCAGACGCTGCCCGCAATGAACCTTTGGCACTTGGCCACCGACCAGCCGATTTCCAATGTGCTGTATCGCCAGCAATTGGCCGCCGCTTGCGCCACGCACATCGTCGAATTGCTCAATGGTGGGCAGCAGGGCACCGCTGGCTTTGCAACAGACGACATCTTCAAAGGCGTGCTGCCGTCAGACATCGCCATCCTCGTGCGGGACGGCAAGGAAGCCCAGGCCGTGCGCGCCGAGTTGGCGTTGCGGGGCGTGCGCAGTGTGTACCTGTCGGACAAGGACTCGGTCTTCGCCGCCCAGGAAGCCCACGATCTGCTGGCCTGGCTCAAGGCCTGCGCCGAACCGGACGTCGAACGTCCGCTGCGCGCGGCGCTGGCCTGTGTCACCTTGAACCTGTCATTGACGGAACTGGAGCGTCTGAACCAGGACGAACTGGCGTGGGAAAGTCGCGTGATGCAGTTTCGGGGCTACCGCTCGATCTGGCGCACCCAGGGCGTGCTGCCGATGCTGCGTCGCCTGCTGCATGACTTCAAGCTGCCGCAAACCCTGATCGCTCGCAGCGATGGCGAGCGTGTGCTGACCAACCTGTTGCACCTCAGTGAGCTGCTGCAACAGGCCGCGTCGGAACTGGACGGCGAACAGGCGTTGATTCGGCATCTTGCCGAACACCTGGCGCTGTCGGGCCAGGCCGGTGAAGAGCAAATTCTGCGCCTGGAAAGCGATGAGCAACTGGTCAAGGTGGTGACGATCCACAAATCCAAGGGCCTGGAATACGACCTGGTGTTCCTGCCCTTCATCTGCTCGGTCAAACCGGTGGACGGCACGCGCTTGCCGCTGCATTACCACGATGCGCAGGGGAAATCCCAGGTCAGCCTGCGGCCCACCGCTGAGTTGATCGCCCAGGCCGACGATGAGCGCCTGGCCGAAGACCTGCGTTTGCTGTATGTCGCCTTGACCCGCGCCAAGCACGCCTGCTGGCTGGGCATTGCCGACCTCAAGCGCGGCAACAGCAGCAGCTCCGTGCTGCACCTGTCGGCGCTGGGCTATTTGCTGGGCGCCGGCGCGCCGCTGGGTGAGTCCGCTGCGCTGGCGCGCTGGTTGCTGGACGCGCAGCAGGGTTGCCCGGCCATCCGCTATGCCCAGGTGCCCCCAGCGCAGGACATCGTGTTCCACCCCCCGCGCAACGAAGCGACCTTGCTGGCGCCGCTGTTGCCCAAACGCAAGGCCGCCGAAAACTGGTGGATTGCGTCCTACAGCGCCTTGCGCATTGGCGACAGCATGAGCGCCGCCAGTCTCGAGGCGCCTGAAAGCCCGCAGGCGCAGAAACTGTTCGATGACGAACGCCTTGATCCCGACGCACCGCGCGAAGTGGTGGCATCAGGCGGTGATATTCATCGATTCCCACGCGGTCCGAATCCAGGCACCTTTCTTCACGGCTTGTTGGAGTGGGCCGGTGAGGAAGCTTTCAACGTGAGCCCCGAGGCCATTGAAAAAGCCGTCGGAGCGCGGTGCAATCGGCGCAATTGGGAAGGCTGGATCGTCACCCTCAGCGCATGGCTGGGCCACTTGCTGCAAGCGCCGCTGCCCCTGTACGACGACCGGGTCAGCCTCAGCGCGCTGCGGCACTACCAGATCGAAATGGAGTTCTGGTTCGCCAGTCATAAGGTCGACGTACTCGCTGTCGACAAGCTGGTGTGCCAGTACACCCACCACGGCGTCTCACGCGTGGCGGCAGAACCGGTGTTGCTCAACGGCATGTTCAAAGGTTTTATCGACCTGACCTTCGAGCACGATGGCCGTTATTACGTGGCTGATTACAAATCCAACTGGCTCGGGCCAGACGATTCGGCCTACACGATAGAGGCAATGGAACAGTCGATCCTGGAACATCGGTACGACCTGCAATACGTGCTTTACCTGCTGGCCCTGCATCGCCAACTCAAGGCGCGCCTGCCGGATTACGACTACGAACGCCACATCGGCGGCGCCCTCTACCTGTTCCTGCGCGGCACGCAGTCGGCGACCCAGGGCGCGTATTTCACCCGGCCACCGCGTGAGCTGATCGAAGGGCTGGACCTGTTGTTCCAGGGCAAGCCTATCCCGCCAAAAGCCGAGCCCGCCTGGGAACAAGGAGTGTTGCTATGAGCCTGTCGCCGCTACCGCTGGAGCAACTGTCGCCGCTCAGTCGCGCCGCCGACCTGGTGCAACTGCTGGAGCGCTGGGTCGAGCGTGGCTGGCTGCGGGCCTTGGACAAAGCGTTCGTCGGTTTCCTGCATGAGCTTGACCCGCAGGCCGATCCCCTTGTGCTATTGGCAGCGGCATTGACCAGCCACCAATTGGGTCACGGCCATGTGTGCCTCGACCTGTTCGAAACCCTCAAGGCGCCGGACTTTGCCCTGTCGCTGCCGCCCGAAGGTGACCAACAGACTGGCGCGATGCTGTTGCCGTCGCAGTTGCTCGAGGGGCTGGAGGGCGCCCACTGGTGTCATGCCCTGGCGACCAGTCGTTTGGTTGCGCTGGCGGTGGAGGGCAGTGAGTCGGCCCAAAGCCGCCCGTTGGTGCTGTCCGGAAAACGCCTCTATCTGCGCCGCTATTGGGCTTATGAACGGCGCATCGACAGCGCCTTGCGCCTGCGGCTGGCCCGCCACGAAACCGTTGCCGCCGATTTGCCGCAGCGCCTGAATGGTCTGTTCGATCAGCCGGCGCCCGATGGCGTGATCGACTGGCAGAAACTGGCCTGTGCCCTGGCCACCCGGGGCGCATTCAGTATCGTCACCGGTGGCCCCGGCACCGGCAAGACCACCACCGTGGTGCGTCTGCTCGCGCTGTTGCAGGCGCCTGCCGTGGAAAGCGGCAATCCCTTGCGTATCCGCCTGGCCGCGCCCACCGGTAAGGCCGCCGCACGTCTCACCGAGTCCATCAGCCAGCAAGTGCTGTCGCTGAAAGTGCCCATAAACGTGCGCGAAAAGATTCCGACCCAGGTCACCACGGTTCACCGTTTGCTGGGCAGCCGCCCGGGCACGCGGCACTTCCGTCATCACGTCGGCAACCCGCTGCCGCTGGATGTGCTGGTGGTGGACGAAGCGTCGATGATCGATCTGGAAATGATGGCCAACCTGCTCGACGCCCTGCCACCCCATGCTCGCCTGGTGCTGCTGGGGGACAAGGATCAGCTCGCCTCGGTGGAGGCGGGCGCGGTGCTCGGTGATCTGTGCCGCGATGCCGAGGCCGGCTGGTACAGCCCGGCCACCCGCCAATGGCTGCAAGCGGTCAGCGCTGAAGACCTTAGTAACAGCGGCCTGCAGGAAGACCTCGACGGCAGTCATCCACTGGCCCAGCAGGTGGTGATGCTGCGCTACTCGCGTCGTTTCGGCGAGGGCAGCGGCATCGGCCAACTGGCGCGCTGGGTCAACCAGCAGAACCCTGAAGAGGCGCGCAAGCTGCTGGCCGCGCGCAGTCATGACGACCTGTTCTGTCTCAGCCTCAAGGGCGAGCATGATCATGCGCTCGAGCGCCTGGTGCTGGACGGGCAGGGCGACGGTGCCCAGGGCTATCGCTTTTACCTGAACCTGCTGCAGTCGGCGCGTCCTGCACTGCAGACCCCGCGTGACGATCACGCCTGGACCCGTTGGGCCCAGCAACTGCTGCAAGCCTTCGACGCGTTCCAGTTGCTTTGCGCCGTACGCAAAGGCCCCTGGGGCGTCGAAGGGCTGAACCTGCGCATCACCGCCGCCTTGCGCAAGGTGCGGCTGATCGAGGGCGACGAGCAGTGGTATGAAGGGCGTCCGGTGCTGATGACCCGTAATGACTACGGTCTGGGCCTGATGAACGGGGATATCGGTATCGCCTTGAAATTGCCCGAAAGCGACGGCGGCCCTCAGGTGCTGCGCGTGGCCTTTCCGCGCAATGACGGCCAGGGTGGCGTGCGCTTCGTGCTGCCCAGCCGGCTCAACGACGTGGAAACCGTCTATGCCATGACCGTGCACAAATCCCAAGGCTCGGAGTTCACCCATACCGCGCTGATCCTGCCGGACGCGTTGAACCCGGTGCTGACCAAAGAACTGATCTACACCGGTATCACCCGCGCCAAACGCTGGTTCAGCCTGATCGAACCGCGTGCCGGGGTCTTTGAGGAAGCCGTGCGGCGTAGGGTCAAACGCTTGAGCGGGCTGATGCTGGAGCTGGACGCCGCGCCCGAAGAAACTGACTGAACGGTCATAGGATATTTCCAGTTCAGATGCCTGATTTTTCTGAAAAAATACGCAACCCCACCGAAGCCTCGCTCCATGGGGTTTTCCGTTGCTGTGCTATCGTTGCGGCATCATCCTGAAATTTCTTGAGAGAATCGCTGCATGAACGTGGCTGTCTCGCTCCCAGAGCGCAGTTTGAGCTGGAGACGCCTGTTGCAGGTGGCGGCGCTATGCCTGCTCGCTCCGCAGGCCTGGGCTCAAACCCCCAGCCTGGCCGAGCAGCGCGCCCAGGCGGTCACCCAGGTCGTGCTCGGGATTCTCAGTTATGCCCGGTGGCCGGTGGAGCCTGCGCAACTGCGCTTGTGCATCGTCGGGCCCACCCAATACACCGACGACCTGATCAAAGGCACTACTCAGGCCACCGGCCGTCCGGTGGTGGTGCGCCGCCTGCTGGCCAACCATCCCGATATCGTCAGTGCCTGCGACGCCGTTTACATCGGCAAACTCAGCGCTGACGAACGCACTGCGTTGTTTGCTTCACTGATCGGCCATCCGGTGCTCAGCATCAGCGAAGGCGGCGACCAATGCACCGTGGGCAGCCTGTTCTGCCTGCGGGTGAGTGATGCGCAGGTGTCGTTTGAGGTGAACCTGGATTCCGTCGCGCGCAGCGGCGTACGCATTCACCCCAGCGTGCTGCAACTGTCGCGCCGTCGAGCGCCGACGCCATGAGGCCGGCTAAAGTACGGCCGACCCTGGGATCGGTCATCGGCAGAGGGCACATGATCCTGGCCCTGGTGGCGGTAACCTTGGCCAGTGTGTCCCTGACCCTGCTCGGCGTGCTGGCGCTGCGGGTCTACGCCGAACACAACCTGCACTTGATCGCACGCTCGATCAATTACACCGTCGAAGCGGCCGTGGTGTTCGACGACAGTGCCGCCGCCACCGAAGCCTTGAGCCTGATTGCTTCGACCGAAGAGGTGGCCCAGGCCGAAGTCTTCGATGCCAGTGGCAAGCTGCTGGCGCAATGGGTGCGGCCGAACACCGGCATGTTGTCACGGGTTGAACTCGAACTGGCGCATGCCTTGCTCGAGCAACCCATCAGCCAGCCGATCCATCACCAGGGGCAAACGGTCGGCAGTATCCACTTGACCGGTCACGGCGGCAGCCTGTTGCGCTTTCTGCTCAGCGGCCTGGCAGGCATTGTGATCTGCACCGCGCTCAGCGCCTGGGTGGCGCTGCACCTGGCGCGGCGTCTGTTGAACGGCATCACCGGGCCGCTGCAAAGCCTCGCCGCCGTGGCCCACGCCGCCCGCAGCGAACGCGACTTCGACCGTCGCGTGCCGCCGGCGCAGATCGCCGAACTCGACAGCCTGGGCAGCGACTTCAATGCCCTGCTGGGTGAGATGGAGGCCTGGCAAAACCATTTGCAAAGCGAAAACGAAACCCTCGCGCACCAGGCCAGCCATGACAGCCTCACCGGCCTGCCCAACCGTGCGTTCTTCGAAGGCCGGTTGATTCGTGCCTTGCGCAGCGCCGCCAAGGTCAACGAACGGGTAGGCGTGCTGTTTCTCGACAGCGATCGTTTCAAAGACATCAACGACAACTTCGGTCACGCCGCCGGCGATGCCGTGCTGGTGGCCGTTGCCGAACGGGTGCGTGCACAACTGCGCGAAGATGACCTGGTGGCCCGCCTGGGCGGCGATGAATTCGCGGTCCTGCTGGCGCCGCTGCACAAAGTCGACGATGCGCAGCGCATTGCCGACAAGATCATCGCCAGCATGGACAAGCCGATCCCGCTGCCCGGCAACACCCAAGTCTTGACCTCTCTGAGTATCGGCATCGCCATTTATCCCGATCACGGCGCCACGCCCGGCACCCTGCTCAATGCCGCCGATGCGGCGATGTACCAGGCCAAACGGCTGTCGTCGGGCGGCCAGCAAACGGCGGAACCTGCGCACCCCGCCGTCAACGTTCAACACAGGAGTTAACCCCTTGTTCTCTCACCCACGCGTTCTATTCATCAGCTTGCTTCTTGCCTGCCTGGCCCTCGGCGGCTGCCAGACCCCGCCGCCCAAAGGCCTGAGCCCGGCGCAAGTGGCCGTGCTCAAGCAGCAGGGCTTCGAGCTGACTGACGAAGGCTGGGCCTTCGGCCTGTCTGGCAAAGTGCTGTTTGGCAGCGACGTCGAAACCCTCAACAAGCCCAGCACCGACATCGTCGAACGCATCGGCAAGGCCCTGGTGGGCGCAGGCATCCAACGCGTGCGCGTCGACGGCCACACCGACGCGTCGGGCAAGGAACTCTACAACCAGACCTTGTCCCTGCGCCGTGCCAAAAGTGTGGGCAATGTGCTGATCAGCGTGGGCATGAAAGAACAAAACATCCAGCTGCGCGGCCTGGGCAGCAGCGAGCCGGTGGCGGCGAATACCACCACGGCGGGCCGCACCGAGAATCGGCGCGTGTCAATTGTGGTCATCGCGGACTAAGGCCTTTCACCCGCCTCAACCTGAAATGCGCTCCAAATGTGGGAGGGGGCTTGCCCCCGATAGCAGTGTGTCAGCCAATACACCTGGTAACTGACACTCCGCCATCGGGGGCAAGTCGAATCGTCGCACCGCCCCTCCCACAGTTTTCCGCGCGGCACATTCAGTCTGCGAACCGCATCTCCCGCGTCTCCCCCATCAACAACCCCTGATTCTGCTCCGTCACCTCCCGGATGTAATCCCACAACAACGTAATCCGCTTCAGCTTGCGCAAGTCCTCCCGGCAATACATCCAGAACTACAGGTAGCAAAGGTCCCACCCAATGATTGCGGGGCCTACTGCCATGAAGACCATTACAACGCTCTATCCTGTTACAAGTGCTGTCACAAGTTTGGCTGTACCTCTCAGGCCCACTACAAGGCTCGCTAAGCCCTATCGCTACAGACGCAATGGAATCTACTATCTGCGCCTCAGAGAGACCGGCAGCACCACTCAAGCCACCTCAGTTTCACTCAAGACCACTGACAGAAAGGCCGCTATGGACGCTTCACGACGACTTGCCGAGACCATCAAGGCATTCCACTTGGATCACCCTGAGGCCACTTGGAGTGAGCTTAGAGAGCATCTGCTTTGGGTCGCTGAGGAACTCTTATCGTCTGCCCATGAGGTTCACTCTCTGCGTGACTGGGGAGACCTGTACGAAGACGTTAGGACCAACCTCTCTGAGATAGCAGCTACGATGCCGCTGAGTGTTAATCAGCACGATCACATAGCCAAGGCGAGACAGGTGATGAGCGCTGCTCAGGAGCGGCTACAGGGCGACTCAGTGCCACTGGTGGAGATCATCAGGGATCTTGAAGGGATGCCAGAGACCAGATTGAAGCACGTCAGTGGCGTGCCTCTGCCTCTATCTGTAATAGCTGCTCCAATGACCTTTGAGGTTCTCTCGGGCCTCTATATGGCGGACCGGGCAGGAGAACAGAAAGCCAGCACTCTCAGTTCCACTAAGTTCACTCATGGCGTCCTGTGTACTGAGTTGGGCGCTTTGGACCTGAGGATGCACACAAGGGCGGATCTTGTGGCCTTGAGGGATAGGCTTGCGACCACACGGAAACCATCAACAGTGAATCAGATGCTGATGAAGCTCTCTGCTGTACTGAATTGGTCGGTTGAGAATGGTCATCTCGAAAAGTCATACGACAAGAAACTCAAGTTCACCAAAGGCACTGAGTCGACCCGTAAGGCGTTCTCTCAGGACCAGATAGGCAGCCTAATGGCCTATGCGAACAAGCTCCCCGAGACGACATGGAAACGCTGGCTGCTGGGCCTTGGCATCATCACTGGTGGTCGACTCAATGAAATCTCTCAGTTGAGCGTGAGCGACATTCAGACCCTTGAGTCAGGCATTGTCGTTATCCACATCAATGAGGTGGGTGAGGGTAAGTCAATCAAGAACAAGCGCAGTGAGAGGCTGGTGCCATTGACTGATGGTGCCTATGGGTTCGACCTTCAAGCGTTCCTACGGTATGTCGAGACCTGCAAAGAGAGCGGAAACGATTCGTTGGCTCAGTTCGGCTATAGATCAGCAGGCGAATGGGTCAACCAGCAGGCCATTCCTCAGGCTCTTGGAGAGTCCTATATCAGGGGCTTGGTGTTCCACTCATTGCGCCACTCGTTGGCTTCCCTCATGCAGGCTAAAGGGGTCCCTACGACCCATGCTCAAGCTGTCATGGGCCACGCTTCAGGAACTATTACCTTTGACACATACGGTTCAGGTGTTCCGGTGGCGGTAATTGCTGAGATGCTCGTTAAAGCCTTCAGCCTAATAAAATAAATCTTGAGGTTCCTCACAATGGAAATAAATACTCCCACGCTCGAACTGAAATTAGATAACGGGAAGACACTGAGCGTAGAAGTGGTTAGCTACCATCTTAAGTTCAACGAAAAGCTGCATGTCGGCGTTACAGGAAAAATACACAAAATCGGAACATTCAAAATAAATAGCTCGGCCTATAAGAGCTGGGGTCCTGTCAAGGCAATAAAATATGCCACTGGTGAATGCTCAGTAGTGACGGGGCATCCTCCTAAAATGACCCTGAGGACCATTACTTACAAGATTAGTCAGGACTTTTAAACACTGGTACGTGGCAGTGATAGTGGGATACCGCTATCCAAACGCGCTCCTACGTGAAATCTAATCCACTCGCTGGGTCCTGGCCTTGCTCCGGGAGCGTAGGAGCGTGGCAGTTAACCTCAAGATTCCTTGAAGTCCCGTGTTTGCTGGTCGAAAGTAGCTGTCGTTAAAAACCCTCACTGTGGCTAACCCACCACACGAGGACCCTTCCAATGACCAGCTACGACCCTGCCCAACACGAGGCCATCACTACCGCATCGCTCGCCATCCCCAAGCGTGGCCGAGGCCGACCAACCAAGGTCATCACCAACCCGTTCCACGGCTTCATCGGGCCGACCACTGACTACGGCCAATATCCTCCCTTCGGCATGGACATCCTCGAGGGCATCGCAAGGCTGGACTGGCACGACCGGCCTATCGGGTCTGGTGGCTCATCCAAGCCTCTGTCCGTGAAGCGCCTTGTAAGCATCCTTGCGGAACTTGAGGTCGTCTCAGCAGCCACCATCATGGCTCAATACAGGCTGGGTCTCCGGCAGGCTCAACGCTACGTGAAGGCCATTGAGCTGGCGATGCCGTACCTTCTTAAAAGTCGCCCCGATGACCTGACCCATGAGATGCAATATGGCTTCCTTAAGACCACCCGTGTCGATGACTGGGAAGACGAACTGGAGCCTCCACGACCTGAGGTTCTCGCCAAGCTGCGCCACGACCTGAGGACGCTGGGAGCCGAGACCACTGATTAAATGCCGCATACTTATAAGAACCATTAGGACCTCTCAACGACCTTGAGCTATCGACCAGCTCATCGACCAGCCTCAGAGGGAGAGGGGTAGTGATGATAATTACCCCTGCCTTTCATTCATCTCATCGACATCTTTAAGGAGACCCAGCATGACCAGCTATCGAGCCACCGATACGCTTACTGAAGACGACCTAATAACCCTGTCTCGTGTCTTCCCCACGCCTTCGCGTCCCCAATTGGTCATCGTTAAGAACCTGCTCAATGACCGCCGTGCCACCTACAGGACCAATGAGAACGGTACGGTCTCCTTTGACGTTGACGCTCTGATCAAAGAGGTCTCCTTTCGAGGCTCCTCAAAGACTGCCGCTCGGGTCTCCGAACTGGTCTCCCTGGGGGTCAGTCTCCAGGCGCTCGCCATGTCCCGCTTGAACATCCCAATGGTCGGCAAGGAGCTGATAACGCTCAGGCTTGAAGGCATTCGTCAAGGTGTCGTTTAAAACCCCTCACTATTGGGACAGACACCTAATCAGATAAAAAAGATTCGTCGCCTATCTTTCTGCTGTAACCGTTAGCTGCTCGCCAGCTCACAACCCGCTGCACCGACCGTCGCCACGGTTGCCCTTTCAGATGCTCTTTCAGGCTTGCCATGTCCTGTGATCAGCATCAGCCACAAACCCAAACCAAGAACCTTTTGATCGACCTTGGAAGATGCCCATGCGGCTCCCTCCTTGCCGTCTTGTCGTGCGTGTCTATGGCGCCAAGGTCGATCAAAGGGTCACCTCATAGGAGATCCAAACCCATGAAAATCGCCATCACCAAAGTCCTGAAGAACGAAGTAACTGTGTCGGGCCAGACCCTCAGTCGCGAGTACGTCGAGAACGTCATGTTGCCCATGCTGGTAGCTCAATGCGGCACCGTTAAGAGCCGCCAATTCCAGATCATCCAAGTGTTCGATGAGGCCGGTCTTTCGCTCAAGGCGATTCCTGATGTCGCCCGTGAGTACCACGGAGACAAGGCCGCAAAGGCATCTGAGCGAGCGCGTCAGCAACGTGAAGCTGATGCCCATGCTGAGCGCTGCCGTGAGTGGACACCTCGTGAGTTGGCCCAGGCTAAAGCCGATAAGGAAGCCCGCGCTGCTGCCATCCGTGAACAGGGTGAACGTGTCCGCGCTGCATCCCGCGGCAACTCCGGCTGGTAACACCGAGCCATCTTTCAATCATCTAATTCAGGAGAACTTCAATGAAACCTAATCAATACGTAGCACCGCATGTAGACACTGTTAAATGGAATATCAACGCCATTGACGATAACAACGCTTCGATCCACTTCCACACCGCCGATGTTCGTTCAGAGACGCTCGCGGCTACTGATCCCTCTGTCTATGTGGAGGCCCTCATTGAGGCCGCTGAGGAATACCTCAATGGTGATGAGTGGCGTGAAGCTGCCATGGAGAAAACTCCCTGTGAGTTCCGTCCCACTGGTGCAGAGGCGACTGGTCAACAGATCATCGTTATGGCTGACCGCACTGTCACCTTCGACCCTCGCAAGAACTGGGATAACCAGACCATCGAGAAAGGCGAAGTGCTGGCCGGGTCGATCATCTTTACGGAGCCAACGGATACCGCTTTGGTCATTAGCCATCGCGTAACCATCCTTGATCACAATCTGATCGCTGGCTTTACTGAAGACTCCTTAGCTCAGACCGCTGACAAGATCCTGCGTGATATTGAGCTGAGTGCTGCTGGCAAGATCGCTGGCATCCTCTCCACTGCCCCAAGCACTGAGGCTATCTCTGAAATCAAGCCAACCGGCAAGCCAGTTGAGATCGCTGAGGACCTCATTGACCTGCTTACAACCCACATCAACCAGACTGTAGGCACCTCGCTGGCTGACTTCGTGGTCCTGCTGCCTGTGTCTCTGGTGGCCGTGCTTGAGCGTGCTGCTCAGCGTGCGGGTGTGGGAGACATTGAGGATCTCATTGGCGCCTCTGTACAGCCTTACAGCGGTACTGACTACGGCCTGTTTCTGTTGCCCAAGATGTTTACCTCTCTGAGCTACCGTGAGAACCGTGAGGGTGACATTTGGAAGATCCAGGCGACACGCAACGGCAATGCCCAAGCGTGGGACATTGAGATTATGACTGTTGTGGACATCGTGGCTAACGGCAAGGTCAAGGTAAAGCTGACTGAAGATGGTCTTCAGACTGAGACGGTAGCCTTCCCGATGATCACCAACTTGAAGCTGTTTACTCCGGTGTCTGGCGTATCCCTCAAGAGCGCCTCTAAGGATCTCGTGGTCGGCGCCTCGTACACAAACATTGCTACCGTTGCCCCTGCGAATGCCACCAATCAAGGCGTAACCTGGGCCACTTCGGACGCTTCTGTGGCCTCTGTGTCTACTGCTGGATCCGTTAAGGGCCTTGAAGTAGGCGAGGCGACCATTACAGCTACAACCGTGGATGGTGGTTTCTCTGCCTCGTATGCGGTGAATGTTACTGCCGCTGCTTAAGAAATCTTGAAGTATGACCCGTAAGACCGGCCCGAGAGGGATCGGCAGGGTCACTGCTATATATCCCCGCCCGTCGCTGGGCAATCAACCAATCCAGTCTTTCTGATAGTGCCTTTCATGCCACGCCGGGTCCCTTTGTCGGGGGCTGGATGCTCGGCTGTGGGTGCGACCTGAAGGGCACTACCAAAAGGAAATCGACACTATGAACGTGAATAACATCGTAACCATGACCACCGTTGAAATCGCTGAATTGACTGGCAAGCGGCACGACAACGTTCTCCGAGATGCCCGAGGGATTGTTGCTCAAGTAGGTGCCCTCAGATCTGAGGAGTCCTCCGTGACTTTCACCGAGGCAACCTATAAGAACAACCAGAACAAAGACCTGCCGATGCTGGTCCTCGACAAGCACCTAACCTTCACCCTCATCACTGGCTATGACACTGGTCTTCGCTACAACGTGGTGGGGCGCTGGATTGAACTGGAGCAAGTCGCTAACCCAACCTTTGCTGCTCAGGCCATCACCGAGACCCTTAAGGATCTACAGAGCCGAGTCAATGCAATGGCCCCTGCCTTCGATGAGCATGTCCGTAAGGGTCGTACAGTTGGTTATAGCTGGCGTGAAGCCTGCCGCCTCGCTGAAATCGACCATCCCGATAAACTTTTAGCCCTGCTGATCGACACGGGGAACGCCCGTAAGACAACCCAAGGGCACACACAGCTTAATCCCAAGTACGAGCAAGCCGGTTTCATCAAGACCCTCAAACCGTCCAATCTGGTCGTATCCAATAATGGCGGACACCTGTTCAAGATCACCCATAAGGGCCTCAATGAGTGGCTCAAGGACAAGGCTGAGAGCATGAACAATGCTGTCAACAAAGCTCAGGACAAGACCGACCGCTGGGGCCGAATCACCAAGTAACCCTCAAGGGGAACCTCATGGACACGCTACACGCTGCCTACTGGGTCTGTGTGGCTGTTCATGTGGCCTTCTGGCTATACGGTCGCTTCAAGGGCCCTTGATGAGAATCTGACAGAAAAATCTGAGACACCACCTCATTGCTTCTACACAGCATGTTCCCCCGTAGGCCCTCGCTCGGGCTTGCACAGGCACCTTCATGGGGCCTTGTCGCGCCTGTGTGCGCCACTGTTAGAACCCATCCGACTGTCACAAGTAGTGTCACAACTGCTGTCACAAGTCGTTGCCAAGATCCTTCTAAGGTCGTTAGGATGAGCTTCCTTTGCTCCCTGTAGACCCTCAGTCTGTGAACAGTAGGACTCGCGTTTCGCCCAGCAATAACGGGCGGTTTAGCTCCGTCACCTCACGGATGTAATCCCACAACAACGTAATCCGCTTCAGCTTGCGCAAGTCCTCCCGGCAATACATCCAGAACTGCCGCGTTATCGCGATCTGCTCCCCCAGCACCGGCAACAGTCGCGGATCCTGCGCCGCCAGAAAGCACGGCAATATCGCCATCGACCGTCCCTGCTGCGCCGCGACGTACTGCGCAATCACACTGGTACTGCGCAAGCTGGCGCTGGCGCCCGGCACCACATTCGCCAGGTACAGCAGCTCCGAGCTGAACGCCAGATCATCCACATAGCTGATGAATGGATGCTCGGCCAAATCCGCCGGGCGTTGGATCGGTGGGTGTTGGTCGAGGTAGTCCTGGGTCGCGTACAGCTGCAGTTTGTAGTCGCACAGCTTGCAGCACACATAAGGCCCATGTTCCGGGCGTTCCAGGGCGATGACGATGTCGGCTTCGCGCTTGGACAGGCTGATGAAATGCGGCAGGGGCAGGATGTCCACCGAGATCGCCGGGTAGGTGTCGACGAAGTGGCTCAGTTGCGGGGTGATGAAGAAGCTGCCGAAACCTTCGGTGCAACCCATGCGCACATGCCCGGACAAGGCCACGCCGGAACCGGAGACTTGCTCGCACGCCATGTGCAAGGTGCTTTCGATGGATTCGGCATAGCCCAGCAAACGCTGGCCCTCGGCGGTGAGGACAAAACCGTTGGTCCGGGATTTTTCGAACAGCAGGGTGCCGAGCGACACTTCCAGTGAGCTGATGCGCCGCGACACGGTGGTGTAGTCCACTGCCAGGCGCTTGGCGGCGACACTGGCCTTACGGGTGCGGGCCACTTCGAGGAAAAACTTCAGGTCATCCCAGTTCAGGGAGCCCAGCGATGTGATGTTTTTTTGCATATTGGACCGGCTTTTATGTGCGTTCTTATTAGAGATTTGCACATCTATACTCCAAAAACAGCCCGAACGCCTGCTTCTTCAAGGCGATTCAACTCCTGCATAACAACAAGATTCCGGAGACCCCATGAACGCATCTGCCGATATTTCCGTTAAACAGGTCAAGTTGCTGATCAATGGCGAGTGGGTCGAGTCCAAGACCACCGAATGGCAAGACATCGTCAATCCGGCCACCCAGCAAGTGCTGGCCAGAGTCCCTTTCGCCACGGCCGATGAGGTCAACGCCGCCATCGACGCCGCCCATCGCGCCTTCCAGACCTGGAAGCTGACGCCGATCGGTGCGCGCATGCGCATCATGCTCAAGCTGCAAGCCTTGATCCGCGAACATTCCAAGCGCATTGCCGTGGTCCTCAGCAACGAGCAGGGCAAGACCATTGCCGATGCCGAGGGCGATATTTTCCGTGGCCTGGAAGTGGTGGAGCACGCCTGTTCCATCGGTACCCTGCAAATGGGCGAGTTCGCCGAGAACGTCGCCGGCGGCGTGGATACCTATACCCTGCGCCAGCCCATCGGCGTGTGTGCCGGCATCACCCCCTTCAACTTCCCGGCCATGATTCCGCTGTGGATGTTCCCGATGGCCATCGCCTGCGGTAACACCTTCGTGCTCAAGCCGTCCGAGCAGGACCCGCTGTCGACGATGCTGCTGGTGGAGCTGGCGCTGGAAGCTGGCGTACCGCCGGGCGTGCTCAACGTGGTGCACGGCGGCAAGGACGTGGTGGATGCGCTGTGCACCCATAAAGACATCAAGGCGGTGTCCTTCGTCGGCTCGACCGCTGTGGGCACGCATGTGTACGACCTGGCCGGCAAGCACGGCAAGCGCGTGCAATCGATGATGGGCGCCAAGAACCACGCCGTGGTGCTGCCGGATGCCAACCGCGAACACACCCTCAATGCCCTGGTCGGCGCCGGTTTCGGCGCGGCGGGCCAGCGCTGCATGGCCACCTCGGTGGTGGTGCTGGTGGGGGCGTCGAAACAATGGCTGCCGGACCTCAAGGCCCTGGCACAAAAGCTCAAGGTCAACGCCGGCAGCGAAGCCGGTACCGACGTGGGCCCGGTGATCTCCAGGCGCGCCAAGACACGCATCCTGGAGCTGATCGAAAGCGGCGTGAAAGAAGGCGCCAAGCTGGAGCTGGACGGCCGCGACATCAAGGTGCCGGGCTTCGAGCAAGGCAACTTTGTCGGCCCGACGCTGTTCTCTGGCGTGACCACCGACATGCGCATCTACACCGAGGAAATCTTCGGCCCGGTGCTGGTGGTGCTGGAGGTCGATACCCTCGATCAAGCCATTGCGCTGGTCAACGCCAACCCGTTCGGCAACGGCACCGGCCTGTTCACCCAGAGCGGCGCGGCGGCGCGCAAGTTCCAGAGCGAAATCGATGTGGGCCAGGTCGGCATCAACATTCCGATCCCGGTGCCGGTGCCGTTCTTCAGCTTCACCGGTTCCCGTGGTTCCAAACTCGGCGATCTCGGCCCGTACGGCAAGCAGGTGGTGCAGTTCTACACCCAGACCAAGACCGTCACCAGCCGCTGGTTCGATGACGACACGGTCAACGATGGCGTCAACACCACCATCAACCTGCGCTGACCTGGGAGACGACCATGAAGATTGCATTTATCGGCCTGGGCAACATGGGCGCGCCCATGGCCCACAACCTGATCAAGGCCGGGCACGCGCTGAACCTGTTCGACCTGAACCAGACCGTACTCAAGGAACTGGCCGAGTTGGGCGGCCACATCAGCGACTCACCGCGTGACGCGGCCCAGGGCGCCGAGCTGGTGATCACCATGCTGCCGGCCGCCGCGCATGTGCGCAGCGTGTGGCTGAATGAAGACGGTGTGCTCGCCGGCATCGGCAACGGCATTCCCGCCGTGGATTGCAGCACGATCGACCCGCAGACCGCCCGTGACGTCGCGGCGGCCGCCGCCAGGCAGGGCGTGGTGATGGCCGACGCCCCGGTGTCCGGTGGCACCGGCGGGGCGCAAGCGGGCACGCTGACCTTCATGGTCGGCGCCACGCCTGAACTGTTCGCCACTCTGCAACCGGTGCTGGCGCAGATGGGCCGCAACATCGTGCACTGCGGCGAGGTGGGCACCGGGCAAATCGCCAAGATCTGCAACAACCTGCTGCTGGGGATCAGCATGGTCGGCGTCAGTGAGGCGATGGCCCTGGGCGATGCCTTGGGTATCGACACCCAGGTGCTGGCCGGGATTATCAACAGCTCAACCGGGCGTTGCTGGAGTTCGGACACCTACAATCCATGGCCGGGCGTGATCGAAACCGCGCCGTCGTCGCGTGGCTATACCGGCGGTTTCGGCGCCGACCTGATGCTCAAGGACCTGGGCCTGGCCACCGAGGCGGCGCGCCAGGCAAAACAGCCGGTGATCCTTGGTGCGGTGGCCCAGCAGTTGTATCAATCGATGAGCCAGCGTGGGGAAGGGGGCAAGGACTTTTCGGCGATTATCAACAGCTATCGCAAGCCTGAATGATGGTGTAGGAGCGAGCTTGCTCGCGAAGAACTCACAGACGCCGCGTGCTTCCAGGAAACACGCGTTAGCGTTGACGTTTTTCGCGAGCAAGCCCGCTCCTACAAACGATATCGGGCGAGCCCGTTCACCGTAGGAAAGCCGCTTGCTGTAGAGATAGCTCAAGCAAACACAAAATACTTACGCACCGTCTCCACCACCTCCCACGTCCCCTTCATCCCCGCCTCCACCACAAAGATATCCCCAGCCCGCAGGTGAATCGGCGCCATGCCTTGCGGGGTGATGATGCAATAGCCTTCCTGGAAGTGGCAGTACTCCCATTTTACGTAGTCCACGTACCACTTGCCCGGCGTGCAGATCCAGGTGCCCATGATCTTGCTGCCGTCCTCGCTGGTGTAGGCGTTGAGGTTGACGGTGTGCGGGTCGCCTTCGAGCTTTTCCCATTTGCAGGCATCCAGGACCGGCAAGGGATGGGTGTCGCGCAGTACGGTGATGGGCTGGGACATGATGACTCCGAGGCAAGGGAAGAAGAGTCGAACCCTATAGCGTCGCTGCGGGGGCTGGTGGTCTGGACTCGACATCGGTATGCCCAGAAGCGCAGGCAAAGACGATGTTATTGGTACGGCGAGGTCAATGTGGGAGGGGGCTTGCTCCCGATGGCGGAGTGTCAGCCAACTTCTGATTGACTGGCCCACTGCTATCGGGGGCAAGCCCCCTCCCACATTGATTGCTAGTGGCCGCATCACTGTGTTCAGAGGTATTTCTGCGCGTAAATTAGGAATTTTCTCGCAGTAACTGCGAAAGAATTCCCTCCTGGCGCCAGAATTCGCAAGAAAATTCACATCCGGCCCTCGTATCATTCACTCAGGAATGAGTGAGAGCCGTGAACATGAACCCGATAACAACGTGGTGGGACATCAGCCCGCCCTTGAGTGCGGCGACCCCGACCTGGCCGGGCGATACGCCGTTCCAGGAAGAGCGCGTGTGGCAGCTCGGGCCGGAGTGCCCGGTGAATGTGGGACGCGTGACCCTGTCGCCGCACACCGGGGCCCATGTGGATGCGCCGCTGCATTACAGCGCCGACGGCGCGCCGATTGGCGAGGTGTCCCTGGACGTCTACATGGGCCCGTGTCGTGTGTTGCACTGCCTCGGCAGCGGCGCCCTGGTGCAGCCGCATCAATTGCAGGGGCGTGTGGATAACTTGCCCGAGCGCGTGCTGCTGCGCACTTATCCACAAGCGCCGCTGACGCAATGGGATTCAGACTTCACCGCCATCGCCCCGCAAACCATCGATCTGCTCGCCAGCCTCGGCGTGCGCCTGATCGGGATCGACACGCCGTCCCTGGACCCGCAACAGTCCAAGACCATGGACTCGCACAACGCCGTGGCGCGCCATGGCATGGCGATCCTCGAAGGCATCGTGCTCGACGACGTACCGGAGGGCGACTATGAACTGATCGCGCTGCCGCTGCGTTTTGCCCACCTGGACGCCAGCCCGGTCCGCGCAATCCTGCGTCCGCTCAAGGAGCCCACGCGATGAGCCAGTGTCCCTTCTCTTCAGACTATAAGCCTGCCGACCACCAACCCGCGGAAGAATGGCACAACGCCGAGCTGAATTTTTCCGAGTCCATGAGCTACGGCGACTACCTGGACCTGGGCAAAGTCCTCAGCGCCCAGCACCCGCTGTCGCCGGACCATAACGAAATGCTGTTCATCATCCAGCACCAGACCTCTGAGCTGTGGATGAAACTGATGCTGCACGAACTCAAGGCCGCCCGCGAACACGTGCGCCTGGGTGAGTTGCCGCCAGCGTTCAAGATGCTGGCGCGGGTTTCGCGGATCTTCGATCAATTGGTGCATGCCTGGGCGGTGCTGGCGACCATGACGCCCTCGGAATACACGGCGATCCGCCCGTTCCTCGGGCAGTCGTCGGGGTTCCAGTCATTCCAGTACCGCGAGATTGAATTCATTCTCGGCAACAAGAGCCCGGCGCTGTTGCGGCCCCATGCCCATCGACCGGAGTTGTTGCAGCAATTGCAGGTGGCGATTGCCACGCCGTCGCTGTATGACGAGGCGATCAACCTGATGGTCAAGGCAGGTCTGGCGATAGACCCTGAACGGGCCGAGCGCGACCCCACGGCGGCAACGGTTCACGATGAATCGGTGGAAGCTGCGTGGCGTGAGGTCTACCGCGATCCGAGCCGTTATTGGGACTTGTATCAGTTAGCCGAGAAGTTCATCGACCTTGAGGATTCGTTCCGTCAGTGGCGTTTTCGGCATGTGACCACGGTGGAGCGGATTATCGGCTTCCAGCCGGGGACTGGTGGTACCGAAGGCGTGGGGTATTTACGCAAGATGCTCGACACGGTGCTGTTCCCCGAGTTGTGGCGGGTGCGTTCCACCCTCTGAACAAAAAAGCCCCGGACTACCGGGGCTGTTCATTTGGAATGCAGTTAAAAATGTGGGAGGGGGCTTGCCCCCGATAGCGGTGGGCCAGTAGCCATATCAGTGGCTGACCCACTGCAATCGGGGGCAAGCCCCCTCCCACATGGGTTACTGCGCTGTCACGACCTTCGCGTTTCGGACGCGCAACCGATACGCCACATAAATAATCCCCACCCACACCGGCATCGCATACACCGACTCACGAATCCCTGGAATCGCCAGCATCACGCTGATGATCATCAGCATGAACGCCAGGCACAGGTAATTGCTGAACGGGAACCAGAAGGTCTTGAACGACGGCGTCACGCCTTGCTCGCCCATGGCCTTGCGGAACTTGATGTGGGTAATGCTGATCAGCGCCCAGTTGATCATCAGCGAGGCAACCACCAGGGCAAACAGCAACTCCAGGGCACTCTGCGGTGCGATGTAGTTGACCACCACGCACAGCATCGTCACCAGCGCCGAAATCGCCAGGGCGCGCAACGGCACGCCCTGCTTGTTGAGCTTCATCAGCGCCTTGGGCGCGTCGCCTTGCTCGGCCAGGCCGAACAGCATGCGGCTGTTGCAGTACACGCCACTGTTGTACACCGACAGCGCCGCGGTCAGCACCACGAAGTTGAGGATGTGCGCAGCGGTGTCATTGCCGATCAGCGAGAAGATCTGCACGAACGGGCTGCCGCTGTAAGGATCGCCCGACGCGCCGAGGGTTTGCAGCAGTTGGTCCCACGGGTACAGCGACAGCAGCACGGTGAGGGCGCCGACGTAGAAAATCAGGATCCGGTACACCACCTGGTTGATCGCCTTCGGGATCACCTTGCGCGGCTCGCTGGCCTCGGCGGCGGTGATACCCACCAGCTCCAGGCCACCGAACGAGAACATGATGAACGCCATCGACATCAACAGCCCCATGCCGCCGTTCGGGAAGAACCCGCCATGGCTCCACAGGTTGCTGACCGATGCCTGCGGTCCGCCGGTGCCGCTGAACAGCAGGTAGCAGCCGAGCACGATCATGCCGACGATTGCCACCACCTTGATGATCGCGAACCAGAATTCGGCTTCACCGAAGAACTTCACGTTCAGGGTGTTGATCAGGTTCACCGCGACAAAGAACACCAGCGCGCTGACCCAGGTCGGGATCTCGGGCCACCAGAACTGGATGTACTTGCCCACGGCCGTCAGTTCGGCCATGCCCACCAGCACGTAAAGCACCCAGTAGTTCCAGCCCGCGAGAAAGCCCGCGTAACCGCCCCAGTACTTGTGCGCAAAGTGGCTGAAGGAGCCGGCCACCGGCTCTTCGAC
Source organism: Pseudomonas orientalis (assembly GCF_001439815.1). Taxonomy (GTDB): domain Bacteria; phylum Pseudomonadota; class Gammaproteobacteria; order Pseudomonadales; family Pseudomonadaceae; genus Aquipseudomonas; species Aquipseudomonas orientalis. Next base: position 439,274 of record NZ_JYLM01000005.1, on the reverse strand, counting down.
GATCATCTCGCCGAGCTGGCGCATGATCAGGAAGGCGATGAAACCGGCTATCGCATAACCCAGGATCATCGACGGCCCCGCCGACTTGAGCACCCCGGCCGAGCCGAGGAACAGTCCCGTGCCAATCGCCCCTCCCAAGGCGATCAGTTGAATGTGCCGGTTCTTCAGGCCGCGCTTGAGGCCCACCGGGTTTACCATGTCATCCGCCATTAACAGTCCCTTCTACTTGTTTTTCTTAAGGGTGAGTGCAGGCGCATCAGCCCCTCAGAAGTGCTGAGGGTCAGATATTACTCTGCGTAAACTTTTCGTAATACAGCTGAACGCCATCAAGTGCCTGATCCGCCAGCCATTGTTGGATCGATTCGACCATCGGCGGCGGCCCACAGACATACATATCCACCGATCTGTCGCGCAAGCAGGCCAGGTCGAAATGTTCGGTGAGGTAGCCGCGCTTGCCCGTCCATTCTGGTGAGGCGTCGCTGAGGACTTCGGTGTAGCGAAAATCGGCGATTTTCGAGGCGTAGCTGCGGATGCGTGCCGCTTCGCACAAGTCCTCTGCACCGCGCACGCCGTAATAGAGATGCACCGGGTGTTCGCAGCCGTCGGCCGCCAACTGATCGAGCATGCCCAGCAGTGCCGACAACCCGGTGCCACCGGCGACCAGCACCAGCGGTTGGCTGACGTGCCGCAGGTAGAACGCCCCCAGCGGCGCCTCCATCAATACCTCGTCACCCACCTGGCAGCGCTCGCGCAAGTAGTTGCTCATCACTCCGTCGGGCAGCAGGCGCACCAGAAACTGCAACCGATGGCCCGGCAGGTTGGCGAAGGAATAGGAACGCCAGCTGTCAGTGCCGGGTACCGACAACCGCGCATATTGACCGGGCAGAAAATCCAGCGGTGCGTCCACTTGCAACTGCAGGACTGCCGTACTGGCCGACACCACCTGCACCTCGCTCACCGTGCCGCGCACCTGCGCCGGCCCCGGCGCGTTGCACAGGCTTGAATCGAAGTCGAAGTAGAAGGTCGCATCGGACTGCACCCGCGTCTGGCAACTGAGCATTTTGCGCTGTTGCAGGTCGAGGCCGGACAGCGCTTCTTCGTCGACATAGTCCTGGGTGTAAGCGCCGGATTCGCAGCGTCCCTGGCAAGTGCCGCACACGCCTTCGCGACAATCCAGCGGGATCTTGATGCCGTTGCGCAGGGCGGCATCCAGCAGGATTTCATGGGCGCTCACCGGGAAGAACAGGGTCTTGCCGTCGGCAAAACTGAAGGCCACTTTGTGGTTCATTCACATGACTCCGTGATAGGTATGAACCTTGTAGGAGCGAGCTTGCTCGCGAAGAACGTCAACGATGACGCCATCCAGCCTGGATGCACGCGGTGTGCTTGAGTTTTTCGCGAGCAAGCTCGCTCCTACAGGGGAATGCGCCACCGTCACAGGTGGTAGAAATCCAGCACCGAGTTGATGGTGTCGTTGAGCAGCAGCGCGTGCTTGCGGGTGATCAGCCAGCTGTCGCCCGCAGGCTTGAGACGGTAGGTTGCGGGCCCATAAAACTGCTCGGACGTCGCCAGCCGATAGAACAAGGTGTGCCAGTTCAGCTTCACTTCCAGCATGCCGTCGGCCTGTTCGGCAATGCGCACGTTATTGATCAAATGCAGCGTGCGCGGCATTGGCGTGGCCGAAGCCGCCTTGCCGGTGCGCAGGCGGAAGACGCGGTCCTCCAGCCCCGAGCGGTTGGCGTAATAGATCAACGACATTTCGCGCTTGGGGTCCTGGGTGTAGACATGTTCCGAGTCCCATTGCGGCAGGTGGAACTCGCTCTGTGGGTCGAACAGCTGCACATAGGCATCCCAGTCCTGGGCGTCGCACAGTTCGGATTTGCGGTAGAAGAATTGTTCGATCCGGTACTGCAACTGGGCATTCATCACTTCACCTCCCGCAGTTGCAGCGCCTGCCGGTCCAGGCCCTTGAGCAAAAACTGCTGCCAGTTGCGGTGCTGGTTGACGTACAGGCCTTCGTGGGTGAATTCGGTGCCGGTCATGGCGGGCTGGATACCGATGGCTTCGCTGTTCGGCGTCGGCCCGGTCTCCCAGCGATGGCTGCCGCGCGAGATGTCACTCCAGCGCTCCAACCGGCCCTGGAAACCGCGCTGGGCCTCGCGAAACTCCACCAGGTCATCCGGTGTGCCCATGCCTGAGACGTTGAAGAAGTCTTCGAACTGGCGAATACGGTTTTCGCGGTCGGCGGCGGACTCGTTCTTCACCCCCAGGCACTGGCTGATGATTTCGGTCTTGTTCCACGCCAGCGGGCGGATGATGCGCAGTTGCGAACTGATCTGGTCGAGAAAGAACAGGCTGGGGTAGATATTCAGGTTGCGCAGGCGTTGCATCATCCATTCGGCTTTCTGCTGGCCGTGTTCGGCCACCAGGCGCGGCATGATGGTGGCGTAGCCCGAGCGCACGCTGGGGTTGGGCATGTCGCTGAACAACAGGCTGTGGCCGTTGTTGAAGGCAAACCAGCCGTCATCGGTGTTGGCGTCGCCGGCGCCGAGCTTGCTGTAGTCCAGGGTGGTGCCGGCACTTGCGCCATGTTCGCTATTGACCTGCTGGCGATGCTGCACCGTGGCCACGTAGTTGTAGTGCACAGTGCTGACGTGATAACCGTCCAGGCCGTTTTCGTTCTGCAGTTTCCAGTTGCCGTCGTAGGTGTAGGCGGACTTGCCCGGCAGCACTTCCAGCTCGCCGGTGGCCGACTGCGCCACCATCATGTCGAAGAACACTTTGGCGTCACCGAGGAAATCTTCCAGGCTGTCGGTGCCGTTCACGTCGAGGCTGATGAATACAAAACCCTTGTAGCTGTCGATGCGCGCCTTTTTCAGACCGCGCGTGGCTTTGTCGAAACCTTCCGGGTATTCCCCCGGCGCCTTGACCTTCACCAGTCGGCCATCACTTTTGTAACACCAGGCGTGGAACGGGCAAGTGAACGTGGACTGGTTGCCCTTGCCCACGCGGGTTAGGGTGGTGCCGCGATGCTGGCAGGCATTGATCAGCGCGTTGAGCCGACCTTCGCCGTCGCGGGTGATGATCATCGGCTGGCGCCCGGCGCGCATCGTCACGAAATCGTGGTGATTGGCCAATTCGCTTTCGTGGCAGGCGTAGATCCAGTTCTTCTCGAAGATCAGTTCCATCTCCAGATCGAACAGTTCGGGTTCGGTGAACATGTCGCGGGCGATGCGGAACACCTCATCCGCCGGGCGAAAGTCCAGGCAACTGTCGATAAAGGTTTTCCACTGTTCGACGTTTCTTGCACCACTCATGGCAGGCACCTTTTGATCAGGGCTAATCGGTGATGCATTAGAGGCAGCGGGGCAGGGCGCGGGCTATCCGCTTAATGGGGGAAGGCAGGCCGGATAATTGGGCAGCAAATACCCAACCCGGTGCGCGGCGGTGACGGGATGCGCTACTGTCTGGCAGGGCAACGGCCTGAAAAGTCGGCGTCTTATCCACTTAATCGGCAGTTGCTATCCACCTGGTGGCCATTTCGCCGGCGTGGCGCATTACTTGCTGTCCAACCCTGACGACGCGCCGTCAGAGCGCGCAAACGCCTAACCGCCGTGGGTGCACCTGATGAGCAGCCAAACGATTCAACGCTTCGACCTGGAAGGCGCGCGTAGCTGGATGTCCGGCATCTGCGGGCCCCATCGCCTGGCCACCGCCACGCCCGAACGCCTGCGTTTTCACCACAGCGCCAACATGTTCAAGTCCCGCGCGACCACCCTGGGTGTGATCGAATACGGCACTGATGTGACCATCGACATCGAAGATGCCGAGCACTTCAGCAGTTACAGCCTGAGCCTGCCCCTGGTGGGCGAGCAGGAGTTGAGTAAAAACGGCGAACGGCTCAGTTCCAACCGCGACCAGGGCGTCATCATCTCGCCCAACGAGCATCAGGTGCTGGCGATTTCCGGCGACTGCCGCAAGTTGCAGGTGGTGATTACGCGGGCGGCGATGAGTGAGTCACTGGAGAATTTGCTACAGCGCCCCATCGAGGCGCCGTTGCGCTTTGAGTCGGTAATGGACGCGGTGGACGGCGCTTCGGCGTCGTGGTGGCGCATGGCGCGTTACGTCATTGCCGAACTGGAACACGGCAGTGAGTTGTATGAGCAGGCCGCGTTTACCCGTGATCTGGAAAGCTCGTTGATCAAGGGGCTGATCCTGGCCCAGCCGAACAATTATTCCGAAGAGCTGCGCGACGTACTGGGTGTGAAACTGCCCCACTATTTGATCCGCGCACGCCAGTACATTCACGCTAACGCCCGCGAAGCCGTACACCTGGAAGACCTGGAAGCGGCTGCCGGAGTGTCGCGGTTCAAGCTGTTCGATGCCTTTCGCAAATATTTTGCGCTGTCGCCGATGGCTTATCTGAAGAAGTACCGGCTGAGCGCCGTGCGCCAGGAGCTTCTTGAGCTTGGCGCCACACGAACCATCTCCGAGATCGCCCTGGGTTGGGGCTTTACCCATCTGGGGCGGTTTTCGGCGGAGTATCGCAAAGTGTTCGATGAATCCCCCAGCCAAACCTTACAGCGCAAGCGCCTGCGCAGTATTTGAAATAATCAATGGAGATCAAAATGTGGGAGGGGGCTTGCCCCCGATAGCAGTGTGTCAGTCAACACATGCATTGACTGAGCCACAGCAATCGGGGGCAAGCCCCCTCCCACATTGGAATTGCAGTGTATGGACGGTTTCAGATCAGCTCTTCAACCAATTGCAGGCAATGACTGAGCCCCGGCGATTGGTCATTCACTCGCCGGCTGAGGATGATCGGCGAGGTCGCGGTGGCTTCCACGACCGGCGTGTAGCCGATATCCGCCCGGTGCAGCACCTGCACCGACGCCGGCACCAGTGTCACGCCCATGCCGGCGCCCACCAGGCCGATGGCGGTCTGCAACTCGTTGGTCCACTGCGCCACCTTGAGGCTCAAGCCGTGGGCGTCGAACAAGGCGATGACATGGTCGGCATAACTGGGGCGCGGATTGCCGGGGTACAGCACAAAGGGTTCGGCGGCCAACTGGGCGAGGGTGGCGGGGGCGCCCAGCAACGGATGGCCGCTGGGCAGCACCGCCACCAGCCGGTCCTGCACCAGGACACGCTGGACGATGGCTGGGTCGTCGATGCGGATCCGCCCGAAACCCACATCGATGCGCCCGGCCTTGAGCGCCTCGACCTGCTGCAAGGTGGTCATCTCCGACAGCCCCAGTTCCAACTCCAGCGTCACATGGTTGCGCAGGCGCCGAATCAATTCCGGCAGCACGCCGTACAAGGTCGACGGCGCAAAACCGATGCCCAGCCAGGTCTTCTGACCCAGGCCGATGCGCCGGGTGTTGTCGCAGGCTTTACCCAGCTGTTCCAGCAGCACATTGGCGTGTTCATAGAAAAATCGCCCGGCCTCGGTCAGCCGCAGCGGGCGGCCGCGCTCGAGCAGCACCACGCCCAATTCGTCTTCCAATTGCTGGATTTGCCGACTCAACGGCGGCTGGGCGATGTGCAGGCGTTCGGCGGCGCGGGTGAAGTTGAGGGTCTGTCCCAGTACCTGGAAATAGCGCAGGTGACGCAGTTCCATGTTGGCTCCTTTAATACCTTCAAGGTATCGAACCAGACCAATTCTATATTGGAACCTTTCAACCATGGGAAACAGAATCGACGCAAACCTATAAAGAACCCAACGGGTATTGCCATGTCGATTTGCCCCATCGTGTCGATCGAGACGGTCATCGTCGACCTTCCCACCATTCGCCCGCATAAGTTGGCGATGCATACGATGCAACACCAGACCCTGGTGATCATCCGCCTGCGTTGCGCCGATGGCATCGAAGGCCTCGGTGAAGCCACCACCATCGGTGGCCTGAGTTATGGCAACGAAAGCCCCGAGAGCATCAAGGTCAACATTGACCAGCACTTCGCGCCGCTGCTGATCGGCCAGGACGCGAGCAATATCAACGCCGCCATGTTGCGCCTGGAGCGCAGCATTCGCGGCAATACCTTTGCCAAATCGGGCATCGAGAGCGCGTTGCTCGACGCCCTTGGCAAGCGCCTGAAGCTGCCGGTCAGCGAACTGCTCGGCGGCCGTGTGCGCGATGCCTTGCCGGTGGCCTGGACCCTGGCCAGCGGCAACACCGCACAGGACATCGGCGAGGCCGAGAAGATGCTCGACCTGCGCCGCCATCGCCTCTTCAAATTGAAAATCGGCGCCGGTGAGGTCGACAGTGACCTGGCCCACGTGATCGCGATCAAGCGCGCGCTGGGCGAGCGCGCCAGTGTGCGGGTCGACGTCAACCAGGCCTGGGACGAGGCCGTGGCCCTGCGCGCTTGCCGGGTGCTGGCGGACCACGGTATCGACCTGATCGAACAGCCGATCTCGCGCAATAACCGCGGCGGCATGGCGCGGCTGAACCTGTCGAGCCCGGCGCCGATCATGGCCGATGAATCGATTGAATGCGTCGAGGATGCGTTCAACCTGGCCCGCGAAGGCGCGGCCTCGGTGTTCGCCCTCAAGATCGCCAAGAACGGTGGCCCGCGTGCGGTGTTGCGCACGGCGGCGATAGCGCAAGCGGCGGGCATCGGCCTCTACGGCGGCACCATGCTCGAAGGCGGCATCGGCACCCTGGCGTCGGCACACGCCTTTGTCACGCTGGACACGCTGGCGTGGGGCACCGAACTGTTCGGCCCGTTGCTGCTCACCGAAGACATCCTCACCGAGCCGCCGGTGTACCGTGATTTCCACCTGCATGTCTCCGCCGCACCGGGCCTGGGCCTGGCAATCGACGAAGAGCGCCTGGCGTTCCTGCGGCGTGACAACCACTAAGAGGCACCTGCCATGTTGTTCCACGTAAAGATGACCGTGAACCTGCCGCTCGACCTGCCCGCCGAGCGCGCCGCCAGCCTCAAGGCCGAAGAAAAGGCCCTGGCGCAGCGCCTGCAACAGGAAGGTAAATGGCGCCACCTGTGGCGTATCGCCGGGCACTACGCCAACTACAGCGTGTTCGATGTCGAGAGCGTGCAGGCGCTGCACGACCTGCTGATGCAACTGCCGTTGTTTCCCTATATGGCCATCGAAGTGAATGCGCTGTGTCGGCATCCATCGTCGATCCATGCGGACGACCGCTGAGCCTGTTCGCACCCAATAATTACAAGATGAGGATTGCACCATGTCCATTCGACTGTCCCAGACTGCCCACGCCCAGCAGTTTCTCGAAGACGCCAGCGGTCACCGAAGCGAAGGCGGCAACCCGCGCGCCAAGGCGCTGATCTATCGGATCCTGCGCGACACCGTGAACATCATCGAAGACCTGGAAGTGACCCCGCAGGAGTTCTGGACGGCGGTCAACTACCTCAACGAGTTGGGTAAGCACCAGGAAGCCGGCCTGCTCGCCGCCGGGTTGGGCCTGGAGCATTACCTGGACCTGTTGATGGACGCCGCCGACATCGAGGCCGGCAAATCCGGTGGCACGCCGCGCACCATCGAAGGCCCGCTGTATGTGGCCGGTGCACCGTTGTCCACCTACGAAGCGCGCCTGGATGATGGCAGCGACGATGCCGTGCCGCTGTTCATGCGCGGGCAGGTGCGCGACACCCAGGGCAAGCCGTTGGCAGGGGCGATTGTCGATGTGTGGCAGGCCAACACCGGCGGCACGTACTCGTGGTTTGACCCGACGCAATCGGAGTTCAACCTGCGCCGCCGCATCGAGACCGACGCCCAGGGCAACTATCGTTTTCGCAGCATCGTGCCGTCCGGCTACGGCTGCCCGCCGACCGGGCCGACCCAGCAGTTGCTCGACCAGTTGGGGCGCCATGGGCAGCGTCCGGCGCACATTCATTTTTTCATCTCGGCGCCTGGCCATCGGCACCTGACCACCCAGATCAACCTGTCGGATGATCCGTACCTGCACGATGATTTTGCCTATGCCACACGTGATGAGCTGATCGCCGAGATCCGCTTCAGTGACGATCCGCAACTGGCACGGGAGTTTGGCGTGCAGGGGCGGTTTGCGCAGATTGATTTTGACTTTGAGTTGCAGCCCGCCACAGCGCCGATAGAGCAGCAGCGCATGCAGCGAGTGCGAGCCCTGGAAGACTGATCAACGTGGTCAAAAAATGTGGGAGGGGGCTTGCCCCCGATAGCGGTGGATCAGTCAGTAAATAGGTAACTGACCCACTGCAATCGGGGGCAAGCCCCCTCCCACATTTGAATGGTGTTGCAGGTGCTATTTGCGCACCACCAGATCCAGCACCTCGTCCCGATCCTTGATCTTCTGCAACACAATCTCCGAACGTATATCCATCACCCCCGCCGTGCGGTTCAGGTGGTTCACGATAAAGTCCGAAAAATGCTTGAGGTTGCGCGCCTGTACCCGCAGCACATAGTTGCTGGCGCCGGTGATCACATAGGCACTGGCCACCTCCGGCCAACCCTGCACTTTCTTGATGAACGTCTCGTGCCAGTCTTCCACATCCTGGCGCAGGGACAGATGCACGATGGCCTCAAGCTCAATGCCCAATTGCTCGGCATTGAGCACCGCCCGATAGCCGCTGATCACCCCTTCGCTTTCCAGCAGGCGCAAACGGCGCAGGCAGGCCGAGGGCGACAGCGCGACTTTTTCCGCCAGTTCCTGGTTGCTGATACGCCCATCCTGTTGCAGGAAATGCAGGAGGCGCAGGTCGGTGGCGTCAAGAATCATGGTTTGAATAAATCCGCGTGTTTGGGAGTTAAATTCGAATTTCCTACAGCTTAAATAGCGCTTCACCTACCACTTTGCACGAAAATTCTCTAAAACTTCGTTCATTATTTGGTCCATCCTCCCGTATAAAAACCAGGACAGACCATGACCACCCGAAGCCATTGCCAAGCCCTCGACGCCCAGGACCCGCTCGCGCCGTTGCGCGATCAGTTCGCCTTGCCCGAGGGTGTCATCTACCTCGATGGCAATTCCCTCGGCGCACGTCCGCGGGCGGCGTTGGCGCGGGCGCAACAGGTGATCGCCGAAGAATGGGGCAACGGCTTGATTCGCAGCTGGAACAGCGCCGGTTGGGCGGACCTGTCCCTGCGCCTGGGCAACCGCCTGGCACCACTGATCGGCGTCGGCGAGGGCGAAGTGGCGGTCACCGATACCACGTCGATCAACCTGTTCAAGGTGCTCAGCGCGGCGCTGAGCGTACAGCGCGAGCGTGCGCAGACGCGCAAGGTGATCGTCAGCGAAGCGAGCAATTTTCCCACCGATCTCTACATCGCCGAGGGCCTTGCCGAGCTGTTGCAGCAGGGTTACGCGCTGCGGTTGGTCAACAGCCCGGATGAACTGCCCAGCGCCATCGACGAGGATGTGGCCGTAGTAATGCTCACCCACGTCAACTACAAGACCGGCTATATGTACGACATGCACGCACTCACCGCCTTGAGCCATGAGTGCGGCGCGTTGAGCCTCTGGGACCTGGCGCATTCGGCCGGCGCGGTGCCCATCGACCTGAACGCGGCCGGGGCCGATTATGCGATTGGCTGCACCTACAAATACCTCAATGGCGGGCCGGGCTCCCAGGCGTTCGTGTGGGTCAGCCCGGCCTTGGTGGACCTGGTGCGCCAGCCGCTGTCGGGCTGGTTCGGGCATACCCGCCAGTTCGCGATGCAATCGAGCTACGCGCCCAGTGCCGGCATCGCCCGCTACCTGTGCGGCACCCAGCCGATCACCTCGCTGGCCATGGTGGAATGTGGCCTGGAGATATTTGAACAGACCGATATGGCCAGCCTGCGCACCAAATCCCTGGCATTGACCGATCTGTTTATCGAGCGGGTCGAAGCACGCTGCGCCGTCCATGGCTTGAAGCTGATCACCCCGCGTGAACACGCCAGGCGCGGCAGCCATGTGAGTTTCGAACACCCTGAAGGTTACGCGGTGATCCAGGCGCTGATCGCCCGGGGCGTGATCGGTGACTACCGTGAGCCGCGCATCATGCGGTTCGGTTTTACCCCGCTGTACACCCGCTTCACCGACGTGTGGGACGCGGTGGAAATCCTCGGTGACATTCTCGACAACAGCACCTGGGACCAGCCGCAATTCAAGGTGCGCAACAGCGTTACCTGATAGCACCACAAAACCAGTGTGGGAGGGGAGTCAATTAAGGATTTTTGTAGGAGCGAGCTTGCTCGCGAAAAACTCACAGACACCGCGTTCATTCAGGAAGCACGCGTTATCGTTGACATTTTTCGCGAGCAAGCTCGCTCCTACAGAGGGCAAGGTACGCTTGACTGACTGGCATTAGGACTTGCCCCCTCCCACAGGGGATTTGTGACAACAGCAGCAAACACAATAATAAAAGGGGCACGCCACGTGAACACGCCAGAAGACAACGGCTTTGCAGAAATCACCCACCGCGAACTGGGGCTCAGGCGCCAGCTCACGTCCGGGCAAATGAGCATGATCGCCATCGGCGGCGCCATTGGCACCGGCCTGTTCATGGGCAGCGCCTACGCCATTGGCTATGCCGGGCCCAGTGTATTGCTCAGCTACGCCATCGGTGCGTTGATCACCTTGATCCTGATGGGCTGCCTGGCGGAGATGACGGTGGCCCATTCCACTTCCGGCTCTTTTGGCGCCTACGCGGAGTTTTACATCAGCCCGCTGGCCGGGTTCCTGGTGCGTTATGCCTACTGGGCGGCGATTGTGCTGGCCGTCGGGGCCGAGGTGACGGCGGTGGCGATGTACATGAAGTACTGGTTCACCAACGTGCCGGAGTGGGTGTGGATCCTGTCGTTCTCCAGCGTGTTGATCCTGCTCAATGCGATCAGCGTGAAGACGTTCGGCAACTTCGAATACTGGTTTTCCACCATCAAGATCAGCGCGATTGTCGGCTTCATCATCCTGGCGGTGTACGTGGTGTTCGGCTCGGGCAACCCGGCGTATGGCGTGCAGAACTACACTGCCCACGAGGGGTTTTTCCCCCATGGGTTGAGCGGCATGTGGATCGCGGTGATCGTGTCGATCTTCAGCTACTTGAGTGTGGAGATGATCGCAGTGGCTGCCGGTGAAGCGGCCGACCCGGAGCGGGCGGTGAAGAAAGCCTTTCGCGCGACGATTGTGCGTCTGGTGGTGTTCTACCTGCTGACCCTGGCGCTGATGCTTGCCATCGTGCCGTGGAACCAGGCCGGCCAGGCCCAGAGCCCGTTCGTCACGGTGATGCAGACCCTCGGCATTCCCGGCGCCACCGGGGTGATGAACTTCGTGATTCTGATCGCGGCGCTGTCGGCGATGAACAGCCAGCTCTACATCACCACGCGCATGATGTTCAGCCTGTCCCGCGCGGGCTTTGCGCCCAGGTCCATGGGTGCATTGAGCAAGAGCGGCATCCCGCTCAATGCCTTGCTGCTGTCCAGCTCCGGTATTGCATTGGCGACTCTGCTCAACGTGGTGTACCCGCAAAGCGCGTTCACGCTGATGATGGCGATCTCGATGTTCGGGGCGATCTTCACCTGGTTCATGATCTTCCTCACGCACCTGTTTTTCCGGCGCTATCGCAAGCGCCATGGCGGGCCGACGCTGTCCTTCGAGCTGCGCCTGTTTCCATACAGCACACTGCTGGGGCTGGTGCTGATGGGTGCGGTGATGATCACCACGTATTTCACTGACGCGTTCAGGATGACCCTGGTGTTTGGCGTGCCGTTCCTGCTGATCCTGAGCGCGGTGTATTACGGGTTTTTCCGCAAGGGCAGGGCCAAGGCATCGAACAAGGCCCTGGCATAACCCGGCAGGTGTTCGAACGAGCGCGCGCAGAGCAGCAGTCGGCGACAGGCCCAGTCCTCCTTGAGCGGCTGGGCCTTGATGCGATCTTCCTGCGGCCAGCGGTCCAGGGCGGCCTGCGGTACGATGCCCAGGCCCGCACCCCGGGCGACCATGCGAATCACCCCATCGAAACCCTCGGCGCGAATGCGCGTTTGCAGGCGATAGCCTGCGTGCAGGGCCTGTTCCTCCAGGTACACCGCCAGCGCGCTATTGGCTGCCAGGCCTACATGGTCGTATTGCAGGCTGTCGATGAAATTTGCGGTTTTCAGCGGATGGTCGAAGGGCATGATCAGCACCAGCGGGTCGTCGCGAAATGCCAGTGTCTGCAAGCCGTGGGTATCCACTGCATCGGAGATAATTCCGAGGTCCGCCGTGCCTTGGCGCAGGGCCTGGATAATGCGCAGGCTGGGCAACTCCTGCAGGTCGATATCGAGGTTGGGGTGTTCGCGCAGAAAGTCCGCCAGCAGTTCCGGCAGGTATTCGCTCAGCGCGGTGGTATTGCACAGCAGACGCACCTGGCCTTTGACGCCGTTGGCGTATTCCGCCAAGTCTTGTTGCAGGTGCTCGGCCTGTTGCAGCAGCAGGCGGGCGTGACGGCCCAGGGCTTTGCCGGCAGGTGTCGGCGTGACGCCACGGCGGCCACGCTCCAGCAGTTCGATGCCCATCGAAGCTTCCATCGCCCGAATGCGCGCGCTGGCGGCGGCCAGGGATAAATGGCTGCGGGCGGCACCGGCGGTGATGTTGCCGGTGTCGAGGATGTGCAGGTAGAGGCGCAGGTCAATCAGGTCAAAGTGCATGGCTCAAGATTCCCTCAGCCTCATCCAAAACAAGAGGCTGCCTCAGTATATGGCGAATGTTCAACGGCTCGGCAAAACTGCACACTTTCTGCATGATGACTTTCCTGACCTTTTACCAAACCCTCGGCCCCGCCCTGACATTGCTGGTGATCGGTACGTTCCTGCTGGCCGGTACGGTCAAGGGCGTGATTGGCCTCGGCCTGCCCACGGTGGCCATGGGCATGCTCGGCCTGGCTATGTTGCCGGCGCAGGCTGCGGCGTTACTGATCATTCCTTCGACTGTGACCAATCTCTGGCAACTGGCCTTGGGTGGTCACCTGAGCACCTTGCTCAAGCGCCTGTGGCCATTGTTGCTGATGATTGTCCTGGGCGCCGGGCTGGGCACGCTGTGGCTGGGCATGGACGGTGGGCCGTGGGTGGTGCGCGCGTTGGGCGCGGCGTTGCTGGTGTATGCGCTGAGCGGGTTATTTCTGCCGACCTTCAGGGTAGCGCCCCGAACCGAGCGTTGGTTGGGCCCGTTGTGCGGAATGATCACCGGCATCATCACGGCGGCCACCGGCGTGTTCGTGATTCCTGCGGTGCCGTACCTGCAGGCATTGGGCTTGAATCGCGACCAACTGGTGCAGGCGCTGGGGCTGTCGTTCAGCGTGTCGACCCTGGCGTTGGCCGGCGGGCTGGCCTGGCGCGGCGCGCTCGGTGGCGGTGAACTCGGCGCATCGGTGTTGGCGCTGGTGCCGGCGTTGCTGGGGATGTGGTTGGGCCAGGTGGTGCGCCAGCGCATCAGTGCACTGTGGTTCAAGCGAGGATTTTTCAGCGGCATGGCGCTATTGGGAGGCCATTTGTTGCTGAGTGGTCAATAATGAGCCCGAGCCGATAACCAGGACCGCCCGTGAAAGCCCGATCCGATGAACTACAGATCTTTGTCAGCGTGATCGAGTGCGGCTCGATTTCCGCCGCCGCCGAGCAGGTCGGCCAGACGCCGTCGGCGGTCAGCCGCACCTTGTCGCGCCTGGAGGCCAAGCTCGACACCACCCTGATCAATCGCACCACGCGGCGCATGGACCTGACCGAGGAGGGCCGGTACTTCCTTGAGCAGGCCAAGGCGATCCTGGCGCAAATGGAAGAGCTGGAGGAACGACTGTCGTCACGCCGGAAAAAACCGGCCGGGCGGCTGCGGATCAATGCGGCGGTGCCGTTCATGCTGCACGGGATCCTGCCGTACATCGGCGAGTTTCGGGGCCTGTACCCGGATATCCAACTGGAACTGAACAGCGACGACCTGATCATCGACCTGCTGGAGCAAAGCACCGATATCGCCATTCGTATCGGCGCCCTGGCCGACTCCACCCTGCATGCCCGTGCCCTGGGCAGTACGCCGCTGCACATCCTGGCCAGCGCCGAATACCTCAAGCAGCATGGCACGCCGACCACGGTCGCCGAATTGGCCGAGCATACGTTGCTGGGGTTCAGCCACACCGACACCCTCAACCACTGGCCGCTGCGCCATGCCGAAGGCGATCGCTGGCTGATCCAGCCGGGTATTGCCGCGTCCAGCGGTGAAACCGTGCGCCACCTGGCATTGGCGGGGCAGGGCATTTGCTGCCTGTCCAACTTCATGACACACAAAGACATTGAGGCCGGGCACCTGGTGCCACTCCTGGAAACGTTCAACAGCGGCTATCGCCAGCCGATCCATGCGGTGTACTACCGCAACTCGCAACTGGCGTTGCGTATCCAGTGCTTCCTGGACTTTATCCAGGCCAAGCTGGCGCGTTATGCCCGCTGATTCGTGACTGCCGCGCAAGAGTGAATTGGTCAACACGGGGTTATTCGACGCCAGGAGCTGCCTGATACTGGGTTCAACACTTACCCAGTCAGGAGCACTCTCCATGAATGTATTCGTTACCGGCGCAGCCGGTTTTATCGGCGGCTCCATCGCCACCGGTCTGGTCAAGGCCGGTCACGCCGTCACCGGTCTGGTGCGCAGCGCCGAGCAAGCCGCTGAAATGACCGCACTGGGCATCACCCCAGTGATCGGCACCCTCGATGACGCCGCCGTATTGACCAAGCAGGCGCAGCACGCCGATGCGGTGATCAATGCCGCCAGCAGCGACCATCGCGTTGCTGTCGAAACCCTGCTGGCTGCGTTGAAAGGCTCCAACAAGCCATTCCTGCACACCAGCGGTTCGAGCATCGTCGGCGACGCGTCGGGCGGCAAGGCCAGTGATGTCATTTACTTCGAGGACACTCTGCCGCAGCCGACCGCTGACAAGGCCGCTCGGGTGGCAATCGATAACCTGATCCTGGCGGCGGCCAGGGAGGGTGTGAATTCGGCGGTGATCTGTAACACCCTGATCTACGGTCACAGCCTGGGCGTGAAGCGCGACAGCGTGCAATTGCCGCGCTTGCTCAAGCAGGCTCGCAAGAGTGGCGTGGTGCGCCATGTGGGGCCGGGGCAGAACATCTGGTCCAACGTGCATATCGAAGACGTGGTCGCGCTGTACCTGCTGGCGCTGACCAGGAATGTGCCCGGCACGTTCTACTTCGTGGAAAGCGGCGAGGCGGCCTTTATCGACATGACCACGGCGATTGCCCAGGCGCTGAACCTGGGCGAGCCGCAGGACTGGCCGTTGGCCGAGGCTGAAGCCGAGTGGGGGTATGAAATGGCCAACTACGGCCTGGGCTCCAACAGCCGAGTGCGCGGCAAGCATGCCCGTGAACGGCTTGGCTGGGCGCCCAAGCGTACGTCGGTGGTGGAGTGGATTCGCAACGAGATGGTGTGATGTTCGCTTGATACCGAGGTGAAGCTATCGGGGGCAAGCCCCCTCCCACATTTGAACTGTGAATACATTCAAAGTGTGGGAGGGGGCTTGCCCCCGATTGGCCGCGCCTCGGTCCTGAAGGCTAGCCCCGCCCGGCCCAATTCCGTACCATTCCCCGCCTCATCCCCGCAATTCCCTGGTACTCCATGAACCTCACCCGTCTGCGCGCCGACGCCCTGGCCGGTCTCACCACGTCATTTGCATTGCTGCCCGAATGCATCGCCTTCGCCCTGGTGGCCCATCTCAACCCGTTGATGGGGCTTTACGGGGCCTTCATCATCTGCACCCTCACCGCGTTGTTCGGCGGCCGGCCCGGCATGGTGTCCGGTGCGGCCGGCTCCATGGCGGTGGTGATCGTGGCGCTGGTGGTGCAATACGGCGTGGAGTATCTGCTGGCGACAGTACTGCTGGGCGGCTTGATCATGGTCGCGTTCGGCCTGTTGCGCCTGGGCAAGCTGGTGCGCATGGTGCCGCATCCCGTGATGCTGGGGTTCGTCAACGGCCTGGCGATTATCATCGCGCTGGCGCAGTTGGAACACTTCAAACGTGGTGAAACCTGGCTCAGCGGGACAGCGCTGTACGTGATGGCCGCGCTGGTGGCGGTCACCATGGCCATCGTCTACCTGCTGCCACGCCTGACGCGCGCCGTGCCGCCCGCGCTGGTGGCGATCCTCGGTGTGGGCCTGGCGGTATACCTGCTTGACCTGCCCACCCGCACCCTCGGCGATATGGCGCATATCGCGGGCGGCCTGCCGACCTTCGCGCTGCCGCAGATCCCCTGGACCCTGGAAACCCTCGGCATCATCGCGCCCTACGCGTTCCTGATGGCAATGGTCGGCCTGCTGGAAACCCTGCTGACCCTCAACCTCACCGACGAAATCACCGAAACCCGTGGCTACCCCGACCGCGAAAGCGTGGCCCTGGGCGCTGCGAATATGGTCTCGGGCCTGTTCGGCGGCATGGGCGGTTGCGCGATGATCGGGCAAACCGTGATCAACCTCAGTTCCGGCGGGCGCGGGCGATTCTCCGGGGTGTTTGCCGGGGTGATGATCCTGCTGTTCATTCTGTTTCTGTCGCCGCTGATCGAGCGGATTCCGCTGGCGGCGCTGGTGGGAGTGATGTTCGTGGTGTCCCAGCAGACGTTCGCCTGGGCGTCGTTGCGGGTGATCAACAAAGTGCCGCTCAATGACGTGCTGGTGATCATCGCGGTGACGGTCATCACCGTGTTCACCGACCTGGCGACCGCTGTGCTGTGCGGTATCGTTATCGCCGCGCTGAACTTCGCCTGGCAACAGGCGCGTGAGCTGTATGCCGATGAGCACCTGGAAGCTGACGGCAGCAAACTGTATCGCCTGCACGGCACGTTGTTCTTCGCCTCGACCACGCCGTTCCTGAATCAATTCGACCCGGCCAACGACCCGGCCCAGGTGACGCTCGATTGCCGTCACCTGAGCTTTGTCGACTATTCAGCAATTGCCGCGCTGATGACCCTGCGTGAGCGCTACAGCAAAGCGGGCAAGCATCTGCGCGTGCTGCATCTCTCCGAGCGCTGCAAGAAGCTGCTCAAGCGCGCCAGGGTTCAGCACGACTGATCTTGCGCGAGGCTAGGGCCCGACCAGGTCTTCAAGTTCCTGCGCCCGGGTCTGGGTCATGTCCAGCACGCAGCCGGAACCGTTGACCTGATCGATGGTGCCGCCGGTGGCGCTGCCGGCGAAGGCGCAATTGGCGTCACGGTATTTGATCCACAGGCGCTGCAGGTCCTGCAGTTGCTGCTTGCGGTTGCCTTCCTGGGCGGCCAGTGCGGTCTTGTAGGCCTTGTTCAACCGTGCATCCTGCACCTTGGCTTCCTTGACATTGCAGCCGACCATGTCGGCGGTGGTCTGGGCGCCGTCCATGCATTTTGTCAGCGCCGGGTTGTCGGCGGCGGCGGCAGTGCCGCCCACAGCCAGAAGCAGGGCGCCGACGGCGAGTGTGGTGCGAATCATCAGTGTTTGTCCTGGCATCAATGGATGTGCAGTGTATGACTCGACCGCGCTCGTTGAGTTTCCAGCCTTTATCCGAAGGTCATGTAAGAACACCCCCTGAATTTTCATGCGGCGGCGTCGGGCATATCCCACGGCGACAGCGCTTATCCCTGCGCGAAAATTACTTTCATGAAAATTGAAAAATCACCTCGGTAATGATTTATGAGTTTCACAACCAATTCGACGTGACCCTTTCCGAGGAGTACCGCATGGCCGCATCACCGGGCTTCGGGCTGTTGGCATACGCTGCCATCGCCATCATTGCTTTGATCGTGCTGATCGCGCGTTACCGGCTCAACCCGTTTATCGTCATCACCCTGGTGTCCATTGGCCTGGCGCTGATGGCCGGGATGCCGGCGGACACCATCATGGGCTCTTATGAGGCGGGCGTCGGCAAGACCCTGGGGCATATCGCCCTGGTCGTGGCGCTGGGCACCATGCTCGGCAAGATGATGGCCGAGTCCGGTGGCGCGGAGCAGGTGGCCCGTACGTTGATCAACCGTTTCGGCGAGCGCAACGCCCACTGGGCCATGGTCTGCATCGCGTTCCTGGTGGGGCTGCCGCTGTTTTTCGAGGTGGGCTTTGTATTGCTGGTGCCGATCGCCTTCACCGTGGCACGGCGCGTGGGCGTGTCGATCCTGATGGTCGGTCTGCCGATGGTCGCGGGCCTGTCGGTGGTGCACGCGCTGGTGCCGCCGCATCCGGCGGCGATGATGGCGGTGCTGGCGTATAACGCCTCGGTCGGGCAGACCGTGCTGTATGCGATCCTGATCGGCATTCCTACGGCAATCATCGCTGGCCCGGTCTACGCCAAGTTGATCGTGCCGCACATTCACCTGCCAGCGCAAAACCCGCTGGAACGTCAGTTCATCGAGCGCGAACCGCGTACCCGTTTGCCGAGCTTCGCGCTGACCATGGGAACCCTCCTGTTGCCGGTAGTGCTGATGATGATCGGCGGTTGGGCCAATGTGATGTCCACGCCCGGCACCGGCTTCAACCAGTTCCTGTTATTTATCGGCAACTCGGTGATCGCACTGCTGGTGGCGACCCTGGTGAGTTTCTGGACGCTGGGCCTGGCCCAGGGCTTCAACCGTGAGTCGATCCTCAAGTTCACCAATGAATGCCTGGCGCCCACCGCGAGCATCACGCTGCTGGTGGGGGCGGGCGGTGGCTTGAACCGGATCCTGGTGGACGCCGGTGTCACAAACGAAATTCTTGGCCTGGCCCATGCGTTCCAGCTGTCGCCGCTGGTGATGGGCTGGTTGTTCGCCGCGCTGATGCGGATCGCCACGGGCTCGGCCACGGTGGCGATGACCACCGCGTCCGGTGTGGTCGCGCCGGTCGCCCTGGGCCTGGGTTATCCACACCCTGAATTGCTGGTACTGGCGACCGGTGCCGGTTCGGTGATCTTTTCCCACGTCAACGATGGCGGCTTCTGGCTGATCAAGGAATACTTCAATATGACGGTGATCCAGACCTTCAAGACCTGGACCGTGCTGGAAACCCTGATCTCGGTGGTGGCCTTCGGTCTGACCTACGGTCTGTCCTGCCTTTTGTAGCCGGGAGCCGCCATGGACATCCTCTACCAGATCCGCGCCCGCCAGGGTTCCTTCAGCGCCGGCGAAGGGCGTATCGCCAGGCTGATGCTCGAAGACGTGGGCTTTGCCGCGTCGGCCAGTCTGGAAGCGCTGTCGCAACGGGCCGAGGTCAGTACCGCGACCTTGTCGCGCTTTGCCCGCAGTGTCGGTTGTCGCGATTTGCGTGACTTGCGCCTGCAGTTGGCGCAGGCCAGCGGGGTGGGCAGCCGCTTCCTCGACCCGGCGGGGCTGCCGGAACAGTCGGCGTTTCATCGGCAGATTCTCGGTGATATCGAAGCGACGCTGCGCCAGCACCTGTCTGGCTTCAATCAGGACAGCTTTGTCGATGCGGTGAGCCTGCTCGGCAAGGCACGCATGATCCACGCGTTCGGCATGGGCGGCCCGTCGAGCCTGTGCAGCGATGAGTTGCAGGTGCGGCTGGTGCGCCTGGGCTACCCGATTGCGGCCTGCCACGACCCGGTGATGATGCGGGTGACGGCCGCGACCCTGGGGCCGGAGCAGGCGCTTATTGTGTGCTCGCTGACCGGCCTTACTCCCGAGCTGCTGGACGTGGTGACCCTGGCGCGCAACTACGACGCGCGCATTGTCGCCATCACCCTGGCGGATTCCCCTCTGGCCGGGCTGGCGGACGTGCTGCTGCCGCTGCAACCGGCTGAAACCCATTTTATCTACAAACCTACGGCTGCGCGCTACGGCATGCTGCTGGCCATTGACCTGCTGGCCACCGAGCTGGCGCTGGCCATGCCCGACGCCAACCAGGAACGCCTGCGCCGGATCAAACTGGCCCTGGACGATTATCGCGGCGGCCCTGACAGCCTGCCGCTCGGAGACTGAAATGACGTACGACACGCTGATTCGCCAGGCGCTGATCATTGATGGCGGTAACACGCCCGGGTATCTCGCCGATGTTGGCGTGCGCAACGGGCGTATCGAGACGATCGGCGACCTCTCGGCGGCGAGGGCCATGCATGACGTCGACGCCACCGGCTACGTACTGGCGCCGGGTTTTGTCGATGTGCACACCCACGACGACACCGTGGTGATCCGCCATCCACAGATGCTGCCCAAGCTCAGCCAGGGCGTGACCACGGTGATTGTCGGCAACTGTGGTATCAGCGCGTCACCGGTGAGCCTGCGTGGCAATCCGCCCGATCCGATGAACCTGCTGGGCGATGCCGAGGCGTTTGCCTACCCGCGCTTTATTGACTATCGCGCGGCTGTCGAGCGCGCCCACCCCGCGGTCAATGTCGCTGCGCTGATCGGCCACACGGCGCTGCGCAGCAATCATATGGACGACCTGTACCGCACGGCCACCGCCCATGAAATCGCGGCCATGCGCATGCAGTTGCAAGAAAGCCTCGACGCCGGTGCCCTGGGCTTATCCACCGGCCTGGCCTATGCCAGCGCCTTCAATGCAGACACCGATGAGGTGCTGCAACTGAGCGAAGAGCTGACCGCTTATGGCGCGGTGTACGCCACGCACTTGCGCAGTGAGTTCGAGCCGGTATTGGACGCGATGGACGAAGCGTTCCTGATCGGCCGACATGCCAGGGCGCCGGTGATTATTTCTCACCTCAAGTGCGCCGGTGCGGGAAACTGGGGGCGTAGCCCGCACCTGTTGGCGTCGCTTGAAGCGGCGGCGAAAACCCATCCGGTGGGCTGCGACTGCTATCCCTACGCGGCGAGCTCTTCGACGCTGGATCTCAAGCAGGTCACCGACGCGTTTCGCATCACCATCACCTGGTCCACGCCCCATCCTGAAATGGGCGGGCGTGACTTGCAGGACATTGCCGCCGAATGGGGCGTTGCGCTGATGGACGCCGCTCGTCGCCTGCAACCGGCGGGGGCGGTGTATTACGGAATGGATGAGGCGGATGTGCGGCGCATTCTTGCCCATCCGTTGTCGATGGTGGGGTCGGATGGGTTGCCGGAAGATCCGTTTCCTCATCCAAGATTGTGGGGCGCGTTCCCACGGGTGCTGGGACATTTCAGTCGCGATGTCGGATTGTTCCCGCTGCACACTGCAGTGCACAAAATGACCGGGCTCTCGGCGGCGCGCTTCGGCCTGGCTGAACGTGGTGAAATCCGTGAAGGGCATTGGGCCGACCTGGTGTTGTTCGACCCGCAGCGGGTGCGCGACATAGCGGATTTCAAGGCGCCGCAGCGTGCCGCCGAAGGGATCGAGGGCGTGTGGGTCAACGGCGTGTTGAGCTACAGCGAAGGGCAGGCGAACGGCCAACGAGCCGGCCGGTTCCTGGCGCGCAACGGGGATTTGCGTCGGGGTTTTTCACCCCTATAGTGGCTGCTATCAAACATGGAGCGATCACGATGCACCTAGGAAAAGTCACCCCCATCCTGCGGATTTTCGACGAGGCCAAGGCGCTGGAGTTCTATGTCGACTTCCTCGGGTTCAACGTCGACTGGCAGCATCGCTTCGAGCCCCATTTTCCGTTGTACCTGCAGGTGTCGCTGGGAGAGTGCGTGCTGCATTTGTCCGAGCACCATGGCGATGCGTCGCCGGGCGCGGCGGTGCGGATCCAGGCGCAGGGGGTGGATGCGTACCGGCAGCAACTGCAGGCCAAGGACTATCGTTATGCCAAGCCTGAGGTTGAGCAAATGCCTTGGGGCTCGCGGGAGATGAGTATCAAGGACCCGTTTGGGAATCGTGTGGTGTTTGTCGAGGAGGGCGAGGGCTGAGGTAAATCGCAGGCAATAAAAAACCGCCTTGGTAGGGCGGTTTTTTTTGCAATCCAGTTAGTGGCTTTTTTTCACACTCGGAAATGGCTGACCATCTGCTGCAGCTGGCTACCCAGCCGCGCCAGTTCCACGCTCGACTTGGCGGTCTCGTCACTGGCCGTAGCGGTCTGTTCGGACACGTCGCGCACATTCACAATGCTGCGGCTGATCTCTTCGGCCACGGCGCTCTGCTGTTCGGCGGCCGCTGCAATCTGCTGGTTCATCGACTGGATGTTCGACACGGTGCGGGTGATGTTTTCCAGCGACACACCGGCCTTGCGTGTGAGGTCCACGCTGCTGTCGGTGAGGCTGCGGCTGTTGTTCATCACGTTGGCCACTTGCTGGGTGCCGTTCTGCAAACCGGCGACCAGGCCTTCGATTTCCTCGGTGGATTTCTGCGTACGCTGGGCCAGGCCACGCACCTCGTCGGCCACCACGGCGAACCCACGACCGGCTTCACCGGCACGGGCTGCCTCAATTGCCGCGTTGAGGGCCAGCAGGTTGGTCTGTTCGGCCACGGCCTTGATCACGTCCATCACGCTGCCGATCTTGTTGCTCTCTTGTTGCAGGTGGGCCATGGCGTCGGTGGAGCGTGCCACTTCAGCGGCCAGGCGCTCGATCTGGGCGATGGCTTCGGCAACCACTTTATCGCCCGCGCGGGCCTGACCATCGGCTTCGGCGGCGGCCAGAGAAGCCTGTTCGGCGTTGCGCGCCACTTCCTGTACGGTAGCGGTCATTTCATGCATCGCCGTGGCGACCTGGTCGGTCTCGATCTTCTGGCTGTTGACGCCGGCGCTGGTCTGCTCGGTAACGGCTGACAGTTCCTCGGCGGCGCTGGCGATCTGGGTCACGCCGTCACGAATCCCGCTGATCAGTTCACGCAAGGTGGTGCCCATGCGCTGGATGCCTTGTTGCAACACGCCCAGTTCATCGCGACGGGTGACTTGGATGGTGTGGCTCAGGTCGCCGGAGGCAATGCGCTCGACCACAGCCAGGGTGTCTTGCAGCGGACGGGTGATCTGGCGGGTGATGACCCAGGCCGCGATGATGCCCACCAGCAGCGCCAGCAACGTGCTGATCAATTGAAGGCTGCGGGCCTGGGCACTTTCGGCGTCGCGGCGTTCCAGCTGGATGTCGTAGAGCTTGTCGCTGAGGGTGACGATATCGGCGCCTTGGGTGGTCATTTCGGCACGGGCGGTCACGATGTTGGCGTTGGCGGCCTTATAGCTTTGTACGGCGCTGCGATAGGCCCCCAATGCGGTTTCCAGCGAGCCCAGCGCGTTCTGTTGGCTGCTGCCGAAGACGGCGTTGAGTTTCTTCAAGCCGGCGATGGCTTTCTCGATTTGTGCGGCGGCACGGGCTTCGTTTTCTGCATTGACGTTGTTGGTGTAACCACGCACTTCGTAGCGCGCCAGCAGGAACTCTTCCTTGGCATCCGTCACGGCCTGGAACTGTGCGAAACGTTCCGGGCTGTCGGGCATCTGCTGCACGTTGGTGTCCAGTGCATCGATTTGTGCGTTGGCGATGTCGGCTTTGTCGCCCATGACCTGGCGTGCGGCGTTGCCGTTGCGGTAGGCCTCGCGCATTTTGTTCAAGGACTGCTGATAGGCCGTAATGACGGCTTTCTGTTGATTGAGCAGCTTGAGGTTTTCAGGGCTCTTGAAGCTGTCCAGCAGCTTTTGTTGCTGGGCGGCAAAGGCGTCAAGGCTGGTTTGCACGTTCTGCGCCACGGCTTCATCGCCGTTGGCCAGCATATATTGCAGGCGCACGATGCGCAGTTTGGTCAGCGAGGCGTTGAGCTGAGTGATGTCGCTCATCCAGTTGCTGCGGTCGATCAGGCCGCCCAGGCTGGTCCAGCCGGTGAGGGCCAGGATCGAGGTGAGGACAAGCACCAGGCCGAAGCCCAGGCCCAGTTTGAGGTTGACGCTGATGTTACCGAACCAGCTGTTCATCGAATGCTCCGCAAGAGTAATGTCTGTTCGCTGGACGGTGTTGTTGTTGGAGCCAGCCAAAGTGTGTAGCGCTGTATCGGCGGCAGGGCGTGAATCTGAAATGCTTTTCTCGGCGCTGTGACGAAGAGGGGGCTGGTGGGGTAATGGAAGCCGGCGTGCGGGGCTCATCACGGGTCGGACTTGTGTGCTAGTCTGCGGGCCCTTTTAGTTTTGGATGGCGCAGTAAACAGCGTTGTCCTACAGCGGAGCCTTTTCATGTCCGAAGTTAATCTGTCCACCGACGAAACCCGCGTCAGCTACGGTATTGGCCGTCAGTTGGGCGACCAACTGCGCGACAACCCGCCACCGGGCGTAAGCCTGGACGCGATCCTGGCCGGCCTGACCGACGCGTTCGCGGGCAAGCCAAGCCGTGTTGACCAGGAGCAAATGGCGGCCAGCTTCAAAGTGATCCGCGAAATCATGCAAGCCGAAGCCGCTGCCAAGGCTGAGGCCGCCGCTGGCGCGGGCCTGGCATTCCTGGCTGAAAACGCCAAGCGTGACGGCATCACCACACTGGCTTCGGGCCTGCAATTTGAAGTGCTGACGGCCGGTGATGGCGCCAAGCCAACCCGTGAAGATCAAGTGCGCACTCACTACCACGGCACGCTGATCGACGGCACTGTGTTCGACAGCTCCTACGAGCGCGGCCAGCCTGCGGAATTCCCGGTTGGCGGCGTGATCGCCGGCTGGACCGAAGCCCTGCAACTGATGAACGCCGGCAGCAAATGGCGCCTGTACGTGCCGAGCGAACTGGCTTACGGCGCACAAGGCGTTGGTAGCATTCCGCCGCACAGTGTTCTGGTATTCGACGTCGAGCTGCTCGACGTTTTGTAAGACCTGTACCTGTAGGAGCGAGCGTGCTCGCGAAGAACGTCAACGATAACGCGTAAAGCCTGGTTTAACGCGGTGCCTTTGTTATCTTCGCGGGCAAGCTCGCTCCTACATTGGCTGTTGTTTCTCATGGATGGAACTTGCCACTAAGCTCCGTCGCCGGGCGCAACGCCCGGGCATAGCAGAACAGAAACAGATTTCTCACCACTTCCTTCAGCACGCCAGGCTCACTGGAACTCAGGCCGTTCACGTCCAGATCGCCCTGGTCCTGCAATTCATTCAGCGCTTCTTCTTCTAGCACCGCACAGACTTCGCCGGTTTCCCGATGCAGGATCCGCAGGTACGGGTGTGGGCGGTCCAGCCAGGCATCTATCAAATAAGTCATGGTCGTTCTCCTTGATGGGTTTCAATGAGAATAATTCTTATTCGTAGAATAGCAAGTGTCTATTGGCGGTTTGCGATTTTTTGTGTGGGTATTTGAGGCAGATCAACGGGAGGGCGAAGCGCCATCCCGCAACGGACGCGGGATGGATGCAGCCGGTTCAGACCTTGCGCACGAACTCGGACTTGAGCTTCATCGGGCCGATGCCGTCGATCTTGCAGTCGATATCATGGTCGCCGTCGCACAGGCGGATATTCTTGACCTTGGTGCCGACCTTGACCACCAGGGAGGTGCCCTTGACCTTGAGGTCCTTGATCACCGTGATGGTGTCGCCGTCCTGCAGGACGTTGCCTACAGAGTCTTTCTTGACGGTTTCGTCGCCCGCCACTTCGGCCTCGCCATTGGCGGACCATTCATGGGCGCATTCCGGGCAGACCAGTTGGGTGCCGTCTTCGTAGGTGTATTCGGAATTGCATTTCGGGCAGGGTGGCAACGTGCTCACTAAAGCTCCTTAAAGGGCAGGATGGCTAAAAGTCGCACATTATATAGGGTTTTGTGGTCTTGCAGGCTGTATGAAATCCAAATGTGGGAGGGGGCTTGCCCCCGATTGCGGTATGTCAGCCACCTTATACATTGGCTGACCTACTGCTATCGGGGGCTTGCCCCCTCCCACATTGGTCTGTGTTTGCAGGTCTGATTTTAGTGAGTACGGGCGACCGCAAACTCACTCAGCTCAACCAGGGCATCCCGATACTCGCTGGCGGGCAGGGCTTCCAGGCACTTGATCGCACGGGCCACGTAGTCACGCGCCAGTTGCGCGGTGTACTCCAGGGAGCCGGACGCTTCCACGGCGGCACGGATGGCCTCCAGGTCTTCGATCCCGCCTTTCTGGATCGCCTTGCGCACCAGGGCGGCCTGTTCCGGCGTGCCCTCGCGCATGGTGTAGATCAGCGGCAAGGTCGGCTTGCCCTCGGCCAGGTCGTCACCGACGTTCTTGCCCAGGGTCTCGGCGTCGCCCTTGTAGTCGAGCAGGTCGTCCACCAGTTGGAACGCCACGCCCAGGTGGTCGCCAAAGGTGCGCAGGGCTTCGGCCTGTTCGGCGGTGGCGCCACACAGCGCGGCGGCGCTGTGGGTGGAGGCTTCGAAGAGCATCGCGGTTTTGCCGCGAATCACTTCCATATAGGTTTCTTCGGTGGTGCTGGCGTCGCGTACCTTCGACAGTTGCAACACTTCGCCTTCGGCGATGATGCGCGTGGCCTGTGAAAGAATTTTCATCACCGGCATTGAGCCCAGTTCGACCATCATTTCGAACGAGCGCGAGTACAGGAAATCGCCCACCAGCACGCTCGGCGCATTGCCCCACATGGCATTGGCGGTCTCGCGGCCACGGCGCATGCCGGACATGTCGACCACGTCGTCATGCAGCAGGGTGGCGGTGTGCAGGAACTCAATGGTGGCGGCCAGCAGGCGCAGGTCATCGCCTTCGCGGCCCAGGGCCTTGCCGCACAGCAACACTAATAAAGGACGCAGGCGCTTACCGCCGGCCGACGTAATATAGTCGCCAATTTTGGAGACCAGCGGCACTTTAGACGTCAGCTGCTGCTTGATGATGCCGTCGACGGCGCTAAAATCGTCCGCGACCGCGCGGTAGAAAGCTTGGGGTTGCATCAGCGACAGTCGCTCCAGAAGGGTTGCGCGGCATGCTAGGACCCTGACCCCCGGGTGTCAAGGCGCGATGGACGGCCACTTGCAAGGCCTCAATAGCTTGCGTACAATCGCGCACCCTGAACTTCCTGGGCAGCACCTGCCTTACGCAATTGCATTCGGGACGTCCATCCCATGCAGCCATGCCAGCCAATACCTCTTCTTATAAAGCGCTGGGTGAGCAGGATTATCGGAGAAATACCATGTCGTACGCAGTAATTGTTACTGGTGGCAAGCAATACAAAGTCGCCCCAGGTGAATACCTGAAGATCGAAAAACTGGAAATCGCTACTGGCGAATCCGTGACTTTTGATCGCGTTCTGTTGGTCGCCAATGGCGATGACGTGAACATCGGCGCTCCAGTGGTTGCTGGCGCTACCGTTGTGGCTGAAGTGATTTCCCAAGGTCGTCACGATAAAATCCGCATCATCAAGTTCCGTCGTCGTAAGCACCACATGAAGCGTATGGGCCACCGCCAGTGGTACACCGAGATCAAAATCACCGGTATTCAGGCTTAATTTCAGCCTAATTCCTCACTAGGAGAATTGACTCATGGCACACAAAAAAGCTGGTGGTAGTACCCGTAACGGTCGCGACTCAGAAGCCAAACGCCTTGGCGTTAAGATGTATGGCGGCCAGAAAATCATTCCGGGCAACATCATCGTGCGTCAGCGCGGCACCCAATTCCACGCCGGTTACGGTGTAGGCATGGGTAAGGATCACACCCTCTTCGCTAAAATCGAAGGCGTGATCAAGTTCGAAGTAAAGGGCGCGTTCAACCGCCGTTACGTGAGCGTTGTCGCAGCTTAATTGCGAGATCGCTGGAAAAGCCCTGTCTCGCGACGGGGCTTTTTCGTTTGTGGGGTGAGTCTCTTGCAAAGCTGTTTGTGATGGGCTCCGGGGCTGGATTTGCGGTCGCTGATTGAGGTCGCTACGCTCATTTTTGCAAGAGTCTTATGTCTTGGTTTTTTAAGCTCGTCCGTGCGGCGAGAGGCGTTTTGTTATGAAGTTCGTTGATGAAGTTTCCATCCGAGTAAAAGCAGGCGACGGCGGTAACGGTTGCATGAGTTTCCGCCGCGAAAAGTTCATCGAAAACGGTGGCCCCAACGGCGGTGACGGCGGTGACGGCGGTTCCATCTACCTGATGGCCGACGAAAACCTCAACACCCTGGTCGACTACCGTTACACCCGGCACTTCGATGCCGAGCGTGGCTCCAACGGCGGCAGCACCGACTGCACCGGTAAAAAAGGTGAGGACATGGTACTGCGCGTACCGGTCGGCACCACGATCATCGACTCCGCTACCCAGGAAGTCATCGGCGACCTGACCAAGGCCGGCCAGAAGCTGATGGTGGTGCAGGGTGGCTGGCACGGTCTGGGTAACACCCGATTCAAGTCCAGTACCAACCGTGCACCGCGCCAGACCACCCCTGGCAAGCCGGGCGAGCAGCGCGATCTCAAGCTGGAAATGAAAGTTCTCGCCGACGTAGGCCTGCTGGGCCTGCCGAACGCCGGCAAAAGTACCTTCATCCGCTCGGTCTCGGCCGCCAAGCCGAAAGTCGCCGACTACCCGTTCACCACCCTGGTGCCAAACCTGGGCGTGGTCAGCGTCGACCGTTGGAAAAGCTTTGTGATCGCCGACATTCCAGGCCTGATCGAAGGGGCTTCCGACGGCGCCGGCCTGGGGATTCGCTTCCTCAAGCACTTGTCGCGTACCCGTTTGCTGCTGCACCTCGTCGACATGGCACCGCTGGATGACACCAGTGCAGCCGACGCCGCCGAAGTCATCGTCAGCGAGCTGACCAAGTTCAGCCCGGCCCTGGCCGAGCGTGATCGCTGGCTGGTGCTGAACAAGTGCGACCAGATCCTTGAAGAAGAGCACGAAGAGCGCGTCAAGGAAATCGTCGACCGCCTGGAGTGGGAAGGTCCGGTCTACGTGATCTCGGCCATCGCCAAAGAAGGCACCGAACGCCTGACCCGCGACATCATGCGCTACCTCGAAGACCGTGCCGACCGCCTCGCGGCCGACTCGGTATTCAAGGCCGAGCTGGCCGAACTCGATCAGCAGATCGAAGACGAAGCCCGTGCCCAGTTGCAGGCCCTGGACGACCAGCGTGCCCTGCGCCGCAGCGGCGTGAAGTCGGTCCATGACATCGGCGACGATGATTGGGACGAAGAAGACGTGGATGACGAAGACGGTCCGGAAATCATTTACGTGCGTGACTGATTCGTTGCGATAAACTTGAACGCCGCTCCTTTGGAGCGGCGTTTTGGTATCCGGGTATAACGTTATGGGCGGCGCTGGGTCGCGCGGCCCTCACTCTAAGGTTGAAGATGATGCGGAGCAAAGTGACAGGTGCGCAGCGCTGGGTCGTAAAGATCGGCAGCGCGTTGTTGACGGCCGATGGCAAAGGGCTGGATCGCGCGGCCATGAGTGTCTGGGTCGAGCAGATGGTGGCCTTGCATGAGGCCGGTGTCGAGTTGGTGCTGGTGTCGTCCGGTGCGGTTGCCGCCGGGATGAGCCGCCTCGGCTGGACCGCGCGACCCAGCGCGATGCACGAGCTGCAAGCCGCCGCCGCCATCGGCCAGATGGGCCTGGTGCAGGCCTGGGAATCCAGTTTCGCCGAGCACGGCCGCCACACGGCACAGATCCTGCTGACCCACGACGACCTGTCCGACCGCAAGCGCTACCTCAATGCCCGCAGCACCTTGCGCGCATTGGTGGAGCTCAAGGTCATCCCGGTGATCAACGAAAACGACACCGTGGTCACCGATGAGATCCGCTTCGGCGACAACGACACCCTGGCCGCCCTGGTGGCCAACCTGGTGGAAGCCGACCTGCTGGTGATCCTCACCGACCGCGACGGCATGTTCGACGCCGACCCGCGCAACAACCCCGACGCCCAGCTTATTTACGAAGCCCGCGCCGATGACCCGGCGTTGGACGCCGTGGCCGGCAGTGTCGGCGGCGCATTGGGCCGTGGCGGCATGCAGACCAAGTTGCGTGCCGCCCGCCTGGCCGCGCGTTCCGGGGCCCATACCATCATCGTCGGCGGGCGCCTTGCGCGCGTGCTGGACCGTCTCAAGGCCGGGGAGCGCATTGGGACGCTGCTGTCGCCGGAGCGCGGCATGCTGGCGGCGCGCAAGCAGTGGCTGGCCGGGCACCTGCAAACCCGTGGCACCCTGGTACTGGACGCCGGCGCGGTGTCGGCGCTGTCCCAGGGCAACAAGAGCTTGCTGCCGGTAGGCGTCAAGTTGGTGCAGGGCAGCTTCCGCCGAGGTGAGATGGTGGTGTGCGTGGCGCCGGATGGGCGTGAGATCGCTCGCGGACTGGCGAACTACAGTGCCCTGGAAGCGCAAAAGATTATTGGACAATCGTCCGACGCGATTGTCGGACTCTTGGGTTACATGGCCGAGCCGGAACTGGTTCACCGCGACAACCTGATCCTGGTTTAAGCAAAGGAATACACGATGCGTTTAGTGAAGGGATTGCTCGGCCTGCTGCTGGCCATGCCACTGCTGGCCTCGGCCGAAGAAGTCGGCCAGGTGTCGACCGTGTTCAAGTTTGTCGGCCCCAATGACCGGATCGTCGTCGAAGCCTTCGATGACCCCAAGGTCGACGGCGTGACGTGTTACCTGTCGCGCGCCAAGACTGGCGGCGTGAAAGGCGGCCTGGGCCTGGCCGAAGACCGCGCCGAAGCCTCGATCGCCTGCCGCCAGGTCGGCCCGATCCACTTCAAGGGCGAACTCAAGGACGGCGACGAAGTGTTCAAGGAGCGCACCTCGCTGGTGTTCAAGACCATGCAGGTGGTGCGTTTTCTCGACAAGAAGCGCAATACCCTGGTTTACCTGGTCTACAGCGACCGCCTGATCGAAGGCAGCCCGCAGAACGCGGTGACGGCGATTCCAATACTGCCGTGGCCAACCGCTCAGTAACCGGCGGGCGAGTTTTTTAATCGGCATCTATGCTTGCAGGCTTGTGGTCTGTAATCTCGAATGGCTGCAATGCGAAGAACATGGATATCTGGAGTTCGACATGAGTGCTTTCCACGACCTGAAACTCAAAGCGTTGGACGGACAAGAGCTGCCGCTGGCGCCCTTCAAGGGCCACGTCGTGCTGGTGGTCAACGTCGCCTCCAAATGCGGTCTGACCCCGCAATATGCGGCCCTGGAGAACCTCTACCAGCAATACAAGGACCAGGGCTTCACCGTGCTGGGCCTTCCCTGCAATCAATTTGCAGGGCAGGAGCCGGGTACCGAGCAAGAGATTCAGGCGTTCTGCAGCCTCAACTACGGGGTGACGTTCCCGCTTGGCAGCAAGCTTGAGGTGAACGGCCCCGATCGTCATCAGCTGTACCGCCTGCTGGCGGGCGAGGGCGCCGAGTTTCCTGGGGATATCACCTGGAATTTCGAGAAGTTCCTGCTCGGCAAGGATGGCCGTGTACTTGCGCGCTTCTCGCCGCGTACGCCGCCGGAAGATCCTTCGATCATCCAGGCCATCGAAAAAGCCCTGGCCTGAATCCCCTCACTGTAGGAGCGAGCTTGCTCGCGAAAATCGCCAACGGTGACGCGTACTCTGGATTTACGCGCTGCCCTCCGGCTCTTCGCGAGCAAGCTCGCTCCTACAGGTATTCGGTTGCTTTTATCGCCTTAATCACCCAGATCAATAGTGCTACCCAGCGCTGCCTGCCCTCCATATTATCTGCATCATAAATTCAGTCTTTCGTGGAGTGCCCCCATGCCTGTCCAAGCCTTGTTCAAACCTTTCCAGCTCGGTGCACTGCAACTGTCGACCCGCGTGGTCATGGCACCGATGACGCGTTCGTTTTCACCCGGCGGCGTACCCAATTCCAAGGTGATCGAGTACTACCGCCGGCGCGCCGCCGCCGGTGTGGGCCTGATCATCACCGAAGGCACCGTGGTCGGCCATCCAGCCTCCAATGGCTACCCCAACGTGCCGCATTTCTACGGCGAAGCGGCGTTGGCCGGCTGGAAGAAAGTGGTCGAAGCGGTCCACGCCGAAGGCGGCAAGATTGTTCCGCAGTTGTGGCATGTAGGCAGTGTGCGTCGTATCGGGACAGAACCTGACGCCAGCGTGCCAGCCTATGGCCCGATGGAAAAACTCAAGGAGGGCGCCGTAGTCGTCCATGGCATGACCACCCAGGACATCAAGGACGTGATCAATGCCTTCGCCCAGGCGGCCAAGGATGCCCAAAGCATCGGCATGGACGGTGTGGAAATCCACGGCGCCCACGGCTACCTGGTCGACCAGTTCTTCTGGGAAGGCAGCAACCAGCGCACCGACGAATACGGCGGCAGCCTGGCCAATCGCTCGCGCTTCGCCATCGAACTGATCCAGGCCACCCGCGCTGCGGTCGGCCCGGACTTCCCGATCATCTTGCGTTTTTCCCAGTGGAAGCAACAGGACTACACCGCGCGCCTGGTGCAAACCCCCGAGGCGTTGGGCGAATTCCTCAAGCCGTTGTCCGACGCCGGCGTGGATATTTTCCATTGCTCCACGCGCCGGTTCTGGGAGCCGGAGTTCGAAGGTTCCGACCTCAACCTGGCCGGCTGGACCCGCCAGCTTACGGGCAAGCCGACGATTACCGTGGGCAGCGTCGGCCTGGACGGCGAGTTCCTGCAGTTCATGGTCAACACCGACAAAGTCGCACAGCCGGCCAGCCTGGAAAAACTGCTCGAGCGCCTGAATAACGACGAGTTCGATCTGGTCGCCGTGGGCCGTGCGCTGCTGGTGGATCCGGACTGGGCAGTGAAGGTACGTGAAGGCCGAGAGGCCGACATTCTGCCGTTCAGTCGTGAGGCGTTGACGAGCCTGGTGTAAATGGCGGTGCTCCCCGTGAACGTCACGGGGAGCCGGTCTGCAACCTCAGTACTCCAACCCTTTCTTCAGCTCTCGGCTGTGATCGGTCCTTTGCCCGTCCTTACGTGCAGATTGGTCGTAGGTGGGGGGCTCGGCCCTGGACTTGTCCAATATCTGTTGCTGGCGCGTCCACTCCGCCGTCGGCATGTTGACGCCGTTGCGCACACCCATTCCATAAGTTGACATTTTCATTGTCTCCACTGATTTGAAGGACCCGCCAGAGATGGCAGGTATCAATGGTTGGTAGTTCACTGAAAGGCGTTCCTCATTTAAATATCAGGTAATCCTTACCCGACCTTGCACTACCCATTTACGGGAAGGCGTTTCAACGCACGCACGTTTGGACGGGGGTAACCAATTGCTCGCCGCATGCGCCTCGCAGTTGGCTCTCGAATTGCTCGATAATCGCCGGCCACCCTTGGCGACTGGCGTGCTGGCGGGCATTCAAACGCGCACGGCGCAGCGTCTCGCGTTCCTCCAACAGCCAGACGGCCGCATCGCAAAATGCGTTCTCATCCCCGGGCATCGCCAGCACCCCGTTGTAGCCGTGGCGAATATGCTGGGTGGCGGCCGCCTGGTCGTACGCCACCACACCCAGCCCGGAAGCCATGGCTTCCAGCACCACATTGCCGAACGTCTCGGTCAGGCTGGGAAACAGGAACAGATCGCCTGAGGCGTAATGCCGTGCCAGCTCTTCGCCGCGCTGGGCGCCGCAGAACACCGCTTCGGGCAAGTCGCGCTGCAACAGGGCGCGCTGCGGGCCATCGCCGACGATGACCAACTTCAGCCGCCGCGAGGGGTAAGTGCTCTGCAGCGCATCGAAACAGCGTTTAAGCAGCCCGAGGTTCTTCTCCTGGGCGAGGCGTCCTACGTGCAGCACCACAATATCGTCGCTCTCCAAGCCCCAGCTTTCGCGCAGGCTGTAGTCGCGTTTCGCCGGGTGGAACAGTTGGCTGTCCACCCCCCGGGACAGCATCCCGAGACGCTCGAAATGCCGACGCTCCAACTCCAGACGTTGACTCGCGCTGGGAACCAGGGTCAAGGTCGAGCGGTTATGAAACCAGCGCAGGTAATGGGTGACCAGGCGACTCAACAGACTCAAGCCGTACTGGTTCGAATATTGTTGAAAGTTGGTGTGGAAGCCGCTGACCACACTGATGCCCAGACGCCGCGCGGCGCGCAGTGCCGACAGGCCCAACGGCCCCTCGGTGGCGATGTACAACACATCCGGACGCTGGCGGGTCCAGCGTCGCAGCAGTTTGTGCATCGACGATTGGCCCCATTGCAGCCCTGGATATCCCGGCAACGGCCAGCCGCGGCACAGCAGCAACTCATCGTCGCTCGACCGGCTCTGGTCGACACCCTGGCGCGGGCGCACCAGTTCGATTTGATGGCCGCGCGCGCGCAAACCGTCGCACAGGCGGCCAAGCGTGTTGGCCACCCCGTTGATTTCCGGCGGGAAGGTTTCGGTGATCAGGGTGATGTGAAGCGAGGCTGTCGTCATGACCCACAGTGTCGCTGCGGGCCATGTCTTCATTGTGTCACTGGGATGATGGATTTATGACCGGGTCACCCGTTGCCCCGCCATCGCCTCGGCACCTTGTTCCCGCACCCAGAACAACGTGGCCCCGGCGACCGCCGCCGGCATCATCAGCAGGTTGACCACCGGCACCAGCAGCACCAGGTAAACGATGCCGCCAAAGCTTATGCTCTGCCAGCGTTTCTGGCGCAGCCAGGCGAGCATTTCGTTCCAGCCCAGCTTATGGTTGTCGGCCGGGTAGTCGATGTACTGGATCGCCATCATCCACACGCCGAACAGCAGCCACAAC
This sequence comes from Pseudomonas orientalis, assembly GCF_001439815.1. Classification (GTDB taxonomy): domain Bacteria; phylum Pseudomonadota; class Gammaproteobacteria; order Pseudomonadales; family Pseudomonadaceae; genus Aquipseudomonas; species Aquipseudomonas orientalis. The sequence continues at coordinate 404,854 of NZ_JYLM01000005.1, read as the reverse complement.
GGCGCGGCAATCAGGTTGACCACGGGAATGAACGACAGGATGAACAGGCCGATGGCCCGCGGCAGGAAGTAGCCCAGCTTGCGCATTTCCCGGGCCAGGGTACGCGGGACCATCGCGATCAGCTCGCCCCAGCTGAAAGGCGGGAAGTCGTCGGTGCCGCGTACTACCACTTCGACTTTCTCTGAAAGAAAGCCATTGAACGGTGCAGCGATGATGTTGGCCAGCATGGTGAAGGTGAAAAACACCATCAGCACCACCAGCACCACAAACAGCGGCCAGATCAGGTAATTCAGAAAGCTCAGCCAGCTTGGCAGCGTCGGCATCAGATGGTCGACCCATAGGCTGAACTGATGACCGGCGAAATAGATCAAGCCCACGAACAGCACCAGGTTGATCGCCAGCGGCAGCAATACGAACAGGCGCAGGCCAGGGCTCAACACCAGTTTGAGGCCTTCACGCAGGTACTGCGGGCCGGAAAGAACAGGGGCGGGCATGGAGGACTCCGAGCAAAGGGACGAACGCGCCGACCTTACCGGCTTTGCTTCTTGGGCGAAAGCGGCAACATCAGCAGTAACAAACCGGTCGATCAACCGGGGCGACTGCATAGAGACCTCCTATGAGCTGGATTGTTATTGCGTATTTCCTTAATCTTGCCCCCCTCTATACGCTGCACCCATTATTTTCAGGATCCGCGAGTTCAAGCCTTCCCCAAGTGCTTCGCGGTCCTTTTTTATTCCAGCCGTCTTGTGGTCCGGGCGGTCGATAGGAGTGAGTCATGTCTGATACCCGTCATTCGCGAGTGATTATTCTCGGTTCCGGCCCTGCCGGTTACAGCGCTGCCGTCTACGCTGCCCGGGCCAACCTCAAGCCGCTGCTGATCACCGGCATGCAGGCGGGCGGTCAGTTGACCACCACCACCGAAGTCGACAACTGGCCGGGCGATGTCCATGGCCTGACCGGTCCGGTATTGATGGAGCGTATGAAAGAACACGCCGAGCGCTTTGAAACCGAGATCGTGTTCGACCACATCAACAAGGTCGACTTCTCCAACAAGCCTTACAGCCTGACCGGCGACAGCGGCGTGTACACCTGTGACGCACTGATCATCGCCACCGGCGCCAGCGCCCGTTACCTGGGCCTGCCGTCTGAAGAGGCGTTCATGGGCAAGGGCGTTTCCGCCTGCGCAACGTGCGACGGTTTCTTCTATCGCAACAAGCCGGTGGCTGTGGTCGGCGGCGGCAACACCGCCGTGGAAGAAGCGCTGTACCTGGCCAACATCGCCAGCACCGTGACCCTGGTGCATCGCCGCGAGACCTTCCGCGCCGAGAAGATCCTGATCGACAAGCTGCACGCCCGTGTCGCTGAAGGCAAGATCATCCTCAAGCTCAACGCCACGCTGGACGAAGTCCTGGGTGACAACATGGGCGTGACCGGTGCTCGCCTTAAGAACAACGACGGCAGCTTCGACGAGTTGACAGTCGACGGCGTATTCATCGCCATCGGCCACACTCCGAACACCTCGTTGTTCGAAGGCGTGCTGGAAGCCAAAGACGGCTACCTGGTGGTGCAGGGCGGGCGTGAAGGCAATGCCACCGCGACCAACATCGAAGGTATCTTCGCTGCCGGTGACGTGGCTGACCACGTGTACCGCCAGGCCATCACCTCGGCCGGTGCCGGTTGCATGGCGGCCCTGGATGCCGAGCGTTACCTCGACGGTCTGAAAGACGCCTCGTTCTAAGCAGCACTGCAAAACAAATGTGGGAGGGGGCTTGCCCCCTCCCACATTTTGATTTGTGTGTGACTCAGGATTTGCGCGTCAGTGGCTGTGCGGTGAATTTCACGCCGGCCAGGCCATGGGCGATCAACGCCCGAATATTGCCATGGTCACTGCCTTCAGGTGTCGCCACCACCGAACGGTAGTGTTCGCCAAACGCCAGCAACGCTTCCTGATCGCTCAGCCCTTCCAGCAACGCCAATCCCAGGGTCTTGCACGAACCTTCGTTCTGGCCGGCGGCATTTTCCACCTCGCCGTTGGTGAAGGCTTGCGGCTGGTAGTCATAACCTGCGGCAACAAAGGCCAGGGTATCGGCAAAAACGTGTTCGCCGCTGTTGAGGCTGGCGCGCAGGGTGGTCAGGTCAGTCATGGGGTTTTCCTTGGACAAACGCCGCTTGCTGGTCGACGCTGGCTTCTTTCTGGTAGTGGGCTTTCCACTGCGCGTACGGCATGCCGTACACCACTTCACGGGCGTCATCGAGGCTCAGCTCGATCCGGCGCTCATCGGCCTCGGCCTTGTACCACTTGGACAGGCAGTTGCGGCAGAAGCCGGCCAGGTTCATCAGGTCGATGTTCTGTACATCCTTGCGGCTGTCCAGGTGGGCTACCAGCCGGCGAAAGGCAGCGGCTTCGAGTTCGAGGCGTTGTTGGTCGTTCATAGGGCTCACTTGAGTATCAGCGGCTGGCCGCCAGAGTGATCGAAACCGACTCGGCAAAGCGCAGCGCGTGGGGCTTGTCCACTTCGACTTCGGCATACAGCACCGATTCGTTGCTCATCACCAGGTCCAGCAGCTCCTGGGTCAGGCGTTCGAGCAAGGCAAAACGGTTGCCTTCGACGTGGGCGATGATCGCCTTGGTGATGGTGCGGTAATTCAAGGCATGGTCGATGTCATTGTCGCGCACGGCTTCCTGGGCGGCATACAGGATGGTGAGGTTGATCAGCACATCCTGCTTGTTGAGGATTTCGTCCTCGTTGATGCCGATAAAGGTGCGCAGGCACAGGTCCTTGACCCGGATGCGCGCCATGCCTGGTTGAAGTTGTGGCATTGCTACTTGCTCCGTCCAATCAGTTGCAGGAACTCCATGCGCGTGGTGTTCGACTCGCGGAAGGCGCCGAGCATCACCGAAGTGTTCATGGTTGAATTCTGTTTCTCCACGCCGCGCATCATCATGCACATGTGCCTGGCTTCGATCACCACGGCCACGCCGGCGGCCTGGGTCACGTCCTGGATGGCGTCGGCGATCTGCCGCGTGAGGTTTTCCTGGATCTGCAGGCGCCGGGCGAACATGTCGACGATGCGCGCCAGTTTCGACAGGCCCAGCACCTTGCCGGTCGGAATATAGGCCACATGGGCCTTGCCGATAAAGGGCAGCAAGTGGTGCTCGCACAGCGAGTACAACTCGATGTCCTTGAGGATCACCATCTCGTCATTGTCGGAGGCGAACAATGCGCCGTTGACTATTTCCTGCAGGTTCTGCTCGTAGCCATGACACAGGTACTGCATCGCCTTGGCGGCGCGCTTGGGCGTATCGAGCAGGCCTTCGCGCTCAGGATCTTCACCCAGGCCCTTCAAGATCTCGCGGTAATGGTGGGGCAGGGACAAAGTCATACAACATCCTCACAAACGGCTTACTTGATGTGCCGCCCGCCGTTGACGGTCAGGGTGGTCCCGGTGACATAGGGGTTGTCCAGCAGGTAACGCACGCTCTGGTAGATCACTTGCGGCCCGGGCTCGATGCCCAGGGCCGACTTGGCCAGGACCCTGGCGCGATAGGCCGCGTCGTCGCCTTCATTGAACATCACCATGGCCGGCGCGATACCGTTGACCTTGATCAACGGCGCGAACTGCGCGGCAAACGACAGCGTGAGGCTGTCGAGCCCGGCCTTGGTGGCGCAATAGGCGATGTGCTGACGGCTGCCCTTGCGCACCACATCGTCGCTGATATGCACGATGTCGGCCGGTGTCGAGCGTTGCAGCAGGGGTGAACAATGCAGGTTGATCAGGTACGGCGCAAGCATGTGCACGCTGAACATGTCGATAAAGGCACGGCTTTCGTCGCCCGGGGTTTCTGCAACCCAGGCTGAGGCATTGTGGATGATCGCGCGCAGCGCGTCGGTATGGGTCTTCAGCTCAGCGATGAACGCCAGGATCCCCGCCTCGCTGGAAAAGTCGGCAAACAGGCCGACCGCGCCGCGTTCGCGCAGTTGCTGCACACCTGGGCGTTCGCTGCGGTAGCTGAAGATCACCGGTTGCCCTTCGTCCAGCAGGCGCTCGGCGCAATACAGGCCGACACGCTGGCCGGCACCGGTGATCAGGATCGGGGCGTTGGTTGCAGTCATGGGAGGCTCGAGTCGCTGGCAGATGCAAACTATACCAGCGACCCGCCCCCCTGTACTCAGGCTGCGGCTTCGCCGGCCTTGCGGGGAGGCGTCGGATGCAGCCAGTTCGCCAGTAGATGAGTCGATAACGGGATAAAGAAGTAAACCATCAACGGTGTGAGCGCCAGGGTGCTGACCAGCACCCGGCTGAACAGGTCCAGCTCGCCGAGCAGGGGGGCCAGGCCGAAATTGAACAGCAGCGACACCGGGAAAAACGCCAGCCAGATCGCCACCGCCTGTTTCCAGCGCGGCGGGCGTGCGCCGACGGCGCCGAACCAGCCATCGATGCCGCTGACACGGTGCTCGGACGGGTCGGCAAACAGCTCGCTGCCACGGCTCAGCCAGGCACTGCGCGACGCGGAAAATTCCCAGGCATGCAGGGTCTTTTCATCGGCGAAGCGGAAGATAATCTGGAATTCATCATCATGGGGTGGGGGTGCCAGCACGCCGGAGCCCAGGTAACCGGGAAAGTCCGTGGCCAGTTGCTCGCCTTCGCGCAGCCAGGCCATCAGTTCTTCGTAGCGACCTTTGGCCACACGGCGCGCAACCATCAAGGTGACGGGGGAGGTAGACATTGTGTATCTCCAGATAAACGGGTGCGCTTGACCGGGTAGGCGGCGCACGAGCGCAGCGGCGGGTAGTGCCACTGCGCTGAAAAAACAGGCAAGGATTATTCCTGTTTTGAGAAAATACGCCAGTGACATTGATTCGAAGGCGGCAGGCCTTGAAAAAGACAGGTCTAAATGCGTTTAATGCGGTTCCATTCCTCGTGATTTTTGTCAGAAATAACGTGATTACTGCACCGACTGAAAGCACTTTGCAGGTTGAATCGATTGATTCGGAGCAACTGTTCCCCATTCGGGAAGTCGCGAGATTGACAGGCGTCAATCCGGTCACGCTGCGGGCGTGGGAGCGGCGTTATGGGCTGATCCGGCCCGTGCGCACCGAAAGCGGGCACCGCCTCTACTCCCGAACCGATATCGAGACCATCAATCGTATTCTCGAATGGACTGAACGCGGCGTCGCAGTGAGCAAGGTAGGCAAGCTTCTGGCGCGTGACAGCCAGCAGGCCGACAGGATTCGCGCCGAGCGTGACGCGGTTGAGGACAGCGAATGGCCGCAGTGGCGGGCCCGGCTGATGCAGGCCGTCAGCGCTTTCGACGATCGCCAGCTGGAAAGCGTTTATGGCCAGATTTTCTCTACCTATCCCTTGAGCGTCTCCTTCCAGGACATCCTGATGCCGCTGTGGAACGACCTGCTGCGCCATCAGGGCCGTTTCGGCCAGGCCAGTGAGTGGCTGTTTTTCGACGCTTTCCTGCGTGTGCAGACTTTCCTGCGCCTGCAGGTGGCGAGCGCGTCGCCGGCCCCGCGCGTATTACTCAGCGCCATGCCTGGCGAGTGCCGGAAACTGGAGCTACTGGTGGCGGCGCTGTTGATGAGCAGGCAGGATTTGACCGTGAAGGTGCTCGGCCTGGGCCAGCCGGTCGATGAGTTGACCCTGGTCTGTGAAAAGATGCGCCCCCAGGCATTGATCATGTTCTCCAACCACTCGCACAAGCAGGAACTGGATGCGCGCTTGAACCGCCTGGCATTGACCCTGAACTGCCCGCTGTTTCTGGCAGGCGCTGCATCGGACCTGTTGCAGGCCGATCTGGCCGGTACTTCGATAGGTTGCCTGGGCAGCGAAGGGCGCCAGATGCAGCAGCGTCTGCAGCAGTTTCTCAATGGCGGCCTGGATACCTGATCTCAGGCATGTACTTGCGGATGCACCAAACGATGCTGGTGCAGGATGAACTGGCGCAGACGCTCGATTTCATCCGCGTCACTCTGGTTCAGGCGGTAAGCGAACAATCCCCGGGCGGTTTCCCGCTCCAGCGTGCCGCGCAGCGCGATGCGTTCATAGCCGGACGGGCTGAACCACAACGAAAAGGTTTTCGGCGGTCTGGCTCGGCCACGCCCTTCTACCAGCACACCCTTGAATGACACTTCATGCACCCACAGCGAGCTGGCGTAGCCCTTGCTGTTCTCCAGGGCCACCGGGGCTTCAAGGGCCAGGCGCCACGGGCGAATCATCGGCCCGTCTTCAAAAATACTCGGCACGCCCAACCGAAGATGCACCGCATGAAACTCATCCTCTACCAGATGCAACGGGAAGGTCAGTTGCTGGTTGTCGAACTGTGCCTGGAGGGTAACTTGGTCGTGAGCTGCCAACCGGGTCAGCAGATCGCGAATCTGTGCACCGCCATTTACCGTCAGGCTCGACCACGCGTCCCGCAGATTGAGCTGCGGGTTGTGCTGCATGTTCTGGATAAAATCCAGCTCGTCCTGAGTCAGTAGAGCATCACGGCGCATTGATATGGCTCAAAGGTTGGGCATTAAAAGGCCATTATCGCTCTAAAGAACGCATTTTTTACAGCTTGTTAACGCCGCTCGTTGACTTGAGCGCCGCCAGCTCGGCTTTAAGCTCGGCTACCTCGGCTTCCAACTGTGCCACGCGTTGCTGTGCTTTGACCTGGGTGGTGACGTCTTTTTGCACGCCGACGAAATACGTCTGCTGGTCGGCCGCGTTGTACACCGTCGACAGTGAGAGCTCGTTCCAGAAGTGCGTGCCGTCCTTGCGGTAGTTGCGCAGGATCTCCCGGCAGGCGCCGCCACTGTCGAGCGCCTCGCGGACCGCCATCAGGGCCGGCTGGTCGCGATCACCCGCCTGCAGGAAACGGCAATCCTGATAGAGAATCTCGTCCAGGGTATAGCCGGTCAGCCGTTCGAAAGCCGGATTGACGTAGATCAGCGGCTTCTCTTCGCCCTCGCGTTCGGCAACGACGATGCCGTCGTTGGATGCGTTGACAACCATCTGCAGCAGCTTGGCGTTAATCATGAGCGTTCCATGGCTTGTTTTGACGATGCAAGTTTATGACAAATCCTGAAGGTTGCACGGCTCGCACTGAAACGGTGGTGCAACTGCTAATATCCTACGCTTTCGTTCAATGACAGGATCAGATTGATGAAAGTCGCCATCCTTTCCGGCTCGGTCTACGGCACGGCTGAAGAAGTCGCCCGCCACGCCCAAAGCATTCTTGAAGCAGCGGGTTTTGAGGCCTGGCACAACCCGCGCGCCACGCTGGCGGACGTGCAGGCCTTCGCCCCCGAGGCGTTCCTGGCGGTCACATCGACCACCGGCATGGGCGAGTTGCCCGACAACCTGCAGCCGCTGTATTCGAGTATTCGCGACCAACTGCCCGCCGCCTGGCGCGGCCTGCCCGGTGCGGTCATTGGCCTGGGCGACGCCAGCTACGGCGATACCTTCTGCGGCGGCGGCGAGCAACTGCGCGAACTGTTCGGTGAGTTGGGCGTACGCGAAATGCTGCCGATGCTGCGCCTGGACGCCAGCGAAAGCGTGACTCCGGAAAGCGACGCCGAGCCGTGGCTGGCCAAGTTTGTGACTGCACTGAAGCCGTGACACGTGCGTGCGCTATCTGTGAACGCACTGTCCAGCGTGCTTTTATTGACGGCGCATCTCTGACACCGATTTGTACTATTCTTCTGGCTGACTCGCTCAGTCATCAAGCTGGCTGCGAAGGCAACTCCGCAAGCCAGGGCGTCTGACTAGACTGGCCCATCACTTAAAAAACAATAATAAGTGCGCCAAGGAGGTCAATATCGTGAGCCTAGCCCCGGTTCTATCGCCACAGAATGTCGACGCCAAGTCGATGGTGGCAGCTGTCACAAAAAGTGCCCAAGGTATGGGCGGCGCGCTGGCCTGGCCGGCGCTGCTGCGCACATTGGATCACCAGGATCCTGGGTATAAAAGCTGATGCCACTTGCCGAAATACCGCTCAGCGTCTGGCGCAAGCGCAGCCAGGACTTTGTCTTTCGCGGCCACGCCATTCGTTACTGGGTGGCCGGGCAGGGCGAGCCGCTGCTGCTGATTCATGGCTTTCCCACGGCCAGTTGGGATTGGCATTACCTGTGGCAGCCCCTGGCCCAGCACCATCTGGTGATTGCCTGTGACATGCTCGGCTTTGGCGACTCGGCCAAACCGCTGGATCACGGTTACTGCCTGCTGGAGCAGGCGGACCTGCAGCAGGCGCTGCTCGAGCACCTGCGGGTGACGAAACCGGTGCATGTGCTGGCCCATGACTATGGCGACAGCGTGGCCCAGGAACTCCTGGCCCGGCATTACGAAGGCCGCTTCCAGATGGCCAGTTGTGTGTTTCTCAACGGCGGGCTGTTCCCCGAAACCCATCGCGCAACCCTGGTGCAGAAGTTATTGCTCAGCCCCCTGGGCTGGATGATTGGCCGAGCCTCTGGACGAAGCAGCCTGGCCGGCAGTTTCAACCAGATCTTTGGTCCCCGCACGCGCCCCAGCGAAAGTGCGCTGGATGATTTCTGGAGCCTGATTGAACGCCACGGTGGCCCGCGCATCCTGCACAAACTGATCAGCTATATCCCTCAGCGCCGTCGCCTGCGCGACCGCTGGGTGGCGGCGATGCAACGCGACGACATACCGTTGCGCGTCATCGACGGTGAGGTCGACCCCATTTCCGGCGCGCATATGGTGGAGCGCTACCACCAGCTTGTGCCGCATGCCGATACGGTATCGCTGGCCGGCATCGGCCATTACCCGCAGATCGAGGCGCCGGTCCAAGTGCTCAAGCATTACCAGGCGTTTCGTGAGCGTATTGGTCAGCAGTCGGCGCGTGCGGCCTGTTCCTGAGCCTGGAGCCTACGCCATGCATCATCCCGCTGCCTTATCGAGCACCATTCAGCGTCGGGCGTATTTATTGTGACCAAAGGCGCTGTGCATGACACTCTGGCCATTGCCATTGTCGCCAGAGGAGTTCGGTATGAATCAGTCAGTGCAGTTGCAGGACAAGGTCGTGATCGTCACCGGTGCCGGCGGCGGATTGGGCCGGGCCCATGCGCTGCTGTTCGCCCGGCACGGGGCCAAAGTGCTGGTCAATGACCTCGGTGGTTCGACCCAGGGGGAGGGCGCCAATGCCTCGGCGGCCGACCGGGTAGTGGCCGAAATCCGCGAAGCCGGCGGCATTGCCCAAGCCAATCATGATTCCGTCACCGATGGCGACAAAATCGTACAGAACGCCCTGGACGCATTCGGCCGTATCGACGTGGTGGTGAACAACGCCGGTATTCTGCGCGACAAGACCTTCCACAAAATGGATGACAGCGATTGGGACCTGGTTTACCGGGTGCATGTGGAAGGCGCCTATAAAGTCACGCGCGCCGCCTGGCCGCATCTGCGCGAGCAGGGTTATGGCCGGGTGATCTTCACCGCGTCCACCTCGGGTATCTACGGCAACTTCGGCCAGTCCAACTACGGCATGGCCAAGCTCGGCCTGTATGGCTTGACCCGAACCCTGGCGCTGGAAGGGCGCAAGAACAACATCCTGGTCAACGCGATTGCCCCCACCGGCGGCACGCGCATGACCGAAGGGCTGATCCCGCCGCAGGTGTTCGAGCGCCTCAAGCCGGAACTGGTCAGCCCCCTGGTGGTGTACCTGGGCAGCGAAGCCTGCCAGGAAACCTCGGGCCTGTTCGAGGTGGGCGGCGGCTGGATCGGCAAGACCCGCTGGGAGCGCAGCCTGGGCGTGGGCTTTGATCCCGAAGCGGGCTTTTCGCCGGATGACGTGGCGGCGCACTGGCGGCAAATCTGTGACTTCGAAGGGGCGGCGCACCCCAAGGACACTATCGAGGCGTTGAAGGAGATGATGGCCAACTTGCAGAAGTTCAGCCTCTGATCGTTGCTATAACTTCAGTGAATCTCACGGGGCGTCGACGGCGCCCCGTTTTTATTCCAGGCATAAAAAAGGCCGCTGCACAGGCAGCGGCCGAAGTAAGACGTTGGATCAAGGAGCGATAAATCAACGTCAGTGAACAGGGTTAACAGATTGAAAATAGTCACAATCGGCTGAATTCACGCTTTTCTCCCCAATGCGGGAGCGGGCCGTTTGCCCTGAGAGCGAGGCAAGAATAGTCGGTTGTAACAGAATGAGTAATAGCCGTTCAGGACAAGGACTGTTACCAAAACGACAACAATTGCCCGGCCACCATCGATTCCTCTGATAAGCCGCCATCCATCCAATCCATGACCCGTGCCGAAACCTCGGCCGGCGCGGCCCGTCATCCTTTCGAGCGACAACACGAATACCTCCTTGGTGCGCTTATCGCTCCTCATGGTCGGCAGTAGGGTGGGGCCTTCTGTCACTCACCGGGGAAGACGCATGACAAAAACAACAATGCGCGCCATCTTCACGCCACAGGCGCTGGCCGCTGCGGTTGCCTTGGGCTGCTGTGCCCAGGCACAGGCTGTTTCGTTCAACATTGGCGAGATCGAAGGGCAATTCGATTCCTCGCTGTCGGTCGGTGCGAGCTGGGGCACGCGAGATGCCGACAGAGGCCTGGTCGGCACCGTCAACGGCGGCACGGGTCAGGCGTCCACCGGGGATGACGGGCGGCTGAACTTCAAGAAGGGCGAAACCTTCTCCAAGATCTTCAAGGGCCTGCACGACCTTGAGCTGAAATACGGCGACACCGGTGTGTTCGTGCGCGGCAAGTACTGGTACGACTTCGAGCTCAAGGACGAAGACCGCGAGTTCAAGCCGATCAGTGACCACAACCGCAAGGAAGGCGCCAAATCCAGCGGTGCGCAGATCCTCGATGCGTTCGTCTACCACAACTATTCCCTGGGCGATCTGCCCGGCACCGTGCGCGCCGGCAAGCAGGTGGTCAGTTGGGGCGAAAGCACCTTCATCGGCAACTCCATCAACAGCATCAACCCGATCGATGTGTCGGCGTTCCGTCGTCCAGGTGCCGAGATCAAGGAAGGCTTGATCCCGGTGAACATGCTGTTTGCTTCCCAGAGCCTGACCAATCAACTGACCGTGGAAGGTTTCTACCAGCTGGAATGGGACCAGACCGTGCTGGACAACTGCGGCACCTTCTTCGGCGGTGACGTGGCGGCGGACGGCTGCACCAATAACTACACCGTAGGCAGCCCGGCGATCCGACCGCTGCAACCGGTGGCGGCTGCCTTTGGCCAAGGGTTTGGCGTCACCAATGAAGGCGTGATCGTGCGGCGTGCCGGTGACCGCGATGCGCGCGACTCCGGCCAGTTCGGCGCCGCCCTGCGCTGGCTGGGCGATGACACTGAATACGGCCTGTACTTCATGAACTACCACAGCCGCACGCCAACCGTCGGTACCCTTACCGCCAACACCAACCTGGCCACCCTCGGGCGCATTATTAATACCGCCAATGCCATTGCGCCGGGTTCCGGGGCCGGTTTGGCGCAAAGCACGATGCTTGGCCGTGGCCAGTACTACCTGGATTACCCGGAAGACATCCGCCTGTTCGGCGCCAGTTTCTCTACCACCTTGCCCACGGGCACCGCGTGGACCGGCGAAATCAGTTATCGCCCCAATGCGCCGGTGCAACTGAACACCACTGACCTGACCCTGGCCTTGATCAACCCGATCGCCGGCCAACTGGCCTCACCCATCCGCAGCAATTTCGGCGATGACAACAAGGGCTACCGCCGCAAGGAAATCACCCAGATCCAAAGCACCATGACCCAGTTCTTCGACCAGGTGCTCGGCGCCGAGCGCCTTACGCTGGTGGGTGAAGCGGCCGTGGTGCACGTCGCCGGCCTGGAAGATAAAACCAGACTGCGTTATGGCCGCGACTCGGTGTACGGCGCCTATGGGTTCCAGGGTGACACTGACGGTTTCGTCACCTCAACCTCCTGGGGCTATCGCGCGCGGGCAATCCTTGATTACAACAACGCGATTGCCGGGGTGAACCTCAAGCCCAACCTGTCCTGGTCCCATGACGTCGCCGGCTACGGCCCCAACGGGATTTTCAACAAAGGCGCCAAGGCCATCAGCGTCGGCGTGGACGCGGACTACCGCAGCACCTACACCGCCAGCCTCAGCTACACAGACTTCTTTGGCGGCGACTACAACACCCTGACCGACCGCGACTTCCTCGCCCTCAGCTTCGGCGTGAACTTCTGATCTGGCTAAAAGAAGGACAAGAACTTATGCGTAAGACAATTGCAGTGCTGGCCCTGAGTCTGTTGGCCGCCCACGTGATGGCTGCGGTATCGCCGGAAGAAGCCGCCAAGCTTGGCACTACACTCACCCCGGTCGGTGCCGAAAAAGCCGGCAACGCCGATGGTTCGATCCCGGCCTGGACCGGCGGTATCCCGAAAAACGCCGGCGCGGTGGACAGCAAGGGCTTTCTCGCTGACCCGTTCGCCGGTGAAAAACCGCTGTTCGTGATCACCGCCGCCACGGTCGACAAGTACAAGGACAAGCTCTCCGACGGCCAGGTGGCGATGTTCAAGCGCTACCCCGAGACCTACAAGATACCGGTGTACCCGAGCCACCGTACGGTCAATCTGCCAGCGGATATCTATGAGTCCATCAAGCGCAGCGCACTCAACGTCAAGGCAATCAACGACGGCAACGGGCTGGAAAACTTCACCGGTAACCGTTACTACGCGTTCCCGATCCCGAAAAATGGCGTGGAGGTGTTGTGGAACCACATCACCCGTTACCACGGCGGCAACCTGCGCCGCATCATCACCCAGGCCACGCCCCAGACCAACGGCAGCTACACGCCGATCCGCTTCGAAGAAGAAGTCGCGGTGCCCCAGGCCATCCCCGACATCGACCCGGCCAAGGCGGCCAACGTGCTGAGTTATTTCAAGCAATCGGTCACGGCACCGGCGCGACTGGCCGGCAACGTGCTGCTGGTGCACGAAACCCTCGACCAGGTGAAGGAGCCACGCCTGGCCTGGATCTACAACGCCGGCCAGCGCCGTGTGCGGCGGGCGCCGCAGGTGTCGTACGACGGGCCGGGCACCGCATCCGACGGCCTGCGCACCACCGACAACTTCGACATGTTCTCCGGCGCGCCTGATCGCTATGACTGGAAACTGGTGGGCAAGAAGGAACTGTACATCCCTTACAACAGCTACAAGCTCGATTCGCCCACCCTCAAGTACGACGACATCATCAAGGCCGGGCATATCAACCAGGACCTGACCCGCTATGAGCTGCATCGGGTCTGGGAAGTGGTCGGCACCGTCAAGCCGAGCGAGCGGCACATCTACGCCAAGCGCCACATGTACATCGACGAAGACAGCTGGCAGGTCGCTCTGGTGGACCACTACGACGGTCGCGGCCAACTGTGGCGCGTCGCCGAAGGCCACGCACAGTTCTATTACGACCACCAGGTGCCGGCCTACACCGTGGAAACCCTGTACGACCTGATCGCCGGGCGCTACCTCGCGCTGGGCATGAAGAACGAGGAGAAGAGCAGCTTCGTGTTCGGCTTCGCGGCCAAGGCAGCGGATTACACCCCGGCGGCGCTCAGGTCTGAAGGTGTGCGCTGATTTCGGATGTTGTGATCGTTCCCAAGCGGAGCGTGGGAACGATCAATCAAATGTGGGAGGGGGCTTGCTCCCGATGAGGGAGTGTCAGTCAATGGATGGTTGACTGATACACCGCCATCGGGGGCAAGCCCCCTCCCACATTGGGTTTCGTGCATGTCCTTCAATCATTGTGCTGAATACTTCTTCAACAACCGCCCACCACAGGTCTAGGGTTGCATCACAATAAAAAAGCAGGATGCAGCAATGACCGCCATGACACGCTGCCTGGACCGTCCTGGATTCATGCCTCGGCTGTCCGCTCACCATGTGCTGCGCCCGCGCCTGGCCGCACCGTTGCTCGCGGCGCAGGCGCGCGTGAAGTTGTTGTGCGCGCCTGGCGGCAGTGGCAAGAGCGCGCTGCTCGCCGAGTGTGCACTGCAGGCGCCGCCCGGGTGCCAGGTGTACTGGCTGGCGCTCAATGGTGGCGTGGCATGCCCTGTCGATTTCTCCCGGCGCCTGGCGCACAGCCTTGGGCTGCCTTATACCGATGAAGCCACATTATTGCTGGACTTGGGGCGTTGGCAGCACCCGGCGTGGGTGTGCCTGGATGATTTCTGCCGCACGCCCGCTCCCGAACTGGACGCCTTGCTGGACCGATTGCTCACCGCCAGCAGCCCGGCGCTGACCTGGTGGTTGGGCGCGCGGCGCCGGCCATCGTGCAATTGGCCGCGGCTGTTGCTCGATGACGAATTGCTGGAATGCAGCAGCGCTGAGCTGGCCTTCAACGCTACGGAAATCCAGGCTTTGCTCGGCCCCGGGCGGAGCGTCGAGAGCGTCATGCAGTTCAGCGCGGGCTGGTGCGCAGGTGTGCGCATCGCGCTGCTCAATGACGGCCATCCCGATAAGACCGTGCTTGATTATCTGCAACACGAAGTGTTCAACGGCTTGCCGTCGGAGCTGGCCGAAGCCTGGCGGGTGCTTGCCAATCTGCCGCGCTTCAATACGGGCCTGTGTGAGCACCTGTTCGGCGCTGGTGACGGGGCTCAGTATCTGCGCGAGCTTCAAGCGCTCGGTGCGTTTATCCAGCCCTGGGAAGGCAGCACCGATTGGCTGCAGGTATTTGCCCCCCTGGCGTGCTTGCTGCGCGAAGAATCCTGGCCGGCCAGGCGCGCCTGGCACCGGCGCGCTTGCCAGTGGTTCAGCGCCGAGCAGGACTGGCAGGCCGCCTTCGAGCAGGCGCTGTTGGCGCAGGAATACGAAGCGGCGGTGAGCCTGTTGCAGCACTTCAGTTTCGAAGACTTGTTTCGCGGGCAAAATGCCCTGCTGCTGTTGCGCCTGCATGAGCAGCATGGTGATGAATTGATGCTCGGCTCGGCGCAATTGGTCGGGCTGGTCACGGCCGCACTGCTGTTTGCCGGGCGCTTCGAGCAGGCGGCGGTGTGCATCGACCAGTTGGCTCGATTCGCGCCGCGACCGACGGCGTCGGCGCAGCGTCATCTGGTGGCGCGCTGGCAGGCGCAGGCCGGCTGGCTGCTGCACCTGAGCGGCGATGCCGAGGGTTCCCGCGCGCATTTCCTCGAGGCGCTGCAAGCCTTGCCCGAGAGTGCCTGGACATCGCGTCTGATGTGCCTGTCGGGCCTGACCCAGCAAGCCTTGCTGCGCGGTGAGCTGGACGTCGCCCAGACCGTCAATCGTGAAGCGCTGTGCCTGGCCCGCGCCCACGGTTCGCTGGTGCTGGAGGCCTTGCTGGAGCTGGATCACGCCCAATTGCTGGAACAGCGCGGCGCGCCTTACCGGGCGCAAAGCTTGTTGGAAGGGGTGCAGGCGATGCTGGTCGAGCAGCGTTTGCAGGCGGGGCCACTGATGGGGCGTATCGCCCTGCGACGCGGGCATCTGGCATTGCGTCAAGGGCAGGACGCCCTGGCGGGTGAATGTTTCGAGGTCGGTATGAACATCTGCCTGCACAGCCAGGACAAACGGGTGCTGTACGGGTTTCTCGGGCTGGCGTTGCTGGCGGCCAATCGCGGTGATTACGCTCAAGCGTTTATCCAGTTGCGCGATGCCGAACGGCTGATGCAGCAGCGCCACGTCCCCGTGCTGGTATACCGCGCGGTACTGTTGTTGGTCAGCGGGCATTTCTGGTTGCAGCAGGGGCGCGCGGAATTGACGGTGGAAGCGATGCGCCGCGTACTGCGCCACTTTCATGGGCCCTGCGCCAAGCAGGCGCCGCCGGCTACGCTGGAATTGATCCCGCGTCTTGAGTACCTGCTGGTGCTGGCCGAAGTCAGGCTGGGCTGCGCTGAACAGCCGCTCGAGCGGCTCGGCGCCTTGCTCGCCAGCACCCGGCAACGCGGCATGCTGTGCCTGGAAACCGAACTGCACTTGGTGCTTGGCGAGGTAGCCTGGCGCCTGGGAGAGCCGGCCCGGGCGCGACTGGCCCTGCAGGCCGGCCTGCAATTGGCGGCGCGTTGCCAGGTGCAGCAGGCGGTTCGCGAGTTGCGTCTGCGCGCACCGGGGTTGTTGAGTGAGTTGGGGCTCGAACCGCAAGCGTCGCCCGTCGGCGTCACGCAAAACCCGTTGAGCCAGCGCGAACTGGAAGTGTTGCAGTTGATCGCCCTGGGCAACTCCAACCTGCAAATTGCCGACCGCCTGTATATCTCCCTGCACACCGTCAAGACCCATGCGCGGCGTATCCACAGCAAACTCGGGGTGGAGCGGCGCACCCAGGCAGTGGCCAAGGCCAAGACGCTGGGCTTGATGGGCTAGGCGCGAAAGGCCTGGCGATAGTCCCCAGGCGCCGCCCCCATGGCCTGGCGAAAGCGCTGGTTGAAATGACTGGCGCTGGAGAAACCGCACCTCAAGGCGATCTCCCCCACGGCCAGGGCGCTGCCGCGCAGCAGGCTCTTCGCACGGGCCAGCCGGCGCGCCAGCAAATACTGGTGCGGCGGCAGGCCGAAGCTCTGGCGGAACATGCGTGCGAAATGATACTCCGACAGTGCGCACAGGCCGGCCAGTTGGCCGAGGCTGATGGCGTCCTGCAGGTGCTGGTCGATGTACTCCACCAAGCGCCGCCGCTGGTGCGCGGCCAGCCCACCTTTCACCCGCAGTCCGTCGCGAACGCCAACCTGGCTGAGCAGGGTATGACTGAGCATTTCTTGAGCCAGGCTGCTGGTCAGCAGGCGCTCACCGGGCTCGTGCCAATTGAGGGCAATCAACTGGTGAAAGCGTGCGGCCAGGCGGGCGTCTTCGAGGAAGGTGCCTTCGCGCAATTGCAGTTCACGGGGTTCGCGGTCGAGCAGGGTGACGCAGCCGAGGGCAAATTGTTCGGGGCTGAAATACACATGGGCCAGGCGAATCTGGCCATTGATCACCCACGCCGATTGATGCTCGGCCGGCAGGATGCACAACTTGTCGGGACCGCCCTTGACGCCCGGCTGGTCACGGCGAAAGGTGCCGGTGCCGCCGCCGATGTAGCACGACAACGTGTGATGGCTGGGCGCCTGGTAATCCTGGGCGTCGTGGTGGTTGCTCCACAATGCTGCGGACAACCCGTCACCGAGCTCGGCGCAGGCCTGCAGGCGTGCGTTGGGCGAGCCGTTAAGGGCTTGAAAGACTTGCAGGGATTGAAGTGCTGACATCTTGTGTTCTCCGACGTTTGGCATCCTACCCCGCCGTCATGGCGCTGTGATCCCCGCTTCCGACAAAAGCGCAAGAATGTGCAAGAGAACGGCGCGCGGTAACAGCGACACTGGGGCTCACTTGCCGGAGCCCGCTATGAACCTTTCCCTGTATCTACTCACCGTACTGATCTGGGGCACCACCTGGATCGCACTCAAATGGCAGTTGGGCGTGGTGGCGATTCCCGTATCGATCGTTTATCGCTTCGGCCTGGCGGCGCTGGTGCTGTTCGTGCTGTTGCTGCTCAGCCGCCGGCTGCAGGTGATGAACCGGCGCGGGCACCTGATCTGCCTGGCCCAGGGCCTGTGCCTGTTTTGCGTCAATTTCATGTGTTTTCTCACCGCCAGCCAGTGGATCCCCAGCGGGCTGGTGGCGGTGGTGTTTTCCACGGCGACCTTGTGGAATGCGCTGAATGCCCGGGTGTTTTTCGGCCAGCGGGTCGCCCGCAATGTGGTGATGGGCGGTGCGCTTGGATTGCTGGGCCTGGGGTTCATGTTCTGGCCGGAAGTGGTCGGGCATACCGCCAGCCCGCAGACCTTGCTGGGTCTTGCCTTGGCGCTGCTGGGAACCCTGTGTTTCTCGGCGGGCAATATGCTGTCGAGCCTGCAACAGAAAGCCGGGCTCAAGCCGTTGACCACCAATGCCTGGGGCATGGCCTATGGCGCGGCGATGCTGGCGGCCTATTGCGCAGTGCGCGGTATTCCGTTCGAGATGGAGTGGAGCGCGCGGTATATCGGCGCGCTGGGGTACCTGGTGATCCCGGGGTCGGTGATAGGGTTTACCGCCTACCTCACCCTGGTCGGCCGCATGGGACCGGAGAAGGCGGCGTATTGCACGGTGTTGTTCCCGGTGGTGGCGCTGAACGTATCGGCATTTGCCGAGGGCTATCAGTGGACAGCCCCGGCGCTGGCGGGGTTGGTGCTGGTGATGCTGGGCAATGTGCTGGTGTTTCGCAAACCCCGGCCTGCCACCCCGATTTTCAATGCAAAGCAGGTCTAATGTGGGAGGGGGCTTGCCCCCGATAGCGGACTTGCAGTTGGCACATGCATCGACTGACACACTGCTATCGGGGGCAAGCCCCCTCCCACATTTCGGGTTATTTCAGGCCCAGGCGCCTGGCCATGCGGCCGAGGTTGGCGCGGTCCAGGCCCAGCTCGCGGGCGGCGCCGGCCCAGTTGTGTTGATGGCGCTCCAGGCAGGCGCTGATGACCTGGCGCTGGAAGTGCTCGGTGGCCTGGCGCAGGTCGCCGGTGACTTCGGGGGCGGTGGCGAGCGGTGCGTCGACGGCCGCTGCGCCGACATCCGGCAGGTCCAGGTCTGCGGCGCTCAGGCTGAGGATCTTCGGCCGCTCGCGGCTGTGGCCCAGGGCTTTGAGCGCGCTGCGTCCGATCAAGTGTTCCAGCTCGCGCACATTGCCCGGCCAGTCGTAGGCGAGCAGCGCGGCCTGGGCATCGCTGGTCAGACGCAGACTGCCCAGGCCCATGCGTGAGCGGTTGTGCTCCAGAAAAAAACCGGCCAGCAGCAGCACATCGCGCCCGCGTTCACGTAGCGCAGGCACTTTCAGCGGGTAGACGCTCAAGCGGTGGTAAAAGTCGGCGCGGTAGCGGCCAGTGCGCACTTCCTCAGCCAGGTCACGATTGGTCGCGGCAATCAGGCGCACATTCACCTGATGTTCCTTGTCCGAACCCAGGCGCTGCAACTGGCCGCTTTGCAGTACGCGCAGCAGCTTGGCCTGCACGGTCAGCGACAGCTCGCCCACTTCATCCAGGAACAGCGTGCCGCCATTGGCCAGCTCGAATTTGCCCCGGCGTTCATTCAGCGCGCCGGTGAAGGCGCCGCGCACATGGCCGAACAACTCGCTTTCCACCAGCGTCTCGGGCAGTGCGGCGCAGTTGAGGCTGATCAGCGGTTTGTCCGCACGCGCCGACGCAGCGTGGATCGCCTGGGCCACCAGCTCCTTGCCGACCCCGGTTTCACCGGTGATCAGCACGGTCAGGTCACTGCCGCCCACCAGTTTGATTTCCTCCACCAGATGTTTGTGCGCCTTGCTCTGGCCGATCATTTCCTTGTGCTGCTGGCCGCTGGCCTGACGGTAGATCTCGGCACGCTGATGTTCGTCTTCGGCGCGCAACGCCAGGCGTTCAATGCGTTCGGCGACATTGACCGTGGCGGCGGCCAGGCTGGCAAAGGCTTGCAGGGCGTCGAGTTCGACCCGTTCAAAGCGCTCTGTGTCGAGGGCGTCCAGGGTCAGCAGGCCCCAGGGCTGGTCGTCGACAAACAACGGGCAGCCCATGCAGTCGTGAACTTCCAGATGCCCGTGCAGACCCTCCACCAGGCCGTCGTAAGGGTCGGGCAACTGGCTGTCGCTATCGAAGCGGGTAGGGCCGGGGCTGCTCAGCAGCACCTCGAAACGCGGGTGCTCGCTGATCTTGAAGCGTCGGCCCAGGGTATCGGTGCTCAAGCCATCCACGGCCAGCGGCACCAGCCACTCGCCATCCAGGCGCAGCAACGCGGCGGCATCGCAGGGCAGCAGGGCGCGCATGGCTTGCAACAGGCGTCGATAGCGCTCGCCTTCGGGCAGTTCCCGGGACAGGTCGGCAACCAGCGGCAGCAGGGTGGTGAGCAGCGGTTTTGCAGTCATAATGACTCCTTGTAGTCCTTATGACTATAAGATGTAGGAAGTCATACTGACTACATAATATTTAAACTATTGAAAAATAACGTTTTATTGTTTGGCATGATTACTGATTACACAAAAGGCATGAGTGAAAAGACCAGGAGTCTCCCATGCTGAGTGCCCAAGACCGTGCCATCGTCAAATCCACCGTGCCCCTGCTGGAAAGTGGCGGGGAAGCGCTGATCACCCACTTCTACCGCATGATGCTCTGCGAATACCCGGAAGTCCGCCCCCTGTTCAACCAGGCCCATCAGGCCAGCGGCGACCAGCCGCGCGCCCTGGCCAATGGTGTGCTGATGTACGCGCGGCATATCGACCAGTTGGACCAGTTGGGCGACCTGGTGGCCAGGATCATCAACAAGCATGTGGCCTTGCAGATACTGCCCGAGCACTACCCGATCGTCGGTGCCTGCCTGCTGCGGGCTATTTCCGAGGTGCTGGGCAGCGAGATAGCCACCCCTGAAGTGATGAGCGCCTGGGGCGCGGCGTACGGCCAACTGGCGGATATCCTGATCGGCGCCGAAGCGGCTATCTATGACGAGAAAGCCCAGGCGCCTGGCGGCTGGCGCGGTGCGCGACCGTTCGTGCTGGTCAAGCGCGTGGCGGAGAGCGACGAGATCATCTCGTTCTATTTCGCCCCGGTGGACAACGGCCCGATCCTCAACGCCGCTCCCGGTCAGTACATCGGCATGAAGCTGGCGCTCGATGGCGAGGAAGTGCGGCGCAACTATTCCCTGTCGGCCCTGAGCGACGCCGGCCTGTACCGCATCAGCGTCAAGCGCGAAGCCGGTGGGCGGGTGTCCAACTACCTGCATGACCACCTGCACGTCGGTGCGACCATCGACCTGTTCCCGCCTGCCGGCGAGTTCACCCTGGCCGCCAGCGACAAGCCGCTGGTATTGATCAGCGGCGGCGTGGGCATTACGCCAACCCTGCCGATGCTTGAAGCGGCCCTGGCCAACGAGCGCCCGGTGCACTTTATCCACTGCGCGCGTAACGGCGGGGTGCATGCGTTCCGTGACTGGGTGGACACCCTGGCGGCCAGGCATCCGCAGCTCAAGCGCTTCTACTGCTACGCCGAGGACGACGGCGTGAGCCCGGCGGCGGACAAGGTCGGCCTGCTGAGCCAGGAACAACTGGCGGCGTGGTTGCCCGAGGAGCGCGATATTGATGCGTATTTCCTGGGGCCCAAGGGTTTCATGGCTGCGATCAAACGGCACCTGAAGGCGCTGGGTGTGCCCGAGAAACAAAGTCGCTACGAGTTCTTCGGCCCGGCGGCATCGCTGGAATAGGTTCTTCGCAGCAGCAGTGAGCCAATGTGGGAGGGGGCTTGCCCCCGATAGCGGTGGATCAGTCAGCTTGTTTTTCACTGACACATCGCATCGGGGGCAAGCCCCCTCCCACATTGGGTTCTCCATTTTTCTTGATTAATCCGGTGTTAACCCTTCTCTGTTTTAACCACTGCCTGTGTGTAAACTTGTTGCCATCAGGCACAAAACAAAGGAAACCGGAGATGAGTGACGAAATGCGTTTAGGCAGGGAGCGGCGCTTTCTGGTGTTGCTGGGCATCATCTGCCTGGCGCTGATCGGCGGCGCGCTGTACATGCAAGTGGTGCTGGGCGAAGCGCCATGCCCGCTGTGCATCCTGCAACGCTACGCCTTGCTGCTGATCGCGCTCTTTGCGTTCATCGGGGCCGCGATGCGCACCAAAGGAGCGGTCACGTTCTTTGAAGGCCTGGTGGTGCTCAGCGCCGTGGGCGGTGTGGCGGCTGCCGGTCACCATGTGTACACCCAGTTCTTCCCTCAGGTCAGTTGCGGCATCGATGTGTTGCAGCCGATCGTTGACGATCTGCCCCTGGCCAAAGTGTTTCCCCTGGGCTTTCAGGTCGACGGCTTCTGCAGCACGCCTTATCCGCCGATCCTCGGCCTGTCCCTGGCGCAATGGGCCTTGGTGGCGTTCGTGCTGACCGTGATCCTGGTGCCGCTGTGCATCTATCGTAATCGCCACCCCAAAGCCTGAATCCAACCCACAAAACGCCCCGGTCTGCTTGAGTGAAGGCCGGGGCGTTTTTGTTTGCCGGGATTTGTGAAAGCGCCGTGACGAGCGGCAACGAAAGCGCTGCGCAGCGTGCGACATGTTGTCACACGGAGGTTGTCGCAGGCGGTTCGAAACCGGCCGAACCAGCCCCTGTATTTGCATCCGGTGTGCAAACTGTGCTGTCAGTTCGTGGTTTGAAAGACACCGCCAGGCGCGTGGAGTTCGAGCGCCGGACGGGTCTGCGAATGCCTTGTTTTCTGGGGACTTTACCGCGTTTACCTTACCCTTACAGTGCGTAAGGGGAGTGGCAATCTGCCCAATGACAACGCAGTTTTTGTGGTTTTTGTTGAGAATTGAACGCGATAACATCGCGAACCCTTGCAGGAATGGTGAAGTATTATTGCTGTAATCGATAAAAATTATTTCTTTATCAGACATGGTTTATACATCGCTAGCTAACTACAATCGCCCGCACTGAATGTCCGGTGCTGTTCAATATTTGAGCATTGGAGCGGTCGAGGAGCAGATGGAAGGCTCTGTGCGATCCCAGGTTCCGGCAGCCTTTCAACTATCCGCACCAAATGGAATTGGTCTGTAACAAGGCCTTTAGCCACGAAATCGAATAAGAACTCACCGCAGGTCCGTGAAACGTTCCTTTATGACGTGATGGGCAGGCTCTTATTCAATCGAAGAGAAATGCCAACCCTTGGCAGGGTGAAGTGTTGGCGATCAAAACCCAACTGCATTGCGCAAGCTGCTTTAGAGGTCGTGAGATGAGTAAAAACAGGTACCCCCGATTACTAGGCTTTTTGCCGCTGCTTGGCATGATGTTAATGCTGGGAGGCTGCAAGTGGACCTTGCTCGACCCAAAAGGACAGGTCGGTCTGGATGAACGAAACCTGATCATCACCGCCACCCTGCTGATGCTGCTGGTCGTGGTGCCTGTGATCATCATGACGTTCGCCTTCGCCTGGAAATACCGCGCGTCGAACACCAGCGCCACCTACGCGCCGAAGTGGTCGCACTCCACCAAGATCGAAATCGCGGTGTGGCTGGTCCCGATCCTCATCATCATTGCCCTGGGTTATGTGACTTACAAGTCCACCCACGCACTGGACCCGTACCGTCCGCTGGAATCGGACGTCAAGCCGATCAACATCGAAGTGGTCGCGCTGGACTGGAAGTGGCTGTTCATCTACCCGGACCTGGGTATCGCCACCGTGAACCAGATCCGCTTCCCGGAGCACACCCCGCTGAACTTCAAGATCACCTCCGACGCCGTGATGAACTCGTTCTTCATCCCGGCCCTGGGCGGTCAGATCTACGCGATGGCAGGCATGCAGACCAAGCTGCACCTGATCGCCAACCAGAAAGCTGAAATGGAAGGCATCTCCGCCAACTACAGCGGCGCTGGCTTCACCGGCATGAAATTCAAAGCGATCTCGACGAGCCAGGAAGACTTCAACGCCTGGGTAGCCGAAGTCAAGGCCGCACCTAAACAGCTTGATCAAGCTGAATACGACGCCCTGACCAAACCAAGCCAGAACAACCCTGTCGCGCTGTACTCCGCGTTTGAGCCGAACCTGTTTCAGAAAATCGTCGACAAGTACGAAGGTATGAAGCCAGGCAAGCCGGTCAAGCACGAGAAGAAAGAAGTGGCCGCGGTTGAAGGTTCTGACACAGGCGCGCATTCAACTGCTGGGGCAGAGGAGTAAACGATGTTTGGTAAATTAAGTTGGGATGCGGTCCCGTTCCACGAGCCGATTGTGATGATTACCATCGCCATGATCGCGCTGGGTGGTCTGGCACTGTTTGCAGGTATCACCTACTTCAAGAAGTGGACCTACCTGTGGACCGAGTGGCTGACGTCGGTCGACCACAAGAAAATCGGCGTCATGTACGTCATCGTGGCCATGGTCATGCTGCTGCGTGGTTTTGCCGACGCCATCATGATGCGTACCCAGCTGGCCATGGCCACCGAGGGTTCGCCTGGCTACCTGCCGCCTGAACACTATGACCAGATCTTCACCGCCCACGGTGTGATCATGATCATCTTCATGGCGATGCCTTTCTTCACCGGCCTGATGAACCTTGCCTTGCCGCTGCAGATCGGTGCGCGTGACGTTGCCTACCCGTTCCTGAACTCCCTGAGCTTCTGGCTGCTGGTGTCGGGCGTGGTGCTGATCAACGTGTCCCTGGGCGTCGGCGAATTCGCCAAGACCGGTTGGGTTGCGTATCCGCCATTGTCGGGCCTGCAATACAGCCCTGGCGTCGGTGTGGACTACTACATCTGGGCGCTGCAGTTATCAGGACTCGGGACGACATTGACGGGGGTCAACTTCCTGGCCACCGTCCTGAAGATGCGCGCCCCTGGCATGAAACTGATGGACATGCCGATCTTCACCTGGACCTGCACCTGGGCAAACGTCCTGATCGTGGCTTCGTTCCCGATCCTGGCCGCTACCATGGCGCTGCTGTCGCTTGACCGTTACCTGGATTTCCACATTTTCACCAATGAACTTGGTGGCAATCCAATGATGTACGTGAACCTGTTCTGGGCGTGGGGTCACCCTGAGGTGTACATCCTGATCCTGCCGGCGTTCGGTATCTTCTCCGAAGTGATCTCGACCTTTACCGGCAAGCGCCTGTTCGGTCACCACTCGATGGTCTACGCCTCGGGCGCCATCTCGGTACTGGGCTTCATGGTGTGGCTGCACCACTTCTTCACCATGGGTTCGGGGGCCAGCGTCAACGCCTTCTTCGGCCTGGCGACGATGCTGATTTCCATCCCGACGGGGGTGAAGCTGTTCAACTGGCTGTTCACCATCTACCACGGTCGTCTGCGCATGACCAGCCAGGTCCTGTGGACCCTGGGCTTCATGGTGACCTTCGCCATCGGCGGCATGACCGGCGTACTGCTGGCCATTCCGGGTGCTGACTTCGTACTGCACAACAGCCTGTTCGTGATCGCTCACTTCCACAACGTGATCATCGGCGGCGCGGTATTCGGTTACATCGCCGGTTTCAGCTTCTACTTCCCGAAAGCGTTCGGCTTCAAGCTGCACGAAGGCTGGGGCAAGGCTGCCTTCTGGTTCTGGATCTCGGGCTTCTTCGTCGCGTTCATGCCGCTCTATGCACTGGGCTTCATGGGCATGACCCGTCGTTTGAACGCTACCACCAACCCTGAGTGGGTGCCGTACCTGTACGTTGCCATGTTCGGTGCGCTGATGATTGCTGCGGGCATCGCCTGCCAGCTGATCCAGCTGTATGTGAGCGTCCGTGACCGTAAGCAGAACGCCTGCGAATCCGGTGACCCATGGAATGGCCACACCCTGGAATGGTCGACTTCGTCGCCGCCACCGTTCTACAACTTCGCCGTGATTCCTACCGCGAATACCATTGATGCGTTCACCGAAGCCAAGGAAGACGGTACCGCGTACCAGAAACCTGCGCACTACGAGCCGATCCACATGCCGAACAACACCGCCACCGGCGTGGTGATGGGTGCGCTGTTGACCGTGTTCGGTTTCGCGATGATCTGGCACATCTGGTGGCTGGCGATCGTGGGCCTGGTGGGCACTATCGGTTACTTCATCATTCACGCTGCCCGTGATGATCAAGGCTACATGGTGCCGGTCGAAACGATCGAACGCATCGAAGCCGAGCAGCACGCTCGCCTGGTAGCCGAGAAGAAGATTCCGGCCAACCGTGTAGAAACCTCGTTGGAACAGGCTTAAACCATGTCGAACTTAGTGACCAATGCTGGACACGCCCATGTCGATGACCATGGGCACGATGACCATCACCACGACTCGGGGCCAATAACCGTCTTCGGTTTCTGGCTCTACCTGATGACCGACTGCATCTTGTTTGCGTCGATCTTTGCGGTGTACGCGGTACTGGTAAACAACGTAGCGGGTGGCCCGTCGGGCCACGACATCTTCGAACTGCCTTACGTGCTCGGCGAAACCGCCTTGCTGTTGTTCAGTTCGATCACCTACGGCTTCGCCATGTTGGCCTTCTACAAGGGCAACAAGAAAGGCGTACTGAGCTGGTTGGCACTGACCTTCCTGTTCGGCCTGGGCTTCATCGGCATGGAGATCAACGAGTTCCACCTGCTGATCTCCGAAGGCTACGGCCCGCACCGTTCCGGTTTCCTGTCGGCGTTCTTCACGCTGGTCGGCACCCACGGTCTGCACGTATCCGCCGGCCTGCTGTGGATGGCGGTGATGATGTATCAGGTCAATAAGCACGGCCTGACCAACACCAACAAGACCCGCCTGAGCTGCCTGAGCCTGTTCTGGCACTTCCTGGACGTGGTCTGGATCTGCGTATTCACCGTCGTTTACTTGATGGGGACTCTGTAATGGCTAATGCACACTCCCATGACAGCCACGATTCAAGCCACGGCAGCGTAAAGTCTTACGCCATTGGCTTCATCCTGTCGGTCATCCTGACCCTGATCCCGTTCGGCCTGGTGATGTACCCAACCCTGCCGAAGTCGATCACCTTGATGATCGTGTTGGCGTTCGCAGTGATTCAGGTCCTGGTTCACCTGGTGTACTTCCTGCACCTGGATCGTTCCAAAGAGCAGCGCGAGAACGTGATTGCGTTCGTGTTCGCAGGCCTGGTGATCGTTCTGCTGGTTGGTCTGTCGCTGTGGATCATGTTCAGCATCCACACCTACATGATGGCGAAGTGAGGTAAAACCCGATGTCGCTTAAGCACTTTATCCAAATCACCAAACCGGGGATCATTTTCGGTAACGTGCTTTCTGTGGCGGGCGGTTTCTTCCTGGCCTCCAAGGGGCATGTCGATCTGGCCATCTTTCTGGCTGCAATGATCGGCACGTCCCTGGTGGTAGCTTCCGGATGCGTGTTCAACAACTGCATCGACCGTGACATCGACATCAAGATGGAGCGCACCAAGAATCGCGTGCTGGTCCAGGGGCTTATCTCCCTGAAACTGGCACTGATCTTTGCGACCGTCCTGGGTGTTGCGGGCGTGGTGTTGTTGTACAAGGTGGCCAACCCGCTGGCGGCGCTGTTTGCCGTGATCGGCTTTGTCATCTACGTCGGCCTCTACAGCCTCTACCTCAAGCGCAAGTCGGTGCACGGCACGCTGGTGGGAAGTCTGTCGGGGGCGATGCCGCCGGTGATTGGTTATGTGGCTGTGACCAATAGCTTCGACATGGCCGCGCTGGTGCTGCTGGTGATGTTCAGCCTGTGGCAGATGCCGCATTCCTACGCCATCGCAATTTTCCGCTTCAATGACTACCTGGCTGCGTCGATTCCGGTTCTGCCGGTCAAGCGTGGCATTCAGGTAGCCAAGAAACACATCCTGCTCTACATCCTGGCCTTCCTCGTGGCGACCTTGATGTTGACCTTCAGTGGCTACGCCGGCATGAGCTACCTCGCCGTCGCCGCGGCCATGGGCATGTACTGGTTGTACATGGCCTGGACCGGCTACAAGGCGGTGGATGACACCGTCTGGGCGCGCAAGCTGTTCGTGTTCTCGATCTTCACCATCACCGCGCTCAGCGTGATGATGTCCCTGGATTTCCAGGTACCGAAAGAGCTGTTGCTGACCTACGCACACTGAGTGGTCTGAGCAGTAAAGGCCCCGCCTTCGCAAGAAGCGCGGGGTTTTTTATGGTATGCCCTTTATGATCGCGAGCAAGCTCGCTCCTATACCCAATTCTTCGAATGCAGGAAGCAACGCAATGAGTAAAAAAGCCGTTATGGTCTTCAGTGGCGGGCAGGACTCGACCACCTGCCTGATCCAGGCATTGAAGCAGTATGACGAAGTGCACTGCATCACCTTCGATTATGGCCAGCGCCATGTGGCGGAGATCGACGTGGCCCGCACGTTGGCCAAGCAGTTGGGCGCCACCGTGCACAAGGTGATGGATGTGTCCCTGCTCAATGAGCTGGCGATCAGCAGCCTTACCCGTGACAACATCCCCGTGCCCACGGTGAACAGCTCAGGGGAAAGCCTGCCGAGCACCTTCGTGCCGGGGCGTAACATCCTGTTCCTGACCCTGGCCGCGATCTACGCCTATCAAGTGAAGGCCGAGAGCGTGATCACCGGCGTGTGCGAAACCGATTTCTCGGGTTACCCGGATTGCCGCGACGAGTTCGTCAAGGCGCTGAACCAGGCCCTGAAGCTGGGCATGGAATACGATGTGCGCCTCGATACCCCGCTGATGTGGCTGAACAAGGCCGAGACCTGGGCCCTGGCCGATTACTACGAGCAGTTGAAGCTGGTACGCGAGCAGACGCTGACCTGCTACAACGGCGTCATAGGGACAGGCTGCGGCAACTGCGATGCGTGCAACCTGCGCGCCCGGGGTTTGAATGAATATCTGCAGAACAAGGCGGATGTCATGCACAGCCTCAAGCACAAGCTGCAGTTGACGTAACTCGATCAGGAGCCAAGTGAGGTCAAAATGTGGGAGGGGGCTTGCCCCCGATGGCGGTGTGTCAGTTAAAAATGCGCTGACTGACACTGCCTCATCGGGGGCAAGTCGAATCGTCGCACCGCCCCTCCCACAAAGTTATCCATCAGCCAATGGTCAGGCGTTGGCGCTGGTCAGATAACGCTTGAACAACGACCGCGCCCCATAGGCCGGCAGGATATTGAAAAACGCAAAGCCGACTTTGATCGCGATCTGCACATAGATCATGCTCAGGATATCGCTGGTCTGCATCACGCCATAGAAGGCGATAAAGCAGAACAGGACGCTGTCGATAATGACCGCAAAGAACGTACTGAGGAAAATCCGCAGGTACAGGTACCTGGAGTTGGTCAGCTCCTTGATTTTGCACAGCAGATAAGAGTTGATGTTCTCCGACACCAGGAACGACACCGACGAGGCGATCAGCACCGACGAGACCTGCAGGATCACGTCGTTGTACGGCCCATCGAGTTTCCAGCCCGGCAGCCCGGGCAGAAAGGTCGAGCCGTAGAGCAGGATGATGATCATCGCGTTACTGGCAAACGCAAACAGAATCGCCCTGCGCGCCAGGCGCAGCCCGAAGTTTTCATTCAGCAGGTCCACGATCAGAAAGGTCAGGGGATACAGGAACGTGCCCGGCGTCACGATGATGCCCATGGATTCCAGATAGATCGGTTTGGTCGCGGCAATACTGGTAAAGATATAAAACGTGAACAGCAGCAAATTCAGGATGATGTAGATCATCCACGAGTTTTCATTGCGGTCGTTCATGTCATACGCCGTGAGTGCACCGCCTTGTGAATAGAACTTCTTGTAGAGGTTCTTGATTTCCATCCGGTTGAAGTTGTCCATCATTTCGCTGTTGAGCACGTCACTGAGCTTGATCTTGATGACCTTGCCCGTGGCAATCACCATGATCACCGCCAGGCGCTTGTCATTTTCAAAGCCCAGCAGCTTGTATTTGCTGTTTTCAACCGGTGCTTCAAGCATGCTCATTGAAGCGCTCCTCGAGGATATCGCCGATGACACACAGGCGGTCTGAGTTCGCACAGGGTTCGAGGGTAATGAAGAGTTTGGTGGTGGCGCGGTCGTACACCAGCTTTTCCTTGTCGTCGCTGCACGCGCCTTTTTGCACGATCAGCACGTCCCCTGGCTCGTTGAGGCCGGGAATGGCGTGTTCCAGCAGTACGCCGATCAAGTTGCAGGACAGGCCGAAGTAGTATGTCAGGGGGAAAAGCGTGGACAGCTCACCGATACGCTTGCCCAGGTGCTGCATGACCAGGCTTTCCTTGAGCACAGGCACCGCCGCCGGGTTCATATTGCCCAGGGGCGAAACATGGCTCTCGATGATTTCCTTGGCCTCGAAATCGATGGTCTCGATTTCTTCGTAGGAGACACCGAAGAAGTCGGAGATTTTTCGCAGGGTCGACTGTTGTACGTTGGCGACCTTGCCTTCCAGGATGTTGTAGATGGTGGTCCTGGTCAGGCCGGCGGCGCTGCTTAACGAAAGCTGGGTTTCGCCGCGACTTTTGATCAAGTACCTGATGTTGCTCTTCAGGTGCTCGGTTTTTTCCCGTCTGTGCATCACGT
Organism: Pseudomonas orientalis; assembly: GCF_001439815.1. Lineage (GTDB taxonomy): Bacteria > Pseudomonadota > Gammaproteobacteria > Pseudomonadales > Pseudomonadaceae > Aquipseudomonas > Aquipseudomonas orientalis. Next base: position 374,863 of record NZ_JYLM01000005.1, on the reverse strand, counting down.
GCTCACCCGCTCCTTTTAGTCATGATCGTCCATTTTTCCTTTGCGAAACCGCCGATTTAGAGCCCGCCATGGGGCTATTCAGCTTCGCGATCGGGAGTGTTACATGCGTGTTGCTCAACAATAAAGCGCTAAATCAGGCGGCATTTTCCTCGTCATACTTCTCTGTACGACCCGTACGAATCCCACGTTCGTCTACAAGGAGTAGTTGCCATGGTCAGCGTCAGTCGTCGATCTCTTCTCGCCTTGGGCGCGGCCTTGCCGGTGCTGGGGCACCTGGATTGGGCCGCCGCAAGCCCCGCGCCGGCGGCCTCTGACAAGGTATTGCTCAACTACAACGAAAGCCCCTACGGGCCGTCGACGGCGGCGCTTGAGGCGATGCAGCGGGGCAGCGCGGAATCGGGGCGTTATCCCTATCGGCATATGTACGCGCTGGCTGCGCTGTTTGCCCAGCAGCAAGGTATTAGCGAAGAGAGCGTGGCAGTGTTTGCCGGCTCCATGGCCGCGCTGCGCTATGCCGTGTTGGCATTCACCCGCCCAACCCGTGGCCTGGTGATGGCCACGCCGTCCTACGAAGTGCCGCGCCAGGCAGCCGCGTCGAATCAGGCGCCGGTGCGCGAAATCAACCTCGATACCGGGCACGCCCATGATGTACCGGCCATGCTCGCGGCTGATCCCCAGGCCGGCATGCTGTACCTGTGCAACCCCAACAACCCGACCGGCACCCTGACGCCAACCGAAGCCATCCGCCAGGCGCTGGCGAACAAACCCAAAGGCAGCGTACTGGTGGTGGACGAAGCCTATATCGACTTCTGCGATGCCCCCAGTTGCGTGAGCTGGACCAGGGACCACGACGACCTGCTGGTGCTGCGCACCTTTTCGAAAATCTACGGCATGGCCGGTGCGCGCCTGGGCCTCGCTGTCGGCCATCCGGCATTGCTGGAGCAGTTGGCCGTGTTCGGCGGCGACAACGTGCCGGCCGGTGCCAGCCTGCTGGGCGCCCATGCCAGCCTGGAAGACGTCAAGCTGCTGGGCCAGCGCAAGGTGCTCAATGCCACATTGCGTGATGAGACTATCGCCTGGTTGAAGGATCAGGGCTTCAGATGCACGGCGTCGCAGAGCAACTGCTTCATGATCGACGTCAAGCAACCCGCCGAGCAGGTGATCGAACGGCTGGCTGCACAGAATGTGCTGGTGGGGCGTGTGTGGAGCAACTGGCCGCAGTGGGTGCGGGTGACGGTGGGTAACCGCCAGGAGATGGAACGGTTTCGCCAGGTGTTCGCCACGCAGATCGTGGGTGTGGGCTGAACCGCATACAAAAGGTGGGAAAGGGCAAGCCCGTTCCCACCTTTCAGTCCTGCTGCGTGACCGGCAATGCGTTACTGCTGGGCGATGCTGTAGCCGTCAAAGGCCGTCTGCTGTTGCAGTGCAGCTATCACGCTCTTGCGGCTCAGCGGCTGTTCAGTGCCGGCGTTATCCACAAAGCTTTCCACCTCCGGCTCGGCTTCATCGCCCTCACCGACAAAGTTGAACCCCAGGAATTCGAACGCTTCACGGTCCACATTGAGTCTGGAGCGCGGCGTACGCAGTGGCAGGGTGACGCTGGCGCCCTCCTTGCTGATCACAAACACCTCGGCTTCTTTCTTGGCGCGCGCGGCCTTGCCCTTGCCTGCGCTTGGGTTGCTGATGGCCTGGTGCGACTGGTTCAGCACTTTGAGGGCCAAGCCGTAGACCAGCTCCTGAAACTCGGGATCGTCCTTGAAGCTGGACAGGATACGACTGATGGAGAACTTGCTGCTCAGGTCTTCCAGGGCAGCGTTATCGGCGGCTTCGGCGTCTTTCAATTGTTTGAGCTGGCCCATCAACTCGTAGGCCTTGTCATCGTCGAAAGCGTCGTGGGCCTGACGGATAGCCACGCGCAACTCGCGGATCTGGTCGCTTTCCTTGGAGGTGTGAAACGCGTCCAGCACCATTTCGCTGATGATCTTGGCCGCTGGCACATGCTGTGAAAGATTGATGGCGTTCTCGTACTCGGCTTTGGCGTGCAAGGCGGTTACGGAGGCTTCGGCGGATTCAGCGGTGTAGGAATCGGACATTGAAATTTCACTACTTCAGTAAACGGGGAGAGACAAAAAACGTCGGGCATTTTCAGGGGGCAGGGGAGTCAGGTCAAGGCAACTGCGAAGGTGAACCGGTCAGGTCAGGTTGCCGGCGAGTTATTCCGACACGCCATTCTTACCCGCCGCCTTGGACCGATACAGCGCCTGATCGGCACGTGTCATCAGAGCGGCCGGTGACTCGCCCAGCCGGCGCTCCACTACACCCAGGCTCAGGGTTATCCTGGCGTCACCCACGGCGGGCATTTCCTGGATTTTATGACGCACCCGTTCGGCCAGCTCTTTCGCCGTCTGCAGCGTACTGTTGGGCAAGACCAGCATGAATTCATCGCCGCCCCAGCGCGCCAGCAAGTCACCGGCACGTACGCAAGCTTCCAGGCCTTCCACGACCCGTACCAGCGTCTGATCGCCTACGCCATGGCCATGTCGGTCATTGATCGGCTTGAAGTCGTCGATATCCATGGCCACCAGCGCCAGTGGCAGGCGAAAGCGTTCGGCGCGGTCGCACTGTTCGAGCAGTACTTTTTCCAGGCGATAACGGTTGGCGATGCGGGTCAGGGCGTCCCGTTCGGCCAGGGAGCGGTTTTCGTCCAATTGCAATTGCAGCTGCTGATTGACGCGCGACAGTTCAAGGGTGCGCTCGACCACCAGGGCTTCGAGGGACTGGTTACGCTTTCGCAGGCGTTCCAGGGAGCATTTGCGCGTATGGATATCGCGGTGCACGCCCACCATGCGCGCGACCGAATTGTCGGGGTTACGCGCGATGATGTAGCCACGATCTTCGATCCAGAGGTAGGTGCCGTCGTGCTTTCGACAGCGGTATTCGGCTCGGTAATGAGGGGCGCGTTGGCAGATATAGTCATCAAAGTCGGCCATCACGCGGGGGTAATCCTCAGGATGGATCAGGTTTTCCCAGGTGAATACGCTGTTTTCCAGGGCGTGGCACGAATAGCCCAGCATCTCGTACCAACCGGGATTGCGGTAGACGAATCCGGTATTGGCATTCCAGTCCCATATCCCGTCGCTGACCAGCTCCATGACGGCATGCAACAGGTCGGTGCTGAGGTCGGAAAAATCATTACGCGGTGCTTCGTTACCGGCTGTATCGTCCATCGACGCGCTTCCTGCGTGAGCTGTGGTTGACGCCGATACTCCGTGGCTGACGCTACTGTATAACGCGGCCCATGCGCTTTGAATAGGTCAGATGTGCGGTCAAGGGTGCGGTGCAATCATTTTCGTCCGAGGCTTGCCGTCTGCATTGTGTTGATAAATTGCCTCAGGTTGGCCCTGATCGTTGAAAAATACCTGACCGATCCCGGCTGAATTCCATAACCGTTCCCCTGCCTCGGCATGTTCCGGAATGTGCGGCACCACCTGCATGGTCCGGCGCCGGGTAAACCAGTTGAGCGGCGAGCGCGGTGAGTAGAGCCAGCGGTTGAGACGGTCGAACCATTCCAGCAGGCGTGGCGGGAATTCGTTCTTGATACCGCTGCTGGTGATCTGCCAGATCCTGGGGCCCGCATTGCGGTGGCGAATCAGCACCTCGTAGACGAACGAATAATGCACGTCACCCGACAGAATCACGTAGTTACCCGGTGTGCGCGAGTGGCGGAAGATGTTGAGAATCACCTGGGCGCTGCCCCGATGGGCCATCCAGTTTTCGGCGTCCACCAATAAGGGGTGGCCGCACCAGCTGAAGATTTTCTGCACGGTCTCGATCAGCTTCACGCCAAAGATTGGCGCGGGCGAGACGATGATGGCCGAAGGGTGGTCGAGCAGTTCCTGTTGCAGTTCGCTCAGGGCTTCCCAATCCAGCAGGCCGGAGGGTTGCTTGAGGGTGAACTCGCTGCGCCAGCGCCGGGTGCGGGTGTCGAGCACCACCAGCGCGGGGGTGGTCGGCAGTACGTAGTGCCAGTGCTGGAATTTCAACAGCGCTTGCACCAGCTCATCCTGCGCGCTGGCGTCGAGGTGACTGTGGCGTGTCGTGGCGGTCAGGGCCTGGGTGCGTTTCACCAGCTCGCCAAACACCTGCGGTTGGTTGCCCCAGCCCTGGCACAGCATATAGGCCAGCAAGGCATTGCCGATGATACGTTTGGAGAACGGGTGGCCGTAGGCGGTTTCCTCCCATTGGGCGCTGAGGTTCCAGTCATCGGTGATGTCGTGATCGTCGAATATCATCAAGGTCGAGAGATGGGCAAAGACCCGTGCAACGCCCGGCAGGCCGTCACGAAACCGATCGATCAGCACTTGCTCGCGGGCGTAACGCTGCCGTTCCTCAAGGCTCAAGTGCGGCGGCTGGGGCGTGATCAGCGTCCAGGGCGTGGGAGACCAGGCCAGCAGGTACATCGCCAGGACTTCGGCGAAGCTCACGAGGTGATTGTCTGCGGTGCTGCTGGTGAAAATCGGCTTCTTCACCCCGCCGAAAAACCGCTCGCGCAGGGTCTCGTTGCTGTCCAGCGCGGGCAGCAGGTCGGCCCTGTGGTAATAGCTGGCACGATGCTCATAGAGATTGGCGCTGTCGTCTACCACCGCGCCCTCCAGATACTCGTCGAACAACTCCAGGCGTGCAATCAAGGCATGAATTGCGCGCAACATCGGCCCGGCGACGTCATCGGCGTAGATCTGGTCGCCGCTCATCATCAGCAAGGCCGGGCGGTCGGTAGGGGGCGGCGCAGTCGCGAGCAGCCGGTCCACGCACAGCAGGCCTTCGTCTGCACGGTGATGGGGTTTGCGACACGAACCATGCACCAACTGATGCAGGCGGCTATGCAGAACGAAGTTCGCAGTGCCGGCTTCAGGGTACAGAAGATGCGCAGCCCACTGTGCAATGCCTTGGGTATCGATCAGCAGGTCGTAGCCGATGGCGACGTCCTGGGGCAGTTCATGGTCCAGTGCGACGTCGATCAGGTGGATGAAGGCGTGACGTCCAACGGCGACGACTTGGCACTGGTGTTCGTCCAGGACGATCTCCAGCGTTTCGCCTTGAGGCACATGCAGCTTCAACGTCAAGGCCAGGGCGCGGCTTCCCACCAGCCACATGACCAGTCGCCGGGGTTCCAGGCGCCGAAGAAGGGGGCCCGCAATGACGGCGGGCAGGGTGTCGGGTTGGGGCATCAGCAATGCCGCTCATGCAAAGTAGAACGGGGAAGCATAACGCCCGGGATGTCAGTGTTTTGTTAAGAGCGTGCGACGCCGGGCGCAGCATTTCTTGCAAAGGATCGGCAGCGGTTCAAGTCAGGAAGCCCTGTCCGAGAGGATCCAGATTCGAGTTGTTTTTTGTCTGTTGGGTTTGCCGCTGTTGGCTGGCGTCCACCGGGGGAGCCGGCTGCGCGGGACTGACCGGGGCAGACGTTCCCGGCCAGCGGTATCGCAAGATGTCGCCGCGTTTATTTCAGCTCGGCTTTGGCACCGTGAACCGGAACTCACTGCCGCGTCCCACTTCACTCTCGGCAACGATCTGGCCGCCATGGGCCTGGACGATGCCCTGGGTGATGTACAGCCCCAGGCCGCTGCCGGTGGGGTTGTTTTCGGTTTTCGTCCAATAGCGCTCGAACACGTGAGGCAACTGGTCCGGCGCAATGCCTTCGCCTGAGTCGCGCACCGAGAACACGATTTCTTCACCATTGCTCATGGCGCTGATGCCGATATTGCCCTGGCGGGGAGTGAACTTGATGGCGTTGCCGATCAGGTTCGACAGCACCTGGAACAAGCGCTCCGGGTCGGCATTGATCAGCAGCCCGGGTTCGGCGTTGAACGACAGGTCGATGCCTTTTTCCATTGCCAACGGGGCAAGCAACGAATAGGCCTCATCGAACATTTGGCTGACATCCAGCGCCACAGGTTTGACGACATAGCGCCCGGCCTCGATTTTCGACGTGTCGAGCAAGTCCTCCAACAGCACATTCATGCGCGCGGCGGCCTGTTGCATGGTGTCGATGGCCGAGGAGATGCGCCGTGAGGTGTGCGGGCCCTCGGAGCTGAAGGCCTTTTGCATCATGCCGCAGAGCATGGAGATGACGGTCATGGGGTTACGCAAGTCGTGGGACACCACGGCCACCAAGTCATCGCGCGCACGCACGGCCTGTTGCTCGCGCTTTACCTGGCGTGCCAGGTCGTTTTCCAGGGCCGAGCGGCGCAGGTCGTTGGCGGCAAACAGATCGCCATGGCTCCATTTGGTGGAGATGCCGGCCATTTCGACCTTCCAAATTTCAAACGACGTGCGTGGGCGCAGGCGCAGGCCGGCGTCGGAGTTTTCCAGATCCAGCGGTTTTTGCGGATCACCGCTCCAGTTGATGTTCTCTTTGACTTCCGGGCGGAACCACAGCACGCCGTTATCCACAGGCTTAGGCAGTTGCAGGGCCAGGACGCCGCTGGCGAGGGCCTGGAACTCGGCGGCCGGAGGGTATAGCGAAACCAGATTGTGGCTGGCCAATACCGGTTCGTCGCGTGCTTGCAGCCATTTGTGCAGCGCACGGATCTGCGCCGGTTCCGGGCAGTTACCGTGACGGTGCAATTGCTTGTCCTCGATGATCGCCACGCCGCCTGCCCGTGTCAGGTCCATCAGCAACTGGCCTTGTTGGGCCAGCCCATCGAACACATTGTCGTCCGAGGCCTTCATCGCTTGATCGAGAAGGGCCAGCGCCTGAAGTTTTTCATCACGCTGGCCGCTCAGCTCCAGCGCTTCCATGGCGCTGATCTGCAACGACAGCACCTGGCCAATGGTCTGGCAGGCAATGCGCAGGTCATTGGGCACCAGCAGAGGTTCGCGGTTGCCGCAACTGATCAAGCCCCAGAGTTTATCGCCGCTCATCAGCGAGATACTCATCGACGACAGCACGCCCATGTTCTGCATGTACTGGCAATGAATCGGCGACACGCTGCGCAGGGTGGCGAAGCTCAAATCCAACGGTTCGCCGGTGTCCGGCCGCAGCTTGGGCAGAAGCGGCACCGGCTCGTAGGCCGCATTCGGGATGATGCGCAGCCAGTTGGTGCGATACAGCTCGCGAGCCTGCTCCGGGATGTCGGACGCGGGGAAGAACAGCCCGTTGAACAGCTCCATGGATGGCGCCGACGCTTCGGCGATTACCTGGCCATGGCCTTCGTCTTCGAAGCGGTAGATCAGCACGCGGTCGTAACCGGTCATGGCCTGGATTTCATTCACGCTGATTTCGTACAGCGCCTGCAGGGTTTTCGCCGCCTGCAAACGTTGCAGCATCTTGCCCAGGTTACTGGTGCGACCGTTCACGGCGCGTGGGCGAAAATCCTTGAGTCGCGGCTCGAACTCCAGCACCAGCACGTTCTGGTGTCGATGCAGCAAGCCTTCGAAATCCGCGCCGTTCAGGGTGACGTGCAAGGGTGGCATGTCGAAGAAGGTATTGGTTCGGGCCATGGCCTGTACGGCCTGGGCGTGTTCGGCGCCGATCAGGCTGTGCAGCGGCTGGCCGAGCAGCGTTTCGGGCGCGTGACCGAACAAGGTGCCGACGTTGGCGCTGACCTGAATGATCTCCAGGCCGGGTTCCGACAGGGTCAGCAGTACACCGTGAGGCTGGATCGCCCCCGGAAAGCGAATGGGCTCGTTGGCGCAGTTGGCAAGCAGCTCTTCAAAATCTTCGGGTTTCATAGCGTTACCTCCTGGCTGTCGAGCCATTGCTCAAAACAGCTGAATGTCGAGCGGGCGGCGTCCACGGCGCGCAGCTTTGCGGGCGCGTCCAGCGGCTGGTCGCCCAGGTAATCAAGAAAATCTTTCCAGCGCCGCCCGGTCTCTGCTCCATAGATATCGAGAAAAGCGCCGCCGGTGTCGGCATCAACGTCCAGGCGCCGAGCCATTTCACGGCGCAGCACCTGGCCGCCCAGCGTCGCGCCCTCCAGTACATAGAGGGCGCCGAGGCAGGCAGCGGGGGTGTCGAGCGTTGGTAGTTGCGGGCAACGGGGCAGGGTGTCGATGGCATGATCGTCCAGGCCCAAGGCATAGAGATCACTGACCAGTGTCGGTGTTTTCACACGCATTGCCGTATCGAGGCCTTGGGGAATCAAGCTACTGTCGTACAGTGCCGCTTCCATAGGCTGATAAAAACCGAAGTATGCCTGGAGCAGGCGGCGATACCACTGCGCATCGAGGCGCTCGGAGAAAAACGGCAGACGCTTTTCCAGCGTGGCATGCAGCGAGGCCGTGCCTGTGCGCAACGCTTCCAGCAGTGGGGGCGCATCGACGTCATGGGCCTGAGAATGCATTCAGTAAGCTCGAACTGTGGGCCTCTCGGCCATGAATGACGCGCGGAAAATGGGCGACGATTCTACACAACTCGTAGTCGGTAACTAAACGCGCGAAGCGAAAAGGCTGACTAACGGATCAGAAATGTCGCTCCTTGCATCATCCATGGACCAACGAGCTCACCGGGAAGTTCGCTCAAGATGATATCGCGACGCTATCAGTGCATGGCCAGACCCTGCTGATTCAGCGCTGTCTGTACGCAGTCAATCAAATGCTGGGTGCTCCAGGGCTTGGGCAGGAACCGCACCGAACCGCCCAATTGCGCCGCCAGATGGGTATTGCCTGAGGTCAACACCACCTGCACCGTCGGCCAGCGATGCGCAACCACCTTGCTCAGGTCGAAGCCATTGAGCAACCCCGGCATCTGAATATCGCTGACAATCAGGTCCACCGGGTCATCGCCCCGTTCCAGGTAGATCATTCCTTCATCCGCTGACGGGAACGACGTCACCGATGCGCCGAAGTCCTCCAACACATCCACCATTAACGCCCGAATGATCTCGTCGTCTTCCAATACTAAAATCGATGGCTGAGCCATGATTCCTTACTCCACCATCAGGGTTCAGTCAGTTGAGTGGAGCGAGGTGGCATAGGTTCGATCGGCGCAGCGCTTAAACGATGGGTGGTGCCTGAACGGGTCCAGGTTGCGCACTTGCCGGCAGGTGCGGCACGATGCCAGCGCGCCTTACAAGCAGGCCAGATTGCCCGCAACAGCCGATGTGGAGTTCACCATGAAGTACGCCTTGTTCACCCTCGCTATGATCCTCAATACCCATGCGGCGCTTGCCGCCGGCGATGCCGAGGCGGGCGCCAAGCTCTTCAGCAAGACGTGCGGTGGCTGCCACAGCGTTGGCGACGACGCGCGCGGTGGTTTCGGGCCACAACTCAACGGCATCATCGGCCGGCCGGCGGGGACTACCACGGATTACCAATATTCCGACGCGATGAAGAACTCAGGCGTGGTCTGGACCCGCGACAAACTTGCGGCCTATATCGAAGCGCCGAAAAAGGTGGTGAGCGGTACGCGGATGATCTTCTGGGGCATCAGTGATCGGGAGAAGATTGAAAATATATTGGCGTATCTTGAGACGTTTCAGCCCAAATAACCCTGTTTAATCGCAAGTCAGGTCATCAGCCCCTCACACCGATAAGGACATTCCCCGTGAAGCGAATCGCGCTGCTTTTCCTCATCACCCTCACCCTGTGCGCCTGCCAATCCAACCAACGCGACTCATCGCCCAGCCTGTTCAAGGATGGTGTGCAGTTGCGTCAGGAAACCGTTGCCGTGGACGCCGAACACGCCAAGTCATCATGAAGGCCTACGGCGGCACCAACCCCGTCGAATTCGCCATCCTGCGCGAGGGCGACCCCGACCAGCGCATGGAAACCCTCGGCACGTGGTGGACACCGGTGAAGGCCGCATTTTCAACTGGATCGCCAAGCTGAACCAGACAGTGCCAGCGCGACCTTGAAGCGTTTTCCGCAGTTGGAGATCCAGGCGGATCCTGGCAAGAAACTCACCGTATCCGGCTCGGCGGGCAGTATAGGCAATGGCGCTTACTACAGATGCGGGCCGTTGGTGAGTAGCTTCAGCCCGCAGAAGGCGAAGGTGTATCTGGTGGATTTTCAGTTCAAAGGCACTAATTCGGCATGTTCGCAGCAGGTGTTTGATATTACGGATCCGGCGAATCGGGTGTTGCTTGAAGGAAAGAAGGAGGGTTGAGCGCAGTTGATTGAACAGTGGGTGTTGCCAACCGTTCGTGCGGTAAAGCCTGTGCGAATACCACACCGTTGAAGGTGTGGGTGCAGCAGTCGCAAGAGGGTTTCATAAGTTCGGGCGTTAGATGCGGGTTGACCTTTTGCAAGAGGCCGGCCTCGTCCACCCACAAGCCGCTGTAATAGGTATTCTCATCCGTTCTCACGTATTCCTGCTTGTCGCTTTCATGCAGCGCAACCAGCCAGAACACCGGCTCCGGACGATCCAACCGGGCGTTGGCTTCGCTGAAAACCTTGCTCCATGGGTGGCCGACTTTGGAGAGGAGAAAGCGGAATAGCGGTGTGTAATCAAACCCGTGTCGTAGGTGACTGTGCATGGAGCCTCGATTTGCCAAGGTGTTCCGTTCACCTTTTGTGTTCCGTTCATACCGATAAGCGCGACAGCTGCCGTGACGCACACTGTGGGTTCGGGTATTGACGGAGCGATAGAGAGGAGGCTTCTGCAGTGTAGGTCTCATTGCATCAGATCCCCGTCTTAGGTTGCTTTGGAGGAGGTGGCCACGCGCCTTGGTGACGGAAGGAAATCTGGTAGTCGAGGTGTGCGGGTTCAATCACGTGTTGGAAATACGGCTGAATAATCGTTGTCCAGTCAGCCAGCATGTCGAATACATCTGCATATATCGCAGTTTCCCCGCCTAAACCCAACGCTTCAAAAACACTGTCTGAGTCCTCGATATCCGCTGAATACTCATCTGCTTTCAAGTCATTGCTGTGTTTTTCGTACCACCGCAATCTGATTTTCATCACCATTTTCCGCGTTCCTCTTTATCTGTAAATTCGGCGTTTTGGATCCGCCGGTCCTCGACGTTCGGCGGTGTAAGGGTCAAACGCGCCGAGGTGTTCCAAATCACTGTTTCGATAGACTTCCAGCTCGCCTTTCTTGGCATCCCATTCAAAAATTTTTCGTCCTTTTGCGTCTATCCATCGTTCACGTAAGCCCGCTCCATTTTTTCTTCGTGTCACAGGCTTTTGGGGAATAAGACCAGGGAAGCCTGTTATGTCTTCGGTTTCGGGGGCAGGGAAGTAATCATGGTCTGGGTTTCTTAGCCCTTTCCTTGGCTTGTTAACCACCAGATACAGCGGCCGAACCCCCGACTCCACCGGGAACACCAGAATAAAATCCCGATACTCCGGCGGATAAACCGGGTTCACCAGAATCTGCGCGGCTTTCTCCGTCGGCGGGTAAATCCAGATGACCGGCGCTTGCGGTGCTGCCTCCAATGCCGGAATACCCAGCGTGTCCTGCGGATCAACGGCAGGCGTCCAGATCAACTCGACACCCTCACCCAACTCCGCGACAAACTGATCGTCGCGGGCTTGGAACTGCACCACATCGATCATCTGCCAGCTCGGATCGTTGCCGGTGTAAAACCCATACCCATTGAGCGTACCGTCCGCGCGTTGCTCGATATGCAACCGCATCTGTGACCGCGCCCGCGCCATCGAGCGTAACTGCTCCTCGCTGTAGAGCGCGCTGTCACCCAACTCCGACGGCCAGGCCAGCGCCACCAAACCTGTCAACAGGCCACTGGCGACGGAACCGACGGCAGTCGCCGCCGACTCCCACACTGCCGAACGCAACGCCAACTGCCCCAAGCCAGCGGGCAATGCGCTGCCGCCGATCTTGCGCAGCGCCACCGCGCCCTTACCGTCCACCTCACGTCCGCCCAACAGGCTGAAATGGGCGTACTCCTTGATCAGCTCCAGCGGGACATAACCGGTGGGGTCAGCGTAGCGGGTGAATCCGTCCGGCAGTTGGCAGGGCTTGATGAACACGCAGCCGTGAGGTTTGGCTGGCGTTGGGGCTGGGGCAGGGGAGGGCTCGAATAAATCAATCGCCGGCGAATAGGGCGCGCGCGATGGTTGCGGCGTCAGGATTCGTTGCCTGCGTTGTTCTTCTTCGGTAAGGGGGTAAAAGCGTTCTGACATGACCGGCTCACTTCCTTGTGCGAGGAAGTGAGCCTACGGGGGGCGATCAGGGGGCTGGAATTGGCATTGTTCGACCGTGAGTGTGGGAAAAGTAAACAGGATCTCAGGAGTTGGGATTGGGGTATGACGAATGAGGTGTTCGCCTTTCACTGCAGCGGAATCTGTACATACAAAAGCTCCCTTTCACGACCGAATCTTTGGGATTACGTTGTGGCCGTCGTCACTTCACGACGACCGGGCCTGGAAACCCGTGGGTATAGGCGCACAGGCGCCACCATTTATCACGACTGCTGGCGCCTTTTTGTGCCAGCATATGCGTGCTATGGCGGCTGTGCGTGGGAGACTCTTGAGTCTGCCGGGTTTGCCTATTACCCCCGGTTTCCAGCCTGCGCGCAGCTGCCACCATTCGCCTGGAAACGAATGAGGCAGCTCTCTTTGAAAAAATGGGAGCTATACCAATGAGCGTTTCTGAAAGGTCGTACCCTCGCAACACCGCAACCCACACTCCGGCTCAAGTCGGAGGTGCCCTATGATCAACCCACCCCTCAACAAAACCCTCGGTGTCATCACCTTTTCCACCTGCGGCAAACAGCCCAACCTCCACCGTCTATTTCGCGTCAATTCCGGCGTGCCCATTCGCGATGCCCTGCATCACGCCTCCGAGTTGCTGCACTGTTCCAAACTGCTGGCGTTGGATGCAGCCATGGACACGGGCGCGGATCGGTTTGCCTGGGCGGCGCATTATCTGGGGGAAATGGCGAAGGCGGTGGTGGATGATTTGGCGAATGGAATGTTGCCCAACGGGGTGGCTGAAGAGGGTGAGGCGGTTGGTGTGTAGGCGGGTGGTTTGATGGTGTGGCGGCTGGCGTCTTCGCAGGCAAGCCAGCTCCCACATTTTGATCGGGGTACATCCGTTAAACCGTATAGGCAGTAAAAAGACCTTGGGACGTCAAGGTCTTTTTTTATCCGCTGATCAAGTGAGCAGATGCTTTGAAATCAACCGTGAAATCTCGACAATCGCAGTCTTCCCCGTGAACTCAAACTTCACCTTCCCCAACGACGAAAAGTAAATCTCCAACTCCGAATCCAGATCAAACGTCCCCGACGTCTCCACCGAATATGCCACGATATTCTTGTACGGCAGCGACGTGAAATCCTTCTTGCTGCCGGTAATCCCCTGAACATTCACCGCAATGATGCGCTGGGTGGTGAACACCACGCCGTCGCGCATGGCCTTGTACGCGTCCACCACTTGCTCGCCATCGAGCAGCAATGACGCCACGCGTTCGGCGTACTCGTTGTTTTGTTTGAGCTTGAAGAAGCCTTTGTTGTTGAAATCAATCATGTGCCTGCCCTCGGGTGAACGGTGCGGTCGGTGTATGACGTTTTGATCACGGATCTGTATCTGACGCGCGCATTTTGAACGCTCTACCATGGCGTCCAACGCCACAACGTTGACCAAATGTTTCGCGTCGACGGAACAACCTCCAGAGGACCCAACCATGCCCGAACTGTCCAGCTGGCTTGCCTATGCGCTGATATCCCTCGGCATGGTGCTGACGCCCGGCCCGAACATGATTTACCTCATTTCACGGTCGATCTGCCAGGGGCGCGCGGCCGGGTTTATTTCCCTGGGCGGCGTGGCGTTGGGCTTTCTGGTTTACATGCTGTGCGCGGCCTTGGGGATTACCGCGTTGGTGATGGCGGTGCCCTTTGCCTACGACGCGCTGCGCTTTGGCGGGGCGCTGTACCTGGCTTATCTGGCCTGGCAGGCGGTCAAGCCGGGTGGGCGTTCGCCGTTCCAGGTGCAGAATTTGCCCCAGGACGGCCCGCGCAAATTGTTCACCATGGGCCTGGTGACCAACCTGCTGAACCCCAAGGTGGCGGTGATGTATTTGTCGCTGCTGCCCCAGTTCATCGACCCGAATGGCCAGGGCAGTGTGCTGATGCAATCGCTGGTGCTGGGCTTCACGCAGATTCTTATCAGCGTGAGCGTCAACGCGCTGATTGCCACGCTGGCGGGGTCCATCGCTGTGTTTTTTGTTACCCGGCCGGGGTGGCAGGTGGTGCAACGCTGGCTGATGGGGTCGGTGTTGATGGGGTTGGCGGTGCGGATGGCGGTGGAAGGGCGGCGGTAATCGCGGGTTACAGGATGGCCTTCAGGTAATCCTTGAGTGCGTCGAGCGGGGCATTGAGGGCTTCCAGCGTCGGCGCTTGGCGCACATGCAGCGCATGCCATTGCAGCTCGCGCCCCATCACGGTCGTTGCGCCGCCCAGGGACTCAAGCGCCAGCGTCAGGCACTCATCGAGCTTCAACTGGATTCCCGCCAAATCCCCCTGACGCACCAGCAACCCAAACACCTCGCGGTCATACGCGTCCATCACCGGATCATCCCGCAAAACCGGGCTGCCGCCGTCCGTCTCGTGCGAAAGCTTCAGTGCAAAGAGCGCAACCGCTTCCAGCGTCAATTCCATGGTTTGGGTTCCTGGGGCTTTGGGGGAGGGCGATGATCAGTGGACGTTATCGCGCGGCTCTGAATTCAAGCCCGCCGCACTTTGCCGGCGAGCCAGGATAGCGCTATCGCCGGAATCGAGAGAATAGCCGCATACAGGATGCCAACTCCCAGCAACGGTGAAGCACCGGAGGCAACCAACATCACCGGGATCTGAGCAAGCATTACCACGGCACCTGCGGACCACTGGGCGCTTTTTAGCACGGCTCCAAGCATTGCTGACAGAGCAAGCGCGGCGGGATAGATGAGGATCCAATAACTGGCCAAGTCCCAAGGTTCCTTGGTTCCTGTAATTGCTGAAACAATAATCCAAAAAAACAGGGACACAACGCAGGTAGCAGTGAATGCCATGATTTTCCTATTCGACTTCGTCGAAAGACCGTTGGACGCATTCGCAAACGCGAAAAGGGGACCGCGAAAAAGGGACGGAATTAATTTTCCTGGGCTTCAAATGATCAATTTTTTTGAATTCGCTGCGCTACGTCGCAAAGCCACCGGCGCAACAGCTGTGCTGCCTCACCCAGCACCACATCCTTGGCCTGAACCAAATAATAGCCCTTGCCAGTCTTCAGTACAGCGTCAAACACAGGTACGAGAAGGCCTCTTTCTACATCTTCCTCAACCAGCCAAGGGCTGGTGAGCACTAAACCCTGATCGCGGCGCGCCGCGTCGATTGCCAGCTCAGACTGATCGAACTTGAGGCTGCTGGAGAAGCTATCGGGGGACATACCGACCGATGATAGCCATTGAGACCAGTGAGCATGAGACGTCGTATAGATCAAGGTTGCTCCCGGCAAACAATCAAGGCTATGCAACTGGAGCCGTTCGCGGTAAGCCGGGCTGGAATAGACCCTGACCTCGTCTGGCAAGAGCAGTTCTGCGTTCACGTCACTGCTATATCCATCGAAATGCCGCACCGCCAGGTCGCAGGTAGCGTCATGGAAATCCACGTTATCGGTGGATGCGCTCAAGTGCAGTTGCACTTCTGGATGCCGCTCCGTGAACGATGGCATCCGCTTTGCGAACCAGGAGTTCGCGAACGCCGGCGGCAAGCTTAACCGTACCTGCCTGTCTCTAAGACCCCGCACGGCCAGGTTGGCTGTCTCCAGCTGGCGAAGCGCCGGCTTGACCTGCTCCCAGTAGCTCAGCGCCTGCGCCGTGGGTTGCAGCCTGCGCACATTGCGTATGAACAGTGGCGTTCCCAGCCAACCTTCCAGCTTGTGAATCTGTTGCCCTACCGCTCCCGGCGTCACGAACAACTGGCTTGCAGCAAGGCTGACGCTGCCGGTGCGCATGACCGCGTCAAAGCATGCGATGGCCCTGAGGGGCGTATCAGCTCTCATGGCGTAGTTTTTCTCTTCTATAGATCGAAAACATATGATTTGTAGCGGCTTGCGTACTTTCCCACAATCGAATTTCGCCATCGGCTGTTTGGCCAGCCGAGTGAGAAATAAATTGTTGTCCAAACCAATGATAAAAGGTGCCGAAAAGTGAGGAAGTCAGTAGACGGGGCTGCCACGGCGGTAATGGTGTTGCTGTGTCTCATCTGGGGCGCCCAGCAGGTGGCAATCAAGGCGGTTGCCGGTGACATAGCACCGCTCATGCAGGTCGCCGTTCGCTCCGGAGTCGCTGCAGCCTTGGTCTGGCTGATCGGAAAATCGATCATGCGGGAAGTGTGGTTACCCGGCGTCTGGTGCCGCTCCGGATTGGTCGTGGCCGTACTGTTCGCGAGTGAATTTCTGTTCATCGCGCAAGGGTTACGCTGGACAAGTGCTTCGCATATGGCGGTTTTCCTTTATACGGCGCCCTTATTTGCCGCCATTGGTCTGCACCTGCGCTTGCCGGAGGAACGGCTTAGCGCGATTCAGTGGTTGGGTATGTCGCTGGCGTTCGCAGGCATTGCCATCACCTTCCTCATGCCACGCGATGGAACAGCCATTCAAACCTCTAACACAAACAGCCTGCTGGGTGACCTGCTGGGCTTGTGCGCGGGCGCTGCCTGGGGATTTACGACGGTAGCGGTGCGTACGAGTCGCCTAAGTGAAGCACCCGCAACCCAGACCCTGTTTTACCAACTGGCAGGGGCCTTTCTCCTTCTGCTGCCTTTGAGCCTGCTAGCGGGCCAAAGCGCAATGAGTTTTTCAACCGGTGCAGTGGCCAGCCTGGTTTTCCAGACATTGATCGTGTCAGTGGCAAGCTACTTGATCTGGTTCTGGATGCTTCGTCGCTACCTCGCGGCTCGCCTGGGAGTGCTGGCCTTCATGAGTCCGCTGTTTGGCGTATTGATGGGTTACCTGTGGCTCAAAGAGCAGACGAGCATCGGGTTTCTGCTGGGCGCAAGCCTGACTATTGTCGGCCTGCTCGTGGTGAGTCTCAGCAAAGCGGTCGGACAGAATCGGGGCGATAGACGTTATCCAATATCGAAAAACCGCAAAGAGAGGCTGCAGTTATGAAGACGTTAATCGTATTGGCGCACCCGGAACCACGCTCTTTCAACGGTGCCCTAAAGGACGTAGCTGTTGAAACGCTGCGCGAACTCGGCCACCAGGTTCAGGTGAGCGATCTCTACGCGATGAATTGGAAGGCTGAGCTGGGCGTTGGTGACTTCCCCGATAATCGCGCCGATCCTGACTATCTCAATCTTCCCCGCGAGCAAGAACATGCGTTTGCAAACAACGCTCACACCGACGACGTCAAAGTCGAGCAAGCGAAAGTCATGTGGGCTGACCTGGTGATTTTTCAGTTTCCTGTGTGGTGGTTTTCGATGCCGGCCATTCTGAAAGGCTGGGTAGACCGGGTGTTAAGTCGCGGGTTCGCGTACTCATCGGGGCACAAGTATGGATCAGGCCTACTCAAGGGCAAGAGGGCCATGCTTTGCCTGACCACGGGCACCGCGAGCAGCCTTTATACACCTGCTGGCATTGATGGCGACTTGCATCACATACTCTGGCCTATCCATAACGGCATTTTGGCTTATACCGGTTTCACCGTTCTTCCGCCGTTTGCTGCATGGATGCCGGCACAGCTCAGCGATGACGAACGTCAGCAATATCTGAATTCATATGCTGACTACCTGCGAAGCTTGGAAGCGGTGCAGCCGCTGTTTTTTCATCCACATGAAGACTATGACGACAACCAGCAGCTGAAACCCGGGATTGAAGCCCGCTCTGGTGTGCAGTGGAATCCACGTGCAGGACAAAGTTTTGAACAGGCTGCATCCCGTTTCTCAGGGCAGCCTAAGTCTAAAATCTAGCTCTCATGCTGGCCGGCACCGGAAAAACGCTGTACCACGAGCCCTAACTAGCCGCCGCAATCAACCCGCGTCGTTGCAAAGCCACTTGCGCCTCCTCTGGATTCATCCGCACCAAGTTCACCGGGATGGATTTCGCCGCCGGTGTGTTACTGCGGCTATCCCGATTCGCCAGTGGCAGCAGGCCGTTGGTCTCCGGGTAGTACGCGGCGCAACAGCCTTGCGGTACGTCGAAGGGAATGACCTTGAAACCGGGCGCACGACGCGGCGTTGTCACGTCCAGCGCCGTCTGGAACTCGACATAATCCCCCGCCTTGAGCCCCAGGCGCTCGATGTCCTGCGGGTTGAGCATCACCACCATACGGTCGCCATAGATACCCCGGTAACGGTCATCGTTTGAATACACCGTGGTATTGAACTGGTCATGGCTGCGGATCGTCATCAGTTGCAAATGATCAGCGCCCGGTGGCGTGTCGTCCTCATCAAAAACCCCTTCAGGAAAGAGAAAGTTGGCCTTGCCTGACGCGGTGTTCCACGTGCGCTCGCTGGCGCCATTGGGCAGGCGGAAACCGCCGGGCTCCTTGATGCGCTGGTTGAAGTCATAAAACTGCTCGGGCAACACTGCTTCGATCTTGTCGCGAATGCGCGCGTAATCGTTCACGTAGCTGTCCCAATCCACCTTGGAGTTGGACGCAAGCGTCGCCTTGGCCATACCGGCGATGATCGCCACTTCGGAGATCAGGTGTTTCGACGCAGGTTCCAGCATGCCGGTGGAGCCGTGCACCATCGACATCGAGTCTTCGACCGTCACGGTTTGCGCCACACCGTTCTGCATGTCCAGCTCCGAGCGGGCGATGCACGGCAGCAGAAAGGCTTTCTGGCCATGCACCGTTGCACTGCGGTTGAGCTTGGTA
Organism: Pseudomonas orientalis; assembly: GCF_001439815.1. Taxonomy (GTDB): domain Bacteria; phylum Pseudomonadota; class Gammaproteobacteria; order Pseudomonadales; family Pseudomonadaceae; genus Aquipseudomonas; species Aquipseudomonas orientalis. The sequence continues at coordinate 356,096 of NZ_JYLM01000005.1, read as the reverse complement.
TTGACCAGCACAGTCATTTTCAAGCGGCTGACGGTGGGACAGACCACATCGATATCCGGGATGGCCCGGAAGAAATTGCCGCCCATGGAAATAAACGCCTCGACCTCACCGCGCAGCAGTGCTTCACAGGCTTCGGCCACATCATGCCCACCTTTGCGGGACGCCTCGAACCCGAACACCTTGCTCATACTGGCCAGGAACGGCTCGCCGGCTTTTTCGTAGATGCCCATGGTGCGGTCACCCTGCACATTGGAGTGGCCGCGAATAGGGCAAGCACCCGCGCCCAGCTTGCCGATGTTGCCGCGTAACAACAGCAGATTAATGATCTGCTGCATCGCGTCGCCACCGCGCTTGTGCTGAGTAATGCCCATGCCCCAGCAACAGATCACCCGCTCCGAACGCATGTACACCGCCGCCACATCCTCCAGCGCCTGACGCGTCAGACCCGAATGACGCTCGATGATTTCCCACGGCAGCTGTCGGCAGTAGTCGGCGAACGGCTCAAGGCCGTGGGTGTGCTCGTCGATGAAGGCGACATCCAGCACACGGGGCAGCCCTTCACGCTGAGCCGCATCGTCCGCTTCAATCACCGCCTTGCAGATGCCCTGCACGGCAATCATGTCGCCGCCGATCCTGACCTGATGGTACTGGGAGCTGATCTTTACCCCGCTGCGACTGAGCATGTCGCGCGGGTCCTGGGGTGATGCAAAACGCACCAGGGCTTTTTCGCGCAACGGGTTGAACGAGATGATGCTCGCGCCACGGCGTGCGGCGGCATGCAGCTCCGACATCATGCGCGGGCTGTTGGTCCCGGGGTTCTGACCGAAGATGAAAATGGCGTCGGCGTTCTCGAAGTCCTCCAGCGTCGTGGTGCCTTTGCCCACGCCGATCGACTCGGGCAGCGCCACACTGGTGGTCTCATGGCACATGTTCGAGCAGTCAGGAAAGTTAGCCATGCCATACAGGCGGCCAAACAACTGATACAAAAACGCCGCCTCGTTCGAGGTACGCCCCGAGGTGTACAACTCCAGCTTCCACGGGTCGCTCAGCTGGCGCAGCTCCTGCCCGATCTCGGCGAAAGCCTCGTCCCAACTGACGGGCAGGTACTTGTCGCTGCCCGCGTCATAGCGCATCGGCTCGGTGATACGGCCCTGGTCTTCCAGGTCGTGATCGCTCCAGGTGGCCAGCTCACTGACCGTATGCTGAGCGAAGAACTCCGGCGTGACGCGTTTTTTGGTCGACTCCCAGGCCAGGGCCTTGGCACCGTTCTCACAGTATTCAAAGGTGTGCGGCTTTTTTGGGTCTGGCCAGGCACAGCTGGGGCAGTCGAAGCCGTCCGGTTTGTTCATGGACAGCAGGGTGCGGTTGCCTTTGAGCAGGATGTGCTGGTGGAGCAGGTGCTTGTTGACGGCGTTTAGGGCAGGCCAGCCGCCGGCGGCCGAGCCGTCGGACTGGGAGCCTTGCAGCTGGGGATTTTTGGGTTCAGACATTGCGGGGGGTCTCCCTGTTGACGTCCGTGGAGGCGTGGTGCGTATGGTTGTGATGCATACGGGTAGGGAGAATTCGGCTTGGTCGACGAGCGTTAGCGACCAGGTGGATGGGTGGGAGGTTCAGTCAGGGGGCAAGCTGTTCAGACAAAGCTCAACCCCCCGATACAGTCGCTCCAGAACGAAAAGTGGACTGATTTATTTTATCCTTGGATAAATCCGTCCCCTTTTTTTCACTGCATAAATGACCAGGCTACCGTTACTATCATCAACGCTGCGAAGCTTATGTTGAGTACTCGGCTCCAAGTGGGGTGGATGAATAATTTGCGCAGCGTACTCCCTGCCAAAAGCCAGAAAAAATCGAACACTACACAGACTAATAGACAGATAGATGCCTTGGTAAATATCTCCCATGTTGGCGTAACGCCTAGTGTAAAGCTGCCTAGTAAGGCGGCAAAGGCGGCATAGGCTTTGATGTTCGCTACTCCTAGCACAAAGCCCGCACCCAGCCCCGGGCTTATTGCTGCTTGCTCGTCGTTGATCGGTGGGGCAGTAGCAATGGCAAAGGCCAGATAAAGAATATAAAGGATGGATACGCCAGCGAGCCCCACGCCCAATAAGGGAAAGCTATGTAAAAAAACAAACAACCCCGAGGAGACTAGCGCCATGGCTATGATCAGCCCCACGGTAATGCCCGCGAAGAACCGGACTGAGCGTCTCATGCCGTAGGCAGCGCCGTTCGCGGCCAAGGCCAGTGTGGCCGGACCAGGACTGGCAAGTAGCGCGATGGCGGCAACAGCGAACGTAAACGTCGCTTGATAGACAGAAAACAGAGTTTCGGGCATTTGCGCTTTCCTGTCAGGCAGAATAATGGTGGGCTATTGGGGTAATCCATGTTCGTGGCAGTAGTACACCGTTCTGTAATTTTTCATGAAGTCGATCACACTATTGGCTACCGCCATTGGATCTTCCCGGTGTAGTAAAACTTTTGCGATCTTCTCGGCGATCCACTCCATTTCCATCTCTTTCATCCCCAAGCGGGTAACTTCGATGGTGCCTAGTCGAATGCCGGATTCCCTGTGAGGATCAATGTCCCAGGGCAAGGGCATTTCATTGGCAATGATGTTGGCTGCCTCCAGCCGCTGAACAGCATCGCGACCGCACTCAAAAGGTTTTGAATCAATAACGATCTGATGCGTTTGGGTATAACCCTGCTCTCGATAAAATGCCGTCACTCCTAGGTTATCCAGAGACTTTGCAAGCGCTTGGGCGTTGCGAACCACCTGTGTCATATAGGCGGTGCCGAACTCAAGCATTTCGGTTGCCGCCACTGCGAGTGCGGCCACGCGATTGATTTGGTGACTGCCGGTCAGGGTTGGGAAAATTGCCGTGTTGATGGGGGCTGTCAAATCAGGATCATTCCAGGCGATGATTCCACCTTGTGGGCCGCTGAACGTTTTTCCGGAAGATCCAGTCATCAGGTCAGCCCCCTCTTTAAGGGGATTCTGAAAAAGACCTGAACTGATCAACCCGAGTTGATGGGCAGCGTCGAAATATACTTTTCCACCCCAAGGCGAAACAATACCTTTTATATCATTGATAGGAAGTGCAAACAGTGTGAGCGTCATCCCCAGCCCGATGACCGCTGGTTTCAACTCCTGGGCAATCTCACTGAACCGATTGAGGTCGACTTCGCTGGTTTTATGAATAAAGGGTATATCCCAGATCTTCAACCCCCTCACACCCGGAGGTCCATTCGTTCTGTTGCTGGTATCTCCACCCCTTATAACGGGTACCGTCATGATATTGTCTTCGGGTCGAGTTAATGCAGTGTAAGCTGCGAGTACTGCCGCCATTCCGCCCATTAATCTATGGTCAGCATACCGCGCATCAAATGTCATCTTCAGCAGTTCTACGCACAACGATTCCAGTTCGTCGATATTCTTCATTCCCGAAAAAAAACGGTTGTCACGACCGATATGCCCGCCCGATGCGCGTATACCCACTTCACTGGAAAGAAGCGCCCGCACGGACGGGCTAGTCGGTGACTCGGCCGCCACGAGATTGATGCACTGTTGCCCACGCCACTGCTCATTTCGTGCGACGGCGGCTCTTACCAGGTCGGCCATGGCGGAGTGTGACTGAGCTTGTTTTAATAACGCGCTGGCGTTCTGAAGGCATTGGGCATCGTGCATAGTCTTAATCCCGTGGGGCCTATGGATAGTGGGCGGGCGTTTCAAGTCAGGCTTTTAGCAGCCTCTGCATGCTGGTTCTCCCACCACCGATCATTACCGTGCAGGTTCTTATCGAGGTATTTTTCATCCGCCCATGTCATGTTCAATATGATTCTAGTGGCATCTTCATTGAGTGGGATGGTGCGATGGAGCGTCGTATCGGTACGCAGAAAATAGATATCTCCCGTTTTAAACCCATATGTGGCAATCGGGTTATTGCACAGGATTTCATGGATTCTGGGATTGGATTTATCCCAAGAGGTATGAGGAACGCATTGCAGCATCCCACCCTTGGAAATGGGGGGTGTCTCGATAATCCAGATCAGTGCGAAACTGTAATCGCCCCAATGCCAGCCATGAGTGTCGCCTTTACGCTCCTGCTTGGTGATCAGGTATTCTTCATCCTTGGAGACTGAAGCAATAATTTTGGTATCTGCAATCAGCGACAATGTATCGAGTAGGATTTCACTTTTTGACAGTGCACTAATGAGCTCACTGTTTTCTGCGATAAACTCGCTGCGCACCACACTCATATATCGAGGCGTATTATCGGTGGTCGCCAGATGTAGATCCCGCCGTTCAATCTGGCGATCAATCAGCCCGTTGACTTCATTGGTGATCTGCTGGCGCAGGACGTCGTCTACGATGTCACGCACCTTTATAAATCCATTTCGAGCGAACTCATTGCGCAGTGAGAATATTCTCTGCTCAGGAAAGTGCTCATCATAATGTTTCTGCAGAATAGTATTGTTAAGTGCGTAATTCATTTCAATTCTCCTGAAAGCAAATTAAGCGGATGTGGGGCTGTTATAGCTGGCAGTGCAGCGCGTAACCTTTCGAAAAAAACAATAGAAGCGAATTTTAGAAAAATCTATTATTTTTTCATGAATCCATGGTATGTAATATTTTCTTGTGATTTCTTCACGTTTTGTAAGGTCCGCTGTATGAAAAAGCTTACAAAGAGCGATCGAAAATTAGATGCTATTGACCGCGCCCTTGTTTTTGCGCTCTACGAAAACTCTCGGACCTCCATCCGTGCGCTCAGCCGCCAAGTGGGCTTGTCTGCTCCCGGTTGCAGCGAGCGTCTCAAGCGCCTGGAGGTAGCGGGTGTCATTACCGGGTTTAGTGTAGAGCTGGATGCACACGCTTTGGGATTTGCGCTACAGGCACTGGTACGGGTAAAACCATTGCCGGGGAAGTTTCAAGAGGTTGAAGGATTGATCAAAAAACTTGAAGAGTGTGTGGTTTGCTACAAAATCACGGGTGACGATAGTTTTGTCTGTCATCTTTATATTGATTCGGTGCAGCACTTGGATCAGACGTTGCAACAAATAACGCAGTTAGCCGACACTAATACTTCAATAATAAAGACTGTTGAGCGCAAGCTGCCCGCTTTATGAATAATCTTATATGTAGGCCAAAAAAATTATTGTTGTACGATGCGGTCGGGTAGTTACGAATTCAATTGAACCAGCCGCAACTGCCGCTGGGGGGGTTCCTGAAGGTCTGCGTGGATAAGCGATGCAGGTATACCGACAGGTTCGACGCGTATGGATGGAAATAGTCGTTGATATGGGCCGGTCCGTAGCGATTGACGCTTGCGGTTTCGCTGGTGTAATGGAAGTGAAAAGCCTTCGACTGGTGAGCATTGCAGTCACGGCAGCCCCGCCTTTCGGTATTGCGCTAATGAGAGTCAGTTTCCGTTCAAACCGCTATCGCGAGTCAGCAAACGGCGTTTCCAGCGGATTTCCTTCAGCATCATTTCTTCCTTGCCGGTGTGCTTGTCTGCGATTTCAAGGATGCTGAACCTGAAATTCTCCGCGAAATCCTTGCCGCGCTTCGTATGCAGATTTCTGATTCGAACGTTTCCACCATGCCCGCTATTAGCGTAGTTCGACCATCGATCCCATAGGCCGCCCGTACCGGTCGCTGAGCCGACATAAAGCTGTTCTTCATCCTTCGTGCGGTCAGAAATCAGGTAGACGCCCGCCACGCTGGACAGGGCTGTCTGCCAGGATTCCAAGGCTTGGTTGACGATGATTTTCAACTCAGCGTGGGACACGTCCACTTCCTTGAAACCGGGGAACCTGCCAACCGTCAGTGGTTTTTCCAGAATGGAGGACACGACCATGCTTCTGAGGCAGGTATCCAGCCAAAGGTAATTGCCTCGGGGCTTTGTGTAGTCGAGGATCAAGCGTCCTTCCAGTTCGGCAAACTCAGGTACACGGCGGTAGTCGTAAACGAAGTCCCGATTCTCCTTCTTGGCCTTCGTGTCATTGAGCTTCAAAGAGTCGTACACGCCTGCCAGAAGCCATTTCTTCGTGCCCGGTAGTTCGACCAGACCGATCACATACTCACACTCAAAATTGCGTCGAGACTGCCACGATTGCCACTCGTCAAAATTCCCTGCCAGGTACACGTCCATTGGATGTTCAAGTCCGTTGTGCTGGGCGAGATGCACCTTCGTGTTTGGGACTTTGAGAGAGGGGAGGAGGCTGGTTAGAAGCTGAATCAGCATGAGGTGGCTCTGGTGAGTTTGTGGAAGGCAACCGTCAAGGATTTGCTCGAATCGCGTAGGGCTTCGAGGAAGGTTCAGGAATGGTTGGTACGTGTACGTGATGAAGTACGTCGAGATAGGCAAAGCGGTTTGAAACTACTCACGTTCTGACCCTGGCCCATCCGCTTCGAAGATTTGGTTCAGGCTGAATGCTACTTCATACTCAAAAAGCGAGACATTCGGCACTGCCACGATAGCGTGACGTAGGTTTGAACTGATGGATTTCGCAACAATGACACCCTTCACCGTCTTCCCTTGCGCAAGATTCTTCTTGATCCAGCCCATGTAGCGGCTGATCTGACCGATAGCACGGTCTGCCACACGTCCGCGTTTCAATTCGAAGATCACGAACGAGTCATCTGAATCCAATGCGAGAATGTCGACTGGACCCACGCCAGTAGGGTATTCAACTCCATCACGACCTTGAGAATCGACGTAGAGGCGAAGGGATTTGCCTTCCAGTTTCAGTGATTCGATGTTGTGAGATATGAAGTCGCGTAGCTGCCATTCCAGTTCAAAAACCGTCTCTCGGTCTGAGTCGGGCGTGTCTTGGTCTTCAAGAGCCAGGTCGTCGTCCTCGATAGTTTGGATAGCGGTTTTAGGTGTGCCGGGATGCAGGACAAGAACCTGTGTTTCAGTTTCCTCAGTGACCCAGCCCATGCGAGTGAATGCACGACGAAGCTGCTGAGAGTTTGTGTTTGGATCGATAGGTGGTGCTTCATTGGGATTCTGACGGCACCATTCTTTCATCGGATAGAGAGTGGGCTCACCATCCAAACCGACCAAAACGACAGAGTATTTCTTGGGTGGCTGCATCTGGGGGCGTCCATGATTGATGATTTACACGGGCAGCGTAGCTGGAAGGGCATAGGACTGCCACGGTGGCGGGGTTGCTTGTCCGATTGAACAAATTTCAGCAATAAAACCGGCGTAACGGTTGTACGAAAAAGGGCCGCAGGCTAGCCCAGTGATTACGGAGATCACTTTTTGAGAGTTTTAGAGGGTGCGAAACATCCAATAATGACGCTGTAAGATCTAATTTTATTGAGTTGATCGCTATTATCTGGCTTAGTGGCTAAGGCGTAAATATCTTAAACTTCATTTGGTGTGCGCCTAACCTAAGCAAGGAGCCACAGTATGGATTGGTACCCAGTATTGAGAGAGCTGCACTTATATGGTGGTGGGCGTGTTCTAAATGGAATGGATCAAAAAGCAGATCTTCGACCCAGTGCAATGAGTGGGAAGATCGCAAGCTTGAATATCAAAAGCTATGGCAGTTTTTATGGTGATGTAAAGCGCCTAGGCTTTCAGATTATTGGATGTGATTTTTTTCATACGGAGGATCAGGCGAAGAGCTTCTCTCCGCCAGAGTGGAGGTGTCTCAATACAGCAGGCTCTCCAACGTGGCTTTGTACGGATCAAGGGCATGATTGGTCCTTTATAGCAAACACCGCATTCTTACAAAGAAGTGGGGTTTTTTACGATATGGCTTCTCGTATTTCCCATCAGATAAAAGCTTGTGAGTGGAGGCTTCGACAGTTATCTGAAGCATACTCTGATCAATTAAATGGGCGTCTGTTCTCTAAAACATTTAAAGCTAATGAGCGCTTTCTTGATGGTCACACCTCTTTGTGCTACTTGGCCCTACAGTCATTTCTGGTCGACGGCTGCACCCTCAGAGATTATCTCTGTGAATTTTATTCGGAGGCGATTATAAGAAAGAAGGACCCTTCTGCTCCAAAAATTACCGCTTTAAGCGGCCTATTAAAATTTTGGCGCTCTAATCCACCTCATGATAAAGCAGGCAAAGAGCTCAGGGCTTCATCTCTGCCTGACAATTGGCTCTATGAGCTAGGTGCATATCGCGATTTAGTCGTACATGTCGCACCTTTGGCAAATGCAGCAAAAACTCTTTTGGCTTTCACAAAGACTATTGAGTTTCAGGGGGAGCTATTGCCTGCTATACAATTACCGATCCCCTTAAAGCCCGCTGAGATAAAGAGCAGTCGCACGACGGGACAATACTTTGATGATCCGAACTTGAATTTTGCGCGAGGCCTTAATTTTATTGAGGATATGGAATCGTCGAGGGATGCACTTGAATATGCTCATATATCTATGCAGCAGCTCGGCGCTTTATGTAGTTCAGTTTCTCATATATCTCCTTTTGCGCCCGAAGTTCCCATCGTCACGCCAATAAACCTGAAAGTTACGAAGGAATGAGATAGCTGTCAAAAGAAAAACGGGGTTTACCTTTAGAGGGCGTTGATTTTGCTCAAGTGATGAAGGTTCCCTATTTATGCAGTCACAGGAGGAAGGGAAGTTGTCTAACGAAATTTGTTACGGGTTTGTGTGCTTTTTTTCATTGGATCCAAATGGGCCAAAGATTTTTGGGCTGTCTGAATTTCTTGCCGGGCTTGCATTAATGGTACTCGCTTGGACCACTGCCGATGTTTTATATCGTTTTCGTATCGCTGCTGCGCCTTGGCCCCTTCGTATAATAACTTTCTATATCGTAGCGGTAGTCGGTATATTGACACTTTTAACTGATCTTTGGCGTGCAGAGGGGTGGTACGTTATTAAAGGAAGTATTTTGTCGCCGCCTTTCTGGCAGGCAATTTTAGGCGGCGTGTATATAGCCACATTTTTATCTTGGGCTTGGTATGCTTTCATAAAACCACCGGTTTTCTCCCGAAAAAATGCAAGGCATTATGCTAGTGCACTTTACAGAGTTATACTCAAAGGCTCGGTAGCGGAGTTGTCCGTGATTTCGGATGAGCTTTCGTTCTCAGCTAAAAATCTTATCACTTATGCCACGAATTTTAACAAATATGGGGGTAAACCAGAAAAAACAATACAAAAAAAGCCGGAGGAAGCTTATGCGGATATCTTGCTATTGCTGATTGCTGATAAGAAGTTCTGCAGAGCTATAGTCCAATCTGCTCCGGGTACCGCATTGTCTTTTTTTGAGGAAATAGGAAAGCAAAAGAAATATGGCGTTCAAGTAGAAGCGTTTGCTAAGAATATTGTATTTGAAGCAATAGCAAATAAAGATTCATTTTTGTATCACGAAGGTAATGGTTATGAGTCTGGACTATTGGGTTACCATAAACCTCTCAGTCAAGCTATGTTTTCTGACTCTGCATTAGTTGATGGCGTAGGAACGCTTTTGAATCCTGACCCCCTAGGGCAGTGGAAGTGGGAGGCGTATAAATGGGAGGTTTACTCTCGAATCGTTTTAATGGTATTCGAAGATAAAGTACACAAAGATTTCTGGGGGCAGTCATCTGCTCTTTCAGAGGCGTTGCGCCATATTGGGGAGGCGGTATCAGGTCTATACCAAATTAATGGTGCCGAAAAATACATAAGAGGCGAATGTGAGCAAGAGAAGCTGCGGATTGTGGTTGATTTCATAAGCGACACTGTCCGAATTCTTGATGAAAAAGGAGTGCCCGAGTTTTTGCCAATGAAAACTTCCAGTTTAAGGCAAGGGGAAACCATTTATGACGAAGTGGCGAGGTTGGCTTTTGCCGTGATTTTAAATGCAGCCAAAATTAAATCTCCAGCAACGTTATGCTGGATGGTTCAATACAACGCAGTTTGGGGAGAGCTGGCAGGCTATAAGTTTAGTGGGTCGGCTGGAAAGATAGTGCAGTATAAACTGCGACGACTTCTATATGATGAGATGGAGAATATGAGTAAATTTCCGAACTATAAAAGCGCTCTTATTTTTGGGTTCCTTTTGAATGTTGTAGCTTTTTTTCCTAAGGGGAGTGTTGTAGGTCATGAAAAAATTCTAAAAAAACTTACTCGCGGATGGTTGAAGAAAAACTATGCTTCTCTCCGTATTCATAATCCTACAGTAGCTGATGCTTGTCTTGTTGATGGGATTACTTATGATGTGGATAAATTCAGGCTTGTAAAGGTATATAGTGTAAATGCTCTTAGAAAAAAACCACGATTTGTTTATTTACAACTAGATTCTCCTCGTCCAAGTTTTGACATTATTTAATGGGCAGTGAGAAACGACGGGTTTTTTCCTAGTTGATCGAACTAATCGTATTACACGGAAATTTTTCGCGACAGATACTGACTTTCTGCCCCGCACGCTTCTGAGCTACCTTCCCACCGTCGCTGCAAATTCAGTGACCGGGCCTGATAACCCGTGGAACAATAGGCGCTCATGCGTCTCCAGCACCATGCCGACGCTTTTTTTGCGTCCGCACAACCATGTTATGGCGGCTGTGCGCGGGAGGCCTTCGGGCCTGCCGGGTTCCTATTGTCCCGGTTTATCAGCCTGCGCACAGCTGCCACCCTTTCGCCTGATAACGAATGTGGCAGCTTCTCGACATTAGGAGCTAAGTCCATGAGCGTTTCTGATCAGTCATACCCTCGCAATCCCGCAACCCATACCTCCACCAACCAGGGAGGTGCCCAATGATCAACCCACCCCTCAACAAAACCCTCGGCGTCATCACCTTTTCCACCTGCGGCAAACAGCCCAACCTCCACCGCCTATTCCGCGTCAATTCCGGCGTCCCTATCCGCGATGCTCTGGAACATGCCTCCGAGCTTCTCCACTGTTCAAAAATGCTGGCATTGGATGCAGCAATGGATAACAGCGCGGATCGCTATGCCTGGGCAGCACATTATTTGGGGGAGATGGCGAAGGCGGTGGTGGATGATTTGGCGAATGGGATGTTGCCGAATGGGGTGACGGAGGAGGGGGATTCGGTTGGGGTGTAGGCAGGTGGTTTGAGGGTGTTGGGGCTGGCGCAATCGCAGGCAAGCCAGCTCCCACATTTGGAGCGTGTTTCAGGTTGATGGTGTGCGGTGAAGGTGAGTCAGCTGACTGCCACTTTTCTACAGACGAAAAAAAAGACCTTGAATTTCAAGGTCTTTTTTTAAGATGGTGCCCCGAGGGAGAATCGAACTCCCACTTCTTTCGAAAACGGATTTTGAATCCGCCGCGTCTACCAATTCCGCCATCAGGGCTCAATGGCGGCGAAGTATAGAGATGAGATTACCGTTGGTCAATCACGTTTCATGGTCAATTTTAACTATTTCCGCTAGACTTCCCGGCCCTGCTAGACGAACCCCATCATGCGCGTTGCTGACTTTACTTTTGAGCTCCCTGATTCGCTGATCGCTCGCCACCCGTTGGCCGAGCGTCGCGCCAGTCGACTGCTGACCCTGGACGGGCCGAGCGGTGCCCTCGCACACCGTCAATTCACTGATTTGCTTGAGCATTTGCGCCCGGGCGATTTGATGGTGTTCAACAATACCCGGGTGATTCCGGCGCGGCTGTTTGGCCAGAAAGCCTCCGGCGGCAAGCTGGAAATTCTGGTGGAAAGGGTGCTGGACAGCCATCGTGTGCTGGCCCATGTGCGCTCCAGCAAGTCGCCGAAACCGGGGTCGAGCATCCTCATTGATGGCGGTGGCGAGGCCCAGATGGTCGCGCGCCATGATGCGTTGTTCGAGCTCAGGTTTGCCGAAGAGGTGTTGCCGCTGTTGGAGCGTGTCGGCCATATGCCGTTGCCTCCTTATATAGACCGCCCCGACGAAGACGCGGACCGCGAGCGCTATCAAACCGTGTACTCCCAGCGCCTCGGTGCCGTGGCCGCGCCGACGGCCGGGTTGCATTTCGATCAGCCGCTGCTGGATGCGATTGCCGCCAAGGGCGTCGAAAGCGCCTATGTGACCCTGCACGTGGGGGCCGGGACGTTTCAGCCGGTGCGTGTGGAGAACATCGAAGACCACCATATGCACAGCGAGTGGCTGGAAGTCAGCCAGGACGTGGTGGACGCGGTCAATGCGTGCAAGGCGCGCGGCGGGCGGGTGGTGGCGGTGGGCACCACCAGCGTGCGCTCGCTTGAGAGTGCGGCGCGTGATGGCGTGCTCAAGCCGTTCAGTGGCGACACCGATATCTTTATTTTTCCAGGCCGGCCGTTTCATGTGGTCGATTGCCTGGTCACCAATTTCCATTTGCCGGAATCCACGCTGTTGATGCTGGTGTCGGCCTTTGCCGGTTACCCGGAAACCATGGCGGCTTATCAAGCGGCCATCGCCAACGAGTACCGCTTTTTCAGCTACGGTGATGCGATGTTTATCACCCGCAACCCGGCGCCGCGCGGCCCAGAGGAACAACTATGAGTCGTATGTCGTTTGAATTATTGGCCACCGACGGCAAGGCCCGTCGTGGTCGCGTGACCTTCCCGCGCGGCACCGTGGAGACCCCGGCGTTCATGCCGGTCGGTACCTACGGCACCGTCAAGGGCATGCTGCCGCGTGACATCGTCGCCACCGGCGCCGAGATCATCCTCGGCAATACCTTCCACCTGTGGCTGCGCCCGGGCACGGAAGTGATCAAGAAGCATGGCGACCTGCATGACTTCATGAAGTGGCAGGGCCCGATCCTCACCGACTCCGGTGGTTTCCAGGTGTTCAGCCTGGGCGCCATGCGCAAGATCAAGGAGGAGGGCGTGACCTTCGCCTCGCCGGTGGACGGTTCCAAGGTGTTCATGGGCCCGGAAGAATCGATGCAGGTACAGCGCGACCTGGGCTCCGACATCGTGATGATTTTTGACGAGTGCACGCCGTACCCGGCTGACGAAGACGTCGCGCGCGTCTCCATGGAGCTGTCGTTGCGCTGGGCCCAGCGTTCGAAGAACGCCCACGGCGACAACACGGCGGCGCTGTTCGGCATCGTTCAGGGCGGCATGCACGAAAGCCTGCGCAAGCGCTCGCTGGAAGGCCTCGACAAGATCGGCTTTGACGGCCTGGCCATCGGCGGTCTGTCGGTGGGCGAGCCCAAGCACGAGATGATCAAGGTGCTCGACTACCTGCCGGGCCTGATGCCCGCAGACAAACCTCGTTACCTTATGGGCGTTGGCAAACCGGAAGATCTCGTAGAGGGTGTGCGCCGCGGTGTGGACATGTTCGATTGCGTGATGCCAACCCGTAATGCCCGCAATGGGCATCTGTTCATCGATACAGGCGTGCTGAAGATCCGTAACGCGTTCCATCGCCATGATGATTCGCCGCTCGATCCGACCTGCGATTGCTATACCTGCCAGAACTTCTCCCGTGCTTATCTGCACCATCTGGACAAGTGTGGGGAAATGCTGGGTAGCATGTTGAATACCATCCACAATTTGCGCCATTACCAAGTCCTGATGGCTGGTTTGCGCGAGGCTATTCAACAGGGTACATTGGCCGCCTTCGTCGATGCCTTCTATGCCAAGCGCGGGCTCCCTGTGCCGCCCTTGGACTGAGTTTCCCGACCCTAAGATTCACTATTTGCAACTGGAGTGCTAAATGAGCTTTTTTATCTCTAACGCCATGGCTGACGCCGCTGCGCCTGCTGCTGCCGGCCCGATGGGCGGTGGTTTCGAGTGGATTTTCCTGGTCGGCTTCCTGGTCATCTTCTATCTGATGATCTGGCGTCCACAGGCCAAGCGCGCCAAAGAGCAGAAGAACCTGCTGGGCAGCCTGCAAAAAGGTGACGAAGTTGTGACCACTGGCGGCATCGCCGGCAAGATCACCAAGGTTTCCGATGCTTTCGTGGTTCTGGAAGTCTCCGACACCGTAGAAATGAAGTTCCAGAAGGGCGCCATCGCCGCCACGCTGCCAAAAGGCACGCTCAAAGCGATCTAAAGTAACAACCTTTACCAATCGACGGGGCGCGCAAGGCGCCCCGCGTTATAAGCGGGCGGCGTGATGCTGAACAAATACCCTCTGTGGAAATACGTACTGATCCTGGCGGTGCTGGCGATCGGTTTTATTTATTCCGCTCCCAATCTCTATCCTGATGACCCGGCGATCCAGATTTCTGGTGCCAGCACTTCGCTGCAGGTCAATCAGGCTGATCTGGACCGTGCGAGCAAAGCGCTCACCGACGCGGGCATCCAGGTTAAAGCGGCAACCTTGGCAGCTGGTTCCAAAGGCGGCTTGTTGCGCCTGACCAAGCAAGAAGACCAATTGCCGGCCAAGGATGTTGTACGTAAGGCTATGGGTGACGACTACGTTGTCGCGCTCAACCTGGCACAGACCACGCCACAATGGCTGCGCAGCATTGGCGCGCACCCGATGAAGCTGGGTCTGGACTTGTCCGGTGGTGTGCACTTCCTTCTGGAAGTCGACATGGACAAGGCCCTCGACGCACGCCTGAAAGTCTATGAAGGCGATGTGAAGAGCCTGCTGCGCAAAGAGAAACTGCGTTATCGCAGCCTGCCGCAGCTCAACGGTGCCATCCAGCTGGGCTTCTCTGATGAAGCGTCCCGCGAACAGGCCCGTGCGCTGATCCGCAAGAACTTCAACGATTTCGACATCGTACCGGCCGACCTCAACGGTCAGGCTGTACTGCGTCTGGCGATGAGCCCGGCCAAGATCGCGGAAATCCGTGAATATTCCATCAAGCAGAACTTGACCACGGTGCGTAACCGCGTCAACGAGCTGGGTGTGGCCGAGCCGATCGTGCAGCGTCAGGGCGCCAACCGCATCGTGGTTGAACTGCCGGGCGTGCAGGACACCGCTGAAGCCAAGCGTATCCTGGGTAAGACCGCCAACCTGGAATTCCGCCTCGCGGCTGAGCCGGGTGCTACCCGCGCGACGTCCGAAGAGTTCGAGTTCCGTGAGGGCAACCGTCCTCCTGCCTTGATCGAGCGTGGCTTGATCATCACCGGTGACCAGGTGACCGACGCCAAGGCCGGTTTCGGCGAGCACGGTACGCCTGAAGTGAACATTCGTCTGGATGGCCATGGCGGCGAGCTGATGAGCCGCGCCACGCGCAGCAACGTGGGCCGCAGCATGGCGGTGATCTTCATCGAACAGCGCCCGGTGACCACCTACACCAAGCAGATGGTCAACGGCGTCGAGAAAGACGTACCGGTACAGACCTTCAAGGAAGAGAAGAAGATCATCAGCCTGGCGACCATCCAGTCTCCGCTGGGTGCGCAATTTCGCATCACGGGCCTGAACGGTCAGGGTGAATCTTCCGAACTGGCCCTGCTGTTGCGTGCCGGTGGTTTGGCGGCGCCGATGTACTTCGCTGAAGAACGTACCATCGGCCCGAGCCTGGGTGCCGACAACATCACCAAGGGTGTCGATGCGGCGCTGTGGGGCATGTTGTTCGTGTCGCTGTTCATCATCGCCATCTACCGCTTCTTCGGCGTCATCGCCACTGTGGCCCTGGCGGGCAACATGGTGATGCTGCTGGCATTGATGTCATTGCTGGGCGCAACCCTGACCCTGCCGGGTATCGCCGGTATCGTCCTTACCATGGGTATGGCGGTGGACGCCAACGTGCTGATCTTCTCGCGGATCCGTGAAGAGATCGCCGCGGGCATGACCGTACAGCGTGCAATCAACGAAGGCTTCGGCCGGGCATTTACCGCGATTCTCGACTCCAACCTGACCACCTTGCTGGTCGGCGGGATTCTCTTTGCTATGGGCACCGGCCCCGTCAAAGGTTTTGCGGTAACCATGTCCCTCGGTATCTTTACCTCGATGTTCACGGCCATTCTGGTGACCCGCGCAATGGTCAACCTGATCTTTGGCGGACGTGACTTCAAGAAGTTGTGGATTTAAGGGGCTGCCATGTTACGTACAATCAACTTCATGGGCGTTCGCAACATTGCGTTCGGCGCCACTGTGCTCCTTACCGTTCTGGCGTTGTTCAGCTGGTTCCATAAGGGCCTGAACTACGGTCTGGACTTCACCGGCGGTACGCTCATCGAGCTGACCTACGAGAAGCCGGCCGACGTTACCCTGGTGCGCAACGAGCTGGTCAAGGCCGGCTACCACGAAGCCGTGGTGCAGAACTTCGGCGCGACCACCGACCTGCTGGTGCGCATGCCTGGCGAAGACCCGCAACTGGGTCACCAGGTGGCCGAGGCCTTGCAGAAGGTCGGCGGCGACAACCCGGCGTCGGTTAAGCGTGTCGAGTTCGTCGGCCCGCAAGTCGGTGAAGAGCTGCGCGACCAGGGCGGCCTCGGCATGCTGATGGCGCTGGTCGGCATCATGATCTACCTGGCGTTCCGCTTTCAGTGGAAGTTCGGGGTCGGCGCCATTGTGTCGCTGATCCACGACGTGATCGTGACCGTGGGTATCCTGGCGTACTTCCAGATCACCTTCGACCTGACCGTATTGGCGGCCGTGCTGGCGATCATTGGTTACTCCCTCAACGACACCATCGTGGTATTCGACCGGGTTCGCGAGAACTTCCGCGTACTGCGCAAGGCGACGTTGATCGAGAACATCAACATCTCCACTACCCAGACCTTGCTGCGGACCATGGCGACGTCGATCTCCACCTTGCTGGCGATCTCGGCACTGATGATCTTCGGGGGCGACAACTTGTGGGGCTTCTCCCTGGCGCTGTTCATCGGCGTACTGGCGGGTACCTACTCGTCGATCTACATCGCCAACGTGGTGCTGATCTGGCTGAACCTCAACAGCGAAGACCTGATCCCTCCGGCCAGCACTGGCAAGGAGGTCGACGACCGTCCTTGATGGGCGTTTGTTGATCGGCGGTACAAGAAAGGCACGAGATTGAACTCGTGCCTTTTTTTTGGCTCCAAGGCTGGGTATAGCGCGGATCTTTCGGTCCGCTTGTGATGGTCAGGAGGTTCAACGTGAACAAGTCGTTGCTGGTTGGTGCGGTATTGGGTGCTGTCGGTGTGACTGCCGGGGGCGCTGTTGCCACCTACAGCCTGGTAAAAAGCGGCCCTGAGTATGCGCAAGTGCTGGCGGTGCAGCCGGTAAAAACCCAGATCAAGACCCCGCGTGAGGTCTGCAAGGATGTCACCGTGACCCGGCAGCGTCCGGTGCAGGATCAGCATCAAATCGCCGGTACCGTCGTAGGCGCCCTGGCCGGCGGCCTGCTCGGCAACCAGATCGGTGGCGGTAACGGCAAGAAGCTGGCCACGGTAGCCGGTGCGGTGGGTGGCGGTTATGCGGGTAACAAGGTTCAGGAAGGTATGCAGAACCGTGATACCTACACCACTACCCAGACTCGCTGTAACACCGTGAATGACATCAGCGACAAGGTGGTGGGCTACGACGTACGTTACAACCTGGATGGCAAGGAAGGCACTGTGCGTATGGAGCGTGATCCAGGCGGCCAGATTCCGGTGGATAAGGAAGGGCGCCTGATCCTGGGTCAGAACCAGCAGTAATCAAGGGCCATGCACAGATTCAAAAAACTGTGCAATCCAAAATGTGGGAGGGGGCTTGCCCCCGATAGCGGTGGGTCAGTCAGCTGATAAGGTGCTGACCCACTGCAATCGGGGGCAAGCCCCCTCCCACATTTGATATGTATTGCTGCTGATGCATGGGTTGGCTCAAAATGCCCAGGCATAAAAAAAGCACCCCCTCAGGGGTGCTTTTTTGTGCCTGCTCGCTTAGCGCTTCAGCGAAGCCGGCAAGTGCGGCTGGATCGCCGTCAATACTGCCTTGAAGCATTTGGTGTTGCCGGCAACCACGTGGCCTTTTTCCAGGAAGTCGTGACCGCCGGTGAAGTCGCTCACCAGGCCGCCCGCTTCTTGAATCAGCAGGGCGCCTGCAGCCATGTCCCACTCGGACAGGCCCGACTCCCAGAATGCATCAAAACGGCCGGCGGCGACATAAGCCAGGTCCAGGCTCGCAGCGCCGGCGCGACGGATGCCGGCGGTCTGGCCAACCAGGGCGCGGAACATGCCCAGGTAATTTTCCAGGTTGTCCATCTGGTCGTCGCGGAACGGGAAGCCGGTGCCCAGCAGGGCGCCGTCCAGGCTGGTGCGGCCGCTCACGCGCAGGCGACGGCCATTGAGCTGGGCGCCACGGCCACGGCTGGCGGTGAATTCTTCCTGGCGGACCGGGTCGAGCACGACGGCGTGTTCCAGGCGACCACGGTATTTGCACGCGATGCTCACGGCAAAGTGCGGGATGCCGCGCAGGAAGTTGGTGGTGCCGTCCAGTGGGTCAATGATCCACAGGTAGTCTTCGCCTTCGCCGCTGCCTTTGTGCAGGCCGGTTTCTTCGCCGAGGATGCCGTGGGTAGGGTAGGCCTTGCGCAGAGCGTCGATGATTTTCTGTTCGGCGGCGCGATCCACCTCGGATACATAATCCTTGGCGTCTTTTTCGTCGACCTTGATGGTATCCAGGCGCTCGATGGAGCGGAAGATCAATTCACTGGCGCTGCGGGCGGCGCGCAGCGCGATATTCAGCATGGGCTGCATGGATAGGTCACCTAAGGTTGTTAAAGAAAGCCGAGCAGTTTAGCAGAAACTTTCTTCAGGTGAAGGACGACGTTAGCTTTCATGGCATAACCTTGGGCTGTTCTGTAAGATTTGCTCCCCTTTCCCGTGTCCGAGAGCGCCTCCCTTGCTGCAAAACATTCGTGTCGTCCTGGTCAATACCAGCCACCCCGGCAACATCGGCGGGGTGGCGCGTGCCATGAAAAACATGGGGCTGACGCGCCTGGTGCTGGTCGAGCCGCGCCTGTTCCCGCACCATGAGGCCGACGCCCGCGCGTCCGGCGCCAATGACCTCCTGGAAAAAGCCCAGGTCGTCGCCACCCTGGAAGACGCCTTGGTCGGCTGCAACCTGGTGCTGGGCACCAGCGCCCGCGACCGCCGCATTCCCTGGCCATTGCTGGACCCGCGTGAGTGCGGCACCAAGGTGGTGGAAGAGGCCGCCGGCGGTGCTGAAATCGCCCTGGTGTTCGGTCGTGAAGACTCCGGCCTGACCAATGAAGAGCTGCAGCGATGTCATTACCATGTGCACATTCCATCGGACCCTGAATTCAGTTCGCTGAACCTCGGGGCAGCGGTGCAGGTGCTGACCTACGAAGTGCGCATGGCCTGGCTGGCCGCTGAAGGCCAGCCGAGCAAGATGGAGAAGGATGAAGTTGCGTCGACCAAAAGTGGCGAGCTGGCCACGATGGACGAGCTGGAGCGGTTCTATGAGCACCTGGAACAAACCCTGGTGGCCATTGAATTCCTCGATCCTGAAAAGCCACGGCACTTGATGGCGCGCCTGCGCCGCCTTTACGGACGCAGCTCGGTCAGCCGGGCAGAAATGAATATATTGCGTGGCATCCTCACGGAAACCCAGAAAGCGGCCCGTGGCGAGCTGCTTAAGCGGAAGGATTAAAAATGTTCGAGCGTTTGCGAGAAGATATCCAAAGTGTTTTCCACCGGGATCCGGCGGCGCGCAACGCCTTTGAAGTGCTGACCTGCTACCCGGGCATGCATGCGATCTGGATTCACCGGCTGTCCGGCGCGTTGTGGGGCATGGGCTGGAAGTGGTTGGCGCGCGTGGTGTCGAACTTCGGTCGCTGGTTGACCGGTATCGAGATTCACCCGGGTGCCAAGGTGGGGCGTCGTTTCTTCATCGACCATGGCATGGGCATTGTGATCGGCGAGACCGCCGAGATCGGCGATGACGTGACCTTGTACCAGGGTGTGACCCTGGGTGGCACCAGCTGGAACAAAGGCAAGCGTCACCCAACCCTGGGCGATGGCGTGGTGGTGGGGGCGGGCGCCAAGGTGCTTGGGCCGTTCACGGTCGGCGCCGGTGCCAAGGTGGGCTCCAACGCCGTGGTGACCAAGGCTGTGCCGCCGGGCGCGACGGTAGTGGGGATTCCCGGCCGGATCATTGTCAAGCCGGAAGTCGGCGACGAGCAGGAAGCCAAGCGCAAGGCGATGGCCGAGAAGATCGGTTTCGATGCCTATGGCGTCAGCGAAGACATGCCCGACCCGGTGGCCCGTGCCATTGGGCAATTGCTCGATCACCTGCAGGCGGTGGATGGCAAGCTGGAGGGCATGTGTGGCGCCCTGAAGGACTTGGGCAGCCCTTACTGTGCGAAGGATCTGCCTGAATTGCGCGAGGAAGATTTCGCCGAGATCAAGGACGAAACCGCCACCAAGGCAAGCTGAAGTCTCGGGTTCGCCAGAGATCCCCTGTGGGAGGGGGCTTGCCCCCGATAGCGGTGGATCAGCCAGCCTATTTGGCAACTGACCCACCGCCATCGGGGGCAAGCCCCCTCCCACATTTTGATCTCCATTGGCCCGCAATTCCCGTTCGCCCTGATGCCGCTGTTCGTCCCCACCCCACCCTGCTATGATTCGCGCGCCCTTTTTACGGGTAATCCTGACTAAAGTACTAGGTCTTATAGTTGACTTAAATACTCGGGAATCGCATACTTGCTCCCATTCTGAAACACCTTGGTACTTGTCCATGAGACTGACTACAAAAGGCCGATACGCGGTGACTGCCATGCTCGACCTGGCCTTGCACGCGCAAACTGGGCCGGTGTCCCTGGCCGATATCTCCGAGCGCCAAGGCATTTCCTTGTCGTACCTCGAGCAGCTGTTCGCCAAATTGCGCCGCAGCAATCTGGTTTCCAGCGTGAGAGGCCCAGGTGGCGGCTATCAACTGTCCCGCGACATGCAGGGCATCCAGGTAGCCCAGGTGATCGACGCGGTCAACGAATCCGTCGATGCCACCAAGTGCCAGGGCCTGGGTGACTGCCACGCCGGCGACACCTGCCTCACGCACCACTTGTGGTGTGACTTGAGCCTGCAGATCCATGAGTTTTTGAGTGGTATCAGCTTGGCTGATCTTGTGACTCGCCGTGAGGTGCAAGAAGTAGCCCAGCGTCAGGACCAGCGCCGTTGCAACACCAAGGCGCCGCGTCTGGACAAGATCGAAGCGTCCGCCGTCGAGTGACAGCCGCAGAGCTAACGGCGCGCCAGCCAGCCTGATTTAGGAGAAAGTCCATGAAATTGCCGATTTACCTTGATTACTCTGCGACCACCCCGGTTGATCCGCGTGTCGCGCAAAAAATGAGCGAATGCCTGCTGGTTGACGGAAACTTCGGCAACCCGGCCTCCCGCTCCCACGTATTCGGCTGGAAAGCCGAGGAAGCGGTCGAGAACGCACGTCGCCAGGTCGCCGACCTGGTGGGCGCCGACCCGCGGGAAATCGTCTGGACCTCCGGTGCCACCGAGTCCGACAACCTGGCGATCAAGGGCGCGGCGCACTTCTATGCGACCAAGGGCAAACACCTGATCACCACCAAGATTGAGCACAAGGCTGTCCTCGACACCATGCGCCAACTGGAGCGTGAAGGTTTCGAGGTCACTTACCTCGAGCCAACCACCGACGGTATCGTCACCCCGGCCATGATCGAAGCCGCGCTGCGTGAAGACACCATCCTGGTTTCCGTGATCCACGTGAACAACGAAATCGGCACCATCAACGACATCGAAGCGATTGGCGAATTGACCCGCTCCAAGGGCATTCTGCTGCACGTCGACGCCGCTCAGTCCACCGGCAAGGTCGATATCGATCTGTCCAAGCTGAAAGTCGACCTGATGTCGTTCTCTGCCCACAAGACCTACGGCCCTAAAGGCATCGGCGCCCTCTACGTAAGCCGCAAGCCGCGCGTACGTATCGAAGCCACCATGCACGGCGGCGGTCACGAGCGCGGCATGCGTTCGGGCACCCTGGCGACCCACCAGATCGTCGGCATGGGTGAAGCCTTCCGTGTAGCCAAGGAAGACATGGCTGCCGAAAACGTGCGCATCAAGGCCTTGAGCGACCGCTTCTACAAGCAGGTCGAAAACCTTGAAGAGCTGTACATCAACGGCAGCATGACCGCCCGCGTACCGCACAACCTGAATTTGAGCTTCAACTACGTCGAAGGCGAGTCGCTGATCATGGCGCTCAAGGACCTGGCGGTTTCGTCCGGTTCGGCCTGCACCTCGGCCTCCCTTGAGCCTTCGTACGTATTGCGCGCCCTGGGCCGCAACGACGAACTGGCGCACAGCTCGATCCGCTTTACGTTCGGCCGCTTCACCACCGAAGAACAAGTCGACTACGCCGCGCAGAAAGTCTGCGAAGCCGTCAACAAGCTGCGCGTCCTGTCGCCCCTGTGGGACATGTACAAAGACGGCGTCGACATTTCCAAGATCGAGTGGGCGGCACACTAACTATAGAAGCCGCCACCCCAGCTCTGTAGCAACGTGGCGGAAAACGCAGGCGTTTCTACAGGGTTCCAGAGCGGCCCTGATGAGTGAGGATTCAATACCATGGCTTACAGCGAAAAGGTCATCGACCACTACGAAAACCCGCGCAACGTCGGCAAGATGAACGCGGAAGATCCTGATGTCGGCACCGGCATGGTCGGCGCTCCGGCGTGCGGCGATGTGATGCGCCTGCAGATCAAGGTCAACGACGCTGGCGTTATCGAAGACGCCAAGTTCAAGACCTACGGCTGCGGTTCGGCCATCGCCTCCAGCTCCCTGGCGACCGAATGGATGAAAGGCAAGACCCTGGATGAGGCTGTCACCATCAGCAACACCCAGCTGGCCGAAGAACTGGCCTTGCCGCCAGTGAAAATCCACTGCTCGGTGCTCGCGGAAGACGCCATCAAGGCGGCCGTTCGCGACTACAAGCAGAAGAAAGGCTTGATCTAAGTATTTGGCGACGAGTAAGGAGTCAACGATGGCTATCAGCATGACAGAAGCGGCAGCGCAGCACATTCGCCGCTCCCTGAATGGGCGCGGTAAAGGTGAGGGGATTCGTCTGGGTGTTCGCACCACGGGCTGTTCCGGCCTTGCCTACGTGCTGGAGTTTGTCGACGAGGTGGTTGCGGAAGACCAGGTGTTCGAAAGTCACGGCGAAAAGGTGATCATCGACCCGAAAAGCCTGACCTACTTGGACGGCACCGAGCTCGATTTCGTCAAGGAAGGGTTGAACGAAGGCTTCAAGTTCAACAACCCCAACGTCCGCGGTGAATGTGGCTGCGGCGAAAGCTTCAACATCTGAGGCTTCTCGTGGGTACTCCTTGTCATTTCGCTTTATTCGAGCTGCAGCCGAGCTTTCGCCTGGACCTCGAGCAGCTTGCCACGCGCTATCGAGAATTGGCGCGTGGCGTGCATCCGGACCGCTTCGCTGACGCTTCCGAGCGTGAGCAACGCTTGGCGCTGGAGCAATCGGCCAGCCTCAACGAAGCCTATCAGACGCTCAAAAGCCCCCCGAAACGCGCACGTTATTTGCTGGCGATGAAGGGCGGTGAGTTGCCGATGGAAGTCACCGTGCATGACCCGGACTTCCTGATGCAGCAGATGCAGTGGCGCGAAGAACTCGAAGACTTGCAGGACCAGGCCGATGTGGCTGGCGTTGCAGTCTTCAAGCGTCGTCTGAAAGCGGCCCAGGAAGAACTCAACGAAAGCTTCGCAGCCTGTTGGGATGATGCAGCGCAACGCGAGCAGGCCGAACGCCTGATGCGGCGCATGCAGTTCCTCGACAAGCTCACCTACGAAGTGCGCCAGCTAGAAGAGCGCCTCGACGATTAACCCAGTGTGCTGCCCGTGATGCACGCCTGATAGATAGATAAGACCTGATTACCATGGCTCTACTGCAAATCGCCGAACCCGGCCAAAGCCCTCAACCGCACCAGCGTCGCCTGGCGGTCGGGATTGACCTGGGCACCACCAATTCACTGGTTGCCGCCGTGCGCAGCGGCCTGTCCGAGCCGCTGCCCGACGCCAACGGCCAGGTGATCCTGCCGTCCGCCGTGCGCTATCACGCTGACCGCACCGAAGTCGGCGAGTCGGCCAAGCTGGCGGCGTCTACCGATCCGCTCAACACCGTGCTGTCGGTCAAGCGCTTGATGGGTCGTGGTCTGTCCGACGTCAAGCAATTGGGCGACCAGCTGCCGTACCGCTTTGTCGGTGGCGAATCCCATATGCCGTTCATCGACACCGTCCAAGGCGCGAAAAGCCCGGTGGAAGTGTCGGCCGATATCCTCAAGGTGCTGCGCCAGCGTGCGGAAACCACCTTGGGCGGCGAACTGGTGGGGGCGGTGATCACCGTTCCGGCGTATTTCGATGACGCGCAGCGCCAAGCCACCAAGGACGCGGCGAAACTCGCCGGCCTGAACGTGCTGCGCCTGCTCAACGAACCTACCGCGGCTGCGGTGGCTTACGGTCTGGACCAGCATGCCGAAGGCCTGGTTGCCATTTATGACCTGGGCGGCGGCACCTTTGACATTTCGATCCTGCGCCTGACCGGCGGCGTCTTCGAAGTGCTGGCCACCGGTGGCGACAGCGCCCTGGGCGGTGATGACTTTGACCATGCCATTGCGAGCTGGATCATCAGCAGCGCCGGCTTGTCCGCCGACCTGGACCCGGGCGCGCAGCGCAACCTGCTGCAAACCGCCTGCGCCGCCAAGGAAGCGCTGACGGACGTCGCCAGTGTAGAAGTTTCCTACGGTAGCTGGTCGGCCCAACTGACGCGCGAAGCCTTTGACGCGTTGATCGAACCCATGGTCGCCCGCAGCCTCAAGGCCTGCCGCCGCGCCGTGCGTGATTCCGGTATCGAGCTGGAAGACGTCGGCGCCGTGGTCATGGTCGGCGGTTCCACCCGCGTTCCGCGCGTGCGTGACGCCGTCGCCGAAGCCTTTGGCCGCCAGCCGTTGACTGAAATCGACCCGGACCAGGTCGTCGCCATCGGTGCTGCAATCCAGGCCGATACCCTGGCCGGCAACAAGCGCGATGGTGGCGAACTGCTGCTGCTCGATGTGATTCCGTTGTCCCTGGGCCTGGAAACCATGGGCGGCCTGATGGAGAAGGTGATTCCGCGCAACACCACCATTCCCGTTGCCCGAGCCCAGGACTTCACCACCTACAAAGATGGCCAGACGGCCATGATGATTCATGTGCTGCAAGGCGAGCGCGAGCTGATCAGCGACTGCCGCTCCCTGGCGCGCTTTGAACTGCGCGGTATTCCGGCGATGGTGGCCGGTGCGGCGAAGATCCGCGTGACCTTCCAGGTCGACGCCGACGGCCTGCTCAGCGTCGCCGCACGCGAACTGGCCTCCGGCGTCGAAGCCAGCATCCAGGTCAAGCCGTCCTACGGCCTCACCGACGGCGAAATCGCCAAGATGCTCAAGGACTCGTTCCAATACGCCGGCGACGACAAGGTCGCCCGCGTGCTGCGCGAGCAGCAAGTGGATGCCCAGCGCCTGCTCGAAGCGGTGCAGGGCGCCCTTGAGGCTGACGGCGAGCGTCTGCTGGATGCCGAGGAACGCATGGTCATCGACCTGCAGATGCAGGAACTGGCCGAATTGATGAAAGGCACCGATGGCTACGCCATCGAGCAGCAGACCAAGCGTCTGTCGCAAGTGACCGATGCCTTTGCTGCCCGTCGTATGGACCAGTCGGTAAAAGCCGCCCTGGCGGGACGCAACCTGAATGAACTTGAGGATTAACTGATGCCGCAGATCATTTTTCTGCCACACGCCGAGCATTGCCCGGACGGTATGGTCGTGGAGGCTGAGACCGGCAAGTCCATCCTGGAAGTGGCCCACGACAACCACATCGAAATCGAAAGCGCCTGCGGCGGTGTGTGCGCCTGCACCACATGCCACTGCATCATCCGCGAAGGCTTCAACAGCCTGGAAGAGGCGGATGAGCTGGAAGAAGACTTCCTCGACCGCGCCTGGGGCCTGGAAGCGACTTCGCGTCTAAGCTGTCAGGCAAAGGTCGGGACGGAAGACATCACCGTCGAAATTCCGAAATATTCGCTCAACCATGCAGCCGAAGCGCCGCATTGATTCAAGGAACTGTCATGAGCCTGAAATGGGTTGATGTACAAGAAATCGCTATACAACTTGCAGAGGCTCATCCTGAGGTCAATCCTCTTACGGTGAACTTCGTCAAGCTGCGCAACCTCGTCATGGAGCTGCCGGACTTCGACGACATTCCTGACCGGGGTGGCGAGAAGGTTCTGGAGGCGATTCAGGGCCTGTGGATCGAAGAAGCAGACTGAGCCGCCTTTACGCAGTTAGGCAATACCTGATAACCCGCGTATAATTCGCGGGTTTAATTTTTCGTAAATTACCGTTTCTGGAGTTACACCATGGCTGTTCAACGTACTTTCTCCATCATCAAGCCTGACGCTGTTGCAAAAAACGTCATCGGCGAGATCACCACTCGTTTCGAAAAAGCCGGCCTGAAGGTTGTAGCTTCGAAACTCAAGCAACTGTCCAAAGCCGAAGCTGAAGGCTTCTACGCTGAGCACAGCGCTCGTGGTTTCTTCGGCGACCTGGTTGCCTTCATGATCTCCGGTCCTGTTGTTGTTCAGGTGCTGGAAGGCGAGAACGCTATCGCGCTGAACCGCGAACTGATGGGTGCTACCAACCCTAAAGAAGCGGCTGCCGGCACCATCCGTGCTGACTTCGCCGAGTCCATCGACGCCAACGCTGTACACGGTTCGGACTCCGAAGCCGCTGCTGCCCGCGAAATCTCGTACTTTTTCGCTGCTACTGAAGTAACCGCTCGCTAAGCATCGGCTTAAAGAGTGAGGGTGAATCCATGACGACATCGACTGTAAAAACCAACCTGCTGGGGCTGACTCAGCCGGAAATGGAGAAATTCTTCGACTCAATCGGGGAGAAGCGTTTCCGTGCCGGTCAGGTAATGAAATGGATTCACCACTTTGGCGTCGACGATTTCGACGCCATGACGAACGTCAGCAAGGCCCTGCGCGACAAGCTCAAGGCCATTGCCGAGGTTCGTGGTCCCGAAGTGGTCAGCGAGGACATCTCCACCGACGGCACCCGCAAATGGGTGGTGCGCGTGGCGTCCGGCAGCTGCGTCGAGACCGTCTACATTCCCCAGGGCAAGCGCGGCACCTTGTGCGTTTCGTCCCAGGCAGGCTGTGCCCTGGACTGCAGTTTCTGCTCCACCGGCAAGCAAGGCTTCAATAGCAACCTCACCGCCGCCGAAGTGATCGGCCAGGTGTGGATTGCCAACAAATCCTTTGGCAGCGTCCCGGCAACCGTCGACCGTGCCATCACCAACGTGGTGATGATGGGCATGGGTGAGCCGCTGCTGAACTTCGACAACGTCATTGCGGCCATGCACCTGATGATGGACGACCTGGGCTACGGCATTTCCAAGCGCCGTGTCACCCTGTCGACCTCCGGCGTGGTACCGATGATCGATGAGCTGGCCAAGCACATCGACGTCTCCCTGGCCTTGTCGCTGCACGCACCGAATGACGCATTGCGTAACCAATTGGTGCCGATCAACAAGAAGTATCCGCTTAAGATGCTGCTCGAGTCCTGCCAGCGTTATATGGCGACCTTGGGCGAGAAGCGTGTCCTGACCATTGAGTACACCATGCTCAAGGACGTCAACGACAAGGTCGAGCACGCGGTCGAGATGATCGAGTTGCTCAAGAACACCCCGTGCAAGATCAACCTGATTCCGTTCAACCCGTTTCCGCATTCTGGCTACGAGCGGCCGAGCAACAACGCCATTCGCCGTTTCCAGGATCAACTGCACCAGGCCGGCTACAACGTCACCGTGCGCACCACACGTGGTGAAGACATCGACGCCGCCTGTGGCCAATTGGTAGGGCAGGTGATGGACCGCACCCGCCGCAGCGAGCGTTACATCGCCGGGCGCGAGCTGAACGCCGCCGACGATTTGCCGCTGATTGCTGTAAATCGAATCTGAGAGAGGACCTTTATGCCCTTGCGCCTTGCGCTGCTTTTGCTTGTTACCGGTCTCGCGGCCGGTTGTGTTTCATCGGGCCACGATAGCCCTTTGCAAACCGACAAGGGTCGTGAAGCGGCGCGAGTGGCGTATGTGCAACTGGGGCTGGGCTATCTGCAACAAGGCATGAGCGAGCAGGCCAAGGTGCCACTGAAGAAGGCCCTTGAGCTGGATGCCGACGATGCGGATGCCAACGCCGCGCTGGCGCTGGTCTTCCAGGCTCAGGCCGAGCCCGAGCTGGCTGATCGGTATTTCACCAGTGCACTGGCTTCCCGTCCTGGGGATGCTCGGTTGTTGAACAACTACGGCAGTTTCCTGTTCGAGCAGAAACGTTACGAACAGGCCGCCGCTTATTTTCGGCAGGCCAGCACCGATACCCTTTATCCCGAGCGTTCGCGCATCTTCGAGAACCTCGGGGTGACGTCGATACACCTGGGCCAGCGCGAACTTGCGCGCCAGCAATTGGAAAAAGCCCTGCACTTGAACGCTCGCCAGCCACGCGCTTTGCTTGAAATGGCTGAGTTGTCTTACGAAGACAGGCATTATGTGCCGGCACGCGACTATTACGAGCGTTTCAGCCTGCTCAGCGGGCACAATGCACGTAGTCTGTTGCTCGGTGTGCGCCTGGCGACCGTTCATGAAGAACGCGACACGGCCGCACGTTTTGGCCAGCAACTCGAACGACTCTATCCCGGTACACCGGAATATCAGCAATACCTGTCGGAGCAATGATGAAAGCCGCGCACCCGGAAGTTGTAGCAGCTAATCGCGTCAACCCAGGCGAGACCTTGCGTGAGGCCCGCGAAAGCAATGGCTGGTCGCTGGCGCAAGTGGCTCTCAAGCTCAATTTGACCACTACCTCCCTGGCCAACCTGGAAGCTGGCGCGTTCGACAAGCTGCCTGGGCACACGTTTGCCCGCGGCTATATCCGTGCTTATGCCAAGTTGCTGGGGATCGACCAGACCGTACTGGTGCAGCAATTCGACCAATACACCGGCACTGACTCCCAGGGCAGTAATGTACATGGCCTCGGGCGTATTGAAGAGCCGACCCGGGTGTCCCACACGATCTTGCGTATTGTCAGCCTGTTGCTGTTGATTGCCGTGATCGGCGGTGGCTTCGTCTGGTGGCAGGACCAGACTTCCCAACGCAATAAAGACCTGACCAGCAACGCCCTGGAGCACGTCGAAGTCGAGAGCGCCGACGGCACCACGCAGATTCATCCGCTCGATGAGCCGGAAGACCAGGCCGTTGTCGAAGGGCAAGCCGCACCAGAGGCGCCTGCCACCGCTGAACAACCGGCTCCGCAAGCCGGCAGCGCACCTGCAGCGACTGCGACCGTGCCCGTGCCCGTGCCCGCTCCAGCAGCGCCCGTGGCCCAGGCTCCCGCAGCGGCTGTCCCGGCTCCAGCGCCTGCAGCACCGGCTGCGCCAGCCATTTCGCCGCCGACCACCCCTGCGTTGATCGCTGGTGACGGACGCGTACAGATCACCTTCGTCGCTGACTGCTGGACGCAAGTCACCGACGGTAACGGCAAAGTGCTGTTCAGCGGTCTGAAGCGTAAGGGAGATACGCTTGAGCAGGGCGGCAAGCCTCCTTTGACGCTGCGTCTGGGCTATGCCCGTGGCGCGCAAGTGGCCTACAACGGCCAGCCTGTGGACGTGGCGCCGTTCACCAGTGGCGAGACAGCTCGCCTCAAGTTGGGACAATAGTCATGCACGGCGAATCTCCAATCAAACGTCGCGTATCGCGCAAGATCTGGGTCGGCTCGGTGCCGGTGGGCGGCGATGCCCCCATCGCGGTGCAGAGCATGACCAACAGCGACACCAATGATGTGGCCGCCACCGTCGCCCAGATCAATCGTCTGGAAGCGGCCGGCGTGGACATCGTGCGGGTTTCCGTACCGGACATGGACGCTGCCGAAGCGTTTGGCCGTATCAAGCAATTGGTCAAGGTGCCGCTGGTTGCCGACATCCACTTCGACTACAAGATTGCGCTGCGCGTGGCCGAGCTGGGTGTGGACTGCCTGCGCATCAACCCGGGCAACATCGGTCGCGAAGATCGTGTTCGCGCCGTGGTCGATGCGGCCCGTGATCGCGGTATTCCCATCCGCATCGGGGTTAACGCCGGTTCGCTGGAAAAAGACCTGCAAAAGAAATACGGCGAGCCTACCCCTGCGGCGCTGGTCGAGTCGGCATTGCGCCACGTCGAGCACCTGGAACGCCTGAATTTCCAGGACTTCAAGGTCAGCGTAAAGGCTTCCGACGTGTTCATGGCCGTAGAAGCCTACCGCCTGCTGGCCAAGGAAATCGTGCAGCCGCTGCACCTGGGTATCACGGAAGCCGGCGGTTTACGCTCAGGCACAGTGAAATCTGCGGTGGGTCTCGGTATGCTGCTCGCCGAAGGGATTGGCGATACCATCCGCATCTCCCTGGCGGCAGACCCCGTAGAGGAAGTGAAGGTCGGCTACGACATTCTCAAATCCCTGCGTTTGCGTTCCCGTGGCATCAACTTCATTGCCTGCCCGAGCTGCTCGCGGCAGAACTTCGACGTGGTCAAGACCATGAACGACCTGGAGTTGCGTCTCGAAGACCTGCTGGTGCCGCTGGATGTCGCGGTGATCGGTTGCGTGGTCAACGGACCGGGCGAGGCCAAGGAGGCGCATGTGGGCTTGACCGGCGGTACACCGAACCTGATTTACATCGACGGCAAGCCGGCGCAGAAGTTAACGAATGACAATCTGGTGGATCAGCTCGAAAAACTGATCCGTCAGAAAGCGGCCGAAAAGGTCGCGGCTGACGCAGCGCTGATCGCGCGCGGCTAAGAACGAATTTTAAGGATTTGATGTGAGCAAGTCTCTGCAAGCCATTCGTGGCATGAACGACATCCTCCCGGAGCAGACGCCACTGTGGCGCTATTTCGAGAGCACGGTCGCGCGCCTGCTGGATAACTACGGTTACAAGCAGATCCGCATGCCGATCGTCGAATTCACCGAGCTGTTCAAGCGCTCCATCGGTGAAGTGACCGACATCGTCGAAAAAGAGATGTACACCTTCGAAGACCGTAACGGCGACTCCCTGACCTTGCGTCCGGAAGGTACCGCCGCCTGCGTTCGCGCTGTGCTGGAGCATGGCATCACCGGTGGCGGCCAGACCCAGAAGCTCTGGTACATCGGCCCGATGTTCCGCCACGAGCGTCCGCAGAAAGGCCGTTATCGCCAGTTCCACCAGATCGGTTGCGAAGTCTTCAACCTGGACGGTCCGGACATTGATGCCGAGCTGATCGTCCTGACCTGGCGCCTGTGGGGCGAGTTGGGCATCCGCGACGCGGTCAAGCTCGAACTCAACAGCCTGGGCACCAGTGAGTCCCGCGGACGCTATCGCGAAGCCCTGGTCGAGTACCTGTCTGCCCACCTGGACAAACTGGACGAAGACAGCCAGCGCCGCCTGAAGACCAACCCGTTGCGCGTACTTGATACCAAGAACGCTGATACCCAGGCCGTACTGGTCAACGCGCCGAAAATGGCCGACTACCTGGACGAAGAATCCCGTACGCACTTCGAGGGCCTCAAAACTCGCCTGGATGCGGCCGGTATTCCTTACGTCATCAATCCAAAGCTGGTGCGCGGCCTCGATTACTACAGCAAGACCGTGTTCGAATGGGTCACCGACAAACTCGGCGCCCAGGGCACCGTGTGTGCCGGTGGTCGTTACGACGGCCTGGTCGAGCAAATGGGTGGCAAGCCGACCACCGGCGTAGGTTTCGCCATGGGCATCGAGCGGCTGATCCTGCTGCTGGAAACCCTTGAGCAGGTGCCGGAAGAGATTTCCCGCCAGGTGGACGTGTATCTTTGCGCTTTTGGCGAGGCCGCCGAACTGGCTGCCTTGGCCCTGAGCGAAAAGGTGCGTGACCAGCTGCCGAACCTGCGTCTGCAAGTCAATGCCGGCGCGGGCAGCTTCAAGAGTCAGTTCAAGAAGGCTGACAAGAGCGGCGCGCTGTATGCGCTGATCCTCGGCGATGACGAGTTGGCCCAGCAAGTGATAGGTTTCAAACCCCTGCGTGGCCAGGGCGAACAACAAAACATTGCCTTTGATGCGCTCGCTGCGCACCTGGCCACCTGCGTCGTGCAGGGTTGAAGCTGTCGAACAGCCGAATTTAGCGATTAAGGAGTATTGGGGTGTCGAGTACTGATGATGAGCAACTGGCCGAGTTCAAGGACTGGTGGCAGCGTAACGGCAAGCCCCTGGTGACTGGCGGTCTGCTGGCTTTAGTGGTGGTGTTCGGCTGGCAAGCCTGGACCAAGTATCAGGCCAACCAGTCCCAGGGCGCCTCGATCGTTTATCAGCAATTGCTGGAAACTACCCTGACGCCGGACGGCAAGCCGGACCCTGCCCGCGTGGCAGACCTGGCCGGCAAGCTGAAGAATGAATTTGGCGGTACGACCTACGCCCAGTACGGTAGCCTGTTCGTCGCGAAAGTCGCGGTCGACACCGGCAAGCTGGACGACGCCGCCGCAGAGCTGAAGGCCATCGCCGACAAGCCGACCAACCCGACCCTGGGTGAAATCGCACGTCAACGCCTGGCACAGGTATTGGCGGCACAGAACAAGGCCGACGAAGCACTCAAACTGCTCGACGGCGATGCTGACAAGGCATTTGTAGCCACTCGCGAAGAGCTCAAGGGCGACCTCTTGGTCCAATTGGGTCGTACCGACGAAGCCAATGCTGCGTACCAAAAAGCCAAGGCGGCGCTGTCTGATGAAGCGGCGGTCGGTGGCTTACAAATCAAGCTGGACGACCTGGCCAAAGGGGATGCGTGACGTGATCCGTTGGAAACATGCAGCATTGCTGGCTCTGGCCGTTCTGGCCGCGGGTTGCAGCAGCAACAGTAAAAAAGAACTGCCGCCTGCGGAGCTGACCAGCTTCAAGGAAGAAGTGGTCCTGCAAAAGCAGTGGAGCCGCTCCATCGGTGACGGTCAGGGCGAAACCTACAACATGCTGGTACCGGCAATCGACGGTGACAACATTGTGGCCGCTGACGTCACCGGCATCGTGACTTCCCTGGATCGCATGACCGGCGACGTTAAGTGGAAGAAAGACCTTGAATTGCCTGTCTCCGGCGCCGTTGGCGTGGGTTACGGCATGGTCATGCTCGGCACGCTCAAAGGCGAAGTCGTGGCGCTGGACTCCGGCACCGGTGAAGAGAAATGGCGCGCCCGCGTGACCAGCGAAGTGCTCGCACCGCCTGCCACCAACGGCGATATCGTCGTGGTGCAGACCCAGGATGACCGTGTGATCGGTCTGGACGCCAGCACCGGCGAACAGCGCTGGTTGTACGACAGCACCCCGGCGGTGTTGACCCTGCGCGGTACCAGTGGTCCGATTGTGACCAACAATCTGGCCGTTGCCGGGCTGTCCACCGGTAAAGTGGTCGCCCTGAATACCCAGAACGGCGTGCCGGCCTGGGAAACCCGTGTGGCTATCCCGCAAGGTCGTTCCGAGCTGGATCGCGTCGTGGACATCGACGGCGGCTTGTTGCTGTCCGGCGAGACCCTCTACGTCGCTACTTATCAGGGCCGTGTCGCGGCACTGGACCTGCAGAGCGGCCGGGTCAACTGGCAGCGTGATGCGTCCAGCTACGCCGGTGTCGCCCAAGGGTTTGGCAGCGTCTACGTAAGCCTGGCATCCGGCACCGTTGAAAGTGTCGACGAGCGTTCCACCACTGCGCTGTGGAGCAATGACTCCCTGGCTCGCCGCCAACTGTCGGCGCCGGAAGTTTTCTCCAGCTACGTAGCGGTCGGTGACTTCGAAGGCTACCTGCACCTGCTGAGCCAGGTGGACGGTCGCTTTGTAGGTCGCGAGCGGATCGACAGTGACGGCTTGCGTGCGCGTCCGCTGGTGGTGGGTAACATGCTGTATGTGTATGGCAACAGCGGCAAGCTGGAAGCGCTGACCATCAAGTAAAGGTTTGACTATGCTTGGGGTAATCCCCCAGGCGGCCCTGTTTCAATGCTCTCTGTAGGAGCGAGCTTGCTCGCGAAGGACGTCAACGATAACGCGGGTTTTCTGGATAAACGCGTCGTTCTCGGGTTTTTCGCGAGCAAGCTCGCTCCTACAGTAGTAGTGCCAGAGCAGGGCATGTGGCATTCAAATGCCGCCCCGAGCACCAGCCGCTGCCCTGCAGCGGCTTTTGTATTTTCTGAAATAACGAAGTGGAGAGCCGCATGGTTCCCGTAATCGCCCTGGTGGGCCGACCTAACGTCGGCAAGTCCACCTTGTTCAACCGCCTGACCAGGACTCGTGACGCCATCGTCGGCGACTTGTCCGGTCTGACCCGTGATCGCCAATACGGTGAGGCAAAGTGGCAAGGGCGCTCCTACATTATTGTCGACACCGGTGGTATCTCCGGTGACGAACATGGCATGGACGAAAAAATGGCCGAGCAGTCGCTGCTGGCCATTGAAGAAGCCGATGTCGTGTTGTTCCTGGTGGATGCCCGTGCGGGCTACACCGCTGCCGACCAGATGATTGGCGAGCACCTGCGCAAGCGCAACAAGCGTTCCTATCTGGTCGCGAACAAGATCGATAACATCGATCCTGAGGCGGCCCGCGCCGAATTCAGCCCGATGGGCCTGGGCGACGCGATCCCGGTTGCCGGTGCCCACGGTCGCGGCATCACGCAGATGCTGGAAATTGCCCTCAGCACCTTTCCCAAGGATGACGATGAGGAAGAAGAGGGTGAGGAAGAGATCGTCGCCGAAGGCGAGGAAGCCAAGCGCATTCCTGGCCCGAGCGAAAAAGACGGTATCAAGATCGCCATCATCGGCCGTCCTAACGTCGGCAAGTCGACCCTGGTCAACCGCATGCTCGGTGAAGACCGGGTAATCGTCTATGACGAACCCGGCACCACCCGCGACAGCATCTATATCCCGTTCGAACGTAACGAGGAAAAGTACACGCTGATCGACACCGCCGGTGTGCGCAAGCGCGGCAAGATCCACGAAGAAGTCGAAAAATTCTCCGTGGTCAAAACCCTGCAGGCGATCAAAGACGCCAACGTGGTGATCTTCGTGATGGACGCCCGCGAAGGCGTGGTGGACCACGACCTGAACCTGCTGGGTTTCGCCCTGGAAGCCGGTCGCGCCCTGGTGATCGCGATCAACAAGTGGGACGGCATGACGCCGAGCGAGCGCGATTTCGTCAAGATCGAACTGCAGCGTCGCCTGTTCTTCGTTGAGTTTGCCGATATCCACTTCATCTCGGCGCTGCACGGCACCGGCGTGGGCAACCTCTACGCCTCGGTACAGAACTCGTTCAAGTCCGCGGTCACCCGCTGGCCGACCAACCGCCTCACCCAGATCTTGGAAGACGCGGTGGGCGAGCACGCGCCGCCGATGGTCAACAATCGCCGGATCAAACTGCGTTACGCCCACCTGGGTGGTGCCAACCCGCCGATTATCGTGATCCACGGTAACCAGATCGAGAAGGTGCCCAAGTCCTATGTGCGTTACCTGGAAAACACCTACCGCCGTGTCTTGAAGCTGGTCGGTACGCCGATCCGTATCGAGTTCAAGGGTGGCGAGAACCCATACGAAGGCAACAAGAACACGCTGACCGACCGTCAGGTGAACAAGAAGCGTCGCTTGATGACTCACCACAAGAAGGCCGACAAGAAGCGCCGCGACAAGAAATAGCGGCAGCTTCACGTTGTAAGCTACACGCTGCAAGAAAGGGCTCTTTTTGAGCCCTTTTTTGTGCGCGACGGTTGACCCGCTTATAGCTAGCAGCTTAAAACTTGGGCCTCATCTGCAGGGGCCTTTCATGATCACCAGCAAGCTGCCGAACGTCGGCACGACAATTTTTACCCGCATGTCGCAGTTGGCGGCCGAAACCGGTGCAATCAACCTGTCCCAGGGTTTCCCCGACTTCAATGGCCCTCAAGACTTGCTCGACGCCGTGGGTCGACACGTTGCCAGCGGCCATAACCAATACGCACCGATGAGCGGTTTGCCCGCGCTGCGCCAGCAGGTGGCGGCGAAGATTGCCCGCAGCTACGGTGTCAGCGTCGATGCCGACCGTGAAGTTACCATCACGCCCGGCGCTACCCAGGGCATTTTCTGCGCAATCCAGGCTGTGATCCGCAACGGTGACGAAGTGATCATCTTCGACCCTTGCTACGACAGCTACGCGCCCTCGGTAGAGCTGGCCGGCGGGCGCTGCGTGCATGTGCAGCTGGACTTGCAGGATTTCAGCCTGGATTTCGAGCGCATCAAGGCCGCGCTGTCGCCGCGCACGCGCATGATTGTGCTCAATACCCCGCACAACCCCAGTGGCGCGCTGGTCAGCCGTGAGGAATTGGACCAGTTGGCCGAGCTGATTCGCGGACGCGATATCTATCTGCTCAGCGATGAGGTGTACGAACACCTGGTGTTCGATGACGTGCCCCACGTCAGCGTACTGGCCCATGAGGAGCTGTATTCGCGTGCGTTCGTGGTCAGCTCGTTCGGCAAGACGTATCACGTCACGGGCTGGAAGACCGGCTATGTGGTTGCACCGCCGGCCCTCACCGCCGAGCTGCGCAAAGTGCATCAATACGTCAGTTTCTGTGGCGTCACGCCGTTGCAATACGCGCTGGCCGATTTCATGGCCGGGCACCCGCAGCATGTGGACGCGCTGCCGGCGTTCTACCAAGCCAAGCGCGACCTGTTCTGCCAGTTGCTGGCGCCGTCGCGGTTCAGCTTCAGGCCGTCGGCGGGAACTTACTTTCAGCTGGTGGATTATTCCCGGGTCCGCCCGGACCTGGATGATGTCGCCATGTCCGAATGGATGACGCGCGAACACGGCGTGGCGTCGATTCCGATCTCGGTGTTCTACCGCAACCCACCCCAAGGCCAGCGCCTGGTGCGCCTGTGCTTTGCCAAGCGCGAGGAGACGCTGCAACAAGCGGCGGAAAAACTATGCGTGATTTGAGTACCTTGGCGAACCTGAACATCGCCCTGATCCAGACCACCCTGGCGTGGCACGACCGTCAGGCCAATCTCGAGCATTTCGAGCTGCTGCTGGAGCAGGCCAACGGCGCCGACCTGATCGTATTGCCGGAGATGTTCACCACCGGGTTCTCGATGGAATCGGCCGCCCTGGCCGAACAGGAAAACGGCCCGACTCAGCGCTGGCTTCAGGCCCAGGCGGCGAAATACAACGCCGTGATCACCGGCAGTGTGATCATCCAGGCGGCGGACGGCAGCCACCGTAACCGCCTGCTCTGGGCGCGCCCCGACGGTGAAGTGCTGCATTACGACAAACGCCACCTGTTCCGCATGGCCGGCGAACACGATCATTACACGCCCGGCGAGCGCCAAGTGCAGTTCGAGTTGAAAGGCTGGCGTATCCGCCCGCTGATTTGCTACGACCTGCGCTTCCCGGTGTGGAGTCGCGATGCCCAGGATACCGACTTGTTGCTGTATACCGCCAACTGGCCGGGTGCGCGGCGTCAGCACTGGAACCGTTTATTGCCAGCAAGGGCGATTGAAAACCTGTGCTATGTGGCGGCGGTAAATCGGGTGGGGACTGACGGCAAGGGCTTTGCCTACACTGGCGATAGCCAGGTGTTGGATTTCCAGGGTGAGACATTGCTGAGCGCGGGGGAGGCGGATGGGGTATTCCAGGTGATTCTGGATGCAGCGGAGCTAGCGG
Organism: Pseudomonas orientalis; assembly: GCF_001439815.1. Lineage (GTDB taxonomy): Bacteria > Pseudomonadota > Gammaproteobacteria > Pseudomonadales > Pseudomonadaceae > Aquipseudomonas > Aquipseudomonas orientalis. The sequence goes on along the minus strand of NZ_JYLM01000005.1, from coordinate 318,572 downwards.
CGTATCGCACCAAATTCCCGGCGAATCTGGATGCCGATAGCTTTCAGTTTGTCTGACAGGCCGCCATCGGGGGCAAGCCCCCTCCCACATTTGGAATGCATTCCCCTGTGGGAGGGGGCTTGCCCCCGATGAGGCCATTAGCAGCACCACCATAGCCCACAGTAAAAAGGCCCCTGGATTCTCACCCAGGGGCCTTTTGCATTGCGCCGATAAAGCTTACGCCGCCTTCGCTTCCTGCTGGCTCAACGAACGGTTCAGCGCACTGAACAGCGCCTTGAAGCTTGCCGTGGTGATGTTTTCATCAATCCCCACGCCATGCACCGGACGCTCGCCATTCACGCGCAGTTCGATGTAGGCCGCCGCTTTGGCGTTGGTGCCCGCGCCAATCGCGTGTTCGTTGTAATCCATGATCTCCACACCGATCGGCAAGCCAGCCACCAGCGCTTCCAGCGCGCCGTTGCCTTTGCCTTTCCAGTGCAGGTTGGTTTCGCCCTGGCCCTTGCCGGAGACTTCCACTTCCACATAGCTGTTGCCGTTTTCTTCCTGCAGGCGGTGGCTGACCAGCGCATACGGGGTGTTGGCTTGCAGGTATTCACGCTGCAGCAACGCGTAGATCTGCGGTGCGGTCATCTCCAGGCCCACGCGGTCGGTCTCGGCCTGTACCACCTGGCTGAATTCGATCTGCATGCGGCGCGGCAAGCTGATGTCGTATTCCTGTTCCAGCAGGTAGGCGATGCCGCCCTTACCCGACTGGCTGTTCACACGGATCACCGCTTCGTAGCTGCGGCCGATGTCGGCCGGGTCGATCGGCAAGTACGGCACTTCCCACAGTGCATCGTCTTTCTGCTGGGAGAAGCCCTTGCGGATCGCGTCCTGGTGGGAGCCGGAGAACGCGGTGTGCACCAGGTCGCCGACATACGGATGGCGCGGGTGCACCTGGATCTGGTTGCACTCCTCGACGACCTTGCGCACGCCGTCGATGTCGGAGAAATCCAGCTGCGGGTCGAGGCCCTGGGTGTACATGTTCAAGGCCACGGTGACCAGGTCGACGTTACCGGTACGCTCGCCGTTGCCGAACAGGCAGCCTTCGACGCGATCGGCGCCGGCCATCAGGCCCAGTTCGGTGGCGGCTACGCCAGTGCCACGGTCGTTGTGGGTGTGCAGGCTGATAATCACGCTGTCACGACGGTTGATATGGCGACCGAACCACTCGATCTGGTCGGCATAGATATTCGGCGTGGCGCACTCCACGGTGGCAGGCAAGTTGAGGATCATCTTGTGCTCGGGCGTCGGGTTCCACACCTCGATCACCGCGTCACAGACTTCCTTGGCGAACTCAAGCTCCGTGGCGCTGAAGGTTTCCGGGGAGTATTCGAAGGTCCACTGGGTTTGCGGCTGCTGCGCGGCGTATTTGACGAACAGCTTGGCGGCGTTGACCGCGATGGCCTTGATGCCGTCCTTGTCCTGGTTGAACACAATGCGGCGGAACGACGGCGAGGTGGCATTGTACAAATGCACGATGGCTTTCTTGGCGCCGCGCAGGGATTCGAAGGTGCGCGCAATCAGGTCTTCACGGCCCTGGGTCAGCACCTGGATGGTGGTGTCCTCGGGGATGTGGTTGTCTTCGATCAGGGTGCGCACGAAGTCGAAATCGGTTTGCGACGCGGCCGGGAAGGAGGCTTCGATTTCCTTCACGCCGACCGCGACCAGGGTCTTCCAGAAACGCAGCTTTTTCGCCGCGTCCATCGGCTCGATCAGCGACTGGTTGCCATCACGCAAGTCGGAGCTGCACCAGATCGGCGCGGTGGTGATGGTTTTCGACGGCCAGGTGCGGTCCGGGATATCGATGGTCGGGAACGCGCGGTACTTCGAAGACGGGTCTTTGAGCATGCTCATCGCAAAATCCTTTGGTGTAGGGCCGAGAAGAGGCGGCCTGCCGGGTCACTATTATTTATTGGGGCGACGCTTGGGGCGAGACAGATCGATTCAGCCTGGCAGTCGTGCGCTGACAAGGCACAGGCTGCGGTGCTGGCGGAGCTGAATGAGGGTGTGAGAGGTTTTCATAAGCCCAACCCTAATCGTGGGCACGGCAGATGGCAAGTGATCTTGAAAAATCGATAGAATTTCTCCAGTTGCGCATTTTTAGAGGGATTTATTGTTGGTTTTGTAAAACTTATTTGTTTTTATTGCTGCGCCTTCTCGAGCTGCACAATTTAAGAATTAAAGGCCGAGGGGCGTGCTCTCAGCCGCGCGGGGCAATGGTGAAGGACTCACCATTGCTGACCGTCCTCGCAGAGCTCGCTCAGGTGATTTTCTGAAAGGCTTGATAATCTCCAGCCGTATGGCTGCCCGTCACAATGCGTCCGGGGTCCCTCGGGATGGATGGGCCGCTGATGGCAATGCTCTTGTTATAAGTCGTGGCCGGGTACACGCCTATCCCGACGCCACCATTGAGTTCGGCCAGGCCTGGCACGTTCCGGGACGTATTCATGTGAGCCTTGCCTACCAGGGCCAGCACTTTTTCGCCGGGTCTGCGGTTCTGCAGGATGCGCGTCGCGTAGTAGTTGAATTCCTGCAAACGCGTCACGCCCTTGTCGTTGTCGCCGATATCGCCGTAGAAGCCCGGCATGTCCGCTCGGCGAGTCAGGTAGCGATGTTCCAGGGCTCGTATTGCTATCCCGTTTTCCTGGGCGAGGCTGGATAATTCCGAGAGTGTGGGCGAGGCGCCGGGCGGGCGGCCACTGCCCATCCCAACATCCCTGACCTGGCCTGCGGCGTCGGTCTCGACATTTTCCAGGTAGATGGCTTTCACGCCGGCCTCCTTGAGGGTTTGCATGTTCTCCTTGAGCAGTTGAAAGCTGGCGATTTCGTTATGGCTCTCGCCCAGTACCACAACGTCACTGGTCTGGTAGGCATTCTTGAGGAGTTCAGCGGGCGCTGTGTTGGGTGCCAGGTCGAGTCGAGGCGGGCGTGGCGGCATTTGTCTCCCTGCGGTCATGCTCTGGTAGAACTGCTGTGCATCTCGCCTGAACCAATGCCTGGCCACCGGCAGCGACCTGGGGGTGAAGTCGGCTTCCACCAGTCGACCGTGGTTGCGGCTGATGTATTCGGTCTCGGGCAAGGTTTTTTTGACCGGCGCTTCTCCTCCCTGAGTCGGAGCACCTCCGCGCAACTCATTGAGCCGCCATTCGCCGTTTCCAGCCGATTGCAGGGACGCCACGATTCGGCTGCCCCTGGGCGCCGTCAACGGGGCGTTGGGATCAACAATATTGACCTGCCCGCTGCGTGCGTGAAATACCGAGTCAATCTGGTAAACCCCGTTCGTGCCGGTGCTGTCGGTAAAACGTACGTACCAGTTGTCCTCGACGTTATAAGTACCATCGGGTCTCAAGGGGCGGCCACTGATGATCTCATCGGGCAGGGTAAACGCGCTTAAGTCACGGTTCGGCAAGGCGACGGCGGTGGTGGTACGGGAACCGACGCTGGCAACGCGACTGCTGGTGGCGGCGAGCGCGGGCGTTGGCATGACCGGAGCAGGTAACGCTCTGGAGCCCACCTGTGGGGTCAGCGTGCCCGTCGTCGTTGATGCTCTGAACACCGGGCGCAGCGGCGCCGCGCGAACATTGTAGATGCGCGATCCCGCCAGGGTGAAATCGCTGTAGATCGCGCGCGCCAGGCCGGGCTTTTTGATCAGGTGCGGCAGGATTCTGCTATTGGCGCGTAACGCCGTGACGCCGGCCTTGCCCAGACGAATCCCGGTGGATATGCCTTTGCCGGCCACCGGTATCAGATCGGCGAAAATCAATGCTACTTCAATGCCGAACTCGATTTTGTTGAGTTTCGATTGCTCTGCGACTTCGGCGCTGCTCACGGACTGGTGATCAGCTCGGTCGATCATCATCTGTACATGCTGTTTGTACAGATGATCCTGAGCATTGGTGTCGATGGGTTCCAGGCTTATGGCGCCGCCCAACAGCTTGACCGATGAGATGATCAGTTCCGGATCTATTATCTTCATTGGGTTGTAGGCACGGTTTTTAATCGCGTCCTTGAACTCATCAATCTGATCCTTGCTGACCGGCGATTTTCTTTGCGCAATGTAGGACGCCCATTCGCCCTTGGCCAACAGGGTGTCCAGGCTCTTGTGGTCAGCCACTTCACGAAAGGTGATGCCGTCAGGCGCCTTGGGGGTGTACAGCACCAGTGACGCGTCGGTCCGGTTGCCGATCACCATCACGCCCTGTACAGCCAGCCCGCGGTGGATAAGGCTGTTGGCAACGATGGTTTTCCCGTCCACCTGGGGGCGCGTTGCAGGATCGGGGTGTTCCACCACCGCATCCACCCATTGCGCCGCACGTTTGGTGCTGGTGTCTTCGGTTGCCGGTTCCGTGTAGGCCTCGGGATTGAGCTCGGCGAGAAACGCCTCTTTGGTCAGGGTGGCTTTCAGGCTGTCCTTCCACGCCGTACGCAATTGCGCAGCGCTGCCCGATTCGGCATCAGTGCTCATCTCGCGTTTCAGCAGTTTGACGTATTCACCCCCGACATCAGTGGCGTTGACCAGTTTCTTGAGGTCGTCGGTGTCCAGGGTAACCGGATTGCCCGCCAGATCCAGGATGGGCTCGCCCTGGGTGTCGACGAGCGGCAGGGTCATTTTTACATCGGTAAACGTGCCTCTCTCCACGGCTGGAAACCCGCTGGGGTTCTTCAGCGCCAGGTCTGTCAGGCTTACGCTTTGCTGGTTCGCGTAGAGAGGCTGGCCGGTTCCCCTGCCGCCATGAACACCGGTTCGGGTGAGCACCTGAACCATGAGCTTATCGGCATCGATGTGTGCATTCGGGTAGCGCTGCTGGATGGCGGCATTCATCCGCTCACGGGAGAAGCGTGGCAGTGAAGGAATTTTCTCCAGCATCGGCGTCAGCGTGTTCAAGCTTTTTTCCTGTTCCTCTTCCAGGCGCGTAAAAAAGGCTTCTTGCAGCGGGTTCAGGTTTTTTAGCCACTCGGGTTGGTATTTATCGGCCAGTTTGGCATCGCGCGCCTGCATGGCGTTGTTGCCATCAAGCAGATAAGACCAGTCGGCCGCATCGTCAATGCTCTGGAGTGAGGCGCCGTCGGTGAGTGGATTGATGCCGTCAGCGGGCGCCAGGGCTTTGCTCAGGTGGGTATCGATCTCCGCCTGCTGGCGTTTGAGCATCCAGGGTATGGCTTCTGCCAGTACATCCCCGGATGACGGCTCGACACTGAGCATCAGGTCTTCCCCGGTAAACGAACCAGGCCGGTTTTGCAGCGAGGGCGGCAAAGTCTGCAGTAACAGCTGCGCATCGGTTGCGCCTTGATCCAGGCGGTTTGCCAAGGCCTGGCGTGCCTGGGCCGGCGTGGCAAACTCCTCGAAACCTTCTGCGGGTGTGTAAAGCACCACCGGGCCATTTGCCTCATTGAGCGTAAGGGTGCGCCCATTCGGCCACGTCGGCGGGCTGTCATGGGAGCCGTCATTGCGGGTGATGAGAAATGCGCCCCCCAGCATCGCGCCGCGTTCTGTTTTGTTATCGACCGTCACGGGATAGACCCCCAGGCGAGCGCCATGGGCGAATTTCTTTTCCCGGGCGGCCAGGGTGGGATAGCGCAGTGCGTTGTCGATCAGCTCCTTGCTTTGCGCACTCAGGGTGCCGTCGTTCTCACGCAGCGAGGCCAGGATCGACAATTGTTTCTTATGCAGGATCAACAGATGGTCTTTTGGCGACAGCTGCAGTTTCGGCTCCCCCTCCACTGGCCCGGGCGTACTCCAGAATGCTTCAAGTGCCTGGGGATATTGCGTGGCAATGCTTCGGGCAATGGATTGCAATGAACTGGACGTGAGGGCGGGTGTTCCAGGGGCGCCTGGGGTTTGCCGCGTCGCGAATTCGGTGCGTACGTTGCGCTCGGGGCGCATCAGCGCATTCGGATTGGCCAGGATTTTTTTAACCATTGCGGCCAGCGCGGTCATCAGGGGCTCGGAGGATTCCGGCGACTTGGCGTCACTGCCGACGCGGTAGCGGTCGTAATACAGGAGGTGGGCATCCAGAGGCCTGAGGTCCGGGAACGCTTTTTCAAGCTGTGCCTGAATAAAGGTTTCAAACTTCGGCTGTCTGCTGTGCAGCCGCTGCAGGTCTTCAGTCAGAAGAGCGTGTTCAAGGCTCAGCGCTGACTGCTTGGTGGGTTTGAAATGCTTCACCAGTTGCGCGTAGCGCATTTTGGCGGGGTTCATGGCATACGAGTTGGGAACGGCCGGGCTGTCCGGTGCGTAGCTCGAGGGAGGCGCAGGTTCTTGTGTGGTGAAGGCGGGCGTAGGTAAGGCGGCGGGTAATACAAGGGGCGCAAGGGTGGCGGAAGACGTCGTGGAGAGTGGCTGATGCCGCTCTGATAGCGATTGGGTAAGGGAGAACATAAGGTGAGTCTCACTGGATGTGGATGTCCATGTGTCAATTCATGCTCGTTACGCTCCGTGTAATGCGTTGATTGGGTGAAGATTGGGCATCAGACAGTTCCTGTCGAAAGTGTAAGGCGATGGTAACGCACCGCGTTGAAAGTCCCGCAGTGGAGGCGCCGGTCAGGGCTGAAACGCACCAATGAAAATGGCCGGGTCAACCCGCGCGTCGTTCAGGCTGACGTTCCAGTGCATATGCGGCCCGGTGGCCCGGCCCGTCGAGCCGACCTTGCCCACGACCGCGCCGCGCGCCAGCTGGTCGCCGACTTTCACGTCAATCTTCGACATATGACAGAACATGCTGATGAAGCCCTGGCCATGGTCGACGAACACGGTGTTGCCGTTGAAGAAGTAGTTACCGGTCAGGATCACCTTGCCTGCCGCCGGCGTCTTGATCGGCGTGCCCGCGCCCACGGCAAAGTCCAGGCCGGAATGGGGATTGCGCTCCTCGCCATTGAAGAACCGTCTTACCCCGAACTTGCTCGACAGCGGCCCGTTGACCGGTTTGTCCAGCAGCAGGTTGCTCGGTGTGTTCGGACTGAAGCTGCGGTAGGCCTTGAGCTGCACGGCCAGTTCGCCCTCGATGCGCTTGAGTTGCGCCGGTTCCGGGTTGACCTGGTTTTTGTTCTTCAAGGTGATGCGCTGCTCGGGGTATTTCTTGAAACCCACCACGAACGGCAGTTGCTGACCGCTACTGGTAATGCGTTCGGTGCCGGGCTTGACCGTCAACGGGATGCCTACAATCGCCAGCCAATGGTTTTGCTCCTTCACCACCAGCACCGGCCTGTTCAGGTAGGTGGCCTTGGGTGCGGTCGCCGCAGTGCCCAGGTCCACGACAGCGACGCCACCGGGCACCGGCTTGTTCAGCAGGCGTGTGATGTAGCTGTCGGCGTGGGCATTGAAGGTCAGGCAAGCGAGCATCAACAAGCTGAGAAAGCGTGGCATCGGTCAATCCAGTAACGAGAGGGTGACGGGTGTCAGGTGGTTGTCTTCCACCCGTACTTGCAACTGGCCCTCACCGAGACGTGCGGTCAGCCGCTGGCCGGTGTGGGTTTGCGCGGCGTTGCGAATCGCCTGGCCGCGCTCGTCCAGCAGGATGCTGTAGCCACGGCCCAGGGTCGCCAGCGGGCTGACCACGTGCAGCGTCTGCACCTGGCTTTGCAGTTGCAGGCGCCGCGCCTTGAGACCTTCGCGCATGGCGCGGGGCAGGCGTTCGGCGAGGCTGTCCAGGCGCTGGCGCAGCAGGGCCAGTTGCCGCCCCGGATGTTGGCCGGCGAGGCGGGTTTCCAGACGAATCAAGCGTTCGCGACGGGTATTGAGGCTGCGCTCGAAAGCGCGGCGCAGGCGCATGTCCAGGTCATCCAGGCGCTGGGCCTGCTGGCGCAGACGTTCACCGGGGTGGCGCAGGCGCCGGGCCATGCCCTCCAGGCGCAGGCGATCGTGGCGCAGGCGGTTGTGCATCAACAGCACCAGGCGGCGATGCAGGTTCTCGACTTGACGCACCAGGTGGCTGGCGTCCGGGGCCAGCAGTTCAGCGGCAGCGGACGGGGTAGGGGCGCGCACGTCCGCCACGAAGTCGCTGATCGACACATCGGTTTCATGGCCGACCGCGCTGACGATGGGCGTGACGCAGGCATCCACCGCCCGGGCCACGGCTTCTTCGTTGAAGCACCAGAGGTCTTCCAGCGAGCCGCCGCCACGGGCCAGGATCAGCGCGTCGAAGCCGCGGGCGTCGGCGAGTTTCAGCGCACGCACAATCTGCGCGATGGCCTCGCGGCCTTGCACGGCGGTCGGGATCAAGGTCAATTCAATGTTCGGCGCGCGGCGGCGGAACACGCTGATGATGTCGCGAATCACCGCGCCGGTCGGCGAACTGATAATGCCGATGCGCCGAGGATGCGCCGGCAAGGGCACCTTGCGCTCGGCACTGAACAGGCCTTCGGCGCTGAGCTTTTCCTTCAGTGCATCGAAGGCCAGGCGCAGCGCGCCATCACCGGCCGGCTCCACAGTGTCGAGGATCAACTGGTAGTCGCCACGGCCCTCGAACAACGAGACCTTGCCGCGCACCTTCACCGCCAGGCCATCCTTCAACGCCTGGCGCACCCGCGCAGCGTTGTTGCGAAACAATGCGCAACGCACCTGGGCGCCGCTGTCCTTGAGGGTGAAATACACGTGGCCGGACGCCGGGCGGGCGAGGTTGGAGATCTCGCCTTCCACCCAGATATTGGTGAACACGTCTTCCAGCAACACCCGCGCGCGGCCGTTGAGCTGGCTGACAGTCAGGACTTCGCGGTCCAGGCCCAGTCGGGCAAAAGGATCTTTAATCATGGGCGGCAGTTTATAGGCATTCGTGCCAGGTTTGACAGAACTGCTCCACCCGCGTGCGCCTTCGTGCTGGCGCAATGCTCAAGGATGACTAAAGTGTCGGCATTCTCTTTCAAGGAATTACCCATGAGTGCGGTTGAGCTGATGAGCCAGTGGTCCTTCGGCGCGGTTGAGTGGCTGGTGATCGGCCTCGGTATCGTCGTGGCCTATATCGTTTTCGGTATCGCCGGCTTTGGTACGGCGTTGGTGGCGGGGCCTGTGCTGATTCTGTTCATGCCGTTGTCGAAGATCATTCCGCTGTTGGTGTTGCTGGATTTTGTCGCAGCCTTTGGTGGCCTGCTACAGACACGTCGGGATGTGAGTAAGTCGGAATTGCTGCGCCTGCTGCCGTGCATGGCCATCGGTTGCACCTTGGGTGTAGTGTTTTTGCTCAATCTGCATTCGGACTTGCTGCTCTTGTTGATGGGGCTGTTTATCAGTGCCTACGCGGTCTACAGCCTGGCGGTGAAGGCGCGGCCCACGCAACTGGCGGCAGGCTGGTCGATTCCCATGGGCACGGTCGGCGGCTTGTTTGGCACGTTGTTCGGCAGCGGCGGCTTTTTATACGCGATCTACTTGAACAGCCGCTTGTCCAAGGAGGCGGCGCGGGCCACGCAAAGTGCGTTGATCAGTTGCAGCACCGTGGTGCGCCTGAGCCTGTTTCTGATCGCCGGGGTATATGCCGATTTGCCGCTGCTGATGTTGGCGCTGTGCCTGTTGCCGGCAATGGCGCTGGGCTTGTGGTGCGGGCGCAGGCTGACGATGCGCATGTCCCGTGAGGCGTTTGTGCGGTTGGTGACGTGGTTGGTGCTGGCCAGTGGGATTGCGTTGATTGGGCGGTACTTGAGTACTTGACCTGATTTCTTCAGGGATTAAGCTGCCAGCCTTCAGGGCGCCATCGGGGCAAGCCCCCTCCCACAGTTGACTGTGTTCACAATTGAAATTGTGGGAGGGAGCTTGCCCCCGATGGCGTCAGCAGCCACACCGCAGGACTCCCATGAACTCCCAAAGCATCCTTGTCCCGAAAATCTCCACCTTGCCCGTCCACGAACCCCGCGCCCGGGCGATCGTGCGCTGGCTGGTGCGCAAGAACATCATCAAGGAAGAACTGACCACGTGCGGGCGCACCGGTAACCGTATGGCCTACGCCCTGGCCGATGGCGCCCGCGCGGTGGTGCTGCACCCGCAAGCGCTGCCGTTCAACGAGCCGGTCAATGGCCTGGAAATCATCTACAAGCGCTGCATCTACACGCCGGCCAAGGGCTTTCTCGAAGAAGCCGGCTGCCCGGAATGCCGGAAGGAAGTCGGCGAAGCGCTGTTCGAAAGCCTGGAAGACTGGATGCCCGGCCACACCGACAACTTCACCTGCCCGCTGTGTGGGCATGAAGACGACATCAACGGCTTCCTGTTCCTGCAGGAGTGCGGGTTCTCCAACCTGGGATTTATCTTCAACAACTGGGCGGAGGCGGGGTTCAAGCAGAGCTTTATCGATGAGTTTGCCGATTGGCTCGATCAAAAAATGAGTTGGGTCAAAGTCGAACTGTAGGAGCGAGCTTGCTCGCGAAAATCGTCAACGATAACGCGGGTTGCCTGGTTTTACGCGGTGCCCTGGCGTTCTTCGCGAGCAAGCTCGCTCCTACAGGAAGGCAGCGGGTTTTCTCCATCTATCAGTATTACCAAGTTTGTCAGAGTTTTACATTGAGCCCGACAGGGTGCATGTATATAATGGCGCGCTTCCATTTTCCCGCTCGGGAGCCCCCGCGATGCTGCGTATCAGCCAAGAAGCTCTGACATTCGACGACATTCTCCTAGTGCCCGGTTATTCCGAGGTGCTTCCTAACGAAGTCAGTCTCAAGACCCGCCTAACCCGTGGCATCGAGCTGAATATTCCCCTGGTTTCCGCTGCCATGGACACCGTCACCGAAGCCCGTCTGGCCATCGCCATGGCCCAGGAAGGCGGCATCGGCATCATCCACAAGAACATGACCATCGAGCAGCAAGCTGCCGAAGTGCGCAAGGTCAAGCGTTACGAAGCCGGTGTGGTGAAAGATCCCATCACCATCGAAGCCGACGCCACCGTGCGTGATCTGTTCGAACTGACCCGCCTGCACAACATCTCCGGCGTTCCGGTGCTGCACGATGGCGACCTGGTCGGCATCGTCACCTCCCGTGACGTGCGTTTCGAGAACCGTCTTGAAGTCACCGTCCGCGAAGTGATGACGCCTAAAGAGCGCCTGGTCACTGTCCGCGAAGGTGCCGACAAGAATGATGTGCGCGAATTGCTGCATAAAAACCGCATCGAGCGCGTGCTGATCGTCGACGACAAATTCGCCCTCAAGGGCATGATGACCGTCAACGACATCGAAAAAGCCAAGGCTTACCCGCTGGCCAGCAAGGATGACCAAGGTCGTCTGCGCGTCGGCGCCGCCGTCGGTACCGGCAAAGACACCGGCGACCGCGTTTCGGCCCTGGTCGCTGCCGGTGTTGACGTGGTGGTGGTCGACACCGCCCACGGTCACTCCAAAGGCGTGATCGACCGCGTGCGCTGGGTCAAGCAGAACTTCCCTGACGTGCAGGTGATCGGCGGCAACATCGCCACCGGCGCTGCCGCCAAGGCTTTGGCCGAAGCCGGTGCCGATGCGGTCAAGGTCGGTATCGGCCCTGGCTCGATCTGCACCACGCGTATCGTCGCCGGTGTGGGCGTGCCGCAAATCAGCGCCATCGCCAACGTCGCCGCGGCCCTTGAAGGCACCGGCGTGCCGTTGATCGCCGACGGCGGCATCCGTTTCTCCGGTGACCTGTCCAAGGCCATCGTGGCCGGTGCTTCCTGCGTGATGATGGGCTCGATGTTCGCCGGTACCGAAGAGGCTCCAGGCGAGATCGAACTGTTCCAGGGCCGTTCCTACAAGGCTTACCGCGGCATGGGTTCGCTGGGCGCGATGTCCCAGGCGCAAGGTTCTTCGGACCGTTACTTCCAGGACTCTTCGGCAGGCGCTGAGAAGCTCGTCCCGGAAGGCATCGAAGGCCGTGTGCCGTACAAAGGCACCCTGAGCGCGATTATCCACCAACTGATGGGCGGCCTGCGTTCCTCGATGGGCTACACCGGCAGCGCCGACATCGAAGAAATGCGCACCAAGCCAGAGTTTGTACGGATCACCGGCGCCGGCATGGCTGAATCCCATGTCCACGACGTGCAGATCACCAAGGAAGCGCCAAACTACCGCGTAGGTTGAGGCTTCCAGCAAAACGTTAAGTAACCGGGGCTGTTCTTTCAGCCCCGAGTTGTTTCTGATTCATTAGACGAGACTGACTTCATGGCCCTCGACATTCACGCCCACCGCATCCTGATCCTCGACTTCGGTTCCCAGTACACCCAGCTGATCGCCCGCCGCGTGCGTGAAATCGGCGTGTATTGCGAACTGCACCCGTTCGACATGGATGACGAAGCGATCCGCGAATTCGCGCCCAAAGGCGTCATCCTCGCCGGTGGCCCCGAGTCCGTGCACGAAGCCGACAGCCCGCGTTGCCCGCAAGCGGTATTCGACCTCGGCGTGCCGGTCTTCGGTATCTGCTACGGCATGCAGACCATGGCCGAGCAACTGGGCGGCAAGGTTGAAGGCTCCGAGCTGCGTGAATTCGGTTACGCCCGTGTCGACGTGGTCGGCAAGAGCCGCCTGCTGGACGGCATCGAAGACCATATCGACGCCGACGGCCTGTTCGGCCTCGACGTGTGGATGAGCCACGGTGACAAGGTCACCAGAATGCCGCAAGACTTCCACATCCTGGCCAGCACCCCGAGCTGCCCGATCGCCGGCATGTTCAGCGACGAGCGTCGTTACTACGGCGTGCAGTTCCACCCGGAAGTGACCCACACCAAGCAAGGCGGGCGCATCCTGTCGCGCTTCATCCTCGACATCTGCGAGTGTGAAGCGCTGTGGACCCCGTCGAAAATCGCTGAAGACGCCATCGCCAATGTCCGCGCCCAGGTCGGTACCGACAACGTGTTGCTCGGCCTGTCCGGCGGCGTCGACTCCTCCGTGGTTGCCGCATTACTGCACAAAGCCATCGGCGACCAGCTGACCTGCGTCTTCGTCGACAACGGCCTGCTGCGCCTGCACGAAGGCGAGCAAGTGATGGCCATGTTCGCCGAGAACATGGGCGTCAAAGTGATCCGCGCCAACGCCGAGGAGCAGTTCCTCGACAACCTGGCCGGCGAGTCCGACCCGGAGAAAAAGCGCAAGATCATCGGCCGTACCTTCATCGACGTATTCGATGCCCAGGCCAAACACCTGGATAACATCAAGTACCTCGCCCAGGGCACCATCTACCCCGACGTGATCGAATCGGCCGGCGCCAAGAGCGGCAAGGCCCACGTGATCAAGTCCCACCACAACGTGGGTGGCCTGCCTGAGGAAATGAACCTCAAGCTGGTCGAGCCGCTGCGTGAACTGTTCAAGGACGAAGTCCGCCGTCTGGGCCTGGAACTGGGCCTGCCGTACGACATGGTCTACCGCCACCCCTTCCCGGGCCCGGGCCTGGGCGTGCGCATCCTCGGTGAAGTGAAAAAGGAATACGCCGACCTGCTGCGTCGCGCCGACCACATCTTCATCGAAGAACTGCGCAAGGCCGACTGGTACCACAAGGTCAGCCAGGCGTTCGTGGTGTTCCAACCGGTGAAATCGGTTGGCGTTGTAGGCGATGGCCGCCGTTACGCGTGGGTTGTTGCGCTGCGTGCTGTAGAGACGATCGACTTCATGACGGCGCGTTGGGCACATTTGCCGTACGAACTGCTGGAGACGGTCAGCGGCCGGATTATCAATGAAATCGAAGGCATTTCGCGCGTGACGTATGACGTGTCGAGCAAGCCGCCGGCGACGATTGAGTGGGAATGATGGGACGTCCGGCATTGCCGGGCATCCACTAGAAAGAAATGCCCTGGAGCCCGCGTAACTGCGGGCTTTTGGCTTTTTGGGTCTGGAAAATTCTGGCAGCTTTGTGCATCGCCAAGCACCTTGTGTCTTTTTGCTGACGGATTACCGGCGGCCTTCGCAAACGGGTGATTCGCCGATGCGGCCTTCCTTGCAAAGGTCAATGTTATCTGTGCGCTTGAAACCTGCGTCTTTCATGCAATAAAACCGCGTGAGCACCTGGTCAATCGGGGTTTTGTCGCCCGTCCCTATCAGGTTGGTATAGCCGCATGCGGTCATGGCGTGTTTGACGCCCTCTTCAGACACCCCGATCTTCTTCCAATTGGTAAATTCCGGCGGCGGTGGTTGAAAGCCTCTGCCGGTGCAGCCGATCAATAGCAACGCGTACATACTCAACACCAGGCTCTTCCTGAACATCGTATTTTCTCCCTTGGTTTGACTCGGATAATGTGTACGACGTCTGCGCAACAGTTAATGCAGTCACTACGAAGAATGTTTTTTGTGAAGGGTATTTTTCATGGTGTCAGTTGGTTTCACGGCTTACGCTTACCGCCGCGCAATATCCGAAAAGTAAAACTTATCCAACGTATGCCGCGACTCGGTGTACTCGAACTGCCGCCCGTCCTGCAGGAACGTCTGGTTACTCACCACGATCACATGGCTTTGCCCATCAAGGTCCAGGTGCGCCTGGTCGTCCTTGCTGCGCGGCAGGGCTTCGATGGTGCGTTGGGCGTAGCTGATCTGCAGCCCCAGCGTTTGTTCGATAAACGCGTAGATCGACTGCTCGGCAATCGAGCGGTCCAGGCCGGGGATCAGGTCGGCGACGAAGTGGTTGATGTCGAGGATCACCCGTTTGCCGCCAATGCGCCGTACCCGCTTGATGCGGGTGATCAGCGTGCCGGGTTCGGCCTCGATGTGCTGTTGCAATGAGCCTTCCAGCAGCAGTTGGGTGAACTCGACCACTTCGGTGTGTATGTCATCGCCCAGGTCGGCGTGGGTTTCATGGAAGCTCACGATGCCGCCCAACTGGAACTCGATCGGGTTAGGCGATAACACAAAGGTGCCTTTGCCGTGGATCTTCTGCGCGAAGCCGCGTTCCTGCAACTGCTCGATCGCTCGACGCACCGTGCCCCGGCTGGCCTGGTAGCTGTCCATCAGTTCGGTTTCGGAGGGAAGGCGCGTGCCGCGCTGCAGGCGTTCAGTGGTGATGCTGGCAAGCAGATCGGTATAGATCTGGTTGTATTTGCTCATGGGATGGCTCGATGCCCGGCTTTATGAAGGTGAACGGCGCTTTCAAGGCAGGAACCTTAGTGGCACCCGTGGGGTTTGTCCATTCGCCACTGGCGCAGCGCGTGGAAATGTCTGACGGAGGATTTCCAAAAATTAAACAAATTGTAACTCGTATAGACGAGTTATTGATTTAACTCGTACAGACGAGTACTTTGCCCTCTCGGCGTGCTGCCAATGACTGCCACCCATAAAAACAATCAAAGTGGAAAACGAGCATGAGCCACGACTATTCGATGATTGCCCGCGAGATTCTCGAGAACCTCGGGGGCCGCGACAACCTTGAGCAAGCTGCCCACTGTGTGACGCGCCTGCGCCTGGCGCTCAAGGACCCGAGCCTGGTCAACAGCAGTGCGTTGAACCAGGTCGATCTTGTCAAGGGGTCGTTCTTTACCGGCGGTTTGTTCCAGGTGGTGATTGGCCCCGGAGAAGTAGAAAAGGTTTACGCCGCCTTGCGTGAAGTCACGGGCCTCGCCGCTTCGACCATCGCCGATGTGAAGCGCAAGGGTGCCGACAAGACCAACCCGATGCAGCGCCTGGTGCGGGTGTTCTCCGACGTGTTCATGCCGATTCTGCCGGCGCTGATCATTGCCGGCCTGTTGATGGGCATCAACAACCTGATGGGCGCCAAGGGCATGTTCATCGAGGGCCAGACGCTGCTGGAGGCGTATCCGAACCTGGATGGCCTGTGGAGCCTGATCAACCTGATGGCCAACACCTCGTTCGTGTTCCTGCCGGCACTGGTGGGCTGGTCGGCGGCCAAGCGTTTTGGCGGCAGTGAAATCCTCGGCATCGTGCTGGGCCTGATGCTGGTTCACCCGGACCTGCTCAACGCCTGGAACTATGGCAAGGCGGTCGCCGGCCTCGACGGCCAGAGCCTGCCGTACTTCGATATTCTCGGCTGGTTCCAGGTCGAGAAAGTGGGCTACCAGGGGCAGATCCTGCCGATCCTGATGGCGGCCTATGTCATGAGCGTGATCGAAAAGTGGCTGCGGGCACGGGTGCCCAACGCGATCCAGTTGCTTGTGGTGCCGATCACCACCATCGTCGTCACCGGCGTCCTGGCGTTGGCAATCATTGGCCCGGTTACCCGGCACCTGGGCATCCTGATTACCGAGGGCATGGTCACCTTGTTCGACCTGGCGCCGATGGTCGGCGGCGCAATATTCGGCCTGCTCTATGCGCCTCTGGTCATCACGGGCATGCACCACATGTTCCTCGCCGTGGACCTGCAGTTGATCTCGACCCAGGGCGGCACCTTTATCTGGCCGATGATCGTCATGTCCAACCTGGCCCAGGGCAGCGCCGCACTGGCTGTGTTCTACATGAGCCGCAATGCGCGGGACAAGAGCATGGCGTCGACGTCGGCGATTTCCGCCTACTTCGGTATCACTGAGCCTGCGATGTTCGGCGTGAACCTGCGCTTCAAATTTCCGTTCTATGCCGCACTGCTGGGCTCGGCCCTGGGCAGCATTTTCCTGTCGCTGAACAAGGTGCAGGCGTCGGCCATCGGCGTGGGTGGGTTGCCTGGGTTTATCTCGATTGTGCCGAGTGCGATTCCGATGTTTGTGATCGGCATGGTGGTGGCGATTGTCGTGCCCTTTGTTGTGACCTGTGTGTTGAGCATGAAGATTGTTCGGCCTGGATACAGGGTCGCCTGATCAATCGCCATCGGGGGCAAGCCCCCTCCCACATTTGAAATACATTCCACTGTGGGAGGGGGCTTGCCCCCGATGAGGCCCGCACGGCCAGCACCCAATTCTACTGAAGGAACCCACCATGCAAACCTGGCAACAGTCGGTGATCTACCAGATCTACCCCAAAAGCTTCCACAGCCACGCGGGTAACGCCACCGGTGACCTGCTGGGCATCGTCGACAAGCTCGACTACCTGCAATGGCTGGGTATCGATTGCCTGTGGATCACCCCGTTCCTGCGCTCACCGCAGCGCGACAACGGTTACGACATCAGCGACTACTACGCCATCGACCCCAGCTACGGGACCATGGCCGATTGCGACCTGCTTATCCGCGAAGCGGCCAGGCGCGGCATCCGGTTGATGCTCGATATCGTGGTCAACCACACCTCCATCGAGCATGAGTGGTTTCAGCAGGCGCGCAGCAGCCTCGACAATCCCTATCGCGACTTCTACATCTGGCGCGACCAGCCGAACAACTGGGAATCCAAGTTCGGCGGCTCGGCCTGGGAATACGAGGCGCAAACCGGCCAGTACTACCTGCACCTGTTCGACCACACCCAGGCCGACCTCAACTGGGACAACCCCAAGGTGCGCGCCGAAGTCTTCAGTATGATGCGCTTCTGGCGTGACAAGGGCGTGGGCGGCTTTCGCCTGGATGTGATCAACCTGATCTCCAAGCCTGCGGACTTCCCCGACGACCACACCGATGGCCGGCGCTTCTACACCGACGGCCCGAACGTGCACCAATACCTGCAGCAAATGCACCGTGAAGTCTTCGAGGGCCATGACCTGATCAATGTCGGCGAAATGTCCTCCACCAGCCTGGAGCACTGCATTCGCTACTCCAATCCGGCGTCGAAAGAGCTGTCGATGACCTTCAACTTTCATCACCTGAAAGTCGATTACCCGAACCTGCAGAAGTGGGTGAAGGCCGAGTTCGATTTTCTGCAGCTCAAGCAGATCTTCTCCGACTGGCAGTCGGGCATGCAGGCCGGTGGCGGCTGGAACGCGCTGTTCTGGTGTAACCACGACCAGCCACGGGTGGTCTCGCGGTTTGGCGATGACGGCGAGCATCGCGCAGTCTCGGCCAAGATGCTCGCCACGGCGCTGCACCTGCTCCAGGGCACGCCTTATGTGTATCAGGGCGAAGAGCTGGGCATGACCAATCCGGGTTTCGACAGGATCGAGCAATACCGCGATGTGGAGACCCTGAATATCTTTCGGCTCAAGCGCAATGCCGGCGAGTCCGAGGCGTCGAGCATGGCCGCGATCATGCAGAAGTCTCGCGACAACGGCCGCACACCGATGCAGTGGAACAGTCAGCCAAACGCCGGATTCAGCAGCGGCGAACCGTGGATCGGCATCCCGGCCAATGCCGTGCAGATCAATGTCGAGCACCAACTGGATGATCCCGATTCGGTGCTGCATCACTACCGCGCGTTGATCGCCTTGCGTCGCCGTGAACCCCTGATCCAGGAAGGCGTTTATCGCGAACTGCTGCAAGGTCATTCCCAGGTCTGGGCCTACCTGCGCGAAGGCCGTGGCGAACGCTTGCTGGTGGTCAACAACTTCTACGGCACACCCTGTGAAATCCAGTTGCCCGACCAGCTCATCAACGCGGCGAGCGAGCAACGCCTGCTGATCAGCAACTACCCCGACTGCCCGGTGCGCACCTGCGCGATGGTGCTGCGTCCTTATGAGTCTTTTGTGCTGCATCTGACTGTTTGAAGTACCCCTGTAGGAGCGAGCTTGCTCGCGAAGATCGTCAACGATAACGCGCCCTTCCAGGTGCAGCGTGGAGCCTGGAAGTTCTTCGCGAGCAAGCTCGCTCCTACAGGTGATCGCGTCACGCAAGACAGTAAGAAAAACAATAAAAATATCGGAGTGCTTTATGAAAACAACAATAAAGCTGGGCCTCGTTGCATCCTGCCTGAGCCTGCCCTTCGGCGCTCAAGCCCTGGAGTTTGGCGGTTACCTGCGCAGCGGCGCGGGCACCTCTACCGGCAGCGGCAAGCAGCAGTGCTTCCAATTGCCGGGCGCGCAAACCAAATACCGCCTGGGCAATGAATGCGAGCAGTACGGCGAACTGGAATTGCGCCAGGACCTGCTGACCTTCGACGATGGTTCGGTGCTCAGCGTCGATGCCATGGCGTCCCTCTATAACAAGTACGACCGCGCCCTGAAATTCCAGGGCGAGAACAACGGCTCTGCGCGTATGCCGCAGATGTATGCGCAATGGTCCAACCTGCCCAGCCTCAATGGCGGTTCGCTGTGGGCCGGGCGGCGTTACTACAAACGTAACGACATCCATATCTCCGACTTCTACTACTGGAACCAGAGCGCTACCGGCGGGGGCGTCGAAGATGTGTTGATCGGCGGCTTGAAATACAGCTACGCGCTGTCGCGTAAAGACAACCTGTACCAGAAGGAGTACGCCACCCGTCACGACTTCAACGTAGCCGGTTTCAACACCAACCCCGGCGGCGAACTGGAGTTTGGCTTGAGCTACATCCAGAAGGCTGGCGGGCGTGACACCCACAGCGGTTGGGCGCTGACCGCGCAGCATGTGCAAAGCGCGTTCCTGGGCGGCAAGAACAAGTTTGCTCTGCAGTATGGCGAAGGGCCTGGCACCGGCCTGGGTTACACCGGCAATACGCGGTTGGACAAGAGCAGCAAAAGCTACCGCGCCGTGGAGTTTTTCGACTGGCAACTGACCCCGCGTTTTGGCGGGCAGGTCCAGGCGGTGTACCAGAAGGATGTACGTGCGGGGCGTCAGGACCAGAACTGGCTGTCGCTCGGCGTGCGCCCGGCGTATGCCATCAGCGAGCAATTCAAACTGGTCGCCGAGCTGGGGCACGATCAGGTCGAGGCCACGGGCGGTACGCGCAAGCTGAGCAAGTTCACCTTTGCCCCGACCTGGTCGCCCAAGGGCCCGGAATTCTGGGCGCGGCCGGAAGTGCGCCTGTACTACACCTATGCCACTTGGAACCAGGCGGCCAAGCGCGCGGCGAATGAGCTGGCGGCAGGTTCGGCGTTGTCCGACACCGGTGCCTACGGCACGGCGCGGCATGGGTCGAACATGGGCGTGCAGGTTGAATACTGGTGGAAATGACCCGCACTGAGGTGGGAGGGGGCTTGCCCCCGATGAGGGCGGGTCGGTCAATAGATGCCTGGCCTGATACTCCGCCGTCGGGAGCAAGCCCCCTCCCACATTTGATCTGTGCAATCCCGGGATTCGTATCCACTCAATGAATTTTAAAGACAACACTACAGGTGAAGCCATGAACCCCTCTCAACCCGTGGAACTGCTGGCGCCCCTGTCCGGAATGCTGCTGGCGCTGGATCAGGTGCCAGACCCGGTATTTTCCAGCCGCATGCTCGGTGATGGCGTGTGCATCGATCCCACCTCGCAGACCCTCTGCGCACCGCTGGCCGGGGTGATCAGTAATATTCAGGACAGCGGCCATGCGGTCAGCGTCACCGACGACAACGGCGTGCAGGTGTTGATGCATATCGGCCTGGATACCGTAAACCTGGCAGGCAAGGGCTTTACCCGCCTGGTCGAAGAGGGCCGGCGCGTGACGGCCGGCCAGCCGTTGATCGAGTTCGACGCCGACTATGTGGCGCTCAATGCCCGCAGTTTGCTGACCTTGATGCTGGTGGTCAGTGGCGAACCGTTTGTGGTGCTGGCGGCGCAGGGCGAAATGATTGAAGAGGGTCGACCCGTGTTGCGACTCTCGCCCGGCGAGGCAGCGGCAGACTCGATTGAGGAGCCGGGCTCTGCGCTGTTCTCCAAGCCGCTGACCCTGCTCAATGCCCATGGCTTGCACGCTCGCCCTGCGGCGGTGCTGGCCCAGGCGGCCAAAGGCTTCAGTTCGAGCATCTACCTGCACAAGCAAACCCAGAGCGCCAATGCCAAGTCGTTGGTGGCAATCATGGCGCTGCAAACCGTGCAGGGCGACACCTTGCAAGTGAGCGCGGCGGGGGAGGACGCGCAGGCCGCTATCCGCGCATTGTCGGCATTGTTGGCCGAAGGCTGTGGCGAAACGGTGGTGACTGCGGCTGAGCCGGTCGAACCGGTTACGCCTGTATCCTCGGCTGCGCTGCTGCGCGGCATCTGTGCGTCACCCGGTTCGGCGTTCGGTCAAGTGGTCCAAGTGGGTGAACCCGAGCTGGAGATTACTGAAGCCGGCACAGGCGAAGCCGCCGAGCGCGACGCCCTGATGCGTGGCCTGCTGGCGGCCAACGAGGCGTTGCAACGCTTGCAAGCCGACGCCGCCGGCAGTGCCCAGGCCGATATCTTCCGCGCCCATCAGGAGTTGCTTGAAGACCCGACGCTGCTCGAGCAGGCCCACCTGTTGCTGGCCAAGGGCAAGAGCGCGGCATTCGCCTGGAACAGCGCCACCGCCGCCACGGCCAGATTGTTCCTGGGCCTGGGCAATACGTTGCTCGCCGAGCGCGCCGCAGACCTGTCCGATGTCGGCCGGCGCGTGCTTAAACTGATTCTGGGGGTTGAGGATCGCGCCTGGGTGCTGCCTGCGCAGGCGATCCTGATCGCCGAGCAACTGACGCCCTCACAAACCGCGAATCTGGACACCAGCAAGGTGCTGGGATTGGTCACGGTCGGCGGCGGGGCGACCAGTCACGTCGCCATCCTCGCGCGCGCGCTGGGTATCCCCGCCCTCTGTGGTGCGCCCGCTGACGTATTGACGCTGGCCGATGGCACGCAGGTGCTTCTTGACGCCGACAGGGGCGAACTGCACCTGGAGCCCGATCAGGCCGACATCGACCACTCCCGGGCTGCCCGTGAGCGGCAAGGGGTGCGACGTCAGCGCGAAGTGGCCGAGGCCGCCCTGGCTGCCGTCACCCGCGACGGCCATCACGTCGACGTCACGGCCAACGTCGCCTCGTTGCAGGAAGTGGAGCAATCCCTGGTGCTGGGCGGCGAAGGCGTCGGCCTGCTGCGTTCGGAATTTCTCTACCTGGACCGCAATCGCGCGCCCAGCCCCGCCGAGCAGGCCGGTACGTATCGCGCCATTGCCCGAGCCCTGGGCGCCGAGCGTAATCTGGTGGTGCGCACCCTGGATGTCGGCGGCGACAAGCCGCTGGCCTATGTACCGATGGACGCCGAGACCAACCCGTTCCTGGGCTTGCGCGGTATTCGCCTGTGCCTGGAGCGGCCGGAACTGCTGCGTGAACAGTTGCGCGCGATCCTGGCCTGTGCCGGGTTGGCGCGGCTGCACATCATGTTGCCGATGGTCAGTCTGCTTTCGGAGCTGCATCTGGCGCGCAAGGTGCTGGAAGAGGAGGCGCGGGCACTCGGGCTCAGCGAGTTGCCAAAGCTGGGCATCATGATTGAAGTGCCGTCCGCCGCGTTGATGGCGGACGTGTTCGCGCCCCATGTGGATTTCTTTTCCATCGGTACCAATGACCTGACCCAATACACCCTGGCCATGGACCGCGACCACCCACGCCTGGCCAGCCAGGCCGACAGCTTTCACCCGGCGGTGCTGCGCTTG
Organism: Pseudomonas orientalis; assembly: GCF_001439815.1. GTDB lineage: Bacteria > Pseudomonadota > Gammaproteobacteria > Pseudomonadales > Pseudomonadaceae > Aquipseudomonas > Aquipseudomonas orientalis. The sequence continues at coordinate 296,316 of NZ_JYLM01000005.1, read as the reverse complement.
ATCGCCACCACGGTCAAGGCCGCCCATGCCCATGGCAAGTGGGTGGGCGTCTGCGGCGCGCTGGCCTCTGAAACCCTGGCGGCGCCGGTGTTGATCGGGCTGGGCGTGGATGAACTGTCGGTCAGCGTACCCTTGATCCCGAGCATCAAGGCTACGGTGCGTGAACTGGACCTGGCCGACTGCCAGATCATCGCCCGCCAGGTGCTGGGCCTGGAAGAAGCCGGCCAGGTGCGTGAGGCCTTGCGCCTGTACCACGCCGCCACCGTTGAAACCTCATCTGTCGTGGAGCATTGAGCATGTTCGAGAAATTGCAGCAGGCGTTCTGGAAAGCCCTGACGCCGGATCTGATTGCGGAAACGGTCGCGGCGCCGAGGGGGGAGGGCCTGTTACCGGTCGATGTGCTGAGCGCATTGGGCGGCGAGGCCAACCTCAAGTCGCAACAACGTGTGGCGCTGACGCGGGTGCGGGTGCAACTGAAGGAGGCGGGGCGGTTGGATGAGTCAGCGCTGAAAGCGGCGGGCGTGCCGGGTGTCATGGTGTTGGCGGGTGGCGTCGTCCATCTGCTCACAGGCCTCCAAGCCTAGCGCAGATCCAAATGTGGGAGGGGGCTTGCCCCCGATGGCGGTGTATCAGTCTCCTCATGTAGTGACTGACACTCTGCTATCGGGGGCAAGCCCCCTCCCACATTGCTCTATGGTGTCTGGAATATTGAGTTTAGAGTTGCGGGGTTTCTTCCGGCGGCTTGGTCTTGTCCACACCCGGCACATGCAGGTTGCCTTCCACCACCTGGTTACCTTCCAGCTGCGGCTGGGTCACCCAGGTCAGGATGTCGTAGTAGCGCCGGATGTTCGCCACAAAATGCACCGGCTCGCCGCCCCGGGCATAGCCGTAGCGGGTCTTGCTGTACCACTGCTTCTGCGACAGGCGCGGCAGCATTTTCTTCACATCCAGCCATTTGTTCGGGTTCAGGCCTTCCTTCTTGGCCAGAAGGCGCGCGTCATCCAGGTGACCGGTGCCGACGTTGTAGGCGGCGAGGGCAAACCAGGTGCGGTCGGGCTCGGCGATCTTGTCGTCCAGCTCGTCCTTGATCTTGGCCAGGTACTTGGCGCCGCCCATGATGCTTTGTTTGGCGTCCAGGCGGTTGGACACACCCATCGCCTGTGCGGTGTTCTGGGTCAGCATCATCAGGCCGCGCACGCCGGTCTTGGACGTTACCGCCGGTTGCCACAGCGATTCCTGGTAGCCGATGGCCGCCAACAGGCGCCAATCGACCTTTTCTTCCTTGGCGTAGGCGCGAAAGTGCTTCTCGTACTTGGGCAGGCGCTGTTGCAAATGCTGGGCGAAGGTGTAGGCGCCGACATACCCCAGTACATCGACGTGCCCGTAATAGCGATCTTTCAGACGCTGCAGGGTGCCGTTCTTCTCGACCTTGTCCAGGTAGCTGTTGATTTCGTTGAGCAGGCTGTTGTCAACGCCAGCGGCCACTGCCCAGCTCTGGTTGCTGGCATTGCCCAGGTCGAACGCGACCCGCACGTTGGGGAAGTACACCTGGTTCATGGCGACTTCGTTGGAATCCACCAGGGTCAGGTCGATTTGCCCTTCGTCGACCATGCGCAGCAGGTCGACCACTTCAACGGCATCGGATTCTTCGTATTCGATGGCCGGGTTCTGTTTTTTAAGCGCCGCCAACTGCTCGGCGTGGGTACTGCCCTTGAGCACCATGATCTTCTTGCCGACCAGGTCCGCCGCGTTGGTCGGCCGTGATTGGCCGTTGCGATAGATAATCTGGGGCGTGACTTCAAGGTACGGGTGGGAGAAGCGCACCTGTTGCTGGCGCTGTTCGCTGCTGACCAGGCCGGCGGCGGCGAGCACCGGACCGTTGGGCTTGCCCAACTGGCCGAACAGGTCATCGAGGTTGTCGGCGGTTTCGATTTCAAGCTTGACGCCCAGGTCATCGGCAAAGCGCTTGACCAGTTCGTATTCGAAACCGGTTTCACCGTTGCGGTCCTGGAAATACGTGGCAGGGCTGTTCCGGGTGATCACCCGCAATACGCCATCCTCCTTGATTCGCTCGAGCGTGCTGGGTTTATCAACACAGGCGCTGAGCATCAGGAAGAGTCCGGTTGCGATGAGCCATCTGGCGCATCGCGGGCGCAAAGCAGTTGGGGAGAACATCTGCGCAGTATACGCAAACGGCCCACGGCGCCATATCTCGACAGCGGCACACTTGTCTGCTAGTCGCTGAAAAACTGTGCTGCACCCCGCAGAAACGCGGCCTGGCGCTTGATTGTGACGGTTAAAATATCTGCGCCCGAGGCCACGGATTGTGCCGATGCGCCGCGCAAACCGTGCCAACTGACGTTCGGCAGCGGCCAGCGGTAGCGTTTCGGGTGCCGTTGGCGAAGGTTTACGCTAGAATGCACGGCCTCAAAGCACACCCCTTCCCGAGGCTGTCCCGAAGATGTTGATCCTGCGCGGCGCTCCTGCCCTTTCTGCCTTTCGCCACAGCAAACTCCTTGAACAACTGAGCCAGAAGGTTCCAGCGGTTACAGGCCTGTATGCTGAATTTGCTCACTTCGCCGACGTAACCGGCGTCTTGACCGCCGACGAACAGCAAGTGCTCGCACGCCTTCTGAAGTACGGCCCAAGCGTTCCCGTTCAAGAGCCGACCGGCCGCTTGTTCCTGGTTCTGCCGCGGTTCGGCACCATCTCGCCGTGGTCGAGCAAGGCCAGCGACATCGCCCGCAACTGCGGCCTGGCGAGCATCCAGCGCCTGGAGCGTGGTATCGCCTTCTACGTCGCCGGGCAGTTCAGCGAGGCCGACGCCGAGCTGATCGCCAGCAGCCTGCACGACCGCATGACCCAGATCATCGTCACCCAGCTGGAACAGGCTGCCGGCCTGTTCAGTCACGCCGAGCCCAAGCCGCTCACCGCGATTGACGTGCTTGGCGGTGGCCGCGCCGCTCTCGAGAAGGCCAACACCGAACTGGGCCTGGCCCTGGCCGAAGACGAGATCGACTACCTGGTCACTGCCTTCAACGGCTTGAAGCGCAACCCCCACGACATCGAACTGATGATGTTCGCGCAAGCCAACTCCGAGCACTGCCGTCACAAGATCTTCAACGCCAGTTGGGACATCGACGGCCAGAGCCAGGAAAAAAGCCTGTTCGGCATGATCAAGAACACCTACGTGATGCACAGCGAAGGCGTTCTGTCGGCTTACAAAGACAACGCCTCGGTCATCGTCGGCAGCGTCGCCGGCCGTTTCTTCCCGGACCCTGAGACCCGCCAGTACGGCGCGGTGCAGGAACCGGTGCATATCCTGATGAAGGTCGAGACCCACAACCACCCGACCGCGATTGCCCCGTTCCCGGGCGCAGCCACCGGTTCCGGCGGCGAGATCCGTGACGAAGGCGCCACCGGCCGTGGCGCCAAACCCAAGGCGGGCTTGACCGGTTTCACCGTGTCCAACCTGCAGATCCCGGGTTTCGAACAGCCGTGGGAAGTGCCCTACGGCAAACCCGAGCGCATCGTCACCGCGCTGGACATCATGATCGAAGGCCCGCTGGGCGGCGCCGCGTTCAACAACGAATTCGGGCGCCCGGCGCTGACCGGCTACTTCCGCACCTTCGAACAATCCATCACCACCCCGCGTGGCGATGAAGTACGCGGTTACCACAAGCCGATCATGTTGGCCGGCGGCATGGGCAACATCCGTGAAGAACACGTCAAGAAAGGCGAAATTCTGGTCGGCTCCAAGCTGATCGTGCTCGGCGGCCCGGCCATGTTGATCGGCCTGGGCGGCGGCGCAGCCTCCTCCATGGCCACCGGCACCAGCTCGGCCGACCTGGACTTCGCTTCGGTACAGCGCGAAAACCCGGAAATGGAACGTCGCTGCCAGGAAGTCATCGACCGTTGCTGGCAGTTGGGCGACAAGAACCCGATCAGCTTCATCCACGACGTCGGCGCCGGCGGTTTGTCCAACGCCTTCCCCGAGCTGGTCAACGATGGCGAGCGTGGTGGCCGTTTCGAACTGCGCAACATTCCAAACGACGAGCCGGGCATGGCCCCGCACGAAATCTGGAGTAACGAATCCCAGGAACGCTACGTACTGGCCGTCGGCCCTGAAGATTTCGCACGCTTCCAGGCCATCTGCGAACGCGAGCGCTGCCCGTTTGCCGTAGTTGGCGAAGCCACTGCCGAGCCGCAATTGACGGTCACCGACAGCCACTTCGGCAACAGCCCGGTGGACATGCCGCTCGAAGTGCTGCTGGGCAAAGCCCCGCGCATGCACCGTTCGGCGGTACGTGAAGCCGAGCTGGGTGATGATTTCGACCCAAGCACCCTGGAACTGGCCGACAGCATTGAACGCGTGCTGCACCACCCGGCCGTGGCGAGCAAAAGCTTTTTGATCACCATTGGCGACCGCACCATCACCGGCCTCGTGGCCCGTGACCAAATGGTCGGCCCATGGCAGGTGCCGGTGGCCGACGTTGCCGTCACCGCCACCAGCTTCGACGTTTACACCGGTGAAGCCATGGCCATGGGCGAGCGCACGCCGCTGGCCTTGCTGGACGCGCCGGCGTCGGGCCGCATGGCGATTGGTGAAACCCTCACCAACATCGCCGCGTCGCGTATCGGCAAGCTGTCCGACATCAAACTGTCGGCGAACTGGATGTCCGCTGCCGGTCACCCGGGTGAAGATGCGCGGCTGTACGACACGGTCAAAGCCGTCGGCATGGAGCTGTGCCCTGAACTGGGTATCACCATTCCGGTGGGCAAGGACTCCATGTCCATGGCAACCCGTTGGAACGAAGACGGCACCGACAAGAGCGTCACCTCGCCGCTGTCGCTGATCGTCACCGGTTTTGCGCCGGTCACCGACATCCGCCAGACCCTGACCCCGCAACTGCGCATGGACAAGGGCACCACCGACCTGATCCTGATCGACCTGGGCCGTGGCCAGAACCGCATGGGCGCCTCGATCCTGGCGCAGACCCACGGCAAGCTCGGCAAGCACGCCCCGGACGTCGACGACGCCGAAGACCTTAAGGCCTTCTTCGCCGTGATCCAGGGCCTCAACGCCGACGGTCATCTGCTGGCTTACCACGACCGTTCCGACGGTGGTTTGCTGACCAGCGTGGTCGAGATGGCCTTCGCCGGTCACTGCGGCCTGAACATCGTGCTCGACAGCGTTGCCGAGGACGCCGCCGAGATCAACGGCATCCTGTTCAACGAAGAGTTGGGTGCCGTGATCCAGGTGCGCCAGGACGCGACCCCGGACGTACTCGCCCAATTCAGCGCCGCCGGCCTGGACGACTGCGTGGCGGTGATCGGTCAGCCGATCAACAACGGTGAGGTCAACATCTCCTTCAACGGCGACACCGTGTTCGCCGGCCAGCGCCGTCTGCTGCAACGCCAGTGGGCCGAGACCAGCTACCAGATCCAGCGCCTGCGCGACAACGTCGACTGCGCCGAGCAGGAATTCGACGCGATCCTGGAAGAAGACAACCCAGGGCTGAGCACCATGCTCAGCTTCGACGTCAACCAGGACGTCGCCGCGCCTTACATCAAGAAAGGCATTCGCCCACAGGTTGCCGTGCTGCGTGAGCAGGGCGTCAACGGCCAGGTAGAAATGGCGGCGGCGTTTGACCGTGCCGGCTTCAATGCGATCGACGTGCACATGAGCGACATCCTCGCCGGTCGCGTTGACCTCAACGAGTTCAAAGGCCTGGTGGCCTGCGGCGGTTTCTCCTACGGCGACGTGCTGGGGGCCGGTGAAGGCTGGGCCAAGTCGGCCCTGTTCAACAGCCGTGCCCGCGATGCGTTCCAGGGCTTCTTCGAACGTAACGACAGCTTCACCCTGGGTGTGTGCAACGGTTGCCAGATGATGTCCAACCTCAGCGAACTGATCCCGGGCAGTGAGTTCTGGCCGCACTTTGTGCGTAACCGTTCCGAGCAGTTCGAAGCTCGCGTGGCCATGGTGCAGGTGCAGGAATCCAACTCGATCTTCCTGCAGGGCATGGCCGGTTCGCGCATGCCGATCGCCATCGCCCACGGCGAAGGCCATGCCGAGTTCGCCAGCGAAGAAGCCCTGCTCGAAGCCGACCTGTCCGGCACTGTGGCCCTGCGCTTTGTCGATAACCACGGCAAGGTCACCGAGACCTACCCGGCCAACCCGAACGGCTCGCCGCGCGGGATCACCGGCCTTACCAGCCGCGACGGCCGCGTGACCATCATGATGCCGCACCCGGAGCGCGTATTCCGCGCCGTGCAGAACTCGTGGCGCCCGGAAGAGTGGAACGAAGACGGCGCCTGGATGCGCATGTTCCGCAACGCGCGCGTGTGGGTGAACTAAAGCCGTGTACAAGCTCGCCTTCTTCGTGCCCGACAGCCATGTGGAGACGGTGAAAACCGCCGTCTTCGCAGCGGGTGGCGGGCGCATCGGCAACTACGACCACTGCGCCTGGCAAGTGCCGGGCCAAGGCCAATTCCGCGCGTTGGACGGCAGTCAGCCGTTTATCGGGCAGGTTGGCCAGGTTGAAGTGGTTGAGGAATGGAAGGTTGAGCTGGTGGTGGCGGATGAGTTGATTGTGGCTGTTGTGGCTGCCTTGAAGCTGAGCCACCCGTATGAGACACCGGCGTATGAGGTTTGGCAGTTGGCGGATTTTTGATCGGCTGGGTGCATAAACAAGAAACCCGCTGGGCCAGTATGGTCAGCGGGTTTTTTGTTGCCTTCAAGGCCTCATCGGGGGCAAGCCCCCTCCCGCATTCAACTGCATTCCAACGATGAAACGCGGTCAACTGTGGGAGGGGGCTTGCCCCGCTTGAAAGGAGATCTTGTCGACTATATCAATCCACGCTTGACGCCATTTCTTTTACAGGTCACTGTATGCATGTACAGTATTTGAGGCGCCGGTAACATGCAACGTCAGTCGGTTGCGCCGTCACTCATCCCATTGTGCACATGACCAGGACGGTCATGTTTCATTCCTGACTCGATCATCGAGTCCCATGTTGCAAGAGAGGGAACTCCTATGTCTTATCCAGAAAGCAAACTCACCGGCATGACCGGCTTCGCCAAAGCCGCCAAGGTCACTGGCGGGTGGTCCGGTCCGGTTGTCAGCATCACCAGCCTGGATCAGCTCAAAGCCAATATTGCCGATGCCACGCCCCGCGTGCTGGTGATCAACAGCAATATCTCGGCGTCCAGTTTGACCAAGGTCTCCATGGGTTCAAACAAAACCCTGGTTGGCTCGTTCCAGAACCGCACGCTCAACAACATCCACTTGCGTGCGACACCTGAGTCGCAAAACATCATTTTTCAGAACATCGTTTTCCAGCACTCGGCTGGTATCAAGGCCAATGATGATATCCAGCTGTACCTCAACTACGGCAGCAAGTACTGGATCGATCACTGTTCCTTTGTCGGCCATGACTGGTCCGCCAATGATGGCAGCCTCGACAAGCTGTTATACATCGGCGACAAGGCCGACTACGCGACCATCAGCAACTGTTTTTTCGGCAATCACAAGTACGGCCTGATCCTGGGCCATCCCAGCGATGACAACAACACAGCCTACAATGGCTTCCCACGGCTGACTATTTGCCATAATCGCTTCGAGAATATGGAAGTGCGCGCACCGGGTTTGATGCGTTATGGCTACTTCCATGTCTATAACAACTACATCAACAAGTTTCATCTCGGCTTTACGCTGGCGCAAAACGCCAACATTCTTTCCGAGAGCAACAACTTTGGCGAAGGCAGCGCAAGCAACGGCATGTTGGACGATAAAGGCAACGGTACGTTTACCGATATTGGCAGCGTGCCTGCTATCACGAATCAGAAGTCGCCCAAAGCGCAGTGGACTGCTTCGTCCAATTACAGCTACACCTTGAGGACCGCTGCGCAGGCAAAGGATTTCACCGTCAAGAATGCGGGGGCCCAGTCGGTAAGCCTGGTGTTCGGTGGCTAAAGCCCGGAGGCTCAGCCATCCGTATGAGACACCGGTTTATGAGGTGTGGCAGTTGGCGGATTTTTGATCGGCTGGCTGCATAAACAAGAAACCCGCCGGGCCAGTTTGGCCGGCGGGTTTTTTGTTGCCTTTCAAGGCCTCATCGGGGGCAAGCCCCCTCCCACATTCAACTGCATTCCGACGATGAAACTCGGTCAACTGTGGGAGGGGGCTTGCCCCCGATAGCGTCCGTCCAGGCGCCTCGGAGATTTCCGACAAGCCTTTCAGGTTGTCCGTCGGAACTCGCACAACTAACCTCCGTCAGTCGCTGCCAATTCAGTGACCGGGACTGCAAGCCTGAAAAATCACTAGGAGCCTATTCCATATGGAGTTTAATGATGATCAGCGACAACTTGCTAACTGGTTCAATCTCATCTCAAGCCGAGTCCCGCCAAGCTGGTGATTCAGCGTCCGACCAGATCTTCACCGTACTACCCAGTCTGAACAGCGAAACCCTGCTCGCCAACGCCTCCCAAGACCTGGCATCCGTGCAGGCACTGGCGGGTAATCTGGCTTTTGATGTCGACGGTCCGCAGCGTGATGCCGTGCTGGGGATTCATCGGATGGTGGAGGGCATTCAGTTGATGGTGGATCGGGTACTGGATTTAGTTGAGGTGCCTGAGCACAAGTAATCAGGCGCCTGTGAGGGCCAATCGGGGGCAAGCCCCCTCCCACATTTTGATCGGTGCCGGACGTGGCAATGCGGTCAAGTGTGGGAGGGGCTTGCTCCCGATGAGGCCAGAACAACCACTACCTCTCTAAACCCTGGCGCCGACCACAGGGCCACTGACCAACCGCTCCAACGCCTCACCCAACCCGGACGCCTTGTCACCAATCAACAAGTGCCAAACACCGCTCTCAAGCTGACTCACACCCTGGCAACCGAGCGCAGTGAGCTGAGCTTCAGACAACCCTGAATCATCGCCCAGTTCCACCCGCAGCCGGGTCATCGCCACCGCTTCCAGCTGACGCACATTCGTACGGCCACCCAGAGCGCTTAGCCATTTCTCGGCCTCCTGGACATTCACCGCCAGCGGCTCATTCACAGGCGCCGCGACAACAGCAGTGGGTATAAACGAAGGCATCGCCAAGCGAATCTCATCGGCAATGCTATCGGCCATCGGCCCGACCACTACCTGTAAGCTCCCACCATTCCCCGGCCGCACCACCGCCATGGCGCCCAGCGCTTTCAACTCTGCGTCCACCGCCTTGTTGCGATCCGCCATGTCCAAGCGCAGGCGTGTAGTGCAAGCGCCGACACTGAGCAGGTTCTGCGCACCGCCCAACGCCTGGATATAAGCCGTCGCACGCTGGTTATCACTCATCGCTTCAGCCTGCACTACCTGGATGTCTTCACGGCCCGGCGTCTTCAGGTTGAAGCGGCGGATGCAATAGCTGAACACGCTGTAGTAGATCACCGAGTAGGCCAGGCCCACCGGTACCACCAGCCAGCCGTTGGTGGACTTGCCCCAGCCCAGCACCATGTCGATAAACCCACCGGAGAAGGTAAAGCCGAGGTGGATGTTCAGCATATTGGTCACGGCCATCGACAGGCCGGTCAGCAGCGCATGCAGCAAGTAGAGGAACGGTGCGAGGAACATGAAGGCAAATTCAATCGGCTCGGTCACCCCGGTGAGGAACGAGGTCAGCGCCATCGACAGGAAAATCCCGCCCATGACCTTGCGCCGCTCCGGCAACGCGTTGCGGTACATCGCCAGGCACGCCGCCGGCAGGCCGAACAGCATCACCGGGAACATGCCGGTCATGAACTGGCCGCCTTTCGGGTCGCCGGCAAAGTAGCGGGTCAGGTCGCCCGTGACCACCGCGCCGGTTACCGGGTCGGTGAAGCTGCCGAACACGAACCACGCCATGTTGTTAAGGATGTGGTGCAAACCGGTGACGATCAGCAGGCGGTTGAACACGCCAAACACGAACGCACCCAGACTGCCGCTTTCCATCAGCAACACGCCAAAGCTGTTGATGCCCTGCTGGATCGGCGGCCAGATCAGGCCAAAGATCACACCCAGGCCCACCGCCGAAAAGCCGGTGACAATCGGCACAAAGCGTCGTCCGCCAAAGAACGCCAGGTACTCCGGCAATTTGATGTCCTTGAAGCGGTTATACAGCGCGCCCGCCATCAGGCCACTGGCGATACCGGCGAGCATGCCCATGTTGATGGAGGTGTCCATCACCTTGAGCGTGGAGATCATCACCAGGTAGCCAATCGCGCCAGCCAAGCCCGCCGTGCCGTTGTTATCGCGGGCGAAACCCACGGCAATGCCGATGGCGAAGATCAACGCCAGGTTGGCGAAGATCGCCTGCCCGGCATCGTGCATCACCGCGATGTTGAGCAGGTCGGTGTCGCCGAGGCGTAGCAACAGGCCGGCGATCGGCAGGATCGCAATCGGCAGCATCAATGCGCGGCCCAGGCGTTGCAGGCCTTCGATAAAGTGTTGGTACATGGCGTGTCTCCCTATTCTTGTTGTTTTCAGCTCAGCGGCCAGTGGTGTTGACAGGCTTGGCGAACGGCCTTGGCACTGCTCAGGTTGAGCAGCTCAAGGCTCAGTTGCCGGCATTGCGCGGCGTCCAGGTGACGGACGCGGTCCTTGATTTCGCCGATCTGCGGCGGGCTTACCGACAACTCGGTAACCCCCAGGCCGACCAGCACGGGCGTGGCCAGCGGGTCGGAGGCGAGGGCGCCGCACACGCCGACCCAACGCCCGTGTTTCGCAGCACCGGCGCAGGTTTGCGCAATCAGCCGCAGCAAGGCCGGGTGCAACGCATCGACGCGCGCGGCGAGGCCCGCGTGGTCGCGGTCCATGGCCAGGGTGTACTGGGACAGGTCATTGGTGCCGATGGACAAAAAGTCCGCATGTTCGGCCAGCTGTTCAGCCATCAGCGCGGCGGCGGGCACTTCGATCATCACGCCCAGTTCAGGGCGCTGGCTCAAACCCAACTCGGCGCACAGTTCATCCAGGCGCTGGCGGATCTGCAGCAATTCGTCCACTTCACTGACCATTGGCAAGAGGATGCGGCAACGCGCCAGCGGCGAGACTTGCAACAGGGCGCGCAGTTGCTGGTCGAGCAGTTCGGGGCGCACCTGGGCCATGCGAATACCGCGCAGGCCCAACACCGGGTTGGCTTCCACAGGCAGCGGCAGGTAGTCGAGCTGCTTGTCGCCGCCCACATCGATGGTGCGAATGATCACCGATTTGTCGCCCATGGCATCCAGCACGGCCTGATAAGCCTGGCGTTGTTCCTGTTCATCCGGCGCGGTGCGGCGGTCGACGAAGAGGAATTCGGTGCGCAGCAGGCCGACGCCATCGGCGCCGTTTTCGAACGCCAGTTGGGCCTCGCTGCTGGAGGCGACGTTGGCGGCTATTTCAATGCTCACGCCATCGGTGGTGCGGGCAGGCAGTTGGGCCTGAGCCTGTTGCTGCTGACGACGAACCTTCTGCGCGTCGCGAATCTGGTGCACTTCAGCATGGCGCGCGTCAGTGGGGGCCAGTTCCAGGCGGCCATTGGCGGCGTCCAGCACCACGCGCCGGCCCTGGGGCACATCCAGCACCTCGGCACCCAGCGCGACCACGCAGGGTAAGCCTTTACCCCGCGCAAGAATGGCGACGTGTGACGTGGCGCCGCCTTCGGCCATACAGATACCCACAGCCTGCTGCTCACTCAGTTGCAGCAAGTCCGATGGTGTCAGTTCATGGGCACTGACAATCGATCCGGCGGGCAGCTCAAAGTGCCAGGCCTCACCCAGCAAGGCGCGCAATACGCGTTGTTGCAGGTCGCGAAGATCGTTGGCGCGCTCGGCAAACAACGGCTTGCCCAACGCCAACAGCACGGCGCACTGGGCCTGGATTGCATCACGCCAGGCGTGGGTGGCAGCGCTGCCTTGAGCGATTGCGTCGGTGGCCGCTTCCAGCAGCGCCGGGTCTTCCAGCAGCGCGAGGTGGGCGGCGAAGATGTCTTCTTCCTCGACGTTCTTGCGTTGGCGGGCATGCTCGAGGGTGCTGCGGATTTCATCGCGCACCTGTTCTAGCGCTGTGTCGAGGCGCTGCTGTTGTTCGTCGGCACTATGGTTGCCGGTGTCTTCCGGCAACTCGATGCCGGTCAGGCGAAACAGCGGCCCGCACACCAGGCCGGGCGCTGCACAAACGCCTTGCAGCACATCGGCTTCAACATTGGCGCGACGTGGCGCAGCAGCGACTACCGGCGCGTGATGCGTTTCGCTGACCGCCACAGACAACGCCGCAATCAATCCTTGCAACGCCGCCTCGGCGTCTTGGCCACGGCAACTCACCCGCACTTCGTCGCCTTCGCCAATGCCCAGGCCCATCAAGCCAATCAGGCTGTCGCACGACGCCGACTTGTCAGCGAAGTGCAGGTGCGACTGGCTGCTGAAACCCTGGGCCGTCTTGCGAATCAGGGCGGCAGGGCGTGCATGCAAACCGCCCCGGTGGGTGATGCGCACGCTGGCGCTGGTCTCAAAGCTGGAGTTATCCACAGCCGCTTGAACAGTGGCGGTGGCACGCGCAGCAATGCGCATCAACGGCTCGCCAACCTTGACTGTCTTCAGCGGCAAAGACGTCAGCTCATAGCGATCACTGTTAGTCAGGATGATCAGGCTCACCAGGCTTTTGCACTGGCGCGCAATGCGGTCCAGGTCAAACTGCACCAACGGCTGGCCCTCGCTCACCCGTGCGCCTTCCTTCACCAGCAAGGCAAAGCCTTCGCCCTTGAGTTCCACGGTGTCGATGCCTACATGCATCAGCACTTCGGCACCGTTATCAGCGCGGATGGTCAGGGCATGCCCGGTGCGGGCGACATGGATGATCACACCGTCACAGGGCGCCTGCAGGCAATCGTTCAACGGGTCGATGGCAATCCCGTCGCCCATGGCGCCGCTGGCGAACACTTCGTCGGGGACGCGGTTCAGGGCCAGCACCGGCCCACTCAAGGGGGCGCTTAAGGTCAATGGATTATTGTTGTTGGACATGGGCACGGTACTCATCAGGAAAACGCCGCTTCAGTGCGTGCGGGTGACTTTGCTCAGGTGGCGCGGCTGGTCCGGGTCCATGCCCCGTGCCTCAGCCAGGCCGGCGGCCATCACGTAGAAGCTCTGGATCGCCAGGATCGGGTCCAGGCTTGGGTGTTCGGCGCGGCTCAGGGTCAGGTCGCGTTCGGCAATATCGTCTGGTGCGGCCAGCAATACGCAGGCGCCGCGCTGGCGCATATCGGCGGCCAAGGTCAGCAGGCCGGCCTGTTCGGCGCCGCGTGGGGCGAAGACCAGCAAGGGGTAGTTTTCGTCGATCAAGGCCATCGGCCCGTGACGCACCTCGGCGCTGCTGAAAGCTTCGGCCTGGATCGCCGAGGTTTCCTTGAGCTTGAGCGCGGCTTCCTGAGCAATGGCAAACCCGGCGCCACGGCCGATCACCATCAAGCGCTGGCTACCTTTGAGCGCATCGACGGCCAGGCGCCAATCTTGCTTGGCGGCATCGCGCAGGCCATCGGGCAGGGCCTGGCAGGCTTGCAGCAGGTCGGGTTCCTGGTTCCAGTGGCCGATCAACTGCGCGCTGGCGCTGAGGGTGGCGATAAAGCTCTTGGTCGCGGCCACGCTGAGTTCCGGTCCGGCGCACAGCGGCACGTGAAACTCACACGCGGCTTGCAGCGGCGAGTCTTCGGCATTCACCAGCGAGATGCTCAAGGCGCCGCGCTTGCGCAACAGGCGCAGGCTGTTGACCAGATCCGGGCTCTGACCAGACTGGGAGAACCCGAACGCCACCTGGCCGCTGACTTTCATCGGCGCCTGCAACAAGGTCACCACCGACATCGGCAACGACGCCACCGGAATGCCCACATGCTGCATGGCCAGGTAAGCGAAGTAACTGGCGGCGTGGTCCGAGCTGCCACGGGCGATGGTCATCGCCACTTGCGGCGGCTGGCGGCGCAGGCGACCGGCGATTTCCTGCAAGGCCGGGTCCAGGCGTTGCAGTTGTGCCGCGACGGCGTCGCAGGAGGCCAGGGCCTCTTCAAGCATTTTTGAAGTCAATGGTGTCTCCTTCGACCATTACGTCGGTGAGTGTCAGGGAGCGGTCCAGGCGCACGCAGTCGGCAAAGCTGCCGGGTTGCAGGCGACCGCGTTCTTCCAGGCCCAGGTAGTCCGCAGGAAACTGCGACAGGCGTTGTGAGGCTTCACTGATAGGCAGGCCGATTTTCACCAGGTTGCGCAGCGCCTGATCCATGGTCAGGGTGCTGCCGGCCAGGGTGCCGTCGGCCAGGCGCACGCCGCCCAGGCATTTGGTCACGGTGTGGCTGCCCAGCTTGTATTCGCCATCGGGCATGCCGGCGGCGGCGGTGGAGTCGGTGACGCAGTACAGGCACGGGATCGAGCGCAAGGCCACGCGGATCGCGCCGGGATGTACATGCAGCAAGTCCGGTATCAGCTCGGCGTACTTGGCGTGGGCCAGCGCGGCGCCGACGATGCCCGGCTCGCGGTGATGCAGCGGGCTCATGGCGTTGTACAAGTGGGTAAAGCTGGTGGCGCCGGCGGCGAGGGCGGCGACGCCTTCTTCGTAGCTGCCCAGGGTGTGGCCGATCTGCATGCGCACGCCGCGTTCGCTGAGGGCGCGGATCAGGCCGTCGTGGCCGGCGATTTCCGGGGCGATGGTGATCACCCGGATCGGCGCCAGGCGCAGATAGCCTTCGACTTCGGCCATCAACGCGGTGTGGGCGAAGTTGGGTTGTGCACCGAGTTTGCCCGGGTTGATGTAAGGACCTTCCAGGTGCACGCCCAATACCCGGGCGCTGCCTGTCGGACGCTGCTCGCAGAACCTGCCGAGTTCACCGAGGACGCTGGTGATTTCGTCCACCGGCGCCGTCATGGTGGTGGCCAATAGTGAGGTGGTGCCGAACCGCACGTGGGTCCGGGTGATGGTCTCGAAAGCGTTGGCACCTTCCATGATGTCCGCGCCGCCGCCGCCGTGCACATGCAGGTCGATAAAGCCTGGCAGCAAATAGGGCAGGTCGTTGTCGGCCGGGTCGCACGGCGTGCCTTCAATGGCAACTACCTTGCCGTGCTCGTGCACCAGGCGGCCGCGCATCCAGCCGCTGGGCGTGAGGATATTGTCTTCGGACATGGGCAGTTCTCTAAATTCGCAATTCGGCGGAATAGTCATGACGGCGCAGCTCTGCGACAAAGTCGTAGTAGTCGTTGCGGCAGTAGGTGTCGGTGATTTCAATCGGCGTGTTGTCGGCGGTGTAGCCCACGCGGGTCATCAGCAGCATGGCGGTGCCGGGGGCGATGCCCACCAGCTTGGCGAACTCGTCCGACGCATTGATCGCCTGGATATGTTGCAGGGCACGTACGATGGGCTTGCCGATGCCTTCCAGGTATTCGTACAGCGAATTGCCGATGGCTTGCGGCTGGGGCAGTACGGAGGCGGGCAGGGTGGTCATTTCGATCGCCATCACCGTGTCATCGGCTTTGCGCAGGCGCTTGAGGCGCGCCACTTTGTCGGTGGGCGACAGGCACAGACGGATCAGTTCTTCGTGGGTGGGCGGGGTGATGTCGCGCTCCAGCCACTGGGAGGTGGGCACAAACCCCTTGAGCCGGAGCATTTCACTGAATCCCGACAAGCGCGACAACGGTTGTTCCAGGCGCGGCGTAATAAAGGTGCCGGAGCCCTGGCTGCGGCGGATCAAGCCCTGGGCAAGCAACACTTCCAGCGCTTTGCGGGCGGTCACCCGCGAGATGCTCAGCTGTTCGCTGAGGGCGCGTTCGGAGGGCAGGGCCTGCTCGGATTTCCACTGGCCGGCATGGATCGCGGCTTCAAGGCTGCGAGCCAGTTGCAGGTACAGCGGCGTGGATTGCTTGTCGTCGGGGCGCAGGGCCAGGATGGGATTCATCTGTCAGGTTTCCGATGCGTTATTGGAGTGTTGTCGCCCGGTAATGGCCGGAAATTAATACCACTTAAATACCATGTCAATGCTGCCAAAACGGTGCGAGCCCCGGTTTCAGGGCTTCTTAACGGTGCGTGGTATCAAGTGGTATTAGAAAGGTTTTTGTTGCGCGCACACATGCGCAGCCCGCGCAGTGAACTGGTATTCACCGGCAGGCGCTGCCTGGGGCAGGAAATATTTTCGAATTATTTTACGAGCGGTCGCCGATCAGGGCCGAATCTCGATCAGGGTGCCGTCCTTGACCAGGCTCCAGACTTCGCGCATGTCCACATTGCGCATGCCGATGCAGCCGTCGGTCCAGTCCAGGGTGTGAAACCACTGTTCCGGATAGTCCTCGGTGTCGGGCGTGCCGTGGATCATGATCATGCTGCCCGGTTTCACCCCTTCGCGGCGCGCGCGGGCGGCGTCGCTGATATTGGGGTAGGAGATGTGCATGGCCAGGTTGAAGCGCTCGCTGGTCTTGCGCCAATCGATCCAGTACAAGCCTTCAGGCGTGCGACGGTCGCCCTCGATCAGTTTGTGGCCTTTGGGGTTTTTTCCCAGGGATATGCGATAGGTCTTGAGGGGCTTGCCGTCGTTGATCAACTGCAACTGGTGGGCGGATTTGAGCACCAGGACTTTTTCGACAGGTTTGCCGCCCAGGGTTTCCACCGTGGAGGCCGAGGACAGGGCAGCGAACGACAGGCAGATCAGAGCAAGCAACCAACGCATTGAAACGGTATCCCTTTGGCGACGATCGGCCGGCTTGTTATTGGGCGGGCTTGGACAGCGGTGGCACGGACTCGCTGCGCACCGGGTAGGCCTGTTGGCGACGGTCAGCGAAGAAGCATTCTAAGGTACGCCCGACCGTGCGGAAAGCCAGCTCGGACCAAGGGATATCGGCCTCGGCGAACAGCTTCACTTCCAGGCTTTCGATGCCTGCGGCGAAGTCCAGGTCGATCAGCTCGGCGCGGTAGAAGATATGCACCTGGCTGATGTGCGGCACATTGATCAGGGTGTAGAGGCTCAGGTTGCGCACGCGGGCACAGGCTTCTTCCAGCGTCTCGCGCATGGCGGCCTGCTCGACGGTTTCGCCGTTTTCCATAAAGCCCGCGGGCAGGGTCCAGTAGCCCAGGCGCGGCTCGATGGCGCGGCGGCACAGCAGCACTTTGTCGCCCCACACCGGCACGGTACCAGCAACGATATTGGGGTTCTGATAGTGAATGGTCGAGCAATGGTCACAGACATAGCGCAGGCGCGCGTCGCCTTCGGGAATGCGTTGGGTGACCGATTTACCGCACTGGCTGCAGAAATTCATGCTGGGGTTCCTGGGGAGTGGGCCTATCTTGGCTTGGCGGGCAGGGCCCTGCAAGTTGTCGTTTCGCGACACGCCTGTGGTTTTGGGGTTGGGCGCCTGCTCGCTTTGGTGCATGATGCAAGGTAGCCAACAGACCGAGATGACTCATGCTGGACGAGCTACTTCGCCGGGTAAGCAATCACACTCCCCACACCCTGGAGACCGACGGGCGTTTCCCCGAGGCCGCGGTGCTGGTACCGATTACCCGCAGTGACGAACCCGAGCTGATCCTGACCCTGCGCGCCAGCGGCCTGTCGACCCATGGCGGCGAAGTGGCCTTTCCCGGCGGGCGCCGCGACCCCGAAGACCCGGACCTGATCTTTACCGCCCTGCGCGAAGCCGAAGAAGAAATCGGCCTGCCGCCGGGGCTGGTCGAGGTCATTGGCCCGTTGAGCCCGCTGATCTCCCTGCACGGCATCCGTGTAACGCCGTATGTAGGCGTGATTCCCGACTATGTCGAATATTTGGCCAACGACGCCGAAATCGCCGCTGTCTTCAGCGTGCCCCTTGAATTTTTTCGCCAGGACCCACGCGAGCACACCCACCGCATCGACTATCAGGGCCGCAGTTGGTATGTGCCAAGCTACAGGTTCGGCGAATACAAGATCTGGGGCTTGACGGCAATCATGATCGTCGAGCTGATCAACCTGCTCTATGACGACGCCCAGATCAGCCTGCATCAGCCACCCAAGAGCTTCATCAACATCTAAGCCATCGTTTGAATGGCGAGCCGTGAGGGAACACCATGAAATACCGCCTGGGCGACGCCCGCGTCGAGACGCATTCCAACAGTTGGGTGGCACCGAATGCCACGCTGGTGGGCAAGGTCAAGCTGGAGGAGGGCGCCAACGTCTGGTTCAACGCGGTATTGCGCGGCGACAACGAACTGATCCTGATCGGCAAAAACAGCAACGTGCAGGACGGCAGCGTGATGCACACCGACATGGGCTACCCGCTGACCCTCGGCACCGGCGTGACCATCGGCCATAACGCCATGCTGCATGGCTGCACTGTCGACGACTACAGCCTGATCGGCATCAACGCGGTAGTTCTCAACGGCGCCAAAATTGGCAAGCATTGCATCATCGGCGCGAACTCGCTGATCGGCGAAGGCAAGGAAATTCCCGATGGCTCGCTGGTGATGGGTTCACCGGGCAAAGTAGTGCGTGAACTGACCGAAGCGCAGAAGCGCATGCTCGAAGCCAGTGCCGCGCACTATGTGCATAACGCGCAGCGCTATGCGCGGGACCTGGTTGAGCAGGAAGAATGAGTGCGGTTGAACGGCCGGTTGCCTCGCCTTGCGTGAGCATTTGCGCGTTGGACGATGATGACATTTGTACTGGCTGCCAGCGTACGGTTGACGAGATTACGCGTTGGAGCCGCATGGATAATGCCGAGCGACGGGTGGTGTTGGGGTTGTGTCATGAGCGGGCGCTGGCGGGTGGGTTAGTGTTTATGGTTTCTGGTAAATCCGGCGCCTGACTGCTGCCCCCCCTGTAGGAGCGAGCTTGCTCGCGAAAAACCCAAGAACACCGCGTATAGTCAGATCCCCCGCGTCATCGTTAACGGTTTTCGCGAGCAAGCTCGCTCCTACAGGTTTTCTGCCCCATGCTCTTCCTGATCGCCTACATCAGCAGCGTCGTGCTGATCAACTTCGCCTTCTCCACCGCCCCGCACCTGGACGTGATCTGGTCCGCCTGGGGTGGCCTGGTCTTCATCCTGCGCGACATGGTGCAAACCCGCTTCGGCCACGGCGCGATCATCGCCATGCTGGCCGCGCTGGTGCTGTCATATGTGACATCCGACCCGGCCATCGCCCTGGCCAGCGCCACGGCGTTCGCGGTGTCCGAGTGCATCGACTGGCTGGTGTTCAGCATCACCCGGCGCCCGCTGCACGACCGCCTGTGGATAAGTTCGGCGCTGAGCATTCCCCTGGATACCTTTATCTTCTTCGGCCTGATCGGCGCACTGACCCCAGCCGTGGTGGGCACTGCCCTGGCGTCTAAGTTTGCCGGGGTCACGGCTGTGTGGCTGATCATGGCCTGGCGCATCCGCAAGCGGACCGTCGCCAACTGAGGCCAATTTTTACAGTTCATGTAAAATGCCGGCCTTTCTCCCCATGATCCGCTCCCCTGAGGACCTGAGATGACCCGAATCGGAACTCCATTGTCGCCAACCGCGACCCGCGTTTTGCTGTGTGGCTGCGGTGAGCTGGGCAAGGAAGTGGTGATCGAACTGCAACGCCTGGGCGTTGAAGTGATTGCCGTGGATCGCTACGCCAATGCGCCGGCCATGCAGGTGGCGCACCGCAGCCACGTGATCAACATGCTCGACGGTGCCGCCTTGCGCGCCGTAATCGAGGCGGAGAAGCCGCACTTCATCGTGCCGGAAATCGAAGCCATCGCCACCGCTACCCTGGTGGAACTGGAGGCCGAAGGGTTCACCGTGATCCCGACCGCGCGCGCCACCTCGCTGACCATGAACCGCGAAGGCATCCGTCGTCTGGCTGCCGAAGAACTGGACCTGCCGACCTCGCCGTACCACTTCGCCGACACCTTCGAAGACTACAGCAAGGCCGTGCAAGACTTGGGTTTCCCGTGCGTGGTCAAGCCGGTGATGAGTTCGTCGGGCAAGGGCCAGAGCCTGCTGCGCAGCGCCGATGACGTGCAGAAAGCCTGGGATTACGCCCAGGAAGGCGGACGGGCCGGTAAAGGTCGGGTGATCATTGAAGGCTTTATCGATTTCGACTACGAAATCACCCTGTTGACCGTGCGCCACGCTGGCGGCACCACCTTCTGCGCGCCGGTCGGCCATCGTCAGGAGAAGGGCGACTACCAGGAATCCTGGCAGCCCCAGGCCATGAGCCCGGTTGCCCTGGCCGAGTCCGAGCGCGTTGCCAAGGCGGTGACCGAAGCCCTGGGCGGTCGTGGTCTGTTTGGCGTGGAGTTGTTCATCAAGGGCGATCAGGTGTGGTTCAGCGAAGTGTCGCCGCGTCCCCATGACACCGGTCTTGTGACCCTGATTTCCCAGGATTTGTCGCAGTTTGCCCTGCACGCCCGCGCTATCCTCGGCCTGCCGATCCCGTTGATCCGTCAGTTCGGGCCGTCGGCTTCGGCGGTGATTCTGGTGGAGGGGCAGTCGACCCAGACGGCGTTTGCCAACCTGGGTGCTGCGTTGAGCGAGCCGGATACGGCGTTGCGTCTGTTTGGCAAGCCCGAGGTCAACGGCCAGCGCCGCATGGGCGTGGCGCTGGCGCGGGATGAGTCGATTGAGGCTGCTCGTGCCAAGGCGACCCGGGCTTCTCAGGCTGTGGTTGTAGAACTCTAAAAGCATCGGGGGCAAGCCCCCTCCCACATTTGAATGTATTCACAACTCTAACTATGTGAACCCGATCAAGTGTGGGAGGGGGCTTGCCCCCGATAGCGGTCTATCAGGCGACCTTGTTCAAATCATTATCCCGCGTCTCTTTCAGACACAGCACCGCAATCAAACTCAGCAACGCTGCCGCCGACACATACCCCCCGACATAACTCAGCCCGCCCATCGCCACCAGCTTGGTCGCGAAGAACGGCGCCGCCGATGCGCCCACGATCCCGCCCAGGTTATACGCCGCCGAAGCGCCGGTATAACGCACGCGGGTCGGGAACAGTTCCGGCAGCAGCGCACCCATCGGCGCGAATGTCACGCCCATCAGGAACAGTTCCAGCGCCAGGAACAGCGCCACCGCCCAGGTCGAGCCGTGGGTCAGCAGCGGCTCCATGGTAAAGCCCGACAGCATCGCCAGGACCGCGCCGACAATCAGCACCGGCTTGCGCCCGTAACGATCGCTGGCCAGGGCCGCCAACGGCGTTGCCAGGCCCATGAACAGCACCGCGAAGCACAACAGGCCGAGGAAGGTTTCACGGCTGTAGCCCAGGGTCGATACCCCGTAGCTCAGGGAAAATGCGGTGGTGATATAGAACAGCGCATAGCACACCACCATCGACGCGGCGCCCAGCAATACCGGCAGCCAATGCTGGCTGAACAGCTCCACCAGCGGCACCTTCACCGGTTTTTCATGGGCCACGGCATTGGCGAACACCGGCGTCTCGTGCAGCTTGAGCCGTGCGTACAGACCCACCATCACCAGCGCCGCGCTGAGGATGAACGGAATGCGCCAGCCCCAGCTGCGGAACTGCTCGTCGTTCAGGCTCATGGCCAGAATCAGGAACAAGCCATTGGCCGCCAAAAAGCCAATCGACGGGCCCAACTGCGGGAACATCCCAAACCAGGCGCGTTTGCCTTTGGGCGCGTTCTCGGTCGCCAGCAAGGCCGCGCCGCCCCATTCCCCGCCCAGGCCCAGGCCTTGGCCGAAGCGCAATACACACAACAGGATCGGTGCCCAGGCGCCAATGCTGTCGTAGCCGGGCAGCAAGCCGATCAGGGTGGTACACACGCCCATCAGCAACAGCGAGGCCACCAGCGTCGACTTGCGGCCAATGCGGTCGCCAAAGTGGCCGAACAGCGCCGAACCCAGCGGGCGCGCGATAAAAGCGATGCCGAAGGTCAGGAACGACGCCAGCATCTGCGCGGTGCCGGACGTCTGCGGGAAGAACACCGGGCCGATCACCAGCGCGGCAGCTGTGGCGTAGATATAGAAGTCGTAGAACTCGATGGCGGTGCCGACGATGCTCGCGGTCGCCACGCGAGCCGTCGAGTTGGTGGGGGCAGCGGTCGCAGCCTCGTTATAGGTGGTGCTCATGGCGGTAATCCCTGACGGTCATTGCGCGTTTGGACGCGGATTATTATTGGTCGTACACCCATGGATCAGGGTTGTGCGCGGAGCGGCTTGGGTAAGCCGCAGGGATTATAGGAAGGGGGGTGGAATTACAACAAGTAGCTGAAGTAACACAGATCCAATGTGGGAGGGGGCTTGCCCCCGATGGCGGTGTATCAGTCACCTGATGCAGTGACTGACACTCCGCTATCGGGGGCAAGCCCCCTCCCACATTGGAACTCGGTGCTGTCAGAGGTTATGCGGCGACGGGCACATGGCTGGTATGCCAGATCAGCACCTTGCTCACCCGGTTGTCCTCGGTCTCGAGGATTTCCAGGCGATAGCGGCCAATCTTCAGGCACACCGCGCAGTCTGGAATCGTCTCCAGCGCCTCGGTCACCAAGCCATTGAGGGTCTTGGGGCCGTCGCTGGGCAGGTGCCAGCCCAGGCTTTTGTTCAGTTCGCGGATCGAAGCGGCGCCGTCGATGATGTAGCGGCCATCGGGCTGGGCTTCGATGTGCGGGTTATCCACCGTCTGATCGCTTTCGAATTCACCGACGATTTCTTCCAGGATGTCTTCCAGGGTGACGATGCCCAGTACTTCGCCGTACTCGTCCACCACCATGCCCAGGCGACGCTGCTGCTTGTGGAAATTCAGCAGTTGCAGCTGCAACGGCGTGCTTTCCGGCACGAAGTAGGGTTCGTGGCAGGCGGCCAGCAGTGCTTCCTTGGTCAGGCTGGCGTCGGCCAGCAGGTGCTGGATCTGCCGGGTGTTGAGCACCGCTTCGACCTGGTTGATGTCGCTGTGGAACACCGGCAGCCGCGTGCGCTGGGAAGTGCGCAGTTGTTCGATGATGTCTTTGATCGCGTCATCCAGGTTGATGCCGTCCACTTCGCTGCGCGGCACCAGGATGTCATTGACGGTGATGTTGTCCAGGGCATGGATGCCAGGCATGCCGGGCATATGCGCTTGGTCGGCATCATGTTGCGGTTCGTCGTGGTGCTCGGACGAGGGTTCGTCGCTGTTTTTCACCACGCCGGCCTTGCGCGCGAACGGGCGCAGCAACATCAGGCTGATGCCATTGAGCAGCCAGGCCGCGGGATAGAGGATTTTCAGCGGCACGCCCAAAAGCGCATTGCCAAAACCCAGGATGGCGTGCGGATAGCGGGTCGCCAGGGCGCGGGGCAGGTAGTCGGCGAGGATCAACAGCAGCGCGCAGGCGATCAGCCAGCCCAACCAGGGCCCGTTCTGCGCCCAGGCGTAGATCGCCAGCAGTGTGCAGAGAATGACCACGGCTGCGCGGCACAGGCTGTTGCACAGGATCAGGCTGTGGCGCGGGAAGCTCAGGCGTGCGGCAGCCTTGTCACCCTGGCGGGTGCCGGGGCGCAGGGCCAGGAGATGCTGTTGCGCGGCCTCGATGGCGGTAAACAGCGCCGCCCATAGAATCAGCAGGGCAATTACGGCGAGCATCGGCCCAAGGGGCAAGTTGTCCATGATCGCCGCTCGTCAGATATGCAGGATGTATTCGCGAACCAGCTTGCTGCCGAAATAGGCCAGCATCAGCAGGCAGAAGCCGGCCAGGGTCCAGCGGATGGCCTTGTGCCCGCGCCAGCCGAGGCGGTTGCGGCCCCACAGCAACACGCTGAACACGATCCAGGCCAGGCAGGCCAGCAAGGTCTTGTGCACCAGATGCTGGGCGAACAGGTTCTCGACGAACAACCAGCCGGAGATCAGCGACAGCGACAGCAAGCTCCAGCCGGCCCACAGGAACCCGAACAACAGGCTTTCCATGGTTTGCAGCGGTGGGAAGTTCTTGATCAGCCCGGACGGGTGCTTGTGCTTGAGCTGGTGGTCTTGCAGCAACACCAGCAGCGATTGGAACACCGCGATGGTGAACATGCCGTAGGCGAGGATCGACAACAGGATATGCGCGAGAATGCCCGGCTCTTCATCGATCACCTGTACGGTGCCGGTAGGGGCGAATTGCGCCAGCAGCACCGTGAGCATGCCCAGCGGGAACAGCAGCACGAGCAGGTTTTCGACCGGAATCCGGTAGCACGCCAGCAGTGTCAGTGCGATGACGGCGGCGGCGATCAGGCTGGCGGCGCTGAAAAAATCCAGGCCCAGGCCGACCGGGGTCATCAGGTGCGTAAACAGACTGGCGGCATGGGCCAGCAGGGCGAGGACGCCAAGGCCTGTCAGCAGACGTTTGTCCGCTTTGGCGCCTTGGGCCAGACGAGTGCCCTGATAGAGGGTCGCAGCGGCATACACGATGGCGGCGGCGAGACTGGGTAGCAAACTGGGTGACAAGGGGAGCATAAATCCTGATAGACAAGCCCGAAAGGCGCTGAGTTTGGCACACACCCGCGCCGCACGAAAGACTCCCGCACCAGACAGCGGGTGTGCATGGGCGCAGTCTTCGCTATAATCCGCGACCTGCCCACGCCGCAGGCTCGCCGAGCGCTATGTTTAATAGCGATTTACCGCAGCCTGGGCCGCCATTACCTCGGTCTACCAATGCATATCGTTGAATAGGGCCTGAAAGGATCGCGCATGTTTGAAAACCTGACTGACCGTCTCTCGCAGACGCTGCGCCATGTCACCGGCAAGGCCAAGCTGACCGAGGACAATATTAAAGACACCCTGCGTGAAGTGCGCATGGCGTTGCTGGAAGCCGACGTGGCCTTGCCGGTGGTGAAGGACTTCGTCAACTCGGTCAAGGAGCGTGCGGTCGGCACCGAAGTGTCGCGCAGCCTGACCCCGGGCCAGGCCTTTGTGAAGATTGTCCAGGCCGAACTCGAAAGCCTGATGGGCGCGGCCAACGAAGACCTGAACCTCAGCGCCGTGCCACCGGCCGTCGTCTTGATGGCCGGTCTGCAGGGCGCGGGTAAAACCACCACCGCCGGCAAGCTCGCGCGCTTCCTTAAAGAACGCAAGAAGAAGTCGGTGATGGTGGTATCGGCCGACGTGTACCGTCCGGCGGCCATCAAGCAGCTGGAAATGCTCGCGGGCGAAGTTGGCGTGACCTTCTTCCCGTCGGACCTGAGCCAGAAGCCGGTCGACATTGCCAACGCGGCGATTAAGGAAGCCAGGCTGAAATTCATCGACGTGGTCATCGTCGATACCGCCGGTCGCCTGCACATCGATGAAGAGATGATGGGCGAGATCAAGGCGCTGCATGCCGCGATCAACCCGGTCGAGACGCTGTTCGTGGTCGACGCCATGACCGGCCAGGATGCGGCCAACACCGCCAAGGCCTTCGGTGACGCACTGCCGCTGACCGGCGTGATCCTCACCAAGGTCGACGGCGACGCCCGTGGCGGTGCCGCACTGTCGGTGCGTGCCATCACCGGCAAGCCGATCAAGTTCATCGGCATGGGCGAGAAGAGCGACGCGCTCGAACCGTTCCACCCCGAGCGTATCGCCTCGCGCATCCTCGGCATGGGCGACGTGCTCAGCCTGATCGAGCAGGCCGAAGCCACGCTCGACAAGGACAAGGCCGACAAGCTGGCCAAAAAGCTGAAGAAGGGCAAGGGCTTCGACCTCGAAGACTTCCGCGATCAGCTGCAACAGATGAAGAACATGGGCGGCCTCGGCGGCCTGATGGACAAGCTGCCGAATATCGGCGGCGTGAACCTGGCGCAAATGGGCAACGCCCAGGGCGCGGCAGAGAAGCAGTTCAAGCAGATGGAAGCCATCATCAACTCCATGACCCCGGCCGAGCGCCGCGACCCTGAGCTGATCAGCGGTTCGCGCAAGCGCCGGATCGCCATGGGTTCCGGCACCCAGGTGCAGGACATCGGTCGCTTGATCAAGCAGCACAAGCAGATGCAGAAGATGATGAAGAAGTTCTCCGCCAAGGGCGGTATGGCCAAGATGATGCGCGGCATGGGCGGTATGTTGCCCGGCGGCGGCATGCCCAAGATGTAAAGAATTCGAGCGCAGGCCCTGCTTGCGCTCCGACCCGCAGGGATGCGGGATCTCCAGCAAACCCGCCATTGGCGGGCGCTGACTTGCCGTTTTAACCGACGGCTCTATAGCAGATCTGAATGGCACGCTGGCAGGCGCCGGAAAAAGACATTTGCAAAAGTCCGGATATTCCTTAGAATATGCGGCCTTTCGGGCACCTATGCCCGCTGTGCATTTAGATTTGCAGCACCGACTACAGGAACGATGTTCACATGCTAACAATCCGTCTTGCCCTTGGCGGCTCCAAAAAGCGCCCGTTTTACCACTTGACCGTAACTGACAGCCGCAACCCACGTGACGGCTCTCACAAGGAACAAGTTGGCTTCTTCAACCCGATCGCTCGCGGTCAGGAAGTTCGTCTGTCCGTGAACCAAGAGCGCGTAGCCTACTGGCTGAGCGTTGGCGCACAGCCATCCGAGCGCGTTGCCAAGCTGTTGAAAGACTCGGCTAAGGCCGCAGCCTGAGCAATATGAACGCGACGCCGACTGTTGCTGATGATTTGATCGTTATCGGCAAGATTTACTCTGTTCATGGCGTTCGCGGCGAAGTGAAGGTGTATTCCTTTACTGATCCGACTGAAAACCTGTTGCAGTACAAAACCTGGACGCTCAAGCGCGAAGGCAGCGTGAAACAGGTCGAGCTGGTCAGTGGACGCGGGAGCGACAAGTTCCTGGTCGCAAAGCTCAAGGGTCTTGATGATCGTGAAGAAGCTCGTCTTCTGGCCGGTTATGAGATCTGCGTGCCGCGCAACCTGTTCCCTGAATTGACCGACGGCGAGTACTACTGGTACCAGCTGGAAGGTCTGAAGGTTATTGATCAACTCGGGCAATTGCTGGGGAAAATCGATCATCTTCTGGAAACCGGCGCCAATGATGTAATGGTGGTCAAGCCTTGCGCTGGCAGCCTGGATGATCGCGAACGCCTGTTGCCCTATACCGGGCAGTGCGTGTTGGCCGTCGACCTGGCCGCGGGCGAGATGAAGGTGGAATGGGACGCGGACTTCTAAGCGTGGCTAATCTGCGCATTGAAGTGATCAGTTTGTTTCCCGAGATGTTTTCCGCCATCAGCGAGTACGGCATCACCAGTCGGGCGGTGAAACAGGGGCTGTTGCAGCTCACCTGTTGGAACCCGCGAGACTACACGACGGATCGACATCACACTGTGGACGACCGCCCATTTGGCGGTGGCCCGGGCATGGTGATGAAGATCAAGCCCCTGGAGGACGCGTTGGCCCAGGCCAAGGCAGCCGCCGGGGAGAAGGCGAAGGTAATTTACCTGTCCCCTCAAGGCCGTCAGCTGAAACAGGCGGCGGTACGCGAACTGGCGAATGAGGAAAGTTTGATCCTGATTGCCGGTCGCTATGAAGGCATTGACGAGCGTTTTATTGACGCTCATGTCGATGAAGAGTGGTCGATTGGGGACTATGTCCTGTCTGGCGGCGAGCTGCCGGCGATGGTCCTGATAGATGCGGTTACACGACTGCTGCCTGGAGCTTTAGGGCATGCGGACTCCGCGGAGGAAGATTCCTTCACGGATGGTTTGCTGGATTGCCCGCATTACACCCGTCCGGAGGTGTATGCGGATCAGCGTGTTCCCGACGTATTGCTAAGTGGCAATCACGCACACATCCGGCGTTGGCGTTTACAGCAGTCCCTTGGTCGGACCTATGAACGACGCGCCGATCTTCTGGATAGCCGCTCGCTTTCTGGAGAAGAGAAGAAGCTGCTCGAGGAATACATCCTCGCGCGGGACGATAGTTAACAACGTATCGATGGTAGGTCCATTGACTTACCTTAGGAGCACAGCATGACTAACAAAATCATCCTTGCACTCGAAGCAGAGCAGATGACCAAAGAGATCCCTACCTTTGCCCCGGGCGACACCATTGTCGTTCAGGTGAAAGTGAAGGAAGGCGACCGTTCGCGTCTGCAAGCGTTCGAAGGCGTGGTAATCGCCAAGCGTAACCGTGGTGTGAACAGTGCTTTCACTGTTCGTAAAATCTCCAACGGTGTTGGCGTAGAGCGTACTTTCCAGACCTACAGCCCGCAAATCGACAGCATGGCTGTGAAACGTCGCGGTGACGTACGCAAAGCCAAGCTGTACTACCTGCGTGACCTGTCCGGTAAAGCAGCTCGCATCAAGGAAAAACTGGCTTAAGTCCAGCTTCCCGATGCAGAAAAAAGCAGCCTGCGGGCTGCTTTTTTGTGCCTGCGATTTATGCAGTGCGATCCTGGGTCTGACCTGGCTGAATGACTGCCAGTAACGTCCATCCCGCCAGCGGTTTCAAATCGCTCTCTGGCGTGACCACATGCACCCAGCCGCTGTTATCGCGGGCAAACAGCAGTGTCGCTCGTTCCTCATGCAGTGCCTGATAGTCGCTCCAGCCAAACCCATCGGTCAGGTGGGTGGTGTACAGCTCGGCGCCTTGCCCCAGCAAACTGGCGAGCTTGGTGTAGCTCAGCGGCTGGCTGCCCAGCAAGTGCCCACGATGCTCGCCGCTGGCCCGGTGCTTGTCGGTGCGACGGCTTTCCTGGCTATTGGCCAGGGCGAACAGGCGATGCCCGAAGTCATGACGAAAGCGCATGGTGGCCAGGGTATTCAATTCGCCGGACGGGGAGAGCGCGAGCAAATGCCCGAGACCGACCAGGTCCAGATGGGACTCGGCATGCTGTGACGCCGGGTTGCCGAAGTAAGTCGGCAGCCCTTCCATACGGCTGGCGCGAATGTTTTCCCAGCTTGAGTCGGTCAGCAGCACGCGGCTGCCCAGCTGTTGCAGGGCTTTGCCGAGGATACGGGCCGGGCCGTTCGCGCCGACGATCAGAAAGCCGCTTGGCGCAGGCTCGGCTACTTTCAGCAAACGGGCCAGAGGGCGTGCAGTCGCGCTTTGCAGCACCACGGTACCGATAATCACCGCAAACGTCAGCGGCACCAGCAACAACGCGCCTTCGTGTCCGGCTTCATCCAGGCGGATCGCAAAAATCGCCGACACCGCCGCGGCCACAATCCCGCGTGGGGCGATCCAGGCCAGCAGTGCGCGTTCGCGCCAGTTCAGCTTCGAGCCGACGGTCGACACTGCAACGTTCAACGGGCGCGCAATGAACTGAATGATCAGCAGCAGAATCAGCACGAACGGCCCCAGGGCGATCAGTGCATTCAGGTCCAGGCGCGCCGCCAGCAGTATAAACAAGCCGGAAATCAACAATACGCTGAGGTTCTCCTTGAAGTGCAGGATGTGACGCACGTCCACGCCCTTCATATTGGCCATCCACATGCCCATCAGCGTCACCGCCAGCAGGCCGGATTCATGCATCACCTCATTGGAGGCGATGAACACCCCCAGCACCGCCGCCAGGGTTGCCAGGTTATGCAGGTATTCCGGCAACCACTGGTGACGCATGACCAAACCCAGTACCCAGCCCCCGACAATCCCGAACAGGCTGCCGCACAGGATCACGCCGCCAAAGGTCAGCAGGCTGTGGCTCAGGCCATCGCCCGATGCGCTGGCGATGATAAAGCTGTAGACCACCACCGCCAGCAGCGCACCGATAGGGTCGATGACAATGCCTTCCCAGCGCAGGATATTGGCGATAGAGGTTTTCGGGCGCACCACGCGCAGCATGGGCACGATGACGGTCGGGCCTGTGACCAGCGTCAGGGTGCCGAACAGCAGCGCCAGCATCCAGTCGAAACCCAGCAGCCAGTGGGTTGCCAGGGTAATCACCGCCCAAGTCGTCAGCGCGCCAATCGTCACCAGCCGGTGCACCACGCTGCCGATTTCCTTCCATTCCGACAGGTGCAGCGTCAGGCTGCCTTCAAACAGGATCAATGCGACGGCCAGCGACACCAATGGCATCAGCAACGGGCCGAACATTTCCTGCGGGTCGAGCCAGCCGAGTACCGGCCCCGCCAGAATTCCGCTCAATAACAGAAACAGAATCGCCGGCAATTTCAGGCGCCAGGCCAGCCATTGGCAGCCGAGCGCGGCCACACCGATACCGCCGAAAGCCAACAAGATCTGTTGTTCGTTCATTAAAGCTTCCTGTTCCTAGAAGTAGCGGGCTATGAAAGACTAGTGGCCCTTGCCACAGTTCACTAAATAAAATGGCGCCAAGCCCCGTGCCGCGCCGCTTGAGTAACCATGCCCGCCATTGACCACCCCCTGATCGACCGCTTCCTTGACGCCCTCTGGTTGGAAAAGGGCCTCTCGGACAACACTCGCCAGGCCTACCGCAGCGACCTGGCCCTGTTCAACGGCTGGTTGCAGGAGAAAGACCTGGAGCTGATCAATGCCGGGCGCGAGCTGATCCTCGATCACTTGGCCTGGCGCCTCGAGCAACATTACAAACCGCGATCCACCGCGAGATTTCTCTCCGGTGTGCGTGGCTTTTATCGCTATCTGTTGCGTGAAAAACTCATCGCAACCGATCCAACTCTACAAGTCGATATGCCGCAATTAGGTAGGCCTCTTCCTAAATCTTTGTCGGAAACTGACGTGGAGGCGCTGTTGGCCGCGCCGGATCTCAGCGAGGCCATCGGCCAGCGCGATCGCGCCATGCTGGAAGTGCTCTACGCCTGCGGGCTGCGGGTCACCGAGCTGATCAGCCTGACCCTGGAACAGGTCAACCTGCGCCAGGGCGTGTTGCGGGTGATGGGCAAGGGCAGCAAGGAGCGCCTGGTGCCGATGGGTGAGGAAGCGATTGTGTGGGTCGAGCGTTACATGCGCGATGCGCGCCACGAGCTGCTCGGTGGCCGCCCCAGCGATGTGCTGTTCCCCAGCCTGCGCGGCGAACAGATGACCCGCCAGACCTTCTGGCACCGCATCAAGCACCAGGCCAAGGTCGCCGGGATCGGCAAGACGCTGTCGCCCCACACCTTGCGCCATGCGTTCGCCACGCATTTGCTCAACCACGGCGCGGATTTGCGTGTGGTGCAGATGCTGCTCGGGCATAGCGACTTGTCCACCACCCAGATTTACACCCACGTGGCACGGGCGCGCTTGCAGGAAATGCACGCCAAGCACCATCCGCGCGGCTGAAAAATCCCAATTTGTCCGGCTGCGGGCTGCCCTGCGGCCCAACTGTGGTAGGCTTTGCCGGTTCGCAAAGGCGACGGTCCACACCCCAGTTTCCAATCGGCGTGCCTGCACCCGTCCCTGCATCTGCCTTCAGGAGTTTCCATGCGCTTGACCCAGATTATTGCCGCCGCAGCCATTGCGCTGGTTTCCACCTTTGCCGTCGCCGACGATGCGGCCGAGCAGGCCATTCGCAAGAGCCTGGTCAACCTGCAACTCGACACCCCCATCGAAAGCATCAGCGCCAGCCCCATGGCCGGCCTGTACGAAGTCAAGCTCAAGGGCAGCCGTGTGCTGTACGCGAGTGCCGACGGCCAGTACATCGTGCAGGGCTACCTGTTCCAGCTCAAGGACGGCAAGCCGGTCAACCTGACCGAGAAAGCCGAGCGCCTGGGCGTGTCCAAGCTGATCAACGGTATTCCGGTGGCTGAAACCGTGGTGTATCCCGCCATCGGCGAGACCAAGACCCACATCACCGTGTTCACCGACACCACCTGCCCGTACTGCCACAAGCTGCACGCCGAAGTGCCGGCGCTGAACAAGCTGGGTGTGGAAGTGCGCTATGTCGCGTTCCCGCGCCAGGGCCTGGGCTCGCCGGGCGATGAGCAGTTGCAGGCGGTGTGGTGCTCGGCCGACAAGAAAGCGGCCATGGACAAGATGGTCGACGGCAAGGAAATCAAGGCGGCCAAATGCGCCAATCCGGTTTCCAAACAGTTCGCCCTGGGCCAGTCCATCGGCGTGAACGGTACACCGGCCATCGTTTTGGCCGACGGCCAGGTGATTCCGGGCTACCAGCCGGCACCACAAGTTGCCAAACTGGCACTGGGTGCCAAGTAAGCATTAATCGTCGAGCCTTCGACGAGCATGATCCGCCGAACCGTCGGCGGGTCATTAATTGAGAGCCGCGGTTGCGCGGCTGTGTTCCACGGCCGACCTCGAGTCGGCCGTTTCATGGGGAGTTCTTCAGTGAAACCGGTCAAAGTAGGCATCTGTGGGTTAGGGACCGTCGGTGGCGGCACCTTCAACGTACTTCAGCGTAACGCTGAAGAAATTTCCCGCCGTGCAGGGCGTGAAATTGAAGTGGCGCAGATTGCCACGCGTTCGCCAAAGCCTCAGTTCGAAACGACCGGTATTGCGATTACCCACGATGTATTCGCCGTGGCCACCAACCCTGAAATCGATATTGTCATCGAGCTGGTGGGCGGCTACACCGTGGCCCGCGAGCTGGTGCTCAAGGCGATCGAGAACGGCAAGCACGTGGTCACCGCCAACAAGGCGCTGATCGCCGTGCACGGGAACGAAATCTTCGCCAGGGCGCGCGCGAAGGGCGTGATCGTGGCGTTCGAAGCGGCGGTGGCCGGCGGCATTCCGGTGATCAAGGCGATTCGTGAAGGCTTGTCCGCCAACCGCATCAACTGGGTTGCCGGCATCATCAACGGCACGGGTAACTTCATCCTCACCGAAATGCGTGAGAAAGGCCGTACCTTCGAAGACGTGCTGGCCGAAGCCCAGGCCTTGGGTTACGCCGAAGCCGACCCGACCTTTGACGTGGAAGGCATCGACGCGGCCCACAAGTTGACCATCCTGGCGTCCATCGCCTTTGGTATCCCGCTGCAGTTCGACAAGGCCTACACCGAAGGCATCACCAAGCTGACCACCGCCGACGTGAACTACGCCGAAGCCCTGGGCTACCGCATCAAGCACCTCGGTGTGGCGCGCAGCACCCCGGCCGGTATCGAGTTGCGTGTGCACCCGACGCTGATTCCGGCCGATCGCCTGATCGCCAACGTTAACGGCGTGATGAACGCAGTGATGGTCAACGGTGACGCCGCCGGCTCCACCCTGTTCTACGGCGCCGGTGCTGGCATGGAGCCGACCGCTTCGTCGGTGATCGCCGACCTGGTGGACGTGGTCCGCGCCATGACCAGCGACCCGGAAAACCGCGTGCCGCACCTGGCCTTCCAGCCGGATTCGCTGTCGGCCCACCCGATCCTGCCGATCGAAGCCTGCGAAAGCGCCTACTACCTGCGCATCCAGGCCCAGGATCATCCCGGCGTGCTGGCCCAGGTGGCGAGCATCCTGTCGGAGCGCGGGATCAACATCGAATCGATCATGCAGAAGGAAGTCGAGGAGCAGAACGGCCAGGTGCCGATGATCCTGTTGACCCACCGCGTGCTCGAGCAGCATATCAACGATGCCATTGCCGCCCTGGAAGCCTTGCAGGGCGTGGTGGGCCCGGTGGTGCGGATTCGCGTCGAACACTTGAACTAACCGATTTGTCCAAGGGGCCCCGTGCGTTCGGCGGCCTCTGTTCTGGAATGTTTAGAGGAACCAGTCATGCGTTATATCAGCACCCGCGGCCAGGCACCGGCCCTGAATTTTGAAGACGTCTTGCTCACAGGCCTTGCCACCGATGGCGGCCTGTACGTGCCGGAAAACCTGCCACGCTTCACCCAGGAAGAAATCGCTTCCTGGGCCGGCCTGCCGTACCACGAGCTGGCGTTCCGGGTGATGCGCCCGTTTGTCACCGGCAGCATTCCGGATGCGGATTTCAAGAAGATCCTCGAAGAGACGTACGGCGTGTTCTCCCACAGCGCCATCGCGCCCCTGCGCCAATTGAACGGTAACGAGTGGGTACTCGAGTTGTTCCACGGCCCGACCCTGGCGTTCAAGGACTTTGCCCTGCAATTGCTGGGTCGCCTGCTCGACTACGTACTGGAAAAACGCGGCGAGCGCGTGGTGATCATGGGCGCTACGTCCGGTGATACCGGTTCGGCTGCCATTGAAGGCTGCAAGCACTGCGAACACGTCGACATCTTCATCCTGCACCCGCACCAGCGCGTATCGGAGGTGCAGCGTCGCCAGATGACCACCATTTTCGGTGAGAACATCCACAACATCGCCATTGAAGGCAACTTCGATGACTGCCAGGAAATGGTCAAGAACAGCTTCGCCGACCAGAGCTTCCTCAAGGGTACGCGCCTGGTGGCGGTAAACTCGATCAACTGGGCGCGGATCATGGCCCAGATCGTCTACTACTTCCACGCCTCCCTGCAGTTGGGCGGCCCGGCGCGTTCGGTGTCGTTCTCGGTGCCGACCGGCAACTTCGGCGACATCTTTGCAGGCTACCTGGCGCGCAACATGGGCCTGCCGATCAATCAGTTGATCGTCGCGACCAACCGCAATGACATCCTGCACCGCTTCATGAGCGGTAACGGGTACGTCAAGGAAACCCTGCACGCCACGCTGTCGCCGTCGATGGACATCATGGTCTCGTCGAACTTCGAACGCCTGCTGTTCGACATGCACGGTCGCAACGGCGCGGCGTTGGCCGAGCTGATGAACAGCTTCAAGCAAGGTGGCGGTTTCAGCGTCGAGCAAGAGCGCTGGACCGAAACCCGCAAGCTGTTCGACTCCCTGGCCGTGGACGACGCGCAGACATGCCAAACCATTGCTGAAGTCTATGCGCAGACCGGCGAGCTGCTGGACCCGCACACCGCCATCGGTGTGAAGGCCGCCCGCGAGTGCCGTCGCAGCCTGGATATCCCGATGGTGATTCTTGGCACTGCGCATCCGGTGAAATTCCCCGAAGCGGTGGAAAAGGCCGGTGTTGGCAAGGCGCTGGAGCTGCCGCAGCACCTGGCGGATCTGTTCGAGCGTGAAGAGCGTTGCACGGTGCTGGCTAACGACCTGAAAGCTGTGCAGGCGTTTGTCAGCCAGCATGGCAATCGGGGCAAGCCGCTGTAAGGCATACCGCGTAGACAAAAACGCCGCTTTCCCTTCCCTGGGTCAGCGGCGTTTTTTGTTTGTGGCAGGCCCGGCAGTCATATCGTTTACGTGAGTAGCTTATGCGCCAGCGCCATTACCGTACCAACAGCGGTAAAGAAGCCTATTGCGATGCCTACGGGGTACCAGAAAATCTCACGGGTTATCTTGTGGACTTCAGCGTTGAACTTGCGTTGTTCGGCATAGATGCGTGATATGTCCGCGTGAATTTTCTCGATCGAGGCTTGTTGTTCATTGTGTTCCAACATCATCTTATCCTTCGCAATAAGGGCCTTATGACATGCACTCTGCCTGCACGGCGGAGTGATCAGCGCTCACCGAGTATAGGATTCACTCTTGGCCTGCGCGCCCGGCGCACCCAAAACCGCTACCCATTGCGTAAGCAGTTATGTGCCGCCGTTTTTTACCTGTCATGTTGCAAGCGCATGCTGGACACGTCATCCCCGCACAACCCTTGAAAGACGAAAAAGCGAACTTTCCTACGTTAAGACCAGTCACTTAGGAGAGATGCAGCACCCGTTGAAACGATTGTTCCCGAACTATTGAGTGGTGATCGAGATGGAAAGTATCAGCCTGTTGCTCGAAGAAGCACTGAGCCCTTATCTGGTTACGCTGACCACCGCTGGTGTGCAGGGCGAATGCCTGGTGACCGTGAAAAATCCCGGTGGCGCCATCATGGTCGAGCGCGAAGTTAACCGCGCTCAACTGACCGACAAGCGCGCCCTGGTGGATGTGGTGGATTGCCTGCTGCGTGATTTGAAAATCGCCGAAGGTCGGCTTGAACCCTCGGTCATCGCAGCCCTGCGCAACGCCGCCATGACACGCACCCCGGTCTGCGCATGAAGAATTATTTATCCTTCGAAACTTCCTACAACACGGCCGGTCAGAGTTTGTAACAGCAAGAGCAAACATTGTGCTCCGGTGTTTGTGGCTTGTTGTACTGGTCTTTGTAGATCACGTTTAACCCCGAGTTGTCTCCCCACTCCTCGGGGTTTCTTTTTGCCTGGAATTTGGCATTGCGGCGCTCCCAGGTTCAGGGTTCAGATCGCGCCATCCGCGCGCAAGCGCTCAATGGCCACCGCGTCGTAGCCCAGGGCGTTGAGCAGCACACCGTTGTGCTCGCCCAATTGCGGCCCCACCCATTCACAGCTGCCTGGGGTATCCGACAGTTTGGGCACGATGCCCGGCATCTTGAAATCCTTGCCATCCGGCAGCTGCGCGCTGAGGAACATTTCCCGGGCCAGGAATTGTGGGTCACCCAGCATGTCCTCGGCACTGTAGATGCGGCTGGCGGGCACCTGGGCCTGGTTCAGTTGCGCCATGACCTGCTCCAGCGGCAGGGTGTTGACCCAGCGATCGATCACCCCGTACAGCTCATCGCGGCGGGTGTCACGCCCGTCATTGCTGGCGAGCGCCGGATCGTTCGCCAGGTCGTCGCGGCCGATGGCGGCCATGAAGCGCTTGAAGATCGCATCGCCATTGGCGCCGATCTGCACATGCTTGCCGTCGGCGCTGGTGTGGATCGAGGACGGCGTGATGCCGGGCATGATGTTGCCGGTACGTTCGCGAATGAAGCCGAACACGTCGAACTCGGGAATCATGCTTTCCATCATGGCGAAGATGGCTTCGTACAGCGCCACGTCCACGACCTGGCCCAAGCCACCGTTGACCTCGCGATGACGCAGGGCCATCAGCGCGCCGATCACCGCCCACAGCGCGGCAATCGAGTCACCGATGGAAATCCCGGTGCGCACGGGCGGGCGGTCTTCAAAACCGGTGATGTAGCGCAAGCCGCCCATGGACTCGCCCACCGCGCCAAACCCCGGCTGGTCCTTCATCGGCCCGGTCTGGCCGAAGCCCGAGAGGCGCACCATCACCAGCCTTGGGTTCAGGGCGTGCAGGGTTTCCCAGCTCAGGCCGAGCTTTTCCAGCACGCCGGGGCGGAAGTTTTCGATCAGGATGTCGGCGTCGGCGAGCAATTGCTTGAGGATCGCCAGGCCATCCGGGTGCTTGAGGTTGAGGGTCAGCGACTGCTTGTTGCGCGCCTGCACGAACCACCATAGCGAGGTGCCTTCATACAATTTGCGCCATTTGCGCAGGGGGTCGCCGCCGTCCGGGGATTCGACCTTGATCACCTCGGCGCCGAACTCGGCGCAGATGCGTGAGGCAAACGGGCCGGCAATCAGGGTACCGAGTTCGATGACTTTCAGTCCGGCAAGCGGTTTGGCATTAAGCGACATGGGGATCCTCAAGGGCGCGGGACGGTGACGTACTGCTTTTTAACATAGGCGAGCAGCACGGATGCAGCGCAGTATTCGTTGATTGGCCTCGCCATCGGTTAGACTGGCCGCCTTTCCCTGTCTCCAGAGCCCGTTCATGGCCCAGCCGTCCACGACCTACAAATTCGAACTCAACCTCACCGACCTTGACCGTTCGGTGTACGAGAGCGTCAAACAGACCATCGCCCGCCACCCTTCGGAAACCGAAGAACGCATGACCGTGCGCCTGCTGGCCTACGCCCTCTGGTACAACGAGCAATTGGCGTTCGGCCGTGGCCTGTCGGATGTCGACGAGCCGGCCCTGTGGGAAAAGAGCCTGGATGATCGGGTGTTGCACTGGATCGAAGTCGGCCAGCCGGATGCAGACCGCCTGACCTGGTGCTCGCGTCGCACCGAACGCACCAGCCTGCTGGCCTACGGCAGCCTGCGCGTATGGGAAGGCAAGGTGGTGCCGGTGGCGAATAACCTGAAGAACGTGCATATCGCTGCCGTGCCGCAGGAGATTCTGGAGGTCCTGGCCAAGGACATGCCGCGCGTGATCAAGTGGGATGTGATGATCAGCGAAGGCACGATCTTCGTCACCGATGACCGTGGCCAGCATGAAGTGCAGTTACAGTGGCTGGTGGGCGGGCGTGATTGAAAATGTGGGAGGGGCTTGCCCCCGATGGCAGTGGATCAGCTACAGATAAGCTGGCTGATAGATTGCTATCGGGGGCAAGTCGAATCGTCGCACCGCCCCTCCCACATTTGATCTTTGTTGAATTTTGAATTGTCGTTTATCCGTTGAATCAGTAGAGAAGTCATCACCCCCGTATGCGTATCGATCCCCGTCCCTTGCCTGCCGTCCTGCCATTCCTCGGTGAATTGCCGCCGCTGCTGACCCGTCTCTACGCCGCGCGTGGGGTGCAGTCGGAAGCCGAGCTGGACAAGAGCCTGGCGCGGTTGATTCCCTATCAGCAGCTCAAGGGCATCGATGCCGCCGTCGACCTGCTGGTGACGGCGCTGGAGCAGCGCCAGCGCATCCTGATCGTCGGTGACTTCGACGCCGACGGCGCCACCGCCAGCACCGTAGGCACACTGGGCCTGCGTCTGCTCGGTGCGGCCCATGTCGATTACCTGGTGCCCAACCGTTTCGAATACGGTTACGGCCTGACGCCGGAGATCGTTGCGGTGGCGCTGCAGCGCGAACCGCAGTTGCTGATCACCGTGGACAACGGTATCTCCAGCGTCGAAGGCGTGGCGGCGGCGAAGGCGGCAGGGCTGAAGGTGCTGGTGACCGATCACCACTTGCCGGGCGACGAACTGCCGGCGGCGGACGCGATCGTCAATCCGAACCAGCCAGGCTGTACGTTCCCCAGCAAGGCGTTGGCCGGTGTGGGCGTGATCTTCTACGTACTGATGGCCCTGCGCGCGCGTTTGCGCAGCCTGGGTTGGTATGACAAAAGTCCGCAGCCGAACATTGGCGAACTGCTCGACCTGGTGGCCCTGGGCAGCGTCGCCGACGTGGTGCCGCTGGACGCCAACAATCGTATCCTGGTGCATCAAGGGTTGGAGCGTATCCGCGCCGGTCGCGCACGGCCGGGGATCAAGGCGATCCTCGAAGTGGCCAAGCGCGACCATGCCCGTATCACCTCCACCGACCTGGGCTTCATTCTCGGCCCACGGCTCAATGCGGCCGGGCGCCTGGACGATATGAGCCTGGGCATCGAATGCCTGCTGACCACCGATGTTGGCGCAGCGCGGGAAATGGCCGCACAACTGGATGGCATGAACCAGGACCGTAAATCCATCGAGCAGGGCATGCAGCGCGAAGCCCTGGCGCAACTCAAGGATTTGCCGGTGGAGTCAATGCCTTACGGTTTGTGCCTGTTCGACCCGGAGTGGCACCAAGGGGTAATCGGGATTCTGGCGTCGCGCATGAAAGAGCGCTATTTCCGTCCCACCATTGCGTTTGCGGATGCCGGCGATGGCCTGCTCAAAGGCTCCGGGCGTTCGGTGCAGGGCTTTCATATCCGTGACGCGCTGGCGGTGGTTGCCAGCCAGCATCCCAACCTGATCGCCAAATACGGCGGTCATGCGATGGCGGCGGGCCTGACACTGCCCGAAGCGAACTTTCCCTTGTTTGCCGAGGCTTTCGATGCCGAAGTGCGTCGGCAACTGCGCGAAGAAGACCTCACCGGCCGCCTGCTCTCCGATGGCACCCTGGCGGTGGAAGAGTTCCACCTGGAACTGGCCCGCGCGCTGCGCCATGCCGGCCCTTGGGGGCAACACTTTCCCGAGCCGTTGTTTCACGGCGTGTTCCAGTTGGTGGAGCAGCGGGTGGTCGGCGAGCGCCACTTGAAAGTGGTGCTCAAGAGCGAGTGCGGGTCGGTGAAGCTTGATGGCATTGCGTTTGGGGTAGACCGTGAAGTCTGGCCGAACCCGACCGTGCGCTGGGTGGAGTTGGCCTACAAGCTGGATGTGAACGAGTTTCGCGGGAATGAGACGGTGCAGTTGATGATTGCGCATATCGAACCGCGCTAGATCCAACTGACAATGCAATACAAATGTGGGAGGGGGCTTGCCCCCGATAGCGGTGGATCAGTCACTACATCATTGACTGACACTCTGCTATCGGGGTCAAGCCCCCTCCCACATTTGGTTTTGTATACAGCCTGGGATTACTCGGTCTTGGCCTGGTGCTTGACGATGATATCCACCAACCGCTTGGCCAGCGCCGGGTAGTTCTCATCGAAGTGATGCCCGCCCGGCAGCTTCATCGCTTCGCCCACGGCGGTCTTGTCGGTGCAGCCACTCTCGTCGACTTCTTCCGCGCCATAGATGCACACCACTTTCTCAGGGGGCAGCTTGGCCATTTCCGGGCCGGTCGCAGCTTCTTTGCCGGCGTTGCCCAGCCAGCCTTCCACTTCAATCTCGAAGCTGCCGGTGCGGGCGAAGGCCAGCAGGATGATCGCGTCGACCCGTTGCTGTTCGTTTGCCGGCATCCGGTTGTAGATGGCCGGCAGGACGTCGGCACCGAACGAATAACCGGTCAGCACGAAGCGCTTGGTGCCCCATTTCTGCCGGTAGTGCTGCATCAGTTCGGTAAGGTCCTTGGCGCTTTGTTCCGGGGTCTTGTGCTGCCAGTAGTAGCGCAGGGTGTCGATGCCGACCACCGGGTAGCCGATCTTCGCCATTTCGCCGGCCACGTCACGGTCCAGGTCACGCCAGCCGCCGTCACCGGAGAGGAACAGGGTCACGGTGTCCTTGGCCTGGCCGGCCGGTACTTCCACCACCGGAATCGCCAGGCCGCCGTTGTCCGAACCCACCAGTTGCTTGCGCAGCTCGTTGTTCAGCACTTGCGGGTAATGAATGTCGTAGTCGCTGATGCTGGTGGTGGCACGCGGTGTGTCACGTACGAAGCTGGCGCTTTCATCGTCAGGGTTGTCATTCCACGCCACCAGCCAGTTGCCATGGGCGGCGGTTTTCGGCAGCGGGTCGTTGCAGCCTTCCTGTTTCAGGGCGAAGCCGACGGAAATGGCGTTGGCCTTGTCGTCGCTCTGTGTGGCCAGCCAGCGCCAGGCGAGCGCCGCGCCAGGGCCGATGCCGCTGACCAGGGTCGCCGGGCCTTTAAGCTGGGCCAGGGCGCTTTGCAGCGCTTGCTCCTGCAGCTTGCAGTCGTCCTTGGGCAGGACCACCTGAACGAGCTGCGCCGAGCCACCCTGGCTGAGGGCGATCAGTTGGCTGTCGGTGAGGGTTTCGTCGGCCATCACGGCCACCGCCACGCGGGCCTTGGCGTTGCCGGCCGGGGTTACGCGGGTCATCACCGAGCCGTCGGCCTGGGGCATTTGCTCCAGGGTCGGCTGTGGGGCAGGGCGGTTCCAGTACCAGTAGCCGCCGCCCAGGATCAGCGCGAGCAGCACTACAACAGCCAATACATACCGCCAGGAGCGTCGAATCATCAGCGTTTCACCAATCCAGTCAAGCCGCCCGCGATCAGGGCGGCGGTATCGGCCAGTGCCACCAGCGGATCAAGTCCTGCGGGCACGGCCATGTAACGGGGTTCCCAGTCAGGCTGGAACTTGTCTTTGAAGCGGCGCAAACCTTGGAAGTTATACAGTTGCTCGCCACGGCGGAACACCATCGAGCCCAAGCGTTGGGTCAGTGGCGCGCCACGCCGTGGTTGCAGGCCCGACAACGGCACCATGCCGAGGCTGAAGCGGGCGTAGCCGTGACTCTTATAATGTTGAATCAGGCCGACCATCATGAACTCCATGGTCAGCTTCGGCGCGTCCGGGTGGGCGCGCATCAGGTCGAGACTGGCCAGGTCATGGTTGTACGTCTCGAGCAGGTTGGCAAAGGCCACCGGGCGCCCTTCGAAGCGAATGATCGCGATACGGAAGTGCTTGAGGTAGTCGTTGCTGAAGCGGCCGAGGGAGAAGCCTTTTTCGCGCACATTCTTACCGGTAAGCCAGGCGTCCGAGATAACTTTTAATTCATCCATCGGCGCGGTGCCCGGCTCGCAGATCTCCAGGGACAGACCGTCCCGGGTGCCACGGTTCCAGGTGTAGCGCAAATCCTTCATCTCTTTGCC
Organism: Pseudomonas orientalis; assembly: GCF_001439815.1. Classification (GTDB taxonomy): domain Bacteria; phylum Pseudomonadota; class Gammaproteobacteria; order Pseudomonadales; family Pseudomonadaceae; genus Aquipseudomonas; species Aquipseudomonas orientalis. The sequence goes on along the minus strand of NZ_JYLM01000005.1, from coordinate 254,565 downwards.
CTTGGCTTCCAGGTCAAAGCGTTTCAGGTCGACGCGGGCTTCTTCGCCCAGCTTGATCGCGGTGAGTCCGATGTCCATGTAGTACGGCAGGTTCTCGGCACGTACTTGATAGAACACCGGCCGTGCATGGTGAATGTCGCACAGGTCGCGGAACTGCCAGATCATCTCGGCGCGCGGCTGGGTCGGGCCGATCGGATCATACAGGGCCACCAGGCTGCGCCCGCGACGGGCATACATCAGGAAGGCTTCGTCATTGGGGTGGAACAGCAACGCCTTGTCACCGGTCAGCGCCAGGCCGCCGTCGGGTTGCGAGGAGGCCATCAGGATCTTGGAAGCGCGTTCGAGTTCTTCCGGGGTCGGCAGATGGATGATCGGGCGTGCGGTGCGCAGCAGCCAGGTCAGCGACACGATCACCAGCAGCACGGCGGCGCCCAGCAATGAACGCAAGCCGCGCGGGGCGTTGGCATCGAGGGTGAACTGCCACCAGAGCTGGTGGCTGTAGGGCACGTCCTGGTAGGCGAACAGCAGCAGCCAGATCGACGCGCCCAATACACACACGCTGGCCACCAGGTACAGCGGCGAGAAGGGCAGTTCGGTCAAGCGGCTGGCGCGGTAGAACGAGCGTCGGAAGATCGCCAGCAGGATCGCGGTCATGGTCATCAGACTGGCTTCTTCCCAGTCGAAGCCCTTGAGCAGCGAGAGCAGGGCGCCTACCAGCAGCAGCACCATGGTCAGCATCCAGGCCGCCGACAAACGTCGACGCAGGCCTTGGGCCAGCAACAGGCACAGCACGCCGATCAGACTGGCACCGAAGTGCGACGCGTCAATCAGGCGGTGGGGAATCAGAAAGCCGATGTTTTCCAGGCGTGAATCGATCTCCGGCGTGGCGCCGGAAAACAGCAGGACCACGCCGGACAAAAAAACCAGTACGGCCAGCACCGGTGCCGCGAGGCCGGAGGCGACGCGCAGGCTCTGCTGAGTCTGGAACAGGCGCTGGGCCTCGTTGATCAGCAGGAAGATGCAGGCGATCAACAGCGGCAACACCACGTAGATCATCCGGTACAGCAGCAGGGCGGCAGCCAGTGGCGCAGCGCCGAGTTTGTCGGCGAAGGCCGCCAGCAGGATCGCTTCGAAAACCCCTACGCCACCGGGTACATGGCTGAGTACGCCGGCGGCCAGGGCCAGCAGGTACACCAGCAGGAACGGGCCGAAGGGCGGTGCTTCGGGCAGCAGCAGATAAAGGACGGTGGCTGCGGCGGCGACATCCAGCGCGGTGATGACCAACTGCAGGAAGGTCAAGCGACGGCCCGGCAGGCGCAGGGTGCGACGCCCGGCCTTGACCAGCAGGTTATCCGGGTAGGGTTGTTCCGGCAGGCGACGGCGATAGATGCCGATGCACAGCATGGCCGACAACAGCAGCACCGCGCCGGCAACACCGCCGAGCAGGCTTTGCGACGCATGCAGATAAGTCGATGCCGCCGGCAGGTTGCTCAGCGTGGCCAATGCGGCCAGGGGGGGCAATGCGCAGCCCAGCGCCAGGCTGGCGAACACGGTCATGTGGGCGACTTCCGACGCACCAATGCCGTGGCGTGCATATAAACGGTAGCGCACCGAGCCACCCGAGAGCATCGACAAGCCAATGGCGTTGCCGATGGCGAAGGCGGTGAAGCCCCCCAGTGCCAGGGTCTTGGCGGGCAGTTTCACGCCCGCATAACGCGCGCCGGAGAATTCATAGCCCAACAGAATGATGAAGCCGGCCACCGCCGCCGCAAACGCGCCGAGCAAGGCCGGCTTGGGCACTTCCAGGATCGAGTCGTGGAGGGCGTAGAGATCGAGCTCCAACAACAGGTGTCGGCAGGCGATCAGGGCAATGGCAAACAGCAGCAAGGTCACGGCCAGGCCGATGGGCTGACGGTATTTGCTCAACAGATCCAACCAACGTAAACGGGTGGGAGGGATCGGTTGTTCCGCTGTGACAGTGTCTTGTGGTTCAGACGAGTTGGCGCGCATCAATCACCTCGTGGATTGTGCGCGACAGGATGGGGGTATCCAGCCAAGTTACCAATCCCTATGGACAAAATAATTACAAATATTAACGCGGATCACCGAGTGCGGCGACTGCGGCCATTGGTCGTAGAGGGCAACGCTTGAGCATTGAGCATAGCGTGCAATGAGATGGACTCTGCAAACCGTCTACGGTTTCATGAAAGATGCCATGCCATTGTTTCAGAAGAACTTTTTCACCGGATACAAAAAAGGCCACTCTTTCGAGTAGCCTTTTTTGATGTTTGGTTGCGGGAGCCGGATTTGAACCGACGACCTTCGGGTTATGAGCCCGACGAGCTACCAGACTGCTCCATCCCGCGTCTGTGTGCGGCATTCTACAGTCCAGCGCCGAGGTGTCAACCGTTAATGCGGTAATGGCTCAAATAAGTGGGTTTTATTCAAAATCAAGGCCTTGGCACCGCCCATTCCATTGTAGGAGCGAGCTTGCTCGCGAAGAACGCCAACGATAACGCAGCGCTTCATTAGCCAGCGGTGTCTTGAATTTTTCGCGAGCAACGGGAGGGGTAAAAACAGGCGCGCACAAAAAAGGCCACTCTTTCGAGTAGCCTTTTTTGATGTTTGGTTGCGGGAGCCGGATTTGAACCGACGACCTTCGGGTTATGAGCCCGACGAGCTACCAGACTGCTCCATCCCGCGTCTGTGTGTCGGCATTCTACAGAGGAACGCGAGTGTGTCAACCCTGAAATCGAATAAAAGCGCTTGTGGTTCAATTGGTTAGCTCTCCAAGGCGGGCGTCGAAAGGGCGCGGAGCCAGTCAGGCCAGGGCTTTGCGCTCTATTGGAAGGTTGAATTCGATTGAAAAAACAAATTCCCCTGGGATATTTCCTACCGCTCAGACGGAAGATTCAAACTACTGGTGCTATATACAGGGGTGAATGCGATACTGGCCATCCGTTGGTTCACACCCCGTTTATATGACGCAGCGCAAAATCATCCACGTCGACTGTGATTGCTTCTACGCCGCCATCGAGATGCGCGACGACCCGAGCCTGGCGCAAAAACCCTTGGCTGTCGGCGGCTCGGCGGATCGGCGGGGGGTAATCGCTACGTGCAATTACGAAGCGCGGGCTTACGGGGTGCGCTCGGCGATGTCATCGCGTCACGCGTTGAAGCTGTGCCCGGACCTGACGATCGTCAAGCCGCGCATGGATGCCTATAAGGAAGCGTCGAAGGAAATCCAGACGATCTTTCGCGACTACACCGACCTGATCGAGCCGTTGTCGCTGGATGAAGCCTACCTCGACGTCTCCGACAGCCCGCACTTTGGCGGCAGTGCCACGCGCATCGCCCAGGACATTCGTCGGCGCGTGTCCAATCAACTGCACATCACTGTGTCCGCCGGTGTGGCGCCCAACAAGTTTCTGGCCAAGATCGCCAGCGACTGGAAGAAACCCAACGGCCTGTTCGTGATTACCCCGGACCAGGTCGAAGCGTTCGTCTCGCAGCTGCGCGTGAGTAAGTTGCACGGGGTGGGGAAGGTCACCGCCGACAAGCTGGCGCGCCTGGGCATTGAAGACTGCCTGCAATTGCGCGAGTGGAACAAACTGGCGCTGGTGCGCGAATTCGGCAGTTTTGGCGAACGGCTCTGGAGCCTGGCCCGTGGGATCGATGACCGCGTGGTGCAGAACGACAGCCGACGCCAATCGATCAGTGTGGAAAATACTTACGATGTGGACCTGCCGGACCTTTCAAGTTGCCTGGCCAAGCTGCCTGAGCTGATGGACACTCTGGCTGGGCGCATGGCGCGTATCGACAGCAGCTACCGCGCAGGCAAGCCGTTCGTGAAGGTCAAGTTTCATGACTTTACCCAGACCACCTTGGAGCAGGCCGGGGCAGGGCGGGATCTGGAGAGTTATGAACAACTGATGACCCAGGCGTTCAACCGTGGTGGGAAGCCTGTGCGGTTGTTGGGGATTGGGGTGAGGTTGCTTGATTTGAGCAGTGGTAACGAGCAGCTCGAGTTTTCCTGGTAGAACTCGGGATGCCCCTGTAGGAGCGAGCTTGCTCGCGAAAAACGTCAACGATAACGCGTGTTTCCTGAAAGGACGCGGTGCGTGTGAGTTTTTCGCGAGCAAGCTCGCTCCTACAAAAACAGCCTGGGATCAGCGCGCGCCAGGATCTGCGACGAGTCGCCCCGCATCCTTGGCCAGTGCCTGCAAGAACTCCTGCTGCAATTCCGGATCATTGCGCGTCAGTTCAATCAGGCTTTGCTCCAGTTCGCTGGCTTCTTCTTCCAGGCCCAGCTCCGAGAGGCGCTTGACCCGGTGCACCCACTGGTTGACTTCGTCGTCTTCCAAATCGTCATAGATCAGGCCATGGGCTTCCAGCAATTTGCCGCGCAGGGTGTTGCTGATCGCCAGGGTAGAGTCCGTGTGCACATCGTCCTGGCCGTCTTCCACGCTGATTTTCAAGGTGGTGACGCGGTTCAGGTCCTGCTCGGCAAACGGACTGTCCAACAGATTCAGGCGCAGTACGCCGTCGCGGTCGGTGGTCAGTTCATGGGTCTGTTTGCCGGCGGTGACCTGTACCGGGCGTTCGCTCCAGGGCAGGCTCGAATATTCCAGGCGCTTGTCACGCTGGACTTCATCGATAGCCGCGAGGTTCTGCTGCGCACGACCATGGGATTGCACGTTCATGAATGGGTTGATGCCGTCCACGCCGTAGCTCAGCCAATCGCGCGTCATACTGGCAGGCAGGTTGCCGAGGGCGAAGATATTCGCCACATTGGCCCCCGCGCCGGCCACCAACGCAACGGCACCCAATGGCATCTCATAGAGTTTGCGCCAGGGCTGGTAGGGCGTGTAGCGGTCGTAACGCCGTGTGACGTCGAATTCGGTGACCTCGAACGTCTTTTGCTCGTGAATCCGAACCCGACGTTGCGGCAGCTCCAGCACTTTAGGCTCACCGACATCGATCTGCAGACCGTGGTCGAGCAACTTGCGCTCGACCCGCTCCTCGTGCTCACTGCGTTGCGACATCTGGTTGGCGCAGCCGCTGACCAGCAGGGCGCCGCACAAGGCGGCGCCCCCCAGGGCTCTGGTGTTTCGCTTGAACATGACTTCTCTTGATCTGGTTTTCAGCGACGAATACGCGCCTGAAGGAAAGACAGCACGTCAGCCACCGGCAACGGTTGGGCTTCGGCTTCGGTCCGGCTCTTGTATTCCAGATTGCCATCGGCCAGGCCGCGGTCACTGACCACGATCCGGTGCGGGATGCCAATCAGTTCCATGTCGGCGAACTTGATGCCCGGGCTGGTTTTTTTGTCCCGGTCATCGAGCAGCACTTCAAAACCGGCGGCCGTCAATTCGGCATACAGCTTGTCGGTGGCTTCGCGCACTTGCTCGGTTTCATAGCGCAACGGCACCAGCGCAACCTGGAATGGCGCCAGGGCGTCGCTCCAGATGATGCCTTTGTCGTCGTTGTTCTGCTCGATGGCGGCGGCGACCACACGGGAAACGCCAATGCCGTAGCAGCCCATGTCCAGGGTGATCGGCTTGCCGTTCTCGCCCAGCACTTCGCACTTCATCGCCTTGCTGTACTTGTTGCCCAGCTGGAAGATATGCCCGACTTCGATGCCGCGCTTGATTTCCAGGGTGCCCTTGCCATCCGGGCTCGGGTCGCCGGCCACGACGTTGCGCAGGTCGGCCACGCTTGGAACCGGCAGGTCGCGCTCCCAGTTCACGCCGAAGTAGTGCTTGTCGTCGATGTTCGCGCCGATAGCGAAGTCGCTCATCAGCTCGACCGAGCGGTCGATGATGATCGGCAGCGGCAGGTTCAGCGGGCCGAGGGAACCGGCGCCGGCGCCAATGGCGTCGCGCAGTTCGGCATCGGTGGCCATCACCAGCGGGCTGGCCACGCCAGGCTGCTGCGCTGCCTTGATTTCGTTGAGCTCGTGGTCGCCACGGATCACCAGGGCGATCAGCTTGCCTTCTTCTTCGGCGCGCACGATCAGGGTCTTGATGGTCTTTTCAATCGGCAGACTGAATTTTTCCACCAGGGCCGCGATGGTCTTGGTGTCCGGGGTGTCGACCAGGCGCAGCGCTTCTGCCGGGGCTGGGCGCGAGGTTTCGCGCGGTACGGCTTCGGCTTTTTCGACGTTCGCCGCGTAGTCCGAAACATTGCTGAACGCAATGTCGTCTTCGCCGGATTCGGCCAGCACGTGGAACTCGTGGGAGCCGGCACCGCCGATGGAGCCGTTGTCCGCTTCAACCGGGCGGAACTTCAGGCCCAGGCGCGTGAATATGTTGCAGTAGGCCTGGTGCATGCGGTCGTAGGTCGCCTGCAACGACGCCTGGTCGGCGTGGAACGAATAGGCGTCCTTCATGATGAATTCACGGCCGCGCATCAAACCGAAGCGTGGGCGGATTTCATCACGGAATTTGGTCTGGATCTGATACAGGTTCAGCGGCAGCTGTTTATAGCTGCTCAACTCGTTGCGCATCAGGTCGGTGATGACTTCTTCATGGGTCGGGCCGGCGCAGAAATCGCGGCCATGACGGTCCTTGAAGCGCAGCAGCTCGGGGCCGTACTCTTCCCAGCGTCCGGATTCCTGCCACAGTTCAGCCGGTTGGGTGCTCGGCATCAACACTTCCAGAGAGCCGGCGGCGTTCATTTCTTCACGAACGATGGCCTCGACCTTGCGCATCACCTTCAAGCCCATGGGCAGCCAGGTGTACAGGCCCGAGGCCAGTTTGCGGATCATGCCGGCGCGCAGCATCAGCTGATGGCTGATCACAACCGCGTCGGAAGGCGTTTCTTTCTGTGTGGCGAGCAAATATTGACTGGTACGCATGGTAGGCCGTTGTCGGTTGCTTGGACTTGAAATGACTTGGGATTGTACGGGCGGTTGCTGCTGGAGTACAGGCGTGACGTTGCGGGGAAGGATCTGATCAGGGAAGATCCAAATGTGGGAGGGGGCTTGCCCCCGATGGCGGTGTTTCAGCTACAAGATACTCAGCTGTCCCACCGCCATCGGGGGCAAGCCCCCTCCCACATGTCAGTCTTCTGCAGGGGGATTCAACCGAATCCGCCGGTTCTCCTGGAACCAGTGCAGGGCAATCAGAAACAGCGTCGGCAACCCCAGCAGACAGGTGATCATGAAGAAGTTGTGATAGCCGAACTTCTCCACCATCACCCCCGAATACCCACCGATCAGGCGCGGCAGCAGCAGCATGATCGAGCTGAGCAGGGCGTATTGGGTGGCGGAGAACTTGAGGTTGGTCAGGCTCGACAGGTAGGCGACAAACGCCGACGTGGCCAGGCCCGAGCTGAAGTTATCCAGGGAAATGGTGACGATCAGCATCTGCAGGTCGGGGCCCATGTCGGCGAGCATCACGAACAGCAGGTTGGTGCCGGCCGAGGCCACGCCGCCGATGAACAGGATCGGCAGGATCCCGAACCGCACGATCAACAGGCCGCCCATGCCGGCGCCGACCAGGGTCATGATCAGGCCGAAGATCTTGCTGACCCCGGCAATCTGGTCCTTGGTAAACCCCTGGTCGATATAGAACACGTTGGCCATCACGCCCATGACGGTGTCGGACATGCGATACGTGGCGATCAACCCCAGCAGCAGCAACGCCTGCCAGCGGTAGCGCAGGATAAAGTCGTTGACCGGCGTCAGCACCGGCGCCAGGCCACGCCGGCCCATGGCCGAGAGGCACAAGGCAGTGAGCAGGATATAAAGGATGGCGCGCAGGAACGCGCGGTCTTCCATCAGCAATTCCCACAGGCTCACGCCCTGGAACAGCACGCTGGCGAAATCGGTGTTGTACAGCTGGGTAAACATCGCCGGCACCGACACCAGCAGCACGATCAGCACGAACACCGACACCAGCTGGTGCGCGAAGCTGTAGCGCCCGGCCTGCAACTGGGTGCGCAGCGGCACGTTGGGTTCGCGCATGAACAGGGTGGTGAGCAGCGCCGGCACCATCAGCACGCCGAACAGCACATAGGTGCCGGTCCAGGCCGAATGCTTATAGTTGAAACCGGTGGAACCGAAGCCCTCGGCAAAGAACAGCGCACCGGCCGTGGCCAGCAGGGCGGCGATGCGATAGCCGGACATATAACTGGCGGCCAGGGCCGCCTGGCGGCTGTCGTCGGCGATCTCCAGGCGGTAGGCATCGACCGCGATGTCCTGGGTGGCCGACGCGAAGGCCACGACGACGGCAATGGCGATCAACCAGGACAAGTGTTTTTGCGGGTCACAAAAGCCCATGCCGATCAATCCGAGGATCACCAGCGACTGGGCGAGCACCAGCCAGGAACGCCGGCGCCCGAGTTTTCCGAGCAATGGCAGGCGCCATTGGTCGAGCAGCGGCGACCAGACCCATTTGAAGGCGTAGGCCAGCCCGATCAGGCTTGCATAACCGATGGTCTCACGGGCAACACCCGCTTCGCGCAGCCACACGGAAAGCGTCGAGAACACCAACATATAAGGCAGGCCGGCAGCGAAACCGAGCAACAACAGCACTAACGTCGAGGGGCTGGCATAGGCGGCGAGCGCGGCGCGCCAGGTTTTACGGGGCATGGGCTGGAGTCTGCCTCAGGTTTGCGGAAACAAAGCGCGCACTCTAACCGCTGTGCTCTACCGGACGCCAGCCATGACGCTGAATATCAACACGATTGTTCAGGATAGTGACGCCTTCGCTGCGTAAACGCGCACGTTGCTCGTCACCTGGTGCACTGCCCACCGGCAGGCTTATCCGACCACCGGCACCCAGCACCCGGTGCCAGGGCAATCGGGTATCCGCAGGAAGCTGGCTCAAGGTACGCCCCACCCAGCGCGCGGCGCGTCCCAGGCCTGCCAGGTGCGCCAACTCGCCGTAACTGACCACGCAACCTGGCGGCACTTGTGCCAACGTCAGGTAAAGCGCGGTGCGGCGAATTTCGGCGGGGCTTTGCGGGGTGTCGGCGGGTTCATTCACTGTGAGGCTATCCGTTGAGAACGTCGGTGTTTTTGTGAGAAACGTCTGTAAACTTGGGGCTGAGCATTGAACTCAATATAAATAGTTGAGTCAGTTCAGGCTATCTAACACGATAGCGTCTTCTTTTCGCCAACCCCGAGCCCCGTATCCGCTTATGTTGTCCAGAACCCTGCTGTGCCTTGCTGTCCTCAGTGCTTCCACGCCCTTGCTCGCCGATACCGTCTGGTTGAAGAACGGTGACCGCCTGACCGGCAAGATCAAAGTCTTCGACGGCGGCAAGCTGCTGATCCAGACCAGCTACGGCGGAGCGATCCCGGTGGACTGGAAGCAGGTCAAAACCCTGGAGAGCGATCAGGAGTTGCTGGTCAAGCAAGACGCCTATACCGGGGAAAAGGCCAAGTCCCTCAAGCCTGCCGAGGATGGCAAGGTCGTGCTGGCTAATGGCGAAGCGCCCAAGACCGTGGAGTTGGCCAGCATCCAGCAGATCCTCAAGCCCAAGCCCGTGATCGAAGATCTGGTGTGGAAGGGCAACATCGACCTGGCGCTGGACTACAAGCGCGCCGACAAAGACACCAACGACTACGACATCGACTTCAAGACCTCGGCCCGTCACGGCCAGTGGCGCCACACAGGCAAGGGCGAATACAACCGCGAGTTCCAGGACGACGTCACCACCACCGACAACTGGGCCCTGGAATACGACCTGGACCGCTTTTTCACCGAGCACTGGTTCTGGCAGGGTCGTCTGACCTACAAGCGCGACAAGGTCGAAGACCTGGCACGCCAGCGCACCGTCGGTACGGGCCCCGGCTATCAGTTCTGGGACGATGAACTGGGCGCATTCTCTCTTGGCTCGCTGGTCAACCGCACCGATTACGAATACGCCGATGGCGGCAAGGACAACTTCTATTCCCTGGCCATGAAGTGGAACTACAACCGGTACCTGGTGGGCAAGACCGTTGAGTTCTTCACCAACGGCGAGGTAGGCAAGCCGCTGGACGGTCCGGCCGAGTATTCCCTGGATGCCGAGATGGGCCTGCGCTACAAAGTCACCGAATGGGCGTCGCTCAATCTCAAGGCTGAACGCGATGTCATCAGCGGCGACTCCGACAGCAGCTTGAGCAAGACCCGCTACACCGCAGGTTTTGGCGTGGCCTGGTAAAGCGACACGCTGGCAACCTGCGCGGATATTGATTACCTTGTGTTGAGATCCATTCCCATATGCCGTGGGCGGCGGAACAACCCAGGAGTCATACATTGAGCGTGCACGTTGCCAGGAACGCCCGAGAGCTGTTGCTCAAGGAATACCGTGGGGCCTTGGCCACACTGTCCAAAGCCATGCCCGGTTTTCCCTTCGGTTCGGTCGTGCCGTACTGCCTCGACGCGCACGGCCAGCCGCTGATCCTGATCAGCCGCATCGCCCAGCACACGCACAATTTGCAGAAAGACCCCAAGTGTTCGTTGCTGGTCGGAGAGCGCGAAGCCGACGATGTGCAGGCCGTCGGGCGCCTGACCTACCTGGCTGAAGCCGAGAAGCTGGAAGACGCCGCCAGCATCGAAGCCGCCGCCGAGCGCTACTACCGCTACTTCCCTGACTCGGCTAACTACCACAAGGCCCACGATTTCGATTTCTGGGTGCTCAAGCCGGTGCGCCACCGTTATATCGGTGGGTTTGGCGCGATCCACTGGGTTGATCAACTGACCTTGGCCAATCCGTTTGCGGGCAAGGCCGAGCGCAGCATGATCGAACACATGAACAGCGATCACGCCAAGGCCATCGCCCATTACGTCGACCTCGCCGGTTTACCGACGAGCGAGCCTGCGCAACTGGCCGGCATCGACAGTGAAGGCATGCACCTGCGCGTCGGCCAGTCCCTGCATTGGTTACCGTTTGCCGAGCCTTGCAACACTCCGACACAAGTACGCGAAGCCCTGGTTTCATTGGCTCACGCCCAGAGCTGGCCGAAAATATCAGACGTTAGCGCTTGAATTAACGAAAAGGCGACGTCATCTAAGGTGAACCAGCAAGGCATTCTTGCGTTGAGGAACCATTTGATGCGCCCTTTTTTGTTGCTTTTTCTATTGTTCCCGGTGCTGGAGCTGTTCGTATTCGTTCAAGTCAGCGGTGCGATCGGATTTTTCCCGGCACTGTTACTGATCATTCTCGGCTCGATGCTCGGCGTTCTGGTGCTGCGCGTCGCCGGCTTGGCGACCGCCCTGCGCGCCCGTGAAAGCCTGAACCGCGGCGAGCTGCCCGCCCAGACCATGCTCGAAGGCCTGATGATGGCCCTGGCCGGTGGCCTGTTGATTCTGCCGGGCTTTATCAGTGACGTGGTCGGTCTGGTGATGCTGCTGCCGGTCACGCGCAAACTCTTGGCCGGCAAGATGCGCCAGCGTGCCGAAGAAGCGGCGATGCGTCAGCGCGCGTTCGCCGACGACCTGCAACCCCGTGGCGGCCCGGCCCCGCGTCAGCCCCTGGGGCGAGAAGGTGATGTGATCGAAGGCGAGTTCGAACACCGCGACGGCAAATAACCGCTTCACCGGCACGGCACCTTCGGGTGCCGTGTTGCATTCATCCCGATCAAAACACAAAAAATTTCATGCGCTGCCCCTTGTAATCAACCTGGGCGCCCTTATGTAACGGTCACCGCAAGGTTTCTGGTGGTGACACTAGACAGACTTCCGCGTCTCGCCCAGCGAGCCGCGACCGGCACCGCCGGAATTTAACCCGCCGGAATTGATACCGGCCGATGAAACACACAATTAGGAGAGATCGACAATGAAGCTTCGTCCTCTGCATGACCGCGTCGTCATCCGTCGCAGTGAAGAAGAAAAGAAAACCGCCGGCGGGATCGTTCTGCCAGGTTCGGCTGCTGAAAAAGCCAACCACGGTGTGATTCTTGCTGCGGGTCCAGGCAAGGCTCTGGAAAACGGTGAAGTACGTGCGCTGGCCGTGAAAGTGGGTGACAAGGTTGTTTTCGGCCCTTACTCCGGCAGCAACACTGTGAAAGTCGACGGCGAAGACCTGCTGGTAATGAGCGAGAACGAGATTCTTGCCGTTCTGGAAGACTGATTTCCCCCGCTCATTTTCCCGTTTACTCCAAAGTATTTAAGGAATATCGATCATGGCTGCTAAAGAAGTTAAATTCGGCGACTCCGCCCGCAAAAAAATGCTCACCGGTGTAAACGTCCTGGCTGATGCAGTAAAAGCGACCCTGGGCCCGAAAGGCCGTAACGTGATCATCGAGAAGAGCTTCGGCGCTCCGACCATCACCAAGGACGGCGTTTCCGTAGCAAAAGAAATCGAACTGGAAGACCGTTTCGAAAACATGGGCGCGCAGCTGGTCAAAGACGTTGCCTCCCGTGCCAACGATGACGCCGGCGACGGCACCACCACCGCCACCGTTCTGGCCCAGGCCATCGTTAACGAAGGCTACAAGGCCGTCGCTGCCGGCATGAACCCGATGGACCTCAAGCGCGGTATCGACAAGGCGACCATCGCCATCGTTGCCGAGCTGAAAAACCTGTCCAAGCCATGCGCTGACACCAAGGCTATCGCTCAGGTAGGCACCATCTCCGCCAACTCCGACAGCTCCATCGGCGACATCATTGCCGAAGCCATGGAAAAAGTCGGCAAGGAAGGCGTGATCACCGTTGAAGAAGGCTCGGGCCTGGAAAACGAACTGTCGGTTGTAGAAGGCATGCAGTTCGACCGTGGCTACCTGTCCCCGTACTTCGTCAACAAGCCGGACACCATGGTTGCCGAGCTGGACAGCCCGCTGATCCTGCTGGTCGACAAGAAAATCTCCAACATCCGCGAAATGCTGCCAGTACTGGAAGCCGTTGCCAAAGCCGGCCGCCCACTGCTGATCGTTTCCGAAGACGTTGAAGGCGAAGCCCTGGCGACCCTGGTTGTGAACAACATGCGTGGCATCGTCAAAGTCGCAGCCGTCAAGGCTCCAGGCTTCGGCGACCGTCGCAAGGCCATGCTGCAGGACATCGCCGTATTGACCGGCGGTACCGTGATCTCCGAAGAGATCGGCCTGAGCCTGGAAAGCGCCACCCTGGAAAACCTGGGTAGCGCCAAGCGCGTGACCATCTCCAAGGAAAACACCATCATCGTTGACGGTGCTGGCGTTGAAGGTGACATCGAATCGCGTATCGCCCAGATCCGTGCCCAGGTTGCCGAGACTTCGTCCGACTACGACCGTGAAAAACTGCAAGAGCGTCTGGCCAAGCTGTCCGGCGGCGTTGCAGTGATCAAGGTTGGCGCCGGTTCCGAAGTTGAAATGAAAGAGAAGAAGGCCCGCGTTGAAGACGCCCTGCACGCAACCCGTGCAGCCGTTGAAGAAGGCGTGGTACCTGGCGGTGGCGTTGCGCTGATCCGTGCCCTGGAAGCCCTGACCAACCTGACCGGCGACAACGCTGACCAGAACGTCGGTATCGCTGTACTGCGTCGCGCTGTTGAAGCACCGCTGCGTCAGATCGCTGCCAACTCCGGCGACGAGCCAAGCGTTGTGGTCAACGAAGTCAAGAACGGCAAAGGTAACTACGGTTACAACGCTGCGACTGGCGTCTACGGCGACATGATCGAAATGGGCATCCTGGATCCAACCAAGGTGACCCGTTCCGCACTGCAGGCAGCTGCTTCCATCGGTGGCCTGATCCTGACCACCGAAGCGGCCATCGCCGACAAGCCAAAGGCTGAAGGCGCAGGCGGCGGTATGCCAGACATGGGCGGCATGGGTGGCATGGGCGGCATGATGTAAGCCAGCCTTACCCCTGTACTGAAAAACCCCGCCTGCAGTGATGCAGGCGGGGTTTTTTGTTGTTTGGCCTGACCGATGATGCGGGTGTACTCGTTCAAAAATGTGGGAGGGGGCTTGCCCCCGATGGCGGTGTGTCAGTTAAACATTATCAACTGACCCACCCTCATCGGGAGCAAGCCCCCTCCCACATTTTGAATCTTCATTGCAATGGGCGATGATTTTCCCTGCACGCCTGTGGCCAGTTTGTGAAGTTATAGTGAAAATCTCGTTCAATCTAAATATCGGTTGAAAAGTTATATCGACGACCTGTGCAGGTCTATCCCTGAACGGCACTTGGCCTTAAGCTGCGCGAGCCAACACGGCTGTTACCGCGTACGGAGCACTGCCCATGCGAATTTTATTGGTTGAAGACAACCGCGATATTCTGGCCAACCTGGCCGATTACCTGGGGCTCAAAGGCTACACAGTGGATTGTGCGCAGGACGGCTTGTCGGGCCTGCACCTGGCCGCCACCGAGCATTACGATTTGATCGTGCTCGACATCATGCTGCCTGGCATCGATGGCTACACCTTGTGCAAACGCCTGCGCGAAGATGCACGCCGCGACACACCGGTGATCATGCTGACCGCCCGCGACCAGTTGGACGACCGGCTGCAGGGCTTCAAGTCCGGTGCCGATGACTACCTGCTTAAGCCGTTTGCCCTGTCGGAGCTGGCCGCCCGTATCGAAGCGGTGCTGCGCCGTGCCCAGGGTGGCGGGCGTCGTGCCCTGCAGGTGGGCGACCTCAATTATGACCTGGACACGCTGGAGGTGACCCGCGAAGGGCGCCTGCTCAAACTCAACCCGGTCGGCCTGAAGTTGCTGGCGGTGTTGATGCAGAAAAGCCCGCACGTCTTGCGTCGGGAAATTCTCGAAGAAGCCTTGTGGGGCGATGATTGCCCGGACAGCGACAGCCTGCGCAGCCACGTCCACCAGTTGCGCCAGGTGATCGACAAGCCTTTCGCCAAGCCGTTGCTGCAAACGGTACACGGTGTGGGGTATCGCCTGGCCGAGGGGCGTGATGGAGTTTAAGCAAAGCCTTGCCCAGCGGATCATCATCGCCTTTGCCCTGATGAGTGCGTTGGTGGCGGGCGCCTTCGCCATGGGCATTGTCGCGACGGTGCACCTGGTGGAAGAGAAGTTGATTTCGGCGGGCCTGGGCGGCGACCTGCAACGCCTGCTGCTGATGGACAGCATGGAGGACTGGCGACACCGGCCCGAGCCTGACCAGTTGTTCTATTTCAGCGGCGGCCCCGGCGATTTCGAGCTGCCCAAGGATTTGCGGCATCTGGACCCAGGCTTTCATGAAGTGTTTCGCGAGTCGCTGTCCTACCACGCCATGGTCGAGGTGATCGATGGCCGGCGTTATGTGCTGCTGCAGGACCAGAGCGATTTCGAAGAGCGTGAGCGCGTCCTGTTTGCCGTGGTGCTGGTGGGCTTCGTGCTCAGCCTGGCATTGGCGGTGTTTCTCGGCTGGGTGCTGGCGCGCAAGGTGATGGCGCCGGTGGTACGCCTGGCCCGCCAGGTACGCCATCGCGACCAGTTGCTGGGGCTTGCGCCGCCGTTGGCGCCGGATTATGCGGCTGACGAAGTGGGCGAGTTGGCGGTGGCGTTCGATGCCACGCTGGGTCGCCTGCGCCAGGCGCTGTCTCGCGAACAGTTGTTTACCAGCGATGTGAGCCATGAATTGCGCACACCCTTGATGGTGCTGGCCAGTTCCTGCGAGCTGCTGCTGGAGAACCCGGCGATCGATCAACGCGGTCGCAACCAGGTCCAGCGCATCGCCCGGGCCTGTGAAGAAATGCGCGAGCTGGTGCAGACCTTCCTGATGCTGGCCCGCGCCCAGCATGACGATGCCGCCATGTCGGCCCAGGTCAACCTGACCCAGGTCGCCGAGGATCTGCTCGGGATCTGGCGTGGGCCTATCGAGCAAAAAGGCCTCGAGTTGATCTACTGCCCAGGCAATCCGCTGGATACACGCTACAACACGACGTTCCTGCATGCGGTGATGGGCAATCTGTTGCGCAATGCACTGCATTACACCGAGCAGGGTTTTATCCGCCTTACTCTGGAGCTCAGCGGCTTCGTGGTAGAGGACACCGGCGTGGGCATTCCCGAAGACAAGCGTGAGGCAATGTTCGAGCCGTTCGTGCGTGGCAGCGAGAAGCGCGGCGAGGGTCTCGGGCTGGGCTTGTCGCTGGTGCAGCGTATCTGTGATAGCCAGGGCTGGAGCGTGACCCTGAGCACCATGGAACCCAATGGCTGCCGTTTTCATGTCGAACTGGGTCCAGTCAAAACCTGACCATTCGGTCTGTCAATTTGCTGCTGCGCGGCGCCTGCTTTTCGGCGAAGATGGCCCCATGCTACTGAATGTTTCTGTAAAGTCTTGAAATGTATGGGATTGGACAGGACAAGATTTTCACAACGAGTTGACCTGTTGATCACAGTTCGCTGCTTAGGGTTGTAGGCATCAGTTACCGGAGACGTAAGATGCCTTCCCCGATTAAGTTGGAATTTTCAGAAAAGTACGACGATCAACACGCGCAGCAATATTTGCTCAAGCATCAGGACAATCTGGCTCGCCGGTTGTCCCACAAGCGCGATGAGCAACTGGCGCGCGGCGCGCTGGCCATGGCCGGTGAGCCGGGCCTGGTGTTGGATTTGCCGTGTGGTGCCGGGCGCTTTTGGCCGTTGCTGGCCGAGAAACCCAATCGTGTGATCATCGGCGCCGACAATTCGGCGTCGATGTTGAAGGTCGCCACGGTGGCCCAACCGGCGGAAGTGGTGAAACGGGTACGCCCTTTGCAGACCTCAGCCTTTGATATCGATTTGCCAGATAACTCAGTCGACAGTATTTTCTGCATGCGCTTGATGCACCACATCGGTGACCCGGTGCACAGGATGACAATACTTCGGGAGTTTCAGCGGGTTACCCGTGACAGCGTGATTATCTCGCTGTGGGTGGATGGCAATTTCAAGGCCTGGAAGCGCAAGCGCGCCGAAGTGCGGCGTCGCAAGAAAGGTGAGCAGGAAGGTTACCAAAACCGGTTTGTGTTACCGGCTGCTACTGTCGAGGCAGAATTCGAGCAGGCCGGTTTCCGAGTTCAGGAATCCCTGGACTTCATGCCGCTCTACGCCATGTGGCGAGTCTATGTATTGCGTAAGAGGTAACAGGATGGCAGTTGAGTGCGTAGTCGGCAGTCATATAGCTCCCGAAGAACGATTTGATTTTTTCTGGCGTCAGCAGGGTGAGTGGGTGGAAGAGCCCAATCGCCGGCGTGGCGGTGAAAGTGGTGTACAGCGTGTGATCAGTCCCAATGGGCGATTGCTCTATTGCAAGCGCCAGACGGGCCATATCTACCGCAGTTGGTTGCATCCGTTT
This sequence comes from Pseudomonas orientalis, assembly GCF_001439815.1. Lineage (GTDB taxonomy): Bacteria > Pseudomonadota > Gammaproteobacteria > Pseudomonadales > Pseudomonadaceae > Aquipseudomonas > Aquipseudomonas orientalis. The sequence goes on along the minus strand of NZ_JYLM01000005.1, from coordinate 237,381 downwards.
GGACGTCCGACCGTGTTGCGTGAACGTGATGCCCTCAAGGGCTTGCGCTTGCTGGATGTACGGGTGCCGGAACTGGTGTTTTGCGAGGCGCGACGCGACCCCGAGCATCAATGGAAAGCTATGTTGGTCACCGCTTCGCTGGACGGTTTCGATGAGATCGAAAACTGGTACGCCGCCGGTGGCCGTGAGCAATACGGTGAGGCGGTCCACGAGCGCTTGCTTGAGGAATTGGCCGGTACCCTGGCGCGCATGCACAAAGGCCGCTGGCAGCATGGTTGCCTGTACATCAAGCACATCTTCGTGCGGGTGACCGGTGAGGGCGATGCGGTGACCGTGGAAGTGGCGCTGCTGGATTTTGAAAAATGTCGCCAGCGTTTGACCGCTTATCGGGCCGCCTCCCATGACATGCTGCAATTGCGCCGCCATTCGTCGTGGAGCGCTACCGACTGGAAAAAACTCAGCTACTTTTACGAGACGGCGTTTGGCAGCGCTATCAAGGGTTTAACCAGATGAAGCTAGAAATAGCACGAGGTTTGTTCCTGGTCGGGGCGTTAGGGGTTGCAGCCCTGGCCCTGGCGGCCTGGGAACAGCCTCGCACACAGGTACTCAGTGCGACCCAAGGCAGCGGGCAATGCCTGCTGCCGCGTGTGGCCAAGGTCAGTGTGGCGGCCAAACCCGATCATGATTTGCTGTTATTCATGTTCGGGATGTCTCAAGCGATGAGGCCGCAGAGTTGAAACAATTGAAACCCCCGGAAAAGGCCTCGCGATGCGAGGCCTTTTTTTGTGCGCTATCGGGTCAGCGCCCTGGCTGAATTGTCCGCTTTGGTCAGCGTCGTATACACCGTGGGCAAGACGAATAGGGTGAACAGGGTACCGATCGACATGCCGGTGGCGATCACCATGCCGATATCGAACCGACTGACCGCGCCCGCGCCGGTGGAGAAAATCAGCGGCACGACGCCCATTACGGTGGCCAGCGTGGTCATCAGAATCGGCCGCAGACGGATCGCGGCCGCTTGTTGGACCGCAGCCCGCGCGGACAGGCCTTGTTGCTTGCGCAGCTGATTGGCGAACTCGACGATCAGGATGCCGTGTTTGCTGATCAGACCGATTAACGTGACCAGGCCGATCTGCGTGTAGATATTCAGGGTGGACCAACCCAGAAACAGCGCAATCAATGCACCGCACACCGACAGCGGCACCGTCACCAGTATCACCAGAGAATCACGCAGGCTTTCAAACTGCGCCGCCAGCACCAGGCCGATGACGGCCAGTGCCAGGCCGAACGTGCCCCACAGCGCATTGCCCTCCTGTACGAACTGGCGCGTGGCGTTGCTGTAATCGAAGGTGTAATCCGCTGGCGCCTCTTCCTGGGCAATGGTTTGCAAGGTCTGCAATGCGTCGCTCATGCCGACGATGGGAAAGGCCGACACGGTGACCGAGTTCAGTTGCTGGAACTGATTCAACCGCTGGGGCCGAACCTCTGGGCTGGAGACGGTGATCAGCGTCGACAAGGGCAGTAATTGGCCCTTGGCGTTCTTTACCGCGTACTGGCTCAACCAGTCGGGGTTGTCCCGGTAGTTGCGCTCGACTTGGGCAATCACTTTGTAGAGATGCCCGTCGATACTGAATCGGTTGATTTGTGCCTCCGCCAGGAGGGTGGTCAGGGTCAGGTCCAGGTCCTCCATGGACACGCCCATCTGCGCGGCCTTGGTGCGGTCGATGTCGACCCTGACTTCCGGGCGGTCGAAGGCCAAGTCGATATCCACATAGGCAAATTTTCCCGAGTCGATCGCGCGTTGCTTGATGCGCTCGGCCACGCCCATCATCGAACTGTGGTCCTGCTGGGAACTGATGACAAAGCCAAAGGGCAGCCCTTCACCTGTCCCCGGCAGGGAGGGCAAATTGAATGCGAAAACTTGCAGGCCGGGATTGCTGTCGAGTCTTTCGCGTAAGGCTGTCAGGACTTGCATCTGTGTGCGCTCACGCTCTTCCCAGGGGGTGAGCAGGAAGCCGCCGACACCTGAATGTAAGCCGTCCAGGCCGTTGATCTGGAAGGATGCCTGGTATTCGGGCAAGGTTTTGAACGGTTCGATAAAGTCCTGGGTGTAGCGATTCAGGTAGGCCAGGTTCGTTGCCTGGGGCGCGCTGGACAGAATGAAAATCAGGCCTTTGTCCTCGTCGGGCGCCAATTCCGAGAGGGTGAACGTGAGCATGGCGGGTATCAGGCAAAGCACGAGCGAGGCGAACACCACTACCACCGACCGCGCTCGCATGATCTGGCGCAGGCGGCGCCGATAGCGTTTTTTCAGGGCATTGAAGAAGCGGTCCAGCACCAGCGACAGGCCCTTTGGCTGTTCCTCAGGCCGCAGCAAAATGGCACACATCATCGGTGACAGCGTCAACGCCACGATTCCGGAAATCACCACAGCGCCGGCCAGGGTCAGGGCAAACTCCTTGAACAACGCCCCGGTCAAGCCCTGCATGAAGCCGATAGGTGCAAACACCGCGGCCAGCGTGATGGTCATGGACATCACCGGAACGCAGACCTCCCTGGCCCCCTTGATCGCGGCCTCAAGTGGGGATTTACCTTTTTCGATGTGCCGGTGAATGTTTTCCATCATCACGATGGCGTCGTCGACCACCAGGCCAATAGCCAGGACCATCGCCAGCAGCGTCAGCACGTTGATGGAATAGCCCAGCAGTTGCATGAGGAACAAAGTGCCAAGCAACGACAGTGGAATGGTGATGACTGGAATGATCACAGAGCGCAAGGAACCCAGGAACAAAAACACCACCAGCACCACAATCAGTACGGCTTCCATCAGGCTGGACAGCACCTGGTCGATCGAAGCGTTGATATACAGCGTCGAATCGTAAGCGATATCCGAGTGCAGGTCGGGTGGGGTCTGCGTCTGCAATTGGGGCATCAGTTCGCGCACGCGCTTGCCCAACTCCAGGGGGTTGGCATCGGGTGTGGCTTGAATGCTGATATACACCGCCGGGGTGCCATTGAAGGTGCTGAAACTGTCGTAATTTTGCGAGCCCAGTTCAACGCGCGCCACGTCCCCCAGGCGCACCTGATTGTCGCCGTTGGTTTTCACTGGAATGGCACTGAACCCCTCGACCGATTGGAGTTCGGTGTTGGTGGTCGCGCTGGTGACGACATATTCGCCGGTAAGGTCTCCCGCCACAGGTTGTACGTTGTAGCGTTTGATTGCCTGGGTTACGTCACTGGCGCCCAGACCAAACCCGGCGAGTTTTATCGGGTCGAGCCAAAGACGCATGGCGAAGCTCTGGCTGCCGATAATCTGCGCTTGCGCCAGGCCCGGCAGTGTCACCAAGCGAGGCTGGACCACCCGCTGCAGATAGTCGGTGATCTGCGCGTTGTTCATGGTTTTGCTGGAAAAGCTCAGGTACATCAGCGCGGTACTGTCCACCGCCACTTTGCTCAGTACCGGGTCTTCAATGCCGTCGGGCAACTGGTTCCTGACTTCGTTGGACTTGGCAAGCAGTTCGGTGAACAAGCGGTCGCTGTCGGCGCCGACCCGACTATAGATGGAGATGAGCGAAAGATTCTGACGGCTGGACGAGGTCATATAGTCGATGCCTTGTGCGCTGGCCAGGCTTTGTTGCAAGGGCTGGGTGACGTAACTCTGGATGGTTTGCGCACTCAGGCCCGGTGCGACCGTGGTGACCGTAACCAGCGCGTTTTCCATTTGCGGAAACTGGCGCAGTTGCAGTTTTTCGTAGGCCTGGCATCCAAGCAGCACGATCAGCAGACTGACGACCACGGCCAGCACCGGGCGACGAATGAACAGGTCGGTGAAGGTCATTGCGCACCCTCCGGTTGAGGCGTCGGCAGCGGCCCCTCCGGCTGGCTTCGGTCAATACTGATACGCACAGCAGTACCGTGTTTGAGTTTGAGCTGGCCGGCAGTGACCACCTGTTCGCCCTTGTGCAGCCCCTTGGAAACCACCACCAGGCCATTGCGCCGCTCGCCCGTTTCGATCAGGCGCTGTTCGGCTATCAGTTGCGGCGTGTCGCCGGCATCGGAAGCGTGCGGCTCGCCGTTATTACCCGGTGTTATTACGAAAATGTACTGTCCATAAGGACTGTAGGCGATCGCACTTTCCTGGATCACAGTGTGTGCGGTCGGTTCGTCCAGCAGCACCCGTAGATTGGCGAACATTCCCGGTAACAGCTCATCGCGCGGGTTGGACAGCGTCGCGCGCACCAGCACGTTTCGCGTGCTTTCATCGACGATCGGGTTGATGGCACTCACCTTGGCGAGGCTGAAGATGCCGGGGCGTGCCGAGATTTCAACCTGCACCGACTGCCCGATCCTGATCAGTTGAAGGGCTTGCTCGGGCACATAAAAGTCAACGTAAAGCTGGCGTGTGTCCTGCAGGCTGGCGATAACCTGGGTACTTTGCAGGTAATCGCCCACATTGACCTGGCGAATGCCAATGGTGCCGGTGAAGGGCGCGACGATGCGCTTCTTTTCCAGCGCTGCAGTGCGCTGTGCCACGACGGCGGTGTTGCGATTGAGTTCGGCGCCGAGCCGGTCAAACTCGCCTTTGGAGATGGCGCTGATCTCCACCAGTTTCCGGCCGCGCTCAAAGTTCTGACGGGCCAGGCGCTGGTCGGCCTTTGCTACGTCCAGCTCGGCCTGCTCGGTCTGGTACTCAAGCTGCAGCAGAGGCTGCCCGGCCTCGACCCTTTGCCCTGACTCGAAATGCAGCTGTGTCACCACGCCGGGCACCTCAGTGCTCAGATCGATACCTTGCAATGCCTTGAGCGTGCCCGCCGCCGGCATCTGGCGCTGCCAGGGGATTTCAAACGCATTGGACGTCGCCACGCTGACCGGTGGCTTCGGCCCATGCAAAAGCTGCAACTGTTGATAAATCCAATACGTCTTGTAGCCGGCGAGCATCAGGACGACGGACAGAACGAGGCTGAGCATGATAAGCATCCGGCGGCCCGGCATGGTCATAGTGGGGGTCCTTGTGAAACCTGTGCAGGTTGAACGGAGCGCGAGCACGCAACTGCAGGCGGCGCTGCACTGAGCGCCGCAGTCTTGATCAGGACGAGGATGGGGATAAGTAGTAGTTTCGCAAATTGTTGTGGGGACACTGTTCCACGGATGAGAGACAGTTCCACAGGTTGCGTAGGAGATGTGCCAGCGGCTGTCGGCGGACAGGCTCCCGGGCATCAGCGCAGGAGCATTGAGATCAAGGTGGTGGTTACGTCATGAGATGCAGGTGGTTGTCCCACAACCCGGCGGGCAAGGTCAGTGGGGTCGCTACTGGCTGTTTCTGACGGCAATCGTACAGGCGGCAGCGCCCCTGGCCCGAGGTCACGACAAAGCCGTCCGCCACCGCGCCCACGCCGGCGCAATCGGGCAGCGGCCCATCCAGGCGCAACTCGCCACTGTCCATGTCCCAGATAAAGAAGCGATTACCCCGTGGCGCCGTCAGCGCAACCAGGCGCAGCTCGCTGTGCACCGCAACGCTGGCGGTGTAGTGCCCCATCGCCTGCAACTGCGCATCGGCCACTGGAAAGGCCACGAACGGTTGGCCCGGACGCTTGATCGCGAGCAATTCGGAACGCTCCTGGGACGGTCCCATGAACTGCTGCCCGGTCAGGATGGTGCCATCGCTGGCGATCCCCATATGGCGCACGCTGTTCATCTGCTGGCCCAGGGTTTCCTTGCTGATCAGCGTGCCGTCGCGCTGCATCAGCACCAGGCTCGGCTCCATGGCGTTGAGGTTCATCTCCACGCGGCTCTCGGCTTCGGTGCGGATGCCGCCGTTGGCCACCACCAGGGTTTCGCCATCGGGCATCCAGGACACCTGGTGCGGGCCGATGCCGTGGGTGGAGAGCTCGCCGCTGTGCACCAGCCGCTCGCCTTCGAACCTGTACACACCCAACAGGCCACGGCCGGGGTCGGAGGTGTCGTTCTCGGTGGCATAGAGCCAGTCGCCGCTCTTGTGGATCACCGCGTGGCCATAGAAGTGGCGATTGGCGTTGGCGGTGATGGTTTGCAGCAGCGCGCCGTCACGCAGGTCGATCAGGTAACTCTCGGTGCCCGGGCGGCGGGCGACAAACAGTGCAATCGGCAGTGTCGGGTGGTTGATGATGTCGTGGCAGCGCTGGCCGACCTGGGTGGCGAACACCTGCTTGCCGTCCAGGCGATAACCGACGGCGTAGTGCCTGCCGTCCGCATCGTCGCGCGCCGACAGCAGCAGCGGACTCTTGTCCTTGTGCTTGAACAGCGTCCAGCCGCCCAACGTGAGGGCGCTGAGCAGCACGCTGCCCACCGCCAAAGCCTGTCGCCTGAGCATCATCAGTCACCGTCGTTGGCGTTGAAGCCCAGCTGGATGCCCAGCGCCTTGGCCAGCTCGCCTTCGTGCAGGCGATGGACCACGTTGAGGCTGTCGTAGATGTCGTTGAGTTGCTGGCGCCCGGCGTCGTCGTTCAACAGTTCGTTGAGGGTGCGCTGGTTGCTGGCGAACAGTTTGAGTGACGCGGCATAGGCGGCGTCGATCTTGTCGGCCAGGGCTTTCTGGTCCGCCGGCAGCAGGCCGCGCAGGCCTTTGTTGTCCACGCCCACCCAGACGGTCTGGGCGGCCGCGAGGCTGGCTTCAAGGCTTTGCAGGGACGACTGGCTGCGCCAGGCATCGGCCTGGAACGGTTGCGGGATGCCCTTGGTCTGACGGCCCATCGGCGTGCCGAGTTTTTTCTTCAGGGTATCCAGGGCGGTCACCTGCACGCGCAGCAGGTCAGCGATGGCTTCGTGGGAGTCGGCATAGCGCTGGTTGGGGAACTTGGTCATCTGCGCGAGCATGCCGTCGGTGCTGTTCCAACTGGCCAGGATCTCTTCGGCCAGGGCTTTCTGGCGTTCGCCGATGGCCATCAGCAGCGGGCAGTAACGGGCTTTCTGGGCCGGGTCGGCGACGTCGGGCTTGGCGTCGTAGAGGATATATTCGTAGGCGGACAGGCCTTGCACCACCACGCTGGATTTGGCGAGGGCGGCCGCATCGATCTGCGGCTGGGCGCTGACCAGTTGCTCGACCTGGCGACCGACCAGGTTCTTCTTGTCCGGCCAGAACTGGATCTGCCAGGCGCGGTTGCCCTCGGCCAGCGGGCCGATCAGCAGCGGTTGCAGCTCGGCCCAGGCTTTTTGCGCATGCAGGAAGTCGGCGCGGGCGGTGTCCAGGCTTTCCTTGTCCTGGCAGTAGGCCAGCGCGCTGACGGCCAGTTGACGGTCGGCCTCAACCCAACGGCTGTAGGTCGGCAGGATGACTTGCTTGGCGATGGCCGCCGAGGTCACCGCTTGCGGGTCCTGGGGCGAGCAGGCGCCGAGGGCAAGGGCGGCCAGGCTGGTGAACAACAACTTGGGACGGAACATGTCGAGCTCCCTTCTGTAATTGGGGCAAAGCTTATAGAGAATTCAGGAACGCCAGCAACGCGGCACGCTGCTCGGCGTTGAACGACAAAACATGCTGCTGCGCCGCTTGCGCCTCGCCGCCGTGCCAGAGCACGGCTTCAAGCAGGTTGCGGGCGCGGCCGTCATGCAGAAACTGGGTGTGACCACTCACGGTTTGCGTCAGGCCGATGCCCCACAACGGCGGCGTACGCCAGTCGCGGCCACCGGCCTTGAATTCGGTACGGTTGTCGGCAAGGCCTTCGCCCATGTCGTGCAACAGCAAGTCGCTGTAGGGGCGGATCACTTGATTGGCCAGTTCGGGTTCGGCGGAATTGGCGGCGGTGGTGAACGTCGGCTTGTGACAGCCCTGGCAACCGGCCTGGTAGAACAGGTTTTTGCCGGCCAGCACCTGCGGCGCGTCGACGTCGCGGCGCACCGGCACGGCAAGGTTACGCGTATAGAACAGCACCAGGCGCAGGATATTGTCGCTGACTTCCGGCTCGCCCTCGGGGCCGTTGCCGTTGGGCGCCTGTTTACAGGCTGCCTGGGCATCGGTGCAGTCATCGAAAGGTCTCAATGAAGTGGTGAGGCCCATATCACCCGAAAACGCGTGAACATTTTGTTGATTGAGCGTGGGTTGCCCGGCTTTCCAGCCAAATCGCCCTAAAACGGTTTTCTGCCTGGCGTCATCCCAGACCTGATTCGCCCGACCGACGATGGCTTCAGGGTCGGCGGTTTTCGGGTCGGTGTTGCGCAGGATATCGGCGTCGCTGATGGCTTCGAGCAAACCCAGGCCGATCATCGGCGGCGCGATGCGTGCCGAAAAACGCGTGTCCGGGTGCATCGGGCCATAGCCGAGCTGGGTGATCTGCAACTCGGGCTTGCGCAGCTCGACCACCGTGCCGTCCTTGAACCTGACGTTGACCGGCGTGTAATCGACCCGCACCTTGCCCTCCGGCGCCACGCCCGGCACGGCCATGTCCTGCAGTTGGCCGCCGTACTGCGGCTCGGGCACCACGCCGATTTGCTCGATGAGGCTGGCATAGGCAGGCGCATCCGGAATGGACAGCCGCACCAACATCGAAACCGCATTGGGCGCATCGGCCAGCGGTGGGTGGCCTCGGCCGTCCTTGATATGACAGTTCTGGCAGGCATTGGTATTGAACAGCGGGCCCAGGCCGTCACGCGCCGTGGTGGTGGAGGGCGCGATCACCCAGGGGCTGCGAAAGAAACTGTTGCCGACGCTGAAATCCAGGCGGCGGGTAGGCGCCAGGTTGGCCGAGGGCAGGGAAAACGCGTTCTGGTCACGCTTGTTCACCGTCGTGGCGCCACCGGGCCGCGACTCACCAGGCTCGGCCTTGGTGAAGCGGGGAGCGTCGTCGCAAGCGGTCAGGCTTAAAGCCATCAACGTTGCCGACAGGCAAAAAAGCGCACGGAACATCGAAATTCCTGGAAGCGGTTGGAAAATAGGGTCGCAAAGTCTAACAGGGCGGGGCAGTTTGAATAAGAGCAATTATCGTTTGCTGGCATCCCGATGCATTCCGCTAGAATGACCGCACATTTTTTTCTGGAGGTGGCCAATGCAGGCTCTCGACGCTTTGCTCAACCGTGTTTCCGTGCCGCGCTTGCTGGAACCGGCACCGACCCAGGCGCAGCGCGACGTGCTGTTCGCCGCCGCCATGCGCGCGCCCGACCACGGCCAACTGCGCCCGTGGCGTTTCCTCACCGTGGAAGGTCCGGCCCGTGAGCGCATGGGCACGCTGCTGGCCGAAGCGGCGCGTTTGCAGGATGCCGACGCCCCGCAAGCCGCCATCGACAAGGCCCAGAACGGTCCGTTGCGGGCGCCGCTGGTGGTGGTAGTGATCGCCCGCCTGCAGGAGCATTTCAAGGTGCCCAAATCCGAACAGTTGCTGGCAGCCGCCTGTGCGGCCCATGGCATTCTACTGGCGGCGTATGCACAAGGGATTGGCGCGGTGTGGCGTACGGGTGAGTTGTCTTACTCGGCGCATGTGGCCAAAGGGCTGGGGCTGACAGAAGATGAAGAGGTGATCGGCTTCCTGTATTTGGGCACGCCGCAGAACCCGCCGCGTACGGCGCCGAAGGAAGATGTTGCAGCGTTCGTCCAGGCCTGGACCGGTCTTTAAGCGGTGCGCGGTCAAAATGTGGGAGGGGGCTTGCCCCCGATGGCGGAGTGTCAGTCACCTTATCTATGGCTGACACACTGCTATCGGGGGCAAGCCCCCTCCCACATTGGATTTGCCCTGTTTCTTATACCCTGAACTGATCCATCAGCTTCATCTGTTGGCTGGCCAGGGCATTGAGCTGGCTGCTGATGGCCGCCGACTCGGTGGCCTGGCCGGTAAGGGTTTCGGTCACGGTGCGGATCGCCGAGACGTTGCGATTGACCTCTTCGGCCACCGCGCTCTGCTCTTCGGCGGCGCTGGCGATCTGCAGGTTCATGTCGCTGATCACCGTCACAGCATCGCTGATCTTGCCCAAGGCCTTCACCGCTTCGTGGATCTGCCCGGCATTGCTTTGCGCCTGTTGCTGGCTGGAGTGCATGGTCGCCACCACGCCACGGGTGCCGCTCTGGATCCGTTCGATCACCTGGCGAATTTCCTCTACCGAATCCTGGGTGCGTTTGGCCAGGTTGCGCACCTCATCGGCCACCACCGCAAAACCGCGTCCGCTTTCCCCGGCACGTGCCGCTTCGATCGCCGCGTTCAGGGCCAGCAAGTTGGTCTGTTCGGCAATGCTGCGGATCACTTCCAGGACTGAACCGATCTGTTCACTATTGACGGCCAATTCCTCAACTTCGCCGACGGCCTTGCTGACTTCCTCGGCAAGCGAGGTGATATCGCGGGTGCTTTGTTCGATGATCGACATGCCCTCGCGCGCCGACTGATCCGCGCCGCGTGCCGCACTGGCGGCATTGGAGGCGCTGTTGGCGACGTCATGGGCGGTTGCGCTCATTTCATTGGACGCGGTGGCCACCTGGTCGATCTCGCGAAACTGCACCTGCATGCCTTCGCTGGTCTGGCGCGCAATGGCCGAGGACTGGTCGGCCGTGCCGCGCGCTTCCGTGATGCTTTGCTTGATCTGCGCGATGGTCGGTTGCAGCTTGTCGAGGAAGCGGTTGAACCAGTTCACCAACTCGCCCAGTTCGTCTTTTTTGCTGTAGGCCAGGCGCTGGGTGAGGTCGCCGTCGCCGCTGGCGATGTCCTTGAGCATGGCGGCCACGCTGTTGATCGGGCGGGTCACGCCGGTCGCGGTCAGCCAGATCAGCAGCAGGCCCAGCAGGGCAGCGGCGGCGGCGACCAGCAAGGCCTTGAGGGTGCCGGTGGCCTGGGCGTCGTCAAGCACAGCTTGCAGTTTCACGTTATCGGCCAGCATCACCGCTTTGGGCAGCTTGATCAGCACGCCCCAGGATTTGGCGTCGGCAATCGGCTTGACCGGGTATACGACGCGAATGGTCTCGTCCTGCTCGCGGATCATCGGACGATCATCGGCAAGCAACTGCACGATCTCTTTGCCTTCGGCGCCCAGGGTGTCGATCAGGTTCTTGCCCACTTTGCCCGGCTCACCGCTGTAGGCGGCGATCAGCCCGGTGCTGGACAGCACCTCCACGTGTGCGGCGCCGTCGAATACGGTTTTCTGCGCCGCATCGGTGACGGCTTGCAGGGCGTTGAGGGCGATATCCACACCGACGACGCCAATTACCTTGCCATCGACGATCAACGGCAGGGAGATGGTGGTCATCAGCACGGGTTTGCCGGCCACGGTGTCTTCGTACGGGTCCAGCAGGCAGGTGGTGCGCGTGTCCCGTGGGCAGGTGTACCAAATGTTGTAGGGCGTACCGCTGAGGTTGAGGGTGGTCTTGGTCAGGTCATCCTCGACCATGATCGTGTTCAGGCCTTCGCCACCGGCCCGGCTCCAGTAGCTGGAGAAACGGCCTTTTTCGTTGGAAGCGCGGGCCTTGTCGTCAATGAATTGGCTGTCCTTGCTATCCAGTGCGTTGGGTTCGAACGACAGCCAGATGCCCAGCACCTTGGTGTTGCGCTCGAAAGCGGTTTTGACGCTCTGGTTGAGTTCCTCGCGCAGGGCACCGGCTTCCAGGGAACGCTTGGCCCCGAGGGTGCGCAGGTCTTTGATCTGGTCGGCGAGGGCGATGACCGCCTGCAGGTTCTCGTTGAAGGTTTTCTGCAGCTGCACCGCCTGTTCGGCCGCCTTGGCTTGCAGCAACTGTTCCACGCCGGCAGTCAGCATGCGTGAGCTTGAGTCACTGACCAGTTGGTCGTTCTGATTGGTGTTGTAGATATTGATGCCCACCACCAGTGCAATGACCCCGAGCAGGCAGAGGCCGGACAGCAGCACGATTTTCAGGCGGATGGAGAGGGTGTCGAACATAGGTTCACTCACGAATGGACTTGTTGAGATGCACGCAAAAGCCAAGTCCATTCGGCGTCATGCCTGAAACATCGGCGTAACAAATCAATTCATGAGCGACAGACGATGAGCGGTAGGAAAAAGCCTACACGCGGCGTTATACGGGCGGTGCGAGCTGTTCGGGGCGAGACCAGATCCACAGATTGCCCAGGCTCATGCCGGCGATGGCCAGGTAGATCGGCCAGCCGTGATCGAGCATCACCAGCATCAGCACGGCGCACAGCAGCATGCTGACGGTGGCGCTGACTTTGGCCCGGCGCGCGATGATCTTGCCATTGCGCCAGTTGAACAGGATCGGCCCGAACAGGCGGTGGTTTTCCAGCCAGGCGCTCAGGCGCGGTGAGCTTTTGGTCGCGGCCCAGGCGGCCAGCAGGATGAATTCGGTGGTGGGCAAACCCGGTATGACAATCGCCACCAGGCCGATCCCCAGGCTGACATAGGCCAGCAGGCCGTAGAGGATCTGTGCGATTCTGGAGGTGGATTGGGTTTTGCCGGTCATAGATAGGGTTATCACAGAAAAACAATGTGAAATGCGTTCCAACTGTGGGAGGGGGCAAGCCCCCTCCCACAGTTGATTGCATTTCAATCAGTAGGTCAGGCCAGTTCAGGGGCCGTAGCGTACGCCTGTTCCAGCAATACGGTGAAGCGCACAAACGCATCGATTGCACCTTTCTCTACGGCGGCTTCTTCGTCTGCGCTGAACTGCAGGCCGTCGAGGATGCGGGTGAAGCGTTTCCAGCCTTCGGCGCGACCGCCCGTCGGTTCGCCCAGGTGACGGGCACCGAAGGTTTCGCTCAGCCCCAGGCCCACCGCCCGTTTGATCAGGAACGCGGCGCCCAGCTTGGAACCTTCGGAGACGAACAGCCAACCCAGGGCTTCGGCCTTGCCCGGGTTATTCACGGCACCGGCAACCGGCGCGGGTACGTCGGTGTCGAGGTCGCCCAGATCAAGCCTGGCCGCTTCTGCGCGGCAGCGTTCGGCCAGGTCCGGGATGATCCGGTTCAGTTCTGCATCGTTGTACAGCGCGACCAACTCCGATTGGAACAGGTACTGCGCCACCACGAAGCGGGCAAAGTTGGCCTGGGTCTCAAACGGGGCGTGCGCCTTGACCAGTGCGTCGAGCCTGGTGTGCGGCTCATGGGTGATCTGGTTCAGGCGCTGGGAGCGCAGGCTTGCACGTTCAGAGGTGGGAGAAGCGGTCATGAAAAAGTCCTTGAGAAGGGTAGCGTCTTGTGGCTCTAAAGAGAGCGGTTATCAACTAGACGAACAGGAAGACGCGGCACAGTAAAAAATCCTCACCTCGCCGCACCATCATTGCGGCAAGGTGCGGCGGCTCTCGTCAGATGTCCCAGATCAGGTTGATCGCAAAGTTGCGACCCGGCTGGGTCAGCCGATCAAGGTTGGCCGGGCCGGTCACTGCGGCTTCGCCGACGCTGTCGTAGCTGCGTACGTCATCCCAGTTCCAGTACTTTTTGTCGGTGAGGTTGTAGAGACCGCCGTTGATGGTTACGTCGTTGGTCACCTTGTAGTAGGCGGTCAGGTCGAGAATGCCGAAGCCCGGCGTCTTGAACGGGCCGCTGGTGTCGCCGTCCGGGGCGTGGAAGGTGCTGCTGTCGACGCGGTTCTGTTTCTTGACCAGGGTCCAGCTCACCAGGCCACCGTAGTTGTCCTGGTCGTAGCCCAGGCCGAATACGCCCTTGAGCGGGTTGACGCTATTGAGCGGCTCGCCATTGTCGTTGTTGCGGCCATGGGCATAGGAGATCGCGCCTTGGGTGTAGAGGCCCTGCGGGGCGCCGAATGCATCCAGGTTCAGACGGCCCTTGGCTTCGGCGCCCTTGATGGTGGCGCGTTTGATATTCACCGCCTGGAATTGCTCGACGGTACCGCCGACCACCGCGTTGTCTTCGTCGATGAAATCGCGGTATTTGTTATAGAACACGGCGATTTCGAACGAGCCTGCGTCGAACTTGCCGCGCAGCCCGGTTTCGATGCCCTTGCTGGTTTCCGGCTTGAGATCGGGGTTGGGCTCCACGGTGTAGCCCAGGTTGAGGTTTTCGAAGCGGCCGTACAGCGCTTTGGCGGACGGCGTGCGGAAGCCTTCGGCGTATTGGCCGAACCAGGTGTACTGGTCGGTCAGGGCGTACGTCAGGCCGAACTTGGGCGTCACGCGGTGCCATGTTTTGTCCTTGCCGTCGACCGCGTACTCGCCGGTGGGGTTCACGGTGCTGAGGAATTCCTCGGTCAGCTTGGGCTTGAGCCGGGTGTAGTCGTAGCGCACGGCGGGCAGGAAGGTCCAGTTGTCCCAGGTGATCTGGTCCTGGGCGAACAGCGAATAGGTGTTGATGGTCGGGTCGGGGAAGTCGCTGGATTTCTTCACACTGTCGCTGGCCGACGGGCTGGGCGCGCCGATGGCGGTGCAGCCGCTGCCGACCGCCAGGCAAGTGGCGGCGCCTTCACGCGAACCGGTGACTTTCTGCTGCTTGAGGGTAGTGCCGTAGGTCAGTTGGTGCTCGGTATCACCGAGGCTGAAAGCCTTGTCCAGCTGTGCATCGAAGACCCACTGCTTTTCTTCGTACAGCGTGTCGCGGGTGCGCAATACACGGCGGCCGGACTGATAGATTTCGGCGGTGGTCTGGTCGGTCTTGGCAATCTGGTAATTGAGGCTGGTCTTGATACGGTCGGCGAGCGGCGACTCGAGGGCAAAGCTGTTTTCCAGGCCGAAACGCTCGCGGGTAATGGTGTCGTTGCCGCGACGGTCACGGTACAGGTTGAAACCACGGCCACCGATGAACGGGCCGCCCACCGCATTCTTGAGGTTGACGTCGCGATCATCCTTGTACTTCTCGTAGGTCAGGCCCAGGCGGTTGTCGTCGCCATAATTCCAGCCCAACTTGGCCAGCACGTTGGTGGTGCGTGCGTCTTCCGGGTTGGCGCCGGTGCGGGCGAGGCCGGTGGCGTTGTTGCCATCATAGGATTCGGTTTCGTGTCCGTTGCGCTGGCTCAGGTGCAGCAGTCCGTCGAAGTCCTGCACGCGGCCGGCGACGGTGGCGGAGGTCAGCCAGCTTTCGTCGGCGGAGCTGTAGCCGGTTTTCAGGCGTGCGCCGACGTCCTGGCCGGGTTTGATGATGTCATCCGGGTCGAGGGTGAAATAGCTCACCGCGCCGCCGATGGCACTGCTGCCGTACAGGGCCGAGGCCGGGCCGCGCAGGATTTCCACGCGCTTGACGATTTCCGGGTCGACGTAGTTGCGCCGGGTCTTGGCGTAGGGGCCGTTGAAGAAGTTGTCCGGCACTTCCACGCCATCGACCTGGGTCAGAATGCGGTCGCCGTCGATCCCGCGAATGTTATAGCCCGCGTTGCCCGAACGGGTGCCGGCACCGCCAACGGACACGCCCGGCTCATAACGCACCAGCTCACGGCTGTTGTTGACGTTCTGGCGGTCCAGTTCCTGGCGGTCGTGCACGCTGACCATACTCGGTACGCTGTCGACAGCCTGCTCGGTACGGGTGGCGCTGATGGTCACTTGCTGCAGGTTGAGGGCACTGCCGGCGGCACGTTTTTCCAGCACGATGTTGTTATTGCCCAGCTTGCGGTAGCTCAGGTTGGTCCCCACCAACAGCCGCTCCAGCGCCTTCTCCGGCAATAACGCACCGCGCACACCTGGGGACGACACACCCTGGCCCAACTCGGCCGGCAGACCGACTTGCCAACCGGTCACGCCGCTGAACGCGTTCAGCGCCGACACCAATGGCTGCTGTTCGATGCTGAAGTTGTAATTGCCGTGGCTGCGCGGCGCAGGTTCGACGGCAGTGGCGGCCATTGCCGGCACGCCGGCCATCAGCATGGCGGCGGTGAGCAAGGACAGGACGGGCGAACAGGACCGGCGGTTGAAACGAGAGGACATCGAGAGCGCTCCGGAGATACGAATCTTATAGTTGCGAACCGAAACCAAATGGGAATCAGTTGCATTGGCTATAACGAGACGTATCGCCGGTCAGTATCGAGTAAAAATAGTGCTCATTCAGTTCAAAATCACCAGCGCAGGGTATTCCGACAGCTTGGCCGAGGTGATGTGGGCCAGGGAACGCACTACGTCCAACGGCTGGTCGAGGCGATAGTTGCCGGTGACGGCGACGCTGGCGAGCTTGTCGTTGGTATTGACGATCCAGCCCGGATAATAGCGGCGCAGCTCCGCCAGCACTTCGCTCATCGGGCAGTTTTCGAACACCAGTCGGCCCTGGACCCAGGCCAGGTCCTTGCTGACGTCCAGCCTGGCGGGCTGACTGAAGCCCTTGGGGCCGACGCGAATGCTTTCGCCGGCGCTCAGGCGCACCCGGGCGTCGTCGAAGGTATTGCTCAGGTCGACATCACCGCGTTGCACTTGCACTTGGGCTTCGCCGTCGAGATAGCGCACGGCAAACGCTGTGTCGCGCACGCTGGCGCGCACCGGGCCGGCGTCGATTTCCAGCGGCAGGCCACGGGCGGGGGCGATGTCGAAAAACGCTTCGCCCTGGTAGAGGCGGGCGATGCGCTGGTGGTCCTTGATGCGGCTGGAAAACGCCGAATTGGTGTTCAGCAGTACGTTGGAGCCCTCGTCCAGTTGCAGACGCTGGCGCTCACCGACTACGGTGAGGTGGTCGGCCTGCAGGCGCACCGGCAGGTTGCTGAAGCTGAACAGACCGAGCAGCAGCACGGCGGCGGTGGCCAGGGGTTTCCAATGCGGTTTGATCCGGCGCCAGGCGCTCGGTCGGCGTGGCGCGGCCAACGCCACGGCGGCGCTGTGTACCGGCGTGCCACCCCAGGCGGACTGGGCCTTGCTGAACGCGTGTGCATGCGCCGGGTCCTGCGCCAGCCAGGCCTGGAAAGCGGCTTGCTGGCCGGGTTGCGGGCACTGCAAGGCGATCAGCCAATCGAGCGCTTGGTCCATGGCCGTGTCTTGCAGCACCTCATGAGCCAACTCATGGGGGCGCAGTTTATTCGGGTCCGTCACGGTGTTCCTCGGGTCTTCGCCACGTTCTATTCATTATTTCCTACAGCCTGGATCGATACTTCTGTCGGATGGAGCTTAAGGCTGATCCAACCGTTCGGCCACACCTACACAGATGGCCATGATCAATTTCAGTTCCTTTTGCACGGTGCTCAAGGACACGTGCAACTGATCGGCAATCTCCTGGTAGCTGCAACCGTGCAGGCGGCTGAGGATGAAGATCCGTTGCTGGCGGGCACTCAACTGGCCGAGGCTGACGCTCAGGTGCTCAAGCAATTGCTCGGCCTGGGTGGCGTCTTCGGGCGTGCTGATGGGGGCGGCGACGCTTTGCAGGATATCCAGCGGGACATCTTCCTGCAGGGTGCGGGCCTGGATCCTGCGCGAACGCAAATGGTCCAGCGCCAGGTTGCGCGCGGTCTGGTAGACGAAGGGTTCAAGGTGGTCGATCGGCCGCTCACTCAGGGCCCGAGTCACGCGCAGGTAGGTTTCCTGCAACAGGTCCTCGGCGGTGCTGTGGTTATGCACCATGCGTTGCAGCGTGCGCAGCAGGGTCACCCGTTGGGCGAGAAAGACGTGGTTGAAGCGAGATTGGCTCACAGTGATACCAGACTGACATGCAGTTAATGATAATGCTTATCATCAACTGAAATGGCAAGTGGCGATTTCTGCGGCCCTGCGCAAAGCAAATGTGGGAGGGGGCTTGCCCCCGATGGCGGTGTATCAGCCAGCTTACCTGTAGCTGACCCACCGCTATCGGGGGCAAGCCCCCTCCCACATAAGCCATATCCCAGAGGGGTTATTCGGCGTTACACAGCGCCAGGCAGTTATCCAGCATCCGGTTGGAGAAGCCCCACTCGTTGTCATACCACGCCAGTACCTTGAGCAGCTTGCCGCTGACCTTGGTGTGGTTGGCATCGAAGATCGACGACAGCGGGTTATGGTTGAAGTCACTGGAAACCAGCGGCAGGGTGTTGTAACCGAGGATCTTGGAGTGCTGGCTGGCCTGCTTCAACAGCGCGTTGACTTCATCGGCCGTGGCTTCTTTTTTCAGCTGTACGGTGAGGTCCACCAGCGACACGTTGATCACCGGCACGCGCACGGCCATGCCGGTCAGCTTGCCCGCCAGTTCCGGCAATACCAGGCCCACGGCTTCGGCGGCGCCGGTCTTGCTCGGGATCATGTTCTGGGTGGCCGAACGCGCGCGGTACGGGTCGGTGTGGTAGACGTCGGTGAGGTTCTGGTCGTTGGTGTAGGCGTGAATCGTGGTCATCAGGCCGCTTTCGATGCCCAGCTCGCGGTGCAGCACCTGAGCGACCGGCGCCAGGCAGTTGGTGGTGCACGACGCGTTGGAGATGATCTGGTGCGATTGACGCAGAATGTCATGGTTCACGCCGTAGACCACGGTCGCGTCCGCGCCCTTGGCCGGGGCGGAGATGATTACCTTGCGCGCGCCGGCGCTGATATGGGCGGCAGCCTTGTCACGGTCGGTGAACAGGCCGGTGCATTCGAACACCACGTCGATCTTGTGCGCGGCCCATGGCAGGTCGGCCGGGTTGCGAATGGCACTCACGGCAATCCGGTCACCGTTGACGGTCAGGCCTTCCTGATCGTGGGTGACCTCTGCGTCGAAAGTGCCATGCACGGTGTCGTATTTGAGCAGGTGGGCATTGATCGAACTGTCGCCCAGGTCGTTGATGGCGACGATCTGCAAATCCTGGCGGTAGCCTTGGGTATACAGTGCGCGCAGGACATTACGGCCGATACGGCCAAAACCATTGATTGCGATACGTAGAGTCATTGGAAGGTGCCTGTCGTCGATTTGTTGTAAGAATTACAAGATTATTCGCATAAAAATAGAAAACAAGCCTTTTTAGTGGCAATATTTTGTTCAATCTACAACGAGTGACCTGAATCAACTGGTCCGATGATCCAAACGACCCCCTGCCATCCCATGAGCCGTGGGCGTTTGATCAGCATAGACTCTCAGGTCGCCACATCCGTTAGCCTGGAGTTCTATACATGCATCCCCGCGTTCTTGAGGTCACCGAACGGCTTATCGCCCGCAGCCGCGCCACCCGCGAGGCCTACCTTGCGCTCATTCGCGGCGCCGCCAGCGACGGTCCGATGCGCGGCAAGCTGCAATGCGCCAACTTCGCCCATGGCGTGGCCGGTTGCGGCACCGAAGACAAAAACAGCCTGCGCATGATGAATGCCGCCAACGTGGCCATTGTTTCTTCCTATAACGACATGCTCTCGGCGCATCAGCCGTACGAACATTTCCCTGAACAAATCAAGAAAGCCCTGCGCGAAGTCGGCTCGGTCGGCCAGTTCGCCGGCGGCACGCCCGCCATGTGCGACGGCGTCACCCAGGGCGAGCCGGGCATGGAGTTGAGCCTGCTCAGCCGTGAAGTCATCGCCATGTCCACGGCGGTGGCGCTGTCCCATAACATGTTCGACGCCGCGCTGATGCTGGGCATCTGCGACAAGATCGTTCCCGGCCTGATGATGGGCGCGCTGCGCTACGGTCACCTGCCGATGATCTTCGTGCCCGGCGGGCCGATGCCGTCGGGCATCTCCAACAAGCAGAAGGCCGATGTGCGCCAGCGCTACGCCGAAGGCAAGGCCAGCCGCGAAGAGCTGCTGGAATCGGAGATGAAGTCCTACCACAGCCCAGGTACCTGCACCTTCTACGGCACCGCCAACACCAACCAGCTGTTGATGGAAGTCATGGGCCTGCACTTGCCGGGCGCTTCGTTCGTCAACCCCTACACGCCGCTGCGTGATGCATTGACCCGCGAGGCCGCGCATCAGGTCACGCGCTTGACCAAGGCCAATGGCAACTTCACGCCCATCGGCGAAATCGTCGACGAAAAGTCCATCGTCAACTCCATCGTCGCGCTCAACGCCACGGGTGGGTCCACCAACCACACCCTGCACATGCCGGCCATCGCCATGTCGGCGGGCATCATCCTGACCTGGCAGGACATGGCCGACCTCTCCGAGGTGGTACCGACCCTGTCCCACGTGTACCCAAACGGCAAGGCCGACATCAACCACTTCCAGGCGGCGGGCGGCATGTCGTTCCTGATCCGCGAACTGCTCGAAGCCGGCCTGCTCCACGAAGACGTCAACACCGTGGCGGGCAAGGGCCTGAGCCGTTACACCCAGGAGCCGTTCCTGGTAGACGGCGAACTGATCTGGCGCGACGGCCCCATCGAAAGCCTCGACGAAACCATCCTGCGTCCCGTGGCCCGTGCGTTTTCGCCGGAAGGCGGCCTGCGTGTGATGGAGGGCAACCTTGGCCGTGGTGTGATGAAAGTGTCTGCAGTGGCACCGGAGCATCAAGTGGTCGAAGCACCGGCAGTGGTGTTCCAGGATCAGCAGGACCTGGCCGATGCCTTCAAGGCGGGCCAGTTGGAAAAAGACTTCGTTGCGGTCATGCGCTTCCAGGGCCCGCGCTCCAACGGCATGCCCGAATTGCACAAGATGACCCCGTTCCTCGGCGTGTTGCAGGACCGTGGCTTCAAAGTTGCCCTGGTAACAGACGGGCGTATGTCCGGCGCCTCGGGTAAGATTCCCGCCGCGATCCACGTCAACCCCGAAGCCCAGAGCGGCGGGCCGCTGGCGCGGGTCCAGGATGGCGATATCATTCGCGTCGATGGCGTCACCGGCACCCTGGAGCTCAAGGTGGACGCCGACGTATTTGCGGCGCGCACGCCTGCCACGGGCTTGCTTGGCAATAACGTGGGCGCCGGTCGCGAGTTGTTTGCATTCATGCGCTTGGCCGCAAGCTCCGCAGAGCAGGGCGCCAGCGCCTTTACCTCTGCCTTGGAGACGCTTAAGTGAAGTTAGCGCTGGTCGGTGATATCGGGGGTACCAACGCCCGTTTTGCGTTGTGGCGGGATTCGGCACTGCATTCGATTCGTGTGCACGCCACGGCGGGCTATGCCAGCCCTGAAGACGCGATCAGGTTCTATCTGGCGGAAGAAGGCCTGAACATCGGCGATATCGGCGCGGTTTGCCTCTCGGTGGCAGGGCCGGTGAGCGGCGACGAATTCAAGTTCACCAATAATCACTGGCGCCTGAGCAAGACGGCGTTTTGCCAGGCGCTGCAGGTGGACGAACTGCTGCTGGTCAATGATTTCTCGGCCATGGCCTTGGGCATGACCCGCCTGCAGCCCGACGATTTTCGCGTGGTGTGCGAAGGCACTCCGGAGCCGTTGCGCCCCGCGGTGGTGATCGGCCCGGGCACCGGCCTGGGCGTCGGTACCCTGCTGGACCTCGGCGCAGGGCGTTTTGCGGCATTGCCGGGGGAGGGCGGCCATGTTGACCTGCCCCTGAGCAGCCCGCGCGAAACCCAGTTGTGGCAGCACATCCATAATGAAATCGGTCATGTCAGCGCCGAAACCGCCCTGAGCGGTGGCGGTTTGCCGCGCCTGTACCGTGCGATCTGTGCGGTGGACGGGCACACGCCGGTGCTGGATACGCCCGAGGCCATCACGGCGGCGGGCCTGGCGGGCGATCCGGTGGCAATGGAAGTACTGGACCAGTTCAGCATCTGGCTGGGCCGGGTGGCGGGCAACAACGTGCTGACCACCGGCGGGCGTGGTGGCGTGTATATCGTGGGCGGGGTGATACCGAGGTTTGCCGACTTCTTTATCAACAGCGGTTTTGCCAAAAGCTTTGCGGATAAAGGCTGCATGAGCGACTACTTCAAGGGCATCCCGGTGTGGCTGGTGACCGCGCCGTATTCCGGGTTGACTGGGGCGGGTGTGGCGCTTGAGCAGGCATTTGCTTAGGCTGTGAGGGCCCATCGAGGGCAAGCCCTCTCCCACATTGGAATGCATTTCAAATTGTGGGAGGGGGCTTGCCCCCGATGAGGCCCTCAAGAACACCCCACAACAACAGGGAGGCCCCCCGTGAGCGCAATCAGTAAATCGATTCTCCTCGTCGACGACGACCAGGAAATCCGTGAATTGCTGCAGACCTACCTCAGTCGCGCCGGCTTCCAGGTCCGTGGCGTGGCCGATGGCGCGGGGTTCCGCCAGGCGATGAACGAGGCGCCGTGCGACCTGGTCATCCTGGATGTGATGTTGCCGGATGAAGACGGGTTCAGCCTCTGCCGCTGGGTTCGCCAGCACCCGCGCCAGGCGCAGGTGCCGATCATCATGCTCACCGCCAGTTCCGACGAAGCCGACCGCGTGATCGGCCTGGAGCTGGGCGCCGATGACTATATCGGCAAGCCGTTCAGCCCCCGCGAGTTGCAGGCGCGGATCAAGGCGCTGCTGCGTCGCTGCCAGTTCGGCCAGGAGCGCAGCAGTGGCGGCGAGGTGCTGGTGTTCGATGAATGGCGCCTGGATATGGTCAGCCATCGCCTGTTTCACGTGGATGGCGAAGAGGTGATCCTCTCCGGTGCCGACTTTGCCTTGCTCAAGCTGTTTCTCGACCACCCGCAACAGATCCTCGACCGCGACACCATCGGCAACGCCACCCGTGGCCGCGACCTGATGCCGTTGGACCGTATCGTCGACATGGCCGTCAGCCGCCTGCGCCAACGCCTGCGCGATACCGAGAAACCTGCACGACTGATCCGCACCGTACGCGGCAGCGGCTATCAACTGGCAGCCAGCGTGGTTGCCGGCAATGCCCACTGACCACCTGAGCGAACGCCGCCGCCGTTTTCCCGTGCCCCGCTCGCTGCTGGGGCGCATGTTGCTGCTGACCTTGCTCGCCGTGTTGTTCGCCCAGGCGCTGTCCAGCGTGATCTGGGTCTCGCAGCTGCGCGCCACGCAATTGGAAGGCCTGGTCACCAGCGCCCGGAGCCTGGCGCATTCGATGACCGCCAGCGTGAGTTACTTCCGATCATTGCCGGTGGCCTATCGCCCGCTGGTGCTGGACCAGTTGCGCAGCATGGGCGGCACGCGTTTTGTGGTGACCCTCAATGATCGCCCGCTGGACATGCAGGTATTGCCCGAAACCCCGCGCAAGCAGGCGGTGCTGGTGGCCGTGGACGACGTATTGCGCCAGACCCTCGGCGCCGATGTGCTTATCTCGGTGGAGTTCGTCGGCGCCGAGGACCTGCGCATCTTCAATGCCGGGCTCAAGCTCGACGAACTGCCGCGCTCCTGGGCCCACTACGCGTTGACCCTGGAGCCGGTCAACCCGCCGGTACTGGTCACCCAGATACAACTGGCGCCGGGTGAATGGCTGTACATTGCCTCGCTGTTGCCCGAACCCTACACCAGCCTTGAAGAGCAGGGCCTGCCGGCCCAGCAGGTGTGGTTTATCGTGTTGACCAGCGGTTTCCTGCTGCTGTTTATCGGCCTGCTGGTGCATTGGCAAAGCCGACCGCTCAAGCGCCTGGCACGTGCGGCGCGGGACATGTCCCTGGGGGCGGACGTGGAGCCGGTGGCCGAAGGCGGCGGCAGTGAAGTGGTGGAAGTGGGGCGTGCGTTCAACGCCATGCGTGAGCGCATCAGCCGTTACCTGACCGAGCGCAGCCAGTTATTCAGCGCGATCTCCCACGACTTGCGCACCCCCATCACGCGCCTGCGCCTGCGCGTGGAATTGCTCGAGGATGAAAACCTGCAAACCAAATTCGGGCGTGACCTGGATGAGCTGGAATTGCTGGTCAAGGGCGCGCTGCAATGCGTGAAAGACACCGATATCCACGAGAACATCCAGCCGGTGGACCTCAACCACGTACTTGAATGCCTGGTGGAGCCCTACCTCGCGCCCAACGGCAACGGGCGCGTGACCCAGCACGGGCAGGCCCTGACCACTTACCCGGGCAAGCCGCTGGCGCTCAAGCGCTGCATCGGCAACCTGATCGACAATGCGTTGAAATACGGACAGAACGCGCATTTGCACATCGAGGACGATGGCGCCGAGTTCATCCTGCACGTGGACGACGAAGGCCCCGGCGTGCCGGAACAGCGTCTGGAGCAGGTGTTCGAACCGCACTTTCGCCTGGCCGGGCAGCAGCAAGGGTACGGCCTTGGCTTGGGCATCGCCCGTAACATTGCCCACAGCCATGGCGGTGAAGTGAGTTTGCAGAATTTGCGCGAGGGTGGATTGCGGGTGACCTTGCAACTGCCCCGCGGCCTTGACTGAACATACGCAGGACCAAATGTGGGAGGGGGCTTGCCCCCGATTGCGGTGGGTCAGCTACACATTGGCTGACTGACACTCTGCTATCGGGGGCAAGCCCCCTCCCACATTTTGATCTTCATCAGGTCAGATGCTTTGGCGCAGCCTGGCCAGGTCTCTAAGTGGCGGCGCGCCAAACAACCGGCTGTACTCCCGGCTGAACTGCGACGGGCTTTCATATCCCACCCGATACCCCGCCGCCGAGGCCTCCAGCCCTTCGGCAATCATCAAGCGCCGAGCTTCCTGCAAGCGCAGTTGTTTCTGGTATTGCAGCGGACTCATGGCGGTAATCGCCTTGAAGCGGTGGTGGAGGGTCGAGACGCTCAGGTTCACTTCCCGCGCCAGATCGTCGATGCGCAGCGGCTGTTCGTAGTTGCGGTTCAGCCATGTGATCGCCTGGCTCACCCGATGGCTCTGGCTGTTGGCGACGGCAATTTCATACAGGCGATAGCCTTGGGGGCCACGCAACAAGCGGTAGAGAATTTCGCGGTTGATCAGCGGTGCGAGCATCGCGATATCTTTGGGCGTGTCCAGCAGGCGGGTCAGGCGCAGCACGGCGTCGAGCAGTTGATTGTCGATGCGATCGACGTACATGCCACGGGACGTAGGCCGCGATGGCACGCCCATCGGGCCGGCTTCGGCAATCAGTGCGGTGAGCTGGGCCGGGTCGATATTGATGCGCACCGACAGGTTGGGGTCTTGCGGGGTGGCGTCGATAATCCGCCCGGCCACTGGCATGGCGACTGAGAACACTAAATAGTTGAGCGGGTCATAGGCGAAGATTTCGTCGGCCAGGCGCACTTCCTTGCTGCCGCTGGCGAGGATGCACAGTGCCGGCTCCACCAGCACCGGCATGAAGTCGCGCGGCGTGTTGTGGCGGTTCAGGTAGAGCGAGGTGATCGCCGTGCCGTAGGAACCGTCTTCCCAGGTATGGCGGTGCACAATGCTGGCCAGTTCGGCACGCTGCTTTTCCATCTCGGCATCGAGGGGAATGGGCTTGAGGTCGGGCGACGGCATGAGGCGTCCTCTACACGCGGGTTTGATGGGGCTCAGCTTAGCGGTGGGTTTTTAAAAGTGTTACGTCGATTCTGCACAATCCTTGCCTGATCCTGCGGCCTGTCGTGAATCAGGCAAGCAAAGCGGCTGTCATCTCCCTGAAACAAGCCGTTACGGCGTGGAATAAAACGCCAGCCCAAACGTCCTGCCTACGCTTTTCGCAGGATTGTGCAATAAGCCGGCAGGAATCGACTAACCGCGCCGACACCGGCGCCGCTATCTTTGATCCTGTGGCAACACGCCCTCACAGTGCTTGCCGAGCATCACTTCTCAACGGGAGAGTCGAACATGTCCACCCCCATTCCCGCGAGCCATATGGCCTTTATCCGTGCCCGTACCGGGTGCAGCACCGAACTCGGTGCACGCTTGAGCAGTTTGATCGAACCGGGCCGACAGGCTCAGGGCTGCCTGCAATTCTCGTTGCAGCATTCCCAGAGCGATCCCGATGTATGGCTGATTACAGGTTTCTGGAGCAGCGAGCAGGCGATGAGCGCCTACTTCAATTCCCCGGCCCTGATGATCTTCACCGAGTTGTTGAACGACATGGTGGTGCGCAGCATGGACTTCCAGACGTTCACCGATGCATCCGCCGTCCAGGCCTACGGCGAGTACCTGCAACTGGCCGGTTAGGGTTTAGAATGGCCGCCTTTCCATTGGCCAGGACCTGCAACATGGCACGTAAACAATTTGCCCACCACGAAGCCGTTTCCGCCGTCGTACCGGGGGAGAGTGGCTACAGCGCCGCCGTTGCCGTGAAGGCACTCGATGGCATGGGCGCTCCGAGGTTCCATAAGATCCTGGAAGGTCAGACCTTCAAGACCGCATCCGATGCCGATGATGCGGCGGCGGCGCGGTTTGAACATCTGATTGATGTGGACGCGGAAGGCCAGCTGATTTGGGACTGAATGTGGGAGGGGGCTTGCCCCCGATAGCGGTTTGTCAGCCAGCAAATTTGCAACTGATACAGAGTCATCGGGGGCAAGCCCCCTCCCACATTTGATTGCATTTCAGTCAGGGTTTTGTGGCGCCTGGTCGGTACATCTTGAATAGCGCTTCAGGGCCTAACTGGAAGTAGTCCGCCGGGCCGCCACCGCGCAGAATCGGCTCGGCGGCGGCCGTGTCGTAGATGCCATCCTTGAGCAACCACTTGGCAATATGCACCGCGACCACTTCGCCCAGCACCAGCCAGCTCGGCACCAGCTCCTTGTCGGCGCGTTGCAGCTGAATGATCTGCGTCACCTTGCATTCGAACGACACCGGGCTCTCGCCCACTCGCGGGACGCCGACGATTTTCGACGCCACCGGCGTCAGCCCGGCCAACTCGAATTCATTCACATCAGGCGAAACGGCCGCGCAACTCTGGTTCATCTGCTCGGCCAGCGGGCGAGTTGCCAGGTTCCACACGAATTCGCCGGTCTGCTCGATATTGTTCAAGCTGTCTTTGCGCCCGACGCTGGAAAACCCAATGATCGGCGGAATGTAGTTGAACGCGTTGAAGAAGCTGTAGGGCGCCAGGTTCAGGCGACCTTCGCGGTCGTGTGACGAGATCCAGCCAATCGGGCGCGGGCCGACGATGGCATTGAACGGGTCGTGTGGCAGGCCGTGGCCGTTGGCGGGTTCGTAGAAGTGGATATCGTCGGACATGGGCCGGTCCTGCTCTCGGTTTCGGGGCAAACATCATACCCAATGTGGGAGGGGGCTTGCCCCCGATAGCAGGGTGTCAGTCAGTAATATATTGACTGACCCACCGCTATCGGGAGCAAGCCCCCTCCCACAGGTTTTATTTCATCATCCAATTAGTCGGTGGTGATTCGAGAATGCTTGCGGGTGTCCTTCATGGTCACATACACCAGCAACGACACCGCGATACACGCCGTCACATACCAGTAGTAACCGGTCTCCATGCCGATGCTCTTGAACCACAGGGCGATGTATTCAGCGGTACCGCCGAAGATCGACACGGTCAGGGCATACGGCAGGCCAACGCCCAGGGCGCGGATTTCGGTCGGGAACAGCTCGGCCTTGACCACCGCATTGATCGAGGTATAGCCGCTGACGATGATCAGCGCCGCCATGATCAGGAAGAACGCGCCCCACCAGGTCTGGATGGTGTGCAGGGTGGTGAGGATGGGTACGGTAAACAGGGTGCCGAGGACGCCGAAGGCGATCAGGATCGGGCGCCGGCCAATCTTGTCCGACAGCCCGCCCACCAGGGGTTGCAGGCACATGAACAGAAACAGCGTCGCCGCCGAGATGGTGGTCGAGTCGGAGATGCTCATGCCGACGGTGTTCACCAGGTATTTCTGCATGTAGGTGGTGTAGGTGTAGAACGCCAGGGTGCCGCCCATGGTCAGGCCGACCACGGTGAGCAGCTCCTTGGGGTGGCGCATCAAGGTGCGCATCGCGCTTTCCTTGGCTTTTTCCTTTTTGGTAAACGACTCGGTCTCTTCCATGCCGCGGCGCAGGTACAGCGCAACCACTGCACACAGGGCGCCGATAGCGAACGGGATACGCCAGCCCCAGGCATACAGCTGTTCGGTGGTCAGGGTTTGCTGCAGCACGATCAGCACGCCCAGCGCGATGAGCTGGCCGGAGATCAGGGTGACGTACTGGAAGCTGGAATAGAAACCACGACGTTCCTTGGTTGCCATCTCGCTGAGGTACGTGGCGGAGGTGCCGTATTCCCCACCCACCGACAGCCCCTGCAGCAAGCGCGCAAATACCAGCAGGATGGGCGCACCGATACCGATGAGCTCATAACTTGGGCTCAGGGCAATCAGTAGTGAGCCGAAGCACATCAGGTAGACCGAGGCCATCAAGGCTTTTTTACGCCCGACTTTGTCGGCGTACAGGCCCATCAGCCAACCGCCGATAGGACGCATCAGAAAGCCCACGGCGAAGATCGCGGCGGTGTTGAGCAATTGGGCGGTGGTGTCGCCTTTGGGGAAGAAGGTCTTGGCGAAGTACAGCGAGAAGGCGGCATAGACGTACCAGTCATACCACTCGACCATGTTGCCGACGGAGCCGCTGAAGATCGATTTGATCCGGCTGGAGGTCGTGCGTTCTTTCGCCGGCGCAGCCGCCGACCCCAGAGGCAAGGTATTGGAGTTATCCATTGAAGGATCCTTCATCTAGTTGTTTTTATGGAGCGTGCTTGAGCACTGCCTGGCGTGGGCTGTAGCAGAAGCTGTGCCAGGTGGATGAAGGCCCGGGATAGAAGGGTTTCAGGTTTTTTTTGAGCGGAAAGTTGCTGATGATTTTCAAGTGATGAGCGGAAATCCGCTTATGGCTGCTGACCTCATCGGGGGCAAGCCCCCTCCCACACTTGAATATGTTCACAAATCAAAATGTGGGAGGGGGGCTTGCCCCCGATGGCGACCGGAAGACCGCTAGAGAAACATCTCCCTTACCAACCCATGCCGCTGCATCTTCTCATTGAGTGTCCGACGCGGCAGTTGCAGCTCAGCCAGCACCGCCTTGATGTCGCCTTTATGCCGCGTCAGCGCGGCTTTCAGGCAATGTGCCTCGAAGGCTTCCTGTTGCGCCGCCAACGATTGCCCGGCTTCGACACCCTCGGGTTCCGGCTCGCCAAGTCCCAGTACCTGGCGCTCGGCGACGTTGGCCAGCTCGCGCACGTTGCCCGGCCAGTCATGACTGAGCAGGCGCCCCAATTGCGGCCCGCTCAAGGGCTCGACACGGCGGCCCAAACGCTCGCCGGCGCTTTGCGCAAAATGCTCATACAGCAGCGGAATATCTTCGCGCCGCTCGCGCAACGGTGGCAGGCGCAGTTGGGCGACGTTCAGGCGATACGCCAGGTCTTCGCGAAAACGCCCGGCGCGGGCTTCTTCCAGCAGGTCCGGCTTGGTGGCGGCAATGATGCGCAAATCCACCTGGATACTTTGATTGGAGCCCAGCCGCTCCAGCTTCTGCTCCTGCAGCACCCGCAACAATTTCACCTGCTGGGCCAGGGGCATGCTTTCGATTTCATCGAGGAACAGCGTGCCGCCGTGGGCATATTCCAGCTTGCCGATACGCTTGCCCTGAGCGCCGGTGAACGCGCCGCTTTCATGGCCGAACAACTCGGCCTCGAACAACTGCTCGGGAATGGCCGCGCAATTGAGCGCCACAAACGGCTTCTTCGCCCGTGGGCCGAAATCATGCAGGCAGCGGGCGACCAGTTCCTTGCCGCTGCCGGTCTCGCCACGGATCAGCACATTGACCGGCAGCGTGGCCAGGTCCAGCACTTGGCGTCGCAGGTTCTGCAAACTGCGGGACACCCCCAGCAGACTGGATTCCAGTTGTGCGCGATGATCGGCCTGCTGGTGCAGGCGGCGGTTTTCCAGGACCAGACCACGTTTATCCAGCGCTCGGCGCAGGCTGTTGAGCAGGGCATCCGGGCTGAAGGGTTTTTCCAGGAAGTCGTAGGCGCCGTCGCGCATGGCGTCCACCGCCATCGGCACATCGCCATGGCCGGTGAGCAGGATGACCGGCAAGTCGGCATCGCGACGTTGCACTTCGGCCAGCAACTCCAGGCCGCTGAGGCCGGGCATGCGCACGTCACTCAGGATCACGCCGGGGAAGTCCCTGGGCAACTGCGCCAGGCATTCCTCGGCACGGCTGAACAACTGCACCGCAAACCCCGACAGGCTCAACCATTGTTCGACGGCCGTGCGAATGCTGGCTTCGTCATCAACCACAATCACCGCATTCAACATAGGTCGGGCGTCTCCAGCGCGACGGGTAAGGTCAAGGTAAACACTGCGCCGTCGCCCCGGTTGCCGGCGATCAGGCGTCCGCCCAGTTCGTGCACGATAGCGTAGGACACCGCCAGCCCCAAGCCGAGCCCGTCGCCCACAGGCTTGGTGGTGAAGAAGGGGTCGAATACGTTGTTCAAATGTTCTTCGGCAATCCCGCCACCGCTGTCGCTGACGCTTAACTGCCAGAGCTGCTGGTCGGCGTGCAAACGGATTTCCAGGCGTTTGCGCGGTTTGTCGGCCATGGCATCCAGGGCGTTGCGCAGCAGGTTGATCAGCACTTGTTCGAGGCGAATCGCGTCGCCGCGTACCCAGGCGGGGCGAGTCAGGTCCAGCGCTACACCGATGTGTTCATCGCGCAGGCGCGCGTCGAGCAAGTGCAGGGACTGGTCGACCACGGTGGCCAGGTCCAGGCGTTCGCGCAGGCCGCTGGGGCTTTTTCGGGCGAAGGTCTTGAGATGGCCGGTCAGCGCGGCCATGCGCGTGAGCATGTCATCCAGCGGGGTGAGCGCCTTGTAGGCATCGTCGACGCGGCCGTGGTCGAGCAACAGCCGCAGCGTTGCCAGTTGCATGCGTTGCGCGGTCAGCGGCTGGTTGATTTCGTGGGCGAGGGCGGCGGACATCTGCCCCAGTGCCGCCAGCTTGGCCGATTGCACCAGGCCGTCCTGGGCGGTGCGCAGGGCCTGGGTGCGTTCTTCCACCAATTGTTCGAGCTCTTCGCGGCTGCGTTGACGCAGACGCGCCAGACGCCAACGTTGGCTCAGGAACAGCACGAGGAACACCAGGGCCAGCCAGGAACCCGCGGCGGCGAGGCCGGCGTTGCGCTGGTCTTCAAAAGGGAACTGGGGTTTGCGCAGCAGGTGCAGGGTCCAGCCTTCGGCTTTGAGCGGCAAGGATTCCCAGATGTAGTTGGCACTGCCGTCGGGGCCGTTGACGCGCATCAAGTGGCTGTTGTCGTCGAAGCGCTGCAAGGTGCGGGTTTCCAGCGGCTGCAGTTGCTTCTTGTCGTATTGACGGGTGGCCTTGAGTTCAGCCAGGTCGCTCTCGGACAACGGCCGCAGGTTGCGATAACGCCAGCCCGGCTGGTTGGCGATAAACACAATGCCGCGCGCATCACTGACCAGCAGCAAGTCATTGCCCTGGGCCCATTCGCGTTCCAGTTCGGGAAACTCCAGCTTGACCACCATGGCGCCAAGGAACTGCTCGTGTTCATCGACCACCGCGCTGGAGAGGAAGTAGCCCGGGATGCCGGTGGTCACCCCCACGGCATAAAAGCGCCCGGTGCCCTGGCTCAAGGTCTGGCTGAAATACGGGCGGAAGGCGTAGTTGTGCCCCACGTAACTGCTGGGCAGCTTCCAGTTGCTGGCGGCCACGGCCAGTCCGGTGCGGTCCATCAATTCCAGAGTGGAAGACTGCGCGGCGCTGTTGATGCGTTCCAGCTTGCGGTTGAGCAGGTCCTGGGTGGCGGCATCCAGCGGGGCTTTCAAGGCGTTGATCATCTCCGAGTCCAGCGCCAGCACGGCGGGCAGGGCGCGGTAGCGTTCGATCAGGGTGTGCAGTGAGTTGCCATAGAGCGTGAGCTGCTGGTTGGCGCGGGCGGCATCGTCCACCAGGGCCTGGCGTTCGGCATGGCGCGTGGCCAGGGCGGCGGCCAGTACCGCACCGGCGATGATCAGCAGGGAGTAGAACGTCAGGCGCAGGGGGCGAGGGATCGCGATCATACGATGATGAACAGGCCGGTAAGGGGCGAGCACCATACCATGAGCCATTGGGTAGTGCAGCGAGGGGGCTTGTGTGGGAGGGGGCTTGCTTCCCATAGCGGTATGCCAGTCAGCCTATCTGGAACTGACTAACCGCTATCGGGGGCAAGCCCCCTCCCACATTTGACTGCACTCATCATGAAAAAAGGCGACTGGGCCGTGGGGCCGTAGTCGCCTTTATCCTTGGAGGGAGGTGCTTACTGCACTTCCACCGCCAGGCTCTCACTGATCTTTTTCTGCCAGATGGCAGGACCGGTGATGTGTACCGACTCGCCGTTGCTGTCCACCGCAACGGTGACCGGCATGTCCTTCACGTCGAACTCGTAGATCGCTTCCATGCCCAGTTCGGCGAAAGCGACGACGCGCGATTGCTTGATGGCTTGGGCCACCAGGTAAGCGGCGCCGCCTACGGCCATCAGGTACACGGCCTTGAGGTCCTTGATCGCTTCGATGGCGGTCGGGCCGCGCTCGGATTTGCCGATCATGCCCAACAGGCCGGTTTGTTCGAGGATCTGACGGGTGAACTTGTCCATCCGCGTCGCGGTGGTCGGGCCTGCCGGGCCAACCACTTCTTCGCGCACCGGATCAACCGGGCCGACGTAGTAGATGAAACGCCCCTTGAGGTCTACCGGCAGGGTTTCGCCCTTGTTCAGCATCTCGACCATGCGCTTGTGCGCGGCATCGCGACCGGTGAGCATCTTGCCGTTGAGCAACACGGTTTCGCCCGGCTTCCAGCTCTGCACGTCTTCCGGGGTCAAGGTGTCGAGGTTGACGCGACGGGCCGATGGGCCGGCTTCCCAGACGATTTCCGGGTAGGCGTCCAGCGGTGGCGCTTCCAGCGATGCCGGGCCCGAACCGTCGAGCACGAAATGCGCATGACGGGTGGCGGCGCAGTTGGGGATCATGCACACCGGCAGGGAAGCGGCGTGGGTCGGGTAGTCCATGATCTTCACGTCGAGCACGGTGGTCAGGCCACCCAGGCCCTGGGCGCCGATGCCCAACTGGTTGACCTTCTCGAACAGCTCCAGGCGCATCTCTTCGATACGGTTGGAGGGGCCGCGCTTGATCAGCTCGTGGATGTCGATGGATTCCATCAGCACTTCCTTGGCCATCACCGCGGCTTTCTCAGCGGTGCCGCCGATGCCGATGCCCAGCATGCCGGGCGGGCACCAGCCGGCGCCCATGGTCGGGACGGTCTTGAGCACCCAGTCGACGATCGAGTCGGACGGGTTGAGCATGGCCATTTTCGACTTGTTTTCGGAGCCGCCACCCTTGGCCGCCACGTCCACTTCCACGGTGTTACCCGGGACGATGGAGTAGTGGATCACCGCCGGAGTGTTGTCCTTGGTGTTTTTACGCGCCCCTGCCGGGTCGGCAAGGATGGAGGCGCGCAGCACGTTTTCCGGCAGGTTGTAGGCGCGACGCACGCCTTCGTTGATCATGTCGTCCAGGCCCATGGTGGCGCCATCCCAACGTACGTCCATGCCCACGCGCACGAACACGGTGACGATACCGGTGTCCTGGCAGATCGGGCGGTGGCCGGTGGCGCACATGCGCGAGTTGATCAGGATCTGGGCGATGGAGTCACGGGCGGCCGGCGATTCTTCGCGCAGATAGGCCTCGTGCATTGCCTGGATGAAATCAACCGGGTGGTAGTAGGAAATGAATTGCAGGGCGTCGGCAACGCTCTGAATCAGGTCGTCTTGCTTGATCACGGTCATGAGTCGCGCTCCTCTATAAGGGAACATTCAATAAAGGTGACTTCAGTGTTGCATCGGTCGGCTGAAGCCACCTTCCACAGGCACGCCATTGGTGCAGGCGCGACGCTAAAAAGGCGCGGCAGTATAACCCGTGGCGGTGGCCGATACACCCGACTATGGTCAAACTGTCGCAGGCATGATTCCCTGTGCGCGTCCCTTCTGATAGAGCCTTTATATGCCTGAACTGCACGTCGGCGAACGCCACTGGTCGGTCGCCACCGGCAGCAACCTGCTGGATGCCTTGAACCAGGCGGGTGTGGCCGTGCCTTACAGTTGCCGCGCCGGCAGTTGCCATGCGTGCCTGGTACGCTGCCAGGGCGAGGTTCAGGACCTTCAACCTGAAGCGTTAAGCCCAGCGCAACGCCAGGACGGCTGGCGCCTGGCGTGCCAGTGCCAGGTTGAAGGCGATCTGCGGGTCGAAGCCTTTGATCCCGTGCGCGACGGTCTGGCTGCCCAGGTAGTGGGCGCCGATTGGCTGACGGCATCGGTGCTGCGTCTGCGCCTGCAACCCGAGCGCGGCCTGCGGTACCGGGCCGGGCAGCACCTGGTGTTGTGGGCGGGGCAGGTGGCGCGGCCGTATTCCCTGGCGAGTTTGCCGCAGGAGGATCCGTACCTGGAGTTTCATCTGGATTGTCGCCTGCCTGGTGAATTCAGCAATGCGGCGCGACAGCTGAACATCGGTGATCGTCTGCGCCTGGGCGAATTGCGCGGCGGGGCGCTGCATTACGATCCGGACTGGCATACGCGGCCGCTGTGGCTGCTGGCCTCCGGTACCGGGCTGGGTCCGTTGTGGGGGGTGTTGCGTGAGGCACTGCGCCAGGATCATCAAGGCGCCATCCGCGTGATTCACCTGGCGCATGATGCCGAGGGGCATTACCTGGCCGGGCCCTTGGCGGCCCTGGCCGCCAGCCATTCGAGCCTGACCGTGGAGTTGTGGACGGGGGCGCGGTTGGACCAGGCATTGGCGCAACTGCGGCTTGTTTCGCGGCAAACGCTGGCCTTGGTCTGCGGGCATCCTGACAGCGTCGAGGCCTTTTCCAAACGCTTGTTCCTGGCGGGGCTGCCACGTAATCAACTGCTGGCCGATGTGTTCCTGCCCCGTGGTTGAACGCTGGCTGGCGAGCACATGCTTTGCGGGTGTACGCGATTAACTGTGGGAGGGGGCTTGCCCCCGATGGCGGCCTCTGGGCCGACCAGAATGTTGGATCGGACCGAGTACATATCCGTTTCTGCGGTAACGGCTGCTATGGGTTCCGCCCTTACGGCGGCTCACTTTTGAAAAGCGCAAAAGTAAGCAAAACGCTCTTGCCCCACCACTCGGCACCTCGCTTAGGCTCGGTGTGCCCGTAATCCGCCATGGATTTGGGGGGCCGCCGCCACGCGCCATCCATGGCGCGGGGCGGCTAAACCGGCATCCCTGCCGGTTTACCCCCCAAATCCATGGCGAATTCCGGCCAGCGTGGTTTGACGGGGCGCTTAAGATCAAAAGCAGATCAAGATCAAGATCATGAGCGGCTCGCTTCGCATCGTGGTTAGCGTCGGGGGCTGCGAATGGCAGTTGTGTAGATACCACACCGGGATGACGCCTTAAATGCAAAAAGCCCCGCCATTCTCATGGCAGGGCTTTTGTTTTTTCAGCCTGTCACTCAGAACTGCGGGTCGCCCACATGCAGGATCTTCATGCCATTGGTGCCACCGGTGGTGTGGTAGCTGTCGCCCTTGGTCAGGATGACCCAGTCGCCTTTCTCAACGACGCCGCGTTTGACCAGCTCGTCGATGGCTTTCTGGCTGACTTCGTTGGGTGCCAGCGAGGCCGGATCGAAGGGAATGGTGTACACGCCGCGGAACATCGCCGCGCGGGCCTGGGCTTCGCGGTGCGGGGTAAACGCGTAGATCGGCACCGAGGAGCGGATGCGCGACATGATCAACGGCGTATAGCCACTTTCGGTCAAGGCGATGATCGCTTTGACGCCCGGGAAGTGGTTGGCGGTGTACATGGCCGCCAGGGCGATGCTCTGGTCGCAGCTTTCGAAAACCTTGCCGATGCGGTGGCTGGAGGTCTTGCTGGTGGGGTGCTTTTCAGCGCCGACGCAGATGCGCGCCATGGCCTGGACGGCCTCCAGCGGGTACGGGCCGGCGGCGCTTTCAGCCGAGAGCATCACGGCGTCGGTGTAGTCGAGCACGGCGTTGGCCACGTCGGACACTTCGGCGCGGGTCGGCATCGGGTTCTGGATCATCGACTCCATCATCTGGGTCGCAACGATCACCGCTTTATTGTGGCGGCGTGCATGCAGGATGATCTTTTTCTGGATACCGATCAGCTCGGCGTCGCCGATTTCCACGCCCAGGTCGCCACGGGCAACCATCACGGCGTCGGAAGCCTTGATCAGGCCATCGAGGGTTTCGTCATCGGCCACGGCTTCGGCGCGTTCGATCTTGGCTACCAGCCAGGCGGTACCACCGGCTTCGTCGCGCAGTTTACGCGCGTATTCCATGTCGGCGGCGTCGCGCGGGAAGGACACGGCGAGGTAGTCCACTTCCATTTCGGCGGCGAGCTTGATGTCGGCCTTGTCTTTTTCAGTCAGGGCCGGTGCGGTCAGGCCACCGCCGCGACGGTTGATGCCTTTGTGGTCGGACAGCGGGCCGCCGATGATCACGGTGCAATGCAGTTCGGTCGGGGTCGCGGTGTCGACGCGCATGACCACGCGGCCGTCATCGAGCAGCAGTTCGTCGCCGACGCCGCAGTCCTTGACCAGGTCCGGGTAGTCGATGCCGACCACTTCCTGGGTGCCGTCAGTCAGCGGGTGGCTGGTGGAGAAGGTGAATTTGTCACCGATCTTCAGCTCGATCCGCTTGTTGGTAAATTTGGCGATACGGATTTTCGGGCCTTGCAGGTCACCCAGCAGCGCCACGAAGCGGCCATGCTTGGCGGCCAGGTCACGCACCAGCTTGGCGCGAGCCTTGTGCTCGTCCGGGGTGCCGTGGGAGAAGTTCAGACGGGCAACGTCCAAACCAGCCAGAATCAGCTGTTCGAGGACTTCCGGCGAGTTGCTGGCCGGGCCTAGGGTGGCGACGATTTTGGTACGACGAACGGACATGCACAGACTCCTGAGTTCAAGCGCTGGGGAAGGCTACTATGCTCTTTCGCTGTAGTCATTGTTCGTTTGCACTACTTATTGACGATCGGCTTGTTTTTGCTGCGGTTGAAAGGCGAACACCCTTGAAGATTTTCGACAAGGGGTCGATACACTGCACAAGACAGGAGAACCCCCATGCGAATTTTGCTCGTTGCCGCCCTGGCCGTCAGTGTTGTCGGCTGCACCCGCTGGTCGATGGACCACCATTTGAACAACGCTTACCGTGCCTATGGGGTGGGTGATTGCGCGCGGGTTACCCTGGAGTTGTCCCAGGTCGACCGCGAAAGCCGTACCCGTCGTTATGTGCAACCCGAGGTTTCGATGCTGCGCGGGCAGTGCCTGGAACGGCAGAAACTGTTCGTCGATGCCGCGCAAACCTATCAATTCATCATCAGCCAATACCCGTCCAGCGAGTACGCTTACCGTGCGCGTGCCCGGCTCGATACCCTGCGCCAGTTGGGGCATTACTCTGGCGCAAGTGCGGCACAGCCGCGGCCTGCGTCGCTGTAGTGAAATTTGTCGCCTGATAAGACTGGCCTGTTGCCAGACTTGGACTATTCTTTGAATGTCTGTTTGTACAACTTTCTATTCAAAAGAATGCAACGCCCGGATTCGGCAGCTGTCTCGTGACGGCGACCGCTTGTCACACCGATATCCAGGGAGAGCGAGCGATGGAATCACTGGCTTTATGGGATGGCAACCTCATCATGTTTATCGAACGACGGATCGAACGGCATCAGCTGCCTTATTTCTTGCAGGTGTTCAATCGGCTTACGGATAAGCCAATCGGTTTTCTGGGCGACGTTTCCGAAGACGGGCTGATGCTGATCAGCCAGTTACCGATGATGATCGGCGCAGACTTCGAGCTGCGCTTGAAGATTCCCGGGCCGAACGGCGAATTTCAGGCTGTTGACCTTACCGCGACCTGTCTGTGGAGCCGTGAAGACGTCAACCCGCAGCATTACGACTCAGGTTTTCGCGTGCTTCAGGCATGCGAAGAATACGCACAACTGATCGGCGCTTTGTTGCATTACTTCAGTTTCGATCCTTTACAGGCTTCCGTCTGAGTAGCAGGTGCAATCGACCATGGCAGCTATGTGCACCGTGGCCGTGCGCTTGCAATCAGAACACGCCGGCTTTTTTCCAGCGCAGATAACGCGTCACCAATGCGGCGCCCAACGTTGACGGCAGGCTATCCAACACTGACATCCCATGGGCACCCAAGCGGTCATGCAACTGATTGCGCCTGTTGAGGTAGTCAATCGCGCCGCTGTAGGCCAGTGCTTCAGGCAGGGTTTGTACCGGGGCCTGGCGCAGTTGATCGAGGACTTCTTCTCGCAGACTTGCGATCAGCACCCGATGATGCCGACCGATGCGCTTGATCGCACTCACCAGTGCTTCATCGTCTTCGTCGCGCAGGTTGGTGACCACGATCACCAGTGCGCGGCGTTTCTGCCGAGCCAGCAATTGGCTGGCGGCGTCCTCGTAGTCAGCTGTTTTGCGGGTGCTTTGCAGGTCATAGACTGCATTGAGCAAAACGTTCAATTGACCGTGGCCCTTGACCGGCGCCAGATAGCGCGGCTGGTCGCAGGCAAAGGTACACAGCCCTACTGCATCGCCCTGGCGCAAGGCGACGTAACTCAGTAACAGGCAGGCATCCAGAGCGTGGTCAAAGTGGGACAACTCGTCGTCCTGACTGCGCATGCGCCGGCCGCAATCGAGCATGAACACAATCTGCTGGTCGCGCTCATCTTCGTATTCCCGGGCAATCGGCGTGCGTTGCCGTGCCGTGGCTTTCCAGTCGATCTGACGCAGGCTGTCGCCTTCGCGAAACTCGCGTAATTGATGAAACTCCAGGCCTGGCCCGCGCCGCTGATGCTGACGCACGCCCAGTTGGCTCAGCCAGTTATCCACACCCTGCAACTGCGCACCGGATAAACGCGCGAAATCCGGGTACACGCGAGTGGCGTCCGCGACGTCGAGCCAGCGCCGGGCCGACCACAACCCCAAGGGGCTGGGTAGGTGGATTTCGCAGCGGCTGAAGCTGAAATGCCCACGTCGCACGGGGCGCACGCGATAGCCCAACTCGCCGCGCTCGCCTGGGCGCAGCGCAATGGATTGCGGCAGGTTATCCACAACCAGCCCGTCGGGCACGTGATCGAATACCTGCACGGTCAGCGGCTGTGGATAGTCGTGTTCCAGCGCCAGGCGCACTTCTCCCCAACGCCCCAATGCCAGGCTGCCGGGCAGCGTCCGGTGCACACGTGCCGAAGGGCGGCGGCGCAATCGCATGGCATCCAGCAGCGCCAGCAACAGCAGGGCCAACAGCAGGCCCCAGGCGATTGAGTGCAAGGTATCGGGTACCTTGAACTGCAAGGCCATCGACGCGCCCAGCAGGATGTTGAGGGCCAAGAGAACGTCCAGCCAGATCAGGAGCAGACGGGTCGGTTTCATGCCGGCGCTACTGCCTGGGAGCCGCAATCTGATCGAGCAACTGCTTGATCACCTGGTCCACCTCCAGGCCATCGATGTCCAGTTCCGGCGCGAGCCGTACGCGGTGACGCAGTACCGCCAGGGCGCATCCCTTGACGTCATCCGGGGTCACGAATTCGCCGCCGCGCAACAGCGAACGGGCACGGGCGCCGCGAATCAGGGCAATAGAGGCCCGTGGACCGGCGCCGATGGACAAGCCTGGCCAACTGCGCGTGGCCCGCGCCAGGCGCACGGCATAGTCGAGAACCTGCTCATCCAAGGGCATGCCGCTGGCGATCTGCTGCATCTGCACCACATCTGCAGCTTGCAGCACGGTACGCAACGGTTGCACATCGAGCATGTCGGCCCTGGACGAACGGGTCACTTCGCGCACCATGTCCACTTCCTGTTGGGCGTCGGGATAGTCCATGCGCACCTTGAGCATGAAGCGGTCCAGCTCGGCTTCGGGTAACGGGTAGGTGCCTTCCTGTTCGATGGGATTCTGGGTGGCAAGCACCATGAACGGCGCGCCGATGGGCAGTGCTTCGCCCTCCAGGGTCACTTGGCGCTCCTGCATGGCTTCAAGCAGTGCGGCCTGGGTCTTGGCCGGGGCGCGGTTGATTTCGTCGGCCAGCAGCAGGTGGGTGAACAACGGCCCTTTGCGCAACTTGAACTGTTCGGTCTGCAGGTCGTACA
The DNA here is from genome assembly GCF_001439815.1 of Pseudomonas orientalis. GTDB lineage: Bacteria > Pseudomonadota > Gammaproteobacteria > Pseudomonadales > Pseudomonadaceae > Aquipseudomonas > Aquipseudomonas orientalis. The sequence goes on along the minus strand of NZ_JYLM01000005.1, from coordinate 197,730 downwards.
CCGCGTGGCCGGTGACATCGCTGGGCATCAGGTCCGGCGTGAACTGGATGCGCGCGAAATCGCCGCCGAAACAACGGGCCAGGGCGCGCACCAGCAAGGTTTTGCCAAGGCCGGGCACACCCTCGAGCAGCACATGGCCACCTGCAATCAAGGCGGTGAGCACGTCATCGATCACCGCGTCCTGGCCAATGACGGCCTTGCGTAATTCAACGCGCAGGGCCTGGGCCTGCTGGCTGGCGGTCTGGATAGTATTTTCTGCGTTCAGGGTTGTGGCCATTGGAGAGTCGCTCATAGGGCATTCCTGAGGGTTTGCAGGCACGCCACCTGTCGGCTGAAGTCGGCGCTGGAAAGCCGTTTCAGCGCCGGTGCGCCGAGTGCCTGGCGGATGATAGGGGAGGGTTGTCGCGTCAGGTGTTCCAGCACCTGCCATTGTTCTGCCGTGTCGAGGTGTTCAAAGCCGGGGTGGCGGCGGCGGGCGGTGCGCAGCAAGTCCTGCTGCAAGGCTTGCAGCAGGGCGCGCTGGCCGCTGCGGCGCAGGAGGAAGTCGGCGCTGGCGCGCAAATGCTCCTGTAGTTGTCGACGCGCCTTGGGCGCCGGCGCCTGGATCGGGCCGTGGCGCATGCCGGCGTGCCAGAATGCCAGGGCAACCAGGGCGGCCAGCGCGACGAGAGCCTGGGGAAAGTAACGGACCAGCAGGGTAAGCAGGTCGTCCGTGTCGCTGTTGAACAGCAGGGTGACGTCGGTGCCCTGGTTCAGGTACCACAGCAACCAGGCGTTGTCGTGTTTGCCGATGCCTGGGGTTTTCCACAGGTCGCTGTCGGTGATCACCGTGACGCGGCCTGACCCGAGATCGCGTTGCATCAGGTGGCTGGACTTGGCGCTGTTGGCTGAAAACTGTGCCAGGTGCCCGGGGTCGGTCAGGTTGAAGTCGGTGTCAAAGCTGAAATACGCCGGCGCGGTTTCATTGTCGACGTACAGTTTGGTGAGGTCTGGTGCGAGCTTTTGGCGCGGTGGCGCCGGCTCGTCGAAGTCATCACTCAAGGTCTGGCGAAGGTTGAGACGATCGAGCAACAGGTCGCCGCTTTTGCCGGTCTCTTCATCCCATAGCGCCTCGGCCACCAGCAACAGGTGACCTCCGGCTTTTGCCCACGCCAGCAGTTGTTCGACCTGACGTGGGGTCATGTTGCCTCGCTCCCCCAGCAACAGCAGGCTATGGCCTGGGGCGGGCAGGTCGGCGAGTCGCTCAAGCCCGTTGGCATGCGCCACCGCCAGGCCTTGCTGGCGCAGGAAATGCTCGGCCGCGAGGTAAGGATTGGCCAATGCCTCCGGCGACGGGCCGCGATCCACCACTTCCTCATAGGGAATTGCCTTGTGCCAGGCATACAGGCCGCCCCCGCCCAACACGCAGGCCAGCAGCGCGGCAATCCACAGTAATGGCCGGGTCATTGGCTGGCCCCGCTACTGAAGAGTGTGCGCCAATCGCTGCACAGCTTTTGCTGGGCGGCACCGGGAGGCAGTCGATGGCCATAGGCGAGGTTTTGCCAGTGACCGGTCAATTCGCGACTGAATGCCAGCAACTGCGGTTGCTGCAAATGATGAATGCGCTCCAGTACCTGGACCTCGGTGTCGGCACTCTTGAGTGGCAGGTTGAATTCATGCAGCAGCCGGCTGAGCAGGCCGCGGTACAGCAGGCCAAGGGCTTCCCGCGGCTGCGTGGGCCACAGCTGTTCAGCTGCGCTGGCGATGTCGTCGGGCAACGTCTCAAGCCCCAGCTCCAGGCCGAACAACTGGGCAGGCGCAGGTCTCGCGGTTCTGCCGGTCGGTCGCCGCCTGCGGCTGACAAACGTGTGTAGCCATTCACGGTAGCGCCACACCACCAGCGCCAGCCCGCCAATCATCACGCTCCATAGCACTATCTCCAAGCCTTGGGCCACATGCTTGAAGGTGGTGCTGTTGAGGTTGTCGAGCAATTGCTGAAGCCAGCCAGGTAATTTGCCGTCGCCGTGGGCTTTGCGGGCCGTGGCGGGTTTTTCCTCACCAAAACGATAACGGGTGACGGTTTGCGGATTTTTGAACGGCGGCTTTTCCAGTAATGCCTTGATCGACTGGCTGGCCGCCTGGGTACTGAGGGGCTTTGGATCAGCCGTTTGATCCGCCAGCGCCGATGGGCTCAGTTGCACCAAGGTGAGGCCTGCTGCCAGCAGCAACAGCGGTACGACGCTGCTCAGGCGTTGGCGCAACCTTCGAAACACCAATTCCAGGTCCCAGGCTTCCAGGACGGTGCGACGGTTGAGATACAGGCTGAAACCGCAGGCGACGTAGATAGGTTCCCAGAACACCAGCACCAGCGCATAGAACGCGTTGCTCAGGTGTTCCAGCCACAGCCCCTGCGGGCCTGTCGCCAATACCAGCCGCCGCCAGTCCCAATTCAGTTCGACCTGCTCCGGGATGAATAGATAGAACAGCGCCATGCACCCGAACCATAGGCCGATCTCCAGGTGCACCCCGATGATCGTCAGCCAGCGCGCGGCACCTGCATTGCGCTGTTGCAGTACGCCCAGGCGCTGTTGACGCACTGGCCCATCCAGGCCTTCGAGCTGGCTCACCGGCAGCATGAAGCTGCGGCTCAGGCTCAGCCGGCGCCAGGTGAGGCTGGCTAACAGTTGGCCCTTGAGCAGGCGTGGCCACTGGCGAACGGCCTGTTTAAGGCTCGGGGTTTCACCAAACAGGGCTTTGGAAAGAATGTACAAGGGCAAGCGCTCGAAGGCGGGCTTGAGCCACCAGAACAGGAACAGGGCGTATGACGGGTACTGCCACAGCAGCGCAGTAAGCAGAATGAACACAGGCAGGCTGACCAGAGCCCAGCTGCTCATCAGCAGTACACTATGTTTCCGGGCCATCAGTACGCCGAGGTCCATGGCTTCCCAGGAGGTGCGGGGGCGGATGACCACGCTGGCGTCAATCAGGCGCATGGCGAGTCCGGCCGGCGAAGATCAGGTAGGCGGCCACCAGCAGCCATAGCGCGCCGCCCACCAGGTATTTGATCCAGGGCGCGATGGTCGTGGTGGATGACCAATAAGCTTCGATGAACGCTGCAATCAGCAGGAACACCATGACCCCGCAGAGCATCTGCACGCTTTTGCGGGCCGCCAGGCGCAGGGATTCGCTACGTGCCAGGGGCCCCGGGGCGATCAGCGACCAGCCCAGTTGCAGGCCTGCCGCGCCGGCCAGTGCGATGGCGCTGAGTTCGAAGGCACCATGGCCGATCACGAATGACCAGAAGGTCTGGCCGTAGCCGATTTCACTCAGGTGCCCGGAGACCGCGCCGATGATCAATCCGTTGAACACCAGGAAGAACACGCTGCCCAGGCCGAACAACAAGCCTGCGGCAAAGGTCTGGAAGGCAATGCCGATGTTGTGCATCACGTAGTAGCCAAACATCATCCAGTCTTCGCTGGAGGCACGTTCGGCCGCGCGGCCCAGCCGGCTGGCGGCGGGGTCGTACATGCTGTGCATCTCGGCCACCTGCTGAGGGCTGACGATGCTGTAGATCAGGTCGGGAAACAGGTAGACCAACACCGCTATGCCCAGCAGGCTGCCGAAGAACAGCAGGCTGGCGATCAGTACGAAGCGCCATTGTTCACGTACCAGACGCGGGAAATCGGCGAGGATAAAGGCGAGTACGTTCGCCGTCGTTTGGCTGCGATGGCGATACAGTTGCTGGTGGCCGCGCAGCGCCAGTTGTTGCAGGCGGTCCACCAGGTAACTGCTGTAGCCGCGCTCCTGAGCCAGGGCCAGATGCTGGCACAGGCGGCGATAGTGATAAGGGAAGTCGGCCACTTCGGTGGCTTTGCCTCGCTCCAACTGATTCAGCTGTTCGGCGAAGGACTGCCATTGCGGCTGGTGCCGGCTTTCAAAAAGGCTCTGCTTCATGTCGGCCCCAATAAACCATGGGCCACACCGTTGAGTTGCTCCACGGCGCGAGCCGGAGATACCTGCAAGGGCGCGGCGAGGATTGCAGCCAGTTCGTGCACCCGCTCGGCGGACAGGTCGGCCTGGCGTTCGGCGAAACCGAGGATCGCCCGCTGTTCGCTCAGCTCCAGCGCGAAGGGCAGGCGCAGGGCGGTGGCTTGAGGTAGGGGCGGGCGGGCCAGCGACTGTTCGCGGTAGACCACCAGCGTTCCCGCTGCCAGGTCGCCAAGCCGCTTGAAGTGCGGATGTTGCAGGCAACTGATGGCGCCGAAGAAATAGCCGAACGGCAGCATGTCGACAAACCGCAGCAGGTTGCGGATCAGTGACGCCGACCAACCGATGGCGGTGCCGTCGTCCTGTACCACCCGCAGGCCCATGACCTGCTTGCCGGGCGAGCAGCCCTGGTTGAGCACTTCGAACAGCACCATGTACCACCAGCTGACCAGGAACAGCAGCAGCGAGCCCAGGCCGAGCCCGAGGTTGCCAAGCAGCGCCAGGGGCACCAGCAGGATGCCCATGATTACGCCACGTGCGAGCAGATCGAAGGCGTAGGCCAATGCCCTTGGCGCAAGGCCCGCAGGGCGCAAGGGCAGGTCGATACCCTCGGGGGTCTCGATCTGGTAGCAGGTATCCAGAGGAGCTGTTGGCATTGCGATCCTTGGCAGTGCGAAGCGACTGAGAGAGACGGATGCTAGCAGTGTCGAGGCGGGAAGCAACCCTTGAAGATTTTGCTGGATGTTTGTCCAGTAAAGGTATCGCTGGCCGCTGACACCTTGCAGCGCCTAGACTTTGCCGGTCTTCAGCACAGGAACAACCCGTGACCTCCATTTTCTGGTACGACTATGAAACCACCGGGATCAACCCGCGCAGCGATCGTCCGCTGCAGGTAGCCGGCATTCGTACCGACCTCGAGCTCAACGAGGTCGGCCCGCCGATCAATCTGTATTGCCAGCCCAGCGACGATATCCTGCCCCATCCGGCGGCGTGTGCGATCACCGGTATTACGCCGCAGGTGCTGGCACAGAAAGGTCTTGCCGAAGCGGATTTCATGACGCGGGTGCACGCCGAGCTCGCGGCCCCCGGTACCTGCGGCGCGGGTTACAACACCCTGCGCTTTGACGATGAAATGACGCGCTACAGCCTCTATCGCAACTTTTTCGATCCTTATGCGCGCGAGTGGCAGGGCGGTAACAGCCGCTGGGACTTGATCGATGTGATGCGTACTGCCTATGCCCTGCGCCCGGAGGGGATCGAGTGGCCCGAGCAGGACGGGCGCGTGACGCTCAAGCTTGAGCGCCTGACGCAAGCCAACGGCATCGACCACGGCCAGGCCCACGATGCGTTGTCTGACGTGCGTGCGACCATCGCCCTGGCTCGATTGGTGCGGGAAAAACAACCCAGGCTGTATGAGTGGTTGTTCCAGTTGCGTAGCAAGCAACGGGTGATGGACCAGGTGCGGTTGTTGCAGCCGCTGGTGCATATTTCCGGACGTTTCAGCGCCGAGCGTCATTACCTGGGAGTCGTCTTGCCGCTGGCCTGGCACCCGCGCAATCGCAATGCATTGATTGTGTGTGACTTGGGGCTCGACCCCCAGGCCCTGCTCGAACTGGACGCCGAGACGTTGCGCGAGCGCCTCTATACGCGGCGCGATGCGCTGGCGGAGGGCCAGCTGCCGGTGCCGCTCAAGTTGCTGCACATCAACCGCTGTCCGGTGGTCGCGCCCTTGAAGGTGCTGCGCGCGCAAGATCGCGAGCGGCTGCAATTGGATATGGAGGTCTGCCAGGCACGGGCGCTGCGACTAACTGACGCACAGGAAGTTTGGCGTGACAAGTTGGCGAGCATTTACGCCGAGGAGGAATATGCGCCGAATGCGGATCCGGAGCAGCAGCTCTATGAGGGTTTTATCGGCGACCGTGACCGGCGCTTATGTGAACAAGTTCGCCTGGCGGAGCCTGCACAACTGGGACGCCAGCAATGGCCGTTCGATGATCATCGGTTGCCGGAATTATTATTTCGCTACCGCGCGCGTAACTTTCCTGAAACCTTGAACAATGAGGAACAAGAACGCTGGAGACTTTTCTGTCAGCAACGGTTGTCAGACCCGGTATGGGGTGCACCCAATACCTTGGCGGCATTTAAGCAGGCCCATAAGGAGTTGGAAAACAGTGCGACATCGTTTCAGCGTCAGGTACTGGGCGAATGGCAAGACTATGCCGACTCTTTAGCGGCCCGCCTGAATCTGTAGCCGAGCAACTGCAAAACATCCAGACAATAAAAAACGCCAGCAAGCTGGCGTTTTTAATGTGTCGCGGATCGGGTGTAGAACCGACCAGGCTTAGCCCAGCAGGGTAGCCCAACCTTCTACCACGTCACCGCCCCACTTGGCTTTCCACTCTTTCAGCGTCTTGTGATTGCCACCTTTGGTTTCAATCACTTCACCGTTGTGCGGGTTTTTGTACTGCTTGACCTTGCGAGCACGTTTGGTGCCGGTAGTTTTCACAGCGCCGCGTGGTGCTTTAACTTTCGATTCCGGATCCAGCAGCGCGATGATGTCACGCAGGGATTTGGAGTATTCGCCCATCAGGGTGCGCAGTTTGCCTTCGAATTCCAGCTCGGTTTTCAGCTTGTCGTCTTGCGACAGGTTCTTCAAACGGGCTTGCAGCTCTTTGATAGCTTCTTCGGTGGCGCGGTATTCGTTGATCAGGGACATGTGGACTACCTTATGTAGAACGCTGATTGACAGGGTGCGTGGCCTAATAATAGTCAGGCAATTTCACCAAGTAAACAATTAAGCAGCTATTCAGGTGAATTAGATTGAATGTTTGTGGCAGTGCTGCGCAGTCGTGTTAATTATCGGGCGCGCCGCTAAAAACAATCGGCTTAATTCTGCAAAGTGCCGAGCGTGCCTGTGTCAGCTCATATAAAGGTGGTAAAACCTTACGCTATTAAGGGGTGTTGCCAGCGCCAGGGATCAGAATAAGGCACAACGAGTACTGCAGTTTTTCTGCGCAATCGCTAGAATGGCGGCCTTTGCGAAGTTCTGGAGTTTCCCCCTAATGCGCACTTTTCGGCTGGTGATTGCTTGCCCGGACCGGGTTGGCATCGTTGCCAAGGTCAGTAACTTTCTGGCTTCTCATAATGGTTGGATCACCGAGGCGAGCCATCACTCGGATGACCTCAGCGGTTGGTTTTTCATGCGTCACGAAATTCGTGCCGATACGTTGCCTTTTGGTCTGGAAGCCTTTCGTGAGGCGTTTGCGCCGATCGCCGAAGAGTTTTCGATGACCTGGCATATCACCGACACCGAGCAGAAGAAACGCGTCGTGCTGATGGCCAGCCGTGAATCCCACTGCCTGGCGGACCTGCTGCACCGCTGGCACAGCGATGAACTCGATTGCGAGATCGCGTGTGTGATCTCCAACCATGACGACCTTCGCAGCATGGTCGAATGGCATGGCATCCCGTATTACCACGTGCCGGTCAACCCGCAGGACAAGGAGCCCGCCTTCGCCGAAGTGTCGCGCCTGGTCAAGCAGCACGCTGCCGACGTGGTGGTGCTGGCGCGCTACATGCAGATCCTGCCGCCGGAACTGTGCCGCGAATACGCCGGCAAAGTGATCAACATTCACCACAGCTTCCTGCCGTCGTTCGTGGGCGCCAAGCCTTATCACCAGGCGTCCCTGCGCGGCGTGAAGCTGATCGGCGCGACCTGCCACTACGTCACCGAAGAACTGGACGCCGGTCCGATCATCGAGCAGGACGTGGTGCGCGTCAGTCACAGCGACAGCATCGAAGACATGGTGCGTTTCGGCCGCGATGTCGAGAAAATGGTGCTGGCCCGTGGCTTGCGTTATCACCTGGAGGATCGCGTCCTGGTGCACGGCAACAAGACCGTGGTGTTCTGACCGACGCGTTTTGATTGAACAAGCGGGGGCCCGGGAGTAAAACTCTGCGGGCCCTTTTCATTTTCAGGAGGCGGCCATGACCGACCCACTCGACAAGGCGACTTCCAGGCCACCCGCTACCTTGGGCGAAGGCTGTCTGAGTCGCTACGACCCGGATGCGCTGGGTGCTGAGGATGGCACTGACTTTCCTGGCGCCGCCCGGTTGTGGGAACAGTTGCAGGAGGATGAGCAGCCGCCGGCTGCCCCCGAAAAAGACGCTTGAGCAGCGGCTTGCCTACCATCAATAGGAACACTGGCGCACCGGCCAGCAGATAGAAGTAATAGGTGACTGCCCGCCAGATAAGAATCGCCGCCGCAGCGGTGGCGTTGCCCACCATCGGCGCGAGCAATGCCGCCGACGTCAATTCCGCCGCTCCGGCCCCGCCTGGCAGCAGGCTGAACTGCCCGGCGGTCAATGACAGCATCTGGATCAGGAAGCTCCAGGCCCACTGCACCTCACCGCCCAGGCCGCGCAGCGCCAGGTACAACACGCTGTAGCGTAACAACCAATGCAGGCTGGTCAGCGCGAATACCCCAAGCAGGGTGCTCCAGGGCAATTTCAGTGTTTGGGTGAAGGCTGCGAGAAAGCGCAGCAACCGGCGCGCCCAGCGCCGTCGGGTGCCGACGCGCACCTTCATGGCCTTGAGTGCTCGTCCGGCCAGGCGAATCAGGCGCCGATGAAAGCGCACCACCAGAAAGGCGCCAACGCCTCCACCGACCATCGACGCGGCACTGAGCCCCAGCAGCCATTCCAGGCGCGGGCTGAGACTATGGAACAGCGCATACAGCACGATGCCCACCAGTGCGCAGAAAAAGAACAGCATGTCACTCAGTTGGTCCATGGCGAACACCGCGCTGCCGTGGGCGGGGCGTATGCCGTTGCGGGCCAGCAGGCCCATCAGCGTCAGTGGCCCGCCGCTGCCGCCTGGCGTCGCGCACATGGCGAACTCGGTCGATATCACCACGCCCAGGCTTTTGCGCCACCCCAACCGACTGCGCTGCTCGCCCAGCAACAAGCGGATGCGCAGGCTGTTGATCAACCAGCAGCCGATGATCATGGCAAACATCCCCAGTAACTGGGGCAGGGGGAACTGGCGCAGGCGCGCAACGGTTTCGCCGCCACCCAGCCACACCGGGATCACCAGCGCGACCAGCAGCGCCAGTACCAGCCAGATCAGCCGGCGCATGGCAGCGTCGACAGCCAGGCAGACTTGGTCTGTGGCGTGCGCCCGTCGTCAAGTAGCCGCTCCAGGGTATGCAGCCAATAATGACGGGAATACTCATGGCGCATATCGACGGGATGCAACCCTAATCGGATTACCGGTGCGGCCTGCCAGCGCTGCTCGCGCCGATCGCTCAAGACTTTGGACAGGCCCCGGCGCCACGCACTGCGCGCGCTCCACACCAGGCCCGGGGCGTGAGTGGGCGTGAAATCAGGCAGGCGATACAGGTGCTGCGGGTCGCTGGTGTAGCGCAGCGGTAACTGGCGCAGCGCCAGCCGGGTGCCCTGGCTCATCAACCAGGCGGGTGCGACAAACCCTTGAAGGGGCCAGTCATTGCGCTGGAAGACCTCGACGCCGTCGGTCAGGCGCCGCAGCGCCTCGGCCTCGGACAACTGGTAGAACTCGCCCTCATGGGTATAGAGGCGCCGCATGAACCACTCCCGTGGCGTTCGTGGCCGGGGTTGGTCGTCGCAGTGGTAGTAACCGTGCAGGGTGAGTTCATCGCCCCTGGCGACGCGATGGTCGAGCAGGCGCCGGAAGCCGGGATGGGCGGCGAGGGCATCGTGGTGATGAAAGTCGGGAACGACCAGCCAGGTGATAGGAACATGGCCGAGGGCATCGACGGCCTCGACAAAGGGCTGGTAATCGGCCCAGGTACTCGGCGCCACATCGTGCAGCACCAGCATGACTGAGCGTTCAGCCATGGGCGAGCATCGGCTTTTGTGTGCCCAGCACGGCGTGGTAATGCCCCAGCAGGCTGTCTACCACCGCATCCCACGCGTAATGCCGTTCGACATGGCGCCGCGCCTGTTCTCCGAGACGCCGGCTGTCGGCGCCGAACAGTTCGCGTACCGCATCGGCCATCGCCTTGGGGTTGTTGGGCGCGCACAGCAGGCCGCAGCGTTCGTCGACAATCTCGGTGAAGGCCCCCGCCGCCACGGCGACCACCGGAATGCCACAGGCCATGGCCTCCAGAATGACCAGGCCGAAGGTTTCCTGGTCGCCGCCATGCAGCAACGCGTCGGCGCTGGCCATCAAGCGCGCAACATGATCGGCCGGGCGGAAGCCGTCGACTACAGTGACATTGTCCGGCACGTTGGCCGGCATGCCGGAACCTACCAGCAACAAGTGATAACCCTCGCCCAGGCGCTTCATGCAGTTGAGCAGCACCGGCAGGTTTTTCTCCTTGGAGCCACGCCCGGCGAAAATCAGCAGCCGGGTGTCTTCAGCGATCCCCAGTTCGGCGCGCAGGCCGGGGTCGCGCACGGCGGGGGTGAAGGTTTGCAGGTCGACGCCCAGAGGCTGTACGAAGACGTTTTTCACCCCAAGCCCAATGAGTTTGTCGGCCATCACCTGGCTGGGGGCCAGTACCCGGTCAAAGTTTCCGTAGAGCTTGCTGACATAAGCTTCGACGTTGGGGGTAAACCAGGCGCCCATGCGGTTACGCACCAGCAGGGGGAGATCGGAGTGATAAAAACCGATGACGGGCACATCCAGCTGGCGCCGGGCGTCCAGGGCGGCCCAGGCGGTCAGGTACGGGTCGCCGACCTCGATCAGGTCAGGCTGCAAATCGTGCAGGACATTTCGCCAAGGCGCCAGGCGCAGGGGGAAGCGGTAGCCTTTGCCGAAGGGCAGCGGCGGCGCCGGCACCTCGAAAATGCCATCGCGCTCGCTCAAGTGGGCGCCCGGCACCAGCAGGCTGTGGCGAATCCCGGGCTTGAGCGCCAGGCGCCGGTGCTTGGCGTCCAGATAAGTGCGTACGCCACCGCTGGCCGGGGCGTAGAACATGGTTATGTCAGCGATATGCACGATGAACAGCCCTCCGATCCATTGCTCTCCTTTACGTGGACCTGAGGTAAGGATAGATGTTCGATCGGGATTGGTGTCGTGCTGCGTGTTCAAGGTTGAAATGATGGGGGAGGGGGCTTGCCCTGATGCCAGTCAGTTAAGCGAACACGGCCGTCTGTAGGAGCGAGGGGGGCGCCTAGCTCTTGCTCGCGAAAAACGTCAACGATAACGCGTGCTTCCTGAATGAACGCGGTGCCTGTAAGTTTTTCGCGAGCAAGCTCGCTCCTACAGACTTCGATGCCCCCACCCTAACCACGATGCGAAGCGAGCCGCTTTTGATCTTGATCTGCTTTTGATCTTAGGCGCCCCGTTAAACCACGCTGGCCGAGCGCAGGCTTGAATCCGTGGGTAACCCGGCAGGACGCCGGGTTAGCCGCACTGGGCCATGGATGGCCCATTGCGGCGGCCCACGGATTCAAGCCTGCGTTCGGGCACACCGAGCCTAGGCGAGGTGCCGAGTGGTGGGGCAAGAGCGTTTTGCTTACTTTTGCGCTTTTCAAAAGTGAGCCGCTGTAAAAGCGGAACCGTTAGCAGCCGTTACCGCAGAAACGGATATGTACTCGGTCTGATCCAACATCCTGGTCGGCCCTGAGGCCGCCATCGGGGTCAAGCTCCCTCCCACATGTTTACCGAGTACCGCCAAGCCCCTTTGTGTAATCAGATGCGGAAGCTGCCCACCAATTGCTTCAGGCGCGACGCCTGTTGCTCCAGGTCCGTGCAGGCGCGCAGGGTCGATTGCAGGTTTTCCACGCCTTCCTGGTTGAGGGTGTTGATCTCGGTGATGTCCATATTGATCGACTCCACCACCGAAGTCTGCTCCTCGGTGGCGGTGGCCACGGACTGGTTCATGCCGTCGATCTCGCCAATGCGCTGAGTCACGCTGTTCAAGCGCTCGCCGGCCAGGTTGGCGATTTCCACGCTGTCCTGGCTGTGGCGCTGGCTTTCACTCATGGTGCTCACCGAGTCGCGGGCGCCGACTTGCAGTTCCTCGATCATCTTCTGCACCTGTTGCGCCGATTCCTGGGTGCGATGCGCCAGGTTGCGCACTTCATCGGCCACTACCGCGAAGCCGCGACCGGCTTCACCGGCACGCGCGGCCTCGATGGCAGCGTTGAGCGCAAGCAAGTTGGTTTGCTGGGAAATACTGGTGATCACTTCAAGGATCTGACCGATATTCACGGTCTTGCTGTTCAGCGCCTCGATATTGCTGCTGGAGGCGCTGATCATGCTCGACAGCTGGGTCATGGCCTTGATATTGCGCTCTACCACCTGCTGGCCGTCTTCGGCCAGATGCCGTGCATCACTGGCCTGGCTGGAGGCCTGCGCCGCGTTACGCGCGATTTCCTGAGTGGCAGCGCCCAGTTGATTGATCGCAGCGGCGACGCTGTTGGTGCGGTTGGCCTGTTCGTCGGAATTGACCATCGACGAGTTGGACGCGCTGACCACCCGCAGTGCCACTTCATTGACCTGCTCGGTAGCCGACGACACTTCGCGAATCGAAGTGTGAATGCGCTCGACGAAACGGTTGAATGCAGTACCCAGGGTGCCGAACTCGTCGTTGTTCTGGATGGTCAGGCGTCGGGTCAGGTCGCCTTCGCCGTCGGCAATGTCCTGCATGGCCCGGGTCATCACGTGCAGCGGTTGCAGCAACACGCGGATCAACATGCCCAGCAACGCGATGATGATCACCACGGCGATGAGGGTGGCGATCACCGCCGATGTGCGAAATTCAGTGAGCATGGCGAAGGATTTGGCTTTATCCACCGAAATGCCCAGGTACCAATTCACTGACGGCAGGCCCTTGATCGGGGTAAACGTAACGATATTGGTCTTGCCATTGGCCTCTACTTCGCTGAAGTCAGCGCTGATCTTTGGCGTGTCCTTGGGGTAAACGTCCGACAGGGTTTTCATCACCAAGGCTTTGTCCGGGTGGACCAGTACTTTGCCGTCGGCACTGACCAGGAACGCGTAACCCATGCCGCCCAGGTCCAGCGCGCCAATGTTGTCCACCAGGGTTTGCAGGCTCAGGTCGCCGCCCACCACGCCGATGCTTTGGCCGGCCTTGGCGCTCGGTGTGGCGATGGAAATAATCAGCTGCCCCGTGGCCGCGTCGATATAAGGCTCGGTCAGGGTCGAGCCGTTGCTGGCCTGGGCGCCCTTGTACCAGGGGCGAACGCGCGGGTCGAAACCCTCGGGCATCTTGGTGTCCGGGCGGATGGTGAACGTGCCCTGGCTGTCGCCGACGTAGGTCGCCATGAACGACGATGTCAGCGCTTTCTGTTCCAGCAGGCTGGCAACCACGGAAGGCTCGGGGTTGAGGGCGATATTCTGTGCGGCGTTTTCGACCAGGGCGATGCGCCCGGTGAGCCAGGTCTGAATACTGCCGGCGGTGACGTCGCCCATTTCATGCAGGTAGCTATTGAGGTCGTCACGAATCGCATTGCGCTGCAGGTAGTCGTTATAGAGGGTAAACAACGCAAAGGCGGCGATGACGATAAGGGAGGCTGCAAGCAAAATTTTATGGCTGAAGCGCAGGTTTTTATTCATGGCTTGTAGGGTCCGCTAAGGTCTTGATATCCGGTGCGCGCCCTCTGGAGGAGGCGCAAAATGGCAGCGTTAAAAAAGGTGTGATATTTCTGGTGATAGCTCCGTTGGTCCATGTCGGAATTATCTGACCGTTTTCTAGTCTTTGTCGGGCTTACATACGTCTATATCGACCTCGCGGCATTAAAGATTAACCATAGGTGACGAAATGCCTGACTCCACACAACTGCTTATCGGTGCCGGTCCAGACGGCCAGCCCATCACCCAGCCCATGCGCCTGGCCAACCGTCATGGGCTGATCGCCGGCGCCACGGGCACCGGCAAGACCGTCACCTTGCAGCGTCTGGCGGAAGCCTTCAGCGATGCGGGCGTGGCGGTATTCGCTGCCGACATCAAGGGCGACCTTTGCGGTCTGGGCGCCGCAGCCAACCCCCAGGGCAAAGTCGCCGAGCGTATCGCCGGGATGCCCTTCCTCAATTACGCGCCGAAGGCTTATCCGGTCACGCTGTGGGATATCCATGGCCAGTCCGGTCATCCGTTGCGCACCACCATCAGTGAAATGGGCCCGTTGTTGCTCGGCAGCCTGCTGGAGCTCACCGACAGCCAGCAGTCGGCGCTGTACGCGACATTCAAGGTGGCCGACCGTGAAGGCCTGTTGCTGCTGGACCTCAAAGACCTCAAGGCATTGCTCAACCACCTGCGTTATCACCCTGAATTGTTGGGCGACGACGCGGCGCTGATGACCACCGGGTCCAGCCAGGCGTTGTTGCGGCGTCTCGCGGTGCTGGAACAGCAGGGCGCCGAAGCCCTGTTCGGCGAGCCGGCCCTGCAGCTTGAGGATATTCTGCAGCCCGCCGGCGACGGGCGCGGCCGTATCCATCTGCTCGACGCCAGCCGCCTGGTGCATGACGCGCCGAAGGTCTATGCGACCTTCCTGTTGTGGCTGCTGGCGGAACTGTTCGAGCAGTTGCCCGAGCGCGGCGATGCGGAAAAACCGCTGCTGGCGCTGTTTTTCGATGAGGCGCATCTGTTGTTCGCCGACACACCCAAAGCGTTGCAGGACCGTTTGGAGCAGGTGGTGCGGTTGATTCGCTCCAAAGGCGTGGGCGTGTACTTCGTCACGCAATCGCCGGGCGACTTGCCTGACACCGTGCTCGCGCAACTGGGCCTGCGTGTTCAGCATGGCCTGCGCGCATTCACCACCAAAGAGCAAAAATCCCTGCGGGCGGTGGCGGACGGTTTCCGGCCCAATCCGGCCTTCGATGCCTTGGCGGTGTTGACCGAGTTGGGCACCGGTGAAGCGCTGGTGGGCACCTTGCAGGACAAGGGCACGCCGGAGATGGTCCAGCGCGTGCTGGTCGCACCGCCACAGTCGCGGATCGGGCCGCTGACCGAGGCCGAACGTGCGGCGTTGATCGCCAGCTCGGCGCTGCAGGGCCGTTACGACAAGCCGATTGACCGCGAATCAGCGTACGAAGTGCTGATGGCACGCAAGGCGTTGGGGCCGACCGATGAGGCCAAGCCCGCGACTGAAGAACCCAGCTTTACCGACAAGGCCGGTGCGTTCCTGGGGACCACGGCAGGCAAGGCGCTGAAATCCGCCATGCAGCAGGCCGCCAATCAGATGGGGCGGCAGTTGGTGCGCGGCTTGCTGGGCTCGTTACTGGGCGGCAGCAAGCGCAAGTGAGGCTCAGGATTTGGGTCTGGCATGGGCGGCCAGCCGTTGCAGTGCCGCGCGCAGACCCGGATCGCTGATCCCTTCGGCCGTGGCCTGGAGGGTCTCGGCTGCATTTTCCGACAGGTCCAGGGTATGTCCCGCCGTGCTGCGCAGTACGGTGGGCGGCTGTACCTTGAACTGGATGCGCACCAGCCCGGCGAACTCATCGAACACCATCAATTGGCGCAGCAGGCGTTTTTGCTGGTAACGCAGACGGGTCGCCCAGTGGCCGTCAGTGACAATTAATAGCAGGTTGCCTTCACGCCAGGACGCCACATGACAGTGTTCGCGCGCGGCCGGTTGCAACTGGCTTTCGAGCAGGCGTTGCAAATGCCCCAGGCGCTTGGCGTGGCCAAAGATGGCTCTCAGCGGCTTAGCTTCGCGAAGCAACACGCCGGGAGCGCGGGCTGGAAGAGGGCGAAATGCCATGTTTAGACACCTTAAGTAACAGAGCCAGCATCTTAACAGAAAGCGCCTGCGGGCCCCGAAGCCATGCATCGGCAGGGCTTTTCCCGTGAAATCAATAAGTAACTTCTGCGCTTGATGGGTTGAAGTTCCAGCAAAAGCCCTTATTTTAAACAAGCCCTCTCACAGCGCCGTGCCCGCATCGGGGAACAACGCCACTTTCCTCACCCACGATTCCGGGTAGAATGCGCGTTCGCATGCGGCCGTGAGGGCTGCTCGGGCCACTCACGGTGCGCCCTCCATCCCTATGTGTGGAAGAACCTGCCGATATGTTTGCGCCTTTGTTAAAGAAACTTTTTGGAAGCAAGAATGAGCGCGAAGTCAAACGCATGCTCAAGACGGTGCAGCTGGTCAATGCCTTCGAAGAGCAGATGGTTGCCCTGTCGGACGAGCAATTGCGCGCCAAGACCGAAGAGTTCAAGGCCCGCATAGCCAAAGGTGAAACCCTCGACAAGCTGCTTCCCGAAGCCTTTGCGGTCGCCCGTGAAGCCGGTAAGCGCGTCATGGGCATGCGCCACTTCGACGTCCAGTTGATCGGCGGCATGACCTTGCATGAAGGCATGATTGCCGAAATGCGCACCGGTGAAGGCAAGACCCTGGTGGCCACCCTGGGCGTTTACCTCAACGCATTGTCCGGCAAGGGCGTGCACGTGGTGACGGTGAACGATTACCTGGCTCGCCGCGACGCCAACTGGATGCGCCCGCTGTATGAATTCCTGGGCCTGACCGTCGGCGTGGTAACACCGTTCCAGCCGCCGGAAGAGAAGCGCGCCGCCTACGCCGCCGACATCACCTACGGCACCAACAACGAATTCGGGTTCGACTACCTGCGCGACAACATGGCGTTCAGCATGGAAGAAAAATTCCAGCGCGAACTCAACTTTGCTGTGATCGACGAAGTCGACTCCATCCTGATCGACGAAGCCCGTACGCCGCTGATCATCTCCGGCCAGGCCGAAGACAGCTCGCGCCTGTACACCGAGATCAACAAATTGATCCCGCGTCTGGAGCAGCACATCGAGGAAGTCGAAGGCGTGGTGACCAAAGAAGGTCACTTCACCATCGACGAGAAGACTCGCCAGGTCGAGCTCAACGAAGCCGGTCACCAGTTCGTCGAAGAGATGCTGACCCAGATCGGCGAGCTCGCCGAGGGTGAAAGCCTGTACTCGGCGCACAACCTGGGCTTGTTGACCCACGTGTATGCCGGCCTGCGCGCCCACAAGCTGTTCCATCGCAACGTCGAATACATCGTCCAGGACGGCCAGGTGGTACTGGTCGACGAACACACCGGCCGTACCATGCCCGGTCGTCGCTTGTCCGAAGGCCTGCACCAGGCCATCGAAGCCAAGGAAATGCTCAACATCCAGGCCGAAAGCCAGACGTTGGCGTCCACCACCTTCCAGAACTACTTCCGTCTGTATAACAAACTGTCCGGCATGACCGGTACGGCCGACACCGAAGCGTTCGAATTCCACCAGATCTATGGCCTGTCGGTGGTGGTCATCCCGCCGAACAAGCCCCTGGCGCGTAAAGACTATAACGACCTGGTGTTCCTGACCGCCGAAGAGAAATACGCGGCGATCGTCAATGACATCAAGGACGGTATGTCCAAGGGCCGTCCGATCCTGGTGGGTACCGCGACCATCGAGACGTCCGAGCACGTGTCCAACCTGCTCAACAAGGAAGGCATCGAGCACAAGGTGCTTAACGCCAAGTTCCACGAAAAGGAAGCCGAGATCATCGCCCAGGCCGGTCGTCCCGGCGCGCTGACCATCGCCACCAACATGGCCGGTCGTGGTACCGACATCCTGTTGGGCGGCAACTGGGAAGTGGAAGTGGCCTCGCTCGACAACCCGACCCCCGAGCAGATCGCCCAGATCAAGGCCGACTGGCAGAAACGCCACCAGGCCGTACTGGAGTCCGGCGGCTTGCAGGTGATCGCGTCCGAGCGTCACGAATCGCGCCGTATCGACAACCAGTTGCGTGGTCGTGCCGGCCGTCAGGGTGACGCCGGTTCGAGCCGCTTCTACCTGTCCCTGGAAGACAGCCTGATGCGTATCTTCGCCTCGGATCGGGTGAAGAACTTCATGAAGGCCCTGGGCATGCAGTCCGGGGAGGCGATCGAGCACCGCATGGTGACCAACGCCATCGAGAAGGCCCAGCGCAAGGTCGAAGGCCGCAACTTCGACATTCGCAAGCAACTGCTCGAGTTCGATGACGTCAACAACGAACAGCGTAAAGTGATTTATCACATGCGTAACACGTTGCTGGCCGCCGACAACATTGGCGAGACCATCGCTGACTTCCGTCAGGACGTGCTCAACGCCACCGTCAGCGCGCATATTCCGCCGCAGTCGCTGCCTGAGCAGTGGGATGTGGCCGGTCTGGAAGCCGCGTTGAAGAGCGACTTCGGTGTGGACCTGCCGGTTCAGCAGTGGCTGGACGAAGACGATCACCTGTACGAAGAGACGCTGCGCGAGAAGCTGATGACCGAGCTGCTGGCCGCGTACAACGAGAAGGAAGAGCAGGCGAGTGCCGAAGCCCTGCGCACCTTCGAGAAGCAAATCGTTCTGCGCGTGCTGGACGACCTGTGGAAAGACCACCTGTCGACCATGGACCACCTGCGCCACGGCATCCACTTGCGTGGCTACGCCCAGAAGAACCCGAAGCAGGAGTACAAGCGCGAGTCGTTCACGCTGTTCTCCGAGTTGCTGGATTCGATCAAGCGCGATTCGATCCGCGTGCTGTCCCACGTCCAGGTGCGTCGCGAAGACCCGATCGAGGAAGAAGCACGTTTGCGCCAGGAAGCCGAGGCACTGGCGGCGCGCATGCAGTTCCAGCATGACGAAGCGCCAGGCCTGGAAGCCCCTGAGGTGCTGGGCGAAGAGGTCGATGTGGCCCTGGCTCAAACCCCGGTACGCAATGACCAGAAGCTGGGCCGCAATGAGCTGTGCTACTGCGGTTCGGGCAAGAAATTCAAACACTGCCACGGCCAGATCGAATAAGATTTTCGCCTGACGCTGCAACATCCTGCGCCGCGACCGGCATCAGCCGTCGCGGCGTTTTGCCATTAATTCCCCGTCGACAGTGACGGCACACACATCCTCTTTCAAGGAGCGCATACATGGCTGTTGGTCTTGGTCCTTTGCCCACATTGCACCCGGTCGCCGGTTTTGAACTCGGTATCGCTTCGGCCGGCATCAAGCGTCCGGGGCGCAAGGATGTGGTGGTGATGCGCTGCGCCGAAGGCTCGACCGTCGCCGGTGTGTTCACCCTCAACGCCTTTTGCGCCGCGCCGGTGATCCTGGCCAAGCAACGAGTAGCCGGGTCGATCCGTTACCTGCTGACCAACACCGGCAATGCCAACGCCGGTACCGGCGAGCCTGGCCTGGTCGCGGCTGCACGCACCTGCGCCAAGCTGGCGCAGTTGACCGGTGTAGACGCCAGCCAGGTGCTGCCGTATTCCACCGGCGTGATCGGTGAGCCGCTGCCGGTGGAGAAAATCGAAGGCGCCCTGCAAGCCGCGCTGGATGACCTGTCTGTGGATAACTGGGCGGCCGCGGCCACCGGCATCATGACCACCGACACCTTGCCCAAAGGCGCAAGCCGCCAGTTCGTGCACGATGGCGTCACCGTCACCGTGACCGGTATCAGCAAGGGCGCCGGCATGATCCGCCCGAACATGGCCACCATGCTCGGTTATATCGCCACTGACGCCAAAGTCTCCCGCGATGTGCTGCAGCGCCTGATGCTGGACGGCGCCAACAAGTCGTTCAACCGCATTACCATCGACGGTGACACCTCCACCAACGACTGCTGCATGCTGATCGCCACTGGCCAGGCCAACCTGCCCGAAATCACCTCCTGCGAAGGCCCGCTGTTCGCGGCGTTGAAGCAGGCGGTATTCGAGGTGTGCATGGACGTGGCCCAGGCCATCGTGCGCGACGGCGAAGGCGCGACCAAGTTTGTCACGGTAGAAGTGAACGGCGGCGCCAATCATCAGGAATGCCTGGATGTGGGTTACACCGTGGCCCACTCGCCGTTGATCAAGACCGCGCTGTTTGCCTCCGACCCGAACTGGGGCCGTATCCTCGCCGCCGTTGGTCGTGCCGGTGTGTCTGATCTGGACGTGAGCAAGATCGACGTGTTCCTCGGCGACGTGTGCATTGCCAGCCGTGGCGCCCGTGCCGAAACCTATACCGAGGCCCAGGGCTCGGCAGTGATGCAGCAGGAAGAAATCACCATCCGCATCGAACTGGGTCGCGGCGAGTGCAGCGAAACCATCTGGACCACGGACCTGTCCCACGAATACGTGAAGATCAACGCGGAATATCGCACCTGAAGGTAGGAGCGAGCTTGCTCGCGAAGAACGTCAACCATAACGCGTACATCCTGGATAACGCGGTGGCGTTGAGTTTTTCGCGAGCAAGCTCGCTCCTACAAGGGCTATAACGAGAGGATGCAGTGGCGGTGAAACGAGTGCATGTAGCAGCAGCGGTGATTCGCGGTGTCGATGGCAGGATCCTGCTGGCACGCCGCGCCGATACTCAGCATCAAGGCGGCCTCTGGGAGTTTCCAGGCGGCAAGGTGGAGGCTGATGAGTCAGTCGCCACGGCCTTGTCTCGCGAGTTGCAGGAAGAGCTGGGCATCCAGGTCACCACGGCCCGGCCGTTGATCCAGGTGCGGCATGACTACCCGGACAAGCAGGTGTTGCTGGATGTCTGGGAGGTCTCGGCCTTTACCGGCGAGCCCCATGGCGTCGAAGGGCAGCCGTTGGAATGGGTGACGCCACGGGACTTGGTCAACTATGAGTTCCCGGCGGCGAATGCGCCGATTGTCGCCGCCGCGCGCTTGCCTGCCGAGTACCTGATCACCCCGGGCGAGCTGGAGACCCCGATGCTGTTGCGTGGCATCCAGAAGGCTATCGCCGGTGGCATCAAGCTGGTTCAACTGCGCGCACCCAACGGCTACGACCCCAAATACCGTGATCTGGCGGTGGATGCGGTGGGCCTGTGTGCCGGCAAGGCGCAACTGATGATCAAGGGGCCGTTCGAATGGCTGGGGGATTTTCCTGCAGCCGGCTGGCATATGACCTCGGCGCAATTGCGCAAATATGCGAGCAAGGGGCGGCCATTGCCGAAAGATCGGTGGTTGGCGGCCTCTTGCCACAATGCCGAGGAGCTGGCGCTGGCGCACATGATGGACGTGGATTTCGTCACGCTGTCGCCGGTTCAACCGACCCAGACTCACCCCGATGCCCAGCCGTTGGGTTGGGAGCAGGCGGCCGAGCTGATCCGTGGGTTCAGCAAGCCGGTGTTTCTATTGGGCGGGGTTGGACCTGCGCAGCGGGAGCAGGCTTGGGCGGCTGGGGCGCAGGGTGTGGCGGGGATTCGGGCGTTTTGGCCCGGTGATTGATGTTGCTTTGACGGGCGCTATCGGGATGTAGGAGCGAGCTTGCTCGCGAAAAGCGTCAACGATAACGCGAGCTTTCTGAATGGGCGCGGTGCCTGTGAGTTTTTCGCGAGCAAGCTCGCTCCTACACCCCCGATGAGGCCCTGTCAGTCACCCGGGAAACATCAGTGTGGCTTGGCCGCCGCCTGCCACAACACCTCAGCAACCCCCTGGCGCCTGGCAATCACCCTGGCCGCCACAAACAGCAAATCCGACAACCGATTGATATACGCCAGCCCCACCCCCTCCAACGGTTCCAGCGCATTCAAATGCTGACAGCGACGTTCGGCGCTGCGCGCCAGGCTGCGGCACACATGGGCCTGGGCGATCAGCGCTGAACCTCCGGGCAGGATGAAGTTCTCCAGCGGCCCCACCTCTTCGTTCCAGCGATCAATGGCCGCTTCCAGCCGATCCACTTCCGCTGCACTCAACGCTTTGTACACCGGCATGGCCAGCTCGCCGCCGAGGTCGAACAATCGATGCTGACAGGGCGTGAGCACGTCGATCACATCGTTCAATTCGGGGTGCTTGCCGCTCTGCTCCTCCAGGTTAGCCAACAGCAACCCCAACTGACTGTTCAGCGTGTCCACCTCGCCGATGGCCTCCACCCTGGGGTGATCCTTGGGCACGCGGCGGCCATCGCCGAGGCCGGTTTCGCCCTGGTCGCCGGTGCGGGTGTAGATCTTTGACAGGCGAAAGCCCATGGTCATTGCTCCAGTCGGGTGAGTTCTGCGGGGGACAGTTGGCTGCCGGCCAGCGGCAGGCGCAGGGTAAAACACGTGCCCTGGCCGAGGGTCGAATGCACTTCCATCTGGCCCTTGTGGTTATTGGTAATGATGAAATACGACACCGACAGCCCAAGCCCGGTGCCCTGGCCGATTTCCTTGGTGGTGAAGAACGGCTCGAAGGTGCGTTTGCGCACGTTTTCGCTCATGCCGATGCCATTGTCTTCTACCTGGATCTCGGCCCAGGGTGGGTTGAGGCGGGTACGCAGGATGATGCGTCCCGGTTCGCTGCCGTCTTCACGCAAGTGAATCGCCTGGGCGGCGTTTTTCAGCAGGTTGAGCAGCACTTGCTCCAGCTCGTTGGCCGTGCCGGGCACCGGGCCCAGTTGCGGATCGAACTGGCGGGTGATTGCCTGGCCCTTGAAGTCAAAACCGATGGCCAGGTCGAAATCGTTACCGGCGATTTCCACGGCCTGGTCGATCAGGGCCGGCAAGTCGCAGGGGGCCATTTGCCGATTGCTGCGTCGGCTGAAGCTGAGCATATGCGTGACGATCTTCGCTGCGCGCGCACCGGCCTGTTGAATCCCGTCGAGTAACTGCGGCACTTCGCGGCTATGCAGGTAGCGATTGACCAGGTCCAGCTCGATGCCCGCCTGTTCGGCGTGTTCCAGGTTCTTGGGCAGGTCGGGTGACAGGCGGCGCCGAATGTTCTGCACGTTGTGCAGGATCGCGCCCAGCGGGTTGTTGATTTCATGAGCCATGCCGGCAGCGAGGCCGCCGACCGAGAGCATTTTTTCCGATTGCACCATCATTTCTTCCAGGGACAGGCGCTGGGTGATGTCGTCGATGCGGATCACCACGCCACGCCCGGCACCGCCCATTAATGGGTAGAACGTCAGGGCGTAATGCTTTGGTTCGTCGTCCTTGATCCAGGTGACCCGCTCGATCCGCTCCACCGAATGCTGTTCCACCGTGGCCTTGATTTGCGGCAGGTACGGCTTGAGCGGTTGGAACGCGAGATAGATCGGCTGGTTCAGGGCTTCATCCAGACGCGTGCCGGAAAGCGCGGTGGCTTCCTGGTTCCATTGGGTGACATAGAGCTGTTCGTCCAGGGCAATCAGCGCCGAAGGCATCGAGTCGATAATGCTGTTCAGGTAATTCTGAAAACCGGTGAGCTTTTTCTCGATCTTGCTGCGCACCTGGACTTCCAGTTCCAGTTTGCGGTTGGTATGACGGGTTTCTTCGGCCAGGCCCTGGGCCTGGTCGTAGGCGGCCTGGGAATCATCCCGTGCACGTTTGAGCTGCTGCTCGCGGGCCTCGATGCGCGACAGCATGGTGTTGAACGCTTCCGCCAGGCTGCCGATCTCATCATGGTTGCCGGGGCCTGCGCGCAGGGCGTAGTTCTCTTCGCGAGTGACCTGGCGCGACAGCTCTTCGAGCTCATGGATGGGCCGGGTGATCAGGCGTTTGATCTGCCGGGCAATCACCAGCCACAGCAGGACGCTGAAAATCAGGATGCCCAGGCTCGCGGTCAGGGTGCCGGTGTAGAACGCCACCGGTAGCTCGCTGCTGGCCACCAGCAACAGATGCCCTGAAGGCTGGCCGGGGCGGGGCAGGGTGATGATTTGGTTGCTGCGAAACTCGGTGAGTCGCCAGGCTTCGACATGCCGATAGTTGTCGGGCAGGTGCAGGCGGTCGCCGTGCTGCATCTGCGCCAGGCGATTGCCTTCGCCGTCGTAAAGAGCGGCGGCGCGCAACGGTGAATAGCTGGTCAGCTCATTGAGCAGCGCGTTGGCCTTGTCCGGGGACTGAAGGGCTTCGGCGGCGAGCGCCGGGTTGGACACCAGCCTACCGATGGCCTGCAACGCCTGGGGCGCCATGCTTTCCTGGGAAATCCAGTAGGCGGCGCTGATAAAGGTCAGGTTGGCCACCAGCAACACGGTGGTCAGCAGTACCAGCAGGGCGGCCAGCAATTTCTGCCCTACCGGTAGGTTTTCAAGACGCTGGCGCAGTGGCATCAGTTTTTTCGCAAGCAATAGACATAAGGCAGGGTAGCGCGTGCCTCAGTCGCGGGGCAATCGGCGTGCAACCAACAGCTCGACCAGACGCGCCTGCACCTGCTGCAGATGGGGCAGCACGCGTCGATGGCGGGCGGCCGCCTGGCAGGCGTAGCCCAATAAGTAGCTGATTTCGGTACGCCGCGCGTTGGCCACGTCCTGGTACATGGACGAGTAGTTGGCCGCGGTGGCCTGGATCACTCGCTGCACTTCACCGTGCAAATCCAGCGCAGCCGCAGGCTGGCCGCACCACTCCAGCAGTTCGGTCAATTCGGCGCACAAGGTTGCGACTTCACATTGATGGGCCTGCAGGCCTCCGTTGCGGCACTGGTAGAGCACGGTCAGCGGGTTGATCGCGCAATTGAGCGCCAGCTTGCGCCACAGGCGCGTGAGGATATCGGTGCTCCATTCATGGGGAATGGCGGCGGCCTGCAAGTCCTCCAGCCACAGCGGCGCAGTAGGGCGCGCCGCGTCCCCCAGCCAGGTGTAGCCGTGGCCGGCAAATACCACGCGCCAGTCGCCATCGCGAAACGCGCCTTCGGTGCTGGAGGCAAAGATGCAACGCGCCTGCGGCAACTGGGCGGCGACGGCATCCTGGCTGCCGAGGCCGTTTTGCAGCAGGATCAGTTCCGCGTCCGGCCCCAGGCGATGTTGCAACTGTGCGACGGCGCCTGGGGCATCGTAGGCTTTGCACGCCACCAGCAGGCGATGGATCGGCTCCGGGCTGTCGGGCGTTTCGCCGGTGACCCGGTAGGTGCGCGCAATGCCTTGTTCAACCAGGGTCAGGCCCTCGCCCGACGCATAGCTGGCCAGGCGCGCCTGATCGCGCAGGATCAGCCGCACCGGCACGCCCGCGCGCGCCAGCCGCGTGGCCCAGAGGGTGCCCAGGCTACCGGCGCCGAGAATATGCCAGGTGGTCGACATCAGTGTGTGCTCCGTAGGGTCGCCGGCGGTGAACGCGGCGAAAGAACCGCTATAATGCCCCGGCATTTTAGCTTGGGCGCGCTCCATCTCTACTGAACCCGCCCCTTATATTGGAGAAATGACATGCCTTCGTTCGACGTGGTATCCGAACTGGACAAACACGAAGTCACCAACGCCGTCGAAAACGCCGTCAAGGAACTGGACCGTCGCTATGACTTGAAAGGCAAGGGCAGCTTCGAGTTCAAGGAAAAGGAACTGACCGTCAACCTGACCGCTGAAGCCGATTTCCAGCTGGAAGCGATGATCGAAATCCTCAAGCTGGCCCTGGTCAAGCGCAAGATCGACGTGCAGTGCCTTGAAGTCAAGGACGCCTACGCCTCCGGCAAGCTGATGAAGCAGGAAGCCGTGCTCAAGGAAGGCATCGACAAGGAGCTGGCGAAGAAGATCGTCGCACACATCAAGGATGCCAAGCTGAAAGTCCAGGCGGCCATTCAGGGCGAGCAGGTGCGTGTCACCGGCAAGAAGCGTGATGACCTGCAAGAGGCCATCGCGGCCCTGCGCGCCAAGACCTTCGACATGCCGCTGCAGTTCAATAACTTCCGCGACTGATAGCACATTGCGGAACCTGTGGCCGTTTTTGACGTCCCACGCCGCAGCAATCGTGCCTACACTTGAGCCCTACGGGGCTCATTTGCGTTTTCAGGCAGTCAATAAAGCCGCATATCCGCACCACAGGAGAAGATAGATGGATTTGAACGCTGAAGTGGATCACTTGATCAAGACCTCGCAGTCCTGGATCCCGATGATCATGGAATACGGCAGCCGGGTACTGCTGGCCGTTATCACCCTGGCCATCGGTTGGTGGCTGATCAATGTGTTTACCCACCGGGTTGGGCGCTTGCTGGCCGTGCGTAACGCCGACCTGGCGCTGCAGCATTTCATCACCAGCCTTGCGAACATTGCGCTGAAAGTCATGCTGATCGTCAGCGTGGCGTCGATGATCGGCGTGGCAACCACCTCGTTCGTCGCCGCCATCGGTGCGGCTACCCTGGCGATCGGCCTGGCATTGCAAGGCAGCCTGGCCAACTTCGCCGGCGGCGTGCTGATTCTGCTGTTCCGCCCGTTCCGCATCGGTGACTGGATCGAAGCCCAAGGCACCTCGGGTACCGTCGACAGTATCCAGATTTTCCACACGGTGCTGCGTACCGGCGACAACAAGACCGTGATCGTGCCGAACGGCATCCTGTCCAACGGTATCATCACCAACACCAACCGCCAGCCGACCCGCAAGGTCGTATTCGATGTGGGCGTGGACTACGAGGCGGACCTGCAGAAAGCCCGTGAAGTGTTGCTGGAACTGGCCAAAGACCCGCGCGTGCTGGCCGATCCGGCGCCTGTCGCGGTGGTATCGACCCTGGGTGACAGCTCCATCACCGTTTCTCTGCGTTGCTGGACCAGTACGCCGGATTATTGGGACGTTGTATTCATGCTCAATGAACTGGCGCGCGACCGTTTGAAAGCCGCTGGCATTGATATTCCGTTCCCGCAGCGCGTTATTCGCGTGATGCAGGAAGCCCCGGCGAAGTGATGAATCCGTGTTGCGTTTAAGTTGGCCGAAAGGTCAGGTTAAACGCGGCACTTATATAGCAGGCGTGGATATAGTTACTTAGCTTGCTAGTTACTTTTCCGTTGACATATAACTGCAATAAAAAAGCCGCTCCCTTGTAAACAGGGGAGCGGCTTTTTATTCAAGGTCGAAACCTTAAGTCATCGTTGTAACAGCTTGCGCAATTACAGGATGTTCAGCGGGTAGTTCGCGATCAGGCGCAGTTCGTCGATCGAAGGCGAACCGTAGTAAACGCCATCACCGGAACGATAGGTCGCTTGACGCAGGCGCAGGCTGAGGTTTTTAGCCGGGCCGCTCTGGATCACGTACTTGGCTTCGATGTCGCGTTCCCACTCTTTACCGTTGCTGGTGGTGGCCGTGTTGGCGCCGCTACCGGTGACGTAACGGGTCATGAAGCTCAGGCCGGGAATGCCGAAGGTCGCCATGTTGATGTCGTAACGTGCCTGGTAGGACTTCTCGCCTTCGGCGTTGAAGTCGGAACGGGCGATGGAGTTGGCCAGGAACACGGTGCCGCCGCCATCTACGCCGTAGCCGTAGTCGCCGTCGCCGGTAACCTTCTGGGCCGCCAGGGTGAAGGTATGAGCGCCGATGGTGTACGCACCCTGCAAGCTGAATGCGCGGTTGTCGAGCTTGGTCACGCCATCTTTCTCGGCGCGCTGCAGGCCTGCGCCGTCGCTTTTGGTGTCGTAGATGTTGAAGTCCAGCGCGAAGGACTGGTCATCGCTCAGGGCGTGGGTCCAGTTCAGGTTGCTGTAGTACTTGCGGAAGTAGTCTTCGGTTTTCGCGTAGTACAGGCTGCCGGTGACTTCCGGGGTGAAGGCATAGACGCCGCCGACAAAGTCGGTCTTGGTCAGGCCCAGGCTGTCGTGGTAGGTCTGGTTCTGCGCGACGCTGGAAGTGAAGTGACCGCCTTCGAGCTTCAGGCCCTTGATCTCGTTGCTGGTGATCGAGATGCCTTGTGGCAGCTCAGGCAGCAGACGGCTGTCATCGGAAGCGAATACAGGTGCTGTGGTGTACTGGTCACCGATTTTCAGCACGGTATTGGAGATGCGGAACTTGACCGCGCCGCCGCCTTTGGAGTACTCGTCCTGCGAGCGACCGTCGGAACCGGTAGGGAACAGGCCGGTACCGGCGCGGCCCTTGCCGCTGTCGAGCTTGAGGCCCATCAGGCCGATCACGTCGACACCGACACCCACGGTGCCCTGGGTGAAGCCCGATTCGTACAAGGCGTTGAAGCCCAGGCCGCTTTCTTCGGCACGGCTCTTGGAGCCCGGGCCCGACGGGTTGTTACGGAAGTCGCGGCTGAAGTACAGGGCGCGAGTATTGATGCTGAACGTGCTGTCTTCAACAAAGCCCTTGGAATCGTCCTGGGCGGACGCCATTGCGAACTGCGAGGTGCCTGCTGAAACAGCCAGGGCGATCATGCTCCACTTCATCACGCGCATCGTGATTTGCTCCTTTGGTTTTAGGAAGAGTACTGCCGTCCCA
Source organism: Pseudomonas orientalis (assembly GCF_001439815.1). Taxonomy (GTDB): domain Bacteria; phylum Pseudomonadota; class Gammaproteobacteria; order Pseudomonadales; family Pseudomonadaceae; genus Aquipseudomonas; species Aquipseudomonas orientalis. The sequence continues at coordinate 169,745 of NZ_JYLM01000005.1, read as the reverse complement.
CCTGTATTTTTATCTGGGCGGCTCTTTCTTTATTTGTGTCGGCGCAAAGTTAGCTCACACCGGCGCTATTGACGATACTTACCCAACTATCCTTTCAGCTTCTTTACGAGGCTGTCGTAAATTGCTAGCTCCGTGTCGCAAATCACAGCCCGGCGGTGACCGGGCTGACAACTTCAATGTTCTTTTCAGACTTGCTGAAAGTTTGAAATCCATCCCTGGTACACATTGAAACGCTACTGTTGCCTATCGCGAAACCCTGGCATCCACCCAGGTGTCGTTGCCGACGATAGTGAGGTGAATGCAACAAGCGTGCACAAAGCGCTAATCGAATGTCGTTTTTTCGTGAAAAACGTTACGGCCGTGTAAAAACCGCATAAGCACGGGCTTTTTAAACCCTTTGGTTCTCGCTTGACGCGCGGGTGTTACCCCCATTCGGTGGTCCACACAACCTGCACCTGAGCAAAACGTTACCGATTGACCCTCCAAGTGGGTAGCGGTTGGACCTGTTTGATGCACGGCTGGGTCATTTTGGTGCATCCCTTCGAGGCCCGACTTAGCTTGGTTCAAGCGTCCCGCTGCCTCGAAAGGGTGCGTATAGGCGATCCATCTGCCTCAAGGCTTCCTGCGCATTCACCGTGAAGCCGTGAGCATTCGGCGTTATGCTGGGCGCCTGAATTGACCTGCCGAACGGAGTGCCTACGTGTTCGCTTTAGATCAACGCCTGCAACAAGACACAGTGGCCATCGGGGACTTCCCTCTCTGTCGCCTGCTGTTGTCCAATGACTCGAATTACCCCTGGTTCATCCTGGTACCGCGTATCAACGCTATCAGCGAAGTGTTTCAACTGGATGTCGCCGAGCAACAGAGGTTGTGGCAGGAAACGACGACCCTCGCACAGCTGCTGAACTCAGGCCTGGCCGCCGACAAGATGAACATCGGCGCGTTGGGCAACGTCGTCAGCCAGTTGCATGTGCATGTCATCGTGCGCAAGCGCGATGACGCAGCCTGGCCGGCGCCGGTCTGGGGCAGGCATCCGGCCGTTCCCTACCGCCCGGAGCAGGTGGCGGCGATCCGCAGCCGACTGCGTGAATTACTGCCTGCCGACTTCATTTTTACCCAGGACTGAACCATGGACCTGCAAGATCGCGTCACCGACCTGGAAAGCCGCCTGGCCTTCCAGGACGACACCATCGAAACCCTCAATGACATTCTGGTCGCCCAGCAGCACGCCGTGGAGCGCCTGCAACTGCAGATGAACGCATTGCTCAAGCGCCAGGAAGAGATGGGCGGCCAGTTCGAAACCTCGGAAGAAGAAGCACCGCCGCCGCACTATTGAATGAGCGCGCAATAAAAAAACCGCGATCCGGCCAACGCCGGATCGCGGTTTTTTTTGCAGCGCAGGCTGGAATCAGCGACGCGGCAGGGCAGCGATTACATCTTCAGCTTGCAGACCTTTGTCGCGGTTCATCACCGAGAACTCCACGCGCTGGCCTTCGACCAGGACGCGGTGGCCTTCACCGCGGATAGCCCGAAAGTGCACGAAGATATCGTCACCCGAGTCGCGCGAAATGAAGCCGAAGCCTTTGGAGGTGTTGAACCACTTGACGGTTCCGGTATCCCGGTTGGTCATGTCGTAGTTTTGCGACGCGGCCGCAGGGGACGAACGGTAGAAGCTGATGGCCAGGTGAAGAACGATGGCGACCACAGCAATCACCAGGCTGAGCAGGATGGCCGGATGGCCGCCCACTTCAGGCATGGGTGCCAGCAGGGTGAGGGTTTGAACGACAACGGTCAGTACCAGCAGCGCGCTGACCAGGTTTTGCAGTTGATGACGCGTGCCTTTGTTCCAGTAAGGGATTACCGGTGCCAGTGTCAGGTTGAGAAGGCCGAACAAGGCCAGGTATAGAGCGTCGTGTTGTTGCAGGTAGGGCAGGCTTTCAGGCTGCAGGCTCGGGATAAAGGACAGCAGCAACGCTGCAACGCCCGTTAGCAGGTGGACGATTTTCAACATTTTGATTAACTCACGTTAAGACGGATCACAAGGAAGAGCTGACTGGCACGGTTCGCTTCTGAACAATGGGAGGCGTTGGGCACGTGCGCGGGTATCAGCCTATGTGACGTGCCGCGGAAATGAACGGCAGCCACACGCCGCCTATTTAACAGCAAAGGCTGTGCCTACTCAAATCAAGCATTTCAGGGTGTTGCAATCGCGGCGGCATTTTCGGCTCGAAGGCTTGTCCTAGAGGGGTGCGGGTAATTTGGGCGGCTTTTCGAGCGTTTTTCCTACAGGACAACAGGCTCGCCGGCCGCTGCCTCGCAAGCGGTGCGGGGCGATTTGCCGCACATCGCCTGGTTGCGTCGGGCTGCACGCAGCCTGCACTCTTGCTAGAGTGGTCCTGCACCTGATCAATGAATGCTCATCAATTGAAGGGGAAAAACATGGCAATCGATATTGGTATCAGTGAAGAAGACCGTAAATCCATCGTCGACGGACTTTCACGGCTGCTGTCCGATACCTATGTACTGTATCTGAAGACCCACAACTTCCATTGGAACGTCACGGGGCCCATGTTTCGTACGCTGCACCTGATGTTCGAGGAGCAGTACAACGAACTGGCGCTGGCGGTGGATTCCATTGCCGAGCGTATCCGTGCCCTGGGCTTCCCGGCGCCGGGTGCCTACTCGATCTACGCCCGTCTGTCTTCGATCAAGGAAGAAGAGGGCGTGCCGAGTGCCGAGGAGATGATCAAGCAACTGGTAGCCGGCCAGGAAGCCGTCACTCGCACCGCGCGTGGCATTTTCCCATTGCTCGACAAGGTCAGCGATGAGCCGACGGCGGACCTGTTGACCCAGCGTATGCAAGTGCACGAAAAAACCGCCTGGATGCTGCGCTCGCTGCTCGAAAACCAGTAATCGTCGAACCGGGTGGCGTCTGCAGGGCGCCGCTCACTGGTTTCCCTGCGCTTCCTGGCGTTGTCCTACGACCACCATCTCCCGCGTCTTCTGGCTGCTCTTGGCTTCCTGCTGTTTTATAGGCCTACCGTCCAATGGGAGAAACCCATGGACTGCTGTTTGGCAAGGGAGTGTCAGGTGTATGTTATGTGGAGTGGGTAAGGGCGTGGAAACCGGTGGTTTTCACAAGATAAAGGTTGATCCCTTCGCTAAGGGGTTCGACATGGGGCTGGCCAAACCCTTATCGCGGTCGGTGCGGCTCAACGGGTTTTCCACATGCCTGCGGCTTGAACAGATCTATTGGAATATCCTCACGGAAATAGCCAGGATCAATACCTGCTCGGTCAGTGCGCTGTTGTCTTACGTCGACCGTGAAGTGCATTTGCGTTATGGCGGCGTGAAGAACTTCAGCGGGCTGGTGCGGGTGGTGTGCGTCGTTCACCTGTTGAAAGACCGTCTTGGCGCCTCCGGGCCAGTGTGACGGGATGGCTCCGAGGCCCGGCCCTCCGTTCTGGCGAGCCGGGCCTCGGGCAGAAAGCCGGCTGCGCTGCCTCGATTTACCAGATATAATCCCGCGCTTTGCTGCGCATGCCGGGCTTTATGCACAACGCCAGGGCGTGGCGCAGTACGATCTGATCGCCGAGACATCCCCATGCCCATGTACGACTATCAATGTGCTTCCTGTGGTCATCAGTTGGAAGCCATCCAGAAGATCAGCGCCGCGCCGTTGGTCGATTGCCCAGCCTGCCAGGCACCTGAGTTGAAAAAGATGTTGTCCATGCCGGGCTTCCGCCTGAGCGGCAGCGGCTGGTACGAGACCGATTTCAAGACCGGCGCCAAGAAGAACCTGGCGGGCGGCGACAAAGCAGACTGAGTTGAACTCTACGCGCAGGCTCCTGCATTATCCGTCCCCTGCTTTAATGTACGGTGGCGAGGCAGGCCTGCCACCGAATTTCGAATTACGAGAAGTGAAACCACGACCATGATGCGCAGCCACTATTGCGGCCAACTGAACGAGACCCTGGAAGGTCAGGAAATCACCCTTTGCGGATGGGTTCACCGTCGCCGCGACCACGGCGGGGTGATCTTCCTCGATATCCGTGATCGTGATGGTCTGGCCCAGGTAGTGTTCGATCCGGACCGCGCCGAGAGCTTCGCCGCCGCCGACCGCGTGCGCAGCGAATACGTGGTGAAGATCACCGGCAAGGTGCGTCTGCGCCCGGCCGGTGCGGTGAACAAGAACATGGCGTCCGGCGGCATCGAAGTGCTGGGCTATGAGCTGGAAGTGCTGAACGAGTCGGAAACCCCGCCGTTCCCACTCAACGAGTATTCCGACGTGGGCGAGGAAACTCGCCTGCGTTACCGCTTCCTGGACCTGCGTCGCCCGGAAATGGCCGAGAAGCTGCGCCTGCGCTCGCGCATGACCACCAGCATCCGCCGTTTCCTCGACGAGAACGGCTTCCTCGATGTTGAAACACCAATCCTCACGCGTGCAACGCCTGAAGGTGCGCGTGACTACCTGGTGCCTAGCCGTACCCACGCCGGTAGCTTCTTTGCCTTGCCGCAATCGCCGCAGCTGTTCAAGCAATTGCTGATGGTGGCCGGCTTCGACCGTTACTACCAGATCGCCAAATGCTTCCGTGACGAAGACCTGCGCGCCGACCGCCAGCCGGAATTCACCCAGATCGACATCGAGACCAGCTTCCTCGATGAAAAAGAGATCATGGGCCTCACCGAACAGATGATCCGCAACCTGTTCAAGGAAGTGCTGAACCTGGAGTTCGGCGACTTCCCGCACATGACCTTCGAAGAGGCCATGCGCCGCTACGGTTCCGACAAGCCGGACCTGCGTAACCCGCTGGAACTGGTGGACGTGGCCGATCAGCTCAAGGACGTCGACTTCAAGGTGTTCAGCGGCCCGGCCAATGACCCGAAATGCCGCATCGCCGCCCTGCGCGTGCCTGGCGGCGCGAGCATGCCGCGCAAGCAGATCGACGACTACACCAAGTTCGTCGGCATCTACGGTGCCAAGGGCCTGGCGTACATCAAGGTCAACGAGCGCGCCAACGGTGTTGACGGCCTGCAATCGCCGATCGTGAAAAACATCCCGCTGGATAACCTGAACGAAATCCTTGATCGCGTCGGTGCGGTCGATGGCGATATCGTGTTCTTCGGTGCCGACAAGGCCAAGATCGTCAGCGAAGCCCTGGGCGCGCTGCGCATCAAGCTCGGTCACGACCTGAACCTGCTGACCTGCGAATGGGCGCCGATGTGGGTTGTCGACTTCCCGATGTTCGAAGAAAACGACGACGGCAGCTTCAGCGCCTTGCACCACCCGTTCACCGCGCCGAAGTGCTCCCCGGCCGAACTGGAAGCCAACCCGGCCGGCGCGTTGTCCCGTGCCTACGACATGGTGCTCAACGGCACCGAGTTGGGTGGCGGTTCGATCCGTATCCACCGCAAGGAGATGCAGCAAGCGGTGTTCCGTCTGCTGGGCATCAACGAAGCGGAACAGGAAGAGAAGTTCGGCTTCCTGCTCGATGCGCTCAAATACGGCGCGCCACCGCACGGTGGCCTGGCGTTCGGCCTGGACCGTCTGGTGATGCTGATGACCGGCGCCCAGTCGATCCGCGAAGTGATTGCCTTCCCGAAAACCCAGAGCGCTGCGGACGTCATGACCCAGGCCCCGGGTGTGGTGGATGCCAAGGCACTGCGCGAGCTGCATATTCGCCTGCGCGAGACGCCGAAGGCTGAGTAAGGCTGCAGCGTGAAAGCGCGATAAGGTTGTACGCAGTCAAAAAGGCGCATCTTCGGATGCGCCTTTGCGTTTAAAAGAGGGAAATCTCGCCGGGGGCGGGATTGATAGGTTTCTAGAGAATTTCGGAGTTGTGTTATGGCTGGCCATTCCAAGTGGGCGAACATCAAGCACCGCAAAGAGCGTCAGGATGCCAAGAAAGGCAAGATCTTCACCAAGTGGATCCGCGAACTCACCGTCGCGGCCCGCCAGGGCGGCGGTGACCCGGGCTCCAACCCGCGTCTGCGCCTGGCGCTGGACAAGGCGCTCGGCGCCAACATGAGCCGCGACATCATCGACCGCGCCGTGGCCCGTGGTGCCGGCGCAGCCGATACCGACGACATGGTCGAATTGACCTACGAGGGCTACGGCCCCGGCGGCGTGGCGGTGATGGTCGAGTGCATGACCGACAACCGTAACCGTACCGCTGCGGCGGTGCGTCATGCGTTCAGCAAGTGCGGCGGCAACCTGGGAACCGACGGTTCGGTGGCCTACCTGTTCGAGCGCAAAGGCCAGATTACCTTTGCACCGGGCACGGATGAGGACGCGCTGATGGAAGCCGCGATGGAGGCGGACGCCGACGACGTGGTGACCAACGAAGATGGCTCCATCGACGTGTTCACCTCGTTTGCCGGTTTCTACGCGGTGCGTAACGCCCTGGAAGCCGCTGGTTTCAACGGCACCGACGCGGAAATCGTGATGCTGCCGACCACCAGCGCCGAACTGGACCTGGACGGTGCACAGAAAGTGTTGAAGCTGCTGGATATGCTCGAGGACCTGGATGATGTGCAGAATGTGTACTCCAACGCCGACATCCCCGAGTCCGTGGCTGAACAGCTAGTCTAAAAAACGATGAGGTCAAAATGTGGGAGGGGGCTTGCCCCCGATGAGGGAGTGTCAGTAGGCACATTTGTGACTGACCCACCGCCATCGGGGGCAAGCCCCCTCCCACATTGAAACTACGGTGTGTCAAAAATTGTATTTATCCAACCCGCAGGCGTTATGACTTTAATCCTAGGTATCGACCCCGGTTCGCGCATCACCGGTTTTGGCGTGGTGCAACACACCCCGCGCGGCTGCGTGTATGTTGCCTCGGGTTGCATTCGCACCGGTGCAGGCGAGCTGGCCGAACGCTTGCAGATCGTCTATCGCGGCGTGCGTGAAGTCATCCAGACCTACGGCCCGGTGACCATGGGTATCGAAAAAGTCTTCATGGCCAAGAATGCCGACTCGGCGTTGAAGCTCGGCCAGGCGCGTGGCGCGGCCATCGTGGCGGGGGCCGAGGAGGGCATGGAGATCGCCGAATACACCGCGACCCAGGTCAAGCAGGCCGTGGTCGGTACGGGCGGGGCGAATAAAGAACAGGTGCAAATGATGGTCATGCACATGCTCAAACTCACCTCCAAACCCCAGATCGACGCCTCCGACGCCCTGGCCATTGCCATTTGCCACGCCCACACCCGCTCCAGCCTGCTGCCCCATGGTCTGGGCGCGGCACGCAGTCGTGGCGGACGCCTGCGTCTCTGATAGCATCAGCGCAATCGTTATTTCCGGTCAGGCCTGCTCTGACCCCAAGCTTTAAGGATCTGAACCGTGATTGGACGCTTGCGCGGCACCCTGGCTGAGAAACAGCCGCCGCACCTGATTCTGGATGTGAATGGATTGGGTTATGAGCTGGAAGTGCCCATGACCACCTTGTACCGCTTGCCGTCGGTCGGCGAGCCGATAACTCTGCACACGCATTTAGTGGTGCGCGAAGACGCGCAACTGCTCTATGGTTTCATCGGCAAGCGCGACCGCGACTTCTTCCGCGAGCTGATTCGGCTCAATGGCGTCGGGCCCAAGCTGGCCCTGGCACTGATGTCGAGCCTGGAAGTCGACGAACTGGTGCGTGCCGTTTCAGCCCAGGACACCTCGGCCCTGACCAAGGTGCCGGGTGTGGGCAAGAAAACCGCCGAGCGCCTGCTGGTGGAACTCAAGGACCGTTTCAAGGCCTGGGAAGTGGTGCCGAGCATGTTCGCCCTGGTGCCGAACCAGCCGGACATGCCGGCCGGCCAGGTCGCCAGTGCCGAAAGCGATGCGGTCAGTGCGTTGATCTCCCTGGGCTACAAGCCGCAGGAAGCCAGCAAGGCGGTATCGGCCATCAAGGACAAGAACCTGAGCAGCGAAGACATGATCCGCCGAGCCCTGAAGGGAATGATTTAAGTGATAGAAGCTGATCGTCTGATCGCGGCCACCGGCCCGCGCGACCGTGAAGAAGTCCAGGACCGCGCCATCCGCCCCCTGAGCCTGGCCGACTACATCGGCCAGCCCACCGTGCGCGAGCAGATGGAGCTGTTTATCCAGGCCGCGCGCGGGCGCAGTGAGTCGCTGGATCACACGCTGATCTTCGGCCCGCCGGGCCTGGGCAAGACCACCCTGGCCAACATCATCGCCCAGGAAATGGGCGTGTCGATCAAATCCACCTCCGGCCCGGTGCTGGAGCGCCCCGGCGACCTGGCGGCGTTGCTGACCAATCTGGAGCCTCACGACGTCCTGTTTATCGACGAGATCCACCGGCTGTCGCCCATCGTCGAAGAGGTGCTGTACCCGGCTATGGAGGACTTCCAGCTCGACATCATGATCGGCGAAGGCCCGGCGGCCCGCTCGATCAAGCTCGACCTGCCGCCGTTCACGCTGGTGGGCGCCACAACCCGCGCGGGCATGCTGACCAACCCGTTGCGAGACCGTTTCGGCATTGTTCAACGTCTGGAGTTCTATAGCACGGCAGACCTTGCCACCATTGTCAGCCGTTCGGCGAGCATCCTCGGCTTGCCGCTGGACCCGGAAGGCGCGTTCGAAATCGCCCGGCGCGCCCGCGGTACACCGCGGATCGCCAACCGCTTGCTGCGCCGTGTGCGCGATTTTGCCGAGGTGCGGGCCAAGGGGCATATCACCAAGGCGGTCGCGGACCTGGCCTTGAACCTGCTGGATGTGGACGAACATGGCTTCGATCACCAGGACCGGCGCCTGCTGCTGACCATGATCGAGAAGTTCGACGGCGGCCCGGTGGGCGTGGACAGCCTCGCCGCTGCCATCAGCGAAGAGCGTCACACCATCGAGGATGTGCTGGAGCCGTACCTGATCCAGCAGGGCTATATCATGCGCACGCCACGGGGCAGGGTGGTGACGCGCCACGCCTACCTGCACTTCGGGCTAAATATTCCGTCACGATTGGGAGAGATGCCCGTGGTAGACGAATTCCTCGATGCGGTAGACGATTAAAAAACTGTAGGAGCGAGCTTGCTCGCGAAAAACGCCAACGATAACGCAGTGTGCCTGGTATACGCGGCGGCCTCAGGTTCTTCGCGAGCAAGCTCGCTCCTACAGGGTATTTGCCATGTGGGGTGATTTATCCGAGCTTTGTGCTGTCCCAGTGTCTGGCGTCGTCATTTGTCATTGAAGAAAGTGTCAGGAATGCAAAAACAGTTGTCCAGCCGGATTGGCAACCTGAGGAGTAAGCACTAGAGTATGCGCGCGCAAAACGGGGATCAGTCGTTCGCACATCGCTGTCGCGTTTATTACGAGGACACTGATGCCGGCGGCATCGTTTATTACGTCAATTACCTGAAATTCATGGAACGGGCTCGAACCGAGCGGCTACGGGAGCTGGGCTTTGCCCAATCCATGCTGGCAGGGGAGGACCTGTTATTCGTCGTGCATTCCAGCGAGGCGCGTTACCACGCACCGGCGCGACTGGACGATGAGTTGCTGGTCAGCGCTGAAGTCATCGAATTGAACCGTGCCAGCCTGCGATTCAAGCAGCAGGTCAGGCGGGCTACGGATGCAACGCTGCTCTGTGAGGGGCAGTTCCTGGTGGCGTGTGTACGCACCAACAGTTTGAAACCTCGGGCCATTCCCGAAACTCTACGTGCAGCCTTTGCTGCCGTGAGCGGCGCGGGTAAACAATCAAAGCAGGAGATTTAGCGTGGAACCTACCGTCGTCGACCATTCCTCGATGTGGAGCCTGGTCAGTAATGCCAGTGTCGTGGTGCAACTGGTCATGCTGACCCTGGTAGCCGCATCGGTTACCTCTTGGGTCATGATCTTTCAGCGCAGCAACCTGCTGCGTGCCGGTCGACGCGCCCTGGAGAGCTTCGAGGAGCGCTTCTGGTCGGGTATCGACCTGTCCAAGCTGTATCGCCAGGCCGGCAGCAATCCGGACCCGGACTCGGGCGTCGAGCAAATCTTCCGCGCCGGTTTCAAGGAATTCTCGCGCCTGCGCCAGCAGCCGGGCGTTGACCCCGAAGCCGTGATGGAAGGCGTGGCCCGAGCCATGCGCGTGGCCATCTCCCGTGAAGAAGAGAAGCTGGAGCAAAGCCTGCCGTTTCTGGCGACCGTCGGTTCCGTCAGCCCGTATATCGGCCTGTTCGGTACCGTTTGGGGCATCATGAACTCCTTCCGTGGTCTGGCCCAGGCTCAGCAGGCAACCCTGGCCACCGTGGCCCCGGGCATTGCCGAAGCCCTGATCGCCACCGCGATCGGCCTGTTCGCCGCTATCCCCGCAGTAATCGCCTACAACCGTTTTGCCGCTACCAGCGAAACCTTGATCAGCCGTTACTACACCTTCGCCGATGAATTCCAGGCGATCCTGCACCGTAAAGTGCACACCAGCGAAGAATAAGCAGGTAATTCCCAATGGCTTTAATCGCTCGAGCTCGCAAAAAGCGCAAGCCGGTCGCCGAGATGAACGTAGTGCCCTACATCGACGTGATGCTGGTGCTGCTGGTGATCTTCATGGTGACCGCGCCGATGCTCAACCAGGGCGTGAAGGTTGATCTGCCCAAGGTTTCCAGTGAAGCCTTGCCGCAGGACAACAACACTCAGGTCCTGACCATTTCGATCAAGGCTGACAAGACCTACTACTGGAACCTTGGCAGCGAAGTCGACACGCAGAAGCAGCAGGACAAGGCGCTGACCTTGCCGGCGATGACGGATGCCGTGACCAAGATCATTCGCTCCGGCAACGAAGGCGGCAAGCACACCCAGGTGTTCATTCGCGGTGACAAGTCGGTCGACTACGGCTCCGTCATGGGCGCCATGGGCGGGCTGCAGAAGGCCGGCGTCGGTAACGTTGGCTTGATTACCGAGGCGCCCTGATGCAGCAACAGCGAGAGCCGTCCGCCTCGGAAAGCTACTTCTGGCCTGGCGTGTGGGCAATTGCCCTGCACATCCTGGTGTTCGGCATGCTGTTCGTCAGCTTTGCCATGACCCCGGACCTGCCGCCAGCCAAGCCGATCGTGCAGGCGACCCTGTATCAGCTCAAATCGAAAAGTCAGGCCACCACCCAGACCAATCAGAAGATTGCGGGTGAGGCCCAGAAGTCGGCTGCGCGCCAGACCGAAGTCGAGCAGATGGAACAGAAGAAGGTCGAGCAGGAAGCGGTGAAGGCTGCTGCGGAACAAAAGAAAGAAGAGGCGGCTCAAAAGGCCGAGGAATCGAAAAAGGCTGACGAAGCGAAGAAGGCCGACGAGGCGAAAAAGGCTGATGAAGCCAAGAAGTCCGAGAAAGCTGCCGAAGCCAAAAAGGCCGAAGAGAAACAATTGGCTGATATAGCCAAGAAGAAATCTGAAGAAGAGGCCAAGAAAGCTGCCGAAGAAGAGGCCAAGAAAAAGGCCGCTGAGGAAGCCAAGAAAAAGATCGTCGAAGACGCGAAGAAGAAAGCCGCCGAAGACGCCAAGAAAAAAGCTGAAGCAGACGAGGCGAAGAAGAAAGTCGCCGACGACGCGAAGAAGAAAGCTGCCGCCGACGCCTCCAAGAAAAAGGCCCAGGAAGCAGCGCGTAAATCCGCCGAAGAGAAAAAGGCCCAGGCCCTGGCAGATTTGCTTTCCGACACGCCGCAGCGTCAGCAAGCCTTGGCCGATGAACGTGGCGATGAAGTCGCGGGCAGTTTCGATGACCTGATCCGGGCGCGGGCAGCGGAAGGCTGGACACGTCCACCTTCGGCACGTAAAGGCATGACAGTAGTGCTGCAGATCGGCATGTTGCCGGACGGCACGGTGACTTCGGTCAGCGTGGCCAAGTCCAGTGGTGACGGTTCGTTCGACAGTTCGGCGGTTGCCGCAGTCAAGAATATTGGCCGGTTGACCGAGATGCAGGGAATGAAACCAAGCGACTTCGCTCCCTATCGTTCATTCAAGATGACATTCACACCTGAGGATCTAGCCTTGTGAGAAACCTTCTTCGAGGAATGCTTGTCGTTATTTGCTGCATGGCAGGGATAGCGGCGGCGGATGAAAAGAACATCCTGGTTACCAGCGGCAGCGATCGGGCCACCCCGATCGCGGTAGTACCGTTCGGCTGGCAGGGCGGCAGCGTGCTGCCGGACGACATGGCCCAGATCGTCAGCGACGACCTGCGCAACTCCGGCTACTACGCACCGATTCCAAAAGGCAACATGATCAGCCAGCCCAACCAGGCCAGCGAAGTCGTGTTCCGTGACTGGAAGGCGGTGGGCGCGCAGTACCTGATGGTCGGCAACATCACGCCTGCCGGCGGTCGCCTGCAAATCACCTACACCTTGTTCAACGTGGCCACCGAGCAGCAGGTCCTGACCGGCAATGTCTCCGGCACCGCTGAACAACTGCGTGACATGGCCCACTACATTTCGGACCAGTCGTTTGAAAAACTCACCGGTATCAAGGGTGCGTTCTCCACACGCATGCTGTACGTCACCGCTGAGCGTTTCTCCGTAGACAACACCCGCTATACCCTGCAGCGCTCCGACTACGACGGTGCACGCGCGGTAACTCTGCTGCAATCGCGTGAGCCGATCCTGTCGCCGCGCTTTGCGCCGGACGGCAAGCGTATCGCCTATGTATCGTTCGAACAGAAGCGTCCGCGTATCTTCGTCCAGCACATCGACACTGGCCGTCGTGAGCAGATCACCAACTTCGAAGGCCTCAACGGTGCGCCAGCCTGGTCGCCGGATGGTTCGCGCCTGGCATTCGTACTGTCCAAGGACGGCAACCCGGACATCTACGTGATGAACATGGCTTCGCGCCAGCTCACTCGCGTGACCAGTGGTCCTGGCATCAACACCGAACCGTTCTGGGGCAAGGATGGCTCGACCATCTACTTCACCTCCGATCGCGGCGGCAAGCCACAAATCTACAAGGCGAGCGTAGGCGGTGGCGGCGCGGAGCGCGTGACCTTTATTGGTAACTACAACGCCAACCCCAAGCTTTCGGCCGATGAAAAGACGTTGGTCATGATTCACCGTCAGGATGGTTTCACTAATTTCCGGGTTGCGGCCCAGGATTTGCAGCGCGGAACCGTAAAAATCCTTACAGATACCAACCTTGATGAGTCAGCCACTGTTGCGCCCAACGGCACCATGGTAATCTACGCCACCCGCCAGCAGGGCCGGGGAGTCTTGATGCTCGTGTCCATCAACGGACGCGTAAGGCTCCCGCTTCCTACCGCACAAGGCGAAGTCAGAGAACCATCCTGGTCCCCTTACCTGAACTGACGCGGCGCTACAAAAAGAAGTACTTAACACACTGGGGTTCATTAGGAGTTTCACGATGGAAATGCTGAAGTTTGGTAAGTTTGCTGCTCTGGCTCTGGCTCTGTCCGTAGCCGTTGGTTGCTCCTCTAAAGGCGGCGACAATGCCGGTGAAGGCGCAGCTGTTGATCCAAACGCTGGTTACGGCGCCAACACTGGTGCGGTTGACGGCTCCCTGAGCGAAGAAGCTGCTCTGCGCGCTATCACCACTTTCTACTTCGAATACGACAGTTCGGACCTGAAACCAGAAGCCATGCGCGCTCTGGACGTTCACGCCAAGGACCTGAAAGCTAACGGCGCTCGCGTTGTTCTGGAAGGCAACACTGACGCCCGTGGTACTCGTGAGTACAACATGGCTCTGGGCGAGCGTCGTGCGAAAGCCGTTCAGCGCTACCTGGTACTGCAAGGTGTTGCTCCAGGCCAACTGGAACTGGTTTCCTACGGTAAAGAGCGTCCAGTTGCAACTGGCAACGACGAACAGTCGTGGGCTCAGAACCGTCGCGTCGAACTGCGTAAGTAATTCGTCATGCGAACGTGCCGTCGTGCTCTGACTGTATTGGCTCTCAGCCTCGCACCGCTTGCGGTGTGGGCTGCGGTTCCTGTAACGGATAGCAACTCTGGCTATAACAATAGCGGCAGCAGTTATCCGCCAGCAGGTTATGGCACGAACGGCGCCTATGCTGGGGGGGCGGCTACGGCCGCGCCCTCGGCACAGGGCGAGCTGTTCAACCAGCTGCAACGCATGCAGGATCAATTGGCCCAGCAACAGGGCGCCATTGAAGTTCTGCAGAATCAAGTGAACCAGCTCAAGCAAGAAGGGCTGGAGCGTTACCAGGATCTTGATCGACGTATTGGAGCCGGTGTTGCACCTGCCGCTACTCCTGATAATTCTTCTGCCGGTGGCGCGCCCAGTGCCGCTATCGGTGGCGCCGCCGGCGGCGCAGCAGCGGGGGCCGCAGCGGTCGCCCCTGCCGCAAGCAGCGAACCGGGCGATCCGGCGAAGGAAAAACTGTATTACGATGCAGCCTTCGACCTGATCAAGGCCAAGGACTTCGATAAGGCCAGCCAGGCCTTTACCGCATTCCTGCGCAAATACCCGAACAGCCAGTACGCGGGCAATGCCCAGTACTGGTTGGGTGAAGTCAACCTGGCAAAAGGTGATTTGCAGGGGGCGGGCCAGGCGTTTGCCAAGGTCAGCCAGCTGTATCCCAAGCATGCCAAGGTGCCGGACTCGCTGTACAAGCTGGCTGACGTAGAACGCCGCCTGGGTCATACCGACAAGGTCAAGGGCATTCTGCAGCAGGTGGTTGCCCAGTATCCGGGTACCTCCGCTGCGCAGTTGGCCCAGCGCGATCTGCAACGCTTGTAGGCAATGCAGCCCGTTTAGAAGAAACCCGCGCCTGGCGCGGGTTTTTTCGTTAGAATCCACGCCCTTTTATGAAACACGCTTCCCGGGGTTGACGCGTTGGCGCAATCCCCTGAAGTGCCTGACGGAGGCGGACAGCCTGTTTAGCTGTTACGCCCGTGGCGACTATGCAAGACACATTACGTATTACCGAAGTCTTTTACTCGTTGCAGGGTGAAACGCGCACTGCCGGCCTGCCCACCGTATTCGTACGGCTGACCGGCTGTCCATTGCGTTGCCAATACTGCGACAGCGCCTACGCCTTCAGCGGCGGCACCGTGCGCACCCTCGACGACATCCTGGAGCAGGTTGCCGGCTACCGGCCGCGCTACGTCTGCGTGACAGGCGGTGAGCCATTGGCGCAACCCAATGCCATCCCCTTGCTCAAGCAGCTGTGTGATGCCGGTTACGAGGTCTCGCTGGAAACCAGCGGCGCCTTGGACATCTCTGCGGTAGACCCACGTGTGAGCCGAGTGGTCGACCTCAAGACCCCCGATTCCAAGGAAGCCCACCGCAATCGCTACGAGAACATGGACTTGCTGACGGCCAACGATCAGGTCAAGTTCGTCATTTGCTCCCGCGACGATTATGACTGGGCGACTTCCAAGCTGATCCAGTATGGCCTTGAACGGCGAGCAGGGGAGGTGCTGTTCTCCCCGAGTCATCACGACCTCAACGCGCGCGATCTGGCGGACTGGGTAGTGGCGGATAACCTGCCGGTGCGCCTGCAGTTGCAGCTGCACAAGTACCTGTGGAATGACGAGCCGGGTCGCTGATACGGCGGTTCGAACAGTTCTGAACGGCGCCCAAACCGACCGTTTTTTGATGCCAATGCGTTTTTTCTGATTTATTTCAAATAAGGTGTTGAATAATCCTTAGAAATCAGTATTATACGCGCCACCACACAGCGGGTCGTTAGCTCAGTTGGTAGAGCAGTTGGCTTTTAACCAATTGGTCGTAGGTTCGAATCCCACACGACCCACCATTTTTGGCGGTTTAGAAAATCCGGAAGGCCCACGCAAGTGAGGATTTCCGGGTTTTTTTTTGCCTGCCATTCGGCATCTCAAATCGACACGCAGTGCGCCGTGATCGATTCATCTCGCACGATACACATTCCTTTTCTCCGCCTGCACTCGATACTCGTCAAATTTTATTGCTCTTGAAATAACTATGTTGAAAGCATCCACCAATATTCTTAGGAATATTGGATTTTTATGTATTTTTTTCATGTCGTCGACCCAAATACGCAATTCATGCCAAGCTGTCTTTATTTAGTATTGGATCCAATGTCGAATGCGTTCAGCCAGGCTGTCCCGGCAACCGACGATCAGTTCTAAAAAGGAGAAGCCACATGATGCTCAAGGACCCTTCCAGCAAATACCGCCATTTCACCACCGTGGATCTGCCGGACCGCCAATGGCCCAGTGTCGTGCAGGCTGCGGCGCCGACCTGGTGCAGTGTCGATATGCGTGATGGCAACCAGGCGTTGATCGAACCCATGAATGCCGAGCGCAAGCGTCGCTTCTTCGATCTGCTGGTCAAGGTGGGTTTCAAGGAAATCGAGGTGGGGTTTCCCGCCGCGTCCCAGACCGATTTCGATTACGTGCGTGAACTGATCGACAGCGGCGCGATTCCCGACGATGTGACGATTCAGGTAATGACGCAGGCGCGCAGTCATTTGATCGAGCGTACCTTTGAAGCCTTGAAGGGCGCCCCGCGAGCGATCGTGCACGTATACAACGCCACCGCGCCGGTGTTTCGCGAAGTGGTGTTCGGCGTCGACCGCGCCGGCTGCATTGACATCGCCACCCAGGCGACGCGTGAGATCAAGCGTCACATGGACAATAATCCAGGTACGCAGTGGACGTTCCAGTACTCTCCCGAAACCTTCTGCTTTACCGAACTGGACTTCGCGCTGGAGGTTTGCGAAGCGGTGACGGATGCCTTCGGGCCGACCCCGTCGAACAAAATGATCCTGAATCTGCCGACCACGGTGGAAGTCTCCACGGCCAATGTCTTCGCCGACCAGATCGAGTGGTTTTGCCGGCATTTCAGCCGACGCGACAGCGTGGTCATCAGTGTTCACCCGCATAACGATCGCGGTACCGGGGTGGCGACGGCCGAGCAGGCTTGCCTGGCCGGCGCCGAGCGTGTCGAGGGCACCTTGTTCGGCAACGGTGAGCGCACCGGCAATGTGGATATCCTGACGCTGGCAATGAACCTCTACACCAGTGGCATCGATCCGCAACTGGATTTCTCCGACATCATCCACGTGCAGCGCGAAGTCGAGTTCTGCAACCAATTGCCTACACATCCGCGCCATCCCTACGCCGGAGAGCTGGTGTTCACGGCGTTCTCGGGTTCGCACCAGGACGCGATAAAAAAAGGTTTCGCGGCCCGTCAGGCCAATCCCGACGGACGTTGGGAAGTGCCGTACCTGCCCATCGACCCGGCCGACATGGGGCGCAGCTATGAGGCGGTGATTCGTGTCAACAGCCAGTCGGGCAAAGGCGGCGTGGCGTATCTGCTGGAACAACATGGCATCGTCATGCCACGCCGGTTGCAGATGGAATTCAGTAGCCTGGTCCAGCAGGAAGCTGACGCTTCCGGCCAGGAAGTCAGCGGCGAGATGATCCTGGCCTGCTTTACCCGGTACTACCTGGATCAGGGCAACCCTTACACCTTGTTGCAGCCCAAGTTGGTCAGCGAAGGCAACGTGACTTATCTGGAAGGCACACTGACAGGCGGCGCGAGGGACATCGAACTGAGCGGCGAAGGCAACGGCCCACTCGCGGCGCTGGTCGACGCATTCGCTCAGCGCGGCGTCCACTTTGACATCGCCGATTACCATGAGCACGCCACCCGTGACGGTGCCCAGGCCGAAGCGCTGGCCTACGTGGAGATCCGTGTGAACAACCAGTTGCTGTTTGGTGCCGCCCGCGACGGCAGTATCCTGCTGGCGTCCCTCAAGGCGGTGACGAGTGCCGTCAACCGCGCATCGCGCCTGGGCCTGCTCAGCGTGGCAAGTGCTGCGGTGCCTTCCTGAGATGAATGCACATACCGCATTGGCGGCGCTCACCGGTAACTATGGTCACGGTGACATCGTTGCTTCGCATCGACATGAAGAAGGCCAGTTGGTGTATGCCATCAACGGCGTGATGCTGGTATCGGTGGCCGGCACCACCTGGGTGGTGCCCTCTGGCCACGCGCTATGGGTCCCTCCGGGGCAGGAGCATCAGGTCCGCATGACCGGCGAGGTGCGCATGCGCACGTTGCTGATCACCCCCGGCGCCCACCGCGCCTTGACCGAGGAGTGCCACGTCATCCGCGTATCGCCATTGCTGCGCGAGTTGATCATCGCCGCGGCCGAGGTGCCTGACAGCGAGCCGGCCGTGATGCGTCATGTGCAGATTGTCGACCTGGTCTTCTCCGAACTCGACAGGGCGCAAAGGGTCTTGGCCCATGTGCCGATTCCGGACGAGCCGCGGCTCAAGTCGCTGTGTGCCGACTTTATCGACAACCCTTCCCAGGAGTCGAAACTGGAGAGCTGGGCGGTGCAACTCAACATGAGTTCGCGCACCCTGGCTCGGCTGTTCCAGAAAGAGCTGGGCATGAGTTATGGCGAGTGGCGCAAGCGCACACGGCTGCTGCTGAGCATGCAGCGCCTGGCCTGTGGCGTGTCCATCCTGGAAGTGGCGCTGGAGCATGGCTACCAAAGCCCGAGCGCTTTTACCGCCATGTTCAAACGCACCATGGGCTACACACCCAGCCACTGCCGCCTGGTCTGATCCGGCCCGGCGCTCACACTCATCCCCCCGGTCATGGCCCGCTTGCGCAGGGCCATGCGTGCTTGCGCCTGGCCGGTGGACGCTGAGCGTCCAGCCGCAGCAGCCAGGTTGTCCCAATCGCAACGACGGTTGTCTGGAACTCGGGAGATGGGCGGCGGGCTGCTCTCTTAACCTGCATCTCTACTTAGCACTCTGGATTTATGCGATGGGTTCGCCTTCTTTTTCCGCGCGGCACTGCCGTCTTTCGCTCCTGGGCGTGGCGGTTGTCTGGTTGGCGGGGTGTTCTTCCTGGATCGCCCATACGCCGGCGCAATCCCATCCCCAGCGCATCGATGCCTTGAGCCGCCTGCCGCAAGGCGTATCGGCCCGGGCGCTGCCCGATCATTGGTGGCAGCTGTACAACGACCCCAAGCTCGATGCGCTGGTGCAGCAGGCGTTGGAACACAATCGCGATCTGGCGGCGGCGCAGGCCCATGTGCAGTCGATGCTGGCCGGAATCATGCAGGCCGACGCCGAGCGCTGGCCGTCCACGCAGGCCTCACTGGGCGCCGTTTACGGCAAGACGGCCGACGATCAGACCCTGGCCAAGGCTACCGACAGCCACGCACCGTCGCAGTGGTCCTTCAACCCAGGCTTCGAATTGGCTTACCAGGTGGATGTGTGGGGTCAGGTCCAGCGCAGCATTGAACGAGCGCAGGTGCAGGCGGCGGCGGCTCAGGACGCCGAAGACCTGCTGCGCATCACCGTCGCCGCGCAAACCACGCGTGCCTACGTGAATGCCTGCGCCCTGGGCGCGCGCGCCAAGGTGCAGCGCCATTCGCTGGAAGTGGTCGGGCACAGCCTGGCGCTGACCGATCGCCAGCGTCAGGCTGGCGTGGTGACCGATCTTGAATACAGCCGCATGCAGGCACTGCAGGGCGAAACCCTGGCCTTGCTGCCGATGCTGGAGGCGCGTCGCCAGGCCGCTTTGTACGAGCTGGCGATGCTGACCGGCGTGGCGGACCTGGAGCAGGGCTCCGGCGCGGCGACCTGCGAAGTGGTGCCGCAACTCACTGCCGCACTGCCGGTAGGGGACGGCTGGCAATTACTGGCGCGCCGCCCCGATATCCGCCAGGCCGAGCGGGCATTGCAGGCGGCCACGTTGCAAGTGGATATCGTCCAGGCCGACCTGTACCCCAAGGTCACCTTTGGCGCATCGGTTTCCTCCTCGGCCAGCAAAACCCATGAGCTGGGTGATAGCAGCGCGGTGATGTTCGGCATCGGTCCGTTGATTACCTGGCAGTTTCCCAACTGGCGCGCCAATCGGGCACGGGTCAACCAGGCCAGGGCGCTTGAGCAGATGCAGGTCGCGCAATTCGAGGCCAGCGTGCTCAACGCCCTCAAGAACGTGCGCCAGGCCCTGGCGTTGTACGACGGCGAGCGCCAACGCCACGCCGCCCTGAGCCAGGCGCTGGAGAGCAGTCGGCATGCCTACAAGCTCGCGCAGTTCAATTACAACGCCGGCTCCATCGACTTTCTCGACGTGCTCGACAGCGAGCGTGAGCTGATCCGCCTGCAAGCCACGCGCGCCGACGCCGATGGGCAGCTATTGCAGCGCCAGATCAGTTTGTTTCGCGCTCTGGGCGGCGGTTGGCAGTCCGCTGCCACCCCAGCCCCGACCGCTGCGCTCACCCACGCTTCCGTCAATTCTTTCGGTACCCGGCCATGAATATCGCTGTTGATGAAAAAAACACTGTGCAGGATGAGCAGGAGCATGTGCTCGAGCAACTCATGCACGACCGCAAGCAACGGCGCAAACGCAACCTGATCCTGCTCGGTGGTGCTGCGTTATTGATCGCGGCAGTGGTGTTCGGCGTGTATTGGATGACCATCGGACGTTATCTCGAACAGACCGATGATGCCTACGTGCGTGCCGACTGGATTCCCATCAGCCCGCGAGTATCCGGCTACGTCGCCGAAGTGCTGGTGGAGGACGACCAGCCCGTCAAGGCCGGCGATGTACTGGTGCGTATCGAGGACCGTGACTACCAGGCGCGGCTGGCCCAGGCCCGTGCGGAGTTGGCCGAAACGCAAGCCTCGATTGCTGCCCAGCGGGCCAACCTGCAAGTCACTGACAGCCTGATCGCACAGCAAAAGGCCGGCGTAGCCCAGGCCGAGGCGCATACGCGCAGCGTGGGGGCGGAGTTGCGCCGCGCCAGTCTGGATCAGCGTCGCTATGAAGGTCTGGTCCGCGAGCATGCCGCCAGCGCCCAGCGTCTGGAAAGCGCAGCCGCCAGTTACACCCAGGCCAGCGCCGCGGTGGAAATTGCCCGGGCGATGCAGCGCCAGCAGGAAACCCGGCTCAATGTCGCCATTACCCGCCGTCAACTGGCCGATGCCTCGTTGCAGCAGCAAATAGCGCGGCGCGACCAGGCCGAGGCGCAGTTGAACCTGGCGACCCATGCGCTCGAAGACACCTTGATCCGCGCGCCGATCGACGGGGTGGTCGGGCAGCGCAAAGTGCGCACGCGCCAGTATGTCGCGCCGGGCCTGCCGCTGCTGGCGGTGGTGCCCTTGCACCAGGCCTATGTGGTGGCCAACTACAAGGAAACCCAATTGCGCGACATGCGTGCCGGGCAGGCGGTGGATATCAGCGTCGACAGCTATTCGGGGCGCAAGCTCAAGGGGCATGTGGTGAGTTTTTCGCCGGGCTCGGGGGCGGTGTTCGCGCTGCTGCCGTCGGACAACGCGACCGGCAACTTCACCAAAATCGTGCAGCGTTTTCCGGTGAAGATCGTGATCGATCAGCACGATGAGGGCGGCCCCATTCTGCCGGGCATGTCGGTGATTACCACGGTAGATACCCGCCCCGCCAACCAGGACGCCGAGCATGACTGAGGCTGGCGAGAAAACCGTCTCCTTTCGCGCCTGGGTAGCTGTGATCGGCGGACTGTTCGGTTGTTTCATGGCCGGCATGAACGTGCACGTGACCAGCGCCGCGCTGCCTGAAATCGAAGGCTCGCTGGGGGCGACCTTCGAGGAGGGCTCGTGGATTTCCACGGCTTACCTGGTGGCGGAGATCGTGATGATCCCCCTGACCGCCTGGCTGGTGCAGGTGTTCTCCCTGCGCCGGGTGATGCTGGTGGGCTCGTTTGTATTTCTGGTGGCCTCGATTGCCTGCTCCTGGGCGCCCAACCTGGAAGTGATGATCATCATTCGGGTGATCCAAGGCGCCGCCGGCGCGGTGCTGATCCCGTTATCGTTCCAACTGATCATCACTGAACTGCCGCCCAGCAAGATCGCCATGGGCATGGCCCTGTTCGCCCTGTCCAACAGCGTGGCCCAGGCCGCCGGCCCGTCCATCGGCGGCTGGCTGACCGATGCGTATTCCTGGCGCTGGATTTTCTACCTGCAACTGGCCCCTGGCATTCTGCTGTTGCTGGCGGTGGCGTGGTCCATCGATGCCAAGCCCATGCAACTGAGCCTGCTCAAACGCGGCGACTGGGGCGGTATTTTCGCCATGATCGTTGGCCTCGGCGGTTTGCAGATCGTGCTCGAAGAAGGCGGACGCAAGGACTGGTTCGGCTCCGATTTCATTGTGTGGATGTCGTTGATCGCCGGCGTCGCCCTGGTGTATTTCGTGCTGTCACAGCTGTACGGCAGCCGCTCCTTCATCAACCTGCGCTTGCTCAAAAGCTACAACTTCGGCGTGGCGAGCGCGGCGATGTTCATTTTTGGCGGGGCCACGTTCGGCCTGGTCTTCCTGGTACCCAATTACCTGTCCCAGTTGCAGGGCTACAACGCCCGCGAAATCGGGATCAGCCTGATTGCCTACGGCGTGGTGCAACTGGTGCTGGCACCGTTCATGCCGCGCCTGATGAAGTGGCTCAACCCGAAGCTGATGGTTGCCAGCGGGTTTTTCATCATGGCCCTGGGATGCTATCTCGGAGCGCATCTGGACGTGGACAGCGCCGCCAACGTGATCATCCCGTCCACCGTGGTACGGGGCATCGGGCAGCCATTGATCATGGTGGCGCTGTCGGTGTTGGCGGTGTCCGGGTTGGCCAAGGATGAAGCCGGTTCGGCCTCTGCCCTGTTCTCCATGCTGCGCAACCTGGGTGGCGCCGTGGGCACTGCCGGCTTGACGCAGATCGTCGCGATGCGCGAGCGCTTTCATTCCGAGCGCGTCGGCGAGTCGATCACCCTGTTTTCCCCGTCATTGCAGGAGCGCCTGCGCGCCGGTATGGCAGACAGTGAAGCATTCATTTTCAACGAGCTGATGCCCGCCCAACAGCAAGTCCTTGAAGGCCTGGTCCACACGGTGCGTCGCGAAGCCTACTTGATGGCCTATAGCGATGCGTTCTACGTGTCCTGTGTCGCCTTGATCCTGTGTGGTGTGGCGGCATTGGCGTTACGTCAACAAGCGAAGCATTGAATGCACGCAGCTCGCAATATTCGCAACGGCTACAACCCTTCCAACCGGATGACAGAGCGCATCACCTGGTGGTGTTTCGCACCACTGGTCACGATTTCCAGTGGGAGCAGGTGACACAATGGTGGCGGCACCTGTCGACGATCGACGGTGACAATGCGTTATTCGTTGTCTGTCGGCGTCTCCCCAAGGATGTTGAGGCAGGCATCGGCGATATCGCTCTCATCCAAGCTAAAAAAAGGAGCTGTTCATGCTACATCTGGAACCCGATACCCTGGTGCGCAATCCCGTGGGCAACCCGGTGGTCGCCAGCGTTACCGTCAACGCCGATGCGCGCAGCGTATGGAATATCGTCGGAGACTTTTCCGGCTTCGCCAAATTCATCCCGGCGTTGTCCCACATCGAAATGACCGGAGAGGGTGTGCGCTCGGTACGCAAGAAGCTGTTCAAGGACGGCAATGTGGTGATCGAGCAACTTAACAGCCATGACGACGAAGGCATGACCATGACCTGGTCGCTGATTTACACCTCGCTGAATATCGGCAACCTGTGGGCCGTTATGCAAGTGGAGCCGCAAGGTGCGAATCAAAGCCAGGCGACCTGGACCATCATTGGTCAGCCTTACACCGGCGGCCCGGAGGACGTGCCGGCGTTCGAGGCGTTCCTGCAAGGGTTTGCCGATGATGCGATGAAGAACGTGCAGGCGCTGTTCAACTGATGAACAACAGGTGACGGGGCGCCCAACGCCCCGGCACCGCCGGGATTGTAAAATGCAAAAGGCCATTCGCATGAATGGCCTTTTTTTGTACGAGCCTATAATCAGCCTCCCGCTGATTGCTCGTTCAACAGGAAGGCGTGCAGCGCCTCCATCGTCATGCTTCCCAAGTCTTCGCCTGCGCGCGAGCGAACGGTGACGGTACCGTTTTCTTTCTCTCGCTCACCGACCACGAGCAAGTAAGGCACGCGTTGAATAGTGCTTTCGCGAATCTTGTAGCCGATTTTCTCATTGCGCAGATCAGCTTCCACCCTGAACCCCAGTTGGACCAGGTCATTGCGTGTCTGGTCGGCATAATCGTTCTGTGCATCGGTGACCGTCACGACGATGGCCTGCACCGGCGCAAGCCAGAGCGGGAACTGACCGGCATGGTGTTCGATGAGAATGCCAAGAAACCGCTCCAGAGAACCCACGATTGCGCGGTGCAGCATGACCGGCTTGCGTCGTTGCGAATGCTCGTCGACGTATTCGGCGCCCAGACGATCCGGCATGTGATAGTCGACCTGCATCGTGCCTACCTGCCATTCACGGCCGATGGCATCGCGCAGGTGATATTCGATCTTGGGGCTGTAGAACGCGCCTTCGCCCGGCAGCTCTTCCCACTCCACATCACACTCGGACAGGGCCTCACGTAACAGGTTTTCGGCCTTGTCCCACACTTCGTCGCTGCCCAGGCGCTTGCCTGGCTCAGGGCGCAGTGCGATTTTGACCGCAATGTCAGTGAAGCCGAAGTCGGCATACACCTTGACTGCCTGGTAGTGGAACGCCTTGATCTCGGCCGCGATTTGCTCTTCAGTGCAGAAAATGTGCCCGTCATCCTGAGTGAATGCGCGTACCCGCATGATGCCGTGCAAAGCGCCCGAAGGCTCGTTGCGGTGGCAGCCGCCGAACTCGCCGTAACGGATCGGCAGTTCACGGTGGCTGCGCAGGCCATGCTTGAAGATTTGGATGTGGCCGGGGCAGTTCATCGGCTTGAGTGCGTACTGGCGGTTTTCGGACTCAGTGACAAACATGTTTTCTTTGTAGTTGTCCCAGTGTCCTGATTTCTTCCACAAGGTACTGTCGAGCACTTGCGGCGACTTGACTTCACGGTAGCCGCCATCGCGGTAAACCCGGCGCATGTACTGTTCGACCGTCTGCCACAACGACCAGCCCTTGGGGTGCCAAAAGACCATGCCTGGCGCTTCTTCTTGTTGGTGAAACAAGTCGAACTGTTTGGCCAGTTTGCGGTGATCACGCTTTTCAGCTTCTTGAAGTTGGTTCAAGTAGGCCTTGAGCTCTTTTTCGTTGCCCCAGGCAGTGCCGTAGATACGGCTGAGCATGATGTTGTTGGAGTCGCCGCGCCAGTAAGCGCCAGCCACTTTCATCAGTTTGAAAGCGCCAAGCTTTGCTGTGTTGGGGACATGTGGCCCACGGCACAGGTCGGTGAACTCGCCCTGGGTATAAAGCGAGAGGATTTCTCCGGCGGGTATGGAGTCGATGATTTGGGTCTTGTAGCTTTCGCCCAGTTGTTCAAAAAACGCCAGTGCTTCATCCCGTGGTAATTGCGTACGGGTAACCGGTAGTTGTTCTTTGACGATCCTGGTCATTTCGGCTTCGATGAGCGGCAGATCGTCCATTGTGAAGGGACGAGGTGCCACGAAGTCGTAATAGAAGCCATTGTCAATAACCGGGCCTATCGTTACTTGTGTGCCGGGGTACAGGCGTTGAACCGCCTGTGCCATCAAGTGAGCCGTCGAATGGCGTATCAGCTCCAGCGCTTGCGGACTTTTGGTCGTGACAATCTCTACGGTGGCGTCTGTGTCCAGAAGGTAGCTGGCATCGACCAGCGTGCCGTCGACCTTGCCGCCAATAGTCGCGGCAGCAAGGCCTGCGCCGATGGATTGGGCCAGTTGTTGCACAGTCAATGCTTCTGGAAAATCTCTGCGACTGCCGTCCGGTAGAGCGATAGTGACCATAGGTAGGGGGACTCGAAATAGAAAGAACAGCTAATGCGTGGGTGCGTGATGTGCAGGCCTATCGGCAATGAGGTGCGCTTTAAGCTCACAATCGGCCGCCAAGCAATTAGATATAAAAAATAGTTATAGGCCACCTCCTATAAATCGTAGTGGTCTGCCTTAGTGCAATAGGGTAACGAGCGTCATGTGAGTAGGCCCAGCATGGCGGCACGGACAACCGCAGCGGTTTTATTGCAGGCTTTTAGTTTGTGCACGGCATTTTTAATGTGAAAGTCTATGGTGTGTTTAGTGACGACAAGAATCTCGGAAATTTCACTCGCCGATTTCCCATCGGCTGTCCACTTTAGAACTTCCATTTCACGAGGGGTCAGGCAGGGATCTTGTTCTTTTCGATGCCGATGAGTGATAGCTCTGGACAATGATGAATGGGCAATGGACACCAGCCAGATAAGTTTGCTTTCAATGTCCGCCCGTTCTGAAGGACTCAATTTTTGTGCGGATCTGGATACGCTGAGCATACCGCTGGCACCGACCAAGTCGATGTGCGACTGCGACCAGCCGACATTGATGCCGTAAGCATTTGCCTCCTCCCATAGCTCAGGAGCGTGACAAAAACTCGACGCGCTCCAAATCAGTGGGGCTTGCGTGCGGCGCCCGTGCAGGACAGCGGGGTCATGTTTCACATACTGGGCCGCGCTGTAACGGTCCCTCCAGGCATCTGGGTAGTTGTCGAGAATGACTACCTTGGGCGCTGTCAGTGGCAGGGGCAGTTGCAGGCCATAAGCACAGTAATCAAAGCCGAGTTGCTGCGCTGCGGCGGTTATTTTTTTGAAGATGCTGTGTTCGCACATGTTGAGCTCGAAAATGCTCCACATATCGTTTTTCCAGGTGTCCATGAGACCTCCTTGTCCGGTCAGCCCCGCTTTTCCAACAGCGTCTCAACGATGCAGATTCGAACTGACAGTGGTGCAGGCTCCAAATATTTTGAAACGTCATGGCGAAGATACTATCAACGAGTTGCGCGCACGAGTGAAACTGCGAGGCGCAGCTCTGTCGGCTCACCTGTGCTTGAGTCCGCCCGACGCGCCTTCACTTGGCAGATTAGCCTTTTGAATCCATTCGATATTCTGTAGCCTTGCGCAGCTTCAGCTTTACCCGTGCTTGATGAATACACACTTCGTCCGGCGGCGCCCGAAGGGCTCCAGAGCCGGTGGTACACTCGACTTTCGCGCTACTGCGCCTGCAGGTCTTGCGAACATGACCCACATTTCCGAACGCCTACTGGTTCAAGCCCACTTAGACGCCAAGCAGCCCAAGGCCCTCAGCGCCGATGAAGAGGCGAGCCTGCGGGCCGCCATCGCCGCCGAGCTTAAAGCCCAGGACGCGGTGCTGGTCGCCCACTTCTATTGCGACCCGGTGATTCAGGCCCTGGCCGAAGAGACCGGCGGCTGTGTTTCCGACTCCCTGGAAATGGCGCGCTTCGGCGCTGCCCACCCAGCCAGGACCGTGCTGGTGGCGGGTGTGCGGTTCATGGGCGAAACCGCGAAAATCCTGACCCCTGAAAAACGTATCCTGATGCCGACCCTGGAAGCCACCTGCTCCCTGGACCTGGGTTGCCCGGTGGATGAATTTTCCGCGTTCTGTGACCAGCACCCCGAGCGCACGGTGGTGGTCTACGCGAACACCTCGGCGGCGGTCAAAGCCCGTGCCGACTGGGTGGTGACGTCCAGTTGCGCACTGGAAATCGTCGAAAGCCTGATGGACAACGGCGAGACGATTATCTGGGGCCCGGACAAACACCTGGGCACCTATATCCAGCGTCAGACCGGGGCCGATATGCTGCTGTGGGACGGTGCGTGCATCGTCCACGAAGAGTTCAAGTCCAAGCAGCTCGAAGACATGAAGGCGCTGTACCCGGATGCCGCGATCCTGGTACACCCGGAATCGCCGACCTCGGTGATCGAACTGGCGGACGCTGTCGGTTCCACCAGCCAGTTGATTGCGGCGGCGCAGCGTTTGCCGAACAAAACGTTCATCGTCGCCACCGATCGCGGCATCTTCTACAAGATGCAGCAGCTGTGCCCGGACAAGGTCTTCATCGAAGCGCCCACCGCCGGCAACGGCGCCGCGTGCCGCAGTTGCGCGCACTGTCCGTGGATGGCGATGAATACGCTGGAGCGTACGTTGCAGTGCCTGCGCGAGGGCAGTAACGAGATATTCGTCGAGCCGTCGGTGATTCCGCAGGCGGTGCGGCCGCTCAAGCGTATGTTGGATTTCACCCAGGCTGCGCGACTCAAACTCGCCGGCAACGCCTGACCTGAGGCCAACTGGGTAAAAAATGTGGGAGGGGGCTTGCCCCCGATAGCGGTGGATCAGTCAAGATATTGGGTGACTGTCACACAGCCATCGGGGGCAAGCCCCCTCCCACATTTTGATCTTCACTTGGCTGGTAATTACTTCTTTTGCTTGGGGATCCGCACCAGTTGCGTGTCCGAATAGATGTCATGCCAGCTACGCTTTTGCTTGTCGAACAGCGACCAGATAAACCCCAGCCCCACGCACAACCACGACGCAATCGACACCACGAAACGCAACAGCGCCTGCCACAGGCTGATACGCGTGCCGTCGGCGTTCTGCACGCGTACGCTCCACACCTGCATGCCCAGGGTCTGCCCGGAATGGGTCCAGAACTTGGCGAAAAAACCGAACAGTACAAACAGCAGAATCGTTGACAGTAACGGATCGCCATCCAGTGCGCCGGATTCGGTAAGTGTGCGCATCTTCGCCTCACCCACGAAGGCGATCCACACCAGCTTGTAGATAAAGGCGGTGACGATCAGCAGCGCAGTGCACAACAGCAAATCATAGAACATCGCTGCCAGGCGGCGGCCCAGGCCAACGGCGGGGAACTCGCCCTGGGGGCGCAACAGGGGTTTGGACATGGCAGGGCTCTCTGCTGAAAACCTGCAGTTTACGCAATGACGCCCATAAAAAAGCCCCTGATGTCATATCAGGGGCTTTTTGTCGCAGGAAGGATCAGGTGTTCTCTGCCTGGACTTCGTCAGCCTGCATGCCTTTCTGGCCTTGCACGGCAACGAATGACACTTTTTGGCCTTCTTTCAGGCTCTTGAAGCCGTTGCCCTGGATAGCGCGGAAATGCACGAACAGATCCGGGCCGCTTTCTGGAGTGATGAAACCAAACCCTTTCTCGTCGTTAAACCACTTGACGGTACCGCTCTGACGTTCAGCCATTTTCTTCTTTCCTTTGACGCTAAAAATTAATGACAGCCCCTTTCACATGAAAGAGTACTGGGCTGGGTTGCAGGAAAGTAAGAGACGTCGAACGGGTTGTAGCGTTACTACTTCAGCTACTGCCCAGGTCCAGGTTCCAAGCGACCCATGCAAACACAGTGGGGAAACTCTACGCCAACTAATAGTAAAAAAACAAGCCCTGCCGGAAAGCCAGAGTTTGCTCGGGCTGATGACAGTTTTTTGAATAAAATGGCGCTGGCTTATTCGATAGATAGACTCACTTGTTATAGGAGGAATCCCATATAAAGACTATCGCTTGTGCACTGTTATATAGCGATCGCGTTACAGTTTAGTGCACGCAACGCAATCGCGTTACTTATGGAAACAGTCAGTCAGCCACGATAGTAACGTTGCGGCACAAATGGCATTTTACTTACACGTAACGGCACCTTTTTCCCACGCACCAGCGCAGAAACCTCGGTATCCAATGCCACAAATGCACTGTCCAGGTAACCCATGGCTAACGGGGCGCCCAAGGTTGGACCAAACCCTCCACTGCACACGCTACCGATCACGGTGCCGTGCTCGTCGACAATCTCTGCACCTTCACGCACCGGCGTACGTTCCTGGGGCAGCAAGCCGACGCGTTTGCGGCTCACGCCGGTTTGTTGCTGGATGAAGATCCGGTCTGCGCCGGGGAAGCCGCCGGCACGCGCGCCATCGGCACGGCGCGCCTTGGAGATCGCCCATAGCAGGCTGGCTTCGATCGGGGTGGTGCCGGTGTCCATGTCATGACCGTACAGGCACAGGCCGGCTTCCAGGCGCAGGGAGTCGCGAGCGCCCAGGCCGATCGCCTGCACTTCGGCCTCGGCCAGCAGGCTGCGGGCCAGGCTTTCGGCATGTTCAGCCGGCACGGAGATTTCAAAGCCGTCTTCCCCGGTATAGCCGGAGCGGCTGACGTAGCAGTCCACGCCCAGCAGGCGCAGGGTGGCAAATTGCATGAAGGTCATCTGGGTGACTTGCGGTGCCAGGCGCGCCAGCACCTTCACCGCGGCCGGGCCTTGCAGGGCCAGCAGGGCGCGTTCTTCGAACAGTGGCTCGATGCTGCACTGGTCGCCGATGTGTCGACGCAGGTGCGCCAGGTCCTGGTCCTTGCACGCAGCATTGACCACCAGGAACAGCTCGTCGTTGCCCAGGTTGGCCACCATCAGGTCGTCGAGAATGCCGCCCTGCTCGTTGGTGAACATCGCGTAGCGCTGCATGCCCACCGGCAGGTCGATGATGTCCACCGGTACCAGGGTTTCCAGGGCCTTGGCGGCATGGGCGCCGGTCAGGCGGATCTGGCCCATGTGCGACACATCGAACAGCCCGGCCTGTTCACGGGTGTGCAGGTGTTCCTTCATTACGCCCAGCGGGTATTGCACCGGCATGTCGTAGCCGGCGAAGGGCACCATGCGTGCGCCCAGCTCGAGGTGCAGGGCGTGCAAAGGGGTATTCAACAGGGTTTCGGTGGACATGTTCAGCTCCTGAAAAACGTGCCGGCGCGCTTGTAGGCGTCAGCACTCGA
This sequence comes from Pseudomonas orientalis, assembly GCF_001439815.1. Classification (GTDB taxonomy): domain Bacteria; phylum Pseudomonadota; class Gammaproteobacteria; order Pseudomonadales; family Pseudomonadaceae; genus Aquipseudomonas; species Aquipseudomonas orientalis. Next base: position 139,297 of record NZ_JYLM01000005.1, on the reverse strand, counting down.
TAATGTTGACCGCCAAACCGCCACGGACGGTTTCCTTGTATTTGCTTTTCATGTCGGCGCGCATCGGGCCGACGGTGTGGGAACTGGAGGGGCCGATGAGAATCTTGAACAGGTCGAACACGCTTAACGACATGAGTTGTTCCCCGGTTTCTTATTATTGAGGTGGTCAAAATGTGGGAGGGGGCTTGCCCCCGATGACGGAGTGTCAGTTGATAGATAGGGTGGCTGACACACCGCTATCGGGGGCAAGCCCCCTCCCACATTTTTGACCGCGTCCAGCCAGACGGGTTATGCGTAGCTCTCGATCGACGGGCACGCACACACCAGGTTGCGATCACCAAACACGTTGTCGACCCGACCCACCGGCGGCCAGTACTTGCTTTCGATCAGCGAAGCAACCGGATACACAGCCTGTTCGCGACTGTAGGGGTGGCTCCATTCGCCCACCAGTTCCGCCGCGGTATGCGGGGCGTTCTTGAGCGGGTTGTCGTCCTTGTCCAGGGTGCCGTTTTCCACCGCGCGAATCTCTTCGCGGATGGCGATCATGGCATCGCAGAAACGGTCCAGTTCTTCCCTGGACTCACTTTCGGTCGGCTCGATCATCAAGGTGCCCGCCACCGGGAACGACATGGTCGGCGCATGGAAGCCAAAATCGATCAGGCGCTTGGCCACGTCGTCCACGCTGATGCCGCTGCTGTCCTTGAGCGGGCGCAGGTCCAGGATGCACTCATGCGCCACCAGGCCGTTGCTGCCGGTGTAGAGCACCGGGTAGTGCTCTTCCAGGCGACGGGAAATGTAGTTGGCATTCAGGATCGCCAACTGCGAAGCGCGCTTGAGGCCCGCGCCGCCCATCATGCTGATGTACATCCAGGTGATCGGCAAAATGCTCGCGCTGCCGAACGGCGCGGCGCACACCGCGCCTTCCTTGCGCGCCATGGCCGCGTGACCGGGCAGGAAGGGCGTGAGGTGCGACTTGACGCCAATCGGGCCGACGCCCGGGCCGCCACCGCCGTGGGGAATGCAGAAGGTTTTGTGCAGGTTCAGGTGGGACACGTCGCCGCCGAACTTGCCCGGTGCGCACAGGCCCACCATCGCGTTCATGTTGGCGCCGTCGATGTACACCTGGCCGCCGTTGTCATGGATGATCGCGCAGATGTCGCGGATACCTTCCTCGAACACGCCGTGGGTGGACGGGTAGGTGATCATCAGCGCGGCGAGGTGCTCGCGGTGCTCGATGGCCTTGGCGCGCAGGTCCTCGATATCCACGTTGCCCCGTGCGTCGCAGGCGGTGACCACCACGCGCATGCCGGCCATGTTGGCGGTCGCCGGGTTGGTGCCGTGGGCCGACGATGGGATCAGGCAGATGTCGCGACGCGCTTCGCCACGGCTCTGGTGATAGGCGCGGATGGCCAGCAGGCCGGCGTATTCACCCTGGGAACCGGCGTTCGGTTGCAGGGAGATGGCGTCGTAACCGGTGGCCGCGCAGAGCATGGCCTCCAGTTCGCTGGTCAGTTGCTGGTAGCCGGCGCTTTGCGCCGCCGGGGCGAACGGATGCAGGGCACCGAATTCGGCCCAGGTCACCGGGATCATTTCGCTGGCGGCGTTGAGTTTCATGGTGCACGAACCCAGCGGGATCATGGTGCGGTCCAGGGCCAGGTCCTTGTCGGCCAGCTTGCGCAGGTAGCGCATCAGCTCGGTTTCCGAGTGATAACGGTTGAACACCGGGTGGCTGAGGATCGGCGACTGGCGCAGCAGGGCGCTCGGCAAGGTGCTTTCGGTGGCGGCGAAGGCGGGCAGGGCCTTGCCCTCGGCGAAGATCGCCCACAAGGCTTCGATATCGGCCTGTGTGGTGGTTTCGTCGACCGACAGGCCGACACGCTCGGCGTCCACTGCGCGCAGGTTGATGCGCTGGTCGTGCGCCTTATCGTGCAGGGCGGCGGTGTTGGTACCGGTGTGGAGGGTGATGGTGTCGAAGAAGTGTTCCTGCTCGACCGTCACGCCCAGGGCGCTCAGGCCCTTGGCCAGGATCGCGGTCAGCTGATGAATACGCTGGGCGATCCGGGTCAGGCCTTCAGGGCCGTGGTACACAGCGTACATGCTGGCGATGTTGGCCAGCAGCACTTGCGCGGTGCAGATGTTGCTGGTGGCTTTCTCGCGGCGGATATGTTGCTCGCGGGTCTGCATGGCCAGGCGCAGGGCCGGCTTGCCGAAACGGTCCACCGAGACACCGACCAGACGGCCCGGCATGTCGCGCTTGAACGCATCCTTGGTAGAGAAGTACGCCGCGTGTGGGCCACCAAAGCCCAGCGGCACGCCGAAGCGTTGCGCGCTGCCGATGGCCACGTCGGCGCCGAACTCGCCTGGCGGCGTCAGCAAGGTCAGGGCGAGCAGGTCGGCGGCAACAGCGACCAGCGCGTTGGCTGCGTGGAAACGCTCGGTCAGTTCACGGTAGTCAAACACGTCACCGTTGCTGGCCGGGTATTGCAGCAGGGCGCCGAAGAACGGGCTGGCGTCGGTCAGTTCGCCCTCATCGCCCACGACCACCTCGATACCCAGGGGCTCGGCACGGGTACGCAGTACGTCGAGGGTTTGCGGGTGGCTGTGGATCGAAGCGAAGAAGGCGTTGCTGCCCTTGTTCTTGCTCAGGCGCTTGCAGAACGTCATGGCTTCGGCGGCGGCGGTGGCTTCGTCGAGCAGGGAGGCGTTGGCGATCGGCAGGCCGGTGAGGTCGCTGATCAGGGTCTGGAAATTCAGCAGCGCTTCCAGGCGGCCCTGGGAAATCTCTGGCTGGTACGGGGTGTAGGCGGTGTACCAGGCGGGGTTTTCCAGCAGGTTGCGCAGGATTGGCGACGGCGTATGGCAGTTGTAGTAGCCCTGGCCGATGTAGGTCTTGAACAGTTGGTTGTGGCTGGCGATGGCCTTGATTCTGGCCAGGGCCTCGGCTTCGCTCAAGCCGTCTTCCAGGCCGAGCACGCTGGTGCCCTTGATGCTTTCCGGGATCACGCTGGCGCTCAGGGCTTCGAGTGAGTCAAAGCCCAGGCTGGCGAGCATCTGTTGCTCGTCTTCCTGGCTCGGGCCGATGTGGCGGGCGATGAATTCGTTGGCGGTGGTCAGATTAACGGTCATGGCGCGCTCCTCAGGCTTCAGCGTTGGCTTTGATCAGGCGGTCGTACGCATCCTGATCCAACAGCTTAGCCACTGCATCGGCGTCGGCTGGTTTAAAGCGGAAGAACCAGCCTTCGCCCATCGGGTCTTCGTTGACCAGTTCGGGGCTGCCATCGAGTTTGTCATTCACTTCGAGGACTTCACCGTCCAGAGGCATGTACACACCGCTGGCGGCCTTGACCGATTCCACGGTGGACGCTTCGGCGCCCTTGTCGTAGGCCTGCAGCTCAGGCAGTTGCACGAAAACCACATCACCCAGCGCGTTCTGCGCAAAAGCGGTAATGCCCACGGTGACGCTGCCATCGGCTTCGGCGCGCAGCCATTCGTGATCTTCAGTGAAACGCAACTCGCTCATGGAAACTCCTCAGGGCCAGATTCGTCTGGTGGACGGGATTGGAATAATGGGGAGTTGCTTAGCAATATCGCGGCCAAGGTTATTAAAGTGTTATAAAACAATAAGTTGCTGAAGAAGCAGAGAACACGGCGGGTTTTCGCTGTAGCGATTTCGCTACAGTTGGACGTGAGAAAAAAAGACTATGTGGATCAAAGCCTTGCATGGCGCGCAAAAAGCAGGGTTGTAGCGATATCGTTACGCTGTAGCGATTTCAGGACGGCGGACGTCGTTCTCAGACCAAAACCTGGAATGCATTTCAAATGTGGGAGGGGGCTTGCCCCCGATAGCGGTGGGTCAGTGAAAGATAAGTTGGCTGACACACCGCAATCGGGGGCAAGCCCCCTCCCACATGGGTTTGTATTCCACATTTTAAATCTGCTGACTTTTGGTGTCAGGGCTTGTTGGGAATGCCGTACTTGCGCAGACGATGGGCAATCGCGGTGTGGGAGGTCTGCAGCCGGCTGGCCAGTTGGCGAGTCGAGGGGTAGCTGGTGTAGAGCTTCTCCAGCAGGTCGCGCTCGAAGTCTTCCACCGCCTGTTCCAGGCTGTCGATTTCGCCGTCGCTCTGGCGGGCGACGGACGTGCCGGCGATGTCGAGGTCGCCGATGTCCACCAGGCTGCTTTCACAGATGGCGGCGGCGCGGAAGATCACGTTTTGCAACTGGCGCACGTTGCCCGGCCAACGGTTGCCCAGCAGCGCCGGGTAGGTGCCGGGCGCCAGGCGGCAGACGGGGCGCTGGATCTGCGCACAGGCCTGCTGCATGAAGTAGCGCGCCAACAACAGGATGTCCTGGCCGCGTGCACGCAACGGGGGTACTTCAACGTTAAGCACATTGAGGCGGTAGAACAGGTCTTCGCGGAAGGTGCCTTCGCTGACCATCTTTTCCAGGTCGCGGTGGGTGGCGCTGAGGATGCGCACATTGACCTTCACTTCGCGGTCCCCGCCCACCCGGCGAAAGCTGCCGTCGTTGAGAAAGCGCAGCAACTTGGCCTGCAGGTACGGCGACATTTCGCCGATCTCATCGAGGAACACCGTGCCCTGGTTGGCCAGCTCCATCAGCCCCGGTTTGCCCCCGCGTTGCGCACCGGTAAAGGCACCCGGGGCATAACCGAACAGTTCGCTCTCGGCGAGATTCTCCGGCAGCGCGGCGCAGTTCAATGCCAGGAACGGCGCGCTATGGCGTGCGCTGGTCGCATGGCAGGCGCGCGCCACCAATTCTTTGCCGGTGCCGGTTTCGCCCTGGATCAGCAGCGGGGCGTCCAGCGCGGCCACGCGTTGCGCCCGCGCCTTCAAGGTGCGGATCACCGGGGATTCGCCCAACAGCGCGTCGAAACCTTCGGCATGGTCGTGGTGCAGCGCCGACAGTTGCTCGCCGATGCGGTTGGGCGGGTAGAGGGTGAGCAGGGCGCCGGCATCAGTGATCGGCGTGGCGTCCAGCAACAGGGTCTGGCCGTTGACGCTGATCTCGCGCAACGGCAGGCGAAAGCCATGTTCCAGCAAGGTGTCCAGCAGCCCTGGGTCATTGAACAGCGCGGCGATGCTTTCGCCGGCCGGTTCGCGCCCGTAGAGGGCGATCAACGCCGGGTTGGCCAACAGGATCGTGCCCGCGCTGTCCAGGGCCAGCACCGGGTCGGTCATGGCCGCCAGCAGCGCGTCGAGTTGCAGGTGGCGGCGCTGGCCGGGGAGGATGTCGACCACCGTCACCGCCTGCACGCCGTGCACGCTGAACAGCGCATCGCGCAGTTCCTCGAGCACCTCGGCACTCAAGGTCGGTGCGTCGATATAGACGTTGGGCGGCACCATCTCCACCGCATCCAGGTTGAGATTGCGCCCACCGAGCAGGGCCAGGACTTCCTGGGTGATGCCGACGCGGTCGATGAAGCTGACGTGGATACGCATGGGGCGAATGCAATTCTGGGGAGCAGAGGCGGCAAGTATGCCTTGGCGCGGGGCGCAGGTGAAATCTGACAACTGATGGAGATCAAATGTGGGAGGGGCGGTGCGACGATTCGACTTGCCCCCGATAGCAGTGTGTCAGCCAAAAATCTGTTACTGAGCCACCGCCATCGGGGGCAAGCCCCCTCCCACATGGTGCACCGTAGTGTGTCAGTGAAAGGGGTTATTGCAGGTGTTCGGGTTTGACCGGATCGCCTGATTTCACATCCAGTTGATGCCGCACATCCTCGAACATCAAGTCGTACTGCTTGTGCATCGAGCCGTTCAACACGGCCATCTTCGGCATGCCGTATTTTTGCGCGATGTTCATCGCATGCCGGGCAAAGTCGAATGCCTGGTCCTTGGGCAGGAAGAATTCTTCCTTGAGGTCCTTGCCCTGCACCGAACCGTGCAGCTTGAACAGCATGCCCTTGCCTTCCTTGGGGTCCTGGCTGACTTCGTAGTCGATGTGCAGGTTGTAGCTGTAGTCATGCTCGTTGAGCGCATGGCGTTCAACGTGCAAGTGTCCCGGTTCAAAGGTAGCCATAGGCGAATCTCCTCTACTTCACAGATAGGTGATGCCAGGTGTCGCCGTGCTGATGCGCGTGCCGGCGTGGCCCTGGACGATGGCTTCGATGTCCGAGAGTGAACCGATCACCGCGGTTTTGCCAGTCTGGCGGGCGAACTCGCAGGCCGCTTGCACCTTGGGCCCCATGGAACCGGCGGCGAAGCCCAGTTGTTCCATGGCGTCTGGATGAGCTTGGCTGATGGCCTTCTGGGTGGGCTTGCCGAAGTCGACGAATGCGGCGTTGACATCGGTGGCGATCACCAGCAGGTCGGCGTCCAGTTGCGCAGCGAGCAGGGAGGAACACAGGTCCTTGTCGATCACCGCTTCAATGCCTTTGAGCTTGCCGTCTTCGTCATACATGGTCGGGATGCCGCCGCCGCCGGCGCAGATCACGATGGCCTTTTTTTCCAGCAGCCATTTGATCGGGCGGATTTCGAAGATGCGTTTCGGGCGTGGGCTGGCCACGACACGGCGGTATTTGTCGCCATCCGGGGCAATGGCCCAGCCTTTTTCAGCGGCGAGTTTCTCCGCTTCGGCCTTGGCGTACACCGGGCCGATGGGCTTGGTGGGGTTCTGGAAGGCCGGGTCCTTGGCGTCCACTTCGACCTGGGTAAGCAGGGTGGCGAAGGGCACTTCGAAGTCCAGCAGGTTGCCCAGTTCCTGTTCGATGATGTAGCCGATCATGCCTTCGGTTTCGGCGCCCAGCACGTCCAGCGGGTAAGGCGAAACGCTGGTATAGGCCGCCGCCTGCAACGACAGCAGGCCGACCTGCGGGCCGTTGCCATGGGCGATCACCAGCTCGTTGCCAGCGTGGATCTTGGCGATCTGTTCGGTGGCGATGCGGATATTGGCGCGTTGGTTGTCCGCGGTCATGGGTTCACCACGGCGCAGGAGGGCGTTGCCGCCCAGGGCTACGACGATGCGCATAGAAAATGTCCTTCTGAAATCCATCGTTGTGAACACTGGTCTGAATGTGGGAGGGGGCTTGCCCCCGATAGCAGTGTGTCAGTCGAAAAATCTGTCCCTGAGGCACCGCCATCGGGGGCAAGCCCCCTCCCACATTTTGACCCTGTTCCTACCGTAGAAGCTGTGTAGAAATCAGATATCCGCCAACGCCGACACCAGGATCGCCTTGATGGTATGCATGCGGTTTTCCGCCTGCTCAAAGGCAATGTTGGCCGGCGATTCGAAGACTTCCTCGGTCACTTCCACGCCATTGGCCAGGTGCGGATAGCGCGCGGCGATGTCCTTGCCGACCTTGGTTTCGCTGTTGTGGAACGCCGGCAGGCAGTGCATGAACTTCACCCGCGGGTTGCCCGAGGCCTTCATCATTCTGGCGTTGACCTGGTACGGCAGCAGTTGCTCGATACGCTCGTCCCAGGCTTCCACCGGTTCGCCCATGGACACCCAGATATCGGTGTGGATGAAGTCCACGCCCTTGACCGCCTCGGCAGGATCTTCGGTGATGGTGATGCGGGCGCCGCTTTCTTCAGCGAAGGCCTGGCACTGTTTGATGAAATCGTCATGGGGCCACAGCGCTTTTGGCGCGCCGATGCGCACGTCCATGCCCAGCTTGGCGCCGATCATCAGCAACGAGTTGCCCATGTTGTAGCGCGCGTCCCCAAGGTAGGCGTAGCTGATGTCATGCAGCGGCTTGTCGCTGTGTTCGCGCATGGTCAGGGTGTCGGCGATCATTTGCGTGGGGTGGAATTCGGCGGTGAGGCCGTTGAACACCGGCACGCCGGCGAACTTGGCCAGCTCTTCGACGATTTCCTGCGCAAAGCCACGGTACTCGATGGCGTCGAACATGCGGCCCAGTACGCGGGCGGTGTCTTTCATGCTCTCTTTGTGGCCGATCTGCGATGACACCGGGTCGATGTAGGTGACGTGGGCGCCCTGGTCATGAGCCGCCACTTCGAACGCGCAACGGGTGCGGGTCGAGGTTTTTTCAAAGATCAGCGCGATGTTCTTGCCTTTGAGGTGCGCACGCTCAGTGCCGGTGTACTTGGCGCGCTTGAGGTCGCGGGACAGGTCCAGCAGGTAGTTCAGCTCGCGGGTGGTGTGGTGCATCAGCGACAGCAGGCTGCGGTTGCGCATATTGAAAGCCATGATGAAGTCTCCTTAATAGTCGATAGGGTCGCGGATGATCGGGCAGGTCATGCAGTGGCCGCCGCCACGGCCTCGGCCGAGTTCACCGGCACTGATGGTGATGACTTCCACCCCGGCCTTGCGCAGCAAGGTGTTGGTGTAGGTGTTGCGGTCGTAGCCGATTACCACGCCCGGTTCCACGGCCACCACGTTGTTGCCGTCGTCCCACTGCTCGCGTTCGGCGGCGAAGCTGTTGCCACCGGTCTCGACCACGCGCAGCGCCTTGAGGTTGAGCGCTGCGGCGACGGTGTCGAGAAAGTGGGTGGTCTCGCGTTGAATGTCGATACCGTGGGGCTTGCTCTCGTCAGGGCGCAGGGTGAAGGGCACGATCTGGTTGACCACTTCGGGGAAGACGGTGACCAGATCGCGGTCGCAGAAGCTGAACACGGTATCCAGGTGCATCGCCGCGCGGGATTTGGGCAGGCCGGCCACGATGACCTTCTCGACTGCCTTGTTCTTGAACAGGTTGCGCGCCAGTTGGCCGATGGCCTGGTGCGACGAGCGCTCGCCCATGCCGATCAACACCACGCCGTTGCCAATCGGCATCACGTCGCCGCCTTCGAGCGTGGCAGCGCCGTGTTCCTGGTCGGGATCGCCGTACCAGATCTGGAAGTCGGCGTTGGTGAACTCCGGGTGGAATTTATAGATGGCGCTGGTCAGCAGGGTTTCCTGGCGTCGCGCCGGCCAATACATCGGGTTGAGCGTCACGCCGCCGTAAATCCAGCAGGTGGTATCGCGGGTGAACTGGGTGTTCGGCAGCGGTGGCAGGATAAAACTGGCATGGCCGAGAAACTCGCGGAACATCTCGATGGTCCTGCCGCCGAAGCTGCTCGGCAGGTCATCGGCCGACACGCCACCGATCAGGAACTCGGTGATCTTGCGCGGCTCCAGGCTGCGCAGCCATGAGCTGACTTCATCGGCGAGGCCGACGCCCACCGTATTGGCGGTGATCTTGCGCTGCAGGATCCAGTCCAGGGCTTCGGGGATGGCGACGATGTCAGTCAGCAGGTTGTGCATTTCCAGCACATCAATGTCCCGCTCGCGCATCTTGGTGACGAAGTCGAAGTGGTCGCGCTTGGCCTGGGCCACCCAGAGCACGTCATCGAACAGCAGTTCGTCGCAGTTGTTGGGGGTCAGCCGCTGGTGGGCCAAGCCTGGGGAGCACACCATGACTTTGCGCAGTTTGCCGGCTTCGGAATGGACGCCGTACTTAGCTTTTTCCGTGGTCATTACAGATCCTCCAGTGAACATGCAGTTACAGAGTCAGGAAGCCGTCGTAGAGCCCATAGGCCGCCACCAGGGCGCCAATGACCACTGCGGCGAATATCAGCTTCTCGACGTTGGTGAATATCGGTTTGCCCAGTTCACGCTTGGCCTTGGCGAACAGGATCGCGCCGGGGGCGTAGAGCAGGGCGGACAGCAGCAGGTATTTGGTGCCGCCGGCGTAGAGCAGCCAGATCGCATAGATCAGGGCAATGGCGCCGATGAACAGGTCCTTCTTGCGTTCTTTGAGGGCGTTTTCATAGGTTTCGCCGCGTACCGCCAGCAGCAGGGCGTAGGCCGCCGACCACAGGTAGGGCACCAGGATCATCGAGGTGGCAAGGTAAATCAGCGACAGGTAGGTGCTTGCGGAAAACAGCGTGATCACCAGGAACAGTTGCACCATCGCGTTGGTCAGCCACAGGGCGTTGACCGGCACGTGGTTGGCGTTCTCCTTGCGCAGGAACTCCGGCATGGTGTGGTCCTTGGCGGCGGCGAACATGATCTCCGCGCACAGCAGCACCCACGACAGCAATGCACCCAGCAGCGAGATGATCAAGCCGACGCTGATCAGCACCGCGCCCCAGTGGCCCACCACATGCTCCAGCACGGCGGCCATCGACGGGTTCTGCAGCTTGGCCAGTTCCGGTTGGGTCATGATCCCCAGGGACAGCACGTTCACCAGCATCAGGAACAGCAGCACGGTGATAAAACCGATCACGGTGGCCTTGCCCACGTCGCTGCGTTTCTGCGCACGGGACGAGAAGATGCTGGCGCCCTCGATACCGATGAACACCCACACGGTGACCAGCATCATGTTGCGCACCTGGTTCATCACACTGCCCAGGTCCGGGTTTTTCACGCCCCAGATGTCAGCGGTGAAGATGTCCAGCTTGAACGCGAACAGTGCGATCAACACGAACAGCACCAATGGCACCACTTTGGCGACGGTGGTCACCAGGTTGATGAACGCCGCTTCCTTGATCCCGCGCAGCACCAGAAAATGCACGGCCCACAGCAACACTGACGCGCCAATCACGGCGGCCGGGGTATTGCCTTCGCCAAAGATCGGGAAAAAGTAACCGAGGGTGCTGAACAGCAACACGAAGTAACCGACGTTGCCCAGCCAGGCACTGATCCAATAACCCCAGGCGGACGAGAACCCCATGTAGTCGCCGAACCCGGCCTTGGCGTAGGCGTAGACACCGCCGTCCAGGTTCGGCTTGCGGTTGGCGAGGGTCTGGAACACGAAGGCGAGGGTCAACATGCCGATGGCGGTAATCACCCAGCCAATCAATACCGCGCCCACGTCGGCACTGGCGGCCATGTTTTGCGGCAATGAGAAGATTCCGCCGCCGATCATTGAGCCTACGACCAGTGCAACCAGCGCACCAAGCCTTAGTTTTCCGGGTGAATCAGACATTGCATGACTCCAATGCAGGAGAGAGAGATCACAGAATAATTCCGTGCGCCGATCAAACAGCTGACTCAGATCACTTCATTGGCACATTCCATTGTAAATTAATGGCTTGGAAGGGAAGTTCGTGGGACGATGAAAATCCCGAAGAAGCGCTTTGCAGAGCGCTTGCTCCCTCCTGATTAATCATTCGGTTTGGCGTGGCTGTATGACGCTAGTTCTTATTCGAGAATGTGCAAACTTTTTAATTAATGTTTGACGATTGCGTCATGCCGCCTTATTTAAATTCTAAATAGGCCTAAACTTCCTTTGTTTACATGTCTATATGTTATTAAGCACTGCGCTTATTAAGTGAATTAATAGTGCGCCCCAGTGTCAGCTGAAAAAATTTATTCCGAGGAACTTCAATGTCCCAGCCCGCACAGAAACTTCGGCTCAGTGCCCTGATCGCCCTGGTGGTGGGTTCGATGATCGGCGGTGGGATCTTTTCCCTGCCGCAGAACATGGCCGCACGCGCGGGCGTAGGTGCGGTGCTGATCGGTTGGGCCATCACGGCGGTGGGCATGCTGACCCTGGCCTTTGTGTTCCAGACCCTGGCCAACCGCAAGCCCGAGCTGGATTCCGGGGTGTATGCCTACGCCAAGGCCGGGTTTGGCGACTACATGGGGTTCTCGTCCGCCTGGGGTTACTGGATCAGCGCATGGATGGGCAATGTCGGGTACTTCGTCTTGCTGTTCAGCACCCTCGGCTACTTTTTTCCGGTGTTCGGCCAAGGCAATACGCCCTTGGCCATCGGTTGTGCGTCGGTGTTGCTGTGGGCGGTGCATTTTCTGGTGCTGCGCGGGATCAAGGAGGCGGCGTTCATCAACCAGATCACCACGGTGGCGAAGATTGTGCCGCTGCTGATGTTTATCGTGATTGCGGCGGTGGCGTTCAAGGCCGATATCTTCAGCCGCGATATCTGGGGCCTGGGCAACCCGCAAATGGGCAGTGTGACGGACCAGGTGCGGCACATGATGCTGGTCACGGTGTTTGTGTTCATCGGCATTGAAGGCGCCAGCGTCTACTCGGCGCGGGCCGAGAAACGCGCGGACGTGGGCCGGGCCACCGTGATCGGGTTTCTCGGCGTGCTGGCGCTGCTGGTGCTGGTGAATGTGCTGTCCCTGGGGATCATGAGCCAGCCGGAACTGGCGCAATTGCAAAACCCCTCCCTGGCCGGGGTGCTGGAACATATCGTCGGGCCCTGGGGGGCGATATTGATCAGCCTCGGCCTGGCGGTTTCGTTGCTGGGGGCGCTGCTTTCGTGGGCGTTGCTGTGTGCCGAAATCCTCTACGCCACCGCCCGGGACAAGACCATGCCGGCGTTCCTGAAGAAGGAAAATGCCAATCAGGTGCCGGTCAACGCGCTGTGGCTGACCAACGTGATGATCCAGGTTTTCCTGGTCATCACGCTGTTTTCAGCCAGTACCTACACCACCCTGATTTACCTGGCATCGTCGATGATTCTGGTGCCGTACCTGTGGTCGGCGGCCTATGCGGTGCTGTTGAGCGGGCGTGGGGAAACCTACGAAGGCGCCCAGCGTCGGCGCATGAAGGACTTGCTGGTGGGCCTGATTGCCCTGGCTTACGCGGTGTGGCTGTTGTATGCGGGCGGCCTGAAATACCTGCTGCTGTCGGCGCTGTTGTATGCCCCGGGTGTGATTCTGTTCGCCCAGGCCAGGCGCGAGCAGGGCCAGGCGTTGTTTACCCCGGTGGAAAAAGGCATTTTCGCGTGCGTGGTCGCGGGTGCCGGGTTGGCGGCCTATGGGCTGTACAGTGGGGTGTTGTCGTTGTGACATGATTGATAGTGACTGCACTGGCCTCATCGGGGGCAAGCCCCCTCCCACATTTGATTTGTGAACACATTCAAAAGTGGGAGGGGGCTTGCCCCCGATAGCGGTTTTGAGGTCACCACTGAGGCCGGTGCGACCCCAATTCCCCAGCCGGCAGATCCCATTGCAACGGCGTGCCGCTGATCGTCAGCGGCGCCAGCAGCCGATGCGCCTGGCCCCAGGCGGTCTGCTCCACCACCAGGCCTTGATCACCCGCTTCTTCGGCCCGCAACGCCGGCTGCTCCGGCACCTGCCCCGCGTCCACCAGTAACTTTGCCGTACGCGCCAGCGACAAGCGCGCCGAGCCACCCCGCCCGGATTTGAAGCGTTCGCCCAACGCCCGGATCGCGCTCGCCGCCATCAAATACCCGGTCGCGTGGTCCAGCGCCTGCACCGGCAGGGGCGATGGCCTGTCCGCCCGCTTCCAGACCATCCCGGCCTCGGCAATCCCGCTGCTCATCTGCACCAGGCTGTCAAAGCCGCGTCGGTTGCGCCACGGGCCGCTCCAGCCGTAGGCATTGAGGCTGACGTCGATCAGGCCCGGCGCGATGCGTTGCAGTGCGTCGCCCGCATAGCCCAATTGTTCCAACGCATCGGCACGGTAACCATGGAATAGAATGTCGGCATCTGCGAGCAACGTTTCGAAGACCTGCCGCCCTTCAGCGCTTTTCAGGTCAAGACGCGCGCAGCGCTTGCCCAGGGTCATTTCCGGCACCACGCCGGGTTCGTCCCAGGTGGGCGAGTCGATGCGCAATACGTTCGCGCCCAGGCCCGCGAGGAAACGACTGGCGACGGGGCCGGCCAGGACGCGGGTCAAATCCAGCACCTTGATACCGGCCAGCGGGCGGGCTGCGCTGCCGAGCCAGGGTTTGTCGCCGGCGCTGGCGAAGGCCTGCCGCTGGACCAGTGGCTCGGCATTCACCGCCAGGCCTTGCGGGTGACTTTGCCAGGCTTGCCAGTTACGCATTTGCGCCGCACACCCACCTTCGTCGACAACAGCCTGCTCCAGTTCGGCGGCGCTCCACTTGGCGACCTGATGCGCCATTTGCGTGCGGTCGGTCACCTTGCCCAGCACCCGTTCAGCGGCGGCGCGGTGATGGGGCGCATTGGTGTGCAGGCGAATCCAGCCGTCGGCGCTGGCGTAGTCACCGGCTATGGGGTCCCACAGCGGCGGCACCTGCCAGCCCAGCGGGCGAATCGATGAGGAGAACCACAACGAGGCGAGGCGGCGGTCTACGCTGATACCGGGCAAGCGCCCGCTCAGTTGCTGGATCAACTCGGCAACGGCCTGGCCGGCGACGCCGATACTGGCGGCGGCCAGGTCAGTCACGGCGAACGCCGAGGGCAGGGCGCCGGGCTCGTTCAGGGTCAGCGGGGTGTGCGGTAGATCGAGTGCGGCTTGGATGGGTGTCAGCAGGTCAGTCATCGAAGGCCCTCCATAAGAGAAGGGGCACTATAGAAGATCATCCGGCCGGTGTGACAACCCCAGGGGCCAATGGCAGTTCGATACTGGCAATAAAGCCGCCGCCTGGGTGATTGGCCAGGATCAGGTGGCCGCCATGGCGTTCGGCGGCGCGCCGTGCAATCGCCAGGCCCAGGCCGTGGCCTTGGGCGGTCTGGCCGGGTGCGCGGTAGAACGGCTCGCCCAGTTGGGTCAGGTGCTCGGCTTCGACGCCGGGGCCGTGATCGCGCACGCTGATCAGGATCCGCTCGCCGTGCCGCTGCGCGTGCAACTCGATGGGTTGGCCGGCCGGGTTGAAGCGCTGGGCATTGCGCAGCAGGTTATCCACGGCGCGCTCGATCATGGTCGGCCAGCCCTTGAGGCGCAGGTCGGGCTCGGCCGTCAGTTGCACCTCTTGCTCCGGCGCGCTGAGTTGGGCGTCCTTTTGCAGCGTCTTGAGCAGCGGGTTGAGGTCGATCTCTTCGGCGCTGGCGTTGTCGGCGTCCACCCGGGCCAGTACCAGAATCTCACTGATCAGGGCTTCCAGGCGGTCGCATTCGCGGGTCAGGCGCGGCCAGAGCTTTTCCCGTTCTTCGGGGCTGGCGCGCTCGGCCAGGGCCAGAGCGATACGCAAGCGGGCCAGGGGCGAGCGCAGTTCGTGGGAGACGTCGCGCAGCAGTTGGCGCTGGCTGCCGATCAGGCTTTGCAGGCGGGCGCCCATGCGGTTGAAGTCGGTGGCCAGCACGCCGAATTCATCGCGGCGGTTGGCCAGTTGCGCCAGGCTGTTCTGCTGGTACGTGGCCTGGCCCAGGTCATGCACCGCGCCGCGCAGTCGGCTTAAGGGGCGGGTGATGGACAGGGTCACCAACAGGCTGAACAGCGTCAGCACCACCAGGGCAATGGCCAGGGCGCTGAACGGCCACAACAGGCTGCTGCGGTGCCAGGCGTCCAGCTCCGGATGGGGAATGCGATAAATCAGCAGGTAGGTGTCACCGGTTTTCTCGCTGGTGTATTCGGCGGTCAGGCGCCGCCAGGGCAGATGGCCGTCCTGGCTGTCATTCTGCCGGGCTTCGAAGGCGGCTGCGCGGCGCGGGAAGGTGCCGCGTACCACCGGCTCGCCGCCTTCGTTGAGCACTTGCACGTCGATGTGGTACTGGCGTTTGCGTTGCTGCAGCAACGCCTGGGCCGCCTCTTCACCCTGGGCTTCGTAGAGTTGCGTCCACTCCTGCGCCAGGTTGTTGAGGCCCGGATGGCGGCTGAGAATCCAGGCGTCCTGGTTCAGCATATGCCCGAGCAGGATCGACAACCCGGCAACCAGGGCGATGGCCAGCCAGAAACTCGCCAGGATGCGCCAGAACAATGACCGCACAGGAAACCCTCAAACAGGAAAAGCCCAGCGGCGGGGGGCCACTGGGCTGGGAGCATTAACGCTGGGGCATTATTGCGCTTTTTGCGGCTGTTGCGCTTTCCAGGCCTGGAATTCCTTCCACTCGGCACGGCGCTGCTCTTGTTGCTTGACGATCTCGTCGAACTTCTTCTGCTGGTCCGGATTCAGTACGGCGCGGATGCCGGCCTGGGTTTTCTGCTTGCCGGCGGCGATCTCGTCCTGCATGGCTTTCTGGTCAGCGGCCGGCAGTTTGTCCAGGTACTTCTGGGTCAGGTCTTTGCGAGCGTGCCATTGGTCACCCATCAGCTTGCGAATCTGCTCGCGTTGTTCCTTGCTCAAATCCAGCTGGCTGAACGGGCCGCCTTTACCACGCGGGCCGTGTTCACCGTGACCCGGGCCACCCATCATGTGGCCTTCCGGGCCGCCCATCGGACCTGGGCCTGGGCCTTCCGGCAGGGCGGCCATGGCGACGGCAGGCAGTGCAGCGGCGAACATCAAAGCGATAAGGGTCTTGCGCATGGTGATTCTCCTGTCTCTGTTCCGGTGAGTCCGGATGTGAGTAGGTTACCCAGAGCAAGGTCAGCCGCCGTCAGGGGAGCGTAAAGGTTTGGTAAGGGTGAGGCGGCTGTCTATGATCGTTCAAGGCGCGTAGTAGTAACCGCGACTGCGCAGCGCCACGATCCGCGGCCGACCGTCCGGGTGCGGGCCGATTTTCTTGCGCAGGTTGCTCACGTGCATGTCCAGGCTGCGGTCGTACAGGGTCAACTTGCGGCCCAGGGCGATCTGCGCCAGTTCCTGTTTATCCAGGGGTTCGCCGGGTTGGCGCAGCAGCGCTTCGAGCAGGCGGCTTTCGGAGACGGTCAGGGTAAATTCCTGTTGGTCGATGCTGACCACCCCGCGCACCGGGCTGAAGCACAGATCGCCCAGTTCCAGTTGGGTCGACACGGCAGCCGGGTGACTGCGCCGCAGCACGGCGCGCAGGCGCGCGGTGAGTTCGCGCGGATCGCAGGGCTTGGCCAGGTAATCGTCGGCGCCCAGTTCCAGGCCGAGGATGCGGTCCAGGGGTTCGCCCCGGGCCGAGAGCATCAGCACCGGCAACTCCGGATGGTCGTTGCGCAATTGCTTGAGCAACTCCAGGCCGCTGCCGTCGGGCAGCATCACGTCGAGCACCACCGCCGCCGGAGCGGCTTCGGCCAAGGCCTTGCGGGCGCTGGAGCCGTCATGGCAGGCGCGCACCTGGAAACCTTCCTGGCTCAGCCAACTGGTCAGCAGCTCACAGAGCTCCTGGTCATCATCTATCAGTAACAGCTCGCTCATGACTCACTCAATTTAGCCATTGTCGACGACGACGGTGCCCACCGCTGGCAAAGATACCGCACAGCAAGGCGATCAGTGCGACGGCCGCGCCGATGACAAACCATTGCTGCTGCTCGGTCAGCCATCGGGTCAAGGCGCCGCCCTGTGTCTCTTTGAGTTGCTGGGCCAGGCGTTGGTTCTCCTGGCGCAAGCGACTCAGTTGCGCGCTTTCCTGGCTCGATTGCGCGCCTTGCAGCTGCTTGCTCAATGCTTCGCGTAGCCCTTCGCTTTCTTTCAAGCGTTGCTGCAATTCGGTGATCTGGCTGCCGGCACTCAAGGACAGCGGCGTGGAGCTGCCACCATTGGAGAGCTCTTCAGCCTGGGCCGTCGCCCCGATCATTAACACTGTCAACAGACACCACTGACGTAAGCGCATCGGAACTCCTGATTCCACACGAATATTCAGAATGTTGTCGGCAGGTTACCGGGAATAATGAGCCATCGGGTTGCGCCGAACCGTTCAGGTTCGGCGCAACCGGACTCAGGGCAGGACTTGCTTGAACGGCTTGATCACGACATCGGCGTAGACGCCCGCCGCCACATAAGGATCAGCCTTGGCCCACGCCTGGGCATCGGCCAGGGACGCGAACTCGGCGACGATCAGGCTGCCGGTGAAACCCGCGTCGCCCGGGTCGTTGCTGTCGACGGCCGGGTGCGGGCCGGCCAGTACGATGCGGCCTTCGGCTTGCAGCTGCTTGAGGCGCTCGACATGGGCCGGGCGTACGCTCAGGCGTTTTTCCAGCGAGTTGGCAACATCGGTGGCAATGATGGCGTAGAGCATGTCAGTCCTCGGTTTTCGGCGTGGTGGCAGTGTCATGCAGGTGGCGCGACAGGTAGATACCCTGGCCGACCAGGAACAGCAGGGTCATGGCCAGGCTGCCGAACACCTTGAAGTCGACCCAGTAATCTTGAAAGGTAAAGGCCACGAACAGGTTGGCGGCACCGCAGAAGAGGAAAAACACGATCCAGGCCACGTTCAAGCGTACCCAGATCGGCTCCGGCAAGGTCAGCGCGTGGCCCATGATCCGCTTGATCAGCAGGCGATCACCAATGAAGTGGCTGCCGATGAAGACCAGGGCGAACAGCCAGTTGACTACCGGGGCTTTCCATTTGAGGAAGGTTTCGCTGTGGAAGGCCAGGGTCAGGCCGCCGAACACCAGGCAGGCGACGAGGGTCAGCCACTGGCTTTTTTCCAGTTTGCGCTGGGAGATGAAAATGGCGCCGTAGACCACGATGGAGCTGATGATCAGCACGGCGGTGGCGCTGTAGATGCCGCCGAACGCCAGTTCGTGGCCGGCGATTTCGATGACCCTGGGGTCGAGCTTGGTAACGATGAAAAACAGCAACAGCGGGATGAAGTCGATGAATTGTTTCACAGTAAGAGCCAGAAGCTGGATGTGGCGGCATAATAACAAACATCCTTGGTTGCGATAGCGCCAGCTGACTTGAGGTTACACACTCCCGTGAATGTTGATTTGCACTGCCACAGCACGGCCTCCGACGGCGCCCTGGCGCCCGCGGTACTGGTTGCGCGTGCGTTTGAAAAAGGCGTGCGAGTCCTGTCGCTGACCGACCACGACACCCTCGAAGGCCTCGATGAGGCCCGCGCGGCGGCCCATGCCTTGGGTATGCAATTGGTCAACGGCGTGGAATTGTCCTGCACCTGGGGCGGCGCCACCATTCATGTGCTCGGCTACGGTTTCGAGCAGAACGCCCCCGCCCTGGTGGCCGCCATCGCCCAATTGCACGATGGCCGCTGGCTGCGGTCCGAAGAAATAAGCCGCAAGCTCAGCCTTAAAGGCATGCCCGGCGCCCTTGACGGCGCCCGCGCGGTCCAGCAGGAACTGGGTGACAGCGGCAATGCACCGGCCCGGCCGCACTTTGCCGACTGGATGGTGCGTGAAGGGTTCGTCAAGGACCGCGCCGAAGCCTTCCGTAAATGGTTGGGCGCGGGCAAGCTGGGCGATGTGAAGCAACATTGGCCGACCCTGGAAGACACCGTCGGCACCCTGCGGGCCGCCGGGGCCTGGGTCAGCATGGCGCATCCCTGGCATTACGATTTCACCCGCAGCAAGCGCCGCAAGCTGATCGGCGACTATATTGGGGCGGGTGGTCACGCGATCGAAGTGGTCAACGGGCATCAACCCGCCGAGCAGGTCGGCAGCCTGGCGATCCTGGCGCGAGAATTTGGTCTGCTGGTCAGTGCCGGCAGTGATTTCCATGGCCCGGGCGGCTGGTCCGAGATCGGCGAGTATCGCCAGGTCCCGGAAGATCTGCCGCTGTTGTGGGGGCGATTCAAGCATGACCCCATTATTGCCACCGTCTGAACAGGTAGAACACGTGAGTCAATTCTTCCAGATTCACCCGGAAAACCCCCAGGCGCGCCTGATCAAGCAGGCCGTCGAGATCATTCGCGCCGGCGGCGTGGTGATCTATCCAACTGATTCGTCCTACGCCATTGGTTGCCAGATCGGCGACAAGGGCGCGGTCGAGCGGGTCAGACGCCTGCGTGAGCTGGACAAGAATCATAACTTCGCGCTGATCTGCAGCGACTTGTCGCAGTTGGGGCTGTTCGCCAAGGTCGACACGGGCACCTTCCGCCTGCTCAAGGCGCACACGCCAGGGCCCTACACCTTCATTCTCAACGCCACTCGCGAAGTGCCGCGCCTGCTGCTGCACCCGAAGAAGCGCACCATTGGCCTGCGGGTGCCGGAACACCCGATTGCCCTGGCGCTGCTGGCCGAGCTGGGCGAGCCGCTGATGAGCGTGTCGTTGATCATGCCCGGCGATACCGAGCCGCTGGAAGATCCCTATGAAATGCGCCAGTTGCTGGAAAAACATGTCGACCTGATCATCGACGGCGGCTTCGGCGGCGGCAAGGCCTCTACCGTGATCAACCTGGCCGACGGCGAACCCGAAGTGATCCGCGTCGGTTGCGGCGACCCGACGCCGTTCATGGTCGAGGCCTGAATGTCGGTCGTGGAAACCGTCGATCCCCAGGCGGGCGCCCAGCAGGAGCTGCCATTTGCCATGGTCTATGGCCAGGCAGTCATGGAAATGCCGCTGGACCTGTACATCCCCCCGGACGCCCTGGAAGTCTTTCTCGAGGCCTTCGAAGGCCCGCTGGACTTGCTGCTGTACCTGATCCGCAAACAGAACATCAACATCCTCGATATTCCCGTGGCGGAAATCACCCGGCAGTACATGGGCTATGTCGAATTGATGCAGACGGTGCGCCTGGAGCTGGCCGCCGAATACCTGGTGATGGCCGCCATGCTCGCCGAGATCAAGTCGCGCATGCTGCTGCCGCGCTCGGAGACGGTCGAGGCCGAAGAAGATGACCCGCGCGCCGAACTGATCCGTCGCTTGCAGGAATACGAGCGCTTCAAGGCGGCTGCCGAAGGTATCGACGGCTTGAGCCGCGTAGGCCGCGATGTGGTGGTGCCCAAGCTGGATGCGCCCGAAGCCCGCGCGCGCAAGCTGTTGCCTGACGTCAGCCTGGAAGAATTGCTGATGTCCATGGCCGAGGTGCTGCGCCGTGGCGACATGTTTGAAAGCCACCAGGTCAGCCGCGAAGCCCTGTCCACCCGCGAGCGCATGAGCGATGTGCTGGAGCGCCTCAAGGGCGGCGGGTTTGTGCCGTTTGTCGAGCTGTTCACCGCAGAAGAAGGGCGCCTGGGCGTGGTGGTGACCTTCATGGCGATCCTGGAGCTGGTCAAGGAGTCCTTGGTCGAGTTGGTCCAGAACGAGCCGTTTGCGGCTATCCATGTGCGGGCGCGAGCCGAATAACGAGCTGAATCGATGAATCTGACTGAACCCCGCGAACTGGCGCCCTTGCTGGAAGCGTTTCTCCTGGCCTCGGGCAAGCCGCAATCCCTGGAGCGCCTGTTCGAACTCTTTGAAGAGGCCGAACGTCCCGAACCGCCTGTGTTCAAGAAGGCGCTGGAGATCCTGCGCAAGTCCTGTGACGGTCGCGCCTTTGAATTGCGTGAGGTGGCATCGGGCTATCGCCTGCAGATCCGCGAGAAGTTTTCCCCTTGGGTGGGACGCTTGTGGGAAGAACGTCCGCAGCGTTATTCACGGGCGATGCTGGAAACCATGGCGCTGATCGCCTATCGCCAGCCGATCACCCGGGGCGAGATCGAAGATGTGCGCGGCGTGGCGGTCAACAGTCATATCGTCAAGACCTTGCTGGAACGCGAGTGGATCCGCATCGTCGGCTACCGTGACGTGCCCGGCAAACCGGCAATGTTCGCCACCACCAAAGTGTTCCTCGACCACTTCAACCTGAAAAACCTCGACGACCTGCCGCCGCTGGCTGAGCTGCGCGAGATGGAAGCCGAGCCGGTGCTGGATTTCGACGACGCGCCCGTCCCGGCTGGCCTTCAGGAGCTGGCCGACGCCAGCGCCGAGCCGGAAGAACCGAAGGACGAGACCAGTTTCCATACGCTGTTGCTGGAACTGGACGACATGGAGCAAGGGATCAAGACCGACTTTGATGACTTATTGCGCGATGCTGCCGACGAGTCGCAGACCGAGGTGAGCGTTGAACCCGCGCCCGACGTCGAAGAAGACATCCTCGGCGTCGCCGATGCCCGCGAAAAACTGCTGGCCGCCGTCGCCGCTCTTGAACAGCCGCCGCTGAGCGATGAGGAAGACGAAGCCCGAGCCCTGGCCGAGGCCATCGAAAACGAACGCCGCCAACTCGAAGACTGATGTGATCCAATGTGGGAGGGGGCTTGCCCCCGATAGCAGGGTGTCAGTCAGCACAACCATCACTGATACACCGCAATCGGGGGCAAGCCCCCTCCCACATTTGATCTCCTGCATTTTTGATCTTCATTGTCTGGGGCAAACATGACTTCTACCAAAGATCCCTGCATCAGCATCTGCAAGTTCAACGACGACATCTGCGTCGGCTGCGGCCGCAGCAAGCGCGAAATCCGCGCCTGGAAGAAACTCGACAAAGTCGACAAACGCACGGTGCTGGCCGAAGCCGAGCTGCGCTTGCTGGCCCTGGGCGCCACCGGTCGGCGGAAAAGCAAATGACTTGGGTGTTATCGACTACTCTCTGATGCGCAACACGCGGCATGCGCGTATGATTCGCGACCCTTTGCCGACCTATTCGGCCAAAGCCCCGCTTTCAACACTCTTCAGGCCACGCCTGAATCGACCCACCGGGAGGTGCTTAAGATGAACGACAAAGACCAGAACGACAGCCAGGAAATTGGCCCAGCAGGCGAAAAACTGCAAAAGGTGCTGGCGCGTATCGGCGTGGGCTCGCGCCGCGACGTCGAAGCCTGGATCACCCAGAAGCGCATCAAGGTCAACGGCGTCGAGGCTACTCTCGGCCAGCGCGTCGACCTGCACGATGCAATCACCATTGATGGCAAGGTCATCAAGCGTGAAGAGGCCGCCGAATCGGTGCGCCGCGTCATCATGTACAACAAGCCCGATGGCGAGATCTGCACCCGTGACGACCCTGAAGGCCGTCCAACCGTGTTCGACAAGATGCCCAAGCCCAAGGAAGGCCGCTGGATCAACATCGGTCGTCTCGACATCAACACCACGGGCTTGCTGATGTTCACCACCGACGGTGAGCTGGCCAACCGCCTGATGCACCCCTCCTACGAGATGGACCGCGAATACGCCGTGCGTGTGCGTGGCGAAGTCGATGACGAGATGATCGAGCGCTTGAAAGCCGGTGTTGTCCTCGAAGACGGCCCGGCCAAGTTCACCGACATCAAGCAGGCCCCGGGTGGCGAAGGTTTCAACCACTGGTACCACTGCGTGGTGATGGAAGGCCGCAACCGTGAAGTGCGTCGCCTGTGGGAATCCCAGGGCCTGGTGGTCAGCCGCCTGAAGCGCGTGCGTTTCGGTCCGGTGTTCCTGAACTCCGATTTGCCGATGGGCCGCTGGCGCGAAATGAGCCAGTACGAAGTCGACATCCTCAGCGCCGAAGTTGGCCTGGCCCCGGTGGCGATGCCGCAGATGAACGCCAAGAGCAAAGACAAGCTTGAGCGTATGCAGCGTAAATCGTCGCGTCCCGTGCCGCGTACCGAGCGGGTTGCCCGCACCCTGCGCCCGGCATTGAATGCGCCGGCAACCGGCGGTCGTATCTCCCGTGAGCCGCAGATCGAGGGTGAGCGCCGCCCAACCTCGCCATCGCGCCAGGAAGGCGAGCGTGCTCCACGCACGCCGCGTCCTGCCCCGGCGGGTGGTCGCAGCAACCGTGGTGAAACCGATCGCCCCGCCGACAACGCCAGCACCAAGCGTCCGGCCAAGCCTTCGGCGAACAAGCGTCCTGGCCCGAAACTGGTGGCTGACGAGCCGTCGGGCAAGCGCCGTGGCGCACCGGCTGGTTCCGGTCAGCGCCCGGGGTTTGGTCGCAAGAAGCCGCAGTGATCTAAGGCTGCAATGCAATCAATTGTGGGAGGGGGCTTGCCCCCGATGGCGGTGTATCAGCTTGCATAGGCATTGCTGAACCACTGCCATCGGGGGCAAGCCCCCTCCCACATTTGAACTTCATTTGATTCAAAACTGGGTGTTCAGAAGGCAAACGTCCCATCAAACACCGGCTTGTCATCCAGTGCCAACACCCCGCTGGCAAAGATCAGGTCCAGGTGATGACTGCCTTTCTGCCCGCCGCCCAAGCCCAGATGTAACCCGCAATGGCGCTCTTCAAAGCCGGCATTGCGCGCATACAAATCCTTCACGCCTTCATTGGTGCCAATGCCCAGCTCTTCCACACGGCGGTTGGACGGGTTGGCATTGAGGTACTTGTTGAAATCATCCGCCAGCCCCGGCACGTCGCTGGCCACGCTGCAGATGGTGGAGTTCTCGATCCACAGTTCCAGCGGTGACGCCAGCACGCCGTATTTACGTGCAAAGGGGATGGTGCTGAGGAACGTCCCGACAAACCGCACCTGCCCGTTGATGGCTTCGCTATGGGTGGCGATTTCGCCGGGTGCCAGGTCGTGGTTGCCGACACCGTTGATATTGGTCCACTTCTTGATGCTGCTCATCGGCGCTTCAAGGCGCGAGCCGTGCTTGTCGGTGAAGCTCAGCACGGTGGCCTCGGACATGCGCCGGATCAAGGTGGCGTTGAGGTCGGCAATGCGCTGCGGTTCGACGCTGAAGGTGTCGTAGAAGTAATCGCCGTAGTCCTTGAACAACAGCGACTTCTTCCAGTGTTCGGCCATCACGCCCTGCAGCGCGCGGATAAAATCCGGGCCTTCGGCACGCGGGTTGGGCAGGGTCGAGGAGTCATAGAGAAACAGGTACAGGTCGCAGGCTTCGATGGCCTGGGCCAGGGATTCGCTGGCGCTCAGGTCCAGGCGCTGCACCTGGAAATTGAAACGGGCGGCGCTGCCGTGGGTAATTGCCTGGGCGATGGCGTCGTAGCGTTCGGTATGGCCCAGCAACACGGTAGGGCGGCTCAGGCCCTGGAGGGCCGGGTGGTGAGCGAGGTAGTAGAGAAAGTGTTCGACGGCGCGGGCCTTGTCCATGACGGTTGTCCTTCGGTGCCTTGGGTAAGGAGGCAGGTGCCGTGCACGGCACCTGCCGGATGCCTGCCGGGTGTTAGAACGGCCACATCGCGGTGCCAAATGGCACAACGGCATCGGCTTGCATCATTTCAACGGCGGCCTCATGGGTCGGCGCTTCAAACCAATCGTCGAGTTGCAGTTCGGTTTCCAGGTCTTTTTCCAGTGCTTGCATGGTGTATCTCCTAGAGGACGTTGTTTGAGAACGGCTTGCCAGCGGGCTTCGCGGGCAAGTGCAGAGAACCTAGGAGAGAGTGTTTCAAAATGCAAAATATTTATTGACACGGTCTCATTTGGATTTTTTCTTCGATTTTTTTAAGGATATTTTTTATTGAAGAAAAACAGATGATTGGCTGAACCGATTCTTCAGTCAGGCCTGATCGACAATTTTCCGTAAACTGCCATTTGAGCCTGACCGTAAAGCCAGCTTTCCGGCTTGTAACGTCAGCTTTACGCTGTTGGCCTGACAGTTCTGGGTAGAAAACCCCTGTAAGGAATACCTGACAGTTTGTCGAGTGTGCCCTCGTGGTGCGTGCCGAACCTGTCGAGCGGTGTACAATGCGCCGCGTTTTACTGTGACCCCCTTGCGTATCCGCGCAAAGGCCAAGACCTCAGGGGTTCAATCGCCCTGATCACTCCGCCCGGTCACGAGCCAGGCGGGTTCGATTTCGTCACAGATAAAAACAAACAGGTGACGCATGACCGCTAGAAAGACGCTGTACTCCTGGTGCCTGCGCTGGGGTTTGAGCGGCGCTGCTTGAGACGGTATTCAAGGCAGCAACCTGCATTCAACCTCTTCAAACCTTGCGTGAGATCCTTTTCATGAGTGAACCCCATTGCTCTTCAGGCGAGCTGAAACGCGGCCTGAAAAATCGACATATCCAGTTGATCGCCCTCGGCGGCGCCATCGGCACCGGTCTGTTCCTCGGCTCGGCCGGGGTACTCAAGTCCGCCGGCCCTTCGATGATCCTTGGCTATGCCATTTGCGGCTTTATTGCGTTCATGATCATGCGCCAGCTCGGCGAAATGATCGTCGAAGAACCGGTCGCCGGCTCCTTCAGCCATTTTGCCCACAAGTACTGGGGCGGTTTCGCCGGTTTCCTGTCGGGCTGGAACTGCTGGATCCTGTACATTCTGGTGGGCATGTCGGAGCTGACCGCCGTCGGCAAATACGTGCACTACTGGTGGCCGGAGATTCCGACCTGGGTCTCGGCGGCGGCGTTCTTTGTGCTGATCAACCTGATCAACCTGGCCAACGTCAAAGTCTTTGGTGAGGCCGAGTTCTGGTTCGCGATTATCAAGGTGGTGGCGATTGTCGGCATGATCGCCCTGGGCAGCTACCTGCTGGTCAGCGGCAGCGGCGGGCCACAGGCTTCGGTGACCAACCTGTGGGACCATGGCGGCTTCTTCCCCCATGGCGTGGGTGGATTGGTGATGGCCATGGCGATCATCATGTTCTCCTTCGGCGGCCTGGAAATGCTCGGCTTCACCGCTGCCGAAGCGGACCAGCCGCGCACCGTGATCCCCAAGGCGATCAATCAGGTGATCTACCGCATCCTGATTTTCTACATCGGCGCATTGGTGGTGCTGTTGTCGTTGACCCCGTGGGACAGCCTGCTGGTTAGCCTTAACGCCTCTGGCGATCCCTACAGTGGCAGCCCATTCGTACAGGTGTTCTCAATGCTGGGCAGTAAAACTGCCGCGCATATCCTCAACTTCGTGGTGTTGACCGCAGCGTTGTCGGTGTACAACAGCGGCACCTATTGTAACAGTCGTATGTTGCTGGGCATGGCCGAACAGGGCGATGCGCCGAAGGCCCTGGCGAAGATCGACAAGCGCGGCGTACCGGTGCGTTCGATCCTGGCGTCAGCGGCGGTCACGCTGGTGGCGGTGCTGATGAACTACTTCATCCCGCAGCATGCGCTGGAGTTGTTGATGTCGCTGGTGGTGGCCACGTTGGTGATCAACTGGGCGATGATCAGCTTTTCCCACTTCAAGTTCCGCCAGCACATGAACCGTACCGGCCAGGTACCGTTGTTCAAGGCGCTGTGGTATCCGTATGGGAATTTCATCTGCCTGGCGTTCGTGGTGTTTATCCTGGTGATCATGCTGATGATTCCGGGGATCCAGGTCTCGGTGTATGCGATTCCGGTATGGGTGGCGTTTATGGCCCTGTGCTATTGGCTGAAAAACAAGCGTAAGGCACAAGCCGCATTGGGCACGCCTTTACTGGAGTAGGCCTGCTTCCCTTGCCCACAGAACCCGGCACATTGCCGGGTTTTTTTCGGCCCCCGTAAGGCCAGGCGATCTTGATGTTGTTACACAGTGGCGGCGATATCGAGGAACTTCAGATGGAAGCTGACCACTTGAAGGAGAAGTCATAGCGCTTTTTACAGTCTTTGATCTTCAGGAGTACGTCATGCCCGATTTCGCCGCGATATCCAATCCAAAGCAGTCGATGCCCGTTGATGTCGTTTCTATCGACGCCAAGCCTCAAATCAACACCTCGCCGCATACAGGCGTTTCCGTGGCAGGTGAAAACTATACGCCTGCGGACAAGCAGTCGCTGGTCCATGCCTTTGTAAAAGATACCTTGCAGAACTCCAACTACGAGAACACAGAGAGCCTGGAGCGTCGCGCAAAGAATTTCTTCAAGCACATAGAGTCTGAAATGGCAATTGGTCTGGGCGTTGAAAAAGACTTGGAGCGGGATGACTCGCCGGCATCGCAGCTGTCTTCGCATATGGTGCATCTGGTTCGAGGGTTGTGGACCCATTCGCAAAGTGATCCTGCGTTCCGTGATCAATTACATAAAGAGTTATTGGCGCCGAGCAACGCCCCAGGCAATGTCCTGCTGGCGGGCGAAGGCAAAGGTGGCCTGTATCTGGGCATGAAAAAGCTCCACGCCATGCTGGTCAATAAAGAGCAGGGGCCGCTCACCCGTGATCAATCCCTGCAAGGGGCGGAAGCCGCATTTGGAATCAAGGCCCTCGCTGAAGCCTTGAAAAATCAGGAGCCGATGCTCGCTGATGTCGACGCTTACACGGTCCAGAACCGGGTTGGGTCCAATCGAGTGGTTGACGGCAAAAAGACCCACCACTTCACCAGCCTTCACGGCACTGATCTGCGCAACGATCCGGGCACCCGGGTGCGCGATGAATTAGGCGTTCCCGTCATGCTGGGCACCTCGGGCGGAGCATCGGACGTTGCCTCGACCCTGCGCTTCGCCGCGCAATCGCAAGATCAATCAATGTGGCCGTCGGGCATAAGTGCAAAGGAGGGTAGGCAAGCCTTGATGGGTCTGGTGTTTCACTTGATGCGTAACCAGGTCACGGACAACGCCCAAGCGTTCTACGATAAAATGCGCAATGATTTGCATGGATTGGCGCCAAAACACGTCGATCCTGCGCTGATTTTCTCTCACTCCTATCCCGAAGTGGTGTCGGGCGTGGAGATGACGTTGAACGATGAAAAACCCACCGACCGTGAAGCCATGATCAGGTCGACGCGCTTGGCCCAAACGCTGTTGGATAACGCGTTCGCCAACCGCCAATAAACGGTGCGCGCATTGCCCCAGGTCGCACGATGCCGATTCGACGAAGGCGCATGTTCGCGTATGCTGTTCGGCCTGAATCACGGACCTGTCGCAATGCTGGTAATTTCCAATACGGTGCAGTTGCCCGATGCCGACATCGAGCTGACCGCCATTCGCGCCCAGGGCGCCGGTGGGCAGAACGTCAATAAGGTGTCGAGTGCGGTGCACCTGCGCTTTGATATTCCGGCGTCGTCGTTGCCGGAATTCTACAAGGAGCGGCTGTTGGCATTACGCGACAGCCGTATCACCAGTGATGGCGTGCTGGTGCTCAAGGCCCAGCAATACCGCACCCAGGAACAGAATCGCGCCGATGCGCTCGAGCGCCTGGTGGAGTTGATCCTCAGCGCCACTAAGGTGGAGAAGACGCGCCGTCCGACCAAGCCGACCCTGGGCTCGAAAAAGCGTCGTCTCGAATCCAAGACCAAGCGCGGCAGCATCAAGGCCGGGCGCGGCAAGGTCGACTTCTAGTCCTGGCGTGCTTCGCGGGCCTTGGGCGCCTGGCGATACAGGTACACACTCAGCAGCAAACCACCCAGCGCGGCGAGGGCGGCGAACAGGAAGATCGACGCAAAGCCGAAGCCTGCCGCCACTGCCCCGGCCAATGGCCCGGTGATACCCAGGGACAGATCAATAAACAGCGAATAGGCCCCCACCGCCGAACCGCGGCTGGCGGCGGGCACCAGGTTGACCGCTTCCACCCCCAGCGCCGGAAAGACCAGGGAAAAGCCAAACCCGCTCAATGCCGCGCCCGCCAGGGCCAGGTTGGCGTCCGGCGCCAGCCACAGCAACAGCAGCCCAAGGATTTCCACCGACAGGCAGGCAATTGCCACGCGAAACCCGCCGATTCGGTTGATCAGGTTACCGAACAGCAGGCGCGCACCGATAAAACTGGCACCAAACAAGCTCAATGCCCACACCGCGTTGTTCCAGTGCTGGGTGGTGTAATACAGCGTGATAAAGGTCGCGATGGTGCCGAAGCCGATGGAACCCAACGCCAGCGCACAGCCATGGGGCAATACCCGGCCCAGTACATTCATGAACGGCAGGCGCACGCCGCTGACGATTGGCGCGGCGACTTTGTTCCAGGCCAGCAACAGGCCGACTGCCGCCAGCAGGACAATGCTGACGCCCATGCTCCACAGTCCGAAATGCCTGACCAGCACTACGCCCAGCGGCGCGCCGACTGCCAGGGCGCCATAGCTGGCGATGCCGTTCCAGGAAATGACTTTGGCGGTATTCGCCGCACCGACCCGGCCGATGCCCCACCCAATGGCGCCCGAGCCCACCAGGCTTTCCGCACTGCCCAATATCAGGCGACCGATCAGCAGGCTGCCCAGGCTCAAGGCCGGCAGGCTTGAAAACCACGCGGCGAGGAGCATGAACACACCGCTCAAGCCACACCCTGCCAAGCCGATCAAAACCGCGCGCTTGCTGCCCAGGTTATCGATGATTTTGCCCGCGTACGGGCGACTCAGCAGGGTGGCCAGGTATTGCACGCTGATCACCAGGCCGGCAACCACCGCGCCGTAGCCCAGCTCGCTGTGGACATAGCCTGGCAATACGGCCAGGGGGATGCCGATATTCAGGTAGCCGATAAAGGTGAACAGCACGATGGAAACAACTTGCAGCGTGACCGCCATGGGGCGCTGGGTATCTGGCATGAGGAGAGGTCCACTGTCGCAGCAGGTAAAGATAGGCTGCTAATGATACCGGTGGATTGGCTCGCGCTGGGCGTTAAAGCGCAAAAACCTCAGCTCAGGAACGCTTCAGGCCTGCGCGGGGGCCAGCAATTGGGTGGTGACCAGGGCGGCCAGGGCATTTTCCTGGGTGCCGAAGCGCTTGAGCAGCATGGCTTGTTTGTCCGCGCTGAGGCGGTTCCAGACCTCGACCATCTGCAGGGCAGCGTCGAGCACGGCGGTATCCGGGGTATCGGTCATTTTTGCAGGGGTCTCGAATGATTCAGGCAGTGTGGAAAGCGCTCAAAGCTGCGCTTTCCACACGGTCTGGTACGGCGTCAGTCCTGGCTTTCGCGGTCGACTGGTTTTGCTTCTTTGGCCTCGGGCCGCGTGTCGCTGGCCTGCTGCGGTGTTGGCTGCTCTGTAGGGTGCAGGCTTGGGAAGGGGAGATTAGGTATCTCGTGCATCGTCGTCGCTCCTCGCAAGGTCTGTTTTCAATCGCAGGTGATTGCGCGCTCTCAAAAAGCCTTGGCAGGATACAGCACTGTAAATGACAAATAGACTTTTATATCGACGAAGACTAGAACGGCACCTTGCCCAGAATCATGTCGCGGTACATCACGAAATCACCGAGCAGGCTGTAAAACGGGTGCTTAAAGGTGGCTGGACGGTTCTTTTCAAAGAAGAAATGCCCGATCCAGGCAAAGCTGTAGCCGGCGATCGGCACGGCCAGTAATAGGCCCAGCGAGCCTCGGCCGATGGCATAGGCCAGAATGCCGATCACCAGGGTCGTGCCGATAAAATGCAGGCGCCGGCAGGTGCTGTTGCCGTGCTCCGCCAGGTAGTACGGATAAAACTCGGCGAAGCTGTTGAATCGCTTGACGTTTTCCACGGTGGCAGGTCCTTTGATGGTGTGCCGCCTGACAGATGCTCGGCGGGGAGCCTGTTTGAGTCTAGAGTGATCGGTGGTCACAGCCAGTGACAATAGATGCCACTTTAGTATCCTTGGCTTGCCGGTTGCCATTTTGGCCCGCTTCATTCAAGAAGATGCCATGAGCGAACGAACAACGTCTGCGAGCTGGGCGATGGGGATAGTCAAGGCCCTGGAAATGGACGGCCTGGACTGCCCGGCCCTGTTCAAGCAACTGGGGCTGGACTACGCCGCCCTCAGTGACCCCGACGCGCGTTTTCCGCAAGACGCCATGACCCGCTTGTGGCAGCGCGCGGTGGAGGTGTCGGGTAACCCGGCGATTGGCCTGAACATGGGCAAAGTGGCGCGCCCGGCATCGTTTCATGTCGCCGGTTATGCCTTGATGTCCAGCAATACCCTGGCCGAAGGTTTCAGGCGCCTGGTGCGTTACCAGCGCATCATCGCCGAAAGCTCCGACTTGAGTTTTCGCCTGTCACCCGAGGGCTATGCGCTGATCCTGACCGTGCACGGCGATCACCTGCCGCCCACCCGGCAAAGCGCCGAGGCCTCACTGGCCAGCGCGTTGGCGCTGTGCGGCTGGCTCACCGGGCGTACCCTGCAACCGCATAAGGTGCTGCTGCAGGGCGATCAACCGGCCGATCTGGCACCTTACAAGGAGGTTTTCCATGCGCCGCTGCAATTCAATGCGCCGTATGACGCGCTGATTTTCGAGCAGGCCGACATGGATGCGCCCTTGCCCACGGCCAATGAGGCCATGGCGAAGCTGCACGATCGGTTTGCCGGCGAATACCTGGCGCGCTTTTCCGAAAGCCGTGTGACCCACAACGCACGGCAGGTGCTATGCCGCCTGCTGCCCCAGGGCGAACCCAAGCGCGAAGTGGTGGCGCAGACGTTGCACCTGTCCCAGCGCACCTTGCAGCGGCGGTTGCAGGAGGAGGGCACCAGCTTCCAGACCCTGCTCGACGACACCCGCCGTGAGCTGGCCGAGCAATACCTGGCGCGGCCGAGCATGACCTTGCTGGAAATTGCCTATTTGCTGGGGTTCGCCGACCCCAGCAACTTCTTTCGCGCGTTTCGCCGCTGGTTCGACGCCACGCCCGGCGAATACCGGGCGCGATTGCTGCAGGCGTCGACCGTCAGTGACGCCAGAACGCCGGAATACAGAGCACAAACACCGTAATGATTTCCAGCCGTCCCAGCAGCATGCCCAGCGACAGAATCCACTTGGCCGCATCCGGCAGGCTGGCGAAGTTGCCGGCCGGGCCGATGGTTTCACCCAGGCCGGGGCCGACGCCGGATACGGTGCTGGCCGCGCCGGTCAGTGCGGTCATCCAGTCCAGGCCCAGCAGTGACAGGGCCAGCGCGATGGCGCAAATGGTGATGGCGAAGAAAAACGAAAAGGTCAGGATCGAGCGTACGATTTCCTCGTCGAGACGGTGGCCGTTGTACTTCTGTTTGATCACCGCGCGCGGGTGAATCAACTGGTTAAGGTTGGCCTTGAGCAGGATATAGGCGACCTGGAAGCGGAAGATCTTGATCCCGCCGGCGGTAGAGCCCGAACAGCCGCCGATAAAGCCCAGGTAGAAAAACAGCATCAGTGAAAAGTTGCCCCAGAGGCTGTAGTCCCCCAGCGCGAAACCGGTGGTGGTCACCACCGAGGTGACGTTCAGCGCCACATGGCGCAGGGCGTCCAGCCAGTGCAGGTTGGTGGTCCACCAATACCAGGTGCCGAGCACCAGCCAGGTCACCACCAGCAAGCCGAGCAAACCCTGCACCTGCTGATCCTTGATCAGTGCCCGACGGTTGCCGCGCAAGGTCGCCACGTACAGGGTGAACGGCAGGCTGCCCAGGATCATCACCACTACCGCTACCCAGTGCACCGCCGGTTGCTTCCAGTGCGCCAGGGATTCATCCGAGGTGGAAAACCCACCGGTGGAAATCGCTGACATGGCGTGGTTGATCGCGTCGAACAGCCCCATCCCGGCCCACCAGAACGCCAGGCTACCGAGGATGGTGATACCCACATACGCCGCCACGATCAGCCGCGCGACCATATGGGAACGCGGCATGACCTTTTCCGAACGGTCTGACGATTCGGTCTGGAACAGGCGCATGCCACCGATGCGCAGCAGCGGCAGGATCGCCACCGCCATGCCGATAAAGCCGATGCCGCCGAGCCAGTGCAACAGCGAACGCCACATCAGGATGCCCGGCGACATGCTGTCCAGCCCACTCAGTACCGTGGACCCGGTGGCCGTAATGCCGGACATGCTTTCAAAAAACGAGTCTGTGTAGCTGATGTGCTGAGTCAGCAGGAACGGCAGCGCCGCGAAGATGCACACCACCACCCAACTGGTGACGGTCAGCAGGTACATGTCCCGCGGGCGCAGGTGCACATGTTCCGGGCGCCCGGGTATGACCAGGGCCAGGCCGGCGATAAAGGTGATCATGCTGGCCCACAGGAACGAAGGCAGGTCGCTGGTGCGGTCGAAGATCACCAGGGTAGCCATGGGCACGACCATGGCGATCGCAAGCGTGATCAGGAAGATGCCGATGATGAAACCGATGATGCGCAGGGTCGGCAACGCCATGAAGTTCGCTCGGGTGGTGTGGGCAGAGGCGCCATTCTACCTGCGGTGCAGGTCTTGTAAACCGAGGGTTGGAGCAACATGTGGGAGGGGGCTTGCCCCCAATGGCGACCTCAGGACCGACCAGGATGTTGGATCGATCCCGGTTCAAATGTGGGAGGGGGCTTGCCCCCGATGGCGGCCTCAGGACCGACACAGAATGTTGGATCAGACCGAGTACATATCCGTTTCTGCGGTAACGGCCGCTTAGGGTTCCGCTTTTACAGCGGCTCACTTTTGAAAAGCCGGAATGCCGGCCCAGTCAAAAGTAAGCAAAACGCTCTTGCCCCACCACTCGGCACCTCGCCCAGGCTCGGTGTGCCCGAACGCAGGCTTGAATCCGTGGGCCGCCGCAATGGGCCATCCATGGCCCAGTGCGGCTAACCCGGCGTCCTGCCGGGTTACCCACGGATTCAAGCCTGCGTTCGGCCAGCGTGGTTTAACGGGGCGCCTGAGATCAAAAGCAGATCAAGATCAAGAGCGGCTCGCTTCGCATAGTGGTTACGTTGGGCGCTGCAGAGTTGTGTAGATACCTATGTTTCGTTCGCTTAACTGACAGGCATTAGGGCTTGCTCCCGATGGTGTCGGGTCAGCCAATACATAGTTCACTGACATACCGCTATCGGGGGCAAGCCCCCTCCCACATAAGATCTGCGGTGTTTGAAACAGGTATAAAAAAGGCGACCCGAAGGTCGCCTCGTTCAACTGCGCCTTGATCAGAACTCGTGATCAGCGCTGTCCGGGTTCAGGTCGCTGATGCCCAGCTTGCCTGCGGCGGCTTCGATCGAACCGGTCTGCTTGACCAGCGCAGCGATGGCGTCACGTACGATCTGGTTACCCGCATCGTTACCGGCTGCGATCAACTGGTCGTAGTGCTCGCCCTTGTTGGCATGGTCGACCATCACCTGGATCTTCGCTTCGGTCGCCGCCAGGTCAGCCTTGAGGGCTGCATCGGCCGCCGGGTCGGCTTTCGCCACCAGGGACGACAGGCTCGGGCCGGTCAGCTTGTTGCCGTCGACGCGGGTGTACTCGCCCAGGTAGACGTTGCGGATGCCCTTGGCGTCATAGAAGTGCGAGTAATGGGTGTTGTCGCTGAAGCAGTCCTGCTCGTCTTCCGGCGAGTTGGCTTCCAGGGACACTTTCATGCGTTCGCCAGCCAGCTCGCCGAGGGACAGGCTGCCCATGCCGAACAGCATTTTGCGCAGGCCGTCGGTAGCCGGTTCCGATTCAAGGGTGGCGCGGTAGTTGTCTTCGACGTTGGGCTTCCAGTTGCCGACCATTTCCTGCAGGTCGCTGACCAGCAGCTGGGTCACGGCGCGCAGGTAGGTGCGACGACGCTCGTTATGGCCGCCGGTTGCACCGTCACCGGTCATGTAGTCAGAGGCCGGACGGTTGCCCGCGCCTGGGCCTGTGCCATTGAGGTCCTGGCCCCAGAGCAGGAACTCGATGGCGTGATAGCCGGTGGCGACGTTCGCTTCGGAACCGCCCAGCTCATTGAGGCTGGCGAGTTTTTCCGGGGTGATTTCCTTGACGTCGACCTTGTCTTCGCCGACCTGGATTTCGGTGTTGGCGATGATGTTGGCGTTGGCGCCCGGGTTACCCAGTGCGTGTTCGTAGGATTTGTCGACGTAGTCGATCAGCCCCTCGTCCAGGGGCCAGGCGTTCACCTGGCCTTCCCAGTCGTCGATGATGGTGTTGCCGAAGCGGAACACTTCACTCTGCAGGTAAGGCACGCGCGCGGCGATCCAGGCGGTACGGGCGGCCTTGAGCGTGTCGTCGTTGGGATTGGCCAGGAAGGTGTCGATGGCGGTCTGCAGGGTTTTCGCGGTGGACTCGGCGTCGCTGTACACCGCAAACACCATATCGGCGTAATGCGCGACCACGGCCTTGGCCGCCGCCTCGTCGACCTGGCCGGCAGGCGTGGCAGCCGCTGGGGCGGTAGTGCTGGCAGCGGCAGGCGCCTGAGGCGCGGCGGCCTTGTCTTTACCTTCGCCGCAACCGGCGAGAGAAATAGCAATGGCCAGCAGACTGGCGGTGGCCAGGGGCATACGAATCATGGCGAACATCCTGCTTCGGTTGTTGATGGGGCGCGCGCGGGCGCAAAACTGCGACATAATGCGAAAGATTTGCATTTTGTGTAAAGGCTTATACGCGGGAAATATTTGGTATCGTTGTGCCCGCTCAAATAATCGCCGCGTTATCGCGTTCCGATTGCTTCAGGAAAGCCGCCAACTCCCGGGCCTGCAGCGGTTTGCTGTAGTGGTAGCCCTGGCCTTCATGGCAACCCTCGGAAATGATGTAGGCCTCCTGCTCGGCGGTCTCCACGCCCTCGGCAATCACCTGCATGCCCAGGCTTTTGCCCAGTTGGATGATTGCGCGCACGATGGTCGCATCGTCGTCGTCGTCCAGCAGGTCCTGGACGAAGCTCTTGTCGATCTTGATCTTGTCCAGTGGCAGGCTTTTGAGGTAACTGAGGGATGAGTAACCGGTGCCGAAGTCATCAATGGCGATCAACGCCCCCGAACGGCGCAGGCTCAACAGGTGCTGGGCGGCGGTGCTGATGTCTTCCATCAGGCCGGTTTCGGTGACTTCCAGCTCCAGGCTGCGCGGCGGCAGGCGGTAGATCTGCATCAGGTTGTTGACCACCCGTGGCAACTCGGTGTGGTGCAGCTGCACGGTGGACAGGTTGACCGCCATGCGCAGTTCGGTGAAGCCCAGGTCATGCCATTCGCGCAGCTGGCGGCACGCCTGGTCCAGCACCCATTCGCCGATGGGAATGATGGTGCCATTCTGTTCCGCCAGCGGGATGAACAGGTCCGGCGGCACCAGGCCGTGTTCCGGGTGCTGCCAGCGAAGCAGCGCTTCTACACCGACCACGCGGTGGTCGCGGTAACTGATCTGCGGTTGGTACACCAGGTGAAACTGGTCGCGGCTCAAGGCATCGCGCAGGTCTTTCTCCAGCTCGCGGCGCCGACGCATTTCGCTGTCGACGCTGGCGATGTAGAACTGATAGCGATTGCGCGAGCGGCTTTTGGCCAGGGTCATGGTCTGTTCGGCTTTTTGCAGCAATTTCTCCGTGCTGTCGCCGTCTTCCGGGAACAAGGTGATGCCGATGGTGGCGCGCAGGCGAATCTGGTCCTGATCGAGAGCAAACTCCGCCTCCAGGTCGTCCAGGATACTTTGCGCCAGCTCGGCGGCTTCGTAGGGCTGGTCGATATCGGCTTGCACCAGGGCGAACTGGTCGCCACCCAGGCGGGCGAGCGCACCCAGGCGGCCGCTGTGGGCGCGCAAGCGATCGGCCAGGGCCAGCAGCAGTTTGTCGCCATTCTGATAGGTGAACTGCTCGTTGACGCTCTTGAAATCATCCAGCCCCACGCACAATACCGCTACGCGGCGCTGGCGCCGGCCGGCGTCGGTCAGGATCCGGTCCAGTTGCTCCTGCAATTTCTGGCGGTTCGGCAGGCCGGTGAGAAAATCATACTGGGCCATGCGCAACAGGCTGGACTCGGCCTCATGGCGCAGGTGGGTATTGCGTTCGATGGATTCGAGCAACTGGTTGGCCGTATTTATCCACAGTCCCAACTCGTTGCGCTCATGCCCCTTGAGCTGCGGGATCTTGTGCTCGCTGGGCCGGTCCGGGTTGATCGACGTCAGGTGCTCGATAATCCGCGACAGCGGTTTGGTCAGCAGCCAGTGATACACCAGGTAGAGCACCAGGCCCATGGCCAGGGCGCGCAGCACCCCGGAAATAAAGATGATCACCGAGCTGACGAGGAAGCCTTCGCCGTAGGTGGCGGTGTCGAGGGTAATGCTCAGGTCGCCGTAATACTCGCTGTAGGGGCCCTTGCCCACCAGCGGGGTGGTAAAGGTGCGTTCCTGTCCAAGAATCAGGTCGGTCAGCCAGCGGCTGGAAGAGGGCTGCAGGGCGCGGCTTTTTTCCGCGAGCATGGTTTCGTTGGGATGACCGATGGAGGCGACGCGCACGGCGTCATCCTGAAACAGCCCTTCGATCACCTGCATGCCCATTTCGCGGTCCAGGCTGTAGACGGCCTGGGTCGAGGGGTCGCGAAACATATCGAGGATACGTTGGGCATCTCCCGCCACGGCCTGGCGCGTCTTGTAGGCATCGAAAACGATCTGCGCCACGCTCAGTGCCACGCCCACGATCAATGCCGAGAGCAAGACAACCCGTAGCAACTTCACCGACAAGCTGTTTTTGAGTTCCAGCTTCAAAGGGGCATTCCTTGTCTCATGCGGGTGGCCTTCAATATGCCATGAGTATTGGCAATCTGGTGAGGGCAGTCAAAGGAACATTGGAGCGGCAGGTGTCTTCAAGCCTGCTCAGGAGCAAAAAACAAAAACGGCGGATTCGCTCCGCCGTCTTGCTGTTCGATTAATGCGCTGAGTGTCAACGGTTGTCTGGCATCAGTGCATTGGTCAGCTGACTGAAAAGTCAATCTTCGGCGGCGGTGGCGGCATGTTGTCTTCACCGGGACGGCTCGGTGCGCTTGCGCCACCCCCTTCATCGCCTCCACCACCGCCACCACCCCCGGCGAGACCTTTCATAAGGCCGCTGATGAGTTGCATCGCCATCTGCCCGCCTGCTTGTCCGATTGCTTCCATTTTTTTTCTCCAGAAGAGCGCGAGAGGGTTATTCCTCTCACTCCCTGCGTGGCAAATTCCCTTTTGCGAGTTCCACCATTCCATACAGCTTGTCGCGGTTTGGCGCCCACAAAAAAGCCCGGCAATCGCCGGGCTCTTTCTACTGCAAACGTTGCTTAGGCAGTGAAGGTCTTGCCTTCGAACTGCTCAGCCACGAACTTCCAGTTGACCAGGTTCCAGAACGCTTCCACATACTTTGGACGCACGTTGCGGTAGTCGATGTAGTAGGCGTGTTCCCAGACATCGCAGGTCAGCAGCGGCGTGTCGCCGTTGGTCAGCGGGTTGCCGGCGCCGATGGTGCTGGCCAGAGCCAGGGAACCGTCAGCCTTTTTTACCAGCCAGCCCCAACCGGAACCGAAGGTGCCGACCGACGTCTTGGTGAACTCTTCCTTGAACTTGTCGAACGAACCGAACGCGGCATTGATGGCTTCAGCCAATGCGCCGGTAGGTTGACCACCGGCGTTTGGCGCCAGGCAGTTCCAGTAGAACGTGTGGTTCCAGACCTGAGCGGCGTTGTTGAAGATGCCGCCCGAAGAAGACTTGACGATTTCTTCCAGGGTCTTGCCTTCGAACTCGGTGCCTGGCACCAGGTTGTTCAGGTTCACGACATAGGTGTTGTGGTGCTTGTCGTGGTGATACTCCAGGGTTTCCTTGGAGATGTGCGGCTGCAGGGCATCGTGTGCGTAGGGCAGCGGCGGCAATTCGAAAGCCATGATGATTCTCCTAATCAGGTCAGTTGCGGTGAGCGCAAGGCCGATCACGGGCGGCCAAACAAGCGCCGGCGAGTCTGTACTCTTTGCGGCGCAAGTTCGGGATCATAGCACCGGGGGTGCGGCAAAACCACGCAACAACTGTGTGGGATAGAGGTTCCAGAGCCTTTTGGAATAAGTTCATGGCGAGCTTATTAGTTGGTAGGCCACGCCGAACATCATCACGGCCACCAACAGGTCCAGCAGGCGCCAGGTAGCCGGGCGCGCCAGCCACGGCGCCAACCACGCCGCGCCGAGGGCCAGGGTGGTAAACCACAGGAACGACGCGCTGGCCGCGCCGGCCACGTAAGCCCCCGGCTCCGTTTGTTGCGCGCCCAGGGAGCCGATCAGCAGAACGGTGTCCAGATAAACGTGGGGGTTGAGCAGGGTCACCGCCAGCGCGCTCAACAGCACGGCGCGCAATGAGCGGGTCTTGAGGCTGGCGTTCTGGTCCAGGCTTTGTGTCGAACAGGCCCTGCGCAGCGCGCACGCGCCGTACCACAGCAGAAACGCCGCTCCGCCCCAGCGTGCTACCGCCAGCAATATCGGGCTCTGCGCCAGCACAGTGGCCAACCCGAACACTCCGGCCGCCACCAGCAGTGCATCGCAGATTACACACAGGGCTGCGACCGGCAAGTGATGCTCGCGGCGCAGGCCCTGCGCCAGAACGAACGCATTCTGCGTGCCGATCGCCATGATCAGCCCCAGGGCTACCAGCAACCCGTTCATATAGCTTTGCCACATAGCGAAAAATCCTTAAGTCATGCTCAAACGTTGCTGGCTATGGTGCCGGTCGGGCCTGTATAAGAAAAACCAATATTGCTGATCGCTCATTAGGAAAACTGATGTTCGACTATAAGTTGCTTTCCGCCCTGGCGGCCGTGGTGGAACAGGCTGGCTTCGAGCGCGGCGCGCAGGTGCTGGGGCTTTCGCAGTCGGCCGTGTCCCAGCGCATCAAGTTGCTGGAGGCGCGCGTCGGCCAGCCGGTACTGGTGCGGGCGACACCACCGACCCCCACCGATATTGGCCGACGCTTGCTCAACCATGTGCAACAGGTGCGCCTGCTGGAGCGTGACCTGCAAAGCCAGGTGCCGGCATTGGACGAAGAGGGCATGCCCGAGCGCCTGCGCATTGCACTGAATGCCGACAGCCTGGCCACCTGGTGGGCGCTGGCGGTCAGCGATTTCTGCGGCGAACAGCGCCTGCTGCTGGACCTGGTGGTGGAAGATCAGACCGTGGGCCTCAAACGCATGCGTGCCGGTGAAGTGGCGGCCTGTATCTGCGCCAGCGAGCGTCCGGTTGCCGGCGCCCGTAGCCTGGCACTCGGCGCCATGCGTTACCGCGCATTCGCCAGCCCGGCGTTCATAGCGCGGCATTTCCCGGCCGGCGTGCAAGCCGACCAATTGGCCGGTACGCCGGCGCTGGTGTTCGGGCCGGATGATTTCCTGCAACACCGTTACCTGGCTTCGCTCGGGGTGAACGGCGGTTTCGAGCACCATTTATGCCCGTCATCCGAAGGCTTTATCCGCCTGATGGAAGCTGGGCTGGGCTGGGGCCTGGTGCCTGAATTGCAGGTGCGCGCCCCACTGGAAAAAGGTCTGCTGGTCGAATTGCTGCCAGATAAGCCCATCGATGTGCCGCTGTACTGGCATCATTGGCGCAGTGGCGGGCAACTGTTGGGCCTGTTGACCGAGCACCTGGCACGGGTCTGCGGGCAATGGTTGGTGCCGTTGAAGTGATGGCGCGCGTCAAGGCAACAGTGATGAAAAACGAAAGAACATGGGGTAGTGCATGAAAATTCTGGTCACCGGCGCAAGCGGCTTCATCGGCGGGCGCTTTGCGCGTTTCGCCCTGGAGCAGGGCCTGGACGTGCGGGTCAACGGGCGACGCGCCGAGGGTGTGGAACACCTGGTACGCCGCGGTGCCGAGTTTATCCAGGGTGATCTGACCGATGCCGACCTTGTGCGCGACCTGTGCCGTGACGTCGAGGCCGTGGTGCACTGTGCCGGTGCGGTCGGGCTATGGGGCAAGTATCAGGATTTCCATCAGGGCAATGTGCTGGTCACCGAGAACGTCGTCGAAGCGTGCCTCAAGCAGCGGGTCGGGCGGTTGGTGCATCTGTCGTCGCCCTCCATCTATTTCGATGGGCGCGACCACTTGGGGCTGACCGAAGAGCAGGTACCCAAGCGCTTCAAGCATCCCTATGCCGCGACCAAATACCTGGCCGAGCAGAAGGTGTTCGGCGCCCAGGAATTCGGTCTGGAGGTGCTGGCCCTGCGCCCGCGTTTCGTCACCGGTGCCGGTGACATGAGCATCTTCCCGCGCCTGTTGAAGATGCAGCGCAAGAACCGCCTGGCGATCGTCGGTGACGGCCTTAACAAGGTCGATTTCACCAGCGTGCACAACCTTAACGAGGCGCTGCTTAGCAGCTTGCTGGCTCCCGGTTCCGCGCTGGGCAGGGCCTACAACATCAGTAATGGCGCGCCGGTGCCGGTGTGGGATGTGGTCAACTACGTGATGCGACAAATGGACCTGCCTCAGGTCACGCGTTACCGCTCCTATGGCGTGTCCTACAGTGTGGCGGCGTTGAACGAGGCGTTTTGTGCGATGTGGCCGGGCCGGCCGGAGCCGTCGTTGTCGCGCCTGGGCATGCAGGTCATGAACAAGGATTTCACCCTCGACATCAGCCGGGCGCGGCATTATCTCGATTACGAGCCCAAGGTCAGCCTGTGGAGCGCCCTCGACGAGTTCTGCCTGTGGTGGAAGGCCCAGGCGCCGGGACACTCATAGGCTTACAACCAGCAACACATCGGGAACCGAACGGCGGACCGCAGGTCGACCCATGCGCCGCAAGCACGGTTTATACTGCCGCCGCGCGGCTCCTCAGCCGGCCATCTTATTGATTCAGGATAGATTCATGCGTAACGATGCTAAAGACGATTTCGACAACGTTCCCAGCCTGCGGGCAGATACCGGGGATGATGATGATTTCGTGCCGACAGCCGCCACCTCGGTGCGCTCGCGCACGACGCCTGTGGTCAAGGTTAAGAGAGCCAGCACCGGCCCGCTGTGGGCGCTGGTCGGCGCCTTGCTGATCGCCTTCGCGGGCCTGGCCTGGTGGAGCTTCCAGCAGATCTCCCTGATGGGCCAGCAACTGGTCGCCACCCAGGAAAGCTTCGCGCGTATCAGCGAAGAAGCGGCGGGGCGCCTGCAGGATATTTCCGGCAAGGTCGTGGCCAGCGAAGCCAATGTGAACAACGGCAGCGAAGCCCTGAAATTGCAGATCAAGCAGCTGGAAACCCAGTTGCTCGAGCAGGGCAAGCAACAAGTGGGCGTAGCCGGCCAGGCCACCGAGCTGGACCAGCGCCTGGCGCAGATGAGCGCCAGCACCGCCGAGCTGACCAGTGCCAATGCCAGGTTGCAGGGCCAAGTGCAGGCCCTGACCGATGCCGTCGCCACGCTCAAGGCGGCGCAGGGCGAGATCAAGGAGCTGGCCAATGATGTGGCGGCCTTGAAGAAACAAGGCAATCCGACTGCCGCCATCGCCCGTCTTGAACAGGACGTGCTGGTGCTCAAGAGCGCACAGGAAAACCAGCCCGCCAACACGGATGCGCCGACCAATAAAGAGTTCGACGTGTTCCGCATCCAGACCACGCGCAATATCACGACGCTGCAGAGCCAGGTGCAGAATTTGAACCAGCGCCTCAATGCGCCGGCGGCTGCTACGCCTCTGGGTCAATGACCTGTGAACGAGATCCAAATGTGGGAGGGGGCTTGCCCTACCTAATTGTAGGAGCGAGCTTGCTCGCGAAAAACGTCAACGATAACGCATGCTTTCTGAATGAGCGCGGTGCCTGTGAGTTTTTCGCGAGCAAGCTCGCTCCTACAGACGGCGGTGTACGCTTAACTGACTGGCATTAGGGCTTGCCCACTCCCACATTAGTCAAGGAAATCGCTGTTGCTCGCAGCTTTGTCACCGCCCGGTGACATTTCTTTTCCCCTTCGTTACGTGCCCCTCGCATACCCTTGTTTAAACTCCGGTCACCCGACAAAAAACAACAAGGGCCACCCATGACCACGCAACCACTGCCTGCCAGCAGTTGGCTGAACGCACCTGCCCATCACGCCTGGCTTGCGGCCGAAGGCCAGCGCCTTTTGGCCTTTGCCAAGGCGTCACGCTTGCCGGACGGCTTCGGCAATCTGGATGAAAGGGGCCAACTGCCGGCCGACGCCCGCGCCGAAACCATGAACACCGCCCGCATGACCCACAGCTTCGCCATGGCCCATGCCATGGGTTTGCCGGGCTATGCCGATTTAGTCGCGCACGGCGTGGCGGCCCTGAGTGGCCCGTTGCACGATAGCGAACACGGCGGCTGGTTCGCCGCGCCCGATGCCGTTGACGGCAATACCGGCAAGGCCGCTTACCTGCATGCCTTTGTGGCCCTGGCCGCGAGTTCTGCCGTAGTGGCCGGTGCACCCGGCGCGCAAACCCTGCTGAACGATGCGATGCATATCATCGACCAGTTCTTTTGGAGCGAAGAGGAGGGCGCCATGCTCGAATCTTTCGCCCGGGACTGGAGCGGCGTCGAAGCCTATCGCGGCGCCAACAGCAACATGCACGCCACCGAAGCGTTCCTGGC
Source organism: Pseudomonas orientalis (assembly GCF_001439815.1). Classification (GTDB taxonomy): domain Bacteria; phylum Pseudomonadota; class Gammaproteobacteria; order Pseudomonadales; family Pseudomonadaceae; genus Aquipseudomonas; species Aquipseudomonas orientalis. Next base: position 95,930 of record NZ_JYLM01000005.1, on the reverse strand, counting down.
CCTGGCCGATGTGACGGGCGACACACGCTGGCTGGACCGCGCATTGCGTATCGTCGAACGTGTCATCCATGCCCACGCCGCCGGTAACCGCTTCATGGTGATCGAACATTTCGACGTCCAGTGGAATCCATTGCTCGCTTACAACGAAGACAACCCCGCCGACGGTTTCCGTCCCTATGGCATCACCCCCGGCCACGGTTTCGAATGGGCGCGGCTGGTGCTGCACCTGGAGGCGGCGCGCCTGCAAGCCGGGCTGGCTACGCCGGACTGGTTGGTGAGCGATGCTCAAGGGCTGTTTGCCAGTGCCTGCGACTACGCCTGGGCGGTGGATGGCGCTCCGGGCATTGTCTACACCCTGGACTGGAACCAGCGCCCGGTTGTGCGCGAGCGCCTGCACTGGACCCATGCCGAAGCCAGCGCTGCCGCCCAGGCGCTGCTCAAGCGTACCGGCCAGTTGCATTACGAGACCTGGTACCGGCGGTTCTGGGAGTTTTGCGACACCCACTTCATCGACCGACTCCATGGCAGCTGGCACCACGAGCTCAGCCCGCACAACCAACCCAGCAGCCGGATCTGGGGTGGCAAGCCGGACCTGTACCATGCGTGGCAAGCCGTGTTGCTGCCGGCATTACCCTTGGCACCCAGCCTGGCCAGCGCATTGGGCAGCGGACTTTATGTCACCAAGTGGTGACATTTGTACGTCCCTTTGTTACCTGCGCCTGGAAAATCCCTGTTTAAACTCCGTGCAGCGCAAGCTCTAGACTTGCATGCATAACAACAAGAAAAGGTACTCAGATGAACGCGATTAATCGCCTCGCCGTTGCTATTTCCATTGCCTCGTTGTTTCCCCTCAGTGCAGTTGCCGCCGACTCCAAAGGTACGGTTGAAGTGGTGCATTGGTGGACCTCGGGCGGTGAAAAGGCGGCTGTGGATGTCCTGAAGGCCCAAGTTGAGAAAGACGGCTTCACCTGGAAAGACGGTGCGGTTGCAGGTGGCGGTGGCGCTACGGCCATGACCGTGCTGAAAAGCCGCGCGGTCGCCGGCAACCCGCCAGGCGTTGCCCAGATCAAAGGCCCCGACATCCAGGAATGGGCGTCCACCGGCCTGCTCGACACCGACGTGCTCAAAGACGTCGCCAAAGAAGAAAAGTGGGACTCCCTGCTCGACAAGAAAGTCTCCGACACCGTGAAGTACGACGGTGACTACGTTGCCGTTCCGGTCAACATCCACCGCGTCAACTGGCTGTGGATCAACCCGGAAGTCTTCAAGAAAGCCGGCATCACCAAGAACCCGACCACCCTCGAAGAATTCTATGCCGCTGGCGACAAGCTCAAAGCGGCGGGCTTCATTGCGCTCGCTCACGGCGGCCAGCCTTGGCAGGACAGCACCGTGTTTGAAGCGGTGGTGCTCTCGGTGATGGGGGCCGACGGCTACAAGAAAGCCCTGGTCGACCTGGATAACGCTGCGCTGACCGGCCCGGAAATGGTCAAGTCGCTGACTGAGCTGAAAAAAGTCGCGACCTATATGGACGTCGACGGCAAAGGCCAGGACTGGAACCTGGAAGCGGGCAAGGTCATCAACGGCAAGGCCGGCATGCAGATCATGGGTGACTGGGCCAAGTCCGAATGGACGGCGGCCAAGAAAGTCGCCGGCAAGGACTACGAGTGCGTAGCTTTCCCGGGCACCGACAAGGCCTTCACCTACAACATCGACTCCCTGGCGGTATTCAAGCAGAAAGACAAAGGCACCGCTGCCGGTCAGCAGGACATTGCCAAAGTCGTGCTGGGTGAAAATTTTCAGAAAGTCTTCAGCATCAACAAGGGTTCGATCCCTGTGCGCACCGACATGCTCACTCAAATGGACAAGCTGGGCTTCGACTCCTGTGCTCAGACAGCCGCCAAAGACTTCCTGACCGACGCCAAGACCGGCGGCCTGCAGCCAAGCATGGCGCACAACATGGCCACCACCCTTGCGGTACAGGGTGCGTTCTTTGACGTGGTGACCAACTACATCAATGACCCGAAAGCCGACCCGGCCGACACTGCCAAGAAGCTTGGCGCTGCGATCAAGTCGGCCAAGTAACGCTGCTATCTGTAGGAGCGAGCTCGCTCGCGAAAAGCTCAAGGTCACCGCGTTCATCCCGTATGCACGCGCTATCGTTGAAGTCCTTCGCGAGCAAGCTCGCTCCTACAGGGTTCGGTTCAGCTGTCAGTCCTTTTTCCCTGTACTGGATTTTCCCATGAGTTCTGTTGCTGTGTTCAGCAAGGCCTCGCCGTTCGATGCATTGCAGCGCTGGCTTCCCAAACTGGTGCTGGCGCCGAGCATGTTCATCGTGCTGGTGGGCTTCTACGGCTACATCCTGTGGACGTTCGTGCTGTCGTTCACCACCTCCACGTTCCTGCCCAGCTACAAGTGGGCGGGCCTGGCTCAATACGAGCGGTTGTTCGACAACGACCGTTGGTGGGTGGCGAGCAAGAACCTGGCCGTGTTCGGTGGCATGTTCATTGGTATCACCTTGGTGATCGGTGTGACGCTGGCGATTTTCCTCGACCAGAAAATCCGTCGCGAAGGCTTCATTCGCACCATTTACCTGTACCCGATGGCGCTCTCGATGATCGTCACCGGTACTGCGTGGAAATGGCTGCTCAACCCGGGCATGGGCCTGGACAAATTATTGCGCGACTGGGGCTGGGAAGGCTTCCGTCTCGACTGGCTGATCGACCCCGACCGCGTGATCTACTGCCTGGTGATCGCCGCCGTGTGGCAAGCCTCGGGCTTTATCATGGCAATGTTCCTCGCCGGCCTGCGCGGCGTTGATCAGTCGATCATCCGCGCCGCGCAGATCGACGGCGCGAGCCTGCCGCGCATCTACTGGAGCGTGGTGCTGCCAAGCCTGCGCCCGGTGTTCTTCAGTGCGGTGATGATCCTGGCGCACATTGCGATCAAGAGCTTCGACCTGGTGGCGGCGATGACGGCCGGCGGCCCGGGCTATTCGTCCGACCTGCCTGCCATGTTCATGTACTCGTTCACCTTCAGCCGTGGCCAGATGGGCATGGGCTCGGCCAGTGCAATCCTGATGCTCGGTGCGATCCTCGCGATCATCGTGCCGTACCTGTATTCCGAGCTGAGGACCAAGCGTAATGACTAGTCTCGCCGCTAAACCTGCCATCAGCCTGAGTCGTATCGCGATCTACGCGGTGCTGATCCTCGCGGTGCTGCTGTATCTGGTGCCGCTGGTGGTGATGCTGCTCACCAGTTTCAAGACGCCGGAAGATATCAGCACCGGCAACCTGCTGAGCTGGCCGAGCGTGGTCACCGGCATCGGCTGGGTCAAGGCCTGGACCACCGTGGATGGCTACTTCTGGAACTCGATCAAGATCACCGTGCCCGCTGTGCTGATCTCCACGGCCATCGGCGCGTTGAACGGCTACGTGCTGTCGTTCTGGCGCTTCCGTGGTTCGCAACTGTTTTTTGGTTTGCTGTTGTTCGGCTGCTTCCTGCCGTTCCAGACCGTGTTGCTGCCCGCGTCGTTCACCCTCGGCAAGATGGGCCTGGCCAACACCACCACCGGGCTGGTGTTCGTGCATGTGGTCTACGGCCTGGCGTTCACCACGCTGTTCTTCCGTAACTACTACGTGAGCATTCCGGATGCGCTGATCAAGGCGGCCCGCCTGGACGGTGCGGGTTTCTTCACCATCTTCCGTCAGATCATTCTGCCGATGTCGACGCCGATCATCATGGTCTGCCTGATCTGGCAGTTCACCCAGATCTGGAACGACTTCCTGTTCGGCGTGGTGTTTTCCAGCGGCGACTCCCAGCCCATCACGGTGGCGCTGAACAACCTGGTCAACACCAGCACCGGGGCCAAGGAATATAACGTGGATATGGCGGCGGCGATGATCGCCGGGCTGCCGACCCTGCTGGTCTATGTGATCGCAGGCAAGTATTTCGTGCGCGGCCTCACGGCCGGCGCGGTCAAGGGGTAATCATGGCTACGCTTGAACTTCGCAATGTAAACAAGACCTATGGCGCCGGCCTGCCCGACACCTTGAAGAACATCGAGCTGTCGATCAAGGAAGGCGAATTCCTGATCCTGGTCGGCCCTTCGGGTTGCGGCAAGTCCACCTTGATGAACTGCATCGCCGGCCTTGAAACCATCTCCGGCGGCGCGATCATGATCGGTGATCAGGATGTGAGCGGCATGAGCCCCAAGGATCGCGACATCGCCATGGTGTTTCAGTCCTACGCGCTGTACCCGACCATGAGCGTGCGCGAGAACATCGAGTTCGGCCTGAAGATTCGCAAGATGCCCCAGGCCGACATCGACGCCGAAGTGGCGCGCGTGGCCAAGCTGCTGCAGATCGAGCACCTGCTCAACCGCAAGCCGGGCCAGCTCTCCGGCGGCCAGCAACAGCGCGTGGCCATGGGCCGGGCATTGGCGCGTCGGCCGAAGATCTACCTGTTCGACGAGCCGCTGTCGAACCTCGACGCCAAGCTGCGCGTCGAAATGCGCACCGAAATGAAGCTGATGCACCAGCGCCTGAAAACCACCACTGTCTACGTGACCCACGATCAGATTGAAGCGATGACCCTGGGCGATAAAGTGGCGGTGATGAAGGATGGCATCATCCAGCAATTCGGCACGCCGAAAGAAATTTACAACGACCCTGCTAACCTATTTGTGGCAAGCTTTATCGGTTCACCACCGATGAACTTCGTTCCCATGCGCCTAAAACGCCAGGACGGTGGTCTGGTGGCGGTGCTCGACAGCGGTCAGGCCCGTTGCGAACTGGCGCTGAACATGAATGACGCAGGTCTGGAAGACCGCGATGTGATTCTGGGCCTGCGCCCGGAGCAGATCGTGCTGGCGGCGGGCGAGGGCAACGGTTCTTCGAGCATTCGTGCCGAAGTCCAGGTGACCGAGCCGACCGGCCCGGACACCCTGGTGTTCGTGCAACTCAACGACACCAAGGTCTGCTGCCGTTTGGCGCCGGACGTGGCACCGCAGGTAGGCGAGACCCTGACCCTGCAATTCGACCCGGCCAAGGTGTTGCTGTTCGACGCCAAGACCGGTGAGCGATTGGGCACGGTTGCTTCATTGCCGGCACAGGGGCATGCCGGCAACGTGACCCAGTTCAAGGGCCGCTGAGGCATCGTGTAGGAGCGAGCTTGCTCGCGAAGGCCGTTAACGATAACGCGGCCATCCTGAATGAACGCAGTGAGCTTGAGTTTTTCGCGAGCAAGCTCGCTCCTACAGCGATTAGGTTAGGATTTAAGTTGTTGTTTTAGTTAAAAAAATGTAACCCGCGTTAGATAAAAACAGTTTAATAACAATAAAGACGAGGATGTAGGGATGAAAAAGCAACACAACAACACTCGGCTGTTCTGCCAACTGTCAGCAGCAGCAGCCCTTGTATTGTCCGCCAATGCGATGGCGGCCGATGCATTCAGTGCCGATTCCAAGTGGATGACCGGCGATTGGGGCGGCGAGCGTACCAAGCTGATCGAGCAAGGTATCGACATCAAGGCCGATTACGTCGGGGAAATGGGCTACAACGCCCACGGTGGCTACAGCGACGACAAGACCGGTCGTTACTCCGACCAGTTCGGTCTGGGCGTGGCACTGGACCTGCAAAAGCTGTGGGGCTGGGATAACACCCAGGCCAAGATCCAGTTCACCAACCGTAATGGCCAGAACATCTCCAATGACCGTATCGGCGACCCGCGTGCCGGCACCTTGAGTTCGTCTCAGGAAGTGTATGGCCGTGGCCACATGGTGCGTCTGACCCAGTTCTGGGTTCAGCACCAGATGTTCGACAACAAGCTCGACGTGAAGCTCGGCTATTTCGGTGAAGGCGAAGACTTCAACACCTTCCCGTGCGACTTCCAGAACCTGTCGTTCTGTGGCTCCCAGGTCGGTAACTACGTAAACACCTGGTACAACTGGCCGGTCAGCCAGGCCGCTATCCGCGTGAAGTACAACATCACGCCTGAGCTGTATGCGCAAATCGGCGCCTACAACCAGAACCCGTCGCAGCTGGAGCACGGCAACGGCTTCAAGCTCAGCGGCAGCGGTACCAAAGGCACCGTGATTCCGGTGGAATTGGTCTGGTCGCCGAAGGTCAACAACCTTCCGGGCGAATACCGCGTGGGTTACTACAAAAGCGCGGCCGATGCTCCGGATGTACGTGAAGACGTCAACGGCAACGATGCGGTTCTCACTGGCGCAAGCTTCCGTACCCGCAGCAGCAAAAAAGGCTACTGGTTCGTTGCCCAACAGCAACTCACCACGCACAACGGCGACGCGACCCGTGGTCTGAACATCGCCGCCAACGCGACCTTCCACGACAAGGAAACCAACCTGGTCGACAACTACCAGTCGTTGATGCTGGTGTACAAGGGCCCATTTGACGCGCGTCCAAAAGACGACGTCGGCATTGGCGTCGCTCGTCTGCACGTCAACGATGACGTGAAGAAGAACTCGGAGCTGCTCAATGCCGCCAATGGCGTCAGCGACTACGACAACCCACTGTACACGCCGATTCGCGAGACCGAATACAACGTCGAACTGAACTACGGTTTCCACGTCACCAACTGGCTGACCGTGCGTCCGAACCTGCAGTACGTTGTCCAGCCGGGTGGCGTGGACAAAGTCGACAACGCGCTGGTAGCGGGCCTGAAAATTCAGTCTACGTTCTAACGCTGTTGCGATAAGCTCCTCTCTCTGTGCGCATTTTGCGGATAGCCATGGCTATCCGCTTTTTTTTGCGTGGCACTGTGATATTCAGGACTGTGGCACATGCATGAGCAACCGCTGCAACGCTTTTTCAAGTCCCTGCGCGAGCGTCCGGTGTTCGCCTGGGAGCGCTTTCAGATGCGCGATGTGCTGGTGATCGACCATCCGCTGTGCCAGGCGGTATTCAGCCGCCAAGGCGCGCAATTGCTGCACTTTCAGCCCGCCGGCCAGAAACCCTGGCTGTGGTGTGCGGCCAAATGGCCGCAAGTCGGCGCCATCCGCGGTGGCGTGCCGGTGTGCTGGCCGTGGTATGGCCGTCACCCCAGCGAAAACGCCTGGCCTTCCCATGGCTGGGCACGCTTGATCGACTGGAAACTGCTCGACAGCAGCACCGATGACGATGGCGTGCGCCTGCATTGGCAGTTGCAGTTGTGCGACTGGCAGGTGGACCTGCACGCACATTTGGGCGAAACCCTGGAGCTGCGCCTGAGCACCGAGCATCAGGACGAGCTGCCGTGCCAGTTGAGCCATGCTTTGCACGCTTACTGGCGTATTGGTCACGTTGACGAGGTAGCGCTGTCTGGGCTCGACGGGGCGCAAGGTTATGACCAGCTCAACCGTCAGGTTTGCCAGCAGGAAGGTGAACTGCGGGTCGATGGAGGATGCCAGCGGGTGTTCCAGCATGAGGGCGAATTACAGCTCAAGGACCACGCCTGGCAGCGTGAACTGTGCATCGATACCGGCGACAGCGCCGACACGGTGGTGTGGCATCCCGGCAGCCGACCGTTGCTGGGCGTGAGTTTCAATGAGGCATCAGGGTTTGTGTGCGTGGAGTCGGCGATGGCCGGGGCGAGCCTGGCGCCGGGGGAGCGGGCGCATCTAAGTCTTCAGGCCAGGGCAGGCGCCTAGCTGTGTGGCTGATGGCCTCATCGGGGGCAAGCCCCCTCCCACATTTTGATTTGTGAACCCATTCAAAAGTGGGAGGGGGCTTGCCCCCGATGAGGCCAGTCAAGTCAACACAGATGCTGAATCAGTTGAATTCATCCCCCACCGGATACCGGCTGTCATTCAAGCTCTCTTTGATCTTGCGCAAATGCGGCTGGAAATCCACGCCACGGCGCAGTGTCATCCCGGTCGCCAGCACATCCAGTACCGTCAGCTGAATGATCCGCGACGTCATCGGCATGTAGATATCGGTGTCTTCCGGCAGCGGAATGTTCAGGCTCACGGTACTGGCCTTGGCCAGCGGCGAGTTCTCGGCCGTCACGCCCAGCACCGATGCGCCGTTTTCCCGCGCGATACGCGCCACTTCCACCAGCTCACGGGTACGCCCGGTGTAGGAAATGATCACGAACAATTCACCCGTATGCGCCACCGAGGCGATCATGCGTTGCATCAGCACGTCGGCGTGGGCAGTCACCGCCAGGTTGAAACGGAAGAACTTGTGCAGCGCGTCCATCGCCACCGGTGCCGAGGCGCCCAGGCCGAAAAAGTGGATCTGCCGCGCCTGGATCAACAAATCCACGGCCTTGCTGATCAGGGCCGGGTCCAGGGCCTGGCAGGCGCTGTCCAGGGAGGCAATGGCGCTGCCAAAGATCTTCTGGGTGTAGGCCTCGGGGTTATCATCGGCTTCCACGGCGCGGCTGACATACGCCGCGCCACTGGCCAGACTTTGCGCCAGCTGCAATTTAAGTTCAGGGTAGCCGCTGACGCCGAACGAACGGCAGAAACGGTTGACCGTCGGTTCGCTGACCGAGGCGGCCTGGGCAAGGGCGGCGATCGAGAAGCGGGTGGCCTGCTGCGGGTTGAGCAGGATGACCTCGGCGACTTTTTTCTCGGCCTTGTTCAATTCTTCGAGGCGGTTCCGGATTTGTTCCAGAAGATTTCGCACGCGGTCCATTCAGTCTTTCCTTCGGGCGACGATGCAAATAAGGAGGCGGTAACCAATCGATGAGTGGCTTTTCGCGGTGGCCTATCCTACTGAGGGTAGCCGAACACCACCACACGCAATGCGTATTTGCGGAAAATGTTGTGGTTATTACTACATTTTTCCTTGAGTGATGCCTTGAAAAAAGGTATTTGTAGCTTAACTTGATAAAAGAACAAACATCATGCCTTCGATAACCGTGGAACCCTGCACCTTTGCCCTGTTTGGCGCGTTGGGTGATCTGGCGCTGCGCAAGTTATTTCCTGCTCTCTATCAACTCGATGGCGCCGGCCTCCTGCACGATGACACGCGCATCCTGGCCCTGGCCCGCGAAGCCGGCTCCGAGCAGCAGCACCTGGCCCATATCGAAAAAGAACTGCGCAAGTACGTCGGCAAGGAACTTGACGAAGCCGTGGCCCAGCGTTTCCTGGCGCGCCTGGCGTATGTGCATGTCGACTTCATGAAGGCCGACGACTACGTCGGGCTTGCCGAAAAAGCCGGCAGCGAACAGCGCCTCATCGCCTACTTCGCCACCCCGGCCGCCGTATATGGCGCGATCTGCGAAAACCTGTCCAAGGTCGGCCTGGCAGAAAACACTCGCGTGGTGCTGGAAAAACCGATCGGTTCGGACCTGGAATCCTCGCGCAAGGTCAACGATGCGGTCGCGCAGTTTTTCCCGGAAAACCGCACCTACCGCATCGACCACTACCTGGGCAAGGAAACCGTCCAGAACCTGATCGCCCTGCGTTTCGCCAACAGCCTGTTCGAAACCCAGTGGAACCAGCACTACATTTCCCACGTGGAAATCACCGTGGCCGAGCAGGTTGGCATCGAAGGCCGTTGGGGCTACTTCGACAAGGCCGGCCAACTGCGCGACATGATCCAGAACCACCTGCTGCAGCTGCTGTGCCTGATCGCCATGGACCCGCCGGCCGACCTGTCCGCCGACAGCATCCGTGACGAGAAGGTCAAGGTGCTCAAGGCCCTGGCGCCGATCAGCCCGGAAGGCCTGACCACCCAGGTGGTGCGCGGCCAGTACATCGCCGGCTACAGCGCCGGTAAAGCCGTGCCGGGGTACCTGGAAGAAGAGAACTCCAACACCCAGAGCGACACCGAGACCTTCGTCGCCCTGCGCGCCGATATCCGTAACTGGCGTTGGGCCGGGGTGCCGTTCTACCTGCGTACCGGCAAGCGCATGCCGCAAAAGCTGTCGCAGATCGTCATCCACTTCAAGGAACCGTCCCACTATATCTTCGCCCCCGAGCAGCGCTTGCAGATCAGCAACAAGTTGATCATCCGCCTGCAGCCGGACGAAGGTATTTCCTTGCGCGTGATGACCAAGGAGCAGGGCCTGGACAAGGGCATGCAACTGCGCAGCGGTCCGCTGCAACTGAATTTTTCCGACACCTATCGCAGCGCACGCATCCCCGATGCCTACGAGCGTTTGCTGTTGGAAGTGATGCGCGGCAATCAGAACCTGTTTGTTCGCAAAGATGAAATCGAAGCCGCGTGGAAGTGGTGTGACCAGTTGATCGCCGGGTGGAAAAAATCCGGTGATGCGCCCAAGCCGTACGCGGCGGGTTCCTGGGGGCCGATGAGCTCGATTGCACTGATCACGCGGGATGGGAGGTCGTGGTATGGCGATATCTGAATTGAAACTGCCTCAGGGCGTTACTGCCCATGAGTACCGCACGCCCGTGCTGTTGGCGGACGGCCTGGCCAATGACGTGGCCGAACAATTGCGTGCGGCCATCAGCGCCCGTGGCGGGGCGACCCTGGTCGTGTCCGGCGGCCGCAGCCCCGTGGCGTTTTTCCAGAACCTGGCCGGGCAGGCCCTGGACTGGTCCAAGGTCACCGTCACCCTGGCCGATGAGCGTTGGGTGCCGGTGGAACACGCCGACAGCAATGCCGGTTTGTTGAAGCAGCACCTGTTGCAAGGCCCGGCGGCCAAGGCCAGGTTCCTCAGCCTGTACAGCGCCGCCGCCAACCTTGAAGACGCCGCCGAGCAGGCCGATCGCCTGCTGGCCGAACTGCCAGCCATTGACGTGCTGGTGCTAGGCATGGGTGATGACGGCCACACCGCCTCGCTGTTTCCCGACAGCCCGAACCTGGCTGAAGCCTTGCAGGCCGACGGTACCCGCCGTTGCTGGCCGATGCTGGCGCCGACCGTTCCGCACCAGCGCCTGACCATGAGCCGCGCATTACTGGCGACGGCCCACTACACCGTGCTGTCGATTTCCGGCAGTTCCAAATTGACCACCTTGAGCGCCGCGCTGGCCGGTGACGACGTCGCCGCCATGCCGATTCGCGCGTTTTTGCAACCTACATTAGAGATTTACTGGTGCCCATGAGCCAAGGATCAGCCGCTATGAAAAGCCCTCAATCGACCGTGTCCATGGCGGATAAAGTTGCCCTGATCGACAGCCTCTGCGCCAAGGCGCGGATCCTGCCGGTGATCACCATCGCCCGCGAACAGGACATCCTGCCGCTGGCCGATGCCCTGGCAGCCGGTGGCCTGACCGCATTGGAAGTGACCCTGCGTTCCGAGTTCGGTCTCAAGGCCATCCAGGTGCTGCGCGAGCAGCGCCCTGAACTGTGCACCGGCGCAGGCACCGTGCTGGACCGTCATATGCTCGAGGCGGCTGAAGTGGCCGGCTCGCAATTTATCGTCACCCCCGGCATTACCCGCGACCTGCTGGAAGCCTCGGTGCACAGCCCGATCCCGCTGCTGCCCGGCATCAGCAATGCCTCCGGCATCATGGAAGGCTATGGCCTGGGCTATCGCCGCTTCAAGCTGTTCCCGGCCGAGGTCAGCGGCGGCGTGGCTGCGATCAAGGCCTTGGGCGGCCCGTTCGGCGAAGTGAAATTCTGCCCGACCGGTGGCGTCGGCCCGGCCAACATCAAAAGCTACATGGCGTTGAAAAACGTGATGTGCGTGGGCGGTAGCTGGATGCTTGATCCCGAGTGGGTCAGGAATGGCGACTGGGCACGCATCCAGGAAGTCACCGCCGAGGCGCTGGCGCTGCTGGATTGACCTGATTTACCGAATCGTTGTTGCTGTGCTTAACGGCATTTTTGCGGTGCACTTGGTCGGTGTACCGCTTTTTTTTGCCTGTAGAAAACCGCGAGAACGCCACAAAACCAGTGTGGGAGGGGGCAAGCCCCCTGCCACATTTTAATCTGTGTTTAGTTGGGTAATTGCGTGGACCAACATATCGATCTCCGCAGCGGAAGTCACCAACCCCGGCGTCACTCGAATACAGGTTCCAAACGCCGCGCCTGAGCGGGTTGTGGTGAATACGTCATACTCCTTGAGCAACCTGTCAACCATCACCTGCTGATCGCGCCCAGTGAACTTGAACGCGGTAATCCCGCAATACACCCTCGGATCATCCGGCGTCAGCACCTCAATCCCCGGCAACTTACGCACCTGGCTCACCCACATGTCCCGCAGGTAGTTGACCCGCGCACCTTTGGCCGCTGCGCCACCCAGTTGCCGATGCTCTTCAAGCACCAATGGCAGGCTCATCAGTGCCGGAAAGTTCGGCGTGCTGTAGGACGTACGTGCCCGTACATCCGTGGCGGGGTAGTGGAATTCGCCCATGTCCGGGTCGATATCCGGCAGGCGTTCGGGGGCAATGTAGAGAAAGCCCAGGGTCAGCGGTGCGCCGATCCATTTGTGCAGGTTGAAGCCGGCGAACTGAATGCCCAGTTCGCCAAGGTTGAAATCGATCTGGCCCAGGGCGTGCGCGCCGTCGAGGATCATGTCGACTCCATGTTCACGCGCCGCCCTGGCAATCGCGGCCACCGGCATCACCAGGCCGGTACGGTGGGTGACATGGGTCAGCGCCATCAGCTTCAGACGCGGGTATTGATTGAAGGTATCGCGATAAGTCTGCACCAGGCTGTCGAAACTGGCCGGATGCGTATGGGAAATTTCGATTACCTCGACACCGCGCACGCCGGCCAGCCAGCGCATCGCGCCTTTGACCGTGTCGTACTCCAGATCACTGATCAGCACCTGATCGCCCGGCTGCAGGCGGTTGTAGTTGCGGATCAGCGACTGCAAGGCTTCGGTGGCGTTGCGGGTGAAGGCCACCGAGTCGGGGTCTGCGTCGATCAGCGCGGCCAGTTGGCGGCGAATCTCGACAGCTTCCCCTTGCTCGAAGCGCTGGCGTACATGCACCGAGTTGCTGCGGTTGATAAACGCCACGTGTTCCAGGTACTGCGCCTGGACTGCACGGCTCATGCGCCCGAAGTAACCGTTTTCCAGATTGACCCGGCCCGGCTCCAGCTCGTAGCGCTGGGCGATGGCCTGCCAGTGAGGTTCGTTGTTCGCATTCCTTGGCATGGCGTGGCTCTCAGTTAATGGCGAGGGGCGGGTTTACCGTGTTTAACGCGCAGCGGCTCAAGCAAGTCGGCCAGGCCGTTGTGGTCGATTTCCTGCATCAAGGCCAGCAAACCGCCGAGTTCTCCGTGGGGGAAACCCTCGCGGGCGAACCAGTTCAGGTAGGGGCCGGGCAGGTCGGCGATGATCCGGCCTTTGTATTTGCCAAAAGGCATTTCGCGGGTGATCAGCAATTCGAGTTTTTCGGGGTTCATGGTTTTGAGCAGTGAAGGCGAGGCTTTCGAAAATACAGGCATTCTGCATGAAGGCCAAATGACAGATCATGCAAATAACATACATACAGATGGTTCAATTATTATTAAGTCATTGAATTTAAAGATAAAAGTTATTATTCAAAACCTGGCACGGGCGCTGCAATCATTAAGGCAACCTTCATCAATCCACACAAGGAATTGAAAAATGACTGACATCAACAAAGAATCGATCTCCGTACTGAATGACCTGATCGAAACCAGCATCGATGGCCAGAAAGGTTTCAAAGAGTGCGCTGAAGACATCAAGCACCCTGAACTCAAAGCCCTGTTCGCCAAGCGCTCCGCCGATTGCGCCACTGCTGCCGCCGAGCTGAAAACCGCCGTGCGTGCCCTGGGTGGCGATCCGGAAGATTCCGGCAGCATGGCCGGTGCGCTGCATCGCGGTTGGGTTGACGTGAAATCGATGATCACCGGTAAGGACGAAGAGTCCGTGCTGAACGAAGCCGAGCGCGGTGAAGACCACGCACTGAAGGCTTACCGTGAAGCGATCGAGAAGATCAACAAGCACAACCTGCTGGGTATTCGTGACCTGGTTGAGCGTCAGTACCACGGCGTACAACGTAACCACGATCAGGTCAAAGCCCTGCGTAACCAGGCACGTGCTCAGTCCTGATTCGAGCGTTGTACGGTTGCAGGCGCGTTGATTGATCTGTAACGCGCCATAAAAATCCGAGGTCCCCTTTGGGCCTCGGATTTTTTTCGCCTACCCTTAGCTCCTGTATTTTTTATAGGCATACACAGGATAAAAGTCTTTGGAGATCTGGTCGATTGGCGAGGGAAGCGTGGCGGTGCTGATGGGTTTGAGCCGAAACTTGTTCCTGTTTTGAAACTTCTCCCGCTCCTTATCATCCGGTGCAAATAAAAATACCATGCCCTCAATGTCGAGTACTCGGCCTATTTCATCTGCGACGCGTTCGGTAATAGGCGCCCCCATTAAGGTAATGATTTTAACTTGCTCGCAGGCTATGGGGAAATCGGGGTCCTCGTAAGTAGCAACCGGCATGATATTCGGAATTGCACTGTGACGGTTGATACCGTTGGAAACGGGCTGTCGGTATAGATTCAGATTAACCGCTGCGTCGAAACCGGATATCAAGTTACCTGCGTGGATGCGTCCTTCCCCCCAGACATCAAGTAGCGGGATGGCGCGGTTAAGGGTTTGATAATGTTGGAAAGCGTACGACAGTGTGTGGTCATTGTTTCGATAGAAGCAATAAAGAAGCCCTTCATGCTCTACCAGGCACGGACTGTTCGAGATGCCGTCGTTCACCACCGTCTTATCAGGGCACCACGTTCCGTTATCCAGATAATTTATACAAAGGCTGGCATGTTCGGACGTGACGGTACGTGCGCTGAAGAGGCTGTCATTATAAGTGTAAAGGGAAGGACTTTCCGAAACATTGGCAGACAGACTCAGTTCATGAGACCACTGCATACCGTCAAATTTAATGCACCAGGCGGTTTTGGTGCTCGCCTTGTGATAGGCGCAATAAAGTTCGCCCTTGTACACGGCGAGGGAGGGTGATTCTGTTATTTCAAGGCCATGGATGCGCTGATCTTCATCCCAGTCAGCACCATTGAACGTCGAATACCACAGGGTGCCACGGTCTTCCTCCCAACCCTGGTGGAAGCAATATAATTTATCCTGGTAAACCGCCAGGGAGGGGGAGGTCAAGATACCTTTCTTCGTAGTGATGACGCTTGACCATGTGCTCCCGTCAAAGGTGGTGTACGTTAACTTTTGCGAATCACCACCAGGCCGAAACGCGCAATAGATTTTATTATCGTATACCGCGACTGCGGGCGTGCCGGTGACATATATATGTGGAATGGTGTGTTTGACAGTATTCTTCAATTGACCCGAGGGCATGCGCTGGAAGATCAGGTAATCGACCTTGCCATTATCGAGGCTGCCGTAATGTTGAATAAATACATACAGGTCGCCTTTGAAGACCACCGCGCTGATACTGGCCGATGATCGATCGGGCAGGTGTGTACCGCTGAACCAAGTCCCCGATTCCTTGAACGTGTTGTTTTCATAAATCACATTGTCGAGTGGGTTCTTCATTTTTATAGTTTCCTGGCGTGTTCTAGATACGTTGTCAGTCGTAAAGTTGAGAGGGCGACTGAATAGGCAACCGGCAATTCATAGTTGAAGCCGGTTGATTTTTATCGAACGTACAGGATCAGGCCAGTCCGTATTGCGGGCGCTGGGCGTGGGACAACGCCCTGTTCAATGAGCGTCGTTGAGGTGCATGTGTATTACTTTAGTTACTTTGTCGATCAGGACGGCCACTGGGCGACCGTCCTATTACTCAAAGCGATGAATCAACCAATACTGATCGGCGGCAGTTCGGTCAGCGTGACAATCTGCTGCTTACGCGGCGCAAGAATCTCCGCCTCGCCATCCACTACCAACTCATCACGCTGGTTGAAAACGCGCGTGGCAATGCGAACGCGAAATTTGGGCAGCTTCTCCAGGATTTCCAGGCGCACGGTTAACGTATCGCCGATCTTCACCGGCTTCTGAAAGCTCATCTGCTGGCCGATATAGATCGTGCCCGGCCCAGGCAATTCACAGGCTACGGCCGCACTGATCAGCGCACCGCTGAACATGCCATGGGCGATACGCTCTTTGAACATGGTCGCCTTGGCATATTCGGCATCCAGGTGCACCGGGTTGTGATCGCCGGACATGGCGGCGAACAACTGGATATCGCGCTCTTCGACGGTCTTGCTGAAGCTGGCGGTCTGGCCGACTTCGAGGGCTTCGTAGGGTGTGTTGGTTACCTGGGTCATCTAAACGTGCATCCTGTGGCTAATCGATAATTTAATTGGCTGATTTTAAACGCAAAGTCATTCGCAGCGGGTGGGCCTGCGCAATGTCAGGGTGTGCTCGAGCCACGCCAGTACATCCGCGGTGACGTCGTCGCGGTTGGTTTCGTTGAACACTTCATGACGCGCCTGCGGGTAGATCGTCAATTGCAGGTGCTGGCAACCGGCCTCACGCAGGGCATGGGCCAGGCTTTTGAGACGCTTGCCTTCACTGACCGGATCACATTCACCGCCGATCACCAGAATCGGCAGGCCCGGATCGATCTGCGCGAGATTGGACGCTTTGCTGATGTGCTGCAAGCCGCCGAGCAGGTCGACCCAGAGTTGATTGGTGCAGCGAAAACCGCACAGCGGGTCATGAATGTACTTGTCGACTTCAACCGGGTCGCGGCTGAGCCAGTCGAAGGCGGTGCGATTGGGTTTGAATGCCTTGTTGAATGAACCGAACGACAGGAAGTCAATCAACGCACTGCGCCCGCGCAAGCCCTGGCGCGCGCGTTCGATACGTGCAATCAGCCGCGCTGCGCGATACAGCGCCACCGGCTGGAAATTGGAACCGCTCAGAATGGCGCCGTGCAGGCTGGCGCTGTGATGCAGCATGTACGCCTGCGCGATATAGCTGCCCATGCTGTGGCCCAGCAAAATAATCGGCACCCCCGGGTGCTGCTGGCCGATGTGCTGGTTGAGACTGGCCAGATCGCCCACCACCTTATTCCAACCATCGCTCTCGGCAAAAAGCCCCAGGGTGCCCTCATCGGCGGTACGGCCATGCCCGCGCTGGTCCAGCGCATATAAACCATAGCCGGCGCCGCACAATGCCTGGGCCAGGCGTGCATAGCGGCCGCTGTGCTCGGCCATGCCGTGGGACAGCATCACCAGGGCCTTGGGTGCAACGTCGGGCATCCATTGATTGACGTACAGGCGGCTGTGGTCATTCGCGGTCAGCCAGACAGTGCGGTGGTTCATGGCGGTTCCTTTGCTCAGGGTCGTTGCAGTGTATAGCTCATCTGCTGCAGGGCGGGGTATCTGCCTACGCCTCAGCGACAAGATTCATACAATCAATGACACAGTTCAGCGTATTTGCCTGTTTGGCCATTACTGCTACCGTCCTCCAAGCTCCGCTCTTTATAGCTGCATCGAAAAGCGGCCGGACCTGTTCAGGTAAGAGGACAAGAATAATGCAACCTGATTTCTGGAATGACAAACGCGCCGCTGGCGTTCCCAACACCATCGACCTCACCAGTTACGCGTCGGTGATCGAAGTCTTCGAGCGCTCTTGCAAGACCTTTGCCGACCGTCCGGCCTTCAGCAGCATGGGCATCACCCTGACCTACGCCGAGCTTGAGCGCCACAGCGCGGCGTTCGCCGGTTACCTGCAGCAGCACACCGACCTCAAGCCCGGCGAGCGCATCGCGGTGCAGATGCCCAATGTGCTGCATTACCCGATTGCCGTGTTTGGCGCACTGCGCGCAGGGCTGATCGTGGTCAATACCAACCCGTTATACACCCCGCGTGAAATGCGTCACCAGTTCAAGGACGCCGGCGTGCGGGCGCTGGTCTACCTCAACCTGTTCGGTTCGCGGGTTCAGGAGGTGTGCACCGACACCGAGATCGACTACCTGATCGAAGCCAGGATGGGCGACTTCATGCCCGCCGCCAAGGGCTGGCTGGTCAACACACTGGTCGACAAGGTGAAGAAGATGGTCCCGGCCTACCATCTGCCGCGCGCGGTATCGTTCAAGCGCGCCCTGGGCATGGGCGCCGGCCTGGGCGTGACCCGCCATCCGGTGACCCTCGACGACATCGCTGTGCTGCAATACACCGGAGGCACCACCGGCCTGGCCAAGGGCGCGATGCTCACTCACGGCAACCTGGTGGCGAATATGCAGCAGGTGCGGGCGTGCATGTCCCAGACCGGCGACGATGGTCACCCGTTGATCAAGGAAGGGCAGGAGGTGATGATTGCGCCGCTGCCGCTGTACCACATCTATGCGTTCACAGCGAACTGCATGTGCATGATGGTATCCGGCAACCACAACGTGCTGATCACCAACCCTCGGGACATTGGCGGGTTCATCAAGGAGCTGAAGAAGTGGCGTTTCACCGGGTTGCTGGGGCTTAACACGCTGTTTGTGGCGCTGATGGACCATCCGGATTTCAAGAGCCTGGACTTCTCCCATCTCAAGCTGACCAACTCCGGCGGCACCGCGTTGATCAAGGCCACCGCCGAGCGCTGGCAGCACATCACCGGTTGTGCGATCGGCGAGGGCTACGGCCTGACCGAAACCTCGCCGGTGGCCAGCACCAACCCTTATGGCGATAAGTCCCGGCTGGGTACGGTCGGCATTCCGGTGCCGGCCACGGCCATGAAAGTGATCGATGACGAGGGCATCGAGCTGCCGTTGGGCGAGCGCGGCGAACTGTGCATCAAGGGCCCGCAGGTGATGAAAGGCTATTGGCAGCAACCGCAGGCCACCGCCGAAGCGCTGGACGCCGAAGGCTGGCTCAAGACCGGCGATATCGCTGTGATCGATGCCGATGGCTTTATCCGTATTGTCGATCGCAAGAAAGACCTGATCATCGTGTCGGGCTTCAATGTGTACCCCAACGAAATCGAAGACGTGGTGATGGCCCATCCGGCGGTGGCCAACTGTGCGGTGATCGGCGTCCCGGACGAGCGTACCGGGGAGGCGGTGAAACTGTTTGTGGTGGCGCGTGCCCAAGGGGTGACCCTTGAGGAGTTGAAGGCGTACTGCAAGACCAACCTCACCGGGTACAAGGTGCCCAAGCATATCGTGCTCAGGGATTCGCTGCCGATGACGCCGGTGGGCAAGATTCTGCGCCGGGAGCTGCGCGACATCGCCTGAATTGAAATGAGGTTGAAATGTGGGAGGGGGCTTGCCCCCCGATAGCAGTAGTTCAGTCAATGCATTGGTGACTGACACACCGCCATCGGGGGCAAGCCCCCTCCCACATTTGTCATATGTTGCCCGGTAAGCCTCATTCCAGAGCGGATTTCAGTGATATAGAATCTTTGCTCTAAAAATGACCATTGGATATTCTTGAGTCATGTTTATGACTGTAGGGCCCTCTTTTGGCTCTAGGCGGGCCTTGGCAAAGCTGCTACTCTCGGCGCGCTTTGTGACGTCTAGGCCTGCTTGAAAGCGCCAGATTCACCTTGAAACACACACCAATAATAATCGCATCAAATGCGATGATGAATTCGCGTCGCTGAGGAGTGGGCTTCCATGAACGAAGACTTTTGGAAGGATAAGTACCCCGCCGGGATTGCTGCACAAATCAATCCGGACGAGTATCCGAATATTCAGGCGGTACTGAAGCAGTCCTGCCAGCGCTTCGCCAACAAACCGGCTTTCAGCAACCTGGGCAAGACCATCACCTACGGTGAACTGTACGAATTGTCCGGCGCATTTGCCGCCTACCTGCAACAGCATACCGACTTGAAGCCCGGCGATCGAATCGCTGTGCAACTGCCCAACGTCCTGCAGTACCCGGTCGCCGTATTCGGCGCCATCCGCGCCGGGCTGATCGTAGTCAACACCAACCCGCTGTACACCGCGCGGGAAATGGAACATCAATTCAACGACTCCGGGGCCAAGGCCCTGGTCTGCCTGGCGAACATGGCGCACCTGGCTGAAAAAGTCGTGCCCAAGACCGCCGTCAAGCATGTGATCGTGACCGAAGTGGCCGACCTGCTGTCGCCGTTCAAGCGCCTGTTGATCAACAGCGTGATCAAGTACGTGAAGAAAATGGTCCCGGCGTATCACTTGCCGCAGGCGATCAAGTTCAATGACGTGCTGGCCAAGGGGCAGGGCCAACCGGTCAGCGATGCCAACCCGGCCAGCGGCGATGTGGCGGTGCTGCAATACACCGGCGGCACCACCGGCGTGGCCAAGGGCGCGATGCTCACCCATCGCAACCTGGTCGCCAACATGCTGCAATGCAAGGCGCTGATGGGTTCCAACCTCAATGAAGGGTGCGAAATCCTGATCACGCCGCTGCCGCTGTACCACATCTACGCGTTCACCTTTCATTGCATGGCGATGATGCTGATCGGCAACCACAACATCCTGATCAGCAACCCGCGCGACCTGCCGGCGATGGTCAAGGAACTGTCGAAGTGGAAGTTCAGCGGCTTTGTCGGCCTCAATACCTTGTTCGTGGCGCTGTGCAACAACGAAGGTTTCCGCAAGCTGGATTTCTCCGCGCTCAAGGTCACCCTGTCAGGGGGCATGGCGCTGCAACTGGCGGCGGCCGAACGCTGGAAGGCCGTGACCGGCTGTGCCATCTGCGAGGGCTACGGCATGACCGAAACCAGCCCGGTGGCCACCGTGAACCCGATCCAGCATATCCAGATCGGTACCATCGGCATCCCGGTGCCTTCGACCGTGTGCAAGGTGATCGCTGACGACGGCACCGAGCTGGCGCTGGGCGAAACCGGCGAGCTGTGCGTCAAAGGCCCGCAAGTGATGAAGGGCTACTGGCAGCGCGAAGACGCCACCGCCGAAATGCTCGACAGCGAAGGCTGGCTGAAGACCGGCGACATCGCGATCATCCAGCCCGACGGCTACATGCGTATTGTCGACCGCAAGAAGGACATGATCCTGGTCTCGGGTTTCAACGTGTACCCCAACGAACTGGAAGACGTGCTGGCGGGCCTGCCGGGCGTGTTGCAGTGTGCGGCCATCGGCGTACCGGATGAAAAGTCGGGTGAGCACATCAAGCTGTTCATCGTGGTCAAGCCAGGGGCGACCCTGACCAAGGAACAGGTGATGGAACATATGCGCGCCAACGTCACCGGCTACAAGGTGCCCAAGGCCGTTGAGTTTCGTGATGCATTGCCGACTACCAACGTGGGCAAGATTTTGCGGCGTGAATTGCGTGATGAAGAACTGAAGAAGCTCGGCCTTAAGAAGTAACGCAAACCAAATGTGGGAGGGGGCTTGCCCCCGATAGCAGGGTGTCAGTCCATATCAATGGAACTGACCCACCGCTATCGGGGGCAAGCCCCCTCCCACATTTGGATCACGCGCTTACAGGGCGAACTGCGCAAAACTCACGCCCGCACCGGCAGGCCGCACGTCCTTGAGGAACGAGTCCTTGTCCGCGCTCAGCTCCAGGGTAATTTCCGGCTTGCGCTTGCCCGCATTGCGCACCACCAGCCCTTCGAGGTTTTCGCGCAGGAACAGGGTCGGCACCTTCAGGTGCAGCAACTGGTCGGTGTCGGCGTTGTGCATCAACAGGTGGATCCACTCGTACTGGCCCACGCCGATCCGCACCACGGGCAGGTCGAACCACCAGATGTTGCGTTTGCGGTCCAGGTCGGTGAAATGACAGTTGTTGACGCCGAGTACGGCACCCCCCAGTTCCTGGTTTCTACGGGCGATGGCCTGTGCTTTATCGAGTTTCATAACCTTCCTACGGGATCTGTTATTCAGCGTGTGAGCCTGAATGTGCCGGGCATTCTCATGGGTTGGCTGCAAAACATAAAGGCAAACCTGCCCCTTTCGATGAAATGCCCGCTGAAAATAATTGAAACTCTGGCGCCTGGCTTCCAGTCAACCGCAGCGTAGTGACCAAAAACCATTTGATTGTTATCAGGAGTAATACCATGGGCAGCACTTCCGATAAGGTAAAAGGCATGGCCAACGAAGCCGTCGGTAACGTCAAGCAAGGCGTCGGCAAGGCTACGGATAACGACAAACTGCGTGCTGAAGGCGTGGTCCAGGAAAAGAAAGGCGAAGCGCAGCAGGCCGTTGGCAAGACCAAGGATGCAGTGAAAAAAGCCACCGAGTAAGCCGGCTTGGCTGGCTCCTTCCTGCAGCCCGACGGCCATCCACGGATGGCCGTTTTTGTGGGTGCTGGTGCAACTAAAGTTTAGAAATTGTTTCAAAGTCGCCAAATGGGCTACTTTGATGTAGAAAACGGCCCCTGAGTCGCCCACGACGTCAACTCTTTGCGGCGAAAGGAGACGCTATGATCTTTCCGGTACTTAATGGTCTCAAGCTGCACAAGGTGCTGGTGCGCACCGTCACTGAATTCGTCGACGACGAGATGCCCACCTACGCCTCGGCACTGGCCTACCAGATGCTGTTCTCGCTGTTTCCCTTCCTGCTGTTCCTGATTGCCCTGATCGGCTTTCTGCATCTGCCGGATTTCTTCACCTGGCTGCGCCTGCAGTCGGAGCTGGTATTGCCGCCCCAGGCCCTGGAGCAGGTCAACCCGGTGATCGACCAACTGCAGCAATCCAAGGGCGGGCTGCTGTCGGTGGGTATCGTGATCGCCCTGTGGACCGCCTCCGCCGGCGTGCGCCTGATGATGAGCGCGATGAACGCCGCGTATGACGTGGTGGAGGGGCGGCCGATCTGGAAGCGCTTTCCGCTGTCGATTTTCTACACCGTCGGCATCGCCGGCATGCTGCTGGCCGCCGCCGCGCTGATGGTGCTTGGCCCCCAGGTGATGGAGTGGCTGGCCGGGCAGATCGGCATGCAGGAATTCGTGGTCACGCTGTGGACCATCCTGCGCTGGCCGCTGATCGTGATCCTGCTGATGTTTGCCGTGGCCCTGATGTACTACGTGATGCCGGACGTCGAGCAGGAGTTTCGCTTTATCACCCCGGGGTCCGTATTGGCGGTGGTGGTGTGGATCGTCGCTTCCCTGGGCTTTGGCTACTACGTCAAGACCTTCGCCGACTACAACGCCATGTATGGCAGTATCGGTGCGATCATTGTCCTGCTGCTGTACTTCTATATTTCCGCCGCCGTGCTGCTGCTCGGCGCGGAGATGAACGCCGTGATCGAACACATGTCCGCCGAAGGCAAGGACCCCGGCGAGAAGGAAATCGACGGACCCGGCCATACGCCTGAAAAACAGCATGTCTCAGGCCTGGGCCGAGACCACTCCAAGCCCATCACCGAGCCTGATCAATGATCCGTGAAATCCTCAAAATGGGCGATGAACGTCTGCTGCGCATCGCCTCGCCGGTGCCGCCGGAAATGTTCGACAGCCCCGAGCTGTGGCAACTGATCGATGACATGTTCCAGACCATGGAGCACGTAGGCGGCGTCGGCTTGGCCGCGCCGCAGATCGGCGTGGACCTGCAACTGGTGATCTTCGGTTTCGAGGCCAGCGAACGCTACCCGGAGGCGCCGCCGGTGCCGCAGACCATCCTGATCAATCCGTTGATCACCCCGCTCAGCCCGGTGCTGGAAGAGGGCTACGAGGGTTGCCTGTCGGTTCCCGGCCTGCGCGGCGCCGTGGACCGTTACCAGCAGATCCGCTACGAAGGTTTCGACCCCAAGGGCGAGCCGATCGTACGTTTTGCCGACGGCTTCCATGCGCGGGTGGTGCAGCATGAGTGCGACCACCTGATCGGTCGCTTGTACCCATCGCGGATTACCGACTTCAGTAAGTTCGGATTTATCGAAGTGATGTTCCCCGACATGGACCCAACCGCCGACGAATGACCTGCAGGCCCTCTGTAGGAGCGAGCTTGCTCGCGAAAAACGTCAACGATAACGCGTGCTTCGTGAATGAACGCGGTGCCTGTGAATTTTTCGCGAGCAAGCTCGCTCCTACACACTGCTATCGGGGGCAAGCCATCCAGGTGATTTAAGTCCCATCGCGATCATCGGTTTGTTGCGCTTGTAACGCACCAACCGCTCACTGAGCGATTGCGGCAACACCGTGTCTTGAGAAAACCCCATGCGCTGGTACAGCGTTTCAAGGTCCGGATGGCACAGCAGCCAGACCGTGCCGTCCACACCCGCCACTGCCTGTTGAACCAATCGCGCCGCCAGCCCCTGGCCGCGATAGGCTGGATCAACGAACACCCCTGTCAGCCACTGCCCACCGACCACGGGTGTCAGGCACAACCCGGCCACAATCTCGCCGTCTCTTGCCACCCACAACTGCCCACCCTTGAGCGCCTTCATCGACGAGTTGTGGCTGCGGTAAAACTTGTTCAGCAACGGCCATAGCGGCGCTGCCAGCCGTTTGATATGCATGGTCAAACCAGTTGAAAGGGCGAGGCGGGCATTGTAACCGGTGCCGGAGGAGCGCAAGCAGTGGCCGCTCTTATCTTGTGTAAAGTTATAAGCAGATGAATTTTAAATATTATTAAAGAATAAGAGGGCTTGTTAGGATCGCTCCCAACCCGCACCCGCCGCCAAGGCCAAGGAAGCGCTCTTATGCTGAAAATGATGGTTGTCGCTGTTCTTTCACTGGTCGCCGCCAACGTGCTGGCCGCCGATCCGTCCACCCTGCGCATTGGTTATCAGAAGAGCTCGGTGAGCATGGTGCTCGCTCGTGAGCACAAGCTCTTCGAGGCCGCATTGCCCGGCACCCAGGTGCAGTGGACCGAGTTCCTCGGTGGCCCGCCGCTGATCGAGGCGCTGAACGCCGGTAGCCTGGACATCGGCAATATCGGTGACATCCCGCCCATTTTCGCCCAGGCCGCCGGCATCGAGTTGCAGTACATCGCCGTCGAGCCTAATGACGGCAAGACCGAAGCCGTGCTCGTGCCCAAGGCCAGCACGATTCAGAACGTGGCCGAACTCAAGGGTAAGCGCGTGGCGCTGCTCAAGGGCTCCAGTGCGCACAACCTGTTCCTCAAGAGCCTGCTGCGCGCCGGCTTGCAGTGGAAGGATGTCAACGTGGTGTACCTGTCGCCGTCCGACGGCCGCGCCGCATTCGAGCAAGGCAAGGTGGACGCCTGGGTCGTGTGGGACCCGTATTACTCCGCCGCCGTGGTCGACGGTGCCGCCCGCGTGCTGGGCACCGGTGAAGGCCTGAATCCTGCCGGCAGTTTCTTCGTGGCCAGCGGCGCGTTCGCCCGGCAAAACCCCCAGGCGATCGCCACCATTATCCAGACCCTCGGCAAGGCGCAGCGTCTGTCGCTCGATGAGCCCGAGGCCAGCATCGCACTGATGGCCAAGACCCTGGGCCTGCAACCGGCCGTGGTCAAAAGCTACTTCGAACACCGCTCGCCGGCGCCGATCCGGCCGCTGCAGGCGGTCGACATCGCCACTCAGCAAGGCACCGCCGACCTGTTTTTTGCCAATGGCCTGATTCCGAGAAAGATCGATGTGCAGCAGGTTGTGTTCAAAGGTCCATGAGCCCACGTTGAGTTCAAAATGTGGGAGGGGGCTTGCCCCCGATGCGGTGGATCAGCCAAAGATTCATTGCCTGATCCACCGCCATCGGGGGCAAGCCCTCCCACATTTGTTGTTCAGCGGTGTGGCTTAGATGGCTGCCAGGGTGTCTTTCAGTGCCTGGGTTTGTGGAGCAGCCGTCTTCGCCGCTACCTGCTGCTGTTGCTGCTCCTTCAAGCGTTCAGCCACTTGCCTGGCAATTGCGTCTTGCCTTTCCTGCGGCAAGGCCTGCACTTGCTCCTCGGTCAAACCCTGCTCCTTGAGCATCTGCTCACGAATGCGTTCGGCCGGGGATTTGCTCATGTAGTCGGTGAGTTCAGCCCGCGCCCCTGAAGTCGACGTTGTGGCCTGCAGTTGCACGCGAGTCTTGGCGAACGCCTCGTCGATGCGGTCGCCCGCCTTGTCCAGCTCCTTCTGCGCGGCCGGCATCGCCGTACCTTGCTGCGCAGCCTGCAGCGCGCCGCTGTACAACGCGCTGGCGGCGGCATTGGCCGGGTCCATGTCGGACCGCTTGATCTGTTGAACAGTCGAAGCGGCTTGGGTAGTGGTGTTAACCAGCATGATCGGTCACCTGTGCAAATATGCGGTGCAACAGCTGGAGCAATTAGCATGCCGGGCACACGGTGCGCGTGTTTACTGGGGTGCAAGCAACCGTCGCGGCAAACACTGGCCCGTCGACGGCCAACCCTTGCCGTCAGCGGGCGATATGCTCCAATGCCAGGTTACGCGTACGCGGCCCGAACCAACTGATGGTAATCATCACGATCAGCATGCTGCTGGCAATAAACGCCAGCACGCCCGGCGTGCCCAGGTGCTCGAGGATAAAACCGATCAGCAGGCTGCTGAACACCGTGGACAAGCGGCTGAACGAATAACAGAACCCCACCGCTCGCGCACGGATATTGGTGGGGAACAATTCGCTCTGGTACGAGTGATAGCTGAAGCTCAGCCAGGCATTGCAGAAGGTGATCATTACCCCGCAGAAAATCAGCCCCACCGCCGTGGTCTGCAGGGCGAACAGGCTGCCGAAGATCACCGCACCCATGGCCGAGCCGACGATCTGCCACTTGTTTTCGAAACGGTTGGCGACCTTCACGAACAGCAGCGGGCCTAGCGGGTAGGCGAGGGTGATGATAAAGGCGTAGAGCAGGCTGTGGGTCACACTGACGCCCTGGCCCGACAGCAAGGCCGGCAGCCAGTTGCCAAAGCCGAAGAAACCGATGGCCTGGAACACGTGGAACACGATCAGCATCAAGGCGCGGCGACGGTAGGGCGGCTGCCAGATATCGGCGAAACGGCCGCTGCCCTGCACGCTGACAGCCTCCGGTTGCGGTGCATCCAGAGGCTGGCCGTGATCCTTCAGGCAGCGCGCTTCCAGGGTGTTCATGATCGCGCCGGCCTCCTCGAAACGACCCTTCTGCGCCAGCCAGCGCGGTGATTCCGGCAGGCGCTTGCGCAGTTGCCAGATAAACAGTGCAAACACCGCACTGCTGAGCACCACCCAGCGCCAACCGGAGATGCCGAACGGCGCCTGGGGCACCAGCCACCAGGACATCAGCGCCACCGCCGGCACCGACAGGAACTGGATGAAAAACGCAAAGGCAAACGCCGAACTGCGCATGCGCTTGGGCACCAGTTCCGACAGATAGGCGTCGATGGTCACCAGCTCAATGCCCAGGCCAATGCCCACCAGAAAGCGCATGCAGATAATGCCCAGGGCCGACGTCTGAATGCCCATCAACACCGTGGCGACGGTGTACCAGATCAACGCAAAGGTGAAGATCGCCCGGCGTCCGAAACGGTCGGCGAAGGGGCTGAGCAGGCTGGCACCGAGGAACAGGCCGAGGAACGTGGCCGAGGCGAATGCGGCCTGGTCAGAGAAGCCAAACGCGCCCGCGTTGCCGGTGTGGAAGATCCCGTCGCTGATCAGACCGGGGCTGATATAGGCCGTTTGGAACAGGTCATACAGCTCGAAAAAACCGCCGATCGATAGCAACGCCACCAGGCGCCAGATGCTGGCGACTGCTGGCAGGCGGTCGATGCGCGCGCTGATGTGGGCGGCGCGGGTCGGGTTGATGCCGTCGGTGGCAGATAATGAAGGCATGGCAGCAGAACTCAGTAAGTAATGGGGATCGCAAACGTCTGGAACGCATCATCCACGGGGTGGTAGCCCAACACCCGCGTGGTTTCGCTCAGGTCCAGGCGCTTGAAGCGGTTATTGGAAATGCCATGGGCGATCAAGTGTTTCACACCCTCGGCCTCTACCGAACGCTGCAACAATTGCACGGCATCGCGGGGGCTGAGCCAGGCGCTGAGGTCGCGGGCGTTGTTGAGGTCGTGGGTTTCGGGGAATTCAAAGGCGCCGATGCGCAGGGCGATGGTCGACAGCGATGTCTTGGCTGCGTAGTAACCACACAGCGCCTCGCCGTAGCACTTGCTTACGCCATACAGGTTGGCGGGCATCACCGGCATGCCAGGCGTGATCTGGCGATCCACCGGGTAGCCTTCGATGGTTTGCGCGCTGCTGGCGAATACCAGGCGCTGCACGCCGGCGTTCACGGCGGCTTCGAACAGGTAGGTGGTGGCGAGGATATTGTTGGGCAGCAGTTCGTCGAACGACGCGCTGGCATCGGGGATGCCCGACAGGTGCACGATCACGTCGATGCCTTCGAGCAGGGCTGCGAGGCTGGATTTATCACTGAGGTCAGCGTGTATGAAGCGGTGTCCAGCCAAATCGAAATCCGGCGCGATGCGGTCAGTGAGGGTGAAACGGTAGCGATCTTTCGACGCCTGGAAAAATGTCTTGCCGATTCTGCCGCAGGCGCCGGTGAGGAGTACGTTGAGTCCGTTCAAGAAGTTGTCCCTGTATTTAGTTGTGGCCGTCGAGGGCGAAGGTCTTGAAACCGGCGTGCTGGCTGAGCCGCTGGTAATAGGCGGCGATGGCCGGGTAGGGCGGACGCTGCATGGGCGTCACCTGCCAGCGGTGTACCGAGAGGCCGATGAGGATATCGGCGAGGGTGAACTCATCGCCGGCCACATACGCACCGGTCCGGGCCAACTGTTGTTCGAGAATGCCCATCTTGTCGTTCCACACCTGCACGGCGGCGTTAATCTGCGCCGCGTCCAGCCCATCGGGATTGTTACGCACCAGCGCGGTGAACGCGTCGCCCCAGGCGCGGTTGAGTTCGGTGGCTTGCCAGTCGATCCATTGCTCGATGCGGGCCCTTGGCGCGGGCTCCAAGGGCAGCAGGTCAGTGCGTTGATACAGGCCGACGAGGTAGCGGCAGATGGTATTGGACTCCCACAGCACGCCGTGGTCGTCGATCAGCACCGGCACCTGGGCGTTGGGATTCAGGGCCATGAACTCGGCGGATTGGGTGGGCTTGAAGCCGATGCCCCAGTCCTCACGCACGTAGTCGATGCCCAATTCCTGGCAGGTCCAGAGTACTTTGCGCACGTTGATGGACGAGGTGCGACCCAAGATTTTCAGTGAGTGTCCCATGGTGCTTCCCTGGCGATTCAAAGCAACCAATCTAGCAGGGGATGAGAGGGGGGAGGTAGCGTCGGCGTTCATGACAAACGGGGTGCTGGTCGGGTGGCTTGTATTCGGGGGCTCGCAGGGTCAATACAGACACTTGTGATGATACGAGGTAAGTGAAATAGCCGAGTAAAGCCCGCAAGAGCCTTTCAATGTCTGCCGGCTCTTGTCGGGTCAAGTTATGTAACGTGATGGGGTCATGTTTTTTTAGTGCCGTTGAGGTTGATAACCCCGTCCGTTACATCCAGCTTGTCGTCGCGTTTGAAGTGGAATGTCGCATCGATTTCATTGTTCGCCAGGTCGATGCTTTTCACATATAACTTGCCACTGCAGGCTTGGAAGTAAAACGGTTTGCCCTCAATTTCGCCGGAACAAGAGGCGCGCACTCCAATGTCGCCTTCTTTGATATCGTGCTCGCCAACGGCAAGACCGTGTTTAAGATAAAGAACGACTGAGTGGGCGTTGTCGTCGAAGGTCTCGATTAGCTGTTCGTCGCCTGAGTCCCTTGACTCAATAGTCGTTGCTTTAAACTGGATGGAAGGAGATGATCCGACGGTTAGTTCGCAGGTGAAATTTCCTGCGACGGAAACAAGTTCAATTGGCGCTGGAGTACTCATCTTGAAAATCCTCTTGAATGAATATTTGAATACGCCGACGGCGCAGTCAGCGTGTCCAGTTATAGGCATCGGCTGAACGAGCGTCTACTGTCAAGGTTGACAGGTACGGAGTTGGCCTTGGTCAGGAACTCCAAAGTGGGCACGATTAAAAATGTGGGAGGGGGCTTTCCCCCGATGGCGGTGGGGCAGTCAACTTATCTGTGACAGACCCACTGCCATCGGGGGCAAGCCCCCTCCCACATTTTGACCGAGTAGGGACTTAAGCGCGTGGTGTGTGCTGGTCCATGGCCTTGCCTACCAGCAATACACTCAGCTCGCTCAGTTGGTGGATGGCCAGGGCTACATCACGGTGCTTGCCAGTGAGGTCATCGGACAGGTCGAGCAGCAAGGTGCTGACGGAGCATACGGTTTCGTAGGTATTGGTCAGCAGGGCTTCGGTGGAAGTGTCGGGGATAACGGTGAAGAGCGTATGCGTGGGGATGCTTTGCATTATTGAAGTACCTGATCTGGGCTGATACCTCATCGCTACTAAACGAGGGTGGCAGCTGTACGCAGGTTAGTAGACCGGTATCCCACACAAACCCGGCGCACCCGAAGGCGCCCTGCGCACAGCCACCATCAAGCATCGATAGGCTCATGCATCTTGCGTGGGAAAGCTCGGGCTACTAAACCCGATCACCGAGAAATTCAGCGACCGGCAAACCTTAAAGACCGCCACCCAGGCGCACAAGCCGGCGAATTCTGACGTAAGCGTAGGTAACGGAGCAAGGCGCTTGGCCTAATGTCAGCCACTTCCTACAGGCGTCCTACGTACTCTCCCGCACCTGCAACTCAAACCCCATATCCACCACCGGCTTGGCGATCCTGTTGCCCGCCATGATCGTCAACAAATGCTCCGCCGCGCGCCGGCCGATGGCTTCCCTTGGTGTGCTGATGCTGCTCAGGCGCGGCACCATGAACGAGGAGGCGGGCAGGTCGTTAAAGCCCAGCACCGCCACGCGCTCTGGCACTTTGATGCCGTGGCGCATGGCTTCCAACAAGGCGCCCTGGGCCAGGTCGTCGTTGCCGAAGAAAATCGCATCCACGTCCGGATGCGCCGCCAGCAATTGCAGGAACAACTCGCCACCCAGGCCCACGGAAGAGGGGCGGGGCGTCAGCAATTCCAGTGCCGGGTCGTACATGCCGGCCTGCTGCAAAGCGCGGCGAAAGCCTTCGCCGCGCAACAAGGTGCGCTGGTCCAACTGCGCGCCGATATAGGCCAGGCGCTTGCGGCCGCGCGCGAGCAGATGCGCCGCTGCCGTTTCACCGGCGGCCAGTTGCGAAAAGCCCACGCAGTTGACCCCGGCGTTGGGGTCCAGGTCCATCATGTACACGCAAGGCACATTGCTGGCCTCGACCATCCGTCGCGCGCTTTCGGTGCGGTCGAACCCGGTCAGCAGCAAGCCCCGTGGTTGGTAAGCCATGTAGTTGCGCAGCAGGTTCTCTTCTTCGTCGCGGGAATAGTGGGAGTTGCCGATCAGCACTTCAAAGCCCTTGGGCCGCAGCACCTGGTGAATGGCTTCGAGGGTTTCGATAAACAGCAGGTTGGACAATGACGGTACCAGTACCACCACCGAATGGCTCTGGGCCGACGCCAGGGCGCGGGCGGCGGGGTTGACCACGTAGCTGAGTTCGGCGGCGGCCTGCTGCACTTTTTCCACCAGTTCGGTGGCGACCGTGCTGATACCGCGCAGGGCGCGGGAGGCGGTGATCGGGCTGACGCCGGCCAGACGGGCAACTTCATTCAAGGTGGGGCGACCGGTGGTGCGGGTATTTTTATCGTTCTTGGAGGTCATCAGGCGGCTTGCCAAACAAAAATCGAGGCACTAAGGTAGCGCTGTCTCCAAACGGCTGCAAATGCTTGAACGTTGGGTTGCCTGATCCCGTTCGAATGATTGGAGCGGATGCACGCGTCACTCCATAAAAAAAGACAAGACGGCGCGGGAAAAGCCTGTTTTTGCACTAGCCTTAGGCTGTGCAAAGGTAGCGCTATCTGCGTCCTGAGGTGTTTATGAGTCAACCTGTTACTGCCCTGGTCATCATGGGTGTTGCCGGCTGTGGCAAAACCAGCGTCAGCGAGGCCCTGTGCCGTCTGAACGGCGCCACTGCCATTGAAGGCGACAGCTTCCACCCCGCCGCGAACATCGAAAAGATGAGCGCCGGCCACCCCCTCAACGACGACGATCGCGCCGGCTGGCTCGACATCCTCTGCGATGAACTGCGCCGTTCGCTGAAGGCCGGGGAACATCCGGTGCTCACCTGTTCGGCCCTGAAAAGGAAATATCGCGACCATCTGCGCGAAGCCGCCCCGGGCCTGGGCTTTGTATTCCTGGAGCTGACCCGTGAAGTGGCCGCCGACCGCGTGTCCCATCGCCCCGGACATTTCATGCCGGCCAGCCTGATCGACAGTCAGTTCGCCACCCTTGAATCGCCCAAGGGCGAGCCGCTGACCCTGGCCCTCAACGCCAGCGAAGACAGCGTCGAGGAACTGGCCGAGCAGACCAATGCCTGGTGGCGCGAGCACGGCTTTGAACCAATCCATTAATTTTTTGCCGGAAAGATAGCGCTATCCCCGGCAGGAAGTTCATCACCCGCTTTAATAACAACAACAAACAGGAGAGACCCCCCATGTTTGGCATGTCCCATGAGTCGTACCTGCTGCTGGACGCAGTCGTCACTATCATCGGGTTGATCGTACTGATCACCAAGTTCAAGGTGCACCCGTTCATCGCACTGATCATCGCGGCCGGCTTCCTCGGCCTGACCTCGGGCATGCCCGTGGACAAGATCATCAAGGCATTCCAGGACGGCTTCGGCGGGGTGCTCGGCTTTGTCGGCATCATCCTCGCGCTGGGTACCATGCTCGGCAAGATGATGGCCGAGTCCGGCGGTGCCGATCAGATCGCCCAGACCCTGATCCGCGCCTTTGGCAAGGAAAAGGTCCAGTGGGCCATGATGTTCGCCGCGTTCCTGGTGGGCATCCCGCTGTTCTTCGAGATCGGCTTTGTGCTGCTGATCCCGCTGGTGTTCATTGTTGCGCGGCGTACCGGCGTGTCGCTGATCAAGATCGGCATCCCGCTGCTGGCCGGCCTGTCGGCGGTACACGGTCTGGTGCCGCCGCACCCGGGCCCGCTGCTGGCCATTGGCGTGTTTGGCGCGGACATCGGCAAGACCATCCTGTATGGCCTGATCGTCGCACTGCCGACCGCCATCATCGCCGGCCCGATCTTCGGTACGTTTATCGCCAAGTACATCCCGGGCAATCCGTCCCAGGAGCTGGTGGATCAACTGGCCCGCGAGACCGATAACAAGTCGCTGCCCAGCTTCGCCATCACCCTGGTCACCGTGCTGTTGCCGGTGTTCCTGATGCTGCTCAAGACCTTTGCCGACATCGCCTTTGCCGAAGGCAACGTGGTGCGCAACTGGATGGACATGATCGGTCACCCGATCACCGCGCTGCTGCTGGCGTTGCTGCTGTCGCTGTACACCTTCGGTCATCGCCAGGGCATCCATTCCAAGCAGATTCTCAAGCTGCTCGACGCCAGCCTTGCGCCGACCGCCGCGATCATCCTGATCATCGGTGCCGGTGGCGGCTTCAAGCAGATGCTGGTGACCAGCGGCGTGGGCGATGTGATCGGCCATATGGCGGTGAACGCACAGATCAACCCGATCCTGCTGGCGTGGCTGGTGGCGGCGGTGATTCGGATCGCCACCGGTTCCGCGACCGTGGCGACCATTACCGGTGCGGGCATCGTGGTGCCGGTGGTCGGCATGATCCCAGGGGTTAACCGCGAGCTGCTGGTGCTGGCGACGGGCGCCGGGTCGTTGATCCTGTCTCACGTCAACGATGCGGGGTTCTGGCTGGTCAAGCAGTACTTCAACATGACCGTGGCCGAGACGTTCAAGACCTGGACGGCGATGGAAACCATTTTGTCGGTGGTGGCATTGATCTTCATCATGCTGCTGTCGTTGGTGGTGTAGGCCTCAACCACCTGTCGCAACCGGTAGTTTTCACAGTAGCGAGTGATCACGAAGACTCTTAAAACAACTCCGAAGCTCGTCATTTTTTGACGAGCATTGGAGGAAAAATCATGGAAAACGACAGTTCGAAGCCAGAAAGTGACTCAATAGTCTTAGTGCCGACGCCTCTTATTCAAAACCTGAAGGAGGGGGACAAGGTCGCCGCTGATTTCGTGATAAGAGGGTGGGCTTCTCCTTACGGAGCGGTAGTTGTGGTGGAAAATAGCAACGCGCCCTATCAACAATTTGGTACTGCGCCGGTTACGTCTCCGACTGAGTGGGAGTTTTCCTTGAGCAAGCATTCCATGGGGCCGGGGTCGTACAAGATCAGTGCTTATACGCATTCTGGACCGCAGATTTCCCATCCAACGAACCCCCTGTCATTTGAAGTGATTTGAACGGGCGTTCATACGGCTACTCTTTAATCTGTCAGGCCCGCGCCAGTAAGGGCCTGACAGAACCCTCATTGCGTCATTTACCCGCCTGCTTTTTTAACTAATCCATCCGCCCTGAACATCCCCCGAATCCCGCGCACCGCCTGGCGAATCCTGGCCCAGCCACACATCGACGCTTTGGGATTCTCCACCACTGTCGTTGGTGGTGTAGGCCGCACCGCAGCATTCCATGTGGTCATCCAGTCAAATGTGGGAGGG
Source organism: Pseudomonas orientalis (assembly GCF_001439815.1). GTDB lineage: Bacteria > Pseudomonadota > Gammaproteobacteria > Pseudomonadales > Pseudomonadaceae > Aquipseudomonas > Aquipseudomonas orientalis. The sequence goes on along the minus strand of NZ_JYLM01000005.1, from coordinate 61,730 downwards.
GGCTTGATCCGATAGCGGAGTGTCAGTCACTGTATCTGGTGACTGAACCACTGCCATCGGGGGCAAGCCCCCTCCCACATGTTGACCGAGCCAGGCGCTGGCTTTCGGTGCTAAGCCATCGGCCCTGAACATCCCGCAAATCCCTCGCACTGCCTGGCGAATCCTGGCCCAGCCACACATCGACGCTTTGGGATTCTCCACCACTGTCGGTGGTGGTGTAGGCCGCACCGCAGCTTCCTATGTGGCCACCCAATCAAATGTGGGAGGGGGCTTGCCCCCGATAGCAGAGTGTCAGTCACTGCATCTGGTGACTGAACCACTGCCATCGGGGGCAAGCCCCCTCCCACATTTTGACCACATTTCGTCAGATGGATCGGCTCAGGCTTTCTGGACCAGCCCATCGGCCCTGAACATCCCCCGAATGCCCCGCACCGCCTGGCGAATCCGGTCCTGGTTCTCGATCAGCGCAAAGCGCACATGATCATCGCCATACTCCCCAAAGCCGATCCCCGGCGACACACACACCTTGGCTTCCAGCAGCAGTTTTTTGGCAAACTCCAGCGAGCCCATGGCGGCATACTGTTCGGGGATTTTCGCCCAGACGTACATCGACGCCTTCGGATTTTCTACCATCCAACCCAGCTCATGCAGGCCTTTGACCAGCACATTGCGGCGCTGGCGATACTGCTCGGCGATGTCTTTGACGCACTGCTGGTCGCCTTCCAGCGCGGCAATCGCGGCCACCTGCAACGGGGTGAAGGTGCCGTAGTCGTGGTAGCTCTTGATCCGCGCCAGGGCGTTGACCAGTTCCGGGTTGCCCACCATGAAACCGATGCGCCAGCCGGCCATGTTGTAGCTCTTGGACAGAGTGAAAAACTCCACCGCAATGTCCTTGGCGCCGGGCACCTGCATGATCGACGGGGCTTTCCAGCCGTCGTAGACGATGTCGGCGTAGGCCAGGTCGTGCACCACCAGCACGTCGTACTGCTTGGCCAGGGCGATCACGCGTTCGAAGAAATCCAGCTCCACGCACTGTGCGGTGGGGTTGGACGGGAAACCGAGGATCATCATCTTCGGCTTGGGGATCGAGCCGCGAATCGCCCGTTCCAGCTCGGCGAAGAAATCCACGCCGGGAATCAGCGGCACCGAGCGCACCTGGGCGCCGGCAATCACGGCACCGTAGATGTGGATCGGGTAGCTGGGGTTGGGCACCAGTACGGTGTCACCCTGGTCGAGGGTGGCCAGCATCAGATGCGCCAGGCCTTCTTTGGAGCCGATGGTGACAATGGCTTCCGACTCGGGGTCGATATCCACGTCATAACGGTCCTTGTACCAGCGCGAAATCGCACGGCGCAGGCGCGGAATGCCTTTGGACGTGGAGTAGCCGTGGGTGTCTTCGCGCTGGGCGACGGTGACCATTTTCTCCACGATGTGCGGTGGCGTGGCGCCGTCTGGGTTACCCATGCTCAAGTCGATGATGTCTTCGCCGCGCCGACGCGCAGCCATCTTCAGCTCGGCAGTGATATTGAACACGTAGGGGGGGAGTCGATCTATGCGCGCAAAGCGGCGCGGCGAACCTGGGTTTGCCATTGTTGCCTCGAGGTACGTAAGCGCCCGGAACCGTCCGAGCGACGTCGGCCACTGCGGTGGCCTGCGGGGCAGACAATACGGTCGATGATGGCAAGTTGTCCAGATGCGTAGGAAAAATTTCTACATGGAGTACGGCGCGGATATGCCCCTATACTCGATGCGGGTTTGTTCCCTCATAAGAAGGAGACTGTTCGTATGGATCAGCAGACAAGACAACCGTTGGAACCCCGCATGGAAGCCGGCAAGGCCCTGGTGATCGCAGGCGTCCAGGGGCGTTATTCGAAAGCCACCGTGGGTGATATTCCACAGCTATGGGAATTGTTCAACAGCTGTATCAAGGACATCAAGAAGCGCGTCGGCGGCGTGACCTATGGTGTTTGCCATAATCCCAGGCAGGGCGAATTCGACTACATGGCCGGTGTTGAAGTCCCCAGCAAAAGCGATGTACCGAGCAATTTCCAGTTCATCGAAATTCCGCCCCTGAACTATGCCGTATTCCCTCATCACGGGCCGGTGCAAGCGCTTGAGCAAACCTACGAGCGCATCATGTTCGAGTGGCTGCCGCACTCGGGCTACAAAGTGATGGGGGCGGATTTCGAGCGCTACAGTGCCGATTTTGATGGAAGGAAGGGCACCGGGACGGTGGAGATCTGGTTGCCGATTGGCGAGAAGGGCTGAACGCCAAATCAGGGGGGCGATTCAGCCCCCGAAGCTAGTTTGAAAACCCTGAGCGGATTGACGTATAGCGCCCGCTACCTCAGGCGCCAACCGGCAGTAGTCGTCTTCGCGCTTGAGCACCACTTCAAGGGTCTGGAGCAGCGCCTGAATACGCTTTTCGGGACGTTCGACTTCGCAGGTCCTGGCGAAGTCGAGAATGCCCAGGCGCGAGGCGAATAACGATCTATTTCCGCCCAGGTCCAAGGCCAGTGAGTCGTCGCGGATGTAAGCGGTGGTGTTCACAATGTCGTAAGTGGGTGCCAGCCGCGTATCTGATTTAAGCGGATCGCTATAGAGGGATCAGATTATTCACTTGTTCTGAAGACGCGAAAACCCGACCAATTGGCGCGCTGCTTCCCGAGAGCGCCAGCAGTAACATCGGGTCTACCCTGACCGTTTTGGCGAGGCGATTGCGCAATTGTTCAAGCACATAGCCCTCCGGCAAATTCATCTGAAAGATGGGATGCAAGTCCCGACGCCGGTATTCGTCCGCGCGGACTGGCATCGACAGGCTGATTGCGCTGGCGGCCTTCGCCTCATCGCTATAGCGAAACAGATAATCGTCAGCGCCGACCCGCACGCTGCCGCTGTCCCCTTGAGGCGTGTGAACGCGTAACGTGGGCTATTCATTGAATAAGTCCTCCAGTTCCTCCAGGGTCGGCAAGGTCACGGGCACCAGCTTGAATTCGCTGCCCAAGGCGGCTAAAACACGGGCGTAGGCATTCATCGAGACCGAGAGACTGCCTTTTTCGATTTCGATCAGTTTTTGCCGAGTAATCCCGGCCACCTTCGCCAGATCCGCTTGTTTATAGCCGCGATTCGAGCGCATGGTGCGCAGCTGCACGCCGAGACGTTGGGTGATTACGGTAGGGTCCATGTCTTATATACGTTACTTTTAATTTATTAAGTTATGTATACGTTACATCTCGATGCTGTCAATACTATGCTGATCAAGCGCGTGTCTCAATCTGCGCTCATACCCAATCCGTCCCTTGTACGCCTCACCGCTGTCCACCCAACCCGCGCCCAGATACAACCCCGTCGCCGCTGCGTTATCCGCATCCACCGACAATTCCAGCGCCTTGATCTGCGGCCACGCCTGTAGCGCCGCTGCGGGCAGCGCCTGCAGACACGCTTTGCCGAAGCCGCGGCCTTGCTGGTGCCTGTCCACCTGCAAGGCATGCAAGGTGGCGCTGTGTTCATCCGCCCAATGGGGCAGGCACGGCGGGCGTTTGAGCAGCAGGAACGCCACGGGCAGGTCGTCGGCGAGCAGGGCAAAGCCCTTGACGCTGTCGGGATTGGGATTGACCAGCAGGCTGTTCAGCGCGCAGTAGATATCACCGGAATACGCCAGTTGTTCTGGATTGACTTCCAGACCGTCCAAATGCTGTTTTTGCAGCGCGTTCAACATTTCATAGGGGACGAGGCGGGTTTCCATAAGCGGCATATCCTAAATCCTACGTAGAGGCCGGAATTCTACCTCATCCGCTTACAGCGCTTGTGCTCCTTGCATACGTCGGTTCTCATTGCTCACTCAAGCATCTTTGCCAGCAACCAACTTCCCGCCGGGCCCGGTGGTTGTTGCCGCGACCACAGCGCATCCACCGCCACCGAGCGTGGCCAACCGCGCACCTTGAGCTCGACCAACTGCTCGCCGCCGAAGCGTTCCACCAACCAGCGCGGTATGGGTGCCCAGCCAAAGCCCAGTTGCGCCATCTCCATCAGCATCAGGTAGCTTGGTGCTGACCACACGCGTTGGGCGCCACGGTTTTCGTCAGGGTTGATGATGCTTGCCAGGCGCAGCTCACGGTGTTGTTGCAGGGTGTGCGAATCAAGCCTGGGCAGGCTCGCCAGCGGATGTGCGGGCGAGACGAACAAGGCGATCTCGGTGCGTTCCTCAACCGCCGAGCAACTGAGGTCCGGGGGGTAGACCTCCTGCTGTTCGATAAACGCGATGTGCGCCCGGCCACTTTGCACCAGGGCGATCAGGTCTTCGCATTCGGCGATCAGGCATTCCAGCTCAAGGTCCGGGTAGCGTTGTTCAAAGGCGCTGAGGGCAACTTCGAAACGGTCGGACTGGTAGGTATCGGACATGGCGATACTCAGCTTGGGCTCCAATCCCTGGGCCAATTGACTGGCCGCCAGCTCCAGACGGCTGCTGGCCTCCAGCACCTGCTGCGCATGCTGCCGCAACACCTGGCCGGCCGGGGTCAGCGTGGGCTTGCGGCTGCTGCGATCGAACAACACTACATCCAGGTCGATTTCCAGGCTCGCCACCGCAGCGCTGACCGTGGACTGGCTCTTGCCCAGCTTGCGTGCGGCGGCGGAAAACGAACCCTCGCTAGCGGCGTGGACAAACGCTTGGAGCACTTCATGGGAGGCCATGACTATCGCCTTGATCGATGGTTATTGGTTATGAAGTATCGGTCTGGGGCGTGATCATGGCAACCATCGTTACTCACGGAGCTTGGCCATGATCCCTACCAAATCAATGACAGAACGCGTTTTCCAGGCCTTGGGGTTTGAAGGCTTGGCCTTATTGATCTGTACGCCTTTGCTGGTCTGGGTGACCGGTCGACCGGCGTTGGAAATGGGCGCGGTGACCTTGGGCATCAGCGTGCTGGCGCTGAGCTGGAACGTCATGTTCAACAGCCTGTTCGACCGCCTTAAAGTGCGCCTGCAACTGTCCAACAGTGGCCGGACGCGGGTGCTGCACGCGCTGCTGTTCGAGGGCGGGTTGATCGTGCTGGCGGTGCCGCTGATTGCCGCATTGATGAAGATCAGCCTGTTGGAAGCCTTCCTCCTCGACATCGGCGTGCTGCTGTTCTTCCTGCCATACACCTATGTCTACCACTGGGCGTATGACGTGATTCGGGACAAAGTCACCCGCAACACGCCAATCGCCCTGTAGTCGCTGGCCGCTTACAGAAACATACCGCCCGAGGCCTCGATCCGCTGACCGGTGATCCATTGACCACCCTCGGCCAGCAACAGCGCGATGGCCCCGCCAATATCGTCGGGCAAACCGGCGCGGCCCAGGGCGGTGTTGTTGGCGACCATGGCGTTGAGGTTGGCGTTGTCGCGCACCGCACCGCCGCCGAAGTCGGTTTCAATCGCGCCAGGGGCGAGGATATTCACACTGATGCCGCGCGCGCCCAACTCCTTGGCCTGGTAGCGGGTCAGCACTTCCATCGCGCCTTTCATTGATGCGTAGGCCGCGTAGCCCGGCAGGCTGAAGCGCGCCAGACCGCTGGAAACATTGAGAATGCGGCCACCGTCGCGAATCAACGGCAACAGCTGCTGGGTCAGGAAAAACGGTCCCTTGAATTGAATCGCCACCAATTGGTCGAACTGGGCTTCGGTGGTTTCGGCAAAGCTTGCGTGAATGCCGATACCGGCGTTGTTGATCAGAAAATCAAACTGGTTCTGTGCGAACACATCCTGGAGCGCGTCAGTCACTTGAGCGGCGAAACCTGCGAATGTCGCGCTCTGGCTCACATCCAGTTGCAGCATGGCCGCGCGGCCGCCCAGTTGCTCGATCTGCGCCACTAACGCCTGCGCCTCATCGGCCTTGCTGTGGTAAGTGCCGATGATATCCACGCCCTGGGCGGCAAGGTGCAGTGCTGCGCTTTTGCCCAAACCGCGGCTGGCGCCAGTGATCAGTGCGATTTTACGTGGGGTCATGGTGCAGTCCTCTTGAGTGATTGTGGGACTGAGTGTATTTGTGCGCCCGTTACGTGATAAACAGCGCTATACCGGAATCACTGGTCGGACAGGACGAACAATCCCATGAATAAACTTGAGCTGCTGCGCACCTTCGTGCGCGTGACCGAACTGTCGAGTTTTACCCAGGCTGGTGAAAGCCTTGGCCTGCCGCGCTCCACCGTGTCCGAACAGGTGCGGGCGCTTGAAGAACTGCTCGGTGCGCGTCTGTTGCAACGCACCACGCGCAAGGTGCAGGCCACCCAGGACGGCCAGGTGTTGTATGAGCGCAGCAAGGATTTGCTGGCGCACATGGAGGAACTCGAAGGACTGTTTCGACAGGACGAAACCCAGTTGGCCGGGCGTATCCGCGTGGACATGCCCAACGTGATAGCGCGCACGCTGATCGTGCCCAACTTGCCCCCGTTCATGGAGCGTCACCCCCTGATCGAGATGCAAATCGGCAGCTCGGACCGCCAGGTCGACCTGATCGCCGAAGGCTTCGACTGCGTCGTGCGCGTGGGCGCCCAGCCCGATCAGAGCGTGGTGGCGCGGCGGGTGTGCAGCATGCCGATGGTCAACTGTGTGAGCGCGGGGTACGTGCAGCGCTACGGCATTCCCCGCACCCTGGCTGACCTGGGGCAGCATCGACTGGTGCATTACGTACGGCCGCTGGGCGCACGCTCGGCGGGGTTCGAGTACCTGCAAGGCAACAAGGTGCAGCGACTGCCGATGGCCGGGCGCGTGACCGTCAACAGCACCGATGCGTATCAGGCGGCGTGCCTGGGGGGGTTTGGCATTATTCAAGTGCCACGGCTGGGCATCCGCGACTTGCTGGCCACTGGCGAATTGGTCGAGGTGCTGGCGGATTACCCGGCGCCGCCTTTGGACGTGTCGCTGCTCTACGCCGGCCAGCGGCATTTGCCGTTGCGCGTGCGGGTGTTCATGGAGTGGCTGGCGGCCACGCTGCAGGCCCACCTTTGACTGCGCGCCGACAACAATATGGGAATGGGGCTCGCCCTAATAACGCTTTTTTGTAGGAGCGAGCTTGCTCGCGAAAAACTCACAGGCACCGCGTTCATTCAGAAAGCACGCGTTATCGTTGACGTTTTTCGCGAGCAAGCTCGCTCCTACATTCGATTAAGGGTGGGGTCAGAACAGTTGGGTGAACAGCCAGTAAAGGCTGCCCGACAACATAATCGCCGCCGGCAATGTCAACACCCAGGCCATCAACAAATTGCGGATAGTGCGCATCTGCAAGCCGCCGCCGTTGGCCACCATGGTCCCGGCCACGCCCGATGACAACACATGGGTGGTGGATACTGGCAAACCGAACATGTCCGCCGCGCCAATGGTCAGCATCGCCACGGTCTCGGCCGAGGCGCCCTGGGCGTACGTCAGGTGGGTCTTGCCGATCTTCTCGCCCACCGTCACCACGATGCGCTTCCAGCCGACCATGGTGCCAAGCCCGAGGGCGATGGCCACCGCGATCTTGACCCACAGCGGGATAAAGCGCGTGGCGCTGTCGATCTGTTGCTTGAACAGCTGCAGCTTGCCCTGGGTGTCGGCGTCGAAATTGCCGACCTTGCCCTTGTCCATCAGGCGAATGGTTTCGCTGGTCAGGTACATGTCGTTACGCACGTTGCCCACCGCCTCAGCCGGTACTGCGGCCAGCGAGCCATAGCCTTTGACTTCGGCGCCGATGTGCCCGGTGATGGCGGCGAGCGCGGGCACCAGTTCCGGCGAGGCTTGCTGGGTGCGCACATAGGTGGACAGGGTTGCACGGGCGTCGGCGGGTGCCGGTTGCGGTGCCGCCTTCAACAGCGCGGCCTGGGTAACCTCGGCGACCGCCGCGAATTGCAGCGACTGGTCGGCGGGCATGGTGCGGTTCAGGGCGTAGGCCATCGGCAGTGTGCCCACCAGGATCAGCATGATCAGGCCCATGCCTTTTTGCCCATCGTTGGAGCCGTGGGCGAACGACACACCGGTGCAGGTGACGATCAGCATGCCGCGAATCCACCAGGGTGGCGGGGTGTCACCCTTGGGTGCCTTGTACAGCGCACGGTTTTTCACGAAGGCGCGCAGCGCCAGCAACAGCAAGGCGGCAAACGCAAAGCCGATCAACGGCGACAACAGCAACGCATACCCGATCTTGGCCGCCTGGCTCCAATCCACACCGCTGGTGCCATCGCGGCCATGCATCAATGCATTCGCCACGCCGACGCCAATGATCGAGCCGATCAGCGTGTGGGATGACGACGCCGGCAAACCCAGCCACCAGGTGCCCAGGTTCCACAGGATCGCGGCGATCAGCAGGGCGAAGATCATGGCGAAGCCGGCGGATGAACCCACCTGCAGGATCAGCTCCACCGGCAGCAGGGCAATGATGCCGAATGCCACCGCGCCGCTGGACAGCAGCACGCCGAGGAAGTTGAAAAAGCCCGACCACACCACCGCGAAATGCGGCGGTAGCGAGTTGGTGTAGATCACCGTGGCCACCGCATTGGCGGTGTCGTGAAAGCCGTTGACGAACTCAAAGCCCAACGCGATCAACAGTGCCACGCCGAGCAACAGGAACGGCGTCCAGGTGGTGACCTGGGCGCCCATTTCGTGCATGTCATGCATCAGGCTGTAGGCGGTGAACAGCAGGCCCATGGCGAGCACGGCGAAGAACATGATCACCGTGACCCGGCCGGGCTTGGTGTCCAGGCGCGGTGTGGCGGCAGTGGGTGAGGCAGTCAGGGAAGGGGTGGCCATGCCGGAGCATCCAGTGTGGGGAGGATGGCGTTCATGATCATTGCAAAATGTTACAGAAGTGCTGCGGCAGGTCAGTGTTTACGCGTGGGGGCGCCTTTCAATTCATCAAATCCCTACGCTTTCTGAAGGCCCAGCGCCCGGCAATCAAGGTGAAGGTCGCCACCAGCGCGACCAGTATCCAGAATCCTTCCGGGTCCTGGGACAGCGGCACCCCACCCACATTCATGCCGAAAAAACCGGCAATGATGTTGATCGGCAGCGCCAGAACCGTCACCACCGTGAGGGTGAACAGCGTGCGGTTGCTTTGCTCGTTGAGATTGGCGGCGATTTCTTCCTGCAACAGCTTGATGCGCTCACCCAGGGCCGTGAGGTCGTTGATGATCAGCGCGAACTCTTCGGTGGATTTGCGCAACTCCTTCACGTCTTCCTTTTGCAGCCACTGCGGCGGCCGGTTGAGCAGGCGCAACAGCGAGCCCGGCTCCAGCGCCAGCAGGCGTTGCAAGCGCACCAGCACGCGACGCGCGGCCCCGAGTTCGGCGCGGTTGGTGGACAGGCGCGAGGACAGCAACTGGTCTTCGATATGATCGACGCTGAGGCTGGTCTTGCGCACGATCTGGGTCAGCACTTCGCCCTGGTCGCGCAGCAAATGCACCAGCAACTCCAGCGGCGAGCGAAAGTGTTCACCGGCCTTTACCGACGAGCGCAACTTATCCACCGAGTGCAGCGGTTGCAGGCGCGCACTGATCAGCAAGCGACTGCGGGCGCACACCCACAAGGTGGAAATATCCGACGAGACCATGCTGCTGAAGTTGAAGACCACATCGTTGACCACTGCCAGCAGGGCTGAATCGACGTGCTCGATGCGCGTGGAGCGCGAGCCCTCGTGCAGCGCTTCGAAGAACTCCTCGGGCAGTTCCAGGTGCGTTTGCATCCAGCGCTCACAGGCGGCATGGGCCAGGTTCAGGTGCAGCCAGAGAAATTCCTGCGGGTCGCCGGGTTGTTGCAGGCACTGCAGCGCTGCAGCGGAGTCAATCTGCTGGCCTTTTTCGCCGGGCAGAAAGCGGAAACCGTAAAGCAGGCCAAACAGGTCGGGATCCTGATGGGCGTGGTCGATGCTGTGGTTCATGGAGGCTCGCAGAGAAAGCGCCTGTAGGACGTTTCACAGGTTCGCATGCGCGAATCATTGCAAGGCGTGATGACGATTATGTGACGATTGGACGTGCGCCCACAAAAAAACGCGCCACCCGAAGGTGGCGCGTTTTTTGGCAGTTCAACTCAGGTAACTCAGGTATCGAGCTTGTCTTCCAGCACAGCGCCGGTCTTGGCGTCGAGCTTCACTTCGTAGTTCTTGCCGGCGGTGTCGGTCAGGTCAACTTCATAGACCAGTACGCCGCTATTGTTGTGGTCCAACTCGGTGTCGTTGATCGTGGCGCCAGCATGTTTGGCCACGGCCGCAGCGTTGAGTTTTTCGAAAGGCATCACGGCGCCGGACTTGAGCAGGCCGTCAATCTGATCCGGACGAACATCCGCCTGGGCCAGGCCGGCAGTCAGCGTCAGTGCGGTGGCAGCGAACAAAGCGGTCAAGGTTTTCATGGTGTGTGTCCTTCTGGTTGAGCTGTTTAAGTGGCGCCAGATTAACCGGCGCAACTTAACTCATCCTTAATGGCTCACTGACACCAATGCGTCAGTATTTATAATCGTCCAGCAGGTCCTGCACGCTGGACGACGGCCAGCGCTTATAGAACTTCAGCAGTTCGGCTGCGCGGTTGGTGAAGATGCCGTCGACGCCGGCTTTCATCACCTTGTCGAAGTCGACCGGCTCGTCAACGGTGTACACGTGCACCAGCAGGCCTTTGTCGTGGGTCAGCTTGTTCATCTCGGGCTTGACCAGGTCGGTGTAGCTCTGGTCGCCATGGTCGGTCAGCTCCGCCGAAGGGCCGGTGCCGATGGCGCCGAGGCTTTTGGCCTGGTCGACCCATTTTTCGAACTCGGCCGCGTCTTTCGGTTCTTGCTTGGCGTAATAGGCGGCTTTGGTCGCTTCGCCGGACTCGGCGAACGTCACCTTGGACTTGGGTTCAATACTGCCTTCACCGACCCACAACAGCAGGATCTTCGGCGTGTTGGGCATTTCTTTCTGCAGTTCTTTCAGGCTGGCCACCTCGAAGGTTTGCAGCACCACACGGCCCTTGCCCTGGCCGACACCGGTGTTGCTCTTGCCCAGCTTGGAGCCGGCGGAGCTCAACCAGCCCTTGTCCAGCAACTTGTTTTTCAGGTCGGCCTCGATGCCCGGGAATTGCTTGGGCTCCTTGGTCTCGATGTACAGGCCGGGTTTATGTTGCGGATTGCCTTCGGCGATCTTGATGATGTCATCCAGGCTCTGGATTTTCAGGCCGACGAAACCCGGGCGTGCGCGGTCCGGGTAGGCGGCGTTGAACCAGCTGCCGGCGTCGAGGCTTTGCAGTTCTTTCCAGGTGAATTCGTTGGCCGGCGCGTCTTTGCGCTCGGGGAACTTGGTGGCCACGTCGGTGGTGCGTTGCAGGTTGTTGTCGTGCAGGGCGAACAATACGCCATCCTTGCTGCGCTGCAGGTCCAGCTCCAGGTAGTCGGCGCCCAGGTCGCGCGCGACCTTGTAGGCGGCAGCGGTGGACTCCGGAGCATCATAGGACGCGCCACGGTGGGCGATCACGGCAGGGTAGGGGATGCCTTCGTTTGTCGCCAGTTCAGCCGGGCTGATCGGGTCGGCAGCCTGTGCGGGAGCAAGGCCGAGCATCAGCGCCAGCAGCACGGCACTCCCTATCGTGGTGCGCACCGGGCCGTTGGTTAACGTGACAGGCATATGCGAAGTCCTTTCATGGAGGTGACTTTGAGAAGGTGTCCTTTTTAACAACTGATTGCGAAAGGCGCTATCACCAAACCGACATTAACCTGCCCGCGGGACAATTTTTAGGGTTTTTCTGTGATGTATTGCAGTACTCTTGGCCACAGCTGCCCCGTCAGAGGGCGGTATTTTTTGCCACGCGTGTAAACCATCTTTCCAGTCCCTGTGGGACTTTTCAGTGAGGTTTACCATGCGCATCACTTCCGAGCTTATCTGCCAGGCCGCCGACCAACTCCACGGCTTTGTCGGCCTGAACCGCAAGACGGGTCAGTACATCGTGCGTTTCAGCGAAGATGCCTTCGGCATGGACGTGGCCGATGACGGCATCATTCCCACCGCCGAGTTCGTCTGGGTACCGGCTGCCGACCACACCATGCTCCTGTCGCGCGCGCGCATTCAGTTACTGCAGGAGCAGAATATCGACGACCGACTCAACATCAGCGAACCGTTGCGGGTGTATATGCGCCGGGTCGAGATTGCGCAGATCAGTGCGTTGCGCAGTCTGGTCAGCCAGGCCTGCACCTATGTGAAGGCGGGCTGATGTTCATGTCGGGAATGCGTAATCGCGCTCTACTTTGCATACGCGAGTTTGAAACGCTGTGTACCAGAGCGAACGCCCTTGCTCGCGCACCTGCCGATGCTCGGCCTGCTGTTTCCACGCCAGGATCGCCGCTTCGCTGCTCCAGTAGGACACGGTGATGCCCAAACCCTCTTCCCGCGCCGACTCCACGCCGAGAAATCCAGGCTGTTCACGCGCCAGTTCCAGCATGCGCGTGGCGGCCTGACCGTAGCCTTGGTCGACCTCGGTGCGCAGTGAGCTGAAAATCACCGCGTAGTAAGGCGGTGCCGGAGTCCTGGCGATCATGCCGAGGCCTCCCGGCACGCCTTGAGCAGGGCAAATCGGACGGCGCGCAGCGCGCCTTCGCGGTAAGGGCTGGCGGGCACGCACCAAAAACCGTCGAACCGGTACAGCGGGGTGTCGTTCATCGTGTGCATCCCATGGCTTGTAGTGTCCTGGTGGGCACTATAGATTGGCGCTCACGCAATCGATATTGGCGTTTTCCCACATGCTCAATGCAGCCGCGCACTATCAGCTCGACTACACCGACCTGTCGCTGGTCCTCGCCCTGGTTCGTGGCGGCACTCTCGCGCGAGCGGCGGGTTTGCTGCGGGTGGATGTGTCCACCGTGTTCCGTGCGGTGCGGCGCCTGGAAGCCGCCCTGGGCCAGACGCTGTTTGAAAAAAGCCGCGCCGGCTATCTGCCTACCAGCCTGGCCAACCACTTGGCGCAACAGGCCGAGCGCGCTGAACTTGCCTTGCAGGCTGCGCGCATCAGTGTGGAGCAGGGCGGTGAAGTGATCAGCGGCACGGTGCGCCTGACCTGTACCGACGCGGTGCTGCAAGGTCTGTTGCTCCCCGCCCTGCCCAGGTTCATGGCGGACTATCCAGCGTTGATCCTGGAGCTGAGCACCTCAAATGATTTCGCCAACCTCAGCCGCCGCGATGCGGACATCGCGCTGCGCCTGACCAGAACACCGCCGGAGCATCTGGTCGGACGTTGCCTTGGGACGGTGACGTATCAGGTGTGCGCCAGTGCCGACTATGCCCGTCGGCATGCAGGCCAGGAACTGGCCGACCTGGCCTGGATCGCGCCGGACGAGTTTTTACCCGATCACCCCACGGTGGCCTGGCGCCGCGAACATCTGCCGGGCGTGCGTCCCCGTTATCGCTGCAACAGCATGCAGTCGGTGACGGAATTGGTACGCGCCGGACTGGGGGTGGCGGCGTTGCCGGATTTCCTGATGAACGATGGCTTGCAACCCCTGGGCCCCGCTTTGGCAGGCCATGACACGGCGCTGTGGCTGTTGACGCGCCCTGATTGCCGGGCGTTGCGCTCGGTGGTGACGCTGTTTGATGAGCTGGGGCGACATGTGCGCTGGCTGCGCCATTAAGTTTTGCGTACAAAGTGCTGATGCATTTCACAGGTCAGGGTTTCGATACGTTCGGTCAGCTCTTTGGTCATTTGCGTCAGCCGCGTGTTCTGCTCCAGCAGTTCCAGCAACTGTTGGGTGGTCTGTTGCGCCTGGGCCTGGCGTACGGTATTGGCGCTGGCCAGGGCTTCGCGGTGTTGTGCGTCGGCGTCGGACTGGGCTTTGTCGCGCGCAGCCTGGCGCGTCTGCGCCAGCAGGATCAGCGGCGCGGCATACGCCGACTGCAGACTGAAGGCCAGGTTGAGCAGGATGAACGGGTAAACGTCGAAGTGGGTGATGCCAGTCACGTTCAGCACCACCCACAGCACCACAATGGCGGTTTGCGCGCCGAGGAACGTCGGCGTGCCGAAGAAGCGCGCGAAGGCTTCGGCCTTGAGGGCAAAGGTATCGTTGCCAAAGGTCGGCGCCAGGTGCGCGTGGTGCCGATGGAAGCGCAGGTGGTCGACAGGGATCGGGTCAGGTTTTTCTGAAGGCATGGCGGGCTCGCGTCGGTGGCGTAAGGCCTACGCACTATAGACCGAGCCCCGGCCAGGCACATGAAGAAGCCGTCAGCGATTGCCCCGCTCATTGGCAAACGCGCTCACTGCCTGCACCGCCTCGCTGGTGCCTTCACGAATCTGCAGGATCACCGTACCGGCCTGATTGGCCAGCTCCACGCCCTGGGCAGCGCGGTCGCGGGTGGCGTCCATGCTGTCGATGGCCTGGCGGGTTTCGTCCTGGATCATGGCGATCATGCCGGAAATTTCCGCCGTGGAGCCGCTGGTGCGCGCCGCCAGTTGGCGTACTTCATCGGCCACCACGGCAAAGCCACGGCCTTGCTCGCCCGCGCGGGCGGCTTCGATGGCGGCGTTGAGAGCCAGCAGGTTGGTCTGGTCGGCGATGCCGCGAATGGTGTTGACGATGGTGGTGATCTGTTGCGATCGCTCGCCCAACTTGGCGATCAGCTGCGAGGATGCGTCGATGTCGACGGCAATGTCGCGCATGCCGGTGGCGGTTTTCTGAATCACGTCGGCGCCTTTTTCGGCCATGTCCTGGGTGTTCAGCGACAGGTGATACGCCTGTGCAGCGCTTTGCGCATCGGCCGCATGCTGTTGCACACGGGCGGTGACGTCCGAAGCAAACTTCACCACTTTGCACAGACGCCCGCTGGCGTCGTACACCGGGTTGTAGTTGGCTTCGAGCCACAGCGTATTGCCATGCTTGTCCACGCGTTCGAACTGGCCATTGAACAGTTCACCCTGGTTAAGACGCTTCCAGAATTCGCTGTAGGCGGCGCTGCCGGCCAGCGCCGGGGTGCAGAACAGGCGGTGATGCTTGCCCTGGATCTGCGCCAGGCTGTAGCCCATGCGCTGCAGGAAATTCGCGTTGGCGGTGATGATGGTGCCATCGAGGTTGAACTCGATCATCGCCATGGCGCGGTCGATGGCCTGCAGCTTGGCGCTGGTTTCACTTTCGGCCTGCAGGCGTGGGGTGACGTCCATCGCGTACTTCACCACCTTGATCACGCGGCCGGCGTCATCCTTTACCGGGTTGTAACTGGCTTCCAGCCATACCGATTGGCCATTGGCACCCACCCGTTCAAAGGTGCCTGACTGGAATTGGCCGTTGCGCAGCTGCGTCCACAGCTGGTTGTACTCGGCGCTGCGGGCGAACGCCGGTGTGCAGAACATCCGGTGGGGCTGGCCCAGGACCTGTTCGGCGCGGTAACCCATGGTCTTGAAGAAGTTGTCATTGGCGCGCAGTACCGTGCCCTGCAAGTCGAATTCGATCACGGCCATGGAACGCTCGATCGCGTCCAGCAGGCTGGCCTGTTGGGCATTGGTGTGTTGCAAGGCAGTGATGGTTTTTTTGTAAGCATTGAATAGCATGGTCGGGAGCTCGAGCAGGCATGCGTATGAGGATTCCATGTAGATGCGCCTGACCCCGTAGGGCACCTGGGCCTCACGGTTGACTTGCTCATTGCCAGCTTCCTTGTGCTGACAGAGGGGTGGAACAACGGGTTCAGAGTGATTGGCCAGCCAAGAAGTTCGCCGCTTGGGAGGCGTATTTTTTGACCAGGCGACCAATGGCGGCATTATGCTATCGCAGCGGCCTGAAGGAGGAAGATTCAGACGAGGAGTTGTAAGACGACTGATGCCGATTTGTTACCGGGCGCGGTGAGAATCGACCTCATAACCTGCGAGGAACAGATCGATCGCCGATTCGATCACATGGGCCTGGGAGGCTGCGTCGAGGGTAGGTTGGCCAAGGGTAATCTGCGGCCAGAATGCGAAGGCTTTGAGCAGGCTTTGTATCTGGTGGGCGGCGAACGCCGGGTCGTCGCCACTCAGTCGGCCGTCTTCCTGGGCGGCGCGTACCCATAGAGTAAAGCCTTCTTCGCGTTCGCTCAGGCGGTTGACCATGTCCTGGGCGCGTTCCGGCGAATGAATAGTGGCCGCAATGGCCACGCGCGCCAGGTCGAGGAAGTTGGCATCCGCCATCATCTTCATTTTCGCTTCCAGCAACCTGCGCAGTTGATCGCGCAAAGGCTGGTCGCTGCTGTACGCCACATCCAGCTGCGCGGCGCTGCTGGCCCACAACTGGTGGAGAATTTCGGCGAATAACTCTTCTTTGCTGGGGAAGTGATTGTAAACCGTACGCTTGGAAACGCCGGCGGTGGCGGCGATCCTGTCCATGCTGGTGACCTCGAAGCCATTGCTGCGAAATTCGGCGATGGCCGCCGTCACGATGGCTTCGCGTTTGCGGTCGGTGAGGCGTGGGGAGGCATTCATGGAGGACGTTCGGCTCGAAGAGGAAATTACACTTGGCAGTTTACTTGTTCAGAGTTTTGTTGCAATGTAGAAACTACACTGTGCAGTGTAATTATCAGCGGACGTAGGAGTCACTGTGTAATGGCCACCCTTTCAACCCGTCTTGATCCCGCACCCGCTGCGCGCAAGCCTGCCGAGCGGGACCAGGGGCATTTCAATAACGATGCGCCGGTGCCGCACGGTGGTTTTGGCAAGACCTTGCGTATCTTTTGGAACATGTTGTTCAACAAGCCGCGCACTACGCGACCTGTGGGCAACATCCCGGTACAACGACTGACCCGCGAACACTTGCTGGCAGCTCCTGATCACAGTGTGTTCCGCCTGGGCCATTCAACCGTGCTGCTGAAAATGCGCGGCAAGTTCTGGATCACCGACCCGGTGTTCGCCGAGCGCGCCTCGCCGTTCAGTTGGGCCGGCCCCAAGCGTTTCCACCAGCCCCCTATCAGCCTAGAAGAGCTGCCGCCGTTGGAGGCGGTGATCCTGTCCCACAATCACTACGACCACCTCGACCGCACGGCTGTCGTCCAGTTAGCCGACAAGACGCAGTACTTTCTTGCGCCTTTGGGCGTGGGAGACACACTGGTCAAATGGGGTGTGGATGCCGGCAAGGTGCGGCAACTGGATTGGTGGCAGGGCACCGAGGTTGATGGCATCCGTTTTGTTGCCACGCCGGCGCAGCATTTTTCCGGGCGTGGCCTGTTTGACGGCAACCAGACCCTTTGGTGTTCCTGGGTGATGATCGATGACGCGCGGCGGATCTTTTTCAGCGGCGATACGGGGTATTTCGACGGCTTCAAGCGGATCGGCGAGCAATACGGACCGTTTGACCTGACCCTGATGGAAACCGGGGCTTACAACGTCGACTGGCCCCATGTGCATATGCAGCCGGAGCAGACCTTGCAGGCGCATATCGACCTCAAGGGCCGCTGGCTGCTACCGATTCACAACGGTACGTTCGACCTGGCGTTCCACGCCTGGCACGAGCCGTTCGACCGCATCATGGCGCTGGCCTGGGAGCGCAATGTGTCGATCGCCACACCGGCCATGGGACAGGCATTCAGGCTCAACCAGCCCGAGCGAGGGCATGCGTGGTGGTTGGAAGTAGAGACGCATGATGCAAAAGAACACGCCGCAGGCTAAGTAACGAACGCGTGGGAAAAGGTGTTTTCAGGGTGTTTCAACGCTGCGACAAACGTCGGAAGGGAGTGCGATGATCCCTCGGAAACTTAATTTCGGGGGAGACGTTGGCATGAACGACGACTGCAAGAAACTCTGGCGATTGGGCATACCCTGCTTCTCAGCGTCGCCGCACGCCTTTGCGCAGGGGAGCGCCGAACCTGGCCCTTCCAGCACCACCCAGGCGGGAACCGATAGCGCCAGTCCCGGTGCTATCGTTTTCGCTGCCGGACGCGCTGAGGGAGCGGTGCTCATACCCGGCTACAATGCTCTGGCGCCCATGATCAAACCCACGCGAGACCCCGCTTTATCACTGGTGGCCATCAGTGGTGTCGACCCCACTGAACCCGTAATGGTGGAAGTCCCGCTGGTGCAAAACAACAGTGCTTTCGGTGCCGCTCCGATGCTGGATGGTTGGCGAATCGGCTATGTAAGCCGATATGTACGCGATGGGCATTTTGAACCCAGTGACCAGAGCGTAGCCTCGCGCCGAGCCTTCGCCATCCTGCGCCAGGCGGGGGTGGAGTTAGTGGCAGTGGACACGCGGCGTACGGACGACCCGCTTGAATCCGGCACTGCCATCGACGAGCTTGTGGCCAGCCATCGTTTGGATGCCTTGGTGTCAGATGAGCAAAGCCAAGCGTTTCACGCCGCTTGCAGAAGCGGTTACCCCAGTGGCTGCCAGGCACTGGAAGATGGGACCCGACTCTGGTTTTACGGAGCTCGCTGGGCGGGAGCGCGCGTGAAGGTTCTGCTGCGTGCTTGCGCTCAACTGATACCCCCCGACGTGCCTACAGCGGGTATGGAATGATCATGCCGGGCAGCCGGATTAGCCTGTAAAGAGGCGCGTTAACAGCCTCTTAGACTGGTGTTGGGTTATCGGCCGATAGCTCTCATTCAGTCAGTTACAGGGGTATTTCATGATCGGACCAATTTCGGCAGGTGGGTGGGCGGCAGGTCTGCTGCGAGAGCTTTCAAGCCCACCGCAGGGCTTCAAGGGCGCCTGTCAAATGTCAGGGGAGATGGCCAGTCGCGGCGGAGTCACCTCAGAGTCGCTGGTGAAAAATTCATTCAGACAAATCGCCACTATTGATCGTGGACTGCAGGGCGGTAACGCATTTGTAGAAACCAACCCGGATGCGCTCAAGGACGCCAGGGCACGCGATCTGGAGCGTAAAAAGGGCCATGTGCGTGGGTATTTGCACGGCGTTCCGATCGCGCTCAAAGATGTATTCGAAACCAGTGGCCGTATGCAAACAAGCGCTGGTTCCAAGGCTTTGGTGGGGAAGGGCGCCACCAGGAATGCCAAGGTTGTGGACAACTTGCTGAAGGCAGGGGTGGTGGTTGTAGGTAAAACCAACATGAGCGAACTGTCCAACTTCCGCTCTGAACTACCCGTGGATGGCTGGAGCTCGCGAGGCGGCCAGACGTTGAACCCACATCGCCTGGGAGGGGCAGTAGCAGGATCGAGTTCAGGCTCCGCCGTGGCGGTTGCCCAGGGGCATGTGCCGCTGGCGTTGGGGGTGGAAACCAACGGATCAGTCATTACTCCAGCGGCTTACAACGGCGTCTTTGGTTTGAAGACCTCTGTAGGCTTGCTGAGCAACGAGGGTGTCATGACCAGTTCACGCATGGACACGATTGGCACGTTCACCCGCAATGTCTGCGATGCGGCAGAAGCGCTCAACGCCATGACCGAGACCCGTGTCTACACCGAAGGTCTGCGATCCGATGCCTTGAAAGGCAAGCGAATTGGCTACACGCCTGTGCCTGAATTGTCCGCAGAGGAGGCAAGGGACCCCGCGAAGCGCGCCGACAGCAAGCATTACGTACAGGCGCTTGAGGTGTTGCGGTCTCAAGGTGCGATCCTGGTGCCTGTGGGTACGCTCGAGGATGGCGTTGATGAGGGAACCTATGGCGGTTACAACGAAGCGTTGTTTTCAGACGTCAAGCATCACTTGGAAGAGTATCTTGCCGGACGCGAAGGCTTGCCTGTCAAATCGCTGACGGAGCTGATTGCATTCAACAAGCGTAACTTGCAACCCGGTGAGCCTGACCAGAAGTTGCTGGAGCTTATCAACGGCCTGGAAACGACTCAGGACCAGCGCGATAAGCTGTGGAAGGCCGTCCTCCCCGTCTTTCAGAAAGCCATCGATGATCCGATGAAAGAGCACAAGCTCGACGCCATGGTGTCGAATTTTCTCTCAAACAATTATTTTTGCAGCGCTGCGGCGGGCTACCCGGGAATGTCCGTTCCGTCTGGCATGGATGACGAGGGTATGCCAACGGCACTTTACCTTTACGGCGCGGCGGACAGCGAGGCCATGTTGCTGTCGGCTGCCTATGTTTATGAGCAAGCGACACAGGCGATCAAAGAGCCGGCTTTCCTCCCTGGCACTCCGTTTACGCCAGCGCCGGTAACGGCAGATAACGCGGCTGAGGTACCTGAAGGCAACGTCTGAATGTGCCCCGACCTCTGCTCAACGGCGTACGGCAGAGGTTGTCCCTGTGCGGCCAACCGACAAATAATACGTAGAGCTCCGCCAGTGCTGGCCCAATAACGGAGCTGCTTGAACTCAATGTCATGGAGAGAACACCATGGCTTACAGAATTCACATCATTGGCGCTGCGGGCGTCGGTACGACTACCTTGGGCAAGGCGGTGGCCGACTGCCTGAATGTGGCCTTTTTCGACTCGGACTTCTATTACTGGCAGCAAACCCCGGAGCCGTTCTCTGTCGCCCGGCCCAAAGATGAGCGCATCCGCATGCTGCAGGAACACACCGCGAGCCATGAAGGCTGGGTGCTGTCCGGGTCACTATGCGGATGGGGGGATATCATGATCCCGCTGTTCACCCATGTGGTCTTTCTGCGCCTGGACCCCGACGTCCGCCTGCACCGCCTGCGCGTGCGAGAACAACAGCGGTACGGCGACGAGATACTCGAAGGCGGTAGCCGCCATGCAAACAGCGCCGCATTTCTTGCCTGGGCCGCGCGTTACGACGAGGGCAACCGCAGCCTGCGCAGTTTGCGTCGGCATGAAAGCTGGTTGAAGCCATTGAGTTGCCCGGTAATCCGGCTGGACTCTACGCACCATTCGGTTGAGGCGTTGTTGAATCAATTGATGCAGCGGGTGAGCCCAGCAACCGGGAGATAATGCCAGGTGTGGCGGGCTCGGCCGAGACGACGTCGAACCGGCGTTTGCTCATTCCCCATCCCGGTGCAAACCCCGGGAAAAACACCAGCCCTTGCGCCTCCAGGCAGAACGCCAGGGCCAGTCGAGTTTCATCCTCGACGTCACCGTGGCTCTCCAGCTGTTGAACGGCCTGCACCGCCACGCCAGCCTGGCGGGCCAGCTCTTCGCGGCTCCAGCCCAACATGAGGCGGGCCTGGGCGCTGTGTTTGGCGGTGAATTGATGAAGGACGATCTGCTGTTCTACGAAAGAGCTCATTGCCAGAGAGGACATGGGGATTTCTCCAGGTTCGACAGGGGAGGCATAACTATACTGTGTTTTTATACAGTTGTTCCTACCGCTCATCAACTCATGGAAATAGCCGGTGTTTCAGCTGGCGCCTACTCCACCCCTGGCGCCTCGCGAATGATCAGATGATCCAGGTTTTCAATATTCGCGCTGAACACCCCGAACGTCTGCTCGGGGTTCTTCTTGCTCGGCACTTGCTGGAGCTGCGGCGTGACGCCATGGAAAAAGCAATACAATGCTCGTTCGCTGGCTGCTGCGGCCTTGATCTGCTCCAGGAATGCCGTGCGCTTGCGGTAGTTTTCGATGAGTTTTTTGCTCAGGTAGACGTTGACGGCGTAGGGTTTTTTGTCGAGCCATACCTTCTTTTCGAAGTCGATGCGAAAGCTGCTGGTGTAGTCCTTGATGGCCTTGATCCTGCCCCAGTAGATCAGGCCCTTGTTGTCTTGCAGGTACTCGATTCTCTTGAAGAACGTCCAGTACGTCGCCGTGTGTTCGCCGATTTTCAACGGCATTGATTTGAGCTTGTCCTTGTTATCGATATTCGACACGTAGCATTCCACCGGGTGGGCGAATACGCTGGTTTTGTCTGGGGTAGTGTCGTTGTTGCCGTGGGATGTGGAGACGCGATTTGAAGGGGCTTTCGTTGGTTCCTGCAGGGCGACGTTCCCGGCGCCTGTCAGGGGGGGCTTAGGTTCGTATTGACGCCGCGTGAGCACGAACTCCGACGGGAAGTTTTCCTCGCGATCGTCATCGTTTTCACCGGTCGCGTTCTTGTGCACGCTGGCGTAGCGGCAACCTTCGATATGTCGGGTGCCGGTCTTGTTCTTGAAGTGCGGCGTGCGCTGGTAATTGACGTTCTTTGCGTTGAACGTACTCAGTGTATTGCCGGTATCGAACGCCGCGCGGCAGACGTCGTTGGGGCAGAGAAAGTGGTCTGTGTCTGAATCGAAATCGGCGGTTTCGTCGAAATTCAGGTCTCGTACGTCATAGATCGACAGCTTGTCATCGAGACTCAGGCTGTAGGCCGTGTCGAATTTCATGGGGCTCGGATCCGTGAGAGGTTTGGCTATTAATAGCGAGAACCTGCGCAAATATCAGCAAGAACTTGCAACCCGTCGCCCACTCAGGAAACACAGGGTTCCGCCGGCTGCGGTCAATGCCGCCAGGGCATAAAACATGCTGGCCGGCGTCGCATGGTGCTCAACAAACTGCCGCTGGTGAACAGGACCAATGTGCGGTCGCTGCGCAAGGTCTGCAGGGTGCTCAGAAAACTTTGCGGTTTATGCCTGGTATCCCGTGCGGTCGGGGCAATGCCAACCATCAGGAACAGGCTGCCGAAAGCAATGGCACTGGCGATCAAAAACGGCGCCCAAGGCAGTTGGCCGGCGATCACCACGCCGACCATGGGGCCGGTGGCATAGCCGACGTTGGTCAGGGTGTAGCGCAGGGAAAACACTTTGGCGCGATCGCCCACCGCCAGGTTTTCGCTGATGATCGCCTTGGAACCGATCAGGAACAGCGCCGACGCGGCTTCGGTGATCACCAGGGTCAGGGTGGTGAGGTAGAGGTTGCTGGCGAACGTCAGCAACAGAAAACCGATGGCGCTGGAAAGCATGGCCAGGATCAGCAGCTTGCGCTTTTCCAGGCGGTCGATGATGTAGCCGCCGTACAAGCCGAGCAACGTGGCGATAAACACGGCAACGCCCATCAGCAAGCCGATGTCCTGCTGGTTGAGGCCCAGGCGGGTGCTCAGCCAGAGGGCCAGCAGTGGGCTGGTCATGGACCGGCTGACCACGATGGTCACCGAGCAGATCAACAGGCGGCGAATTACCAGGGAGTAGGTGGCCACGGTGGGGGAGAGCATCCTTGTTATTCCAGGGCCGCACAGATCGCAGGTGGGCACAGATTAAATGTGAACTCAGATCCAATGTGGGAGGGGGCTTGCCCCCGATGAGGGCGTGTCATTAAAAGGATGTATGGCTGACCCACCGCAATCGGGAGCAAGCCCCCTCCCACATTTTCAGACCTTGTATCTACTGGCCGGCATTGATGCTGATCTTCTCGACCGCACCCTGCTCCAGATCCCACTTTTTCAAAATCTTGCCGTACGTCCCATCATCAATCATGCCCTGCAACGCGTCACTGATCGCGGTGACCAACTCGGTATTGCTCTTCTCGATCCCAAGCCCGGTGAACTGCCTGGAAATCGCCAACCCCACCGGCTTGTATTTACCTTTATCCAACGACATCAAATAAGGAATCGTCTCGCTGCCCTGCATCGCCGCATCCAGCCGGTTCTGCTGCAACTGCGCCCGCGCGTCCGCCGAGCCTTCGGTGCCGATCACCACGATCGCCGGCTTACCCGCCGCTTCGCAGTATTCCTTGCTCCACGCGGTAATCTCCGACGGCCAGGTGGTACGGCGGCTGGTGCCGACTTTTTTACCGCACAGGTCGGTCAATTCCTTGATCTCCTCACGCTTGGCCAGGGTGTACAACTGCGGGCCGCTGGTGAAGTAGTCGACAAAGGTCACCGGTTAGCGTTTTCATCGAAAAAAGTGGATTTGTTAACGAATTTGAGTGCGCATTAGCGTTTTCGTGACAGCAGGCCAAGGGAAGGCATTGGTCGGGCGGTTGCCATAGAGCTATGCAGTAGAGCATCCTCAAGCTATCCTTTCTTCTCAGTTTATCCATACCCAGAGAGGTGATCTCTATGTCTTCTGGAACGATCTTTACAAACAATCGCACGCAAAATATTCGCATCCCTGCCGACATGCGCTTTCCGGCAGGGGTGAAAAATGTAGAAGTCCGCGCTGTGGGGCGAGAACTGGTCATTTCGCCGGTTGAAAATACTTGGGACAGTTTTTTCCTTGCGGGTGAATCGGTATCTGATGATTTTATGGAAGAACGCGCCGATCAATCCCAGCAGGAACGAGAGCCCTTTGATGATTAAGTACATGCTTGATACAAACATCGTGATTTACGTCATCAAGCGGCGGCCTATCGAAATCCTGCATAAATTCAACGCAAACGTAGGGCGAATGGTGATCTCATCAATCACTCTCGCAGAACTGATGCACGGAGCCGAAAAAAGCAAATTTGTAGAAAAGAACACCCGAACCGTGGAGGACTTCATCTCCCGGCTCGAAGTCGTTCACTACGACGATAAAGCCGCATTTCACTATGGCTCCATACGTTCAGATCTGGAAAAGAAGGGGACGCCAATTGGCGTTAATGATCTGCATATCGCCGGTCACGCGAGAAGCTCGGGGTTGGTTCTGGTAACGAACAATGAGGACGAATTCAAGCGCGTTAACGGCTTAATTGTAGAGAACTGGATTTTTGCCTGAAACTAATAGCCTGCTGCGCTACCCAGCCTTACCCCGCTCAAACTGTGGGAGCTCCAGCGAGGCTGCGAAGGGATCGCTGCGATCCACCCGCCAACCCCGCCATTTGCATCACCGCTGCAACCGAGCCCGCCGTTTCTTCTTCGCATGAAAATGCCGAAAATGCGCATCCTGCGCCGCCGCCAGCAACTCCCGATCCCCGCGCGTATCGCCCCAGGCCCTGAGCCGATATTCCCCCAGGTCCCCATACACCGCCTCAAGCCGCAGCACCTTGTTCTCACAGCGGCAATTATTCCCGGTGAGCTTGCCGGTCAGCACCCCGTCCACCACCTCAAGCTCAGTCCCGATCAAGCGGATCCCCAGCCGATCGGCAAACGGCTGCAACACCAACGCCGGCGACGCCGAACACAGCGTCACCACCGCCCCCGAGCCCAACTCCTGCTCCACCGACAACACCCCCGCCGGGCGCATCAACCGCGCCCAATTGCGCTGGCAATACTCCTCGGCCTTCTGCTGCACCCACGCCTTTTCCACCCCGGTCATAAAGGTGCGGATCAACTGCGCCTTCAACTCATCCCGGCTGATCTGCCGCACCAAAAAACGCAGCCCCGGCACCGCCAGCTTGACCATCCGGCCATAGAACTCGCCGGTGCCAAAGGCAAACTTAAGGAAGGGCACGAAACTATCGTGGTGGGTGAGGGTGCCGTCGAAGTCAAAGACGGAAAGTACTTTGGCGTCAACGGGGCCGGCTTCGAGCATGTCTGGGTTCACGGGTTGGCCTCAGTCCTATCTAGTATTTTTTGAATATGCATCAGGTGTGACAGCGGGAGTCTACTCCCGTGCCAATCTTCCGATCTTGGCGTAAAGCCCTTCGGTGAAAGCCTCCCGATCACTCGACCGGTGACAACGCTGATGGCAATTGGGGCACAAGGCTACAGCATTGCTGATGCGATCCGAACCCTTCTGGGCCAGGTGCTTGACGTGATGTACTTCAAGAAATGGCAAACCGTCGACCTTGAACGGCGCGTTTGAACCGCAGCCTTCGCAGATGCCGTTGGCTTCTTTCAGCACCCAGGCGCGTACTTTTGGGTCGCGAACGAAGGCTGTGCTGGCGGTGAATACTTTCTGCGGTTGGACAATGCCGTCCGGTCTTTTTAGGGAGGATTGTTGCTGCAGCTTGGACGCGCGGCGGATGAGCGTTTGCTCGTCTGCTGTTTGGGCCGCGTCCTCGGATTCGAACACACCCTGCGCGGCGAGCGCTTGGCGGATGCGTTGTTCTACGCCTGTGCCCACGTTCTTCGCAGGCTTATAGCCTTCGATGCGGTCCAGGCCCATACGGTCTAGCACGGTAGAGATGTTTTGCATGCGGAACTCGATGGAACCCTTTGCCCGGCCCGCCACCGGGCCTTCGCGTAAAAGTCGGTTTTCGAGAGCTTTGTTGAAAGGCTGACCGCTCTGTTCCCAGGCCAGCATCTTTAGGTAAGTCTCGACTGCCGCTGTCAGTTCCGCGTCGCTCCAGTCCGTTTTGTCTTTCGTAATATCCATGCAGCCGCCGAGGGTAGAAAACCCTCGGACGATACTGAGTAGCCATTATGGCGTCTACGAAATTTCCTACTTGTCCGTAGGAATCGCCGGGTGAATACGTCAGTAGACTCGCTGACTGATTCGGAACGATTGTATGAGCTTGCGCCACCACGGCGTGTTCTCGGGCTTTTTCCGGTAGGTTCTATTCACCAGCAAATACGGCATGTCTCGAAGGCGAATCCAGCCCTCATCCTGCCAATGCAACAGGTTCAACGACATCCCGGGCCAATCCAGCATACTCAATAAGGGGCGCTCCATCGTTTGTGCCTGGCGATCGTCTCGCAACGTCGGAACGACTTCGTGAGTCAGCCAGCTACGTAATAAGCGGTTTCCCGGTATGTAGTGATAGACCAGCAATGCATAGGCGCCGGATTCACTGATCATTAACATTTCTTCCGGCTGACCGTGGAATAACAGGTTTACGATTCTTTTTTGATCTTCATCAAGCTTACGAGTCGTTCGCTCATCCAAGCGCCATCCCATCAAACGACCAAGATCGCGAGCGCAGAACCAAGGTTGGTTTTCCAGAAGAAGAGTATGTAAATGGAGACTGTGACGAGTGAAAACAATGGCGATAAACGGTTCAGCCGCGACTATGTCTTTGGCGAGCGGTAGTTTGGATTGATGTTGATTGGACATTCCCTATGACCTCTACGTGGTTTCTCGAGGGCCAGAACCCAGCGTAGAGAATGGGGTTTTAAGAAACTCCAACCGAACAAACCTCATTGCAGCGTGAACTCCGCATGACTGACATCAAGCGGGATTTTTGCTGTGTGAGTTAGGCTTGCTTCTACGTTGGGCGTTTCTTAGGCACCGGCGGATGAGCCTAGGCAACATCGACATTCGCATCAACCCTTCCATAGATGATCGTCTTGTAGGAGGGGTCCTATTCAAGTCGGCTTGCATAAAAAAGCCCTGAACAAGTCAGGGCTCTTGAGTATTACTTGGCTTGGGAATCAATCCCAGCTCAGCGCACCGCCAGTCTGGTACTCAATCACACGGGTTTCGAAGAAATTCTTCTCTTTCTTCAAATCCATAATCTCGCTCATCCACGGGAACGGGTTAGTCGTCCCTGGATACTCTTCCTTCAACCCAATCTGCGACAGACGACGGTTAGCAATAAACTTGAGGTAATCCTCCATCATCGCCGCGTTCATGCCCAACACCCCACGCGGCATGGTATCCCGCGCATATTCAATCTCCAGTTGCGTCCCCTGCAGAATCATCTGGGTCGCTTCTTCCTTCATCCCGGCATCCCACAAGTGCGGGTTTTCGATTTTGATCTGGTTGATCACATCGATCCCGAAGTTCAGGTGCATCGACTCATCGCGCAGGATGTACTGGAACTGTTCGGCCACGCCGGTCATTTTGTTGCGGCGGCCCATGGACAGGATCTGGGTGAAGCCGCAGTAGAAGAAGATGCCTTCCAGTACGCAATAGTAGGCGACCAGGTTACGCAGCAACTCTTTGTCGGTGTCGACGGTGCCGGTTTCGAACTTCGGATCGGAGATCGAGCGGGTGTACTTCAGGCCCCAGGCGGCTTTTTTGGCGACCGATGGGATCTCGTGGTACATGTTGAAGATCTCGCCTTCATCCATGGCCAACGATTCGATGCAGTACTGGTAGGCGTGGGTGTGGATCGCTTCTTCGAAGGCCTGGCGCAGGATGTACTGGCGGCACTCCGGGTTGGTGATCAGGCGGTACACGGCCAGCACCAGGTTGTTCGCGACCAGAGAGTCGGCGGTGGAGAAGAAGCCGAGGTTGCGCATGACGATGCGGCGTTCGTCGTCGGTCAGGCCTTCGGGGTTTTTCCACAGGGCGATGTCGGCGGTCATGTTGACCTCCTGCGGCATCCAGTGGTTGGCGCAGCCGTCGAGGTATTTCTGCCAGGCCCAGTCGTACTTGAAGGGTACGAGTTGGTTGAGGTCGGCGCGGCAGTTGATCATGCGCTTTTCATCAACTGCGACGCGGGCGGAGGCGCCTTCGAGTTCGGCGAGGCCTTCGGCGACGTCGAGTTTGTCCAGCTCGGCCTTGGCGCGCGCGATGGCGGCGGAGTCATTGGCGGTGACGGCGCGGGCTTCGATGGCGGCGGCGGCGCCGGCTCCGTCGAGGCGGTCCATGTTGGCTTCGGTGGCGTGGCCGGCGTTGGCGCCTTTGGCGGCTACTTCGCCTTCTTCTTCTTTGTCGAATTCGTCCCAGCTCAGCATGACGTGTCGTCTCCTGCGTGAGGGCTCAAGGTGCCCGTGTGAAACCGGATGGTTGGGTGTTCACACGGCCCGAGGGCCGCGGTGGATCTTAAGGAATCGTTTGTTGCAGCAGCTCGCGCAGGCAAATAAACGTAATGGGGTAACGGGTACTGCATGAGGCTTGAGGGGCGGAGCGGGCGGTGCAGGCTCCGGCGGTGGCCTCAGGTCTGGCTCTTCGTCCCTGTGTAAAGGGATATTGCAGGCCCGATTTACCCGGGCATTATAGGGAAAAATTCGGGTTTGTGTTGTGGCGGATTGTCCCGGTGGGCTGACAAAAAGGCGGATATTTAGGCCAGAGTGAGGGATTACGGGGGGTTGGTGGGTAGGAAGTTTTTGACGGGAGGTGTCGGTATTTACCGAGGTGGGAAGAGGTGATCAGGTTGTGGGCATTTGCGTTGCTCTGCCACGAGGTGCTCCCTTAAATTGCAAGAGTCAGCTACGTTGGAGAGGCAACTTTTTATGCGCACTGTTTCGATCATTGAGAATGGAGAGGGTCAGACGATCCATTTGCCAGCGGAGATGGCTTACGACGGGGTGGATGAGCTGGAAATTCTCAGGGAGGGGGACACAATTGTCCTGCGGCCAGTCAGGCCCAGTTGGCTGTCGCTGGTCGATTTGCCCAGGATGGATGAGGATTTCTTGCAAGAGCGGGAAGATGTCATTGAGTGTGTGAGGCCCGATTCGGGCGCTTAGAGGGGATTGCAGTGGTGCCGCATCTATTGTCTTCGCGAGCAAGCCCGCTCCCACATTTGATGTGTGGCGCATCCGAAACAGGTTCTTGGCCGCAAGAACGATTTCCTGCGGCGACCAAGATCCGGGTTGAAACTAAATAACCAAGTTATTACCCGTTAGAGCAACCATTGCCCATCACATGATAATTAAGAATATGACGCTGACCTTGCGAGTCTTCATATTCCATCTTCACCGGTACAACTTCACACACTTGCGGAATATCACTCATGGACACTACTTTGGCGACGTCCAGGTGGGTGCTGTAGGTGTAGTCCTCGACAATCGGCGCGTTGCGGCCGGCCAGCTCGGTCGGGGCCTCGTCGGCCAGGGCGGCGGTGGCGCACAGGCTGCTGAGGGCCAAAACTACTAAAGCTTTCATTTCTCTATTTACCTTCTTCAGGGCGAAAGGGGTCACGGGGCCCTTGTGAGGCCACGTGTGTAACTTGAGAGTTGGGAAGTTCGGATTAACGTTGCCTTCGTGGGGGCTGTTACGGTGTTAATCACGGTGCCTTGGTTGGCGGAGTTGATTCTAGGCGCCCGGGTTATATTCATATACCCGTGGTTTTGATAAACACTTTTGACGGTTTTTGTAACAATCGGCCGATTAAGGTTTTTTCACCTGCTCGCAAAGCGCCATGGCCTGCGGGCCAGAGCGGCCTACAGGCAAGGCAGGGTAATTTGTAGGGCCTTGTTACTACCATCGTCGAATGGTTCTATAGGCCTACCCCGGCTACAACGGGGCCATACAACAACAACTATTGTCACCGAGGTAAGAAAGATGAGTGCGGCTTCCCTGTACCCCGTTCGCCCCGAAGTAGCAGCCAACACGCTGACCGACGAGGCGACCTACAAGGCGATGTACCAGCAGTCGGTGGTCAACCCCGATGGTTTCTGGCGCGAGCAAGCCAAGCGTCTCGACTGGATCAAGCCTTTCACCACGGTGAAGCAGACCTCGTTCGACGATCACCATGTCGACATCAAGTGGTTCGCCGATGGCACCCTGAACGTTTCCTACAATTGCCTGGACCGTCACCTCGCCGAGCGCGGCGACCAGATCGCGATCATCTGGGAGGGCGATGACCCTGCCGAGAGCCGCAACATCACCTACCGCGAGCTGCATGAACAAGTCTGCAAGTTCGCCAACGCCCTGCGTGGCCAGGATGTGCACCGCGGCGACGTGGTGACTATCTATATGCCGATGATCCCCGAAGCCGTGGTCGCCATGCTGGCGTGTACCCGCATCGGTGCGATTCACTCGGTGGTGTTCGGTGGTTTCTCGCCGGAAGCCCTGGCCGGTCGCATCATCGACTGTAAGTCGAAGGTGGTGATTACCGCTGATGAAGGCATCCGCGCCGGTAAGAAAATTCCGCTGAAAGCTAACGTCGACGACGCACTGACCAACCCGGAAACCAGCAGCATCCAGAAGGTCATCGTGTGCAAGCGCACCAATGGCGCGATCAAGTGGAACCAGCATCGCGACATCTGGTACGAAGACCTGATGAAAGTGGCGGGCACCGTGTGTGCGCCCAAAGAGATGGGCGCCGAAGAAGCGCTGTTCATCCTCTACACCTCCGGTTCCACCGGCAAGCCCAAGGGCGTACAGCACACCACCGGCGGCTACCTGCTGTATGCGGCCCTGACCCATGAGCGCGTGTTCGACTACCGCCCGGGCGAAATCTACTGGTGCACCGCCGACGTCGGCTGGGTCACCGGCCATACGTATATTGTCTATGGCCCGCTGGCGAACGGCGCGACCACCGTGCTGTTCGAGGGCGTGCCGAACTACCCGGATATCACGCGGGTGGCGAAGATCGTCGACAAGCACAAGGTCAATGTCCTCTACACCGCGCCGACCGCGATCCGCGCGATGATGGCGTCGGGCACCGCCGCCTGCGAAGGCGCCGATGGCAGCAGCCTGCGCCTGTTGGGTTCGGTGGGCGAACCGATCAACCCGGAAGCCTGGGATTGGTACTACAAGAACGTCGGCCAATCCCGTTGCCCGATTGTCGATACCTGGTGGCAGACCGAAACCGGCGGCAACATGATGAGCCCGCTGCCGGGCGCCCATGCGCTCAAGCCGGGTTCAGCGGCGCGGCCGTTCTTTGGCGTGGTGCCGGCGTTGGTGGACAACCTGGGCAACCTGATCGAAGGCGCGGCCGAAGGCAACCTGGTGATCCTCGATTCGTGGCCGGGCCAGGCGCGTACGCTGTACGGCGACCACGATCGTTTCGTCGACACCTACTTCAAGACCTTCCGCGGCATGTACTTCACCGGTGACGGCGCGCGGCGTGACGAGGACGGTTACTACTGGATCACCGGGCGCGTGGATGACGTGCTTAACGTGTCCGGCCACCGCATGGGCACCGCCGAGATTGAAAGCGCCATGGTCGCCCACCCGAAAGTCGCCGAAGCGGCGGTGGTGGGTGTACCGCACGACATCAAGGGGCAGGGCATTTATGTCTACGTCACCTTGATCGGCGGCGAAGAGCCCAGCGAGCAGTTGCGCCTGGAGTTGAAGAACTGGGTGCGCAAGGAGATCGGGCCGATTGCTTCACCGGATGTGATCCAGTGGGCGCCGGGCTTGCCGAAGACGCGCTCGGGGAAAATCATGCGGCGGATTCTGCGCAAGATCGCCACGGCCGAGTATGACGGTTTGGGGGATATCTCCACCCTGGCCGATCCGGGGGTGGTGGCGCAGTTGATTGAGACGCACAAGACCATGAATGCCGCGTAAAGCGGGGTAGGTGGGACAGAGCCCCATTCGGCACAGGCCGGGTGGGGCTTTTTTATGGGATTTTGCACACAGTGAAGATCCCTTGTGGGAGGGGGCTTGCCCCCGATGGCAGTGGGTCAGTGGGGTATGTATCAGATGACACACCGCTATCGGGGGCAAGCCCCCTCCCACATTTGAATGTGTTTCATGGCGAGCGTTGGTGGCGGTCCGACAGACCGGCACGTAAGCCAAGCCAATAAATATCGGTTTGCGCAGTAGGACGTTTCTGAATGTTACCGGTCGGTGCAAATGTGTAACCCCTCGCCCAAGCCTGAGGCGATCTGCCACGCCTAGGTCGCGAAAAATCGCGTTTCAGCACCTCTGAAAAATAAGATTAAACGCCACACTTGCCGTCCCAGAAGGGTTTGCGAATAATAGGCCCGCAATTTGCAGCATCAGCTGGTTTAATATCTTTTGCCTCTGCATAAAATCCATTGGCTGTCAATGTGCTGGAACCGCTTTCTCGGTGCTTCTGTAAATTGTTGTCGCATTGAGGAAATATCGGCTTCCAGCCTGTCGTTAGAATGCCGATCACTCGCTCGTCGTCGCTGGCACTCTCTGGCGCAGGACGCTGCAACGCTATTCGGTTTCACCTTCGCCGCATCGTGGGCCATGGCTCATACTGCTGTTTTGCCCTATACCGATGGAGTCCCAAGATGAAGAAACTCGTGCTGTTGGGCGCCCTGGCGCTGTCCGTGCTGTCCATGCAGGCTTTCGCCGAAGGCAAGCCACTGAAGATTGGTATCGAAGCGGCTTACCCTCCGTTTGCCTCGAAGGCGCCGGATGGCAGCATCGTCGGTTTTGACTACGACATCGGCAACGCCCTGTGCAAGCAGATGGACGTGAAGTGCACCTGGGTCGAGCAGGAATTCGATGGCCTGATCCCCGCGCTGAAAGTGCGCAAAATCGACGCGATCCTGTCGTCCATGTCCATCACTGAAGACCGCAAGAAGTCCGTCGACTTCACCAACCGCTACTACCTGACCCCGGCGCGCCTGGTGTTGAAGGAAGGCACCACGGTCAGCGACAGCCTGGATGAACTCAAGGGCAAGAAGATCGGTGTGCAGCGCGGTTCGATCCATGACCGTTTCGCCAAGGAAGTCCTGGCTCCCAAAGGCGCCACCGTTGTGCCTTACAGCTCGCAGAACGAAATCTACCTGGATGTGGAAGCCGGTCGCCTCGACGGCACCGTGGCTGACGCCACCCTGTTGCAGGAAGGTTTCCTCGACACCCCCGCTGGCAAAGGCTACGCGTTCACCGGCCCATCCTTCACCGACGTCAAATACTTCGGCGACGGCGTAGGCATCGCGGTACGCAAGGGCGACAAGGAAAACCTGGAGCGCATCAACGCGGCTATCGCGGCGATCCGTGCCAACGGCGAGTACAAGAAAATCCAGGACAAGTACTTCAACTTCGACATTTACGGGCCTGAAGCCCAGTAAACCGTCGCAGCTGTCTGTCCGAAATGGCGCAAGCAACAGAACACTCTGAAGTTTGCGCCATTTTTTCATCCCCCTTTTCGAGGACCTGAATCATGTTGAAAGGCTACGGGGCCGTTATCCTCGATGGCGCATGGTTGACGCTTCAGCTCGCCTTGTCGTCCATGGCCTTGGCCATTGTTCTGGGTCTGATCGGGGTCGCGTTGCGCCTGTCGCCGGTGCGCTGGTTGGCCTGGCTGGGTGACCTGTACTCCACGGTGATCCGCGGGATCCCCGACCTGGTGCTGATCCTGCTGATTTTCTACGGCGGCCAGGACCTGCTCAACCGCGTCGCGCCGATGCTTGGCTACGACGACTATATTGACTTGAACCCCTTGGCCGCCGGTATCGGCACCCTGGGTTTCATCTTTGGCGCCTACCTGTCGGAAACCTTCCGCGGCGCCTTCATGGCCATTCCCAAGGGCCAGGCCGAAGCCGGCCTGGCGTATGGCATGAGCGGTTTCCAGGTGTTTTTCAGGGTGATGGTGCCGCAGATGATCCGGCTGGCGATCCCCGGTTTCACCAACAACTGGCTGGTCCTCACCAAGGCCACCGCGCTTATTTCGGTGGTGGGCCTGCAAGACATGATGTTCAAGGCCAAGCAGGCGGCCGACGCCACCCGCGAGCCTTTTACCTTCTTCCTCGCAGTGGCGGCGATGTACCTGGTGATCACCAGCGTGTCGTTGCTTGCGCTGCGCTACCTCGAGAAGCGCTACTCGGTAGGCGTAAGGGCGGCTGATCTATGATCTTCGACTACAACGTCATCTGGGAGGCCATGCCGCTGTACCTCGGCGGCTTGCTGACCACCCTGAAACTGCTCGCCATCTCGTTGTTCTTCGGCCTGCTCGCCGCCTTGCCCCTGGGCTTGATGCGCGTGTCCAAGCAGCCGATCGTCAACGGCGCGGCCTGGCTGTACACCTATGTGATTCGCGGCACGCCGATGCTGGTGCAGCTGTTCCTGATCTACTACGGCCTGGCCCAGTTCGAAAGCATCCGCGAAAGCGTCATGTGGCCGCTGCTGTCCAGCGCCACGTTCTGCGCGTGCCTGGCGTTTGCGATCAACACCAGCGCCTATACCGCCGAGATCATCGCCGGCAGCCTCAAGGCCACGCCCAACGGCGAGATCGAAGCGGCCAAGGCCATGGGCATGTCGCGCTACAAGCTGTACCGCCGCATTCTGCTGCCGTCGGCCCTGCGCCGCGCGCTGCCGCAGTACAGCAATGAAGTGATCATGATGCTGCAGACCACCAGCCTGGCCTCCATCGTCACTTTGATCGACATCACCGGTGCCGCGCGCACGGTGAACGCCCAGTACTACCTGCCTTTCGAGGCCTATATCACCGCCGGCGTGTTCTACCTGTGCCTGACGTTCATCCTGGTGCGAATGTTCAAGTTGGCCGAGCGCCGCTGGCTGAGCTACCTGGCTCCACGGAAGCATTGATATGGAACGTATCGATCACCTGTTGCCCTGGGGTCACCTGGGCTGTGAGCGCCAACTGAGCGTGTTTCGTTTTGGCAGTGGCGAGCGCAAGGCGTATATCCAGGCCAGCCTGCACGCCGATGAATTGCCGGGCATGCGCGCCGCCTGGGAGCTGAAAAAGCGTCTCACCGAACTGGAAGCGCAAGGCGCCCTCAATGGCGTGATCGAGCTGGTGCCGGTGGCCAACCCGATGGGCCTGGGCCAGTTGCTGCAAGGCAGTCATCAGGGCCGTTTCGAGGTGGGCAGCGGCAAAAATTTCAACCGTGATTTCGTCGAGTTGAGCGAGCCGGTGGCCGAGCGGCTGCGCGGTAAGCTGGGCGATGACCCGCACGCCAATATGCGCATGATCCGCCAGGCCATGAGCGATGTGCTCAGCGCCATGCCCGAGCCGGGCAGCCAATTGCAAGGCATGCAGCGCATTCTGCTCAGCCATGCCTGCACGGCCGATGTCGTCCTTGACCTGCATTGCGATGCCGAGGCCGCGCTGCACATGTATGCGCTGCCCCAGCACTGGCCGCAGTGGCGCTCGCTGTCGGCGCATTTGGATGTGAAGGTCGGCCTGCTCGCGGAAGACTCCGGTGGCAGTTCGTTTGATGAAGCTTGTTCGTTGCCATGGCTGCGTTTGTCGCGCACGTTCCCCGACGCACAGATCCCGCTGGCCTGCCTGGCGACGACGCTGGAGTTGGGTGGCCAGGCGGATACCGGCCGCGATGAAGCGATCTTCCACGCCGAAGGCATCCTGGCGTTCCTTGCCGAACAAGGCTTGATCAAGGGCCAATGGCCCGCACCGCAACACGAGCCCTGTGAAGGCATGCCCTTCGAAGGCACCGAATTGCTGTTCGCGCCCCACGCCGGGGTGATCAGTTACCTGCGTAAAGCCGGCGACTGGGTTGAAGCCGACGAACCGATCTTTGAAGTGATTGACCCCTTGAGCGACCGCGTCAGCATCATCAGCGCGGGCACCTCGGGGGTGTTGTTTGCCGTTGAACGGCTACGTTATGCCCAAGCGGGTTTCTGGCTGGCCAAGGTGGCGGGGCGCGAAGCGCTGCGTCACGGGCGCTTGCTCAACGACTGACCACCTGTTTTTGTGAGAACCGACCGCATGTACAAGCTTGAAGTCCAAGACCTGCATAAACGCTATGGCAGTCACGAAGTGCTCAAAGGCGTGTCCCTGGCCGCCGCCGCCGGTGATGTGATCAGCATCATCGGCTCCAGCGGCTCGGGCAAAAGTACCTTTTTGCGCTGCATCAACCTGCTCGAGCAGCCCCACGCCGGCAAGATCCTGCTCAATAACGAAGAGCTGAAGCTGGTCGCGAACAAGGACGGCGCCATGAGGGCCGCCGACCCTAAACAACTGCAGCGCATGCGTTCGCGCCTGTCCATGGTGTTCCAGCATTTCAACCTGTGGTCGCACATGACCGCGATTGAAAACGTGATGGAAGCCCCGGTGCATGTGCTGGGCGTGTCGAAAAAAGAAGCCCGTGAAAAGGCCGAGCACTACCTGGCCAAGGTCGGCGTGGGCCATCGCAAGGACGCGTTCCCCGGCCACATGTCCGGCGGTGAGCAGCAGCGCGTGGCGATTGCCCGTGCCCTGGCGATGGAGCCCGAGGTGATGCTGTTCGACGAACCGACCTCGGCACTCGACCCGGAACTGGTCGGCGAAGTGCTCAAGGTGATGCAGGACCTGGCCCAGGAAGGCCGCACCATGGTGGTGGTGACCCACGAAATGGGCTTTGCCCGTGAAGTGTCGAACCAGTTGGTGTTTTTGCATAAGGGCATTGTTGAAGAACGGGGCAACCCGAGGGAAGTGCTGGTTAATCCGCAGTCTGTGCGTCTTCAGCAGTTCCTCTCCGGCAGCTTGAAATAGTCCTTTGCTGTTGGAGCTGCTTTATATGGGAGGGGGCAAGCCCCCTCCCACATTTGATCGCCATTGTTTTTGAGATTTGTGTTGGTTTACCGGCTAGCATTGGCCTTTGTCTTCATTACCGTTCTTCGCTTCGGATAGCTCCCACATGACCGCCCATAAAATTGGTTTCCTGATTTGGCCCAGCACAAAAGCACTCACGCTTGCGCTGGCTGAGGAGGCCTTGCGCGTTGCTCAGCGGGTGCATCCGGAGGTGGTCTACGAACTGTCGTTTCTGCAGGCCGAGCCGCAAACCGAGGGGGCCTGGCAATTGCCCGGCGAGCCGTGGGCCGGCAAGCTGGAAGGTTTCCAGAAGCTGTTCCTGCTGGCGGACGAACCGCCGACTGTCATCGCCTCCCAACTGAGTTCCGCCCTCAAGCAGCTTGTGCGCGCAGGCTGCGTGATCGGCGGCTTGTCGGCCGGTGTGTATCCATTGGCCCAGCTCGGCCTGCTCGACGGCTATCGCGCCGCCGTGCACTGGCGTTGGCAGGACGATTTCGCCGAGCGTTTCCCCAAGGTCATCGCCACCAGTCATCTGTTCGATTGGGACCGTGATCGCCTGACCGCCTGCGGCGGCATGTCGGTGCTCGATCTGCTGCTGGCGGTGTTGGCGCGCGATCATGGCGCCGAACTGGCCGGGGCGGTTTCCGAAGAACTGGTGGTGGAGCGCATCCGCGAAGGCGGCGAGCGCCAGCGCATCCCGTTGCAAAACCGCCTGGGTTCCAGCCATCCGAAGCTGACCCAGGCTGTTCTGTTGATGGAAGCCAATATCGAAGAACCGCTGACCACCGACGAAATCGCCCAGCACGTGTGCGTGTCGCGACGACAACTGGAGCGCATTTTCAAGCAATACCTCAACCGAGTTCCCAGTCAGTACTACCTGGAACTGCGCCTGAACAAGGCGCGCCAGATGTTGATGCAAACCAGCAAGTCGATCATCCAGATCGGCTTGTCGTGCGGCTTCTCCTCGGGCCCGCACTTCTCCAGCGCCTACCGTAATTTCTTCGGCGCCACCCCGCGAGAAGACCGCAACCAGCGGCGCAGCAGCAGCCCGTTCGAGTTGTCGTCGGTGCCTTCCGAACGCGGTTGAGCGCGCCGCTTCATTCATCCACCTCCGCTTCCGAGGAGACGCTTTCGGAGTCAGGGTCGATACCTGGTGGCGGGGCCTGGCGAGCTTCGGGCACGCCGAAGCTGACGGCCGTGCGCTGGTAATAACGGCGCAGCATGGCGACTGCCGCTGGCGACAACGGGTTGTCGCTCAGATCGAAACCGTCGGCCTGATCGGCGTCCAATTCAAGAATATCGGTGGGTAACTCGGTGATCTGATTATCGCTCAGGTTCAGTTGTTCGAGGGCTGACAGGTTGAACGTCCCACGGGGCACGGTCGTCAGGCCGGCGTTCTCGACCATCAAGGCGGTCAATCCGCGCATGTTGCTGACATCGGGGGCGATGCCCAGAGGATTGTCGCTCAAATCCAGATATTCCAGGTTATGCAGGTCGCTCAAGGCGTCGGCGCTTGCTGTGGTCAAGCGGATCTGGCTTCGCGTCAGGCTCAGTGACTTGAGCTTGGGCAGCTTGAGCACCGCGCCAGGGATATCTTTCAAGGCGTAGCGGTGGATCAGCAGGCTTTGCACATTGGGAAAGCGCTCAAGAAAACCCGCTGCAATCGATGTGCTGTCATCGCCTCTGAATTCCAGTTTTGAAACGTGGTTGAAATCCACATTCAATGGCGGCAAGTCGCCCAGCAGGGGCACCGTGCACTCCATTTCGTGCAAGGTTGTCGGCGGCTCCTGATCGGAATCAAGACTGGTTTCCCGGCGCCATGTCCGTTCCAGCAGCGTTTTGAGCTCGCGCCGCAGCAGTTGCTGCTGTGCCTGCACCTGTTCGTCCATAGGCACGTCGGTAAACGGGTAGCGTGCGGGGGTATTGACCACCCATTCCTCGAGGTCAGCTTGCAGGCGTTCGTAATCGGCTTTCAGGCGCACCAGAATCGCCATGGAATCATCCAGCCCGCCCGGCAGGCTGAAGATGAATTGGTTGGCCTCATTGGCGGTGAAGATGGGGTAAAGCGCCTGCGCCAACCGACGCTCGGCAGGGTGCGCGTCTGCGCCGAAGTGATCGCCGGTGTTCTGGCAATAGCTCTTGATGCGTTCCAGCGTGGTACGCGTGAAGGGGTTGTCGGAAAAGTCATAGGCTTTGGCGGCGTCGGCGGGCAGGGCAAACAGCGCTTCGGGCAGCCGGCTTATCTGATTACCGCTGAGGTTGGCGCTCATCAAGCGCGGGCGTTCAAGCAAACTTCTGGGCAGCAGTGAAAGCCCGGTCTGGCTGAGGTCCAGGTTTCTCAGTTCGGCCATCTGTTCAAGGTTGGGCGCCAGCGTCAGTGGGTTGTTGGCGAGGTCCAGGGTGTGCAAGTGGCGCAGGTTGGCCAGGCTGGCGCGGGTTGGGAGCGTCAGGCTGAGCATGCAGTTGCGCAGCGTCAGCGCATCCAAATGCGCGAGCGCGGTGATTTCGCCGGGCAGCGTCCTGAGTGCTATATCGCTGATGTTCAGCGTGCGCAGGTTGGGGAAACCGGCGAGGAAACCGGTCGTTCCGCGAGTGGTGAGGTAACCCCTCAACTCCAGAGCCGTGATGTGCCCGAATGGAGCGTCCAGTTCGGGAAGTTCGCCATAGACCGGTTGGTTGAGCTGCAACAGGCGCCCGCCGGGGTGATGAGGGTCCACAGGCGTTTCATGACGCCAGGCGCGAATCAATTTGCGCGCCCAGAGAAAACGGTTCTGCTGTTCGGCGCAGATCCGCCAGCGTGCGAGGGGAATGTGGGTATCCAGAAAGGTCCTGGGGGTGTTCTGCTGCCAGGTGATCAGTTGGGTGTGCAAGCGTAAAAAGTCATGTTTGAGTTGTTGAAGCGTTTGCAATGGCGTGCCGGGATGGTTGTGCATGGCGAGCAATACGCTCGACACTTCAGCATTACTCAGGCTCGGATACAGGTCGTGCAGCCGTTGCTCCAGCGAGGGGGCACCGCTGCCGCCGGGCACGGGTTGGCTGGCATCGTAGCCTTCCATGCCGCCGGGCAGGCGCATCACGCGCGGGTCGTAGGCCGGTTTGAGCAACGGGGCTTCGGCCAGCAACGCTCCTACCGCTTCCCGCGTTGGCGTGTATTGGCGCAAGGTCTGTCGCAGCAGGGGGCCTTGACCGATGTGAATACCCAATGCATCGCGCTGAGCGTCGGGCAGAGCCTGGAGCACGGCGGTATAGAAGTCGGTTTCGCTGAGCAAGGCGCCTTTGCTGTCTTCAGGGATGTAATCGCCGTCGATGGTACGCACCAGCGTGCGCTGCACGGGTGCTTGGGCGCTGCCGATGACGTCGCGCACTCTGCCGGAGCGGTTGTAATCGCGCACCACCAGCCGCACGTCCGGTGACCAGCCGGGGAGGTTTTCCAGGGCGTGCAGGGCGACGCGGTGGGTGTCGCTGTGTTCCTGCGCGTGCAGATACAGCCCTTCATAGGCCCGGCAGATTCTTATGTGGTGGGCGGCCCAGCGCGCGCGCTGCACCAGATGTTCGGGAACGCTGCCCTGATCGATGTCCAGCAGTTCCTGGCCGGTGGCGCCGAGCAACACTTCTTCGGCAGCGCTGGTGGTCAGGCCGGAGACGGTATCGATGAGCTTTTGCAGGCGAGGGTCATCGGTGATCTCCAGCCCTCGATAACGCGAGTCGAACATCGACGCGCGACTGGCCTGGGCCTGGCGTGCCAGTTGCTTGCGCAGTTTCGCGGCCCGCAGGTGCAGTTGGGTGGTGGGTGGATCAAAGTCTTCCTCAAGCAAGGTCTTGCGTTCGGACTCGTCCAGGGTTTCCAACACGGTCTTGAGCAGGTCACCCCTGTTCATCTGGGCTTCGTGGATCTGTGCCACTGCTGCGTTATCCCGGCCTTTGTGCTCCCAGACGGTCTCACCGTCGGCGTTGAGAAAACGCAGGGTCCTGGACTCCGGCCACACACCGGTCTGGCTCAACAGCCATAGCTGGGTCTGCGGGTCGGCCTTTTGATAGTGCAGGGGATCGTCGCTGTTCATCTGCTCGATGAAGGCCTGCAACTGCTGGTCGATATGCAGGCGCTTGAGGGTGTCGGCCAACATCGGGGGCAGCGGTTGATGGTCCATGTACAGTTTGCGTAAAACACCGTCATCGGTGCCGCTGATCTGGAGGGCGTGTTCGAGGCGGGCGTCATCGAGGGCGTCGGCCGGTGACCCGAGGCGTCGCAACAGGGTTTGATGATCCCACGTCAGGGGGCGCTCCACTTGCGTCACCCAGGCCCCCTTGCCGTTGCCGTACACCCGAGGGCGGTAGGCGTGGGGGCGGCGGGGGTGCAGCAGGCGGGTGCCGCTTGCGTGCTGCTCGACGGCAAAGTGCTGCCCTTCAAGGCGCAGGATCTGTTTGTCTGCATAAGCATGCAGCCCTTCGCGGCTGGGGCGCGACCCGGCGGTCAGTTGGATGTCATGGGCGTAGGCGCCCAGGTCG
This sequence comes from Pseudomonas orientalis, assembly GCF_001439815.1. Taxonomy (GTDB): domain Bacteria; phylum Pseudomonadota; class Gammaproteobacteria; order Pseudomonadales; family Pseudomonadaceae; genus Aquipseudomonas; species Aquipseudomonas orientalis. The sequence continues at coordinate 20,579 of NZ_JYLM01000005.1, read as the reverse complement.
GGGTGCCACAAGCGCGTCTTGCCGTCAGTGGTGACCGGGGTGAATCGCTCGAAAAATGCCCAGACGTCAGCGGGCAACGCCTCGCGCAGCAAGCCTTCGGCAATCGGTGCGCCGACCGCGAACATGCCCAGTTGCACCATTTGCTCAAGGATCGACATCAGGTGCGCGAACGCCTGGTGCTTGAGCCCTTCGGCCCAGTCGAGGACGCCCTCGAAGACCTCGTCCAGCAGTTGATAGGCGGTGTAGCCGAGCATCAACGCGCCCAGCGGTGGGACGAACGGCGTGGCGATGAAGGCGGCGATCTCGAGAATCGCCTGGCCGATCTTTTGCACGATGTCCCAGCGTTGCCAGCGTGCCTTGCTGTCGGCGTCGGCGGTTGATACGGCGGTGACACGCGCATCGTTGAGCAGTTTGTTGAGCTTGTTTTCGTACAGGTGCTGGTAAAGGTCTGCGCTGATTTTTGTCGCGTAGAACTGCAGGTTGGGTCGGGCCACTGGCGCCTCACGCCATGGCGGGCGAGGATCGCCCTTGCGCGGTTGATGCCAGACAACCTGAGACAGGCGCGCGTTCAGGTCGGCAAAGAAATAGCCGCGGTGCTCCTGATTGACGAAACGGCTGAAAAAGGCCTGGTAGTCGGCATCGCGCAACTTGGCTGTCAGGTCATGCATGAACGCCGCGCCGTCGGGGTAATACTTGAGGGGCGACTGTGGGTCGCCGGGAATGTACGCCACCAGGGGCACGGCGCTCTGGTGCACCTCAAGGTCTGCGGCGAACAGCACAATGCCGGTGAGCGGTGCGCCCATCAGACTTAAATCGTGGTTGAGCAGGATCTTGCCACCGAGGGTCAGGCCGCGGGTGCCCTTGAGTTGGGCTTGAAGCGTGCGCAGCACCGACTCGCTGGCGTCCTTCTTCAGGCGCGCCAGGTGCACGTCGGTTTGCGCCTGGGCCTTGAGGCTGTCGATGACCTTGTCGCGCAGCGTCGCTTTGAGCTTAACGTCGTTGAAGCCGAAACAGGTTTTGAGGTAAGCCTGGTAGTGCCTGCCGATGTCCAGTTCGCGGCACAGGCCGATAAATTGCGCGATGCTGATGGTGTCGCGCAGCAGGGGCAGTGTGTCGAAATGCCCGGCGGCGGACGGTTGGCTGACAAACGAAGACTCGGCGGTGAATGCGCTGTCTTCGCTTTCGTCTGCATCGAAATTGTGCAGCGCCGCTTCGACCAAAGGCACGGTCCACACCTTGAAGCCTCCCGATTCCACCGGGAACAGCGGTATGGTTCGCGCGGTGTACAGGCGCAGGTACGTAGTGGCGACATCCAACTCCAGGCCAAACCGGGTCTTGAGCGCTTGTTGCAGTCGCGGTGTGGCGAACGCTTGCGGCGACTGCAGGCTTTCAAAGACTGTATCGACCTCGTTTTGCGCGGTCCAACTGCGGGCCAGGGCCTGTTTGAGGTCGGCTTGTTGCGGGCGGCCGGCATTGGCCCACCAGTCGTTGAATACCAGTGAGGCGTCTTTCAACGCCTGGCGCCGGGAAGCCGACGCGTTTCCCAGCCATGCCGGAAGGTGGGTGTGAAGCCCTGCGGGCGCCGTGTTCGCGGCGTCCAGCAGCTGCTGAATAATGGCGGTTGAGGTCGTCGTGGGCATGGGGTTGATCCTTCAGCGAGTCGAGTCACCGTCATCACAGCAAGCTTGATGGGCGCGAGGACTGCAGATAGTTAACGCAGTCGCGGAAAAATCAGCCGGCCATGCCCCTGCCTCTCAAGCCACACACCGTTTAAACTGCGCCATTGCGACGCTATTTGTCGCATTGGCGTAAACCCCTGAAAAACGCGGGTTGGCGCTATAAGAAGTTGTCGCTTGGCGGCAAGGCCGCGCTGAAAACTGTCCTTACAATCCCTGCATCGCCCGCCAGTTCCAGGCAGGCGTTCCTCTTCAGGAGACTCCGATGTCCGTTGAGCAAGCCCCGGTGCAACGTGCCGATTTCGACCAGGTCATGGTGCCCAACTATGCACCTGCCGCCTTTATTCCCGTGCGTGGCGCAGGTTCGCGCGTGTGGGACCAGGCCGGTCGTGAGCTGATCGACTTTGCCGGCGGCATCGCGGTCAACGTATTGGGCCATGCCCACCCGGCGCTGGTCGGTGCACTGACCGAACAGGCCAACAAGCTGTGGCACGTCTCCAACGTGTTCACCAATGAGCCGGCCCTGCGCCTGGCCCATAAGTTGATCGACGCCACGTTTGCCGAGCGCGTGTTTTTCTGCAACTCCGGCGCCGAAGCCAACGAGGCCGCCTTCAAGTTGGCCCGTCGCGTCGCGTTCGACCGTTTCGGCAGCGAGAAATACGAGATCATCGCCGCGCTGAACAGTTTCCACGGCCGTACGCTGTTCACCGTCAACGTCGGTGGCCAGTCCAAGTACTCCGACGGCTTCGGGCCTAAAATCACCGGTATCACCCACGTGCCTTACAACGACCTGGCAGCGCTCAAAGCGGCCGTGTCGGGCAAGACCTGCGCCGTGGTGCTGGAGCCGATCCAGGGCGAAGGCGGCGTACTGCCGGCCGAACTCGCTTACCTGCAAGGTGCCCGTGAGCTGTGCGACGCGAACGACGCGCTGCTGGTGTTCGACGAAGTGCAAACCGGCATGGGCCGCAGCGGCCACCTGTTCGCCTACCAGCATTACGGCGTCACGCCGGATATCCTCACCAGCGCCAAGAGCCTGGGTGGCGGTTTCCCGATTGCCGCGATGCTTACCCGTGAAGACCTGGCCAAGCATCTGGTGGTCGGCACCCACGGCACCACCTACGGCGGCAACCCGCTGGCGTGCGCGGTGGCCGAGGCGGTGATCGACGTGATCAACACCCCCGAAGTGCTGGCCGGCGTGAACGCCAGGCATGAATTGTTCAAGGCGCGCCTGGAGCAGATCGGCAAGCAGTACGGCATCTTCACCCAAGTGCGCGGCATGGGCCTGCTGATCGGTTGTGTGCTCAGCGATGCGTTCAAAGGCAAGGCCAAGGACGTGTTCAACGCCGCCGAGAAAGAAAACCTGATGATTCTGCAAGCCGGCCCGGACGTGGTGCGTTTTGCCCCAAGCCTGGTGGTGGAAGAGGCGGACATCAAGGAAGGGCTGGACCGTTTTGAGCGTGCTGTAAAAGCATTGACGCAAGCCTGATTGGCTTGATCGGTCAAATGTGGGAGGGGGCTTGCCCCCGATAGCGGTGGATCAGTCACTTGATTCATCAACTGACACACTGCTATCGGGGGCAAGCCCCCTCCCACATTGGAATTACCCCTACATGGGGATAGGTGGTGTTTTCAGGCCTGTCCGGTATTTTTTCCTATGAGTTTTTCGAGTTAAGGAGTGACACCATGCTGGTGATGCGCCCCGCGCAAATGGTTGATCTGGGCGAGGTACAGCGTCTGGCTGCGGACAGCCCGATTGGTGTTACTTCCTTGCCGGATGACGTTGAACGCCTGAGCGACAAGATCGCCGCCAGCGAAGCGTCCTTCGCGGCCGAGGTGAGTTTCAACGGTGAAGAAAGCTATTTTTTCGTGCTCGAGGACACCGAGACGGGCAAGCTCGCCGGCTGCTCGGCCATCGTTGCTTCAGCCGGTTACTCCGAGCCGTTCTACAGTTTCCGTAACGAAACCTTCGTGCACGCCTCTCGCGAGCTGAAGATCCACAACAAGATCCACGTGCTTTCCCAGTGCCACGACCTGACCGGCAACAGCCTGCTCACCAGTTTCTATGTAGTGCCCGAACTGGTCGGCTCGCCGTGGTCGGAACTCAATTCCCGTGGCCGCCTGCTGTTCGTCGCCAGCCACCCGGAGCGCTTTGCCGACTCGGTGGTGACCGAGATTGTCGGCTACAGCGACGAAAACGGCGACTCGCCGTTCTGGGACGCCATCGGTCGCAACTTCTTCGACCTCAACTACGCCGCCGCCGAGCGCCTGTGCGGGCTGAAAAGCCGCACCTTTCTCGCCGAGCTGATGCCGCATTACCCGATCTACGTGCCGCTGTTGCCGGACGAGGCCCAGGAGGCCATGGGCCAGGTGCACCCGCGTGCGCAGATCACCTTCGACATCCTGATGCGCGAAGGCTTCGAGACCGATCATTACATCGACATCTTCGACGGCGGCCCGACGCTGCACGCACGGGTTTCGGGCATTCGCTCGATTGCCCAGAGCCGCGTGGTGCCGGTGAAGATCGGCGAGATGGTCAAGGGTGTCGGCCGCCAGTACCTGGTGAGCAACGCGCAGTTGCAGGATTACCGTGCGGTGATGCTGGAGCTGGACTACGCGCCGGGTAAACCGGTGACGTTGGACCTCGCAGCGGCTGAAGCCCTGGGTGTTGGCGAAGGCGCGAGCGTGCGCCTGGTAGCGGTTTAAAAGAGAGTTTCGCGGGTGGCTGTAAAGCGGCCCGTTCGAGGAGATAGCATGATCGTTCGTCCCGTACGCAGCAGCGATTTACCGGCCCTGATTGATCTGGCGCGCAGCACCGGCACCGGCCTCACCACCTTGCCGGCCAACGAAGAGCGCCTGGCCCACCGCGTGGGCTGGGCCGAGAAAACCTTTCGCGGCGAAGCCGGGCGCGGCGATGCCGACTACCTGTTCGTGCTGGAAAACGATGAAGGCCGGGTGGTGGGTATTTCGGCCATCGCCGGCGCCGTCGGCCTGCGCGAGCCCTGGTACAACTTTCGGGTCGGCCTGACGGTCAGTGCCTCCCAGGAGCTGAATATCTACCGCGAAATTCCGACGCTATTCCTGGCCAACGACCTCACCGGCAATTCCGAGCTGTGCTCGTTGTTTTTGCACGCCGATTACCGCAACGGCCTTAACGGCCGCATGCTGGCCAAGGCGCGTATGTTGTTTATCGCCGAGTTCCCGCAGCTGTTTGGCAACAAGATCATCGCCGAAATGCGTGGCGTGTCCAACGACGCCGGGCGCTCGCCGTTCTGGGAAAGCCTGGGTCGGCACTTCTTCAAGATGGAATTCAGCCAGGCCGACTACCTCACCGGCGTGGGCAACAAGGCATTTATCGCCGAGCTGATGCCGAAGTTTCCGCTGTACAGCTGCTTCCTCTCCGAAGACGCGCGCAACGTAATCGGCAAGGTGCATCCGGACACCGAGCCGGCGCTGAGCATGCTCAAGAGCGAAGGTTTCAGCTATCAGGGCTATGTGGATATCTTCGACGCCGGCCCGGCGGTGGAGTGTGAAACCGGCAAGATTCGTGCGGTGCGCGACAGCCAGTCGCTGGTACTCGCCATTGGCACGCCGGGGGACGACGCCACGCCGTTCCTGATCCATAACCGCAAACGCGAAGACTGTCGCATCACGGCCGCGCCGGCACGCCTGGCCGCGGGTACGCTGGTGGTCGATCCCCAGACCGCCAAGCGTCTCCAGCTGGTCGTCGGTGATCAAGTACGTGCTGTTGCGTTGTCTGCTGCTCGGGAGTCGAAATAATGAATTCGTTGTACATTGCAGGTAGCTGGCTGGCTGGCCAGGGTGAACTGTTTGAATCGCGTAACCCGGTGACTCAGCAAGTGCTGTGGAGCGGCAACGGCGCCACTGCCGAGCAGGTCGAGTCCGCCGTGCAGGCGGCCCGTCAGGCGTTTCCGGACTGGGCTCGCCGTTCGTTGGAAGAGCGTATCGTCGTGCTCGAAACGTTCGCCGCTACCCTGAAACGCCGCGCCGACGAGATCGCCCGTTGCATCGGTGAGGAAACCGGCAAGCCGCTGTGGGAATCGGCCACTGAAGTCACCAGCATGGCCAACAAGATCGCGATCTCGGTGCAAAGTTATCGCGAGCGTACCGGCGAGAAGAGCGGCCCTCTGGGCGACGCCACCGCTGTGCTGCGCCACAAGCCCCACGGCGTGGTGGCGGTGTTCGGCCCGTACAACTTTCCCGGTCACTTGCCGAACGGCCATATCGTCCCGGCGCTGCTGGCGGGTAACACCGTACTGTTCAAACCGAGCGAGCTGACGCCGAAAGTTGCCGAGCTGACGGTGCAGTGCTGGATCGAAGCGGGTTTACCGGCGGGCGTATTGAACTTGCTGCAAGGCGCGCGGGAAACCGGTATCGCCCTGGCGGCCAACCCCGGCATCGACGGTCTGTTCTTCACCGGTTCCAGCCGCACCGGCAACCATCTGCACCAGCAGTTTTCCGGGCGTCCGGACAAGATCCTGGCCCTGGAAATGGGCGGCAACAACCCGCTGGTGGTGGACGAAGTGGCCGACGTGGACGCGGCGGTGTACACCATCATCCAGTCGGCGTTTATCTCCGCCGGCCAGCGCTGCACCTGCGCCCGTCGCCTGCTGGTGCCGGAAGGCGCCTGGGGCGATGCCTTGCTGGCACGTCTGGTGGCGGTCAGCGCCGCCATTGAAGTGGGCGCGTTCGATCAGCAACCGGCGCCGTTCATGGGCTCGGTGATTTCCCTGGCAGCCGCCAAAGCCTTGATGGACGCCCAGGAGCTGATGTTGGCCAATGGCGCGGTGGCGCTGCTGGAAATGACCCAACCCCGGGATCAGGCCGCCTTGCTGACCCCGGGCATCATCGACGTGACGGCGGTGACCGAGCGCGAAGACGAAGAGCTGTTCGGCCCGCTGTTGCAGGTGATTCGCTACGCTGATTTTGCCGCGGCGATTGCCGAGGCCAACAACACCCAGTACGGCCTGGCCGCAGGCTTGCTATCGGATTGCGAGGCGCGTTACCAGCAGTTCTGGGTGGAAAGCCGCGCCGGCATCGTCAACTGGAACAAGCAACTGACCGGCGCCGCGAGTACGGCACCGTTCGGTGGGGTAGGGGCCTCGGGCAACCATCGCGCCAGTGCGTATTACGCGGCGGATTACTGCGCGTATCCGGTGGCGTCGCTGGAAGCGCCAACGTTGGTGATGCCCGCCACACTAACCCCCGGCATTACCCTGATCTAAATGTGGGAGGGGGCTTGCCCCCGATGGTGGTGGATCAGTCTCTGATTTATCAGCTGATAGATCGCTATCGGGGGCAAGCCCCCTCCCACACTTGATTTGTGGTGTGTTCAAGTAATTTGAAGCCTATAAAAACAGATGTTCGTGGAGCCTCGCCGATGAAATCCTGTGAAGTCAATTTTGACGGTCTAGTGGGGCCGACCCATAACTACGGCGGTTTGTCCTTCGGCAACGTCGCGTCCCAGAGCAACAGCCAGCAGCATTCCAACCCGAGGGAAGCGGCGTTGCAGGGGCTGCAAAAAATGAAAGCGCTGATGGACATGGGCTTCGTACAAGGCGTGCTCGCACCCCAGGAACGTCCGGATGTGGCCGCCCTGCGCAACCTCGGTTTCGGCGGCACCGACGCTCAAGTCATCGAGCAGGCGGCCAGGCAGGCCATGCCTTTGTTGGTGGCGAGCTGCTCAGCCTCAAGCATGTGGGTGGCCAATGCCGCCACGGTCAGCCCCAGCGCCGACACGGCGGATGGCCGCGTGCATTTCACCGCCGCCAACCTCAACTGCAAATACCACCGCAGCATCGAACACCCCACCACCAGCCGGGTGCTGGGGGCGATGTTCGCCGACCAGAAGCACTTCGCCCACCACTCGGCGTTGCCGGCAGTGGCGCAGTTCGGCGATGAAGGCGCGGCCAACCACACGCGCTTCTGTCGGGAATACGGTGAAGCCGGAGTCGAGTTTTTCGTGTTTGGCCGCAGTGCGTTCGATGCTCGCTACCCGTCGCCGCAAAAGTACCCGGCGCGCCAGACCCTCGAGGCGTCCCAGGCGGTTGCACGTCTGCACGGCCTGAAGGATGAAGGCGTGGTGTATGCCCAGCAGAACCCGGCGGTGATCGATGCCGGTGTGTTCCACAACGACGTGATCGCCGTGGGCAACGGCGAGGTGCTGTTCTACCACGAGGACGCGTTCCTCAACACCGAGCAGATGCTCGCCGAACTGCAGGGCAAGCTGGGCAAACTGGGCGGCAACTTCCAGTCCGTGTGCGTGCCGCGCTCCCAGGTCAGTGTCGAGGATGCGGTGCGGTCCTACTTGTTCAACAGCCAGTTACTGACGCGTCCCGACGGCTCGATGCTGCTGATCGTGCCGGAAGAATGCCGCGCCAACCCGCGTGTCTGGCAGTACCTGCAGCACCTCACGACCTCTGGCGGGTTGATCCGCGAAGTCAAGGTGTTCGACCTCAAGCAAAGCATGCAGAACGGCGGCGGCCCGGCATGCCTGCGTTTGCGCGTGGCGTTGAACGAAACCGAACTGGCGGCGGTGAATCCAGGCGTTATCATGACCGCGCCGCTGTACGACACCCTGACCCAGTGGGTCGACAAGCACTACCGCGACCGCCTGGGCGAAACCGACCTGGCTGACCCGCAGTTGCTGCTTGAGTGCCGGACGGCACTGGATGAACTGACGCAAATCCTTAAACTGGGCTCGGTTTATCCTTTCCAGATCAATTAACGCCCTACGGCTGAGATATTTATTTATGACCGACACCCTGAAGCTGATCCTTGAAGACACCGACGGCACCCAGCTGGAAACGTCCTGCACCCGCGTTGCCGTGGTCTGGCAGGGCAAGGAGATCTGGATCCAGCACGACGGCCGTGGCCAGTTGCTGATCGGCGTGGATGTGGAGGAGGGCGACGCCGAGTACGCCAACCTGCTGATGCGCCCGCTGGCGACCAACCTGATGAGCCTGCAACTGGAAATGGAACCGGCCGACGTCGAAGGTGATGACGACGATCACGTCCACGGCCCAGGCTGCAACCACTAAGGAAGCTGCTTATGCTCGCCCTCGGCAAACTGCTTGAACTGACCCTCGCCGGTCGCGAACCGGCGCAAAAAATTCAACTGACTGTCGACGGCGTGCAGATGCGCTGGCTCAGCGAGGGCGCGCTTGAAGTGCGCCCCCCTGAAGCCCGGGACAATGGCGGCGACCTGCTGCTGTCGTCCGGCATCCATGGCAACGAGACCGCGCCGATCGAATTGCTCGACCGCCTGTTGCATGGCATCGCCGGTGGGGAGATCAAACCCCGCACCCGTATTCTGTTCCTGTTCGGCAACCCCGAGGCGATGCGTCGCGGCGAGCGTTACCTTGAACTGGACATCAACCGGCTGTTCAACGGTCGTCATGAAAGCAACATTGGCCCCGAAGCCATGCGCGCCGCCGAACTTGAACAGTTGGCTCGCAGCTTTTTCAGCCAGCCGGGCCGTTCGCGCCTGCATTACGACCTGCATACCGCGATTCGTGGCTCGAAGATCGAGCAGTTTGCGCTGTATCCGTGGAAAGAAGGGCGCCAGCACTCGCGCCGCGAGCTGGAGCGCCTGCGCGCCGCCGGCATGCAGGCGGTGCTGCTGCAGAACAAGGCCTCTATCACCTTTACCGCGTTTACCTACGAGCAACTTGGTGCCGAAGCCTTCACCCTGGAGCTGGGCAAGGCGCGGCCCTTCGGGCAGAACCAGGGTGTGGATGTGTCCAGGCTGGAGACCCGCCTCACGCACATCATCGAAGGCACCGAGCCTGCGTCCGACAGCCTCGACGGCTTGCAGCTGTTCGCCGTTGCGCGCGAAGTGATCAAGCACAGCGACGCGTTCCTGCTGCATTTGCCGGCGGATGTGGAAAACTTTTCGGAATTGGAAAAGGGTTATCTGCTGGCCGAAGATGTGGCCAAGACGCGGTGGGTAATCGAGGAAGAGGGCGCGCGGATCATCTTTCCCAACCCCAAGGTGAAGAATGGTTTGCGCGCGGGAATTCTCATCGTGCCTACCACAGAAGCTGGCCTTGCATAGGTCTGATGCCTGACTGGCTCCAAATGTGGGAGGGGGCTTGCCCCCGATAGCGGTGCTTCAGCTACAGATGAGCTGACTGACACACCGCCATCGGGGGCAAGCCCCCTCCCACACTCGTTTTTCGGTGTTGCTTAGACCGCTACAGCACGCGGCTCGCTACGGCGGATCGCCCGCACCTTGTGCAGGGTGTCGGCACACGTACGCGCAGCTTCCTGACCCTTGTGCACGAAGTGCTCATAGAAGAACGTGGTGTGTTCGCTGCCGCCGTGGAAGTGATGCGGCGTCAGCGATACCGAGAACACCGGCACTTCGGTTTCGAGCTGCACCTGCATCAAGCCGCTGACCACCGATTGCGCGACGAATTCATGGCGGTAGATCCCGCCATCTACCACCAGCGCGGCGGCGACGATACCGGCGTAACGGCCGGTCTTGGCCAGCAGCTTGGCGTGCAGGGGCATCTCAAAGGCGCCGCCGACTTCGAAGAAATCGATGTCCGATTCCTGGTAGCCCTGGGCGATCATTTCGGCGAGGAAGCCTTTGCGTGATTGGTCGACAATATCCTTGTGCCAGCAGGCCTGGATAAACGCGACGCGCTCGCCGTGATGGTTTTTGCTTTTACTGTCGATTGCGGTGGGTTGCATGTTCTGACTCCTGTTTAAGAAAAAAACAGGGCGTTATGAATCGAATGGGATTTAAGGGTATGCACCGCTGTTTCATGCAGGCATGAGATCAGCGCGCGGCCCTTAGGTGCCAATCCCGTTCTCTCTTCATCCGGACTATGACCGTCGGCCCCGGGATCACACCGGGTCTGCTGACCTTGTCGCCGTCCTGCCTGAGCAGTTCGAGGCGCCAAGCGCTCGCGGGCTATGCACATTGCGCGCAATTACCGCCGGTGGGGAATTGCACCCCGCCCTGAGAACGTTGCCACCAGAACCCTGGCGGCGGAGAGTTTTTAACATGGTTTTTCAAAAACTGCACGGTTGCCGTATCGATAAGCTATATCGGTTTGTTTGGTTGGTATTCGATTGAATGCAGTAGGGACTTGATATTGCGTGGCTTTGCCCGCAGTAATCACTCACAAAAGGACTTATCCATTCCGTTAGAGGCCCCCTTCATGACCGTGATTGACCTGCGCAGCGACACCGTGACCCAACCCACCCCCGGTATGCTCGACGCGATGGCCAGCGCCGTCAGCGGTGATGACGTCTACGGTGAAGATCCCAGCGTCAACACACTGGAGGCCGAGCTCGCCAGCCGCCTGGGTTTCGACGCCGCGCTGTTCGTGCCCACCGGCACCATGAGCAACCTGCTGGCATTGATGGCCCACTGTGAGCGCGGCGAGGAATACATCGTCGGCCAGCAGGCCCATACCTACAAATACGAAGGGGGCGGGGCGGCCGTGCTGGGCTCGATCCAGCCGCAGCCGCTGGAGGTGCAGGCCGACGGTTCCCTCGATCTGAATCACGTGCTCGAGGCCATCAAGCCCGACGACTTCCACTTTGCCCGTACGCGCCTGCTGGCGCTGGAAAACACCATGCAAGGCAAAGTGCTGCCGCTGGAGTATCTGGCCAGGGCGCGTGCGTTTACCCGTGAACATGGGCTTGCCCTGCACCTGGATGGCGCGCGGCTTTACAACGCGGCGGTCAAGCTGGGTGTGGATGCGCGTGAAATTGCCGGGCATTTCGATTCGGTGTCGGTGTGCCTGTCCAAGGGCCTCGGTGCGCCGGTCGGTTCGGTGCTGTGCGGTTCCACGGGGTTGATCGCCAAGGCGCGGCGCCTGCGCAAGATGGTCGGCGGCGGCATGCGCCAGGCCGGCTCCCTGGCGGCGGCGGGCCTGTATGCCCTGGATCATCAGGTGCAGCGTTTGGCCGATGACCACGCCAATGCCCAGTGGCTGGGGGATGAGTTGCGCCGGGCGGGTTATACGGTGGAGCCGGTACAGACCAACATGGTTTATGTGCAGATGGGTGACCGGGCGCAGGCTCTGAAAGCGTTCGCCGCCGAGCGTGGAATCAAGTTGACTGCCGCGCCGCGTCTGCGCATGGTCACGCATCTGGATGTCAGTCGGGCGCAGATCGAGCAAGTCGTGCAGACATTCGTCGCCTTTTCGCAGAAATGACAGTGCAGGCCGTCTAATTGACTGTATCTATCACATAAACACGCTGTACCACCGGCAAAGGGCCGATATAATGCGGCCCTTTGCCGTCGCTCCGTCTGATGATGTTGCGCACTGGCCTTTGGCCGCAGCCTCCGTGGAAGAACCTAATGAAAAGCGCAGAAATCCGTGAAGCCTTCCTTCGCTTCTTCGAAGAGCAAGGCCACACCCGTGTAGCCTCAAGCTCCTTGATCCCAGGCAATGACCCTACCCTGCTGTTCACTAACGCGGGGATGAACCAGTTCAAGGACTGTTTCCTGGGCCAGGAAAAGCGCGCCTACACCCGCGCCACCAGCAGTCAGAAGTGCGTACGTGCCGGCGGCAAGAACAGCGACCTGGAAAACGTCGGTTACACCGCGCGTCACCACACCTTCTTCGAAATGCTGGGTAACTTCAGCTTTGGCGATTATTTCAAGAAAGATGCGATCACCTTCGCCTGGACCTTCCTGACCGGCGTGCTGAAGCTGCCCAAGGAAAAGCTCTGGGTGACCGTCTACGCGACGGACGACGAAGCCTATGACATCTGGACCCAGCAAATCGGCGTACCTGCCGAGCGCATGATCCGTATCGGCGACAACAAGGGCGCGCCTTACGCTTCCGATAACTTCTGGACCATGGGCGATACCGGCCCGTGCGGCCCCTGCACCGAGATCTTCTACGACCACGGCGACGATATCTGGGGTGGCCCGCCAGGCTCGCCGGAAGAAGACGGCGACCGTTACATCGAGATCTGGAACAACGTGTTCATGCAGTTCAACCGCACCGCCGACGGTGTGTTGCACCCGCTGCCGGCTCCGTCGGTCGACACCGGCATGGGCCTGGAGCGGATCAGTGCGGTGATGCAGCACGTTCACTCCAACTATGAAATCGACCTGTTCACCAACCTGCTGAGCGCCTCGGCGGCGGCCATTGGCTGCGCCAACGAAAGCCAGTCTTCGCTCAAGGTGGTGTCGGACCACATCCGCTCCTGCGGCTTCCTGATCGCCGACGGCGTGCTGCCGTCCAATGAAGGCCGTGGCTATGTGCTGCGCCGCATCATCCGTCGCGCCTGCCGTCACGGTAACAAGCTGGGCGCCAGCGGCAGCTTCTTCTACAAGATCGTGGCTGCGCTGGTGGCCGAGATGGGCGACGCCTTCCCGGAGCTCAAGCAGCAGCAAGCCAACATCGAGCGGGTTCTCAAGGCAGAGGAAGAGCAGTTCTCCAAGACCCTGGAGCACGGCCTGAAAATTCTCGAGCAGGACCTGGCTGACCTGAAAGGTAGCGTGGTGCCGGGCGACGTGGTGTTCAAGCTTTATGACACCTACGGTTTCCCGATGGACCTGACCGCCGACATCGCCCGTGAGCGCGAGCTGACCATTGATGAGGCGGGTTTCGAGCGTGAGATGCAAGCCCAGCGCGTGCGTGCGCGTTCGGCCAGCTCGTTTGGCCTGGACTACAACACCTTGGTCAAGGTTGATGTGCCCACCGAGTTCATCGGCTACAAGGCGACTGCCGGTTCGGCCAAAATCGTTGCCATTTATAAAGACGGCAAGTCGGTCGATGTGCTGAACGAAGGCGATGAAGCGATTGTGGTCCTGGATCAGACGCCGTTCTACGCGGAGTCGGGCGGCCAGATCGGTGACTGTGGTTTCCTGGGTTCGACCTCCGGTCGTTTCGAGGTGCGCGACACCACCAAGACCGGTGGTGCGTTCCTGCACCATGGTGTGTTGGTGCTGGGCAACCTGGTCGTCGGTGCGCCTGTGGATACTCAGGTCGATGCCGATGTACGGCACGCAACCGCGCTGAACCACTCGGCCACGCACTTGCTGCACGCAGCGTTGCGCCAGGTGCTCGGCGAGCATGTCCAGCAGAAGGGTTCATTGGTCGATAGCCAGCGCCTGCGGTTCGATTTCAGCCATTTTGAAGCGATCAAACCAGAGCAGATCAAGGCGCTGGAAGACATCGTCAACGCTGAAATTCGCAGGAACTCCCCGGTTGAAACCGAGGAAACGGACATCGAGACCGCCAAAAACAAAGGCGCCATGGCGCTGTTTGGCGAGAAATACGGTGACCAAGTGCGCGTACTGAGCATGGGCGGCAGTTTCTCGGTGGAACTGTGTGGCGGTATCCATGCCAACCGCACCGGCGACATCGGCCTGTTGAAAATCATCAGCGAAGGCGGTGTGGCCTCGGGTGTGCGGCGTATCGAAGCGGTGACCGGTGCTGCGGCGCTGGCCTACCTCAATGCCGCCGAAGAACAACTCAAGGAGGCGGCCGGCCTGGTCAAGGGCAGCCGCGACAATCTGATCGACAAGCTGTCGGCCGTGCTTGAGCGCAACCGTGCGCTGGAGAAACAGCTGGAGCAGTTGCAGGCCAAGGCCGCCAGTGCCGCGGGCGACGATCTGTCGGCCTCGGCGGTGGACGTCAAGGACGTGAAAGTCCTCGCGGCACGCCTGGACGGTCAGGACGGCAAGGCGCTGCTGGCCCTCGTCGATCAGTTGAAGAACAAGCTCGGCCGCGCAGTGATCCTGCTCGGCAGTGTCCATGAGGATAAGGTCGTTCTGGTTGCCGGTGTAACCAAGGACCTGACTGGCCAACTCAAGGCCGGTGATTTGATGAAGCAGGCTGCTGCGGCAGTGGGCGGCAAGGGCGGCGGTCGTCCGGACATGGCGCAAGGCGGTGGTGTAGACGCCGGTGCCCTGGACGCAGCCTTGGCCTTGGCCGTGCCGTTTGTCGAAGCAGGTATTTAAGGCACTGTTAATCGGCCCGTGGTCTAGTCACGGGCTTGTTCAGTGCGGGTGGATTGGATATTAGGCGCCCCTTTACGGGCTGAGGCGGCTTGGAAATGGCTTTGATCGTACAGAAATTCGGAGGCACCTCGGTCGGTTCTGTCGAAAGAATCGAGCAGGTCGCCGACAAGGTTAAGAAGTTCCGTGATGCCGGCGACGACCTGGTCGTGGTGCTGTCGGCCATGAGCGGCGAGACCAATCGCCTGATCGACTTGGCCAAAGCCATCAGCGGTGATCAACAACCGCTGCCGCGTGAACTGGATGTGATTGTGTCCACCGGTGAGCAGGTGACCATTGCGCTGCTGGCCATGGCCCTGAACAAGCGCGGTGTGCCGGCGGTGTCCTACACTGGCAGCCAGGTGCGTATCCTTACCGACAGCGCCCATACCAAGGCGCGCATCCTGCAGATCGACGATCAGAAGATTCGTGCCGATCTGAAGGCTGGACGCGTGGTGGTTGTAGCCGGTTTCCAGGGTGTGGACGAGCAGGGCAATATCACCACCCTCGGGCGCGGCGGTTCGGACACCACTGGCGTGGCGCTGGCAGCGGCGCTCAAGGCTGACGAATGCCAGATCTATACCGATGTGGATGGCGTCTACACCACCGATCCGCGCGTCGTGTCCGTGGCCCAGCGCCTGGACAAGATCACCTTTGAAGAGATGCTGGAAATGGCCAGCCTCGGTTCCAAGGTGCTGCAGATCCGTGCGGTGGAGTTCGCCGGCAAGTACAACGTTCCGCTGCGCGTATTGCACAGCTTCAAAGAGGGTCCGGGCACCCTCATTACTATTGATGAAGAGGAATCCATGGAACAGCCGATCATTTCCGGCATCGCCTTCAACCGCGATGAAGCCAAGCTGACGATCCGTGGCGTGCCAGACACCCCAGGTGTGGCCTTCAAGATCCTCGGTCCTATCAGCGGCGCGAACATCGAAGTCGACATGATCGTGCAGAACGTGTCGCACGATAACACCACCGATTTCACCTTCACCGTGCACCGCAACGAGTACGATGCGGCTGAGCGTATCCTGCAGAACACCGCGAAAGAGATTGGCGCCCGTGAAGTGATCGGCGATACCAAGATTGCCAAGGTGTCGATCGTGGGCGTGGGCATGCGCTCCCACGCCGGTGTTGCCAGCCGCATGTTCGAGGCGCTGGCCAAGGAAAGCATCAACATCCAGATGATCTCCACATCGGAAATCAAAGTCTCGGTGGTGATTGAAGAAAAGTACCTGGAACTGGCTGTGCGCGCGCTGCATACCGCTTTTGAGCTGGACGCTCCGGCCCGACAGGGCGAGTGATGCGATGCCAGGAAGGCGCGGCTTACCGCGCCTTTCATTTTTTTTGTTGAGCGCATGTTCTTTTGCGTGGGCTCGACAATACTTAGGCGGTAGGGCTGCGACCATTTGGTTGTAGGTCGAATGCCTTTTTTTTGCAGACTGTTGTTCCTGAAATGAATTGCGTGAGGTGAAAGGTATGTTGATTCTGACTCGTCGTTGCGCAGAAAGCCTGATTATCGGTGATGGCGAAATCACCGTGACCGTGCTCGGCGTCAAAGGCAATCAAGTGCGTATCGGGGTTAACGCTCCGAAAGAGGTAGCGGTCCATCGCGAGGAAATCTACCTGCGGATCAAGAAAGAGAAGGACGAAGAACCAAGCCTTTAATTTTTATCGTTTTTTATGTTTGCAAACGGGGATGAACGTGGTTAATATACGCCCCGTGTTGCGGAGAGCTGGCCGAGTGGCCGAAGGCGCTCCCCTGCTAAGGGAGTACACCTCAAAAGGGTGTCGGGGGTTCGAATCCCCCGTTCTCCGCCATTATTTGCTTAGTACGTTGCAATCTGGTTTTTTCGGTAAGTTGTTGAAAATACTCGAAAAAATAGCTTTACATAGAGATTGAACGGCCTATAATGCGCGGCAACAAATGCACTCGTAGCTCAGCTGGATAGAGTACTCGGCTACGAACCGAGCGGTCACAGGTTCGAATCCTGTCGAGTGCACCATTTAAGAGTTAGCTGCAGCGATGCAGGTGACTTTGCTTCAACCAGTTGTGACCTGGTCTAAAAAGCACAATCTGCACTCGTAGCTCAGCTGGATAGAGTACTCGGCTACGAACCGAGCGGTCACAGGTTCGAATCCTGTCGAGTGCACCATACAAACAAAAAGCCCGCCTAGTGCGGGCTTTTTGCCGTCTGGGGTTTGTGTAGGTTTTATCCGGGCGTGTGCTTTTTTCTATTTCCCGTGTGTTTTCCCTCCTGGCTGCATCGTCGCAATTCATAGATGCGGCCAATACTCAACTTTGGCTTGCAAGCGCTTGTTCTTTCCAGTTTTTTGACGTTAAAAGCGGCCGGGCGGTGTATCATGCGCCGGTCAGCCCCGCCGGGGCTTGTGGACTGCCTCCATGGACTTACCCAGTAGTAACTCAGTACCCCGCTTTACCAATCATGAATTGACTGATTGATCCTTCCGGCGCGCTCCGCTGCTGGGAGTGGAGTTCGCCTATGACCGAAGTAGAAGTAAAGAAAACACAAGAAAGCCTGCAGGATCGCCTGGCTCAAGTTATCGAGCTGCTGCAGCGCCAGCGCGTGGTCGAAGACCTTACGCACCGCCAGGAAGGTCCGCACCACGACCGCGTCGAAAACCTGGTTCACCGGCAGAATCTCGTCGAGTTGCAACGTAAGCTCGATGATCTTCACTCCGCCGACGTTGCTTATATTCTCGAAGCCTTGCCCCTGGATGATCGACTGACGCTCTGGCAGTTGGTCAAGGCTGATCGCGACGGCGACATTCTCCTCGAAGTATCCGATTCGGTCCGCGAAACCCTGATTGCCGACATGGACGATCATGAACTCCTGGCTGCAGCCAAGGAGATGGATGCGGACGAACTGGCCGACCTGGCGCCCGAATTACCGCGTGATGTCGTTCATGAGCTGATGGAGGCACTGGACACTCAGCAGCGTGAGCGTGTGCGTTCTGCACTGTCTTATGATGAAGACCAGGTCGGCGCGCTGATGGACTTCGAGATGGTCACCATCCGCGAAGACGTCAGCCTGGAAGTGGTGCTGCGCTATCTGCGTCGCCTCAAAGAGCTGCCAGGCCATACCGACAAGCTGTTCGTAGTCGACTACGAAGGCATCCTCAAGGGCGTATTGCCGATCAAGCGCCTGCTGGTAAATGATCCGGAGAAGAGAGTTGCTGACCTGATGGCCAGCGATACGGTGAGCTTTCACCCGGACGAAGACGCCTACGACGCGGCCCAGGCTTTTGAGCGTTACGACTTGATCTCGGCTCCGGTGGTCGACAAGAACGGCAAGCTGATCGGTCGTCTGACAATCGATGAAATCGTCGACCTGATTCGTGAAGAGAGTGAAACCGAAGTCCTCAACATGGCAGGTTTGCGTGAAGAGGAAGACATTTTTGCTTCAGTCTGGCGTTCGCTGCACAACCGTTGGGCTTGGCTGGCGGTCAATTTGATTACCGCCTTTATCGCGTCCCGCGTGATCGGGCTGTTTGAAGGTTCCATCGAAAAGTTGGTGGCCTTGGCGGCATTGATGCCGATAGTGGCTGGTATCGGCGGTAATTCCGGTAATCAGACCATCACCATGATTGTGCGTGCCATGGCGCTTGACCAGGTCAGCACCGCCAATTCTTCGCGTTTGCTGCGCAAGGAGTTGGCAGTAGGCCTTATCAACGGCCTGGTGTGGGGCGGGGTGATAGGGGTAGTGGCTTACTTGCTATACGGCAGCTGGTCGCTGGGCGTGGTGATGACCGCTGCCATGACCCTCAATTTGCTGTTGGCGGCCTTTATGGGGGTTCTGATCCCTATGACCTTGGCACGTCTGGGGCGCGACCCTGCCATGGGCGCCAGCGTAATGATTACGGCCATGACTGACAGTGGTGGCTTTTTCATCTTTCTGGGCTTGGCCACAATCTTTCTGCTCTGATCTTTCCTGCGAGGGCAACTCTGCCCTCGCTTCCCTTGCTCAAATCCCAGGCAAAAAAAAGCCAGCATATAGCTGGCTTCGGCTTTCAAGTGTCAATCAATTGGCTTCTGCGGCCGCCTCTACGTCGTGCGCGATCAGCGATACGAGAGCATTTTGCTGGCGATGGGAAAGCTGACGAAAACGCTGCAGCAGTTCGCGTTCGTGCAGTGACAGCTCTGGGCTGTCCAGGCGCATGCTTAACTCTTCACCCAAGGCACCTTCCTGAATAAGGCTCTGTTCCAGGCGAGCGATGATTTCGGAGTTCATGCTGCGATGATGATTGCGAGCCACCTCGGCAATGCGTTCCCGCATTCCGTCTGGCAGACGTACGACGAACTTGTCAGCCGTACGGCTGGAATAAATTGCCTGTTTCAATGGGCGCATATATTTAACCGGTTAGTTCAGGGGAGCGGTTTTTGGAATTGGCCGCAAGATGAGTGTTAAGACAAGGCTCACGACCAAAGTTCAACCCGAATTGCAAAGAGGCCGCATCATGCCTCAGATTTGACATTTCCTTGGCGTCAATTCTGTGACAAATATTGAACCGCCTAAAGGCTTTATGCCAGCACTGATTTGCATTTTTGCGGACTGGTTGGAAAAGTTTCCACGTGGATCGGTCATTGCCAATCTACGTGTACGCCGTGTCCGACGCGGATTGAAGGGCGCACGCCCTGCGCAGCATGGCCTTTTGCCCTCATCTATCAGGATAGTGGCAGTTTGCTGATTTACTGGCACGGGCCGACATAAGGTAGGGGAGGGGGGAGGAGACTAGCGTAACACCGGGTCGAATTTGATACGGCGACCGATGGCGAGCGACAGGATCAGCAGGCAGCCGAACACGGCGCTGGCGATGAATGCGAGGGTTGCGCTTTCGCGCACGTCGTTGTTCAAGCCTATTAGGGCTGTCACGAGTGTCAGGCAAAGAAATAGCCATGCAGATTTAGACATGAGTGGCACTCTCAGAATACCCAGTGTTCGGATGCTGGGGCGGCCTGGGTGTCTTGGGTCAAACGAATGGGCGATCGGGCTTCGGCATTCATCACCGCCAACTGGGGGCGTTGCTGCAGATGGTGGGGGACGGGTTGATTGATCTGAGCGGAGTCCTGCACGTTGACAGGCTGGAAGTGAAAGGTAGCCAGCGCGGCCAGTGCCAATGTGTTCAGACCGAGCAAAAGGGCGCTGTTCATAATTTCTTCTCCGTATGCCTGGGTCAAATAGGTTTTGTAGAAGAACTGTTGCAGCTCTCGTGCCAATCTATTAGTTCAATATAAACAATGGCTTGTGTGTGGATTAGGGTTGTATCACATTGCAATTTGCAATGGTGCCCATTTGCTGGAGTGCAAACTGCACGATGGTGTGGTGCGTCCCAAATATATTGGGTTGTGTCATGCATGTGTCTGCGGGATCGGCCGACAATCAAAAAGCCAACGGATGACATGACAAAATTAACCTTGGCCGTTAATATGCACGCCGTCCGTCGCTGGCCTTTGGCTCAATGATCGCGATTTGTCCCAGTAGCTCAATTGGATAGAGCATCCCCCTCCTAAGGGGAAGGTTGGCCGTTCGAACCGGCCCTGGGACACCATCTCCTTAGCTGTATGTCTTATTGGCGTTCGCCGTATAGAACACCCCTGCTCCTTTGCCTCGCCATAATCGCTCCCAAGAGGGGTATTCAGCTCGTTTTCCCGAAATCCCCCGCTTCTAATACGCCTTGGGTGTTCGTCTATATATAGAAGGGGAGTGACCTTGAAGGAAAAATCCATTTTTTCGGTTTAAGTGCTTGACGTCCCTGCCGGATTCTGTAGAATTCGCCTCCCGCTTACGAGAGATCGCAAGCGCAAGTGGTTGAAGTTGTTGAAGAATTCTTCGAAAACTTCTGAAAATAACCGCTTGACAGCAAATGAGGCTGCTGTAGAATGCGCGCCT
>NZ_JYLM01000004.1 GCF_001439815.1 Pseudomonas orientalis | reverse complement strand
CATCCCTCAAGCCAGCACTGCCTGCGCAATAGTCCTGCACCGCCGCGAGTTTTGCCTGTTCTGTATACTTAACCATGACACCCCCAAGTTGTGTCCAACCTTTGGGGGTCAGTTCAGAGCGTGGGAATGATCATGTAAGAAGGGCGCTATCAAAGCGCCCTTCTTTTTGCCCGTCGATCCACGATCAACCCAACTCGATAATTTCGTAATCATGGGTGATGGCCACACCGGCCGCGCCGAGCATGATCGAGGCCGAGCAGTACTTCTCCGCCGACAGTTCGATGGCACGTTTGACCTGCGCCTCCTTCAGCGCCCGACCCTTGACCACAAAATGCATATGGATCCTGGTAAACACCTTGGGGTCTTCAGTGGCGCGCTCGGCCTCCAGAAAGGCTTCGCAGCTTTCCACGGCCTGACGGGATTTCTTCAGGATACTGACCACGTCGAAATTACTGCAACCGCCGACACCCAGCAGCAGCATTTCCATCGGGCGTACACCCAGGTTGCGGCCACCGGCTTCCGGCGGGCCGTCCATGACCACCACGTGGCCACTGCCCGATTCACCGAGGAACATGGCTTCGCCCGCCCATTGGATGCGTGCCTTCATCGCCCAGACTCCACTGCTAAAAAAGGGTCGCCAGCTTAGCACAGGGCCCCGGGACGGCAGCGCCCTGCATTAAAACGATCAATAACAGCGTTTGCCGGTGAAATACGCTAATCGAGTCAGAATGTGTCTGGTAAGCTGGCGCCAAATCAATGGCGCATTGCCATCGTTTGTACAGCGTGCATCAGTGCCGGTGCCGCTGATAAAAAAAATCCAACCCCATCGCGCAGTCTTTCGGGATACAACCATGGTTGCTCTTACTCCCACACCCAAGATCAAGAACCTCGACAAGCTGCTGATGCATTGCCAGCGCCGGCGTCATCCGGCCAAGCACAACATCATCTGCGCGGGCGAGCGCTCCGAAACTCTGTTCTTCATCATCAAGGGCTCGGTCACTATCCTGATCGAGGACGAAGACGGTCGCGAGATGATCATTGCCTACCTCAACACCGGGGATTTCTTCGGCGAACTTGGGCTGTTCGAACAGGCAGGCAAGGAGCAGCAGCGCAGCGCCTGGGTGCGCACCAAGGTGGAGTGCGAAGTGGCCGAGATCAGCTACACGAAATTTCGCGAACTGGCCCAACAGGATCCGGACATCCTGTATGCGTTGAGCGGCCAGATTGCCCAACGCCTGCGGGACACCACGCGCAAGGTCGGCGATCTGGCGTTCTTCGATGTGACCGGGCGTGTCGCCCGCTGCCTGCTGGAGCTGTGCAAGCAACCCGACGCCATGACCCACCCCGATGGCATGCAGATCAAGGTCACGCGCCAGGAAATCGGGCGCATCGTGGGTTGTTCGCGGGAAATGGTGGGTCGCGTGCTCAAGGATCTGGAAGAGCGCAACCTGGTGCACGTCAAAGGCAAGACGATGGTGGTGTTCGGCACCCGTTAACCTGGCAGCAAGTCCGCCAACATCCTACGGTACAAGGTGTCGAGTCGGGCTATCACGTCCGGCACAGGAAAGACTTCGTGCAGCGCGATATGGCTCTCGGCGCGCACCCGCTGCTCCAGGCCACAGGCCTCATTGAAACGATTGACCGCCGCAATCAATTCATCGCGATCGTTGTCCAGTAATAAGGCACCGTGCACCAGCCCCACCGGGCGGCCACCGCTCTGCCGCCAGCGTTGGGCCGTGCCGACCATTTTGCGGCCGTTGAGATTGACGTTGTAACGACCGTCGCAGAACGCGCCGTCGATTTCGCCGACGGATGCAGTGCCGCCCAACTCGATCAACACATCGCAAATCGGCTGGCACAACCGTTGGTAGCCGGTTTCGATGCGCCCTTGATCACCTTCACTGCGCGGGGGCGCGTAGACCAGGGCGATATTGACCGTGGCGGCGGACTGCGGCACCGGCTCACCACCGGTTTCGCGCAACAACACCGGCCAACCGGCGTCTGCCGAAACCTGGCTGGCCGTTTCGAAGGCCGGCAATCGGCTCAGACGGCGCGGCATGACCAAGGCTTGATCGTGGGGTTGCCAGAACAACAGGCCGAATTCCTGCTCACCGGCGCAGACGGCAGCCAGAAGCGCTTGTTCCGCGGCAAGTCCTGCCTCCACAGTCATCGACACCAGCTTAGTCATCACATTGACCTACCTGAATAAGCACAAGACCAATGTGGGAGGGGGCAAGCCCCCTCCCACACTTTTTACTGCATTTCAAAAATATACCGAGCGCGCAGGAATCAATCCAGGGTCGAACCGCTGAGCGCCACACCACGCTCCGGGAAAAACAGACGCTGCAACTCCGCCCCTGGGTTCTCGGCGCGCATGAACGTCTCGCCGACCAGGAACGAATACACCTCGCTGATTTCCATCAGTTCAACGTCGGCGCGATTGACGATGCCGCTTTCAGTGATTACCAGGCGGTCACGCGGAATACGCGGCAGCAGATCCAGGGTGGTTTCCAGGCTGACGTCGAAGGTATGCAGGTTACGGTTGTTGACCCCCACCAGCGGGGTGTCGAGAGTTTTGAGTGCGCGCTCCAGCTCGTCGCCGTCGTGCACTTCGACCAGTACATCCAGGCCGACACTCTTGGCCA
Organism: Pseudomonas orientalis; assembly: GCF_001439815.1. Taxonomy (GTDB): domain Bacteria; phylum Pseudomonadota; class Gammaproteobacteria; order Pseudomonadales; family Pseudomonadaceae; genus Aquipseudomonas; species Aquipseudomonas orientalis. The sequence continues at coordinate 521,908 of NZ_JYLM01000004.1, read as the reverse complement.
CGGCGGCCAGCTCGGCCATCTTCACGTCATCCAGGGCGGAAACGATCAGCAGCACACAGTCGGCGCCCAGGGCGCGAGCTTCGACGATCTGGTAAGGATCAACCATGAAATCCTTGCGGATCACCGGCAACTTGCACGCGGCGCGTGCCTGCTGCAGGAACAGGTCGGAACCCTGGAAGTAATCGATATCGGTCAGTACGGACAGGCAGGTCGCCCCGCCCTTTTCATAACTGACGGCGATTTCGTGTGGCACGAAGTGCTCGCGGATCACACCTTTGCTCGGCGAGGCTTTCTTGATTTCGGCGATCACCGCCGGTTGCTTCAACTTGGCCTGGGCAATTAATGCATTGGCAAAGCCGCGCGGGGCATCGGCTGCTTTCGCCAGGCTTTCCAGCTCGGCCAGGCTCACACGGGCACGGCGCTCGGCGACTTCTTGAGCCTTGCGCGCCAGGATCTTTTCCAGAACGGTCGGAACACTCATGCTTCATTCTCCATCTTGAATACGGCGGTGAATGCTCCGAGTTCTTCGAGTTTCTCGCGAGCCAGACCGGTGTGCAGTGCATCGTGGGCCAAGGCCACACCTTCCTTAAGACTATAGGCATGGTCCGCTGCGTAAAGTGCCGCGCCAGCATTGAGCACAATCATTTCCGCCGCTTTTTGCCCGTTCTCGGTCTTGCGTCGCCCCAGCGCATCGCGAATCAATTCCAGCGACGCCGCCGGGCTTTCCACTGCCAGGCCGTGCAGGCTCTGGCTCTTCATGCCCAGGTCTTCAGGCTCGACCCAGTATTCAGTGACCTGGTCGTTCTTCAATTCCGCCACGAAGGTCGGTGCGGCCAGGCTGAATTCATCCAGGCCGTCCTTGGAATGCACCACCAGCACATGCTTGCTGCCCAGGCGCTGCAGCACTTCGGCCAACGGTCGGCACAACGCCTGGCTGAAGACCCCGACGACCTGATGCTTCACACCGGCCGGATTCGTAAGCGGGCCGAGCATATTGAACAGGGTGCGCAGGCCAAGGTCCTTGCGCGGGCCGGCGGCGTGTTTCATCGCGCCGTGGTGGGACTGGGCAAACATGAAACCAATGCCGACGCTGTCAATGCAGCGTGCCACCTGTACCGGCGTCAGGTTCAGGTAGATACCGGCGGCTTCCAGCAAGTCGGCGCTGCCACTTTTGCCGGACACCGCGCGATTGCCATGCTTGGCCACGGTGCAACCGGCTGCCGCGACCACGAACGAGGACGCCGTCGAGACGTTGAAGATGTTCGCACCGTCGCCGCCGGTGCCGACCACATCGACCACACCGTCGAGGGTCTTGAGTTCGACCTTGTCCGCCAGTTCACGCATCACCGACACGGCGCCGACGATTTCGTCGATGCTTTCGCTCTTCATGCGCATGGCCATCATAAAGGCGCCAATCTGCGCATCGGAGCATTGACCGGTCATGATCTCGCGCATCACATCGCTCATTTCAGCGGTGCTCAGGTCCAGGTGGCCGACGATACGGCCCAGGGCAGTCTTGATATCCATGGAAAGTCCTTAGCGCGTGCCGCCGCTCTGCTTGAGAAAATTGGCGAACAGCTCGTAGCCCTGCTCGGTCAGGATCGATTCAGGGTGAAATTGCACCCCTTCGATATTCAGTGTCTTGTGGCGCAGGCCCATGATCTCGTCGACCGAGCCGTCTTCCAGCTGGGTCCAGGCCGTCAGCTCCAGGCACTCGGGCAGGGTTTCGCGCTTGACCACCAGCGAGTGGTAACGGGTCACGGTCACCGGATTGTTGAGGGCCTGGAATACACCCAGGTCCTTGTGAAACACCGGGCTGGTCTTGCCGTGCATCACCTGGCGCGCACGCACCACGTCACCGCCAAAGGCCTGGCCAATGGACTGATGGCCCAGGCACACGCCCAGGATCGGCAGCTTGCCGGCAAAATACTGGATGGCTTCCAGCGAGATACCCGCTTCGGTCGGCGTGCATGGACCGGGCGATACGACAATGCGCTCCGGATTCAGCGCGGCGATCTGGGCGACTGTCAGTTCGTCGTTGCGCACCACCTTGACCTCGGCACCCAGCTCGCCCAGGTACTGCACAACGTTGTAGGTAAAGGAATCGTAGTTATCAATCATCAGCAACATGTGGGTTCAAACCTCTTGAATTCACTGATTTCAAATGACCGCCTTCAAAGCGTGTGGCCCGCTGCCAGACGCACGTTCCGGTTGCCGGGGTGAGCGGCAAGGGGCGTCAAACAGGGTGAAGAAGGCAAATCGGTACAGGTCCGGCCAGGCCGGCGGAGAAAAATGTCAGGCGCGCCAACGCCAACGGGCGTGTGCCTTGACTACTCGCATCAAGAGTTTGCTGATGATCAACACGGGGAGGGTCTCATTCATACGTTCAGGCACAGTAACGTAGCCTCGCCAGCGGTGCAATATGGCGCCGCAAATACGGGCCGAGCTCGATGCGATGCCACGGGGAAATTCGGTTTTACGCTATAGAAAACGCTCGATACTTTGCTAGTGTTTCGGTTCCGACACAAAAACAACTCAATGGAATTTTCCATGCTCAGAACCCCGTTCTTCGCGCCCCTGGCCGCCGGCTTGCTTTCCCTGGCTTGCGCACAGGCCCACGCAGCACCGTCATCACCCTACTCAACCATGGTGGTATTCGGTGACAGCCTGGCCGATGCCGGCCAGTTTCCCGACGGCAGTGCCGGATCGACCCTGCGCTTCACCAACCGTACCGGGCCGACATTCCAGGGCGACTATGGTCTGGTTTCTTCGACGCTGCTCGGCGCCAAGCTGGGTGTAGCACCAAACGACCTGAATGCCTCCACCTCACCGGTGCGCGCGGTCCAGGGCTTGCCGGACGGAAACAACTGGGCGGTCGGCGGCTACCGTACCGACAATATCCTCGACTCCATCACGACGGTCTCCAACGCTGCGATCCCGCCCGGCAATGCAGGGGGCGGCACGGTGCTGCGCAGTCGACAGGGTTACCTGCCGGCAAACGGCGGGCTGGCCGATCCGAATGCGCTGTACTTTCTGTCCGGTGGCGGCAATGACTTCCTCCAGGGTCGCGTACTCAGCCCCGCTCAAGCGGTCGCCGCCGGCGGGCGACTGGCTGACAGTGCCCAGGCCCTGCAACAAGCCGGTGCGCGTTACATCATGGTATGGATGCTGCCCGACATCGGCCTGACGCCGGCCGTCAACGGCACCCCGCAGCAGGCAGCGACGTCGGCCCTGAGCGCTGTGTTCAACCAATCCCTGGTACAGCGCCTGTCGCAGATCGATGCGCAGGTCATCCCGCTGAACATTCCATTGTTATTGAACGAAGCCTTCGCCAATCCGGCCCGCTTCGGCCTCGCCACCGGGCAGAACCTCACGGGCACCTGCTTCAGTGGCAACAGTTGCACCGCCAATCCGGTGTACGGCATCGGTGGCACCAACCCGGACCCGACCAGGCTGATCTATAACGACTCGGTCCACCCGACCATAGCCGGGCAACGGCTGATCGCCGACTACGCCTATTCGCTGCTCGCCGCGCCATGGGAAATCACGCTGCTGCCGGAAATGGCCCAGGGCACATTGCGCGCTCACCAGGATGAGTTGCGCAATCAATGGCAGGCAGACACCGGCCACTGGCAAGCCGTCGGCCAATGGCGAGCGATCGTGGCAGGCGGTGGCCAGCGCCTGGATTTCGACGACCAGAACAGCTCGGCAAGCGGCGATGGCAGCGGTTATAACCTCAATATCGGCGGCAGCTACCGACTCAACGAAGCCTGGCGCGTAGGCGTCGCCGCGGGCCTGTATCGCCAGACACTGGAAGCCGGCGCCAGCGATTCGGATTACAAGCTCAACAGCTACATGGGCACCGCGTTCGCCCAATATCAGCAGAATCACTGGTGGGCCGATGCGGCCTTGACCGGCGGCAAACTGGACTTCGATAACCTCAAGCGCAAGTTCGCCCTGGGCGTCAGCGAAGGGTCGGAGAAAGGTGACACCGATGGCTGGCTCTGGGCCTTGAGCGGCCGCGTGGGGTATGACATCGCCGCGCCGGGCAGTGACTGGCACCTGTCGCCCTTCATCAGCGCCGATTACGCGCGCGTCGAAGTGAACGGCTACTCGGAAAAAGACAGCCGCTCCACCGCCCTGACCTTTGACGACCAGCAGCGTGATTCCAAGCGTCTAGGCGTCGGCTTGCAGGGCAGCTACCGCATCACCCCGCAGACCCAAGTGTTTGGGGAAGTGGCCCATGAGCATGAGTTCGAGAACGACACGCAGAAGGTCAACATCGCGCTCAACAGCGTGCCGGGGATCGACTTCAAATTGGACGGCTACACCCCGCGCAGCAATTCGGATCGCTTGAGCCTGGGGGTCAGCCACAAGCTGACGCAGGAACTGGCGTTGCGGGCGGCCTATAACCTGAGGAAAGATGACAACCTGACCCAGCAAGGGGTCAGTGTCGGGGTGAGCCTGGATTTCTAGCCAATCCTGAAACCAACACAAACCAATGTGGGAGGGGGCTTGCCCCCGATAGCAATGTGTCAGCCAGCACATCATGAACTGACAGACCGCTATCGGGAGCAAGCCCCCTCCCACAGTTTGATCTACATTTGGCTTCAGTCCTGTGGGGTCTGCTCGGCCAAGGCCACCGCACGGAACATCGCCCGGCGCTTGTTCAGGGTTTCTTCCCATTCCAGGGCCGGCACCGAGTCCGCCACAATGCCGCCACCGGCCTGCACGTGCAGTTCGCCATCCTTGATCACCGCCGTGCGGATCGCAATCGCGGTGTCCATGTTGCCGTTCCAGGCGAAATACCCCACGGCGCCGCCATAGACGCCCCGCTTGACCGGCTCCAGTTCATCGATGATTTCCATCGCACGAATCTTTGGCGCGCCCGACAAAGTACCGGCCGGCAGAATGGCGCGCAGTGCGTCCATCGCGGTCAACCCGGCTTTCAGCTCACCGGTGACATTGGACACGATGTGCATCACATTGGAATACCGTTCGATGACCATCTTCTCGGTCAACTTCACCGAGCCGATTTCCGAGACACGTCCCGTGTCATTACGCCCCAGGTCAATCAGCATCAGGTGCTCGGCGATTTCCTTGGCGTCGCTCAACAGGTCTTCTTCCAGCGCCAGGTCCGCTTCTTCGGTGGCGCCACGCGGGCGCGTGCCGGCGATGGGGCGCACGGTGATCAGGTTGTCCTCGACGCGCACCAGCACTTCCGGCGAACTGCCCACGACATGGAAGTCACCGAAGTTGAAGAAGTACATGTAGGGCGTCGGGTTGAAGCAGCGCAGCGCCCGGTACAGGTCAATCGGCGCCGCCTTGAAATCAATCGACATCCGTTGCGACGGCACCACTTGCATGCAGTCACCGGCGAGGATGTATTCCTTGATGGTATCCACTGCGCGTTCGTAGTCCGCCTGCGTGAAGCTGGAACGAAACACCGGATCGGCGGCAGGCGGTCGGCTGAGGTCCAGGCCACGACGCGGCGTGATCGGCTGGCGCAGCTTTTCCAGCAGCGCTTCGAGACTGGCCTGGCCCTGTTCGTAGGCATCCGCCTGGGACGGGTCGGCCAGCACGATCGCATGCATCTTGCCGGCGAGGTTGTCGAACACAACCACGGCGTCGGAGACCATCAGCAGGATGTCCGGCACGCCCAGCGGGTCCGGATTCGGGCATTTACCCAACCGCTGCTCCACGTAGCGCACGCAGTCATAACCGAAATACCCCACCAGGCCGCCGTTGAAACGCGGCAGGCCGGCAATGGTCGGCACGTTGTAGCGCGCCTTGAAGGCCTCGACGAAGGCCAGCGGGTCGTCTACGTCATGGCTTTCGATCTCGACGCCATCATGGGCGATGCTCACATGATGGTCGTGCACCCGCAGTACGGTGCGGCACGGCAGGCCGATGATCGAATAACGGCCCCACTTCTCACCGCCCTGTACCGACTCCAGCAGGTAGGAGTTCGGCTCGTCGGCCAGTTTCAGGTAGATCGACAGCGGCGTGTCGAAGTCGGCCAGGGTTTCCCGGGCCATGGGGATACGATTGTAGCCGGCAGCGGCCAAACGCAGGAATTCTTCGCGGATCATCAGGTGCCTCGTGGTGTGAGGGTCAATCGGTCAGGTAGGCAAACGTGCCGCAACAAGCGGCCAGGATCAGTCAGGCGCGCCAACGCCAGCGGGCCAGGGCCTTGATGACTTTCATCCAGAGTTTGCGGGTGACCACCACGACGGGATTTCCAGAAGGAGACGGATCGATATCGGGCAACGTTATCTCAGCGCCCGCGCCCAGGCAACCGGGGATTAACAGGCGCAGGTCATCAATTACCAGCGCCGGCGATTCTTCGGCAATCGGCCGGCCATGGTTGTAGCCGTAACTCAAGGCCACGCACTGCACGCCTGCGGCCTTTGCCGCCAATACATCGCTGCGCGAATCGCCCACGAACAACGATTGGGACGCCGGAATGTTCGCCATCTTCATCACGAAGAACAGCGCCGCCGGGTCGGGTTTTTTCTGCGGCAGGGTGTCGCCGCCGATGATCCAGCGAAAATACCGGCCGATCTTCATCTGGTCCAGCAACGGTGCGACGAAGCGCTCCGGCTTGTTGGTGATCAAGGCCATTTCCACGCCTTGCTTGCTCAACCACTTGAGCGTGTCACGCACGCCGGGGTACACCACCGTCAGTTCGTGGCTGCTTTCATAGGCGGCATTGAACAGCTCCAGGGCATGTTCGGCTTCCACCTCATCCACACCGCTGGCGTCGATGTTGCCGGCCAGCGCCCGGCGCACCAGCATCGGTGCGCCATTGCCGACCCATTCGCGTACCGCCTCGATCCCCGCAGGCTTGCGCCCCAGTTTGAGCAGCATCTGGTCCACCGCCGCCGCAAGGTCGGGCACCGAGTCGATCAAGGTACCGTCCAGATCGAACATCACCAGCCGTGGCAATTTGCCAGGGAACAGCTGCTCAAAGCCGCTCATGGACGCGCCAGCGCCAGTTCGGCATGCATCTTCGCGATCACTTCCTGGTAGTCCGGGGCGTTGAAGATCGCCGAGCCGGCGACGAACGTATCGGCACCTGCGGCCGCGATCTCGCGAATATTGTTGACGTTGACCCCACCGTCGATTTCCAGGCGTATTTCCCGGCCCGACGCGTCGATCAGCGCCCGCGCTTCGCGCAGCTTGTTCAGGGTGCCAGGGATGAACTTCTGCCCGCCGAAGCCCGGGTTGACGCTCATCAGCAGGACCATGTCGACCTTGTCCATCACGTATTCCAGCACGCTCAAGGGTGTGGCCGGGTTGAACACCAGGCCCGCCTTGCAGCCGCCTTCGCGGATCAGTTGCAGGGTACGGTCGACGTGCAGGGTGGCTTCCGGGTGGAAGGTGATATAGGTCGCACCGGCGTCGATGAAGTCGCCGACAATACGGTCCACCGGGCTGACCATCAGGTGCGCGTCGATCGGTGCGGTGATCCCGTACTTGCGCAACGCCGCACAGACCATCGGGCCGATGGTCAGGTTGGGCACGTAGTGGTTGTCCATGACGTCGAAGTGCACGAAGTCGGCGCCGGCGGCCAACACCTTGTCCACTTCTTCGCCCAGGCGGGCGAAGTCGGCGGAGAGAATCGATGGAGCAATGACGAAGGGCTGCATGACGCACCTTTTTGAGCTAAATCACGATGGCGCGCATTGTATACCTCAGCTTTGCCCTGCGCACCGTGACCTCACTCAACGGCTAGTACGCCGCCCGGTAGATTTTCTCGATATCGGCCGCACTGAGCTGGCGCGGATTGTTGCGCATCAGGCGTTCGATACCCGCCGCTTCAGTGGCCATCGCCGGGATAGCCTCCTCAGGCACGCCGAAACTGCGCAGGCCGGCCGGGATCTCGACGGCGGCGCACAGTCGCGTCATCGCCTCGACAGCCTGGTCGGCAGCGTCGTTCACGCTCAGCGCGCTGACATTCACGCCCATCGCCTGGGCGATGTCGCGCATCCGTTCGACACAGGCCAGCTTGTTCCAGTGCATTACATAGGGCAGCAACAGCGCGTTGCTCACGCCGTGGGCGATGTTGAACCGGCCGCCCAACGGATACGCCAGCGCATGCACCGCACCCACACCCGCGTTGCCGAAGGCCATGCCGGCCATCAGGCTGGCGGTGGCCATGTCGTCACGGGCCTGCAGGTTGGCCGGGTTGGCGTAAGCCTTGGGCAATGCGCCGGCAATCAGCTTGATGGCGCCGATCGCCAGGGCATCGGTAATCGGTGAGGCATTCAGCGACAGGTAGGACTCAATCGCATGCACCAGCGCGTCGACACCACTGGCGGCGGTGACGCTGCGCGGGCATGTGAGGGTCATTTGCGGGCTGATCAGCGCCACATCCGGCAGCAGGTAGTCGCTGACGATGCCTTTTTTCAGCTGCGCGACCTTGTCCGAGAGGATCGCCACGTTGGTCACTTCCGAGCCGGTGCCCGCCGTGGTGGGGATGGCGATCAACGGCGGGCCCTTGCGCGGTACCTGGTCGACCCCGAACAGATCCGCCAGGGCGCCGTGGTAACCGGCGTAAGCGGCCACGCTCTTGGCGATGTCGATGGCACTGCCGCCGCCCACGCCGATCAGGCCGTCGTGCCCGCCATCGCGGTAGGCCTGCATGCAGTCTTCGACAATGGCGATTTCCGGGTCGGGCAGCACGCGGTCGAAGATTTCATAAGGGCGCCCGCCCAGGTGCTCGAGTGCCAGCGCCACCGTGCCGGACTTGACCAGCACGGCATCGGTGACGATCAGTGGGTTATCCACATCCAGGCGGGTGAGTTCGGCGGCGAGTTGCTCAATGGCGCCGGCGCCAGTGAGCAGTTTATGGGCGATCTTGAATGAGGAAGTACTCATGTGCGCGGCCTCTTATTGAGAGATGGGCTGGCACAAGAGTAGCTCGGGATTCCGGGTTGCCTAGCATTCAGCAACTGAATGGTCATCATCTGAGTGAACACAAAACCAATGTGGGAGGGGGCTTGCCCCGATAGCGGTGTATCAGTATCAGAGTTGCTGACTGACACACTGCCATCGGGGGCAAGCCCCCTCCCACATTTTGACCTGTGCCGGGCTTCAGACTTGGGCCGTACGCAGCTTTTCGCCGCGCCCGCGCAGCCATTCGAGCGTCAGCAACAGCACCACCGAAAACCCGATCAGCAACGTCGCCGCTGCGGCAATCGTCGGGCTGAGGTTCTCCCGGATGCCGCTGAACATCTGCCTGGGCAACGTGGCCTGCTCCGGCCCGGCGAGGAACAGCGTCACCACCACTTCATCGAACGAGGTGGCGAAGGCAAACAGCGCACCGGAAATCACCCCCGGTGCAATCAGCGGCAAGGTCACCCGGCGAAACGCGGTCAACGGTGACGCGCCCAGGCTGGCCGCCGCCCGCACCAGGTTGTGATTGAAACCCTGCAAGGTCGCCGACACGGTAATGATCACAAACGGCACGCCCAGCACCGCATGCACCACGATCAGCGAGAAAAAGCTGTTGCCCAGGCCCAGCGGGGCAAAGAACAAATAACTGGCCACGCCGATAATCACCACCGGCACCACCATCGGCGAAATCACCAAAGCCATCACCAGTGCCTTGCCGGGGAAGTTGCCACGGGTCAGGCCGATCGCCGCCAGCGTGCCGAACACCATCGCCAGCAGCGTGGCCGCCGGGGCGACGATGATGCTGTTGCGCAAGGCGCGCATCCATTCGGCCGAGGCGAAAAAGTCGTGATACCACTGCAGCGAAAAGCCCTGCAGCGGGTACACCAGGAAACTGCCGCTGTTGAACGACAACGGGATGATCACCAGCACCGGCAGGATCAGGAACAGCAGGATCAGACCACACAGAATCCGCAGGCTGTAGAACCACAGCCGCTCCACCGGTGACATATAAGGGCTCAGCATCGCAAGGTCTCCTCAGCTCAGGCGCAGGCGACTGGCGCCCACCAGCCGGTTGTAAATCAGGTACAGCAGCACCGTCGCCAGCAGCAGCAAGCCGCCCAGCGCCGTGGCCATGCCCCAGTTGATGCTGGTGTTGGTATAGAAGGCCACGAAGTAGCTGACCATCTGATCGTTCGGGCTGCCCAGCAAGGCCGGGGTGATGTAGTAACCAATCGCCAGGATAAACACCAACAGGCAACCGGCGCCGACACCGGCGTAGGTCTGCGGGAAGTACACGCGCCAGAAGCTGGCGAAGGGATGACAGCCCAGGGAAATCGCCGCACGCATGTAAGTCGGCGAAATGCCCTTCATCACGCTGTAGATCGGCAGAATCATGAACGGCAGCAGGATATGCACCATGGAGATGTACACACCGGTACGGTTGAACACCAGCTCCAGCGGCGTATCGATCAGGCCCATGCCCATCAGGGCGCTGTTGATCAGGCCACCGGATTGCAGCAATACGATCCACGCCGCCACCCGTACCAGGATCGAGGTCCAGAACGGCAGCAAGACCAGGATCATCAAAAGGTTGCTTTTGCGCGCCGGCAGGTTGGCCAGCAGGTACGCCAGGGGATAGGCCAGCAGCAGGCAGATCACGGTGATGACCAGGCCCATCCAGAATGTGCGGGCGAAGATATCCAGATAGATGGCCTGGTCGGGGGTGGCCGGCGCGATTTCGCCCAAGTCATCGATACGGTGATCGACGGCCGCCAGCAGGTAGTAAGGCGTCAGGCTGCTGGTATTGCGTCGGATCGCCTGCCAGTACGCCGGGTCGCCCCAGCGTTCGTCGAGGCTTTCCAGCGCGGCTTTATAAGAGGCAGGCGCTTCAGTAAACGGCAGCGCCCGCGCGGTTTTGGTCAGCAGGCTGCGATAGCCGGCCAGTTCCATGTTCAAGCGCTTGGACAGATCGCCCAGGGTCTGGTTTTTGCGCGCTTCGCCCAGGTCCTCACTCAGCGCCTGGTACACCGACTCGCCGGGCAAGCCACGACCGTCCCAGGCCGTCACTGCCACCACCGTACGCGGCAAGCCTGCGACCACTTCCGGGTTGCCGACGCTCTTGTAGAGCAGCGCAACGATGGGCACCAGGAACACCAGCAGCAAAAACAGCACCAGCGGCGCAATCAAGGCCTGGGCCTTCCAGCGGTTGAGCCGCTCGGCACGGGCCAGGCGCTGCTTGAGGGTGGGAATGGCTACTGCCATGACTGAACTCCGGATCTTGAAGATAAATGCAGATGCCCTGTGGGAAGGGGCAAGCCCTAATGCCAATCTGTAGGAGCGAGCTTGCTCGCGAAAAACTCACAGGCGCCGCGTTCATTCAGGAAGCACGCGTTATCGTTGACGTTTTTCGCGAGCAAGCTCGCTCCTACAGACTGGCATCTCCCAGATGGGTTATTTGGCAGCCCAGGAATTGAAGCGCTGCTCAAGCTGCTCGCCGTTATCAGCCCAGAAGCTCACATCGATCTGCACCTGGTTGGCGATGTTTTCCGGAGTGGTCGGCATGTCCTTGAGCACGTCCTTGGCCAGCAACGGCACGGCCTGGGTGTTGGCCGGACCGTAGGCGATGTTTTCCGAATAGATCTTCTGCTGCTGAGGCTGCACCGAGAAGGCGATGAATTTCTTCGCCGCTTCGGCGCGCTCCTTGGCCAGGCCTTTTGGAATGGCCCAGGCGTCGAAGTCGTAGATGCCGCCGTTCCATACCACTTTGAGGTTGCTTTCTTTCTGTACGGCGGCGATCCGGCCGTTATAGGCCGAGCTCATCACCACATCGCCCGAGGCAAGGTACTGCGGCGGCTGTGCGCCGGCTTCCCACCACTGGATCGACGGCTTGAGTTCATCGAGTTTCTTGAACGCACGGTCCTGGCCATCTTTGCCGGCAAGCACTTTGTAGACGTCCTTGGGCGCCACGCCGTCGGCCATCAAGGCGAATTCCAGGGTGTACTTGGCGCCTTTGCGCAGGCCACGCTTGCCGGGGAATTTCTTGGTGTCCCAGAAATCCGCCCAACTGGTCGGTGCACTGGCGAGTTTGTCGGCGTTGTAGGCCAGCACCGTGGACCACACGAAGAAGCCCACCCCGCAGGGCTGGATTGCGCCCTTCACGTAGTCGGCGGTGTTGCCGAACAGTTTCGGGTCCAGGGGTTCGAACATGTCTTCGTCGCAACCACGGGAAAGCTCCGGCGACTCCACTTCCACCAGGTCCCAGGACACGCTCTTGGTGTCGACCATGGCTTTGACCTTGGCCATCTCACCGTTGTACTCACCGGCGATGATCTTGCCGTTGCCCGCGCTTTCCCACGGGGCATAGAAGGCCTTGACCTGGGCCGCCTTGTTCGCGCCGCCAAAGGAAACGACGGTCAGGTCCGGGCCTGCCATGGCCTGTGTCGCGCCCATCAAGCCGATGGCCAGAGCCGAATACTTAAGGGATCTCAACATTGTTGTGCTCTCCACGTGCAGGGTTGGTGAAGCCAGGGGGCGATCAATTCGCCTCTAAAAGTGGGTCGAGTGCGCGAACGTGCTCGACTTGCCAGCCAATCGGTACCACGTCGCCGACCGTCAGGGCCGGGTCCAGCTCGGCGATCGGTTGTTTCACGAAAAAATCGGTCTTGCCGCAGACTTCCAGGCGCACACGCACGTGGTCGCCCAGGTAGATGAACTCCGCCACCCGCCCGGAGAAGCGGTTGATGCAGCTGCCGCTGGCACCATTGAGGCTGACGCGCTCCGGCCGCACCGACAGGGTCACCGGGCCGCCGATCGGGCCTACGTTCACCGCCAGCGCCTCGACCTTCTCGCCGCGCGCCAGCTCCACCACACAGCGCTCGCCGGTGTGGCTGTGCAGACGGCCATTGAGCCGATTGTTTTCGCCGATGAAGTTGGCCACAAAGGTATTCTTCGGTTCTTCATACAGGCTGCGCGGTGCGGCGATCTGCTGGATTTCGCCCTGGTGGAATACCGCCACGCGGTCGGACATGGTCAAGGCTTCGCCCTGGTCGTGGGTCACATACACCACGGTCACGCCGAGGCGCTGATGCAGGTGCTTGATTTCCATCTGCATGTGTTCGCGCAGTTGCTTGTCGAGGGCGCCGAGGGGTTCGTCCATCAGCACCAGCTGCGGCTCGAACACCAAGGCGCGGGCCAATGCCACCCGCTGTTGCTGGCCACCGGACAGTTGCGCCGGGTAGCGCTGGGCGAAGGCGTCGAGCTGGACCATGCTCAGCACGCGCTTGACCCGCTCGCTGATGTCGGTCTTGCTCAAGCCACGCACGGACAGGGGAAACGCCAGGTTCTCGGCCACGGTCATGTGCGGAAACAGTGCGTAGTTCTGGAACACCATGCCGATGTCGCGCTTGTGGGGCGGCACGTTATTGATCGAGCGGCCGGCCAGCTGGATCTCACCGGCGGTGGGTGTTTCAAAACCGGCCAGCATCATCAGGCTGGTGGTCTTGCCGGAGCCGGACGGCCCGAGCAGGGTGAGGAACTCGCCCTTGCGAATCTCCAGGTTGAGGTCTTTGACGATCAGGTTTTCGCCATCGTAGCTTTTCTGCACGCCACGAAAGCTGACCAGCACATCATTTGTATCCGCCTCGCTCATACCCGCACCTTTGTATTTTGGACCGCTGTGGCACAAGCGTAGTCCAGGCGCGAGGCCCCGGAAATCGGGGGCCAGGAGAGAATCACATCAGCCGGATGGAAGGTTCGGGGTAGGGATCGCCCTACACGGATGGCGGGCATGGGACAGTGCAACGACAAGCCTGTGCCGGGCGGCGCTTGCCCGGTGTCGTTAATGGATACGCCGCTACAGCAGCTTGTGTTCCATGGCGTATTTCACCAGCTCGGCCAGGGAGGTGATATTGAGCTTTTGCATCAAGCGCGCCTTGTGGGTGCTGATGGTTTTACTGCTCAGGGCCAGCTGCAGGGCAATGTCGTTGACGTTGGCGCCTTGTGCCAGACGTTCGAACACCGAGAATTCGCGCTCCGACAGCAGCGAGTGCAAGGGACGCGAGTCCGTCAGGCCGACTTCGAAGACCATGCGGTCTGCCAGATCCGGGTCGATATAGCGCCCGCCCGCCGCGACCTTGCGAATCGCCATCAGCAGCAATGCCGGGTCGCTGTCCTTGGTGGCATACCCGGCCGCGCCCACCTTCAGGGCGCGAGCGGCCATTTGCGCTTCATCGTGCATGGACAGCACCAGGATCGCCGGCGGGTTGCTCAACGCCCGAATACGCGCGATGGCCTCCAGGCCATTCACACCGGGCATGGAGATATCCAGCAACACCACCTCGCACGGCACATGGCGCAGGGTCTCCAGCAATTGCTCGCCATTGCTCGCTTCGCCTACCACCAGCAGGTCCTTGGCCAGGCCGATCAATTGCTTGATGCCTTCCCGGACAATCGTGTGGTCTTCGGCTACCAGTACGCGGATCACAGGGCTTTCCTCTTATCGTTATGCATCCAACGGCACCGTGACGCTCAAGGTGGTGCCCTCCCCCAACTCGCTGACCAGGCTCAGTTGCCCGCCCATGATCAGCACCCGCTCGCGCATGCCGACCAGCCCGAACGAGACCGGTCGCCCTTGGGCCTGCACGAAGCCGATGCCGTCATCGCTGATGGTCAGCCGCAGGTTCGGGCCGTGCACGTCCAGCGTCAGTTCCACAGTATGCGCCCGGGCATGGCGCATCACATTGGTCAGCGCCTCCTGCAGGATGCGGAACAGGCCGATGGCCTTGGCGTCGCTCAGCAGCGGCGGGTTTTCCGGGACGCGTACCAGGCAGGGAATCTGCGTGCGCGCTTCGAAGCGTCGCGCCTGCCATTCGATGGCCGAGGCAATGCCGGCGTCGAGAATCGGCGGGCGCAGCGCGGTGGCGACATCACGGACCAATTGAAAGAGCTGGGCGATCAGGCGCTTCATGCTGTTCAGGCGCTCGTTCAGGCCCGGATCGAGTTGCGCATAGGTCAATTCGCACATTGAGGTTTCCAGTTTGAGCACGGTGAGCATCTGCCCGAGTTCGTCGTGTACCTCGCGGGCGATACGCGCCTTTTCTTCTTCGCGCACCGTTTCCAGGTGGGCTGACAATTCGCGCAACTGGGCCTCGCTTTGCAGCAAGGCGGCCACATAACGGCGGCGTTCGGTGACGTCAGTCAGGTAAACCACCAGGTATTCGCCGTCGGCAAAGCGCAGGAAACTCAATGACACATCGGCGGGCAGGATGCTGCCGTCGGCGCGCAGGCAATCGGTGGCGAAGGTCTGCGCGCCCTCCTCGCTGGCACGCGCACGCTTCCACAGGTTGAGCCAGCGGTCCATGCTCAGGGCGGGGTCAACATCGATCAGCGGTCGCTCGATCAATGCGCCAGGACCATAGCCGAGCATGGTTTCGGCGGCGCGATTGGCGTAACGCACGTGACTGTCCCAATTGACCCACAGGATGCCGACCGTACTCTGATCGATGGAAAACTGCGTCAACTGCAAGGCTTCGGCACCGGCGGCACGCGCGGCGCTTTCTTCCCGCGCCGCCAACAGGGCGTGCTCCAGGCTGCGCTGCTGGCGGCGCTGCCAGAGCAGCGCCGCGAGGCTGGCGAGCAGTAACAACCCCAACAGCACGCTGAGGTTTTTCCACAAACCCATGGCGTCCGATAGACGCGGGTACTGGGGTTGCAGCCAGCGGCTGTGCAATTGGTCCAGGTCGCGGGCAGGTATCGCCCGCAACGCGCTTTGCATGATGCTCGCCAGTTCCGGCCACTCGCGCCGCGTGGCCACCCGCAGTAACTGCGGCAGGCCGATATCGCCGACCACCGCCAATCCCGCGAACTCCGCCTCGCCGGACAACCGGCCCAGTTGCGCCTCATCCACCACCGCATAACGGGCCTGGCGGCTCACCAATAACTGCAGCGCCTGGCGCTCCATGGGCACGCCTTGCAGGTTGAGGTTGGGATACGTGCTGCGCAGGTAGTCGGCCACCGTGCTGGGCATGCGCACCGCGATGCGCGATTGCGTGTCGAGTTTTTCCAGTTCCACCGCACCGCCGCCTTCGCGGATACCGACGATATGCTGGGGCACACGCATATAAGGGTCGCTGAACAACCACAGGCGCAAGCCGGCCGGGGTTTGCTGCAGGCCGGGGGCGATGTCCACCTCGCCATAGCGCACGGCGGCTTCCAACTGCTGCTGATCGGGAAAGTTGCGCCAGGTCAGCTCGATGCCCAGCGCCTTGGCCAGCCACTGCATCAACTCGACATTGGCCCCGGACAACCGCTGCAGCCGTCGGTCGTATTGCGCGTAGGGTGCCTGCAATACCAGGCCCACTCTTAATTGCGGGTGCTGCGCCAGCCACTCACGCTGCTGCGCATTCAGTTGCGCCTGGGGCGCGACGGGGCCAGGCGCGGCGTTGCCCATCAAGGCAACACACAGACAGCCGATAACCAGCAGCAAGCGAAAACCCATGATCCACGTCTCACATCACTGACAAATACCGATCAACCCATTAGGCTGCTGGAATCATTTCCGGCCGGGATTTAACGATGCCACCTCGAAACCGTTCGGCACTGCCAGCATTGTGCCTGTCGCTGCTATTTACCAGCGCCTTTTCTGTTCAAGCCGCCGACGCGCCAGCACCCGTCGCGGAAAAACCCGCCGAACGCCAGCCCTTGCCCGAGCGCAGCGAGGCAGAAGCCCGCGCCCTCGAACGCCAGGTTGCGCAACAGGAACAACAACAATTGCAGGCCGGCAGCGATTCGTTCCTGGCCCTGTGGAAGCCCGCCAACGGTGCCGCCCCCCAAGGCGTGGTGATCATCGTGCCAGGCGCCGGCGAAAATGCCGACTGGCCGCAAGCAATCGGCCCGTTGCGTCGCAAACTGCCGGATGCGGCCTGGGGCACCCTCAGCCTGTCACTGCCGGACGTCAACCTGGATACCCTGCCGCCACGGGTCATCGAACCGCCCCAGGCGGCGGTCGATACCAGCAGCAAGGACGGCAGCACGGTCGCCAAACCGGTTGAACAGGCCGCCAGCGCGGAAGCCGAAGGCACCGACCCGGCGGTGGTACCGGGCGCCGATGAACAGGACAAGACCGACGCCAAACGTATCTTCGACCGCATCAATGCGGCCGTCGCCTTCGCCCAGACCCAGGGCGCCCGCAGTGTGGCACTGCTCGGCCACGGTACCGGCGCATGGTGGGCTGCGCGCTATCTGAGCGAGAAACAACCCACCCAGGTGCAGAAACTGGTGATGGTGGCCGGGAAGACACCCGCCGCGCGTCAACCGGACCTGCAGCAATTGGCGCCGGCGCTCAAAGTGCCTACTGCGGATGTGTTCTACCAGGACGGCGCCCAGGACGGCAAAAACGCATTGGCCCGACTCCAGGCGGCCAAACGCGGCAAGAATGACGGCTACAAGCAGGTGCAACTCCACGCCCTGCCCGGCAATGATGCCGCCCAGCAGGAGCAGCTATATCGGCGAGTGCGCGGCTGGTTGAGCCCGCAGGCCGATTGACCACATTTTTCGAAAGCGTCGAATTACCAATGTGGGAGGGGGCTTGCCCCCGATAGCGGTGTGTCAGCCAACAAATGTGGCAACTGATACACCGCCATCGGGGGCAAGCCTCCTCCCACATTTGATCGGCACTATCAGCGAAAGTCCCGTCGCTCGCGAATCAACGCATAGGCGTTATGCAACTCGCGGGTACGCTCGGTCGCCTCGCGCACTTGCGCGGGGCTGGCGCCGCTGCCGGCGATCTTGTCCGGATGGTGGCGGCTGAGCAGGCGGCGATAGGCGCGCTTGATCGCCGAAGGCTCAGCGGTCGCCGTCACCCCAAGAATGCGCAACGCCTCCTGATAAGCCCCGGCACGATTGACCAACGGCTTGCGCGCCGGCGCGTAATCGGAGGCCAACGCGCGGATTTGTTGCGGCGTCCAGCCCAGCCATTTACCCCACAACTCGATCAGGTCACGCTCGGCCTCATCCGCCCGGCCGTCCGCCCACGCCATACGCCAGCAGGCACGTAGAACGCCCTCGGCGGCATGGGGTTGCGACTTGAGCACGCGCAGATAACGGCGCACCCGGTCGGTGCCGGACTTGCCGCGATTAAAGGCCATGATGGCTCGGCGCTGGGCCGGCTCGGTCATGTCCAGCGCGCGCATTTCCTGGCGCGCCTGCTGGATATGGCCGTCCACAATGCGGCCATTGCTTTTGGCCAGGCGCCCCAGCAGCACGAACAACAATTCGTCGTTGCGCAACGCGGGGCGCCCGCCAAGACGTTCGCGCAACTGCGCCCAACTGTGCAATTGCAGACGCCGGTCCAGCGCCTGCCCCAGCAATGCACCCAACAAAGCCCCCGGAATACTGGCAATCGCAAAGCCAGCCCCGGCGCCGATCAGCGTCCCTGGCCACAACATCCTAGCGTCCCGCTGTCAGCAAGGTTTCGACTTGCGCCAGGCGCTCAAGCGTTCCGACATCCACCCAGCGTCCCTTCATGTGTTCACCCGTTACCTGACCCTTGGCCATCGCCGCGCGTAACAGCGGCGCCAGCTTGAAGGCACCCGCACTGCACCCCGCGAACAATCGGGGGTCGAGCACGGAAATGCCACTGAAGGTCAGGTTATCGGCACCGGGCGCCGCATCATGAAGCACGCCGTCGTCCAGGTAGAAGTCACCGCCGGACGGATGATGCGCCGGGTTGTCGACCATCACCAGATGGGCCAGGCCCTGGAGCGGTCGCTTCAATTGGCTGAAGTCGTAATCGGTCCAGATGTCGCCGTTGACTACCAGGAACGGCTCTTCTCCCAGCAACGGCAGCGCCTGGAAAATCCCGCCGCCGGTTTCCAGGGGCTCGCCCTCGGCTGAATAACGGATGCGCACACCGAACTGGGCACCGTCACCCAGATAGCTTTCGATCTGCTGACCGAGCCAGGCATGGTTGATCACGATCTCGGTAAAGCCGGCCCTGGCCAGCGCTTCAAGGTGATACTCGATCAGCCGTTTGCCGCCTGCCTGCACCAGCGGCTTGGGCGTATGCAGCGTCAGCGGGCGCATGCGCTCGCCCTTGCCGGCCGCCAGGATCATCGCCTTCATACGCAAGCCTCGGCCGGTTGGCGCAGGCTGCTGAGCAGCTCGCCCAGGTCGCTCAACTCCGGTCGGTCGGCCAGCACCGCTTCTATATAGGCAAAGAAGCGCGGTACGTCCGCCAGATAGCGAGGCTTGCCATCGCGGTGACAGATCCGCGCGAAGATACCGATGACCTTGAGGTGACGTTGCACGCCCATCAGGTCGCTGGCGCGCAGGAAGTCTTCAAAATCATCCTGCACGGGGATGCCCAACTGCCCGGCACGCTCCCAATAGCCGCGCTGCCATGCTTGCACGCGGGCCTGGGGCCAACTGAGGAAGGCGTCCTTGAACAGGCAGGTGATGTCATAGGTCACCGGGCCGTAGACCGCGTCCTGGAAATCCAACACGCCCGGGCTGGGCTCACTGATCATCAGGTTGCGCGGCATATAGTCGCGGTGCACCAGCACGTTGGGCTGCGCCAGGGCGCTGTCGATCAACCGGTCGCTGACGCGCTGCCAGAGGGCCTGCTGCCGGGTATCAAGCTCGATACCCAGGTGGCGGCGTATGTACCACTCGGGGAACAACTCAAGCTCGCGGCGCAACAAGGCGACGTCGTAGCTGGGCAACGGCGCGTCCATCGGCAATTGCTGGAATGCCAGCAAGGCATCAATGGCATCGGCGAACAATTGATCGGCGTTTTGCTCGTCAATCACGTCCAGATAGGTGTTTCGGCCCAGGTCATTGAGCAAAAGAAAGCCACGGGGCAGATCTTCTGCATAAATTTTTGGCACATTAATTCCCGATTTCGCGAGCAAATGCGCGATATCGACGAAAGGTTTGCAGTTTTCCTGGGGCGGCGGCGCGTCCATCACGATGAATGTATGCGCCCCACCCTCCCACCGGAAGTAACGCCTGAAACTCGCGTCGCTGCTGGCCGCGGTCAATGTGGCCGGGGGTACGGGGCCCCAGTCCTGAGCGTTGAAGAGAATCGGCAACTGCTCATCCAGCCAGACTTCCAGCTGTTGTAAACGTAGATCGTGCTCGGGCATTACAAGGGTCTCCGACGGCGCTAGCCGTCAAGCGGGGCATGCTTTATTATCACGCATCTTTTTCAGACCATCGAGAGGCGTGCGGCCCAAACCGCGGGCAGATGGCACGCAGGAAGCCCGGACTAATAAGATGGCATTGAAATCCCCCGCGTTTCGTAGAAAATTTCCGTTGCTGGTAACCGGCAGTCTGCTGGCCTTGCAACCTTTCGCCACCTCATTCGTGGTCGCCGCGGAACAGTATGACTGCTCAGTCTCTGCTTCGGGTGCCTGGGATTGCGCGCCGAAGACGGCCGCCGCCCCATTGCCACCGCGCCCGGTGCATGACGGTTCTGCCGTCAGCTCGGCCAACAGCACGCCGCAGGGCGAGGCTGGCGGCAGCGTCGACGCCGAGCCCAAGACCATGCTGGTCACCGAAGCCAAGGGCCGTGGGCTGCGTTCGCGCAGCAAAGACTACAGCCACCTGGACTGGGTGCCTCGCGAGAAACTGACCGCAGCACAGCTGGCCGAAACCGGCCCTTACTGCGGCGGTGCCTACATCGAGCCGACGCGTCCTGGCATGAATGACAAGACGAACAAGAGCGATGCGCCGACCTTCATCGGTGCCAAGGCCTCTCGTTACGAGCAGGAACAGCAGGTCGCCACGCTGGCCGGTGACGTTGTCATGCGCCAGGGCAGCATGCAGCTGGAGTCCGACGAAGCCAACCTGTACCAGGCCGAGAACCGTGGCGAGCTGAACGGCAACGTGCGTCTGCGTGACAACGGCGCGCTGATCGTGGGCGACCGTGCCCAGGTCCAGCTCGACACCGGCGCCGCCCAGATCGACAACGCCGAGTACGTGATGCACAAGTCGCGTATCCGCGGTAACGCGCTGTACGCCAAGCGTGCCGAGAACGCGATCATCCGTCTCAAGGACGGTACGTACACCACGTGCGAGCCGGACAGCAACGCCTGGCAGCTCAAGGGCAACAACATCACGTTGAACCCGGCGACCGGTTTCGGTACGGCCACCAACGCGACGTTGCGGGTCAAGAACATCCCGATCCTGTACACCCCTTACATCTATTTCCCGATTGACGATCGTCGTCAGTCCGGCTTCCTGCCGCCGAGCTTCAGCACCGGCAGCGAGACTGGCTTTACCCTCGTGACGCCGTACTACTTCAACCTGGCACCGAACTACGACGCCACGTTGTACCCGCAATACATGACCAAGCGCGGCTTGTTGATGGAAGGCGAATTCCGCTACCTCACCAAATCCAGCGAAGGCCAGTTCGGCGGGGCGTACCTGAACGACGACAACGACGAGCGCAAGAACCAGACCGACTACGAAAAAACCCGCTACATGCTCAACTGGCAGCACAGGGGTGGGTTGGATTCGCGCCTGACGTCCCAGGTGGATTACACCAAGATCAGCGACCCTTACTACTTCCAGGACTTGAAGACCTTTGAGGAGGGTGTCCAGAACCGGGACTTCCTGAACCAGCAGGGCTCCCTGACGTATCGGGGCGATTCTTATCAGGCTCGCCTGAATGTCCAGGCGTACCAGCTGTCCACAATCTCTCAGATCACGCCGTATGACCGGTTGCCGCAGCTCACGCTGAACGGCCAGCTGCCGTTTCATCCGGGCGGCTTGAACTTCAGTTATGAAACCGAAGCCGTACGCTTTGATCGTGACTTGCAAAACGGTATCTTTACAGACGAGAACGGCGACAAAACGGCTCGCCTGGACACCAACGTTTTGGGTCTTACCCGGGCCAACGGTACTCGCCTGAACGTTGCTCCAGCCGTCGAATACCCGATGAACTGGACCTACGGTTTTATTACGCCGAAGCTCAAGTACGTCTACACCAAATATGATCTTGATTTGGATAGCTCAGGTAAGAATGACATCATCGTCGCGCAGCGGGCCGCTGCTCAGCCTGGAGCAGCTCCTTACGCTGGCGGGGTGTTCAACAGCTCCCAAGACCGCGCGGTACCTATCGCCAGCATAGACAGTGGGCTTTACTTCGATCGCAAAACCAATTTGTTCGGCAAGGACTTCAACCAGACCCTCGAACCGCGAGCCTACTACCTCTACGTACCGAACAAGGACCAGAGCGATATTCCGGTGTTTGATACCAGTGAATACTCGTTCAGTTATTCTTCATTGTTCCGCGACAACCGCTTCAGCGGCAACGACCGGATCGGTGACGAGAACAAGCTGTCCCTGGGCGTCACCAGCCGCTGGATCGAAGATAACGGCTTTGAGCGCCAACGCGTGTCGGTAGGTCAGGCCGTGTACTTCAAGGACCGTGAGGTTCAACTGCCAGGCGTACTGGCCGCCGATCGTGATGACGCGCGTACCGACGTATCGCCTATCGCGCTGGAATACGAATTCCACTTCAACCGCGACTGGCGCGCCACTGCCGACTACAACTGGGACACCGAGAGCCACGCCCCACGGTCCGGCAGCGCGATGTTCCACTATCAGCCGGAAAACGACCCGAACAAGGTGATCAACCTCGGTTATCGCTATCGCAACGACCAGATCGTCTATAACCAGCTGGCCAACAAATGGCAGTTCGGTGGTGACTACGGCCAACCAGGCGAGCCGAACTACGTGAAGGATTACTACAAAATCCAGCAGCACGACTTCTCGATGATGTGGCCGATCATTCCACAGTGGAACCTGATCACCCGCTGGCAGTATGACTATGCACGTAACCGTACTCTGGAAGCCTTTGGTGGTTTCGAGTACGACAACTGCTGCTGGAAACTGCGCGTCATCAACCGTTACTGGGTTTCCAACGACGAATACAGCCAGATCGCCCCGCTTAACGAAAAGGGTGACCACGGGCTCTTCTTCCAGATCGTCCTCAAAGGACTCGGCGGCCTGACCGGCGCCAAGGTAGAGAGCTTCCTCGACAAAGGCATTGAAGGTTATCGTGAACGTGAAGACAAAGCTTTCTGAGTGCTTGCGCCCGCTAGTGCTGGGCGCGCTGTTCCTGGGTGCCGCCTCGGCGCATGCCGCGGTGCAACAGCTGGATAAAGTCGCAGCCATCGTCGATAACGACGTGATCATGCAGAGCCAGCTGGACCAGCGGGTCAAGGAAGTTCAGCAGACCATCGCCAAGCGTGGCGGTGGCGTGCCGCCGACCAGCGTCCTGGAACCCCAGGTGCTGGAGCGCCTGATCGTCGAAAACCTGCAACTGCAGATCGGCGAACGTTCCGGCATCCGTATTTCGGACGAAGAACTGAACCAGGCCGTCGGCACCATCGCTCAACGCAACAACATGAGCATCGATCAGTTCCGCGCAGCCCTGGCGCACGACGGCCTGTCCTATGAGGACGCACGTGACCAGATCAAGCGTGAAATGATCATCAGCCGTGTGCGCCAGCGTCGCGTAGCGGAGCGGGTGCAGGTGTCGGAACAGGAAGTGAAGAACTTCCTGGCTTCGGACCTGGGCAAGATGCAACTCTCCGAAGAGCTGCACCTGGCCAATATCCTGATCCCGACACCGGACAGCGCCAACGCCGAGCAGCTCAACGCCGCCGCGGCCAAGACCCAGGCGATCTATGATCGCCTCAAGGCGGGTGCTGATTTCGCTCAAATGGCGATTGCCCAGTCCGGCAGCGACAACGCGCTCGACGGTGGTGACATGGGCTGGCGTAAAGCCGCGCAGTTGCCACCGCCGTTCGACCGTGAGCTGAGTGCGATGAACGTGGGTGACATCACCCAACCGGCGCGTACCCCTGGCGGTTTTATCATCCTCAAGCTGCTCGGCAAGCGCGGCGGCGAGACCTCGCTGAAAGACGAAGTCCATGTTCGTCACATCCTGGTCAAGCCAAGCGAAATCCGCACCGAGGCACAAACCAAGGAACTGGCGCAGAAGATCTATGACCGCATCGAAAGCGGTGAAGACTTCGCCACCCTGGCCAAGAGCTTTTCGGAAGACCCAGGCTCGGCCCTCAACGGCGGCGACCTGAACTGGATCGACCCGAAAGCCCTGGTGCCCGAGTTCCAGCAGGTCATGGCCGATACGCCGCAAGGCGTGCTGTCCAAGCCGTTCAAGACTCAATACGGTTGGCATGTGCTGGAAGTCCTTGGCCGTCGCGCCACCGACAACACCAACCAGGCCCGTGAGCAACAAGCCCTGACCGTACTGCGCAACCGTAAGTACGACGAAGAGCTGCAAACCTGGTTGCGTCAGATCCGTGACGAAGCCTACGTAGAAAACAAGCTGCCGGCCGCCGAACAAACAGGCACGGACCAGGCAGCCCAGTGAAACCCCAGCGTTTCGCGGTAACACCCGGCGAGCCGGCCGGCATTGGTCCAGACCTGTGCCTGCTGCTCGCCTCGCACGCCCAGCCACACCCCCTGATTGCCATTACCAGCCGCGACCTGCTCCTTGAGCGGGCCGCGCAGCTGGGCGTGGCTGTCAACCTGCTGGATGTTGCGCCGGGCAACTGGCCCGACCTGCCGGCGTCGGCAGGCAGCCTGTATGTGTGGGACACCCCCCTGCACGCCAAGGTCGTTGCCGGGCAACTGGACAAGGCCAATGCAGCCTTTGTGCTGGAAACCCTGACCCGCGCCGGCCAAGGCTGCATCGACGGCGATTTCGCCGGCATGATCACCGCGCCGGTCCATAAAGGCGTGATCAACGAATCCGGTATCGCCTTCTCCGGCCATACCGAATTCCTGGCCGAACTCACCCATACCGAACAAGTCGTGATGATGCTGGCCACCCCTGGCCTGCGTGTTGCGCTGGTGACCACCCACCTGCCGCTGCGCGATATCGCCGACGCCATCACCGCCGAGCGCATAGAACGCGTCACGCGCATCCTGCACGCCGACCTGCAACACAAATTCGGCATTGCCCAACCGCGCATCCTGGTCTGTGGGCTCAACCCCCACGCCGGTGAAGGCGGCCATTTGGGCCATGAAGAAATCGACATCATTGAACCGACATTAGAGCGTCTGCGCCAGGAAGGCATGGACCTGCGCGGCCCATTGCCGGCAGACACTCTGTTTACCCCCAAATATCTGGAGCACTGCGACGCAGTGCTGGCGATGTACCATGACCAGGGGCTGCCCGTGCTGAAATACAAAGGCTTCGGCGCCGCAGTCAACGTGACACTGGGCCTGCCGATCATCCGCACCTCCGTCGACCATGGCACTGCCCTGGACCTGGCAGGCAGCGGCAAGATCGATACCGGCAGCCTGCACGTAGCCCTGGAAACCGCCTATCAGATGGCCGAGACCCGTATATGACCGAGCATTACCAACACCGGGCGCGCAAGCGCTTCGGGCAAAACTTCCTGCACGACGCCGGCGTGATCGACCGCATCCTGCGCTCCATCCACGCCAAGCCCGACGACCGCTTGCTGGAAATCGGCCCGGGCCAGGGCGCATTGACCCAGGGCCTGCTGGCCAGTGGCGGTCAACTGGACGTGGTGGAACTGGACAAGGACCTGATCCCGATCCTCAACCAGCAGTTTGCCGACAAGCCCAACTTCAACCTGCATCAGGGCGATGCGCTGAAGTTCGACTTCAACAGCCTCAACGCCGCGCCCAACAGCCTGCGCGTTGTCGGCAACCTGCCGTATAACATCTCCACCCCGCTGATTTTCCACCTGCTGAACAACGCCGGGATCATCCGCGACATGCACTTCATGCTGCAAAAAGAAGTGGTCGAGCGCCTGGCCGCAGGCCCAGGTGGCGGTGATTGGGGCCGTCTGTCGATCATGGTTCAGTACCATTGCCGCGTCGAACACCTGTTCAACGTCGGCCCGGGCGCGTTCAACCCGCCGCCGAAGGTTGACTCGGCCATCGTGCGCCTGGTGCCCCACGCCGTACTGCCGCACCCGGCCAAGGACCACAAACTGCTCGAGCGCGTGGTGCGCGAAGCGTTCAACCAACGCCGCAAGACCCTGCGCAACACGCTCAAGGCGCTGTTGAGCAATGCCGAAATCGAAGCCGCCGGCGTTGACGGCAGCCTGCGCCCCGAGCAACTGGACCTGGCCGCCTTCGTGCGCCTGGCCGACCAGCTTGCCATCCAGCCTGCGCCAGTAGCAGACCAGGCGTAAGCACAAATGTGGGAGGGGGCTTGCCCCCGATGACGTCGGCCCAGCAAACACTGATGTTGGTTGACCCACCGAATCGGGGGCAAGCCCCCTCCCACACTTGAACCCCGTCATACCAGACAGCATGTCTGGCCTAGTGCCCACCTCTTGGCCTAGACTGATCCGCATCTGCTGTCCTCCGCTTTTGCTTTTAAGGCCTCTTGCATGTCCGATCCTCGCTACCAGATCGACGTCAGCGTCGTCACCCGCTTCCTGGCGGACCAATCGCAACCTGAACTCAACCGCTTTGCCTTTGCCTACACCATCACGGTGAAAAACAACGGGCTGGTGCCGGCCAAGTTGCTGTCGCGCCACTGGATGATCACCGACGGCGATGGTCAAGTTGAAGAAGTCCGCGGCGCGGGCGTTGTCGGCCAGCAACCCTTGATCGACATCGGCGCCAGCCACACCTACAGCAGCGGTACGGTGATGACCTCCAAGGTCGGCACCATGCAGGGCTCGTATCAGATGAAAGCCACCGATGGCCACATGTTCGACGCCACGATCAAGCCCTTCCGCCTCGCGGTGCCCGGAGCCCTGCACTGATGGCGACGTACGCGGTCGGTGACCTGCAAGGGTGCCTGGAGCCCCTCAAGTGCCTGCTTGAACGGGTCGCCTTCGATCCCGCGAACGATCGCCTGTGGCTGGTCGGCGATCTGGTCAACCGTGGCCCGCAGTCGCTGGAAACCCTGCGCTACCTCTATAACCTGCGCGATTCGCTGGTCTGTGTGCTGGGCAACCATGACCTGCACCTGCTCGCGGCCGGCCATAACATCGAGCGCCTGAAAAAAGGCGACACCCTGCGCGAAATCCTCGAAGCACCGGACCGGGCCGAACTGCTGGAATGGTTGCGCCGGCAAAAGCTCATGCATTACGACGAGGCCCGCAACATCGCCTTGGTCCACGCAGGCATCCCACCGCAATGGACCTTGAAGAAAGCCCTCAAGTGCGCCGCCGAAGTCCAAAGCGCCCTGGCCGATGACAACCTGTACACCGCCTTCCTCGACGGCATGTACGGCAACGAGCCGGTGAAGTGGGACAACGAACTCACCGGCGTCGCCCGCCTGAGAGTGATCACCAACTACTTCACGCGCATGCGCTTCTGCACGGCGGACGGCAAGCTGGACCTCAAGAGCAAGGAAGGCGCCGACACCGCCCTGCCCGGCTACAAGCCCTGGTTCGCTCACAAGGAACGCAAAACCCGCGACACGAAAATCATCTTCGGCCACTGGGCCGCCCTTGAAGGCAAATGCGACGAACCCGGCGTGTTCGCCCTCGACACCGGCTGCGTGTGGGGCGGCGCCATGACCCTGATGAACATCGACACCGGCGAGCGCATCAATTGCCCGTGTGAATCCCCAGCATCCACTACACAGACGGCCGCCGCCAAGCCCTAGGAGCCCGCCATGAGCGAATTCAAACGTATCCCTCCCGAACAAGCCCAGGCCCTGCGTGAGCAAGGCGCTGTGGTCGTCGATATCCGTGACCAGTCGACTTACGCTGCGGCCCACATTGCCGGCGCCCAGCACCTGGACAACGTCAATATCGCCGACTTCATCCGCGCCGCCGACCTCGACGCGCCAGTGATCGTGGCGTGCTACCACGGTAATTCCAGCCAAAGCGCCGCAGCCTATCTGATCAGCCAGGGTTTCTCCGACGTTTATAGCCTGGATGGCGGCTTTGAGCTGTGGCGTACGACCTATCCTGCTGAAATTTCTTCAGGCGATTCGCAATAATTTTTTTCACACCCCGCTACCCCGCGTGACGCTTGGGCTTGCGCCGTTTCTGACGAACGGCGCAGCCAAACTAATTACGTATCGCGCCTTGACCTCCCCGATTCCGAACTATCCTTAAGCGCAGGCCATCCAAATCAGGGGAGAGCCGGTACACCGGCGCGCGGGTCATCGGTAACGTTTCAGGGTGTTCTGGGGGGAAAACAGCCATTGGCGAACGTCAATGGCTGCCAGCATCGACTGATTGATCCGGCGTCGGCTCCACGTATCGAGCGAGGTGACGACGTCATGAGTATCTTTAGCCACTTCCAACAACGTTTCGAGTCCACACAACAGGAAGAACTCACGCTTCAAGAGTATCTCGAGCTGTGCAAACGGGACCGCAGCACCTACGCGTCTGCCGCCGAACGCCTGCTGCTGGCGATTGGCGAGCCGGAGCTGGTAGACACCTCGAACAATTCGCGCCTGTCGCGGATATTCTCCAACAAGGTGATCCGGCGTTACCCGGCCTTTGAAGACTTCCACGGCATGGAAGAATGCATCGACCAGATCGTCTCCTACTTCCGCCACGCCGCCCAGGGCCTGGAAGAGAAGAAACAGATCCTCTACCTGCTCGGCCCCGTTGGCGGCGGCAAGTCGTCCCTGGCCGAAAAACTCAAACAGCTGATCGAAAAAGTGCCCTTCTACGCGATCAAGGGCTCGCCGGTGTTCGAGTCGCCCCTGGGCCTGTTCAACGCCACCGAAGACGGCGCGATCCTCGAAGAAGACTTCGGCATCCCACGGCGCTACCTCAATACCATCATGTCGCCCTGGGCCACCAAGCGCCTGGCCGAGTTCGGCGGTGATATCAGCCAGTTCCGCGTGGTCAAGCTCTACCCGTCGATCCTCAACCAGATCGGCGTCGCCAAGACTGAGCCGGGCGACGAGAATAACCAGGACATATCGGCGCTGGTGGGCAAGGTCGATATTCGCAAACTGGAAGAGTTCCCGCAGAACGACGCCGACGCCTACAGCTACTCGGGCGCGCTGTGCCGGGCCAACCAGGGCCTGATGGAGTTCGTGGAGATGTTCAAGGCGCCGATCAAGGTGCTGCACCCACTGCTCACCGCCACCCAGGAAGGCAACTACAACAGTACCGAAGGCCTGGGCGCGATTCCGTTTACCGGCATCCTGCTGGCGCACTCCAACGAATCGGAATGGCACACTTTCCGCAACAACAAGAACAACGAAGCCTTCATCGACCGTATCTACATCGTCAAGGTGCCGTACTGCCTGCGGGTCAGCGATGAAATCAAGATCTACGACAAGTTGCTGTTCAACAGCTCGCTGGCCAAGGCCCATTGCGCACCCGACACCCTGAAGATGCTTGCCCAGTTCACCGTGCTGTCGCGCCTCAAGGAGCCGGAGAACTCGAACATCTACTCGAAAATGCGGGTGTACGATGGCGAAAACCTCAAGGATACCGATCCCAAGGCCAAGTCCATCCAGGAATACCGTGACACGGCGGGCGTCGATGAGGGCATGAACGGCCTGTCGACGCGCTTCGCATTCAAGATCCTCTCCAAGGTCTTCAACTTCGACCCCCACGAGATCGCCGCCAACCCGGTGCACCTGCTCTACGTACTTGAACAGCAGATCGAACAGGAACAGTTCCAGGCCGAAACCCGCGAGCGCTACCTGCGCTTCCTCAAGGAATACCTGGCGCCGCGCTATATCGAATTCATCGGCAAAGAAATCCAGACCGCCTACCTGGAGTCCTACAGCGAGTACGGCCAAAACATCTTCGACCGCTACGTGTTGTACGCCGACTTCTGGATTCAGGACCAGGAATACCGCGACCCGGAAACCGGCGAAATCCTCAACCGCGTGGCGCTCAACGAGGAGCTGGAGAAGATCGAAAAACCCGCCGGCATCAGCAATCCGAAGGATTTCCGCAACGAAATCGTCAACTTCGTGCTGCGCGCCCGCGCCAACAACAACGGCAAGAACCCAACCTGGCTCAGCTACGAGAAGCTGCGGGTGGTGATCGAGAAAAAAATGTTCTCCAACACCGAGGATCTGCTGCCGGTTATCAGCTTCAACGCCAAGGCCAGCAAGGAGGATCAGCAAAAACACAACGACTTCGTCACTCGAATGGTCGAGCGCGGCTACACCGACAAACAGGTACGACTGCTCTCCGAGTGGTACCTGCGGGTGCGCAAATCGCAGTAAGGCAGCGACAGGTGCTCACTGCCAGGCATCAAGCCTGGCAGTCGACCGCTTGTCCTTAAGCTTCCAGCTCGCGGCTTGAAGCTTGTAACGTGAAGCTGCCCGGAGGGCTCCCCATGAGCTATGTGATCGACCGACGCCTCAATGGCAAGAACAAGAGCACGGTAAACCGCCAGCGTTTCCTGCGGCGTTACCGTGACCACATCAAAAAGGCGGTTGAAGAGGCCGTCAGCCGCCGTTCCATCACCGACATGGAGCATGGCGAACAAATCAGCATTCCCGGACGCGACATCGACGAACCCGTGCTGCACCACGGCCGGGGCGGCAAGCAGACGGTGGTGCATCCCGGCAACAAGGAATTCACCACGGGTGAACACATTGCACGTCCTCAAGGAGGCGGTGGCGGCAAGGGCGCGGGCAAGGCCGGTAACGCCGGCGAAGGAATGGACGAATTCGTGTTCCAGATTACCCAGGAGGAATTTCTCGAATTCATGTTCGAGGACCTGGAACTGCCCAACCTGGTCAAGCGCAACCTGACCGGCACCGACACCTTCAAGACCGTACGCGCGGGTATCAGCAACGAGGGCAATCCGTCGCGTATCAACATCATTCGCACCCTGCGCTCAGCCCATGCCCGACGCATCGCCCTGTCAGGCAGCAGCCGGGCAAAACTCAAGCAGGCCAAGGAAGAGTTGGCGCGCTTGAAGCGCGAAGAGCCGGACAACTTCGGCGATATCCAGGAAATAGAGACCGAAATCGAGAAACTCAGCGCGCGCATTCATCGCGTGCCGTTCCTCGATACCTTCGACTTGAAATACAACCTGCTGGTCAAGCAGCCCAACCCCAGCTCCAAGGCCGTGATGTTCTGCCTGATGGACGTGTCCGGCTCCATGACCCAGGCCACCAAGGACATCGCCAAGCGTTTCTTTATCCTGCTGTACCTGTTCCTGAAACGGAACTACGACAAGATCGACGTGGTATTCATCCGCCATCACACCAGCGCCCGGGAAGTGGACGAAGAGGAATTCTTCTACTCGCGGGAAACCGGCGGCACCATCGTCTCCAGCGCCCTGAAGCTGATGCAGGAAATCATGGCCGAGCGCTACCCGGCCAATGAGTGGAACATCTATGCGGCCCAGGCTTCCGACGGTGACAACTGGAACGATGATTCGCCGATCTGCCGCGATATCCTGATCAACCAGATCATGCCTTTCGTGCAGTACTACACCTACGTCGAAATTACCCCCCGTGAGCACCAGGCGCTGTGGTTCGAATACGAGCGCATCGGCGAAGCCTTCGCCGACACGTTCGCCCAGCAGCAACTGGTCTCGGCCGGCGATATCTACCCGGTCTTCCGTGAACTCTTCCAGCGCAGGTTAGTGACATGACCGCCAAAAAAGAGCATAAGCGCCAACCTATCTCCACCGGGTCCGAGTGGACCTTTGAACTGATCCAGGCCTATGACCGGGAAATCAGCCGCATCGCGGCGGGTTACGCGCTGGACACCTACCCCAATCAGATCGAAGTGATCACCGCCGAACAGATGATGGATGCCTACGCCTCCGTCGGCATGCCACTGGGTTATCACCATTGGTCCTACGGCAAACACTTCCTCAGCACCGAGAAGTCCTATACCCGCGGCCAGATGGGCCTGGCCTACGAGATCGTGATCAACTCCGACCCGTGCATCGCCTACCTGATGGAAGAAAACACCATCTGCATGCAGGCACTGGTGGTGGCCCATGCGTGCTACGGGCATAACAGCTTTTTCAAGGGCAACTACCTGTTCCGCACCTGGACCGATGCCAGTTCGATCATCGATTACCTGGTATTCGCCAAGCAGTACATCATGCAATGCGAGGAGCGCCACGGCATCGACGCGGTCGAGGATTTGCTCGACTCCTGCCACGCCCTGATGAACTACGGCGTCGACCGCTACAAACGCCCCTATCCGATTTCGGCCGAAGAAGAACGTCTGCGCCAGCAGGAGCGTGAGGAACACCTACAGAAGCAGATCAACGATTTGTGGCGCACCATTCCAAAGCGTGCCGGCAAAAACAGCGACAAGGACAATGCACGCTTCCCCGCCGAACCTCAGGAAAACATCCTGTACTTCCTGGAAAAACATGCCCCGTTGCTGGAGCCGTGGCAACGGGAAATCGTGCGCATCGTGCGCAAGATCGCCCAGTACTTTTATCCACAGCGCCAGACTCAGGTGATGAACGAGGGCTGGGCGACGTTCTGGCATTACACACTGATGAACGACCTGTACGACGAAGGCCTGGTCACTGACGGTTTCATGATGGAGTTTCTCACCTCCCACACCAGCGTGGTGTTCCAGCCCGGGTTCGACAGCCCCTACTACAACGGCATCAATCCCTACGCGCTGGGCTTTGCGATGTACCGCGACATCCGCCGCATGTGCGAGCATCCCACCGAAGAAGACCGTCACTGGTTCCCGGAAATCGCCGGCAGCGACTGGCTCTCCACCATCAAGTTCGCCATGAGCAGTTTCAAGGACGAGAGCTTCATCCTGCAGTACCTGTCCCCGAAAGTGATTCGTGATCTCAAGTTGTTCAGCATCCTGGATGACGACCTCAAGGAGGACCTGGTGGTGCCGGCCATCCATGACGAGCCTGGCTATCGGACTATCCGCGAGACCCTGGCGGCGCAGTACAACCTGGGCAACCGCGAGCCCAATGTGCAGATCTACAGCATCGACATGCGCGGTGATCGCTCGCTGACCTTGCGTCACCAGCAGCACGACCGCAAACCCCTGGGCGAATCCACCGAGGAAGTGCTCAAGCACCTGCATCGGCTGTGGGGCTTCGATATCCATCTGGAAACCCTGCAGGGCGACCAGGTGATGAAAACCCACCATGTTCCACCGCGCAGCGATCATAACGACAACGACTACGGCCGCCTGGACCTGGCCGTCGTGCATCTCTGAAACGGCAAAGCCTCCATTGGCCAGGCGCAGGCGGTATCCTGTGGCGCTAATGGAGGCTTTTTAATGAAAATCTACAAAGTCGGCGGTGCCGTGCGTGATCGCCTGCTGGGCATCAAGGTCACCGACATCGACCGCGTCGTCGTCGGCGCCACCACCGAAGAGATGCTGGCCAAAGGCTTCAAACCGGTCGGCGCTGACTTCCCCGTGTTCCTGGACCCGAAAAACGGCGATGAATACGCCCTCGCCCGCACCGAGCGTAAAAGTGGCCGGGGCTACGGCGGCTTCGTGTTTCACGCCAGCCCCGAGGTCACGCTGGAAGAAGACCTGATTCGTCGCGACCTGACCATCAACGCCATGGCTGAAGACGATGACGGCAATGTGACCGATCCCTACCACGGCCAACGCGACCTGGATGCGCGGATTTTACGGCACGTTTCGCCCGCTTTCGCCGAAGATCCCCTGCGAGTGCTGCGCGTTGCCCGGTTCGCCGCGCGTTATGCGCACCTAGGATTCACCGTGGCACCCGAAACCCTGGAGCTGATGCGTCAACTCAGCGAATCCGGCGAACTGGAGGCGCTGACGCCGGAGCGCAGCTGGAAAGAAATTTCCCGGGCATTGATGGAAGATCAGCCCCAGGTGTTTATCCAGGTGCTGCGTGACTGCAATGCGCTGAAAACCTTGATACCGGAGGTGGACGCGCTGTTCGGCGTACCGCAACCCGAGGCTCATCACCCCGAGATCGACACCGGCCTGCACACGTTGAGCGTGCTGGAGCAGGCAGCCTTGCATCGACAGCCGCTGACCGTACGTTGGGCGTGCCTGCTGCATGACCTGGGCAAGGGTCTGACGCCTGTGGATAAGTTACCGCAGCATATTGCGCACGAACACCGGGGTCTGAAGCTGATCAAGGCTGTCAACGAACGCTTCAAGGTACCGAAGGATTGTCAGGAATTGGCACTGCTGGTGGGTCAATACCACACCCACGGACATCGTGCCCTGGAACTGAAGGCCTCGACGCTGCTGGAGTTGCTGCAGAGTTTCGACGTCTACCGTCGACCGCAGCGCTTTGAGGAGTTTGTGGTCGCCTGCGAGATGGATGCGCGTGGCCGCAAGGGGCTTGAACAGCGACGTTATCCACAGGCGGATTATTTGCGTGGCGCGGCGAAGGCCGCGCGCGCGGTGCAGGTAGCACCGTTGCTGGAGAAAGGCTTCAAAGGCCCGGAGCTGGGCGAGGCGCTCAAGCGCGAACGGCTCAAGACGCTGAAAGCCTACAAGGAACAACACAAGCCTCTGTAGGAGCGAGCTTGCTCGCGAAGGACGTCACCGATAACGCAGCGCCCTCAGGTTTTTCGCGAGCAAGCTCGGCTCCTACAAAAGAGCTGGCGGCGTGAGTTGCTCGCCCCGCCACTCAAACGGCACGGGCGCGAGCACTTGATCAATCTGCGCATCGCGCCAGAGGTCGGCCAGGGTCTTGCCCGCCTCAGGGTGAACACGATCCGGCGCCATCATCGACAGCGGCCACAAGACAAATGCGTTCTTGAGGATCTCCGCACGCGGCAGCACCAAACCATCAAAGTTACCCACCAGATCGCCATACAGCAGCACGTCGATGTCTAACGGCAAGCCTTTGCGATCAGGCGCGTAACGACCATTTTCGGCCTCGATGAATTTCAACCGACGGTCCAACTCCATCAATGTCAGGTCGGTAAAGCCCGACACCACCAGATTGAAAAACGGGCCGCTCTTGATACCAACCGGCTGGCTTTCGAACACCGCAGAACAGCGCATGTCCGTCAAAAAGCTCGCCAGCGCATCGAGCCCCGCCCGTAAATTGAGCTCGCGCTCGATATTACTGCCAAGGCCGAGGTAAACCTGAGTCAGCGACATCCGCGCTCGATCTCCACGCCCACGCCCTTGGCGGCCGGGACGGCGCCTGGCTTGGTCAATTTGAGGTGCAGCCAGGGAATCTGGAATTCACTCATCAGCACTTGGGCAAGGCGCTCGGCGAAGGTTTCCACCAGTTGGTACCGGGACTGCTCGGCAAAGGCCTGGATACGCGCGGACACGCTGGCGTAATCCAGCGCCAGGTTCAGGTCGTCGCCGGCGGCGGCCGGGCGATTGTCCCAGGCAAAGCTCAGGTCCAGGCGCAGGCATTGACGGATTCCGCGCTCCCAGTCGTAGGCGCCGATCACGGTGTCGACTTCCAGGCCTTCGATAAACACTCTGTCCAAGCACTCTTCTCCGCAGCACGACAAGGGCGCAATGCCCCGTTAGAATCAGGGCGTCCTCGCCCGGAATAGTTAGCATGTTTTGGTCACTGGCGATTCTCGCCTACCTGCTCGGCTCGCTGTCCTTTGCCATTTTGCTCAGCCGCCTGACGGGAAACCCCGATCCGCGAATGAGTGGCTCAGGCAATGCCGGTGCCACCAATATGTTGCGCCTGGCCGGCAAGAAGCTGGCCGTGCTGACACTGCTGGGCGACCTCTGCAAGGGCCTGCTGCCCGTACTGATCGCCAGCCTCGCAGGCCTCACCCTGCAACAGCAGGCCTGGGTGGGCATCTGCGCCGTCCTCGGCCACCTGTTCCCCCTGTACTTCCGCTTTCGCGGCGGCAAAGGCGTCGCCACGGCGGCCGGCATGCTGCTGGGAATCTATCCTCCGGCAGCCTTGCTGGCGGTGCTCGCCTGGCTGCTGACGTTCTACCTGACCCGCACCAGCTCCCTGGCGGCGCTGATCGCCACACCGCTCACCCTGCCGTTGCTGGCCTGGCAGGAACCGGCGGCGCTGCTGCCGATGAGCGTGCTGACACTGCTGATCGTCTGGCGCCACCGCGGCAATCTACGCGACCTGTTTGCCGGGCGCGAACGGCATTTTTAAACCGGGCCCACGTTAACCCCTACAACGGCGACAGCTGCTCCATCGGCCAACGCGCCTGCACGCTGATCGCCAGGCTTTCATGCTGCCCGGCCTGCAGGCGTTGGCAGCCGGCGTAGGCGATCATCGCGCCATTGTCGGTGCAGAACTCAGGGCGCGCGTAGAACACCTCGCCCTTCATCTCGCCGAGCATGGTCTCCAACGAGCCGCGCAAGGCCTTGTTGGCGCTGACGCCGCCGGCAATCACCAGCCGCTTCATGCCAGCCTGCTTCAGCGCGCGCTTGCACTTGATGGTCAAAGTCTCTACCACAGCCTGCTGGAACGCCAGCGCGATGTCGCAACGGGCTTGCTCGCCGTCGTCCCCGGCGCTGACGCTCTGCTGCCAGGTATTCAACGCGGAGGTTTTCAGGCCGCTGAAGCTGAACATCAAACCAGGACGATCACACATCGGTCGCGGGAATGTGTAACGACCGGCCACGCCTTTTTCGGCGAGGCGGGCGATTTCCGGACCACCGGGGTAATTGAGCCCCATCATCTTCGCGGTCTTGTCGAACGCTTCGCCGGCGGCGTCGTCCAGCGACTCGCCCAACAAGGTGTATTGGCCGATGCCGTCGACCTGAACCAGCTGCGTATGCCCCCCCGAAACCAACAAAGCGACGAACGGGAACGCCGGCGGTGTTTTTTCCAGCATCGGAGCCAGTAAATGGCCTTCCATATGGTGCACACCAAGGGCCGGAATGCCCCAGGCAAATGCCAGCGCCTGGGCACAGGAAGCCCCAACCAGCAGGGCTCCGACCAGTCCGGGGCCTGCGGTGTAGGCAATCGCGTCGATCTCGGTCGCCACGCAGCCGGCTTCATCCAGCACCTGGCGGATCAATGGCAGCATACGTTTGACGTGATCACGGCTGGCAAGCTCCGGCACCACGCCGCCATAGGCACGATGCAGGTCGATCTGACTGAACAGCGCATCGGCCAAAAGCCCGCGTTCACTGTCGTAAAGTGCGACACCGGTTTCGTCGCAGGAGGTTTCAAGTCCCAGTACTAGCATGGGTTTGCGCCTTGTAGAGGCTGAATTCGAAGGCGCGCATAATAGTCGCCACTCCCCCTCCCGACTAGCGGTTTTCGATCAGAGGCTTTGCATTCCTGCCAATGAGGGGTTAACATCCGCAACCCTTAAAAACCGACGACCTCAGCCGCGAATTTTTTGCGACGAGAACGTTGATCCCGGTAATGAAAGAAGGTAGCTCTGGATGCCAGCCGTCAAAGTAAAAGAGAACGAACCCTTCGACGTAGCTCTGCGTCGTTTCAAGCGCTCCTGCGAAAAAGCCGGTGTTCTGGCTGAAGTTCGTAGCCGCGAATTTTATGAGAAGCCAACTTCTGAGCGTAAGCGTAAAGCAGCAGCCGCTGTTAAGCGTCACGCCAAGAAAGTTCAGCGCGAACAGCGCCGCGCCGTTCGTCTGTACTAATACACAGACGTTCGTAGCAAGCTTCTGCCAAGCCCGGCCCTCAGCCGGGCTGT
This sequence comes from Pseudomonas orientalis, assembly GCF_001439815.1. Taxonomy (GTDB): domain Bacteria; phylum Pseudomonadota; class Gammaproteobacteria; order Pseudomonadales; family Pseudomonadaceae; genus Aquipseudomonas; species Aquipseudomonas orientalis. The sequence goes on along the minus strand of NZ_JYLM01000004.1, from coordinate 484,485 downwards.
TGGCATTTGCGGATATCGCTTGATGCTTCATCGTCGACGCCGCACACGCGACCGAGACACCGCTTCAAACGTCAGGACTGGCTCTTTTGCCAGCGGTGCACGTCTCTTCTGACGAGCCTAACAAGGCTACTGACGAGCACACCTAATTCTTCAAGCAGGCGATCATACTGTGTCGACTGTGCCCATTGATGAGCTTCCGAGACCGCCCACAGGTCAAGACCGGACTCATGGGCAACTTTTATTCGTCGAACACTGCGAACACTGATAGAAACTAACGTCAGCGAATGTTCGACAGATACACTCTCTGACATCCCATGCAGACGATAATGATCAGGCACCCCACGTGCGCTTGAACATTTCACGGGCCCTCATTTACACGCAGTGATGACGAGAACGCCATGGCCGGGCTGATTCCCCAGAGCTTTATTGACGACCTTCTGAACCGCACCGACATCGTCGATGTCGTCAGCTCACGCGTGCAATTGAAAAAAGCCGGCAAGAACTACACCGCCTGCTGCCCGTTCCATAAAGAAAAAACCCCGTCGTTCAGCGTAAGCCCGGACAAGCAGTTCTATTACTGCTTCGGTTGCGGTGCCGGTGGCAACGCCCTCGGCTTCCTGATGGACCACGACAACCTGGATTTCCCCCAGGCCGTCGAGGACCTGGCAAAAGCCGCCGGCATGGAAATCCCCCGCGAAGAAAGTGGCCGTGCGCACAAACCGCGACAACCCACCGACTCGCCGCTGTATCCACTGCTGACCGCCGCTGCCGACTTCTATCGACAAGCACTTAAAAGCCATCCGCAGCGCAAAGCCGCCGTCGATTACCTCAAGGGCCGCGGCCTCACCGGTGAAATCGCCCGGGACTTCGGCCTCGGTTTCGCCCCGCCCGGCTGGGACAATCTGTACAAGCACCTGAGCAGCGATACGCTCCAGCAAAAAGCCATGATTGATGCCGGCCTACTGGTGGAAAACGCCGAGACCGGCAAGCGCTATGACCGCTTCCGTGACCGCGTGATGTTTCCGATCCGCGACAGCCGTGGCCGCATCATCGCCTTCGGTGGCCGGGTGCTGGGGGACGACAAACCCAAGTACCTGAACTCGCCGGAAACCCCGGTTTTCCATAAGGGCCAGGAACTCTACGGCCTGTTTGAGGCGCGCAAGAACAACCGCAACCTCGACGAAATCATCGTGGTTGAAGGCTATATGGACGTGATCGCCCTGGCCCAGCAAGGCCTGCGCAATGCGGTGGCGACGCTCGGTACCGCCACCAGCGAAGAACACATGAAGCGCCTGTTTCGCGTGGTGCCCAGCGTGCTGTTCTGCTTCGACGGCGACCAGGCAGGCCGCAACGCCGCCTGGCGCGCGCTTGAGGCGACACTTTCGAGCCTGCAGGACGGGCGCCGCGCACGCTTCCTGTTCCTGCCCGAAGGCGAAGACCCGGACACCCTGGTGCGTTCCGAAGGCACCGACGCGTTCCGCGCCCGCATCAATCAACACGCACAGCCGCTGGCGGACTATTTCTTCCAGCAACTGACCGAAGAGGCCGACCCGCGCTCGCTTGAAGGCAAGGCCCATATGGCCACCCTCGCAGCGCCGTTGATCGATAAGGTCCCGGGCGCCAACCTGAAATCACTGATGCGCATGCGCTTGCTGGAAATCACTGGCTTGAGCGGCGAAGCCGTCAGCCAGCTGGTGCATAACGCACCGCAAGATGCTCCACCGGCCTACGACCCAGGCATGGATTACGATGCCATGCCGGACTATTCCGACTTCCACCAACCGCAGGAGGCGTATGCGCCCCAGCAGGACTGGACGCCGAAAAAGCCCGGTGCCGGCGGCAAGAAATGGGACAAGAAGCCCTGGAGCAAGAATGGCAAACGCGGCGACCGCGACGAGGCCCACGCCCCGCGTACGCCGGTTGCCGTGGAAGCGCCGACGCTGATTGCCTTGCGTACGCTCATTCACCACCCGCAATTGGCGGGCAAGGTTGAAAGCGCCGATCATTTCGCCAACGAGAGCAACACCTACGCCCAGGTGCTCATCGCCCTGATCGAGGCCGTGCAGAAAAATCCTAAGCTAAACTCAATTCAGCTCATGGCGCGTTGGCATGGCACGGAACAGGGCCGCCTGTTGAAGGCTCTTGCGGAAAAGGAGTGGCTAATTGACGGCGATAACCTTGAACAACAGTTTTTAGACACCATTAACAGGTTATCCGCGGGTCAGCACACACAGACCCTCGATGAGCTCATAAAGAGAGCAAGACAGCCGGGATTGTCGGCTGAAGAGCAAATTCAGATAGCAAAACAGATGCGCGACCTTTTAAAACAGAACGTTTGCACATCAAACCCGACCTCAGCTGGCGTGTGAGGTCATAGCTCGGGTATAATCCTCGGCTTGTTTTTTGCCCGCCAAGACCTTCAGTGGATAGGGTGTTATGTCCGGAAAAGCGCAACAGCAGTCTCGTATCAAAGAGTTGATCACCCTTGGTCGTGAGCAGAAGTATCTGACTTACGCAGAGGTCAACGACCACCTGCCTGAGGATATTTCAGATCCTGAGCAGGTGGAAGACATCATCCGCATGATTAATGACATGGGGATCCCCGTACACGAGAGTGCTCCGGATGCGGACGCCCTTATGTTGGCCGACGCCGATACCGACGAGGCAGCCGCTGAAGAAGCCGCTGCCGCGCTGGCTGCGGTGGAGACCGACATCGGTCGCACGACTGACCCTGTGCGCATGTATATGCGTGAAATGGGCACCGTCGAGTTGCTGACACGCGAAGGCGAAATCGAAATCGCCAAGCGTATCGAAGAGGGCATCCGTGAAGTGATGGGCGCAATCGCGCACTTCCCTGGCACGGTTGACCACATTCTCTCCGAGTACACTCGCGTCACCACCGAAGGTGGCCGCCTGTCCGACGTCCTGAGCGGTTATATCGACCCGGACGACGGCATTGCGCCACCTGCCGCCGAAATACCGCCGCCGGTTGATCCGAAAGCGCCGAAAGCGGACGACGAAACCGAAGACGACGATGCTGAAGCCAGCAGCGACGAAGAAGATGAAGTCGAAAGCGGTCCAGACCCGATCATCGCGGCCCAGCGTTTCGGTGCGGTTTCCGATCAAATGGAAATCACCCGCAAGGCACTGAAAAAGCATGGTCGTGGCAACAAGCAGGCGATTGCCGAGCTGTTGGCCCTGGCCGAGCTGTTCATGCCGATCAAGCTGGTGCCCAAGCAATTCGAAGGCCTGGTTGAACGGGTTCGTAGCGCCCTTGAGCGTCTGCGTGCACAAGAGCGTGCGATCATGCAGCTCTGTGTCCGTGATGCGCGCATGCCGCGTACCGACTTCCTGCGCCAGTTCCCGGGCAACGAAGTTGACGAAACCTGGAGTGACGCCCTGGCCAAGGGCAAGGCGAAATACGCCGAAGCCATTGGTCGCCTGCAGCCGGACATCATCCGTTGCCAGCAGAAACTGAGCGCACTGGAGGCTGAAACAGGCCTGACGATCGCCGAGATCAAGGACATCAACCGTCGCATGTCGATCGGTGAGGCCAAGGCCCGCCGCGCGAAGAAAGAGATGGTTGAAGCCAACTTGCGTCTGGTGATCTCGATCGCCAAGAAGTACACCAACCGTGGCCTGCAGTTCCTCGACCTGATCCAGGAAGGCAACATCGGCCTGATGAAGGCTGTGGACAAGTTCGAATACCGTCGCGGCTACAAGTTCTCGACTTATGCCACCTGGTGGATCCGTCAGGCGATCACTCGCTCGATCGCCGACCAGGCCCGCACCATCCGTATTCCGGTGCACATGATCGAGACCATCAACAAGCTCAACCGTATTTCCCGGCAGATGTTGCAGGAAATGGGTCGCGAACCGACCCCGGAAGAGCTGGGCGAACGCATGGAAATGCCTGAGGATAAAATCCGCAAGGTATTGAAGATCGCTAAAGAGCCGATCTCCATGGAAACGCCGATTGGTGATGACGAAGACTCCCATCTGGGTGACTTCATCGAAGACTCGACCATGCAGTCGCCCATCGATGTCGCCACTGTTGAGAGCCTCAAGGAAGCGACTCGCGACGTACTCTCCGGCCTCACTGCCCGTGAAGCCAAGGTACTGCGCATGCGTTTCGGCATCGACATGAATACCGACCACACCCTCGAGGAAGTCGGTAAACAGTTTGACGTGACCCGTGAGCGGATCCGTCAGATCGAAGCCAAGGCGCTGCGCAAGTTGCGCCACCCGACGCGAAGCGAGCATCTGCGCTCCTTCCTCGACGAGTGATACCAGAACCCCCGGCCCAGGCCGGGGGTTTTGCTTTCCAGTCATTTCTTTGCGCAGATTAACTGCCCCGCAACACCCCGCCCACGCAATGCCCGTCTACACTCGAGACATTCCCCGTGCCATAACGAGACCGTTATGCCCAGATTGCCGACCGTGATACTGCTGTCGCTGCTGACCTGGACCGCAACGGCTGGCGCGTTGACTCTCACTGATGATGAGCGTAGCTGGCTGACGGACCATCAGGAGCTGCGCCTTGGCGTGGATGCGTCCTGGCCGCCCTTTGAATACCGCGATGAAAATGGCCGATATCAGGGCCTGGCCGCCGATTATGTGCGCCTGATACAGGATCGCCTGGGCGTCAGGGTCAAGCTGATCGAGCCGGTGAACTGGACTGCCGTGCTCGAACAAGCGCGCAACAATCAGCTCGACCTGCTGCCCGGCATCATGTCTACCCCTGAACGCCAGAGCTTCCTGGCCTTCACGCGCCCCTATCTCGACTTCCCCATCGTGATACTGGCCCATGAAGGTGGCGCGAAACCACGCAACCTCAAGGATTTGTACGGCCTGAAAATCGCCGTGGTGGAAAACTATGCGCCCCATGAATTACTGCGCACCCACCACCCGGACCTCAACCTCGTCGCGATGCCTAACGCCAGCTCCATGCTGCAGGCCCTGGCCACCGATGAAGTCGATGCGGTAGTCAGCGACCTGGCGTCCAGCGTCTGGAGCCTGCGCCAGCTGAAACTCGATGGTTTGTACGTCAGCGGCGAAACGCCCTACCGTTATCAGCTGGCAATGGGCGTACCCCAGGACGAGAAAATACTGGTGGGTATCCTGGACAAGGTGCTCGCCGATCTCAGCCCAGCCGAAACCGATGCGATCCAGCAGCATTGGGTGGGCAGCTTCAGCGATCACCGCACGTTCTGGGCGGATTTGTTGTTGTACGGGCTACCTGCGGTGTTGCTGCTGAGCACCGTGCTGGTCATCGTGATTCGAATCAATCGCCGGCTCAGTTCGGAAATTTCCCGCCGAGTGGCGCTTGAGCAAAAACTGCGCAGCAGCGAGTACCACTATCGCGGCCTGGTGGAGAGTCTGTCCGCCATCGCCTGGGAAGCCAACGTCAGCGACTTCACCTACAGCTACGTGTCGCCCCATGCCGAGCAATTGCTTGGCTACCCCCGCGCCCACTGGCTGATCCCCGGCTTCTGGCGCAACATCATTCACCCCGCCGACCTGATGCGCGCCGAAACCTATTGTTACCGTGAAACCCGCGCCAACCGTGATCACAGCATCGACTATCGCGTGATCACCGCCGATGGCCGCTGCCTGTGGGTCCGCGACATTGTCAGCCTGATCAAATACGGCCCGGAACCGGTGCTGCGCGGCTTGATGATCGACATCAGCGAAGCCAAGCGGACGGAAGAGGCACTGCTGCTGTCCGAGCAGAAGTTTGCCAAGGCGTTTCATGCCTCACCGGACGGCTTGCTGCTGAGCCGTCAAAGTGATGGCCTGCTGATAGAAGTGAACGAAGGCTTCAGCCATCTGACCGGCTACACCAGCGCTATGTCGCTCGATCAGTCGGCCTTGGACCTTGCCATATGGGTCGACCTCAACGAACGCAAGCACATGCTGGAATTGCTGCAGCGCGACGGTTTTGTCCGCGACTTCATCTGCCATATCCGCCACGTCGATGGCCGGATTCGCCTCTGCGAACTGTCCAGCCGCCAGCTGCCCATCGGCGAAGAGGACTGCATGCTGACCATCGCCCGCGACATCACCGAGCGCCAGCAAATGCAGGAAAAACTGCAACAGGCTGCCACCGTGTTCGAGAGCACCGCCGAAGGCGTATTGATCACCGACACGCGGCAGAACATCAGTGCCGTCAATCGCGCGTTCAGCGAAATCACCGGCTACAGCGAGGCAGAAGCGCTTGGCCAGACCCCGCGCCTGCTCGCCTCCGGCCTGCACGACAGCGCTTTCTATGCCGCGATGTGGCATCAGTTGACGACCCTGGGACACTGGCAGGGCGAAATTTCCAACCGCCGCAAGAACGGTGAGCTCTACCCAAGCTGGCTCACCATCAGCGCCGTGCGCAATCGCGAAGAGGTGGTCACGCACTTCGTTGCAGTATTTGCCGATATCTCCAGCCTCAAGCTCGCCCAGGCGCGCCTTGACTATCAGGCCCATCACGACCCGTTGACCGGCCTGCCCAACCGCACGCTGTTTGAAAGTCGACTGCAAGCGGCCCTCAATGGTCAGCAGGACAGCGGGAACCAAGGCGCCGTGTTGTTCCTCGACCTGGACCGCTTCAAACACATCAACGACAGCCTCGGCCACCCGGTCGGTGACCTGCTGCTCAAAGACATCGCCGTACGCCTCAAGGACCAACTGCGCGATATCGACACCGTCGCCCGCCTGGGCGGCGATGAATTCATCATCCTGCTGCCCGGCCTGCAACAGGCCAGCGACGCGCAATACCTGGCGAACAAACTGCTCGATTGCTTCACACCGCCCTTCCAGGCCGGCGAGCACGAGTTCTTTATCAGCGCAAGTATCGGCACCAGCCTGTACCCGCAGGACGGCACCGACGTTGCCACCCTGGTCAAAAACGCCGACGCCGCGATGTACCGCTCCAAAGCCAAGGGCCGCAACCGGGTTGAAAGCTACACCTGCGACCTGACCACCCAGGCCAACGAACGCGTCGCGCTGGAGCATGAGCTGCGCCGCGCCATCGAACGTGGAGAAATGAGCCTGTATTACCAACCCAAACGCAGCCTGATCACCCACGAACTGATCGGCGCCGAAGCCTTGATTCGCTGGCACCACCCGACCTTCGGCGACGTACCGCCCGAACACTTCATCGCCCTGGCCGAAGAGAACGGCACGATCCTGCAAATCGGCGATTGGGTGCTGGAACAGGCCTGTCGACAATTGCACGCCTGGCGAGACGCTTACGAGGACTTCGGCCCATTGTCCGTCAACCTCGCCGGCGCGCAGCTGCGCCACCCCAACCTGCTGTCGCGCATCGAACAACTGCTGCGCGATTACCGCCTGGAACCCGGCTGCCTGCAACTGGAAATCACCGAAAACTTCATCATGAGCCAGGCGGAAGAAGCACTGACGGTGCTGCACCAGCTCAAGAAATTGGGCGTGCAACTGGCAATCGATGATTTCGGTACAGGCTATTCGTCCCTCAGCTACCTCAAGCGCCTGCCGCTGGACTTCCTCAAGATCGACCAGTCCTTCGTCCGCGGCCTGCCCGACGACCCCCACGACGCCGCCATCGTGCGCGCCATCATCGCCCTCGGCCACAGCATGCAATTCACCATCATCGCCGAAGGCGTGGAGAATCCCGCACAGCAAGCATTCCTCGCCGCAGAAGGCTGTGAACAGATGCAAGGCTACATCGTCAGCCTGCCCCTGCCACCGCAGCTTTTTGCCGAAACCTTCCTTCGTACACGGATGGGGGATTTTACGGATGGCACAGCGAGGAAACCGTCGTTATAATCCGCGTCCAGTTACAAGGGCCTATAGCTCAGTTGGTCAGAGCAGAGGACTCATAATCCTTTGGTCCACGGTTCAAGTCCGTGTGGGCCCACCAACTTCAAGGCCACGTATTACGTGGCCTTTGTCGTTTCTGCAATAGACGAAACCTGACTGAAAATCGCCAGAAAATATCTTCCGTCCACAAACCGCCCACACGGTTGAATTTTGAAGGTTTCCCCTCACCTCAACGGCGCAGCAGACGGTCCAGCACCAACAGGGCCACCGCACCAATCGCGATGGCAGCAACGGGTTTTTCCTTTACGAAAGTCGATACGCTGTCCAACGCGTCACCATAGGTTTGAGTCAACTGTCCGGCAGCTTGGCGTCCAACACCTTCAGCTTCCAGTTTCGAATCACCAAACAATTTCCCTACGGCGCTCTGTGCCTTTCCAGCAAGCTTCTCTGTAACGCCTTCGACTTGTTCACTTTTCATAACTCACCAAACCTATGCGTGTAAGTGGAGAACCCAGGATCAGCCTGGGCCAAGGGCTATCTACAAAGCTTTAGGGGGATGGGGCTTGTGATAGTTCAAAGTGGATAAGACGCCCAAATAAAGCCGCGCATTGCGCGGCTTTCGTGTGCCTGGCACAGCAGTTCTGTAACCCGGATCAAGCCTGTAACATGCAGGCCCACTACCCCCGCACTGGAGCTCTGCCCTTGCCCGTCCTGGACGAAATCGACCGCCAGCTGATCGCAGCCCTGCAGCTCAACGCCCGCGAAAGCGTGGCCATGCTTGCCCGGCAGCTCGGCATTGCGCGCACCACGGTGACGTCGCGCCTGGCACGCCTGGAGAAAACCCAGGTCATCACCGGTTATGGCGTGCGCCTGGGCCAGCGCCTGGCGGATGGCGGTCTGCAGGCGTATGTGGGGATTACCGTGCAGCCGCGCTCGGGCAAGGAAGTGCTGCGCAGGTTGAGTGCAATGGCCCAGGTGCAGCAGTTGTGCGCGGTGAGCGGCGAGTTTGATTATGTGGCGTGGCTGCGCACGGAGTCGCCGGAGCAGCTGGATCAATTGCTCGATCAGATCGGCAGTGTCGACGGTGTTGAGAAAACCACGACTTCGATCATTCTCAGTAACAAACTGGACCGCGGGCAGCCTGTCTGACCGAACATCTCGTCACAATGACTAAAATGAGTGCAATCCGACGACACATTGCGTCTTATTAACGAGCGCAACGCTCCCTAAACTGGCTGCCATCTTTTCCTATACTCAACGGGCACTGTCCCGCCGAGTCGTCAGTAAGGTCCGCCATGAGCATTCCGTCCAGCAGCATCGCCAAGCCCCATCGCCACCCCACCGACGGTAAGAAACCCATCACCATCTTCGGCCCGGATTTCCCGTTTGCCTTTGATGACTGGATCGAGCATCCCGCCGGCCTGGGCAGTATTCCTGCCGCCCACCACGGCGCCGAAGTGGCGATCGTGGGCGCCGGCATTGCGGGGCTGGTGGCGGCCTACGAACTGATGAAGCTGGGCTTGAAGCCGGTGGTGTACGAAGCCTCGAAGATGGGCGGTCGCCTGCGCTCCCAGGCGTTTGAAGGCGCCGAAGGCATTATCGCCGAGCTGGGTGGGATGCGTTTTCCAGTGTCGTCCACCGCTTTCTATCACTATGTGGACAAACTGGGCCTGGACACCAAACCCTTCCCCAACCCGCTGACGCCGGCATCCGGCAGCACCGTTATCGATCTGGAAGGCCAGACCCACTACGCGCAAAAACTGTCCGACTTGCCTGCGCTGTTCCAGGAAGTGGCCGATGCCTGGGCCGATGCCCTGGAAGCAGGGTCACAGTTCAGCGATATCCAGCAAGCGATCCGCGACCGCGACGTGGCGCGGCTCAAGGCGCTGTGGAATAAGCTGGTGCCGCTGTGGGACGACCGCACCTTCTACGACTTCGTCGCCACCTCAAAAGCCTTCGCAAAGTTGTCGTTCCATCATCGCGAAGTCTTTGGCCAGGTAGGTTTCGGCACCGGCGGCTGGGACTCGGACTTCCCCAACTCCATGCTGGAAATCTTCCGCGTGGTGATGACCAATTGTGACGACCACCAACACTTGGTGGTTGGCGGCGTGGCCCAAGTGCCCATGGGCATTTGGCGTCACGTACCGGAGCGCTGTGCCCACTGGCCCGCCGGCACCAGCCTCAGCTCATTGCACAGAGGCGCGCCACGGGCAGGGGTGAAGCGCATCGCCCACGCTGCCGACGGTCGTTTCGCCGTCACCGACACCTACGGTGACACCCGCGAGTACGCCGCCGTGTTGACCACCTGCCAGAGCTGGCTGCTGACCACCCAGATCGAATGCGACGAAACCCTGTTCTCGCAAAAAATGTGGATGGCCCTGGACCGCACGCGTTACATGCAGTCATCGAAAACCTTCGTCATGGTCGACCGCCCGTTCTGGAAAGACAAAGACCCGCAAACCGGCCGAGACCTGATGAGCATGACGCTCACCGACCGCCTGACCCGTGGCACCTATCTGTTCGACAACGGCGACGACAAGCCGGGCGTGATCTGCCTGTCCTACTCGTGGATGAGCGACGCGCTGAAAATGCTGCCCCAGCCCATCGATAAGCGGGTCAAGCTGGCACTCGACGCGCTGGCCAAGATCTATCCGAAGGTCGACATCAAGGCGCGCATCATCGGCGACCCGATCACGGTGTCCTGGGAAGCCGACCCGCACTTCCTCGGGGCCTTCAAAGGTGCATTGCCCGGCCACTATCGGTATAACCAGCGCATGTATGCGCACTTCATGCAGAAGGACATGCCTGCCGAGCAACGTGGGATTTTTATCGCTGGCGACGACGTTTCCTGGACCCCGGCGTGGGTGGAAGGCGCGGTGCAGACCTCGCTGAACGCGGTGTGGGGCATCATGAACCACTTCGGCGGCAGCACTCATCCGGAAAACCCGGGGCCCGGCGATGTGTTTGACGAGATAGGGCCCATCGCCCTGCCCGAATAAGGAGCCTGACATGCGTGTCGCCCTGTACCAATGCCCGCCACTGCCGCTGGATGTCGCCGGTAATCTCAAGCGCCTGCGACAACTGGCCCATGAAGCGGCGGGAGCCGATGTGCTCGTGTTGCCGGAGATGTTCCTGACGGGCTACAACATTGGCGCCGAGGCGGCAGGCGCGCTGGCCGAGGCGAAGGATGGGGAGTCGGCCCAAACCATTGCCGACATCGCGCAAAGTGCCGGGCTGGCGATTGTGTACGGCTATCCGGAGCGGGCCGAGGATGGCCAGGTCTACAACGCCGTGCAGTTGATCGACGCCCATGGCACACGCCTGTGCAACTATCGCAAGACCCATCTGTTTGGCGATCTGGACCATTCGATGTTCAGCGCCGGTGATGACGACTTCCCGCTGGTGGAGTTGAACGGCTGGAAGCTGGGTTTGCTGATTTGCTATGACCTGGAGTTCCCGGAAAACACGCGCCGCCTGGCGCTGGCCGGTGCCGAGCTGATCCTGGTGCCCACCGCCAATATGGTGCCGTTCGATTTTGTCGCCGACGTCACCGTGCGGGCACGGGCGTTCGAGAACCAATGCTTCGTGGCCTATGCCAACTACTGCGGACACGAAGGCGATATTCACTACTGCGGCCAAAGCAGCATTGCCGCGCCCGACGGTCAGCGCATCGCCCAGGCGGGCCTGGATGAGACGTTGATCGTCGGCACGCTGGAGCGGCAAGCGATCCTCGACGCCCGCGCCGCCAATCATTACTTGCAGGACCGTCGTCCCGAGCTTTACGGCGCACTGCACAAGCCCTGACCCACCGGGTTTGCTAGCATAGGCCCTTGCCCCGCTTCGGAAGTGCCCATGCCTGCGCCGATTCACCCTCACCCTCTGCACCTGACTCTGGCCAACGGCCTGAACCTTTGCCTGCACCATGCGCCGCGCTTGAAGCGCTGCGCCGCTGTTTTACGCGTGGCGGCGGGCAGTCATGACGCGCCTTTGGCGTGGCCGGGGCTGGCGCACTTTCTGGAGCACCTGTTGTTTCTGGGAACCGAGCGTTTTCCCGCAGGCGAAGGGTTGATGGCCTATGTGCAGCGCCATGGCGGGCACGTGAATGCCAGCACCCGCGAGCGCGTCACCGAGTTCTTTTTCGAGCTGCCGGTGTCGACCTTCGACGAGGGGCTGGTGCGCTTGGCCGACATGCTGACGCACCCTCGCCTGGCCATTGACGACCAACTGCGCGAACGCGAAGTGCTGCACGCCGAGTTCGTGGCCTGGTCTGAGGATGCCAAGGCGCAGCAACAGGTGGCTTTGCTGGAGGGCCTGGCCGCTGATCATCCATTGCGCGGATTTCATGCGGGCAACCGCGACAGCCTGCCAGTGGAACGCGAGGCCTTTCAGCAGGCGTTGCGCGAATTTCATCAACGCTTCTATCAGAGCGGGCAGATGACGTTGAGCCTGGCCGGCCCGCAATCCCGGGAAGACCTGGAAGCGCTGGCGCAGCGATTCAGTGCGCAGCTGCCCCCTGGCCCGCGGCATCCCCAGGCCGCGCCACCGGCGCTGATGGCCGGGCAAGCGCGGAGCTATCAGCACGTTGCCGATCATCATCTGCACCAGGTCATCACCTGTGATGCGCCGCGCGAAGCGCTGGCGTTTCTCTGTACCTGGCTCAACAGTTCGGCGCCGGGCGGCTTGCTCGCAGACCTCAAAGATCGACGCCTGGCGACGGCAGTGCACGCTTCGGTGCCGTATCACTTTGCCGGACAGGCCGTGCTGGATATCGATTTTACCCTCGACAGCCAAAGTGATTCGACGACACAGATCGAGGCGCGGTTGTACGACTGGCTGAGTTTTTTCGCACACAGCGACTGGACGCCGTTACGCGAAGAATTCGCCTTGCTCAAGGCGCGCCAACAGCAGGTCCAGGGCGCCCTGGCGCTGGCACGCGACGGCACGGAAGATTTATCGGACCAAGGCCTCGCAGCCCTCAAGGCCATGCTCGGCGCACTGCATTTGCCGCCCGCCACGCACGGCTGGCAGCTTCCACCGAATAATCCGTTCCTGCGCCCGCCGGTCAGGGAAGAACGGGCCGGCTTGATTCGCGGCCAGACCAGCGCCCACCGTGGCTTGCGCACCTTCGCCCAGGATCGCTCGCGGGGGCGACGAGACCTGTCGGCGCTGACCTTCAGCCAGGCATTGGCGGACGACACTGACGAAGGCGCGCTGTACCTGCGCTGGCGATTCGACTCTGCGGTGCCTGCTGGTCTGGAAAACACCTTGCAGCCGTTGCGCGAGAGTGCAGCACAGGCGGGCGTCGAGTTGTGTTTCGACACCATCGCCAATGACTGGCAGGTAAAAATACTCGGTGTCCACGAGCCCATGCCCGCCGTGCTCGAAGCGCTGACGCACTGCTTGACCACTGCCGATGAACAGCTGCCGCCACCGCCCTCGACGCCGGTGATCGCCATCCGCGAATTGCTCAAGGCATTGCCCAACTGCTGTGCCGGTGTTCAGCCGACGCCCCAAGCAGTCCCAACCTCATGGGCCACCGCGCGCTGGCACGGACTGGGCGCAGGCTTACCGCCAGCTTGTGAAGCGGCCATCAAGACCGCTGCGGCACGTTTGCCCGGGCAGCCTGCACAGTTCCAGTACCTGCCTCAACATCTCCAAGGCCAGCGCCTCTGGCACGAGATAAACACCGAATCCAGCGAAGCGGCGCTGCTGTTGTTCTGCCCAACACCCACCCAGGCCCTGCGCGATGAAGCCGCCTGGCGCTTGCTCGGTCACCTGCTTCAAGGGCCGTTCTACCAGCGCCTGCGCGTTGAACTACAACTGGGCTACGCCGTTTTGAGCGGTATCCGACAGATCAATGGGCAAACCGGCCTGCTGTTCGGCGTGCAGTCCCCCAGCGCTTCCCTGGAAGAAATCCTCGAACAGGTGCAGACCTTTCTGAACCAACTGCCATCATTGATCGAACGCAGCGTTGACATGGGTAACGAGGCGCTGGCGCAGCAATTCGCTGCCCAGTCATTGCCCATGGCCCAAGCCGCCGATCTGCTGTGGCACGCGCACTTGGCGGGTCACCCATCGGACTACCTGGGGCAATTACAAGATTTGATACAAACCTGCTCACGCGACGATATGCGGCATGCCGCCCAACAGCTGAACGACGCCACAGGTGGCTGGCATTGCCTCGCTAACGGGCCGTTCAGCCGAATGGCCTGGCAGCTGGCGGAGTGATCATTGCCAACCCTGCAACAGGCTTTTTCTTTCAAGACAGCGCTAACTCGAAAAGAATTGCGTAATATTCACACGCAATATCTGAACATCTCCCATGGGAGGTGGACTATATGTACTACTTGGTAGTGAACATCCCGTCCCTTGATAGGAGTATGAATATGACCTGGTCCAAACCTGCTTACACTGATCTGCGCATCGGTTTCGAAGTCACCATGTACTTCGCCAGCCGCTAATTCGCTGGGTACTACAACGCCTCGGTTCGCCCGGGGCGTTTTTGTTTTGAGCTTTGCTGATGGAGCGATCATGTTTGTCCAGATTCTAGGTTCCGCCGCCGGCGGTGGCTTCCCGCAGTGGAACTGCAACTGCGTGAACTGCGCAGGTTTTCGTGATGGCAGCCTGCGGGCCCAGGCGCGCACCCAGTCGTCCATCGCGATTTCCGACGATGGTGTGAACTGGGTGCTGTGCAATGCATCGCCGGATATCCGCGCGCAATTGCAGGGCTTTGCGCCGATGCAACCGGGCCGCGCCCTGCGTGACACCGGCATCGGCGCGATCATCCTGATGGACAGCCAGATCGACCACACCACCGGCCTGCTGAGCCTGCGCGAGGGTTGCCCGCACCAGGTGTGGTGCACCGATATGGTCCATGAAGACCTGAGCACCGGTTTCCCGCTGTTCACCATGCTCACCCACTGGAACGGCGGCCTGGCCTGGAACCGCATCGAGCTGGACGCCAGCTTCACCATCCCCGCCTGCCCCAACCTGCGCTTCACCCCACTGCCGCTGCGCAGCGCAGCGCCGCCTTATTCGCCGCATCGCTTCGACCCGCACCCGGGCGACAACATCGGCCTGATCGTCGAAGACCTGCGCACCGGCGGCAAACTGTTCTACGCCCCGGGCCTGGGCAAGGTCGACGCGCCGCTGCTGGAGATCATGGCCGGCAGCGACTGCCTGCTGGTGGACGGCACGATGTGGGACGACGACGAAATGCAGCGCCGTGGCGTCGGCACCCGCACCGGCCGCGAAATGGGCCACCTGGCGCAGAATGGTCCCGGCGGCATGCTCGAAGTGCTGGAACAATTGCCGAAGCAGCGCAAAGTCCTTATCCACATCAACAACACCAACCCGATCCTCGATGAAGACTCCCCCGAGCGAGCCGAGTTGGTGCGGCGTAATGTCGAAGTAGCCTACGACGGCATGAGCATTGAGTTGTAGGAGCCCCCAGATGACTGATACACCGATGACCCCCGAAGCATTCGAACAGGCCCTGCGTGCCAAAGGCGCCTTCTACCACATCCACCACCCGTACCACGTGGCGATGTACGAAGGCCGCGCCACCCGCGAGCAGATCCAGGGCTGGGTCGCCAACCGCTTCTACTATCAGGTGAACATTCCCCTGAAGGACGCTGCGATCCTGGCCAACTGCCCGGACCGGGAGATTCGTCGCGAATGGATCCAGCGCCTGCTCGACCACGATGGCGCGCCCGGAGAAGACGGCGGCATCGAAGCCTGGCTGCGCCTGGGCCAGGCCGTCGGCCTCGACCCCGACCAGCTGCGCTCCCAGGAACTGGTGCTGCCCGGCGTGCGCTTTGCGGTGGACGCCTACGTCAACTTCGCCCGCCGCGCCAGTTGGCAAGAGGCTGCCAGCAGTTCGTTGACCGAACTGTTCGCGCCGCAGATCCACCAGTCGCGCCTCGACAGCTGGCCGCAGCACTACCCGTGGATCGACCCGGCCGGCTACGAATACTTCCGCACCCGACTGGGCCAGGCCCGTCGCGATGTGGAACACGGGTTGGCGATCACGCTGCAGCACTACACCACCCGTGAAGGCCAGGAGCGCATGCTGGAAATTCTCCAGTTCAAACTGGACATCCTGTGGAGCATGCTCGACGCCATGAGCATGGCCTACGAACTGAACCGCCCGCCGTACCACAGCGTGACCGCAGAGCGGGTCTGGCATAAAGGGATCACCCTATGAGTTTTGATCGCAGCAAAAAACCCACGTGGCGCCCGGGTTACCGCTATCAGTACGAGCCCGCGCAGCAAGGCCATGTGTTGCTCTATCCGGAAGGCATGATCAAGCTCAACGACAGCGCCGCGCTGATCGGTGGTTTGATCGACGGCGAGCGCGACGTGGCCGCCATCATCGCCGAGCTGGACAGGCAATTCCCCGGCGTGCCGGAACTCGGTGCTGACATCGAGCAATTCATGGAGGTCGCCCGTGCCGAGCACTGGATTACCCTTGCCTGAAAAACCCGCTATCGGCCTGCCGCTGTGGCTGCTCGCCGAGCTGACCTACCGCTGCCCGCTGCAGTGCCCGTATTGCTCCAACCCGCTGGATTTTGCCGAGCAGGGCAAGGAACTGAGCACCGAGCAGTGGATCAAGGTATTTCGCGAGGCCCGCGAGATGGGCGCCGCGCAGCTGGGGTTTTCCGGCGGTGAACCGCTGGTGCGCCAGGATCTGGCTGAGTTGATCGGCGAGGCACGCAAGCTGGGGTTCTACACCAACCTGATCACCTCCGGCATCGGCCTGACCGAACAGAAGATCAGCGACTTCAAAAAGGCCGGCCTGGACCATATCCAGATCAGCTTCCAGGCCAGCGACGAACAGGTCAACAACCTGCTGGCCGGCTCGAAAAAAGCCTTCGCGCAAAAGCTGGAAATGGCCCGCGCGGTGAAAGCCCACGGTTATCCGATGGTGCTGAACTTCGTCACCCACCGGCATAACATCGACAAGATCGACCGCATTATCGAGCTGTGCATTGCGCTTGAGGCGGACTTCGTCGAGCTTGCCACCTGCCAGTTCTACGGCTGGGCGCAACTCAATCGTGTGGGGTTATTGCCGACCCGGGAACAACTGGTACGCGCCGAACGCATTACCAACGAATACCGCGCCAGGCTCGAAGCCGAAGGCCACCCGTGCAAGTTGATTTTCGTCACGCCGGATTACTACGAAGAACGCCCGAAAGCCTGCATGAATGGCTGGGGCAGTATTTTCCTGACAGTCACACCGGACGGTACTGCCCTGCCCTGTCATGGCGCCCGACAGATGCCGGTGCAGTTTCCCAATGTGCGCGACCACAGCATGCAGCACATCTGGTACGACTCGTTCGGCTTCAACCGCTTTCGCGGCTACGACTGGATGCCCGAGCCGTGCCGTTCATGCGATGAGAAGGAAAAGGATTTCGGCGGCTGCCGTTGCCAGGCCTTCATGCTCACCGGGGATGCGAGCAACGCCGACCCCGTGTGCAGCAAGTCCGAGCAGCACGGCATCATCCTGCAGGCGCGGGAAGAAGCCGAACATGCCACCCAGACCATTGAACAACTGGCGTTTCGCAATGAGCGCAATTCACGCCTCATCGCAAAAGGCTGAGAGCCTCAGCGCTTGGCGATGATGTACACGGCGTGAATGATGCCGGGGAAGTAACCGCACAGGGTCAGCAGAATGTTCAGCCAGAATGCGCCGCCGAATCCTACTTGCAGGAACACACCCAGTGGCGGCAGCAGAATGGCGATGATGATACGAATGATGTCCATGGGTCAGCTCCAGAAAATCGGCTCGTGTGAGCCGTGTAGCTAATCGACATTGGCGCTTCGTGAGGGTTCAGTGGTTTCTGGCAGTGGGCCATCCTTTAATGGCCAGATAAAAAAACGCCCCCAGCCAAAAGAATCAGGCTGGAGGCGCCGCGTATTCCGCGAGACGGTTCAGAAAATAGAGTCAGACGGCAATGCCCTTGCGGCATTGCAGTTGCGCGGTGCGTACCCGAGAGAAGGCACGGGCCAGGCGCAGGAGCATTTCATCAATGTGGTTTTTGCTGACGTTCAAGGCCGGCGTGAAACGCAAACAATCCGGCTGCGCAGCGGTGAGGATCAGGCCTTCGTGCAGCGCGGCCTTTACCACGGCAGACGCGGAGTCGTCCGACAGCGTCAGGCCCCATATCAGTCCGTTGCCGCGCAGTTGCCCATGCTCATAACGGTAGGCCAGGCGGGCGAGGCCTTCTGCCAGATAGAGGCCGGATTCGCGTACGTGCTCGAGAAAGCCGTCGGTCAAGACGGCATCGAGCACCGCGATCCCCGCTGCGGCCATCAGCGCATTGCCGTGATGGGTACCGTCCAGCTCGCCCGTTTCGAAGCAGCAGGCTGTGCCGCGTGCCAGCAACGCCGCCAAGGGCACGCCACCGCCCAGGCCTTTGCCGATAGTAATAATATCGGCGCGAACGCCGTATTGCTGCTCGGCGAGCAGACTGCCGCAGCGGCCGATCCCGGTTTGCACTTCGTCAAGAATCAGCAAAATCCCCAGCTCACGGCACAGACGTTCGACGCCCTTTAGATAATGTTCGGTCGCGGGAATAACACCGGCGGCGCTTTGGATCGGCTCCAGCATGATGGCGACGGTGTGTGCATCGACGGCGGCATGCAGCGCCGGCAGATCGTTGAAGGGCACATGACTGAAACCCGGCAATTGCGGTTCGAAACGGTTTTCGCGGGCAACGGCCGATGCCGACATCGCTGCGAAACCATGGCCATGGCAGCCGTTGCCCGCGGTGATGATGTGATAAGCGCCGCCGCGATGCAGTTGGCCCCATTTGCGCGCCAGTCTGATCGCGGCTTCACAAGCCTCGCCGCCGCTATTGAGCAGATAGGCCTGATCGCTGCCGGTGTGATGGCACAGGCGCTCAACCAGGTCGAGCTGCGCCCGGCTGTGCAAGCCCATGCCAGGGTTGATCACGGTTTGCATCTGTGCGGCGATGGCGTCGCGCACCGCTTGCGGGCTGTGGCCGAGGCTGTTGGCGCCGCCGCCCTGGCTGAAATCCAGGTAGGCACGGTCGTCAGTGTCCGAGAGCCAGGCGCCTTGACCCTGGACGAACACCTCGGATGGACGCGCGACGGTAGGCATCAGGCAATGGTTGGAAAAATCATGAGGCGGAGCATGAAGTACCAGGTCGTCAAGGCTCGGCGCGGGCCGCCGGAACAGGTTCACAGTTCGCCCCCGATAGCAACCGCACCTGGATAGGTACCGGGTACTGACAGTGCGCAGAAGTGTTTTGCCTTGCCTATGTAAACGCCATTACCCAAAACGTTATTCATTGCCCGATTCGGCCCTGTAAGCCCTGCGAATAGGCGCTAGACTAGGCGTCTCGGGGGCCGACGGCCATTTCGATTTTCCAGCTTTTTCGATAAGCAAACCTTATGGATTTCAAGCAACTGCGTTATTTCGTCGCGGTGTATGAGGAAGGCCATGTAGGCCGTGCCGCGGAGCGTCTGTCGATCTCCCAGCCGGCCCTGTCGCAGCAGGTTCGCCAACTGGAGCAGAACCTCGACGTGAGCCTGTTCGAACGCAGCAGCAAGCGCCTGCTCCCCACACTGGCCGCCCACACGCTGTACAACCATGCCCTGCCCCTGATCGACGGCATGCAGCAAGCCGTGGAGGCGTTGCGTAACTTCAAGGGCCAGGCGATGCGCACCCTGGCTATCGGCGTGCTGCAAACCGTGCACACCAGCCTGGTGCCGCAGATGCTGGAGCGGGTGCGCAAGGCCCAACCGCATCTGGTCGTGCAGATCTACGAGCTGACCGGGCTTGAGATCGAGCGGCGGCTGCTCAATGGCTCGCTGGACATCGGCATCAGCTACCTGCCACCGCGCCAGCCGGGGCTGCATGGGGTGTTGTTGTATGAGGATGAGTTGAAGGTGGTCATCCCTGAGCAACATCCGTTGCGGGAATTCAAGAAGGTCTCGCTGAAACAGGCAGCCGAGTTGCCGATGTTGCTGCTGGGGGAAGAATTCCAGATACGGCAGATCTGGCAGGGTCAGTTGGCGAACCTGGGCCGCCGCCCGCAGGTGCAGGCCGAACTCAATACCATGGCGGGGATTCTCGACAGCCTGCCTCATACTCAGTTGGCCACTGTGCTGCCGGGGCGTTCCCAGGATGAACACAACAGCCAGTCGCTGCTGTGGAAACCCTTGAGCGAACCCAGGGTGGCGTTGAAAGTCGGTCTGGTGTGCCGTGACGTGCAGCGCCAGCAAGCGACGATGGCGTTGCTGCGCACGTTGCTGGAAAACGTGATGAATGCCCCGCAGGCGGGCGCCTGACTTTTTCGCGGGCAAAAGAAAACCCCGCCGAAGCGGGGCTTTGCAGACTGTTTCCCTGACATCCATTTCACTCCGCCATCCTGGCAGAATCCTACGTGTCCGTGTTGTTGCTTTGCGCTTCCTGCGCGACGTCCATGTGAAGTAGATTATCCGTGGATCCAATTTGGCGATAGAGGACGATTAGCAGCACGTCATGTAAGAGAATGCTTACACGCACGCCTCGCCCTTAAAACAGTGCTTC
The DNA here is from genome assembly GCF_001439815.1 of Pseudomonas orientalis. Classification (GTDB taxonomy): domain Bacteria; phylum Pseudomonadota; class Gammaproteobacteria; order Pseudomonadales; family Pseudomonadaceae; genus Aquipseudomonas; species Aquipseudomonas orientalis. Next base: position 464,138 of record NZ_JYLM01000004.1, on the reverse strand, counting down.
ATCCATCAGGAACAGCGATTCGCTACCGGCTTTCACCGACGCACTCAACGAGTGAATCCGCGGCAACAGGCGCGCAAAGTAAAAGCGCGCCGTGCCCAGCTTGCTGGCATAGAAATCGTCCTCGGTCTCCTTGCCCCAGGCGGCCTTGGCCATGCGTGCCCACATATAGGCATACGCCATGTAACCAAACGCGTGCAGGTACTCCACCGAGGCCGCGCCGATTTCATTCGGATTGCCCTTGGCACGGTCCAGCACCCAGGCGGTCAATTCATCCAGGTTGTCCACCGCCGCGCCGAGCGGCCGGGTGAACTCGCCCAGTTGCGCGCCGGCACTGGCGATGAACTGGCGGATCTCATCGGCGAACAGGGTGTAGAACGCCCCACCGCTGCCGACGATCTTGCGCCCCACCAAATCCAGGGCCTGGATACCATTGGTGCCTTCGTAGATCTGCGTGATACGCACATCACGCACCAATTGCTCCTGGCCCCACTCGCGAATGTAGCCGTGGCCACCAAACACTTGCTGGCCGAGCACGGTGGTTTCCAGGCCCAGGTCCGAGAGAAAAGCCTTGGCGACCGGCGTCAGCAGCGCCACCAGGTTGTCGGCGCGCTCACGGGCAGCCGCGTCTTCGCTGAATTTGGCAATGTCCAACTGCGTCGCCACGTAGGTGGAGAACGCACGGCCGCCTTCGTTCGCCGCCTTCATGGTCAGCAGCATGCGGCGTACGTCCGGGTGCACGATGATCGGGTCGGCCGGTTTATCCTTGGCTTTTGCGCCCAGGGGCGACCGGCTCTGCAGGCGGTCGCGGGCATATTCAATCGCGTTCTGATAGGAGCGCTCGCCGGATGCCAGGCCCTGAATACCCACCCCCAGGCGCTCGTAGTTCATCATGGTAAACATCGCCGCCAAACCACGGTTGGGCTCACCGACCAGGTAGCCCACGGCTTCGTCGAAGTTCATCACGCAGGTCGCGGAGGCCTGGATGCCCATCTTGTGTTCAATCGAGCCGCAGGTCACCGGGTTGCGCGCGCCGAGGCTGCCGTCGGCGTTCACCATGAACTTCGGCACCAGGAACAGCGAGATGCCCTTGGGCCCGGCCGGTGCATCCGGAAGCTTGGCCAGCACCAGGTGGATGATGTTTTCGGTCAGGTCGTGTTCGCCGCCGGTAATGAAAATCTTGGTACCGCTGACTTTGTAGGACCCGTCCGCCTGCGGCTCGGCCTTGGTGCGAATCATGCCCAGGTCGGTACCGGCATGGGCTTCGGTCAGGCACATGGAACCGGCCCACTCGCCGGAGTACATCTTCGGCAGGTAGGTGGCCTTGAGTTCGTCGCTGGCGTGGGTATTGATCGACACGCAAGCGCCCGAGGTCAACATCGGGTACAGGCCGAACGCCAGGCTGGACGAGTTGATCATCTCTTCGACCTGCGCCGACACCGCCTTGGGCATGCCCATGCCGCCATACACCGGGTCGCCGCCGACGCCTACCCAGCCGCCTTCGGCATAGGTCGCGTAAGCCTGCGGGAAACCGTCCGGAGTGCTGACGGTACCGTCCGCCCAGCGGCAGCCTTGCTCATCGCCGCCACGGCTCAACGGCGCGATGGATTTGGCGGTGACCTTGCCCGCCTCTTCGAGGATGGCTTCAACGGTTTCGGCGTCAACCGTGTCTGCCAAGGCAGGCAACTGCGCCCAGGTGGTGGCGACGTCAAACACTTCGTTGAGGACGAAGCGCATATCACGCAACGGCGCTTTGTAATCAGCCATGGCAAACCTCGTGGGAACGTGAAAAGTGATTCGATAGGATCGGTTTTACAGGCTCCGAGTGTAACCGAACAACTTTTCAGACACATAGGGTCCGTTCGTGACCCATAAGTATTTATAAGTCACGAAGCAAGCTGTTGCCAGCCATCTACAGTGCAAAAGCTTGCGCCGGCAAGCTCATCAGGCACTCGCTGCCCGCCTCCACCGCAGCTCGATGCATCGTGGTGCGCGGCAACAGACGTTTGAAATAAAAGTCGCACGTCGCACGTTTGGCCTGGGCGAACCCTGGGTCGTCGTGCGCCTGCGCCGCAATCGCCATGCGCAACCACAGGTAGGCGAGGATGATGTAACCGCTGTACATCAAGTAATCCATGGCCGCCGCCCCCACTTCGTCGGGATTGCTCATCGCTGCCGTGCCGACCTTCAGCGTCAGCTCGCCCCATTGCTGATTCAACTGGTTGAGCTGTTCGACATGGGCCTTGAGTTGCGCATGTTCGGCGTTGGCGGCGCAGAACTTATGCACGATTCTGGTAAAGCCGCGCAGCAACTTGCCCTGGCTGCCCAGCACCTTGCGCCCCAGCAGATCGAGCGCCTGGATGCCGTTGGTGCCTTCGTAGATCGGCGCAATCCGCGCATCACGGGCCAGTTGTTCCATGCCCCACTCGCGAATATAGCCATGGCCGCCGAACACCTGCATACCGTGGTTGGTCACCTCCAGCCCGGTTTCGGTCATGAAGGCTTTGCAGATCGGCGTGAGGAAGGCCAACAGGTCCTCAGCCTCCTGGCGCTGGCCGGCGTCGCGGCTCAAGTGCGCGGTGTCGAGCAATTGGGCGGTGAAGTAGGTCAGCGCGCGATTGCCTTCGTTGAAGGCTTTCATGGTCAGCAACATGCGGCGTACATCGGCATGCACGATAATCGGGTCGGCGGGTTTGTCCGGGGCCTTGGCGCCGGTCAACGAGCGCATCTGCAGGCGCTCGCCGGCGTATTTGATCGCACCCTGGAAGCTGGCCTCGCCATTGCACAAGCCCTGCATCCCCGTGCCCAGGCGCGCGTGGTTCATCATGGTGAACATGCAGTTGAGGCCTTTGTTCGCCTCGCCAATCAAAAAGCCCTTGGCGCCGTCGAAATTCAGCACGCAGGTGGCCGAGGCCTTGATGCCCATCTTGTGCTCGATGGAACCGCAATGCACGGCGTTGCGTTCACCGGAATCGGCATGGAACTTGGGCACGATGAACAACGAAATACCTTTGGTCCCCGCCGGTGCATCCGGCAGTTTGGCCAGCACCAGGTGGATGATATTTGCACTCATGTCGTGCTCACCGGCCGAGATGAAGATTTTGCTGCCGGTGACTGCATAACTGCCATCGGCCTGGGGAACGGCGCGGGTCTTGATCAAACCCAGGTCGGTGCCGCAGTGGGCTTCGGTCAGGCACATGGTGCCGGTCCACTCGCCGGCGGTGAGTTTGTGCAGGTAGGTGGCCTTCTGTTCGTCGGTGCCGTGGGCGTGGATCGCCGACATTGCGCCGTGGGTCAGGCCCGGGTACATGCCCCAGGACGTATTGCTGGAACCGATCATTTCGCTCAGCACCAGCCCCAGGGACTGCGGCAAGCCCTGGCCGCCGAAGGCCGGGTCCGCCGCCACGCCGTGCCAGCCGCCTTCCACGTACTGGGCGAAGGCTTGCTTGAAGCCCTTGGGCGTGGTCACCACGCCATTATCGAAATGGCAGCCCTCTTCATCGCCGCTGCGATTGAGCGGCGCCAGCACGTTTTCGCAGAACTTCGCGCCTTCTTCGAGGATTGCACTGACCATATCGGGGCTGGCGTCCGTCGCGCCGAGGGCCGCGTAGTGGCCATGGAAGTCGAACACGTTATCGATCAGAAAGCGCATGTCGCGCAGGGGAGCTTTGTACTCAGGCATGGCAATGTCTCCGGCAGCAGATGGTTTCAACCTACTGCCGGCCAACGCCGCAAACAATCACTGTAGGGCTGCTGAATACAGCACCATTACTCAACCGGCAGCGCTTTGCATGCGCACCGCACCGCGACGGTTCTGCCCGGCCGCGATCACGCAATTGCGCCCGGCGCCCTTGGCGGCGTAGAGCGCCTGATCGGCGCACTTGAGCACTTCTTCAGGGCTGCGCTGCTCGGCCTGGCGCTCGGCCACGCCGATGCTGACGGTCACCGACACACTGGACGCACCGCTGGCAGCGCGACGCTGGCGCCCCTGATGGTCGTCATTGGGGCGGTCCGGGTTGCGCAATTTGATCGCATAGTTGGCAATGATTTCGCGGATCTCCTCCAAGTGCGGCAGGCATTCATCCAGGCTCTTGCCGGCAAACACCACGGCAAACTCTTCACCGCCGTAACGATAGGCGCGCCCGCCGCCGCTGACCTTGGACAGTTTGCTCGCCACCAGGCGCAACACCTGATCACCCACGTCATGACCGTGGGTGTCGTTGAAACGCTTGAAATGGTCCACGTCGCCCATCGCCAGCACATAGTTGCGCCCCAATCGCTGCATGCGTTCATTAAGGGCGCGGCGACCGGGCAAGCCGGTCAGCTCATCGCGAAAGGCCATTTGATAGGCCTCATGCGCCACACCGGCCGCGATCATCAGCATCACCTGGCTGCACATGATGTTGAGGGTAAACGGCAGGATGAAGGTCTGCGGCAGCATCCAGAACATCCCCAGCAACCCCACCAGTTGCGCGGCGTGCAGCGGGCGCGGCTGATACCAGTACTGGGCGGCCAGGGTGATAAAGCCAATCAGGAACATCGGGTATGACAGCTGGATCAGGCTCATCCAGGCGCCATGCAGCGCCGGCCAGCGAATCTCGGCCAACCAGTCCAGCACCCCCTGTGGGTAACTTTGCTCCAGCGCCAGCGCCACGCTGCCGACGGCCAATAACACCGCGCAGCGTGCGACGAAGTCACGGAACAGGTGGGTCTTTTCCTGCCACAGCGCGTACACGCTGAACAGCAACGGCAGCAGCAGGCAGCACAGGTGAAATACCACCGCAGCGTCTTCGCGTACGCGGCCATGGTCGCGGTAGAAATCGGTCTGGGTGTCCAGCAGGAAATACGTGACGTACACCGTGATCATCAGGAACAACTCACGCTGACGCCGATAGACCGCGCAGTACGCTCCGCCGAGCAACAGCACCAGGGTCGGCAGCACGTTGAACAGCGAGGTGAAGAAGACGTTGAGGTCCTTGAGATAGGCAGCCGAGAGCCCGGCCAGCAATAGCAGCAACGAGGGTAGGAAATGACTGAAGCGTACAGCGGACACGCGTGACAAGGGTAAAACTCCGACCCGCAAGAATAATGGCACTGTGCCTCGAAGCGGCCAGTTAAGCACAACTGACCGGCCATGTATCACTTTGCCATCACTGTAACGGCACGCTTCATCAAACCCTTAGCGTCAGCGCGCTTTTTTCGCATCGGCACAAAACGCATGTGGGAGGGGGCTTGCCCCCGATGGCATTGTGACAGCCGCCAAATCGGCTAGCTGACATACCGCAATCGGGAGCAAGCCCTCTCCCACATTGACCGCATTTCAATGTTTAGCCAGCGGTATTCGCACGGACGAAAAAAAACCGCTTCCTCGAAAGGAAGCGGCTTTTCTGAACCCGGTAAGGCTTAGTAAGCCAGGCCGAAGTCCTCTTCTTTCATGTCCATCAGGTTGCTCGCGCCCGACAGCATGGTTGCCACGTGGGTGCGGGTACGCGGCAGGATGCGCTGGAAGTAGAAGCGCGCAGTCTGCAGCTTGGCGGTGTAGAACGCCTCTTCGCCGGTGCCGGCAGCCAGTTTCTCGGCGGCCAGGCGTGCCATGTCGGCCCAGAAGTAAGCCAGGCACGCATAACCGGAGTACATCAGGTAGTCCACCGAGGCGGCACCGACTTCTTCACGGTCTTTCATCGCGGCCATGCCGACCTTCATGGTCAACTCGCCCCACTCTTTGTTCAGCGCCGCCAGCGGCGCAACGAATTCCTTGACCGCTTCGTTGCCTTCGTTGGCCTGGCAGAACTTGTGCACGATCTTGGTAAAGCCCTTGAGCGCTTCGCCCTGGGTCATCAGCACTTTACGGCCGAGCAGGTCCAGGGCCTGGATACCGGTGGTGCCTTCGTACAGCATCGAAATGCGGCTGTCGCGAACGTTCTGCTCCATGCCCCACTCGGCGATGAAACCGTGACCGCCGTAGATCTGTACGCCGTGGTTGGCGGACTCGAAACCGACTTCGGTCATGAACGCTTTGGCGATCGGGGTCATGAAGGCCAGCAGGCCATCAGCCTGTTTCTTGGCTTCGTCATCGGTGCCGTACTTGACGATGTCCACTTGCTTGGCGGTGAAGTACACCATCGCACGGTTGCCTTCGGCGAAGGCTTTCATGGTCAGCAGCATGCGGCGCACGTCAGGGTGCACGATGATCGGGTCGGCGGCTTTTTCCGGCGCTTTCGGGCCGGTCAGGGAACGCATTTGCAGGCGGTCACGCGCATATTTCAGGCCACCCTGGAAACCGATCTCGGCGTGGGCCAGGCCTTGCAGCGCGGTGCCCAGGCGAGCGGTGTTCATGAAGGTGAACATGCAGTTCAGGCCTTTGTTCGCCGGGCCGATCAGGTAGCCGGTGGCCGCGTCGAAGTTCATCACGCAGGTGGCGTTGCCGTGGATGCCCATCTTGTGTTCCAGGGAGCCACAGGTCACCGCGTTGCGCTCGCCCACCGAACCATCGGCGTTGGGCAGGAATTTGGGCACGATAAACAGCGAGATACCTTTGGTACCGGCCGGTGCGTCCGGCAGGCGCGCCAGCACGATGTGGACGATGTTGTCGGCCATGTCGTGTTCACCGGCCGAGATGAAGATCTTGGTGCCGGAGACTTTGTAGGAACCGTCGGCCTGAGGCTCGGCCTTGGTGCGCAGCATGCCCAGGTCAGTGCCGCAGTGCGGCTCGGTCAGGCACATGGTGCCGGTCCACTCGCCCGACACCAGTTTGGTCAGGTAGGCCTCTTGCTGCTCCGGCGTGCCGTGCTCGGAAATGGTGTTCATCGCACCATGGGACAGGCCTGGGTACATGCCCCACGACCAGTTGGCTTCGCCGACCATTTCACTCACGGCCAGACCCAGGGACTCCGGCAGGCCTTGGCCACCGTGCTCCACGTCATGGGCCAGGCTAGGCCAGCCGCCTTCGACGAACTGTTTGTAGGCTTCTTTGAAACCGGCAGGGGTTTTAACGCCTGACTCGCTCCAGGTACACCCTTCGATGTCACCCACGCGGTTCAGCGGTGCCAGCACTTGCTCACAGAACTTGGCGCCTTCTTCGAGAATGGCGTCAACCATGTCCGGCGTAGCGTCCTGGCAAGCCGGCAGGCTCTGATAATGCGCTTCATAACCGAGCAGTTCGTCACGAACGAAGCGAATATCACGCAAGGGGGCCTTGTAGTCAGGCATAGCGATAAACCTCTGCTGATGTAGCTGGGATGAACAACCGCTTGGAAGGATGATGGCGGTCAAACAGGTGTTTGAAACATACGTTTACGACATGGGGTTGTCAAGCGTCGGCCTGATGCCGTTTGTCTTGATGCGGATCAATGGCGCGCACAGCGAAGCCTGTGGCGTGATGCCACAAGAAGTGTAGGAGTTCAGCGAGAGGGCACAAAACAAATGTGGGAGGGGGCTTGCCCCCGATGGCGGTAGGTCAGCTATGAATAAGCTGGCTGATAGACCGCTATCGGGGGCAAGCCCCCTCCCACATTTTGAATGTCATGCGTTCAAAGAATCAGGCGTAGGTATCGATCAACGTACCGAGCATTTCGTCCGAAGCCTTGGCGACTTTCGCCCCCAGTTCCACTTGAAACTTGCCCTGGGCCATTTCGACCATATTGCTCGCCGAGTTGGATGCCTGGGCGCGATCGTTGGCTTGCAGACGGTCGCTTTGCGCGGCCGATGGCTGGGTCGTCGCGGCGCTGGCAATCTTGCCGGCGGCCTGGTCGACACGGCTCTGCCCGGCCTGAATGGTACTCAGGCCCGAATAAAACGCGCTGCTTCCAGAGATTTCCATGGCGCAAGCCTGCCTTTAGAGAATCGTGAGTGCCAATTGAATCAGACATCCTGGCGAAACGCCCGTCAAAAACACTAATGGCACATTGCCTAAGCGATAGCCAAAATCAGTCAAGCAGGTCCATTTCCAGGTACGCAGCCACTGCTGCCGCCCCGGCATGCTTGAGTTTCGGTACCCGCCCAAGGCAAGGCGCCGGCAAACGCTCGGCCAAGGTGGCGAGGTTCTCCTCCAGACGAGAGGTCTTCGGGTCGATGATATTGGCCACCCAACCGGCCAGCTGCAATCCATCGCGCGCGATCGCTTCGGCCGTGAGCAACGCATGGCTGATACACCCCAGGCGCACACCCACCACCAGAATCACCGGAAGCTTGAGCGCAATGGCCAGGTCCGACAGGTTGGCTTGGTCGGCCAGGGGCACGCGCCAACCGCCCGCGCCTTCGATCAAGGTGAAGTCCGCCTTGTGCGCGAGAATCCGCTGCATCGGCTTGAGCAGCGATTGCACCGTCAGCGCGACCCCCGCCTCACGCGCGGCCAGATGCGGCGCAATCGCAGGTTCCAACGCCACCGGGTTGACCTCGGCATAGCTCAACGGCAATGAACACTCGGCGAGCAGCGCCAGGGCATCAGCGTTGCGCAAGCCCTTGGGCGTGATCTGGCAGCCCGAGGCCACCGGTTTTCCCGCCGCCGTGGTTTTACCCGCTTGGCGCGCGGCATGCAGCAGGCCGGCGGCGATGGTGGTCTTGCCCACATCGGTGTCGGTGCCGGTGATGAAATAAGCGGCGCTCATAGCGGTTTCTCCAGTACGGCGTACACCACCTGGTAAGTGGCCGGCAGGCCCTGGGGCTGACGGAACTGCTCATAGGCCTGGACCAGTGCCGCAACCCGCGCGCGGCCGGTCAACCCGCCCGGGCGACCGGGGTTGAGGTTATGCGCGCCCAGGGCTTTGAGCTCATGGGTCAGGCTGCGCACGTCCGGGTAATACAGGACATGGGGCCGCCGTTCCAGGCTGGTCACCCGAAAACCACTGGCTGCGCACAGCTGCTGATAAGCCTCGAAGGTGCGGAAACGGTTGACGTGAACCAGGCCATCCGCCGCGCGCCAGCTCTGGCGCAGCTCGTCCAGCGTGCCCACGCACAGGCTGGCAAAGGCCAGCACACCGCCCGGTTGCAGCACGCGAAAGGCTTCACTGAGGACCGCGTCGAAGTTCGCACACCACTGCACCGCCAGGCTGGAAAACATCAGCGCGAAGCTTTCAGCCTTCAGCGGCAAGCGTTCCGCATCCCCGGCGATAAAGTACTGCGCGCCGCCTGAGGGCCGCGCATGGTTGAGCATGCCCTCGGCGATATCCAGCGCGGTACCTTGGCTGGCAGGTAGCCGCTCAGCCAGTGCACGGCTGAAATAGCCCGTGCCGCAGCCCAGGTCGAGCCAGCGTTGTGGTGCGATTCCTGGCGGTAACCGCGCGAGCAGGGCATGCCCCACCGCCCGCTGCAGCTCGGCCACGCTGTCGTAACTGGCCGCAGCCCGGGAAAACGAAGCGGCCACCTGGCGTTTGTCGGGCAAGGCGCCGGGCAGGTAAGGATGGGATAGATCAGTCATCGACGCACTCATGCAAAAAAACCTGGATGGCCCCCGCGACACCGTGAGGGTCCTCCAGAAGAAAAGCGTGACCGGCCTGTTCGATCAGGCCGATTTCCACATCGGGCAGCAGCGCCAGCAAGTCACTGGCGGCTTCGGCGGGCACCAGCCCATCCTGGCCGGCAAACAGGTGCAGTTGCGGCCCGCGAAAGGCCTGCAAGGCGGCGCGGGTATCCAATTGGGCAAGCACTTCCAGGCCGGGCATCAACACGCTGGGCGAAGTGTTCGGCGCTCCACTGACCAGCAGACGCGAGAGCCCGCGCGGGTCGGCCGCGCCCTTGGCACACAGCAAACCAAAGCGCTTGAGGGTGACCTGGGAGTCGGCATGACAGCCGGCGAGGAACGCGTCGAATGTTTCAGCAGGCATCGCGTGCGGCCAACCGTCATGGGCGACAAAGCACGGATTGCTCGCCAGGGTGAGCAAACCGCAGCAACGCTCGGACCGTCGTGCCGCCAGCTCTGAAGCGAGCATGCCGCCCAGGGACCAGCCGCCGAGCCAGACATTGTCCGGCAGCGTGGCATCCAGTTCGTCCAGCCATTCGGACAAGTCGCCGGCGTCCAGGGCCGGCAACGGCTCGATCTGCACGTGCAGGTGCTCATTCAACCCCTGCAACGCCGCAGCCAGCGGCTCCAGCGGCGACACACCCAGGCCCCAGCCGGGCAGCAATACCAGTCGATCACGCATGCTCGGGCTCCATGGTGTTCAACAACCGGAAACACGCTTCCAATGCGTTTAACAATAGCTGCACCTGCGCCGCGCTGTGGGCCGCCGTCAACGTCACGCGCAAACGAGCGCCGCCGGCGGGCACGGTGGGGGGACGGATCGCGGTCACCATCAACCCGCGCTCGCGCAGCATCTGCGACAGGCGCAAGGCGCGCGCGCTGTCGCCCATCAGGATCGGCTGGATCGGTGTAAAGCTGTCCATCAACCTCAGGCCGATCTGTTCGGCGCCCTGACGGAACTGGCGGATCAACCCGTTGAGGTGCTCGCGTCGCCAATGCTCGGTGCGCAGCAGCTCCAGGCTTTTCAGAGTGGCGCACGCCAGCGCCGGCGGCTGGCTGGTGGTGTAGATGTACGGCCGGGCGAATTGAATCAGGCTTTCGATCAGCTCTTCACTGCCCGCCACAAAGGCACCGGCGGTGCCAAAGGCTTTACCGAGGGTGCCGACCAATACCGGCACGTCGTCCTGGCTCAGGCCAAAATGCTCGACGATGCCCGCGCCGTTGGCCCCCAGCGGGCCGAAGCCGTGGGCGTCGTCCACCATCAACCAGGCGCCCCTGGCCCTGGCTTCACGGGCCAGCGCGGGCAGATCGGCAAGGTTGCCATCCATGCTGAACACGCCATCGGTCACCACCAGCGCGTTACCGGTGGCTTTCTCCAGGCGCTTGGCAAGGCTGGCGGCGTCGTTATGCAGGTAACGGTTGAAACGCGCCCCGGACAACAAGCCGGCATCCAGCAGCGAAGCATGGTTGAGACGATCTTCCAGCACCGTATCGCCCTGCCCCACCAACGCCGTCACCGCGCCGAGGTTGGCCATGTAGCCGGTGGTGAACAGCAATGCACGCGGGCGCCCGGTCAGGTAGGCAAGGGCTTCTTCCAGTTCATGGTGCGGCGTGGCGTGCCCCACTACCAGGTGCGACGCGCCGCCACCCACGCCCCAGCGGGACGCACCGGCGCGCCAGGCTTCGATCACCTGCGGATGGTTGGCCAGGCCGAGGTAGTCATTGTTACAAAACGCCAGCAGCGGCTTGCCGTCCACCACCACTTCCGGGCCCTGGGGGCTCTCCAGCAAGGGGCGTTGACGGTAAAGGTGTTCGGCACGGCGGGCAGCGAGGCGCGCGGCGAGATCGAAAGACATGCAGGCCTCGATTCAGCAGGGTGTACGCGGTTCGAAAGGTGGGAGGGGGCTTGCCCCCGATGGCTGTATCTCAGTCAACACAAGTGCTGGCTGACCTACCGTCATCGGGGGCAAGCCCCCTCCCACATTTGGAATGCATTTGGGTTAAACGGCGGCGTTGTAGAACTGTTCGCTGCTCTTCTGTTCTACCAACGCTTGCTCGATCGCCGCCTGATGCACTTCGTCGGCGTGTTCTTCCCGCGCCTCCGGCAGGATCCCAAGGCGCGAGAACAATTGCATATCCTTGTCCGCCTGCGGATTGGCGGTGGTCAGCAGCTTGTCGCCGTAGAAGATCGAGTTGGCGCCGGCAAAGAACGCCAGGGCCTGCATCTGCTCGTTCATGGCCTCACGGCCGGCCGACAGGCGCACATGGGATTGCGGCATCAGGATGCGCGCCACCGCCAGCATGCGGATAAAGTCGAACGGGTCGATGTCCTCGGCGTTTTCCAACGGCGTACCGGCCACCTTGACCAGCATGTTGATCGGCACCGACTCCGGATGCTCCGGCAGGTTGGCCAGTTGGATCAGCAGGTTGGCGCGGTCATCCAGGGATTCGCCCATGCCGAGAATACCGCCGGAGCAGATCTTCATCCCCGACTCACGCACGTAGGCCAGGGTTTGCAGGCGCTCGCTGTAGGTGCGCGTGGTGATGATCGAACCGTAGAATTCCGGCGAGGTATCGAGGTTGTGGTTGTAGTAGTCGAGGCCGGCCTGGGCCAAGGCTTCGGTCTGGTCCTGGTCGAGACGGCCCAGGGTCATGCAGGTTTCCAGGCCCATGGCCTTCACACCCTTGACCATCTCCAGCACGTAGGGCATGTCTTTGGCCGATGGATGTTTCCAGGCGGCGCCCATGCAGAAACGCGTCGAGCCGATGGCCTTGGCGCGGGCGGCCTCTTCGAGGACCTTCTGCACTTCCATCAGCTTTTCTTTTTCCAGACCGGTGTTGTAGTGACCCGACTGCGGACAATATTTGCAATCTTCCGGGCAGGCGCCGGTTTTGATCGACAGCAGCGTAGACACCTGCACACGGTTGGCGTCGAAATGCGCGCGGTGCACGGTCTGCGCCTGAAACAACAGGTCATTGAACGGCTGCACGAACAGGGCTTTGACTTCGGCCAAAGACCAATCGTGACGCAAGGTGGCAGAGGTGCTGGCGCTCATGGGCGATTCCTTGATTATGCTTTGGCTAACGCTGCGGGAAGGGCAATACCCACAGGCACGACACGGATGCTCGGCATATTTAAGGAAGATCCATGCACTGTCAACCAAGCTATAACCACCAGGTTTACATCTGGCTAAAAAGCGTACACACCTGTTTGATCTGCGATGAGCGCGCCGAAAGCGCCGATTGTGTGTGCAACGCCTGCGAAACCGAGCTGCCGTGGCTGATGGAGCACTGTGAAGTGTGCGCCCTGCCCTTGCCCATGGACGGATTGGTCTGCGGCCAATGCCAGAAACAACCGCCTGCGTATAAACAAGTGATTGCGCCCTGGACCTACAGCTTCCCCGTAGACAGCCTGATCAGCCGCTTCAAGCATCAGGCGCGCTGGCCGCTGGGGCATCTGCTGGGGCGCTTGCTCGGGCGACTGCTGCAACATCGCTTCGAGAACGCCGAACTCACCCGCCCCGATTGCCTGCTGCCGGTGCCGATGCCCCCCAAGCGTCTGCGCCAGCGTGGCTATAACCAGGCCGTGATGCTGGCGCGCTGGCTCAGCACCGACCTGAACATTCCCTACGATGAACACCTGTTGTTACGTCCCCGGGAAACCGTCGCGCAACAAGACCTCGACGCCAAGACGCGCAAGCACAACCTGCTCAATGCCTTCGCGCTGGTACCCGGCGCCCGGGTGCAGGGTCGGCATCTGGCGCTGGTGGACGACGTGCTGACCACCGGTGCCACCGCCCACAGCCTGGCGCGGCTGTTGATGAAGGCCGGCGCGCGTCAGGTCGATGTGTATTGCCTGGCCCGCACGCCCAAACCCGGCACATGACTTGACTCCCGTGTCTTCGGGCGGCAACGTCCGCTCATTCCAGCCAGGCGTATCCCCATGTCCCTGCCCTCGCCCCTCAGCCAGCACATCATCCGCCGCCCTCAGCGTATTGCGTTGCTGGGGCATATCGCCGAACAGGGTTCCATCACCCGGGCCGCCAAAAGTGCCGGGTTGAGCTACAAAGCCGCGTGGGATGCCATCGATGAATTGAACAATCTGGCGCAAAAGCCGCTGGTGGAGCGCAGCGTCGGCGGTAAAGGCGGTGGCGGCGCCAGGCTGACGAGCGAAGGTGAACGCGTGCTGCGCCTTTATCAGCGTCTGCAAGCCTTGCAAGCCGAGGTGCTCGCCACCGACGAAGCGGCCCGCGACTTCAATTTGCTGGGCCGCCTGATGCTGCGCACCAGTGCGCGCAATCAGCTGCACGGCCAGGTCAGCATCATCGAGCGCCAGGGGCGCAATGACCGGGTGCGCCTGGAGCTGGCGGGCGGCCTGTATCTGGATGCCTATATCACGCACGACAGCACGCAACGTCTGGAGCTGGAACCCGGCGTGGAAGTGGTTGCCCTGATCAAGGCCGGCTGGTTGGAATTGTTGACCATCGGGGAGACTGCAACACTTGGACACAATTGCCTGAGTGGTGTGATCGAGACGATTCTCGATGCTGAAGACGGCCCCAGCGAAGTCCGTATCGGCCTGCCGAACGGTCAGGTGCTGTGTGCCCTGGCGCAGCCCGCCGCGCTGAGCGCACTCAACGCCGCGCCGGGCCAGCCGATCCAGGTGCAATTCGCCCCCGGCCAGGTATTGCTTGGCACCCCGGTGTAGCCGGCACGCGCCATCAAACTGCAACAATTTCGTCACGCGCGCTCCTTAAGGTGTCTGCAAAAACCGTAGGGAGCCTGATATGAGCCTATTAGAAGAAAACCAAGCCACCGACCTCGAACAGATGGTCGGCCTCACCCGTCGCAGTTTTATCGGTGCCGGCGCCCTGTGCGGCGCGGCAATGTTCCTGGGCGGCAACCTGCTCAGCCGCAGCGCCCTGGCTGTGAACGCCGCGTCCGCCAGCCCGTTGCTCGGCTTTACCGGCATCGCCGCCGCTACCAGCGACACCCTCACCCTGCCGCCCGGCTACAGCGCCTCGGTGTTGATCAGCTGGGGCCAGCCCTTGAGCAAGCAGGCACCGGCCTTCGACCCCTCCGGCAACGGCACGGCCAAGGCCCAGGAACAGCAGTTCGGCGACAACAATGACGGCATGAGCCTGTTTCCCTTCCCCGGCGACGACAACCGCGCCTTGATGGCCATCAACAACGAATACACCAACTACCGCTACCTCTACGCCCACGGCGGCGCGCCGCAATCGGCCGAGGACGTGCGCAAGGCCCTGGCCAGCGAAGGCGTGTCAGTGATCGAGATACAACGCAAGGGCGACAACTGGCAGTTCGTCCAGGACTCACGCTACAACCGGCGCATCCACGGCAACACGCCGATCCGCCTGAGCGGTCCCGCCGCCGGCCACGACTGGCTGAAAACCAGCGCAGACAAAACCGGCAAGAAAGTCCTCGGCACGTTCCAGAACTGCGCCAACGGCAAGACGCCGTGGGGCACTTATCTGACCTGCGAAGAGAACTTCACCGACTGCTTCGGCAGCAGCAACCCCCAGCAAGTCTTCGATGCCGGGCAGAAACGCTACGGCGCGGTCGCGGCCAGCAAAGACATCAACTGGCACCCGCACGACCCGCGCTTCGACCTGGCCAGGAACGCCAACGAACTCAACCGTCACGGCTGGGTAGTGGAAATCGACCCGTTCGACCCGCACTCCACCCCGGTCAAGCGCACCGCCCTGGGCCGCTTCAAGCACGAAAACGCGGCCCTGGCCGAGACCCGCGACGGGCGCGCGGTGGTGTACATGGGCGATGATGAACGCGGCGAATTCATCTACAAGTTCGTCAGCCGCGACCCGATCAACCACGACAACCCGAAGGCCAACAAGGATCTGCTCGATCACGGCACCTTGTACGTAGCCATCTTCGACGCGGGCAATGGCGATGCCGATCATCCCAAGGGCAAGGGCCAATGGGTCGAACTCTCCCACGGCAAAAACGGCATCGACGCCGGCACAGGCTTTGCCAGCCAGGCCGAAGTGCTGATCCATGCGCGCCTGGCCGCCAGCGTAGTGAAAGCCACGCGCATGGACCGCCCGGAATGGATCGTGGTCAGCCCTACCGACGGCCAGGTCTATTGCACCCTGACCAACAACGCCAAGCGCGGCGAAGACGGCCAGCCGGTGGGCGGGCCCAACCCGCGTGAGAAGAACGTCTATGGCCAGATCCTGCGCTGGAAAGCCGACGCCGATAACCACGGCGCCACGGACTTCACCTGGGACCTGTTCGTCGTCGCCGGCAACCCCGGTGTACACGCGGGCTTGCCGAAGGGCGGCTCGTCCAACATCAATCCGCAGAACATGTTCAACAGCCCCGACGGCCTGGGTTTCGACAAGGCCGGCCGCCTGTGGATCCTCACCGACGGCGACTACAGCAACGCAGGCGACTTCGCCGGCATGGGCAACAACCAGATGCTGTGTGCCGACCCGAGCACCGGTGAAATTCGCCGCTTCATGGTCGGGCCGGTGGCGTGTGAGGTCACTGGGATCAGCTTTTCGCCGGATCAGAAAACCCTGTTTGTGGGTATTCAGCATCCGGGGGAAACCGGTGGGTCGACCTGGCCGGAGCATCTGCCCAATGGCAAGCCGCGTTCGTCGGTGATGGCGATTCGGCGTGATGATGGTGGGGTTGTCGGCGCCTGACAGGGCCTCATCGGGGGCAAGTCGAATCGTCGCACCGCCCCTCCCACCTTTGGACTTGTGAATATATTCAAGTGTGGGAGGGGGCTTGCCCCCGATGGCGATCCCACAGTCGCCCCCTATCTCAAGCCCGCTGGGTTACCATACCCGGCCGGACGCGGCGACCTGCTGCGCGCAGGAGTTCGCATGGCCCACCCGTTTGAAACACTCACCCCTGACCTGGTCCTCGACGCCGTCGAAAGCATCGGTTTTCTCAGCGATGCGCGCATTTTGGCGCTCAACAGCTACGAAAACCGCGTGTATCAGGTGGGCATCGAAGATTCCGAACCCCTGATCGCCAAGTTCTACCGGCCCCAGCGCTGGACCAACGAAGCGATCCTGGAAGAACACCGTTTCACCTTCGAACTGGCTGAATGCGAGGTGCCGGTGGTCGCCCCGCTGATCCACAACGGCGCAAGCCTGTTCGAGCACCAGGGTTTCCGCTTCACCCTGTTTCCACGCCGTGGCGGTCGTGCGCCGGAGCCGGGCAACCTCGACCAGCTCTATCGCCTCGGGCAACTGCTCGGCCGTTTGCACGCCGTGGGTTCCACCCGCCCGTTCGAACACCGCGAAGCCCTCGGCGTAAAGAACTTCGGTCACGATTCCCTGACCACCCTGCTCGAAGGCAACTTCATTCCCAAAAGCCTGTTGCCGGCCTACGAGTCTGTGGCCCGCGACCTGCTCAAGCGCGTGGAAGAGGTCTACAAGGCCACGCCGCACACGAACATCCGCATGCATGGCGACTGCCACCCCGGCAACATGATGTGCCGCGACGAGATGTTCCACATCGTCGACCTGGATGACTGCCGCATGGGCCCGGCGGTGCAGGACCTGTGGATGATGCTGGCAGGCGATCGCCAGGAATGCCTGGGCCAGCTGTCGGAATTGATGGACGGCTACCAGGAATTCCACGACTTCGACCCACGGGAACTGGCCCTGATCGAACCCTTGCGCGCCCTGCGCCTGATGCACTACAGCGCCTGGCTGGCGCGGCGCTGGGACGACCCGGCATTTCCCCACAGCTTCCCGTGGTTTGGCAGCGAGCGCTATTGGGGTGATCAGGTGCTGGCGTTGCGTGAGCAGCTTTCGGCCCTCAACGAAGAACCGCTGAAACTCTTCTGACTGTTGTGCTGTATGTGGGAGGGGGCTTGCCCCCGAAGGCGGCCTGTCAGCTGATACATAGGGGCGACTGATACTCCGCTATCGGGGGCAAGCCCCCTCCCACATAAAAGCAAAGCGGGGCCCCACGCATGGACAAATATCCTTACAATCGCGCTTTGTAAGCTGCCTGAACAAGGATTCTGCAATGCACGCCGCCAACCCCCGCAAGGGCTACATCCTGGGCCTGAGCGCCTATGTCATCTGGGGTCTTTTCCCACTCTATTTCAAAGCCATTGCCAGTGTCCCCGCCGCCGAGATCATCGTGCATCGCGTGCTGTGGTCGGCGTTGTTCGGTGGCTTGCTGTTGATGGTGTGGAAACACCCCGGCTGGTTTCGCGAGCTGCGCGACAATCCCAGGCGCCTGGCGATCCTGGCCCTCAGCGGTTCGTTGATCGCGGCCAACTGGCTGACGTATGTATGGTCGGTCAACACCGGGCGCATGCTGGAAGCGAGCCTGGGTTACTACATCAACCCGCTGGTCAACGTACTGCTGGGGATGCTGCTGCTCGGTGAGCGCCTGCGCCGCCTGCAATGGGTCGCCGTGGTTCTGGCGGCGGTCGGCGTGGCGCAGCAGGTGTGGCAGGTCGGCAGTTTGCCCTGGGTATCGCTGGTGCTGGCGCTGACCTTTGGCTTCTACGGGCTGATCCGTAAACAGGCGCCGGTCAAAGCCCTGCCGGGGCTGGTGGTGGAAACCTGGATGCTGGTCCCGATCGCCATCGCCTGGTTGCTGTTCAACCCGACGGCTCACAGCGCACAGCTGGAATTCTGGGGAACCTCCGAGGCCTGGTGGCTGGTGGCCGCAGGCCCGGTGACGCTGATCCCGCTGGTCTGTTTCAACGCCGCCGCGCGGCATCTGCCTTACACGGCACTGGGCTTTTTGCAGTACGTAGCGCCCACCCTGGTGCTGCTGGAGGCCGTGCTGCTGTTCGGCGAACACCTGGCGCCCAGCACGCTGACCGCCTTCGCCTTTATCTGGGCGGGGCTGGTGGTGTACAGCGTGGATATCTGGCTGAGCGTGCGCAAACGCTGATCAAAAAACGCTCAACGCCCTGCAAGCCATACCCGGCCTGGCTTGCAGACATCCACCCCAAGGTTATCCACAACCTGATCCCCGCCATTTGTGCACAAGCCCTTGAAACTGCTCGTTTTTTGCTCAGTTGGCGAAGAAGCCCGTCCCGTGGGGCCTGGCGTCGAGTCTCTACAGGTTATCCACAGGCCCATGCAAGATTTCCATGCATAACCTCGTGGGTGGTCATTCATCGTTGCGCAGTTCCACCATCAGATCGTCTGCCAGGGTTTCCAGGGACGCCTGCAACGCCTCCAGAGACAAGGTTGACGGCACCTGCAACAGGGCCTCGGCACTGAACAGCAGATCGCCGCTCATCGGGGCCGGGCGCACATCGGTGCTCAAGCGCTCCAGGTTGACGCCCTGCCCGCTCAACAGCGCAGTGATCTCACGCACGATGCCGGCGCGATCATTGCCCACCAGGGTCATCACAATCGGTTTGGAGGCGGATGCCTGGCCGGAGCTGCCCTCACCCACCAGAACGCGAATGCCGTGTGTGGATAAATCCTCCAGCGCCCCCACCAGTTCCTGACGGTTCTGTGCAGGCACGCTGACGCGCAGGATTCCGGCAAACTGCCCGGCCATATGAGCCATGCGGCTTTCCAGCCAGTTGCCACCGTGGGCAGCGATGGTGTGCGCGATGCGTTCAACCAGGCCGGGTTTGTCGGCGGCGATAATTGTGAGTACAAGATGGTCCATGGCGAAATACCTCGGGTGCGATTCCTGTAGGCGCGAGCTTGCTCGCGAAGGTCGTCAACGATAACGCGAAAAAACTGACACCAGCGGTGCTCTCAGGTTTTTCGCGAGCAAGCTCGCTCCTACAAGGTGGACGCGCGGTGGCTCGAAAACAAATCGTGTACCATTTTTATATTTATCTGGAACAATCCGATAGTTTTTTGAGAACATCCGGTTCTCCGCTGTGACCGGTCGACCAAAGTGGGTCGCTAAACGACGTATTTAGTCTAATTTTCACAACCGCAAGTCATCATGTAGTATGCCCAACCGTGCACTACATAATGAAAATCTGAAACAGCGCATAAGCTCCGCAGAGTGAGGCAAGCAATGACTGAACACGTTCAAGTCGGTGGCCTGCAGGTCGCCAAAGTCCTGTTCGACTTCGTGAACAACGAAGCCATTCCCGGTACTGGCATCACGGCCGACCAGTTCTGGGCCGGCGCCGACAAGGTCATTCATGACCTGGCGCCGAAGAACAAAGCCCTGCTCGCCAAACGCGACGATTTCCAGGCGCGCATCGATACCTGGCACCACACCCATGCCGGCCAGCCCCATGACCCGGTGGCCTACAAAGCCTTCCTGCAAGACATCGGATACCTGCTGCCAGAAGCCGCAGACTTCCAGGCCTCGACCCAAAACGTCGACGACGAAATCGCGCGCATGGCCGGCCCTCAGCTGGTGGTGCCGGTGATGAACGCCCGCTTCGCCCTCAACGCTTCCAATGCACGCTGGGGTTCGCTGTACGACGCGCTGTATGGCACCGATGCCATCAGCGAAGCCGACGGCGCGGAAAAGGGCAAGGGCTACAACAAAGTGCGCGGCGACAAGGTCATCGCCTTCGCTCGCGCCTTCCTCGACGAAGCCGCACCGCTCAGCGCCGGCAGCCACGTCGATTCCACCGGCTACAAGATCGTCGACGGCAAGCTGATCGTCAGCCTCAAGGGCGGCAGCAACAGCGGTCTGCGTGACGACGCGCAGTTGATCGGCTTCCAGGGCCCCGCGGCCGAGCCGATTGCGATCCTGTTCAAGCATAACGGCCTGCACTTCGAGCTCCAGATCGACGCCGGCACCCCGGTCGGCCAGACCGACGCCGCCGGCGTCAAAGACGTGCTGATGGAAGCCGCGCTGACCACCATCATGGACTGCGAAGACTCCGTCGCCGCCGTGGACGCCGACGACAAGGTGGTGATCTATCGCAACTGGCTCGGCCTGATGAAGGGCGACCTGGCCGAAGAAGTGGCCAAGGGCGGCAAGACCTTTACCCGCACCATGAACCCTGATCGGGTCTACACCGGCATCGACGGCAACGACGTCACCCTGCACGGCCGCTCGCTGTTGTTCGTGCGCAACGTTGGCCATTTGATGACCATCGACGCGATCCTCGATAAACACGGCAACGAAGTGCCGGAAGGCATCCTCGACGGCCTGCTCACCAGCCTGGCGGCGATCCACAGCCTCAACGGCAACAGCACGCGCAAGAACAGCCGCACAGGCTCCGTGTACATCGTCAAACCGAAGATGCACGGCCCCGAAGAAGCGGCGTTCACCAACGAGCTGTTCGGCCGTATCGAGGACGTGTTGAACCTGCCGCGTAACACATTGAAAGTCGGGATCATGGACGAGGAGCGCCGCACCACGGTCAACCTCAAGGCCTGCATCCAGGCGGCCAGCGAACGTGTGGTGTTTATCAACACCGGCTTCCTCGACCGTACCGGCGACGAAATCCACACCTCCATGGAAGCCGGCGCGATGGTGCGCAAGGCCGCCATGAAAGCCGAGAAGTGGATCGGCGCCTACGAAAACTGGAACGTCGATATCGGCTTGAGCACCGGCCTGCAAGGGCGTGCGCAAATCGGCAAAGGCATGTGGGCGATGCCCGACCTGATGGCCGCAATGCTCGAACAGAAAATCGCCCACCCACTGGCCGGTGCCAACACCGCCTGGGTACCGTCGCCAACGGCAGCTGCATTGCACGCCTTGCACTATCACAAGGTCGATGTGTTCGCCCGCCAGGCCGAGTTGGCCCAGCGTGAACGCGCCTCGGTGGATGACATCCTGACGATTCCCCTGGCGCAGAATACCGATTGGTCCGAGGAAGAAATCCGCAACGAACTGGACAACAATGCTCAAGGCATTCTTGGCTATGTGGTGCGCTGGATCGACCAGGGCGTCGGTTGTTCGAAAGTGCCGGACATCAACGATGTGGGCCTGATGGAAGACCGCGCCACCCTGCGCATCTCCAGCCAGCACATCGCCAACTGGTTGCGCCACGGCATCGTCAATGAAGCCCAGGTCATGGAAAGCCTCAAGCGCATGGCGCCGGTGGTGGACCGTCAAAATGCCGGGGATGCGCTGTACCGCCCGCTGGCGCCGGATTTCGACAGCAACATCGCATTCCAGGCGGCGGTTGAGCTGGTGATTGAAGGGACCAGACAGCCTAACGGTTATACCGAGCCGGTGTTGCACCGCCGGCGTCGGGAGTTCAAGGCTAAGAACGGTCTGTAAATGAAAAAAGCCCTGATTCGTGAGATCGGGGCTTTTTATTTGGGTGTGTGCTGGCTGGACAGGCGCTATCGGGGCAAGCCCCCTCCCACACTTTGATTTGTGAACACATTCAAATGTGGGAGGGGCGGTGCGACGATTCGACTTGCCCCCGATGAGGCCGGAACATTCAATAAAGAATCAGGAATCCATCCCCAACTCCCGCTTCACCAGCTTCGCCAACTTCACGCTATCAATCGGCTTGAGCAGAAAATCCACCACGCTCAAATGCATCGCATCGATCACGTCCGGCGCTTCGGCGTCCCCCGACATGATGATGATCGGCAGCGCCGCACGGGTGGATTCGCGCACCTGGCGGATCAACTGCAAACCGTTGCTCGGCGCCATGCGCAAATCGGTGATCAGCAAACCGATGGAGCTGTGCGACTTCAACAACTCCCACGCCTTCTCCCCACTGTCAGCCGTCATGCAGCGAATGCCGTCCAGCCCGAGGATTTCCGCCAGCAGTTCACGCGCATCCTTGTCGTCGTCCACGATCAACACGCGTTGTGGCGGTAAATCAGGCTCCAGCATCACGGCGCTCAGCGCCTCGCGCTCGGCATCACTCAAAATATCGTGGTCGGACATACGTTTCTCAGCAATTCCTATCAAATCTCCCAGCACTCGTCAGACATCTGCGGAAGGGCGAACAATGTGCACTTCGTCGGAAAGTTTGCCTAGTGGGCGTTCTACGGGCTTTGGACGATAGTCATGTAAGGTTTTTCCCTAGTTTGCGCGAGTGGCACCGACCTAGACTTACGTCCAATGGGCACCCGCCGTGCAGAAGTCGACCATGCAGCACGATAACGACAAAAAAACTGCGGTCACTGTTATGAGTAAAGCTGATGCTTTCACGCAGGCGGGTAAAACCGCCGTGTTGCAGAACATCCACGGTACCCTGCAATTCCTGCAGCGCTTCCCACCGTTCAACCAGATGGAAAATGCGCACCTGGCGTTTCTGGTGGAACAGTGCCAGCTGCGTTTCTACGGCCCCGGCGACAGTATCCTCAAGCCGTCGGGCGGGCCGGTCGAGCATTTTTATATCGTCAAGCAGGGCCGCGTGGTCGGCGAGCGGCCGGACGCGACAGACCCTACCTTCGAAATCACCACCGGCGAATGCTTCCCCCTCGCCGCCTTGCTCGGTGAACGTGCCACCCGCACCGAGCACAAAGCGGCTGAAGACACCTTTTGCCTGCAACTGAACAAGCTGGCGTTCATCAAGCTGTTCGCCCTTTCCAGCCCGTTTCGTGATTTCGCCTTGCGCGGCGTCAGCAGCCTGCTCGACCAGGTCAACCAGCAGGTGCAGCAAAAAGCCGTGGAAACCCTCGGTACCCAATACTCGTTGAACACTCGCCTGGGTGAACTGGCGATGCGCCACCCGGTCACGTGCGGCCCGGACACCGCGCTGCGCGAAGCGGTGACGCTGATGCACGAGCAGCAAGTCGGCAGCATTGTGATTGTCGACGAACACAAGGCGCCGCAGGGCATCTTCACCCTGCGTGACCTGCGCCAGGTGGTGGCCGACGGCACCGGTGATTTCAGTCAGGCCATCGCCGGTCATATGACCCAGGCGCCGTTCTTCCTGAGCCCGGACCACAGCGCGTTCGACGCGGCGATCGCCATGACCGAGCGACATATCGCCCATGTGTGCCTGGTGCAGGACCAGCGCCTGTGCGGCGTGGTCTCGGAGCGCGACCTGTTTTCCCTGCAGCGCGTCGACCTGGTGCACTTGGCGCGGACCATCCGCAACGCGTCCCGTGTGGAACAACTGGTGGCGATCCGCGGCGAGATCGGCCAACTGGTCGAACGCATGCTGGCCCACGGCGCGTCGTCCACCCAGATCACCCACATCATTACCCTGCTTAACGATCACACCGTGTGCCGGGTCATCGAGCTGACCCTGGCGGAGAAAGGCGACCCCGGCGTGCCCTTCAGTTGGCTGTGCTTCGGCAGCGAAGGCCGCCGCGAGCAGACGCTGTACACCGACCAGGACAACGGCATCCTGTTCGAGGCCCGGGACGCCGTGGAAGCCGCCGAGATTCGCGAGCGCCTGCTGCCCCTCGCGCAGCAGATCAACCAGAGCCTGGCGCTGTGCGGCTTCAGCCTGTGCAAGGGCAATATCATGGCCGGCAATCCGGAGCTGTGTCTGTCGCGGGCCGAGTGGGCCCGGCGGTTTGCCGCGTTCATTCGCGAGGCCACGCCGGAAAACCTGTTGGGTTCGAGCATCTATTTCGACCTGCGCGTGGTGTGGGGCGACGAGCAGGGTTGCGAGCAACTGCGCCAGGGCATTCTGGATCAGGTGGCGGACAACCGGCTGTTCCAGCGCATGCTGGCCGAGAACGCCTTGCGCCAACGCCCGCCTGTAGGGCGCTTTCGCGAGTTTGTGCTGACGCGCAAAAGCGGCGAAAAGGCCACCCTGGACCTCAAGGTACAGGGTCTTACGCCGTTCGTGGACGGCGCGCGCCTGCTGGCCCTGGCCCATGGCATCCATGCCAACAACACCCTGGAGCGGTTGCGCCAGTTGGTCGCCAGGCACGTGATTGAGCGGTTGGACG
Source organism: Pseudomonas orientalis (assembly GCF_001439815.1). Classification (GTDB taxonomy): domain Bacteria; phylum Pseudomonadota; class Gammaproteobacteria; order Pseudomonadales; family Pseudomonadaceae; genus Aquipseudomonas; species Aquipseudomonas orientalis. The sequence goes on along the minus strand of NZ_JYLM01000004.1, from coordinate 439,904 downwards.
GTGCGGCGTATGAAGAGGCCTACCACTTCATCCAACAAACCCGCATGCAGCAGCATCAGGTACAGACCCGGGAAAACCTGCCGTATTCCAACCGCGTTGATCCCGACAGCCTCAATCACTTGGACCGGCGCATCCTGCGCGAATCCCTGCGTCAGGCCCAGCGCCTGCAAAGCAGCCTGACCTTGCGGTATCAGCTGTGAGTCTGTTCAGCTGGCTGCGCGCGAAAAAACCAGGGCTTGATGCTGCGCAGCAGCAACGCCTGGGCCAATTGCGCGCGCCTGCGCCACTGGGTAATGAGCCCTTGCGCAGCCAGCGCTGGGTAGTGGTCGACCTGGAAACCAGCGGCCTGCACCTCAACCGTGACCAGGTGCTGTCCATCGGCGCCGTGGTGATCGAGGACGGCGCGGTGGATTTCTCGCAGATGTTCGAACGCACCCTGCAACGCACTGCCGGCAAACTCAGCCCCAGCGTGTTGATCCACGGCCTCGGCCCCAGCGCCATCGCGGCCGGCAGCGACCCGGTGGACGCACTCCTGGATTTTATGGCGTTCGTCGGCGACAGCCCGCTGCTGGCCTTCCATGCGCCGTTCGACCAACACATGCTGTGCCGGGCGCTCAAGGAGAGCCTGGGTTATCGCCTGGCCCACCCCTTTCTCGATGTGGCCGATATCGCCCCGCTGCTGTGCCCCGAAGCGAACATCCGTGAGGCCGGTCTGGATGAATGGATCAACCATTTCGGCTTGCAGGTGGGCGAGCGCCATCACGCCAGTGCCGATGCACTGGCCACGGCGGAGCTGATGCTGATCCTGTTCAACCGTGCACGCCAGCAACACATCGACACGCCGCAGGCGCTGCAAGAGCGCTTGAGCCAATGGCGGCGGCGTAAACAGGCGCCATCGTTTTAGTGGCGTTGCCCGACAGACGCCAATTGCGCCCACATCACGCCTCTGAGACAATCGCGAATAATTCTCGTTAGTTTAAACTTTATTCGGTGATGCCTTGTCGTCGGCCCAGACCCCACACAGTGAGCTTGTTGGCGCGTTGTATCGCGACCATCGTGGCTGGCTGCTGGCCTGGCTGCGGCGCAACGTGGCCTGCCCGAGCCGCGCCGAAGACCTGAGCCAGGACACCTTCATGCGCCTGCTGGGCCGTGACGGCCTGCGCGAACCCCGCGAGCCGCGTGCGTTTCTGGTAGCGATTGCCAAGGGCTTGCTGTTCGACTACTTCCGCCGCGCCGCCCTGGAACAGGCCTACCTCACCGAATTGATGCTGATTCCGGAAAGCGAGCATCCATCACCCGAGGCGCAGCAACTGATCCTCGAAGACCTCAAGGCCATCGACCGTCTGCTCGGCAAACTCTCGAGCAAAGCCCGCGCCGCCTTCCTCTATAACCGCCTCGACGGCCTGGGCCATGCAGACATCGCCCAGCGCCTGGGTGTGTCGGTGCCGCGCGTGCGCCAGTACCTGGCCCAGGGCATTCGCCAATGCTACATCGCGTTGTATGGCGAGCCGTCATGAGTATGATCAGCGCCAAGCCGGTGTCGGCCCGTGTGCTGGACGCCGCGATTGCCTGGCAACTGTCCCTCGACTCGGGCGATGGTAGCGTGGTGGAACAGGAGGAATTCGCCAAGTGGCTGGCCAGCGATGAAGAACACGCCCGCGCCTGGCGCCAGTTGGGCATGCTCGACCAGCGTTTCAGTGCAGCCTCCGGTCCCGCGCGGGCGGCGTTGTTGCAGTCTCGCGAAGGCGTGCGCCAGCGCATGCGCAAACTGGGCCGTGGCCTGGCGAGCATCGCGCTGGTCTGCGGCCTGGCATTGTTTGCCGGTGAGCGCTATGTGCCCATCCACTATTGGCTGGCCGATCAACGCACCGCCACCGGCGAGCTGCGCACCCTTGAGCTGGCTGACGGTACCCGGATCAGTCTCAATACCCACAGCGCCATCGACGTGCGCTTCGACGATAAACGCCGCTTGATTGTGTTGCAGGCGGGCGAAATCCTCGTCGAAACCGGCCACAACGATGCGCGCCCGTTCTCTGTACAGACCAGCGACGGCAACCTGCGGGCGCTGGGCACGCGGTTCATCGTGAGGCGCGAAGACGACGCCACGCGTCTGAGCGTGCTGCAATCGGCGGTGGCCGCCCAGCCTGAGGCACTGTCTCAGGAACGGATTTTCAAGGCAGGCCAGCAAGTGCTGATGCGCAGTGACGGCCTTGGTCCTGCGCTTGCCGTCTCACCGGGCAGCGACGCCTGGACCCGCGGCATGCTGGTGGTCGACAACGCCCGCCTGGGCGATGTGGTGGCTGAACTGGGCCGTTATCGCAGCGGTTATCTGGGCGTGGATGACAGCGTGGCCGACCTGCGCATCACCGGCAGCTTCCCGCTGCACGACACCACCCTGGCGCTCAATGCGCTGTTGCCGACCTTGCCGGTGCAGATCGAGCAGCACACGCCGTGGTGGGTGACCGTCAAGGGTAAGCCTTAGGTTCTGCGGCGTCCGGACGATCGCCATCGGGGGCAAGCCCCCTCCCACACTTTGATTTGTGAACACAGTCAAATGTGCGAGGGGGCTTGCCCCCGATGAGGCCCTCTAAAACACCACCCAAAAAAATATTTTCACCCCGCCCTATCACTTTCCGATTCTCGTCCGGCACCTAGGCAATTGAGAAATATTTCCATTCAGGAGCCGCCCATGTCCCGCACGCTAGACACTCTGTTGCGCCCCAGCCTGTTAGCCGTGGCCATCGCCCTCGGCGCCCCGCTGATCAGCCCCACGCTGATCGCCGCCGAACAGTCCACCAGCGTGCGCGCCTACAACCTGCCGGCCGCGCCACTGGCCGCCACCCTGAACCAGATCGCCAGCCAGTCCGGCCTCGCGCTGACCCTCAATCCGACGCTCGCCGCCGGCAAGACCTCGGCACCGGTCAAGGGCCAGTTCGATGCCCAGGGCGCATTGCGCGAAGCCTTGCGCGGGACCGGGCTGCAGCTGGAGCAGAGCAGCGCCGGGACTTTTACTTTGGTGGCGATTGCGGACGGTGTCGTGGCGTTGCCGCAGACCAGCATTATTGGTCAAGGCAATTACGAGAGCGCCTGGGGGCCGGTGGAGGGTTACCTGGCCAAGCGCACTGCCGCCGGCACCAAGACCGACACGGCCCTGGTCGAGGCGCCGCGCTCCATCTCGGTGGCGACCCGCGAGCAAATGCAGGATCGCAACGTGCAGAACCTCGACGACGCGGTCAAATACATGCCCGGTATCGTGTCCGCCAGCTACGGCAGCGACACCCGCTACGACTGGATGCGTGTGCGTGGCTTCGAACCCACCCAATTCCTCGACGGCCTGCCCCTGCCGCGTGGCGTGTACGCCAACCCGAAAGCCGAAACCTGGAACCTCGACCGCCTCGCCCTGCTGCGTGGCCCGGCCTCCTCGGTTTACGGCCAGACCCCGCCGGGCGGCCTGCTGGACATGGTCAGCCGCCGTCCCAGCGCCGAACAGAGCAGCGCCGTCCAAGTGCAATACGGCAGCGACAATTACCGTCAGATCAACTTCGCCAGCACCGGCAAGATCGATGATGAAGGCCAGTTCCTGTATGGCCTCAGCGGCGTGGTGCGCGATGCCGGCACCCAGGTCGATCACATCGACAACAAGCGCTACAACATCGCGCCAAGCCTGACCTGGAATATCGATACCGATACCAAGCTGACGTTCCTGTCGCAATTCACCCGGGACGATACCGGCGCCACCAGCCAGTTCCTGCCGATCCAGGGCACCAAGATCAAATCGCCTCTGGGGGACATCTCGCATCACAAGAACCTCGGCGATCCGGATTACGAGTATTACGACCGCACTTATTACGCACTGGGCTATGCCTTCGAACACCGTTTCAACGACACCTGGCAGTTCAGGCAGAACCTGCGCTACACCAAGTCGGAACTGGCTTTCCAGCAACTGACCGTGGGTTCGTTCGCCTTCTCGCCAGCAGACGCGGCCGGCAATATCAGCCGCTCCTCGACCAACGTGGACGAGGACATCAGCCAGTTCGCGGTGGATAACAATTTCCAGGCAGATTTCAGCACCGGCGATATCACCCATACGCTGCTGCTGGGCCTGGACCATCAGCGCACCGACACTTCATACCTGTCGATCTTCGGCGGTGCTGGAACGATCAATATCTTCAACCCGGTCAATACCCAGCCGGTCGTGCGGCCGGCGCGTTCCACCGCGTTCTATGACTACAACCAGAAAACCATCCAGACCGGCCTCTACGTGCAGGACCAGATGGCGCTGGACAACTGGCGCCTGACCCTGGGCGGTCGTGAAGACTGGGTGCACCAGGGCACCACGTACTTCAACAAAAATGATGCGACCAATACCGATCGCAGCAAGAACTTCAGTGGCAACGCGGCGCTGAGTTATGTATTCGACTCAGGCTTCGTGCCCTATATCTCCTACGCCGAATCGTTCCAACCGGCGAGCAACGCCAGCGTCTCCCCGACCGAGTCGTATAAACCCACCGAGGGCAAGCAGTGGGAGATGGGGATCAAGTACCAGCCGCCGGGCTCGAACACGCTACTGAGCGCGGCGGTGTATGACCTCACCCAGAAAAACGTGCTGGTCACCAGCTTCCAGTCCGGTGGAGTGTCACTCACCGACCAGACCGGCGAAGTGAAGGTCAAGGGCCTGGAGCTGGAAGCTATCTCTGACGTCACCGAAAACCTCAAGGTGATCGCGGCGTATACCCTGGCCAAATCCGAAGTGCAAAAAGGCGACTTCAAAGGCAACCGCCTGCAACTGATGCCTAACCAGCAAGCCTCCCTGTGGACGGACTACACCTGGCACACCGGCGCTCTCGACGGCTTCGGCATCGGCTTTGGCGCCCGCTACACCGGCAATACCTACGGCGACCAGGCCAATACCTGGTCCGGCAAAGCCAACGCCTACACCGTATTCGACGGCGCCGTGCACTACGACCTCGGCCGCCTGGACAACAGCCTCAAGGGCGCGTCGGTGAAAGTGAACGCGACCAACCTGTTCAACAAGGACTACATTTCCACCTGTGACGGTTCCTACTGCTACTTCGGTGACCAACGCAGCGTCGTCGCCAGCGCCACCTACCAGTGGTAATCGGCTGAGTTAACAACCGGGCCGTCCACAAGGACGGCTTGGGTGTGTCTGAAGGCGAGAAAATGAAAAGCAAAACCATCCGCCGCTGGTCCTTCATCCACACCTGGACCAGCCTGATCTGCACCGTATTTCTACTGCTGCTCGCCCTCACCGGCCTGCCGCTGGTGTTCCACCATGAGATCGATCATCTGCTGGGCAACGAACCCGAGCTCACGCAGATGCCCGCCGATACGCCGCAGCTCAACCTGGAGCAGCTGGTGGCCAAAGCGCAGGCCCATCGCCCCGGCGAGGCCATGCAGTACCTGGCCTGGGATGAGGACGACAAGAACGGTGTGATCGCGATCATGGCCGCCACGGCCGGTACCGAGCCGAATGCGTCGCATACCTTCATGCTCGATGCGCGTACCGGCGAAACCGTGGAGATGCCGTCAGCCAACGGCGGGCTTACCCTGTTCCTGTTGCGCCTGCATGTGGACATGTTCGCCGGACTGCCCGGCAAGCTGTTGCTCGCGTTCATGGGCGTGCTGTTCGTGCTGGCGCTTGTCTCGGGCACGGTGCTGTACCTGCCGTTCATGCGCCGCTTGACGTTCGCCACCGTGCGCCAGGACAAATCCACCCGCCTGCGCTGGCTCGACCTGCACAACCTGATCGGCGTGGTCACCCTGACCTGGGCACTGGTGGTGGGCGTGACCGGTGTGATCAGCGCCTGTGCCGACCTGATCATTGCCGCCTGGCGCCAGGACAGCCTCAGCGCCCTGATCGAACCCTACAAAAATGCCCCGCCGCTGACCCAGCGCGCGCCGGCAAGCGATTTGCTGAGCATCGCCGCCAGCGTCGCGCCCGGCATGCAACCGGACTTTATCGCCTTCCCCGGCACACGCTTCTCCAGCGAGCATCACTATGCCGTGTTCATGAAAGGCAGTACCCACCTCACGTCCCATCTGCTCACACCGGTATTGATCGACGCCGGCACCCTGGCCGTCACCGCCATCGCCGAACGGCCGTGGTACATGGACGCCATGGGCATGTCCCAGCCGCTGCACTTCGGTGACTACGGCGGCATGCCGATGAAGATCCTGTGGGCGGTGCTGGATGTGCTGACCATCGTCGTACTGGTCAGCGGAATTTACTTGTGGATCGTGCGGCGCAAGGCGGGCAAGGCATGAAGCCGCGGCAGTCGAGTTTCTGGAAGGTGTTCGGCATTCCGCTGGGGATCGGCCTGCTCAGCGCCGCCGGGTTGTTTGCGGCGTTGCTGGGGGATGGGTGGTGGGATTCGTTGAGTTGGGTGGGGTTGGGCCTACCGGCGGCCATCGCCGTCTACAAACTACTGTAGGAGCGAGCTTGCTCGCGAAAAACCTGAGAGCACCGCGTTAAACCAGGTGAGCTGCGTTATCGTTGGCGTCATTCGCGAGCAAGCTCGCTCCTACAGAGGAATGCCCATGTCCGCCCCCAGCATGACCTTGTTCCACAACCCCGCTTCGCCCTTCGTACGCAAAGTCCGCGTGCTGTTGATCGAGACCGGCCAGCAGGACCGTGTGGCCCTGCACGCGTGCATGCCCACCCCGGTCAACCCGGACGCCGAGGTGGTGCAAGGCAACCCGGTCGGCAAGATCCCGGCCCTGCGCCTGGCCGACGGTTCGGTGCTGCACGACAGCCGGGTGATCCTCGATTACTTCGACCACCAGCACGTCGGCAACCCGCTGATCCCCCGCGACGGCTCGGCCCGCTGGCGCCGCCTGACCCTGGCTTCGATGGCCGACGGCATCATGGACGCCGCCGTGCTGGTGCGCTACGAAACCGCCATGCGCCCGGTGGAGAAACACTGGGACCAGTGGCTGGACGAGCAGCGCAACAAGATGCGCCGTGCACTGGCCGAGCTGGAACAGCACGCCATCGCCGAACTGACCAGCCACTTCGACATCGCCGCCATCAGCGTGGCCTGCGCCCTGGGCTACCTCGACTTTCGCCACCCGGACCTGCCATGGCGCATCGACAATCCCGAGCTTGCCGCCTGGTACGCCGAGGTCAGCCAGCGGCCTTCGATGCAGCAGACCCAGCCGCCGATTTAACGACCCCCCTGTAGGAGCGAGCTTGCTCGCGAAAATCGTCAACGATAACGCGGGGCACTTGCTTAAACGCGGCGTCCTTGCATTTTTCGCGAGCAAGCTCGCTCCTACAGTGGACGGTGGCGTTGATGAGGAAGGTGACCATCCTGACCTTCATTTGCTGGTCTTCGCGCAGCCCGATCATTGCCCCTCCTCCACCTTGCGCTTGCCCACCCCATACCAATCCAGCTTGCGCGTCAGCACCATCACCGTGCCCAGCAGGCCGAACAGCAACAGCGAGCCCATCAGCAACGCGTAGTCCTCGGCACTCAGCAACCCGTACAACAAGCCATACAACGCCGCCAGCCCCGCCGAAAAGCCCAGGCCGTGGGCCACGCTGCGCAGCACATGGCACACGTAGAAACCAATCAGCACCACGCAGGCACTGGCCGATATCAGGTAAGCCAGGGCAAACCCCAAATGCTCGGACAACGACAGCAGCAGCAGGTAGAAGAACGCCAGTGCAACACCCACCAATGCGTACTGAATCGGGTGCACCGCCAGGCTCTTGAGCACTTCGAACAGGAAGAAGCCGGCAAAGGTCAGGGCGATGAACAGCAGCGCGTATTTGATCGCGCGGTCGCTCTTGAGGTACTGGTCCACCGGGTCGATGAAGTTCACACCGAAGCTGCGGTTGTTGAAATCCTCACAGCCTTGACGGTCCAGGCAGGTTTGCAGGGCCTGTTCGAGGTTGGTGGCAAAAAACGAGGTCTGCCACTTGGCAGTGAACCCCCTGTCGCTGACCGCCCGCTGTGTCGGCAGGAAGTTGCCGATAAAACTCGGGTGCGGCCAGTTGGAGGCTAGGGACACCTGGCTGGTCTTGCCCACCGGCACCACCTGCAGTTGTTCAGTGCCCTGCAGGCGCAGGTCGAAGGCGAAATCCACGGCAGCAGGCTTTTTGCTGTCCTGCTCCGGCAGCAGCACATGCACGCCTTCCCCCAACCAATCAACTTGAGAGCCCGGCGAAAATTCCAGGCGTTGTTCGCCCAGCTCCAGCTTCAGCGCGTTTTCGATGCCGCGAATATCGCTGATACCCACCGCCAGAAATGCCGGCTCGAAGCGGTAATCGGCGAAGTTTTCCGTGATGCCCAGTTGCGCGGGCAACTCGAAACGCCCGCTGATGCGGTTGTCGGCATGGAACAGTCGCGCCTGGTAAATGCCCCGAGCGCGCAGTTCGGTTTGCACCTGGCCGTCGAGTTCAAAACGCTCCGGCAGAAAATACAGGCGGCCGCGCTCTTCACGGGTCTCTTCGTAGCGTTTGTTGAGCTTTTCATTGAGCTTCCACTCGCGCACCGTTTTGCGATAAGGCACCACCAGCACCGGCCCGGTGAGGCGCTGGGCGAAGCTGGAACTGCGGGCAATGTCCATCAGTACGCCGTCGCGCAGTTGCTGACGGTCACTGATGACGCCGTTGATCATCAGCAATGGAATCAGCAACAGCAGGATCAGCAGCGCAATCGCGCCAAGTTTGAAAAGCAGGCTGCGGTTCATGGGTCTCTCCCTGTTTTGATGGGGAGAGTCTGGGCAGCCTGTGTGGGGGTTTTATGTGGGCAATGTGGAGACTGTGTGGAGATGCAGCACCGCTTGCACGCCACCGGCTACGTTGCCGACCTGCAACGCGCCGCCGTGCAATTTCATCACCTCTTCGACAAAGTTCAGGCCCAGACCGGTGCTTTTGCGCCCGCTCGCCGGGCGTGGCAGCGAATAGAAACGCTCGCTCAGGCGCGGCAAGGCGTAGTCGGGGATCGGCTCGGCCTGGTTGAACAGGCTGACGTGAACGTCGTTGTGCCGCACCAGCGCGCTGAACCGCAGCGCACCTCCGGGCGGGGTGAAATCCAGGGCATTGTCCAGCAGGTTGCCCAAGGCCTGGCGCAGCAGGAACGGCTCGCCAAACACCTGCACATCGGCGGCAATCGCCTGCTCGACCTGCAAACCGACGCCTTCGATCCGGGCACACTGGGCACTGAGAACATCCTCGACCAAGGCCGCCAACGGTATGCTCGACTGCGCTTGCAGGCCCTGGCGTTGCTCCACCTGCGCCAGGTTCAGCAACCGCTCGATCAACTGCTGAAGGCGCGCGCTTTCGCTGTCGATATTGCCGACAAAGCGCTGCTGCTGCTCACGGCTCATATCGCCCTGCAACAACTCCGCCGCGCCACGAATCGCCGCCAACGGGCTTTTCAATTCGTGGGTCAGGGTGTGCACGTAATGTTCGACATAGGCCTTGCCCTCCAACTGTGTGCGCATGTGCTCGACAGCGGTGGACAACTGCTTGAGCTCGCCGCCCCGGTAATGGGGCAACTCGGCGCGACGGCCTTCGCTGACGGCCTCGGCATAGGCCGTCAACCGCCGCAGCGCATTGCTCAGCCACCACGACAACAATGCGCCGAGCAACAGGCCGAGAATCACCAGGCCGGCGCCATACCACAGCAGGCGGCGCTCGGTGCGGTCGACGTAGGGCTGCAACGAGCTGTTGGGCTTGGCCACGGTGACCACGCCGATAATCCGGCCCTCGTCACGAATCGGCGCGCCCACGTGCATCACCGACGAAGCGGGGTCATCCGGCGCGCTGCGGCTGGAGCGCGCGCCGTACTCGCCGCGCAGGGTAAGGTACACGTCGTTCCATTTCGAATAGTCCTGGCCCACCGCTTCACCGCTGGAGTCGAGCAGAACCGTGCCGTTGGCGTCGGTCACATAGATGCGGTGGTTGACCTGGTTTTTCGGCAGGCCCCAGATCACCGCGCCGGGCTGGCGATTGCCGTAAGCCTTGAGCAGCTGTGGCCAATGGCTCTGGCCGAGGGTGCCGTGCTTCACATCATTGCGCAGGATTTCGGCGAGCAGGTTGGCGGTGTCCACCAGGGTTTCTTCGGTGGACTGGCGCACGCCAGGGCGAATTTCCTTCATCACCGTGTTGAGCACGAAGTAGCCGGTCAGGCCGATGAACAACGCGTACACCAGGAAAATCCGCAGCCCCAGGCGCATCAGCTGTGGCTCGGGCTGTAGCTGTAGCCGAGGCCGCGATGGGTCTGGATCGGCTCGGCGTCCGCCTTCACGCTACGCAGTTTGCTGCGCAGGCTTTTGATATGGCTGTCGATATTGCGCGCGTAACCGGCGTCGGCCGGTACGCCCACCGCGTCCAGCAATTGCTCGCGGCTGAACACCCGTTCGGGTTGCTCCAGCAGGCTTTGCAGCAGGCGCAATTCGTGACGCGTCAGGCAGAGCGGCTGGCCGCGATAGTGGATCAGCATGCGCTCCAGGTCCACCTGGAACACAGCAGGCGCCGCACCCGGCCCGACACGCTTGAGAATCGCCCGCACCCTGGCCGCCACTTCACGCGGGCTGAACGGCTTGACCACATAATCGTCGGCGCCGATTTCCAGCCCTACCACGCGGTCGATCTCGCCATTGCGAGCACTGAGGAACATCACCGGCACTTCGCTGAACCGGCGCAATTGCTTGCAGGTTTCAAAGCCGCTGATATCGGGCAGGCCGATGTCGAGGATGATCAGGTCGGCCGGGGTCTGGCGCTGATGCTCCAGCGCCGCCTGGCCGAGCGTCAGCCAGGTGGTGGTAAAGCCCTCGCCTTGCAGGGCGAATATCAGCGTGTCGGCTATTGCCGCTTCGTCTTCGACAATCAGGATATGCGCCATGGGGGTCTGTCAGCAGTCCGGTTTGTCGGCAGTGTAGCGACGCGCCGGGTTTACCGCTGCACCGAATTCACGCAGGGCTTTGGCGCCGATCAGCAGCGGGTAGTTGAAGCTGCTGCGGTCGGTGAGGTTGACCTCCACGGTACGCTTGACATCGCCCAGGCACATCTCCAGATCGATCACCGGGCGCTTGGCCACGCTGGCTTCGTCCTTGTCGTCATCTTCGTCGGCGCGGCTCTTGATCTTGCTGATGCGTGACACCTTGTGTTCGTAGACTTTGTTGTCGGCGTCCTTGCCGCCCAGACGAAAGCGCACCCAGTCGTCGCCGTCACGGGTGAAAGTCTCGATGTCACGGGCCGACAGCGAGGCGGTCAGCGCGCCGGTGTCCATCTTGGCCTTGAAGGTCTGGCCGATTTCCGGCAACTGGATGTATTCGTAGCGGCCGTAGAGGGTCGGTTCGGCAGCCATGGCAGGCACAGCGGCCACAACGGGAAGAACTAGGGCGAACGCAGCAAGGAGCAATTTCACGGCATGATTTCCTCGAAAGAAGTGGACGGATTCTAGACCGCATACACCGTACTTAGTTGGACGAGCGAGCATAACTGGCACATTGTGAAACATTCGTACGGCAACCTGCGATTTGGCCTCTGGACTCAGCTTGCTTATGATGGCCCGCCCACAAGATTCCAAGAGTTATTTATGCGCCGCCTGCTCACCGGCTGTCTGGTCACACTGCTGCTGTTACTCAACACGCTGATCCTGATCGGTCCCTTGATGGTGTTCGCCCTGCTCAAGCTGGTCGCACCGGGCCGCTCGCGTGACTATGCGTCCTGGGCGGTGATGTGGATCGCCGAGACCTGGGCCGAGATCGACAAGCTGATTTTTTCCGTGTGTATTCCAACTCAATGGGATATTCGCGGCGGTGAGGACCTGCGCGGTGACACCTCTTACCTGGTCATCAGCAACCACCAGTCCTGGGTGGATATCCCCGCATTGATCCAGGCGCTGAACCGGCGTACGCCATTCTTCAAATTCTTCCTGAAAAAAGAGTTGATCTGGGTGCCGTTCCTCGGCCTGGCCTGGTGGGCGCTGGATTACCCGTTCATGAAGCGCTACACCAAAGCGTTTCTGGCCAAACACCCGGAGCTGGCCGGGCAGGACCTGAAGATCACCAAAGAGGCCTGCGAGCTGTTCAAGCGCCAGCCGGTGACGGTGGTCAATTACCTGGAAGGCACGCGGTTCAGCGAGGCCAAACGTACACAGCAAGGTTCACCGTTCAACCGGCTGCTTAAACCGAAAGCAGGTGGCGTGGCCTTTGTGTTGGCGGCGATGGGCGAGCAGTTGGACGCCATCCTCGACGTGACCGTGGTCTACCCGCAACACAGGATTCCAGGCTTCTGGGATTTAATCAGCGGCGCGGTGCCGAAAGTGATCGTGGATATCCGCACCCGTGAATTGGACCCGGCGTTGTGGCAGGGGGATTACGAGAACGATCCGGCGTTTCGCCAGACCGTCCAGAACTGGGTCAACCAGCTCTGGAAGGAGAAAGATGCGCGCATTGAACACTTGGGCGCGCAGCCGTCTTAGCTGCCGGTGCCCCAGGCCTGGGCCAGCTTGCTCAGTACTGAACCGTCGGCGCCCTGCCCGCCCAGGTATTGCAGGATCACCGGGGCAAACTGGCCGATCATGCCGCTGTCCATGCCCAGGGCACTGAACGCGGTGTTCAAGTCATTGGTGTTTTTCACGTTACCCAGCAGGCCGTCCAGGCCGCTGGTCTTGCTGCCGCCGTTCTGGCCAAGCATCCCGCTCAGGGCGCCAAGGCTGCTCAATGCGTTATTGCCCGACAGTTTATCCAGGCCTGGCACGCTATTGCCCAGCTGCGAAAAGTCCTCGCCGCTCAGTTTGTTCTTTGCCAGGCCCAGCATGGCGCCAGTGCCGCCGACGGCTTGCTCGGGGGTGATATTGAGTTGTGAGGTCAGGGCCGTCAGCAGGTCGGCCGTTTCCGAGGTGGGCGCGGCGGCGGCGGCTTTGTTGTTGCCACCCTGCATGCCGGAAATGGCATTGGCTGCATCGCCAAGGCTGAAACCCGCGGCGAACACCGGGCCGGCGGCCAGGCTCAACAGGCAGGAAAGGGCAAAACCGCGTGAAATCTTCATCAAGACAACCTCAGGAGATAGGTGCAAAGCAGGCGTTGGACTGGGTATCCCGTCGGTTGTTCCGGAACCCATTGGGGATACGCGGGTCCATGAACTGACTACAAAATTTGTCAGGAAGAGACTTATGACTGCGATCCACCCCCAAGCGATTGAGCACAAGCCTGCGTTCTGGAGCCGCCCTCGCCTGTTCATCGGCGCCTGCGCCGTGGTGGTTGCCGGTATCGGTGGCGCGCTCTACACCCACGACAGCGTCAAGTCCGCGGCGACGTTGGTGACCACGACCCAGCAGCCGGCCGCGCAAATCATGGCGCATAAGGATTACCTGGAAGTGCAGCCGATTGCCGCCACCGCACCGGCGCCGGACCAGAGCCTGGAGCTGTGGGCGATCCCCAAGGACGGCACGCCCGTGTCCCTGGGCCTGTTGCCGGAAGACGGCAAGGGCATCATCGGCCTGAACCCGCGCCAGCAGGAAACCATCAGCAAGCCTGTTGAGTTGATGGTGAGTTCGGAGACCAAGGGTGGCTCCATCAGCAAACAACCCACTGGCCCGACCGTCTACCAGGGCGCACTGGCCACCCGCTGATCTCCCAGACACCACAAACCCAATGTGGGAGGGGGCTTGCCCCCGATAGCTGTAGTTCAGTCACAACTTTACTGACTGAGCCACCGCCATCGGAAGCAAGCCCCCTCCCACATTGAAAAGGGCGACCCATGGGTCGCCCTTTTCATTTGCCCAACGCTTTACGCCGCACTGAACATCTTGTGCGGATCAATCACAAACTTCTTCGGCACACCCGCATCGAACTCGCCGTACCCGCGCGGCGCGTCATCCAGGCTGATCACCTGCACACCGACGATTTCGGCAATGTTGATCCGGTCCCACATGATCGCCTGCATCAGCTGGCGGTTGTACTTCATCACCGGCGTTTGCCCGGTGTGGAAGCTGTGGGATTTGGCCCAGCCCAGACCAAAGCGAATGCTCAGGCTGCCCATTTTTGCGGCGGCATCGACGGCACCTGGGTCTTCGGTAACGTACAGGCCCGGAATACCGATCTTGCCCGCTACGCGCACCACGCCCATCAGCGAGTTGAGCACGGTGGCCGGGGCTTCGGCCTTGACGCCATCGTGGCCGTGGCCGCGTGCTTCAAAGCCGACGGCGTCAACGGCGCAGTCCACTTCCGGCTCGCCGAGCAGCGCGGCGATCTGTTCGTGCAATGGCGTGTCGGTGGACAGGTCGGCGATCTCGAAACCCTGGGCCTTGGCGTGGGCCAGGCGGATCGGGTTGACGTCGCCGATAATCACCACCGCAGCGCCCAATAGACGCGCTGACGCGGCAGCGGCGAGGCCGACCGGGCCGGCACCGGCGATGTAGACCGTGCTGCCAGGGCCAACGCCGGCCGTGACGGCACCGTGGTAGCCGGTGGGCAGGATGTCGGAGAGGCAGGTCAGGTCACGGATTTTCTCCATGGCCTTGTCGCGGTCCGGCAGTTTCAGCAGGTTGAAGTCGGCGTAAGGCACCAGCGCATATTCAGCCTGGCCGCCGGTCCAGTCGCCCATGTCGACATAACCGTAGGCACCGCCCGGGCGCGCCGGATTGACACTCAAGCACACGCCGGTGTGCATTTCCTTGCAGGAGCGGCAACGGCCGCACGCCACGTTGAAGGGCACCGACACCAGATCGCCGATCTTCAGGTTTTCGACGTCGCTGCCCTTCTCGATCACTTCGCCGGTAATTTCATGCCCCAGCACCAGGCCGGTCTGGGCGGTGGTGCGGCCGCGCACCATGTGTTGGTCAGAGCCACAGATGTTGGTGGAAACCACGCGCAGGATGACGCCATGCTCGATCTTCCTGCCACGCGGGTCCTGCATTTTGGGATAGTCGATTTTCTGTACTTCGACCTTGCCGTTGCCGAGATACACGACACCACGATTACCAGACATGCTTTCACCTCGCTGTTGTTTTTATGGAACTGCGTTGCCGCTTGGATGGGCAGCGCGTTAAGTGCTCGGGTACAGATGCTGTTTCTTGTGTTGCTGGTGAGGGCCTCATCGGGGGCAAGCCCCCTCCCACACTTGATTGGGTTCACAGGTCAAAATGTGGGAGGGGGCTTGCCCCCGATTGGCGCCAGTCAGAGCACCACCGTCCGATTGGCGTTCAAAAACACCCGCCGCTCAATGTGATACCCCACCGCCCGCGCCAGTGTCAGCCCTTCAATATCCCGCCCCTTGGCAATCAGATCCTCGGGATAATGGCTGTGGTCCACCACCTCCACACCCTGGGCGATAATCGGTCCTTCATCCAG
This sequence comes from Pseudomonas orientalis, assembly GCF_001439815.1. Lineage (GTDB taxonomy): Bacteria > Pseudomonadota > Gammaproteobacteria > Pseudomonadales > Pseudomonadaceae > Aquipseudomonas > Aquipseudomonas orientalis. The sequence goes on along the minus strand of NZ_JYLM01000004.1, from coordinate 424,574 downwards.
ATCGTTGTTGATGTAATGCGCCGTGGCGCCGACCAGTTTCACGCCCTTGTTGTACGCCTGGTGATACGGCTTGGCGCCCTTGAACCCCGGCAGCAACGAGTGATGAATATTGATGGCCTTGCCGTCCAGCTTGCGGCACAGCTCCGGCGATAGCACTTGCATGTAGCGCGCAAGAATCACCAGCTCGGCGCCGGTGTCTTCCACCACTTGCCACACCTGACGTTCCTGGGACGGTTTGTCGTTGGGGTCCAGGGGGAAATGGTAGTAGGGAATCTGGTGCCAGTCGGCCAAAGGTTTCAGATCGGGGTGGTTGGACACCACGGCGACCACGTCCATCGACAGTTGACCGATGCGCTGGCGGTACAACAGATCGTTCAGGCAGTGATCGGCCTTGGAGACCATGATCACCACTTTTGGCCGGTAGTTCGGCGCGGTCAGCTCGAAGATCATCCCAAAGGCTTCGCCGCGTGTGGCCAGGCCGTCGCGAAACGCTTGCTCGTCAAAGCCATCGGGCTGGCGGAATTCCACCCGAATGAAAAACCGGCCCGAAAGGCGGTCATCGAACGAATGGTGTTCGGTGACGTAGCAGCCCTGCTCGAACAGATAGCGGGTGACCGCGTCCACCGTGCCGAGCACGCTGGGGCAGTCGGCGGTCAAAATCCATGTATCAGGGGCGCGGCTCATAGCGGGTAACTCCTCAAACAACGCTATCTACTGTAGGAGCGAGCTTGCTCGCGAAGAACGCCAACGATGATGCGTGCATGCTGAATGAACGCGGCGTCTTTGAGTTTTTCGCGAGCAAGCTCGCTCCTACAGTGGGGTGAGACAGCGCGAGCGCCATGTCAGGCTTGAACGCTCAGGCCGAACTCGGCCGAGGCATCCTGCAGCCACAGCCACCAATAATCCGAGAAGCTGCGACGAATCAGCAGTTCCCAGGTGTCTTCAGCGGTATGGCGGATCACCAGTTGCGACTTGGCGAACACCGTGCCCACCGCCTTGCCCACCGGGAAGTTGTCCGGGTGCACGTCGTAGCTGGTGGACTTCATCAGCACATCGCGCACGTTAGGGCCGCTGAGTTCGAGGATCTGCTGGCCGCCACTGACGTTGACGATCTGGATATGCAGATCGCCCAGGGCCGCGCGCAGGTTTTGTTCGGCGGCGAACTCTTCGCCGCTCGGCACGATCAGCAGCCATTCGTCCGGGCCAAGCCATTGCAGGCTGGTTTCACCATTGATGATCACGCTCAGGGCGCCAGGCAGTTCGATGCCCAGGGCTTTGTGCACACCGGCGGCGAAGGCGGCATCGTGGCCGTCGCCACGAATGGTCAGGTGGCCGAGGAGTTTCTTTTCACGCACGGTCACGCCGGCGTTCTTGCGACCCTTGCCGACCAGGCTGGCGAGGTCGGCATGGTGCAGCGACGACTCGGCCTTGGCGCCGGTGGTGGGGCGTTGTTGGTACACATTGGCTGCTGTCATAAAGCACCTGTTCTGAATTCTGTGGTGACTGTTCCGGCCTCATCGGGGGCAAGCCCCCTCCCACATTTTGAAATGCATTCCCCTGTGGGAGGGGGCTTGCCCCCGATGGGCGCGCCGCGGTCTATCAGATGTTCTGCCGCTCGCCTTTCGGGTCAAAGAACACTGAAGACACAATCTCAGCCTCGATCACGCTGCCATCGGCCTGCGGTGAAAACACCCGCTCACCGATACGCTTCAAGCCGCCCTTCACCACACCCATGGCAAACGAATAACCCAGGGAGTTGTGCGCATAGCTGGAGGTGACATGGCCGACCATCTTCATCGGAATCGTCTGCTTCGGATCGAACACCAACTGCGCGCCTTCCGGCAGCCACACGTTCGGATCAATCGGTTTGAGCCCCACCAGTTGCTTGCGCTCTTCACGTACGCAATCTTCACGGTTCATCCCGCGCCAGCCGATCCACGAGAACGGCTTGGTACGGCCCACGCACCAGCCCATGTTCAGGTCGTCCGGGGTCATCGAGCCGTCGGTGTCCTGGCCGACGATGATGAAGCCCTTCTCGGCCCGCAATACGTGCATGGTTTCGGTGCCGTACGGGGTCAGGTTGTACTTTTTGCCGGCTTCGACGATCTGTTCCAGCACGCCCATGGCGTAATCGGCCTGCACGTTGACTTCGTACGACAGCTCACCGGTAAACGAAATACGGAACACCCGCGCCGGCACGCCGCCCACCAAACCTTCCTTCCAGGTCATGAACGGGAAGCCGTCCTTGTCCAGGTCGATGTCGGTGACTTCCGCCAGCAGCTTGCGACTGTTGGGACCGGACAGGGTCATGGTGGCCCAGTGATCGGTGACCGAAGTGAAGTACACCTTGAGGTCCGGCCATTCGGTTTGCTGGTAGATTTCCAGCCACTGCAATACGCGGGCGGCGCCGCCGGTGGTGGTGGTCATCAGGAAGTGGTTGTCGGCCAGACAGGCGGTAACGCCGTCGTCGAAGACCATGCCGTCTTCCTTGCACATCAGGCCGTAGCGCGCCTTGCCCACGTCGAGCTTGGTCCAGGCGTTGCTGTAGATGCGGTTAAGAAACTCACGCGCATCCGGGCCCTGGATATCGATCTTGCCGAGTGTCGACGCATCCAAGAGGCCGACACTGTCACGCACCGCCAGGCATTCACGTTTCACTGCGGCATGCAGGTCTTCCCCGTTGCGCGGGAAATACCAGGGGCGTTTCCACTGGCCGACGTCTTCAAACTCGGCGCCATTCTTCACGTGCCAGGCTTGCAGCGCGGTGTAGCGTACCGGTTCGAAGATGTGCCCACAGTGACGCCCGGCTATCGCACCAAAAGTCACCGGTGTGTAGTTGGGGCGGAACATGGTGGTGCCCATCTGCGGGATGGTCACGTTCAGCGAACGGGCGGCGATGGCCAGGCCGTTGACGTTACCCAGCTTGCCCTGGTCAGTGCCGAAGCCCAGTGCGGTGTAGCGTTTGACGTGCTCCACCGACTCGAAGCCTTCGCGGGTCGCCAGTTCGATAGCGGCGGCGGTCACGTCGTTCTGCAGGTCGACAAATTGCTTCGGCGCCCGAGCAGTGGCTTTTTCGTGAGGCACCTGGAACAGCGCCAGGGTCGGTTCTTCCAGGCGGCTCAGGGCTTTGGGCAGCACACCTTCCACCGGCGCAAAACCGGCTTCACTGGCAGCGCGCACGCCACCTTCGAACCCATCGGCGAGGGAATCGCCAAGGCCGTAGACGCCGTTGATGCCACCGACGCACACGCGTTTCTGCGGTGCTTCACCCGGCACAAAACCGAGGATGTCTTCACGCCAGGTCGGCTTGCCGCCCAGGTGCGAGGCCAGGTGCACCACCGGGCTGTAGCCGCCGGAGCTGGCCACCAGGTCGCAGTCCAGCCACTCGCCGGGGCTGGTGACTTTGTGTGCCTTCACATCGATCGCAGCCACGCGGGCGGCGCTCACGCGCTTGGTGCCACGGGCCTCGATCACGGCGCTGCCGGTGAGGATACGAATGCCTTTGGCGCGGGCTTCTTCAACCAGCGCGCCACGTGGGTTGTGGCGTACATCGGCCACGGCGACCACTTGCAGGCCGGCGTCGAGCCAGTCCAGCGCAACGCGGTAGGCGTGGTCGTTGTTGGTCGACAACACCAGTTTCTTGCCCGGTGCCACGCCGTAGCGGCGCACGTAAGTAGAGACCGCACCAGCCAGCATATTGCCCGGCACGTCGTTGTTGCCGTACACCAGCGGGCGCTCGCACGCACCGGTGGCCAGTACCACACGCTTGGCGCGCACACGGTGGATACGCTGGCGCACCACGCCAATCGGCGCACGGTCACCGAGGTGGTCGGTGAGGCGCTCGTGAATGGTCAGGAAGTTATGGTCGTGGTAGCCGTTGACGGTGGCGCGGGGCAACAGCACCACGTCCGGCAGGGCTTTCAATTCAGCGATCACACTGGCAACCCATTCGGTAGCCGGCTTGCCGTCGAGGCTTTCACGCGAATCGAGCAGCGAGCCGCCGAACTCTTCCTGCTCATCGGCGATGATCACCCGCGCACCGCTGCGTGCCGCCGCCAGTGCCGCGGCCAGGCCGGCAGGGCCTGCGCCGACAACGAGCACGTCGCAATGACGGTTGAAGTTGTCGTAGGTGTCCGGGTCGTTCTCGGTCGGCGAGCGGCCAAGGCCCGCCGCCTTGCGGATGTACTTCTCGTAGGTCATCCAGAACGATTGCGGGTACATGAAGGTTTTGTAGTAGAAACCCGGCGGCATCAGCTTGCCGCCGACCTTGCCGAGAATGCCCATCATGTCGTTGTTCACGCTCGGCCAGCCGTTGGTGCTGGTGGCGACCAACCCCTGATACAACGCCTGTTGCGTGGCGCGCACGTTGGGAATCTGGGTGGCTTCGGTGGCGCCGATCTGCAGCACCGCGTTCGGCTCTTCGGCGCCCGCAGCAAAGATGCCGCGCGGGCGCGAGTACTTGAAGCTGCGGCCGATGATGTCGACACCGTTGGCCAGCAGGGCGGCGGCCAGGGTGTCGCCTTCAAAGCCTTTGTAGCTCTGGCCGTTGAACGTGAAGGTCAGGACTTTATTGCGGTCGATCCGGCCACCGTTGGACAGGCGATTGATCTGGCTCATACCTTCTCTCCAGAGGCCTTGGCGGTGAACTGAGGCTTCTCACCGATCTTGTAGGTTTCAAGAATTTCGTAGGTGACGGTGTCACGGGTGGCGTTGAAGTACTGACGGCAACCGGCGGCGTGAATCCACAGTTCGTGATGCAGGCCACGAGGGTTGTCGCGAAAGAACATGTAGTCGCCCCACTGCGCGTCGGTGCAGGCATTCGGGTCCAGCGGGCGCGGGATGTGCGCTTGGCCGGACGCGTGGAATTCCTCTTCGGAGCGCAGTTCGCCACAGTGAGGACAGAAGATATGCAACATAGGAAATTTCTCCTGTTAGTGGGCGACGGCCGCAGCGCCGTGTTCGTCGATCAACGCACCGTTGTGGAAACGGTCGATGGAGAAAGGTGCGGCCAGCGGGTGCATTTCACCCTTGGCCAGGCTCGCGGCAAACACGTTGCCCGAGCCTGGGGTGGCCTTGAAGCCACCGGTGCCCCACCCGCAGTTGAAGAACATGTTCGGTACCGGGGTCTTGGAAATGATCGGGCACGCGTCCGGCGTGGTGTCGACGATGCCGCCCCACTGGCGGTTCATGCGCACGCGGGACAGCACCGGGAACATCTCGACGATGGCCTGGATGGTGTGTTCGATCACCGGGTACGAGCCGCGCTGGCCGTAGCCGTTGTAGCCGTCGATACCGGCGCCGATCACCAGGTCGCCCTTGTCGGACTGGCTGATGTAGCCGTGCACGGCGTTGGACATGATCACGCTGTCGATAATCGGCTTGATCGGCTCCGACACCAACGCTTGCAGCGGATGGGACTCGATCGGCAGGCGAAAGCCCGCCAGCGAAGCCATGTGCCCCGAGTTACCGGCGGTCACCACGCCGACGCGCTTGGCGCCGATAAAGCCTTTATTGGTTTCCACGCCGATGCACACGCCGTTTTCCTTGCGGAAACCGATCACTTCGGTCTGCTGGATCAGGTCCACGCCGAGTGCGTCAGCGGCGCGGGCAAAGCCCCACGCCACAGCATCGTGACGGGCCACGCCGCCGCGACGTTGCACGGTGGCGCCGAGGACCGGGTAGCGGGTGTTTTTCGAGCAGTCCAGGTACGGGATCTCGTCGGCCACCTGCTTGGCATCGAGCAGTTCGCCGTCCACGCCGTTGAGGCGGTTGGCGCTGACGCGACGCTCGGAATCACGGATGTCCTGCAGGGTGTGGCACAGGTTGTACACGCCACGCTGGGAGAACATCACGTTGTAGTTCAGGTCCTGGGACAGGCCTTCCCAGAGTTTCATCGCGTGTTCATACAGGTGCGCCGACTCGTCCCACAGGTAGTTGGAACGCACAATGGTAGTGTTGCGCGCGGTGTTACCGCCGCCCAGCCAGCCTTTCTCGACCACGGCCACGTTGGTGATGCCGTGCTCTTTAGCCAGGTAGTAGGCAGTCGCCAGACCATGCCCGCCGCCGCCGACGATGACCACGTCGTAGACCTTTTTCGGGGTCGGCGTGCGCCACATCTTCTGCCAGTTTTCGTGATGGCTGAGGGAGTGCTTGAAGAGGCCGAAGCCTGAGTAGCGTTGCATAGTCATTACTCCAAAACCGCGCTCAGCGATAAACCGGGAAATCAGCGCACAGGGCAGACACGTGCTTGGCCACGTTGGCCTCGACGTCGGCGTCGCCGAGGTTGTCGAGGATGTCGCAGATCCAGCCGGCCAACTCAACGCACTGCGGCACTTTGAAACCACGCGTGGTCACCGCCGGGGTGCCGATGCGCAGGCCCGAGGTCACGAACGGCGACTGCGGGTCATTCGGTACGGCGTTCTTGTTGACGGTGATGTGGGCGCGACCGAGGGCGGCGTCCGCGTCTTTGCCGGTGAGGCCCTGGCGGATCAGGCTGACCAGAAACAAGTGGTTATCGGTGCCGCCGGAGACCACGTCGTAGCCGCGCTTGATGAACACCTCGGCCATCGCCTGGGCGTTGTCGATCACCTGTTGCTGGTAGGCCTTGAAGCCTGGCTCTAGCGCTTCCTTGAAGCAGACGGCCTTGCCGGCGATCACATGCATCAGCGGGCCGCCCTGGGCACCGGGGAATACGGCGGCGTTGAGTTTTTTCTCGATGGCTTCGTTGGCCTTGGCCAGGATCAGGCCGCCACGCGGACCGCGTAGGGTCTTGTGGGTAGTGGTGGTGACCACGTCGGCGTAGGGCAGCGGGTTCGGATACAGGCCGGCGGCGACCAGGCCGGCGACGTGGGCCATGTCGACGAACAGCAGCGCGCCGACTTTGTCAGCAATGGCACGGAAACGCGGGAAATCCAGGGTCTTGGAGTAGGCAGAGAAACCGGCCACGATCATTTTCGGCTGGCACTCGACGGCCAGGCGCTCGACTTCGTCGTAGTCGATCAGGCCGGTGTCGGTGTTGATGCCGTACTGCACCGCGTTGTACAGCTTGCCCGAGGACGACACTTTGGCGCCGTGGGTCAAGTGACCGCCGTGAGCCAGGCTCATGCCCAGGATGGTATCGCCGGCATTGATCAGCGCCAGGTACACCGCGCTGTTGGCGGACGAACCGGAGTGCGGCTGCACGTTGGCGTAATCGGCGCCGAACAGCTGCTTGGCGCGCTCGATAGCCAGGGCTTCGACCTTGTCCACATGCTCGCAGCCGCCGTAGTAGCGCTTGCCCGGGTAGCCTTCGGCGTATTTGTTGGTGAGGCCGCTGCCTTGCGCTTGCATTACACGTTTGCTGGTGTAGTTCTCCGACGCGATCAGCTCAATATGATCTTCCTGACGCTGCTCTTCGGCATTCATCGCCGCCAGCAGTGCGTCGTCATATCCCTGAATCTGGTCTTGTTTGCTGAACATCGCGTCTCTCCCAGCCTTTCGTATTGTTGAGGCCCTCGCAGGGCCCTTTGATGCGATGGTAGGGCTGGCGCGTGCGGGCCAAATGCCTGCGCACGCCACGCAAAGGTGCGTTTACGACATTCCTTCAGAGACACAGAACAAATGTGGGAGGGGGCTTGCCCCCGATGGCGGTGGATCATCTCGTACATGCGGTGACTGACACTCCGCAATCGGGGGCAAGCCCCCTCCCACAGGGGTTAGGCGATGATCTTGCGGACGAGGAGCAGCAGGAGGAAGTGCATTGGATAAAGGGCATAGGCCCAACGGCGCATGGCCGGTGGCGAAACATTTTTGGCATGTCGCAATAAGACCAACCCTGCCAACGGCGCAACCAGACACGTCGCCAACCCAAGCATCGCCACCAGGCTGCCGCTGTTGAGCAGAATCTGCCATTGATTGGCAGCGACGCAGACCAGACCCGGCAGCACGCTGAAATACCAGGGCCGGCGAAACACCAGCAGCATCGCCAGCGGCAGCACTACACCAAAGAAACCGAACATCAGCTGCGTTGAAAACACGGCCGCTATTGTGACAGCGATCAGCGCCAATCCTCGATCAACCAACGTGTTCTGCTGCCATCCTCGGGCAACCAGCAAACCCAGCGCCAAGGTCGGCAACACGTTCAAGGTGTCGACGTCTTCGATGAACATCCGATACGGCACTTCACTGATCACGCTGAACAACAGCAACCAACCCAAGTAGCGCCGGTGGCCGGTCACCGGGGCATTTCGAGCCCGGTGCAGATTCGCCGCAATCGCCAGGCAAAACCATGGGAACGCCAGGCGCCCCGGCACATACAAGCCATCAAGGCTCAAGCCCACGTAGCGCAGGTGATCGAGCACCATGCTCAGCAGCGCCAGCCACTTGAGCAGGTCCAAAGCGCCATCTCGGACACGTCCGACAGGCAAGGTGTCAGTACCGTGCATAATTCCCCACCGACTTTGCATTTACAGTGCGTGCGCCCCCCTCCCAATCTTGGTTAAAGTGCGCACCAACATCGACCACAGGAATGGGCCATGACTGACAAGAGCCAACAATTCGCCAGCGACAACTATTCCGGCATCTGTCCGGAAGCCTGGGCCGCCATGGAACAAGCCAACCAGGGCCATCAGCGCGCCTACGGCGATGATGAGTGGACCCACCGCGCCGCCGACGGTTTCCGCAATCTGTTCGAAACCGACTGTGAAGTGTTCTTCGCCTTCAACGGTACCGCCGCCAACTCCCTGGCATTGTCCTCGCTGTGCCAGAGCTACCATAGCGTGATTTGCTCGGAAACCGCCCACGTCGAAACTGACGAATGCGGCGCGCCGGAGTTTTTCTCCAACGGCTCCAAACTGCTCACTGCGCGCACCGAAAACGGTAAGCTGACCCCTGAGTCGATCCGCGAGATCGCCCTCAAGCGCCAGGACATTCACTACCCCAAACCACGCGTGGTCACCCTCACCCAGGCCACCGAAGTCGGCAGCGTCTACACCCCGGAAGAAATCCGTGCCATCAGCGCCACCTGCAAAGAGCTGGGCCTGAACCTGCATATGGACGGCGCGCGCTTCTCCAACGCCTGTGCGTTTCTCGGCTGTTCGCCGGCCGACCTGACCTGGAAAGCCGGCGTGGATGTGCTGTGCTTTGGCGGCACCAAGAACGGCATGGCGGTGGGCGAAGCGATCCTGTTCTTCAACCACAAGCTGGCCGAAGACTTCGATTACCGCTGCAAACAGGCCGGCCAGCTCGCGTCGAAGATGCGCTTCCTGTCCGCGCCGTGGGTGGGCTTGCTGGAAAACGACGCCTGGCTCAAGCATGCACGCCACGCCAACCACTGCGCGCAACTGCTCAGCAGCCTGGTGGCGGACATTCCCGGCGTGGAACTGATGTTCCCGGTGCAGGCCAACGGCGTGTTCCTGCAACTCTCGGAACCGGCTATCGCAGCCCTCACGGCCAAGGGCTGGCGTTTCTATACCTTCATCGGCAAAGGCGGCGCGCGCTTCATGTGTGCGTGGGATACCGAAGAAGAGCGCGTAAGAGAATTGGCCGCCGACATCAGGGAAGTGATGAACGCTTGAAGTAGAAATCAGACAGACCGGTGCTGGCCGATTGCCGAGTCTGTTTTTTGATATTTCTGACAGCAGCGCACTCGAATTTCATTGTCTAGCCTCTTGGAACCCGGAAGGAAAACGCAGCGATATCTGCCACCTTCCGGGTTTATTGCCTGCCGAATAGTCGGCTGCACACCCAATGGAGAGCTAAATCATGGAATATCAAAGTAATGTCAATACCCTGGTGCAAGGCGACAACAGCGCCAGCACCACCATTATCGACTGGGATGAGTTCAGGAAGTACGCAAAGGTCGGCGACACCATCCGCGAGCCATCAAGGACGCTGAGGATCTACGACAAAGTCTATGAACTGACAGCCTCCGGTCAGCACTTCGTCGTTCATATCTACGCCCAGTAACCCTTCACTCTGATCGTTCCCACGCGAAGTGGGAACGATCGGCTGTCAGAATTCGATGCGCACATCGCCCTTCGGCACGCTGCAGCACGACAGGATATAACCCTCGGCTTCGTCCTCTTCGGTGATCCCACCGTTGTGCTCCATCTCGACCTCCCCGCCCAGCTTCATCACCTTGCACGTGCCGCAGATGCCCATGCCGCAGGCTTTCGGAATCAACAGGCCAAGCTTGGCCGCCGCCGCATGCACCGTTTCACCCGGCGCCACGCGAATGCTTTTGCCGGAGGCGATGAATTCCACTTGGTGCAGATCGGCCAGGTCGACTTCCGGCGCATCCGCCGCCTGTTCGGCCTGCTCTACCGCGTCGGCCCGGGCTTCCGGTGGCGTCGCGCCAAAGGATTCTTCGTGATAGCGCGCCATATCGAAACCGGCGGCTTCCAGCAGGCGCTTCACCGCGCTCATGTAAGGTGTCGGGCCGCAGCAGAACACTTCGCGCTCGAGGAAGTCCGGCACCATCAGTTCCAGCATCTTGTGATTCAGGTAACCGCGATACCCGGCCCATGGCTCACCCAATCCGTGCTTCTCGCAGATCAGGTGCAGGCTGAAGTTGTCGATCCGCGACGCCATGTGCTCCAGCTCGCGGTGGTAGATGATGTCTTTGGGTGAACGGGCACTGTGAACGAACGTCATGTCGACATTGGCGTTGGTGTCATAGAACCAGCGCGCCATGGACATGACCGGCGTAATGCCGACGCCGCCGCTCAGGTACAGCACTTTGGGGCTTGGGAAGTCGATGGCATTGAACAGCCCGACCGGCCCGTGCACCGCCAGCTCCTGGCCTTCGTGCAACGTGTCATGCAGCCAGTTGGAAACACGCCCGCCCGGCACGCGCTTGATGGTCACCGAAAAGCTGTAGGGCACCGACGGCGAACTGGAAATGGTGTACGAGCGCATGATCGGCTGGCCTTCGATCTCCAGCTCCAGTGTGACGAACTGCCCGGGCTTGAAAAAGAACAGGATCGGCTGGTCGGCCATGAAACAGAAGGTGCGCACGTCCCAGGTTTCCTGGATGACTTTGACGCAACGGACGATGTGCCGACCATTGGCCCAGGTCTGGGTGGTTACCGGGTTCAGGAAGCTGTTGGACATGTTGTTCTCCACCGCCGAGGCTCGGCCTTATGGTGGCGATTCTGCGTAACGCGCGAATCGCCCATTTACCTACCTGCGACATTCACATACTTACCGCGACCAGCCCCCAACGACAGGGGCTTGCGCGTCGGGATCAGATTGGGCCATGTCGCCCATGGATAAGGTTCGACCCAACGCCGGGCCCACACTCGCTCCCAACAAAGACGCGTTCTTTACGCCTTGCTGCAAACCTGATCAGCCACTATTCGCCGGCCACACAGAATGGCCATGAGGACACACACGATGGACGTCACCGCAACCTTAAGCTTGGGCGATCCGCTGGAACCCGCACGCAAGGCCACCGCGCAGATGCTGCAAGAGCGCGAGCGCACTTTCTCGCTGCCACAGCCGTTCTACTCTGATGAGCGGCTGTTCGATATCGACATGCAGGAGATCTTCCAGAAAGAGTGGTTGATCGCCGGCATGACCTGCGAGATCCCCACCAAGGGCAACTACCTGACCCTGCAAGTGGGCAAGAACCCGATCATCGTGATCCGTGGCGCCGAAGGCGTGGTTCATGCGTTTCACAACGTGTGCCGCCACCGCGGCTCGCGCTTGTGCACCAGCGACAAGGGCAAGGTTGCCAAGCTCGTTTGCCACTACCACCAGTGGACCTACGAGCTGGACGGTCGCCTATTGTTCGCCGGCACCGAGATGGGCGCCGACTTCGACATGAAGCAGTACGGCCTCAAACCAGTGAACGTGAAGACCGCCGGCGGCTACATTTTCATCAGCCTGGCCGAGAATCCGCCGGCCATCGACGACTTCCTGTCGACGCTCAACCACTACATGGAACCCTACGACATGGAGAACACCAAGGTGGCGATCCAGACCACCTTGTTCGAGAAAGCCAACTGGAAGCTGGTGCTGGAAAACAACCGCGAGTGCTACCACTGCAACGCGTCGCACCCGGAACTGCTGAAAACCCTGCTGGAGTGGGACGACGTCACCGACCCGCGCGCCGACCAGGCGTTCAAGGACCACGTCGCCGCCTCGGCCGCCGCCTGGGATGCCGAAAAGATTCCTTACGCCCACGCCAGCTTCGGCCTGCGTAACCGCATCGTGCGCATGCCGCTGCTCAAGGGCACCGTGTCGATGACCCTGGACGGCAAGCAGGGCTGCGCCAAGTTGATGGGCCGGATCAAGAACCCGGACCTGGGCTCGATGCGCATCCTGCACCTGCCGCACTCGTGGAACCACTGCATGGGCGACCACATCATCGTGTTCACCGTGTGGCCGATCAGCGCCCAGGAAACCATGGTCACCACCAAGTGGATCGTGCACAAGGACGCCGTGGAAGGCGTGGACTACGACGTGGAGCGCATGCGCCAGGTGTGGGACGCCACCAACGACCAGGACCGGCGCCTGGCCGAAGAGAACCAGCGTGGCATCAACTCCACCGCTTACCAGCCGGGGCCGTACTCCAAGACCTATGAGTTCGGCGTGGTGAATTTTGTGGACTGGTACAGCGAGCGCATGCTCAATAACCTCGGCGCGGCGCCAGCGCCTTACCTCAAGGGCGTGGCTGCGCACGAATAACTGACACACCGGGGATCAAATGTGGGAGGGGGCTTGCCCGCGATTGCAGTGGTTCTGCCAGCAACTTTATTGGCTGATGCACCGCTATCGGGGGCAAGCCCCCTCCCACATTGAAATCTGAACTGTTCAAAATTTGACCAGCAATAGTGAAACCCTCCGCCGCTGGGCGCTTTAACGGTTATCCAACAACTTATCCACAGATCCACCCACAGCAATTGTGGGCAACTGCCGGCTACCGCCAAAATTAAACCAAGAAAATCCGTGACTTATTCAGAACCCTGGATCTGACAAGTGACTGATCGTTTTTTGATCAACTTGCTGAAAGCCTCATATTACGTGCCCTGCAGCGGAACGCGAACACCTTATCCACAGAAACACCAACAGACTTTGGGGGCAACTTTGCCCGCGCTGTGGAAAACCGCCTCAAAGCTACATATCTCGGGGGATTCAGGGGTGTTTAGCGAGGTGAATACGACAATTGATCATATTTTGATCGTATTGAGCAAAGCCTTTATCTATTAGGCCCCCAGCCGACAGCGAACATCTTATCCACAGAAGCGCCAACAGACTTTGGGGGCAAGTTTGTGTCTCAGCCCGGGAAAAACTCGAGGAAAAACCGCCAGTTAGGCTGGTTATTTTTCGTACAGCGGGCTGCAGGGCTTGATATACAGGGGGTGCAGACAACCGCGAACAGGTTATCCACAGGCGGATCAACAGTGATTGTGGGTAAACCCTTGTAGGAGCGAGCTTGCTCGCGAAGAACCAGAGAGCGCCGCGTTAAAACCGGACACGCTGCGTTATCGTTAACGTTTCGCGAGCAAGCTCGCTCCTACAGGGGATCAGCGTACGACGCCTTCTTCTATGAGCAATTTGAGTATGGCTTGCGCGCCCTCTTCAGCACTTACGCCCTTGAGCACTTGCCCACCGCCCCCGCTGGCCTTGGCCGTCGCAGCCTTCATGCGATCAGCGCCGCTCTTGGCCTTGATCACCTTGAGGCGCTTGGGCCGCGGCTTGGCCGGTTGCAGCAGCGCGCCTGTGAATAACTCGTCCTGTTCAATCTCGACCTCGTGGGCGGCAAGCTCGCCACGTTGCGCCGGGCCGTACGCACTCTGGCGCGGCTTGGGCGCGGCGTTGTCCACCGTCGCCAGAAACGGCAGGCGCACCTTCAAGCGCCGTCGCTGGCCGCGTGGCAACGCTTGCAGCACATGAGCCACGCCGCCGTCGATGGACTCTACCTGCGCCAGCCCGACAATCAGCGGCCAGCCCAATTGCTCGGCCAGCAGAAACGGCAACATGCCCGAACCTTCACCGGTTTCGGCCTGGCTGCCGGCAAGCACCACTTGGGCGCCGGCGTCGCGCAGGTACTCGCTGAGCACCGGCAATGCATCGCTGCCCGCCGGTTGTTCCAACACGTGCAACTGTGGCAAGCCCATGCCCAAGTAGCTGCGCAGGGTCGGCTCGGCGATGTTGCCGGCGTGCAGCACCTGCAACTTATCCCCAGCCAATTGCAGGCCCAGCTCCACCGCACGCGCATCCTGCTCCGCACGGCGCGGGCGCCCTGAGGTGGGGTGGGCGCCGATGGACACCAGGCTGATTACATTTGTCGTCATGACCAACTCCTTAGGCCGCATCGCGCTTGGCGCCGTTGCGGTAGGCCTCGACCGCGTCGATCAAGGCTTGCAGTATCGCGGCGCTTTCGCCGATCACCGACAGGTCGGCACGCTTGATCATGTCGCAGCCAGGGTCCAGGTTGATCGCCACCACTTTGTCGCAGGCACCGATGCCCTGCAGGTGCTGGATCGCCCCGGAAATGCCCACGGCCACGTACACCCGCGCCGTGACCCAGGTGCCGCTGGCGCCGACTTGGCGATCACGTGCCATGAAGCCATCGTCCACGGCGACCCGCGAGGCGCCTTCGGTGGCGCCCAAGGCGGCGGCGGCCTGGTGGAAAAGCGCCCAGTCCTTCACGCCGTTACCGCCGGAGAAGATGAATTCGGCTTCGGCCATCGGAATCGCCGCCGGGTCCACCGCCACCGCGCCAAGGTCTTCGATACGCGGCAGGCTGCGCGCCAGGCGTGTGGATAACTCCACAGGCAACACTTCATGGCGCGTCTCGCTGACCGGATCGGCGCATTCGGCGGCGGCGAGAATCAGGCGCGGCAGCGGCCGCGCCAGATCCTCCTGGCCCGCCCCGGCGCGACCAATACACGACTCGCCCTTGATCTGCCAGACCCGCGTGGCCGGGCGTTCCCTGAGGCTGGCGGCAAACCGTCGGCCCAGTTCACCGCCACCGCTGCGGCTGTCGGGCAGCAACCAGTGACGCGGGTTGAACTGGTTATCCACAGCCCGCAGGCCCTGGACGCGTTGCTCCGGTGAATAACCGTCGAACTCATGACCCTCCAGCACCAGCAGGCGGTCGACGCCGGCTGTGGCAAATGCATTTTCCTTGTGTTCACCAAACACCACCGCCAGTACCGCGCCGTCACTGCCGGCCAATTGCCGGGCCAGGCCGAGCACATCGCGGTCGTGGCTGCTCAAGCGACCGCCAACCATGTCCGGCACCACGTTGATGTAGAACGCCGGAGCCGGGACCTGATGCAGCGGCAGTTGCACTTGCACCGCCGCCGTACGCTTGGCCGCACCGCCCTGTTGCGCGCCGCTGCGGTCGATACGCTTGATGCCGTTGGGGCCGATAAAACCCACGCCATGCACATTCTTGCGGATGATGCCGTTGGGGCCCATCCAACTCTGTTGCACCGGCTGCATCGCCGCGTGCAACGGGTGCAGGCGGTTGCGGGCGATCCATTCGGCCCGTGGGTCGCGGCGGATAATGTCGCTCATATATGCACCTGCGCAGGTTCACGTTTGGTTGGGGCTTTGGCCGGTGCGGCATCTTCCAGCAACGCGTCGGCGACCAGCTCGGCAATGTCCTTGATCAAGGGACGCGGCTCGACCACGCCTTCGAGCATCGCCGTGCACTGCGGGCAGCCCACGGCCACCAGCTCGGCGCCGGTTTCGCGGATGTCGTCCATGCGCATGTCCGGAATACGTTGCTTGCCGGGAATGTCGGTAATCGGCGCCCCGCCGCCACCGCCGCAGCAGCGTGAGCGAAAGCCCGAGCGTTGCATCTCCTTGACCTCGATGCCCAGCGCGCGCAGCACTTGGCGCGGCGCCTCGTATTCGCCGTTGTAGCGGCCCAGGTAGCACGGGTCGTGGTAGGTCACGCTGCTGCCTTTGTGCTGGCCCAGGTTCAGCGCGCCGTCGCCGATCAGCTCGGCCATGAAGGTGCTGTGGTGCTGCACGACGTAGTTGCCGTTGAAGGCGCCGTACTCGTTTTTCAGCACATGGAAGCTGTGCGGGTCGCAGGTGACGATGCGTTTGAAGCTGTACCTGGCCAGGGTCTGGATATTGCGCGAGGCGAGCAGCTGGAACGTCGCTTCATCACCCAGACGCCGGGCCACGTCGCCGCTGTCGCGCTCTTCAAGGCCAAGTACCGCAAAGTCCACACCTGCCGCTTTGAGCACCTTGACGAACGCGCGCAGGGTGCGTTGGTTGCGCATGTCGAAGGCACCGTCGCCAACCCAGAACAGCACCTCGCAGCTGCCCTTGTCGCTGAGCAGCGGCAGGTTCAAATCCGCCGCCCAGTTCAGGCGACCACCCGGTGCGAAGCCGCCGGGGTTGTCGGTAGCGATCAGGTTTTCCAGGACTTCGGCCCCCTTGTTCGGGGTGGCGCCTTTTTCCAGGGTGAGATGGCGACGCATGTCGACGATGGCGTCGACGTGCTCGATCATCATCGGGCACTCTTCGACGCAGGCGCGGCAGGTGGTGCACGACCACAGTGTCTCGGCGTCCACCAGGCCGTTGACGATCGGCTGGTGCGGGTTGCCGCCGTGTTCACCCACCGGTTTGCCTGGGTAAGGACTGCCGGCGAACTTGGCATCGGTGCCACCGGCCAGGCCGACCACCATGTCCTGAATGAGTTTTTTCGGGTTCAACGGCTGACCGGCAGCGAACGCCGGGCACGCGGCTTCACACTTGCCGCACTGCACACACGCGTCGAAACCGAGCAGTTGGTTCCAGGTGAAATCCTTGGGTTTCTCCACACCCAGTGGCGCGCTCTTGTCACTCAGATCCAGCGGTTTCAAACCCGTGGAACGGCCGCCACCAAAACGTTCGGCGCGGCGGTGCCAAGCCAGGTGCAGGGCGCCGGCAAAGGCGTGCTTCATCGGGCCGCCCCAGGTCATGCCGAAGAACATTTCGGACACGCCCCACAGCACGCCCACGCTCAATAACGCGGCCAGCAGCCAGCCGCCAAAGTCAGCGGGCAGAATGCCGGCCACCGGCAGGGTCACCAGGAAAAAGCTCACCGAAAACGCCATCAGGCTTTTCGGCAGGCGCATCCACGGGCCTTTGGACAGGCGAGCAGGCGGGTTGCGGCGGCGCAGGTACATGAAGATGGCGCCGACAAACATCAAGGTCGAGGCCAGCAGCAAGGCGTAACCGAGGATACGGTTCTGCAGGCCGAACCCATGCACCAGGATTGCCAGCAACGCCGACAGCACAAAGCCCAGCGCCGTGGCGACGTGGGTGTTGGCGATGTATTTGTCGCGGGCGACCACGTGGTGCAGGTCGACCATGTAGCGCTTGGGCATGGCCAAAAGACCGCCGAGCAGGTCGACTTTGGACGCGCGGCCACGGCGCCACATGTTTGCCCGGCGCAGGGCGCCGAGGACCGCGAGGCCCAGGGCGGCAAACAGGAGAATAGGCAGCAAGGTGTTCAACATGGTGAAGCTCCCAAAGACCACACAGGTCTACTGTGAAACTGGCCTTGAATGTGGGAGGGGGCTTGCCCCCGATGGCGGAGTGTCAGTTGATACAGCTGTCGCTGAACCACCGCTATCGGGGGCAAGCCCCCTCCCACATTTGACCGCGTTCACCTCATCAAAAGTCTTTGCACAGGCGCAGGGCGTCGTAGATGGCGGCGTGGGTGTTGCGCTGGGCCACACAGTCACCGATGCGGAACAGCAAGTACCCTTCACCCGCTTCGCTCAGGCACGGCTGCGGCTTGATCGCAAACAAGGCTTCGACGTCAATCTGGCCCTTGTTGCGTGAGCCTTCCTTGAGCCCGTAGTAAATGGCTTCGTCCGGGCGCACGCCATTCTCCACCACCACCTGGTCCACCACCCGCTCCTCCTTGGCGCCGGTGTATTCGTTCTCCAGCACCGCCACCAGCTTGTCGCCCTCGCGATAGACCTTTTCCAGCATCATGTCGCCGGTCATGATCACTTCCTTGGGGTACATGCTGCGGTAGTACGTCGGGAACGACGTACCGCCGATGGCCACGCCCGGCTTGATGTCGTCGGTGACGATTTCCACCTGGCAACCTTTGTCGGCCAGGAAATCCGCCACCGACATGCCGGTGAATTCGCAGATGGTGTCGTACACCAGCACGTTCTTGCCCGGCGCAACCTTGCCGTCGAGTACATCCCAACTGCTCACCACCAGGCCTTCGGCAGCGCCCCAGTGCTCGTTCTGCTCGATAAATGGATGCCCACCTACCGCCAGCACCACCACGTCCGGGCGCAGGTCGAGGATGGTCTCGGCGTCGGCCGCAACGCCCAGGCGCAGGTCGACTTTCAAGCGCGCCAGTTCCAGCTGGAACCAGCGCGTGATGCCGGCGATCTGGTCGCGTTGCGGCGCCTTCGATGCCGTGGTGATCTGCCCGCCGATAAATTCTTTCTTCTCCAACAGCGTCACATCGTGGCCGCGTTCGGCGGCGACACGCGCCGCCTCCATACCGGCGGGACCTGCCCCCACCACGACCACTTTGCGCCTGGGCCCGGTGGACTTCTCGATGATATGCGGCACCCCCATGTATTCACGGGACGTCGCGGCGTTCTGGATGCACAGCACATCCAGGCCCTGATACTGGCGGTCGATGCAGTAGTTGGCGCCGACGCACTGTTTGATCTGGTCGATCTGGCCCATCTTGATCTTGGCGATCAGGTGCGGGTCGGCGATGTGCGCACGGGTCATGCCGACCATGTCCACATAGCCGCCTTCCAGAATGCGCGTGGCCTGGTTCGGGTCCTTGATGTTCTGCGCGTGCAGCACCGGAACCTTGACTACCTCCTTGATCCCGGCGGCCAGGTGCAGGAACGGTTCCGGCGGGTAACTCATGTTCGGGATCACGTTGGCCAGGGTGTTGTGCGTATCGCAACCCGAGCCCACCACGCCAATGAAGTCGAGCATGCCGGTGTCGTCGTAATACTTGGCGATCTGCTTCATGTCTTCGTGGGACAAGCCGTCCGGGTGGAACTCGTCACCGCACAGGCGCATGCCCACGCAGAAGTCGTCACCCACTTCGGCGCGCACGGCCTTGAGCACTTCCAGACCGAATTTCATGCGGCCTTCGAAGGTACCGCCCCACTCGTCGGTACGCTTGTTGACCCGTGGGCTCCAGAACTGGTCGATCATGTGCTGGTGCACGGCGGATAATTCCACACCGTCCAGCCCTCCGGCCTTGGCGCGCTTGGCGGCGCTGGCGTAGTTGCCGATCACGCGCCAGATTTCTTCCGGCTCGATGGTCTTGCAGGTGGCGCGGTGCACCGGCTCACGCACGCCGGACGGCGACATCAAGGTCGGCCAGTTGAAGCCATCCCAACGCGAACGACGGCCCATGTGGGTAATCTGGATCATGATCTTGGCGCCATGCTTGTGCATGGCGTCGGCCAGGTTCTGAAAGTGCGGGATGATGCGGTCGGTGGACAGGTTCACCGAGCTCCACCATTCCTGGGGGCTGTCGATGGCCACCACGGAGGAACCGCCGCAGATCGCCAGGCCGATACCGCCCTTGGCTTTCTCTTCGTAGTACTTCACATAGCGGTCGGTGGTCATGCCGCCGTCGGTGGCATACACCTCGGCGTGGGCAGTACTGAGCACGCGGTTGCGAATGGTCAGTTTGCCGATCTGGATCGGCGCAAACATTGCTTCGAAAGCCATGGCACGGTCCTCGGCTTACAACGGCTTGACGGTGAACAGGCCATCATCGTGGCCCTCTTCGGAGCCTCCGTAGACTTGTTCGGCCACAGTGCGGATCTTGCTGCCACGCGCTTCAAGGATCTGGTCCATGGCACCGGCAAACCAGCCGGTGAACATATAGTCGACCTTGCGCCCGACCTTGCCGTACACATAGACGAACGCCGAGTGCTCGAGCTTGACGCTGGCAGTACCTTTGTCGAGGTCGATGTCCTGGATCTTGAACAGACCCCAGCCGCGTTGCGACAGGCGCTTCATGTAGTGCTCGAACACCGCGACGCCTTCCAGGCCGTGGCACTCGGCTTCTTTTTCACACCAGTGCCAGGCGGATTTGTAGCCGGCCTTGTAGAGAATCTCGGCGTAGGCGTCGGCGCCCAGCACTTCTTCGATACCCATGTGGTTGTTGACGAAGAAATGGCGTGGCACGTACAGCATCGGCAGGGCGTCGGAGGTCCAGACACCGGTTTCGCTGTCGACTTCGATTGGCAATTGCGGGGCGATCTTGGCCATGGAAACTTAACTCCAGAAAAATTCGTGGTGGTGTTGCCGGTAGGTGTCTGGCTTATTCGCCCCAGACGTCCTTCAAGACGTTGACCCAGTTTTCGCCCATGATCTTGCGCACCACACGCTCGGGGTGGCCGCGCTTGAGCAGGGTTTCGGTGAGGTTGGGAAACTCGCCCACGGTGCGGATGCCCAGCGGGTTGATGATCTTGCCGAAGCTGGTCAGGCGGCGCGCGTAACCCTTGTCATGGGTCAGCATTTCAAAGAAATCCTGGCCATGGCCCTGGGTGAAGTCGGTGCCGATGCCGATGGCGTCTTCGCCGACGATGTTCATGGTGTATTCGATGGCCTCGGCGTAGTCGTCGATGGTCGAATCGATGCCCTTGGCCAGAAACGGCGCGAACATGGTCACGCCGACAAAACCGCCGTGGTCGGCGATGAACTTGAGTTCTTCATCGGACTTGTTGCGCGGGTGCTCTTTAAGGCCCGATGGCAGGCAGTGGGAGTAGCACACCGGCTTTTTCGATTCGAGGATGACTTCTTCGCTGGTCTTGGACCCGACGTGGGACAGGTCGCACATGATGCCGACGCGGTTCATCTCGCCGACGACCTCGCGTCCGAACCCCGACAGGCCGCCGTCGCGCTCGTAGCAGCCGGTACCCACCAGGTTCTGGGTGTTGTAGCACATCTGCACCACCCCGACGCCGAGCTGCTTGAAGATCTCGACGTAGCCGAGCTGGTCTTCGAAGGCATGGGCATTCTGGAAGCCGAAGATGATGCCGGTCTTGCCCTGCTCCTTGGCCTTGCGAATGTCGGCGGTGGTTTTCACCGGGATCACCAGATCGCTGTTTTCGCGGATCAGGGTCTGGCTGGCGACGATGTTATTGATCGTGGCCTGGAAGCCTTCCCACACCGACACCGTGCAGTTGGCGGCCGTCAGGCCACCTTTGCGCATGTCTTCGAACAGGTCGCGGTTCCACTTGGCAATAATCAGACCGTCGATAACGATGCTGTCGGCGTGCAACTCGGCTGGGCTCATCAGGCGTCCCCTTATTGGCGATTCATGCGCCGAATCGTGTGCCGGCGCTTTGGGGCCAGCATATGCCCAGGGGCAACCTGAGCCGGGTGCAAAAACGACAGGGGAATTGCCGAAAGCGTCAATCCACGACAAAGGCTGTTAAGAGAGGTCTGACTGGCGACTGTTCTTTGTCTGACGCTTGAGCCAGAATTCCACATCACCTGATATGAGACGGCGCAATGAAATCGATTTTCCTGGCTTTGGCACTCATCGCAACCGGCGTCCACGCGGCCGAAGACACCGACAGCACGCCGTGTGACGGCATCGAGAACGACCAGCAAACCCTCGAATGCGCCACCTACAACAAAACCACCGCCGAGCAATTGCTCAAGGACAACTATCAGGGGCTGCTGGAGCGTATGGCTTCGACCTACGGCAGCGACAAGACCAAGCTGGCGGACATTACCGCCCGTCTGAAGGACGCCCAGCAGAAATGGGAAAAACTGCGCGATGCCGATTGCGCGGTGGATACCTTCCCGGCGGTGACCGGGACCAAGGCGTATGCGATCGCGCACAACGACTGCCTGGCGCGCATGAGTGACGAGCGGTCGGAGTTTTTGGAGTCGGTTGGGCAGGAATAAGCGCACCCGCCGTCCTGCAGCGGGTGCAGCGGCACCGCGTCATTCCATGAAAGGCGACTTGAACGGGCGCTTGATCAGCGGCTGGCTTGGTGCATAGCTGTAGCCCAGGGTGGAAATATCCATGACATCCCGGATGCGGCGAGTCCAGGGCTTGAGTACATCTTCATAATTGTGCCCCGGCGGGCCGTCTTCCATGGGGCAATAATGCGCAGCCAGGTCGGGCTCGTCCACGCGCTTCTGTGCTTGCCAATCCGCCCACACTTTGTCGACAAAGCAGTGATGCAGGAAAAACGCCGGATCATCAGGTGAAGTCATGGGCAACATGTTGCCGCCGATCCACAAGTGCACGCGATTGTGCAACTGTGAGCCGGGTGTCTTGACGTTGGGATCACCTCGTTGGGTGATCCAGCCTTCCAGCCGATTTCTTAACCCCCGGGTGAAAGGGCTCGCGTTGTAGTTGGGCTCATCATACAAGGCTTCATTCATCGCCATTTGCAGATCCTCCACGCTGGGCAATGAGCTGACAAACTGTCCGAACTGACGCTTTAGCCCAGGGCCCGGCAAGTCCTCCTTCGGATAAGACGGCACAGGCCATTTGCCGTATTTGTGGGCAAACACGCCGTCCTGCACGCGAAATTGATCCGTGGGGTCGCCATTTCCACCGAGGAAACCCTGGTCCCATAGCGGAGAGCGCTCAGGGGCCGCCGCATCCAGCGTCCAGTTCCAATAAGGCAAGGTAATGCCCGGTTTGATTGCCTGAAGGTCCGCTTCAAACTGCATCAGCATTTCACGGTGCCACGGCAGGAAAGCGGGCCCACGGTGGGCACCGTTGCGGTAGGTGGGATCTTGCGGCTCGTCGGGATGAACCGTAGGGACCATCACTTCGTGGTGCCAATGAACGTATTTGTCGTAGACCCCGCTGCTTTTCATGCTCAGTAGCGTGTTGATAAATTCCAATTGTTCCGTCGCACTCAGTGCGCGGACTTCCTTGCGGATATTCATGTGTTCACTCCCTCGCCGGCAAACCTTGGGGAACCACAATAGGTTCTTGCGTAAAATCTAAGGTGGCGTGGGACGGCGGTCTACTGTCATAACCAACAGGTCCGAGGCAGTTCCGGACGGAAGGTCAACGACGCTTGAGGGCTCACTGCTGATACCATCCCTGCCTCTTCACTTTCTGCAAGGCCACCCTATGACACTGTGCGGCATTGAAATCAAAGGCAGCGAAGCCATCATCGCCGTCGCCTCGCTGGACAACCAGGCGCTGACTCACGTCGCCCTGGCCACCAAGAAAATCGCCTTGGAAGACGACGATGAAGCCGCCAACGTCAAGGCCTTCGCCGCCCAGGTGAAAGCGTTCGTGCAGGCAAACGCCATCACCCGTATCGCGATCAAGAAGCGCAGCAAGAAAGGCGAATTCGCCGGTGGCCCGACGACATTCAAGATTGAAGGAGTGTTTCAATTGCTGGACGGGGTGGAGGTGACGCTGCTGTCGCCGCAGACCATCAATGCGCAGAACAAGAAGCACACCTTTGATCTGCCCGCGACACTGAACAAGTATCAGCATGAAGCTTACAAGGCGGCGTGTTCGGCCCTGCTGAAAAAATAGGCCACACCAAAATCTACTGTGGGAGGGGGCTTGCCCTCGATGGCGGTGTGTCAGTCACTTATGTGCTGCTGACCCACCGCTATCGGGGGCAAGCCCCCTCCCACATTTAATCCGCGGTGCCGGCCGCTTTTATACCTGATTATGGAAACGACTATAAATTATAGTCGCGCCTATAATTGACTAAAAAACGATCAAACCACCTCCCGTCGCCGATCCTCCCTCGGGCATTTGGCAAACCTTGCCCGATAGCTGCGAGTGAAGTACGACGGTGACTCAAACCCGCAGGCAATGCTCACCTCCAACACGCTCATGTCGCTTTGACGCAAGAGCTGCCGGGCTTTTTCCAGGCGCAGGCCGAGGTAGAAGTTGCTTGGCGTGTCGTTCAGGTGCAGGCGGAATAGCCGTTCCAACTGGCGTCGGGTGACTTTGATCGCGTCGGCCAGGGCCAAGGTGCTCAAGGGCGGCTCGGTGTGCTGCTCCATCTCGCCGATCACGTGGACCAACTTTTTGTTGTTGATGCCGTAGCGCGTGGCAATCTGCATGCGCTGATGATCCTTGCGCGGGCGGATGCGGCCCAGCACGAATTGTTCCGAGACCTGGATCGCCAACTCGGGGCCGTGGCCCTGGGCGATCAGGTCGAGCATCAAGTCGATGGAGGCGGTGCCACCTGCGCAAGTGATGCGGCGGCGGTCGATCTCGAACAACTCCTGGGTCACCGTGAGCTGTGGGTAAGACTCCTTGAACGCATCGATGGCTTCCCAATGCAGGGTCAGGCGATGGCCGTCGAGCAGGCCCGCTTCGGCCAGCACACAGGCGCCGGTGTCGATCGCGCCGAGGGTTACGCCTTCATGGTCAAGACGGCGCAGCCAGTGTTCCAGCGCGGGCGTGGCGAACTGCAGCGGCTCGAAACCGGCCACCACCAATAATGTTGCACCTTTTTTCAACGGTTCCAGCGCGGCGTCGGCGTTGACCGACATGCCGTTGCTCGCCAGCACCGCACCGCCGTCGGCGCTTAATATGTGCCAGCGGTACAACTCGCCACGAAAGCGGTTGGCGACCCGCAACGGCTCAAGGGCAGAGATAAAGCCAATGGCCGAGAACCCCGGCATCAGCAAAAAATAGAAATCCTGGGACATGATGGCGCTCTCGTAGGACGACCAGCGTGGCACTGTGATACTCCCGTTCACGGGTGGATTCAAGCGTGCAGGTCGCTGCAGTGCAAGAGCCGGTCGCCGCTGTGCGTTTCGGCACTGCCGAAGGTCCGTAACGTGGCTGCACGGCGCACAAAGACGCCGGACCCCACAATAACGACCTGCCGAGGGCTCCACCATGAACCGACTGACCAGCCGCAGCGTGCTTGCATTCAGCGTCAGCGCTATTTTGAGCACCCACGTCATGGCAGCGGATGCCGCTTCATGCCAGAACGTGCGCCTGGGCGTGGTGAACTGGACCGATGTGATCGCCACCAGCACCATGGCCCAGGTGCTGCTCGACGGCCTCGGCTACAAGACCAAACAGACCAGCGCCTCCCAGCAGATCATCTTTGCCGGCATCCGCGACCAGCGCCTGGATCTGTTCCTGGGCTACTGGAACCCGCTGATGACCCAGACCATCACGCCCTTCGTCGACGCCAGGCAAGTCAAGGTGCTCGATAAACCCAGCCTGGAAGACGCCCGCGCTACCCTCGCCGTACCTACTTACCTGGCGGACAAGGGCCTGAAAACCTTCGCCGATATCCCCCAGTTCGAAAAAGAGCTGGGCGGCAAGATCTACGGCATCGAGCCGGGTTCAGGTGCCAATACCCAGATCAAGGCGATGATCGCCAAGAACCAGTTCGGCCTGGGTAAATTCCAGCTGGTTGAATCCAGTGAAGCGGCCATGCTTTCGGCCGTCGACCGGGCGGTACGCCGCAAGGAAGCCGTGGTGTTCTTCGGCTGGGCGCCGCACCCGATGAACGTGAACATCGCCATGACCTACCTCACCGGCAGCGAAGACGCCCTGGGCCCGAACGAAGGCATGGCCACCGTGTGGACCGTTACCGCGCCGGCCTACGCACAGCAATGCCCCAACGTGCACAAGCTGCTGACCAACCTGACCTTCACCGCCGCCGACGAGAGCCGGATGATGCAGCCCTTGCTGGATCATAAAGACCCTATTGAGTCCGCCAAACAGTGGCTCAGGGATCATCCGCAAGACCAGGCGCGCTGGCTCGAAGGCGTGACCACCTTCGATGGCAAACCGGCGGCGGCCAACCTGCAACTGACCAGCAAATAAGCCTTTTTGAACCACCGTTTCGCGGTCATCTCCGACCGCGAAAGGGACCACTACGCCTGTAAGGAACCGCCTCATGAACCACGACGTCATCATCACCTGCGCACTCACCGGTGCTGGCGACACGAGCGCCAGAAGTCCGCATGTACCGGTCACCCCCAAACAAATCGCGGCCGCCGCCGTGGAAGCCGCCAAGGCCGGCGCCACCGTGGTGCACTGCCATGTGCGTGATCCGCACACCGGCAAGTTCAGCCGCGATGTGGCGCTGTACCGCGAAGTGATGGAGCGCATCCGCGAGGCGGACATCGACATCATCGTCAACCTCACCGCCGGCATGGGCGGCGATCTGGAGATCGGTGGCGGCGAGAAACCGATGGACTTCGGCCCCAACACCGACCTGGTCGGCCCGCTGACGCGCCTGGCACATGTGGAGGAACTGCTGCCGGAAATCTGCACCCTGGATTGCGGCACCCTGAACTTCGGCGATGGCGACACCATTTACGTGTCCACCCCCGCGCAACTGCGCGCCGGCGCCAAACGCATACAGGAGCTGGGCGTGAAGGCCGAGCTGGAAATCTTCGACACCGGCCACCTGTGGTTCGCCAAGCAGATGATCAAGGAAGGCTTGCTCGACAACCCGCTGTTTCAACTGTGCCTGGGCATCCCGTGGGGCGCGCCGGCCGACACCACCACCATGAAAGCCATGGTCGACAACCTGCCCGCCGACGCGGTGTGGGCCGGCTTCGGTATCGGCCGCATGCAGATGCCCATGGCTGCGCAGGCGGTGTTGCTGGGCGGCAACGTGCGGGTCGGCCTGGAAGACAACCTGTGGCTGGACAAGGGCGTGCTCGCCACCAATGGGCAACTGGTGGAACGCGCCAGTGAAATCCTCAGCCGCCTGGGCGCACGAGTCATGACCCCGGCGGAAGGCCGCATCAGGATGGGCCTGACCAAGCGCGGATAAAAAATGTGGGAGGGGGCTTGCCCCCGATAGCGGTGGCTCAGTACCGAATGCATCGACTGACAGTCCGCCATCGGGGGCAAGCCCCCTCCCACAGGGGATCACCAAACTCTTTAGGAATGCACCCATGCGCTTTATCACAGAAATCAAAACCTTCGCCGCCCTCGGCAGCGGTGTCATCGGCAGCGGCTGGGTAGCCCGCGCCCTCGCCCACGGCCTGGATGTCGTGGCCTGGGACCCGGCGCCCGGTGCCGAGGCGGCGCTGCGCAAGCGTGTCGCCAATGCCTGGGGCGCGCTGGAGAAACAAGGCCTGGCCACGGACGCATCCCAAGATCGCCTGCGCTTTGTCAGCACCATCGAGGAGTGCGTCAAAGACGCCGACTTCATCCAGGAAAGCGCCCCGGAACGCCTGGAGCTGAAGCTGCAATTGCACAGCCAGATCAGTGCGGCAGCCAAGCCGAATGCGTTGATTGGGTCGAGTACCTCCGGCCTGTTACCCAGCGAGTTTTATGAGAGCGCTACCCACCCCGAACGCTGCGTGGTCGGCCACCCGTTCAACCCGGTCTACCTGTTGCCCCTGGTGGAAGTGGTGGGCGGCAAGCGCACCGCGCCGGAGGCGATCCAGGCCGCGATCAAGGTGTATAAGTCCCTCGGCATGCGCCCTCTGCACGTGCGCAAGGAAGTGCCTGGGTTTATTGCCGACCGACTGCTGGAAGCGCTGTGGCGCGAGGCGCTGCATCTGGTCAACGATGGCGTGGCAACCACCGGTGAAATCGACGATGCGATTCGTTTTGGCGCCGGCCTGCGCTGGTCGTTCATGGGCACTTTCCTCACCTACACACTGGCGGGAGGCGACGCGGGCATGCGCCACTTCATGGCGCAGTTCGGTCCGGCGTTGCAGTTGCCGTGGACTTATCTGCCAGCGCCTGAATTGACCGAAAAGTTGATTGACGATGTGGTCGCCGGCACCAGCGACCAACTGGGTAGCCATAGCATTTCAGCGCTGGAGCGCTATCGTGATGATTGCCTGCTGGCGGTGCTGGAGGCGGTAAAAACCACCAAGGCCAAACACGGCATGACCTTCGCCGAATAACCCTGTAGGAGCGAGCTTGCTTGCGAAGATCGCCAACGATAACGCGGGGCATCAGGTACCCCACGGCGATCTTGAGTTTTTCGCGAGCAAGCTCGCTCCTACAAAAAGCATTTGACCGCATACCGAATTGGATTCCTACCATGCCCGCACTGACCACCTACACCACCAAAATCCAGCCCGACTGGGTGGACTACAACGGCCATCTGCGCGACGCGTTCTACCTGCTGATTTTCAGCTACGCCACCGACGCGCTGATGAACACCCTTGGCCTGGACAGCAGCAACCGCGAAGCCAGCGGCCACTCGCTGTTCACCCTGGAGCTGCATTTGAATTACCTGCACGAGGTGAAGCTGGGGGCCGAGGTCGAGGTGCACACCCAACTGATCGCCTTTGATGCCAAGCGCCTGCATCTCTATCACAGCCTGCACCGGGTGGGTGATGACAAGGCGCTGGCCGGCAACGAACAGATGCTGCTGCATGTCGACCTCGCCGGGCCGCAGGCGACACCGTTCAGTGAGGCTACGCTGGCAAGGCTTGCCGCGATCAGCGCTGAACAAGCCGAGCTGCCAAGGCCCGCTCTGCTCGGCCGGGTCATCGGTTTGCCGGCAAAAAAAGCCCCGAGCCAGCTGTGACCGGATCGGGGCGGAGGTGCCTTGTGTGAGCCGTGCATCCCGAGGGTGACCAAACCGTCAAGCTGCGTGCCTGGGGTCAGTGTGCCTATTACTGGCAGGCCCGAGTGACCCGAAAACGACCTGTTCATAGCCATCCGAGCCATTGCTCGATTCTGCGCTTGCCCACCGCCCGGGGGCCTACCAGAATCCAGCTCAATCCCCGCTCCCTACACCAGGATAAACGTCATGATGCACGCGGATTTGATTGACCAGGATGACCTGCTGGGCCAACTGCGCTCGCTGGGTTTTGAAGTGTCCAGCGGCGCCACTGCCGAGCAGGCTTGCGAGTGCGCGGTACGCGGTTTGAGCGCCGCGCGGGCCAAGGCGCTCAAGGGCATGGTGGAAAAAATGTACAGCGGCAGCGCGACGATTTTGCCGGCGGTGCGCCAGGCGATCGATAAGCAGTTGCTGCCGGCTTTGATGCAGTTCAAGCAGAACTCCGGCGCCTGAGACAGACCCTGTAGGAGCGAGCTTGCTCGCGAAGATCGTCAACGATGACGCGGGGCCTCAGACGCCCCACCGCGATCTTGAGTTTTTCGCGAGCAAGCTCGCTCCTACAATTTAAAGCGGCCAGTGTCAGAGCCGTACGCTGGCGAAAGTCGACTCATTGCGCGCCTGGCTCAACGCCGACATCGGCCCCGACAGCGGTGACAACACCAGTGCCTGCGGAATCGGCATCATCGCCACTTGCTGGGTGGTGTTGGAACCTACGCGCTCATCCCGTGGCGGAATGCCGAAGTATTCGCGGTAGCACTTGGAAAAATGCGGCGTGGACACGAACCCGCACACCGACGCCACTTCGATGATCGACATCGGCGTCTGCTTGAGCAACTGCCGCGCACGGATCAAGCGCAGCTTGAGGTAATAGCGCGACGGCGAACAGTGCAGGTACTTCTGAAACAACCGCTCCAGCTGGCGACGCGACACAGCGACGTAGACCGCCAGCTCGTCCAGGTCGATGGGCTCTTCCAGGTTAGCCTCCATCAGCGCAACGATTTCCTGCAGCTTGGGCTGGTTGGTGCCGAGCATGTGCTTGAGCGGCACGCGCTGGTGATCCTGTTCGTTGCGGATGCGTTCGTACACAAACATCTCGGAGATGGCGGCCGACAGTTCACGGCCGTGGTCGCGGCTGATCAGGTGCAGCATCATGTCCAACGGCGCGGTGCCGCCGGAGCTGGTAAAGCGGTTGCGGTCGAGGGTGAACAAGCGGGTGCTCATGGCCACGCGGGGAAACGCTTCCTGCATCGACGCCAGGCATTCCCAGTGCACGCTGCAATCGAACCCATCGAGCAGGCCCGCGCAGGCCAGGGCCCAACTGCCGGTGCACACCGCACCGAGGCGACGGGACTGGCGCGCCTGGCTTTGCAGCCACGACACATGTTCGCGGGTGACGGTGCGCTGGATGCCCACGCCACCGCAGACAATCACGGTGTCCAGGACCGGGGCCTTGTGCATGGCGGCATCGGGGGTGATCTGCAGGCCGTCGCTGGCCCATACCTGGTTGCCGTCGACGCTCAGGGTGGTCCAGCGATACAACTCGCGGCCGGACAGCTGGTTGGCCATGCGCAGGGGTTCCACGGCCGACGCCAGGGAAATCAGCGTGAAATTGTCCAGCAGCAAAAAGCCGATGGATTGAGGCGCACGGTTCTGGGGTTGGGCCCCGGCGTTGGACGACGTCATCACAGTATCTCCTCACACAAAGCGGGTGATGGCCTCAGGCGAGGCTCTTGTTATTGCGCTCATCCCCTGCGAGGGAGAGAGGCTTTGAATTGATAGAGCAAATGCCATGCCTGAAATTGAATGGCCATTCAACAAATCCTGAAAACGACCTGTCGATGCGTCTATATAAGCCCGCGCATTGAACGCGGGATATAACGCACGGGGATGGCTGGTCAAGGGCTGTGAGCAGAACGGTAGCACTTGTGGGAAGGCGCTTTGCGGGTGTAGGAGAAGTCTGTCACCCAAAGCGCGGGGGACGGGTGGCAGCGGGGTAAATCGTTCGTAGGCTACTTATCTATTTGCGACGCGCTAAAAGGTGGCGGTTTTGGTTGGGGTGTGCAATTTATGAGCAGTATTGAGCGGACTACCGCTATCGGGGGCAAGCCCCCTCCCACATTTGAAATGCGTTCCCCTGTGGGAGGGGGCTTGCCCCCGATGCAGGCGACGCGGCCTCAGCACTCGACAGCACTGACCGCCAACCCACCCCGCGACGTCTCTTTGTACTTGTCGTGCATATCCGCCCCGGTATCGCGCATGGTGCGGATCACCCGGTCCAGGGAGATGAAGTGCTGGCCGTCGCCGCGCAGGGCCATCTGCGCCGCGTTGATCGCCTTCACCGCCGCAATCGCATTGCGCTCGATACACGGCACTTGCACCAGGCCGCCCACCGGGTCGCAGGTCAGGCCCAGGTTATGTTCCAGGCCGATTTCCGCGGCGTTGCACAGTTGCTCCGGCGTGGCGCCGAGAATTTCGGCCAGGCCTGCGGCGGCCATGGCGCAGGCGGAACCGACTTCGCCCTGGCAACCGACTTCGGCACCGGAGATCGAGGCGTTCTTCTTGCACAGAATGCCCACCGCCGCCGCGCCGAGCAGGTAGTCGACCACGTTGGCCTCCGTCACTTGTTCACTGAATTTCATGAAGTAGTGCAGCACGGCCGGAATGATCCCCGCCGCGCCATTGGTGGGTGCGGTGACCATGCGCCCACCGGCGGCGTTTTCTTCGTTGACCGCCAGGGCGAACAGGTTGACCCACTCCATGGCGCTCAAGGTCGAGCCAATTACATTCGGCTTGCCCAACTCCTGCAGGCTGCGGTGCAGCTTGGCCGCGCGACGGCGTACGTTGAGACCGCCGGGCAGGATGCCTTCGTGCTTGAGGCCCTGCTCCACACAGTCCTGCATGGCGCGCCAGAGTTTCATCAGGCCGCTGCGGATCTCTTCTTCGGAGCGCCAGGTTTTTTCATTGGCCAGCATCAGTTCGGCGACGCGCAGGTTGTGGGTCTTGCACAGTTGCAACAGCTCTGCGGCGCTGGAAAAATCGTAGGGCAGTACGGTGCCGTCCATATCCGCCACGCCGCTTTGCGCCTGGGCTTCATCCACCACAAAACCACCGCCCACCGAGTAGTAGGTGTCGCGGTGCAACTCGCCGTCATCGCCCCACACCACCAGGGTCATGGCATTGGGGTGGAACGGCAGGTTTTCGTCGAGCAGGCGCATGTCCCGTGACCACACGAACGGCACCGGCAAACGGCCGTCGAGCAACAAGGTGTCGGTTTCGCGCAGCGCGTGAATGCGCACGCCGATCTGCGACGGATCGATCGCGTCCGGCCATTCGCCCATCAGGCCCATGATGGTGGCGGTATCGCTGCCGTGGCCGATGCCGGTGGCGGACAACGAGCCGTACAGCTGAACTTCGACGCGCCTGACCTGCTCCAACAGGTCGCGTTCACGCAATGCTTGAACGAACAACGCCGCGGCGCGCATGGGGCCGACGGTGTGAGAACTCGAAGGCCCGATGCCGATCTTGAACAGGTCGAAAACACTGATAGCCATTGCGGTAGAACTCCTCGATAAGCACGGCCAGGCTTGAACGAGGTGCTACGCTCAGATCGCCCAGATGGCGGCATCATCCGGCTTTTCCCCGCCGTCACGGCGTCTCACACCGACGCACCCATGCTCACCAGCGTCGCTTACGTGCAGTCGCCTGTTTTGGCCGTTTTTAACGGTGCAGATACATGAAATCAGCCGTTTCACCGTGGTAAAAACCTGTAAGCGACGTCACCGACACTGGATGCGACCCTCCCTGTACTGGATACGACGCCCCCTGTAGGCGTCAGATTTTCACTGGTACATGATCAGTCTCGACTCGTTTGCAAGGCACCGTGCCAGAGCTGTCCGACGCACACTCCAATAGCAGCACTTATAAAGCGCGGCGAATGCCGCCAGAAAAAACACAGGAGTCTACCCCGATGAAAGGTTCACCCTCGTTGTTGTTGGCCGCCATGCTGAGTCTGCCGGTCATGGCGCACGCCGCAGAACCGGAACAGTGCAAGACCGTCAACTTCTCCGATGTCGGCTGGACCGACATCACCGTCACCACCGCGACCACCAGCGAAATTCTCAAGGGCCTGGGCTACAAGCCACGCACCACGATGATTTCGGTCCCGGTGACCTACAAGTCCCTGGCTGACGGCAAGAACATGGACATCTTCCTCGGCAACTGGATGCCGACCATGGAAAACGACATCAAGCAGTACCGCGAAGCCGGCACCGTGGAAACCGTACGCGCCAACCTGGAGAACGCCAAGTACACCCTGGCGGTGCCCGAAGCGCTGTATGACAAGGGCCTGAAAGACTTCGCCGATATCGCCAAATTCAAGGATGAGCTGGGCGGCAAGATCTACGGTATCGAGCCGGGCAACGACGGCAACCGCACCATTCAGACGCTGATCGACAAAGACGCTTTCGGCCTCAAGACCGCCGGCTTCAAGGTGGTCGAATCCAGCGAAGCCGGGATGCTCTCCCAGGTCGAACGCGCCGCCAAGCGCAACCAGGCCATTGTGTTCCTCGGCTGGGAACCGCACCCGATGAACACCCGCTTCAAGATGAAGTACCTGACCGGCGGTGACGATTCGTTCGGCCCCAACTACGGCCAGGCCACCATCTACACCAACACCCGCAAGGGCTACACCCAGGAATGCAGCAACGTTGGTCAGTTACTGAAAAACCTGGTGTTCACCCTGGACATGGAAAGCACCCTGATGGGTAACGTCCTGGACGACAAGATGAAGGCCGACGCCGCCGCCAAGGCCTGGCTGAAGAAAAACCCGCAAGTGCTCGACACCTGGCTCGCCGGTGTCACCACCGTCGATGGCAAACCCGGACTCGACGCCGTCAAGGCTTACCTCGCCCAGTAACCCCCGCTGACCCCGGGGCGGTGCGCTGCCCCGGGATGTATTCCCCTTCGCATGTGGACATTCACTACCATGCTGACTGAACAGAAAATCCCACTAGGCCAGTACATCGCTGCCTTCGTCGACTGGTTGACCCAACACGGTGCCAACTACTTCGACGCAATCGCATCGACACTGGAAACGATGATCCACGGCGTGACGTTTGCGCTGACCTGGTTCAATCCGCTGGCATTGATCGGTCTGATTGCGCTGCTGGCTCACTTTATCCAACGTAAATGGGGACTGACTATTTTTGTCATTGCCTCCTTCCTGCTGATCCTTAACCTCGGGTACTGGCAGGAAACCATGGAAACCCTCGCCCAGGTGCTCTTCGCCACCCTGGTCTGCGTGGTCATCGGCGTGCCGCTGGGCATTGTTGCCGCGCACAAACCGATGTTCTACACCATGATGCGACCGGTACTCGATCTGATGCAGACCGTACCGACCTTCGTCTACCTCATCCCTACCCTGACCCTCTTCGGGCTGGGTGTGGTGCCTGGGCTGATTTCCACGGTGGTGTTCGCGATTGCCGCGCCGATCCGCCTGACCTACCTGGGTATCCGTGATGTCCCGCAGGAGTTGATGGACGCCGGCAAGGCCTTTGGCTGCTCGCGCCGTCAGCTGCTCTCGCGCATCGAACTGCCTCACGCCATGCCGAGCATTGCCGCCGGCATTACCCAATGCATCATGCTGTCGTTGTCGATGGTGGTGATCGCCGCGCTGGTCGGCGCCGATGGCCTCGGCAAGCCGGTGGTCAACGCACTCAACACCGCCGACATCGCCCTGGGCTTCGAAGCCGGCCTTGCGATCGTGCTGCTGGCCATCATGCTCGACCGTATCTGCAAACAACCCGACGCCAAAGTAGGGGGTGATGCATGAGCATTATCCGATTCGACAATGTCGACGTGATCTTCTCCAAAGACCCACGCGAAGCGCTCAAGCTGCTGGACCAGGGCATGAGCCGCAATGAAATCCTGAAAAAGACCGGCCAGATCGTCGGCGTGGAAAAAGCCAGCCTGGATGTCGAGAAAGGCGAGATCTGCGTGCTGATGGGCCTGTCGGGCTCCGGCAAATCCAGCCTGCTGCGCTGCATCAACGGCCTCAACACCGTCAGCCGTGGCCAACTGTTCGTGGAGCATGAAGGTCGCCAGATCGACATCGCGTCCTGCACGCCGGCCGAGCTGAAAATGATGCGCACCAAACGCATCGCCATGGTGTTCCAGAAGTTCGCCCTGATGCCCTGGCTGACGGTGCGCGAAAACATCAGCTTTGGCCTGGAAATGCAGGGTCGCCCGGAAAAGGAACGGCGCGCGCTGGTCGACGAAAAACTCGAACTGGTGGGCCTGACCCAATGGCGCAACAAGAAGCCGGACGAGCTGTCCGGCGGCATGCAGCAACGCGTCGGCCTGGCACGCGCGTTGGCGATGGACGCTGACATCCTGCTGATGGACGAGCCCTTCTCCGCCCTCGACCCGCTGATCCGCCAAGGTCTGCAGGATGAACTGCTGGAGCTGCAACGCAAGCTGAGCAAGACCATCGTGTTCGTCAGCCACGACCTCGACGAGGCGCTGAAACTCGGCAGCCGCATCGCGATCATGAAAGACGGCAAGATCATCCAGTACAGCGTGCCGGAAGAGATCGTGCTGAACCCGGCGGACGACTATGTGCGCACCTTCGTCGCCCATACCAATCCGCTGAACGTACTGTGCGGCCGCAGCCTGATGCGCACCCTGGACAACTGCACGCGGGTGAACGGTTCGGTATGCCTGGACCCGGGCGGCGACTCGTGGCTGGACCTGGCCGAAGGCAACACCATCCAGGGCGCGCGTCAGAATGGCATGGCGATGAACCTGCAGAACTGGGCGCCGGGGCAAGCGGTGGAAGGGCTGGGCCGGGTGCCGACCCTGGTGGACTCCAATATCGGCATGCGCGATGCGTTGCAGATTCGCTATCAGACAGGCAACAAGCTGGTGTTGCATGACAACAACAAAGTGGTGGGGATCCTCGGCGACAGCGAGCTCTACCATGCCCTGCTGGGCAAGAACCTGGGCTAGAACCTTATTGATCGTTGGAGCCATCAATAGCCCCCTGTAGGAGCGAGCTTGCTCGCGAAAAACGAGCGAGCGACACGGGCTACCAGATTAGCGCTGCGTTATCGTTCACGTCTTTCGCGAGCAAGCTCGCTCCTACAGGGAGCCGGGGCGTCAGGACAACGCCACCGGCCTTCAAGCATCAGCTGTAGACCCGGCCAAGGAGCTGCCGATGGCTTTCAAACTGATCGAGCACATCCCGGGTGATCTGCTCCTGAGTGAAGCCCATCAGGTCGTATTCCTGAGCACCGTTGTGCAGGTAGACCTCGGCACGGTAGTAGCGCGTACGTTCTTCCTCAGGCAGGTCGCTCGGCGCCGACGAATAGGCATCCAGGCTGACTTCGTAGACAAACGGGTTGCCCTCCTCCCTCTCGATCCGTACACCGATGCAGCGCTTGGATTTGCCGAGCAAGGTCTGCACGTGCAAGCCCTGCTCACGCAACGCAGACGCGGCTTCTTCCAGCGCCGGCGTAACGTGCTTGTCCATGAAACGCTGCACGGTGCCCTGGCTCGGCTGCAGGTCCAGCGCGGTCAAGCGCTCGCTGAAACCACGACGGCCGCGCTCAGCCAATTGCGCCTGCTCCTGTTCGATCGCCATGTCCTGGCGCATCGCCTTGTGCAAACCGAACATAAACAGCACCAGCACCACCGAGAACGGCAGTCCCGCCAGCACCACCATGGTCTGCATGGCTTCGAAGTTGCCGGCGAACAGCAGGCCGATGGTCACCAAGGTGATCACCGCCGACCAGAAGATCCGCAGCCAGTGCGGCGCGTCTTCGTCCACGTTGCCGCCAGTGCACGACAGGTTGGCCATCATCACCGCGCCGGAATCCGCCGGGGTCAGGAACAGCACGAAGCCCACGAAGATCGACACACCAATGACGACTTTCGACGCCGGGTAATGTTCCAGCAGTTGGTAGATAGCCATGGACGGCTGTTCCAGGGCGGTCTTGCCCAACTCCACCGCACCGTGGTTCAACACCAGGTCCAGGGCCGAGTTGCCGAAGATCGACAACCACGCCAGGGTAAAGCCCAGCGGGATCAGCAACACGCCCGCCACCAGTTCGCGCACGGTCCGCCCACGGGAAATACGCGCGATGAACATGCCCACGAAGGGCGCCCAGGAAATCCACCAGGCCCAGTAGAACAGGGTCCACAGGCCCATCCAGCGCTCGGTCTTGGCACCGTCGCCTTCATACACATACAGGTCGAAGGTTTTCAGCACGATACCGTTGAGGTAATCGCCGGTGTTCTGCACCAGGCCATTGAGCAGATGCAGGGTCGGGCCGAACAGCAGCACGAAGATCAGCAAACCGCTGAACAGCACGATATTGAGGTTGGACAGACGGCGAATGCCGTTCTCCACACCCGACACGGCGGCGATGGTCGCCACCGTGCTCATCACGATGATCACGATCAGCAGGTTGGTATTGCTGTGCTGCATGCCGAACAGGTTTTCCAGCCCGGACGAGACCTGCATCGAGCCGATCCCCAAGTTGGTCACCAGGCCGAGCAAGGTCACGAACATGCCGAAACCGTCCACCGCATGGCCGGCCGCGCCTTTCACCCAACGCTCGCCCACCAGCGGGTACAGCGCCGAGCGCAAGGCCAGCGGCTGGTTATGGCGGTACGCAAAGTACGCCACGGCCAGGCCGACCAGGGCATAGATCGCCCAGCCGTGCAGGCCCCAATGCAGGAAGGTCAACTGCAGCGCCTGGCGTGCGGCGCTATTGCTGGCGGCTGCGCCTTCGGGCGGGTTGAAGTAGTGGTCCAGGGGCTCGGAGGCGCCGAAGTACAGCAGCGAAATACCGATGCCCGACGAGAACAACATGCCGGCCCAGGCGCCGTAGCTGAAGTCCGGGGTGTCGTCCTTACTGCCCAGTTTCAATTTGCCATAGGACGAAAACGCCAGGCCGACCACGAAGACGAGGTAGGCGGCGATGACCACCATGTAGTACCAGCCGAAACTTTTCGACAGCCAGGCCTGGGCGACGCCGAGCATGCGCCCGGCCTCCTGCGGGGCGATGATCAGAATGGCGGTCAACAACAGAATCAAGGCGGTGGAGGTGTAGAACACCCAACCGTTGACCCGAACCTTTTCCGGCGGGGTCTTTATAAGAGAGGCAGAACTCATGGCGCAGATGCTCCGGGCAGTGCGAGAGAGAAACACAAGGCAACGGTTATCCCGGGACATCGATTTTTCGGCAGTCGACGGACGGGTGTTATAAAGACATCCCGAAAATCCTGAACCTCGCCGAAGCGGTGCTCAGGCCCTGATACGGCCTGTTTCAGGGGTTTTCGCAGGTGTCAGCGGTCGCGGCTCTCAGGTAGGAAACATCTGTAGGCAGCGACCATTTGTCGCAGAGCTTATTCTTTGTTGATTGAACGTTCAATCAAAACAAAATAGACTGGCCCTCAAGCCGACGGACGTGGATCGCCTGTCGGCAGGCCAAAGGAGAGGTGCTACATGCCCAAGGTCGGTATGCAACCCATACGCCGCCAGCAGTTGATCGAAGCCACGATGACGGCCATCGATCAAGTCGGAATGGGAGATGCCAGCATTGCGCTGATCGCCCGTTTGGCAGGCGTCTCGAACGGCATCATCAGTCACTACTTTCGGGACAAGAACGGCCTGATCGCGGCGACGATGCAGTACTTGATGAGCGTGCTGATGGAAAACATCCACGCTCGTCGCCAAGCGTTGAAGGATGACAGCCCGCGCGCCCACCTCCAGGTGATCGTCGCCGGCAACTTCGACGCCAGCCAGGTCAACGGCCCGGCAATGAAAACCTGGCTGGCCTTCTGGGCCTCCAGCATGCACCACCCGTCTTTGCACCGGTTGCAGCGGATCAACGATCAACGTCTGTATTCCAACCTGTGCTGCCAGTTCCGCCGTGCGCTGCCATTGCCCGAAGCACGCAGCGCAGCCCGAGGCCTGGCGGCCCTGATCGACGGTTTGTGGTTGCGCGGTGCCCTGTCGGGAGACGCTTTCGACACGGAGCAGGCGCAACGCATTGCGCACGAATACATGGATTTTCAATTGGCCAAGCAGGTGAGTCAGAGCACATAACCGCTCAACTCCCGAACCGCGCCAACCACTTATGCACTTGCGAGGACTTTATGGCCCGTTTCGAACTGCAAAAACTCTACATTGACGGCGGCTACAGCGACGCTGGCAGCGATGCCACCTTCGAAGCCATCAACCCGGCTAACGGTGAAGTTCTCGCCCAAGTGCAACGCGCAACGAAGGAAGACGTTGAGCGCGCCGTGGTCAGCGCCGAAAAAGGCCAGAAAATCTGGGCCGCCATGACCGCCATGGAGCGTTCGCGCATCCTGCGTCGCGCCGTCGACATCCTGCGCGAGCGCAACGATGAGCTGGCCGCCCTGGAAACCCTGGACACCGGCAAGGCGTTCTCCGAAACCAAATACGTCGACATCGTCACCGGCGCCGACGTGCTGGAATACTACGCGGGCCTGGTGCCGGCCATCGAAGGCGAGCAGATTCCACTGCGCGACACCTCCTTCGTCTACACCCGCCGCGAGCCGCTGGGCGTGGTCGCCGGTATCGGCGCGTGGAACTACCCGATCCAGATCGCCCTGTGGAAATCCGCTCCGGCCCTGGCCGCCGGTAACGCGATGATCTTCAAGCCCAGCGAAGTCACCTCGCTGACCACCCTGAAACTGGCCGAGATCTACACCGAAGCCGGTGTGCCGGCCGGCGTGTTCAACGTCCTGACCGGCAGCGGCCGTGAAGTCGGCACCTGGCTGACCGAGCACCCGCGCATCGAGAAAGTCTCGTTCACCGGCGGCACCGACACCGGCAAGAAAGTCATGGCCAGCGCGTCCAGCTCGTCGCTCAAGGAAGTGACCATGGAACTGGGCGGCAAGTCGCCGCTGATCGTGTTCGAAGACGCCGACCTGGACCGTGCCGCGGATATCGCGATGATGGCCAACTTCTACAGCTCCGGCCAGGTCTGCACCAACGGCACCCGCGTGTTCGTGCCCAAGCACCTGCAAGCGGCGTTCGAAGCCAAGATTCTTGAACGCGTTGCGCGCATCCGTGTGGGCGACCCGCAGGACGACACCACCAACTTCGGCCCGCTGGTCAGCTTCGCCCACATGGAAAGCGTGCTGGGCTACATCGCCAAAGGCAAAGAGCAAGGCGCGCGCCTGCTGTGCGGCGGCGACCGCCTGACCGACGGCGACCTGGCCAAAGGCGCGTTCGTGGCGCCGACGGTGTTCACCGACTGCACAGACGACATGGTGATCGTGCGTGAAGAAATCTTCGGCCCGGTGATGAGCATCCTCACCTACGAAACCGAAGAAGAAGTGATCCGCCGCGCCAACGACACCGACTTCGGCCTGGCCGCCGGCCTTGTAACCCGCGACCTGAACCGCGCCCACCGCGTGATTCATCAGCTGGAAGCGGGTATCTGCTGGATCAACGCCTGGGGCGAGTCCGACGCGAAGATGCCGGTCGGGGGCTACAAGCAATCGGGTGTGGGCCGTGAGAACGGGATCAGCTCGCTGAACAACTTCACGCGCATCAAATCGGTACAGGTTGAATTGGGTGATTACGCCTCGGTGTTCTGACACCTGGGATTTGTATTGCCTTTGAGGCCGCCATCGGGGGCAAGCCCCCTCCCACATTTGACTGTGTTTACACATCTGAACTTGCGAACACAGTCAGTGTGGGAGGGGGCTTGCCCCCGATGAGGCCCGACCTGACCACACATCAAGAGGGTGCATTCAATGTCCCAAGAATACGACTACATCATTGTGGGTGCCGGCTCCGCCGGTAACACCCTGGCGACCCGTCTGACCGAAGACGAAGGCGTCACCGTTCTGCTGCTCGAAGCCGGTGGCCCCGACTACCGCCTCGACTTCCGTACCCAGATGCCGGCCGCCCTGGCCTTCCCGCTGCAGGGCCGCCGCTACAACTGGGCCTACGAAACCGATCCGGAGCCACACATGGACGGCCGCCGCATGGAGTGCGGTCGCGGCAAGGGCCTGGGCGGCTCTTCGCTGATCA
This sequence comes from Pseudomonas orientalis, assembly GCF_001439815.1. GTDB lineage: Bacteria > Pseudomonadota > Gammaproteobacteria > Pseudomonadales > Pseudomonadaceae > Aquipseudomonas > Aquipseudomonas orientalis. Next base: position 384,032 of record NZ_JYLM01000004.1, on the reverse strand, counting down.
ACGGCATGTGCTACATCCGCGGCAACGCCATGGACTACGACAACTGGTCGAAGCTGCCGGGCCTGGAAGACTGGACCTACCTGGACTGCCTGCCGTATTTCCGCAAGGCCGAGACGCGCGACATCGGCCCCAACGACTACCACGGCGGCGACGGCCCGGTCAGCGTGACCACGCCGAAAGCGGGCAATAACCCGCTGTTCCACGCCATGGTCGAAGCCGGCGTACAGGCCGGTTACCCACGTACCGAAGACTTGAACGGCTACCAGCAGGAAGGCTTCGGCCCGATGGACCGTACCGTCACGCCCAATGGCCGTCGCGCCAGCACCGCACGCGGTTACCTGGACACCGCCAAAAAGCGTTCGACCCTGACCATCGTTACCCACGCCCTCACCGACAAAGTGTTGTTCGAAGGCAAACGTGCCGTTGGCGTGCGTTACCTGATCGGCGCCGCCGAAGAGCGCGTCGAAGCCCGTGCGCGCAAGGAAGTGCTGGTGTGCAGCGGTGCAATCGCCTCGCCGCAACTGCTGCAACGCTCCGGCGTCGGCCCGGCCAAATTGCTGGAAAGCCTCGACATCCCGGTGGTCCATGACCTGCCGGGCGTCGGCGAAAACCTGCAGGATCACCTTGAGCTGTACCTGCAATACGCCTGCACCCAGCCGGTGTCGCTGTACCCCTCGCTGCTCTGGTACAACCAGCCGGCCATTGGTGCCGAATGGCTGTTCAACGGCACCGGCATCGGCGCCAGCAACCAGTTCGAGGCCGGCGGCTTTATCCGTTCGCGTCCGGATTTCGAATGGCCGAACATTCAGTACCACTTTCTGCCGGTCGCGATTAACTACAACGGCAGCAATGGTGTGAAAGAGCACGGTTTCCAGGCACACATGGGCTCCATGCGTTCGCCGAGCCGTGGTCGCGTGCAACTGAAGTCGAAGAACCCACGGGACTACCCGAGCATCCTCTTCAACTACATGGCCACCGAGCAGGACTGGCAGGAATTTCGCGATGGCATCCGCCTGACCCGCGAAATCATGCAACAGCCGGCGCTGGACCCGTATCGCGGCCGCGAAATCAGCCCAGGTATTGAAGTGCAAACCGATGAGCAACTGGACAAGTTCATCCGCGAGCACGCCGAAACCGCGTTCCACCCGTCCTGCTCGTGCAAGATGGGCACCGACGAGATGGCGGTGGTCGATGGCGAAGGCCGCGTGCACGGCATGCAGGGTTTGCGCGTGGTCGATGCGTCGATCATGCCGATCATCACCACCGGCAACCTGAACGCACCGACGATCATGATCGCCGAGAAAATCGCCGACAAGATTCGTGGCCGCCAGCCGCTGCCGCGCAGCACCGCCGACTACTACGTCGCAGGCGATGCGCCGGTGCGTGGCAAGCCGATGCGTGAAATTGCGCAGTAACTGAAAGACTGCGGCGCTCCCATCGGGGACAAGCCCCCTCCCACACTTTGATTTGTGAACACCTTCAAATGTGGGAGGGGGCTTGCCCCCGATGAGGCCCGAACAAACACCACACAACCACCTCCCTTGATCAGCTCCCTGCCCCGGCCTACTCTGTTGGTCTGCCCGCGCTGAGCCGCCCACAAGGAAGGCCCCATGTTCGAACACCACGCTACGCTCAAGAAACACTTCAGTGCCCTGCGCACCAACGCCCAATTCTTCTCCCTGCGCTATGTCCGCGAATCCGGCCGCTACCTGTCGGTGCGCAAGAACGTCGCCGAACCGCCCCACCTGAGCCATGACGAAGGCGCCATGCTCACCGTGCGCCTCAACGGCGTGGAAGCCTACGCCGCGACCAACGACATTTCCCTGGCCGGCCTGCAAGCCGCCCTCGAGCGCGCCGAGCAGCAAGCCCGGCAGATCCTGCCCCATGCCCTGCTCGACCTGCGTGAGCAAGCGGTGTCCAGCGACATTGCCGATTATCTGTCGCCCGATTTCGACCAGCCCTTCCCGTCCCTGAGCGACTGTTATCAACTGCTCGGCGATGAGTCGGCCGCCGTGCCCAGGGACGAGCGCCTGGTGAGCTGGGACGTGAGTCTGGGCCAGACTACCGTCGAACAGATCTACCTCAATACGGCTGGCGCCGAACTGCGCCAGGCTCAGCGCTTTGTATTTCCCGGCGTCAACGTCACAGCCTTCGATGGCAACGACAGCCAGACCCGCACCCTGGGCGGCAGCAACTTCGGCCAGCAAGGCGGGTTTGACGTGATCAGCCGCTTCGGCCTGATCGGCGCCGCGCCGCGCGTGGCCGACGAAGCGTTGCAATTGCTGCTGGCACCGAACACGCCCCAGGGTCCACGTGATCTGCTGCTGATGCCCGACCAGATGATCCTGCAGATCCACGAGTCCATCGGCCATCCGCTGGAGCTGGACCGCATCCTTGGCGACGAGCGCAACTACGCCGGCACCAGCTTCGTGAAGGCCAGCGACTTCGGTCACCTGCAATATGGCTCCAAACTGCTCAACGTGACGTTCGACCCGGACATCCCCGAGCAGCTCGCCAGCTACAGCCATGACGATGACGGCACCCGCGCCAGCAAGCAATTCCTGATCCGCGAAGGGCTGCTGCTCAAGCCGTTGGGCGGTGCGTTGTCGCAATTTCGCGCCAACCTGCCAGGCGTCGCCAACAGCCGTTCCAGCGGCTGGAACCGCCCGCCCATCGATCGCATGGCCAACCTGAATATCGAGCCCGGCGATAAAAACTTCGCGCAATTGGTGGGCGGTATTGAACACGGCATCCTGATGTCGACCAACCGCTCGTGGTCCATCGACGATGCGCGCAACAAGTTCCAGTTCGGGTGTGAGTGGGGCCGGTTGATCGAAAACGGCGAACTCAAGGGTGTGGTGAAGAACCCCAACTATCGCGCCATTTCCGCACAGTTCTGGCGCAACCTCAGCGCGGTCGGCGATGCCAGCACCTTCAAGGTGTTGGGCACGCCGAACTGCGGCAAGGGCGAACCCAACCAGGTGATCCGCGTCGGCCATGCGTCGCCGGCCTGTGTGTTCAGTAACGTCGATGTATTCGGGGGGGACGCCTGATGAACAATTTCAAGGCACTGGTGGACTGGCTCAAGCAGGCCATCACCGACAAGGAACAATTTCACCTGGGTTATGCGGATGAAGCGTCAGAATTCGTGCGTTTCAACCACGCGCAGGTGCGCCAGGCCGGCCAGGTGCAACAGGCCAGCCTGAACCTCAAGCTGATCAACGAGGGCCGCCACGCTGACCTGGGCATCACCCTGTCCGGCGAGCCGGATCTGGATCGCCAGCGTCTGGCCGATGGCCTGCAACAGCTGCGTGAAACCTTGCCGTTGCTGCCGCCGGACCCATACCTGTTGCTGAATCACAGCGCCTGGGAAAGCCACAATGAACAACTGCGGCCCCTGCCGGAGCTGGCCCAGGTGCTGCAAGACATCAGCCAGGCCGCCGAAGGCGTGGACCTGGTCGGTTTCTATGCCGCCGGCCCCATCAGCCGTGGCTTTGCCAGCTCCAACGGCGCGTTCGGCTGGCACCAGGCCAATAGCTTCAACTTTGACTTCAGCCTGTTCCACGCCAATGGCGAAGCGGTCAAGGCCAGCTATGCCGGGCACACCTGGGACAGCGCCGAGTTCGCCCGGCGCGTCCAACAGGCCCGCGATCAGCTCCACTTCCTGGGCCGACCGCTGTACCCGCTGGCGCCCGGACAGTACCGCGCCTACCTCGCGCCGGCGGCACTCGAAGAGCTCATCAGCATTATTACCTGGGGTGGTTTTTCCGCGCAGGCCATCGCCAGCAAAGGCAGCTCGTTGCAACGCCTGTATGCCGGCGAACAACAGCTGAGCCCGCTGGTGACGGTGACCGAGCAGATCAGCGGTTCACTGAGCCAGGCCTTTTCCAGCGAAGGCTACCCGCGCAGCGATGTCAGGTTGATCAATGCGGGCCGAGCCGACGGCCAACTGGTCAACTCGCGCAGCGCCGCCGAATATGGCCTGAGTGCCAACGGCGCCGGCAGCGACGAGTCCCCCAGCGCCCTGCAGATGGCCGCCGGCAACCTGGCCCAGGCCGATATCCTCAAGCAATTGGGCACCGGGTTGTACATCAGCAACCTGTGGTACCTGAACTACTCCGACCTGCCGGCGGCGCGCCTGACCGGCATGACCCGCTTCGCCACGTTCTGGGTGGAAGACGGCGAGATCAAGGCACCGGTCAGCACCATGCGCTTTGATGACAGCGTGTACAGCCTGCTGGGCTCGCAGTTGGAAGCGTTGACGGTCGAGCGAGAGCTGCTGTTGTCGGCCAGTACGTACAGCCAGCGCAACACCGCGTCGAATTTGCTGCCAGGCGCCTTGGTCAAACGCCTGACTCTCACCCTCTAAGCACCACACAACCAATGTGGGAGGGGGCTTGCCCCCGATGGCAGTGTCTCAGTCAGCGCATCAGAAACTGATACACCGCTATCGGGGGCAAGCCCCCTCCCACATTGGATTGCTGCTCTCTCAGACATCGCCTTGTCATCTCTTCCTACGGTCAATTCCCTTCTTCCCGGTCATCGCGGGCAGCCCTGTTGTCGCCCGCAAAAAACCTCGTTATAAGGGTTAATGGCATACCGCCACACCACAGGGAGTGCAGCGATGACCCAGGGAAGTTTTGTCATAGAGAAGCTGTACAAGCACTACAACGTCCACGTAGAGCAGCTGGGCAACGACCCGCACAGAAAAACCGTGCTGATGGTCAACGGCGCGCTGTCCACGACGCGCTCCTTTGCCCGCACCAGCAAATGCCTGGCCGAGCATTTCAATGTGCTGCTGTTCGACCTGCCTTTCTCCGGCTATTCCCGCGAATACAACACCGACCTCGACCTGGTCACCAAGGACGACGAAGTACAGATGTTGCGCGCGCTGGTGGAGCGTTTTGCCGTCAACCATCTGGTCTCGGCCTCATGGGGTGGCATTTCCACATTGCTGACCCTGGCCCATAACCCGCCGTCCATCGAAAGCTCGGTGGTGATGGCCCTGGCGCCCAACCTCAACCAGGCGATGCTCGAGTATGTGGAGCGCGTACGCGTGCTGATCGAGGCCGATGACAAATCCGCCGTCGGCCATCTGCTCAACGAGACGGTCGGCAAATACCTGTCGCCGCGCCTCAAGCGCAACAACCACCGCCATCTGTCGAACATGGCCACCACCGAGTATCGCCAGGCGCGGTTTCATATCCATCAGGTCCTGGCGCTGGGCGATGGCAACTACTTGCCGGCGCTGCGCCAAATTGCAACGCCGGTGCACTTCCTCAACGGTACGCTGGACGAATACACCCCCGCCGCCGAAGCCCGACTGTTCGGCGATTACGTGGCGCGCAGCAGTTTTGCCGTGGCCGAACACACCGGCCATCTGCTCGACCTGGAATCACGCGAGGCGGCGCTGAGTGTGCATCGCGCCTTGCTGGATTTTCTGGTGGGCGAGCACGCCGCGTTGTCGGAGTTAGACGAACCGCCAATGGGAAAAACAGCGACGAATGGCGCATAATCGCCGACACATAGCCTGCTAACAAAAAGGGTTCCCATGCCGAATCGTGCCCCTCTCGACGCCAAGACCGCCCGCTGGCTCCCCTGGGTGGTCGCGATTGCCTTCTTCATGCAGTCGCTGGACGGAACGATCCTCAACACGGCACTGCCGGCCATGGCCCGGGACCTCGCGGAAAATCCGCTGCGCATGCAGGGCGTGGTGATCGCCTACATGCTCACCGTCGCCTTGCTGATCCCCGCCTCGGGCTGGATCGCCGACCGCTTCGGCACCAGGAAAATCTTCTTTGGCGCGATCCTGCTGTTCAGCATCGGGTCATTGTTGTGCGCCCTGTCCAGCAGCTTGAGCATGCTGGTGGGTGCGCGGGTGATCCAGGGCCTGGGCGGGGCGCTGATGCTGCCGGTCGGGCGCCTGGTGGTCCTGCGCGCCTATCCCCGTTCCGAGCTGGTGCGGATCATGGGCTTCATTACCATCCCCGGCCTGCTCGGCCCGTTGCTCGGCCCGACCCTGGGCGGCTGGATGGTGCAATACCTGACCTGGCACTGGATCTTCCTGCTCAACCTGCCGGTGGGCATGCTCGGCTGCTACGCCGTGTGGAAGTTCATCCCCGACCTGCGCGGCAGCGAGCGCACGCGCTTCGATGGCCTGGGCTTTCTGCTGTTCGGCGCGGCCATGGTGCTGATCACTATTGCCATGGAGGGCCTGGGCGAACTGCACCTGCCGCACCTGCGGGTGATGTTGCTGCTGTTCGGCGGGCTGGCGTGCCTGGCGGCGTATTGGCTGCGCGCCGGGCATATCGACAACGCGCTGTTCTCGCCGGTGCTGTTCAAGACCCGTACCTTTGCCGTGGGCATTCTCGGCAACCTGTTCGCGCGCCTGGGCAGCGGCGCCCTGCCGTTCCTGGTACCGCTGCTGTTGCAAGTGGCGCTGGGTTATTCGCCGTCCCAGGCCGGCATGAGCATGCTGCCGCTGGCGGCGGCGGCGATGTTCGCCAAGTCCATCGCCCGGCCGCTGATCGAGCGCCTGGGTTATCGCGTGGTGCTCACCGGCAACACCCTGGCGCTGGGCGCCATGCTGGCGAGCATGGGCCTGGTCAGCGAGCAAACCCCGTATCCGCTGCTGTTGGGGATGCTGGCGGTGCTCGGTGCCATCAACTCCCTGCAATTCACGGCGATGAACACCGTCACCCTGATCGACCTCGACGACGCCCAGGCCAGCAGCGGCAACAGTCTGCTGTCGGTGGTGGCGCAACTGTCCCTGAGCCTGGGCGTGGCCTGCGCCGGTGCCCTGCTCGGCGGCTTCACTGCCGAAGCTGGCAACGATGGGGTGAACACGGTGCTCGGCGCGTTCCAGCTGACGTTTCTCACCGTGGGCATCATGGCCATGCTGGCGGCGGCGATCTTCCTGCAATTGTCGCCAAAAGACGGCAAACGCGTAGTCAGCCGCGAGCATGATATCGAGCACTGAGCGGCGTCTCGTCTAGAACTTGCGGGGAAATTCCCACGAGGCTGGTACACTGCGCGACATTTTGTTTTGCAGAGCCAGTCCCGTGACCACCATCGCCACCGCTTTTAATACTTTGCCCCTGTCCGCCGCCATGCTGGCTAACCTCGACTCGCTGGGTTATGTCGAGATGACGCAGATCCAGGCGCAGAGCTTGCCGGTGATCCTCAAGGGGCTGGACCTGATCGCCCAGGCCAAGACCGGCAGCGGCAAGACCGCCGCCTTCGGTATCGGCCTGCTCAACCCGATCAACCCGCGCTATTTCGGTTGCCAGGCCCTGGTGATGTGCCCGACACGCGAGCTGGCCGACCAGGTGGCCAAGGAAATCCGTCGCCTGGCCCGCGCCGAAGACAACATCAAGGTGCTGACCCTGTGCGGCGGCGTGTCCCTCGGCCCGCAGATCGCCTCGCTGGAACACGGCGCCCATGTGATCGTGGGCACGCCGGGTCGTATCCAGCAGCACCTGCGCAAGGGTTCGCTGGTACTCGACGGCCTGAACACGCTGATCCTCGACGAAGCCGATCGCATGCTCGACATGGGCTTCTACGACGCCATCGAAGACATCATCAGCAAGACCCCGCCACGCCGCCAGACCCTGCTGTTCTCGGCCACCTACCCGGTGAGCATCAAGCAGTTGGCCTCCAAGTTCATGCGCGCGCCGCAACAGGTGAAAGCCGAAGCGTTCCACTCCGACGACCAGATCGAACAGCGCTTCTACGAGATTTCCCCGGAAGAACGCATGGACGCCGTGACCAAGGTACTGGCGCACTTCCGCCCGGCGTCATGCGTGGCGTTCTGCTTTACCAAGCAGCAAGTGCAGGAAACCGTTGATCACCTGACGTCCAAAGGCATTTCCGCCGTCGGCCTGCATGGCGACCTGGAACAGCGCGACCGTGACCAGGTGCTGGCGATGTTCGCCAACCGCAGCACCTCGGTGCTGGTCGCCACCGACGTGGCCGCCCGCGGCCTGGACATCGACTCGCTGGACATGGTGATCAACGTCGAGCTGGCCCGCGATTCGGAAATTCACATTCACCGCGTCGGCCGTACCGGTCGCGCGGGTGAGACCGGCATCGCCATCAGCCTGGTAGCGCCGTCCGAAGCGCACCGCGCCCAGGCCATCGAGCAACTGCAGAAGTCGCCATTGAACTGGGACCAGTTGGACAACCTCAAGCCGCAGAGCGGTGGCCCGCTGCTGCCGGTGATGAGCACGTTGTGCATCGCCGCCGGCCGCAAGGACAAAGTGCGCCCGGGCGACATCCTCGGCGCATTGACGGGTGACGCCGGCATCCCGGGCGCCCAGGTCGGCAAGATCGCGATTTTCGACTTCCAGGCCTTCGTGGCCGTGGAACGCGGCATCGCCAAGCAGGCGCTGCAGCGTTTGAACGACGGCAAGATCAAGGGCCGTTCGTTGCGCGTGCGCATCCTGTAACACGACCCTTGATCCAATGAAGATCCAATGTGGGAGGGGGCTTGCCCCCGATAGCGGTGTATCAGTGATAGATGTACTGACTGACACACCGCCATCGGGGGCAAGCCCCCTCCCACATTTAACTGTATTTCAAATCAGAATTTGTATGAGGACATGGCTGTGCGCTCGACCGAAGTTGTGATCATTGGCGCCGGCGCCGCAGGCTTGATGTGCGCACTGACCGCCGCCGGACGCGGGCGCCAGGTGATGCTGATCGACCATGCGAACAAGGCCGGCAAAAAGATTCTGATGTCCGGCGGCGGCCGCTGCAATTTCACCAATCTGTACACAGAGCCCGCCAACTTCCTCTCGCACAATGCGCACTTCTGCAAGTCGGCCCTGGCGCGCTATACCCAGTGGGATTTCATCGGATTGGTGGCCAAGCACGGCGTGCCGTACCACGAAAAGAAACTCGGCCAGCTGTTCTGCGATAACAAGTCCAGCGACATCCTCGGCATGCTGCTCGATGAATGCATCCAGACCGGCGTTAGCCTGCACCTGGACACGTCCATCCAGGAAATCGCCAGGCTCGACAGCGGTTACCAGTTGCAGACCACCCTGGGTGAGTTGCGGTGCGAATCCCTGGTGATCGCCACCGGCGGTTTGTCGATTCCAACCCTCGGCGCCACCGGTTTTGGCTATCAAGTGGCCAGGCAATTCGGCCATCAACTGCTGCCGACCCGTGCGGGTCTGGTGCCGTTCACCATCACCGATCAGCTCAAGGAGCTGTGCGGCGAACTGTCCGGCACCTCGGTGGATTGCCTGGTCAGCTGCAACGGCCAAAGCTTTCGCGAGAACATCCTGTTTACCCATCGTGGCTTGAGCGGGCCGGCGATCCTGCAGATTTCCTCCTACTGGGAAACCGGCGACACCGTAGAGATCAACCTGCTGCCCGACCACGACGCCCACACCTGGCTGCAACAGCAGCAGGCCGAGCGCCCCAACAGCGAGCTCAAAACCCTGCTCGGTGAGATCTTCACCAAAAAGATGGCCAACCTGCTGGCGGACACCTGGTTCGCGTCCAAGCCGATGAAGCAGTACACCCATGCCGAAATCGCCGACATCGCCGAGAAACTCGGCAATTGGCAACTGGTGCCCGCGGGCACGGAGGGCTATCGCACGGCCGAAGTGACGCTGGGCGGGGTGGATACGCGGGAAGTGTCGTCCAAGACCCTGGAATCGCTGAAAAGCCCAGGGTTGTACTTTATTGGCGAAGTGCTGGATGTGACCGGTCACCTGGGCGGGTTCAACTTCCAGTGGGCGTGGGCTTCGGGCTACGCTGCCGCGCAATATGTCTGAAGGATGTACTCGGTCAAATGTGGGAGGGGGCTTGCTCCCGATGGCGGTGTGTCAGTTTGCACATGCAGTGGCTGACACACTGCTATCGGGGGCAAGCCCCCTCCCACATTTTGTTTTGCAGGGTGTCAGGGAAGTATTTGCACATCGATGTGATCACCACCCTTGCCGTGGCGTCCTTGATAGCTCAATTTAGCGACAACGTCCCGGAAGACTCCAGACTTCATGTCATCGACCTCGTTCAAGCAGTCCCTGCGACGCCTGTGGGCACTGGATAAATTCAGCTACAGCATTCGGGTCTTCATCGCCCTGACCGGCAGCATGGCGCTGTGCTGGTATCAGGATGAAATGACGTTGTTGATCCCGCTGTTCCTGGGGATTATCGCCAGCGCCCTGGCCGAGACCGATGACAGTTGGCAAGGCCGTCTCAATGCCCTGGCGGTGACGCTGGTGTGTTTCAGCATTGCCGCGCTGTCGGTGGAGCTGCTGTTCCCCTACCCCTGGATTTTCGCGATCTCCCTGGCCCTGGCCACGTTCGGCCTGACCATGCTCGGCGCGCTCGGCGAACGCTATGGCGCGATTGCCTCGGCCACGTTGATCCTGTCGGTCTACACCATGATCGGTGTGGACCAGCGCGGCGGTGCCGTCAGTGATTTCTGGCACGAGCCGTTGCTGCTGGTGGCGGGCGCGGCCTGGTACGGCGTGCTGTCGGTGCTGTGGCAGGCGCTGTTTTCCAACCAGCCGGTGCAGCAGAGCCTGGCGCGGTTGTTCCGCGAGCTGGGACGCTATCTCAAGCTAAAATCTTCATTGTTCGAGCCGATCCGCCAACTGGATGTGGAGGCACGCCGCCTGGAACTGGCCCAGCAGAACGGCCGGGTGGTCGCGGCATTGAATGCGGCCAAGGAAATCATCCTGCACCGCGTCGGCAACGGCCGGCCGGGCTCGAAGGTCAGCCGCTACCTGAAGCTGTACTTCCTGGCCCAGGACATTCACGAGCGCGCCAGTTCCTCCCACTACCCCTATAACGCCCTGGCCGAGGCCTTCTTTCACAGCGACGTGCTGTTTCGCTGCCAACGCCTGCTGCGTCAGCAAGGCAAGGCCTGCCAGGCACTGGCCGAGTCGATCCAATTGCGCCAGCCGTTCATTTATGACGCCAGCTTTGCCGAAGCCCTGGGCGACTTGAACGCCTCCCTGGAACACCTGCGCATCCAGAGCAACCCGGCCTGGCGCGGCCTGCTGCGCTCGTTGCGCGCCCTGGCCGCCAACCTGTCCACCCTCGACCGCCTGCTCGGCGACGCGAGCAACCCCGACGCCCTGGCCGACGCCACCGACAGCAACCTGCTGGACCGTGCCCCGCGCAACCTCAAGGAAATGTGGACGCGCCTGCGCACCCAGCTCACGCCGACCTCGCTGCTGTTTCGCCACGCCTTGCGCCTGTCCCTGGCATTGACCGTCGGCTACGCCACCCTGCATGCCATCCACGCCTCCCAGGGCTACTGGATCATCCTCACCACGCTGTTTGTTTGCCAACCGAACTACGGGGCGACGCGCCGCAAGCTCGGCCAGCGGATCATCGGCACCGCCATCGGCCTGACCGTGGCCTGGGCGCTGTTCGACCTGTTCCCGAGCCCGGTGGTGCAGTCGATGTTCGCCATCGCCGCCGGCCTGGTGTTCTTTATCAACCGCACCACGCGCTACACCCTGGCCACGGCGGCGATCACCCTGATGGTGCTGTTCTGCTTCAACCAGGTGGGCGATGGCTACGGACTGTTCCTGCCACGCCTGTTCGATACCTTGCTGGGCAGCCTGATCGCGGGGCTGGCGGTGTTCCTGTTCCTGCCCGACTGGCAAGGCCGGCGCCTGAACAAAGTGCTGGCCAACACCCTGACCTGCAACAGCATCTACCTGCGCCAGATCATGCAGCAGTACGCCGCCGGCAAGAGTGACGACCTGGCTTACCGCCTGGCCCGTCGCAACGCGCACAACGCCGATGCGGCGCTGTCCACCACCCTGGCGAATATGCTGATGGAGCCGGGGCACTTTCGTAAGGAGGCCGACGTGGGCTTCCGTTTCCTGGTGCTGTCGCACACCCTGCTCAGCTATCTGTCGGGCCTTGGCGCGCACCGCGATACCCAACTGCCGGCAGAGATGCGCGAGCAGTTGATCGAAGGCGCGGGCAACAGCCTGGCGGCGAGCATCGATGAGATCGCCACGGGGTTGGCGAACAAACAGCCGATTGCGATTCAGAGTGATGACGAGGAAGCGTTAGCGGCAGAGCTGGAACACATGCCGGATGAGATCGATGAGGGGCAACGGCTGGTGCAGACGCAGTTGGCGTTGATTTGTCGGCAGTTGGGGCCGTTGCGCACGCTGGCCGCGCATCTGATCAAGGATACCCGCGCGGCTTAGGTCGCCATCGGGGGCAAGCCCCCTCCCACACTGACTGTGTTCACAGATTCAGATGTGTGAATACAGTCAAATGTGGGAGGGGGCTTGCCCCCGATGAGGCCCGCAAGACCACTACATCCCATGCGCCTTCATCAACTTGGCATAACTGCCATCCGCCTTCATCCTGGCGATTTCCCGATCAAAGCCGGCAACGATCTGCGCATGCTCGGGGTTCTTCAGGCTGACCAGGATATGCAGGCTGTTCTCGCTCAGCGGCTCGCCCACGAACTCAACGGCGCTGCGCACCCTGGGTGATTCGCGCGCCAGGTAGTAACGCGCCACGAACTCATCTTCCAGGGTCAGGCGCACGCGTTTCGCCGCCAGCATCCGCACGGCCATGGCAAAGTCATGCACCGGCACTTTCTGTAACAGCGCATCCTGGTCGAACGCCGCCGAATAGGCATAACCGCGCACCACGGCGATGCTTTCGCCGTGCAACTGTTGCAGATCCTGATAATCGACAGGGTCGTCGCGACGCTTGATAAAGCGCACGCGGTTGACCAGGTATTGCGCGGAAAACTCGCCCAACTGCGTGCGGGCATCGTCGTACCAGGCGTTGATCAGCACGTCGTAGCGCCCATCGCCTACACCCTTGAGCGCGCGCGCCCACGGCACCTGTTCGAAATCACTCGCATACCCGGCCCGAGCCAATGCGGTGCTGACAATATCCGTAGCCAGCCCGCCGTTGACCAGGGTGACATCGGTAAACGGAGGCCAACCGTCCGCCACCAGGCGCAGACGCTGCGCCAATACCGGTTGAGCCAGCAACAACACTGCAATCAAAGCAACGGCACGAGACAATCGCGGCATGCTTAAAATCCTTGGCGGGCAGGCGATGGCCTGATAACAGTAGCTCATCAATGAGCTTGCATTGCTTATTACACAAAGAAGTCAGCCGTGCATGCCCTGAATGATGGCAAATTGACGCCATTCACAAAAAGGCCGGGTTTAGACAGCAGCGCCCGTCGCGCTTACTATCCCTGCCAAGCCTTTGAGAAGAGCGCACATCATGACGGTCGATTGGGTCTGCAAACATCACGACGATCTGGGCAAGGAACAGCTGTACGCCATCCTGCGCCTGCGCGGCGAGGTGTTCGTGGTTGAGCAGCAGTGTGTTTACCAGGACATTGACGGACAGGACCTGTCCGGCGATACCCACCACCTGATGGCCTGGAAGGATGATGAGCTGGTGGCCTATCTGCGGCTGCTGGACCCGGAGTCACAGGGCGGCGACGTGGTGATCGGCCGGGTGATCGTCGCGCCGTCGGCGCGGGGCAGCGGGCTGGGGCATTTGATGATGGAAGAGACCCTCAGGCAGATCGAGGAGATCTGGCCCGAGACACCGATCTTCCTGTCGGCCCAGGCGCATTTGCAGGGGTATTACGGGCGGTATGGGTTTGGGGCGGCGGGTGAGGAGTACCTCGAGGACGGTATTCCACATATTGGCATGCGGCGGGCTTGAGGGCCTCATCGGGGGCAAGCCCCCTCCCACCCTTTTTGATTTGTGAACACAGTCAAAATGTGGGAGGGGGCTTGCCCCCGATGGCGTCAGCCCAGACGCGACATCACTCAGGGATAACCCAACACCTGCCTGATCGACGCAAGATTCCTTTCAATCCACCCCCGATCAATCGCGCCCCACTCACGAATCCGATACCGCCCGGCATGATTGCGCGCACCGTCTTCCTGCTCGAACTCACACACAATATCCAGGTCGGCCAACGCCGCAATCGTGTCCTGCGCCGTGCGCCGAGGCATACCGGTCACTTCAGTCAGCGCCGGGACGCTGCTGGCCAGCCCGCTGTCGATCAGATACGCGACATACAGGCGACGGTAGAAACTGCTCTTGGTTTTGCTCACATCCATGGTCAATCGCCTTGTAATTGGGGCTTGCCCTGCAAATCGCGCCAGGTGAGGTACACCCGCAGGTCGAATTCCACCTGATGGTAGCCCGGCATCATGTGTTCACAGAGTTTATAGAACGCCTTGTTGTGGTCCGATTCCTTGAAGTGCGCCAGTTCGTGAACCACGATCATGCGCAGAAACTCCGGGGCCGCTTCCTTGAACAGCGACGCGATGCGGATCTCTTTCTTGGACTTGAGATTGCCGCCCTGCACCCGGGAAATCGTGGTGTGCAAGCCCAGGGCGCGGTGGGTCAGGTCCAGGCGGTTATCGAACAGCACCTTGTCGATCGACGGTGCATTGCGCAGGTGTTCCTGCTTCAAGGCCAGGGCGTAGCCGTACAGGGCCTTGTCGCTCTGCACGACGTGGCGCTCGGGGTAACGCTGCTCCAGGTAGGCGCCCAACTGGTCCTTGGCGATCAATTGGCGCACTTGTTCCTGAAGGGCGGCGGGATAGGCCTGAAGGTATTTCAACACGGTCATGGGAGCTGCAATCTGGTTCGGACGGGCGCCAGTGTAGCGAATTCACAGCGCGTGAGGGTGTGACCAACCGACCACGTCCTCGGCCATCAGCGGTGCCGCCGCCCAGGTGCCCTGGATGAATGCACAACCATTGGCCTTGAGCCACTGCGCCTGTTCGCGGGTTTCCACACCTTCGGCGATCACCAGCACATCAAAATGCGCGCACAGCTCGATGATGCTGCGCGCCATTGCAGCGTCGCGCGCGGAGCCTGGCAGACGAGCCACCAATTGCGCGTCAAGCTTGAGGGTGTCGAACGCCAGGTCACGCAGATGGGCCAGGGAACAGCGACCGGCACCGAAGTCATCCAGGGCGATACGCACCCCGAGCTCACGCAACAGCTTGAGTTGCTTGGTCGACTCCTCAAGGTTGCTCATCAGGCAGTCTTCACTGATTTCCACCTCCAGTTGCCGCCCCTGTAAACCGTGGCGTTCGAGGACCTGCCGCAACTGGCCGACCAGGTTGGGCGTATTGAACTGGCTGCTGCTCAGGCTCACGCTCAACACCAACTCATCATCGAAAGACGCTTGCCAGGACTGGCGCTGGGCGGCGACCTGCTGGTAAATCCAGCTGCTCAACTGGCTGATCAGCCGCGCCTCTTCCAGCAACGGCAGAAACAATCCCGGCGGCACGTCACCGACGCTCGGGTGCTGCCAGCGCAGCAGCGCCTCGACACCGCGCAAACGCCCATCCATCAGCGACACCTGGGGCTGGTACACCAGGATGAAATCCTTGTTTTGAATTGCGGTGCGCACACTGTCTTCGAGCATCAGGCGTGAGCGGGCTCGGCCGTTCATTTCCTGATCGTAATAGCGATATTGCTGACGGCCAGCGCGCTTGGCTTCGTACATGGCGATGTCCGCCGCGCGCAGCAGGCCGCTCAGGTCCGAGCCACAGTCGGGGAAGGTCGCGATACCGATGCTGACGCCCAGCATCACCTCCAGCCCGTCGACCTGCTGGCACACCGACACGCGCTCGATCAGTTTTTCCGCAATCTTCGCCGCCTGCTCCGGGAATTCCAGCTCCAGCAGGGCCGTGAACTCATCCCCGCCCATGCGCCCAAGAATGTCGTAGGAGCGCAAACACGCCTGCATCTGCTCGGACACCCAGCGCAGCACCCGATCGCCGGCGTCATGGCCCAGGGTGTCGTTGACCCGCTTGAAGCCATCCAAGTCCAGATACAGCAGCACCAGCGACTGCTCATTGCGCTCGCTGCGCGACAACATGGTCTCCACCGTCTGGTGGAAGCCCCGACGGTTGAGCAGCCCGGTCAACGGGTCAGTCACCGCCTGGAACTCCAGCTGCTGGTGCAGGTGCCGCACCTCGGACATGTCCAGCACCGTCACCACCATTGCCTTCTGCTCGGCGGGCAAGGGTGCGCAGGACAACGCCACCGGCACCTGTTGACCGCGACCGGTGCGCAAGATGGCGTCATGCAAGCGCCATGTTTGGCCTTTGCAATAGGCCTCGTACATCGGGAACCCCAACCAGGCCGGCACATGGGGCTTTTGCAGGAAGCTCAGGAAACTCTCGCCCTGCAATTCGGCCATCGTGGCGTTGAGCAATCTCGAGATAGCCGGGTTGGCGTACTGGATCACACTGCCCTCGCCCACCACCAGAATCCCTTCGGCGGCGTTGTCCAATACCGAGGCATTGAAGGCGCGGGCGGCCTCCAGGTCATGGCTCAAGCGCTGCAGGGCACGGCGATTGCGCTGATGCTCCAACAGCGCCTGCACCTTGGGCTTGAGGATATGCGGGTCGAAGGGCTTGAACAGGTAGTCGATCGCACCGCTGGCATAGCCTTGGAGCACCGCATCGGGCGATTGGGCATCGGCGGTCAGAAAGATAATCGGCGTCATGCTCGTGCGCTGGCTGCCGCGCATCAGGCGCGCCACCTCGAAGCCATCCATACCGGGCATCCGCACGTCCAGCAACACCAGATCGACGTCATGCACCAGCAGCAATTCCAGGGCTTGCAGACCGGAAGTCGCGGTAATCACTTGCCAGTCTTCGCGCTGCAACACGGCACACAGGCTGACAAGATTTTCCGGGTAGTCATCGACCACCAGGAGAACTGAATGACCGTCGCCGAGGTTTGGAGCGCAATCCATGCTACGTCTCTTCCTTAAGGAACTGCACCGGTCACTTCGGGTACTTAAAACCGGACAAATAATGAGGCCTCACTCTAGCCCCGGTTATAAAAAAGCAGAAGTCACCTCGATGCCATCATCGCACCAAAGCCAGGGAAGCCGACTAACGGTAAGGCCCTGCAGCCCGCGTACCATGGGCAACATGGCTTTTTGGCATTCCTCTGACGCCAATAAATTGCCAGCCAGTGTTTAACAACTTGGTTAACACCACCTATAAAGAACCTGTGCAGCCCTCGGGCTAAAGCGTTCACCCCTCGTCAAAAAGGCCAACACCATGATCGACCTTTCCACCTGGAACCTGAGCATTCCGGTCGGCTCCCCGCCCACGACCATCGAAACTCCGAAGCTGCTCAGCGGCTTCAATGACCAGTATTTCCAGGCCGAAGGCAGCGATGTGCAATTCTGGACCCCTGTCACCGGCACCCGCACCGAAAACGCCATCTACCCACGCAGCGAACTGCGCGAAACCTACGCCGACGGGCGCCTGCGCAACTGGACCTACCCCGAGGCCGACAACTTCCTGCGCGCCACGCTCACCGTCAACCAGGTGCCGTCCAGCGGCAAGATCGTGATCGGCCAGATCCATGCCTATGACAGCCAGAAACCCCTGATCAAGCTGGAGTACCAGTTCAAGGAAAAAACCCAGACCGGCAACATCGTCGCCAAAGTGCGCATGCGCCCGGATGAATCCGAAAGCCGAGTGATCCTCGTCGCCTCCAATGTGCCGCTGGAAAAGACCTTCACCTATGTGATCAACCTCAACAAAGCCGGGCTGCTCAGCGTGTACGCGGCCGACAGCGAGTGGAATGATCGCATCGGCGCGGCCTGGGGCGACAAGCCGCTGTACTTCAAGGCGGGAGTGTATGTGCAGGACAACAGCGGGGACAGCAAGGAAGGGGCACGGGTGACGTTTGCGAAGTTGGATATTGATCACGAATAGACGGACCGGCCTACCTTGCGTAGGCAAGGTCCGATAAACCCAAGGACCATTCCCAAGCCTTAAACCCACCGCGGTCAACCTGTGGGAGGGGGCTTGCCCCCGATGGCGGCGGGCCAGCCGCCAACGGTGTTTGCTGATACACCGCAATCGGGGGCAAGCCCCCTCCCACATTTTGTCCTGCTCGTATTCCGAGTGATTGAACAGCCTGGCTCTGATATACCTGCCGCCGCCTGAACCGGTGACCAAAACCCGCTTAATGCAAAGGCTTTACCACCGGCTTGCGCCGCATACCCGGCACCAACGAGTCGTGCAACGCCATCGCACGACCCGCGTCCCACTCCTTGCGCATTGTGGAAAAAAGCTCAACATCAACTCGCGCCTGATGGGCGCTAAGCGCCTCGGACATCGCTTCGGCAATACGCTCGATGATCAAACCAGGGGCGGCTACACCACAGTGCTTGCGACCAAACTCGATCAGTTGCTGACGGTCAGGGTACGCCTTCACTTTATTCATCTTGATCGCCAAAGTACGGTCAACCAATGCCTGGCCGGATTTTGGATTGTAGTGTTCATAGGCGGTGGTGGTCGTGACATCGAATACAGGCGCCAACTGCACGGTTTCAGGGGCTCCCGGATGGGTGTAGAGCACACCGAAGTTTTTCAGGTGAGCATCGCCATTGCGCACCATGACCGACAAGCAGACAGACGAGAAAAAACGCTCGAGTTCACGCAGCACATCACCCTGCTGACACACCTCCCGGATCACTGCCGCAAGCGTCTCGTAACTTTGGGAATACTTGTAGTTGTCGTGGGGGTCTTTGTTCAGGCCCAGCAACACCGCCATGTCCTCAAACCCCAACCTGCCTGCCAGCGTCAGATCGAAGCGCTCCATGACAAACAGGTCGCCACGATCGGACAGCCAGAAACGCGGGGTTTCCAAGCCGGCGAGACGAGCTGCTTCCAAACAAAGGAATTCGTTCTGAGCCAAATGGGCATATTCATCAGCACCGGACTTTACAATCAGATCGGAGCTGAGCATGGTTTTGCGGCTGCCCGTCAACTTGTCCAGATCAGGTACCAATACTTTCGGCTGCACCCCTGAAATCCCGGACTCGAAGTAGGTGTCGACCAGAAAATCGAATACACCTTGGGAGGTATCTGCAGACAGAATCTCCTGTAACCCGACCTGTGCCTTTACAGGCGTGGAAGCCTCTATGGGGTTTTCATAACTCAGCCGACCAATCTGATTGCCACCGATGATCGACAGCAGGCGCATTTCGTCCACCTGCATATGCTTGGCCATGCGGCGCTTGATCTGATCAGCCAGAAAGCCTTCGGGCACATTCATATCGAAAATTGGATGCAGAACATTACTGACCGTAGGCGTCGGGTCGTAAGGCATGACCAATGACACCTCACGAGACGCCTCAGCCGACCCGTACGCGAAGGAAAACTGCGACCCCTTGGACAGTTCACCCGCATTGCCTTGAGGTGTGGCAATGTTAAGCCGCTTGATTTTACTCATCGTGCTCTACCAGTTCGGCAAGGGATTTGAGATCGATCCGCCGATCAACCACTTCCAATGCCATTCCCAACGCCGTGATCACCCTGAAGGCGGTGTACATGGCTACGTTTTCCCCGGCTTCGAGGTCGATGATGGTCTTACGGCTGCACCGCGCTTTTTCCGCGAGTTGCTGCTGACTGTAGTGCTTCGCCCTGCGCAGTTGCCTGAGCCGCTCGCCAAAAGCCGGGGGAGTCGTGATGAGCACAATGTCACCTATAGAGAACTTTTGATGAAATTAATCTGATTATGTCCGTTATAACGGACATTTCAATCACCATACGTCTGATGCAATGGTCGACGGGCGTCTGCTCACGAGTAACGGATTGGCCTCAATGCGAGTAGGCCATGTCCGATGAGCGCGAGGATCATTCCCGATAGGTCCAGACGCTTGAATCCACTGTGGGAGGGGGCTTGCCCCCGATAGCGGTGGGCCAGCCGCCGACTGTGTATGCTGACACACCGCAATCGGGGGCAAGCCCCCTCCCACAGTTGTCCTGCTTGGCCTGAGAGGCCGGCGTTCGTCCTACAGCGCCGTTGCGGCCAGCAAGATGGCCGCTTATAGTTCGCCCCGTCGCCACATTGATCGGCGATAGGGTTTCGCAGCCCTACAGAGTTAAAACCGCACCCGTCAAAACAGCTCCGGTATTCTTGCCGATGGCCGTCTTTGTTATGGCGGCTGTGCGTGGGAGACCTTCGGGTCTGCCGGGTCTTAACTCCTCGGTCTGCGAACCCGCGTACAGCTGCCACCCAATTTGTTTCGCAGCAAACGGTGGCCATTCTTCTTTTGAGTTAAGGATTTGCCATGAACAACCAACTTCCGCCCCGCCGTTTTTATCCCTGCACTGAGTCCGCGACCGATTCGCCCGTGCTTTTGATCGACAGCAACGCCCCACTGCTGGACCTCCACGCCTGCCTGCGCGAACGTCTCAACGCGGCTCTGGAACACCTAAACCTGATGGCCTGCTCCAGCCTGCCGGATTTCGCCGAGTGCGACCTGAACCATGTGGCCAATACCGCGCGCATTCTGGTTCAGGATGTCAGTGATGTGTTCCGCGTGATCGAACACCGTGGTTTCGATACGCCCCTCGCCGCCTGATCAAATCCGAGGCAAAAAGAAGCCCGCATCGCTGCGGGCTTCCTTTAAACGCCCAAGGCTCAGTTCACCTTGGCGTTCAACTCACCTTTCAAATACCGCTGGTACATTGCTTCCAGCGAGATCGGCTTGATCTTCGAAGCATTACCGGCAGTACCGAACGCTTCGTAACGCGCGATGCATACGTCGCGCATTGCGGTCACGGTCGCACCGAAGAACTTACGCGGGTCGAATTCGCTCGGGTTGGTCGCCATCAGGCGACGCATCGCACCGGTGGAGGCCAGGCGCAGGTCGGTGTCGATGTTGACCTTGCGCACGCCGTACTTGATGCCTTCGACGATTTCTTCAACCGGTACGCCGTAGGTTTCCTTGATGTCGCCGCCGTACTGGTTGATGATCGCCAGCCACTCTTGCGGTACCGAGGAAGAGCCGTGCATCACCAGGTGGGTGTTGGGGATGCGTTTGTGGATTTCCTTGATGCGGTCGATGGCCAGCACGTCGCCGGTAGGCGGCTTGGTGAACTTGTAAGCGCCGTGGCTGGTGCCGATGGCGATGGCCAGGGCGTCCACTTGGGTCTTCTTGACGAAGTCGGCGGCTTCTTCCGGGTCGGTCAGCATCTGGCTGTGATCCAGCACGCCTTCAGCGCCGATGCCGTCTTCTTCGCCGGCCATGCCGGTTTCAAGCGAACCCAGGCAGCCCAGCTCGCCTTCGACCGACACGCCGCAGGCGTGAGCCATGGCCACGGTTTGCTGGGTCACGCGCACGTTGTACTCGTAATCGGTCGGGGTCTTGCCGTCTTCGCCCAGGGAGCCGTCCATCATCACCGAGCTGAAGCCCAGCTGGATGGAGCGCTGGCACACGTCAGGGCTGGTGCCGTGGTCCTGGTGCATGCACACCGGGATGTGCGGGAATTCTTCGATGGCCGCCAGGATCAGGTGACGCAGGAACGGCGCACCGGCGTATTTGCGCGCACCGGCCGAAGCCTGGACGATCACGGGGGAGTCGGTCTTGTCAGCGGCTTCCATGATGGCGCGCATCTGCTCAAGGTTGTTGACGTTAAAGGCTGGGACGCCGTAGCCGAACTCGGCTGCGTGGTCCAGCATTTGACGCATGCTGATAAGTGCCATTGTGTTGTCTCTCCCGGTCGAGGGTCGTTAATCGTGCAAGCCTGCCGTAGCGGCGGCTGCTATTCAAGTTATTGCAGATCAAGGGGTTGAGCCTTGTGCTGCTGAATCGTTATTGCTGATGGAGCCGACTCAAATTTCAAGTTGAAAGCGAATCAATGTGGGAGGGGGCTTGCCCCCGATTGCAGTGTGTCAGCCTGCACAGGGGTGTCAGGGTGACCGCTATCGGGGGCAAGCCCCCTCCCACATTTGGATCTCATCAAATTTGAAATCTTATTGGGCCTTGCAGCCGCGCCCAATCAGATCATCCGTAGCCACCCAATACACCAGACCTTCCTCACCCTTGGTGTGAAACGCCAGTTTGCCGTCGCTGTACAGCACGCCGGATGCCGCCACGTCCTGCTTGAGACGGTAGACCTGATCCGAACCGCCGAGGCGTACATCCACTTCGGAGCGGGCCGCATTCGCAAAGCGCCAGTTGACCTCGGCCTTGCTGTCGCAGGTCCAGGTAGTCCACTTGTCAGCCGGTTCGACCTTGTCGAACAGGTTCATGCTGCTGCAACCGGCCAACACGACCAGGGCTGCCAGGGCGAAAACGCCTTTCATTGCCAATCCTCGCAGGACGACCTGGGGCCGCCGTTGCTGTGGGTTAGTGGATCAGACCCGTTATGGGCAACCCTGTTCCTGACCGTTGGGCGCGGAGTCGTATTTCTCCAGGCGCTCGTTGCCGATGCGCTTGTTGATCACCGGCATGGTCTCGGCTTGCCAGTCAGCCTGGTAGCAGCTTTTTCTAAGCGGTGCCGGGGCCTTGTCCGCCTCGGGCGCCGCACTCGGCGTGCTGCCGCAGCCGGCCAGCAGGCCCGCCGCGATCACCAGCGCCAACGACTTGATCATGGGAACGCTCCTTTTCCTGATCACGCGCGCCTTAACCCTTGGCCCGGGTTTCCAGCACTTCCACGGCCGGCAGTACCTTGCCCTCGACAAACTCAAGGAAGGCGCCGCCACCGGTAGAAATGTAGGAGATCTGCTCAGCAACGCCATATTTATCGATGGCCGCCAGGGTATCGCCGCCGCCGGCGATGGAAAATGCGGAGCTTTCAGCGATCGCTTTAGCCAGCACCTTGGTACCGTTACCAAACTGATCGAACTCGAATACGCCGACCGGGCCATTCCACAGGATGGTCTGGGAGGCCTTCAGCAGTTCAGCGAAGTTGGCCGCAGTTTGCGGGCCGATATCCAGGATCATGTCGTCGTCGGCCACATCGGCGATGAGCTTGACGGTAGCTTCGGCGCTTTCGGCAAATTCCTTGGCAACCACCACGTCCACCGGCAACGGCACGCTGACTTTGGCGGCGATGGCACGGGCGGTGTCGAGCAGGTCCGGCTCATACAAGGACTTGCCCACCGGGTGACCGGCTGCAGCCAGGAAGGTGTTGGCAATGCCGCCGCCGACGATCAACTGGTTGCAGATCTGGCTGAGGCTGTTGAGTACGTCCAGCTTGGTAGACACCTTGGATCCGGCAACGATGGCCGCCATCGGTTGCGCCGGAGCGCCCAGAGCCTTGCCCAGTGCATCCAGCTCAGCGGCCAGCAGTGGGCCGGCCGCCGCGACCTTGGCGAACTTGGCCACGCCGTGGGTCGAACCTTCGGCGCGGTGGGCGGTGCCAAAGGCGTCCATTACGAACACGTCGCACAGCGCAGCGTATTGCTGAGCCAGTTCATCGCTGTTCTTTTTCTCGCCCTTGTTGAAGCGCACGTTTTCGAATAGCACGATGCCGCCGGCTTTCACGTCCACGCCGCCCAGGTAATCTGCGACCAGCGGCACGTCACGGCCCAGGGCCTTGCTCAGGTACTCGGCCACCGGCTTGAGGCTGTTTTCAGCGGAAAACTCACCTTCGGTCGGGCGGCCCAGGTGGGAGCAGACCATCACGGCCGCGCCTTTTTCCAGGGCCAGCTTGATGGTCGGCAGCGAGGCCAGGATTCGCGCATCGCTGGTCACCACACCGTCCTTGACTGGGACGTTGAGGTCTTCGCGAATCAGTACGCGCTTACCTTGCAGATCGAGGTCGGTCATCTTCAACACGGTCATGGGTGGCAGTTCCTGAATTACTGTTGAGGTTGTTTGGATGCGATATGCAGATAATGTTGCGCAACGTCGAGCATTCGATTGGCAAAACCCCACTCGTTGTCGAACCAGGCCAGGATGTTCACCAGCCTGGGGCCGGAAACGCGGGTCTGGCTGGCATCGACAATCGCCGAATGCGGGTCGTGATTGAAATCACAACTGGCGTGGGGCAACTCGGTGTAGGCCAGCAAGCCTTTGAGCGGGCCACGGGTGGCGGCGTCGCGCAGGATCCGGTTGACCTGCGTCGCATCGGTGTCACTGACGGTTTGCAGGGTGATATCCAGGCAAGACACATTCACCGTCGGCACCCGTACGGCTTTGGCCTGGATTCGTCCGGCAAGTTCCGGCAATAGACGCTCGATGCCGCGAGCCAAACCCGTGGACACCGGAATCACCGACTGGAACGCCGAGCGCGTACGGCGCAGGTCTTCATGATGATAGGCGTCAATCACCGGCTGGTCGTTCATCGCCGAGTGGATGGTGGTGATCGACACGTAATCGATGCCGATCGCCTGGTCCAGCAGGCGCAACAACGGCACGCTGCAGTTGGTGGTGCACGAAGCGTTGGACACCAGCAGCTCAGCACCGGTCAGGCAATCCTGATTGATACCGTAGACGATGGTGGCGTCGACATCAGCCTCGCTGGCCATCGGCTGGGAAAACAGCACACGCGGCGCGCCGGCGTCGAGAAAACGCTGGCCATCGGCACGGGTGTTATAGACACCGGAACACTCCAGCACCAGGTCGACGCCCAGTGCTTTCCAGTCGATGCCTTCGGGGGTGGCACTGCGCAAGACCTGCACGCAGTTGCCATTAATGTGCAGACAATCGCCCTCGACCCGCACTTCTCCGGGGAAGCGGCCGTGGGTAGAGTCGAAGCGTGTCAGGTATTCGATGCTGGCCATGTCGGCCAGATCGTTGATCGCGACAATTTCAAACCCGGCCGCCGCCCCTCGCTCGAACAGCGCACGCAAGACGCAACGACCAATGCGGCCGTAGCCGTTGAGTGCAACTTTGTAGGGACGCGGTTGGGGCATGGGGTTCTCGCATTGTGGGCGATACAAACCACTGTAGGAGCGAGCTTGCTCGCGAAGAACCTGAGAGCGCCGCGTTAAACCAGAAACGCTGCGTTATCGTTGACGATCTTCGCGAGCAAGCTCGCTCCTACAGTAGAGGCGCTGGCCAGTGGGCCACCGCGTTAGCGCCTTAGTCTTCCAGCAGCTCTTCAGCCTGACCCAGAATGTTCTCCAGGGTGAAACCGAACTCTTCGAACAAGGCTGGCGCCGGCGCCGACTCACCGTAGGTGGTCATGCCAATCACGCGGCCTTCCAGGCCTACGTACTTGTACCAGTAGTCGGCGTGCGCCGCTTCGATAGCGATACGCGCGCTGACCTGCAACGGCAATACCGATTGCTTGTAGCCGGCGTCCTGGGCTTCGAACACGCTGGTGCACGGCATGGACACAACGCGAACGTTGCGGCCTTGGGCGGTCAGCTTGTCGTACGCCTGGACGGTCAGGCCCACTTCGGAACCGGTGGAGATCAGGATCAGCTCAGGCTCGCCGATGCAGTCCTTGAGCACGTAGCCGCCACGGCTGATGTCGGCGATCTGCGCGTCGGTACGCACCTGGTGCTGCAGGTTCTGACGCGAGAAGATCAGCGCCGAAGGGCCGTCCTTGCGCTCGATGGCGTGCTTCCAGGCCACGGCGGATTCCACTGCGTCGGCGGGACGCCAGCAATCCAGGTTCGGCGTGGTGCGCAGGCTGGTCAGTTGCTCGACCGGCTGGTGCGTCGGGCCGTCTTCGCCCAGGCCGATGGAGTCGTGGGTGTACACGTGGATCACACGTTTTTTCATCAGCGCGGCCATGCGCACGGCGTTACGCGCGTATTCCATGAACATCAGGAAGGTCGCGCCGTAAGGCACCAGGCCGCCGTGCAGGGACACACCGTTCATGATGGCGCTCATGCCGAACTCACGCACGCCGTAATACATGTAGTTGCCGCTGGCGTCTTCAGCGGTCACGCCTTTGCAACCTTTCCACAGGGTCAGGTTGGAACCGGCCAGGTCGGCCGAACCGCCGAGGAACTCAGGCAGCAGCGGACCAAAGGCGTTCAGGGTGTTCTGGCTGGCTTTACGGCTGGCGATGGTCTCGCCCTTGGCCGCGACTTCGGCGATGTAGGCCGAGGCTTTCTCCGAGAAGTCGGCAGGCAGGTCACCGGCCAGGCGACGCACCAGCTCATTGGCCAATTCAGGGAATTCGGCGGAGTAGGCAGCGAAACGCTGGTCCCATTCGGCTTCGGCGGCCAGGCCTTTTTCCTTGGCATCCCACTCGGCGTAGATGTCGGCCGGGATGTCGAACGGGCCGTGGTTCCACTTAAGCGCTTCACGGGTCAGGGCGATTTCCGCGTCACCCAGCGGGGCGCCGTGGCAGTCTTCCTTGCCTTGTTTGTTCGGCGAGCCGAAGCCGATGGTGGTCTTGCAGCAGATCAGGGTCGGCTGCGCGCTCTTGCGCGCGGTGTCGATGGCGATCTTGATCTCTTCCGGATCGTGGCCGTCGACGTTGCGGATCACCTGCCAGTTGTAGGCTTCGAAACGCTTGGGGGTGTCATCGGTGAACCAGCCTTCGACTTCGCCGTCGATGGAGATGCCGTTGTCATCGTAGAAGGCGATCAGCTTGCCCAGACCCAGGGTACCGGCCAGGGAGGCGACTTCGTGGGAAATGCCTTCCATCATGCAGCCATCACCCAGGAATACGTAGGTGTGGTGGTCGACGATGTCGTGGCCAGGGCGATTGAACTGCGCACCCAGGACTTTCTCAGCCAGCGCGAAGCCGACAGCGTTGGCCAGGCCCTGGCCCAGGGGACCGGTAGTGGTCTCGACGCCTGGGGTGTAGCCGAATTCCGGGTGGCCGGGGGTGCGGCTGTGCAGCTGACGGAAGCTTTTCAGGTCGTCGATGGTGACGTCGTAGCCGGTCAGGTGCAGCAGCGAGTAGATCAACATCGAGCCGTGGCCGTTGGACAGCACGAAGCGGTCACGGTCGGCAAACGATGGGTTGCTCGGGTTGTGTTTCAGGTAGTCACGCCAAAGTACCTCGGCGATATCCGCCATGCCCATGGGGGCACCGGGATGGCCGCTGTTGGCTTTTTGCACGGCATCCATGCTGAGGGCACGAATGGCGTTGGCACGCTCACGACGGCTGGGCATCGCTGATCTCCTGGAGTTTGCTAAAAAGAAACGGAAAAAAGGACCGGCATTTTCCCTCAGCCACCGCCTGCGGGCAATGACAGATAGTCACTTGTGGGCGTTTTTCCTGTGCTTTGGGCGCCAATCCCTTGCAGAAAGCGGCGGCCGGTTCGTCTATCGGTTAAGGCGGCGGCTTATAACCGCCACTTATCGATCAATATCAAAACTTTTTGATATTGACCTTGCAGGGATATCCACCCGTCACTAGACTGCTGGCCTTATGAATCTACCCATGCCCTCACTGCGCCCCGACGACGGCGATGAACTGGCAGCCTTGTGCAAGGCCGCCGGCGACCCGCTGCGTCTGAACGTACTGCGCGCACTGACGAACGATTCCTTCGGTGTACTGGAGCTGGCGCAGATCTTCGCCATCGGCCAGTCCGGCATGAGTCACCACTTGAAGGTGTTGGCCCAGGCCGACCTGGTGGCCACGCGCCGTGAAGGCAATGCGATTTTCTATCGTCGCGCCCTGCCTCACACCGACCTGCTCGGCGGCAAGCTGCACGCCGCCCTGCTCGAAGAAGTGGACGGCTTGAGCCTTCCGGGCGAGGTACAAGCGCGCATCGGCCAGGTTCACGGCCAGCGCGCAGCGGCCAGCCAAGACTTTTTCGCACGGGTTGCCGAGAAATTTCGCGCCCAGCAAGACCTGATCGCCGGGCTTGCCCAATACCGCGACAGCGTACTGGCGCTGCTGGACAAGCTGAGCTTCAGTGATGAGGCGACGGCACTGGAAGTCGGTCCTGGCGATGGCGGATTTCTGCCGGAACTGGCGCGGCGCTTCCATCAGGTCACTGCGCTGGACAACAGCCCGGCGATGCTCGAACTGGCGCGCCAGCTCTGTGAACGTGAGTCGCTGGGCAATGTCAGCCTGCAGTTGGCCGATGCGTTGGACAGCACCACGATCAAGGCCGACTGCGTGGTGCTGAACATGGTCTTGCACCATTTCGCCGCCCCCGCCGACGCCCTCAGGCAAATGGCCGGGCTGCTGCACCCCGGCGGTAGCCTGCTGGTGACGGATTTATGCAGCCACAACCAGAATTGGGCCAAGGAGGCCTGCGGTGATCTCTGGCTGGGTTTTGAACAGGATGATCTGGCCCGTTGGGCCACAGCTGCGGGACTCGTTCCCGGGGAAAGCCTCTATGTAGGTTTACGTAATGGTTTCCAGATCCAGGTCCGCCATTTTCAGCGGCCGGCTGGCGACACTCACCATCGGTAAAATCAGGAAAACATCGAGATGAGCGAATACTCCCTTTTCACCTCCGAGTCCGTGTCTGAAGGGCATCCGGACAAAATCGCCGACCAGATTTCCGACGCGGTGCTGGACGCCATCATTGCTGAAGACAAGTTCGCCCGTGTGGCGTGCGAGACTCTGGTGAAAACGGGCGTGGCGATCATCGCTGGCGAAGTCACCACCACGGCCTGGGTCGATCTGGAACAGATCGTGCGTGACGTGATCACCGACATTGGCTACAACAGCTCCGATGTCGGCTTCGACGGCGCGACCTGCGGCGTGATGAACATCATCGGCAAGCAGTCCCCCGACATCAACCAGGGCGTCGACCGCGCCAAGCCCGAAGATCAGGGTGCCGGCGACCAGGGCCTGATGTTCGGCTACGCCAGCAACGAAACCGACGTGCTGATGCCCGCGCCGATCACCTTCTCTCACCAGTTGGTCCAGCGCCAGGCCGAAGCGCGCAAATCCGGTCTGCTGCCGTGGCTGCGTCCGGACGCCAAGTCCCAGGTGACCTGCCGCTACGAAGGCGGCAAAGTAGTGGGTATCGACGCCGTCGTGCTGTCGACCCAGCACAACCCGGACGTGTCCTACGCCGACCTGCGCGAAGGCGTGATGGAGCTGATCGTCAAGCATGTGCTGCCGGCCGAACTGCTCACTAAAGACACCCAGTTCCATATCAATCCGACCGGCCAGTTCATCATCGGTGGCCCGGTGGGCGACTGCGGCCTGACCGGTCGCAAGATCATCGTCGACAGCTACGGCGGCATGGCCCGTCATGGTGGTGGCGCGTTCTCCGGCAAAGACCCGTCCAAGGTGGACCGTTCCGCCGCCTACGCCGGTCGTTACGTGGCCAAGAACATCGTCGCTGCCGGCCTGGCCGAACGTTGCGAGATCCAGGTGTCCTACGCCATTGGCGTGGCCCAGCCTACATCGATTTCGCTGAACACCTTCGGTACCGGCAAGATCAGCGATGACAAGATCGTCAAGCTGGTGCGTGAGATCTTCGACCTGCGCCCTTACGCGATCACCACCATGCTCGACCTGCTGCACCCGATGTACCAGGAAACCGCAGCCTACGGCCACTTCGGTCGTACCCCTGCGCAGAAGACGGTCGGCGACGACACCTTCACCACCTTCACCTGGGAAAAAACCGACCGCGCCGACGACCTGCGGACCGCTGCCGGTCTGTAACAGCTCGCGACTGCCAAAGCCCCGCCCGGTTTGCCCGGCGGGGCTTTTTTTGATTTTCAAAGATTGCAACAATATCGTTGAAACCCAGGCCGAAGTCGACGCCGGCCAGTAAAATCGGGCGGCCCAGGCTGATAACAACGACGTACTGGATGGGTTGGACGACCTGTTCAAGCAAGCAGAAACACCCGGTAAAAAGCCCCGCCCGGTCGGGGCTTTTTTGTGTCCGTACGGATCACTTAGGCTGAACACCCTTTTCGGGCAAGGATGCTCACGATGCGCATGTTGATGATTCTTCTGGTCAGCTTACTACCGTACCGGGCCTGGGCCGAAGCCTGCCCCGATGACGCCCGATCACAAATCGACACGTTGGCCAGGCAGGTCAGCCAGTGGGATGACGTCTATCACCGACAGGGGCAATCCCCCATCAGCGATGAACTGTACGACCAGGCTCGAAGTCGCCTGGCCCAGTGGCGCAAATGTGCGCGGCAACCCACACCCAAGGCTGAAAACCCGCTGGCAAGCTCACGTGGCACAGTGCGCCATCCGGTCGCGCATACCGGCCTGGACAAGCTGCTGGACGCATCCGATGTGGGGGACTGGCTCGGCACTCGGCAAGATGTCTGGATTCAACCCAAGGTCGACGGAGTCGCCGTGACCCTGGTGTATCGCAAAGGCCAGTTGCACCAGCTCATCAGCCGCGGCGACGGCCTGCTCGGTCACGATTGGTCCGCTAGCGCACGCAGAATCCCGGGTATCGTCCAGCAACTGCCGGAGCCCGTCGATGCCGTACTGCAAGGCGAGCTCTACTGGCGCCTCGACGACCACGTACAGTCTGCACACGGCGGGCTCAACGCACGCAGCAAAGTGGCCGGCCTGATGAACCGGCGGCAATTGAGCGACACGCAGGCGGGTGGAATCGGGCTGTTCGTGTGGGCCTGGCCCGAGGGTCCGGCGAGCTTCACCGAGCGTCTGGCCACGCTGGCGCGGTGGGGGTTTACCGACAGCCAGCGGTATAGCCAGTCCATCGAAAGCATCAGCGATGCCTCGCGCTGGCGTACCCATTGGTACAACCATCCGTTGCCCTTCGCCAGCGATGGCGTGGTGTTGCACCAGGCGGCGCACGCTCCCGCCAAACGTTGGAAAGCCAGCGCGCCCTACTGGGCCGTGGCCTGGAAGTATCCGGTGACCAAGGCGTTGGCGCTGGTGCGCAAGGTGCAATTCAGGATCGGGCGTACCGGGCGTATCACACCGATTCTCGAACTGGACCCCGTGTGGCTGGATGACCGGCAAATCAGGCGGGTCAGCGCAGGCTCGCTGAAAAACTGGCAGGACCTGGACATCCGTCCCGGCGATCAGGTGTCCATCAGCCTGGCCGGCCAGGTCATTCCCCGGCTCGATGAGGTGGTCCTGCGCAACAAGACCCGCGTTGAAGTGCCGGTACCCGATACGCAAGACTTTCATGCCTTGAGCTGTTGGCAACTGGACCCCGGCTGCGAGGAACAACTGCTCTCGCGCCTCACCTGGCTGAGCAGCAACCAGGGCCTGGCCTTGCCACATATGGGCCGTGAAACCTGGAACGTATTGATCCAAGCCGGTCTAATCGCAGGCTTTCTCGATTGGTTGACCCTGGATGCGGCAGAGCTTGCTAACATTGATGGTTTCGGCGAACGCACCCGTGCGCGGGTGCTCGACAGTATTCACAGCGCCCGCAAGCGGCCTTTTGCACAATGGCTCAAGGCATTGGGGGTGCCGCCCGCGGCGCGCAACAATCTGGAGGGCGACTGGCATACGCTGGTCGCCAAAGACACCCAAGCCTGGCTGGCCTCCGACGGCATCGGCCCGAGGCGCGCAGCGCAACTGAGCGCCTTTTTCCGCGACCCGCAGGTACAGGCCCTGGCTGAAACATTACATGGCGCCGGCATAGACGGTTTTTGAACCGGCCCGCCCCTCTGATTGCTACCTTGGAGCCCTTATATGAAATTTCTTGCCCCTCTCGCGTTGCTGACAGCCGCAAGCTTCATGGCCACGCCGCTGCTGGCCGCCGACGAAGCCCCCCAACTGACCGGCTGCGCCGCCAAGCGCCAAGCCATCAGCACCCAGATCGAACAGGCCAAGGCCCATGGCAACAGCGCCCAACAAGCCGGCCTGGAAAAAGCCCTGAGCGAGGTCACCGCCAACTGCACTGACGCATCGCTGAAGAAAGAGCGCGAAAACAAGGTGCTCGATGCCAAGCACGAAGTCAGCCGCCGTCAGGCCGACCTCGACAAGGCCATGAAAAAAGGCGATGCGGACAAGATCAACAAGCGCAAGGACAAGCTCGCCGAATCGCGCAAGGAGTTGCAGGATGCGGTGGAAGAACTCGACCAGTAAAACCGGTCAGTGGTCCCGGAACTGCTTATGGCAAGCGCTGCAGGCATCTTCGACTTTCTGCACCGCAGGTTGAAGGCGACCGGCCTTATAGGGCTGGACTTGGCTTGCGGTCACCAATTCACCGGTGGCCGCCTCAAGGTCGCGGGCCAGTTGCTGGAATTGCGCCTGCTTTTGCCACACTTCGTCCCTGGCACTGGTGTGGTCGGCTTCACGCACCTGCGGGAAGTGCTGCCAGGGTTGATGGGACAACGCGTCCAGCTTGACCGCGCCGTCGGCGAACCGGGCGCCGTCGAAAGCGACACGCCCGCGCAACATGCCGCCCAGGTCTTCGCTGGTCTTGAGCATCTGCTTGAAAATCGCCTTGCGCTGGCCCAAGGGCGAGCTGGGATCAACACCGCCGCAGGCGGACAAGGCCAGGCAGGCCAGCACTGCAACCGTCATCTGTTTAAAAGTCATGGTGGCTCAGGGTCACGGAAAACGGCAGCCAGTATCCCCGCCTCGTCCGCAAAGACCAATAGCCCTATTAATAATAAGGGTTGCCCGACGCGATAAAGCCCGGGCAATCGCCTCAGGAATTACGTGCATGAATGTCAATTTGAAACCCTGGAGCCGCCTGGCGTGGGCTCTGCCGATGATCGCGCTGCTGGCCGGCTGCGACGTGGGCCAGGATGCGGGCAAAGCGCCCGCCAAAGAAGAAGCTGCCAAACCCCATGCTGTCGCGACTTACGTGAGCGCTCCGTGGGAAGCACTGCCGTCCGTTTCCGACAGCGACCTGCTGGCGGGTTTCGAATCCTGGCGCAGCGCCTGCCAGCGCCTCAAGGCCGATCCGGTCTGGGGAGCGACCTGCGCGGCGGCAGCCGGCGTACCGGGCGACGCCGTGGCGGTTCGCGGGTTTCTCAAGGAGCGCCTGGACGTATTCGGCCTGCGTTCGGCCGACGACACACCGAACGGCCTGATCACCGGCTACTACGAGCCCGTCTACCCCGGCAGCCTGAGCGAAACCGCCACCGCCCATGTGCCGGTGTACGGCGTGCCGGATGACCTGATTATCGTCAATCTGGAAAGCATTTATCCGGAACTCAAGGGCAAACGCCTGCGTGGTCGCCTGGAGGGTCGCGTGCTCAAGCCGTATGACGATGCCAGCACCATCAACAACCAGGGCTCGACCGCCAAGCCGATAGCCTGGCTGACCGATCCGATGGACCTGCAGTTCCTGCAGATCCAAGGCTCCGGGCGTATTCAACTGGCCGGCGGGCGTCAACTGCGTGTGGGTTATGGCGACCAGAACGGTTATCCCTATCGCCCTATCGGTCGCTGGCTGATCGAGCAAGGCGAGCTGAAAAAAGAAGACGTGAGCATGGGCGCCATCAGCGCCTGGGCCAAGGCACACCCGCAGCGCATTCCCGAGCTGCTGGCGAGCAACCCCAGCTATGTGTTCTTCAGCGCCCGCCCCGACAGCAATGAAGGGCCGCGCGGCTCGCTGAACGTGCCGCTGACGGCGGGATACAGCGTGGCGGTGGACCGCAAGGTGATTCCACTGGGGAGTTTGTTGTGGCTGTCGACCACAAAACCCGACGGCTCACCGATTGCACGGCCCGTTGCAGCTCAGGACACCGGCGGCGCCATCACCGGAGAAGTGCGCGCAGATTTGTTCTGGGGCACGGGCGAAGCAGCAGGCGAGTTGGCCGGGAACATGAAGCAGCAGGGACAGATCTGGATGCTGTGGCCCAAGGGTGTTGCGCTTCCTCAGGTACCGGATGCACCCAGTGGAACCTGACAGACACTGAAGACCAAATGTGGGAGGGGGCTTGCCCCCGATAGCGGTGGACCAGTCACCTAAGTGTTGACTGACACTCCGTCATCGGGAGCAAGCCCCCTCCCACAGGGGATCTGCGTCAGGCTTCAGATCGAGACGAAGAAGAAACTCGCGATCAGCGCCATCCCCACAACCCACACGAGCGAGCGCAACATCGCCCAGTCCGCCAAGTAGCAAATGATGTACAGCAGGCGGCTGGTGATAAACAGCACCGCCAGCACATTGATCGTCACCAGCTCGGCCGTACCGGCCAGGTGGGCGATAATCACCGCCGCCGCGAAGGCCGGGGTGACTTCAAAGCTGTTGAGCTGCGCATTGTGGGCACGCTTGGCAACGCCTTCGACCGTGTCCAGAAACGCGCGCGGGTCGTGGTTATGTCGCGGCCCGAACTTGCCTCCACTGAACTTGGCCACACCGGTACACAGGTACGGCAGAAAAATTGCGATCAACACACACCAGAAAGCCACTGTCATCAGTCATTCCCTTTTTAGATTTATCAAGGCAGTCAGAGCCTCATCACCCCATGCCGATCAGCCCTCAACCACAAGGTATGAGCCGTGGCCGGCCGAAAGGTTCTTTCAGGTAATTGCACCTGTTTATACTAAACAACGTCTCGACGCACGCTGTGCACCTCTGATTTACCGCCCCAAGGACCCCGGATGCTTGAACTTGTTGCCGCCTTTATCTGCCTCACCACCCTGCTCACCTACGTGAACTTCCGTTTTATCGGCCTGCCACCGACCATCGGCGTGATGGTCACTGCGCTGCTGTTCTCGCTGATCCTGCAAGGCCTCAGTTTTATCGGCTATCCCGGCCTGGAAGAACGCATCCAGCAACTGATCGGCCAGATCGACTTCGGCGATCTGCTGATGAACTGGATGCTCTCGTTCCTGCTGTTCGCCGGCGCATTGCACGTCAACTTGAGCGACCTGCGCAGCTACCGCTGGCCCATCGGTCTGTTGGCGACGTTTGGCGTACTGATTGCCACCGTGGTGATCGGCAGCCTGGCGTACTACATCTTCGCCCTGTTCGGCTGGCACGTGAGCTTCCTGTATTGCCTGCTGTTTGGCGCGCTGATCTCGCCCACCGATCCGATTGCGGTATTGGGCGTGCTGCGTACCGCCAACGCTTCGAAACCGCTGAAAACCACTATCGTCGGCGAATCGCTGTTCAACGACGGCACGGCGGTGGTGGTGTTTACCGTCCTGCTGGGTATCGCGCAGTTGGGTGAAACACCGACCGTTGGCGCCACTGCAATGCTGTTCGCCCATGAGGCGATTGGCGGCGTGGTGTTCGGCGCGCTGATCGGTTACCTGGTGTACCTGATGATCAAGAGCATCGAGCAGCACCAGATCGAAGTCATGCTGACCCTTGCGCTGGTGATCGGCGGCTCGGCGATGGCCACCGAACTGCACGTCTCCGCGCCGATTGCGATGGTGGTGGCCGGGCTGATCATCGGTAACCTGGGGCGCAAGCTGGCGATGAACGACATGACCCGGCGCTATCTGGACGGTTTCTGGGAATTGCTCGACGACATGCTCAACGCCCTGCTGTTTGCATTGATCGGCATGGAACTGCTGCTGTTGCCGTTCAACTGGCTGCACGTATTGGCGGCCAGCTTGCTGGCGGTGGCGATCCTGCTGTCACGCCTGCTGACCGTGGCCCCGGCGATCCTGCTGCTGCGGCGCTGGCGCACGGTACCGCGCGGCACTATCCGCATCCTCACCTGGGGCGGGTTGCGCGGCGGCGTCTCGGTGGCACTGGCGCTGGCATTGCCACTGGGCCCGGAACGCGACCTGTTGCTGAGCATCACCTATATCGTGGTGCTGTCATCGATCCTGCTCCAGGGCCTGAGCATTGGCAAACTGGTCAAGCGCGTGACCCAGGGTGAACCCCAGGCCACGGCCGAAGAACGTCACTGATCTTTGCTGACCTGCTGCGGATGCCTCGGATCCGCAGCCTTCTTGCCCGGCAAACTGCCCTCGCTGCGAATCTGCGCATGGCTGATCAACGCAAAGATAAAGCTGCCGCCGATGATATTGCCGGCCAGGGTCGGGCCGGCAAACACCAGCCAGAAGTCATGCCACGACAGTTCGCCGGCAAACACCAGGTACGAGACTTCCGCCGAGCCCACCACGATGTGGGTGAAATCGCCCAGTGCCATCAGGTAGGTGATCAGGATGATGATCCACATCTTGGCGCTTTCCATCGACGGGATCATCCACACCATGGTGGCGATCATCCAGCCGGAAACAATGCCTTTGGCGAACATCTGGCCGGCGTCGTTTTCCATGATCTTGCGCCCGATCTCGAGGAAGGCCATGTCGGTCTTGCTGTCGAATATCGGCAGATGCAGCATCACGTAGGCCACCAGCAGGGTGCCACACAGGTTGCCCACCAGCACCACCGTCCACAGTCGCAGCAGGCGACCGGCATTGCCCAGGGTCGGCTTGCTCATCACCGGCAGCACGGCGGTAAGGGTGTTTTCGGTGAACAGTTGCTGGCGCGCGAGGATTACCGCGAGGAAACCGGCGCAATAGCCAAAGCTGGCAATGACCTTGAACGCTTCGCCGTCCGGCAGGCGCGAGTTGAGCAGTCCCATGGCCATCAGCGACAAGCCCATGGTCAGCCCGGCAGCCAGCGCAGACCACCACAACGCGGCGGCGCTGCGCTCCAGCTCCTGGTCGCCCTGGGTACGAATGATTTCATGCAGCACCGCCGCGCGGGGCGGCTGGTTTTTGTCTACGTCCTGCTGTTCTTCCTGCGACAGGTTGGGGGTTTTGCCTGCTTCTTCGGTGGCCATGATTATCCGGAGTCCAAGGGGGGCGTGTAGCTACGACACGCGGCCATCGTGGCTGTTCAGTGGCCAGGCAACTAAACCGGAATCCTCCAGGCCCTGGTCATTTGCACCGTGGTCGAACTGGACGCTTTATCCCAGGGTTTATTACGTGCTTTGTAATTGTCAGCGAGGGTATCGAGCACACGATTGAACTCGGTGGGCGTGGCGGCCCACGCCAAGTCTTGCGCCGTACGATGGAGCAGTTCGACATTCGCCTCGGGTTGACCAGGCCGAAACAATGAAGGGTAGATCACCTCCCGGGTGAAGTTATCCGCTTTCATCGCAATATCGCGCACACCCATCTCGACGACCGCGCTGCCGATGACCTTGGACACCGGCGGTGAACCGCTGGCCATCTGTCTGGCCACCACTTGCAACAATTGCTGAAAATTGCGCTGGCTTGCGACGTTAAAGCGCCGCGCCAACCAGTCGATCTGTTCAGGCCGTTGGGCCAAGACGTCCAGGTTACGCAGGGCCGAAAAAATACTGGGCGTGAATGCCAGTGTGGCCTGTGACTTATTCGCTTCGGTGATTGCCTCATCCAGGGCATGCAACGCCTGCTGCGCGTTGTTTCTAAACGTAAGCACATCCGCAGCGGCCGGATCGTTTTGCAGCTCCGGTTGTACGCTGGCAAGCAGTCGATCATCCATGGCGAGCACGGCCTCATGCAGTGACTGGAACGCATGGTGCTCAAGTGCTGTGGCGCGACGCTCCAAATGCGCTTCCACCGCCTGACGCGCCCTGGCCTGCAAGTCTTGTTTTTGCCCGTCCTGCATCGTGAAGTTGACTGTACCTTTGATCAGGCCGCGAAAATCACCTTGTTCGGTCTTGAGGGGCAAGGTGACGATTTGATCGGCAAACGCTTCGAGCTTTCTCTCCTGGAAAGCTTCAGCGGCCGAATGCGCAACACCGGTAATGCGATCAGCCACGCTGCTGAGAAAGCTGCCACTTCGCGCCGGTATCTCGCTGGCGCTGGGCTCAAACTTGACGATCAACGCTTCAGGCTTGTTCAAGGGGCTATCAGGATATGATCTCTGCACCACACCCAGCGCCGGGGTATTGAGCAACAAGCCACCGTCCTTGAACGCGGTGATTTCACCCGACACCTGAAAGCCATGACCTCGCTCCTCGGGGCTTTTGAACACCACCGGCAAGGAACCGGAAATATGCGCCGCCCGCGCGATGTCCATCTGCGGGGTCAAACTGGCATTGAACATCACCAACTGAGGTCGGCCGGCAAACATACCGGTGCCGGTGATGCTCAGTTGCTTGATCGCGGGAATGTGCCGGTTCAACACCTCAAGATCACGAAACGTCGGTGCGCCGCCGGCACTCAACGTGTCGGCAATCTTCATCACCTCGGCGGGCCGGGTTTCCCGGGGGCTTTGCGCGATATGCGCAAGCAGCGACTGGCGCGACTCGTTGCGGATCAGTTCTTCAAGAGGAAAGGCTTCAGTTTGCAGGCGTGACAACAAGGTCAACAACAGCTGAGAAACATTGCCCACCGGGCCGGGCAAGTGGCCGATGAGTTTGCCAACTGTCGTACTGGCGTCCTGCATCCAGGCCGTCACGGCATCCTTGCTATTGAGCAGGCTCGGCAGATCAATGCTATCGGACAACCTGTCAAATGCTGCCGCCCCCATGCCACTGGCGATCAACGCCGCCGAAATCGCGCCGGCGGATGAGCCGCAGGTCAATTGGATACCTTGCAGCTTTCCGGCCTGCTCAAGGGCCTGCACCACTCCCGAAAAAGCGATGCCCTTGGCTCCGCCGCCACTGAGCACCAGGCTCGTGGCGGGAGGAGCCGATAAAATCACTTCCACTCGCCCCAGCTCATCGCGCAGAAGCGCCACGTTGCGCTCGCCTCCCCCCTCCAACAGAGGCATCTTCGCGCTGGACGTGGCCGCAGGCTGACCCTCTTTATCCAATGAGTGCGGAATCCGGACACTTGAACTGAACACTTTCATACACAGGCTCTTCATAAGGTGTGAGCCTGAGTAGTGATGAAAGCGCCTCGCGATGATCCGTACGGAATGATTTGGTAAAGCAAATCACATCGCTACGTTGTCACTCGCTGAGACTGTCGTCCTGGAACTGATCCTTAACGTATTTGATTTCGGTGCGGCCGTGGGGCGCCGGCAGGCCATCTTCGCCGAGGTTGACGAAGACCATTTTCTCTACGGTCAGGATGCTCTTGCGAGTGATCTTGTTGCGCACTTCACAGGTCAGGGTGATGGAGGTACGGCCGAACTCGGTGGCAGTGATGCCCAGCTCGATGATGTCGCCCTGACGCGAGGCGCTGACGAAGTTGATTTCGGAAATGTACTTGGTCACCACGCGCTGATTGCCCAACTGCACGATCGCGTAAATAGCCGCTTCTTCGTCGATCCAGCGCAGCAGGCTGCCGCCGAACAGGGTGCCGTTGGGGTTGAGGTCTTCGGGTTTTACCCATTTGCGGGTGTGGAAATTCATGGTCACTCCAGAGCGTCTTGCGAAATGATGGGCAACATCATGGCAGAGCCCAGGGCCAAGCTCTATGAGCCGTTGACTATCACCTCCATGAGCGATCTTCATGCCGCCGACAGAAAGGCTTGGGAAGTGCCGCATACACGGCTATAATCGCCCCGTTTCAAAACGGTCATCTTCAGTTGATACCGTTCTCCCGCCACCTGTCCGAGGGGCGCTGCAGCAGGCCAGTCCTGTCAGGCTCGGATGGGGCGTTGTCCGGCCTGGTTTTGCAGCTGGATACTAAACGCACAACGGCGCCCATTCGCACACTACGAATGGAGGCTCTTCATGAGCGCTGTAATTACGCCTGCAGATTTCACCGACTACAAAGTCGCCGATATGTCCCTCGCTGCCTGGGGCCGTCGCGAAACCTTTATCGCCGAATCCGAAATGCCAGCCCTGATGGGCCTGCGTCGCAAATACGCCGCTGAGCAGCCGCTCAAGGGCGCGAAGATTCTCGGCTGCATCCACATGACCATCCAGACCGCCGTACTGATCGAAACCCTGGTTGCCCTGGGTGCCGAAGTGCGTTGGTCGTCGTGCAACATTTTCTCGACTCAGGACCAGGCCGCCGCCGCCATCGCAGCCGCCGGTATCCCGGTATTTGCCTGGAAAGGCGAAACCGAAGAAGAGTACGAGTGGTGCCTGGAGCAAACCATCCTCAAGGATGGCGCGCCATGGGATGCCAACATGATCCTCGACGACGGCGGCGACCTGACCGAGCTGCTGCACAAGAAATACCCGCAGATCCTCGACCGCGTCCACGGCGTGACCGAAGAAACCACCACCGGCGTGCACCGCCTGCTGGACATGCTGGCCAAGGGCGAGCTGAAAATCCCGGCCATCAACGTCAACGACTCGGTGACCAAGAGCAAGAACGACAACAAGTACGGCTGCCGTCACAGCCTGAACGATGCCATCAAGCGCGGCACCGACCACCTGCTGTCGGGCAAGCAAGCCCTGGTGATCGGCTACGGCGACGTGGGCAAGGGTTCGTCCCAGTCCCTGCGCCAGGAAGGCATGATTGTCAAGGTTTCCGAAGTTGACCCGATCTGCGCGATGCAAGCCTGCATGGACGGTTTCGAAGTGGTTTCGCCGTTCATCGACGGTATCAACGACGGCACCGAAGCAAGCATCGACAAGGCCCTGCTGGGCAAGATTGACCTGATCGTGACCACCACCGGTAACGTGAATGTGTGCGATGCGAACATGCTCAAGGCCCTGAAGAAACGCGCCGTGGTCTGCAACATCGGTCACTTCGATAACGAGATCGACACCGCGTTCATGCGCAAGAACTGGGCATGGGAAGAAGTGAAACCACAGGTACACAAGGTTCACCGTACCGGCAGCGGCGCGTTCGATCCACAGAACGACGACTACCTGATCCTGCTGGCCGAAGGCCGCCTGGTTAACCTGGGTAACGCGACCGGCCACCCAAGCCGCATCATGGACGGCTCGTTCGCCAACCAGGTGCTGGCGCAGATCTTCCTGTTCCAGCAGAAGTACGCCGACCTGTCGCCCGCCCAGAAAGCCGAGCGCCTGACCGTGGAAGTACTGCCGAAGAAACTCGACGAAGAAGTGGCCCTGGAAATGGTCCGCGGCTTCGGCGGCGTGGTGACCCAACTGACCAAGACTCAGGCCGACTACATCGGCGTGACCGTTGAAGGTCCGTTCAAGCCGCACGCTTACCGCTACTGATACACCTGCTGCCTGCTCCCCCCTGTGGGGAGCGGGCTTTAAATGTGGGAGGGGGCTTGCCCCCGATGGCGGTGGGTCAGTTGATATATTTGCTAACTGACACTCCGCCATCGGGGGCAAGCCCCCTCCCACATCGACGGTGTACACACTCCGCAATTCCGAGTTTCAAAGGGTATGACCATGTCCCAAGACCGTCGCTACAGCTTCGAGTTCTTCCCGACCAAGACCGATGCTGGGCATGAAAAACTGATGGCCACCGCCAAGGTGCTGGCCAGCTACAACCCTGACTTCTTCTCCTGCACCTATGGCGCCGGCGGTTCGACCCGTGACCGCACGATCAACACCGTGCTGCAGCTGGAAAGTGAAGTCAACGTTCCCGCCGCTCCGCACTTGTCGTGCGTGGGCGACAGCAAAGCCGACCTGCGCGGCCTGCTGACCCAATACAAGGCCGCCGGCATCAAGCGCATCGTGGCGCTGCGTGGCGACCTGCCGTCCGGCATGGGCATGGCCAGCGGTGAGCTGCGCTACGCCAACGACCTGGTGAGCTTCATCCGCGAAGAAAGCGGCGATCACTTCCATATCGAAGTGGCGGCTTATCCGGAGATGCACCCCCAGGCACGCAATTTTGAAGACGATCTCAAGAATTTCGTACGCAAGGCCAACGCCGGCGCCAACAGTGCGATCACCCAGTACTTCTTCAACGCCGACAGCTACTTCTACTTCGTCGAGCGTGTACAGGCCATGGGTGTGAATATCCCGATCGTGCCGGGCATCATGCCCATCACCAACTACAGCAAGCTGGCGCGTTTCTCCGATGCCTGCGGTGCCGAGATCCCACGCTGGGTGCGCAAGCAACTGGAAGCCTATGGCGACGACGTCAAGAGCATCCAGGCCTTCGGCGAGCAGGTCATCACCGAGATGTGTGAACAATTGTTGCAAGGTGGCGCGCCAGGGTTGCACTTCTATACCCTGAACCAGACCGAACCCAGCCTTGCCGTCTGGAACAACCTCAAGCTGCCACGCTAAGGCTTGCCCGGTTGTGCCAAGGCCCTCAGACGAGGGCCTTTGTCGTTTTACGTGACCCACGGAATCCCGCACGCCATGAATACAGTGTCCTCCACTTCCCGTCCGCAGTTGGTCTACCTGGTCTTCGGCGCCGAGACCTATCACCAGGAAGCGGTATTCAGCATCGCCAGCGCGTTGGCCTTCCTGCAGGACGACCCCGATGCGGCCGTGGACATCCAGGTATTCAGCGACAATCCCGAACCCTATCGCCTGCTGCCGGTACGTGTGCGCCCGCTGGACGAGGCCACCCGCAAACGCTGGAGCGAACCCCACGGTTATCATTTCCGCACCAAACACGTGGTGCTGCGCCAGGTACTGGAAGAATCCGAGGTGGCGTTGCTGATCGACACCGACACGTTCTTCCAGCATTCGCCCACGGCCCTGTTCGAGCGCGTTCAGCCCGGCACCCTGCTGTGCAACGCCTTCTACACCAAGTACGGCGACAACCACGAAAGCATTCTCTACACCGCGCTTTACCAGCGCCTGCTCGACATGGGCGTGGCCGACGATGACATGATGACCCTC
Organism: Pseudomonas orientalis; assembly: GCF_001439815.1. Classification (GTDB taxonomy): domain Bacteria; phylum Pseudomonadota; class Gammaproteobacteria; order Pseudomonadales; family Pseudomonadaceae; genus Aquipseudomonas; species Aquipseudomonas orientalis. The sequence continues at coordinate 341,896 of NZ_JYLM01000004.1, read as the reverse complement.
AACTCCGGCGTAATGGGCTTGACCCAGCAGGACGCGCACATCCTCGACCGCTCCATCGAGTTGATGGATGAACTGTTTCCCCACGCCCAGGGGGCCTACACCCTGGAAGAGTTCTGCCTGTCCATTGCGGCCTATCGCACCGTCAACGTGCGCGAGTGCCCGGACCTGATCCACCATTACTGGAGTCGCAAGCAGCTGTTCCGGGCCAAGGTCAAGGCCTGGATCGCCAAGCACGCCGCGGCGCCCACCAGCGCGCTGGCCCTGGCCGACACGCGCCAGGTTTCCGCCCACCTGCCGCGCCCGCCGCGCTTGCAGCGCATGCTGTACAAGCTGATTACCCTGCTGCTGCCCAGGCACCAGCAGCAGTTCATTCGCGAAATCCTCTACGGTTGCTACGAACACGAAAACGAGTTCGACCAGGCCTGTGGCCCGGTTTGGTGGGACAAGGCGCGACAAAACCAGGAGGAGCGCCAGAAGCGTCCGATTGACGCGCACCAGCTCGAACACTGGTTCGCCAACCCGGTGGTGCGCCTGATTCTCGGCGAGCGGCGCGCCGCGATCCACGCCCACCTGATGGACGCGCCAGCGAAATAAGGCCGCCCGCCAAAGCGCGTGCCAGAGCTTCTCTTTATGCCGGGAGCGACGTAATCTCAGGCAATGCCTGTCATTTTGAAGTTGCTGATTGCTGCGCTATTGACTTGCCTGAGCCTGGCCGCTCAGGGCGAGAAACTGCGCATTGTCACCGAGCCATGGGCGCCCTACGTCTACGACGACAACGGCAACATGCGTGGCCTGGACTATGAAACCACGGTGATCGTGTTCCAGCGCCTCGGTGTGGATGTGCAATGGCAGTTCCTGCCCTGGAAGCGCTGCCTGGCCATGCTTGACCAAGGCCACGCCGACGGCGCGCTGGATATTTTCCACAGCCACGAGCGCGACACCTTGCTGCTCTACCCCAGCGAACCCTTGTCGCAAGTCGAGTTCGTGCTGTTCTACGCCAACGAACGTCCTCACCCCGCCGACACCCTCGACGACCTGCGCGGCCTGACCGTGGGCGTCTCGCCCGGCTACCTCTATGGCGAAGCATTCAGTGCGTCCGATGCCTTCGCCCGTGAACCCGCCCCCAGCCATGAAGCCAACTTCGGCAAGCTCATGCTGGGGCGCATCGACATGGTGGTCACTGACCGACGCGTGGGCCAGCATGTGATCAAGGCGTTGGGTCTGGAAGACAAGGTCAGCCAGGCGCCGGTGGTGGTCAGCCGCCAGCCGCAGTTTCTCGCCGTACGCCGTGGCGCAGGCATGGACCTGCTGGTCCAGCGCTTTGCCGCCGAGCTCAGGCGTTTCAAGCAAGAGCCGGCCTACGCCGCGTTGAGCGCCAAATACGGCGGTATCCAGGCACAAACGACCCCGATCAACGCGTTCGATTACACCGTTGAGCAGCAGGAAAGCAGCGCGCAGTGATTGCTCTGTTATACTCCGGCCTTTCCGCCAGGCTTACGCCCGGCCGCTCGGGTCTTGAAAAAGGCACCCAACCCCGCTACAGCGCAGCTTTGCAGCCCGCGCGAGCCGGTGGAGTGCCCGCCAGACACAGCAGGACCGGACGGGATTACGCTCCCCTAAGCGCCATTCACGCCCGGCAAGATTATCCCTTTGGGCCAAGCCCTAACTAAAACAGGATTACTCATGTCCTTTGCTTCCCTCGGTCTCTCCGAGGCTTTAGTCCGCGCCATCGAGGCAGCGGGCTATACCGAGCCTACTCCGGTGCAACAGCGGGCCATTCCCGCCGTGTTGCAAGGTCGCGACCTGATGGTTGCGGCGCAGACAGGTACCGGTAAAACCGGTGGCTTCGCCCTCCCGATTCTGGAGCGGTTGTTCCCCAACGGTCACCCGGACAAATCCCAGCGTCACGGCCCGCGCCAACCGCGCGTACTGGTCCTGACCCCCACCCGCGAACTCGCCGCGCAAGTGCACGACAGCTTCAAGCTGTATGCCCGCGACCTGAAGTTCGTCAGTGCCTGCATCTTCGGCGGCGTCGGCATGAACCCCCAGGTTCAGGCCATGTCCCGTGGTGTCGATGTGCTGGTGGCGTGCCCGGGTCGTTTGCTCGACCTGTGCGGCCAAGGCAGCGTCGATTTGTCCCACGTGGAAATCCTCGTGCTGGACGAAGCCGACCGCATGCTCGACATGGGTTTTGTCCATGACGTGAAAAAGGTGCTCGCGCGCCTGCCGGCCAAGCGTCAGAACCTGCTGTTCTCGGCAACGTTCTCCCAGGACATCACGGCCCTGGCCGGCAAGTTGCTGCACAACCCGGAACGCATCGAAGTCACGCCGCCGAACACCACGGTCGAGCGTATCGAGCAACGCGTGTTCCGCCTGGCCGCCAGCCACAAGCGCTCGCTGCTGGCGCACTTGATCACCCACGGTGCCTGGGAACAGGTGCTGGTGTTCACCCGCACCAAGCACGGCGCCAACCGCTTGGCCGAGTACCTGGACAAGCACGGCCTCACCGCCGTCGCCATCCACGGCAACAAGAGCCAGAACGCGCGCACCAAAGCCCTGGCCGACTTCAAGGCCGGTTCCGTACGCATCCTGGTCGCCACCGATATCGCCGCCCGCGGCCTGGATATCGACCAACTGCCACACGTGGTCAACTTCGAGCTGCCGAACGTCGATGAAGACTACGTGCACCGTATCGGCCGTACCGGCCGCGCCGGTCGTTCGGGTGAAGCCATCTCCCTGGTTGCACCGGACGAAGAAAAACTGCTCAAAAGCATCGAGCGCATGACCAAGCAGAAAATCGCCGACGGCGACCTGATGGGCTTCGATTCCAGCGCAGTGGAGGCCGAGAAGCCAGAAGCGCGCGAGCGTCCGGACGTGCGTAACCCGCGCAACCCACGCGGTCCGAAGGGCGATGGCCCGAACGGCGGCGGTGGCGGCGGTGGTCGTCGCGACAAGGGCAAGGACAAAGGCAAGGAAAAAACCGCGACCAGCAGCCGTGGCGAACGCCCGGCCCGCGAGCAGAAGCCTCGTGAAGGCACCCCGGCCCGCGAACAGCGCCAGCCGAGCCAGCCGCCACGCGCCGCTTCCGATCGTGCCCCGGACGAGTTCCTCGACGACGATGTGGATAACTTCGGTAACCGCGTCGACTACGTGCCACAGGCCAAGCCGGCACAAGGCCGTGGCCGTCGCCCGGGTGCCCCGGCACAAGGCGCAGCCGCTCCGCGTGGCGGCCAGCCACAGGGCGCCCGTCAGAATGGCCCGCGCAACAGCAGCGGCGGCACCACCGGTACGCCGCCAGCCAAGCGCAGCGGCCCACGTAATGGTGCACCGCGTGACGGCCAGGCCCGTCGCGAAGACTCGCGCAGCAACAACCGCCGCCCGGCCCGTGACGACCAGCCTCTGTCCGAGCCTGCGGTGCAAAACCCGCGCGGTGGCCCGGCGCCAAAGATTATCCACAAGGAGTCGAAAGCGGATCGCTTCCCGACACCCGAGCAGCTGGATCAGCTGCCTGGCCGTCCTCGTGGTGAGAAACCAGCGCTGCTGACCCGCAACCGCTGAGTTTCAAAGCGCCATAAAAAATGCCCCGCCTCTTTCGAGACGGGGCATTTTTTTGTGCTTTTAAACTGTAGGAGCGAGCTTGCTCGCGAAGAACTCACAGACACCGCGTACATCCAGGTTTCACGCGTCATCGTTGACGTTTTTCGCGAGCAAGCTCGCTCCTACATACGAAGCATTACTTCTGCTTCACGCCTTCCAGCGAGATGTCCAGGTCGACAGTCTGCGAAGTCGGGCCTGGGCCTTTCACGCCGAAGTCGTTCAGGTCGATGGTGGTCTTGGCGTTGAAGCCGGCACGTTCGCCGCCCCATGGATCCTTGCCTTCACCGTTGAAGGTAGCCTTGAAGGTCACCGGCTTGGTCACGCCGTGGAAGGTCAGGTCGCCGGTCACGTCAGCGGTCTTTTCGCCGGTGGATTTGACGGCGGTGGACACGAACTTGGCGTCGGCAAACTTGGCCACGTCGATGAAGTCTTTGCTGGCGATGTGCTTGTCACGTTCTGCGTGGTTGGACCACAGGCTGGCGGTTTTCACATCGACGGCGATTTTGCTGGCCTCAGGCTTGGCTGCGTCCCAGCTGAACGTACCATCCCAGTCCTTGAAAGTACCGTGGATGTAGCTGTAGCCCAGGTGGCTGATTTTCCAATCGATGAAGGCGTGCTGGCCTTCCTTGTCGATCTTGTAGTCAGCCGCCATTACCTGACCGGCAGACAGCAGAGCGGTACCGATTGCCAGAGCGGCGAGTGTCTTCTTCAACATGTTTTCTATTCCTTGTGAGTCGAGGTTGAACATCAGGCTTTGCGCCCCAGCATTCGCGTCAGGGTCACATCACGATCGATAAAATGGTGTTTCAGCGCCGCCACGCCGTGCAAGCCGGCGAACACCACCAACACCCAGGCCAGGTACAAATGCACCCAACCGGCGGTATCTGCCTGGTCCGGTAGACCGGAAACCACGGCAGGAATTTCAAACAGGCCAAACACCGGGATACCGACACCGTCTGCGGTGGAAATCAGGTAACCGGCAATCATCACGGCAAACAACCCGAGATACAGGAACGCGTGACCAAACGCGGCGCCGAGGCGGGTCAACCGACTGTAGCTGGTCAACGGCGGCGGCGGCGGGCTGACCAGGCGCCAGACAATGCGTACCAGCATGATGGCAAACAGCGTGATGCCAATGCTCTTGTGCAGGTCCGGCGCGTCTTTGCGCCAGGCGCTGTAGTAATCGAGACCGACCATCCACAGGCCCAGGGCGAACAACCCGAATACCACCAGGGCCACGCCCCAGTGCAGAACCATGCTGACCCAACCATAGCGGGCCGGTGAGTTGCGTAGCTGCATGTACTTAATCCCGTAAGAACCGTGCCCAAGACTAGCGCTTTATCTATCGAATTAAAGCGGAAAATTTCGCTTCGAAATATCGAGAAAGGCGATCTGAAGCCTATGCATCATAAATTAACAAGGGATTAAGACTATTCCCTGGAAACGTGACAGACCGTCCTGCATTTACCGCGAATTTCCCCACAATGGCTTGTGACCCACGCCACCATTGCATAGGCTTGCGCGATTGTTTCGCCTGCGCAGGTTGCAGGACCGCTTCGAGGAGATCACCGATGGGCTTGAATAACCAGTGGATGCAACGCGACCTCGCGGTGCTGTGGCATCCCTGCACCCAGATGAAAGACCACCAGCAATTGCCCCTTGTGCCGATCAAACGCGGTGAAGGCGTATGGCTGGAAGACTTCGAAGGCAAGCGCTACCTCGATGCCGTCAGTTCCTGGTGGGTCAACGTGTTCGGCCATGCCAATCCGCGCATCAACCAGCGCATCAAGGATCAGGTGGACCAACTGGAACATGTGATCCTTGCCGGTTTCAGCCACCAGCCGGTGATCGAACTGTCCGAACGCCTGGTGGCCATGACCCCCGCAGGCCTGACCCGCTGCTTCTACGCCGACAATGGCTCGTCATGCATCGAAGTCGCGCTGAAGATGAGCTTCCACTACTGGCTCAACCGTGGCCTGCCGGACAAGAAGCGCTTCGTCACCCTGACCAACAGCTACCATGGCGAAACCATCGCGGCGATGTCTGTGGGTGACGTGCCGCTGTTCACCGAAACCTACAAGGCGCTGCTGCTCGACACCCTCAAGGTGCCAAGCCCGGATTGCTACCTGCGCCCCGAGGGCATGAGCTGGGAAGAACACTCGCGCAACATGTTCGTGGCGATGGAACAGACCCTGGCCGAACATCACGACAGCGTCGCCGCCGTGATCGTGGAGCCGTTGATCCAGGGCGCCGGTGGCATGCGCATGTATCACCCGGTGTACCTCAAGCTGCTGCGCGAAGCCTGCGACCGTTATGGCGTGCACCTGATCCACGACGAAATCGCCGTGGGCTTTGGCCGCACCGGCAGCATGTTCGCCTGCGAACAGGCCGGCATCCGCCCGGACTTCCTGTGCCTGTCCAAGGCCCTCACCGGTGGCTACCTGCCGCTGGCCGCCGTGGTCACCACCGATGACGTGTACGACGCCTTCTACGACGACTACCCGACCCTGCGCGCCTTCCTGCATTCCCACAGCTACACCGGCAACCCGCTGGCGTGCGCGGCGGCGCTGGCGACCCTGGATATCTTCGAGGAAGACAACGTCATCGAAAACAACAAGGCCCTGGCCCAGCGCATGGCCAGCGCCACGGCCCATCTGGTGGACCACCCGCACGTATCGGAAGTGCGCCAGACCGGCATGGTGCTGGCCATCGAGATGGTGCAGGACAAAGCCACCAAAACCGCCTACCCCTGGCAGGAACGCCGGGGCCTGAAAGTATTCGAGCATGCCCTGGCACGCGGTGCGCTGTTGCGGCCGTTGGGCAGCGTGGTGTATTTCCTGCCGCCGTATGTGATTACCCCGGAGCAGATCGATTTCCTTGCCGAGGTTGCGAGTGAAGGCATCGATATCGCCACCAACAGCAAGGTCAGCGTTGCCGTGCCGAAGGATTTTCACCCAGGTTTCCGTGATCCGGGATAGTGTCCAAAATCCCTGTAGGAGCGAGCTTGCTCGCGAAGGTATTCCAGGCACATTACGGCGTCGGGTATACGTTTTTCGCGAGCAAGCTCGCTCCTACAGAAAGACAGAACGTGTGTATGCATAATTTTTCCAGAGAACAGAAATGAGACTGTCCCGTTTTTTCACCGACACCCCGCTGAGCCTCGGCGACCATGAGTTGCCCGAAGCCCAGGCGCATTACATCAGCCGCGTGTTGCGCATGGTCGAAGGCGACGCCGTGCAACTGTTCGACGGCTCCGGCCAGGAGTTTCTCGGCAGCCTGCTGGAAGTCGGTAAAAAACGCGTCACCGTACAACTGACGCAACGCTTCAACGGCCAGGCCGAATCGCCGCTGCATATCCACCTCGGGCAAGGTCTTTCCCGGGGCGAGCGCATGGATTGGGCGATCCAGAAAGCCACCGAACTGGGCGTCAATGCCATCACCCCGATTTTCAGCGAGCGCTGCGAAGTGCGCCTCAAGGACGAACGCGCCGACAAACGCCTGCTGCACTGGCGCCAGGTGGCGATCAGTGCCTGTGAGCAATGCGGGCGTTCAACGGTGCCGGTGATTCACCCGCCGCTGTTGCTGGCAGACTGGCTGAAACAGACCGAGGCCGACCTGAAGCTGGTACTGCATCCGGTAGCCGAGCCAATGATCAGCCATGCCAAACCTTCGAGCCTGGCCTTCCTGATCGGCCCTGAAGGTGGATTGACCGACGTCGAAGTGGAAACCGCCCAAAGCGCCGGCTTCCAAGCCGCCCGCCTAGGTCCACGGGTGTTGCGTACCGAAACCGCGCCGGTGGTGGCGCTGGCTGTGGCCCAACAGTTGTGGGGCGACTTCTAACCCTCCGAGTGATCGTTCCCACGCTGTGTGTGGGAATGCCGCCTGTGACGCTCTGCGTTACGACTTTAGAAGCGGACGCGGAGCGTCCAAGGATGCACTCCCACGCGGAGCGTAGGAACGATCTTGGGTTAGCGCTTCTTACTCCACCGGGTCGCTCACCGGCTTTGCAATAATTGCCTTTAACTCGCTGGTCATCGGGAATTCCAGGTTCAAACCCTTGGGCGGAATCGGCTGTTCGAACCAGCGTTGGTAAATCCCATTGATTTCCCCGCTGCGGTACAGATCGGCCAATGCTTCGTTGACCACCGCCAGGAACTGCGGGTCATCCTTGCGCACCATGCAGCTGTAGATTTCCCGCGACTGTTCTTCCCCCACCACTACCCAGTTGTGCGGGTCCCTGGCCTTGGCGCGTTCGCCATAGAGCAACGCGTCATCCATATAGAATGCCGCTGCGCGGCCGGTCTCGAGCATCTTGAACGCCTCTCCGTGGTCCTTGGCGCTGATGACGAACATATCGGCCTTGTGTTCGGCGTTGTAGCTTTTGAGAAAGCGTTCGTTGGTGGTGCCGGCGGTGGTCACCACGTTCTTGCCCTGCAGGTCCGCAAAGCCCTTGATGCCACTGCCCCTGGCCGTCAGCAGCTGGCCTTTCACGTAGATAAAACCGTACGAAAACGCCACCTGCTTCTGCCGCTCGGCCGTCACGCCAGTGGAGCCGCACTCCAGATCCACCGTTCCGTTCTGCACCAACGGTATACGCGTTTGAGAGGTCACCAGGTTGTAGCTCACCTTGAGGTCGGCCACCCCGGTTTTTAGCTGGATGCGCTCGACGATCTTGCTCGCCAGGTCCACTGAATACCCCATGGGTTTGCCGCTGGTATCGGCAACATAGGAAAACGGCACCGACGCATCGCGGTAACCCAGGGTAATGGACCTGGCATTGGCGATCTTGCTCAAGGTGCCCTCCAGCGGCGTTTGCGTCGCATGCGCCTGTGCGCCGAACAACAGGCCCAGGGTGCAGCCGGTCAACAGGATCTTTTTCATTGTTATTCTCCGTTGGTTTTGGGGTAGAGATTCAAGCGACGCGAGGCGTCAGGCCGTGCATATCGATGGACGGCGTGCGCTGATCGATCAGCTCGGCCAGCAGTTGGCCGCTGCCACAAGCCAGCGTAAAGCCAAGGGCGCCATGGCCGAGGTTGAGCCACAAGTTGCGGTAGCGACTTGCACCGATCAGCGGCACCCCCGTCGGCGTGGCCGGGCGCATGCCGGCCCATTCGACTGCGTGGGTGTAGTCACCGGCCAGCGGGAATGTCTCCAGGGCCTGACGCTTCATCAGGGTCAGGCGCTTGGGTTCAAGTCCGGTATCGAAACCAACGATATCCACCATGGCGGCGACCCGCAGTTGGTCACCGATACGCGCGTAGACGATCTTGCGGTCATAGTCGGTAATGCTCAGGTTCGGCGCCCGGTGCTGCGCGCCGATCGGCACGCTCAGGCTGTAGCCCTTGAGCGGATACAGCGGTAGCGCCAACCCCGGCAAGCCCAATTCGGCGCTGCGATGCCCCGCCGCAAGTACCAGTTGTTCCACCGGCATCTCTTCGCTGCCCAACTCGATGGCCTGCACTGCACCGTCGGCATGGCGAATCCTGGTGACCTTGCGCCCGAGCATAAACGTGCAGCGCCCCGAGGCCTCGAGCCGCGCCGCCAGCCGTTGGCAGAAGGCATGGCAATCGGCGACCTCCTCGTTCGGCGTGTAGATACCACCGACGAAATCACCCGCCGCCAATGCCGGCTCCAGCCGCGCGCAATCGCCCATGGACAACACCTGCTGCTGCAACATGTCGGTGACCTTGCTGCGCGCATGTTCGAAGCTATTGGCAGTACGAAACGTCACCAGCTTGCCGTTGCGCCGCCAGTCGAAATCTTCCAGGCGGTCATCGATGCGCCATTGCTGCAAGGTGGCCTGGCTCAAGGATGCCAGGCGCAACAAGTGCGCTGCATTGCGCTTATTCACCGAACCCCGGCAGGCGGCCATGAAGGCTGCCATCCAGCGCCATTGCCGGGGGTCGAGCCGTGGGCGCAATTTCAACGGCGAGTCTCCGCGCAGCAACCAGCCAATCGCCTGCAGCGGCACGCCGGCATCCGCCAACGGTGCCACATAGCGATAGGACAACTGCCCGCCGTTGGCGAAGCTGGTTTCGCTGCCCAGGCTGTCACGCGCGTCGATCACCGTCACTGCATGGCCGGCACGCACCAGCGCATACGCGCTCGTCAAGCCGATCACTCCACCGCCGATGATGCAAACCTGTCCGGCCATGCCAGCCTCCCGCCGTTGATTCAAGAAGGCTCAAGCCTAGAGGCAGGTGACAGCTCACCGACAATGAATAAAGATGGGTCACCTATAAACAAAGGTTATGGACTCGTCATGCGCTTGCGTCATATCGAAATCTTCCAGGCCATCCGCCAGACGGGCTCCATCAGCGCCGCCGCGCAGTTGCTGCACGTCTCGCAGCCGGCGGTGACCAAGGTGTTGCAGCACGCCGAATTGCAGCTGGGCTTTGCGCTGTTCCTGCGGGTACGCGGCAAGTTGCAGCCCACGCCCGAAGCGTTGGCGCTGGAAAGCGAAGTCGAGAAAGTCACCACGAGCCTGCAAGGCGTAAGGCGCCTGGCCAATAGCTTGCGCCGTGAACCTGGGCAGAGTATCCGCATCGGCGCGATTCCGACGCTGGCGCTGTCGCTGCTGCCGCCGTCGATCCTGGAGTGGAAACGCGATTACCCGGACATGGCCTGCGAACTGTCCAGCGACCATAGCCGCGAGTTGGTGCAGAAGCTGTTGATGCGCGAGATCGACCTGGCGTTGACGCTCAACTTCTCCGGCCATCCGGGACTCACGACCCAGGTGCTGGCCAACGGTGTACTGGTGGCGTTGGCGTCCAAAGGCTATTGGCCGGATGCCGAACGGCATCAGCCCTTGCCGTTGGCCGAGCTGGCCGGTGCGCCGTTGATCGGCCTGTCCAGCGCCGACCCGTTGGCGGCGAAGCTGGGCAGCTACCTGGAAAATATCGACCCGCCGCCCCGGGTGACGATCTCGGTGCAAACTTATTCCCTGGCGCGTGCGATGGTCGAATCCGGGGCCGGTCTGACCGTGATCGATCCGTTCACGGCGCTGGGTGCCTCAACCGCCACCACCCAGATCCGCACGCTCACCCCACCGCTGCCCATCACCCTCTACGCCCTGACCCGCGCCAACGAGCCACCGCCGCATATGCTGGCCAAGCTGCTGGAGATCTTTGGCAACCGCGCCTGTAAATTGCTCGACCGCCTCTAAGAACACCCTGGGTCCAATGTGGGAGGGGGCTTGCCCCCGATAGCGGTGTGTCAGCCAGATAATTTATATCTGACAGAAAGCCCTCTGTAGGAGCGAGCTTGCTCGCGAAAAACGTCAACGATAACGCGTGCTTCCTGATTGAACGCGGCGCCTGTGAGTTTTTCGCGAGCAAGCTCGCTCCTGCAAAAAAGCCTTAACTGAATGACATTAGGGCTTGCTCTCTGCTCCATTCAAAGCACGTAATGCATGATCGCCACAAAATGCAGCAGGCTGCCGCCAATCACAAACAAGTGCCAGATCCCATGGGAATGGCGCAGGCGGTCTTCCAGGGCAAAAAAGATAATGCCCACGGTGTAGAGCACCCCGCCCGACGCCAGCCAGATAAAACCCGCCGTGCCCAGCGCCGCTATCAGCGGCTTGACCGCCACCAGCACGATCCAGCCCATCACCGCATAGATCACGATGGATAGAATCCGCGCCTCGGAACGCGGCTTGATCTCCTGCAAAATGCCGATCACCGCCAGCCCCCATACAATCCCGAACAACGTCCAGCCCCATGGCCCGTGCAGTGTCACCAGGCAAAACGGGGTGTAGCTGCCGGCGATCAACAGGTAGATCGAAAAGTGATCGACCTTCTGCATGATCTCTTTTCGCCGCCCCCGCACGCTGTGATACACCGTCGAGGCGCTGTACAGCGCGATCAGGGTAAAGCCGTAAATCGCCACGCTGACGATCTTCCAGGGGCTGCCATCCAGGCTTGCCACCACCAGCATCCACACAGCGCCAATACACGCCGCGACTGCACCGAGCAAATGGCTCCAGGCGTTGAATCGTTCTCCGTGGTACATCTGTCACCGACCTCCCGTTACCCCAAGCACAAGCGGACAAGCGTCCAACCTTGCGCATCAGAGTGCAAGCGGGTTATGACGTTCCGACGACGCCGCGCGGTTTTGCGGGCACAATCGAGGGCATTCGAACAAGAGCCACGGCCATGTTGATCGACGAAGAATTCACCCTCAAGAAACTGGAAATCTTCCTGGCGTTCATGCGCACCGGCAACCTGGCCCGCGCCGCCGCCGAGCTGCAAACCAGCAACGTCAGCGTGCACCGCGCCATTCATTCGCTGGAAAATGCCCTGCGCTGCCCGCTGTTCAAACACGAGGGCCGCAACCTGACGCCGCTGGAAAGCGCCTATGTACTTGAAGAGCGCGCGCAAAAGCTGGTGGCCGACGTGGTCGACAGCGTGCGCCTGACCCGCGAAGCCGCCGGTTTCTCCGCCGAACGTTTCAAGCTCGGCTCGCTGTATTCGCTGACGGTCAAGACCGTGCCGCAACTGATCATGGGCCTGAAAATCCGCCGCAGCGAATTGAATATCGACCTGATCCTGGGCTCCAATTTCGACCTGCGCTACAAGCTCAAGAACATGGAAGTGGACGCGATCCTCATCTCCCTCGACGAGCACGCCAACGACCCGGACTGTGAGCAGATCGCCCTGTTCTCGGATGACATCTTCCTCGCCACCCCGGCCGATTCCCCCTTCGACCGCGAACGGCAAATCGACCTGGCCGACGTGCGCGACGCCACCTTCATCACCCTCACCCAAGGCTTCGCCACCCACCAGGATGGCAACCGGGTATTCAAGCAGGCGGGGTTCGAGCCCAAGGTGGCGATGCAGGTCAATGACATCTTCACGCTGCTGAGCATGGTCAGCTCAGGCGTGGGTTATGCGCTGCTGCCGGGCCGGATCGCGGCGGTGTACGAGAACCGCGTGAAGCTGATACCGCTGCAGCCCAGGTATCGGTTGCAGCAGCATATCGGCGTGGTGTTCCTGAAGGCCAAGGAGCGCGATCCGAACTTGCTGGCGTTGTTGGCGGAGTGTCGGATGTATGCCAATCGCCAGGTTTGAGACCGCTATCGGGGGCAAGCCCCCTCCCACATTTTGATCGCATTCTCATGTTGGAACTCGGTCAACTGTGGGAGGGGGCTTGCCCCCGATAGCGCCCGATCAAACACTGAAAATCTGTCGGTCAGCCCACCAACCCGCGCATCACCAGAAACAATAGCGACGGCCCCAATAAGCACCCCAGTGCCGTATAAAACGCCGCCGTCAGGCAACCGTACGGCACCAACTTCGGATCAGTCGCCGCCAGCCCGCCCGCCACACCGCTGGAAGTTCCCATCAAACCGCCAAAGATCACCGCGCTGCGCGGGTTATTCAGCCCGATCAGCGGCGCCACGAACGGGGTCATCACCATCACCAGAATCGCCTTGATCAACCCCGCGGCAATGGACAAAGCCATCACCTCGGAACTGGCCCCGATCGCCGCGCCGGTCACCGGGCCGACGATATAGGTCACGGCTCCGGCACCAATGGTGGTAAGGCTCACCGCATCGGTATAACCGAACGCCATTGCCACCCCGACCCCGGCAATAAACGACGAACCCACACCGACAAACAGCGCCAGCACACCAACGTATCCGGCGCGCTTAAGCTCATCGACACTCACGCCAAATGCCGTGGCGACAATGGCGAAGTCCCGCAACATCGCGCCACCCAACAGGCCGATACCTGACAGCAGCGGAATATCCACCACCCCCTTCGAGCCGCCGGTGAAGGCCCCGCCCACATACGACAACCCCAAGCCCAGCAGGATGGCGATGGCCGAACCGTGCAGGCGGCCTTTGGTAAAGGTATCGGAAATCCAGTAGGAGACCCACATGGTCAGGCCGATCACGGCAAAACCACTGATCAAGCCGTAGCCGGTGATCACTTTCATCATCGATTCGTACATGGCGATCACCTGGCTTCTTTGGTGGGAACAGCCGCAACCGGCTCGCGATTACCGATACGCACCAGCACCGGCACCAGGGCAAAGCCCAGCACCACGGCGAGGGTCCCGGCCAGGATCGCCATGGGCCCGCCACTGATGGCGCCATACACGTTTTGCTGGGCGGCCATCGCCACCACAACCGGGATATAGATCGCCGCCCAGAAGCTCACGCCAGCTTCCGACTTGCTGGTAAGCCAGCCGCGCTTGCTCAGGTAACTGCCCAGGCCGATCAGCAACAACATGGCGATACCCACCCCGCCGACGTTGGCTGGGATACCTAGCAACTTGCCTAGCAACTCCCCCACAAACAACCCTGCCAACGTGCAGAACGCCAGAAAAGCCACACCGTAGATAATCATTGTTATTGTCCTCAAAGTGCTCGTTCGAAATTGTTGTTGTTGTGCTTCGAAAGCCTTGGGTGATGCTTTATCGGTGGCGGCGCTCCTCCTCTTGCAGCAGGGCCTGCAAGGTATCCAGGCGCGCGCCTTCGCAGGCGATCACCGTGCCTTGTTCGAACACGCGACGTGACAGGCCGGTGAGCACCGCGCCCGGCGGCAGTTCGATCTGCAGGCGCACGCCGCGTTCAACGGCGCTTTGCACGGTGCCGCGCCAGTCGACGACGCGGCACATGTTGAAGGCCAGGTCATCGCGCAGTTGCTCGGGGTTGTGGATGGGACGCGCGCGGGTGCTGCTCAGGTAGGTGATGCGCGGCGTCTTGAGCGGGACGAAGGCCTGGGCGAGGACCTTGGCCGGTGCGTCCAGCAAGGCGCAATGGGACGGCACGCTGACCGCCAGGCGCCTGGCGATGCCGTTGCCCTTGATGCGTTCGGCGACACGCTTCATCGCCGCGTCGCTGCCGGCGATGACCGTCTGGTTATCGGCATTGATATTGGCCAGGTACACCGGGGTCTGCGGGCTGTGGATTTCGGCGAGCAAGGTTTCCACTGTGGATAACTGCGGGCCGATGATCGCAGTCATCCCATAGCCCTGTGGATAAGCGCTTTGCATCAGTTCGCCGCGCAGACTGACCAGTTTGATTGCATCGGCAAAGTCCATTGCGCCGGCGATGACCGCGGCGGGATAGGCGCCGATGGACAGGCCCGCGACGTAGTCCGGCGCGTGCTGCAGCAGACGCGCATGCGCCACCCCGGCGATCAACAGGCAGAGCTGAACGGCGCGCGTCGATTCAAGGGCTTGCGCCGAATCGAGCCGGCGCACGTCTTCACCCAGGGCAGCGCTGGCCTCGTCCAGGACCTCGGCGGGCAGCGCCTGGAGCATGCCGGCTCGCTGGGCGCCCTGCCCCGGAAACACCAACAGGCTGCTCATGCCACGGCCTGCCAGGGGTCGACAACGAGGTGCGCGCCGTTGGCCGTTTTCAGCAGCACCCGGCGTGATGCGCCCGCCCATTCGCGCAAGGCGACAGCGCCGACGGGGGTTTGCAGTTGCAGGTCGACGCTGCACGGTGCGCTATCGAGCATCGCCAATAACGCGTGCGCCTGGTGACGCTCAAGCGGCTCGGGAGTGCGCAGGATCAAATCCAGATCGCTCGCGGCATGCAATGCTTCGATGCCGCTGGCCAATTCGAATCCGGCGCTGCCGCTGACGCCCCAGTCGCTGTGCGCCAACAGCGGCCGCAGTTGATCAAGTGCCCGCCACGCCGGCAAATCTCGCGGCGAGGCCACGCCCCGCAAGGCTTCGGGGGCCACACGCCGCTGTACGGCGACAATGGGCATCAGCGCGGCAAACCGCTGCTCACGCAAACGCCCGCGCACACCTACCGCCACCTGGCCCGGCTCGGCGATGGCGCGGCGCACCACCACCGGGTGGCCGGCGCTGAGCGCCTCCACCACCCAGTCGGGCGCATCGGCGGGCAGATGGGCCGGGGTCATGCCCCAGAGCAAGTCGTGGGCGTTCACCATTGCTCCCGCAGCAGTTGGCGCACATGGCTGGAAGCGGCTCGATTGGTCGCACCAAGGCGCCCGCTCAAATCGGCGGTACCGACATCCTTTATTGCATTCATCAGGCAGTCACTGACCCGCGCCACATCGTCCGCCGTAGGCTGTTCAATCTGGTTGACCGTGAGCGTTTCCCAGAGCAGCCCGAGGCTGGCATAGCTGTCGATGTCATAGGCCATCGGCGGCACGCTGGCGGCCAGGGCTTCGAGTTCTTCGACGCTGCGCAGGGTGACCCGCGCCGCCGAGGCCTTGCCCATGGCGTGCACCATCACGCCGGGGTCGTGCAGGGCAATCAGGCGATTGGCCTGGTATCCGTGGGCGAGAAACGCGCCGGACATGGCCTTGCCTACCAGCAATGCAATCACCGGATGACCTGCCAGGCGCGCACGGGCGTAACTGTCTGCGGCGGCGGCCAACGCCTGATGAATGCCGAGGGCTTCTTCGCGGCGACCATAGGCCTGGCTGGGCACATCGACAATGGCGATCAGCGGGCGCTTGTCGCCCAGGGCGATGGCGTCATCCACCGCCTTGGCCAGGCCCCAGCCTTCGAGCAGCCCGACTTCGCCATTGCGCGCGCGCGGGAAGCGGTTGTTCGGGTCGGTGACCACGGCAAGAAAGCGCACGCGCTGACCGTTCAACTGGCCATCGGCGACCTTGAGCGAGTCGGGCAGCCCTTGCACCAGCGCCGCGCCGGCGCTTAGGGCGTTAAACCACTGCAAACCTCTCATGAGCGTTCTCCCTGATACAGCGCGCGCACCGTCGCCGGGTCGATTTGCGCCGTGGCGTCGAGTTCAGCCAGGCGCGCCAGGTAGAAATCAGCACGGCGGCTGCGCGGTTGTTCGGGCGCGCCGTGTTGCAGCAGCGCGCTGACGGTCTGTTGAATCTGCGCCACATCGTCGGCCACATACCGATCGGCCAGGCCGCTGTTGAAGCGTTGTTCGCCGCCGGTGAGGCTCCAGATAAACGGCCGGTCGCGGGAGTCGTATTCGTTCAACCCCGCTTCCTGCTCGATCACCTGCGGGCCGTTCAGACCCAGCCGTGCTTCGCGGGTGACGACGAGGTAGCTGCACAGCCCCGCCGCGATGGACATGCCGCCGAAGCACCCGACACTGCCCGCCACCACGCCGATCACCGGCTGGTACTGGCGCAGATCGACAATCGCCGCGTGAATATCAGCAATCGCCGCCAGGCCGAGGTTGGCTTCCTGCAAACGCACGCCGCCGGTTTCCAGCAGCAGCACGGCGCGGGTCGGGATGCCGTTGCGGTTATCCTCGGCGGCCAGTTCCAGTGCTCCGGCGATTTTCGCGCCGCCGACTTCACCGAGGCTGCCGCCTTGAAAGTTACCTTCGATGGCGGCAATCACCACCGGTAGACCGGCGACACTGCCTTTGGCGATGACCACCCCGTCATCCGCCTGGGGTACTACGCCCTGGCGGCTGAGCCACGGCGACATGACGCGTTGAAACGGGTCGATCAGCTCGCGAAAGGTGCCGGCATCCAGCAACGCCTTGGCGCGCTGCCGAGCACCGAGTTCAACGAAGCTGTGTTTGTTGAGCCAATCAGTCATGGCCGATCTCCTCGAAGCCTTGCTCCAGGCGCAAACGCACTACACCGGGCGTGGCGCCGAAATCGTGGATATCAATGTTCAAGGCCGGTGGCGTCTGCTCCTGGAAGATGCGTTCGAACAGGTGCCGCCAACGTTGCTCGGCGCCATTGACCGAGGTTTGCACCTGGATCGTCAGCGTGCCGGCGGTGCCCGGTTCCAGCAGTACTTCGAGGTCGCCGGAGCCGACGCACCCCACCAGCGCACGGCCTTTTGGCGGCTGCCCGGCGGGGAATTCAAAGGATAAGGTTTGCATCACAACGCTCCGTCGAGGCGGTCGATAAACAGGCAGGCGGCCAACAGGTCGGCGGCGCCGCCGGGAGACGCATTCAGGGCCAGCAGGTGTTGGTCCAGCGCGTGCAACTGGCGGCGACCGGCGAGGGTTGCGCTGCCGCCGGCGTCAAGCACGGCCTGGGCGCCCTGTTGCATGGTGGTCAGGCCTTCGTAGCCTGCGCGATAGAGCACGCAGGTGTCGGCCAGTTCGGTCATGATCGCGAGCAAGGCGTCCAGGCGGGCGTTCTGTTCTCCGGCGTTTTGCTGGCGGCTTTTGTGCAGCTGCGGCAGGCCGCGTTGCATCACCGAGGGGAAACCCAACTGTGCTTCTTCGCGGGCACCGCGTGCGCCGTAGCGTTGGGCGACCTGGGCGCCGTGGCTCAGCGGTTGCGGCGCGAAACGGTCATCGAGCAGGGCCAGTTTGGCCGCGGTCAGGGTTACGGCATGGGGTTGCAGGGCCGCTGCCGCGGTGAGCAAGCCAAGGGCCCAGATCGCGCCGCGATGGGTATTTACGCCGTGGGTGGTGATGAGCATCGCTTGCTCGCCCTCACGACCTATACGGCCGAGCGCTTCACGCAGGGGTACACCGACTTCACCGAATTCAAGGGCGGCCTCGGCCATTTCCTTGAACATCGGCCACAGCGACAACGCCGAAGCGTGCATCAGGCCCAGGTGCAAATCGCTGTGGGCGCCGTTGCCGCGCCGGTCCACCAATGCGGGTTTAGGTGAGAGGTCGGCTTCATCGATAAGCGCATCGACCGCCCTATCCGCCAGGCGATCGGCCAGGCTCACTTCATGCAGTTTGAGGGCGCGCATTTACCAGCTCCTGAATTTGGCGGGCGGGTTGTACAGGCCGCCGGACCAGTCCACCAGATCGGCCACGCTCTTGGCGGCCAACAGCTCGCGGGTGGCATCGGTGCGACGAATGCCAAGGTCTTCGGGCAGCGCAATCAAGCCTTCGCGGCGCATGCGCGCGGTGTCCTTGGGGTTGTGGCGCATACCGATGGCGGTGACTCCGGCGACGGCAGCGATCATTGCCTGGCGTTCTTCCAGGGAGCGCGCCTTGTAGAGGTAGGCGATGCCTTCTTCGGTAAGCAGGTGGGTCACGTCGTCGCCGTAGATCATGATCGGCGCCAGGGGCATGCCGCTTTTGCGCGCCACTTCCACCGCGTCGAGGGTGTCGACAAAGGTGGGTTTACCGCCTTCCTGGAAGGTCTCGACCATTTGCACCACGAGTTTTTTGCCGCGTTCGAGCAAGGCTTCCGGCGCATCATCGTGGCGCATGTCCAGCCAGGCCGGTGTGCCGTGGCGGCGACCGCGTGGGTCGTGGCCCATGTTCGGCGCGCCGCCGAAACCGGCGAGGCGGCCACGGGTCACGGTGCTGGAATGCCCGTCGCCGTCCACTTGCAGGGTGGCGCCGATAAACAGGTCCACCGCGTACTGGCCGGCCAGTTGGCAGAACATGCGGTTGGAGCGCATCGAGCCGTCGCGGCCGGTGAAGAACACATCCGGGCGTGCGGCGATATAGTTTTCCATGCCCAGTTCGGTGCCGAAGCAATGCACACTCTCGACCCAGCCACTTTCAATCGCCGGAATCAGCGTGGGGTGCGGGTTGAGGGTCCAGTTGCGGCAGATCTTGCCCTTCAGGCCCAGGGATTCGCCGTAGGTCGGCAGGATCAATTCGATGGCGGCGGTGTTGAAGCCGATGCCGTGGTTGAGCGACTGCACATTGTGTTTTTCGTAGATGCCACGGATCGCCATCATCGCCATGAGCACATGTACCGGCTTGATATGACGCGGGTCGCGGGTGAACAGCGGCTCGATGTAGAACGGCTTGTCGGCCACTACCACGAAGTCGACCCAACTGGCGGGGATGTCGACACGAGGCAAATCGGTGACGTCGTCCACCAACTGGTTGACCTGCACGATCACGATGCCATCGCTGAAGGCCGCAGGTTCGATCAGCGCTGGCGTATCTTCGGTACTGGCGCCGGTGTAGATATTGCCGGCGCGGTCGGCCATGAAGCCGGCCGAAAGCACAACGTTGGGAATCAGGTCCACCACCAGGCGCGCATAGAGTTCGATGTAGGTGTGGATCGCGCCGATTTCCAGCAGGCCGTCTTCCAGCAACTGGCTGATGCGCAGGGATTGGGTGCCGGCGAAGGAGAAATCGAGTTTGCGGGCGATGCCTTTTTCAAACAGGTCCAGGTGCTCGGAACGGCCGACGCTGGGCATGATCATGTGCAAATCGTGGAGCTTGGCCGGGTCGGCCTTGGCCAGGGAACGCGAGAGGAAGTCGGCCTGCTTCTGGTTGTTGCCCTCCAGCACCACACGGTCGCCGGGGAGGATCAAGGCTTCAAGGGCCTCGACGATCTTGTCGCCGGGCAACACCGCCCCGTCTGCAAACTGTTTGACCAGCCCGAGCCGCCGCTGCTTCTCGTCGCGCCGCCGCGTCCAGCGCGAGTCGGGGGTGATGGTTGTTGTCATGGTTGCTCCACGGGGTTGCTGTCGTGGGGCTTACCTTAGGAGTGAAGCTGAAGAGCATCAATCAAGCTGGAGCGCGAACCGTTACGCCTGGAGTAACGAAGATCAAAATGTGGGAGGGGGCAAGCCCCCTCCCACATTTGCTCAGTAGCGCCTGTTAGATAGCGGTCCCAATCAAGGACCGATCAGTCCCTATTTGGGACCGCTTTAAAATCCCGGCGAAGGACTGACTTGCTCCAATGCTCTATCGACCAGCAACTGCCCCAACTCTGCCATTTGCTGGATCCCAAGCATAACGGCGCGCTGGGAAGTGTCCAGATCGAAGGCCAGGTTGCAGGTAAGCGCGTTGAGGGAGGACAGGGTTTCGCTGGCGTTGACCAACAGGGTTTCGGTGTTTTGGTGAGGGTTTACGGTGAACAGGGGTGGATTGGGGGTAGGTTTGATCATGATTGACAGCTCCGATATGTGATGGAAGCTGCCCTCTTCCGCTTGCACGCGAATCAAGGTGGCAGCTGTACGCAGGTGTGCAAGACCGGGCATATCGGACCCCGGCAGACCCCGAAGAATCTCCCACGCACAGCCGCCATAACGAGTACAGCAGGCATAAAAAACGCCCGTTGAATGGCTATGGGCGTTGGTGCGCCGATATGTAACCGGACTTGCACGTCCGTGTCACCGTTTTTTGCGATGACGGGACGAAGACTAGGCGTGCGGACTTCTCACCACAAGTTCATGCATGGCCCAAAATCTTGCAGGAAAAGTCCGAAGCCACCCGCAGTCTGTCAAACACCGATACTTTAATGTGGGAGGGGGCTTGCCCCCGATGGCAGTGGGCTAGCCAGAAATTTATCCACTGACACTCTGTCATCGGGGGCAAGCCCCCTTCCACGGTGGATCTTCATAGGGCTCAAGATCAGGCCAGGCCGGACTCGGCCAGCAGGGCTTCAAGCCCCATCAGGTCCGGCACCTTCGCCACATGCTCGCCTACCTGCACCGCCGCCAGTTCCAGCGGGCACAGCGGCACGTCCACGTAGCTCAATTCGCTGTCGAGTTTGTACGAGCGCGGAATCCCCTGGATCACCATTGCGATGAACTTCAGCGTCGGCCGCCCGCCCAAGGCGTTCAACACTACGATCCGCGAGCGCTCGCCGGTCACGCTGGCTTCGCCGCACACCGCTTCAAAGCTGATCAAGTGGATTTGCCGATCCCGCCACGTGACTTGGCGCAGATACCAGGGCGGTGCGTCGCTGGCCGGTTCGCCGCGCTGGAAGTCGATCAGTTCGGCCACCGCGACATTCGGCAGGATCAGATGACGGTCAGCCAACGGCAGCAGCAACCCGGTGAGTTGGCTCGCGCGGTGGTCAAGCATGGGGCTTGCTCCAGTAGGCAATGCTTTCCAGCAGCACCGACTCCTGGTACGGCTTGCCGAGGTAGTCGTTGACGCCGATGGCCATGGCGCGGTCGCGGTGTTTTTGGCCGGTGCGCGAGGTGATCATGATGATCGGCAGGCGCATCAGGCGCGGGTCGTTGCGGATCTGGATGGCCACTTCGAAGCCGTCCATGCGCGGCATTTCGATGTCGAGCAGCATCAGGTCCGGGGTGTGCTCCTCAAGCACCGCGAGGGCGTCGATGCCGTCCTTGGCGGTGAGCACGTTCATGCCGTTGCGTTCCAGCAGGCGGCTGGTGACTTTGCGCACGGTGACCGAATCGTCCACCACCAGTACCAGCAGCGGGCGTTTTTTCAGCGGGTCGTTGAGGGTCAGTGGCGTGTCCACCGACTGCGCCGGCAACGCCGGTGGCCGCGCGCGGATGTGCGCCAACAAGTCGATAATCAGTACCACACGGCCATCGCCCAGGATCGTCGCGCCGGACAAGCCCTGCACCCCGGCAAATTGGGGGCCCAGGCCCTTGACCACGATCTCGCGCGTCCCCGCCATGGCATCCACATGCACCGCCACCTGCCGCTCGTTGCAGTGCATCAGCAACACCGGCACCGGCTGGTACTGGCCGAGCAACCTGGGGCGACTGACGGTGTGCAAGAGGTCACCGAGGTAGAACAGTTCGTAGCGTTGGCCGGCGTATTCATAGCACGGCGGATCCTGCTGGTAGTGCCCCGCCAATTCATGGGGCAGCACACGCACCAGGCCCTCAATGGTATTGAGCGCAATCGCATACTGATCGTCCGCGCATTGCACCATCAGTGCGCGATTGACCGACACGGTAAACGGCAGGCGAATCCTGAAATGCACACCCACGCCCGGGATCGAGTCGATCACCATCGAGCCACCGAGCTGGCGCACTTCCTCATGCACCACGTCCATGCCCACGCCGCGCCCGGAAATCTGGGTGATCTTCTCTGCCGTGGAGAACCCCGGCTGCAGGATGAACTGCAGCACGTCGCGGTCGCTGATGGCTTGATTGGGGTCGAGCAGGCCACGCTTGATCGCCTTGCGGCGCACGGCTTCGAGGGGCACACCGGCACCGTCGTCGCGCATGTCGAAGACGATATCGCCGCCTTCGTGGGTCAGGTCCAGGCTGATGCGGCCCTTCTCCGGCTTGCCCGCCTGCAGGCGCACCTCGCGCGACTCAAGACCATGGTCGACGGCGTTGCGCAGCATGTGTTCCAGCGGCGCCGCCATGCGCTCCAGCACGTTGCGGTCCATCTCGCCCTCGGCATTGCCGACCACGAATTCCACGTCCTTGCCCAGCTCACCGGCCACCTGGCGCACGATGCGCTTGAGGCGCGGCAGCATGCGCTCAAACGGCACCATGCGCGTGCGCATCAGGCCTTCCTGCAATTGGGTGTTGATGCGTGCCTGTTGCTGCAGCAGGTCATGGGCGTCCTGGTTGCGACGCTCCAGGGTTTCCTTGAGGTCGAGCAAGTCGGAGGCGGATTCGGACAGGGCGCGGGACAATTGCTGCAATTGCGAATGGCGGTCCATCTCCAGCGGGTCGAATTCCTCGTAGCCCAGGCGCTCGGCCTCGGCGTGCTGGCGACTGAAAAGACCGCTCTGGGTTTCGCTGTCGAGGCGGCGCAGTTGATCGCGCATGCGCTCGATGGTGGTTTCCACCTCCGTGAGCGCTGTGCGCGCATCGTTGACCTGCTGCTCGATACGGCCACGGAAGATCGAGGTTTCGCCGGCCAGGTTGACCAGCTCGTCGAGCAGTTCGGCGGATATCTTCACCATGTCGGCGGCCGGATCGACCACCGCGTCCGTCTTGCCCGCCGGCAACGCTACCGGTACCGCCGGCTCGTCGCCTGGGTGCACCAGGCTTTTGATGCGCTCGATCAGCTTGTCCACCGAGCCCACCGGCAACCCGTCGGCCACTGCATCGATCATCTGCGCCAGGCGGTCGTGGCAACCCTGCAGCAGTGCGAACAGTTCGGGCGACGGCGCCAGCAGCCCGGCGGACAGCCCCTCATAGAGAAACTCCAGCTCGTGGGCCAGGTCGCCGATCGGGCCGATTTCGACCATGCGTGCGCCACCCTTGAGGGTGTGCAGGTCACGCAGCAGGGTTTCGACTTCCTGGCGGTTGCCGGGCTCGGCCTGCCAGCGCAGCAATGCACTGCCTGAACTGTCGAGAATATCGGCGGCTTCCTCGAGGAAAATCTCCAGCAGTTCGGGGTCGGCGCCCCAGGGTTGCGGCGCTGCAACCGGGGCCGTCGGCAGACTGTTCTGGCGCCATTCACGCAACCTGGCGACCAGCTCGTCACTGTCGCTCAAGGGCTGCTGCCGGTGCAGTTCTTCAAGTTGCAAGGCCAGCCGTTCATGACTGGCCATCAGCATGTGGGACAGCTCGGTGGAGTAGCTGTAGCGACGGTCCACCAGGCCCTCATAAACGCATTCCAGCTCCTGGGCCAGATCGCCTACCGCGTCGATTTCGGCCATGCGCGCGCCGCCCTTGAGGGTGTGCAAGTCCCGCTGCAACGAGGACAACGGCGCCATGCCATCGGGCTCCAGCAACCAGCGCTTGAGGGACTGCCCGGCGCTGTCGAGGATATCCACGGCCTCTTCAAGGAAGATGTCGACGATCTCGTCGTCCAGCGCCGTGTGCCGGCTCAGTTGCTCGGTCGCGGCGCCCAGCTCGGCGATACTCGGGGCGCCGCTGCCGTCACGTTTGATCAGGCCGGTGGCGGACGGATCGAGTGCGTCATCGAGCAATTCGCGCAGGGCCTGTACCCGTGCCGTCGCCGGGCTGATTTCCTGCCCGGCGGCCAATTGGTCGAGCATGGTGATCAGCGCTTCATGGGCCTGCTCGGCCTCATGGAAAAACCGCTCGCTGACCGCCAGGCTGCTTTCTTCCACCGCGCCATACAGGTCGAGCAAGGCTTCGCACAGTTGATCGATAGCGTGCAGGTCGGCAAGGTGCGCGCCCTGCCCCAGGGTGGTCAGTTCGTCCAGCAGCGCGGTGAGCTCCTGGCGCTCGCCGGGGTGTTGCTGCCAGCGGCGCAGCAGGTTTTCGGCGTCGAGCAGAATGTCCATGCCCTGGGCCAGGAAGTTGGTGATCAGGTGCGGATCGCGCTTGATGCGCAGGCCCGTGCCGGGGGCGTTGAGCAGCGCTTCAAGCTGTTGGTCCAGCAGGCTTTGGGTGCGCTTGATCAACTGCGCCGCGCCCTTGATCGGCGTCAGGGGTTCGCTGTCCAGCTCTCGTAGCCCGCGCTGGAACACGCCTTCGGCTTCCAGCAACAGCTCGACTTCATCCAGGTCCAGTGGCAGACGATGAGCCTTGTATTCGCGGGTCAGGTGGTCGAGGGGACGCGCCAGTTCGGCCATCGGCAATACGCCGGCCATGTAGGCGCTGCCTTTGAGGGTGTGCAGGGCGCGTTGCAGTTCATCGGTAACCTGCAGCGGCACGTGTTCGGCGGCCTGTTGCAGGAACTGGTTGAGGCTGTCCAGATGGCTCTGGGCTTCGTTGCGGAAGATCTCCAGCAGCATCGGGTCGTGCGGTTCGGCAACCGCTACCTGTGCGCCGCTGGCCAAGGCGTGGGCGCGGGCAGCGAGGGCGTCGACCTCATCGCGCTGGCGCTGTCGGCCGGTGGCGAAGTCGGCGATCAGCTCCGGCAGCAACGCCACCGCTTCATCCAGCACCTGCCGCACCTCGGGGCCGATCGCCACGCTGCGCTCCAGTACGCGATTGAGCAGGTTTTCCACGGCCCAGGCCAGCTCGGCAACGACCAGGGCGCGGACCATACGGCCGCTGCCTTTCAAGGTGTGGAAGGCCCGGCGCATTTCGCTCTGGGCGGTTTTGTCCGCGCAGTCGGGCAAATAACGGTGCAGCACATGAAGGACTTCATCGGTCTCTTCGAGGAAGACTTCGCGCAACTCGTCGTCAATCGGCTCTTCATCGGACGGGGGCGGCTGCAAACTGCCCGGCCGTTGCAGGGCCGGAGGGTTGAGGCGCGAGGTGGGACTGGCCAGCGCATCGAATCGGGATTGGCTTGGCGCAGT
This sequence comes from Pseudomonas orientalis, assembly GCF_001439815.1. Classification (GTDB taxonomy): domain Bacteria; phylum Pseudomonadota; class Gammaproteobacteria; order Pseudomonadales; family Pseudomonadaceae; genus Aquipseudomonas; species Aquipseudomonas orientalis. Next base: position 316,538 of record NZ_JYLM01000004.1, on the reverse strand, counting down.
GTCGCTGACCAAGGCATTGTCGGGCGCAGCCAATGCCTGGCGCCAGGGCTTTTCCACCGGCAGGTAGCCCAGCGCGCTCAAGGCCTGAGTGGCCAGTTCCAGCACCCTTTCTCCCGCAGCGTCGGGGTCCTGGAGCATGCGCTCCAGGTAGTATTCCAGGCTGCTGATCACATCGGCAAAGTGCGCCAGCGGCGCTTCGTCGGGCGCATTATCGTTGACCATCAACTGCTCATCGACGTAAACGGTACACCCGCGCATCAGGCTCGCCGCGCGGGGCAGTGGAATCATCGCCAGGGCACCGCGCACCTGGCTCAACAGCTCAGGCAGGGATTCCAGGCGCTGGCGATCCCAGTCGGCCTCGATGCAATCGATCACCAACTCCTTGGCCTGACGCAGGCACTGGCAGGATTCGCGGATCACCAATTGGTGGATCTGGGTCAGGTCGGTGGTCGGCAGGCGGCTGTCTTCGCGGCTTTGCGGTTCGACCGTGCCGACCATTCCGGCCAATGTGGCCTCGACATAGAGCAACGCCCCGGCGACGTCCATCAAGACGGCGTCGCTGGGTTCGCGCTGCCCCTGGACCAGGCTCAGTACCACGGCGAGTTGGTCGATGATGACTTTGCGCGGCTGGCCGAAACCGAGCACCGCCAGGGTGTCGGCGATCTGCCGCAGCGGTGCCAGCAGCGGGTCAAGGTCCTGGGTGTGCTGGCGGTCGCTGCGCACGAACAGATCGAGGCGTTCCTTGACCCGTACCAGTTCCTCGCACAAGGCGCCGAGTACCGAGCCCATGGCATTGCGGTCCGGCCCGGCCAGGCGCGCACGTTCGGCATCGACCACGGCACTGTCGGGCAGGGCCTCGTCCAGACCGTAGCGTTCCTTAAGGCTTTGCATGCGCGGCGTCGGCCGGGTGACTTTGGCGACGTAGAACAGCAGGCTCTTGAGCAGTTCATCCGGCGCCGCCTGGTTGATCCCGCCGATGCCCTGGGCCAGCAGGCGCTTGAGTTGCTTGCCGCTGGCCTTGAGCAGGCTGCGCAGTGCCGGGCTGTTGGCGATCACCCCGGTGAGCATGCCTTCGACCAGCGCCGAGGCGACCTGCCACAACGGCAACAGCGGCGCGCCCTGGCACAGCGCCTCCAGGCGTGCGAAGACCCGCGCCATGTCTTCCAGGTTGCTCGGGCCGTGGTCCTCGCGCAGCAACCCGGCCAGGGCCTGTTGCAGCAGTGCGTGCCATTGGCGCAGTTGCGGGTGAAGGTCCGGCGGTGTGCGTTGGGCCAGTGCCTCATCGGGCAGCGGCGCGATGGTCAACAGCTGCGGGCTGAACAGGCTGGTCTCCGACAGCAGGCTTTCACCGCGGGCGCTGCGCAGGTCGTTGAGCAACGGCAACACCACCAGCGGCAGGTCGCGACGGGCGCTGTGCACGCGGTCCAGGTACAGCGGCAATTGGCCGAGGGCCTGTTGCAGCAGGCGGATGCCTTCGTCGCGCTGGCCGACATGCCCGGCCTGCAACGCCAGGGCCAGGGCTTCGATCTCTTCGGCCAGCAGCGCCGCGCCGTAGAACTCGACCATCTGCAGCGCGCCGTGCACCTGGTGGATACCGGCCAGGCATTGATCAATGGCGTCGCCGTTTTCAACGTAGGCGTCCAGCGCCGAACGGGCCTGCTTCAGGGTTTCGGCAATGTCGCCCTTGACCCATTCGAGGGCCACGTAGTCGTGCCGATCAACCATAACTGCTCCGCTTGGAATTCATGGGTTGCTGGTGTTCTTGAAACACATGGAGATTAAGTGTGGGAGGGGGCTTGCCCCCGATAGCGGTGTGTCAGGCGACCAACTTTTGACTGTCAGACCGCTATCGGGGGCAAGCCCCCTCCCATATTTGGACTGTGGTGATCTTTGGAGCGCATTTCAATCATCTACCTGCTTGGGCGGCGGGAGCGTGAACCCCGACACCGACCTGCGCAACTGACTGGCCATTTTTGCCAGGTTACCAATGCTTTCGGCCGTCGCCGTGGAACCCGACGACGTCTGCGTGGTGATCTGCTGAATCACATTCATCGTCAGCGAAATCTGCCCCGCCGACGAGGTCTGCTGCTGCGCGGCATTGGAAATGCTCTGGATCAGCGCCGCCAGGGTTTTCGACACGCCTTCGATCTCTTCCAGCGCCACCCCGGCGTCCTGGGCCAACCGCGCGCCGCGCACCACTTCCGTGGTGGTCTGTTCCATGGAGATGACCGCCTCGTTGGTATCGGCCTGGATCGCCCGCACCAGGGTTTCGATCTGCCGGGTGGCGGCCGACGAGCGCTCGGCCAGGCGTTGCACTTCATCGGCCACCACCGCGAAACCGCGCCCGGCATCGCCGGCCATGCTCGCCTGGATGGCCGCGTTCAGGGCGAGGATGTTGGTCTGGTCGGCGATGTCGTCGATCAGGCTGACGATGTCGCCAATCTCCTGGGACGATTCACCCAGGCGCTTGATGCGCTTGGCGGTGTCCTGGATCTGTTCGCGGATGTTATCCATGCCGTGGATGGTGTTGTGCACCACCTCGTTGCCCTTGTTGGCAATCTCCACCGAACGCTCCGCCACCGCCGAGGATTCGGCGGCGTTGGCCGACACCTGGTCGATGGACTGGGCCATCTGGTTGATGGCGGTGGAGGCTTCGGCGATCTGCTGGGCCTGATGCTCCGAGGCCTGGGCCAGGTGCATGGCGGTGGCCTGGGTCTCCTGCACCGCACCGGCGACTTGCCCGGCAGTGAGGTTGATGGTGGCCACCAGGTCGCGCAGTTGGTCCACCGAATAGTTGATCGAATCGGCAATGGTGCCGGTGAAATCTTCGGTGACCGAGGCCGTGACGGTCAGGTCACCGTCGGCCAGGTCTTCGATTTCATCCAGCAGACGCATGATCGCGTTCTGATTGCGCTCGTTCTTCTCGGCGGTTTCGCGCAGCTGGCGGTTGGTCTCGCGCACCATCACCAGGCCGATCAGGATGATCGAGGCCAGCGCCAGCAGGCCCAGCACATAGCCGCCAAGGGTATCCAGGCTGCGCCCGCCCGCCAGGTTTTCGAAACCGGTGGCCAGGTGCGAGGCTTCATCGAGCAGGGTCTGCGACAGGTTGAAAATATGGCTCGCCGATGCGCGTACCTGAAACAGCTGCGGCGAGGTCTCGAGGATTTCATCCACGGAACCCGAGACGAACTCGAACAGTTCGGCAATTTCCCCCAGCCGCGCGCGGGCGTCAGGGTCTTCGACCTGGGTGATGCGCAGGCCGGGGTTGCCGTTGAGCATGCCGTTTAGCACCACGCCAAAGCGATTGGCATCGCGACCAAAGGCATCGGCGGCCTGCACGGCGGTTTCGTCGCCGGCGAGCACGGTGTTGACCGCGCCCAGGATACGCTCGGCCAGCAGTGACTGGCGCTGGGCCAGCGCCACCTGGCTCGCGGGGGCGCCGCGCTGGAGCAGGATGTCGACGACTTTTTCCGACTCTAGCTGCAACTGCGGCACGGTTTCGGCGAGGGTGGCGGCCACCTGGTGCAACGACAGTACGGTCTGTTCGCTGGCAAGAATGGCGTCGGTGTTTTTCAGCAGGGCTTCCCAGTCGGTCTGCACCGCGCGCATCTCGGCGCGTACGGCACTGGGTGCGGCCGGCAGGCCGGTTTGCGGGTCACCTTTTTTCAGGTAGCCCCAGCGCTGGGCAAAGTCGTTGCGCGCCTCGCCCAGCAGCTTGAACGCGGCAGCCTTGCCGGCGGCGGCCTCTGTGGCGTTCTTGGCGATGCGCTGGGACAGCACCCGCAGTTCGCCGGCGTGGCCGATGTACTGTTTGTCGTAGGTGGACTGGGTGTTGAGGTACGCGAAGTTGGCGAACAACAGCATGATGAACACGATCAGTGCGATAAACAGCACGATGATCTGCGAGCGGCTGCGCGAGGCGGCCTGGGGCTTGGGCGTGATCACGGTGCTCATGCGGCCACATCCATAAAGCCCGGCGCCTGGGCCAGGGCGAAGGGGCTGAAGACCTGCCACTGCGGGTCGCCATCGAACTGGCCCTGGATAAACGGCGCGCCGCAGGCGGCATTCGCCAGCCACGCATCGAGTGCAAAATGTTGCATGCCCACCACCTCGTCCACCAGCAACCCGACAAACAGATCGTTGTATTCCACCACCAGCACCCGCCGCTGCTTGCGCGCCCTGGACAGTGCCTGGCCGAGAAACCCGCCCAGGTCCATCACCGGCAGCAAACGCCCGCGCAGGTTGGCCACACCCTTGACCCAGGGTTTAACCCCGGGCATCAGGGTGCAGCGCGGCTCATGCAACACCTCGGCGACTTCACCCATGGGCGCCACATACCAGTGCTGCCCCAGGCGAAAGCCGATCCCGCTCCAGCGTTGCAGGCGGGTTTCCTGGGACGGCAGGTCGGCGGCCAGCAGGCGGCAGCGGCGGTCGATGTCCAGCAGCAACTCAAAGGCGGTCTGCGACTCGGTCATGATGGCGTGCCGTCAACCGGCCAGCACCTTGTTCAGCGTGGCGATCAGGGTTTCTTCGTCCACCGGCTTGGTCAGGTAGTCCTTGGCGCCCTGGCGTGCGCCCCAGATCTTGTCGGTTTCCTGGTCCTTGGTGGTGATGATGATGATCGGGATGCCGTTGGTTTCCGGCTCCTTGGACAACTGGCGCGTGGCCTGGAAGCCGTTGAGGCCCGGCATCACGATGTCCATCAGCACCGCATCGGGTTTTTCCTGACGGGCCAGGGCCACGCCGTCCGCGCCGTTTTCGGCTTTCAATACCTGGTGGCCATGCTTTTCCAGCATGCCGGTCAGTTTGTACATTTCGGTCGGCGAATCGTCGACGATCAGAACACGTGCCATGGTTTTCCCCACTACATTGGTCGGCGCCGGCCCTCGGGGGCGGCGTCAGTGTGCTTGTTCTACTGCGGCGAAGGCAGGCACATAGGCCTTGATCGCACCCAGCAGTTCTTCCTTGCTGAAAGGCTTGGTCAAAAACTGATCGACCCCCACGGTACGCCCCTTGGCCTTGTCGAACAGGCCGTCCCTGGAGGACAGCATGATCACCGGGATCGACTTGAACGCCGGGTTGTTCTTCACCAGGGCACAGGTCTGGTAACCATCCAGGCGCGGCATCATGATGTCGACAAAGATAATGTGCGGGTGATGATCCACGATCCGGGCCAGGGCATCGAAACCGTCGATGGCCGTGATGACCTCACACCCCATGTTCTTCAACAGCGTCTCGGCGGTGCGGCGGATCGTTTTCGAATCGTCGATCACCATCACTCTCAAGGCGTTGGAATGCTGTTCCATAGTTGCTCTACCATCGCCACAGCGAATCGGTTTTCGGTGTGTACTGCCTGATGTGTCACAGGATGAGCCCCGCAGGCCTTGGAATTCAAGGGCTGCTGCGCCGTGGCAGTCTTTTTAGCACAGTCTCCGGGCGCAATCTATCGAGGCGCCCGCCTGGTGGTTTTTCCTTGACCCGCAACAGCCGCAGCGCCACTCTGACGCCACTTTTATGCGCCCCAATTTGCCAGAGGAAATAACCCATGAGCGTTCGCGTCGGCATTGTCATGGACCCTATTGCCAGCATTTCCTATAAAAAGGACAGCTCGCTGGCCATGCTCCTGGCCGCCCAGGCCCGCGGCTGGACCCTGTTCTATATGGAACAGCGCGACCTTTACCAGGGCGATGGCGAAGCCCGTGCGCGGATGCGCCCGTTGCAGGTATTCGCCAACCCCGGGAAGTGGTTCGAACTGCAGGATGAAATCGACAGCCCCCTGAGCGATCTGGACGTGATCCTGATGCGCAAGGACCCGCCGTTCGACATGGAATTCGTGTATTCCACCTACCTGCTGGAGCAGGCCGAGCGCGCCGGCGTGTTGATCGTCAACAAGCCGCAAAGCCTGCGCGACTGCAATGAAAAACTGTTCGCCACCCTCTTCCCGCAGTGCACGCCGCCGACCGTGGTCAGCCGCCGCGCCGACGTGCTGCGTGAGTTCGCCGCCAAGCATGGCGATGTGATCCTCAAGCCGCTGGACGGCATGGGCGGCACCTCGATCTTCCGCCACCGCGCGGGCGACCCGAACCTGTCGGTGATCCTGGAAACCCTGACCGCGCTGGGCACCCAACAGATCATGGGCCAGGCCTACCTGCCGGCGATCAAGGACGGCGACAAACGCATCCTGATGATCGACGGCGAGCCGGTGGATTACTGCCTGGCGCGGATCCCGGCGGCCGGCGAGACCCGTGGCAACCTGGCCGCCGGTGGCCGTGGTGAAGCGCGGCCGCTGTCGGACAAGGATCGCTGGATCGCCGCTCAAGTCGGCCCGACTCTTCGCGAAAAAGGTCTGCTGTTCGTAGGACTAGACGTAATTGGTGAGAACCTCACGGAAATCAACGTCACCAGCCCGACCTGTATTCGCGAGATTGATAACGCATTTGGCACGAACATCGGCGAAATGCTGATGGCAGCCATTGAGCGCAAGCTACAAGCCAAGTGACATAGAACAGCCGGACACACACCAACATTGCGTTATCATGCGCCACCTGTGAAACGCGCGATGTTGGTTTTCTTGTCATGACGCTCCCGTCCGAACTGCCCCCCGAACTCTCCCACAGCGGCGTGCGCCCGGCTGATCGGCTCGGATTTACCCTGTTCCTGGCGGCGCTGGTTCACCTCGCACTGATTCTCGGCCTGGGTTTCACCCTGGTCGAACCCAAACAGATCACCAGGACCCTGGAAATCACGCTGGCCACCTTCAAGAGCGATAAAAAGCCCGAAAAGGCCGACTTTCTCGCCCAGGAAAACCAGCAAGGCAGCGGCACCCTCGACAAGAAGGCCGTACCCAAGACCACCGAAGTGGCGCCGTTCCAGGACAACAAGGTCAACAAAGTCACCCCGCCGCCGGCACCCAGGCCGGAAGTCAAACAGGCTACGCCCAAGGCTGCCGTGACCACCGTTGCGCCCAAGCCGCAAAAAGCCCCGACCCAGCGCGAAAAGACCAGAACCGAGCCCAACCCGGAGCCCGTCAAGCCTGCGCCGACATTCGACAGCTCGACGCTGTCCGACGAAATTTCCAGCCTGGAAGCCGAACTGGCCCACGAACAGCAGCTCTATGCCAAACGCCCGCGCATCTACCGCTTGAACGCGGCCTCGACCATGCGCGACAAAGGCGCCTGGTATAAGGATGAATGGCGCAAGAAGGTCGAGCGCATCGGCAACCTCAACTATCCGGAAGAGGCACGCCGCCAGCAGATCTATGGCAATTTGCGCCTGCTGGTGTCGATCAACCGCGACGGTTCGCTCTATGAGGTGCAGGTGCTCGAGTCATCCGGCCAGCCCCTGCTGGATCAGGCTGCCCAGCGCATCGTGCGCCTGGCAGCGCCCTTTGCGCCCTTTACCGGCGACTTGAACGACGTGGACCGCCTGGAAATCATCCGCACCTGGAAATTCGCCAGGGGCGACCGGCTGTCCAGCAATTGACTCTGGCACTTTCCTTCACTGTAAGAGCGAGCTTGCTCGCGAAAAACGCATAGGCGGCGCGGACTACCTGATAGCACTGCGTCATCGTTAACGACCTTCGCGAGCAAGGGCTAGCCGCCCGCCTCGCTCCTACAAAAAAGCAGACGGCGCTCTATTCGGGTCACGCTCAGCTTGTCAGTTCGCCCCTCCAACGCCACACTAGTGGACATGAAAAATGTCAGCCCGACCTACCTCAAGCACCACTTCCTGATCGCCATGCCCCATATGGCCGACCCGAACTTTGCGCAGACCTTGACCTACATCGTCGAGCACACGGCCAATGGTGCCATGGGGTTGGTGGTGAACCGTCCACAAGAGCTGAGCCTGGCGGATATCCTTGAGCAATTGCGCCCGGAAATCGATCCGCCGGCCAGTTGCCAGCACGTGCCGATCTACTTCGGCGGGCCGGTGCAGACCGATCGCGGTTTCGTGTTGCACCCCACCGGACCGAAGTTCCAGGCCACGGTGGACCTTGAGGGTGTATCCCTGTCCACGTCCCAGGATGTGTTGTTCGCGATTGCCGATGGCGTCGGTCCTGCCCAAAGTGTGATCACCCTGGGATACGCCGGTTGGGAAGCCGGACAACTGGAGACTGAACTGGCCAGCAATGCCTGGCTGACCTGCCCCTTCGACGCCGACATCCTGTTCAATACCGCCAGCGAACTGCGCCTGGAAGCTGCCGCCGCCAAGCTGCGGGTCAACCTCAATCTGTTGACCAGCCAGGCGGGGCACGCCTGATGGCCTTGCGTCTGATCCTGGGGTTTGACTACGGCACCAAGCAGATCGGCGTAGCGGTCGGCCAGGTCATTACCGGCCAGGCCCGCGAGCTGTGCACACTGAAGGCCCAGAACGGCATACCGGACTGGAGCCAGGTCGAAGCGCTGATCAAGGAATGGAAGCCCGACGCCGTGGTGGTCGGCCTGCCGTTGAACATGGACGGCACACCCAGCGAGATGTGCCTGCGCGCCGAAAAGTTCGCGCGCCGCCTCAACGGTCGCTACAACCTGCCTTTCTATACCCACGATGAACGCCTGACCACCTTTGAAGCCAAGGGCGAGCGACGCGACCGTGGCGGGCAGAAAGGCAGCTACCGCGACAACCCCGTGGACGCCATCGCCGCCGCCCTGTTGTTGCAGGGCTGGCTGGATGAAAACACCGCTTTATTTGAATCCTGACTGACGCGGCTTGCCTGTCATCAACGCTGTTTGTAGGAGCGAGCTTGCTCGCGAAGAACGTCAACGATAACGCATGAACCTGGATAAACACGGTGCCTGTGGGTTCTTCGCGAGCAAGCTCGCTCCTACACACCATCGCCTGCCTTGAAGGAGCCACCATGAGCTTGCCGAACCCTGCCGAACTGATCAGCCAGATGGCCACGCGCCTCACGGCGCACCTGCAACACCGTGCCATCAGCGAGCCGCGCTTCATCGGCATCCGCACCGGCGGCGTGTGGGTGGCCCAGGCCCTGCTGAAAGCGCTGGGCAGTGATTCGCCCCTGGGTACGCTGGATGTGTCCTTCTACCGTGACGATTTCAGCCAGAACGGCCTGCATCCGCAGGTGCGCCCCTCGCAGCTGCCGTTCGAGATCGAAGGCCAGCACCTGGTGCTGATCGACGACGTGCTGATGAGTGGCCGCACCATCCGCGCGGCCATGAACGAGCTGTTCGACTATGGTCGCCCGGCCAGTATCACACTGGTGTGCCTGCTCGACCTGGACGCTGGCGAGTTGCCGATCAGCCCGGATGTGGTCGGCGCAACGCTGTCCCTGGAAGCCCACCAGCGGGTAAAATTGTCCGGTCCCACGCCGCTCGAACTCGAACTGCAAGACCTTGCCCTTTAAACCGCCTTGTACAGAGTCCCCGCGATGACGCCTCTAGATGCCAAGCGCCCGCTGCAGCTCAATGCTCAGGGCCAGTTGCAACATTTCCTGTCCCTCGATGGTTTGCCCCGCGAGCTGCTCACCGAAATCCTCGACACCGCCGACTCGTTCCTCGAGGTCGGCGGCCGGGCGGTGAAGAAGGTCCCGCTGCTGCGCGGCAAGACCATCTGCAACGTGTTCTTCGAGAACTCCACGCGCACCCGCACCACCTTTGAACTGGCGGCCCAGCGGCTGTCAGCCGACGTGATCACGCTGAATGTGTCCACTTCGTCGGCCAGCAAGGGCGAAACCCTGCTCGACACCCTGCGCAACCTGGAAGCCATGGCGGCCGACATGTTCGTGGTTCGCCACGGCGACTCCGGCGCGGCGCACTTCATCGCCGAACACGTATGCCCGAATGTGGCGATCATTAACGGCGGCGACGGCCGCCACGCCCACCCGACCCAGGGCATGCTCGACATGCTCACCATCCGTCGGCACAAGGGCGGTTTTGAAAACCTCTCGGTGGCCATTGTCGGTGACATCCTGCACTCGCGGGTCGCGCGCTCGAACATGCTGGCCCTCAAAGCCCTGGGCTGCCCGGACATTCGGGTCATCGCCCCGAAAACCCTGCTGCCCATCGGCATCGAGCAGTACGGCGTGAAGGTCTATACCAACATGGCCGAAGGCCTCAAGGATGTGGACGTGGTGATCATGCTGCGCCTGCAACGCGAACGCATGGCCGGCGGCCTGCTGCCGAGCGAGGGCGAGTTCTATCGCCTGTTCGGCTTGACCACCGCGCGCCTGGCCGGCGCCAAGCCGGATGCCATCGTGATGCACCCGGGCCCGATCAACCGAGGAGTAGAGATTGAGTCGGCGGTGGCCGACGGCCCGCAGTCGGTGATTCTCAACCAGGTGACCTACGGCATCGCCATCCGCATGGCCGTGCTGTCCATGGCCATGAGCGGGCAAACCGCGCAACGTCAATTCGAGCAGGAGAACGCCCAGTGAAGCTCAGCATTCTCGGCGCCCGAGTCATCGATCCGGCCAGCGGCCTGGATCAAGTTACCGACCTTCACCTGGACGCCGGCAGGATTATCGCCGTCGGTGCCGCGCCCGCAGGCTTCAGCGCGGTTGAAAGCATCGACGCCAAAGGCCTGATCGCCGCGCCTGGGCTGGTAGACCTCAACGTCGCCCTGCGCGAGCCGGGCTATAGCCGCAAAGGCAACATCGCCAGTGAAACCCGCGCGGCGGCCGCCGGTGGCGTGACCAGCCTGTGCTGCCCGCCGAACACCAAGCCGGTCCTGGACACCTCGGCGGTCACCGAGCTGATCCTCGACCGCGCCCGTGAAGCGGGCAACTGCAAAGTGTTCCCTGTGGGCGCGCTGAGCAAAGGCCTGGAGGGCGAACAACTGGCTGAACTGATCGCCTTGCGCGACGCCGGTTGCGTGGCGTTCAGCAACGGTCTGGAGAGCTTTCGCAGCACGCGTACCTTGTGCCGTGCCCTGGAATACGCGGCCACGTTCGACCTGACGGTGATCTTTCATTCCCAGGACCGCGACCTGGCTGAAGGCGGCCTGGCCCATGAAGGCGCGGTGGCCAGCTTCCTCGGCTTGCCAGGCATCCCGGAAACCGCAGAAACCGTGGCCCTGGCCCGTGACCTGTTGCTGGTGGAGCAAAGCGGCGTACGCGCGCACTTCAGCCAACTGACCAGCGCCCGCGGCGTCGCCCTGATCGCCCAGGCCCAAGCCCGCGGTTTGCCGGTGACGGCGGACGTCGCCCTGTACCAGTTGATCCTGACCGATGAGGCGCTGATCGATTTCTCCAGCCTGTACCACGTGCAGCCGCCACTGCGCACCCTGGCCGATCGCGAGGGTTTGCGTGCGGCGGTGAAATCGGGCGTGGTCTCGGCGATTTCCAGTCATCATCAGCCCCACGAACGCGATGCCAAGCTGGCGCCGTTTGGTGCCACCGAGCCAGGCATCAGCAGCGTCGAGCTGCTGCTGCCGCTGGCAATGACCTTGGTGGAGGATGGCTTGCTGGACCTGCCTACGCTGTTGGCGCGGCTGAGCGCCGGGCCGGCCGAAGCGTTACGTCTGCCGGCGGGTAAGCTGGCGGTGGGGGCGGCGGCGGATCTGGTGCTGTTCGACCCGGCCAGTTCCACGGTTGCCGGGCAACACTGGCTGTCCAAAGGCGAAAATTGCCCGTTCGTTGGTCATAGCCTGCCGGCCACGGTGCGCTACACCTTGATGGATGGGCGGATCAGCTACCAGGCCTGAAGCGGGCACGGTAAAAAATGTGGGAGGGGGCTTGCCCCCGATAGCGGTGGATCAGCCAGCTTATCTGTAGCTGACCCACTGCAATCGGGGGCAAGCCCCCTCCCACATTTGGCTCTCTATAGGGATGGGAGATCAGCGCCCGCCATTGCGCTCGGCATTGCGGATCGAAATCTGGCTGTTCAACGTCCAGAAGTCATACAGCACCCCAATCAGGAACAAACCACCGGTCAGCAGGTAGATCAGACCGGTGATCCATTTGCCCTGGTACATCCGGTGCACGCCGAACACGCCCAGGAACGCCAACAGAATCCAGGCCACGTTGTATTCGATGGGCCCGGCGGTGAAACGCAGGTCGGCTTCACGGTCCATGGCCGGGATCAGGAACAGGTCGATCAGCCAACCAATACCCAGCAGGCCGAAGGTGAAAAACCAGATCGTCCCGGTGACCGGCTTGCCGTAATAAAAGCGATGCGCTCCGGTAAAACCGAAAATCCACAGCAGGTAACCGATCACCTTGCTGTGGGTGTCTTGCTGCGAAGCAACCTGTTGATAGGTGTTCATGAAGGACCTCTTTTCACTCGATAGATAAATTTGTTCATTTTTTTTGTGACTTTTTTACGTTCGCCCGACGCACGGTAAATGGTATCGTTCTGCCCTCAAACCCTTATGCCACCTGACTTGTGTCGGACAATTGCGGCGAATCGTCGCGTTTTTTCCGAATTTGACCCCAAGGTTCAGTCGACAAACGGCCTGAGAACGGCACAAAAAGCTGTTATAAAGTTGCGCGCAAACCCATATGAGCCACGCCTAATGCGACCATTTATCAAGACATGGCTAACCATTTGCCTATTAATGCCACTGGCCGCCCACGCCACCAATCGTGAGCAACGTCTTCCAAACGTTAACGGTTTTACCCCTAAAGTTCATAGCACGCCCAGCACCGCAAAATCGGCAAAGCCCACCGTCAGCCGCCCGACTCAACTGAGCAAGGCACACGGCAAAACGCTTTCCACCCAGTTGGCCGTGAATACCAAACAAAGCAGCAACGTCCTGAGCCGCGCCGTAAACGTGCTCGGTACACCTTATCGTTGGGGCGGCAGCAGCCCAAGTAAAGGGTTCGACTGCAGCGGACTGGTGAAATATGCATTCAACGACGTCAAGGCGGTGGATTTGCCGCGTACGTCCAACGCCATGGCGGCCGGCCACGGGTTGAAAGTGGATCGCAAAGACCTGAAGCCGGGCGATTTGCTGTTCTTCAAGCTCAAGAGCCGCCAGGTCAACCACGTTGCCATCTACCTGGGCAACGACCGCTTTATCCACGCGCCGCGTCGTGGCAAGTCGGTAAGCATTGATACGCTGAAAAAGCCGTTCTGGGACAAGAACTACGTGATCGCCAAGCGGGTACTGCCCAAAGAGCAGAACAACAACCTGCGGATCGTGCAGCGCTGATTCCAGGCTGAAATGCAGTAAATGTGGGAGGGGGCAAGCCCCCTCCCACATTTGTTTTGTGTGGGTCTTACGATCTATATGTCTGCCGGCACCCTGGCCTTCTCCCGCGCCTCCTGCGCGCTGATCACCCCCTCGCTCACCAGCGCCTTCAAGCTCATATCCAGCGTTTTCATCCCCAACGCCCCGCCGGTCTGGATCGCCGAGACCATCTGCGCCACTTTGTCTTCGCGGATCAGATTACGAATGGCCGGCGTGCCCAGCATGATTTCGTGAGCTGCGACACGTCCGCCGCCGATCTTCCTGACCAGCACTTGGGAGACCACCGCCTGCAGCGACTCCGACAGCATCGAGCGGACCATGGCCTTTTCCCCGGCCGGGAACACGTCCACCAGCCGGTCTACCGTCTTTGCCGCCGAGGTGGTGTGCAGAGTGCCGAATACCAGGTGCCCGGTCTCAGCGGCCGTCAGCGCCAGGCGGATGGTTTCCAGGTCACGTAGCTCGCCCACCAGGATCACGTCCGGGTCTTCGCGCAATGCCGAGCGCAGCGCCACCGAGAAGCTGTGGGTATCGCGATGCACCTGGCGCTGGTTGATCAGCGCCATTTTCGGCCGGTGGATAAATTCAATCGGGTCTTCCAGCGTGAGGATGTGCTGGCGTCGATGCCGGTTCAGATAATCGATCATCGCCGCCAGGGTGGTGGACTTGCCTGAACCGGTGGGCCCAGTCACCAGCACCAGGCCGCGTGGCAGCTGTGCGATACGCTGGAAAATCTCGCCCAGGCCGAGGCTTTCCAGGCTCTGGATGTCGCTGGGGATGGTGCGAAATACCGCGCCCACGCCCCGCTCCTGCTGGAACACATTTACGCGAAAGCGCGCCACGCCGGGCAGTTCGAAGGCAAAGTCTGTTTCAAGAGATGTTTCGAAATCCTTTTGTTGGTACTGGTTGAGCAAAGGGCTCAATAAATCCGCGACCTGCGACCCGGCCAGCACCGGGCAATCCAGCGGCCAGACCTCGCCATCGATGCGCAACATCGGCGTAAGGCCGGCCGACAGATGCAGGTCGGAAGCGCCACGGCGTACGCTGGCGGTGAGTAATTCAGTGATATCCATAGGGCTTTCCATTTCCAGTAGAATGCCGCGGACTCCATATCCACGGGCGCAACTTGAATGTCGACGATAGCAGACAACATCGGCCTGGTTAGCCAGCGCATCCGCGCCGCCGCCGACGCCGTGCAGCGTGACGCAAGCGGCATCCACCTGCTGGCCGTGAGCAAGACCAAACCGGCGCAAGCCGTGCGCGAAGCCTATGCCGCAGGAATGCATGATTTTGGTGAAAACTACCTGCAGGAAGCCCTGGGCAAACAGGCGCAATTATCCGACCTGCCCTTGAGTTGGCACTTCATCGGCCCCATTCAATCGAACAAGACTCGCGCGATCGCCGAGAACTTCGCCTGGGTGCATTCCGTGGACCGCCTGAAAATCGCACAACGCCTGTCCGAACAACGCCCTGCCGACCTGCCTGCGCTGAATATCTGCATCCAGGTCAATGTCAGTGGCGAAGCCAGCAAGTCCGGCTGTACGCCCGCCGACCTGCCGGCCCTGGCCCACGCCATCAGCGCCCTGCCGCGCCTGAAGCTGCGGGGCTTGATGGCGATCCCCGAACCGACTGAAGATCGCGCGGCGCAAGATGCAGCGTTCGCCACGGTACGCGAGCTGCAAGGCAGCCTGAACCTGCCACTGGACACACTTTCCATGGGCATGAGCCATGACCTCGAGTCGGCCATCGCTCAAGGCGCCACCTGGGTGCGGATCGGTACCGCGCTGTTTGGCGCCCGCGACTACGGCCAGCCGTGAAATGGCTGACGTTCATTTAGCTAAGGACCTGTCATGAAAGACATGCGTATTGCCTTTATCGGCGCCGGTAACATGGCGACCAGCCTGATCGGCGGCCTGCGTGCCAAGGGCCTGGACGCTGCGCAGATTCGCGCCAGCGACCCGGGCGCCGAGACCCGCGCCCGGGTCAGCGCCGAACACGGGATTGAAACCTTTGCCGACAACGCCGAGGCCATCGAAGGCGTCGATGTGATCCTGCTGGCGGTCAAGCCCCAGGCGATGAAAGCCGTGTGCGAAAGCCTGCGGCCGAGCCTGCAGCCCCATCAACTGGTGGTGTCCATCGCTGCCGGCATCACCTGTGCCAGCATGAAAAACTGGCTCGGCGCCCAGCCAATCGTACGCTGCATGCCGAATACGCCGTCATTGTTGCGCCAGGGCGTGAGCGGTTTGTACGCCACCGCCGAAGTCAGCGCCGCACAGCGTGATCAGGCCCAGCAATTGCTGTCCGCCGTGGGCATCGCTCTGTGGCTGGAGCAGGAGCAGCAACTGGACGCGGTCACCGCCGTTTCCGGCAGTGGCCCGGCGTATTTCTTCCTGCTGATCGAAGCCATGACCGCCGCCGGCGTGAAGCTGGGCCTGCCTGCCGACGTTGCCGAGCAACTGGCCGAGCAGACAGCCCTGGGCGCCGCGCAGATGGCGGCGTCCAGCGAGGTGGATGCGGCCGAGCTGCGTCGTCGGGTCACGTCCCCGGGGGGCACCACGCAAGCCGCGATCGAATCCTTCCAGGCCGGGGGCTTTGAAGCCCTGGTGGAAAAAGCACTGGGTGCCGCGGCACATCGTTCAGCCGAGATGGCCGAACAACTGGGCAAATAGTCGTCCCTTACCAAGGTAATCAAACATGCTCGGAATCAATGACGCTGCCGTCTTCATCATCCAGACCCTGGGCAGCCTGTACCTGCTGATCGTGCTGATGCGCTTTATCCTGCAACTGGTGCGGGCGAACTTTTACAACCCGCTGTGCCAGTTCGTGGTCAAGGCCACCCAACCGCTGCTCAAGCCGCTGCGCCGCGTGATCCCGAGCCTGTTCGGGCTGGACATGTCGTCGCTGGTACTGGCACTGCTGCTGCAGATCCTGCTGTTCGTGGTGATCCTGATGCTCAATGGCTACCAGGCCTTCACGGTGCTGCTGTTGCCATGGGCGCTGATCGGTATTTTCTCGCTGTTTTTGAAGATCATCTTCTGGTCGATGATCATCAGCGTGATCCTGTCGTGGGTTGCGCCGGGCAGCCGCAGTCCGGGTGCCGAACTGGTGTATCAGATCACCGAGCCCGTATTGGCGCCATTCCGTCGCCTGATCCCGAACCTGGGCGGGCTGGATATCTCGCCGATCTTCGCGTTTATCGCGATCCAGCTGATTCAGAGCTGGGTGATTCCGCGCTTGGCGTTCTATGCGTTCATGCCAAAAGAGCTGTTCGGCCTGATCTGAAAATACGCATGAAAATGTGGGAGGGGGCTTGCCCCCGATAGCGGCGGATCAGTCAACTTATCTGTAACTGACTCACCGCTATCGGGGGCAAGCCCCCTCCCACATTTTGCATCTGCGTATTGAATTGAATACGCGCAGACCATTGCTTGCCGCTGGGGGCCCCGCTCTTTAGACTTACGCCTCATTTAAACGAGAGCAGGGTCGATGCCAACTGCCTTCCCCCCCGATTCCGTTGGACTGGTCGTGCCCCAAGTGGCGCACTTCAGCGAACCGCTGGCGCTGGCCTGTGGCCGTTCGCTGCCGGCCTACGACCTGATCTATGAAACCTACGGCCAACTGAACGCTACGTCGAGCAACGCCGTGCTGATCTGCCACGCCTTGTCCGGCCATCATCACGCCGCCGGTTTCCACTCGGTCGACGAGCGCAAGCCCGGCTGGTGGGACAGCTGCATCGGCCCCGGCAAGCCCATCGACACCAACAAGTTCTTCGTGGTCAGCCTGAACAACCTCGGCGGCTGCAACGGGTCCACCGGACCCAGCAGCCTCAACCCGGAAACCGGCAAGCCCTTCGGCGCCGACTTCCCGGTGCTCACCGTGGAAGACTGGGTGCACAGCCAGGCGCGTCTGGCGGACCTGCTCGGCATCAACCAGTGGGCGGCCGTGATCGGTGGCAGCCTGGGCGGCATGCAAGCCCTGCAATGGACCATCACCTACCCAAATCGCGTGCGCCATTGCCTGGCGATTGCCTCGGCCCCCAAGTTGTCGGCGCAGAACATCGCCTTCAACGAAGTGGCGCGCCAGGCCATCCTTACCGACCCCGAGTTCCACGGCGGTTCGTTCCAGGAAGCCGGGGTGATCCCCAAGCGCGGCCTGATGCTGGCGCGGATGGTCGGGCACATTACCTACCTGTCCGATGATTCCATGGGCGAAAAATTCGGCCGTGGTCTCAAGAGCGAAAAGCTCAATTACGACTTCCACAGCGTCGAGTTCCAGGTGGAAAGCTACCTGCGTTATCAGGGTGAGGAGTTCTCCGGGCGTTTCGACGCCAACACCTACCTGCTGATGACCAAGGCGCTGGACTACTTCGACCCGGCCGCGAACCACGACGACGACCTGGCGAAAACCTTCGAACACGCCACGGCCAAGTTCTGCGTGATGTCGTTCACCACCGACTGGCGCTTCTCGCCGGCGCGCTCGCGCGAACTGGTGGACGCCCTGATGGCTGCGAAGAAAGACGTCTGCTACCTGGAGATCGATGCACCGCAGGGCCACGACGCCTTCCTGATTCCGATCCCCCGTTATCTGCAGGCGTTCAGCAATTACATGAACCGAATAGCGCTTATATGAATTGCTTACGCTTTGGGAGAACGCCATGAGAGCCGACCTGGAAATCATCCAAGACTGGATCCCCGCCGGCAGCCGCGTGCTCGACCTGGGCTGCGGCGATGGCGAACTGCTGAGCTGGCTGCGCGATAACAAGCAAGTCACCGGCTATGGCCTGGAAAACGACCCTGACAATATCGCCCAGTGCGTGGCCAAGGGCATCAACGTGATCGAGCAGGACCTGGACAAGGGCCTGGGCAACTTTGCCAGCAACAGCTTCGACATCGTGGTGATGACCCAGGCCCTGCAAGCGGTGCACTACCCGGACCGCATCCTCGATGAAATGCTGCGGGTCGGCCGCCAGTGCATCATCACCTTCCCCAACTTCGGTCACTGGCGCTGCCGCTGGTACCTGGCCACCAAGGGCCGCATGCCGGTCTCGGACTTCCTGCCCTACACCTGGTACAACACGCCGAACATTCACTTTTGCACCTTCGAAGACTTCGAAGCCCTGTGTGGCGAGCGTGAAGCCAAGGTGATCAACCGCCTTGCCGTCGATCAACAGCACCGCCACGGCTGGGCGAGTAAGCTATGGCCCAACCTGTTGGGCGAAATCGGTATCTACCGGGTCAGCAGCCCTGGCCTGACCGACCACAAAATTGCCGTCTAATCATTTTCAAGAGGGACGTTCATGAGTCGCTTGGCTATTTTTCTATTGACCGCGTGCCTGGGCGCCAGCGCCATGGCCGCGGACACTATCGACGCTAATCGCAAGAAAGACTTCGGTGATATCACCGTGCACTACAACACCTTCACCTCAAGCTTCCTGCCGCCGGAAACCGCCCAGAAAGTCGGCGTGGTGCGCAGCAAGGAGAAGGGCTTGATCAATGTGACGGTGATCAAGGGCGTCACCCCGGTCGCGGCCCAAGTGACCGGTACCATCAAGGACCTGGGCGGCAAGAGCGAGATACTGACCTTCAAGCAAATCGAAGAGAAAGGCGGCATCAGCTACCTGGCGCCCTACTCGGTGACCCAGCGGGAATACAAGACGTTTACCATCAACGTTGAAACCGGTGGCAAAGCCCACGGCTTCCAATTCAACCAGGAACTGTTTCCGGCCGAATGATGAACCTTACCCAACTCGTACTGGCCAGCCATAACGCCGGCAAACTCAAGGAATTGCAGGCCATGCTCGGTGAGTCCGTGCAACTGCGTTCGATTGGCGAGTTCAGCCAGGTCGAACCGGAAGAAACCGGCCTGTCGTTCGTTGAAAACGCGATCCTCAAGGCACGCAACGCAGCGCGTATCTCCGGCCTGCCGGCCCTGGCGGATGACTCGGGCCTGGCGGTGGATTTTCTTGGCGGCGCACCTGGGATCTACTCGGCCCGCTACGCCGACGGCAAAGGCGACGCAGCCAATAACGCCAAGTTGCTGGACGCTCTCAAGGACGTGCCCGACGCAGAACGTGGTGCACAGTTTGTCTGCGTGCTGGCCCTGGTGCGACACGCCGATGACCCGTTGCCGATCCTGTGCGAAGGCTTGTGGCACGGTCGCATCCTGCATGCGGCCAGCGGTGAGCATGGCTTTGGCTATGACCCGCTGTTCTGGGTGCCCGAGCGCAATGTCTCCAGCGCCGAACTGAGCCCGGCCGACAAGAACCAGATCAGCCACCGCGCCCGCGCGATGGCGTTGCTGCGCCAGCGCCTGGGTTTGAAATGACCCACGACACCCCGGCGCTGCCGCTGATCCACGGCGGCGCGCAAACACCTCGGGCAGCCTTGCCTGTGCTGCCTCCGCTGGCGTTGTACATCCACATTCCATGGTGCGTGCGCAAATGCCCGTATTGCGACTTCAACTCCCACACCGCCAGCACAGTGCTGCCGGAAGAAGAGTATGTGGACGCATTGCTGGCCGATCTCGATCAGGACCTGCACGCGGTCTACGGCCGCGAGTTGAGTTCGATCTTCTTTGGTGGCGGTACGCCGAGCCTCTTCAGCGCCGTTGCGTTGGGCCGCCTGCTTGAGGGTGTGGAGGCACGCATCCCGTTTGCCGGCGATATCGAGATCACCCTGGAAGCCAACCCCGGGACTTTCGAGCAAGAGAAGTTCGTGGCGTACCGCAAGCTGGGGATCAATCGCCTGTCCATCGGCATCCAGAGCTTCCAGCAGGAAAAACTCGAGGCGCTGGGTCGCATTCATAATGGCGACGAAGCCGTACGTGCAGCGGATATGGCACGCAAGGCCGGGTTCGATAACTTCAATCTGGACCTGATGCACGGTTTGCCCAACCAATCCCTGGACGATGCGTTGAGCGACCTGCGCCAAGCCATCGCGCTCAAGCCCACACACCTGTCCTGGTACCAGCTGACCCTGGAACCCAATACCGTGTTCTGGAACCAGCCACCCGCGCTGCCCGAAGACGATACGCTGTGGGATATCCAGGAAGCCGGCCAGGCGCTGCTCGCCGAACACGCTTACGCACAATACGAAGTGTCGGCCTACGCCCAACCGGGTCGCGCGGCGCGACATAACCTCAATTACTGGAGCTTTGGCGACTTCATCGGCATTGGCGCCGGCGCCCACGGCAAGCTCAGCCACCCCGACGGACGCATCGTACGCACCTGGAAAACCCGCGCACCGAAGGACTACCTCAACCCGGCCAAAAGCTTCCAGGCCGGGGCCAAAGAGCTGACCAACGAAGAGCTGCCGTTCGAATTCCTGATGAACGCCCTGCGCCTCACCGAAGGGGTCGATGCCAAGCTCTACGCCGAGCGCACCGGGCTTGACCTGGCGAGCCTCGACGAAGGCCGCCGCGAGGCCGAACAAAGTGGCTTAATGCGGGTCGAACCGTCACGCCTGGCGGCGACCGACCGCGGGCAACTCTTTCTCAATGACCTGTTGCAGACGTTTTTGAGCTGACGCTTTTTAAGGAAATCGAATGGATCTGGTACTCGACCTGCTCGCCACCGTGTCCCGCTGGAGCCGTAGCAACCTGTCGGAAATCTCCCTGGCCCTGGTCGGCTGTCTGCTGGTGCTGTTCGGCGCCGATATCAAGGGCTGGGTCGAAGCCCGCCTGGGCAGTATCGCCGGCGCCTTGCGCGTCCCCTTGATGGCCCTGCTGTGCCTGATCGGCAGCGGTGCGGCGCTGATCTATGCCACGCCGTGGATTGTGCGGGGGCTGAGCCAGTTCAATAACTACAGCCTGGCGCCGGTATTGGTGGTGGTGCTGGTGTTGATCGGCGTAGTCGCAGACCGCCGCTGATCCCGAACCCAACACAAAACCAAATGTGGGAGGGGGCTTGCCCCCGATTGCGGTGGATCAGTCACTTAGATGTCGACTGACACTCCGCTATCGGGGGCAAGCCCCCTCCCACATTTGATTGCATTTCAAGTCAGGGGCGAATTACGCCAGCTTCTCGAACTTCAAATCCCACACCCCGTGCCCCAACCGCTCGCCACGGCGTTCGAACTTGGTGATCGGCCGCTCCGCCGGGCGTGGCACGCATTTGCCGTCTTCGGCCAGGTTGCGGTAGCCCGGGGCGACGTTCATCACTTCCAGCATGTATTCGGCGTACGGTTCCCAGTCGGTGGCCATGTGCAGGATGCCGCCCACTTTCAGCTTGCTGCGCACCAGTTCCGCGAAGGACGCCTGGACGATGCGGCGTTTGTGGTGACGCGCCTTGTGCCATGGGTCGGGGAAAAACAGCATCAGCCGGTCCAGGCTGTTGTCGGCGATGCAACGGTTGAGCACTTCAATCGCATCGCAGTCGTAGACCCGAAGATTGGTCAGGCCCTGGGTCAGCACGCCGTTCAGCAACGCGCCGACGCCTGGACGGTGCACTTCCACACCGATGAAATCCTGTTCCGGCGCGGCCGCAGCCATTTCCAGCAGGGAATGGCCCATGCCGAAGCCGATTTCCAGGGAGCGCGGGGCCGAACGGCCGAACACCTGGTCGTAATCCACCGGCGCGTCGGCCAGGGGCAATACGAACAGCGGTGTGCCCTGCTCCAGGCCCTTTTGCTGGCCTTCGGTCATGCGACCGGCGCGCATCACGAAGCTCTTGATGCGGCGGTGCTTGGACTCGTCGCCTGCTTCCAGGGTGTTCGGCGTTTCGTTTGATTCAGTCATCAATAGCTCTTACTTGATCAGACCATCCAGCGGCGAAGAGGCGCTGGCATAGAGTTTTTTCGGCATGCGCCCGGCAAGGTAAGCCAGGCGGCCCGCGACGATTGCATGTTGCATGGCCTGGGCCATCATGACTGGTTGCTGGGCATGGGCGATAGCGGAGTTCATCAGCACCGCGTCGCAGCCCAGTTCCATGGCGATGGTGGCGTCGGAGGCAGTACCCACGCCCGCATCCACCAGCACCGGGATCTTGGCTTCTTCAAGGATGATCTGCAGGTTGTACGGATTGCAGATACCCAGGCCGGAGCCTATCAGGCCGGCCAGCGGCATCACCGCGATGCAGCCGATTTCCGCCAGTTGGCGCGCAATGATCGGGTCATCGCTGGTGTAGACCATCACGTCAAAGCCTTCCTTGACCAGGGTTTCGGCGGCCTTGAGGGTTTCGATCACGTTGGGGAACAGGGTTTTCTGGTCGGCCAGCACTTCCAGCTTCACCAGGTTATGGCCGTCGAGCAGCTCACGGGCCAGGCGGCAGGTGCGCACGGCTTCGATGGCGTCGTAGCAACCGGCAGTGTTCGGCAGGAAGGTGTAGCGGTCCGGCGACAAGACTTCAAGCAGGTTCGGCTCGCCCGCGATCTGGCCGAGGTTGGTGCGACGTACGGCGAAGGTAACGATTTCGGCGCCCGAGGCTTCGATGGCCAGGCGGGTTTCTTCCATGTCGCGGTACTTGCCGGTGCCCACCAGCAGACGGGACTGGTAGGTACGACCGGCCAGGACGAAGGGCTTGTCGCTACGAACGATGCTCATGGGAAATCCTCGTAATGGGGTGAGGTTCTGCAGAATGCGTTACAGCCGGGGCGACTAGCCGCCGCCGATGGCGTGGACCACTTCGACCTGGTCACCGTCGCTGAGCGCGGTGCTTTCGTGCTGACTGCGCGGGACGATATCCAGATTGAGCTCCACTGCGACACGACGCCCGGTCAAAT
Source organism: Pseudomonas orientalis (assembly GCF_001439815.1). Classification (GTDB taxonomy): domain Bacteria; phylum Pseudomonadota; class Gammaproteobacteria; order Pseudomonadales; family Pseudomonadaceae; genus Aquipseudomonas; species Aquipseudomonas orientalis. The sequence goes on along the minus strand of NZ_JYLM01000004.1, from coordinate 293,679 downwards.
CCAGGCGGGCCAGCAGGGCCGCAACGGTTTCACCGTCGGGCAGTTCAAGGGGTTCGCCGTTCAACTGAATGCGCATGCCACGGGCCGCCATCGTTTTTAGGGGCCGGCATTCTAACGCGATTGGGGCCTGAAGGTCAGCTCCAGGCGTCAAGCGGTCAAAGCTGCAGACGCCACGCCGTCAAGCCCAGGAAGAACCAGCCGAGCAGGAACGCCAGGCCGCCAAATGGCGTGATGATGCCCAGCTTGCTGATCCCGGTCATCGTCAACACATACAGGCTGCCGGAGAACAGCAGAATACCGACGACAAACGAAACACCCGCCCAGGTGACCAGTCGCCCTGGAATATGCGCGGCCAGCAGGGCCACGCCAAACAACGCCAGGGCGTGCACCAGTTGATACGTCACCCCTGTGTGGAAGATCGCCAGGTAATCGGCGCTCAGGCGGTTCTTCAGGCCGTGGGCGGCGAAGGCGCCGAGGGCGACACCGGTGAAGCCGAAAAAAGCAGCCAGCATCAGAAAGCTACGCAGCATGAGGAACTCCAGTCAGACTCATCGGGCAGGGTCTGTATAATGGCCCGCTCAACGGGTTCGGCCAAGCCATCTCTATGCTGCGTGTCCTCTTCAAACGCTTTCTCAACGTCCTGAAATGGTTCGCCATCGGCAGTGTGCTGCTGGTGCTGCTGTTTCGCGTCGTACCGCCGCCGTTCACCGCGCTTATGGTGGAACGCAAGGTCGAATCCTGGATCGACGGCGAGCCTATTGACCTGCAGCGCAGCTGGGTGCCGTGGGACGAGATCTCCGATGACCTCAAAGTGGCGGTGATGGCCGGTGAAGACCAGCGTTTCCCACAGCATTGGGGCTTTGATTTTGGCGCCATCCAGGCAGCGATCCAGCACAACGAACGCGGCGGTTCGATCCGCGGCGCCAGCACGTTGAGCCAGCAGGTGTCGAAGAACCTGTTCCTGTGGGCCGGCCGCAGTTATCTGCGCAAGGGCCTGGAGGCGTGGTTTACCGGGCTGATCGAGGTGCTATGGCCCAAGCAGCGCATTCTTGAGGTGTATCTCAATAGCGTGGAGTGGGATGAGGGCGTGTTTGGCGCAGAAGCGGCGGCGCGGCATCATTTCGGGGTGAGTGCCAGATCCCTCTCCCGCCAGCAAGCCAGCTATCTGGCTGCCGTATTGCCGAACCCGCGAGTGTGGAGTGCCAGCCATCCGACCGCCTATGTGGCGCGGCGGGCGGCGTGGATTCGCCAGCAGATGAGTCAACTCGGTGGCGATGGCTACCTGCTTGAGCTGAACAACTCCCGCAAGACCCCCTGGTCCGACTGACACAATACAAAACAACTGTGGGAGGGGGCTTGCCCCCGATAGCGGTGGATCAGTCACTTTGATGTCGACTGAAACTCTGCAATCGGGGGCAAGCCCCTCCCACATTTTTTACCCAGTGCTGCCAGTAGCTTTAGGCAGCGATCGACAGCTTCAGCTTGTTCATCGCGCTTTTCTCAAGCTGACGAATCCGCTCGGCCGACACGTTGTACTTCTGCGCCAGGTCGTGCAGCGTGGCTTTTTCTTCCGCCAGCCAGCGCTGGTAGAGGATGTCACGGCTGCGGTCGTCCAGTACTTCCAGCGCTTCGTGCAGGTTGTGATTGGAGTTGTCGCTCCAGTCGGCATCTTCCAGTTGACGCGCCGGGTCATACCGGTGGTCTTCCAGGTAGTTGGCCGGCGATTGGAAGGCGCTGTCGTCGTCTGCCTCGGCAGCCGGGTCGAAGGCCATGTCATGGCCGGTCAGACGGCTTTCCATCTCGCGCACTTCACGAGGCTCCACGCCGAGGCTTTCGGCCACGCGGTGGACCTCCTCGTTGTTCAGCCACGCCAGGCGTTTCTTCTGGCTGCGCAGGTTGAAGAACAGCTTGCGCTGGGCCTTGGTGGTCGCGACTTTCACAATGCGCCAGTTGCGCAGGATGAACTCGTGGATTTCCGCCTTGATCCAGTGCACGGCGAACGACACCAGGCGCACACCCATTTCAGGGTTGAAACGCTTTACAGCTTTCATCAGGCCGACGTTACCTTCCTGAATCAGGTCAGCCTGGGCCAGACCGTAGCCGCTATAGCTACGGGCGATATGTACGACAAAACGCAGGTGGGCGAGCACCATCTGCCGAGCCGCCCCCAAATCCTGCTCATAGTAGAGACTCTCGGCCAGTTCACGCTCCTGCTCGGGCGTCAGCAATGGAATGCTGTTGACCGTGTGCACATAGGCTTCCAGGTTCGCACCCGGGACCAGGGCATAAGCAGGTTGCAAAGAAGTGGTCATACGAAAAAACCTCCGACTCACATAACTCGTGCAGTTCAGCACTGCGAAAATTGACCGGGGAACCGTAGGACAAGTTCCCTAAACTGCTGACACGGTCAATACAAACGAAACTACATTACCCTGACATTAACTACTTCGGCGCCAGCTCACGTAAATGCCGTGCGACCGCAATCCACGCACCGATATACCCCAACAATACCGCGCCAAGCAAGAGGCTCAGGCCGTCAGCTACCGGCACGCCAGCCAGGGCAAAATCGCTGCCGTACAAGCCGGCCAGCCCGATAACCGCATCGTTCAGCCAGTCCAGTCCAAAAGCCAGCACGCCCCAGGACAAAACCCCGGCACCCAAGCCATAAAGCGCGCCCATGTACAGAAAAGGACGACGCACATAGCTGTCCGTGCCGCCGACCAGTTTAATCACTTCTATCTCGGTGCGACGGTTTTCAATATGAAGACGAATGGTATTACCTATCACCAAAAGTAATGCAGACACCAACAACACCGTCAAACCGAACACGAAGCGGTCGCCCAGCTTGAGGATCGCGGCCAGGCGCTCTACCCAGACTAGATCAAGTTGCGCCTGTTGTACCTTGGGCATCTCTGCGAGTTTTTGTCGCAGGGCTTCCAGGGCCGGCTTGTCCACCTCATTCGGCGTCACCAGCACCACGCCCGGCAACGGGTTCTGCGGCAGCTCCTTGAGCGCCTCGCCCAGGCCGGATTGTTGCTGGAACTCCTCAAGGGCCTGGTCGCGGCTGATGTATTCGGCCTCCGCCACGCCCGGCATGTTCTTGATATCGTCGCGCAGCGCTTCGCCTTGCTGGGTGCTGGCATCCAGGTTCAAGTACAGCGAAATCTGCGCCGCGCGCTGCCAGGAACCGCCCAGGCGTTCCACATTATTGAGCAGCAACGACAAGCCCATCGGCAGGCTCAGGGCCACGGCCATCACCAGGCAGGTGAAAAAGCTGCCGATCGGCTGCTTGCCCAGGCGGCGCAGACTGTCGAGCAGGCTGGCGCGATGGCTTTCGATCCAGGCACGCAACAGGGTGCCGAAGTCCGGGCCGTCGTCATCGTCGCGTTTTTTCTTGTTCGGTTGCGGGTCGGCCGGTTTCGGCGCCACGCGTTCGGACACTTTTGGACTGCGTGTTGCACTCATACGCCGGCCTCCCCGTCACCGATCAGGCGACCACGTTGCAGGGTCAGCATGCGATGGCGCATGCGGGCGATCAGGGCCAGGTCGTGACTGGCGATCAATACGCTGGTACCCAGGCGGTTGATGTCTTCGAACACCCCCATGATCTCGGCCGCCAGGCGTGGGTCAAGGTTACCGGTGGGTTCGTCCGCCAGCAGCAACGCCGGGCGGTGGACGATGGCGCGGGCGATACCGACGCGCTGTTGCTGGCCGGTGGACAGGTCGCCGGGGTAGAGGTCGGTCTTGTCCGACAACGCCACGCGTTCCAGGGCCGAATCCACCCGCTTGACGATCTCGGCCTTGGACAGCCCGAGAATCTGCAGGGGCAAGGCGACGTTGTTGAACACCGTGCGATCGAACAGCAACTGGTGGTTCTGAAACACCACGCCGATCTGACGGCGCAGGAACGGGATCTGCGCATTACTGATGGTGGCCAGGTCCTGGCCCGCCAGCAGCAGCTTGCCGGTGGTCGGACGCTCCATGGCCAGCAGCAGGCGCAACAAGGTGCTCTTACCGGCGCCGGAGTGACCGGTGACAAACAAAAACTCGCCCCGCCGTACTCGAAAGCTCAGCTCATGCAAGCCCACATGCCCGTTGGCGTAGCGTTTACCGACCTGTTCGAATCGAATCATGAACGCTCCCGCTCGGCAAACAGTGCCTGTACAAAGGGTTCGGCTTCAAAGGTGCGCAGGTCGTCGATGCCTTCACCGACGCCAATGTAACGAATCGGCAACCCGAACTGTTTGGCCAGGGCGAAAATCACCCCGCCCTTGGCCGTGCCGTCGAGCTTGGTCAAGGCCAGGCCGGTCAGTTGCACCGTCTGGTTGAATTGCTTGGCCTGGCTGATGGCGTTCTGCCCAGTACCGGCGTCCAGCACCAGTAGCACTTCATGCGGGGCATCGGCGTCGAGCTTGCCGATCACGCGGCGAACTTTCTTCAGCTCTTCCATCAGGTTGTCTTTGGTGTGCAGGCGACCGGCGGTGTCGGCGATCAACACATCGATGTTACGGGCCTTGGCGGCCTGCACGGCATCGAAGATCACCGAAGCGGAGTCGGCACCGGTGTGCTGGGCGATCACCGGGATCTTGTTGCGCTCGCCCCACACTTGCAGTTGCTCAACGGCAGCGGCACGGAAGGTGTCGCCGGCGGCGAGCATGACTTTCTTGCCCTCACCCTGCAGCTTCTTGGCCAGCTTGCCGATGGTAGTGGTCTTGCCGGCGCCGTTGACGCCCACGACCAGGATCACGAAAGGTTTCTTCGGGGTGATCACCAGCGGCGCTTCAACGGGTTTGAGCATGGCGGCCAGCTCGGCCTGCAAGGACTTGTACAGCGCGTCCGCGTCGGTCAATTGCTTGCGCGCGACTTTCTGGGTCAGGCTCTGGATGATCACGGCGGTGGCTTCGACGCCCACGTCGGCGGTAAGCAGGCGGGTTTCGATGTCTTCCAGCAATTCGTCATCGATGGTCTTTTTGCCGAGAAACAGGCTGGCCATGCCTTCGCCGATACTGGCGCTGGTTTTGCTCAGGCCTTGCTTGAGACGGGTGAAGAAGCCGGCCTTGCTGGTTTCGGCGGGTACGGCGGGCTCTTCGATGACCGCAGGCATGGCAACCACAGCAGGCACTTCGGCAGGGATTTCGACTGCAGGGGGCGCCTCGACAACGACCGCTGCCGGTGGCGCGACAGGAATGGGCGGCGTCACGTGTTCAGCCTGCACATCCTCGACCAGTGCCACCGGCTCTTCGGCTACCGGCAGCTCCAGCCACGGTTTGTGCTCGGGTTCAGGTTCAGGCGCAGGTTCTGCCTCGACTACCGGCTGCAACACCGGCTCCGCAATAGGCAGCACCACCGGTGCCGGCGCTTCGGCAGCCGGCTCGGCTTCTACTATAGGCTCTGGAATCGGTTCAGATTGAACCTGCGGCTGTTCGACGACGGTTTCCTGCGGCTTTTTGCGCAGCCATCCGAACAGGCCTTTTTTCTCGCCAGCCGCAGCTGGGGTCTTCTTGTCGTCGTTGGAACCAAACATGGAGACGGCTATCTCAAGGTAGCGACGCGCCAAGCGGCGCTTCGGTAAATAAAATTCGATGCGTAACAGACTGTTTTTTAGCCAGCTCGTTCATGCGCAACATTTTGAAGGCCAAAATAGGGCCTCAACAAGACAGCCGTAGTGGCCGCCCCTAAGTCGGATCGGTATCCTAGCACCTCCTCGCCCGCCGACGCTAAGACCAAGCGGGCAGTCCAACAGGTTAAAAAACGAATGAATGCTCTAGCCCGCCGCGCCGCAGGCCTGCTGCTCAGCACAGTTTGTCTGCCCCTTTCAGCTTTGGCTGCCGACCCACAACCCACCCACGAATTCACCCTCGACAACGGCCTCAAGGTCGTCGTGCGCGAAGACCATCGTGCGCCGGTGGTGGTTTCCCAGGTCTGGTACAAGGTGGGCTCGAGCTACGAAACCCCGGGCCAGACCGGTTTATCCCACGCACTGGAACACATGATGTTCAAGGGCAGCGCCAAGGTCGGCCCCGGCGAAGCCTCGCTGATCCTGCGCGACCTGGGCGCCGAAGAAAACGCGTTTACCAGTGACGACTACACCGCCTACTATCAGGTGCTGGCCCGCGACCGCCTGGGCGTGGCCTTCGAGCTGGAAGCCGACCGCATGGCCAGCCTGCGCCTGCCGGCCGATGAGTTCAGCCGCGAAATCGAGGTCATCAAGGAAGAGCGCCGACTGCGCACCGACGACAACCCGATGTCCAAGGCCTTTGAACGTTTCAAGGCCATGGCCTTCCCGGCCAGCGGCTATCACACGCCAACCATCGGCTGGATGGCCGACCTGGAACGCATGAAGGTCGAGGAACTGCGCCACTGGTACCAGGCCTGGTATGTGCCGAACAACGCGACCCTGGTGGTGGTCGGCGATGTCACGCCGGACGAGGTGAAAACCCTGGCCCAGCGCTACTTCGGCCCGATCCCCAGGCGCGACGTCCCGCCCGCCAAGATTCCGATGGAGCTGGCCGAGCCCGGCGAGCGCCTGCTGACCCTGCACGTGCAAACCCAGTTGCCCAGCGTCATGCTCGGTTTCAACGTGCCGGGCCTGGCGACTGCCGAAGACAAGCGCTCGGTACAAGCCCTGCGTCTGATCTCGGCCCTGCTCGACGGCGGCTACAGCGCGCGGATTTCCGAGCAGTTGGAGCGCGGTGAAGAACTGGTCTCCGCCGCCTCCACCAATTACGACGCCTACACCCGCGGCGATACCCTGTTCATGTTGAGCGCCACGCCTAACCAGCAGAAGAAAAAGACCGTCGCCCAGGCCGAAGCCGGCCTGTGGCGCCTGCTGGAAGAGCTCAAGGCCAAGCCGCCCACCGCCGAAGAACTCGAGCGCATCCGCGCCCAGGTGATTGCCGGCGTGGTCTACCAGCGCGACTCCATCACCAGCCAGGCCACGGCCATCGGCTCGCTGGAGACCGTCGGCCTGTCCTGGAAGCTGATGGACACCGAGCTTGCCGACCTGCAAAGCGTGACCCCGGAAGATATCCAGAAGGCGGCGCGCACCTATTTCACCCGCGAACGTCTGAGCGTCGCCCATGTTCTGCCTGAGGAGACCGCTCATGAGTGATCGCAAAAGCAGCCGCCTGATTCTGCCCGGTCTGATCGCCGTTACCCTGATCGCGGCCAGTGCCGTGTATTTCCTGCGCCCGAACGAGTCCTTCGCCAGCCCGGCGCTGGACAAGGCTCAATCGGCCAGCAAGCTGCAATCGCTGGCTGAGCTGGACGGTAAAGCGCCGACCAACCGCAAGCTCGATGTGCAGACCTGGACCACCGCCGAAGGCGCCAAGGTGCTGTTCGTCGAGGCCCACGAGTTGCCGATGTTCGACGTGCGCATCCTGTTCGCCGCCGGCAGCAGCCAGGACGGCAACGTGCCGGGACTGGCCTTGATGACCAATGCCATGCTCAACGAAGGCGTGCCGGGCAAGGATGTCAGCCAGATCGCCAGCGGCTTTGAGGGCCTGGGCGCCGATTTTGGCAATGGCGCCTACCGCGACATGGCGCTGGTGTCCCTGCGCAGCCTGAGCGACAGCGACAAGCGCGAGGCCGCACTGGCGCTGTTCGATGACGTGATCGGCAAGCCGACGTTTCCGGCTGACTCTCTGGCACGCATCAAGAACCAGATCCTGGCCGGCTTCGAATACCAGAAACAGAACCCCGCCAAGCTGGCGAGCATCGAGCTGTTCAAGCGCCTGTACGGCGACCACCCGTATGCCCACCCGAGCGAAGGCACGCCTGAAAGCGTTCCGGCGATTACCGTGCAACAGATGCAGGCCTTTCACGCCAAGGCCTACGCGGCGGGCAATGCGGTGATCGCGGTGGTCGGCGACCTGAGCCGTGCCGAAGCCGAAGCCATGACCGCCAAGGTGTCTGCCGCGTTGCCCAAGGGCCCGGCGCTGGCGAAGATTGCCCAACCGACGGAGCCAAAGGCCGGCCTGAGCCGTATCGAGTTTCCCTCCAAGCAGACCCACCTGCTGTTCGCCCAGCTGGGTATCGATCGTGCCGACCCGGATTACGCGGCCTTGTCCCTCGGCAACCAGATTCTCGGCGGCGGTGGCTTCGGTACCCGCCTGATGAGCGAAGTGCGCGAAAAACGCGGCCTGACCTACGGCGTGTACTCCGGTTTTTCGCCGATGCAGGTGCGCGGCCCGTTCATGATCAACCTGCAGACCCGCGCCGAAATGAGCGGCGGCACCTTGCGCCTGGTTGAAGACGTGGTGGCGGACTACCTCAAGACCGGCCCCACCCAGAAAGAGCTGGATGACGCCAAGCGCGAGCTGGCCGGCAGCTTTCCGCTGTCCACCGCCAGCAACGCCGATATCGTCGGTCAGCTCGGTGCCATGGGTTTCTATAACCTGCCACTGAGCTATCTGGAAGATTTCATGAAACAATCCCAGGCCCTGACCGTAGAGCAGGTCAAGGCTGCAATGAACAAACACTTGAGCGCCGACAAGATGGTCATCGTGACCGCCGGCCCGACGATTGCGCAAAAGCCACTACCGCCCCCCACTGATAAACCCGCCGAGCAGCCGCTCGGGGTTCCGGAGCATTAATGGCCAGTTCATCTCGCCCGAAAAAACCTGTCCACAACGTGCATAACGGTGTGGGCCAACTGCGCATCATTGGCGGTGAATGGGGCAGCCGCAAGCTGAGCTTCCCCGATGTCGTGGGTCTGCGCCCGACGCCGGATCGCGTGCGCGAAACCTTGTTCAACTGGCTGGCGCCGTACATCGGCGGCGCCAAGGTACTCGACCCGTTTGCCGGCAGTGGCGCGTTGTTCCTGGAGGCGCTGTCCCGTGGCGCAGCCCAGGCACAGGCGCTGGATGCGAGCAATGTGGCGGTATCCAGCCTCAAGGAACACTTGGGCACCTTGCGCTGCACCAACGGCCAGGTCCAGACCGCCGACGCCTTGCGCTACCTGGAAACCCAGGCAGCCAGCGAATACGACGTGGTGTTCCTCGACCCGCCGTTCAACCAGAACCTGCTGCCGACTGTGTGTGCGTTGCTGGAAGAACGCCAGTGGCTGGCGCCGGATGCGTGGATCTACACTGAGAGCGAGACCGCGCCGTCGACGCTCGGCTTGCCGGGCAGCTGGCGCCTGCACCGGGAGCAGAAGTCAGGGCGGGTGTATTACGCGTTGTGGCACCGTGCCCTGTAGGAACGAGCGTGCTCGCGCGGGTTGAGCAGGCGACACGGGCTGCCTGATAGCGCTGCGTCATCGTTAACGTTTTTCGCGAGCAAGCTCGCTCCTACGGGAGTCATGCCAAGCTCGTCCGGCAGCGAGTATTTCATGACTCCCTCTGTGGACCGCTTCAAACCCGCCTTCGGCCTCGGCAACCCCCACCTGCAGACACTGTGGGGGCCGCTGTGGCGCCCGACCACCCATATCGAGCGCCAACGCGAACGCCTGTGGCTGGAAGACGGCGACTTTCTCGACCTCGACTGGCATGGGCCCCATGACCTGCATGCACCGTTGGTGCTGGTATTGCACGGGCTGACCGGCTCGTCCAATTCGCCCTACGTGGCCGGCTTGCAAAAAGTCCTCGCCGCCCAGGGCTGGGCCAGTGCCGCCCTGAACTGGCGCGGCTGCTCCGGCGAGCCGAACCTGTTGGCTCGCAGCTATCACTCCGGTGCCAGTGAAGACCTGGCGGCGGCAATCGCTCATCTACGCGCCAAGCGACCTTTGGCGCCCCTGTATGCGGTGGGTTATTCCCTGGGCGGCAATGTGTTGCTCAAGCACATGGGCGAAACCGGCGAGGCTTCGGGGCTGCAAGGCGCGGCGGCGGTGTCGGTGCCGTTTCGCCTGGACCAATGCGCGGACCGCATCGGGCTGGGGTTTTCGCGGATCTACCAGAAGCACTTCATGCGCGAGATGCTGGCGTATATCCGCATCAAGCAACGCCAGTTTCTGCAGGACGGCCGGCAAGACGGGTTGAACACCCTGGAGGCGCTGGGTTCGCTGGAGAAAATGCGCACGTTCTGGGATTTCGACGGGCGTGTAACTGCGCCGCTGCATGGTTACTTAAGCGCCGAAGACTACTATCGCCAGGCCTCGAGCCGGTATTACCTGGGTGGTATCCGCACGCCGACTCTGATCATCCAGGCGGCCGATGATCCGTTTGTGTTTGCCCACAGCCTGCCCGAAGCCAGTGAGCTATCAGACTGTACGGAGTTTGAGCTGTTGGCCAAGGGTGGGCATGTGGGATTTGTAGAGGGTTCGCTGAAGCGTCCCGCCTATTACCTGGAACGCCGCATCCCCCAGTGGTTACTGGCACAACACGGTTAAACATGTGGGAGGGGGCTTGCCCCCGATGGCGGTGGATCAGCAACAGATGTACTGACTGACACACTGCTATCGGGGGCAAGCCCCCTCCCACATTTTGATTGAGTTCACAGGCTGATTGCTCAGTCGCCTGTTGCCACTTCCCGCTTGGGATCCGTAATCCACTCACTCCACGACCCCGCATATAACCTGCCCAGCGGATACCCCGCCAAACTCAGCGCAAACAGGTTATGGCACGCCGTCACCCCGGAACCGCAATACGCAACCAATTCTTGCGCCGGACGCCCCTGCAATTGTGCGGCAAAGCGTTGCTTGAGTTGTTCGGCCGGCAAGAAACGACCATCGCTGCCCAGGTTTTCACTGAACGCCGCGCACTGCGCGCCAGGAATATGCCCGGCAATCGGGTCGATGGGCTCCACTTCGCCGCGAAAGCGTGCCTGGGCGCGGGCATCGATCAAGGTCATGTCCGGTTCGCCCAGGCGTTTTTGCAACTGCTCGGCATCCAGCAGCAGCCGATTATCCGGCGTACCGGCAAACGTGCCGGGCTCGACCACCGGCGCATCCAGGCTCAATGGGAAGCCCGCCGCATGCCAGGCCTTGAGACCGCCGTCCAGGATAAACACGCCATCGCGCTTGCCGAGCCAGGCCAGCAACCACCATGCCCGAGCCGCATAGGCCCCTGGCCCATCGTCATACAGCACCACATCGGTATCAACGCTGATACCCCACGCCTGCAATTGCTCGATGAATGCCTGCGCCGCAGGCAGCGGGTGGCGACCGGTCACACCCTTGATCACCGGTCCGCTGAGGTGGCGCTCCAGGTCGGCATAGTGCGCCCCTTCGATATGCCCTTCGGCATAGCTGCACCGCCCGTAGTCCGGGTCTTCCAGAGCAAAGCGACAATCCAGGATCACCCGCCCTGCCGACGTCTGGCGCTCGGCCAGTTGCTGGGGGCTGATCAGTTGGGCAAGCGGCATGACTGACTCCTGTGAATACAAAGGGGAAAGGTCCTACTTCACTTCTTCCAGTGCCTGGTTCAACGGCACGTAAAACTCTTTGAACAACGCATCCACCGCGTCTTTGGCCTGGGGCGTGACAAAACCCGCCTCCAGCACCAGCACCTGATACACCCCGCGCTTGATCGCCTCGGCGCTCAAATGGGTGGAGTTTTCATTGGTGGTACACAGGAAACGCACCCAGGAGGTGAGGATAATCCAGGCATTGAGGGTGAGGGCTTCGGTTTGCACCGGATCCATGGTGAGAATGCCGGCGTCGACAAAGCCCTGGTAGATCGCCCCGCCCTGGATCAGGCAGCGCTGGGAAAACCGGCGGTAGCCGGTGGCCAGCTCCGGATCGCTTTCCAATAAATGTTCGAGGTCGCGGTGCAGGAAGCGGTAGCGCCACATGCCGGCGAGTACGGCCTGCAGGTAGAAGCGCTTGTCTTCCACCCTCATCGCGCGCCCTTGGGGCGGGCGCAGGAAACTGTCCACCAAGGCTTCGTATTCACGGAACAGCACGGCGATGATCGCCTGCTTGTTGGGGAAGTGGTAGTACAGGTTGCCCGGGGAAATTTCCATATGCGCGGCGATATGGTTGGTGCTGACACTGCGCTCACCCTGCTGGTTAAAAAGCTCCAGGCTGGTTTGCACAATGCGCTCGCTGGTCTTTACTCGGGGTGCCATAGGGGATCAGCTTCCAAACACGGGATGGGGCATCTTACGGCCTATGCCGGTCAGGTTAAATCCGGATGTTACTGCAATGTTATTTGACAATTTAGAGCAATGACTCTAAAAATCCAGGCAGACCTATAACAACCGGGACCGCGCCATGTCTGCCAACGTTGCCTACCTGCAAGAATCCCAGGCACTGGATCACCTCCAAGACCTGTTCGAAGCGCAACGTCGCGCCTACGCCGCCAACCCGATGCCACCGGCCGCGCAACGCCAGCAATGGCTCAAGGCCCTGCGCGATGTGCTCAGCGATCAACGCCAGGCGCTGATCGACGCGATCAGCCAGGACTTCAGCCATCGCAGCGCGGACGAAACCTTGTTCGCCGAACTGATGCCCAGCCTGCATGGCATTCACTACGCCAGCAAACACCTCAAAGCCTGGATGAAACCTTCCCGCCGCGCTGTAGGCATTGCCTTTCAGCCTGCGTCGGCCAAAGTCATCTACCAGCCGCTGGGTGTGGTCGGCGTCATCGTGCCGTGGAACTACCCGTTGTACCTGGCCATCGGCCCGCTGGTCGGGGCTTTGGCCGCCGGTAACCGGGTCATGCTCAAACTCAGCGAATCCACGCCGGCCACCGGTGAATTGCTCAAGGCATTGCTGGCGAAAATCTTCCCCGAGGACCTGGTGTGCGTGGTGCTCGGCGAAGCCGAAGTCGGCATGGCGTTTTCCAGGTTGCGTTTCGATCATTTGCTGTTCACCGGCGCTACCAGCATCGGCAAGCACGTGATGCGTGCGGCCGCCGAACACCTCACGCCGGTCACCCTGGAGCTGGGCGGCAAATCGCCAGCTATCGTCTCCGCCGATGTGCCGCTCAAGGATGCCGCCGAGCGTATCGCCTTCGGCAAGGCGTTGAATGCCGGACAAACCTGCGTGGCACCCGACTATGTGCTGGTGCCGGAAGATCGTGTGGAAGGCTTCGTCGAGGCTTACTCCCATGCGATTCGTGGGTTCTATCCGACCCTGGCCGACAACCCGGACTACACCGCCATCATCAACGAGCGGCAACTGGCCAGGCTTAATGCTTACGTAAAGGACGCCACCGACAAAGGCGCCACCCTGATTGCGCTGTACGACCAGGACCAGGCCCGACGCATGGCCCACAGCCTGTTGCTGAATGTCAGCGACGACATGACGGTGATGCAGGACGAGATCTTCGGTCCGCTATTACCGATCGTGCCCTATCGCGGCATTGATCAGGCCTTTGCCTACATCAACCAGCGCCCGCGTCCACTGGCCCTGTATTACTTCGGCTACAACAAGCGCGAACAGAACCGTGTGCTCCACGAGACCCACTCCGGCGGCGTGTGCCTGAACGACACCCTGTTGCAGGTAGCACAGGACGACCTGCCGTTTGGTGGCATCGGCCCTTCTGGCATGGGCCACTACCACGGTCACGAAGGCTTCCTGACTTTCAGCAAGGCCAAGGGCGTGCTGATCAAGCAGCGTCTGAACGCGGCGAAGTTGATCTATCCGCCCTATGGAAAATCCATTCAGAAATTGATCCAGAAGCTGTTTATCCGCTGAAACCGCCACTTTCGGGACAATAAAAACAATGAACCCCAGCCTGACTGAAACACCTGCGCTGTCGCGGCGCAGCGTCTTGAAAATCGGCCTGTGCGCCAGTGCCTTCCTGGCCACCGCCGGGCTGGGCGCCAGCCTCAGCGGTTGCTCGAGCAGCACGCCGGCCAGCGGCTTTGCGATGTTGCGCGCCAGTGACTTGCCGTTCCTGCGCGCGGTAATCCCGGTACTGCTGGAAGGCGCGGCCAGCGCGCAGGCCGTGAGTGCCGGGATTGAAGACACCCTGAAAAAGCTCGACTACAGCCTGCAGCACCTGTCGCCGGAGATGTTCAAGCTCACCCAACAGTTGTTCGATGTGTTGAGCATGGGCATTACCCGAGGACCGCTGACCGGCATCTGGGGCAGTTGGGAAAGCGCCGGCAGCGAGCAGATCCGCAACTTCCTGCAGCGCTGGGAAAACAGCTACCTGAACCTGCTGCGCATGGGCCAGGGCTCGCTGCTCAAGCTGGTGATCATGGCCTGGTACTTGCGGCCCGAGTCCTGGGCTCATTGCGGCTACCCCGGCCCGCCGAAGATCTGACCTGCCTCCCTCACAATAATAAAGAGACGACCCTGATGCCCGTACCCGATCTGTTCCGCGACGGCCTGGCCCGTGGCTGGAAAACCCACAATGGCGCCGCCCTCGACAGCGACCTGACCCTGGAAGCCGACGTGGCCATCATCGGCAGCGGCGCCGGTGGCGGCACCACCGCAGAAATCCTCAGCGCAGCGGGCTACAAGGTGTTGCTGATCGAAGAAGGCCCGCTCAAGACCAGCAGCGATTTCAAGCTGCTGGAAGATGAAGCCTATGCCAGCCTGTACCAGGAAGGGATCGGGCGCATGAGCAAGGACGGTGCAATTACCATCCTGCAGGGCCGGGCAGTAGGCGGTACCACGCTGATCAACTGGACCTCCAGCTTCCGCACCCCGGATGCCACCCTCGCCCATTGGGCCAGCGAATACGCGGTGAAAGGTCATAGCAGCGCCGAGATGGCGCCGTGGTTCGAGACCATGGAACAGCGCCTGGGCATTGCGCCCTGGGCCCTGCCGCCAAATGCCAACAACGACGTGATCCGCAAGGGCTGCGAAAAGCTCGGCTACAGCTGGCACGTGATTCCGCGCAATGTGCGCGGCTGCTTCAACCTGGGTTATTGCGGCATGGGTTGCCCGGTCAACGCCAAGCAATCGATGCTGGTGACCACCATCCCCGCCACCCTGGAGAAAGGCGGCGAGTTGCTCTACCTGGCCCGTGCCGAGCGCCTCACATACAGCGGCGACACGATCAGCAGCCTGGAATGCGTGGCCATGGATGCGCGTTGTGTGGCGCCTACCGGACGCACGATCAGCGTAAAGGCCAAACATTACGTACTCTCGGGCGGCGGCATCAACAGCCCGGCGTTGCTGATGCGCTCGGACGCGCCCGACCCTCATTCACGGCTGGGCAAGCGCACCTTCCTGCACTTGGTGAACTTCTCCGCCGGGTTGTTCGACGAGGTGATCAATCCGTTCTACGGGGCGCCGCAGTCGATCTATTCCGACCATTTTCAATGGCAGGACGGCACTACCGGTAAAATGTCCTACAAACTGGAAGCCCCGCCCTTACACCCAGGGTTGGCAAGCACGCTGTTTGGCGGCTACGGCGGGCAGAATGCCCTGGACATGAACCGACTGCCTCATACCCACGCCATGCTCGCGCTGTTGCGCGACGGTTTTCACCCCGACAGCCCTGGCGGCGCAGTGGAATTGCGCGGTGACGGTACGCCGGTGCTCGACTATCAGGTTTCGCCCTATGCCTGGGACGGCCTGCGTCGGGCCTTTCACAGCATGGCCGAGATACAGTTCGCAGCAGGCGCCAAATCGGTCAAGCCCCTGCATCACGATGCCCGCTACGTGAGCAGCTTGGCCGAGGCGCGCAGTGTGATTGACGGTTTGAGCCTTGAGCTACATCGAACCACGCTGGGCAGCGCCCATGTGATGGGCGGTTGTGCCATGGGCGAAGACCCGAAAAACGCGGTAGCCGATAGCCTCGGGCGCCACCACCAACTGCGTAACCTGTCGATTCACGACGGCTCCCTGTTTCCCACCAGCATTGGGGCAAACCCCCAGTTGTCGGTGTATGGAATGAGCGCCCAATTGGCGTCAGCCTTGTCCGAACGTCTGAAAACAGCGTGAAAAACCGTTCGATTCACGGCATTTATCTACGTAAGTCGACTTGGCCGACCGGGATGGCTGCGATACCATCCGGTTCCCCAACGGACTCCGCCAGGACGACGCGATGAACCGAGTGTTGTACCCAGGTACCTTCGACCCGATTACCAAAGGCCATGGCGATCTGGTCGAGCGCGCCTCTCGCCTGTTCGACCATGTGATCATCGCGGTTGCCGCCAGCCCCAAGAAAAACCCGCTGTTTCCCCTGCAGCAGCGCGTGGAATTGGCGCAAGAGGTCACCCGGCACCTGCCCAACGTGGAAGTGGTGGGCTTTTCGACCCTGCTGGCGCACTTTGCCAAGGAGCAGAACGCCAATGTGTTCCTGCGTGGCCTGCGCGCGGTGTCGGATTTCGAATACGAATTCCAGCTGGCCAACATGAACCGCCAACTGGCGCCGGACGTGGAAAGCCTGTTCCTTACGCCATCGGAACGTTATTCGTTCATTTCCTCGACGTTGGTGCGTGAAATTGCCGCTTTGGGCGGAGATATCACCAAGTTCGTGCACCCGGCCGTCGCGGACGCGCTGACGCTGCGCTTCAAGAAGTAAGACCGCTCACTCGGCGCCCGCTCGCACTGCGGGCGCCAATGCGGCACAATTGCGCGCATTCGTTTTCAGATGCCTTGGCTGACAGCCCTGGCAGGAGTTCTCATGTCCCTGATCATCACCGACGATTGCATCAACTGCGACGTCTGCGAACCCGAGTGCCCGAACGCTGCGATTTCCCAGGGTGAAGAGATCTATGTGATCGACCCCAACCTGTGCACCCAGTGTGTCGGCCATTACGACGAACCCCAGTGCCAGCAGGTGTGCCCGGTGGATTGCATTCCGCTGGATGAGGCGCGCCCTGAGACTGAAGAGCAGTTGATGGAGAAGTACCGGAAGATTACCGGTAAAGCCTGAGGTTCTTTGTTGCCTGTGAGGCCCTCATCGGGGGCAAGCCCCCTCTCACATTTGAAATGCATTCCAATGTGGGAGGGGGCTTGCCCCCGATGGCGATATCAGCCATCACACAGCAATCAGCTCTGGCACCTGGGGCAAAACACACTCGCCCGCTGCCCCAGCACCACATTGCGCAACTCGGTCCCGCAGACCTTGCACGCCTCGCCGCCCCGGCCATACACGAACAATTCCTGCTGGAAATACCCCGGCTGCCCGTCGCCACCGATAAAATCGCGCAAGGTGGTGCCGCCGCGCTCGATCGCCGCAGCCAGCACGCGCTTGATTTCGATGGCCAGCCTCAGGTAGCGCGCCCGCGATATACCGCCTGCCGCGCGACGCGGATCGATCCCCGCCGCAAACAGCGCTTCGGTCGCATAGATATTGCCCACGCCCACCACCACGGCGTTGTCCATGATGAACGGCTTCACCGCCATCGACCGCCCACGGGACTGCTGGAACAAACGTTCGCCATCAAACAGCGCGGTCAACGGCTCGGGCCCCAGGCGGATCAGCAGTTCGTGGTTGTGCGGGTCCTGGCTCCAGAGCATGGCGCCAAAGCGCCGGGGGTCGGTGTAGCGCAGAGCCAGGCCGGATTCCAGCTCGATGTCCACATGCTCATGCTTGAGCGCCGGCATGCCGACTTCCACCAGGCGCAGGTTGCCCGACATGCCCAGGTGGCTGATCAAGGTGCCCACTTCAGCATTGATCAACAGGTACTTGGCCCTGCGCTCCACCAGCACGATGCGCTGCCCGGACAGGCGCACATCAAGGTCTTCGGGGATCGGCCAGCGCAGGCGACGCTCACGCACCACCACACGGCTGACGCGCTGGCCCTCCAGGTGAGGGGCAATCCCGCGCCGGGTGGTTTCGACTTCTGGTAACTCAGGCATGTGTACCTCGGGAAAAAAGGCTCAGTGCGCGCCCAGCTCGCGGATCGACAACTTCATGCTTTCGAAGTCGTAGTCCGACAGGCCCACGTAATCCAGCACCAGATGACCGATCGCATCCCATTCATGGTCAACGGCCTGGTTGCCCAGCACGCGATAGGACGAACAGATGTGCTCGGCCATTTTCAGGATCGCCAGCAGGTTCTTAAGCACAGGGTTGCGCGACGATTCATCGCTGAAAATCGCCAGGGCGTTGTGGTGGTTGGCGATGGCGTCGGTCACATGCTCCGGCAGGCGCCAGGACTTGGCGGTGTAGTAACCCACCACGGCATGGTTGGTGTTGAACGCGTTGTTCTCGGTGTCGACCACGCGGCAATCCGGGCCGGCATTGGCGTAGGCCTGCTCCAGCACCGTCATGTAGTTCGGGAACCGCTTGAGCATCAGCGGCACGCCGCAATCGTGGAACAGGCCCAGGGCGTAGGCTTCGTCAACCGCCTGGGAGCCGGTGCGCTTGGCCAGGGTCAGGCAGGTCATTGCCACATCCTGGGCCGTGTCCCAGAAGCGGTTGAGCGTAACGATGGTGTCGTCACTCATCTCGCCCTTGATCGACAGCGCATTGATCAGGTTGATGACCGAGCGGCTGCCCAGCAGGTTCACCGCGCGCTGAATCGAGGCGATCTTGTTGCTCAGGCCGTAATACGGCGAGTTGACGATCTTCAGCAACGCGCCGGACAGGCCCGGGTCCTGGGCGATCAACCGGGCGATCACTTCCAGGTCCGGGTCGGGCATGTACTGCTCCATCTGCAAATCCACCATGATTTGCGGCTGGGGCGGCACGCTGATGCCTTGCAGGACCTGCTGGATCTGTTCGGCGGAAAGCTCTTGGGACATAAGTACACACTCTGGGCTAGGCGGGGATTCTACCCCTTATGCAGACCCGGCCGACACCCAAAAACCCAAACCGAAACTCGATCAAATGTGGGAGGGGGCTTGCCCCCGATAGCAGTGGATCAGTCAGCTCATCTGTTTCTGACATACCGCTATCGGGAGCAAGCCCCCTCCCACATGTCCGGCGGCGCGGTCAGTCACTACACAACAGGGTATACTCCCGCTCTTTTTTCCGGAGCGACGTCATGTCCCTGCCAAGCCTGCGTCTCAAAGCCAACGCCGATCGTCGTTTGCGCAACGGCCACCTGTGGGTCTACAGCAACGAAATCGACGTGGCCGCCACCCCACTTCACGGCTTCCAGGCAGGCGACCAGGCTATCCTGGAAGCGGCCGGCGGCAAGACCCTGGGCATCGTGGCCATGAGCCCGAACAACCTGATCTGCGCCCGCCTGCTGTCGCGCGACATCAAGTTGCCGCTGGACAAGTCGCTGCTGGTGCACCGCCTCAACGTCGCCCTGTCGTTGCGTGACCGTCTGTTCGACAAGCCGTTCTACCGCCTGGTCTACGGCGACTCCGATCTGCTGCCGGGCCTGGTGGTCGACCGTTTCGGCGACATCCTCGTGGTACAGATCGCCTCGGCGACCATGGAAGCCCACAAGGAAGACGTGATCGCCGCGCTGACCCAAGTGCTCAAGCCCAGCGGCATCCTGTTCAAGAACGACTCCGCCGCGCGCGATGCCGAAGGCCTCAACCGCTACGTCGAAACCGTGTTCGGCCTGGTGCCGGAGTGGGTCGCGCTGGAAGAAAACGGCGTGCAATTCGAAGCCCCGGTGATCCAGGGCCAGAAAACCGGCTGGTTCTACGACCACCGCATGAACCGCGCCCGCCTGGCCCCGTATGCCAAAGGCAAGCGCGTACTCGACCTGTACAGCTACATCGGCGGCTGGGGCGTGCAAGCCGCCGCTTTCGGCGCCAGTGAAGTGTTCTGCGTCGACGCGTCGGCCTTCGCCCTCGACGGCGTGGAGCGCAACGCCGCGCTCAACGGCGTGGCCGAGAAGATGACCTGCATCGAAGGCGACGTCTTCGAAGCGTTGAAAGAACTCAAAGCCAGCGAAGAACGCTTCGACGTGATCGTCGCCGACCCACCGGCCTTCATCAAACGCAAAAAAGACATGAAAAACGGCGAAGGCGCCTACCGCCGCCTGAACGAGCAAGCCATGCGCCTGCTCAGCAAGGACGGCATCCTGGTCAGCGCGTCGTGCTCCATGCACCTGCCGGAAGATGACCTGCAAAACATCCTGCTGACCAGCGCCCGCCACTTGGACCGCAATATCCAGATGCTCGAACGCGGCGGCCAGGGCCCGGACCACCCGGTGCACCCGGCGATTGTCGAGACACGGTATATCAAGAGCATTACGTGCCGGTTGTTGCCGAATAGCTAACGCTGGGCTGAAGCCGACTACCTTGTAGGAGCGAGCTTGCTCGCGAAAAACCTGAGAACGCCGCGGAGTATCAAATACCCCGCGTTATCGTTGACGTTCTTCGCGAGCAAGCTCGCTCCTACAGGGAAAGGTGCCTTATAGCCAGATGGCATCCCATAGCGGGTATTGGCCGATGTGATCAACGAGACCTGCGCGCAATGGGTTTGCGACGATGTAGCGAGCCATTGCCTTCAAGTCCTCCTCACGACGCAACGCCCTGTCGAAATAGCCTTTTTGCCAAAGCACTCCGAAGGACCGTCTTGCCTTATTGACTGCACGGGCACTTCTCGATTTGGTTCGCTGCATGAGCCTGGGCAAATCGCCGTTGTGCAACTCCACCAGCCAGTGGAAATGGTCGGGCATGACCACCCAGGCTAGTGACGTTGCATCTCCATCCTCCTGAGCCTTTCTGAATTCTCGGACCAGCAAGCGACCGATAAGCCAGTCTTGAAAAATGCGATGCCGTTGATGGGTAACAGCCGTGAGCAAGTAGATACGGCCCGATTCTGAATAGCGGCCAGTACGCAGCCGATGAGCATTTTGCTGGGTGGACATTCCTTCGTCCTCTTCTGTGATTGGAAGAGAAACGGTAGGAGCTGAAGCGCCAACCAGCCTTCAAACAATTGTTCTGGATATGTCCGCCCTTGTAGGAGCGAGCTCGCTCGCGAAAAACCCATAGACGACACGGGCTACCTGATAGCACCGCGTCATCGTTGACGATTTTCGCGAGCAAGCTCGCTCCTACAAGAAGTCGGTGTAGAATCGGCCCTATTCATCGCCAGTCATCCCCCGGCGGGTTTATGAGCTCGAGGCCCAAGCACGCGGCGATCCCGCGACGCGAGTGGCAACTTCCGGACACACGGCCATTTTCTGAGTGTTCCAGACGTCAATAGAAGCTCTCTCCCCTTTAGCACCTGATTAGTAAGTGATTAGCCGCCCGGAGTGCTCCAATGCCTGATTACCGCTCGAAAACATCCACCCACGGCCGCAACATGGCCGGCGCCCGCGCGCTGTGGCGTGCCACGGGGATGAAGGATGACGACTTCAAGAAGCCGATCATCGCGATTGCCAACTCGTTCACCCAGTTCGTGCCGGGCCATGTCCATCTCAAGGACCTGGGCCAACTGGTCGCCCGCGAGATCGAACGCGCCGGTGGCGTGGCAAAAGAATTCAACACCATCGCCGTGGACGACGGCATCGCCATGGGCCATGACGGTATGCTGTACTCCCTGCCGAGCCGCGAGATCATCGCCGACTCCGTGGAGTACATGGTCAACGCCCACTGCGCCGACGCCATCGTGTGCATCTCCAACTGCGACAAGATCACCCCCGGCATGTTGATGGCCGCCCTGCGCCTGAACATCCCGGTGATCTTCGTTTCCGGCGGGCCGATGGAAGCCGGCAAGACCAAACTCGCCTCCCACGGCCTCGACCTCGTCGACGCCATGGTAATCGCCGCCGATTCCAGCGCGTCTGACGAGAAGGTCGCGGAATACGAGCGCAGCGCCTGCCCGACCTGCGGTTCATGCTCCGGCATGTTCACCGCCAACTCGATGAACTGCCTGGTGGAAGCCCTGGGCCTGGCCTTGCCGGGCAACGGTTCCACACTGGCCACCCACAGCGACCGCGAGCAACTGTTCCTGCAGGCCGGCCGAACCATCGTCGAGCTGTGCAAGCGTTACTACACCGAGAACGATGAGTCGGTATTGCCGCGCAATATCGCCAACTTCAAGGCGTTCGAAAACGCCATGACCCTGGACATCGCCATGGGCGGTTCCACCAACACCATCCTGCATTTGCTGGCCGCCGCCCAGGAAGCCGAGATCGATTTCGACCTGCGCGACATCGACCGCCTGTCCCGGCACGTGCCGCAACTGTGCAAGGTCGCGCCGAACATCCAGAAGTACCACATGGAAGACGTGCACCGCGCCGGCGGGATCTTCTCGATCCTCGGCTCTCTGGCCCGTGGCGGCCTGCTGCACACCGACCTGCCGACCGTGCACAGCACGTCCCTCGCCGAAGGCATCGCCAAGTGGGACATCACCCAGACCGACGACGAAGCCGTGCACACCTTCTTCAAGGCCGGCCCGGCCGGCATCCCGACCCAGACGGCATTCAGCCAGTCGACCCGTTGGGACACCCTGGACGACGACCGTGAAAACGGCTGCATCCGCAGTGTCGAGCACGCCTATTCCCAGGAAGGCGGCCTGGCCGTGCTGTACGGCAACATCGCCCTCGACGGTTGCGTGGTGAAGACCGCCGGTGTGGACGAGTCCATCCATGTCTTCGAAGGTCGCGCCAAGATCTACGAAAGCCAGGACAGCTCGGTACGCGGCATCCTCGCCGACGAAGTGAAAGAAGGCGACATCGTGATCATCCGCTACGAAGGCCCCAAAGGCGGCCCGGGTATGCAGGAGATGCTCTACCCCACGTCCTACCTGAAGTCCAAAGGCCTGGGCAAAGCCTGCGCGCTGCTGACCGATGGCCGTTTCTCCGGCGGCACCTCTGGCCTGTCCATCGGCCACGCGTCGCCGGAAGCCGCTGCCGGCGGCGCGATTGGCCTGGTGCAGGATGGCGACAAGGTACTGATCGACATTCCGAACCGCTCGATCAACCTGTTGATCAGCGATGAAGAACTGGCGGCACGCCGGGTTGAGCAGGACAAGAAAGGCTGGAAACCGGTGGAGAAGCGTCCACGCAAGGTGACCACCGCGTTGAAGGCGTATGCACTGCTGGCGACCAGTGCAGACAAAGGCGCAGTGCGCAATAAGGCAATGTTGGATGGGTTGTAAGTTTTAATCCGCCTTCGCCCAATTGTTGTCACTACAGAATGCCCCGCACATGCGGGGCATTTTTGTAACGCTGCCTGACGCCTATCAACCCTTGCACTGACTTCTGGAACCCTTTAACCAAATCGCCCACCAACCGAGACGATCGACTTGGCTAAGAGGTGGGACGATGAAAATACTGGACGGCGCTCCTTCAACTGAACGTTGGACTCAAGAACACGCCGCCTCGCCACTCCAGCGTTCTCAAAACAGCATCAGGCGTTTATGTCCTGACGAAAAGGCTGCCACCTTGCTCGGCAAAACCATCGGCCCTGAAGCTGCATTTCAGATGAGGGAAAAGGTCACGGTGGACAGTCGAGGCATGATCACCAAGGTTCAGGCCAGGCACTTGTCGAGCAGAAACTTTACAGACATCGCCGGTGCAATCACTTCTCCCCTGACTCATCGACCACAGCCTGCCGACGAACTGATAAGGACACCCAAGGAAGTGCTGCTGGCATTGACCCTGGCAGTGTCAGAGTCGGCACTGGATGCCGCTGTCAAAATACCGCTCATCGAGAACCTGAAAGCAAGCTGGCTGGGTAACCAGAGTTCAAAAGAGATTACGCAAACGCTTATTGAGCAGCTTCAGTCCGAACTGTCATCCGAACCGCAAAAGAATCAGGCACTACTGGCGAAGATAGAGACGATATCGACAACCCTGGAAAAGGACTTTTATATCACCAAGCGCAATGACAATTACTATGGGCGCTTGTTCGATACGGCTTTTTCAGACTATGTAATCCATCATCCCACGCCGGAATCGCGCCGCATCAATGAGATGCTGACGCGCACGCTTCTAACGGACTTCAATAGTTACCCACTCGCCACGCGACTCGCTCTGTGCGCCGACATCCATCAGCGGATGCGGGCTGACCCGCCCGGCTGGCGCGAGCAAATCAGGGAGTCTCAAAAATTCCTTCACAATCCCGAGCCGCAGAACTTTGCCGCCATGCTGCAAAGCAGCAACCCGTATGCCATTGCGCTGACCCTGTCGCTGGCTGTGAAATATATGCTGGCGGCCCCCAATTTAAGGCCGCTGACCAACGTGGCGACAGAGCACTATGAGGATGTCATCACCGACCAGCGACAACTGATCAAATCTCTCAAAAATAGAAACTTTCGCAGCGACCAATATGGTTTATTGCTACCTCACCAATCAGCGCCCCACCAACAGACCCATCTGCCCGGCACCTTGGGCATCAGGCCTATCGACCGCTACCAACCTGTCACATCGGGCATAACCCCACATAATCGAGCCGCGCTGCACGCTGAGCGCTCAATGGGCATTGGCATGTCCGGCAGCACTAACCTGCTGAACCATTTATTTAAAAATCTGGCCCAGGAAGGCCAGGTATTTTCCATGGAACATGCGAAAACCCTGACCGCCGCCTATCTCACCTTCAGTGGAGGCCACTCCCTTAACGAAGCCTATACGGTGTTTTCGTATAATGATAAAAAAGACTTCACACCCCTATGTTTCAATCAGCTCGCCAGCGCGGACCGATATAACGCCGAGGCCGTAGATCACGCGTATCAAAAAGTGCTTGAAGCCTGCAAATTATTAAACACTTAGCGCTCTGGCCTGCGGCAATTTTTTGCCTGAAAAAATCACGCAGACAAACAAGATCAAGGGTGGGAGGAGGCTTGCCCTGATGCCAGTCAGTTAAGGCTTTGTGTAGGAGCGAGGGGGGCGCCTAGCTCTTGCTCGCGAAAAACTCACAGGCACCGCGTCCATTCAGGAAGCACGCGTTATCGTTGACGATTTTCGCGAGCAAGCTCGCTCCTACAGACTGGCATTAGGGCAAGCCCCTCCCACATTTTTTACCGCGTTCAGCCTGTTACTGGATGTCTTCCGGCTTGACGATCACCCAGTTTTTGTCCGCCGTCACCGGCAACCCTTCCTTGGCCTGCGCCGCCGCGTGCCTGGCGATCATGCCGTCAAGCTGGGTCATGTATTTGTCCTTGCGGTTGATCCACAGGTGAATGCCGCCCTTGGCCACATCCACGTCGTGGAACAGCATGTAGCCATCACTGGTCGGCGTGTCGCCGCCAACGATCACCGGTTTTTTCCATTCGTCGATATAGGTGAGAATCGCCGCATGCTTGCCAGCCATCCAGGTCGCCGGGGTCCATAGGTAGGGCGTCAGCTCCAGGCCGAGGTTAGCCTTCTCGTCATACTTGCCGGCGGCAATCTGTTTGCGCGCGGTGGTCAATTCGCCTGTGTTGCGGTCCTTGAGCAGGGTGCTCACGCCAATGACATTCTCGGGTTTGACGTTGTAGCCGTACTTCGGGTCGGCGGCGACCATGCGCACCAGTTCCTCGGAGGCGGCGGTCATTACGTATACCTCGATGCCATTCTCCATCAGCTTGTTGTACAGCTCGGCCTGGCCGGTGAAGACTTTCGGTGGTTGCACCTCGGACTTCTTCACCGTGTCGCCTTCAAAATAGCTGACGGGAACGGGTTTGCCGGAGGCCATCAACTCATCGACCTGCACCTTGAGTTCCTTGAGCGTAAACCCGGAAAACACCTGGGCCACCCACGGGTAGCACACCATGTCGTCCACTTCGCAGAGGCGATAGTAGTAACTGAACAGACTTTCCTTATGGTCGGCGGTGTCTTTGAACGGCATAAGCTTGAGCGATGGATCAAGACTTTCACGGGTGATCAGGCCCTTGTTTTCCATGTACGGCAGCAGGGACTCTTCAAGGTCGTAGCGGTAGCTGGTGTTGTCCATGTCAAACACCGCGAAGTTACCCTTGTTGGCGTTGGCGGCGATCATCTCGTTCAGTTGTTTGGCGGCAGGCGCCGGCCAGTGTTTCAACTCGGTGGCGGCGAACGCCTGGCTGGCGAGCCCGAGGCAAAGAGCGGCGGCAAGCAATTTCGGCGCGAGCTTCATAAGCGTTTTCTTCCTGAGTGAAAGACATCGACGCTAACAAATCCCTGTGACAGTTCTCGCGTTGAGCGCGACCGTGTGCGTCCTGATTCCGCCACGGGCGTGTGTCTAAGCGTCAAATGCTTATTCCAAAAACGACAGTCACCATTCCATATCGGTATTAAATCAATATATTTCAAGCTGTTAGGCTTCCCGGTTCGCAATCGCAGGCTCATGCGATGGGCTGCCTTCTCAACGGAGCTTCAATGAATCTTCCCCTGATTCTCAACTTACTGGTGTTCGTGGCCCTGTTGCTGGGCCTGGCACAAACCGGCCGTACGAACTGGAGCCTCGCCAAGAAGGTCCTGTTCGCCCTGGTACTTGGCGTGGTATTCGGTGTGGTGCTGCATGCCATCTATGGTGCCGGTCACCCGGTGCTCAAGGCCTCCATCGGCTGGTTCGACCTGGTCGGCAACGGCTATGTGCAACTGCTGCAAATGATCGTGATCCCGCTGGTGTTCGCCTCGATCCTCAGTGCCGTGGCGCGTCTGCACAACGCCTCGTCCCTGGGCAAGATCAGCTTCCTGACCATCGGCACCCTGCTGTTCACCACCGCGATCGCAGCGCTGATCGGTATCGGCCTGACCAACCTGTTCGGTTTGACCGCCGAAGGGCTGGTCGCCGGCACCCAGGAAATGGCACGCCTGCAAGTGATCCAGAACGATTACGCGGGCAAGGTCGCCGACCTGAATATCCCGCAGCTGCTGCTGTCGTTCGTGCCGGCCAACCCGTTCGCCGACCTGGCCCGGGCCAAGCCGACGTCGATCATCAGCGTGGTGATTTTCGCCGCGTTCCTGGGGGTTGCCGCGTTGCAACTGCTCAAGGATGACGTGGAAAAAGGCCAGAAGGTGCTCAACGCCATCGACACCCTGCAAGCCTGGGTGATGCGCCTGGTGCGCCTGGTCATGAAGCTGACCCCGTACGGTGTGCTGGCGCTGATGACCAAGGTGGTCGCCAGCTCCAACCTGCAGGACATCATCAAGCTCGGCAGTTTTGTCGTGGTGTCGTACCTGGCCCTGGGCCTGATGTTTGTGGTGCATGGCCTGTTGCTGTCGCTGGCCGGGATCAACCCGCTGCGCTTCTTCCGCAAAGTCTGGCCGGTACTGACTTTTGCCTTTACCAGCCGCTCCAGCGCCGCGTCGATCCCCTTGAGCATCGAAGCGCAGACCCGCCGCCTGGGTATCCCGCAGTCCATTGCCGGTTTCGCCGCCTCGTTTGGCGCGACCATCGGCCAGAACGGCTGTGCCGGGCTCTATCCCGCGATGTTGGCGGTGATGGTTGCGCCGACCGTCGGCATCAACCCGCTGGACCCGCTGTGGATCGCGACGCTGGTCGCGATTGTGACCCTGAGTTCGGCCGGTGTGGCGGGCGTGGGCGGCGGTGCAACCTTCGCGGCCTTGATCGTGCTGCCGGCCATGGGCTTGCCGGTGTCACTGGTGGCGTTGCTGATTTCCGTGGAGCCGCTGATCGACATGGGCCGCACGGCGCTGAACGTGAATGGCTCGATGACGGCGGGGGCGATTACCAGCCAGATCATGGGGCAGACGGACAAGGCGTTACTGGATGCCGATGAGCATGCTGAATTAGCTCAGGTCTGATAGAGCGCTATCGGGGGCAAGCCCCCTCCCACATTTGATGTGTGAATACATTCAAGTGTGGGAGGGGGCTTGCCCCCGATGCTTTTAAGCTTTCTCCCAGACTTCAAAGTTGTAAGCCGGTTTATCCCCTTCGGCCGGGTTCTCCACATTCGACACCAGCTTCCATTGGTTCTCATCAAACGCCGGAAACCACGCATCCCCTTCCGGGCTCAACGCCACCCGTGTCAAGTACAGGCGATCCGCCTCTTCCAGCCCCTGGGCATACAACTGCGCGCCGCCGATCAACATCAGCTCGTCCACACCCTGGGCCTTGGCCCACGCCTCGGCGCGCTCCACCGCCGCCTCCAGTGATGGAAACACTTGCGCACCTTCAAGCCTCAGGTCGGTCTGACGGCTGACCACAAGGTTCAGCCGCCCCGGCAGCGGTCGACCCAGGGAATCCCAGGTCTTGCGCCCCATGATGATCGGCTTGCCCAGGGTGGTGGCCTTGAAATACTTGAAATCCCCCGGCAAATGCCAGGGCATGCTGTTGTCGACGCCGATCACGCGGTTTTCACCGAGGGCTGCGATCAGGCTTAAAGGGAGAGTTTTTTTCATGACGACGAGAATACCAGAGCCGCGAGTCAGCGGTTATGCTCCAACCTCATCAACACGACAGGACAGCGCGTGACTGCACTGAACCCGCTGCAAAAACTCTGGCTGACCGAAACCGTGCGCCTGCGCGAAGAACACGCCGGCCCCCTGGAAGACCTCGAAGCCAACCGCCTGGCCCGCATGGCCGGTGGCGACCTGCCGACACGCATCCAGCAGCGCGCCCTGCACCTGGCCGAACGCGACGGTCTCACCGCCGCCCTCGGTCGTTGGCTGCAAGGCGCGCGCCTGGCACTGGTGCTGCTGGCGATCGTCGCGGTGATCAGCGGCGCCGGCCTGGCGTTTGCCGCGCTGGGCAACGGTCTGACCGCGGTGAATGTGTTCTGGGCCCTGGGCAGCCTGCTCGGCCTGAACCTGATCCTGCTGCTCAGTTGGGCCCTGGGCCTGCTGTTTGCCGGCGAACACGGCGCCAGCCTTGGCCGCCTGTGGCTATGGCTCAGCGAAAAACTCGCGCGCGATGCCAAGGCCGCGCAGTTGGCCCCGGCGTTGCTGCTGCTGTTGCAACGGCAAAAACTCAATCGCTGGGCAATCGGCGTTCTGGTCAACAGCCTGTGGTTGCTGGCGTTGCTCAGCGCCATGCTGATTTTGCTGATGCTGCTCGCCACCCGGCGCTACGGCTTTGTGTGGGAAACCACCCTTCTCGGCGCGGATACCTTCATCGCCGTCACCCAGGCCCTCGGCACCCTGCCCGCCCTGCTCGGATTCAATGTACCGACAGTTGAAATGATCCGCGCCAGCGGCGATTCCGCGCTGAATATCGAAAGCGCCCGTCAAGCCTGGGCCGCCTGGCTGGTGGGTGTGCTGCTGGTCTACGGCCTGCTGCCCCGGCTGACCCTCGCGCTGCTGTGCCTGTGGCGCTGGAAGCGCGGGCGCGCCGCTTTGCGCCTGGACCTCAACCTGCCCGGCTACGCCCAACTGCGCGAACGCCTGATGCCCAGCAGCGAGCGGCTGGGGGTCAATGATGCGGCGCCGGAACACCTGCACCACGTGACCGGCGGCGTCAGCGAGCTGCAAAGCGATGGCGCGCTGCTGGTCGCCATCGAACTGGACGACCAGCGCCCCTGGCCGCCCAAACTGCCCGGCAATGTGAAGAACGCCGGCATCCTCGACAGCCGCGAATCGCGCAACAAACTGCTGGAACAACTCAGCCGTTTCCCACCCGCGCGCCTGGCCATCGCCTGCGACCCGCGCCGCTCGCCCGACCGTGGCAGCCTGGCGCTGATCAGCGAACTGGCGCGCAGTGCGGCAGCCACCCGCGTGTGGCTGCTGCAAGCGCCGCCCGGCCAGGCGCTGGACGCCGAGCGCCTGGGCGACTGGCACAACGCACTGCAGCAACTGGAACTGCCCTTCGCCGATTGCGCGCCGCTGAACTGGCTGGAGACCGGTCATGACTAAACCGCTGAAGCTTGCCGTGGTCGGCCATACCAATGTGGGCAAGACCTCGCTGCTGCGCACCCTGACCCGCGATGTGGGCTTTGGCGAAGTCTCCCATCGTCCCAGTACCACACGGCATGTGGAAGGCGCACGCTTGTCGGTGGACGGCGAAGCCTTGCTGGAGTTGTACGACACGCCCGGCCTGGAAGATGCCATCGCCCTGCTCGACTACCTGGAACGCCTGGACCGCCCCGGCGAACGCCTCGACGGTCCGGCACGCCTGGCGCGATTCCTGGAAGGCAGCGAGGCGCGCCAACGCTTCGAGCAGGAAGCCAAGGTGCTGCGCCAACTGCTGGCCTCGGATGCCGGCCTGTATGTGATCGATGCCCGCGAGCCGGTGCTGGCCAAGTACCGCGATGAGCTGCAAGTGCTGGCCAGTTGCGGAAAACCTTTGCTGCCGGTGCTTAATTTTGTCAGCAGCGCCGACCATCGCGAACCGGACTGGCGCGAAGCCCTGGCCCGTCTCGGCCTGCATGCGCTGGTGCGTTTCGACAGCGTGGCACCGCCCGAAGACGGCGAACGCCGATTGTATGAAAGCCTGGCCCTGCTGCTGGAAAGCGCACGGCCGCAGTTGGAGCGGCTGATCCTTGATCAGCAGGCCCAGCGCCAGGCCCGCCAGCAAAGCGCCGCACGCTTGATCGCCGAACTGCTGATCGACTGCGCGGCCTGCCGCCGCAGTGTGGTGACTGACGATGAACCACAAGCCATCAGTGATTTACGCAAAGCCGTGCGCCAGCGCGAACAGAAGTGTGTGGACGCGTTGCTCAAGCTATTTGGTTTCCGCCCGCAGGACGCCGCTGCAAGCGACTTGCCGCTGCTGGACGGGCGCTGGGGTGACGACCTGTTCAACCCGCAGACCCTCAAGCAACTTGGCGTGCGCGTCGGTGGGGGGATCGCGGCAGGCGCGGCGGCAGGCGCCGGTGTGGACCTGCTGGTCGGCGGTCTGACCCTTGGCGCTGCTGCGCTGGCCGGCGCGATTGCCGGCGGCGCCCTGCAAACCGCTCGCAGCTACGGCAGTCGCCTGCTCGGCAAGATCAAGGGCCAGCGCGAGCTGACCGTCGACGACAGCGTGCTGCGCCTGCTCGCCCTGCGCCAGCGCCAGTTGCTCAAGGCCTTGAACCTGCGCGGGCATGCGGCAATGCACAGCATCAAGGTCGATACGCCCCAGGACCAGACCTGGCGCGAAGGCAAGCTGCCGGACGCGTTGAACAAGGCCCGCGCCTATCCGCAATGGTCGTCGCTCAACCCACATGCCAAGTTGAGCCAGGCCGAGCGTCAGGAGCAGATCGAGGTGCTGGCTCAGCGGCTGAACGAAGCCTGATCCGCCAATAGTCGCAGGGCCTTGGCCTTGAGCACTTCAAGGTCCAGCAACGATACGTGCATCTGTTTGGCCTGTTCGTCCCAATGGCGCATGCGCAGGCTGATGTGACAGAGCGGGTCCTGCTCGAACGCCTGTGCTTGCTGCGCGGTCATCACGCCGCCCTGATACGCCAGTGTACGGCGGCTGGCCTCGCTCAACTGTGCGTAATAGTCCGGCTGCGTGAAGGTCAGGTAACGCTTGGCTTGTACGTGATACTCCACCAATTTCGCCATGCGTTCACTGAAGCCTGCACGGCGCAGGTAATCTGCGCCCAGCCGCTCATGGCTGAGCACACCGTAACCGCCCATGCCCTCGCCACTCTGGCCGCATAGGTGGCCGATATCGTGGAAGAACGCCGCCAGCACCACTTCGTCGTCGAAACCTTCGTTCATCGCACACTGCGCGGCCTGGGACATGTGCTCGATCTGCGACACCGGCTCGCCGATGTAATCCGCCGTGCCATGCCGCTCGTACAGGCCGAACAGCTCGGCAATCAAGCGCTCGCGACTCATGACGCCGGCCCCCACAATGACGTGATATTTCGCTCGGCCATCGCCGGCCCCACGCTCATGCCCACACCGGTATGCATTAACGCGACGCTGACGCCTGCAGCCGCTTGCACAAACGAAAACGGCCCCGGCCCACGCGAGCCATATACGCCCTGCCAACGCTCCACCACCTGGATCTTGCAGCCCAGGGTCTGCTCGGCCAGTTCGATCATCCAGTCATCGACCTGTTCGGCATTGAAAGGCGATGCATCGCTGCCGTAATCGTGGGAATCGCCGATGATCAGGTCGCCATGGGGCGTAGGGCTGATCAGCAGGTGGATGCCGTGTGCGTGCAGGTGCGGCGTTTCGCGCAGGATCTGCGCCTGTACCGCTGCGGCCTCGGGCAAGTCTGCAAACGCGCCGTAATGCACGCAGCTGAGGCCGGTCAGCAAGGCATGTTGCAGGTCCAGATTCAACGCCGGCCGCGCCCGTAGCATTTGCAGGCGGCAGACTTGCGGGTTGAGCGCGGCGATCGATTCGGCCAGCAGGGTCTGGTAGTCGTGACCGGAACACACAATGATCTGCTCGCCACGAAAACGCCCCGCCGTGCTGTGCAACTGGCCCGGCTGGACGTCATGCACGAGGGTGGAAAAGTGAAACTCCACGTTCAGCGCTTGAGCCAGGTAGTTGATCAGCGCCGGGATCGCTTCACGCGAATAGAGCTGCTGATCGTCCCTGCCATGCAGCGCGGCGCGGTGATGGCGGAACTGGCCGCCGTACAGGTCGTTCAAGGCCGCGCCTTGCAGCAACTCGACGTTGTAGCCGTGCTCGCGGGCGCGCCCGGCGCAGAAGGCTTGGAGCAGGTGCTCTTCGGCTTCGGTGCGGGCGAACAGGTAGGCGCCATTGCGCTTGAGCGCAAGGCCGGCCACTTGGGCCCAATGCCCCCAGATAGCGCGGCTTTCCCTTGCCAGGTCGAGCATCGGCCCCGGCGGTTGGCCGGTGACCAGCGCCTGGCCGAAGTTGCGTACCGAGGCGCCCAATGGCGTGGCGCTGCGTTCGAACACCTTGACCTTGAGGCCGCGTCTGGCGGCGGCGTAGGCGTGGGACAGGCCGAGGATGCCGGCGCCGACAATTAGTAAATCTGTCATGGAGTATGCAGCCCTCTGTAGGAGCGAGCTTGCTCGCGAAAGTCGCCAACGATGACGCAGTGAGTCTGATTACCCGCGTCGCCTGTTAGTTTTTCGCGAGCAAGCTCGCTCCTACAGGTTGAGGTAAAAGTTATTGTTTCTCCGACTTCCCGTCATAACGCTTGCGCCACTCAGCCAGGATGCTGTCGCGATGCTTCGACGCCCAGTCAAAGTCATTCTTGATCAACCGCTGCTCATAATCGGCGGGCAACTCGGTCTGGGGCTTGGCAATGCCTGGCTGGGCCAGAACCGCAAAATTGTCCTTGTACAAATCCATCGCCGCTGTGCTTGCAGAGAAATCCGCGAGTTTTTTCGCAGCCTCGGCATGGGTCGTACCCTTGATCACTGCCGTCGCTTCGATGTCCCAGCCCAGGCCTTCTTTGGGCAGGATGATGTCCAGCGGTGCGCCCTGGCGCTTCAATTGTACGGCCGGGTATTCAAACGAAATTCCGATCGGGAACTCACCGGATGCCGCCAGCTTGCACGGCTTGGAGCCCGAGTGAACGTACTGGCCGATGTTCTGGTGCAGGTCGTCCATGTACTGCCAGCCCTGCTTCTCGCCGAAGGTCTGCAACCAGGCGCTCACGTCCAGGAAGCCGGTGCCGGACGAGGCCGGGTTGGGCATCACGATCTTGCCCTTGTACTCAGGTTTGGTCAGGTCCTGCCAGCTCACCGGTTTGCTCAGGCCCTGCTTTTCGGCCTCCACCGTATTGAAGCAAATGGTCGCCGCCCACACATCCATGCCGACCCAGGCCGGCGGGTTGGCGGCGTCGCGGTAGTTTTTGCCGATCTTGTCCAGGTCTTTCGGGGCATAGGTATCGAGCATGCCTTGCTGGTCGAGGATCGCCAGGCTGGAAGCGGCCAGCCCCCAGACCACGTCGGCTTGCGGGCGGTCTTTTTCGGCCAGCAGTTTGGCGGTGATGATCCCAGTGGAATCACGCACCCATTTGATCTCGATGTCGGGGTTGGCCTGCTCAAACGCTTTTTTATAGCTCTTCAACTGCTCGGCTTCGAGGGCCGTGTACACGGTCAGCTCGGTCTTGGCGAAGGCATTCAGGCTGAATGCAGTGAGTACGGCAGCGACCAGCGCCAGGGGCTTGAACATCGGATACCTCCTTTGAAAGATCATTGCCCCGGCGCGGTCTGGCGCCAGGCTTGAGAACGGCGCAAGGCGCCACGGCAAGCCCACGCCAGCAGCAGCGAGACGCCGCCCGAGGTGAGCAGAATCAGGGTCGACATGGCCGCCGCGCCGCCCACATTGCCGGCATCGTCCATGTTCAATACGGCGACGGCGGCAAGGATGGTGTCGGGGCTGTAGAGGAAGATCGCGGCGGACACGGTGGTCATCGCCGACACAAACAGATAGCGCAGGATGTCCAGCAGCGCCGGCAGGCAGATCGGCACCGTGACGCGCAGATAGTGACGGTACAACGGCGCCTTGAGGGACAGCGCGGCAGCTTCGAATTCGGCGTCCAACTGGCGCAGTGCGGTGGTGGCGGTCATTTGCGCAGTGGTCAGGTAGTGGGCGATGGTGCACGCCACCAGCAGCGCCATGCTGCCGTAGAACACATGCAGCGGGTTGCCGCCGAGGTTGAAAAAGAACACGTAGCCCAGGCCCAGCACCAGGCCCGGCACCGCCATCGGCACGAAACTGAGCAGGCGCAGGGCCAGATTCAGGCCCTTTTGGCCCTTGGTTTTTTCCATCAAATAGGCACCCGTGAAGATCAGCACACTGCCGATCAGCGCCGTGCACAGCGCCAGGGTCAGGCTGTTGCGATAGGCCAGCCAACCGCCGCCGGCGGTGTCTTCGAACTGGTAGTGGTTGAACGACAGCGACAGGTTATAGGGCCAGAATTTGACCAGCGAGGAATACACCGCCATGCCGAACACCAGCAGCAGGGCCGCGCAGATCAGCAGCACGATAGCCAGGTAGCAGCCATCCCGTGAACGCGACGGCAGCGGTTGAAAGACTTGGGCACGGCCGCTCATGGCATCAGCGTGACGGCGGCGCAACCACCCATCCACGCCAAAGCTGAACAGCGCCGGCAACAGCAGCACCATGCCGATCAACGCGCCACGCCCGAATTGTTGCTGACCGACCACGGCTTTGTAGGCTTCCAACGCCAGTACCTGATAGTCACCCCCCACCACCACCGGCACGCCGAAGTCGGTGATGGTCAGGGTAAACACCAGACAGAACGCCGCAAACACCGCCTGGCGCGTGGCCGGCCAGGTGATGCTGCGAAACGCCCGGGCGGGGCTGGCGCCCATGCTGGAGGCCGCGTCGAACAAGCGCGCATCCGCCAGCGACAATGCGGACAGCAGAATCATCAGGGCGTGTGGAAAGGTGTAAATCACTTCGCCCAGCACGATGCCCCAGAAGCCGTAGATATTGTCCGAGAGCCAACCGCGCAACAGCCCCTGGTTGCCGAACAGATACACCAGCGCGATGCCCGGCAGCATCGATGGCGCCATCAAGGGCAGCAGCGACACGCCGCGCCAGATCACCTTGCCGGGAATCAGGGTGCGCTGCAGCGCGTAGGCAAACAGATACGCCAGCGGTACGACAATGGCGGCTACGCTGAGGGAGACTTTCAGACTATTGCCCAGCAACCAGTGGAAGTTGGCGCCTGTCAGCAATTCCCGTGCGGCGATCAGGCCGCCGCCCTGCCCGGCTTCGCTGCTCAAGCCGCGCCAGAAGATCGCCAGCAACGGCAGCAACACCGCCACCACCAACAGGCCCAGCCAGAGCCATTTGCCGCCGACCACGAAGAGGCGGTCGCCCCACTCGGCGCGGGACACCTGACGCGGCAGCGGCACGGTCATGACCGCAGCCATCTCAGGCAAACACCTGCAGACTGCGCGGCGGCAGCGCTACCCAGATATCCTGCGCGCCCAGGCGCGGCATGTCCTGTGGCGCAAGTTCGGCCAGCAACGGGTGGCCCGGCAGCTGCGCCAGTTCGAAGCTCATGCGGCAGCGGTTGCCCAGAAATGTGATCTCGCGGACCTTGGCCGCAAACAGATTTTCTTCATGCACCGGCGGGTTCACGCTGATGGCTTCCGGCCGGCAGAACAGGCGCCCGGATGCGGCCATGCCGGCATCGTCGGCCAGGCGCATATTCATCCCACCGACCTGGGCGTGGCTGGCGCTGTTGCGGCTGAACGGCAACCAGTTGCCCTGGCCGACAAACTCCGCCACGAACGGCGTGGCCGGACGGTCGTAGATGTCCTGGGGCGTCGCGTATTGCTCGACCTTGCCGTTGTTCATCACCGCGATACGGTCGGCCATCAGCATGGCTTCGTCCTGATTGTGGGTGACCATCAGCGTGGTGATGCCCAGGCGTCGCTGGAGTTGGCGCAGCTCGGTGCACAGATGCTCGCGCACCTGGGCGTCGAGGGCCGACATGGGTTCATCCAGCAGCAATAACGACGGTGCCGGTGCCAGGGCGCGTGCCAGGGCGACCCGCTGCTGTTGCCCGCCGGACAGTTGGCCGGGGTATTTCTTTTCGCTGCCGAGCAGCCCGACCAGCTCGAGCATCTGCCCGACACGCTTGCGCACCTCGTCGCGGCCGCTGCCGGTAAGGCCGTAGCCGATGTTCGCTTCAACAGTCAGATTGGGAAACAGCGCGTAGGACTGGAATAAAATGCCGTAGTCCCGCGCCTGGGGCGGCAGCAGGGAAACATCGCGGTCACCCAGGTAAAGTTCGCCGCTGTCCTGGCGCTCAAGGCCGGCGATGCAGCGCAGCATCGTGGTCTTGCCGCAGCCGGACGGGCCCAGCAGGCACACCAACTCCCCGGCGGCGACGTCCAGGGACACGTTGTCCAGCGCGGTAAAAGCGCCGAAGCGTTTCTGGATACCGCGCACCTTCATCGGTGCGCCGGGGTGAGTCAGGGCTGTGTGCATGGTAGCGCCTCATCGAACGAATGAAGGCCATGCTAGGGAGGGAATGCGTCGCTGATGTGGCAGAAGGGCAAAAGGGAGTGATAGGGGTATTGGTATTCTTTGTAGGAGCGAGCTTGCTCGCGAAGAACTTGAGAACAACGCGGGCTGCCTGATAGCGCTGCGTCATCGTTGGTTTTTTTCGCGAGCAAGCTCGCTCCTACAAGGGCGACATTTCCTGAGCCAGGCCAAGGAAAGCCGCCGGCAGGCGCGCGCCTTTTCTTTCTTTAAGGCAGTACAGATACTCCGGAATCTGCGGCGCATTCTCGAGGGTCAGCACCTTCAGCTGCGGGTCGTGCGGCACTTCCTGCCGCGCAATGATGCTGATGCCGATATTGCGCAGCACCGCCTCGCGGATCGATTCACGACTGCCGATTTCCAACAGCGGCCCATAACCGACGCCGGCACCCTGCAACAGGTCTTCCGTCAGCCGGCGAGTGGTCGAGCCCGCTTCGCGCATCAGCAGCGTATGCCCGGCCAGCGCGGTCAATGGCACATGATCAAGCCTGGCCAGCGGATGGTTGCGATGCACCGCCAGCACCAGCGGATCAGTGCCCAGCACGCGGCGCACCAGACGCGAGTCTTCCAGCAATTGCGACGAGGCGGCGACGTCGACGCGGTAGTCGTCCAGCGCTTCGAGCACCTGCTGGGAGTTGCCGATTTCCACCGACACTTCCACTTGCGGCAGGCGTTCGCGAAAGGCTTTGACCAGATCAAGGATGTAGTACGGCGCCGTCGCGGCGATCCTCAGCGCGCCTTGAACCTGGCCGTTGTTGCGCAGGAAAAACTCGATATCCGCTTCCTGCTGCAACAGCGCCTTGACCATCGGCAGCAGCCGCGCACCTTCATCGCTGACCGTCAGGCGGCGACCGCCACGGTAGAACAGTTCAACCCCGTACTGGCTTTCCAGGTTGCGAATCTGGGTGGTGACCGTGGGCTGGCTCAGGCCGAGTTTTTTCGCCGCCTGGGTGATGCTGCCCAGGCGGGCGACCATGAAAAACGCCTTCAGCTCAGCACTCAGCACACCGCCCTCTCATCGTCTATTTGCGCAACAGGCGCAGGCCATTGAACACCACCAGCAGGCTGACGCCCATGTCGGCGAACACCGCCATCCACATGGTCGCCATGCCCAGGAAGGTGACCGCCAGGAAAATCGCCTTGATCACCAAAGCCAGGGCGATGTTCTGCTTGAGGATACGCGACGTTTGCCTGGAGAGCCGAATGAATGCCGGGATCTTGCGCAGGTCATCGTCCATCAATGCCACGTCGGCGGTCTCGATGGCGGTGTCGGTGCCCGCCGCCGCCATGGCAAAGCCGATTTCGGCGCGAGCCAGGGCCGGCGCGTCGTTGATCCCGTCACCGACCATGCCGACGCGATGACCCTGGCCGTAGAGCGTTTCAATGGCCTGCAGTTTATCGGTGGGCAGCAGGTCGCCCTGAGCCTGATCGATACCGACCTGAGCGGCAATCGCCTGGGCGGTGTGGGTGTTGTCGCCGGTCAGCATCAAGGTCTTGACGCCCAGTTCGTGCAGTTGCCGGATGGCTTCTCGGCTGCTGTCCTTGACGGTGTCGGCCACCGCGAACAGTGCCAGCGGGCCGGATTTGTCGAGCAGCAACACCACGGACTTGCCCTGTTTTTCCAGGGCGAAGAGTTTCTCCTCCAGCGCCGGCGAGCACAGCCCGAGGTCTTCCACCAAACGATGATTGCCCAGATGGTAGGTTTCGCCGTTGATGTCACCGCGCACACCACGCCCGGGCAATGCCTCGAAGTTATCCACAACGTGGGACGGCAGGTCTTTATCCACCGCCGCGTTGGCGATGGCCAGGGACACCGGGTGGTCGGAACGCCCCGCCAGACTCGCGGCCAGGGCCGGCGCGCTGTCCTGCACGGTGTCGAACAGCGCTACATAGTCGGTTTGCACCGGCTTGCCGTGAGTGAGGGTGCCGGTCTTGTCCAGGGCCAGGTAGTCGAGTTTGTAACCGCCCTCCAGGTACACGCCGCCCTTGATCAGGATGCCTTTGCGCGCTGCGGCCGCGAGGCCGCTGACAATGGTTACCGGAGTAGAAATCACCAGGGCGCACGGGCATGCGACCACCAGCAACACCAGGGCGCGGTAGATCCAGTCGAACCAGACGCCCGCCATGAACAGCGGCGGGATGACGGCTACGCCCAGGGCAAACAGGAACACCGCCGGGGTGTAGATTGTCGAGAAGCGGTCAACAAAACGCTGGGTCGGTGCCCGGGCGCCCTGGGCCTGCTCCACCGCGTGGATGATCCGCGCCAGGGTGGAATTATTGGCCGCTGCGGTCACTGTGTATTCCAGGGAACCGGCCTGGTTGATCGTGCCGGCGAAGACTTTATCGCCCACGGTCTTTTCAATCGGCAGGCTTTCGCCTGTGATCGGCGCCTGGTCGATGGTGGATTGGCCGGCGGTAACCTCACCGTCCAGGCCGATGCGCTCGCCGGGCTTTACCCGCACAATGGCGCCAAGATCGATGCTTTTGATCTCCTGTTCCAGCCAGGAACCATCAGCCTGCCGCACGGTGGCCTGCTCCGGGGTCATCTGCATCAAGCCGCTGATGGCATTGCGCGCACGGTCCAGGGATTTGGCTTCGATCAACTCCGCCACCGTAAACAGGAACATCACCATTGCCGCTTCCGGCCACTGGCCAATCAGCACTGCGCCAGTCACCGCGATACTCATCAGCGCGTTGATGTTCAGGTTGAGGTTTTTCAGGGCAATCCAGCCCTTTTTGTAGGTGGTGATGCCGCCGCTGAGGATCGACACCAGCGCCACCAGGGCGATCACCCAGGTCGGAGCAACGCCGCTGAAATGCAGGACCTCGGCGCCCAAGGCGCCCACGCCCGACACCGCCAACGGCCACCAATGTTTTTTGGCGGGCGGCGCGGCGGCAGGGGTGCCTTCTTCAATCGGGTCGGCCTGCATGCCGATGGATTTGATCGCGTCGATGATCGGCGCAGTGCTCGGCAGATCGTGGGTGACGCCGAGGATGCGGTTGATCAGGTTGAATTCCAACTGCTGCACGCCGGCAAGCTTGCCCAGTTTGTTCTGGATCAAGGTCTGTTCGGTGGGGCAGTCCATCGCTTCGATGCGAAAGGTGCTCAGGCGCGAGCCGGCGGTGGGCGCTTCGCTCAGTTGCACCCGCGCCGGTGCCGGAGCGCTGGAGCAGCAGGCGCCGCCGTGGTCATGCGCCGGCTTGAGCTTATGCTCGCCGTGGTCGTGCTTGTGCGGGGTGTGGAGGGAATCGCTCATGGTGTCGCGTCCGGAAAGGTGCCTGTTGCCAAGTAAAGACCCTGTAGCCACTATAGGGTCAAGCACCCATTTGGAGATTGCTGCGATGAAGATCGGCGAACTGGCCAAACTGACCGACTGCCCGGTGGAAACCATCCGTTACTACGAGAAGGAAGGCCTGCTGCCACCCCCCGCGCGCACGGATGGCAACTACCGCGTATACACCCAGGCGCACACCGAGCGGCTGATCTTTATCCGCAACTGCCGCAGCCTCGACATGACACTGGAAGAAATCCGCAGCCTGCTCAGCCTGCGCGACAGTCCCCAGGATCAATGCGAAAACGTGAATGCGTTGATCGACGAGCATATCCACCATGTGAAAGCGCGGATCGATGGGCTGCTGGCCTTGCAGGCGCAGTTGCTGGACTTGCGCCAGCGCTGCGGGGGTGGGGAGCAGTGTGGAATCCTGCAGCAGCTGGAAGTCAGCGGTGCGATTGCGGCCAGCGAGGCCGAGCCCTCGCATGTGGGCAGAAGCCATGGCCACTAACTTAGTCTGATAATCGGATCAAAATGTGGGAGGGGGCTTGCCCCCGATAGCGGTGTGTCAGTCAGAATATCTGGTACTGACACACCGTAATCGGGGCAAGCCCCCTCCCACATTTTTAACCGAGACAGGCTTCAGATCGCGACTTCAGCCTTGATGCTCGGGTCCGCGTCATACCCAACGATTTCAAAATCTTCGAACCTGTAGTCGTAGATCGACTCAGGCTTACGCTTGATCACCAGCTCCGGCAGCTTTTTCGGCGTGCGCGCCAGCTGGGTCCGGATCTGCTCCATGTGGTTGCTGTAGGCGTGGGTGTCGCCGGTGGTGACGATGATCTCGTGGGGGATCAGGTCGCACTGCTGCGCCAGCATATGGGTGAGCAACGCCAGCGCCGCAGTGTTGTAAGGCAGGCCGAGGAATTTCGTGCTACCCATTTTATGCACACTACGACGAGAATCCTAGGTAATACCCAGATCATCTCGGAGTGCATGATTATAATTGCACATTACGCTATAGATAACAAGCACTTGCGCTCATTGATTGCACATTCTTCTGCAGGCCCTACCCAGGGTGAATGCCTAGGAAAACGTGTCGCTCTGCCCACGTCCCTGCTGCCGGTATCTGAAGACCTCAGCTCGACCAACCTCCCAGCTGGGAACGTCTCCTCGTCGATTGACAAGTCACTCTGAACCGCCTGTAACGTATACACTCGGCGCAGGCGATCTGCCATTACGACAACCTGATTTTGCAACGGACACTCCATGGATTACAGACGCATCAGAGGCATGGATTCAGGACAGCGCCTCGCCTTCGAAGAACTCGTTTGTCAGCTTGGTCGACGCGAACCGCCAGCCGCTGACGCCGAATTTAGGCGAATAGAAGGGGCTGGGGGTGACGGGGGTATCGAGGCGTACTGGTTGCTAAGTGATGGAAGCAAGATTGGATACCAAGCCAAATATCATTTAAAAGCGGGCGACATTGATTGGGCCAATATTGACGATTCCGTTAAACGCGCCATGCAGGCACACCCATCATTGACCAAATATGTCGTGGCCTTAGCTTGTGACCTGACTGATAAGACCGGAAAAAAAGGCGCTGGGAAAAGAGGCTGGGATCATTGGGAAACTCACAAGGCGACATGGACATCTTATGTCCC
The DNA here is from genome assembly GCF_001439815.1 of Pseudomonas orientalis. Taxonomy (GTDB): domain Bacteria; phylum Pseudomonadota; class Gammaproteobacteria; order Pseudomonadales; family Pseudomonadaceae; genus Aquipseudomonas; species Aquipseudomonas orientalis. The sequence goes on along the minus strand of NZ_JYLM01000004.1, from coordinate 252,287 downwards.
ACCGGGGCATACGGTCGAATTCATTCCCTGGACAGCGTCAGATCTTACTAATCGACTGTCCCAAGCAAATGCCGAAGGAATGAAAAGGTACTGGTTTGGGGACGTTGAGTTCTCACCAAGTTGGCTATCAGAAAAAGTTGAATGGGCCGTAAAGTCTCTCGATGAAAGATACCATCCTGACGACCATGTGGAAGTCGGAATTGAAGAATTATTCAAGATTATCTTACACGACCAGAATATCATCTCAGAGCTTCAAGCCCAGATTGATAAGCTTTCCACCTTAGCTAAAATAAAAGACATAAAAAATCTATTAGGTAATGCCAGCACTCCCCTAATGGGCAGGATCACATCCCATGTAAAAACGCTTAGAGAGCTGCGACAGCGCTTCACCTCTGATGCCTGGCTTACTTGGCCGCTAGCGGAGTGTCTTGGTTGTATTGAAAACATCTCGGACGACGTACACTCGCTCCAGAGGGTTGCATGGGAAGTTAAGGAGGAAGAGCGCAAGGAAAAAAACTCTAGCGATCACTCTTTAAACGATCTACGTAATCGGCTAAGCGAGCTTAGCGATGCGTCTTACGCGCTCAGATCATCACTCCAAGACAGGTATCTCTCCGCAGAACCTAGCCGCAGCTTTCTTCTCACCGGGGAAGCTGGGATTGGAAAGTCCCACTTGCTTGGCAGTATTGCTCAGCAAGCTACATCGCAAGCCAGAGTCGCCATTTTGTTACTGGGCCAACACCTGACTAACGATAATATCTGGAGTCAAATAACTAACCGTTTAGGTCTTGGCGATCTCGATCCTGACGTTTTTCTTCAGGCATTGAGCGCTGCTGCAGAGGCGACTGGTAAGCGCGGCTTGATTCTGATTGATGCTTTGAATGAAGGATCAGGCTTAACACTCTGGCGTAAGGAGCTTGCAGAGTTTATCGGCAGGATCGAAAAACACAAAAACCTGACCGTCGTTTTCAGTTGTAGAACAGAATATGTCCCTTACGTAATACCTGCCAGTGTCAGCGACCAAGTTCCATCATTCAAAGTTCGCGGATTCGTGACTCATGAAGAGCAAATCCATGCCGCACGTATGTACCTCGGAAAACGAGGAATCTCACAACCTAACACTCCTTGGTTAGCTGCTGAGTTTGTCAATCCGCTTTTTTTGAGAAGTGCCTGCATTGCACTTCAGAAAGAGAACCAGAAGTGGTTCCCTAGAGGTTTGTCAGGCACGAAACAAATTTTCTCCTTTTACCTGAAAAGTATTGCTCGAAACTTAGGCGTAGGAAGAGATGGTAGCGATGACCTTGTCAAACCTACAAACCATGCACTCTCTGTCATTGCTACTGAGATGGCTGCAAAGAGGCAAGACTACGTATTGCACTCCGACGCCATACGAATCGTTGCTGACAAATTTCACGCCTTTCCACCTCCACTAGGAACAACCTGGTTTGAGGTACTTCAGCGAAATGGTTTGTTCAGGATTGATCCAGACGCAAAAAGCCGTGATGTTGACCCATTCGACACAACGGAGGACGTTGTTCGCTTTAGCTTCCAAAGGCTCCAAGATTATTTGATGGCTTCAGGGCTCTTGGCCGACGTTGAAGACCCCGCAGAAGCCTTAAAAAACGGCTCACTTCAATTCATTCACAATGGAAAACGGCTTCATGGCAAGTGGGCCGGACTCACGGAAGCACTCTCCGTACAGCTGCCTGAGCGCTTCGAAAAGGAACTGCTGGACGCCATGCCTGGCGACGTAGATCACTGGGCAAACGATTACTCTGTAAGTAGTGCATTTATCGAGAGCCTCCGGTGGCGAGCCAACGAAGCCTTTAGCAACCGTACACTTGAGCTCTTCGATTATTTCTTATCGGAAAACGAAGAACATTTCGACATCATCTTTCAAGTTAGCGCCAGCGCTGGCCACCCCTGGAATGCAAAGTTCCTGCACAAACGGCTGGTCGCTCAGAGCATGGCTGAGCGTGATGCATCCTGGACTGTTGTGCTAAACAGCTTGCCGATGGACGAGACGAATGCCAGCCAGCGATTAATTGAGTGGAGCGCCTTTGAGCAGAGCGAGCAGACTGATCCAGAAATTCAGTATCTCTGCGCAATAACTCTGACCTGGTTCTTCGCAAGCTCTAATCGGGAGCTACGAGACAAAGCCACCAAGGCACTGACGTCTCTAATAATCTGGAACCTCAGCTTGTATGGAATGCTCTGCAAAGACTTTGCTAGCGTTGACGATCTTTACATCCTTGAGCGCATACACACGGCTGCCTTTGGGGCCTGCTGCATCGATCCAGAGCAGCATCGACTGAGCGCATATTCGGAGATCGCGTACAGCGAAGTCTTTGACAGAGAGGATGTTCCGCTGTCCATCATCCTCAGGGACAGCGCGCTAGGCATTATCGAGCTGGCGTTGCGAAGTGATCACCTGCCAGAGCATGTTGATATTTTGAAAGCCATGCCCCCGTATAAGTCCAAAGGCATCCGACTTTCCGTGTCCGAAGAGGCAGTCGAAAAAACTGCCAAGCGGGCGGGGGGAGATCAGATTCTGGATTCCTGCGTTAGCTGGGGAGGTGATTTCGCAAGCTACGAAATCCAACCCAGGATAAGCTCGTTTTTGAACGTGCCGCTGATGTCGGATGAGCCCCTAAGCGCTACCGAGATATATGAACGGTTCGAGGACGAGGTCATTAACCACTGCGACCTACGGACTGACGTCCTGAAATTGATGCGTGATTTTAGCCCTAACCCCTTCAGAGATCTTAGACTCCGTCGCTCCGAGCAAGAAATTCAAGAGCGCTCAACCAACTTCACGAAAGTGGAAAAAATACTACTGGATGTCTTAACACCTGATGAGAGGGTTAGATATAAGAAGGAATATAAAAAACGCTTCAAACCCTCGAAGAATGAACGTGAGCAACTTCCTCACATTGACCTAAATGCGGCTAAGCGGTGGATTGCCAAACGTGCCTATGGCTTAGGCTGGACGAAAAAGCTATTTCCAGATGATCGTAGCCTTCGGTCTGACCACAGTCGTAGTCGCCCATTGGTAGAACGCATCGGCAAGAAATACCAATGGCTTGCCCTCGATGAGCTTCTCTGCAGCCTTGCAGACAATAGGTGGTTATCGGAAAGGACGGCACAGGGTTCGCGTCGGTATGCATACCCTCTAGACATAGGCACCCACCGGGATATCGATCCAACCATTCTGCTGACTGACGAGCTCAGCCGAGCCCACAAACAGCCTCACTCAATCGAGGAATTTGAGATAACTATACGGGATACGCCTGAAAGCGCTGTAGGGAAATGGCCGTTTGAAGAGGAGCCCTCAACCGGCGTGACGAACCAGGTGAACCGTCGGGACTCATCCGGCGGAACTTGGGTAGTCCTACACGAACATCGCTGCGTAACCGAGCGATACGAAGACAAGCAAGGTCGTGAGCATGGCTCTAGGCGAGAACAATGGCGCTTCCTATTACCGGTAGTCGTTAGACAGGAAGACGAACAGCAGCTTCTCGATTACATCCGGACGAAACAAAAGGTGGATGTAGACTCATGGACTACCCGCGATTTCACGAATGACGGCTACCTCCGGGAAGCGCCATGGCGTTCGACATGGGGTCAGGAGCAGTGGTCAACCGCCTATTTTCACGATTTAGGTGAAGTCGAGGTTGCCTACCCCTGCTTCCGTTACCACTGGGAATCACAGTTGGACGTTTCAATGCCCGAAGGCGGTCAAGCTTTGATACCAGCCCCATGGCTCGCCCAGAGGCTCAACCTAAAGCCCCATCCTGAAGATGCGAATATCTATATGGATCAGGCTGGCGAAACTCGTTTCGTTTGCGGCAGAAGTCCAGGCGATGGCTCTCATGCATTCATTGATGAGCAGCTTTTCCAGACGTTCCTAAAGGAGAATGGGCTCGTGTGTATATGGATGTTTGTCACGGAGCGTAGCGCATGGCCGGGCGGCGAAAACGAGAATGCATCCCGGCGACGTTCAGAAGGTGTGGTGTGGCACGAGCGCGGCAAACCACAAATGGTTTGTTGGAGCGATGATTGGGCCAGGGGCGACTCAGAGCAGTACGTACCCGCAAAGCTTTAGTTAACCAGCTCACATCAGTAGCCCGAATAGCCCTAAGTATCTGCACTGGTGTCTCGCAGCTTGATGGCGACTCACGCAGAATCCGGTTTGGGCTTGCCCCCTTCGGGGTACGGCTGTCGTAAACCAAACCCTGGCTTTGCCAGGTTTTGGCCCTCCGGGCTTTCATCCTCAAGCCTCTGGCCCATCCTAGGCCGGCGCGCTCCGCTTGCGCGGTAGAGGATAAGTGCTCACAGCGCTGCTGCATCCTTGAGCAATGGTGCCAGGACTGTGGCGCATCGCCACTTTCCGACTAAGCTGAGGAGCCTTGCCCACCGTAGAAAAGGAATTCATCCCATGCACGCCTTAAGCAAAATACACATCAAGAACTTCCGCTCTTGCAAGCAAGTAATCCTGCCACTGGGCGATTTCACCCCACTGGTCGGTCAAAATAATGCAGGAAAATCCACCATCCTCGACGCGATCAGATTAGTGCTTGCGCCCAAGGCATTTGCGAAGACAGATGCGAATGACCCTGCCCAGCCCATCATCATAAGCGCCTGCGTGTCCGGGATTACGGAGGAGCTGATTGCGCAGATCCCTGAAGCCCGACATCAAGCCGCGATTACTCCCTACTGCATCGGCGGTGACCTTTGGATCAGGATTTCTGCATTAGGCTCGGCTAGGCCTTCCACGGAGGTGTGGGAAAATGCTGAACTTGATGATCAAGGTGTCCCTACTTCTTGGCGCTCCTATCCGACGGGCCTGCCTCAAGCCATTTCGGCGTTGCTACCAGAAGCGTTGCATATCCGCGCCATGGACGATGTTCAGGAAGACTTAGGTAAAGGCAAAGCTGGGAGCACAATTCGTGGGCTCCTGGATGAAATCATGGCGCCCATCCTCACTGCCCACCAAGAGGTTCAGGATGCACTCACAGCAGTCAGGAGTATCCTGGGAACCGACGGTGAAAACAGATCCCCTCTGCTGACTGAGTTCGACACCAGCGCCACCAATGCCCTCTCAAGCTTCTTCCCTGGTTTGCAGTTAAATCTGGACGTACCGTCAATCGACGTTAAGGAGTTTTTCAAGAGCGGTGATCTGAACGTGACAGATGAGATATCTGGTCAAACCAGACGATTCGACACTTTAGGTAGCGGTGCTCAGCGCGCAATACAAATGGCCTTGATCCGGCTCCTAGCCGACATCCGTAAAACCCGCGATCAAGACCTTTCTCGTCGTCTCTTGCTGATCGATGAACCCGAGATTTTTCTCCACCCACAAGGTGTCAGGGGCCTTAGGGAAGCGCTCCATGTGCTTTCAAAATCCGGCTACCAAGTTGTGTTCACGACCCATTCGCCATTGATGGTAAGCAGGGATAACGCGCCAGAAACGGTCATCGTGCGCAGATCACGGGAGAATGGTTCCGAGGTTCGGATTCCGATGGGCACGGCGGTTACTCAAGCTATAGCAGAGGCTCAAAGCCAATCTCGAACTCTTTTTGAGCTCGGAAACATTGCGGAGATCTATTTCGCCGAAAAAGTAATTTTGTGCGAGGGCAAAACCGACCAGAGGTTGCTACCCCTCATTTACGAAAAGCTCTATGGCGTTAGTCCGGAGCTTGAACGGATCTGTTTCGTTGCCCTTGGGAGTTGCACCGCTATCCCTAAAGGATTTTCTGTACTGACGGCAATGGGTATCAAATGTGGCGTGATCGCTGACTTGGATTTTGCATTCACCCACGCTAGAGGCCCCTGGCTTACGAAGGAATGCGAAGAGATGGATAACGTCAAATCTGTACTTCGGGTTGTCAGCCAAGCCGAAGGTTTCCAGCTCGGAGGAAATGGAATGCCTCAGAAATCCCAAAGCGGGACTGCAGCGGACTGTTGGGCTGCCTTCGCGAGGCATGCTGAAGGCCGACCGCTCGCAAACGCCGCCCATGAGGCCATGAAGGCAACGTTCTCAACCTGGGTCTGGCCAATGGGGTGCATTGAGGACGCATTAAATATTGAGGAGAAGGGAGAGGCAGCCATCATCGCCCAGGAGGACAGCATCAGGAACTGGCAGCCGGAGGTAATTGACCAAGACTTTCCCGTTTTCCGCAGCACTCTAGATTGGATGCGGGCTATCTGAAGGCCCTTCAATTGTAATGTTTCCATTTGGGAGCATTACATGGGCAAATCCTGGTTAATGATCCCGTTCGGGGCTGCATAGCTGCTCGCCGGTTCAGCTAAAAAACTATTGGGCCATTAGCATGTACAAGAAAGACCACTCGCCTCACGAAACTCCCAGCGAAACGCTGGATGAAAACGGCAATCGCGTCAAAAACCCGAACAGGATCACGGTCAATCAGCACTTGATCCCCCAGGCACATCTGAAGGAATGGCTGGGTGGAGAAAACCTTATCACGATATACCGCAAGCAAGGTGGCGACCCAATATACCGAGCCCCGAAGGACGCGTTCGTTGTTGCCAGACTGTGGGATCAGCCTACTGAGCAAGGCATGATCAAAACGAACGAGGACAACTATCAGCAGCAGCTGACGTTACTCGCAGAGACCGGAAGCATCGCTCGCTCCCCTTGGATCACAGAATACTTCGTGATGCTGGCAGCGCGAGCCTACGTTGCAGCCAAAGAAAGACCGCTTTACGACTCCATTATGGAGCCACCCTCCTGGGCGCTGTCTCAGGCTGAGCTTGAAGAGGAGGAGGTTGAGCAGGTGCATGAGACCGTCCGAATGTTCAACGGAGCAGGAAACCCACATGCCTCAGCCCGTATGGTTGTGAGCGGGACACTCACATTGTTCTTCATCAGAGACCGGATGCTGATTGAGGACACTGTATGGGTGCCCTTCACAACGAGGGGGGAGAAATTCATTCTCCCCGACTCGAACGTAGCCCTGTACGAGAAACGTTTCCTAGCATTGCCCGTGAGCCCAGAACTCGTGTTGCTGGACGAGAAGCTATTCGCCAAGCTTGAGGAGGCCGGCCAGCTCACGCCGGAGTACCTGAACAAGCGCTTCCAGGAGTCATCGGTTCGCTACTACGTTACCCCCAAGTGAACGCTGCTCAAGGCCCTGCACGCTTCGCCCGTAGCCAGAACAGATACGCTTTGGCTGCTCTCAGGGCATTCAGGCTGGAAGGAGGATGTATACCTGCTTGCGCCTTCCAGACACCGCAATCTGGAGCACTTCATTCCCGGCGCTGGCAGCCTCGGCGACCTTAAGCAGCTTGGCCATGCGCGACGTCCATTCCCTGAGCATTAGCCCCTGCTACCATCGAGATATACCTGATCAACCAGGTTCCAGGGAGGACACACATGCCGAACGTTTTGTCGAAGCTGCCAGATATCATTGGCGCCTGGATTGGCCTGGCAATCGGCCTTTTCCTAATGCCGCTCTTCTTACTGCCCGCCTTCCTGTTCGGCTGGATGATGTGGGGCTGGGCTTCTCCGGCAGCGATATATTCATTCATCTACGACAAGACATTCATGATCGTCACCGGGGTGGCCTTGATGCTGCTCCTGATTTGGACGGAGGGGTTTAAGGCATCGCTGGATGACGCACCTGCCCTGGCCAAATTCCAGTACGAGACGCCGAACCCAGGGTGGTTATGGCGCTACTACCTTGGCCGGAACAGAGATCTCCTCGAAGCCTACTGGCGCGTCTACAACTTCGAGGTCACGGAAGACTCGCTTGCTGTGTACCTGCAGCAACACATGCCTAAGGTGTATAGGCGGCATACGCAGGCAATGTCATTCTTCCCCAAATGGTTGTTGCTTCAGCGTGTCAACGGCCACATTCGAAGCAGCCATGTCAGGCACACTCGTAACGGGCCGGTGAATGTGAGATCGCACCATGTTAGTGACCATACGAGGTCGAGACGTCGATGAAAACCACGCAGCCCTAGCTGATTTCTATAGCTAATTTTTTACCTCAGGTTAATTAAAGGGATTTTTGATGTCTGTTCGAAAATACATACTTGAACGCTCACTGCTTCAGCCTGCTGACATCATCCTTACCGGCGACAAGGGCGGGGTAAGCCTCTCAGTAAGGGCAGCCACGATAAGCAGATATTCACATGCTGCCATTTATGTCGGAGATACTACTATCGAAGCTACGATGGCTGGCGTTTTCTCAAAAAATCCCCAACGTCTGATATTCGACAGACCTACGGATGTACTGGTTTTACGTGCGAAACTCCCGCTATCTGAGCTTGAGACTCGCGCAATTTGCTCCTATGCCCAGTCAAAAGTCGGAAGCCTCTACGCCCTCAATGAAGCGATTACCATTAAGCTGAGGACGCTGTTAAGACATCAAGATTCAAAGCAGCAGTTCTGCTCAAGGTTGGTTGCGAAATCTTATGAGCATGCTGAATTTGATTTGATGAACTTGAGAAATCCTGCATTCTGCACGCCCAAACAATTGGCGCTATGCAAAGCGTTCGAGCCGGTTAAAGGGGTTGTCAGGCCTGCTAGCAATGCGGAGGTAGCATTTGCAGAAAGCGACGATCATCCAGCCCAGGAAAATCTCAGGCAAATCTACGAGTGGCTCGATAAAGTCAGGGCACTTGTCAGCCAGAAAAAAGAGTTAGCGGAGCAGTGGGACATCCAAACTCAGAACGATGTAGATCCATTTCTTAGCGCTCACCCTGAGTACGACAGTCAAATATCCGAGTATATGCAAGACAGTGGATATCTAGAATTTTATACTATAGATGCACGTAAAAATCCTTTTCGATACAAAGCTGATCTCTTCATACATCAAATTTCGCAAGTTGAGGATATCGACGAAGCCATACAAGACGAACTAGCCAAAGAAGCAAACCTATTTAATCGATACGCGCTCAACCAGCATCATTTTTGCGAACAGTTCAAAGAGAAAAATCTTAGATTCTTTAAGCTGCATATACAGCTCTACAACAATATGCTTTCAGAAATCCTACTCCGCATCTTAGTAATTCGAGATGCTCTTGTATATTTTGAAGAACTAGATAGCGCTGAAAGCCTTGAATCTTCAATTCGAATAGTCGAATCGGCAGTCAATGAGGGACACAAGGTTTTGAACAGCGCGAGTTGAGCTCGAGAAATCGCCCAGTTACTGATGATGGGGTCGGGGAATCATCACCCGACCAACGAACAGATCACATCACCGCCGCCGATAGTGTCTAGACATCCTTAAATTGAGCATGCTAGTTTTGCAGCCTCCCTGATCTGCCTGGATCAAACGGTCGGCTCGTGAAGGCTCAAATGCCACAGGTGAACACCCTTTTTATCGCACGCATTTCGACGATAGTCAGCGGGCAGCCGACACCCTGACGCTACCGGAGAATTGCTATGCGCGTCCCAGTCTATCCAGACGATCTGATCCGTAATCGTGGCTTCAAAAGCCTGTCCAAACAGTTGCAAGAGCGATGGTATGGCTCAACCCCGATCTCGCTTGCAGATGCTCAGAAAGCGCTCGCACGGGGACTGGGTTATCAAAGCATTCACGATCTCAGCGAGGCCTCAAAAGTCTGCCAACCCGGTAAACCTGTACCGCCAGAAGCCGATGTCAGGCAGGCAATTCGTTCAGCCATCGGCACTACCCTGCAGCCGGAAACATTGCTCCCTCTGGATCAACAGAAGCTGGAACGGCTTGTAAACGATCTGTCCCTGAAAAAACTCGTAGCCTTCAAACGTGCGCAGGTTTCTCCAAGTGCTGGTCATAGCCCGTCACCTGAACGGGTTAGCCGGGCTCAGTCAGGACTGTCCAAAGAACACATTCAGACGCTGGAGAATATCTTGTCCGAATCCGGCAGCTTGAGAGATCGGGCGCTGTTCGCATGCATGCTGGGTGCGCTGCGGGCAGGCGAGTTTCTATCGGCAAGAATGCGGCACGGTGGTGCGGTGTATGGCGTGAAGAGCCTTGATACCAAGAAGGTACTCGATGCAATTCCCGATAGGCACAGGTCGGTATTCGAGCAGTACATCAAGACCTCGAAGTTGTCGGACGGAGAGTATCTGTTCCGTGCGATTAATGGCCCTGAGCGTCCACTATCGTCTGAAGCGCTGAGAAAAATCTGCGTCTCGTGGGCTCGGAAAGCGGATATTGATGCGTCCCTGGTCACACCTCATAGTGTGCGCAAGACCACAGATGGTTATGCGGACTTGATGCGCCAAATGAGCGAGAAGATGGGGCACCACTCAGCCAACACCTCATTGGCATACGCAGTCGGACTACCTACAACCAGTAGCACTGTTCACTAGGCCCATACTCGGAAATGGTAGAGAGCTTCATTCGCGAGGCCATTAGCGGTTTCCCTGCCCTATGGGTCGACGGCGATCTGAAGTATCCCCGCTTTGGGCCAGCCCCCTGTCGGGGTACGGCTGTCGTGAACCAAACCTTGGCTTCGCCAGGGTTTGGCCCTCCGGGCGTCCATCCTCAGGCCTTTGGCCCATCGTGGGCCGGCGCGCTCCGCTTGCGATAATGGCCTGTTACTTAAACTGTGATCAGTCGGCCCATTCAAGCCTGATGAAATCTTCGATGCTTTTTGCTCGAGCTAGAACCATATTTTCAGTCCAAGATTCAGCGTCATGAATCTGTTGGCCGACATGGATCGTGGCAATCAGTCCGCAGCTTCGATAGACGTCTAGCTTTTCAACCGGAGGCCTAGCTTTTAGCGAAGAGTTTGTTCCAGGTGGCAGCATCGTCAGATTCCCGAGGTGGTGCATCCACTCAACGCCACTGCTCTGCGGTGCAATATGTTCTATTGAGCTAGCGGCATCCTGCTCCCAGATCTTTCCCCATTGGCTCTCATTTAGCTTCTGCCCTGCGAGCTTGGCCAAGTGTTCGTCATAACGGTTCAGCACATAGCGCAGCTGATTTTGCCAGCCATCGTAGCTGCTCACCCACTCAATGTTGTTCAAAACTTCGTCAATCGAATAACCCTTGGAGATTTTTTCCAACCCACTGAGGATTTGATCCTTGCTTAGATTATTCCGGTAAATTTCATAGCCAAGACGAATGTACTCCCCAACCTTGTGTCGGCTATCCCGGCTTGCCAGCTCGTAGATTCTGAAAGTAGCGCGCTCCCATTTGCCGAGTAGTTCTTGCTCTGTCTTCTTGTCGAATTTCCGCAGGAGGATCGCTGCGGCAACAAATCGAGCGTGCACAATGCGCGTAACAGCCCGGAGGCGCGGATCTCGGAACAGGCGCAGGTTCGCTTGCACTACCGCTTCGAGTTCATGCCCAACCTCTGCAATTGTTCTTAACTGGGTGCCCGCCTTTACGGTTAGCAGTGCGGTCGAATCTGCTTCACTGGGAATTCGATTAGGTCTCGCGTCAGAGGCCCATGCGCCTGCGAAGCGAAGAGCTTCGTCTCCAATTCTTGTGCTGTTTTCCAGCGAGCGATAGATGCCCCGCCAGACGTCTTGCATTTCGGCCACTGCCTCATCGCGAGTACCACCCTCAACATGCTCGAAAATCAGCGCCATTAATTGGCTTTTGAGCTTGTCGATCCATTTCACATCCAGCCCTCGGCTGTTAAGAACCTCGAAGACTCGGTATACCGTAGCCTCGTCCGAAATCTCATGGTAAATAATCGTCAGCTTATTCCTGATGGTCACCAACAGCTCAAAGATCGTGTCTCCACGAGCCAACCATTTGCTCACAAAGAGCTCGCAGTCCCGGGCGGCTTCAACCAAGTTCTGATCTGCAGCAGTTTTTGCGGAGCCTTCCTCCACCACCCCCTTACGGATGTAGTTGGTGAAAACCTGACTCGCATCATGATTTGTCTGGAGCAGAATCAGAGAATGGTCGTCTCCTTTTACAAGCAGCTCACCCAACTCCCGCCGCACCTTGGCTTGCGTTACATCATCCTTGTCTAGAGCCTTTTCAATCGCCTTCATAAGGATGATGAGAGTCGTGACACGTTGTTGGCCATCCACCAGTTCGACAGTCTTGAACTCGTCGACGCCGAGAAGGCGGGTTTCTTTCTCCTTTGCCAGGGCGACCAAAGTAGCCATGAAATGCTCCCGGCCAGATCGAAATGCTTCCTCGATGTCGCCGAATAAGTCTTTACGCTGGCGAGATGTCCATGAGTAGGCGCGTTGGTATTCTGGAATTCGAAAAAGCCTGCCTTCAAGCAAACCAGCGATCTTGAGGTGTAGCGGATTGAGCTTCATGCGCGTTCCTTGCTGTAGAAATGATGAGAGAATAGCCATTAGCCAGCAAAAATAGCTAGCGCCCCCCGGCCAGTTTCCCCTGACAGAAGGAACACGACATGAGTCTGCGCACCAATGTGCTGGATGCTGTAATCGACGGTCACCTAGGCAAAGGTCTTGTTGTCACGAGACAAGCTGTGATCCAGCTTTTCAGCGATGTCGCTGAAACCTATACAGGCGTCTTCCTATCCAATTCGGAGATGACCACTGGCGTTAGCAGCCCAACCTATGACCATTTCACACAGCGGGTCGGTGTAGGCTCTTACCGCATTCATCCTCAAGCACTTTTGGATCGAATGATTGAGCGTGGGCTGGCTTAAGAATCGATCGCTTACTTAGGGAGTACCCATGCCTTTCAAAGCTGACGTCCGTCTCATCGCGGCGGCACGAACCGGTGGTATATGTGCTAATCCTCGCTGCTCTTGCTACCTGCTTGGCCCCGGTGATGATGGGCCGTACCAGGTCGACGTGTTTGAAGCCGCTCACATAATCTCGGGGGCCTCTAAAGGGCCAAGATACAAATTCATACTCGATTTTGATTACGACCACATATCTAACTGTATCCCCTTGTGTCGCTCTTGCCACAGGCTGATCGACCATCCTCAAAACTGGAAGATGTATACAGTAGAGGTACTGCAGGAATGGAAGTTCGATGCAGAAGAGATGGCTAGAATGCGTCGAAATAAGCCTATAAATGTGCCTTTTTTTGATCCCAATACGGAAAGAGGGGTGAGGCGAAAATTTGCCGAGAATTTGGGCATGATTCTCGACTCTCTCTGGGATCACCAGCGTCTCCTTGGCCAAGGCATCCTCTCGCAATCTGCTTATCAAAATATCTGTAGAGGATCTCGCGGATTTTCATTCGGAGAATGGGGACATAACCATCCCGACCGCTCCCATGACGCGCGCATCGCTTACCGTCAAGACGGGCTGGTGGCAACAATGGAGCGACTAACAACTCTGCTCTATCAACGGAGGTGGGCACGCTACACTTGGTTGGAGGACATCAATTTCTGCTCTTTTCGAGAGTCCAGATTTTCGAATTTGGACAGTAGATATACTGACAATCTGAACCATGAACTACAGATCCTAATTCGACAAGCACATGACTTTAGAGATATGCCTTAGAAAGTTTTGAGCGCACTCCACCTGGCAGCGTAGGTAGCTTTACTCTAATCAAAGGTGGAACCATGTGAGTTCTAATTTACTTTTGGAAGGGCAGTTTCTTCCACCTCCCGAAGGTCGTTGGTCACTTATTCGGTATACCATGGCAATTCTCGCTGCCCATGTGGCAAGGTGTTAGCCACCGCATTCAAGCCTAAGGGGGTATCCGCAACCACTAGAGGCTGAATCTCGACACCAGCCGCATAGCGTTTAAACAGTGGTGTACGCGCCAGGAGCACTCGCACACGAGCTTTCAGACGCGGCCCTTCTGGATGCCCGCAAGCAATCAACCTGCCTATGCGCCCCATCACTCGACGCACTTCCTTATCATCCTCAGCGGATAGCTGACCTGAATTACCTCTGACGCGATCCTCCAGCTGTTTTACGGCAGAACGGATAGCCAGCCGGGCTTTTTTGGGAAGCGCCGGTATCGGCCCGTTCACCACCAATCCGGTCACAGTGACGGCCTCGGCTTTCTCTCCAGTAATCAATGCTTGCCCACGCTTACGAACATGCAGCTTGCTCCGCTTCTGCAGGCAGCCTTTTTGTCCGAGCATCCATGTGACCGAGGCAATAACTTGGGTCGTAGCGGCTGAAGCTATACGAGTTTTGCTCGACACAGTGATGTCATCTGCGAAGCGCGAATACGCCATTCCCTGAGCTTTAAAACGAGTGACCAGCGCCGGCTCAATGTCCCAGAAAACCAGGTTTGCCAGGTAGCTACTTGTGCTCGCACCCTGCGGAACCTGCCCCTCCCGAGTAACTAGGCTCGCAAGCAGGGAGGCTACGTCTGCGGAAAAGCGAAACAGGCCCACGAATAAGCGCTGGATGTGCTCGGTGGTGATCGATGGGAAGAAATCAGCGATGTCTTGGAGGATAACTGTTTTGGCGCCGATATGAATCCGAGCGTTTGAGTAGATGCTGCGAGGGAGTTTGGGATCTCTGATGCCGCCGTGCAGGTATTCAGGGTACGTGACCTTGCTGAGCACCCGATCCACGATCTTACGCTGAATGGTCTTCAGCGGCTCATGGGCATCATAAGTGTGCCGGGGCGTTATGCCGTCTTTTTTTGTTTGGGGCACGTAGCGATAAAGGCGGGAGCTACGCTGGGCTAGCGCAAGAAGTCTTTCAGCAGGCTCTCCAAGAGCACGTGCCAAGGCTTTGATACTGTTGATGGAGCTGTGCGGATAGAACGGGGCATCCATGTCCAAGCTTCCGACGATGTGCCGGCTCCGAAGAACCGGTACCTCTGAATTCGAATGATGTGGTTTGTTGTGTCATAGGAGGTTCTCAATAAATGGAATTACCACAGTCTCGACAAAATCCCACCCCTCAACAGCCTTCCCCCATAACCAGATGCATAGACGAATACGTGCGATCCACTTGAGCAGCATTACTGCCTTCGCCTTTATCCACGCAATCCGCCCCGATTTAGAGCTTTGAGATGGAGCTGGCTCGGTGACACGAGCATCTTCACTGCTGTGCATAGACTGACGAGCCTTGCGGCGCGCCAGGTTCTTTAAACTAATCATGACTGATGTTCCCAACGACAGGCGAAATTGCCCCGCCGCCAAGCATTCCGGGCCGAAAGGAACGCTGAAGATGCCACTACAAACCACAGTTCTGCTTATCAAGTCCCTTGATAAGCCGTCCGCCGCGTTACCGCCACATCACTTTTCGCCTCAACGTATCAACGATCAGAGACAACCCCTTGGATCACCTTTGGGATTGCTCTAGGCGCTAAGCACTGAGGAGCGATGGGCAGCAACAACCTGCGCGGCGAAGAAAGCCAAGGAGAACACCAAGGCGACCAGTTTCCTGGTCAACAACCGCAAGCCCGAATTTTAGTCATGTTTAAAGAGCACCTGGGTGGTAACACCCAGCAGGAACCGTTTTAGCAGAGTAATCGAATCACCTACAACTGATATCTGTTGCAAAATTTGTGCATTCCAGGAGTCGGCTTTTTGACAGGGGAAAGTGTCAAATTTTAATGGATAAGCGATCACTATCACGTATCTGGAGGCGGGGAGGATCCGGTGGGGGCAGCTAGGTTTATAGTTGCCCGTCCAGACAGCCCAGCGGGAACCCAACGCCCCTATAATGCTAGCTCTCAACTGAAATTCGGCTCCAAGGACTGCTCATGACTACTAGCACATTAGCTCACCAATTCAGGGAGGCTCGGCATGTTGTTGTCTTCACGGGTGCTGGTGCATCAGCTGAGAGCGGCATCCCGACTTTCAGAGACGCATTGACGGGACTATGGGAGCGCTTCGATCCTGCTCAACTCGCCACCTGCGAAGCATTCAGAGCCGATCCTGCCTTGTGTTGGGGGTGGTACGAGTGGCGTCGGCAGAAGGTTGGGCAGGCGAAGCCGAATGGAGCGCATCTCGCTATCGCCGAGCTCGCCAGGCATGTGCCCAATCTCACGGTGATCACTCAAAATGTTGATGACCTTCACGAGCGCGCTGGCAGCCAGGATGTGATTCATCTACATGGCAGCCTGCATTCGCCTCGGTGCATCGATTGTGGGCAGCCGTATACCCTACCTCTCACGTCTGACGCCTTGCCTGAGTATGGGAGTCGGATTGAGCCGCTGAGATGCAGTGCGTGCAATGGGTATGTGAGGCCTGGCGTTGTATGGTTTGGCGAGATGCTGCCCGAAAGCGCATGGAACGCAGGTCTCGCAGCCGCAGAGGAATGCGATGTCTTCCTCTCGATTGGTACTTCCGGGATTGTTTACCCAGCTGCTGAGCTACCGCTACGTGCACTGGGCCATGGGGCGACCGTTGCTCACGTTAATCCTGCGCGGTTCGATATCAGCGGTCAGGAGCACTTTCTCGTAGGCCCTGCCTCGGTGATGATGCAGAGCCTGCTTCGCGAAGCCTTTGGCGACTATCCTGTCTCTTAGCTGGATGGCTACTTCGGTAGATCCGTTTTGGGCTTGACCCCTTAGGGGCATGGCTGGCGTGAACCAAACCCTGGCTGCGCCAAGTTTTGGCCCTGCGGGCTTTCATCCTCAAGCTTGTGGCCCGTCGCGTGGCCGGCGCGCTCCGTTTGCGCTGGAGATGTACACCACGAAGGAGTCGCCGCGACGACGGTAACGTTCCCCCACCGACGCGCAGAGCCTCTGCTGCACCGTTTCAAGGAAAACCGGCGTGGCTCAATTTCGACCCTTGAAACATTCGATTGTTTTGCCTTCGTTCACAGTATGCTTCGTGAGAATGGTAAAATGTAAGTGTGCTTCATACGATGAAAAATCAAAAATCAGATAAAGGATTATAATTTGAAGTCCCTACCATTTCATGGAATTATCTTTTTAGAAAAATCAGAAAAGATTGGATATTTAGATGGCACCGTGCATGTTGCATTGTGCACGATGGCTGCAGAGGTTTTTCTTGAGGATCTAAAAAGCTACTACCAGTCCGTTGCCAAGCTGCGTCCGTACTCATCCCCAAGTACACTATTCAACATGAATCCTCAAACAAAATACGCCGGGGGTGGACTTTTCATTAACGGCCACATGGAGTACCTCCAGCCAAGCGAGCGCGAACTGGAAGACTTGATAAATAGAATCGAGAAAGATCGACTTATTGATAAGTATGAGACAGTCATAAAGAGCTTGAACAAAAACTGGAAAAAGGGAGAAGATGAAGACTACAAAAATTTGAAGCGATTAATAACTCTAAGAAATAAACTCGTTCACATGAAATCAGATGAAATCGAGCTGGACGCGGACGGTAATGTCTCCGAACACCCGTGGGTTCTTAGCGAGCTTAAACGACTTAATGTCCTTGAAGACGAAAGCCACCACACTTCGTGGATTTACATGCTTGATACTGAAAAGGTTGTGAACTGGGCAAGGGTTACGGTAGTGAATGCAATAGCAGCAATGCTGGAAATCATCCCCGACACCCCTATTTCCAAAGGATTTCGCGACAGCTACGCTTCAGCTCTTAAAACCTTTAAATTCAAGTAAGTATTACCGTAGTTAAATGCCTTTGTTTTTTCAACACTTTGAACGACTGCAACGGATCGTACGGCAATCATCGCTGCGGTCGTTCAAGGTTTCTACGCGGGAACCTCGATCAAGCGAAACATGCGGACGTGAGGAGGAAATCCATTAGGGCCAGCATGCCTGCCCATGCATACGGCCTCTGGTATGGCTAACCATCTACCCGGCTTGGGCGGGGGGGGGGGTTACATCGACTTGACCGAGACCACCTCCACATACCTGTACTTCTTCCTAGCAGCCTTCACAGCCTCCTGCTCAGCAAGCAACGAGCTTAACGTGTCGGCCTCGTGGATAAACTCATGCATCTTCCCCTCGAATTCGTTTCCAACCCGAAGCGTGACCTTCAGCCTAGGCGTAAATGCTTTTGCCACTTTCTTCTTCGCTGCTGGAGCGACAAGCGGTTTGGCGAGCACAACTTCTTCCACAGGCTCAGGCACTAGCGTCGTAGAAACTTGCTCCTCTGGCTGAGGTGTGCCGAAAAGGGCATGACGCATTTCTTCTTCAGTTAAATCAGATTTCATAGAACATCTCAAAGGGACGCATTTCGCTGGGCAAGTTTTAATAAGATTGTTGCTGACTGGTGTGCGTGGAGCCTGTGCGGACGTCAAATCCCCAGTTCGATTTCAAGACAAGACCCTCGTAAGGCTTGCGAAAGCTTCGCCTTTGGCAGCAGTGTAATGAGCCCATCAACTAAGTTGCTAGCGTGACGAGCGTATAGCGTGACTGTGCCTGCATCAGGCGTTCGACCTGGCACGATGGCACCTACCCGCTGCTGGGCAATTTTCAGTATCCTCAAGACGTCCTGACTCTCCTCATTGGTGGACAGGTGTTCAACCAATGGTCTGGGTGGAGGGGCGGCGCGGCTCCACATTTCTATGACCGCTTGGAGGAGTCCGTCTGAGCCAAGGTGTTCGAGGGCCATTTCCCATAGCTGACCTTCCTGCGCCATATCCAGGCGAGCCCTAGCCATTGTGGAGTTCTACCAACGTGATGGTCTTTCTTGATTGCGAATTTACCCGTCTATCAGCAGCAGCGAAGCTGATATCACTCGCACTGGTAGCTGAGGATGGGCGCGAATTCTACGTGGAATTGCTCGATACTTGGGAAGAAGAAGACTGCAGTGATTTCGTAAAGGAAATCGTGCTTCCGCAGCTGTGGGGTGGTAGCTACGCGCTGCCCATTTTTGGAGCCAGGATATCGCTGCTCAGGTTTCTGACGTCGTTCAAAAAGGAGGTCGAGATCGTCACGGATGCTCCCCAGTACGATTGGGAGCTTTTTTGCGATCTGGTCTATTACGACGGACGCTGGCCCAGAATCGTTCGTAATTTCCCTACAGATGCAACGACCCTCTCTCCAACTAGCGAGGGTGAAGAGCTGCCTCACCACGCGCTGCTCGACGCCAGGATTATTGCCAGCATGTTTGCTCAGTGATGCCAGGGTACTGTTGCGGATCGCTAACCTTTACGACGGTGAAGTGACGTCTAAACTTCTAGCCCAGTCTAGGGGATCGTTGGGGGTACCCTTCATTGAGTGGAAATCCCGCGCATGGTGATTTTGCTCACTGCGCCTTCCGCATAAATGGTGGTGAATCAGCGTGGGGGAAGCTCAGTGAAGCGAAGTCTGGGATAGATCCTCTGTTCAACCGCACACTCGGAAATTTGCCAGAATGCCGAAAGGAGTGCCTGCTCTGAGGGGCAATGCCTCGTCATAACCTCGAACTCGTTGTAATCAAATGCCAACACACGAACACCTACATCATCCATGAAATCCAAGATCATGGCCCCGTACTCTTCATAGGTGTCGCTAAACAGCTCTTTTACCACCACGACTCCTACAAGGGGACGTGCTGCAAGATCGATTTTGAGGGGAGTTCCATCAACAAGCCGCAGCGCGGGATTTCCCTCACGCTCGATAGTTGAAACTGCGCCACGTAGCTGCGATAGGCCTCCTTTCAACTGACTCAGGGCCTTCTTACGCTTTCGTTCAAGCTTTGTCCCCATCATCTCAGCGGTGTTAGGGCTGTCCTTAGCCTGTAGTAACAGCGTGACCTCCGTCCCCAAAACAACAGCATCTGTCAGCTCTTCCCCGTCCGAGACTTTCACTGGCCCATGGATGATTTGCTCTGCCGAGTAAGCACGCTGGAGCAGATAGATGATATCCAGCTCCTGAAGGTGTCCTGGCTCCCGTCGCTCAAGGTGAGTATTCGAGAAACCTCTGGAACCCTGGAAGCCTTGGCGAGTGAGGTCGGTGATCAGGAAGTCGCTTGGAAATAGATCCTCCAAGAGCGTCAACGTTACTGCTCGGCTGTCATCTTCCCTAGTCGTAAAGCTGAACCAGGCATCTGCTTGCTCCATCATGAGATGCCAGTGCTCCTTCCCCAAGGGATTGACATCCTTCGCATACTTTCGGAGCCCTTCAAGGCTAGCGTGCGCTGTACTGCTGAGAAGCTCGCGATTGTGTTCATCAAAAAAACAGACGCTGAAACGGTCAGGGAGACTTTTCAGTCCCTCTGTAAAAGGATCGCTACCCATCAGGGGTGTTTTAATAGTCAGCGGACTAATCGGGTCATCAAAGCAGGCCGTCAACAGCGTCCAGCCTTGCGCCTCATCAGACTCGTATGGTGCAAGATAGAACTTCAGCTCGCGCTTCTCACGTGCGGCGAGGATAAATTCTTTGCCCGCTTTGACCACGAGCGCTGGGCCATCAGGGCCTTCTACAATCCAAAGACCACGACCGAGCGATGCAACGTCCTGAAGCACTTCGGGCTTCATGATGGTTAGGTACATTGGAGCCCCTGATGAAGTTTCCCTTAGCGTTGCCGCATGGGCTTAGAACAATTTATCCAAAGGTACGAATACTGAACCTGTCTCAGCAGCCGCCCGCACTTTGCGGTCGATTACATCCGCGAATGGTATGTGCTTCTCTAAAGCATCGTTGATATCTTTTCCCGAAATGCATATCAGGCTCTTGCCGCGCCCGAATGCCTCCAGCCCAACGTGAGTGAATCCGTAGTAACTGATAAAAACACCTCGTGTCCAAGCTGCCTTTTGGCTGATCTTGCCTTGAAAGATGTGCAGCTCCCCTGCACCAACAGGGTTCACTACCCACTTCGCCTCAACAAGGTAGATGTCCCCTCGGCATTGGAAGCTTCCATCTATCTGTTCCCCCGTATTCCGAAATGGTGCGCGAGGTTGGAGGTTGGATGCCTCAAACAGCTGCTGGAGGAACGTCTCGAATGCGTAGCCACGTGCTTGAGGAGCGAGCTTATGAATGTCTAAAAGGGCCCTCTTCAACTGAGCCGCCTGATCAACATTTACCTGACGCACAGCTGCGAACGGATCGCCCTTGATGACGTCGGCAGATGAGCCGGACTCCAAGCCTTGAATCAAAGTCAGGAAGCGCGCCTCGGCGTTAACCACAGGTTCATCTTTGTGTTGGTTGGCCAGCGCAGCCTGACGATATTGCCAGAGTGCTTTGAGCGCTCGCACGCAAGTCGGTGTGTCGGCAAGCTTGAGGAAGCTCCGCAGGCGCCTAGCTTTGGATGTGCCATCCGCAGTGAACAGCGGATCATCAATATCGATCTCCAGCTCTCCAAGGAAGAACTGGGACATGGTGCGGTCTGAGAAGTCCAACACGTAACCTCCTTCCATCTCGAAAAGAAGGTCGATTAGCTTCATATCCAGTGGTTTGATCTTCGGCATGCCACACGTCCTTGGCTAAGCATAGGGAACCGAGCATACGATATCGCTGAAAGTGTCCAATAACTATCCGCTCCCGAAGAAGTGTTCAAAACCTCGGAGACCGGATTCAATGACAACGGTTCTGGGATCGAGCAGACAACATTGTATTGGCGTGCGAAATGCAAGCGGAGCACGCAGGCCCTAGCAGGGCCGGAGATTTGAGGATGGAAGCCCGAAGGAGCCAAGTCCCGCAACAGCGGGATTGGTTCATGACAGCTGTCCCCGAAGCGGGGCAAGCCCAAAACAACGATCAGCGACTACTGAAGGCGATCAGGCGTTGGCAGATACCTGTCCCCCGCTATGCGCATGAACTCACGCAAGCTATGCCGTCCGACGTCCCGCCTGAACGTCGCAATGACGTACTTCGAGTTGACCGTATTGATCACCCAAAACCTGCCTTCCTTCGTTACGGACTGAATGTCGGATGTCCGAATCAGCCGACCATCTGCAAATCGTTGGTACGGCCCAGGGCAAATGTGACCGAACACCACACCAACAGCACTGCACGAATGAATATGGGCATTCACCAAGTAGGCCGTGACCAGCCCGTCGTAGTCTTGATTCACTGCTTTGGCGATGCGAAGAAGGTCGAAGTCCGAGTAGCGCTTTT
Source organism: Pseudomonas orientalis (assembly GCF_001439815.1). GTDB lineage: Bacteria > Pseudomonadota > Gammaproteobacteria > Pseudomonadales > Pseudomonadaceae > Aquipseudomonas > Aquipseudomonas orientalis. Next base: position 230,481 of record NZ_JYLM01000004.1, on the reverse strand, counting down.
CGTGTAAATCGACTGCGACGGTATTGATGTCGTCCATAGCTACAGAGCCTCCGACGCTGAGGCTACGCCGGCAGTTGCAGCACTGCGCCGATATAGCTCCCTGACCCCAATCAAGGCATCGACATCCAGGTCGCGTTGATGGGTATTGACGTACACATCACCACTCTCGACCTGTAGAACACAGATTGGCACTTCTGCCTGGTTGAACCCCATGGAAAGTGATTTCAGCTTTTCCATCTTCCAGCCTGACCCGTTGTTCATCCATGCCGGGGTAACGACCTGGACATCTTGAATGACCATGCTCTCGTCTTGGGAGACCAGCAGCTCTACCAAGCGAGGCTCATCGTTCAGCATCTCTTCATAAGCTACGAATCGCCCCTCATGCCGGCGCTTGAGGCTCACGTGATACCAATGGGTAACCAAGGATCGCGACATGGCGTGAAAGTGAGCGAGACCGTCCCCGAACATTCCCACCGGGCCGGCCTGGTCTTGCATGCTAATCCTGAACATCGTGTATCTCGTGTTGAGCAGGCCCGCGAAGTGGGCCTGCGATTAACATAAGCCAAATATTGTCTTCAGCGAGGCAGTCATCTCGCGCCCTTTTCCCACGAGCACGTACACCGTGTTTCGCGTCTCGAACAGGCAAACACCGTCGAACGATTTACACAGGGTCGAGCGCACCCAGCCCCCTGGTGGAAACCGGCCATGACCGTCATGGATGACGCAATGGGCATACATGAACATCGGCTCCAGACCAGTAGCTCTTACTTTCGCGAGCGACTCTGGGGACTCGTCGACGTGGAAGATGACCCAGTCCGCGACGGTGCAAAAAGGCTTACGACCGAAGCGCCCCGCGACCAATACTTCCACTTCTGCATGAGACAGCGATGTGCCAGCAGAGGAGGTTTCCCCTTCCCGCAGCAGCTCGTGCTCAGAAGAATTAGTCATAAATTGATGATCCTCTTGGCGACAAAGAAAATAGGGCTCTGCGCACGTACAGATCGCAAAGGTGGCGCGCCTGTAGTTCCATCGCAATGACTATATACATTTGTGTGGAACTCATCAAACGGGGCATACCGTCTCCTTTTGGGGAGAGGTGCGCTGGATGTCTTTGCGGAAGGCATATGCGGCAACGCTACAGTGGCTGAGGGTTCGACATGGGTTGTCGCAAGCAGACCTCCAGCATCAGACTGACCAAGCACACATAAGCCGCTTGGAAGCATCGACGACATCGGCAACCGTCGATCTCAGTGCCGACTTAGCTAAAGCGCTAGGCCTAATGCCACTCTCCTTTCTCACACTGGTGGCCGCAGCAGATGAAGGTAAGACCGCGCGCTCAGTTCTGAATGACACAATGAAAGAACTCATGCAGCTTGGTGTTCTTGATGAGCAGCTACCTGCCGAACCCCAAACGCTCACTACACCCCAGAGAATCGCTGCCGCAGAAAGACTCAAAGCGGTGCGCGATCTTAAGGCGGCAGGCCTTTCTCAAGCGGAGGTTTGCCGGCAATTAGAACTGCCCAAGAGCACAGTTAACCGGCTGTGGTACGTCGGCGGTTGACCGTGCTCAGGTCTCAAACTCAAGAATATCAGCGGCTTGCCTTGCAACGAGAACGACGTTCCGATCAATAGGTTCTGATCCCTGATCGGGTCGCTCAAGATAAGGAGACTCAGGAATCCCCTGTCGGTAATGCTTTAGGACGTACATCGCCCGCTTTCGCTTGCCACGAAGGGAAATGAATCCTTGATCCTTGGAAACCGTCTCCGCGACCTTTTTCATCTCACCGTTCAGTCTTGCCTGGTCTAGAGATGACGCCATTTCCTCAGCCTCATCCGCAGCCTGCTCAAATCTGTCGAGTGCCTCTGTGAAGTCCTGGTAGTCACCTACCTCACAGGCCACCGCGACTAATAACGCCCCGCTGGTAAAGAAGCACTGAAGGTGAGAGTAATCAGGACAGGATTTTCGAACCCTAGCCATCACTTCCGCTTCCGTGGACAAAAACTCCTGTCGGAGCTTATCCGCCTCAGCCTGGACGTCTGTGATTTCGGAAACCAGATCGGCGAGTTGTTCCTCCAAAAGGCTATGCTCGCGATAAATGAATACCACAGCAGGCTTGAGGCTCTCGCACGCTTTGATAAAGGCTTCGCGATCTAGCATGGCAACTGCAGAAGAGCCTGTAGAGACAGAAGTACATTCAGTGACCTGGGTCGGTATCGTGACCAAAGCCGTCATCAACATTTCAAGGCAAGTCTCTATCGACTCCTCGACTCGCAAATAGCTATTCACTTCCATTTGAGTTCCTATTCACAGCCCTGCCACCGGCACAGACTTACCAAAAGTTTTGATCTGCTCAAGATCGGAGGCGTCGAGATCGAACCACTCACCCTCAAGGCGCTTTGCTTGATAAGTGATGTGGAAGCTTCGCTCTGCATGACTGTAATCATCAAACCAGGCGTAATGTTCAAGGCTTATGGGAAAGGGGAGCTTGACCTCAAAGAGCCGAGTGCGAGCTTTCAGGTGAATTGTTTTGCCGATCTTGAAACCCAGCTTAGATCGAATGACATAGACGTATCCACCTGTCGGCGAATTCGAGGGACGACTCACACCTTTCACGGGCGGTGGTGGTGCAGGGATGTCGAATCCAGCGATGTCTGGAAAATATTCGGCATGTAGATCTGGAAGACCGTACCGGTTGACCACGTCAGGAGCAAAAGCAAACCAGTGTTTGGCTTGCACCCAGTAACGTCTTCCATTCGAGCTGGGCCGAAGCGTGACATCAGCCTCGCGCCACAGAATTTTTGCACGGCCTGACTCTCGATCAACCGTCATGACGATGCCAAATGCCCTCACATTGCCAACCTGGGCTCTCGCGTCCCAACCGGCCAGCACAATGCAGTCCTTGGGACGCACCTGCAGAATCAGGCCGGCCAAATCGGAATCAACTTGCACGTCGTGCTTCACGGGCATAACAAGTTTCTGGGGATCAAACCGATAAAATTTCATACAAGCTTCCTTGCAATGACTACTGGGTTGCCGCGATAACGTACTCTCTGAGGCTCATTAGGCGTCGAAACCGTGCTCAGCATAGATCAGAGCCATTTTTCGATGTCCCCGCAAAAAGGACACCGTGACCTCAACCTGAGATCACGCTTTCTCGCACAGTAGACCGAGCCAGAAAACCACTTACTGGTTGCCGGTAGTCCACCTAGATTCGTAAAGTTCTACACCATGGACTGGCCAACGTGAGGAGACGATATGGATGAGGAATCGCTACCGATGCTCGACCCGGAGCTTGAGGCCATCCAGTGGCCGGCAGACTTCTCCGGCCAGCAGCTGTTTATCCAGGGTGAGGATTGGCAGTACAACGCGATGCTGAACTGGTCTCACTTTCGTGCCGACCTCTATGCTTTTGCATACAAAGATGCCGCCGACGGTCTTGTGGAGGCCATGGCGAATCGTCAGGTGCCATTGGATAGCGGCATTTATCCCTTGCTTTTTCTGTACCGCCATTCCTTGGAGCTGCAGTTCAAGCTGATGCTAAAGGGTGCTCGCGCTCTGACAGGCAAAGAGCCCAAGAACTACGACAAGCATCCGTTGATGCCTCTGTGGTCGGAGTTGCGTCATCTGCTCAAGGACTTGGGGCTAGAGCGCTCTGACGTCAACGCTACTGCTGTTCACGAATTCATTCGCCAGTTGGACAACGTCGACCCAGACTCGATGGCGTTTCGGTATGCGACGACCAACAGTGGTAAAGACCATCTCCCAGACGTTACGCATATCAACATCCGGCACTTGCGCGAGGTGCTCAACAGCGTCTTCGTTTGGCTAAACGGCACATACAGCTGGATTGGGGAGATGGAGCAGGGCCAGTCTTTCGACTGATCACGCTAGGTGTCATGCCCAGCGGCTCCCCTTCATACTGAGCATACTTTCTGGACAAGGTCTTACGCCAGACATCACCACCCATGGCTACGACCTAGTCCGTTTTAAATGGTTTGAAAAGTTTTTCGGGCGCTAGGTACAGCCTTCCGCGAGTCCGTGAGAACGCAACATAAAGCTTGTTTTTTGTCTGTGGGGGGAGCGCGGCGAGCGAGGACGTCTGATAGATCTTCCAGTGAGTAGTACCCAGCACAACGCACACATCGTTGTAGTGATCCAAACCCTTACTGGCGCCCCAGTTGTTAGACAGGCACCCGTACTTGTAATGCTCCTGATAGAACAGCTTCACCACGTTGCCATCGGCGTGTACGGCGTTAGCATCCACTTGATTGGCCAGAGGAATAATTTGGGTTTCGTAGGTATGCTGTGACTGCATATCAATCTGCAGATGTGCTCGAATAAAATCACATACGGTGACACCACACCTCCAGCTTCGGCTCAGTGTTTCCTTGTCGACAGTCACACCCGCCTTTTGAAAAAGCTTTTCGTATTTCCCAATGTCGGAGTGTAGCGAGCTGTTCACGTTTCCATCACGACTGGTGTCGAACGTATGCTGGTAGAAGTCACCTACAAATAGCATTTCAACCTTGGCTTTCGCTAATGCCATTAGCAGGTTGAAATCATGACCTGCTAGGTCTTGAACTTCGTCGACATAAAACTCATCGTAAAAGCGCTCCATTCGCGCCATCACGTCAGGAATTGCATCAACGGTCTCTAGGAGCTTTGCGAGGCGGTTGTGGTAAACGCTGCCGTTTGTCGTGGCGTAATACGCCATATTGTCCCGTTTGAGCTTTAACGTACGGGCGTGCGGAGCTCGAAAGCTGATTCCCCGCGTCTGCATATGCACTTGCAGCAGAGGGCGATAGCAGAAGCTATAAAGGAACGTGAAATAACTCAGCAGGTTGATGTTTTTTGGGACATGGCCAAACCGTTTGATGATGCTATCGCGCAAATGGCGATAGTTGTTCTCCGTGTAGGTGATTATCAGTGCGCGCTTTTCTAGGCTCAGACGCTTCACTAGCAGGGTGGTCTTCCCTGACCCTGCCACGGCGAACATCACTCGTTTATCCATTTGATTGCCTCCGCGATGTAGGCAGGAACGGTGAGCTCGCCTGGCTTTCCCTTGAGCAGCTCAAACGCGGCTTCTGCCTTGTTTGCCAGCATGTATTCCAAGGGGGAGAGGGTTTTTCGTCTTGGGCCGAAGACGGTCTTGCAGGTTTCCTCGTTGTCGTTGTGCAACCCTATTTCGAAGGTTGAACGGTCATTGTCTCTGTCGGCAAAGACTTTGGCATTATCCGAAGCGAAGTCGACGTAGTTTTCTACGCAGTTTTTCTGATAATCCTTGTCATTGTCTCGTATGGCTGCGACTCGAATTCCGAGCAGGTTAGCGAGCTCCATGTACCTTTTGAAGCTGGTGCCCCCAATAGAGATTATGTGAACGTCATCGACATGCGGTAGACGCCCATTTGTACATTGCTTATAGAACTCTTCCACCAGGATGAATTCAGCATCACCTTCAACCAATATCACCTTCTTCGAGAGCGCGAACTCCAGGACGTTGTTGTCCGGGGCCTTCATGAAGAATTCTGCGGTGTCTGGTGATAGGGCTTTAAGTGAGCCAGCAGCTGCATTCGGGCCGATCAAAAGGGCATGCCGAAGATCAAGCCTTGAGCAGATATGGCTGCTGTGGGTTGCAATGAAAAGCTGGGTGCTCTCGTTGTCCGCTAGCTTGGCGACAAGTGCTTTCATGGAGGAATGGCTAAGGTGGTTCTCAGGCTCCTCCAAGAGCATTACATCCAAGCCGCCTTGCTTGTGCTTGCTCAGCGCAAATTCAGTCTTGATGAAGCACTGCCTTCCTTTGCCGTGGTTCTCAAGCGGAATATTGTCTTCCGTGATGATTAGGTCAGTTTCCAGGTTCGACCGGACGCTACTCCGTACGTCAAACTGATACGCGGGTAGGTCAGCGTTGAGCGCTGCGAGATGTTGTCCTGTAAAAGCCTGCTTGCCTTGGCGGTACAGGTTTTCAAGTTTATAGCGGTCTTCAACGGGGGCGTTGAAAGCGTAAACGGCTCGGGTGTATTCACGAGACGCGTGATCGCCATCAATACGTGAACCGTCTAGCATCATGTGCTTAATTGGGCGGTTGAATGCTGCGTAGGGCCTGCCGGCGAACGTTTCAAACCGCACCGCATAATATTCGAATGGGAAGTTCGGTTGATCATCAGCCAAGATGGCTTGCACCGCTTCGCCATACTCAGCCATCACCGCAAGGATCATGCGCACGCCGTCAGTCTGGCGCTGGTGGGAGTTGTTGGTTCCATACAGGCCTTCGTCGTCACCTTCCTCTAGGAAAACGTCGACTATCAGCTCAGGTAGTTTCTCCAGGCTCTTCTCCCCAACAAGGAAAGTGTCAACCGAATCCTTGTTGAGCAGAGCTTCTGCACCTAGAGCTTCAATGCGGTTGCGACTCCCGCCGAGCGCGAGGTCTAGGGCAAGCAAAATACTGCTTTTTCCTGCCTCATTGTTGCCAATCAGCACATTCTTCCCAGACTCAAAATCGAGCGTGAGCGTTTTGAATTTTTTGAAATTCTGAATTACCACTTTCCGTATGGTGTGCATGTCTAGCCCTGAGCTGGAAAATCAATAAATGAGGGTGAACCACCTGAGTTATAGAGTCAGGTTGGTTACGGATTCATAGCCAATATCTAGCCATCTGCAACGAAACCTCGTCACGAGATCTGCTCGTCTACCGGCTAAAGCGCTTGCGAAAGTGTAGTCCTCGATAGGGCGTCATCAGATAATCGCTCAAACGCCGTACCGTTTGTTACCACCAGAGGTAATGCAGTATCGACCACCCCGAGGCCCGATACACACGTTTCCTGAAGAACAGGGGCACGAGGAACCGTAAGCTGGAGTCTGTTGGCGAGCGGGCAGCGGAAGTTGAGCCGACGGTTTGGGCTTCGGAACAACGTAGCAGCCAGGCCCACTGCATAGACTCTTGGACGAAAGCCATTTTGAAGATTGGCCGTCAATGCTGATGCGCGCCCATTCATTCCTCGTCTCGAAAACCTGAACCTTTTCCCCACGCTTCAGCTTCGAGACGACCCTGCCGCCTGGTTGATCCCGGACATTGAGATTATCAGCGCTCACAAAGTGCTCAGTCGCAGAGACAGGGGCCGGAGCTGAGGGGGAGGCTGGAGAAATCGACGCTAACGTACTAGGCGCGCTCGGAATGCCTGACTGTGCAGGGGCTGGAGGCGTGTCCTTCTTCCCAAATGCCCACAGAACGGCAAAAAGAATCAGGAGCGGGACAAACCATGACTGGGACTTCTTGCGCATATCCATTGCTCTCATTCAGCACGTGTTATAACGGCTGTCTTCCTGACCAACCGGACGTCATCACCTGTTGCGAGCTTAGCCAGGCTTCAACTTTTTGCTGCCTATTAAGTTTCGAAAGCTTGGGCTTGCCAAGATCCAGTATCCTAAGCAGCTGCTGCGTAGCCTCGGGGGAAGGAAACCATTCGACGATCTCCACGTTGCAGTGAGTTGAATCACTGATCGCCCATTTCACCACCATGTCTGCTGCGGCTCTGTAGTGATCAGCTATGAAGAGCCCTCTGTCCTCTACGGGCCAACCACGCGCCCTCATCTGCTCGGTCACGTCAGTGATGCCCGTGTTACCAAAAAACGCGTGGGTATCCGGGTAGTGAATTCCTGCAAGCGACACTTTAGCGACGCCCGAATCTCGGTCGAAGTAAGACAGGAAATGCCAACCACCAGTGATACACCCTGGGTGGGGGAAATTGATTGCGGCTTTGCCAGTTATGTAGTGCCGGCGAGAAACGCGTTTGAGGTCAAAATCGAAGAGCGGTTGCGTCATGTGGCATGCCTCTGTGCGCCAGTGCTACCAAAGCACTGCCTTGGTAAGCAAGAGCCTGACTGCTCATCTCAGGCGTTTGGTACAGCGGAGGCCCTGATGGCTTCCTCATCCTTGCGGAACCTTACTCCTGCATCCTTAACATAGACGCCGCATTCAATTAGCTCACTCACGTCCTCGTGCTTGCCAAGAAATGATGCTCGAATCCCCTTCAGCAAAACGTGGGCATAGCGGGCATCTTCAATCATGGTGTCCATTTCGCCTGATATTGTTATCCCTCGGGAGCTCAAATTCTTCACAGCAGACAGAGTGAAAGGCTGCTGTGGCTCCTCCATTCGATACAGGTGGCGCTGCTTCAGTAGCTCGCTTAACTGATGCGCGTCACTCAACATCTGTTCTGATAGGCCACTGCGGTTACTTTGCCGAGCTGCGACCAGCACATTTGCCTGCATGGATTGAAGCCCAGGCAGGATAAAGTCGCGGAGGATAAAGTAGAACTCCAGCTGCCGGTTCATCGCATCGTCAGCAGGCTTGCGCAGCCGCTTCAGGCGTTCAGCGGACGCGTCAGAATTGTTTGGAATGCACAGTGCCTTCTGGCTATCCCTGATGCCCTGTTCAAAAAAATCAGTCATCTGATTGGCTATCAATCCTTGTCGATAATCCTCTCGCAAAAGATCGAGCAGCACATCCAGCTGATTAATCGCAGCAATATCAATCTTCAAACTGGCGTGCTGCACCTGATGCTCCATTGCATTCAGAGTCCTTTCCACAGGAACGATGCAAAATTGCTGAAAAGAATATGAGAAGGCAAAGGTCTCTTTGTCCAGCATCCCTAAGCAACCCTCATAGATCTGAATCAACCGATCATTCAGATCCATATACTCAGTGAGGCCCTCGACAGTCGCTTGGTTCATCTGTGCTGTATCGGCTTGATAGGTAAGGTACTTATGAGTCCCCACGACGGCAGCTACGAAAAAGCAGCTAGCCAACCCGACCCTGAGGAACCAGCCACGAAGAGAAATCTTCGGTTTGTAGTCAGGATAAAATGACTCCTGGAGCGAGGCGTTCTCTTGAATCACAGCTTCAAGCGCCCCCCAGCCCCATACGTCCACTGTTCCCTTTCCAACGATAGCTCGCTCTTCCGTGAGCTCTAAGGCACGATTGGTAAGGTGCTTGTCATGCGGACTGGTGGTAAGGATGAAGAAGTGATCGATCTTGAACGGAAAGTCTTCTGTTTCGAGAACCGCCTGGTTTACCTGAGCCAGGGTCAGATTTTTGCCGAGGTTCTCATTTCGTCCCTTGCACTGAACGGCGATGAGAGAACCATCTTTGAGGCGACAATACAGATCCACGCCATGCTGCCGTTGGCCTTCCCGACCGTACTGATCGAACCTGCTTTTAAAGACGCAACTCATCACTGCTAAAGACAGACGCTCGAATTGCTTCCAGTCTGCGGGACGTCGGTAGGTCGAGGCATGTGGTGCGGTCATAACCTTAAAATCAACTCCATTTGTCAGTGCTAACGCTATGAAGCCATGGTGTTGCAACACCTAGTGGCTAAGCAGCCCAAGTCCACACGTGGTCTCCAACGGGTTCCTTGAGGGCAGAGCCTATGGGCCGCAGGTTTTCATCGAGCCGAGCGTCTATGTTGACTTAGAATCAGCGTCAACTGGATTGCTGGGCACAGCCACATGGATGAAGACCTGATCTGCCACCAATGCTTGAACGAAGCCTATCTCATTGGGTTGATCAGGCGAACCGGCGTGACTGCGGAGTGCTCGTTCTGCCTAAAAAGGCGTAAGGCTATCCCATTTGACGACCTGATCACCATGGTCGACGATGTCCTCCAGAAGTATTGCCATCCTGGAGCGATATACGATCATTACGATGACAATGGGAAACGCTCTGAAACAGAGCAGGCTGGCGACCCCCTTATTTTTCATGTCGCAGAATTACTTGGTTTGGATGAGGACGACCCGGTTGTCGAGCGTGTTCTCTGCGACCTCAACGAAAGCTCCCATTACGACATCATGCAGGGAGGTGAAGCGAGGTACAGCGATGATGAAAACTATGAGTGGAGAGTGATTCGACCAAGAGAAGCAGAAGCTCGATGGCTGAATTTTCAGAACGAAATGAAGCATGGAAATCGATTTTTTAGTCAGCATGCCAAGGATTTTCTGGACTGGCTGTTTCGAGGGCTCTCATCCTTCAAAAGCCCTGATGGCTCGATGTCCGTTATTAGAGAGCTTGTCGACGAACAGATCTTTCGTGCCAGGCGCTGTGATTCCCTTGCAGAATACGACTCGATCATTAGCAAGCCTGCTGCAGAACTCGGCCCTCCACCCAAGGAGGCCGCTGGTGCTGGCCGAATGAACCCTAAAGGCTTGGCTGCTTTTTATGGAGCCTTTGATCGAAAAACATGTGTTGCCGAACTTCGCCCACCAGTAGGAGGACGAGTCGTAAGCGGCGAATTCAAACTCACAAGACCCGTCCGCGTCCTGGATTTCATCGCATTGGATGAAGCCTACGAAGCGAAGCCGTTGAGTGCCTTTGAAGCCAGCTATGAAGAGCAAATGGGTAGGCGCATCTTCTTGAAAACGCTCCACGCAAAAATCACCGTACCAGTGCTTCCGAACCAGGAACACGAATACCTGGCTACCCAAGTCATGGCGGAGTACCTAGCTACGCAATTCGACCCGCCGCTCGACGGTGTACTGTTCGAATCCGCTCAAGTGCGGAAAGGCACTAACCTGACTCTTTTTAATCATGCGGTGGTGGCTTCACTCGAGCCTCGAACTACTTTTACGAACCTAGATGATTTGCTTAGCAGCCCCTCATCGCAGACGGCTGCGATTGAGTACGTGCCTGACACGCTGGTAAGGCATAAGGTTTGTCGTGTCAAATTCATAACTGAAGACCTGCAGCGCGATGATGGTCAGCCAGAATCCAACGAGCATTACGACGACTGGGATGATTACTAAAGGCTATGTACGCTGGCGTAGGTGTTAGAAGATGCGCGGCTGCGGCAGTCGTCGTGGCCGACTAAAAGTCGACCGCTAGAGATCCTTCAGCAGTTTCTCAAGCATCTGTTGCTCCCATACAGATAGCAGTGCAATGGGGTCTGTGCCAAAGCGATCTCCGGAGTCAAACGACCAGCGCCGCCCATCAGCGCTGATGCATTGTTCGCAGTAATCCAACTGATCGCAGTCGTTGTAAATCGATATCTCCCAACCATCTACATTGATCTGGAAGTGGCCGGCATAAATTTCGTCCCACGATTCATGACCCACCTTACTCATGACGGTTCGACCGAAAGTCACCTCCCTAAGTACCTGGGATACCTCTCTTGCGGAGAGCTCAGCCGCAGTGTTTTCGCTAACGCTACCTACCTGGGATGGAACGCGCTGCCGCTCTGGCCTCTTTCAGCCTTCGCTCAGCGTACATAGCCGGGTCATCAGCTGGCAGCGGATAGCGCTTCGGCGCGTTCTTCAATGAGTAGGCGCTCGGGATCGCGAACCTTTTGGTAGGCTCTGCCTGGTATACGTCGAGTTGTGTCCATTCCCGGCTCCCCAGAAGGCTGATGACTAAGAGCGGATAAATTACTTTTAGAACGATAACAGAACGCTCTGAATTGAGATGCTGCGCTGCGAATCAGTGGGCGGGATGCGTTACGATCTATGCTTCTTAGACACATAAACCCAGAGCAAACGGAGCGCGCAGGCGTAAGGGATGCGAGCTCGTAGGGGGCGAGACACGCCGTGGCGGGGCTCAATTCGCCGCAGGCGGCACGCCGTCAGCGATGCCTGGCTCAAGCAAGAGGTAGCCCAATGCGCCACAATGACCTCCGCAAGCTGGAAGCCAAGAGACGAAAGGCTTTGTGGATGCTTGCGAGCATATCCCCAGGCGATCCGAAGGCATTCGATGCCTTATCCATCCTTGATGACCTAGACCTGCAAGAGCGAAAATATTCCCCTCATACTGACAAGGCACTTGATCTCAACCAGGTTCGGGATTGTGTCACGGTGCAGCATCACCACTCCGGCATCGACATCATCTTGGAGCAGACTATCCCGCAGCCCTGGCGAGAACGTTTTCTGCAAGCGAGCATCGGATCAACCAGAGTTCCCGACGGGCCCTACGCCACAAACTGGGATAAATTTCTGACTGAATGGGTGCGTGATATGCAGCATCTGCAAAATCACCGGTTCGTACAGGCTGCTAGCGACTAAAACAGCTGGTCGAGCGATGTAAAGCGTATGCATAAGCAGTAGGTGTAGCCGCAAATAGTCACAACCCTCAGTCAGGAGGCACACTGTGGAAGTCCAGCTTTCTTCATTGATTTTGACGCCTCTGGGATAGCTCCTGATAGCTATCCTAAACCACCAGTGTGAAAGCTCCCGATGCCAGAGAGTAGAACTCTTGCCAGCACATCTGCTTCCGTCTCTCTAGGTACAATACGAGCGTGACGCCTGCACCGTTCGGAGGCTCATTTTCAGAAGATGTTTAATGAGTGCGTCTACCAACATCAATTAGTAAAGGAATACGATCTTGCATATTAAAAGCTTTGGTCTGTTGGGGCTTCGAACACTCTGCCTCAACAACATCATGCAGACCAACTCCCTCAATCCGCGTGATGTTCCACAAGTCAAAGCTTCACAGGTTAATATTTTTGTCGGCCCAAACGGCGGCGGTAAGTCAACTGTGCTCGATATGGTGCGCGCACTCAAGGATGTTGAGATTATAAAAACGATTGCTCGTGAAAACATGCGATCCACTACCGTGGCGGCTTCCATCATCTACTTTGACAATGGAACTCGGATAGCTTCAGTATTCAACAAGCTAGATATTGATGAATTTGGCACATACATAGCCGTTACTGCACGAGACGACAGGCACTTATTCAAGGGAAGCATTTACAGTAAATCGTCGAAACCCCCAAAAGAACTTTTAAAGGTTTTAGATAAACTGGAAGCAATAATTAGTTTTCGCTCATCACACGACGAGCGCGGAGTTTGCATTAATAAAATCATCAACGCGCTCAATAATGATGGCAAGCATCTAGTGGGACTCGCGCCGCACCCATTGCAGCCCGACCAAGTAGACTATAAAAGGCCTCCGAATGCAGATGACACCTACAAGCATGCCAACCCAGTTAGCTTTCTTGACAAGAACACATTAGGTGTCTACCTCAACGATGATTTAGGTCAGTACAACCATATCCCAATAAAGATGCTGCCGTCTGGATGGCGGGCGTTTGCTGGGCTAATAGGATGGCTGAACTCTGTTAATGATAACCAGATATGTGTCATCGAGGAGCCTGAAGTCCACCTGCATCCAACACTTCAGAGACTCATGATGGCTAGGGTTTCTGAAATCGTCACCCGCAAGAACCTTCAGCTTTTCATCTCTACGCACTCGTCTGTGCTTCTAGACATATCAAGCTGGTCTGTACCAGACACAAAGCTATTTGAAGTCAATGGTCACGCATTATCAGAATTAACATCACCTGCAAGGGCTCTGTCAGGGCTCGGCATAAAGCCAAGCGATGTTTTCCAAGCCAACGGCGTGATATGGGTCGAAGGGGCGTCTGATCGAATCTACATTTTGCACTGGCTTTCGCTCTGGTGCTCGACACATGGTAAATCCATGCCCATGGAAAACCTTGATTTCTCCTTCGTTCTTTACGGCGGGTCTATGCTCGGCCATTTCACATCAGATGCTACGCCAGGATTAATTGACATATTCAGTATAAATAGGAACTCCATAGTAGTTATGGATCGAGATCTGGACTTTCAGCGTGCAGCTGACGGCACTGATGAATGTATTAACCAAAGCTGCGTGAAATATCAGGTTTGGACAGACATTGCTGAACATGAGTCGAAGACAGGATATTGCTGGGTGACTGAGGGCTATACGATTGAAAGTTATTTGCCAGCAGCTTTTCGAGACAAGCATTATCGGATTTTCGGCGCTAGACTAAAGCAGGTTACCAGCTATTCAAAAGTTACTATCGCCAACAAATTCGTAACTGGGGGGAGCACTTTCAACCATAGCCATGATCCACAAACCGACTTGCCAACTCAGATTGAAAGGCTTTTCAACACTATTGAGGCATGGCAGTTGTAGGCCTAAGCCTCGCCTCGAAAGGAAATCATAGGTCTGCATCCCAAGCATCCATCGCCTCGCTCACAGTAGCCAACCAGCGGAGATGATCGTTCTGTATGGCAATGGCGACGTGCCTGGCTGTGTTGGCTTCGACCCAAGTCGGGAGACTCTCTATGGCTTCTGTGAACAGACTGGCTGTAGCGACAGCGAATCGCCCCGTACTTGTAGACTGAAGGCACACGTAGCGCACAGCAGCGCCACTAGAGAGCCGACGCCAAGCCACTACCTCAATACCGTCCTGCAGCTCTACAGTGGCCTCAGCAGAGGTATCAGCCTCCTGCCCCACCTCAACGGCTGCCACTGCTTGGCATAGCCCACTAGACGCTCCGGGTTTGTGGACAAGATGCTTCAACTGCTCACGGGAGGCGACAATTTGTTCACGGAGCTCTTCTGGATCGATGAAAATCCCTCCCTCTTGAGTCACCCGGAGGGTCTTGAAGCTGTTCGCTGCCCGGATGAACTCACGCTCACGCGCTTTCTCCCAGTCGGGGCGGCGGTCGGGATTGATGAGGTTCCAGAGGCGTGCGAGGAGCTTCAAAGCATTACCCTTAGATGAGGTGATGACCGTAGTTGCTGCAATCATACGACAGCCCAAAAGAGTGTGATCAGGGCTTGGATGTCGCACTGGTTTTCTCCACGCGCAGAAAAGGAAAAACCGGCCCTAAGACCGGTCTTATAGCTCGATGCCGCTGAGGATCAAATCGATACAGGCGCAGAGATATGCGGGTGCGGATCGTAGCCCACCACCTCGAAATCTTCGAACTTGTAGTCGTAGATGGATGCAGGCTTGCGAAGCAGCTTGAGCTCAGGCAACTGACGTGGCTCACGAGCGATTTGAGTCTTCACCTGCTCCATGTGGTTGGAGTAAATGTGAACATCGCTGAGCGAAATTACGATCTCCCCAACATCGAGATCACACTGCTGGGCGAGCATGTGAGTCAGGCACGCCAGGGACGCCGTGTTGTATGGGAGCCCCAAGAAGGTGTCGGACGACCTGATGAACAGGTGAGCAGATAGCTTGTTTTCCACGACATAGAACTGATAAAGCAGGTGGCAGGGAGGCAGCGCCATCTTGCCTTGCCGGGCATTTTCCTGAGGGCTCACCTTCTCGTCGGGCAGGTACTCTACGTTCCAACCATGGAACAAGATTCGCCGGCTATTGGGGTTAGTCTTCAGGGCGTTCACGACGTAGTCGATCTGGTTGATCGTCCCGCCATCTTTGGTTGGCCAAGCTGTCCACTGCTTCCCATAAACAGGCCCGAGGTCACCCTCCTCGGTGGCCCACTCGTTCCAGATCTTTACGCCATTCTCATTGAGCCATTTGACGTTGGTATCGCCGCCAAGGAACCAAATAAGCTCATTAACGATGCTTTTGAAATGCAGTTTCTTTGTTGTGAGCAAAGGAAAGCCTTTTGATAGGTCATGGCGGAACTGCCTACCAAATACACTTATAGTACCTGTACCGGTTCGATCACCTTTAATAGCACCATTTTCAAGAACGTCTGTCAGTAATTCTAGATAGCTTTTCACGCATTCTCCTCCGCCTGGGCAGCTTCCAGGATGCTGATAACTTGCTTAAGTTTATCAATTTCTTTCTGAGACTCCAAGAGTCGTTTATTGGCATCCGCCAAAAGGCTCATATAGGTATCTCTCGAACTTACCATACTTTGATATTTGTTCTCGTTAGTCTGAGCAACGTCATACGCTAATTTGGCCTCAGTAAACCAATGAAGCACTTCAATACGAGCCGACTCTAACTTCTCAGTCAAAACCACCATAGGATCAACTGGCTTCTTATTAGAAACCTGCTTACGCAAAACCTCGATACGGCGGTTTTCCTTGATAATCTCAAGGCGCTCTAAAGGCCAAACACGTTGCCGGATAGTGTTTCGATGCATACCGGTAAGACGGCTAAGCTCGGCAACAGTTGCCTTCAAATATTCGTTCGCACCAATATCAAAGAGCGCCCGAGTCAACAAC
Organism: Pseudomonas orientalis; assembly: GCF_001439815.1. Classification (GTDB taxonomy): domain Bacteria; phylum Pseudomonadota; class Gammaproteobacteria; order Pseudomonadales; family Pseudomonadaceae; genus Aquipseudomonas; species Aquipseudomonas orientalis. The sequence goes on along the minus strand of NZ_JYLM01000004.1, from coordinate 214,519 downwards.
TCTGTGTACTGATCAAAATCTTCCTTGTTCTTCTGATCGAATGCACGTGGATCACTCATTTCAGAGCTCCTCTTCCAGCAGTTGAAGGACGCCGAAAGCTTCCTCCATCGCCGCTTTGTTCTGCGCATGGGCGTGTGCGTACGCTGGGTTACCAAGCATCGCCTTGTTTTGGTAATACACGTCTCGCCAAGCCGGAGCATTGGCTTTGCTGACGATGGCATTCTGGCAACGGTTGGGGTTGCAACGCAGCCCGCCAATGCATGGCAGGGTACTGTCGAACTCATCCACACCTCCACCATAACAGAAGCCAGAGCCCACATTGATCACCGCAATGTGCTGGTCGAGCATGGCCTCGAAAATGTCCTCCTTGGTATGCCCAGAGGCCATGTAACCTCGGAAAACCTTCTTGAGGCTCTCCTTATGGGCCTCGGCGTTCACACCTGCATAGCTACCGTCAGGGTCGAACCGCTGATGAATGCTCTCAAGCTCCGCATCCTGACGAAGAGACCTCCCTTTCATCTTTCGGGCACCACCCCCCTTGGAAATCTTGTCCGCAATTTCGCCATACAGCAGGGTGGTCTTGCTGAACCCACGATCAGAATGCCCCACACCCACGATCTCACCGAAGTGCTTAAGCTGATGAGAGATAAACGGCAGCCCCAGGTCGGCACGATACAGCTGATAGGCCAAGGTATGACGCATCATATAGGCGTTGAAGTCTAGGCCGGCAAAGGTCTCTGGCGGCAAGATACGCTCGAAAAACTTCTCCAGCGTAAGCTTCGTGCCGCTGGCAGAGAACGGCTGTCCTTGCTCCCCAAACGCGACGGTATCCACGTTTGAAAATATATAATCATTGTTCTTGTATTTGCTGATCAACTGGCACACCCGTACAGCATCACGCACAATCGGAATAGCCAGCCAGAAATCATCAAACAACTCAACAAGATTGTCTTGATGTTTGCTCACATTACTCGCCAAAACCCAGTAGCGGCCATCAGGTCGGAGGCTCGAGCTTGCGAGCAGCTCTGCATATTCTGAAGGACGCATCCCGGTATATTGACCAATAATGTAGAGACATGAATAGTTAACAAAGTTCAGGTAAAGCCTGAATTGATCATCGAGAGCCGATCCGGTGTCTTTCGCATATTGCTTAACAGCATAGGGCGCTATTACAGAGAACAGCTTGCTAGAGCTCATGACATCGCTGCCCAGAACTTTAGCGACCTCATCAAAAGAGAAACCCTTGTTAGAAAGCCGCTTATACACATACAAATTGAATTTTAGCGGATTCAACCCGCTCTGTTGTGAAGGAAAGTATTCCTTAGCGTTACGACGCTTGAGGCTAGCCGAATCAACAACATCCTCTCCCATCGCATCCAAAAAATCGACAATGGACAGCGACGCCATCTGGGATGAAATTTCGAAGACGTTGTTTGGTAATATTTGCGACTTTTTTTCAGCATCTTTTGCAGGCCGATTTTTACCACCTAGGACTTTCCATTTCAGCTTGGAAAAGTCGACGAATGGCAGGCTCGCACCGAACACGTTCGTTTGCAGGTAGCCAGACTTGAGGTGCTTAAACAGCTTCTCAGTGTATTCGTCGTATACGTAGTCAAAATCTTCGGCAGCTGCTGCATAGAAATGCGCAGGCAAGCATTGAATTGAGATCAGCTCACGATCCACGTGCTCCTTTCCAAGCTCAATAGCCGCGACGGCATAAACCTTATCCAAAAACCGAAGCCCGCTCTCATAGTCACTGATCAGCGAATTGGGCTTGAGCGGTTTCTTGCTGACTCGGGTGGATTTCCCATCCGCTGGAATCCCGCTCAGGGCCTTGAGGATGATCATGAATGCAGCTTTGAGCTCGAGAATCGCCAGCTCTGGAATGTTGGAATACTTCGTGAAATCGATGCGAAGTTTAGCCCCACGAATGTAGCGCGAAGCGTTTGGATAATCCTTATTGAAGTCCCAAACCCCGTCCACGAATGCAGAGCTCTGAGATACCTGCAAGTTATTGAGGTAGGACAGGAAAGCCCAGGCTTCCTGCTGGTCGCTCTCTGCTTCAATAGCAGAAAGCTGACCTTGCAGCAGTGACAGGCTCGAGCGAAAACTTGAGAACCGCAAAAGGGTAGAAAAATTAATCTGCTCCATCGTCACATCGCCACCCCGTCCACCAGCACAGTCGTGTCAACGAACTCCGAAAGACGACGGCCCTCGGCTAACTCTTCAGGCGTGAAATCAGATTTTGAGTGCAGGATGCCATCCAGCAACGCTAGGTTTTCGCGTACTACGCGTCCATACGGGGTATCCATGATGCGAGAAATCTCATTGAGCGTGAGGTAGTCCCGCTCCATCGCGAACAGCTCTGGCAGGTTCGACGCAGTGAGCAAAACGTTCTCGCATCCCAGGCACATGTTGTACAACGCACAAGGGCTGCCGGGCACGTAGGAGCTCAGCTTCTTGATGAACTCAGGTGGGTTGAAAATGTTACGGCAGCTCGCTAGAGGAGTTTTGAAAACAACCTGTGGCCCATCGAGATTAACGACATCAATGAGGTTGGCTTCAGCCTTGCTGCTCGAGAGACTATCAGCCAACTCGGCTGCTGACTCATGAAGCTCCCTGAGAGCCACATCCAGCTTGGAGCGTGCGATGTAGTTGAAGTCCATACGATCTAGGTAGGCCAGTGTGGTTTCAATATGCTTGTGGCCAAGAATCAACTGAATCTCACGGACGGGGACGTCACGCTCCACAAGCTCGCTGATGAAGCTGGGGCGCAACCTGGCAGGAGTGAGGTTCAAGGGCTGGCCATTGCTGTCCACGAAGCCTTTACGCTTACCGTAAGCAGCAAAGGCAACCCCTAGTGCGCCGTCCTTCCCAGTGGCGAAGGACTTGATTTCCATGAAGCTTTTCCGAGCACTGGATTGCCAAATGAATAGCTTATCTCGCATAACTTGGGGTGCAGATACGCGGATTTTGGCTGTCAGTGCCTTGATGTCCTCAAAAATCTGAGCGACAGCATACGATTGAGACGTGGTGAGCCAAGTGATGTCAGCTTCGAAAATATCGAGATGCATCAGCTTTTCACCGTCAGAACGCTCTTTCCAGTACCGGAGGCAAGGACGCCCAGTGAGTGGATGCTTAGGCTCATAGTCATCCACATCAAGCAGTTTGATCGAATCAGCGTTCAGTCCGGTGACTTGAGCCAGCTTGATCGCATAAGGCGTAATCACCTGAGCGTCGACCAGATAGTGAACGCCCCAACGCTCTACAATCTCACGTAGCCCCATGCCTGAACGGCTCACGATACTTAGAAAGGCCCTTACATGGGGATCTTCACTGTCCTTCTGATCATAGCCAACATGCACGCAACCAAGCTTGTTCTCGAAAATCCAGCGCGCATTTTCAAGGGTATTGCAGCCTGGCCTTAAGCTGCCTTTCGCATCAATGGGATCTTCACCAATACCGCTTCGCTGGTAGGGCTGCGCAAGGGTGTTGTAGTGCTCGATATCCTCGTTCACGCTCGTAGAGATTCGAACACGCTCAGCGCTCGAGTATGGGCGGTACGCATCAGTGACACGATCAGCATCAAACCCCTGACAGTTGATGAAATCTGATCCCGCGTAACCCTTGATATTTTTGATGGTCGTCAAGGTGCTACGGACGGCACTCACCAAGGTAGTCGCGGTAATCGGAGAAAGGGTGCCCTCAACAATATGGCGCTCGAGATACGAACGGAACAACGGGAGGCTGAACGGATCGAGAAACTCAGTCAGCGGCTCCATGCCACTGAAGCCTTGCCCAGTGAGGAGCCTCGTGAGCCATTTGAACCCCTCATGATAATTGCTCGCTCCAGAGTCGCTGGTAGTACCCAGCGAAGCGGTCGCAAACGCATGTTTCAAGTCGTTGAATGGCCTATCTTCAGATGATTTTTCGAGACCGTCCAGGGCAGCAAAATCAAGCATCTGTAGTCGTTTGAAATCCACAAGAGCATTCTCCTGCGGCACAAACTCCCCCTTGGATTCAATCCGCTCCTTGACGGTCATATAGCTCGCAGAGGCGGTTCCAAGAGACTGAAGATCGGCATTGATGTCATCGTAGGCAAGACGAACGCTTTCGTATCGGCTATAGCCGGATTTAATCGCTTCCTTTACAAAAGCCGGCACTACTGATTTGGAGAGCTTTAGCTTGTTGCCAAAAATCGGAAGCGCGAGCTTCTCTTCCTGAGATAGCGACTTATACCAGCCCAAAAGCTTCAAACGCCAATTACAACCTGCAGCAGTTTCTCCCTGATGTATAACGCCATCAATAAGCATATTCAGGATGAGCTTTTGCTCTGCAAGCTCAAACATCTTGACTGATGGGTCGAGATCCTTGCCTGCAACGTACGACTCGCTGAGCATCAGCGGAGCATAAGTACCACTGGAGTTATCGCTGAGCTCGACTTGGTAGTATTGGAGTGGATTTTCTTCCAGCTCCTTCAGCCACCTGAAAATCTTGCCACTCTCGACTGCACGTTCTGAAATATTCATTTCTTATCTCCCAACCTGATTTTCAGCGTCGTCTGAGCAGCAAGATCCGCCATGCTTTTTGCTTTGGTCGCAACCTCTCCAGTGTTCGGGCAAACCAAGTGGAAGATTTCCTGTGGCAACTTGGTATAGGTTCCTGTCGTGGATGTGTCTGAGTGGCCGAGCGACTTCTGAGCCATCAGGAGTTTGTTGAGATAGTCATCACCGAAGTCAGGGCTAGTCAAAATCGCATATGCGTGACCATGACGAAGCTTATGGGGCGAAATCATGCGTTCAACCCGCTTACTCCTGACGGCGCGTTTAGAGAGCCGCTCAAGTAGTTTGCTAACGGCATCTGGATTAAAGGGCTGTCCCTCAGAATTGAAGAAGCACGGCGTTACATCAGCAATTTCATAACGACGAGCGTGCTTCTTATATAGGGGAGACGCGTGATAACGCTTGATGCGTTCAAGCACAGCTCGACTAACGATTGAGTATCGTGGCTTGAACTCATTCCCACGTCCTTTACTACCATCAATGTAAAGAGGGCAGTAATCAGGATGCACCCAATCAAGGTCATCATCCGGAACAAAGTTAGCTTGAGCAAACCCCAAAGCTTTATTCACAGCGCCCAAGGTAACCCTGCCAACTTCACTTCGACGCAAACCCACATCAAAGATAGCTTGGATCAGGCATCGCTCCCTCTCGCTGCTCGCAGATTCAATAAGCGCTTTGAGTTCCTGCAATGAACAGGGATAAACCAAATCCTTCTTTGGAGCAGGAGAAAGAAAACCACCAGCATAAGGATTGTCCTCACGTGCTGGGCCTTTGTGCCTTCCGCCAACGCACAGGAAGTCATTGAACAGAGCCATATAACAAGCATCCCTGTTACGGATTGTAGTCGAACTCAAATCATGCACTTCACGCAGGTGGGTAAAGTACCGTTGGATACCGTGTTTAGTTACGGCAAGAAGGATTTCGTCATAAGACGAGCTTTTGAAAGTTGGCGTGCCTTTCAGGTGTTCGAGCAAATAACCAATGTTACGCCCATATGTCTCGGCTGACAGGGCCGCCAGGTTGGCGCTGCGAACTGCGAAGGTCAGGTACTCGCTTACAAGCGGTACGAGCCTCTCTTCTGAATCGAACAGCCCCACCGCCGTCACAGACACCTGGTCTGCCACTGTGGGCCCATCCTCGTTGAGCATCGACCCACCTAGGTCGAGCAACTGCTTCTCTTCGACTACAACCTTCACCGACTACCCCTTTTTGAAGGCCGCCCATCCTATGCAGAATGTGCAGCTTGTCAAGGTCAAGATGAAGTAGCACGAAATACAAATTTTTTTAGGCGAGGAGCGTGTACTGTGCGCTTTTTCCCACGTCAGATAAAAGGAATACATCGGAGCTGCGGATGTACAACTGCATCGACAGATGGCCGTCGTGCACGAACGCCTGGTACAGCAGGTGGCACGGCGGCAGCGCTTGCTTGCCGTTACGCGCGTTTTCCTGGGGAGTTTTGGTTTCGTCCGGCAGGTATTCGACGTTCCAGCCGTGAAACAGGATGCGGCGGCTGTTGGGGTTGGTCTTTAGCGTGTGCACCATGTAGTCGATCTGGTTGATCGTGCCGCCGTCCTTGGTCGGCCAGGCGGTCCACTGTTCGCCGTACACCGGGCCCAGGTCGCCTTCTTCGGTGGCCCATTCGTCCCAGATGCGCACGCCGTTGTCATTGAGCCACTTGATGTTGGTGTTGCCGCTCAACATCCAGATCAGCTCGTTGGCGATGCTTTTGAAGTGCAGCTTCTTGGTGGTCAGCAGCGGGAAGCCGTCGGCCAGGTTGTGCCGATACTGGCGGGCGAACACGGCTTTGGTACCGGTGCCGGTACGATCGCCCTTGGTCAGGCCATTGGTCACGACGTCGTGCAGGAGTTCGAGGTATTGCTTCATGTGATTACCCGTAGCGTTGAAGCCAGGACCTCCTGGTCCCGGCATTCGAATTTAAAGCGCGGCGTTCTTCAGCGGTTGCGGACGGTTGTACGCCCACCACAACAGGCCCAGGCCCGCCAGGATCATCGGAATGCTGAGGACCTGGCCCATGGTCAGCCAGCCCCAAGCCAGGTAGCCCAACTGCGCATCCGGCACCCGCACGAACTCGACGATGAAGCGGAAGATCCCGTAGAACAGCGCGAACATCCCGGACACCGCCATGGTTGGGCGTGGTTTGCGCGAAAAGAGGTAGAGGATGAGGAACAATGCCACACCTTCCAGGGCGAATTGATACAGCTGCGACGGATGGCGCGGCAATTGCGCCGGGTCGCTGAACGGCGGGAACACCATGGCCCACGGCACGTCGGTGGGCTTGCCCCACAGCTCGGCATTGATGAAGTTACCGATGCGCCCGGCGCCCAGGCCGATGGGCACGAAGGGTGCGACGAAGTCCATCAACTGGAAGAACGACTTGCCGTTACGCCGGCCGAACCACCAGGCGGCGATCATCACGCCGACAAAGCCGCCATGGAACGCCATGCCGCCTTTCCACACTTCGAAGATCAGCGTCGGATTGGCGATATACGCCGACAGATCGTAAAACAGCACATACCCCAGGCGCCCGCCGACGATCACCCCCATCGACATCCAGAACACCATGTCGGAGAGTTTCTCCTTGGTCCAGGTCGGGTCGAAACGGTTCAGGCGCCGGGAAGCCAGCAGCCAGGCACCGCCGATGCCGATCAGGTACATCAACCCGTACCAGTGGATTTTCAGCGGACCGATGGCCAGGGCCACCGGGTCGATCTGCGGGTAAGGCAGCATTGCGACTCCTCATTAAACATTTAGTCATGACGCACCGGACCATGCCGATGCGCGATTAAGCCTGCGTTACAGCGGCGAGATCAAATTAAGAAGTTCACACACACACCAAACAGCCCGGCATGTTAACGGATGGAAGGTGCGCGGCCCAACTTCGTTGCGATGGAACGCCCGCGGTTGTGTGGGTAGAGTGAGGAAAAACACACAAGGGATCGCCCGATGTGCCTGATTGTCTTTGCCTGGCGGCCGGGCCATGCCCAACCGCTGATCGTCGCGGCCAACCGCGATGAGTTCTACGCCCGGCCCAGCCTGCCGCTGGCGCAATGGCCGGATGCGCCCCAGGTCTATGCCGGCCGCGACCAGGAAGCGGGCGGCACCTGGCTGGGGGTCAATACCGATGGGCGCTTTGCCGCGCTGACCAATATTCGCGACCCGCACCAGCCACCGTCGCGTAAATCCCGTGGCGAGCTGGTGGCACGCTTTCTCAGTGGTTCGCTGCCGATTGACGATTATCTGGCGGAAGTCAACGGACGTTCGATTGAATATGCCGGGTTCAACCTGCTGGCGGGAACCCCGGACGAGTTGTGGCATTACAACGCCAACGAGACCACGCCGACGCGGTTGAAGGCAGGCGTTTATGGATTATCCAATGCAGGACTGGATACGCCCTGGCCGAAGTTGCTCAAGGCCAGGGCGGCCCTCGCAGAAATCCTCGATGATCCGCAACCGCAGGCGTTGCTGGAGATTTTGAGCGATCCGCAAACCGCGCCGTTCGCTGAGCTGCCGGATACCGGCGTCGGCCTGGCGACAGAGAGCCTGTTGTCGAGTGTGTTTATCGCCAGCCCCAGTTACGGAACGCGGGCGAGCACGGCGCTGATTGTGAATGCCGATGGCACGCGGCGGATGGTGGAGCGCAGTTTCGGGCCGCAAGGTGGACGGTTGGGCGAGGTCGAACTCAATTTTTGAACACACCGAAAATCAAATGTGGGAGGGGGCTTGCCCCCTCCCACATTTTTGATCAGCGCATGTCTCTAGAGAGTTTTGGCAGAAGCCGGATTGATCATCCGGGTCAGCCCCAGATTCTTCAGCGCCAATTGCAGCGAGCTGTGGATAACTTGCGGGTTGTCGATGGTCATCAGCTCGGCCAGCAAATCCTTGGCCATGCTCAATTCGACCTGGCGCAGCATCCACTTCACTTTCGGCAAGTTGGTGGCGTTCATCGACAGGCTGTCAAAGCCCATCGCCATCAACAGCACCGCCGCCGCCGGGTCGCCGGCCATTTCCCCGCAGATGCTCACCGGCTTGCCTTCGGCATGGGCGTCGCGCACCACGTGTTGCAAGGCTTGCAGCACCGCCGGGTGCAGGTAGTCGTAAAGGTCGGCGACCCGCGGGTTGTTGCGGTCCACGGCCAACAGGTACTGAGTCAGGTCGTTGGAGCCCACCGACAGGAAGTCCACCTGCCGCGCCAGCTCCTTGGCCTGGTACACCGCCGCCGGGATTTCGATCATCACGCCAATCGGCGGCATCGGCACGTCGGCGCCTTCGTCGCGCACTTCGCCCCAGGCGCGGTGGATCAGGTGCAGGGCTTCTTCCAACTCGTGGGTGCCGGAGATCATCGGCAGCAGGATGCGCAGGTTGTTCAGCCCTTCGCTGGCCTTGAGCATGGCGCGGGTCTGCACCAGGAAAATTTCAGGATGGTCGAGGGTGACGCGAATACCGCGCCAGCCGAGGAAAGGGTTGTCTTCCTTGATCGGAAAATACGACAGTGACTTGTCGCCGCCGATATCCAGGCTGCGCATGGTCACCGGCAACGGGTGGAAGGCCTGCAGTTGCTCGCGATAAATCGCCAGTTGCTCCTTCTCACTCGGAAAACGCTGGTTGATCATGAACGGCACTTCGGTGCGGTACAGCCCTACCCCTTCCGCGCCGCGCTGTTGCGCACGGGCCACATCGGCCAGCAGGCCGGTATTGACCAGCAGCGGCACACGGTGGCCGTCGAGGGTCACGCATGGCAGTTCGCGCAATGAATCCAGGCCCAGTGCGAGCTGTTTCTCTTCCTCGACCACTTCGGCGTATTGCTTGCGCAGCAATTCGCTGGGGTTGGTGAAGACTTCGCCGCGATGGCCATCGACGATCATGTCGATACCATCCACTTTGGAATACGGCAGGTCCACCAGGCCCATCACCGTCGGGATGCCCATGGCCCGGGCCAGGATCGCCACGTGGGAGTTGCCCGAACCCAATACCGAGACCAGGCCCACCAGCTTGCCTTCAGGCACTTCGCCAAGCATGGTGGCGGTCAGTTCTTCGCTGATCAGGATGGTGTTGTCGGGGTAGACCAGGTTGGTGGTGCGGTCTTCCTGCAGGTAGGCGAGCAGACGGCGACCGAGGTCACGCACATCCGAGGCACGTTCGCGCAGGTAGGCGTCGTCCATCATTTCGAAACGGTTGACGTGATCGGTGACCACCTGGCGCAGTGCGCCCTGGGCCCACTGGCCGGTCTTGATTACGGTCTTGACTTCGTTACCCAGGGACGCGTCGTCCAGCATCATCTGGTAGACATCGAACAGCGCACGCTCTTCGGGGCGCAACTGGGTCGCCAGCTTGGTCGACAGGTTGCGCATGTCGGCGCGCACGCCTTCCAGGGCGGTCTTGAACAGTTTGATTTCAGCGTCGATGTCATGGACGGTCTTGTCCGGCACCACGTCGAGGTCGGCCGGCGGCAGCATGACCACGGCGGTACCGACGGCGGCACCCGGTGAACCCGGCACGCCGACGAACTTGGCTTCCTGGATGCCCTTGCCCTGGCGCCCCAGGCCGCGAATCGAGCCGGTGGCTTCGGCGTGGGCGATCACCCCGGCGAGCTGCGCGCTCATGGTCACCAGGAAGGCTTCTTCACCTTCGTCGAACTGACGGCGTTCTTTCTGTTGGATGACCAGCACGCCGACGACGCGGCGGTGGTGAATGATCGGCGCGCCGAGAAACGAGGCGTAGCGCTCTTCGCCGGTTTCGGCAAAGTAGCGATAACGCGGGTGATCGGCCGCGTTTTCAAGGTTCAGGGGTTCTTCACGCGTCCCCACCAGGCCCACCAGACCTTCATTGGGCGCCATGCTGACCTTGCCGATGGAGCGCTTGTTCAAGCCCTCCGTGGCCATCAGCACAAAACGGTTGGTCTCGGGGTCCAGCAGGTAAACCGAGCAGACCTGGCTGCCCATGGCTTCCTTGACGCGCAACACAATAATCCCCAACGCCGCCTTGAGATCCTTGGCGGAGTTAACTTCCTGGACGATCTTGCGCAGCGTATTGAGCATGGCTCGGGGTCGAACTCCGTCGTCAGTCGCGCGATAAAAGGCGCGGGGCAAGCTCTTTGAGAGCGCGACGATAAACCTCGCGCTTGAATGTCACCACCTGGCCCAACGGATACCAATAACTGACCCAGCGCCAGCCATCGAACTCCGGTTTACCGGTCAAATCCATCCGCACCCGCTGCTCATTGGAGATCAGGCGCAGGAGAAACCATTTCTGCTTCTGGCCGATACACAGCGGTTGGCTGTGGGTACGCACCAGGCGTTGCGGCAAACGATAGCGCAACCAGCCACGGGTACAGGCCAGAATCTGCACATCTTCGCGCTCAAGGCCGACTTCTTCGTTCAACTCACGGTACAAGGCGTCTTCAGGGGTTTCATCCGGGTTGATCCCACCTTGAGGAAACTGCCAGGCATCTTGGTTGATTCGGCGAGCCCATAGCACCTGTCCGGCATCATTCGTAAGAATAATCCCGACATTAGGACGGAAACCATCGGGGTCGATCACGGCAACAACCTCGCAAACGCATGTCGCCGCATTGTTCCACAAAGGTTCATCCAGCGGCAACGAGGCTTCTTACCTTATGTGCACTCTTGTGAAAAGACCGTATTCTGGACGCCTTTTTACAGACTTTTCAGCGAGTAACCGCAATGCGCCTGGCTTTATTCGACTTGGACAACACGCTTCTGGGCGGTGACAGCGACCACGCCTGGGGCGATTACCTGTGTGGACGCGGGATTCTCGATGCGGTGGCCTACAAGGCCCGCAACGACGCGTTCTATCAGGACTACCTGGCCGGCACGCTGGACAACGCCGCCTACCTGAACTTCTGCCTGGAAATTCTCGGCCGCACCGAGATGGCTCAGCTGGACGAATGGCACAACGACTATATGCGCGACTGCATCGAGCCGATCCTGTTGCCCAAGGCCGTGGAACTGCTGGCCAAACACCGCGCCGCCGGCGACAAGCTGGTGATCATCACCGCCACCAACCGTTTCGTCACCGCGCCGATTGCCGCACGCCTGGGCGTTGACACCCTGATCGCCACTGAATGCGAAATGGAAAATGGCCGCTACACCGGACGCAGCACCGATGTGCCGTGCTTTCGCGAGGGCAAGGTGACGCGGCTGAACCGTTGGCTGGAAGAAACCGGCTTCAGTCTGGAAGACAGCTATTTCTACAGCGACTCGATGAATGACTTGCCGCTGCTGGAGCAGGTGACGCATCCGGTGGCGGTGGATCCGGATCCCAATCTTCGGGCTGAGGCTGAACGGCGCGGCTGGCCGGTGATTACGCTGCGCAGTTGATGGCTTTCACCTGTAGGAGCGAGCTTGCTCGCGAAAAACGTCAACGATGACGCGGGTATCCTGGATGCGCGCGGCGCTCTCCAGTTTTTCGCGAGCAAGCTCGCTCCTACACAGGTTTGGCACCCATCAGCCCGGCAATCGCCACAAACCCCACCAGGCTGACCACCGCCAGCACCAGAGTGAAATTCAAGCTACCGCCCTCGCCTCGACGCAACCGATTAAGCCGTGCCACCAGCCAGAACCAGGCCAGCGCCGCCACGGTGTAGAGAATGCTGGAGCCCAGAATCCAGGTTTGCCCCAACGGCCAGCCGGTCAGGTGCACCAGCCACCAACCGGTGAACGGCATGCTGAGCAGGCAAATGCCCATCAGCAGCCACACGAAGGCCCACGGGCGTTGCACGGTCACCGTCGGGCCGGTGCTGCGCTTGCGCCAGGCCAGTAGCGCCAGGCCGAGGCCGCTGAGCAGCAGCAACACGGTGGCGGCGATGTGGATAACCTTGAGGGTGGTCAGCGTTTCCATAGTCTCGATTCCTTGAAGGCCGCTCAGTCAGCGTAGTCGCTCAACCGAGGAACAACTGGTAGGCCGGGTTTTCGCTTTCATCCCAGTACGGGTAGCCGATTTCGGCGAGGGCGGCCGGCACCAGGTGACGCTCGTCCGCCGGCACTTGCAGGCCGGCGACCACCCGGCCATCCGCCGCGCCGTGGTTGCGATAGTGGAACATCGAGATATTCCAGCGCCCGCCCAGCTTGTTAAGAAAGTTGAACAACGCCCCCGGACGCTCCGGAAATTCGAAGCGAAACACCAGCTCGTCGCTGACCTTGGCCGCATGCCCACCGACCATATGGCGGATATGCAACTTGGCCAATTCGTTTTCGGTCAGGTCCAGCACCGGGAAACCCTGGTCCGTGAGGCTTGCGATCAACGCACTGCGCGGATCGTTTTCCGGGTGGGTCTGCACGCCGACGAAGATGTGGGCCTCGCTGCCGGTGTGATAGCGGTAGTTGAATTCGGTAATCTGGCGCTTGCCCACCGCCTCGCAGAACGCCTTGAAGCTGCCCGGCTTCTCAGGAATGGTCACGGCGATGATGGCTTCGCGGCCCTCACCCAGCTCGGCGCGTTCGGCCACATGGCGCAGGCGGTCGAAGTTGACGTTGGCGCCCGAATCGATGGCGACGAAGGTCTGGCCGCTGACGCCACGGGTCTCCACGTACTTCTTGATCCCGGCCACGCCCAACGCACCAGCCGGCTCGGTGATGGAGCGGGTGTCGTCGTAGATGTCCTTGATCGCCGCACAGATTTCATCGGTGCTGACGGTGATCACTTCGTCCACATAGTCTTTGCAGATCTCGAAGGTGTGCTGGCCGATCTGCGCCACCGCCACGCCATCGGCGAAGATGCCCACGGTCGGCAACACCACGCGCTCACCCGCCGCAATCGCCGCTTGCAGGCAGTTGGAGTCGTCCGGTTCGACACCGATGATCTTGATCTCCGGGCGCAGGTATTTCACATACGCCGCGATACCGGCGATCAACCCGCCGCCGCCCACCGGCACGAAGATCGCGTCCAGCGGCCCGGGGTGCTGGCGCAGGATTTCCATCGCCACGGTGCCCTGCCCGGCAATGGTGTGCGGATCATCGTAGGGATGAATGTAGACGTAGCCTTTTTCGTCGACCAGCTTCAGCGAGTAGGCCAGCGCTTCCGGGAAGGAGTCACCGTGCAATACCACTTTACCGCCCCGCGAACGCACGCCTTCGACCTTGATCTCCGGGGTGGTCTTGGGCATCACGATAGTCGCCTTGACCCCCAGCACCTTGGCCGCCAGCGCCAGGCCCTGGGCGTGGTTGCCCGCCGAGGCGGTGACCACGCCACGTGCGCGCTCTTCGGCACTGAGCTGGGTCAGCTTGTTGTAGGCGCCGCGAATTTTGAACGAGAACACCGGCTGCAAGTCTTCGCGCTTGAGCCAAATCTGATTGCCCAGCCGCTCGGAAAGCTGGCGGGCAGTCTGCAAGGGTGTTTCTACGGCAACGTCGTAAACGCGCGAGGTAAGGATCTTTTTGACGTAGTGTTCAAGCATCGGCAGGCATCTACTTCGGGGGTTGGGCAGGACCACGGAGTCTAACCCGGCTTTTGGCCGGGAGACCACACGAATCCCAAGGTTTGTTGGGGTATACTCGCCGCCCTCGATAACTCCCCGCCCGTTCCGGAGCCCGCATGACCCAGGATCAACTCAAACAGGCAGTGGCCCAGGCCGCCGTCGATTTAATCCTTCCCAAACTCGACGACAAGAGCGTCGTCGGAGTGGGCACCGGCTCCACCGCCAACTGCTTTATCGATGCGCTGGCCCGGCACAAAGGTGCGTTCGACGGCGCCGTGGCCAGCTCCGAAGCCACCGCCGCACGCCTTAAAGGCCACGGCATTCCGGTGTACGAGCTCAACACCGTGAGCGACCTGGAGTTCTACATCGACGGCGCGGATGAAAGCGATGAACACCTGAACCTGATCAAGGGCGGCGGCGCAGCCCTGACCCGCGAGAAGATCGTCGCGGCGGTGGCCAAGACCTTCATTTGCATCGCCGACGCCAGCAAGCTGGTGCCGGTACTCGGCGCGTTCCCGCTGCCGGTGGAAGTCATCCCGATGGCCCGCAGCCACGTGGCGCGCGAGCTGGTAAAACTGGGCGGCGACCCGGTGTACCGCGAAGGCGTGTTGACCGACAACGGCAACATCATCCTCGATGTGTTCAACATGCAGATCACCAATCCGGTGGAACTGGAGACGCAGATCAACGCCATCGTTGGCGTGGTCACCAACGGCCTGTTCGCCGCGCGCCCGGCGGATGTGTTGCTGCTGGGCACCCCGGAAGGCGTAAGAACCCTAAAGGCCTGAAAGCACCGCAGTTCCAATGTGGAAACTCTAATGTGGGAGGGGGCTTGCCCCCGATAGCGGTATATCAGTACCCGACAGGCTGACTGACACACTGCAATCGGGGGCAAGCCCCCTCCCACATTTGGTATGTGCTCCATCCGTTACAAATTACACCTCAAGGAAGAACCCTGTGATAAAGCCCCTAGCCCTCGCTATCAGCGTTGCCGGCGCCCTGTTGTCGGCACAAACCCAGGCCTACGAATACGGCCAGCACGCCAATACCACCCTGGAAAAGCTGATCAACGACTACCCCGGCCGTTATCGCGGCACGGCCAATTTCGCCGGGGCCGCCGATTGGATGCAGAGCCAGATGGGCACGGCCTACAGCATCAGTCGCCAGGACTTCACCTGGAACAATGGCAGCCGCGCCTCGCAGAATGTCGTGGCCTACGCCGCCGGCACCAAGGCGCAGTACGTGGTGATCGGCGCGCACTTCGACACCTACTTCGGTCGCCCCACCCTGCAAGGCCTGGATGACAACGGCTCCGGCGCCAGCGTGCTGACCGAGGTGGCGAAGAACCTGGGCGGGCTGCAATTGGAAAATGGCTTGCAGGTGGTCGGCTTCGGCGCGGAGGAAGAAGGCCTGCGCGGCTCCAAGGCCTTCGTCGATTCCCTGAGCGCAAGCCAGCGCGCCAATATGCTCGCGATGATCAACCTCGACAGCCTGATCACCGGCGACATGATGTACGCCCATGCCGGCCAGAACAGCACGGCCAACCCGAGCCTGGCGGCGTTGCGCGAGCACACGTTCCAGATCGCCAGGGAATTGAATATCCCCCTGTTCACCAACCCCGGCCTGGACCCGCAATACCCCAAGGGCACCGGCTGTTGCAGTGATGGGGAACCGTTCGAACCGCTGAATATCCCGATCCTGTATATCGAGGCCACCAACTGGGAGCTGGGCGACCTGGACGGCTACACCCAGACCGACAACCCGAAAATTCCCGGCGGCTCAACCTGGCACGACCCGAGCGAAGACAACAAAGCCGTGCTCACCGATGCTTTCGGCCAGGCGCGCATCGACCAGCGCCTGCGCGACTATTCGCGCCTGCTCAGCCGCCTGGTGCTGGAGCTGACCAACGCCGACTTGATGGCCTCGACCGCCTCCGGCGGCGCCGCTGCGCGCAATATGCAGGACAACCTGCAGCGCCAGCACCAGGCGCTGGTGCGCCTGCATGAGCGCCGCTGGCTGACCCTGCAGGCCGCCAGTCGCGAGGTCGGCAGCTTTGATGGCGAGGTCGGCGTGGACGGGGAATACAACCCGGACAATGGCTTCGACACCCGGCTCAACCCTGAGGCCCGCCGCTTGGGCGTGCACGCGTTGGGCGACTATCAATTCAGTTCAAGCCTGAACATCGGCGCCAGCCTGAGCTACCTCAACGGGCGCGATAAGCTGGAGCATCGCGGCAAACTGGACAGCGACACGTGGCAGGCCGCCGTCTACGCCCTGCTCAATGACGGCGGGCCGAGCTGGCTGGCCGGTGACCTGAGCGTCGGCCATACGCGTTTCGATGCCAGGCGCAACCTGCTGATCCAGGCCAACGGCGGGCCGGTCCTGCTCAACCAGCAACTGACCGGCAACACCGACGCACTCTCCCAGGGCGCGCGGGTGCTGGGCGGCTATGACCTCGATTTCGGCACAATCAAAAGCGGCCCTTTTGCCGGGCTCGACTACAGCCATTACCGCATCGATCAGTTCGACGAGAAGCAAAACCTGCGCACGGCCCTTGAGTACGAAGAACAGTCGTTCGACTCCCTGGAAGCCAGCCTGGGTTGGCGCGTGCGCGGTGCCGTCGCCCTGCCTTACGGTCTGGACCTGATGCCTTACGGCACTCTCGCGTGGGTCAAGGAGCTGGCCGACGGGCGTCTGGACGACTTGCAACTGAGCGCCCGCGCCGATGGCCAGGCCCGCACCGCCAAACTGGGCTCAGTCGACAAAAGCTTTGGTCGCGCGCAGATCGGCAGCCAATTGGCGATCACCCCACAACTGGGGCTGTACGCTGAAGTGAACGGTCGACTCGGCCATGCCGAGGGCAGCCAGACCGGCTATTCCCTGGGCGTGCAGTGGATGTTCTGATCAGGGCTTTTTGAACACATAGAACAGGTTCGGCTCACTGACGAGGTACAGCGTGCCCTCGTCATCCATGGCGACCCCTTCGGCCTGAGGCACACGTTTTTTCAGGCCGTGGCGCCCATTGAGCAGCGACAGACTGCTCAGCGGGCGACCGTCGATGTCCAGCTCCAGCACCAGAAACGACTCATCCGACAGCGCCAGCAAATGGCCGCTGCGCTCGTCGTATTGCAGGCTGGAGAGGTCGCGCACAAACAACCCGGCATCACGCTTGGGGTTATTGATCACGTGCACCGAGTAGGTTTTTTCCGCTTTGAAATGGGGAAAGCCGTGGACTTCGTAAATCACCATCGGGTCGCGTTCCTTGGCGACAAACAGGCGCTTGCCCACCGAGTCATAGGCCAGGCCCTCGAAACCCTTGTTGCTGCCGATGTGCACGCCCAGGGTCATCTGCTCCGCATCGGCGGCATCGAGAAATTGCGTGTCATCGTCCACATGCACTTTGATCAGCCGCTGCTGGCGCTCGTCGCTGATCACATAGATGTTGTCGCTGATGAACTCCACTGCTTCGGCATCGCCAAAACCCACCAGGGGAATACGCCGCAGGATCTTGCCCTGCAGGGACAGTTCGACCAGCTCGGCGTTTTTATTGGTGACGGTAAACAGGCTTTTGCGCACCGGATCGTAAGTGAGGGCCGACACATCGTCGTCGAGCCCTTCGATCACCTGGGCCTCCAGGGAGACGCGATAATCCGCCAGGCCGATGCTGCGTTCATTGGCCGGCTGATGCCACACCCGCCAGTTGAACCAGGCACGTTCGAACAGACGGAACTGCTGCGCAACGACCCCGGCGGCAACCAGGGCAATCAGAATCAGGATGACTAAAGCGGGTTTGGGGCGGGCAAGTCGGCGCATCGGGGCGGGCTCAGTGAAAAAACTGGCGAATAGATATCAAGGTCGCCTGAATTTAAACTTAAACGCGCCGGGATGCCTGGCGAATGCCGCTATTTGAGAAATGTCTGACGTAAACGTACGTTATTTCTGCTTTTCAAAACGATAGAACAGGTTCGGTTCACTGACCATGTAAAGGGTGCCGCTCTCGTCCATGGTCACACCTTCGGCACGCGGGATAGTGTCTTTGAGGCCGTTGAAGCCGCCCAGCAACGTCATGAAGCTGACTTGCTCACCCTTCTCGTCCAGCTCCAGCAACAGGTGGGAGTCGGCCGACAGCACCAGCAAGTGCCCGGTACGCGGGTCAACCGCCAGCGCCGAGAGGTTGCGCATGTCGAGTTCGGTGCTGGCCAGCTTTTGCTTGTCGCCTGCCAGGGTCTGGCTGCCATCGCTTTTCCAGGTGAACAGCGCCGGTGGACGCTCTTCGCCCAGCACCAGTTGCTGGTTGCGCTTGTCCCAGGTAATGGCTTCGAAGGCCTTGTTCTGGTCCTTGGAAGGGCCGAGGTCATAACTGGGGAAATCGGCCTTGTTCAACGCCGTGGTGCCGACGTCGACCTTGATCAGGGTCAGGCTGTGCTGGCGCTCATCGACCACGGCCATCAGGCCATTTTCCATCACCGTCACGCCTTCCGGGTTGTTCCAGCCATTGAGCGGCATCTTGCGCAGCACATCGCCTTGCAGACTCAGCTCCACCAGGAACGGGTTCTTGCCCATCACGGAAAACAGGGTTTTAGTCTGGGGGTTGTAGGCCAGGTCCGAAGCCTCATCCTTCTCCATACCAGGCAGCAGCCTGGCGTCGATGACCACGCGATAGTCCGGGAGCCACACACTTTCGCGGCGTTCGGCCGGGCTTTCAAAACCCTCCAGCACCCACAGCACACCGCGATCGTCCCAGTGCATGGCCCAGGCGATGCCATACAGGATCGCCCCGGCCAGAAACACCCAGGAATACCAGCGCATGGTCAGGCGCGAGCGAAGCGTAGGTTTGGAAGTGGGCAGAGGCACGGCCATGGGGCGCTTTTTTCCGGAAAGTCAGCGGTAGGGAATAGCACAGGATCGAGATTATCCGGGTGGCGTGTGAAAAAAATGCAAAACCACCGGTTTTGGCAGATGTACACAATCAAATGTGGGAGGGGGCTTGCCCCCGATAGCGGAGTGTCAGCCACAGATTTGCTGGCTGACACACTGCAATCGGGGGCAAGCCCCCTCCCACATTTTTTACCGCGTTTCCTCAGGAAAAAATCAGCGCACCACGCTTTCGAAGCGGTTCACGCCCGACAGTTCCAGCACCAGCTTGTCACCGACATTCAGCGGCCCGACGCCCGCCGGCGTGCCGGTGAGGATCACATCACCGGCCTGCAGCGAGAAGCAGCCGGCCATGTGCTGGATCATCGGCACGATCGGGTTGAGCATCTGCGCACTGTTGCCGTTCTGGCGCACTTCGCCATTGATGGTCAGGCGAATGCCGATATCGGTCACGTCGGCGAAGGTGCTGCCGACCACGAAAGGCGCGATCACCGCAGCGCCGTCGAACGACTTGGCGATCTCCCACGGCAGGCCCTTGGCCTTGAGCTCGGCCTGTTTGTCGCGCAGGGTCAGGTCCAGGGCCGGGGCGAAGCCGGAGATGGCGTCCAGCACTTCTTCGCGGCTTGGCTTGTTCGACAACGGCTTGCCGATCAGCACGGCGATCTCCGCTTCGTAATGCACCGAACCGCGCTCGGTCGGAATGGCGAAACCGCCTTCCAGCGGCACCACGCAACTGCCCGGCTTGATGAACAGCAAAGGCTCGGTGGGTACCGGGTTGTCCAGTTCCTTGGCGTGTTCGGCGTAGTTGCGCCCGATACACACGACTTTACCCACGGGGAAGTGGATGTTGGTGCCGTCGATATACTTGTGCTGGTAGCTCATTGAACGACTCCTTAAACAGCGAAGATCTTGCCTGGATTCATGATCCCGTTCGGGTCGAACACCGCTTTCACGGCCTTCATGTATTCGATCTCAACCGGCGAGCGGCTGTAGGTCAGGTAATCGCGCTTGGTCATGCCCACGCCGTGCTCGGCGGAGATCGAGCCGTTGTACTTGGCGACGGTCTCGAACACCCACTTGTTCACGGTGGCGCACTTGGCGAAGAACTCGTCCTTGCTCAGATTTTCCGGCTTGAGGATGTTCAGGTGCAGGTTACCGTCGCCAATGTGACCGAACCACACGATTTCGAAATCCGGGTAATGTTCGCCGACAATGGCGTCAATTTCGCTAAGGAACGCCGGCACTTTGGAAACGGTGACCGAGATATCGTTTTTGTACGGCGTCCAGTGGGAAATCGTCTCGGAGATGTACTCGCGCAACTTCCACAGGTTATGCAGCTGGGTTTCGCTCTGGCTCATCACGCCGTCCAGCACCCAGCCCTGCTCGACGCAGTGCTCGAAGGTTTCCAGGGCGTGATTGGCGACCTCTTCGGTGGTGGCTTCGAATTCCAGCAGTGCGTAGAACGGGCATTCGGTGTCGAACGGCGCCGGCACATCGCCACGGCCGAGGACCTTGGCCAGGGCCTTGTCGGAGAAGAATTCGAACGCGGTCAGATCGAGCTTGCTTTGGAAGGCGTGCAGCACCGGCATGATCGAGTCGAAGTCGGTGGTACCCAGCACCATCGCGGTGAGATTTTTCGGTGCGCGGTCCAGGCGCATGGTGGCTTCCACCACGAAACCCAGGGTGCCTTCGGCGCCGATGAACAGCTGGCGCATGTCGTAGCCGGTGGCGTTCTTGATCAGGTCGCGGTTCAGTTCCAGCACATCGCCCTTGCCGGTGACGACCTTCATGCCGGCCACCCAGTTACGGGTCATGCCGTAGCGAATCACCTTGATCCCGCCGGCATTGGTACCGATATTGCCGCCAATCTGGCTGGAACCCGAGGATGCGAAATCCACCGGATAATACAGGCCGTTTTCTTCAGCGACGTTCTGCAACTGCTGGGTGACCACGCCCGGCTGGCATACAGCGGTGCGGTCGGTGAGGTTCACGTCGAGGATCTGGTTCATGTAGTCGAACGACACCACCACTTCGCCATTGGCCGCAACAGCCGCCGCCGACAGGCCGGTGCGCCCGCCGGACGGCACCAGCGCCACCTTGTGGGTGTTGGCCCAACGGACGATGGCCTGCACTTGCTCGGTGGTCTTGGGGAAGACGATGGCACACGGCGCGGGCGCGAAGTGCTTGGTCCAATCCTTGCCGTAAGCCTCCAGGGAGTCGGCGTCGGTCAGCACTTTGCCGGGCTCAACCAGGGTCTTCAGCTCATCAATCAGGGCAGGATGGGTCATTGACAGAACTCTCGAACAATTCATGGTCATCCTGAGAACGCTTCACGTCGCAGGAATAGGTGTTTAGCGGGGCGCGTATGCTAGCATACCGCCCCCGCAGGACAGAGCCCAAGGGCGTTTCTGCGGTGACGGCTTTCCTGCCGTCCGGGTCAGCTTAAGCGATCCGATTCCCTGCCATTTTTCTCCGGGATACAGGTTTACGCAGATGAGCAAGACTTCTCTCGATAAGAGCAAGATCAAGTTCCTTCTTCTGGAAGGCGTCCACCCATCGGCTGTCGACGTTCTGAAAGCCGCCGGGTACACCAGCATTGAGTACATCACCAGTTCTCTGCCGGAAGCCCAGCTCAAGGAAAAGATCGCCGACGCGCACTTTATCGGCATTCGCTCCCGCACTCAGCTGACCGAAGAGATCTTCGACCACGCCAGGAAACTCGTGGCCGTCGGCTGTTTCTGCATCGGCACCAACCAGGTCGACCTCAACGCGGCGCGCGAGCGCGGTATCGCGGTGTTCAACGCACCGTATTCCAACACCCGTTCCGTTGCGGAACTGGTGCTGGCCGAGGCCATCCTGCTGCTGCGCGGTATCCCCGAGAAGAACGCTTCCTGCCACCGTGGCGGCTGGATCAAGAGCGCGGCCAATTCCTTCGAGATCCGCGGCAAGAAACTGGGTATCGTCGGTTACGGTTCGATCGGCACGCAGCTGTCGGTACTGGCAGAA
This sequence comes from Pseudomonas orientalis, assembly GCF_001439815.1. Taxonomy (GTDB): domain Bacteria; phylum Pseudomonadota; class Gammaproteobacteria; order Pseudomonadales; family Pseudomonadaceae; genus Aquipseudomonas; species Aquipseudomonas orientalis. Next base: position 192,622 of record NZ_JYLM01000004.1, on the reverse strand, counting down.
GGCTTGGGGATGCAGGTGTTCTTCTACGACACCCTGACCAAGCTGCCGTTGGGCAACGCCACGCAAGTGTCGAGCCTGACCGAACTGCTGGGCATGTCCGATATCGTCACCCTGCACGTTCCGGAAACCGCCGAGACCCAGTGGATGATCGGCGAGAAGGAAATCCGCGCGATCAAGAAAGGCGGGATCCTGATCAACGCCGCACGCGGCACCGTGGTCGAGCTGGACGCCCTGGCCGACGCGATCAAGGACAAGCACCTGATCGGCGCCGCCATCGACGTGTTCCCGGTGGAGCCACGCTCCAACGACGACATCTTCGAAAGCCCGCTGCGCGGCCTGGACAACGTGATCCTGACCCCGCACATCGGCGGCTCCACCGCTGAAGCCCAGGCCAACATCGGCCTGGAAGTCTCGGAAAAACTGGTCAAGTACAGCGACAACGGTACCTCGGTCTCGTCCGTGAACTTCCCGGAAGTGGCCCTGCCGGCTCACCCTGGCAAGCACCGTCTGCTGCACATCCACCAGAACATTCCGGGTGTGATGATGGAGATCAACAAGGTGTTCGCGGAAAACGGCATCAACATCTCCGGTCAGTTCCTGCAGACCAACGAGAAGGTCGGCTACGTGGTCATCGACGTCGACGCCGAGTACTCGGACCTGGCGCAGGAAAAGCTGCAGCACATCAACGGCACAATTCGTAGCCGCGTGTTGTTCTAACGCTTCAAACGCTGCACAAAAAAAGGGAGACCCGCCGGGGTCTCCCTTTTTTTTGCCTGAACAAGGCTTACTTGACGTTAACCGTGATGACTTTCGAGGCAACCGTCGGGTTGAACTGCATGTGCAGCTTGTCGCCCGCCACCAATTGCAAGGTGTGCTTGCCGGGGGTCAGGGTCAGTTCGGTCTCGGTCTGGGCCTTGCCGTAATGGATCACGGTGTCGGTGGCCGGGATCGGCAGTTTCGCGTCCGGCAATTCTTTTTGATCGATCAGCAAATGGTGATGACCGGTGCCGGGCGCCTGGTCAGTGGCCGGGGCCAATTTCAGGCCTTCCATGCCAAATTTCACGGTAAAGGTTTTATCGACGGTGGCGCCATCTTTCGGCGAAACGATAAATACCTTGGCACCTTCAGGCGGAGCGCTACGCGGGATACCGTCAGCGGCGGTCGCCAACATCGAAGCACCCAGCAACAGGCTGGCCAGGGTGGCACGGGACAAAAGGGCTTTCATTCGCTTCTCCAGTTTTTCGGTGAAATCTGTAGGGTTATGACAACTTCGCGGCAAATTGCTGTCCAAGGCACTCGACACCATAGCAAAACGATGCTGAACAGCGCCTCGTACATTCGAATTCCTTAGGAGTGACCATGCGCTTCTCGCCTGGCCTGTTACTGTTGCTTCCCCTTCTGAGTCCCTGGGCACATGCCGAGTTGATCGACGACGTCAACGATCGCGGTGAACTGCGCATCGCCCTCGAAGCCAACACCCCGCCCTTCAATTTCAAGGAAGGCGACAAGCTCACCGGTTTTGAAGTGGAACTGGGCGAGCAACTGGCCAAGGAAATGGACGTGCGTTCCTCGTTTATCACCACCGATGATGCCGACCTGCTGAACGGCGTGGCGACCGGCAAATACGATGTGGCAATCAACCATATCGCTATGACTGCCGAGCTGGAGGATCGTTTCGATTTCAGCGCCGCGTATAACGATAAACCTGAGCTGGTGATTCCGTTTCAGAAGGGCAACCCTGCGTTCAAGAGCAGCCTGGACGGGGCGTTGAAACGGGTAAAGGACGATGGCCGGTTAAAGGCGCTGGAAGAGAAGTGGCTCGACGGGAATGCACGCTAACCCATGTGGGAGGGGGCAAGCCCCCTCCCACATTTGCTCCCGGTGAGACTTTAGATATGGGGTCAGAACCTTTTGCCTGCTCAGAACGGCTCGTTGCCCCGCCGACGAAACCAGCCGGTCAGGGACAGGCGCTCGCGGGTGGCGGGCAGCACTTCATGGGGTACCTCGCCCGACAAAAACACCACCAGGCTGCCGCCGGTGGGCACCACGTCGTGTTCGATGCCGCCCTTGAGGTACATGCGCAGCTGACCGCCGTGTTCGGGCAGCCAGGCGTCGTTCAAATAGATCACCGCCGAGACCATGCGCCGATCATCGTCGCGAAAACGGTCCAGGTGCTTGAGGTAGAACGCCCCGGGCGGGTACATCGCGAAGTGGCTTTCGAAGTCTTCCAGGCCGAGGAACAAGCCACGGTTCATCGCCAGGCGCAGGCTGTCCATCACTGCCATGTAGGTGTCGCAGACGGCGGCGTCGCCCTCTTCCAGCCATTGGATATGATCGCCGCGAATCCCCTCGCGAATTTCCTGGGCCGGCCCGCGCCCCACGGCCGCCGGGGCCAGTTCACCTTCGGCCGCACGTTTACGGCACTCAGCCGCCAGCTCCAGGGTCAGAGTCTGGGGCAGGAAGGCATTCTGCTGCGACCAGCCTTTTTCGGCCAGGTCGTCGACAATGCGTTGCAGCAGTGGGTGATCGAGGGGTGTTTGCATGGCGCGCATAGTATCCATACGCCTGTGAATCCGACAGCGCCGTCGAGCGTCTGAATACACTTTAGTCAGGTGACTGATAGGACTTCTCGACAAATCCTACGCCCGACACGGACAATAGTGGCCGACTGACAGGAGTCCTTATGCGTCGTTTGTTTTTTTCCTTGCTGATGTTCTGCGTTTCGCCCGCCTGGGCAGACGGCCATGACCAGTTGTACGCAGTCGCCGGCTGGGCCGAACAACGTGCGCACTTCAACGACGCCCTCAGCGCCGCACAGCAGCGCTACCGCAACAGCCTGCCGCCGGCGGTGTACCAGGCGCTGGTGGACAACAGCAGCAAACGCTTCGCGGCCCAGGCCATGGACCAGCGTGCCGAAGCGCAATTGCGCAAACACCTGGCTGACCCGAAACCGGCCCTTGCGTTTTTCCAATCGCCCCTGGGCCGCAAGATTGTCGCCGCCGAGCTGCTGGCTACGCGTCGCGACCAATTGGCGAAAAACGCCCAGGGCCTGCCGAAAATCCAGGCCGACGCCACCCGCAGCCTGATCATCGGCCACTTGGCCCAGGCGCTGCCTGCGCGTGAAGCCGGCGCCGAAGTCAGCCTGGCGATTGCCGGCGTGGCGGCGGACAGCCTGAGCCAGATGATCCCCGGCCTGTTGGGCGGCGGTCAGGCCCAGGGCATGTTGAATGGGCAGCGTGAGCGCTTGATGCAGCAGATCGACAAGGATCTGAATAACACGCTGCTGTATGTCTACCGGGATCTATCTGACCCGGAACTGGAAGAGTTCGCGACGTTTGCCGAATCGCCGGAGGGGAAGGCGTATTACCAGGCGGCGCTGGCGGCCATCCGTGCGGGACTGGCTGTGGGCCAGAGCACCTCCAGCCTGTCGCAGTAAAAATGTGGGAGGGGGCTTGCCCCCGATTGCGGTGGGTCAGACAAACATTTTTTGCTGAAACACCGCTATCGGGGGCAAGCCCCCTCCCACATTTGAATTGCGTTACTTCAGTTGCTGCGTGAGAAAATTGAAGTACTCTTCGCGAATCTCGGGAATCTCATTGGCCAGATGATGCCGGCCGCGCTTGAGCATCAACACCTCGGGCTGATCGAACTTACTGCGCAGCACCTGCAGGTTGTGCTGCCAATCCACCGTCATATCCTCCTCGCCCTGCACGATCACTGGCCGCCGAGCGCTGCGCGGTGCGGCTTCGATGCGTTTGATCCAGCACGCCAGCGCGCCCACCCAGGCGGTGGGCAGTTGGCGCGGCTGCAACGGGTCGGCTTCGAGAAAAGGCCTGAATGCCGGGTCGTTGGAGTTATCGCTGAAACGTCGCGCGATGCCTTTGACGAACGGGCGCAGCAGGTAATAGCTGAGCTGCGACCAGCCCCAGGCTCGCGGACGCACCAGGGGCGAAAGTAGAAACGTCTTGCCCTGGGCCGGGCTTTCGTTGCCGTGGTTGAGCAGGTGGTCAACCACGATTGCGCCACCGGTGCTTTGCCCGAACAGGTGCCAGGGCTGCGGCAATTGCAAAGCCTTGGCCTCGGCGAACAGGGCCTGCACCACGTCCTGATACACCGCAAACTCGTCGATGCTGGCCCGTGTGCCGCTGGACAAGCCATGGCCCGGCAGGTCGCAGGCAATCACCACAAACCCCTGCTGCAGCGCCCAATCCACCGCATGGCGATACAGCCCCATGTGGTCGTAGAAGCCGTGGAACATGAACATCGTCGCCACCGGCGCCGAAGGCCACCACACCTGCGCAACCACCTCGAACCCGGCCACCTCCATACGCCCCAGGCGGCTCACGGCCTTGCGGGCCGGCAGGTCCAACCCGTAGAACCGCTGGTACACCCGCGCCTCGGCTGACAGCGGCTGCGCCTCCATCAGGGGCCGCAAGCTTTCGCGCAGATGATCAGGGTCAAAGGTGACGGGCATAAAGGCTTCCAGACTGACGGGTGAAGATGAATATCGAGCTGCGATATTCATCTGTCAGGACAAGCATGGCAAGCTACGCGACCTGCGAGGATACCTCTGAATGCGACAACCCTACCGCACTGCCCTGTTCGCCAGCCTGGTGCTGATTATCTGCGCCGGCGTGCTATGGGCCGCGTATGACTGGTTCCAGGGCCGTTACCTGCGCGCCTTCAGCGAGCACACGGCGGTATTCTCCGGCGATGCGCTGCAACTGCCCGCCGCACTCAGCGGCCCTGGCCCGATTCGCCTGGTGCACTTCTGGGACCCGGCCTGCCCGTGCAATGTCGGTAACCAGCAACACCTGGGCGAGCTGATCGAGCACTACGCGCCGCAAGGTGTCGAGTTCTATGCCCTGCAAAAAACCGGCAGCCACGGCGCCCTGCCGGACAACCTGCGCCGGATGAAAACCCTCGACGCCCTGCCCGGCGCCGACCAGGTACCGGCCAGCCCGGCCGTGGGCATTTGGGACCGTACGGGCAAACTCGCCTATTTCGGGCCGTACAGCGAAGGGCTGACCTGCAACGCCGGCAACAGCTTTATCGAGCCGATCCTCAAGGCCCTGCAGGCCGGACGCGAAGTGAATGCCACGCACACCCTGGCGGTGGGCTGCTATTGTTCGTGGCCTGGGCAACCGTAGTCCGTCCATTCTGGGTAAGGAAAGTCGATGAAGCGTGTCTTGCAGGCTCTCGTGGTGCTGGTTGTGCTGGTCGCCGTTGGCGCCGGCGGGTACATCTACAGCAAGCAACCCACCCGCCAGGGCACGGTCACGCTGGCGCACCTGCAAGGCTCGGTCACCGTACGCTATGACGACCGTGGCGTGCCGCATATCCGCGCCGAGAACGAGGCCGACCTGTACCGCGCGCTGGGCTATGTGCATGCCCAGGACCGGTTGTTCCAGATGGAGATCATGCGCCGCCTGGCCCGTGGCGAACTGGCCGAAGTGCTGGGGCCCAAGCTGCTGGAGACCGACAAGCTGTTTCGCAGCCTGCGCATTCGCGAGCGCGCCCTGAGCTACGTCGAGCACATGAACCCGGACTCGCCCGCCTGGAAGGCCTTGCAAGCCTACCTGGACGGCGTCAACCAATATCAGGCCAGCCACGCCAGCCCGATGGAGTTCGATGTGCTGGGCATTCCCAAGCGGCCCTTCACTGCCGAGGACTCCATCAGTGTCGCCGGGTACATGGCCTACAGCTTTGCCGCAGCCTTTCGTACCGAACCGGTGCTGACCTATGTGCGTGACCAGTTGGGCAGCGACTACCTCAAGGTCTTCGACCTCGACTGGCAGCCCAAAGGCGCGCTCAACCTGGCGGCCGGCGATTGGAAAAACCTCGGCGCCCTTGCCCGCTTGAGCGAACAGGCCCTGGCCGATAACGGCCTGCCGCAGTTCGAGGGCAGCAACGCCTGGGCCATCAGCGGCAACCGTACCAAAAGCGGCAAGCCGTTATTGGCCGGCGATCCGCATATTCGCTTTTCGGTGCCATCGGTGTGGTACGAGGCGCAGCTGTCGGCGCCTGGCTTTGAGTTGTATGGCTATCACAACGCGCTGGTGCCGGTGGCATTCCTGGGACACAACCTGGATTTCGGCTGGAGCCTGACCATGTTCCAGAACGACGACCTCGACCTGATCGCCGAGAAGGTCAACCCTGCCAACCCCAACCAGGTCTGGTATCACGGCCAGTGGGTCGACATGACCAGCAGCGAACAGCAAATCCAGGTCAAGGGCCAGGCCCCGGTCACGCTGACCCTGCGCCACTCGCCCCACGGTCCGATCGTCAATGACGTACTCGGTGAACAGGCCGGCGCCACGCCGATTGCCATGTGGTGGGCGTTCCTCGATACGGAAAACCCGATTCTCGAAGGCTTCTACCAGCTCAACCGCGCCGACACCCTGGCCAAGGCACGCGCTGCAGCGGCCAAGGTATCGGCGCCGGGCCTGAATATCGTGTGGGCCAATGCCCGGGGCGATATCGGCTGGTGGGCGGCGGCGCAATTGCCGATACGCCCGGCCGGCGTCAATCCGGGGTTCATCCTCGACGGCAGTACCACCCAGGCCGATAAAGTGGGCTTCTACCCGTTCAGCGCCAACCCCCAGGAAGAAAACCCGGCGCGCGGCTATGTGGTTTCCGCCAACGCCCAGCCGACATCGCCCACCGGCATGGAGATCCCTGGCTATTACAACCTGGCCGACCGTGGCCAGCAGTTGAATGCGCAATTGAGCGACAGCCGCGTGAAGTGGGACGTGGACAATAGCCAGGCCCTGCAACTGGGCACCACCACCGCCTTTGGCCCGCGACTGCTGGCGCCGCTGTTGCCGGTGCTGCGCGAGGTGGTCACAGACCCGGCGCAGTTGAAGCTGGTGGAGCAACTGGCAAGCTGGACAGGCGATTACCCGCTGGACTCCACCAGCGCCACCCTGTTCAACCAGTTGCTGTTCAACCTCGCCGATGCGACCTTTCACCCGAAACTGGGCGACGCGCTGTTCAAGACGCTGCTCGGCACCCGCGTGATCGACGCGGCCCTGCCACGCCTAGCCGCCACCCCGGATTCGCCCTGGTGGAACGGCACGCGGGCCGACACCGTCAAGCGGGCCTGGGACAACAGCCTGGCGCACCTGAAAGCCACCTTCGGCGATGACCCGTCCCAGTGGCAGTGGGGCAAAGCGCACACCCTGACCCACGGCCACCCGCTGGGTATGCAGAAGCCGCTGGACAAGCTCTTCAACGTCGGCCCCTTCGCGGCACCGGGCAGCCACGAAGTGCCGAACAACCAGACCGCCCTGATCGGCCCGGCACCCTGGCCGGTGACCTACGGCCCTTCGACCCGCCGCCTGATCGACTTCGCCGATCCTGCCCATGCCCTGACCATCAACCCGGTGGGACAAAGCGGCGTGCCGTTTGATGCGCACTACAGCGACCAGGCACAAACCTATATCGAAGGCGGGTATGAGCAGGCGCATTTCAGTGAAGAAGAAATCACGGCGAATACCCGTGGCACCTTGAAACTGTTGCCTGCCAGATAGTTAGGCTCCACTCGGTCAAAATGTGGGAGGGGGCTTGCCCCCGATGGCGGTGGGTCAGTCACATAGGTGCTGGCTGACACTCCCTCATCGGGGCAAGCCCCCTCCCACATTTACGGCGAAATTCAGCCTGAACTGCTGCGGCGTCACGCCCAGCCGGCGGTTGAACACACTGCGCATATGCTGGGCATCGCGAAACCCGCATTGATAGGCCACGGTCTTCAGCGGCGCGTGAGTGCTTTCGAGCATCACCCGCGCCGCGTCCACGCGCGCCCTCTCGACAAATTCCGCAGGCGTGATGCGCGCTTCACGGGCGAACACCCGGGAGAAATTGCGCGCGCTCATATTGGCCGCCCTGGCCAGGTCGGCAATGCCCAAATCCCCGGTCAGGTTCGCCAGCACGTACAACTGCACCAGCGCCACCGCCGAGGTGGTTTCGGCATGGGGCGTGAGGAACGGGCTGAACTGCGACTGGCCGCCCGCACGCTGGGTGAACACCACCAGGCGCTTGGCCACGCTCAATGCGACTTCCGGGCCATGGTCCTGGGCCAGCAGGTACAGCGACAGGTCGATCCCCGCCGTGACCCCGGCCGAGGTGTAGAGCTTGCCGTCCTGCACGTAGAGGCGGTCGGCTTCGACCTGGGCCGAGGGGCACAGGCGCGCCAGGCTGGCGGCATCATTCCAATGAGTAGTGACGGTTCTACCGTCCAGCAGACCAGCGCGGGCCAGCATGAAGGCGCCGTTGCAGATCGAGCCGAAGCGCTGTGCCCTGGCAGTGGCACCGCGCAGCCACTCATCAAACCGGGAGCCGAAATCCTCGAAGGGCAGTTGCGGGCCGCCCGCGACCAGCAACAGGTCGTAGGGCTGCAACGCTTCGCTGTAGTGCTTATGCGCCTGCAAGGACAAACCGTTCGAGCACGCCATCGTGCCGTGGCCCAGGCCAATGACTTCCAGGCGGTAGTGCTCTTCGGGCGCCAGGAAGCGGTTGGCCTCGCAGAACACATCCATCGGCCCGGTCACATCCAGTGACTGGACGCCGGGGAAGATCAGGATGGCGACGGTTTTGCTCATGAAGGCACACCTTTTTCCAACTGGATAAACACAAATCCCCCTCCCACACTTGGATTGTCGCAGGCCTTACCCTAGCCGATTTTGCCTTGGCACGAAGTGGTGGCACATTGGCCGAGAACGCTCCATCGTTGCGATGGCTCCATCGCGCACGCGCAACGAGACTGGACGCTTTCCAGAGGAGAGCCACCATGAGCACCACCATCGCCGGCATCAAAATCCCCGACAGCGCCCTGGCCAGGGCCACCACCGAATACATCCGCGACATTGAGTCGGACCTGCTCTACCACCACTCCCGTCGAGTATTCCTGTTCGGCGCCTTGAGCGGTGAGCGCAAGCAACTGGCCTACAACCCGGAGCTGTTGTACGTCGGCGCGATGTTCCACGACCTCGGCCTGGTGGAAGGCCATCGCAGCGACAATGAACGTTTCGAAGTGGACGGCGCCAACGCGGCGGCCGCCTTTCTCAAACCCTATGGGCTGAGCGATGACGATATCGAACAAGTGTGGCTTTCCATCGCCCTGCACACCACGCCGGGCGTGCCGCAGCATCTGCGCCCTACCGTGGCGCTGGTCACCGCCGGGGTGGAGATGGACGTGCTGGGCATGGACTACGCCGCATTTTCCACGGTGCAGCGCGAAGCGGTGGTGCATGCGCATCCACGCGGTGAGGGGTTCAAGGAATGCATCATCTGCGCATTCGCCGACGGCTTGCGCCACCGCCCGCAGACCACGTTTGGCAACGTGAAGACCGATGTGCTGGTGGATCAGGAGCCGGGGTTCAAGCCGATGAACTTTGTCGAGGTGATTCGCCAGTCGCCGTGGTCAGCTTAACCAGCCTGAAATGCAATCAAAATGTGGGAGGGGGCTTGCCCCCGATAGCGGAGTATCAGCCAAAGATTAGCTGGCTGACACACTGCAATCGGGGGCAAGCCCCCTCCCACATTTTTACCCAGTTCCGGCAGTTAGACCGGGGCTGGGGCGCGGCGCTTGTCCGGCTGCTGCCAGCCATCCGCCGCGGCCTCTTCGATGGCTTGCTGGATGGCTTTCTTGCGATGCTCTTCGGCACGGCGGCTGAAGAACCACACCAGGAAAGTCACCAGCGACACCGCCAGCAGGATCAGGCTCGCCACCGCGTTGATCTCGGGTTTGACCCCAAGACGCACCGCCGAAAACACTTCCATCGGCAAGGTGGTCGAACCCGGGCCCGATACGAAGCTGGCCAGTACCAGGTCGTCCAGGGACAGCGCGAACGACATCATGCCGCCCGCCGCCAGCGATGGCGCGATCATCGGAATGGTGATCAGGAAGAACACCTTCCACGGCCGTGCCCCCAGATCCATCGCCGCTTCTTCGATCGACAGGTCCAGCTCACGCAGGCGCGCCGACACCACCACCGCCACATACGCCGCGCAGAACGTCGTGTGGGCGATCCAGATGGTGACGATGCCACGCTCCTGGGGCCAGCCGATCATCTGCGCCATGGCCACGAACAGCAGCAACAGCGACAGACCGGTGATCACTTCCGGCATCACCAACGGCGCCGTGACCAGGCCGCCGAACAGCGTGCGGCCCTTGAACTGGCTGATACGCGTCAGCACGAACGCCGCCAGCGTACCCAGCGCCACCGCCGCCACCGCCGTGTAGCAGGCGATTTCCAGCGAACGCGCCACCGAGCCCATCAACTGGGTATTGTCCAGCAGGCCCACGTACCACTTGATCGACCAACCGCCCCACACCGTCACCAGCTTGGATTCGTTGAACGAGTAGATCACCAGGATCAGCATCGGCAGGTAGATGAACAACAACCCCACGACCAGCATGAAGCTGGAGAAACGAAAGCGTTTCATATCTTGCCCTCCAGCTCTTTGGCCTGACTGCGGTTGAACAGGATGATCGGCACGATCAGGATCGCCAGCATCACCACCGCCAGGGCGGACGCCACCGGCCAGTCACGGTTATTGAAGAATTCCTGCCACAGCACTTTACCGATCATCAGGGTTTCCGGGCCGCCGAGCAGTTCCGGGATCACGAACTCGCCCACCACCGGGATAAACACCAGCATGCAGCCGGCGATGATGCCGTTCTTGGACAGCGGCACGGTAATTTTCCAGAAGCTGTTGAAGGTGCTTGAGCCCAAGTCGGACGCGGCCTCCAGCAGGCTCTGGTCGTGCTTCACCAGGTTGGCGTACAGCGGCAGGATCATGAACGGCAGGTAGGAATAGACCACGCCGATATACACCGCGATATTGGTGTTGAGGATCTGCAGCGGCTCGTTGATCAGCCCCATGGACATCAGGAAGCCATTGAGCAGACCGTTGTTGCTCAGAATGCCCATCCACGCATACACGCGGATCAGGATCGCGGTCCAGGTCGGCATCATGATCAGCAGCACCAGCACGGTCTGCATCTCTTTGCGCGCAGTGGCGATGGCGTAGGCCATCGGGTAGCCGATCAGCAGGCACAGCAGCGTGCTGAAGAACGCCATCTTCAGCGAGCCCAGATAGGCAGCGATATACAGCTCGTCGCCCGCCAGCAAGCTGTAGTTGGCCAGGTTCAGCACCACTTGCAGCTTCTGCTCAACGTAGGTGTAGATCTCGGTGTAGGGCGGGATCGCCACGTCGGCTTCGGCAAAGCTGATTTTCAATACGATGAAAAACGGCAGTGCGAAAAACAGGAACAGCCAGAGGAAGGGAATCCCGATGACCACCTGCTTGCCACTGGGCACGATGCGATCCAAGCGCCGCTTGAATTTCTTCATGTTCATGAGCGCAGTACCACGCCGCTGTCGTCTTCCCACCAGACGTACACCTGGTCACCCCAGGTCGGACGCTGGCCACGGCGCTCGGCGTTGGCGACGAAGGACTGCACCAGCTTGCCGCTCGGCAGTTCCACGTAGAACACCGAGTGGCCGCCCAGGTAGGCGATGTCGTGCACCTTGCCGCTGGACCAGTTGTGCTCGCAGGTCGGCATTTGGGTGGTGACCAGCAGTTTTTCCGGGCGGATGGCGTAGGTCACCGACTTGTCTTCCACCGACGTGGCGATACCGTAGCCCACATAGATGTCGCGATCCAGGTCCGGGCACTTGAGCACGGCGTGGCCTTCGGCGTCGTCCACCACCTGGGTGTCGAAGATGTTGACGTTGCCGATGAACTCGCACACCAGGCGGCTGGTAGGGGTTTCGTAGATGTCGATGGGGCTGCCGATCTGGGCGATCCAGCCCAGGTGCATGATCGCGATGCGCTCGGCCATGGTCATGGCCTCTTCCTGGTCGTGGGTCACCATCACGCAGGTCACGCCGACGCGTTCGATGATCTCCACCAGCTCCAGTTGCATCTGCGAGCGCAGCTTCTTGTCCAGCGCCCCCATCGGCTCATCGAGCAGCAGCAGTTTCGGGCGTTTGGCCAGGGAACGGGCCAGGGCCACACGCTGGCGCTGGCCGCCGGACAACTGGTGCGGCTTGCGCTTGGCGTACTGGCTCATCTGCACCAGCTTGAGCATCTCGGCCACGCGGGCGTCAACCTCGGCCTTGGGGATCTTGTCCTGCTGCAGGCCGAACGCAATGTTCTGCGCCACGGTCATGTGCGGGAACAGGGCGTAGGATTGGAACATCATGTTGATCGGCCGCTCATAGGGCGGCATGTCGGTGATGTCCACACCGTCCAGGTAGATGCGGCCTTCAGTCGGGCGCTCGAAACCTGCGAGCATGCGCAGCAGGGTGGACTTGCCCGAACCCGAACCGCCGAGCAGGGCGAAGATCTCGCCTTTCTTGATTTCCAGGGACACATCGTCCACGGCAATCGTCTCGTCGAACTTCTTCGTGACCCGGTCGATTTTGACCAGCACCTTTTTCGGTGTCTGGTCGCCCTCGAGGGCTTTCTTGTAGGCGCCGGAGGCAACTGCCATTTACGAAACTCCCAACAAATTTGCAGTTCGCCCCAGGTGAGCGAACTTGGATAGTTTGAGCCTTACTTGCCCGTCTTGACCTTGGTCCAGCTACGGGTCATTAAACGCTGCACCTTCGGGGGTAGCTCGAAGTTGACGAATGTCCGATCGAGTACCGCCTGCGGTGGATAAACCGCTGCGTCGGTGCGTATCGATTGCTCCATCAGCGTGTCCGACCCGGGGTTGGGGTTGGCGTAACCGACGTAATCACTGACCTGGGCGATCACCTCAGGTTGCAGCAAATAGTTGATGAACGCGTGGGCTTCCTTGACGTTGGCAGCGTCCTTGGGGATCGCCAGCACGTCAAACCACAGGTTGCCGCCTTCCTTGGGAATTGCGTAGGCGATGTTCACGCCTTTGCCCGCCTCGCTTGCGCGGGCCTTGGCCTGGAACACATCGCCGGAGAAACCTGCCGCTACGCAAATGTTGCCGTTGGCCAGGTCCGAGATGTACTTGGAAGAATGGAAGTAGGTCACGTAAGGACGCACTTTGAGCAGCTTGGCTTCGGCCTTCTTGTAGTCTTCCGGGTTGCTGCTGTTGGGATCCAGGCCCATGTAGTTGAGCACCGCCGGCAGCATTTCATCCGCCGAGTCCATGAACGATACGCCGCACGTGGCCAGCTTCTTCATGTTTTCCGGCTCGAACAGCACGGCCCAGGAATCGATGTGGTCGACGCCCAGCACTTCCTTCACTTTATCGACGTTGTAGCCGATGCCGTTGGTGCCCCACAGGTACGGGACGGCGTACTGGTTGCCCGGGTCGTTTTTTTCCAGGCGTTTGAGCAACGCCGGGTCGAGGTTGGCGTAGTTCGTCAGCAGTGACTTGTCGAGCTTCTGGAACGCCCCGGCCTTGATCTGCTTGCCGAGAAAGTGGTTGGACGGCACGACCACATCGTAGCCGGTACGCCCGGCCAGCAGCTTGCCCTCCAGGGTTTCGTTGGAGTCGAAGACGTCATACACGGGCTTGATGCCGCTGGCTTTTTCGAAGTTGGCCAGGGTGTCGGTACCGATGTAGTCCGACCAGTTATAAATATGCACCGTGGGTGCGGCCTGCACGCTGACAGCCAGCGTGATACCTGCACCCACCTGCAAGGCTTTGCGAAATAAAGAAATTGGCAAGTGGAGGTCCTCTAAAATAGTTGGGCCTTAAAGTTGTTGCCCGGCAACAAAACCGGCGCGCAACTTACCCTCGATAAACCGATCCGGCAAAACTTTCTATCATTTAATTGTAGGAGCGAGCTTGCTCGCGAAGGTCGTCAACGATCATGCGGGGCATCAGGCACCCCGCAGCGCTCTTGAATTTTTCGCGAGCAAGCTCGCTCCTACAGGTTTTTTGCGTTACTTGCCCGATTTGATCTTGGTCCAGCTGCGGGTCATTTCACGCTGGGTTGCAGCCGGCAGGTCGGCAATGGCGTAGAGCTTGGCCTGCACGTCCGCTGGTGGGTAGATGCCCGGGTCGCTGGTGATGTCTTTGTCGACCAGTGCGGTGGCTTTCTCGTTACCGTTCGGGAAGCGCACGCTGTTGGTGATCGAAGCCATCACTTCCGGCTTGAGCAGGTAGTTCATGAAAGCGTAGGCGGCTTCGACGTTTTCAGCATCTTTCGGGATGGCGACCATGTCGAAGAAGCTGCCGGCGCCTTCTTTCGGAATGTCGTAGGCGACTTTGACTTTGCCACCGGCTTCAGCCGCACGGGACTTGGCCTGCTGGATGTCACCCGAGTAACCCACGGCCACGCAGATATTGCCGTTGGCCAGGTCCGAGATGTACTTGGACGAGTGGAAGTAGCCAATCGAAGGACGGATTTTCAGGAACAGGTCTTCGGCTTGCTTGAGGTCGGCTTTCTTCTGGGTGTCGGTCGGCAGGCCCAGGTAATGCAGCGCGATCGGCAGCATTTCGGTCGGCGAGTCGAGGAAACTCACGCCGCAGCTTTTCAGCTTGGCGATGTTTTCCGGCTTCATCAGCACATCCCACGAGTCGATCTTGTCCACGCCCAGCGCGGCCTTGACCTTCTCCGGGTTGTAGCCGATACCGATCGAGCCCCACATGTACGGGAACGCGTGCTTGTTGTCCGGGTCGCTGACCGACACGGCCTTGAGCAGGGATTTGTTCAGGTTGCTGTATTCAGGCAGCTTGGATGTGTCCAGCTCCTGATAGACGCCGGCCTTGATCTGCTTGGCGAGGAAGTTGTTCGACGGCACGACGATGTCATAGCCGGACTTGCCTGCCAGCAACTTGGCTTCCAGGGTCTCGTTGCTGTCGAACACGTCGTACACCACCTTGATGCCCGACTCTTTTTCAAAGTTGGCGATGGTGTCCGGTGCGATGTAGTCGGACCAGTTGTAGACGTGCAGGACTTTATTGTCCGCCTGGGCCGCGCCCGCCATTGCGCCCATCAGGGACAAGGCGAGGAGGGTCTTGCCAGCGTTTTTCAAACCTAATGCCTTCATTGGGTGATGCTCCGATTTTTTCTTTTTTGGGCCGCACGTTGTATATGTTTCGGGCCCAGCCAAAGGGCAACAAAACAGGACGACAGTCTGGCAAGTTCCGGGGCCCGCTTTCAACCGGCCCCCACATTTATCTACTCAGTCCTGCAATGCCGCCAACGTCAGGTCCAGGCACTGGCGGGCCTTGGTCACCAGCTCGTCGATTTCAGCCTTGCTGATCACCAGCGGCGGCGAAATGATCATGGTATCGCCCACGGCGCGCATGATCAGGCCATTCTCGAAGCAGAAGGTTCGGCAAATCATGCCGGCGCCCTTCCCTTCATGACGCTTGCGGGTGGCTTTATCCTGCACCAGCTCAATTGCACCGAGCATGCCCACACCGCGCACTTCACCCACCAGTGGATGGTCCGCCAGTTCCCGCAGACGTTTCTGCAAATACGGTGCCGTTTCTTCATGCACGCGGTTGACGATTTTTTCATCGCGCAGAATGCGGATGTTTTCCAGGGCCACCGCCGCCGCTACCGGGTGCCCGGAGTAGGTGAAACCGTGGTTGAAATCGCCGCCTTCGTTGAGCACGGCCACCACATCGTCGCGCACGATCAGGCCACCCATGGGCACGTAGCCCGAGGTCAGGCCCTTGGCGATGGTCATCATGTGTGGCTTGAGGTCGTAGAAATCGCTGCCGAACCACTGCCCGGTACGGCCGAAGCCGCAGATCACTTCATCGGCGACAAACAGAATGTCGTACTTGGCGAGGATTTGCTTGATGCGCGGCCAGTAGGTCTCAGGCGGCACGATCACACCGCCGGCGCCCTGGATCGGCTCGGCAATAAAGGCACCGACGTTGTCCACGCCCAGTTCCAGAATCTTCGCTTCCAACTGGTTGGCGGCCCAGATCCCGAATTCTTCAGGGCTCATGTCGCCGCCTTCGCCAAACCAGTACGGCTGGGCGATATGGGTGATGCCCGGGATCGGCAGGTCGCCCTGCTCATGCATATAGGTCATGCCGCCCAGGCTGGCGCCGGCCACGGTGGAGCCGTGGTAGCCATTCTTGCGGCTGATGATGGTTTTCTTGTTCGGCTGGCCCTTGATCGCCCAGTAGTGGCGAACCATGCGCAACATGGTGTCGTTGCCTTCGGAGCCGGAACCGGTGAAGAACACGTGGTTCATACCGGCCGGTGCGACTTCGGAAATGACTTTGGCCAGTTCGAGTACCGGCGGGTGAGCGGTCTGGAAGAACAGGTTGTAGTACGGCAGTTCTTTCATCTGTTTGGCGGCGGCGTCGGCCAGTTCATCGCGACCGTAACCGATCGCCACGCACCACAGGCCGGCCATGCCGTCGAGGATCTTGTTGCCTTCGCTGTCCCACAGGTAAACGCCGTGGGCTTTGGTGATGATCCTTGGGCCTTTCTCTTTCAATTGCTTGAAGTCGCTGAACGGCGCGAGGTGGTGATCATTGCTCAAGGCTTGCCATTCACGGGTTTGCGGGTTGTTGCTGGACATACCGATCTCCTAGACGTTTCGGTGAAGGGCGCGCCGTGTGCAGGGCGCGCCCGGCGCATCAGACGGCAAAGAGCAGGAATTCCCGCTCCCACGAACTGATCACGCGCTTGAAGTTTTCATGCTCGGCCCGCTTGACCGCGACGTAGCCTGTGATGAATTTCTGACCCAGGTATTTCTCGATGGTCTTGCTGTTTTCCATGCGTTCCAGCGCGTCTTCGATGGTCAACGGCAGGCGCAGGTTGCGGCGCTCGTAGCCACGGCCCACCACGGGTGCGCTCGGGTTATGACCTTCGACCATGCCGATGTAGCCGCACAGCAGGCTGGCGGCAATCGCCAGGTACGGGTTGGCGTCGGCGCCCGGCAAGCGGTTTTCCACGCGGCGGTTCTGCGGGCCGGCATCCGGTACGCGCAGGCCCACGGTGCGGTTCTCTTCACCCCATTCCACGTTGACCGGCGCCGAGGTGTCGGGCAGGAAGCGGCGGAATGAATTCACGTTGGGGGCGAATAAAGGCAGCAATTCGGGGATGAATTTCTGCAGGCCGCCAATGTGGTTGAGGAACAGCTGGCTCATGCTCCCGTCTTCGTTGGAGAAGACATTCTTGCCGGTGGCGATGTCGATGATGCTCTGGTGCAGGTGCATCGCACTGCCGGGCTCGCCGGTCATGGGCTTGGCCATGAAGGTGGCGGCCACATTGTGCTTGAGCGCCGCTTCACGCATGGTGCGCTTGAACACCAGGATCTGGTCGGCCAGGGACAGCGCATCGCCGTGACGGAAGTTGATTTCCATCTGTGCGGTGCCGTCTTCGTGGATCAGCGTGTCGAGGTCCAGCTCCTGCAGTTCGCACCAGTCGTAGACGTCTTCGAACAGCGGGTCGAATTCGTTGGCCGCTTCTATAGAGAAGGATTGACGACCGGTCTCCGGACGCCCGGAGCGGCCAATCGGCGGCTGCAGCGGGAAGTCCGGGTCTTCGCAGCGCTTGGTCAGGTAGAACTCCATCTCCGGCGCCACGATGGGCTGCCAGCCGCGGTCGGCGTAGAGCTTGAGGACTTTCTTGAGTACGTTGCGCGGCGACAGCTCGATCGGGTTGCCTTGCTTGTCGTAGGTGTCGTGGATGACCTGGGCGGTCGGCTCGATGGCCCAGGGCACCAGGAAGACTGCGTTCTGGTCGGGGCGGCAGATCATGTCGATGTCGGCCGGGTCGAGCAATTCGTAATAGATGTCGTCTTCGACATAGTCGCCGGTCACGGTCTGCAACAGAACGCTTTCGGGCAGGCGCATGCCTTTTTCGGCGATGAACTTGTTGGTCGGCGAGATCTTGCCCCGGGTGATGCCGGTGAGGTCGCCAATCATGCATTCGACTTCTGTGATCTTGTGGTCTTTCAACCAATCGGTGAGCTGGTCGAGGTTGTTACTCATAAATGCCTCTGGGCTGGGTTTCCTGGCATCCGTTAAAGGCCAGGCGTTGGTTGACGCAGCATCCGCGTCGTTTGTTCATTCAGGGTAGGAGCTTACCTGCCATTTGCTGCAACGTTGCATTCCTCACGCCAAACTTGTGCACAATTATGATCGGCACGGCGAATGAGGGCCGGTGACTGGCGCAGGAGTGGGCAAAGAAGAGGTCGGACGGGCCGTCAAGAATATTGGCCGGTGCGTGAGCATTCACGCGGGACGAACGGACTGCGGACAACACCTGGCTGATGCAGGCGCAGACGCCGATTGGCGGCAGGTGAAACATGAAGCACCCCGATATTATTGCTGTTATGGGTTTGAATCGAGCTTAGCCTTGTTCATTTTTTTACACAACACCCCCGTAAAAAATACAACACGGCCCGCTCAAGCCTGCCGGTCCCAAGACTGTGAAACCCAAAAAACCGCCCCAAAAAGCCCCAAAAAAGGCGCCGTGGCGCTTTTTCAGGGCAAAAAAGCCCTTGCTTGACTTCGGCATGCCGTTCGGGTTGACTGAAACCAGAAAAGATCAATGATTGATATTTTTAACAACAAAGGTGTTGCATCATGTCGGTACCCCCGCGTGCCGTTCAGCTTAACGAAGCGAACGCGTTCCTTAAGGATCATCCTGAGGTTCTGTACGTAGACCTTCTAATTGCGGATATGAATGGTGTGGTGCGCGGCAAGCGCATCGAACGCACCAGCCTCCACAAGGTTTACGAGAAGGGCATTAACCTGCCTGCCTCTTTATTTGCCCTGGATATCAACGGCTCTACGGTGGAAAGCACCGGCCTGGGCCTGGACATCGGTGATGCTGACCGAATCTGTTATCCCATCCCCGACACCCTGTGCAATGAGCCCTGGCAAAAGCGCCCAACCGCGCAACTGCTGATGACCATGCACGAACTGGAAGGTGAACCCTTCTTCGCCGATCCTCGCGAAGTGTTGCGCCAGGTCGTGAGCAAGTTCGACGACATGGGCCTGACCATCTGCGCCGCCTTCGAGCTCGAGTTCTACCTGATCGACCAGGAGAACGTGAACGGCCGCCCGCAACCGCCGCGCTCGCCGATCTCCGGCAAACGCCCGCACTCGACACAGGTCTACCTGATCGACGACCTCGACGAATACGTCGACTGCCTCCAGGACATCCTGGAAGGTGCCAAGGAGCAAGGCATCCCGGCCGATGCCATCGTCAAGGAAAGTGCCCCGGCGCAGTTCGAAGTGAACCTGCACCACGTCGCCGACCCGATCAAGGCCTGCGACTACGCGGTACTGCTCAAGCGCCTGATCAAGAACATCGCCTACGACCATGAGATGGACACCACCTTCATGGCCAAGCCTTACCCAGGCCAGGCAGGCAACGGTTTGCACGTGCACATCTCCATTCTGGACAAGGACGGCAAGAACATTTTTGCCAGCGAGGATCCCGAGCAGAACGCCGCATTGCGTCACGCGATCGGCGGTGTGCTCGAGACCCTGCCCGCCCAGATGGCGTTCCTGTGCCCTAACGTGAACTCCTACCGTCGTTTCGGTGCTCAGTTCTATGTACCGAACTCGCCGTGCTGGGGCCTGGATAACCGCACCGTGGCGATTCGCGTACCGACCGGCTCGTCCGATGCGGTGCGCATCGAACACCGCGTGGCCGGCGCCGACGCCAACCCTTACCTGCTGATGGCTTCGGTCCTGGCGGGCGTGCACCACGGTCTGACCAACAAGATCGAACCTGGCGCACCGGTGGAAGGCAACAGCTACGAGCAGAACGAACAAAGCCTGCCGAACAACCTGCGTGATGCACTGCGCGAGTTGGACGACAGCGAGGTAATGGCCAAGTACATTGATCCTAAATACATCGATATCTTTGTGGCCTGTAAGGAAAGTGAGTTGGAGGAGTTCGAACACTCCATCTCCGACCTTGAGTACAACTGGTACCTGCATACCGTGTAAGCGGTTGCGGTATTGAAGAAACGCCACAGGCTTCTGGGTCTGTGGCGTTTTTTATGGGGTTATCCAGGGAGACCGAGTCGGCCTCATCGGGTGCAAGCCCCCGATGGCGGTCTGGCAGACAACAAAGATTCCTGCTCATACAATGCCCGCTGCCTTGTAGGAGACTTCCATGACGACCCGCCCCGCCACCCCGCGCAAACCCCGCGCCCGCAGTCAGGCCCGGATCGACGCAATCCTGGACGCCGCCCGCGCATTGCTGGCGGCCGAAGGCGTGGGCGGTTTGTCGATCTACAGCGTGGCCGAACGGGCGCAGATCCCGCCATCATCGGTGTACCACTTCTTCGCCAGCGTGCCGGCACTGCTCGAGGCGTTGACGGCCGATGTGCACGCAGCCTTTCGCGCGGCCATCCAGGCGCCCATCGAACAGGATTCGCTCAAGACCTGGCGCGACCTGTCGTGCATCGTCGAGCAGCGCATGCTCGCCATCTACGGCCACGACGCCGCCGCGCGCCAGTTGATCCTGGCACAGCACGGGTTGACTGAAGTGACGCAGGCGGACCGTCAGCATGATCTGGAATTGGGTGATTTGATGCTGGAGGTGTTCAACCGCCACTTCGACGTGCCGAAGCTACCGAGTGATGTGGACGTGTTCGCCCTGGCGCTTGAATTGAGCGACCGCGTGTATGCGCGTTCAGTGCATCAGCATGGATTGATTACGCCGCGCATGGCGGAGGAAGGGATGCGGGTGTTTGATGCGTATGTGGGGCTTTATCTGCCGGCCTACCTGCCCAAGCGTCTCACATGATCGTTCCCACGTTCCCCGTGGGAATGCATCCCGTGACGCTCTGCGCCACTTTTATGCAGCGGGACGCGGAGCGTCCCCGGCGGCATTCCCACGCGGAGCGTGGGAACGATCAAGTAGTCACAGCTTGGCAATCGACACCTCAGTCGATTTCACAAAGGCAATCACCTCACTGCCAATCACCAGTTCCAGCTCTTTCACCGAGCGCGTGGTGATCACCGAAGTGACAATGCCCGAGGCGGTCTGCACGTCGATCTCCGACAACACGTCGCCGACTACGATTTCCTTGATGGTGCCTTTGAACTGGTTACGCACGTTGATGGCTTTGATAGTCATGATGGTTTTCCTGTGTAGTTATTGAGCCCAACGCAATTGCGTCGGCAGCGGTGAAACAGGTTCGGGTTCCGGCGGTGAGCCGGGCAGCGACAGCACGCGGTTGAGCACTTCGGCCTCCAGCGCGGCCAGGCGATGTGAGCCACGGGCGCGCGGGCGCGGCAGGTCGACGTTCAGGTCGAGGCCGATTTCGCCGTCTTCGATCAGGATCACGCGGTCGGCAATCGCCACGGCTTCGCTGACGTCATGGGTGACCAGCAGCACGGTAAAGCCGTGTTTTTGCCAGAGGTTCTCGATCAGTTGCTGCATTTCGATACGGGTCAGCGCATCCAGCGCGCCCAATGGTTCGTCGAGCAACAGCAGGCGCGGCTGGTGAATCAAGGCGCGCGCCAGGGCGACGCGTTGCTTCTGGCCTCCGGACAAGGCCGCCGGCCACTCATCGGCACGCTCGGCCAGGCCCACCGCCTCCAGCGCTTGCAACGCCCGGGGACGCCAGTTGCCCTTGAGGCCCAGGCCGACGTTGTCGATGATCTTTTTCCACGGCAGCAGGCGCGCTTCCTGGAACATCAGCCGCGTGTCTTCGATCGCCTCGTGCAGCGGCGCGGAGCCCGCCAGCAGCTCGCCGCCACTGGCGTTGTCCAGGCCCGCCAGCAGGCGCAGCAAGGTGCTTTTGCCGCAACCGCTGCGGCCGACCACGGCCACGAACTGGCCGGCAGGAATATGCAGGTCGATTTCCTTGAGCACTTCTCGAGCGCCAAAGGACTTGCGCAATTTGCGCACCGCCAGGGGAATACCCTTGAGCAGGCGCGGGGGTTGTTGAGCCGTCATGCCGCACCTCCCTTGTTCACTTGATACGCCGGGTGCCAGCGCAGCCATACCCGCTCCAGGCCACGCGCCGCCAGGTCGGCCAGCTTGCCGAGGATCGCGTACATCACGATAGCCAGCACCACTACGTCGGTTTGCAGGAATTCGCGGGCATTCATCGCCAGGTAACCGATACCGGAGCTGGCCGAAATGGTTTCCGCCACGATCAACGTCAACCACATGAAGCCCAGGGCAAAGCGCACGCCCACCAGGATCGACGGCAACGCGCCCGGCAGAATCACTTGCCAGAACAGGCTGAAGCCGGACAAGCCGTAGCTGCGCGACATTTCCACCAGCGCCGGGTCGACGTTGCGGATGCCGTGGTAAGTGTTCAGGTAGATCGGGAACAGCGTGCCCAGGGCCACCAGGAAAATCTTCGCGGTCTCGTCAATCCCGAACCACAGGATCACCAATGGAATCAGCGCCAGGTGCGGCACGTTGCGGATCATCTGCACCGAGCTGTCGAGCAAACGTTCGCCCCATTTCGACAGGCCGGTGATAAAGCCCAGGGCCAGGCCGATGCTGCCACCGATCACAAAGCCCAGGCCCGCACGCCAGCCGCTGATAGCCAGGTGCGTCCAGATTTCGCCGCTGCGGACCAGGTGGATGCCGGCCTCGATGACCGCACTGGGCGCCGGCAGAATACGCGTGGACAACCACCCTGCCGTCACCGACAACTGCCACACCGCCAGCAATAAAATGGGCAGCACCCAGGGCGCCACGCGATGGCTGAGTTTCTCTAGGTTCATGGCGCCGCCTCAGCTCTGCGATGCAGCTTTGGGAAGGATGTCGTTGGCCACCATCTCGCCGAACGGGCTGACGTAGCCGGCGCTTTTCGGCAGTTCGGGACGTTCGATATCCAGGTGCGGGAACAGCAACTCCGCCACCCGATACGACTCTTCCAGGTGCGGATAACCGGAAAAGATAAAGGTGTCGATGCCCAGGTCCGCGTATTCCTTGACCCGCGCCGCAACCGTTGGGCCATCGCCCACCAGCGCGGTGCCCGCGCCGCCACGCACCAGCCCGACCCCGGCCCACAGGTTGGGGCTGACTTCCAGGTTGTCGCGACTGCCGCCATGCAAGGCCGCCATGCGCTGCTGGCCCACCGAGTCGAAGCGCGCCAGGGACGCCTGGGCGCGGGCGATGGTGTCGTCGTCCAAGTGGGAAATCAGTTTATCGGCGGCTTTCCAGGCCTCCTCGTTGGTTTCACGCACGATCACATGCAAGCGAATGCCGAAGCGCAGGGTGCGTCCGAGCTTGTCGGCCTTGGCCCGCACCTGGGCGATCTTTTCCGCCACCGCTGCCGGTGGTTCGCCCCAGGTCAGCACCATTTCCACTTGCTCGGCCGCCAGGTCCTGGGCCGCCTCGGACGAACCGCCAAAATACAGCGGCGGGCGTGGCTGCTGGACCGGCGGGTAGAGCAACTTGGCGCCTTTGACGCTGATGTGCTCGCCGTCGTAATCCACGGTCTCGCCTTCGAGCACCCGACGCCAGATGCGGGTGAACTCCACCGAGGCCTGATAGCGCTCTTCATGACTGAGGAACAAGCCGTCGCCGGCCAGCTCTTCCGGGTCACCGCCGGTCACCAGGTTGAACAGTGCGCGGCCACCGGACAGGCGGTCCAGTGTCGCGGCCTGACGTGCGGCCACCGTCGGGGAAATGATCCCGGGCCGCAGCGCGACAAGAAATTTCAACCGCTGGGTCACGGGAATCAGCGAGGCGGCCACCAGCCAGGAGTCTTCGCAGGAACGCCCGGTGGGGATCAACACCCCACCGAAGCCCAGCCGATCGGCGGCCTGTGCCACTTGTTGCAGGTAACCGTGATCGACGGCGCGAGCGCCTTCGGCGGTGCCAAGGTAATGACCGTCGCCGTGGGTAGGCAGGAACCAGAAAATATTGAGGCTCATGGAGTTGTCTCCTGAAGAAGTCGGATTACGGCGCTTTGGCAACAGCGGCGGGTGGGGTCCAGATCACGTCCTTGATGCTCAAGGGCTTGGGAATCAATTTGAGCTGATAGAAGGCGTCGGCGATTTTCTGCTGGGCCGCGACCACTTCCGGCGTCAGGAACAGCGCGCCGTAGCCCTGGCGTTTCACCGAGGTCAGGGTGATATCAGCCGGCAGGCCGAGCAGCGGCGCCACCTGGTCAGTCACCTGCTGCGGGTTGGCCTTGGACCATTCGCCCACGGCGCGCACTTCTTCCACCAGCGCCTTGATCACCTCGGGGTGCTGTTCGGCGTAGGGCTTGGTGGCCAGGTAGAACTGATGGTTGTCGGCAATGCCGGTGCCGTCGCGCAGGGTGCGTGCCTGCAGCTGTTTCTCGGCGGCGGCCTGGTAAGGGTCCCAAATCACCCAGGCGTCCACGCTGCCGCGTTCGAAGGCGGCGCGGGCATCGGCGGGCGGCAGGAACACGGTTTTCACGTCGGTGTATTTGAGGCCGGCATCTTCCAGGGCACGCACCAGCAGGTAATGCACGTTGGAGCCCTTGTTCAGGACGACGGTTTTGCCCTTGAGCTCCGCCACCGACTTGATCGTTGAATCTTTCGGCACCAGGATCGCTTCACTGGTCGGCGCCGGTGGCTCATAGGCCACGTACAGCAGATCCGCGCCGGCGGCCTGGGCGAACACCGGTGGCGTTTCGCCGGTGACGCCAAAGTCGATGGAACCGACATTCAGGCCCTCAAGCAGTTGCGGGCCACCGGGGAATTCGGTCCATTGCACCTGCACGCCCTGTGCGGCCAGGCGCTTTTCCAGCGAGCCCTTGGCCTTGAGCAGCACCAGCGTGCCGTATTTCTGATAACCGATCCGCAAGGTTTCTGCGGCGTGGGCTTGAACGATGGCGCCGAAGGACACAGCCGCAGCAAACAGTGCGACCAGACCGCGACGCAAAATGACAGTGCGCATGGCGCTCTCTCCAAATATGCGAGTGGGGTATTGGCTGCACCTGCTTGGCCGTTGGCGGCTGAGTAAGGTGAGTGTTTCCAGATGTCGGGGTAAGACTCAAATGCTCCAGCGAGCACTCAACAAGCGTTCATTCAACACATGTGGGTCCAGCGGTTTCGGGCGGCGGGCCATGGCGCTGTAAAACTGCTCAAGGGCTTCCTGCAGACGCTGTTCAAGCACCGGCACCAACTGCGCCTGAGCACTGCCTTCGCCGTAGGCGATCTGGCTGTCTTCGGCGAAAATCCCGTGGAGCAATTCCTGCGCCTTCAGCGCCGACAACACGGGTTTGAGGGCGTAATCCACCGCCAGCATGTGCGCGATGCTGCCGCCAGTGGCCATCGGTAACACCACCTTGTGGGCCAGGGCGCGCTCGGGCAGCAAGTCGAGTACCGTCTTCAATGCGCCGGAGAACGACGCCTTGTACACCGGCGTGGCGATCACCAGGCCATCGGCATTCGCCACTTGCTGCAACAGGTCGATGACCTTGGGGCTGTCGAACCGCGCGTGCAGCAGGTCTTCGGCCGGGAAGTCGCGGATCTGGTAACTCACCACTTCCACGCCCTGGTCCTGCAGCCATTGACGGGTTTTCTCCAGCAAGACCCCGGAGCGGGAACGCTGACTGGGACTGCCTCCAAGTGTTACGACCAGCATGTAGGAAATTCCTTGCGCAAGTGTCGGCGGTTCGCTGTGCAGCGATGACGCCAAGATGGAACAGACCTTAGCAGCAGATTTATATATCTTTAAATCTTATTTATTCATTTGTTTATTCCATAAAAACATATGCGGAAAACAGATCGCCACGCGAAAAAAAAGGCCATCGAAATGGCCTGAAAACCCCTGCTTGAAATGCGCTCAACATGTGGGAGGGGGCTTGCCCCCGATAGCGGTGGGTCAGCTAAATATTTGGTAACTGAGGCACCGTAATCGGGGGCAAGCCCCCTCCCACACTGGTCCTGTTTCCAGATTTGACCTGCGTTAACGGTTGGGCTGGGGGGTAAGGCGCAGGTACGGTTTCACCGCGCGATAGCCCTTCGGAAAGCGTTGCTTGATCTCTTCCTCATCCTTGAGCGACGGTACGATCACCACTTCATCCCCATCCTGCCAGTTGGCCGGTGTGGCGACCTTATGGTTGTCGGTCAACTGCAGCGAGTCGATTACCCGCAGGATTTCATGAAAGTTGCGGCCGGTGCTGGCCGGGTAGGTGATGGTCAGGCGGATCTTCTTGTTCGGGTCGATCACGAACAGGGAGCGCACGGTGAGGGTGTCGCTGGCGTTGGGGTGGATCAGGTCGTAGAGGTCGGACACCTTGCGGTCGGCATCGGCCAGGATCGGGAAGTTGACGACGGTGTTCTGGGTTTCGTTGATGTCTTCGATCCACTTGTGGTGCGAGTCCACCGGGTCAACCGACAGCGCGATGGCCTTGACGCCGCGCCGGGCGAATTCATCCTTGAGCTTGGCGGTGAAGCCCAACTCGGTGGTGCACACCGGCGTGAAGTCCGCCGGATGGGAAAACAGCACACCCCAGCTATCGCCCAGCCATTCGTGGAAACGAATCTTGCCGGCGCTGGAATCCTGTTCGAAGTCGGGGGCGATATCGCCCAGTCTTAGGCTCATGGTGTGGCTCCTGATGAGTGCTTATGGAGCCCACTGTGCATGGATCGTAGAGAATTTAAAAAGAATAAATATCGATTTATCTAGACGATAAATGAATATTAAAAATCTGTTCATTGGACGTGGTCAGAACGGAGGAGCACCATCGTTTTCAAGGTTCGAGAAGGCCTTGAGACGCTGCACAAAGAGGGTTCAGGAAGGGCTTGCGGGGGTTGAGCCCGACTTGAAAAGCAAGACACCTTGCCCGGCATTGCGCCGGGCAAGGTTTTACGCAGTTACTTGAATGCGTAGGTGTAGCTGACGATTACGCGGTTTTCGTCCTGATCGCGCGCGGCTGCAACATCGTTGCGCCACATGGCGTTTTTCCAGGCCACACCGACGTTTTTGAACACGCCTTCCGGAACAACGTACGCAACAGTAATGTCACGTTCCCACTCGGACTGGCCGGTAAACTCGGCACGACTACCGTTGACGGTGTCGATGTCAGTACCTTTGAGGTACACCACACCGGCGGTCAAGCCAGGCACGCCAACCTTGGCGAAATCGTAGGAGTAGCGAGCCTGCCAGGTACGTTCGCCAGCACGGGCGAACTTGGCGATTTGCATGTCGGTAGTAATGTAAGCCGACGAGCCGTCACCCTGGTTCAACCAAGGGAAATCGCTGCTGCCGTTGCTGACCTGATAACCACCACCGAAGGTATGACCGGCAACGGTGTACAGGAACAGGCCGCTGTACAGGTTGTTGTCGACCTTGCCACGACCGGAGTTGACACCGCTGTAGTTGCCCGAGGAGAAGTAGGCGGACTCGTGGCCGTTCTTACCGTCATCGGAGCTGTTGAAGTAGCGCAGGTCAGACTTCAGCACGCCAGGACCGATGGCCCAGTTATGGGTCAGGCCCAGGAAGTGCTGCTTGTAGAAATCTTCCAGATTGCCGTAGTAGTACTGGGCAGTCAGGTCCTTGGTGATCTTGTAGTCACCACCGGCGTAGTAGAACTTGTTGCTGTCACGCCAGTTGACGCCACGGGAGTTGGCACCAGAGATAGACAGGTTGTCGACGTTGCTGGAGTTACGGCCTTTGGCTTTTTCGATCTGACCGGCAACCAGCGTCAGGTCTTTGTTGAGATCGTTGCTGGTGATCTGGCCACCCTGGAAGGTCTGCGGCAGCAGACGACCGTCGTTGGTCACGATTACCGGCAGCTTGGGCTGCAGCGTGCCCAGCTTCAGTTCGGTCTGGGAGATCTTGGCTTTGGCGGTCAGGCCCAGGCTCGAGTAGTTATCAACGGCTTCGCCATTGGACTTGCTCGGGAACACGGTGCCGCCGTAGGAGCTGGCCGTGGCGCCATTGGTGCCGCCGCCGGAATCCAGGCGAACACCCAGCAGGCCGATGGCGTCGAGACCAAAACCTACGGTGCCTTGGGTGTAACCGGAGATGAAGCGCAGGTCAAAGCCCTGGCCCCATTCTTCCTGCTTGTTTTGAACACCGGCGCGCTTGTTGGCTGCAGTACCTGCGGCCGAGTCACGGTTGTCGGTGTTGATGTAGAAGTTACGCAGACCCAGCGTTACTTTACTGTCATCGATGAAACCGGCAGCGCCTGCTTGCTGGGCGATTGCGCCCAACGCTACAGCCACAGCCAAGGTGGACTTCTTCATGTACCGCTCCTCTCATTTCTAATTTTTGTATTTCTTTGGTCTCGGGTCTGACGCCCTCGATCCACAGATGCGCGATTAGCGCCAGATAGTGACCACCAAGTCAATCGTAACCTTGTGTGTCTACTACCTTCGTCTAATCGCAGTTGATTTGGTCCCTGCAGGGTAATGAGTTTTTCATACACCCAAAAAGAATTGTTTCATTCTTTTTCATACGATTCAGGAATAAGCACGCTCGCGAAACGGACTGGTCAGGATAGACGAACCCGTCCATAAGCTAATTCCTAAAGGGTATTTACTAGTGCTTTTTTAGATCGATTAGTGTTGACGTTCGATTGCATACGTCACTCACGATCAAAAAGGCGACGCCATCATGGCCAAACGCACATCCTCCCGTCAATTTGTTACAGTTTTTGTATCGGTATTACTTTCTTTTGGTGTCAACGCGGCCGGCTTGACTGTCGGCTACCAGACCGGCATCGATCCCAGCAAAGTCCCTCAGGCCGACGGTCTCTACGAACAGGCCATTGGCGAGAAGATCGATTGGCGCCGGTTCAACAGTGGCCCGGAGGTGGTCACGGCCATCGCTTCGGGCGACGTACAGATCGGCAATCTGGGCTCCAGCCCGCTCGCGGCGGCCGCTTCACGCAATCTACCGATTGTGGCGTTTATCGTATCGGCACAAATCAATGCTTCTGAAGCCCTGGTGGTGCGTAACGGCAGCGGTATCGACAAACCCGCCGACCTGATCGGCAAAACCATCGCCACGCCGTTCGTCTCGACCTCCCATTACAGCCTGCTGGGTGCACTCAAGCATTGGGGGCTGGACACCCGACAAGTCAAAGTCGTGAACCTGCAGCCCGCCGAAATCGCTGCCGCGTGGAAACGCGGTGATATTGACGGCGCGTTCGTGTGGTCGCCTGCCCTTGGGGAAATCCGCAAGACTGGCAAAACGCTGACAGACGCGGCGCAGGTGGGTCAGTGGGGTGCGCCCACCTTCGAGGTATGGGTGGCGCGCAAGGATTTCGCGGAAAAACACCCTGACGTCGTGGCCAAGTTTGCCAAGGTCACCCTGGACGCGTTCGCCGACTATGCCGCACACAAAGCCAGTTGGACGGTGGATTCGGAGCCGGTGCAGAAGATCGCGAAATTGACAGGTTCGAATGCCGCCGACATTCCCGAGTTGCTGGCCGGCACCACCTTTCCGGATGCCCAGGCGCAACAGACCGAGGCGCTGCTCAAGGGCGGCACGGCAAAGGCGATTGGGGAGACGGCGAAGTTCTTGAAGGAGCAGGGCAAGGTGGAGACGGTGTTGCCGGACTATTCGGCCTATGTGACCGATAAATTCATCAGCCAGTAAGCAGATCAAATGTGGGAGGGGGCTTGCCCCCGATTGCGCTCTGTCAGTGACTTATCTGTTAACTGACCCACCGCTATCGGGGCAAGCCCCCTCCCACATTTTGTTATGCAGTGTTTGCTGGATCGGGGTTACAGGGCCTTCTCGAAGATTTTCGAGTTGCGCTGGTAGTTGTACAGCGACGCTCGCGCCGATGGCAGGCGGTCCACGCTGCTCGGCACGAAGCCGCGCTCACGGAACCAGTGGGCAGTGCGGGTGGTGAGGACGAACAAGGTCTTCAAACCCTGCGCCCGGGCACGGGTCTGGATGCGCTCGAGCAATACATCGCCGCGTGCGCCATGGCGATATTCCGGATTCACCGCCAGGCACGCCAGTTCACCCGCATCCGAATCCGCGATCTGATACAAGGCCGCGCAGGCGATGATCATGCCTTCGCGCTCGACCACGCTGAACTGCTCGATCTCCCGCTCCAGCACTTCCCGCGAACGACGCACCAGGATGCCCTGCTCTTCCAGCGGGCTGATCAGGTCGAGCAAACCGCCGACGTCTTCAATCGCCGCTTCGCGCACCAGTTCGAATTGCTCCTGGGCCACCAGCGTACCGCCGCCATCGCGGGTGAACAGTTCGGTGAGCAAGGCGCCGTCTTCGACATAGCTGACAATATGGCTGCGCCCTACTCCGCCACGGCAGGCCTCGGCAGCGGCATCGAGCAACTCGCCCTGGTAGTTGCTGCCCAGGCGTTGCAGGTGCGCCGGCACTTGCTGCGGACGCAACTCACGCACCAGTCGGCCGTTTTCATCGATCAGACCGAGATCGGCGCCGAACAACAGCAATTTGTCGGCGCCCAGGTCGATGGCGGCGCGGGTGGCGACGTCTTCGCAGGCCAGGTTGAAGATTTCACCGGTGGGCGAATAGCCCAACGGCGACAGCAGCACGATGGAGCGCTCGTCCAGCAGGCGGTTGATGCCTTTGCGGTCGACCCGGCGTACTTCGCCGGTGTGGTGATAGTCCACACCTTCCAAGACGCCGATAGGACGGGCGGTCACAAAGTTGCCGCTGGTCACGCGCAGGCGCGAGCCCTGCATCGGCGACGAAGCCATGTCCATCGACAGGCGCGCCTCAATGGCGATCCGCAGGTGGCCGACCGCATCGATCACACACTCCAGCGTCGCTGCATCGGTGATGCGCATGCCTTCGTGGTAAGTCGGGGTCAGGCCACGCGCTTCAAGGCGCACTTCGATCTGTGGGCGCGAACCGTGCACCAGCACCAGCCGCACGCCCAGGCTGTGCAGCAGCACCAGGTCGTGGACGATATTGCCGAAGTTGGGGTGTTCCACGCCATCGCCGGGCAGCATGACCACAAAGGTGCAGTCGCGGTGAGCGTTGATGTAGGGCGAAGCGTGACGAAGCCAATTAACGTAGTCGGGCATAACACCTGGGCCTGTAATAAAAAGCAGCCAAAAAGGGATCAATCGTGAAAGCGCACAGCGGGCTGATGGTTATCGTCGGAACAGGCTTGGCGACACGCTCACTCTCCTTTCTATGTACGAACAGGCAGGGGTTAATTTATGCAGGTTTCAGGCAGTAATGTTCGATCAGTTCCCGCAATAGACGCACTGTAGGCGTCAAGCGTGACATTTCGAGGTATTCGCCCGGCTGGTGCGCACAGGCGATATCGCCAGGGCCGAGCACCAGGGTTTCGCAACCCAGGCGCTGAAGATAAGGCGCTTCGGTGCCGAACGCCACCGCTTCGGCGCGATGGCCGGTCAAACGCTCTGCGACCCGCACCAGTTCGGCGTCTTCCGGTTGCTCGAACGGTGGTACTTCGGGGAACAGCGGCGCGTAGTCGATCTTGACCTGATGACGCTCGGCCAAGGGTTGCAGCTTCTGCCGGATCGCGGCGCGCAGCATCTCGGGGTCCATGCCCGGCAACGGTCGCAGGTCGAACTCCAGGGAGCATTGGCCGCAGATGCGGTTGGGGTTGTCGCCGCCATGAATACAGCCGAAGTTCATGGTCGGCTGTGGCACGCTGAACTGCGGGTTGCGGTATTCACGTTGCCAGGCCAGGCGCAGGCCGCGCAGTTCGCCGATGGCGTCGTGCATGGCTTCCAGGGCACTGTGGCCCAGGCTCGGGTCCGATGAATGGCCGCTTTGGCCAAGAATGTCGATGCGTTCCATCATCACGCCTTTGTGCAGGCGGATCGGCTTGAGGCCGGTCGGTTCGCCGATCACCGCCGCGCGGCCCAACGGGCGCCCCGCCTCCGCCAGCGCGCGAGCGCCGGACATGGAGCTTTCTTCATCGCACGTGGCGAGAATCAGCAGCGGTTGCTTGAAGGGTTGATCCAGCAGCGGCAACACGGCTTCGATGACCAGGGCGAAAAAGCCCTTCATGTCGCAACTGCCCAGTCCTACCCAGCGGCCGTCGACTTCCGTCAGCTTGAGCGGATCGGTTTTCCACAACGCCGCGTCGTAGGGCACCGTGTCGCTATGACCTGCCAGCACCAAGCCCCCAGGGCCGCTGCCAAAGCTGGCCAGCAGGTTGAATTTGCCGGGGCTGACCTGCTGGATATCGATGGAGAACCCCAGGTCGCCCAGCCAGGCGGCAAGCAGATCGATCACCGGGCGGTTGGTCTGGTCCAGCGACGCTTGAGTGCAACTGACCGACGGCGCGGCAATCAACGCGGCGAACTGCTCTTTCATGGACGGTAACGGCATGCGCGCTCTCCAACTTCCCGGATGAGTCCCACTATAGAGCCATCTGCACGACACAATAAACCGTTGCGGCACGTTGGCGGGCTCAGTCCTGTACACTGCACGACCTTGGCAGCCACACTTTTCCCCGGCTGCGCTCCCGATCCTGGATTTTCCGGCCATGCAGAAAGAAACCGAAATAAAGCTGCGCGTCAGCCGCGAGACACTCGCCGCGCTACGTGAGCACCCGCTACTGAAAAAACGCAACAAAAGTGGCTGGGAACGCCGTGAGTTGATGAATCAGTACTTCGACACCCCCGAGCGCGATCTGGCCCAGGCCAAGGTGGCCCTGCGCCTGCGCAAGGACGGTGACGACATCATCCAGACCCTCAAGACCCGTGGCCAGAGCGTCGCCGGCTTGTCGGAACGCAACGAATACAACTGGGACCTGCCCAAAGCCAAACTCGACCTGAAGAAGCTCGACGGCGAGTGCTGGCCCGAGCAGTTGGCCGATCTGGACAAAAAGACCCTAAAGCCGATCTTTACCACCGACTTCGTGCGCGAACGCGCCGAAATCGCCTGGGGCCGCGGCAAGGCCAAGGTGGTGATCGAAGCCGCCCTGGACCTGGGCCATGTGGTGGTCGGCAAGCAGAAGGAAGAAATCTGCGAGCTGGAACTGGAACTGCGTGAAGGCGAACCGGCCGCCCTGCTGGAGCTGGCCGCCGAACTGGCGGCGACCCTCGCGCTGATGCCCTGTGACATCAGCAAGGCCGAGCGTGGCTATCGCCTGTACGACGCCGGCAGCTATTCCCTGAGCCTGCCGGCACCGCAGATCCACGCCGAAATGCCGCTGGACGATGCCTTCGCCGCGATCATGTGGCACCTGCTGGGCAGCAGCCAGCGCCTGGCCGAGCAATATCGCTTCAATGGCCGCTGGCGTCTGTTGCAGGACTGGGTCGAGAACCTCGGCGAATTGCGCGCCCTGATCGGCAGCCTCGGCCAGGCCGCGCCGCGCCAATCCACCAGCGAGTTGCGCAGTGCCCTGGATGCATTGCTGGAAGACTGGCGCCCGCTGGTGCAGGCCGGTGACGACGATGAAGACATTCGCAAAGCCGCGCCGGAGCAGTTCGTTGAAGAACTGCAGGACGTGCGCTGGGGCCTGTTCTCCCTGAACACCTCGCGCTGGCTGCTGGCCCGCACCTGGACCGAAGCACGCAACGTGCGTGGCAACCGTCAGGGCGCCGCGCAGATCACCAACTGGCTGCCGCGCCTGCTGGCCGATGACGCCGTTGCCCTGCAACTGCAGCGTTACCAGCAACAGCCGGAAGACCTGGCCGAGCAACTGCCGCGCATTGAACGCATCCAGGCCTGGCTGCACCATGCGCGTCAGGTGGTGGACATTCCTGAACTGGACCGCTTGTACGGCGAGCTGAACAAGCTGGCGCACCTGGCCAACCAGCCGATTACCGATGAGTCGCTGGATGGGCGGATGCACCAGGCGATTGCGGTGTATCAGCATCGGGCCTGGAAGACCTTACTGCGTCTGTAACATCTCCATCGGGGGCCAGCCCCTCCCACAATTTGAAAGCGCTCGCAGGTCAAATGTGGGAGGGGGCGTGCCCCCGATGAGCATAGGTATCTACACAACTCTGTAGCCCCCAACCGTAACCACGATGCGCAGCGAGTCGCTCTTGATCTGGCTTTTGATCTTGATCTTAGGCGCCCCGTTAAACCACGCTGGCCGAACGCAGGCTTGACTCCGTGGGCAACCCGGCAGGACGCCGGGTTAGCCGCACTGGGCCAGGGATGGCCCATTGCGGCGGCCCACGGATTCAAGCCTGCGTTCGGGCACACCGAGCCCAAGCGAGGTGCCGAGTGGTGGGGCAAGAGCGTTTTGCTTACTTTTGCGCTTTTCAAAAGTGAGCCGCTGTAAAAGCGGAACCCTAAGTAGCCGTTACCGCAGAAACGGATATGTACTCGATCTGATCCAACATCCTGATCGGTCCTGAGGCCGCCATCGGGGGCAAGCCCCCTCCCACATTCGGCCATCGGAGCGTCAGGTAGAAACGCGTCGGCTGTCCGGCCGTCACGGGAGCAAGCTCCCTCACTACAAATCCGGTGTCGCGCCAAAGTTGTGTAGATACCTATGCCCAGATGAGGCCTCCCTGTCAGCGCAATACTGGCAGGCTGGTGGTGGGCTTGATTTCGGACAAAGCCTGCAATACACGCCCAAGGAGGATTCTCGGAAACTGGCTAGCCTGGGAATTAAACCCGACGCCAACCAGGAACCCCTCATGTCCGCCGTCCTGCAAGATCGCCCTCTGGAACTGCATCAGTTGCTGCCTGCCTTGATCGAGCAGCAACTGATTACCCCGGAGACGGCGCGGCAATTGTCGTCCGTGCCCACCAGCGCCCGGCACCCCCTGGAAGTTATCGCCGCACAAGGTCCATGCCTGGAAACCTTGACACAGTGGCTGGCCCGGCACGTCGATCAGCCATATCTACGCATCGACCCGCTGAAGATCGACGTGGCGACGGTGGTGCCGCTGATGTCCCACGCCTTCGCTCAGCGCCACGCCATCCTTGCAGTGGCCGTGGATGCGCGCAGCGTTACGGTTGCCAGCGCCCAACCTCATATCAGCGGCTGGGAGGCCGGGCTTTCCCAGGTACTCAAGCGCTCGATAAAGCGCGTGGTGGCCAACCCTCAAACCCTCCAGCGCTGTATCAATGAGTTTTACCGTTTAGCCAAGTCGGTCAGCGGGGCCGACCAGCAAATGGCGCCAGCCGGTACTGTCGAACGGCTCAGCCTGGGCGCCAGCGATAGCGAGCCGCACGCCGATGACGCGCATATCGTCAATATCGTCGACTGGCTGTTGCAGTACGCCTTCGATCAACGGGCCAGCGATATCCATATCGAGCCCTGCCGCGAACAGGGTCGTGTGCGCTTTCGCATTGACGGGCTGTTGCATGACGTCTACCAATTTCCGCCCCAGGTCACCACCGCTGTTGTCAGCCGCCTGAAAAGCCTTGGCCGTATGAACGTTGCCGAGAAGCGCAAGCCTCAGGATGGACGCATCAAAACCGAAACCCCTGCGGGCGTTGAAGTGGAACTGCGCCTGTCGACCTTGCCCATCGCCTTCGGCGAGAAGCTGGTGATGCGCATTTTTGATCCCCAGGTGCTGCTCAAGGATTTCGACCAACTGGGACTGTCCGCCGAAGATCAGCAGCGCTGGCAGGCCATGACCCGACAGGCCAACGGCATCATTCTAGTCACCGGCCCCACCGGCTCGGGCAAGACCAGCACGCTCTACACCACCCTCAAGCAACTGGCGACCCGGGAGGTCAACCTGTGCACGGTGGAGGACCCCATCGAAATGGTCGAGCCGGCGTTCAACCAGATGCAGGTGCAGCACAACATCGACCTGACCTTCGCCGGCGGGATCCGCGCGTTGCTGCGCCAGGACCCGGACATCATCATGATCGGCGAGATTCGCGACCAGGAAACCGCCGAAATGGCGATCCAGGCTGCGCTGACCGGGCACCTGGTGCTGTCGACGCTGCACACCAACGATGCGCCGAGCGCCATCAGCCGCTTGCAGGAGCTGGGCATCGCTCATTATCTGATCAAGGCGACGCTGATCGGCGTCATGGCGCAGCGCCTGGTGCGCGTGCTGTGCCCCCATTGCAAGCGCGCCGTGGCCGAAGTCTACGAGGCCGTCGGCTGCGCGGAGTGCCGCGACAGTGGCTATCGGGGCAGGGCCGGACTTTACGAAATCATGGTTCTGGACGAAGCCCTCAAAGCGCTGATTACCCCCGGCGCTGACGTTCAGGCCTTGCGCCATGCGGCGCTCGGGCAAGGCATGCACAGCCTGCGGATGGCCGGCATGCAAAAGGTGCAGACGGGGCTTACGACGCTGGCAGAAGTCCTCAGGGTTACCCCTGGGGATTCAGAAACAAATCCTTTGTTCGCTGGCCAATGAAACCGTCCTTATCCGTGACGACACCGTTACAATCGGCACAACGTCGTGTCACTGACATCATCAGATAGGGAATCGTTATGCAGATCGGAACCGTACTGCTTCTTTTCGTGGGCCTGGCCATTGCCATCCTGTTCATGGGTTTCAAGGTGGTGCCCCAGGGCTACCAGTGGACCGTCGAACGTTTCGGCCGCTATACCAACACCCTCAAGCCCGGCCTGAACATCATCATCCCGGTCATGGACCGCATCGGCCGCAAGATCAACGTGATGGAAAGCGTGCTGGATATCCCACCCCAGGAAGTGATTACCGCCGACAACGCCACCGTGCAGATTGACGCCGTGTGCTTCTTCCAAGTGGTCAACACTGCCCAGGCCGCGTATGAGGTGAACAACCTCGAGCATGCCATTCGCAACTTGCTGCAAACCAATATCCGTACTGTGCTCGGCTCCATGGAGCTGGATGCCATGCTGAGCCAGCGCGACGGTATCAACGAAAAACTGCTGCGCACCGTCGACGAAGCCACGGCGCCGTGGGGCATCAAGATCACCCGTATCGAAATCAAGGACATCAGCCCACCCGCCGACCTGATGGCGGCCATGTCCGGGCAAATGAAAGCCGAGCGGATCAAGCGTGCACAGATCCTCGAAGCCGAAGGCCTGCGCGCCTCGGCGATCCTGACCGCCGAGGGCAAGAAACAGGCGCAGATCCTCGAGGCCGAGGGTAGCCGCCAGGCCGCCTTCCTCGAATCCGAAGCCCGTGAGCGTCAGGCCGAGGCTGAAGCCCGCGCGACCCAGGTGGTATCGGAAGCGATCGCCTCGGGCAACGTGCAGGCGGTGAATTACTTCGTGGCGCAGAAATACATCGATGCCCTGGGCAAGCTGGCCTCGGCCAACAACAGCAAGGTGATCCTGATGCCGCTGGAAGCCAGCCAGGTGATTGGTGCCGTGGGCGGTATCGGCGAGATCGTCAGGGCAACTTTCGACAACAAGAAAGGCTGAGGCCGCCGCCATGTGGGATTTCCTGCAGCATCTTTCGTTCTGGGACTGGCTGGCGCTGGGCACCGTGTTGTTGATTCTTGAGGTGTTCGGTACCGGCGGCTACCTGCTGTGGATGGGTATCGCCGCCGCCGCCGTGGGCGTGATCAAGTTTATCGTCCCGCCCCTCGGACTGGAGTGGCAACTGTTGCTGTTCGCCCTGTTGTCGATATTGACGGCCGTGTACTGGTGGAGACGCCAACGCAGCAGCGCCAGGACCAGCGATCAACCCGGCTTGAACGAGCGCGGTTCGGAGCTGGTCGGACGCACTTTCGTGGTGCATCAGGCGATAGTGGACGGCAGGGGCAAGGTCAAGGTCGGCGATGGCGTATGGATGGTCACCGGTGCCGATGCACCTGTAGGCGCTCAAGTCCGCGTGGTTGGGCAGGATGGGGTGGTTTTAAAGGTTGAAACTGTTTAGTCAGTGATGGAACTGGATCAGGTTAACTACAATCAAAACGTACAGATAACCCACCGGAGTCATCCATCATGCGTCTTAAATATGCTGTCGCAACCCTCGCTGTGCTCTCCCTCCCTGTCGGCTCAGCCATGGCCGACAGCTTCTGGCGTAATGTCATCTCGTCGGGTGCCACCACCGGCTCGACCTACCTGACCTTCAAGGACCACAAAATGGTCGTCGCCGCTCAGGACGACGCCGGCAGCTTCGTCGCCAGCGACGGCGGCATTCGCGGCCCGTACCTGGAAGCGGCCATGCAGAAAGTGCGTGCCGACAACCCTGGCCTGCAGGCCACGGACATGGAGCTGGCCAACGCCATCCTCGCGAAGAACGCTGTTACCGAGTAAGACTACAGCGTAAAAAATGCCGCTTTTTCAAGCGGCATTTTTTTGCCTGCAACATGACGAATCGTTCACGGGCGACAGGCTATATTCAGTCGAGCCGTGCAACCATGCAGGACTCGCACGCCATCACTCATCGCCCATCGGATGCCTTCTTCGTCATGAGCCAACAGCCTTTCCTGCCGTTCTCCAAACCTACCATTGACGAAGCCACGATCTCGGCGGTCGGCGATGTCCTGCGTTCCGGCTGGATCACCAGTGGCCCGAAGGTGCAGGCGTTCGAAGCGCAGTTGTCGGAGTACTTCGGCGGCCGTCCGGTACGCACCTTCAACTCAGGCACCTGCACCATGGAGATTGCCTTGCGCATCGCCGGCATCGGGCCTGGGGATGAAGTAATCACTACGCCAATCTCCTGGGTCGCCACGGCCAACGTCATCCTCGAGGTGGGCGCCACCCCGGTCTTTGCCGATATCGACCCGGTGACCCGCAACATTGATCTGGCCCAGGTTGAAGCGGCGATCACCCCGCGCACCAAGGCGATCATTCCGGTCTATCTGGCCGGTTTGCCCTTGGACATGCCGATGCTCTACGCGCTGGCCAACAAGTACAACCTGCGCATCGTCGAAGACGCCGCCCAGGCACTGGGGTCCAGCTGGGACGGGGAACGCATCGGCGCTACCGGCGACTTCGTGTCGTTCAGCTTCCAGGCGAACAAGAACATCACCTCATCCGAAGGTGGTTGCCTGGTGCTGAACAACGCCGAAGAAGCCCGTCTGGCCGAGAAATACCGCCTGCAAGGTGTGACCCGCAGCGGTTTCGACGGCCTGGATGTGGACGTGCTGGGCGGCAAGTTCAACATGACCGATATCGCCGCCGCCATTGGCCTGGGACAATTTGCCCACATCGAGAAGATCACCGCACATCGCCAGAACCTGGCACGGCACTACTTCGAATGCTTCGGCAGTGATTTTGAACAACAGTACGGCGCGCAACTGCCGCCCGCGGACTTCGAAAACAGCAACTGGCACCTGTTCCAACTGGTATTGCCGGAGCGTCAGGATGGTCTGCCCGCCCGCGCCACCTTTATGGAGCAGATGCAGGCCCAGGGCGTCGGCATTGGCTATCACTACCCGCCCATCCACCTGCTGAGCCTGTATCGAGCACAGGGATTCAAGGAAGGGATGTTCCCGGTAGCGGAGCGTGTGGGGCGATTGATCGTGTCGTTGCCGATGTTCACGGCGATGACGGAGGCAGATGTGGAGCGGGCGGTGGCGGCGGTCAAAGCGGTATTAAAGGCGGACTGATCACTTAAGGCCGGTGCAAATAAATGTGGGAGGGGGCTTGCCCCCGATTGCGCCGGGTCAGCCATTGATGAATCGGCTGACACTCCGCCATCGGGGGCAAGCCCCCTCCCACAATGGGTTCTGCGTTTACTCGCCGATGGCGGCTTTGTAGCCTGCAGCATCGAGCAGCTTGTCCAGATCGGCCACGTTGCTTGGCTTGAGCTTGAAGATCCAGGCGCCGTAAGGGTCAGAGTTCAACAGCTCAGGACTCCCACCCAACTCTTCGTTGACCGCAATCACTTCCCCTGCAACCGGGGCATAGATGTCCGAAGCCGCCTTCACCGACTCCACCACACCCGCCTGGCCCTGGGCTTCAAACGTGGCGCCCACCTCAGCCAACTCAACAAACACCACATCACCCAACGCTTCCTGTGCATGGTCGGAGATCCCGACGGTCACGGTGCCGTCCGCTTCCAGACGGGCCCACTCATGACTGTCGGCAAAGCGCAGGTCGGCAGGGATATTGCTCATAGTCTGTGTCCTCAAGAAGAAATGTCAGCGGCCAGTGGCCTGCCGGAAAATAGTTAGATCAAGGTCTTGCCATGGCGGACGAAGGTCGGCTTGACCACTCGAACCGGGTACCATTTGCCGCGGATTTCCACTTCGGCCCGGTCGGCGGTCGCCGTCGGTACGCGCGCCAGGGCAATGGAT
Organism: Pseudomonas orientalis; assembly: GCF_001439815.1. GTDB lineage: Bacteria > Pseudomonadota > Gammaproteobacteria > Pseudomonadales > Pseudomonadaceae > Aquipseudomonas > Aquipseudomonas orientalis. Next base: position 152,693 of record NZ_JYLM01000004.1, on the reverse strand, counting down.
TTGCTAAGCGTAGGTGAGAAACTACCACTGGTGATCTCCCCTTCGCCAACATTGGCGATACGAACCACCTGGTGAGCACGTAGAACCCCACGTTCTTCCAGGACCAGCCCGACCAATTTGAACTGCACACCGGCCGCTTTTTCCGCCTCCAGCGCGGCACGGCCGATGAAATTGCGCCCTGCCGGTTCCCAGGCGATGCTCCAGGCCATGTTGGCGGCCAGGGGCGACACCTGCTGGTGGATATCCTGGCCATACAGGTTCATGCCGGCTTCCAGGCGCAAGGTATCGCGGGCACCGAGGCCGATGGGGGAAATACCGGCACCCACCAGGTCGTTGAAAAAACCCGGCGCCTGGTCGGCAGGCAGGACAATTTCCAGGCCGTCTTCGCCGGTGTAACCGGTACGGGCGATAAACCAATCGCCGTCGGCCTGGCCTTCAAACGGTTTGAGCTGATGGATCAGGGTGCCACGGGACTGGGTTACCAGCTCGGCGATCTTCTGCCGCGCATGGGGACCTTGAATGGCGAGCATGGCCAGCTCGGAGCGCTCCTGGAGTTGCACCTGATAGCTGCCCAGTTGCACCTGCATCCAGGCCATGTCCTGGTCACGGGTGGCGGCGTTGACCACCAGTCGGTAACCGGTTTCGGTACGGTAGACGATCATGTCGTCCACCACCCCGCCCTGCTCGTTGAGCATGGCGCTGTATAACGCGCGGCCGCAGCCGTGCAATCGATCGACATCATTGGCCAGCAGGTGCTGGAGCCATTCCTTGGCCTGGGGGCCGGTGACATCGATCACGGTCATATGAGATACATCGAACACCCCGCAGTCGCGCCGCACCTGATGGTGCTCCTCGACTTGCGAGCCGTAATGCAAAGGCATATCCCAACCGCCAAAATCGACCATTTTCGCGCCGAGGGCGAGATGCAGGTCATACAGAGGCGTACGCTGTCCCATGGGTTTCTCCTTCCGGGCTTGGCGAAGGTGCGCAGAGCTGCCACTTGCGCCGAACACCTTGAACGACAAGGCCCGCAGCCACATACAGCAGGTCGATCCGAAAGACGGAGCACACCGAATGCCGCGCATTGTAGCCGCAAGCTGTAGGACTGGCACCTAGCCTATTTGTCGTGCCGAACGTCGGATCAAGCCGATGACCGGCAACAACCCAACCAGCACCAGGGTCAACGCCGGCAGCGAGGCCCGCGCCCATTCCCCTTCACTGGTCATCTCAAAGATGCGCACCGCCAGGGTGTCCCAGCCAAACGGGCGCATCAGCAAGGTAGCGGGCATTTCCTTGAGCACGTCGACAAACACCAGCAACGCCGCGCTCAGGGTGCCGGGCAGCAACAGCGGCAGATACACCTTGCAAAACAGTTGTGGCCCACTCACTCCCAGGCTGCGTGCGGCCTCGGGCAACGACGGGCGGATACGCGCCAGGCTGTTTTCCAAAGGCCCGTAGGCGACCGCCAGGAATCGCACCAGATACGCCAGCACCAGCGCCGACAGACTGCCCAGCAGCAACGGCTTGCCCGCACCGCCCAGCCAGCCCGACAGCGGCACCACCAGTTCGCGGTCCAGATAGCTGAAGGCCAGCATGATCGAGACCGCGAGCACCGAGCCGGGCAAGGCATAACCGACATTGGCCAGGCTGATGCCGGAACGAATCGCCCGCGTCGGCGCCAGGCGGCTGGCGAACGCCAGTATCAGGGCCACGCTGACCGTCACCAGCGCCGCGATCCCACCCAGGTAGAGCGTATGCACGATCAGGCCGGTGTAGCGCTCATCCAGATCGAAGCGGCCGCGCTGCCAGAACCAGCCCACCAGTTGCAGCATCGGGATAACAAACGCGCAGGCGAACACCAGGCCACACCAGCCGCTGGCCGCGGCCGCCTTGAACCCACGCAGGTGATACAGCGCCTTGCCGCGCGGGCGCTCGTTGCCAGGTCGGCTCGCTCCCCGTGCGCGACGCTCGCCATACAGCACCAGCATCACCACCAGCAGCAACAGGCTGGCCAGTTGCGCGGCACTGGAGAGGCTGAAAAAGCCGTACCAGGTCTTATAGATGGCGGTGGTGAACGTATCGAAATTGAACACCGAGACCGCGCCAAAATCCGCCAGGGTTTCCATCAGGGCCAAGGCAACGCCGGCACCAATCGCCGGCCGCGCCATGGGCAGCGCCACGCGCCAGAATGCTTGCCACGGCGACTGCCCCAGCACCCGCGCCGCCTCCATCAAGCCCTTGCCCTGGGCCAGGAATGCAGAACGCGCCAGCAGGTAGACATAGGGGTAGAACACCAGCACCAAGACGATGATCACGCCGCTGGTGGAACGCACACGCGGCAAGCGCAGCCCCGCGCCGAACCAGTCGCGCAGCAGGGTCTGCACCGGGCCTGCAAAGTCCAGCAGCCCTACAAACACGAAGGCCAGCACATAGGCCGGAATCGCAAAGGGCAGCATCAACGCCCAATCCAGCCAGCGCCGCCCCGGGAACTCGCAAAGGCTGGTCAGCCAAGCCAGGCTCACGCCCAGCAACGTCACGCCAACACCGACGCCGAGCACCAGGGTCAAGGTGTTGCCCAGCAAGCGCGGCATCTGGGTGTCCCACAGGTGGGACCAGATCTGCTGATCGATGCTTTGCCAGGACAGCAACAGCACGCTCAGCGGCAGCAGCACCAGGGCGGCGACGGTAAAGACCGGCAGGTACCAGCGGCGTTGGGCGGGGTGGGCCAAAAGCAAATTCCCTGGAAATGGACTATCTGAAGGCAGACAAAAAACAGTGTGGGAGGGGGCTTGCCCTAATGCCGTGTGTAGGAGCGAGCTTGCTCGCGAAAAACGTCAACGATACGCGCGCTTCCTGAATGAACGCGGTGCCTGTGAGTTTTTCGCGAGCAAGCTCGCTCCTACAAAAAGCTTTAACGATTTAAAAACTCAGTTCCAGCCGGCACGGTCCATCAAGCGGATCGCCTCGGCCTGCCGTTTACCCGCCACTTCCACCGGCAAGGTATCGGCCACGAATTTGCCCCAGGTCGCCACTTCGGCCGACGGCGGTACCGCCGGGTTGGCTGGGAACTCCTGGTTCACGTCGGCGAAAATCTTCTGCGCCTCAGGCGTAGTCATCCATTCCACCAGGGCCTTGGCCGCCGCCGGGTGTGGCGCGTGTTTGGTCAAGCCGATGCCCGACAGGTTCACATGCACGCCACGGTCGCCCTGGTTCGGCCAGAACAGCTTCACCGCCAGGTCCGGCTTCTGCTTGTGCAGGCGGCCATAGTAGTAAGTGTTGACGATGCCGACATCGCATTGCCCGGCATTGATCGCCTCCAGCACCGCGATGTCGTCGGAGAACACATCGGTGGAGAGGTTATTCACCCAGCCTTTGACGATTTCTTCGGTCTTGGCCGCGCCGTGGGTTTCGATCAGCGTGGCGGTCAGGGACTGGTTGTAGACCTTTTTCGCCGTGCGCAGGCACAGGCGGCCTTCCCACTGTTTGTCGGCCAGGGCTTCGTAGGTGGTCAGGTCGCCCGGTTTTACCCGGTCGGTGGAATAGGCGATGGTGCGCGCGCGCAGGCTCAAACCGGTCCAGGCGTGGGCCGAGGAGCGGTATTGCAGCGGAATGTTCTTGTCGATCACCTCGGAGGTGAACGGCTGCAGGATGCCCATCTGCTCGGCCTGCCAGAGGTTGCCGGCGTCGACGGTGAGCAGCAGGTCGGCGGTGGCATTTTCGCCCTCGGCCTTGATGCGCTGCATCAGCGGCGCTTCCTTGTCGGTGATGAACTTGACCTGTACGCCGGTCTTGCGGGTGTAGGCGTCGAACACCGGCTTGATCAGCTCGTCGATGCGCGAGGAGTAGACCACCACTTCGTCGGCGGCCTGCACGGTGGCGCTGCCGATCAGGGTGAGTGCCAGGGCAGTCAGGAGGCGCTTGGGTGCCAACATGGGTGCGGTCTCTCATTTGCAAAAAGAGCGCAAATGATAAGGACTCACATTTGGTAACGCTTGGTGGAGGCGTTACCAGATGTTGCACGGCTGGAGAGATGCGTGAGGGCTGATGGCCTCATCGGGGGCAAGCCCTCTCCCACAGGGGGCCGCATTTCAGTTCACGGTTTGGCGAGGTCCGGGAGGTCGCCGGTCAGGCCCAAGGCCTGGCGTACAAACACTGCCTTGGCTTCGGGCATCTGATCGACGATTTTCAACCCGGCATTGCGCAACCAGCGCAGCGGCAGTTGATCGGCCTGAAACAGGCGCTCGAAGCCTTCCATGGCCGCCATCAGCGCCAGATTATGCGGCATGCGCCGACGTTCGTAGCGGCTCAGCACCTTCACATCCGCCAGACGCTCGCCACGCTCGGTCGCCGCCAGCAGCACTTCGGCCAGCACCGCAGCATCGAGAAACCCCAGGTTTACGCCCTGCCCCGCCAAGGGATGGATGACGTGGGCCGCATCGCCAATCAACGCCAGGCCCTCGGCCACGTAGCGTTTGGCGTGGCGCTGACGCAACGGCACGCAGACGCGCGGGTCGGCGCTGACCACAGTGCCCAAGCGGCCCTCAAAGGCCCGCTCCAGTTCACGGCAGAAGCGCTCATCATCCAGGGCCATCAGGCGCTCGGACTCCGTCGGCGTGGTCGACCATACGATCGAGCACCAGTCCTCTTGCCCATCGCGCACCAGCGGCAGGAATGCCAGCGGGCCCGTGTCGGTGAAGCGTTGCCACGCCGTGCGCTGGTGCGGCTGGCTGCTGCGCACGCTGGTCACGATGGCGTTGTGCAGGTAGTCCCATTCACGGGTGGGGGTGCCGGTCAGGCGGCGCACTGCGGAGTTGGCGCCGTCGGCGGCGACCACCAGCGGCGCGCGCAGCTTGCGCCCGTCGGCCAGGGTCAGCAGCCAGTCATCGCCGGAACGGCGCATCTGCTCCAGGCGCGCGTTGGCCAGCAGCCCCAGGTCACACTCATGCAGGCGGTCCAGCAAGGCATCCTGGACCACGCGGTTCTCGACGATATGCCCCAGCACCTCGGCATGCACGCTGGCCGCCGAGAAGTGGATCTGCCCGGTGCCGCTGCCGTCCCACACTTGCATCTGGCCATAGGGGCTGGCGCGGCGCTCGACGATGCCGTCCCACACGCCAAGGCGCTCCAGAATGCGCTGGCTGGCGGCGGACAGCGCACTGACCCGTGGTTCAAACGCCGCTGCCGGCTCGAACGGCTTGACGCTCAGCGGGCTGCCGTCAAGCAGCAACACCTGCAGGCCACTGCCCTGCAACGCCAGCGCCAGGGCGCTTCCGACCATTCCGGCCCCGACAATCAGCACATCTGCGCGCATGTCCATAGTCAAGCCTGTCTCGCTGGCGGCTTGCGCCGCACGTAAAGGGTTTTGTCGACCCGCGCCACCAGGGTGCCGGAGCCGTCATGAATCTGGACCTTGAGGCGAGGCAGATATTTCTCGCCAGTGGCGGTCTGTCGACGCACCTCATCGAGCAAGGCGTCGTCGATGGAAAATTCGGCATACACCGGGCCTTTGCCCGGCGAGACGAAGTCGATGCTGGCGGCCTTGTCCCACACAATGTAATCACGGCCCAGGTTTTCCATCAGCATCAGCATGTAGAACGGGTCGACCATCGAATACAGGCTGCCGCCGAACTGGGTGCCCACATAGTTGCGGTTATACCAGCCCAGGCCCATGCGCACCTTGACGTGACGAAAGTCGGCGCTCATCTGCTGCACGCTGACCCCGGCGCCCAGGTACGGTGGATAGAGCGTCATCACCCAGCGTAACAGTCGCGCCTTGCCCAGGCGCCGGATCAGCCACTTACGCATCGGGGCGCGTGCCCAGGCCCATGGCCTGACGGGCGAACCAGCGCTTGGCCGGCGGTAGCAGGTCCAGGCCGAGCAGGCCCAGGTTGCGCCCCAGCGCCACCAACGGTTGCCCGCTGCCGAACAGGCGCGTGACCTGGTCGGAGAAACCCACGGTCAATTGCTGGTCCAGGCGCTGGCGTTCGCGGTAGCGTTGCAGGGTTGCCAGATCGCCCGGCACCGCAGGCCCGGCCAGCAAGGCTTCGGCCAGGGCGTTGGCATCGCGCAGGGACAGGTTGAAACCCTGCCCGGCGATCGGGTGCAGGCTGTGCGCCGCATTGCCGAGCACCACCAGGTGCGAGCGCACTTGTTCTTCCGCTTCCACCAGAGTCAGCGGATACAGATGTCGTGCGCCTACCTGCTTCAGGGTGCCCAGGCGGTAGCCGAACACGCCCTGCAATTCGCTGAGGAAACTGCGCTCGTCAAGGTCGGCCAGGCGCTGGGCGTCCATGCCCATGCGGGTCCACACCAGCGCGCAGCGGTTGTCGGGCAGTGGCAGCAAGGCCATCGGCCCTTCATCGGTGAAGCGCTCGAACGCTTCGCCGTTGTGGGCTTCGCTCGGGGTGATATTGGCGATCAGCGCGCTCTGGTTATACGGGCGGGTCTTGACGCCGATGCCCAGTTGTTCGCGCAGGCCCGAGCGGCCACCGTCGGCCAGTACAGCGAGGTCGCACTCCAGCACCGTTTCGTCGTTGAGGGTCAGTCGGTAGCCATCAGACAGGGGCTCCATGCGCGTGACTTCCGCAGGGCAGCGCCAACTGACCACCTCTTTATCCAGGCCTTGCCACAGGCACTGGCCCAGCCAGGCGTTTTCCACCACATAACCCAAGGCCGGCACGCCCTCTTCCAGGGCGGACAGACGCGCGGTGGAGAAACGGCCACGGTCGGACACATGGATGTGCTTGATCGGCTCGGCGCGGCGGGAAATGTCCTGCCACACGCCCAGACGTTGATAGATCTGCCGGGCACCAAAGGACAGCGCCGAAGAACGCGCATCGTAGCTCGGCTGATAACTGTCACCCGGCGCGAAGGGCTCGATCAGTGCAATTTTCCACCCTCGCGCCTTGGCTCCGGCCTGCAACGCCAGTGCCAGGCTGGCGCCCACCAGGCCACCGCCGATGATCGCCAGGTTGACCCGGCTCATCGGGCAGCCGCCATCAGCGCTTCGATCTCGGCCACCGTCTTGGGCACCGCGCCGGTCAGAATCTCACAGCCTTGCTTGGTCACTATCACGTCGTCCTCGATGCGTACGCCAATGCCACGCCACTTCTTCGCTACGTTCTGGTTATCCGGTGAAATATAGATCCCCGGCTCCACGGTCAAGGCCATGCCGACTTCCAGCACGCGCCATTCACCGCCCACTTTGTATTCGCCCACATCATGCACATCCATGCCCAGCCAGTGGCCGGCGCGGTGCATGTAAAAGGCGCGGTAGGCTTCGCTGGCGATCAGCTCGTCAACGTCGCCTTGCAGCAACCCCAGCTTGACCAGCCCGGCCGTGATGACCTGCACGGTCGCCTCATGCGCCTGGTTCCAGTGCTTGTTCGGCGCGATCTGCGCGAAGGCGGCTTCCTGGGAGGCCAGCACGATCTCGTAGATCGCCTTTTGCTCGGGCGAAAATCTGCCGTTGACCGGCCAGGTGCGGGTGATGTCACTGGCGTAGCAGTCGATCTCGCAACCGGCGTCGATCAATACCAGGTCACCGTCCTTGAGCAGCGCGTCATTCTGCTGGTAATGCAGGATGCAGCTGTTGCGCCCGGCCGCCACGATGGAGCCATAAGCCGGCATTTTCGCGCCGCCCTTGCGGAATTCGTAATCCAGCTCGGCCTCCAGGCTGAACTCATGCAGGCCGGCACGGCTGGCCTGCATTGCGCGCACATGGGCGGCGCAGGAAATCCGTGCCGCTTCGCGCATCACCTTCACTTCCGCTGCCGATTTATACAGGCGCATGTCGTGCAGCAAGTGATCCAGGGCAACGAATTCGTTCGGCGGCTGGGCGCCCAGGTGCGCTTTGGAGCGGATCACGTTGATCCACTCCATCACATGCCGGTCGAATTCGGCATTGCTGCCCATGGCCGAATACACGCGGTCGCGGCCTTCAATCAGGCCGGGCAGAATGTCGTCGATATCGGTGATGGGAAACGCGTCGTCGGCACCAAAATCGCGGATCGCGCCTTCGGTACCGGCGCGCAGGCCGTCCCACAATTCGCGTTCGGCGTTGCGCTCGCGGCAGAACAGCACGTACTCGCCATGCTGGCGACCGGGCATCAGCACGATCACCGCCGAAGGTTCTGGGAAGCCGCTCAGGTACTGGAAGTCGCTGTCCTGGCGGTAGACATGCTCGACATCACGGTTGCGGATCGCTACGGCGGCGGCCGGCAGGATCGCGATGCTGTTGGGTTCCATCTGCGCCATGAGCGCCTTGCGGCGACGGGTGTATTCCGCTTTGGGGATATGGATCATGGGCAGACGGGCTTCCTTTTTCAGTGCAGCGACGGCTTGGGCGCCGCAGGTTCAGCGGACTTCCTGGTCTCGGTGAACAACAGCAATGGCGCGACGCGCAGGTATTCCATGACTTCCATGTAATCGCCCTCGCCATCTTCGGACTCTTCCAGGGCGTCCTGCACCTGGGAGATGGCTGCCAGGTCCTGCAACACTTCCTTGGCGTCGGTGCTCAGTTCCAGGCCGCCGGCGTTCACGCCGAAACCGTGGAGGAAACCCTGGCACCATTGGCCCAGTGCAGCGGCGCGCTCGGCAAGCGGCGCATCGTCGGTCGGCAGCAGCAGGACCACGGTGACGTCATCACCGGTCAGTTCGCCCTTGACCATCTCTTGCAGGCCGATCAGCGCGTTACGCACGTTCTCGGTCGGTTCGGTTTCCAGCAGCTCGGCCACATCGGCCAGCCAGTTGTCGGCATCGAAGCCCACGCCGGTGCAGCTGCGGCCCAACAGCACGCCGTGCAGTTCGGCAGGCGAGCAAGGATGGCCGCTGGTGCTCAGCAGTTTGGAAAAAGCGTCGTACGGGGAGTTCTGAATGGGCATGGTGAGCTAGGCGCCAGACGGCGCAATGTCTAGAATGGAGCGCTGTATCCTAGCACCGGCAGACGTACCAAGACTATCGAGGGCGTCAGATCGTTTATCCTGAAGTTGCCATTCATCAGACAAATCCAGTGGAACCCAATGGAAGACACCGACCTGCAAGCGCTGATGGCCAGACTCGAACTGCTAATTGATCGGGTCGAGCAACTTAAGAGTCAAAACGGACTCCTACTAGCTCAGGAAAAGACCTGGCGCGAGGAACGCGCTCACCTCATTGAAAAAAACGAAATCGCCCGGCGTAAGGTCGAATCGATGATTTCGCGCCTGAAGGCCCTGGAGCAAGACTCATGAGTTCAAGCAATAGCGTTACCGTGCAGATCCTCGACAAAGAATATTCGATCATCTGCCCCCAGGAAGAGCGCAGCAACCTGGTGAGCGCTGCCCGCTACCTGGACGGCAAGATGCGTGAAATCCGCAGCAGCGGCAAAGTGATCGGCGCCGACCGCATCGCCGTGATGGCCGCACTGAACATTACCCACGACCTGCTGCACAAGCAGGAGCGCCCTGACGTGCAGGCCAGCGGCTCGACCCGCGAACAGGTGCGTGACCTGCTCGAACGCGTTGACCTGGCGCTTTCCACCGATTCGGACGCACCCAAGGGCTGATTGCCGAGTCTGTTTAAGGTATACTCGCCTCACTCCCTGGCGTGTTTGCCAGTCGGCGATGTCCCGGAGCCGATTCGCACTACCCTGGAAGTTGCACGTTGGGCTGGTGTGCATGTCCGCTAGACGGAAAGCCTTAAAGCCTACTGCTTCTTCCACCTTGAACTTTCGGGTTCAAGGGCTTAGTCGACAGCGGCTCTGCCGGGGAGCCTGAATTCCCAAACTCAATGCCAGTCCCAGGACTGGCATTGTTTTATGAGCCGAAAAGCCATGACCGAACCTGCGCCGCTTTCTCGTCCGCAACTTCGACGCCTGTTGCGCAACGCCCGCCGCGCCCTGACGCCCCGCGAGCAGCGCCAGGCCGCCCTTGGCCTGTATCGGCAACTGGCACAGCACCCGCTGTTTCGCCGGGCCAGACATATTTCCCTATACCTACCGACGGACGGTGAAATCGATCCGCGCCTGCTGCTGCGCGCTGCCCAGCGCCAGGGCAAGGCCACCTACCTGCCGGTACTGAGTGCGTGGCCGCGTACCAAGATGGTGTTCCAGCGCGTGCGGCCTGGGGATAAGTTGTTGCCCAACCGCTTTCGCATTCTCGAACCTCGGGCCGATGCCCGGCGCCAACGCAATGTGTGGGCATTGGACCTGGTGCTGCTGCCGCTGGTGGGGTTCGATAATGAGGGCGGGCGATTGGGCATGGGCGGCGGATTCTATGACCGCAGCCTGGCTTACCTCGCCAGGCGCAACAGCTGGCGCAAGCCGACGCTGCTGGGGTTGGCCCATGAGTGTCAGCAAGTCGATCGCTTGGCGCAGGCAAGTTGGGACGTGCCGCTGGCGGGCACTGTCACCGATAAGCACTGGTATGTCGCAGGAACGTCGCTGGAGCCAGCGACGCTTTAAGTCGTGTTAACGCTTGAATTGCTGCTGCACAGGCGAGAGTTCAACCGGCGCATCGGTCTTGTTCGACCACAGGCTCTGGGCATAACCGGTGGTCACGACACCCAGACCAAACAAAATAACCAATATCCATAGTAAATCCGGTTTACGTTGCATCGATTGCCCCCCTTCAGGCATCTCGTACACGATGACAACAACGTTCCAAAGTAGTCCGTTGCAGCTGCGCCAAGCTTGAAGCCCGGCATTCTGCGGTAACGTGAACCAACACGCAAACCTTGGCGCCAACCGACTGTCGGTTTGTCACGGGATTGCCCGACAACTTGCCCAATGCCTTTTCAGGAGCGCAAAAATGGCCTACTGGCTGATGAAATCCGAGCCCGACGAACTCTCGATCCAAGGCCTGGAGAAGCTCGGTGAAGCCCGCTGGGACGGGGTGCGTAACTACCAGGCGCGCAACTTTTTGCGGGCCATGGCGGTGGGCGACGAGTTCTTCTTCTACCATTCCAGCTGTCCCGAGCCGGGTATTGCCGGCGTCGGCAAAATCGTCGAGGCCGCCTATCCCGACCCGACCGCGCTGGAGCCAGAAAGCCACTATTTCGATGCCAAGGCCACCCCGGAGAAAAACCCGTGGAGCGCAATCGACGTCGCGCATGTAGAGACCTTTCCCAAAGTGCTGGGCCTGGGCTACTTGAAACAGCAGGCCGCGCTGGACGAACTGTCGTTGGTGCAAAAAGGCAGCCGGCTTTCGGTGATGCCGGTTACTGCCGAACAGTGGGCGGCGGTCATGGGTTTGCGTTGAAGCGTTACTGAATGATCAGGTTGTTGAACAACAGGTCTTCCACTACCGGCTTGCCGGTCTCATCGTTCATCACTTGCTGCGTCTGTTTCAACGCTTCCTGACGCAGCTTTTCCTTGCCTTCAACACTGCTCATGGCTTCGTTGGTCTGCTGGGTAAACAGCGCCACCAGTTGGTTGCGAATCAACGGGTCGTTGGCTTTGACCAACTTTGCCGCTTCTTCGCCGGTCACGCGCAGGGCAATGTCGGCCTTGAATACCTTGAGTTTTGCCGTGCCATCCAGGCCGTAGTTGCCCACAAACGGCGGGGAAAGGCTGATATAGCTGACCTTCGGCGCCTCGCCCTCTTTGGCTTCTTCGGCCTGGGCTGCCATCGGCAAGGTCAGGGCCAGCATCAACAGGATCCACGCTTTCACAGTTCATTCCTCGAATTCGGTTGCCGGGTAGCATAACGCTAGCAAGGCTGAGCACAAGCTTATGGGGACTTATCAGGCGCGGGCATGCTCGTTGACCCACGGGCGTACCCTCCTACACTTATCGGCCACGATGCCAAAAGGAATAGTCCGATGAAAGCTGTGCTGTGCAAAGCCTTCGGCCCCGCCGAAACCCTGGTGCTGGAAGAGATCGCCAGCCCCGCGATCAAGAAGAACGAAATCCTGCTGGACGTGCATGCCGCCGGGGTGAATTTCCCCGACACCCTGATCATCGAGGGCAAATACCAGTTCAAGCCGCCCTTCCCGTTTTCACCCGGTGGCGAAGCGGCTGGCGTGGTCAGTGAAGTGGGTGAAAAAGTCAGCCACCTGAAGGTCGGTGACCGCGTAATGGCATTGACTGGCTGGGGCAGCTTTGCCGAGCAGGTGGCGGTGCCGGGCTATAACGTGCTGCCGATCCCGCCCAGCATGGACTTCAACACTGCCGCAGCCTTCAGCATGACCTACGGCACCTCGATGCACGCGCTCAAACAGCGAGCCAACCTGCAACCCGGCGAAACCCTGCTGGTGCTCGGCGCTTCCGGTGGCGTGGGCCTGGCCGCCGTGGAAATCGGCAAGGCCATGGGCGCGCGGGTAATCGCCGCCGCCAGCAGCGCCGACAAACTCGCGGTGGCCAAGGCGGCCGGTGCCGATGAGTTGATCAATTACAGCGAAGCCAGCCTCAAGGATGAGGTCAAGCGCCTCACCGATGGCAACGGCGCCGATGTGATCTACGACCCGGTGGGCGGCGATCTGTTTGACCAGGCGATCCGCTCGATCGCCTGGAACGGCCGCCTGTTGGTAGTGGGCTTTGCCAGCGGACGCATCCCCGAATTGCCGGTGAACCTGGCACTGCTCAAGGGCGCGGCGGTGGTGGGCGTATTCTGGGGCTCGTTTGCCCAGCGCCAGCCGCAGGATAACGCGGCGAATTTCCAACAATTGTTCACGTGGTATGGCGAGGGCAAGTTGAAGCCGTTGGTGTCGCAGGTGTATCCGCTGGAGCAGGCGGCCCAGGCGATCAATGATCTGGGGCAGCGCAAGGCGGTGGGTAAGGTTGTGGTGCAAATCCGCTGACCGAAGTGAAATGCAGCCCAAATGTGGGAGGGGGCTTGCCCCCGATAGCAGTGGGTCAGCCAGGAATGACTAACCAGATACACCGCCATCGGGGGCAAGCCCCCTCCCACATTTGATCCTCAACGACCCCCACTTACCTATTCGCGACATGTTCATAAGAGAACATGCAATTGCTCCCATTTCCTGTGTTTGCAGCCAAGAGGCGATGCTATTTTCGGTAACGAAACTGTAACATTCGCATCCGCAGTCAAAACAAGAAATTTGGAGCTCTTGAATGTTTGCTTTCTTTCGCCCTGCCGCACACCAGGCGCCCCTGCCTGAAGAAAAAATAGACAGTACCTACCGACGCCTGCGCTGGCAGATCTTCGCCGGTATTTTCTTCGGTTACGCCGGTTATTACCTGCTGCGCAAAAACTTTTCCCTGGCCATGCCCTACCTGATCGACGAGGGCTACACCCGCGGTGAACTGGGCCTGGCGATGTCGGCCATCGCGATTGCCTACGGCCTGTCCAAGTTCCTCATGGGCCTGGTGTCCGACCGCTCCAACCCGCGCTACTTCCTGCCCTTCGGCCTGCTGGTGTCAGCGGGGGTAATGTTCATTTTTGGTTTCGCGCCCTGGGCGACGTCCAGCGTGACCATGATGTTCATTTTGCTGTTCATCAACGGCTGGGCCCAGGGCATGGGCTGGCCGCCAAGTGGGCGGACCATGGTGCACTGGTGGTCGCAGAAAGAACGCGGCGGCGTGGTGTCGGTGTGGAACGTGGCGCACAACGTCGGCGGCGGTCTGATCGGCCCGCTGTTCCTGCTGGGCATGGCCTGGTTCAATGACTGGCATGCGGCGTTCTACGTGCCGGCCACGGTGGCGCTGGCCGTGGCGGCGTTTGCCTTCATGACCATGCGCGACACCCCGCAATCGGTTGGCCTGCCGTCGATCGAGAAGTACAAGAACGACTATCCGGAAGGCTACGACGCCAGCCACGAAGACGAATTCAGCGCCAAGGAAATCTTCGTCAAGTACGTGCTGCGTAACAAAATGCTGTGGTACATCGCGTTTGCCAACGTGTTCGTCTACCTGCTGCGCTACGGCGTACTGGATTGGGCACCGACCTACCTGAAAGAAGCCAAGCACTTCACCGTCGACAAGTCGTCCTGGGCATATTTCTTCTACGAGTGGGCAGGTATCCCGGGCACGCTGCTGTGCGGCTGGATGTCGGACAAGATCTTCCGTGGCAATCGCGGCCTGACCGGCATCGTGTTCATGGCGCTGGTGACCGTGGCGACCCTGGTTTACTGGCTCAACCCGCCGGGCAACCCGATGGTCGACATGATCGCGCTGGTCTCTATCGGCTTCTTGATCTACGGCCCGGTGATGTTGATCGGCCTGCAGGCACTGGAATTGGCACCGAAGAAAGCCGCCGGTACCGCCGCGGGCTTCACCGGCCTGTTCGGCTACCTGGGCGGTTCGGTAGCGGCGAGCGCGGCGATGGGCTACACCGTGGACCACTTCGGCTGGGACGGTGGTTTCGTGCTGCTGATTGGCGCGTGCGTATTGGCGATCGCCTTCCTGATCCCGACGCTGTGGCACACCAACAGCGTCAGCTCGGCGCGCTAGCTACCTGAGCAATCCTTTGCACAACGCTTGAGCCGCGCCTCCAGGTTCTTATCTGGCATGGCGTGGCTACGCAGGGCGTTGACGGTCTGCTCGACATAATCGCGAGTGGTGCCGTAACGTCCGCAAGCGCTTTGCAGCACGTGGTTCAGCACGATATCGGGCAAGTTGCCAGCATAGCTGGGCAAGTGCCGCTCCAGCACAAATCCCAACGCCTGTACCTGACTGCCATCTTCCAGGCGGCAACTGAGCCAGTGCGGCTTGTAGGAGGGGTAAGGCATTTCGCGTTGCCATAATGCATACAGCGAAGCCTCCAACTGATCTTCCGGCAAGCGATAAGCAAACCCGCTGCACGAACCGCCCCGATCCAGCCCGAATACAAGGCCCGGCAACTCCGGCGTACCCCGATGCTCGTGGGACCACAGGTACAGGCCCCGGTGATAACCGTGAACCCGCGCGCGCACCCGCTCGCTCGACGAACATTCAGGACGCCAGATCAGCGAACCATAGGCAAACAGCCAGACCGGCCCACCCTTATGCCGGGCCATGGTGGCCTGCATCGAGCTCATTAATTGTTCGTGAGTGAGTTGCGGCCCAAGATCGAGCCGCGGAGGGTAAGCCAACTGCAAAAGATCGGTTTCAATGGCGGTCATGGCGAACAGCGTTGCGCCTCCTGTGTGCTACCCGTTGTAAGCGACTTTACCGTAATAAAACGCGCCGCTGTAACCGTACGGCGAAAAAGTGCTGTAGACCAGGTTGCCGCCGCTGCTGGCGTGGGCATTGACCTTCTCGGGGTATTGTTGGGGTTCAACGCTGCGACGGTAACGACTGGTCTACGATTCTGAGCGGGCACAAATCCATGTGGGAGGGGGCTTGCCCCCGATAGCGGCGGATCAGTCACCGACGAATTGACTGACACTCTGCTATCTGGAGCAAGCCCCCTCCCACATTTCGATCACTTCAGGGTCGGGGGGCGTAGGCAAACACGTCGGCGCGCATCTGGTGCGCATCCATCCCTGCGTCGACCAACGCATCCAACGTGCCGTAGATCATCGCCGGCGACCCGCTGGCATACACATGCACGGCCTTGAGGTCGGTAATGTCTTCGCACACGGCTTCATGCAGCAACCCGCAGCGCCCTTCCCAACCGCACAGGTCACTGACGACTTTGTGCAGGAACAGGTTGGGCAGTTGCCGCCACTGATCCCAGTGCTCGATCTCGTAAAAGTCTTCCGGGCGACGCACGCCCCAATACAGGTGCACAGGGTGCTTGAAGCCGGAAGCCCGGCAATGCTCGATCAGGCTGTGCATCTGGGCCATGCCGGTGCCGGCGGCGATCAGCACCAGCGGCCCGTCCGGCAACTGCGCCAGGTGGGTGTCACCGAACGGCAATTCAATACGCGCCATCCGATCGCGCTGGAGCTGGTCCAACAGGTTGCGCGCGCTGTCTTCGCGGGCCAGCACGTGCAATTCCAGCTCACGCCCGGAGTGAGGCGCCGACGCCAGGGAAAACGCCGACTTCTCGCCGTTCTCGCGCTCGATCATCAGGTATTGCCCGGCGTGGTAACGCACCGCCTTGCCTGCCGGGGCACGCAGGCGCACGCGCCATACATCGCCGCCGACTTCCACGCATTCGCTCAATTGGCACGACAATTTGCGCAACGGCAATTCTCCCGGCGCCAGCACGCCATCCCACAACACGATGCAGTCTTCCAATGGCTCGGCGATGCAGGTGTAGAACTCACCATGATCGCGCACTTCACCGCCCTGCTGCACCCGGCCCTCCACCAACAGCGCCGCACACACATGGCACACGCCGTTGCGGCAGGCCTGGGGGCATTCGTAGCCCAGGCGCCGCGCGCCGTCGAGGATGCGTTCGCCAGGGTTCAGTTCCAGTACCGCGCCGGAAGGTTGCAGGGTTACACGCATCAATCTATTCCCAAGTCTTTCCAGATGGCATCGACGCGAGCAGTCACGGCGTCATCCTTGACGATTACCCGGCCCCACTCGCGAGTGGTTTCACCCGGCCATTTGTGGGTGGCATCCAGGCCCATTTTCGAGCCCAGGCCCGACACCGGCGAAGCGAAGTCGAGGTAGTCGATCGGCGTGTTGTCGATCATTACCGTGTCGCGTTTGGGGTCCATGCGCGTGGTAATGGCCCAGATCACGTCGTTCCAGTCGCGGGCATTGATATCGTCGTCGGTGACGATAACGAACTTGGTGTACATGAACTGTCGTAAAAACGACCACACACCCAGCATTACCCGCTTGGCATGGCCTGGGTACGACTTCTTCATGGTGACGATGGCCATGCGGTACGAGCAGCCTTCCGGCGGCAGGTAGAAGTCGGTGATTTCCGGGAACTGCTTTTGCAGGATCGGCACGAACACCTCGTTCAGCGCCACGCCAAGGATGGCCGGCTCATCCGGTGGCCGACCGGTGTAGGTGCTGTGGTAGATCGGCTTGATCCGATGGGTGATGCGTTCGACGGTGAACACCGGGAAACTGTCGACTTCGTTGTAGTAACCGGTGTGGTCGCCGTAAGGCCCTTCATCGGCCATTTCACCTGGGTGAATCACACCTTCCAGGATGATTTCGGCGGTGGCCGGCACCTGCAGGTCGTTACCGCGGCACTTCACCAGTTCGGTGCGGTTACCACGCAGCAGACCGGCGAAGGCGTATTCGGACAGGCTGTCCGGCACTGGCGTGACAGCGCCGAGAATGGTGGCCGGGTCGGCGCCCAGCGCCACGGAGACCGGGAATGGCTGGCCCGGGTGCTTTTCACACCACTCACGAAAATCCAGGGCGCCGCCACGGTGGCTCAGCCAGCGCATGATCACCTTGTTGCGGCCGATCACTTGCTGGCGGTAGATGCCGAGGTTCTGGCGGTCCTTGTTCGGACCTTTGGTGACGGTCAGGCCCCAGGTGATCAGCGGGCCGACATCGCCGGGCCAGCAGGTCTGCACGGGGAGCATGGCCAGGTCGACGTCATCGCCTTCGATGACCACTTCCTGGCATACCGCGTCCTTGACCACCTTGGGCGCCATGGCAATGATCTTGCGGAAGATCGGCAGCTTCGACCAGGCGTCCTTCAAGCCTTTGGGCGGCTCGGGCTCCTTGAGGAAGGCCAGCAGCTTGCCGATCTCGCGCAGCTCGCTGACCGCCTCGGCGCCCATGCCGAAGGCGACGCGCTCGGGGGTGCCGAACAGGTTGCCGAGCACCGGAATGTCATAGCCGGTCGGGTTCTCGAACAACAGCGCCGGGCCCTTGTTACGCAAGGTACGGTCGCAAATCTCAGTCATTTCCAGTACCGGTGAAATCGGCATCTGGATACGTTTCAACTCTCCGCGCTGCTCAAGTTGCTGCACGAAATCCCGAAGATCCTTGAATTTCATTAACCATGCCACTCGTAAAATAGGCGTACATCCTACCTGCTCTCGAGGCGGCTGGCAGCTTAATTGGCCGTCAGCCCCCGTGACTGCAGCGAACTGAACAGCGGCTCCATAAAGGCCTCGATATGCCGCGCGCCCACTTCAGACAGATGGTTGTCATCGGTGTACAGCGCGCGCCCGTTGAGTTCGACCCGGCACAAGCCATCGGTGCCACACAGCAAGGGCGCCGGGTCCAGCACCGCGACGCCGCTGTCGGCGGCCGCCAACTCGTCGAACAACTGGCTGATAAACGCCTGGCGCTTTATGTGTTTGGCTACGTCGAGACCTTCGCCGTTAAACGGTCGGTGCATCATCGCCAAGCGACTGAGACGGTAAGGCACGATGATTTCCTGCAGCGGCACCTCCTTGACCAGCCAGACCTTGTGCCCGGCAGCGCGCAGCGCCTGGATGCGCTCGCGCATCCCCTGGGCAAAGCGTTGTTCAGCGACAGCCTGCACGTACTCGCCGCTGTCGGGATCCTTGAGCGCATGCTCTTTGTCACCCGACATTTGCCCATAGACATACAGGCTCCAGCGCGCCGCCAACACCACATCGCTGATTTTCTTCTCGGCCATCGCCTTCTCGACGCGATGGTTGAAATGCGCACACCGGGTAATATTCTCAAGGCCATCCAAGGGGATACAACCTGCAAAGCTGGCTTCGATCACGCTGATATCATGGCGATCAGCGCCTTCCTTGAGCGCCGGGATCAATGCGGTGGCGTGACTGTCGCCCCACACCAGCGCGGAGACCGACTGACTTTTCGGACCGAAATGGCAGAACAACCGCTCATCGGGCGTGTCCTTGTCCGCCATGCATGCCATCAGCTCCGGGCTCCACTTCTTTGCCTGCGCGAAAATCAACGCCTGTTCAGACAAGCGCGACGGTACACCGTCGAATTCACGGATCGCCAAGCCAGTGAAACCAAGCCCCAGAATGCCGGCCACGGCTGAAGCAAGAATCGTCTTACGCGAGGCCAGCAAGCGTTTTTCCCGGAACGGGGTTTCCACGAATCGCCAGGACAGGTAGCCCAGCACCAGCGAGAGCAGCATCAGGCCGGCCAATTCCACGGCGCTCAAGCCATCCACCGCGGCATAGTTGGCGTACACGAACACCGGCCAGTGCCACAGGTACCAGGAATAGGAAATCAGCCCGATACCGACCATCACCCGCGTACTCAGCAGGCGCCCGACCCAGGTGTGTTGCTGCCCGTTGGCCCAGATCAACCCGACCACACCCAGCACCGGCAATAGCGCGGCCGGGCCGGGGAACGGGGTTTGCGCGTCGTAACCGAATACGGCGATCAGGATCAGTGCCATGGAGGCCAGGCTGACCCCTTGCGCCAGGGCGGGCGCCGCGCGCCACTGGTATTTGGGCAGCACCGCCAGCATCGCGCCGGCCAGCAATTCCCAGGCCCGCAGGTGCAGCAGGAAAAAGGCTTTTTGCGGCTCATGCTGAACCGCCCAGACGCTCATGCCAAACGAGCCCAGCAACACCGCAAACAGCGCCAGGCGCCAGTGTTTCAGGCGACTTGAGAGCAACGTGAGCAGCAGCGGGAAGAAAATATAGAACTGCTCCTCCACCGCCAGTGACCAGGTGTGCAGCAACGGCTTGATGTCAGAGGCTGCATCGAAGTAGCCATGCTGGCGCGAGAACAACAGATTGGAGGTAAAGGTCACTTGATAGTGCGCGGACCGCCCCAACTCTTCGTAGTCCTTGGGCGCCAGCAGAAACCAGCCCACCGCGAGTGTCGCCGCAATCATCACAAATAGCGCCGGCAGGATGCGCCGTGCGCGCCGGGCCCAGAAGTCGATGAAACTGAAGCGCCCGGCCTGACGCTCACGCCAGATAATGGACGTGATCAGAAAGCCGGAAATGACGAAGAACACATCAACGCCGACGAAACCGCCGGTAATGCCAGGAACGCCGAAGTGAAACAACACGACTGCGAGGACAGCGATGGCACGCAGGCCGTCGATGTCCCTGCGGTAAGCAAGAGTGGTCATAAGAATTGTGGTCAGTCTGTGACGAAAGGAGTGAGCGTAGTCGCGCGTACAATTTTTGTTACTTAACGGACACTTATGCCATAAAACGCGATGAATCTCGACGCGAAAAAAATGGCGCCTCGACGGGGCGCCATTTTTCGGACCTGAAACGCGGTGTTACTTGCGCTTCATCGACAGGAAGAACTCGTCGTTGGTCTTGGTGGTTTTCAGCTTGTCGATCAGGAACTCGATGGCGGCTACTTCGTCCATCGGGTGCAGCAGCTTGCGCAGGATCCACATACGCTGCAGTTCGTCGTCGGCGGTCAGCAACTCTTCGCGGCGCGTGCCGGAACGGTTGATGTTGATGGCCGGGAACACACGCTTTTCAGCGATACGACGGTCCAGGGGCAGTTCCATGTTGCCGGTACCCTTGAACTCTTCGTAGATCACTTCGTCCATCTTCGAGCCGGTTTCAACCAGCGCGGTGGCGATAATGGTCAGCGAACCGCCTTCTTCGATGTTCCGCGCGGCGCCGAAGAAACGCTTTGGTTTCTCCAGAGCGTGGGCATCAACACCACCGGTCAGTACCTTGCCGGAGCTCGGGATCACAGTGTTGTAGGCACGGGCCAGACGGGTGATGGAGTCGAGCAGGATCACCACGTCTTTCTTGTGTTCGACCAGGCGCTTGGCCTTCTCGATCACCATTTCGGCAACCTGCACGTGGCGGGTTGGCGGCTCATCGAACGTCGAGGCAACCACTTCGCCACGCACGGTGCGCTGCATTTCGGTCACTTCTTCCGGACGCTCATCGATCAACAGTACGATCAGGTGAACTTCAGGATTGTTACGCGCGATGTTCGCTGCAATGTTCTGCAGCATGATCGTCTTACCGGCTTTCGGCGGCGCGACGATCAGGCCACGCTGGCCCTTGCCGATCGGGGCGCACAGGTCGATCACACGACCGGTCAGGTCTTCGGTGGAACCGTTGCCGGCTTCCATCTTCATGCGCACGGTCGGGAACAGCGGCGTCAGGTTCTCGAAGAGAATCTTGTTTTTCGCGTTCTCGGGACGATCGAAGTTGATCGTGTCGACCTTGAGCAGGGCGAAATAACGCTCGCCTTCCTTCGGCGGTCGGATCTTGCCAACGATGGTGTCGCCGGTGCGCAAGTTGAAGCGACGGATCTGGCTCGGCGAGACGTAGATATCGTCTGGGCCGGCAAGATAGGAAGCGTCTGCGGAGCGGAGAAAGCCGAAGCCGTCCTGGAGAATCTCCAGCACGCCATCACCGGAGATTTCCTCGCCGCTTTTCGCGTGCTTCTTGAGCAGGGAGAAAATCACGTCCTGCTTGCGCGAACGAGCCATATTTTCTATGCCCATTTCTTCGGCCAGTTGGAGCAGGTCGGTAATCGGCTTTTGCTTGAGTTCAGTCAGATTCATATAGGAATGACGTAATCATTTATGGAGGGGGGAAATTAAGCTTTTGGCTTAATGAGGCCGCGCCGCAGAGAAGGCGACAGGATCGCGTACTAATCGAAAAGGAATGCGTCGGCGACGGCTTGCAGGGGGCAGTGGAGAAACCAGTGCGGGGCCGAATGTAACACCTGGATTTCGGAGCGTCTAGCCCTGTTTGACGAAAAAGCCCCGAGATTTTCGGGGCTTTTTCTGGCGACGCTTAGATGTTGGCGTCGAGGAAAGCTTGCAGCTGGGACTTGGACAGCGCGCCCACTTTAGTGGCTTCGACGTTGCCGTTCTTGAACAGCATCAACGTTGGGATACCACGCACGCCATGCTTGGCAGGGGTTTCCTGGTTGTCGTCGATGTTCAGCTTGGCAATGGTCAACTTGCCTTCGTAAGTGGTCGCAATGTCGTCCAGGACCGGAGCGATCATTTTGCAAGGGCCGCACCATTCAGCCCAGTAGTCAACCAGCACCGGGCCGGCAGCCTTGAGTACTTCGGCCTCAAAGGTCGCGTCGGTGACGTGCTTGATAAGATCGTTGCTCATGGATGTCTCCGGATTGTAAGCAAAAAAAACGTTGCCCATCATAGCCGCCCTTCCCCCGTTCAGGAAGCCGCCTCTGATTGAGTCTTGCTATGGCCAGGCATGACTTTGAATATCACCCGCTTACGGCGAGACAGGCGTGACGAAGGCAATGCCCGTGCGCAACGCCGCATTACGTACATGTTCCTGCATGGTTTTCTGCGCTGCCGCACTGGCGCGCCGGGCCAGGGCGCGCAGGATCTTGCGATGTTCCTGCCAGGTTTCCATGGCGCGTTCCGGCCGGATGAACGGTAGTTTCTGGCTTTCCAGGAAGACCTCGGCGCTGACGCTCAGAATACTCAGCATCGCCTGGTTGCCGCTGGCCAGCAGGATGCGCCGGTGGAACTCGAAGTCCAGTCGGGCGGCGGCTTCAAAGTCTCCGGCCTTGAGCACCTGGCGCATGGCCTCGACATTGTCCTGGAGGCTGTCGAGCTCGTCGGTGGTCAATGTGACCGCCGCCAGACCGGCTGCGAACCCCTCAAGGGCGTAACGCAACTGGAAGATATCCAGCGGCGTGGCCTGCGCCGCAAACGGCCAGGCGAGTTCGGACGGCGGGTCCGGCGCCTGCACGAACACGCCCTTGCCCGGCTGCACACTGACTACACCGAGGGCGCTCAAGGACGAGAGCGCTTCGCGCAACGATGCCCGGCTCACGCCCAGCCGCACCGCCAGATCGCGCTGGGAGGGTAATGCATCGCCCGGTCCGAAGCCCTGCTCCCTGATCAGTTTGCGGATGGCCTGCAGGGCCGCCTCCGGTACGGCTTGGGCGATGGAATTCATGGAAAACTCAAGATTGCAGTCAACGGAGTGGCTAGTTGTAAAGCTATTCACGCCTGTCGGCAAGCCACGCCCCAAAGGGGCTCGCGGGTTTTTCACGGCGCTCGAAAAGGGTGCGAAAAGCTCAAGCACTGTTCAGACCAGTAAGACCATCTCACCTCAACGGTGGCGTGCCTTGCAGACCATTCCAAGAGTGCTGGCATGGGCTGTGCACTGGGCAAACTCAGAAAATTCCTTCGCCCTTCTCGGAGAGTTGCCATGAACAAGCGCTACAGCGCCCTGCTCACTGCCCTGTTTGCCAGCCTGATGCTGAGCCAGGCACCCGCCCAGGCCAATGGTCTGGACGATATCGTCGCGCGTGGCACCCTGAAGGTCGCCGTGCCCCAGGACTTTCCGCCGTTCGGCTCGGTCGGCCCCGACATGAAGCCGCGCGGCCTGGACATCGACACCGCCAGGCTGCTGGCCGACCAGCTCAAGGTCAAGTTGGAACTGACCCCGGTCAACAGCACCAACCGCATCCCGTTCCTCACCACCGGCAAGGTGGACCTGGTGATCTCCAGCCTGGGCAAGAACCCCGAGCGCGAAAAAGTCATCGACTTCTCCAGGGCCTATGCACCTTTCTACCTCGCCGTATTCGGCCCGCCTGACGCAGCGGTCAGCAGCACCGACGACCTCAAGGGCAAGACCATCAGCGTGACCCGTGGCGCCATCGAGGACATCGAGCTGACGGCTGTCGCACCCAAAGAGGCGACCATCAAGCGCTTCGAAGACAACAACTCGACCATCGCCGCCTACCTGGCCGGCCAGGTCGACCTGATCGCCAGCGGCAACGTGGTGATGGTGGCGATCAGTGAACGCAATCCCAAGCGCGTACCGGCGCTGAAAGTGAAGCTCAAGGACTCGCCGGTGTACGTTGGCGTGAACAAGAACGAGCCGGCGTTGCTGGAGAAGGTCAACCAGATCCTGGTCGCTGCCAAGGCTGACGGCAGCCTGGAAAAGAACGCTATGCAATGGCTCAAAGAGCCTCTGCCCGCAGACCTCTGAAGCGACGGAGCCTGACTCATGGCGTATCAATTTGACTTTGTGCCGGTGCTGGCCAACACCGACCTGCTGTTGCGCAGTGCGCTGTTCACCCTTGAGCTGACGGCCATCGGCGCCATCCTCGGCGTGGCACTGGGCACGCTCGGCGCCGTCGTGCGGGCGTGGAAGATCCAGCCGTTCGCCTGGTTCTTCGGTGTGTATGTCGAGTTGATCCGCAACACGCCGTTCCTGGTGCAGTTGTTTTTCATCTTTTTCGGCCTGCCGTCCCTGGGGCTGAAGATCACCGAATGGCAGGCCGCCGTACTGGCGATGGTGATCAACCTGGGCGCCTATTCCACCGAGATCATCCGCGCCGGCATCCAGGCTATCCCGAAAGGCCAACTGGAAGCCGCCGCCGCGCTGGCGATGACGCGCTTCGAAGCCTTCCGTCACGTGGTGCTGCTGCCGGCACTGGGCAAGGTGTGGCCGGCCTTGAGCAGCCAGATCATCATCGTGATGCTCGGCTCGGCGGTGTGTTCGCAGATCGCCACCGAAGAGCTGAGCTTTGCCGCCAACTTCATTCAGTCGCGCAATTTCCGCGCCTTTGAAACCTATGCCCTGACCACGCTGGTGTACCTGTGCATGGCATTGATGATTCGTCAGTTGCTCAACTGGATCGGCCGCCGCTTTGTGATGAGGAACAGCCGATGAGTGATTTTTCCTTCTGGGACATCGTGCGCAACCTGCTCACCGGCCTGCAATGGACGCTGTTGCTGTCGCTGGTGGCGTTTATCGGCGGGGGCCTGATCGGTTTGCTGGTGATGATCCTGCGCATCAGTAGCAAGGCCTTCCCACGCAACGTTGCGCGCACCTATATCGAACTGTTTCAGGGCACGCCGCTGCTGATGCAGTTATTCCTGGTGTTCTTCGGCGTTGCCCTGCTGGGTGTGGACATCTCACCCTGGCTGGCAGCGGCGATCGCCCTGACCCTGTTTACCAGCGCCTACCTCGCTGAAATCTGGCGCGGCTGCGTTGACTCCATCGCCCACGGACAATGGGAAGCCTCCGCCAGCCTGGCGCTCAACCCCCTTGAACAACTGCGCTACGTGATCCTGCCCCAGGCCCTGCGAATAGCCGTGGCGCCGACCGTGGGGTTTTCGGTGCAAGTGGTCAAAGGCACCGCCGTGACCTCGATCATCGGCTTTACCGAACTGACCAAGACCGGCGGCATGCTCGCCAACGCCACCTTCGAGCCATTCATGGTCTACGGCCTGGTGGCCCTCGGTTACTTCCTGCTCTGCTACCCCTTGTCCCTCAGTGCGCGCTACCTGGAAAGGAGACTGCATGCCTCTGCTTAGAATTTCCGCCCTGCATAAATATTACGGCGATCACCACGTGCTCAAGGGCATCGACCTGACCGTTGAAGAAGGCCAGGTGGTGGCAATCATCGGCCGCAGTGGCTCGGGTAAATCCACCTTGCTGCGCACTCTCAATGGCCTGGAGTCGATCAACGATGGCGTGATCGAAGTCGATGGAGAATACCTCGACGCCGCCCGCGCCGACCTGCGCAGCCTGCGGCAGAAGGTCGGCATGGTGTTCCAGCAGTTCAACCTGTTCCCGCACCTGACCGTCGGCGAGAATGTCATGCTCGCCCCGCAAGTGGTGCAGAAGGTGCCCAAGGCCAAGGCCGCGCAGCTGGCCAGGCAGATGCTGGAGCGGGTCGGCCTGGGGGAAAAATTCGACGCTTTCCCGGATCGACTGTCCGGTGGCCAGCAGCAACGTGTCGCCATTGCCCGCGCCCTGGCCATGTCGCCCAAGGTGCTGCTGTGTGACGAAATCACCTCGGCGCTGGACCCGGAACTGGTCAATGAAGTGCTCAGCGTGGTGCGTCAACTGGCCAGGGACGGCATGACCCTGATCATGGTGACCCACGAAATGCGCTTCGCCCGCGAAGTCGGTGACAAGCTGGTGTTCATGCACCAGGGCAAGGTGCATGAAGTGGGCGACCCCAAGGTGCTGTTTGCCAACCCGCAAACGCCCGAGCTCGCCAACTTCATCGGTTCGGTGGAACAGCCGGGCTGACCAGCTCAAAACTGCCCTGCCCTTCCAGCAGCGTCTGGTTGCGTACTTGCAAAGCGTCGGCGGGCAGGTCGGTGTCGATGTCGACCTGGGCCGTCAGGAGTTTGCCTGTCATCGGTACTCCTGCGGCACGGGCCACAAGGACCTGTCCCGGCAATAACTGCCCAACGGCGCCGCCATAGGGCTGGCTCATCATTGCCCACTCGACAGCACGCCCGTCCACCTGTGCATGCTTGAGGCTCAAACGCAGTCGCCCCTGCTGGCCAAAGCGGAACGCTTGCCCATCGGCGGTGCCGATGAACCGCAACGCCATCGCCGATGGCTCGATACACAGAACGTTGAGCTGCAGCGTGCGCGTGCCGAGCCTCACCGTGGCGCTTTCGGCCAGCGCCTCCCTGCGAATGACACCGTAGTCGATACGCGGTTGGCTCAACGACAATCGGCAGTTTTCGGCCTGTGCCTCCTGGGCCAGCAGCACCGTACAGAACAGCGCGGCGCCGATGCTTCTGAGCTTACCGACCATGGCACACCGCCGCGGTTGTTTCGAAGAACTTGTCATTATCAGGCTGGCCCCCAGGTGAAATGTTCAGCAGGCAACTGGCAGAGTCCGGCAGTAAAACCTTCAGGTTTTGCAAATCGTTCACGTCATTGAGAAAGATCATGCCTTCGCCCACTACGCTGGTCAGAAAACGATCACCCTTGCCGAACACCGCAGCCCCCTGAGGCAGCGGTCGCCCCTGATCATCAGTGGTGTTGACCAGCATGCGGCGCACTTTCACCACATCGAACGCCACGGTGTTGACGGAGCCACGCCCAGCCGTGAGCACCCGCGTGCCGTTCTTCAAATCAACGCGCTTTGGCAAGGACTGGGTTTGCACTTCGATGTGGCTGTTGGTGTAGGCAGGCAAGCTTGGGAGCACAGCCTGGCCGGTAAAGTCGGTCCATACCGGGCCTTGCGGGGTGTCGATTTTTGCAGCACCAATGTCGCCCACCGACGCAATACCAAAGGTGTCCTGCACCGTGTAAGGCGAGAAGGTAACGCCACCTTCGTGAGCGACCACGCCGCCCTGCAATTGCCCGGTATAACTGGTGCCCAATGGATCGCGACTGACGCCCAGACCGACCCGGGTGTAGCGCGGCGTGAGATCCATCTGACCGCGCATCGACTGCTCCCTTGCACTGAGGTCGCGCTCGACACCCACTTCGTAATTCACATACTCATTGACCCGTTCGTTGAGCGCTGTACCGGCACGGGATTGCCCCCCACGGCGGCTGATATAGCTGCTCACGCGCCGATCACCGCCCAGGGGCACGCTGACCTGCAACCGCAAGGACACGTCATCCTCGCGAACGGTGTCACGCCGATTCCTATCCCGCGTGGCGTCGCGGCGGGCCTGGGTGCTGCCGACCTGCGAGTCGGCAATCAACGCAACATCGGCATAGCGCAACGACTTGTTCCAGGACGCAAAGACATGCTCACTCGACTGCCCGTCAAATTGGGCGCCACGGGTATAGCCCAGGGAGAACGCACCCAGGGTGGGGTCGACCCATGTCACGCCCGCCGTATATTGATTCTTGAAGCGCGACTCCAGCACGTCAGCTTTAATCGGGCGACCCGCCTCAATCACCTCGCGATAGCCGCGCGTCTGGCTGGTTGCGCTGAGGTTGACATCGATGCTGGCGGAAACCGGGCTACTCACGGATACGCTACTGCGAGAACCGGATACCGCATTACGGCTGTCGCGGGACAGGTTATGACGCGCGCCCACCGACACTCGCTGGAAAAACACACTGCTCAATGTGCCGCCCGCCGACCAGTACTCGTCGGTGCTCAACAAGCCCAAGCCGCCAGAGGAATCACGTCCCAGGCCCCACGTCCCGCTGCCCATGGCGACAATGGGCGAGGGTCCCTCACCGTGCGTCTCTTCACGTATCTTGCCCAGGGAAAAATAATAACCAGGCGCCGCCGGCACGGCGCCGGCGAACGAAGCCGCCGGCACTACGAAACTACGTCTGGCCCCGCGCACATCGATCACACTGACTTCTAGGTCGCTCGTACCATTGAGCAACGGTAAGCCGGTCAGCCGGAAAGGCCCCTCGGGCACCAGCGTACTGTGGATCAACACTCCGGACTGACGCACCTCAATGCGCGACTGGCTCTGAGCCAAGCCTTCCACCACCGCATTATTGCTGCCCGCCGGCACGCGCGACTGGCCATCGGGCGAGAACTGCACACCGGACAGCTGGATGCCGCCAAACAGTGGGTTGTTGCTGGAAATCTGGCCGGCCTGGAAAGTCGAATGCAATGCGGCGATATCCCGCTGCGCATAGGCATACAGGTGCTCGTTGCGCATCACTCCGTTATCGGAAACATGGACTTGGCGACTGCGAACGATCCAATCGCCCAGGTTGAAACCTGCCTCGGTGTAGGCCGATACAAACCGGTTGTTCCCGCTGCGCGAATGGCTGTCGAAACCTTGCACGTCATAGTTGAACAGCGCCGCCGCCCCGCCCCGGGCAAAATCCCCGGCTTCCCACTGCGGTCCGCGCAATGATGATGTGGGCACCACCAGCGACACCTCATCGTTGCCAGGGCGCAGCCGGACCATGGTTGTGGGGAACGCGCCCAGAAAGTCATGGCATGCCTGGTCGGCGGAGGCACCCTTGCGCACGATCCCATCAGGTTTTACCAACCCGGCTTTTTCCAGCAATGCCGGGGTAAAACACAATTGTCCATTGGCGTCGAACTGCGCGTCCACCAACCCAAGCGGGTTGCCATTGACTTGCAACCCCACCACTTGGGTGCCCTCGCGAAAGCGCGCCGCCGTGCGGAAGTAGTCCGAGACTTTGGGGTCAATACCGTGCGTGGTCAGCGCCGCCAGATCGAAGCCCTCGCCCAATTCCAAGGCAGGCACGACGCCAGGCAAACTCCACAGTGTTGCGACCCCCATGAGCAACGTGGGTCGACGGGTCCATAAAGAAGGTCCAACTCGGTGACTCGACAGGTTTTTCATGGGCCGATCAACCCCCACCGGCAGTGATCGGGGCCCGGTAGTTTTCTACTGAAAAGCCGTAGATCGTGGCCGGCTGAATCTCGATGCCCGTCAGTCCCTCCAAGGGCCCTTCAACCTTCACCGCCAGCGCTTCGCCCGGCAAAATGTAGGTGCGTGGCAACGTAGCCGGGGTTCCCTGTGGCAATAACCGGACCTGTGGTGCCATGCGCACCACATATGCGCTGTCGTTATGGACCGTCAACCTTTGCCCTGTGCTTCGCCATTTCAACAGTTCCCAAGGCGTGTGATGAACCGGGAGGCCCTGGGGATGCAGAATCAGCGGCAAATTCTGCCGCAGGGTGATACCAATGGTCGCACCGCCCGGGGCGCGCGCCTGGGGGATGCCCTCAAACGACACGCGTTTGAGCCGTTGCGTCTTTAGCGGTGCTTTTAATGTGCTGATGAAACGTACCAGTTGCGTTTCTCCCGCTTCCACCCGCGCAATAGGCGGCGTCACGATCAAGAGCGGTTCCACATCTTCAGGCACATTTTCTATAACGGAATGCAGCAGCGCTGGCGCCGCGTCGGTATTCTTGATGTTTATCGTCGCCTCACCCTGTTCTTCGTTCAGCACAATGACCGTGGTCTCGGGCAACATACCGTCGGCCACTGCAACACCGGCAAAACACAGACTCAACACTGCATATAACAAACGCATATTCTTTTTTGCTGGAAGACTAAGCACTCTGTATTCCCCACGACCTTGAAGTTAACGATTGACAGCCAGGCGCGCCTATAAAGACAGCCGATCAGAAACACCATATTTCATGATCGGCTGTCGTTTAATCACTTAGATGTAAGTCAATTCAAGTGTTGCGCGGCCATCCAGGGTAACGTCACGACTCAAGTCCAGATCCTGGGCTTTGTTGATAACAGCGCGCACGGCGATCGTCCCGGTCAACTGGGAGATCGAAGCGGGTGTGGCGGCTGTCCCACTGCGCCAGGAATATTGACTGGGCGATTGAGCGACTTTGCCATCACTGTTCTGCCAGGCGCCGGTGCTGATTCGCATGATCGGAGAGAGTGTTCCGTTCGGCGAGCGCAGGTCCCTGAGCGTAGCGGCAAAGCCACCCGTCTTGCGGCCGCCCACAGTCCCCAGCCCAAAGTTATGCGCCTCGGTGTAGCCACCCCCGAGCGCACTGAGGATGCCCGGAACCTTGCTGCCGGCCTGCAGATCGACGAATTTGAGTCCGAACTGGGCAGGCGTGTTGCCACAGCTGACGGTGATCGGCGTGGTTTTCTCGCCAAGCGCGTTGAACGCTGTCTGGGACAGTTGGCCCGAAGGAATATCGCCGTAGTTGATAATGCCACCGCCACTCATGCTGAGGTTGCAGGCGGCGGGCTTGATGATACCCCTGACGATCAGTTCGGCGCTGGTGGCAGCCTGTGCGCCCATGTTTGCGGCCAGGCAAGCGAGGCCCAGGGTCAATCCAACAATTTTTTTCATATTCGACCTGTTACTGAAAAGTTATCAGGTGCTCTTTATTTCGTCTTGGCGGCTCCATCGCCAAACGCCTTATCTTCCTGGATGTCTACAACGACACATAAATAACACCAAGGCAAAATTGCCGGATGCAAGTGTGTCGCCTTGGTGCTTCATTAAAGAATCAGACAAAACTAAGGTTCACGTGAGAACTGTAAAAACTACAGGTCACCTGAAACCAATTTAAAAGTAGGCTAAAACAAGATAATCGCTGTAATAAACAAACGCGCCCTGTAGGGAAATTCAAAATTCGGCTTCACTACAAGCAAAGTTAAAATCCCCTACAAACTTAAGGCACTACTCAGCGGCTATCGTGGGATGCCACCCTACACATCTCACAAGATATCCCCGCAGACAGCCTCAGAAAAATTACCGAAGCACAACGCGTTGGCTCCAGCGGTCGATCGTGGCACGATGGCAAGGTTATCGACCGAGACCCCAAACCATGCCGCAATCCCAAGCCAAGAATCTGTCCCTGATCGCTGCCATCGACCTGGGCTCCAACAGCTTTCACATGGTCGTGGCCAAGGCCCAGAACGGTGAGATCCGCATCCTTGAGCGGCTCGGCGAGAAAGTGCAACTGGCTGCCGGGATCAACGACGAGCGTCAGCTCAATGAAGAATCCATGCAGCGCGGGCTCGACTGCCTCAAGCGCTTTGCGCAGCTGATCAACGGCATGCCGCCTGGCGCCGTACGAATAGTAGGCACCAACGCATTGCGCGAAGCCCGTAACCGCAACGAATTCATCCATCGCGCCGAGGAAATCCTCGGGCACCCGGTAGAGGTTATTTCCGGCCGCGAAGAAGCGCGCCTGATCTACCTCGGGGTGTCTCATACGCTGGCCGACACCCCGGGCAAACGCCTGGTGGCGGACATTGGCGGTGGCAGCACCGAATTCATCATCGGCCAGCGTTTCGAGCCCCTGCTGCGCGAAAGCCTGCAGATGGGCTGCGTCAGCTACACCCAGCGTTATTTCAAGGACGGCAAAATCACGCCGGCGCGCTATGCCCAGGCCTATACGGCGGCGCGGCTGGAGATCATGAGTATCGAACACGCCCTGCACCGCCTGAGCTGGGATGAAGCCATCGGCTCTTCCGGCACCATCCGTGCCATCGGCCTGGCGCTCAAGGCCGGCGGCCATGGCACCGGCGAGGTCAATGCCGAGGGCCTGGCGTGGCTAAAGCGCAAGCTGTTCAAGCTGGGGGATGCCGAGAAGATCGACTTCGACGGCATCAAGCCTGACCGCCGCGCGATCTTCCCCGCCGGCCTCGCGATTCTTGAAGCCATCTTCGACGCCCTCGAACTGCAACGCATGGACCACTGTGACGGCGCCCTGCGCGAAGGTGTGCTCTATGACCTGCTCGGTCGCCATCATCATGAAGATGTGCGGGAGCGCACCCTCAGTTCGTTGATGGAGCGTTACCACGTAGACCTGGAGCAAGCGGCGCGCGTCGAGCGCAAAGCCCTGCATGCCTTCGACCAGGTGGCCGACGACTGGGACCTGCAAAACGGGGTATGGCGCGAACTGCTGGGCTGGGCCGCCAAGGTGCACGAAGTGGGCCTGGACATCGCCCACTACCACTACCACAAGCATGGCGCCTACCTGATCGAGCATTCGGACCTGGCCGGGTTCTCACGGGAGGACCAACAGATGCTCGCGCTGCTGGTGCGCGGTCATCGCCGTAATATTCCCAAGGACAAGTTTGCCGAGTTCGGCCAGGACGGCATCAAGCTGATTCGCCTGTGCGCGCTGCTGCGCTTTGCAATCTTGTTCCACCACATCCGTGGCACCCAGGAAATGCCCCAGGTGAAACTGCGCGCCGACGGCGACAGCCTGGAAGTGATGTTCCCCAAAGGCTGGCTGGACGAAAACCAGCTGACCCAGGCGGACTTCGCCCAGGAAGCGGAATGGCTGACGCGGGTGGGGTTCAGCCTGAACCTGCGCTAACGCGGTCTAAAGAACGCCAGAAAACAAATGTGGGAGGGGGCTTGCCCCCGATAGCAGAGTATCAGTCAACAGATTCATCGACTGACCCACCGCTATCGGGAGCAAGCCCCCTCCCACATTTTTCAGACCGCGTCGGGTTTCAGTTCACCGTCAGGATCGGGCTACCCAGCTTCTCCAGCAGCGTCGCCTGCGCACTGCGCGCGTTCTGGTTGCCGGTCGGCGTGTTGCGTACATACCGCCCGTCCGACTGCAGGCTCCAGCTGTGGGTGTTGTCGGTCAGGTAGCTTTCCAGCTCCTTCTTGACCCGCATGATCAGCTTCTTGCCCTCCACCGGGAAGCAGGTCTCCACACGCTTGTCGAGGTTGCGCTCCATCCAGTCGGCGCTGGAAAGAAACATTTGCTCTTCGCCGCCGTTCAGGAAGTAGAACACCCGCGTGTGCTCCAGGAAGCGACCGATGATCGAGCGCACATGGATGTTATGCGAGACGCCGACGATGCCCGGGCGCAGGCAGCACATGCCACGTACCACCAGGTCGATACGCACGCCCGACTGGCTGGCCTTGTACAGCGCGCGGATGATCTTCGGATCGGTCAGCGAGTTGAATTTGGCGATGATATGCGCCGGCTTGCCGTCGAGGGCAAACTGGGTTTCGCGGGCAATCATGTCGAGCATGCCCTTCTTCAGGGTGAAAGGCGCATGCAGCAGCTTTTTCATGCGCAAGGTCTTGCCCATGCCGATGAGCTGGCTGAACAACTTGCCGACGTCTTCGCACAAGGCGTCGTCGGAGGTCAGCAGGCTGTAGTCGGTGTAGAGCTTGGCGTTGCCGGCGTGGTAGTTGCCGGTGCCCAAGTGCGCGTAACGCACGATCTCGCCGGCTTCGCGGCGCAGGATCAGCATCATCTTGGCGTGAGTCTTGAAGCCGACCACACCGTAGATCACGACCGCACCGGCCGCTTGCAGACGGCTGGCCAGTTGCAGGTTGGACTCCTCATCAAAGCGCGCCCGCAGCTCGATCACCGCGGTGACTTCCTTGCCGTTACGCGCGGCGTCGACCAGTGCATCGACGATTTCCGAGTTGGCGCCGGAGCGATACAGGGTCTGGCGCACGGCCAGCACGTGCGGGTCCTTGGCGGCCTGGCGCAAGAGGTCGACCACCGGCGTGAACGATTCGAAGGGGTGCAGCAGCAGAATGTCCTGCTTGCTCACCACGCTGAAGATGTTCTCGCTGTTCTGCAGCAGTTTCGGGATTTGCGGCGTAAACGGCTTGTATTGCAGCTCCGGGTGGCTGTCCAGGCCGGTGATGCTGAACAGGCGCGTCAGGTTGACCGGGCCATTGACCTGGTACAGCTCGGATTCGGCCAGGTTGAACTGCTTGAGCAGGTAGTCCGACAGGTGTTTGGGGCAGGTATCCGCCACCTCCAGGCGCACCGCATCGCCGTAGCGCCGCGAAAACAGCTCGCCGCGCAGGGCACGCGCCAGGTCTTCGACGTCTTCGGAGTCCAGCGCCAGGTCGGCGTTACGGGTCAGGCGGAACTGGTAGCAGCCCTTTACCTTCATGCCCTGGAACAGGTCATCGGCGTGCGCATGGATCATCGACGACAGGAATACATAGTTATCGCCAGCCCCCCCTACTTCCTCGGGTACCTTGATGATGCGTGGCAACAGACGCGGCGCCGGGATGATCGCAAGGCCCGAATCTCGACCAAAGGCGTCGATGCCTTCCAGCTCGACGATAAAGTTGAGGCTCTTGTTCACCAGCAACGGGAACGGGTGCGTCGGGTCGAGGCCGATCGGGGTGATGATCGGTGAAATTTCGTCGCGGAAGTAACGGCGCACCCAGGTCTTGATCTTGGTAGTCCAGTGACGGCGACGGATGAAGCGGACCTGATGTTTTTCCAGTTCCGGCAGCAGGATGTCGTTGAGGATCGCGTACTGGCGGTCCACATGGCCGTGCACCAGTTCACTGATGCGCGCCAGGGCCTGGTGCGGTTGCAGGCCGTCGGCCCCGGCTTGTTCACGGGCGAAGGTGATCTGCTTCTTGAGGCCGGCGACCCGGATCTCGAAGAATTCGTCGAGGTTGCTCGAGAAAATCAGCAGGAATTTAAGCCGTTCCAGCAACGGATAGGACTCATCCAGCGCCTGTTCCAGCACGCGGATGTTGAATTGCAGTTGTGACAGCTCGCGATGGATGTACAAGCTGCTGTCATCCAGGTTGGTAACCACGGCCACCGGCGCCGGGACAGGCGCTTCGGCGACCACCGCAGGCGGGGCTGGCTCCAGCTCCGGCGGGGTCTCGGTGACCTGTTCAACCACCGGATGAGCGTCTTTTACGGCAACTTCTGTAAGTCCTTCGGTATTCATGAGTGTTCCTGTGAGGGCTATTGTTGCTCTCTAAGCAATTGGGCAGCGCGGGCGGCGAAGTAGGTCAGAATGCCATCAGCGCCGGCACGTTTAAAGGCTGTCAGGGATTCGAGGATCACCCCTTCACTCAACCAACCATTCTGGATTGCGGCCATGTGCATGGCGTATTCACCGCTGACCTGATAGACAAAGGTCGGCACTTTGAATTCCTCTTTGACCCGGTACAGGATGTCCAGGTAAGGCATCCCCGGCTTGACCATGACCATGTCGGCGCCCTCGGCCAGGTCGGCCGCGACTTCGTGCAGGGCTTCATGGCTGTTGGCCGGGTCCATCTGGTACGAAGCCTTGTCGGCCTTGCCCAGGTTCAGGGCCGAACCCACCGCATCGCGGAAGGGACCGTAATAGGCGCTGGCGTACTTGGCCGAGTAGGCCATGATCCGCACATTGACGTGACCGGCCAACTCGAGGGCTTCGCGAATCGCCTGGATGCGGCCGTCCATCATGTCCGACGGCGCCACCACCTGGGCGCCTGCCGCCGCATGGGACAAGGCCTGCCTGACCAGTGCATCGACGGTGATGTCGTTCTCGACATAGCCCGACGGGTCGAGGATGCCATCCTGGCCGTGGGTGGTGAACGGGTCCAGGGCCACGTCGGTGATCACCCCAAGCTGCGGGAAACGCTCACGCAGGGCGCGGGTGGCGCGCTGGGCGATCCCTTGCGGGTTCCAGGCTTGGGCAGCGTCAAGGGACTTGAGCTCAGCGGGCGTTACCGGGAACAGCGCCAGCGCCGGAATGCCCAGTTCCACCCATTGAGCGGCTTCTTCCAGCAACAGATCGATGCTCAAGCGCTCCACCCCCGGCATCGATGCCACCGCTTCCCGGCGATTTTCACCGTCCAGCACGAATACCGGCAGAATCAGATCATTCGTCGTCAGTACATTTTCACGTACCAGACGGCGCGAAAAATCATCACTGCGGTTGCGGCGCAGACGCGTGGCGGGGAATAGCCGGTTGGCGGGGGTAAAGCTCACGACAGACTCCTGAGCCCGCGTTTACGGGCGAGCGGTGCAGTTATAAGCGGCCATTATGACGAACGAATGACAGTTGTGCTTATCGATGCGACCTGTAGTCGCATTCGGCATCGACATGGGAATTGTTCACTTCGTGACACATCTCGATACTTTCATGAATCTTCCTGAAGGCGTAGGCTGCGCGTTCATTTCGCCAGCACCCTAGACCATGCTTCAACAATTTCTGCATGACTTCGGCTACTTTGCCCTTTTCCTCGGCACGTTCTTCGAAGGCGAGACCATCCTTGTACTCGCAGGCTTCCTGGCGTTTCGTGGATACATGGATATCAACCTGGTG
The DNA here is from genome assembly GCF_001439815.1 of Pseudomonas orientalis. GTDB lineage: Bacteria > Pseudomonadota > Gammaproteobacteria > Pseudomonadales > Pseudomonadaceae > Aquipseudomonas > Aquipseudomonas orientalis. Next base: position 116,763 of record NZ_JYLM01000004.1, on the reverse strand, counting down.
GTGGTCGTTGCCTTCTTCGGCAGCTACGCCGGCGACCAGCTCTGGTACTACATGGGGCGCAAGCACGGCCGCAAGTTGCTGGCGCGCAAACCGCGCTGGCAATTGATGGGCGACAAGGCGCTGGAACATATCCGCAAGCATCCGGATATCTGGGTGTTGAGCTTTCGTTTCGTCTACGGTTTGCGCACGGTGATGCCAGTGGCGATTGGCCTGTCCGGCTACCCGCCCCTGCGTTATCTGATCCTTAACGGTATCGGTGCGGCGATATGGGCGGCGGCGCTGGGAGCTGCGGCCTATCATTTCGGCGCAGTGCTCGAAGGCATGCTCGGCAGCGTCAAGAAATACGAGCTGTGGGTGCTGGGCGCCTTGCTGGTGCTGGGTGTTGGCCTATGGCTGCGGCGCCGCTTCAAGAATGCGCGTATCGCCCGCGAGGCATGTGCCGAGGCCAAGGCTCGGCGCGCTGCCGAACACGACCCGGTCGAAACGCCTAAGACGCCAGACGCGTAAGCCGGCCCCTGCAGCAGTACAGGCCGATCACGCTGAGCACACTGTAGCTCGCCAGGCCCAGCCAGCCCAGGTAGCCGGCGGGCCACAGCCCGACCCACGGGGCCAGCCCTGCCAACGGCACATTCAGCCCCAGGCGCACCCACTCGGCCTTCAGCGCCCACGGGCGATTCTCCAGCGCGACCCCCAACGTGAACAGCCCTACCGCCATCGCTGCCCAGCCCAGGACGAGCGCCGCCATGGGCAGGCCTTCGCCGACATTCATCAGATAGCTGCCAAACCCCACATAAAGGGAAAATTGCAGCGCAACGTAGACCTGTTGGCGCGTATCCAGCGGCACGTCGAATTTGCGGAACAGAGCCAGGTCCGGCTTGGCCAGCGGATACTTGGCTTTGACGTCTGCGGGGCGCCAGCCGGTGCGCATGAACCAGATGCGCAGCTTGTCCCAGCGGTTTTCAGTAAGGCGGGCATCGCTCCACAACTGCGCATAAAACTGCAGGTTCGCCCACAGCGGATTCCAACTGGCCAGGGGCGTGGTCACACCGAAGATCACCGGCTCGTTGTCATCTTCCTCCTCGAACGTGCCGAACAGCCGATCCCAAAAAATGAACACCCCGCCATAGTTGCGATCCATGTAGAGAGCGTTCTGTGCGTGGTGGGCACGATGATTGGTGGGGGTAACGAAGAACCATTCGAACCAGCCGAGCTTGGGGATGTGACGTGTATGCACCCAGAATTGATACAGCAGGTTGACCGACGCCACGCTGATGAACACCACCAACGGTACACCGAGCACGGCCAGCGGCAGGTAGAAGATCCAGCTCAGCAAGAAGCCGGTGCTGGTCTGACGCAGCGCGGTGGTGAGGTCGACAGCACGCCGGTGCTGAGGCTGTTGATAGCGTCGGCCACTCGATAGTTGCGCGCACCGCGCCAGCGGTCGGCCAGCAGCTCAACCACGATCAACGCAACGAAAAACGGTACCGCGTAAGGCACGAAGTCCATGGGCCAGTCCGGTCTTTTTTTGTTACAGCAAGATTAGGTGCAGTGGCGTGAGTTCCCATTGGCAACAGGTTACAAATTAGTAGACATTTAACGCCATGAATCAGGAGAAATGCCCATGAGCAAAAAGATTGCAGTGATCCTTTCCGGCTGTGGCGTGTACGACGGTGCAGAAATCCAGGAAAGCGTGATCACCCTGCTGCGCCTGGACCAGCGCGGCGCTCAGGTTGAATGTTTTGCGCCGGATATTGCGCAATTGCATGTGATCAACCACCTCACCGGCGAAGAAATGCCCGAATCACGCAATGTATTGGTGGAGTCGGCGCGCATCGCCCGAGGCGCGGTCAAGGATATCCGCGAGGCCAACGCTGCTGACTTCGATGCGCTGATTGTGCCGGGCGGGTTTGGTGCGGCGAAGAACCTGTCGAATTTCGCCGTGCAAGGCGCCGGCTGCAGCGTCAACCCACAGGTCCTGGAGCTGGCCGAAGCCTTCGCCGAAGCCGGCAAGCCTGTGGGGCTGATCTGCATTTCCCCTGCCCTGGCCGCGAAAATCTACGGCCCGGGCGTGACCTGCACCATCGGCAACGATGCCGACACCGCAGCCGCCCTGGATAAAATGGGCGCCACTCATCAGGAATGCACGGTAGAAGATATCGTCGAGGACACCGCGCGCAAGTTAGTGAGCACGCCGGCGTATATGCTGGGCAAGAACATCAGTGAGGTGGCGTCGGGCATTAACAAGCTGGTGGATCGCGTGCTGGAATTGACCCACGAGAACGACTGACACCCGCTTCCTGTAGGAGCGAGCTTGTTTTTGTAGGAGCGAGCTTGCTCGCGAAGAACCTGAGAGCGCCGCGTTCATCCAGAGTGCCCGCATTATCGTTGACGCTCTTCGCGAGCAAGCTCGCTCCTACAAAGGTTTCATCAAACGGGTAAGCAGGCGGTCCAGCGCGTTGGCAAACGCCTGCTTGTCTTTTTCACCATGGGGCGGCGGTCCGCCGCCCATCTGGCCCTGCTCGCGCAAATCGGTGAACAGGTTACGTACCGCTAGCCGCTCACTCATGTTCGCCGGGCTGAATTCCTTGCCGCGCGGGTCGAGGGCCGTGACGCCCTTCTTGACCAGGCGGTCGGCCAGGGGCACATCGCTGCAGATCACCAGCTCGCCGGGCATGGCGTGCTCCACCAGATAGTCATCCGCGGCATCGGGACCGCTGGGCACCACGATCAGTTTCACGCAGGCAAAGCTCGGTTTGACCTGGCTCTGGCCGGCCACCAGCACCACCTCGAACTGGCGCTTGAGGGCGAATTTGACCACCTGATCCTTGGCCGCCCTTGGGCAAGCGTCCGCGTCGATCCAGACCCGCATACCTACGCCGCCGCCCTTTGTTTCTCAGCCAGGCGACTGCGGCCATACAGCACCACGATCGCCAGGATCGCCACGGCCTGCGCGCTCAACGAATACGCATCGGCGTGAATGCCCAGCCAGTCAAAGTCAAAAAATGCCACCGGTCGGGTACCGAAGATGCCCGCCTCTTGCAGCGCCTTGACGCCATGCCCGGCGAACACCACCGACAGCGCACACAACAGCGCGGCGTTGATGCCAAAGAACAGCGCCAGCGGCAACTTCGCCGAACCGCGCAGAATCACCCAGGCCAGGCCCACCAGCAGCACCAGGGCGGTGGCTCCACCCGCCAGCACCGCGTCGTGTCCGGCAGGGCCGGCTTGCAGCCACAGGGTTTCGTAGAACAGGATCACTTCGAACAGTTCGCGGTACACCGAGAAGAAGGCCAGCAGCGCAAAACCAAAGCGTCCGCCGCCGCCCACCAGGCTGCTCTTGATGTAGTCCTGCCAGGCCGCCGCGTGGCGTCGGTCGTGCATCCATACGCCCAGCCACAGCACCATCACGCTGGCAAACAGCGCCGTGCAGCCTTCCAGCAATTCACGCTGGGCGCCGCTGACATCAATCACATACGCCGCCAGCGCCCAGGTGGCCAAGCCGGCCAACAGCGCCAGGCCCCAGCCGACGTTGACGCTGCGCACCGCCGATTGCTGGCCGGTGTTACGCAGGAAAGCCAGGATCGCGGCGAGCACCAGGATCGCTTCCAGGCCTTCGCGCAGCAGGATCAGCAAGCCGGAGATGTAGCTCAACGACCAACTCAGGCCGTCGCCGCCGAGCAAGCCAGCCGACTCGCCGAGCTTGCCCTTGGCCGCGTCCAGGCGCTGTTGCACTTGCTCGATCGGCAGGCCGTCCTGCAATGACTGCCGATAGGCCATCAACGCCTTCTCGGTGTCCTTGCGCACGTTGGCGTCGACGTTATCGAGCGAGCTTTCCACCAGCTCGAAGCCTTCCAGATAAGCGGCTACCGACAGGTCGTAGGCTTGTTCGTGGTCGCCGTTACGGAACGCGGCCAGGCTTTTGTCCAGGGTGGCGGCGGTGTAATCGAGTAACTGCGCCGGGCCGCGCTTGACCTGCGGCGGTTGTGCACGCTGGGCGCGGAAGGTTGCCGTGGCCGCTGGGCCGTCGGCGGCCAGCACTTCGTTGGGCGTCTGGCGCGCCAGGTCGGCGAGGTTGAAGGGCTGCTCGCTCCTGGCCGCAGCCGGGTCCGCGGTGAAACCTGCGATGTAGGTGGCGAGATCCCAGCGCTGACGGTCATCCAACTGATCGGCAAAGGACGGCATGTCGGTGCCTTCGACACCCAGGCCCAGGGTATTGTAGATCGCATACAGACTCAGGCGGTCCAGGCGCGTGGCATCGCGCAGGTTGGCGGGCGGCGGTGTCATGCCCACGCTGGCCGGGCCATCACCGGCGCCGGCAGTCCCGTGGCACACCGAACAGTGCTGGGCGTAGAGCGGCGCGCCGCGTGCCGGATCCGGTGTGATGGCCGGGGCTTGGCTGACTTCATACGCCACGGCCAGCTTGGCGCCCAGCTGACGCGCCTGATGGGCCACGGTTGCGCCATCTGCATGGGCGGTGACTGCCGCCAGCAACTCATCGACGCCTTTTATCAACTCGGCGCGTTCGGGTTTATCCGGCAGATCAGCCACCAGGCCCTGTAGCACGCCAAGAAACTCCACCTGCTCGCGGTATTCCGAGTCGTCCACCACCTTGCCCGCCTCTACCGTCGGCGGGTAGTCGGCACCGATGTAATCCAGCAAATGCAGAGCCTGCGGGGCGCCTTCGGCGGTCGCGGCCAACAGATTGAAGCTGCACGACATCAGCGCCGGCAACAGCAGCCAGGCAAGAAAGCGGAAAGGGGCAGTCATGAATGAATCTCAAGTGGAAATACGAAGTAACACTATTGTTGAGCTTTAACGGATTTGACTCAAGGTGTTATTTCGTCACGCCACAAAACCAATGTGGGAGGGGGCTTGCCCCCGATGGCGGTCGTTCAGCTAGAGATGAGCTGACTGATACCCTGCCATCGGGGGCAAGTCGAATCGTCGCACCGCCCCTCCCACATTTTGATTCGGTTTCGTCAATTACGCCGTGGCGCGATGCAAGCTGGCGAGGAAACCGGCGGCGCCGACGAACAGCCCTGCGAAGGTGCGGTTTACGCGCTTCTGCTGCTTGGGCGAGCGCAGCAGGCGCAGGACTTTCGAGGCCAGCCCCGTGTAACCGGCCATCACGATCATGTCGACGCTGATCATCGTCGCACCAATGATCAGGTACTGAATCGCCAACGGCGCCTGCGGATTTACGAACTGCGGCAATACCGCGAGCATGAACACCAATGCCTTGGGGTTGCTGGCGTTGACCAGGAAACCGCGAAACATCATCGCCATCGGCTTGCCGATCGGACGGACCGCCGCATCATCGGTCATGTCCATGGGCAAGGCGCGCCATTGCTTGATGGCCAGGTACACCAGGTACGCCACCCCAAACCATTTGATCGCATAGAACGCGGTCGATGACGTCGCCAGAATCGCACCCAGGCCGCCCGCCACCACGGCAATCTGCATCGCCAGGCCCAGTTGCAGGCCGATGGCGTTCCAGTAACCGCGTACAAAACCGTACTGCAGGCCGCTGGACATCGAGGCGATGGCGCCTGCGCCGGGGGAAAGGGAGATGATCCAACTGGCCAGGAAAAAAGCCAGCCACGTGTCGAGTGCCATAGCACACCTCAAAAGGGAGTTTGCGGTTGTGCCTTAAGCTAACGCCGCCGACCAAGGGCTGGCTATAAATTTTTACAGGATGTGATTCTAGCGGTCGCCAGGGAATACGTGCGTACCGGGCCAACGCCGCACCGAGCGCTGGAAGAACAGACTGTTGGGCACTTGCACCATCGCGCTGTCAGTGCCGGCCTCCTGCACCTCGATCAGCGTGGTATAGAGCAGATTGATTGCCACCACGCGTCCTTTCACACCGGGCTTGTCGACGGTATCCACCAGTTCGACGATATCGCCTAGGCGGAATGGCCCCACAGTGAAGATCAAAATGGCGCACAGCAAATTGGACAGCACCGACCACATGGCGAAGAATGCCACCGCCGCCACGGCCACAAACCCTGACAGCGCCGTCCACAGCACCGTGGCGGAGACACCCAGGCGGCCCAACACGAAGATCAGCGCGCTGCCCATGATCAGCCAGCGCAGGCCACCGCGCAGCGGCATCAGCAACTGCGGCGGGAACGGATAGCGCTCACCCAGGCGGGTCAAGCCTTTGGCGACAAACCGCTGGGCAAGGTAGCCGGCCAGCAGGATCAGCAGGATTTGCACGCCGATCCACACAGGTTCGATCCACTGCGCCGGCAAGGGCAGTTGCAACGCTTCCATCAGGACAGCGCCTCGAGCTGCGCCTGCAGAGTTTCAAGCAGTTCGAGGGCTTCCATCCAGGATTCCTCCAATTGCCCTTCGCGCACCTTGAGCCTGGCCTGTTCGGCCAGCAAGTCACGCAGCTCATCCTTGCGCGCAGCCTCATACACGGCGCTGTCGCCCAGGCTGGTTTCGATCCTGGCCAGGCGCTCGTGCACCTTGCTCAGTTCGGCCTCCAGCTTGTCGGCTTCGCGCTTGTGCGGCGCCAACTGCTGACGCAGTGCGGCGGCGGCCTGACGCTGGGCTTTTTTGTCGGTCTTGTCCGGGTTGACAGGGGTGTTGCTGGCCGGCGCATTGCGCAGTCGGTAATCGGTCAGCCAGCGTGCGTAGTCGTCGAGGTCGCCGTCGAACTCTTCGACCTTGCCGTCGGCCACCAGCAGGAAGTTGTCGGTGGTGCTCTTGAGCAGGTGGCGATCGTGGGACACCACCAGTACCGCGCCACTGAACTCCTGCAGGGCCATGGTCAGCGCCAGGCGCATTTCCAGGTCCAGGTGGTTGGTCGGTTCGTCGAGCAGCAGCAGGTTCGGGCGGTCCCAGGCGATCAGCGCCAGGGCCAGGCGGGCCTTTTCGCCGCCGGAGAAATTCAGCACCGGCTCGTCGATGCGCGCGCCACGAAAATCGAAGCCTCCAAGGAAATCGCGCAAGGTCTGTTCGCGCTCGGTCGGCGCCAGGCGTTGCAGGTGCAACAGCGGGCTCGCCTTGGAATCCAGCGAGTCCAACTGATGCTGGGCGAAGTAACCCACCACCGTGTTCTCGCCACGGGTCAGGTGACCGGCCAATGGCTCGAGCTCGCCCGACAGGTTCTTGATCAGCGTCGACTTGCCCGCGCCGTTAGGCCCCAGCAAACCAATACGCGCGCCGGGTATGAGCTGCAGCTTGACCTTCTCCAGGATGGTCTTGTCGCCATAACCCAGGCGCGCATCCGACAGATCGAGCAACGGACTGGAGATTTTCACCGACTCACGGAACACGAAGTCGAACGGCGAATCGACGTGGGCCGCAGACAACTCTTCCATGCGCTCCAGGGCCTTGATCCGGCTCTGGGCCTGACGGGCCTTGGTGGCCTGGGCCTTGAACCGGGCGATGTAGCTTTCCATGTGCGCACGTTGCGCTTGCTGTTTCTCGAAAGCCTGTTGCTGCTGGGCCAGACGCTCGGCACGGGCGCGCTCGAAGGCGGTATAGCCGCCACGATAGAGCGTGATTTTCTTCTGTTCGACATGGGCGATATTGTCGACCACGGCGTCGAGGAAATCCCGGTCGTGGGAAATCAGCAACAAGGTGCCCTGGTAGTTCTTGAGGAAGTCTTCCAGCCACAGGATCGCATCGAGGTCCAAGTGGTTGGTCGGTTCGTCGAGCAGCAACAGGTCCGAGGGACACATCAGCGCCTGGGCCAGGTTCAGACGCATGCGCCAGCCGCCGGAGAAGTCGGCGACCGGGCGATCCATCTGTTCATTGGTAAACCCCAGGCCGGCAAGCATCTTGCGGGCGCGGGCGTCGGCGGTGTAGCCGTCGGCGCTGTCCAGCTCCGCATGCAGGCGGGCCTGGGCGGCACCGTCCTGGGCCGTTTCCGCTGCGGCGAGGTCGTGTTGTACCTGGCGCAGGCGCAGGTCGCCATCGAGCACGTAGTCGATCGCAATGCGGTCCAGGGTGTCGATCTCCTGGCGCATATGGGCGATGCGCCAGTCGGCCGGCAGCAGGCAGTCCCCGGAATCCGGGGTCAGCTCACCCAGCAACAGGGCAAACAACGTGGATTTGCCGGCGCCATTGGCACCGATCAGGCCGGCTTTGTGACCGGCGTGCAGGGTCAGCTCGGCATCTTCAAGAAGACGTTGCGGGCCACGCTGTAATGTTAGGCTTTGAAGTCGGATCATAATGGCGGCGGAGTCTACCAGCTTCGTTGACCGCTGGCTTGGGTGTGAATATGTGCGCTGACCTGTGGAGCTTTGCCCTCTCGACTTATGCCCGCCCCGGTGTGGAGGCTGCGTGCCTGCGGTTGCAGGAGCAGGGCGCGGATGTATGCCTGCTGCTGTGCGGTGCGTGGCTGGAACAACGGGGTGTGGCGCAACTGCCCGAGCGCATTGCGGCGCTGCAACAGCTTGCGCGGCCGTGGCGAATGCGCGTCGTCGAACCCTTGCGAGAGGTGCGTATGCAATGGCGGGCGATGGCACAGCAGGATGCGCAATTGGCCGAGTTGCGAGAACAGGTCAAGGCCTTGGAGCTGGAGGCCGAGCGAGCCTTGCTGACGCGCCTGGAAGCGCTGGCGCAGACATGGCCGACCAACGAGGTGACAGGTCGATATGAATGGCTTGAAGGCCTGGCGACAGACGCCGCCAACCTTGACCACAACGCGCTGCAGCAGCTGCGCGTCGTGGTCACCCGCGCTTAGGAAGCGCTGGTTGGGGTGACGCTTGGCGCTGCCGGTGCAGCAGTGCTGCTGACGGATGCGGTTGGAGCGGAGGACGCGGCCGGGGTAGCGGCAGTTGCTGCGGGAGTTGCTGGCTTTGCAGGTGCTGGCTTTGCCGCAGCAGGCTTGGCAGCGGGTTTTGCGGCCGGTTTTGCAGCTGGCTTGGCGGCTGGTTTCGCAGCAGTGGTTTTAGCAACTGGCTTGGCGGCCGGCTTTGCAGCAGCAGTTTTAGCAACTGGCTTGGCGGCTGGTTTCGCAGCAGCGGTTTTAGCGGCTGGCTTGGCGGCCGGTTTTGCAGCCGCGGTTTTAGCAACTGGCTTCGCGGCTGGTTTTGCAGCAGCGGTTTTGGCAGCTGGCTTGACGGCTGGTTTTGCAGCAGCGGTTTTAGCGGCTGACTTGGCGGCCGGTTTTGCAGCAGCAGTTTTAGCGGCTGGCTTGGCGGCTGGTTTCGCAGCGGCAGTTTTAGCGGCTGGCTTGGCGGCTGGTTTCGCAGCAGCAGTTTTAGCGGCTGGCTTGGCGGCTGGTTTCGCAGCAGCAGTTTTAGCGGCTGGCTTGGCGGCTGGTTTCGCAGCAGCAGTTTTAGCGGCTGGCTTGGCGGCCGGTTTTGCAGCAGCGGTTTTAGCAGCTGGCTTGGCGGCTGGTTTTGCAGCGGCAGTTTTGGCCGGCGCCTTCGCTGCAACAGCCTTGCTCGCTGGCTTCTTGGCCGCGCTGGCTGCGACAGCTTTTGCCGGAGTACGAGCACCCAGCGCCTTGGCTACAGCTTCCTTCACACGACCAACGCCTTGGGCCAGTTTCAGGCTTTCCTGAGCGTCTTTTTTGAGTTGGGAAATGTAGCTGCGGGTTTCGGCTTGGCGGTCCTTGAGGGCGTCCAGCAGCTCCTCAAGTTCTTTAACAGCGTCTTTGGCCTTGGCTTGTGCCTTGGCTTTGCCGGCAGTGGCGGCGTCTTGCAATTTAGTGCGGGATTTGTGCAGCTTTTCTTGCGCTTTACCGCGTTGTTTTTCCAGTTTGGCGAGCAGTTTTTCTGCATCGGCCAAGGCCTGGGAACAAGCGCTTTCCAGATGTTCGAGCAGGCTGCCCGACAATTGTTGGAGTAAGTGCAACGGGGTATTTACAGGCTTCTGTTTGGCCGACATGGTTTACCTCCTGGCTGACGTGGGTGCGGCTCATACTAGCCCTCTGCTCTTACCGCCGCTAGGGCATGTTGACAGTATCGTTTGCGTTGCGTTGCAACGTGCGAAAATTCTTATCGATATAACAGAAAAGCGCGCCACTGCTCAGCCATTTACGCTGGCATAATCCGTCGCACTTCAGGCGGGAGAACACCCATGTCGCGTTACCTTTTCTTAGTCCTTGCCCTGGCGATTTCCAGCGCCAATGCAAACGGGCAATCGCCGCCAAAAACCGCTGCCCAAGACCCGCATGATCTCGCCTACAGCCTGGGCGCCAGCCTCGGTGAACGCTTGCGCCAGGAGGTCCCCGACTTGCAAATCCAGGCCCTGATCGACGGACTCAAACAAGCCTACCAGGGCAAACCATTGGCACTGGACAACGCACGCATCGAACAGATTCTTGCACTGCATGAAGCACAGAACGCCACCGACAACCCGGCGCCGCAGAGCGAAAAAGCACTCGGCGCCGAACAGCAATTCCTGCTCAAGGAAAAGTCTGCAAAGGGCGTGCGTGAATTGGCGGACGGCATCCTGCTCACCGAGTTGACGCCGGGCACCGGCACCAAGCCGTCGGCGACTGATGAGGTGCAGGTGAAATATGTGGGTCGATTGCCCGATGGAAGCGTGTTCGACCAGAGCGCACAACCACAGTGGTTTCGCCTGGACAGCGTAATCAGTGGCTGGAGCAGCGCATTGCAGCAGATGCCGACAGGCGCGAAATGGCGCCTGGTCATACCTTCGGCCCAAGCCTATGGCGCGGACGGCGCAGGCGAATTAATACCGCCCTATACGCCCTTGGTCTTTGAAATCGAGTTACTCGGGACTCGTCACTGACGCATAAAAAAACGGTGCGCCAAGCGCACCGTTCTCTATCTCATCGCCCCGATCAGACCTGAATAGCAGGCTCTTCCTTGTGGGCGTTATGCAGTACTTCGATCAGGCAATCTTCAAGCTCGAAACGCTCATGCAACAGACCACCCAGCTCTTTGAATTTTTCCGCAACACACTTGCCTTCATCGCACAGATCGTTAAAAGCCAGCAGCTTCCCGGTAATCACATCAATACGCGGGTAAAGGGTCTCAGCGAACTCAAGACCCCGTTTGTCCTCGAAGGCTTCCGCCTCCTTGGTGAGCTGAGTGTAAATACTCAGGTGGCCCGCAGAAACGTAATCCACCAATACAACGCAGAAATCCTGCAACGGCTCACGCTTCTCAGCCAGCGCTCCAGGCTCGGCACCCAACTCATCAAACGCCAGAACCAATTTGCGACGTGCATCCAACCATTTGTCGATCAGTGTGTGCACGCCACCCCAGCGTTCGCGAGCATTCTTGCAACGTTCCAACATGATGATCTCTCTTCCCTATAGGGGACGCTGCTGCCCCATGCCCGCGCAATGCTTCAGGGTTGAAGCGGCAATCGGACGAGGTCGCGCCTGACAAGCGGTTTCGGTAACGCGTGCGGGCCAGATTATGCCCGCATCACTATGGCTTCAAGGTACGCAGGAGAGAAAGTTCATACAAGCGTTTAATCCCGTCCTACCACATGAACCGAATTGTCCTCGCTTTGCGATACGCGATGCCGGCCAGGCAACAACCGACAAAGCAGTGTGCTCCACAGAATCAGCATCGCCAGGAAAAACAGCAGGCTCCACTCTGGAAGGCTGAGGTCAAACAGCGTCCAATTGATTTCGACGCAGTCGACAGTGCCCTTGAAGACTGACCGGGCAGCCTGCCAGAACGACAGGTGCTCAATCATGTAATCAAGGGTTGGCCAGCAGGTGGGCATCTGATCTGACGGCGTGTTCTGCAGCAGCACCTGGCGCCCGGCGGTAACGGCGCCAAATAACGCGCACCCCATGCTCGCCAGCCCATACAGGCACACACCGGTGCGGCCGGGGTTATGCAGGGCGGCGATCAGGTTGATCAGTACAAAGGCGGCGAGAAACAACCGTTGTACCTGGCACAAAAAACATGGCTGTAACAGCGCACCGTATTCCAGATAGAAAGACACGCCCAACGTCAGCGCACCGGCCATGAACGCCAGGAGAAACAAGGAGCGTAAGGGGGCCAAAGACATTGTTTATCCGCACCGCAAGAGATAGGTCGCTACGGTAGAGGAAAGGCCCGACCCCTTTCAATACGCCTTGGAGCGGACAATTCCGCAGAAACACAGGGAAATCCCACCAGTACGCGGGAGAAATCTGCCTACAACACGTAAGAATTGATTACAGGGCCATTTAAGCCGAGCATTTACAAAGGGTTAGAGGATTGGCCTGCAGATCCGTCTGAGCCAATCCATTCGCCCTTTCCTACTTCAAGCTCGCACCGGCGCTGGCAACGGTGAGGCCAGCAGGCGATTGTCGAGTAACCCCAGGCCTTCCTGAAACAGCTGGTTGCTGCGCTCGGTATCACCCAATTGAGCCAGCAAACGGGCCAATTCGGCACAGGCTTCGGGGTTGCGCTGCACCTGCAGGCTGCTTTCCAGATAATCCCGTGCCTTTCCCCACAGGCTGTTCTGCAGGCAGAGACGGCCCAGCGTCAGTAACAGGCTGGCATCGCCTGGATGCTCCTTCAGCCAACCTTCGGCAAATTTCAACTGACGGGCCGGGTCGCTGCCGCGCAGCAGACCATAGAGCCGAATAAGGTGACTGTCATAACTGCGCTTGATCGCACCGCGCAGTGCTTCCTCGGCCCTGGCATCAGCGCCCAGTCGACGCAGTTGGTCAGCATAAGCCAACACCAGCTGTGGCTCCTGGCGCTGGGCTGAGGTCAGTTGTTCCCAGGCGCGGTCAAGAGACTGCAAGCCGGCTTCGCTCTGCTCCTCACGTTGGGCGGCCAGGCTGAGGTTTTCTCCCCAGGCGCGGCGCTCCAATTCAGCCAGTTCGCTGGCCGGCAACACCTTGTCCTTACGCAGTTCAGGCAACAGGCGAATCACCGACGACCAATCGCCACGCTGCTGGTGCAATCGCTGCAACTGTCGCAGGACCTGGGCGTTGTGAGGATGGCGCTCATGCATCGCCTGCAGGGTGGTCAGGGCGCCTTCAGTATCGCCACGATCCATCTGCAGTTGCGCATGGCTCAAGGCAACGGCCAGTTCCGCCTGGGGCTGGCGGGCCAGAGCGCGCTCGAGCAAGGCATCCGATTCCTCGTAACGTCCCAGCTCGTTGGCCGCACGTGCCGCACCCAGGTAGTACAGCAGTGGCTGGCGCTCGGCTTCCGCAGCGCGGTGCAGGTGGCGTTCGGCGCTGGCCCAGCGGCCTTCGGCAAGGTCCATCTGGCCTTGCTCGATCGCAATCTGCACACGACGGCTGCGATTGCGCCGCGACCACGGGTTGACCACGCCGCCGGAAACGCTGACCAGGCCTAACAGGACCCGAATCAGATAGATCGCCAGGCCTATGGCAAACACCGCCACCAGGGTGGCCCACAAGCTCGACTCGTAATGCAGCAGATGCGGATAGGTAATCAGCACGTAGCCGGTGTGTTTCGAAATGCCCACCGCCAGCGCCAGGGCGATCGCAATTGCCAGCACCAGGATCACATAGAAACGCTTCATCGGTTCTACTCCTGGGTCGCAGGCTTGGCAGCCGAAGCCTTGGCTTCGTCGGCAGACAGATGGCGGCGCTCGAGGTACGCCTGCACGGCCGCGAGGCTCGCAGCCAGGTCAGGTGTCACCACCGAAACGGCCTTGGGCTCAAGCTCGGCGATACGCGCCAGCATCGCCTTGCTCTGCGGGTTGTCCTGGTTGAAGTTATCCTGCAACACGCTACGCGCTTCGCCCAGCGAACGGCTATACACCGCCGACTCGCCGTTGAGCGCCGCCCACTGTGCCTGCTCCAGCGCCAGGCTCAAGGCCAGGCGCACCTGATTCAAGCCCTGGCCCGCCAGCAGCGGGCGAATATTGTCATCCGGGTTGAAGTCGATACGGAAATAACGGGATATCTGTTCCCACCATTGGTTCAACTGGTTACCCGTATCGCTGGTCGGGCGGCCTTCGGAAGCGGGCTCCGTAAGTTGATACTCCGGGGCGATCGCCGCCAGTTGCACCACCTGGTCGCGCAGCGCCGCCAGTTGCAGGTACAACCCGGTGCGGTCCGGCTGTTCGGTGCTGCGCAATGCCGCCAGGCTCTTGGCCAACTGTTCGCGCGCGGCGAACGCGCCTGGGTCGCTCTGCTCACGAAGAATCTCGTCGGCACCCTGGACCAGCGACTGGGCACTGTTGATGTCCTGCAGAGCCGACAGACGCAAGCTGGCCAGACGAATCAGATGCTCGGCCTCAGCCAGGCGCCAATCCTTGCGGCTGGCGCCCAGGACGGTTTCCAGGCGCTGGTTCAGGCGCTGCTGATCACCCTGCAACTGGGCGACCAGGCGTCGACGCTCCTCCAGCTCGTCCGCACCGGGCAACTGGGCCAGGCGCGCCGCCAACTGTTGCTGGCTCTGCTTGAGGCCCTGGGATTGTTCATCCAGGGTCTGTACCTGGCCCAGTTGCTGCTGGCTGCTGGCTTGCAGGGCACGGACCTGCCAGATCCCCCAGCCGCCGGCGGCAACGCCTGCGACGCCAAGCAGCAAAGCGACGACTGCGAGGCCATTGCCACGGCGTGGCGCGGCGACCGGCGCATCGAGCGCGGGCTGAGCTTCATCTTTAGGCAAGGCTGTTTCGCTCACGTATCCGTCCTTTGCGTATCAGAGAGTGGGAACGGGATTGCTCCCTAACGCCACTAACAAAGCCGCGGCACTCGCGCCGCGACAGTCCACAACTTTTTCTGCGCCAGCGGCCCGCGCCATCTCGTAGACACGCGCACTGGGCACAAACAACGGCAGCTGCGCCACCTCGGGCCAATCGGGGCCGGCCAGGGCCTGCAAGTGTAGAAAACCTTGCCCACTGCTGACCACCAGGCCGTTCAAGCGTTCCAACTGGATGCGTTGCGTCAGTGCTCCCGTGTCGTAGGCCGGAAGAAAACGGCGATACAACTCCAGATAGTCGACACTAACACCTCGCTCGCGCAAACGCTGCGCGAGCAACTCCCGACCGCCCTCGCCGCGCAGGATCAACACCCTGGCACCGGAAACTGCGACAGCCTCGCGCAATGCCGTTAACTGAAGCAAGGCCTCGCTGTCGTCACCGGTTGGCGGATAGTGCACGTCCAGCCCCTGATCGGCCAGTATCTGTGCAGTGGCGGCCCCCACACTGAACCACGGCAGTCGCGGCCAGGGCGCGGTCAATTGTTGCAAGGCAAGACGCGCGGCCGGTTTGCTCACCACGATCACGGCGCAATAACGCCGCAGCGCCGCAAAGACAGCCTGTTGTTCCGGCGTGACCGGTAAGGCTTTGATCTCCAGCAACGGCAGCGCGCTGCTGAATACGCCCGCATCGGCCAATGTCACCGCCAGGGCTGCCGACTCTTCGGCAGGCCGTGTCAGCAGCAATCGCCATCGGGTCACTGCGGGCCGGCCTCGCCGTAGACCTTTTGCAGAATGGCGCCGGCGCCCTTGTCCAACAGTTCCTCGGCGACCTGAATGCCCAGCGCCGTGGCCTCGCTTTGTGGACCGCGCACCTCGGCGGTCAGCAGCGTGCCGCCGTCCGGGTCGCCTACCAGGCCACGCAACCACAGGTTTTCACCTTCGAGCACGGCATAGCAGGCGATCGGCACCTGACAGCCGCCGTTGAGGTGTTTGTTCAGGGCACGCTCGGCCGTGACGCGAACTTCGGTGTCTGCGTGATCAAGCGGCTTGAGCAATGCGTGAATTTCGCTGTCGGCGGTACGACATTCGATGCCGACCGCGCCCTGCCCGCCAGCGGGCAGGCTGTCTTCAACGCTGATCGCGCGGGTGATACGGTCTTCGAAGCCCAGGCGAATCAGGCCGGCGGCGGCGAGGATGATCGCGTCATACTCGCCCGCATCCAGCTTGGCCAGGCGCGTATTGACGTTGCCACGCAGGAAGCGGACCTGCAGGTCGGGGCGACGGGTCAGCAACTGGGCCTGGCGACGCAGGCTCGAGGTGCCCACGATACTGCCCAGGGGCAATGCATCCAGGGATGGGTAAGTGTTGGAAACAAAAGCGTCGCGTGGGTCTTCACGCTCGCAGATGCAAAAAAGACCCAACCCTTGCGGGAAGTCCATGGGCACGTCTTTCATCGAATGCACAGCGATGTCTGCTTCATTTTCCAGCAGCGCGGTTTCCAGCTCCTTGACGAACAGGCCCTTGCCGCCAATTTTCGACAGCGGCGAGTCCAGCAGCTTGTCGCCGCGACTGACCATGGGCACCAGGGTCACCTTGAGGCCAGGGTGAGCCAGTTCAAGACGTGCTTTGACGTATTCGGCCTGCCATAGGGCCAGGGCACTTTTACGGGTGGCGATGCGGATTTCGCGAGAAGACATGGATCAATCCGTACTGAATAGATACGGCAGATAATAACAGCTCAGGCAAATACGCTTTGATTTGAATCAGCAAGTGCGGGGCCTCCCTGGCCGCGTCGCACCGGGATAGGGACTGCAGAACTCGCCGCAGCCCCTGGGCTAAAGCTGCTGCATCATCTTGCGCACGCCGGCGACATGGCGCCGACTGACGATCAAGGCATCGCCGTTGAGCCCTTTGAGAAAGAGCTGAAAGTGTCCCAAAGGCGTGCGTTGCAAGCGCTCGATTCGCTCGCGGGCCACCAGCGCATTGCGATGGATGCGCACGAAGCGGTCGCCGAATTCATCCTCAAGGGCCTTGAGCGGCTCATCGAGCAACACTTCGCCTGCTTCGTGACGCAGGGTCACGTACTTATGGTCGGCGATAAAATAGACCACCTCACCCAGGGGAATCAGCTCGATACCCTTGCGGGTCCGTGCGCTGATATGGCTGCGCGGGCCATTGCCACTCTGGGCCGCAGGCTGGGTCAGGGCGGCGAGCTGGGCGCGGCTGGGACGCTCGGCCTTCTTCAAGGCCTTGAGCAACGCGTCGCCAGCCACCGGCTTGACGAGAAAACTGACACCGCTGTCTTCGAGCGTCTGTGCAGAAAACTCTTCCTGTGCCGCGCACAGCACCACCGCCGGTGGCGATTCGCGCTCGCTCAGGCGGGCGGCGACTTGCAGGCCATCAAGGAGCGGCATGCCGATATCGAGCAACACCACATCGGGCTTGAGGCTGTCGATCAGCGTCAACGCCTCTTCGCCGCTGGTGGCGCTCGGCTCAAGGACTGTATAACCCTCGATTTCACTGACCAGACGGCTCAGTCGCTCGCGGGCTTGGGGTTCGTCATCAACGATCAGGACATTCATATAGCGCTGGATTCCTGCGTGAGTCTCGCACAAGGATAGCGTAGACAGGTGCGGTGACTGACGTCACAGCGATCCACGCTAAGACTGGCGCAAGCGGCAAAAAGTGCCCTTGGAGTGGCACCCAAATTTACCCGGACCTGTTCAATAGCGCCCAAGACCCGCCAACTTCGCGCATTGTCATAGGGTTTGCTGATACACAATCCGAATACCCCCGTTTTCAATGGATAGTCTGGGCTCTGACCGCATGACCCGACTTTGGTGCATTCACACACTCTCAGTCCAACTGTAGACGCTCGGTGGGACGATATTGCTCAATCGTCAAATATCGTTTCAATAAGGTCCTGTTCCCAGTCTCGTCCCGGATCGGATCGGCGGCAAGGCACTTAGCCATCCTTTGTACAAATAAATTGCCGTCCACCCACAGCATCGCGTCCGCGGACAACCCTGTTATTATCGGCGGTACACCTTCACGCCTCTTTTAAGCAGATCACGAGCGAATTCATGAGCACCGACAAGACCAACCAGTCCTGGGGCGGCCGCTTCAGTGAACCCGTCGACGCCTTCGTCGCGCGCTTCACCGCCTCCGTCAACTTCGACCAGCGCCTGTACCGCCACGACATCATGGGCTCCATCGCCCACGCCACCATGCTGGCCAAGGTCGGCGTGCTGACCGACGCCGAGCGCGACAGCATCATCGATGGCCTGACCACCATCCGGGGCGAGATCGAAGCCGGCACGTTCGACTGGCGCGTCGACCTGGAAGACGTGCACATGAACATCGAGGCCCGCCTGACTGATCGCATCGGTGTGACCGGCAAGAAGCTGCATACCGGTCGCAGCCGTAACGATCAGGTGGCCACCGATATCCGCCTGTGGCTGCGTGACGAAATCGACTTGATCCTGGCTGAAATCACCCGCCTGCAGAAAGGTTTGCTGGAACAGGCCGAGCGTGAATCGGACACCATCATGCCCGGTTTCACACACCTGCAAACCGCCCAGCCCGTGACCTTCGGCCACCACCTGCTGGCCTGGTTCGAAATGCTCAGCCGCGATTACGAGCGCCTGGTGGACTGCCGCAAGCGCGCCAACCGCATGCCGCTGGGCAGCGCCGCGCTGGCCGGCACCACCTACCCGATCGACCGCGAGTACACCGCGCAACTGCTGGGCTTCGACGCCGTGGGCGGCAACTCCCTGGACGGCGTGTCGGACCGTGATTTCGCCATCGAATTCTGCGCCGCCGCCAGCATCGCGATGATGCACCTGTCGCGGTTTTCCGAAGAGCTGGTGCTGTGGACCAGCGCGCAATTCCAGTTCATCGACCTGCCGGACCGTTTCTGCACCGGCAGCTCGATCATGCCGCAAAAGAAAAACCCCGACGTGCCCGAACTGGTACGTGGCAAGAGCGGCCGCGTATTCGGCGCACTGATGGGCCTGCTGACCCTGATGAAAGGCCAGCCGCTGGCCTACAACAAGGACAACCAGGAAGACAAGGAACCGCTGTTCGACGCGGCCGACACCCTGCGCGACTCACTGCGTGCGTTTGCCGACATGATTCCGGCGATCAAGCCCAGGCATGCGATCATGCGCGAAGCAGCCTTGCGCGGCTTCTCAACCGCGACCGACCTGGCCGACTACCTGGTGCGTCGTGGCCTGCCCTTCCGCGACTGTCACGAAATCGTCGGCCATGCCGTGAAATACGGCGTGGACACCGGCAAGGACCTGGCGGAAATGAGCCTGGAAGAGCTGCGCCAGTTCAGCGACCAGATCGAGCAGGACGTGTTTGCCGTGCTGACGCTGGAAGGTTCGGTGAATGCGCGTAATCACATCGGCGGCACTGCGCCGGCGCAGGTGAAGGCCGCAGTCGTGCGCGGCCAGGCACTGCTCGCCAGCCGCTAAAAAATGTGGGAGGGGGCTTGCCCCCGATGACGTCGGCCCAGCAAACACTGATGTTGGTTGACCCACCGCTATCGGGGGCAAGCCCCCTCCCACAGGGGATCGGCGCTAACTGACTGGCATTGGGGCAAGCCCCCCACATTTGACTATTTCCTGGCTGCAATCATCGCCAGGAATCCCGGCATCGCCGCCAGCCTGTCCGCCTCGACCTTTTGCGCATTGGGCATCTCGTTCAAACGCCCCAGCAACGCCGTCGCCTGCGGCAACTGCGCCAGCAGGTCCAGCCCGAACAGCTTCTCGCCCACACCACAGGCCAGATTCAAGCTGTACATGAAATACAGATCGGCAATTGTGAAGCGCTCCCCCGCCACATAAGGCGCGAACTGGCCGTGCCGGCCTAACGTACCGACTCCAAGCAACAATTCAGCTCGGGATTTTTCCTTGATCGCCTCCGGCACCGTCATGCCAAAAAAGGCTTCGGCGAAGCACGCCCGCGCAGGCAATTCGATGTACAGCTCGATCTCACGGCACAACGCCAGCACCTGGGCACGCTGGAACGGGTCGGCTGGCAGCAGCGCCGGCCCTTCCTGAGTCTGCTCGATGTATTCGAGGATGACGCTGGTTTCGTTGATGAAGCCTTGCTTGACGCCAAGCACCGGCACCTTGCCGCGCGGACTCACCGCCAGGGCTTCAGGCGTTTGTCCCGCATAAAAAGGCACCTCTTCGAAAGGCAGCCCTTTCTCCATCAGCGCCAGCTTGACCATGTTGTAGTAGTTACTGACCGAAAATCCGTAAAGCTTGAGCATCGCAGAGCCTCCAGGCCGTGTGCGGGGTTGGCTGCAAGCGTTATAGACGCCGAGGCTTGGCCTGACCAGCAGCATCAACGGCCTGAATGGCGTTAGACTGACACCCTTTCCTTCAGGAGCCTGCCATGAGCGAGCCGACCGACATCGACAATGACGAAGAAGAATTCACCGAAAGCACGCTGATCCAGGCCATCGAGAACCAGATCGAAAGCGATAACCCGCCGGCGGCCAAGGCCACGTTCAACAAGCTGACGCTGGTAGGTTATGAGCGAGAAGAGATCCTGAATCTCATGGCCCACGTGCTGGCCTTCGAGATCGACGCGATGCTGGATAAGGACCGCGCCTTTGATACCCAATGGTATGAAACCGCGTTGCGGGCACTGCCCGAGCTGCCGCCTGAAAAGGAATAATCCAGCCGCGCTGCAACACGCTGGACAGTTCGGCAAAGTGCGTTCACCTTATGGCCTGCTAGTCTCTAATAAATTTTAGAAAGTCTGGAGTCCTTATGTCGTATACCCCTGAGTTGGTTGCCGAACTGGAAATCCTTGTACTCTTCCCCCTGGACAGCACCAAGGAAGGTCTGAAAGTCCATCAGACCGCCGCGCCTGCTGCCGTCGCCGCTGCCAAGCGCCTCCACGCCAAGGGGCTTATCGACCAACCGGACGGAGGCTATCTGACCAGCCTTGGCCGGGACGCCGCCGAGCAAGCCCAGACCTTGCTGACTATCCTGACCACCGCCTCGACCAAAGAAGCCGCCTGACACCTGTTCCCGCTCATGGAGTCCGCCCCTCTGCGGATTCCGCGGGCGTTGCCGTGCAACTCACAAAATTCTGCCGCCAACCTCTATTTCCCTCTAAAACTCCTACGCTACTGTCTGTAAACTCCTACACGGCCGCCCACGTCGGGCCCTGCGAGCCACCGAGTTCGACATGACCCGCACCCATGAAATCCGCCCCGACCTGGACGAAGGCATCGACCGCAAGGTGCTTGCCCAATTGCGCGCGCGTTTCATGGCCCTCAATGAGGGCCGTATGGCCCGGGCGGTCGAGGGGCTGACGCCGCGCCAGCAAAGCGTGCTGACGCTGTTGCCGCTGTTTTTCCACGTCAATCACCCTTTACTGCCAGGCTATGTATCCAGTGGCACGCCGGCCGGGCTGTCGAATTTCGAACCCGATGCCCAGGCCCTCGCTGAAGCCCAGCGCCTGACCCGCTCGTTCTCCTACAAGGCGCGTCGCGGCAACCCGCCAACGCCCATTCACGGCCTGTTCCTGATGGGCAGCCTGGGGACGCTGGCCCAGGCGGATCAAAGCGATATGGACGTGTGGGTGTGCCACGCGCCGGACCTGAATGACAACGAGCTGGCCGAGCTGCGCAAAAAGTGCCAACTGCTGGAAGCCTGGGCTCAGACCATGGGCGCCGAAGCCCACTTCTTTCTGATCGAACCGACGCGCTTTGTGCTCGGTGAACGGGACACGCAACTGAGCTCCGACGATTGCGGCACCACCCAGCACTATCTGCTGCTGGATGAGTTCTACCGCACGGCAATCTGGCTGGCCGGGCGCACGCCGATCTGGTGGCTGGTGCCGGTGTATGAAGAAAGCCGCTACGCCGAATTCACCCACACGCTGATCTCAAAACGTTTCATCCGCGCCGACGAAACCCTCGACCTCGGCCATCTGGCGCACATCCCTCCAGGGGAGT
This sequence comes from Pseudomonas orientalis, assembly GCF_001439815.1. Classification (GTDB taxonomy): domain Bacteria; phylum Pseudomonadota; class Gammaproteobacteria; order Pseudomonadales; family Pseudomonadaceae; genus Aquipseudomonas; species Aquipseudomonas orientalis. The sequence continues at coordinate 95,211 of NZ_JYLM01000004.1, read as the reverse complement.
TCATCGGCGCCGGGCTGTGGCAATTGTTCAAGGGTATCGAGTCGCCCTATAAGTCGGTGCTCAAGCTGCTGCTGACCGAGGTCTACGCGAGCGAACATCCCGATGTGCAGTGCCTGAGCCTGCGCTTCAAGCGTGCGGTGTTTGCCAATCAGATGGACCTGGATGAGCTGGACCCTTATATCGTGGTCTACCGCCGCATCGAGGAATACCTCAAGGCCCGCAATGAACCGGAGCGCCTGGAACTGGTACGGCGCAGCCTGTACCTGAAGGTCAACCGCAAGCTCAGCGCCGGCCAGCGCACCGCCAGCTGGCAGCGACTGTTGCTGGAACGCCTGGCCCATGAATGGGGTTGGGACCCGCGCCAACTGGCTCTGCTGGACAGCCGCAGCCAATGGAAAGTGCGTCAGGTCGCCTCCGAGCGCCGCGCCCTGGTCAACGAGCTGAACTACAGTTATCGCTTCCTCACCCAGTTCGCCCGCACGGAACAGACCGTCAGCCTGATCAACCGGCGCGATCTCAATGTGCTGGGCCGTCGCTTGTACGCGGCCTTTGAACGCAAGGCCGGCAAGGTCGAGTTCATCAACCCCGGGATTGCCCCGGACCTGGCCGAAGACACCTTGACCCTGGTGCACTCGCCCAACCGCAAGGAGCCGGGGCAGCACCATTGGGGCCTGTATAACGGCAACCTCACCGCCCTGGAATGGGAGCACTTTGCGCCCATCAAGCGCAGCCGCGACCTGCTGGAAATGCTCACCTGGTGTCATCGTAATGGTGTGATCGACAGCAGTACGCGCCTGGCGCTGCACCCAGGCGTCAGCGACATGACCGAGTTCGAGCTGTTCAACCTGCTGGGCAGCCTGCAACAGACCATCGCCCTGCCCATGGCCAGCGTCGATGAAACTCGCCTGTTACGTTCGGCGGTGCCGGAAGACGTGCTTTTGCTGATCAACGTCGGCGTCGACCCGCTCAAGCATCACCGCGACCTGAATATTCTGATGACCACCGAGCGCACCGACTCGCTGAGTTATGCCGGTGTACGCGAGAACCTGGTATTGACCCTGGATCAGGTCACGCTCAATAGCTGGAATGAGGTGATGGTCAGCCGCTACGACGGGCCCCATGCGCTGCTCGACTGCCTGCGCGACTACCTCAACCAACTGCCGTCGGATCATTTGCCCCGGTTGCGCGTGCGCTGCTTCTGTCACAACCGCGCACAGTTCATTGCCCAGCGCGTGGAAGAGGTATTCGACACGGCGCAGAACCTGCTGCTCGGCCAGGGCAATCACCGCTACCTGCTCCAGGTGCAGCAGCATTATCACGTCATGGAATTGATTCCCGGCCAAGCCACCCATGTCGCGCTGCCGACCCAGGATGCCTTGATCGCCTACCTCAGCGAAGAGCTGGCCAGCTACAGCCCGTGGCACCTGGACGCCATGGCCCTGGAAGACCACGACCTGGCGCTGCTGCTGCCCATGGGCATGGCCGATTGCATACAGGTGTTCTACCGGGTCAATGAAGGGTTTGCCGAGCTGTATGTGCTCGACGAATTCAATGCGCTCTGGCAGCAGCGCTTGCCGTTCCATGACGAGCAAAGCCTGTTGGCACCGCTGCAGCGCTTCCTGCTCTCGATCATCTATCGCCGCGAAGCGCTGTCACCCCTGGACACCCAACAACCGTTGGGCGAAGTCCAAATCTCGTATTACCAACTGCTGCCGTCGGGCAACGCCCGCGCTCGTCTGGTCGAACCAAGGCCGGCCCCGCAAAACCCCGCCAACAAGCCGTTTTATGACGTACAGGCGATTATCGCCAAGGCGGCGCCCGGCCAGGTGGGTATTACGCTGTACTGCAATCAGCGCGAATTTTCCGAATTGGAATTCGGCGACCAGCTGTTTGCGGTGGTCGCCCGGGAAATCGTCGGGCAGCGCCGGGAACCCGAGCGTTACCGTTGCTACATCACCGATCTGGATCTGTCGGGCCTGCTTGGCGACGTGCAAAGCCCGAGCAATCTGTACCTGCGCTACAAGGCCGAGCTTGAGCTCGCGCTCAATCAGGCGCTGGACCAGATTTAAAGAGGAAAAGGACCGCCGTCCTTGGGTTGGCCTTCGACACTCAGCAGCTCGAGCTTGAGGGTCTTGCCGCCCGGCGCAGGCCAGTCAATGTGCTGGCCCACTTGCAGGCCGAGCAACGCGCTGCCCACCGGCGCCAGAATCGAAATCTTGCCTTCGTCGGCGTTGGCGTCCTTGGGGTAAACCAGGGTCAGATGATAGTCCTTGCCGCTGCCTTGCTCGCGGCAATGCACACTGGAGTTCATGGTCACGACACTTGCAGGCACTTCATCGTGGCCAACCACTTCTTCGGCGCGGTCGAGTTCGTGCTGCAACGCTTCGACACCGGGAAACTCGTCGCCCAGGCGGTCGATCAGTTGCTCCAGACGCTGCACGTCAAGACGGGTGAGAATGATGGACGGTGCGGTGGTCATGATTCAGGCAGACTCCTTTTTTCTGCACAAAAAAGCAAAACCCCGCCAGGAAAAGGCGGGGTTCTCACGGGCCTCGATGAGTTGAGGCGTAACCGGACACTACCACAGCGTCACAAATAAACAAGACGACCTCAGGCGCGGGCCCGTCGCTGCTCGGCCTCGGCACAGATCACTCGGCGCCGCTCATCATCGGCGGAGCGCCATTCGCGGATATCTTCCACATGGCGGAAACAGCCGAGGCAGACTTTCTGCTCGTCCAGGCGACACAAACTGATACAAGGTGACGGCACCGCCGGGCTGACATTGCTGAACAGCGGCTTGGGCGGGCGAATGGGTGCAGGCTGGGTCACGGTCAAATCTCGTCGAAATCCAGCTCAACGCCGGCTTGTTCAAAGACTAGCCGCGTGAGCATTTCACTGAGCAGTTCATCGCTGGTATCGCATTGCCAGTTGTTGTCTTCTTCGTTGAAGTCGAAGTGAAAACCACCGGAGCGGGCAGCCAGCCACAGCTGGCGCAACGGTTCCTGGCGGCTGAAGATCAATTGAGTGCCGTTTTCGAACTTGACCGTCAGCACACCGGCGGAGCTCTCCAAATCGATGTCTAGGTCACTCTCGTCGAAAATATCTTCCAGCGCCTGCTGGGTCGCATCCACCAGGTCGTGAAAACGGGCTTCGGTCAAACTCATTGTGGCAACCTCGAAAGTGTCTGGTTCTGCTCAAGCGCCGCACGATACGGACGCGCCCCGCCGATTGCAAAGGATACCGATTTCATCACAGATGGCGGTACGAAATATCCTCAACCAGCGTAGCCCGCTTCCGGACTATCTCGGCAAACCCCCGCCGGACGGGTATTCCAGCGCATAGGCAAGCTGGCGGGTGGTCGGTATACTCGGGCGCAATTAATGCATATTCAAGGATTTCGCCATGAAGCGCCTGATCTCTTCCCTTGCTGCGCTCGTCGCGGTCGCTTGCCTCGTTAGTGCCTGTGGTCAAAAAGGCCCGCTGTACCTGCCCGACGACAGCAAGGACCCGAACGAACAGGCGCAGTCGTCGCAAAAGCCTTCCAAAGCGCACAAGCACGACACTTACTAAGGGACCCTCATGGACGCTTTTAACTACCGGGACGGCGCGCTGTTCGCGGAAGGCGTGGCGCTGTCCGCGATTGCCGAGCGCTTCGGTACCCCGACTTATGTGTATTCGCGTGCCCATATCGAAGCGCAATACCGCTCGTTCACCGACCCGCTGGAAGGCGTGCCGCACCTGGTGTGCTACGCGGTGAAAGCCAACTCCAACCTGGGTGTGCTCAATGTCCTGGCACGCCTTGGCGCCGGTTTCGACATTGTGTCCCGTGGCGAGCTGGAACGGGTACTGGCCGCTGGCGGCCAGGCCGACAAGATCGTGTTCTCCGGCGTCGGCAAGAGCCGCGAAGACATGCGGCGCGCCCTTGAAGTAGGGGTGCACTGCTTCAACATCGAGTCCACCGACGAACTGGAGCGCCTGCAGGTCGTGGCCGCCGAGCTGGGCGTTCGCGCGCCGATCTCCCTGCGCGTCAACCCGGACGTCGACGCCGGCACTCACCCGTACATTTCCACCGGCCTCAAAGAGAACAAGTTCGGCATCGCCATCGCCGACGCCGAAGACGTGTACATCCGCGCCGCCCAATTGCCGAATCTGGACGTGTTGGGCGTCGACTGCCATATCGGCTCGCAACTGACCACCCTGCCGCCGTTCCTGGATGCTCTCGACCGCCTGCTGGCGCTGATCGACCGCCTGGGCGACTGTGGCATCTACCTGCATCACATCGATCTGGGTGGTGGTGTGGGCGTGCGTTACCGCGATGAAGAGCCGCCGTTGATTGCCGACTACATCAAGGCCGTGCGCGAGCGTATCGAAGGTCGCGACCTGACGCTGATGTTCGAGCCGGGCCGCTATGTCGTCGCCAATGCCGGCGTGCTGCTGACTCAGGTCGAGTACCTCAAGCACACCGAGCACAAGGACTTCGCCATCGTCGACGCGGCGATGAACGACCTGATCCGCCCGGCGCTGTACCAGGCCTGGATGAATGTCACGGCGGTGACGCCGCGCAACAGCCAGGCGCGTGCGTACGACATCGTCGGCCCGATCTGTGAGACCGGCGACTTCCTGGCCAAGGATCGTCAGCTGGCCCTGGAGGAAGGCGACCTGCTGGCCGTGCATTCGGCCGGTGCCTATGGGTTTGTCATGAGTTCCAACTACAACACGCGCGGCCGCGCGGCCGAGGTGCTGGTGGACGGTGATCAAGCGTTTGAAGTGCGTCGCCGCGAGACGGTAGCCCAGTTGTATGCTGGCGAAAGCCTGCTGCCGGAGTAAGCCATGCTGCTGCGTTTTACCAAGATGCACGGGCTGGGCAATGACTTCATGGTTCTCGACCTGGTCAGCCAGCACGCGCACATCCTGCCCAAGCACGCCAAGCAATGGGGCGACCGCCATACCGGTATCGGCTTCGACCAACTGCTGCTGGTGGAAGCGCCGACCAACCCGGAGGTGGATTTCCGTTATCGGATCTTCAACTCCGACGGCTCCGAAGTGGAACAGTGCGGCAACGGTGCGCGCTGCTTTGCGCGCTTTGTGCTGGACAAGCGCCTGACCGCCAAGCGCCAGATTCGCGTCGAGACCAAGGGCGGCGTGATCGAACTGGATATCCGCAGTGACGGCCAGATCAGCGTCAACATGGGCGCGCCACGTCTGGTGCCGGCGGACATTCCGTTCCAGGCGCCCGAGCAGGCCCTCAGTTATGCGCTGGATGTGGACGGCAACACGGTCGATATCGCCGCCGTGTCCATGGGCAATCCCCATGCGGTGCTGCGCGTCAATGACATCAACAATGCCCCCGTGCACGACCTGGGGCCGAAAATCGAACATCACCCGCGCTTTCCGGCGCGGGTCAATGTGGGCTTCCTGCAGGTGATCGACCGTTCCCGTGCGCAATTGCGCGTGTGGGAACGCGGCGCCGGCGAAACCCAGGCCTGCGGCACCGGCGCCTGCGCCGCCGCCGTGGCCGCGATCAGCCAGGGGTGGATGGATTCGCCGCTGCTGATCGACCTGCCGGGTGGGCGCTTGTCCATCGAATGGGCAGGCCCTGGCCACCCGGTGATGATGACCGGGCCGGCTACGCGTGTATACGAAGGACAGGTCCGTCTATGAGTGAGCCAAGCCAATGACCGATAAGCCTCAAGTACCCGCACAAGTCACCTCAAGTGAAAGCCTGGAGGCCGCTGCGGTCGCGGCATACCTTGAGGCTCATCCGGACTTCTTCGTCGAGCACGAAGAATTGCTCCCGGCATTGCGCATCCCCCATCAACGCGGCGATACCGTGTCGTTGGTGGAGCGGCAGATGAAGATCCTGCGCGAGCGCAATATTGAAATGCGCCACCGGCTTTCGCACCTGATGGACGTGGCGCGCGACAACGATCGCCTGTTCGAAAAGACCCGTCGCCTGATCCTGACCCTGATGGACGCCGCCAGCCTGGAAGAAACCGTGATGGCGGTAGAAGACAGCCTGCGCCAGGACTTCCAGGTGCCATTTGTCAGCCTGATCCTGTTCAGCGATAACCCGATGCCGGTGGGTCGCTGGGTCAGCGGTGGCGAAGCACAGACCGCCATCGGCGGCCTGCTGTCGGAAGGCAAGACCATCAGCGGTACCCTGCGCGAACATGAACTGGATTTCCTGTTTGGTGCCGAACAGGGCAAACAAATCGGCTCCACCGCCGTGGTTGCCCTCAGTCACCAAGGCCTGCACGGCGTACTGGCCATCGCCAGCCGCGATCCGGCGCACTATAAAAGCTCGGTGGGCACCCTGTTCCTGACCTACATCGCTGAAGTGCTGGGCCGCGTCTTGCCACGCTTCACCACTGCCCTGCGCGCGGTGCGCTAGCCATGGAACGGCAACTGGACGCTTATTGCGCTCATCTGCGCAACGAGCGCCAGGTGTCGCCTCATACGCTGGACGCCTACCGGCGGGACTTGAATAAAGTCCTGGCCTACTGCGAAAAACAGCAGGTTGCCAGCTGGAAGGCCCTGGATATCCAGAGCCTGCGCAGCCTGGTCGCACGACTGCACCAGCAAGGCCAGTCCTCGCGCAGCCTGTCGCGCCTGCTGTCGGCGGTGCGCGGCCTCTATCACTATCTCAACCGCGAAGGCCTGTGCGACCACGACCCGGCCAATGGCCTGTCGCCGCCCAAAGGCGAGCGACGCCTGCCCAAGACCCTGGATACCGACCGCACCCTGCAACTGCTTGATGGCGCGGTCGAGGATGACTTCCTGGCGCACCGCGACCAGGCGATCCTCGAACTGTTCTACTCCTCGGGCCTGCGCCTGTCGGAGCTGACCGGCCTGAACCTTGAGCAACTGGACCTGGCCGACGGGCTGGTGCAGGTGCTGGGTAAAGGCAGCAAGACGCGTGTTCTGCCCGTCGGCAGGAAAGCGCGTGAAGCCCTGGAGCTGTGGTTGCCGTTACGGGCGCTGGCCAATCCGAAGGACGACGCGGTATTCATCGGCCAACAAGGCCGACGCCTGGGGCCGCGAGCCATTCAGTTGCGCGTGAAGGCCGCCGGCGAACGCGAACTGGGGCAAAACCTGCACCCGCATATGCTCAGGCATTCCTTTGCCAGCCATATGCTCGAGTCGTCCCAGGACCTGCGCGCGGTACAGGAATTGCTCGGCCACGCCGATATCAAGACCACGCAAATCTACACCCACCTCGACTTCCAGCACCTGGCAACGGTGTACGACAGCGCCCATCCACGGGCCAAACGCATCAAGGACGGCGACTCATGAGCATCAAGCTGATCACCTTCGACCTGGACGATACGCTCTGGGACAACGTACCCGTCATCATCAGCGCCGAAGCGTCAATGCGCGAATGGTTGGCGGTCCACGCCACCAAAGTGGGCGACTTGCCCCTGGAGCACTTCGCCAGCCTGCGCCAACAGGTACTGCAGCGTCATCCTGAGCTCAAACACCGCATCAGCGTCCTGCGCCACCGTGTATTGCTGCACGCGTTCGAAGAAGCCGGCTATCCGCAGCCCGAAGCGACAGAGATGGCCGATGTGTGTTTTGAGGCATTCATTCATGCGCGACACCAGCTCACGGTTTTTCCCGAAGCCGAACCGATGCTCAAAGCGCTACGCCAGCACTTCCTGCTGGGGGTTATTACCAACGGCAATGCCGACGTACAGCGCGTAGGCCTGGCGGACTACTTCCACTTTGCCCTGCGCGCCGAGGATATCGGTATCGCCAAGCCGGATGCGCGATTGTTTCAGGAAGCCTTGCAGCGCGGCGGCGTGGACGCCAGTGCGGCGGTGCATGTGGGCGATCATCCCGGGGATGACATCGCCGGCGCGCAGCAGGCCGGGTTGCGAGCGGTGTGGTTTAACCCGACGGGCAAGGCATGGGAAGCGCCGAAGCGCCCGGATGCAGAGATTCGTAGCCTGACGGAGTTGCCTGCGTTGCTGCGCAAATGGCAGTAACACCAGAGATCCAAATGTGGGAGGGGGCTTGCCCCCGATAGCGGTGTATCAGCCACCAAATGTACTGGCTGACCCACTGCAATCGGGGGCAAGCCCCCTCCCACAGTGGGATCTCTACAAGGCTCGAATAAATCATCAGGCATGAAAAAACCCGCAGCGACGGCGGGCTTTTTCCTACAAGCAGTCAACTGACCTCAAATAGGACGGCTGCCGTACTTGTTATCCGGCTTCTTCGGTGGATCGGCCACCACATTGGGCTCGACTTCGACCACTTTGCCGCCTTTGGCGAGGAATTCTTCCATCGCACGGGCCAAGGCATCGCGCTCTTTGTTCTTGGCCTCAACGCTGGGCAGCTCGTCTACCGATACAGCAGCCTTGGCCTTGCCTTTGGCTTTGGGAGCGGCGTCATCGCCAGCACTGTCCTCAATGTCTTCCGCAACGTCATCAGCCGCCACTTCAAGACTGTCTTCAGTGTCCTCTTCGTCACCTACTTCAAGGTCGTCGTTTTCCAGATCATCGTCGCTCATGTTCTACCTCATGACTTGCGAAAAGCAGATTAGTTATAGCCCAGCTTCATCCTCTGTCGAGGTCGCCGGAAAAAAATCAACATCCGCTGGATCACCAGCGGCTTATGCCCCTTCACCGTGCAAGGTGGCGAGGACTTTACGAGCACCGCCATGATCACGGTGCTCGCCCAGATAAACACCTTGCCAGGTCCCCATCGCCAAGCGGCCGGCCTTCACCGGCAAACTCAGCTGGCAGCCCAGGAGACTGGCCTTGAAGTGCGCCGGCAGATCATCCGGGCCTTCGTCGTTGTGTTCGAATCCCGCCTGGCCTTGCGGCGCCAGCAGGTTGAAAAAACGTTCGAAGTCACGGCGAACCGCCGGATCGGCATTCTCGTTGACCGTCAACGAGGCCGAGGTGTGCTGCAGCCACAGATGCAACAGGCCCACGCGACAGGCCTTCAATTCAGGCAAGCCGGCAAGCAACTCGTCGGTCACCAGGTGAAAGCCCCGGGGCTTGGCCCGCAGCGTAATCAGGGTCTGTTGCCACATACAGTTCTCCGCCCATCGGCGCGCATTCTAGCGCGCTCTGGAAAAAAACAAAGTGCCGAATACGCCCACATGCCTGTAAGACATTCGCACCCTCTAAAGTGCCGCGAGGATCCCATCACAAAGTCGACGAAAAACCCATGCCACTTATAGTCAAAGACAAACGCCAGACAAAAAAATGCCCGGCAAGCCGGGCATCTTTTTTTTGCGCCTTTACAAGTTGTAACCGCGCTCGTTGTGTTGCGCCAGGTCGAGGCCGACTGCCTCTTCCTCTTCGGTGACGCGCAGGCCCATGACCATGTCCAGAACCTTGAGAATGACGTAGGTGACGATCGCCGTGTAGATCACGGTGAAGCCGACACCTTTGCACTGGATCCAGACCTGCGCGGCGATGTCGGTGGTCGCGGCGTTGAAGCCACCCATCGATGGAGCCGCGAACACGCCGGTCAGGATCGCGCCGAGGATACCGCCGATACCGTGCACGCCGAAGGCGTCCAGGGAATCGTCGTATCCCAGCTTGCGTTTGAGGGTAGTGGCGCAGAAGAAGCACACCACACCCGCCGCCAGGCCGATGACCAGCGCACCCATCGGGCCCACGGTGCCGGCAGCCGGGGTGATTGCGACCAGGCCGGCCACCACGCCCGAGGCGATGCCCAGTGCGCTTGGCTTACCGTGGGTGATCCACTCGGCGAACATCCAGCCCAGCGCAGCGGCAGCGGTGGCGATCTGGGTGACCAGCATCGCCATACCGGCCGTGCCGTTGGCTGCGGCAGCGGAGCCGGCGTTGAAGCCGAACCAGCCGATCCACAGCATGGCCGCGCCGATCAGGGTGTAACCCAGGTTGTGCGGCGCCATCGGGGTGGTCGGGAAGCCTTTGCGCTTGCCGAGCACGAGGCACGCCACCAGGCCAGCCACACCGGCATTGATGTGCACCACGGTGCCACCGGCGAAGTCCAGCACGCCCCAGTCCCACATCAGGCCGCCGTTGCCGCTCCAGACCATGTGCGCAATCGGCGCATAGACCAGGGTGAACCATATAGCCATGAAGATCAGCATCGCGGAAAACTTCATGCGCTCGGCGAATGCACCGACGATCAACGCCGGAGTGATGATGGCAAACGTCATCTGGAAGGTGATGAACACCGCTTCCGGGAACAGCGCCGCAGGCCCGGTGATGCTGGCTGGGGTGACACCCGCCAGGAAGGCCTTGCCCATGCCGCCGAAGAAGGAGTTGAAGTTGACGACGCCCTGTTCCATACCGGTGGTATCGAACGCAATGCTGTAGCCGTAGACAACCCACAGGATGCTGATCAGGCCAGTGATGGCAAAGCACTGCATCATCACCGACAGGATATTCTTGGAGCGAACCATACCGCCGTAGAACAGCGCCAGGCCAGGAATGGTCATGAACAGCACCAGTGCGGTGGCGGTCAGCATCCAGGCAGTGTCGCCGGAGTTGAGGACTGGAGCCGCCACTTCGTCCGCCGCCAGTGCAAGGCTTGGCATTACGATGGACAACAGGGCTCCGAGCCCTGCGAATTTACGCAGAGTCATAGTGTTTTTCTCCTGGGGCGTTGGGGTTTGGCGGCTTAGATTGCGTCGGTATCGGTTTCGCCGGTACGGATGCGGATAGCCTGTTCCAGATTGACCACGAAGATCTTGCCGTCACCGATCTTGCCGGTGTTGGCGGCCTTGGTTATCGCCTCGATAACCCGGTCAAGATCCTTGTCGTCAATGGCGACATCAATCTTCACCTTCGGCAGGAAATCGACCACGTATTCCGCGCCGCGATACAGCTCGGTATGCCCCTTCTGCCGACCGAAGCCCTTGACCTCAGTAACGGTAATGCCCTGCACGCCGATCTCGGACAGTGACTCGCGTACGTCGTCCAACTTGAACGGCTTGATGATGGCAGTGACTAGCTTCATGAAAACTCTCTCCCGAATTGGTGGACTTGCCCCAGGAAAACAAACCCGTCTCAAGTCTAAGCGCAGTGCCTGGCTTTGTAACGCATCGTCGCCTGCGTATTACCGTGGCGACGCCAGCGAACCACTGGTGACGAAACCTGTACCCCTGATCCGTCGGCGCACTGCATTCGTCACAGCGACTGCATCAGTGCATGGGTCATGATCGTCTAAGCAGAAACCTTGCCAGCTCCGTAAAAATCACCGAAATCAGTCCGTTGCCCGCTTATGCCCACCTGCGGAGCGTTCCGGCAGCGGCGATGCGCATCAAAACAGTGCGCGACCGCCCATCCGCATGCGCGAAAAGCGTGCGCGCCAGGGCCGTGAAAAGACTATAGACACTGCGTGATACACTGCCGGCCAACAGTTTTCCGGAATATTTCACATGCTCGCGCCCAAAGACTTCCTCGACGCCCTGAGCGGCCATGCCTCTCGCCTGTTCAGCGGCGACACCCCGCTGCCCCGCAACGAAATCGAAAGCCAGTTCAAGGCATTGCTGCAGAGTGGCTTCAGCAAGCTCGATCTGGTCAGCCGTGAAGAATTCGACAGCCAGATGGTGGTATTGGCCCGCACCCGTGCACGGCTGGAGAGCCTGGAGGCGAAGGTGGCGGAACTGGAAGCGCGACTGACGCCCCCATCGGCTGAATAAGCCCGATGAGTGTGGGAGGGAGCAAGCCCTGATGCCGCCCTCTGTAGGAGCGAGCTTGCTCGCGAAAAACTCATAGGCACCGCGTTCATTCAGGAAGCACGCGTTATCGTTGACGTTTTTCGCGAGCAAGCTCGCTCCTACAAAAAGCCTTAGCATCAGGGCTTGCCCCCTCCCTCACTTCGTTGTCTGGATACGTTCTGTAAAACCTCCCCCGCTGTGCGCATTCCCACCTCGTCTACCCTTGAAGAATCCGCAGGAAGCGGCCTCCCACTCAAGGATCGAGCATGTCCCTCGCCATCGTCCACAGCCGCGCCCAGGTCGGCGTCGAAGCCCCCGTCGTCACTGTCGAAGTGCACATGGCCAATGGGCTGCCGTCACTGACGCTGGTAGGTTTGCCGGAAACTGCGGTAAAGGAAAGCAAGGACCGCGTACGCAGCGCCATTCTCAATTCGGCCCTGCAATACCCGGCGCGGCGCATCACGCTCAACCTGGCGCCCGCCGACCTGCCCAAGGACGGCGGGCGTTTTGATCTGGCGATCGCCCTGGGGATCCTGGCGGCCAGCGTGCAGGTGCCGGCGTTGATGCTCGATGATGTCGAGTGCCTCGGCGAGTTGGCGCTGTCCGGCGAAGTCCGTGCGGTCAAAGGCGTGTTGCCGGCCGCTTTGGCGGCGCGCAAGGCCGGGCGCACCTTGATAGTGCCCAGGGCAAACGCCGAGGAGGCGTGCCTGGCGTCAGGGTTGAAGGTGATTGCGGTGGACCACCTGCTGCAGGTGGTGGCGCACTTGAATGGGCATGTGCCGATCGAGCCCTACCGGTCGGACGGCTTGCTGTATCTGAACAAACCTTACCCGGACCTCAGTGAAGTCCAGGGCCAACTGGCAGCCAAGCGCGCCTTGCTGATCGCGGCGGCGGGGGCGCATAACCTGCTGTTCAGCGGGCCGCCCGGCACCGGCAAGACGCTGCTCGCCAGCCGCCTGCCGGGGTTGCTGCCACCGCTCAGTGAGCAGGAAGCGCTGGAGGTTGCGGCGATTCAATCCGTGGTCAGCCTGGCACCGTTGAGCCATTGGCCGCACCGGCCGTTTCGCCAGCCGCACCATTCGGCATCCGGCCCTGCGCTGGTCGGCGGCGGGTCAAAGCCGCAACCAGGGGAGATTACGCTGGCCCATCACGGCGTACTGTTCCTGGATGAGCTGCCGGAATTTGATCGCAAGGTGCTGGAGGTGCTGCGCGAGCCACTCGAATCGGGACATATCGTGATTTCCCGCGCCCGTGACCGAGTGAGTTTCCCGGCGCGCTTTCAACTGGTCGCAGCGATGAACCCCTGCCCTTGCGGCTATATGGGCGAACCCAGCGGCCGTTGCCGGTGTACACCGGAACAGGTCCAGCGCTACCGCAACAAGCTTTCGGGGCCGTTGCTCGACCGGATCGATCTGCACCTGACGGTGGCGCGGGAAGCCACGGCGCTGAGCCCGGCACAACAGACCGAGGACACCACCGCGAAAACGGCCGTCTTGGTGGCCGACGCACGGGAACGCCAACAACGACGCCAGGGCTGCGCCAACGCCTTCCTCGACCTGCCGGGGCTGCGCGAATACTGCACGCTGGCGAAGGTCGATGAAGGTTGGCTGGAAAACGCCTGCGAGCGGCTGACGCTTTCGTTGCGGGCGGCCCATCGCTTGCTCAAGGTGGCGCGTACCCTGGCCGACCTGGAACAAAAAGACGCCATCGCTCGCCACCATCTGCAAGAGGCGTTGCAATACCGCCCGGCGGCGAGCTCTTGAGCCTTACACTGGAGCGGATGGGTGGCTTAGCGGAAGCGATCCACCTCATGCCGCAGGCCCGCCGCCAGGGTTTCCAGCTCTTTGGCGGTGATCGCCAGGTTCGACACCACTTCACGCTGCTCGCTGTTAGCCAGTGCGATGCTCTGCAAATTGCTGCTGAGCAACGTCGCGGTGCTGCTCTGCTCCTGGGTGGCGGTGGTGATTGCGGCGAACTGCTGGCCGGCCGAGCGGCTCTGCTCGTCGATGCGCGCCAAGGCCGAGGCCACGTCGGCGTTGCGCGACAGGCCTTCCTGCATCAGCACGTTGCCGTGTTCCATGGTGGTGATGGCGTTACCGGTTTCCTGCTGGATGCTCTGGATCATTCCGGAAATTTCATCGGTGGCCTGGCGGGTGCGCGAGGCCAGGTTGCGTACTTCGTCGGCGACCACGGCAAAGCCGCGACCTTGCTCACCCGCACGGGCCGCTTCGATGGCGGCATTGAGCGCGAGCAGGTTGGTCTGTTCGGCGATCGAGGTGATCACGCCGACGATACCGCCGATTTCCTGGGAGCGCTGGCCCAAGGTGTTGATCACCGTCGCAGTGCTGTTCAGCGCGGTGGCGATATGTTCCAGGGACGACGACGCTTCTTCCATCGAGGTACGCCCGATACGGGTCTGCTGGGCATTTTCCTGGGCCAGACGCTCGGTGTTGCCCATGTTGTCGGCGATATTCAGCGAGGTGGCACTGAATTCTTCCACCGCGCCGGCCATGCTGGTGATCTCGCCGGACTGCTGCTCCATGCCTTCATAAGCGCCGCCAGACAACCCCGACAGCGCCTGGGCACGGCTGTTGACCTCTTCAGCCGCCTTGCGGATGTGCGAAACCATGGTCGACAGCGCCTCGCCCATCTGGTTGAAGCTGCGCGCCAACTGACCGATCTCGTCATGACTGGAGACATTCAGGCGCGCACTCAGGTCGCCTGCGCCGAGGGCTTCGGCCTGACGCACCAGGTCACTCAATGGCGCGAGCTTGCTGCGCAACAGCCATACCGTGGCACCCACGGCCAACAGCATGGCCAGCACGCTGCCGATCACCAGGCGCATGCCGACGTCCCACGTCACTGCACGTATCTCGGCCTTGGGCATGCTTGCCACTACCGCCCAAGGGCCACCCTCGAAGGGTACCGATACGCTGTAGAAATCTTCGTTCTTGTCACTCCAGAAGCGGCCTTCACCGGGCTTCTTCGCCAAGTCGAGCATCACGGCGACAGCTTGATCCAAGGCCTGTACACCGGCCGGCGGCACCAGCCAGTGCTTCTGTTCATCCAGCAGAGACAAGGAGCCGGTCTGACCGATACGGAAGCGCTTGAGGTTGTCGAACTGGGCTTTCTGTTCGTCGGTGTAGTCGAACCCGATGAACAACACCGCGATGACTTTTCCGCTGGCGTCACGCACCGGGCTGTATTGGGTCATATAGGAGCGATCGAACAACACTGCCCGGCCGATATAGGTCTGCCCGTTGAACACGCGCTGGTAGGCCGGGCCCTGGCGATCCAGCACGGTGCCGATGGCGCGGTTGCCATCCTGCTTGGTCAGGGAGGTGCTGATACGGACGAAGTCGTCGCCGCTGCGTACGAATACCGTGGCCACGCCGCCGGACATGTCCTTGAATTCGTCCACTTCGCCGAAGTTGTTGTTCAGTAACTCGCTGCCCAGGTACAGGCTTGGGGTTTGTACACCGGCCACGGCGACAGGCTGGTCCGCACGCACGCTCAAACCGGCGCCGAAGCGCTTTTCAAACAGCCCGCTCAAACGCTGAGTGCTCTCGCGCAAGGTGCTGTGGAAGGTATTGAGCTGGTCGGCGAGCAAGCGCGCCTCGCTGGCCAGATGTTCCTCGCGGGTGGCGAGGTTGGCGGTATCGAGGGAGCGTAGAGCGAAGACGGTACTGCCGCTGATGACGACAGCCAGAATCACGGCCAATGCGAGGCCTAACTGGGAAGCGATCCGAGCGCGAGGTTGAGACATGACAGCTCCTGAGCCGAGGCCAGGATCATCCTGATCTCTTAGCGCTGCTCGGCGAATTATCTAGTGGGAATCGTTGGTTCACGAGGGTTCCAACACACCTACTTCGGCGCGGTTTCACAATACTTGAGCGATTCACAGGGACATCACGCAAACGATTGCTTTCCAGCGGCCGCCCCCTTCATTCGAGGCGTGTCACAGCGGGCAAAACCATCGCCTGCACCTCGCCCTGCAGAAACTCCGCCAGGCGCCGCAAGCGCTCGCCACCGGGACGGGTCTTCGGCCACACCAGGTAATAACTTTCCCCGCTGGCAACGGCCGTTGGCCACGGCAGGCTCAAGCGTTTCTGGGCGACGTCCTCGGCCACCATCAACAGGTCACCCATGGACACGCCATAACCCCGCGCGGCAGCGATCATGCCCAACTCCAGCGTATCGAACACCTGCCCACCCTTGAGCGAGACCTGGGACGTGAGCCCCATGCGCTCCAGCCAGTAACGCCAGTCACGCCGGTCCGGTGTCGGGTGCAGCAGTTCGGCCGTTGCCAGGCGCTGCACGTCCCACGCCCCGTCATCCAATAGATTGGGCGCGCCCACCGGAATCAGCATTTCGGGGAACAGGTGGCAGGCCTCCCAGTCCGCCGGAAAGTGCCCGTTACTGAGCAATACCGCGCAATCGAACGGTTCCTGGTTGAAGTCCACTTCATCGATGCTCATCCACGCGCTGGTGAGCTGCACCTCATTGCCCGGCTGCAAGGCCCGAAAGCGGCTCAACCGCGCCAGCAGCCAACGCATGGTCAAGGTGGACGGCGCTTTCATGCGCAAAATGTCGTCTTCGGCATTCAGGGTATGGCAGGCGCGCTCGAGGGCGGCAAAGCCTTCGCGCACGCCGGGCAGCAACAAGCGCGCCGCTTCGGTGAGTTGCAAGGTACGGCCGCTGCGCTGGAACAGCCGGCAGGCGAAATGCTCCTCAAGCGTACGAATATGCCGGCTGACCGCACTCTGGGTAATCGACAGCTCCTGCGCCGCACGGGTGAAAGAGTGGTGACGAGATGCGGCCTCGAATGCCCGCAAGGCATAAAGCGGAGGAAGACGACGAGACATTCTGAAAGCTCCGACAGCGCAGTGCACAAACCCTACCAGAATCGATCATGCATGAGTTTTAATCATGCGAACGATCGCTTTTATCCTTTTGTGCAGTGCGCCGAAAGCGCCGAGAATCAACCCTTTCCACCTCCCTGACATTCCGAGAGTGATGATCATGCAGCATCCGGCACGTACCGAACTCTGGGCCATCCTGCGGCTGTCGGGGCCGTTGATTGCCTCACAGTTGGCGCACATGCTGATGGTGCTCACCGACACCCTGATGATGGCGCGCCTGAGCCCCGAAGCCCTGGCCGGCGGTGGCCTGGGCGCGGCGAGCTATTCGTTCGTGGCGATTTTCTGCATCGGCGTGATTGCGGCGGTGGGTACCCTGGTGGCCATCCGTCACGGCGCTGGCGACATCGACGGCGCCACCCGGTTGACCCAGGCCGGGCTGTGGCTCGCGTGGTTGATGGCCCTGGCGGCGGCACTGCTGCTGTGGAACCTCAAGCCAGTGCTGCTGATGTTCGGCCAGACCGAAACCAACGTGCAGGCCGCCGGGCAATTTCTGACCCTCCTGCCCTTCGCCCTGCCCGGCTACCTCAGCTTCATGGCGTTGCGCGGCTTCACCAGCGCCATCGGCAAAGCCACCCCGGTGATGGTGATCAGCCTGTGCGGCACGGTGGTCAACTACTTGCTCAATCACGCGCTGATCGAAGGCATGTTCGGCCTGCCCAAGCTTGGGCTGATGGGCATTGGCCTGGTCACGGCCATCGTCGCCAATGGCATGGCGCTGGCACTGATGTGGTACATCCGCAGCAACCGCACCTACGCCGCCTATCCACTGAGCACCGGGCTGCTGCGCCTCAATACCCGGTACCTGCGCGAGCTGTGGCGCCTGGGCCTGCCGATTGGCGGCACCTATGCGGTGGAAGTCGGGCTGTTCGCGTTTGCGGCGCTGTGCATGGGCACCATGGGCAGCACGCAGTTGGCGGCGCACCAGATTGCCCTGCAAATCGTCTCGGTGGCGTTCATGGTTCCGGCGGGGATGTCCTACGCGGTGACCATGCGTATCGGCCAGCATTATGGCGCCGGGCAGTTGCTGCGGGCACGCATGGCCGGGCGGGTCGGCATCGGCTTTGGTGCCCTATCGATGCTGGGCGTTGCCGTGGCGTTCTGGTTGTATGCCGACCCGCTGATCGGACTGTTCCTCGACCATGACGATCCGGCATTTCATGACGTCATCGTCCTGGCCGTCAGCCTGCTGGCTGTCGCCGCCTGGTTCGAGTTGTTCGACGGGGTGCAGACCATAGCCATGGGCTGCATCCGTGGCCTCAAGGACGCCAAGACCACGTTCCTGGTGGGGCTCGGTTGCTACTGGCTGATCGGCGCGCCGTCGGCCTGGCTGATGGCGTTCACCCTGGGCTGGGGACCGACCGGCGTGTGGTGGGGCCTGGCGTTGGGGCTGGCGTGCGCGGCGGTGAGCCTGACCTGGGCGTTCGAGGCGAAGATGAAACGCATGATTCGGCGAGAGCCGGAAAGACCAAGCACTTTCGAGGCCGCACAGACAGAGTAAAGCCCTGCTCGGTCAGCCCCCTCCCACATGTTCAATCGAGTTTACAACTTAGCCCGACAACGCCTGCTGGCTTTTGCCGGAGGTCAGGTATTCCACCAACTCAGCCAACGGCAATGGTTTACTGATCAGGTAACCCTGGGCCTGATCGCAACCAAACAGTCGCAAAAGCTCAAGCTGCTCAAGTGTTTCCACGCCTTCGGCCACCACTTCCAGGTTGAGGTTGTGCGCCAGGTTGATCATGGCGTGCACCAGCTTGCGATTCTCTTCGCGCTCCTCCATGCCACCGACGAAGCTCTTGTCGATCTTCAGCAAGGCAATCGGCAGGCTGTTGAGGTGCACGAACGATGAGAAACCGGTGCCGAAGTCATCCAGGGAAAACCGCACGCCGAGGCGGCCGAGGGCGTCCATGGTCTGTTTGACCAGGTCGCTGCGACGCATCACGGCGGTTTCGGTCAGCTCGAACTCCAGCCATTGCGCTTCCACGCCGCGCTCGGCAATCAAACGGCTGAGTGTCGAGAGCAATTGGCTGTCCTGGAACTGGCGAAACGACAGGTTGACCGCCATGTGCAACGCCGGCAGGCCGCGTTCGCGCAGATCCTGCATGTCGCGCAGAGCCCGGGAAATCACCCAGTAACCCAACGGCACGATCAGGCCGCTCTGCTCGGCCAAGGGCACGAATTCGCTGGGTGGCAACAGGCCACGCTCGCCGTGGCGCCAGCGCACCAGGGCCTCAAGGCCGACGATATGCCCGTCATCCAGGTCCAGGCGCGGCTGGTAGTGCAGCTCCAGCTCATCGCGGCGCAAGGCACGGCGCAACTCGCTTTCCAGGTCGGCCAGGCTGCGCGCGTTGCGGTTGATGCGTTCGTTGAAGATATGAAAGGTGCAGCCCTGGGTACTTTTGGCCTGTTGCATGGCGATATGGGCGTGCCACATCAACGGGTCGGCCCCGGCACGGGCGCGGGCATGCGCCACGCCCAGACTGCAGCCGATCAGCAGGCTCTCGCCGTCCACCCAGTAAGGCTCGGCCATGACTTCGGTGATGCGCTCGGCCATCCACTCGGCGCGCTGGGGCGCACGGCGGGTGTCGATCAGCAGCGCGAACTCATCGCTGCCCAGACGCGCCAGTTGATCACCGGCTTCCAGCTGGCTCTTGAGCCGTGAGACGACCTGCAGGATCAAGCGGTCGCCGGCCTGGTGACCAAGGGCATCGTTGGCGTGACGAAAATTGTCCAGGTCCAGATGACCGAGGGCCAGGCCGCGACCTTCGTTGTCCGCCAGGCGTGCCGCCAGCAAGGTCTGGAAACCCTGGCGATTGGCGATGCCGGTGAGCGGATCCTGTTCGGCCAGGCGCTGCAAGGTGTTTTCCAGCACGCCACGTTCGCGCACATGGCGCAGGCAGCGGCGCAGGGTACTGGCGTCCAGCGCGCAATGGATCAGCCAATCGCTGACGCCGAGCGGCGCAACCAGCGGTTCCTGTTCCAGCAGCAATACACACGGCAGGCTGCAACGACCGGGACCGGGCTGCAGAGTGGGCGTGGTCAACAGCACCGCCTCGTGGTCATCGTCAAACAGACGACTCACCGAGTCCCAGTTGGGCGCACTGATCAGCACAGCCCCATCGCCCATCGGCGCCAGGCACTCGCGCAATAACGCTGCCCACGCGGGCGTCTCGGCCAGCAGCAGCAAACGCAAGGGTTCGACAGGCGTAGACAAGCTAGCTCCCTAGACTCTGCAAAAATTCGTTGGCGGCGGGCATTATGACGTGCGGCCTGACGATAACCAATGCATGACCAATGATAGGTGTCATCAAACACGCAGACTGTGAAAATTAGTCGCGATACCCCCGACATCCTGCGGCAAAGTAGCAAAACCGGCAAATTTAGATCGAGTGGTACGTCACACCGTCGTTCTAAGGCAGCAGAATCCTGCCAGCCTGTTAAAATGCCCGCCCTTTTGAATAACGACTCCCTGAACTCTGTATGTCCCGACTCAATCCCCGGCAGCAAGAAGCCGTGAACTACGTCGGCGGCCCTCTATTGGTGCTCGCCGGTGCTGGCTCCGGCAAGACCAGCGTGATTACCCGCAAGATCGCGCACCTGATCCAGAACTGCGGCATCCGCGCCCAGTACATCGTCGCCATGACTTTTACCAACAAGGCGGCGCGGGAGATGAAAGAGCGCGTCGGCACCCTGCTCAAGGGTGGCGAAGGCCGTGGCCTCACCGTGTGCACGTTCCACAACCTTGGGCTGAATATCATCCGCAAGGAGCATGCACGGCTGGGCTACAAGCCGGGTTTCTCGATCTTCGACGAGACCGACGTCAAGGCCCTGATGACCGACATCATGCAGAAGGAATACGCGGGCGACGACGGCGTCGACGAGATCAAGAACATGATCGGCGCCTGGAAAAACGACCTGATCCTGCCCGCCGAAGCGCTGGAAGCCGCGCGCAATCCCAAGGAACAGACCGCCGCCATCGTCTACACCCACTACCAGCGCACGCTCAAGGCGTTCAACGCGGTGGACTTCGACGACTTGATCCTGCTGCCGGTCAAACTGTTCCAGGAACACAAGGACATCCTGGAAAAGTGGCAGAACAAGGTGCGCTACCTGCTGGTGGACGAATACCAGGACACCAACGCCAGCCAATACCTGCTGGTGAAGCTGCTGATCGGTACGCGTAACCAGTTCACCGTGGTGGGCGACGATGACCAGTCGATCTACGCGTGGCGCGGCGCCCGCCCGGAAAACCTGATGCTGCTCAAGGACGACTATCCGTCCCTGAAAGTGGTAATGCTGGAGCAGAACTACCGCTCCACCAGCCGTATCCTGCGCTGCGCCAACGTGCTGATCTCCAACAACCCCCACGAGTTTGAAAAACAACTGTGGAGCGAGATGGGCCATGGCGACGAAATTCGCGTGATCCGCTGCCGCAACGAAGACGCCGAAGCCGAGCGCGTGGCGGTGGAAATCCTCAGCCTGCACCTGCGCACCGACCGCCCTTACAGCGACTTTGCGATCCTGTATCGCGGCAACTACCAGGCCAAGCTGATCGAGCTGAAACTGCAGCACCACCAGGTGCCGTATCGCCTGTCGGGGGGCAACAGCTTCTTCGGGCGCCAGGAAGTCAAAGACCTGATGGCGTATTTCCGCCTGATCGTGAACCCGGATGACGACAACGCCTTCCTGCGCGTGATCAACGTGCCACGTCGGGAAATCGGTTCGACGACCCTGGAAAAGCTCGGCAACTACGCCACCGAACGCAAGATTTCAATGTACGCCGCCACCGACGAGATCGGCCTGGGCGAACACCTGGACACGCGCTTCACCGACCGCCTGTCGCGCTTCAAGCGTTTCATGGACAAGGTGCGCGAACAATGCGCCGGCGAAGACCCGATCAGCGCCCTGCGCAGCATGGTCATGGACATCGACTATGAAAACTGGCTGCGCACCAACAGTTCCAGCGACAAGGCCGCGGATTACCGCATGGGCAACGTCTGGTTCCTGATTGAAGCCCTGAAGAACACCCTGGAAAAAGACGAAGACGGTGAAATGACCGTCGAGGATGCCATCGGCAAGCTGGTGCTGCGCGACATGCTGGAGCGCCAGCAGGAAGAGGAAGACGGCGCCGAAGGCGTGCAGATGATGACCCTTCACGCCTCCAAGGGCCTGGAGTTTCCCTACGTGTTCATCATGGGCATGGAAGAGGAAATCCTCCCGCACCGCTCCAGCATCGAAGCCGACACCATCGAGGAAGAACGGCGCCTGGCCTACGTGGGCATTACCCGCGCGCGTCAGACACTGGCCTTCACCTTCGCCGCCAAGCGCAAGCAATACGGCGAAATCATCGATTGTGCCCCCAGCCGGTTCCTCGATGAGCTGCCGCCGGATGACCTGGCCTGGGAAGGTAACGACGACACCCCCACCGAGGTGAAGGCCGTTCGCGGCAACAGCGCCTTGGCCGATATACGCGCGATGTTAAAGCGCTAGAATCGACTACTTTTTAATCGACTTTCGGCGCCTGTTGCGCCAACAGAGGAAGCTTTCCGTGGAAGCACTGCACAAGAAAATTCGCGAAGAAGGCATCGTGCTTTCCGATCAGGTACTCAAGGTTGACGCCTTTCTGAACCACCAGATCGACCCGGCGCTGATGAAATTGATCGGCGACGAATTCGCCGCGCTGTTCAAGGACTCGGGCATCACCAAGATCGTCACCATCGAAGCCTCAGGCATCGCCCCGGCGATCATGACCGGCCTGAACCTTGGCGTGCCCGTGATCTTCGCACGCAAGCAACAGTCCCTGACCCTCACCGAAAACCTGCTGTCGGCGACGGTGTATTCCTTCACCAAGAAAACCGAAAGCACCGTGGCGATCTCACCGCGCCACCTGACCAGCAGCGACCGCGTGCTGGTGATCGATGACTTCCTGGCCAACGGCAAGGCGTCCCAGGCGCTGATTTCGATCATCAAGCAGGCCGGCGCGACCGTGGCCGGCTTGGGGATCGTGATCGAGAAGTCGTTCCAGGGTGGCCGTGCCGAGCTGGATGCGCAGGGTTATCGGGTTGAATCGCTGGCGCGGGTGAAGTCGCTGGCGGGTGGGGTGGTTACCTTCATCTGAATCAACGCAGCTCAAAATGTGGGAGGGGGCTTGCTCCCGATAGCGGTGTATCAGTCACCAAATATGTTGGCTGAACCACTGTCATCGGGGGCAAGCCCCCTCCCACATTTGCCTTGTGTTGGCTTTTAGTGCGCGGTGGCCTGGAGGCCTGCGAGTAACAGGCGCTGGTACAGGTCTTCCTTGAAACCCTCCGGCTGATCCAACCGCATCCGCTTCAAATGTTCGGGAAACGCCTCCGGCTCCGGTGCGTCCAACGCCGCCTTGCCCAATTCCAGCATCTCCGTGAGCTTGAATTTGCTCTTGAGCCAGTTCAGTGCCCGCAACAGGTCCCGCTCTTCACCGGTGAAATCACTGCCCAACGGGTATTCCGGAAACAGCCGTCGATGCTTGGCCTGAATCGCCTGGAGCCGCTGCGGCGTGTTGTCGGCAAAGCGCGGGTCCAGCTTGAAATCCTTGGGCAGCTTGCCGGCCTTTTGCGCCTGTTCGATCAAGCCTTCCTGGAAGCGCGAGTCAGTGACATTGAGCAACGCCTCGATCACCTGAGCATCCGTCTGACCCCGCAAGTCGGCAATGCCGTATTCGGTAATGACGATATCCCGCAAGTGCCGGGGGATGGTGCAATGGCCATACTCCCAGACGATATTCGAACTGACCTCTCCCCCCGATTCACGCCAGCTGCGCAGGATCAGGATCGAGCGCGCGCCTTCCAGCGCGTGGCCCTGGGCGACGAAGTTGTACTGCCCGCCCACGCCACTGAGCACGCGGCCATCGTCCAACTGGTCGGCCACACCGGCGCCGAGCAGCGTCACCATGATCGCACTGTTGATGAAGCGTGCGTCCTGACGCTGCAAACGCTTGAGTTCCTCCTGGCCGTACAGCTCGTTGATATAGCTGATGCGGGTCATGTTGAATTGCAGCCGCTTGGCGTGGCTCATCTCCTGCAAACGCTGGTAGAAACTGCGCGGGCCGAGGAAGAAACCGCCATGGATCGCGATGCCGTCGGGCTGCGCCGCATCGTCGAGCAGCCCGGCACTGGCTTGCTCCTGGGTCGCCACATCCGGGTACACCTTGCGCCGGATGATGCCGGCGTCCGCCAGCACCAGCAGGCCGTTGACGAACATTTCGCTGCAACCATACAGGCCCCGGGCGAACGGCTCGACGCCGCCTTCACGGCTGATCAAGGGCGCCCATTGATACACATTCAGGTCGGTGAGCAGCAATCGATAGGCTTCGTTGTCGGCTTGGCGCGCCAGCAGTGCAGCGGTCAGCGCATCGCCCATGGAGCCGATGCCGATCTGCAAGGTGCCGCCATCGCGCACCAGGGTACTGGCATGCAGGCCGATAAAATGGTCCTGGAACCCCACCGGCATGTTGGGCGTGGAAAACAGCGTGGTGCTGTCTTTCTCGTCGAGCAGGTAGTCGAACACGTCCATGCCCAGCTCCGCATCGCCGGGCATGTAGGGCAATTCAGTGTGGACCTGTCCGACAACCAGGATGGTTTCCCCGGCTTCGCGGCGTTTGGCGATCATCGGTAACAGGTCGAGGGTGATATCCGGGTTGCAGCTCAGGCTCAGGCGATCGGGATGCTCGGTGCTGCTGGCAACCAGCTGCGCCACCAGGTTCAGGCCGGCGGCGTTGATATCGCGGGCGGCATGGCTGTAGTTGCTGCTGACGTAATCCTGCTGCGCCGAGGCGCTGTGGAGCAGGCTGCCGGGCTGCATGAAGAATTGCTGCACGCGGATATTCTTCGGCAGGCTGTCCTTGTGCAGGTCAGCGAGGAAATCCAGTTCGGGATAATCACCAAACACGCGCTCGATAAACGGTTCGAGAAAGCGCTTCTGCAACCCGTCTCCCAGGGAGGGGCGGCCAAGGCTCAGCGCGGTGTAGATCGTCAGCGCCCGCTCGGGCAACTTGGCGATGCGCCGGTACAGCGCATTGACGAACAGGTTGGGTTTGCCCAGCCCCAGCGGCATGCCCATGTGGATATGCGCCGGCAACCGCGCCAGTACGTCGTCAACTGCTTGCTCGATTGAACACAACTGCACCATCCGACTGCTCCCGAACATTCCATGAATGGGGGTTGGACCGAGCTTGCCGGGTCTTTGCTGCAATGAACAGCAACGAAACCTACATCGCGGGCACAAAAAAGCCGCTCGCAAGCGGCGTTTTTGGCGAATTCAGGCTTATTTCAACCCTGACATCTTCTCAATGGCGCCCTTGAGCTCCTCATCAGAGCAATCACTGCAGGTACCTTTGGGTGGCATGGCGTTGATACCGGTAATAGCCTTGGCCAGGATGCCATCAAGACCGCCCTGATGATCGGCGCGCTCTTTCCACGCCGCCGTATCGCCAATTTTTGGCGCATTCAGCAGGCCGGTGCCGTGGCACGCGTTGCAGTGCTTGGCGATCACTTCGTCCGGCGTTTTCGCACCGCCACCGCCACCGCCGCCTGCCGCAACAGCGACTTCCATGCCCTTGCATTCCTGACCCTGGACACAGACCTGGCCCACAGGCTCCAGGCGCTTGGCGATGTCATCGTTGGTCGCAGCTTGAGCGTTGACAGCCCATAGGGCCAGTACGGTTGCTGGTGCAGCCAGCATTTTCATAATTAGGTTCACGCGTTCACCCTCAATGGTGGCTATTCACGCCTGCGGCCACGGTTTCGCAGGCGGCGAAAGTATAGCGGTTAGCCCGCCCGGCCGAAACAACCCTATTAAATAAAGGGAGATTCGGCCTCACGGTGTACTGCTGCGCGAACCCTGCAACGCTGGCAGGGCGCCTCTGTTTTAAAAGTTCGCGGGTGTGGCTGCGCTGATTAGTCGCGCCGGCACGTCGAACGGATTACGAAAACGATGGGGCTTGGTGCTTTCAAAGTAGTAGCTATCGCCTGCTTCGAGCACAAAAGTTTCAACACCGACCACCAGTTCCAGGCGCCCTTCCACCAGGATCCCGGTTTCCTCGCCTTCGTGGGTGAGCATTTCTTCGCCCGTGTCGGCGCCAGGCGGGTAGATTTCATTGAGAAACGCGATTGCCCGGCTCGGGTGCGCCCGGCCTACCAGCTTCATGGTCACGGCACCGTCGGAGATGTCGATCAGCTCATTAGCCTTATAGACGATCTGCGTCGGTATTTCCTGGAGGATCTCTTCGGAAAAGAACTCGACCATGGACATGGGTATGCCGCCCAGTACCTTGCGCAGGGAACTGATCGAGGGGCTGACGCTGTTTTTCTCGATCATCGAAATGGTGCTGTTGGTGACGCCCGCGCGCTTGGCAAGCTCGCGCTGGGAAAGACCTTTAAGTTTACGGATGGATTGCAGTCGTTCGCCGACGTCCAATGCAGGTGCCTCCTAGGATTCAGGCTTTGTTGTAATTGAGCGTTATCATGGCGACAGCGTTCAGTATTTACAACACTTGGGCCTAAATCCTGGGCAGCTGCATTCGTACCCGGCGATCAAGTGCCCAAATAGAGCTTTGGCACCCGACGCAGGTTGCAGAAAATCTGATAGGGAATGGTTTCGGCCGCAGTCGCGACGTCACTGGCGAGGATGTGCCTGCCCCACAATTCCACCGTGGAACCCAGCCCTGCCTGGGGCACATCCGTCAGGTCGACGCAGAGCATGTCCATGGACACCCGGCCCAGCAACTGGCTGCGCTGGCCGGCGACCAGCACCGGTGTGCCAGTGGGTGCTTGGCGCGGATAGCCATCAGCATATCCCATGGCCACCACGCCGATACGCATCGGCTTGGGCGTGACGAACCTGGCGCCGTAGCCTACCGGCTCGCCGGCCGGCAGTTCGCGCACGCAAATGATTTTGGACTCCAGGGTCATCACTGGCAGCAAACGTGCGGCAATCGCCTGGTCATCACCAAAAGGCGTGGCGCCGTAGAGCATGATGCCAGGGCGCACCCAGTCGCTGGGCACACTCGGCCAACCGAGTACGGACGGAGAATTGCGCAGGCTGACCTCAGCCGCCAGCCCCTGGCGGGCTGCTTCGAATACCGCCACTTGTTCGCTGCTGCTCACGCAATCAAGCTCATCGGCGCGGGCGAAATGGCTCATCAACACGATCCTGGCGACTTTGCCGCTGGCCAGCAGGCGCTTGTAGGCCTCCTGGAAATCCTTGGGATGCAGGCCCACACGGTGCATGCCCGAGTCGAGCTTGAGCCAGATGGTCAGCGGCTTGCTCAGCGCAGCCTGCTCGATAGCCTCGAGTTGCCACAGTGAATGCACCACGCACCACAGGTCCTGCTCGATGATCAGCGGCAGCTCGTCGGCTTCGAAAAAACCTTCCAGCAGCAGCACCGGCGCACGTATCCCGGCAGCGCGCAGCTCCAGAGCCTCTTCGATGCACGCCACCGCAAACCCATCGGCCTCACCGTCCAGCGCCTGGGCCACCCGCACCGCGCCATGGCCGTAGGCATCCGCCTTGATCACGGCGAGGGCCTTGGCCCCGGTGACTTCGCGGGCCAATTGGTAGTTGTGACGCAGGGCTTGGAGGTCGATCAGGGCACGGGCAGGACGCATGGCGGCAGGCTTCTAGGCGGCAGAGTGAAGAAAAACCGGTGCCGACCAACAACGTCGGCCCGGGAGAGGGATTAGTTTCTAAGGCAGCGCGGCCACGACGGACAGCTCTACCAGGATATCCGGTTCGCACAGCTTGGCTTCAACCGTGGCGCGCGCCGGCGCGGCGCCTTTGGGCAACCACTTGTCCCAGATCGCGTTCATACCGGCGAAGTCGGCGTCGATGTCTTTCAAATAGATCGTCACCGACAGCAAGCGGGTCTTGTCGGTGCCCGCCAGGTCCAGCAGACGCTCGATGTTGGCCAGGGTTTCACGGGTCTGCTGCTCAATGCCGGCACTCATGTCGTCGCCCACCTGGCCCGCGAGGTACACGGTACCGCTGTGAACAACGATCTGGCTCATGCGCTCATTGGTGAGCTGGCGCTGGATGGACATGTTTTGCGGACTCCTGGTGATTGCCGTAACGGGAAATATCGAGGCCTTCGGCGCTGATCTGCGGCGTTTTCTTCGCCATCAGGTCCGCCAGCAAACGACCGGAGCCGCAGGCCATGGTCCAGCCGAGGGTGCCGTGACCGGTATTCAGGAACAGGTTCCTGAACGGGGTGCCACCGACAATCGGTGTGCCATCGGGTGTGGTGGGGCGCAGGCCGGTCCAGAAACTGGCCTGGGCCAAATCGCCGCCCTGAGGATAAAGGTCGTTGACGATCATCTCCAGGGTTTCACGCCGACGCGGGTTGAGCGACAGGTCAAAACCGGCGATCTCAGCCATGCCCCCAACCCGAATGCGGTTGTCGAAACGGGTGATCGCGACTTTGTAGGTTTCGTCCAGGATGGTCGAGGTAGGCGCCATCGCGGGATTGGTGATCGGCACGGTCAGCGAGTAGCCCTTGAGGGGATACACGGGCGCCTTGATCCCCAGCGGCTTGAGCAACTTCGGCGAATAACTGCCCAGCGCCAGCACGTAGCGGTCGGCGGTCTCCAGCTTGCCGTCGATCCACACGCCGTTGATGCGGTCGCCGGCATGATCGAGGCGCTGGATGTCCTGTTCGAAACGGAACTCCACACCCAACTGCTTGCACATATCGGCCAGGCGCGTGGTGAACATCTGGCAGTCGCCGGTCTGGTCGTTGGGCAGGCGCAGGGCACCGGCCAGAATATCGGTGACGTTGGCCAGGGCCGGTTCGACCCGGGCGATGCCGGCACGGTCGAGCAATTCGAAAGGCACGCCGGACTCCTGCAACACGGCGATATCCTTGGCCGCGCCATCAAGCTGGGCCTGGGTGCGGAACAGTTGAGTCGTCCCCAGGCTGCGCCCTTCGTAGGCAATTCCGGTTTCAGCGCGCAGTTCGTCAAGGCAGTCGCGGCTGTATTCGGAGAGGCGGACCATGCGCTCCTTGTTCACCGCATACCGGCTGGCAGTGCAATTGCGCAGCATCTGCGCCATCCACAGGTATTGGTCGATATCGGCGGTGGCCTTGATTGCCAGCGGCGCATGGCGCTGCAGCAGCCATTTGATCGCCTTGAGCGGCACGCCCGGCGCGGCCCAGGGCGACGCATAGCCTGGGGATACCTGGCCGGCATTGGCGAAACTGGTCTCCATGGCGGCGGCGGGTTGACGGTCGACCACCACGACTTCAAAGCCGGCCCGAGCCAAATAGTAGGCACTGGTCACGCCAATGACGCCGCTACCCAAGACCAGAACGCGCATTTTTATATCCTCATCACGGGCTGAGCCGCTGACGTGTGTTATTCGAGCAATGATGAGCGCAGTGTAAAAAACAATCACCAGTGCATTTCACTATATAAATGCCTATATTTGGCGACAATTCTCGGCACAAATGCTTTTTACAGAGGCGTATCCCCTATGCGTACCAACACCCAGACCAAGCGGGAGCTGGACAAGATCGATCGCAATATCCTGCGCATCCTGCAAACCGATGGGCGCATTTCGTTCACGGAGCTGGGGGAAAAGGTCGGGCTGTCGACGACGCCCTGTACCGAGCGGGTACGTCGACTGGAGCGCGAAGGCATCATCATGGGCTACAACGCCCGGCTCAATCCGCAGCATTTGAAAGGGAGTTTGCTGGTATTTGTCGAGATCAGCCTGGATTACAAGTCCGGCGATACGTTCGAAGAGTTTCGCCGAGCGGTGCTCAAACTGCCGCATGTGTTGGAGTGTCACCTGGTGTCCGGGGATTTCGACTATCTGGTGAAAGCGCGGATTTCCGAGATGGCTTCGTACCGCAAATTACTCGGCGATATCCTGCTCAAATTGCCCCATGTGCGCGAATCCAAGAGCTATATCGTGATGGAAGAGGTGAAGGAGAGCCTGAACTTGCCAATTCCTGACTGACTCACTGGCACAACGCTTTCAAATGTGGGAAGGACTTGCCCTAATGACCGTCTGTAGGAGCGAGCTTGCTCGCGAAAAACTCACAGGCACCGCGTTCATTCTGAAAGCACGCGTTATCATTGACGCTTTTCGCGAGCAAGCTCGCTCCTACAGACCGCATTAGGGCTTGCCCCCTCCCACATTGACCCAGTACATCCACTACACCAGCACCTGCCGAGTGTTCGCCATGTACGCGTGAATCTGCTTTTCAACCCGTGGATGAATCAACTCCACCGGCCGTCGGCCATTGGGGCACGGCAAGGTCTCGGTCGTGCCGAACAGGCGACAGATCAGCGGACGCTCGTCATACACGGTGCAACCGTTGGGCCCCAGGTGCACGCAATTGAGCTCATCCATGGCCGCGTCCTGCTCGGCAGCCGTCTTGCGCGGCAGGCGCGACATTTCCTCGGGCGAAGTGGTCACCGGCCCACAGCAGTCGTGGCAGCCGGGGACACACTCGAACGAAGGAATCTGCCTGCGCAGCGCGCTGATTGTCTGACTGTTGCAACTCATCGAAACACATACCGAACGGCGAATAGGCGTGGATTCTGACTCAAATCGCCCCGCGCAGACAGCCTCGCCCGACCGTTGTATCCTGCGTCAAATTTTCCAAACAGGGAGGCCCCCATGACTGCCAGCGCTCGGCACACCGCGTCCTACTACGCCGCCAGCAGCGTGCCGCACCCCGATTACCCGGCGTTGATGGGTGAGGTGCGTGCCGATGTCTGCGTGATTGGCGGGGGCTATTCAGGGCTCAACACCGCGCTGGAACTGGCAGAGCGCGGCTTCAGCGTGGTGCTGCTGGAAGCGCGCAAAATCGGCTGGGGTGCCAGCGGGCGTAACGGCGGGCAGCTGATTCGCGGCGTCGGCCATGGCCTTGACCAGTTCGCCAAGGTGATCGGCACCGACGGCGTGCGCCAGATGAAATTGATGGGCCTGGAAGCGGTGGAGATCGTGCGCGAGCGTGTCGAGCGCTTCCAGATCCCCTGCGACCTGACCTGGGGTTACTGCGACCTCGCCAACAAGCCCCGCGACCTGCAAGGCCTCGCCGAAGACGCCGAAGAACTGCGCAGCCTGGGTTATCGCCATCAAGTGCGCCTGCTGCAAGCCCACGAAATGGCCAGCGTGATCGGTTCCGACCGCTATGTGGGCGGGATGATCGACATGGGCTCCGGGCACTTGCATCCGCTGAACCTGGCCCTGGGCGAAGCCGGCGCTGCCCAACGATTGGGCGTGAAGCTGTTCGAGCAGTCTGAAGTGACGCGCATCGACTACGGCACGCAGGTCAAGGTGCACACCGCTCAGGGCCAGGTACATGCAACAACCCTGGTGCTGGCCTGCAACGCCTACCTCAACGGCCTCAACCCGCACTTGAGTGGCAAGATATTGCCCGCCGGCAGCTACATCATCGCCACCGAACCCCTGAGTGAAGCGCAAGCCGCCAGCCTGTTGCCGCAGAACATGGCGGTGTGCGACCAGCGGGTAACGGTGGACTATTTCCGCCTGTCCGCCGATCGCCGCCTGCTGTTCGGCGGCGCCTGCCACTATTCCGGGCGTGACCCGAGCGACATTGGCGCCTATATGCGGCCAAAGATGCTGCAAGTGTTCCCGCAACTGGCCAATGTGAAGATCGACTTCCAGTGGGGCGGCATGATCGGCATCGGCGCCAACCGGTTGCCGCAGATCGGACGCCTGGCGGAGCACCCCAATGTGTATTACGCCCAGGCGTATGCAGGCCATGGCCTCAACGCTACGCACCTGGCGGGTCGGTTGCTGGCCGAAGCCATCAGCGGCCAGCAACAAGGGCGCTTCGACCTGTTCGCCCGGGTGCCGCACATGACCTTCCCTGGCGGCAAACACCTGCGCTCGCCGCTGCTGGCCCTTGGGATGCTCTGGCACCGCCTCAAGGAACTGGTCTGAATCAATCGCGCCAGAAAGGCTTCAAGCCTTCATGGCGCGCCTGTTCCGCCGTCAGCCCCACGTCGCGCAATTGCTCGCGCGTCAGCGTCAGCAGGACCTTGCGTGTATGACGGCGGCGCCAGAACAGGCTCCAGCGGTTGTCGCCGGGCACTGTCAGCGCCCGCTCCTGCCCTGCTTCCAATTCCTGGCTGTGTAACGCCAACCGCACATCGCTCATGCCATTCATTTGCCGTCCCTCGTTGGCTTGCTGCCTTGAGTGACTAGAATGAGCGCGCGAGCAAAACCAATACAGATTCAACCTATCTTTATTAAATCCATACAGACACTGCCTATGTGCGGCTGAATCCTGTATTTTCATGCTATCTGTACTGGTCCCTTGGGAGTGACCGCTGTGACCCTTTACGTCAACCTCGCCGAATTGCTGGGCACACGCATCGAACAAGGTTTTTATCGCCCCGGCGACCGCCTGCCTTCCGTACGCGCATTGAGTGTGGAGCACGGGGTCAGCCTGAGCACGGTGCAGCAAGCCTACCGATTGCTGGAAGACAACGGCCTGGCGATGCCCAAGCCCAAGTCCGGCTATTTTGTGCCGCCAGGGCGTGAACTGCCGGCGCTGCCCGAGGTGGGTCGCCCGGCCCAGCGACCGGTGGAAATTTCGCAGTGGGATCAGGTACTGGAATTGATTCGTGCCGTGCCGCGCAAGGGCACCATACAGTTGGGCCGTGGCATGCCGGACGTGTTGTCGCCGACCCTCAAACCATTGCTTCGCAGCCTGGCTCGCGTCAGTCGCCGCCAGGACCTGCCGGGACTGTATTACGACAACATTCTTGGCTGTATGGAATTGCGCGAGCAGATTGCGCGACTGTCATTGGATTCCGGCTGCCAATTGACGGCCGAGGACATCGTCATCACCACCGGTTGCCACGAAGCCTTGTCCGCCAGCATCCGCGCCATTTGCGAGCCCGGCGATATCGTTGCGGTGGACTCGCCAAGTTTCCACGGCGCCATGCAGACCCTCAAGGGTCTGGGCATGAAAGCCCTGGAAATCCCCACCGACCCGATCACCGGCATCAGCCTTGAAGCCCTGGAACTGGCGCTGGAACAGTGGCCGATCAAAGTCATCCAGCTCACCCCCAACTGCAACAACCCATTGGGCTACATCATGCCGGAGGCGCGCAAACGCGCACTGCTGACCCTGGCCCAGCGCTTTGACGTGGCGATCATCGAAGACGATGTGTATGGCGAACTGGCCTACAGCTACCCGCGCCCGCGCACGATCAAATCCTTCGACGAAGACGGCCGGGTGCTGCTGTGCAGTTCGTTCTCCAAAACCCTGGCACCCGGCCTGCGCATCGGCTGGGTCGCACCGGGACGCTACCTGGACCGGGTGCTGCACATGAAATACATCAGCACCGGCTCGACCGCCACCCAGCCGCAGATCGCAATCGCAGAATTTCTCAAAGGTGGCAATTTCGAACCGCATTTGCGCCGGATGCGCACGCAATATCAGCGTAACCGCGACCTGATGCTCGACTGGGTCAGCCGCTACTTCCCCGCCGGTACGCGCGCCAGCCGGCCCCAGGGCAGTTTTATGCTGTGGATAGAATTGCCGGAGGGCTTCGATGCGCTCAAGCTCAACCGCGCCCTGATGGAACAAGGCGTGCAGGTGGCGGTAGGCAGCATCTTTTCTGCCTCCGGCAAATACCGTAATTGCCTGCGCATGAACTACGCTGCCAAATCGACGCCGCAGATCGAGGAGGCGGTGCGCAAGGTCGGTACCGCTGCGCACGCCCTGCTGGCCGAAACGGCGGACTGACCTTTTCCGAGCAATTGCCGTCATATGCCGACAAACGCCCTGACCTGGATGCCGCTTCCTTGATGATTCAACGGCTTTTACCGCTTGTCCTGACGGGAGCGCTGGCACTGGGTGGCTGCGCGACGGCCTACACGCCGCGCGTGCCCACTGATGCGCTGCCGGCGGCACAGTCCTCCTTCGGCCGTTCGATCCAGGCCCAGGCGGCAGCGTATCAGGGCCGCTCGGGCTTTCGCCTGCTGCCCAACAGCAGCGAAGCCTTCATGGCCCGCGCCGAGCTGATCCGCAACGCCCAGACCAGCCTCGACCTGCAGTACTACATCGTGCACGACGGCATCAGCACGCGCATGCTCGTGGACGAACTGCTCAAGGCTGCCGACCGCGGCGTGCGGGTGCGCATCCTGCTGGACGACACCACCAGCGACGGGCTCGACCAGATCATCGCCACGCTTGCCGCCCATCCCAACATCGACATTCGCCTGTTCAACCCGCTGCACCTGGGGCGCAGTACCGGGGTGACTCGCGCCATGGGGCGCCTGTTCAACCTGTCGCTGCAACACCGGCGCATGCATAACAAACTGTGGCTGGCCGACAACAGTGTGGCGATCGTCGGCGGGCGCAACCTGGGGGATGAGTATTTCGATGCCGAACCCAACCTGAATTTCACCGATATCGACATGCTCAGCGTCGGACCGGTGGCCGAGCAACTGGGCCACAGTTTCGATCAGTACTGGAACAGCGCGCTGAGCAAGCCTATCGATGAGTTTGTCTCAACCATGCCTTCCAGGATCGACCTCGCTGTGGCGCGTGGGCGCCTGGAGGCCTCGCTGACCCAATCGCGCCAGCAGAACCACGCCCTGTATAACCGCCTGCGCACCTACCAGACCCAGCCGCGCATGGATATCTGGCGTCGCGAGTTGATCTGGGCGTGGAACCAGGCGCTGTGGGATGCCCCGAGCAAGGTGCTGGCCAAGGCTGACCCGGACCCGCAATTGCTCCTCACCACGCAACTGGCGCCGGAGCTGGATGGCGTCAGCCGTGAGCTGATCATGATTTCGGCGTACTTCGTTCCCGGGCCGCCCGGGCTGGTGTACCTGACCGGCCGCGCCGATGCGGGCGTGTCGGTGAATCTGCTGACCAATTCCCTCGAAGCTACGGATGTACCGGCCGTGCATGGCGGCTACGCGCCCTACCGCAAGGCGCTGCTCGAGCATGGCGTGAAACTCTATGAGCTGCGTCGGCAACCTGGCGACCCCAGCGCGACCAGCGGGCCGCACCTGTTTCGTCGAGGCAGCTTTCGCGGCTCAGACTCCAGCCTGCACAGCAAGGCGATGATTTTCGATCGGGAAAAGTCGTTCATCGGCTCGTTCAATTTCGATCCGCGCTCCGTGCTGTGGAACACCGAAGTCGGCGTGCTGGTGGACAGCCCGGAACTGGCGGAACACGTACGCAACCTGGCGTTGCAAGGGATGGCGCCGGCGCTGAGCTACGAGGCGAAATTGCAGGACGGGCAGATCGTGTGGGAGACCGAAGATAACGGCCAGTTGCACACCCTGACCCGGGAGCCCGGCAGTTGGTGGCGACGGTTCAATGCGTGGTTCGCGACCAGCGTCGGCCTGGAGCGCATGCTCTAACCCATGTGGGAGGGGGCTTGCCCCCGATTGCGGTGTGTCAGTCACCCGATGCAGCCACTGACACTAAGCTATCGGGAGCAAGCCCCCTCCCACATTTGCCCCTGCACTATTTCCAGCAGAGTTAGAGCTTGATCCAGGTCGCCTTCAGCTCGGTGTATTTGTCGAACGCGTGCAGCGATTTATCGCGACCGTTACCCGACTGCTTGAAGCCACCGAACGGAGCGGTCATGTCGCCGCCGTCGTACTGATTGACCCACACGCTACCGGCACGCAGGGCCTTGGCCGTCAGGTGCGCCTTGGAAATGTCCGCCGTCCACACCGCCGCGGCCAGGCCATATTGAGTGTCGTTGGCGATGGCGATGGCTTCTTCGGCGCTGTCGAACGTGATCACCGACAGAACCGGGCCAAAGATTTCTTCCTGGGCAATTTTCATGGCGTTGGTCACACCGTCGAAAATGGTCGGTTCGACGTAAGTACCACCGGTTTCTTCCAGCGTGCGCTTGCCCCCGGCGACCAGCTTGGCGCCATCGGCATGACCGGCTTCGATGTACGACAGCACGTTGTTCATCTGCTGGGTGTCCACCAGCGCACCCACGTTGGTGGCGGGGTCCAGCGGGTTACCGGGTTTCCAACCCTTGAGGGCTTCGATCACCAGCGGCAGGAAGGTGTCCTTGATCGAACGCTCCACCAACAGGCGCGAACCGGCGGTGCAGACTTCGCCCTGGTTGAAGGCAATGGCGCTGGCGGCGGATTCGGCGGCGGCTTGCAGGTTCGGCGCATCGGCAAACACGATGTTCGGGCTCTTGCCGCCGGCTTCCAGCCACACGCGCTTCATGTTCGATTCGCCGGAGCGGATCAACAGCTGCTTGGCGATTTTGGTGGAACCGGTAAAGACCAGGGTGTCGACGTCCATGTGCAGCGCCAGCGCGTTACCCACGGTGTGGCCGTAGCCCGGCAGTACGTTGAACACGCCTTTTGGAATGCCGGCCTCAACGGCCAGGGCGGCGACGCGGATGGCGGTCAGCGGAGACTTTTCGGACGGCTTGAGAATCACCGAGTTACCGGTCGACAGCGCCGGGCCGAGTTTCCAGCAGGCCATCATCAGCGGGAAGTTCCACGGTACGATCGCACCGACTACGCCGACGGGCTCACGGGTCACCAGACCCAGTTGGTCATGGGGCGTGGCCGCCACTTCATCGTAGATCTTGTCGATGGCCTCGCCGCTCCAGCTCAGGGCATTTGCCGCGCCGGGTACGTCGACGTTCAGGGAATCGCTGATCGGCTTGCCCATGTCCAGGGTTTCCAGCAGCGCCAGCTCTTCGGCATTGGCCTTGAGCAGCGCGGCGAAACGGATCATGACGGACTTGCGCTTGGCCGGTGCCAGGCGCGACCAGACACCGGAATTGAAAGTGGCACGGGCGTTTTCCACGGCGCGCTGGGCGTCGGCGGCGTCACAGCTGGCCACGGTGGCGAGCAGACGGCCATCGACCGGACTGATGCATTCGAACGTGTCACCGGAAACGGCGGCGGTGTATTCACCATTGATGTAAGCGCGGCCTTCGATTTTCAGGTCCTTGGCGCGTTGCTCCCAGTCGGCACGGGTCAGGGTGGTCATGCGAGTGTCCTCCTCTTATTGAATAGAGGGCCAGGTGGATGTACCCCCGGCAACCTCAAAGAATTCTTGCCCGCCAGCCATCTGTTCGGCGCAAGGCAGCTGCCACCCTAAACCAGCGGCTGGTGATGTTTCAATATATTTGACATAACGGCGGTAAACGCCCTTGCGATGTTCATTTTAATAAACATAGACTTTGGGCTCCCCAACCGCAGGCCAGACGGGACAAGCACATGAGCATCCAGGACATCGTCGATTTCAGCCAAGCCAACACCGCCCCCGACCGCTATCGCCCTGCTGCCGAGAAAATCCTCAAGGGCGATCCCGAACAGACGGTCTACAACCATTACAACAGCCCATGCGGACAAATGAACGCGGGCGTCTGGGAAGGCGAAGTCGGGCAGTGGACAGTCAATTACACCGAGCATGAATACTGCGAGATCGTGCAGGGGGTTTCCGTACTTCGCGATGCCCAGGGCAATGCCAAAACCTTGCGCGCCGGCGACCGCTTTGTGATCCCGGCCGGCTTCAGCGGCACCTGGGAAGTGCTGCAAGCGTGCCGCAAGATCTACGTGGTGTTCGAACAGAAAGCCTGATCAGCACATCCCAGGCAAAAAAAAGCCCGTATCGTGAGATACGGGCTTTTTTTCACAAGGAAGAAAATCAATTACTTGATTTTGCCTTCTTTGTAGATCACGTGCTTGCGAACGCGCGGGTCGAACATTTTCTTTTCGAGCTTGTCCGGGGTAGTACGCTTGTTCTTGTCGGTAGTGTAGAAGTGACCAGTACCGGCGCTAGAGATCATTCGAATCAATTCACGCATGATAGAGCTCCTTAGATCTTGCCGGCGGCGCGGATTTCGGCCAGCACGACAGTGATGCCACGCTTGTCGATGATACGCATGCCTTTGGCAGATACACGCAGGCGAACAAAACGTTTCTCTTCTTCAACCCAGAAGCGGTGATGCTGCAGGTTCGGCAGGAAACGACGACGGGTTTTGTTATTTGCGTGGGAAATGTTATTCCCAGTCACCGGACCCTTACCGGTAACTTGACAGACTCTCGACATGCCTCAGCCCTCTAAAACCACATGCCCAACCCGGCATGGGTTGGCCGCTTAATCTCTCAGTCATTTGGCGCCAGGCGCCGCGTTTCTTTAGGGTCTTACCGGCTACACCTACAAGCGAAGGAACCGGGCCCCTAGAAAAGAGCGCTGCTTTATACCAGAAAGACCCAGGTGCAACAACAGCGAGTGTGTTTTTACCTGGGCAAATCTCGGCTATTGCCGCCTGAACCGTTGCCAGGAGGGGCCGCCGTAACAGCCGACCGCTCGTCGCACAGAATGATTTTCAGCGCCTGCAGGTACTCGAACCTGCACGTTGAAACGCGCTGAGGCGCCATCAAAACAGCATTTTGAGCAAAAGCACAGGCAAAAATAGGCTAGTCATTTAATCAACAGGCCACTACGGTAGGCCTTTTCCAGACTGCACTCGCAGATGGGCCTTCGATCTGCACAGGAAACCGAATATGCGCCTCGCTGCCCTACCGCTATTGCTAGCCCCCTTATTTATCGCGCCAATGGCCGTTGCCGCCACCCATTTGAGCGTCTGCACCGAGGCCAGCCCCGAAGGGTTCGACGTGGTGCAATACAACTCGCTGACCACCACAAACGCCTCGGCGGACGTGCTGATGAACCGCCTGGTGGACTACGACGCAACCGCCGGCAAGCTGGTGCCGAGCCTGGCGGACAGCTGGGACGTCTCCCCGGATGGCCTGACTTACACCTTCAAATTGCACCCGAACGTGAAATTCCATCGCACCGAGTATTTCACCCCGAGCCGCACCCTGACGGCCGAAGACGTGCGCTTCAGCTTCGAACGCATGCTCGACCCGGCCAACCCGTGGCACAAGATCGCCCAGAGCGGCTTCCCCCACGCGCAATCTTTGCAACTGCCGGCGCTGATCAAGAAGATCGATGCCCTCGACCCGCTGACGGTGCGCTTCACACTGGATCACGCCGATTCCACCTTTCTTGCAGCATTGAGCATGGGCTTTGCCTCGATCTACCCGGCCGAATATGCCGACAAACTGCTCAAGGCCGGCACTCCGGAAAAACTCAACAGCCAGCCCGTGGGTACCGGCCCGTTCGTTTTTGTGCGCTTCCAGAAGGATGCGGTGGTGCGCTACAAGGCCAACCCGGACTACTTCGCCGGCAAACCGACCGTGGATAACCTGATCTTCGCCATCACGCCGGATGCCAATGTGCGCCTGCAGAAATTGCATCGCGATGAATGCCAGATCGCCCTTTCGCCCAAGCCCTTGGATGTGGGCGAGGCGGAAAAAGACCCGGCCCTGAAGGTGGAAAAAACCGCTGCCTTCATGACCGCCTTCGTCGCCATCAACAGCCAGCATCCGCCGCTGGACAAGCCCGAAGTACGCCAGGCGATCAACCTGGCCTTTGACAAAGGCAGCTACCTCAAGGCCGTATTCGAAGGCACCGCCGAAGCGGCCAATGGTGTTTACCCACCCAATACCTGGAGCTACGCCAAGGATTTGCCAGGTTATCCACAAGACCTTGCCAAAGCCAAGGCACTGCTGAACCGCGCCGGCCTCAAGGACGGCTTCAAAACCACCATCTGGACCCGTCCTACCGGAAGCCTGCTGAACCCCAATCCGAATCTTGGCGCGCAACTGCTGCAGGCCGACCTGGCCAAGGTCGGCATCCAGGCCGACATCCGCGTGATCGAATGGGGCGAGTTGATTCGCCGCGCCAAGGCCGGCGAGCACGACCTGCTCTTCATGGGCTGGGCCGGTGACAATGGCGATCCGGATAACTTCCTTACCCCGCAATTTTCCTGCGCTGCCGTCAAGTCAGGTACCAATTTCGCCCGCTACTGCGACCCCGCGCTGGACAAGCTGATCAGCGCCGGCAAGACCACCAGCGAACAGGGCGTGCGCAGCAAGCTTTACCAGCAGGCCCAGGCGCAGATCCAGCAGCAGGCCCTATGGCTGCCCCTGGCGCACCCCACAGCATTTGCCCTGACGCGCAAGAATGTCGAAGGCTACCAGGTGAGCCCGTTTGGCCGGCAGGATTATTCCAGAGTCAGCCTCAAGCCTTAAGCCGCAAGCTGCAAGCCGACTTGTGGCTTGCAGCTTTAAACTTGCAGCTGCCCTCACATCCATCCGTATTCCGCCATCGACAATGGATCACCATCGCCCACGATGATGTGATCCAGCACCCGCACGTCCACCATTTCCAGGGCCTTTTGTAGAATTTTGGTCAGTTTTCGATCAGCGGGGCTTGGATCCACGCTTCCCGAGGGATGGTTGTGGCACAGGATCAACGCCGCCGCGTTGTACGCCAGCGCGCGCTTGACCACTTGCCGGGGATAGACCAGGGCGGTATCGATGGTGCCTTCGCAGAGCGCCTCGAAACCCAGCACCCGATGCTTGGAGTCGAGAAACAGGCAGCCAAACACCTCGTGGGACTCATGACGCAGCAGCGCCTTGAGGTATTCGCGCACGGCCAGCGGACTTTCCAGCACCGAATCGTTGCGCAGGCGCTCGGCCATATGGCGCCTCGACATTTCCAGCACCGCCTGCAATTGGGCAAATTTTGCCGGCCCCAGGCCCAACTGCTGATTGAACAACGCCTGGCTGGCCTCCAGCAGCGGGCGCAGGCCACCGAATTGCGTCAACAGGTGGCGCGCCAGGTCCACGGCGCTCCTGCCGGATACCCCGGTGCGCAGGAAGATCGCCAGCAATTCGGCATCGGACAGACTGGCCGCGCCCCATTCCAACAACTTCTCTCGCGGCCGCTCGGCAGCAGGCCAATTGCGAATACTCATCCCACCTCCCTTCCATGATGTACGCCATATGCGCCGCTGTTGCCGGACGGACGCTGTGTTATCGTAGGCCCTCTTTTTTGCCTGCGATTTCACCTGGGGAGGGGTCATCGCAAGCGTCACTGAACTGGCTTCACTGAACTGGAAAGGCAAACCAATGCAGCGTCTGTATCGGAAACGCATCGTTCTCGGCGTCGGCGGCGGCATTGCCGCCTACAAGAGCGCAGAGCTGGTTCGCAGGCTCCTGGACCAGGGCGCCGAAGTGCGCGTGGTCATGACCCGTGGTGGCAGTGAGTTCATCACCCCGCTGACCATGCAGGCCTTGTCCGGCCACCCGGTTCACCTGGACCTGCTGGACCCGGCAGCCGAAGCTGCCATGGGCCATATCGAACTGGCCAAATGGGCCGACCTGGT
Organism: Pseudomonas orientalis; assembly: GCF_001439815.1. Classification (GTDB taxonomy): domain Bacteria; phylum Pseudomonadota; class Gammaproteobacteria; order Pseudomonadales; family Pseudomonadaceae; genus Aquipseudomonas; species Aquipseudomonas orientalis. The sequence continues at coordinate 54,355 of NZ_JYLM01000004.1, read as the reverse complement.
GCTCATCGCGCCGGCCACCGCCGACCTGATCGCGCGCCTCGCCCAGGGCATCGCCGATGACCTGCTGACCACCCTGGTACTGGCCACCGACGCCACCGTCGCCATCGCCCCGGCGATGAACCAGGCCATGTGGCGCGACCCGGCCACCCAGGCCAACACCCAGCTCCTGCAAAGCCGTGGCCTCAAGGTTTTCGGCCCGGCGTCCGGCAGCCAGGCCTGCGGCGACGTCGGCATGGGCCGCATGCTCGAAGCCACCGACCTGGCGCTGTGTGCCGCCGAGTGCTTCCAGCACCTGGCCTTGACCGGCAAACACGTACTGATCACCGCTGGCCCGACCCAGGAAAACATCGACCCTGTGCGCTACATCACCAACCATAGCTCAGGAAAAATGGGCTTTGCCCTGGCTGAAGCTGCGGTTGAGGCAGGCGCACGTGTCACCCTGATCACCGGCCCGGTGCATTTGCCGACGCCCGATCGTGTTACCCGAATCGACGTAGTCAGCGCCCGGGACATGCTGGCGGCCTGTGAGGCGGCCATTCCGTGCGACCTGTTCATCGCCTCGGCAGCGGTTGCGGACTACCGGCCGGAAGTGGTTGCGCCGCAAAAGCTCAAGAAAGACCCTACAAGCGGTGATGGTCTGCTCCTGCAAATGGTGCGCAACCCGGATATCCTGGCCACCATCGCCACACGTCCGGATCGTCCGTTCAGCGTCGGTTTCGCTGCCGAGACCGAACATTTGCTGGACTACGCCGCACGCAAGTTGAAAGACAAAAATCTCGACCTGATCGTTGCCAATGATGTCGCCAACCCGAGCATCGGCTTCAACAGTGAGGAAAATGCCATCAGCGTGATCGACCGTGAGTTGCACGCCACCGTTTTCGCCCAGACCAGCAAAGGCAAGATTGCCCGCCAACTGATCTCTTTTATCGCCCAACGGCTGAACCAGGTTTAATGTCCATGCACGCTTTGCAAGCCAAGATCCTCGACCCACGCATTGGTAGCCAATTCCCACTTCCGGCCTACGCCACCCCAGGTTCCGCCGGCCTGGATCTGCGCGCCATGCTCCAGCAGGACACAGTCCTCGAGCCGGGCCAGACGCTCCTGATTCCCACCGGCCTGTCGATCTACGTCGGCGACCCGGGGCTGGCAGCCCTGATCCTGCCGCGCTCCGGCCTGGGCCACAAACACGGCATCGTGCTGGGTAATCTGGTGGGCCTGATCGACTCCGACTACCAGGGCGAATTGATGGTGTCGTGCTGGAACCGCGGCCAGACCGCGTTCAACATCGCGGTTGGCGAGCGCATCGCCCAACTGGTGCTGGTGCCGGTGGTCCAGGCGCAGTTCGAACTGGTGCAGGAATTCGACGAAACCCAGCGCGGCGCAGGTGGTTTCGGGCATTCCGGCAGTCACTGACTAAGCTGAACAGGGCCGGGTGCAATTGCCCGGCCAGACGCCACCGCCAGGTTTTTCAGGATGAAGAATGCGCGAAAATTATCAGCGGATTTTATTAAATAAAATCAACAAGTTACGCAGATATGCGCGCAGGACCGAGGCGCCGATGGCACTTTTACACCACGAACTCTCTGCCGAAAACGTCGTCATACCCTTCAGTTTGAGCCTGCCGGCCAGCCACATCAGGCCAGCCTTGCCCCCTTTCAGATGGAGTTTCCCCCCGCGATGAGTACCGCAGCCCGCGTAGCCCCGAGCTTTCCCGACAGCATCTTCCGTGCCTATGACATTCGTGGCGTGGTGCCCAAGACCCTGACCGCCGAAACTGCCTATTGGATCGGCCGCGCCATCGGTTCGCAGAGCCTGGCCCAGGGCGAGCCGAATGTCTCGGTAGGTCGTGACGGCCGCCTGTCCGGCCCGGAACTGGTGGAACAACTGATCCAGGGCCTGGCCGACAGCGGTTGCCACGTCAGCGACGTCGGCCTGGTACCCACGCCTGCGCTGTATTACGCCGCCAACGTTCTGGCCGGCAAGTCCGGCGTCATGCTGACCGGCAGCCACAATCCGTCGGACTACAACGGCTTCAAAATCGTCATCGCCGGCGACACCCTCGCCAACGAACAGATCCAGGCCCTGCACACTCGGCTGAAAACCAACGACCTGACCAGCGGCACCGGCAGCATCACCCAGGTCGACATCCTGCAGCGCTATTCGGATGAGATCACCCGCGACGTCAAGCTCGCCCGCCGCCTCAAAGTGGTGGTGGATTGCGGCAACGGCGCGGCCGGCGTGATCGCTCCGCAATTGCTCGAAGCCCTGAACTGCGAAGTCATCCCGCTGTTCTGCGATGTCGACGGCAACTTCCCCAACCATCACCCGGACCCGGGCAAACCGGAAAACCTGGTGGACCTGATCGCCAAGGTCAAGGAAGTGGGCGCCGACGTCGGCCTGGCTTTCGACGGCGACGGCGACCGCGTGGGCGTGGTGACCGAGACAGGCGAGATCGTGTTCCCGGACCGCCTGTTGATGCTGTTCGCCCGTGACGTGGTGGCGCGCAACGCCAACGCCGAAATCATCTTCGACGTGAAGTGCACCCGTCGCCTCACACCCCTGATCAAGGAATACGGCGGTCGCCCGCTAATGTGGAAGACCGGTCACTCGTTGATCAAAAAGAAAATGAAGGAAACCGGCGCCTTGCTCGCTGGCGAAATGAGCGGTCACGTGTTCTTCAAAGAACGCTGGTTCGGGTTTGACGACGGCATTTACAGCGCCGCGCGTCTGCTGGAGATCCTCAGTAAGGAAAAATCCACCGCTGAGGAGCTGTTCCAGACCTTCCCGAATGACATTTCTACACCAGAGATCAATATACATGTGACCGAAGAGAGCAAATTCAGCATCATTGACGCATTGCACGATGCGCAATGGGGTGAAGGCGCCAACCTGACCACCATTGATGGTGTGCGAGTCGATTACGCCAAAGGCTGGGGCCTGGTTCGCGCGTCCAACACCACACCGGTGCTGGTCCTGCGTTTCGAGGCGGATACCGAGGCCGAGTTGCAGCGCATCAAGGACGTGTTCCACGTCCAGTTGAAACGTGTTGCCCCTGATCTCCAATTACCGTTCTGATTTTTTACCGGAGCCCTGAATGACCCTCGAACGCGAAGCCGCTGCCAACACCGCCAAGGTCCTGTCCGAAGCGTTGCCCTACATTCGACGCTATGTCGGCAAGACGCTGGTGATCAAGTACGGCGGCAATGCCATGGAAAGCGACGAGCTGAAAACCGGCTTTGCCCGCGACATCGTGCTGATGAAGGCCGTGGGGATCAACCCGGTTGTCGTCCACGGCGGTGGGCCGCAAATCGGCGATCTGCTCAAGCGTTTGTCGATCGAGAGTCACTTCATCGATGGCATGCGCGTCACTGACGCGCAGACCATGGATGTGGTGGAGATGGTGCTCGGTGGCCAGGTCAACAAGGACATCGTCAACCTGATCAACCGCCACGGCGGCAGCGCCATCGGCCTGACCGGCAAGGACGCGGAACTGATCCGCGCGAAAAAACTGACCGTGACGCGCCAGACGCCGGAGATGACCCAACCGGAAATCATCGACATCGGCCAGGTGGGCGAAGTGATCGGCATCAACACCGATCTGCTCAACCTGCTGGTCAAGGGTGACTTCATCCCGGTGATCGCCCCCATCGGTGTGGGCGCCAATGGCGAGTCGTACAACATCAATGCCGACCTGGTTGCGGGCAAGGTGGCCGAGGCGCTGAAGGCTGAAAAGCTGATGCTGCTGACCAACATCGCCGGCCTGATGGACAAGGAAGGCAAGGTGCTGACCGGCCTGACTACGCAACAAGTCGACGAACTGATCGCCGATGGCACCATCTACGGCGGCATGCTGCCGAAAATCCGTTGCGCGCTGGAAGCCGTGCAAGGCGGCGTCGGCAGCTCGCTGATTCTCGATGGCCGGGTGCCGAACGCGATCCTGCTGGAAATCTTCACCGATACGGGTGTAGGCACGCTGATCAGTAATCGCAAGCGTCCTTAAAAACGCTGAAAACAAATGTGGGAGGGGGCTTGCCCCCGATGGCGGCGTATCAGTTGGAGTATCCAGCACTGATCCATCGCTATCGGGGGCAAGCCCCCTCCCACATTACTTGCTATATCAGACGCCGAACTGCTCGCGGTATGCCTTGACCGCCGGCAAGTGCTGCTTGAGCTGCGGATCATCCTCAAGGAACTGCAACACCTGGTTCAACGACACGATGCTCACCACCGGAATACCGAAGTCACGCTCCACTTCCTGGATCGCCGACAACTCGCCGTTGCCACGCTCCTGACGGTTCAAGGCGATCAGAACGCCCGCCGCCTTGGCGCCGTCCTGGGACGCGATGATCTGCATCACTTCACGGATCGCGGTGCCGGCGGTGATCACGTCGTCGATGATCAGCACATCGCCAGTCAACGGCGCGCCGACCAGGCTGCCACCTTCGCCATGGGCCTTGGCTTCCTTGCGGTTGAAGCACCACGGCAGGTCCTGCCCGTGATGTTCCGCCAGGGCCACCGCTGTCGCAGCCGCCAGTGGAATGCCCTTGTAGGCCGGACCAAAGAGCACGTCGAAGGAAATACCGCTCTCAACGATAGCTGCCGCGTAGAAACGACCCAGTTGAGCCAGGGCCGAGCCCGAGTTGAACAAGCCGGCATTGAAGAAATACGGACTGGTGCGCCCGGACTTGAGGGTGAACTCACCGAAGCGCAAAACCCCGCGATCGATGGCAAAACGAATGAAATCGCGTTGATACGCCTGCATGAAAAAAGCCTCAGATACCACGGATTTAGCTAATTAGGTAGACGGCGTGTATCATACACGCACGCGATTTTTGGGGCCATTTATGCGGATCATCAGTGTGAACGTTAATGGTATTCAGGCTGCAGTCGAGCGTGGTTTGCTCAGTTGGCTGCAAGCACAGAATGCCGACGTCATCTGCCTGCAGGACACCCGCGCCTCCGCCTTTGAACTGGACGACCCAGCCTTCCAACTGGATGGCTACTTCCTTTATGCCTGCGATGCCGAAGTGCCCACCCAAGGTGGCGTGGCTTTGTACTCGCGGTTGCAACCCAAGGCGGTCATCAGCGGCCTCGGCTTCGAGACAGCCGACCGCTACGGGCGCTACCTGCAAGCAGATTTCGACAAGGTCAGCATCGCGACCTTGCTGCTTCCTTCGGGGCAGAACGGCGATGAAGACTTGAACCAGAAATTCAAGCTAATGGACGATTTCGCCCGTTATCTGGATAAACAGCGACGCAAACGTCGCGAGTACATTTACTGTGGCTCGCTGTACGTGGCGCAACAGAAGCTGGATATCAAGAACTGGCGCGACAGCCAGCAATCCCCGGGCTTCCTGGCGCCGGAACGGGCCTGGATGGACGAGATTGTCGGCAACATGGGCTATGTCGACGCCCTGCGCGAAGTCAGCCGTGAAGGCGACCAGTACAGCTGGTGGCCGGATAACGAGCAGGCCGAAATGCTCAATCTGGGCTGGCGTTTCGACTACCAGCTGCTGACCCCGGGCCTGCGCCGGTTCGTGCGCAGTGCGCGCTTGCCGCGCCAGCCGCGCTTCTCTCAGCACGCGCCGCTGATCGTGGACTACGACTGGACCTTGACCATCTGAGGTCTTTCTCCAGGCACAAAAAAACCGACAGTGATGTCGGTTTTTTTGTGGGCAACCCGCTTACTTGATCAGGCGCCAAGTCCACGGATAACGGTAGGCAATACCCTTATTCGCCTTGATACCGGCAATGATCGTCAGTATCAGTGCGCCAATCACCAGCACGGTCATCAACAAAAAGCCGATGACCACGAAACCCAGCAACAGGCATACCAGCCAGGCGATCGCCACCGTAATCTGGAAGTTCAGGGCTTCCTTGCCCTGATCATCGATCAGCGGGTCCACGTCCTTCTTGAACTGCCACAGGATCAGCGGCCCCAACAAACTGCCGAAGGGGAATACCAACCCTGCAAACGCCGCGAAATGACACAACATCGCCAACTGGCGCACTTCCCTGGACGGTGCCGGAACCGGCAACTGGCTGTCATTCATGGCGCTTCTCCTCTGGACCGGCTTAGTCAGCCAGTGCGGCGTTTTGCAGTTCAAAGATTTCGGTCATGCCTTTCTGCGCCAGGGCCAGCATGGCGTTCAGCTCGGCCGGCTGGAATGGCGCGCCTTCGGCGGTGCCCTGCACTTCGATAAAACCACCGGTGCTGGTCATGACCACGTTCAGGTCGGTCTCGGCAGCCGAGTCCTCCAGGTAGTCCAGGTCCAGCACAGGCTCGCCCTGGTACATGCCGACCGAAACGGCGGCGATCATTTGCTTGAGCGGGTCACCGCCCTTGAGGCCACCGCGCTTCTTGATCACTTTCAATGCGTCGACCAAAGCCACCATGGCGCCGGTGATCGACGCGGTACGGGTGCCGCCGTCGGCCTGGATCACGTCGCAATCGACGTACAGGGTCACGTCGCCCAGCTTGGACATGTCCAGGGCTGCGCGCAGGGAGCGACCGATCAGGCGCTGGATTTCCAGGGTACGCCCGCCCTGCTTGCCACGGCTGGCTTCACGCTGGTTACGCTCGCCGGTGGCACGCGGCAGCATGCCGTACTCAGCGGTCAACCAACCCTGGCCCTGGCCCTTGAGGAAACGCGGCACGCCGTTCTCGACGCTGACGGTGCAGATCACCTTGGTATCACCAAACTCGACCAGTACAGACCCCTCGGCGTGTTTGGTGTAGTTGCGGGTGATGCGGATCGAGCGGAGCTGATCGGCAGCGCGACCACTTGGACGTTTCATAGGGAATTCCTGTACGGGGGACGAAAAACTGCCGAGCATTATAGAGCCGCCAGCGGATTCGCGGCACTTCTAAAAATCCGGTTACGAATGCGCGCGTTTGGGCGCCCCCCTCCCACTGCGCTACAATCCTGCGCCTTCAGATTGTAGGAGCGAGCTTGCTCGCGAAAAACGTCAACGAATACGGGGCCTTCCTGATTCAGCGCGGTGCCCTTGCGTTCTTCGCGAGCAAGCTCGCTCCTATAGGTCAGCCTGACCACTTTCTATTTATCCAACGCGAGGTACCTCCATGGTGCACAGCATGACCGCCTTCGCCCGTGTCGAAAAAGCCGGCGCCCAAGGCACCCTCAGCTGGGAATTGCGCTCGGTCAACAGCCGTTACCTGGAGCCGCACCTGCGCCTGCCCGAGTCTTTCCGCGACCTCGAAGGCGCCGTACGTGAAGCGCTGCGCCAGGGCATTTCCCGCGGCAAGCTGGAATGCACCCTGCGCTTTACCGAAGAAACCACCGGCAAACCGCTGCAGGTCGACCGCGACCGTGCGGCGCAACTGGTCGCCGCCGCCGAGACCATCGCCGGCCTGATCAAGCAGCCTGCCGCGCTAAATCCGCTGGAAGTGCTGGCCTGGCCCGGTGTGCTGGTGGCCGACGCCACCGACCCGCAGGCCCTCAACGCGCAAGCCCTCGCCTTGTTCAACCAGGGCTTGAAGGAACTCAAGGCCGGCCGCGAGCGCGAAGGCGCCGAACTGGCGCGCCTGATCAGCGAGCGCCTGACCTCCATTGAAGAAGACGTGGTCACCCTGCGCGAGCTGGTGCCGCAGATGCTCGCCACCCAGCGCCAGAAGGTGCTCGACCGCTTCACCGACATGAAAGCCGACCTCGACCCCACACGCCTGGAACAGGAAATGGTGCTGCTGGCCCAAAAAAGCGACGTTGCCGAAGAGCTCGACCGCCTGAGCACGCACATCCTTGAAGTACGCCGCGTGCTCAAGTCGGGCGGTGCCGCCGGTCGGCGCCTGGACTTCCTGATGCAGGAACTCAACCGCGAAGCCAATACACTGGGCTCCAAAGCGTTCGATCCGCGCAGCACCACGGCGGCGGTCAACCTCAAAGTGTTGATCGAGCAGATGCGCGAACAAGTACAGAATATTGAGTAAGGCAACCTCCATGACCCATAGCACCGGCACCCTTTACATCATTTCCGCCCCTTCGGGCGCGGGCAAGAGCAGCCTGGTCAAGGCCCTGACCGACGCTGACGAGCAGATCCGCATCTCGGTGTCCCACACCACCCGCGCCATGCGCCCGGGTGAAGTGAACGGCGTGCACTATCACTTCGTCGAGCGTACCGAGTTCGTCAAGATGATCGAACACGGTGACTTCCTGGAGCGCGCCGAAGTGTTCGGCAACCTCTACGGCACCTCGCAAAGCCACCTGCAGCAGACACTGGATGAAGGCCATGACCTGATCCTGGAAATCGACTGGCAGGGCGCCGAACAGGTACGCCAGCTGATGCCCAAGGCGCGCTCGATCTTCATCCTGCCGCCTTCGCTTGAAGCCTTGCACCAGCGCCTGACCAACCGCGGCCAGGACAGTGACGAGATCATCGAAGGCCGCATGCGTGAAGCCGTCAGCGAAATGAGCCACTACGTCGACTACGACTACCTGATCATCAATGACGATTTTGCCCACGCACTGGATGATTTAAAGGCGATTTTCCGCGCCAACCAGCTGCAGCAAAAGCGCCAACAGCAGCGTTTCGGCAAATTACTGGCCGAACTGCTCGGCTGATTGGCCCTTCCCAAAACCGCTGCAAGGGCTTTACATTGGCACTTGTAGCGGTTTTGCGAGGGCCTGAGAAAAATCAGCGCTTCCCTAAACGCTGGTGATTTTTTAAACTGCTCAGTCCGCTCGCCCAACCGGGCAGCGCGCATCTTGCATTCGCTCCGAGGAATACCATGGCCCGCGTAACCGTTGAAGACTGCCTAGAACACGTGGATAACCGCTTTGAGCTGGTCATGCTCTCTACCAAGCGTGCCCGTCAACTGGCCACTGGCGGCAAAGAGCCCCTGGTCCAGTGGGAAAACGACAAGCCTACCGTTGTGGCCCTGCGTGAAATCGCTGAAGGCCTGATGAGCTACGAGTTCATCGCCAACGCTGAAATCGTTGAAGACGAACCGCTGTTTGCAGCGTTCGAGGACGAGTCCAACGAGGCCGTCTAAGCCTATGCCAGGTCGACGTAGCACGGCGCGGGGTCACAGCCTTCGGCAGGAGTTCACACTTTGCCGAGCATAGACGCCCTCGCCGATCGCTTATCGACCTACCTCGGTCCCGACCAGGTCAACCTGGTCCGCCGAGCGTATTTCTACGCCGAACAAGCCCACGACGGCCAACGCCGCCGTAGCGGCGAGGCGTATGTCACCCATCCGCTTGCGGTGGCAAACATTCTTGCCGACATGCACATGGACCATCAGAGCCTGATGGCCGCGATGCTGCATGACGTGATCGAAGACACCGGCATCGCCAAGGAAGCGCTCAGCGCGCAATTTGGCGAAACCGTGGCCGAACTGGTCGACGGGGTCAGCAAACTGACCCAGATGAACTTCGAGACCAAGGCCGAGGCCCAGGCGGAAAACTTCCAGAAGATGGCCATGGCCATGGCCCGCGATATCCGCGTGATCCTGGTCAAGCTGGCCGACCGGCTGCACAACATGCGCACGCTGGAAGTGCTCTCCGGCGAAAAACGCCGGCGCATCGCCAAGGAAACCCTGGAAATCTACGCGCCCATCGCCAACCGGCTGGGCATGCATGCCATTCGTATCGAATTCGAAGACCTCGGTTTCAAGGCCATGCACCCGATGCGCTCGGCGCGCATCTACCAGGCGGTCAAGCGCGCCCGGGGCAACCGCAAGGAAATCGTCAACAAGATCGAAGAGTCCCTGAGCCATTGCCTGGCGATCGATGAGATCGAAGGCGAAGTCAGCGGGCGGCAGAAACACATCTACGGCATCTACAAGAAGATGCGCGGCAAGCGCCGGGCCTTCAACGAGATCATGGACGTGTATGCGTTTCGGATCATCGTCGACAAGGTCGACACCTGCTACCGCGTGCTGGGCGCTGTGCATAATTTGTACAAACCCCTGCCGGGCCGCTTCAAGGATTACATCGCGATTCCCAAGGCCAACGGCTACCAGTCGCTGCATACCACGCTGTTCGGTATGCACGGCGTGCCGATCGAGATCCAGATCCGCACCCGCGAAATGGAAGAGATGGCCAACAACGGCATCGCCGCCCACTGGCTGTACAAGTCCAGCGGCGACGAGCAGCCCAAGGGCACCCATGCCCGTGCCCGCCAGTGGGTCAAGGGCGTGCTGGAAATGCAGCAACGTGCGGGCAACTCCCTGGAGTTCATCGAAAGCGTGAAGATCGACCTGTTCCCGGACGAGGTCTACGTGTTCACACCCAAGGGCCGGATCATGGAGCTGCCCAAAGGCTCCACGGCGGTCGACTTTGCCTACGCGGTGCATACCGACGTGGGCAACAGCTGCATTGCCTGTCGGATCAATCGTCGTCTCGCACCGCTGTCCGAACCGCTGCAGAGCGGCTCCACGGTCGAGATCGTCAGCGCTCCGGGCGCGCGCCCCAACCCGGCCTGGCTCAACTTCGTGGTCACCGGCAAAGCGCGCACGCACATTCGTCATGCCCTGAAATTGCAGCGCCGCTCCGAGTCCATCAGCCTCGGCGAACGCTTGCTGAACAAGGTGCTCAACGGTTTCGACAGCGCCCTGGACAAGATCCCGCAGGAGCGGGTGCAAGCGATGCTCCACGAATATCGTCAGGAAACCATCGAAGACCTGCTGGAAGATATCGGCCTGGGTAACCGCATGGCCTACGTGGTCGCCCGCCGCCTGTTGGGCGAAGGCGAACAGTTGCCAAGCCCGGAAGGCCCGCTGGCGATTCGCGGCACCGAGGGCCTGGTGCTCAGCTACGCCAAATGCTGCACACCGATCCCGGGCGACCCGATTGTCGGCCACTTGTCGGCGGGCAAAGGCATGGTGGTGCACCTGGACAACTGCCGCAACATCACCGAAATCCGTCACAACCCGGAAAAATGCATCCAGCTTTCATGGGCCAAGGATGTCACCGGCGAATTCAATGTCGAGCTGCGGGTGGAGCTGGAACACCAGCGCGGCCTGATCGCCCTGCTGGCCAGCAGCGTCAACGCGGCCGACGGCAATATCGAGAAAATCAGCATGGACGAGCGCGATGGGCGCATCAGCGTGGTCCAGCTGGTGGTCAGCGTCCACGACCGCGTGCACCTGGCCCGCGTGATCAAGAAACTGCGCGCCTTGACCGGTGTGATCCGCATCACCCGCATGCGTGCATAACCGATCCATTACAAGGAGTCATTCATGACCAAGACAGTAATCACCAGCGACAAAGCCCCGGCCGCCATCGGTACTTATTCCCAGGCGATCAAGGCGGGCAACACCGTCTACATGTCCGGCCAGATCCCGCTGGACCCCAAGACCATGGAACTGGTGGAAGGCTTCGAAGCACAGACCGTACAGGTCTTCGAAAACCTCAAGTCCGTGGCTGAAGCGGCTGGCGGTTCGTTCAAGGACATCGTCAAGCTGAACATCTTCCTGACCGACCTGAGCCATTTCGCCAAGGTCAACGAGATCATGGGCAAATACTTCGAACAGCCGTACCCGGCCCGCGCCGCCATCGGCGTGGCTGCCCTGCCAAAGGGCGCGCAGGTTGAAATGGACGCGATTCTGGTCATCGAATAAAGACACCCGGCGTAGCTTCAACAGCTGCGCCGACTTCGTTTCAGAAGGATTTAGTCATGCGCAAAGCGCTTGTAGCCTCGTCGTTGCTCGCCCTGCTGCTCGGCGGCTGTGCCAGCAACCCTGCCAATCTGGATGTCAGCGGGACCTGGATCAACCAGGCCGCCATCGATGCGGCAGCCAAGGGCGGCCCTTTGCGCGAAGCCCTGCAGACCTTTGGCCCGAACCTCGAATGGGAGGTCAACACCAAGGCCTTGCAGGCACGCTACTACAACGGTTTTGAAGTAGCCGAAGGCAAGTTGCAGACCGACAAGCCCGGCGCCTGGAGCGTGGACTTCTACGGCAGCTCGGCCACCGAGCTCAAGCGCAAAGGCAAAAAGCTGCTGCAAGTGGCCAACGACAATGAGCCCGAGCAACTGTTCATGCGCCCCAAGGATCCGGCTCCGGACGGTGCGCCACTGGGCGCCAACTTCGAGCGGGCGCTCTATGCGGCCTACATGGGCGGAGACTGGAAGATCACCGACGGAGTCGGCAATGGCGCCACGGTACAGTTCCAGGCTGACGGCAAGATTGTCGGCCTGCCTGGGGTGGACCGCTACTCCCTGTGCCTGGCGGGCGATTGCGCCTCGATGAGCGGCGGTTATGACAGCATCTGGCTGCAACTGAACGGCGTGGGCAACCCGTGGATCTTTGCGCGCAAGGGCAAGCAACTGGAGATTTTCCAGGCGATCAACACGGCGCAAGCGGATGACGTGCCTCAGTTCACCCAAGGCCCTCGCCAGTGGTTGCTTGAGAGATAATCGCAGCCCCAGCGCAGGTTAAAAATGTGGGAGGGGGCTTGCCCTAATGCCAGTCTGTAGGAGCGAGCTTGCTCGCGAAAAACGTCAACGATAACGCGTGCTTTCTGAATGAACGCGGTGCCTGTGAGTTTTTCGCGAGCAAGCTCGCTCCTACAGACGGCGGTGTACGCTTAACTGACTGGCATTAGGGCTTGCCCCCTCCCACCCTTTAATCGTATTCAGCCTTTTAAAATAGCTGCATAGCCTTCCCGGTAAGTCGGGTATGTCGGCGCCCAACCCAGCGCCTTGGCCCGTGCATTACTGCATTGTTTACTGCCCGCCCGCCGCACACTGGCGTCCTCGGACCACTCTGTCACACCCAGATACTCACGCAACCAGCCCACCACCTCGGCCAATGGCGCCGGAGCGTCGTCGACACCGATATACACCTTGTCCAGCGAACCGCCCTGCTCCACATGACGCAACAAAAACGCCAGCAAGCCCGCCGCGTCATCCGCGTGAATCCGGTTGCCATATAAAGGCGGATCAATCGCCACGCGGTAACCCTGGCGAACCTGGGTCAACAGCCACTCACGGCCCGGGCCGTAAATGCCGGTCAATCGCACCACGCTCGCCGGGATGCCGCTGTTGAGCGCAACCTGCTCGGCTTCGAGCATGACCTGGCCGGAATAACCTTTCGCCTGGGTTTCAGAGGTTTCGTCGACCCATTCGCCATTCTGCTGTCCATACACACTACTGCTGGACACGAACAACAAATGCCTGGGCTCCTGACCGTAATCCGTCAGCCACTCCAGCACATGCTTCAAACCCTGCACATAGGCTGCGCGATAGCCGGCCTCATCGTGGTCCGTGGCCGCCGCGCAGTACACCAGGTAATCCACCCCGCCGATCGGCCAGGTCTCAGGGCAGTCTTTATTGAACAGGTCGCCAGCGATGCCGATCACGCCGTCGGGAAGGCGTGAAATATCGCGGCGCAGGCCATGGACCTCCCATCCTCCGGCCAGCAATTGGCTAGCCAGCCGACCACCCACATCGCCGCAACCGGCAATCACAACAGAAGGCGCAGACATCTTAAAACTCCATTCTCAAAGGCGCAGATTAGCCGCGCGAGAGGATCAACGGCCAGTAAAAAGCGAAATAAAGTAACACTGCCACTTTAGTTAACAAGAATTACTTGCAATAATAACCGCCCATTTGTCCTCGACCCGCAGGGGTCTGGCAGGACGATCACTCATTATTTTCACTCAGGTCCGGCCAGCATGACACGTAATACAAACCCCGCTTCGCCAACCATGCCTCACAGCCCATCCCGCGCCTGGCGTGCGATCGCTGCGATGCTGTTCAGCGTGCTGCTGGCGCCGACCGCCGCTTTCGCTGATGCCACCGCACCTGCCGCTCCAGCCGCTGCCGAGCAGAATGCCACCACCCCGGCTGCGCCTGCCGCCGCGCCAACCGCTACCGACCCGGCCCAGGCTGCAGCGCCTGCCAGCGAAACCGGCGTCGTGCTGGAAGAAGACAACACCCTGGGCATGGCACACGACCTGTCCCCGTGGGGCATGTACCAGAATGCCGACGTGGTGGTGAAAGCCGTGATGATCGGCCTGGCCATCGCCTCGATCATCACCTGGACCATCTGGATCGCCAAAGGCTTCGAGCTGCTGGGCGCCAAGCGTCGCCTGCGCACTGAAATCGTCCACCTGAAAAAAGCCACCACCCTCAAGGAAGCGAGCGAAACCGCGACCAAAAAGGGCACCCTGGCCAACACCCTGGTGCACGACGCGCTGGAAGAAATGCGACTGTCGGCCAACACCCGCGAAAAAGAAGGCATCAAGGAACGTGTCAGCTTCCGCCTGGAGCGTCTGGTGGCGGCTTGCGGTCGCAACATGAGCAGCGGCACCGGCGTGCTGGCGACCATCGGCTCCACCGCCCCCTTCGTCGGTCTGTTCGGTACCGTGTGGGGCATCATGAACAGCTTCATCGGCATCGCCAAGACCCAGACCACCAACCTCGCCGTGGTCGCCCCCGGCATCGCCGAAGCCCTGCTGGCTACCGCCCTGGGCCTGGTTGCCGCGATTCCAGCGGTGGTGATCTACAACGTCTTCGCCCGTTCGATTGCCGGCTACAAAGCCCAGGTGTCGGATGCCTCGGCAGAAGTGCTGCTGCTGGTCAGCCGCGACCTCGATCACCTGCCTCCCGAGCGCAGCTCGCAACCGCATATGGTGAAAGTGGGGTAATCGGCCATGGGCCTGCATTTGAATCAAGGCGACGACGAACTCGTCGAGAACCACGAAATCAACGTCACGCCGTTTATCGATGTGATGCTGGTGCTGCTGATCATCTTCATGGTGGCCGCACCGTTGGCCACCGTGGATATCAAGGTTGACCTCCCCGCCTCCAGCGCCAAGCCGGCGCCACGGCCGGAGAAGCCGATTTTCCTCAGCGTGAAGGCGGACCAACGCCTGTTCCTGGGTGAAGAAGAAGTCAAGGCTGAAACCCTGGGGCCGGTGCTCGACGCCAAGACCCAGGGCAAGAAAGACACGACGATCTTCTTCCAGGCCGACAAGGGCGTGGACTACGGCGACCTGATGAGCGTGATGGATGCCCTGCGGGCAGCCGGCTACCTCAAGGTAGGCCTGGTCGGACTTGAGACGGCAGCCAAGAAATGATCACGACGCGCCACAAACTGACGCGTTATGGCACCAGCCTCGCAGTCGTGCTGGGCGTGCATGCCGTCGCGATTATCATCGCGCTCCAATGGTCCGCGCCGCAGGCGATCCAGTTGCCGCCGGCCGCGATGGTCATTGATCTGGCGCCCCTGCCGGCGCCACCGCCGCCGCCGGCACCGCCCAAGGTCGTAGCGCCTCCGCCACCACCGGTCGAAGAGCTGCCTCTGCCGAAACTGGCCGAGGCGCCCAAGCCAACGATCCAGGTGCCCAAGCCGGTCAAGCCCAAACCCAAGCCACAGCCGCCCAAGCCGGTGGAGAAGAAGCCCGAGCCGCCCAAGGAGAAACCGTCCGAGGAGCCACCGAGCGATACGCCGCCGAGCAATGCACCCGCGCAAAAATCTGCGCAGCCTGCTCCCGGCCCATCGGCACAACAGCTGGCCGCTCAGGCATCCTGGCAAAGTACCCTGCTGGCACACCTGCAGAAGTACAAGAAGTATCCGCCGGGCGCGCAGCAGCGTGGCAAGGAAGGCATGAACCGCCTGCGCTTCGTGGTGGATGGCGAAGGCAACGTGCTGTCCTATGAGTTGGAGGGCCGCTCCGGCAACGCCGACCTGGACCGCGCGACGCTGGACATGATCCGCAAGGCTCAACCCTTGCCCAAGCCGCCCGCCGACCTGTTGAAAAACGGCAGCGTGGAACTCGTCGCACCGTTCGTTTACAACATCGACAAGCGTCGCCGCTAGCCGGGCACTGTGGGAGGGGCCAGTTTCCTCCCACATCGCTTTCTTGCTTCAGCAAAATTCCCGGCATTCCCCGCTCAATCCCCAGCAAAGTTCTGATAACGTGCGTCTATCGATTGCAGCCGGTATGCTTGGCCTGCACCTCATGGACGCCCGCTATGACTCTTACAGAATTACGCTACATCGTGACCCTCGCCCAGGAACAGCACTTCGGCCACGCGGCCGAGCGTTGCCACGTCAGTCAGCCG
This sequence comes from Pseudomonas orientalis, assembly GCF_001439815.1. Taxonomy (GTDB): domain Bacteria; phylum Pseudomonadota; class Gammaproteobacteria; order Pseudomonadales; family Pseudomonadaceae; genus Aquipseudomonas; species Aquipseudomonas orientalis. The sequence continues at coordinate 38,323 of NZ_JYLM01000004.1, read as the reverse complement.
ACGCTGTCGGTGGGCGTGAAAAAGCTTGAAGACGAACTCGGTGTGCTGATTTTCGAGCGCAGCAAGAGCGCCGTGCGCCTGACCCCCGTGGGTGAAGGCATCGTCGCCCAGGCCCAGAAGGTACTGGAACAGGCACAAAGCATTCGCGAACTGGCTCAGGCCGGCAAGAACCAGCTGACTGCACCGCTCAAGGTCGGCGCCATCTACACGGTCGGCCCCTACCTGTTCCCGCACCTGATCCCGCAACTGCACCGCGTCGCGCCGCAGATGCCGCTGTATATCGAAGAAAACTTCACCCACGTGCTGCGTGACAAACTGCGCAACGGCGAGCTGGACGCGATCATCATCGCCCTGCCGTTCAACGAAGCGGACGTGCTGACACTGCCGCTCTACGACGAGCCGTTCTACGTATTGATGCCGGCCTCCCACCCGTGGACCAAGAAAGACAGCATTGATGCCGGCCTGCTCAACGACAAGAGCCTGCTGCTGCTCGGTGAAGGCCACTGCTTCCGCGACCAGGTGCTGGAAGCCTGCCCGACCCTGACCAAGGGCAACGACGGTGCCAAGCACACCACGGTGGAATCCAGCTCCCTGGAGACCATTCGCCATATGGTCGCGTCCGGCCTGGGCATTTCGATCCTGCCGTTGTCGGCGGTAGACAGCCATCACTACGCCCCCGGCGTGATCGAAGTGCGCCCACTCACGCCACCGGTGCCCTTCCGCACCGTGGCCATCGCCTGGCGCGCCAGCTTCCCGCGGCCCAAAGCGATCGAGATCCTTGCCGACTCGATCCGCCTGTGCTCGGTGGCCAAACCGCCTGCTGCGAGCTAAGTAACGGTATGACAGAGCTGTCGCAGGTGCCGGTGACGGCACTCAAGGGTGTCGGTGAAGCCATGGCCGAGAAACTGGCCAAGGTCGGCCTGGAAAACCTTCAGGACGTGCTGTTCCACCTGCCGCTGCGCTACCAGGATCGCACCCGCGTCGTGCCCATCGGCCACTTGCGTCCCGGCCAGGACGCGGTGATCGAAGGCACCGTCAGCGGCGCTGACGTGGTGATGGGCAAGCGCCGCAGCCTGGTGGTGCGCCTGCAGGACGGCACCGGTGGCCTGAGCCTGCGCTTCTATCACTTCAGCAATGCGCAAAAGGAAGGCCTCAAACGTGGCACCCGCGTGCGCTGCTACGGCGAGGCGCGGCCCGGTGCCTCGGGCCTGGAGATCTATCACCCGGAGTACCGCGCCATCACCGGCGACGAACCACCGCCGGTGGACACCACCCTCACGCCTATCTACCCGCTGACCGAAGGCCTCACCCAGCAACGCCTGCGTCAGTTGTGCATGCAGACCCTGACGATGCTCGGCCCGCAAAGCCTGCCCGACTGGCTGCCGCTGGAGCTGGCGCGCGATTACCAACTGGCGCCGCTGGCCGATGCGATTCGCTACCTGCACCACCCGCCGGCCGACGCCGATGTCGACGAACTCGCCCTCGGCCATCACTGGGCGCAGCATCGCCTGGCCTTCGAAGAATTGCTGACCCATCAACTGTCCCAGCAACGCCTGCGCGAAAGCATGCGCTCGCTGCGCGCGCCGGCGATGCCCAAGGCCACACGCCTGCCCGCGCAATACCTGGCCAACCTGGGCTTTGCGCCCACCGGCGCCCAGCAACGGGTCGGCAACGAAATTGCCTACGACCTCAGCCAGCAGGAACCCATGCTGCGGCTGATCCAGGGCGATGTGGGCGCGGGCAAGACCGTGGTCGCCGCGCTCGCCGCGTTGCAGGCCCTGGAAGCCGGTTACCAGGTCGCGCTGATGGCGCCGACCGAGATTCTCGCTGAACAACACTTCATCACGTTCAAACGCTGGCTCGAGCCGCTGGGGCTGGAAGTGGCGTGGCTGGCCGGCAAGCTCAAGGGCAAGAACCGTGCGGCCGCCCTCGAGCAAATCGCCGCGGGCGCGCCCATGGTGGTGGGCACCCATGCGCTGTTCCAGGACGAAGTGCGGTTCAAGAACCTGGCGCTGGTGATCATCGACGAACAGCACCGCTTCGGCGTGCAGCAGCGCCTGGCCCTGCGCCAGAAAGGCGTGGGTGGGCGCATGAACCCGCACCAGTTGATCATGACCGCCACGCCGATCCCACGCACATTGGCCATGAGTGCCTACGCCGACCTCGACACCTCGATCCTCGACGAACTGCCGCCCGGCCGCACGCCGGTCAACACCGTGCTGGTCACCGACACGCGGCGCGTCGAAGTGATCGAACGCGTACGCGGCGCCTGCGCCGAAGGCCGCCAGGCGTACTGGGTGTGTACGCTGATCGAAGAGTCCGAAGAGCTGACCTGCCAGGCCGCCGAAACCACCTATGAAGACCTCACCAGCGCCCTTGGCGAGCTCAAGGTCGGGCTGATCCACGGCCGTATGAAACCGGTCGAAAAAGCTGCGGTGATGGCCGAATTCAAGGCCGGCCACCTGCAATTGCTGGTGGCCACCACCGTGATCGAAGTGGGGGTGGATGTGCCCAACGCCAGCCTGATGATCATTGAAAACCCCGAACGCCTGGGCCTGGCCCAACTGCACCAACTGCGCGGCCGCGTCGGCCGGGGCAGCGCCGCCAGCCATTGCGTGCTGCTGTATCACCCGCCGCTGTCGCAGATCGGCCGCCAACGGCTGGGCATCATGCGCGAAACCAACGACGGTTTTGTCATCGCCGAAAAAGACCTCGAGCTGCGCGGCCCGGGCGAAATGCTTGGCACCCGCCAGACCGGCCTGCTGCAATTCAAGGTCGCCGACCTGATGCGCGATGCCGACCTGTTGCCCGCTGTGCGCGATGCGGCGCAAGCCCTGCTGGAACGCTGGCCGGAGCATGTCAGCCCGCTGCTCAACCGCTGGCTGCGGCATGGACAGCAATACGGCCAGGTCTGACGCCCTCCCCCCTGTAGGAGCGAGCTTGCTCGCGAAAACCACCCTGACGACGCGGTCATCCAGAATGCAAGCGTTATCGTTAACGATTTTCGCGAGCAAGCTCGCTCCTACAGGGGCCGCGCACCCGATCACAAACCAAAGTTAGTCAACCAACAGGTGTAACAAGCTGGTTATACTTCGGTGACTGTATGAAATTGGATCAGGCCATGTCAGAAGTCGCCCTCGCTACAGCCCCACTGACCGCCCCGCCGGTCATTCGGGCGCTGCTCGCAAAGCTCGCCATTCCCTACACGGAAGTCATCGACCAGCCTGGCCTGAACCCTGCGCGAAAGGTCCAGGCGGTACTGCTCGAAGATGCCGTCGGCGCGCTCATGGTGCTGTTTCCCCAGAGCCAGTTGCTCGACCTCAACCGCCTTACCGAACTCACCGGGCGCCGCCTCACGGCCGTGGCGCCGGAGCGCGTCGAGCGAATAATGGGCAAGCATGAACTGAGCCTGCTGCCGGGCCTGCCACCGCTCACCAGCTCGCCTTGCCTGTATGAAGGCAGCCTGCTCAACGAGCCAAGCCTATTGGTGCATTCGGGCGAAGCCGGGTTGCTGCTGGAAATTGCCAGCGAGCACTTCAAGAGCATGCTGACCAAGGCCAGCGCCGCGCAGTTCGGCGAGCCGCTGAGCAAGATTCGCCCCAACCTCGATCGCCCCAATGATGACCGTGAGGAAATCACCCAGGCGATGCAGGCCTTCACTGCCCGCCGTATTCAGCAACGCCTGGAAGCGACCATCGAGATTCCGCCGCTGGCCGATACCGCGCAGAAGATCATCAAACTGCGCGTCGACCCCAACGCCACCATCGATGACATCACCGGCGTGGTGGAAACCGACCCGGCCCTGGCCGCCCAGGTGGTGAGCTGGGCGGCGTCGCCCTACTACGCCTCGCCGGGCAAGATCCGCTCGGTGGAAGACGCCATCGTGCGCGTACTGGGCTTCGATCTGGTGATCAACCTGGCGCTGGGCCTGGCCCTGGGCAAAACCCTGAGCCTGCCCAAGGACCGCCCGCACCCGTCCACGCCGTACTGGCACCAGTCGATCTACACCGCCGCCGTGATCGAAGGCCTGACCCGCGCCATGCCCCGCGCCCAGCGCCCGGAAGCCGGCCTGACCTACCTCGCCGGCCTGCTGCATAACTTCGGCTACCTGCTGCTGGCCCATGTTTTCCCGCCGCACTTCTCGCTGATCTGCCGGCACCTGGAGGTCAACCCGCACCTGTGCCACAGCTATGTCGAGCAACATTTGCTGGGTATCAGCCGCGAGCAGATTGGTGCGTGGTTGATGCGCTACTGGGACATGCCGGACGAGCTGTCCACGGCCCTGCGTTTCCAGCATGACCCCACCTATGACGGGCAGCACGCTGAATACCCGAACCTGGTGTGCCTGGCCGTGCGCCTGTTGCGCAGCCGGGGGATTGGTTCCGGGCCGGATGAGGCGATTCCGGATGCGCTACTGGCGCGTCTGGGCTTGAGCCGGGAAAAGGCTGAGGAAGTGGTGGGCAAAGTACTCGATGCGGAAGTGCTGCTGCGCGAACTGGCCTCCCAGTTCAGCCAGGGCTGAATCGGTAGCCTGTAAAACCGCTATCGGGGGCAAGCCCCCTCCCACATTCGCCTGTATTCCACAGTTGGAACCCGGTCAAATGTGGGAGGGGGCTTGCCCCCGATAAATCCAACTCGGTTCCCTGAAAGCCTACTTTTTTCTTCGGCTTGGCTGGCGCAAAGCCAAACAACTGTCCGTTCGGCCAGGTACTGGGAAAACAGAAACGTCTTACAAGGCGCTGAGGTTGCCCCTAGGACACTCAATCTCTAGTCTCCGTACATCGCTGCACACGCAGCGGTCGGGCGTCGCGGCCCGGATTGATTAAGCATTGCCTCTTTTCAGTTGACGCTTTTTTATCGTCTACTGTGCGGCGCTATGGTGGCTGTGCGCGGGATACCTTCTGGTATGCCGGCTTCCTTAATCTCCGGTCCGCGAACCTGCGCACAGCTGCCACCCTCCATCGCATCGCGGCGATCAGTGGCAGCTCCACCTAGATTAAGGAACTTCACAATGATCAAACCCACCCCAAATCCCCCCATGCGGCTATTTACCGTGGCCGATGGAATCAGCACTGAAGATCTGTTGGTCAACCTCAGCGAAACACTCGCCTCGGCCAATGCGCTGAGTTGCGACCTGGCCTTTGACCTTGAAGGACCGAAACGAGAGGAACTGCTGGGCGTCACGCAGTTAATCGAACTGGCACAGTTGCTGGCTGATCGAGTACTCACGGTCTCGGGGCAAGCTGAACTGGGCTAATTGATCAAGTTCTGATCGTTCCCACGCAGAGTGGGAACGATCAGGCCTACTTCTTTTTCTTCGGCTTCAAATACTTGGTCAGCCCCTGGAACCAGATCACCAGCGCCGGGTTGCCCTTGATCTGGATCGACTTGTCCTGAATCCCCGTCATGAACGCCAGTTGCTTGTTCTTCGCCTGCATCGTGGCGAAGCCGTAGGCGGCATCCTTGAACGCAATCGCAAACGCCGGCGTCGGGTGTACGCCCGAGTGGCTGGTGATGCGCTGGTCCTTGACGATGAAGTGACGGGCAACCTTGCCGTCGAGGGTCTGCAACTGGAAGGCCAGGTCTTTGTCACCCAGCTGTTGCTGGAAGGCGGGATTGGTGCGGCTGGCTTTGCCCATCATCAGGCCCAGCACCCACAGGAGAAGACGAAATTTCATGCACACGGCCTCGGTGTAATTATTAAGTGGCCGCAGCAGTGTAACGATTTGCAGGAGGAACGCCACCGATCTCGCGCTTTAGCGGGAGATCGGTTGGCGTTTAACGCTTATAGCAACATGTTACTTAAACGTTAGGGCAAGGCACCGGTGCCCAGTCGGCCAGGTTCGGATCGCGGCAGCTGCCTTCGAGTTGAGCCTTGCCGGCGCTGGCGACCTGCTTGCTTTCAGCTTGCTTGGCCTGCACGGTCTGGATGCTCTTCTCGGTGGTCACCGCTTCTTGTGGCACCACTGGCAGCACTTTCTTTTTCGCCGGCTTGACGACTTTCTTGCCTTTGGCCGGCGGCGCGACCGATGTGGTGTCGGCAGTGGCGACGGTGACTACGTCATTACGCTGCACGCCAACCTGCTGCAGGTCTTTCTCGTAGGCCTGGGTGTAGTTGTTCAGGTCTTCGCTGGCTTTGCCGTTGACTGCAACAATCAGGTCGTTGGATTCCTTCAGGCCGGCCACGATTTCCGCCAGGCGCTTGCGGCCTTCGGTGTCGTTGACGGTCTTGGCCTTGCGGTCTGTCACCAGCTTGGTGAACGCGCTCTGGTAGCACTGCTGCGAAGCCTTGGCATAGGCGGTGCTGCGGTCGATGTCAGAGGCGCTTTTGTTAAAGTCGGTGGAGTAGGATGCAATGCGCTGATTGTCATCGGCGATCTGCTTCTGACGCTCGGTGTAGTAGCCCGCCGCGCCACCCGCCAGGGCACCGCCCGCTGCGCCGATAGCCGCGTTGCGGCCGCGCTTTTCCTTGTCGCCGGTCAGGGCGCCGAGCAATGCACCGCCGGCCGCACCGATAGCGGCGCCGGTCACGACCGACTTGGTCATGTTCGAATCGGTAGCGCGCAGGTGCTGCACCGGCTCGTAGCAGTTCGGGTAGTACTCAACCTTGGTGCTCGACGCGACCTTGGACGAAGGCGACGTAGCGCAACCGGTCAACACGGTGCTGAAACCGGCCGCGATCAGCAGCAGGTGACGCTTGGAAACCGACTTACGGGAAAAAAGCATAGGTGTGATCTCTATTAAGTGTTGACTTGCCCAGCACGGCCCACCGCCGTCTGAGTCCCTTCCAAGCTCGCCGGACAGCCAACGATCAAGACCGCTGACCGCTCGCTGCGAGCAATTCCTTCAAGATCGTTGCCGGGTCGGCCCGCTGTTGCTTGCGGTAGTTGCCGACATGGCGAACGAACAGTGTTGCGCGCGTCACCAGGCTCTTGCCGAGCACCGGCTTGCGATCCAACTCTTCCTTGATCCGTTGAAACTGGGCCTGGATCACCGCATCGGTGTAGCGCGTGCCGGTGGCCAGGTTGTCGATATAAATCGCCACCGCGCCCTCCAGCGCGCTGCGCCCGTTGGCAATGGCCATGTCGAATAATTGCGCGCTGGCCGTGTCCTTGTTATCCACAGCCTGCTGGCGACTTTTCTGCAGGTTGGCCAGGCGGATGTTGTAGTTGCTGATGGTCTCGGCCACCAATGCCGCAGACTGGATCAGGTTGCCCGCCGCTTCTTCGCGCTGCTGGGCGATCAGCGAAACGTTGCGCTTGAGTTCTTCGTTGACCAGCCCCAGTTCAGCCTGCAGCTTGGGGTCGACGCTGGCGGCAATGATGCTGTCCAGGCGCTTGGTCGGGTCCTGGGCGTCGTCGATAGCGTCGGTCAGCGAGGCGAGGCGGCCTTCTTTCTGCCACTGCGCGAACAGCTCCTTGTAGCGCGAACGCGGCGCCGACAGCGCGCCAATCGCCACGCGAAACCCGGTGGTCTCGTTGCTCTGCTCGGTGCCGTCGGCGGCAAACAGCGGGTACTCGCGGCGCATGCCGGTGAATAACGTGCCTTCACCCTCCAGGTAATTGCCGCCCTTGACCACGAAGCCGCCATAGGTGCCCTGGCGGCGCCCGGCGTGCACCAACTGGAAGGACTCTTGGACCATTTCCGCCGCATTGCCGATCACGTCGAACATACCGATCGGGTTGGGCAGTTTGGTGCCGATGGGCATCAACCGCGCTGCCTGCCCGGTGCCACCGGCGACCTGGTTGAACACGGCGTAATCGCCCAGTGGCCCGTCGCTTTCACTGCCCTCGACGCGGCGTGGGAACAGACGCCCTTCCAAATCCTGGCGACTCACTGCCTGGCCACCGCGCGCGGCGAACTCCCATTCCACTTCGGTGGGCAGGCGCACAAAGCCCAGGCCGCCGTCTTCGGCCGAGTCACCGCGACCGCTCACCGGCAGCAGCTCGCGGTGGTATTTCATCAGCCAGGCGCTGTACACCGCCGAGAACCGCTCGGCCTCGAAACGCGACAATTTCACTTTGGGCAAACGCCCGGCCATGCCCTCAGGCGCATCACAGGCCGGGACCGGCTCGCCGCTGGCCAGGGACTGCGCCTGGGACATCACCTGGGCGTACTGGCGGGCCGTCACCTCGTACTTGCCGATGAAGTACAGCATGGGCTTGAGCGGGGTCTTGGCGTCGGTCTTCGGCATCAGCGGCGCGATGACCTTGCTCCAGTCCTTGGGCAGATCCTTGAGGGTGAACTGGCCGTTGATGAAGTCGCGCCGGTAACCGGAAATAAACGACTGCTGGTAGCCCGCCTCGCCTTCGGCAAAGGGATAGCCGAGGCTGACCTCGCGGTCGTCCAGGGTGCCCTGGGCCAATACATAGGCGTAGCGAAACACCATCTGGCCTTCGCACGGCAACGGCAGGCTCACGTCGTCCGGCAACGGCTTGGGGTTGTCGAGCTTGTCGCTTGCCTCATCGGCCCAGGCCAGCGAGGCCAGGCTCAGCGCCACACAGGCGCCCAGTAACTTAAACATCTCTGATTCCTTCAGAAGCCTGGATACGCGCCACTCGCCAACCCCCACAGGCCGCCGCCAAGGCGCTGACGCCGAGCACGGCAAGCAGGGCCAGGCCGTAGTGACGCGCCAACAGATGACTGGCGTACTCGCCCGGCACCTGCACGAATAATCGGTTCAAACCCGCTTCGGCCAGGCCATACAGCCCGGCACTGAGCACGGCGGCAACACTCGCGCTGTAGAGCGCCTGCAGCATCACGAACAACAACAGCGCGGCGGTGGAAAATCCCAACAGGCGCAACACTGACAATTCCCGACGCTTGCGCGCCACCGCCGCCAACGCGCCGGCGAAGATCGCCGCAAACGCACCGGCCAGGGCCAACCCGCAAATGATCCAAAAGACGATCGACAGGTTGCGACTCAACGACTGCACCTGGGCGATGGTCTGCGCCTGGGTCGACACCAGCAGATTCTGCCCGGCGAAGTAGAGGCGCAGCGGTTCAACGTCAGTGAGCGCGCGCGCATACAAGCGAAACGCCGGGTACACCCGCTGCTCACCCACCGCCACGGCGTCACCCTCCCATCCCAACGCCGGCACTGCGCGACCATCGCGATAATCTTCCACCGCCTCCAGCAACGCCAGGTCCGCAAACAGCCCGTCACGGGCGAAGGCTTCCAACGGCAATACCGCCCGTACCAGCACCCGCACTCGCTGGGCCTCGACGCGCCCCGCCAGTTGCCGCGTAAAGCGCACCTCCAGCCAATCGCCGGGCCGCGCCGCGAGCTTCTCGGCGGCGGTATGGCTGAGCACAATCTGGTCCAGGCCCTCAGGTATCGGCAAGCCGGCCAGCAGCGGGTCGCCCGACGCGGTCGGCAGCATTTCCAGGACCAGGGCGCCCACCTGCGCGGTCGCCGCAATCTGCCGCGTACGCGGTATGGCAAATGCCACTTCGCTGCGCTGCCCTAGCTGCTCGACGAAAGCGCTGCTGAATCGACCGCCGCCCAACGGAATAATTTCACGGGTTGCGGGGTCGGTCTCCAGGCGTTGGGTCAAACTGCCAACCAGTCCAAATTTCAGGCCAAATAACACCAGCAACGGCGCGATGACCGCCACCAGCGCCAGCACCGAACAGGCCGACAGCCACGCATCGTTGCGGTAGTCCTGCCAGGCGAGCGACGCAACCAGGCCGATGCGCATCAGCAGGCCTCCCCGAGCGTCGCCGTGACACCGCCGTCGGCATCGCGACGGCAACCGATGCGGCGCACCTGCAAGCCACTGGCGCGGGCCAAGGGTTCGTCATGGGTGGCGATCACACAGGCGGCGCGGTGTTCACGGGCCTGGGCCAGCAGCGCCTGCATCACGCGCTCGGCATTGAGCGGGTCGAGGGACGCCGTCGGCTCATCGGCCAGCACCAGCTGCGGCGCATGGGCCAGGGCGCGGGCGCAGCTCACGCGTTGGCGCTGGCCCACCGACAGCGCCGCCGGGCGCTTGTCCAGTTGATCGCCGATTTGCAGCTGCTCGGCCAGGCGCGTCACGCTGCCGTCGTCCTTCAAACCCAGCAACTGCCGGGACAAGGCGATATTGCCGCGCACATCGAGAAACGCCAGCAGCCCGCCGGTTTGCAGCACATAGCCCAGATGCCGGCTGCGCAACCGGGCGAGATCGGTTTGCCGGTCGGCGCGCCACAGCCCATCAATGTCGACTTGGTTGAATTCGAACTGCCCGATCCGGTCCGGCGCCAGCACCAGCGCCAGCATGTCCAGCAAGGTGCTCTTGCCGCAGCCGCTGGGCCCGACAATCGCCAGTTGCTCACCCGAGCGCAAGTGCAGCGCCGGAATCACCAGGCTATAGCGCTGGCTGCCGACGCCCCGGCTCTTGTGCACCGCGTTCAGGCTCAGCATCACGGCAGCGTCGACAACGGTACGCGGTACAACGCATCGCCAGGTTCCGCATCACCGAACCGCACCCAGTTGGCCAGGTCATTGTGGAAGGTTTCGTAGAGGCGGATTTTCGAATCCAGCTCGTCGATAAAATCTTCCTGCTCGGCCACGCTCAACGACAACCACAGGTCCTGGGTCATGTTCAGCGATTTGCTGCGATACGGCAGCCCCTCCAGGTACTCGCCCAACAGGCCGCCGTCGGCCAGGTTGCCGCCCTTGCGCAGCGCTTGCGGGTCACGGCTCATATAGGCCGAGGCGCTGGCGATTTCCTGGAAGAAGTCCTTGGGCGAGCTTTGGGTCTTGCGCGCCGCATCGACAATCAATTTCAGCGACTGCTGCAAATCGTTCAGCTGCAGTTTGGTCAGCATCACGCACACCTGGAACGCCGGCAGCGCCGGGTTGGTCAGGTCGCGGTCGGCGGTCCAGGCGCTGACCAGTTGCGGGGCCTGGCTCGCGGTCTTGCGACCGAGGAAGTCCATGTGCATCGCATAGCCGACCGCTGCGGACTTGTCCGCCAGGCTCGGCGCGGCACTGAGCAACGGCACCGGCTGCGGCGTGTTGCTGCGCACTTGGTGCACGAGGTTGGCGAACACCGTGCCGATCTCATCGACGCGCTCGCCCAGCTTGCGCACATCGCCACCCGGCACCGGCGTGTACAGGTCGCCGATCTGCGGGTTGGCGTCGGCGGTCAGGACGCGATACTGGCTTTCGGCGCCAGCGTGGGTTTTCTTGCCGGCATCGGTGCGCAGGTGCAGCGCGTAGATCTTGATCTGCTTGCCCAGCGCCGCCTGGCGCACTTCGGCTTCGTTCATCTGGGTGGCCGCGAACGGGTCGTTCTTACGCAATGCACCGGCATCGGAGACCAGCAGGATGATGCGCCCGCCGTAGCCGGACCAGTCCATGCCGTCCACCGCCTGCATCACTCCGGCGAACGCGTCTTCGTTGAACGAGTGGCTGGACACGGTCGAGGCCTTGACCTGCCGCGCCAGGTCGAGGAAGCGCTGCGGGTCGCGGCCCTGGTCGAGGGTGATCAGGGTCTTGGCCACGTATTCCAGGCCGGGGGTTTTCTTGATGCTGTTGCGAAAGCCCACCAGGCCGAAACTGACGCTGTCCAACTCACCGCGCTCGGCAATGCGCGTTTGCAGTTCGTGCACCACGTCACGCACCTGGTCGATATAGGGCTGCATCGACACGGTGGTGTCGACCACCAGCACCACGGCGGTACGGAAAGCGTCGGCATGGGCACTGATTGCGGGCGTCGAAGGCTTGGCGACTGCGCTGCTGCCAGGGTCGATGGAGGCGACATTGAGCAACTGCACCGGCTGGCCGTTTTCGTCGAAGCTCTCTTTGGAATCAAAGATCGGCAACAGGTAGAACTGGTTTTGCGGCACCGCGCTGGCGGTGGGTTCCAGGGCCAGGACTTGCTGGTTGTCCTCACGGTTGTTCTGCGCCTTGGCCAACGCGCTTTTCGCCGCAGCCGGATCGGCCAGCAGTTTTTCCACCTCGCCGGACTGACGCAGGAACATCACTGGCGCACGCCCCGAGCGTTCGGTGAACTTGAGCACCAGGCTTTGTTTCCAGTCGCTGACTTGGGAGGCCGGCAACCAACCGTCGCTGCGCCCATCGGTGGCGGCGCCGACACGCACCCAAGGGCTGCCGTCGATATCCTTGCGCTGGTACACATAAAGCACCGAAAACGCTGGCAAGGCTTTGCCCGGCGCGCTGCCCGCCTCGTTGGAAAGCTTGGCGCCGGGCTTGCTGAGCACGCGCTGGAACAGGGTTTTCTTGCCTGCCATCAGCAACGGTCGTTGACCACCGTCCACTTCAGCGACGGCCACGGGCGGCGTCACCTTGGGAACTACGGCAGCCGGTGGTTGGGCAGGCTCATCGCTGCCGCTCAACCACCAATAGCTGGCACCACCAATGGCCAATGCCACCGCAACAGCCACGGCGGCCAGTGCCAACACCGGCCCACGGCGCTGTTCGGACGGGGCGTTGTGCTGCGTTGGCGTCACGACCGGTTGGCGCACTATCGGCTGCGGCTGCGGTTTGTCGGTGGGTATGTCGACGGTGACAGGCGTGATGCCGGCCAGGTCAAAACTCAGTGGAATCGGCAGCGGCCGCACCAAGGTGGCCTCCGGCGAGTCCGCCGGCAGGTTGTCCAGGGCCCGCACTAATGCGTCGGCATCGGCGAAACGCTCCGCCGGGTCCTTGGCCAGCAACTTGCGCAGCACTTGCTGGTAACGGCCGTGGTGCACCGGCAATTCCGGCAACGGCTCAGTCAGGTGCGCGAGTGCCGTGGAAAGCGCATCGGTTCCACGGTAGGGCAACTCGCCGACCAGAATCTCGTACAGCACCACCCCCAGCGCATACAGGTCGGCGCGCCCGTCGATCTCCTGGCCGCGTGCCTGTTCCGGGCTCATGTAGCTCGGCGTGCCCACGGCGAAGCCGGCCTGGGTGAATTGGGTGCGGTCGTCCAGGGACTTGGCGATACCGAAGTCCGACAACACCGCCGTGCCATCGGCGCGGAACAGGATGTTCGCCGGCTTCACGTCGCGGTGCACCAGCCCCTGGGCATGGGCATAACCGAGCGCCGAGGCGATCTGGCGGATCAGCGTCACGCCCTGCTCCGGAGTCAACCCGGCGGCGATGCGTTCTTTGAGCGTACCGTTGGGCAAGTATTCCATGGCCATGTAATACAGCTCACCGACATTGCCGATGTCATGGATGGTCACCGTGTGCGGGTGCGACAGGCGCGCCAGGGTCTTGCCCTCGCGCAGGAAGCGTTCGCAGAACGTCGGGTCGGCCGCCAGGGCCGCCGCCATCACCTTCAACGCCACCTTGCGTTCCAGCGAGCGCTGGGTCGCCAGGTAGACGTTGGCCATGGCGCCTTCGCCGATTTCGCCCTCGATGGCATAGCCCGGGATCTCGATCTTCATGGCGAGACCTTCACGACGATCGTGGTGATGTTGTCCGGCGCGCCGCGATTGAGCCCCAGGTGCACCAGGCTGCGCACGATTTCATCCGGCGCGTCATGGCCGAGCACTTCGCCAATCTCATGGTCCTCGACGGTCTTGGTCAGGCCGTCGCTGCACAGCAGGTAGCTGTCGCCGGGGGCGATCAACAGCTCCACCGACGCCACGTTCAGTTGCGCTTCCACGCCCACCGCGCGGGTGACGATATTGGCCCGTGGGTGCACGCGGGCATCGGCTTCGCTGAGCAGGCCGCTGTCCTGCAGGTCCTGCACATAGCTGTGGTCGCGCGAGAGGCTTTCCAGCTCACCGTCGCGCAGGCGATACAGGCGACTGTCGCCGGCCCACAGGCACACCCCGCGCAAGCCGCGCGCAGCCAGCACCACCACGGTGCTGCCCATCATGGTCACGCCACGGTTGGCGGTTTCTTCGCGTACCGCCGCGTTGATGCGGATCAGGTCGTTGCGCAGGGCCGCCGCGTACTCCTCAAGGGAACGCCCCACCGGCACCGCACGCAGACTGTCGACGATCAGGCTGCTGACATAATCACCCGCCGCGTGCCCGCCCATGCCATCGGCCACCACCCACAGGCGGTTCTCCGGCAGGTCCAGGCACGCGTCTTCGTTGACCTGGCGCACCATGCCCACATGGCTTTTGCTCGCGGATTTGTACGTCGCCCCCATCTACACCACACCTTCTTGTCCGAGCAGAAACTGCGCAAAATCGTTGGCGGCAGGCAAGCCCTGACACCGTAATAAACCGGGAGAAATTCGCTGCGAACCCCGGCCCCACCACAGGCTGGCACCTTCGCAGGCCTGTTCGGCCAGCGCCGCCATGCGCCCATGGGGCACGGTGGCGGCCACGCGTTGCAGGCCGGCGAAGCGGCTGTCGAGTGCGCGCGGCTCGGTCGCCGGCACGCCAAGGCGGTCGAGGCCGGCGCTGAAACCTTCAAAGGTCGCACCGCTGTCCAGGGTGCCGAGCAGCAGCTCCTCGGCCTGCTCGAACCACCCATCCGGCCCGCCCACCAGGGAGGCGGGGTTGGTGTCGTAATCAAGCAACGCCACCACGGCCAGGGGAAAATACCGCCCGACCCGGTCGATACTCGGCATCACCACACCCGCCGCCGCGTCCGGCCCGCACACCCCGGGCGCCAACACAAAGCGCCACAGCGGGCTGACCAGGTAGGCGTTGAGCCAGTCACCGCCCAAGCTGTTCTGGCTGGCGAGCAACCCCGCCGCCAGCCAGCTGTCCCACGGGCCAACAAAACTCTGGGGCAAGGCGCGACTGACAAAATCCCCGCGACTGGCCAACTTGCCGTAGAAACCCAGTGTCGTCATAGACGCTCCGGCAGGCTGAAGCCGCTGAGCACGCGGCTCTTGAACGGGTTGAAGGCACTGTTGGCGCGCAGCTCGTAGGCAATGCTCGCACCGTCGACCCGCAGGCGCAGGTTGAAGCGGTCCGGCGAGTTGCCGGGGGTGAGGTCCGATTGCTCCAGCAGGCGGAACCAGGCCCACGGCCCGTCCAGCGTCACACCGGAACGCCCGCTGGCCGCCGGCGGCATGATGGAAATACGCACCACGCCAATGCTGCCGGGGTTCGGCCATTGCATCGCCACCGGGCGGCTCGGGCCGTGGTCGTAGCTCAGTTGCTGGCCGTCGAGGTCCAGCAGGAACTGGGTGATGGTCGGGTCCATCGACACGGGCTTGAGTTCGAAACGCACGATGGGTTGGGTGCCCCCCGACCGGAAGAACGCGTCACGAATCGTCGCGGCACGCTGGAAGGTTTGCAGCACACCGGGTGCAATCCCCAGCTTCTGCGCCGCGCCCGGTTGCCAGCGCCAGGTCTGCGCCGAGGTATCCACGTAGGGCTGCAGGTACTTGCGGAAATAGTTGTCCATCACCCCGCCGACGCCGAAGAACTGGCCGAAGTCATCCAGGGTCGCGTCCCGCGCACTGCCGGGCGACATCGGGTAGCGCCCGGCCAGGGACTGGCGGTACACGTTGACCACTTCGCTGACCCAGGCCGCGTTCAGCTGGTTACGCACCCCGCCCATCATGCTGTTGGTGGTGGAATTGACCACTGACTTGACCATGCCCTGCACCAGCGGCGGCTGGCGCTCGGCATTCAGGCTGACCCGCGTGGCCGCAGCCGCCGCCTGGTTCTTCGCCTCGCCGAGCAGCGCATCGCCGCTGGCCCCAACCATGGCGCTGACCTGCACATACAGCGCATTCATGTCCGACAGCAGGCCGTCGATGGCCGCCGGTTCGCCTTCGTTTTTGCTGACGATGCTGTTGAGTTCGGCAAAGTGTGCGGTGACCGGATCATCCGCCGCTGCGGGCGCGCTGGCGCTCGGTTGCTCCTGGCCCAGCAGGCTGCCCAGGCGCTCCTTGAGCTTGTCGACGCCGCCCTCCACCGGCACGCCCTTGGCGGCCAATTGACGCTCTTCGGCTTGCAGGTCGGTTTCCCTGGCCACCGCCACCAGCAGCTTTTTCAGCGGCGAGGTGGGCCCGGAAATCACCCGCAGTACATCGGCCGCCTGGGCCACGCTGGTGATCGGCACAAAGTCGATATCGGCGAGCAACGCGTCCCACTGGCGCTGATAGTCCTGGAAATACAGGCGGCGCACATCGGCGGCCAGGCTCACCACATTTTGCTGATCGGCCTGTTCCTGGCCCAGTACCCACTGCTCTTCAGCCAGGGTGCCGGTCTGGTTCAGGCTGCTCAACAAAAACGCCTGGCGGTAGCCCTTGGCGGTGAAAAACCCGCTCAACGGCTCGCCCAACGGCTTGCCGCTCTTGCGGCTGAACACCAGCGCGGCATCACGGCCGGCCGCTTCGTTGAGGCGAAAGTCCGCAATACCTTCGGGCAGCTTCTGGCGCTTGACCCTGTCGTAGACTCGCTGGGCCACCGGCAGTTGCTGCAGCTGGCGGCGCAGGTCGTCGATCAGCCGTGGGTCAAGACGCGCATTCGGTGGATGGCGGTCAAACAGTGCCTGCAAATGCCCGGTCAAGGCCTGGCGCTGATCGGCCGGCAGATCGCGCGGCAGGTTGCGGTCCCAGTCGAGGGCGATCCAGGCCTTGATGAAGTCCGGGTCGTAATGCTCGTTGTCGGCCAGCATCAGGTAGGCCTTGAGGCCTTCATAAAGGAAGTCCGAGTTGCCGCCGCCGTGCAGTTGTTCTTCGATGCGCGTGACCAGGCGCGGGGCGAAGACCGCGATCAGCAGCTTGCGATAGACGCTCGCGGACTCGGCTTCGAGCATGTCGCCCTGATAGAGTCCCAGCCCTTCGGACCAGTTTGGCGAATCCCCGGCCAGGTGCTTGACCGCGTTGAGCAAGGGCAGCACGGCCAATACGTCACGTTGCGCCGGACTCAGGTTCTGCACGGTCTGGCCCAGGGGGGCGACCTTCTGATCGACCTGGGCGATATACGCCTGATTGGCGCGATAACTCACCCACCACAGGCTGCTGACCACCACCACCAAGGCCACCGTCGCCGCGAGCACACCCCGGGCGATCCACTTGCGGCGGCGCTCGACTTTCGGATTCACCCCCACCAGGCCACGTTCGGCAAACGCCACGGCGGTGAAGAGTTTTTCGATGAAGTAACTGCGCCCGGTGCCGCTCTGGCGCGCCAGGTGCTGGCGATCCAGGTTCATGCTCTGGGCCATGGTGCCGATCAGGCGGTCAATCGGGCTGCCTTCCTGGGTGCCGCTGGTGAAGTAAACGCCGCGCAGCAGCACGCGCTCTTCAAAGGCATTGGGTTTGAATACACCTTCAAGGAAGCTCTGCAGGCAGTCTTTCAAAGCGCCGAACTGTTGCGGAAAACCGTAGATCAGATCGCGGCGCGCCGGGTCGCGTTCCTGTTGCAGACGTTCCACCAGACGTTCGTTGAGGCGCTGCTCCAGGCCGGCGAACTCGCTTTGCAAGTGCGCCAGCGGGCTGTCGCCGTGCTTGCCGTCATCGAGGGCAAAGGTCATGCCCCACACCTGGGCGCGCTCTTCCTTGCTCAGGTTGTCGAAGAACTCCATGAAGCCCGGCACCAGGTCGAGTTTGGTCAGCATCAGGTAGATGGGGAAACGCACGCCCAATTGGGTGTACAGCTCCTGGATGCGCAGGCGAATCGCGGCGGCATGGGCGGCGCGCTCGGCGTCGGTGCCCAGTAGCAGGTCCGACAGGCTGATGGCGATGAAGGCGCCGTCGATGGGCCGACGCGAGCGCTGCTTTTTCAGCAGGTCGAGAAAGCCCAGCCACGCGGCCTTATCCACCGTGGAGTTGCTGTCCTGGGTGGTGTAGCGGCCGGCGGTGTCGAGCAGGACGGCCTGGTCGGTAAACCACCAGTCGCAGTTGCGCGTGCCGCCGACGCCGCGCACCGCCCCCGCGCCCAGCTGCGCAGCCAGGGGAAAGTGCAGCCCGGAATTGACCAGTGCGGTGGTCTTGCCCGAACCCGGCGGGCCGATGATCACGTACCACGGCAGCTCATACAGATTGCGGCGCTCATCGCCGCCGAGCTTGGCTTTCTTGAGCAGCGTGAGGGCTTCGTCCATGCGCTGGCGCAGGGTCGACAGCTCTTCGGCGGTGGCGACGCTATTGGGGTCGGCCGGGGTTTCGGCGGCCAGGCTGCGCATCACTTCAGCGGCCTGGCGGCGAGCCTGGATGATGCGCAATACGCGGTAGGCAATCCACAGCGCAAACACCAGGATGATCAGCGCCCAGCGGCGTCCCTCGGGCACCAGCACGTCGAGCAACGGCCCGACAAACCAGATGATCAGGCCCAGGGCGATCAACCCCAGTACGGGAATCACCCAGCGAATCATGAAACTGAAAAACGCCTTCACTCGACGCCCTCCGCCAATACGGTGATTTCAACCCGACGATTGCGGGCACGGCCTTCGGCAGTACTGTTGGTCGCCAACGGCTCGGTGTCGCTGCGGCCTTCGGCGCTGAAGCGCTCGGCCTGGCCGGTCTTGGCCGCGAGGATCTCCAGCACCGACTTGGCCCGCGCTTCGGACAGCGCCCAGTTGGACGGGAAGCGCAACGTCGCAATCGGGCGGTTGTCGCTGTGGCCGGTGACCCGCACCTGGCCCTTGACCTTGCGGATGGCGTCGGCAATGCGCAGCATCAGCGGCTGGTAGTCATCGACGATGCTGGAACTGGCGGACGCAAACAGTTCATCGCCACGAATCGTCACCACAGAGCGGTCCACCTTGTCTTCCACGGCCACGCGCCCGGCCTTGATGTCTTCGGCCAGAAAGCCGGCCAGGCGCGGGCGCTCGATCACTTTCGGTTGCGCCACCGGACGGTCGATGGCCTGCACCGGGATCTCGCCCAGGGCATGGATATTCTTGAACACCGGCTCCGCATCCGACGCCAGCTTCATGCGCAGGCCAAACAGCAACGCCAGCAGCAACGCCAGGCCGATCGCCACGGCGATCCACGGCGGCATGAATTGCGCCAGGCGATCCCGCGCCACGCTCACGCCGCGCCAGTGCGGCGACAGCTCACGCTCGTGTTCGCCACGGGCACTGCGAATCGCCGCAGCGGTGCGCTCGCGCAAGGCTTCCAACTGGCTGCGCCCGTCAGTCATCACGCGGTAGCGGCCCTCAAAACCCAGGCACATGCACAGGTACAGCAGCTCCAGCAGGTACAGGCGTTCCCGTGGGCTTTGCAGGCAATGGTCGAGCAGCTGAAAGACCTTTTCACCGCCCCAGGCTTCGTTGTGCACGGTGATCAGCAAGCTCTGTTTGCCCCAGTCGCTGGTACTGCCCCAGGGCGTACTCAGCACGGCTTCGTCAAGCGCTGTGCACAGCGCGTAACGGGCCAGCAGCACTTCGTTGCGCGCCACGCCGGCGGCTTCGGCGCGCTCTTCGAATTGGCGCAGATAGGCCAACAATTGCGCACGCAGGCTGGCCGGCGCCGGGTGCGCGATGGTGTTACGCAGGCGCGTCAGCAAGGCCAGCAACGGGCCGGCGGCGCTTTCCAGCGGGTTGAGGCCCTGGCTTTTGCCGGTGAGCATCGGCGCGGCCGGCATCGACAAAGGCGCAGGCTCCGCGCGCGCAGGTTCCGGCGCTCGGCCGCCCGGGCGCGGCATGAACTGAGTGCGGTCATCATCATTGGGATGCATCGCGGATTATCCTCGGATCGCCCAGAAGGCCAGGTTCAAGCCCGGGAACTGCCCGGCGATGTGGAAGGCGAAACCGCCGGAATTGCTCAACTGCTGCCAATGTTCGCTGCCCCGGTCCAGCTCGTAATAGGTGCTGCCCGCGTGATAGGGCAATTGGCGTGGCGCCACCGGCAATGGCAGCAGGCCAATGCCCGGCAATTGCAGGTTGACCATGTCGCGGATGTGCTCCACCGAGCCGACTTTGCTCTGCTGGCCAAAGCGTGCGCGCAGGGTTTCGCCGGGCACATCGGCGCGTACCACGAGGATGAAACTGGCATTGTCGAGCAGGGTCTTGTCGGCCAGCATCGCCACGTGGATACCGTAGGCTTTCTCCACAATCGGGATTGGCGTGGCCTTGCTGTCGATCAGCATCGACAGCGCTTCACGCAGGGCCGCCATCACCGGAGTAAAGCTCAACACCAAATCGTCATGCTGGTACTGCGGGTATTCCTGGGGGCGTCGGCCAGAGGTGGAGAATGTCGAAAACTCACCGGCCAGGCTCACCAGCTCGCTGAAGAAACGCTCCGGGTGCAACGGGCTCAACTGGCTCAGATGCTGGATCAGCGGCTGGGCACGGTTGACCAGTTGCAGCAGCATGAAGTCGGCGATCTCCGAAGCGCCCCCAGCGCCCGACGCCACCACGCGGCCAGCCAGGGCTTCGCCACGCTGGTGCAGCAAGCCGAGCAGTTCGCTGCGAAACGCCGTCAGCGGCTTGCTCGCGGCCACGTCCAATATCGGCGGGATGTAGCTGTCGTCGAGCACCAGTGCGCGGTCGGCGCGCTTTTCCTTGATGCGCACCAGCCCGATGGCGGCGTAATCGCTGATGCCATCCTGGGCGGTCAGCAAACGCAATGCCCTGGAGCCCACGGCCACCGGCGCGCGGTTTTCGAAGGGCGCGTTGTCGTCGCGCACTTCGCGCACCTGGCTCACATAACGCGCGGCTTCCAGCGCCTCGCCTTCATCCACCGTGTCACGTGCACCGGCACGCTTGAGCGGCAGGGCCAGGTACACCAGGCCATCGCGCAGGTTGTCGTCGATATTCAGCGGACTCGGCGCCAGGTCGTCCTGGGGGATGTTGAACGGCGTGCCGTCCGGCAGCAGGCCACGGGCCGACACGATTGCCAGCTTGCCCTGGGCGAGCAGGCCCTGGTCGATCAGCACCTCGGAAAAGCCCCAGGCGCCCGCGGACAGCGGGCGGCTGCGGGCGTCGATCAGGTTTTCCAGGTAACGGTCATGCTGCTGGAAGTGCTGCGTTCCGATGAACATGCCTTCCGACCAGACCACGCGATTGTTCCAGGACATGGGGGCTCCGATTGCTTGTTATTGGGCTGGGCTGGAGGGGGTAGCCACGACGTCGGCGCGCACGGCACGCACATCGAGGCTGATCTGATATTCGGTGTATTGGCGTGGCGGCACGTTGATAACGGTGCGCCACTGCGCGCGGTCCAGCTCGCGATAGCCCACCAGCAGGCCGATCTGCCGGGTGGCCGGATCCAGATCGCGCTGAATGCTCAGTTGTTGGCCGGGCTGAATCACCACTTCGTCCTGGTCCAGCAGGTCCAGGCCAAGGGTGGATTGCGCACGGTCAGCCAGGGCAAAGTAATCGGAGCGCGCGAACGTCGCGGCGTTTTTCAGCTCGAAAATACGCACCCGCACCGGGGCGGCCTGGCCGTTGGCGCCGGGGTTGAGCCCGGCGATTGCGTGAAAATGCAGCTCGACGGCGGCCGTGTCCGCTTCAGCTTCGGCGGCGGCTTCGGGCTTGACCGCGTCCTTGGCACACGCCGTCAGCAGCAGCGCGGTGGCGGCTGCAAGTAAAAACCTGGGAATCATCCTGCGTCCTCAATGACGTGTTTAGCTATCCGTTCTATCCATCAGTGCGACGCGGTTCAGCGTCGCTGTCGTGCACTGTGCGCTTCGTAGGCCCGGCTGAATTCGCGGCCGAACAGGTCCTGGAAATCTTCCTGGGCCTCGCGGGAAATATTGCTGTAGAGCTCGGTGAATTGCTGCCAGTACTGGGCCTGGCGCGATCCGTTGAAAATACTTGAGAGGCCACCGGGCTTGCCCATGCGTTCTTCCAACTGCGCCGGCTCAAAGCGCAGCAGCAGGTGCTTGAGCGCCGCTTCCACACCCGCCATCACCGCCAATTGGTGAGCGCGCAGGTCGTCGAAGCTGTCACGCACGGCGGCGTCCGGCGCCATGAACGCCTGGTTGCCGTGACGAAGCAGCAGCAGTAACGCTTCGTCGGCATTCGGGGCGAATTTCAATGGATTGTTTTCGGCGGGGCGGATCATGGTCTGCTGCATGCGAAATTCGCCCTTGAGGCTGGCGCGGGCCCGCAACACGTCGATCAGGCCTTCGACCATCAGCCGGTAGCTGCGGCCGATGCTTTCCATCTGGGCGCTTGCATCGGCCTGGTCCAGACGCAACTGATCGAGGCCGGCACCGCGCAGGAAAGCTTGCAAGAGGTCGGCTTGTGGCTGGGCGTCGCCGACGGGGAGCGCAACCGGCTCGACCACGGGAGGCGGCGCACTGACCGGTGCGGGAGGTGGCGCGGGGGGTGGCGCAACAGGGGCGAGCGGCGCGGGCGCGTCGCCAAGCAGGTCCCAGTCTTCGGGAATGACCGACCCTGGCACCGCCGGGGGGGCGGCCACCGGCACGGCAACCGGCGCCGGCGGACGGAAGTCGTGCTGTTCGGACGGCACGTGGTCCGCCACGGTAGCCGGTGGCACGGCAGTGGGGCTGAGGAAATCGAACAGATCCGGCAGGGTCTCCATCGACGAGGCGCCATGAAACTGCGGCGCGATCATCGGTGTCGGCGCGGGCGGGCTCGCCACCGCGCCCATCAACGCCTCAAAACTGTTCGGCGAATCACCGGCGAACGGCTGGCTGTCGACGGCCTGCACGTTGAAGTCGATGCGCGCCTGGATTTCGTAATCGCCGATGCGGATCAACTCGCCATTTTGCAGCGGCTCGCTGTTTCCACGGCGCAAGCGGATGCCGGCGTTGACCAACTCCACACCATTGGTGCTGTTATCAGTTAAGTAGTAACGACCATCCTTGTACTGGATAACGCAATGCTGCGAGGAGACCAGGCGTTCGGGGTCGGGCAATACCCAGTCATTTTCCGAACTGCGGCCGATCGCCATCGAGCCCTGATTCATGGACTTTTCGGCGCACTGCCCTGGGGTAATCTTGTGATAACTAGTGATAGTCAAACACAGCGACATCTTGCCTCCTTGCTGATACATCGCGCGCGGTCGAGACCAGGCCTACGCGTGCCTGAATATCGCGGCCAAGTCGTGGGACCGACCGTCCAAATTCGCATTTGCCAGCATGATCGCTGATCTTATCCGGCTTGCATGACAAAAATCCTCTGGGGGCGCACCGTTCGACCCGTCAGTCGCGCAGGTTGTTAAACACCGCACATCTGTCACAGAGGGCGAATAGCTTACCTTGACAAGGCATAAGTACTACACCAAAAATGCACAACTTCTTGAACATCAGTGATGGCACGATAGTGGCATCTTGAAACTATGGCCAAGAAAAACATGCAACGTTCACCGCGCAACTAATGCATGCAATGCCCGGCATCTAACGGGCTGATAGGGAGATCGAATTCAGTGGATGTGCCGTTGCTGCTCACCGCCGTATCTGCGACTTCGCCCTGTGGCGAAGACATGGAATATGACGCGCAATTTCTGCAATTGGAACGTGATGCCAGGGGCCAGCCCGAGCGCAGCATGGGCGATTCGATCCTGCCCGCCGAGCCGCCCGAATGGCGCAGCATCCAGCAGCAGAGCCTCGACCTGTTGCAGCGCAGCAAAGACCTGCGCATCACTCATTTCCTGCTGCAAAGCACCCTCGCCCTCCAGGGCGTGGCCGGCCTGGCCGAAGCGCTGACGCTGATCGACGCGCTGCTGCGCGACTACTGGGCCGACCTGCACCCGCGCCTGGATGCCGACGACGATAACGATCCTACCGTGCGCGTCAACGCCCTCACCGGCCTGACCTGCGACACCAATATTCGCCTGCTGCGCGAAAGCATCCTCACGCGCTCGCGCACCTTCGGCCCCGTGACCCTGCGCGCGGCGCTCAACGCCAGCGGCCTGTTGAGCTTCCCCGATGAACAGCTCGGTGCCCAGCAACTCAACGCCGCCTTCCTCGACAGCGATCCGCAGCAACTGCAGGCCACCCGCGATGCGCTCATTGCCGCGCGCGCCGCCTGCGAAGCCATCGAACAACAGGTCAACGAGCAGGTCGGTTCCGCCCAGGGCGTGGACCTCAGCGCCTTGAAGCAACCGCTCAAGCAGGCCCTGCAATTGCTCAATCAAGCGGTGCCCGGCGCCGACAGCAGCAGCGAACCCGAGGCCGTCAATGAAGACCATGCCCCCTCGGCGGACTACGCCGCTGCGCCCGCAGCGCCGCGTCCGGTCGGCGATATCGCCAGCCGTGACGACGTGCTGCGCAGCCTCGACAAAATCCTTGCGTATTACACCCGGCACGAGCCTTCAAGCCCGCTGCCGGTGCTGTTGAACCGTGCCAAGAATCTGGTGCATGCCGATTTCGCGGCCATCGTGCGCAATCTGATTCCCGACGGCATGTCCCAATTTGAAAACCTGCGCGGCCCGGACAGCGAATAAGCCGCCGGACCGTGCAGTAACAACACCGTCGCTCAAGCGACCAGGAGCAGCAACGTGGCGAAGCAAAGTTCTCAGAAATTCATCGCGCGCAACCGTGCGCCTCGAGTGCAGATCGAGTACGACGTCGAGCTTTACGGCGCCGAGAAAAAGGTCCAGCTGCCCTTCGTCATGGGCGTGATGGCCGACCTCGCCGGCAAACCAGCCGAGCCGCTGGCACCCGTGGCCGACCGCAAGTTCCTTGAAGTGGACGTCGACAACTTCGACTCCCGCCTCAAGGCCATGCAGCCGCGCGTGGCGTTCCACGTCCCCAACGAGCTGACCGGCGAAGGCAACCTGAGCCTGGACATCACCTTCGAAAGCATGGACGACTTCAGCCCTGCCGCCGTGGCGCGCAAGGTCGACTCGTTGAACCAGCTGCTCGAAGCCCGCACCCAGCTGGCCAACCTGCTGACCTACATGGACGGCAAGACTGGCGCTGAAGAAATCATCATGAAGGCGATCAAGGACCCGGCACTGCTTCAGGCACTTGCCAGCGCGCCCAAGCCTGCAGGGGACCAGTAATCATGACCGACAATACCGTTCGCGAAGGCGCGCTGAACCTGGGCGCCACCGAAGAAACCAGCGAGTTCGCCTCGCTGTTGATGCAGGAATTCAAGCCCAAGACCGAGCGCGCCCGCGAAGCCGTGGAAACCGCCGTGCGCACCCTCGCCGAACAGGCCCTGGCACAGACCGACCTGGTGTCCAACGACGCGATCAAGTCGATTGAATCGATCATCGCCGCCATCGACGCCAAGCTGACCGCCCAGGTCAACCAGATCATTCACCACCCGGACTTCCAGCAGCTGGAAAGCGCCTGGCGTGGCCTGCATTACCTGGTCAACAACACCGAGAGCGATGAGCAGCTGAAGATTCGCGTGCTCAACATCGCCAAGCCGGAACTGCACAAGACCCTGAAGAAATTCAAGGGCACCGCGTGGGACCAGAGCCCGATCTTCAAGAAGATGTACGAAGAAGAATACGGCCAGTTCGGCGGCGAACCCTACGGCTGCCTGGTAGGCGACTACTACTTCGACCAGTCGCCGCCCGACGTGGAACTGCTGGGCGAGCTGTCGAAAGTCTGCGCCGCCATGCACTCGCCGTTCATCGCCGCGGCGTCGCCGACCGTGATGGGCATGGGCTCGTGGCAGGAACTGTCGAACCCGCGCGACCTGACCAAGATCTTCACCACCCCGGAATACGCCGGCTGGCGTTCGCTGCGTGAATCGGAAGACTCACGCTACATCGGCCTGACCATGCCGCGCTTCCTGGCGCGCCTGCCGTATGGCGCCAAGACCGACCCGGTGGAAGCCTTCGCCTTCGAAGAAAACACCGACGGCGCCGACAGCTCCAAGTACACCTGGGCCAACGCCGCGTACGCGATGGCGGTGAACATCAACCGTTCGTTCAAGCACTACGGCTGGTGCTCACGCATCCGTGGCATCGAGTCCGGCGGCGAAGTGGAAAACCTGCCGGCGCACACGTTCCCTACCGATGACGGTGGCGTGGACATGAAGTGCCCGACCGAAATCGCCATCAGCGACCGCCGTGAAGCGGAGCTGGCGAAGAACGGTTTCATGCCGCTGCTGCACAAGAAAAACACCGACTTCGCCGCGTTCATTGGCGCCCAGTCGTTGCAGAAACCGGCCGAATACGACGACCCGGACGCCACCGCCAACGCCAACCTGGCCGCGCGCCTGCCGTACCTGTTCGCCACCTGCCGTTTCGCGCATTACTTGAAGTGCATCGTGCGCGACAAGGTCGGCTCGTTCAAAGAGAAGGACGAAATGCAGCGCTGGTTGCAGGACTGGATCCTCAACTACGTCGATGGCGACCCTGCGCACTCCACCGAGACCACCAAGGCCCAGCATCCGTTGGCGGCGGCCGAAGTGATCGTGGAAGAAGTCGAAGGCAACCCGGGGTATTACAACTCCAAGTTCTACCTGCGCCCGCACTACCAGCTTGAAGGGCTGACGGTGTCGTTGCGCCTGGTATCCAAGCTGCCTTCGGCCAAAAGCGCTTAAGAAATCGGGACCGGCTCGCTCCCTGTAGGAGCGAGCTTGCTCGCGAAAAACTTAAAGGCGCCGCGTTCATTCAGGACGCCCGCGTCATCGTTGACGACCTTCGCGAGCAAGCTCGCTCCTACAGAGGTCGGCGGCGTCAATAAATTTCGTGGCCCGTGCCACACAGGGAGAAAACATGGCTGTTGATATTTTCATCAAGATCGGCGACATCAAGGGCGAGTCCATGGACAAGGCCCACAAGGACGAAATCGACGTGCTGAACTGGAGCTGGGGCATGGCCCAGTCCGGCAACATGCATGTGGGCGGTGGCGGCGGTGCGGGCAAAGTGAATATCCAGGACCTGTCGCTGACCAAATACGTCGACAAGGCTTCGCCGAACCTGATGATGCACTGCGCCAGCGGCAAGCACATCGACAAGGTCAAGCTGACCGTGCGCAAGGCCGGTGGCGAAAGCCAGGTCGAGTACATGGTGATCAACCTGGAAGAAGTGCTGGTCACCTCGCTGAGCACCGGCGGTTCGGGCACCGATGACCGCCTGACCGAAAACGTCACCCTGAACTTTGCCCAGGTGATGGTCGACTACCAGCCGCAGAAAGCCGACGGCACCAAAGACGGCGGCGCGATCAAGTTTGGCTGGAACATCCGGTCCAACACCAAGCGCTGATAGCCCCTGCAGCCGTGGCCTTGCGCCACGGCTGCAGACATTTTGTCCCTCTTGCAACCCGTCCGTGGAGCTGCTTTGGTGGTAACTGAAATCGCTTCCCGCGACCGTCTGCAACCGTCCCTGCTGGACCGGCTGACCGACGACGACCCAACCAATCCCAAGGAAAGCGCCGACAAACGCGTGCTGTCCCTGACCCAATTGAAAGCCTCGGTCCTGCGCGACCTGGCGTGGCTGCTCAACACCACGTCGTTGCTCGATGCCGATGCCACGCTGCACACCCCGGCCGGTACGTCGGTGGTCAATTACGGCCTGCCGGCGCTGGCGGGCAAAAGCGTTTCCAGCGTGGATATCAAGGCGCTTGAAGCCCTGATCTACCAGGCTATCGCCACGTTCGAACCGCGCATCCTGCGCCATACCCTGCGGGTCAAAGCCCGTGTCGGCCAGGGCGAGATGAACCACAACGCCCTGAGTTTCGAGATCGAAGGCGACCTGTGGGCCCAGCCGGTGCCGTTGCGCCTGTTGCTGCAAACCGACCTGGACCTGGAGTCCGGCCACGTACGCGTGGTCAATGCCGACCAGCGGAGGCGCCCATGAACCCGCGCCTGCTGGAGCTGTACAACCAGGAACTGCACCATGTGCGCGAAAGCGCCGCCGAGTTCGCCAAGGAATACCCGAAGATCGCCAGTCGGCTGACCCTGTCCGGTATGGACTGCGCCGACCCGTACGTCGAACGCTTGCTCGAAGGCTTTGCCTACCTCACGGCCCGCGTGCAACTCAAGCTCGACGCCGAGTACCCGACCTTCACCCACAACCTGCTGGAAATCGCTTACCCGCACTACCTGGCGCCGACGCCGTCGATGACCGTGGTGCAATTGCAGACCGACCCGGATGAAGGCTCGCTGGCCAGCGGTTTCCCGCTGCCCCGCGACACGGTATTGCGCGCCGCCCTGGGCCGTGAAACCCAGACCTGCTGCGAGTACCGCACCGCGCACCCGGTGACGCTGTGGCCGCTGCAGGTGAGCAACGCCGAATACTTCGGCAACCCGGCCGCCGTGCTCGGCCGCCTGGCCGCCAGCGAACCGAAAGCCAAGGCCGGTCTGCGCCTGACCCTGCGCACCGGCGCCGAATTGCCGTTCAACAGCCTCGATCTGGATAACCTGCCGTTGTACCTCAGCGGCGCCGATGAGCAGCCGTTTCGCCTCTACGAACAACTGCTGGGCAACGCCTGCGCGGTGTTCGCGCGCAAGCCCGGGGGCGACTGGGTTGAGCGCCTGCCTCCGGATGCGCTACGTTCGCGCGGTTTCGACGATGCCGACGCGGCCATGCCGGTGGTGGCGCGGGCGTTCCAGGGCTATCGGTTGCTGCAGGAATATTTCGCCCTGCCCCACCGCTTCCTGTTTGTCGAATTCGCCGAGCTGAGCCGAGCGGTCAAACGCTGCGACGGCCAGGAGCTGGAGCTGATCGTGCTGTTCGACCGTCACGAACCCAGCCTGGAAGGCAGCGTCGGCGCGGCGCAGTTCCTGCCGTTCTGCACGCCGGCGATCAACCTGTTCCCCAAGCGCGTGGACCGTATCCATTTGTCCGACCGGGTCAACGAACACCATGTGATCGCCGACCGCACACGGCCGATGGATTTCGAGATCCACTCCCTGACCAGCCTCACCGGTCACGGCACCGGGCCGGAACAGGCGTTTTTGCCGTTCTATGCGGTGCGCGATCCGTCGCGCTATGGCCGCGATCGCGCCTATTACACCGTGCGCCGCGAACCCCGCGTGCTGTCCAGTGACCAGCGCCGCAACGGCCCGCGTTCCACGTATGTGGGCAGCGAAACCTTCGTCAGCCTGGTGGACAGCCGCCAGGCGCCGTATCGGCATGACTTGCGCCAGCTCGGCGTGACCGCGCTGTGCACCAACCGCGACTTGCCCTTGTTCATGAGCGTGGGCAACGGCAAGACCGACTTCACCCTGGCCGACAGCGCGCCGGTGCTCTCGGTGCGTTGCGTCGCAGGCCCCAGCCGTCCACGCGCCAGCCATGCCCACGATGCCAAGGCCTGGCGCCTGATCAGCCAGTTGTCGCTCAATTACCTGTCCTTGAGCGAACAGGGCCAGGGTGCCGGCGCCTTGCGCGAACTGCTGCGCCTGTACGGCGACAGCAACGACGCCGCCCTGCAACTGCAGATTGAAGGCCTGCGCGAAGTCAGCAGCGAAGCCGTGACCCGCCGCCTGCCAATGCCCGGCCCGATCGTGTTTGGCCGTGGCCTGGAAATCACCCTGGAATTCGATGAAAACGCGTTTCGCGGCACCGGGGTGTTCCTGCTCGGTGCCGTACTGGAACGCTTCCTGGCACGCTACGTGTCGATCAATAGTTTTACCGAAACGGTGATCCGTACCACCGAACGCGGCGAGATCATGCGATGGAAAGCCACGCCCGGACGGCGTCCGACCCTGTGAGTACCCTGGACGCGATGCACCAGGAGCCCTGGGAATATGACTTTTTCCAGGCGCTGCGGCGTATCGAGTGCGAATCGCCGGACCTGCCGCGCCTGGGCCATTCCCTGCGCCTGGCCGACGACCCGCTGCGCCTGGGACAACAGGCCGATTGCACCTTCGCCCCGGCCACCCTGGCGTCGGTCGACCCCGGCGGCGACGGCAAGCCGGCGCGGCTGGAGCAATTCTTCTTCGGCCTCGGCGGCCCCAACGGTCCGCTGCCGCTGCATATCACCGAGTACGTGCGCGAGCGCCAGCGCAACAACGCCGACAGCACCAGCAAGCAGTTCCTGGATGTGTTCCACCATCGCTTGCTGACCTTGTTCTACCGGGCCTGGGCCGAAGCACGGCCGACGGTCAGCCATGACCGACCGGACGATGACTATTGGTCCGCGCGTCTTGCCGCCCTGAGTGGCCGCGGCATGCCGAGTCTGCTCAACCAGGGCTTGATCCCCGACACGGCGAAGCTGCATTACAGCGGGCACTTGTCGGCACAAACCCGCTATCCGGACGGTTTGAAGGCCATTCTCAGCGAGTACTTCGGCGTGCCGGTGGCGATCGAGGAATATGTCGGCCAATGGCTGGAACTGCCCGAACGCAGCCGCGTCGGCGTGAGCGCCAACCGGCTGGGCGTGGATTTCTGCCTGGGCAGCCATGTGTGGGACCGCCAGCACAAATTCCGTATTCGCCTCGGGCCGCTCAAGCTCGCCGATTACATGGGCATGCTGCCCGGCCATCAGCCGTTCGACGAGCTGGTGGCCTGGGTGGCCGAGTACCTGGGCCATGAACTGGACTGGGACTTGAATCTGGTCCTGCAACAACCTGAAGTCCCGGCGCTGCAGCTCAACGGCCAGTTTCGCCTGGGTTTCAATACCTGGCTCGGCCAACCTGCGCATGACGCCAACGACCTAATCCTGGCGCGGCATTACGCCGATCACGCCACCACCTCAAGGAATCCAGAGCATGGGTGAAATCAGTCGCGCCGCACTGTTCGGCAAACTCAACAGCGTGGCCTACAAGGCCATCGAAGCCGCCACCGTGTTCTGCAAACTGCGGGGCAACCCGTACGTGGAACTGGCCCACTGGTTTCATCAGTTGCTGCAACTGCAGGACTCGGACCTGCACCGCATCATCCGCCAGTTCAACCTGGAGCCGGCACGCCTGGCCCGCGACTTGACCGAAGCCCTGGACCGCCTGCCGCGCGGCTCGACCTCGATCACCGACCTGTCGTCCCATGTGGAAGAAGCGGTGGAGCGCGGTTGGGTGTACGGCAGCCTGATGTTCGGTGAGAGCCAGGTGCGCACCGGTTACCTGGTGCTGGGCATTCTGAAAACGCCGAGCCTGCGCCATGCGCTGCTGGGCCTGTCTGCCGAGTTCGACAAGATCAAACCCGAAGCCTTGAGCGAGCGCTTTGACGAGTACGTCGGCGACTCGCCGGAAAATGCCCTGAGCGCCAGCGATGGTTTCAATGCCGCTGCGGTGCCGGGTGAAGCCAGCGGTGCCATGGCCCCCAGCGCGATGGGCAAGCAGGAGGCGCTCAAGCGTTTTACCGTCGACCTGACCGAGCAAGCCCGCAGCGGCAAGCTCGACCCTATCGTCGGTCGTGACGAAGAGATTCGCCAGCTGGTGGACATCCTCATGCGGCGCCGCCAGAACAACCCGATCCTCACCGGTGAAGCCGGGGTGGGCAAGACCGCCGTGGTCGAAGGTTTCGCCCTGCGCATCGTCGCCGGCGACGTACCACCTGCGCTCAAAGACGTGGAACTGCGCAGCCTCGACGTGGGCCTGCTGCAAGCCGGCGCCAGCATGAAGGGCGAGTTCGAACAGCGTCTGCGCCAGGTCATCGAAGACGTGCAGGCCTCGCCCAAGCCGATCATCCTGTTTATCGACGAAGCCCACACCCTGGTCGGTGCCGGTGGCGCTGCCGGCACGGGTGACGCGGCCAACCTGCTCAAGCCTGCGCTGGCCCGTGGCACCTTGCGTACCGTGGCCGCCACCACCTGGGCCGAGTACAAGAAGCACATCGAAAAAGACCCGGCCCTGACCCGCCGCTTCCAGGTAGTACAGGTTGCCGAGCCGTCGGAGGACAAGGCGCTGCTGATGATGCGCGGTGTGGCCTCGACCATGGAAAAGCACCACCAGGTGCAGATCCTCGATGAAGCCCTGGAAGCCTCGGTCAAGCTGTCGCACCGCTATATTCCGGCGCGCCAGCTGCCGGACAAATCCGTGAGCCTGCTGGACACCGCCTGCGCCCGCGTTGCCATCAGCCTGCATGCGGTACCGGCAGAAGTGGATGACAGCCGCCGTCGTATCGAAGCGCTGGAGACCGAGCTGCAAATTATCGCCCGCGAGCATGCGATCGGCATTGCGATTGGCGCGCGCCAAACCAACACCGAAGCATTGCTTACGGCCGAACGTGAGCGTCTGGCCACCTTGGAAAGCCGTTGGGCTGAGGAAAAAGCCTTGGTGGATGAGCTGCTCGCCACCCGTGCGACCTTGCGCGAAAAAGCCGGCGTGGTGGACAGCGGCAGCGACGAATTGCGCACGCAACTGATCGACCTGCAACAACGCCTCACTGCACTGCAAGGCGAAACCCCGTTGATCCTGCCGACCGTGGATTACCAGGCCGTGGCCTCGGTGGTCGCCGACTGGACCGGCATCCCGGTCGGCCGCATGGCGCGCAATGAACTGGAGACGGTGCTCAACCTCGACCAGCATTTGAAGAAACGCATCATCGGCCAGGACCACGCCCTGCAGATGATCGCCAAGCGCATCCAGACCTCCCGCGCCGGCCTCGATAACCCAAGCAAGCCGATTGGCGTGTTCATGCTCGCCGGCACCTCGGGCGTGGGCAAGACCGAAACCGCCCTGGCGCTGGCCGAAGCCATGTATGGCGGCGAGCAGAACGTGATCACCATCAACATGAGCGAGTTCCAGGAAGCCCACACGGTGTCGACCCTCAAGGGTGCGCCACCGGGCTATATCGGTTACGGCGAAGGCGGCGTGCTGACCGAAGCGGTGCGGCGCAAGCCTTACAGCGTGGTGCTGCTGGACGAGGTGGAAAAAGCCCACCCGGACGTGCATGAGATCTTCTTCCAGGTGTTCGACAAGGGCGTGATGGAAGACGGCGAAGGCCGGGTGATCGACTTCAAGAACACGTTGATCCTGCTGACCACCAACGCCGGCACCGAGCTGATCTCCCACGTGTGCAAGGACCCGGCGAACATCCCCGCGCCCGAGGAGATCGCCAAGGCCCTGCGCCAGCCGCTGCTGGAAATTTTCCCGCCGGCGTTGCTCGGTCGTCTGGTGACGATTCCGTATTACCCGCTGAGCGACGAGATGCTCAAGGCGATCACTCGCCTGCAACTGAACCGCATCAAAAAGCGCGTGGAAAACACCCACAAGGTCGCCTTCGACTACGACGACGCGGTGGTCGACCTGATCGTCTCGCGCTGCACCGAAACCGAAAGCGGCGGGCGCATGATCGACACCCTCCTCACCAACAGCCTGCTGCCGGACATGAGCCGTGAATTCCTCACGCGCATGCTGGAAGGCAAGGCGCTGGCGGGGGTGCGGATCAGCAGCCGGGATAATGAGCTGCACTACCAGTTCAACGATTGACCTGACGGAATACAGCTCAAAATGTGGGAGGGGGCTTGCCCCCGATGGCGGTGGGTCAGCCAGGAATTTCTAACCTGATACACCGCTATCGGGGGCAAACCCCCTCCCACATTTGGATTGAGTTCCTTCAGTTATTAGGGTAATTCGATGCTATTCAACCAAGCCTCACGCCTGGCCCGGATCACCAGCCCCCTAGGGCCGGATGTGCTGCTGCTCAATGAAATGGGCGGCGGTGAAGAGCTGGGCCGGTTGTTCAACTACGAGCTGCAACTGACGTCCCTGGACGCCAACATCGACCTCAACCAGTTGCTGGGCAAGCCGATGAGCGTGGGCCTGCAACTGGCGGACGGTGGCGAACGGCATTTTCACGGCCTCGTCGCGCGTTGCAGCCAGAACATCGACCAGGGCCAGTTCGCCAGCTACCAGGTGACGCTGCGCCCATGGCTGTGGCTGCTCAGCCGCACCTCCGATTGCCGGATTTTCCAGAACCTGAGCATCCCGCAGATCATCAAGCAGGTGTTTCGCGACCTGGGCTTTTCCGACTTCGAAGACGCCCTGAGCCGGCCGTACCGCGAGTGGGAATACTGCGTGCAGTACCGCGAGACCAGCTTCGATTTCGTCAGCCGCCTGATGGAACAGGAAGGCATCTACTACTTCTTCCGTCACGAGCAGGACCGGCATGTATTGGTGCTGGCCGACGCCTATGGCGCCCACTCGACGGTGCCCGGCTACGCCTCGATTCCGTATTACCCCAAGGACGAGCAGCAGCGCGAACGCGACCATATGCATAACTGGCACCTGGCGCAGGAGGTGCAGCCCGGCTCGCTGGAGCTCAACGACTACGATTTCCAGCGCCCCAGCGCGAGCATCGACGTGCGCTCGGCCATGCCGCGTCCGCACACCGCCGGCGACTATCCGCTGTACGACTATCCCGGCACCTACGTGCAGAGCGCCGACGGCGAACACTATGCGCGCACCCGCATCGAGGCCCTGCAAACCCTGCATGAACAGATCGAGTTCGCCGGCAATGCCCGCGGCCTGGGTTCGGGCCACTTGTTCAGCCTCACCGGCTTCAGCCGCCAGGACCAGAACCGCGAATACCTGATCGTCGGCTGTCGCTACTACATCGTCCAGGAAAGCCTGGAAAGCGGCGGCGGTTCGGGCTCGGCGCAGTTCGAAAGCAGCCTGACCTGCATCCCCGCGCAACAGAGCTACCGCACCCTGCCCACCACCCATCGGCCCGTGGTCAAAGGCCCGCAAACCGCGCTGGTGGTGGGACCCAAGGGCGAGGAAATCTGGACCGACCAATACGGCCGCGTGAAGGTGCATTTCTACTGGGACCGTCACGACCAGTCCAACGAAAACAGCTCTTGCTGGATTCGTGTGTCGCAGTCCTGGGCCGGCAAGAACTGGGGCTCGATGCAGATTCCAAGGATCGGTCAGGAAGTGATCGTGAGCTTCCTCGAAGGCGACCCCGACCGACCGATCATCACCGGGCGGGTGTACAACGCCGAGCAGACCGTGCCTTACGATCTGCCGGAAAACGCGACTCAAAGCGGCATGAAGAGCCGATCCAGCAAAGGCGGCACACCGGCCAACTTCAATGAAATCCGCATGGAGGACAAGAAGGGGCTGGAGCAGCTGTATATCCATGCCGAACGTAATCAGGACATCGTGGTGGAGGTCGATGAGAGCCACTCTGTCGGGCATGACCGTAACAAAAGCATCGGCCACAATGAGACAGTGACCATCGGCAATAACCGTCTGCGCATCGTCAAGCAGGAAGACATCCTCTCGGTGGGCCAGCGCAAGACCGACAGCATCAGCCAGAGCTACGTCATTGAAGTGGGCGAAAACCTGCGCCTGGTCTGTGGCGAAAGCATTCTGGAGTTGAATGCCAGCGGGCAGATCAACCTCACGGGTGTGCAGATCAGCTTCTACGCCAGCGGCGATGCCGAGTTCAATACCGGCGGCCTGCTGCACTTGAACAATGGTGGCGGCGCGGGCGCCACACCGGATGGCCAGGGCGTGAAAGCCAGCATCGACGCCAATATCAAAGCCGCGTTCCCCACGCCTAAAAGCTCCTGACGAGACCTGTTTGCCATGACGTATCGAATCAATGAATTCCAGTTTCAACTGCCTGCCGGCCAATTGCAGGATGCGACGATCAACATTCTCAAGTTCCCCGAACTGGGCACCTCCCTGATCGTCAGCCGCAGCTTGCTCGCTGAGGGTGAAACCCTGCACAGCAACTTCAATGACCAACTCCAGCGCCTGGAAAAACAGGTGCAGGACTTACGTTATCAACCGGGCGTCGATGTGCGTTTGGGCGCAGCGCAGGAAGTCGAAGGCATCGAGTTGCGCAGCCAGTTCAACAAGGGCAATGACAAGGTGTTCCAGTATCAACTGGCACTGGTGATTCCAGGCACGCGCAAGATGCTTGCCCTCAGCTACGTGAAGGCGGATGCGCTGGGTGACGCCGAGGCGGCGCATTGGGCCTTGATAAAAAACTCACTGTCGTTCGACGCTATTTCTTGATGAGCTGCCTGCATGTCTGACGCGTTATGGGCGGCCCGGATGGGCGATGCGCTTTCCCACACTTCGATGATGGCCGACATCCTCGGCGGTGTGCTGGAGGTGGCTGCCAATATCGCGATCACTGCCGTGGCAACAGCTGCCGTGGTTGCGGCTACCGGTATTACCGTCGCCACCGGAGGGCTGGGCTGCTTCCTGTTGGGCGCGGTGGTGGGCACGATTGTCGGCCTGGCCATGAGCAAGACGGGCGCAGACAAAGGCCTGACCAATTTATGCGACAGCTTCAGCAATGCGCTGTTTCCGCCCACGGTGCAGGCCAATATTCTCACCGGTTCCACCAACACGCTCACCAATAACATCCCCGCCGCCCGCGCTGCCGGGGCAATCAGCTCTCACGTTGCGCCAGCGGGCACCGAACTGGAAGAGCCGGCGCCTACGCCTGAGGCCAGCTACCTGGACATGGCCGAGAGCTTTTTCTCGCAAATGTGGCGTCCGACCGTCGCCACGCCTGCGCCAGGCGCCGTGCCCAAGCCGCTGGACCTGGTGGTGTGCATGAAGCACCCGCCGATGCCACCGCAGTTTCTGGCCGAAGGCTCGGACAAGGTCACGATCAACGGCCAGCCGGCGGTACGCAGCGGTGATCGCAGCACCTGTGATGCGACGGTGGTGTCGTCCGGGTTGATTTCCTCCAACGTGACCATCGGCGGTGGCTCCGTGGTGGTGCGCGAGATTCGCAGCGGCAAGACGCCAGGCGTGGGGCTGGCGGTCACCGCGTTGTTGATGCTCAAGGGTGGCAAGGGCAAGTTCTTCAGCAAGCTGCCCTGCATGCTGATCGGCGGCGCCACTTCGATGGCCGTCAGCAGTGCGATGGGCGCGATGGCGAATGCTGCCATGGGCTCGTCGAATCCGGTGCATGCGGCGACGGGCGCGAAGGTATTGGGCGATGTCGATGAGCTGGACTTCGTGCTGCCCGGCATCTTGCCGATTGACTGGCAACGTTTCTATAACAGCCGCGACGAACGCACCGGCAGTCTGTTTGGCGCGGGCTGGAGCGTGCCGTATGAGGTCTGCGTCGAAGTCCGGCCTCATCCCGACGGCGGCGAGACGCTGGTCTACACCGACGAGCAAGGGCGCCCTATCGACATGGGTTCGATTCCCTTGGGCGGCGCGGTGTTCAGCGCCGGTGAAGGGCTCGCTGTGCGGCGGCACCTCAATGGGCAGTTGCTGATTGAGAGCGATGATGGCCTGTACCGTCTTTTTGAACTTACGACCAACCCGTCACGACTGCGCCTGGCTCAGTTGGGGGACCGCAACGACAACCGCATCCATATTGATTATGACGAGGCCGGACGCCTGGTACGGCTGCGCGATACCTTCGACCTGGTGCAGGTTGAGCTGATTCGCGACGGCGAACAGGTCAGTCGCATCGAACGGGTGTATCCCGATCAACGCCGTGAGGCGCTTGTTGGGTATGGCTACGACACCGCCGGCAATCTGGCCGAGGTGCGTGATGCCACCGGGCAGGTGCGGCGGCGCTTCGCCTACGACAGCGACCGGCGCATGGTGGAGCATCAGTTGCCGACCGGGTTGCGTTGTTTCTATGAGTGGGCTTTGGTTGAAGGCCTGGAGTGGCGCGTGGTGCGGCACTGGACGGATGAAGGCGACGCGTATCAATTCGACTATGACTTGAACGCCGGCCTTACCCGTATCACCGACGGATTGCAGCGCGTCAGCACCCGGCACTGGAACACGCAGCACCAGATCATTCGCTACAGCGACAACCTCCGCCAGACCTGGCTGTTCGAATGGAACGATGAGCGCCAATTGCTCAGCGCCACCGACCCGCAGGGCGGGCGCTACGAATACAGCTACGACGAGTCCGGCAACCTGATCGGCGAAACCGACCCACTGGGCCGCAGCGATTCGACCTTGTGGCTGGAGCATTGGGCACTGCCGCTGGTAGAGACCGACGCCGCCGACAACAGCTGGCAGTATCGCTACGATCCGCGCGGTAACTGCATCGCCGAAACCGATCCGCTGGGCTACGTCACCCGGTACCGCTATGACGCCCATGGCCAGGTCGTGGAAATCATCGACGCCACCGGCAAAAGCAAGAAACTGCGCTGGAACCCGTTCGGACAATTGGTCGAGCACATCGATTGTTCGGGTTACCCGACGCGCTTGAGCTACGACGAGCGCGGTTATCTGCAAGTCATCACCGATGCACTGGGTGAGCGCACGCAATTCAGCTACAACGCTCAGGGGCGCTTGCTAAGCACTCAATTGCCGGATGGCCGTATCGAGCAGTACCAGCGCGACATCAGCGGTCAACTGCTGGGGTATACCGACCCGGCCGGGCACACCACGCTCTACCAGCACAACCGCCGCGGCCAAGTCAGCCAGCGCACCGACGCCCATGGCCGGCAGGTGAAGTTCGGCTACGACAGCTACGGGCGCCTGCAAGCGCTGATCAACGAGAACGGTGAACGCTATCGCTTTACCTGGGACGCTGCCGACCGCCTGGCCGAGCAGCAGGACCTGGACGGCAGCGCCAAGCGTTACGAGTACGACCTGCTGGACAACATCACTACGGTAACCGCCATTGCGGCGCCTTATGGCAACGGCCTGGCGGTGGTCCCCGAGGCACCACCCGCGCCCATCATTCATCGGCTGGAGCGCGATGCGGTCGGTCGGCTGGTTGCCAAAACCACCGACGATGGCCGCACCGAGTACAGCTACGAC
>NZ_JYLM01000039.1 GCF_001439815.1 Pseudomonas orientalis | reverse complement strand
TACGTGAATTTTCAATTGGATATCATGGGAGTAGCCAACTGGTTTGCCGGAAGCATCGGCGATGTAGGAGAACGGAATTGAAGAGTCTCGGTGCCCCAGGGTTATGGTCCCCGAGTTCTTGATTTTTTTAAGTGTACCGGTAAGTTCGGCAGCCATCGCTGGCGTGAAGGTTAACGCCGCAGTCAGAGTAGCGCCCAGCATTGCAGGGAAGACTCGCATCAAAAGCTCCTCATAAGGGTGGGGCGAGTCTTTTTCTGACTCGCCCATCTTTGGCTCAGCGGACGTTTTCGCTGGGCTTGGCGACTTGCTTGATGTTAGTGACGGTCCAGCCAGACGGTCTGTGCATTACAGAACTCGCGCACACCGAAATGCGACAGTTCACGGCCAAAACCGCTTTTCTTTACGCCGCCGAAAGTGACGCGTGGGTCGGTTGCGCAATAGCCATTGATGAATACGCCTCCGGTTTCCAGTTCGCCCGCCAGCTTCTGGGCCAGTTCGACATTGCG
>NZ_JYLM01000038.1 GCF_001439815.1 Pseudomonas orientalis | reverse complement strand
CGGCGTGCTGGTGTGCCCGGTGAGCGATTTGAAATTGCTCGGTGCGGCCACATTCATCCTGGCCGCCACGGCGCAGTGTGACGCAGAGGAACTGCGCCAGCGCCTGCCGGCTCATCTGAAGATTGGGCCGGTAGAGCGCATACGGGAGTTGGTCAACCTGCACCTTGCCGGGATCAAGGTCAACCCGCTGCCGGTGGCGCCGCGGCAGATTCCGTTTCATGCCGCCAAGACCTATTTCATGCTCGACATGAGTGCCCGCGATATCGCGGGCACTCATGTCGAGCATGAAATAGGTCTTGGCGGCATGAAACGGAATCTGCCGCGGCGCCACCGGCAGCGGGTTGACCTTGATCCCGGCAAGGTGCAGGTTGACCAACTCCCGTATGCGCTCTACCGGCCCAATCTTCAGATGAGCCGGCAGGCGCTGGCGCAGTTCCTCTGCGTCACACTGCGCCGTGGCGGCCAGGATGAATGTGGCCGCACCGAGCAATTTCAAATCGCTCACCGGGCACACCAGCACGCCG
>NZ_JYLM01000037.1 GCF_001439815.1 Pseudomonas orientalis | reverse complement strand
ACATTCGCCGAAAATTCGAATTTCTCGATTAAGAGAACTCACAAATTTTACCTTAGCCTGAGCCGTTACCAGTGAAAGTAACGGTCAGTCTATCTTTCTATCACATACCCAAATTTTTAAAGAACGAACTAGTCAAAGACTAGAAATCAACATTCACCATCACAACGATGGAATGCTCATTTCTAAGCTTTCTACAAACAGAAGCAGTAGTGGTGGAGCCAAACGGGATCGAACCGTTGACCTCCTGCGTGCAAGGCAGGCGCTCTCCCAGCTGAGCTATGGCCCCGTATTTCTACAGGCGTTTCCCACACAAAATTGGTGGGTCTGGGCAGATTCGAACTGCCGACCTCACCCTTATCAGGGGTGCGCTCTAACCAACTGAGCTACAGACCCAATTTCGGGCTGCTTCTTTTCGTCTTCTTCAATGAATCAAGCAATTCGTGTGGGAACTTATGGAGCAGCTGATGTCGTCGATTAAGGAGGTGATCCAGCCGCAGGTTCCCCTACGGCTACCTTGTTACGACTTCA
>NZ_JYLM01000036.1 GCF_001439815.1 Pseudomonas orientalis | reverse complement strand
ACATTCGCCGAAAATTCGAATTTCTCGTTAAGAGAACTCACAAATTTTACCTTAGCCTGAGCCGTTACCAGTGAAAGTAACGGTCAGTCTATCTTTCTATCACATACCCAAATTTTTAAAGAACGATCTAATCAAAGACTAGAAATCAATATTCATGTGCGAATATTCATTTCTAAACTCTAACAGCAGAAGCAGTTAATGGTGGAGCCAAACGGGATCGAACCGTTGACCTCCTGCGTGCAAGGCAGGCGCTCTCCCAGCTGAGCTATGGCCCCATAACAAAATTGGTGGGTCTGGGCAGATTCGAACTGCCGACCTCACCCTTATCAGGGGTGCGCTCTAACCAACTGAGCTACAGACCCAATTTCGAGCGCGTAACTGATTAGCTAAGAGCTATCAGCTTGGAGCTTAAAGCTGCTTCTTTTCGTCTTCTTCAATGAATCAAGCAATTCGTGTGGGAACTTATGGAGCAGCTGATGTCGTCGATTAAGGAGGTGATCCAGCCGCAGGTTCCCCTACGGCTACCTTGTTACGACTTCA
>NZ_JYLM01000035.1 GCF_001439815.1 Pseudomonas orientalis | reverse complement strand
CAAGATCGACCCTCGCATGAAAGCCATCGCAACGGTCAGCATGTACGACATGGGTGCAGCCAATCGAAATGGTTTGAAGCACTCGCAGACACCCGAACAACGCCAGGCGATCATCGCGCAAGCAGCACAGCAGCGCGATGAGGAGTTCTCGGGCGGTGAAACCCTTTACACCAGCGGTACGGTGCACCAACTGGACGAGAGCACTCACCCGATCCAGCGTGAGTTCTATGATTTCTACCGCACACCGCGCGGCGAATACACGCCCGCCAGCTCGACCAAAGCGCTGACCACGCACCCGACGCTGACCAGCAACGTCAAGTTCATGAACTTCTACCCGTTCAATGACATCGAGACGATCTCACCTCGTCCGATGCTGTTCATTGCCGGCGCCAACGCGCACTCCAGAGAGTTCAGCGAAGAAGCTTACAAGCTGGCTGGCCAACCCAAGGAACTGGTCATCATTCCAGACGCTGGCCATGTTGATCTTTATGATCGCGTCGACCTCATCCCTTTCAACAAGCTGGCGAACTTCTTTCAGAACCATCTG
>NZ_JYLM01000034.1 GCF_001439815.1 Pseudomonas orientalis | reverse complement strand
CTGCCGTGGTTGCGGCTACCGGTATTACCGTCGCCACCGGAGGGCTGGGCTGCTTCCTGTTGGGCGCGGTGGTGGGCACGATTGTCGGCCTGGCCATGAGCAAGACGGGCGCAGACAAAGGCCTGACGAATTTATGCGACAGCTTCAGCAATGCGCTGTTTCCGCCCACGGTGCAGGCCAATATTCTCACCGGTTCCACCAACACGCTCACCAATAACATCCGCGCTGCCGGGGCAATCAGCTCTCACGTTGCGCCAGCGGGTACCGAACTGGAAGAGCCGGCGCCTGCGCCTGAGGCCAGCTACCTGGACATGGCCGAGAGCTTCTTCTCGCAGATGTGGCGTCCGACCGTCGCCACGCCTGCGCCCGGTGCCGTGCCCAAGCCGCTGGACCTGGTCGTGTGCATGAAACACCCGCCGATGCCACCCGCCTTTTGGCAACGGCCTGGCGGTGGTCCCCGAGGCACCACCCGCGCCCATCATTCATCGGCTGGAGCGCGATGCGGTCGGTCGGCTGGTTGCCAAAACCACCGACGATGGCCGCACCGAGTCAGCTACGAC
>NZ_JYLM01000003.1 GCF_001439815.1 Pseudomonas orientalis | reverse complement strand
ACGGTGTGCAACATCCCTCAAGCCAGCACTGCCTGCGCAATAGTCCTGCACCGCCGCGAGTTTTGCCTGTTCTGTATACTTAACCATGACACCCCCAAGTTGTGTCCAACCTTTGGGGGTCAGTTCAGAGCGTGGGAACGATCAAGGCCCACTATGAAAATAGTGGGCCTTTTTTTCGCCTGTAAAAAATTACGCGGGCTGTGGCACCCCTCGCTGTTGCACCTCGCCCTGGGGCTGCGCCCAATTTTCCGGCAAGTTGATATAGTCCACCAACTCGCGCAATCGCCCCTGGTCTCGGCCATTGAAGTTGAAGACCAACCGCGTCAAATGGCTGAACCTTGGTTCGTCATGCTCTTCGCCTGTGTAGGCAAGCTGCTGGAATTCTCCGCTTAATCGCAGGCTGGCAAACTCATCCTGCAAATGGGTCAGAGCCTGGTCACTGAGCGCATGGTTCATACGCACTACAAATTCACGCTTCAGCCAGCGCGTTGAATGGAAGTTGGCATAAAACCGGTTGATCTCATCCACGGCTTCTTCTGCGCTGTAAACCAGGCGGATGAGCTTGAGGTCCGTCGGCAGGATGTAGCGGTTAGCTTCCAACTGGCTGCGGATAAAGTCCAGGGCCCCCTGCCAGAACCCGCCGCCTGGGGCGTCCAGCAGCACCACGGGTACCAGCGGGCTTTTGCCGGTCTGGATCAGGGTCAGCACTTCCAGGGCTTCGTCCAGGGTGCCAAAACCACCCGGGCACAGAATCAGTGCATCGGCTTCCTTGACGAAGAACAGTTTGCGGGTAAAGAAAAAGTGGAACGACAGCAGGTTATCGGTGCCATCAATGGTCGGATTGGCATGCTGTTCAAACGGCAGGGTGATGTTGAACCCCAGGCTGTGCTCCAGGCCCGCGCCTTCATGCGCCGCCGCCATGATGCCGCCGCCACCGCCGGTGATGACCATCAAGTCGGAACGCGCCAATGCCGCGCCAACCTCTCGAGCCAATGCATACAGGGGGCTTTCGATTGGCGTGCGCGCAGAGCCGAACACCGTAACCTTGCGCCGCCCCTTGAATTGTTCGAGCACACGGAAGGCATGGTCCAGTTCACGGATCGCGCGCAGGGTGATCTTGGCATTCCAGCGGTCGCGGTCGTCCCGAGCCATGCGCAGGACCGTAAGGATCATGTCGCGATAAAGGGGGATGTTCGGGCTGTTTGGAGCGACCAACTGGAGTTGCGCGTCAACCTGCTGCGTGAGGTCGGTACCGTTTTGTTCAAAAAGATCGAGCAGGGAGTTGTTCGATTCATCAGGCATTCAACTTTCTCCTTCTTCACAGGGCCTGGCTAGCCGACGAGCGTCGTCAGGGGCCACGACACTGCATGTGTCGTTGCTTGCCGCAGGAGGGCAGGCTTTTTTTTGCCCTGAAAGCATTACAGAACAGCTGGGAAGACTGCTCTGGCGGGCGCATGGAATGACTTGATCATGGGCTGAAAAACCCTTGGCTGGCAACCGCTTATTGGCAATTGATAAAGGCGTTCAGTTGCTGGCGGGCGTTGAAGCGGGGGAGTGCGCGTCGCCGGGCGGCAACGCGCGAGGTGCAGGCCGGGGTTACTTTTTCTTCTTGGCTGGAGCCGGGCAGTCGGCTTCGGCGAATTTTACCGATGCGACAGGACGGTTGGTCTTGTTCTCGGTGATTTCGTAACGCATGATCGCGCCCTTCGCCATCAGCTCGCGGTAGCCTGGGTTGGTGCAGACACTGCGGCCCAGCTGGAAATACACCGCCTTTGGGTTGGCACGCATCTGTTCGGCGCGGTCAGGCAGCACGCTGAGATGATCGATCAGTTGCATGCCTTCGACGGTGTAGGCCACTTCTAGGGTCTTTTCATCGATTTCCCGGGGCAGGTCCTTGTTGCTTTCGGTCGCGACGCTTTGCAGCTTGCGGTTCATTTGAGCCTCCAGCAGCGAGGCCGCGTGGGCGCCCATGGGCAAGGCCAGCGCAATAGCGACGGATGGGGCAACGAGGCGCAGCATGGAACGCAGCATCAAACTCTCCTGATTCGGTTACTGGTGCATAGACCAGCCACTGCGCTGTGCGTTCAGTGGCGCGCAATTATAGGTGAGCGCTGGCCACTACAGCCAGGCGTATCGCTGGTAAACTGCGCCCACTTCAATTGCTTTCGAGTTACCCCGTGTCGA
This sequence comes from Pseudomonas orientalis, assembly GCF_001439815.1. Classification (GTDB taxonomy): domain Bacteria; phylum Pseudomonadota; class Gammaproteobacteria; order Pseudomonadales; family Pseudomonadaceae; genus Aquipseudomonas; species Aquipseudomonas orientalis. The sequence continues at coordinate 667,456 of NZ_JYLM01000003.1, read as the reverse complement.
TTTACCCGTCTCTGCGGCGCATCCCATGAGCCACGCTGTCTCCCGCTTGCGCACCCAGCGCCTGGCCCGGGCCGTCAGGCCTTTCCTTAATCGGGGATCGCGCGCCGAGCGGTGTGCCGGTTGCCGAGTGATTCCCGAGTACTGCCTGTGCGCGTGGCGACCAACGGTTGAAGCCAAATCGGCGATGTGCCTGTTGATGCACGACGTCGAACCGATGAAGCCCAGCAACACCGGCTGGCTGATCGCCGACGTTATTGACGACACCAGCGCGTTCGCCTGGTCGCGGACCGAGGTCGACCCGGATCTGCTCACCTTGCTCGCCGATCCGCAGTGGCAGCCGTACATCGTTTTTCCCGGCGAATTCGTGGCGCCTGAGCGTGTGGTCAGCGCGGTAGTTGCGGGGGAGGGCAAGCGCCCGCTGTTCATCCTGCTGGACGGCACGTGGAGCGAAGCGCGCAAGATGTTTCGCAAGAGCCCGTACCTGGAGCATTTGCCGGTGCTGAGCCTGGCGCCGGAGCAGTTGTCACGTTACAAGTTGCGCCGTTCCAAGCGCGATGATCATTTCTGCACCGCCGAGGTCGCCGCGCTATGCCTGGAGTTGGCCGAGGATCAGGTCGCCAGCGAAGTCCTGGACGCCTACCTCGATGTATTCAGCACGCATTATCTGGCCGCCAAGTTTCAGTTGCCCCTGGATGAGGCAGACGGTGTCCACACGCGCTTGGCGCCTTATATCGCAGCGGTATGACCAGACGACGTTTGCATGATGGCACCTTAACCGCGCACCCCGCTAAAATCCCCATGGGCGTAGTGCTTGACCCCCCAGGCTGCGCTGGGCATGCTGGGCGCCGATTGGGGTGCTACCTTGTTTTTCGACGTTGTTTCACGTGTTTTTGACGTTGAGCGCGCCCCGTGGCGATGGCCGCCTGGCCGTTGCCTTGTGTACTGGCGAACCCTGAACCCATCAGGGCTTCCCTAAAAAACAGGATCATTTAATCAATGGCCACATACGAAATCCTGATAGCCGATGACCACCCGCTGTTTCGCAGTGCGCTGCATCAGGCCGTGACCCTGGGCCTTGGCCCGGATGTGCGACTGGTCGAAGTTGCCAGCATTGCCGAGCTGGAAGCGCGCCTGACCGAAAAATCCGACTGGGACCTGGTGCTGCTCGACCTGAACATGCCGGGGGCCTACGGTTTTTCGGGGCTGGTGCTGCTGCGCGGGCAATATCCGCAGATCCCCGTGGTAATGGTCTCGGCTCAGGAAGAGGCCGACGTGGTGGTGCGTTCCAAGGAGTTCGGCGCCAGCGGCTTCATCCCCAAGTCCAGCGCGATGGAAGACATCCAGAAGGCGGTGCGTAGGGTATTGGACGGCGATGTGTCCTGGCCACCGCAAGCGTTCGAAGAAATCAACGTTTCCGATGAAGCCAAGGCGGCCCGTGATGGCCTGGCCAGCTTGACGCCTCAGCAGTTCCGGGTGTTGACCATGGTCTGCGAAGGCTTGTTGAACAAGCAGATTGCCTACGAGCTGAGCGTGTCGGAAGCGACGATCAAGGCGCATGTCACCGCGATTTTCCGCAAGTTGGGGGTCCGTACACGCACCCAGGCGGCGTTACTCCTGCAACAACTTGAGTCAATTTCGCAGCATTAAGCCGTCACCGATTCACGCTTTTTTGACTTTGCGTGCTCTAGTTTCCCCACTCCTTTGGTTCAGTTGCCTACATCTATGTCGCCTTTCAAGGGTCAAACCGGTATCAAACGTATCTTCAACGCAGGGGGCTATTCCCTGGATGGCCTGCGCGCGGCTTTCACCGGCGAGGCGGCGTTCCGTCAGTTGGTGCTGCTGAACGTCATCCTGATTCCGTTGAGTTTTTTCCTGCAGGTCAGCCGCGTCGAACGCGCATTGCTGATTGCCGTGTGCCTGCTGGCGCTGATCGTCGAATTGCTCAATTCCGCGGTGGAGGCGGCCATCGACCGCATTTCCCTGGACCGCCACCCGTTGTCGAAAAACGCCAAGGACATGGGGAGTGCCGCGCAATTCGTGGCCTTGACCATGATCACGCTGGTGTGGGCGGTGATCCTGATCTAAGGATCAGGCGATGCTCGGCAGCACGATTTCGTCGCTGCGTTGAACCCCGGCGGTAAACGCGCGGCACAGTTCCAGAAACTCGCGCATCGCCGAGGTCTGGTACTTCTGCTTATGCCAGATAAAGTAGAACTGCCGGGCCAGGTCCAGGTCCGGGGTCTCTACCGGCACCAGACTGCCACGACGGAACGCGTCGCGCAGTGCCAGCCGCGAAATGCAACCAATCCCCAAACCTGATTCCACTGCGCGTTTGATCGCCTCGGTGTGTTCCAGCTCCAGGCGGATATTCAATGCGCTGCGATGATGGCGCATGGCTTGGTCAAACGTCAGGCGCGTGCCCGAGCCTTGTTCGCGCAGGATCCACGCTTCATGGGTCAACTCATCCATGCTGGCCACGCCACGCTTGGCCAAGTGATGCTGGGGTGCGCAAAACACCACCAGCTCATCCTCCACCCAGGTTTGCACCTCGATGTCCGGGTGGCTGCAGTCACCTTCGATTAGACCCAGATCAATTTCGTAATGCGCCACCTGATGCACGATATGCGCAGTGTTTTGCACATGCAGTTTCACCTGGCTCTCGGGGTGCTGCTGCATGAAGCTGCCGATCAGCAGGGTCGCCAGGTAATTGCCGATGGTCAGGGTGGCGCCCACCGCCAATGAGCCGAAGCCGGACTTGCCATTGAGCAGGTCCTCGATCTCCTTGGCCTGATCCAGCAGCGCCACCGCCTGGGGCAGCAATTGATGACCGAGGGCGTTGAGGCTCAGGCGTTTGCCGGCGCGGTCGAATAATTGGCAGCTGGATTGACGCTCCAGCTCGGTAATCGACGTGCTGGCGGCGGATTGAGACAGGGCCAGGAGCCCGGCAGCGCGGGAGACGCTTTCCTGCTGGGCGACGGCGACGAAGACTTGCAGTTGACGGAGAGTAAATCGCATATCGATATAACCGATAACCCTTATCTTAATAATCCAGTTAACAGATATTGTCGCCGCCATTAGAATACTGTGCAATTGCGCACTTCACATTTGGCGCAGACCCATTTCCAGGAGTTCCCCGTACATGAGCAACATGAACCACGAGCGTGTCCTCAGTGTTCATCACTGGAACGACACTCTGTTCAGCTTCAAGTGCACCCGCGATCCGGGTCTGCGCTTCGAGAACGGTCAGTTCGTGATGATCGGCCTGCAACAGCCCAACGGCCGCCCGCTCATGCGCGCCTACTCCATTGCCAGCCCGAACTGGGAAGAGCATCTGGAGTTCTTCAGCATCAAGGTGCCGGATGGCCCGCTGACTTCCCAGTTGCAGCACTTGAAGGAAGGCGACGAGATCATCATCAGCAAAAAACCGACAGGCACCCTGGTGCTTGACGATTTGAAGCCGGGCAAGCATTTGTATCTGCTCAGCACCGGTACGGGCCTCGCGCCATTCATGAGCGTGATCCAGGACCCGGAGACCTACGAGCGCTTCGAAAAAGTGATCCTGTGCCACGGCGTGCGTTACGTCAATGAAGTCGCCTACCGCGAGTTCATCACCGAGCACCTGCCGCAGAACGAGTTTTTCGGTGAAGCCTTGCGTGAAAAGTTGATCTACTACCCGACCGTGACCCGCGAGCCGTTCGAAAACGAAGGCCGCCTGACCGACCTGATGCGCAGCGGCAAGCTGTTCAGCGACATCGGCCTGCCACCGATCAACCCCGAGGACGACCGTGCCATGCTGTGCGGCAGCCCGAGCATGTTGGACGAGACCAGCGAAGTGTTGAACAGCTTCGGCCTGAAAGTTTCGCCACGCATGCGTGAGCCGGGGGATTACCTGATCGAGCGCGCATTCGTCGAGAAATAAACGCAGATCAAAAAAATGTGGCAGGGGGCTTGCCCCCGATTGCGGTGGATCAGTCACAGATGAGTTGACTGACACACTGCTATCGGGGGCAAGCCCCTTCCCACATTTGGGTTCCGGTTTATCCAGCAGGCACCACTTCCAATACGCAAATCATCCCAGCCTCGGGATAGTGCCAACGTACATCCACATCCCAGAACTGCACACCGTATTCGCGCTCCGGCCCAGGTGTCTGGTAGGCCGGCCGTGGATCTTGCGCCAGGCACTGATCAATCAACTCCACCAAGGGTTCATCCAGGCGCCGGGCATGGCCCTGCGCCTGTTGCAGCGCGGTCTTGAGCCACTGCACGCCAATCAGGGGCGGCGCACCGCTGGCGATGCTGTTGGTCGCCGTATCGACGATATCGGCATAGGGCACATATGGCTTGATATCCAGCACAGGCGTGCCATCGAGCAGGTCAATCCCGGAAATCCACAACCGGCCCGCTTCCACCTTATCCAGCTTGACCACTGACTGGCCAATCCCGTTAGGCCGATGGGTCGCGCGGGTAGCAAACACGCCCATGGACGTATTGCCGCCCAGGCGTGGCGGGCGCACTTTCAGGCGTGGCGTGTCTTCCAGCGCCTGGTGAAACAGAAACAGCAGCCACACGTGGCTGACCTGTTCCAGGCCCTGCACCGCCTCGCCGCCATCGAACGGCGCCACCAGCTCCAGCACGCCGCGGGCGGCCGGCGCCAGTTGCGGCTGGCGCGGGATGGCGAACTTCTCCTTGAAGCAGGAGCGTACGAAGCCGATGGGCGAGACCTGATAACTCATGGCTTACGCACGAACCCGCAACGTCAGACCCTTGAGGAAGTTGCGCAACAACTGATCGCCACAGGTGCGGTAGTTGGTGTGACCGAACTTGCGGAACAGCGCGCTCAGCTCGGGCTTGGACACCGGGAACTCGGCGGCCTTGAGGATGGCGTGCATGTCGTCTTCCTTCAATTCGAAGGCTACGCGCAGTTTTTTCAGGATAATGTTGTTGGTCACCGGGGTTTCGATCGGCTGCGGCGGACGGCTTTCATCCTTGCCGCGCTTGAAAATCACCAGACCGTCGAGGAAATGCGCCATCACCTCATCCGGGCAGAACACATAGCCTTCTTCCTCATCCTTCTTGAGGTAGGTGAGCAGGTCTTCCTTGGTCACGTCCATGCCGCCGAGCTTGATGATCTCGACCATCTTGTTGTCGCTGATGTCGAGCATGTAGCGCACGCTGCGCAGTACGTCGTTGTGAATCATGGTGGGCAAATCCTGGTTTTCAACGGGGTAGACACCGCCCAATCAGGCAATGTCGGGAAAAGGGCAACGGCTTAGAACTTTTCTTTGCCGGACAGGTAACGCCATTGGCCCACCGGCACTTTGCCAATGGATACGCCGCCAATGCGGATGCGGCGGATGGCGACGACTTTCAAGCCAACGGCTTCGCAGAACAGCGCGATCACCCCCGGCTGCGGGTTCTTCAGCGCGAAACGCAGGCGGTTTTCGTTCTGCCAGCTGGCTTTCACGGCCGGCAGCTCCTTGCCTTTGTAGGTCAGGCCGTGGTTCAGGCGGTTGAGGCCGTGGGCCACCATATCGCCTTCGACTTCCACCACGTATTCCTGCTCGATCTTGGCGGCATCGGCGGTCAACTTGCGCAGGATTTTCCAGTCCTGGGTGAACACCAGCAGGCCGCTGGCCTTGGCTTGCAGGTCGGCACTGGCGGTCAGGCGCAGGAAGTGGCCTTTCAGCGGGCGTTTGCTGAAGCGGTGTTCTTCCGACAGGGTTTCGGCGCTGAGGGTGGCCATGGCGGTTTCAGCATCCATGCCTGCCGGCGCGTGCAGCAGAATGGTCACCGGCTCGGGCGCGGTGGCTTTGGCCTCTGGGTCCAGTTCGACTTTTTCGGTCGTGACCTTGAACTGCGGCTCGTCGATCACTTCACCGTCCACCGAGACCCAGCCGCCTTCGATAAACAGCTCAGCCTCCCGACGGGAGCAACCGACCAGTTCGATAAGGCGTTTGGAGAGGCGTATGGGGTCAGTCATGACAAGGGCCGTAACAAAAGGGGGCGGCTATTGTACCTGCCTGGCGCCGGTTAATCCCGGTCCCATTTCATTTAGCCCTTGCGCGCGTGTTGTTGCGCTTGGCGCAAGCGCATATGCAGCAACGGGTAAGGTTGCCCAAGGCCATCATGCTCCGTGCGTCCGATCACTTCGAACCCCTGCTTGAGATAAAAACCCAAGGCCTGGGGGTTCTGCTCGTTGACGTCCAGTTCATCGGCATTCATGTGCTCGATTGCATAGCGCAGCAATTGCCGGCCCAGGCCCTGGCCACGGTGCAGCGGGTCGATAAACAGCATCTCCACCTTGCCCGCCGCCACTCCGGCAAACCCGGTAATGTGCTGGCGTGCGTCCTTGGTGCAGATCAGCATCACTGAATCCAGATAACGCGTCAGCACCAGCTTTTTGAGCAACACAATGTAACTGTCCGGCAAAAAGTCATGAGTGGCCCGCACCGAGGCCTCCCAGATCTTCGCCAGCTCGAGGTAATCGCTATTGTTGGGGGTATGGATAACCGAATGCTCACGCATGCCCGCAGTCTCTTGTCGAAATAGGTGTAGATGGACAAAACGATAGACCTAAAAAAGCCCCGCATCTTGTCCAGAAGCAGGGCTTTTTTAATTTCTAACAGCTTTAGTCGCGCTTTTGCGCCCACAGGTCGTATTCGTCTGCGTCGGTCACGGTGCACCAGACCTTGTCGCCCGGCTTCAGACCGCTGGCATCGTCGATAAATACGTTACCGTCGATTTCAGGCGCATCGAAGAAGCAACGACCGACCGCGCCTTGCTCGTCGACTTCGTCGATCAGCACTTCGATTTCCTTGCCGATGCGCAGTTGCAGGCGCGCCGAGCTGATCGCCTGCTGATGCGCCATGAAGCGCTCCCAACGATCCTGCTTGACGTCGTCGGGCACCACGGCCAGGTCCAGCAGGTTGGCCGGAGCGCCTTCGACCGGCGAGTACTGGAAGCAGCCGACGCGGTCCAGCTGGGCTTCGGTCAGCCAGTCCAGCAGGTACTGGAAGTCTTCTTCGGTTTCGCCAGGGAAGCCCACAATGAAAGTGGAGCGAATGATCAGGTCGGGGCAGATCTCGCGCCAATTCTTGATGCGCGCCAGGGTCTTGTCTTCGAAGGCCGGGCGTTTCATCGCCTTGAGCACTTTGGGGCTGGCGTGCTGGAACGGGATATCCAGGTAGGGCAGGATCTTGCCGGCGGCCATCAACGGAATCAGCTCGTCCACGTGCGGGTACGGGTAAACGTAGTGCAGGCGCACCCACACGCCCAGGCTGCTGAGGGCTTCGCAGAGTTCGGTCATGCGGGTTTTCACCGGCGCGCCATTCCAGAAACCGGTGCGGTATTTCACGTCGACGCCGTAGGCACTGGTGTCCTGGGAAATCACCAGCAGCTCTTTTACGCCGGATTTGACCAGGCGCTGGGCCTCGTCCAGCACATCACCGACCGGGCGGCTGACCAGCTTGCCGCGCATCGACGGGATGATACAGAAGCTGCAGCTGTGGTTGCAGCCTTCGGAAATTTTCAGATAGGCATAGTGGCGCGGGGTCAGCTTGATGCCTTGCGGCGGCACCAGGTCGATCAGCGGGTTGTGGTCCTGGCGTGGCGGCACCACCTGGTGCACGGCGTTGACCACCTGCTCGTACTGTTGCGGGCCGGTCACGGCGAGCACGCTGGGGTGTACGTTGCGGATATTACCTTCTTCCACGCCCATGCAGCCGGTCACGATGACCTTGCCGTTTTCCTTGATCGCTTCGCCGATCACTTCCAGGGACTCTGCCTTGGCCGAGTCGATGAAACCACAGGTGTTGACCACCACCACGTCCGCGTCCTGGTAAGTGGACACGACGTCATACCCTTCCATGCGCAGTTGCGTGAGAATGCGCTCGGAGTCGACCAGAGCCTTCGGGCAACCCAGGGAAACAAAGCCAACCTTGGGGTTGGCTTTTGCGATGGTGGTGGACATGTCTAACCTCGGTATTGAATGACGCCGCCACCGTGAAGGGCAGGCAGCGGACGGGCGCTTGGTGCGCCTCTGATCAAAAAGTGCGCAATTCTAGCGGCGGGCAGCGCACTTGACCAGCTTTATGCGGGGAAATGCGACGAGCGCTGCGCTATTCAATACCCCAACGCTTACGCAAACAATTCAGCATGGCTCCCCAAGTCCACGAAGGTGATCAGGTCAGCCCGCGAGTGCTCGTAAATCAGCAGGCAATCACCACCAATATGGCATTCTCTGAACCCGTCCCAGTTCCCGGTAAGCGCATGGTCTCGATACTCGGCGGGTAGTTGTTCGCCTAAAAAAAGCATCACCATCACTGCCCGGACTTCATTCATGTCTCGACGCCCGGCGCGTTTATAACGCTCCCAGGACTTTTTAAACTCAGGCGTCTGTGCGCATTGCTTGGGTATGTCAGCGCGTTTTTGCTTCTTCTCCTGCTTCGCCATCGGCGTCCCTTAGCATGTCATCGATCGAGTCGAACTGGCGACGGATAGCATGCGCTTGCTTCATGGCGCGAGCGGTTTTCTCCGAAGGGATGCGTACCTCGAAAGGCAGCCCTTGCGTCGTCACGACCTGGCGGAGGAAAAGACGCATGGCGTCACTGAGGCTAAGCCCACAGGCATTGAGCACAGCAGTGGCACGCTCCTTCAAATCCTCGTCTATGCGACAACGCACATCAGTGGTTTTCAGTAATGCGGACATATCGTGACTCCCGATCAAAAATGTAGCTACGTTGTGGCTACGTCTGGAGTATGGATCAACCCATCAAAACCGAGCAAACGCTTTTTGCTTCAGGCATGACGTCAGGCAACCCATACGTCGGAATCACGCTGCTGTAACACGCGAAAACGTAGCGTTGGTACTCAGTGACGTCAATGCAGGCAAAAAGACGCCTGTTTTAATGCAGGGAAATGCGACGACCGCTGCGCTATGCTTCGCGCCGTTGCGTGTAGGTGAAATCCTAAGGTCAACAAAACGTCTGTTACGAGAAGTAAAACAGCGCATGCTAGGGTCAGTTTGAGCACGTTGTTCATAAAAGACTTCAGGTCAAAGGGCAGGAGTGGTTGATGGGTCAGGCAAGTAGTCAGGCAGCGGGTGCCGAGCATTCGAACGCCAAGCCGATTGGCATGCTGGTAGCAGCGGTCGGGGTGGTTTACGGGGATATCGGGACCAGCCCGCTCTACACCCTTAAAGAGGTGTTCAACGGCGGTTACGGGGTACAGGTCAACCATGACGGGGTACTGGGGATCCTGGCGCTGATCTTCTGGTCGCTGATCTGGGTCGTGTCGATCAAATACATGCTGTTCGTGCTGCGCGCCGATAACCAAGGGGAGGGCGGCATCATGGCGCTGACCGCCCTGGCACGGCGTGCGGCGGGGGAGCGCAGGAAATTGCGCAGTTTCCTGGTGGTGTGCGGCTTGTGCGGCGCGGCGCTGTTCTACGGCGACAGCATGATCACCCCGGCGATTTCGGTGTTGTCGGCGGTGGAAGGCCTGGAGCTGGCGTTCGACGGCCTGGATAGATGGGTAGTGCCTATCGCACTGGTGGTGCTGGTGGCGCTGTTCCTGATCCAGAAACACGGCACCGACCGCATCGGCAAGCTGTTCGGGCCAGTGATGGTGACTTGGTTCCTTGTGCTGGGCGGCCTCGGTGTGTACGGCATCACCTTGCACCCTGAGGTGCTCAGCGCCATGAATCCGATGTGGGCCGTGCGCTTCTTCGAGGCTCACCCCGGCATCGGCGTGGCCATCCTCGGTGCGGTGGTGCTGGCGCTGACCGGCGCCGAAGCGTTGTACGCCGACATGGGCCACTTCGGCCGCAAACCCATCGCCCGTGCCTGGTTCATCCTGGTGTTGCCGGCGTTGGTGCTCAACTATTTCGGCCAGGGCGCCATGCTGCTGGGCGATCCGGAAGCGGCCCGCAACCCCTTCTACCTGCTGGCGCCGAGCTGGGCGCTGATTCCGCTGGTGGTGCTGTCGACCCTGGCCACCGTGATTGCCTCCCAGGCGGTGATTTCCGGTGCGTTCTCGTTGACGCGCCAGGCCATCCAGTTGGGTTATATCCCGCGCATGCACATTCAACATACCTCCAGCGCCGAACAGGGCCAGATCTATATTGGCGCGGTGAACTGGTCGCTGATGGTGGGCGTGATCCTGCTGGTGCTGGGCTTCGAATCCTCCGGTGCGCTGGCGTCCGCCTATGGCGTGGCGGTGACCGGCACCATGCTGATGACCACGATCCTGGTCTCTGCGGTGATGCTGCTGCTGTGGAAATGGCCACCGATACTGGCGGTGCCGGTGTTGCTCTGCTGCCTGTTGGTGGACGGGCTGTACTTTGCCGCCAACGTGCCGAAGATCATCCAGGGCGGCGCCTTCCCGGTATTGGCCGGGATCGTGCTGTTCGTACTGATGACCACCTGGAAGCGCGGCAAGCAATTGCTCGTCGAGCGCCTCGACGAGGGTGGCCTGCCGTTGCCCATCTTCATCAGCAGCATCCGCGTGCAGCCGCCCCATCGCGTGCAGGGCACGGCGGTGTTCCTCACGGCGCGGCCCGATGCCGTACCCCATGCGCTGTTGCACAACCTGCTGCATAACCAGGTGCTGCACGAGCAGGTGGTGCTGCTGACCGTGGTCTACGAAGACATCCCGCGTGTGCCGGCGGCGCGACGTTTCGAAGTGGATGCCTATGGCGAAGGGTTCTTCCGGGTGATCCTGCACTTCGGTTTTACCGATGAGCCGGACGTGCCCGAGGCGCTGAAACTGTGCCATCTGGACGAGCTGGACTTCAGCCCCATGCGCACCACCTACTTCCTCAGCCGTGAAACCGTGATCGCTTCGCGCATCAAAGGCATGGCGCGCTGGCGCGAAGCGTTGTTCGCGTTCATGTTGAAGAATGCCAACGGCAACCTGCGTTTCTTCAAACTTCCGGTCAACCGGGTGATCGAGCTGGGCACCCAGGTCGAAATGTAAGGCGCTGCAACACGGGGGCCGGCAATCGGCTCCCGGTTTACGTCTGAACCGTCTACCTATGAACCCTGTGCGATCGGTCGTTGTCGACTAGGCTCCAAGCACCATGAAAGAGAGCCTTGGAGCTTGCCCACAGAACCCGAAGAGGTGCGCCATGAGTCAGCTGCTCGAACCTTATACCCTGCGTCAACTCACCTTGCTGAACCGCATCGCGGTATCCCCGATGTGCCAATACTCCAGCGATGATGGCCTGGCCAACGACTGGCACCTGGTGCATCTGGGCAGCCGTGCCGTCGGTGGCGCCGGGCTGATCTTTACCGAAGCCACCGCCGTGACCGCCGATGGCCGCATTACCGCCCAGGACCTGGGCTTGTGGAAGGACGAACAGATCGAACCGTTGCAACGCATTACACGCTTTATTGCGGCGCAAGGTGCGGTGGCCGGTATCCAGTTGGCGCACGCCGGGCGCAAGGCCAGCACCTATCGGCCCTGGATCGGCAAGCATGGCAGCGTCAAGCCGGAAGAGGGGGGCTGGGTGCCGGTAGGTCCATCGCCCATCGCGTTCGACCCTCAGCACACACAACCCAAACCGCTGGATGAAGAGCAGATCCGCCAGGTCATCGCTGATTTTGTCACCGCCGCCAAGCGTGCCTTGGCCGCCGGCTTCGAAGTGGTGGAAATCCATGCCGCCCACGGTTACCTGCTGCATCAGTTCCTGTCGCCCATCAGTAACCAGCGCCAGGACCAGTACGGCGGCTCCTTCGAAAACCGTATCCGCCTGGTTCTGGAAGTGACCCGCGCGGTGCGCGAAGTGTGGCCGCAGAACCTGCCGCTGTTTGTGCGTGTGTCCGCCACCGACTGGGTGGAAGACGGCTGGAATCCCGATGAAACCGTGGAACTGGCGCGCCGCCTGAAAGACCTGGGCGTGGACCTGATCGACGTATCCTCCGGCGGCACCGCCGCCAACGCCGAGATCCCCACCGGTCCCGGTTACCAGACGCGCTTTGCCGAGCGGGTGCGCAAAGAGTCGGGCATCGCCACCGGTACGGTCGGCATGATCACCGAACCGGCCCAGGCCGAACACATCCTGCGCACCTGCCAGGCCGACATCATCTTCCTGGCCCGTGAACTGTTGCGCGATCCGTACTGGCCGCTGCATGCCGACGATGACCTGGGTGGACGCAAGGCAACCTGGCCGGCGCAATACCAACGGGCGACGCACCGCGACCAGCCGATTCATGAATCGGACCTCAGGGATTGATCCTTGGCGCATGCCCACAGAACCCACCTTCACACGGTGGGTTTTTTTTGCTCGTGGTCATGACAGAGGCTGATCTGATTGATCGGTGAAGGCGTAAGAATCGGTTGTAGGTATTTATTACCGAAGCAATTATTTAAGTGAATACTCTAAAAAAATCCCACACGTAATCAGATTGTTTCTACGCTTAAGGTAAGCCTGATTTTCGGCCCAGGAAGTCAGTCGGTTCGCCCATGAAGGCAAGATGCTTCACGGCACGCAATGAATGGGCGGCAGGAGTGTTGGATCGATATCAGGAGAAGCAGTCCATGGCCAAGTCGTATGGTGTAGCGGGTGTGGTGGCGTCTTTTCTGACCCGCAGGATGTTCTTGCGTGGCCACAGGTTGAGTTCGGATGAAGCCGAACTGCTGGCGCATTATCGCGCGCTGACCGAGAGCGACCAGGTTGCGATGCGGTATCTGATCGGAGCGATGAAAACCGTCTCGCGGTTCTGAAGGGCCGCTGAATAACAGCGTGGGAGCACGCGGCTCCCACACTGTCGGTCATGGTGTCAGGTGTACTTGCGTTTGCCCGGCTCGGGCGGGAAGTACTGATACAGCCAGGTTTCACTCAAGGTGCGGTCCTGGGTACGGATAAACAAGCGCAGCTCCACCGGCTCCACGCTGTCACTGGTGGGGTACCAGTCGAACAGAATGCGATAGCCCTTGATGTTGTCGAGCACCAGTACGCTGAAGTCTTTCACCTCGCCGTGGGAACAGGTGACCACCGGCTCGATGCCCGTGCCGGCTGGCAAACGATCCAGGCCGCCGCCCTTGAAGTCCACCGCAAAACGGCGTGCCCATACCTCAGGGTAATGCTCGCCAGGGGCCCATCCTTCGGTAAATCCGCCCATGCCCGAACGGGTCGCGTCGACCTGAGCCAGCGGTGTGCTCACCGGCGGCAGGGCGCTCCAGTAGAGCTTGTAGCCGTAGTTGAGCGAATCACCGGCCATCACCGGTTTTTTCGGGGTCCAGAAGGCCACGATATTATCCAGGGTCTCGCCGGTGGTCGGGATTTCCAGCAGGTCGATCGAGCCTTCACCCCAGGCGGTGGTGGGCTCTACCCACAGGCTCGGGCGCTTGCTGTACCAGTCCACCGTGTCCTGATAGCTGGCGAACTCGTGGTCGGTCTGCACCAGGCCGAAGCCTTTGGGGTTGGTGTCGGCAAAGGCGTTGAACTGCAGCTTGGCCGGGTTGTTCAGCGGGCGGCAAATCCACTCGCCGTTGCCGCGCCACATGGCCAGGCGGTCCGAGTCGTGGATTTGCGGGTGGAGGGTGTCGCACATCCGGCGTTCGTGGGTACCGCAACTGAACATGCTGGTCATAGGCGCAATGCCCAGTTGTTCGATGGCGGTGCGCGCGTTGATATGGGCATCGATGGCCATCACCACCTGATTGGCCTGGCAGTCGATATCGAAGCGATAGGCACCGGTCGCGCTGGGCGAATCGAGCAGGGCGTAGACCACGAAGCGGGTGGCGTCCTTGTCCGGGGTCTCGAACCAGAACTGGGTGAAGTCGGGGAACTCCTCGCGTTTTTTCGCGTAGGTGTCGATCGCCAGGCCGCGCGCCGACAGGCCGTACTGGCCGGTGGAGTCCACGGCGCGGAAGTAACTGGCACCGAGAAACGACAGCACGTCATGGCGGTCAAGCTCCGGCGCCTTGAACAGTTTGAACCCGGAGAAGCCCAGATCGCCGGTCAACTGTTTAGTGTCGACCGTGGTTTTTTCATAGTTGAACAGCGAAGGGCGGAAATGCACTTCGCGGGCCTCGCGGGTCTTGGGGTCGACACTGTGCATGCGCACCGGCGTCTTGAAGCCCATGCCGACGTGGAAAAACTGCACGTCCAGTTGCCCCTTCAGTTCCTTCCACAACGAATGGTTGCCGTCGTAGCCAATGGCATTGAAATTCTGTGGGGTCATGGTTGCCAGCGTGGGCGGCAGCACCTGCCGGGTGTCTTTGTAGGCGCCGCCGGCGAGCTGTTTGGCCTGGGCCTTGAGCGTTTCGAAATCAAATGCCACGGCCTTGCCATCGGCGGCACGGTTTCCGGCCCAGGCCTGCGCGGCCAGCAGGCCACTGGCCGACAAACCGGTGTAGGCCGCAATGGCCATGGACGCTTTGAGCAAATTCCTGCGGTGCATAGAGACAACCTGTCGTGAGCAAATCCCGCGCCGTTCCTGGCACGTAACGGATCAGAAATAACGGTTCGGACATGCCTTCGGCCAAACGCAACGGACATTAAACAGACGCCGGATAGCTTAAGCGGTTCGATGCTGAAGGAAAAATCATGATGGCAGCTTGATGGCGCCGCTGTGCAACAAGACATTTCCGACAGCAGGGCAGGGCGTTACATCTGGAAGCACTCTAGATAAAGCCTTTTTGGCACTTAGTTTTACGCTGGGGGCCTATTGGTCCTACGAACCCAAGTGTCAGGAGGCTACGAATGAATACCCGTGGATTGCTCGATCAGTTGCTCAAGTCTGGCCAGGACATGTTGCAGAACAAGGCTGGCGGCCAGCGTCAATCAACCGACAAAGGCGCCCTCGGCGGGCTGTTGGGCAGCGGCGGGCTCGGCAGTTTGCTCGGTGGCGCAGGCGGCGGCGCATTGGCGGCCGGCGCCATGGGCTTGCTGCTGGGCAATAAAAAGGCGCGCAAATTCGGCGGCAAGGCCCTGACCTACGGAGGCCTGGCCGCCCTGGGGGTCATCGCCTACAAAGCCTTCGGCAACTGGCAGGCGCAGCAGGCCGGCGCACCCCAGGGCGAGCCGCAAACCATTGATCGCCTGCCGCCGGCCCAGGTCGAACAACACAGTCAGGGCATTCTCAAGGCGCTGGTCGCTGCCGCCAAGGCCGACGGGCATGTGGATGAGCGTGAGCGCGCGTTGATAGAAGGCGAGTTCACCAAACTCGACAATGACCGTGAACTGCAAACCTGGTTGCACGCCGAGCTGAACAAACCTCTCGACCCGGCCGACGTCGCCCGCGCCGCCGGCACCCCGGAAATGGCCGCCGAGATGTATATCGCCAGTGTGATGCTGGTGGACGAGGAAAACTTCATGGAAAAGGCCTACCTGGATGAACTGGCGCGCCAACTGAAGCTGGAGCCTGGCCTGAAGGCGGAGCTGGAGAAACAGGTGCGCCTTAACGTCGAATAAAACCGCTTACCTATCCATATGTGGGAGTGGGCCTGCTCCCACATTAAACCTGGCTCGCTCAAGCGCCAGGGCGCCTGCCGCAATGGCGGCGCCGACTCCGGCAGTGTCCCCGCAAACCATTGGTTAATACACGCCATCGCTCAGCTATACTCCCCTCCATTTGAATGGCCCTGCGAGGAATTACTGTGAAGAACTGGACCCTGCGCCAACGGATTTTGGCGAGCTTCGCGGTCATTATCGCGATCATGCTGCTGATGGTCGTGCTCGCGTATTCGCGCCTGTTGAAAATCGAAACCAGCGAGAGCTCCGTCCGGGATGACGCGGTGCCTGGCGTGTTTTTGAGCTCGATGATTCGCAGCGCCTGGGTCGACAGCTACCTGCACACCCAGGAGTTGGTGGGCATCCGCAAGAACCAGGGCATTTCCGAGGACGACAAGCAGGACTACAAGTCCTTCGAGGCACGCCTTGAGAAATACATGGCCGATTACGCCAAAACCATCAATTTCACCCAGGACCGCAGCGAGTTCGATGCCTTCGAAAAAATGCACCAGGGTTACAACCAGGCGCTCGCCCAAGTGCTCGAGGCGCAGCGGAGCAACAATGCCGCCGAGGCACTCAGGCTGTTCAACGAGCAACTGACGCCCGTCTGGGTCGCAGGCCGCGCGAAGCTCAATGACATCATCCAACAGAACAAACAGGTCGCCGACGACGCCACCGCCGCCATCGATGATGCGGTCGAGGCCGCGAAGATCAGCATGGGCGTCTCGCTGCTGCTGGCGGTGCTGGCCGCCGCGCTGTGTGGACTGCTGTTGATGCGCGCAATCATGGCGCCGATGAAACGCATCGTCGATATCCTCGAAACCATGCGCACCGGCGACTTGAGTAAGCGCCTGAACCTGGAGCGCAAGGACGAATTCAATATGGTCGAAACCGGCTTCAACGACATGATGACCGAGCTGACCGCGCTGGTTTCCCAGGCGCAGCGCTCCTCGGTGCAGGTCACCACGTCGGTGACCGAGATTGCCGCCACCTCCAAGCAGCAACAGGCCACGGCCACCGAAACCGCAGCCACCACCACTGAAATCGGCGCCACGTCCCGTGAAATCGCCGCGACCTCCAAGGACCTGGTGCGCACCATGACCGAAGTGTCCACCGCCGCCGACCAGGCTTCGGTCGCCGCCGGTTCCGGCCAACAGGGCCTGGCGCGCATGGAAGAAACCATGCACTCGGTGATGGGCGCTGCCGACCTGGTCAACGCCAAGCTGGCGATCCTCAATGAAAAGGCCGGCAACATCAATCAGGTGGTGGTGACCATCGTCAAAGTGGCTGACCAGACCAACCTGCTGTCCCTCAACGCCGCCATCGAGGCCGAGAAAGCCGGTGAGTACGGGCGCGGTTTTGCCGTGGTCGCCACCGAGGTGCGCCGCCTGGCCGACCAGACCGCTGTGGCGACGTACGACATCGAACAGATGGTGCGCGAGATCCAGTCGGCAGTGTCGGCGGGCGTGATGGGCATGGACAAGTTCTCCGAGGAAGTGCGCCGGGGCATGTTCGAAGTGCAGCAAGTGGGCGAGCAACTGTCGCAAATCATCCATCAGGTGCAGGCCCTCGCGCCGCGGGTGTTGATGGTCAACGAAGGCATGCAGGCCCAGGCCACCGGTGCCGAGCAGATCAACCATGCGCTGGTGCAACTGGGGGATGCCAGCAGCCAGACCGTCGAGTCCCTGCGCCAGGCCAGTTTTGCCATCGATGAACTGAGCCAGGTTGCGGTGGGTCTGCGCAGCGGCGTGTCGCGTTTCAAAGTCTGATGAGCGACTTCGCGGCGAAACGCGGCGCCATCCCGGCCGCGAAAAAGGCATTGTTTCTGGTGTTCCACATCGCCAGTGAGCGCTTTGCCCTCAAGGCCACGGAAGTGGTCGAGGTGCTGCCGCGCCTGCCGCTTAAACCCATCGCACAGGCACCTGTGTGGGTGGCGGGCATCTTTGCCCATCGCGGCGCGCTGGTGCCGGTGATCGACCTGAGCGCACTGACCTTTGGTACCGCAGCCCAGGCCCGCACCAGCACGCGGCTGGTGCTGGTCAATTATCAGCCACAACCCTGGAGCCAGGCGCGGTGGCTGGGGCTGATTCTGGAACAGGCCACCGACACCCTGCGTTGCGACCCCGCCGAGTTCCAGCCCTATGGCCTGGATAACCGCCAGGCGCCCTACCTGGGGCCGGTGCGCGAAGATGCGCTGGGCTTGATGCAATGGATCGGCGTGGCCGAGCTGTTGACCGATGACGTGCGCGCGCTGCTGTTTTCCAGTGAGTTGAGCCTATGAGCAGTGATCCGCGCTTCTCGGCCTTTCTGAAGGAACGCATCGGCCTGGACGTCGCTTCTGTGGGCGAGGCGATCATCGAGCGCGCGGTGCGCCAGCGCTGCCAGCTGTCCCAGGCGCAGAGCGCGGACGCGTACTGGCAGCTCCTGCACAGCTCCCATGATGAGCAGCAGGCACTGATCGAAGCGGTGATCGTTCCCGAAACCTGGTTTTTCCGCTATCCCGAGTCCTTTGCGACCCTGGCCCGCCTGGCCCATGCACGCCTGGCCGAGATCAAGCAGATGCGCGCTTTACGCATTCTCAGCCTGCCCTGTTCCACCGGCGAAGAACCCTATTCGATTGCCATGTCGTTGCTTGACGCGGGCCTGGCGCCGCACCAGTTCAAAGTGCAGGGGATGGACGTCAGCCCGCTGTCCGTGGAGCGTGCCCGCCGCGGGGTGTACGGCAAGAACTCCTTTCGCGGCGCCGATCTTGAATTTCGTGACCGGCATTTCACTGAAGACGGCGGTGCCTACCGCATCGCCGACCGGGTGCGCGAGCAGGTGCGCCTGCAAGTGGGCAACTTGCTCGACCCGGCGCTGCTGGCCAACGAGCCCAGCTACGATTTTGTGTTCTGTCGCAACCTGCTGATCTACTTCGATCAATCCACCCAGCAGCAAGTCTTCGATGTGCTCAAGGAACTGACCCACGTCGACGGCGTGCTGTTTATCGGCCCGGCCGAAGGCAGCCTGCTGGGACGCCATGGCATGCGTTCGATTGGCGTGCCGCAATCCTTTGCGTTCAGTCGGCATGTGGAATCGGCCGCACCAGCCCCGGTGTTTGTCCCGATGTCGGCGCCCACGCCCCAGCGCAGTGCGGCACCTGTTGCGCTCAGGCCGCGCCCGTTCAGTACGGTCAGCGCCCAGGCGGCGCCGGTCAAGGCGCCGCACACGGAGGCTGGCGCGCTGCTCAACCAGATCGCCACCTTGGCCAATGAGGGCAAAAGTGCCGAGGCCCGCGCTGCCTGCGAGCGCTATTTGGGCAGCCACCCGCCGGTTGCCCAGGTGTTCTACTGGCTGGGCTTGCTCAGCGATGTGGCCGGCAGTGCCCTGCAGGCCCAAGGGTATTACCGTAAAGCCTTATACCTGGAGCCGCAGCATCCGCAGGCCTTGATGCACCTGGCCGCGTTGCTCGAGTCCCAGGGCGACAGTGCAGGGGCGCGTCGTTTGCAGGCGCGCGCCGCGCGTAGCGAGCGAGCAGACAGAGAGTCCGAACGATGAGTAGCCCTGACGCGCTGGATACCGCAGGCCTGGACCTGACCCTGGCCGATACCCAAGCCATCGACGACTGCTGGAACCGCATCGGCATTCATGGTGACAAATCCTGCCCCTTGCTGGCGGACCATATCCATTGCCGTAACTGCTCGGTGTATTCCGCTGCGGCCACGCGCCTGCTCGACCGCTATGCGCTGGCGCAGGATGAGCGTCCCGCGCAAGCCGCCCGCGAGCTCGATAACCAGGTGGCCACCCGCTCCTTGCTGATGTTCCGCCTCGGCGAAGAATGGCTTGGCATCGCCACCCGTTGCCTGGTGGAAGTCGCGCCCTTGCAACCGATCCACTCCTTGCCGCACCAGCGCTCCCGGGCATTGCTGGGCGTGGCCAACGTACGCGGCGCGTTGGTGGCCTGCCTGTCGCTGGTTGAACTGCTCGGCCTGGACAGCACCCCTGCCGGCGCTACCGGCGGGCGCATCATGCCGCGCATGCTGATCATTGCCGCGCAGGATGGCCCGGTAGTCGTGCCGGTGGACGAAGTGGATGGCATCCATGCCATCGATGAGCGCACCTTGAGCGCCGCGTCGGCCTCCGGTACCCAGGCCAGCGCGCGCTTCACCCAAGGTGTGTTGCAGTGGAAAGGCCGCAGCCTGCGCTGGCTGGATGAGGCTCAATTGCTGTCCGCCGTGACCCGGAGCCTCGCATGACCCCCGACCAGATGCGCGATGCCTCGCTGTTGGAATTGTTCAGCCTGGAAGCCGATGCGCAGACCCAGGTGCTCAGTGCAGGCCTGCTGGCCCTGGAGCGCAACCCGACCCAGGCCGACCAGCTCGAGGCCTGCATGCGTGCCGCGCACTCGCTCAAGGGCGCGGCGCGGATTGTCGGCGTGGACGCTGGCGTCAGCGTGGCCCATGTCATGGAAGACTGCCTGGTCAGCGCCCAGGAAGCACGCTTGTACCTGCAGCCCGAACATATCGACGCGTTGCTGCAGGGTACGGATTTGCTGATGCGCATCGCCACCCCGGGCAATGACGTGGGGACGGCGGATATCCAGGCCTATGTGGCGCTGATGGAGCGCCTGCTGGACCCGTCGCAACCCACCGCCATGGTTGCGCCGAAACCCGAACCGGTGCCCATGCCGGTGATCGAAGCGCTGCCGTCCGAACCTGAGCCTGCGCCCGCCGTCACCAGCGAGCCGCCGCGCCAGGGCAAGCGCATGACCGAAGGCGGTGAGCGCGTGCTGCGGGTCACGGCCGAGCGCTTGAACAGTCTGTTGGACCTGTCCAGCAAGTCGCTGGTGGAAACCCAGCGACTCAAGCCTTACCTGGCCAGCCTGCAGCGCCTCAAGCGCCTGCAAAGCAACAGCCTGCGTGCCTTGGACACCCTGGAGGGCCACCTCAAGGTTGTCGACCTGAACCTCGAGGCCCAGGAAGCCCTGGCTGATACCCGGCGGTTGTTGAGCGAGGCCCAGGCACTGCTGGCGGAAAAGAATGCCGAGCTGGATGAGTACGGCTGGCAGGCCGGCCAACGCGCCCAGGTGCTGTACGACACCGCGTTGGCCTGCCGCATGCGTCCGTTCGCCGATGTGCTGGCCGGGCAGGTGCGCATGGTGCGAGACCTCGGCCGCAGCCTGGGCAAGCAAGTGCGCCTGGAAATCGAGGGCGAAAAGACCCAGGTCGACCGCGATGTACTGGAAAAGCTCGAGGCGCCCCTCACGCATTTATTACGCAATGCCGTCGACCACGGCATCGAAATGCCCGAGCAGCGGCTGCTGGCGGGCAAGCCGGCGGAAGGCTTGATTCGTCTGCGCGCCTCGCATCAAGCCGGGCTGCTGGTGCTGGAGTTGAGCGATGACGGTAACGGTGTCGACCTTGAGCGCCTGCGCGGCACCATTGTCGATCGGCACCTGTCCCCCGTGGAAACCGCGTTGCGCCTGAGCGAGGAAGAACTGCTGACGTTCCTGTTCCTGCCGGGGTTCAGCCTGCGCGACAAAGTGACCGAAGTGTCCGGTCGCGGGGTGGGCCTGGATGCGGTGCAACATATGGTGCGTCAATTGCGCGGCGCGGTGGTGCTGGAGCAGACGGCGGGGCAGGGCAGTCGCTTTCATCTGGAAGTGCCATTGACCTTGTCGGTGGTGCGCAGCCTGGTGGTGGAGGTCGGTGAAGAGGCCTACGCCTTCCCGCTGGCGCACATCGAACGCATGTGCGACCTGGCGCCCGAGGACATTGTGCAACTGGAAGGTCGCCAGCATTTCTGGCATGAGGGCCGGCATGTCGGCCTGGTCGCCGCCAGTCAGCTGTTGCAGCGTCCACCCGGGCTAACCCCTTCGGACACGTTGAAAGTGGTGGTGATCCGCGAGCGCGATGCCGTGTACGGGATCGCCGTGGAGCGCTTTATCGGCGAGCGCACCCTGGTGGTGTTGCCGCTGGATGATCGCCTGGGCAAGGTCCAGGATATTTCCGCCGGCGCCTTGCTCGACGATGGCTCGGTCGCCCTGATCGTCGACGTGGAAGACATGCTGCGGTCGGTGGACAAGTTGCTCAACACCGGCCGCCTGGAACGTATCGCCCGGCGCACCCAGCAAGCCACCGAAGCACCGCGTAAGCGGGTGCTGGTGGTGGACGACTCGCTGACTGTACGTGAGCTGCAACGCAAGTTATTACTCAATCGCGGTTATGAAGTGGCCGTCGCGGTCGATGGCATGGATGGCTGGAACGCCTTGCGTTCCGAGGATTTCGACCTGCTTATCACTGACATTGATATGCCCCGCATGGACGGTATTGAATTGGTCACACTCTTGCGCCGCGACAGTCGCCTGCAATCGTTGCCGGTGATGGTGGTTTCCTACAAGGATCGTGAAGAAGACCGACGCCGAGGCCTCGACGCCGGCGCCGACTATTATCTGGCCAAAGCCAGCTTCCACGACGACGCCTTGCTCGACGCCGTGGTTGAACTGATTGGAGGCGCTCGGACATGAGGATTGCGATCGTCAATGACATGCCCCTGGCCGTCGAGGCGTTGCGGCGCGCGTTGAGCTTCGAGCCGGCCCATGAACTGGTGTGGGTGGCCAATAACGGTCTGGAAGCGGTGCAGCGCTGTGCCGAGCGAGTCCCGGACCTGATCCTGATGGACCTGATCATGCCGGTAATGGACGGCGTGGAGGCTACGCGGCAGATCATGGCCGAGACGCCCTGCGCGATTCTGCTGGTGACCGTCGACCGCCAGGCCAATATGAGCCGGGTGTTCGAAGCCATGGGCCACGGCGCCCTGGATGTGGTGGACACCCCGGCGCTCGGTGTGGGCAACCCCAGGGATGCGGCTGCGCCGTTGTTGCGCAAGATCCTCAACATCGGCTGGCTGATCGGCCAGCGCGGTAGCCGTGTGCGCGCCGAAACCGCGCCTGAGCGCAGCACCGGCAAACGCCAGAGCCTGGTGGCTATCGGTTCTTCGGCGGGCGGCCCGGCGGCCCTGGAAGTGCTGCTCAAGGCTTTGCCGCGTAGCTTTCCCGCCGCCATCGTGCTGGTCCAGCATGTGGACCAGGTGTTCGCCGCCGGCATGGCCGAGTGGTTGAGCAGTGCGTCCGGCCTGCCGGTGCGCCTGGCCCGAGAGGGTGAGCCGCCGCAAAGCGGCGTGGTCTTGCTGGCCGGTACCAACCACCATATTCGCTTGTTGAAAAATGGCACGCTAGCCTATACCGCAGAGCCGGTGAACGAGATTTACCGGCCCTCCATCGACGTATTTTTCGAAAGTGTCGCCAGTCATTGGAACGGTGACGCCGTTGGCGTATTGCTGACCGGCATGGGGCGCGATGGCGCCCAGGGCCTCAAGCTGATGCGCGAACAAGGATATTTGACCATCGCCCAGGATCAGCAGAGTTCGGCGGTGTATGGAATGCCAAAAGCGGCGGCGGCGATTGACGCCGCTGTTGAAATTCGCCCACTGGACAGAATTGCGCCGCGATTGCTGGAGGTCTTTGCATGATCGAAAATCTCCCGCCGTGCTGGTTTGCAGGCAGTAATTCAGGTGACCGCACATGAATGATTTACAGCTCGACGACTTCAAGACCGACGAAAACGCCGCCATGGTGCTGCTGGTCGATGACCAGGCCATGATCGGCGAAGCCGTGCGGCGCGGCCTGGCCCATGAAGAAAATATCGACTTCCACTTTTGCGCCGATCCACACCAGGCGATCGCCCAGGCGATTCGCATCAAGCCGACGGTGATCCTGCAAGACCTGGTCATGCCCGGCCTCGACGGCCTGACCCTGGTGCGCGAATACCGCAATCACCCGGCCACGGCGAATATCCCGATCATTGTGCTTTCCACCAAGGAAGACCCGCTGATCAAGAGCGCAGCCTTTGCCGCCGGGGCCAACGATTACCTGGTCAAGCTGCCGGACAATATCGAGCTGGTGGCGCGGATTCGCTACCACTCGCGCTCCTACATGACGCTGTTGCAGCGCGACGCGGCCTACCGTGCGCTGCGGGTCAGCCAGCAACAGTTGCTGGACACCAATCTGGTGTTGCAACGGCTGATGAACTCCGATGGCCTGACCGGGCTGTCCAATCGCCGTCACTTCGACGAATATCTGGAACTGGAATGGCGCCGTGCCATGCGCGACCAGACCCAGCTCTCGTTGCTGATGATCGATGTGGACTTCTTCAAGACCTACAACGACAGCTTTGGCCACGTCGAGGGTGACGAAGCCTTGCGCAAAGTCGCCAACACCATCCGCGAAGCCAGCAGCCGTCCTTCCGACCTGCCGGCACGCTATGGCGGCGAAGAGTTCGCGCTGGTGCTGCCCAACACCTCGCCGGGCGGTGCGCGGCTGGTGGCTGAAAAACTGCGCATGGCGGTGGCCGCCTTGAAAATCCCGCATATCGCGCCGACTGAAGGTTCAAGCCTGACCATCAGCATTGGCTTGTCGACCTTGACGCCGGTGCAAGGTACCGATTGCCGGCAGTTGATCATGGCGGCGGACAAAGGCCTGTATATGGCCAAGCACAATGGGCGTAATCAGGTGGGCATCGAATAACTCAAGGCCTGCGCAAAGCCAACTGTGGGAGGGGGCTTGCCCTAATGCCAGTCAGTTAAGCGAACGAAATGCTTAAAGCAGCGAAGATCCCCTGTGGGAGGGGGCTCTTCATCGGTCTTGGGATTGTGTACAAACCTCTGCCTTTTCGACCGGGTGGACTGCCGTTTCCAGGCGTTTGCCGTTATACTCGCCGGCTTTCAAAAGTTCGCCAACGAGTGCTGCCCGCCATGGAAATCAACCCGATCCTTAACACCATCAAGGACCTGTCCGAGCGCTCCGAAACTATTCGGGGGTATCTTTGACTACGATCAAAAGCATGAGCGTCTGACCGAAGTCAATCGCGAGCTTGAAGATCCTGCTGTCTGGAACAAACCTGAATACGCCCAGGAACTGGGGCGCGAGCGCGCTGCGCTGGCGCAGATCGTCGACACGCTTGACGAACTGAACACCGGCCTGGCCGACTGCCGCGACCTGCTGGACATGGCCGTCGAAGAAGATGACGAAGGCGCAGTGGGCGATGTCGTCGCCGAGCTGGCCCGTCTCGAGGAAAACCTCGCCAAGCTTGAATTTCGCCGCATGTTCAGCCACGAAATGGACCCGAACAACGCCTACCTGGACATCCAGGCCGGTTCCGGCGGCACCGAGGCCCAGGACTGGGCCAACATCCTGCTGCGCATGTATCTGCGCTGGGCCGACAAGCGCGGTTTCGAGGCGACCATCATGGAACTGTCCGCCGGTGAAGTCGCCGGTATCAAGGGCGCGACCGTGCACATCAAGGGTGAATACGCCTTTGGCTGGCTGCGCACCGAGATCGGCGTGCACCGCCTGGTGCGCAAAAGTCCGTTCGACTCCGGCAACCGTCGCCACACGTCCTTCTCGGCGGTATTCGTCTCGCCAGAGATCGACGACAAGGTGGAAATCGAGATCAACCCGGCCGACCTGCGCATCGACACCTACCGCTCCTCCGGCGCCGGTGGCCAGCACGTAAACACCACCGACTCGGCGGTACGTATCACCCACGTACCGACCAACACCGTGGTCAGCTGCCAGAACGAACGTTCCCAGCACGCGAACAAGGACACCGCCATGAAAATGCTGCGGGCCAAGTTGTACGAGCAGGAGATGCAGAAGCGCAACGCCGCTTCCCAGGCGCTGGAAGACACCAAGTCGGACATCGGCTGGGGACACCAGATCCGTTCTTATGTACTCGATGCGTCGCGGATCAAGGATTTGCGCACTAACATCGAACGCAGCGACTGCGACAAGGTGCTCGACGGTGATATCGACGAATACCTGGAAGCCAGCCTGAAATCGGGGCTGTAAAGATTGTAGGCGATCCCAGACCACAGGCCTGGGACAACGAACCTGATGGAAAATTTAAGACATGAGCGACCAACAACTCGACCCGCAAGCCCAGCAACAGGAAGAAAACTCCCTGATCGCCCTGCGCAAGGAAAAGCTGGCTGCCGAGCGCGCCAAGGGTAACGCCTTCCCCAACGACTTCCGCCGCGACAACTACTGCGATGCCCTGCAGAAGCAGTACGCGGACAAGACCAAGGAAGAGCTGGCAGAAGCGGCGATCCCGGTCAAGGTGGCGGGTCGCATCATGCTCAACCGTGGCTCGTTCATGGTGATCCAGGACATGACCGGGCGCATCCAGGTCTACGTCAACCGCAAGACCCTCTCCGAAGAAACCCTGGCCTCGGTGAAAACCTGGGACATGGGCGACATCATCGCAGCCGAAGGCACCCTGGCCCGTTCCGGCAAGGGCGACCTGTATGTCGAGATGACCAGCGTGCGCCTGCTGACCAAATCCCTGCGCCCACTGCCGGACAAGCACCACGGCCTGACCGACACCGAGCAGCGCTACCGCCAGCGCTACGTTGACCTGATCGTCAACGAAGACGTGCGCCAGACCTTCCGCGTGCGTTCGCAGGTCATCGCCCACATCCGCAGCTTCCTGGCCCAGCGTGACTTCCTCGAAGTCGAAACGCCGATGTTGCAGACCATCCCCGGTGGCGCCGCGGCCAAGCCGTTCGAAACTCACCACAACGCGCTGGACCTGCCAATGTTCCTGCGGATCGCGCCGGAGCTGTACCTCAAGCGCCTCGTGGTCGGCGGCTTTGAGAAAGTGTTCGAGATCAACCGCAACTTCCGTAACGAAGGCGTCTCGACCCGTCACAACCCTGAATTCACCATGTTGGAGTTCTACCAGGCCTACGCCGACTACGAAGACAACATGGACCTGACCGAAGAACTGTTCCGCGAACTGGCGCAGCTGGTGCTGGGCAGCACCGACGTGCCCTACGGCGACAAGGTGTTCCACTTCGGCGAACCGTTCGTGCGCCTGTCGGTGTTCGACTCGATCCTCAAGTACAACCCTGAGCTGAGCGCCGACGACCTGAATGACATCGACAAGGCCCGCGCCATTGCCAGGAAGGCCGGGGCCAAGGTGCTGGGCTTCGAAGGCCTGGGCAAATTGCAGGTGATGATTTTCGAAGAGCTGGTGGAGCACAAGCTGGAACAACCGCACTTCATTACCCAGTACCCGTTCGAAGTGTCGCCGCTGGCCCGTCGCAACGATGACAACCCGAACGTCACCGACCGTTTCGAACTGTTCATTGGCGGCCGTGAAATCGCCAACGCCTACTCCGAGCTCAACGACGCGGAAGACCAGGCCGAGCGCTTCATGGCCCAGGTAGCCGACAAGGACGCCGGGGATGACGAAGCCATGCACTACGACGCTGACTTCGTACGTGCCCTGGAATACGGCATGCCGCCCACCGCCGGTGAAGGTATCGGCATTGACCGCCTGGTGATGCTGCTGACCAACTCGCCGTCGATCCGCGATGTGATCTTGTTCCCGCACATGCGGCCACAAGCGTAACCGTAGCGAAATCCGAAGCCGCCTTTTATAAGGCGGCTTTTTTATGTGGCGTTTACTCGCGTCAAACAAACAGCGCCAGGTTTTGTTGATCGGTTGATCGTTCCCACGCTCTGCGTGGGAATGCATCCTGTGACGCTCCGTGTCACACTCAAAGAGGAAAAAGTGGTGAACCGCGTAATGGCTCAAGAAGGCGCCGCCGGCATTGCCGCTGCCGTGGCCGATAGCGTCCAGTACCAGGGTCGCAAGGCCAGCCGCCGGGGCAGTGAACAACGCCGGCAAGACATTCTCGATGCGGCCATGCGCATCGTGGTCCGCGACGGGGTACGTGCGGTACGTCACCGGGCCGTGGCGGCGGAAGCCGGCGTGCCGTTGTCGGCCACCACCTACTACTTCAAGGACATCGATGACCTGCTCACCGACACCTTCGCCCAATATGTCGAACGCAGCGCCGCTTTCATGGGCAAGCTGTGGGTGCGCAACGAAGGCCTGTTGCGCGAAATGGTCGCCTACGGTGACGGCAGCCCGGCGGCGCGCTCGCAGCTGGCCGATGACATTGCGCGGCTGACCGCCGACTATGTGCAGCGCCAACTGATCAACCGTCGCGACTACCTGATGGCCGAGCAGGCCTTTCGCCAGGAAGCCTTGTTGAATCCGCGCCTGGCCGAACTGGTACGCTCCCACCAACAGATTCTGTTGCAAGGCACCGGGCAGTTTTTCCAGGTATTGGGCTCCCGCGAGCCGCAGCAGGATGCCAAGGTGTTGACGGCGATTATCAGTCGGATGGAATATCAGGGCCTGTTAGGCAGCGCAGAGCCGCTGACCGGGGACGAAATGCTGGAGATACTCAAGCGTTACATGCATCTGGTGTTGGCTTCAGTCTGATACCGCAAAGGCCACGTTCAAAGAGGAAGCACCGGGTGGACGATTACCAGCAGACGATACGCAGCCTGTCCGATCGCATTGTGCTGGCGCAAACGCCGATCCGCGTCCTCGACGCCGTGAAGTGGGACGAGAACATTCGCCAGGGCTTTCTCAAGGCCAAGGGCAAGGCCATGCCCGCCGTGGATCGCGATTACTACCTGAACCGACCGTTGTCGTTCGATTCAAGCGCGGTCAAGCTGGAGTTCCAGAACATCGAGCGCGACATTACCCGCCGCCTCGGCCAGTTCAGCCCGGTGGGGCAGATCATGCGCCGCATGTGCCGGGAGTACCGCATGGTCGTGCGGATGCTCGAAGCCCGTGGCACCGAGGACTTCGGCCTGATCTCCCAGGAGCTCTACGGCGCCGCTTCCGATGCTTTCCACGCGGGCGACCCGACCCTGGCCGACCTGGGCCTGATGCTCTCGGACTATCTGAACAATATCGACGGCCGGGGCGATCTCAAGGACGAAGCCAAGACCTTGACCGCCAAGGACGCCGTCGCCTTGCTGCAAACGCGCTTGAACAAGGTGTTCGGCGAGGCCGAGGAGACCATCCGCGTATTCGAGTCCGATGGCATCGTCGCCGACGCGGCGGCGGGCGCCGACTACATCAAGATCCGCGCCGACGCGATGTTCAACGACCGTGACGTGCGCGCCCTGGAAGTTCACGAAGGTCTAGTGCATGTGGGCACCACCCTCAATGGCCAGAATCAGCCGATCTGCACGTTCCTGTCCAAGGGGCCGCCCTCGTCCACCGTGACCCAGGAAGGCCTGGCGATCCTGATGGAGATCATCACGTTTGCCTCCTACCCTAGCCGGCTGCGCAAGCTGACCAACCGCACCCGCGCCATTCATATGGTCGAGGAGGGCGCCGACTTTCTGCAGGTGTTCGAGTTCTTCCGCGAGCAAGGCTTTGAAATGGCTGAAAGCTACGGCAACGCCAGCCGGGTGTTCCGTGGTTCGGTGCCGACCGGTCTGCCGTTCACCAAGGATTTGTCCTACCTCAAGGGCTTTATCATGGTCTACAACTACATCCAGCTGGCCGTGCGCAAGGGCAAGCTGGAACAGGTGCCGTTGTTGTTCTGCGGCAAGACCACGCTTGAGGATATGCGCACCTTGCGCCAACTGGTCGACGAAGGCCTGGTAGTGCCGCCCAAATACCTGCCCGAACAGTTCCGCGACATGAACGCACTGGCGGCATGGATGTGCTTTTCCAACTTCCTCAATCATTTGAGCCTGGACCGGATCGAGGCGGACTACTCCAATATTCTTTGACCGGACGGGGATTCACCTTGGATCTCCCAAGTCCGCCGATTTCATCTCACTCACGAGGCTTCAACGGATGAGAATCCTCGGCATTCTGTGCCTGCTACTCACCTTGAACGGCTGCAGCTCCCTGCTGTTCTATCCCGAGCCCGGCCTGCCATTCACGCCGGAAAAAGCCCACCTGGCGTATCGCGACGTCACCCTCACCACCGCCGACGGCGTGAAACTGCACGCCTGGTGGCTGCCGGCCAAGCCTGGCGTCCCCCTCAAAGGCACGGTGCTGCACCTGCACGGCAACGGCGGCAACCTGGCCTGGCATTTGGGCGGCAGTTGGTGGTTGCCGGAGCAGGGCTACCAGGTGCTGTTGCTCGACTATCGCGGTTATGGGCTTTCGCAAGGCAAGCCGTCACTGCCGGCTATCTATCAGGACGTGGACGCGGCTTTCAGTTGGCTGGATCAGGCGCCCGAAGCCCAGGGGCAGCCGTTGGTAGTGCTTGGCCAGAGCCTGGGCGGCGCCCTGGCGGTGCATTATCTGGCGGCTCACCCCGAGCGCCAGTCCCGACTCAAGGCCCTGGTATTGGATGGTGTGCCCGCCAGTTATCGTGACGTGGGACAATTTGCCCTGAGCACATCCTGGTTAACATGGCCGTTTCAGGTCCCTTTGTCCTGGCTGGTACCTGACGCCGACAGCGCGATCAACGCCATGCCCCAGCTCAAGGGCGTTCCCAAACTGCTGTTTCACAGCCTGGATGATCCGATCGTACCCGTGTCCAACGGCATCCGCCTGTACCAAGCGGCGCCACCGCCGAGGGTGCTGCAGCTGACGCGAGGCGGGCATGTGCAGACATTTGCCGACAAGACCTGGCAAACCGTCATGCTGCGTTACCTGGATGACCCGCAGCATTTCAACGGCCTGCGGCGTCTGGGCGAAATTCCGAATTACCCCGTATCCAAAGTCGACCCATCAGAGAGTTCGCAATGAGTGAAGAGCGCAACATGATCCCGCTGATTCTCACGGGTATCGGCACCATCATCGGGACTGTCGGGTGCCTGTGGTACTACGGCTACCTGCACTTCGCCAAGCCGGAAGATGCACTGCTGCTCAGTGAGTTCACGATGCTCAAGACCGTGCCGGGTGAGGACTACAAAGTCTCACTGACCCCCGCCGCTCAAGTGGCGCAATGCGTCGAGGGTGTACTGGTAATGTTCGACACCGACCAGAAAGGCCTGAGCGGCGTACTGGTGAACAGCAAGAAACAGGCCGTGCGTTGCATCGGGCAAGAAACCCCGCAACTGCAACGGTGAATTCTGCCTCCCTGGCGTGGGAAACCATCCTTGTCTTTACAGACTATTGATTTGACGCATGCCGACCCCTGAGCAGTCCGGAACCATCCTGGCTCTCCCACCACTGATTATTCACTGATTGGCAAGGCTGATCGGTCCATTAATTCACAGGTTGGAGTTAGCATTTATGGCGGGAATCAACGGTATCTCGGGCGGCGCAAACATGGGTGGCATGGGGGGGGTGGGCGGTGCTGGCAGTGGCCAGGGAAGCTCCCAAGGCCTCGACCAGCAGATTAAAGATGTACAAAGTCAGATCCAGGACCTTAAAGCTAAAGGTTCTCAAGGCAACCAGGGAAATAGTGGTGCCGGTGGTGAAGATCCCCTCAAGGCGTTGGAAGAGTTGCTGAAGAAGCTGCTCGCGCAGAAGGCGGGCGGCGCGCAGGGCGCTCAAGGTGCCGAGGGCGGTCAGGGCGCTGAAGATGGCCAAGGCGGTGGACAAAACTTGAGCCAGGGCCAGGGCCCGATCCCGCAGCCGGACTATCAAGGTGCGGGCCCGATCGGCGGCTGATCAAAGCCCCTCAGAAAACCGTCCATAGGGGCGGTTTTTTTATGAGATGTCCAGTCGTCGCTCTCGGCACAAATGCCTGGAACCTTATTTCTTCAGATACCACACAAAGCGTGTCACTCACACGGTTTGAGGCGAGGATGGAATTCAAGATTCCAGTACTGGAAAATATGCTGATCATGGCAAGACAGCATGTGGCGATCGAACAGGAAGCCGCTCGTCAGAACAGGCGCGATAGCCAGATGGATAAGCAGGCCGGCGCGCAGATTCAAATGCCAGCTGAAGATACCGGTCGAACCGTACAGTTCGACGAGCCGAAAAAAAACCCACCATAAGGTGGGTTTTTTTATGCCGCTTCAATCAATCAGTTAGCAACGGACGAGCGCGGCTTGACTGGCTGGTTGTCGTTGGAAATGGTCACTTCGACGCGACGGTTCATGGCACGGCCGGAGACGCTGCCGTTGTCGGCAACCGGGTATTCCTTGCCGTAGCCCTGGGTCACGATGCGCGAGATATCCACGCCTTGCTGTGCCAGTGCGCGCTGTACGGAGGCTGCACGGCGCTCGGACAGGCTCTGGTTGTACGAGTCGGAACCTGTGCTGTCGGTGTAGCCTTCGACGATCACTTTACGGTCCGGGTTGTCGCGCAGGAACTGAGCCAGCTTGGTGATGTTGACCAGGCCGCTGGATTTGAGGTCGGACTTGTTGGTGGCGAACAGCACGTCGCCGAAAGTCACCAGGGTGCCGCGATCGGTTTGCTTGGCGTTCAAGCTGTCTTGCAGTTGCTTGATCTGCGCGTCACGGGCGTCCAGCAGGGCGCGGGCACGTTCGTCGCCAGCGTTTTTCAGCTTGGATTCGGATTCACGCAGGGCAATGGTGTCTTTCGCCACTTCCACGCGCTGGTTGGTCAGGTAGGCCAACTGGTCGACTTTCTTCTCGTCTTCCTTGTCGCGATAAGCCTTGTCTGCCTTGTCCAGCCATTCGCTGGCGTCTTTGGTTTCCAGGGCCGCGAGCTTGGTCGCCTGCGGGTTGGTCTGCAGGGCCGTGAAGTTGGTCCGTGCGTTTTCCAGATTCGCGTTCGGCGGGGTGGAGCACGCTGCCAAGGCAACGCTCATCGCCAACAGGGCAGGGATCATCAATTGTTTACGCATAGTCGTGTCGTCCTTTCAATTCGATATCAGGTGCGATGCAATCAAGGGGCTGCGGCTTACTTCTGCTGGATAGCAGCCGGGCGCATGCCTTCCTTACGCAACTCGTCAACTGCTTTCTGGGAATCCTTCACCGCTTGTTCAGCCTTGGCGGCCTGAGCTTTACGCTCTGCAACACGAGCGTCCCACTCGGCTTGTTCAGCCAACATACGGGCTTTGTCGTAGTTCTTGTCGTGCATGGCGATTTCAGCTTCTTTGAGCTTGTCCTGGGCTGACTTCATTTCCACGGCTGCGAACTCGGTACCGCCGGCGCTGACCGCGCTGTTGACCGCGGACTGGGTCACTGCGTACTGCTCGGTCGGCGGGTTACCGGCGCAACCTGCCAGAAGGAAGCTGGTGCCGATTGCCAGCGCGGCCAATTTAAGCCCGCGCAGGTGGTTAAACGAGGATTTGGCAGTGCTGGTCTTCATCGTCTTCAACTCCATTGGATAACTCCTGAAAAACATCAAAATCCATCTTGGTGGCCGTTTGCGGGCCCGGCGGTAAAGCACATGACGCCAGTTCAAACGAGCGTTCCAAGTGATGGCTTACTGGCTGTGACCGGAGGCTTTTTTCAAAAGTTCAGCGGAGATGGCGATTTGCCTAAAAAAATAACTGACTGATCGGTCAAGTACAGAAAATTGGAACTTTCGCCACGCGTAAAGGTATCCCGGGCCGCTGAAAGGCCCGGAATACAAGGGTTAAATTGATGTGTGTGAAGAAGTGGTCAGTGCTTCTGTTCGTCAGCACCGGCTCACAAATCATGCAGATGGCGGCGCGACAGGGTCAGAAAACGCGGCGTGGGCCCGACGTCTTCATACAGCGGATCGCCTTCCTCATCGGTGGCAATCACCTGCTGGCCCTTGACGTAGGGGAAGCTGGCTTCCAGCTCTTCAAGGGCGGCGCCGATCAGCTCGCCGAGCAGTTCTTCGGCGTGACGCTTGGGGTACATCTCGGCCAGGGCGGCCAGTCTCGCGGCGGCCTCCACATCCAGATGAATCGCATATTCGGTTTTGGTCAGTTGACCCTTGGCGGTCTCTTCCCAGTGCTGGGGCAGGTCTCGAATTTTCATGGCAACCTCAATAATGAGTGTCCAGCCACCGGTGTGGATGACGCGGCGACCTGAGGTTGAGACTAGCTGGAAGCTGCAAGGTTTAAAGTGTCTTGTCAGAAACCCGCGCCGACGGCACTCTGGAACACCTGCGCGTCCCGGATTTCTGGCTGGAGATTGGCTGATGAGTGATATCGATGCACGCTTGCGTGAGGATGTTCACCTGCTGGGTGAACTGTTGGGCAACACCATTGCAGCGCAATACGGCGATGATTTTCTCGACAAGATCGAGCAGATCCGTAAAGGCGCCAAGGCTGACCGGCGCGGCGCGGGCGATGAGCTCAGCGCGAGCCTGAACCAACTGCAGGAAGACGAACTGCTGCCCGTGGCCCGGGCCTTCAACCAGTTCCTCAACCTAGCCAATATTGCCGAGCAGTACCAGTTGATTCACCGGCGCGATGAATCGCAGCCGGCACCCTTCGAGTCCCGCGTGTTGCCGCAGTTGCTGGCCCGCCTGCAACGCGAAGGCCACAGCGATGAATCCCTGGCCCGCCAATTGGCGAGGCTGGAGATCGAGCTGGTGCTCACTGCCCACCCCACCGAAGTCGCACGTCGTACCCTGATCCAGAAGTACGATGCGATCGCCGCGCAACTGGCGCTGCAGGATCACCGTGATCTCACCCGTGCCGAACGTGAGCAAATCCGTGAACGTTTGCAACGACTGATCGCCGAGGCCTGGCACACCGAGGAAATCCGCCGCGTGCGGCCTACGCCGGTGGATGAAGCCAAATGGGGCTTTGCCGTCATCGAGCATTCATTGTGGCAGGCCATCCCGAATTATCTGCGCAAGGCTGACCAGGCCTTGCATGCCGCCACCGGCTTGCGTCTGCCGCTTGAGGCCGCGCCGATTCGATTTGCCTCGTGGATGGGCGGCGACCGTGACGGCAACCCGAACGTCACGGCACCGGTCACCCGTGAAGTGCTGCTGCTGGCGCGCTGGATGGCGGCGGATCTGTACCTGCGCGATGTCGATCAACTCGCCGCCGAGCTGTCCATGCAACAGGCCAGTGCGACGTTGCAGGCCCAGGCGGGAGACAGCGTCGAACCCTACCGCGCGGTGCTCAAGCAGTTGCGCGAACGCCTGCGCGCCACGCGCCAGTGGGCCCATTCCTCGTTAAAGGAAAATACGCCTGCACCGGCGCAGGTGTTGCAGGACAATCGCGACCTGCTCGGTCCGCTGCAGCTGTGCTATCAGTCACTGCATGAGTGCGGCATGGGCGTGATCGCCGATGGTCCGTTGCTCGATTGCCTGCGCCGCGCCGTGACCTTCGGCCTGTTCCTGGTGCGCCTGGATGTGCGTCAGGATTCCACTCGTCACGCGTCGGCCATGAGCGAAATCACCGATTACCTTGGCCTGGGGCGTTATGAGGACTGGGACGAAGAAGCGCGCATCGACTTCCTGAGCAGGGAGCTGGGCAATCGTCGACCGCTGCTGCCGGGTTATTTCAAGCCGTCGGCGGACACGGCGGAAGTCTTGAACACCTGCCGGGAAATCGCCGCGGCACCGGCCGCGTCGCTGGGCTCCTATGTGATTTCCATGGCCGGCGCCGCCTCGGATGTGCTGGCGGTGCAACTGCTGCTCAAGGAGTCGGGCGTACAGCGACCGATGCGCGTGGTGCCGCTGTTCGAGACCCTGGCCGACCTGGATAACGCCGGGCCGGTGATGGAGCGGCTGTTGCAGCTGCCGGGCTATCGCGCGCGGCTGCAAGGCCCGCAGGAAGTGATGATCGGCTATTCGGACTCGGCCAAGGACGCCGGCACCACCGCCGCCGCCTGGGCGCAGTACCGTGCGCAGGAACGCCTGGTGGAGATCTGCCGTGAGCAGCAGGTGGAATTGCTGTTGTTCCACGGCCGTGGCGGCACCGTCGGCCGTGGCGGCGGCCCGGCGCATGCGGCGATCCTGTCGCAGCCGCCGGGCTCGGTGGCGGGGCGGTTCCGCACCACCGAACAGGGCGAGATGATCCGCTTCAAGTTCGGCCTGCCGGATATTGCCGAGCAGAACCTCAACCTCTACCTGGCCGCAGTGCTCGAAGCCACGTTGTTGCCACCGCCGCCGCCGGAACCGGCCTGGCGTCACTTGATGGACGAATTGGCGGCCGACGGTGTCAGCGCCTACCGGGCGGTGGTGCGGGAAAATCCGCAATTCGTCGAGTATTTCCGCCAGTCCACGCCC
Organism: Pseudomonas orientalis; assembly: GCF_001439815.1. Taxonomy (GTDB): domain Bacteria; phylum Pseudomonadota; class Gammaproteobacteria; order Pseudomonadales; family Pseudomonadaceae; genus Aquipseudomonas; species Aquipseudomonas orientalis. The sequence goes on along the minus strand of NZ_JYLM01000003.1, from coordinate 632,044 downwards.
GAGCAAGAGTTGGGCCGTTTGCCGCTTGGCAGCCGCCCGGCCAAGCGGCGCGCCGGCGGTATCGAAAGCCTGCGCGCGATTCCGTGGATCTTCGGCTGGACCCAGACCCGCTTGATGCTCCCCGCCTGGCTCGGCTGGGAAGCGGCGTTAAGCAAGGCGCTGGAGCGCGGCGAGGGTGAGTTGCTTGGGCAGATGCGCGAGCAGTGGCCGTTTTTCCGCACGCGCATCGATATGCTGGAAATGGTGCTGGCCAAGGCCGACGCCGATATCGCCCGCCTCTATGATGAGCGCTTGGTGCAGCCCGACTTGCTGCCGTTGGGCGCGCATCTACGCGACCTATTGTCGCAGGCCTGCGAGGTGGTGCTTGGTCTGACCGGTCAGTCGCAACTGTTGGCCCACAGCCCGGACACCCTGGAGTTCATCCGCCTGCGCAACACCTACCTGGACCCTCTGCATCTGTTGCAGGCTGAATTGCTCGCACGCTCGCGCCAGCGTGAAGCGGCGCAGGACAGCCCTCTGGAACAGGCGCTGCTGGTGTCCGTGGCCGGTATTGCCGCAGGTTTGCGCAACACCGGTTGAGGTTTTTCGCGTGTTCTCAAAGGCTTGCGAATGAACTGCGACGACCGCCCTGAAAAGGGCGGTCGTTGTTTGAGGGGTTGGGTTGCGCTCAGGCAAACCCTTTGGCCGACGCGCGCCTGGCGCGGGTTTCTCCTACTTTGGGCGGCTTGTGTGGCAAGGGCCCGCTGTGTATCTTGATCAGCCTTTGGCCGTTTGATCGGCCTGGAACCACATTTTTACGAGATTGGCCCCACGCGGCGAATCCGAGCGTCATCTCTATAAAAAATTGAGGAGCACATCGATGCGCGTCATTCTGCTGGGAGCTCCCGGGGCCGGTAAAGGTACTCAGGCAAAGTTCATCACTGAAAAATTCGGCATTCCACAAATCTCCACCGGCGACATGCTGCGCGCAGCCGTCAAGGCCGGCACCGAGCTGGGCCTGATCGCCAAGAGCGTGATGGACAGCGGTGGCCTGGTCTCCGATGATCTGATCATCAACCTGGTCAAGGAACGCATCAGCCAGGACGACTGCAAGAACGGTTTCCTGTTCGACGGCTTCCCGCGCACCATTCCCCAGGCCGAAGCCCTGGTGAAAGCCGGTGTCGAGTTGGACGCCGTGGTTGAAATCGCCGTCGAGGACGAAGAAATCGTCCAGCGTATTGCCGGTCGCCGCGTTCACGAAGGCTCGGGCCGCGTGTACCACGTGGTCTACAACCCGCCGAAGGTTGAAGGCAAGGACGATGTCACCGGTGAAGACCTGGTGCAGCGCAAGGACGATACCGAAGAAACCGTGCGTCATCGCCTGTCGGTCTACCATTCCCAGACCAAGCCGCTGGTGGACTTCTACCAGAAGCTGTCCGCTGCGCACGGCAAGCCGAAATACAGCCATATCCCTGGCGTCGGCTCCGTGGAGGCGATTACTGCCAAGGTGCTGCAAGCACTGAGCTGATGCGTTGATCGGCTGCACTGACAACGGCCCGCTTGCGGGCCGTTGTTGTTTATACTGGCGCACTTTATTTCGACTTGGACACCCACACCCATGAGCACCCTGCTGGCCCTGGACACCGCGACTGAAGCTTGCTCCGTTGCCTTGCTGCACGATGGCAAAGTAACGAGCCACTACGAGGTGATCCCGCGCCTGCACGCGCAGAAGCTGTTGCCGATGATCAAGCAACTGCTGGAAGACGCCGGCACCAGCCTGGCGGCCGTGGATGCCATCGCGTTCGGCCGTGGCCCCGGCGCGTTTACCGGCGTGCGCATAGCGATTGGCGTGGTGCAGGGTCTGGCGTTTGCGCTGGAGCGTCCGGTATTGCCGGTCTCCAACCTCGCGGTGCTGGCCCAACGTGCGCTGCGTGAACATGGCGCCTCGCAAGTGGCGGCGGCGATTGATGCGCGCATGGACGAAGTCTATTGGGGCTGCTACCGCGAGACGGCGGGCGAGATGCGCCTGGTGGGCGTGGAAGCGGTGCAGGCGCCGGAATCATCTGCACTGCCCGAGGACGCCAGCGGTGATTGGTTCGGCGCCGGCACCGGCTGGGGCTATGGCGAGCGGATCGGCGTCCAGCTGGCCGGCCAGGACGCCACGATGCTGCCCCATGCAGAGGATTTGCTGACCTTGGCGCGCTTTGCATTCGAGCGTGGCGAGGCGATTCCCGCTGATCAGGCGGCGCCGGTTTACTTGCGCGATAAGGTTGCGCAAACCAAGGCGGAACGCGGAATTATTTGAGGCCAAAAATGATGGCATTTTGAGGCAAATGTCGCCAATCGTCAGAATTTGCACCGGTTTTTAAACCTTTTACCAATTATGTGTTCTAGTTATCACCAGAGCATTTGCGCGTTACGGATAGCGCCACTAAAATGCCATTACTGATAGCGAGTTCGCGCCCATGCGTATTGATGGCTTTTCCTCACAGTCGTACCCGATCAAGCGTAAGCCGCGCAAGGCGAGCGCCACGGTGGACGATTCGGTCGAGGATTCGCCGGATTTCATTGAAGTCCAATCCGAAGCGCAGGCCGGCACTCAAGCCCGCATCAGTGGCCTTCCTGCCCGTCAGCAAGACATGGTCTTCCCCCGCTCCATGAGCAAAAGCGTTGCCAACGCCCTGGCCAGCTACCTGACCACCGCCGGCTTTGTCGAATGGGATATGGAAGTGCTGGGTCTCGATATCCACATCTGATGCGCCTGCCTTACTACATCGGCTGCCCGTCCTGGAGTGAAAACGCCTGGCGCGAGTACCTGTACCCCGCCGATGCACGCTCCAACGATTACCTCGGCCTCTATTCCCAGGTCTTCAACGCCGTTGAAGGCAACACCACTTTCTATGCTCGACCCTCGGCCGCGTCCGTGCAGCGCTGGGCCGACATCATGCCCGATGACTTTCGCTTCACCGCCAAATTCCCGGGTGATATCAGCCATGCCGGCGACTTGCGCGAGCAACTACCGGCGGCGGAAAGTTTTATCGGCTTGATGAGCCCTCTGGGCGAGCGTGTGTCGCCCCTGTGGCTGCAACTGTCGAAGGGTTTTACCCCGCAACGCCTCGGTGAGCTGGCCGGCTTCCTGGATGGCATTGACCGTCCACTGGCCGTTGAAGTGCGTCACGATGAGTTCTTCGCCAAAGGCGAGGCCGAGCGCATGCTCAACCGCCTGTTGCGTGACCGCGGCGTCGAGCGCGTATGCCTTGATCCGCGCGCGCTGTTCAGTTGCACCTCCACCTCGGCGGCGGTGCTGCATGCCCAATCGAAAAAGCCCAGGGTGCCTCCGCGCCCGGCGGCGTTGACCCTGTTTCCCCAGGTGCGCTTTATCGGGCATCCCGAGCTTGAAGCCAACGACCCGTTCCTGCTGCCCTGGGTCGAAAAGATCGCCGGTTGGATCGAAGAGGGGCGCACCCCCTACATGTTCCTGCACACCTCGGACAACCGCCTCGCCGCACAACTGGCCTTGCGTTTCCATGGCCAGTTGATGGCACGTTTGCCAGGCCTCGCGCCGCTGCCGACCTTGCATCGAGAACCCGTCGCGCAGCAACTGGGGTTACTCTAAGGCTCCTTTTCCCCGCCAGGAGCCCGTCATGGATGCCCAAACCCTTCGCGCCGAAGCCTTCAAAGCCTTGCATGAGCGCGATCGTGCCTTTGTCATGCCCAATCCGTGGGATGCCGGTTCCGCCATTATGCTTGCCAGCCTTGGCTTCGAAGCGTTGGCCACCACCAGCGCGGGCTTTGCGTTCAGCCTGGGGCGGCCGGATGCCGAAGGCGCGCTGTCGCTGGAAGACACCCTGGGCAATGCCGGCAGCATCGTCCGGGCGACTGCGCTGCCGGTGGCCGCTGATTTGGAAAATGGCTTCAGCGATACCCCTGAAGGCTGTGCCCAAACCATCCTGCGAGCCGCCGCCAGCGGTATCGTCGGTGGCTCCATCGAAGACGCCACGGGCGTTGCCGCCGACCCTATCTACCCCTTCGACCTGGCTGTCGAGCGCGTTGAGGCTGCCGTTGCCGCTGCCCGCAGCCTGGCATTTCCCTTTACGCTGACGGCGCGCGCAGAAAACCTCCTGCATGGCCGCCTGGATTTGCCCGACACCATTCGTCGCCTGCAAGCCTATGCCGAAGCGGGCGCCGATGTGCTGTATGCGCCGGGTCTGCGCAGTGCCGAAGAGGTGCTGGCGGTGGTCAAGGCCGTCGCGCCCAAGCCGGTGAATGTGTTGATGTCCGGTGGCTTGAACCTCAGTGTCGCGCAGTTGAACGAACTGGGCGTGCGTCGCATCAGCCTGGGCTCGGCCCTGGCCCTGGCGGCCTATGGCGAGTTCTATCGGGCGGCGCAGGAGGTCTACGGGTTGGGCACCTTCACCTTTACCGAGCGCAAGATGCCGTTCGAGCAGGCCAATCGATTCTTCAAGGGCTGAGCCATGCGGTCGATCAGGTGGATGGGCGCGTTGCTGGTGCTCGGCGGCGCTGTCTCCGTGGGCGTATGGCGGGGCTGGATGCCGGATGAGTGGAACCCATGGGCGCCGCTGGATGTGCGCGCCAGTCCGAACCTGTTGACGCGCTACAAGTTGGCGCGGCTGCAGGATGACCCCGTGCTGTGCGATCAAGTACTGAAAACCTCGGGTTTGCGGGTGACCCGTCAGGCGGACTCACGCCCCGACGCCGCGTGCCCGTTACGCAACACGTTGCGGGTGCAGGGCGCAGAGGTGGGCTTGAGCAGCAGCTTTCTGGCCAGTTGCCCGTTGGCGGTCGCCTTTGCGTTGTTCGAGCGCCACAGTGTGCAGCCGGCCGCTCAGGCGATCTATGGCCAGGCGGTAACGCGAGTCGATCATCTTGGCAGTTTTGCCTGTCGCACTATCTACAACCGCGCCGAAGGCCAGCTCAGTCAGCACGCGTCGGCCAATGCCCTGGATATCGCCGGGTTTCGCCTGGCGGATGGTCGCCCTATCAGTGTGCTCAAGGGGTGGCCAGGGGACGGTGCTGACGCACGGTTTTTGCGTCAGGTGCGTGACAGTGCGTGTAACGCTTTCAACGGGGTGTTGAGCCCTGACTACAACGCCGCACACCGTAACCATTTTCACCTGGATATGGGGCGCTGGTGGGTGTGTCGCTAGGCGTCAGGCGGCCAGGCGCAGGTTGTTGACGATCAACGGGCGTGCCCAGTGGTAGTCAAAATCCAGCGCTTTCTGTTGTTCGATCAGGTCCTGTGCGGTGAACGGGGTCGCGGCCGGCGGCAGCAAGTCCAGCTCGAACTCGGCAATCGGCAGATGCAACGGGCGCGGTTGCGGCGCCGGGCCGGATTCGGCGACGGGTTGGCCCGCATTCAGGACAATTGGTCGTACCCAGCCGCTTTCGAAATGCTGCTGGCGTTGCTGGGCGATGATCTCTTCGTCAGGGAACGGCGCGGGCGCGGGCGGCAGCAGATCGGTCTCGAATTCGGCAATCGGCAGGAACAGCGGTTCAGGCGGGGCGATCTCGGTGTCTTTCACGTCGCATTCACGCTGGGTGAGGATCTGCGCCAGCAGGTCGGCACCTTCACTGGGTTCCACCGCCGGATCCTGTGGTGCAGGCGCCGTGGCGGCAAGCGCACCCGGCGCGCCGCCGAGCTGTTCGGCCAGGGCACGGGCGAAGAAGTCCTGCCACACATGGCTCACCCCGGCCAGCGCTTGAGTATTGCGCAGGCCGTAGTGGTTGTGGGTCGGCAGTACACCGATAGTTAGGGGAAGAATGTCTGACATTTTTCTCGGTCGACGCTCAGCTCTGGCAAAATACCTGACTGTTGTTTTTATCGGCCGGTATTGGCCGATCCTTAATATTTTCGAGCGTAGCGATTGATGAGCGAACAACCAGCGGCCAGCCGCATTCGGGTCGAGGCCTTGGCCGAGCAATTCCAGGCCCGCGCCGAGCAGTGGGCTGCGCTGCTGGGCTTGCCTGTGCAACTCGAAGCTGCGGACTTTTCCCTCCAGTTCGGGGAACAAGGCCTGCAGCTGCAACAGCTCGGGCCCGACGCGCCGGGCCCGGTGCGGGTCGACTTTGTCGAGGGCGGCGCGGCGCACCGGCGCTTATATGGCGGTGGCAGCGGACAGATGATCGCCAAGGCCGTGGGCGTTGCCCAAGGCGTGCGTCCGCGTGTGCTGGACGCCACGGCGGGCTTGGGCAAGGATGCGTTCGTGCTCGCGAGCCTGGGCTGTGAGATGAGCCTGATCGAGCGCCAGCCGTTGATCGGTGCCCTGCTTGAAGACGGCCTGGCGCGCGCTGCGCAGGATTTTGACGTGGCGCCGATCGTGGCGCGCATGAAGCTGCTCAAGGGCAACTCCATCGACGTGATGCTCAATTGGCAGGGCGAGCCGCCGCAGGTGATCTACCTGGACCCAATGTTCCCGCATCGCGAGAAAACCGCCCTGGTGAAAAAGGAAATGCGTCTGTTCCGGCCACTGGTCGGTGATGACCTGGATGCACCGGCGTTGCTCGCCGCGGCCCTGGCCCTGGCCAGCCATCGCGTAGTGGTCAAGCGCCCGCGCAAGGCGCCGTGTATTGACGGGCCTAAACCGAGCCATGCGCTGGAGGGCAAATCCAGCCGTTATGACATTTATCCCAAGAAAGCGCTCAAGGTTTAAATTTCAAGCTAAGGTGCCTTTTACTTGCACCTTGCAGGTATCACAACTCAGCAGCGCCCAACCGTAACCACGATGCGAAGCGAGCCGCTCTTGATCTTGATCTTGATCTGCTTTTGATCTCAGGCGCCCCGTTAAACCACGCTGGCCGAACGCAGGCTTGAATCCGTGGGCCGCCGCAATGGGCCATCCATGGCCCAGTGCGGCTAACCCGGCGTCCTGCCGGGTTACCCACGGATTCAAGCCTGCGTTCGGGCACACCGAGCCCAAGCGAGGTGCCGAGTGGTGGGGCAAGAGCGTTTTGCTTACTTTTGACTGGGCCGGCATTCCGGCTTTTCAAAAGTGAGCCGCTGTAAAAGCGGAACCCTAAGTGGCCGTTACCGAAGAAACGGATATGTACTCGGTCCAATCCAGCATCCTGGTCGGCCCGGAGGCCGCCATCGGGGGCAAGCCCCCTCCCACATTTGGACCGGGATCGGCACCAAAATCCCGGTCGGCTCTGAGGCAGCGATGGGAGCTAGCTCCCTCGCCACATGTCGGTGTCATATCAAAGCTGTGTAGATACCTATGCCCCATACGCCCGCATAAACAACCCCACTACCTCCCGAACATGCTCTTCGGCAGCTTCTTCGCTCAGTTGCCCGCCGCAGCCATACAGCAAACGGAAGTTCGCCGTGCCCTTGAGCAGGCAAAAGAAGTGCTCTGCGGCCTTGAAGGGTTTGTCGATGCTCAGCGCGCCGCTCTGGTCAATCTTGCCAAGCAGGCGCTCCATGCCTTGCAGCATGCGCATGGGGCCGGCTTCAAAGAAGATCTGTGAGAGTTTCACGTCCTGATTGCCGGTGGTCATCATCAAGCGATGCAGGTTCACCGACTCCTCGCTGTTGATCAGCCGATGGAAGCCCCGTGCGATGTTCAGCAACACGGTCTCTACAGGCATGCCCGCAGGCAGCTCGAAGTACATCACCGGCAATTGCTCTTCACACTTGGCCACCACCGCTGCGGTGAACAGGGTCTCCTTGTCGGTGAAGTGGCTATAGACGGTGAGTTTCGATACGCCGGCTGCCAGGGCGACGGCGTCCATGCTGGTGTTCGCGTAACCCTTGTCCAAGAACAGCGATTTCGCCGCATCAAGGATGGACTGGCGTTTTGCCATGTCCTTGGGGCGCCCGGGACTGTTGGTGTTTACAGGATTGTCGGACATTTTCACCTTTAATACTGGACTGGCGAGTTTGGTATTAATAACATACCGGCCAGTATAATTATTCCAAGCTTCATTTGCGAAAGGTCCCACAGCATGCGCAGCACTTTCCTGCCCTTTGCCTTGCCTGTCAGCCTGCTCTTCCTCTTAGCCGCCTGCGGCCATGAAGAAGCGGCACCAACCGCCCCCCGTCCGGCCATGGTAGTGCAACCCCAGCCCTCGGCGCAGGCGTTGGACAGCTATCCCGGTGAAGTGCGCGCCCGCTATGAACCGGACCTGGCTTTCCGCATCGGTGGCAAAGTCAGCAAGCGCCTGGTGGAGGAGGGCGAGCGGGTCAAGGCCAACCAGCCACTGGCGGAGCTCGACCCTCAGGATGTACGCCTGCAACTGGAAGCCACCCGTGCTCAGGTGGCCGCCGCCGAGGCCAACCTGAGTCTGGTGCGCGCCGAGCGTGATCGCTATAAGACCCTGATGGACCGTCAGATGGTCAGCCGATCCCAGTACGACAATTCCGAAAATCTTTATCGAGCCGGTGTTGCACGCCTCAAGCAGATCAAGGCTGAGTTCGACGTGTCCAGCAACCAGGCCGGGTATGCCGTGCTGCGTGCGCCCCAGGACGGTGTCGTCGCCAGGCGTGCCGTTGAAGTGGGCCAGGTCGTCTCCGCCGGCCAGACCCTGTTCACCCTGGCCACCGATGGCGAGCGTGAAGTACTGATCAGCCTGCCTGAGCAAGGCTTCGGCCGTTTCAAAGTCGGCCAGCCGGTGTCGGTTGAGCTGTGGAGCCAGCCGGATCAACGCTTTTCCGGACGCATTCGCGAGCTGTCGCCCGCCGCCGATCCGAAGTCGCGCACCTTCGCTGCGCGGGTTGCGTTCACGGGCGGCAAGGTTGCGGCCGAACTCGGTCAGAGTGCCCGGGTATTCATACAGGCCGACGGTGTGATTCCCCTGTCGGTGCCGCTGTCCGCCCTCAGCGCGGAGAACGGCGCGTCCTACGTCTGGCGTGTGGCGCCGGACAACACCCTCAAGCGCACACCTGTGCGCATCGGCGCGTTTGGCGAGAAGAGCGTGCCGATACTCGAAGGCCTGGCGCCCACCGACTGGGTGATTGCGGCGGGTGTGCATGTGCTCCATGAGGGCCAGCAGGTGCGTCCGGTGGATCGCGACAACCGTGTGGTGAATCTGGCGGCCAAGGAGTAGTCCCCGATGGGTTTCAATCTTTCCGAGTGGGCGTTGCGTAATCGCCAGATCGTACTGTTCCTGATGATCCTGCTGGCGGTCGTCGGCACCTTGTCCTACACCAAGCTGGGGCAAAGCGAAGACCCTCCCTTCACCTTCAAGGCCATGGTGATCAAGACCAACTGGCCGGGGGCAACCGCCCAGGAAGTCTCGCGCCAGGTCACCGAGCGCATCGAGAAAAAACTGATGGAGACCGGCGAATACGAGCGCATCGTCTCGTTCTCGCGGCCCGGAGAGTCCCAGGTTACCTTCATCGCGCGCGACGCCATGCACTCGGCGCAGATCCCCGAGCTGTGGTACCAGGTACGCAAGAAAATCAGCGATATCCGTCAGACCTTGCCACCGGATATCCAGGGCCCATTTTTCAACGATGAGTTCGGCACCACGTTCGGCAATATCTACGCCTTGACCGGTGACGGTTTCGACTACGCCGTGCTCAAGGACTACGCCGACCGTATCCAGATTCAGCTGCAACGGGTGCCGGACGTGGGCAAGGTCGAGCTGCTTGGCCTGCAGGACGAGAAGATCTGGATCGAGCTGTCCAACCTCAAGCTCGCGACCCTCGGCCTGCCATTGGCCGCTGTACAGCAGGCCTTGCAAGAGCAGAACGCGGTGTCGACCGCCGGCTTCTTTGAAACCCCCAGCGAACGGGTGCAATTGCGGGTGTCGGGCAACTTCAAGAGCGTGGAAGAGATCCGCAACTTCCCGATTCGGGTGGGCGACCGAACTTTCCGGATTGGCGATGTGGCCGATATCCACCGTGGTTTCAACGACCCGCCGGCACCGCGCATGCGTTACATGGGCGCCGACGCCATCGGCCTGGCCGTGGCCATGCGTGAGGGTGGCGACATTCTGGTGCTGGGCAAGGCCCTGGAGCATGAATTCGCACGCTTGCAGAAGAACCTTCCGGCGGGCATGGAGTTGCGCAAGGTCTCGGACCAGCCTGCGGCAGTAAAGACCAGTGTCGGGGAATTCGTCCAGGTGCTGGCTGAAGCCTTGGCCATCGTGTTGCTGGTGAGCTTCTTTTCCCTGGGCGTACGCACCGGCATGGTGGTGGCCCTGGCGATTCCGTTGGTGCTGGCGATGACCTTCGCCACCATGTATTACCTCGGCATCGGCCTGCACAAAATCTCCCTGGGCGCGCTGGTATTGGCCTTGGGCCTGCTGGTGGATGACGCGATCATCGCCGTGGAAATGATGGCGATCAAAATGGAGCAGGGCTACGACCGGCTCAAAGCCGCGAGTTTCGCCTGGACCAGCACCGCATTCCCCATGCTGACCGGTACGTTGATTACCGCTGCGGGCTTTTTGCCGATTGCCACCGCGCAATCGAGCACGGGTGAGTACACCCGATCGATCTTCCAGGTGGTGACCATTGCATTGCTGGCCTCATGGGTCGCTGCGGTGGTGTTTGTGCCGTATCTGGGCGCAAAGCTGCTGCCGGACCTGGCGAAGATTCATGCCGCCAAACACGGCCCTGATGGGCCGGATCCCTACGGCACACCGTTTTATCAGCGGGTAAGGCGTGTGGTGCAGTGGTGCGTGCGTCGGCGCAAGACAGTGATCGTGCTGACCCTGTTGCTGTTTATCGGCTCGGTCGGGCTGTTTCGTTTCGTGCCGCAACAGTTCTTTCCTGCCTCGGGTCGCCTGGAGCTGATGGTCGACCTGAAGCTGGCCGAAGGCGCGTCCCTGAGCAACACCGCCGACCAGGTCAAACGCCTCGAGACCTTGCTCAAGGCACACGCCGGCATCGACAACTACGTGGCCTACGTGGGCACCGGTTCGCCGCGTTTCTACCTGCCGCTCGACCAGCAACTGCCGGCTGCCAGCTTCGCGCAATTCGTGGTGTTGGCACACACCATCGAAGAGCGCGAAAGCCTGCGTACCTGGTTGATCGCAACCCTTGATGAGCAGTTTCCCGACCTGCGTTCGCGCGTTACCCGCCTGGAGAATGGCCCGCCCGTGGGCTATCCGGTGCAGTTTCGCGTGACCGGTGAGCACATTGAGGAGGTCCGCGCCTTGGCGCGGAAAGTCGCGGCCAGGGTTCGCGAAAATGCCCACGTGGTCAATGTGCACCTGGACTGGGAAGAGCCGAGCAAAATCGTCTACCTGAATATCGACCAGGACCGCGCCCGGGCGCTTGGCGTGAGCACCGCCAACCTGTCGAAATTCCTGCAAAGCTCCCTGACCGGCTCCACCGTCAGCCAGTACCGGGAGGACAACGAGTTGATCGAGATTCTTCTGCGCGGCACCGTACACGAACGCACCGAGCTGTCGCGGCTGCCAAGCCTGGCGGTACCGACCGACAACGGTAGAAGTGTGGCCTTGTCGCAGGTTGCAACCCTCGAGTATGGCTTTGAAGAGGGCATCATCTGGCACCGCAACCGCCTGCCGACGGTAACCGTGCGTGCCGATATCTACGGCAAGGAACAACCCGCGACCCTGGTTCAGCAGATCCTGCCGAACCTGGAAGGTGTGCGTGGCGAGTTGCCTGACGGCTATTTGCTGGAGGTCGGTGGCACGGTTGAAGACTCGGCGCGCGGACAGAACTCGGTGAAGGCCGGCGTGCCGTTGTTCATCGTGGTGGTGCTGACGCTGCTGATGCTGCAACTGCGCAGCTTCTCACGTACGGCGATGGTGTTTCTGACCGCGCCCTTGGGCTTGATCGGCGTCACGCTGTTCCTGCTGGTGTTTCGCCAACCGTTTGGTTTCGTGGCCATGCTCGGCACCATCGCGCTGTCGGGGATGATCATGCGCAACTCGGTGATATTGGTCGACCAGATCGAACAGGACATCAAGGCGGGGCTGACGCCGTGGCAGGCGATCATTGAAGCCACCGTCCGCCGTTTCCGCCCGATCGTTCTGACGGCACTCGCGGCGGTGCTGGCGATGATTCCCTTGTCGCGCAGTGTGTTCTTCGGGCCGATGGCGGTTGCAATCATGGGCGGGCTGATTGTGGCGACGGCGCTGACGCTGCTGTTTCTGCCGGCGCTTTACGCGGCGTGGTTCAAGGTCAGACAGCAATGACAGTGGTTATGGGGAGGAACGTTTCTTAAGGTTTCGCCACTCATGGACTACCTGAATACAGGTATTCGGTCCGACGGACTTCACGCTGGCGGGCCGGATCTCAAATCTGATGATTCAAGGAGTATCCAATGGGATTATTCATCGGTAAATCGTTGACCGTTTCCGTTAACAGCGGCTTCGGCAGCATCGGCGGCGGCTGGAACTGCGCAAAACCCAAGCCACCAGCAGATGACTGCAACGACAAATGCAAACCCAAGCCCGACTGCGATGGCCGTAGCAATACCATCAAGTTCGGCGTAAGCGTGATGCCGCTGGGCGCGATAATGTTCGGCGGGCTGGCCGGCAAGCTGTTTTGACGGTGCAGTAAGGGCGCCCGGGCAGGTGATCTTTCCCACCTGCTCGGGTGCACAGCGGTATTTACAGGGCGCCAAACACTTTCTTGGCAAGGCTGGTGGCGGCAGCTGCCGGATTCTTGCGAATCGTTTCTTCCTGCTGCGCGATCATCTTGAACAAGCCGTCCAGCGCCTGTTCGGTCACGTAGTTTTCGACATTGGCGCTTTTGGAATCCACGGCACCAAACGCCGCCGCTTTGCCGGCCAGCGCGTTGTATTGCTGGGCCACACCCACCTTGTCGGTTGCGGCCTTGACGATGGGCAGGAACTTGGCGCGGATTTGTTCGCGACTGCTCTTGTTCAGGTACTGGGTGGCTGAATCCTGACCCCCGCTGAGGATGCCTTTGGCATCGGTCACGCTCATGTTTTTCACGGCATTGACCAGAATCGGCTGAGCCTGGGTGACGGCGGTTTCCGCAGCTTTGTTCATGCTGGTTTCCAGCTGGGTGACCTGATCACCCATACCGAACATCTTCAGCTTGTCGGCGACCTTGCCCAGCTTGCCCGGCAGGCCGATCTTCACGTCGGGGTTATTGCTGAAACCGCCGGGCGTGCCCAGTTGTTTCACAGCGATTTGCGCGCCTTGGGTCAAGGCATCCTTCAGGCCGCCGCTGGCGTCGCTCTGGGACAGGCTGCCAAGGTCCAGCGCCATGGCATTGGCGCCCAGCAGCAGTCCGGCAAACAGGGCAGTGAGGCGAAGAGGGTTACGGAGCATGAGCGCTTCCTTAGGGTTGAATTCAGTGGGCTACCGCGTCGACACGCACGCGCAGTGGCTGTGGGTCCTGGTCATTGAGCTGTACCGCGTGCCGTTGCGTGGTGGTGAACAGTAGCTTGCCATCCACTTCGATGCGAGCGCTGACCGAGTAGCTGTGGCCAGGCTTGACCTGTGCCGGGTCATAGCTCAGGTGAAACGCCAGCGGCACCTGACCCTTGATCGGGCCTTTCTGTTCGGCCAGGACCACGGCCGGGGCGTCCATCAAGGACACGTCTTGCAGGCTGACGCTCAAGGTGGCGGCAGGCGGCAACGCGATGCGTTGCAGGTAGAACACTTCACCGTCGAGGCTGGCCTTTGGGGCGGGGGACATGGATTGGCAGGCTCCGAGCGTTGCGGCCAAGGCAATTAAAAACAGCCTTTTCATAGGGGGTCTCCTTCGAGAGTGCCGAAGGGATCTCGGCACACTCGCCCATCCTACGAAAATTCAGGCTGAGGTGGGGGCTGTAAATTCAAAAGTCACACCTGTTCAGCTTCGTTTTGAGTGAAGCTTTCGTAGGTATATTCCTCATCTTTGAGGATGTAGTCCGATATGAGCAGCCACAACGGCCTTCTACCTACAACACTGGGCGCGCCGTCGTTTCGATCCGCCATGGTCAATATCAGTTCATAGCGTGCGTTCTGATCGATCTGGCGAGAGTCGAACCGAATGAACTCAGGTGCGAAATAATAAGGCGTGGTCAGTTCGGCTAATATCTGCGGCGGGCTTTCGTCGTCCTCTTCATGTATTTTCATGATTTTGTAATTGGCCTCTACATGCCGCAGTGATTCGATATCGACGCCGGGCATAATCTCGGGCTGTGGTAGCCGACAGTGAAACAAAGGATTCAATGAGATGACCTGTTTTATGGAGTCGGCAACGCGCCATTGATTCGAATGAACTTGGAAGTCGTGGAAAGTTGAGGGCAGAATCTGTGACTTACCCAATTGTGTAATACTGACATCAACTCGGTAGCGAGAGATAAAAGTAGCAGGTTTGTCAATTTTGAACGTCAGCTGTTTCAGCCCCCGAGTGATGCCCGTTGTACGCCAGCTCGCGCATAACTTGTAGGGTGCCCCGGTTCGTGTGCGCTTTCTCAGCGCGACTTGTACTACGGCGCCAGGCCAGTGTATGGAATTTTCAGGATAGGAAAATTCTAGGACAAGTCTTTTGCTATTGGAAGTTTGCGTTGTAGTGTTCATGATTGTTGACTCGGATGGCAGGCGTGAAAGTCGCCAACGTCATCTTAGCTTAACTATTATGGGTGACCTGGAGGTGTGGAAGTTTCGGCCCGCTTTTTAAGTAATGGACTACGGATGGGCCGAGTAGTTGATTGTGCAGAGCGGTTAGTTGGTTTCGAGGACGGTAAATATGTACTTTATTAACTAAAGTGTTGATGTCGGCAAGCCCTTTTATCAGGCATTGCCAACATCGTTCTGATCTCGCTCAGTTCTCTTTAACCTTATCGGGTTGCTGAACATCATCACTGCGATGCAGCGCCACCTGGCGAATCGACAGGCGAATCTCCGCCGGCAGTACACGTTTGGCCGCGCCTTCCGCCAGCTCACCGAGCAGGTCGCGATAGCTCAGCTTGCCGGCTTCATCGCGGCGCAGCACATCTTGCTCCAGCAAGGTCTGGATGAAATGTCGGAAAAGGCTCTTGTCGAAGAATTCCGGGGCATTGAGGCCATGCAGGATCGACAGGCGCTGGGCCATGATCGTGCACAGGTCCTCCAGCTCTTCGGCGCTGATGCTGTTCTGGCCGCTGTTGAGCAGCAGCGAGATTGCCATATAGAAGCGTTGCAGGGTCTGGGCGATGCTCTTGGACAGCAGCGTCAGCAGCACAAAATGTCGCGAGCTCGGCGCCGGGCGCAGGTACACATTGTTTTCAAAACGCAGCAGGCCCTGTTCCACGAACGCTTCCAGCCACTGGTCAACCACCGCATCCAGCTCCTCCAAGGACCAGCGGATAAACAGCTCCGATTGCAGGTACGGATACAGTGCCTGGGTGTAGCGCAGGATCTGCTCGCGGCTCATCCGTGAACTGCTCTGGAAGAAGCTCGCCAGCAGCGCCGGCAGGGCGAAGATGTGCAGCACGTTGTTACGGTAATAGGTCATCAGGACGGCATTCTGCTCATCCAGATAGACAATTTTGCCCAGAGCATCGCTTTGTTCCGACAGCAGGTCCATGTCCTTGACGTGCTTGATCAGCGCCAGGCCATCGCCTTCCGGCAGGGTGGTGTGGGGCGAATAGGGCACGCGGCGCAGCAGCGCCAGGTACAGGTCCAACTGACGCGCCATGGCTTGTTCATCCAGGGCCAGGCGTGTGGTCGACAGCAGCGCCAACGCCACCAGGTTCACCGGGTTCACCGCGGCGGCTTCGTTGAGGTGGCGGGCCACCTTTTCGCTGAGGCGGTGGGTGGTTTCATTCAGCCACGCCGGCTTGTAGTTCGGGCCCAGTTCCTGGGAGCGCCAGTCCGGTTGCTCAGCGTCGAGGAATTCCGCCAGCTTGATCGGCTCGCCGAAGTTGACCGCGACCTGGCCGAAGCGCTGCTTGAGCGCGCCCACCACTTTGAAAATATCGAAGATCGACTCTTTCTTCTTGCTCGCACCGCGCAGTTCACCGAGATAGGTGCGGCCTTCGAGCACGCGTTCGTAGCCGATATACACCGGCACGAACACGATGGGCATGCGCGAAGAGCGCAGGAAACTGCGCAGGGTAATCGCCAGCATCCCGGTTTTCGGCTGCAGCATGCGACCGGTGCGCGAGCGCCCGCCTTCGACGAAGTACTCCACCGGGAAACCCTTGGTGAACAGGGTGTGCAGGTATTCGTTGAACACCGAGGTGTACAGCGGGTTGCCCTTGAAGGTGCGGCGCATGAAAAACGCACCGCCACGGCGCAGCAGGCTGCCGATCACCGGCATGTTCAGGTTGATGCCGGCGGCAATGTGCGGCGGCGTCAGGCCGTTCTTGAACAGCAGGTAGGACAGCAGCAGGTAGTCGATATGGCTGCGGTGGCACGGCACATAGATCACCTCATAGCCTTGGGCAACCTGTTGCACACCCTCGATGTTATTGACCTTGATGCCGTCGTAAATCTTGTTCCAGAACCAGCTCAGCACCACTTCCAGGAAGCGAATTGCCGTGTAGGTATAGTCCGAGGCGATTTCGTTGCCGTAGCGCAGGGCCAGTGCCTTGGCTTTTTCCGGCGAAATGTTCTCGCGCTCGGCTTCATCGGCAATGGCCTGGCGCACCAGCGGCATATTGACCAGGCCCTTGACCAGGTTGCGGCGGTGGGACAGGTCGGGGCCGATCACGGCGGTCTTCAGGTTACGAAAGTGCACACGCAGGATGCGTTGGGCCATTCGCACGGTGCGTTCGTGCCCTTTATTGTGCTCGATCAATTCACGCAGGTTGATGGGCGCGGAGAATTGCACGCGGGTCTTGCGGCCGAGGATCAGGATGCTCAACAACCGGCGCAGACGCCCGGTGACCGCCCAGCTGTCGGCGAACAACAGCTTCCAGGGGCTGGACTCACTGTCGGGGGATTGGCCCCAGAACACGCTGACCGGAATGATTTGTGCATTCTCTTCGGCATGCTCGCTCAGGGTGTTGACCAGGCGTGTCAGGGTGGGCGGCGCGCCGCGCTTGTCCTGGCGGCCGAGCCAGTCCGGGTCCGGCGTGAGGTAAAAGAACGCCGCAGGTTCCATCAACGGGCCCACCGATACCGGCAGCACCGGTCGCGGCAGGCCGGCCTTGGTGCACTCGGCATCGACCACGGCCAATTCGGTCAGGGAGGGCGATTGCAGGACGTAGAACACCGGCCGGCTGCGGTCCAGGTTAAGGGTTAGGGACGACTGGTTGATCGTCTCCGAGCGAACCCAGAGGTACAACAGTCGGCGCAAGGTGCCAAACACCAGACGGCGAAACGGGGAGCGGGTCATAGGCGAACTGCTTCAAGTGGAAAAAACCGAGCAGGCGCTCGGGCGGGTAGTGTGCCGTATTCACCGAAAATCGGCAAAAAAGCAGCGATGTAAAGTTGAGTTGATGGTTTTTGAACCTGTCTTATACTCGGCAGTTCAACGCCAGTGACTCAATAATAAAAACCAGTGGGAGTGAACAGATGACAACGCGCGAAACCGGCAGTGTGAAGTGGTTCAACGATGCCAAGGGCTACGGCTTTATCCAGCGTGAAGATGGCAAGGATGTGTTCGTGCACTACCGCGCCATTCGCGGTGACGGGCACCGCTCATTGGCCGAGGGCCAGCAGGTGGAGTACGCCGTGGTGACGGGAGAGAAGGGCTTGCAGGCGGAGGATGTGGTGGGGCTGTAAGTTCACCACTGAACCAATGTGGGAGGGGGCTTGCCCCTCCCACATTTGATTGGGTTCGCAGCTCAGGATCAGGCGGTTTTCCAGGTGATCTGCTCTTCACCGTCTGTACTGATACGAATCCAGGTGTCAGCGCTTTCTTCACCCTCTTCCTCGACCCAGGTTCCCGGCGCGCAGCGCACTTCAACGTTCAGCGCGGCAAACGCGGCGCGGGCGCAGGCGATGTCGTCGTCCCAGGGGGTCTGGTCGCTTTCCAGGTACAGGCTATTCCACTTGCCGACGGCTTTAGGCAGCCAGGTCACCGGCACATGGCCGGCCTTGCACTTGTAGGTCTGGCCTCTCTGGACCCACTCGGTGCACGGGCCCAGGGCGGCGCCCAGCCAGGCGGCGATGGCCTTGTGGTCGACGTCGGCGTCCTTCAGGTAAATCTCGATATCGGGTTGGCGCATGGATGTTCCTCGTTGCGGGATTCGAAAATCCATTCGCGGAAAGAAAAAAGTCGTTTATTGAAGCACGAAATAGTCGTAGCGCATCGACACAGTGACCAGCAGCGGTTCGGCCGCCTCGATCACCTGGCTGCGGCGCTCGGCGCTGGCGCGCCAGCCGTGAGGGGTCATGGCCAGCAGATTGGCGCGGTCCCGGGGGGCGGCCAGGCTCAGCGTGAACGCCAGGGTTTCGCTGTGCGCAAGGCTCATGCCGTCCGGCACCAGGGCCAGGTGCTTGTCGTCGGTGTATTCGCGCACTTCGTCGTAAAGGCGCTCGCGCAGTTCCATCAGGTGGCCACTGGTGGGCCCGACCTTCATCAAGCCGCCGCCGGGGCTGAGCAGGCGCTTGGCTTCCTGCCAGTCCAACGGGCTGAACACGCTGGCGAGAAACTGGCAACTGGCATCGGCCAACGGTACGCGGGCCATGCTGGCGATCAACCAGGTCAGCGCCGGGTTGCGCTTGCATGCGCGCTTGACCGCTTCCCTGGAAATATCCAGGGCGTAGCCGTCGGCGTCGGGCAAGGCATCGGCGATCTGCGCGGTGTAGTAACCCTCGCCACAGCCGATGTCCACCCAGCGTTGCGGCGCGCGTTCAGCGGCCAGCTCGGCCAGGCGCCTGGCTACGGGGGCATAGTGTCCGGCATTGAGGAAGTCGCGGCGCGCTTGGACCATTGCCAGGTTGTCACCCGGGTCGCGGCTGTTCTTGTGCTGCACCGGCAACAGGTTCAGGTAGCCCTGGCGTGCGCGGTCGAAACGGTGCCCGGCGGGGCAGGCCACGCCGTTGTCCACCGGGTTGAGCGGGGCGCTGCAAAGGGGGCAGGCAAGCATCAGGCGAGCAACTTGATCAGGGTCTGGTAGTAGATTTCGGTCAGTACATCGAGGTCGCTGGCAAGGATGCGCTCGTTGACCTGATGGATCGTCGCATTCACCGGGCCCAGCTCGACCACCTGGGTGCCCAGGGTTGCGATGAAGCGTCCGTCGGACGTCCCGCCACTGGTGGACGCCTTGGTCTCACGCCCGGTGATCGCCTTGATGCTGGCCGATACCGCGTCGAGCAGTGCGCCCGGCTCGGTGAGAAAGGGCAGACCCGACAGCGCCCAGTCCACGTGCCAGTCCAGGCCGTGTTTATCCAGAATCGCCGCCACCCGCTGCTGCAAATCTTCCACGGTGGATTCGGTGGAGAAACGGAAGTTGAACACCGCCGTCAGGTCGCCTGGAATCACGTTGGTGGCGCCGGTGCCGGAATTGAGGTTGGAGATCTGGAAACTGGTCGGCGGGAAGAAGGTGTTGCCATCATCCCAATGCTCGGCGGCGAGTTCTGCCAGGGCCGGCGCGGCCAGGTGGATCGGGTTCTTCGCCAGGTGCGGGTAGGCCACGTGGCCCTGGACGCCGCGTACGGTCAAGGTGGCGCCGAGGGAACCGCGACGGCCGTTCTTGACCACATCGCCCACCAGGGTGGTGCTCGACGGTTCGCCGACGATGCACCAGTCCAGGCGCTCCTTGCGCGCGGCCAGGCGTTCGACCACGGCCTTGGTGCCGTGGTGCGCCGGGCCTTCTTCATCGCTGGTGATCAGGAAGGCAACCGAGCCCTTGTGGTCCGGGTAGTCGGCGACAAAACGCTCCGCCGCCACCAGCATTGCCGCCAGGCTGCCTTTCATGTCCGCCGCGCCACGCCCGCAGAGCATGCCGTGTTCGTCGATCAGCGCATCGAACGGGTCGTTCTGCCAGGCCTGCACCGGGCCGGTGGGCACCACGTCGGTGTGCCCGGCGAAGCACAGCACCGGGCCGTCATGTTTGCCATGGCTAGCCCAAAAGTTATCCACATCTTCGATGCGCATCGGCTCGAGCGCAAAACCGGCATCGCCCAGGCGCTGCATCATCAGCTTCTGACAATCGGCATCGATCGGCGTGACCGATGGGCGACGGATCAGGTCGATGGCGAGTTGAAGGGTCGGCGAAAGGTCGGCATGGGCCGTCATGGGGGAAACTCCGGAAATCGAGGCAGCGACGTTCTAATTGTAGGAGCGAGCTTGCTCGCGAAAAACGCAAGGGCACCGCGTGCGTTCAGGGTGCCCGGGTCATCGTTAACGATTTTCGCGAGCAAGCTCGCTCCTACAGTGATGTGTGCAAGGCGTGTAAAACGGCCGTTATCTTATAGCAAAACGGCGGCCAAGGGCCGCCGTTTAGTGCATGACGCAGGTTTTTACACTGCCGTGACAGGCTCGGCCTTCGGTGCCGGTTTGGGCAGCGACGACAGGAATGCCATGATCAACGCGGCCACATACGGCAGCGATTGCACCAGCAGCATCACTACCCAGAAGCGCATGTCATTGCTCGGCAGGCCTTGCACCAGGTAGATCCCCAGTGCCGCACCCCACAACAGCAGCATGATGAACATTTCTTCGCGGGCTTCGGAAATCGCCACCCAGAAGCCATGGTTGTCGGCGTTTTTCGGTGTACGAAAGAACGGAATGCTGGTGGTGAAGAAACCGTACAGCACCGCCTTGGCGATGGTGTGCGACAGCGCCAGGCCGGCCAGGGCCGCGCAAAACGCGTCTTTGAGATTCACCCCCACCGCACGGCGGTACAGGAAGATGATCTTGCCCACCTTGAACACGAACAGCGCCAGCGGCGGAATTGCGAAAATCAACAACGGCGGATCGACGCGGGTTGGCACGATGATCATCGCCGCCGACCACAGCAGCGCGCCGACAGTGAAGAAGATGTTCATGCCATCGGCCACCCACGGCAGCCAGCCCGCGAGGAAGTGATAGCGCTGGCCACGGGTCAGCTCGGTGCCTTTGCCGCGCAGCAGGCTGGCGGTGTGGCGCTTGATGATCTGGATCGCACCGTAGGCCCAGCGGAAACGCTGTTTCTTGAAGTCGATAAAGGTATCCGGCATCAGGCCCTTGCCGTAGCTGTCGTGGTAATACGCCGCCGACAGACCTTTCTCGAACACGCGCAGGCCAAGTTCGGCGTCTTCACAGATGCACCAGTCGGCCCAGCCCAGTTCTTCGAGCACCGAGCGACGGGTCATGGTCATGGTGCCGTGCTGGATGATCGCGTCACGGTCGTTGCGGGTGACCATGCCGATATGGAAAAAGCCTTTGTATTCCGCGTAGCAGAGCTTCTTGAAGGTGCTTTCGTTCTGGTCGCGGTAATCCTGCGGCGACTGCACCACGGCGATTTTCGGGTCGGCGAAGTGCGGCACCATGTGCTTGAGCCAATTGGGTGACACGCAGTAGTCCGAGTCGATCACCGCAATCACTTCGGCGTCCTTGGCGGTATGCGGAATCAGGTAGTTCAGCGCGCCGCCCTTGAAACCGGCCAGGGGGGCGACATGGAAGAACTTGAAGCGCGGACCCAGGGTTTCGCAGTAGTCGCGCACCGGCTCCCACACCGCCGGGTCCTTGGTGTTGTTGTCGATGATCAGGACTTCGTAGTCCGGGTAATCGAGTGCCGCGAGGGCATCGAGGGTCTGTTTGACCATGTCCGGCGGCTCGTTGTAGCAAGGCACATGGATCGACACTTTGGGGCGGTAGTCCGATTCACCCTCGACCGGCAGGAATTCACGCCGTCGCTTGTGGGTCCACACCGCCTCCGCCAGTTCGTGGGCTTCGGTCAGCAACACGATAAACACGCCCAGAGCGCCGAGGGCCAGGAGGATACCGACGGTGACGCTGAACCAGGTGCTGTATTGCTGGCTGTAGTCGTAGCCGATCCACACCAGCACCGAACCGCACAGAAACGCGATGAACGTGAGGAAGGTGCGGCCACGCTGGCGCAGGGCCGAGCCGTCGATCATCAACAACGTCAGGGAGAGCAGGGCCAGCACCACCGAGCCGATGGCCAGTACGCGCCACTGCGGGATTGCGACCACCGGGCCTTCAAAGTTGAATTTCTGCTGGCGCGCGGCATTGAACACGCCCCAGTAGGCACCGGCCGAACCTTCGTCGCTGACTTTCCAGGGCTGGTCGAACGCTTCGATCACGAAATAGTTGAAGCCCTGGCGGTTCAGTTTGTTAACCAGTGTGCGCAGGTAAACCGCCTGGTCCGCCGGCGACGTTTCATTGCCACCGCGCATGCGCCCGTTGCTCGGCCAGCCAACCTCCGACAGCAGCAACGGTTTTTTCGGGAACAGCTTCTTCAGATCCCTGGCGCGGTCGAGTACGTACTGGCCGGCCTTGTCCATCGGAATAAATTCCCAGAACGGCAGAATGTGCGCGGCGATCAGGTCGACGTGCTTGGCCAGTTGCGGGTTCTTTTCCCAGATATGCCATTGCTCGGAGGTGGTCACCGGCACTTTCACGGCGGCGCGCACCCGGTCCAGCAGCACAATCAGCGCTTCGGGGGTGATTTCCTCGCGGAACAGCGCCTCGTTACCGACCACTACCCGCACCACACTGCGCGAGCTGTTGGCGATCTCGATAGCGCGCTGGATTTCCCGCTCGTTGCGCTCAAGGTCCGGGCTGATCCAGATCCCCAACGTCACCCGCAGGCCGAATTCTTCCGCCAGCTTGGGGATGTCGCCCAGGGTACCGTCGACCGAATAGGTACGGATGTTGTCCGTCAGCTTGCTCATGATCGCAAGGTCCTGACGCATCTGCTCATCGGTCGGATACTGGTCTTTCTGTGGGTACTGGCCTTGCTGGAACGGCGAGTAGGAAAACCCGGAGATCTGTTCAGGCCAGTTGGGGGCGGTGACCGGGCGGTTGATCAACGCCCAGAAACCGGTGAACAGCGCGGCAATTGCCAGCACCACCACCAGGTTGAGTCCAAATTTACGCGATGCCATGGCTATGTCAGGTTCCAAAGGGTGTGGAACGAAAAGAGGTGTCGGCCTACGCCAACCGGCGCGCATCCTACACCGGCCTTTCCCTGAGCGTACAGCGGACAGAGAAAAGCCGGACGTTAGTCAGCGAAAGGCCGTCTAAGTTCTTTACTTGTAGCTTGTCGCTTCGAACTTGTCGCTGTGTAGTCCATAATGCGCGCCGGTTTTTAGGGTAATGGTCATGAGCACAGAAGATCCGCGGTTTGCAGGCGTCGCCCGTTTGTATGGCATTGAAGGCCTGGAACGCTTGAAGGCGGCCCATGTGGCGATCGTCGGTGTCGGCGGCGTGGGCTCGTGGGCGGCGGAAGCCATGGCCCGTTGCGGGGTGGGCGAGATTTCGCTGTTTGACCTGGATGACGTTTGCGTCAGCAACAGCAACCGCCAGTTGCATGCACTGGACAGCACCGTGGGCAAACCCAAGGTCGAGGTGATGGCCGATCGCCTGCGCGGCATCAACCCGGATTGCACGGTGCATGCGGTAGCGGACTTCGTCACCCGCGACACCATGGCCGAATACATCACGCCAGACATCGATTGCGTGATCGACTGCATCGACGCGGTCAACGCCAAGGCGGCACTGATTGCCTGGTGCAAGCGCCGCAAGATCCAGATCATCACCACCGGCGGCGCCGGCGGGCAGATCGACCCGACGCTGATCCAGGTGTGCGACCTGAACCGCACCTTCAATGATCCGCTGGCCTCGAAAGTGCGCTCCACTCTGCGCCGGGACTATGGATTCTCACGCACCGTGACCCGCCATTACAGCGTGCCATGCGTGTTTTCCACCGAACAGCTGCGCTATCCCAAGCCGGACGGCAGCATTTGTTTGCAGAAGAGTTTCGTTGGCGATGGTGTCAAGCTCGATTGCGCTGGCGGGTTTGGCGCGGTGATGATGGTCACGGCGACGTTCGGCATGGTGGCGGCGACCAAGGCGGTGGACAAGATTGTAGCCGGGGTGCGCAGGCCGTCGGAGCGGGTCAAGCCCACCTGAATCTCATTAACTTGCGCACATCAAAATGTGGGAGGGGGCTTGCCCCCGATAGCGATGGATCAGCCAATAAATCTGTGGCTGACACACCGCATCGGGGGCAAGCCCCCTCCCACATTTAGTGGTGTGTACGGCTTAATTCGCGCATGCGCTGCAAGACGGCATTCAGGCCATTGCTACGCGACGGTGATAACTGGCGCGACAAGCCCAGTTGATTGAACCACTCCGGCAGATCAACCGCCTGCAACTCAGCGGCCGACAGCCCATTGACCCGCGCCAGCAGCAACGCCACCAACCCACGAATCATCCGCGCATCGCTGCTGGCGGCGAACTGCCAATGGCCGTCCTGCAAGCGGCCGACCAGCCACACCAGGCTTTCGCAGCCGTGCACCAGGTTGGCGTCGACCTTGTCTGCCTCCGCCAGCGCAGGCAGTCGCTCGCCCCATTGCAGCAACAGGCGCGCACGCTGCTCCCAACTGCCTACGGCTTGAAACGCCCCAAGTGCACTGGCTGCCTGCTCAGGCAAGCTCATCGCAACATATCCAGCGCCTGATCCAGCGCTTCAAAGAAGCGCTCCAGATCATCGGAGTCGTTGTACAGCGCCAGGGACACGCGAATCGCCCCCGACAACCGCAGCGTCTTGAGCAACGGCATCGCACAGTGATGGCCGGCGCGCACGGCAATCCCCTGCTCGGTCAGCAGGTGCGCGAGGTCGGCGTTATGCACGCCCTCGACCACAAAGCTGGCCAGCGCCACCTGCGGTGCAGCCAATACGCGCACGCCGTTGCGCGCTTTCAAACCGCGCAATAAATAGTCGTGCAGCGCGGCTTCATGGCTGACCACCGCCTGTTGATCCAGCGAAGCCAGGTAATCCAGCGTCGCCCCCAGGCCGATCACACCGGCAATCGGCGGCGTGCCGGCTTCAAGACCCAGCGGGGCGGGGCGGAAGCTGGCACTGTGGTAGTCCGCCTGTTGCACCATCTCACCGCCAAACTGCCAGTGGCGCAGGTGAGGCAGGGCTTCGTGGCGGCCGTATAGCACGCCGACACCGTCCGGGCCGTACAGCTTGTGGCTGGAAAATACGTAGAAGTCGCAGCCCAGGGCCTGCACGTCGTGGCGTCCATGCACGATGCCCTGGGCGCCGTCGACCACCGTCAGCGCGCCGTGCGTGCGGGCCAGCCCCAGCAAGGCGTCGAGCGGCTGCCAGGTGCCGAGTACGTTGGATAACTGGCTCACCGCCAACAGTCGCGTGCGCGGGCCGATCAGTCCGGCGGCGGCCTCAAGGTCAATCACGCCGTGATCGGTCAGCGGCAATACCACCAGTGTCAGTGCGCGACGCTTGGCCAGTTGCTGCCAGGGCAGCAGGTTGGCGTGGTGCTCCAGGGCGCTGATGGCAATCTCATCGCCCGCATTGAATAAGTGCTCGAGGCCGTAGGCCAGGAGGTTCAGCGCCGAGGTTGCGCCGTGGGTAAACACTACCTGCCCGCTGTCGCCCGCATTCAACCACTGCGCCACCTTACTGCGGCTGTCTTCAAACGCCTGGGTCGCATGGGCGCCCGGCAAATGCTGGGCACGGTGCACATTGGCTGCGCCGTTGGCGTAGTAATGACTGATCGCGTCCAACAGGGTTTGGGGTTTCTGCGTGGTGGCGGCGCTGTCCAGGTAGGTCTGGTCCTGCCGTTGCAGGGTGGCGATGGCTGGAAAGTCAGCGCGCCAGGGGGAGGGCACAAGCATGATGTTCAAAACTCGTATAAGCGAGCCGCACGCGAAGGTGCGGCTCGCCAGGGGGCATCGAGTGGCTGCTTAGTTGTGAGCGTGCAGCGCTTCGTTCAGTTCGATGGCCGATTTGTGGGTTTTGCACTCCACGGCACCGGTCTCGGAGTTGCGGCGGAACAGCAGGTCCGGCTGGCCGGCCAGTTCACGCGCCTTGACCACTTTGACCAGTTGGTTGTTCTCGTCCAGCAACGCAACCTTGGTCCCGGCGGTCACGTACAGGCCGGACTCCACGGTGTTGCGGTCGCCCAGCGGGATACCGATACCGGCATTGGCGCCGATCAGGCAGCCTTCGCCGACCTTGATCACGATGTTGCCGCCACCCGACAGGGTGCCCATGGTGGAACAGCCGCCGCCCAGGTCCGAACCCTTGCCGACGAACACGCCTGCCGATACGCGGCCTTCGATCATGCCCGGGCCTTCGGTACCGGCGTTGAAGTTGACGAAACCTTCGTGCATCACGGTGGTGCCTTCGCCGACATAGGCGCCCAGGCGCAGACGGGCTGCGTCAGCGATACGCACACCGCTGGGCACCACGTAGTCGGTCATTTTCGGGAATTTGTCCACCGAGAACACTTCCAGCAGCTCGCCCCGCAGGCGCGCTTCCAGCTGGCGTTCGGCCAGCTCATTGATATCGATGGCGCCCTGGCTGGTCCAGGCCACGTTCGGCAGTTGCGGGAACACACCGGCCAGGCTCAAGCCGTGGGGCTTGGCCAGGCGATGGGACAGCAAATGCAGCTTGAGGTAGGCCTCAGGCGTGGAGGTCAGCGCGGCGTCTTCGGCCAGCAGTGTCGCGACCAGCGGTGTGTGGCTCTCGGCGAGTCGATTGAGCAGTGCAGCTTGGGTGGCATCGACATTTTTGAGCGCGTCGGCCAGCTGCAGCGCCTGGCTGATGGTGAAAGTGATCGCCTGATTGCCTTCGGTATAACCCAGGATCGGTGCAATGGCCGTGACGATTTCAGCCGATGGATTGAGCAGCGGCTGTGCGTAAAACACTTCCAGCCAAGCACCTTGGCGGTTCTGAGTGCCGACGCCGAAGCCCAGGCTGAACAGGGAATGGGACATGCTGTTACCTCTACAAAAATGGAAGGGCTGACCTACTTGAGGGCCGCCGAATAACTATCTGGCTTGAAGCCAATCAGGGTTCTGTCACCGAGATCGAGCACCGGGCGCTTGATCATCGAGGGTTGTGCGAGCATCAATTCAATGGCTTTCGACTGATCGAGATCGGCTTTGCGTTCGTCTTCGAGTTTGCGAAAAGTCGTGCCCGCACGGTTCAACACCACCTGCCAACCGTGCTCGTTGCACCATTGGGTCAAGTGTTCGCGGTCGATACCGGCCGTTTTGTAATCATGGAACTCATAGCTCACCGCGTGCTCATCGAGCCAGGTGCGCGCCTTTTTCATGGTGTCGCAGGCTTTGATGCCGAAAAGGTGCAAGGTTTTGCTTGAAGCAGTCAAGGAATTGCCCCCCTCTGGACCAATGAAAAATGAAAGATCGGGGATTATGCCACGGCCAGCGCGTTTCGGCGCCGCCCGTCAGCAAGGTGCGACTTTTGTGTAAACGCAAGCGCGGCATTGGCGCGTAACATAGCCAGTTAACATAGCCGGGTAATAGGGCACTTCGACGGCCAGTTGTTGCCTGATGTGTGTCATTGCAAGTCGATTGTCCGGGAAACCCGCGTTATGCAAACCGCTTACACCGTACTGATCCTGCTGATGCTGGTCAGCGTTTCGCGCCTGGTCGGGCGCATCATCCCACTGCCGTTGCCGTTGCTGCAGATTGCCGCCGGCGCCTTGCTGGCCTGGCCCACATTAGGCCTGCACGTGGCGCTGGACCCGGAGCTGTTTCTGTTTCTGTTCTTGCCGCCGTTGCTGTTTTCCGATGGCTGGCGCATGCCCAAGCGTGAATTGTGGCGTTTGCGCGGGCCGATCCTGACATTGGCGGTGGGGTTGGTGCTGTTCACCGTGGTCGGTGCCGGTTACTTCATTCACTGGTTGCTGCCCTCGATTCCCTTGCCCGTGGCCTTTGCCCTGGCGGCGGTGCTGTCGCCCACGGACGCCGTGGCCGTGTCAGCCATTTCCCAGAATCGTTTGCCCAAGCCATTGATGCATATGCTTCAGGGCGAAGCCTTGATGAATGACGCTTCGGGCCTGGTGACTTTCAAATTCGCCCTGGCGGCGGCGTTGACCGGAGTGTTTTCGCTGGCCGATGCCAGCCTGACGTTTGTACTGGTGGCGGTGGGCGGGCTGGCGATCGGGGTGGCGTTGAGCTGGCTGGTCGGCCGGCTGCGCGCCTGGATGATTGCGCGGGGTTGGGATGATCCGGCGACCCACGTGGTGTTCATGCTGTTGCTGCCCTTTGCCGCCTACGTACTGGCTGAACGCCTGGGCGCGTCCGGCATTCTCTCGGCGGTGGCGGCGGGCATGATGCAAAGCTGGCTCGACCTGTTGCCGCGCCAGACCAGCACGCGCCTGCTCAACCGCAGCGTGTGGTCGTTGCTGGAGTTTGCCTTCAACGGTTTGATCTTCCTGCTGCTCGGCCTGCAACTGCCGGACATCATCAAGGCCGTGGTCAGTCATGAACCCACGCTGTGGCCTACTTTGTTTTACCGCTGCCTGGATGTGGTGGCGATCTTCCTGGTGCTGGTGGTATTACGCTTTATCTGGGTGCAGAGCATCTGGCGGCTGTCCGGTCTGCTGCGCAGGCTGCGCGGCAAAAGTGCGCTGACCCTGGTGCCGACGGCCCGTTCCTGCTGGTTGTTGACTGTCGGCGGCGTACGCGGTGCGGTGACGTTGGCGGGTGTCATGTCGGTGCCCTTGCTGCTGGCGCCGGGCCAGGATTTTCCCGAGCGTGACCTGCTGATCTTTATTGCTGCCGGAGTCATCTTGTTGTCACTGGTCGCTGCCTGTATTGCCCTGCCATTGCTGCTGCGTGGTGTCGAGAAAGGCCCGGATGAAAAGCGCCAAAACGAAGTGCGCGAGGCCTGGAAAAAGACCGCCGTGGCGGCGATCCATGCGCTGGAGGTCGAAGAGCCCGTCGAAGCCCAGACGCCGGACGCCGCTCAGGCTGCATTGGCCACCGAGCTCAAGGCGCGGCTGATGGCGGAGTATCGTCATCAGTTGGACGTATTCAATGACTCGGCCGAGGCTCAGGCACTGGCGCTGCAGATGGATCAGCTGGAGCGCAGGCTGAGGCTCAAGGCGCTACGCGCGCAGCGCCTGGAACTCTACCGTTTGAGCCGCCAGCACCAGATTGGCGACGATGTTCTGCGCGAAGTACTGGCGGACCTGGATATGAGTGAAGCGAATTTGGGAAGTGTCAAGTAGTGGTGGGGCTGATCATTGCCCGGATGCTTGAATTGAGCAGTTTGCCCCACAGGGTTTTATCTTCTGGATAAAGCGACTGCATGAATTTTTTATCGTCCTCAGACAGTTTGAAGTTGCGAGGGATGTGAGGGCCACTATTGAGGCTTGAAGCGGGAAAGCCATAGTGCATGATGGATTTGTCATCATGGTTTGCAGAGGCCTTTACCTGATTGCGTGCAAGTGTACTGACGGGACTGGCTGGGATTGTGAGAGGCATGTCGTTCACCTGAGCATTTGTACCAGATGAACGTGGGTGGAACAGTTATCCCGCTTATGGGTTGCAAGATACATCAGTAACGGCCGCCCCCACCGCGTGGGAGCGGCTTGAACCTCAACCGTGGCGCTGAATGAACGCGCGGATCCGCTCCGCCGCTTCGACGCATTCGGCCAAGGGCGCAACCAATGCCAGGCGCACACGCCCTGCGCCTGGATTGAAACCGTCCACTTCGCGAGACAGATAAGAGCCCGGCACCACGGTCACATGTTCTTCCACGAACAGGTCGCGGCAAAAGGCGGCGTCGTCGCCATTCACATTCGGCCACAGGTAGAAACCTCCGTCCGGATGTTGCACGTCCAGCACGGGCTTGAGGATGGCCAGCACTGCATCGAACTTCTCGCGATACAGATCACGGTTGGCCAATACATGGGCTTCATCCTGCCAGGCGGCGATGCTGGCCAGCTGGGTTTGCACCGGCATCGCGCAGCCGTGGTAGGTGCGGTAAAGCAGGAAAGCCTTGAGAACCTCGGCGTCGCCGGCGACAAAGCCCGAGCGCAGGCCGGGCAGGTTGGAACGCTTGGACAGGCTGTGGAACACCACGCAACGCTTGAAGTCCTGGTGACCCAGTTCGACGCAGGCGCTCAACAGGCCCGGCGGCGGGGTTTGTTCGTCGAAGTACAGCTCGCTGTAGCATTCGTCGGCGGCAATCACGAAGTCGTACTGGTCGGCCAGGGCGATCAGCTTTTTCAGAGTGTCCAGCGGAATCAGCGCGCCGGTCGGGTTGCCGGGGGAGCACAGGAACAGGATCTGGCAACGTTTCCAGATGTCCGGCGACACGGCATCGAAGTCCGGGTTGAAGCCATTGGTGTCCAGGCACGCCAGGTAATGCGGCTTGGCCCCGGCGAGGAACGCCGCGCCTTCGTAGATCTGGTAGAAGGGGTTCGGGCTCACCACCAGCGCGTCGTCACCGCGATTGACCACGGCCTGGGTAAAAGCAAACAACGCCTCTCGCGTACCGTTGACCGGCAGGATGTTGCGCGCCGGGTCCAGCCAGCCTGCAGGGACGTTGAAGCGACGCTCACACCAGGCGCCAATCGCCTCGCGCAGTGCGGGGATGCCCAGCGTGGTCGGGTACACCGCCATCTGGTCGAGGTTGTTGCTCAGCGCCTCGGCGACGAACGCCGGAGATTTGTGCTTGGGTTCGCCGATGGACAGCGCAATCGGGCGTTTGTCCGGGTTCGGTGTGACGCTGCCGAGCAGGGCGCGCAGTTTCTCGAACGGGTAAGGCTGCAGCTGGTTCAGGGCGTTGTTCATCGCAAGTCTCGTTCAATTCGGTGGAAAGTATGCGGTCTGCAGGCATGGCAGAGCTAAAGGTGGGAGGGGGCTTGCCCCCGATAGCGGTGGATCAGCAAAAAAAGAGATCAACTGACAGGCCGCTATCGGGAGCAAGCTCCCTCCCACATAAACCCGGTGTTCATAGGGTCAATCGCGTCAGTTCGACGCCCGGTTCCTGGGTCACGCTCAATTGCTCCACGATCGCAGCCTGCAAACGGCGGCACAGCTCAGGATCGGACAGCGGCTGATTGTCGGCGTCGGTGATGAAGAACACGTCCTCCACGCGCTCGCCGAGGGTCGCGATCTTGGCGTTTTGCAGCGACAGGTCGAACTCCAGGAAAATCCCGCCGATGCGCGCCAGCAAACCCGGCCGGTCCGGCGCGCTGAGTTCCAGCACGGTAACCGGACGCTGGGCGTCGTTGGAAATAGTCACCTGGGGCGCAAAGGCAAAGTGCTTGAGCTGGCGCGGTACGCGGCGCTGGATGATGGTCGGGTAATCATCCGGGTTGCGCAGGGCTTCGGTCAGGCCTTCGCGGATCTTCTTCACGCGCACCGGATTATCGCCAATCGAGTCGCCATCGGTGTCGAGCACAATATAGGTGTCGAGGGTGAACTGGCTGCTGGAGGTGATCACCCGGGCGTCATGGATGTTCAGGTTGAGCTGGTCCATGGCCGCCACGGTCACGGCGAAGAAGTCGTGCTGGTCGGGCGCGTAGATGAAAATCTGCGTGCCGCCTTCGAATTCGCGCTGGGTAGTCTCCTTGATCAGCACCAGCGGGCCGCCATCGGGCGGCTGTTGAAGAATGGCGTCACTGTGCCAGGCGACATCCCCGGCGGTGTGGCGCAGGAAGTAATCGTCACCCAGTTGCGACCACAGTTGCTCGACGTCATCCGGGTCGTTGCCGCCGCGCACCAGGATATCCAGGGCCGCGCTTTGGGTGCGGCGGATCTGCTCTTCACGGTCCACCGGGTTTTCCAGGCCGCGGCGCAGGGCGCGCTTGGTCTCGGTGTACAACTGGCGCAACAGGCTGGCACGCCAGGAATTCCAGAGCGTGGGGTTGGTGGCGTTGATGTCCGAGACGGTGAGCACGTAGAGGTAGTCGAGGCGGGTCTCGTCGCCGACGATCTGCGCGAAATCGTGGATGACTTGCGGGTCGGACAGGTCCTTGCGCTGGGCGGTGGTCGACATCACCAGATGATTCTGCACCAGCCAGACAATCAGGCGGCTGTCCCACAATGGCAACTGGTGACGCTGGCAGAACGCTTCGGCATCGACCGCGCCGATCTCCGAGTGATCGCCATGCCGACCTTTGCCGATGTCATGGTACAGGCCGGCCAGGTAAATCAGTTCCGGCTTGGGCAGCTTGGCCATGAGCTTGCTGGCCAGTGGGAATTTTTCTGACACCTGGGTGTACTGCAACTTACGCAAGTGCTTGATCAGGTTCAGGGTGTGGGCGTCCACGGTATAGATGTGGAACAGGTCATGCTGCATTTGCCCGACGATAAAGCCGAACTCCGGCAGGTAACGCCCGAGGATGCCGTAGCGGTTCATCCGCCGCAGGTTGCGGTGGATGCCGATCTTGCACTTGAACAGTTCGATAAACAGGCTGGTGTTGCGGATGTCGTGACGAAACGCGTCGTCGATCAGATGACGGTTTTCCCGCAGCAGGCGGATGGTGTCGGCGCGCACGCCTTTGATTTCCGGCTGCTGGGCCATCAGCACGAAGATCTCCAGCATGGCGAACGGCGTGCGGCTGAACACGTTGTCGTTGCGCGCCTCGATATAGCCATCATGCAATTGGAAGCGTGCGTTGATCGGCTGCGGCGGCGCTTCGTCTTCGGGCGCCAGGATCACTTCTTCGAAGTGCTGGATGATCAGGTCGCTGAGCTGTGCAATGCTCATCACCACCCGGTAATACTGCTGCATGAAGCTTTCGATGCTGGTCTTCGCGTCTTCGCCTTCAAAACCCAGCAGGGTGGCGATGGAACGCTGATGGTCGAACAGCAGGCGGTCCTCGGAGCGCCCGGCAAGCATGTGCAGGGCGTAGCGCACTTTCCACAGGAACTCCTGGGACGAGGCCAGCAGCGCGTTTTCGCTCTCCACCAGAAAACCCTCGCCGGCCAGGGCGCGCAGGTTCAGGGTACCGTACTGGCGACGGGCTACCCACAAAATCGTCTGGATATCGCGCAGCCCGCCCGGCGAACCTTTGACGTTGGGTTCCAGGTTGTATTCGGTGTCGTTGTATTTGTGGTGCCGCGCCTTTTGCTCGGCGTGCTTGGCCAGGAAGAACTCCTTGCTTGGCCACATGTGCGCGGTGCTGGTGACCTCAAGCATGCGCTGGCGCAGGCGCTCGGGGCCACAGATGGTACGGCTTTCCATCAGGTTGGTGACGACCGTCAAGTCGGCGCGGGCCTCTTCGGCGCACTCTTCGACCGAGCGTACGCTCTGGCCGACTTCCAGGCCGATGTCCCACAACAGCGTCAGAAAGCGCTCGATGGAATCGCGAAAAATCTCATGATCGGCGCTGTCCAGCAGGATCAGCAGGTCGATGTCGGAGTAGGGGTGCAGCTCGCCACGCCCGTAGCCGCCGACCGCCACCAGGGCGATATCCGCCTCGGTGCTCCAACTGAACTGTTCCCAGGCTTTCTGCAGGATATTGTCGACAAACCAGGCGCGGTCCTCGATCAGCCGTCGTATGTCGCGGCCACTGCGAAAGCGCGCATCGAGCACATCGCGTGCCTGGCGGATGGCCTTCTTGAACGCGGCGATGGGGCTTGCCTTCAAGGCCAGTTCGGCCTGGAACTGGCCACGGTCGAAGAGTTCTGGATCCACCTGGGGCATCGATCGGCTTTCCTTTCTATCTGTCAGTCAGTCATTACACCGTTGGGAAAACCTGTCCGGCCTTTATGCCGATACGCGTGGGATCGTGTCATCGGCGCGCAGGGTGAAGATCTCGTAGCCGGTTTCGGTGACCAGCAGGGTGTGTTCCCACTGGGCCGAGAGCTTGCGGTCCTTGGTGATGGCAGTCCAGCCATCGCCCAACACCTTGGTATCGGCCTTGCCCTGGTTGATCATCGGCTCGATGGTAAAGGTCATGCCGGCCTTGAGTTCCATGCCGGTGCCGGCGCGGCCGTAGTGCAGGATCTGCGGTTCTTCATGGAACACGGTGCCAATGCCGTGGCCGCAGAACTCGCGCACCACCGAGAAGCCGTTCTTTTCGGCGTGCTTCTGGATCACTTCACCGATATCGCCAAGGCGGCAGCCAGGCTTGACGATCTCGATGGCTTTGTACATGCATTCCTGGGTCACCTGGGACAGGCGCTCGGCCCACGGCGCCACGGTGCCGACATGGAACATGCGGCTGGTGTCGCCGAAGTAGCGGTCCTTGATCACGGTGACGTCGATGTTCAGGGTGTCGCCATCCTTCAACGGCTTGTCACCCGGAATCCCGTGGCACACCACGTGGTTGACCGAGGTGCAGATCGACTTGGGAAAGCCCTTGTAGTTCAGCGGCGC
This sequence comes from Pseudomonas orientalis, assembly GCF_001439815.1. Lineage (GTDB taxonomy): Bacteria > Pseudomonadota > Gammaproteobacteria > Pseudomonadales > Pseudomonadaceae > Aquipseudomonas > Aquipseudomonas orientalis. The sequence goes on along the minus strand of NZ_JYLM01000003.1, from coordinate 597,947 downwards.
AGGGATGGCGCCTTGCACGTTGACTATATAGTCGTGGCAGATCTGGTTCAGGGCTTCGGTGGTGACGCCGGGCTTGACGTGTTCGGCGATCATTTCCAGCACGTCGGCGGCCAGCTTGCCGGCGATGCGCATGCCGGCGATGTCTTCGGCGGTTTTCAAACTCACGGTCATACGGGCTCTCTCTAGCGCAATACGCTGAAATCAATTCGGTTTACGGGCGTGCGACAAAAGGTTGCAGAATTCGCACAAGCCACAAAAAACGCGATTCTAACAGACGATGGCGTCAAATCATGAGCCTCTGATGATCGCTTCTCTCTATAAGGTAGGGGTAGGTCGGCTCTATTCAAGGGCTTACGTGAGCGCGACGCGCGGCAAACGTGAATGCGTGTTCCGTTTTTGCCGATGCTGTGGTATAAAATGCGCCGCTTTCCGGGGATACCCCGCAGAGCTTAAATCCACACACGTGTCGACACGATGACCTGGGTGCCGGAGGCCTTGATGCCGCTGGTTGGTCATTGGGATACGTGGAGGCCAAACCCGACTTATTAAGGAACTATCATGTCCCAAGTCAACATGCGCGATATGCTGAAGGCCGGTGTGCACTTCGGTCACCAGACCCGTTACTGGAACCCGAAAATGGGTAAGTACATTTTCGGCGCACGTAACAAGATCCACATCATCAACCTTGAAAAAACCCTGCCAATGTTCAACGAAGCGCTGACCTTCGTAGAGCGCCTGGCTCAGGGCAAAAACAAGATTCTGTTCGTCGGCACCAAGCGTTCCGCCGGCAAGATCGTTGCTGAAGAAGCAGCACGTTGCGGTTCGCCGTACGTCGATCACCGCTGGTTGGGCGGCATGCTGACCAACTTCAAAACCATCCGTGCTTCCATCAAGCGTCTGCGTGACCTTGAAGTGCAAGCCGAAGACGGTACCTTCGCCAAGCTGACCAAGAAAGAGGCGCTGATGCGCACTCGCGACCTGGAAAAGCTCGATCGTTCCCTGGGTGGTATCAAGGACATGGGCGGTCTGCCTGACGCACTGTTCGTTATCGACGTTGATCACGAGCGCATCGCGATCACCGAAGCCAACAAGCTGGGCATCCCGGTTATCGGCGTAGTCGATACCAACAGCAGCCCGGAAGGCGTTGACTACATCATCCCAGGCAACGATGACGCAATCCGCGCTATCCAGCTGTACATGGGTTCGATGGCTGACGCTGTAATCCGTGGTCGCAACCACGTTGCTGGCGGTACCGAGCAGTTCGTTGAAGAAGCTCCGGTAGCTGCCGCTGAGTAACTGACGCCCTGGCGTTGACTCAGTAAGCAAAAAGGGGGCTTGGCCCCCTTTTTGCCACCTCGAAAACCATTTGTCGGCGCCCACTTGTGGCAGCGCAACCTAGCGACTGTAACGTGCAGCGGCCTACAAGGGTGATTCGAGAAGAATTGATCGCCCGTTTGATCGGGTGGAATGGTTGAAAACCTATCCAAGAGGATTTTGAAATGGCAGAGATTACTGCAGCGTTGGTTAAAGAACTGCGTGAGCGTACCGGCGAAGGCATGATGGATTGCAAAAAGGCCTTGACCAAGGCCGGCGGCGACATCGAAAAAGCCATCGACGACATGCGTGCTTCCGGCGCCATCAAGGCTGCCAAGAAAGCAGGCAATGTCGCTGCTGAAGGCGCAATCGCTCTGAAAGAAGACGGCAAATCCGCCGTTCTGCTGGAAGTGAACTCCCAGACCGACTTCCTTGCTCTGCAGGACGACTTCAAGGCATTTGTTGCCGCCAGCGTTGAAAAAGCGTTTGCCGACAAACTGACTGACGCCGCTCCGCTGATCGAAGCTCAAGAAGCCGATCGCCTGGTACTGGTCGGCAAGGTTGGCGAGAACGTCAACATCCGTCGCCTGGTTCGCGTTGAAGGTGACGTGGTTGGTGGTTACCTGCACGGCAACAAGATCGGCGTAGCCGTTGTTCTGAAGGGCGGCACCGTTGAGCTGGCCAAAGACATCGCTATGCACGTAGCGGCCAGCAACCCTGAGTTCCTGCTGCCTTCGGAAGTGTCCGCCGATGCAATCGAACGTGAAAAAGCCGTGTTCCTGAGCCTGAACGCCGACAAGATCGCCGGCAAGCCAGAGAACATCGTTGAAAACATGATCAAGGGCCGTATCAGCAAGTTCCTGGCTGAAGCGAGCCTGGTTGAGCAGGCGTTCGTCAAGAACCCTGAAATCAAGGTCGGCGAACTGGCCAAGAAAGCCGGTGCTGAAATCGTTTCCTTCACCTACTTCAAGGTAGGCGAAGGCATCGAGAAGCCGGTCGACAACTTCGCTGAAGAAGTTGCTGCCCAGCTGGCTGCCGCCAAGCAATAAGACAGTTTTCAACTGTCGCCCGAAAGAGGCTGCCCGCTCACGCGCGCAGCCTCTTTTCAAATGGGAGGGCTAATTTTATTTGGCTTCTCCTCGGAACTGGCTTACAAAGCCGTGTTCCGATGGCGCTGTGATGGCGTCCAGCTAGAGTGAACGCAAGCCGACAACGGCTCGCCAAGAATTTTTTAGAACATACGCCGCAGGAGAGATTCGCAATGGCTCAGCAGGGCAGTGGTTATCAGGCTCGCTATAAACGCATTCTACTCAAGCTCAGCGGCGAGGCCCTGATGGGCTCGGAAGAGTTCGGGATCGACCCCAAGGTGCTTGACCGCATGGCGCTCGAAGTCGGCCAATTGGTCGGTATCGGTGTTCAGGTGGGCCTGGTGATCGGCGGCGGCAACCTGTTCCGCGGCGCGGCGCTGAGTGCTGCCGGCATGGATCGGGTCACTGGCGACCACATGGGCATGCTGGCCACTGTGATGAACGCCTTGGCCATGCGTGACGCCCTGGAGCGCGCCAATATCTCGGCCATCGTGATGTCGGCGATTTCCATGGTCGGCGTGACCGATCACTACGATCGCCGCAAAGCCATGCGTCACCTCAATTCCAAGGAAGTGGTGATCTTCGCCGCAGGCACCGGTAACCCATTCTTCACCACCGATTCGGCCGCGTGCCTGCGCGCTATCGAAATCGATGCTGACGTAGTGCTGAAGGCGACCAAGGTGGATGGCGTATACACTGCAGATCCATTCAAAGACCCGCATGCCGAGAAGTTCGATCATCTGACCTACGATGAAGTACTGGATCGCAAGCTGGGTGTGATGGACCTGACGGCTATCTGTCTGTGCCGCGACCACAAGATGCCGCTGCGCGTATTTAACATGAACAAGCCCGGCGCCCTGCTGAATATCGTACACGGCGGCGCGGAAGGGACTCTGATCGAGGAAGGCCAACAATGATCAACGAAATCAAGAAAGACGCTCAAGAGCGTATGCACAAATCCCTGGAGTCTCTGAGCCACGCGTTCGGCCAGATCCGTACCGGCAAGGCGCACCCGAGCATCCTGGGCAGCGTGATGGTGCCGTACTACGGCACGGACACCTCCATCACCCAGGTGGCCAACATCACCGTAAAAGACTCGCGCACCCTGCAAGTCGTGGCTTTCGAGCGCAACATGCTCGGCGCTGTCGACAAGGCCATCCAGAGCGCCGGCTTGAACCTCAACCCGACCAACCTGGGCGAGTTGCTGCTGATTTCCATGCCTGCCCTGACCGAAGAAACCCGCAAGGGCTTCACCAAGCAGGCGCGCAGCGCGGCTGAAGATGCGCGCGTGGCCGTGCGCAACATCCGCCGCGATGCCTTGGGTGATCTGAAGAAGCTGGTCAAGGACAAGGAAATCAGCGAAGACGAAGAGCGTCGCGCCGTTGCCGATATCGATAAGCTGACCAAGGATGCGGAGGCCCAGATCACCAAGGCCACCGAAGAAAAAGAAAAGGACCTGATGGCCGTATAAGGGGTCAGGACGCCTTCATGGAAAAGACCAAGCAGACTGTGCCCTCTGTGGTGCCGCGCCATGTCGCGATCATCATGGACGGGAATAATCGCTGGGCGAAGAAACGCTTTATGCCGGGTGTTGCCGGGCATAAAGCGGGTGTCGATGCGGTGCGCGCTGTCATCGAAGTGTGTGCCGAGGCCAAGGTCGAAGTACTGACGCTGTTTGCCTTTTCCAGTGAGAACTGGCAGCGGCCAGCCGAAGAGGTGAGCGCCTTGATGGACCTGTTCTTCAAGGCGCTGCGTCGCGAGGCCAAGCGCCTCAATGACAACGGCATCAGCCTGCGCATCATTGGTGATCGCTCGCGGTTCCATCCGGAGCTGCAGGCGGCCATGCGTGAAGCCGAGGCTATCACCGCCGGCAGCAACCGTTTTGTGCTGCAGATCGCAGCCAACTACGGTGGTCAGTGGGACATTGCCCAGGCTGCGCAGCGACTGGCCCGTGAAGTGCAGGCCGGTCATCTGCGGCCCGACGACATTACGCCCGAACTGTTGCAAACCTGCCTGGTGACCGGCGACCTGCCGTTGCCGGACTTGTGCATCCGTACCGGTGGCGAGCACCGCATCAGCAATTTCCTGCTGTGGCAACTGGCCTATACCGAGTTGTATTTCTCCGACCTGTTCTGGCCGGACTTCAAACACGATGCCATGCGCAATGCGCTGGCCGATTTCGCTTCCCGTCAGCGTCGCTTCGGTAAAACGAGCGAGCAGATCGAAGCTGGAGCCCGGGTTTAAATGCTTAAACAACGAATCATCACGGCACTGATCCTGCTGCCGATTGCCTTGTGCGGTTTTTTCCTGCTCGAGGGTTCCGGTTTTGCGCTGTTCATCGGCCTGGTCGTCACCCTCGGCGCCTGGGAATGGGCGCGTCTGGCGGGGTTCAGTGATCAGTTGCCGCGCATGGCGTACGCCGCGGTCGTCGCGTTGTTGCTGTTCCTGATGTACATCCTCCCGGATATCGCGCCCTGGGTGCTGGGTGCGGCGGTACTGTGGTGGGCGACGGCGACGTTTCTGGTGCTGACCTATCCGCGTACCAGCGGCCAGTGGTCCAGTGTGGCGTGCAAGCTGGTGATCGGCTTGCTGATTCTGCTGCCGGCCTGGCAGGGGCTGGTGGAAATCAAGCGTTTCCCCAATGGCAACGAATTGATCCTGGCCGTCATGGTGCTGGTCTGGGGCGCTGACATCGGCGCCTACTTTTCGGGTCGTGCCTTTGGCAAGCGTAAGCTGGCGCCGGCCGTCAGCCCAGGCAAGAGCTGGGAGGGCGTATATGGCGGCCTGGCCCTGACGCTGCTGATTGCGTTGGTGGTCGGTGTGCTGCGCGACTGGTCGGTGAAGCAGATTTTGCTGGCCTTGCTGGGGACCGCCATTGTCGTATTCATTTCGGTGGTGGGCGACCTCACCGAAAGCATGTTCAAGCGTCAGGCCGGGATCAAGGACAGCAGTAACCTGCTGCCGGGGCACGGTGGCGTGCTCGACCGCATCGATAGCCTTACCGCTGCGTTGCCGATCTTTGCCGTGTTGCTGTGGATGATCGCTTCGTGAGTCGCCTGCAACAGGTCACCGTGCTGGGCGCGACGGGGTCGGTGGGGCTGAGCAGTCTGGATGTCATTGCGCGTCATCCTGATCGTTATCAAGTGTTTGCCTTGACCGGCTTCTCGCGTATGAGCGAACTGCTGGCGCTGTGCGTGCGCCACTCGCCGCGTTTTGCCGTGGTGCCGCAGGCCGCCGCCGCGCGTGGCCTGCAGGATGACCTGCGCGCTGCCGGCCTCGCTACCCAGGTGTTGGTGGGTGAGGAGGGGCTGTGCCAGGTGTCGGCGGATGCCGAAGTAGACACGGTAGTGGCGGCGATAGTCGGGGCGGCAGGTTTGCGTCCCACGCTGGCCGCCGTCGACGCGGGCAAAAAAATCCTGCTGGCCAACAAAGAAGCCCTGGTCATGTCCGGCGCGCTCTTTATGCAGGCCGTGCGCAAGAGCGGGGCGGTCCTGTTGCCTCTCGACAGCGAGCACAACGCGATCTTCCAATGCATGCCCGCCGATTTTGCCCGTGGCTTGAGCCAGGTGGGCGTGCGCCGGATTTTGCTGACGGCTTCCGGTGGCCCCTTCCGGCAAACTCCGCTGGATGAGCTGGAGCATGTGTCGCCGGACCAGGCGTGCGCGCATCCGAACTGGTCCATGGGGCGCAAAATCTCCGTGGATTCGGCAAGCATGATGAACAAAGGGCTGGAGCTGATCGAGGCGTGCTGGTTGTTCGATGCGCGGCCGGATCAGGTGGAAGTGGTGATTCACCCGCAAAGTGTGATTCATTCCCTGGTCGATTACGTGGACGGCTCGGTACTGGCGCAATTGGGCAACCCCGATATGCGCACGCCGATCGCCAACGCGTTGGCCTGGCCGGAGCGGATTGACTCGGGTGTGGCGCCATTGGACCTGTTTGCAATTGCGCGCCTGGATTTCCAGGCGCCGGACGAGCAGCGCTTCCCGTGCCTGCGTCTGGCCCGGCAGGCGGCCGAGGCGGGTAACAGCGCGCCAGCCATGCTTAATGCAGCCAATGAAGTGGCCGTGGCGGCGTTTCTCGAACGGCGCATCCGCTTTCCGCAGATCGCGAGTATCATCGAGGACGTTCTGAATCTTGAGCCGGTAGTGGCTGTGGATGATCTGGGGGCAGTGTTCGAGGCGGATACCAAGGCCCGGGCCCTGGCCGAGCAATGGTTGGACCGCAACGCGCGTGAGGCTGTGGGCGGGTGAGCGCCTTCAGGCATCGGATTGAAATGCGGAGAAATTAGATGAGTGCGCTCTACATGATTGTCGGCACCCTGGTTGCTCTGGGTGTGCTGGTTACCTTTCACGAATTCGGCCACTTCTGGGTGGCGCGTCGTTGCGGCGTCAAGGTATTGCGCTTTTCCGTCGGTTTCGGCATGCCGCTGGTTCGCTGGCATGACCGTCGTGGCACTGAGTTCGTGATCGCAGCCATCCCGTTGGGTGGCTATGTGAAGATGCTCGATGAGCGAGAAGGCGAAGTGCCTGCGGATCAGTTGGACCAGTCCTTCAACCGCAAGACCGTTCGTCAGCGTATCGCCATCGTGGCTGCCGGCCCGATTGCCAACTTTCTGTTGGCGATGGTGTTTTTCTGGGTCCTCGCCATGATGGGCAGCGAGCAAGTGCGCCCGGTCATCGGCGCGGTCGAGTCCGGCAGTATTGCGGCCAAGGCCGGGCTGGTGGCAGGGCAGGAAATTGTTTCCATTGATGGCGAGCCCACCACCGGTTGGGGCGCGGTCAATTTGCAGTTGGTGCGTCGACTGGGCGAGAGCGGTACCGTCAATGTGGTGGTGCGCGAGCAGGACGCCAGTGCCGAAAGCCCGCGTGAGCTGGCTTTGGACCGCTGGCTGCAAGGTGCTGACGAGCCGGATCCGATCAAATCCCTGGGCATCCGTCCATGGCGTCCGGCGTTGCCGCCGGTGCTGGCCGAGCTGGACCCCAAAGGTCCGGCCCAGGCCGCAGGTCTGAAAACCGGCGATCGGTTGTTGGCCCTGGATGGCCAGGCGCTGGGTGACTGGCAGCAAGTGGTCGACCTGGTGCGTGTACGTCCTGATACCAAAATTGTGCTGAAAGTTGAGCGTGATGGTGCTCAAATCGATGTCCCCGTGACCTTGTCGGTTCGTGGGGAGGCCAAGGCCGCCGGGGGTTACCTGGGTGCCGGGGTCAAAGGTGTCGAGTGGCCGCCATCGATGGTGCGAGAGGTCAGCTTCGGGCCATTGGCAGCAATTGGCGAGGGTGCCAGGCGCACCTGGACCATGAGCGTGCTGACCCTCGAATCCCTCAAGAAAATGTTGTTCGGCGAGCTCTCGGTAAAAAACTTGAGTGGACCGATAACCATTGCTAAAGTGGCGGGCGCTTCTGCCCAGTCGGGTGTCGCGGATTTCCTGAATTTCCTGGCTTATCTGAGTATCAGCCTTGGAGTTCTGAATTTGCTGCCCATTCCAGTATTGGATGGGGGGCATCTGCTGTTTTATCTGGTCGAGTGGGTGCGTGGTCGCCCCTTGTCGGATCGGGTGCAGGGTTGGGGGATACAGATCGGTATCAGTTTGGTGGTCGGAGTGATGTTGTTAGCTCTGGTCAACGATCTGGGACGACTGTAACGCTTCGCTGAATTGCGAATCTGCCGCATTTTGCGGCAGTTTGTTTATTGCCAGTTGGAATAAGAAAGGACTTCATGAAACGTCTGCTGCTAACTGCGGTTCTCACCGTATTGATGATCGCCGAAGTTCACGCCGAGTCCTTCACCATCTCCGATATTCGCGTCAACGGCCTCCAGCGGGTTTCCGCGGGTAGCGTCTTTGGTGCCTTGCCGTTGAACGTCGGGGAACAGGCTGATGATCGTCGCCTGGTGGAATCCACTCGTGCGCTGTTCAAAACCGGGTTCTTTCAAGATATCCAACTGGGTCGTGAAGGCAATGTCCTGGTCATCACCGTCGTCGAGCGGCCTTCCGTCGCGAGTATCACGATCGAAGGCAACAAGGCCATCTCCACTGAAGACCTGATGAAGGGGTTGAAGCAGTCGGGCCTGGCCGAGGGCGAAATCTTCCAGCGCGCCACCCTTGAAGGCGTGCGTAACGAACTGCAACGCCAGTATGTTGCCCAAGGCCGCTACTCGGCGAGCGTGGAAACGGAAGTGATCCCGCAGCCGCGTAACCGGGTAGGCCTGAAGGTCAACATCAACGAAGGCACCGTCGCGGCCATCCAGCACATCAACGTGGTGGGCAACACCAAGTTCGCTGATGAAGACCTGATCGGCCTGTTCGAGCTCAAGACCACCAACTGGTTGTCGTTCTTCAAGAACGATGACAAGTACGCCCGTGAGAAACTGTCCGGTGACCTGGAGCGCCTGCGCTCTTACTACCTGGACCGTGGCTACATCAATATGGACATCGCTTCGACCCAGGTGTCCATCACCCCGGACAAGAAGCACGTCTACATCACTGTCAACGTCAACGAAGGCGAGAAGTACAAGGTTCGTGACGTCAAGCTCAGCGGTGACTTGAAAGTGCCTGAAGACCAGGTCAAGTCCCTGCTGCTGGTCCAGAAGGACCAGGTGTTCTCGCGCAAGCTGATGACCACCACCTCCGAGCTGATCACCCGTCGCCTGGGCAACGAAGGCTATACCTTCGCCAACGTCAACGGCGTGCCGACCCCGAACGATGAAGACCACACCGTGGACATCACGTTCGTCGTCGATCCGGGCAAGCGTGCCTACGTCAACCGCATCAACTTCCGTGGCAATACCAAGTCCTCGGACGAAGTGCTGCGTCGGGAAATGCGCCAGATGGAAGGCGGTTGGGCGTCGACTTACTTGATCGACCAATCCAAGACCCGTCTTGAGCGCCTGGGCTTCTTCAAGGAAGTCAACGTCGAAACCCCGGCCGTACCGGGTGTGGATGACCAGGTCGACGTGAACTACGCCGTTGAAGAACAAGCCTCGGGCTCGATCACCGCCAGCGTCGGTTTCGCGCAGAGCGCCGGTTTGATCCTGGGTGGTTCCATTACCCAGAACAACTTCCTCGGTACCGGTAACCGTGTGTCCATCGGCCTGACCCGAAGCGAATACCAGAGCCGATACAATTTCGGCTACACCGACCCCTACTGGACTGCAGACGGTGTGAGCCTGGGCTACAACGCCTTCTATCGCACCACCGACTACAAAGACCTCGACGTTGACGTTGCAAGCTATGCAATCGACAGCCTCGGCGCCGGTGTCAACGTGGGTTACCCGATCAGCGAGACCTCGCGTCTCACCTTCGGCCTGACCGCGCAGCAGGATGAAATCAAGACCGGTGTCTACACCGTGGATGAAATTTTCGACTTCACCCGTCGTGAAGGCGACAAGTTCCTGAACTTCAAGGCGTCTGCCGGCTGGTCCGAGTCGACCCTGAACAAAGGCGTACTGGCAACCCGCGGCCATTCCCAGAGCCTGACTGCGGAAGTCACCACGCCGGGCAGCGACCTGTCGTTCTTCAAGCTCGATTATCGCGGCCAGTTGTTCCAGCCGTTGAGCGACAACTACACCATGCGCCTGCACACCGAGCTGGGCTATGGCGACGGTTATGGTTCGACCAATGGTTTGCCGTTCTATGAAAACTACTATGCGGGTGGTTTCAACTCGGTACGTGGCTTCAAGGACAGCACCTTGGGTCCTCGTGGTACGCCGAGCCGTGGCCAGGCATTTACGGGTAACCAGGGCACGCAAGTGGACTCGGACAACGACCCGCTTCCGTTCGGTGGCAACGTTCTGATCCAGGGTGGTGCGGAAATCCTGTTCCCGCTGCCATTCGTGAAAGATCAGCGTTCCCTTCGCACTTCGGTCTTCTGGGACGTGGGTAACGTGTTCGACTCCAAGTGCGACCAGATCACCAACCCGAGTGGCGCGAAGTCCAACACCCAGTGCAACGACGTGAGCCTCAGCAATCTGGCGAGCTCCGTGGGTGTGGGTGTGACCTGGGTGACCGCGCTGGGCCCGTTGAGCTTCGCTCTGGCCATGCCGATCAAGAAACCGGATAACGCTGAAACCCAGATTTTCCAATTCTCCCTTGGCCAGACGTTCTAAGCGTCTGACCTAAGATAACGACAACGGATTCTGTAGGAGTACATCGTGCGTAAGTTGACTCAATTGGTTCTGCTGGCCACTGTGCTGGTAACCACCCCGGCCTTCGCCGAAATGAAAATCGCCGTGCTGAACTATCAGATGGCCCTGCTGGAATCTGACGCGGCCAAGCGATACGCCGTGGATGCCGAGAAGAAATTCGGTCCGCAACTGACCAAGCTCAAGACCCTGGAAAGCAGCGCCAAGGGCATCCAGGACCGTCTGGTTGCCGGTGGCGACAAAATGCAGCAAGGCGAGCGCGAGCGTCTGGAGCTTGAATTCAAGCAAAAGGCCCGTGACTACCAGTTCCAGTCCAAGGAGCTGAACGAAGCCAAGGCCGTTGCCGACCGCGAAATGCTCAAGCAGCTCAAGCCCAAGCTGGACAGCGCTGTGGAAGAAGTCATCAAGAAGGGTGCCTTTGACCTGGTGTTCGAGCGCGGCGCCGTGATTGACGTCAAGCCTCAATACGACATCACCCGCCAGGTGATCGAGCGCATGAATCAGCTGAAGTAAACCATGACCGCGACTATCAAGCTCGGCGAGTTGGCCGAGTTCCTGGGGGCCACCTTGCGTGGCTCCAAGGAGAAGGAAATCACTGGGCTAGCCACCTTGCAGGAGGCTGGCCCAGCTCAGTTGAGCTTCCTCGCAAACCCTCAATACCGTAAATACCTGGTCGATTGCCAAGCCGCAGCCGTGTTGCTGAAGGCCGCTGACGCCGAAGGGTTTGTTGGGGATGCGCTGGTGGTGGACGACCCCTACCTGTGCTACGCGAAAGCATCGCACCTGTTCGATCCCAAGCCGAAGGCCGCTGGCGGTATTCACCCGTCCGCGGTGATCGCACAGGATGCCCAGGTCGATCCCGCGGCCAGCATTGGCGCCTTCGCGGTGATCGAGAGTGGCGCGCGTATTGGCGCCGGCGTCACCGTAGGCGCGCATTGCTTTATTGGTGCGCGCTGCGAAATCGGCGCCGATGGCTGGCTGGCGCCCCGCGTTACCCTTTATCACGATGTGCGTATCGGGCAGCGGGTGGTGATTCAGTCGGGTGCGGTGATCGGTGGTGAAGGCTTCGGCTTTGCCAACGCCAAAGGTGTCTGGCACAAGATCGCCCAGGTTGGCGGCGTTTTGATCGGCGACGACGTGGAAATCGGTGTCAACACCGCGGTCGACCGCGGGGCCTTGGCCGACACCGTGATCGGCAATGGCGTGAAGCTCGACAACCAGATCCAGATCGCCCACAACGTGCAGATTGGCGACCACACCGCCATGGCGGCCTGCGTGGGGATTTCCGGCAGCACTAAAATCGGCAAGCATTGCATGCTTGCCGGTGGCGTGGGGCTGGTGGGGCATATCGATATTTGCGACAACGTCTTCATCACCGGCATGACCATGGTCACTCACTCGATTACCGAGCCAGGGGCTTACTCATCCGGTACCGCCATGCAGCCTGCGGCTGAATGGCGCAAGAGTGCGGCGCGTCTGAGGCAGCTCGACGACATGGCTCGACGTCTCAAACAGCTGGAAAAGCGTGTTGGGGACGTGACCCCTGGCGGTAATGCTTCATCAGAAGGCTGATACCATTTCCATATCAAGTGTGCACAGCCGATAGACTGCCCTCCTTGATTTGCTAGCGGGGCGTGCTTTTAGTCCGCCCGCCCCCAATCTTTATTACAGGCTTCCCCCCGAAATGATGGACATCAACGAGATTCGCGAATACCTGCCTCACCGTTATCCGTTCCTGCTGGTGGACCGTGTAGTGGACCTCAATGTTGAGGAAAAGCGCATTCGTGCCTACAAGAATGTCAGCATCAACGAACCGTTTTTCAATGGTCACTTCCCTGCGCATCCCATCATGCCGGGCGTGTTGATCATCGAAGCAATGGCCCAGGCTGCCGGTATCCTTGGTTTCAAAATGCTTGACCTCAAGCCTGCCGACGGCACGCTTTACTATTTCGTGGGCTCCGACAAGTTGCGTTTCCGCAATCCGGTTACCCCGGGTGACCAGTTGATCCTGGAAGCCAAGTTCATCAGTTGCAAACGCCAGATCTGGAAGTTCGAATGCCAGGCTTCGGTGGATGGCAAGCCGGTGTGCTCTGCCGAGATCATCTGTGCGGAACGCAAACTATGAGTTTGATTGACCCTCGCGCAATCATCGATCCGTCGGCCGTACTGGCCGCCGACGTTGAGGTCGGCCCCTGGTCGATCGTCGGCGCAGGTGTGGAAATCGGCGAGGGGACTGTCATCGGGCCGCACGTGATCCTTAAGGGTCCGACCCGCATTGGCAAACACAATCGTATCTACCAGTTTTCCTCGGTAGGCGAAGACACCCCGGACATGAAGTACAAGGGTGAAGAAACACGCCTGGTCATCGGTGATCACAACATCATCCGTGAAGGCGTGACCATTCACCGTGGCACCGTGCAGGATCGCGCCGAGACCACGCTGGGGGATCACAACCTGGTGATGGCCTATGCGCATATCGGCCACGACAGCGTGATTGGCAACCATTGCATACTGGTCAACAACACCGCGTTGGCCGGGCATGTGCATGTGGATGACTGGGCAATCCTGTCCGGTTTCACCCTGGTACATCAGTATTGCCATATCGGCGCCCACAGCTTTTCAGGCATGGGCACCGCCATCGGCAAGGACGTCCCTGCATTCGTCACGGTGTTCGGCAACCCTGCCGAAGCCCGCAGCATGAATTTCGAAGGCATGCGCCGTCGCGGTTTCAGTGACGACGCAATCCAGGCCCTGCGCCGCGCCTACAAGACGGTTTACCGTCAAGGGCTGACGGTTGAGCAGGCGCTGATCGAACTGGCAGAGCCTGCAGCGTCGTTCCCGGAAGTCGCGGTGTTTCGTGACTCGATCCAGGCGTCGACTCGCGGCATTACCCGCTGATCATGGCCAAGTTGCGTATCGCATTGGTCGCCGGCGAAGCTTCCGGCGATATTCTCGGCGCCGGCCTGATGCGGGCTCTCAAGGTCCAGCACCCGGCAATCGAATTTATCGGCGTCGGCGGCCCCTTGATGCAGGCCGAAGGCCTCACCTCCTACTTTCCGATGGAACGCCTGTCGGTCATGGGATTGGTCGAGGTGCTGGGGCGCCTGCGTGAATTGCTCGCTCGGCGCAAGCTGCTGATCAAGACGCTGATCGACGAAAAACCCGACGTCTTTATCGGTATCGACGCCCCGGATTTCACCCTCAATATTGAGCTCAAGCTGCGCCAGGCCGGGATCAAGACCGTGCACTACGTCAGCCCGTCCGTATGGGCGTGGCGGCAAAAGCGTGTGCTGAAGATTCGCGAAGGCTGCGACTTGATGCTGACCCTGCTGCCGTTCGAGGCCAGATTCTACGAAGAGAAGGGCGTGCCGGTGCGGTTTGTCGGGCATACTCTGGCCGATGCCATTCCTTTGCAGGCTGACCGTGACGCGGCGCGTACCGAACTGGGGTTGACCGCCGGTCCGCTGGTCGCGTTGATGCCGGGTAGCCGGGGCGGGGAAGTCGGACGCCTGGGCAGCCTGTTTTTTGATGCCGCCGAACGCCTGCAAGTACTCAAGCCAGGCGTTCGTTTTGTGTTGCCGTGCGCCAGCCCGCAGCGCCGCGCGCAAATCGAAACACTGCTGGAAGGGCGCAACCTGCCGCTGACCCTGCTCGACGGTCAGTCGCACCTGGCCCTGGCCGCCTGTGATGCCGTATTGATCGCGTCGGGCACTGCAACCTTGGAAGCCCTGCTGTACAAGCGTCCTATGGTCGTGGCCTATCGTCTGGCGCCGCTGACCTTCTGGATTCTCAAGCGCATGGTCAAGAGCCCGTATATTTCCTTGCCCAACCTGCTGGCCCAACGGTTGTTGGTGCCGGAGCTGTTGCAGGACGATGCTACGCCCGAAGCGCTTGCGCACACTCTACTACCCTTGATTGATGGCGGCGAAGAGCAGACCCGTGGTTTCGACGCTATTCACCGCACCTTGCGCCGTGATGCCTCGAACCAGGCGGCGGATGCCGTGCTGAACCTGATCGGCCATAAACGGGAAGCCTTATGAGCACGCAGATGGGTCTGGATTTCAGCCTGGTTGCACAGGCGCACGAACTGGTGGCGGGTGTCGACGAAGTCGGACGCGGCCCGTTGTGCGGTGCGGTCGTAACGGCGGCGGTGATCCTCGACCCGAGCCGTCCGATCCTGGGCCTTAATGATTCGAAAAAACTCACTGAAGCCCGTCGTGAGAAACTCTATGACGAGATCTGCGAGAAGGCCCTGAGTTGGCATATCGCCCGCGCGGAAGTGGAAGAAATCGACGAGCTGAACATCCTGCACGCCACCATGCTTGCCATGCAGCGGGCGGTTGAAGGGCTGCATATCACGCCCAGGCTGGCGATGATCGACGGCAACCGTTGCCCCAAACTGACGATGCGCGCCGAGGCCGTAGTGCAGGGTGACAGCAAGGTGCCGGCCATTGCGGCGGCGTCGATCCTGGCCAAGGTCAGCCGCGACCGCGAAATGGCGGCTTTCGATCTGGTTTATCCCGGCTACGGCATGGGCGGTCACAAAGGCTACCCGACGCCCGTTCATCTGGAAGCGCTGGCGCGACTCGGCCCCACGCCTATCCATCGCCGCTCGTTCGCCCCGGTGCGCCAGGCTTATGAGCTGCGCGAGAGCCTCAGCGAGGTGTAGTCGCGAGGCTGATGTTTTGCTCAAGGCCCGGTACAATCCCGGGCCTTGTTGTTTCCAAGTTACTGCACAGGATCACTATGCCGGCTTCATTCGTTCATCTACGCCTGCACACTGAATACTCCCTGGTCGACGGCCTGGTACGGATCAAGCCGCTGGTCAAGACCCTGGTGGGCATGAACATGCCGGCGGTGGCGGTTACCGACCAGAACAACATGTGCTCCCTGGTCAAGTTCTACAAGAACGCCATGGGCGCCGGTATCAAGCCGATCTGTGGTGCCGACCTGTGGCTGTCCAACAAGGACCCGGATAACCCGCTGAGTCGCATCAGCCTGCTGGCGATGAACGGCGTGGGTTATCGCAACCTGACCGAACTGATTTCTCGTGGCTTTATCGAGGGCCAGCGCAATGGCTCGATCATCATCGAGCGCGAGTGGGTGGCCGAAGCCAGCGAAGGCGTGATCATGCTCTCGGCCGCCAAGGAGGGCGAGATCGGTATCGCGCTGCTCGGTGGCAACCCGCATGAAGCCGAAGTGCTGGCCCGCGAGTGGATGCAGGTCTTCCCCGACCGCTTCTACCTCGAAGTGCAGCGCACCAACCGCCCCAACGATGAAGAGCATCTGCACGCCGCCGTGGCCCTGGCCGACAAGCTGGGCGCGCCGCTGGTGGCGACCAACGATGTGCGCTTTATCAAGAAGGAAGATTTCGAAGCCCACGAAACGCGCGTGTGCATCGGCGAAGGCCGCGCCCTGGACGATCCGCGCCGCTCGAAGAACTACAGCGAAGAGCAGTACCTCAAAAGCGCCGAAGAAATGGCCGAACTGTTCAGCGACCTGCCCGAGGCCCTGGAAAACTCGGTCGAAATCGCCAAGCGCTGCAATATCGAAGTGAAGCTGGGCAAGCACTTCCTGCCCAACTTCCCGATTCCCGATGGCATGACCATCGACGAGTACTTTCGCAAGGTGTCGTTCGATGGCCTGGAGGATCGCCTGCGCGTCCTGTTGCCCAAGGACACCACCGAAGATTACGAGGCCAAGCGCCAGGTCTACGTCGACCGGCTGAATTTTGAGCTGGATATCATCATCCAGATGGGCTTCCCCGGTTACTTCCTGATCGTGATGGACTTTATCCAATGGGCCAAGAACAACGGCGTACCGGTTGGTCCGGGCCGGGGGTCAGGTGCTGGCTCGCTGGTCGCCTATGTGCAGAAGATTACCGACCTCGACCCGTTGGAATATGACCTGCTGTTCGAACGCTTCCTGAACCCGGAACGGGTCTCCATGCCCGACTTCGACGTCGACTTCTGCATGGACGGTCGCGACCGCGTGATCGAATACGTGGCCGAAAAGTACGGCCGCAACGCGGTCAGCCAGATCATCACCTTCGGTTCCATGGCCGCCAAGGCGGTAATCCGCGACGTGGCCCGGGTGCAGGGCAAGTCCTACGGCCTGGCCGACCGCCTGTCGAAGATGATCCCGTTCGAAGTCGGCATGACCCTGGAAAAGGCCTACGAGCAGGAAGAAATCCTGCGCGACTTCATCAAGGTCGATGAAGAAGCCGCCGAAATCTGGGACATGGCGCGCAAGCTCGAAGGCGTGGTACGTAACGTCGGTAAACACGCCGGCGGCGTGGTGATCGCGCCGACCAAGCTGACCGACTTCTCGCCGATCTATTGCGATGAAGAAGGCGACGGCCTGGTTACCCAGTTCGACAAGGATGACGTGGAGGCGGCCGGCCTGGTGAAGTTCGACTTCCTCGGCCTGCGTACCCTGACGATCATCGACTGGGCGCTCAAGACCATCAACCGCGACCGCGCCAAGGTGGGCGAGGAGCCGCTGGATATCGCGTTCATTCCGCTGGACGACAAACCGACCTACAGCCTGCTGCAAAAAGCCGAAACCACGGCGGTGTTCCAGCTTGAATCCCGGGGCATGAAAGAGCTGATCAAAAAGCTCAAGCCCGACTGCCTGGAAGACTTGATTGCACTGGTGGCCCTGTTCCGTCCGGGGCCGCTGCAATCGGGCATGGTGGATGACTTCATCAACCGCAAGCACGGTCGCGCCGAACTGGCGTACCCGCACTCCGACTATCAGTACGAAGGTCTCAAGCCGGTACTGGCGCCGACCTACGGCATCATCCTGTATCAGGAACAGGTGATGCAGATTGCCCAGGTGATGGCAGGTTACACCCTCGGTGGCGCCGACATGCTGCGTCGCGCCATGGGTAAAAAGAAACCCGAGGAAATGGCCAAGCAGCGCGGCGGTTTCATCGAGGGCTGTGCCACCAACAATATTGATGCTGACCTGGCCGGTAACATCTTCGACCTGGTGGAAAAATTCGCCGGTTACGGCTTCAACAAGTCCCACTCCGCCGCCTATGGCCTGGTGTCGTACCAGACCGCCTGGCTGAAGGCCCACTATCCGGCGCCGTTCATGGCGGCGGTACTCTCGGCGGATATGCACAACACCGACAAGGTCGTGACCTTGATCGAAGAAGTGCGCACCATGAAGCTGCGCCTCGACGCGCCGGACGTGAACGCCTCGGAGTTCAAGTTCACGGTGAACGACGAAGGCCGCATCATCTATGGCCTCGGCGCGATCAAGGGTGTGGGCGAAGGCCCGGTGGAAGCCATCACCGAGGCGCGTCAGGACGGGCCCTTCAAGGATCTGTTCGACTTCTGCGCGCGGGTCGACCTCAAGCGCATCAACAAACGTACCCTCGACGGCCTGATCCGCAGCGGCGCGCTCGATCGTCTCGGTCCGTATTTCCACGATGAGCCGAAGGCTTACCAGGCCAATATCGACCGCAATCGCGCGGTATTGCTCACCGCCATGGAAGAAGCGATCAAGGCCGCTGAACAGACCGCCCGTACTCATGACAGCGGCCACGCCGACCTGTTTGGCGGATTGTTCGTCGAAGAAGACGCGGATGTGTATGCCAATCACCGCAAAGCCAAGGAACTGACCCTCAAGGAACGTCTCAAGGGCGAGAAAGACACCCTGGGCCTGTACCTCACCGGTCACCCGATTGACGAGTACGAAGGCGAGATCCGCCGTTTTGCCCGCCAGCGCATCATCGACCTGAAACCGGCGCGCGATACCCAGACCGTCGCCGGCATGATCATCGCCCTGCGCGTGATGAAAAATAAGAAGGGCGACAAGATGGGCTTCATCACCCTCGATGACCGCTCGGGCCGGATCGAAGCCTCGCTGTTTGCCGACGCGTTCCACTCCGCCCAGTCGCTGCTGCAGACCGACGCCATGGTGGTGGTGGAAGGGGAGGTCAGCAACGACGACTTCTCCGGTGGCCTGCGCCTGCGCATCAAGCGCGTGATGAGCATGGAAGATGCACGTACCAATCTGGCCGAAAGCCTGCGCCTGAAGGTCAGGACCGACGCACTCAAGGGCGATCAGCTACGCTGGTTGGGCGACCTGCTCAAGCGTCACCGTGGCGCGTGCCCGGTGACCATGGAGTACACCGGCAACGACGCCAAGGCCATGCTGCAGTTTGGCGAGACCTGGCGAATTGATCCGGCCGATGGCTTGATTCAAGCTTTGCGTGACCAGTTCGGGCGAGACAACGTCTTCCTCCAATACCGTTGACGGTCAGCACCCCTGACCTCGGCTGAACATTTAATCTCGACCTGAACGCGCCTCTCCCTTAAGGTAGGGCGCGAACAGACAACCGGCTGGCCAGGCACTCCCTGGCCGTCGACCCAAGACGGACGCTTATGAACCCGAATTTTCTTGATTTCGAACAGCCGATCGCTGACCTGCAAGCCAAGATCGAAGAGCTGCGCCTGGTCGGCAATGACAATTCGCTGAATATCGGCGATGAGATCGCCCGCCTGCAAGACAAGAGCAGCACGCTCACCGAAGACATCTTCGGCAAGCTGACCAGCTGGCAGATCGCGCGCCTGGCCCGCCATCCGCGCCGTCCTTACACCCTGGACTACATTCAGCACATCTTCACCGAATTCGACGAGTTGCATGGCGACCGCCATTTCTCCGACGACGCGGCCATCGTGGGCGGTATCGCTCGCCTGGACGACCAGCCGGTGATGGTGATCGGTCATCAGAAAGGCCGCGAAGTGCGCGAAAAAGTGCGCCGCAACTTCGGCATGCCGCGTCCGGAAGGCTACCGCAAGGCGTGCCGCCTGATGGAGATGGCCGAACGCTTCAAGATGCCGATCCTGACCTTCATCGACACCCCGGGTGCCTACCCTGGGATCGACGCCGAAGAACGCAACCAGAGCGAAGCGATTGCCTGGAACCTGCGCGTCATGGCGCGCCTGAAAACCCCGATCATCGCCACCGTGATTGGCGAAGGCGGTTCCGGCGGTGCATTGGCCATTGGCGTCTGCGACCAGCTGAACATGCTGCAATATTCGACCTACGCAGTGATCTCGCCTGAAGGTTGCGCCTCAATCCTGTGGAAAACCGCCGAAAAGGCGCCGGACGCTGCTGAAGCCATGGGCATCACGGCTGATCGTCTAAAAGGCCTGGGGATCGTCGACAAGGTGATCGCCGAGCCACTGGGCGGCGCGCACCGTGACCCGGCTGCCGCTGCCGCCACTATCCGCGCCGAGCTGGGCGCGCAACTGGCGATGCTCAAGAAGCTGGATAACGAAGCGCTGCTGGCCCGTCGTTATGAGCGCCTGATGAGCTACGGCCTGTAAAGTCGCAGCAGTACTCATGTGGGAGGGGGCTTGCCCCCGATGGCTGAGTGTCAATCACCGCATCTGGTGACTGACACACGGCTATCGGGAGCAAGCCCCCTCCCACATTTGCTTTGTGTATGCTCGGTCAACGTATTCCAGATTTGCGGCGGTAACCTCTGATGAAACCGGCTCTGCCCGCCAGGTTCCTGCAAGCCCTGGCCCCCTGGCGCGACGCCCCGGCCTGGCACATTGCATTCTCCGGTGGCCTGGATTCCACCGTTCTGTTGCACCTTCTGGCCTCCCTGGCAAAAATCGAAACGCTCCCGCCCCTCAATGCCGTGCATATTCATCATGGCCTGCAAGCGGCGGCTGATGCCTGGCCAGGTCATTGCCAGTCGGTATGCGATGGTCTGGGCGTCCCCCTGCACGTGATGCGCGTGCAGGTCCAATCCGGCGCCAGTCTTGAGCGTGCGGCCCGTGACGCGCGTTACCAGGCATTTACCGAGGTGACCGGGGCAGGGGAAGTGTTGCTGACAGGCCAGCATCGCGACGATCAGGCCGAAACCCTATTGTTTCGCCTGCTGCGCGGGGCAGGGGTGAGAGGGTTGGCGGCAATGCCTGCGTATCGGCCGTTGGCGCGGGGACATCTGGTGCGGCCGCTGCTGGAGGTGTCGCGGGTTGCACTGGAAAACTATGCCAGTGCGCATCATTTGCAATGGATCGAGGATCCTTCCAACGCCGATCCACGCTTCTCCCGCAATTACCTGCGCCACCGTGTGTTCCCGACACTGACCGAGCGTTGGCCGCAAGCCGTTTCAAACCTGGCCCGCGCTGTCGAGCATCTCGACGAAGCCCAGGGCCTGCTGGATGAGTTGGCGCGTATGGACCTGCAAACCGCCGATCAACCTTCGCCGTTTCCCTGGTTGTCTTTGCCGTCATTGGCCCTCACGCCTTTGCGCGAGCTTTCCGACGCCCGTCAGCGCAACGCCCTGCGTCATTGGCTGGCGCCTTTTACTCGTCTACCCGACAGCGACCACTGGGCCGGCTGGATTTCCCTGCGCGATGCCAAGGGTGATGCACAGCCCGTATGGCGTCTGGCCGACGGCGAGTTGCACCGTTGCGGCGAGCGTATCTGGTGGGTGCCTGGCGCATACTCGGAATTTTCCGACGCAATGGTGAGCTGGCCCGATCCGCAAAAGCCACTAAGGTTACCCGGCAACGGTCAGTTGGAATTTATCGGCGAGGCGCCCGCAGTCCCGTTGGAGGTTCGGTATCGCCAGGGCGGCGAAATCATCGACGTACCCGGCCGCGGCCGGCGTGACTTGAAACGCCTGCTTAACGAAAGTGGGTTGCCCGGCTTCATCCGTGGCAGATTGCCGCTGCTGTATCAGGGCGAGCAATTGCTGGGTGTGCCCAGACTCGCTGGACGCTGGGCGGTTGCGAGTGACGGCTGGCAATTACATTGGATGCCACAGACCTGCGATCAAGGTTTGAGCTGATAGCGCCTTTCCGGTAGACTACGCTCCCTTCTTGATACAACTTCTGTGGATTCGCCTGAATCGCAGCAGTTGCCGATTACCAAGCAGTCTTTGCTGGGCGATTCCAAAAAATGTGTAGCGATCAACGTACCGGTGTTTCATTGCTGGTCTGTCACAACGCGGCGGTTTTTTTGAAAGGTGCACTGTGATTAATGCAGGTGATCGGGGGCTTCGGCCTCTCTTCGCTTTCCCCGGCGGCTCGGACCGCTTTAACGCAGACTTCTAGGGTTTTTCATGACGCGCTACATATTCGTCACGGGCGGTGTTGTTTCTTCATTGGGGAAAGGCATTGCCTCCGCTTCATTGGCGGCCATCCTGGAGGCGCGGGGGCTTAAAGTCACCATGCTCAAGCTGGACCCGTACATCAACGTCGACCCGGGCACCATGAGCCCGTTCCAGCACGGTGAAGTGTTCGTCACGCATGACGGCGCCGAGACCGACCTGGACCTGGGCCACTACGAGCGGTTCATCCGCACGACCATGACCCAGAACAACAACTTCACCACCGGCCGTGTCTACGAGCACGTGCTGCGCAAGGAGCGCCGTGGTGACTACCTGGGTGCAACCATCCAGGTGATCCCGCACATCACCGACGAAATCAAGCGCCGCATCATCAAGGGCGCGGGCGATGCCGACGTGGCGATGGTCGAGATTGGTGGCACCGTGGGTGACATCGAATCCCAACCGTTCCTCGAAGCCATCCGCCAGTTGCGTTTCGAAGTCGGCGCCAAGCGCGCGATGCTGATGCACCTGACATTGGTGCCTTACATCGCCACCGCAGGCGAAACCAAAACCAAGCCCACCCAGCATTCGGTCAAGGAGCTGCGTTCCATCGGCCTGCAGCCGGACGTGCTGGTGTGCCGCTCCGATCACCCGATCGACATTTCCTCGCGTCGCAAGATCGCCCAGTTCACCAACGTTGAAGAGCGTGCGGTGATTGCCCTGGAAGACGCCGACACCATCTACAAGATCCCGGGCATCCTGCATTCGCAAGGCCTGGATGATTTTGTGGTCGAGCGTTTCGGCCTGCAATGCAACGGCGCGGACCTGTCCGAGTGGGAAGCGGTGGTCGACGCCAAGCTCAACCCTGAGCACGAAGTCACCATCGCCATGGTCGGCAAGTACATGGAACTGCTCGACGCGTACAAGTCGCTGATCGAAGCGATGAGTCACGCCGGCATCAGCAACCGTACCAAGGTCAACCTGCGCTACATCGATTCCGAAGACATCGAGAACCAGGGCACCGCGCTGCTTGAAGGCGTGGATGCCATCCTGGTTCCCGGCGGTTTCGGCCTGCGCGGCGTGGAAGGCAAGATCACTGCCGTGCAATACGCTCGCGAGAACAAGGTGCCTTACCTGGGTATCTGCCTGGGCATGCAAGTGGCCGTTATCGAGTTCGCCCGTAACGTGCTGGGCTGGAAAGACGCCAACTCCACCGAATTCGATCACACCAGTGGCCATCCGGTCGTGGGTCTGATCACCGAGTGGGAAGACGCCACCGGTGCCGTCGAAACCCGTACCGAAAGCTCCGATCTAGGCGGCACCATGCGCCTTGGCGCTCAGGACTGCCTGCTGGAAGCCGGTTCCCTGGTGCACGACTGCTACGGCAAGGACGTAATCGTCGAACGTCACCGTCACCGCTACGAAGTGAACAACAACCTGCTGCCGCAGATCAAAGAAGCCGGCCTGAAGATTTCCGGTCGCTCCGGTGACGGCAAGCTGGTTGAAGTGGTCGAGGCGCCGGATCATCCGTGGTTCGTGGCCTGCCAGTTCCACCCTGAGTTCACTTCGACGCCGCGTGACGGTCATCCGTTGTTCAGCGGTTTCGTCAAGGCTGCATTGACGCAACACCAGAAGAAGGCATAACCCTGATGGCCCAGAAGATCATTCGCGTAGGCGACATCGAAATTGCCAACGACAAGCCCATGGTGCTGTTCGGCGGTATGAACGTACTGGAAAGCCGCGACATGGCGATGCAGGTCTGTGAAGAATACGTGCGGGTTACCCAGAAACTGGGCATCCCTTATGTGTTCAAGGCCAGCTTCGACAAGGCCAACCGTTCGTCGGTGACCTCCTATCGCGGCCCGGGCCTTGAAGAAGGCATGCGGATCTTCCAGGACATCAAGCAAGCCTTCGGCGTGCCGATCATCACCGACGTCCACGAGCCTGAGCAGGCTGCCGTGGTCGCCGAGGTGTGCGACATCATCCAGTTGCCGGCCTTCCTGTCGCGCCAGACCGACCTGGTGGTCGCGATGGCCAAAACCGGAGCTGTGATCAATATCAAGAAAGCCCAGTTCCTCGCGCCCCAGGAAATGAAACACATCCTGAGCAAATGCGTGGAAGCGGGTAACGACCAGTTGATCCTCTGCGAGCGTGGTTCGAGCTTCGGCTACAACAACCTCGTGGTGGACATGCTTGGTTTCGGCATCATGAAACAGTTCGAATACCCGGTGTTTTTCGACGTGACCCACGCGCTGCAAATGCCCGGTGGTCGCTCGGACTCCGCCGGCGGGCGGCGTGCCCAGGTCACCGACCTGGCCAAGGCGGGCATGAGCCAGTCCCTGGCCGGCCTGTTCCTGGAAGCCCACCCGGACCCGGACAACGCCAAGTGCGACGGCCCCTGTGCCCTGCGCCTGGACAAGCTGGAGCCGTTCCTGGCCCAGCTCAAGCAGTTGGACGAGCTGGTCA
This sequence comes from Pseudomonas orientalis, assembly GCF_001439815.1. Lineage (GTDB taxonomy): Bacteria > Pseudomonadota > Gammaproteobacteria > Pseudomonadales > Pseudomonadaceae > Aquipseudomonas > Aquipseudomonas orientalis. The sequence goes on along the minus strand of NZ_JYLM01000003.1, from coordinate 573,851 downwards.
AGAGTTTTCCGACGGTAGAAACCGCGTAAGCGGTGTTTCTCCGGTAGAATTTCCACGCTTTATGCTCAGGCCCCAGGCCTGAGCCTTGTCGTCTGCAAGCCTGCCCTGTTGTTCCACCCTTGCGGTCGGTCAAAAGATTTCCTTCAGCTGCGTCGTTTTCGTCAACTTTGGAGTGTTTACAACAATGGCAAAAATCGTCGACATCAAAGGTCGTGAAGTTCTCGACTCCCGTGGCAACCCAACCGTCGAAGCCGACGTGCTTCTCGATAACGGCATCATCGGCAGCGCCTGCGCGCCGTCCGGTGCTTCCACAGGTTCCCGTGAAGCGCTGGAACTGCGTGATGGCGACAAGAGCCGTTACCTGGGCAAGGGTGTACTCAAGGCGGTAGCCAACATCAACGGCCCGATCCGTGACCTGTTGCTGGGCAAGGACCCACTGGACCAGAAAGCCCTGGACCACGCGATGATCAAGCTCGACGGCACCGACAACAAAGGCAGCCTGGGCGCCAATGCGATCCTCGCCGTGTCCCTGGCCGCCGCCAAGGCCGCCGCACAGGACCAGGACCTGCCGTTGTACGCGCACATTGCCAACCTGAACGGCACCCCGGGCGTCTACTCGATGCCGGTGCCGATGATGAACATCATCAACGGTGGCGAGCACGCCGACAACAACGTCGACATCCAGGAATTCATGGTGCAGCCAGTGGGCGCCAAGACCTTCTCCGAAGGCCTGCGCATGGGCACCGAAATTTTCCATCACCTCAAGGCTGTACTGAAGGCCCGTGGCCTGAGCACTGCCGTTGGCGACGAAGGTGGTTTCGCACCCAACCTTGCGTCCAACGAAGATGCACTGAAAGTGATCTCCGAAGCCGTGGCTAACGCCGGCTACAAGCTGGGCACCGACGTGACCCTGGCCCTGGACTGCGCGGCCAGCGAATTCTATGAAGACGGCAAGTACAACCTGTCCGGTGAAGGCCAGGTGTTCAATTCCGAAGGTTTTGCCGAGTACCTCAAAGGCCTGACCCAGCGCTACCCGATCATCTCGATCGAAGACGGCCTGGACGAGTCCGACTGGGACGGCTGGAAAATCCTCACCGACAAGATCGGCGAGAAAATCCAGCTGGTGGGCGACGACCTGTTCGTGACCAACACCAAGATCCTGAAAGAGGGTATCGATAAGAAAATCGCCAACTCGATCCTGATCAAGTTCAACCAGATCGGCACCCTGACCGAAACCCTGGAAGCCATCCAGATGGCCAAGGCTGCGGGCTACACGGCCGTGATCTCCCACCGCTCCGGCGAAACCGAAGACTCGACCATTGCCGACCTGGCCGTGGGCACGTCGGCGGGCCAGATCAAGACCGGTTCCCTGTGCCGTTCCGATCGCGTGTCCAAGTACAACCAATTGCTGCGTATCGAAGAGCAGCTGGCAGGTAAAGCCAAGTACAACGGTCGCAGCGAGTTCCGCGGCTAAGCAGTAAATGGTAAAAAGTCGGCCGATTGCGTCGGAAATCTCACGACAGTGTGAATTTCGGCGTTACTCTGCTGACTGACAAGCACAAGCCTGGTTTTTCCAGGCTTCGTGCTATCAGTTGCTGCAAAAGGTTTGCATGACTGTTTTTTTTCACTGGATACCCGGATTTCGATGCGCAGTCCCAATTGGTTGTTCCTCGTCTTGCTCTTGTTGCTGGCTGGCCTGCAATACCGCCTATGGGTCGGTAATGGCAGCTTTGCGCAGGTGGAAGAGCTGACCCAGCAAATTGCCGACCAGCACGCCGAAAACGAACGTCTGCTGGAGCGCAACCGCGTCCTCGATGCTGAGGTGCTTGAGCTGAAAAAAGGTACGGAGACCGTCGAAGAGCGGGCTCGTCATGAACTGGGCATGGTCAAGGAGGGCGAAACCCTCTACCAGCTGGCCCAATGAGCGCTGATTTACCGGCCTTCTGGGCCGTGATTCCTGCCGCGGGTGTAGGTGCCCGTATGGCCGCTGACCGTCCCAAGCAATACTTGCAACTGGGCGGGCGCACTATTCTCGAACACAGCCTTGGCTGTTTTCTCGACCACCCTTCGCTCAAGGGCCTGGTGGTCAGTCTTGCTGTTGATGATCCTTATTGGCCCGCCCTGGCGTGTGCCACTGACCCGCGCATTCAACGTGCGGACGGTGGCTCGGAGCGGTCGGGCTCGGTGCTCAATGCGTTGCTGCATCTTAATGCCCTGGGCGCCAGTGATGATGACTGGGTGCTGGTGCACGATGCTGCGCGGCCTAACCTGGGCCGTGATGACCTCGACAAACTCCTGGCTGAACTGGCAGATGATCCGGTGGGCGGTCTGCTGGCGGTGCCGGCTCGCGACACCCTCAAGCGCGTCGACAAGCGTGGCCGTGTGGTGGAAACCGTCGACCGCAGCCTGATCTGGCAGGCGTATACGCCGCAGATGTTTCGCCTGGGCGCCTTGCACCGTGCCTTGGCCGACAGCCTGGTAGCCGATGCGGTGATCACCGATGAAGCCTCGGCCATGGAGTGGTCCGGCCAGGCGCCACGCCTGATCGAAGGGCGCGCGGACAACATCAAGGTCACCCGCCCTGAAGACCTCGAATGGCTGCGTCAGCGCCGGGCTTACCAGGCACCCTGACCCTCAGCCGTTGACCTGCTCCAATCCGGGCAGGGTTCTGAGCGCTCTCACCAATGCCTCAATGCTGTCGAATGGCTTCTGATCGATAGACCAGCCGGCCGCATTGATGAAGTACCGGCGATCCTGATGGTAGATCCTGAAACTGCGCAGTTCCCCGCGTCGGGAACGGTAGTCAATGTGGGAGGCTTCGCAGAGCATGAATTGGCCCGGCAGTGTCAGCAGTGCCTGGGTCGACTTCATTACTTGACTGTGCGAGGGCCCGGGCTGTGGCTCTACTGAGTGCTGCAACGCGGCGGGATCAACGCGCAAGACCAGATTGGCTTTGACCGTGGCTTCGCCTTTGTTGAGGCCCAGGCTGGCAGTGCGTCCCGGATCGACTTCGATACCCAGGGGTTGGACGCTCACTCTATCTTCTATCCGCAGGCCGATGCTGCCGGTGAGTTCGGCAATCCCGGGGATGTCCTTGAAGGTATTGGTATGGGTGTCGCCCACCAGTGCGACCCATTTACCAGGTTGGCGCTTGGTAGTCTGGGTCCATTGAATCACCTCGGTGGCGTAATAGTTCATCATCCGTTGGCGCAGGGTGCCCGCGCTGTCCCGCATATCGCGAAGTACGTAGCTCGCGGTGCAGTCGATCGGCTGGATCTTGATCCCGGCGTCTCGGGCTTTGGTGACCACATTTCTGAATGAGTAATAGTGGTGTCGGGGCAGGGGGTAGATCCCGTTCAGAAAATTTGCCAGCTCCTCGGCCATTGGCGCGCTCTTTGATCGGTAAAACGCCTTCAACATTGGAATATGCACATCCGTCAGCAGATGTTCGAAGTAGATGCGTTTGACGCCTTGGCTGGCGAGTAGCTGCATGTTGTCGATCAGAAAGGCTTTGCTCGATTCGGCGCTGTGGCTTTCGCCGATCACAAGGCCGTCGCTGGCACGCAGCAACTTCTCGATAATGCTTGGCTGTGATTCATTCAAACTCATGCGCGGGAGTACCGGCTGCAGGGGCGAATAGGGCAAGCGGTTAAAGAAGATCGCTGAATCCTGGTTTAATTGGCTTCTTTTCTCAAAGAACAGTTTCCGGGCGTTGATGAACGATTGCGCAGCCGTGCCGTAGGGTTCGAAGTCTTCCGAAAATGAGCTGGTGTCAGTGAGCATGTCCGCGAGGGTCTCGCGAGCGTGTGAAGGCATCTCATAGGTGCTGAAGAAGCTCGGGTTTTCGGTGCCGCCGAACAGTTTGTAAACTTGTTGCCAGGCATTACGAAATGCCCCACCTCCGGCCAGGCCGGCACGCCGCCATTGCCGGTCGGCGCTCTGAATAGCGTAGAGCCCCGTGGACTGGATCGTCTCGGGCGCTTTTGGATGGTTCACGAAGAGTTCAAAAAAGCCCCAGTCGTTGGGTTTTTTGTAGGTCAGAAAGATCTCGCCCTGAATCTTGATGGTCTGCATGCCGCTGGGGGCTGTTGCAGCGACCAGAGGGCGAGTCTCAGTCTGGGTCGACGCGGCAGGCTTGATGACCCTGACACTGATCTGACCCTCCTCTGTACGCGTGGCCTGGCCAAGTACGGGGCGCAATGACTCAAGACTGTTCACTCCTTTGCTGATGCCGTGGATAACCACCGGGAGCGCGTTCAGGGCGCCGAACACGATGCGCTCGACGGCGTGGGGTTTGTCTTTGAGCACGTCATCGACGCCGATGGCCATTCCAGCCAAGCCGGATGTTACGAAGCAAAACTCCGCCAGTAACGCCGTGCCCATGGTCAGTGCCACGGGGATCGCCAGCAGGCAGGCTTTATCCAACGCGTCGAGGGTGTCGGCCTTGAACGTGTCCAGGGGCGAGACAATGGTTTTTGCCGCCATTTTTGCAATGCGCGTGCGGATCTGCCGCGCGACAAACGCAAAGGGGTCACTTCGCAGTGCCGGATACATTGGGTTATTGATGTATTGCTCGGGGTCCCAGTAACCGTTATGCAGCAAACTATTGAAAAAACCGGGAGGGCTGGACGATTCCGGATACATCGCCATGCCGATCAGTGCCTCCTCGACACCACTGTAAAGCAGGCCGGAGTCAATCGAGTCGGGTTCAAAATGATGGGTCAGCGCCTTGCGCTCGGTCGGGTCCCTGGCAACTTTCACCAGCGCCTTGCGCATGTCTGCCGGGGTGTTGAAACCATGGATGGGGGAGGAGTTTCCCGGGATGTACAGCAGGGTAATCTGGCTCTGGTTATCGGTAATCGTGAGGATGTCGGTGGCTTCGAACTGATGAATGCGCAGCGCGCGCACGGACAGGTTTTGATCCGGTGAATAGGGCGCCTGAAAGTCTTCGAGGGTCAGGTTGCCGGAGTCCTTGTCGACGCCGATACCTGCCGCCCGGGCGGCCAGTTGCCGTTCTGCTTCGGTGAGCGTGAACTCCTCGTACTGATTGAGGTAAGCCTTGGTGAACGCGATGCGCATCAGGGTGGTGTAATTGTCCCGATGTTCGCTCCAGAACAGTGTGACGGCCTTGTCGTAGGTTTGTTCGAAGCTGCTTGAGTCGATGACTTTTCTGAGCGCGGCAGGCGAGATCTCCAATTGGGTGGTCGGATCGTAGACCTGCGGTTCGCTTTGCCGGTAGAGCGCCTCATACCGCCTGGGCGGGATCCAGCCGGAAGTAATGAACTCTTCGTTGAACATTTGCGGGATGCGGTTATCCATCAGGCGCGGCAGTTCACTGACGATGTTGAAGTACGGCGCGGTGGTGGAAAAACCCGTGGTGTTGATCATGCCGCCAGGAGCTTGGGGCGCATTGCAGATCATGGCCTCGGTCAGGCTCATGGATTGGACGATCACGGCTGTGTAGGGCGCATTGGGATTGTCGAGGTTATATTCCAGAGTGGTGAGGAACGTAGTGTCCGGGTCCAATGGTTCCTGGGTGAAGGGTTGCAGATACTCGTACAGCAATTGGGCGGCGATAGCGCCGGGCACCGGGAAGTCGGCCAGCACCTTACGGACAAAATGATTGATATGCTGGAGTTTTTGAGCATTGGACGTCATGGCTTGCCTGGGTTTGCAGTCAAAGCGGCTATTAATCGGTAACCAGGCAATGCATGGGCGGTAGCTGTTTATTCCCGATAGACCGGATTGTCACTCAATCCTTCTTTTAAAAAGTCCACCAGCTTCCTGACCTTCGGCGACAAATGCCGCTGCTGCGGATACAACGCCCACACCGCCGTATTCGGCGGTTGATGCGTCTCCAGCAGCGACACCAGCGCGCCACTGTGCAGATGCTCCAGCACGTAATAGTCCGGCAACTGGCACAGCCCCATGCCTTGCAGCGCGGCATCCAGCACCGCCTGCCCACTGTTGCAGCGCCAGTTGCCCTGCACCCGTTGGGAAAATTCGCGCCCGTCCTGGGCCAGTTGCCAGATATCCGAACTGCCGATCAGGCAGTTGTGCCGACTCAATTCCGACAAGCTATGTGGCCGGCCATACCGGGCCAGGTAGGAAGGCGACGCGCACAAATACATGCGTCGCGCAGCCAGGCGGCTGGCTACCATGCGCGAGTCCTGCAGGCGTCCGAGACGAATCGCCAGGTCGAGCCCTTCATGCACAAGGTCCAACGGGCGGTTGCTCAGCTCGATATCGACCCGCAACTGCGGATAGAGCGCCATGAACCTTGTTACCAGCGGCACGATAAAACGTTCGCCGTAGGCCACGGCGCAGGTCATGCGCAACATACCCTTGGGTTCGCTGGTGAGGTCGCCCACCGCACGCAAGGCTTCTTCGCGACCGTCCTGCAAGCGTTGGCAGTGTTGCAGGAACGTCTGACCCGCTTCGGTCAGCGTCACCTTGCGCGTACTGCGATACAGCAGGCGCGTTTGCAGCCGTTCTTCCAGGCGTGCCACCTGGCGGCTGATATGGGACGACGAGACCCCCAGGCGCTCGGCCGCCGCCGTGAATTGGCTGCATTCGGCCACGGCGACGAACTCATCGATACCTTCCCAGCGATTCTCCAGCACCTTGATTGTCCCTGTATGGCAATAATGTTTTGCTTTTACCCGGATTATTAATCAGCAGGCCATGTTTTACACTCATCTCATCAATTTTTAACTCCATGGAGAAACCCGGATGATCAAGTCCCGCGCCGCCGTAGCCTTCGAAGCCAAGAAGCCCCTTGAAATTGTGGAAGTCGATGTCGCCATGCCCAAGGCTGGCGAGGTGCTGTTGCGCGTGGTCGCGTCCGGGGTGTGTCACACCGATGCCTACACGCTGTCGGGGGCAGACCCGGAAGGTATCTTCCCGTCGATTCTTGGGCATGAAGGCGGTGCAGTGGTCGAGGCCATTGGTGAAGGCGTGACCTCGGTTGCCGTCGGCGACCATGTGATCCCGCTGTACACCCCGGAATGCGGCAAGTGCAAATTCTGTCTGTCAGGCAAGACCAACCTGTGCCAGGCCATCCGTTCCACCCAGGGCAAAGGCTTGATGCCTGACGGCACCACACGTTTCTCCTACAAAGGCCAGCCGATTTTCCACTACATGGGTACCTCGACGTTCTCCGAGTACACCGTGCTGCCGGAAATCTCCGTGGCCAGAATTCCCAAGCAAGCGCCGCTGGAAAAAGTCTGCCTGCTCGGTTGCGGCGTCACCACCGGTATCGGTGCGGTGCTCAACACCGCCAAGGTCAAGCCGGGCGACACCGTGGCCATCTTCGGTCTGGGCGGTATCGGTCTGTCGGCGGTGATTGGCGCGCTGAAAGCCAAGGCGGGTCGTATTATTGCCATCGACATCAACCCGGCCAAATTCGAAATCGCCAAGCAACTGGGCGCTACCGACTGTATCAACCCGAAAGACTATGACCGCCCGATTCAGGACGTGATTGTCGATTTGACCGATGGCGGCGTGGACTTTTCCTTCGAATGCATCGGCAATGTGCAACTGATGCGTGCGGCGCTCGAGTGCTGCCATAAAGGGTGGGGTGAGTCGGTGATCATCGGCGTGGCCGGCGCCGGCCAGGAAATTTCCACCCGTCCTTTCCAACTGGTGACCGGTCGCGTCTGGCGCGGGTCTGCATTCGGCGGCGTGCGTGGTCGTACGGAATTGCCAAGCTACGTGGAAATGGCCCAGACCGGCGAGATCCCGCTGGACACCTTCATCACCCACACCATGGGCCTGGAAGACATCAACAAAGCGTTTGACCTGATGCATGAAGGCAAGAGCATTCGTACTGTCATCCATTTCTGAGGTCGGCCATGAGTCTGGAAAACCTGTCCTGCCAGAAAAGCTTCGGCGGCTGGCATAAACGCTATAAACATCACTCCGATGTGCTCGATTGCGACATGACCTTCGCCGTCTACCTGCCGCCGCAAGCGGAGCAGGGCGGCAAGCTGCCGGTGTTGTATTGGCTGTCCGGCCTGACCTGCACCGACGAGAACTTCATGCAAAAGGCCGGCGCCCAGCGCATGGCCGCCGAGCTGGGCTTGATCATCGTGGCGCCGGATACCAGCCCGCGCGGCCCCGGTGTTCCCGATGACCCGGACAACGCCTGGGACTTTGGCCTGGGTGCCGGTTTCTATTTGAACGCCACCCAGCAACCCTGGGCCAGGCACTATCGGATGCATGACTACGTGGTGCAGGAATTGCCGGCGCTGGTGGAAGCGCATTTTCCGGCTTCGGACAAGCGCGGTATCAGCGGCCACTCGATGGGCGGCCATGGTGCGCTGGTCTGCGCGCTGCGCAACCCTGGGCGTTACCAGTCAGTGTCGGCATTTTCGCCGATCAACAATCCGATGGATTGCCCCTGGGGCCAGAAAGCCTTTTCCCATTACCTGGGCGAGGAGCGTTCGAAGTGGCGTGAATGGGACGCCTGCGTGTTGATCAGCGAAGCCTCGGAACAGTTGCCGCTGCTGGTCGACCAGGGCGATCGCGACGATTTCCTCGCCGTGCAGCTCAAGCCCGAGGCCCTGCAGCAAGCGGCCAAGGCCGCCGGTCATCCGCTGGAACTGCGGCTGCAACCGGGCTACGACCACAGCTACTTCTTCATCGCCAGCTTCATCGACGATCACTTGCGCCATCATGGTCGTGCTTTGCTCGGTTAATGTGAGGCAAAAGTAGGTAGAATCACGCCCTGAATTAAATCGGGGCGTTTTATTATGCGTATTGGCCACGGCTACGATGTGCACCGTTTCGCTGAAGGCGATTTCATCACTTTGGGCGGCGTGCGTATCGCGCATCACCATGGGCTGCTGGCTCATTCCGACGGCGACGTTGTCCTGCACGCCTTGAGCGATGCGTTGCTCGGCGCAGCGGCGTTGGGTGATATCGGCAAGCACTTTCCGGACACCGACCCAACCTTCAAGGGCGCGGACAGTCGTGTGCTGCTGCGCCATGTCGTCGGTTTGATCCATGCCAGGGGCTGGAAAGTCGGTAACGTCGATAACACCATCGTGGCCCAGGCGCCAAAAATGGCCCCGCATATCGAGTCGATGCGTGCCCTGATTGCCGCAGACCTGCAAATAGAATTGGACCAAGTGAACGTGAAAGCCACCACCACCGAAAAGCTCGGGTTTACCGGTCGTGAAGAGGGCATTGCCGTGCACTCCGTCGCCTTGTTGCTGCGCGCATGAACGAATTTGAATTGCTTGGCCCGCGTGCCTATGGCGAGGCCTTGGGGCGCGCTGTACTGAAGGCCACCGCCGAAGATTTCCAGGTAGACGAAGTGCTCGACATCCCGTTGACCGGCGAGGGCGAGCACCTGTGGTTGTGGGTGGAGAAGCGCGGCCTGAACACCGAGGAAGCGGCGCGGCGTATCGCCAAGGCCGCTGGCGTGCCGTTGCGCACCGTCAGCTACGCCGGGCTCAAGGATCGCCAGGCATTGACCCGGCAGTGGTTCAGCGTGCAATTGCCCGGCAAGGCTGACCCGGACATGAGTGCCGCCGAGAACGACACCCTCAGGATCCTGAAAACCGCTCGGCATAAACGCAAGCTGCAGCGCGGTGCCCATGCCGCCAACGGCTTTACCTTGCGCCTGACCCAGTTGACGGGCGATACCGCCGCCATCGATGCGCGCCTGCAACTGATTGCCCGTCACGGTATTCCCAACTATTTCGGCACCCAGCGCTTCGGCCATAACGGCGGCAACGTCGTCGACGCCCGTGAGTGGGCGGCGCGCAAGGCCTTGCCGGAGCAGCGCAACGTGCGTTCGCGGTTGCTGTCCACCGCCCGTAGCTTTCTATTCAACAAAGTGTTGGCGGCGCGTGTTGCCGACGGCTCCTGGCAGTTCGCCCAGGTCGGCGATCTGCTGGCCTTCACCGACAGCCGCAGCTTCTTCCCAGCCGGGGAGGCTGAATGCAACGACCCGCGTCTGGCGATCCTGGACCTGCATCCCACCGGCCCGCAGTGGGGGGAGGGTGAGTCGCCAGCGAAAGGTCCTACATATGAGTTGGAACAATCTGTAGCCGCCGCAGAAGCTGACCTGCGTGATTGGCTAGTGAATGCGGGCATGAGCCAAGAACGTCGCATTCTGCGACTGCCCATTGGCGGGTTGACGTGGCATTATCCCGGGCCTGACATTCTGCAATTGGAATTCGTCCTGCCGGCCGGATGCTTCGCCACCGTATTGGTGCGTGAGCTCGTTGATCTGGTGCCGGTGGGGCCGACGGACAACCCATGCGTATTCTGATATCAAACGATGACGGTGCCACCGCACCCGGTCTCGCCGCGCTTCATGCTGCGCTGGCGGATTACGCCGAGTGCGTGGTGGTTGCCCCCGACCAGGACAAGAGCGGCGCCAGCAGTTCGCTGACGCTCGACCGTCCGTTGCACCCCAAGGTCCTGGCCAATGGCTTTATCAGCGTGAACGGCACGCCTACCGACTGCGTGCACCTGGCGATCAACAGCTTGCTGGAACACGCGCCGGACCTGGTGGTGTCGGGCATCAACCTGGGCGCAAACCTGGGCGATGATGTGCTGTATTCCGGCACCGTGGCGGCAGCCCTCGAAGGGCGTTTTCTCGGCGGTATCGGGTTTGCGTTTTCCTTCGCCTCACGGCAACTGGATAACTTGGCCACGGCGGCGTACTACGCGCGCAAGCTGGTGGAAGCGCACGGTTCCCTGGACCTGCCGCCGCGCACCGTGCTTAACGTCAATATTCCCAACCTGCCTCTTGACCATATTCGCGGAATCCAGCTGACGCGGCTGGGGCACCGGGCCCGTGCGGCGGCACCCTTGAAGGTGGTCGATCCGCGTGGCAAGGAAGGCTATTGGATCGCAGCGGCCGGTGACGCCGAGGATGGTGGCGAGGGCACGGACTTTCATGCGGTGATGCAAGGTTATGTATCGATTACCCCGTTGCAATTCGATCGCACCTTCAGTGATGCCTTCAGTGGTCTGGATGGCTGGCTGGAGGGACTGCGCTGATGGCTCGTGAACAAGACGACCTGCTGCGCCGTGGTATCGGGATGACCTCTCAGCGCACCCGCGAGCGTTTGATCCAGCGTCTGTACGAAGAAGGCTTGTCCAATGCGCAGGTTCTGGAAGTGATACGGCGCACGCCTCGGCACCTGTTTGTCGACGAAGCTCTGGCGCACCGCGCCTATGAAGACACCGCGCTGCCGATCGGCCACAACCAGACCATCTCCCAGCCTTATATGGTCGCGCGCATGAGCGAACTGTTGCTGGCTGCCGGGCCGTTGGACAAGGTGCTGGAAATCGGCACCGGCTCCGGCTACCAGACGGCGGTGTTGTCGCAGCTGGTCGAGCGGGTCTTCTCGGTTGAGCGTATCAAGGTGCTGCAGGACCGTGCCAAGGAGCGCCTGGTGGAACTGAACCTGCGTAACGTGGTGTTTCGTTGGGGCGACGGCTGGGAAGGCTGGCCGGCGTTGGCGCCCTACAACGGCATCATTGTGACTGCCGTGGCTACCGATGTGCCGCAAGCATTGCTGGATCAGTTGGCGCCGGGTGGCCGGCTGGTCATCCCGGTGGGCTCCGGCGAAGTGCAACAATTGATGCTCATTATCCGAGAGGACGAAGGCTTTTCCCGGCATGTGCTTGGCGCCGTGCGGTTCGTGCCGTTGCTCAACGGTCCGCTGGCCTGACATTTGTTTGCTGGCAGTGAATTCCATGGGCGCGGATGTGTCTTACAGCGGGGTCTATGGATTCAACAGTGGCGGGCGCTGGAATTAAACAGGATGAATGTTTCGTTTCAGTCGTGTGCCGGTAAAAAGCCATGCCCAGTTATACTTGCGTCATATTTCAAGCCTGATACAGGCGTTAATGTTCAGCCACCAGAAAGGGAGCGGCGGGTGAGTCTCACAGGTCCTGCGCAGCGAATGAGTAAAACAAGCTTTCAGCGACTGGTGCTTGGCCTTGTCTTGAGTTCCTTACTGGCCGCCTGCTCGAGCACGCCTTCCGGTGGTGCGCGCGTGGTTGACCGCACGAATGCGGCACCGCAAAAGCCGATGGTGACCACGGGCCAGTATGTTGTACGCAAGGGCGACACGCTGTTCTCGATTGCCTTCCGTTACGGTTGGGATTACAAGGCGCTCGCAGCTCGTAACAACATTCCCCTGCCTTATACGATCCATCCCGGGCAGACGATTCGTTTCGATGGTCGCACCGGTTCGGCGCCTACGGCAGTTGTGACAAAGTCCGGTTCTTCGGCTTCCTCTTCGAGCAAAACCACCGTCTTCACACGGCCCGCTGGCACCGCCGTGCCTTCGGCTGCGAGCAAGCCGGCACCCGCGCCATTGCCACCTGCGGGGCCTGCGCCGACCGGTTGGGGATGGCCCTCAAACGGAGTGTTGATTGGAAAATTCTCTTCAAACGGCAGTTTGAATAAAGGCATTGATATCGCCGGGGATTTGGGACAGCCTGTTTTAGCTGCGTCTGATGGGACAGTGGTGTACGCCGGGAGTGGTCTACGGGGCTACGGCGAGCTGGTCATCATCAAACACAGCGATACCTACGTCAGTGCCTACGGTCATAACCGCAGGTTGTTGGTTCGGGAGGGGCAGCAGGTCAAGGTCGGACAGACGATTGCCGAAATGGGTTCAACGGGTACAGACCGGGTGAAACTGCACTTTGAGATTCGCCGCCAAGGGAAGCCTGTAGATCCACTGCAATTCCTACCCCGCCGTTGATGTGTTGCCAGCCTGTTCCCTCACGTAGAAGGAACAGGCTCCAGCGTTGCCAAGGATAAAGGCGTCGCTTGAGCTTGAGGTCGAACTCACCAAAGGACTATAACAATGGCTCTCAGTAAAGAAGCGCCGGAGTTTGACATCGACGATGAGGTTCTCCTTATGGAGACCGGTATCGCTACGGAAACGATGTCAGATAATGAGGGGGCTTCACCACCCTCAGTTCGCACCAAATCCAAGAACTCCTCCGCGTTGAAGCAACACAAGTACATCGACTACACACGGGCGCTCGATGCGACCCAGTTGTACCTCAATGAAATCGGCTTTTCCCCCCTGCTCACCCCCGAAGAAGAAGTCCATTTTGCGCGTCTGTCGCAGAAGGGGGATCCGGCTGGGCGCAAACGCATGATTGAAAGCAACCTGCGCCTGGTGGTCAAGATCGCCCGACGCTACGTCAATCGCGGATTGTCGCTGCTGGACTTGATCGAAGAGGGCAACCTGGGCCTGATCCGGGCGGTAGAGAAGTTCGACCCTGAGCGGGGCTTTCGCTTCTCGACCTACGCCACCTGGTGGATTCGCCAGACCATCGAACGGGCGATCATGAATCAGACCCGCACGATCCGGTTGCCGATCCATGTGGTCAAGGAACTCAACGTGTACCTGCGGGCTGCGCGTGAGCTGACACAGAAACTCGATCATGAACCTTCGCCCGAAGAAATCGCCAACCTGCTGGAAAAACCGGTGGGGGAGGTCAAGCGCATGCTCGGCCTGAACGAGCGCGTGTCTTCGGTCGACGTCTCGCTGGGTCCGGATTCGGATAAAACCTTGCTGGACACCCTGACAGATGATCGCCCGACGGATCCATGCGAGCTGTTGCAGGATGATGATCTGTCCCAAAGCATCGACCAGTGGCTGTCGGAGCTCACGGACAAGCAGCGTGAGGTGGTGATTCGCCGCTTCGGCCTGCGCGGCCATGAGAGCAGCACCCTGGAGGATGTGGGTCTGGAGATCGGCCTGACCCGTGAGCGGGTTCGGCAGATTCAGGTGGAAGGTCTCAAGCGCTTGCGCGAGATCCTGGAGAAGAACGGCTTGTCGAGTGAGTCGTTGTTTCAATAACGATCCTGCTTGAGCGCTTGAATGTGGGAGGGGGCTTGCCCCTGATAGCGGTATGTCAGTCGAAGCCTATATCGACTGAAGCGCCGCCATCGGGGGCAAGCCCCCTCCCACATTTTTTTGCGTCGTGCATTTGACTGGCGGCAGCGCTAAATCCCAGGCATAAAAAAACCCCGCTTTTAAGGGCGGGGTCTTTTTGACTAAGTCAGGACAAGTTAGATAACTTGAACTTCTTCAGCTTGCATGCCTTTCTGACCGCGGGTAGCGATGAAAGAAACCTGTTGGCCTTCTTTCAGGCTTTTGAAGCCGTCGGATTGGATAGCTTTGAAGTGAACGAACAGGTCGTCACCGGATTGTGGAGTGATGAAGCCGAAGCCTTTTTCATCGTTGAACCACTTAACGGTACCAGTTTGGCGATTAGACATGGTGTAACTCCTTGAACAAAGTTAACTGCGACTCAGGAAAAGCCCTGGCCGAGACTGAGTGCAAAGAGCAGGAAAAATTCTTGGAGATGGTTGGATCGAAATTCAACATATCGTGTAGAGATTCTCAGTGACACAAGCAACACAGTGACGCCACCTTAACCCTTTTTCCGGAACGTGCCAATGGTATTTCCGAAGGTTTCTCTAATTTCGTGACTGGCGGTGGTATTTATTGTCCTGGAAAACCGCGCCAGGAGCCCCGGCCCCGCTGGCTGCGGGCTATGGACGCCAGCGCATTCTTCATTAAAAGCCCTGCGCCCTTTGAACGCCACCGCCGGCCCCGGTAAGATGCCCCACAGAATTTTTTCACCTCGCTATTCAGGACATCGCCATGAGCATCAAATCGGACAAGTGGATTCGCCGCATGGCGCAGGAACACGGCATGATCGAACCGTTCGTCGAGCGCCAGATTCGTGGTGAAGGCGACGCGCGCGTGATTTCGTACGGGGTTTCCAGCTATGGCTACGACGTGCGTTGCGCCGATGAATTCAAGGTGTTCACCAATATCAACTCGGCGATCGTCGATCCGAAGAACTTCGACGAAAAAAGCTTCGTCGACGTCAAGAGCGACGTGTGCATCATCCCGCCAAACTCCTTCGCCCTGGCCCGCACCGTAGAATTCTTCCGTATTCCACGGGACGTATTGACCATCTGCCTGGGTAAAAGCACCTATGCCCGTTGCGGCATCATCGTCAATGTGACCCCGCTGGAACCCGAGTGGGAAGGCCACGTGACCCTGGAGTTCTCCAACACCACCACCTTGCCGGCAAAAATCTACGCCAACGAAGGCGTGGCGCAGATGCTGTTCCTGCAGTCCGACGAGGCCTGCGAAGTGTCCTACAAGGACCGTGCGGGCAAGTATCAGGGCCAGCGTGGCGTTACTCTCCCACGCGCTTGATCGAAAGCTCCTACGGCTTAAGGGAATTAGTCTGCAAAAAGTGACTCTATCTAGGTGTACTGCCTCGGCGCGTGTAAAACGCGTCGAGCCACGCTTGAGGAGTGCCCTATGAAGATCAACCCGCGAATCAGCGCAGAACTTGCCCGGCTTGAACCCAACCAGATTGGCGTTCTGGCCTGGTCCCTGATGGCCGATCCTGCTTATGCGGGCGGCATCCCCGGCCAACCTGAACCGGACTATCCGCAGCCTACGGAACCGGGTGAACCGACCCTGCCGGATGAGCCGCCACCCTCGCCGGTAGCCTGATGCTCGAACGCCCGGGCGTTGTTCACTGAACCGGCCAAACCTCTTGATCGCCGATCACAAAGATTCGGCGCTCATTGTCCAGCTCCACCGCGTAACCGCCGGTAAATGCGCCAAATGCAGGCAGCAGGCTGACGCGCGTACCAATCTGGAAGCAGGGCAGGCGCAGGCTCTGCCGACCTCTACCGCGCAAGCGATACACCGGATGGACGTGCCCGGCCAGCACATGATGGCTGGGATGGGCGTCCGGCTCGTGCTGCAGCGCGAACGGCCCCATCAACAGGGGCTCCGGTACGACCTCGATGCGCAAATCGGCAGGTGGATCACCGGCGCGTTGATCGTGATTGCCGCGAATCAAGGTGATCGGCAACTGCGCATGGCGCGCTCGCCAGGCCCTGAGCGCGCCCAGGGTGCCGCTGGCGTGGGAGCCGGGTCCGTGGAGGAAGTCGCCGAGGAAGATCACCTGAGCGCAGGGAAACGCCGACAGCAGCCGGTCCAGGCGCTGCAGGTTTTCGCTCGTGGTGCCTTGGGGCACGGGCTGCCCGAGGCTGCGGTAGGCCGAGGCCTTGCCGAAGTGAGCGTCGGCGATCAGCAGGCATTGGCGCGCCGGCCAATACGCCGCTTTGTCCGCCAGCAACCACAACTGCTCACCCTCAAGCGTTACCGAACACACCATTAAGCTTTTCCTTTGTCCGCGATTTTTTCCAGGTCCTTGACCATCCGCGCAATGCGCTCCGAGAGTTTTTCCGAACTCAGGCTTTCGCGCATCCGCTCCACCAGTAGCGGGAAGGCCAGGGGCGTAGGGCGTTGGATCACATGCAGGTCCAGTTGCAATGCCGACAGGCGCAGCAACGTCTCTTCCAGGCGCTGAATGTCCAGTTCGTTGCGCAGCACCTCCTCCCCAGCCTGGGCCAGCAGCAGGTTCTGTGGGTCATATTGCTTGAAGACTTCAAAGAACAACCCGCTGGAAGCCTGCACCTGACGCGTACTTTTCGGCGCCCCCGGATAACCGGCGAACACCAGCCCGGCAATGCGCGCGATTTCGCGAAAGCGGCGCAACGCCAGCTCACCGGCATTGAGGCTGGCTGCTACATCCGTCAACAAATCCTGCGGGCTGAGCAGGGCCTCGTTGATTACATCGGGCCAGTGCACCTCGGTGGCGCTCAGCAGTTCCAGCCCATAGTCATTGACCGCAATGGAAAAGGTCACCGGTTGCCGCCGGCTGACGCGCCATGCCAGCAGACTCGCCAGCCCCAGATGCACCTGGCGCCCGGCGAACGGGTAGAGAAACAGGTGCCAGCCCTCGCGCGACTTGAGAAACTCCGCCAGCAAGTGATCGCGGGTCGGCAGGCCGGACCAGCGCAATTGTGTCTGCAGTAATGGCTGCACCGCCTGCATCTCCGGCCCTTCGAAGCGACCCTGCGCCGCCGCGTCGAAGCGCTCTATCACCGCCTGCGCCAGCTCATTGGAAAGCGGCATGCGCCCGCCATTCCAGCGCGGCACGGCCGCTTTTTTCGCGGTGCTGCGGCGTACATAGGCGGTCATGTTTTCCACGCGCACCAATTCCAGCAGGCGCCCGGCGAACAGAAAGCCGTCCCCCGGCTTGAGCCTTGCAATAAAGCCTTCCTCGACACTGCCGAGGTTCTTGCCGCCGCCGCCCTTGCTCCAATACTTCAGATGAATACTCGCATCACTGACGATGGTGCCCACGCTCATGCGATGGCGGCGTGCCAGGCGCGCATCGGGGACGCGCCAGATGCCCTGTTCGTCGGGCTCGACGCGGCGGTAATCCGGGTAGGCGGTGAGCGACAGCCCGCCATGGCGCACAAAGGCCAGGGCCCAGGCCCAATCGGCGTCGGTCAGGTCGCGGTAGGCCCAGGCTCCGCGTACCTCCGCCAGCAGCGCATCGGGGGTAAACCCGCCGCCCAGGGCCATGCTGACCAAATGCTGCACCAGCACATCCAGAGGTTTGTGGGGGGATTCGCGGGCTTCGATGCGACGCTGGGCAATCGCATCCTGTGCGGCGGCGGCTTCCACCAGCTCCAGGCTGTGGGTCGGCACCAATGTCACCCGGGATGGCCGCCCTGGTGCATGCCCCGAGCGGCCGGCGCGTTGCATCAGGCGCGCCACACCCTTGGCCGAGCCGATCTGCAGTACTCGTTCCACCGGCAGAAAATCCACGCCCAGGTCCAGACTGGAGGTACACACAACGGCTTTGAGTAGGCCTTCTTTCAGCGCACGCTCCACCCAGTCACGGGTTTCCCGCGACAGCGAGCCGTGATGCAGCGCAATCAGCCCGGCCCAGTCCGGCCTGGCCTCCAGCAGCGCCTGGTACCAGATTTCCGACTGCGCGCGGGTGTTGGTGAATACCAGGCAGCTGCTGCTCGAATCCACTTCAGCCACGACTTGCGGCAGCATCTTCAAACCGATATGCCCGGCCCAGGGAAAGCGTTCGGCGGTGGGCGGCAACAGGGTGTCGACCTGTAGCTGTTTGGCCGTGTGCCCCTGCACATTGACCCCGCCACCCTGTGGGACCAACACCTCCAGCGCGTGCGCCTGATTACCCAGGGTTGCGGAAATACCCCACACCAGCAACTCCGGATGCCAGCGCCGCAGCCGCGCCAACGCCAATTGCAGTTGCACGCCGCGTTTATTGCCGATCAGTTCGTGCCACTCATCCACCACCACCATGCGCAGATGCTCCAGGCTGACCTCGCTGTCGGCGCGCGCGAGCATCAGCGTCAGGCTTTCCGGCGTGGTGATCAGCGTGGTGGGCTGGCGGCGGGTCTGGCGCGCACGCTCGCTGCTGCTGGTGTCGCCCGTGCGCAGGCCGACGCTCCAGGGGATCTGCAGTGCGGCCAATGGCGCCTCGAGGGCGCGCGCGGTGTCGGCGGCCAAGGCACGCATGGGGGTGATCCACAGCACAGTCAAGGGTTCGGCCGGGGCCTTGCGCTTGCCGGTCGCGGGTGGACGCGAGATGGCAAAACGATTGAGGGCCGCAAACCACAGCGCATAGGTTTTACCCGCGCCGGTACTCGCATGCAATAAGCCTGACTGGCCCTCTTTGACGGCCTTCCACACGTCTTTCTGAAAGGCGAACGGGCGCCAGCCGCGGGTGGCAAACCATTGTTTGGCGAAGTCGACGGGTTTTGCCATGCGGCGGCGGACGCTCTGGAGGCTCTAATGCACAGACCCCCCAGGCGCCCCAAAGGTTTACTTCAAGTTGCCGCTCAAGAATTGCTGCAGGCGCTCGCTCTTCGGATTGCCCAGCACGTCCGCCGGCGCACCTTGCTCTTCCACTCGGCCCTGGTGCAGGAACAATATCTGGCTTGAGACTTTGCGCGCGAAGCTCATTTCGTGGGTCACCATGATCATGGTGCGGCCTTCTTCGGCCAGGCCCTGGATCACTTTCAACACTTCACCCACCAACTCCGGGTCCAATGCCGAGGTGGGTTCATCGAACAGCATCACCTCGGGCTCCATTGCCAGCGCGCGGGCAATCGCGACCCGTTGCTGTTGGCCGCCGGACAGGAACGCCGGATATTGATCGGCCACCCGCGCGGGCAGGCCGACTTTATCCAGGTAGCGGCGGGCGCGGTCTTCAGCGTCTTTCTTGCTGCACCCCAGTACGCGGCGCGGCGCCATGGTGATGTTTTCCAGCACGCTCATGTGGCTCCACAGGTTGAAGTGCTGGAATACCATGGCCAGCCGCGTGCGCAAGCGTTGCAACTCGGCATCGTCGGCCACGCGCATGCCGTGGCGGTCGCTGACCATGCGGATCACTTGACCATCCAGGGTCATGGCGCCGTCGTTGGGGGTTTCCAGGAAGTTGATGCAGCGCAGGAAGGTGCTCTTGCCCGAGCCGCTGGCGCCGATCAGGCTGATCACATCGCCGGTCCTGGCCTTGAGCGAGACACCTTTGAGCACTTCATTGTCGCCATAGCTTTTATGCAGGCCTTCAACGGTCAATTTGTACATGGAGCGTGCATCCTCAAGGCGAAAGTAGGTAGCCGCTGCGGTAAGCCTCTGCGCCGGCGACATGGCTGATCACCATCCCGGCGGTGGCCATGCGTCGCAGCGAGCGGGCGTACAGCAGGCCGGCATTGCGGCAATGCACGGGCGTTACGCGGTCCGTAATGGGGTCGATGATTTCGGCGACAAGCTGCCCGGCCTCCAGGTATTCCCCCGGCAAGGCGTGGAATACCAGCAAGCCGCCCACCGACGTGGTCACAGGCTCCACGCCCGCCAGTGGCGTGGCCGGGTAGGGCAGCGCGGGCAGTGGCGGCGCGTCGCCTTCAATTGCGCCGAAGTGGGTCAGGTAATCAATGATCGCCTGGCAGTCCAGGGCCGCCAGGCCGTGGTTGACGTCGCCCTGGCCGCGCAATTCGACGGTCACGGAAAAACTGCCCAGGGGGATCGGGAAGCGCTTGCCGAAGCGTTGCTGCAACTGCCACCACACCAGGGTGAAACATTCATCAAAGGACTGCCCGCCGGAATCGGTGGCCAGCAGGTTGGCCTCCGAGCCCAGGTAGCGCGCCAGCGGCTCCACCTGCGGCCAGGCCTCGGGCGTGGTGTAGAGGTGCGCCACGGCTTCGAAGTCGCAGTGCAGGTCCAGCACCATGTCGGCATCGCACGCCAGGCGCTGCAGCACCAGGCGCTGGGATTGCAATTGAGTCGACGCGGTCTGCGCGGCCAGGGCGCCGGATAAGGCGGTGCGGATCAACTGGGCGTTGCGCTGAGCGTCATTGCCCAGTAACGCTTCAACCTGACCCGCAACCGCGTCGCTGAGGTCGACAAACAGGCGATTGAAATTCTGTCCGCTTTCCAGCTCGTAACGGCCCAGGGGGATGTCCATCAGCACCTGTTCCAGCCCGACGGGGTTGGCGACCGGCACCAGTACGATTTCGCTGCGCAAGCGCCCGGCGGCCGCCAGCTGTGCCAGGCGCACCTTCAAGTGCCAGGCCACCAGCATGCCCGGCAGTTCGTCGGCGTGCAGTGATGATTGGATGTAGACCTTGCCTGGCGCCTGTTCCGGGCCGAAGTGGAAACTGTGTATCTGTCGCGCCGTGCCGGGCACCGGCGCAATCAGGTCATGTCGCTGATGACGCATGAAAACTCCTTAATGGCTCGGCCCGAGAAAGGCCAGCCAGCGGCGTTCCGCCAGTCGAAACAGACCGACCAGGGCAAAGGTCACGGCCAGGTAGATCAACGCCGCGATGCCGAATGATTGAAAGGTCATGAAGGTGGCCGAGTTGGCATCCCTGGCGACTTTGAGGATATCCGGAATGGTTGCGGTAAACGCCACGGTGGTCGAATGCAGCATCAGGATCACTTCGTTGCTGTAGTAGGGCAACGAACGGCGCAGCGCAGACGGCATGATCACATAGGCGTACAGCTTCCAGCCGCTGAGGCCGTAGGCCTTGGCCGCTTCGACTTCGCCGTGGGCCATGCTGCGGATCGCCCCGGCGAAAATTTCCGTGGTGTAGGCGCAGGTGTTGAGAGCGAAGGCCAGGACGGTGCAGTTCATCGCATCGCGAAAGAACCCATCGAGTACCGGTTGCGCGCGAACGGCGGCGATGCTGTAGATGCCGGTGTAGCAGATCAGCAACTGGATATACAGCGGCGTGCCGCGAAACAGGTAGGTGTAGAACTGCACCGGCCAGCGCACCAGGCGCCTGCGCGATACACGGGCGATAGACAGCGGAATCGATACTACAAAGCCGATCACCAATGCCGCGCTGAGCAGCCACAGGGTCATGGCCAGGCCGGTGATGTGCTGGCCGTCGCTATAAAGGAACGGGCGCCAGTAGTCCTGCAAAAGCTCGATCATCGTACGGCCTCCCGTGAACCTGCGGCGTAGCGACGTTCAAGACGGCGCAAGAGAAAATTGGAGGCGCTGGTGATCAGCAGGTAGATCAGCGCGGCGAGTACCAGGAAGTAGAACAGTTGGTAGGTGCTCTTGCCGGCATCCTGGGCCGCTTTCACCAGGTCGGCCAGACCGATGATCGACACCAGCGCGGTGGCCTTGAGCATCACCATCCAGTTATTGCCGATGCCCGGCAGGGCAAAGCGCATCATTTGCGGGAAGGTTACGTAGCGAAACCGTTGCCCGCGCTTGAGCCCGTAGGCGGTGGCGGCTTCCAGCTGGCCACGGGGCACCGCCAGAATCGCGCCACGAAAAGTCTCGGTGAAATAAGCACCGTAGATAAAGCCCAGGGTGATGACCCCGGCGCTGAATGGGTCGATCTCGATGTATTCCCATTCCATGAAGTCGGTCAGGCCGGTCAGCCAGGTTTGCAGGCTGTAGAAAATCAGCAGCATCAGCACCAGGTCAGGGACGCCGCGAATCAAGGTGGTGTACAGCTGGGCGGGTATACGCAGCAAGGGCAGGCTGGACAGTTTGGCGCTGGCGCCGAGCAGGCCCAGCAAGACGCTGACGGCCAGGGACAACACCGACAACTTGATCGTCATCCAGGTGCCTTGCAGCAACAGCGGGCCGAAACCCTTCAAGCTGAACGCGCTCAGCCCGAGGGTTTGCAACAGATCTTCGAACATAAATCAGGACCTATGGCGATAAAAAAGCGCCCCTTTGAAAAGGGGCGCCCCGGGCATTATTTGCCGCTGTACAGGTTCAGATCGCCAAAGTGTTTCTTCTGGATGGTGGCGTAGGTGCCATCATCGTGTAACGCTTTGATACCTTTATCCAAAAGAGCCTTGAGCTCAGTGTTACCTTTTTTGATACCGATCGCGGTTTTCGAGGGCAACAGCGGGTCGTCGATGGCGGCGCTGACTTCATAGCCGGCACCGGCTGGCGACTTGAGAAAGCCCAGTTCGGCTTGCAGCATGTCCTGCACCGAAGCGTCGAGGCGACCGGACGTCAAGTCGGCATACACCTGGTCCTGGTTGGCGTAGGCCTTGGTGGTCACGCCGGCCTTGTCCAGCACAGCCTTGGCGTAGGCTTCCTGGATGGTGCCTTGCTCATAGCCCACGGATTTGCCCTTGAGCGATTCAGGCGTCGAATACCCTGCACCTTTCTTGAACACCAGCGAGGTGGGGCCCGAGAACAGCTCGTTGGAGAAGTCGATCGCCTTCTCGCGCACCGGGGTCACGGTCATCGAAGAAATCACACCGTCGAACTTGTTGGCTTTCAGGCCCGGAATCATGCCGTCGAAGTCGCTTTCAACCCATTTGCACTTGACCTTCAGCTCCGCACAGATGGCGTTGCCCAGGTCAATATCGAAGCCCACCAGGCTGCCGTCGGCGGCTTTGGATTCGAACGGTGCGTAGGATGGATCGACACCGAAACGCAATTCCTTGTATTCCTTGGCGGTTGCAACACCTGCAGCCATGCACAGAGCCAGTGCAGAAAGGGTCAGCAATGCTTTTTTCATTATGTGTTCCCTGGAAACCAAGATAAGCGCTTGTGGCGCGTTTAGGACTGTTACTGAACGGTGTCAGACGCAACCCTGGTAGCAATTTCTGCACCATAGTTCCGAATGATCGTTTTAAAAGGTGGGACGAGGGATTTCTATGTGTAGGAAATGCCCACTAATGAGCATTCGGAAAAGGTCGCACCATTACAGGTCATATTGAGATTCCAATGTGGGAGGGGGCTTGCCCCCGATAGCAGTATGTCAGTCAAAGCATGTGTGTCTGACCCACCGCTATCGGGGGCAAGCCCCCTCCCACAGTTGATTTCTGTCAGGCCAGCAAGTCCTGCAGCGTGGCGAGGCTATCGGCTTCCTCCACCGGTTTATCCTGGCGCCAGCGCAACATTCGCGGGAAGCGCACTGCAATGCCGCTCTTGTGCCGCTTGGACAGGGCGATGCCCTCAAACCCCAACTCAAACACCATGCTCGGCGTGACACTGCTGACGGGGCCGAATTTTTCCACGGTGGTCTTGCGCACGATTGCATCGACCTTGCGCATTTCTTCGTCAGTCAGCCCCGAGTACGCCTTGGCGAACGGCACGAGTGTGCGCTCGCTGCCCGGCGGGCCGTCCCACACCGCGAAGGTGTAGTCGCTGTACAGGCTGGCGCGTCGACCATGGCCGCGCTGGGCGTAGATCAACACCGCATCGACGCTGAACGGGTCGACCTTCCACTTCCACCACAGGCCCATGTCCTTGGTGCGGCCCACGCCGTAGAGGCCTTTGCGATCCTTGATCATCATGCCTTCGACACCGAGGCTGCGGGAGGCTTCGCGTTGCACGGCCAACGCGTCCCAGGTTTGCCCCTCGAGCAGTGGCGAGGGCAAGAGCACCGGTTGGTTGCACTGCGCTATAACCCGTTCCAGCTGCATGCGGCGTTCAGCCAGGGTGTGGTTGCGCCAGTCGTCGCCCTGGTATTCGAGCAGGTCGTAGGCGAGCACCGCCACCGGCGCATCCTCGAGCACTTTTTTACTCAACGTCTTGCGGCCTATCCGCTGTTGCAGCAGGGCGAAAGGTTGCACCGCATCCTTCCAGACCACGATTTCACCGTCGATCACCGTGCCATCCGGCAAGCCACTGACCAGGCTGTGCAGCTCGGGGAAACGCTCGGTCACCAGTTCTTCACCACGGGACCAGACCCACAGGCGACCCTCACGCTTGACCAGTTGCGCGCGAATGCCATCAAATTTCCATTCCACCTGCCAGTCGTCGGGGGAGCCGAGCAGGGCGTCAAACTGCTCCAGCGGTTGCGCCAAGCCATGGGCGAGAAAAAACGGATAGGGCTGACCGCCGCGTTGCGCATGTTCGTCGGATGATTCGGCGGCAATCAGCTTGAGGTAGCCAGCGGCTGTCGGGCGATTGGACAAGTCGGTGTAGCCCACCAGCCGTTGGGCCACGCGTTTGCTGTCGAGCCCGGCCATGGCCGCAAGTGCGCGGGTCACCAGCAGTTTGGACACGCCCACGCGAAAGCTGCCGGTGATCAGTTTGATGCACACCATCAGGCTCGGTTGGTCCAGTTGCGCCCACAGCGCCGGCAGGCGCTCGGCCAGTTCAAGCGGCGCAAGGCCGCGCAGCGGCAGCAGTTTGTCTTCCAGCCATACCGCCAGGCCATCTTGCGAGGTGTAGGTCGATTCGGGTAGCAGCAGGGAAATCGTCTCGGCCAGATCGCCGACGGATTGGTAGCTTTCTTCGAACAACCACGGCTCGATACTCGCCGCTTCCGTTGCCATATCCCTCAGCAGGCGGGTCGGTACCAATTGCCGCGGCCGTCCGCCGGAGAGGAAATACACCGCCCAGGCCGCATCCTGGGGCGGTGCCTGCTGGAAATAGTCTTGCAGTGCCGCCAGCTTGGCGTTGCTGGAAGTCGTGGCGTCGAGGTTGGCGTACAGCTCGGCGAAGGCTTTCATGCGCTGGCCTCTTCTTCGTCGTCGCCGTATTCGGTGCTGAACCCTTGAGCATCCAGGCCTTTCTCACGCAGGTGGCGCACCAGTACGCCGACCGAGCCGTGGGTGACCATCACCCGCTCGGCACCGGTCTGCTCGATGGCCCATAACAGTCCCGGCCAATCGGCATGGTCCGACAGCACAAAGCCGCGGTCGACCCCGCGCCGGCGCCGCGTGCCGCGCAGGCGCATCCAGCCGCTGGCGAAGGCGTCGCTGTAGTCGCCGAAACGGCGTATCCAGGTGCTGCCACCGGTGGAAGGCGGTGCGATGATCAGGGCCTGGCGCAAGAGCGGGTCGTTTTTTTTGAAATCGCCGGCGTACAGTGTTTCGGGAATATAAATACCGGCTTCACGGTAGACCCGGTTCAACGGCTCGACGGCGCCATGGCTGAGAATCGGGCCGATGCTGGCATCGATACCGTGCAGAATGCGCTGGGCCTTGCCGAACGAATAGCAGAACAGCACGCTGGCCTTGCCGGCGGCGATATTGGCCTGCCACCAGTCGTTGATGCCGGCGAAAATCTGCGCCTGCGGCTGCCAACGGTAGATCGGCAGGCCAAAGGTGGATTCGGTGATAAAGGTGTGGCAGCGCACCGGTTCGAACGGCGCGCAGGTGCCATCGGGCTCGACCTTGTAGTCGCCGGACGCGACCCACACCTCGCCCTGGTATTCCAGGCGCACCTGGGCCGAACCGAGGACATGCCCGGCCGGGTGAAAACTCAATGTGACGCCGTGGTGTACGAGTTTTTCGCCGTAGGCCAGCGTCTGCAGGTTGATGTCCTGGCCGAGGCGCGAGCGCAGAATGCCTTCGCCGGGGGCGGCGGCCAGGTAATGCTCGTTGCCGGTGCGGGCGTGGTCGCCGTGGGCATGGGTGATGACGGAACGCTCCACCGGACGCCAGGGATCGATGTAGAAATCCCCGGCGGGGCAATAGAGGCCTTCGGGTCGGGCGATGACGAGGTCCATGGGCTGACCGGGGAGATGGGCTTATCAGTTAGGAGGATGGCACGGTGAGAGAAGTTCTATCTGAATGCACGGGGTCCAAATGTGGGAGGGGGCTTGCCCCCGATAGCGGTGTGACAGTCAACATATTCATTGACTGAACTACTGCTATCGGGAGCAAGCCCCCTCCCATATTTGGAAACCGGGTTACTTGCCGGGTGTCAGGGTCAACCGGGTCTTGCCATACACCTTGTCAAAGTTCTGCGGCTGCATCGGGAAGCTCAGGTATTGCGCCTTGAGCGATGGGTCGATGCCGTTGGCATAGTTCGGGCTGGCCGGGTTGCCGGACTGGCCGGTGCCGCCCTGGCCCATCATTGGTTCCGGCTGGCCGAAGTCGACAATCATGCGCAGCGCGGATGTCTGGGCCACGTTGAAATCCTGTCCCCAGGTGTACGGTGCCGGATTCAGGGTGTTGTGGTCGCCGCCGCTGGCGAATGGCCCACGGATAACCTGGCCGCTGGCGTTTTTCCAGGTGGTGGTGTGCAGTTTGCCCCATTGCCAGGCCTTGTGATCGGCGCCCAGCAGGCTGTCGCCACTGCTGATCGCGGCGGCCAGGGTGCGCGCGAGAATCGCCGGCTTGTCTTCTTTTTGCGGTGTGCGCGTGTCATCCCAGAGCAGGCTGTCTTCACGGCCCAGCAAATGGTCTGCGGTGGCGGAGTAGGACAGGCTCGCATTGCTGACAAAGGCTTTCCAGCTGGCGCTGTGTTCCGGACCGAGTTTGTCGAAAAAGATCTGTCTGGCGCTTTCCTGCAGGAACAGCTCATAGACCGCCGCGTCGGCGGACGTTGGTGCAAGGCGACCATCAAAGGCCATCAGGCGGCTCAGTGCTTCGCGCGCCTTGGCCTGTTCGGCGGCGGGCAGCGCATCGATTGCCTGTTTCAGCGGCTGGGCCATGCCCGGCGCCTGGAACATACCCTTGAGTTTGGCGGCAAAGGGGGTGGTCTGGTCGTATTGCATGGCGATCAGGCTGCGGCTGTCGTGCTTGCCGGCGTTGGCCAGTTGCGCCAGGCGCTCGCTGCGTTCCGGCGCGTCCCAGGAATTGGACAGCTGCATGCCATAGCCACGCGGGGCGGTGCGCTGGTTGGCGGTACCGATCCAGCCTTGAGCCGGGTCCTGGTCATAGGGGTGCAGCATGGCGTCGGCGTAACCGTCCCAGTCAAAGCGCGTATCCCAGCCCGGCGAGGGCAGCAGGCCTTCGCCTTCGCGGCGGTTGGGGAAGCGGCCGGTGACTTGCCAGCCGATGTTGCTGGCGTCGGCGAAGATCATGTTCAAGGCAATGGCGCGAATTTCGCGGGTGGCGTCCGAGGCCTTGCCGGCGTTTTGCGCGCGGGACAGGTCGAAGAACGCATCCAGGCTCTTGTCGTCCTTCAAATCGGCGGTTTGCAGGGCCAGGCCAAACCCGCTGGTGAGTGCCTGGCTGCTGTTGAGCAAGGCGCCGTGGCGGGTTTCGTACACCACGTCGCGAATCGAGCGTTGGCCTTTGATGAAGAAGGTCTCGTTACGCACGCCGGCCGGTAGCCATTTGCCGTTGTTCTCGTAGTACAACGCGCTGCCCTGGCGTCTGACCTTTTCCAGGAACAGGTCCTGGGTGTCGCCCTTCACCGCGCTCATGCTCCACGCCACCTTGCCGTTGAAACCCGATAGCAGGGTCGGCAGGCCGGCAATTGAAGCGCCGACCGCCTGATATTTCGGTGCACGGATCTGCACGTAGCTCCAGGGCGTTGGTGCCTGCGGCTGGGCGGCGATATCGTTGGCCAGCAGGCTTTTACCGCTGCGGCTGCGTTGCGGCCCGATGGCCCAGTTGCTCGAAGTGGTCACGCCCAGGGCATTGAGGCTGGTGAGCTGCTGGCTGACCGCGTCCAACCCGGCAAGCCCCGTGATCTGGCTCAGGGTCACGCCCTTGAGCTTATCGGCCTCGGCCAGGGGAATCGCTTCGTCCGGCGCGCTTGGAATGAGCCAGGCGAGCTTGTCCACTCCGACTTTTTGCGCCAGCACCAGCGACGAAATTTCTTCCTGCAGGTTGCTCGACTCACTGAAATTCAGCAGGCAGAACAGCAGCGCCGAATCTTCCGGTTTCCAGTACTCGGGCTTGTAGCCGGTCTGGGTCAGGTCGGTCGGCAGCTTGTCGCGGTAGCGGAACAGGTAGGCGTTGACGCCCCGCGCGTAGACCTCAAAGAAGCGCTTGAGGCGTGGCGACGAGGCGTTGTACAGCTCGCCGGCGCTTTTTTTAAGGTTGACCGCGCGCATGAAACGGTCGACGTCGAGGACCTCGGGACCGGACATTTCCGCCAGGCGGCCCTGGGCCAGCAGCCGCAAGGTGACCATCTGGGTGATCCGGTCGCTGGCATGCACATAGCCGAGGCTGAACAGCGCGTCGTGGAAGGTATTGCTTTCGATCAGCGGCATGCCCTGGGCATTGCGGCGTATCGACACGTTTTGCGCCAGGCCTTTGATCGGCTGTACGCCGGCTGCGGGGGGCAGGGTGTCCTGGGTGTTCTGGAGCTGGCAACCGGACAGGCTCAACGCACTGACCACTGCCGCGGCAACGCCGAACCGGGGAAGAAAATGTGTAAGGGCTGGCGAGGCCATGGCAAAGCTCCTGCGGGGGGTAGCGTCATTAAAGGCGCTACGTTAGTGAGCGCGGCGAAACGACGCAAGCGGGAGTTTTGTAATTGTGTGAGTACCAATGTGGGAGGGGGCTTGCTCCCAATAGCAGTGGGTCAGTACCAAATAGGCTGACTGACACACTGAATCGGGGGCAAGCCCCCTCCCACATTTTGATCTTCAGTGTGGCTTAGGCGCCGTGGCACTTCTTGAATTTCTTTGCGCTGCCGCATGGGCAAGGATCGTTGCGACCCACGTCTTTCAACGCGTTGCGCACCGGTTCCTGATGAGCGTGGCCGCAGTTCGGGCCGTGGACATGGCCGTGGTCGTGATCATGGTGATCGTGATCGTGGTTGCAGTCGGGACCATGGACATGGGGTTGCTGAGTCATCGATGTCGCTCCGGAATAAAATCGCCGGGGATTATCTCGCCATTGTGGGCCACCTGCACGTCATTACCGATGAATAATCCGGTTTTCAACTCGCCTTCAAGACGATAGGGCACGGGGCGCTCGGGGTTTTTCAGCATTTGCACCACATCGCGTATTCGCGGCCACAGATTGGTACGTACCGACACCCTGAAGTATTTATGGCTGCGCGGCGGTACGGTCAGCCATTCGTTGGACTCACCTTCGGTCAGCACCAGATCGCCGAGAGTGACCTTGTAAATCAGGCCGCGCACGGTCAGGTCGGCGTCGTCGCGGTTATCCACGCGAAAGTAGAGCTTGAACTTCTGCTCCAGCAACTTGGCGCGCACCACTTCGACCTTCACCAGTGAAACGTGGGGCGGCGGCGAATCGTCCTCGAACCAGGAGGCGCAGCCGCTCAGGCCCAGGGTTAACGCCAGCATCAGGCTGAATGTGCGAAGCATTGGCGTTATCCCGTCAGGTCATTAAAAGTAGCTGGAACAGCACTTCTTGAACTTTTGCCCGCTGCCGCACAGGCATGGGTCATTACGTCCGGCCTTCACTTCCACCGTCGGGTCGATGAAGTACCAACGCCCCTCATTCTGTACGAAAGAAGAGCGCTCGCGGTGGCTATGTTCACCGGTGCTGTCATGCCAGCGCGCCGTGAAGGTCACGAAGGCGTGTTCCGGTTGGCCGCCGAAGACCTCGGCGTTTTCCACCTCAAGCCCCAGCCAGGTGCTTTGGGCACTCCAGGCGGTAATGGCATTGCGGTCCAGGCCGGCCTGTTGCGTCGGCAAGGTGGTTGCCAACAGGTAGTCGACCAGGCCCAGCACATAGGCGCTGTAGCGCGAGCGCATCAATGCGCTGGCACACGGCGCGGGGTGGCCGGCGTGGTAATGGCCGCAGCAGGCGTCCAGCAGATTGCCACTGCCGCAGGGGCAAATGGATGTACTCATCGTGTTACCACCAATACTTTCCAAAATTTTCCGGGTTGGCCCAGAAGCGGGCGTTGAGCCAGTCGGGTACTTGTTTATAGTCAAGCAGATCATAGGTGAACAGCGTAAGCACCTGCTCATCGCGCTGGAAACGCTCACTGGCTTGCAGGGCCAGGGAGAAAAAGTCGGTGTCCTGCCAGTCACAGGCGTCCAGGTCCACCAGCACCGCTATGCGGCTGGCATTGAGGTTGCGAATGCCGCCCAGCAACGTCAGACCCTGAGATTTGGGCAGGTGTTCAAGGCAATCGACCACCAGCGCCAGGTCAAAACGCTGCGCCGCCAAGTCGGCGGGCAGCGGCCCAGGTCGGGCAACGCTGACGTGCACAGCGGGATGTGCTTTTTTGAACGCATCCAGAGCGGGAAACTGGCTGGCGCCCAACAGCAACAGGCGCTTGGGGGCGTGCAGGTCCAGCAGCGCAGCCAGGGCTTGCTGGGGTGTACGGGAAGAAATACCAGCGGTCATTGAAGATCCTCACATCAAGACCGTAGAGACTAGCGCGGCTGGGCGTGCGGGCCTAGCGCATTAGGGCCGATACCGCCGGTGCCAGAGACGGGCCTTCTGAAGTTTTTTGATGCTTCACTGGCAAATCGCCTGCAGAAGTCGTTACTGTGCGTCCAAAGAAAAATTTGAAAACACTCGGGAGCCCCATGATGCGTAAGGTTTTTCTGCTGGCCCTGTTGGTCAGCCCCATTGCCCTGGCCCAGAGTGTCAGTGTCGAAACCCATTCATTGATGCGCCTGCCCAGCAGCACCAGCGTGTTGCAGCTCGAGCGCCTGGACGTGGCGGACTATGGCACCCTGTTGATTCCGGCCACCATCGGTCAGATCTCGGTGGAGGAACTGCATCTGGGACGTGAAGCACGCATCGCCATCGTCCCCGGCGCTACCGCGCTGCAGTTGCAGGTGCGCCAGGCTCAACTGGACCCCGGCAGCCAGATCACCTCCCGCGGTGCGCCCGGCACCCATGAAAAGCCGGCCAGGGCCGGGCGCGACCTGACCTTGCGCATTGAGTCGCTGACGGCAGAACAACTGTCCGTGGATGCCCGTGGTGGCGCCGGCGCTCAGGGTTATGCCGGCCTGGATGGCGCCAACGGCGAAGACCCAGGCTGCACCTGGGGTTCGGCCGGGCGTGGGTTCAACGGTGATAACGGCGGCGATGGGTTGCCGGGTGCATCGGGTGCGCTAGTGCGCGTTGAGTTGCCGCAGAGTTTCCCGGCTGATCAGATCAAGGTCTTGGTGGACGGCGGGCCTGGGGGCTTGGCCGGTGTTGCGGGTAAGCCCGGCAAGGGCGGTCAGTCCAAGGGTTGCGTGGTGTACCGCGCCGATGGCGGTGAAAAAGGCCGCTCGGGGTTGGAAGGGCAACCGGGGCCGGCGGGGCCTGCGGGGGCGGTGACCATCCAGCGGCTCTGAGTCGCCTGGCCTGACGCTATCGGGGGCAAGCCCCCTCCCACCTTTGATCGCATTCCAATGTGGGAGGGGGCTTGCCCCCGATGGCGATGTAAGAGTCGCCTTACAACATCGGCCGAGCCGAAGCAATCGCCACCACCACCAACCCGACAATCAAGTTAATCCCCACCAGCCTGCGAATCTGCCCCAATGCAGCCGCGCCCGCCGGCCAGTCCTCAGCCGCCACCGCCGCCTTCAACGCCGGAAACTTCAACGCCTGGATGCGGATAAACAGCGCCGTCATCACCAGATACAAGCCCATCATCACCTGCACATAGCGCGGTGCGGTTTCAAAACCGTTGAAGCGCAGGTGCAGCAGGCCGACGCCGCTGATCGGCAAAATCAGCACCGCCACCCACACCCATACAAAAAAACGTTGAAACACATTTGCCCACAGCCTGAGCCGGGCAGGGCCCTCAAGGGCCGCCATGGCGGCGGGGCGCAGGATCATCCAGGCGAAAAACATACCGCCGACCCAGATCAGGGCGGCCAGTACATGCAGGGTGTAAGCGAGGCTAAACGCGGTCATTGTGGTACTCCGTTCTGCGCGGGATTAATTAGCGGGGTATGATAGCGGCCGAACCGAACCACTGAAAATTTATCCAGCGTTTTTTGCGCCCGACTATCCATGATCAGCACTGAACTCAAAACCACGATCCAGGGCGCCTACTCGCGTTTTCTCGAAGCCAAGAGCTTGAAACCGCGCTACGGCCAACGCCTGATGATCGCCGAAGTGGCCAAGGTCCTCGGGGATATCGACACCGACGACGAAGGTCGGCGCAGCGGTGACCCTGCGGTCGTGGCCGTCGAAGCCGGCACCGGTACCGGCAAGACCGTGGCCTACAGCCTGGCTGCGATCCCCACCGCCAAGGCCGCCGGCAAGCGCCTGGTAATTGCCACCGCGACCGTCGCGCTGCAGGAGCAGATTGTCTACAAGGACCTGCCTGACCTGATGCGCAACAGCGGGCTGAACTTCACCTTCGCACTGGCCAAGGGCCGTGGCCGCTACATGTGCCTGTCCAAGCTCGACGTGTTGCTGCAGGAAGGCCACGCGCAGACCGCCACGGCCTCGCTGTTCGAAGAAGAAGGCTTCAAGATCGAAGTCGACGAAGTCAGCCAGAAACTGTTTACCAGCATGATCGAGAAGCTCGCCGGTAATAAATGGGACGGCGACCGCGACAGCTGGCCTACCGCCCTGGAAGACTCCGACTGGGCGCGCCTGACCACCGATCACAGTCAATGCACCAACCGCCATTGCCCCAACTTCGGCCAGTGCGCGTTCTACAAGGCCCGCGAAGGCATGGGCAAGGTCGACGTGATCGTCACCAACCACGACATGGTGCTGGCCGACCTGGCCCTGGGCGGCGGCGCCGTACTGCCGGACCCGCGCGATACCCTGTACGTGTTCGACGAAGGCCATCACCTGCCGGACAAGGCCATCGGCCACTTCGCCCATTACACGCGCCTGCGCTCTACCGCCGACTGGCTGGAAACCACCGCCAAGAACCTCACCAAGCTGCTGGCGCAGCATCCGCTGCCCGGTGACCTGGGCAAGCTGATCGAACAGGTGCCTGAGCTGGCGCGGGAGATCAAGACCCAGCAGCAGTTCATGTTCAGCGCCTGCGAGCAGGTGGCCGACTTCAAGCCCGGCGAAGACGTGGAAGGCCGTGAGCGGCCGCGCCACCGTTTTGTCGGTGGGATGATTCCCGAGCACATGCGTGAAAT
This sequence comes from Pseudomonas orientalis, assembly GCF_001439815.1. Lineage (GTDB taxonomy): Bacteria > Pseudomonadota > Gammaproteobacteria > Pseudomonadales > Pseudomonadaceae > Aquipseudomonas > Aquipseudomonas orientalis. The sequence continues at coordinate 540,769 of NZ_JYLM01000003.1, read as the reverse complement.
GGGCATTGAACTGAAGAAGGGCTTTTCCCGCCTGACCGACCTGTTCACCCGTCTCACCGACTTGCTCAAGGAAGGCATGGATGGCGAGGTCAATATCGGCATCGCCAGTAACCAGGCCGAAGAATGGTACCCGTTGTTCGGCAGCCTGCTGTCCCGCGCCCAGGGCAACTGGGAGTTGTGGACCGCGTTCACCGTCGAAGACCCGGAAGACAACCCGCCCATGGCGCGTTGGCTGACCTTGGCCGAAAGCGGTGCGCTGTTCGATATCGAGGTCAATGCCAGCCCGATCCTTGCCGCCGAGATGCTGCGCCGCAACCTGTGGAACGTGGCCTACGGCTGCCTGGTGACCTCGGCCACCCTGACCGCGCTGGGCACCTTCGACCGCTTCCGCATGCGCGCCGGTCTGCCGAAAAAGGCCGTCACTGCGGTGGTGCCGAGCCCGTTCCATCACGCCGATGCTGGCGTACTGCGGGTGCCCGACCTCAAGGCCGACCCACGGGACGCGGCGGCGCACACCGCGGCGATCATCCGCGACCTGCCCGAGCTGGTGGAAGGCTCGCGAGGCACCCTGGTGCTGTTTTCGTCGCGCAAGCAGATGCAGGACGTGTTTGACGGCCTCGACCGCGACTGGCGTAAACAGGTGTTCATCCAGGGCAACCTGTCCAAGCAGGAAACCTTGAACAAGCACAAGGCGCGGGTCGATGGCGGTGATTCCAGCGTGCTGTTCGGCCTGGCGAGCTTTGCCGAGGGTGTGGACTTGCCCGGCGCCTACTGCGAACACGTGGTCATCGCCAAGATTCCGTTCTCGGTGCCGGATGATCCGGTCGAGGCCGCGCTGGCCGAATGGATCGAAGCCCGTGGCGGCAACCCGTTCATGGAAATCTCGGTGCCCGATGCATCCCTGAAGCTGGTGCAGGCCTGCGGGCGCTTGCTGCGCACCGAGCAGGACCGGGGCACCATCACATTGCTCGATCGCCGCCTGGTCACCCAGCGCTATGGCAAGGCCATCCTGAATGCCTTGCCGCCGTTCAGGCGCGAAATTTCTTAAGCCGCCGTGGGCGAACTCGCCCACTTCGTGGTCCATCTCATATATGTCATCAGGCCATTCACCGGCCGTCTGGGAGAACCTTGTTCGTATGATTCGCACGCTGCCCGCTCTTTTTGCCCTGCTGTTCGCCGCGCCCTTGATGGCCGCGCCTGCCGGGCAACAAACGCTGTTCAACTTCGTCCGGCCCGCCGATGTGGTCAAGGTGGCGACCCAGGACGCCAGCCTGCCGCAATACAACGCCGAACAAACCCCGGAGGGCGAGGTGCTGCGCCGCATCACCTTCAACCCGGCGGCCGAGCCGAGCCTGGTGCTCAGCCCGCAATCCGGCATGTGGGACTGGTCGCAATCGGGCGCCATGAGCCTGCGCATCCAGAGCGCGATGAATTGGGCGTTGACCCTCTATGTAAAAGTACAGAGTGCCGACGGCAAGACCCTGGTCAGTCGCGTCGACCTGCCGGCCGGCCCGGCCCAGACCCTGCTGGTGCCACTGCAAGCGAGCTCGCCGCTGAGCCAGGGCATGAAGGCCGGCCCGCCGATGCCGATGACCGTGGACGGCCAGCGTGTCCTGCTGGCTGCCAGCGCCGGGGAAGTCGACCGCAGCCAGGTGGTGTCGGTGACATTGTCGATGATCAAACCCGATGCCGCCCAAAGCATCCTGCTGGAGCGCTTTGGCGTGCAAGACAGCGAGCCGGTGATGAGGGCCGCCTACAGCGAACTGGTGGACGCTTACGGCCAGTCCGCCCGCGCGCGCTGGCCGGAAAAAGTCAGCAGCGACGAGCAGCTCAAGGCCGCAGCCGCCAAGGAGCAGCAACAACTGAAGGGATGGCTTGCCGAGCGCGACAAATCCGCCCTGGATCAGTACGGAGGCTGGAACAAAGGCCCGGCGTTCGACGCCAGCGGCTTTTTCCGCACCGAAAAGCGCGACGGTCGCTGGTACCTGGTCACGCCGCAAGGCCATCCGTTCTACTCGCTGGGTGTCAACACCGTGGCGCCGGACAACAGCCAGACCTACGTGGCGGGGCGTGAGTGGATGTTTGCCGCGCTGCCCAAGGCTGGTGAACCCTTCGACAAGTATTACGGCAGTGGCGACAACCGTACCGGCAACGGCGCGGGCGAAGGTCGCGGTTTCGGCTCGGGACGTTGGTATGATTTTTATGGCGCCAACCTGCAGCGCACCTATGGCGGTGACGGTTTCGATCAGAAACGTTGGGTGAGCCACACCCTCGACCGCCTGCAAGCCTGGGGCTTCAACACCGTGGGCAACTGGAGCGATCCGGACCTGGCCACGGCCGACCGTGTGCCTTACACCTTGCCGCTGTCGATTGTGGGTGACTACGCCAGTATCAGCACCGGCACCGACTGGTGGGGCGGCATGCCCGACCCGTTCGACCCGCGCTTCGCCATGGCCACTGAGCGCGCCGTGGCCATTGCCGCTCGCGATCATCGCGACGACCCGTGGCTGATCGGCTTCTTCGCCGATAACGAACTGGCCTGGGCCGGCCCCGGCGACGATGCGAAATCGCGCTATGCCCTGGCCTACGGCACCCTGCGCATGACCACCGACGTGCCGGCCAAGCGTGCCTTCCTCAAGCAACTGCGCGACAAGTACCGCAATGAAGACGGGCTGTCGAAAGCCTGGGGCATCCACTTGGCCGGTTGGGAACTGATGGAAGACCCCGGCTTCGAACCGCCGATGCCCAACCCGGAACACCCTGAAATCGAGGCCGACTTCAAGTATTTCCAGAAGACCTTTGCCGATGCCTACTTCAAGACCATCTCCGACTCGCTGAAATGGCACGCGCCCAACCAACTGCTGCTGGGCGGGCGTTATGCCGTGAGTACCCCCGAAGCGGTTGCGTCCTGTGCACAGTATTGCGATGTGCTGAGTTTCAACATGTACACCCTCAAGCCCCAGGACGGTTATGACTTCGCCGCCCTGCGCGCCCTCGACAAGCCGGTATTGATCACCGAATTCAACTTCGGCTCGACCGATCGAGGCCCCTTCTGGGGCGGGGTGACGCAGGTGGCCGCTGAAGAAGATCGCGGCGCGGCCTATGCCGCCTTCCTCAAGCAAGCCATGGCGGAGCCGTCGATTGTCGGCGTGCACTGGTTCCAGTATCTGGACCAGCCCGTGACCGGACGCCTGCTGGACGGTGAAAACGGTCACTTCGGCCTGGTTGGCATGACTGATGTACCCTTTCAGGGCTTTGTCGACAGCGTGCGCAAGAGCAACCTCGCGGCGGTCGACCAGTTGGGTAAGGAGGCCGAAAAAGCCAGGGCGGCCGGTGCGGCCCGTGAGAGCGAAGGTGGCCGCTCGGGCCAGGCCGGCAAAGGTGCCGGCCAGGGCACCGGGCACGCCGGCGGGCACTCCGGAAATGGTCATTGATTCGTCGTTGACGGGTTCACAAATCCGCCAATGACTGGAACAATGCCGGCCACTTTCATGCGGTTTTCTTGAGGTCGTTCCGGTGCAGATTCAGGGTCATTACGAGCTCCAGTTCGAAGCGGTACGTGAAGCGTTTGCCGCATTGTTCGATGACCCCCAGGAGCGCGGCGCCGGGCTTTGCATCCAGGTCGGCGGCGAGACGGTCGTCGATCTGTGGGCCGGCACCGCCGATAAGGACGGCGCCGAAGCCTGGCACAGCGACACCATCGTCAATCTGTTCTCCTGCACCAAGACCTTCACGGCGGTCACCGCCCTGCAATTGGTGGCCGAAGGCAAATTGAAGCTGGATGCGCCCGTGGCCGAGTACTGGCCGGAATTTGCGGCGGCGGGCAAGGAGTCCATTACTTTGCGCCAGTTGCTCTGCCATCAGGCCGGGTTGCCGGCGATCCGCGAGATGCTGCCCGCCGAAGCCTTGTACGACTGGCAGTTGATGGTCGATACCCTGGCGGCTGAAGCGCCGTGGTGGACACCCGGCCAGGGCCATGGCTACGCGGCGATCACCTATGGCTGGCTGGTCGGTGAACTGTTGCGTCGTGCCGATGGGCGCGGGCCTGGCGAGTCTATCGTGGCGCGGGTGGCGCGACCGTTGGGGCTGGACTTCCATGTGGGCCTGGCCGACGCAGAGTTTTACCGTGTCGCCCATATCGCCCGCAGCAAAGGCAATATGGGCGATGCCGCGGCACAACGGTTACTTCAAGTAATGATGCGTGAGCCCATGGCGATGACGACACGTGCATTTGCCAACCCGCCGTCTATTCTGACCAGCACTAATAAACCCGAATGGCGGCGTATGCAGCAACCCGCGGCAAATGGTCACGGTAATGCACGAAGCCTGGCCGGGTTTTATAGTGGTTTATTGGACGGTAGTTTGCTGGAAAGCGATATGCTCGAACAATTGACCCGTGAACACAGTATCGGACCGGATAAAACCTTATTGACCCAAACCCGTTTCGGCCTGGGTTGCATGTTGGATCAACCGCAATTGCCCAATGCTACGTTCGGCCTCGGCCCGCGCGCATTCGGGCATCCCGGGGCAGGGGGCTCCGTTGGGTTTGCCGACCCTGAGCATGATGTAGCCTTCGGTTTCGTGACTAATACCCTGGGGCCCTATGTACTTATGGACCCACGGGCGCAGAAGTTGGTCGGAATATTGGCCGGTTGTCTATAAACCCCTTGCTGTTTCACAATTTTTTGTTACAAAGACACGTATAAGAAGACGCTGAACGCAATGATGTAACTTCAATGTTCTTTAAGCGTCTGGTTAACGGGGCATCTGGCCCCCTGGTTTTTTCTCATTTTGTGGATATCTCATGTTATCGAACAAGTCCTTGGCACTGGCGCTGTGCCTCACTATTACCGGCTGTGCACAAACTCCACAAAATGATGCCGAAGGTGGGCACTGGTGGTCATTTGGATCAGACAAGGCTGCTACCAAGGACGCAGTGACCCAGACCGACGCCAAGCCGGATGCCGAGCCCGCGGCCGATGCCAAGCCTGCTGCGCCTGTCGCTGCTGCTTCTGCTCCTGCTCCGGTAGCCAAGGCTGACACCGGCTTCAACTGGTGGCCATTCTCCGCCAAGAGCGCCGACGAAAAGGCCGCCGAGGCCAAGGCCGACCTGAAAGCGGACCTCCAGGCCGCCACCCCGGCTCCCGTGACCAAGACTGACACCGAAGCCCACTGGTGGTGGCCGTTCGACACCAAACCCAAGCCACTGGCCAAGGTCGATGTGACCAACGTGCAGATGCCCGATCCGAAAGTCACCCAGGCCTGGTTGGACGATTACGAGCCGCGTCTGCGCGCCGCCATCAAGGACAGCAACCTGCAATTGGAACGCCGCGACAACGTACTGGTGGTGATTGCACCGGTAGACGGCTCCTACAACCCGAAACGCCCGGCGATGTTGCTGCCGGTTACCCTGGGCCCGTTCACTCGCGTTGCGAAAGCCGTTGAAGCGGACCCGAAGACCGCCGTACTGGTTCTGGGCCACGTTGATGCTACCGGCAGTGCTCCGGCCAGCCAGGCGCTGAGCAAGGAACGCGCGCAGTCGATCGCTTCGATTTTCAGCCTCAGCGGTTTGAAACAGGATCGCCTGATGCTGCGTGGCATGGGCGACCTGATGCCGCGTGCCGCCAACGACAGTTCCCAGGGCCGTGCGCTGAATCGTCGCATGGAAATCATGTTCACTCAGCGTACAACCATGTTGGCGTTGCTGAGCAAGTACAACTCGGGCAAGACTCCGCCTGTGGCTGAAATGGTTGCCGTGCAGGATGTCCCCGCACCGGCCCCGGCGGCAAAAGCTCCAGCGAAGAAAGCTGCGGCCAAGAAAGCCGCTGCCAAGCCGGCCGCCAAGTCAGCCGCTAAAAAGGCCCCAGCCAAACCGGCAGCAAAGAAACCGGCTGCGGCCAAAGCCAAGGCTGCTGCACCGGCGAGCAACGACCAGGCGAAAAACTGATCCGTTGAACTACGAGGATAAAGCCGCATGACCCAGGCACTGGCCGATATGCGCCGTGACTACACACGGGACGGTTTGAGCGAGGCCCAGGCCCCGGACGAACCGTTTGCCTTGTTCCACCAGTGGTTCGCCGATGCGGTGAAAACCGAGCAGGCACCGGTGGAGGCCAATGCCATGACCCTGGCCACCGTCGATCAGGACGGTCGGCCGCACTGTCGCATCCTGTTGCTCAAGGGGCTGGACGCACAGGGCTTTACCTTCTTTACCAACTATCAGAGCGCCAAGGGCGAACAACTGGCGGCGCGGCCGTTCGCGGCCATGACGTTTTTCTGGCCGACCCTCGAGCGCCAGGTGCGTATTGAAGGGCGCGTGGTCAAGGTCACGCCTGAAGAGTCGGATGCCTATTATCAGGTGCGCCCCCTGGGCAGCCGCCTGGGTGCATGGGCTTCGCCGCAGAGCAAGGTCATTCGTGATCGCGAAGAACTGCAGCAACTGCTCAAGGCCACTGAACAACGTTTCAGCGACACCCAGCCCGATTGCCCCGAGCATTGGGGAGGCTACCGTTTGTTGCCGGAGCGCATCGAGTTCTGGCAAGGCCGCGCCAGCCGCCTGCATGATCGTCTCAACTATCGGCTGCAAGCAGGCCAGTGGACGCGCGAGCGGCTTGCGCCTTGAGCGCATCCTTTCGTCATCTGATCTGAATCATGCCCTGTGCGCCGAAGTCTTTATGTACGAGATTTCGGCGTTTTCGGCTGTATGACTACACTGATCAACCAGGCTATGGCATGGTGCGGTTTGGCTACCGCTCGTCGAATCCTGTAGTGCCGACAGCCTGTACTCAGGCTGAATAAAAGCACTTTTCTGCCTGGCTTGCCGTGACAGGCGCCAAGCCGCAGCGTTTAATGAATACCTGTCCTTTGGAGTTGATGCTATGCGTAAGTCCGTTTTACTGGTTGCCTGCTTTACTACCCTGTCCTTGCTGCTGGGTGGCTGCGCCTCGAGTCTGACCGGCGACTCCTACTCCCGTGACGAGGCACGTCGTGTACAAACTGTTCGCATGGGCACCATCGAATCCCTGCGCCCGGTGAAAATCGAAGGTACCAAGACCCCAATCGGCGGTGCGGCCGGTGCAGTCATCGGCGGCGTTGGCGGCAGCGCCATCGGTGGCGGCCGTGGCAGCATCGTCACCGCTGTGATCGGCGCGGTAGCCGGCGGTCTGCTGGGTTCGGCCACCGAAGAAGGCCTGACCCGCACCCAGGGCGTGGAAATCACCGTTCGCGAAGACGACGGCAGCATGCGCGCCTACGTACAAGCCGTGCAGGAAAATGAAATCTTCCGCATTGGCGACCGCGTACGCATCATGACGGTTGACGGTACCAGCCGCGTTACCCGCTAAGCGGTCAGCGAAAGGCAAAGAAAAACCCCAACCGGGTGACTGGTTGGGGTTTTTTGTTCAATAGATCCGTGATCTTGCCGTCCAAAAACCCTAATCGCAGATAATAAAAAACCGCCTTAGTAGGGCGGTTTGTTATTGCAAGGCCATTATGAAGCTAGACTTGCAGGCTCACAGAACGCAATGACATGGTCGAAATATTACTGCCGACTGCGGTATCAGGCAAGATGCCGTTGTAAAGCAGGACTAGCGCGTCTGATACTTTTTTTGTCAGAAAGAAATTGAAAATAAATAACAAAATTCGCCCTGCGCTTGGTCACACCTTTGGCGGGCCGCTCAGTTAGTATCGACGCCGTTCTACGTTCGTCATCCTGTAAGTCGGCCGGGTCAATGAGCAAGTTTTTGGACCAGCCGCCACGGGCTAGTAATCCGTGCCGGATTGATGCGGAGGGCCCGTCAACCCTGCCGCCTCATAGAACGCAATGACAGCATTCGAAGGCTCACATGTTCCGGTAAGTGCGCTGGAGGTAAGGCCCAACTCCAAGGAGGGCCGAGTATGTCAAAGTTTGCACGACGTACGTGGAACCTCGTAGTGAATGCCCTGCGTATTTATCACGTATGGGTATTCCTGCGGGACAGCTTCGATGACCTTTAAGGCCTGAGAAGTGGAGCCGCCTCGATTCAGTTCGAGGCGGCTTTTTGGTGTTTGGGTATCAGCTCAACTATCAAATGACGGCTTTCTTGCGACTCGCCATTGCCGTCACCGCATAACCCACACACGCCGCCAATATCGACCCGGTCAGAATGCCCATGCGATCCTCGCCGGCAAACTCGCTGACGCCTGGGACAAACGCCAGTGAGCCGACAAACAGGCTCATGGTAAAGCCGATGCCACACAGAATCGCTACCCCCAGCACCTGGCCCCAGCTAGCGCCGCTGGGCAGTGAGGCGATGCCGGTCTTGATGGCCAGCCAGGTCAGGCCGAACACACCGATGGTCTTGCCGATCAGCAGACCCGCGGCAATGCCCATGGGCACGTGATGGGTAAAGCTTTCGAGACTGACGCCAGTGAGGGACACCCCTGCATTGGCAAACGCGAACAGCGGCAGGATGGCGTAGGCCACCCACGGGTGCAGGGCATGCTCCAGGGTCAGCAGGGGCGAGGTTTCGGCATTGCGGGTGCGCAATGGAATGCAGAACGCGAGGGTTACCCCGGCCAGCGTGGCGTGTACGCCGCTCTTGAGCACGCACACCCACAGAATCAGGCCGATGATCATGTACGGCCCGAGTTTGATCACACCCAGGCGGTTCATCGCAATTAACGCGATCAAGCAGGCCGCTGCGCCCGCCAGGGATGCCCCGGACAGGTCGGCGGAATAGAACAGCGCAATGACGATAATGGCGCCCAGGTCGTCGATGATTGCCAGGGTCATCAGGAACAGTTTCAACGACACCGGTACGCGTTTACCCAGCAGTGCCAGGACGCCCAGCGCAAAGGCGATATCCGTGGCCATCGGGATCGCCCAACCGGCGAGGGCCGCAGGATTGTCCTTGTTCAACGCCCAGTAGATGAGCGCGGGCACGACCATGCCGCCGATAGCCGCTGCGCCCGGAAGCACCACCTGCGACGGTTTTGACAGGTGCCCATCGAGCAGCTCGCGCTTGACCTCGAGGCCGATCAGCAGGAAAAACAACGCCATCAGGCCGTCATTGATCCACAGCAAGGCGGGCTTGGCGATCTGCAGCGCGCCAACCTGGGCCACCACGGGCGTGTCGAGAAAGGCGCCGTACAGGTGTGACAACGGTGAGTTGTTGATGATCAGCGCCAAGGCGGCTGCCGCGATCAGCAACAGGCCACTGGCGGCTTCCAGCTGGAAAAAACGGGTGAAAGTGCTACGCAGAGGCAAGGGATGCTCTCCAATCCAGGTTCAATAGGTGGGTACCCTAACCCGTACCGTTAGTTGTTAAAACAAAAGTTATATTCTTATTTGTTATAAGCGTTGAGCAGAGCTGGCGTTGCGTCTTAGCCTAGCAATTGTGTGTCCAATTGAGTCGTTACTGTATCTGTGTGCAGTGTAGGAAACCCCCTAATATCGGGCTGAAATTCTTAGAGAAGTCTCATCATGAGCGACCAGCGTCCTTGGGCCCGCGAAGCCATCCGAATCATTGAAGCGGATTTCCAGCGCAGCGCCGACACCCACCTGATTCCTTTGCCATTGCCGGGTTTGCCGGGTATCGAGTTGTATTTCAAGGATGAGTCCAGCCACCCGACCGGTAGCCTGAAGCACCGGCTGGCGCGTTCTCTGTTCCTGTACGCATTGTGCAACGGCTGGCTGAAGCCGGGTGCACCCGTGATCGAGGCTTCCAGCGGGTCGACGGCCATCTCCGAAGCCTATTTCGCACGCCTGCTCGGCCTGCCGTTCATTGCCGTGATGCCCGCCACCACCTCCCAGGAGAAGATCGCCCAGATTGCTTTTTATGGCGGCAAGAGCCATCTGGTGCAGGACCCTACGCAGATCTATGCCGAGTCCGAACGCCTGGCGCAGGAGAGCGGCGGCCACTTCATGGACCAGTTCACCTACGCCGAGCGCGCCACCGACTGGCGCGCAAACAACAACATCGCCGAATCGATCTTCCAGCAGTTGCGCTTCGAGCAACACCCGGAGCCGAGTTGGCTGATTTCCAGCCCCGGAACCGGCGGCACGACCGCGACCCTGGGGCGCTATGTACGCTATCGCCAGCATTGCACCCGCGTGCTGTGTGCCGATGCCGAACGTTCGGTGTTTTTCGATTATTACCTGAGCGGCGATGCGAGCCTGCGCCTGGACTGTGGTTCACGGATCGAAGGGATCGGTCGGCCACGGGTCGAAGCCTCGTTTTTGCCGGCGGTGATCGATGCGATGGTCAAGGTGCCGGACGCGCTGTCCCTGGCGGCCATGCATTACCTGGCCGAGCGGTTGGGCCGGCGGGTGGGAGGCTCCAGTGGGACGAACCTGATCGGTGCGCTGGTGGCGGCGCAGCAGATGAAAGCGGCGGGGGAGTCGGGGTCGATCGTGGCGATTCTATGTGATGGGGGAGAGCGCTATGCCACGACTTACTACGATCAGGCGTGGCTGGCGGGGCAGGGGTATGAGCTGCAAGGGTTGATCGCGGCTGTTGCGGCAAGTGTCGAACAGGGCGAGTCACTGCCGGACAGCATCCTGCGCGCCAATATCTGACACACCGCAAACCAACTGTGGGAGGGGGCTTGCTCCCGATAGCAGTGATTCAGTCGGAGCATCTTTGACTGACACATCGCAATCGGGGGCAAGCCCCCTCCCACAGTTGTACAGAGGCGGTCTCAGGCCTCGAGGCCCAGCATATCCCGCGCCAAGGCTTCGGCAATCCGAATGCCATCGACGCCTGCCGACAGGATGCCCCCGGCGTAACCCGCGCCTTCTCCTGCCGGGAACAAGCCTTTGACATTCAGGCTCTGCATCGAGTCATTCCGGGTGATCCGCAGCGGCGATGAGGTGCGGGTCTCGATACCGGTCAAGACCGCATCGTGCAGCGAGTAGCCTTTGATCTGCTTCTCGAACGCCGGCAAGGCTTCGCGGATGGCTTCAATGGCGAAGTCCGGCAGTGCCAGGGCCAGGTCACCCAGGGATACCCCCGGCTTGTAGGACGGTTCCACGCTGCCGATAGCCGTGGACGGCTTGCCTGCGATGAAATCGCCGACCAACTGCGCCGGAGCCTCGTAAGTGCTGCCGCCGAGCACGTAGGCATGGGACTCCAGGCGCTCCTGCAGTTCGATACCGGCGAGCGGCCCGCCCGGGTAGTCCACCTCGGGCGTGATGCCGACCACGATGCCCGAGTTGGCGTTGCGCTCATTACGCGAATATTGGCTCATGCCGTTGGTCACGACACGATTGGGCTCCGACGTCGCCGCCACCACGGTGCCACCGGGGCACATGCAGAAGCTGTAGACCGAGCGACCGTTTTTGGCGTGGTGCACCAACTTGTAATCGGCGGCGCCAAGTTTCGGGTGCCCGGCGTATTTGCCCAGGCGTGCGGCGTCGATCAACGATTGCGGGTGCTCGATCCGGAAACCCACCGAGAACGGCTTGGCCTCCATGTACACGCCACGGCTGTGAAGCATGCGGAAGGTGTCGCGGGCACTGTGGCCCAGGGCAAGGATCACGTGTTTGGAGAGGATTTGCTCGCCGCCGTCGATGACCACGCCATTCAACTGGCCATCTTCGATCAGCACGTCAGTGACCCGTTGTTCGAAGCGCACTTCACCGCCCAGGGCGATGATCTGCTGGCGCATGTTTTCCACCACGCCGGTCAGGCGGAACGTGCCGATGTGCGGTTTGCTGACATACAGAATTTCTTCCGGCGCGCCGGCCTTGACGAACTCGTGCAGCACCTTGCGCCCGTGGAATTTCGGGTCCTTGATCTGGCTGTACAGCTTGCCGTCGGAGAAGGTCCCGGCGCCGCCTTCGCCGAACTGCACGTTGGATTCGGGGTTGAGCACGCTTTTGCGCCACAGGCCCCAGGTGTCCTTGGTGCGTTGGCGCACTTCCTTGCCGCGCTCGAGGATGATCGGCTTGAACCCCATCTGTGCCAGCAGCAGCCCGGCGAAGATTCCGCAGGGGCCGAAACCGACCACCACCGGTCGTTCGACCAGGCTATCCGGTGCCTTGCCCACCACGTGATAGCTGACATCCGGCGCCGGATTGATGTTGCGATCATCGGCAAACTTGAGCAGCAGGGCGGCTTCGCCCTTCACATTCAGGTCGACGGTGTAGATGAAGCACAATTCCGAGGACTTCTTGCGGGCATCGTAGCTGCGCTTGAACAGGGTGAAATCGAGCAGGTCATCACTGGCGATGCCCAGGCGCTGCACGATGGCAGGCCGCAGGTCTTCTTCGGGATGGTCGATGGGCAGCTTGAGTTCGGTGATTCGTAACATGACAGGATCCGGTAGGCGGCGGGCAAAGAGGCCGGCTGTTTTGCAAACCGGCGATTATAAGCCCCAATAGGGTTTTTCCGTCAGGTTAAAACGACGCACGCTGCAATCAGTCGTCCCGCGAGCCGCCAAATGCCGCGCAACCACGCTGTACCTGGCCGTTGACACGCAATTGGGCGCTCATGTGCTGCAGGCTGCCACTCACGCTGTCGACGCAGCGCTGCGGGGCGACCCACAATTCGATGTGCTGGTTATTGGCGTCGGTCATCAGGTTGAAGCGCCCGTCACCCAGTTGCTCTTCGACATAAGGCACCGCCAGGGGCGGCTGGCCTTCGCGTTCCAGCACCATGCCCTTGGCCGTGACGCTCATCGCCCAGGCCGGCTTATGGCCGTTTGCCCGCAGGATCATGCGCTTGAAGTCCGGGTCGTTACAGGCCGAGGTCGAGCGCTCGACGCGATACAACTGTTGCAGGTCCACCGAGCCCTGAGTGCCGCTGGCGACGCCGGAAAACTTGCCACGCAGGTCGGCAAACAACGTGCCTTGCTGGCCCGCCAGGGAGGCGGCTTCCTGCAGGACGCTGGTGCCGGCGGTATCGTTGACCACATAGTTGCGCTGGTCGCCGCAGGGCTGGAACAACAGCTTGTTGTCAACCGCCGTCAATTCGCCCTGCATGCGGGTCAGCCCGACGGTAGACAGCTTGGCCGGTTCGCTGTCGAACATCTGGCAAGCGGCGAACAAGGGGAACAGGGCGAGCAAGGTAAAGGTCGAGGCGGCACGCATTTTCGGTCTCCAGACAAGTGCCGTCACGTTACGCAGGCACGCGCCGCATCACAAGCCCGCGGCGCAGCTTCAGGCGATTCTTACAAGCCTGAAACTCAGCCCACGATAAAGGTCTGACCGGTCTGCAAGCCCTCGACACTTTTCGCGTAGGCCAAAGCCACTTCGGCGCCGGCTACCGGTTTGAACCCACGGAAATAGGGGGCGTAGCTGCCCATGGCTTCCACCAGTACCGTCGGACTCACGGAGTTGACGCGCAAGCCCCGGGGCAGTTCGATTGCCGCGGCTTTGACGAAGGCGTCCAACGCGCCGTTGACCAGCGCCGCCGAGGCGCCGGTGCGGATCGGATCGCGGTTCAGGATGCCGCTGGTGAAGGTAAACGACGCGCCGTCATTGGCGAACTCGCGGCCGATCAGCAGCAGGTTGACCTGGCCCATCAATTTGTCACGCAAGCCCAGTTCGAAGTCGGCTTCGCCCATCTCGCCCAGCGCCACGAAGTTCACGCTGCCTGCCGCGCAGATCAGCGCGTCGAACGTGCCGGTCTGCTCGAACAGCCTGCGTATCGAGGCGCTGTCGCTGATATCGAGCTGGAAGTCGCCGCTGTGACGACCGATGGCAATCACATCGTGACGCTGCGCCAGTTCCGTCTTGACCGCTGAACCGATCGTGCCGTTGGCACCGATCAAAAGGATTTTCATTGCGCTGTTCCTCCAGGGGTTAGATAAAGCTTAAGTCTAGAGTGGCTTTTTCACTGGATAAACGCGCTAATAGGCAACCGTTGGTTTTCAATTGGAAACAATCGATGAGCGAAATGGACGACCTGGCGGCCTTCGCCGTATTGATCGAAGCCGGCAGTTTCACCCTGGCGGCCGAGCGACTGGGGTGCAGCAAGGGGCAATTATCCAAGCGAATCAGCCAGTTGGAAGCGCAGTTCGGCGTGGTGCTGCTGCATCGCACCACGCGCAAGCTGAGCCTTACCGCCGCAGGCGCGGCGTTGCTGCCCCAGGCACAAGCGCTGGTGGTCCAGGTGGAACGGGCGCGTCAGGCCTTGGCGCGGCTCAAGGATGACCTGGCCGGTCCGGTGCGTATGACAGTCCCGGTTTCCCTGGGAGAGACGTTCTTCGATGGCTTGTTGCTGGAGTTTTCCAAGCAATACCCCCAGGTGCAGATCGAGCTGGAACTGAACAACGGCTATCGAGACCTGGCACGGGACGGGTTCGACCTGGGCGTGCGCTCGGGGGCCCTCGAGAATGAGCGCCTGGTGGTCAAGCCTCTGCGGGCCTGGCACGAGATGACCTGCGCCAGCCCGGCCTATCTGCAACAGCACGGCGAACCGCTGTGCCCGGCGGATCTGGCGGGCCACAGCTGTTTGCTCAACAGTCACTACAGCGGCCGCGAGGAATGGCTGTATCACCAGCAGCATGAGCTGTTGCGTGTGCGCGTGAGCGGCACCTTCGCTTCCAACCATTACAACCTCTTGAAGAAGGCTGCATTGGTGGGCGCCGGTATCGCTCGGCTGCCGTCCTACCTGCTGCCGGCGGAAGTGGCCGAGGGCCGATTATGCTGGCTGTTGCGTGATTATCAGACGCGCAGCCAGCCGATGTATCTGGTCCATCCCTATCAAGGTGGCCTGCCGCGCCGCACCCAGGTACTGGCCGACTACCTGGTGGACTGGTTCAAGCGCAGCGGCGCAACCCTGGATCGCCTTCAGCGCCAGTGACGAGCGATCCAGTGGTCGATGGATAACCGGCCCGGCCCCTTGGCCACCAGCAGCAATAGCAGTGCAATCCAGGTGCCGTGGGTGGGGTAGGCGTCCGGGTAGACAAACAACTGAATGGTCAGGGTCATGCCGATCAAGGCCAGGGCCGAAAATCGCGTAGCCAATCCCAGCAGGATCAGCGCCGGAAAAAAGTGCTCGGCAAATGCCGCCAGGTGTGCGGCGACTTCGGGGGATAACAGCGGGACGTGATATTCGCTGCGAAACAACGGCAAGGTCGAGGCGGCCAGCCTGGGCTCGCCGAGTTCGAAGGTGCCGTTGATCAGATCAATGGCAAAGCCTTCGACCTTGGTTTGTCCGGACTTCCAGAACACCGCCGCGATGGAAAAGCGCGCGATAAAAGCGATCAGGCTGTAGGGGATTTTTTCGAAAAGGGCGATGACCTGTTTCAGCAGGCCGGCAGCGGGACTGTTCATGGCGATACCTTGTGTTCCAGGTGTAAATGAGTGATGGCGTCGTGGCTGATCAACAGCGTCAGGCACCTGTGCAGGTCGAATTCGGACGAGGCCTGCAAGGCATGCTCCACTGCCATTTCCAGCCCCGTGCCCTGGTTCAGGCAGTTGATAAAGGCCACCGAGCCGCTGTCGATGGCGAACGTCTTGACCGCCAGCCCGTGGCGCAACACCAATGCGTTCTGCGCAGGCCAGGGGTTGAAATCAGCGAGACCGCCGTCAGTCTGGTGCGCGGCCCATATCGCCACCACCGCATGGGCAGAGCGCAAGGTGGCAAGCGATGGATGCAGTTGCAGGCTCAACTGGCCCAAGTTGTCCTGGCCCTGCAGGTGTTGAAGAATGTGCTGCTGGCACAGCGCCGGCGTGTCGGCTGCGTGATAGGCACGCACCCGCAGGCGCTCCAGCCGTGCGACATCCGCCAGGTAAGGCACGCTGTCGGCCGGTTCGAATGTCTGGATAAAATCGGCCCATCGGCTGCCGTACTCGTTGATCAACGGGCTGGTGGGCGGGTTGGCCTGGACGAAGAGGCCGGCCATGGCGCGAAAGAATTCATCGCCCACCAGCTGCAACGTCACCGGATAACTGGCCGCCAAGGCATTGATCAGCGAGCCATGCACATTGTTGCGATACACCGCAAAGCGGCTGGCGGGGTCGGCGCCGTTGCTGCTGAACAGGCCATCCGGGCAGCCACCGTGCGCCGCGAGCAGGGCGTTGGCGAACGCATCCTGAAGGCTCATGACATCACCCGCGACAGATGCCATTCGGCTTGCCGCGCCTCGGCGTGCAGCACGCTGAAGGCCGGCACGCGGTTATCGCGCTCGATCAGCGTGGCTACCGGCCCCGTGCGTTCGAGCACCTGTTCGTAGAGCCGCCACACGGCATCATCGACCGGCGCACCGTGATCATCGATGAGCAGTCGATCGCCCAGGCTGTCGGTGTCTTCGGAAAAACCGGCCAGATGTATCTCGCCGACGGCATGCAAAGGCAAGGCGTCGATGTAGGCCAGCGCATCACGCTGATGATTGATGCACGACACATAAACGTTATTCACGTCCAGCAGCACACCGCAGCCGGTGCGCCGGACGATCTCGCTGATGAAATCCGTCTCGTCCAGGGTGGAGCGCTGGAACTGCACATAGGTCGACGGGTTCTCCAGCAGCATTGGCCGCTGGAGCGTGCTTTGCAGTTGATCTATGTGCTCGCATACCCGGGCCAGCGCTTGCGCATCGTAGGCCAGGGGCAGCAGGTCATTGAGAAATACCGGGCCGTGGCTGGACCAGGCCAGGTGTTCGGAAAATGCGTGGGGTTGATAGCGATCGATCAGCCTGGCCAACCTCGCCAGGTGCTGAGGGTTCAGTGGGCTTTCGCCGCCGATGGACAGACCCACGCCGTGCAACGACAGTGGGTAGCGTTCGCGGATCAAGCCCAGGTGGTGGTGAAAAGGCCCGCCGGCAACCATGTAGTTTTCGGCATGCACTTCAAAGAAACCGATGTCGGGGCGGGTCTCAAGCACTTGCTGGATGTGCTCGGTCTTCAGTCCCAGCCCGGCCCTGTGAGGGAGGCCGGGCACCTGAGCCGGTGAGACCGTGGGGGAGGGTGAAAGCGTCATCATCAGTCCTCAGGTTTTTTTTGGATTCAGGACTTGGCGGTAAAGGCCGCTTCCTGACCGAAACCGGTCGGCGAGGTGGAGCTTGGGGTCTTCAGGCAGGTACCGGCCGGGACCAGTTTCCAGGCGTTGGCCTGGTCTTTGGTTTTCGAGGTGCCGGCGCAGGAAGTGCCGGCGCCTGCGGCGCAGTCGTTCTTGCCGGCTTCGGCGACACCGAAACATTTCTGCATGTCGTCGGCTGCATGGGCGGTGGTGGTGAGGGCAGACAGGCTCAGGGCCGAGCCGAGGGCCATTACGAGGGCGGCGGCGGACAGCTTGGTGGTCATGGTGTATCTCCAGCAGTGGGTTGAAAGGACAGGCTCGATTGCCTGCCTGCACCACTAGAGAGAGCTGGATTGGGTTCGTTACAAGATCAGTCGAAAATTTTTCAAATTACGCAAAACAAATGTGGGAGGGGGCTTGCCCCCGATGGCGGTGTATCAGTCAAAAATGTTCTGACTGAACCACCGCCATCGGGAGCAAGCCCCCTCCCACATTCTAGAGCCAGCGCCGGGTCTTAGCCGCCGAGGTACGCCTCCCGCACCTTGGGATCCGTCAACAGCTGCTCGCCAGTACCTTGCATCACCACCCGGCCGTTCTCCAGCACATAGGCTCGGTCGGCGATTTTCAATGCCTGGTTGGCGTTCTGTTCCACCAGAAACACCGTCACGCCGTCCTTGCGCAGCTGTTCGATGATGTCGAAGATCTGCTGGATGATGATCGGTGCCAGGCCCAGGGACGGTTCGTCCAGGAGCAACAGCTTGGGCTTGCTCATCAATGCGCGGCCGATGGCGAGCATTTGCTGCTCGCCGCCGGACATGGTGCCGCCGCGCTGGCTGAAGCGTTCCTTGAGACGCGGGAACAGGTGCAGCACCTTGTCCATCTGCTCCTGGTAATCGCCCTTGTCGGTAAAGAACCCACCCATGGCCAGGTTCTCTTCGACGGTCAGGCGCGAGAACACGCGACGGCCCTCCGGTACCACCGCAATGCTCTTGCGCATGATGTGCGACGACTGCTGGCCCACCAGTTCTTCACCCATGTAACGGATGCTGCCGCTGTGGGCCTGGGGCGAACCGCACAGGGTCATCAGCAGGGTGGACTTGCCGGCACCGTTGGCGCCGATCAGGGTAACGATCTCACCCTGGCGCACTTCCACGTTGACGCTGTGCAGGGCCTGGATCTTGCCGTAGAAAGTGGAAACGTTTTCGAATTGCAGCATTTTACGCTTCCCCCAGATAGGCTTTGATCACTTCGGGATTGTCGCGGATCTGCTCCGGCGTCCCGTCGGCCAGCGGCGTGCCCTGGTTGATCACCACGATATGGTCGGAAATGCTCATGACCAGCTTCATGTCGTGTTCGATCAACAGCACGGTGGCGTTGTTTTCCTCACGCAACACGCCGATCAGCGCCTTGAGGTCTTCGGTTTCCTTGGGGTTCAGGCCGGCCGCCGGTTCGTCGAGCATCAGGATCCGCGGGCGGGTCATCATGCAGCGGGCGATTTCCAGGCGACGTTGCTGGCCGTAGGCGAGGGTGCCTGCGGGGCGGTTGGCAAACTCGGTCAGGTTGACCTTGTCCAGCCAGTATTCCGCGTATTCCATGGCCTCGCGCTCGCTCTTGCGGAACGCCGGGGTCTTGAACAGGCCTGCGAAGAAGTTGGTGTTCAGGTGACGGTGCTGGGCGATCAGCAGGTTCTCGACCGCCGTCATGTCCTTGAACAGGCGCACGTTCTGGAACGTGCGCACCACCCCCTTGCGGGCGATCTCGTGACCGGCCAGGCCCTGGATCGGCTGACCGTCCAGCAGGATGCTGCCGCCGCTCGGCTTGTAGAAACCGGTAAGGCAGTTGAACACCGTGGTCTTGCCGGCGCCGTTGGGGCCGATCAGCGCTACGACCTGTTTCTCCTTGACGGTCAGGGCGACGCCGTTGACCGCCAGCAAGCCGCCGAAGCGCATGCTCAGATTTTCGACTTTCAGGATCTCGCGGCTCATTTGCGCAGCTCCATGTGTGGACGTTGCATGGGCAGCAGGCCTTGAGGGCGCCAGATCATCATCAGCACCATCATGGCGCCGAACATCAACATGCGGTATTCGCTGAACTCACGCATCATTTCCGGCAGCAGAATCATCACGATCGCCGCCAGGATCACACCCAGTTGCGAGCCCATGCCACCCAGTACCACGATGGCGAGGATGATCGCCGACTCGATGAACGTGAACGACTCCGGGGTCACCAGGCCTTGGCGCGCGGCGAAGAAGCTGCCGGCAAAACCGGCGAACGCGGCACCCAGGGTGAACGCGGAGAGTTTGATGATGGTCGGGTTCAAGCCGAGGGCGCGGCAGGCGATTTCATCTTCGCGCAAGGCTTCCCAGGCGCGGCCGATGGGCATGCGCAGCAAACGATTGATCACGAACAGCGCCGCCAGCGCCAGCAACAGGGCGACCAGGTACAGGAACACCACTTTGCTCACCGGGTTGTAGGCAATCCCGAAGTATTCGTGGAAAGTCTGCATGCCTTCGGCGGCAGTGCGGTCGAACGACAGTCCGAAGAACGTCGGCTTAGGGATGCTGCTGATGCCGTTGGGGCCGCCGGTGATGTCGGTGAGGTTGCGCAGGAACAGGCGGATGATTTCCCCGAAGCCCAGTGTCACGATGGCCAGGTAGTCACCGCGCAGACGCAACACCGGAAAGCCCAGCAGGAAGCCGAAGGTGGCTGCCGCCATCCCCGCCAATGGCAGGCATACCCAGAAGCTCCAGCCCAGGTAGTGCGAGAGCAGCGCGTAGGTATAGGCACCCACGGCATAGAAGCCCACATAGCCCAGGTCGAGCAGCCCGGCCAGACCCACCACGATGTTCAGGCCAAGGCCGAGCAACACGTAGATCAGGATCAGGGTGGCGATGTCGACCGCGCCGCGCGAACCGAAGAACGGCCAGATCAACGCCGCGATGATCAGGGCGATGATGATGTAGCGCTGGGTGCGCGGCAGGGTCAGGAATTGGCTGACCTTGGGCGACACCAGCGGCGCACGGTTGCCCTTGAACAGGGCGCCGACCTGCTGGGTGAACAGCACGCGCAGGAACATCAGCACCGAGCACAGGGCTATCACGCTCAGCGTCAGCGGCCCGGTTCCGTGCACTTCCAGGTTGATGCCGACAATGCTCAGCTTGAGGCCGAGTACCGGAAAGGCCACGGCCCATACCAGCAAGGCGCTGAAAAACGCCGATTTAAGATATCTGCTCATACTTTCTCAACCTCCGGACGGCCGAGGATGCCGGTCGGACGGAACAACAACACCAGAACCAACAAGCCGAATGCCACGACGTCCTTGTACTGGTCACCGAAGATATCGGCGCCGAAGGCTTCGGCCACGCCCAGCACCAGCCCGCCGAGCATGGCGCCCGGAATGCTGCCGATGCCGCCCAATACCGCCGCGGTAAAGGCCTTGAGGCCTACCAGGAAGCCGGCGTTGGGGTTGATCACGCCATACTGCATGCTCAGCAACACGGCAGCCACCGCCGCCAGTGCAGCACCGATCACGAAGGTCAGGGCGATGATGTTATTGGTGTTGATGCCCAGCAGGTTGGCCATCTTGATGTCTTCGGCGCAGGCCCGGCAGGCGCGCCCCAGACGAGAGCGGGAAATGAACAGCGTGAGGCCGAGCATGGCCACCAGGGTGACGATGAAGACCAGGATCTGCATGTAGGAGATCAGCACTTCTTCCGCGCCACCGGGGCCGAAGGAAATGCTCCCTGGAATCAGGTTGGGAATGGATTTGTCCTTGGAGTCCTGGGACAGCAATACGGTGTTCTGCAGGAAAATCGACATGCCGATGGCGGAAATCAGCGGGATCAACCGGTTGCTGCCACGCAGGGGGCGGTAGGCAACACGCTCGATACTGTAGCCATAGGCACTGGTCACGACGATCGATGCAAGGAACGCAGCGGTCATCAACAGCGGCAGGGAATGGATGCCCATCATGGCCAGCCCGGCAAGGGCGATGAAGGCCACGTAGGAACCAATCATGTACACCTCGCCATGGGCGAAGTTGATCATTCCAATGATGCCGTAGACCATTGTGTAGCCAATGGCTATCAAGGCATAGGTGCTGCCAATGGTCAGGCCATTAACCAGCTGTTGGAAAAAATGATAGAGCTCAGGCATTACAGCGCTCCTAAAAACCCGATACGCATTTCACTGGTGGAGTCATTTTCGGCCCGTGCCCTGTTCTATGACCAGGTTGCACAAAGCGTTTGCCAGCGAACCGCTGGTGACGGTTTTAAGATTTTCAGGTGAGCCAGCGCCCGGATCGCGGGTGACATGGCCCATAAACCTCGTAAAACAAAGCCCACTGCTCTCACAGTGGGCTTGTTGACCAGTAACGCCTGGCTTACTGAGGGGAAACTTCGGTTTTTGGTTTGCCGAAGTGCCATTCGTAGACCACGAACTTGAAGTCCTTCAGGTCGCCCTTGGCGTCGAAGCTCAGGTCACCGGTAGGGGTCTTGAAGGTACCTGCGTGAATGGCTTCGGCCACTTTGGCGGTGTCTTCGCTTTTCGCGGCGGTAATACCGGCGGCGATCACTTCGACAGCCGAATAAGCCGGGAACACGAACGGACCGGTCGGGTCCTGTTTGTTCTTGGCAAACGCTTCAACGATGGCTTTGTTGGCAGGATCGGTGTCGAAGGATTTCGGCAGGGTTACCAGCAGGCCTTCGGAAGCGCCCTGGGCGATTTGCGAGATGGAGTCGTTGCCGACGCCTTCAGGGCCCATGAACTTGGCATTCAGGCCTTTTTCCTTGGCCTGGCGCAGGATCAGGCCCAGCTCAGGGTGGTAGCCGCCGTAGTAGACGAAGTCGACGTTGGCTTGCTTGAGTTTCTGGATGATCGAGGAGAAGTCCTTGTCACCGGCGTTCAGGCCTTCGAAGACGGCAACTTTGACGCCTTTTTCTTCAAGGGTTTTCTTCACGGCGCTGGCGATGCCTTCACCGTATTGCTGCTTGTCGTGCAGGACGGCAACGATCTTCGGCTTCACGTGGTCGGCGATGTAGTTGCCGGCCGCCGGGCCTTGTGCGCTGTCCAGGCCGATGGTGCGGAAGATCAGCTTGTAGCCTCGGGCGGTGATTTCCGGGCTGGTGGCTGCCGGGGTAATCATGATGACGCCTTCGTCTTCATAAATATCCGACGCGGGCTGAGTGGAGCTGGAGCAGAGGTGACCGACCACGAACTTGACGCCGTCATTGACCACTTTGTTGGCGACGGCAACGGCTTGTTTCGGATCGCAGGCGTCGTCGTATTCCTTGGCTTCAAGCATCTTGCCGTCCACGCCGCCCTTGGCGTTGATGTCGGCGATGGCCTGCTTGGCACCCATGAATTGCATGTCGCCGTATTGCGTTACCGGACCGGTCTTGGGACCCGCGATACCGATCTTGATGGTGTCGGCTGCGAACGAATGGCCGGCAACCCCAGCCAGGACCATAGCGGCAAACAGTTTGGAAATCTGCTTAGTAGCCTTATTCATAGTGCTCCACTCTTACTGTTGTATTTTTTATAGTTCTAGCGGCCTTGTGAGCTGCAGAACCGGATCGGATATCGCGGATATCCCCCGGCATTGCCCCGGCAACTGTACCGGTACAGTGTAGAGCGCCGGTTGATCGCTTGAAAAGCTGGCTGCCGAGGGCAAAACGCAGTGGTGTCGCTTAAATGAAAGAAAAAGACAGAATTGCGGCGGGGTAATGCCAGCCCTTCAAGCATTCCCTGGCTTTTCCGACACTTTCAATCGCTACCTCATTTGCTACTGGGTTTTTCTGACTGAGCCACGACGCTATGATTGCGCCGATTTTTTACTCAGGTGAACTCCCATGACGCAAGAACCTAGCACCCTCTATGCCAAGCTGCTCGGTGAAACCGCCGAAATTTCCTGGAAGGAGCTCGAACCGTTCTTTGCCAAGGGTGCCCTATTGTGGGTCGAAGCCGGCCTGGATTTGATCGAAGCGGCCGAGGCAATGGCCGAGGACAATCGCGATAAAGTCGCTGCGTGGCTGGCTGCGGGGAGCGTTGGCGAAGTGTCTGCGACGCGGGCGCTGGACCTGGTCGAGCGTGACCCTGGACTGTGGGCGGTAGTGGTCTCGCCGTGGATTTTGATCCAGGAAAGGGCGGCGTAAGAGTGTCGTGATCGAAAAAGGTGCACTGCTTGCGCCTGGGCAAGTGTGTAGCGGAGTAACCGCTTGCCCGGTGATGGCACCTTGCCGTAGAGAAAGGTCACAGCTGACGGTGACGTTAACGTCACGGGAACAGTTGGGCAGCAGGCGTTAATGCCGGGAAATTGTTTCAAGGTATTGGAATTCTGGCCGCGTCAGCGAATGGGCCTCACTGTGGAAGGCGGGCTGATGCGCGCCGGGGCAGGCGCCTTGGGCGGTGCCGCATCTTTATTGCCGGCTGCGCTGAACGTGTGAAGCGGATTGCGTATCTGCATGCCTTGCATGACGCCGATGATATCGTTGAAAGCCACCGCCGGGCTCAGCAGATAACCCTGAATGAAATCGCAGCCATGCTGCAGCAACAGCTCGAATTGCGCCTGGGTTTCCACCCCTTCGGTCACCACTTCCAGGTGCAGGGTATGGGCCATGCCAATAATGGCCTGGACGATTTCGCTGTCGGCGGTGGATTTGGGAATGTCCTGGATAAACGAGCGGTCGATTTTCAAGGTGGTGAGCGGCAGGCGCTTGAGATAGGCCAGGGATGAATAGCCGGTGCCGAAGTCATCGATCGCCAGGGAGACACCCAGGGCACGAATCTGCCGCAACAAGGCCAGGGTGCTGCTGATATTGCCCATCAACGCGTTTTCGGTGACTTCCAGCTCCAGGCGATTGGCGGCGATGCTGGCAAAGCGCAGGGCGGCTTCGATTTCGTCCGCCAATTCATCCCGAGCCAGATTCAGGGCCGAGCAGTTCACGGACATGGTCAGTTCGGTGTAGCCACGATCAGACAGCAGGCTCAGATCGTGACAGGCCTGGCGCAATACCCAGTGGTCCAGTTCGGCAATCAGCCCGTTACTCTCGGCAATCCCGATAAACCGGTCCGGCGCCAGCAGGCCGTGTTGCGGATGCTGCCAGCGCACCAGCGCCTCCAGGCGCGTGACCTTGCCCAGCTTCATGTCGAATATCGGCTGATAGAACAGCACCAGTTCGTTACGTGTGCGCAGGGCGGCGCGCAATTCTTCCTCAAGCTGCAGCTCAAGGAAGGCGCGGGTTTTGAGGTTGGCACTGAAGAAGTGCAGGCTGTTGCGCCCGGCGTCCTTGGATTGGTAAAGCGCAAGGTCAGCGGTTTTCAGCAGTTCTTCACAGGTCTGGCCATCATCGGGAAACAGGCTGATACCGATGCTGGTGGTCATGACCATGCGCCGGCCGGCCAGCTCGATGGGTTCTTTCATCTTTTGCATGATGCGCTGGGCCATGTGCCGCGCTTCGTCGCGATGATGGATATTGATCAGGATGCAGAACTCATCCCCGCCAAAACGCGCGACCACGTCGGCATGGCTGCGCACCGAACTCTTGATATGGCTGGCCAGCACGGTGAGCAACTGGTCGCCAGCGTCATGCCCAAGGCTGTCATTGATGCGCTTGAAGTGGTCGATGTCGAGGAAGATCACCGCCATCATGCCGTTGGAGGCGGTTTTTTCTGCGACCTTTTCCGCAAAGATCTGGTTGAAGCCCCGGCGGTTGAGCAAGCTGGTCAGCGCATCGTAATGAGCGACCTGCTGCAACGAGGCGCGTGCCTGGTCCAGTTCGCTGAGCAGCGCGTTGACCCGGCGCAGGTCGCGTTCCTTGTGCTGCAGCTTTTTATCCGCCAGGGCGGCGCTGACGCTGCTGCCGATGACCAGCAAGGTAATCACCGCCACCGACAGGCCCAGCTGTATAGGGTTGTTATCCACCGGCAATGCCAGATTCACGCCGTTGGGTACCAGCATTTGCATGGCCGCCATGCCGGTGAAATGCATGCTCAGGATGCCGGCGCCCAGCACCAGGCTGGCGGCGTATTTGAGCAATTGGTGAAACACGCCGGCACCGTTGCGCAGGTAGCTCGATAGCAACAACGCTGCCAGGCTCGCGCCTATGGCAATCGCCACCGACACCATGAACAGCCCGGAATCGAAATACACCTGGGCCTGTGAGCGCATGGCCGACATACCGACGTAGTGCATCAGCGCGATCCCCAGACCCATCCACAGCGAGGCCAGCACGTACTGGTGCAACCGCAGGCGTGCATGGCTGAGGGTCTGCATGGCGAACAGCGAGGCGATCAACGCGATGACCAGCGAGACGAAGGTCATGATCAATTCGTAATGAATGGCGATGGGCGCCTGGAAGGCCAGCATGCTGATGAAGTGGGTCGACCAGATGCCGCCCGCCAGGCATCCCGCGCCCAGCCAACGCCAGTGGCGGCGGGCGGTGGGGTCTTCTACATGGCCGACGCGTTCGGCCATGTCCAACGTGCCGAAGCCCGCCGCGCAGGCGACCAGATAAGCCAACAGCACCAGAAAGGGGTTATGACTGCAATTGAGTAATAAGTGCCCGTTGTCTGGAAGGTCGGTGAAAAAGTGCAGTCCCAGCCATTCCATAGTGTGTCCCGTCATAGCGTGGCATCACAGCCTGAGGCGGTGACCTGTGCAGTCGAGTATAGAAGCCTCGCGGGATTTGCCATGAATAATGGCACTTTGATGCAACTGTTTTTGCATGTCGTACATAGCGTTCGATGCTAAGCGCTGATGGGCAGATCCAGTTCGAACG
Organism: Pseudomonas orientalis; assembly: GCF_001439815.1. Classification (GTDB taxonomy): domain Bacteria; phylum Pseudomonadota; class Gammaproteobacteria; order Pseudomonadales; family Pseudomonadaceae; genus Aquipseudomonas; species Aquipseudomonas orientalis. Next base: position 515,046 of record NZ_JYLM01000003.1, on the reverse strand, counting down.
GTCGCTCTTCGAGGGGCGCCAGGCCGAACGCGGCACGGGCGGCGTCGCAATCGAGGTTTTGTACACCCTGGCTCCACGAGGCGTCGAACTCGCGGCAGGGACTCGAGCGTTGTTCATAAATCGAACAGCGTGTGCTGTTACCCACTTCGCCCTCGAGGCTGCAGCAGCGCGCGGGCTTCTGGTCGGTTCCGATCATCGCCACGCGGGTGGGGTTGATCTGCACCACCAGGTCATCGGGCACCGTACCGCCTGACGAGGCGCACTCGCCCCAGAAGAAAGACACACGAAAGTATGAACAGCAGGCACCGCAATTCAGACACGGACTGGCTTCGGACATGGGCGTCATCGATTAAGAGTAGGTAAGGGGGACTGCGGGAAGGCTCGCCATTCTATCTGGGCCATGGCCGTTGGGAAGGGGGGCGCATGGATATATTTTCCGTAGGGAAAGTCCCGTAGTTTCGGGGATATCACGCCCTATCAGCTTTACGAATCATTACAGACAAGCGCCGTCAGCCTGACTATGTTGCAGCTACCGAGCAGGATGCGGTGGGCATCGCAGCTCTCATAACAATAAAGAGACGGACCCATGCAGAACTCGACCCAAGCGGCGAATGCCTGGCGCATTCTGTTCCTGCTGTTCCTCGCCAATCTGTTCAACTTCTTCGACCGCACCATTCCCGCGATCATCATCGAGCCGATCCGCATGGAGTGGCACCTGAGCGACTTCCAGCTCGGCATCATCGGTACCTCCTTCACCATCGTCTATGCCATTGCCGGGCTGCCGCTGGGCCGTTTGGCCGACACGGGTTCGCGCAGCAAATTGATGGGCTGGGGCCTGTTTGCCTGGAGCGGGCTGACGGCGATCAATGGCCTGGTTGGCAGTTTCTGGAGCTTCCTGCTGGTGCGCATGGGTATCGGCATCGGGGAAGCCAGTTATGCCCCCGCCGCCAATTCGCTGATCGGCGATCTGTTTCCCGCCCATCGCCGGGCGCGCGCCATGGGCATCTTCATGCTCGGCCTGCCGTTGGGCTTGTTGCTCGCATTCTTCACCATCGGTGCGATGGTCAAGGCGTTCGACAGCTGGCGTGCGCCGTTCTTTATTGCCGCCGTGCCGGGGCTGATCCTCGCGGTGTTCATGTTCTACATCAAGGAGCCCAAACGCGGCGCGGCGGAGTCGGTGCAAGTGTCCCAGGAGCGCGTCGACCGTCCGATCCGCCGCGTCCTGGCGGTGCCGACCTTCCTGTGGCTGGTGCTGGCCGGGCTGTGCTTCAACTTCGCCACCTACGCGTGCAACTCGTTCCTGGTGCCGATGCTGCAACGTTACTTCCTGATGCCTTTGCAGGATGCGGCGGTGGCCACCGGTGTGATCGTCGGCCTGACCGGTCTGGTGGGCCTGACCCTGGGTGGCTGGATTGCCGACAAGATCCATCAGCGGGTCGCCAATGGCCGGCTGTTGTTCGCCGCGTGCAGCCTGATCATCTCCACCGTCACCACGGCTTGGGCCTTGCATGCCGGGCGTATTGAGATTGGCGTGTTCGTCTTGCTGTTCAGCGTGGGCTGGTTGTTTGCGTACAACTTCTATACCTGCGTGTACACGGCGATCCAGGACGTGGTTGAGCCGCGCCTGCGGGCCACGGCGATGGCGTTGTTCTTTGCCGGTTTGTATCTGCTGGGCGGGGGGATGGGGCCGATTGTGGTGGGTGGACTGTCTGATCACTTTGCGCATGCGGCGATGTATGCGGCCGGTGCGCAGCAGATGACCGAGGCTTATAAAGCGGTGGGGTTGCATGACGCCATGTACCTGATTCCGGTGGCGCTGTTTTTGACCATGCTGTTTTTGTTTCAGGCTTCGCGCAGTTTTGTGCGTGATGCCAGGCGGATGAAGGAGGGGTTGGGTGTGGTGGAGGTGCCGGCTGCTGCGGCAACGGCTTGAGACCGGGGTGACTCTATCGGGGGCAAGCCTCCCACATTTTGACTTGTGAACACAGTCAAGTGTGGGAGGGGGCTTGCCCCCGATGGCGGTCTCTAGGCCGGCCGGGATGCTGGATCAGACCGGGTACATATCCATTATTTAGGTAACGGCCACTTAGGGTTCCGCCCTTACGGCGGCTCACTTTTGAAAAGCGCAAAAGTAAGCAAAACGCTCTTGCCCCACCACTCGGCACCTCGCCTAGGCTCGGTGTGCCCGAACGCAGGCTTGAATCCGTGGGCCGCCGCCACGCGCCATCCATGGCGCGGGGCGGCTAACCCGGCGTCCTGCCGGGTTGCCCACGGATTCAAGCCTGCGTTCGGCCAGCGTGGTTTAACGGGGCGCCTGAGATCAAAAGCAGATCAAGATCAAGATCAAGAGCGACTCGCTGCGCATCGTGGTTAGCGGTTTAGCGGTGTGCGCTACAAAGTTGTGTGGATACCTATGCCCCGATGAGGCCCTGAAGGCTTATAAAAAAGGCCCGCATTGTGTGCGGGCCTCTCTTTTTTCAGCAGGCAGTGATCAACCCGCCACCAGCACTCGAATCGCTTCGAGGCGCAACGCCGCCTTGTCGAGCATGGCCAGGCCTTGCTCGCGCTGGTTGCGCAGGGCCACCAACTCGCTGTCGCGTACGGTCGGGTTGACCGCTTGCAGCGCGGTCAAACGTGCCAGCTCTTCGTCGGTGTCGGCCGCCAGGCGACGCTTGGCCTCGGCCACGCGCTCGGCGTGACGCGGGGCGATCTTCTCTTCGCCGGCGTTGATGCGCGGCGTCAACTGGTCGCGCTGGGCCTGTACGAATTTGTTGGCGCTGGCGCGCGGCACGCTTTCCAACTGGTCGTTCAAGGTCACGAACGACACGCGGCCGGACAGGTCATTGCCGTTGGCATCCAGCAGGCAGCGCAAGGCCGCCGGCGGCAGGTAGCGACCCAGCTGCAGCGAGCGCGGGGCAACCACTTCGCTGACATACAGCAGCTCCAGCAGGACGGTACCCGGCTTGAGCGCCTTGTTCTTGATCAGTGCCACGGCGGTGTTGCCCATGGAACCGGACAGCACCAGGTCCATGCCGCCTTGCACCATCGGGTGTTCCCAGGTGATGAACTGCATGTCTTCACGCGACAGTGCCTGGTTGCGGTCGTAGGTGATGGTCACGCCTTCGTCGTCGCCCAGGGGGAAGCTGGCGTCGAGCATTTTTTCGCTGGGCTTCAAGATCAGCGCGTTTTCCGAATGGTCCTCGCTGTCGATGCCGAAGGCGTCGAACAGGGTTTCCATGTAGATCGGCAGGGCGAACTGGTCGTCCTGCTCGAGGATGTCCTCGACCAGCGCATCGCCTTCACCGGCGCCGCCGGAGTTGAGTTCCAGCAAACGGTCGCGACCGGTGTGCAGCTCCTGCTCCAGGCGCTCGCGCTCGGCCCGGGCCTGGTCGATCAGGGCCTGCCACTCGCCGTCGTCGGCATTCTCCAGCAGCGGCAGCAGGCGTGGGCCGAACTGATGCTGCAGGGCGTTGCCGGTGGGGCAAGTGTTGAGGAAGGCATTGAGCGCTTCGTGGTACCACTGGAACAAACGCTCTTGCGGGCTGGTTTCCAGGTACGGCACGTGCAGTTCGATCACGTGTTTCTGGCCGATCCGGTCCAGACGGCCGATGCGCTGTTCCAGCAGGTCGGGGTGGGACGGCAGGTCGAACAGCACCAGGTGGTGGGAGAACTGGAAGTTGCGGCCTTCACTGCCGATTTCCGAACAGATCAGCACCTGGGCGCCAAATTCTTCATCCGCGAAGTACGCCGCAGCGCGGTCGCGTTCGAGGATGTTCATGCCCTCATGGAACACCGTGGCCGGAATGCCGGAGCGTACGCGCAGGGCGTCTTCCAGATCCATGGCGGTTTCGGCGTGGGCGCAGATCACCAGGACCTTGGTGCGCTTGAGCATTTTCAGCTGGTCGATCAGCCACTCGACACGCGGGTCGAAACGCCACCAGCGGTTTTCTTCCTCGATGTCCGGTTGCGCCTGGAAGCTGACTTCGGGGTACAGCTCGGCGTGTTCGCCCAGCGGCAGCTCCATGTATTCGTCCGGGTTCGGCAGCGGGTAGGCGTGCAGCTTGCGCTCGGGGAAACCCTGCACGGCGGCGCGGGTGTTGCGAAACAGCACGCGGCCGGTGCCGTGGCGGTCGAGCAGTTCACGCACCAGGCGTGCGCTGGCTTCGGTATCGCCATCGTTGACGGCGGTGAGCAAGGCTTCACCTTCGTTGCCAAGGAAACCCTGGATGGTCTTGTGCGCGGCAGGCGACAAACGACCCTTGTCCAGCAGCTCCTGCACGGCTTCGGCGACCGGGCGGTAGTTCTCGCTCTCGGCGCGGAAGGCTTGCAGGTCGTGGAAGCGGTTCGGGTCGAGCAGGCGCAGGCGCGCGAAGTGGCTGTCCTGGCCCAGTTGTTCCGGGGTGGCGGTGAGCAGCAGCACGCCTGGAATCACTTCGGCCAGTTGCTCGACCAGCGAGTACTCGGCGCTGGCCTTGTCTTCGTGCCACACCAGGTGGTGGGCTTCGTCGACCACCAGCAGGTCCCAACCGGCGGCGAACAGCGCGTCCTGGGCCTTCTCGTCGTCCACCAGCCATTCCAGGGCGACCAGCGCCAGCTGAGTGTCTTCGAACGGGTTGGTGGCATCGCTTTCGATAAAGCGCTCTTCGTCGAACAACGCAACCTGCAGGTTGAAGCGGCGGCGCATTTCCACCAGCCACTGGTGCTGCAGGTTTTCCGGCACCAGGATCAGCACGCGGCTGGCGCGGCCCGAGAGCAACTGGCGATGGATCACCAGGCCCGCTTCGATGGTCTTGCCCAGGCCCACTTCGTCGGCCAGCAATACCCGTGGCGCGATACGGTCGGCGACTTCACGGGCGATGTGCAGTTGGTGGGCAATCGGTTGCGCACGCACGCCGCCCAGGCCCCACAGCGAGGACTGCAGTTGGCGGCTGGTGTGTTCCAGGGTGTGGTAGCGCAGCGAGAACCAGGCCAGCGGGTCGATCTGCCCGGCGAACAGGCGGTCGCTGGCCAGGCGGAACTGGATGAAGTTGGACAGTTGGGTTTCCGGCAGGGTGACCTGCTCGTTCTGCCCATTGAGGCCGTGGTAGACCAGCAGGCCATCGACGTCATCGACTTCCTGTACGGTCATTTTCCAGCCTTCGAAATGGGTGATGCTGTCGCCCGGCGAAAACCTCACGCGGGTGAGGGGCGCATTCCGTAGCGCATACTGGCGAGTGTCGCCAGTGGCCGGATAGAGCACGGTCAACAAGCGGCCGTCCTGTGCCAGAACGGTGCCTAACCCCAGCTCTGCTTCGCTGTCACTAATCCAGCGTTGCCCCGGTTGATACTGCTGCGCCATGCTGCCTGACTCCCGCCGTGAAAAAGCCGACTATCTTAACGGAACAAGGCCCCACGCCCAAGGACTCTGACAAAACTACCGGGTTGGCACACAGGCCTGCGGGCCAAATCGACGGGTGGCAGGGCACTCGCAACTGTCGACTGGGTCACAGCTTGGCGAGCGAGCGCTCAAGTCGCCCTGGGGCGCGCCGACAGCCTGATGACCAGGAGAATCAAGATTATGTTGCCACCCATGCTGCCCGTCAGTGTCGTGCCGGTCACGTCGCAACTCGATCCGGTGCGCCAGAAGCCGGATATCCCACCCGTTGTGCCGGTTCAAGCGGGCTCCAACGAGAGCACCATCGACCTGAAAAAAGGCGATGCGGAGCAATCGACCTTTCTGCTGCGCGAAGAACAACGCCGCCAGCAAGAGCAGCAAAAACGTCAGCGTGAAGCCGGCGACGACCCTGAGCAGCACCTGCCGATCCCCGGTGACCTGCTCAACGCCGACAACACCGTTCCCGTAGCGCCGCTGATTGAAGATGCGCCGCGCCAGGGCCTCTGGGTGGATATCGAGGTCTAGCAAAAGGCGCGCACCGGTCGACGGTGTGCCTTTTGTCGCCCGCTGATTTGCCGTCTGGCGCAGGAGCCCGCATTATTCAGGCACTCCTGCCACAACATAAGCCAAGCCATGAGCAACGACGACAAGCTGATCGACCTGAATGCCGAGCGCGCCAAGCGTGTGCATGACCTCAATGACAAACGCCTGAATGAAGTGCGCCAGGCGTTTGAACAGGCGATGCCCTTGGGTAAAGCCAAGAAGAAAGCGAAGAACAAGCCGAAAAAACGTTGAATCAACTTGCCTGGATTGATCCAGGTCAGTTATTGCCCTTCTTTACGCCCCGTCGCGGGCGACATTGATCCCCGTCAATTTTCCACTTCGCCTTCTCGATTAACTTAGCCCTATCGCAACAGGGCAAGTGCAGGAGGCCGGTCATGTTTATCGATAATGTGGTATTTGCCGGAGTGCTGACCGTTAGCCTCATGGTGCTGTTTTTTGCAGGGTTTGGATTTTTTATCTGGAAAGACGCAAACAAGCGTAAAAAACCCTAGGTTTTTCCGGATTACAGGGCACGCAAGGCATTTTGGGCGACTTCGGTCGCCCTTTTTTTTGCTGATCGTTTTCCCACGCTCTGCATGGGAATGCCGCCTTGGACGCTCCGCGTCCCGCTGTTGAGGCCCGGCATGGGTGACGCGGAGCGTCACGGGATGCATTCCCACGCAGAGCGTGGGAGCGATCATCAGGGCCATAAAAAAAGGTGCGATTCTGGCGAATCGCACCTTTTTTATTGCAGGCGACTAATCAGCTGCCCAGCGCCCAGGACGCCAGCCAGAACAACCCGGCCGAGAGGCCCACGGTGGCCGGCAAGGTCAACACCCAAGCCATCAGGATGGTCTTGACCGTGCCGCCTTGCAGGCCGCTTTTGTTCGCGACCATGGTACCGGCCACGCCGGAAGACAACACGTGGGTGGTGGACACCGGCAGGGCGAAGATATTGGCAAAGCCGATCATGGTGGCGGTGGTGATCTGGGCCGACATGCCTTGGGCATAGGTCATGCCCTGCTTGCCGATCTTCTCACCGATGGTCAGCACCACACGTTTCCAGCCGACCATGGTGCCCAGGCCCAGGGCCAGTGCAACCGCGAGAATCACCCAGAACGGCGCGTACTCGGTCGTGGCGGTCAGGTCCTTGCGCAGCTTGTCGAGGTCGGATTTTTCACGCGCATCCAGGCCAGGCAGCTTGCCGACCTTCTTCGCGGTATCGTCCAGGCAGAGCAGGTAACGACGGACTTCAATACGCTGGTCGGCGCTCAAGGCGTGGTAGTCGGAAACGCCTTTGAGCGTGTCGACCAGCGCGTTGATCGTCGGCTCGGTCTGTTGCGGGTTGCATTGGAACTTGCCCGGCAGATCGTCTTTCACGCTTTTGCCCAGGGCCAGGAACTCGCCGAGGGTGGCATTGTTGCGCTGGTAGAACTGGCTCAAATGCACGGTGGCGTCGCGGGTACGTTCGATCTGGTAGGTAGTGCTGCCCAGGTCGAGTACAAATTGCGCCGGCACGATACCGATCAGCACGAGCATGATCAGGCCGATACCTTTTTGCCCATCGTTGGAGCCGTGCACGAAGCTTACGGCCATGGCCGAAATCACCAGCACCAGGCGGTTCCAGAACGGCGGGTGCTTCTTGTCGTCAAGCTTGCGGCGCTGGTCCGGGGTCTTGTGCATCTTCGACAGCGGACGCCACCACTTCAGGCCGATCAGCACCAGGGCTGCGACCAGGAAACCGGCCATCGGCGAGAACACCAGAGACGCACCGATATCAATCGCTTTCTGCCAGTTCACACCGTCAGCCAGGGGAATATCGTTGATCAGCGCGTTGGCCAGGCCCACGCCGAGGATCGAGCCGATCAGCGTGTGGGAACTGGAGGCGGGGATACCGAAGTACCAGGTGCCCAGATTCCAGGTGATCGCCGCCGCCAGCAATGAGAAGACCATCGCCAGACCATGGCCGGTGTTCACATTGATCAGCAACTCCACCGGCAACAGATGCACGATGGCGTAGGCGACACCCACACCGCCGAGCAACACGCCGAGGAAGTTGAACACCCCGGAGAAGAACACGGCCAGGTGCGGCGGCATGGCTTTGGTATAGATGACTGTGGCCACCGCGTTAGCGGTGTCATGAAAGCCATTGATGAACTCGAAGGCGAGGACAAAGGCCAGGGCGAGCAACAGGCTCACTAGAACCCACGCATCCAGTCCGCTGAATAAATCGATCATGAAGGTTTTCTGACCCGGTCGTAAGGGGGCGCGATTATGCCAGAAAACCTCGGTAATCGATGCATTAGCTGCTCATCGGTAACAATCTAGCTTGAAAAAAACCGGGCTGCCCAGGCGCATCCCAGGGTTTTCGGGGCTTTGGCAAGTCTTTGATTTGTAAAGCCAGGGTGCGAAAAGACGCGGTTTCGACACGAAAATGTCATGTGTGAAACATTTGTATGAAATTTCGTGAGCAGCAGTAGGGCGCCGACCAGTGGCTTGAAAGGCGCCGCCCTCCGCCGGTGATGACCGGCAGGGACCGTAAAGCTTGGAGTCTCACTCGCAGCCCTAGGGTTCTTCGGCTTTGAGTTCTTGCTCGATCTTCTGGATTTCTTGGGCGAATGCCTGATCCAGCAGGCTGGCGCGCTTGCGCCATGGCTTACGTTCCGGCTCAGGCTGGGCGGCGTAGGTGGTGACTTCCCCGCCGTAAACGTCCTTGTAACGTTGCTCCTGGCGCTCAAGTTCCGCGCGCAGTTCATCTTTCGTCACAGTGTTACCTAATTGAGTTGGGTTTAATAAAAGGTACAACTTCATGCCAAAAGGCGGCTCGGGTGTACACACTTGAACAGACGCCCTGTCCAAGTTTAAGTGGGGACCCGAGATCGCTTTTTCAATCCACTACTTTAATCGACCCTGCGCACGGAATACGGCGCCGGGCGAGCTCTGATCCCAATAGGTAAATTGGGCTGACCTCTGCACAGGCTGCATTATAGCGACGCATTTGAAGAACGCTATCGGCATAAAGTTAAAAAGTCTCAACTTCATGTGCGAGTTTTGTTACATCACCACGTAAGTGTTGGCTGAATATATACCCTGGGCAGCGTGTCTTTCCCGAGCCAGCGATGCGGCAGGCCCGGCCTCCCTGAAAATTGCGATAATCGAATGATCGTCCGATAATCGCCCAATGTTGCCGCCCCTGCCTTGTACATCTCCAGCGGCGCGGCTAGTAATAGCAGCCAGCCCTTCTGTGGTTGAAAACAAGAAAAGGATCCATGACATGAACGATCAATTGCGCAATGCCTTCGCGTCAGTGGCGCCGCCGATCGTGGCATCACCCGCCAAGCGCATCCAGGCCTTCACGGGCGATCCGGACTTCATGACCTCCCTGGCCCGTGGCCTGGCGGTGGTGCAAGCGTTCCAGGAGCGCAAGCGCCACCTGACCATTGCCCAGATCAGCCATCGCACCGAAATCCCGCGCGCCGCCGTGCGCCGCTGCCTGCATACCTTGATCAAGCTCGGTTACGCCACCACCGATGGGCGTACCTACTCGTTGCTGCCCAAGGTACTGACCCTTGGCCACGCCTATTTATCGTCGACCCCCTTGGCCGTGTCGGCCCAGCCTTATCTGGACCGCATGAGCGAACAGCTTCACGAAGCCTGCAACATGGCGACCCTCGAAGGCGACGACATTCTTTACATTGCTCGTTCGGCCACCACTCAGCGCCTGATTTCCGTCGATCTTTCCGTGGGCGGACGCTTGCCGGCGTACTGCACCTCCATGGGCCGCATCCTGCTGGCCGCGCTGGATGACGCCTCGTTGCAGGATTACCTCGATCACGCCGACCTGCAAACCAAGACCAGTCGCACCTTGACCACACCCGAAGCCTTGTTCGAGTGCCTGCAACAAGTGCGTCAGCAGGGCTGGTGCATTGTCGATCAGGAACTGGAGCAGGGCCTGCGTTCAATCGCCGTGCCGGTATATGACGCGTCCGGCCAAGTATTGGCCGCACTCAATGTCAGCACCCATGCCGGGCGGGTCAGCCGCAGCGAATTGGAGCAGCGTTTCCTGCCAAGCATGCTCAGCGCCAGTCGCGAGCTGAGTATGCAACTGTTTGCCTGAGTGTTCGGTGATCGCACAGAACCCGGCGTGATCAATTGACGCTGTTTCCCTTGGCTTATTACTGTGCGGCAGCGCTTCAGGGCGCGCTCCAATAATAATGGCGACCCCAGGTCGCTCGCCCGCCATCGGTGTGGAATAAAAATAATGAATCAGCCCTCTGTCGGTACTACCCTGGACGTGCAGTCCTTCATCAATGCCCAGCCCTTGTCACGCTATCAATGGCGTGTGGTGATCCTGTGTTTCCTGATTGTCTTCCTTGATGGCCTCGACACCGCCGCCATGGGCTTTATCGCGCCCGCACTGTCCCAGGACTGGGGCATCGACCGCGCCAGCCTCGGCCCGGTGATGAGCGCCGCGTTGATCGGCATGGTGTTCGGCGCGCTGGGTTCCGGCCCGCTGGCCGACCGCTTCGGGCGCAAAGGGGTGCTGGTGGGCGCGGTGCTGGTGTTCGGTGCCTTCAGCCTGGCTTCGGCCTACAGCAGTAACGTCGATCAACTGCTGGTACTGCGTTTCCTCACGGGCCTGGGCCTGGGTGCCGGCATGCCCAACGCCACCACGCTGCTGTCGGAGTACACCCCCGAGCGGCACAAGTCGCTGTTGGTGACCAGCATGTTCTGTGGCTTCAACCTGGGCATGGCCGGTGGCGGGTTTATCTCGGCCAAGTTGATCCCAGCGTTCGGCTGGCACAGCCTGTTGCTGATTGGTGGCATCTTGCCGTTGATCCTGGCCGCGGTGCTGCTGGTGTGGTTGCCGGAGTCGGCGCGCTACCTGGTGGTGCGCAACCGTGGCACTGACAAGGTACGCAAGACCCTGTCACCGATTGAGCCCGCCATTGTCGCTCAGGCCACCGGCTTCAGCGTGCCGGAGCAAAAAACCGTCAAGGCGCGCAACGTGTTCGCGGTGATTTTTTCCGGCACTTACAGTGCCGGCACGCTGTTGCTGTGGCTTACCTATTTCATGGGCCTGGTGATTGTTTACCTGCTCACCAGCTGGTTGCCGACTCTGATGCGCGACAGTGGCGCCAGCATGGAGCAGGCCGCCTTTATCGGCGCCTTGTTCCAGTTTGGCGGCGTATTGAGCGCCGTCGGCGTGGGCTGGGCGATGGACCGGTTCAACCCGCACAAGGTGATTGGCACCTTCTACCTGCTGGCGGGGGTGTTTGCCTACGCGGTCGGGCAGAGCCTGGGCAATATCACCCTGTTGGCGACCCTGGTGCTGATTGCCGGGATGTGCGTCAACGGTGCGCAGTCGGCGATGCCCTCCCTGGCTGCACGCTTCTACCCGACCCAGGGTCGCGCGACCGGCGTGTCGTGGATGCTCGGCATTGGCCGTTTCGGCGCAATTCTTGGTGCGTGGATGGGCGCTACCTTGCTGGGTCTGGGCTGGGACTTCGAGCAGGTGCTGACGGCGCTGGTGATTCCGGCGGCGTTGGCTACGGCAGCGGTGGTCATCAAAGGCATGGTCAGCCACGCTGATGCAACCTGACCTCTGGCGAGGTTAAAAGTGTGGGAGGTGGGCACGCCCTGATGCCAGTCTGTAGGAGCGAGCTTGCTCGCGAAGAACATCAACGATAACGCGTGATTTCTGAATGAACGCGGTGCCTGTGAGCTTTTCGCGAGCAAGCTCGCTCCTACAGACTGGCATTAGGGCTCGCCCCTCCCACCGTTGATAGCGTCGTTTCAAGAACAATCAGCCAGGCAACAATGCGTTCGATAACCGAACACTGAGTCGATTATCGGATTGTTCGACCCATTCCCCCGGCTTAATCTTCAAGCACTTCGGCGCCGCCTCAGCGCCTTTTTCGATCAACACCGGGAGCCCAACCCCATGGCTGACATTCTCACCCTGCGTGATGCGGTCAAGCGCTTCGTGAACGACGGCGATACCGTCGCGCTCGAAGGCTTCACTCACCTGATCCCCACGGCCGCAGGTCATGAAATCATTCGTCAGGGCAAGAAAGACCTGACGCTGGTGCGTATGACGCCTGACCTGATCTACGATCAGTTGATCGGTGCCGGCTGTGCGCGCAAGTTGATTTTCTCCTGGGGCGGCAACCCTGGCGTGGGCTCCCTGCATCGTCTGCGCGACGCCGTGGAAAAGCAGTGGCCGCAGCCGCTGGAGATCGAAGAACACAGCCATGCCGACCTGGCCAATGCCTACGTCGCCGGCGCCTCCGGCCTGCCGTTTGCGGTGCTGCGGGCCTACGCCGGTTCCGACTTGCCCAAGGTCAACCCGCTGATCAAGACCGTCACGTGTCCGTTCACGGGCGAAGTGCTGGCGGCTGTGCCTTCGGTACGCCCGGATGTGACGGTGATCCACGCGCAGAAGGCCGATCGCAAGGGCAATGTGCTGCTCTGGGGCATTCTCGGGGTGCAGAAGGAAGCGGCCCTGGCGGCCAAGCGCTGCATCGTGACCGTCGAGGAAATCGTCGATGACCTGAACGCACCGATGAACAGCTGCGTGCTACCGACCTGGGCCCTGACCGCCGTGTGCCATGTGCCCGGCGGCGCGCACCCGTCCTACGCCCACGGCTACAACGAGCGGGACAACCGTTTCTACCAGGCGTGGGACCCGATTGCCCGCGACCGTGGCACCTTTACCGCCTGGATCGACGAATACATCCACGGCACCGCCGACTTCAGTGAATTCCAGGCCAGGCTGGCCACCGCGCAGGAGGCCAAGTAATGACTTACTCCACCAATGAAATGATGACCGTCGCCGCCGCGCGCCGCCTCAAGAATGGTTCGGTGTGTTTCGTCGGCATCGGCCTGCCGTCCAAGGCGGCCAACCTGGCGCGCCTGACCTCCTCGCCCGATGTGGTGCTGATCTACGAGTCCGGCCCGATTGGCGCCAAGCCATCGGTGCTGCCGCTGTCCATCGGTGACGGTGAGCTGGCGGAAACCGCCGATACCGTGGTGCCCACCGGTGAAATCTTCCGCTACTGGCTGCAAGGCGGGCGCATCGACGTCGGCTTTCTTGGCGCGGCTCAGGTTGACCGTTTCGGTAACATCAACACCACCGTGGTCGGTGATTATCACCAGCCCAAGGTGCGTTTGCCGGGTGCCGGCGGCGCGCCGGAAATTGCCGGTTCCGCCAAAAGCGTGTTGATCATCCTCAAACAGTCGTCCCGCTCGTTTGTCGACAAGCTGGATTTCATCACCTCGGTCGGCCACGGCGAAGGCGGGGATTCACGCAAGCGCCTGGGCCTGCCGGGCGCCGGTCCGGTCGGCATCATTACCGACCTGTGCATCATGGAGCCGGAAGCGGGCAGCCATGAGTTCGTGGTCACCGCGTTGCACCCTGGGGTGACCCGCGAGCAAGTGGTGGCGGCGACCGGCTGGGCCATTCGGTTTGCCGACCAGGTCGAGGCGACCGCCGAACCGACCGAGGTTGAGCTGAACGCCCTGCGTGACCTCGAAGCACGTACCGCGGCCGCCCATGGCCAAGCGCCGGGAGAAGCCTGATGCGCGATGTCTTTATCTGTGACGCCATTCGCACCCCCATCGGCCGCTTCGGCGGTGGCTTGTCCACGGTGCGCGCCGATGACCTGGCGGCCTTGCCGATCAAGGCGCTGATCGAACGCAACCCAACGGTAGACTGGAGCGCCGTGGATGAAGTGTTCCTCGGCTGCGCCAACCAGGCCGGCGAAGACAACCGCAACGTGGCACGCATGGCGCTGCTGCTGGCCGGCCTGCCGGAGAGTATTCCCGGCGTGACCCTCAACCGCCTGTGCGCCTCGGGCATGGACGCGATCGGCACTGCCTTTCGCGCGATTGCCAGCGGTGAAATGGAGCTGGCAATTGCCGGCGGCGTCGAGTCGATGTCCCGTGCGCCGTTCGTGATGGGCAAGGCCGAGGCCGCGTTTTCACGCAACATGAAACTGGAGGACACCACCATCGGCTGGCGCTTTATCAACCCGTTGATGAAGGCCCAATACGGCGTCGATGCGATGCCGCAGACCGCCGATAACGTCGCCGACGACTACAACGTTTCGCGCGCCGACCAGGACGCGTTCGCTCTGCGCAGCCAGCAACGCAGCGCCGCCGCGCAGGCCGCCGGCTTCTTTGCCGAAGAGATTGTGCCGGTACGGGTCGCCCATAAGAAAGGCGACACCCTGGTGGAGCACGATGAGCACCCACGGGACACCACCCTCGAAGCCCTGGCCAGACTCAAGCCGGTCAACGGCCCGGACAAGACCGTCACCGCCGGCAACGCGTCGGGTGTGAATGATGGCGCCGCCGCGCTGATTCTGGCCTCGGCCGACGCGGTGAAAAAACACGGACTCACGGCCCGCGCCCGGGTATTGGGCATGGCCAGTGCCGGCGTCGCCCCGCGCGTCATGGGGATCGGCCCGGTGCCGGCGGTGCGCAAGCTGGTGGAGCGCCTCGGTCTGGCGGTCACCGACTTCGACGTCATCGAACTCAACGAAGCCTTCGCCAGCCAAGGCCTGGCCGTGCTGCGCGAACTGGGGATCGCCGACGATGCGCCGCAGGTCAACCCCAACGGCGGCGCTATCGCCCTGGGCCATCCCCTGGGCATGAGCGGTGCGCGGCTGGTACTGACAGCCCTGCACCAGTTGGAAAAAACCGGCGGCCGCAAAGGCCTGGCGACCATGTGCGTGGGCGTCGGCCAAGGCCTGGCCCTGGCGATTGAACGCGTCTGATAAGAGAGGATTGCTGCATGAATGACAAGCCCGGTTACCGGCGCCCGCACGCGGGCACGCAACCTGATTACCTGCACCCGGCCTACCAGTCGACGAACTTGCGTTCGCCCTCCCAGCCGTTGGTGTTCCTGCCCCATTCGTTGTCGGAAATCACCGGCCCGACCATCGGCGCCGAGCGCATCAGCGAGAAAGACAACGACCTCACCGCCCAGCACGAAGGCGAGCCCCAGGGCGAACGCATCATCATTCACGGGCGTGTGCTGGACGAGAACGGCCTGCCGCTGCCGGGCATTCTTGTGGAGATCTGGCAGGCCAACGCCGCCGGTCGCTACAACCACAAGCGCGATGTGCACGATGCGCCGCTGGACCCGAACTTCACCGGCACCGGGCGCACCGTCACCGACGCCGAGGGCTGGTACCAGTTCCAGACCATCAAGCCCGGCGCCTACCCGTGGGGCAACCACCACAACGCGTGGCGCCCGGCGCATATCCACTTTTCGCTGTTCGGGCCGAGTGTGCTGACGCGGCTGGTGACGCAAATGTATTTCCCCGGCGACCCGCTGCTCGAATACGACCCGATCTACAACTGCGTGCCGGACACCCGCGCCAAGCAACGCCTGATCGCCAGTTTCGACCTGGAAAAAACCATTCCTTCCTATGCCCTCGGCTACCGCTGGGACATCGTCCTGCGCGGCCGCGACGCCACGCCGATGGAGAAATGAGATGAGCCTTTACGCAACCACGTCCCACACCGTCGGGCCGTATTACCACATCGGCCTGACCTGGCTGAACCGCGAAGACCTGACCGTCGCCGCCACCCTGGGCGAACGCGTGGCGATCAGCGGGCAGGTGCTGGACGGCAACGGTGATGTGGTCAACGACGCCATGCTTGAAGTCTGGCAGGCCAACGCCGCCGGCAAATACGACCATCCCGAAGACGAGCAAGACAAAGCGCTGGATCCCAACTTCGAAGGCTTTGGCCGCGTGCCGGTGGATGCCGAAGGGCGCTTTCGCTTTACGACGATCAAGCCGGGCAGTGTGCCGGGGCTTCAGGGTACGACCCAGGCGCCGCACCTGGTGGTGCTGGTGTTTGCCCGGGGTCTGGTGAAGCATTTGCTGACGCGGATTTATTTTGACGGTGAAGCGCTGAATGGGGATGACGCGTTGCTGGCGTGTGTGCCGGCGCAGCGCCGGGGGACGTTGATTGCCAGGCAGGATGCTGCGGGGGTTTATCAGTGGAATGTGGTTTTGCAGGGGACAGATGGGGAAACGGTGTTTTTCGATTATTGAGTTGGCTTCAGGGCCTCATCGGGGGCAAGCCCCCTCCCACATTGGATCTATGTGAACCCGATCAAGTGTGGTAGGGGGCTTGCCCCCGATGAGGCCCTTCCAAGCACTCCATATCCAAAAGTCTGCTTGCATGAAACGGTTGTTGCAAAGTATGTCTAGGCTATAACCGTTCCCACTGAGTAAACACCATGACAACAAAAACCAGTCACTACACCGGAGAAGAACGCAGCAAGCGGATTTTTGCGATTGTCGGTGCGTCCTCCGGCAACCTGGTCGAATGGTTCGACTTCTACGTCTATGCTTTCTGTGCCATTTACTTTGCCCCGGCGTTTTTCCCCTCGGACGACCCTACGGTGCAACTGCTCAACACCGCCGGCGTGTTCGCCGCCGGATTCCTGATGCGTCCGATCGGCGGCTGGCTGTTTGGCCGGGTGGCCGACAAACATGGCCGCAAGAATTCCATGATGATCTCGGTGCTGATGATGTGCGCCGGTTCCCTGGTCATCGCCTTCCTGCCGACCTACAAGGATATCGGCGCCTGGGCTCCGGCGCTGCTGCTGGTGGCGCGGCTGTTCCAGGGCTTGTCGGTGGGTGGCGAATACGGCACCACGGCCACCTACATGAGCGAAGTGGCGCTCAAGGGCCAGCGTGGTTTCTTCGCCTCGTTCCAGTACGTGACCCTGATCGGCGGGCAACTGCTGGCGGTGCTGGTGGTGGTGATCCTGCAACAGATCCTCAGCGAAGAAGAGCTGCGTGCCTGGGGCTGGCGCATTCCGTTCGTGATCGGCGCCATTGCGGCGCTGATCTCCCTGTTGCTGCGCCGCACGCTCAAGGAAACCACCAGCAAGGAAATGCGCGAAGACAAGGACGCCGGCAGTATCGTCGCGCTGTTCCGTGACCACGGCAAAGCCTTCATCACCGTGCTGGGCTACACCGCCGGCGGCTCGCTGATTTTCTACACCTTCACCACCTACATGCAGAAATACCTGGTGAACACCGTCGGCATGCACGCCAAGACCGCCAGCTACATCATGACCGGCGCGCTGTTTCTGTACATGTGCATGCAGCCGCTGTTCGGCATGCTCGCCGACAAGATCGGCCGGCGCAACTCCATGCTCTGGTTCGCCGGCCTGGGCACGCTGTTCACGGTGCCGATCCTGCTCACCCTGAAAACCGTGACCAGCCCGTTCCTGGCCTTTGTCCTGATCACGCTGGCCCTGGCGATCGTCAGCTTCTATACCTCCATCAGCGGCCTGGTCAAAGCCGAGATGTTCCCGCCCCAGGTGCGGGCGTTGGGCGTGGGCCTGGCGTATGCCGTGGCGAATGCGGTGTTCGGCGGTTCGGCGGAAGTGGTCGCGTTGAGCCTGAAGTCCATCGGCATGGAAAACACCTTCTACTGGTACGTCACCGCGATGATGGCGGTGGCGTTCCTGTTCAGCTTGCGCCTGCCGAAACAGGCGGCGTACCTGCATCACGATCTGTAAGGATGAGTTATGACACTGCGCACGAGCAACCAACTGTTCGACGCCTACTTCACCGCTGACAGCATGGCCGAGGTGTTCTGTGACCAGGGCCGCTTGCAGGGCATGCTGGATTTCGAGGCCGCGCTGGCCCGGGCCGAGGCCCAGGTCGGGTTGATCCCGCAGGCTGCCGTGGCGCCGATTGCCCAGGCCTGCCTGGCGTCGCTGTATGACTTGGATGCCCTCAGCGTGGCGATTGCCACGGCGGGCAACTCGGCGATTCCCTTGGTCAAAGCGCTGGGCAAGCTGATTGCCGCCGAGGATGCCGGGGCCGAGCGCTATGTGCACCTGGGCGCAACCAGCCAGGATGTGATGGACACCGGCCTGGTGGTGCAATTGCGCCGCGCGCTGGAGCTGATCGAAGCGGATCTGGCGCGCCTGGGCGACGTATTGGCCTCCCAGGCGCAGCGGCACGCATCGACGCCTCTGGCCGGACGCACCTGGCTGCAACACGCCACGCCTGTCACCCTGGGCATGAAGATCGCCGGTTGGCTGGGCGCGGTGACGCGCAGTCGCCAGCGCCTGGTGGAATTGAAACCGCGTTTGCTGGTGCTGCAGTTTGGCGGTGCGTCGGGCACCCTGGCCGCGCTCGGCGAGCAGGCCATGCCCGTGGCGCAGGCCTTGGCCGCCGAGCTGCAACTGGGCTTGCCCGAACAGCCATGGCATACGCAGCGTGATCGTCTGGTGGAGTTCGCCAGTGTGCTGGGGCTGATCGCCGGCAGCCTTGGCAAGCTGGGCCGCGACATCAGCCTGTTGATGCAAACCGAAGCGGCGGAAGTGTTCGAGCCCTCGGCGCCGGGCAAGGGCGGCTCTTCGACCATGCCGCACAAACGCAATCCGGTCGGCGCCGCCGTGCTGATCAGCGCTGCGACCCGCGTGCCCGGTCTGGTGGCGACGATGTTCAGTGCCATGCCCCAGGAGCACGAACGCAGCCTGGGACTGTGGCATGCCGAATGGGAAACGTTGCCGCAGATCTGCCGATTGGTCTCGGGGGCACTGGAACAGGCGCTGCTGGTCAGCGAAGGGTTGGAGGTGGATGCCGAGCGCATGGCCCGTAATCTCGACCTGACCCAGGGCCTGGTACTGGCCGAAGCCGTCAGCAGCGTGCTGGCCCAACGCCTGGGTCGTGAAACCGCGCACCACCTGCTCGAGCAGTGCTGCAAACGCGCGGTCGCCGAGCAGCGCCATTTGCGTGCCGTGCTGGCGGACCAGCCGCAGATCACCGCCGAGTTGTCGTCGGCCGAACTGGACCGCCTGCTCGACCCGGCCAACTACCTGGGCCAAGCTCATATCTGGGTCAGCCGCGCCGTGACCGAACACTTTGGATTGACCGCGTAAGGAGACCGCTGTGGCTTTCGTTCAACTCGCCGAGGGCGAACTGCATTATCAACTCGATGGGCCCGCCGATGCACCGGTGCTGATGCTGTCCAATTCCCTGGGCACCGACCTGCATATGTGGGACATCCAGATCCCGGCCTTCATCAAGCATTTCCGTGTACTGCGCTTCGATACCCGCGGCCATGGCAAATCTCTGGTCACCGAGGGGCCCTACCGCATCGAACAACTGGGCCACGATGTGATTGCGCTGCTGGATGCGCTGAATATTCAGCGCGCGCATTTTTGCGGGCTGTCCATGGGCGGGCTGATCGGCCAATGGTTGGGCATCCACGCCGGCACGCGGCTGAACCGCCTGGTGCTCTGCAACACCGCCGCCAAAATCGGCACGCCTGAGGTGTGGAACCCGCGTATCGAAACAGTATTGCGTGATGGCGCGGCGGCGATGGCCGCGTTGCGCGATGCCTCGATTGCGCGCTGGTTCACCGCCGATTTTGCCGCGGCCAACCCCCACCAGGCCGAGCAGATCACCGACATGCTCGCGGCCACCTCGCCCCAAGGATATGCCGCCAACTGTGCGGCGGTGCGCGATGCGGATTTCCGTCAGCAGTTGGCGTCGATCAAAGTGCCAACGCTGGTGGTTGCCGGCACCGAAGACGCGGTGACACCGCCGGCCGGCGGTCACGTTATCCAGAACCAAGTAAAGGGCGCCGAATACGCCGAGTTCTATGCGGCGCACCTGTCCAATGTGCAAGCCGGCGCTGCGTTCAGCGACCGCGTGATTGAATTTCTGCTGGGCCGCTGAGGAGCTTTTCGTGGACGAGAAACAACGTTATGCCGAAGGTCTGAAAGTGCGCCGCGAAGTGCTGGGCGACGCCCATGTGGAGCGCAGCCTCAATGCCCTGACCGAATTCAACAGCGAGTTCCAAGAGATGATCACCCGGCATGCCTGGGGCGATATCTGGACCCGCCCTGGTTTGCCACGGCACACCCGCAGCCTGATCACCATCGCCATGCTGATCGGCATGAACCGCACCGAAGAGTTGAAGCTGCATTTACGGGCCGCCGCCAGCAACGGCGTGACCCGTGCCGAGATCAAGGAAGTGCTGATGCAGAGCGCGATTTACTGCGGGATACCGGCGGCGAATGCGACGTTTCATCTGGCCGAATCGGTGTGGGATGAGTTGGGTATCGAATCGCGCCAGGCCTGAATTGAAATGCGCTCAAAATGTGGGAGGGGGCTTGCCCTGATGCCGTCTGTAGGAGCGAGCTTGCTCGCGAAAAAACTCACAGGCACCGCGTTCATTCAGAAAGTACGCGTTATCGTTGACGTTTTTCGCGAGCAAGCTCGCTCCTACAGGGGATCTTCATTGACTGTAGAGATCAGTTGGAATCGGCATCCCACAGCCAATTCCACACCCCTGGCAGATGTACCGGCTCGTCTACATCCTTGACCGTGCGTGCCAGCGCCGCGCGTTGCAGGGTGGCGGTGTCGGTGTAGTAGGGCTCGGCGGCGGTCTTCAGGCCGTTGATACGGGCGCTGTCCATCAGGATCTGCAGGTACTCCTGCATATGCCGCGCGGTGTAGCGGTTGATGTCATGGAACGTCACCACCACCGGTATCACGCCGTCCACCGTCGGCAACTCACCCAGTGCGATGCGCTCACGCACCACTGACAGCTGGCGGTACAGGTTGGCGCGGCGGCGTGGGCTGGCGTTGAAGCCCCAGATCTTGCCGTCATTGGCACTCAGGTCGGTCAACAGTACTTGCATGCCGTGGCGCTGGTAGGCGGCGAAGGTGCGGTGGTCATAGTTCCAGAACGGTGGCCGCACCAGCAGGGGCGGCGTGCCGGTGATGGCGGCAATGTCCGCGGCGCCCTGGGTCAGGGTGCGTTCCAACTCGGCGTCATTGAGCCAGCGATGGTTGGTATGAAACGCCGTCGCCGTGTGGAAGGCCAGCACATGGCCGGCGGCATGCTCACGCACCAGGGTCTTGTGGCCCCGCGCGCTGCCACCTGAACGGGCGGCTTCGGTCTGCACAAAGAACACCGCCTTGATCCCCGGCAATATCGGGTTATGAGCCAGATCGGCCACCACCGAACGGCTCGGGTTGTTGTAGCCCGAGGCGCTGGGGCCGTCATCGAAGGTCAGCAGGAAGCGGATCGGTGCCTGGGCTTGCAGGCGTTGCTCGGTCTGCGGCGTCAGGGCGATGGGCGAACCGATACAGCCGCCCAGGCCCAGGGCCAGGGCGAGCACTGCGATTGCTGAGGCGAAGATTTTCATGCTGTGCGCGGGCCCGAATGAGAGGCCGCTGCTGGGGCGATCAGCAGCGGCAGGCGCGCACCATACCGTAACTGCGGCGCCGGTTTACAGCAGACTTATCGGGTAGCTGACGATCAACCGGTTTTCATCGAACTCATTGTTGCTGTAGTCGCGGCGCATGCTCGAATTTCGCCAGCGCAAGTTCAGGTTTTTCAGGCTGCCGCTTTGCACGGTGTAGCCCAATTCGCTTTCGCGGCCCCATTCCTTGCCGTCGGTCACCGTGCCGGTGTGCACGTTGCTGCCGCTGATATAGCGGTTCATCAGGGTAAGTCCGGGTACGCCAAGGGCCGCGAAGTTGTAGTCGTGGCGAACCTGCCAGGATTTTTCCTCGGCGTTGTCGTAGCTCGAGTTATAGCTGTCGTTGGCCAGGGTGCCGCCGCTGGTGCCGTTGACACGCATCCAGGCGCTGTCGCCGGTGAGCTTTTGCAGGCCGACGTAGAAGGTGTTGCCGCCGTGGCGGGCGGACAGCAAGCCGGACCAGGTTTTGTTGTCCAGGTTGCCGGCGCGGGCGCTGCCGTCGTCCTTGCCGTAGAAGAACCCCAGGTTGGCGCCCAGGGTCCAGTCGCCCACGGGCTGGCTGTGGATCAGATTGACGAACTGCTGGCGGTAGATGTCCTTGAGCTGGGCATTCCACACCCCGACCTGGGTGCGTTTGTCATTGAAGGCGTATTCGGCGCCCTGGA
This sequence comes from Pseudomonas orientalis, assembly GCF_001439815.1. Classification (GTDB taxonomy): domain Bacteria; phylum Pseudomonadota; class Gammaproteobacteria; order Pseudomonadales; family Pseudomonadaceae; genus Aquipseudomonas; species Aquipseudomonas orientalis. The sequence continues at coordinate 493,199 of NZ_JYLM01000003.1, read as the reverse complement.
AGTTGAAGCGATCGGACGTGAACGCGGTTTTGCCGGTCATCGACAGGTCGCGCATGCTGCTGTCGTCCCGCGGGCTGTTGGCACGGAACTGGCCTCCGTAGAGGGTCAGTCCGTCGATTTCCCTGGAAGTGATCTGCCCGCCACGCAGGGTTTGCGGCAGGGAGCGGCCGTCGTCCGAGCGCAAAATCGGCAGCACCGGCATCCATTCGCCGACCTTGACTTCGGTCTCGGAGATCCGCGCCTTGAACGCGACCCCAAGACGCCCGAAGTTGTCCGCCGGGCGGCCGTCGCGGTCCAGCGGCAACAGCTGGGTGCCGCCGGTGCCACGCCCGCCATCGAGCTTTTGTGAGTACATGCCCAGCACATCCACCCCGAAACCCACCGTGCCTTGAGTGAACCCGGACTTGGCGTCGAGGATGAAACTTTGCGTCCACTCCTGCGCGCCGCCCTGGGTTTTGGTCGGGTTGGTGTAGTTGCGGTTGAAGAAAAAATTACGCAGGTTGAGGTTGGCGCTGGCGTCCTCGAGAAAGCCGTGTTCTTCGGCCAAAGCGGGCAGGGCAAGACTGCTGACAACGCTGGCCAGCAGGAGCTGGCGCGGATGGAAAGTGCTCATGGTGTCGGACCTGTTGTTATTGGGGTTATGCAGGTGGCCGCCATGGTGCTGGGTGCCGCGGGGGCGGTGAAAGTGGGGCAGAGCGGGTTGTGGGCGGTGATCGAACGTAAGTTGGCGGTTGAACAACGGGCATAAAAAAACCGCTTCCGGTGAGGGAAGCGGTTTGATTACACAGGCGCTATCAGAACAACTTCAACGGCGGCGCTTGCTCTTTCACCGGCTCGTTCTTCGCGGTCTGCTCGTTCCAGCCGCCGCCGAGGGCCTTGTACAGATTGACCTCGCTGGTCAACTGCGCCAGGCGATCGGTGATCAGCGACTGCTGGGCACTGAACAGTTGGCGCTGGGCATCAAGGAAGGTCAGGTTGCTGTCCACACCGATGCGGTAGCGACGCTCGGCCAGGCGGTAGTAATCCTGGTTGGCGGCGACGAAACCACGTTGGGCATCCAGTTGCTGCTTGTAGGTCGCCCGCGCGGCGAGGCCGTCGGAAACTTCCTGGAAGCCGGTCTGGATGGCCTTCTCGTAGTTGGCCACGTTGATCTCTTTCTGGATCTTCGAGTAGTCCAGGCTTGCGCGCAGGCTACCGGCGTTGAAGATCGGGATATTGATCTGCGGTGCGAACGACCAGGTGCCCGAGCCGCCCTTGAACAGGCCGCCCAGGTTCGGGCTGGCGGTACCGGCGCTGGCGGTCAGGCTGATGCTCGGGAAGAACGCCGCGCGGGCCGCACCGATGTTGGCGTTGGCGGCCTTGAGGTTGTACTCGGCCTGCACGATGTCCGGACGCCGCTGCAGCAGGTCCGACGGCAAGCCGGCCGGTACTTCGCTGAGCAGGTCATCGGACAGTGGCTTGCTGGCGATATTCGCCGGCAGGCCGGTGCCCAGCAGCAGGGTCAGGCTGTTTTCGTCCTGGGCCACCTGGCGCGTATACCGGGCAAGCTGCACCCGGGCGTTTTCCACCGAGGTGCGAGCCTGGCTGAGGTCCAGGGCCGAGGCCACGCCGACTTCGTTGCTGCGCGAGGTCAGCTTGAAGCTCTGCTCGAACGCGCCGAGGGTGTCCTGGGTCAGCTTGAGCAGTTCCTTGTCGGCCTGCCAGGTCAGGTAGGCATTGGCCACACTGGCCACCAGGCTGATCTGGGTGCTGCGCCGCGCCTCTTCAGTGGCGAAGTACTTCTGCAGCGCTTCTTCACTGAGGCTGCGTACGCGGCCGAACAGGTCCAGCTCATAAGAGCTGATCCCCAGGCCTGCCGAGTATTGGCTGGAAATGTTCGATTCGCCGGTCTGCGACAGCCGCGCCGGGGTACGCGAGCGGGTGCCGTTGCCGGTGGCCGAGACGGCCGGGAACAGATCGGCACGCTGGATCTGGTACTGCGCTGCATAGGCGTCGATGTTCAGGGCCGCGACGCGCAGGTCACGGTTGTTCACCAGCGCGGTCTGGATCAACTGCTGCAGGGCAGGGTCATGGAAAAACTGCTTCCAGCCTTGCTCGGCGGCAGCCTGGCCCGGCGCCTGGGCCGACGAGTACGCCGGCCCCTGCGGGAACTGCGCCGCTACCGGCGCTTCGGGGCGCTGGTAGTCAGGGATCAGCGAGCAGCCACTGAGCACGAAGGCGGTGACGGCTAAGGAAAGTAGCGACTTGCTCATTGGCCAGCCTCTTTAGGAGTTTCAGTGGTGTCTTTCTTTTTACGTTCGCCGGCGGAGGACACGGTTGCGTAGAACAACGGCACCCAGAAGATCGCCAGCACCGTTGCCGTGATCATACCGCCGATCACGCCGGTACCGATTGCATGCTGGCTGCCTGAGCCGGCGCCGGTGGAAATCGCCAGCGGCAATACGCCGAGCACGAACGCCATGGACGTCATGATGATCGGGCGCAGACGCATGCGGGACGCCTCGATGGCCGCCTCGACGATGCCCTTGCCTTGCTCATGCAGCTCCTTGGCGAACTCCACGATCAGGATGGCGTTTTTCGCCGCCAGGCCCACCGTGACCAGCAAGCCTACCTGGAAGAACACGTCGTTGGACAAGCCGCGCATGCTGGTGGCGATCAGCGCACCGATCACACCCAGCGGCACGACCAGAATCACCGCAATCGGGATCGACCAGCTTTCATACAAGGCCGCCAGGCACAGGAATACTACCAGCAACGACAGGGCATACAGCGCAGGCGCCTGGGAGCCGGACAGGCGTTCTTCGTACGACAGGCCCGTCCAGGCGTAGCCGATGCCGGCCGGCAGTTCCTTGGCAATGCGCTCGACTTCCGCCATCGCGTCACCGGTACTGTAGCCAGGCGCCGGCGTGCCGAGGATTTCCATGGCCGCTACACCGTTGTAACGCGAGAGCTTGGGCGAGCCGTAGATCCACTTGCCCGACGAGATGGCCGACAGCGGCACCATCTTCCCGGAGTCGGCGCGCACGTACCATTTGTCCAGGTCTTCCGGCGACATACGGCTGGCGGCATCACCTTGTACATACACCTTCTTCACCCGACCACGGTCGATGAAGTCGTTGATGTAGCTGCCGCCCAGCGCGATGGCCAGGGTCTGCTGGATGTCCGACAGGCTGATGCCCTGGGCGCTGGCTTTCTCGTCATCGACGGTCAGTTCGTACTGCGGCTCATCGTTCACGCCGTTGGGCCGCACGCCCGCCAGGATCTTGCTTTGGGCCGCCGCACCGAGGAACTGGTTACGCGCTGCCATCAGCTTGTCGTGGCCGACGCCACCCTGGTCTTGCAGGAACACGTCGAAGCCGGTGGCGTTACCCAGTTCCAGAACCGAAGGTGGCACGATGGCAAAAACCATGGCGTCCTTGAAGGCTCCGAAGAAGTAACCCTGGGCGCGCTTGGCCACTTCGAACACCGACTGGGATGAATCGCGCTCGTCCCACGGCTTGAGCATCACGAATGCCAGACCCGAGCTCTGGCCGCGACCGGCGAAGTTGAAACCGTTTACGGTAAATACCGATTTCACGGCCTTGCCTTCGCCCGGCTCGCCTTCCTTGTCATGCAGCAGGAAGGCGCGCATGTCGTCGATGACTTTTTGCGTACGCTCAGCCGAGGCGCCCACCGGTGTCTGCACCTGGGCAAAGATCACGCCCTGGTCTTCTTCAGGCAGGAACGCGCTCGGAATACGGGTGAACATCCAGATCATGCCGGCCAGGATCAGCGCATACACGATGAAGGCCGGGATCTTGTGCTTGATCATGCCGCCCACGCCGCGCTCGTACTTGAGTACGCCGCTGTCGAAGGTGCGGTTGAACCAGCCGAAGAAGCCGCGCTTGGGTTGGCCGTGCTTTTCCGGATCGATCGCCTTGAGCATGGTGGCGCACAGGGCCGGGGTAAAGATCAGGGCAACCAGTACCGACAATGCCATTGCCGACACAATGGTGATGGAGAACTGACGGTAGATCACGCCCGTGGAGCCACCGAAGAATGCCATCGGCAGCAATACCGCCGAGAGCACCAAAGCAATACCCACCAGGGCGCCCTGGATCTGGCCCATGGACTTGATGGTCGCTTCCTTGGGTGACAGGTGCTCCTCGGCCATCACCCGCTCAACGTTTTCCACCACCACGATGGCATCGTCCACCAGCAAGCCGATGGCCAGGATCATGCCGAACATGGTCAGGGTGTTGATGGTGAAGCCGAACGCCGCCAGGATCCCGAAGGTCCCCAGCAATACCACCGGTACGGTCATGGTGGTGATGATGGTGGCGCGGAAGTTCTGCAGGAACAGGAACATCACCAGGAACACCAGCACGATCGCTTCGACCAGGGTGTGCACCACACCGGAGATCGATTCGGTTACCACCGGGGTGGTGTCGTACGGCACCACGGCTTTCATGCCAGGCGGGAAGAACGGTTCCAGGGACGCCACGGTGGCGCGGATCGCTTTGCCGGTGTCCAGTGCGTTCGCCCCGGCGGCCAGCTTGATCGCCATACCGGACGCCGGCTTGCCGTTGAACTGCGCGCTGATGCTGTAGTTCTGGCCGCCCAGTTCAATACGCGCAACGTCGCCCAGGCGAACCTGCGAGCCGTCGGCGTTCACCTTCATCAGGATCTTGGCGAACTCTTCGGCGCTTTGCAGGCGCGTCTTGCCGATAATCGTGGCGTTCAGTTGGGTGCCGGGCAGGGCAGGCAGGCCGCCCAGTTGACCGGTGGCCACCTGCACGTTCTGGGCCTTGATGGCGTTGCTGACATCCACCGGCGTGAGCTGGAAGTTGTTCAGCTTGGCCGGGTCGAGCCAGATACGCATGGCGTACTGCGAACCGAAGACCTGGAAGTCACCCACACCCGAGGTACGGGAGATCGGGTCCTGGATGTTGGACACGATGTAGTTGGAGAGGTCGTCCTTGGTCATGCTGCCGTCTTCCGACACCAGACCGATCACCATCAGGAAGTTCTTCACCGACTTGGTCACGCGGATACCCTGCTGCTGCACTTCTTGCGGCAGCAGTGGGGTCGCCAGGTTCAGCTTGTTCTGTACCTGAACCTGGGCGATGTCCGGGTTGGTACCCTGGTTGAACGTCGCGGTGATGGTCATGCTGCCGTCGGAGTTACTGTCCGAGGCCACATAGCGCAGGTTGTCGATACCGTTGAGCTGTTGCTCGATGACCTGCACCACGGTGTCCTGCACGGTTTGTGCGGACGCGCCCGGGTAGGTCACCTGGATATCAATGGCGGTTGGCGCAATGGCCGGGTATTGGTTGATGGGCAGCTTCAGGATCGACAGTGCCCCGACCAGCATGATCACCAGGGCAATTACCCAGGCAAAAATGGGACGGTCGATAAAAAATTTCGACATGGATTACTCCCCTTTGCCGGCAGCGGCAGCAGGAGCGGCAGAACCGGCAGGCTTGGCGTTACCCGCTTCAGTGACCTTCACCTCGGCACCCGGTTTGACGTACTGCAAACCTTCGGTGATGACGCGATCGCCGGCGTTGAGGCCTTTCTCCACCAGCCAGTAGGCGCCGGCGGTACGGTTGGCCACCAGTTCACGCTGCTCGACCTTGTTGTCGGCATTGACGATCAGGGCCGTCGGAGTGCCCTTGAGGTCACGGGTCACGCCCTGTTGCGGTGCGAGAATGGCCTTGCTGTTCACACCGGCTTGCAACTGGGCGTGCACGAACATGCCCGGCAGCAGCACATGGTCAGGGTTGGGGAACACCGCGCGCAGTGTCACGGAACCGGTGGTCTGGTCGACCGACACTTCGGAGAATTCCAGTTTGCCTTGCTGGCCGTAGTCGCTGCCGTCTTCCAGGGTCAGCTTGACCATGGCGGCGTTGTCGCCGGCTTTCTGCAATTGGCCGCTTTCCAGATCGCGACGCAGTTTCAGCATTTCGGCCGAGGACTGGGTGACGTCGACGTAGATCGGGTCCAACTGCTGGATCACGGCCATGGCGTCGGTCTGGCCGTTGTTGACCAGTGCGCCTTCGGTGACTGCGGAACGACCGATACGCCCGGAGATCGGCGCGAACACCTTGGTGTAGCGCACATTGATCTGCGCGCTCTGCAGGTCGGCTTCGGCGGTCATGCGGTCGGCGACGGCGGTGTCGTATTCCTGACGGCTGACGGCTTGCTCATCGACCAGCTGCTTGTAGCGGTCGGTGATCGACTTGGTCTGCGTCAGCTTGGCCTGGGCGCTCTTGAGCGTGGCTTCATACACCGACGGATCGATCTGGTAGAGCTGCTGCCCTTCCTTCACGTCGGCGCCTTCCTTGAACAGGCGCTTGAGAATGATGCCGTTCACCTGAGGGCGCACTTCGGCAATGCGGTAGGCCGTGGTGCGGCCCGGCAGCTCGGTGGTCAGGGTAAAGGCTTGCGGTTGAATAGTGACCACGCCGACCTGAGGGGTTTGAGCGGGCGGAGCCGCTTCTTCCTTTTTACATCCGCTGAGCAGCGATGCCAGGGCGACGGCAGTGACCAGAGCGGTAACAGCTGGCTTAAGTTGCATGAAGATCCTCGGGTCAGGCGCGCAGAGTGCGCACAAGAAGTGTGGAAGGGTAAAAAACAAGCCGTGAGTGGATAAGTAGCTTGCTACGCAATATACTTACGTTCATGGTTGTTTGTAAACTCTTGACAGGTTTGGCGCAATGTTGACAAAGCAGCGCCCAAAGCCTCGATTTTAGTACGTTCGGCGCCCATGACGGTGTCGTCCCACAATTATTCAGATGATCGTTCACGTCTATTAACGTTGCGTTAACGATAGTCCCCTGTGTTCTGATTGAGGTTTTACTGCCATGGTTCGTCGCACCAAAGAGGAAGCTCAGGAAACGCGCAGCCAGATCCTCCAAGCCGCCGAGCAAGCCTTTTATGAGCGTGGCGTTGCACGGACCACGCTGGCGGACATTGCCGCCCTGGCCGGCGTGACGCGCGGTGCCATCTACTGGCATTTCAGTAACAAGTCCGATTTGCTGCAGGCGCTGCTCGACACGCTGCACGAACCCCTGGACGAATTGGCCCGGGCCAGTGAAAGCGAGGATGAAGTCGACCCGTTGGGGTGCATGCGCAAACTGTTGATTCATCTCTATCATCAAGTGGCCCTGGACCCGAAAACCCGGCGCATCAACGAGATCCTGTTTCATAAGTGCGAGTTCACCGATGAAATGTGTGACATGCGCCGCCAGCGCCAAGCCCATAGCCTGGAGTGCAACCTGCGCATCGGCCTGACGTTGCGTAACGCCGTGCATCGCGGGCAATTACCGGAAAGTCTCGATACCAACCGTGCTGCGGTGTGCATTCATGCCTATATCCACGGCCTTATCGGCCAGTGGCTGCTGGTGCCTGACAGCTTTCAACTGCATCAGGACGCCGAGCGCTGGGTGGACGCGGGGCTGGACATGCTGCGCCTGAGCCCCAGCCTGCGCAATTGAGACAAAATGCGTAATTGCGACCAGTTGTGTCAACAGTAAAGCCCAAGGACGGTCAATCGTCCTTCTGCCTGATTTGTGGGGTGACTTTATATACGGGCTGGCGGGCGGTTGATAGGTAGCCGCCTAAGTATTTTGTAGCGATATTGTTGCAAGGCTGTGAAGGAATGTTACCTGCGCCCTATAAAAGCCCCGGCTCCCGAAGGCCGGGGCTTTTTTATTTCAATTGGATGTCATGGCGGGATCGGCAGCACGAGGCAGCGCTGGGGGAGTGAAGGCGGCCAGGTGGGTAGGCGCGGCCTTCTAGCATAAAGTTTTTCCGATAACAACTGCTCGAGTAGACAGGTGTGTGGTTTTCCGTGGCTCGTTAGTGTCTGCATCCAGAGCGGACAGCCATAGTGGCGAAAAGCCTACGTCGATGAGGGAGCAGGTTATGGGTGCGGTAAAGGTGTTTGATGAGTTCACCGTAAAGTATGACGATATTCACCGAGCGTATTGGACCAATACGTTAAGTGAAGGCGATTTGAAGCAATGGCATGAAGCCCAGCTTAGAACAGTCTTGCGCCACGTCAAAAACAAGTCCGCTTTCTATGCGGGGCATTTGAAGGACATCGATGTCGACAGTGTCACGCTGGCGAGTCTTTGCTCGCTGCCTTTTACCACCAAGGACGATTTGCGCGAGTCCATGCTGGACATTCTTTCAGGCACATTGGAAGACAGTATCTATTACTACGAAACCACGGGTACCACCGGCCCGGCTACGCCTTGCCCGAGGGATAAGAAGGAAAGTTATGCCAGCAACAAACAACTGGCCATGTCTTATCAAGCGGTGTTGGAAAAGCATTTCCCTACAGAGAAAACGGTTGTAGGGGTCATGGGACCGACCGAGGTCCACTCCTTCGGCGATACCTTGGGCGACGTCTGTCACCAACTTGGGGTCTGTAACGCCAAAATCTGGCCACATTCCCCGGTTATCGGGTACCCCAAGACGCTCCAGTTGATGAAAGATTTGCGTATTGGCGTCGTCGCGTCGGCACCTGGGTTGCTGCTGGCGCTGGCCAAGGAAGCCGAGCGGCTGGGCTTCAACCCTCGTCAGGACTTTCACTTGCGGGCGTTCATGATGAGTGGCGAATTGTGCACGCCAGCGCTGAAGAACAACTTGTACAGCCTCTGGGGCTGTGAAGCCTACAACAGCCTGTACGGCTCCCAGGAAGCAATGATCATTGCCGCGGCCAACGCCAGCGATCAACTGATGCCTCACCGACTCAACTACATCATTGAGGTGCTGAATCCGCAGACCGGTGAAAGCCTGGGTGACAGTGGCGAAGGAGAGCTGTGCGTCACGATGTTGATCGATGGAGTGAAGCCGCTGATTCGCTACCGTACAGGCGACTTGGTTTGCATTCAAAAAAATCCGAAGAACCCGATCGCCCATGCGCACGTCATGAAAGTGGTCGGGCGCGTCAAGGATGCGATGACGCTCAACGGCAAAGCTTTCACCGCCGGCCATATTGAGCAGGCGCTGCTTGAAGGTGTGGAGCAATGCCTGGGTTATCAGATCGTCATTAACTGCGTGAACGGCAGAGATACGGTGATCGCCAAGATGGAAATGTCCAGATTCTACGAAGGCGACCGCAGCCAATTGACACTACTGATTCGTGAGCGTGTGCGCGAACGCCTGGGCGTCGAGGCAACGATCATGGTCGTCGATGACCTGGATGACCACGTGAACCTGGGCAGTTGGTTCAGTTGGAAAGAAGCGCGAATTGTCGATCAGCGCAATCGATAGGCGGGGGGGGGCTGCGCATGAGCATGTCCGTGCAAATCGTTTCGGCGAAAAGTGAACTGTTCCAGAAAGTCTGCGCATTAAGATCTCGCTATATCGGTGATAACCCGGCCAACGAGGAAAGTTTTTCCGACGCGGAGACATTACGCGATACCTGTTCGTACCACATGGCTTATTTCGATGGCGACGAGATAGTCGGTGCTATGCGGATAACGCCACTGGGGCATGGCATGAGCTTCGTCGAACGCGTGGTTGACGTGGGGCATTATTTTGCTCATCCCATGGATTCATTTGATGCCAATCGGTTGGTATTGGATGAGAAGTACCGAGGGGGGATGCACTTGAGGTCATTCCTTTTGCAAACCGCTATCTGGTTGAAGGCCAATACGCAGTTTCGGTACATCTCGGCTTTATGCCGTGGGCGTTTGGTTGCCCTGTATGTCGATATCGGCGGCCATGTTCTCGCTGACGATATTACCTGGACGAACTACCAGTCATCACGGGATTACAGTTTGGTTTATCTGGAACTGGAAACCGTCTTTAACACCATTAAAGGAAGAATAGCTCATGGATAATTTTTTCAAGGAATTGGACGCGATTGTTGACAGCGGCTGGGCCAAAATCAAGAAAGGTCGCTATTGGAATCACAGCCTTGAGCAGACGATGACGGCCGAGCTTTATCAGCAGGTGATGCTGCAGGTTTATCACTACACCCGTTTCAACTCGATTAATCAGGCGGCATGTGCGTTCAGCGCGGACCCGAGCCAGACCACGTTGCTGCGCTTCGTCTACAAGCATGCGCTTGAAGAGTTGGGGCACGAAAAAATGGTGATACGCGATCTGGAGTCCATCGGCGCCTTGCCTGCGACGCTACCTGCTCCGCTACCGCCTACTCAGGCGCTGATCGCTTATCTGAATGACGTCGCTATTCGTCTCGGGCCGGTCGCCCGCTTGGGTTACAGCTATTGGGCAGAGGAGGTTTATGAGCATATCCAGCCGATCCTGAACAAGTTTCGCACCGACCTGAGGCTCAAGGACGAGCAGATGACATTCTTCGTCGCCCATTCGACCATCGACGAAAAGCACTCCGAAGAAGTTCGTCTTGCGATGCAACGCTCGGTGACGACGGATGAAGAGCGCGCGCTGATCAAGGAAGTGGCCCGGGTGACCCTGTATCTCACCGGTCAGTTGCTGGAGGAGTCGTTGCTTGAATACGAGCGTATCGCCGGTGCACCGCTGGCCAAGGCGTCCTGAGTTTATGAAGCTGATAGTCATTGTCGGGTCAAACCGCTTGCACGGCGTCAGCAGTCAGGTGGTGTTGTTGATTCGACGCCACTTGGAGGGGCGCGCCTCGGTCCGGGACCTCTGGCTGCGCGATTATCGTATCGACTACTGCGACGCTGATAACGCGTGCTCACATAGCGATTGTTTGCTGCAGGACGATGTCGGCGCGATTGTCGATGAAATGGCCAAGGCCGACGCGATCCTGTATCTGCCCGTGATGCATGCCTATGGCACCAATAGTCGATTCCAGGCGTTTCTGGAGCGGGTGGGTTATGGCTTTTTGCGCCCCAGGGAGCGCCCGTTGCGCGACAAGCTTGCCGCAGTGGCGGTGGTGGGGCGCCGGTACGGACATACGGCCGTGTTCAGTCAGGTGGTGCTGAACGTTCTGCTGAACAAAATGGTGCTCGTTGGCTCCGGCTTTCCAGCCACATTCAACACCCAACTGGTTCAGGACACTGAGGCGGAACAGGCTCTGCGGGAGACGCTGGATCGCCTCCTTGAACACTTTCACAAATTGAATGAACACCCGCGCCAAGGCGTCGAGCGCCTGCGCCTGCTCAAGCAAGTCCAATTTCAAACGGGATGATGGATTAATGCCTATTCGAGATTCGTTGATAGCTGTACTGGTAGCTTTTTTATGGGGCGCCCAAGTGACGGCAGTTAAGATTGGGGGACAGGAACTCCCGCCAATTCTGATGGTTGCCATGCGCTTTGCCTTGATGGCGATTGTATTGGTGCCGTTTTGCGGCATCCCTAAACGCCGCGAACTACTCCCCGTATTCTGGATCGCCTCAATGGTGGGGACGCTGCATTTCGGGCTTTTGTACTGTGGCATCTCGCGGGTGGACGCCTCCACCTCTGCTGTCGCATACCAACTGGCCACCCCCTTCACATTGCTGTTGGCTTTCGCCGTCTTGAAGGAGCGAATTGGCCTGCAGGTGGTAGTCGGGATTGTCATCGCATTGATTGGGGTGCTGACGGTGTTGGGGGGGGTTGGCAGTGGCGGTGCGTTATCGGGTGTGTTGCTGGTGATTGCCGCGGCGTTTGTTTTCGCGGTGGGAACTGTCCTAACCAAGCGCTGGGGGCCTTTCAATCCTGTGGCGATCAGCGCGTGGACGGCATTGATTGCCGCGCCGGAGTTACTGATGGTTTCCGCCGCCGTGGAGGGGCCTGCATGGGGTTCGGTGCTGACTGCCAGCCCGAGGGCCTGGGCCGCCGTGCTGTATACCGCTGTCAGTGGTGGGCTGATCGGGTTTGGCCTGTGGTATTGGCTGTTGGGGCGGCACCCGGTCCAGCGCCTGACGCCGTTCCTGTTATTGGTACCGGTTTTTGCAGTGGCGGTCAGTCAGGTGCTTCTGCAAGAAGGTGTTTCGTTGAGCCTGGTCGTCGGTGGCATGGCGGTTTTGGCAGGGGTTGCATTGTGCCAGGTCCGTCTACCGCCACGGCAGGTCCGTGCCGTAAACACTCCCGCCGATTGATCGACTAACCCGTCGAGAGGTGATGTTTAATGAATTGGCCAGGTCGGTGGGCATTGCTCGCCATGCGTGAGCAAAACCGGTTTCGCTACAGGCTTAAGGTTCGGCGGTGGAAGGGGCCAGAGTATGAGGTCGCCTACTTGCAATCGAGCGGGATCAAGGCCGGCCCTACCTTGGTGTTTCTTCATGGCCTGGGAGCCAGCAAGGATCAGTGGGGCCCTAAGCTTTACTCGTTGGTCGAGACCTGCAACTGTATTTTCCTGGACCTACCTGGGGAAGGCGAGTCGTCGTTCGACGGTTTGCAAAGCTATGATCCTATGGCTCAGGTTGAACGGTTGAGGGCGTTTTTTGAAGCGCACGTCTTCCAGGAGCTCGTGTTGATAGGCAGCTCTATAGGTGGCTGTATTGCCTGTCTTTATGCGGCCACTTATCCGGTAGGCGTTTCCCGCGTGATCGCGATGGCCCCTGCGGGGTTACATGCGGCACGGCTCAGTCCGGCGATGAGTCAGTTTCTGGAATCGGGTAAACACCCTTTTGGCTACCGCTGCGTTGGCGAAATGCAGGCCCTGTGGGAGATGGTGTTCACCCGCCCGCCCCAGGTTCCAGCTTTTCTGACGAGGGCGCTGGCCAATAAGGGGGCACAACGTTATGGGAAAATCGAAAAAATACTCGGGGACTTCAAGGACGCCGGGCTGTACCCGCTTCAACCGCGATTGGCGGACGTTCAAGCCAAGCTATTGGTGGTGTGGGGAAGCAATGATCAGGTCTTTGATGTTTCGTGCCTGTACGAGGTCCGCCGACTTCTGCCACAGGCCAGCATTTGCATCATCGAGGATGCGGGGCACGTACCCTATCTGGAGTGTGCCGAGCAAACCCTGCAGGCTATCCAGCGGTTTCTTGCAAGGACTCAAGCGATGGCCGGCCCTGTATGAGAGCACCTGTAAACCGTAGGTAATTGAGGTTGACCCCTATTGAACCTATGAGTAGTATCCAACGGGTATTCAGGAATCACTCCTGCAATGCCCTCAAGACACAGGAAGTCTTAAATGTACTACCGACTATCAGTGCTGAAGAACTCCCTCGGATCTTCCTCCGAGTCCAACACTGCCCATCTTTCGGTTTTCAAAAGCAATATCTGGCGTAGCTAATCCAGCAACCGCCGGTGTCTTGCTGCCTGTTTCAGTCAAACACCCCTAATTGGTAATTCATTAATAGCCGAGCGCTGTTATTCGATATTTCGTGGCTGTTCTCATGAAAATCGTAATACGCGAATGGTACGCTGAAGTTCTGTCTCTTTTTTGAGTATGTGCTTTCGCGGACCCGAGTGGGCGCGTGGCTGATGAATTCTTCACTTCAATACTTAGCTGGTTGAATCGCCAGACAGCTTGAGGCATCGCTCTGCGCGCTTGATGCTCTGCTGTGTGAGCTGGTTATTAATAAAAAGGAGATATGTCATGCGTGGGATAACCACACCCGTGAGCATCCAACTACATACCGAACGTTTGAAATGCGATCCGCTTGTTGTGTATGAAGCGGCGACAAAAGTACTCGGTGCCGATAAAACCTTTATTCTCGAATCATTGTCGGGCCCTAGCCGGGATCGCAAGGCGACAATTATCGGAATGGAAACTTTATTGACGGTAAAAATTTATGAGGGGTATGCAACACTTGAAGCTGATGAGCAACTGCTCAGTTATTTAAGAAGTGCATTGTCGGCACAGGAAATAATTCTGGATGACAAAGGGCGTATAGGCATTCGTTCGAACGACGCGGTATGGGATTTGCTGCGTGCGTTACAAGCGCCATTTGAAGTTCCGCGTCAGACCAACCCCAGCCTCGCTTTTTTTGGCTATCTCTCCTATGACTGCGTTCGGTTTGTCGAGGATATTCCCGACCTGACCGAGCGAACCAATGATTATCCGATCATTGCCTTGACCGTGTTTCAGACGCTGGTGTACTTCCACGCCAATGGAACAGTGGATGTGATGGTCAACAACAGTTCGCTCTGGAAGCCCCGTAGTACCGATGACTACGTGGCGCTGCTGGCGGACGCTGCGGGTATCCCGGCTGTTGACTCGCCGATTATTTACCCATCGGTCACCGTCGTGCGCGATACGGTGCAAAAAGAGCAATTTCTTGGCTGGGTCGACAAGGCGCTGGAGCACATTCGCCAAGGTGATATTTATCAGATCCAATTGGGTCATGAAGTGCAGGTGGATACGCGGATCAAACCCTTTGATGTATATCGAGCGTTGCGCAAGAACAACCCGTCTCCCTATATGTATTTGGCCAACCTGGGTGGCGTTGACCTGATCGGCGCAAGCCCCGAGCTATTTGTTCGCATCAAGGACAATCTGATCGAGATGAGGCCCATCGCCGGAACCGTGGGCAAAACCCCTGGCATACCTTCCAGCGAGCTGATCCTAAGCATGACGCGCTCTGAAAAAGAGCGAGCTGAACACTTGATGCTGGTGGATTTATGCAGGAACGACATCGGTCGTGTCTGCCAGCCGGGCTCACTTGAAGTCGACGAATTGATGTTGGTTGAGGAGTACTCCCACCTGTATCACATGGTTTCCAACGTGCGTGGTTTATTGCGAAAAGGCTTCGATGCCTTTGACGTGATCAAGGCTTCTTTCCCTGCGGGAACCATGACCGGTGCGCCAAAAATACGTGCAATGCAGATTATCGAAAGCATGGAAAACAACCGTCGTGGGATATATGCCGGAGCCGTAGGCCTGATCGGATTCGACGGCAGCATCAATACGGCTTTATGCATTCGCTCAGCGGTTCATAAAGACGGTACTTATTACCTGCGTGCGTCGGCCGGCGTGGTGGCCGACTCGGTTCCGGATAAAGAGTGGACTGAAACGTTCTACAAAATGGGCTCTGTCTATCGTGCGGTTACCGGAAAGGAGATGCTGCAATGAAAGTTTTCCTGATTGATGCCTATGACAGTTTCGTATTCATTATCAGCCAGTATCTTGAACAGCTTGGACTGGAAACCCATGTGGAGCGCAATGATGTTCCAAATCTAATCGAACGTATCGAAGCGTATGCGCCAGATTTTTGCGTCCTGGGCCCGGGGCCAGGGCATCCACAGGACGCGGGGTACATTGAGGTTATCCAACATTTTAAAGGGTGTCTGCCGATATTGGGCGTCTGTTTGGGGCATCAAGCCATTGGTCTGGCGTTTGGCGGGTCGGTCATTCGAGCCTCCCATGTCATGCACGGCAAGATCAGCACCATTGATAATGATGGGCGAGGTGTCTACAACCATACCGAGGGTCGTTCGATCAAGGCGACTCGCTACCACTCGTTGATTATTGATAACCGCGGGCTGCCCGGTGAACTGGCAGTGACGTCCACCTCGACGGATGATGGGTACATCATGGGCGTGCGACATGCTGACTACCCTATAGAGGGAGTCCAGTTCCATCCCGAAAGTATTTTGACGGAGGACGGCCTTGGAATATTCAAAAGCTTCATAGAACAACACTGTCGCCAAGCAGGATTGTAAGTGGCGCATAGCGGGTCGCTTGTTCAGCGGCCCGTTTTTTAATTAAGTCGTTTCAAAAAGCTTCTATGTGTGGCAGGGATTCATCGTGGATGACTTATTTAGGTATAAAAAAGAAGACCTATTCCTGAGGATTAATTTCAAAGAGGTATTGGACGACTTCTCCATACTGACCACCGACTTGCACCGGCGAGATTGGGAAAGCCATCTGCGCAAGGTGCTGCGTCGTATTGGCTATGAACGCTATTTGCTGAGCCTTGGCCCTTCAACCACCAGTGATCCCTTTAACAGGATCATGACGACTTATCCTTCTGATTGGCTCAGGCGATACAAGGATGAAAATTTCATTCAGGTGGACCCGATAATCAGGCATTGCCGCCATCACTTTGCGCCCCTTTTCTTGGGCTTGGCGCGCAGACAGGCGCGAGGCCGGTCCAGTCAGTTCTGGACGGAGCGCGAGGGGTATGGGCTTCTGCAGGGTGTCAGCATTCCCCTGCGCTTTAACGAAATGGCCGGATCGCTCAACGTTGCTCAATGCGCGAGTTCTTCCGACGATCTTCGCGATGACCTGAATGGTCCGTTGGGCAAGCTATTCATGCTGATTCCCTTTCTTCTGGAGGGCTCACAAAAACACTTGAAAGCCGTGGGTGAACAACCTTGCAGCCTGACGTTAAGGGAGTCTGAGGTGCTGAAATGGTCCGGCGCAGGCAAAACGACCTGGGAAATGAGCTGCATCCTGGGATGTTCAGAGAGAACCATTAATTTTCACATTGCGAATGCGAGTCGAAAGTTGGGCTCTTTCAGCCGGCGGCAAGCCGTGGGCGTGGCGTTGGCGCAGGGATTGATCTCGTTGTAGAAAATGATTCAAGAGGAGGTCGGTCATTTCAAATCATGCCAGGTGCTTACCGTCGCCCATAAAAAAGCCCCGGCTCTCTAGCCGGGGCTTCTTCGTTTCAGTAGATCAGAGTGCCAGCGTCGGATAATCGATATAACCCACCGGGCCTTTGCCATAGAAGGTTTCCGGGTGCGGCTCGTTCAACGGCGCATCTGCCTTCAGGCGCGCCGGCAGGTCCGGGTTGGCAATGAACGGTATGCCGAACGCCACCGCGTCGGCCTTGCCGGCGGCCAGCCAGGCGTTGGCGCTGTCCTTGGTGAAGCGTTCGTTGGCGATGTACACGCCGCCGAAAGCTTTTTTCAGCTGTGGGCCGAGGCTGTCCGCCCCTTCTTTTTCACGGGAACAGATGAAGGCAATGCCACGCTTGCCCAGTTCGCTGGCGACGTAGGTGAAGGTTTCCGCCAGGTTGTCGTCGCCCATGTCGTGGGCGTCGGCACGCGGTGCCAGGTGTACGCCCACGCGGCCGGCGCCCCAGACTTCGATGGCGGCGTCAGTCACTTCCAGCAACAGGCGCGCACGGTTTTCCAGGGAGCCGCCGTACTGGTCGGTGCGCTGGTTGGTGCTGCTTTGCAGGAACTGGTCGAGCAGGTAGCCGTTGGCACCGTGGATTTCCACGCCGTCGAAACCGGCGGCCTTGGCGTTTTCGGCGCCGGTACGGTAGGCGTCGACGATGTCGGCGATTTCAGCGGTTTCCAGGGCGCGCGGGGTAGGGTAGTCGGCCAGCGGGCGCACCAGGCTGACGTGGCCTTTGGCCTGGATCGCGCTCGGCGCCACCGGGGCCTCGCCATTGAGGTACGACTCATGGGAGATGCGGCCGACGTGCCACAGTTGCAGGAAGATCTTGCCGCCCGCGCCGTGCACGGCCTTGGTGATGTTGGCCCAGCCGCGCACTTGGTCGTTGGACCAGATGCCCGGTGTGTCCGGGTAACCCACGCCCATGGGCGTCACGGAAGTGGCTTCGCTGAGGATCAGCCCGGCGGAGGCGCGCTGTACGTAATACTCGGCCATCAGCGCGTTGGGCACGCGGCCTTCATCGGCGCGGCAGCGGGTCAGCGGGGCCATGATGATGCGGTTCGACAGTTCGAGGTCGCCCAGTTTTATCGGATCAAAAATAGTCGTCATGGGAAAGCACCTTTCTCTTCAAGTTGATCAATGAGTCGCGGGGGCCAGGTCGGCATTGCCGTTCTGACGGAAAGTAATCAGGGTCACCAGCAGTGCGAGAATCATGAGCAATAGGAGCGGCACTTTCGGCTCCTTATTGCGGCGCAGGGGCGCTGAGTTCGGTCATGAGCGCTGCGAGGAAGGCCTGGATCGTTTCCTCGTTGCGTCTGAAAAAGTGCCACTGCCCGGCTTTCTGGCTGGTGATCAGGCCCGCCCGTTGCAACGTGGCCAGGTGGGCCGACACGGTCGACTGGGACAAGCCGCAGCGCTGGTCGATCTGCCCGGCGCAGATGCCGTATTCGTGGTTGTGCAATTGCTCGGGGAACTGCACTTTCGGGTCTTTCAGCCAGGTGAGGATGTCTCGTCGTACTGGGTGTGCCAGGGCTTTTATTATTTCGTCGAGGTCGATGGACATGGCAGGGTGCTCGGTGTCGTAAAACGTTATATCGCGATGAGGCGAACTTTAAATCGTTGTATTCCGATATACCAATATGATTTTGATCTGATATCAGCCCGAATCGGTATATCGGGTTATAACGATATGTGTGCGGCAGTGATAGACTGCGCGCCATGAATTATCTCGCACATCTGCACCTGGGCGGCCAACTTCCTGCGCAACTGCTGGGCAGCCTGTATGGCGACTTCGTCAAAGGCCGCCTGCAGGGCCAGTTCAACCCGCAAATCGAAGCGGCGATCCAGCTGCATCGCTCCATCGACCGTTTCACCGACAGCCACCCCTTGGTAGGGGCCGCGTTGTCGCGCTTCAGCCTGACCCGCAGGCGCTACGCCGGGATCGTGCTCGATGTGTTTTTCGACCATTGCCTGGCGCGGGATTGGGCGCTGTATGCCGACCAGCCCTTGGAGCGTTTTACCGCGCAGGTCTACCGCGTGCTCGCCGCAGAACCCGCATTGCCGGGGCGGCTGGCGCAGATTGCGCCGTATATGGCGGCGGATGACTGGCTGGGTTCGTATCGTGAGTTTGCGGTGATGGAGCAGGTATTGCGCGTGATTTCGCGGCGGTTGACGGACCCTGAAGCGTTAAGATTTGCGATGCGTGAGTTGCGCGAGCTCTATGAGCCTTTGAGTGAAGATTTCCGGGTTTTCTACCCCCAATTACAGAGCTTTGCACGTATCCAGCTGACCACTGAGATTTAAATGTGGGAGGGGGCTTGCCCCCGATGACGGTGTGTCAGTCACTGAATGTGTTGACTGAACCACCGCCATCGGGGGCAAGCCACCTCCCACATGTGGATTGTGTTCACAGCATTCAGGCGGCGAACGCTGGTCGCCCATGCGCCTGCTCACTCTCCGGCAACGGCCCGAACAACGCCTTCTGCACCGCCTGCTGCGCCTGATATGCCAATGCTGCGCGTTCCTGCCCGGCGCAGGCAATCGGCTTGAGCAGATGAATCTCCACATCGCCCTGGTCGTTGGAAAACAAGCGCATCAGGTGCGACAGCAAATCATCATCGCCAATGAACGGCGCCAATGAGTCCACCTCACCGTCGCGCAGATACCGTATGGCCACCGGTTGCAACGACACATCCGCATCGATCGCACTGGCCAGCAAGCGTCCGTGAAAGGTACGCAGGCTGCGCCCATCCGTGGTGGTGCCTTCGGGGAACATCAGCAGCGGGTGCCGTTGTTCCAGATGACGGGTCATCTGCTTGCGGATCAACTGGCTGTCACCCGCGCCGCGCCGAATGAACAGGCTGCCGGCCTTGGCCGCCAACCAGCCGGCCACCGGCCAGGTGCGCACTTCGGCCTTGGACAAAAAGGACATCGGTGCCACTGCGCCCAGCAACGGAATATCCGTCCAGGACACATGATTGCTCACCCACAGCATCGGCGTGTGCGGCACCTCGCCATGCACCGTCACGCGAAAGGGCAGGGCGTTGGTCAGCCGTGCCATGAAGAACCGCGACCAACGCTGGCGCCGCACCATCGAGTTGGCCACCCCCAGGCGTTCGAACAGGCCAAACACACTGGCCATGCTCAAGCCCAGCGCCACCACCACCAGCACCCGGGCGATGCGCCCGTACACGCGCAGGCGGTCCATTACATCGCCGCCTTGAAGTGGCGCGCATAGCGCGGGCACAGTTGATCGCGCTTGAGCAGGATGAACACGTCGGCCACCTGGAAATCTTCGTCCCAGCACGGTTCGCCGCAGATCTTCGCGCCCAGGCGCATATAAGCCTTGAGCAGCGGCGGCATTTCGGCGATGACGTTGGAGGGCAGGTCCAGGGCCGGCAGGGGTTTTTTCGGTTCGGCGCGCAGGTGCTCGTTGCACAGGTAGCGTTCGCGCAGACGCTGCATGATCGCGTGGGCCTGGATGCCGCCGTCGTGCATCGGGATGCTCGCGCAGCCCATCAGGTAGCTGTAGCCGCCCTGGTTGAGCACCTCGGCCAACTCACCCCACAACACCGCGATGGTGCCGCCGTTGCGGTAGGCCGGGTCGACGCAGGTGCGGCCGATTTCCAGGATCGGGCCCTGCAAGTGCAGCAAGCCATGCAGGCTGAATTCTTCTTCGCTGTAGAACCGGCCCAAGGTGCTGGCGGCCTGGTGGTCGAGCAAACGGGTGGTGGCGACGAGTCGACCGCTGTTCAAATCCCGCACGCCGATGTGGCTGCAGTGAACATCATAGTCATCCATGTCCAGGCCCAGTTCCGCGCCCTTCAGCTTGGCGTTGAACTCGCCGCTGAACACGTTGAACCGCAGGGCCTGGGCTTCCTGCAAGGCCTGTGCGCCGATCAGGCGTTCGGCTTGCAGGCGGCGTTCATTGCCTTTGTCGCTGATGCGGGCGATCTGAGTCATAGCGAGTCTCCGAGTGCCGGCCAGGTTGCGGCCAGTCGACTTTGTTGTCCAAAGTCAGGCTATGTAGCCTCGGTGTCATCTCCATGAAGTTACGGTGACGGTTGAGTGACAGGCCTTATGTAGCAAATCTGTCATGGGCCTGCGCTAGGCTCGCGGGCTTGAATGCCCCCTTGAGTTCGTGCCCATGGTCCGAGGCCTGTTGTGTGTTGTTGTGCTGTTAGTCAGCGTTACCGCCCGTGCTGAAACCTGGCCCGAAAAAGAATGGACCACCGGCAAGCCACTCCAGGGCACCGCTGTCGATGCCCTGAACGCCTATGCCTTCCCAGCCCGTGACGACGCCACCCGCCAAGGCATCCGCACCGACGCGCTGCTGGTGATTCGCGATGGCGAAATCATCTATGAACACTACGCTGCGCCGACCACCGCCAGCACACCGCACCTGACCTGGTCGGTGAGCAAAAGCCTGATGGCCACGGTGCTCGGTGTGGCCTACGGCGAAAACCGCTTTAAGCTGAGCGATCCTGTCGCACGCTTCTATCCGCCGATGAAACAGCACCCCAAGGTGACCATGGCCGACCTGTTGCACTGGGCTTCGGGCCTGGATTGGCAGGAGGACTATGAATACGCCCCGTTGAAGTCTTCTGTCGTGGCGATGCTCTACACCCGAGGGCGTGGCGATATGGCGCAATTTGCCGCCGATACCGAAGCCGCCGCCGAACCCGGCCAGGCGTTCCGCTATTCCAGCGGCGACAGCAACCTGCTGTCCGCTGCGCTCAAAGGCATGCTCGGCCACAAAGCCTATATGAGCTACCCGTGGGATGCGCTGTTCAAGCCGTTGGGCATTCGCAACGCGACATGGGAAACCGATGCCGACGAAACCTTCGTCGCCTCCTCCTACGCCTACCTCACCGCGCGCGATCTGGCGCGGGTCGGCTTGCTGATGGCGCGGGACGGGCGCTGGGGTGAACAACAGTTGTTGCCCAAAGAGTGGGTGGCCTTCAATCGGCAGCCATTCGACAACTACAAAGCGGGCCAGGATGAAGCTGTGCCCGGCGGGCAATGGTGGCTCAACAAGGGCGTCCCACAACCCTGGCCCGACGCACCCGCCGACACCTTCGCCGCACTGGGGCACTGGGGCCAGGCACTGTTTGTGCTGCCCGACGAACACCTGGTGATCGTGCGCTACGGCGATGACCGCGACGGCAGCTACCGGCATAACGAACTGCTCAAGCGCGTGCTGGCGGCGGTGCGGTCATGATTCGCCGTCATCCGTTTGTCAGCGTTTTGCTGGTGCTATTGCTCGCAGTGTCGGGCTGGGTGTGGCACGAACGCGTCAACCTGCAAGCCTTCCCCGACATCATCGCGGCGTACACGGCCAAGGAGTATTGCTCGTGCCGGTATGTGGAGAACAACCCGGCGCAGTATTGCCTGGGGTATGTGAAACAGTACGTGCCGACCAGTGCATTTACCGACACGCCGGAGCGCAGTGAAGTGACGGCGAGTGGGTTGGGGCGTACGCACACGGCGAGGTGGATGGGGGAGAGGCAGGGGTGTCGGTTGGTGCCATGAGGTATCAGGCGCCTGGTGCAATGCACCAGGCGCGTACTACTTACTGGGGATTTCGACTACCAGGCTGCATCGCCAGCAGTAAGTCATCAATGATGGCTTTGCCCATTTCGCCCAAGTAATGGGAGGCAAACGCAAACCTCTCGGCCCTTGGGTCCATGGCGGCTTCAAGGAAGAGCATTTTGGCGTAGTAGAGCACGTGAGAGGCGTGTTCTAGGGCTTCCATGAGGGGAACCCCGGCGTTGACGCGGAACAGTTTCAGGTGGCTTTTGTCTTCTCCGCAGTCTGCGAAGGTGGCGGCGCCGATGGTTTCGGCTGAGGGGATTTCGTACGGCATAAGCTTGCTCCTTTGGTACAACCAAAAAGAACTGCCATTCACGATTCCAAGCATGAGGGTGGCAACTATACGCAGGTTGGAATCCGAGAAGAAGCGACTCGGCAGGCACAAGGCCTCCCACGCACAGCCGCCATAAAACACAAACAGCGCGCACAAAAAAGCGCCGACTGATTGTATGACGACGCTGTAGCGTCTTCTTTCTCGGGATTCCACGCCCGGTCGCTGATGAGCAGCGACGGGGGAGAGGTTAACGTGATGCTCCCCGTACTGCAACTCGTTGAGTGGGTAGGAAAATTCCGATTTGCCAGTGAACAAAAAACAATATCTCAGTGATCGGTTTGGAGGTATGTAAGGTACGGCTACTCCTTAATTCAGTCAGGGTTGGTTGGCTTAGGCTCATTAGAAGTCGCACTGCATCTCTGAACGATGAAATTTATCCAAGTCGATCTTCTAGCGTTTTTAAAGTGCTGTTTAAAACTTTTAACTCTTTAACTAGGTTTGGGCCGTAGCCGTGCTCGGTCGATTCAGAGGTCTCGAACATTCTTATATCCAATGTCGAGTTGGATCTAAGTTTCTTTGAAAATATGCTTTTAGAAAGTGACCTGTAGCAACATGCTTCGATGCGAATAGGGTCGTTACCCAAATATTTTAACAACCCTCCATATTGCCCCCAAGTAATCAGAAGCCTTTGTCCTGGCGCTAAAAATGGTATTCCGTTAACGATTGGTCCGGATTGCATTTGATCAGGCATTTTCTCCGGAATAGCTATGCTGAAAGCTTTTCCTGGAAGAGGTCGACTAGGTAGGAAGTGGATTCCATGGGCAGCGCCGCGTCCGATATTTTCAACGATAAGATTTACAATTGATTGTCTTTGAAGGTCGGGCTGGGCATACACAATCACAGTGGGGTCGGTCGCAGAGCGAAAGACCGCGTATGTGACAATTGCGGAGGCTACCGCAATTAATGCCATAAAGATTGAAATCCAACTTTGAAGATCCATAGTTTCGTCCTTTTCTTTAGTGTTCCTTCTCGGAGGCTGAAGAGCATATCTGTGATGTCGTACGTGCGCGAGATATCGCTGCGTAAATTTTCGGCTTGGGCGGCATGGGGCTGCACTGTTCGATGCATTAGGCGCTGGTTGAGCGAGTGTTA
This sequence comes from Pseudomonas orientalis, assembly GCF_001439815.1. Taxonomy (GTDB): domain Bacteria; phylum Pseudomonadota; class Gammaproteobacteria; order Pseudomonadales; family Pseudomonadaceae; genus Aquipseudomonas; species Aquipseudomonas orientalis. The sequence continues at coordinate 469,737 of NZ_JYLM01000003.1, read as the reverse complement.
AATCTGCACATGGCCGGCCTGGAGCATACATTGCGCGAAGTGCAGCGGGCATTGGCCTAGAAAGTCACCACAGGACCTATGTGGGAGGGGGCTTGCCCCCGATGGCAGAGTGTCAGTCACTGGATGTGTTGCTGATCCACCGTCATCGGGGGCAAGCCCCCTCCCACATTGGATTTGCGCCGTTCGTGAGATTGCGCTTAAGGTTCATCCAGATTTTTTGCCCCATGAGCCTCTATGTTCAATCTCAAACCTTTGGTCTTCGCATTGCTGACCTGTGCCACCGTGCCTGCCCACGCCGACTGGTATCTGGATAACGAATCTTCACGTCTGTCCTTCGTCACCACTAAAAATACTGAAATAGCCGAAGTGCACCGCTTCCTGGTGCTGCACGGCAAGGTCGACAGCCAGGGTGCGGCGCAGGTGCAGGTGGAGCTGGAGTCGATCAACAGTGGCATCCCGCTGCGTGACGAGCGTATGCGTAAGCAGTTGTTCGAGATCAAGCAGTTTCCCGAAGCGTTGATCAGCACCCAGATCAACCTGCAGCCGATCAATGATCTGGCGTCCGGCGCGCAATTGGAATTGCGCCTGCCGCTGAGCATCACCTTGCATGGCAAGACCCACACCTACAACGCCGAGCTGCTGGCCACGCGTCTGGATGATCGGCGCTTTCAGGTCGTGACCCTGGAGCCGGTGGTGGTGCGCGCCGAGGATTTCGAGCTGCAGCCCGGTGTGGCGGCGCTGCGCAAAGCGGCGGGGTTGAAGTCGATCAGTTTGTCGGTGCCGGTGGGTGCGGTACTGATCTTTACGGCGCGCTGACATGGGCGGCGCGGTGTTCCCGTGGCGCAGCGCCAACCGTTTCGAGTTGTTGATCGACGGACCGAATTTTTTCCCGCAGATGCTGGTGGGCATCGCCCGCGCCGAGCGGCAAGTGGATCTTGAGTTGTACCTGGTGGAAGCCGGGGCCTGTGCCGAAGCGATGGTGCAGGCGCTGGTGCTCGCGGCCGAGCGCGGGGTGCAGGTGCGCTGCTTGTTCGATGATTACGGCAGCCTGGCGTTTACCCTCGGGTTGCGCAAGCGGTTGACCGACGCGGGTGTGCAGCTGCGTTTCTATAATCGCCTGAACTGGCGCCGCTGGATGCGCAACCTGTACCGCGACCACCGCAAGCTGCTGCTGATCGACCAGGCCGTCGCGGTGATCGGCGGGACCGGCGTTACCGATGAATTCTGGACGCCTGGACACGACACGGCCGACTGGCATGAAGTGATGGTGCAGATCAGCGGCCCGCTGGTGCTGGACTGGCAGGCCCTGTTCGACCGCCAGTGGCACGCCAATGCGGCACGTCGGGAATGGAAACCGGCGACCCATTTCGGTTTGCCGCGCTTGCCCAAGGTGCCTGCCACCGGGCCGGGGCTTGGTCGTGTGGCGTATGCCGACGCCCGGCAGCACCGGGATATTTTGCAATCGCTGATCCGCGCCTTGAACAGCAGCAAAGGGCGCATCTGGCTGGCGACGCCGTACTTTCTTCCGACCTGGAGCGTGCGCCGCGCCTTGCGCCGGGCGGCCGGGCGCGGTGTGGATGTGCGTTTGCTGCTCACCGGCCCGCGCACCGATCACCCGTCGGTGCGCTATGCCGGGCACCGTTATTACCCGCGTCTGCTGCGTTCAGGCGTGCAGATCTTTGAATACCAGCCGTGCTTTTTGCACCTGAAGATGGTGCTGGTGGATGACTGGGTCAGTATTGGCTCGTGCAATTTCGACCACTGGAATCTGCGCTTCAATCTGGAAGCCAACCTGGAAGCGCTGGACCCTGAGTTGACGCAGGCGGTGGCGGGCAGTTTCGAACGTGATTTTGCGCAAAGCCAGGCGGTCAGCCTGGAGGCGTGGAAGGCGCGGCCATTGTGGCGGCGGGTGAAGCAGCGGGTGTGGGGGTGGATTGATCGGTTGGTGGTCAATCTGCTGGACCGACGCGGCTAGTCGAATCACCTCAATCAAATGTAGGAGCGAGCTTGCTCGCGAAAAACGTCAACGATAACGCGGGCTTTCTGAATGAACGCGGCGTTTGTGAGTTTTTCGCGAGCAAGCTCGCTCCTACATACAGCCTTAGATCAAAGTAGCTCGAAGCTCTGCTGCTGCACATCCTGGGAGTCCAGCCCGATCTGCACATTGAACTCACCCGGCTCGGCGGCGAACTTGAGCTGGGCGTTATAGAACTTCAAATCTTCCTCAGTGATAGTGAAATGCAAGGTGCGTTCTTCACCGGCCTTGAGCATGACTTTCTGGAAGTTCTTCAGCTCTTTCACCGGGCGGATCATCGAGCCGGCCACGTCCTGGATATACAACTGCACCACGGTTTCGCCATCGACCTTGCCGGTGTTCTTCACGGTGACGCTGGCGTCGAGCTTGCCGGTCTTGTTCAGGGTGGTGGACGACAGCGCCATGTCCGACAGGCCGAACGTGGTGTAGCTCAGGCCATAGCCAAACGGGAACAGGGGACCTGTGGTGTCATCGAAGTACTGCGAGGTGTAGTTGCCCGGCTTGCCCGGCGTGAACGGACGGCCGATGCTCAGGTGGTTGTAGTAAGTGGGAATCTGCCCCACGGAGCGTGGGAAGGTGATCGGCAGCTTGCCCGACGGGTTGTAGTCACCGAACAGCACGTCGGCGATGGCGTTGCCGCCTTCGGTCCCGGAGAACCAGGTTTCCAGGATCGCGTCAGCCTGTTGGTTCTCTTCGAGAATCGACAGCGGCCGGCCGTTCATCAGCACCAGCACCAACGGCTTGCCGGTGGCCTTGAGGGCCTTGATCAGGTCGCGCTGGCTTTGCGGGATGTTCAGGTCGGTGCGGCTCGACGACTCGTGGGACATGCCACGGGACTCGCCCACGGCCGCGACGATTACGTCAGCATTCTTTGCAGCCTTCACCGCTTCATCAATCAGCACCTGGGCCGGGCGCGGGTCATCCACCACTTCCGGGGCATCGAAGTTGAGGAAGTTGAGGTAGTCGAGCACCGCCTTGTCGCCGGTGATGTTGGCGCCGCGGGCATAGATCACTTTGCCCTTTTCGCCGATCACGGCGTTCATGCCGTCAAGCAGGGTCACCGACTGTTCCGGCTTACCGGCTGCGGCCCAACTGCCCATCATGTCGATCGGAGCCTTGGCCAGCGGGCCGACCAGCGCGATGGTCGCGGATTTTTTCAGCGGCAGGGTGTCGTTGTGGTTCTTCAACAGCACCAGGCTGCGACGGGCGATGTCACGGGCGTCGGCGCGGTGCAGGCGGCTGTCGGCATAAGTGTCGGCCGGATCGTCCTCGGCCTTGCCGATGCGCAGGTAAGGGTCCTTGAACAGGCCCATGTCGTACTTGGCGCCGAGCACTTCGCGCACGGCGTTGTCGATGTCGCTCTGTTCGATCTCGCCGGACTTGAGCAGCCCCGGCAGTTCCTTGCCGTACAACGTGTCGTTCATGCTCATGTCGATGCCGGCCTTGATCGCCAGCTTGGCGGCTTCACGCCCGTCCTTGGCCACGCCGTGCTTGATCAGTTCGAAGATCGCGCCGTGGTCGCTCACGGCCAGGCCCTTGAAGCCCCAGTCCTTGCGCAGCAGGTCGTTCATCAGCCAGGTGTTGGCGGTGGCGGGCACGCCATTGATCGAATTGAGCGCCACCATCACGCCGCCGGAACCGGCCTTGATCGCCGCGTGGTAGGGCGGCAGGTAATCCTGGTACATCTTGACCGGGCTCATGTCGACCACGTTGTAGTCGCGCCCGCCTTCCACCGCGCCGTACAGGGCGAAGTGCTTGACGCTGGCCATGATGCTGTCGGCGTTCGCGGCGCTGGCGCCCTGGAACGCCTTGACCATGACTTCGGCAATGCGCGACACCAAATAAGTATCTTCGCCGAAGCCTTCAGAGGTGCGGCCCCAGCGCGGGTCACGGGAGATGTCGACCATCGGCGCGAAAGTGATGTCGAGGCTGTCGGCGGCGGCTTCCTGGGCGGCGATGCGCCCGGAGCGGCCGATGGCGTCCATGTCCCAGCTCGAGGCCAGGGCCAGGCTGATCGGGAAAATCGTGCGATGGCCGTGGATCACGTCGTAGGCGAAGAACATCGGGATTTTCAAGCGGCTGCGCATGGCCGCGTCCTGCATCGGGCGGTTTTCCGGACGGGTGATGGAGTTGAAGGTGCCGCCGATGCGGCCGGCGGCGATTTCCTTGCGAATCAGCTCGCGGGGCATTTCCGGACCGATGCTGATCAGGCGCAACTGGCCGATCTTTTCATCGAGGGTCATCTGCCTGAGCAGGTCGCTGACGAAGGCGTCCTTGTCTTTAAGCGCAGCAGGCTTTGTTTCTGCCCATACGGGGTGGCTGGCCAGAGTGGCAACAAGGCCGAGCAAACACAGCTTCTTCATGAATATCCTTTTTCGGCTCACTGCACAGCGGTCAGGCTGATCGGCCAAAATGTGGGGAGCGTCTATTGTTGTTCGGGTGTTGTTCAGATAAATGCAGCACACTCTGAACTCTTTTTCGCGCTGGGCATCTTTGTAGCTGATTGGCTCGAAGCATTCCAGTGGTGGCGGATTATGCCCCAAGCGTGTGGTTTATAGGGTTAGTCATCACATTCCATCCAGATTGGGCAGGAGAAACACCATGCAAGCAGCACAAGGTTACCGCTGGGGCTTGAAAGCCGCGGCGCTGTTATTGATCAGCAGCGTGCTGAGCGGTTGCGGCATCAACAACATCCCGACCCTGGACGAACAGGCCAAGGCGGCCTGGGGCCAGGTGCAGAACCAGTACCAACGCCGTGCCGACCTGATTCCCAACCTGGTGGAAGTGGTCAAGGGCTACGCCGCCCATGAGCAGGACACGCTCACCGCCGTGATTGAAGCGCGGGCCAAGGCCACCTCGATCCAGGTGGATGCGAGCACCCTCGACAACCCGGAAAAACTCAAGCAGTTCCAGCAGGCCCAGGACGGCCTGAGCGGCGCACTCAGCCGTTTGATGGTGGTGTCCGAGCGCTATCCGGACCTGAAGGCCAACCAGAACTTCCTGGCCCTGCAATCGCAACTTGAGGGCACCGAAAACCGTATCGCCGTGGCCCGTCGCGACTTTATCCAGGCCGTGCAGAACTACAACACCGAGATCCGCACGTTCCCGGGCCGCCTGTGGCACAGCGTGATGTACAGCGACTTGCCGATCCGCGCCACGTTTGAAGCCACCAGTGCCGATGCCGATAAGGCACCGCAGGTGAAGTTCAAATAACGCTGCCTTGAGGTGTCGATGCGTTTATTACGGATAGGCCTGGCGCTGTGGCTGCTGGGTTGCGTGGGCATGGCCCAGGCGGCCCTGACCTTCCCGGCCTTGACCGGGCGGGTGGTGGACAACGCCCAGATGATCGACCCGGCGGTGCGCGAGCAGCTGACCCAGCAATTGCAGGCGCTGGAGCAGACCTCCGGTGACCAGATTGTGGTGGTCACCGTGCCCGACCTGCAGGGCGTGCCGATTGAGGACTACGGTTATCAGTTGGGCCGCGCGTGGGGCATCGGCCAGAAGGGCAAGGACAACGGCGCGCTGTTGCTGGTCGCCCGCGACGAGCGAAAATTGCGTATCGAAGTCGGCTACGGCCTGGAAGGCGTGCTGACGGATGCGCAGTCCTGGGTGATCATCAATCAGGTGATCGCGCCCAAGTTCAAGGCCGGCAATTTCAGCCAGGGCATCAGCGACGGTGTCGCGGCGATGATCCAGGTGGTTGGCGGTGAACCGCTGGCGGTGCCGGCCCATGTGGCGGAGGCGAATTTCGCCAAGGACAATCCCGGGTTTTCCATCGGTTTGTTCGTCCTGCTGATCGGCGTGTTGTGGCTGTGCAACCGCATGGGCCTGCCGGTGGGCGCCATCTTGCTGGCGATCCTCAGCAGCAGTGGACGCGGCGGCGGTGGGGGCGGCGGTGGCGGTGGTTTCCGCGGCGGCGGCGGGGGCTTTGGCGGCGGCGGGGCGTCGGGCGGCTGGTAATGACAATAACGAAAATAGAGCATCTACAACCATGGCATTACTGACTGAACACGAGCAGCGCCAAGTGGCCGAGGCAATCGCCCGGGTCGAGCAACAGACCGACGCCGAACTGGTCACGGTGCTGGCGGCGCGTGCCGATGACTACGCCTACATCCCGTTGCTGTGGGCCAGCCTGATCGCGTTGGTGGTGCCTGGCGTGGTGCATTACTTGTCGGGCTACCTGACCATGTACACCTTGTTGCTGGCGCAGTGGGCGACTTTTATTGTGCTGTGCCTGGTGTTTCGCTTGCCCAAGGTCACCACCCGTTTGATCCCCCGTTCGGTGCGCCATTGGCGCGCCTCGAACCTGGCGCGCCGCCAGTTCCTCGAACAGAACCTGCACCACACGCTGGGCAGCACCGGGGTGCTGATTTTTGTCAGCGAGGCGGAGCGTTATGTGGAAATTCTCGTCGATGACGGTATTTCCAAACGCCTGGATGACAGTAGTTGGGACGCCATCGTCAAGGCGTTTACCCAGCAGGTGAAACAGGGGCAGACGCTGGCCGGGTTCATTACCTGCATCGAGGCCTGTGGTGAATTACTCAAGGTGCATGTACCGGTGACGCAGACGCGCAACGAGCTGCCCAATCGCCTGGTCGTACTCGGATAACCAGATCAACACAGTTCTAAATGTGGGAGGGGGCTCGCCCCCGATGGCCATAGGCATCTACCAACTCTGTAGCGCTCAACCGTAACTACGATGCGGAGCGAGTCGATCTTGATCTTGATCTGGCTTTTGATCTTAGGCGCCCCGTTAAACCACGCTGGCCGGAGAGAGGGCACACCGAGCCTAAGCGAGGTGCCGAGTGGTGGGGCAAGAGCGTTTTGCTTACTTTTGCGCTTTTCAAAAGTGAGCCGCTGTAAAAGCGGAACCCTAAGTGGCCGTTACCTAAATAATGGATATGTACTCGGTCTGATCCAGCATCCCGGCCGGCCTAGAGACCGCCATCGGGGGCAAGCCCCCTCCCACATTTGGACCGAGGTGTATCAGATGGGTAATCGTCGGTGACAGGCCGCCACGAGAGCTAGCTCCCTCGCCACATGTCGGCGTCATACCAAAGTTTTGTGTAGATACCTATGCCCCGATGAGGGTAGGTCAGCTACAGATAAGCTGGCTGACACACCGCTATCGGGGGCAAGCCCCCTCCCACATTTTGGATCTGCTTTGGCTGTTGGAACTGACCACTGGTCAAATAACTCCGTGCCCTGGCCGGTTATCCCCCCTAAAATGCCCGGCATTCTTTGCCCGAGGCGTTTTTGTTCATGTCCGTCACCGCTCAATCCGCCAGTCCTGCGCCGGATCATCATGCCCAGTTCATCGAACTGCTGAACGCAAGCCTGGCGCAGAACGCCTTTATCAAGCTGGTACTGGCCAAGTACGTCGGGGATGAAGCCGAACTGCAGCGGCTGATCATCAAAGCGGTCACCGTCAAGGAACAGCCCTGCCTGTCCTTCGTCTACCGCTACAAGACCCGCGACATCACCAAGAATCTGCCGCTGGCCGACGGCGTGGCGGCGATTGCCGAGCTGTTGCCGGCCTCGTTCAAGAATGCGCACCTGTTGTCGCTGACTGACGAAGCTCAACTGGAATACAGCAAGAAGAACAAAAGCTCGCTGTTCAAAAGCAAGCCGCAGCAATTGCGCGAGGCGCCCTCGGCCGAGCACAACCGCGAGAAAAATCGCTTCCTCGACCTGAGCCGGCCGTTCCTCGCCGACCTGGGCGTGACCGACGCCCGGCAGGCGCTGATCCCGTCGATGTCGCGCAAGTGGAAGCAGATCAACAAGTTCATCGAAGTGTTCAGCCATGCGCTGACGTCGTCGCCATTGCAGCTCGACCAACCGGTGCGCGTCGCCGATTTCGGCTCGGGCAAGGGCTACCTCACGTTCGCGATCCACGACTACCTGCGCAATACGCTCAAGGCCGAAGGTGAAGTGACCGGTGTCGAGTTGCGCCAGGACATGGTCACCCTGTGCAACGAAGCGGCCGCGCGACTGGAACACCCGGGGCTGGTGTTCAAGTGCGGCGATGTGCGCAGCGTCGCGCCGAGCCAACTGGACGTGATGATCGCCCTGCATGCCTGCGATATCGCCACCGATTATGCGATTCACACCGGCATCCGCTCCGGCGCGTCGATCATCATGTGTTCGCCGTGCTGCCATAAACAGATTCGCCTGCAGATCCAGAGCCCGGCGCTGCTCAAGCCGATGCTGCAATACGGCCTGCACCTGGGCCAGCAGGCGGAAATGGTCACCGACAGCTTGCGTGCGTTGTTTCTCGAAGCCTGCGGGTATGAGACCAAGGTGTTCGAGTTCATCTCGCTGGAGCACACCAACAAGAACAAGATGATCCTGGCGGTCAAGCGTGCCGAACCTTTGGACAACGCGCAGCTGTTGGTGAAAATCCAGGAACTCAAGGCGTTCTACCACATCACCGAACACTGCCTGGAAACCCTGCTGCGCGCCGATGGTTTCTTGAACTAGGCACGGGAATCCAGTGGGAGGAGGCTTGCCCTAATGCCAGTCAGTTAAGCGTGCACCGCCATCTGTAGGAGCGAGCTTGCTCGCGAAAAAATCACAGGCACCGCGTTCATTCAGAAAGCACGCGTTATCGTTGGCGTTTTTCGCGAGCAAGCTCGCTCCTACAAAAAGCCTTAACTGACTGGCATTAGGGCTTGCCCCCGATTGCAGTGTGTCAGCGAACAGATTCATTGGCTGATGCACCGTTATCGGGGGCAAGCCCCTCCCACATTTAGACTCGGTGTAGCAATCAGAAGAAGCGGGTCACGCTGATCTTCGCATCGCGCCCCTTTGTATAGGCACGGTCGCCGCTCAACGCCGGGCGGAAGTTTTCATTGAACAGGTTGTCCACGGTGAAGTTCACCTCGGTGCCTTTCAGATACGCCTGCTGCGGTGCCCATTTGGCGAACAGGCCTTGAGTGTTGTAGCGCTTGTTGCCGTACTGGTCGTAGAACAGATCGCCCACCCCTGAACCCGGGCCGCCGGAATACTTGTCGCTGGGCAGGCGGTCGGTGGCGCCGACGAACTGGCCCATCCAGCCTACCTGGGCATCCCAGGCCGGGATGTGGGTACCCAGCACCAGCACCCATTTGGTCGGCGGGATATCCCGCGCTGCCACATCCGGACCCCAGGGGTTGGTGTAGGCGCCTTCGTGCTGGCCTTTGGCGTAGGCGAACGACACCGAGCCGAACAAATAGGTGGAGTTATAGATCGACTCGATTTCAATGCCCTTGATGGTCAGCCCGCCGATATTGCGGTAGTTAGGCAGCGCTCCCGGTGGGCAGGCGGAACCAATCGTGCCGCCGTTGACGGCCTGGTTCTGGCAGCCCACGCCGGTGGCCTTGAAGATTTCGTCTTCGACCTTGTTGTGGAACAAGGTGGTGCGCAGTTGCAGGTTGTCATCCTGGGCGATGAGATGGTCGAAGCGGGTGATGGTGCCCAGGGTGATCGAGGTGATGCGCTCCGGGTCCAGGTCCACGCTGGTGGCGGTGCGGCTGCCCAGGCCCTGCACTTCGTATTGCTCGTCGATCACCGGCGCGCGCCAGGTCTGGCTCCAGTTGGCGAACAGGCCGACGCTTGGCGTGACCGTCCAGAACAGCGCCAGGCGCGGCGACCAGCCGGTGTAGGTGCGGTCGCTGTAGTCGTGGCCGATCGCAGGGTCAGGGTTGTTGTAGTACGGCGCATCATTGCCTTCGCCACGGTTGCGCACATGGTCGTAGCGCAGCGACGGGGTGATGGTCAGGTCGCCCAGGGTCACCGCGTCCTGGATGAAGAAGCTGTTGGTATCGACCTTGCCGTGGGGCATGAAGCCCGGCTGAAAATGGCCATAGTTGTAGCGCGGCGTACTGTAGGTGGCGCCGGGCATCCACATTTCGGTTTCACGCACGTGCTTGCGCACCTGCCCGCCGACTGTCAGCGCATGCTGCAGGGGGCCGGTGTCGAACAGGCTGACGTTGCGGATATCCAGATGCTTGTCGGTGTAGGCGGTGTCCATCTTGCGCCCGCCGGTGGCCAACTGGAAAAACGCAGTGGCGTCACGCTCGTCGCTTTGTTCGGTGTTGGACTGGGAATACTTGACGGTCACGTCCACCAGCGGGTTGTCCAACGGCTGGTAGTGATACTTGCCCGACCAGGTGGTGTCGACGGTATCGCGGTGCGCCAGAAAGCGCTTGAGGGCGCCTTCATAACCGTAGCGGTCGATGTTGGTCTGGGTCGGCGGTGTCGGGTAGCTGGCGGCGGAGAAGGGCGTCCAGCGGTTGCTGTGGGAGCGCGAGTAGGACAGGCCAACACTGTGCTCGTCGTTGAAGTGCGCATTGACCTTGAACAGCTTGCCGTCCACATCCTGGGCGCTGTTGGGCAGGCGCTGAGGGTTGATCGGGTACTGGTTGTTCTCGTTGGGCAACTTGGCGGCGACCTTCATGTCGCCGCCGTCGCGTTGGGTCAGGTAGGCCAGCGCGTCGAAACGGCCGTCGTCGGTACGGCCATACACGGCACTGCTGTAGACCTGTTCATGGTCGTTGCTCGAGTAACCGTATTTGAGCATTGCGCCGCTGTTGCGTCCGTCCTTGAGCAGGTCCGGGGCATCCTTGGTGGTCATGTTGACCGTGCCGCCAAAGCCACCGTTGCCGGTGAAAGGCGAGTTCGGGCCTTTCTCGACCTCGATGCTCTTGATCAGCTCGGGCTCGATAAAGACCGTGCCCTGCTGGTAGCGCTCGAAGCCACTCTTGGTCGCGCCATCCACGGTCATCGGCACGTCTTCGGCATCGCCGAAACCACGGATGTTGATGGTTTGGCCGCCGGGCTTGAGCGAGCCGCCCTGGCTGACGCCGGGCAGGGTCTGCAACAGGCTGGGGATGTTATTGGACTGATAGCGGTCGATGTCGGCCTGGGTCAGGGTGGAGCGGTTGACGGTACTTGCATCCACTTCGGTGCCGGTGCCGATCACGCTCAAGGTATCGAGCTGGATCGCGCTGCCTTGCATGGTCCTGGCCGAATCGGCGCGCACCACATAGGTCGTGCCGATCTTGATCAGGGTGAGTTCAGCGCCCTTGAGCAGGCTGCGAATCGCTTCTTCTGCGCTGTACTCCCCCTTGAGCGCCGGCGCCTGCACATGCTTGAGCAACGCTTCATCGAACAGCAGCTGGATCTTCGCCTGCCGGGCCACCTGGCTCAGGGAGGTCGCCAACGGCTGGGCCGGCAGTTGCAGCGTGAATGACTCGGCCTGGGCGCTGACGCTCAACGCCAGGCAGGTGGCAAGCAGGGTCGGTCGTAGAAACAGATGCGAAGCAGGGCAAGGCGCGCGAAACATGAAATCCCCCGGTGCGGCTAAATAGCCAAAAAGGTGTGCGCATCAAACGCAGACGGGAGGAAGACGGGGCAGGCAAAAAAATCCACACATGCGAATGCAAAATATTCTCATGTGTGGATTATCGGCTCGATTCGATTCGCACAATGCCGTCGGCGGACGTCACGGTTTTCACCGGTAACAGGGCGGGCAGGGCGTTGAGCAGCGCGTCCGGGTCATTCACATCCAGGTTGCCCGATACCTTGAGGTGCGCCACCGCCTTGCTGACCTGCAAGGGCGCCTGGGGACGGTACAGGCTCAATTCGTCGATCAGGCTGGCCAGCTCGCGATTACGAAACGCCAAGTGCCCGCTGCGCCAATCGGCGACGTCTGCGGCGTCGAGGCTTTGCTGCTGCAGCGTGCCCCCGGCGTACCGGTAAATGGCGCGTTGTCTGGCCTGGAGCAACGCGGCGGGATGTTTTCCATCCGGGTCGAAGGCCACTTGCCCATGGGCCACGCTGACCACCAGTTGCTGTTCGCTGCGGCGCACATCGAAACCGGTGCCCACCACCCGCACAGTCGCCTCGCCGGCCTGTACGTACAGCGGGCGTTCCTGGTCGGCGGCCACTTCGATGTACAGCTGGCCTTTGTCCAGGTGAAGGATGCGCTGGTGCGCGGTGAAATCCACGCGAATGCGGGTATTGGCGTTCACATACAAGGTGCTGCCGTCGGGCAGGTGCAGGGTGCGCATGCCTTTGGCATGACCGGCAACCTGTGCGTGATACAGCTCGCGCGGCGCACCGAGATGAGGAGCAAGAACGGCGCAGAGCAGGGCGGCCGCCATCGCCAGCGCGGGGCGCCATACCGGTTTGCGCCTGGGCAGCGCCACGGGTTTGTCCAGTGGCTGCAACTGGGCAAGGTCAGTCCACAATTGCTCGAACTCGGCATAGGCGCGCGCATGGGCCGGGTTGGCCCGCCAGGCGGCGAAGGCCTTGCGGTCGACACGGTCCGCGTCGTTGCGGTTGCGTGCAAACCAGCTGGCGGCTTGGGCATCGATGGCATCGCTCGCTTCGATGTCCAGCGCGTCGAGGTCGCTCTGGCGGCTCATTGGGACTGCTCCGTGCCGGGGTCAGGTTGAAGACGTCGCTTGCAATGCAGCAGCGCAAAGGCGATGTGCTTTTCCACCATGCTCGTCGAAATGCCCATGCGCGTGGCGATCTGTGCCTGGCTCAAGCCTTCGAAGCGATGCAGCATAAGGGCTTCGCGCCGACGGGGCGAGAGTTCGGCGAGGACTTCTTTCAACTGTTCCAGGCGTTGGATGCGCAGCGCCGCAGCCATGGGCTCGTTTTGCTCGTCGGTGACGGCTTCGGTGGGCGCGTCGGCCGAATCGGCGTGGACGCTGCGGCGTACCTGCTGTTTACGCCAGTGATCGCGCAGCAGGTTGCGCGCCATCTGAAACAGAAACGCCCGTGGCTGCTCGACCTTGGCCCGGTCGCGGTAGTCCAGCCATTGGGTAAACACATCCTGGGTCATGTCCGCCGCGTCACTGGCGTTGTCCGTGCGTTTGCGCAGGAAATGCAGGATATCTGCATAGAACCCGCGGCAGGCATCGGCCGACAGTGGGTCGGGCTTGGGACGAGACATGGATATCCTTCTTGACGAAGCACGGCTGGAAAAAGGTCGTGAATGATATCGAGAATTATTGTCATTTGTCTCTTTTTAAAACCTGTACCCAATTCAAAATGTGGGAGGGGGCTTGCCCCCGATTGCGGTGTGTCAGCCTACGAATTCATTGGCTGGTCCACCGTTATCGGGGGCAAGCCCCCTCCCACATGTGATCTTCTTTGTTTATTGGATCAGTGTTCGACCGGCACCGACAGCGCCGGATTACCGAGCGGATGGGTGCGCGCTGCAAAGAATTTCAGTTCCATGCCGGTGCCCTGGAACAATTGCGAATACCGCTGCTTCTGCTGGCGAATGAACCCATCGCTGCGCCCCGAAACCGAGATGGCCAAAGTGGTGATGCCGGCCTGGCGGATCGCATCCACCAAGTGCTTATCCTGCGGCCCCAGGTCATGGCCGAAGATGCACAGCGCGCCTTCGTGAGTGAGCAACTGCTCATAACAGAACGACAGATAATCCGAACTGCGGATGGTCTTGAGCTTTTCCTCCACCTTGCCCTCACTGACGAACAGCGGCACATCGTCCAGCGTCTTGATCGTGTTGTTGATCGCGAAACTGCTGAGCAACGTGCTGTCGGTAGACGGCAGTTTGCGCGCGGTGCCGTCGAGGTTGCGCACCAGGTGCAGGCCGCCGTGCAGGTACAAAATGCGCGTGGCGTCGGTGCGGGTGTCGCGCAGGTCAAAGCTTGAATCGGCGCTGCGGAACAGGTCGTCGATACCCGGCGTATGCAGGATCGCCCAGTAGTTGAGCAGGTCGTAGTTGCTGGTAAATACCGTGGTGTAGCTGCTCAGTTCCGCGTTGAGCGTCGCCAGGGTCGAGGGCTGCATCAGGCGCCAGGGAATATGCACGGCGTGGATCGTATTGATCAGTGCTTCCTTGATCGCGTAGTAGCGATTACGTGGCGCTGCCGAGCTGACCGCCAGGGCCTTGTTGACGCGGCTGGTGGTTTTCAGCGCGCCCAGGGCCTGCTCGAAACTGCGGGTCTGCAGGGCATCGAACACGCTGAGTTCGGACTGGCCCAGGGGCTTTTCTTCCACCGTGCGAGCGTTTTCAAACAGCGAGTCGTAGGCAAAGTCTTCCCAAATCGTGCGGCTTGCGCCGTTGCCGATCAGAATCCCATTGAAGTCGATGGCGCCGCGCAGTGCGCTCCAGTCTTCAAGGTGGGCGTCAATATCCTGGAAATCCTTCATTGCGGCGGGTCTACTCGAAATCGGCTGGACGGTGACTTTATCATGAGCCGGCATTGATCCTGGTCAAGATACGGCAAGCGGTAGCGGTGGATTCTGTGGGTATAAAGCCCCTGAGGATCGACCATGAGCAGCACGTTTTTTATCCCCGCCGTCAATATCATGGGCATCGACTGCCTCGACGAAGCCATGATTGCCATCCGCAATTACGGCTTTCGCAAGGCGTTGATCGTCACTGACCAGGGCCTGTGCAAAGCCGGTGTGGCCAGCATGATCGCCGAGAAGCTGGCGCTGCAGGACATCGATTCGGTGGTCTACGACGGCGCCAAGCCCAACCCCAATGTGGAAAACGTCGAAAAGGGCCTGGCGTTGCTGCAACACAGCGCCTGCGACTTTGTGGTGTCTCTGGGCGGCGGCTCGCCCCATGACTGCGCCAAGGGCATCGCCCTGTGCGCCACCAACGGCGGGCGCATCGCCGACTATGAGGGCGTCGACCAATCAAGCAAGCCGCAACTGCCGCTGGTGGCGATCAACACCACCGCCGGCACGGCCAGTGAGATGACCCGTTTCTGCATCATCACCGATGAAACCCGCCACGTGAAAATGGCCATTGTCGACCGCAATGTCACGCCGCTGCTGTCAGTCAACGACCCGGCATTGATGGTCGCCATGCCCAAGGGCCTCACCGCTGCCACCGGCATGGATGCCTTGACGCACGCCATCGAAGCCTACGTATCCACCGCCGCCACGCCGATCACCGATGCGTGCGCAATCAAGGCCATCGAACTGATCAGCGCCAACCTGCGCCTGGCGGTACGCGACGGCAGCGACATGGCCGCGCGGGAAAACATGGCGTATGCGCAGTTCCTTGCGGGCATGGCGTTCAACAACGCATCGCTGGGGTTCGTGCATGCCATGGCGCATCAGCTCGGTGGCCTTTACGACCTTCCCCACGGCGTGTGCAATGCGGTGCTGCTGCCCCACGTGCAGAGTTTCAATGCCAGTGTCAGCGCCAAGCGCTTGAGTGACGTGGCCCGCGCGTTGGGCGCCGATATCAAGGGGGTGACCCCGGAGGAGGGCGCGCAGGCCGCTATCGTCGCGATTCGCGCCTTGTCCCAGGACGTGGAAATCCCCGCCGGTCTGCGTGAACTCGGCGCCAGGTTGCAGGATATTCCGCTGCTGGCGAGCAATGCGCTCAAGGACGCGTGTGGCCTGACCAATCCACGGCGCGCGGATCAGCGCCAGATCGAGGAGATCTTTCGCAGCGCGTTTTGACAGGGGCAGCTTCGAGCTGCAAGCGGTAAGCTACAAGCTGAATGCGTTCAACTTGAGCGTGAAGCTTGCGGCTGAGGTTCCCCATGAGAGTTCTGTTATTCGGCGCCACCGGCATGGTCGGCCAGGGCGTGCTGCGCGAGTGCCTGCTGGCGCCCGATGTGCAGGAAGTGGTCGCGGTCGGCCGTACGCCGTTGACCCAGGAGCACGGCAAACTGCACCAGGTGTTGCACAGCGACATGCTGGATTTCCAACCCCTGGAAAACCTGTTGCAAGGCTTTGATGCGTGCTTCTTCTGCCTGGGCGTTTCCTCGGCCGGCATGAATGAAATCAAGTACACCCACCTCACTTACGACCTGACTTTGGTCGCCGCCAGCACCCTGGCGCGGCTCAACCCGCAGATGACCTTTATCTATGTGTCCGGCGCCGGCACTGACAGTTCCGAGACGGGCAAGTCAATGTGGGCGCGGGTCAAGGGCAAGACCGAGAACGCCTTGCTGCGCTTGCCTTTCAAGGCGGTCTATCTGTTCCGGCCGGGGATCATCCAACCGCTGCATGGCGTGCGTTCGAAGACACCGTTGTACCAGGTGTTCTATAGCGTGCTCGGGCCGTTTCTGTCGTTTTTGCGTCGGATAAAGCCGAGCTGGGTGGTCAGCACCGAGACCGTCGGCCGTGCGATGTTGCAGGTGGTGCGCCATGGCGCAGCGCAACCGGTGGTCGAGCAGCGCGACATCAATCATCTGGCCGCCGAGCGCGGCTGATCAACCCGCCGTCGCCATCGCCCGCGCCGGCGCGGCGCTGAACTGAATCAACGCCACCGCGCCAATCAACAGCAACGCACCGAGCGCTCGCGGCGTTGTCAATTCACGCTGCGCAAGGCCGAACAGCCCAAAATGGTCGAGCAGCAGCGAAGCAAGCATCTGCCCGGCCATGGCCAGGGCGATAAACCCCGATGCGCCCAGCTTGGGCAACAGCATCAACGCCAGCGAGATAAAGCACACGCCAAATGCGCCACCGGCCCACATCCACAGTGGCGCCTGGGTAATAAATGCCAGGCTTGGCAAGGGCAGCCGTAATGCGATGATCACCGGCAGCAATACGACGATGCTCACCAGCAGGGACGCCAGCGTCGCCCACAGCGGATGGCCGAGCCCGCGACCCAGGTTGGCATTGATCGCACTCTGAAACGGCACCACGGCACCGGCGATCACCGCCAGCAGCAACAAACCCAGCCAATGCAACGTTGTCATGTCGAATCTCCCAAAGGTTTTGCTGGACTCTAGGTCATTCGTCGCGCAAATTTAAATTCCAAATTCTTATGCCGAGCATGCAGCTGATGAATGATTTGCGACGTGTCGATCTCAACCTGCTGGTGATCCTCGACGCCCTGCTCAGCGAGCAACATGTCACCCGCGCCGCCGAACGCCTGCACCTGAGCCAACCGGCGGTCAGCCATGCGCTGGCGCGCTTGCGTGACCTGCTGGGCGACCCGTTGCTGGTGCGCCAGGGTGGCGCATTGATAGCCACGGCCCGGGCGCTGGAGTTGGCCACGCCGTTGGCAGAGGCCCTGGCCCAGGTGCAGGCGCTGCTGGCGCCGAACCGTTTTGACCCGGCGTCGGCCAAGCGCCGGTTTCGCGTAGCAATGTCGGACTACAGCGCGGCGATTTTCCTGCCCGGCCTGGTGCGCCTGTTACGCCGTGAAGCGCCGGGCATCGACTTGCAAATCATCCAGGCCAGTCGCGAAAGCATGGTCGACGGCGTGCTCAATGGCGATCTCGACCTGGCCGCCGGGGTCTTCCCTGACTTGCCGGCCGAACTGCGTACGACGCCATTGTTCGAAGAGCACTACACCTGCCTGGTCGACCGCGACAGCCTGCCGAAAGCCGGTGTGCTGGACCTGCCTGCCTATTTGTCACGACCCCATGTCTTGCTGGAAATGCGCGGCAGCGGCACGCCGGAAATCGAGCGTGCGCTGGCCGCCATTCGTGAGCGGCGGCATGTGGCAATCAGCCTGCCGCACTGGGGCGTGGCACCACATTTGATTCAAGGCACGGACCTGATCTTGACCGTCTCATCCCGGGGTCTGCTGAATATCGATCACGCGCACCTGTCGAGCGTACCGCCGCCGTTTCATATTCCATCGTTTGCGTTCGAGCTGGCCTGGCATGCGCGACGGGGTGGGGATACCGGCTTGCAGTGGCTGAGGAGGCGGGTGCAAGGTGTGCTGAAGGGCTAAGCAGTTGTTACCAAGTTGTCGGTGGCTGCCCTCAGCCACTCAACCTGCATTGTTGCGCCATTTGTCCGCGACGGCTTTTACCTCGGCAGGTGTCGCGAAATCTCCCGCAACGCATCAACAGCAGGGAACGATTTGCTGCGACCGGTCGCTTTGGCGAGACTGGCAAGCGTATCGGCGACGTCTTCCGGTATCCGCAGAGACATGACAGCCATACGAACCTCGATGTAGTGACAGGTAGTGCAACATACTACAGCGTCATCTCATTGATCGTTTGTCCCATTCGTCAGAGGCATTCTGAACAGATGCGGCGCGCAAACCGGCCTGACCCGGCAACGACCGTTCGTCGCACTGGAAAGTTTTTTCTAAACCTTTGCCGCGTGAAAAATTCGAATCCAGGGCGAGGCGCACGTCCCTTGCACTTATTTTTGCCTTGGAGGAACCCATCATGAGCCGCATGGCTATCCGGTTACGCACCGCCAGTTTCGCGATGCTGCTGGGCCTCGGCGCCAGCAATGCTTTCGCCCAGTCGCCTGCCGAATTCATCGAGCAGGCTTCAGCCAAAGGCATGGCCGATATCGAAACGAGTCGCATGGCCCACGCCAGAACCTCGTCCCAGGAAATCAAGGATTACACCATCGAGGTGATCAACGAGCGCACCCTGGCCAACCAGCACCTGGCGGCCATCGCCAAAAAGCTCGACTTGCCGGTTGCCCCACGGGAGAAGATCGTCGACAAGGCCGAGACCCTGATGCCCGAACTCAAGGACGGCGACTCCTTCGACGCCGCCTACACCGCGCAGCAGGTCAAGGAAAACGAAGACGCCATTGCCCTGTTCAAGCAGGAAGGCGCGGCGTCGCAGGTACCCGAGATCAAAGCGTTGGTGGACGAGACGCTGCCCAAGTTGCAAGAGCGCCTGGAAAAAGCCCGCGCCCTGGCATCGACTTACGGCAAGGGGCACCAGGGTGACGGTTGAAGTAGCCCCTTGAAATGAAAACGGCGGTTGGATCCTCTCCAACCGCCGTTTTTTATGCCTGGTTCAAATCGGTTTTCGGCGGCGCCGCGTCGTCGGCGGCGGGCCCGCAACTGCTGTTGAGGTTCAAGCTGCCGGCCTTGCCGATATCGCGATATTCCTGGCGCAGTTTTTCAAGCTCCTTACGGTCCAGGCCGTCCAGGCTCAACACGGCGTTCTGTGCGTCCTTGGACACACGCAACAATTCGTCGATCTTGATATGCAGGATGTCGTTGTCGCGGTTCTGTGTGTTCTGGATCAGAAATACCATCAGGAAGGTAATGATGGTGGTCGAGGTGTTGATGATCAATTGCCAGGTGTCGTTGTAATGAAAGTACGGCCCGCTCAGGCTCCACGCCAGGATCAACGCCACCGCCGCGTAGAACGTCCGTGGGCTGCCGGCCCAGCGCGATAAGGCTTGGGAGACTGCAGAGAATTTCATGACCGCTTTCCTCGTAAAGTGTGATGAAAATTCTGACCGCAGAGACTCGCTGAAATTTCTTTTTACAACTTTGTGTTCGGACAACCTGTGTGTTTTTCGGCCGGGTTTTTAGGAGCAGGCCTACGGCGCCGCGAAACACCTGGGGCAAGACTGGGTTTTTTCCCGGATCTTGCTTATGCACGTCAACGCCGCTTATGACCTGACCGCCCGTTATTACCTGACCGAAGATCATTTTTTTGCGGCGACCTGCGCGAGGTATTGTCGGCATGGCGCCGGTATCAATACGTATTTTGCCGAGGACGACTCCACGCCGTGGAATATGTTGTTTATTCGGGTGGGCAGCGGCCCGCTGTGCGAAGCGATGCAGGTGATTCTGGAGTTGATTCGCCGTACCGTGACCCCTGTACGCATCGTGATGCCTGAAGTACAAGTCGATGGTTTACGCGACGCGCTCACTGGGCTTGGCTTTGAGCCTGCTGAACAGAGCACCACGATGGTCCTCCCGTTGCCGCGCTTTGCGTCATCAATAAGCGAGGACGCTGTGCAGATCAGCTTGACGCGTAACCTGAACGAATGGGCGATTCCGCTTGGCAGTGCGTTTTCGATAGCGCCCGAGACGGTCGCCCATTATCAGGCCCGGCACCAGCGGGCGCTGGACGCCGATGAAGCCCTTTATCACTTCACCTTGTGCGTCGAGGGGCAGGTGAGCTGTTCGTTGACTTTGTCGTTATGCGAGGGTGAGGCCAGGCTCAGTGATGTCGGCACGCTTGGCGGCTTTCGTGCAAGAGGCTACGCCACGCGATTGATTCAGGCGGCCCTGCTTCATGCCTCGGGCCTTGGGGCGCGTCGGTGTTTTCTCGAGGGATCGATGATGGCTGTCCCGCTGTATCGAAAGTTGGGTTTTCAACGTTTATTCGACTGCGCGTCTTTCATTCGCGGGCCTGTTCCAAGCCCCTGATCAGAACGCCAGTTTTGCCTGGCCGCGATCCTCCAGCATCAACAGATACTGCTTGGCTTCAAGCCCGCCCGCGAACCCCGTCAGCGCCCCCGAAGCCCCCACGACGCGGTGACACGGCGCAATGATCGAGATGGGGTTACGCCCGTTGGCCGCACCCACGGCGCGCACGGCGCTGGGGTTGCCGATCTGTCGGGCTATCTGGCTGTAGCTGCGGGTTTCGCCAAACGGAATGGTCAGCAAGGCCTGCCAGACTTGTTTCTGAAAGTCGGTGCCGTAGAAGTCCAGTTCCAGCTCGAAACGATTGCGCGTGCCGGCGAAATACTCCATCAGCTGGCGCTCTGTTTCCACGAGCACCGGGCTGTCGTTGGCTTCGTGCAACTGACCCAGGCGCACCCGGTTTTCCCGTTCCGTTTCCCATAGCACGGCACCGAGCTTGTCATTGCGGGCCACCAGGGTGAGCTGGCCGACGGGGGAGGGCATGAGTTTGTATGCGTATGGCATGGGTCTAATCCTCAAGGCTTTACGGTGCCACTATCGCTCCGGTGGGCTGCAGGAAAAATCAGTTTCTTGCGCTCGAATTAATGGCGCTGAAAATTCCAGTGAATCCAACTGCCAGACCCATAGGCCACCGCGACATGGATGATCAACCAGATGATCGAGGGTGCCGACATTGCAAGCCATGCGCCGACGTTAAGCAGGGCCAGGACGGTCGCGCTGATCGCCACCCCTCGGTGGGTGTGTTGCGTTGAATACCAGGCACCGTAGACGGATCCCACCAGGGCCGCTATCGATGCCATGCGCCCCAGGCCGAAAGGGATCGGGGTCAGTGGCAGCAGCAATGGAATAATCAGTACCAGCCCAATTACCTTTCTCACCGCCTGCCTTGAATTTTCCTGCTTGGGGGAAGACATCCTGTGTGTCCTGTTGCTGACTGGGGGCCCCACATTCTCTTGGTCGGAACGACTCCTCCCTGTAGGAGGGTGCTTAAGTCGATGTTCCTGTTGCAATGAGAAGAGAGCCGACAATATTCGTTCTTGTACAGACTTTCTGCGCCGGCGCGAAGCACAAACGTTATGTGCACGAAAGGGCAGGCATAAAAAAACCGGTCTCAGGGACCGGTTTTTTATGCTTCCCCTGTCAGCCATGGCGTGACAGGAGAACCCATTTGAGTGGAGCGGGTAGAGGGAATCGAACCCTCAACTAAAGCTTGGGAAGCTTTCGTTTTGCCACTAAACTATACCCGCTGAAAGCGGCTGACTTTGTACCAGATGTTCATCCGGATTTGAAGTTTTTCTTCGAAAAAATCACACCTTGCACGCGTAACGCCTGCCGACAGGCGGCGCCACTGCAGGTTCCCGCTCCTGCAGTGGGTCTCACTTCAGACCGCAAAGGCATGTTGCGTCTGACCTGGCTGATAGCGTAATCGACTCGCCGGCCGCTGCCCTTTCAAAAAGCCCACCACCGCCTCCCGGCTATCCCGGCACGCCGCTTTATGCTCCATATCCAGGAAATGCCCGGTCGCCTGAACCGTGCTGAAGCTGCTGTGCGTCACATGCTGGCCAAACAGCCTGGCATCGCCTGCGCTGGTGTACTCGTCCCATTCGCCGTTCAGAAACAGCACCGGAATGTCGATCTGCCGGGCGGCCGTGAGGTAGCACAACCGGTCGCTGTTGAGCACTTGGCTGATGTGGAAGTGCATTTGCCCGTATTCATGCTCGGCCAGGCTGCTCACGTGCTTGTAGTTGAAGCGCTTGAACAGCGACGGCAGGTGCTTGCCGATGGTGCTGTTGACCAGATGGCCGACGCGGTCGCGGTCAAGATTGCCTAGGCAGTCGACGCCGCGTTCCAGATAATCACGCATCGGTGCGTTGATCACCGGGGAGAACGAGCTGATCACGGCCTTTTCAACGCGTTGCGGGCGTTGGGCGAGGGCGAACAGCGTGGCGATACCGCCCCAGGAGAAGGAGAGCACGTGTTCGGCGGCAAAGCGGTCGATGAGCTCCAGCAGTATCTGGCCCTCGACTTCCTTGGTCAGCATCCGCTCGTGGCGGTTGTGGATTTTGGAGTGACCGGCGTAGGGTTGGTCGTACAGCACCACGTTGAATTGCGGGTACAGGCTTTTCACGGTCTGGGCGAAAGACGCCGTGGTTGCCATTGAGCCGTTGACCAGGATGATGGTTTTTTCAGCGGCATCCGCGCGATAGAACTCCGTGTAAACCCGGTATTGACCCTGTATATCCAACACAGCGATTTCTGGCCTCATGTCGTAAGACTCCTGGCAAGCGGGTAGGGCGCGCAAATGACTGTGCACGAGCTTTATGACAGGTAGGCATACGCCTGGAAGCTGAGCGCCCAGGCCGATCCGATTGCGGCTGGCCGACATCGGTTATCAGGGCGGGATGTTTGCCGGGACGGCCCGTTGATCAAGCGCGGGCGCGGCAAGGTGTTTCTTGGAGGTTATAGGTGACCCGCCAGTCATATTTCAGCGGGTGAAGTTGATTCAAGCACAGACTTGGAATGTCGCAAGCGGCGCAACTGGTTTTTTGCCATCAGCGGCCGGGCGGTCGTCAGACGAGGCGGATTTCCTCGTCAGTCAGTGCCCGATACGCGCCCGGCGCAAGCGCTGCATCCAGGTGCAGCGGGCCCATGCGCTCGCGGTGCAGGGCAATCACCTTGTTATCAAAATGCCCGAACATGCGTTTGACCTGGTGATAGCGGCCTTCGATGATGCTCAAGCGCGCCGTCCTCGGTCCCAGTAATTCCAGCTCGGCGGGTTGGGTGATGAGGTCTTCGAAGGCGAAGTACAGGCCCGCCTTGAAGGTCGCCGCGTAGTCTGGGCCGATGTCCTGCTCGGTTTCCACCCGATACACCTTGGGCAACTTGGTCGCCGGTTGCGTCAGGCGCCGCGACCATTGGCCGTCATTGGTGATCAGCATCAACCCGGTGGTGTTGTAGTCCAGGCGCCCGGCGATATGCAGTGCGTCCTTGTGCGGTTCATCGAGCAGATCGAGCACAGTGCGGTGTTGCGGATCGCAGGTAGCGCTGACACACCCTTGCGGCTTGTGCAGCATGAAATAGCGCGCAGGTGTGCCCGCCTGCAGTATCTCACCATCAACGCGCACGCAACTGAACGCCAGCACCTCATGAAGAGGGTCGCTCACCGCCGTACCATCCACAGTAACCCGACGTTGCGCCAACAGCAGCCGCACTTGCTTGCGATTAAAGCGCGGCAGGTTACTCAGGAAGCGATCAAGGCGCATCGTGGCGGCGCAACTGTTGGTCCACCTGGGCACAACGCGGGCACAGGCAGGCCTTGTTGCGCAGTTCGTCGGGCAGCGCCTGGAGCACTGCCGGGTCGATGGTGACGCTGAAGCACCAGCAGGCCTGGTCGGCCGTGCGCGGGTCGGCCAGGCTGCAGTCGTTACGGGCGCCGCAGGCGGGGCATAGGGTTGGGGTGGTCATGGGCGGGTCGGGCTGTATCGGGCAAGGTGTGCTTGGCCTTGCACGATACAGCGCCGGTGGGCGCCAGGCTACTTACAGCTTGAACTTGCCGACCAGCACGCTGAATGAGGTGGCCAGGCGCGACAGGTCCTGGCTGGAGGCGTTGGTCTGATGCGCGCCGGCGGCGGTCTGGGTCGACAGATCCTGGATGTTGAGCAGGTTGCGATCGACTTCACGCGCCACTTGGGCCTGTTCCTCCGAGGCGGAGGCGATCACCAGGTTGCGTTCGTTGATCTTCGCCACGCTGGCGGTGATACGCTGCAAGGCTTCACCGGCATTCTGCGCCAGCACCTGGGTGTTGTTGGCCCACGTCAGGCTCTTGTTCATCGCCGCCACCGCGTCGTCGGCGCCGACTTGCACGTCGCCGATCATTTTTTCAATGTCCACCGTGGACACCTGGGTGCGGTGGGCCAGCGCCCGCACCTCATCCGCCACCACCGCAAAGCCACGGCCTTGCTCGCCCGCACGGGCCGCCTCGATCGCAGCGTTCAGGGCGAGCAGGTTGGTCTGGTCGGCAATCGCGCGGATCACATCGATCACCTTGCCGATCTCGCGTACCTGGCTGGCGAGGCCCTGCACCGATTGCGTCGACTCGTTGATCTCTACCACCATCGAATTCATCCCGGAAACGGCCTGTGCCACCTGCTCACGGCCTTCCTCGGCTTCGGTGGTCGCCTGGCTCGAGGCCTGGGAAGTCGATACGGCGTTGCCGGCCACCTCGTCAACGGCTGCGGTCATCTGGTTCACGGCGGTGGCGGCCTGTTGAATTTCATCATTCTGGCGGGTCAGGCCCCGGGTGCTTTCTTCGGTGACCGCGCTGAGTTCTTCGGCGGCCGAGGCCAGTTGGTCGGAGGCGTTGGCGATTTCCAGCAGGGTGTGTTTAAGGCCGCCCTGCATGTTCGACAGCGCCACCAGCAACTGCCCGGCTTCGTCGGTGCGCTCGGTGGTGATGGCATGGGTCAGGTCGCCGTCGGCGATGCGTTGCGCGCTCACCACGGCTTGCGCGATGGGGCGGGTGATCAGGCGCGTGATCAGCATGCCGACGATGATGGCGATGATAAAGGCCAGGACGATGCCACTGATCATCCAGGTGAGCGCACTGTCGCGCAGCGCCTCGGCGGCGATGGCGCCTTCCTTGATCTGACGGTTGTTGGATTCGACCATCACGCGGATCAGCTCGCGGGCCTGGCGGAACAGTTCGTTGTTGGTGGTATTGAGCTCGGTGCGGGCCTGGTCGACCTGGCCCTTGTCGAGCAGGTTCAGGACGCGTTCCGAGTCGCTGAGGTAAGACGGCCAGACTTTGTCGAAGGTCTCACACGCGGCCCGCTCGTCATCTTCCAGCGGCGTGGCGCGGTAGGTGGTGTATGCCGCCTGGCTGCGCTTGAGTTCGTTGGCGATATCCTGGCGCACGCGGTCGCGGTCCTGCTGCGCGACATCACCGTTACCGGCGTCGAGCAGGCGGTACAGACCACGGTTGTGCGCCACCAGCCCGTTCAGGGTGGCGGCTGTGTTGCTGACTGACACCAGGTTGTTGGAAAACGTTGATTCCAGGGCTGCGGCGAGCCGCACGACCCCTTTGATACCCAGCAGGCCGACCACCAGGGTGATCACGGCACAGAGTAAAAATGAGAGCAGCAGCTTGGTAGCGATTTTCATGGCTTGAATCCGGCGGTAGATAGCGGGAGGGCGCACTCCAGGGCCTCAGTGGCGTTGTGCGATATCACAATGACATTATTGTAAGCGACAAAGTTTCGGTTTTCAAAAAATGACTGAATCGATACAGCTCCCTTCCCCTGGCCCCGCTGTGATGTATCAAGTTGTTACTGAAACGCACCAGATTCGGCTTTTGATGTCTTATCTTGTGTCATTTGGCTAAAACCGAATGACGCTCACCAGCGTCGCTGGTAGAGCTCTTCCGCGGTCCAGGAGGCCGCCATGTATCGACGACTGCTGCTCACTGCATTACTCGGCCTGACCCTGTCAGCTTGCGTGCCCTATTACGATGGAGGTACCACTTACTATCGCTCCGAGGTCTACACCGCACCGGCACCCGCCTACTATTACGGCGGTCCTCGTTATTACGGACGCAGCTACTACACACCCGCGCCACGCTACTATCCGGCCCCCCGGTATTACTCGGCGCCGCGTTATTACCAACCCGCGCCACGTTACTACCCAAGGTCTGCCTACCGGCCTTATCCAAACCAGGGATGGGGAGATAACCGGTGGGGCAACGGCGGGCACGGGCGGGGTGGCGATCATGGCGGTGGGCGCGGAGGTCACCGCTGACAAAGGTTTTGGGAGAAGCGGCGCACGATGCGCCGCTTTTTTTGCCCGCCGTTTGTCGGTACTGTCAGAATTAACAGCTATCTTTGACGCCGAAGATGTATTTCACTGGGGAAAACAGTGTAGTCATCGAAGGGGCCGTCTATGCTCAAACACGTGATGTGCGTGCTCGTACTGTTCGTCTGCATTATCGGCCAAGCGCGAGCCAACCAGTTCTGTCCAGAGAAGTCGAAGATCCAAACCGATACAGGCTATTTCCAGTACCAGACCAGCGGCGTGCTGTGGCAGGGACCGAAGGTTGAGCCTGGCGAGTTCATACGCGCCTTCTCCGGCGCGGTGTTTGCGCCGGAGAAAGGCGATGATCGGAACAACGGGCTGGTCGAAAAATGCGTGTACAAAAATCAGCGCGACGAGCTTGTCGTAATGCGCCCGCGCCTGTCAGGCGTGACCAGGAGCATGGCGTTGACGGACAGCTTGCATTGGGAGCGCGATAAAGCATCATTCGACCAATTGGTCTATCTATGCAAGGAAAACCGACCGGATAATTGTGCGTTTAACATAAGCAATAACCGACGATAAGCTGTCAATAATCGGACAAGTCTGCCAGAGGATTCCTACCTTCCCATGCTTTGTTGAAATGCGCCTGCACTACCGCCTCGGGAACCGTATGGATATCCGGCCAGTGCCAGCGGGGGGCCTGATCCTTATCAATGAGCCTTGCCCGTACGCCTTCGGCAAATTCCGGATGACGGCAACAATTGAGACTCAGCGTGTATTCCATCTGGAACACTTGGGCCAGTGACAAATGTCGGGCGCGGCGGATCTGCTCCCACACCAGATGCGCAGTCAACGGGCAGCCTTCACTGAGGGTCTTGCCGGCGCGGGCCAGGAGTGGGTCGGCGTGATCCTTGAGCAGACTCAACGCGCGCCAGGCACCCGCCACGTCACCCACATCCAGCCACGCGTCGATCAGCCCCCGACGCGGCAACCATTGTGCCTCGGGTAGCTGTTCGACGGCTTCCTGGGCCATGGCCTTGAGCAAACTGTTGAGCTGCATCGCGGTCTGTTCCTGCCAGTTCAATTGCAACAGGCCGTCGAGCAATTCGTCTTGCTGGTCATCGCCCAGGAAACGGTCGGCCAGGCCCAGGTCGAGGGCATCACGGCCATTGATACGGGCGCCGGTCAGGCCCAGGAACACACCGAGCTTGCCGGGCAGGCGCGACAGGAACCAGCTGGCACCTACGTCCGGGTACAAGCCGATACTGATTTCCGACATGGCCAGACGACTGCTGGGCGTCACGATACGCACGGACGCGCTCTGCAACAGGCCCATGCCGCCGCCCAGCACATAACCGTGACCCCAGCAGATCAGCGGTTTCGGATAAGTATGCAGGCGATAATCGAGGCGGTATTCGGCGGCAAAAAATTGCGCGGCCAGGTTGGGCACAACACCAGGTTGTTCACGGCAGGCCATCGCCAGGCTGCGCACTTCGCCCCCTGCGCAAAAGGCTTTGGGGCCGTTGCCGCGCAGCAATACGCAGACGATAGTCGGGTCCTTCGCCCAGGCGTCCAGGCGTTCGTCCAATGCCAGGATCATCGGCAGGGAGAGGGCGTTGAGCGATTGTTGCGCATCCAGGCTGGCGATGCCGATGCGGGCGCCGTGGTTGCCGGTGAGTTCTTCGAAGTGCAGGTTCATCGTGACCTCAATCCAGAAGGTGAAGGGTCAGTATGATCGCTCTGCGAGAAACTGCCGGTGGTGTGTCAGATCAATTGACAAGCGGGGTCGGCTTTCCTAGGGTTCGCCCATTGTTTTTTACTCGATGACCTCATCATGACCGACGGCGACCGCATCAAACTCGAACCCACCTGGAAACACGCTCTGCGCGAGGAGTTCGACAAGCCCTACATGGGCCAATTGCGCGAGTTTCTGCGCCAGGAACACGCCGCCGGCAAAGAGATCTATCCGCCGGGCCCGCTGATCTTCAATGCACTCAATTCCACGCCGCTGGACAAGGTCAAGGTGGTGATCCTCGGCCAGGACCCCTATCACGGCCCCGGCCAGGCCCACGGTTTGTGCTTCTCGGTGCAACCGGGGGTGCCGGCGCCGCCCTCGCTGGTCAATATCTATAAAGAACTCAAGCGTGACCTGAACATCGATATCCCCAACCACGGCTACCTGCAAAGCTGGGCCGACCAGGGCGTGCTGATGCTCAATACCACCCTGACCGTGGAGCGCGCCAACGCCAACGCCCATGCCGGCAAGGGCTGGCAGTTTTTTACCGATCGGGTTATCGAGGTGGTCAGCGAGCATCAACCGCATCTGGTGTTCCTGTTGTGGGGCGCGCATGCCCAGAGCAAGCAGAAGCTGATCGATGCCACCAAACACCTGGTACTGACCTCGGTACACCCGTCGCCATTGTCGGCGTATCGCGGGTTCCTCGGTTGCGGGCATTTCAGCCGCACCAACAAGTTTCTTGAGCAGAATGGCGAGACGCCGATCAACTGGGCACTGCCGCCCGCCTGAATACGGTCGGGCAGTGGCGCATCGCCCGTTGCTTGACCTCATTCCGGTTTTTGTACGTTCATCGGTCACACCGGTTACCTGTTATATCTGACAGTATCCGTCGCACTTTTTTGCGCATTCAATAAGTAGCCAGACCTGAGCGTATCGACCGTCTCGGTCGATTGCCAATTGAATGTTCAAGGAGGTGGGGATATGTCTGATTCGAACTCGCCCGCACGACGCCGGCGCGCCCTGTTGCCGCGATCGGGCTTGCAACGACCGCAGTTTCCTGGCGCAGATGATCCGACGATATTGGAACTGGACGCTCCCAACCCTTCCCAGACGTTGCCTCTGGAATGGGACGAAGCGGCCAGGACTTTGCCGCTCCAGCTCCATGATCAGGACCTGGAGGTCACGATTGCAAAGGTCTGGCCATTCAATCTCCATACGGAGAACATGGTAACCACAGTGGAATATCGTTGGGATGATGTGGCGGTGCACTCCTACCATATTCAGGGCCCGTACGACCCTGACGCTCTATTTCCACTGGTGCAGTATCTGCCTGCGTCGATTCTGTCGAACGGCGGTATCAGCCGGCTTATCTACAGGGTCAGCGCCCGTTTAATCGGCCCGACCGACTCATTTCCGACCTTGATAAACGTCGATAAAACCCCGCCCAATGGTGGCAACCCCGCCCCAGAGTTGCAGGTTGATGAAGAGGCTCGCTACGAGCTTACCGATGACTATCTGGTCAGGCACGCTGGCTTGCCTTTCGAGCTGGCGCGTTGGTTCGATATGCGCATTGGGGATGAGGTCCCGTACTACTATGCAGACCTGCAGAACGTGGGTTTGGCGGGCACTCTTTTCATTACGAGAGAGCACGTTCTGGGCGCGCCCATCCGGGGCCTCATTCCTGAGGCGCACGTGCGTGCCAGTGGCCGGGGTAAAAGGTTCGCTTCCTGCAGGCTTGAAGACCGGGGAGGTAACGTCGGCCAGTTTTCCGACCCGATCGAGCTCTATGCCTCCCCGGTTGTTTTGCCGGACTTGCCACGGCCCTTTATCGAGTCGGCTGAGCTGGACGGTGTGGTTACGCTGGACGATGTCAGGCGGTGGTTGGCGGTCACCATCACGCGTATAGATGAAGCAGAAGCGGAGGATGAAATTCATCCCTTCTGGAATACGCATGCGCTCGACATCCAGCTGATCGGCGAGGTGCAGACGTGGCCGATTCGCGCGAGCGTGGCCTGGGCCATTGTTGCGGCGGGTGGGTTTTCTACACGTTATCCATTGCGTGTGCGCTATGTATATAGGCGAGGTACTGCCTCAAAGGATTCACCGGACAGCTTCTATGAAGTCGATTTAAGGGTGGCCGGCCCTGACCCGAGCGGGCCTGATCCGATCAATCGCAAGTTGGCCCTTCCGATTGTGAAAGGCGTGACGGGCGACAATATACTGACCTCCGCTGACAGTCCGGGGCCCGTGCCCGTGGAAGTGCTTTTATTTGTAAACCCCAAGGTTGGCGAACGCCTGGAGCTGTGCTGGAACACCGATGACCAAATCGTCGCGGTCTACGACGTGCAGCCGGGCGATAGGGCCGGGCAATTGATCATCTTATGGGTATCGTGGGCAGTGGCATCCTCCATTGCCTTGGCCGAAGTCTATTACTGGACAGATAACGGGATAAACAGGCAGCGCAGTCCCTCTGCCTCGGTGCGGGTGCGTCTTGATACGCTGACCGGTTTGAAAAGCCCGTTATTACTCAATGACAGCGAACTGGGCTTTATCGCGTGCGGGACCAGCCCGGCACCTTATGAGGGCGTCTACATTGGCATACCCTGGCATGCGATCCATTTCGAGCCGTTTGACTGCGTGCATTTATATTGGGCGAGTTATCCGACGAATGACGGCAGCGGTGAACCGTTCCGAGGCACTGAGGTATTTTTTGAGTATGAACTGACCAGCGATGATTACGACAGGGGCTATGCGCAAATTCGCATTCTGCCCTTCGACTTGATCACCGCGCCGGGATTGGTACCGGGCTTTGGCTCGGCGGTCGTACAGTACCGGTTGTTCAAGAGAACGGGCGACACCGGCTTGTCGTCCAGAAAACTTATCTATATCGATTTGAAAATAAGCGGCGGCGGAACTTGCCTGGGGCCGCATGACGGCAGTGAATAAATGTTGGTGCTTGTTAAGAGGGGCGAAAGCCCCTTTTTTTGTCTGATAAAGATCGACTGCGACGGATTTAGATTAAATAGCATCAACGGCGCTGGTTTTTGCGTAAGTAGGCTATTAAAAAACACCCACGCCATGCTGTTAGTTAGAAACACATTTTGTGCGAGTACGCAGCTGTCAAGTTTGACAGGCTGTGCAGTGGGGAAAAAGGGGGTTTAATCAAACGGTCAATCGTCTCGTGCGGCTGGCGATAAATGCAAAGCGTCTCTTACTCAAAGGAGTATGTAGCAATGGCTAAGTCGAACAATACACAACCCGCTTCAATCGATAAAAAAAGCAGGTCGAGTGCTACGGGGGCTAACTGTAATCCAAGTAACGGTCCATTGGCACAGCCTGTGCCTCAAGGGCTTGCGCCTCACGCGCCGCGAGCGGTGGCCGACATTGTAGTCACCAATGCCCTGCCCCCCGAGTCGGGTCTGCCGCCTAACCTGATGGAAACTATCGTCGCGCAAACGGAAGGGGCAAATCTCAAAATTACTATGTGGGACGATACATTTCCTATTCCCGGTACTAACCCGGATACGTTACAGCTCTTCCTTAATGGCGTGACTTACGGAAACCGTCATGATTTCTCCAAACCATTGTCAAGCCTGACGTGGCCCTATGAAACGAACATCAAAGGCGATGATATAGCCAACCACGGGGAGTATCGCTTAACCTATGAGGTTTTTTTGGGGTCTGGTGGTAGTGAGCCCTCCGGCACTACTCCGGTGAACGTCGATACGGTGGGCCCTGCCGGCGGTATTTTGTTGGACGCTATTACCTTGGTCGCGGGTGCGGAGGACGGGAAGGTCACGCTGAGTTCCCTGGCAGCCAATGGCGATAAGCTGACCTGCAGTGTGCCTGGACGCTTGATTGCGCGTCCGCTCGATACACTTCACATCTACAAGACCTATACGGATGCTGATCCGATAAAAATAATAACAAACTTGCCGCTTGATACATCGCCGATCGAGTTTTCTCTGACCAAGGACGAAGTTGTCGATGGCGGTACACGCGTGGATCGTATGGCGTATCGTTACTTTGACTATTCCAAAAACTCAACCATTTATCCGCCAAAACTCAGAGAAGTTGAATATATATTGACGCCGCAACCGGAGAACTTGAGCGATCCAGCGGTACCGGCGGCGCCGTTGGATCTTCGGGACGCACAATTGAAATTGGCAGAAGTGCATCTTTTCGGCTATGACAATTTCAGATCCGGCCAGATCGTGCAAATCGAGCTGGTGAGTGCGCTCAGTACTCAGATATTTCCTCACACATTGCTTACCGAGCCTACCCCCACTGACCCAGCGAAAATCGAAATTCCCTGGCTCATTCTCTTCGCGATCTATGGAATCAGCGGGCCGGGCACCGCCAGTCTTCGTTACCGTGTGGTAGAGGAGGGCAACCCTTCAGCGTGGTCCAACACGATCGCGGTGGCCGCGGACTTCAGCTCCGCCGCTGGGGACCCAGACGATCCGGGCCCGGTCAGGGATTACCTGCCGTTGGTCACCGTGACGTCCAGCGAGGGGCTTGTCAATGAAATCGGCCCGGGTGACACCGGCAATGCGACGGCTGAGTTTGATGTGTATACGGGCGCGGCCGTGGGACACCTGCTTCAGTTCTACTGGGGAGGGACACCGATTTACCCCTCCCCACGTGCCGTGACTCAGGCTGACCTGGACTCGGGGACATTCGCCGTCATTATTACGGCGGCCGTCATCGCAGCCGGCGGAAACGAACTGGACAAGAAGGTTTGGTACAGCCTGACGAATGGGGTGAACGCCAACGTGGACACCTCCCAGTCTACGCTGGTCGATGTATTTGCCAGCGAGCTGCAGAATTTGACGCCGCCACAGTTCCCCAAGTCTGTAGACGCAGGCGGCGGGCTTCGCTCGATCAGTTGCAAGCAGTCTGTTGAACTGGGTATCGATACGAGCATCGTGGACCGGGTCAACTTGAAACAGGGTGACACGATCAGGCGCTTCTGGACCCTGTACGGAGAGGGGTTAACGTCCACCAACAAGCTCGTCGAAGCGGAAATACTGCCCCCGATTGTGGTGGCAAATGATCATAGCCTGCCCGGCGGTGGGGAGAGTTTCCTCGTGGACTTCGCCACCTATGTGCAGCCGGCGATTTTGGGCCGTGTTGAATTCTTTTACACAGTACTCAAGGCCGACGGCGTGACACAGGGCAAGTCGCCCACGACAGTGCTTTATGTAAGCCGGCGCAATGCCGATAACACCGTTTGCGGCGCCCCGCCCGCTACGCCTTAAGTGCATCAAGGTACGAACCGTCATTGGCAGTGGCAGTATTGACGGTTCGTATCCTTCGCTCGTTGTAAATACCTATCCGCAATAAACTTGCTACCTACGCATATTTAGGATTAGTCCTACGATCACTGGGACTATGCCTACATGAACCTATCCTTCTTGTACGTACCCTTGCCGCTTCTGAAAGCCTGAGTCGATGGTCCTTAAATCGCTTGGCTTGTTCAGTCACCGACTAGAGGTACTTACCATGACTACTGAAACAACATTTTGTCTTTCTCGCTTATCGCTGGCTATCAAAGTATTGGCTGTGATGCCCATGACATTCGTGGCCACACAGGCCAACGCACTGAACATCTACCCAGGCCAGAACGTGGTGATAGACGGGGCCTCGCAGGACGATCGGTACGTTGTCAAAGAGGCGACCCTGACGTCCAACGGGGCGAGGATTGTGGGCGTCCAGGCGCATGATTCCACGTTCACCATGAATGGCGGCACGGTCAAAAATACCGCAGGCAAGGAAGTCGGCGTGGCGCTTTACGGCAGCAAGGGCACGCTGCGCGATGCTTCCGTATCCAGCGGTGGGGCCGAAGGCATGATTGTCGGCACCCAATCGAATCGTGGCTCGACGGTGGAGGTGTTCGACAGCACGATATCCGGCGGCACAGATGGCATCGTGCTCAGTGGCTCGAGCACGCTGGCCTTGAACAACACCCAGGTCAGTGGTGAAAAAGCCGGCTTGAGAGCTTACGACGGACAACTCATCACCCAGGGCGGCCGCATATACGGCGGCACCAACGGGATTGTGGCGTATCGCTTGCCTACGGTGGATAACCCCTCGGTGCTGAACCTCAACCAGACCGAGGTGGTGGGCGGCACAGGCGCCGCCATCCTGGTGGACTACCCCGGCGGCACCCGGATCAATATCAACGATGGCACCACCCTGAACGGCGGCAACGGCAACATGCTCGAAATCGACCATGGTGGTGCGGCCGATGTGAATGTGTTCAACAGTGCCCTGAGCGGTAACATTCAGGTTGGCAAAGACGGCGCCCTGGATTTGAAGATGGATGCCGCTTTCATGAATGGCGATATCATCAACAGCGGTGGTACCGCAAGCGTTGGTCTGAACAACGGCTCAGTGCTGACCGGGCGTCTGGACAATGTCGATAAACTGTCGGTCAACAGCGATGCCACCTGGGTGATGGTCGACGGGCAGCAGGCGCTCAACGCGTTGTCGATGAATGGCGGTAACGTCAAGTTCGGCGATTCGGGGGCCTTCTATAAGTTGGATGTGGGCAACCTGTCCGGCACGGGCGGTACGTTCATCATGAAGGCCGATTTTGGCCAGATGACCGGTGACTTCCTGAATGTAACCGGCACTTCTGCCGGTGACCATCAGCTGCTGATCGCGAGCACGGGGGCTGACCCGCTGTCCGAGCGCCTGCAGATGGTGCACACCGCCGACGGCGTGGCGAACTTCAGCCTGGTGGGCGGGCGGGTCGACCTCGGTACGTATTCGTATGACCTGGTGTCCGACAATCAAAACCATGACTGGTACCTCGACCCGGAGAACAAAGTCATCAGCCCGAGCACCAACTCCGTGTTGGCGCTGTTCAACGCGGCGCCGAGTGTGTTGTTGGGTGAAATGACCACCTTGCGCACGCGCATGGGTGAACTGCGTTTCAATGGTGGTCAGAGCGCCGGCTTGTGGACGCGCGCCTATGGCAACAAATATGAAGTGTCCAACGACAAGACAGGCCTGGGTTATAACCAGAGCCAGCGCGGTTTCACCCTGGGCGCGGATGCGCCGCTGGAGGCCGGCGACGGGCAGTGGTTGATCGGCGTGATGGCCGGGCACAGTCAATCGGACCTGGACCTTAACCTGGGCAGCAAAGCGACCATCAACAGTTACTACATGGGTGGCTATGCAACCTGGCTGGACAGCGAGAGCGGCTTTTACTTCGACGGCGTGCTCAAGTTCAACCGCTTGCACAATGAATCCAATGTCGCCATGAGCGACGGCAAGAAGAGCAAAGGCAACTACACCCAGAATGCCACCGGCGCCTCGGCGGAATTCGGTCGGCATATCACGCTGGATGACGGTTACTTCGTGGAGCCCTATGGCCAATTGTCGGCGGTAATCACTCAGGCCCAGAGTTACACGCTGGACAACGGTCTGAAAGCCAAGGGTGACCGTTCAAGTTCGGTCATTGGTGAAGTGGGGGTCACTGCTGGCAATAACATCCAACTCGACAGCGGTGGCATCCTGCAGCCTTACTTGAAGGCCGCCGTCAGTCATGAGTTCGACCAGAGCAACAAAGTGTTCGTCAACGACAACGCGTTCAACAACGATTTGTCGGGCTCACGGCTGAAACTCGGCGCGGGTGTAGCGATGTCGGTCTCCCAGGAGTTGAGCGTGCATGCGGACGTGGAACGCAGCGTGGGCAAGAATATCAAGCAACCGTTGGGGATCAATGTCGGGTTGCGCTACGCATTCTAAGTCGCGCGGGTAACTTGGGCGGGCGCCTCCTTCATAGGGAAGGAGGTGCTTCCGTTCGTCGGTCAAGTTTAAAACCTGTCAGGTTTGACAGTAGGCGGTTATTTTTTTTTGACGCTAACTGAGTGGGCATTCTTTTATATAAGGAGATCCCCATGGGTTATTCGTTCAAGAAGAAAATGATGCGGGCTGTACCTAAGGCGCTAGTGGCGGCTGGGATGGCCGTGCTGCTCGCTGCGTGTTCCAGTCACTCTGGAGAGGTAGTGTTGGGTGACGGTTATCCAAATCTGGATCCACCCTGCACGAGTATTGGCTACTTCAGAAGCGTATCGCCTGGCTGGTGGTACAGGTGTCTTTACTACCCCAGTATCGATCGTTATATAAAGGTTGCGGATCAATGTCCAACCGGACAGGAGTTTAATCCGGTCACAAGGAAGTGCGAAAAATAAATGATGTATTAATACGCCTCTCTTCCGTACGGTCGAGAGGCTTTTTTATACGTGGAATAGAGCGCCGGATGGTGTTGAAGTACGTGCCGAATAACGTCCGAAACCGTTACGCGCACTAACGCCACCGGCGTCATCTCTGAAGATGGAGCTAGGGAAGTTCTGCCACCAAAATATCATCCAGTGAAAAATTCGCCGGTGACAGCGTGCTTTTGAAGGAAATACGCAGCGGCAAGTATTGAGACGGAGCCCCGGCCGGCAACGCAAAGTCCAGCTGGTAGGTGTACCAGTTACCCTCGTGAACATAGACGAAGCTTTTTGACTGACTACCAAACTCAACGAACGCCTGGGGTTGATAAGGAGACAAGTCAACTTTCATTTTGAAACTGATACGGTAGGTTCTAGCACTTTTTATAAAAAAGGTTTTAATCACGCCCGGCATGATAGGGCTACCGCCATTGAGCCTTGCATGCCAGTAATTATTGTTATTGAAGTTCCTGATCTCGCCAAGCCCGTTGATCAAATTGGCCCAACCATTCCAGAAGAACACTTCAAAATCCGTGAAATCAGAGAGGCGCAGCGCTTTGATGAAGTAAGTACTCGACGGAAAGAGCGTCGCGTTCGCTTCAACAGGACTGTCGGTGTACCCCACTGCGGCCGTCACCTTAACCGTGCTGCCATCGGGAAGCGCAGTGAACCAACCGAGCTCCGCCGGCTCGCGAACTATACCGTGTTCGGCCTGCTCCTGAGTGATGAGATCGCCGTTAAGCAGCGTTAACGGTTTTGATGCATCAGTGCTGTGGCATTTGAGCCAGATCGGTTGGTCCTTCCTGCTGAGCAGCCATCTTGCCAGATCCACCCAGCAATAGTTGGTGCTGACTGTATTGAGGTCCAGGACCGAGCCAGGTTTCAAGCTGTTGAGTATCGGCTGCGGCAGCGGATTGCCGCCCGGTATCTCATCGAAGCCCAGGACGCTAAGGTTCAGCACCCTTGAGTCCCTGGTGGCGCCGTTGTTTGTCACGTGGTACTGAATACGCAGAACGCTGGCGAGGTGGTAGGCCAGTACCCAGTTGGGAAACTCAAATAGCACATAGCCCACGCGCGGGTTGCCGTATTGAGGCTCAATGGTCGGCAGGGCGATACCGGGCCTGCCTGTCAACTCGAGTTTAATAAGATCCCTTTCAGACATTGCGAACTGCACCTGAACGGTCACATTTGGCGTGCTGTCGGCAATTTTCGGATCAATCGTAGCGTTTTCGTCGTCCAACTGCGTGCTTTTATAAACCAACGGCGCGGGGAGATCATGCGCGGCGATGATTTTCATGGGGACGATTTGCGAAGGGCGCGTTGCAGCGAATGGCCGTACACGCTCGTAGGAAATATCCATCTGTTTATTGGGTTTGATGTAGTCAATGTCCACCTTGAATGGCACGTCCCGGCCTTCCCAGAAGAGGTCGATTGGGAATCTTTGTGTGGGTGGGGTTCCTCCAGGCGCGTCACCTCTTGCATACAAGATGACGGTATCTCCGTCTTTGATATCGGGGTTGGCGCGGACCCAAATGTTGGCCCGTTCGGACGTCTCTACGTCAAACTCGTAATCGGGCGGCGGAGCCTCGTCGACTTCCGGCGCGGGCAGTGCGGCATATCGCGCATTAATATGAACCGTTGTTATCGGAGAACGATGCTTACCCTCGGCAGTTATCGTGAAATACCAGATTTCCAGGGTGCCACCCGTGAGCAGGGCAACAGGCACGCCCAGTCCCCGGATAAGCTCAAATGAGACTTGACCGGAGCCGACTTTGTCGAGCGTATTGTCGTAGTAATTGTGCCCAGGGGACTTGCCCAGCACATGGAGTTCGATTTGGTCGTAGTAACTGAAACCGTGAACTTCAATGTCGACATGCACTTGGGTTAGATCATCAGGAATTTGTCCGTTGACGGCCTCCCGCACTTTGGGCGCGCGAAGGCCTCCGGAGGCGGCGCCGGTCACGTAGACTTCCGTGATAAAGGAGCCTAGATTCGGCTCGTTGTAACGGATTCGTTCATATTGAAGGAAACTACGACCGCCAGTGAGAGGCTCCAGGTCGATCACCGGGCATGGAATTCTAAGCAGTCGCGATGTAGTGGATTGCAGCGGGTCTGAACTGTAGATTTTCCTCACCGGTAACCCAGCCGCCGTGCCGCTGAGGCGTACCCTGATCACGTCGTTAATGGCATAGTTGCGAGGTTCGATCAAAACGAGGATCGTCACTGTCGGGCCGGTCACCTTGCTCAGGTCGAGTTTGCCGTCTTCGTCAGCCTCCAGGAAGTGGCAAGCCGGCAACAAGTATTTTGACTCATCGTCCAGGTAGACTGGGAGGTATTCGGCCTCCGACCAACCGTCGGAAGGGTTGCCAACTTCATCTTCCACGCTGAACAAGCAAGCGTGAGAACCGTTGCCGATGCTTTGCCAATCGCTCTGGCACACTTCAATGACGATGTCTTGATAGGTTCCAACCTCTTCCGGCAGTACAGTGCGCTTGATGGTGAAGTCACCGATTTTCAGGTGAATAACATCACGTACTGCCCGATGAGTGGGCGGGGGCAACGAAGTGTCGGCGGGGTAGGAAGGAATTCCGATGGCTATGCACTTGCCATTGCTGATGTCCGTCCCGGTGATGCCGTCTTGCAGATACTTCGGGTCAATGACCGGCTTGCGCAGGTTCGGGTTTACAGGGTAAGGGCTGGCCGGGTTTTCCCCGCCGGGCTGGCGTGTATCGACCTTAAGTAAGGTTTTTCTTGTTTCTCCGACGGCTTGGCCGAGACGTGTCACTTTAATGTAAGCGGAAACCAAACCATCGGAGATCACCGACTGTGGTACGAACAGGACTATCAATTGGTGGCCGTCAAGGTGTTGCTTCTGGATGATCGTATGCGCAACGGGCTTATCCAGCGTTCCCCAATAACATTCCACATCGTCCAGTTCGGCCGCCTCCAGAAAGGGCAATAGGGCGATCAGCAACCCTTCCTCCTGCGACATGACCGCGATGCGGTTGATACCTGCGTCAACACCCTGCACACCTGAGGTGCGTGCTGGTATGTACAGTGTCAGGTCTGAGAGCGGCACCCTTTCGCCAGCTTTTATCGAATTCAAGGTGGCCTCGGAGGGCGGGGGGACCAGATAACGCGTGTCGATGTGGGACCGCCGTGCAGACGGTGTCTTTTTTCTTTCCTCCTGCGTGGAAGAGGGCGGGGCGGACAGTGATTGCTGCTCTGAATGCTCGGTCAGGTGTTGGCCGGATGGTGAAGACTCTTCATTGTTAGCCATGGTGATACCCTCTTCAGTCAGTGAGACACGCGATGTCTACGGCCATTTCGGAGTGGCCGTAGCTGCGAAGAGGTGTAACTCGCGATGAGAGGCGCAACCAGCTGTGAGAGTTGACAGTACCGACCAACGGTAACGGCCCAGGTGCGGGCCATTCTCACAGCGGAGTGTCAGGGTTGGCGGTTCCAGTGCCGGAAGAGCGGCTCGGCCAGGAACAGCACGAACAGCAGCCGCATCACCTGCATGGCCGTTACCAGGGGAACGGATAACTGCAGCGTTTCGGCGGTAAGGCTCATCTCGGCAATGCCGCCGGGCATCATGCCCAGGGTCAGCGAGCGCAGATCCAGGTGCGTCAGTGCACTCAGGCCCACGGCCGCCAATGTCGCCAGTGCCATGGTCAAGACCGTGCCGATCAAAGTACGGGCCATGAACGACGGCGCCCGGCGAAAAAACTGACGGTTGAAGTGACAGCCCAAACCGCTGCCGATCAGCCATTGGCCGATCTGGCTACCTCCATCGGGCAGCCCGATATGCAGGTCAAACACCACACTGGCTGTTCCACTCACCAGCAATGGCCCGAACAACCAGGGGTTCGGCTGACGCAAGCGCTGCCAGCCCCAGGCTACCAGCGCGCCGATCGGAAACAGCATCAACAACCAAGGCCAGCTCACCGGTGCCGGATGAAACTGCGGCGTGCCGCCGCCCAACACATACTTGAAAATCGCCGGTACACACAACACCACCAGCAACACGCGCAAACTCTGGCCGGCTGCAACACGGCTGAGCACCGCACCGTTGCGCGCACCGAGGTTGACCATCTCGCCGGACCCGCCCGGCATGCTCGAAAAAAACGCGGTGGCGCGATCTTCGCCACTGCGGCGCATCAGCCACACGCCGACCGCACTCGACAGGCTGGTGACCAGCGCGCCGAAGAAGATCAGCCCGAAGTGGCTCATCACTTGCTCGATCACCACCGGTGTGAAGTGCAGGCCGATGCCGATACCCACCACCCATTGGCCGCATTTGCGCCCGCCGGGGATTTCCGCCAACTGCCACGGTGTCAGGCAGCGCACCAGGATGATTGCCAGCAACGAGCCGACCATATAAGGCAGAGGCCAGCCGACAAGGCTGGCCAGGTAACCGCCGGCCAGGCCGACCAGCGGTGTTCCCCACCAATGTTTGAAGGTGACCTCAGACATCGGCCAGGGCACGACGCTGCAGGGCACGTTTGCGGTAGATGCGCACCAGTGGGAACAGCAGCATCAGCGCAGTCAGTACCCAGACACCAAAGGTGATCGGGCTCGACCAGAGGATGTCCAGCGCACCGTTGGAGATCGACAGCGCCCGGCGCAGATTCTGTTCCATCAGGCCGCCGAGGATAAAGCCCAGCAATACCGGCGATAGGGGGAAGTCGAGCTTGCGCAGGATGTAGCCGAAGATGCCGATCCCGACCATCAGGAACAGGTCGAACGTGGTGGCGTGAACCGCGTAGACACCGATCGCGGTGATGATGGCGATCACCGGCACCAGTGCCCAGTTCGGCACGGCGAGAATACGGGTGAAGATACGGATCATCGGGATGTTGAGGATCACCAGCATGATGTTGGCGATGAACAACGACGCGATCAGGCCCCAGACAATATCCGGTTGCTGCTGGAACAACAGCGGCCCTGGGGTGATGTTGTACAGCGACAGGGCGCCGATCATCACGGCCGTGGTGCCCGAACCGGGCACGCCCAGGGTCAGCATCGGCACCAGGGCGCCGCAGGCAGAGGCGCCGATCGCGGTTTCCGGGGCGGCCAGGCCACGCATGTCGCCCTGGCCGAATTTGCCGCTGGCACCGGCCAGGCGTTTTTCGGTCATGTAGGCGACGGCGGATGCCAGGGTCGCACCGGCACCCGGCAACACGCCCATGATGAAACCGAGCAAGCCGCAGCGGATGTTGACCACGAACACCGCACCGGCTTCCTTGAGGTTGAACATCATGCGCCCGGTGGCCTTGACCGCTTCCTGGCCGCGGTGGGTTTTTTCCAGCAGCAACAGGATTTCGCTGATGGAGAACAGGCCCAGCACCAGCACCACGAACTGAATGCCATCGGTGAGGTGGATGTTGTCGCCGGTAAAGCGGTACACGCCGCTGTTGGCGTCAATGCCCACGGCCGAGAGGAACAGGCCGATCAGCGCCGCTACAAAGGTTTTCAGCGGCTTGTCACCGGCCATGCCGCCCAGGCACACAATCGCAAACACCATCAGCACGAAATATTCCGCCGGGCCGAAGGCAATCGCCCATTTGGCCAGCAGCGGGGCGAACAGCACCATGCCGCAGGTGGCGATAAAGGCACCGATGAACGAACTCCAGGCCGACAACGACAGCGCCACGCCGGCCAGGCCTTTGCGGGCCATCGGGTAGCCGTCCAGGGTAGTCATCACGGTGGAGGCTTCGCCCGGAATATTGAGCAGGATCGAGCTGATACGGCCGCCGTATTCGCAGCCCAGGTACACGGCGGCCAGCAGGATCAACGCCGACTCCGGTGGCAGGCCGAGGGCGAAGGCGATGGGGATCAACAGCGCCACGCCGTTGATCGGCCCCAGGCCCGGCAACAGGCCGACCACGGTGCCGATCAAGGTGCCGCACAACGCGGTGATCAGGTTGTAAGGGGACAGTGCAACGCCGAAGCCCTGGCCCAAATAGCCGAAAGTATCCATGTCAGTTCTCCAGAACGTCGAGCAGGCCAAGGGGCAGCGGCACATCCATGACTTTATCGAACAGCAGATATAGACCAATGGCCATCAGGCCGACGATCACCACGCTGGGCAGCCAGCGGCCGCCATACAGGCGTGCCATAGGGATGCCGATCAGCAGGCTGCTGAGGATGAAACCCAGGGGTTCGAAGGTGGCGGCGAACACGATCAACAGCGCGACGCACACGCCGATCTTGACCAGGGTGTCGCGGTCCAGCGCCGGTTCTTCTTCGGTGTGTTGGGTCGCTTGCGGGCGAATCAGCATATAGACCAGCGCCAGGCTCATCAGCCCGAGCATCAGCAGCGGGAAGGCGCGTGGCCCGACCGGCTCGTAGGAAAAGGCTGCCTGATACGGCCAGGCCATCAGGGCGAGGCCGGCGCAGGCCAGCAACAGCACGGCGGCAAAAATGCGTTGTAAGAGCATAGAAAACTCCAAGGCCCCTCTTGTAGGAGCGAGCTTGCTCGCGAAAAACGTCAACGATAACGCGTGCTGTCTGGACGCACGTGGATGTCCTTGGGTTCTTCGCGAGCAAGCTCGCTCCTACAGGGGCATTACACAAAAGAGGGTGCGTTTACTGGATCAGGCCGAACTCTTTGGCCAGCACTTTGTAGTCAGCCACCTGTTTCTTCACATAGGTGTCCAGCTCCGGGCCGGTCATGGCGAACGGGAACAGCTCGCGCTGATCGCGCAGCTTGGCGAACTCGTCGGAGGCCAGCAGCTTGTCGAAGGCGTCTTTCCACCAGGCGTAATCGGCATCGCTGACTTTTGGCCCGAGGTAGAAACCGCGCACCACCGGCCAGACGATGTCGTAGCCTTGCTCCTTGGCGGTCGGGATGTCTTTCATTTCCGGCTCGTCCAGGCGCTTTTCGGAGAACACCGCCAGCAGGCGCATGTCGCCGCTGAGGATGTGTGGCATGGAGTCGGAGATGTCGGTACTGCCTACCTGAATGTGACCGCCGAGCAACGCGGTAGCGATTTCGCCGCCGCCTTCCAGCGCGACGTAACGCAGCTCGCGCGGGTTGATCCCGGCCGCCTTGGCGATCAGGGCGGTTTGCATCCAGTCCTGGCTGCCGACCGTGCCGCCGGAACCGATCACCACGCTGCCTGGATCTTTCTTCAAGGCTTTTACGAGATCGTCGAGGGTCTTGTAGGGCGAATCACTTTTCACCGCGATGGCACCGTAACTGGTGCCTACTGCGGCGAGCCAGCGCACGGCGCTTTCATCGAAACGACCGAACTTGCCCTGGGCCAGGTTCAGCAACGAACCGCTGGACCAGGCCACCAGGGTGCCCGCATCCGCAGGGCGCTGGGCGACCACGGCGTTGTAGGCCACCGCGCCCACGCCGCCCGGCATGTAGGTCACGCGCATCGGCTTGCTCAACAGTTTCTGGTTGACCAATGCGCTTTGCGCCAGTTTGCAGGTCAAATCGAAACCGCCACCAGGGGAGGCCGGGGCGATGCATTCGGGGCGCTTGGGTTCGTCGGTGGCCAGCAGGTGGCCGGCGAACAGCATGCAGCCGGCGGCGAGGGCGAGCTTACGTAGGGGGAACGTCATGTGTGTCTCCATTTATTGTTCTTATTTGGCGAAAACGCTTCGAGGCGTTTTTCGGGTGCTATCGCTCAATAGCCTGGCAGGCGTAACCTGCCGTCGCCCGATGCTAAACGGCGAAGCTTTCAGCAGCCTTTCAACTACCTTTCACTGTTTTCGGGCTTCACAGGCCAGTCGGCGCCTGTAAACTGCCTCGCAAAGCGTGGCGCCGACCACCCCGAATAAGGTAGAAATCCATGCGCGTCCTCCTGGTTGAAGACCATTTGCAACTCGCCGAAAGTGTCGCCCAAGCGCTCAAGAGCACGGGGTTGACCGTCGACGTGCTGCATGATGGGGTGGCCGCGGACCTGGCCTTGAGCAGCGAGGAATACGCGGCCGTGATTCTTGATGTGGGGCTGCCGCGCATGGATGGTTTCGAAGTGCTGGCACGCCTGCGCGCCCGTGGAAAAAACGTGCCGGTGTTGATGCTGACGGCCCGCAGCGATGTGAAGGACCGTGTGCATGGCTTGAACCTGGGCGCCGACGATTACCTGGCCAAACCGTTTGAACTGACCGAGCTGGAGGCACGGGTCAAGGCGCTGCTACGGCGCAGCGTGTTGGGCGGCGAGCGCCAGCAGGCGTGCGGCGTGCTGGTTTACGACCTCGACACGCGGCGTTTTACGGTCGGTGGCGAATTGATGACGCTGACCTCCCGTGAGCAAGCCGTGCTCGAGGCGCTCATTGCCCGGCCTGGTCGAGTGATGAGCAAGGAGCAACTGGCCTCCCAGGTGTTCGGTCTCGACGAAGAAGCCAGCCCGGACGCCATCGAAATCTACGTGCACCGCCTGCGCAAGAAACTCGACGGCCAGCCCATCGCCATTGTCACCTTCCGTGGCCTCGGCTATCTGCTGGAAGCCCGCGATGCATAAGCCCAGCAGCCTGCGCTGGCGCCTGCTGTGGAACCTGGCGCTGTTGCTGGTACTGCTGATGCTCGCCAGTGGCATGAGCGCCTACTGGAATGGTCGCGAAGCCGCCGACACCGCCTACGACCGCACGCTGCTGGCTTCGGCGCGCACCATTGCCGCCGGCTTGACCCAGGTGGACGGCACGCTCAGCGCCAACGTGCCCTATGTGGCCCTGGACACCTTTGCCTACGACAGTGCCGGGCGTATTTATTACCAGGTCAACGACATCCACCAGAAGCTCATATCGGGTTACGAAAACCTGCCCGGTCCACCGCCCGGCACCCCGCGCACTGACGATTACCCGGCCTTGGCGCGGTTCTACGACGCC
The DNA here is from genome assembly GCF_001439815.1 of Pseudomonas orientalis. Taxonomy (GTDB): domain Bacteria; phylum Pseudomonadota; class Gammaproteobacteria; order Pseudomonadales; family Pseudomonadaceae; genus Aquipseudomonas; species Aquipseudomonas orientalis. The sequence goes on along the minus strand of NZ_JYLM01000003.1, from coordinate 425,023 downwards.
GTGTATCAGGGCCAGCCCGTGCGTGTGGTGAGCCTGCTCAAGGCGGTCTCCGAGCCGAACATGAACGGCATGGCGGAGGTACGTGTGGCGGAAACCGACGAAGCCCGTGTATCCATGGCGCGCAGTTTGATGGCCGACACTTTGTTGCGTCTGGGCATGCTTGCCATTGGTGCACTGTTGCTGGTGTGGTTTGCCGTGAGCGCGGCGCTGCGCCCGCTGGAGCGCCTGCGCACGGCGGTGGAGGAGCGCCAGCCCGACGATCTGCGGCCCTTGCCGCTGGTGGAGGTGCAGGATGAGTTCGGCCCGCTGGTGCGTTCACTCAATCATTTCACCGAGCGCCTGCGCGGCCAGTTCGAACGCCAGGCCCAGTTCATTGCCGACGCCGCCCACGAGTTGCGCACGCCGCTGGCCGCGCTCAAGGCCCGCCTGGAACTGGGCCTGCGCGCCGAAGAGCCGGCCACGTGGCGCAGCACCCTGGAAACCGCGGCCAAGGGCACCGACCGTCTCACTCACCTGGCCAATCAGTTGCTGTCCCTGGCGCGCATCGAAAACGGTGCCAGGGCCATTGCCGAAGGCGGCGCGCAACTGCTCGACCTCAGTCAACTGGCCCGGGAGCTGGGCATGGCCATGGCGCCGCTGGCCCATGCGCGCGGCGTGGCCCTGGCGCTGGAGGCGGACGAACCGGTGTGGCTGCGCGGCGAACCGACGCTGCTCAACGAGTTGCTGAGTAACCTGGTGGATAACGCACTGGCTCACACGCCACCGGGTGGCAACGTGATTCTACGGGTGACGGCGCCGGCGGTGCTGGAGGTCGAAGACGATGGCCCGGGTATCCCACTCGAAGAGCGGGACCGGGTGTTCGAGCGGTTCTATCGGCGCAGCCAGCAGGGTATGGGGTCGGGCCTGGGGCTGGCGATTGTCGGGGAGATCTGCCGTGCGCATCTGGCGCAGATCAGCCTGCATGATGGCGCGTCGGCGGGCTTGAAAGTGCGAGTGAGCTTTATCGCCGGCGATCAATAGAACATCGAACGCGCTTCCTCAAGCTCAAGCTGCAGTTTCTCGCTGCAGGGGTCGACCCGCAGTTTTTTCATCGACGGCACGCCCGCCATGTCGATTTTACCCAAGGGATGTTCGGTGTTGTGGTGACAGAACAGCACGGCGATCTGCACCAGGTCGATGTAATCGAGCTCGCCGCAGTCGCGTTCCAGGTTCAGGTACTGGCCCGGCAATTTTGCCAGCATTTCCGGGAAATCCCAGCCACTGAGTAACTTGTCGCCCAGTATCGGGTGGATGCTGTCGATTACGTGGTTAAGGCTGACCGGGTCGGACAGCAGCTCGTAATGGTCTTCGGCGTAGGTGAGGATCGGTAGCACGCCAATCTGGTGCACCAGCCCGCCCAGGGCTGCCTGGTCCGGCTTGAGGTGGCTGTGCCGGCGACACAAGGCATAGCTGACCCCCGCGACCTCCAGGCTGCGGCGCCACACATCGCGCATTTTCTGTTCGACCACCTCGGAGCGGGCGTGAAAGATCTGCTCCATGACCAGGCCGATGGCCAGGTTGCTGCTGTAGTTGGTGCCAAGCCGCGTGATGGCGGTGTGCAGGTCGGTGACTTCCTGAGTCGCCCTTAGCAGCGGGCTGTTGACCACTTTGATCAGGCGCGCCGATAGCGCCGTATCGCGACCGATCACCTTGCTCAAGTGGCTGATGCTGATCTCCGGGTCTTCGGCGGCCTGGCGAATCTTCAGGGCCACCTCCGGTAATGTCGGCAGAACCAGGTCATCGTTGTCGATGGCCTTCACCAAAGCCTGTTGGACTTTTTCCGCCAGCTCGTTCATTCATGCTCTCTAGGGTGTTGCAAAAAAAGTGCGGCGATCAACGCTGGATCTCGCGATCGCGATCCAGCGCATAGGGCAGGTCAAGCAACTGCAGGCCCGGGCCTTCCAGGCTGCCTAAGCGTACGTCGCCATTGTCGGCAGCTTCGGCTTGCAGCACAGCGAGAAGTTCAATTGACTGGTCAGCGTTTGCCGCGATGACCACTTCGCCGATCGAACTGTTATGGCTGGGGGCAAACAGTGCGGTGCCTGGCTCGGGCAATTGGGCCGTAACCAGGCTCAGGCGGTACAGACGGCGCTTGAGTTTGCCCAGGTACTGCATGCGCGCGACGATTTCCTGGCCGGTGTAGCAGCCTTTCTTGAAGCTGACCCCGCCTACGGCTTGCAGATTGAGCATCTGCGGGATGAACAGTTCGCGGGTTTGCGGCATCACCTGGCCGATGCCGGCGCGGATCTGGCCCAGCAGCCATTCATTCAGCTCGGCTTGCGGCAGGGTTTGTGCCAATTGGCCGCGCAGGCGCTCGGCGTGTTCGGCGGGCGCCCAGAGTTCAGCGCGGCCCGGCGATACACGGATGGCGATCAGTGCGTCGGTGCGCACGACGCTGTCGGTCTCGACCGGTAAGGCCAGGCCAAGGGCGGATAAAGCCTGATCGGCATTGGCCAGGCCGAAACGCACCCAGGCGGCGCTTTCATCGGTCAGTTTGGATTTGGAGAACACCGCGTATTTCTTCAGGTCCGCCAGTTGCGGCTCGAGCAGCTCGCTGGCCATGGCCAGAAGCACGCCGTCACCTTGTAACAGGATGCGAAAACTGGACTGCATGCGGCCTTTTTGCGTGCAGCGCGCGCCCAGGCTGGCCTGGGTGTCACTCAGGTAATTAAGGTTGCAGGTCAATTGGCCCTGCAGGAACTTGGCAGCGTCAGCGCCGCGGACGGCAAGAACGCCTTCGTGTGTCAGGGGGCAGAAAAAAGCAGAGTCGGCCATGGGTCATCGCAGGTCAAAAAGTCATGGGTGCATCATAGAGGGGCGCCCGGCAAATGCATAGTTTCCATGGGGCGCGACCAAAGCCGACTGTTCCGCTGACGCCGTGCCTGTATACTTGCGCTCTATTTGAGGAGCGTTCCATGGTCGAAGATGTAGAAATCAATCGCCTCTACTGGCACAGCCGCCGCGGCATGCTGGAATTGGACGTGTTGCTGGTGCCGTTCACCAAGGAAGTCTATGCAACGCTCAATCAGGTAGATCGCGACCTTTACGTCCGACTGCTGGAATGCGAAGACCAGGACATGTTCGGCTGGTTCATGGAGCGCGCCGAATCGCAAGATCCGGAATTGCAGCGCATGGTTCGGATGATCCTGGACCGTGTCCAGCCCAAGTAACCGTTTTGAATGCCGCTGGCAGGCCTCACGGCTGTTGCTGGCGGCTTATCTGTTCGCCCAGCTGTTCGCGCTGGGCGCCTGCCTGGTTGTCGACCTGCCTTTTGCATCCCTTGGCCTGCTGGCGTGCCTGGCCCATGCCGCGTGGGTGCTGCCGCGGCATATTCTGCTGACTCATCGCTCGTCGGTTCGTGGCCTGCGCCGCGATGACGACGGCTGGCAATTGTTCAGTGCCGGGCGTGGATGGCACAGCGTGCAGTTACGGCCCGACAGCCTGGCGCTGCCGCTGGTCGTGGTGCTGCGCTATCGCGTACAGGGTGAGCGGTGGGTGCGCTCCCTTTGTGTGCCTCGCGACTCGCAGACCGCCGATATGCACCGGCGCCTGCGCGTACGCTTGAAGTTCAGTCGCCGTAGGTGGCTGGCACCAGAATAGTGTCGCGGGCCTCGGGCAGCATCTGCGGATAATCCAGGGTGTAATGCAGGCCACGGCTTTCCTTGCGCTCCATGGCCGAGCGAATCATCAGCTCGGCGACTTGAGCCAGGTTGCGCAGTTCGATCAGGTCGCGGCTGACTTTATAGTTGCTGTAGAACTCGTCGATTTCATCCAGCAGCAAACGCACCCGGTGCTGTGCCCGCTGCAAGCGCTTGTTGGTGCGCACGATCCCCACGTAGTCCCACATGAACCGCCGCAACTCGTCCCAGTTGTGCGCGATGATCACGTCTTCGTCCGAATCCGTCACCTGGCTGGCATCCCAGCGAGGCAGGGCGGCCGGTACCGGGATGCGCGGCAGTTGCTCAAGGATGTCCGCCGCCGCCGAACGCGCGTACACGAAGCATTCGAGCAGCGAGTTGCTGGCCATGCGGTTGGCGCCGTGCAGGCCGGTGAAGCTGGTTTCCCCGATGGCGTACAGGCCTGGCACGTCGGTGCGGCCGTGCTGGTCGACCATCACGCCGCCGCAGGTGTAATGCGCGGCAGGCACCACCGGGATCGGGCCTTGGGTGATGTCGATGTTGAAGGTCAGGCAACGTTCATAGACGGTGGGGAAGTGCGCCTTGATGAAGGCTTCCGGTTTGTGGCTGATGTCCAGGTAGACGCAGTCGATACCCAGGCGCTTCATTTCATGGTCAATGGCGCGGGCGACAATATCGCGCGGCGCCAATTCGGCGCGTGGGTCGAAGCGCTGCATGAAGCGTTCGCCGTTGGGCAGCTTCAAGTGCGCTCCTTCGCCGCGCAAGGCCTCGGTGATCAGGAAACTCTTGGCCTGGGGGTGATACAGGCACGTGGGGTGGAACTGGTTGAATTCCAGGTTCGCCACTCGGCAGCCCGAGCGCCAGGCCATGGCGATGCCGTCGCCGCAGGCCCCGTCGGGGTTGCTGGTATAGAGGTAGACCTTGGCGGCGCCACCCGAGGCAAGGATGGTGAAGCGTGCGCCGTAGGTGTCGACTTCGCCGCTGGCGCGGTTCAGCACGTAGGCGCCGAGGCAGCGCTCGCCGGCAAGGCCCAGGCGTTTTTCGGTGATCAGGTCGACGGCGACGCGCTGCTCCAGCAGTTCGATATTGGGGCGTTGGCGGGCCTGATCGAGCAGCGTCTTGAAGATGGCGGCACCTGTGGCGTCGGCGGCGTGGATGATGCGGCGGTGGCTGTGGCCGCCTTCGCGGGTCAGGTGGAACTCGAAGCCGCCATCGTCGTTGCCTGCATGCTCATCGCGCGTGAAGGGTACGCCCTGGTCGATCAACCATTGGATGGCTTCCCGGCTGTGCTCGACCGTAAAGCGCACAGCGTCTTCATTGCACAGGCCGCCGCCGGCATTGAGGGTGTCTTCGACATGGGATTGGACGGTGTCGGTGTCGTCCAGCACGGCCGCGACGCCGCCTTGGGCCCAGAATGTCGAGCCGTTGGCCAGGTCACCTTTGCTCAGTACGGCTATGCGCAGGTGGCCGGGGAGGGTCAGCGCCAGGCTCAAGCCGGCGGCGCCGCTGCCGATCACCAGGACATCGTGTTGAAACTGTTGGCTCATTGAATGGATTCCGCAAAAAGCGATCCGGAGAGGAGGCGCAAGCAGGACGCCTGGATCGGCGAATCAAAGGGGCACACGGGCCACTAGTATATAGAGGGGTGGAGCGGCACAATAGCCAGGCATTCGTGGCATTGTGAGATTACGGTGCACAGCTTCGGTTACACAGCCAGTCAACGAGCGGGAACTTTTTGCATAAGCCCCGACTCAATAGCAGGTTGCCCGAAAGCTGGGAAAACGTTGAGTTTATTGGCCCGTCGGGAGCATTGGACGCGTCAGAAGACCGACGACAAGATTATTCGCGCAGCCGGCGTTGCCTGAGCTGCGTTTTTCGTGTGTGCCAAATCAGTGCGTGCCGGAAACTTGCTTGAAGGGGGAGAACTTTTGCGAAAAGCCCGAGTCTATGTTTACAAGCCTGATCGTTTAGTTATGCAAGCCTCCTTCAAGTACAACGAGGAGTGTTCATGCTAACCCAGGAAGAGGATCAGCAGCTGGTCGAGCGCGTACAACGCGGCGACAAGCGCGCATTTGATCTGTTGGTGCTGAAATATCAGCACAAAATTCTCGGGTTGATCGTGCGGTTTGTGCACGACACCCATGAAGCGCAGGACGTTGCACAGGAAGCCTTTATCAAGGCATACCGTGCACTGGGCAATTTCCGCGGTGACAGTGCGTTCTATACGTGGCTGTACCGCATCGCCATCAACACGGCGAAGAACTATCTGGTGTCTCGCGGTCGCCGCCCACCAGACAGTGATGTCAGTTCAGAAGATGCTGAATTCTATGATGGTGATCACGGCCTCAAAGATCTCGAGTCGCCGGAGCGTGCCTTGCTGCGCGACGAGATTGAAGGAACCGTTCATCGAACGATTCAGCAACTGCCAGAAGATTTGCGTACGGCGTTAACTTTACGTGAATTCGATGGTCTGAGTTACGAAGACATTGCGAGCGTCATGCAATGTCCGGTGGGGACTGTAAGGTCACGGATTTTCCGGGCCCGGGAAGCCATCGACAAAGCCTTGCAACCGTTGTTGCAGGAAAACTAAAGACAGCGGCGACAGCCAAGAGAGGAACCGCCATGAGTCGTGATGCCCTGCAGGAATCGCTGTCCGCAGTGATGGATAACGAAGCGGATGAACTGGAACTTCGTCGAGTGCTCAATGCATTTGATGATGCCCAAACCCGTGATACCTGGTCTCGTTACCAAGTCGCTCGGGCGGTGATGCACAAGGATCTTCTAATCCCTCGTCTGGATATTGCTGCGGCCGTTTCTGCCGCGTTGGCCGATGAAGCCGTTCCGGCAAAAGCTGCTCGTGGTCCATGGCGTAGCCTGGGTCGTCTGGCAGTCGCTGCTTCGGTGACCGTCGCCGTACTGGCCGGTGTTCGTCTGTACAACCAGGACGAAATCGCCGGTGCCGAACTGGCCCAGCAGACTCAGCAACCGGTCATGGCCGGTCCGCAAGTCAAAGGCCCGGCGGTACTGGCTGGCTACAAGGAAAGCTCTGATACCGCCGGCCCTATGGCCAACGGTGTGCTTCAGGGGCAATCCGGCTGGCAGGATCAGCGTCTACCCGGCTACCTGCGCCAACATGCGCAGGAAGCGGCTGGCAAGAATGCTGAAAGTGCCCTGCCATACGCTCGCGCAGCAAGCCTGGAAAACCGCTGAACCGTTAAGGAGCCCTATGCGCGCCATACCGCTCCTTACGCTTTTGCTCAGTAGTTGGTTTGCACTACCCGCCCATGCCGATGACGCCCAAGACTGGCTGACTCGACTTGGGCGTGCAGAGCAGCAGCAAAGCTTTCAAGGTACGTTCATCTATGAGCGTAACGGCAGTTTTTCCACCCACGACATCTGGCATCTCGTCCAGAACGGTCAGGTCCGGGAGCGGCTATTGCAGCTCGATGGTTCTGCCCAGGAAGTCGTACGGGTGGACGGCCATGCCCAGTGCGTCAGCGGCACACTTGTGGCCGGCCTGGGGAATTCTCGTGACGCTGCGTCACGTTCGCTGGACCCGCAAAAACTCAATCAATTCTATGAACTGGCCGTGATCGGCAAATCTCGCGTGGCCGGTCGTAATGCGGTGGTTGTGTCCATCACCCCGCGTGACCATTACCGCTATGGGTTTGAGCTGCACCTGGATCGTGCCACTGCATTACCCCTCAAGTCGTTGCTGCTCAGTGAGCAGGGGCAACTGTTGGAGCGCTTTCAGTTTGTTCGACTGAATACGTCCGCCGCCCCCACTGATCGTGATTTGCAGCCCGGCAGCGAATGCACGCCTGTTGCGCCTGCTCGAAGCAAGGCAGCGCAAACGCCCGCCTCCAACGCGTGGCACCTGGATTGGCTGCCACCTGGCTTTGTGCTGACTGGGAATACATCTCGCAAAGACCCCCAAACAAAGTCCACCATCGACAGCTTGATGTACGACGATGGGCTCGCACGCTTTTCGGTATTTCTGGAATCTACCGACGGTGCGAGCGTAACTGAGACCCGCACTCAGCTTGGGCCTACGGTTGCGGTGTCCCGCCATCTGAATACGGTGGACGGCGAGATAATGGTGACGGTTGTAGGGGAAATCCCGATTGGCACCGCCGAGCGCATCGCATTGTCGGTTCGCGGTGAAAAGACCGCAGCCAAACCGTGAGCTGTTAATCGAGTGTTCATCCTGAGCTTTCACTCTGCGCCCATGCCAGGTGCCTGCAGAGACGATGAAATGTCTGGATCAGCATTTTCACTTGCAAAAAATCTATATGTTTTTTATAGGTCAGGGCTTCTCGGCCCTGGCCTTGTTTGTTCGCGGTACAAAAAATGTCGGTCGCGGTTTTCGGCGTTTTTTGAACCCTGTCGCTCAACCCTGCTCGTCGTAACGGGAGCTGTATGTCGATACCACGTTTGAAGTCTTACCTATCCATAGTCGCCACGGTGCTGGTGCTGGGTCAGGCCGTGCCCGCGCAAGCGGTCGAGCTGCCTGACTTTACCCAACTGGTAGAGCAGGCCTCGCCTGCGGTGGTGAATATCAGTACCACGCAGAAACTGCCGGATCGCAAAGTATCGAACCAGCAGATGCCCGACCTGGAAGGCCTGCCGCCGATGCTGCGCGAATTCTTCGAGCGCGGCATGCCGCAACCACGCACCCCGCGCGGTGGTGGCGGTGGTCAGCGTGAAGCGCAGTCCCTGGGCTCGGGTTTCATCATTTCGCCTGACGGCTACATTCTGACCAACAACCACGTGATTGCCGATGCTGACGAGATCCTCGTGCGCCTGGCCGATCGCAGTGAGTTGAAAGCCAAGCTGGTCGGCACCGACCCGCGTTCCGACGTGGCCTTGCTGAAAATCGAAGGCAAGGACTTGCCGGTGCTTAAACTGGGCAAATCCCAGGACCTGAAAGCGGGCCAGTGGGTAGTGGCGATCGGTTCGCCGTTCGGTTTTGACCATACCGTCACCCAGGGCATCGTCAGTGCCATCGGCCGCAGCCTGCCAAACGAAAACTACGTGCCGTTCATCCAGACCGACGTGCCGATCAACCCGGGCAACTCCGGTGGTCCGCTGTTCAATCTGGCGGGCGAAGTGGTAGGGATCAACTCGCAGATCTACACCCGTTCCGGTGGTTTTATGGGGGTGTCCTTCGCGATACCGATTGATGTGGCCATGGACGTCTCCAATCAGCTGAAGGCCGGTGGCAAAGTGAGCCGCGGTTGGTTGGGCGTGGTGATCCAGGAAGTGAACAAGGACCTCGCAGAATCCTTCGGTCTCGACAAACCGGCGGGTGCGCTGGTCGCGCAAATCCAGGACGACGGCCCGGCTGCCAAAGGTGGCCTGCAGGTCGGCGACGTGATCCTGAGCATGAACGGCCAGCCGATCATCATGTCGGCCGACTTGCCGCATCTGGTAGGTGCGCTAAAAGCGGGCAGCAAAGCCAAGCTGGAAGTGATTCGCGATGGCAAGCGCCAGAATGTCGAACTCACCGTCGGCGCAATCCCGGAAGAGGGGGCGACCCTGGATGCCCTGGGTAACGCCAAGCCAGGCGCCGAGCGCAGCAGCAATCGCTTGGGCATTGCCGTGGTTGAGCTGACGCCTGAGCAGAAAAAGACCTTCGACCTCAAGAGCGGTGTCGTGATCAAGGAAGTCCAGGACGGCCCGGCCGCCTTGATCGGCCTGCAGCCGGGCGATGTGATCACTCACCTGAACAACCAGGCGATCGACACCACCAAGGAATTCGCCGACATCGCCAAGGCGTTGCCGAAGAATCGTTCGGTGTCGATGCGCGTGTTGCGTCAGGGGCGTGCCAGCTTCATCACCTTCAAGCTGGCCGAGTAACCTTCCAGCCCAATAAAAAGCCCCGCCATTGAATGATGGCGGGGCTTTTTTGTGGGCGATGGGTTTAGCTCATCATCCCTTTCACCAGGCGTTCCTGTTCGATCAGCTCACGCTGGCGTGCATCGATTCGCGACGATAACGGAAAGTTGTTGCCGGCGCGGCGCTTGGCAAAGTCCAGTTGCTGGATGGCTTGCTGGAAATCGCCCACCAAGGCGAAGTATTCAGCACGTGCCTGATGCAGGCCGATGATATTGCCCGACAAACCGCGCGTTTCGGCGACCTGGTACCACACGTCCGGATCATCCGGGCGCGACTTGAGCAAGCCATCCAGGGCTTTTTCCGCATCGGCGGTACGGTTCTGCTTGAGCAGCAAATCGACGCGTACCTGGTTCAGCGGATAGTTGCTGGGGTACTGGGTCAGCATGCGGTCGGTACGTTGTTGTGCGTCCGGCATGCGATTGCTGGTGATGTCCAGTTCGATCTGCGCCAGATTGTAGGTAATGTCGTTGGGCGCCTTGGCCAGCAGCGGCGCGAGGCTTTCCCGTGCTTCCTTGAGCTGGGTGCCCTTGATCTGGGCGATGGCCAGGCCATAACGCGCCACATCGTTTTTCGGGTTCTCGTCCAGCTGCGCCTGGAAGCGCTTGGCGGCGAGGCCCGGTGTGTCTTCATACTTCAATTGCACCCGCGCGCGAATCAGCTGATAGCGCAGGCTGTCTTCCTTGCCGCCAGGCTTGGCTTGTTCCGCGCGGTTGCGGGTGTCGGCGATCCGCGATTCGGTCACCGGGTGCGTCAGCAGGAATTCCGGTGGCTTGGCGTCGAAGCGGTACTGGCGCATCAGGCGCTCGAACATGGTGGGCATGGAGCGCGGGTCGTAGCCGGCTTTTTCCAGGTTGACGATGCCGATGCGGTCGGCTTCCTGTTCATTCTGCCGGGAGAATCGACGCTGCTCCTGAATCGCAGCGGCCTGGGAACCGGCAATCGCGGCAATACCCGCATCGCCGGCGCCGGCTGCGGCGGCAATGATACCGCCGAGCAAGGCAGCCATCATCGGAATCTGCATGCGCGATTGCGCTTCCACACCTCGGGCAAAGTGGCGTTGGGACAAGTGCGCCAATTCGTGGGCCAGCACCGATGCGTATTCACCTTCGGTCTGGGCATTGAGAAACAGGCCGCCATTGACCCCGACGATCCCGCCGGGCGCGGCGAAGGCGTTGAGCTGCGGGCTGTTGATCAGGATGAATTCCAGGCGTCGGTCGTTGACCTGACTGGTCTCCACCAGCTTGTACACGCTGGTTTCGACGTAATCCTTGAGCTGTGGATCATTGAGCTGCGAGACCTGGCCACGCAGATAGGCCAGCCATGCGCGGCCCAGTTGATATTCCTGTTGCGGCGAGACAATGGCAGAACTGGCGTCGCCAAGTGACGGCAGCTCATCAGCGAAGGCCGGGGAGGCCAGCAGGCAGGCCAGCGTCAGCAGGGTAGGGCGCAAAAAAGTCATGCACAAAGCCTTTCGACAAAGAGCTTACTGTAGCCGGACACTGAGCTTGGGACCAGATATTCTAAGCCCCTCAAATGTTTGCCTGGAGTAACACCATGACCGACGCTGCCTTTGACGCCGAACTTGATGCCAGCGGCCTCAACTGCCCGCTGCCCTTGCTCAAGGCCAAACTGGAACTCAACCAACTGGCCAGCGGTGCTGTGCTCAAGGTTACCGCCACTGACGCCGGTTCCCAGCGGGATTTCCGCACCTTTGCCAGGCTGGCGGGCCACACGCTGGTCCAGGAAGAAGAGGTTGCTGGTGTGTATCGTTACTGGTTGCGCAAAGCCTGATGGCCTTGTAAACGCAAAATCAGGCCTTGTTCAGCGCCTGCGCGGCCGCTAGAACCGCGTCCACATGTCCCGGCACCTTCACGCCGCGCCATTCCTGACGCAGCACACCTTCGCTGTCGATCAAAAAAGTGCTGCGATCCACGCCCAGGTATTCCTTGCCGTAGAGCTTCTTGAGTTTGATCACATCAAACAGCTGGCACACCGCCTCGTCCTTGTCGCTGATCAGCTCGAAGGGGAATTGCTGCTTGGCCTTGAAGTTCTCGTGAGACTTCATGCTGTCACGCGACACGCCAAACACCTCAGTGTTGGCGACCTTGAACGCTTCATGTTGATCCCGAAAACCTTGGCCCTGGGTGGTGCAGCCCGGCGTGCTGTCCTTGGGATAGAAATAGATCACCACCTGCTTGCCCTTGAGGGCCGCAAGGCTGAAAGTCTGGCCACTGGTGGCCTGGGCTTCGAAATCGGCTACGGGTGTGTCGATGGCTACCGGCATGGGTACGTCCTTACATGGGGTTCTGTGGGCGCCATGGCTCGATCAGCGCGTCAAGGTTCAGGGCGTCGGCGAAATCCAGGAACTGGTCGCGCAGCCAACTGATCTGCACGCCGGCCGGCAAGGTCACGGTGAAGGTAGCATTGAGCATGGTGCCGCCGGTTTGCGGCGCCTGGTAAGTGTCGCAGGTCAGGTTCTCCAGCTCGACGTTGTGGTCGATGAAGAACTGGCACAGCTCGTTGACGATGTCCGAGCGATAGGCGGAGCTGACATACGCCACATAAGGCAGGGCCTGTGGGCGATTTTCCAGGGCAGCGCTGCGCACGACGTTGACGGTGAAGTCGTGCTTCTTGGCCAGGCCCGGCAGGCCGGTCTCAAGGCGCGCCAGGGCGTCCCAACTGCCGGAAATCTGCAACACCAGCGCACTGCACTCGCCATGGCGGGTCAGGCGCGAGGTCACCACGGCGCAGCGGTTCTCATGGCTGGCGCGGCACAGGACGTTGGTCAGCTCCATGGGGTTGGCGCCGAGGGCACTGATAACAAGGAATTGTTCGCGAACTGTGGGGGTGGACATGCAGCCTTCCTAAAGCGATGAGCGGTCGATACTGTCAGAGCGGTATCGATCAAAGGATGAAGGGTAGCGAAAACCATCGCCAAGGGCTAGGAGGTGGCGTTTTCATTGCGTGAACGACCTGCTTCAAGCGCTGCTTTGGCCCAATGATGGCATTGCCCGTCGTTTAGTTGCGCCAGAACACGTCCTCGCACGGTACTTCGCTTGTACAAGCATCTTAGCGCCAGTACCATTACGGCTCTCTTTTTCCGGCAGGAGCGGTTGCATGATTGCGGGCAGTATGGTGGCACTGGTCACACCCATGGATGCACAAGGTCATCTCGACTGGGACAGCCTGGGCAAACTGGTGGACTTCCACCTGCAAGAAGGCACCAACGCCATCGTGGCGGTCGGCACTACCGGTGAGTCGGCCACCCTCGACGTGGAAGAACACATCCAGGTGATCGAGTTCGTGGTCAAGCGCGTTGCAGGCCGCATCGCCGTGATCGCCGGTACCGGCGCCAACTCGACGCGTGAAGCGATCGAATTGACCAGGAATGCCAAGAAGGCCGGCGCCGACGCCTGCCTGCTGGTAACGCCGTACTACAACAAGCCGACCCAGGAAGGCTTGTACCAGCATTTCAAAGCCATCGCCGAAGCCGTCCAGATCCCTCAGATCCTTTATAACGTGCCGGGTCGCACCGCGTGCGATATGAAGGCCGAGACGGTGATCCGCCTGTCCAGCGTGCCGAACATCATCGGCATCAAGGAAGCCACTGGCGACCTGCAGCGCGCCAAGGACATCCTGGCCGGGGTCAACAGCGACTTCCTGTTGTATTCCGGTGACGACGCCACCGCCGTGGAACTGATCCTGCTGGGCGGCAAAGGCAACATCAGCGTGACCGCCAATGTGGCCCCGCGTGCCATGAGCGACCTGTGCGCCGCCGCCATTGCCGGCGACGCCGTGACCGCCCGCGCGATCCACGAGAAGCTGATGCCGCTCAACAAGACACTGTTTATCGAATCCAACCCTATTCCCGTGAAATGGGCGCTGACTGAAATGGGCATGATGCCGGACGGTATCCGTCTGCCGCTCACCCGTCTCAGCGAAGCCTTTCACGAACCGCTGCGACAGGCCCTGCGCCAGTCCGGCGTCCTGGTTTAATTGAGGAAGCACTACGCATGAAGCGATTGGCCGGACTTTCCGCACTTGCCTTGATTATCTCCAGCACCAGTGGCTGCGGTTGGGTATGGGGCCCGGAAGGCTACTTCCGTGACCGCGGCAGCGATTACCTTGAAGCGCAAGCCACCAAACCGATGCAACTGCCGCCTGACGTCAGCGTCGCCAAGCGTCTCGACCCGCTGCTGCCGATTCCACGCAATGTCGCCGACGACACCGTCAAGGGTGAATACGTGGTGCCACGTCCGCAGCCGATCACGGCAGTGGCCGATGCCAGCGACTACAGCCTGCAAAAGAGTGGCGACAACCGCTGGATCGTGGCTCAGCGCCCACCCGCCGAAGTCTGGCCGGTGGCGGTGCAGTTTTTCCAGGACAATGGTTTCCGCATCGACGAGCAACGCCCACAGACGGGTGAGTTCACCACGGCGTGGCAGCAAGGCCGTGAGTTGTCCGCCAACATGGCCCAGCGCCTGCTGGCCGGCGGTGTAGCCGCCGACAGCGAAGCCCGTGTGCGTGTGCGCATCGAGCCAGGCGTACAGCGCAATACCAGTGAAGTCTATGTGGTCAGCGCCGAGCGTCCTGCCGGGAGCACGGCCAGCGTCGATTTCACGCCGCGCTCGGTCAATACCGGTGTCGACGCCGCGCTGGTCGATGAGATGCTGGCCAGCATGAGCCGTATCTCCGAGAAGGGCGGCTCGGTTTCCCTGCTCGCCGCACGTGATTACGACACCCCTAGCCGCGTCAGCCTCACCGAGGATGGCAGCGGCAACGTGGTGCTGAACCTGGGTGAAGACCTGGACCGTGCCTGGGCCAGCGTAGGTCGCGCCCTGGAGCAGGGACCTTGGCGCGTTGAGGACATCAACCGCAGCCTGGGCCTGTACTACATCAACGTGGCTGAAAAGGCCGAGAAAAAAGATGACGAGCCAGGTTTCTTCGGCAAATTGTTCGGCAGCCAGCCGACCAAGGAAGAAGTCGAGACCCGCGCCGAGCGTTACCAGGTTCGTTTGAGCAAGGTTGGCGAGAGCGTGCAAGTCACCGTCGAGAAGAACATCAACACCGTCGCGCCGGCTGAAACAGCACGCAAAGTGTTGGGCGTGATTCAGGACAACCTGGGCTGATCCGATGCGTTTTGCTGTTCTCGGTAGCGGTAGCCAAGGGAACGGCACGCTGGTCGCCCACGACGACACGTACGTACTGGTGGATTGTGGTTTCTCGCTAAGAGAAACCGAGCGGCGCCTGCTGCGCCTGGGGGTTCATCCCGCGCAGCTGAGCGCGATTCTGGTGACCCACGAACATGCCGACCACGTGCATGGCGTGGGTTTGCTGTCTCGGCGCTACAATCTTCCGGTGTACTTGAGTCGCGGCACGTTGCGCGGGATGCGCAAACCCATTGAACCCGCAGGTTTCCTGGCCGGTGGCGAGCAACTGCAGATTGGTGCCTTGAGCATCAGCGTTGTCGCGGTCGCTCACGACGCCCAGGAGCCGACGCAATATGTGTTCAGTGACGGCGAGCGGCGCTTCGGTGTACTCACCGACCTGGGTTCCTACTGCGCCAAGGTGCTGGACGGTTACCGCGATCTCGATGCCTTGATGATCGAGTCCAATCACTGCCGAGACCTGCTGGCGCGCGGTCATTACCCCTACTTTCTCAAACAGCGGGTGGGCGGCGAACTGGGACATTTGAACAACCACCAGGCGGCGTACCTGGTGTACGAGTTGGGCTGGCAAGACCTGCAACACCTGGTCCTGGCCCATCTCAGCAGCAAGAACAACCTGCCGACGCTTGCCCGGCAATGTTTTGTCGACACCCTTGGGTGCGACCCGGACTGGCTGCAACTGGCCGATCAAGATTCAGGGCTCGACTGGCGCCACATCGCCTAGCCCACCTCACTCAAAGCGGAGCCCATCATGGAAAAACGTGAAGAACTCTACCGCGGCAAAGCCAAGTCGGTGTACAAGACCGACGACGCCAACCGCTTGATCCTGCTGTTTCGCAACGACACCTCGGCGTTCGACGGCAAGCGCATCGAACAGTTGGACCGCAAGGGCATGGTGAACAACAAGTTCAACGCCTTCATCATGCAGAAACTCGAAGAAGCCGGCGTTCCGACCCAATTCGACAAACTGCTGGGCGATAACGAATGCCTGGTCAAGAAGCTCGACATGATCCCGGTCGAATGCGTCGTGCGTAACTACGCCGCCGGCAGCCTGGTCAAGCGCCTGGGCGTGGAAGAGGGCCTCAAACTCAACCCGTACACCTTCGAACTGTTCCTGAAGGACGACGCCAAGGGCGACCCGTTCATCAACGAATCCCACGTCGTGGCGTTCGGCTGGGGTACCGCTGAACAATTGGCGCGCATGAAAGAGTTGTCCCTCAAGGTCAACGACGTGCTGAGCAAGCTGTTCGACGATGCTGGCCTGTTGCTGGTGGACTTCAAGCTTGAGTTCGGCGTATTCCACGACGGCTCCATCGTCCTGGGCGACGAATTCAGCCCGGACGGCTGCCGCCTGTGGGACAAGGACACCAAGAAGAAGATGGACAAAGACCGCTTCCGCCAGGGCCTCGGTGACGTGATCGAAGCCTACGAAGAAGTCGCCCAGCGCCTTGGCGTACCGCTTTAATCGACGCAAGCATCTGATAGCACGGAAAAAAATCTCGACAGAGCTTTGCTTCCACGAAACAGGCTGTTATGATGCGCGCCGTTGGAGAGATGCCAGAGTGGCCGAATGGGACGGATTCGAAATCCGTTGTACCTTCACCGGTACCTAGGGTTCGAATCCCTATCTCTCCGCCATTACATAAAAAAGCCCCGTAGCTGAATAATCTACGGGGCTTTTTCGTTTGGGCGTCTTTTGTAAAGGACTATCAACCTACGGTTAGCTCAAGCGCTCAGTCGCTTTCCGATACGCCTGACCATGCTCTCGCTTATCCACGGCCACCACGACGACGGTAATCTCCTGATCGACCACTTGATAGACCAGTCTGTAACCGCTACTGCGTAATTTGATCCTGTAACAGTCAGGGAGTCCATGCAGGCGATTGGCTTCATTGCGGGGATTGTTCAGAGTCTCCGCCAGCTTCTTCTTGAATTGCTGACGGAGGGTGTCGCCGAGTTTTTGCCATTCCTTCAATGCGCGTGCATCAAAATCAAGGCTATAGGTCATCCAACGAAACCTTCACTCGCTGGGGAGATGCCAAGCGTTCACGTACGGTGGCCATCAAGGCTTCATCTTCCTCCGTCATCAGCACGGGCTTAAATGGCAGCTGACCACGCTCGGCTACGTACTGCAGCGCCTGACGCATCAGCTCGGAGGGCGTGACGCCGAGCTTCTCCAATTCGAGGTAGGCGCGAGCTTTCAGGTCGTCATCAATACGAACGTTGATAGATGCCATGGGAAAGGTCCTCGTGTAATGACGTTGGTCATTACATTGAGTCAGATGCGTCCCTTTGGCAAGTCTGTCTGGACATACGGCAATCGCTTTCATTCGTTGACCCTACTTTTTTCCCTTCGGTTTTGCTGACGGCTTTTTATCCGTTTCCTTAACCGTCTCTCTTGGCCTTTTCTTTGCCTCACCCTCTGTCACGTATTCCCCTGTGACCGCATCGCGATATCTCGTTGGCATATAAGCTCCCTGGCAAGTACGTCGTCACACCGGCGACTCTTTTGAGGCTAGCTCAGAGACCTGGATGCTCAAGTTTCACTGCGGGAATTCTCGTTACCAAGCCTTTCCGAAATAGCCGCTTACGTTGTGTGGGATCGGCAGTTTCCGAGCAGGGTTGCGTTGGCTGGGGCAGGGCGCTAACCTTCCGCCGTCGCCCTCATGGCGACCGGTTTTGACAGACCGAATAACGTGCGACTTTTACGCCTCCCCAAACTGGTTTCAGACGTTTGTCTGTGCTCACCTGTTATGGCGGCTGTGCGTGGGGCACCTTCGGGTGCGCCGGGTTTCCACGTTTCCGGTCTGTCAACCCGCGTACAGCTGCCACCCAATACTGTTTGACAGCAGTGAGTGGTAGCTCCCGTCATAACGTGGAGTTACATCATGAAAAAGATCACCGCTAATCCAGCTGAACCTCTCGATAACGAAGGGCATTCGCGCAAGATCTTTTGCGTAGCCGATGACGTCGGCACCGAAGAAGCCCTGACAAACACCGCCGAAATTCTTTCCTCCGCTCTCCAAACTGCCTACCAATGCGCCGAAGATCCGGACAGTACTCAGTCACCCGTGATCATGGGTCTGGCTCAACTCATCGAGAACGCCCAGTCGCTGGTCGACTCAGTCCTTGAGCGTGATTTCCCGACAGCGAAATAAACAACAGTTCCTGAAACAAAAAAAGCCTGCCGAGCTCAACGCCCAGCAGGCTTTTTAGTGTGTCCAGGCTCGTCAGGCCGGCTGCGCCACCAGGCGATTGCTGATGTTACGCCCCAGCACCAGCACCGTGACAAAACCTGCGCCCACCAGCGCCGTGGCCAGGCTCAACAACACCGAAGTGCCCAGGTGGTCGACGATCTGTCCACCAAAGAACGAGCCCAGCGCAATGATCACCTGGAACAACGCAACGAACAACGGCATGCCACGTTCCACATCCTTGGGCGCGACCACGAACATCCAGATACTGGCGCACGCCGGGAAGGCGCCGAAGGCAAAGCCCCATAGCGCGATCAGCATCGTGGCGCCGAGCATGCCGGTGGCGAAGTAGGGGAACAGGGCGGTGCTGGTGCCGATCATCAGCGCGACCAGCAGCAGGGTGTGGCGCACGCTGCGGTTGGCGGCGAAGCCGGCAAAAATGTTGCCTGCGACCCCGGCCACGCCAAACATCAGCAGCAGCGAACCGATCGTCGGCCCGTCGAAGCCGGCGCTGTTCTTGAAGAACGGCGCGACATAGGTGTAGGCGGCAAAGTGCGCGAGGCCGATCAACAACACGGCGATCAATCCGACCCGAGCGCGTGGGTTGATAAACAGCGCCGGCAGGTCACTGACCAGAATGGCCTTCTCCGGGTAGAGTCGAGGCAACAGGAAGACCTGCGCCAGCAGTACCGGTACACCCAGCAGCGCGGTAACCAGGAAGGTCATGCGCCAACCCATCAGGCCACTCAGCCAGGTGCCGACGGGCACGCCCAGTACGGTGGCGAGGGTGACGCCCATCATGATGATCGAGGTGGCTTTGGCGACGTCCACTCCCCTGGGCGCCAGGCGACCGCTGAGGGCGATGGCCGTCGCCCAGAAACCACCGATGCTGATGCCCAGCAGCACGCGGCCGAACAGCAGCAGGCTGAAGTCACTGGCCAGGGACACTACAAGGTTGGCGATGATCATGACCAATGTCAGGCCGATCAGCAGATAGCGGCGATCCATCTTTCCAATGATCACGGACAGCAGCGGCGCCGCGAGGGCGGCCATGATGCCCGGCAGGGTCACCATCAGGCCTGCGTGGCCGGCGCTGATGCCGAGGTCGCTGGCAACGTCGTTGAGCACGCCCACCGGCAGAAACTCGCTGGTCACCAGGGCAAAGGCACCCACAGCGACCGAAAGAATCGCCAGCCACTGCTGTTTGACACTTTGTTGATTATGTTCGGGAAGGCCGCGAGGGGCCTGGCTGGCATTTGGCATGGAGTTCAGTTCCGGGGTGAGCGTCGCCTGAAAACAGGCGAGGGGGAGGGAATTTGGAGCGATTATAGAAACCAGTGGTGGTAATTGAGCAGGCGCTCGGTTCGATAGTAATCATCAGTGCAATCGATGCGTCTGGATTCAGTCGTTACGACTATAGATTTCACGCATTTTTTACCGGCCGAATCAGGCTCTCGGCCGGAATTCCAAACATTTCATGCAGTTTCCAAATCATTGGCAAAGTGAGTGCGCGTTTTCCATTAAGCACCTCATAGACCCGGTTTTGACGGCCGATGGCGGGCACCAGATCTGCTGCCGAAAGACCAGACTGTTCCATTCTGAAACGAATGGCGTCGACTGGGGTGGGCAGGTCAATCGGGAAATGTTTGGCCTCATAGGCTTCAATCAGGGTGATCATCACGTCGAAGTAATCACCTTCTGGCGTACCGGGTTCCGGTTCGTCATCGAACAGTGGGGAGACTGACTTCAGTGCGTCTTTATAGTCTTGCTCGGTATGGATGGGGCGGATATTCATGGGTTACTCCGTTTCAACAGTGTCGGCGTCAATCGCGTCGTACTGCTTATGCGTACCGACGAACTTGATGTAGAGAGCGCCGTAGCGATAGGCCACTGCGACCACGAGTCGGTAGTCGTTGCCTTTTATATTGAAGACGACTCTGCGGCTCTTGAGGACGCTTGCATGACGAAACTGTTCCTTGATGTCAGCCGGGGTGGACCAGTCCGCGTTTTTTGCCTCATCTATCCAAGCCAGTAGCGATTGCTCGGCGTCCGGGTACTTGCGCCAAAAGGTTTTGAGTTGGCTGATCGCGATGATTCTCATGAGGAAATCCTAGTCCCATGATGGGACTTGTGCAAGCTCGTATTATTGGTAACGGTTGTTTTTGGATAGCCGCCTTAGGTCAGAAAAGGTTTTGCCGCATAAGGAATCTCCGTTGTAACGGTGAAGGAAGACGTTCCGAACCCAGTATTGCCCTCAAGTAGCTTTTTGCTCGTCAACAGGTCAAATAACTCCCTGATATTCATGACAATTAATTTCCCTTCCAGCTACGCTCTAAAGTCCCGCCTGCGCAGGCCGAAACCCTCTCATACGACGTCATATCCCAATAAGAGATCCCCCCGAAATGTCCCTTCGCAACCTGTCCATCGCTCGCCGTGCGGGTCTGGGTTTTGCCTTGATCGCTTTGCTCGTGGCCCTGCTGGGGTTTTTTGCCCTGTCGAACATGGCAAGCATCCGCGCCAGTGCGGTGCAGGTTGAAAGCGGGCTGGTGCCCAAGATGCGGCTGGTGGCGGACATTCGCGAAATCATGCTGCGCATTCGTACGATCTCTTTGCGCATGGCGCTGGACCCGAATCCGGCAGGCATCCCGCAATACCGCAGCCAGATGGACACTCGCAGCCAGGACCTGACCAAAAAGCTGGCAGAGCTCGATGCGGTCATCGATACCCCGCAAGTGCGCGCGCTCTACGACCAGTTCCAGGGTTCGCTGCGTCAGTACCAACAGGGGCTGGCCCAGTCCTTCGTGCTTGCCGACAAGCAGCAGGGCGCCGAGCTGAACAAGTTGCTGCTGGTGGACATGAAAACCGTGATCGATGGCTCCGGCACGCAGCTCAATGCCCTCGCGGACTACTACAACGCGCAGATCAACCAGCAGGGCCAACTGGCCGAGTCGCAGTACAGCCGCTCGCGCACCATGGTGTTCGGCTTCGTACTCCTGGCCGCTCTGAGTACCGTGGCACTGGCCTGGTTGCTGACGCGCAGCATTGTCGGTCCGCTGAGCCATGCGGTGCGAGCTGCCGAAAACGTGGCTCAAGGCGACCTGACCCAGACGGTGGACGTGACCGGTGACGATGAAGTGACGCGTCTGCTGGTTGCACTCAAGACCATGCAGGCCAATCTGCGCGGGACCTTGCAGCTGATCCGCCAGTCGGCGGGGCAGATGGCCGCATCCGCCACCGACTTGAATGGCATCACCGACCAGAGCAGCCGCAGCCTGCAAAAGCAGACTGCCGAAATCGAGCAGGCCGCTACCGCCGTCAACGAGATGACATCCGCAGCGGATGAAGTGGCGCGCAACGCAGTGTCCACCTCTGAATCCACGCGTGTTTCCAATGAAACGGCGCGCGAAGGCCAGCATCGCGTTGGCGAAACCGTCAGCGCCATCCAGGCCCTGAGCACCAACATAGGTGAAACCTCGACGCTGGTGCAGAACCTCGCCGAACAATCGCGTGATATCGGCAAGGTGCTCGATGTGATTCGCTCGATTGCCGAACAGACCAACTTGCTGGCGCTCAATGCCGCCATCGAGGCCGCGCGGGCCGGTGAATCCGGGCGCGGCTTTGCGGTCGTTGCCGACGAAGTGCGCGCGCTGGCACATCGTACCCAGCAATCGACCCTGGAAATCGACCAGATGGTCACGGCGATGCGCACAGGGTCGGATCACGCGCTGACCTCAATGCAATCGAGTACCCAGCGCGCCACCGACACCCTGGCCCTGGCAGAAGGGGCGGGTGGCGCATTGAGTCAGATCACCGACTCCATCGATCAGATCCACCAGCGCAACCTGGTGATTGCCAGCGCGGCGGAAGAGCAGGCGCAAGTGGCCAAGGAGGTCGATCGCAACATCGTCAATATTCGCGACTTGTCTGCGCAATCCTCATCCGGCGCCGGGCAGATCAACGGATCGAGTCGCGAGCTGGCGCAGTTGGCGGCTTCGCTGAACGAAGCGGTGGCGCGGTTTCAGCTGTAGTCAGCGGCGCCAGGACTTGCTTCCAGGCCCTGGCGAATCTTCTCAAGCAGCTCATCGATGTGAAATGGCTTGGTGATCAGGTCCATGCGTTCACCCAGGAAGTTCTGGCGATTGGCTGCATTCTCGGCGTAGCCGGTCATGAACAGGATCGGCAAGTCGGTGCGCAGGCTTCGGGCGAAGTCAGCCAGTTCGCGGCCGGTCATGTAGGGCAGGCCGACATCGGTGAGCAACAGGTTGATCGTCAGGTCAGTCTTCAAGCTAGCGATCGCTTCGTCACCGTCAGCTGCCAGGCTGCAGCGGTAACCGGCGTCTGCCAGCACTTCGGCGACAAAGCTGCGCACCGAAGGCATGTCTTCGACGATGAGTATGTGTTCACCGTTGCTCTTGCCCGGCTTTGCCAACGTCGCGGTGGTCACCGAGGCGGGGCCTTCCGCGGCCGGGAGCATGATTGTCACTTCAGTGCCTTGGCGGGCGACGCTGCGGATCTGCGCATCGCCGCCGGACTGGCGCGCAAAACCATAGATGGTCGACAGGCCCAGGCCGGTGCCCTGGCCCACTGGCTTGGTGGTGAAGAAGGGATCGAACACTTTGTCGATGACACTGTGCTCGATGCCTACGCCGTTGTCCCGTACCGACAGTGCGATGTAGGTACCGTCTTCCAGCTTGAGGTTGCCGTTGGAGTAGGCAGGGTAGGTGGTCACCCAGATGTTGCCGCCCTTGGGCAGCGCATCGCGGGCATTGATCACCAGGTTCAGCACTGCACTTTCCAGTTGTATCGGATCGACCATCGCCACGGCAGCGTTGTTGGTCAGTTCCAGCTTCAAGGTGATGTGTTCGCCGATGGTGCGCACCAGCAGTTCTTCCAGGGAGCGGATATGCGCGTTGATATCGATGGGCCGCGTGTCCAGCGGCTGCTGGCGGGCGAATGCGAGCAGGCGGTTGGTCAGGCCGGCGGCGCTCAGGGCTGAACTGAGCGCGGCGTCGGCATAGCCCAGCACCTTGTCGGTGCGCTGGCTTTCGATGCGCTTCTTGATCAGCTCCAGGCTGGTGATGATACCGGTGAGCAGGTTGTTGAAGTCATGGGCGATGCCGCCGGTAAGTTTGCCCAGGGCATCCATTTTCTGTGCCTGGAGCAGTAGCGCTTCGGTGCGTGCCAGGCGGGTCGCCGCGTTGGCGAGTTCGGCCTGTTGGTGGCGCTCGCGATGGCGGTGTTCAGTCACGTCCTCGACAAATACCAGGCTCAGCTCGGCACGGTCATAGGGCGAAATCTGCCACTCGGTTTCGCGCAGTTGGCCGTCGACTTTCATCTGCAGCGTGCCTTTCCAGCGCTCGCCGGCCGCCAGGCGCAGGCACAGTTCCTGGATAACCGCATACTGGTCGCCGGCGAAGCATTCAAGCAGGGCATCGGGGTTGAGGTTGTCGTGAATCAACTGGGCGAACGCGTGGTTGCATTCGTGGACCTTCAGCTGCGCGTCCATCACTGCAATCGGTGCGCTGATATTAAAGAAGATCTCACGAAAACGTGCCTCGCTCTCTCCTAGCGCGTATTCGGTGTCGCGCACGCGCAAAAGGGTGCGCAGGGTCGCCAGCAGGACCTCGGGGTCGATCGGGTGGATCAGGTAGGCGTCAGCCCCGGCGTCCAGGCCGGTGATGATGTCGCCGGTCTCGATGGATGCCGCCGACACGTGCACCACAGGCAGCAAGGCGGTGTTCGGGTCGGTGCGTAACTGGCGCACGATATCGAAGCCGCTCATGTCCGGCAGGTTGACGTCGAGGATCAGCGCATCGATTTTTCCAGTGGCGATCAGGTCCAGCCCGTCCTGACCCGTGCCGGCTTCAAGCACCTGATAGTGATGGCGTTCGAGGCGTCGGCGCAGGGCGTAGCGCGTGGCGGCATTGTCGTCGACGATCAGCAGTTGGATGTCACGTTTCATCGACGTTCTCGCTGGCAATGGAGAGAGGGATAACCACGAAGAACAGCGAGCCTATGCCGGGCGTGCTTTCAACACCGACCCTGCCACCCAGCAACTCGGCAAAGCGCTTGCACAGCGACAGGCCCAGGCCCGTGCCGCGCAGGCGTTTCTGCAAGGGTGAGTCGATCTGGGAAAAGTCTTCGAACAGATTGTTGTGCAAGTCGGCGGGTATGCCCAGGCCGGTGTCCTGCACTGCAAAACGGATTTCGTGTTCGCTCTCCATGCGCGCCGAGACCCGCACTTCGCCCTGCAGGGTGAACTTCAGGGCGTTGGAAATAAAGTTGCGCAGTATCTGCGCGAGTTTCTTGTCATCGGTGTAGAGCTTGGGCAGGCCGGAAGGCTTTTCGAAGATCAGGTCGACCGATGACGCGTCGACAATGGGGCGGAACATCCCGCGCAGCGCCGAGAACATGTCGAACATATCGAACCAGGCCGGAGAAATAGTGATGCGCCCGGCCTCGATCTTGGCCAGGTCGAGCAAGTCATCGACCATCTCGCGCAATTCGCGCGCCGAGCTTGCGATAAACCCCACCTGCGTATGTTGCTCCGAGCTTAACGGGCCGTCCAACTCGTCGGCGAGCAGGCTGGTGATGCTCAGGATCGAGCCCAGGGGCGTGCGGAACTCATGGCTCATGTACGACAGGAAACGACTCTTGAGGTCGGACGCCTGACGCAGTTGGTCGGCTTGCATGTCCAGTTCGGCATACAGCGCCAGCACGCCCTGGTTGGTTTCATCCAGTTCCGCGCGCAGGGCATCTGCTTCCTGGCGCAGGCGTTGGATTTCAGCGGCGAGCGAGGCAGTGGTTTCAGCCATCGATGGCCTCCAGGGCAATCACGAAGACAGTAACGTCGTCCCGACCGCGGCAGAAGTCACGGTGCAGGATGGCGGCAATCAGGGCAGGGTGGCGGTGGACGAGCCCCGGATAGTCTGAAAGATTCCAGCGTGATTGCAGGCCGTCGCTGTATAGGATCAGCAACTGATCGGCCACTTGAGCATAGTCGAAGGGCTGTGCCTTGCGAAACTGCACGCCGACGATACCAGGGTGGGAGGCCAGGCCGCGTGGCTTGTCAGGCCCGATCAGGCTGCCGCCGATATTGCCGACGCCGGTAAACCTGAGCGTATCGGCCACGGCATCGTACTGGGCCACCGCCATGGCGGCGCCACGGGTGCCATTCATGCCGATGTGCATATCGCTCATCAGGACCGTCGAATCCATGAAGGCATTCTGTGCAAACACCTCTTCCCCCGCTTGGGCGGCCTGCTCGGCGTATTCGCCATGGCCGAGCCCGTCGGCCATCATTACGCTGAACCGCCCAGGCTCGACTGCCAGGTGCCAGGCATCACCGCAGTGAGGGTCGTTATGCAGCGAGTGCTGGCTGACGCCGTAGCGAATATCCCGGGTCGTTACGGCGCGCGGCGTCAGCCTCGCCAGTATCGCCGCGCCGCGCTGATCGGCATGGGCATCGAACACCTGCGCCAGGCGGGATATCGCCCCCAGCCCGATGCCCTGGGTACCCCCGGTGGAAAAACCGTCCACCAGCCCGCTGTCGATGTCAAAGCCTTGCCCACGGTCGATGGCGATCATCTCGACGCCGCCGTTGCCGGTGGCGCGCAGGTGCAGCTCACCATGGCTGGCATGTTTGAGAATATTGCTGGCAAGCTCGGTGGCGACCAGGGCTACGCGGCCCGCATCGGTCTCATCGAAGCCCAGCGACTCGGAAAACTGTTGGGCGGTGCGTCGGGCGTGGCCGATCTGGCTGGTATCTTCAATCAGGAGCACTTGCGTGAGTGCGCTGGGAATATTCAGGCCCATCGGGTAATCGTCACGCGGGTACCCTTGCCAGGCTCGGTGTCCAGTTCAAACTCGTCCACCAGACGCTTGGCCCCGGTGAGTCCAAGGCCCAGACCGCCTCCGGAAGTCCAGCCGTCGGTCATCGCCAGCTTGAGGTCGGGAATCCCTGGCCCCTCGTCGCGAAACGTGAGGCGAACGCCGGGGCGGTGATCTTTCTCGATCACTGCCCAGTCCATATAACCACCACCGCCATAGACCACGGTGTTACGCGCCAACTCGCTGACCGCCGTGACCAGTTTGGTCAAGTCGATCAGGCGCATGCCGCAGTCCTGGGCCAGTTTGCGTACCAATTGTCGAGCCAGCACAACGTCCTGTTCTATCAGCACAGGGTGTGTGCCGCTGCTGGCTTGGTTCATGAGTGTTCTACCCGGTCGCGCAACAGCTTCATGCCACGCTCGACATTGAGTGCGGTCGCCACCCCGGGCAGGGTCATGCCCAGTTCCACCAGAGTAATGGCGACTGCGGGCTGCATGCCCACCAGTACGGTTTGTGCATCCATGATCCGGGACAGCCCGGAGATGGTACCGATCATGCGGCCGATGAAAGAGTCGACCATGTCCAGCGCCGAGATATCGATGAGCACGCCGCGCGCCGAGGTACGGCTGATACGCTCGGACAGATCGTCCTGCAAGGTCAGCGCGAGTTGGTCGTGCATGTCCACCTGGATGGTCACGAGCAAAAACTCGCCCATCTGCAAAATAGGGATGCGTTCCATGCTTAAACAGCCTTGGTGATGTTGACGCCCAGGCGTTTGAGCGCCAAGGCCAATGCGTCGGCGAGATTGGCTTTGGTCACCACACCCTGAAGGTCCAGGCCCAGGTGCACGATGGTCTGGGCGATTTGCGGACGCACGCCACTGATGATGCAGTCGGCGCCCATCAAGCGGATGGCGGTAACGGTTTTCAACAGATGCTGGGCGACCAGGGTATCGACGGTCGGCACGCCGGTGATGTCGATAATGGCGATCTCTGCGCCGGTGTCGACGATCCGCTGCAGCAGCGATTCCATCACGACCTGGGTGCGTTGCGAATCCAGGGTGCCGATCATCGGCAGGGCCAGTACGCCATCCCACAGCTTGACCACCGGCGTGGAGAGTTCCAGCAGTTCTTCCTGCTGGCGCTTGATCACCGACTCACGGGATTTCTGGAAGGTGCGGATGGTGTGCATGCCCAGTGCATCGAGCAGCTCGGAAATTTCCCAGAGTTGTTCGCCCAGTTGCGCCGGTTGCTCGGCGTACTCGCGTTGCAGCAACGCAAACAGTGGACCCTTGAGGGCGAAGATGAAGCTGGCGGTCTGTTGCGAGTCCTGGCCGGCCAGGGCACGGCTGTGGGACAGTTTCTCCAGGAACACTCGGGTTTCCGCCCAGTTTTCGTGGTTGGTATTTTGCGAGCCACCTTGTTGCAAGGCGGCGCTCAGCAGCCCGAGGAATTCACGAGTCTGCTGTTTGACATCATCGACCTTCACGTTACGCGTTGCACCCGAGGCCTCGAGACTGGTGTTCCATTCGTCAAGGAGAGCGATACGATTTTCATGCAGCGCCTGGATTGTGTTCGTTTGCAGAGTTGCCACGGGTAACCTCCTTGAGTGCCTTGAATGAGCTGCACGCAATTTATACTAAACTGTAGGATTTAGAAGTATTTCGAAGGCTTTTCGTATCAAAGTTGCGCAGGTTTCGGCCGCGCCGAACGCATTGGACCCCGCGCATCAACTTGCCGAGGCTAAAGCAACCCTGCATAGCTTTGCCCGCCATAAAACACGCCGAGGATCGACACTGTTTTGTTCGCAGTGTTCACCGTGAATGCAATGACGGTGCTGTGTCGGTAGTGCGTGATGCGCAAGTCAGTCAGCAGGTCGTCTCGGCGCGTGCCACGCAAGGGAAACAGAGAAAAGCTTTCACAGTGGCTGATGAGGCTGTCGACAAAGCGTGCAGCCACTGCCGCGGAGGCTGCATCGCTGATGAAGTCTTCAAGGGCATCAAGATGCGCCAGGGCTTGCGGCGCGAAAACCACCGAGTAGCTCACGGTTTGCCAGGGTTTTTTCGCTGGCGTTTGGCTGCCATGTGTTCGCGAACCTGCTCGGTGGACAACGCCCGGTCAGGCTCCGCGTTCAGGGCAGCGGCCGCAGGCATCACCTCGTCGCGCAGCCAGTCTTCCATGGCACGGTCGCGCGCCAGCAAAGCCCGCAGGCCATCGCGAATCACTTCACTTTCGCTGGCATATTCACCGGAGGCGACCTTGGCTTTGACCAAGGTGGCCATTTCAATGGGCAACGTAATGCTCATTTGTTGGGTCGAGCGCATCTGGAGGTCCGCCGAGTCTGGGTAGGATTCAATCCTACTGGACCATTGGCGCGATGCAAGAAGCAACAGATCGATGCCGATATCCGGCGTTTCGTCGTCTGCCCAGAATGAATGGGTTTCCATGAGGTGTTACAGCTCCCGTTAAGTAGGTCAGGTCGCAAGTATTGACCCGTTTTGGCAATCGCGTGGCCGTAGGAAGACGATAACCTGCTGATATGTATGACTTCATATGTGTAACGGGGATATGTCCGCAGACCCGGACCGGCCCGCATGGCGTCCCGCCCGCTCCCATATGATAATGCCCGCCACATCGTCCATCCTGGCCTGCCTCCCGTGATCATCAACTTCGACCTCAACGACCTCCAGGCCTTCCGCGCCGTAGTAGACAAGGGCAGTTTTCGCGGTGCCGCCGAGGCCATTCGAATTTCCCAACCCGCGCTCAGCCGGCGCATCGAAAAGCTTGAGTCCGCCCTGGATGTGAAACTGTTCGAACGCACCACACGGCGGGTCAGCCTGACCATGGTCGGCCGTGCATTCCTGCCTCAGGTCGAACGCATGCTCGACGACCTGGACATCGCCTTGATGGGCATCAGTAACGTCGCGTCCACGCGCATGGGCAATGTCACCATCGCCTGTGTGCCCTCCACCGCGTATTACTTCATGCCCCACGTCATTTCCGAATTCCACAAGCTGTATCCGAAGATTCGCCTGCGGGTACTGGATGCCAGTGCCGGCGAGGTGTGCAATGCGGTGGAAAGTGGCGAGGCGGATTTTGGCGTGAGTTTCAGCGGCAGCCTGGCCGATGAAGTGGAGTTCGAGCTGTTGCTGCAGGAGCGCTATGTGCTGGCCTGTCGTCGTGACCATCCGCTGGCCGCCCGTGAGAGCGTGACGTGGACCGAAGCCTACGAGCATGACTACATCAGCGTGGATAAAACCTCGGGCAACCGCTTCCTGCTGGACCAGGCCCTGCGCGGTGTGCGGGTGAAAAAGCCGAGTATCTGCGAGACCCACCACGTGACCACGATGATCGGGCTGGTGGAAGCGGGGTTGGGCGTGGCGATGGTGCCGTCGATTGCGATGCCGGCCTGTGAGCACCCGATTCTGGTGAGTGTGCCGCTGGTGGAGCCGCAGGTGATGCGCAATGTGGGCTTGATCAAGCGCCGCGGGCGGACATTGCCGCCGGCGGCGCTGGAGTTGGAGCGGTTGGTGCGGGAGATGCCGTTTCGGTCAGCGTGACACCGAGTCCAGGCCGGTGGATTGCACCACCGGTTGAGCCTGGGGCGAGGCCATGAACTGCAGCAGCGCCTTGGCCTCTTGCGGGTGTTCGGCATTGACCGGAATGCCCGCCGCGAAACGCGTAACGGACTGCACGTCCTCCGGGATCTTGCCGACAAACGTCACGCCCTTGACCGGCAACAGTTCCGCCACCTGCTGCAAGCCGACTTCGTAGTCACCCTTGGCCACCTGTTCGCCCACCGGTACGCGTTCGATCATGGTGCCCTTGGCCGGCATGCCGAGCTTCTTGAACAGTTCCTTCTCGACATACACGCCGCTGGCGCTGTCCGAATACGCCACGGATTTGGCCTTGCTCAGTACGGCCTTGAGTTCGGCGTCCGTGTTGATCGCAGGTTTTGCCGCGCCTTCCTTCACGACCAGGCCAATTCGCGAATCCGCCAGTTCCACGCGGGACGCGGGGTCGACCTTGCCTTGTTTGATCAGCTCATCCAGGGCGTAGCCGACCATGATCACCACATCGGCGTGTTCGCCACGGGCCAGGCGGTTGGGAATCGCTTCGGGCGCCTTGCCCATGGACGGGCCGAGGATGGTGTCCAGGGTGTCACCGCTTTGCTTGGCATATTGCGGGCCGAGCAGTTTATAGGCGGCGGTGAAGCCGCCGGAGGTCATCACTTTGAGTTCTTCAGCCTGGGCTGACAGCGCCAGGGCACCAAGGACCAAGGCGGTGAGGGTTTTGAACAGCGGCTTCATTGCACAGCCCCCTGCATGACCTGGCCCCGGGTGTTGGCGCGGCGATACAGCGCCAGGGTGGAACACAGGGCACACAGCGCAGCGAACATCATCCAGTAGGCGGGCGAAGCCTTGTCTTCGGTGATGTGAATGAACCAGGTCGAGATCGCCGGAGTGAAGCCTCCGAAGACGGCGGTCGCCAGGCTGTAGGCCAGGGAGAAGCCTGCCACGCGCACCTCCACTGGCATGATTTCAGTCAGCGCCGGGATCATTGCGCCGTTGTACATGCCGTAGAGGAAGGAGAACCACAGCAGCGTTTCCAGCATGTGTGCAAAGCTTGGCGCGTTGACCACGTAGGACAACGCTGGATAAGCCGTGAGAACAGTCAGCACGGTCATGGCGATCAGCACCGGCTTGCGGCCGAAGCGGTCGCTCAGGATGCCGCCGATCGGTAGCCAGACAAAGTTCGACACCGCCACCAGCAATGTCACCAGCAGGGCGTCGGAAGTGCTCAGTTGCAGCACGGTCTTGCCGAAGGTCGGTGCGTACACGGTAATCAGGTAGAACGCGGTGGTGGTCATTGCCACCATCAGCATGCCGCCAATGACCACGGTCCAGTTTTTCACCAGGGTGGCCATCACTTCACGCATGGTCGGGCGGTGCTTGCGCTTGGCGAACTCTTCGGTTTCCTGCAGGTTACGGCGCAGCACGAAGATAAACGGGATGATCACGCAACCCACGGCGAACGGAATGCGCCAGCCCCAATCAGCCACTACGGCCGGCTCCATCCATACGTTCAAGCCATAGCCGAGTGCGGCGGCGACCACAATGGAGATCTGCTGGCTGCCCGACTGCCAGCTGGTGTAGAAGCCCTTGCGGCCCGGCGTGGCCATTTCCGACAGGTACACCGACACACCGCCCAGTTCCGCACCGGCCGAGAAGCCTTGCAACAGGCGACCCAGCAGCACCAGCAACGGTGCCCACAGGCCAATGGTGTGATAACCGGGCACCAGCACGATCAGCAAGGTGCCGCTGGCCATGATCGACAGGGTCACGATCAAGCCTTTGCGGCGACCCACGTCGTCAATGTATGCACCCAGAATGATGGCGCCCAGTGGCCGCATCAGGAAGCCAGCGCCGAACACGGCGAACGTCATCATTAATGACGCGAATTCATTGGCGGCGGGGAAGAAGGCAGCAGCGATGTAGGTGGCATAGAACCCGAACAGGAAAAAATCGAACTGTTCGAGGAAGTTGCCCGAAGTAACGCGCAGTACGGCGCCTACTTTCGAGTGGGCAGCCGCAGGCCGGGAAGGGCTAGTCATGGTTTTGTGTCTCCAGCGTTCTTTTTAAAGTGCTTGTTTCGCTTAAGACTGGGGATAGTGGCTGACACATTTAGAAATGATAAGTGACAAATTTGGATAGATTGATGCGTGATAGCTATCAATCGGGGCGCCCGTGACTGGAAAACTTCATTTCAAGCCCAACGCGATTCAACGGTGGGAGTGGGCTCCCACTGACAAACCGATGCTTCGACCCACATAGACGCCGCCCCCTTGCCTTTCTAAACTGCGGTTTGTCTTGGGGAAGGGGCGGGCGCCGATGAATCGCAATGAATTACGCAAGGCCGATATCAACCTGATGGTGGTCTTCGAAGCGCTGATGCTCGAGCGCAATGTGACCCGGGTGGCGGAGAAGCTGTTTCTCGGCCAGCCGACCATCAGTTCGGCGCTCAATCGTCTGCGCACTTTGTTCAATGACCCGTTGTTCATCCGCGTCGGCCACCGCATGGAGCCCACCGCGCGCGCCGAGGAAATCATCCAGCACTTGTCGCCGGCCCTGGATTCACTGTCGTCTGCCTTGAGCCTGACCCATGATTTCGACCCGTCCATCAGCACCATGACCTTTCGTATCGGCCTGTCCGATGATGTCGAGTTCGGCCTGCTGCCGCCGTTGCTGCGGGCGCTGCGCCAGGAAGCGCCACAGGTGGTGTTCGTGGTGCAGCATGTGGATTACTGGCGCATTCCCGACCTGCTGGCTTCCGGCGATATCACCGTCGGCATCACCCAGACCCGCGGCCTGCCGGCGAATGCCAAGCGCAAGCTGCTGCGGCATATCCGGCCTTGCCTGTTGCGCGCCGATGCGTCCGACACACCGCTGACCCTCGACGAATATTGCGCACGGCCCCATGTGCTGGTGTCCCACACCGCCAACGTGGCCGGGTTTGCCGATGAGTGGCTGGCCGAGATCGGGCGCAAGCGGCACGTGGTGCTGTCGGTACCCCAATACAGTTCATTGCCGGCATTGCTCGCCGGCACTGACATGATCGCCAGCCTGCCGGACTACACCGCCCAGGCCATGGCCGCCGGCGGGAACCTGTTCTGCGAGGCGTTTCCGTTTGAAACGCCGACCCTGGACTTGTCGATGGTCTGGCTCAGTCACGTCGACACCGATCCGGCGGAACGCTGGATGCGCTCGCGGTTGGAGGCGTTCATGAGTGATCGAGGGCTTGCGCTCGCGGTGTAAAGCCCGTGGTGTATATTCAAGACTTTTCCTACAAAAAACTCGGAGAAACCCATGCCGCATCTGCACCTCGAATACACCGCCAACCTGACGCAACTGGACACCGACAAGGCTCTGTTGCGCCTCAACCATGCGCTGGTGGCTTCCGGTCAGTTTGGCGCCGAGTTCGACATCAAGAGCCGGGCGCTGAAAGTGGAGAACTTTCGTGTAGGCACCGGCTTGAATGAGCGGGGTTTTGTCGCGGCACGCCTGGCATTGCTCAGCGGGCGCTCGCCGCAGACCAAGCAGCAACTGTCGCAAAGCCTGCTGGCGGTGCTGCAGGACCTGGGCCCGTGGCCCGAGGGTGTGCAGGTGCAACTGAGCGTCGAATTGCGTGATATGGATCGCGATGCCTACAGCAAAGTGGCGATTGGCTGACCCCGCGCCTATACAAGCCCCTGATCCGCGCACACCTTGACGACCTGCTCGCGAAACCAGGTATTGGCGCTGTCCTGTTCGCTGGTTTCGTTCCACTGCATCTCCAGGGTGAAGCCCGGCAAACCCTGCGGGGCTTCGCAGCACCCGTACGCCGAGGTCGACGCCAGCAGCTTTTGCACGCGGCGCGGCAGGGTCACGATGAAGTCGGTGCCGCTGATCATCTTCAACGCCGCGCCGTAGCTGTTGGCCCGCGCGATCACCTGGCGTTTGTGCGCCTGGCGCGCCAGCCAGCCGTCGATCATGTTGGTGGCGGACGTCCAGGGCGTGGGAAACACGTGGCGCCGCTCGACGAAGGCTTGCAGGCTGAACGCCGCTTCCTGCGGCGCCGAGCGTTTGTCGAAGACGCACACCAGGTCGTCTTCGAGCAGCATTTGGCTCTTGAAGTCTTTATGGGCGCGGTGAAAGTTCGGGCCGAAACAGATCACCAGGTCAAGGCGGCCTTCGCGCAAGTCGTCGGCGGGAATGTCGGCTTCCAGCTTGTGCACATTGACGTTCACCGGCAGGTCGGCGCGGTCGAAGTTTTTCAGCAGGCGCGGCAGGATCAGTTGTTCGAAGTATTCCGGGGCGCACACATTGAAGGTCACGGCCTTGCGGGTCGGGTCGAAGGCCTGGTTCCCGGCGTGGCACAGGTTGATGCTTTCAAGGATTTTCTGCACGTGGCCGTACATCGTGGTGGCTTTGGAGGTCGGACGCATGCCCGCCCTTGTGTTGATAAACAACTCGTCTTCAAAACTGGTGCGCAGCTTCTTCAGGCTGTAACTGACGGTGGACTGGCTGACGAACAGCGTTTCGGACACATCGGTAACGCTGCTCTGGTCGTAGACAGCGACAAACACCATCAAGTCCTGCATATCGAGCTTTCTGAGCAAGTTACTGTTTAGCATCGGTTTCGTCCGTAAACCCTTTGTACCGAACTCAGTACAAGACTGAGCAAAATGTTAACGGAACGCTCGTACCAATAGAAAGCTCTGTAGGACTCTTCTATGTTTTGAGTGGGACAAATAGTGTTTGCAACACGACCTCAGCGGATATGCCGCGCGTAATGCACTGGATTGAAGCGCGTGACCATCAGCAGCATCGCTACCACCACAGCCGCCAATGACCACCACGCCCCCTCAAAGCTGCCCAACTGGTCGCGGATCATCCCGGCGATCAGTGGCGACACGCCGGCGATCAGGTAGCCGATACCCTGCACGAACGCGGTCAGGCCGCCGGCACGGCGCGGGTTGTCGAGGTGGTCGAGGGACAGGATCAGGCTCATTGGGAACAGGCCGCCGATACCCAGGCCGAGCAGGCACGGCCACAGCAGGTTCAACTGCCGGGGGCTGAGGATCAGGCCGCCGAAGCCGATGATGATCAGCACCAGCAATACCGCAACCACGCCGCGTTTGTCCCGGCGGCGATTGGCGATGGCGGGCGTTGCCAGGCCGGAAACCACTTCCATGGCGGTGAGCAAACCCAGCAGCAAACCGGCATGCTGCTCGCTCCAACCCTGCTCGACGTAATACGGCGCCAGCCACGCCAGCACGCAGGTGTAGCACGCCGTGCCGAGGCCGAAAAACAGTGCGAGCAACCAGGCCCGACGGTTGCGGAAAAAGGATACCTGCGGGCCGCTGTCGACCTGAGGCACGGCGGGTAACGCCGAGCGCTGGGCGTACCAGAACACCAGCGCGAGCAGCGCCAGCCCCGCCCATATCGCCAGGCCGATGCGCCAACTGCCGGTGTGCACTTGCACAAACGGCGCAAACGACGCGGCCAGCGCGGCGCCGGCCATGATCGCGGTGACATACAGGCCCATGAACACTGAAACCTTATCACCCGAGCGCGACTTGATCAGCGCCGGCATCACCGCCTGGATCAGCGCGATCCCGACCCCTGCCGCCATCGCGCTGACGATGAGTTCCAGCGCCGAATCCAGCCACAACCGCGACAGTGTCGCCACGCCAATCACCAGCAGCGACACCACGATGCTGCGGTGCTCGCCAAAGCGCTGAGCCAGGCCCATGCCAAAGAACATCGCCAGGCCCATGCTCATGACGGGCAGCATGGTCAGCAACGCCGCGCCGCTGAAATTGAGCGGCACATCAGCGCGAATCGACGACAGCAAGGGCCCCACGGCCGCCATCGACGGGCGCAGGTTAAGGGCGACCAGTACCACACTGATCATCAGCCATACGACGGTGCTGGGTTTTACCTGAACGTTTTGCATGGGCCTGCCTTGGG
This sequence comes from Pseudomonas orientalis, assembly GCF_001439815.1. Taxonomy (GTDB): domain Bacteria; phylum Pseudomonadota; class Gammaproteobacteria; order Pseudomonadales; family Pseudomonadaceae; genus Aquipseudomonas; species Aquipseudomonas orientalis. The sequence continues at coordinate 389,745 of NZ_JYLM01000003.1, read as the reverse complement.
TGAACAAGGGCGAATCAGGCCATGGGTGGGGGAGGGCGGGCAAATGAGAAAATCATTGGCGCTATTGAAAAATTGCAGGCGCCGGATACGGCAAAATTCAAATATGGGAGGGGACAAGCCTTAAGGCTTTTGTAGGAGCGAGCTTGCTCGCGAAAAACGTCAACGATAACGCGTGCCTTCTGAATGGACGCGGTGCCTGTGAGTTTTTCGCGAGCAAGCTCGCTCCTACAGACTGGCATTAGGGACTGCTCCCGATGTATCAGTAGCCCACGGTAAAGCGCTGACGCGAGTGCTTCGGCGTTTCCACTTCATCGATCATGGCGATGGCGAAGTCGGCAAAACTGATCGAGCTTTGGCCGTCATCGCTCACCAGCAAATGATCCTGGCCCAGGCGGAATTTGCCGGTGCGCTCGGTGCCATCGAACAGGGCCGACGGCGACAGGAAGGTCCAGTCCAGTGCCTGCTCTTGACGCAGCACATCGAGAAACGCCGCCCCTGCGCTGGCTTCAGCTTTGTACTCCTCCGGAAACCCTTCGCTGTCGATCACGCGGCTGCCGTCCGGCAACAGCAGCGAACCGGCACCACCCACCACCAACAGGCGTTTCACTCCGGCCTTCTTGACCGGGCCAATCACGGCGCTGGCGGGCAAGGTGGCAAAGTGGGCAGCACTGACCACCACATCGCTGCCGCTGATGGCCTGTTGCAGGGCATTGGCATCCAGCGCATCCACTGGTTTGACCGTGACGTTCGGGCGTACGGCCAGTTTGTCGGTATGGCGCGCGATGGCGGTGACGGTGTGCCCACGGCGCAGCGCTTCTTCCAGCAGTTGGCTACCGGCACGGCCGGTGGCACCAATGATTGCGATCTTGCTCATGACGTTCTCCAGTAAAGGTCAGGGTTTAAAACCAGTCACCACTTCATTTCGCCCTTGGCGACTTTGGCGCTCAACTCCAGCGAGCTCTCGTCGGCGAGGTTCGGGTAACGCTTTTTCATGGCCGCAATCAGGGCGGCGGAATCCTTGGCCCTGGCGGTTTCGGTGTCGAAGGCCTTGATGTAGTCGGCGGTGAACTTAACCGAAGCAGGCGATGGCGTGCCCAGGTAGTGGCCCGGGATCACGGTGCTCGGCTTCAAGTCTTCAATACGTTGCAGGGTGGCCAGCCAATCCTTGTGGGACTGTGCGGTCTGGGTATCGGCCATCCATACGTGGATGTTTTGCGCGACGACCACGCCACCGACCACTGCCTTGATCGACGGAATCCACACAAAGCTGCGATCCGGCTGCGGGCCGTCCAGGCCGATGACGTCCAGTTGTTGCCCTTCCAGCGTCAGGCTGCGGCCCTCGAGCGCCTGCGGCACGACGGTCCTGGCCGGTTTGTCGGCGCCCATTTTCGGGCCCCAGAACGCCAGCTTGCCGGCGACGGTGGCGTTGATATGGTCGACCACCGGTTGTGGCGCCAGCACGTTCGCGTCGGGGAAGGCGGCGGTCAGGGTGTCGAGGCCGAAGTAGTAGTCCGGGTCGCCGTGGCTGATGTAGATGGTGGTCAGGTGCTTGCCGCTGGCGCGGATTTTCTGCACCAGTTGCTCGGCCTGGCCCTTGCCGAATTGCGCGTCCACCAGGATCGCATCCCTGGCGCCGCTGACCAGTACAGAGCTGACCGGGAAGATTGCGGCTTCGCCCGGGTTGTACACGTCAAGTTTCAAGTCCGCCGCCAGGGCCTGCGCCGTGAAGGCCAGGGCGGCAGTCGCCAGGGTCAAGCGTTTGAAAGTCGAGAACATCGGGGCAGCTCCTGCCATCGCTAAGGGTGGACAGAGCTTAGTTGCATGAAACACCACAAAAAATGCGATGCTTGAACATAGTTTGTTTCTGAAATCGGGCAAATCATGGATCGTCTTCAAGCAATGCGCGTGTTTGTCACCGTGGTGGACCTGGGCAGCCAATCCGCCGCCGCCGATCATCTGGACCTGTCGCGCCCAGTGGTCTCGCGTTACCTGGCCGAGCTGGAGGATTGGGTCGGCGCACGCCTGCTGCACCGCACCACGCGCAAGCTCAGCCTCACCGCCGCCGGCAGTGAGACCCTCCCGCGTTGCCGGCAATTGCTGGAACTGTGTGGTGATATGCAGGCCGCCGTCAGCGAGCCCGATGAAGCCCCGCGTGGCCTGTTGCGCCTGAGTGTCAGCACCTCGTTCGGCCAGGCGCAGTTGGGTGCCGCGATTGCCGAGTACGTCAAACGCTACCCGCTGGTGACGGTCGATCTGCAGATGCTCGACCGCACGGTGAACCTGGTGGATGAGCGCATCGACCTGGCGATTCGCACCAGCAATGACCTGGACCCGAACCTGATCGCCCGACGCCTGACGGTGTGCCGCTCGGTGGTGTGCGCCACGCCGGCCTATTTGCGCGAGCATCCGGCACCGCAGAAAGTTGAAGACCTGGCCCGGCACAACTGCCTGACCCACTCCTACTTTGGCAAGAGCCTGTGGCATTTCGAAGAGCGTGGTGAACATGTGTCGGTCGCGGTGCACGGCAATATCACCGCCAACGAGGCCGGTACTTTATTGCGCATCACCCTGGCCGACGCAGGGGTGGCGATGCTGCCCAGCTATGAGGCCGGTGAGCTGATTCGCAGTGGCAAACTGGTGCGCCTGCTGCCGGATGCGCAGCCACGGCAGATGAATATCTACGCGGTCTACGCCTCACGCAAACATATGCCCTCGGCGTTGCGCAGCCTGCTGGATTTCCTGGTGCAACGGTTTCCCGAAGAGCCTGAGTGGGATGTCGGTCTCTGAAGCGGTATAAGCGCGCTGAATGGCCTGCAATCATGGCAACTTGCCCTAACTGACCTATGCTTAAAACAGCACCCCGTAGATCCGTTCGGAGGTCTGTGCCATGAGCATCAAAACCAGAAAATACCTGACGATTTTCAGCCTGTGCGCGCTGGCTACGGCGCTCTACGGAACCGCTGCCTATCGCGTTGAGCAAACGCGTATGCAGCCGGCAGCGTTCGCCATCAGTTGCCACCAAAACCAATGCGTCCCGCACACCGGCAGCTTCAGCGCCCTGCGTTGATGCTCAAAGCACCGCAAATCCAGTGTGGGAGGAGGCTTGCCCTGATGCCTGTAGGAGCGAGCTTGCTCGCGAAGAACTCACAGGCACCGCGTTCATTCAGGAAGCACGCGTTATCGTTGACGTTTTTCGCGAGCAAGCTCGCTCCTACAGTATTAGGGCAAGCCCCCTCCCACATTCAGCTCTGGTTCAATTGTTCGCGAAATGCCTTTGGCGAAAATCCCACCCGGCGGCGAAACAGTCGCGAAAAGTTCGTCGGGTCCGAAAACCCCAGCACCTCGGACATCTCATTGATGGTCATGCTGGTGTAGGTCAGCAAACGCTTGGCCTCCAGCAACTGGCGGTCATGCATGATCTGCAACGCCGGCTGCCCGCCCAACTCCCGACATGTCCCATTCAGATGAGAAACCGAGATGCCCAGTTTGTGGGCCAGGTCTTCAATCTTTGGGTGCTCGCGGTAGTGCTGTTCGACCAGTTGGGTAAAGCGCCGGAAATACTCACGGTTGCGTGGTGTCCTGGGGTGACGACGCTGGATCGCCTGGCGGCTGACCCACACCAGCAGCACGCTGACCAGGGCGTGCATCATCATGTCCCGTGCCGGTTGTTCGTCGGCGTATTCGTCCTGCAAACGCACGAACAGATTGTTGAGGTAGTCGCTGTCCTTGCCTGCGGGGTAGTTGCCGAGGGTGTGCAGGCCATCGACCGTGCTGCCCAGTTGCGCTTGTAAATGGCTGACCAGCGGCGCTGACAGGGTCACCACATAACCTTCGACATCTTCGGAAAAGCGAAAACCGTGCACACACAGCGGCGGCAGCACTTGCAGGCTCGCTTCGTTGAGCGTGGTGCGCTGGCCTTCGATTTCCAGATGTGCCTGGCCTTTATGCACGTAAAGCAACTGGCACAGGTCCGCGTGCCGGTGGGGGTGAATCTCCCACTGGTATTCCCGACTGCGCCGGGAAATGGTTTCGCAGTGCAACAAATCGGGGGTCGGCCACTGCTGGCTTTCCCCGTACAGCTTGAAGACCGGAATCGCGGTGTTGGTCATGTTTTCAATCCGATACTCAGGATAGTGGTGCGGTAATCGCCCCGATTGGCAAAAAGCGCAGGCTTTGAAGCAGTTTTCACCTTCTTATGCTGCTCGTACACGTGAAAAATGTCAGCTACACGTCAATGACAACTCTTTCACTCGTTCGGTTCGGGTGAAGCCAGCAGGCCATAAAAATAATGAAAACGCTGAAAACCCAAGTCGCCATTATTGGCGCCGGTCCTTCCGGATTGCTGCTCGGTCAACTGCTGCACAATGCAGGCATTCAGACCCTTGTCCTGGAGCGCCAGAGCGCCGATCACGTGCAGGGCCGCATCCGCGCCGGGGTGCTGGAGCCAGGCATGGTCGACCTGCTGCGCGAGGCCGGCGTCAGCCGGCGTATGGACACCGAGGGCCTGGTGCATGACGGTTTCGCCCTGGCGCGCGATGGTCGACTCACGCACATCGACCTCAAGGCGCTGACCGGTGGCCGGTCGGTGATGATCTATGGCCAGACCGAAGTCACCCGCGACCTGATGGCGGCCCGTGCGGCTGCCGGCGCCACAACCTTCTATGAAGCCTCGAACGTGCAGCCCCATGCCCTCAAAAGTGATCAACCCTGGCTGACCTTCGAGCATCAGGGCCAGGCTTTTCGCCTTGAGTGCGATTACGTCGCGGGCTGTGACGGCTTTCACGGCGTGGCCCGTCAGTCGATTCCACCCGAGGCGCTGCAGGTGTTCGAGCGCATCTACCCCTTCGGCTGGCTGGGCGTGCTTGCCGATACGCCGCCGGTGCACCCGGAGCTGGTGTACGCCACGCACCCGCGTGGGTTTGCGCTGTGCAGCATGCGTTCGCTGACCCGTAGCCGTTACTACTTGCAGGTCCCCGCAGAGGAGTCGTTGGCCGAGTGGTCGGACGAGCGCTTCTGGGATGAGCTCAAGACCCGTCTGCCGCTCGAGCTGGCTGAACAACTGATCACCGGCCCGTCGATTGAAAAAAGCATCGCACCGCTGCGCAGCTTCGTGGTGGAACCGATGCAGTACGGGCGCCTGTTCCTGCTTGGCGATGCCGCGCATATCGTGCCGCCTACCGGGGCCAAGGGCTTGAACCTGGCGGCCAGTGATGTGAGTACATTGTTTCGGATCTTGCTCAAGGTGTACGGCGAGGGGCGTGTGGAATTGCTCGAGCGCTACTCCGCCATCTGCCTGCGGCGGGTGTGGAAGGCCGAACGGTTTTCCTGGTGGATGACCTCTATGCTGCATCAGTTTCCCCAGGCGGATGGCTTCACCCAGCGCATTGCCGAGAGCGAGCTGGACTACTTCATGGGTTCCGAGGCCGGGCGCAAAACCATCGCGGAAAATTACGTCGGGCTTCCTTACGAGGCTATCGAATAGCCTGCTATCGTATTCGGCATTTCCGCAGGCTGCCGTTGCCTGCGGGCCTTGCTCGAAGGTTCTGCCGTGACCCATTTCAATCAACCTGCTCCCACCGTTCCTGCCGTGCGCAGCATTCTCGCCGCGCTGATGCTGGCGATCTTTCTTGGCGCCCTGGACCAGACCATTGTCGCCGTGTCAATGCCGGCCATTTCCGCGCAGTTCCATGACGTCAACCTGCTGGCCTGGGTGATCTCCGGGTATATGGTGGCGATGACGGTGGCGGTGCCGATCTACGGCAAGCTCGGTGACCTGTATGGGCGGCGGCCGATGATGCTGATCGGCATGGGCGTGTTCACCGTTGCCTCGCTGTTCTGCGCCATGGCGCACAGCATGGAGCAACTGGTGCTGGCGCGAATTATCCAGGGCATCGGTGCCGGCGGCATGATTTCGGTGAGCCAGGCGATCATCGGCGACATCATCGCGCCCCGTGAACGCGGGCGTTACCAGGGCTACTTCAGCAGCATGTACGCGGTGGCCAGCGTCGCCGGGCCGGTGCTGGGCGGTTATATGACCGAGTACCTGTCCTGGCGCTGGGTGTTTTTGATCAACCTGCCGCTGGGCGCGGTCGCCTGGTATGTGGCCCATCGCACCCTGGTGGGGTTGCCGGTGCCGCAGCGCAAGCCGGTCATCGATTACCTGGGCACCGTGCTGATGATCATCGGCCTGACCGCCTTGTTGCTTGGCATCACCCAAATCGGCCAGGGCCGTGCCTGGCGTGACGACCAGGTGCTCGGGCTGCTGGCCTGTGCGCTGTTGGCGCTGAGCCTGTTCGTCTGGCATGAACGCCGCGCGCGCGAACCGCTGTTGCCCATGCATTTGTTCGTCAACCGCAGCGCGGTCTTGTGCTGGTGCACGATTTTCATCACCAGCTTCCAGGCGATTTCCCTGACCGTGCTGATGCCCCTGCGTTACCAGAGCGTGACCGGCGCCGGTGCCGACAGCGCGGCGCTGCACCTGCTGCCTCTGGCGATGGGCTTGCCGATGGGCGCTTATTTCGCCGGGCGTATGACGTCAGTGACCGGCCGTTATAAACCGATGATCCTCGGTGGCGCCGTGTTGAGTCCCCTGGCGATTCTCGGCATGGCCTTCAGCGCCCCCCAGGCAGTCGGGCTGACCTCGTTGTTCATGCTGCTGTGCGGGATCGCCGCGGGCATGCAGTTCCCGACCTCGTTGGTGGGTACGCAGAACTCGGTGGAACAGCGCGATATTGGGGTGGCGACCAGCACCACCAACCTGTTCCGTTCCCTGGGCGGGGCGGTGGGGGTGGCATGTATGTCGGCCTTGCTGTTGGCGTTGTTGCAGGATGCAAGTTTTGCCCACTTGGCCAGTGGTGCGCTGGTGACCGAGGGCAGCTCGGGCAATGTGCTGCTCGATGGGCTCAATGCTGCGCCGGGGGCGGCCCGGGATGCGTTGCGCGGGGAGTTGGCGGTGACGTTTCGGCATTTGCTGGTGGTGAGCGCGGGGGTGTCGGTGTTGGGGCTGGTGGCGGCCATTGCGATGCCTGATCGGGTGTTGCGGGGGCGTTAGCGCGGCGGCCTTAGAGCCGACCGGTATCATTTGCCGGTCCGCGATCCAAATGTGGGAGGGGGCTTGCCCCCGATGGCGGTGTATCAGTCCCTGATGCACTCACTGACCGTCCCTCATCGGGGGCAAGCCCCCTCCCACACAAAGCCAACAGCGTACATATCCGTTACCGCGGCAGGATAGGTACTCGCCAGACGAATCAGGGACTGTAATACCCCACCGCCACCATCCAATGCCCCGCCTTGCGCACATAAGCATGCTTATTCTCAACCTTCCCGGTCACCGGGTTTTTCCAGCGGTATTTGTACTCGCCCTGATCCTGCTCGCCCATCAACGCAAGGATCGGTTCCCCGACAGGCCTGCCGTCCGGGTCCTTGACCTTGGCGAAATCGGTATTGACCAAGCGCAGATCGGTGCCATGCGCCACATAGCGCTGCGTATCCAGGTCAACCACGAATACATAGAGATCATCCTGCAGGAAACCACCCGCCAATGAGTTGATCGCCTTGAGCGTCCCCGCTTCATCCTTCACCAGCGCGTTCACCGCCTTGTTGCGCAGTGCCCGCGCCTGTTCCGGTGTGGCCCGTGGCAGGTAATAGCCGACCGCCAGGATGCGCTCGCCCACCCGCTGGTAAAACACATGCTTGTGTTCGACCTTGCCGTCATTCCAGTTCTGCCAGCGATAGTCGGCCTGCTGGATACCCTGGCCTTCGGGCGCGCCGATGGCGTGTTTGAACGAGTCTCGCAGCTCAGGTCCGAGCACCGTGGACACGTCGCGACCGATCAAGGCCGAGGAGGGGCCGCCACTGGCCAGCAGCACGCCTTTGGTGTCGACCACGAAGACGTAGCGGTCCTGATCGATGAACTCACCCTGGCGGCTGAAAGCGGCCAATGCCTTGTCGCCATTGTTCTGGTAGTAAACCAGGGCCTTTTCCAGCAACGCTTTGGCCGCTTGAGCGTCCGCGTCACTGGCCGTGTCGGCGTGCACCTGGCTGCCGCACAACAGCAGCAGCCAGGTAAGTCGCAGCAGTGTGTTCATCTACCCGTCCCTCGGTCTTGTTGGAATGACAAGAGCGTAGACGGTTCGGCGAACGATCAGAAGGGTTTGGTCGGCAGATATTTGCCGTTCAGGGGGATCACCGCGCGGGAGCCGCCCTCCGGGTCTTCGACTTTCTTGATGTCCAGTTTGAAATCGATCGCGCTGATCAAGGCGCCGCCAGCCACTGACTGACAATGCCGTCATACACTCCGGTGGCCACGCTCAGGTGCAACCATTGGTCGACATAGCTTTTCCACGCCACATCGTCGCGCGGCAGCAGGAAGGCTTTCTGGCTGTACTGCATCTGCCGCTCGGGGTTGACCGCACACAGCCCGGGTTTTTGCTTTTGCTGGTAACGCGCTTCGCTGGCGTCGGTGATCATCACGTCGGCCTTGCCCGCCAGCAGCTCGTCAAAAATGCTCACGTTGTCGTGCAGGCGTATCTGCGACCGGCCCAGTTGGGCGCGGGCAAACGCCTCATTGGTGCCACCCGCCGGTTCGATCACGCGCACCTGGGGCTGGTTGATCTGCTCGATGGTCTGGTAGCGCTGCACGTCGGCGCAGCGCACCAGCGGGATCTTGCCGTCAACACCGAGCGGCTGGCTGAAGAAGGCTTTTTTCTGGCGCTCCAGTGACACCGAAATGCCGCCTACGGCGATGTCGCAGCGTTGGGCCAGAAAGTCCGGCATCAGGGTTTTCCAAGTGGTGGGCACCCAGGTGATTGTCGCGTTGAGGCTCTTGGCCAGGGACTCGGCCATGGCGATATCAATGCCCTGGTAGCGGCCATCGGCACGCAGCGAGGTGTAAGGCATGTAGTCGCCGGTGGTGCACACCGTCAGCGTGCCACGCTGAATAACTTCGTCCAGGCGTGACGGGCCGGGATCGGCCAGGGCGGTGGTTGCCACGCTCGCCAGTACACACAGGGCCAGAGGAGCTTTCATGCGGTCGAGTCCTTGGGGCAGGTCGGGCGGTCATTATTTCCAGCGCGGGGCAGGGTGGCAAGGTGCCGGATTACGGCGCTGCGGCTTTCGACCTTTTTTTCACGTTGCGGTGGTTAAGCTGCCGATCAAGGTCGTTCACTTCAGCTATATCCACATGAGCACGCGATGTCGTCACAACCTCCATCCTCCATCGAGACCGAATTCACCGAGCGCTATGACCGTGAGCATGCCAGGGTCTGTGGTGACGCGTGTCCGCCTGGGCTGTTGCAGCGCCTGGCCGCGTGGCGCGATGCGCGGTTGGTGCGCCATGCGTTGAAGGTCGCCGGGGAGCCCGGATTGATCCTCGACCTGGCCTGCGGCTCCGGGCGGTTCTGGCCGGTGCTGGCAGAGCACGTCAATCGGGTGATCCTCGCGTCGGACCATTCCCCACAGATGCTCGACCATGCCCGCACCCATCACCCGGCGGCATTGCTCAAGCGGGTCAAGACATTCCCCGGCTCGGCGTTTTCCATTGGTCTCTCGGCCAATGCGGTGGATTGCATCTTCTGCCTGGAGTTGTTTCGCCATGCGCCCGATACCGAGGTGCGCCTGGCATTGCTGCGCGAATTCCACCGAGTCAGCCGCGACACCGTGATTGTGTCCGTGGACGCACGTACGCCGGTTGAAGAGGAGTTTCGCCAGGCCGGCTTCAAGGTCTTGAATCATCGGGAGTTCCTGCCCGGCTCCAAACTCTGGTGTGTCTACGTCCTGCGTAAGAGGGGATAACTTCAGAGGGGATAACTTCCGCCTGTCGGATTATTCTTCATCTTCTGTCTGAGTTTTCGTGGTTGCCTGTGCACTGCGGATGCTCGCAAGTCCCTTTCGCGATATATACTGCGCGCCATTCTTCAAGGGAGAGCCGTGTGGCCATCGATATTCACTGGATCTGCGACAACGATAGCCTCGGCCAGCATTGCGCCCAATGGCAGCAGTTGCCATTCGTCGCCCTCGACACCGAATTCATGCGGGTCGACACCTTCTACCCCATTGCCGGGCTGATCCAGATCGGTGATGGCGTGCGCGCTTACCTGATCGATCCCCTGACCATCGACAACTGGCAACCCTTGGCCGCCTTGCTGGAAAACCCGGGCGTGATCAAGGTGGTGCATGCCTGCAGCGAAGACCTGGAAGTGCTGTTGCGCCTGACCGGCAGCCTGCCTGTGCCGTTGTTCGACACCCAATTGGCCGCGGCTTACCTGAACCTCGGCTTCTCCATGGGTTACTCGCGACTGGTACAGGCGGTGCTTGATATCGACCTGCCCAAGGGCGAGACGCGCTCGGACTGGCTGCAGCGGCCATTGTCCGAAACCCAGGTGAGCTATGCCGCCGAAGACGCCGTGCACCTGGCCGAAGTCTACATCCGCCTGCGCCCGAAATTGAACGATGACAAATACGCCTGGGTACTGGAAGACGGTGCCGAACTGGTGGCCAACCTGCGCCGCGAAGTCGACCCGTACGAGGTCTACCGCGACGCCAAGCTGGCGTGGAAACTGTCCCGCGCCCAGCTCGCCGTATTGCGTGAACTGTGCGCCTGGCGCGAGCAGCAGGCCCGCGCCCGTGACCTGCCGCGCAACCGCATCATTCGTGAGCACTCGTTATGGCCCCTGGCCAAATCCCAGCCGGATAACCTCGCTGCCCTGGGCAAGATCGAAGACATGCACCCGCGCACCGTGCGTCAGGATGGCCAGTTCCTGCTCGACCTGATCAAGCGCGCAGGCAGCGTGCCCATGGACCAATGGCCGCCCGCCGTGCCTGAACCGCTGCCGGTCGATGCCGCCGCGCTGATCAAGCAACTGCGCGCCCTGGGCCAGACGTTCGCCGAGCGCCTGGACATGGCGCCGGAACTGATGCTGCGCAAGAAAACCCTGGAAGCCCTGGTTAAAAGTGGCTATCCCGATGGGCCTTACCAATTACCCGATTCGCTGCGTGGCTGGCGTCGCGAATTGATGGGCCAGGCGCTGCTCGACAGCCTGTCCAGTGCCGGAGAACAGCCTTGAAACGTATTTGCTCGATTTATCGCAGCTTGAAAAAAGACGGCATGTACCTCTATGTCCTCAAGAGCGACGCCCTGGAGCGAGTGCCGGAGCCGTTGATGGTCGCCTTCGGCAAGCCGCATCACGCCTTCGACATGGTGCTGACACCCGAGCGCAAACTGTCGCGCGAGGACATCGCCGTGGTGCTGGAAAACCTCGACAAGCAGGGCTATCACCTGCAAATGCCGCCCGCCGAGGATGAGTACATCGAGCACCTGCCTGAAGAGTTGCTGCGCCGCAACGACCCGATGTGATCGATCAGCGCCCGTGTCAAGGCGCAGGCTTGAATGGAATTGTCTTAGAGGACGGTGGCCGTAAGGATGCGGGCGGCCGTCTGCACTGTTTTTGAAAGGTTTGAACCATGCGTGTTCTGATTGCTGAACAGGATCACCCGCTGTACGCCCAATTGCTTCGCGACGCCGCGCCGGACCTTGAAGTACTGACCAGCGGCGACTCGGCCGAACTCTCGCGCCTGGCCGCCGATTGCCCGGTGTGGCTGGGCCAGCCGGACCTGCTGGCGACGCTGTTGCGCCAGGGCCATCATCCGCAATGGCTGCAGTCGACCTGGGCTGGTATCACGCCACTGCTGGCCGAAGGTCTGCCGCGCGATTATCGCCTGACCCGCGCGGTCGGCATCTTTGGCCAGGTCATGGCCGAATTCGTCCTGACCTACATGCTCGGACACGAACGTGAAGTGCTGGCGCGACTGGTCAGCCAGGTGGAGCGCAAGTGGGACAGCCGCCAGGGCCAGAGCTTGGCCGGGCGCAAGGTGCTGGTGGTCGGTACCGGGGATATTGGCCAGAGTGTGGCGCAGTTCCTGCTGCCGTTTGGCGTCAAGCTCTATGGCATCGCCAGCCAGCCCCGCGAGCAGGCGCCGTTTATCGAAGTCGTCGGGCTCGATCAATTGGGCCGACTGGTGGGTGAGGTGGATTACGTGATCAACCTGCTGCCCAACACCCCTGAAACCCATGATCTGTACGACGCCGCACTGTTCAAGCAATTCAAGCCGACCGCCTTGTTTATCAACGTCGGACGCGGCGTGGCGGTGGTGGATGCCGATCTGGTCGAAGCCCTCAAAGAGGGACACCTGGCCGGCGCCGTGATCGACGTGTGCCGCCAGGAGCCGCTGCCGCAACGCCACCCGTTCTGGACGGCGTGGGGCTTGTTGCTGACCGGGCACAGCTCGGCACCGACCTCGCCGTCGATGATGGTGGAGTTGTTCGTGCAGAACGTGCGGGCGTATCAGGCCAAACAAGCCCTGCGCGGGGAAGTGGATTTCGAACGCGGTTACTGACACAACGCGGTAAAAAAAATGTGGGAGGGGGCTTGCCCCCGATGGCGGTGGACCAGTCAGTACAATGGCTAGCTGACACTCCGCAATCGGGGGCAAGCCCCCTCCCACATTGGTTTTTGCGCAGGAATCAGAGACTGAAGTCACCCTCCGACACCAGCTCGCTCAGCGGCTTGCGCGTACTCGGCGCTTCGCGGCCTTGCAGGTACTCGGGCAGGCTCGACTTGTCGCCCAACTTGCCCACCGCCACGGCGGCATGCAGCGCATAGCCTGCGGGAATCTTCAGCTCTTGGCGGGTCAGTTCCTGATCGAAGCCGGCCATGCCATGGGTGTGCCAGCCAGCAATGCTGGCTTGCAAGGCCAGGTGACCCCAGGCGGCGCCGGTGTCGAAGGTGTGCCACAGGGCCGGGGTTTCTTCCGTGGCGCCGGGGGCGATGAAGTCGGTTTTCGAGGCGATGATCACCAGCGCCGACGCATGCTGCGCCCAGCCCTGGTTGAACTCATTGAGCAAACCCAGGAAGCGCTCCCAGTCCGGCGTGCCGCGGCGGGCATAGAGAAAGCGCCAGGGTTGGGAGTTGTAGGCCGAAGGTGCCCAGCGCGCCGCCTCGAAGAAGCTCAGCAGGGTTTCCCGGGAGATGCTCTCGCCGGTAAAGGCGCGGGGCGACCAGCGTTCGGTGAACTGGGTGTGGATCGGATAGTCGGCAACACGGGTCATGAGCAGTTCCTGATCGTCAATACGGCGCTCAAAACTACTGCGCGGCCACCAGACTGACAAGTGTTGTTACACCGCCAGTCGTAAGCGCTTGGCCCCGAGGGGCTTGGGCACTAGACTGGCGGCCTTTGAACCTACCGATACTGATGCTGAGCCATGGCCGCCAAAGTCGAACCTTTCTGGATACGCAAAACCCTCGAGCACCTCGACCAGGAGGAATGGGAGTCGTTGTGCGACGGCTGTGGCCTGTGCTGCCTGCAAAAGCTTGAGGACGAAGACGACAACAGCGTCTATTACACGCGCATCGCCTGCAAGCTGCTGGACCTGCAAACCTGCCAGTGCACCGACTATCCCAATCGTCGGGCCTCGGTGCCGGACTGCATCCAGCTCACGCCCGGGCAGGCCGACCAGTTCAAGTGGCTGCCGCCCACCTGCGGCTATCGCCTGGTCAGCGAGCGCAAGGATTTGCCCTTGTGGCACCACCTGGTCTGCGGCGACCGCGACGCCGTGCACCACGAACGCATTTCCCAGTCCGGGCGCATGCTCAGCGAAGGCAGCGTGCCAGAGGACGACTGGGAGGATTACCTGATCTTCCGCGCGGGTTGAACCAGGAGTGTGTATGAAGGTGGGATTCAAGCTGGCGACAGCGGCGTTGTTGCTGGCGCTGAGCATGCCGGCGTGGTCCGCCAAAAAAGTCGATTTGGATTACCACGTCAAACTTTTGCCCCAGAGCGATCAGGCCGAGGTGCGTTTGAGCCTGTCCAAGGGTTCTGCAGTGCGCAGCCTGGACTTCGACCTTGGCCGCGACGGCGACTACAGCGACTTCAAGGCCGACGGGCAATGGGCGCTCAATGGACGTCGGGGTCACTGGCAACCCGCCGCCGACAAGGCCAGCCTGACCTACCGCGTACGCCTGAGCCACGCGCACAAACCCGGCACCTATGAAGCGCGGATGACGCCGGCCTGGGCGCTGTTTCGCGGCGACGACCTGGTGCCCGCCGCACGCCTGGACCAGCAGGATGGCGTCGAGTTGGCCTCGCGCCTGACGTTCGAGCTGCCGCCGGGCTGGAACAGCATCGAGACTGCCTGGCCGCGTATCGGCAAAAACAAATTCCGCATCGACAACGTGTCACGCCTGTTCGACCGCCCCACCGGCTGGATACTCGCCGGTAGCCTGGGCAGCCGGCGCATGCGCCTGGGGCAGACCGACGTCACCGTGACTTCGCCCAAGGGCCAGGGCATGCGACGTATGGATGTGCTGACGCTGCTGACCTTCGTGTGGCCGCAGGTGGAAGCCGCGTTCCCGCGCCATCCGGCCAAACTGCTGGTGGTAGGCGCCAGCGATCCGATGCGCCGTGGCGCCTTCTCGGCGCGTGACTCGATCTACCTCAACAGCCGCACGCCGCTGGTCAGTGAAGACGGCAGCAGCCCGTTGATCCGCGAGGTGGTGCAGGCCATCGCCCGTTTCAATGACCACGACACCAGTGACTGGATCAGCGAAGGCCTTGCCGGTTACTACGCCATTGAACTGGTACGCCGCGCCGGAGGGATCACCGACGAGCGGTATCAGGCGATACAGACGCGTCTGACGAAGGAGGGCAAGGACGTGACCAGCCTGCGTGGCGAACACGTCAGCGGCGCGACGGCGTCACGGGCGGTGGTGGTGCTGCAGGAGCTGGACCGGGAAATTCGCGTGAAAACCCATAACAAGCGCTCGCTGGATGACCTGGCGCAAGCGGTGATGCGCGCGGGCAGCGTGACCACGAAGGAGTTTATGCAACTGGCCGAGAATATCATTGGCGAGTCGTCGGTGGTGCTCGATAGCAAACTGCTGCACTGATCTTCAGACCTTGCACAAAGCAAATGTGGGAGGGGGCTTGCCCCCCCGGCGTCTGTAGGAGCGAGCTTGCTCGCGAAAAACGTCAACGATAACGCGTTTTTTCTGAATGAACGCGGTGCCTGTGAGTTCTTCGCGAGCAAGCTCGCTCCTACAAAAAGCCTAAACTGACTGGCATTAGGGCAAGCCCCCTCCCACACTTGAATCTCCAGCGGCCCGATTACTCGGCTCAGCCCGTGGTTTTCACCGCTTTTTCAGCCGCCACTTCAGCCTTGGTCTTCAAGTTCTTCAGCTCCGCGCCCGCTCGCTCGATCTTCGTACGTACGCTGTTCATTTCCTGGCGGCCTTGCTCCAGCTTGTCCTTGAGCGAACTGTGGCCGGTGAAACCGCGTGCCAGTGCCACGCCACCAATCGCCACCTGAATCAGCCCGAACAGACCGCCACGGCGCAGGCCCTTGCCTACCATCATCACGCCACCGGCTACCGAGCCGATGCGTTCCCAGCCGTGTACGTTCTGCGTGCGCTGGGCGTCCGGCTGCAGGTGTTCAATCACTGGTCGCAGGGTTTTGCTGTCGCTCATGATCCGTCTCCAACAAAGGCAAGTGTCATTAGCTGACTGTTCGCAAGGGCCGCTTGTTCCCGCTATTTCATTACCTGATTTCAGTACTTCGGTCCCGAGCGGGTGTTATTGCCCTTGGCCAGGCGGTCGTAGAGCACCACGTTGACGGTGGCGGCGAGGTTCATGCAGCCGGTGGTCGGGATGTAGACCACGTCCTCGCACCAGTCGCGGATCTCTTTGTCCAGCGAGCCGTCTTCGGGGCCGAAGATGTACAGCGCGCGGTCGGGGTGGGTGTATTCGGGCAGCGGGCGGGCGCCTTCCACCAGTTCCACGGCGACGGGGATGCAGCCCAGGGGCAGGATCTTCTTCAGGTCATCGATGCCGATCAGCGGAATGTCGTGATGCACCTTCTTGGTGTCGGTGATGAAATCCCGCGCGCGCTCGTAACGCACGCCGGTATAGAACACCGAAGCCACGCCGTAACAGCCGGCGGCGCGCATGACCGAGCCGACATTTTCCGGGGATTTGGGGTTATACAGACCGATGCAGCTGTAGCGTTTATTGCCCACGGGGAAGGGTGCCTTGCAGGAAAAACCGGGATTATACGGTCTTGAGGCAGTGTGGTGCTTGGGCGATCGCTATCGGGAGCAAGTCGAATCGTCGCACCGCCCCTCCCACAGGGTAATACATTGCACATGTGGGAGGGGGCTTGCCCCCGATGAGGCCAGTACAGCCAACGATTATCTCAGCCGTCTTTCTTCATCAACCCCGCCAACGCCGCAAACGGGTTGTGTGTCGCCTTGGCAATCGTCGGGCTGCTGGTGGAGCCTTCGCCGAAGTACTGCTGATCGGTGTAGCGCGAATGCTCGTTGTCATGGCAGTACAGGCACAGCAGTTCCCAGTTGGAACCGTCCTGGGGATTGTCGTCATGATTGTGGTTGCGGTGGTGCACGGTCAGTTCGCTCAGGCGCTTGCCGGCGAATTCACGGGCGCAGCGGCCGCACACGTGGGGGTACATTTTCAGGGCTTTGTCGCGGTAGCCCATTTCCCGGTCGCGCTGGGCATCGGCGAGGATGCGGTCCAGCTTGGCGGTGTGGGAGGGCGGATTGGTCGAGCTCATCATGGCTCCTGGCTATTGGGTGGTCACGGACAGGTTGATTCTAGCTAATCCCGGCGCAATTAGCCCTTGAGCTTTTCCGCAATCCAGATGGTGTGCCGCGTGCCTTTGTTGCCATGGGCAAACACCTGCACTTCTTCGGCCTTGAAACCGGCCTTGCGCAGTTTGTCGCTGAACAGTCGGTCGGCGCTGGCCGACCACACGGCGAGCACGCCCTTGGGGCGCAGGGCCTTGGCGCAGGCGGCCAGGCCACCGGCGGAATACAGCCAGCTGTTGGCTTTTTGCGTGAGACCTTCAGGGCCGTTATCGACGTCGAGCATGATCGCGTCAAACCCCTGGGGCTCGGCCTGCAGCACCTTGGCCACGTCTTCCAGGCGGATCACCGTGCGCGGGTCGAGCAAGGGCCGACCGGACTTTTCGCCGAGCGGCCCACGATTCCACTCCACTACGCCCGGCACCAACTCCGCCACCACCACTTCGGCGCTCCTGCCAAGGTGCTTGAGCGCCGAGGCCAGGGTAAACCCCATGCCCAGGCCACCGATCAGCACCCGTGAGCCCGGGCGACCGGCGACCTTGCGGCACGGAATTTCCGCCAGGGCATCTTCGGAACCGTGCATGCGCGTGTTCATCAACTGGCCACCGTCACCGCCCTGGATCTTGATGACGAAATCCTCGCCGTATTCGAACAGGCACAAGGCGCCGCCGTTGTCGGGGATCGGAGTGGTGTCCAGCAGAACGAAACGTTTCATGGAAATCTCATTGGGAAGGGCATTCTTGCGCGGTTGGGAGTAGCCTTGTGACATTCCGGTCAGGCCATGGAGCCATCGATGAAGTGCAGCATTCTAACGGTCATTGTGATTGGCGCGCTCACATTGGGTGCGGCGCAGGCGCAGGAGTTGCAAACCGTGCCGGTCGCCCCTGCGCCAACCCCCGGCGCGCCGGGCACGCCAACGCCCACGTTGTACCCGCAGGTCACGCCGCCCGTCGTGCCCAAGACCAACGGCTCGCCGCCGCTGGCGCCGATCGTGCTGCCGACGCCGCCCAAGGACCAGACCGTCCCGGGCCTGCAGCAGAACGACAGCAAGCCGAAGACGCCGGGCGATTAAAACTGTTGCGCCAGCAGTTGCCCATCCGCCATGCGCAAGCGTCTGGACAGAGCAATGGCAATCGCGCGAATGATCTTGGCCGCAACCCTGGGCGCTTCGTTGAGCATCTTTTCCAGGGCGTCCTTGCCCAGGTTCAGCAGCACGCAATCGGTAGCTGCAATACAACTGGCCGAGCGCCGTTCGCCGTCGAGCACCGCCATTTCGCCAAAGGCCCGGCCGCTGCGCAACGTGGCGATGGTCAGGCGTTGACCGGCGGGGTTGGTTTTCTGCACCGCCACCTGGCCGCTGTGGAGGATGCACATGAAGGTGCCGGCATCGCCCTCGAGGAAAATCACCTCTTCCCGGGCAATGCTGCTGATATTGAAATAGCCTGCGGCGATATGAAAATCTTCCGGCAGCAGCGGGTCGAACAAACCGCAGTCCATGAGCATGTCGCGGATTTCGTCGTTAAGCAGAGTGGGTTGTGACATAGCTGCAATCTTGGTCCATCAATTCTGTGGGCGGTCCTGTGTTCAGACAGGACCGCCCGGCTAAGTTCCTGACTCACCTGTTCCTAAATCAGCTCGAGCGCCTTGAACACGAAGGCATATTCGAGCGCTACGTCACGTAATCCCTGGTAACGACCGCTCATGCCCCCGTGACCGGCGCCCAGCTCGGTCTTGAGCAGCAGCAGGTTATCGTCCGTCTTCGTGTCGCGCAGTTTGGCCACCCACTTGGCCGCTTCCCAGTACTGCACGCGGCTGTCGTTGTAACCGGCGATCACCAGCATGTGCGGGTAGGCCTGGGCGCTGACGTTTTCGTACGGCGCATAGGCCTTGATGCGCGCATGCACCTCGGGCTCCTGCGGGTTGCCCCATTCGTCGTACTCGGTGATGGTCAGCGGCAGTTCCGGGTCGAGCATGGTGTTGAGCACATCCACAAACGGCACTTCGGCGATCGCCGCCTGGAACAGCTCCGGGCGTTGGTTGAGTACCGCACCGATCAACAAGCCGCCGGCGCTGCCGCCGCTGATCGCCAATTGCCTGGAGCTGGTCAGGCCCTGGGCGATGAGGTGTTCGGCACAGGCGATGAAATCGCTGAAGGTGTTCTGTTTGTGTGCCTGCTTGCCGTTGCGGTACCAGGCTTCACCCAGCTCACCGCCGCCGCGCACATGCGCGATGGCAAACGCCACGCCTCGGTCCAGCAGGCTCAGGCGCGCATGGGAAAACCACGGGTCCAGGCTCGATCCATACGCGCCATAGCCATACAGGTACAGCGGCGTCGGCTTGCCGAGCTGGTCACGCTTGACCACCAGGCTGATCGGCACCTGGGTGCCGTCGGCAGAGGTGGCCCACAGACGCTGGCTGACGTAATCGTCGGCGTTGAACACACCGAGTACCGGGGTTTCTTTGAGCACCTGCTGTGCACCGCTGGCCAGTTCCAACTGGCGCACCTGGGCCGGACGGTTCAATGCTTCATAGCGCAGGCGAATCCTGTCGCTGGCAAATTCCAGGCTGTTCTGTACGTAGAGGCTGTAAGCCGCGTCAGGCAGTTCCACGCGATAGGCCGCTGCGCCCTCGGGGTGCACTTCAATCACCGGCAGGCCACCGATGCGCAGGCTCAGGGTCATGGCGCCGGCGTTGAGGCTGACGCCGTCGAGCATCACCTCGTCGCTGTGGGGGATCAAATTCTGCCAGTCGGCTTCGCTGGGTACCGTGCCGGTGTCAGGCGCGACGAACAGCGCGTAGTTGATACCGTCGCGGTTGCTGCGGATAAACCAGGTCCACTGGCCGTTCAATTGGCCGTGGTCGACATCGTATTCGTGATCTTCCACCCGCGACGCCAGGCAGGTGAAACCCAGGTGCGGCTGGTCGGCGTCCAGAGCCCAGATTTCGCTGGTGGTCTTGCTGCCCAGGGCCAGCAGCAACTGGTGCTCGGAGCTGGAACGGTAGCAATGCAGAAAGAAGCGTCCGTCGGGTTCGTGGAACACTTCCTGCGCCGCCGTGCCGTCCAGGCGGTAGCGGTAAAGCTTGTGCGGACGATGAGTGTCGTCCAGTTCGCCGAAAAACAGCGTGATGCTGTCGTTGGCCCAGGTCATGCTGCCGTCGCAGTTGTCGAACGCCAGTTCACTGACCTTGTCGGTCGCCAATTCCTTCACGTACAGGGTGTAGATCTCTTCACCGGTGGTGTCGAGGCTGTAGGCCAGGCGTTGATGGTCGGGGCTGATGCTGAACGCGCCGAGGGAGAAAAAGCCGCCATTGGCCAGCACGTTCGGGTCCAGCAGCAATTGTTCGCTGCCGTCATCCACCCGGTTGCTGTCATCGGCCGGGCGCCGGCAGCGGTAGTGACGCGCGTATTCGTCACCGGCGGTGGTGCGCGTGTAGTACAGGTACGGGCCCCAGGGGGAGGGCAGGGACAAGTCGGTTTCCAGGATACGGCCCTTGATCTCCTCGAACAGGGTTTCGCGCAGCGCCTGCTGGTCGGCGAGCTGGGCTTCCTGCCAGGCGTTTTCCGCCTTGAGGTAATCAAGGACTTCAGGGGTGTCGCGTTCCTGCAGCCAGGCGTACGGGTCCGGGCCTGGGGTCTTGCGGGCAATCGGTGCGGTCGAAATAGGCATGGATAATTCTCTATCTGGCGGACGGTGGCCGGCATTGCAGCCGCGACACGCAAAAGCCGTTATCATAGCCGCCTCTTTGCCTGCCTTGCCATGGACACCATGACCGAGAACGACTATCTGACCGCTTGGGGCCTTTACGCCTTCGCCGCTTTGGGCTGCCTGTTGGTGTGGTGGCGCATGACCCGCTGGATCTGGCGCTGGCTGCGCGAGCCGTTGCAGTTACTGATGGCAGTGCTGTTGCTCAGCCCCACCATCGTCGACCCGATCAAGACCCAGTTCGCGCCGGCCGTGGCGATCACCGCCCTGGACCTGCTGCTCAAGGTCGGCAATAACGCCTGGCGCGCCATCTCCGACCTGTTCATGTACACGATGATCGTGTTTGCGCTGTACGTCGTGTTCGTGCTGATCCGCTGGCCCATCGAGCGCGCCGCCAAGGCCCGTCGCGAACGCAAGGCGGCCACGGATGCCGCGCTGGCCGCCGAGCCGGAAGAAGACGAACCGTTCCGTCGCCCGGCCCTTGCCCCCGGCATGCGGGTCGAACCGCGCCTTTAACGTTGTCCGCCCTGCAGCGAGAGCCCCGGCATGTGTGAATTATTGGGCATGAGTGCCAACGTCCCCACCGATATCGTGTTCAGCTTCACCGGGCTGATGCAGCGAGGCGGGCGAACCGGCCCGCACCGCGACGGTTGGGGCATCGCCTTCTACGAAGGCCGCGGCCTGCGGCTGTTCCAGGACCCGGCCGCGAGCAGCGAGTCGGAAGTCGCCTTGCTGGTGCAGCGCTATCCCATCAAGAGCGAAGTGGTGATCGGCCATATCCGCCAGGCCAACGTGGGCAAGGTGAGCCTGGCCAATACCCACCCATTCGTGCGCGAACTGTGGGGGCGCAACTGGTGTTTTGCGCACAACGGTCAACTGGCGGATTTCAACCCTCGCGCCACCTTCTACCGACCGGTCGGCGACACCGACAGCGAAGCGGCATTCTGCGACCTGCTCAACCGCGTGCGCGAAGCCTTTCCGGAACCGGTGGGCATTGAGCAGATGTTGCCGGACCTGATCGCCGCCTGCGCCGAATATCGCAGCAAAGGCGTGTTCAACTGCCTGCTCAGCGATGGAGACTGGCTGTTTTGCTACTGCTCGACCAAGCTGGCGCAGATTACCCGACGGGCGCCGTTTGGCCCGGCGCGCTTGAAAGATGTCGACGTGATCGTGGATTTTCAGGCCGAAACCACCCCCAATGACGTGGTGACGGTGATCGCCACCGAGCCGCTGACCGACAATGAAAACTGGACCCGCTACGAACCGGGCCAATGGAGCCTGTGGCGACGCGGTGAATGCGTCAGCCAGGGCGTTACCGAATAAGGAATCGACCATGTTGCTCAGCTATCTGCGGTTGGTGCTGTTTGCCATAGGCTTGTTGGTCGGCGTGCAAGTGCCGGGGTTTATCAACGATTACGCCAAGCGCGTCGAAGCCCACCTGATCGAGGCTCAGACGGGCCTGAGCGGGTTCGAGTCCACCGCGCGGCAGTTCTTCAACGGTGACATGCAAGCCCTGGTGGCGCATTACCGTGCCAGTGACGACCCGGTGTTCCAGAGCGACGCCAGCAGCCTGGGCGCGATGCTCGACCGTCAGTTGGCGTTGGATAAGCAGTTCCAGGCCATGCAGGGGCCCTGGTACATCCGCGCCCTGCAAGTGGCGGTGGCCGCCGACCCGGATATCCGCCTGGAAACCTGGAATGGCTACAGCTACCAGATCCTGCTGACGCCCGAGGCCATGGGCTGGGGCCTGGGCGGGGCGATGCTGCTGTCGTTCGGTATCGAGTGCCTGTATCGCCTGATCGACTGGGTGGTGCTGGGCGGTCGGCGCCTGCGCCAGAGCCGGCCGATTGAAGAACGGGATCTGAAGGGGCTCTAAGTCCTGATACACATCCAATGTGGGAGGGGGCTTGCCCCCGATAGCGGTGGGTCAGCTGAAAAGTTGCTGACTGACACTCTGCTATCGGGGGCAAGCCCCCTCCCACATTTGAATCCGGTTTAACTCAGTACCATCCGCTCTTTACCGACCTCCTCGGCATAGCGGGCGACGACTTTCTGGCACAACCCCACCATCTCCTCCACCAGCTCCACCCCCACGCGCCACGACACCACCACCTGCAGGTTCGGCAGTTGCTGCGCCATCGGCAGCATCACCAGTTCTCCCCGTGCCAGCTCTTCGCTGACCAGCACCGGCGGCAGCGCGCCAATGCCAAAACCATCGCGCAGTAAACGGGTGATGGCTGATACCGAGTTGACGCAGTTCATGCGCGGGGCGGCGACGCCATTGGCCTGCATCAAACTCAACACATCCTGATGGGGGCAGGAGTTTTTCGAGTAGGTGATGATGCGTTCCTGGGCCAGTTCGGCGAGGGAGGCGTAGTCGCGGTTATAGATCGACTGGCTGGCGACGATCCAGGCCATGGGGTGGCTGCCCAGCTCCAGGCTGCGCACGCTTTCAAAGCGCAGCAGGTCGGTTTGCAGGATCAGGTCCAGGAAGCCTTTTTGCAGCTGATCGCTGAGGTTCAGCGCGGTATCGGCGACCAGTTCGATTTCCACCCGCGGAAACAGGTTCATCAACTCAGCGACCAACGGGCTGAGCCAGGTGTGGATCACGGTGTCCATCGCGCCGATCCGAATCCGTCCGACCTTGCTGCTGGTGGTTTCCAGGGACTGCTTCAAGCCCTGCAGGGTCACCATCATCTGCTCGGCATAATCGAGCACCTTCAAGCCTTCCGGGGTCAGGCTCACGCCCCGCGAGTCGCGCAGGAACAGCTTGACTCCCAATTCGCTCTCCAGCACCGCAATGCGGCTGGAGATCGACGCCTGGGTGGTGAACAGCTTTTCGGCGGTCAGGCGGAAACTCTTGAGCCTGGCCACCCAGACGAAGGTTTCGAGGAACTTCAAATTCATGGGATCAACTTTTTCTTATGCATGGATCGGTTTTTATTAGTTGGACGCCGCAGCGTGCCGGCGCCAAAAATCGAGGCGTTCCACGATAAGCGTCGTTGGGTTCGAGGACAACATCGTTGCGAGATGTTGGTAAAAGATCCCACACTACAAAAAAACAAAGCCTACAGGAGCGACCCCGTGAGCCGCCTGCTATTGAATTGCGACATCGGCGAAAGCTTTGGCAACTGGACCCTGGGTCTGGATGCCGAAGTCATGCCGTTCATCGACTGCGCCAACGTGGCGTGCGGCTTCCATGCCGGCGACCCGAGCATCATGCGCAAGACCGTCAGCCTGGCGCTCAAGCACGGCGTGCAAGTGGGCGCACACCCGGCCTATCAGGACCTGCAAGGCTTCGGCCGTCGCTCCATGCAGTACACGCCCCAGGAGATCCAGGACCTGTTGCACTACCAGATCGGTGCGCTGGAGGGCATCTGCCGCGCACAAGGCGGTCGCGTCAGTTACGTGAAACCCCATGGCGCGATGTACAACGACATGATGGCCAACCCCGCACAGCTGCGTGCGGTGATCCAGGCCGTGGCCGCTTACGGCGACCTGCCGCTGATGTTGCTGGCCACGCGAGATAACAGCGCGGCCCAGGCCCTGGGCGATGAGTACGGCGTGACCCTGTGGTTCGAAGCCTTTGCCGACCGCGCCTATGACAGCCAGGGCCATCTGGTGTCGCGTCAATTGCCGGGCGCGGTGCATCATGATGCCGACACCATCGTCCAACAGGCCCTGACCCTTTCCCGTGGCGAGGCCCTGACTGCCAGCGACGGCAGCCCTCTGGTCCTTAAGGCCAATACGCTGTGCGTACACGGTGATAACGCCAGCTCCATGGCCGCCGTGCAGCGTATCCGCGAGGCGTTGAAGCCAGCATGAAGCCACGGATTGAAGTGGTGGCCATCGACTGCCTGATGGTGCGGCTGTTCGATACGATTGCCGAAGCCAACATGCCCTGGATGCTCGCCGCCAGCCAGCGTCTGCGCAGCGGGTTCGGCAGCGCGCTGGTGGACCTGGTGCCGTCCTACACCACCTTGATGGTGCATTACGATCTCACCGTTATGGCTCCGGTCCAGGCACGGGCGTTGATCGACCAGGCCCTGACCGACCTGCAGCCCCAGGCCCAGGGCGGCGGCCGCTGTCATGTGCTGCCGGTGTGGTATGACCCGAGCGTCGGGCCGGAGCTGGGCGTGCTGGCGCAGCGCAGCGGGCTGGCGGTCGCTGAGGTGATCCGTCGCCACAGCGCCCATCTGTATCAAGTGTTCGCCCTGGGTTTCGCCCCCGGTTTTGCCTTTATGGGGCTGGTGGACGAAATTCTCGCCACGCCGCGTCTCAACACTCCGCGCAAACGCGTGGCGGCGGGCAGCGTGGGTATCGCCGAGCGGCAAACCGCCGCCTATCCGGTGGTGTCCCCCGGTGGCTGGAACCTGATCGGGCGCACCCCGGCCACACTGTTCGACCGCGAGCGCGACGGCTACAGCCTGATGCAGCCCGGCGACACCGTGCGTTTCGAAGCGGTCGACCACGCTGAGTTCGTCAACCTGGGGGGCGATGACACGCCTCTGGAGGCGCACGCATGAGCCGCTTGATCATCGAGGCCAGCACACCGCTGTGCCTGTTGCAGGATGCCGGGCGTTTTGGCGTACGCCATCTGGGCGTAACCCAGGGCGGGGCGCTGGACTGGGTGTCGATGTCATGGGCCAACTGGCTGCTGGACAATGCCCTCGATGCGCCGGTGGTGGAAATCACCCTGGGTGGTTTCACCGTGCAGGCCGAGGACTATTGCCTGCTGGCCCTGGCCGGTGCGGACCTGGGCGCCTTCATTGATGAACGCGCGATCAGCCCAGGGCGCAGTTTTATCCTGCAAAAAGGCCAGCGTTTGCGCTTTACCCAGCCGTTCAGTGGCGCGCGGGCTTACCTGGCGGCGCCGGGCGGGTTTGATGCGCCGGACGTGCTGGGCAGTTGTGCGACGGTGGTGCGTGAGGAACTGGGCGGCGTGGACGGTTTGGGCAAGGCGCTGGCCGAAGGCGGGCGCCTGGTTTATTCCGGTACCGGCGGAGCGATGAAAGTGCTGGCCGACCCGGATTTGCCCTGCGCTGCATCACTGGACGTGATTATCGGCGCACAGATCGGCCGGTTCAGCGGCCAGAGCCTGTTCGATGCGTTCAATACCGAATGGGCCCTCGACAGCCGCGCCGATCGCATGGGCATGCGCTTGCTGGGCACGCCGCTGCAGTATCAGGGACCGTCATTGATCTCCGAAGGCATTCCCTTGGGCGCAATCCAGGTGCCGCCGGACGGGCAGCCGATTGTGTTGCTCAATGATCGGCAGACTATTGGCGGTTATCCCCGGTTGGGCGCGTTGACGCCGTTATCGCTGGCGCGGTTGGCGCAGTGTTTGCCCGGGGAGAAAGTAAGGTTGGCGCCCATGGTGCAGGAGACGGCACATCGGCAGCATGTCAACTATTTGCAGCGGCTGAGCACTGGCTGATAAACACAGAGGTCCAAATGTGGGAGGGGGCTTGCCCCCGATAGCGGTGTGTCAGTCAACACATCTGTGACTGAACCACTGCTATCGGGGGCAAGCCCCCTCCCACATTGGATAGGTGTTGGATGAGGCATGTGGGCTATTTGGACAGGAAGCGGATGCCTTCCTCAAGCCCGCGCAACGTCAGCGGGTACATCTGATCCTCCACCAACTCGCGCACAATCCCCGTCGACGCCGTATACCCCCAAGTATCCTTCGGATACGGGTTTATCCAGATCAGTTTCTTGTACTTGGCCATGAACCGCTGCATCCATACATACCCAGGCTCTTCGTTCCAGTGCTCGACGCTGCCGCCGGCCTGGGTGATCTCGTAGGGCGCCATGGACGCGTCGCCGATAAAGATCACTTTGTAATCGGCGCCGTACTTGTGCAGCAAGTCCTGGGTGGAGGTGCGCTCCGAGGTGCGGCGCTGGTTGTTCTTCCACACCGACTCGTACACAAAGTTATGGAAGTAGAAGTACTCCAGATGCTTGAACTCGGTCTTGCACGCCGAGAACAGCTCTTCGCAGATCTTCACGTGTGCGTCCATCGAGCCACCGATGTCGAACAGCAGCAACAGCTTGATGGTGTTGCGCCGTTCCGGACGCATCTGGATGTTCAGCAGCCCGGCGTCGCGGGCGGTGTGGTCGATGGTGCCGTCGATGTCCAGCTCTTCCGCCGCGCCCTGGCGGGCAAACTTGCGCAGGCGGCGCAGGGCGATCTTGATATTGCGCGTGCCCAGTTCAACCTGATCATCGAGGTTCTTGTACTCGCGCTGGTCCCAGACTTTCACCGCCTTGCCCTGGCGCTTGCCGGCATCGCCGACGCGGATGCCTTCGGGGTTGTAGCCGCCCGAACCAAAAGGACTGGTGCCGCCGGTGCCGATCCACTTGTTGCCGCCGGCGTGGCGTTCCTTCTGTTCTTCCAGGCGTTTCTTGAATTCTTCGATCAGCTTGTCGAGGCCGCCGAGGGACTGGATCTGCGCGCGTTCCTCGTCGCTCAGCGAGCGTTCGAACTCCTTGCGCAGCCAGTCTTCGGGGATCAGCGCCTGCAAGTGGTCATCGAGTTTTTCCAGGCCGTTGAAGTAGGCACCGAAGGCCCGGTCGAACTTGTCGAAGTGCCGTTCATCCTTGACCAGGATCGCCCGCGCCAGATAGTAGAACTCGTCCATGTCGGCGAAGGTCACGCGCTGTTTCAGGGCGTTGATCAGGTCCAGTAGCTCACGCACCGACACCGGCACCTTGGCGGCACGCATTTCATTGAACAGGTTGAGCAGCATCAGCGGTTACCGCGGCGGCTCATGAACGCCAGACGCTCCAGCAACTGCACGTCCTGCTCGTTCTTCACCAAGGCGCCGGCCAGCGGCGGGATAGCCTTGGTGGGGTCACGCTCGCGCAGCACGGCTTCGCCGATATTGTCGGCCATCAGCAGCTTGAGCCAATCGACCAGTTCGGACGTGGAAGGTTTTTTCTTCAGGCCCGGCACCTTGCGCACGTCAAAGAACACATCCAGCGCTTCGCTGACCAGGTCTTTCTTGATGTCGGGGTAATGCACGTCCACGATCTTTTGCAGGGTAGTGCGGTCGGGGAAGGCGATGTAGTGGAAGAAGCAGCGGCGCAGGAAGGCGTCCGGCAGCTCTTTCTCGTTGTTGGAGGTAATGATGATGATCGGGCGTTTTTTCGCCTTGATGGTCTCGTCGATTTCGTAGACATAGAACTCCATCTTGTCCAGTTCCTGCAACAGGTCGTTGGGGAACTCGATGTCGGCCTTGTCGATTTCATCGATCAGCAGGATCACCCGCTCTTCGGACTCGAAAGCCTCCCAGAGCTTGCCCTTTTTCAGGTAGTTGCGCACGTCATGCACTTTGTCCACACCCAGCTGCGAGTCGCGCAGGCGGCTGACCGCGTCGTACTCGTAGAGGCCCTGGTGGGCCTTGGTGGTGGACTTGATATGCCAGGTGATCAATTTGGCGCCGAAGGACTCGGCCAGTTGCTCGGCAAGCATGGTCTTGCCGGTGCCCGGTTCGCCCTTGACCAGCAGCGGCCGCTCCAGGGTGATGGCGGCGTTGACGGCCAGTTTCAGGTCATCGGTAGCCACATAGGCCTGGGTGCCTTCGAACTTCATTGGTCATTCCTCGAATTCATCAATGCCCGACTATACCGCGCAGCCCCGGCGACTGTGAACGCAGACGGGGCATTCAGTCTCTGAATGGGCGGTCACGTTTATTCCGGGTCAATGCAGTCAATGTGGGAGGGGGCTTGCCCCCGATAGCGGTGGATCAGGTATAGATATTTAACCTGACACACCGCCATCGGGAGCAAGCCCCCTCCCACATTTTTAGTCGGCGCTGGGCTTGGGTTGTTCATAGCGGGCATTGAAGGCCTGGATAAACCCATTGCGCAGAATCGCAATAACCGCTGAAAACGCACTGACATTCTGCTGATGCACGCTGCCGCTCAGCTCCACGCGGGTCGCGAACTGGTTCTTGCGCTGGTTCTTCAACACCGTCTCGCTGGCGCCGACCACGGCCTCCCAGATCGAGCGGAAGATGTTCTTGTCTTTGTTTTCCACGTCCTGCTGCCAGTCGAATACCTCGACATCGCGCAACAGCGGCTTGATATAGCCGCTCAGCTGGCCTTTTTCCGCCTGGGCTTCGACCACCACATCGCCAGTGCCGGCCTTGAAGTCGAACTTGCCGTAGGCCGAGGCGAAGTCATTCATGCGCTTGAGTTGCAGGTCGCGGGCGCGGAAGCGGAACTCGAACTCTTCGAAATCACTCAGCGGGTCAAAGGTGGCACTGGCTTCCAGTGGCGCCTGGCCCTGAAGCAGCGCCTTGCCCTCGAAGCGCGCGTCGCGCTTGCCCTGGACGTCCACCACGTTGGTCAGGTTGTAGAGACTGGCGTTGACCCCGGTGGCGTTGATATTCACTTCAGGCTTGGAGCTGAAGTTATGGAAGGCGATCTTGCCGTCTTCGATGCGCACTTCGTTGAGGGTGATCGGCAGCAGCTTGCTCAGTTGTTCCTGCCAGTCGGTGCCTTTACCGGTCTGGGACGCCTGCTTGTTGGCGCCGCCGTCGACGAAGTTGATTTCCGGCCGTACGAAATGCCCTTCGGCCACGACGGCATGGTCGTACCACAGTGAATGCCAACTCACCGCGAACTCGATCAGCGGCGCCTTGACGAACGGCACCGGCACCTTGCCGTCCACCTTGACGATCTGCAGGCCGTTGATCCGGTAGGCGCCGCGCCACAAGGCCAGGTCCACATCGGCAATTTCGCCACGGTAATCGCCCATGTCGGCGAGCTTTTCATTCAGGTAATTGCGCACCAGGTAAGGCAGCGCGATGTGTACGGCAACCAGGACCAGCACCAGCCCGGCGACGGTCCAGAGCGGCCAACTGTAGCGACGTTTCATGGGGCAGTTCTCCTTGCTCGTAGGAGATTGACTGTTGCAAGCGGCGCAACGTTCCTCCGACTGGACGCCCAGTGGCACGAGGCATACCCTTGGGGCCTTTCCGACATTGCCAAACAGGACCCGTCATGAGCCGCATCTTTGCAGACAACGCGCACTCCATCGGTAATACGCCCCTGGTGCAGATCAACCGCATCGCTCCGCGCGGGGTCACCATCCTGGCCAAGATCGAAGGGCGTAACCCAGGTTACTCGGTGAAGTGCCGCATTGGCGCCAACATGATCTGGGACGCGGAAAGCAGCGGCAAGCTCAAGCCGGGCATGACCATTGTCGAACCCACCTCCGGCAACACCGGGATCGGCCTGGCGTTCGTGGCGGCGGCACGCGGCTACAAACTGCTGCTGACCATGCCCGCGTCCATGAGCATCGAACGCCGTAAAGTGCTCAAGGCTCTCGGCGCCGAGCTGGTGCTGACTGAACCTGCCAAGGGCATGAAAGGCGCCATCGAGAAAGCGGGCGAAATCGTCGCCGGCGACCCGAGCACCTATTTCATGCCGGCCCAGTTCGAAAACCCGGCCAACCCTGCCATCCATGAGAAAACCACCGGCCCGGAAATCTGGAACGACACCGATGGCGCTGTGGACGTGCTGGTGGCGGGCGTGGGCACCGGCGGCACGATCACCGGTGTGTCGCGTTATATCAAGCACACCGCAGGCAAGCCGATCCTGTCGGTGGCGGTGGAACCGGCCGCATCGCCGGTGATCACCCAGGCCCTGGCCGGCGAAGAGATCAAGCCCAGCCCGCACAAGATCCAGGGCATTGGCGCCGGTTTCGTGCCGAAGAATCTCGACCTGTCGATGGTCGACCGCGTGGAGCTGGTCACCGACGACGAATCCAAGGCCATGGCCCGGCGCTTGATGCAGGAAGAAGGCATCTTGTGCGGCATCTCCTGCGGCGCCGCCATGGCCGTGGCGGTGCGCCTGGCCGAAAAACCGGAGATGCAGGGCAAGACCATCGTGGTAATCCTGCCGGACTCGGGCGAGCGCTACCTGTCGAGCATGCTGTTCAGCGATTTGTTCACCGAGCAGGAAAACCAGGCTTGAATCGGCTGTAGGAGCGAGCTTGCTCGCGAAGAACGTCAACGATAACGCGGGTTTACTGATTCAACGTGGCGCTCTCAGGTTTTTCGCGAGCAAGCTCGCTCCTACAGGGGAAGGCGTGTTGATCCAGATCAGCCGGTCGGCATGGGCCTTCTGCATAATGCGCCAAGTGTTTATCATGGCCGGCTGTTACGTCTGGTTTCCCGTCGACGGAAGTTTGCTGGCCAGGCGCTTATTTCCAGGAGTTGCTGCATGACCTTTTCTTTGGCCGCCAAACTGTCGGTGTTGCTGCTGTTTATCGGCAGTACGCTGTATGTGCACCTGCGCGGCAAGGCCCGTTTGCCGATGCTGCGTCAGTTCGTCAACCATTCGGCGCTGTTCGCCCCGTATAACGCCCTGATGTACCTGTTTTCCGCGGTGCCGTCCAAGCCCTACCTGGACCGCAGCAAGTTCCCGGAGCTGGACGTACTCAAGGACAACTGGGAAGTGATCCGCGAAGAGGCCATGCACCTGTTCGACGAGGGCTACATTCGCGCCGCCGAAAAGAACAACGATGCCGGTTTCGGTTCGTTCTTCAAGAAGGGCTGGAAGCGCTTTTATCTCAAGTGGTACGACAAACCGCTGCCATCGGCCGAGGCCCTGTGCCCGAAAACCGTGGCGCTGGTCAGCAGCATCCCCAACGTCAAGGGCGCGATGTTCGCGCTGTTGCCGGGCGGCAGCCACCTGAACCCGCACCGCGATCCGTTCGCCGGGTCCCTGCGCTATCACCTGGGGCTGTCCACGCCGAACTCCGACGACTGCCGCATCTTTGTCGACGGCCAGGTGTATGCCTGGCGCGACGGCGAAGACGTGATGTTCGACGAAACCTACGTGCACTGGGTGAAGAACGAGACTGACAAGACCCGGGTGATCCTGTTCTGTGACATTGAACGGCCGTTGAGCAATCGCCTGATGACCGGCATCAACCGTTGGGTCAGCAAGCAACTGGGCCGCGCGACCGCACCGCAGAACCTGGATGACGAGCGCGTAGGCGGGATCAACCAGGCGTATGCCTGGAGCAAGACCTTCAGCGACAGGTTCAGCGGCCAGGTCAAGCAGTGGAAGCGCAAGCATCCCAAGGCCTACCGGATTGCACGGCCGGTGTTGGCGGTGGTTGTGCTGGTGCTGCTGTGGAAGTGGCTGTTCGGCTGAGCCTGTCTTTGCCTTGAAATGCAGTCAATGTGGGAGGGGGCTTGCCCCCGATAGCGGTGGATCAGGCAAAGATGTTTAACCTGACACACCGCCATCGGGGGCAAGCCCCCTCCACATTTGATCTCCAGCGATCTTTAGCTGGCGATCAGTTGGCGCAATACATAGTGCAGAATCCCCCCCGCCTTGAAGTATTCCACTTCATTAAGCGTATCAATCCGGCACAGCACCTCAACCTTCTCGCTGCTGCCATCCTCCCGAGTAATCACCAACGTCAGGTTCATCCGCGGCTCGATCTCGGCATCCGTCAGCCCGAGAATATCGATCTTTTCCTTGCCGGTAAGCTTGAGCGCCTTGCGGTTCTGGTCCAGTTTGAACTGCAGCGGCAGCACGCCCATGCCCACCAGGTTGGAGCGGTGGATACGTTCGAAGCTCTCGGCGATCACCGCCTTGACCCCCAGCAGGTTAGTGCCCTTGGCCGCCCAGTCGCGGCTCGAACCGGTGCCGTACTCCTGGCCGGCGATCACCACCAGCGGCGTGCCCGATGCCTGGTACTTCATGGCGGCATCGTAGATCGCCATTTTCTCGCCGGTGGGGATATACAACGTGTTGCCGCCTTCTTCGCCGCCGAGCATTTCATTGCGGATACGGATATTGGCAAAGGTGCCGCGCATCATCACTTCATGGTTGCCCCGGCGTGAGCCGTAGGAGTTGAAGTCCCGTGGTTCCACGCCTTGTTCGCGCAGGTAACGGCCGGCGGGGCTGTCGGTCTTGATGTTGCCGGCGGGGGAGATGTGGTCGGTGGTCACCGAGTCGCCGAGCAGGGCCAGCACCTTGGCGCCCTTGACGTCCTTGATCACCGGCAGCGGGCCGGCAATATCGTCGAAGAACGGTGGGTGCTGGATATACGTGGAATCCTGCTGCCACACGTAGGTCGCCGCCTGGGGCACTTCGATCGCTTGCCACTGTTCGTCGCCGGCAAACACTTCGGCGTATTCCTTGTGGAACATGCCCGTGGTGACCTGGGCCACCGCGTCGGCGATTTCCTGGCTGCTGGGCCAGATGTCCCTGAGGTACACCGGGTTGCCGTGCTGGTCGTTACCCAGCGGTTCGCTGCTGATATCGATACGCACCGTACCGGCCAGCGCGTAGGCCACCACCAGGGGCGGCGAGGCCAGCCAGTTGGTTTTCACCAGCGGGTGCACACGGCCTTCGAAGTTGCGGTTGCCGGACAGCACCGAGGCGACGGTGAGGTCGGCTTTCTGGATGGCTTTCTCAATCGGCTCGGGCAGCGGCCCGGAGTTGCCGATGCAGGTGGTGCAGCCGTAGCCCACCAGATCGAAGCCGAGTGCGTCCAGATACTGAGTGAGGCCGGCCGCGTTGTAGTAGTCGGTGACCACTTTCGAGCCTGGCGCCAGGGAGCTCTTGACCCATGGTTTGCGCGTCAGGCCTTTTTCCACTGCCTTCTTCGCCAACAGCCCGGCCGCCATCATCACGCTGGGGTTGGAGGTATTGGTGCAGGAGGTAATGGCGGCGATCACCACCGCACCGTTTTTCAGGCGATAGGTGTTGCCTTCATATTCGTAATCGGCTTCGCCCACCAGGTCGGCATTGCCTACGGCGACGCCACCACCGCCTTCGCTTTCCAGGCGGCCTTCTTCCTTGCTGGTGGGTTTGAATTGCAGGTCGAGGAAATCACTGAACGCCTGGCCCACATTGGGCAGGGCGACGCGGTCCTGTGGGCGTTTCGGCCCGGCGAGGCTGGCTTCGACGCTGCCCATGTCCAGGGCCAGGGTGTCGGTGAAGATCGGCTCCTGGCCGGCGTTGCGCCACAGGCCCTGGGCCTTGGTGTAGGCCTCGACCAGCTTGACGGTTTCAACCGGGCGACCGGACAGGCGCAGGTAGTCCAGCGTCACCTCGTCGACCGGGAAAAAGCCGCAGGTGGCGCCGTATTCCGGTGCCATGTTGGCGATCGTGGCGCGGTCGGCCAGGGGCAGGTCGGCCAGGCCGTCGCCGTAGAACTCGACGAACTTACCCACCACGCCTTTTTTGCGCAGCATCTGGGTCACGGTCAGCACCAGGTCGGTGGCGGTAATGCCTTCTTTCAATTTGCCGGTGAGCTTGAAGCCGATCACTTCCGGAATCAGCATCGACACCGGCTGACCGAGCATCGCCGCTTCCGCTTCGATCCCGCCCACTCCCCAGCCGAGCACGCCGAGACCGTTGATCATGGTGGTGTGGGAATCGGTGCCGACCAGGGTGTCGGGGAAGGCGTAGGTACGGCCGTCTTCCTCCTTGGTCCACACGGTGCGGCCCAGGTACTCAAGGTTGACCTGATGGCAGATGCCGGTGCCCGGTGGCACCACGCTGAAGTTGTCAAAGGCGCTCTGGCCCCAGCGCAGGAAGGCGTAGCGTTCGCCGTTGCGCTGCATTTCGATGTCGACGTTCTGCTCGAAGGCATCGGCGTTGCCGAATTTGTCGACCATCACCGAGTGGTCGATCACCAGGTCCACCGGCGACAGCGGGTTGATGCGCTGCGGATCGCCGCCGGCCTTGGCCACGGCGGCGCGCATGGCGGCCAGGTCGACCACGGCGGGCACGCCGGTGAAGTCCTGCATCAGCACGCGGGCGGGGCGGTATTGGATCTCGCGGTCGGACTGGCGTTCTTTGAGCCAGGCGGCGATGGCCTTCAGATCGGTGCCGGTGACGGTTTTGTTGTCCTCCCAGCGCAGCAGGTTTTCCAGCAGCACTTTGAGCGACATCGGCAGCTTGTCCAGGTCACCCAGGCTCTTGGCGGCTTCGGGCAGGCTGAAGTAGTGGTAGGTCTTGCTATCTATTTGCAGTGTCTTAAGGGTTCTCAGGCTATCAAGCGATGACATGACATGGCTCCTTATGGTCCGCACGGCTACGGACCTGACGGGACGAACAGAACTATCAAGGTAGCGCTGTTTTCATTAGCAGGCTAATAACTGGACTCTATGGCTGAGTCCAAGGTTCCGATCTCGGCTATCATGCGCGCGTTTTCATGACAGGTATTGCGATAGAGCAATCCAGTTGCCAGGAGATTCAATTGAACACCCTTTTTATGCACTGCCGCCCGGGTTTTGAAGGCGAAGTCTGTTCCGAGATCGCGGAACACGCCGCGCGCCTGAACGTGTCCGGCTACGCCAAGGCCAAGACCGGCAGCGCTTGCGCCGAATTTGTCTGCACTGAAGAAGACGGCGCGCAGCGCCTGATGCACGGCCAGCGCTTCGCCGAGCTGATCTTCCCGAGGCAATGGGCGCGCGGGGTGTTTATCGACCTGCCGGAAACCGACCGCATCAGCGTGATCCTCGCCCACCTGCGCCAATTCCCGGTGTGCGGCAGCCTGTGGCTGGAGATGGTCGATACCAACGATGGCAAGGAACTGTCGAACTTCTGCAAGAAATTCGAAGTGCACCTGCGCAAAGCCTTGCTTAACGCCGGCAAGCTGGTGGACGACCCGAGCAAGCCGCGCCTGCTGCTGACGTTCAAAAGCGGCCGCGAAGTGTTCATGGGCCTGGCCGAGTCGAACAACTCGGCAATGTGGCCCATGGGTATCCCGCGTTTGAAGTTCCCGCGTGACGCGCCCAGCCGCTCGACCTTGAAGCTGGAAGAGGCCTGGCACCACTTCATTCCCCGCGAACAGTGGGACGAACGCCTGCACGGCGACATGACCGGTGTCGACCTCGGCGCAGCCCCCGGCGGCTGGACCTGGCAACTGGTCAACCGCGGCATGCTGGTGACCGCCATCGACAACGGCCCCATGGCCGAAAGCCTGATGGACACCGGCCTGGTGCAGCACTTGATGGCCGACGGCTTCACCTTCGTGCCCAAGCAGCCGGTGGACTGGATGGTCTGCGACATCGTCGAGAAGCCCGCGCGCAACGCGGCGTTGCTGGAAACCTGGATCGGCGAGGGGTATTGCCGCGAGGCGGTGGTCAACTTGAAGTTGCCGATGAAGCAGCGTTATGCCGAAGTGAAGCGTTTGCTCGAGCGGATCGAAGAAGGCTTCAAGGCACGCGGTATTCGGGTGGAGATCGGTTGCAAGCAGCTGTACCACGATCGCGAGGAAGTGACGTGCCACCTGCGCCGTCTGGTGGACGTTAAGAAACCCAAGAGACACTGATACCCAATGTGGGCGCTGGCTTGCCTGCGATAGCGGTATAACTGTCGAAATTTATGTTGAATGTGCCCCCTTCATCGGGGGCAAGCCCCCTCCCACAGGAGATCGGGTTGGTTTTAGGAGTGAAGTATGAGTCTTGAATTGCCCGTCGACGGCACCCTCGACGCCACCGGCCTCAACTGCCCGGAGCCGGTAATGATGCTGCACCAGCACATCCGTGACCTGCCGCCGGGCGGTCTGCTCAAGGTGATCGCGACCGACCCGTCGACCCGCCGCGATATTCCCAAGTTCTGTGTGTTCCTCGACCATGAACTGGTGGATCAGCAGGAGCAGGCCGGCACATACCTGTACTGGATCCGCAAGAAAGCCGCCGAACCCTTGTAGGAGCGAGCTTGCTCGCGAAAAACGCCAACGATCACGCAGCGCTTCTGGTTTAACCCGGTGCTCTCAGGCTTTTCGCGAGCAAGCTCGCTCCTACACGACGCGCGTAAGCGCCTTGTCGGCATGGATACGCCGGCGCGCACTGCGCGCCAGGCGTACCAGCAGCATGCCGGCCGCGCAGCTCAGGCCTACGATCAGGCCCTGCCACAAGCCGCTTGGGCCGCTGGGTTCGCCCAGCCAGTCGGTCAGCCCCAGGGCGTAGCCCACCGGCAACCCCACGCCCCAGTAGGCGAGCAAGGTCAGCAGCATGGTCACCCGGGTGTCCTGGTAGCCGCGCAGCGCGCCGGCGGCGGTGACCTGGATCGAGTCGGAGAACTGGAACAGCGCCGAGAACACGATCAGCATCGACGCCAGGTGGATCACCACCGGGTCGGGGGTGTAGATCGCCGCGATCTGCTCGCGAAACACCAGCATCAGGCTGCAGGACAGGCAGGCATAGGCCAGCGCGGTGCCCATGCCGACGCCTGCGGCAAAGCGTGCTTCACGCGGTTCGCCACGGCCCAGGGCCTGGCCGACGCGCACGGTGACGGCCATGCTCAGGGAGTAAGGGATCATGAACACCAGCGAGCTGACGTTCAGCGCGATCTGATGGCCGGATACCACCGTGGCCCCCAGGCTGCCCAGCAGCAGGGCAATGACCGCGAAGATGCTCGATTCGGCAAAGATCGCCACGCCGATCGGCAGGCCGATCCCCAGTACGCGTTTGATCATCGTCCATTGCGGCCAGTCGAAGCGCTTGAACAATTCGCTGCTCTGATACGCCGGGCCCCAGCGCGTCCACCCGGCCAGGCCGAGCATCATCACCCACATCGCAATCGCCGTGGCCCAGCCGCACCCCACGCCGCCCATGGCCGGCAGGCCGAGATGGCCGTAGATGAAGATGTAGTTCAGCGGAATATTCAGCGCCAGGCCAGCCAGGCCCGTGACCATGCTCGGCCGCGTACGGCCCAGTCCGTCACTGAAGCAGCGGAACACGTAATACAGCGCAATGGCCGGCATCCCGGCCGCGATGCCATGCAGATAGCCCATGGACGGCTCGATCAGGTCGGGCTCGACCTTCATTGCGTGCAGTATCGGCTCGGCGCACAGCAGCAACAGCGCGCCGCAGAGGCCGACCACCACCGCCAGCCACAATGACTGACGCACCAAAGGCCCGATTTCGTTGAACTTGCCGGCACCGTAGCGCTGCGCGACTTTCGGCGTGGTAGCCAGCAGGGTGCCGGTCATCAGCAGGTACACCGGGATCCAGATCGAGTTACCCAGGCCAACCGCCGCCAGATCCTTTGGACTGACCCGCCCGGCCATCACCGCATCGACAAAACTCATCGCGGTGGTTGCCAGTTGTCCGATGATGATCGGCACGGCCAGCGTCAGCAGGCCGCGTACTTCCCGGCGGATGCGGGCGGGGCGGGTGAGGGGAGCGGTGGCAGTGTTCACGTACAGGTGTCCAATAAAAAAGGCAGTCGCAAGGACGGCGGATTCTACGCGTTGACGCAACGGTCAGGAAAAAACCTGTGTTGCTGATTTGTAATGCGACTACGCAGGCACCCCAGAACCCATGTGGGAGGGGGCTTGCCCCCGATAGCGGTGCATCAGCCATAGATGCATCGACTCACACAACACCACCGGGAGCAAGCCCCCTCCCACAGGCATCCCGGGTGTTACTTGAATCCCATGCCTGTACACTGCTGATCCGCCAAAGGAGCCTGCCATGCTGATTGTCGCCGACGAAAATATTCCGCTGCTCGATGCATTCTTCCAGGGATTTGGCGAGATACGCCGCGTGCCCGGCCGTTCGATTGATCGCGCCACGGTCGAGCAGGCCGATGTGCTGCTGGTGCGCTCGGTGACCAACGTCAACCGGGCGTTGATCGAGGGCACGAAGGTGGGTTTTGTCGGCACCTGTACCATCGGCACCGATCATCTGGACCTCGATTATTTCCGGCAGGCCGGTATCCAGTGGTCCAGCGCACCCGGCTGCAATGCACGGGGCGTGGTGGATTATGTGCTGGGCAGCTTGCAGACCCTGGCCGAAATCGAAGGGGCCGACCTCACCCGGCGCACCTATGGCATCGTGGGCGCCGGTGAGGTCGGCGGGCGGCTGGTCAAGGTGCTCAAGGGCCTGGGTTGGAACGTGCTGGTCTGTGACCCGCCACGGCAGATCGCCGAAGACGGCGATTACGTCAGCCTGCAACAGATCATCGAGCAGTGCGACGTGATCAGCCTGCACACGCCGCTGATCAAGTCCGGCAATGGCGCCACCTGGCATCTGTTTGATCGCCAGCGCCTGGAACACCTCAAGCCCGGCACCTGGCTGATCAACGCCAGTCGCGGCGCGGTGGTGGACAACGCCGCGCTGCGCCAAGTGTTGCTTGAGCGCGAAGACCTGCAAGCGGTGCTGGATGTGTGGGAAGGCGAGCCGCAGGTGGACGCCGACCTGGCTGACCTGTGCGTACTGGCCACCCCGCATATCGCTGGCTACAGCCTGGACGGCAAGCAGCGCGGCACTGCGCAGATCTATCAGGCGTTCTGTGCGCACCTGGGGCAGGCGCCGAGCATCCACTTGAGCGACCTGCTGCCGCAACCGTGGCTGGCAGAGGTGCATCTGAACGCGTCAACCGACCCGGCCTGGGCGCTGGCAACCTTGTGCCGCAGCGTGTACGACCCGCGCCGCGATGATGCGGATTTGCGTCGCAGCCTGGTGGGAACGCTGGACGAACAGCGCAAGGCCTTTGATTTACTGCGCAAGCACTACCCCGAGCGCCGCGAGATCGATGGCCTGAAAGTGCGCATTAACGGTGAGTCGGCCGTGTTGTCGAACATCGTGACCGCACTGGGCGCGGTCTGCGTTTAGACAGCCGATAAAAAACCCGGCCATCTGGGCCGGGTTTGAAAGAGCGTCGGCGGTTCAGCCTTGCTGTGCAGGCTTGACCAGGCGCTGTTCCAGTTCGCTGCACGCTTGCTGGATCATCTCTTCGGTAATCTGCACTTCGCGGCCCTTGGCATCGATGTACGAGCAAGGCAGCTCCTGCGGTTGGCGGATCACTTCAATCTTGGCATTGCTGCTGTTCTGCAAGGTCATGGCCTGTCTCCTCATCAGGTTGTGTACCTACTTTAATTCCCCCGCGTGACCGCGCTGTTACAACTCCATACACGCTCACCGGTTCGGACACCCAGTCCACCAGAAACCGGCACATATTTCCAGATCAGTCTTAGACCGATAGCCTCTAGCGGCACCTATCGGCGGGCATAATTAACCTGACTCATTGTTATTTGCGCAAGTTCCCCCAATGTTGATGGATAGACTCCGTCAGTGGTGAAGCCCTTATGTTCTCAACCCGTCAACGCCGCGCAATCCGCTTGGCCAGCCGCTTTATCGCGCCCTATCGCTGGCAGGCGCTCGGCGCCCTGTTGGCGCTGATCGTCACCGCCGGCATTACCTTGTCCATGGGGCAAGGCATACGCCTGCTGGTCGACCAGGGTTTCATGACCCAGTCACCGCACCTGCTCAACCAGTCCATCGGTCTGTTCATGGTCTTGGTACTGGGCCTGGCGGTGGGCACCTTCACGCGCTTTTACCTGGTGTCGTGGATCGGTGAGCGCGTGGTAGCGGACATTCGCCGGCAAGTGTTCAACCACCTGATCTACCTGCACCCCGGTTTCTACGAGAACAACCG
Organism: Pseudomonas orientalis; assembly: GCF_001439815.1. Classification (GTDB taxonomy): domain Bacteria; phylum Pseudomonadota; class Gammaproteobacteria; order Pseudomonadales; family Pseudomonadaceae; genus Aquipseudomonas; species Aquipseudomonas orientalis. The sequence continues at coordinate 349,958 of NZ_JYLM01000003.1, read as the reverse complement.
CAGCTCGGAAATCCAGTCGCGCCTGACCACCGACACCACCTTGCTGCAATCGGTGATCGGCTCATCGCTGTCGCTGTTCCTGCGCAACGCCTTGATGGTCATTGGCGGTATCGTGCTGCTGTTCATCACCAACCCCAAGCTCACCAGCATTGTCGTGGTGGCGTTGCCGCTGGTGCTGGCGCCGATCCTCATCTTCGGCCGGCGTGTGCGCAGCCTGTCGCGGCTGAGCCAGGACCGCATCGCCGATGTCGGCAGCTATGTGTCCGAGACCCTGGGCCAGATCAAGACCGTGCAGGCCTATAACCATCAGGTGCAGGACGAACAGCGTTTCGCCCTGACCGTGGAAGAGGCGTTCGCCACCGCGCGCAAACGCATCCTGCAGCGGTCCTGGCTGATTACCCTGGTGATCATGCTGGTGCTCGGTGCGGTGGGCGTGATGTTGTGGGTCGGCGGCATGGACGTGATCAGCGGGCGCATCTCCGGCGGTGAGCTGGCGGCGTTCGTGTTCTACAGCCTGATCGTCGGCAGCGCCGTCGGCACTTTGAGTGAAGTGCTTGGCGAGTTGCAGCGGGCCGCCGGTGCGGCAGAGCGGATCGGCGAACTGTTGCAGTCGAACAACGACATCCAGGCGCCGGCCAGCGGCGGCATGCGCTTGCCGGCGCGTGTCAGCGGGCGCATGGAACTGCAGGACCTGCGCTTTTCCTACCCGTCGCGGCCAGACAGCTACGCCATCGATGGCCTGAACCTGACGATCAACCCCGGCGAAACCCTTGCGCTGGTGGGGCCTTCCGGGGCGGGCAAATCAACGATTTTCGACCTGTTGCTGCGTTTCTACGACCCCCAGCAAGGCCGCATCCTGCTTGAGGGCCAGCCGCTGACCGAACTCGACCCGCTGGACCTGCGCCGCCACTTCGCCCTGGTCTCCCAGAGCCCGGCGCTGTTTTTCGGCAGCGTCGAAGACAACATCCGCTACGGCAACCCCACGGCCACCCGCGAGCAGGTCGAAGCCGCTGCGCGCATCGCCCATGCCCATGACTTCATCCTGCAAATGCCCGACGGCTACCAGACCCACCTCGGCGACGGCGGCCTGGGCCTTTCCGGCGGCCAACGCCAACGCCTGGCCATCGCCCGTGCCTTGCTGGTGGATGCGCCGATCCTGCTGCTCGACGAAGCCACCAGCGCCCTCGATGCCCAGAGCGAACACCTGATCCAGCAAGCCCTGCCGCAATTGATGCAGGGCCGTACTACCCTGGTGATCGCCCATCGCCTGGCCACGGTGAAAAACGCTGATCGGATAGCAGTGATGGACCAAGGCAAGCTGGTGGCGGTGGGCACGCATCAACAGTTGATTGCGAGCAATCCGTTGTATGCGCGGTTGGCGGCGTTGCAGTTCAGCGATGGCGAGCAGGTGGAATGAAGCTGCGGTGTGCCTGCGCCTTAGGGCATCATAGGGCCTTTCTATAAATGATCTGGATGAGGCTATGAGCCGTTATCAACCTCCGTTGACGCTGACGACAAAGATGTTGGCGCTGGTAGCCGACATCAGTGAGCAGATCGGCCAGCTCTCGGCCGGCGACGATAGCCGCCAGACGCCTCAGCTAAGGCGCGGTAATCGGATCCGCACCATTCAGGCTTCGCTCGCGATCGAGAACAATACCCTCAGTGTCGAGCAAGTCACCGCTGTGCTGGAGGGTAAGCGAGTCCTGGGCCTGCCACGGGAAATCCAGGAAGTGCGCAATGCGTTTGCAGCCTATGAGGCGATGCCGCACTGGACGCCGGGTGATCGTGCCGACCTGCTGAAGGCCCACGAATTGCTGATGTTCGGATTGATAGACGATGCCGGACGGTTTCGTCAGTCGGGGGTTGGTATTTATCGTGGCGAACAACTGGTCCATATGGCGCCGCCTGCGAGCCGCGTGGCGCAGCTGATCGATGATTTGCTGCAATGGCAGTCAGCTTCAGATTGGCATCCCTTGATTGCCAGTTGCGTATTCCATTACGAGTTCGAATTCATCCATCCATTTGCAGACGGTAACGGACGAATGGGGCGGCTCTGGCAGACGTTGATACTCAGCCAATGGCGCCCGGCGCTGGCTTATCTGCCAGTGGAGGCGGTCATTCGGGATCAGCAGGATGCCTACTATGCCGCGCTTTCGGCGTCGGATCAGCAGGCAGAAGCGACGCCGTTCGTTGAGTTCATGTTGCAAGCCTTGAGCCTGGCGTTGGCCGAGGCGGTGTAAACCCGGCTTCATAAAAAATGCCCGCATCTCACAATGCGGGCATTCCTCTTGAAGCTTCAAACTTGCCGCTTGAAGCTGCCCCTCTTACTGATCATCAAAATACCGCTCATGCCAATCCACCAACGGCTGCGGCGAATTGAGCTTCTGCCCGTAGATCACCGAATAAGACAGCACGTTCTGCACATACTGGCGGGTTTCGTCGAACGGGATGCTTTCCACCCACACGTCGAAACTCAGGTGATCGGCACCGCGCAGCCATTGACGCACGCGGCCGGGGCCGGCGTTGTAGGCGGCGGAGGCGAGCACACGGTTGCCGTTGAACTGGCTGTGCACCTGGCTCAGGTAGGCGGCGCCGAGCTGGATGTTTTTGTCCGGGTCCAGTACCTGGGCCGGGGAGGCCAGGGGAATGCTGAACTTGCGCGCGGTTTCCTTGGCAGTACCGGGCATCAGTTGCATCAGGCCGCTGGCGCCGACGCCGGAGCGGGCATCGTCCATGAAGGCGCTTTCCTGACGGGTAATCGCGAACACCCAGCTCGAGTGCAGGCCGCGCACCTTGGCTTCGCGTACCAGGGTGTCGCGGTGGGCCATCGGGAAGCGGATGTCCAGGTCGTCCCAATATTGCGCCTGGCTGATCGTGCGGATCGCCGGGAAGTACCACTTCATGTCGTAGGCCAGCTTCGCCTGTGCGACCATTTCATCACGGTTGAAGTGACGGCTGACGTGGTACCACTCGCGGCGGCCATCGACGATCTGGCCACGGGCATAGAACTCCAGGGCACGGCGCACGCCTGGGGTATTGCGCACTTTATTGACCAGCGCCTGGCTCATCACCAGCGGCTTGTTGTTCAACTGGTAAGGAGTCTTGGAGCGGTCGGCGGCGAGGAAGCCGTAGAAGTCGCGTTCCTTGGCCACGTTTTTATACAGCACCAGCGCCTGCGGGTTTTTCGGCTCGGCCAGCTCCAGGCTGCGCGCCTGCCAGTAGCGCCAGCGGTTGGTGGTGGCCAGGTCCTGCGGCAGCTTGCGGGTCAACTGGTAGGCATCTTCCCAGCGCGCCAGGCGCAACAGCAGGCGCAGGCGCCATTCGGACACGGTGTTGTCACGCAACTCCGGGTCGTATTGGGTCATGACGTCCAAAGCACGAGGGTCGTAGCGACGGGCGAGCGTCAGGCCGATTTCCCGGGCGATCGAGACTTTTTCGTCGCGGGAGAAGTGCATGCTGCTGGCGTAGCCGTCGAGCAGGGCCATGGCCTTGTCCGGATCCTGGCGAGCCAGTCGGCGCAGGCCCAGGCCTACGGCGTCGGACATGGCCTCGGTGGCCGGCAGGAAGCGCGACGGGTCGCCCAGCATGTCGGGCTTTTGCGCCACGTCGATCATCAGGCGGCCCTGGGCGCCGAGCGTCGGCAGGGTTTTCACCAGGCTGTTGGCCAGTGCGTAGTTGCGCGCTTCGGCGGCAAGCTTGGTGCGGTCCCAGATTTTCTGTTCGGTCAACTGACCGTCAGATGCCCACTGGCCAAAGGTCACATCACAGGCGGCCGGTTGGGATTTGCCGGTCATCCACAGTTTTTCGGCGGTCTTGTAGCCTTCGGCCTTGAGGTTGTGGGTCAGTTGGTACTGGCCGTGCAGGCAGTCCAGTTCGACGAAATTGAGCTTGGTGTCGTAGTACTTTTCAAAGGTCTGCCAGTCACCCCGCTCGGCCAGCCAGCGCAACCAGCGCAGCTTCATCCAGTTGGCCTGGGGCAGGTCGCCGTTTTTGGCGAGGAACTGTTCGATTTCCTGGTTGCTCGCGCTTTTAAGGCGCGCGGTCAGTTCGTCATACGCCAGGTACGGCGTCAGCGGGTAGTCGGCCAGGGCCTGGCTGTATTGCATGTACGGGCCACTGTCACCCTTGGCCAGGGCGCGCTTGGCTTCATCGTAATATTGACGTTGGGTGGCGAGGTCCACGGCCTGGGCGGATTGAACGGCGGTGGCGGAAAGAAGCAGGCAGGATAAAAAGTTGAAAAGGCGACTGCGCATGAGACGTCCGTGCAGAGAAATCACGACTAGCACCGGCATCGCCGACACTGATTGCCCCTAGCTTAGCCTTTTGCCAGCGGCCGGCGAAAGCTTTGCCGGCCGGTTGGTTCAAGTTCGCGGCAAATGTCTGGCAGAACGTGTCGCCAGCGAAAATGCAGGCCGCATCCCACCCTCAACTCAGGTAGAATGCGCGCCCAGTTTTTGGAGAAGCGTATGACCCTGCTCAAATTCAGCGATGTGTCCCTTGCTTTCGGCGCTATGCCGTTGTTGGACAAGGTGTCCTGGCAGATCGCCCGTGGTGAGCGGGTGTGCATCATCGGGCGCAACGGTACCGGTAAATCCAGCATGATGAAGCTGGTAAAAGGCGACCAGAAGCCCGATGAAGGCTCTGTCTGGCGCGCTCCGGGCCTCAAGATTGGCGAATTGCCGCAGGAATTGCCGGTAGCCGACGAGCGGACAGTGTTCGACGTGGTTGCCGAAGGCCTGGACGGCGTTGGCGAATTGCTTGCGCAGTACCATCACCTGGCGCAGAACTGCGTCACCGAAGCTGACCTGGACAAGCTGATGCACGTCCAGCAAGACCTCGAAGCCCGCGATGGCTGGCGCTTGCAGCAACTGGTCGACAGCACCCTGAGCCGCCTGCAACTGCCGGCCGACAAGACCCTCGCCCAGTTGTCCGGCGGCTGGCGTCGTCGCGTGCTGCTGGCCCAGGCCCTGGTGTCCGAGCCGGATCTGTTGCTGCTCGACGAGCCGACCAACCACCTGGATATCGGCGCGATTGCCTGGCTGGAAGAAGCCCTCAAGGATTTCCAGGGCGCCGTGCTGTTCATCACGCACGACCGTTCCTTCCTGCAAAACCTGGCCACCCGCATCCTCGAACTGGACCGTGGCGGTTTAATCGACTGGAACGGCGACTACGCCAGCTTCCTGGTGCACAAGGAAGCCGCACTCTCGGCTGAAGAGACCGCCAACGCCCTGTTCGACAAGAAACTGGCCCAGGAAGAAGTCTGGATCCGACAGGGCATCAAGGCCCGCCGCACCCGTAACGAAGGCCGCGTGCGTGCGTTGAAAGCGCTGCGGGTTGAGCGCAGCGAACGCCGCGAGCGCACCGGCAAGGCCAATATCCAGCTCGATACCGCCGACAAGTCGGGCAAACAGGTGATGGTGCTGGAGAACGTCAGCTTCCATCATCCGGAGGGTCCGTTCCTGATCAAGGACTTCTCCATGGTCCTGGCGCGCGGCGACCGTATCGGCCTGCTGGGCGCCAACGGCACCGGCAAGACCACCTTGCTCAAGCTGATGCTCGGCGGCCTGCAGCCGACCAGCGGCACGGTGGAGGAGGGCACGCGGATCGATGTGGCCTACTTCGACCAGTTGCGCCACCAGTTGGACCTGGAAAAAACCGTGATCGACAACGTCGCCGAAGGTCGCGACTTTATCGACATCGACGGCCAGAGCCGCCACGTCCTCAGCTACCTGGGCGACTTCCTGTTCAGCCCGCAACGCGCACGTACTCCGGTCAAGGCCTTGTCCGGTGGCGAGCGCGCGCGCCTGCTGCTGGCCAAGCTGTTCAGCAAACCGGCGAACCTGCTGGTGCTCGACGAACCGACCAACGACCTCGACGTGGAAACCCTCGAGCTGCTGGAAGAGGTCTTGCTGACCTTCAACGGCACCGTGCTGATGGTCAGCCACGACCGGGCATTCCTCGATAACGTGGTCACCAGCACCCTGGTCTTCGAAGGTGAGGGCAAGGTGCGCGAGTACGTCGGTGGTTATCAGGACTGGCTGCGCCAGGGCGGTTCGCCGCGTCTGTTGGGCGTGACCGAGAGCAAGTCCGGCAAGGCCGACCTGACCTCAGCGGTCGTGGCGCCTGTGGCCGCCGCTGCTCCTGCCCCGGAAGCGGCGCCAACGTCCAAGAAGAAGCTCAGCTACAAGCTGCAGCGTGAGCTGGAAGCCTTGCCGGGTGATATCGACGCCAAGGAACAGCAGATCGCCGCAGTAGAGGCAGAGATGGCTGACGCCGGTTTCTATCAGCGCCCGGCGGCGGAAACCGCCAAGGTCATCGCCTCCCTGGAGACGTTGAACCAGGAGCTGGAAGCGTTGGTTGAGCGTTGGGCTGAGCTGGATGCCTGAATGATCGGCCCGCAATGAAAAAAGCCCGGCGCTGTTCTATGAGCGCCGGGCTTTTTCATATGAAATGCGGTTCAAATGTGGGAGGGGGCTTGCCCCCGATAGCGGTGTATCAGTCACCAGATGCATCAACTGACAGACTGCTATCGGGGGCAAGCCCCCTCCCACATATGATCTTCAGCGGCCTTACTTGCTGGTGTCTTTAACCAGCTTGACGGCCAGCACATCACACGGCGCACCATGCAGCACATCATTGGCAGTAGAGCCCAGCAGCAACGCCAAACCATGGCGACCATGGCTGCCGACCACGATCAGGTCGCAGTTATGTTCCTTGGCCAGATGATGGATTTCCTGACGCGGTTGGCCGTAGGTGAGGTGGCACGATTCTTTGTTCAATTTAGGATATTTGAGGATCAACCGCTCAAGACGCTCCTTGGCCTGGTCAAATTGCTGTTGCTGCAACTGGGAAAGATCCATGGGCACGTCGCCGCCGAAGGCCATGGCCATCGGCTCAACGATATGCACCAGCGACAGCTTGGCGCCATTGGCGATTGACGATTCCTGCGCGCGCTTGATCACTGGATCGCACTCTTCGGTCAGGTCGACAGCGACCAGAATATGTGTGTAGGGCATGGGGCGTTCCTCCAGGGGGGCTGCAATAAGTTCAGTATGGCTGTTTTCAAGCGCAAGCGGTTGCGTCAGGTCAAATCCGCTCATCTAGAAATTGGGGAGTACACATATGACGGTCTGGATAGTGGTGTCAATCCTTGTTGTGGTGCTGAGCCCTCTGGCATGGCTGCGTCCCTCGCGCCATCAGAGCGGACGCATGGCCCTGCGCATGGAGGCGCGCCGCATCGGACTGGCCATGCAACTGGCGCCCCAGGAATGGCCGCACTGGCTCAAGCAAGAGCCGCCGAGCCCCTGCGCGCAGTACTGCCGGCCCCGACGCGGCAGCGCGCCGGCGCTCTGGAGTTACTGGCAGTTGGAGCCGGGGGTGTGGGTCAACCAATGGCGCGAGGCGTGCGTGGATGAGAAGTTATTGCCGTATTTTTCAACGCTGCCGGCCAACGTCTACAAGGTCGAGGCCGACAAGCAAATGATCGCCTTGTATTGGGGCGAGAAGGGCGATGCGAGTGTTTTGAAAAATATTGATGCGCTACTCAAAGCCCTGGCCTGATCATTGTAGGAGCAAGCTTGCTCGCGAAAAACCTGAGAGCGCCGCGTTAAACCTGAGTCACCTGCGTTAGGGTTGGCGATTTTCGCGAGCAAGCTCGCTCCTACAGAAAAACCCGAAGGCCGGCCAATAAAAAGCCCGACTCATCATCGGGCGGGAGCAGGCCAGGCAGGCCGGTAAATCCTCAAGTTGCCGTTAGCCTAGCCGTCTATCCCTTTCTGTACAGTCTTTTCCCACCTCTTTTGTATTATTGATCCTGTGAATATTCGAATATTGACGGGTTGCCATCCTGCGCTTCGGGTTCTGAACTGACTGGAAAGTCGCGCTTTTTCTAGCCTTTGGAGCGATTGACAATTGCCCGGAATTGGATGAAGGTGGCGTACCCAAATCAAACGGGCGTATGAATTGAGCGTTTGTCCTACAGACAGCTCGGACATAACCCCGACTATCGCACTGGCGGGTGTGCCTGGCGGATTGGCGTGAGCATTGATGCAGCTGTCAATGTCCAACCAGAGGCCAGCGTCCGGTGTGTACTGTTCAGCTTCCATATCGTGGAGATCAGTTGATGATTTACGAAGGTAAAGCCATCACGGTTAAGGCTCTTGAAAGTGGCATCGTCGAATTGAAATTCGACCTCAAGGGTGAGTCCGTCAACAAGTTCAACCGTCTAACCCTGAATGAATTGCGTCAGGCCGTAGACACCATCAAAGCAGATGCATCGATTAAAGGCGTGATCGTCTCCAGCGGCAAGGACGTGTTTATCGTCGGCGCTGACATCACCGAATTCGTCGACAACTTCAAGCTGCCCGATGCCGAGCTGGTGGCTGGCAACCTCGAAGCCAACAAGATTTTCAGCGATTTCGAAGACCTCAACGTACCTACCGTTGCCGCGATCAATGGCATCGCGTTGGGCGGCGGCCTGGAAATGTGCCTGGCGGCGGATTTCCGCGTCATGTCCGCGACCGCCAAGGTCGGCCTGCCGGAAGTCAAGCTGGGCATCTACCCAGGCTTCGGCGGCACCGTGCGCCTGCCGCGCCTGATCGGTGCCGACAACGCCATCGAATGGATTGCCTCCGGCAAGGAAAACCGTGCTGAAGACGCGCTGAAAGTCGGCGCCGTCGATGCTGTGGTCGCTCCGGACAAACTGGCCGAAGCCGCGCTGAACCTGGTCAAGGGCGCCATCAGCGGCGAATTTGACTACAAGGCCAAGCGTCAGCCGAAGCTGGAAAAACTCAAGCTCAACGCCATCGAACAGATGATGGCGTTCGAAACCGCCAAAGGTTTCGTGGCTGGCCAGGCCGGCCCGAACTACCCGGCGCCGGTCGAGGCGATCAAGACCATCCAGAAGGCCGCGAACTTCGGTCGCGACAAAGCTCTGGAAGTGGAAGCGGCAGGCTTCGTCAAACTGGCGAAAACCTCGGCGGCCCAGAGCCTGATCGGCCTGTTCCTGAACGATCAGGAGCTGAAGAAAAAGGCCAAGGCCTACGACGAAATCGCCCGCGACGTGAAACAGGCTGCCGTCCTCGGCGCCGGTATCATGGGTGGCGGTATCGCCTACCAGTCGGCGTCCAAAGGCACGCCTATCCTGATGAAAGACATCAACGAGCACGGTATTGAGCAGGGCCTGGCGGAAGCCGCCAAGCTGCTGGTGGGCCGCGTCGATAAAGGTCGCATGACCGCTGCGAAAATGGCTGAAGTGCTTAACGGCATTCGTCCTACGCTGTCCTACGGCGATTTCGGCCATGTCGACCTGGTGGTCGAAGCGGTTGTCGAGAACCCGAAGGTCAAGCAAGCCGTACTGGCCGAAGTCGAAGCCCAGGTCAAGGACGACACCATCCTGGCGTCCAACACCTCGACCATTTCCATCTCGCTGCTGGCCAAGGCCCTCAAGCGTCCGGAAAACTTCGTCGGCATGCACTTCTTCAACCCGGTGCACATGATGCCGCTGGTGGAAGTGATCCGTGGCGAGAAGTCCAGCGAGGAGGCGATTGCCACCACCGTTGCCTACGCCAAGAAAATGGGCAAGAACCCGATCGTGGTCAACGATTGCCCGGGCTTTTTGGTCAACCGCGTGCTGTTCCCGTACTTCGGCGGTTTCGCCAAGCTGGTCAGTGCCGGTGTGGACTTCGTGCGCATCGACAAGGTCATGGAAAAATTCGGCTGGCCCATGGGCCCGGCGTACCTGATGGACGTGGTCGGCATCGACACCGGCCACCACGGTCGCGACGTGATGGCTGAAGGCTTCCCGGACCGCATGAAAGACGACCGCCGCTCGGCGATCGACGCGCTGTACGAGGCCAAGCGCCTGGGCCAGAAGAACGGCAAAGGTTTCTACGCCTACGAGGCCGACAAGAAGGGCAAGCAGAAGAAGGTCGCCGACCCGTCGGTGCACGAAGTGCTGGCCCCGGTCATCTACGAACAGCGTGAGGTGTCGGACGAGGACATCATCAACTGGATGATGATCGCTCTGTGCCTGGAAACCGTGCGTTGCCTGGAAGACGGCATCGTTGAAACCGCCGCCGAAGCCGATATGGGCCTGGTGTACGGTATTGGTTTCCCTCCATTCCGTGGTGGCGCGTTGCGTTACATCGATTCGATCGGTGTGGCCGAGTTCGTTGCCCTGGCTGACAAATACGCTGATTTGGGCCCGCTGTACCACCCGACCGCGAAGCTGCGTGAAATGGCCAAGAACGGCCAGAGCTTCTTCGGTTAAGTGCCCAGACGACTAGAGCGAGAATATTTATGAGCTTGAATCCAAGAGACGTCGTGATTGTCGACTTCGGTCGCACGCCGATGGGCCGCTCCAAGGGCGGCATGCACCGCAACACCCGCGCCGAAGACATGTCGGCGCACCTGATCAGCAAACTGCTGGAACGCAACGTCAAGGTTGACCCGAACGAAGTCGAAGACGTGATCTGGGGCTGTGTCAACCAGACCCTGGAGCAGGGCTGGAACATCGCGCGCATGGCGTCGTTGATGACCCAGATCCCGCACACCGCGGCCGGCCAGACCGTGAGCCGCCTGTGCGGTTCGTCGATGAGCGCGCTGCACACCGCCGCGCAAGCGATCATGACCGGCAACGGCGATGTGTTCGTGGTCGGCGGCGTGGAGCACATGGGCCACGTGAGCATGATGCACGGCGTCGACCCTAACCCGCACATGTCGCTGTACGCGGCGAAAGCCTCGGGCATGATGGGCCTCACCGCGGAAATGCTCGGCAAAATGCACGGCATCACCCGTGAAGCCCAGGACGCGTTCGGCGTGCGTTCCCACCAGCTCGCCCACAAGGCGACCGTGGAAGGCAAGTTCAAGGATGAAATCATCCCGATGAACGGCTACGACGAGAACGGTTTCCTGAAGTTGTTCGACTACGACGAGACCATCCGTCCGGACACCACCCTGGAAAGCCTGGCGGCGCTCAAGCCTGCCTTCAATCCAAAGGGCGGCACCGTGACTGCCGGCACGTCGTCGCAAATCACCGATGGCGCTTCGTGCATGATCGTGATGTCGGCGCAGCGTGCCCAGGACCTGGGCATCCAGCCGCTGGCGGTGATTCGTTCGATGGCCGTAGCGGGTGTGGACCCGGCGATCATGGGCTATGGTCCAGTACCGGCCACGCAAAAAGCCTTGAAGCGCGCAGGCCTGACCATCTCCGATATCGACTTCTTCGAGCTCAACGAAGCTTTCGCCGCACAGGCCCTGCCGGTGCTGAAAGATCTGAAAGTACTCGACAAGATGAATGAGAAGGTTAACCTGCACGGCGGCGCGATTGCCCTGGGCCACCCATTTGGTTGCTCCGGCGCACGCATCTCCGGCACATTGCTCAACGTGATGAAGCAAAATGGCGGCAACCTTGGGGTTGCAACCATGTGCATTGGTCTCGGCCAAGGCATTTCCACCGTCTTCGAACGCGTCTAATTGTTCGCTTGATGGAAGCCGGGGCCCAGTGCCCCGGTTTTTGTTTTTTGGAATTTTTAATTTTTTTTCAACAAAATTTGTAAGAGGGCCAGAGCATGAAAGTCGAACCAGGGCTCTACCAGCATTATAAAGGTCCGCAGTACCGCGTTTTCAGTGTGGCGCGGCATTCCGAGACCGAAGAAGAAGTTGTGTTCTACCAAGCCCTGTATGGCGATTACGGCTTTTGGGTACGCCCCTTGAGCATGTTCCTGGAGACCGTCGAGGTTGACGGCGAGCAGGTCCCGCGCTTTGCTTTGGTGCAGCTTGAACCCAGTCTTTTTTCAGGGCAATAACGGCCAGTCGCGCAGAATGCTGCGCTTGACCTCACCTTGTTGCCACTATATATAGCGTTGCCGCGACAGGCGCCAACTGCCTTTCACTTCTCGAATTCAGGAATTTTCCGATCCATGGGCAAATCGCTGGTCATTGTGGAATCCCCGGCTAAGGCCAAGACCATCAACAAGTACTTGGGCAACGAGTACGTGGTGAAGTCGAGTATCGGCCATATCCGAGACCTGCCCACCAGCGGTTCGGCTAGCGCCAGCAAGGAGCCTGCCGCCAAGCGCGGCAAGGCGGCCGCGGGCGAAGGTCCGGTGCTCACTCCCAAAGAGAAAGCGCGCAAGCAGCTGGTTTCGCGCATGGGGGTGGACCCGGACCATGGCTGGAAGGCCAAGTACGAAATCCTTCCGGGCAAGGAAAAGGTCATCGAGGAGCTGCGCCGGCTCGCCAAGGATGCTGACACCATCTATCTCGCAACCGACTTGGACCGCGAGGGGGAAGCCATTGCCTGGCACCTGCGCGAAGCCATCGGCGGTGACGACAGCCGCTACAAGCGCGTGGTGTTCAACGAAATCACCAAGAAAGCCATCCAGGAAGCCTTCTCCAAGCCGGGCGAACTGGACATCGACCGTGTCAACGCCCAGCAGGCCCGGCGTTTCCTCGATCGCGTGGTGGGTTACATGGTCTCGCCGCTGCTGTGGGCGAAAATCGCCCGTGGCCTGTCCGCCGGCCGTGTGCAATCGGTCGCGGTCAAGCTGGTGGTGGAGCGTGAGCGTGAGATTCGTGCGTTCAACCCTGAAGAGTATTGGGAAGTCCACGCCGACCTCGGCACCGCCAAGGGCAACAACGTACGCTTTGAAGTGGCCCGCGAAAAAGGCGAGGCCTTCAAGCCGCTGAACGAAGCCCAAGCCATGGCCGCGCTGGAAAAGCTCAAGGCCTCCAGCTACAGCATCGTCAAGCGCGAAGACAAGCCGACCAGCAGCAAGCCGTCGGCACCGTTCATCACCTCCACCCTGCAACAGGCCGCGAGCAACCGCCTGGGCTTTGGCGTGAAGAAAACCATGATGATGGCCCAGCGTCTCTACGAGGCCGGCTACATCACCTACATGCGTACCGACTCCACCAACCTGTCGCAAGACGCGGTGGCGATGGCGCGTACTTATATTGAAAGCGAGTTCGGCAAGAAATACCTGCCGGAGAAGCCGAACGTCTACAGCAGCAAGGAAGGTGCGCAGGAGGCTCACGAAGCGATTCGTCCTTCCGACGCCAACACCGAGCCAAGCAAGCTCAGCGGCATGGAGCGCGACGCCGAGCGCCTCTACGAGCTGATCTGGCGCCAGTTCCTGGCCTGCCAGATGCTGCCGGCGCAATACCTGTCCACCACTGTGAGCGTGGGGGCGGGTGACTTTGAGCTGCGTGCCAAGGGCCGGATCCTCAAGTTCGACGGTTATACCCGCGTGATGCCGCAAATCGCCAAGCCTGGCGACGACGATGTGTTGCCGGATATGGCTCAGGGCGATACGTTGAAGTTGATCAAGCTTGATCCGTCCCAGCACTTCACCAAGCCGCCGGCGCGCTATTCGGAAGCCAGCCTGGTCAAGGAGATGGAGAAACGCGGTATTGGTCGTCCTTCGACCTATGCGGCGATCATCTCCACCATTCAGGACCGTGGCTACGTGGCGCTGCACAACCGTCGCTTCTATTCGGAAAAGATGGGCGACATCGTCACCGAGCGTCTGTCCGAGAGCTTCTCCAACCTGATGGACTACGGCTTCACCGCCGGCATGGAAGAGAACCTCGATGACGTGGCCCAGGGCGAACGCGACTGGAAGAGCGTGCTGGACGAGTTCTACGGCGACTTCAAGAAAAAACTCGAAGTGGCCGAGAGCCCTGAGAGCGGCATGCGTGCCAACCAGCCGGTAATGACCGACATTCCGTGCCTCACCTGCGGCCGGCCGATGCAGATTCGTACGGCCTCCACCGGCGTGTTCCTGGGGTGCTCGGGTTACAGCCTGCCGCCGAAAGAGCGCTGCAAGGCCACCGTCAACCTGGTGCCGGGCGATGAAATCGCCGCGGACGACGAGGGTGAATCGGAGTCGCTGGTACTGCGCGGCAAGCACCGTTGCCCGATCTGCAGCACGGCAATGGACGCCTATCTGCTGGACGAGAAGCACAAGCTGCACATCTGCGGCAACAACCCGGATTGCAACGGTTACGAGATCGAAGAGGGCACTTACCGCATCAAGGGCTACGAAGGTCCGAGCCTGGAGTGCGACAAGTGCGGCAGCGAGATGCAACTCAAGACCGGGCGTTTCGGCAAGTTCTTCGGTTGCACCAACCCGACCTGCAAGAACACTCGCAAGCTGCTCAAAAGCGGTGATGCGGCGCCGCCGAAGATGGATCCGGTGAAGATGCCTGAGCTCAAGTGCGAGAAGGTCAACGACACCTATATCCTGCGCGACGGCGCTTCGGGCCTGTTCCTGGCCGCCAGCCAGTTCCCGAAAAACCGCGAGACCCGTGCACCGCTGGTGATGGAGATCGTGCCGCACAAGGACGAGATCGATCCCAAGTACCACTTCCTGTGTGAAGCGCCGAAGAAGGACCCGGATGGTCGCCCAGCCGTGATCCGCTACAGCCGCAAGACCAAGGAGCAGTACGTGCAGACCGAAGTCGACGGCAAGCCTACCGGCTGGAAAGCGTTCTACGACGGCGGCAAGTGGAAGGTCGAGGACAAGCGTCAGGGCGCTTGATTGAGTAATCTGGGAAATACAAAGGCGGCCTTCATAGGCGGCCTTTTCTTGGTGTAGGAGCGAGCTTGCTCGCGAAGGTCATTAACGATGACGCGAGAAATCTGATACACAGTGGTGCTCTAAAGTTTTTCGCGGGCAAGCTCGCTCCTACAAGCCAGCATCAGGCCTAATTCGTTGTGGAGATTGCCGTCATGGCCAACGAACTCTATACCCGTACCAATCAGAAAATTTATTTTGCGGGTCTGTCCCTGGAAGCCCTTGGCCGTGCCGAGGAGGGGAAGGAGATGAATGCCATTGCGCTGGTCCAGGCGGGGCGTGAAGCCGCTTTGTTTCACCTCTACGGCGCCTTGCTTGGGCTATGTCATGAAATCGCCGGGTTCTATCGCCTGCCCCAGGCAGGTTCGCCGCGTGCTGAAATGATCATGACCCGGGAAGTATTGGAAACCATGGCCATCCCGGAATTGGCCGAGCTTGTGGAAATGGCCCAGAGCCCGGACAGTTGGGTAGCACGCCTGCTCAAGGCCCATGCCGACATGTTCCAGCCGCCCCGCGTTCCCCATGTACCCAAGGGGGATGTGACGCAGCCATTGATCGTGGCGGTTGCAGTGGATGCGGATGAACCCAAGCCTTTGAGCCGTGAAGAGCTGGAAAGCTGGCGGCAGGAGCTGAAAAAGCTGGCATTGCGCTTTCGCGAAGGCCTGACCGAGTGCTGAGCGGGCAAGCCTGCACGCGACAACACTGATATAATCCCGCGCTTTCGTGGAGAACAGACTTATATGCCAACGTCCTTTCTGGAAATTGTTGAACTGCCTGACGGCCGAATCGAGCTGCGCCGGGCTGAGGACGAAGGTTCTCTGGTCACCCTGGACTTCTCCGAAGACGCAAAAGCGTTCCTGCAAGGCCAGCATGTGGAAGTGGCTAAAGCCATGTTGAGCGTTGGGGTGCAAATGGCCGGTCGTCTGGCTGAAGGCGAGCCGGAAAAGGAAGATGGCCCAAGGGTTCTTCACTGAGCACGGTGTTACCCGCCATCCCTTATCCCAGTCGAATATTCAAGCTCTGCGCATCACCTATGTGTGCGGCACTGATCAACTGCTGCTTGGCCGTTGCGTTCAACGGGTTCAGCCAGCTCACCACCGTATGGCTACGGCCAAGGCGCAAGGCCTCACAGGTCAATTGTTGAGCACTTTGCGCGCCCCGTGGCTGCAGCAACAGAATCCGTTCACGGTTGAGGCCGGCATCCCGTAGCCAAGCCTGGGTCAGGCTGGCCGGCGGGGCGATCAGCGTCAACCAGCGCGCATCCTGCTCCTCACTGAGTTCGCGCAGAATCGGCGCCAGCAGGCTCAAGCAGCTCCCGGCAGCACCACGCAACGACAATTCACTGAATACCTCGGGTTCGCAGCTCCAGGGCGCTTCGACCGTTTCCTTGAGGATAGGCGCAAGGGGTTGAGCCATGAAGGCCTCGAACAGCGACAGTTGTGTGTGTTGTGGGGTGTGCACGAGCTGCATGACGTCTCCTTTAGCGGCGAATGACGCCGACACTCAAGCCTTCGATCACCAGGTCCTGGTCTTTGAGGTTCACTTCAATCGGCGCGAACTCCGGGTTTTCGGCCAGGAGCCAGACCTTGCTGCCTTCGCGCTTGAAGCGCTTGACGGTGACTTCATCGCCGATCCGGGCCACGACGATCTGGCCATTGCGGGCTTCGCGGGTGGTATGAACGGCCAGCAGGTCGCCGTCGAAAATGCCCACATCCTTCATGCTCATGCCGTGTACTCGCAGCAGGTAGTCGGCGCGAGGATGGAAGAAGGTCGGGTTGATGTTGCAGGACTCCTCGACGTGCTGTTGCGCCAGTATTGGCGCACCGGCGGCCACCCGACCAATGATCGGCAGTGTCGATTCATCGGCCTTGGCTTCGAAGCCAGGGATGCGAATACCGCGTGAAGCCCCAGGGGTCATCTCGATCGCGCCTTTGCGAGCGAGGGCCTTGAGGTGTTCTTCAGCAGCGTTGGGAGACTTGAAACCCAGTTCCAGCGCAATTTCGGCGCGTGTCGGTGGATAACCGTTGTCATCAAGGCAGCGCTTGATAAAAGCCAGAATCTCAGCTTGGCGTGGCGTCAGTTTTAGCATGTTGATCGCTCTGTCTTTTTATACAGTGACTGGGATTATATACAGTGAATCGCGCTTGGCAATCATCCTTTTTTGCGCCTCCGCTGGACGGTCATTCATCACCTGTACGGCGAGGCGCAGACAGCGCTGCCTACAGACCGTGGAGGATGTGATTAAATAGCAACGAAATAGATGACTGCCCGGCCGGAAAACGGACCCGCAGGCTTGACAAGACATACCCTGAAACGTATGTTTCAAACAAGTGTTTGTCAGGCGGAGTAGCCATGGCCCAGTCGGAAACCGTTGAACGCATTCTCGATGCTGCCGAGCAGTTGTTCGCGGAAAAAGGATTTGCTGAAACTTCATTGCGGCTGATCACCAGCAAGGCTGGGGTCAACCTCGCCGCCGTGAACTATCATTTCGGCTCAAAAAAGGCCCTGATCCAGGCGGTGTTCTCGCGCTTTCTGGGGCCGTTCTGCGCGAGCCTCGACCGTGAACTGGAACGTCGCCAGGCTAAAGCCGATCACAAGCCAAGCCTGGAAGAGCTGCTGGAAATCCTGGTTGAGCAAGCCCTGGTGGTTCAACCGCGCAGCGGCAATGACCTGTCTATCTTCATGCGCCTTCTGGGCCTGGCGTTCAGCCAGAGCCAGGGCCACTTGCGACGTTACCTGGAAGACATGTACGGCAAGGTGTTCCGTCGCTATATGTTGCTGGTCAATGAAGCTGCTCCACGAATTCCACCGATCGAACTGTTCTGGCGCGTGCACTTCATGCTCGGCGCCGCCGCCTTCAGCATGTCCGGGATCAAGGCATTGCGCGCGATAGCCGAGACCGATTTCGGCGTCAATACCTCCATCGAGCAGGTAATGCGCCTGATGGTGCCGTTCCTCGCCGCCGGCATGCGCGCCGAAACCGGTGTGACCGATCAGGCCATGGCCGTGGCCCAATTGCGCCCGCGCAGCAAATCCACACCCACCCTCGCGAAGGTTTGACCGCTGCGGGTGTGCGTGGCCGCTTGCATCCGCTAAGCTAGCCGCCATGCCGATTTCAGCTATTTACGCGCAACCCGTTGTGCTTACCGTATCCGGTAGGAACGGCAGGTTGCGCGCGTTATTTAAGGAAAGGTTATGACTGCTGCCCTGCAAGGTTCTTTGATGGTTGACGTGGCCGGTACCTGGCTGACGGCCGAGGATCGCCATCTGTTGAGCCAACCTGAAGTGGGCGGCTTGATCATTTTTGCGCGCAATATCGAACACCCACGTCAGGTCCGCGAGTTGAGCGCGGCGATCCGTGCGGTGCGCCCGGACCTGCTGCTGGCGGTCGACCAGGAAGGCGGACGCGTGCAGCGCCTGCGCCAGGGCTTCGTGCGCCTGCCGGCCATGCGCGCGCTGGCGGATAACCCCAACGCCGAGTACCTGGCCGAACAGTGTGGCTGGGTCATGGCCACCGAAGTATTGGCCGTGGGCCTGGATCTGAGCTTCGCCCCGGTGCTGGACCTGGACTACCAGCGCAGCGCCGTGGTCGGCACCCGTTCCTTCGAAGGCGACCCCGAACGCGCCGCCGTGCTGGCCGGTGCCTTTATCCGTGGCATGCACGGCGCCGGCATGGCTGCCACCGGCAAACACTTTCCGGGCCATGGCTGGGCCGAGGCCGATTCCCACGTCGCGATTCCCAACGACGAACGCAGCCTGGAACAGATTCGCGCCAATGACCTGGTACCGTTCGCACGCCTGAGCAAGCAATTGGCGGCGGTGATGCCGGCGCATGTGATCTACCCGCAGGTGGACAGCCAGCCCGCCGGCTTCTCACGCCGCTGGTTGCAGGACATCCTGCGCGGCGAGTTGCAGTTCGACGGGGTGATCTTCAGCGATGACCTGTCCATGGCGGGCGCCCATGTGGTGGGCGATGCGGCCAGTCGCATCGAGGCGGCGTTCACGGCGGGTTGTGACATGGGGCTGGTGTGCAATGACCGCGCGGCTGCCGAGCTGGCACTGAGCGCGGCGCAGCGGATGAAGGTCACCCCGTCGGCGCGGATTGCGCGTATGCGTGGGCAGGCGGTTGCATCGACTGATTACAAACAGGATCCACGCTGGCTGACGGCCCTCACAGCGTTGCGAGACGCTCAACTGATTGAATAAACGTCGACTGTGCATTAAAGAGGCTTGGTGTAGGAAGTATCTGAATCTGGCTGTAGCTGTCTCTTACCGCAGTGTAGGAGTCGCCCTGCTTTAAATCCCGTTGCTGACCGCTGTAGAGTTCTGCTCCATGAATGACCTGATTGCACGTATCGTTGAGTTGGATTGGCAGGAGTTCTTTGACTCTCGTTCGCTGGAGCGCGGGTTTGCGTATGCTCGCGAGAATCGTCTTGAGATCAAAGAGTTCGGACATAACAGACTGATTGCACATTGCAGGGGGTCTGGCCGTAATGTCTATAGTCTGGCGATTACTCTGGAGGGCGCCACATCCCGTTGGACGGGCATCAGATGCGTGTGTTCTTGCCCTGTGGCGATCAATTGCAAGCACGCCGCTGCGGCCCTGTTTACGTTGACCGCGCTGTATGAAGAGCTGAACGAACCGAAAAAGCAGGTGACTGACCGTCTGAGCCCGCAGCTCGAAAGCTGGCTTGAGACTATCCCCAAGCCCGGCCAGGAGGGTGAGACTCAGCCCAAGAATACCGGTACCTGCTTGCTGTACCAAATCACTCCCGACGTGTATTCCAATGGCTGGTCATTGGAGGTGTACCGGGCGCGCGTGACGAAAAAAGGTGACTACAGCGATATCAAGCCGCTGTATTCGATGGACGAAACATTGCGGCGTGCGCCTGGCTATATGCATGAGCTGGATATGCGGATCGGTCGACTGCTGATGTTGGGCCGATCTTATGGGAGCTATGGCAGCAGCTTTCAGTTGGCCGGCGGGATGGGGGCCGAAATTCTCCAATTGGCGCTGAAAACCCAACGCTTGTTTCTTGAGCTGGCCCCAGGACTGGCGCTTAACCCTGGCCCGGCCTGCACCGCTCGTTTCGATTGGGCCGTGATGCCCGATGGCAATTATTTGCCCCGCTGGATCAGCGACGGGCGCGAATTGGACGAAGTGCTGCCCCTCAAGCCGCTTCATTATCTTGACCTCGATAACATGACGATCGGGGTGGTCGAGCACGGGTTGGATGAAAATCTGGCCATGCATCTTTGCGCCTTGCCGGTGATTCCAGCTGATCAAGTCGCCTTATTCAGTCATCGCATCAGCGCGGCGTCCAAGGCGATTCCTCCGCCACGCGAGCTGACCGAGCGCGTCGTGGATACGTTGGAGCCCCAAGGGTATCTCACATTGGGAAGCGACGAATCCTACGTGTACAGCCAGGCCGACTATCGGCGGGTGCCCACCCTGGAACACCGCGCTGCCTTGGCCTTCCGTTACGACACGAGCCTGGTCAGCGGCAAGGGCACTGAAGACATCCTGTTTCTCAACGGCACCGAAACCCAACGCATCCAACGCAAGCCCGCGGCTGAAAAAGCCCTGCGCAAGACGCTCACGAAAATCGGCTTTAAAACGGTCAATCGCAAAAGCGGTGCGCTGCCTGTCGGTGCAGGAGAGATGTTCGATCTACCGAGCGACGAAGCCTGGCTGGTTTTTGTTGAAAGCCAGCTGCCGATTCTGCGTGAAGCAGGGTGGGACGTCGTCATTCAGCCGGGGTTTTATTACAATGTAGAGGCTGTTGACGGCTGGTACGCCGACATTGAAGAGTCACCCGCTCACGAGTGGTTCGACCTTGAGCTGGGCATTGAGGTCAATGGGGAGCGGCACAGCCTGTTGCCCATCATGCTCGACTTGATGCGGCGTCAACCCAAGTTGCTTGACGCCACCTACATGGCCGAACGTGATGATGAGGAGCGGGTATTGGTCATTCTGGATGCCCGCACTCATACCAAGGTTGCGCTGCCCTACGGTCGTATCAAACCGCTGATGACGACCCTCGGCGAGCTTTATCTGCGTGCGCCTGAAGGCGATGCACTGCGGCTGAGCGGGCCCGATGCGGCTCGGCTCAGTGATCTGGATGCAATACCTTTGGTCTGGCAGGGTGGCGAGCGACTGCGTGATTTCGCCAAGCGTCTCAAAAGCGCCACCCACGCTCATGTATCTGCACCTCAGGGCCTGAACGCCGAACTTCGAGGCTATCAGCTCGAGGGGCTGAACTGGATGCAAACCCTGCGCGAGCTGGAAGTCGGCGGGATTCTTGGGGATGACATGGGCCTGGGCAAAACCCTGCAAGCTCTTGCACACCTGCTCTGTGAAAAACAGGCAGGTCGCTTGCAGACCCCCGCTCTGGCGGTGATGCCCACCAGCCTGATCCCGAACTGGATGGACGAAGCCGCACGGTTCACGCCACAGCTCAGAGTCCTGGCGCTGCATGGCGCGCAGCGTCAGGCTGACTTCGCGCGCTTGACCGATTACGACCTGGTACTCACCACCTACGCGCTGTTGCCGCGCGACCTTGAAGTCCTGCAGCCTCAGCGCTGGAGTGTGTTGATCCTCGACGAAGCGCAAAACATCAAGAACCCCAACAGCAAGGCGGCCCAGGCTGCCCGTCAGTTGGAGGCTGGCCAGCGCTTGTGCTTGAGCGGTACACCGTTGGAAAACCACTTGGGCGAGTTGTGGTCATTGTTTCACTTCCTGTTGCCGGGCTGGTTGGGGGATAGCAAGACCTTCAATCGCGATTACCGCACGCCCATCGAAAAGCACGGCAACGCTCAGCGCATGCAGCACCTCACTGCGCGTATCAAACCGTTTCTGTTACGGCGTAAAAAAGAGCAGGTTGCCACGGAGTTACCGCCCAAGTCTGAAATCGTGCATTGGGTCGAGCTGAGCGACGCACAGCGGGATGTCTACGAGACCGTGCGTGTGGCCATGGACAAAAAGGTGCGCGATGAAATCAGCCGCCACGGGGTGGCCCGCAGTCAGATCATCATTCTTGAAGCCCTGCTCAAACTGCGGCAGGTGTGCTGTGACCTGCGGTTGGTCAAATCTGCACCGATGATTAAAGCCGCCAAGCCCGGCACTGGCAAGCTGGGCAGCTTGATGGAAATGCTGGAAGAGTTACTCAGCGAGGGGCGGCGGATTCTGTTGTTCTCGCAGTTCACCTCGATGCTGGCATTGATTGAAGAAGAGCTGAAGCAGCGCGGGGTTGAGTACTCGCTCCTGACCGGTGACACCCTTGATCGGCGTACTCCGGTGAAAAACTTCCAGGACGGCAAAACACCGTTATTCCTGATCAGCCTGAAAGCGGGCGGGACGGGCTTGAACTTGACCGCTGCGGATACCGTGATCCATTACGATCCGTGGTGGAATCCGGCGGTGGAAAACCAGGCCACCGACCGCGCCTATCGCATCGGGCAGGACAAACCGGTGTTCGTGTACAAAATGATTGCCCGGGGCACGGTGGAGGAAAAAATTCAGGCGTTGCAGTTGGAAAAGGCTGCATTGGCCGATGGGGTGCTGGAAGGTGGCGCCAGTGCGGGTTGGAAGCTGGAGCAGCGGGATATTGAGGCGCTGTTTGCGCCTTTGCCTGGCTGACGATCGCGGCGCGCCCTTCGGGGGCAAGCCCCCTCCCACATTTGTATGTGTTCGCAATTCAATGTGTGGGAGGGGCTTGCCCCCGATGGCGATCCAACAGTCAGCGCTTTTCCTGTTTATTGGGCAGCGGCGCAAACAACGCCTCGATATCCTCATTACCCAACTGCCAATCCCCAGTCGTACGCCCATCCAGCACACCCGCCGCCAGGTCGGACTTCTCCTTCTGCAAGTGCTGGATTTTCTCCTCCACCGTGCCTCGGGCAATCATTTTGTACACGAACACCGGCTTTTCCTGCCCGATGCGATACGCACGGTCGGTGGCCTGGTTTTCGGTGGCCGGGTTCCACCACGGGTCGTAGTGGATCACAGTATCCGCTTCCGTCAGGTTCAGGCCGACGCCGCCGGCTTTCAGGCTGATCAGAAAAATCTGCAGCTTGCCGCTCTGGAAATCCTTCACCGGTGTACGTCGGTCGCGGGTCTGACCGGTCAGCAAGGCGTAGGCAATTTCGCGTTTCTTCAGTTCAGCCTCAATCAAGCTCAGCATTGAGGTGAACTGCGAGAACAAGAGTATCCGCCGTCCCTCGGCAAACAGTTCCTCGAGCATCTGCATCAGGCTATCGAGCTTGCCTGAGCTGCTGCCACGGGCGGGCAGGGTGGCGTCGTTGACCAGGCGCAGATCGCAGCACACCTGGCGCAGCTTGAGCAGTGCCTCAAGGATGATGATCTGGCTGCGCGCCACGCCCTTGCGGGTAATCTCGTCGCGGACCTTTTTATCCATGGCCAGGCGCATGGTTTCGTACACGTCGCGCTGTGCTTCATTAAGATCGACCCAGTGGATGATCTCGGTCTTGGGCGGCAATTCCGTCGCTACCTGTTCTTTGGTGCGGCGTAGCAGGAACGGTTTGATCCGACCGTTGAGGTGCTGCAATCGCACATCACTGGCGCGTTTTTCTATGGGCACGCGGTAATCGCGATTGAAGCTTTTCACGTCGCCCAGCCAGCCCGGCAGCAGAAAGTGGAACAGCGACCATAACTCGCCCAGGTGGTTTTCCAGTGGTGTTCCGCTCAGGCACAGGCGCTGCCGAGCGTTCAGCTCGCGGGCCGCTTGGGCCGCCTTGCTGGCAGGGTTTTTGATGTACTGGGCTTCATCGAGGATCAGTACATGCAAGGGCAGGGCAGCGAGGACGTCGATGTCCTTGGGCAGCAGGGCGTAGGTGGTCAGCAGCAGGTCGTAGTCGTGCAGGTTGGCGAAATGTTTCTTGCGCCCTGCGCCGTACAGCGCCTGCACCCGCAGTTGCGGGGTGAAGTGCGCGGCTTCATCGAGCCAGTTCGGGATCAGGCTGGTGGGCATCACTACCATGCATGGCCGATCAAGGCGCCCGGCGATTTTCTCGGTGAGAATATGCGCCAGGGTCTGCAGGGTTTTACCCAGGCCCATGTCATCCGCAAGAATTCCGCCGACATCAAGCTGACGCAGCGACTGCATCCAGCTCAGGCCCTCCAGTTGGTAAGGGCGCAAGGTTGCGTTCAAACCTTCAGGCGCCACGCAGGTGAAATCCTTGATGTCTCGCAGGCGCTGGGCAAAGTTGCGGATCTTCTCGCCGCCTTCCCATTGCAGCGGCAGGTCTTGCAGCGGGTTCAAGCGGATCGCATCGGCCTTGGCCAGGCGTAATGTGGTGGTGCCGGGTTCCTGCAGGTAGAACTCGCCGAGGGTCGCCAGTACCGGTTTCAAGCGTCCATACGGCAGCGCCACCTGCAGCGGGCCGTGGCCGTTGGGCAAGCCGGGAATATTCACCAGGATCAACTCATCATCGCGACGTCGGGCAAGTTTTTCCGGGTTGAGGATCTCGGTGTGGGAGCGCATCAAGTTGAGCAGGATCGGCAGCAGGCTCAGCCGCTCGCCGTTGACGATAATCCCCAGCTCCAGGTCGAACCAGTCACGCTCGGGGGCTTCATCGACGCTGGCGTACCAGTCGTCCACGGGGCTCAGGTCGAAACCGAAGTCTTCATCGATCTGCAGCTCCCAGCCCTCGGCCCGCAGCGCGGGGGATGCGTTGAGGGTGAAATTCAGCCAGGCGCTGTCATTGACCATCTCGAACAGGTCGCCGGCACTCTCCGGCAGGGCCTTGCTCTGGCGCGTGGCGATCTTGAAGCCGAGCAGGCGCAGTTGCTCGCGATAAGGTTGTTCCAGCTCCGGATGGCGCTTGATGCGCAGGCTCTGGGTTTCCTGGCGCACGATGATGTCGGCGTTCTTTTGCCCACTGACATAATTGCCCAGATAGTTGAACGACAGCGCCGCGCGATGCTGGATGTAACGCTGCATCTTGCCATTGCGCGGCTCGAACGCGCTGAACTCCACACTGGCCAGCCACAGGCGCGGCACGGGGGGCACATCCTCCATGACCACTTGCGGCAGCACCACGCGGTTATCCAGCACGGCCTGGAGTTTTTCCAGCAGTTGCGCATCCTGGGCCGCCGCCGGGTAGGCCAGGGTTTCCTGGACTTTGAGCAGCACTGCGGCGATATGTTTGCAGTTGGTGTGCACCGGACAGGTACAACGGCTGTCCACCAGGATCAGCATGCCCTTGGCCGATTCGCGCAACGAGATGGTTTGCCGGTACACGTTGCCACCCGACCCTTCGCAACTGGCCGTGATGGTACTGTCGCCGGACTCGACGATGCGCACCCGATTCTCCAGCGCATAACGCCGCCCGCGCTCCAGGCTTTGCTCCTTGAAGCGATTGGCCCACGAAGGGGCCAGGGGTTTGGTCAGCGATGGCGTCAGGGGCATGGCGCTGTATCAGTCCTGCAGGCCGGGCGGTGGCGCGCTGGGGGGCTTGGCGGTCAGCGAGGTGATCTTGATCAGCAGCGCCAGGTGGCCACCGTCCAGATAATTGAGCTGGTTGTTCTTGGTGCGTACATCCTTCTGGCTCAAGTGTTCGCTGGCTATCACGCTGCCGTTGCTGTCGAACTGGTTGATCCAGAAGTCGGCATCGATGTCGGTGAAACGCCCCAGTTGCAGGTTCAGTACGCCTTCGATAGGGAACTGGCCGAATTGCTCCTGACCGTCGGTGATCGCGATTTTCACCGGCTGCTCGCCCAGGTTCTGTTCCCAGGCTTTGTGCGCGAGCACGGTGTAACTGGAATCGGCGCGCAGCTTGTCGACGATGCTGCCCAGGCGGGGCGGGCTCATTCGCTCGCCCAGACGCGGCGCGCCGCCATCCCAGTTTTCCGGGGCGGCGCGGCTGTTGATCACCGGCTCCGCATTCTGGCGCACCAAGATCATTTCGACCTGGTAGGGGCTGTCGGCAAAGGCTGAAGGCGCGAGTACCACCAACAACAGGCTCAGAATGCGGAACACGCGCATGGAGGCGTCCTTCAAGCAGATTTCGGAATGAGGCGTTCAAACAGCGCCTCCAGGGTATTGAAGCGTTCTTCGGCACGTTCCATCGGCACCATGAACTTGAACAGCGTAGCCCCTTCGAACTTGTAGCGGTTGGGCTGGCCCTGGATCAGCTTGATCAGCACCAGCGGGTCCACCGGCGTCTGGGCTTCGAATTCGATACGCCCGCCTTGCGGCCCGGCGTCGACCTTCTTGATGCCCAGCTGCTCGGCCTGCAACTTGAGCAGGGTCAGGCGCACCAGGTTCTTGGTCGGCTCCGGCAACAGGCCGAAGCGGTCGATCATTTCCACCTGCAGGTCCTTGAGGCCTTCTTCGTCGGTGGCCGAGGCGATGCGCTTGTACAGGATCAGCCGCGCATGCACATCCGGCAGGTAGTCTTCGGGAATCAGTGCCGGCAAGCGCAGGTTGATTTCCGGGCCACCGCCCAGCGGTTGATCGAGGTTTGGTTGCTCGCCTTTGCGAATGGCTTTCACCGCACGTTCCAGCATCTCCATATAGAGGGTGAAGCCGACCGCCTGAATCTGCCCGCTCTGGCCGTCGCCCAGCAGTTCGCCGGCACCACGGATTTCCAGGTCGTTGGTGGCCAGTACAAAACCGGCGCCCAGATCCTGGGTGTTGGCGATGGCTTCCAGGCGCTTTTGCGCATCGCCGGTAATTTGCTGGCGCGGCGGCGTCAGCAGATAGGCATAGGCTTGGTGGTGACTGCGCCCGACCCGGCCGCGCAGTTGATGCAGCTGCGCCAGACCGAACTTGTCGGCGCGCTCGATGATGATGGTGTTGGCGCTTGGTACGTCGATGCCGGTCTCGATGATGGTCGAGGCGATCAGCACGTTGAAGCGCTTGTGGTAGAAATCGCTCATTACCTGTTCGAGTTCGCGCTCGCGCATCTGCCCGTGGCCGATGGCGATGCGCGCTTCCGGCACCAGTTCGGCGAGGTCGGCGGCGCACTTCTCGATGGTCTTCACGTCGTTGTGCAGGTAATACACCTGGCCGCCGCGCAGCAATTCGCGCAGCAGCGCTTCCTTGACCGTGCTCTTGTTCTGCTCCATCACGAAGGTGCGCACCGACAGGCGGCGCGCCGGCGGCGTGGCGATGATCGACAGGTCGCGCATGCCCGACACGGCCATGTTCAGCGTGCGTGGGATCGGTGTGGCGGTCAGCGTCAGAATGTCGACTTCGCTGCGCAGGTTTTTCAGCTGTTCTTTTTGACGCACACCGAAGCGGTGTTCCTCGTCGATGATGACCAGGCCCAGGTTCTTGATCTTCACATCGTCCGACAAGAGCTTGTGCGTGCCGATGACGATATCGATCTTGCCTTCTGCCAGCTCGGCGACGGCGGCGTTCACTTCCTTGGCGGACTTGAAGCGGCTCATCACTTCCACGCTCACCGGCCAGTCGGCAAAGCGGTCGCGGAAGCTGTTGTAATGCTGCTGGGCGAGCAGGGTGGTCGGTACCAGGATCGCCACTTGCTTGCCGCCATGCACGGCGATGAAAGCGGCGCGCATCGCCACTTCGGTTTTGCCAAAGCCCACGTCGCCGCAGACCAGGCGGTCCATCGGCTTGGGCGCGAGCATGTCGGCGCGCACGGCTTCGATGGTGGTTTGCTGGTCCGGGGTTTCTTCAAAGGCGAAGCCGGCGCTGAAGGTGGCGTAGTCGGCTTTCGGGTCGGCGAACGCATAACCTTCGCGCGCGGCGCGGCGGGCGTAGATGTCGAGCAATTCGGCGGCCACGTCGCGCACCTGCTCGGCGGCCTTGCGCTTGGCTTTCTGCCAGGTCTCGGAGCCCAGGCGATGCAACGGCGCCAGCGCGTCATCGCTGCCGGTGTAGCGCGCAATCAGGTGCAGGCTGGCCACCGGCACGTAGAGCTTGGCGCCCTCGGCGTATTCCATGGTGAGGAATTCGGCGGCCTGGTTGTCGATTTCCAGGGTTTGCAAACCGAGGTAGCGGCCCACGCCGTGATCGATGTGCACCACCGGGGCGCCTTCGCGCAGCTCGGTGAGGTTCTTGATCACCGCGTCGTTGTTGGCGTCGGCGCGTTTTTCGCGGCGCCGGCGCTGCATCACGCGCTGGCCGAACAGCGGGCTCTCGGCAATCAGGGCCAGGGCCGGGTCGTCCAGCAGCAGCCCTTCGTCCAGCGGTGCGATGGTGATCGCCAGGCGCTCTTTGCTGGCGACAAAATCCGGCCAACTGTCGACGGTTTTTGGCCGCAGCTTAAGGCGTTCCAACAGCTCCAGCAGCACTTCGCGACGCCCGGCGGATTCGGCGGTAAACAGCACGCGGCCGGGGAAGTCGCCAAGGAAGTTGGACAACGCTTCCAGCGGTTGCGTGGCCTTGGCCTGGATCGCCAAATCGGGCAGCACGCTCGCCGGGAAGCGCTCGCGGCCACTGCCGGCGTCCACATCCTGCTGGCTGGCCACAACGCGCGGCCAGTTCTTCAGGCGGGCGAAGCAGTCTTCCACCGGCAGGAACAATTCGGCAGGCGGCAATAAAGGCCGGGACGGGTCAACGCGGCGCTCTTCGTAGCGGTTACGCACGTCGTTCCAGAAGTTTTCCGCCGCCTGTTCGATGCCCGGCAGCGAGAACACCTGGGTGTCCTGGGGCAGGTAGTCGAAAAGGGTGGAGGTTTCGTCGAAGAACAGCGGCAGGTAGTACTCGATACCGGCCGGCGTAATCCCGCTGCTCAAGTCCTGGAAAATCGGGCAACGACGGAAGTCCACGTCGAAGCGCTCACGAAAGCGCGCCTTGAAGCGCGTGACCGCGTCCTTTTGCAGCGGGAATTCACGGGCCGGCAGCAGCTTGACCGACTCCACCTTGTCGATGGAGCGCTGGTTTTCCGGATCGAAGGTGCGCAGCGTTTCGATTTCGTCATCGAACAGGTCGATGCGATACGGCAACTTGCTGCCCATCGGGAACAGGTCGATCAAGGCCCCGCGCACCGCGAACTCACCGTGCTCGTACACGGTGTCGACGCAACGGTAGCCGCTGGCCTCCAGGCGCGTGCGCATTTGCTCCACATCCAGCTTCTGGCCGATGTCCAGCACCAGGCTGCTGCCGAGCAGGAACTTGGTCGGCGCCAGGCGATGCAATGCGGTGGTGATCGGCACCACCAGCACGCCGTGAGCCAGTTCCGGCAAGCGGTACAGGCTGGCGATGCGCTGGGAGATGATGTCCTGGTGCGGCGAGAACAGGTCGTAGGGCAGGGTTTCCCAGTCGGGAAAGTGCAGCACCGGCAAATCGGGGGCGAAGAAGCTCAGCTCCTGCTCCAACCGTTCGGCGCTCTGGCTGTCGGCGGTCAGGAGCAGGGTAAAGCGCTTGGCTGCGCTGGCAGCCTCGGCAATGGCCAGGCTCAGGGCGGCACCGGGCAGGTTGCCCCAATGCTGTTTACCTGCCGCGGCAGGGAGTAGCGGTAGACGCAGAACGGGCACGGAAGGTTGAGCTCCAAGCGTTGCGACAAAGTCGGTAATTGTAACGGCCAGAGGTGCTGCCTGTCAGTTGCTGACTGTGCCTATTACGGTTTGTTGGAAATGTAGTGGCTAAGACAAACAATCGCCGGTTTTGACTCAATATGTAGTGCCAAAATGCGCGAATGTTTTGGAGGGTTACGGACAAGTCGGGCTGCTCGCCAAACTAGTGGCCTTCTGGAACCCGCGTGTTTCCTGGGCTGTAGCGCGGTGGTATTTTTTTGCAAGGGCTTTTTGTTGCCTGTCGCGCATTGCTCAACGGTCAGTCGGACGACATAATGTAGCCCCTTTTTTCAGCCCCTACATGTGGAAGGTTCCCGTGACTCAGAAGCCCGACCAGTGTCTTGGTGAATGGATCGACCGTGAAGCACTCGCAGAAGCGATGATTCCGCTTATCGGCCAGTTGTACCGCAATAACAATGTGGTGAGCTCGATCTATGGCCGCAGCCTGATCAACCAGTCCGTCATCGCGATTCTCAAGGCACACCGCTTTGCGCGTCACCGTTCCGCCGACGACAGCGAACTCTCCGTCCACGAAACATTCCCACTGCTCAAGGCCATGAGCGAGCTCAAGCTCGGCGCGGCTTCGGTCGACCTGGGCAAGCTGGCCTACAAATTCCGCAAGGAAGGCGCCGGTCGCAGCGCCGAGCAGTTCGTGCGTGAAGAAATGGCCGACGTGGTTGGCCAGCAAAACGCCGCGGCCCGCAAAGGCACCGACGTGGTGCTGTACGGCTTCGGTCGTATCGGCCGCCTGCTGGCGCGCATCCTGATCGAAAAAACCGGCGGCGGCGACGGCCTGCGCCTGCGTGCCATCGTGGTGCGCAAAGGCGCCGAGAACGACCTGACCAAGCGCGCCAGCCTGTTGCGCCGCGACTCGGTACACGGTCCGTTCAACGGCACCATCGTCATCGACGAAGAAAACAACACCATTACGGCCAACGGTAACCTGATCCAGGTGATTTACGCCAAAAACCCGTCCGAGGTGGATTACACCCAGTACGGCATCAAGGACGCCCTGCTGGTGGACAACACCGGTGTATGGCGCGACGCCGAAGGCCTGGGCCAGCACCTGGCCTGCCCGGGTGTCGATCGCGTTGTCCTGACTGCGCCTGGCAAGGGCAAGCTCAAGAACATCGTGCACGGTATCAACCACGGTGAAATCACCGCTGACGACAAGATCGTGTCCGCCGCGTCCTGCACCACCAACGCCATCGTGCCGGTGCTGAAAGCTGTGAACGACAAGTTCGGCATCGTCAACGGCCACGTCGAGACCGTTCACTCGTACACCAACGACCAGAACCTGATCGATAACTTCCACAAGGGCGACCGCCGTGGCCGCAGCGCCGCGCTGAACATGGTGATCACCGAGACCGGCGCCGCCACCGCTGCCGCCAAGGCGCTGCCTGAACTGGCCGGCAAGCTGACCGGCAACGCGATCCGTGTGCCGACGCCGAACGTGTCGATGGCGATTCTCAACCTGAACCTTGAGAAAGCCGCCAGCCGTGAAGAGATGAACGAGTACCTGCGCTACATGGCGCTGCACTCCGATCTGCACAAGCAGATCGACTTCGTCAATTCCCAGGAAGTGGTGTCCACCGACTTCGTCGGCTCGCGCCACGCTGGTGTGGTGGATGCCGAAGCGACCATCAGCCAGGACAACCGCGTTGTGCTGTACGTGTGGTACGACAACGAGTTCGGTTACAGCTGCCAGGTGGTTCGCGTGATGGAAGATATGGCCGGGGTCAACCCGCCGGCGTTTCCGCGCTAAGCCTGAGTGTTGAATGAAAAAGCCCCGACTGGTTCGGGGCTTTTTTTATGGCTGGGGGTTTTGTGGTGTCTGGGAGGGCCTCATCGGGGGCAAGCCCCCTCCCACAGTTTGATTTGCGAATACAGTCAAATGTGGGAGGGGGCTTGCCCCCGATGGCAGTGCTACAGCCGACACATCAATCCAGCAACTTGTCGTGCAACTCATCAGACAACCCTTCAGGTGCCAGCCAGATACCCAGGTAAGCCCTCGCCAGCGCATCATCGCTACTGCTGAACACCACCTGGCCATTAATCTCGAGGTTCAAACCCCGGCCCGGGCGAAAATCCAGGGCGTAACGATCGCCGCTGCGAATATCACGGAAGCGGGCGTGCAGTTTGTCGATCTCAGGCTTCAAGCGGGGATTGGTTTGCTGGCGTTCCAGCGTAGCCGTGGCCGCCTTGATCACATCACCACGGTCGATATCGCGAAAGTAATACAGCGTCAGGCGCAGCGATTTTTGCTGCTCCCAGGCCTGTTTTGCGCTCAGATCCTTTGGGCCATACAGCGCCGCCGCGTAAACATCCGCCCAGAGATAGTTGAGCACCGCCTGGTTTTTCAGCGCCAGCCCCTCGACCTGCGCGGGGAAGCCAGCCTGCTTGAGTCGGTCCGCATCACTGGCTTGCGCCGTGATCGAGATCAACAGCATCAAACCGATAACGAGTTGTCGCATAATGGCTGATCCTTGAATCGACGCTGATTTGCGCCCTGTTAGTATGGCAACACTGGCCTACGACGCGACCAAGGGTTAATGTGCGCGGCGTTGAGCCTTATATAGACTGTGCCCCGGTTCACACACTTGAGCCAAATTGTCCTTCATGCCCGCTGGCCGCGGCATGATTTAGCCCGGCGTCCAACCGTACGCCTGGCCTGTTCTGAGGAGTACGCATGGCTGTCTACAACTACGACGTGGTGGTACTGGGTTCCGGCCCGGCTGGAGAAGGCGCGGCGATGAACGCTGCAAAGGCAGGGCGCAAGGTGGCGATGGTCGACAGCCGTCGCCAGGTCGGCGGCAACTGCACCCACCTGGGTACCATCCCGTCCAAGGCGTTGCGTCACTCCGTGCGCCAGATCATGCAATTCAACACCAACCCGATGTTCCGGGCGATTGGCGAGCCGCGCTGGTTTTCGTTCCCGGACGTGCTCAAAAGCGCCGAGAAAGTCATCTCCAAGCAAGTCGCTTCGCGCACCGGCTACTACGCCCGTAACCGCGTCGACCTGTTCTTCGGCACCGGCAGCTTCGCCGACGAGCAGACCGTCGAAGTGGTCTGCGCCAACGGCGTGGTCGAGAAGCTGGTGGCCAAGCACATCATCATTGCCACCGGCTCGCGCCCGTATCGCCCGGCGGACATCGATTTTCACCACCCGCGTATCTACGATAGCGACACCATCCTGAGCCTTGGCCACACCCCGCGCAAACTGATCATCTACGGCGCCGGCGTGATCGGCTGCGAATATGCCTCGATCTTCAGCGGCCTGGGTGTATTGGTGGAGCTGGTGGACAACCGTGACCAGTTGCTGAGCTTCCTCGACTCGGAAATTTCCCAGGCGTTGAGCTACCACTTCAGCAACAACAACATCACTGTGCGCCACAACGAAGAGTACGAGCGCGTCGAAGGCCTGGACAACGGGGTGATCCTGCACCTCAAGTCCGGCAAGAAGATCAAGGCCGATGCCTTGCTGTGGTGCAACGGGCGCACCGGCAACACCGACAAGCTGGGCATGGAAAATATCGGGGTCAAGGTCAATAGCCGTGGCCAGATCGAAGTGGACGAGAACTACCGCACCTGCGTGCCGAACATCTACGGCGCCGGTGACGTGATCGGCTGGCCGAGCCTGGCCAGCGCCGCCCATGACCAGGGCCGTTCGGCGGCCGGCAGCATTGTCGACAACGGCAGCTGGCGCTACGTGAACGACGTGCCGACCGGGATCTACACGATTCCCGAGATCAGCTCGATCGGCAAGAACGAGCACGAGCTGACCAAGGCCAAGGTGCCTTACGAAGTGGGCAAGGCGTTCTTCAAGAGCATGGCGCGTGCGCAGATCGCCGGTGAGCCGCAAGGCATGCTCAAGATCCTGTTCCACCGCGAAACCCTGGAAGTACTCGGCGTGCATTGCTTCGGCTACCAGGCATCGGAGATCGTGCACATCGGCCAGGCGATCATGAACCAGCCGGGCGAGCAAAATACCCTCAAGTATTTCGTCAACACCACGTTCAACTACCCGACCATGGCCGAAGCCTATCGGGTAGCGGCCTACGACGGCCTCAACCGGCTTTTTTGAGCGGCTCCGGCCGGTGGCCTGAGCCGGCCGGGGAGACCGATTTCAGTAATTCCCGAGGGTGGCAGTGGCCAAACCGGGAAAGTCTGTAATCAGGCTATCTACGCCGAAGTCGGCGAGCCTGCGCATCAGCGCGGGTTCGTTGACCGTCCACACGGATACATGCAAACCCTGGCGCTGGGCTTTTTCCAGGCGCTCGGGGGTGCACAACGTCCAGTTCAACGCCAGATACTCACAGCCATAGTTCTGCGCGACCTTCAGCGGGTCGAGCCAGGCGTATTCGGCCACCAGCCCGCGTGACAGGTCCGGGGTGAGTTCAATCGCAGCTTTGAGCACTTCCCGCGAACTTGAGGTCACGGTGACTTTGTCCATCAGGCCAAAGCGCACGGCCATTTCGCGGATCGCCAGCACAGTGGTGGCGGCGCGGGTGCGCGAAGCGCTTTTGACTTCCAGTTGCCAGTGATCGAAGTCGCACTGTTCGAACAGTTCTTCCAGGCGCGGGATCGGGCAGGGGCTGACCCAGCCCGGGCCGCCTTTGCGTGCGTCCATCTTCACCAGGTCCGCCGCCGAGTACTCGACGACTTTGCCGCGCCGGTCGGCCGTGCGCTTGAGGGTGGGGTCATGGATGACCATCAGCTCGCCGTCCATGGACAGGTGCAAATCCAGTTCGCAGCGACGTACGCCGTGCTTGAGGCATTCCTGAAAGCTGGTCAGGGTATTTTCCGGTGCTTCGCCTTTGGCACCGCGATGGCCGTAAATCAGGGTCACAGTTGCTCCTTTGCGCCAGGATGGCTGGCGTCGTGAATACGCATTCAGAGATCGTCGCTTTGTTCTCGCGCCAGGCGGCGTTCCTGGGCCTGTTTCTGCAGGATGTAGCGCGCCAGCAGCTGGCGTTGGGCGTCGGTCATGGATTCGAATTCCGTGCCCACCTCAAAGCCGTCGCCCTTCGGGGCGCAATGGCTCACCCGCGCGCGCAACAGCAGGCCCAGCGCCTGCGGCATCAGTACCAGCTTGACCGCCAGGTGGGTGTCGGGAGCCAGCGGGGCAGGGTGCTGGAAGTCGATGCCGCCTTCGGACAGGATCACCGGCTGCGGCGCGCCTACCTCATTGAGCAGGCCGCGAGCCATGACCTGGCTGAGCAGGTCCAGGCGCTTGTTCTGCACTTTGAGGAACGCCGCCAGGCTGCGGTCTTTTTCGTTGATCTGGCGCAGCAGGTGCTGGGCTTCGAATTCGCTGAGGTGCAATTCACTGAGCAGATTGAACAGCGGCGAATCATCCAGCAACACTTCCTTGCTCGCCGCTTCGGGGGCAGACAGGCTTTTGATTTGGAGTGCGATCATGTCGTCGATACGGTAGTATTCGCGGCGCTCTTCTTCATCTAATGTCGACATGGCGAACCCCAGGTAACGGTAATGGTCTGAGTGTAAAGCTGCTGACCAGACCCCGCCACCGGGACGTCTTCTTTTCCTCCGAACAAGCCCCGACATGTTCAGACCTCTCTTCGTATTTATCGGCACGCGTTATACCCGTGCAAAGCGTCGCAATCATTTTGTGTCGTTCATTTCCCTGACCTCGATGATCGGTCTCGCCCTGGGCGTGGTCGTGATGATCGTGGTGCTGTCGGTGATGAACGGCTTCGATCATGAGATGCGCACCCGCGTGCTGGGCATGGTGCCCCACGCGACCATCGAGGGCGATGTGCCCATCAGCGACTGGCAAAGCCTGGCCGCCAAGGTCAAGCAGAACCCCAAGGTGCTGGCCGTTGCGCCGTTTACCCAGATGCAGGGGTTGCTGACCAACGACGGCAAGGTGCAGAAGATCCTGCTCAACGCCGTCGACCCGGCCCAGGAGCGCAACGTCTCGATCATCGACAAGTTCATGCTGCAAGGCAGGCTCGATGACCTGGCGCCCGGCAGCTTCGGCATCATCATCGGCGACAAGGCCGCGGCCAAGCTCGGTGTGGGCGTGGGCGACAAGCTGACGTTCGTCGCGCCGGAGGTCACCGTGACCCCGGCCGGCATGTTCCCGCGCATGAAGCGTTTTACCGTGGTCGGCACCTTTCACGTGGGCGCCGGCGAGATCGACGGCTACCTCGGGTTGACCAACCTCACCGACCTGGCACGCCTGCATCGCTGGCAGCCGGACCAGGTGCAGGGCCTGCGCCTGAAGTTCAACGACCTGTTCGACGCGCCACGCGGCGCCTGGGAAATCGCCCAGCACCTGGGGGAGTCCGAGTACTACGCCCGCGACTGGACCCGCACCCACGGCAACCTGTACCAGGCCATCCGCATGGAAAAAGCCATGATCGGCCTGCTGCTGTTGCTGATCGTCGCCGTGGCTGCCTTCAACATCATCTCCACGCTGGTGATGGTGGTGAACGACAAGAAGGGCGACATCGCCATCCTGCGCACCCTGGGCGCCACGCCGGGGCAGATCATGGCGATCTTCATGGTGCAGGGCACGGTGATCGGCGTGGTCGGCACCCTGATCGGTACGGCCGTGGGCATTCTGGCAGCGTTGAATGTCAGCGCCGCCATCGCCCTGCTTGAAAAAGTGCTCGGCCACAAATTCCTCAACGCCGACGTCTACTTCATCGACTACCTGCCGTCCCAGGTTCAGGCCCAGGATGTGCTGATGGTGGGCGGTGCCGCGTTGGTCCTGAGTTTCCTTGCCACCCTGTATCCAGCCTGGCGCGCGGCACGTACCCAGCCAGCACAGGCATTACGTTATGAGTGAATCGGGCATGAGTGAAAAAGCAATCCTGAGCTGCCGCAACCTGGGCAAATCCTACGAGGAAGGCCCGGAATCCGTGGTGGTGCTGGCCAACCTGCAACTTGAACTGCACCCCGGCGAGCGCGTGGCGATCGTCGGCAGTTCCGGCTCCGGCAAAAGTACCTTGCTCAACCTGTTGGGCGGCCTTGATACGCCGTCCCAGGGCAGCGTGTGGCTGGCCGGTGAAGAGCTGTCGGCCCTGAATGAAAAGGCCCGTGGCCAACTGCGCAACCGTTCGCTCGGTTTTGTGTACCAGTTCCACCACTTGCTGCCGGAATTCACCGCCCTGGAAAACGTGTGCATGCCGCTGCTGATCGGCAAGACCGCAATCCCCGAGGCGCGCCAGCGTGCTACCGCCTTGCTGGAGCGCGTCGGCCTCGGCCATCGCCTGGAGCACAAGCCGGCCGAGCTGTCCGGCGGGGAGCGCCAGCGCGTGGCCATTGCCCGTGCCCTGGTGAACAACCCAGGCCTGGTGATGCTCGACGAGCCCACCGGCAACCTCGACTCCCACACCGCTCAGGGCATCAAGGACTTGATGCTGGAACTGAGCACCCAGATGCGCACCGCGTTCCTGGTGGTGACCCATGACATGAGCATGGCCCGTCAGATGGACCGCGTACTGCATTTGCAGGAAGGTCATCTGGTCGCTATCTGAGTGGCTGCAAGCCCGGTTTTTCGAGGCCGGGCTTTTTTATTTTTTCAGGCGGTGCACGCGAATGTTCAGACCGTTATCGATTTTCATCGGCACGCGCTATACCCGCGCCAAACGCCGCAACCGTTTTGTCTCGTTTATCTCGATGACTTCGATGATCGGCCTCGCCCTGGGCGTATTGGCGATGATCGTGGTGCTGTCGGTGATGAACGGCTTCCAGCGCGAAATGAGCTCGCGCATCCTCGGCATGGTGCCCCACGCCACCATCGTCGGCGTAAAGCCGATCGATGACTGGCAGCCGGTGGCCGCTGCCGCGATGAAGAACCCGCAAGTGACGGCGGCGGTCCCGTTCACGCAGATGGACGGCATGTTCTCCTATAAGGGCGCGATGCAGCCGATTGAAATCAGCGGCGTCGATCCGGCCCAGGAAGGCAAGGTGTCGATCGTGGCCCAGCATATCGTGCGCGGCAAACTGGACGACCTGAAACCCGGCGAGTTCGGTGTGGTGATTGGCGACATCACCGCACGGCGCTTTCGCCTGAACGTGGGCGACAAGCTGACCTTGATCGTGCCGGAAATCAGCACCGCGCCGGGTGGTATCACACCGCGCATGCAGCGTTTGAACGTGGTCGGTATCTTCAAGGTGGGCGCCGAGCTGGACGGCTCCATGGCCTTGATCAACCGGGCCGATGCCGCTGAAATACAGCATTGGCAACCCAACCAGGTGCAGAGCGTGCGCCTGGCGGTGACCGACCTGTACGCGGCGCCCAAGGTCTCGGCGGACATCGCCGCCAGCCTCGGCGCGGGGTATAAGGCGGACGACTGGACCCACACCCAGGGCAGCCTGTTCAGCGCGATGAAGATGGAAAAGACCATGATCGGCCTGTTGCTGCTGATGATCGTCGCGGTGGCGGCGTTCAACATCATCGCCACCTTGATCATGGTGGTGAACGACAAGGGCGCGGACATCGCGATCCTGCGCACCATCGGCGCCACGCCTCGGCAGATCATGGCGATCTTCATGGTGCAGGGCACGGTGATCGGCGTGGTCGGCACCCTGATCGGCGGCGTGCTGGGGGTGATTGCGGCGCTGAACGTGAGCGAACTGGTGGGCTGGCTGGAGCGGGTCAGCGGGCAGCATATCTTCAGTTCGGATGTGTACTTTGTCAGCAACCTGCCTTCCGAATTGCAAGGTGGGGACGTGTTGCTGATTTGCTCGGCGGGGTTTGTGCTGAGCTTCCTGGCGACGATTTACCCGGCGTATCGGGCGGCGAAGATCGAGCCGGCGCATGCGCTCAGGTATTCGTAGCAGCTGAGACCGCTATCGGGGGCAAGCCCCCTCCCACATTTTGACCTCATTTCTCCTGAATAAACGCGGTCCACTGTAGGAGGGGGCTTGCCCCCGATAGGGCCGGCCCAGCGTGCATCAATCGCCCCTGGGCAACTCAATCACAAACCGCGTCCACCCCGCCTCAGACTCACAATAAATCCTCCCCCCATGCGCCCGCACAATCGACTGGGTAATCGCCAGCCCCAGCCCCGCATGCTCGCTGCTGCCTTCGCGCCGCGCCGGATCGGCCCGGTAGAAGCGATCGAACAGCTTCGGTAATACATCTGTCGAAATGCCTTCCCCGGTGTTTTCCACCGTCAGCCTCACGCAGCGCTCACCGTCTGCCAGGCGTACCCGCACCTCACCGCCCGCCGGGGTAAACCTGAGTGCGTTCTCCAACAGATTGGACAAGGCCCGGCGCAACATGCCGCGATCGCCGGCTGCGTGGGCATGGCCTTCACGCACCAACGAAACCTGCGCGTCTTCGGCCAGCAGCGCAAAAAACTCCAGCAACGCCTCGACTTCATCGGCCAGCGCCAGCGGCTCGCGCTTGGGGCTTAGCAAGCCGTGATCGGCTTTGGCCAGGTACAGCATGTCGTTGACCAGTTGCGCCATCCACTGCAATTCCTCCAGGTTGCTGTGCAGCGCTTCGCGGTAATCCTCCAGTGGGCGCGGCTGGGTGAGGATGACCTGGGTCTGGGTCAGCAGGTTCGACAGCGGTGTGCGCAGTTCATGGGCGATATCGGCGGAGAAAGCCGAGAGGCGCTGGAATGCATCGTCCAGCCGGCCCAGCATGGCATTGAAGGTCTGCGCCAGCTCGGCCAGTTCGACCGGCATCTGTTGCTGCGGCAAGCGTTGCGTCAGGGAGTGGGCGGACACACCGGCGGCGACTTCGCCCATGCGCCGCAAGGGGCGCAACCCGCTGCGCGCCGCCCAGGCGCCGAGCAGCGCGGTGGCCAGGGCCGAGAGGCCGACGGTCAGCCAGATCAAACGCTGCATGCGTTGCAGGAAATGCTGGTGGTGGGTGATGTCGAGTATCAGGGTCAATTGCGCTGAGCCAGGTTGGCCGGGGCTCAGGGGCGCGTTGTACACGCGGTAGTCGGTGCCTGCCTGTTGCAGGCTGTGCAGGCCGGGTGCCTCGGGCAACGTCACGCCCGGCGCGTCGTCAAGCCAGCGCTGGCCGGCTGCCGTGATGCGCAAGGCGAGGTCGGGTTGATGGCTAAGGTCGGCGCGCAGTTGAGGTTCGCGCCGGGCAAAGGCTTGCGCCGAGTCGACACCCTGCAACGTGCTGCGCAGCGCCACCAGCCGGCTGTCCAATTGCTGCTGGTCCAGCTCGATAAAGTGCGCCTCGCTGGCGTGGTTGAACAGCACGCCGGCGAGCAGCGAAACCACGGCGGTGCACGCGGCAAACAGCAGTGCCAGGCGGCTGGCGAGGGACAGGCGCTGGATCAAGTGAAGCGCTCCTCCAGTACATAGCCCATGCCGCGCACGGTGTGGATCAACTTGTTGGGAAAGGCGTCGTCGACTTTCAGGCGCAGGCGGCGGATCGCCACTTCGATGATGTTGGTGTCGCTGTCGAAATTCATGTCCCACACCTGTGAGGCGATCAGCGACTTGGGCAGCACTTCGCCCTGGCGGCGCAGCAGCAGCTCCAGCAGGGAGAACTCCTTGGCGGTGAGGTCGATACGCTGGCCGCTGCGCTCGACGCGGCGGCGGATCAGGTCCAGGCGCAGGTCGGCCAGTTGCAGGTGGGTGTCCTGCGGCGCGCTGCTGCCACGCCGTAACAGGCTGCGCACGCGGGCGAGCAGCTCGGAAAAGGCGAAGGGCTTGACCAGGTAATCGTCGGCGCCCAGCTCCAGGCCGTGGACGCGATCTTCCACCGCGTCGCGTGCGGTAAGAAACAGCACGGGAACGTCCAGGCCGGCACTGCGCACCGCTTGCAGGATTTGCCAGCCATCACGACCGGGCAGCATCACGTCGAGGATCAGCAAGTCATAGTCGCCGGTCAGCGCCAGGTGCTGACCGCTGGAGCCGTCGGCCACCAACTCGGTGGTAAACCCGGCCTCGGCCAGGCCCTGGCGCAGGTAATGGCCGGTTTTGGGTTGGTCTTCGACGATCAGCAGTTTCATGTAAGGCTCTTGGCAAAGGATGGACGCTTCCCTGTAGGCGCGAGCTCGCGAAAAACGTCAACGATAACGCGTACTCTCTGGCTTGACGCGGCGTGCTGGCGTTCTTCGCGAGCAAGCTCGCTCCTACAACAATAAGCGGGTGAGCGCGCCAACGGGGAAACCTGACAAAGTTGTAATCTAGCAGTCAGCTCGCTGGCAGCGGGCTTATCTTAGAGTGCTGCCCAAGCTGGTTATGTATTTTGGGAGAAGAGAGATGGCATTGCGTACACCCCTGTTGCTGGCGGGCCTGCTGGCGTTGAGCTTCAATGCACTGGCTGATGCGTCTCGCACCTACGCGTTTGGCCAACCGGCACCGGCTGACAAAGCCACCCGTACGGTGGAGGTGACGCTGCAGGATATTTCCTTCTCGCCTAAGTCCCTGGACGTAAAGGCCGGTGAGACCGTTCGTTTTGTACTGATCAACAAAGGCCAGTTGCTCCACGAATTCAACCTTGGCGACGCGGCCATGCACGCCGAACACCAGAAGGAAATGCTGCAGATGCAGGCCAGCGGCATGCTCACGCCCACCGGGATGGGAGCCATGGACCACAGTAAAATGGCGCACGGCGCGATGAAGCACGATGATCCGAACAGTGTGCTGGTCGAGCCGGGCCAAATCGCCGAGCTGACCTGGACCTTTACCAAGGCCACCGGCCTTGAGTTCGCCTGCAATCTTCCCGGGCATTACCAGGCGGGCATGGTCGGCACGCTGACCGTTGAGTAAGGCGTTCCTTAAGGGCAGGAGCAAAGGCTGGTAGACTGGCGCGGTTTATCTAGCCAGGTTTCCGCCATGCATCCCGCAGCCGAACATTCGCCGCTGGGCAAGTCCAGTGAATACATTTGCACCTACACCCCTTCGTTGCTGTTCCCGATCCCTCGCGCGGCCAAGTGGGCCGAGCTGGGCCTGAACGCCGAGACCCTGCCTTACAAGGGCGTGGATTTCTGGAACTGCTTCGAACTGTCCTGGTTGCTGCCGTCCGGTAAGCCGGTGGTGGCCATCGGTGAGTTCAGCATCCCGGCCGACTCGCCGAACATCATCGAGTCCAAGTCCTTCAAGCTCTACCTCAACTCGTTGAACCAGACCGCGTTTGCCGATACACATCAGCTGGAAGAAACCCTGCGCAACGACCTCGGCGCCGCCGCCGGCAAGCCGGTCAGCGTGCGCATTCGCAGCCTGGCTGATATCGAGGCCGAAGGCGTGATGGCGTTGCCGGGCGTGTGCATTGATGAGCTGGATATCAACGTCAGCAGCTACGAACATCCGCGTCCGGAACTGCTGCGCTGTGATGACTCGCGGGTGGTGGAGGAGAGCGTGCACAGCCACCTGCTCAAATCCAACTGCCCGGTCACCAGCCAGCCCGATTGGGGCAGTGTGGTGGTGGAATACCGGGGCGCGGCGCTGGATCACGCGAGCCTGTTGGAGTACCTGGTGAGCTTCCGTCAGCACTCGGACTTCCATGAACAGTGCGTGGAGCGCATCTTTCTGGACCTGCAGCGCTTGCTCAAGCCTGAAAAGTTGACCGTGTACGCGCGGTATGTGCGCCGGGGCGGGCTGGATATCAACCCGTACCGCAGCACCGAGGATGTGGACTTCCAGAACGTACGCCTGGCGCGTCAATAAGCCTGCACCCAAAACCAAATGTGGGAGGGGGCTTGCCCCCGATAGCGGAGTGTCAGTCACAGCATCTGTGTCTGAAACCCTGCAATCGGGGGCAAGCCCCCTCCCACATGTTGGATCTGTGCTGGGTTGGCTGGCAGGTTAGATGCCGATGTTGCCCAGCGTTATCACAATGTTGCGCAGTGTCCCGGCAATGCCTGGGTGGTCCAGTTCAAACCCTTCCACCGCACGATTTACATCATCAGCGATGCTGGGTGTCTGGGTGGCCGGTTCCAGTTGTAGCTGCACGTCGAATTTGGCAACCAGCTCTTCAAGCGCTGCACGTTTTTCCGCGGGCAACTCTGGATGATCGATCAGTTGCTGGCGCACGATATCGGCCTGCTGTTGTAACTTCTCGCGATCAGGCATGACATTCTTTCCTTTTATCGATAGGCACTGGCATAGACCGCGGCACGCCGGGAAAGGTCTACGAACTGACCTGTAGATTAATCCACCGGCGCCCGCTGTGCATGATCCTTGTCAGGGCTTCTCGCCTTTGAGCCGGCGCAGGCGGATATCGGCCAGGCAGGTGCCGAGTTCGCCGAGGTGATCGATCACCGAGTGCACGCCTAATCCGTAGAGCGCCACGGTGGCCTTGCCGCGCTTGTGCTCGCGTTCCTTTTCGCTCAGTGCCTGCCATTGTTCCGGCGCCATGCCGCACAGCGAGCCACATGAGGCCAGGCCGATGGTCCACAGCCCGGCATTCAGGCCCGATTGCAGCAGGCGCGGTTCGCCGCTGACCAGCACGCAGCCCTCCAGGCGTGTGATATTCAGCTCCATCAAGGCTTGCCAGCAGGCGTGGGGCGCCGGCCAGCGAATGGTGGAAGGCGAGGTGGCCTTGAGCCAGGCGGGCAGGGCGGTGGCCAGTGGCGTGGTGACAGAGGAGGGCAATTCATCCAGCCAGGCGCAGGGCACGCCTTGCTCCTTCAGGCTGCGCAGAATTTTCAGCGCGCCAGGTGTGGCCTGGGAGTCGGGGGAGGGTGAGTCGCTGCGGGCCTGGGAACCGAAATCCACCAGGCAGCCACTCAGGCCAAACAACACGGCGGTCAACGCGGGGGCAGTGGCGACGGCTATCTCGGCATGTGGCATCTGAACGTCCCTGAAATAGCTGCAACGCTATCGGGGTGGCATGACAGGTGGATGACATCGGGGCGTATTTGTAGGATCTTTGTCCAAATCATGAAAGTCGTTTCGTTGCGACTGCCTAAATCCATACTTCCGTCATATACTGACGGCCTTATTCAGGGCATAGCGCCCATGACAGACTATTCAAGGAGCAAAAGCTATGCGCTGGAGCCAGTACTTCGCTCAGCTATCGGTGTGTGCCACCGTCCTGTTGGCACCGTTCGCCGCTCAGGCCGCGACGGAAGATGATCCATGGGAAAGCGTCAACCGTCCCATCTTCACCTTCAACGACACCGTTGACACTTACGCCCTCAAGCCAATCGCCCAGGGCTATCAGTTCGTCACCCCGCAATTTGTGCAGGACGGCGTGCACAACTTCTTCCGCAACATCGGCGATGTCGGCAACCTCGCCAACAACGTACTGCAGCTCAAGCCGCACAATGCTGGCGTCGACACAGCCCGTCTGCTGGTCAACACCACGTTCGGCGTGCTGGGCTTTATCGATGTCGGCACCAAAATGGGGCTGCAGCGCAGCGATGAAGACTTCGGCCAGACCCTCGGCTACTGGGGCGTCGGCAGCGGTCCCTACGTGATGATCCCGTTGCTCGGCCCAAGCACCTTGCGTGACGCGCCGTCCAAATACGTGGACAGCTACACCCAACCGTACCGCTACATGAACGATATCGGCTGGCGCAACAGCACCTTCGGCCTGAACGTGGTCGACACCCGTGCCAGTCTGCTCGACAGCGAGAAGCTGATCAGTGGCGACAAGTACACCTTTATCCGTAACGCTTACCTGCAAAACCGCGAGTTCAAGGTCAAGGACGGCAAGGTCGTCGACGACTTTTAAGCTGTGACGTTTTGAAATGAAAAAGGCGACCTTTGAACGGTCGCCTTTTTTGTGCGCGCTGATCAGCGCATGTTCAAAATCTTCAGGCCCAGTTGCTGCTCATCGCCTACGGTCTTGGCCCACACCACCTCGGTATCGGCCTCAAGGCCCTTGAGCGCGGCGTGCTCGGAATCGATGCGCACGGTGAGC
Source organism: Pseudomonas orientalis (assembly GCF_001439815.1). Lineage (GTDB taxonomy): Bacteria > Pseudomonadota > Gammaproteobacteria > Pseudomonadales > Pseudomonadaceae > Aquipseudomonas > Aquipseudomonas orientalis. The sequence goes on along the minus strand of NZ_JYLM01000003.1, from coordinate 306,049 downwards.
CGGTCGCCCACATTGAACTGGCGAGGTGCCTGCACCTGCATGCCGGAGCTGGACAGGTCCAGGCAGACCCCTGCAATCTCTTGCCCGGCGTGGATCAAGGATACATCGGCATCCACCCGCATGCGGATGAAGTCGCGTTTTTCGGCGTAGTCGCGCTCATGTTCGCTCACAGCATCCATCCTTACTTTGGGTTGTGGTGATGAACGTTCTTATAACTCCCGGTGATTTGCCATGTAAAGACGCTCGGCGACCATCGGCATGAGCTTGAAACCCCTCACGGATGGGAGTACCGTCTGCGCCTTAGAAGGGCACCTCTGCTTTACGGTTGTGCATTGGATAAATCCCAATGCTTTGTAGGACAGAGAGGCTAGAAAGCGAATCCAGTACGTGAGCCCGGCCATTGTCGAGCCACCTACGCCAACCTAATTCTGGCGCCGTTTGCCCACATGCAAAAAACCAGTGCCACGCTGCTGATAATCGATGACGACGAAGTAGTGCGCGCGAGCCTCGCGGCCTATTTGGAAGACAGTGGCTTCAGCGTCCTGCAGGCCGGCAACGGCCAACAGGGTCTTCAGGTATTCGAGCGCGACCAGCCCGACCTCGTGATCTGCGACCTGCGCATGCCCCAGATGGGCGGCCTCGAGCTGATTCGCCAGGTGACCGAGCGTGCTCCGCAGACGCCGGTGATTGTCGTGTCCGGGGCCGGGGTCATGAATGACGCCGTTGAAGCCCTGCGCCTGGGCGCCGCCGATTACCTGATCAAACCCCTGGAAGACCTGGCGGTGCTGGAGCACTCGGTGCGCCGCGCCCTGGACCGTGCGCGCCTGCTCCAGGAAAACCAGCGCTACCGCGAAAAGCTCGAGACCGCCAACCGCGAGCTTGAAGCCAGCCTGAACCTGCTCCAGGAAGACCAGAACGCCGGTCGCCAGGTGCAGATGAACATGCTGCCGGTCAGCCCCTGGACCATCGACGATTTCCAGTTCGCGCACCAGATCATCCCGTCGTTGTACTTGTCGGGGGATTTTGTTGACTATTTCCGTGTGGATGAGCGGCGCGTGGCGTTCTACCTGGCCGACGTGTCCGGCCACGGCGCATCCTCTGCCTTTGTCACCGTGTTGTTGAAGTTCATGACCACGCGGTTGTTGTTCGAATCCAAGCGCAATGGCACCTTGCCGGAGTTCACCCCCTCCGAGGTGCTGGGCCACATCAACCGGGGCCTGATCAGCTGCAAGCTGGGCAAGCACGTGACGATGGTTGGCGGCGTGATCGATGAAGAAACCGGTCTTTTGACCTACAGCATTGGCGGTCACCTGCCGATGCCGGTTTTATACACTCCTGACAGTGTGCGTTACCTGGAAGGGCGTGGTCTGCCGGTGGGCTTGTTCAATGAGGCCACCTACGAAGACCACATCCTGGAACTGCCGCCGACCTTCAGCCTGACGCTGATGTCCGACGGCATCCTGGACCTTCTTCCAGAGCCTACACTCAAAGAGAAAGAAGCCGCCTTGCCTCAAAAGGTCAAGTCGGCGGGCGGCAGCCTGGATGGTCTGCGGCAGGTTTTTGGATTGGCCACGCTAGGGGAGATGCCGGATGATATCGCCCTATTGGTGTTGAGCAGGAATCTTTGATGAGTACCGGAAGAATCCAATTCGCCGAGCAAGACGGGACCTTCGTCCTCAAATTTGTCGGTGAAGTGCGCCTGACCCTGTGTTCGGCGCTGGATGCGACGATCGAGCGGATCTTCACAGCGCTGAATTTCTCGGCGATCGTGATCGACCTGACCGAAACCCGCAGCATCGACAGCACCACCCTGGGCCTGTTGGCCAAATTGTCCATTCTGTCGCGGCAGAAGGTCGGCCTGTTGCCGACCGTGGTCACCACCCACGAAGACATCACCCGGCTGCTGCAGTCCATGGGGTTTGACCAAGTGTTCAACATCGTTGACCGCCCGATCCCCTGCCCGGAATGCCTGACCGACCTGCCGTCCCAGGACCAGTCCGAGGAAATCGTACGGATCAAGGTGCTGGAAGCGCACAAGATCCTGATGGGCCTCAACGAGTCCAACCGCGAAGCCTTCCACGACCTGGTCAACGCCCTCGAGCGCCACTGATCCTCAATTGAAATGTGATCAAAATGTGGGAGGGGGCTTGCCCCCGATGGCGGTATGTCAGTCATAAATATGCTGACTGATCCACCGCCATCGGGGGCAAGCCCCCTCCCACATTTAATCTGCGACTGGCTTGAGACTGGCTTTCACAAAAAAGGGCGACACCCACCAAGGTGCCGCCCTTTTTGCCGCTATCCGCCCTTACAGCTTGGCCGACAACAGCGCCTCCAGCTTCTCCTGATCCCGAGCAAACTGACGAATCCCCTCCGCCAGCTTCTCGGTCGCCATCGCGTCCTCGTTGGACTCCCAACGGAACTGCGCTTCAGTCATATGCACCCGCGCTTCGCCGGCATGCCCCGGCGACAACTTGCGCTCCAGCTTGCCTTCATCCGCCGCCAGCTTCTCCAGCAAGTCCGGGCTGATGGTCAGGCGATCACACCCGGCCAGCTCTTCGATCTGGCTCAGGTTACGGAAGCTCGCACCCATCACCACGGTCTTATAGCCGTTAGCCTTGTAGTAATTGTAGATGCGCGTCACCGACTGCACGCCCGGGTCATCGGAACCGGTGTAGTCGTTGCCGTTGGCCTTCTTGTACCAATCATAGATACGGCCCACGAACGGCGAAATCAGGAACACACCCGCTTCAGCACACGCCACGGCCTGGGCGAAGGAGAACAGCAGCGTCAGGTTGGTCTGGATGCCTTCTTTCTCCAGCTTCTCCGCCGCGCGGATGCCTTCCCAGGTGGAAGCGATCTTGATCAGCACACGGTCACGGCTGACGCCGGCTTTGTCGTACAGATCGATCAGACGGTGCGCACGCTTGAGTATCGCCTCTTCGTCGAACGACAGACGGGCGTCCACCTCGGTGGAAATACGGCCCGGTACTACTTTGAGAATCTCTTGACCCACCGCCACCGCAAACCGGTCACTGGCCAGGCCCACATCGCCATTGCAGTCCTGCACACACTCATCCAGCAGCTTGGCATAGCCTGGAATCGATGCCGCCTTGAGCAGCAGGGAAGGGTTGGTGGTCGCGTCTTGTGGCTTGAGCTTGGCGAGGGTAGAAAAATCGCCGGTATCGGCTACGACGGTGGTGAATTGCTTGAGTTGTTCCAGCTTGGAAGTCATGGGCGTGCTCTGTCCTGTGGGTCTGATGACATTACCCGAGCGCTGGCAGGCGCTCAAGGGCGCAAATGCGTCAGGTCGTTTGCGCGGGGCAACAACCTGAAAACAGCCGCTTAAATAGCGGCCGTACTGCTCAATAGGAGGCCGGAATCGATGGCAGGTTCAACCCAACTGCCCGATAGCGCCTCCATCGCCACTGGGCCTGCCCCAATGCTGTAGGAGCGAGCTTGCTCGCGAAAAACGTCAACGATAACGCGTGCGTTCTGAATAAGCGCGGCGGCTATGGATTTTTCGCGAGCAAGCTCGCTCCTACAAAAGCCCATCAGCTACCCACTCACCGCCCGTCCAATAATTCCCCCGCCTGATCCAGCAACGCCAACGGATCCGCCGCCTTATGAATATCCACCGACAACAACTGCCTGAACCTGCGCGCCCCCGGAAACCCGGTGCCCAACCCCAACACATGCCGAGTAATGTGATGCATCGTCCCACCACTGGCCAAATGCTCAGCAATATAAGGCCGCAACTGCACCAACGCCTGCGCCCGGCTGATCACCGGCGCCTCACTGCCAAACAACCGCTGATCCACCTCCGCCAACAGATACGGATTGTGATAAGCCTCCCGCCCCAGCATCACCCCATCAAACGTCTGCAAATGCTCCTGGCACTGCTCCAACGTCTTGATCCCACCGTTAAGATTGATCTCTAACGCCGGAAAGTCCCGCTTCAACTGCGCCGCCACGTCATAACGCAACGGCGGAATGTCCCGGTTCTCCTTGGGCGACAACCCCTCCAGAATCGCAATCCGCGCATGCACGGTAAAACTGGTGCAACCGGCATCCTTCACCGTCCCGACGAAATCACACAACTCGGCATAACTGTCCCGACCATTGATGCCGATACGGTGCTTCACCGTCACCGGAATCGACACCGCATCGCGCATCGCCTTCACACAGTCCGCCACCAGGGCAGGGTGCGCCATGAGGATCGCGCCGATCATGTTGTTTTGGACGCGGTCACTGGGGCAGCCGACGTTCAGGTTCACCTCGTCGTAACCGGCGGCTTCGGCCATACGGGCGCAGGCGGCCAGATCGGCGGGGACGCTACCGCCCAATTGCAGCGCGAGCGGGTGCTCGGCTTCGTTGTGGCGCAGGAAGCGCTCGTGATCGCCGTGGAGGATCGCGCCGGTGGTGACCATCTCGGTGTAGAGCAGGGCGTGTTTGGAGAGCAGGCGTAGGAAGAACCGGCAGTGGCGGTCGGTCCAATCCATCATGGGAGCAACACTAAAACGCCGAGACAGTGCGGGGCTTGATTCTGCTGGGCTAAAGGTCTGTTTATCTAGCATTTTACTCAACGTGTTCTGGGCGTGTTTTGGGGCGTTTCAGGTGTCTTCAGGTCTTGGCGGTACCATGTACCACTTCAAAACTGACGCGTACCACTTTCAACATGGCGACTATCAGGGCAAGAAAACTGGCGGATGAGAGTGTGAGCTACACGGCTCAGATCCGCATCAAGCGCGACGGAGTGCAAGTCTACCAAGAGAGCCAGACCTTCGCCCGAAAACAGGCTGTGCAGGCTTGGACGCGTAAGCGCGGAGCGGAGGTGGATGAACCTAGTACGATCGAGCGCGCAAACCGCAAGGGGACCACGCTCAAAGAAATGACCGATCAATACTTGGTAGAAGTTGAGAAAGCCAAGCCGCTGGGCAAAGCGCAACTTGCTGAGCAAGACGTTTATCCCGCACCGCCTGCTGTCGCGGGCAGCCTTTGAACAGTTCTCTCCGAACTTCCTGTGTTGGGTAACGGCCATCTGGAAGGGCGGCGCTCGATGCTCGGCCCGGTGCGCGAGCTGGTACCGCCGCTGGCGAAGTACATGCGCTCGGGCAAAGACGGGCGGCAGTTCATGGTGCAGGGCTGGAAGGAAGAACATGAATTTGAACCGGGCACTGTTTCTCATCTGCGGGAGGCGGATCTGCACCAAGAGGTGTACGGCCTGCCCGAATGGACCAGCGCCTTGCAATCAGCCTTACTGAACGAGTCGGCCACGCTGTTTCGTCGTAAGTATTACGAAAACGGCAGTCATGCCGGTTTCATTCTTTACACGACCGACGCCGCGCAGAACGAAGCGGACGTCGACTCCTACGCAAGGCGCTAAAGGACTCCAAGGGGCCTGGCAACTTCCGCAACCTTTTTGTGTATTCGCCCACGGCAAAAAAGACGGGCTGCAGATCATCCCGGTCAGCGAAGTGACAGCCAAGGATGAATTCAACTCGATAAAAAATCAGACGTCGCGACGACGTGCTGGCCAGCTTGCGTATTCCGCCGCAGCTGATGGTGCCGCAAAACGCAGGTGGGTATGGATCGATCAGGGAAGCGGCGCAGGTGAATGAGTGGCTTGGGGAGGAGGTGGTGCGCTTCAAACATTATGAAATTACAGTAGGTGCCTGATAACCCCCGGCGCGGTAAATAGGGCGCCGAATCCGTGCGTCAGACCGGCCCGAAGCTGAGTCCCCCCAAAGTCGTGGTCGCCGAAAATTATACTACGCAAGGCGGTTTTTTCTTGATATTTGTGAGATAACTCCAGAATAAACGACACCAATCTGTATAGCATTAAAAGATATGGAGATGTTTGGAGTTATATATGTTGAAAACGTGTGTGTGGCGTATATAACGAAATGATTAATTAATGGTTTTTCGTTTTGAAGGGGCTAAGCTATGTTGACTGTCGTTGGAGATTCCGAATATAAGGGTTTTTTGCTGCGAAAATCAATTCGGATTAAGGGAAGCATTGTCGTACTAACGGGAAAGAATGGTGTAGGTAAGACACGGTTTCTCGAAAGTATTAAGCAGCTATCTACTAAGGTTTATAGAACGGAAAAAGAGTTGAATGCCAGCGATATCATTTTTTTGGCGCAGTCTGCCTTGGTGCCTTCGTTTGGCCAAGGATACAATGATGATGCATATGTAGCCAAAGTTAGATCAACTATAGAGTATTTTGTTAGAAGTAAGCAGGATTTCATAGACCCCTATGATGAGAACAAAGCCAGTGCGCGCATGATGGCTAGGATGGGTAGTCCTCAAATATCCTTGAGTTACGCCAAGTTGCATGAGTTGTGTCGAGTAATATCTCTTAAGTTGAATCTGCCAATTGCTGATTTGAGTGAGGAGCATATAAAACTGAATTTTGACGAGCTTTTGGATACGCCGTTTGGAGTAAGTGATATTTCGATGATATGTAACACCTATCGTCGACGTATCGATGAGAACGAATTTAATGAGTGGCGCGTGGTGTCGAGACGTAAAGATGTAGACTTTATTACGTTCGATAAAATTGAGGAGTATTTCGGATCAAAGCCGTGGGAAGTACTTAACTCTATATTAGAAAAAGTTTTTGATGGTAAATTTATTTTTTCGATTCCTGATGAAGAATCTGATGTGTACGATTACGTCGCACAACTTAAGTTAAAAGGCAGTGGGCAGAATTTAAATCCCGATTCGCTTTCGTCAGGCGAGAATACTTTGTTGTGGCTTGTGTTAACTCTTTTTAACACTCAGTACAGGGAGGTTATGTCGTCTGCAGTTCCGAAGTTATTGCTTATCGATGAGCCTGATGCGTTTTTGCATCCGAAAATGGTTGAAAAGTTATATGCCGTATTGAATAGCTTCACTGCTATGTTTGGCGTTTTTGTATTTATAACTACCCATTCCCCGACGACCGTTGCTCTGGCTCCCCCAGATAGTATTTATGTGGTCGATGAGGCAGGTGCAGTTTCAGTTGAGAAGGATTTCGCGATATCTGAATTGCTTGATGGAGTTAATCAGATTTCATTAGATCCAGAGAATAGGCTTCATGTTTTTGTTGAGAGTTTTTATGATGCTAATATGTTTAGCGCTCTTTATGCGCACCTTAGAGGTGTAGAAGATACAATTGATTCTAAGGTCTCATTGAGCTTTATTCCTTCTGGGGAAAAAGTTCCCGAGTATCGCATTGTTGAAGCTATGCATAGTTTGGTTTCTGATGACGGTGACTTATGTTCAAAGATGGTCGATGCGATAAATGGTGTTGGTAGTTGTGCGCATGTTTATGGGGCTGTTGAAAGCTTCGCGGAGTTTAGCAGTAAATACGTCAGGGGTGTAGTTGATTGGGATCTTCATAATAAGCCTAAACCAGGGATAGTGGTTTTTGCTAATGGGTATGCATATACCACGGAAAATATCGGCCTAGATCCAATTTCAATTCTTTTAATGCTTCATATGGATAAAGGCGATGATTACTCCATTTTTAATCTTTGTGGAGAGGGAGTTTCTTGGGGTGAATGGCTTGAGCGCTTGGATCTACTTCAAGTTTCACTAGATCGCTATTTAGAGCGGGTGCTGAACTCTCCAAACAATCGAGATGCTGAAATCGAGTACGTGTCCGGACTGCGACTTTTAACTGATATTAGGTACCTGCATATGGGATCGGAGTTGGAGGGGGTAGTACTTACGGCCTATCCCGGGCTGAGGTCCTATATAGGAAATGGCGCAAAAAAAGATTTAAAGTATACTGTTGTTACCAAGTCCATGCTAAAGCTTACGGGAGGGAGACTTATTCCAGTGCAGTTTGTTCAGCTGTTCAAAGAGTTGCAAATATCGCGGCCTAGGTGAATTTCTGGATTTGCTTCCAGGTAGCAGGATTTTTCAATAGCAATATTGATAACGTGTAGCAGGCAGCGGCATGGAGAACTAGTACTAGGGTACAGGCGCAACCAAACTAGCGAATGGAGTGGAGACAGTTGCAGATAATGCAGTCGGGGCCATGAAAACTCTGGATAAAAATACACAAATGCTTACAGATACGATTATGCGCCTGCGGCGGGCGTAGCGTACGTACTCCCCTCCTACAACACTAAGAGAATTCACCCATGAGCAATAATGATTTAATGCATCTGTACGACGTTCCGCTCTCTGACAAGGAGGCTTTACTCCTCGGCAGGATCATTGCTTTATGGGGGGCACTCGAGTCCGAAGTGTTTGCGCAGACAATTGCAACTTTCAATGTGCAAGAGTTCGAGGAGTTGCCAAGGGCGATGAATAACCTGAGCTTTATCAAGGTGCTGGAGTTGTGGAAAGCTCGGGTTGCTGAAGTTGAAGAGGGCGACCGTGCTGAAGTACTAACTCAGCAGTTTGAAAAAATCACTCGCCTGCACGATTCTCGAAATGCGTTGATTCATGGTATGTGGACCTGGTCTATGGACGAACCAGAGAAAATAAGCACTACGCGAGTGTCTAAAAAACAGATCATAACCATGCACTTTCCAGCAGGAAGCCTAGCAGATTTCCATGATGAACTCAGCGTAATTAACGCCAAGATCAAATATCCCGGTGGAGTTGAGGACACTGCACGCGAGAGGGAAAATGAGGGCGTCTTCATAAGCCGCAGGATGCTGTGTATGCTCACAAACAACCCCGCTGCAGACGACTGGCTCCCGCCCCGGATCATGCAGAAAGGCAAACGCAACTGATGTTTGACGATAGGTGAACCGAGCGAAATTTATTTGATTTAGAATATTAATTGCGGTGCGCATAAGTATGTTAAAAAGATATTCTATCGCCCGCAATCAAGCCGAGTTTAATGTTTTTTGTGTTCTACCTTGCTGCGTTTGTTTGCTCTTGCAGTTTTAAAATTTGAGTAAGCGGTGTAGAGCTTACCAAATATATAATAGTATGAGGCGCTATAGCGTTCCGCCTGGATTGCTTCGCTTCGAAATCGCTCTATTATCTTTTTCTTATGTTCATCAAAGTCATAGACTTTGATCGATGATCCCCTGGAAATCAGATTTTGCTCTAACTTATCGTGTAGAAAAAGCTCCAATGAGTCTTTGGATAAAAGGCACTCTCTCGTAAGGTTGAAGTTCTTGAAAATTACTAGCTGATAATCTGAGCTCATTAGTTTAATGGTTTCTGTATGACCTTCAGTATTAGTTATATCAACTATAAAGCGGATATTACCGCCAATATCTTTATTGTTATGAGAGACTCTAACGACCCTTATTACTCCCGTCAGGTAGTTTCTAAAAAACTCTCCTACAGGCGACCAATGCTTGACTTCTTTGGGTACGACATATTTGCCTTCGTTTGTGGAAAGTACTAAACGTTTTTTGGTTTTGCTGTCTTGAAGAAGTTTTTCCATTTTTATAATGTTCGTATTAACCGTATAGCAGATTATTTCCCCCATTGACCTGTGGTATGTCTCGTAGGGTTTCAAAATAAGCGGCGAGTCTTCATGATTTTCTATGTCGATATAAAAGTTGTGACCTAATTTTAAAAAAATACCATATATTGTAACGGGTCGATCTTTTAGATTTTCTAGTACTATGTGTGATACGTAGCTTTCTTGGCACCTTGAGCTTGACGCAATTCCAAATCCTCCGCGGATCGATATTCCTGACTTCCGTTGATAGTTCTTGATAGCGAAGACTAAAGCCAAATTGCGATAGGTGCTGTTATAAGTAATGTACCCCAGTTTTTAGGGTCGGAGAAACAATTGGATATTATTGTGAGCATAGCGTTTTTCTTTTTGGTTGTAAAAAGCAGCCGAAAAGGTTCTTGTTCCGATTGCTTAGAAAGTAATTAAGATAACGCAGATTGAAGTCTCTTGATTCGATTTGATAATGAAGAGTCATCAGGTTCCATCCTTATGATCCCAAACTCTTTAGAGCGAATCTCTTCCACCTTAAAATTAACTACTTGACGAGCTACCCAGTCATACTGGTCATTGCTCGTCCACTCTAAGCTCATAGCTGCTCTCAAATCATCTAGATCGAACGTGGCGCGATCATCAGGCATGAATAATACTTTTTTGGCGCCAGTTGCGTTAGGGGTTAAATCAATCAAAACCCCGTTTTCACTCCTCCAAACAGCGTGATGCTGGGCAACATAATAACTATGGTTTACCTCCCAAAATAGCCATCCGTAAACTATCTGACCCGCATTATTCAACGAGTGCTCAATGCAGTTATACCAACATTGGCCGATCGGAAATCCTGGTGGTGGGGCGACTTCTACTTCAAGCAAGACGGAGTCATCAGAGTATGTGGGGCGCGAGATCCCACTTGGAGGAGCAACCTTGGAGGACATCAAAAAGTCCAAAAACTCTCGAAATCTCGTTGCCGACAAATTAGGTAATTCTTGAGCTTTGGGGCTTTGAAAACTCATGCTTTTCCCTTACTGGTCAAAGAGTGGATAAGTACTTAATAAGCTTTTATGTGAAACAAGACTTGAGTGGCCGTGGCTTTGTTTCATAGAAAAAATCCTTCTTTTCTTGAGATCGACTAGGGATGTAGAATCGCTGATGTCATGGTAGTGGCGCAAGGGTATCTACAGGGATGAATAATTTATTTTTCCAAGAGGGTGGTACAAAAGTGGTACGTGGTGATTTGGTGCGCCAGTTTTGCTCAATAAATACTGAGTTAGCGGATAGAGTTGGTCCAATCCATCATCGGACGACGTACCGAGTGTGGAGTGATTTTGGGAGCAGGTTAAATCGTCTAGGAAATTTCCCACGCTTTTCTCGGCTTGCCCCTAAGACCACCCCTAGCTAACCTCCTCAAGCCGCTGCCAATCCAGCGGCCGGATGTGGAAGTCCGACCAAGCTGAAGGCGCTCAATCGCCCATAAACACCTACCGGCGTTTTTTTACGTCTGTATGATTGCTTATGGCGGCTGTGCGCGGGGCACTTCGGTGCGCCGGGTCCTTTAGCCCTGGTCTTCCACACCTGCGTACAGCTGCCACCCCTCATGTGGAAGTGAGATAGGCAGTTCCTTAAACGCTAAAGGAGCTTCGCCATGTACAAAGTCACACCTAATCCGCCTTACGCTTCAAACGCTGCATCCTCTGATCCCAAGCTTCAAGCCGCAGCCCAGCGAGCAATCCATCATCACTTGCCCCCATCCGACGACGCTGCACCCGTCGAACACCCAACCAACAACCTATTCCTCGTCAACCCAACCATCGACCCCGAAAGCCTCTTGGCCAACGCCGCCGAAAACCTCGCATCTGCCAACGAAATGGCCTCCTCCTTGGCGTTCGAACTTAACGACTCCCAGCGCGCCATCGCCCTGGGCATTCAGCAGTTGATCGAGCTGAGCTCGCTGCTTGTCGATCGAGCCCAGGAGCAAGTTGCGCCTGTAACCGCCTCAGTTAAAGCCTGACAACAACCCCTGCCGCCTTACCCAAGGCGGCAACCTGAACTCATGCTGTCCTTCAGCAAAGTTTCATAATTCCCTGCGCCGTTGAGGTCTACGATTCCCTGCAACAGAGGACCCCAGCGCCTCCAGCTCACAGGGAACTGAAACCATGATCTCGAATCTCGTCAAAGTTGTGATGATCACCGGCACGTTGCTGTTGAGTGCTTGTTCATCTTCATCAGCCGTGAGCAGTGATCCGTGTTTTTCAGGTGGATGCCAGGCGTTTGGGGACCACAGCCCCGGCAAAGCCGCCAAGATGAATTTTGGTGGCAGTGGGCTGGGGAGTAGTTATGGGGAGTATGGGGCGGGGTTGTTGCATGATGATTGATGTGGGTGGTGAGGCAGGCAGTGGTGTGTTGACTGATCCATTGCCATCGGGGGCAAGCCCCCTCCCACATTGGAACTGTGGTGGGGGCAAGATTGTGGGTGTCAGTGGCCGCCCTTCATGCGGCGGGCGATGAGGTAAAGGCCCAGGCCGATGAGGGCCGTTACGGCGCCGATGTAGCCGGTGCTGGTCCAGCCCAGTCCGGCTGTAATCGCCATGCCGCCAAGCCAAGGGCCCAGCGCATTCGCCAGGTTGAACGCCGCATGGTTGGATGCCGCCGCGAGGCTTGGGGCTTCGTGGGCGATGTCCATCAGGCGGATTTGCAGCGGCGCGGCCATGGCGATCATGGTGCCGACCAGGCCGATGCCCAGCAGGACGCTCCACAGTGAGCTGGCCGCGAAGGTGAAGAAAATCAGTACGGCCATCGACCACACCATGATCCAACCCACGGCGCGAAACTGCAGGCGATCGAACAGCTTGCCGCCGGCAATGTTGCCGATGATGCCGCCCGCGCCAAACGCGGCGAGGCCGAAGGGGATCCACTGCGGCGAGACTTTGGTCACTTCCAGCATGGTCGGCGCCAGGTAGCTGAATACGCAGAACATGCCGGCAAAGCCAATTGCGCCGATGGACAGGGCCATCCAGACCTGGGGTTTGGTGAAGGCGCGCAGTTCCTTGCGCGGGTCGCTGCGTTGTTCGTCGTGGCGGTGGGGTACGAATTGCCAGACCAGGGCGATGGTGAGCAAGGCAATCACGCTGACCAGAGCGAACGCCGAGCGCCAGCCCAGGTGTTGGCCGAGGAAGGTTGCGATGGGGTTGCCGAGCAGCATGGCCAGGGTCAGGCCCATCATGACGCGGGCTACGGCGCCGGCGCGTTTGTCGGTGGGCACCATGCTGGAGGCGACCACGGCGGCGATGCCGAAGTAGGCGCCGTGGGGCAGGCCGCTGATAAAGCGGAAGGCCACCAGCGAGCCGAAGGTGGGGGTGAAGGCGGTGGCGAAGTTACCCAGGGCGTAGAGGCCCATGAGCAACAGCAGCATGTGTTTGCGCAGCAGCTTGGCGCCGAGGATGGCCAGCAGCGGGGCGCCGACCATTACGCCCAGGGCGTAGGCGCTGATGGCGTGGCCGACTTGGGGTTCGCTCAGGCCCAGGTTCTGGGCGATGTCGGGCATCAGGCCCATGATGGCGAATTCGCCGGTGCCGATGGCGAACGCGCCCACGGCCATGGCCGCTTCCATTTTGGCGGCACTGCGCGCGGGCAGCAGGTGCCCGGGTGTTTGCTGGATAGACATGGATCGCTCTGTTTGGATGAGGTGCACGAAAGACAGTCGCCGATGCTACGCAGGCGACTGTGAAGGTGTCTAGAACAGCCTCGGGCACGAGAGTTCCGGGCCTGTGACCCCAGGTCGCGGCTGGCAGTCTTGACACTGGCGCGATAAAAGCCGTGATTTAGCGGTGTCAATTGGCTAAACGGCGCATAAACGCTGTTTGGCATGATATTCTGCGCGCCGTCTTGAGCTAGGCTTTCCTTGGTGCGTACACCCGTATACGTCCCAGCGGTTGGCTGTCGCCCAGGTAGCTGAAGCCAATAATGATAAGAAGTCAGCGCAGAAGGGACATAACAGTGAGGTCGATCCATCGGCCTTGTGTGCCCACCCTGCAGCCTTGAACAATCAGGGGCGGCAGGGCGGATGGCGTTTTATCATAGGTGCTACTGATGTTTAAGAAAGTAAACACTGCCCTGCTGGGGCTGGCTTTGTCGATGGGGATCACGTCCGTTCAGGCGGAAGAGGCAAAGAAAGTCGATGTGCTGCTGATCGGCGGCGGCATCATGAGTGCGACCCTGGGTGTCTGGCTCAATGAGCTGGAACCGGATTGGTCGATGGAGATGGTCGAACGCCTCGATGGCGTGGCCGAAGAAAGCTCCAACGGCTGGAACAACGCCGGTACCGGTCACTCGGCTCTGGCCGAGCTGAACTACACCCCGGAAGACAAGAACGGCAACGTTGAGATCCCTAAAGCGGTCGAGATCAACGAAGCGTTCCAGATTTCCCGTCAGTTCTGGTCCTGGCAGGTCCAGCAGGGCGTGTTGAAGAACCCGCGTTCGTTCATCAACTCCACTCCGCACATGAGCTTTGTGTGGGGCGATGACAACATCAAGTTCCTGAAAAAACGTTATGAAGCGCTGAAGGCGAGCCCGCTGTTCGCCGGCATGCAGTACTCCGAAGACCCGGCGCAGATCGCCAAGTGGGTGCCGCTGATGATGGAAGGGCGTGATCCCAACCAGAAAATCGCGGCCACCTGGAGCCCGATCGGCACCGACGTGAACTTTGGCGAGATCACCCGCCAGTTCGTGGCTCACCTGCAAACCACCCCTAAGTTCGACCTGAAACTGTCGAGCGAAGTGCAGGACATCACCCGCAACGACGACGGTTCGTGGCGCGTGAGCTACAAAAACCTCAAGGACGGCACCAAGACTGAAACCGACGCCAAGTTCGTGTTCATCGGCGCCGGCGGCGGTGCCCTGCACCTGCTGCAAAAGTCGGGCATTCCTGAAGCCAAGGAATACGCCGGCTTCCCGGTGGGCGGTTCGTTCCTGGTGACCGACAACCCAACGGTCGCCGAGCAGCACCTGGCCAAGGCCTACGGCAAGGCTTCGGTGGGTTCGCCACCGATGTCGGTTCCGCACCTGGACACCCGCGTGCTGGATGGCAAGCGCGTGATTCTGTTTGGCCCATTCGCCACCTTCTCGACCAAGTTCCTCAAGGAAGGCTCGTATCTGGACCTGCTGACCAGCACCACCACCCACAACATCTGGCCCATGACCAAAGTCGGTATTCGTGAATACCCGCTGGTCGAGTACCTCGCCGGCCAACTGATGCTGTCCGATGACGACCGCTTCAAGGCGCTGCAGGAGTACTTCCCGAACGCCAAGCAGTCCGACTGGCGCCTGTGGCAAGCCGGTCAGCGCGTGCAGATCATCAAGCGTGACGAAGAGCAGGGCGGCGTCCTGAAGCTCGGTACCGAAGTGGTCAGTTCCGCTGACAACTCCATGGCCGGCCTGTTGGGTGCATCGCCAGGCGCGTCGACCGCGGCTCCGATCATGCTGACCGTGCTGCAGAAAGTCTTCAAGGACAAGGTAGCAAGCCCGGCCTGGCAGGAAAAACTGCACCAGATCGTGCCAAGCTACGGCACCAAGTTGAACGACAGCCCTGAAGCGGTTGCCAAGGAATGGGCCTACACCGCCGGTGTGCTGCAACTGACGCCACCGCCAGCGATCCCGCAACTGGCGGCTCCACAGGCCACCGAGGCTGCCAAGCCTGCGGCTGAGCCGAGCAAGCCGGCGTCTGACCTGGCGCTGTAAGCAACGTATAGAAAAAGCCCGCTGAACCGGTGACGGTCAGCGGGCTTTTTTGTGCGCGGCGTTCAGACCCTGAAGTGCCGAACTTGCTCGTACAGATGCAGGGCCAGTGCATTAGCTGTGTCGCACAGCAGATACAGATGCTGGGCGGGGAGGGCCGGCAGTTCCGGCATTTGCCTCAGCCCTTGGCCCATGCGGCTCTCCTCCATCAGGCCCACGGCCACGCCGCTGCGCACGCACGCCTCTACCGCCGACGAGTTGGGGCTTTCCAGCAGCACGCGATGGTAAATCCCGTGATCCTTCAGCGTCTGTAACGCTGCGGCCCGATACGGGCAACCGGCGATGGGCACGGTGATGGGCAGCGGCGCGTTTGGCGGGTAACTGAACGGCTCGGCGGCGATCCACAGCGGTTGCACGGTGCCCAAGCGTTCACCCTGCGCCAGCGGCTGTGCGCTGACGGTAATGGCCAGGTCCAGTTGGTTGGCCGTAAACAGATTCAACAGTTCACCACTGGTGCGCGCTTCGATTTCCAGCTCCAGCAGCGGATTGTCGGCGATCAGTCGCGGCACAAATGCCTGGATGAAGGCGGGCGCGTAGGTGTCGGGCACGCCCAGGCGAATCTTGCCCTGCATGCGTTGGGGCATCAGCGAGATCAGCAGGCGGTCATGGCTTTTGAGAAATTCGGTGGTCTCGCCCAGCAGTTTTCTGCCGTACAGCGTCAGGTCCACGCCCTGGTTGCTGCGGCTGAACAAGCGCTGGCCGACCTGATCTTCTAGTTTCTGAATTTGCGTGGTCACGGTGGAAGCGCTGCGGTGCACATGCTCGGCCGCTTCGTTAAAGCGTCCAAAACGCGCGACGGCGTGAAAGGTGCGCAGTAGATCGATATTCAGCTGCTTGGCCATGATTCAACTTTTACGGATTGATGATGCAGGTTATTCCAATATACAGAAGAGTCCCCCGTCCCTAGCCTTGAAGTCAACTACACAGGCTGGAGGCCGCATGAAGCGATCAACCCTGGGATTGCTGCTGTTGCAAGCGGCGTTCGTCCTGTCATGGAGTTCGGGCTATATCGGCGCCAAGCTCGGCACGCAAGAAGGCGGCGCGTTCAACCTGCTGTTCTGGCGATTCCTGTTGGTATCGCTGTGCCTGGGGCTGTTCCTGAACGTCCGGTTGTTGAAGGTTTCATGGGCGCAGATCCGCCATTACGCCGTCGTCGGTTGCCTGTCGCAGTTTCTGTACCTGAGTTGCCTCTACGTGGCGATCCAGAACGGTCTGCCGCCCGGCATTGCGGCGATCATTGCGGCGTTGCAGCCGTTGATGACTGCGGCATTGTCGACGGGCAGCGCCACCGAGCGCAGCGGCGGTTGGCAATGGGTGGGGCTCGTGATCAGCTTTGCTGGCGTGGCGATTGTGATCGCCGGGCAATACAGCAATAGCGCAACCGAGGTAAGCCTGGTCATGTATGGGCTGCCCCTGGTGTCGGCGCTGGGGCTGACGCTGGCGACGCTGTACGAACGCCATTCGGTGCAGAGCCAGAATGTTGGCTTGCTCATACCGCTGTTTATCCAATCACTGCTGAGCCTGATCGGGTTCACGGCTGCTGTGCTGTACACCGATACCTTGAGCATCCCCCATGACACCGACGTACTGATTTCGATTGTGTGGTTGACGGTGTTTTCCACCTTTGCCGCTTACTTGAGTCTGTGGCGGCTGTTGCGCGTCATGACGGCCACACAGGTTGCCGCGTTGGTCTACCTGGAGCCTCCGGTCACCCTGGTCTGGGCGGCGTTGATGTTCGGCGACAGGATCCATGCCTCGACCTATGCCGGCATTGCCGTGGTCATTGCCGGCCTGGTGCTATTGCGCCTGAAGCGACCGACCGTCGCGTGTACATCCTGAGGCCTGTGGGTTCAGCCATCTGACAGACATCTCCTGTTAAAAATAAACCATGCCCAAGCAGGAAGCCTGGCTGGAACACGGGGGATTTCTTTCTGATACAGGTGCAGGGCGATGACGCCCGAGGGGTTTGTATGTTGCTACGTTATGCAGCAATGGCGGCGGTAGTCGTCGCGGCTTCCGGATGTGTGCAAGAGCGTGTCGTACATGAACGTCGACCGGTGCAGCGTGAGTATGTGGAAGTCGTGGCACCCCAACCGCCGCCGGTGCAAGTGATCGAAGTCGAGCCGGCGGCGCGCGACGGTTATATCTGGTCACGCGGTTACTGGCGCTGGCAAGGCGGACGCTATGTGGCGGTACACGGCCATTGGGAGCCGGTGCGCGAGGGTTATCGCTATGTGCACCCGCATTGGGTACAGCGCAATGACGGGTTTCACTGGCAGGTCGGTGGCTGGGTTCGCTGACCGAGCGGCCTCTCCCGTTTGTAGGAGCGAGCTTGCTCGCGAAAAACCACAGGCGCCGTGTGCTACCTGAATGTTCGCGTAATCGTTGGCGTTTTTCGCGAGCAAGCTCGTTCCTGCAAAAGACGGCCTAGCCGATCCGTTTCATGCCCGCTGCCTTGACCGCATTCAGGTCGAAGGTGGCGGTGTATTCGCAACCCGCCGCGTGGGCGCAGCGTTCGATCAGGCAATCGGCAAAGTCTGCCTTGTTCGCAATGAACTTGCGCAGTGCCTGCCAGATGATATCGGCGTGCTCAACCGTGAGCTCGCGAGTGTGCAACAGGGTTTCCAGCACCATCACCACATCGCTTTTGGCCGACTGGTAGCAGGACTGCAGTACCCACACCAATTCCACAACGGTCACCAGGCTGACAAAGCCCGGTGACGCTGCGGTGAGTGATTCGATCAGTCTGGACGCCTTGGCTGATTGCACGGGCTCGTCCTGGGTGACGTAGCGCACCAGCACGTTGGTATCCAGGCCGATCATCCGGCTTTTGCTCCCTGCGCCGCGATGGCGTGGTTCATGTCCTCGATGGACACGGCATTGGCAGGCTTGCTGATCAGTCCCTTGAGGTCGGTGACGGTTTTACTCGCGGCGATCATGGAAAACTTGCCGTCTTCCATTTCAACGAATTCCACCCGGTCGCCTGTTTCCAGGCCGAGGGCTGTCCTGACCTGGACAGGAATAGTGATTTGCCCTTTTGAAGTCAGTGTTGCGGTTGCCATAGTGAAGATCTCCATCGTGATATTCCTTACCTTAGGGTAAGGAATGATGGAGGACAATATCCGTTGGTCCATAGGTTGCTCGCAGGTGTGGGTGAGTCGGTACTAAAACCCTAGTCCGGACTCGCGGTCTCCACACCTTTGGCCCCGCCCCAAACCGATACAAACTATGACCGGCCGCGCCCGCTCACTGCACCACGCGATAGCACGGCACATACGCCGCGCCGCCCGGCAGCTTCATGCGGTGCTGGGCGACAAACGCTTTGAGCAGCTCGTCCAACGGTTTCATGATCGCCGGGTCGCCGTGAATCTCGTACGGGCCGTTTTCTTCGATCAGGCGGATGCCTTTGTCCTTCACGTTACCCGCCACGATTCCCGAGAACGCGCGACGCAGGTTGGCCGCCAGTTCATGGGGCGGCAGCGCATGGCTCAGTTGCAGGCTGGCCATGTTTTCGTGGGTCGGGTCGAAGGGGCGCTGGAAACCTTCGTCGATCTTCAACAGCCAGTTGAAGTGGAACGCGTCGTTGCGCTCGCGCCGGAACTGCTTCACTGCCTTGAGGCCCAGGGTCATCTGGCGCGCGACTTCGGCCGGGTCGTCGATAATGATCTGATAGTGCTTCTGCGCCGCTTCGCCGAGGGTAGCGCCGACGAACGCGTGCAGTTGTTCCAGGTAAGGAGCCGCATGCTTGGGCCCGGTCAACACCACCGGGAACGGCAGGTCGCGGTTGTCCGGGTGCATCAGGATGCCCAGCAGGTAGAGGAATTCCTCGGCGGTGCCGGCGCCGCCGGGGAAGATGATGATGCCGTGGCCGACACGCACGAAGGCTTCCAGGCGTTTCTCGATGTCCGGCAGGATCACCAGCTCGTTGACGATCGGATTGGGCGCTTCGGCGGCAATGATGCCCGGCTCGGTCAGGCCCAGGTAGCGGCCACCGGTGATGCGTTGTTTGGCGTGGGAAATGGTCGCGCCTTTCATCGGCCCTTTCATCACGCCGGGGCCGCAGCCGGTGCAGACATCGAGACTGCGCAGGCCCAGTTCGTGCCCGACTTTTTTGGTGTATTTGTATTCTTCGGTGTTGATCGAGTGGCCACCCCAGCACACCACTATCTTCGGCTCGACACCCGCGCGCAGCGTACGGGCGTTGCGCAGCAGGTGGAACACGTAGTCAGTGATGCCCTGGGAGTTGCTCAGGTCGATGCGCTGGCTGTCCAGCTCGTTTTCGGTGTAGACGATGTCACGCAGGGCGCTGAACAGCATTTCGCGGGTGCTGGCGATCATCTCGCCATCGACGAAGGCATCGGCCGGGGCGTTGAGCAGCTCCAGGCGCACGCCGCGGTCCTGCTGGTGGATGCGTACTTCGAAATCCTTGTAGGCGTCGAGGATGGTCTTGGCGTTGTCGATATGCGCGCCGGTGTTGAGGATCGCCAGGGCGCATTGGCGAAACAGGGCGTAGACGCTGCCGCTGCCGGCTTCACTCAGTTGCTGGACTTCACGTTGGGACAGGGTTTCGAGGCTGCCCTTGGGGCTGACGGAGGCGTTGATGACTTGACGTTGGGGCATTCTGATTCCTTGAAAGCACAGCCACCGCATCCACGACAGGCGCGGTGGCTTGAGAATGATGGGCGCCGTATACGGTCGCACGAGACGGTTATTTACCTCAGGCGCAAGGCCGAGCGCAAATACCGTCCAGCACCATCATGCCGCAGAACTTACTGGATCAGCTTCCAGTTTTTGTAGAAAACCCGACGCAGGGTAAACACCAGGCCGGCAAAGCCCGCGATCACGGCGTTAAGCACGGAGGGCAGCAGGGTTGGCCGCACGATATCAATGAACAGGCAGTAACGTTTCGCATCGTTTTTGTTGAAAGACGCATGCATCAGCGTGTCATCGAAGATAAACAGCGGATCGTCGTGCCAGTAGTGCTTGTGCTTGCCCACCTGGATATACACGCCTTCATGGTGCGGCGCCGGCGCCATGTTGTAGAGCACGCGGAACATCATGCGCAGGGGGCCGAAGTGGAACGACGTCGAGCGGTTCTCGTTGAACACCGACACGCCAATGGTTTTCACGAATGGCAGCTTCTTGCGCAGTTGCGGAATGTCCAGGGCGGTTTCGATGGGGCGGCCGTACCACTGGAAAAACAACATGCCGCGTTTCTTCTCGGCCATGCGCGCGTCCAGGTAGCCGATGATTTCTTCCTTGCGGGCCATGGCGTCGTCAATCACCTGTTGCAGGTCCTCGCGCCAGGCGGGCGGCAGGTCTTGCATCGTGTAGACATGGCGGTTGCGCCTGCTCAGCAGGTCGAACAGGGTGTTGAACGGCGCCAGGATCCAGGTGTTGCGACCGTTGCCGACGAAATATTTCTTGATGGTGTCGCGGTCATACAGGCCATTGCGCAAGAAGTCATAAACGCCGCAGACCAGCACCAGCAGCAGGAACACCAGGCTGATGTGTGGAAAAACGTCCATAAACAGCAGAACGCCGACCACCCAGGCGAGGGATATCAGCTTTTTGCCAACCGCATTTTTGCTCATGGAACCTGGCTCCAGACCCGAAACATAATGAAACAATATCGTCATGATAAGGCTTTATCGCGCCCCCGAGCGTTTTTAAATGAAGTGAAATCGTTAAACCGTCTCAAATTTTGTAACCGTTGCCGGAGAAGCCCGGCGTCGCGTGGATTGAATTTTGAGAACGGAAGATTTGCGACTATCGTGACGCTTCGGATTTTCGGGCGTCATAGACCGGTACGATTGAAGTTGAATGGCCACCATTGGCCTTCGGCACCTTGGAAGAGGCAGAATTTTTATGATCATCAAACCGCGGGTTCGTGGCTTTATCTGTGTGACCGCTCACCCTGTTGGCTGTGAAGCGAACGTCAAGGAACAGATCGACTACGTGACCAAAAACGGCACCATCGAAGGCGGCCCCAAGAAGGTGCTGGTCCTCGGTGCTTCCACCGGCTACGGCCTGGCCGCGCGCATCAGTGCTGCGTTTGGCTGCGGCGCCGACACCCTGGGCGTGTTTTTTGAGAAAGAAGGCGAAGAAGGCAAACTTAGCTCCGCCGGCTGGTACAACAGCGCGGCGTTCGAGAAGTTTGCCGTGGAAAAGGGCCTGTACGCCAAGAGCATCAATGGCGACGCGTTCTCCGACGAGATCAAGCGCCTGACCATTGAAACCATCAAGAAAGACCTGGGCAAGATTGACCTGGTGGTCTACAGCCTGGCCGCGCCACGCCGTACCGACCCCCAAGGCGTAGTGCACACCTCCACCCTCAAGCCGATCGGCAAGGCCGTGACCTTGCGTGGGATCAATACCGACAAGGGCGTTGTGGTCGATACCACGCTTGAGCCCGCGACCCAGGAAGAAATCGACGGCACCGTGAAAGTGATGGGCGGCGAAGACTGGCAGCTGTGGATCGACGCCCTGCGTGACGCCGATGTGCTGGCCGAAGGCGCCAAGACCACCGCCTTCACTTACCTCGGTGAGAAGCTGACCCAGGACATCTACTGGAACGGCTCCATCGGCGAAGCCAAGAAAGACCTGGACAAGAAAGTCCTGACCCTGCGCGACAACCTTGCTGCGCTCAAGGGCGACGCCCGTGTGTCGGTGCTCAAGGCCGTGGTCACCCAGGCCAGCTCGGCAATCCCGATCATGCCGTTGTACCTGTCACTGTTGTTCAAAGTGATGAAGGAGCAGGGCACTCACGAAGGCTGTATCGAGCAGGTTTACGGCCTGTTCAAGGACAGCCTGTACGGCAGCGAGCCAAAGCTGGATGCCGACGGCCGCCTGCGTGCCGACCTGGCCGAGTTGGAGCCGAAGGTTCAAGACGCCGTGGCGGCGCTGTGGAACCAGGTTACTGACGACAACGTCAACGAGATCAGCGATTTTGCCGGCTACAAGGCTGAGTTCCTGCGCTTGTTCGGTTTCGAGATCGATGGCGTGGACTACGAAGCGGACGTGAACCCGACCGTCAAGATCAACGGTCTGGTCCAGGCGTAAGTAATGTAACGCTAGCGGCCTCGATAACTGGATTGTCAGGCCGCTGCTTGCTGCTGCGGATATCAGGCATATCTGGATTCAGACAGGCGATGTTTTGCCTGGGTGAAGCCTGATCGCCGGATATTTACCACCTCCTTCTCCCAAAGAGGATTGAGCGGCACGTGATAACCGCTGTCTTTGGCGGTCTTTATCAGCTCGGCCATTTCCTTGCTGTCATGGATGATGCTGATTTCATCGAATCTGCCCAGTTTTGACGGCAGGAAAAACGTCGCAGGATAGTTCGCGGTCACTTCCGTCGCCGGGCTGCCCGAGTCCGCATTGTGGTGGACCACAGGCTCTGCGCCGCCGACCAGCGTTTGATTGATGATGCCGATCATCTCCCGTATTCGCGGCGAGGCATTGCCGAGATCGGAGTCCTCTTTCCTGTAGAAATTCGTGGCACTGGCAACGTCTGCGCGCAGCTCCTCCGGCACCCGTTTATAACCATTGATTCGTTCCTTGAATACGCTGTAAGCGACATCCGGTACGGGAAGCTTATCCTGGGGCCCGAAGTCACTCAGGTGCGGCGCGACCATATGCAGATCGTAATCGGCGGTCAAAGGCTTGCCATCTGCCTGCGTGGCCAACACTTCAAGCGGTTTGTCCTGATGGGTGATGAGATAGGCGTCGTCGGCAGGCGACCCTGGGCGGGCTTGAAATGTATAGCGTTGCCCACTCGGCCCTTGGGCGCTCAATTGCAGCGTGCCGTCCTCACTTTTAGCGGACAGCTCGGTGATATGACCGAGGTTCACCAGTTCATTAAGGCGATGACGGGAGAGTTTCAGCGGAATCGGGACCGCATGGCGTTGCTCGATGCAATCCAGGACCTGCGCATTGGCTTTGGCGACCTTTTCCGGCGCGCTCTCCAGCTTGCTGAAGGCCTGGTCGCTACAGATCAGACCGGCCTGCGGCCCCCAGTTGGCACTTTTGCCCTTGATGTGGAAGTTCTTGGTGGGGTGCCCGGCTTCTATCAGTCCGGTAGCCACGGATTCAACCGGGCGTATGCCGATGATGGAGTTGGTGGTCGCCGCGATCTGTTGCAAGGGCTCAAGGTGGCTCGAAACTATTCCTGTCTGCTGTTTTACCTGCTCAAGCAGATTGCTCGGTAGATTGCCGGCATCGCCGGCAACGTGGTTGTTGGAACGGGGCTGGTTGCGTTGCAAGGCGTGCAGGCTGAATGCGGAAGGTGAAGTAACGCTCAGAGTCATGTCATTCATTGAAGCACCTCTATGTCACGTCGTGCGGCCGTGTTGGGTGATTCCATTCAGTCCCAGTTGGCTGACATTAAGAGAGATTGGCCCTTGGCGGGGAGGCGTGGCGATTTTTCAGACCGATCCTACTCTTGCTTACCTTCTGCTGCGGTTCATGAACATGCCAGACTGCCTGACTCATCTTGCAAACGAGAGCAAACCCATGACGATCCGTGCGGTAGTGTTTGATTTCGGTGGCGTGTTATTTGACTGGAGCCCGCTGCATCTGTATCGCAAGCTCATTGCCGACGATAAGCAGCGGCAGTGGTTTCTGGAGAATATCTGCACCCAGGCCTGGAACACCGAGCAGGATGCAGGCCGAACGCTGGCTGAAGCTACCCGCAGCCTGATTGCCCAATACCCTGAACACCGGACCTTGATCGAGGCATATTACGCGCGTTGGCACGAGATGTTGCGTGGCCCTTTGCCGGAAGGGGTCGCGATTCTCACCGCCTTGCATCAAGCGAATATGCCGTTGTTCGGGCTGACCAACTGGTCGGCGGAAACCTTTCCCTACGCCCGCAAGCACTATCCGTTCCTGCAATTTTTCCGCGATATCGTCGTCTCGGGCCAATTGAAACTGATCAAGCCCAAACCGGCGATCTACCAGGCCAGCCTCGCTCAAATCCGTGCCCATTTACCGGATATCCAGGCGGGTGAAGTAGTGTTCATCGATGATGTCAAAGACAATGTCGACGCTGCCATCGCCCTTGGCTGGCAGGGCATTCACCATGTGTCGGCCAAGCGCACCGCCGCGCGTCTGCGCGAGTTGGGGGTGGCGTTCTAGCGCGCCCACTTTTCCATGACAAAGTCGACGAAGGCCCGCAGCTTGGGCAGGCGATAACGGTCCTGTCGATACAGCAGGTGCATGGGGCGGCTGGGAAGTTTATAGCCGGTCAGCAAGGCCACCAGCTTGCCGCTCTCCAGGTCCGGTTGCACCAGGGCATCGGCCAGCATGATGATGCCCATTCCGTTTATCGCCGCCTGGCGCAAGCCTTGGGAGCTGTTGATGGTCAATGAGCCGGCCACCGGAACCTCTACCTCGCCTGCGTCCCCGGTCATGCGCCACAGTTTGTCGGTGTCGCGCCAGTTGTCGGTCGCAGGGTAGGCGAAGGCCAGACAGTCGTGTTGCTGCAGATCAGCCGGAGTCTGCGGCGTGCCACGTCGCGCCAGGTACGCAGGCGACGCGCAGAGGGTGAGGGTGTAGGCCTGCAGGGGGCGGGCGATGACGCTGGAGGTTTCCAGTTCGCCGAGACGTATCGCCACGTCGAAGCCGCTGTCGACCAGGTCCATCCGCTCATTACTCAGTATCACGTACAGGTCGATCAGCGGGTAGCGCTGGGAAAATTCGCTCAGGGCCGGCACCAGGCGTTCGGTGCCGAACACCGGCGGCGCGGTGATACGCAGGCTGCCTTTGGGGGCTTCGCTGTGAATCTGCTCGGCCAGCAGCTCGGAGTCGGCCACCAGCCCCAGCACTTCCAGGCAGCGCTGATAATACTGCCCGCCAAATTCCGTAAGGTGCTGCTTGCGCGTGGTGCGTTTGAGCAGGCTGACGCCCAGTCGTTGTTCCAGCGCACGCAGATGGTTGCCGACCATGGTGGTCGACATTCCGCATTCCTGCGCAGCGGCGGTCATGCTGCCGGTCTCGACAACTTTCACGTACACCGACATGGCCTGGAACAGGTCCATTATAAATTCCTGGTTAAAAGTAATTGCAGTAATTCGCAGTTTATCCAGCTGTGGTGGTTAACGATACTTCACTACCACAACAATGCACTGGAGCCCGCCACTATGACCGCCGCCTGCCTGATGAGCACTTATCAACCCTTGGCCCTGAGCTTTACACACGGCCTGGGCACGCGCCTGTGGGACCAGCAGGGCCGCGAATACCTGGACGCGGTGGCCGGCGTGGCGGTGACCAATGTCGGCCATTCCCATCCGCGCCTGGTAACGGCCATCAGCGAGCAGGCCGGCCTGCTGTTGCATACCTCCAACCTCTACAGCATCGACTGGCAACAGCGTCTGGCCCGGCGCCTGGCCCAGCTGTCCGGGCTGGACCGCGCGTTCTTCAACAACTCCGGCGCTGAAGCCAATGAGACGGCGCTGAAACTGGCACGGCTGCATGGCTGGAAAAAAGGTATTGAGGAACCGTTGGTGGTGGTGATGGGGAACGCTTTCCACGGGCGCACGCTGGGCACCATGGCAGCCAGTGACGGGCCATCGGTGCGCCTTGGGTTTCAACGTCTGCCGGGGGATTTTCTGAAGGTGGGGTTTGGCGATCTGGACGCATTGGAGCATATCACCCAACAGTTTGGTACGCGCATCGCCGCCGTGTTGCTGGAGCCGATCCAGGGCGAAAGCGGTGTGTTACCGGCCCCGCCCGGCTATCTGAAAGCCCTGCGCGATCACTGCACGCGCCACGGCTGGCTGATGATGCTCGATGAAATACAGACCGGCATTGGCCGTACCGGTGCCTGGTTCGCCTTTCAGCACGAGGACATCGTCCCCGACGTAATGACCCTGGCCAAAGGGCTCGGCAACGGCATACCAATCGGCGCCTGCCTGGCCCGAGCCGGCGTCGCCGAACTGTTCACGCCAGGCAGCCATGGCAGCACGTTCGGCGGCAATCCGCTGGCGTGTCGTGTCGGCTGCACGGTGCTGGATATCATCGAAGAGCAGGGCCTGCTGCACAACGCAGCGCGGCAGGGCGAGCACATGCTGGCACGGCTGCGCATGGAGTTGGATGACCATCCGCAAGTACGGGCGATTCGCGGCAAGGGTCTGATGATCGGGATTGAACTGGCCAGCCCCTGTCGCGACCTTGCCCAACGTGCGGCGCAGGAGCACGGGCTGTTGATCAACGTCACGCGGGGCAAGATCATTCGCCTGTTGCCGCCGCTGACGCTGCACAGCAAGGAAGTGGAGATGATCGTACGAGCCATCACCCGACTGCTGACTTGAAATGCAATCAAATGTGGGAGGGGGCTTGCCCCCGATAGCAATGGTTCAGCCAGCACATCGGGTACTGAAAGACCGCTATCGGGAGCAAGCCCCCTTCCACACAGTTCTGTACTGCTTTCAGATGCCATTCAACCACTCCTGATTCAGGGTTTCGGTATCCCCCAGGTACTCCAGCAACCAGGCCATGGCCGGCGACAGTTTGTTCTGCGCCCAGGCCACGCAGGATGGGCTGGCCGGAAAGGGTCGGCTCAATTGCAGCGCCACCAGCTCGCCGCGCTCGATCCACGGCAGCACCTGATGCGCCGGGGCCATGCCGACGCACAAGCCATCGCGCAGGCAATCGAGCGCCGAGGACCAGTTGGGCACCACCAGGCGCCGCTGGTTATCCAGGGTCCAGGTGTCCCGCTTGGGCAGGTTGCGTGAGGTGTCGGTCATGCACAGGGAGGCGAAGGGCCGCAGTTGATCGTCACTGAGTAGCCCGCTCACGGTTGCCAGGGGATGGTTGGCGCTGACCACGCACAACCAGTTCAACAAGCCCATATCGCGAAAGCTGAAGTGGCTGGCCACCGGCACCGCGCTGGTGGCGCCGATCACAATGTCGGTGCGCTCGTCCGCCAGCGCATCCCACACGCCGTTGTACACCTCGTACTCCAGCAGCAATTCCACTTCGGGAAACTGCCGATAGAAATCCAGCACCAGCTGCCGACAGCGCTGCGGTTTGACGATGGAATCCACGGCCACCTTCAACTGACCGCTCCAGCCATTGGCCACCTGCTGGCACAAGCGCCGGGTGCCGAGCATTTTTTTCATCACACCGCGGGCTTCGTCGATAAACAGCCGACCAGCGGGCGTCAGCTCCACGTCACGGTGGCGCCGTATGAACAGCGGCACCGCCAGCCACTCTTCCAGCTGACGCACCGTATAGCTGATGGCCGACGGTACGCGATGCAGTTCCTGGGCGGCGGCGCTGAAACTGCCGTGGCGTGCGACGGCATCGACTACGTCCAGGGAGTATTCGGACCACATGTCGGTTGCCTTCAAAATTATTGATAAGACTGTCCAATTATTATCGCTTCACAGAAGAACTGCCAGCTTCATAATGGGCGCCAGTCAGCAAATAGTTTGATGGCAGGATCTACAAGGCTTCAATGAAAAATTCTTTTGGTTTCACTTGGTATCTGGCGGGGCTGAGCATGCTCGGTTATCTCGCCATGGACATGTACTTGCCGGCGTTTGGCGCCATGGGCGAGCAATTACAGATTGGCGCCGGGGCCGTGGGCGCCAGCTTGAGCATTTTCCTCGCCGGTTTTGCGCTAGGGCAGCTGCTGTGGGGGCCATTGTCCGACCGGCTCGGACGCAAGCCGGTCCTGCTCATGGGGTTGAGCCTGTTTGTACTGGGTTGCCTGGGCATGTTCTGGGTGCAGACTGCGCCGCAGCTCTGGGCATTGCGCTTTATGCAGGCGATCGGCGTGTGCTCTGCGGCCGTGAGTTGGCAGGCGCTGGTGATTGACCGCTATCCGGCGCACAAGGCTCATCGCGTCTTCGCCAGCATTATGCCGCTGATGTCGCTGTCGCCGGCGTTGGCACCCTTGTTGGGCGCGATGGTATTGAATCACTTTGGCTGGCAGGCGATTTTCGGTGTGTTGCTGGGGGTGTCGCTGCTCCTGCTGCTGCCGACGGTGTTCCTGCGCAGCCCGCCGAAGCGTCAGACGGAGCAACCCGTGCGCCTGGGCTATGCGCAGCTGCTCACGTCACGGGTATTTACCGGCAACGTCATGATATTTGCCGCCTGCTCCGCCAGCTTCTTTGCCTGGCTGACCGCTTCGCCATTCATCCTCGGCGGCATGGGCTACAGCCCGAGTGACATCGGCCTCAGCTACGTTGTGCCGACCCTGGCCTTTCTCGTCGGCGGCTACAGTTGCCGCAGCGCCTTGCAGCGCTTGCCGGGCAAAACCTTGCTGCCGTGGCTGCTCGCCTTCTATTGCCTGAGCATGGTGGCGTTGTACCTGGTTGCAACCCTGACAGTGCCGACCCTCACCACTTTGCTGATTCCGTTCTGCCTGATGGCGCTGTGCAACGGTGCCAGCTACCCGATCGTGGTGGCGAATGCACTGATGCCGTTTTCGGAAAATTCCGGCAAGGCGGCGGCGCTGCAAAATACCCTGCAGTTGGGCTTGTGCTTTCTCGCCAGCCTGCTGGTGTCGTCGATGATCGAGCGGCCGCTGTTGATCACAGTGATTGTGATGCTGGCGACCGCGCCGTTGGCGGTGTTGGGTTACTGGCTGGCGCGGCCGAAGGCGGAGTGCTCGGAGCTGGCAACTGATCTGAAGTGATAATGCGGTCAGAAATGTGGGAGGGGGCTCGCCCCCGATGGCGGTATGTCAGTGCCAAATATCCAGCTGACCCACCGCAATCGGGGGCAAGCCCCCTCCCACATTTGTATTGAGTTTCTTCAGTTAGAACGATACTTCCATGTTCAACGTCGGCGTCGACGTGCGGCTACCCCGGCCGCCGTCCACGCCAAACTTGTTATGCCAGTATTCATAGCCCACACCGAGGTACAGGTTCGGCTTGACGCTTTTGCCCGGCCGCACCGCCACCATCAACGCGGTACGCATCAGCGCTTCCGACGCGGTATCGCGGCCATGATAGTCCTCGCCTTTCTCTCCAACGTAATTGATAAAACCCTGGAATTTCGCCGCGTGGTTGGCGATCTCGAACGGGCGCATCCAGGTCAGGTTGAGCATGTAAGTGGCGTCGAAGGTGTGGTTCGATTCCTTCGCGCCCGGAATGCCGGTGTGGTTCTTTTCCTTGTAGTACATCAGGCTCAGGTCCAGCACACCGACGGTATTGAATTTCAAGGTCGGGCCGATCACCAATGCGCGCTTCTTGGCGGAAGCGAAGTTGTTATTGCGGTTGGCATCGAAGCCCAGCGTCAGCGCGTAATCCTTGATCAACCCGGAACCCTGCGGCACATCGAATACCCGTGAGACGTAGAGCTGATGACGGTAAACCGCGTACACCTCGCTGCCACCGTGGTCGGTGCCCTTGCGTGGGTCTTTGCTGTCGGACAGGAACACATCGAGATTCAGGAAATTGCTGCCGTACCCGTAGCCGCTGGCGTGGGTGAAGCTATAGATGCGCTTGCTGAAGTCGTCAGGGTTGTTCGGGTTGGTGAAGTGTTGGCCGTAGCGAAACCCCAGGCTGTTGTTCATCCATTCCACTGCGACAGCCTCCCCGCCGCCGAGGAGGGTCAATGCGACGGTTGCGCCCTGCAATGCCTTTTTCATTCTGGTGGGTCCTTTGGCGTTCTGGCTCATGACGGCCGGATTGTTTTTGTAACGCCGCGAAAGGGTATCTTGTCCGGATGATTGTATACAACTCTATGGACATACAGTCTCAACATTGCATACAGTGAGCGCACAACAAAAACAGAGATCCCCTCACCATGACTATCTCGAAGGCGTCACCGCCGCGGCCCGAAGATGAAAATCTGGGCGTCGCCGCCAACATGGCTTACGGCCTGCAGCATGTGCTCACCATGTATGGCGGCATCGTTGCGGTACCGTTGATCGTCGGCCAGGCGGCCGGGCTGTCGCCAGCGGATATCGGCCTGTTGATCGCCGCGTCGTTGTTTGCCGGCGGCCTGGCCACGTTGCTGCAAACCCTTGGCCTGCCGTTCTTCGGGTGCCAGTTGCCGCTGGTGCAAGGCGTGTCGTTCGCCGGCGTGGCGACCATGGTGGCGATCGTTGGCAGTGACGGGGCAGGGGGCGTGCCGGCGATTCTCGGCGCGGTGATGGCCGCGTCGTTCATTGGTTTGTTGATCACCCCGGTATTCTCGCGCATCACCCAGTTTTTCCCGCCGCTGGTGACCGGTATTGTGATTACCACCATCGGCCTGACCCTGATGCCCGTGGCGGCGCGCTGGGCCATGGGCGGCAACAGCCGCGCGGCGGATTTCGGCAGCATGTCGAATATCGGCCTGGCGGCACTGACGCTGGTGCTGGTGTTGCTGCTGAGCAAAATCGGCAGCGCCGCCATCTCGCGCCTGTCGATTCTGCTGGCGATGGTGATCGGCACGGTGATCGCGGTGTTCCTGGGCATGGCCGACTTCTCCGGCGTGACCCAGGGGCCCATGTTCGGCTTTCCCACGCCGTTCCATTTCGGCATGCCGACTTTTCATGTGGCGGCGATCATTTCCATGTGCATCGTGGTGATGGTGACGCTGGTGGAAACCTCGGCGGACATTCTGGCGGTGGGCGAGATCATCGACACCAAAGTCGACTCCAAACGCCTCGGCAACGGCCTGCGCGCCGATATGTTGTCGAGCCTGTTCGCGCCGATTTTCGGTTCATTCACGCAAAGCGCATTCGCCCAGAACGTCGGCCTGGTGGCGGTCACCGGGGTGAAGAGCCGGTTCGTGGTGGCAACCGGCGGGGTGTTCCTGGTGGTGCTTGGCCTGCTGCCATTCATGGGCCGGGTGATTGCCGCCGTGCCCACCTCGGTGCTTGGCGGTGCCGGCATTGTGCTGTTCGGCACAGTGGCCGCCAGCGGTATTCGCACCTTGTCCAAGGTGGATTACCGCAACAACATGAACCTGATCATCGTCGCCACGAGTATCGGTTTCGGCATGATTCCCATCGCCGCGCCCAGCTTCTACGATCAATTCCCCAGCTGGTTCGCGACCATTTTCCATTCGGGCATCAGCTCGTCGGCGATCATGGCGATCTTGCTCAACCTGACGTTCAACCACTTCACCGCCGGTAACTCGGACCAGCAATCGGTATTCGTGGCGGGGACTGAGCGCAGTTTGTGCTTTCGCGACGTGGCGGCGCTGCGCGATGGCGATTACTACCGGGGCGGGAAGCTGTTCGATGCCGAGGGCAAGGAAATTCCACTGGTGGCGGATACCTTGAAGAAAACCGCCAAACCTGAAACCACTGAGGTCTGAATGTGGGAGGGGGCAAGGCCTGATGCCAGTCTGTAGGAGCGAGCTTGCTCGCGAAAAACTCACAGGCACCGCGTTCATTCAGGAAGCACGCGTTATCGTTGCCGTTTTTCGCGAGCAAGCTCGCTCCTACAAAAAGCCTTAAGGCAAGCCCCCTCCCACATTGGAATTCAGCCGGCCTTGAGGGCTTTGTGCGGCATTGAGCACACCTCATCCAGAAACTTCACCACGGTGCCCATGCACGCCTGGCGTTCTTCCACGTGGGGCATGTGGCTGGAGTCTTCGAACAGCGCCCAGCGCACGTCCGGGATTTCGTCCAGGAACGGCTTGACCACCAGCGGCGTGGCCTCGTCGTGCCGACCGGAGATCACCAGGGTCGGCACGTTGATCGCAGGCAGGCGACCGATCACGTTCCAGTCCTTCAAGCTGCCGATCACATGAAATTCCGTCGGGCCGCTCATGGCGTGGTACACGGTCGGGTCGGCGTCGACCTGGGCGAAGGTGCGCGCGACTTCTTCCGGCCACGGGTTGACCCGGCACACGTGCTGGTCGTAGAAAACCCGCGAGGCGGCCTGGTATTCCGGGTCCTGGTAGGTACCGGCGGCTTCATGCCTGAGCAATGTTTCATGCACACCTTCGGGCAACAGCTTGCGCAGCCGATTGGCCTCGCTGACCCAAGTGCGCATGCACGTCGGTGAGTTGGCCGGGATAAAGGCGCGCAGGCCCTTGGGCTGCAAAATCGCATGTTCGCTGCCGAGCATGCCGCCCCAGGATTGGCCGAGGATCGCGTAGTTGTCGCTGATTTGCAGGTGGTCGAGCAGGTTGTTCAACTCATTGAGGAACAGCTCGACGGTCCAGAACGAAGCCGGTTTTTCCGGCAGGTGCGTTGAACGACCGTTGCCCAACTGGTCGTAGTGAATCACCGCGTGGCCGCTGGCGGCCACATCCTTGAATGCGTCGACGTAATCGTGAGTGCAGCCGGGGCCGCCATGGATGATCACCAGCGGTGTGCGGCCTGTGGCCAGCTCACCGGTGACGCGATACCACGTCTGATAGGTGCCGAAGGGGGCGTAGCCTTCGCGGACTTTATCGATGAATTCCATTTCGTACCCTGCTCTGAAAAAAGGATCAGGGCTACGATAGTCTGCACGCGACGTTTAGGTAACTAGCAAAACAGCTAGGTTTTGCGTAAGGATCAATCGTCCAGTAACCGGTAGTGCGTGGCGCGCACCACCGCCTGCACGCGATTCTTGGCGCCCAATTTGTGCATGGCCGACGCCAGGTGCAGGGTCACTACCGCCAATGAACGGGTCAATTGCGTGGCGATTTCGGCCGCAGTCAAGCCCTCGGCCGCCCATTTCAGGCACTCGCGCTCGCGTTTGGTCAGATGGATATGCGGATAGGTGCGCAACGCTTTGTTGAACAAGGGATAAGCCGCCTCCTGCAACGCGTGGCTGATCACGCTGAAGTCCGACAAGGTGTGCTGCGCCTCTTTCAATACCGTGCTCGCCTTACCGGTGCGCAGCCCGGTCAAAGAGGCGAAGCCGCCACGGGGCAGGTGGATCGGCACGCTGACGCCGCAGGTCAACTGTTGTTCATGCAGATAGGACGAAACGGGGGCATGGCAGGGGTCGATGATCGTTTGCAGTGCAGTCTCGGCCTTTGGCTCATACGACCAGACAAACGGCGACACGCTGCGCAAGGCCAAGTGCTGCACCGGGTCGATCTGGTAGAACCCTTCGCTGCACCACAAGGCGTGCCAGTCGGTCGGCGTGTTGCGCAGTTGCAGCACCGACGGCGTGATCAGCGCGCCATTGAGGTCGATGGGCACCGGCGTGTAGTCGTACACCAGCGCATCGAAGCCCAGTTGTTGGGCCAGCATGAACGTATTGTCCATCTGCTCGTCCAGGCTCCTGCCCGGCATCAGACGATTATTGAAGGCAGTTAGCTTGGCCAGCATCCGTTCTGCTCCCGAATTCATTTGAATCTCGACTTGCTGCAAGTAGAATGCCACGCCCCGGCGAAGGACTGCCAGGCCAAACCTATAAGAAACGCTAGGTTATGGACGCGCGGCATCCTCGGTAGTGTTGACGTGATAAACGGCCACTACCTGCCAGGCCGATACAACACAAGGAATGTATGCATGTGGCGTGAAATTGCCCCCGACCAGCGGTACAACGTGCAAGTCGACGGCCATAATCTCGTGGTCTACAGCTTTGGCGAAGGCGATGAGGTGCTGCTGTGCCTCAACGGCGGCCCGGGGCTGCCGTGTGACTATTTGCGCGACGCCCATGGCTGGCTCAAAGCGCATAACCTGCGAGTGGTTGCATTCGACCAGCTTGGCACGGGCGCATCAGCCAGACCGAACGACGTTTCCCTGTGGGAAATCCGCCGTTATGTCGAAGAAGTCGAGACCGTGCGCCAGGCACTGGGCCTGGGCCCTGTGCATCTGCTCGGGCATTCCTGGGGCGGTTGGCTGGGCATCGAGTACGCCATCCATTACCCCGATGCGCTGAAAAGCCTGATCCTGGAAAACACGGTGGGCG
Source organism: Pseudomonas orientalis (assembly GCF_001439815.1). GTDB lineage: Bacteria > Pseudomonadota > Gammaproteobacteria > Pseudomonadales > Pseudomonadaceae > Aquipseudomonas > Aquipseudomonas orientalis. The sequence continues at coordinate 272,038 of NZ_JYLM01000003.1, read as the reverse complement.
ATATTCCCCACCTGTCCCAGGAGCTTGAGCGCTTGCGCGGCGCCCTGGGCAGTGAAACCGTGGCCATGATGCAGCGTCATGAAGCCATGGGTACCCTCGACCACCCGCAGTATCAAGCTGCCATTACCTTGCTCAACTATCGCCACGTCTGCCGGCTGGATGACTGGCCGGAGCCGGTCAAACGCTCCCTCGGCGATTGGAACATGGGGCCCTACGAAACCATGCAAGGCCCCAACGAATTCCTGTATATCGGCAATCTCAAGGACTGGAACCGCATTCCTGAAATGGCCACGTTCAAGATGCCGATCTTGATCACCACCGGCCAGCACGACGAACTCACCCCGGCCTGTGCCATGCGCATGAAAATGGCGGCCCCGCACGCCGAACTGCACGTATTTCCCAACAGCAGCCATATGCCGTTCTACGAAGAACCCCAGGCGTATTTCCCGGTGCTGCTGGACTTTCTCGCCCGCCACCGAGGCTGACGCATGAACCTGGCGCGTTACCGCTTCGTCCTGTCCCGGCCCCTGCAATTGTTGCCGGTGCTGCTGGGCATCAGCCTGATCACTTTCGTGCTGGTGCGCTCGATCCCGGGCGATCCGGCGCGTGCGCTGCTGGGTTCGCGCAGCACGCCGGACGCGCTGCTGAAAATCCGCGCCCAGTACGGCCTCGATGAGCCGTTGTGGCTGCAATATGTCTACTTCCTGAAGAACTTGCTCAAGGGCGACCTCGGCCAATCGCTGCTGTACAAGGTGGATGCGCTGAAGCTGATCGTCACGCGTATCGAACCGACCCTGGTGCTGGTGCTCGGCAGTGTGCTGCTGGCGCTGTTGATCGCGGTACCGCTGGCGACCCTGGCGGCGCGCAATAAAGGCGGCTGGCCGGACAACCTGATCCGCGTATTCACCACGGTCGGCCTGGGCATGCCGGCGTTCTGGCTGGGCCTGATGCTGATCCTGTTGCTGAGTGTGCGGTGGGGCCTGTTCCCGGTGTCCGGTTATGGTCGCACCTGGCTGGACAAGGCCCACCATATGGTGCTGCCGTGCCTGACCATTGCCCTGGCGCTGTCGGCGGTGCTGGTGCGCAATTTGCGCGCGAGCATGCTGGTGGAACTGCAGGCCGATCATGTCACCGCGGCACGGGCGCGCGGGCTGTCGGAAGCCGCCGTGTTCCGCCGTCACGTCGTGCCCAACTCCCTGGTGCCGGCGGTCAACCTGCTGGCCGTGAACATCGGCTGGTTGATCAGCGGCACAGTGGTCATCGAAAGCCTGTTCGCCATTCCCGGCATCGGCCAGTTGCTGGTGCGCGGTATTTTTACCCGCGACTACATGGTGGTACAGGGCGTGGCGATGGTGCTGGCCTGTGCGACGGTGGTGGTCAACTTCATCGCCGACGTGGTCACGGTGGCCCTCGACCCACGGGTGAAGATGCAATGAGCAGCCGCCCATTGATAGCGCCCTGGCGTCTGCGTCTGCGCCTGGGTTTTCGCAACGGTCGGCTGACCGCCGCGTGGGGCCTGTTGATACTGCTCACGTGGTTGATCCTGGCGCTGTTCGCGCCGTGGATCGCGCCCTATGACCCGATTGCGCAGAATACCGATATGAGTCTGCTGGCGCCCGGTTCTGCGCACCTGTTCGGCACCGATAACTACGGCCGCGACGTGCTTTCGCGGGTGATCTGGGGCGCGCGCATCGACCTGCAGCTGGCGATTGTCGGGGTGATCTTCCCCTTCTTGATCGGCACCTTCATCGGCGCGGTTTCCGGTTATATCGGCGGGCGCCTGGACAGTGTGTGCATGCGCGTGATCGATGTGGTCCTGGCGTTCCCGTTCCTGGTATTGATGCTGGCGATCATGGCCATTCTCGGGCCTGGGCTGCAGAGCTTTTACATTGCGATGGCGCTGGTGGGCTGGGTCTCGTATGCGCGGTTGATCCGCTCGCAGATCCTGGTACTCAAGGAGAGCGACTTTGCCCTGGCCGCCAGGAGCCTGGGTTTTGGCCATGGGCGCATTCTGTTCCGGCATTTGCTGCCCAATGCGCTGTTTGGCTCGATTGTGTTTTCCATGTCCGACGCGGTGCTGGTGCTGCTCAACGGTGCTGCGGTGAGCTACCTGGGCCTGGGCGTGCAACCACCGACCGCCGAATGGGGCACGATGGTCGCCGAGGGCCAGGCGTTTATCACCACCGCCTGGTGGATTTGCACCTTTCCAGGGCTGGCCATCGTGACCCTGGCCATGGGTTTCAGTCTACTGGCCGATGGTGTGGCGCACGTTCTGGGGGATCGTTCATGAGCCTGTTGCAAGTGCGCGACCTCAGCGTGATCGCCAATAATGCCGGGCGCGAGTTGACCCTGGTCGACCGCGTGTCCTTCGACCTGGCCGAAGGCGAGATCCTGGGGTTGGTCGGTGAAAGCGGTTCGGGCAAGACCCTGGCGTGTCGCGGCCTGATGCGCCTGTTGCCGTCGCCCAACCTGCGGGTGCACGGCGGCACGGTACATCTGGCGGGCCAGGATCTGTTGCGCCTGGATGACGCCGGCATGCGCGCCGTCCGTGGCGGGCAGTTGGGCATGATCTTCCAGAACCCCAGCAGTCACCTGGATCCGTTGATGCGCATTGGCGAGCAGATCGCCGAGGGCATCCGCCTGCATCAGGGCGTCTCGAAAAAAGATGCGCGCCTGCAGGCCATCGATGTGCTGCGCCAAGTGGGGATTCCCGACCCGCAAGCCCGTGTCGACAACTATCCCCATGAATTTTCCGGCGGCATGCGCCAGCGCGCGATGATTGCGGTGGCCCTGGGCTGCAACCCGAAGGTGCTGATCGCCGACGAACCCACCACCGCCCTGGATGTGACGGTGCAGGCGCAAATCCTGCGGCTGTTGCTCGAGCTTCGCGACAAGCGCGGCCTGTCGATCATCATGATCACCCATGACCTGGGCGTGGTGGCGCAAAGCTGCGACTCCATCGCGGTGATGTACGCCGGGCGCCTGTGCGAGCACGGCAGCAAATACGAACTGCTGGCCCAGCCACGGCATCCGTACACCGCCGGCCTGATCGATTGCCAGCCGGCCCACAGCAGCGGCCATGCGTTGCTGCGCACCATCCCTGGCCAGCCGCCGCTGCTCGACGCATTGCCTGACGGGTGCCGCTTCAACCCCCGCTGCCCGCAGGTCGGTGCCCTGTGTACCGAGCTGTTGCCGCAAGGCGCACGGGTTGCCTGTCACTATCCCTTGGGAGGACGCCCATGAGCCTGTTGCAGATCAAGGACCTGGAGGTGCGCTTTGCCGCGTCCGGCAGTGGCCTGTTCGGGTTGAACAAGCAGTCGGTGAGGGCGGTGAACGGGGTGTCGCTGAATCTGGCCGCCGGTGCAACCCTCGGGCTGGTGGGCGAGTCCGGCAGCGGTAAAAGCACGCTGGGCCGGGCTATCTTGCATCTGAATCCGATCAGCGCCGGGCAAGTGCTGTTCGACGGCGTCGACATGGCCCAGGGCAGCGCTATCGATATTGCGCGGTTGCGCCAGGAAACCGCGATGATCTTTCAGGACCCCTACGCCGCCCTGAATCCGCGTCACACCGTCGGCGAGACCCTGGCCGAAGTGTTGCGGGTGCAGCGCAAGGTGGCGCCGGAAACTGTCCGCGCCCGTGTCGATGAACTGCTCGAACTGGTTGGCCTGCGCCCTGAACTGGCCTCGCGCAAACCCGGCTCCCTCAGTGGCGGCCAATGCCAGCGCGTGGGGATCGCCCGGGCGCTGGCGGTGGAGCCGCGCCTGATCATCGCCGACGAATGCGTGGCGGCGCTGGATGTGTCGATCCAGGGCCAGATCATCAATCTGCTGCTGGAACTGCAACAGCGCATGAACCTGGCGATCCTGTTTATCGCTCATGACCTGGCCATCGTGCGGCGCCTGTGCGACCGCGTGGCGGTGATGTACCTGGGCAGGATCGTCGAGGAGGGGCCGGTGGAAGCGGTGTTCACTGCGCCGCGCCATCCCTATACGGCGGCGTTGATCGAGGCGATTCCGCAGATTGATCCCCATTCTCCGTTACCCGCGCAGCCGCTGCCCGGCGAGCCACCAAGCCCGTTGAATTTGCCCGCAGGTTGCGCGTTTCACCCGCGTTGCCGCTACGCCCAGGCCATGTGTTCCGTGGTGTTGCCGCCCACCCATTCACTGCACGAGCACCGGTACAGTTGCGTGCTTGAACACCCTTTGCCCCTTCCTGCCCATCATGAACAAGGAGTTATGACATGCAATCGCGCCACCTGAAATTGCTCGCCGCCGCCACGCTGACCGCCTGGTCCCTCACTGCCGGCCTGGCCCAGGCTGCCGGCGTGCTGACCATCGGTTGCCGTGAAGACAGCACCACCTTTGACCCGATCAAAAGCGCGCAGAACCGCGATACCTGGGTATTTGCCAACGTCTACGACACCCTGGTGCGGGTGGATAATCTGGGCACCAAAATGGAACCGGGCCTGGCGCAAAGCTGGGAGATTTCCAAGGACGGCCTGACCTACACCTTCACGTTGCGCGACGCGAAGTTCTCCGACGGCTCGCCGATCACCGCCAGCGACGCGGCGTTCAGCCTGTTGCGCATCCGCGATAACAAGGCCTCGCTGTGGAGTGACCCGTTCAGCCTGATCGATACCGCCAAGGCCAGCGATGGGAAAACGCTGGTGGTCACCCTGAAAACCCCGGCGGTGGCGTTTCTCTCGCAATTGGCGTCGCCAACGGTGTCGATCCTGTCGGAAAAAGCCATGACGACAATGGGCGAAGACGCCTACTCGGAAAACCCGGTGACCTCCGGCGCCTTCACCGTGGACGAATGGCGCAAGGGCGACCGCGTGATCCTGAAGAAGAACCCGAACTTCTGGCAGGCCGGCAACGTCAGCCTGGACGGTGTGGAGTGGGTGTCGGTCACAGACGACAACACACGCATGCGCATGGTGCAGAACAACGAACTGGACACGGCGATCTTCGTACCTTTCTCCCGCGTTGAAGAGCTGAAGAAAGACCCGAACGTGGTGATCCATGCCGACCCGTCCACCCGCGAAGACCACCTGCTGATCAACCACGCGCACGGCCTGCTGGCCAAGCCAGAGGTGCGTGAAGCGCTGGACATGGCCATCGACAAACAATCGCTGGTGAAGACCGCCACTTACGGTCAAGGCACCGTGGCTTATTCCTACATCCCGAAAGGCTCGCTTTACCACTACGCCAATAACCTGCAACGCCCGTATGACCCGACTGCGGCGAAAAAGCTGCTGGCCGATGCAGGCGCCAAGGACCTCAAGCTCAATTACGTGGTCAACGCCGGCAACGAGGCCGACGAGCAGATTGCGGTGATCATCAAGGACCAACTGGCCAAAGTCGGCGTCACCGCCAACCTGCAAAAGGTCGACCCGACCCAGAGCTGGCAGATGCTGGTGGACGGTGAGTACGATATTTCGGTGATGTACTGGACCAACGACATCCTCGACCCGGACCAGAAGACCACCTTCGTGCTGGGCCACGACACCAACCAGAACTACATGACCCGTTACAAGAATGACAAGGTCAAGGCCCTGGTGGCGCAGGCGCGCATCGAGGCCGACCCGGCCAAGCGTGAGCAGATGTATGTGGAGTTGCAGAAACTGGCGAAACAGGACGTGAACTGGATTGACCTGTACTACAGCCCGTACATCAACATCTCACGCAAGAATGTGAGCAACTTCCTGCAGAACCCGTTGGGCCGCTTCACGCTCGAGGAAGTGGTAAAAAACTGACAAGCGCTGCAATACCAATGTGGGAGGGGGCTTGCCCCCGATAGCGGAGTGTCAGCCAACAGATTCATGGGCTGATCCACCGCAATCGGGGGCAAGCCTCCTCCCACATTTTGATTTAGGTTGTGTCAGGGGTTATTGCGCATCAAATGCCTGCCCATTGATGCCCGCACTGTCCGGCCCCATCAGGTACAGGTACACCGGCATGATGTCTTCCGGCGCCGGCCGTTCCATCGGGTTTTCACCCGGGTACGCCTGGGCCCGCATGCTGGTGCGCGTACCGCCCGGGTTGATGCTGTTGGCGCGCACGGCGGCGACGTCTTCGAGCTCGTCGGCCAGGGTTTGCATCAAGCCTTCAGTGGCAAACTTCGACACACCGTAAGCGCCCCAATACGCTCGACCCTTGCGCCCGACGCTGCTGGAGGTGAACACCACCGACGCATCCTGGGACAGCTTGAGCAGCGGCAGCAGGGTGCTGGTCAGCATGAACATCGCGTTGACGTTGACGTGCATCACTCGCATGAAGTTCTCGCCGGACAATTGTTCGATGGGCGTGCGCGGGCCGATGATCGAGGCGTTGTGCAGCAGGCCGTCGAGGTGGCCGAACGCCTTTTCGATCATCGCCGCCAGCTCATCGTATTGATGGGGCAGGGCGGTCTCCAGGTTGAACGGGATCACCACGGGCTGCGGCTGGCCGGCGGCTTCGATTTCATCATACACCTGTGCCAGGTTGGCTTCGGTCTTGCCCAGCAGCAGCACGGTGGCACCGTGGGCGGCGTAGGTTTTCGCCGCCGCCGCGCCGATTCCACGACCGGCGCCGGTGACCAGGATGACCCGGCCTTTGAGCAGTTCTGGAGGGGCAGAGTAATCAAACATAAATAACCTCAAATTCGAAAACGCCGAAGATCAACTGTGGGAGGGGGCTTGCTCCCGATAGCGGTGGATCAGTCACAAAATGCAGTGACTGACACACTGCGGGAGCAAGCCCCCTCCCACATTGGATTTTCATCGGTCAGTAAGATCGGCAAGCCATCAGCAACTGCACAGCGCGTTATCCAGCACCTTGCGCAGTTCCAGCGGGTGATCCACCACCACGTCCGCACCCCAGTGACGCGGGTTGTCGTCCGGATGGATATAGCCGTAGGTGACCGCCGCCGTGCGCGTACCGGCATCGCGACCGGATTCGATATCACGCAGATCATCACCGACGAACAACACGCTGGCCGGGTCCAGGTCGAGCATCTTGCACGCCAGGATCATCGGTTCCGGGTCCGGCTTGCTGTTCTTCACGTGGTCCGGGCAGATCAGCACGGCCGAGCGTTCGGCCAGGCCCAGTCGCTGCATGATCGGCTCGGCAAAGCGCAGCGGCTTGTTGGTGACCACGCCCCAGATCAACCTGGCTTTCTCGATGTCTTCCAGCAGCTCGGCCATGCCGTCGAACAGTTTGCTGTGCACCGCGCAATCCTTGAGATAACGCTCGAGGAATTCCTGGCGCAGCGCTTCGAAACCTGGCGACTCCGGGTCCATCGAGAAGGTCACGGCGACCATCGCCTTCGCGCCGCCGGAGATTTCATCGCGGATATGCTGGTCGTTGATCGGCGGCAGGCCACGGTCGGCGCGCATGGCCTGGCAGATGGCGATAAAGTCCGGCGCGGTATCCAGCAGGGTACCGTCCATGTCGAAGAGAACCGCTCGCAACTTCACAGGCTTACTCCTCGCGCAGGGTCTGGATCATGTAGTTGACGTCGACGTCGTTGACCAGCTTGTAGTGCTTGGTCAGCGGGTTGTAGGTCAGGCCGATGATGTCCTTGACGGTCAGCCCGGCCTGGCGGCTCCACGCGCCCAGTTCGGACGGGCGGATGAACTTCTTGAAGTCATGGGTGCCGCGCGGCAGCAGCTTCATGATGTATTCGGCGCCGATGATCGCGAACAGATAAGCCTTGGGGTTGCGGTTGATGGTGGAGAAAAACACCTGGCCGCCTGGCTTGACCATGCGGAAGCAGGCGCGGATCACCGAAGACGGGTCCGGCACGTGTTCAAGCATTTCAAGGCACGTGACCACGTCGAACTGCTCGGGCATTTCCTCGGCCAGGGCTTCGGCGGTGATCTGGCGGTACTCCACGCTCACCCCGGACTCCAGCTGATGCAACTGGGCCACGGCCAGCGGTGCCTCGCCCATGTCGATGCCCATCACGGTAGCACCGCGCAGGGCCATGGCTTCACTGAGGATGCCACCGCCGCAACCCACGTCCAGCACCTTTTTGCCGGCCAGGTTGACGCGTTCGTCAATCCAGTTGACGCGCAGCGGGTTGATGTCGTGCAGCGGCTTGAACTCGCTCTCACGGTCCCACCAGCGGTGGGCCAGGGCTTCGAATTTGGCGATTTCGGCGTGGTCGACGTTGCTCATGGTGAATCCTCTGAATCTGATAAATCGGTTTATTCGCTGTGCCCGCTGATGCGTTGGCCCCAGGCAATGGCCGTGGTGGTCAACTGTGCTTCATCCATGCGGGTCAATCGTCGGTCGTCGAGCAACTGCTTGCCGGCGACCCAAAGGTGTTTCACGCAATCGCGACCGGTGGCATAGATAAGCTGCGAGACCGGATCGTAGATCGGTTGCTGCGCCAGCCCCGACAGATCGAAGGCGACGATATCCGCAGCCTTGCCGACTTCCAGCGAGCCGATCTGGCTGTCCAGACCCATGGCCCGCGCGCCATTGAGGGTTGCCATGCGCAACGCGCGATGGGCGTCCAGCGCGGTGGCCGACCCGGCGACGGCCTTGGCCAGCATGGCGGCGGTGCGGGTTTCGCCCAACAGGTCGAGGTCGTTGTTGCTGGCGGCGCCGTCAGTGCCTATAGCCACATTGACGCCAGCCTGCCACAGGCGTTCAACCGGGCAGAAGCCGCTGGCCAGTTTCAGGTTCGATTCCGGGCAATGGATCACGCTGGTGTTGCTTTCTACCAGCAAAGCCAGGTCCTCCTCGCTGATTTGGGTCATATGAACGGCCTGGAAGCGCGGGCCCAGCAGGCCAAGGCGAGCCAGGCGGGCCAGTGGCCGCTCGCCGGTCTGTTCCACGGCCTGCTGCACTTCGAAGGCGGTTTCGTGCACGTGCATATGGATCGCGGCGTCCAGCTCTTCGGCGATGATCCGGATCTTTTCCAGGTTGCCATCGTTGACGGTATAGGGCGCATGGGGGCCGAACGTGATCTTGATGCGTGGATGATGCTTGAGGTCGCCGAACAGCTCGATGCCCTGGCGAATCGCCTCGTCGGCGTTGCTGGCGCCCGGGATCGGGAAGTCGAGGATCGGAATGGCGATCTGCGCGCGCATGCCGCTGTTGTGCACGCAATCGCTGGCGACCTTGGGGTAGAAATACATATCGGAGAAGCAGGTGATGCCGCCCTTGAGCTGCTCGGCGATGGCCAGTTGAGTGCCGTCGCGCACGAAGGCTTCATCGACCCACTTGGCCTCGGCGGGCCAGATGTGTTTTTCCAGCCAGGTCATCAACGGCAGGTCATCGGCCAGGCCGCGAAACAGGCTCATCGCCGCATGCCCGTGGGCGTTGATCAGGCCCGGGCTGAGCAGCATGCCCGGCAGTTCGCGCACTTCGCTCGCCTCAAGCTTCAATGCCGCCGCCCGCGGCCCGATAAATACGATGCAGCCGTCGCGGATACCCAGGCCATGCTCCTTGAGCACGACGCCAGCGGGTTCGACGGGTACCAGCCAGGTCGGCAGCAGTAATAAGTCGAGCGGAGCGGCAGTGGGCGTCATCGCAGGCTTCTTCCTGGGCAGCTATAAAAGAAGGGCGAAGTATACCCGAGCGCCCCGGCTGGCGGATCGCTATAATCGGCGGCTTTTGTTCATGAGTACGGGGTAAGGGATGCGCGACCGACTGTTGGCGGCGGAGAAGGTGAAGGCCATCGAATGGCGTGATGGCGTGCTGCACCTGCTCGATCAGCGCGCGCTGCCGGCCCGGGAAAGCTGGCTGGCATGCTCGACCGTCGTCGAGGTGGCCGCCGCCATTCGCGCGAGGGTGGTGCGCGGCGCGTCGGCCATCGGGATCAGTGCGGCCTACGGCCTGGTGCTGGCTGCGCGCGAGCGCCTTGCTGAGGGCGGCGACTGGCAGGCGGCATGGGAAGAAGACTACGCATTGCTGGCCGATACCCGTCCCACCGCATCCAACCTGTTCTGGGCGTTGAAGTGCATGCGCGACCGCCTCGACCGTCTCAAGCAACACGCCGACCCGTTGGCGGTGCTGGAAGCCGAAGCCATCGCGATTCATGAGAGCGATCGCGAAGCCAATGTGGTCATGGCCCAATTGGGCCTTGAGCGCATTCGCAAGCATCAGGGCAATGCCCAGGCGATCCTGACCCATGGCAACGCTGGCGCGTTGGCCACCGGCGGTGTCGGCACGGCTCTTGGGGTGATCCGCGCGGCGTTCCTGGAAGGCCTGGTCGAGCAGGTCTATGCCAATGAAACCCGTCCGTGGCTGCAAGGCTCGCGACTGACCGCCTGGGAGCTGGCCGGCGCCGGTATTCCGGTCACGGTAAATGCCGACTCCGCCGGGGCGCATATCCTCAAGACCAAAGGCGTCACCTGGGTGGTGGTCGGTGCGGACTGCATCGCGGCCAATGGCGATGTGATCAGCACGATCGGTACCTATCAGCTGGCCGTTTGCGCGATGCATCACGGCGTACGCTTCATGGTGGTGGCGCCGAGCTCGACCCTGGATCTGATGATGGCTACCGGCGATGATGTAAGCCTGGAAGAGCGTGATGCCGGTGAGTTGCTGGAGGTGAACGGCCAGCGGTTGGAGGTGCAGGCCTTCAACCCGGCATTCGACGTCACGCCGGCCGATCTGATTGATGTGATCGTGACGGAAAAAGGCGTGGTGGAGCGGCCGGATACCGCCAAGCTGGCGAGGTTGATGTGCCGTAAGCGGCTGCATTGAGGGTAGTTGTGTCTGTGCAATGGCTATCAGGGGCAAGCCCCCTCCCACACTTGAATTGTGAACACCGTCAAAATGTGGGAGGGGGCTTGCCCCCGATTGGCCCTCAAAGTCAATAAAAGGCCCGGATCCACCCTCAAAAAACAGCACCACCCCACCTCAGAGCCCCTCTCGTCCCCCTCAAGCCTGTCATTCATCAAATTACTAGCCTCCATGCGCATCAGGGGGATAGGTGCGTGGCGGCGATTGTGATAACATCCGGCGGTTTCTAGGGCCGCCCCGAGGGGTGGCCGATAACGTGCAGATCCGTGTCATAACTCGTTGATTTGTCGTAAGTCGTTGTCAGGCACTCTGCCGGCAACGGCGAGCTTCGTTCGTCCCGAATGGATGTGACGAGGTTTCACCCGAAAAAGGAATCAGGCTTCTCATGGGCGAACTGGCCAAAGAAATCCTCCCGGTCAATATCGAAGACGAGCTGAAACAGTCCTACCTCGACTACGCGATGAGCGTCATTGTCGGTCGGGCACTGCCTGATGCGCGCGACGGCTTGAAGCCCGTGCACCGGCGTGTGCTGTTCGCGATGAGCGAGCTGGGTAATGACTGGAACAAGCCGTACAAGAAATCTGCCCGTGTTGTCGGTGACGTGATCGGTAAGTATCACCCTCACGGCGACACTGCGGTGTACGACACCATCGTTCGGATGGCCCAGCCGTTTTCCCTGCGTTACCTGCTGGTAGACGGCCAGGGCAACTTCGGTTCGGTCGACGGCGACAACGCCGCGGCCATGCGATACACCGAAGTGCGCATGACCAAGCTGGCGCACGAGTTGCTGGCCGACCTGCACAAAGAAACCGTGGACTGGGTGCCGAACTACGACGGCACCGAAATGATCCCGGCCGTCATGCCCACCCGTATTCCCAACCTGCTGGTCAACGGTTCCAGCGGTATCGCCGTGGGCATGGCGACCAACATCCCGCCGCACAACCTCGGTGAAGTCATCGACGGTTGCCTGGCCCTCATCGACAACCCAGAGCTGACCGTCGACGAGCTGATGCAATACATTCCCGGCCCGGACTTTCCGACCGCCGCGATCATCAACGGCCGTGCCGGCATCATCGAAGCCTACCGCACCGGTCGCGGCCGCATCTACATGCGCGCCCGCTCGATCATCGAAGACATCGACAAGGTCGGTGGCCGCCAGCAGATCGTCATCACCGAGCTTCCGTACCAGCTGAACAAGGCGCGTCTGATCGAGAAGATCGCCGAGCTGGTTAAAGAGAAGAAACTCGAAGGCATCACCGAACTGCGCGACGAGTCCGACAAAGACGGTATGCGCGTGGTGATCGAGCTGCGTCGTGGCGAAGTGCCCGAGGTGATCCTCAACAACCTCTACGCCCAGACCCAGCTGCAAAGCGTGTTTGGTATCAACGTGGTTGCCCTGATCGACGGCCGCCCACGCATCCTGAACCTCAAGGATCTGCTCGAAGCCTTCGTGCGTCACCGCCGCGAAGTGGTCACCCGCCGTACCGTGTTCGAACTGCGCAAGGCCCGCGAGCGCGGCCACATCTTGGAAGGCCAGGCGGTTGCGCTGTCGAACATCGACCCGGTGATCGCCCTGATCAAGGCTTCGCCGACGCCGTCGGAAGCTAAAGAAGCCCTGATCAAGATGCCGTGGGAATCCAGCGCCGTCGTGGCGATGGTTGAACGCGCCGGCGCCGACTCCTGCCGCCCCGAGACCCTGGACCCGCAATACGGCCTGCGTGACGGCAAGTATTTCCTGTCGCCGGAACAGGCTCAGGCCATCCTGGAACTGCGCCTGCACCGCCTCACCGGCCTGGAGCACGAGAAGCTGCTGGCCGAGTACCAGGAGATCCTCAACCAGATCGGCGAGCTGATCCGCATCCTCAACAGCGCCGTGCGCCTGATGGAAGTGATCCGCGAAGAACTGGAAGTGATCCGCGCCGAATACGGCGACGTGCGCCGCACCGAAATCCTTGATGCGCGCCTCGACCTGACCCTGGGTGACATGATCCCGGAAGAAGAGCGCGTGGTGACCATTTCCCACGGTGGCTATGCCAAGACCCAGCCGCTGGCGGCGTACCAGGCCCAGCGCCGTGGTGGTAAAGGTAAATCGGCTACAGGCGTGAAGGACGAGGACTACATCGCTCACCTGCTGGTCGCCAACAGCCACACCACGTTGCTGCTGTTCTCCAGCAAGGGCAAGGTGTACTGGCTCAAAACCTACGAAATTCCGGAAGCGTCCCGCGCCGCCCGTGGTCGCCCACTGGTCAACCTGCTGCCGCTGGACAGTGATGAATACATCACCACCATGTTGCCGGTCGAGGAATACACCGAAGGTCACTTCATCTTCATGGCCACCGCCAAGGGCACCGTGAAGAAGACCCCGCTGGAATCCTTCAGCCGTCAACGCAGCGTGGGCCTGATCGCCCTGGAGCTGGATGAAGGCGACGTGCTGATCTCCGCCGCGATCACCGATGGCGAGCGTGAAGTCATGCTGTTCTCCGACGGCGGCAAGGTCACGCGCTTCAAGGAATCCGACGTTCGCGCCATGGGCCGTACCGCCCGCGGTGTGCGCGGCATGCGCCTGCCGGAAGGGCAGAAGCTGATTTCGATGCTGATCCCGGAAGAAGGCAGCCAGATCCTTACCGCTTCCGAGCGTGGCTACGGCAAGCGCACCGCCATCAGCGAGTTCCCGGAGTACAAGCGTGGCGGCCAGGGCGTGATCGCCATGGTCAGCAACGACCGCAACGGCCGTCTGGTCGGCGCGGTCCAGGTGCTCGACGGCGAGGAAATCATGCTGATTTCCGACCAGGGCACCCTGGTACGTACCCGTGTCGCCGAAGTATCGAGCCTGGGCCGTAATACCCAGGGCGTGACCCTGATCAAACTGGCCAAGGACGAGAAGTTGGTTGGTCTGGAGCGTGTGCAGGAGCCATCGGAAGTCGAAGGCGAAGAGCTCGAAGGTGAGGAGTTCGACGGCGAGGTGATCGCAACCGGCGATGACAACGTCGACGAGCCAACCCTCGATGCAGCCGCAGACGAAGAAGAACCGCAGGAATAAGCGGACACACAGGGGGCGGATGAAGATTCGCCCCCTTGTTGTTTGTCCCTTTGAAAAAAACAACGCCGCCCCCTGTAGGAGCGAGCTTGCTCGCGAAAATCGCCAACGATAACGCTGGCAGCCTGACAAGCCCTTGCGCTCTTGAGTTTTTCGCGAGCAAGCTCGCCCCTGCAGTGTTTGATTTCAGTCCCACCAGATCAGAGAGATTGGATGTGAGCAAGAGAGCCTATAACTTCTGTGCCGGTCCCGCGGCGCTTCCTGAAGCAGTCCTGCAGCGCGCGCAGGCTGAACTCCTCGACTGGCATGGAAAAGGCCTCTCCGTGATGGAAATGAGCCATCGCAGCGATGAGTTCGTGTCCATTGCCACCAAGGCCGAGCAGGACCTGCGCGACTTGCTGGACATCCCCTCCCACTACAAAGTGCTGTTCCTGCAGGGCGGCGCGAGCCAGCAGTTCGCCCAGATCCCGCTGAACCTGCTGCCCGAAGGCGGCACGGCTGACTATATCGACACCGGTATCTGGGGTCAGAAGGCCATTGAAGAAGCCTCCCGCTACGGTCATGTCAATGTGGCAGGCACCGCCAAGCCTTATGACTACTTCGCCATTCCTGGTCAGAACGAATGGAAACTGTCCAAGGATGCGGCCTACGTGCACTACGTCGCCAATGAAACCATCGGCGGCCTGCAATTCGACTGGGTGCCGCAAGTGGGCGACGTCCCGCTGGTGTGCGACATGTCCTCGGACATCCTCTCGCGCCCGATCGATGTGTCCCGGTACGGCATGATCTACGCCGGCGCGCAGAAAAACATCGGCCCGAGCGGCATCCTGGTCAACATCATCCGCGAAGACCTGCTCGGCCGTGCGCGCTCGCTGTGCCCGACCATGCTCAACTACAAGGTCGCGGCCGATAACGGCTCGATGTACAACACCCCGCCGGCGTTCGCCTGGTACCTGTCCGGCCTGGTGTTCGAATGGCTCAAGGAGCAGGGCGGCGTGGCGGCCATGGGCGAGCTCAACGAAGTGAAAAAGCGCACCCTGTACGACTTCATCGACGCCAGCGGCCTGTACAGCAACCCGATCAACCTCGCCAACCGCTCATGGATGAACGTGCCATTCCGCCTGGCTGACGACCGCCTGGACAAGCCGTTCCTGGCCGGTGCCGACGAGCGTGGCCTGTTGAACCTCAAGGGTCACCGTTCGGTCGGTGGCATGCGCGCCTCCATCTATAACGCTGTCGACATCCACGCGATCAACGCGCTGGTTGCCTACATGGCGGAGTTCGAAAAGGAACACGGCTAATGTCTGAGCAAGAACTCAAGGCCCTGCGGGTACGCATCGACAGTCTGGATGAGAAGGTCCTCGAGCTGATCAGCGAGCGCGCACGCTGTGCCCAGGAAGTGGCACGGGTAAAGATGGCGTCCCTGGCTGAAGGCGAAGTGCCGGTGTTCTACCGGCCCGAGCGCGAAGCCCAGGTGCTCAAACGCGTGATGGAGCGCAACAAGGGCCCGCTGGGCAACGAAGAGATGGCGCGGTTGTTCCGCGAAATCATGTCCTCGTGCCTGGCCCTGGAGCAGCCGCTGAAAGTGGCGTACCTCGGCCCTGAAGGCACCTTCACCCAGGCGGCGGCCATGAAGCACTTCGGCCATGCGGTGATCAGCAAGCCGATGGCGGCGATCGACGAAGTCTTCCGTGAAGTGGCGGCCGGCGCGGTGAATTTTGGCGTGGTGCCGGTGGAAAACTCCACCGAAGGCGCGGTCAACCACACGCTGGACAGCTTCCTGGAACACGACATGGTGATCTGCGGCGAAGTCGAGCTGCGTATCCACCACCACCTGCTGGTGGGCGAGAACACCAAGACCGACAGCATCAGCCGCATCTACTCCCACGCGCAATCACTGGCCCAGTGCCGTAAGTGGCTGGACGCGCATTACCCGAATGTCGAGCGCGTGGCGGTGTCCAGCAACGCCGAGGCGGCCAAGCGGGTCAAGGGTGAGTGGAACTCGGCGGCGATCGCCGGTGACATGGCGGCGGGCCTGTATGGCCTGACGCGCCTGGCCGAGAAAATCGAGGACCGCCCGGACAACTCCACGCGCTTTTTGATGATCGGCAGCCAGGAAGTGCCGCCGACCGGCGACGACAAAACCTCGATCATCGTCTCCATGAGCAACAAGCCCGGCGCGCTGCATGAGCTGCTGGTGCCGTTCCACGACAACGGGATTGACCTGACGCGCATCGAGACCCGTCCTTCGCGCAGCGGTAAATGGACCTACGTGTTCTTTATCGACTTCATCGGCCATCACCGCGACCCGCTGGTCAAGGGCGTGCTCGAGAAAATCAGTCAGGAAGCCGTGGCACTCAAGGTGCTGGGCTCTTACCCGAAAGCGGTTTTGTGAGGCTTTAACATGAGTGGCAACTTTCTCGCCCTGGCGCAGCCGGGCGTGCAACAACTGTCGCCTTACGTTCCGGGCAAGCCCGTGGACGAGCTGGCGCGTGAGCTGAATCTGGACCCGACGAAGATCATCAAGCTGGCGAGTAACGAGAACCCGCTGGGCCCGAGCCCTAAAGTATTGGCGGCGATTCATGCAGAGCTGGCCGAGCTGACGCGCTACCCCGATGGCAACGGTTTTGCCCTCAAGTCGCTGTTGGCGCAAAAGTGCCGGGTCGAGCTGAACCAGGTGACCCTGGGCAACGGTTCCAACGACATCCTTGAGCTGGTCGGCCGTGCCTACCTGGCGCCGGGCTTGAACGCGGTGTTCAGCGAGCACGCGTTTGCGGTCTATCCGATCGTGACCCAGGCCGTCGGTGCCGATGCACGGGTCATTCCCGCGAAGGAATGGGGCCACGACCTGCCGGCGATGCTGGCGGCCATCGACGCACAGACCCGCGTAGTGTTCATCGCCAACCCGAACAACCCGACCGGTACCTGGTTCGACGCGCAGGCGCTGGACGACTTCCTGCAGGACGTGCCGGAGCACGTGCTGGTGGTGCTGGACGAAGCCTACATCGAGTACGCCGAAGGCAGCGACCTGCCGGACGGCCTGGATTTCCTGGCGGCTTACCCGAACCTGCTGGTCTCGCGCACCTTTTCCAAGGCTTACGGCCTGGCGTCGCTGCGGGTCGGCTACGGCCTGTCTACCGCCATCGTCGCCGATGTGCTGAACCGCGTACGCCAACCCTTCAACGTCAACAGCCTCGCCCTCGTGGCGGCCTGTGCGGCGGTGAAGGATGCCGAGTACCTGGAAGAAGGCCGCCGCATCAACGAAAGCGGCATGCTGCAGTTGCAGGAAGGCTTCCGTGAGTTGGGCCTGGGCTGGATTCCGTCCAAGGGCAACTTCATTTGCGTCGACCTGGGCCAGGTGGCCGCCCCGGTATTCCAAGGGCTGCTGCGCGAAGGCGTGATCGTGCGCCCTGTGGCCAACTACGGCATGCCGAATCACCTGCGCATCACCATCGGCCTGCCGGGTGAAAACAGCCGCTTCCTGGAGGCGCTGGCCAAGGTTCTGGCTCGTGGTTGATGTCACTGCATTGCAACCTGCTGTGCCTATGATCGGTCGCCTGGTGGTGGTCGGCCTGGGGTTGATCGGCGGCTCCTTCGCCAAAGGCCTGCGCGAAAGCGGGCTGTGCGGCGAAGTGGTCGGCGTGGACCTGGACCCGCGCTCGCGCGCGCTGGCGGTTGAGCTGGGCGTGGTGGACCGCTGTGAAGCGGACCTGGCGCTCGCGTGCCAGGGCGCCGACGTGATCCAGCTTGCCGTGCCGATCCTGGCCATGGAGAAATTGCTCGCCGTACTGGCCGGCATGGATCTGGGCCAGGCGATCCTCACGGACGTCGGCAGCGCCAAGGGCAATGTGGTGCGTGCGGCGCAACAGGCCTTTGGCGGCATGCCGGCGCGTTTCGTGCCGGGCCATCCGATTGCCGGTTCCGAGCAGAGCGGGGTGGAGGCGTCCAATGCGCAGCTGTTCCGTCGGCACAAGGTCATCCTCACGCCGCTGGCGCAAACCGACCCGGCTGCGCTGGCGGTGGTGGATCGCCTGTGGCGTGAACTGGGCGCGGATGTCGAGCACATGCAGGTCGAGCGCCACGACGAAGTGCTGGCAGCGACCAGCCACCTGCCGCATTTGCTGGCGTTTGGCCTGGTGGATTCGTTGGCCAAGCGCAACGAGAACCTTGAGATTTTCCGTTATGCCGCCGGTGGCTTCCGCGATTTCACGCGGATCGCCGGCAGCGACCCGGTGATGTGGCACGACATCTTCCTCGCCAATCGCGAAGCGGTGTTGCGCACCCTGGACACCTTTCGCAGCGACCTCGACGCCTTGCGCGACGCGGTCGATGCCGGAGATGGCCATCAATTATTGGGCGTGTTCACCCGAGCGCGGGTGGCGCGTGAACATTTCAGCAAGATCCTGGCACGCCGGGCCTATATGGAAACCGCTGTGAACGCCGATGACCTGACCTTCCTCGCCAACCCGGGCGGCCGCTTGAGCGGGCGCATCCGGGTGCCGGGCGACAAGTCGATCTCCCATCGGTCGATCATGCTCGGTTCGTTGGCCGACGGCGTGACCGAAGTCGAAGGTTTCCTTGAAGGCGAAGACGCCTTGGCGACCTTGCAGGCGTTCCGCGACATGGGCGTGGTGATCGAAGGCCCGCACCATGGGCGCGTGACCATCCATGGCGTGGGTTTGCATGGCTTGAAGGCGGCGCCGGGGCCGATTTACCTGGGTAACTCCGGCACCTCCATGCGCCTGCTGTCCGGCCTGCTGGCGGCGCAGCGTTTCGACAGCGTCTTGACCGGCGATGCCTCCTTGTCCAAGCGCCCGATGAATCGCGTGGCCAAGCCGCTGCGGGACATGGGCGCGGTGATCGAGACCGGGCCGGACGGGCGCCCGCCGCTGACCATTCGCGGTGGCCAGTCGCTGAAAGGCCTGGCTTACGCGATGCCGATGGCCAGCGCCCAGGTCAAATCCAGCCTGTTGCTGGCAGGGCTCTACGCCGAAGGCAAGACATCGGTGACCGAGCCTGCTCCAACCCGCGACCATACCGAGCGCATGTTGCGCGGCTTCGGCTACCCGGTGGCGGTGGAGGGCGCGACAGCTTCCCTGGCGTCGGGCCACGCTTTGACGGCTACCCATATAGAAGTGCCGGGGGATATTTCCTCGGCGGCGTTCTTCCTGGTGGCGGCTTCGATTGCCGAGGGTTCCGAGCTGTTGCTCGAGCACGTTGGCGTCAACCCGACACGAACCGGGGTGATCGACATCCTGCGGCTGATGGGCGCGGATATCACTCTGCAAAACCCACGCGAAGTCGGCGGCGAGCCCGTGGCAGACCTGCGCGTGCGGGCGGCGGCGTTGAAGGGCATCGAGATTCCCGAGGCCCTGGTGCCGCTGGCCATCGATGAATTCCCGGTGCTGTTCGTCGCGGCGGCCTGTGCCGAAGGCCGCACCGTATTGCGCGGGGCTCAAGAGCTGCGCGTGAAGGAATCCGACCGTATCCAGGTGATGGCCGATGGTCTGCTGACATTGGGGGTCAAGTGTGAACCGACGCCCGATGGGATTATCATTGACGGTGGCCGGATGGGCGGGGGTGATGTGCATGCCCAGGGTGATCACCGGATCGCCATGGCCTTCAGCGTGGCTTCCCTGCGGGCTGCGGCGCCGATTCGTATCCATGACTGTGCCAATGTTGCTACGTCTTTTCCGAACTTTCTTACACTGTGTGCCCAAGTCGGCATCCGTGTTGCCCAAGAGGCTCAATTGTGAATATCAAAGCACCGGTGATTACCATCGACGGGCCAAGCGGCTCGGGCAAAGGCACGATTGCCGGCATCCTGGCCAAGCGCCTGGGCTGGTGCCTGCTGGATTCCGGCGCGCTGTACCGTTTGCTGGCGTTTGCGGCGCGTAACCATGGCGTCGACCTGACCAACGAAGAATCCCTGAAGCTGCTGGCGGCGCACCTTGACGTCCAGTTCGTCGGCGCGACGGAAGGTCATCCCCAGCGCATCATCCTCGAAGGCGACGATGTGACCGATGACCTGCGTAACGAGCAGGTCGGCTCCTGGGCCTCCCAGGTCGCCGCGCTGCCGGCGGTGCGCGATGCTTTGCTGCAACGCCAGCGCGCATTTCAGGAGCCGCCGGGCCTGGTGGCCGACGGCCGGGACATGGGCACGGTAGTGTTTCCAGAGGCGCCGCTGAAGATTTTCCTGACCGCCAGCGCCGAGGAGCGGGCGCGCCGCCGTTACTTGCAGTTGAAGGGCAAAGTCGATGGTGTTAGTCTGTCGAGTCTGCTAGATGAGATCCGTGCACGCGATGAGCGTGATACCCAGCGTGCGGTAGCCCCGCTCAAGCCGGCGGCTGACGCCATACAGCTGGATTCCACGGAGTTGTCCATCGAGCAGGTGCTGGAACGCATCATGAGCGAGATCGCCATTCGCGATATCGCCGGGTGACCAAGAAGGCCGCAGGGGACCAGTCATAGTCCTGTGGTGCTTCTTCTAATTGAAACTGACCCATACCGTCTGGGGTGTGGAGATGGGCGTATTCTTCGCCCTTATCAACAGGAATTAAAATGAGCGAAAGCTTTGCGGAACTCTTTGAAGAAAGCCTAAAAACCCTGAACCTTCAGGCAGGCTCCATCATCACCGGTGTTATCGTTGATATCGATTACCAGGCTCGCTGGGTAACCGTTCACGCTGGTCTGAAGTCTGAAGCTCTGATCCCGCTGGAACAGTTCTACAACGATGCTGGTGATCTGACAATCAATGTCGGTGACGAAGTTCACGTTGCTCTGGACTCGGTTGAAGACGGTTTCGGTGAAACCAAGCTGTCCCGTGAAAAAGCCAAGCGCGCTGAATGCTGGATTGTTCTCGAAGCAGCCTTCGCAGCTGAAGAAGTGGTCAAGGGCGTTATCAACGGTAAGGTTAAAGGCGGCTTCACTGTCGACGTTAACGGCATCCGTGCGTTCCTGCCAGGTTCTTTGGTCGACGTTCGTCCTGTGCGCGACACCACGCACCTGGAAGGCAAGGAACTCGAATTCAAGGTCATCAAGCTCGACCAGAAGCGCAACAACGTTGTCGTTTCCCGTCGCAGCGTCCTGGAAGCAGAGAACTCCGCCGAGCGTGAAGCTCTGCTGGAATCCCTGCAGGAAGGCCAACAAGTCAAAGGTATCGTCAAGAACCTCACCGATTACGGCGCATTCGTCGATCTGGGTGGCGTCGATGGCCTGCTGCACATTACCGACATGGCTTGGAAGCGTATCAAGCATCCTTCCGAAATCGTCAACGTTGGCGACGAGATCGATGTCAAGGTTCTGAAATACGATCGCGAACGCAACCGTGTTTCCCTGGGCCTGAAGCAACTGGGTGAAGATCCATGGGTCGCTATCAAAGCCCGTTACCCAGAAGGCACTCGCGTGACCGCGCGTGTTACCAACCTGACCGATTACGGCTGCTTCGCTGAGCTGGAAGAGGGCGTTGAAGGCCTGGTACACGTTTCCGAAATGGACTGGACCAACAAGAACATCCACCCTTCGAAAGTCGTACAAGTCGGCGACGAAGTGGAAGTTATGGTTCTGGACATCGACGAAGAGCGTCGTCGTATCTCCCTGGGCATCAAGCAGTGCAAATCTAACCCATGGGAAGATTTCTCTGGCCAGTTCAACAAGGGCGATAAAATCTCCGGCACCATCAAGTCGATCACCGATTTCGGTATCTTCATTGGTCTGGACGGCGGCATCGACGGCCTGGTTCACCTGTCCGACATCTCCTGGAACGAAGTTGGCGAAGAAGCTGTTCGTCGTTTCAAGAAGGGCGACGAGCTGGACACCGTTATCCTGTCGGTTGACCCAGAGCGCGAGCGCATCTCCCTGGGCATCAAGCAACTGGAAAGCGATCCGTTCTCCGAGTACGTACAAGAGAACGACAAAGGCGCCATCGTTAAAGGTACAGTGAAAGAAGTTGACGCCAAAGGCGCCATCATCA
Source organism: Pseudomonas orientalis (assembly GCF_001439815.1). GTDB lineage: Bacteria > Pseudomonadota > Gammaproteobacteria > Pseudomonadales > Pseudomonadaceae > Aquipseudomonas > Aquipseudomonas orientalis. The sequence continues at coordinate 250,290 of NZ_JYLM01000003.1, read as the reverse complement.
CTCTGGCCGACGATATCGAAGCGACTCTGAAAGCCTCCGAAATCAGCCGTGACCGCGTTGAAGACGCGCGCAACGTTCTGAAAGAAGGCCAGGAAGTAGAAGCTAAGATCATCAGCGTTGACCGCAAGAGCCGCGTAATCCAACTCTCCATCAAGTCGAAAGATGAAGTGGAAGAGAAAGAAGCTATCCAGAGCCTGAAAGAAACTCCGGCTGCTGCAACTGGCGAGACCACCATGGCCTCCCTGCTGCGCGAAGCAATGGCTAAGCAGAACTAAGTTCTGTAAAGCTGTAAAAAGGGCGACTTCGGTCGCCCTTTTTTATGCCTGTTGTTCGGCCTGATGAGTCTTGCAGATTTTAACCTTGTAGCCCAAGCCATGGTCGGAATAACGCTTGACTCATATGGGCTGTGATTCAGTAAGTAGTGCTACTGCTTTTGTTTGAAGGTAGATTTATTAGTGAGCTGATCTGTCGCGAAAGACAAAATACTTGCATGTGAAAAATCCAAAAAACGCGACAACTATGATTGCGAAAATTTGAACAATTTGATGAGGGTAAAGTAACCTGTCGACGAATATATATAGAAGTATAAGGTTTATGAAGTATCCGGTTAAATGCATCTGTATGTATCGAATTAAGGCGGCTCGATTCTTTCTTTGAGAGAATGTCCATTTATAATTGAACGTATAACTAGTGAGGACGCCGATCATATAAATTAACGTCATCGCTAGCTTTTCGCCACTCCCGCAATACACGAGTAATAAATAGCCCAAGTAAAGCAGGGCATTATTAGTCAGGCCAACAATCCCATAACGTACCAGTTGTAAAAAAGCGGGTGAGGCAAAAAAACTCATTTTGGTCTTCATTCTTCTTCGATGCTTAAGGTAGATCGAGATTTTTGTGTAGGTGTACCAAATGCGCCTTCAGGTAAATCGTATGTTTTTCGCCCTATGATATATAGCGGGCGGTTTTTGGTCTGGTCAAATGTTTTACCGACATATATGCCAACAATGCCCTGGATTGAAATGACAATGCCGCCAATAAAGAAAGTCGAAACCATGAGGCTTGTCCAGCCTTGTACAACAGCTCCGTGTAGCATAGTGGTGAAAATGAGGTAGGCCCCGTAGATAAATGCCAATGCCGCCATGGTGAAGCCTAGCTTTACCGCAAGTCGAAGTGGTTTATCTGAATACGCAATTATTGTTTCCATCGCTAGGTTCCAGAGCTTTGAAAACGTATAGGTGCTTTTTCCGTCCAAGCGTTCCGCATGCGAGATTTCAATTCCTGTGCTGGAGAAGCCTGTCCAATGAACCAGTGCACCAAAAAAGCGAAGTTGCTCACGCATTTGGCAGACGTTATCTACTACTTTTCGCGAAATGATACGAAAGTTTCCACTGTCGCCATTATATTCAAAGTCAGCCAGATAGCTGAACGTCTTATAGAACAGCCAAGAGGTCGCCCTCTTAAGTAGCGGATCACTTCGTTTGCCTCTCAAGGCTAGAACGATATCGTAACCTTCCTGAGCCTTGGCATAGAGGCGAGGGATCTCTTCAGGGCGATCCTGGAGATCGCAATCCATCACAACGACCCACTGACCACGGCAAGCATCCAGGCCTGCCGTGATTCCATAGTGCTGGCCAAAGTTCCGGCTCAGCTGAACGCCACGCACTCTAGGATCCGCGTCGGCGAGGCGTTCTATAATTTGCCATGAGCGATCACCCCCGCAGTCTTCAATCAACACGATTTCGAAATCGTACGAGATTTCCTCGAGAGAGGACCTTAGGCGTAAGTAAAGCTCCTCAAGTGAGTTTTCCGCTTTGTAAACCGGAACGACTACCGAGATATGAGGTGATGTCAATTTTGCTGGCATAATATTTGGTCTTGTTGGTTTAAAGGGGGGGGGCAGGCAAATTTTTTACCAAAATTTCGCGTTGAAAAAAAGCTCTTGTTTATAAAAGAATATTCCAAAAAAGACATGCAAGAGAAACATCATCAGGCAGAGGGAGTACTTTATTTTGTCTGTTTTACGAACCGTCAGATGTTGTCTGTTTTTAAATAAAAAAGCGACGGAGAACAGGAATACCAGATAGAGCCCCATCTGTCCGCTCCACCAGAAGTTTCCATCGTACATTCTCGATCCGCTTTCTGCGAAAAAGTAGGTCAGCACCAACCCCATCAGAAGGCAGCAGCAGGAAAAAACGACAGCTTTATCTTGTATGAAATCTCTTGGGTAGAGGAAAAAGGTCAGCAGCGGGAACGCGATCGATAAAATGAGCTTGGGAAGTAAGAAGCTCGAATAATGAGCCATGGTCTCGAACGGTAGAACAACAATATGGCTTTCAGCAGCGCCGGTGGCTTGTGAAAGGTCCTGAAAGAAAAACGTTTGAAAAAACTGCAGGCTTAGTAAAGTGATGATAGGGAGAAAAAACGCGAGATAGACATACTTGTTCGTAAGTGTTGCCTTGAGCCGGTGGGTGATCAGCAGGAAAAGTACAAAGGCAGGGAGTACGATCATCAAGAAATTAGGCTTTGAAATTCCGCTGAGGAATAAAGCAAGCGCGAGGGCGAAGCCGTTGGACAGTGTGTTGTGCTGTGGATCGTCTACTGACTTGAGTGCATAGCAGAACGCCAGGACAGACAAAGGCTTGAGCAGCAGCATGGTAGGGCTGTGATAAATGCTTATTCCTATGTAACCGAAGTAAAGGTGCTGATCAATAGCGAAGAATAGTTGTAAGGGCGTTATGACGAGCAAACACACTGAGAAAACTACGGCGACCAGCGCGGACGTATTAGTTTTCAGGATGTTGTAATTTAAAATCGCGAGGAAAAATATTGAAAGCACTATGACCACTGTTGAGGATTGGGGATAGCTGATGCCAAGTGCTTTTTTAGTGAATATAGTGAGCAGGTGATACAGCGGGTGAGGCAGTATCAATTTTTGACCGTTCTCCATATCGCTTGCCCACTTCAAATGAGCAACATAATCGAATGCGTTCGTCGACAGAGTGCTGATAAGAGGCTCAAATAGAATAACGCAAATTCCCAGGAGTATTCCATAGGCCACTAAGTTTGCGAGGCGCTTTGAATGCGGCGTATCGAAAATCCATCTATCGTGCACCCTGCTATTTTTTTTGATTGGTTTAGCAGGTTTAAATAACGTCATTGCTGCTGCATCCCTTTGGCTTTCGTTGTAAAAAAATGCGGATCGGATCAACTTAACGTAATTATACCTGTTGGGCGATGGTGATGCGCTTTTTGCTGGCTTCATCTTATGCGCTAGCGACGCGATAGCATCAGCCTCGTCGCTGAGCTGTGATCTTTCCAAGGTTACGTGGTGCCTGGGCATCCATGGTCAATGCCATTTGCAAGTAGCGCGGCTTGCGACTGTCTATAGTCAACCGTAGGTGCGTTGGGTTTAGCCGCTGAGTGGGCGAATCGCAGGGCATCGGAGCATGTAGCCGGGGGGAGGCCCCTCGAACAGGGCATTTCGCGAAGCGTTGTGTGAATGATGTAGAGCGACGACAGCGGCTGATGGCTGCTTTACCGGTCACTGAAATCAAGTGAATCAAATACTAAGAACTAACGCGCTCGTCCCAGAGTCACAATTGGCTATAGTCTTTAACTGCTCGACATTGCTGATTCAATAAGGGGTTGAATGAACAGGTTTATTGTAATGCTGACAGTGCTGACGCTTGCAGGCTGTTCAGCTACCAGCGCCAAGACTCATGCGACGCGGGGCGGCAGCGGCACCGAGATCGACTGCTCGGGCTTGGGAAACAAATGGGAAAAGTGCGAAGCGCGTGCGATGCGTGAATGCAAGTCGCGGGGTTACAAGGTCATCGCCCGGTCCAGTGAAGCAAAGGATGACGTCGAAGACTATCCGTTCGGCTGGAACCCGGCTGGCGCGCTTACGCGCACGATGTTGGTTATCTGTAATTGATGACTTGGACGTTTCTGGCTGTCTTGGAGTAGACAGGCAGATAAGTTGGTACATGGGCTGTTCAAAATCCTCAGGTCATGCTAAAACCTTCGAAGCGATTTTCCTAGCTGCTTGAAAAAGAAGGGAAAAATATGACGAAGTCGGAGTTGATCGAACGAATTGTCACCCATCAAGGGCTGCTCTCATCCAAGGATGTCGAGCTGGCTATCAAGACTATGCTTGAGCAAATGTCTCAGTGCCTGGCCACTGGCGATCGTATAGAAATTCGCGGCTTCGGCAGCTTTTCGCTGCATTACCGCGCACCGCGGGTAGGGCGTAACCCCAAGACTGGCCAGTCTGTCAGTCTCGACGGTAAGTTCGTACCTCACTTCAAGCCTGGTAAGGAGTTACGCGACCGGGTGAATGAAGATGAGGAAGAGAGCGTCTGATTGCCAGGAGTCTGTTATGCGTCAGTTCAAGCGTATTTTTACTGTCATCATTGCTTCTATCGTTGCTCTTGGAATTGTAGGCTTTGTGCTTGAAAACCAACAGCCAGCCTCGCTTTCCTTCTTGGGGTGGTCTTTCGGCACTCTGCCGGTTTCAGTATTCGTTACGTTGGCATTGATACTCGGAATGTTACTCGGCCCGTTACTGTTTCTCCTTTTCAAGCCTGGCCAGGGCCGAAAGAAGATACCGGCAACGTGATCTGGAGCCGGGCCGTGCAAATGGGCGAGATTGTCCGGGCGGCGTGGTGCGCCGTTTGTCGGATCAGTCTGAGCACTTTTTTACGTAGCAACCGCTGATGTACACCGATAAATGAATATCAGAATTTAGAAGCCCAGCTTTTTCCGGCAGCAGCTCAGGGTCGAATCTATTTTTTATTATTGATAATGACAGTGTTTAAGGGGTAAGGGCTGCGCGGTGCCAGCTCGACGGAAGTATCCTACGCGTAGACGGGAAGCGTCTCATTGACTTGTCAAGTCTTGCAATGTAGCGAAGAGATGGCAAAATGCAACGTATTCTCGAGAACAGTCATTTTGTGCGCTCAAGGCCAGGCAGCGAAGCTGGGCTTTGTTGGGCGGTTGATGGAAAAATCACGCAAGATAGTCTGCATAACGAGCCCGCAGTTTCTCATTGAAGGCAGGTTTTTGTTGTGAGTAGTAGCTTCCGCGCCCCTCCTGTGCCCTCGACTGGTGAAGTCGATCTCTTTGCGCTATTTCAAGTCGTCTGGCGACAGAAAAAAATAGTCTTGATAACCACCTCCGGCGTTGCGCTGCTCGCAGCGGCGTATGCATTCCTGGCGACTCCTGAATATCAAGTGAGCAGTGTGCTACGGCCCGCCGCAATCAATGAATTGGATGCCTTGAATCGTTCGGAAGTTTACAAGTTGCCACCCAGTGAGGCGCTTCTGAAAGTTGGAGCTTCCCTTGAATCCTATGAAACTCGCTTGAATTTTTTCAGGGCTAATCAGCAACTGTTTAGCGAGTTTGAGCGTCCAGGACGTACGCTTGAGCAGAGTTTTGAGGAGTTCAATCGTAATTCGATCAGTTTGATAGTGCCTGATTTGAAGAAAGCTGAGTCACTCAGCGCATACATTAAACTCGAGATGAATTATCCACGAGGCGTTGATGGCGTAAAAATTCTCAATGACTTTGTTCAGTATGCTATTGCGAGCGAGCGTAAGCAAATAGCTGCCGATATGGATGTTATTGTCAAAAACAGAATTAACGAAATCACCGGTAAGTTTAATGCTGCGCGCGCAAGTTATGAAACCGACAAGGAAGCGAAAATAGCTTCATTGCTTGAAGCCGACAATCTGAAGCGTGCGCAATTGTTGGATGAATTGAAGGCACTAAGAGCCCAGCTGAAAACGTTGCGCACCGATCGCATGGCGCAATTGGCTGAGGCTATCGGTATCGCTAAATCTCTGGGAATTAACAAGCCGACGACACCTTCTTCGTTGGGAGACGCTGAACGCGTGAGCTCGAACAGCGTAATGCGTACTGAAGTGAACAACCAGCAGATACCTCTTTATTTCATGGGGGTAGAGGCGCTTGAAGCCGAAAAGCGAGCGCTCAATCAACGAAACTCAGATGACTTCGCTGAGGCGCGTATCGCCCAAATTGCCAAAGAGCTGCAGCTGCTTCAATCCAATCGTCAAGTTGAAGTACTCAATCGCCGAGAAAACGAAGATATCTTTTTGGCCGGTGTTGAGCCGCTAAGGGCAGAAATGGCTCGTTTGCGTAATCTGAATATCGATATGAGTCGCATAAAGTTAGTTGCCATCGATCGCGCCGCTATGGAACCGCTGAGTGCCATAAAACCCAAGAAGACGCTAATCATCATCGCCGGTATTGTTGCGGGTTTGGTTCTCGGCATTGCCTTCGCGCTCTTCTCCAGTTTTTTTCGCTCCAAGAAGCTTGCGTAGAGGTGGCTGCTGGAGCGCACCTTGCTAGCTGGTGCCTGCAAAAATGCTCTCCACCGTTGTGTTAAGTGATGGCCAGTGGCCCTCTGTCTGTACTGGGACTGGGGTTTGCCCGATTTGTTGGGTAGCTGCAGGCAATTATGCTATTGCGCCAGGAAAAACAAGTTTAAAATTGCTTATACATTTTGATGCATCTGTCAGCAGCGTCCAGCTGCAGATCCGCGAGTAAGGTTGCTGACAGTATCGGCTAGGTGTGGAGAGAATTATGGCGTATTTATCAACCGAGCAACTGGCTCAGGCCGGTTTTAAGAAGCTCGGCAAAGATGTGAAAATCAGTGATCGAGCGAGCATTTATAATGCTGATCAAATCGAGATAGGCGATTATTCGCGAATTGACGATTTTTGTGTCATTTCAGGCAAGATTAAATTCGGCCGCTTCAATCATATAACACCTATGTGCCTTATCGCGGGTGGAACGCCGGGTATCGTATTTGAGGATTTTTGTACGTTGGCGTACGGCGTCAAGATATTTTCCCAATCGGATGATTACAGCGGCGAAACGTTAACAAACTCTTTAATTCCAAAAAAATTCAAGAACGAGTTGTTTTCTGCGGTGCACGTGCATAGGCACGTAATTGTAGGCGCTGGCGCTGTCATTTTTCCAGGTGTGACACTGGCTGAAGGGTGCGCCGTAGGCGCGATGGCGCTTGTTACTAAACCTACTGACGCCTGGGGTGTCTATGCAGGCATACCCGCAAAGCGTGTCAAAGAACGTAAGAAAGATTTACTTAAACTAGAAAAAGAATTTTATGGTGAGTTCGATGAAAGTTCCCTTTAATAAGCCGCCTTATACCGGTAATGAGGATCAATATGTCACCCGTGCCATGCGCAGCGCGAAAATGTCAGGTGATGGGGACTTTACTATAAGTTGCCAGCGCTGGTTCGAAGAAACGTTTTCGTGCCAAAAGGCATTATTGACCCCGTCTTGCACCCAAGCGCTTGAAATGGCGGCAATATTGGTTGATATACAGCCGGGCGATGAAGTGATCATGCCCAGCTATACATTCGTAAGTACAGCCAATGCCTTTGTACTTCGCGGTGCAAAAATTGTATTTGTTGATATTCGTCCGGACACGATGAATATTGATGAAACCCTGATCGAAGCGGCCATTACTGCAAAAACCAAGGTCATAGTGCCGGTTCATTACGCAGGCGTAGCATGTGAAATGGACACCATCATGGACATCGCGCAGCGACACAAGTTGTTTGTTGTCGAGGACGCGGCACAGGGCATGATGTCCACCTATAAAGGACGTAAGTTAGGCACTATCGGTCATTTAGCTGCCTACAGTTTTCATGAAACAAAAAACTATACCAGTGGCGGCGAAGGTGGCTTGCTGCTCATTAATGATGAGCGTTTTATTGGGCGCGCTGAAATTATCCGTGAAAAAGGCACTAACCGTAGCCAGTTTTTCAGAGGGATGATTGATAAATACACCTGGGTGGATATCGGCAGCAGCTACCTGCCTGGTGAACTTCAGGCGGCCTACCTGTTCGGGCAATTGGAACGGGCGGACGCGATCAACGAATTCCGATGCAAAATCTGGAATCGCTACAATGCCGCTTTTAAAGACCTGGTCGATGCCGGGCTGATCGAAACGCCGTCAGTTCCCGAAGACTGTGTAGCCAATGCACACATGTTTTATATTAAGGTTAAAGACATTGTAGCCCGTACAGCAGTGCTGAAGCATCTGAACGCATCAGGCGTGGGTGGGGTTTTTCATTATGTGCCCCTGCACAGCGCTCCGGCGGGTATTCTGCTGGGACGTTTTAATGGCGAAGATCGCTTTACCACCAGGGAAAGTGAGCGTCTTCTCCGTCTGCCGATCTGGTACGGGATGTCAGACGTTGAAATTCAGCACGTCATTGATTCTGTTATAGGTGCAGTTAATGCCGCCGGTCGGTAAATTAAAAGAAAAAGGGGCGGGACTGCTGGCGGGCGCTTTTTTTACGAGCGCCGCCCAAGCATCAAAAATCCTGGTAGGTTTCTGCATTCTTAAGCTGATTGCTTTGTATTTGGGTGCAGATGGCCTCGGGAAATTGGGGCACTTTATGAGCTTGGTCTCCATTGCGGTTTTGTTGGCAGGGGGAGGATTAGGCCATGGTGTCATCAAATATGTAGCCGAGTTCAAGGACAGTAAGTTCAAACTATATAGGCTATTTTCCACCTCGGTATTCTATGCCTCAGGGGCCTCCTTACTTGTCTTGGTGGCCTTGTTTTCATTTGCTGAGAAGATATCGATTTTGGTATTTGGAGAACCTCGTTTTTACTGGGTGATCCTGTGCCTTGCAATCGCGCAGGTAGCGTTCGCGTTCAATATTCTATTTTCCGGTTTCTTTAACGGGCTCGGTAAACTGAATGTCAATGCGGTGGTGCAGGTTGTTTCAAATATCCTCGCGCTCCCCTTGATATGGTTTTTGATTTCAAGCTATCAAATGCCAGGTGCGGCGATTGCAATGCTTGCGATCTTTGTCATGCCGCTCATTGTTTCTCTGTTTTTTGTTAAAAGCATGCCTCTGTTCAGGATGATCAAGTGGCGAAAGTTTGATGTCGGCATAGGAAAAGGTTTTGCCAGATTCGGGTTGATGTTACTGGTCAGTGCGGTCATGTTTCCTGTTGTAGAGATAGTCATCAGGGAATCGCTGATTACCCAGGTGGGGTACAGTGAGGCAGGTATATGGCAGGGGAGCATAAAGCTCTCCAGCGCTTATATTGGTTTTTTTAGTGTGTTCCTGGCTTCCTACTATATGCCGCTCATTTCGGCAACACGAGAGAAGAAAGCGATAACACTTCAGGTCGTCAAATTCATGCTGCTGGTAATGGGCGGCTTTATTATCGGCGGAAGCGTGCTTTATTTTGGTCGGCACTTCTTTATCCCACTGCTGCTATCTTCCGAATTTAATGAGCTTGAAAATTACATAATTTTTCAACTGGTAGGTGATTTTTTCAAGGTTTCAGCTTACGTGATCGGATTCGTGGCAGTGGCCAAGGCGGCGACCAAGTTATATATATTGTCTGAAATTGTTCAAGCGCTACTTTTTGTTGGGCTCACTTTTTCGCTTGGAAAAAGTATCGGTGGTATCTACGGCGTGATGTACTCTTATATGGTGGCGTACATCATATTTTTTGTCATGTGTGTCATCGGCTTTGTCTGCTGGGCGCGAAGATAATGGAACTGGAATTCACTCTCCCGCTGTATCTGGCATATGGGTTTTTAGTGCTGGTTGCGGCATTCGATACCTTAAGTGATAGAAAATTACCAGCGGTAGTTGTTTCTGTGCTGATGGCTATTCCGCTTATTTTTCTGGCCACGTTCAGGGCGGTGGGAGTTGGCAGCGATGATGCCGCGTACCTCGAGATGCTGTATCAGATACCGTCGGTGTTGGACTGCCAGAATGTATATTGCGATTATAGCTACGCTACTTTCAATGTCGAGTTTGGTTTTTTCATGTTCCTGTCTGTATTGGCGGCACTCGGAAAAAACTCGGCAGTGCTATTCGGCTTTAGCTCTTTAGTTGCGGTTACATTGAATGTGCGCAGCATAAGATATTTTTCTCCTTACTTTGCACTGGCGGTTCTGGTTTACTTTACACATTTTTACTTGGCCAAAGAACTCAATGCGATACGTTTGGGCCTCGCCTCTGGATTGCTATTCGTTGCAGCAACCTACTTAGATCAGAAGAAGTATAAGATGATGGCGGCGCTGATCGTAGCAGCGACGTTAGTTCATGTGTCTTCGGTGTTTTTTATTGTGCCAGTGGGTTTGTTCATTTTTCGGCCGAAACGCAGCTTATATCTTTTTGTCAGCGCCGTTCTGATACTGATCTCTGCAACTATCGACTTTAAGTCCGTGCTGCGTCAGATGGCAATTTTCGGTTTTGTGGGTGATAAAATCGAACTCTACCTCAATGCGGATATGTACAGCTATGCCCTGCCGCTTTTTGATATGGTGAATATCAAGAATTTGCTGGTGATCATCGCCGGTCTTGTATGCTGGAAGAAGCTGGAAAGTCGATATCAAAGTTTCAATCTGATTTTCTGTGTTTTTTATTGTGCAGCCTTTTTGCGCATTGTGCTGGGCGACTTCGCTATCCTGGCGGGTCGGGGCTACGCAAGTATTTCGATGTTTGAATACGTGCTGATCCCCATGATCGCTGTGCAGGTGTGTGGCAAAAAACTAGGTTTCTTGTTAGTAGCTGCTTATACCTTTGCGACCTTGTACCTGAACCTCAATAGCAACTCTGGGTGGTCAGGTGGTTCTGAAGTGTTCTTCGATTTCTTATAGGTTGTGGGTGGGTATATGAAAAGCATATTATTTGTAATGGGAGGGCTCGCTATTGGCGGGGTCGAGACATACGTGGTCAGGCTGGCCAAATATCTCAAGCTGTCCGGGCACTCCATTACGGTGACTTTACTGTCCGATAAGTATGATCAGGGGCTGTTTACCGAGCTTTCCCAGCACGCGACAATCAATATTGTCGAGCATGTTCCATTCCTGTCTGCGTCCAGTTGGATCAATGCACTGCTGCCGGCAAAAACAGATGCAACATGTTACGACATTGTTCATGTCGTGGATGTGCTGACGTTGGCCTATGTTTATTTAAATAGAAAGCAGTTGAATTTCAAATCGGTCAGTGTAGGTATTTATCATTCCAAGGAAATAGGTTGGTGGCGCGGCCGCGATATCTATTTCAGAAAAAAAATGTTGGAGCTGTATGATCGCAACGTTCAGCTCACGTTGTTTCCTAACGAAAGAACGGCTGAAATGGCAGCGGAATTTAGCGATTCCGATGTGTCGAGCCTTGATATTTTACCTCTGGGCATTTCTTTTGAAAGCTACAGTGCTCGCCGGCCGCTCCAATCGTCCCTGCGTATAGTGTCCGTCGGTCGTCTGGTTGACTTCAAGATCTATAATCGGCATGTCATTTCGCAACTGGCTGAGCTTCGAAAGTTTGCCGATTTTGAATACTTCATCTATGGGGATGGGCCTGAGCGCAACGCGCTGATGGCCTTGGCCGAGTCGCACGGCGTTGAAGCTCATGTGCATTTTTGTGGTGAGGTAGATTACGCCGAACTGCCTTCTATCCTGGATGGAGCGTTTTGCTTTGTAGGGTCAGGGACGACGATTATCGAGGCCTCGGCAGCTGGCATTCCCTCTGTCGTTGGCATCGAATCGATAGAGAAACCCCTCACGTGTGGGCTGTTTTCGGACGTTGCAGGCTATTCCTATAACGAAGAGTCCGCCACCACCAACCGGGTGGGGATTTTTGATACCATTGCGATGCTGCACGCGATGAGCGCTTCCGAGTACATGCAGGTTTCCGAGCGTCACAGAAAGAAGGCCAAGCTTTTTGACATACTGGAAACCTCTGCTCAGTTTGTAGAGAAATCAAATCGCACCCCCCGTTTCAATATTAAAATTAATCGGTGGATCGCGATATTGTCATTCATTAAGTCTGTGATTTTTTTGGGGCCTAAAGCGCTCAAGTCCAGATTCGATAGTGTGAGCTGACATGCCTCTGAATATTGCAATAGTTACTCAGTATTTTCACCCTGAGAGCTTTATCATTAATGATATCGTCGAAGAGTTGGCGTCGCTTGGCCATGCAGTCGAAGTATTCACGGGGCAACCTAATTACCCGGACGGCGATACCTATGAAGGGTATCAGGCAGGGTCCTGCAGCGAGCACATTTACAAGGATTCGATCAAGGTTCACCGTGCACCTTTGAGGCCACGTCATGCAGGGGGTGCAAAGAACCTGGTTCTTAACTACCTGTCATTTGTAGTTAATGGCATCAAGCATTTTCCAAAGCAAAATGCTGGAAAAAAATTCGACGCTATCATTGTGTTCGCGGTGTCTCCCATTACGGCTGCGATCCCCGCAATCGTATTGAAACGCTCCACCAATGCGCACCTGATGGTCTGGGTGCAGGATTTGTGGCCTGAAACGCTGAAAGCAACCGGGTTTATAAAGAATCACTGGGCGCTGAAAGCGGTGGGTTGGCTGGTTCGGTTTATATATGCCAAGGCCGATACCGTATTGGTACAGTCTGAAGCATTTATATCGTCCGCTGAAAAGTACGTGGACAGAAGCAAGCTTGTTTACTATCCCAATTCCTATCGGCTGTCACCCGCGCCGCCAACAGACGCCGTCAGTGTTTTACCTGATGAAATCAATCAGCTGTTGGCTTCCAATTTTTGCATCGTATTTGCCGGCAATCTTGGATTTGCGCAATCCTTGGAAACTATCGTCGATGCGGCGAAGGCCCTGACTCACCTCAGTTGCAAGATCGTGGTGGTCGGCAGTGGTAGCCGTCTTGAATGGATGCATGAGCAAAAGCGTCTGCATGCGCTGCACAACCTGGAATTGGTGGGGCGTTTGCCATCTGAATCGATGCCGGAATTGTTCGCCAAGAGTGAAGCCTTGCTCGTGACGCTCAAAAAAGACGAAATATTCACCCTGACCATTCCCAGCAAAGTCCAAGCCTATATGGCAGCAGGGAAGCCCATCCTGGCCGCCCTTGATGGCGAGGGTGCGAGAGTCGTGCAGTTGGCGGGCGCCGGCCTTTGCTCTCCCGCGGGTGACGCTGCTGCGCTCGCCGATAATATCGAAGAAATTTATCGCACTGAGCCCGAAAAAAGAAGCGCCTACGGGGCCGCAGGGTATCGGTTTTTCTGTGATAATTACGAAATGAAAAGCCAATGCCACCGCTTGGTCGAAATTATTAAAGATCGAATTAAAAATACATAGAGATCCAATATGAAGATTTTAGTGCTGGGTGTGACAGGGATGCTCGGAAGTGCTGTTTTCAAGTACATCGCCAGCCATACCTCACACAGTGTGTTTGGCACCATGCGGGGTAGAGGGGGGCGCAAGTACTTCGATGAAAAGTACGCGGAAAATTTCTATTCGGACGTGGACGTTTTGGACTATGAGGCATTGGTCGGTGTCTTCGAGCAGGCACGTCCGGACGTCGTTATCAACTGCGTGGGCTTGATCAAACAGCTAGCGCAGGCCAAGGATCCGCTGTCGACGTTGCCCCTCAACTCGATGTTGCCGCATCGCCTCTCGAAGTTGTGCGCGCTTGTCGGCGCCCGGCTTGTCCACATCAGTACCGACTGCGTCTTTACTGGTGAGAAGGGCATGTATTTGGAATCTGATCTTTCCGACGCGGTCGACTTGTATGGCAAGTCGAAGTTCATTGGTGAAGTTCAAGACCAACCTCACGCCATTACCTTACGTACCTCAATCATCGGCCATGAGCTGGCCAGCAATGCCTCTCTGGTAGACTGGTTTCTTTCTCAGGAAGGTGCCGTGAAAGGTTTTACGAAGGCGATATTTTCGGGGGTGCCGACGTCGGAACTCGCTCGCATCATCACCGACTTCGTGATACCCAATCCGGAGCTGTTCGGTCTCTATCATGTTTCCGCTGAGCCTATTGATAAATTCACGCTGCTGAATGAAATCGCGAAGATTTATGAAAAGAAAATCGAAATTGTGCCAGATGATCAACTAGCTATTGACCGGTCTCTGGACTCTACGCGATTCCGCCAAGCGGTAGGCTACGTCCCGCCTGCCTGGCCAGACCTTATTCAATTTATGCGCGCTCAGCGATAATCAGGAGATTTTACAGATGTTCGATAACAAAGTTTTGATGATTACCGGTGGTACCGGTTCTTTTGGCAATACCGTGCTCAAGCGATTTCTCGATACCGATGTCAAAGAAATTCGCGTGTTCAGTCGTGACGAAAAGAAACAGGAAGACATGCGCATTGCGCTGGGTAACGACAAGGTAAAGTTTTACATCGGCGATGTGCGTGACTATGCCAGCATTTCCCAAGCGATGGTCGGCGTCAATTACATCTTCCATGCCGCTGCGCTCAAGCAGGTTCCGTCTTGCGAGTTCTATCCGATGGAGGCTGTCAAAACCAACGTAATGGGCACCGAAAACGTGCTGAACGCGGCGATTGCCAACAATGTCGAACGCGTCGTGGTGCTAAGCACTGATAAAGCGGTCTATCCCATCAACGCGATGGGCATCTCCAAAGCGATGGCGGAAAAACTGGTCGTTGCCAAGTCCCGCATGATCCCGCAGAACGGTCCTGTGATCTGCTCTACGCGTTACGGCAACGTCATGGCTTCCCGGGGTTCGGTGATCCCCCTGTTCATCAATCAGTTGAAGCAGGGCGGTGAGCTGACCGTAACTGATCCCAATATGACACGTTTCCTCATGTCACTGGAAGATTCGGTTGATCTGGTTCTGCATGCATTTGAATATGCCCAGCAAGGCGATATTTTCGTACAAAAGGCGCCGGCATCGACTGTCGAGGATCTGGCTCAAGCGCTCAAAGAACTGTTCAAATGCATGAATTCGATCAAGGTGATCGGCACGCGTCACGGCGAGAAGCTTTACGAGTCGTTGATTTCTCGTGAGGAAATGGCCAAGGCAGAAGACATGGGCCGTTACTACCGGATCCCTGCGGATAATCGCGACCTGAACTATGAGAAATATTTCGTAGAGGGTGAAACGCATATTTCCGAGTTGGACGACTATACGTCACATAACACTGAACGCCTGGATGTCGAGGGTGTTAAAGCGCTGCTGATGAAGTTGGAGTTTGTTCGGGAGCAACTCAATGCTTAAAGTCATGACGCTGGTGGGCACTCGGCCGGAACTCATCAAAATGAGCCGCGTGATCGCAGAACTGGATAAACAGACCCACCATATTCTGGTGCATTCCGGTCAGAACTATGACTATGAGCTTAACCAGGTCTTTTTTGATGACCTGGATATTCGCAAGCCCGACCATTTCCTGGGCGCCGTAGGCGATACCGCAGCCCAGACGATTGCTCAGGTTATCGCTAAATCGGATGAGCTGTTCGAGTCGGAAAAGCCCGATGCACTTCTGCTCTACGGGGATACCAATACCTGCCTGGCTGTCATTTCTGCCAAGCGCAGAAAAATCCCGGTTTTTCATATGGAAGCGGGTAACCGTTGCTTCGACCAGCGCGTGCCCGAGGAGTTGAATCGCAAGGTTCTCGACCACCTCAGCGATATAAACATGGTGCTGACCGAGCACGCCCGTCGCTATCTGCTCGATGAGGGCGTGCGCCCTGAAACGATCATCAAGACCGGTTCGCACATGGCAGAAGTCCTGGACTTCTACATGCCCAAGATCCAGGCGTCCGATGTACTGGCTCGCGAAGGGCTGACCTCCGGTGGCTTCTTTATTGTCAGCACGCATCGTGAAGAGAACGTAGATACCCCGGATAATCTTCGGGATCTGATTGGCTCGCTGAAGGCACTGGCTGACGAGTACAAGCTGCCCATCATCGTCTCCACACACCCAAGAACGCGCAAGCGCCTTGAGGCATTGGGTGAGTCGCTTGACCACCCACTGATTCGTTTTGTCAAACCGTTCGGTTTGCTCGACTACATCAAGTTGCAGATGGAAGCGTTTTGCATTCTGTCCGACAGCGGAACGATCACTGAAGAAGCATCTTTGTTGAACCTGCCGGCGGTGACGATTCGCAACGCTCACGAGCGGCCTGAAGGCATGGATGAAGGCACGCTTATCATGTGTGGCCTGACGACTGATCGTGTGCTGAACGCTGTCAGGGTCGTGACCAGCCAGCATGTACGTGGCGAACGAGTGATGTCGGTAGTAGGTGATTATTTGGGGGGCGCGGTCTCCAAAAAAGTCGTGCGCATTGTGCACAGCTATACCGATTATATTAATCGCACCGTTTGGTCTAAATCCTAAACAAGGAGTTTGGTGTGCGCATATTTGTGACTGGGGCATCTGGATTTGTTGGTAGCCGGTTGGTCCAAGTGTTATCCGCTCGTACAGATGTTCAGGTCACGGTTGCCGTCAGAGCCCCTGGTTTTTCCTGTGCTGGCGCCGATCAAGTGGTTCAATTCGATGACTTGTCGACCGCTGATTTTTCAGCCGTTCTAACGGGGGTTGACGCGGTTGTACATTGTGCGGCCCGTGTGCATGTGATGAACGATTCCGAGGCCGATCCGCTTGAAGCGTTTCGCCGGGTCAATGTACAAGGCACCCTGGCCTTGGCGCGTCAAGCGGCGCAGGCTGGCGTGCGACGTTTTGTGTTCCTGAGTTCAATCAAGGTCAACGGTGAAGGCACTGTCTTGGGCGCGCCTTATACCGCCGATCAGCCGCCGGCGCCGTCGGACCCTTACGGCATATCAAAAATGGAGGCCGAACAGGCTCTCCTGGAATTGGCTGCAACAACGGGAATGGAAGTGGTGATCATCCGTCCGGTGCTGGTTTACGGCCCGGGTGTGAAGGCTAACTTCCTGAGCATGATGCGTTGGCTGCACAAAGGTGTGCCGTTGCCTTTTGGCGCCATACATAACGCGCGCAGTCTGGTTGCGCTGGATAACCTGGTTGATCTTTCGATTACCTGTATCAGTCATCCGGCCGCCGCCAACCAGATTTTCATGGTCAGCGATGGCGAGGATCTTTCCACCACTATCTTGTTACGCAAAATGGCGTCTGCGCTGGGCAAACCTGCGCGTCTTCTTCCCGTTCCAGCCTCGTTGCTGAGTACGGCCGCAATCATGCTGGGCAAGCGCAGCCTGTCCCAACGCTTGTGCGGTTCCTTGCAGGTCGATATTGGGAAGACACGTGCCCTTCTGGGGTGGACGCCTCCGCTGTCGGTTGATGACGCACTCAAGGTTACTGCGTCCGCTTATATGGAAAGTCAAAACACATGAGTTATTGGTGGATCGTTCCGGTTGTTGCGTTTGTCTCGTTTGTCATGACTGCTGTGCTCAGGCGATATGCGTTGTCTCGAAGCATCATTGATATACCGAACGCACGGAGTTCACATTCTGTTCCTACCCCAAGGGGCGGAGGAGTAGCCATTGTATTGGCCTTTCTTGCGGTACTTCCGCTGGTCGGGTGGCTGGACCTGGTCTCGTGGCCTTCGCTCGTTGCCGCGGGAGGCGCCGGCGTGGTGATCGCCGTCCTGGGCTTTATGGATGACCATGGACACATCGCCGCTCGCTGGCGCCTGGCAGGTCATTTTGCAGCAGCGGCATGGGCGTTGTTCTGGATCAACGGACTTGCCCCGCTGAACATGTTTGGATGGACCCTGGATCTGGGGCTCGTCGGTAATGTGTTGGCGGCTGTCTATATCGTCTGGATGCTCAATCTCTATAATTTCATGGATGGCATCGACGGTATCGCAAGCGTAGAAGCTATTTGCGCCTGCCTGGGCGCATGCCTGCTGTATGTATTGAGCGGCTATCCGCAGATGATCTGGCTACCTCTATTGCTGGCAGCGGCAGTGGGCGCGTTTCTGGTTTGGAATTTTCCACCCGCCAAGATTTTCATGGGCGATGCCGGTAGCGGTTTCCTGGGTATTACCTTGGCGTTCTTCTCGCTACAGGCAGCCTGGGTCAAATCGGATTTTTTCTGGGCGTGGTTGATTTTGCTTGGCGTATTCGTCGTTGACGCGACTTGCACGCTTGTTCGTCGGTTGGTGCGGGGTGACAAGGTCTACGAAGCGCATCGCAGTCACGCTTACCAATTTGCTTCCCGCAAGTATGGCAAGCACTTGCCAGTGACCATGGCAGTTGCGGCCATCAACGTTTTTTGGCTTTTACCTATTGCGGCAGGTGTAGTCTTGAGCGGATGGGATGGTACGTGGGCTTTGGTTGTCGCCTACCTGCCGTTGATCGCGCTGGCGATAAAGTTTCATGCCGGCGAGCTCGAGATCATGGTGGCGCAGAAGTAAAGTTTATCGCAGGTGATTGGCAGGTCCTGAAAAGCCCGTGGATGGCTTTGCAGCATTAGGCATTGGAATGTACAGAGGTGTTCAAAGGGGTTATGGATAAGTTACGGGCGTTCTTAGTCGGTTTGCCTCGACGCAAAAAGCGGCTGATTCAGGTCAGTACCGACGTGTTGGTGGTCTGGGCTGCTCTGTGGCTTGCTTTCGTCGTACGTCTGGGCGTCGATGAAATGGCTAATCCAATCATCGCTCACCTTTGGCTATTTATTGCTGCGCCTATTGTGGCGATACCCCTGTTCATTCGTTTTGGTATGTACCGAGCGGTGATGCGGTATTTCGGTAACGATGCGCTGATTGCGATTATCAAGGCGGTCAGTCTTTCATCGCTGATTCTCGGTGTCGTCGTATATTGGTACAGCAATCACCAGAATGTGGTCCCACGCTCGATTATTTTCAACTATTGGTGGCTCAGTCTGATCATGGTGGGCGGCCTGCGTCTGGCGATGCGCCAATACTTCCTGGGGGACTGGTTTACTGCGGCTCAGCACGTTCCGTTCACCAGCCGGGAAGATGGTCTGCCGCGTGTTGCCATTTATGGCGCGGGCGCAGCGGGCAATCAATTGGTCGCGGCGTTGAGGATGGGCAGGGTGATGCGCCCTGTTGCGTTCATCGATGATGATGAAAGCATTACTGACCGAGTCATTTCAGGTCTGCAGGTGTACAAGGCCAAACATATCCAGCGCATGATCGATACCACCGGCGCCCAGGAAATCCTGTTGGCCATCCCATCCTCCAACCGCGGGCGTCGCCGGGAAATCCTCGGCTTCCTCGAAGGCTTCCCGCTCCACGTGCGAAGCGTTCCGGGGTTCATGGACCTGGCCAGTGGTCGCGTCAAGGTAGATGACATCCAGGAGGTCGACATCGCCGACTTGCTGGGTCGCGACACTGTGCCTGCTCAAGACGAGCTCCTGGAACACTGCATCAAGGGCCAGACTGTCCTGGTCACTGGCGCGGGTGGTTCGATCGGTTCCGAGCTGTGCCGACAGATCCTGGCGTTGCGTCCGACGACGTTGCTGTTGTTCGAACACAGTGAGTTCAATCTCTACAGCATCCTTTCGGAACTTGAGCAACGCGTTGTTCGTGAGTCGCTGCCCGTCAAGTTGTTGCCCATCCTGGGTTCCGTGCGTAATCAGTCCAAACTGCTGGATGTGATGAAAACCTGGCGCGTGGATACGGTTTATCACGCCGCAGCGTATAAGCATGTACCGATGGTTGAGCACAACATCGCCGAAGGTGTGCTGAATAACGTAATCGGAACGTTGAACACTGCCCAGGCCGCGCTTCAGGTCGGGGTTTCCAACTTTGTTCTGATCTCCACGGACAAGGCCGTACGCCCGACCAATGTCATGGGCAGTACCAAGCGTCTGGCCGAACTGACCCTGCAGGCGCTCAGTCATGAACTGGCTCCCGTACTGTTCGGTGATAAGTCGAACATCTCACGCGTCAACAAGACCCGTTTCACGATGGTTCGTTTTGGCAATGTACTGGGCTCCTCCGGCTCGGTGATTCCGCTCTTTCACAAACAGATCAAGTCTGGCGGCCCGCTGACGGTTACCCACCCCAAGATCACCCGCTATTTCATGACGATCCCTGAAGCTGCGCAGCTTGTGATCCAGGCAGGTTCCATGGGGCTGGGCGGTGATGTGTTTGTGCTGGACATGGGCGAGCCGGTGAAGATTGTCGAGCTGGCGGAAAAAATGATTCATCTTTCCGGCTTGAGCGTGCGTTCCGAAAAGAATCCCCATGGTGACATCGCCATCGAATTCTCCGGCCTGCGTCCCGGCGAAAAGCTTTACGAAGAGTTGCTGATTGGTGACAACGTCGTCGCTACCCGGCACCCGATGATCATGAGTGCCAACGAAGATCATCTGTCATGGGAAGTACTCAAGGGCAAGCTCTCTGAGTTGCTTGCGGCGGTTGATGACGATGACTACACCCGCGTCCGTCAGCTCCTGCGCGACACGGTCAGTGGCTATGCGCCCGACGGCGAAATCGTCGATTGGATCTATCAGCAACGTCGCCTGGAACCGTGAGTTAACACCCTGTTACTCAACCGCTTTTGACACCCTCCAACCATCGCCTAAGTTAGAAAAGCAGCTTCGGAAAAGCTGCTTTTCTCTTACCGATGTCATGGAGCGTCACCAATGCAAAACACCTACGTTTCCTCGCTTATCTTCGCCTTCCTCGCCAGCCTCTCCGTCGCCACCACTGCAGCCCCGTCCGCCAGACCTGAAGCTCCAACCCCCATCTCCGCGCAAATCACCAAAACCGAGCAATCCGCCAAGGTCAACCTCAACGCGGCCGATGCAGAAACCCTGCGACGCGATTTATTCGGTATCGGCGCGGCCAAGGCAAAAGCGATCGTTGCTTTTCGCGAAAGCAATGGCCCCTTCACAGCGGTGGATGAGTTGCTGGAAGTAAAGGGTATTGGCAAGGCCTTGCTGGAAAAGAATCGCGACAGGCTGGTTATCAACTGAAGGACGTAGCCCGGAAGGCCGATCATTGATCGGCCTTTTATCATGTGCGTTTTTAGCCACGCCCTGGCATGAAATGTGGTTACCTCAAGATGATCGATTGTTCAACCGTCACCCTTGATGGAGGATTGCCCCATGTACAAAGATTATCCCGCCGCTTACCAGGTCAGCAAAGGCTCGGCGCTGCAGGTGGATACGGCGTTCTACGAACGTATCCGGGATCGCCAGGACCAGCGCACCCTGATCGAACAGTTCGAGGTACCGATCCGCACGGGCAGGGCATGGAAGGTGCCGGCGGGGCATGTCTTCCGTGTGACTACGCCGGTGGGGCCGCAGGTCGGCGACTTCAACGTGTGGAACGCCAATGATCCGCGCGAGCGTTTATGGGCAGCCCGCACCCGGCAACTTCAAGGTGCCCATGTCAGCACCCACGACCGCTTGTGGTCCAACCTTCCATTCCTGAGGCCGTTGGTCACCATTACCGATGACAGCCTGGCAGGCTACGGCATCGATGAGCATGGCGGGCGTCTGCACGATTTGCTTGGCACGCGCTGCGATCCGTATGTGAACCGCATGCTTACCGGTGAGGACTTTCATCATCACTGCCATTCGAACCTGACCCGTGCGGTATTGCCCCACGGTCTGACGGAATTCGATGTGCACGACGTGCTGAATATTTTCCAGTGCACCGGGCTCAATCACGATGACATGTACTTTATGAAAGCCTGTCCGGCGCAGAAGGGCGATTACCTGGAGTTTTTCGCCGAGATTGATTTGCTGTGTGCGCTGTCGACGTGCCCGGGTGGGGATTTGTCGCTGCCGATGTGGGGGCCGGATGCGCAGGATCCGTTGACGGTGTGTCGTCCGTTGGGCGTCGAAATCTACCAGTTGGAGGAGGGGTTGCTTACAGGCTGGAGCCAGCCCGAGCGTGCTGCCTACAAAGGGCAGCACGGGTTGCAGATTGCCAAGGCGGCTTGGGAGTAGCCCAAGGTTCAGCGATCCTGCGCATCCTTGGCATCCGCCTGGGCGTTGCGTTCGGCCACGCGTTTGCGCTGTTCGTCGGTGAGCTCAACTTTATTGGCGCTGTCGCGCAGCATCATCAACCCACCGACGATCGACCCGATCGCAACTACCATAATCAACCACGCATACCACGGCATAAGGCTCTCCTTGAGACAGATTGCCGGGGGAGAATTTTCCCACGGTAATACCTGCTTTGAGTTACGGGCGTTCTGAGTAGTTCAGTGTAGGCCCGTTCTGCCTCGCAAACCCTATAGCCCGGTCAACATCGCGTCGGCCGGGGCATCGGCGCGATCCTGGGCGGTCAGTTGGAAATAGATGAAGCCCACGGCCATGAAGCCAAGGAAGATCAGCCCGATCAGCGTATTGAACCAGGCCATCGCCACCAGGCACACCACGGCCAGTACCAGCGCGATGCCCGGCACGACGGGGTAGCCCGGTGCGCGAAAGGTGCGTTCCAGCAGAGGTTCGGTTTTACGCAGTTTGAACAGGCTGAGCATGCTCATGATGTACATGACGATGGCGCCGAACACGGCCATGGTGATCATCGCCGCGGTCAGGGTCATACCGCCCAGGTTGATCAGGCCGTCGCTGTAGATGGCCGCGATACCGACCACGCCGCCGGCGATGATGGCGCGGTGGGGTGTCTGGAACCGCGACAGCTTGGCCAGGAAGGACGGCAGGTAACCGGCCCGGGCCAGGGCGAAGAACTGGCGCGAGTAGCCGAGGATGATGCCGTGAAAGCTCGCCACCAGGCCGAACAGGCCGATCCATACCAGCATGTGCAACCAGCCGGAGCTTTCGCCTACCACGGTTTTCATCGCCTGGGGCAGCGGGTCGTTGATGTTTGACAGGGTGCGCCAGTCGCCCACACCGCCCGCGAAGAACATCACGCCCATGGCCAGGATTACCAGGGTGAGGATGCCGCTGATGTAGGCTTTTGGAATAGTGCGCTTGGGATCTTTCGCTTCTTCGGCAGCCATGGCCGCGCCTTCGATGGCGAGGAAGAACCAGATGGCGAAGGGGATCGCGGCGAACATCCCCGCAATCGCCGGGGCACCGAAGGTGTCGGAGCCGGCCCAGCCGTTCAGGGCGAAGTTGCTGAAGCTGAACGCTGGGGCGACGACGCCCATGAACACCAGCAGTTCGGCGACGGCGAGTACACAGACCACCAGTTCGAAGGTGGCGGCGAGTTTCACGCCGAGGATGTTCAGGCCCATGAACACGATGTAGGCGCCGACGGCGGCGTGTTTCGGGTCCAGCGCCGGAAACTGCACATTGAGGTAGGCGCCGATGGCCAAGGCGATGGCGGGCGGTGCGAAGACAAATTCGATCAGGGTTGCCAGGCCGGCAATCAAGCCGCCTTTTTCACCGAAGGCGCGGCGGCTGTAGGCGAAGGGTCCGCCAGCGTGGGGAATCGCGGTGGTCAGTTCGGTGAAGCTGAAGATGAAGCAGGTGTACATCGCGGCGACCATCAATGAGGTCACCAGAAAGCCCAGTGTCCCGGCCACGCCCCAGCCATAGCTCCAGCCGAAGTACTCGCCGGAAATCACCAGCCCGACGGCGATGCCCCATAGATGGAGGGTGCCCAAGGTGGGTTTGAGTTGTGTGTTCATTGTGAGGAGTTCCCTGAACGGTTGGAATGATTCAGGGTGTTGCAGCGGGCATGCCAGCCCGAGAATCATTGTCGTAAAGCGCTGCAACTGTCGTGTGGGGGATGGTTTGGCGTTTGAAAATTCTCATCATTGCACCAGGCAGGTGCAGCCGTGTCCGAACCGCCGCTATCGCGGGCAAGCCCGACTCCCACAGTTGACCGCATTCCAATGTAGGAGTGGGCTTGCCCGCGATGAGGCCCGGCCAGCCACCGCTAATTCCCCTGTAAACCCCGCATAAAGCCACTCTTTACGCCATCTTTACGCCCCGTGCCCCGCCTCGCTCTCGCTCCTTTACACCCCTCCTGCGGACAATTGCCCCACACGCGGCACTCGCCGTTAAACGGAGAAACTTCCATGAGCGTTCTGGACGGGGTGTCACTGCTATTGGCCGTGGCGCTGTTCATTTATCTGCTGGTTGCGCTGTTACGCGCGGATCGGAACTAGGAGCGGGCTATGCACAGTTATGACTATTGGCTGATCATCGCCTTCTTCGCCGTGGTACTGGTGCCGGCACCGTTTCTGGGGCGGTTCTATTACAAGGTGATGGAAGGCCAGCGCACGTGGCTGACGCCGGTGCTGGGGCCTGTGGAGAAAGCCTGTTACCGCCTTTCGGGTGTGGACGATCAACAGGAGCAAAGCTGGCAGAAGTACATGCTGGCCTTGCTTGCGTTCAACCTCGCGGGCTTCTTGCTGCTGTTCGCCATCCTGTTGTTTCAGGACTATCTCCCACTCAATCCGCAGAAATTGCCGGGCCAGGAATGGACGCTGGCGTTCAATACAGCGGTCAGTTTCATGACCAATACCAACTGGCAGAACTACAGCGGCGAAGCCTCCCTGAGCTACCTCAGCCAGATGGTCGGCCTCACCGTGCAGAACTTCGTCAGTGCCGCCACCGGGCTGGCAGTCCTGGTCGCGCTTTGCCGTGGGATCGGTCGCAAATCCACCACGACTTTGGGTAATTTCTGGGTCGACATGACCCGCGCCACCCTCTACGGCTTGCTGCCGCTATGCCTGGTGCTGGCGCTGTTCCTGGTATGGCAGGGTGTGCCGCAAACCTTCGCCCATTACGTTGATGCCGTGACGCTGCAAGGTGTGGATCAAGTCATCCCGCTGGGCCCTGCAGCCAGTCAGATTGCGATCAAGCAACTGGGCACCAATGGCGGCGGCTTCTTTGGGGTGAACTCGGCGCATCCGTTTGAAGACCCGACGGCGTGGGCCAACCTCTTCGAAGTGGCGTCGATCATTCTCATCCCGGTCGCCCTGGTGTTCACCTTCGGCCATTACGTTAAAGACCTGCGTCAGAGCCGCGCGATTCTGGCGTGCATGCTGGCCTTGTTCCTGATTGGCGGCGCAACCTCGCTGTGGTCCGAGTACCAGCCCAATCCGACCCTGAACAACCCGGCCGTGGAGCAGACCGCGCCGCTGGAAGGCAAGGAGACGCGCTTCGGCACTACGGGCACCGTGCTGTGGTCGGTGACCACCACTGCGGCGTCCAACGGTTCGGTCAACGGCATGCAGGACAGCCTCAGCCCGCTGAGCGGGATGGTGGCGCTGGTCAACATGATGGTCGGCGAAGTGATTTTCGGCGGCGTCGGTGCCGGTCTGTACGGCATGTTGCTCAATGTGTTGATCGCGGTGTTCCTCGCCGGCCTGATGATCGGCCGCACCCCGGAATACCTGGGCAAGAAGCTTCAGGCCAAGGAAGTGCAGTTGCTGGTAGTGACCCTGCTGGTCATGCCGGTGGGTGTGCTCGTGCTGGGTGCCATCGCCGCCAGCCTGCCAGGCCCGGCCGGTGCCATCAGCAACCCTGGCCCCCACGGCTTCAGCCAGTTGCTCTACGCCTACACCTCGGCCAGTGCCAACAACGGTTCGGCGTTTGGTGGTTTCAGCGGCAACACCGCGTTTCACAACCTGATGCTCGGGCTCGGCATGTTGATCGGCCGATTCGGTTACATCCTCCCGGTACTGGCCCTGGCCGGTAGCCTGGCGATGAAGAAGACCGCGCCGATTGGCCAGAACAGCTTCCCGACCCACGGCCCGTTGTTCGTGACGCTGTTGACCGTGACCATTTTGCTGGTGGGTGGCCTGACGTTTCTGCCGACACTGGCGCTGGGCCCGATTGCTGAACACCTGAGCATGGGCTTCTAAGTCAAGGGGATATGAGAATGAACATGTCTGTAAAAAATGCTGCCCCTGCGCGCACTCAGGAGCCCGCCAAAACCGCGATCTCTGCGTTGTGGCGCCCGGCGCTGGTCCAGGCGTTCGTCAAGCTGGATCCACGTCAACTGCAACGCTCTCCGGTCATGCTGGTGGTCGAGCTGACCGCCATCCTCACCACCGTGCTGTGCTTTGTGCCCGACGCCGCCGTGCCGACCTTCGTGGCCGTGCAAATCGCAGTGTGGCTGTGGTTCACCGTGTTGTTCGCCAACTTCGCTGAGGCCTTGGCCGAAGGGCGTGGCAAGGCCCGCGCCGACAGCCTCAAGGCTGGCAGTGAAGGGTTGAGCGCACGCCGCAAGGAGGCCGACGGCAGCTTCAAGGTGGTACCGGCCACCAGCCTGCGCAAAGGTGATGTGGTACGCGTCGCCGCAGGCGAAATGATTCCTGGCGACGGCGAGGTGATCGAAGGCATCGCCGCGGTCAACGAAGCGGCGATCACCGGCGAATCCGCCCCGGTGATCCGCGAGTCCGGCGGCGACCGCTCGGCCGTCACCGGCAACACCCGCCTGGTGTCGGACTGGCTGCTGATCCGCATCACCGCCAACCCCGGCGAGTCGACCCTGGACCGCATGATCGCCCTGGTGGAAGGCGCCAAACGCCAGAAAACCCCCAACGAAGTCGCGCTGGATATCCTGCTGATCGGCCTCACCCTGATCTTCCTGCTGGTGGTGGTCACCCTGCAGCCATTCGCCCATTTCGCCAATGGCAGCCTGCCCCTGGTGTTTCTGGTCGCACTGCTGGTGACGCTGATTCCCACGACCATTGGCGGCTTGCTCTCGGCCATCGGCATCGCCGGCATGGACCGACTGGTGCGTCTGAACGTGATCGCCAAGTCCGGTCGCGCGGTGGAAGCGGCGGGGGACGTGCACGTGTTGCTGCTGGACAAGACCGGCACCATCACCTTCGGCAACCGTCGTTGCTCGGCCGTGGTGGCGGCGCCCGGCGTCAGTGGTCGGGAAGTGGCTGAAGGCGCGTTGTTCGCCTCCCTGGCCGATGACACGGCGGAAGGCAAGTCCATCGTCGAATACCTGCGCGCCTTGCACCCCCAGGCCGAGCCGACACTCGACCAACTGATCGCCGTACCGTTCAGCGCTGAAACCCGCTTGTCCGGTGTCGACTACCAGGGCCGCGTCTTCCGTAAGGGCGCGGTGGATTCGCTGCTGGCATTTATCGGCCAGCAACGCAGTGACCTGTTACCTGCGCTGTCGCGGGAAATCGACAAGATTGCCCAGAGTGGCGGCACGCCGTTGCTGGTATGCGCCGATGGCAAATTGCTCGGTGCGATCCATCTCAAAGACGTGGTCAAGCCCGGTATCCGCGAGCGTTTCGCCGAGCTGCGTACGTTGGGCATTCGTACCGTGATGGTCACCGGCGACAACCCGCTGACCGCCGCCGCGATTGCCGCTGAAGCGGGCGTGGATGACGTACTGGCTGAAGCCACGCCGGAGAAGAAACTGGCGCGTATCCGCCATGAACAGAACGACGGCCGCCTGGTCGCCATGTGCGGCGACGGCGCCAACGACGCGCCGGCACTGGCCCAGGCCGACGTCGGCATGGCCATGAACGATGGTACCCAGGCCGCACGTGAAGCCGCCAACATGGTCGACCTCGACAGCGATCCGACCAAGCTGCTGGACGTGGTACAGATCGGCAAGGAGTTGCTGGTGACCCGCGGCGCGCTGACCACCTTTTCCATCGCCAACGACGTGGCCAAGTACTTCGCGATCCTGCCGGCGCTGTTTGCCGCGATCTACCCGCAACTGGGCGTGCTCAATGTCATGCACTTGCAAAGCCCGCAGAGCGCGATCCTGTCGGCCATCGTGTTCAACGCGCTGATCATCGTGGTGCTGATTCCCCTGGCCCTGCGCGGTGTGCGCGTGCAGGCCGCGAGTGCGGCGGCCTTGTTGCGTCGCAACCTGCTGATCTACGGCCTGGGTGGGCTGCTGGTGCCTTTTGTGGGCATCAAGGCAATCGACATGCTGCTGACGGCGCTGCACCTGGTTTGAGCCTGATCGTTCCCACGCTCTTCGTGGGAACGCCGCCGCCCCGGACGCTCCGCGTCCCCGCATCACTGAACTGAGGAGTCTGAAATGTCCAACATCATCCGCCCAGCCCTGAGCCTGCTGGCACTCATGACCCTGATCACCGGCGTGGCCTATCCGCTGGTAGTCACCGGCGTGGCGCAAGTGGCCTTCCCCGACCAGGCCAACGGCAGCCTGGTGCGCGATGCCGGCGGCAAGGTGCGCGGCTCCAGCCTGATCGCCCAGGAATTTACCGGCGACAGCTGGTTTCACCCGCGCCCGTCAGCCGGTGCTTTTGCCACCGTGTCCAGCAGTGCCAGTAACCTGGGCCCAAGCAATCCGGCCTTGGCTACCCGCATATTCGAGGATGCCGGCAAACAGTCAGTGCCTGGCCAGGGGCCTGTACCGTTGGCTTCGCTGACGACCTCCGGCAGCGGGCTTGATCCACACTTGCCACCCGAGGCAATTGCCTATCAACTGGCGCGAGTGGCGGCCGCACGAAAGGTGCCGGTGTCGACCTTGCAGCGGTTGCTGGAGGAACACATCGAAAGCCCGTTGGTAGGCCCGCCCGTAGTAAACGTGCTGGCCCTGAACATGGCCCTGGAACAACTCTGAACCCTTGTGGGAGGGGGCTTGCCCCCTCCCACATTTGACATCCATTGAGCCTGATTACCTAGACACCTGAGGAACCCCGCGCATGAGCGACTCCGGCCGCGCCGATGCCCTGCTAGCCGACCTGCCCCGCAACGGCCGTGGCCGGCTCAAAGTTTTCCTCGGCGCCGCGCCCGGCGTGGGCAAGACCTACGCCATGCTCCAGGCTGCCCATACTCAACTGCGCCAGGGTGTACAGTTGATCGCCGGCGTGGTCGAGACCCACGGCCGCGCCGAGACTGAAGCCTTGCTCAGCGGCTTGGCGCAACAACCGCTGTTGCGCAGCGAATACCGTGGCGTAATGCTTGAAGAAATGGACCTCGACGGCCTGCTCGCGGCCAGGCCCAGGCTGGTGCTGGTCGATGAACTGGCCCATAGCAACGCCCCCGGCAGCCGTCATGAAAAGCGCTGGCAGGACATTCAGGAATTGCTGGCGGCCGGCATCAACGTGTTCACCACCGTCAATGTCCAGCACCTGGAAAGTCTCAATGACCAGGTGCGTGGCATCACTGGCGTGCAGGTGCGTGAAACCCTGCCGGACTGGGTGCTGCAAGAGGCCGACGAACTGCTGCTGATCGACTTGCCGTCGCGCGAGTTGCTCGAGCGCCTGCGCGACGGCAAGGTGTATGTGCCGGAACAGGCGCGTGCGGCCATCGATGCGTTTTTCACCCAGACCAATTTGATGGCCCTGCGCGAGCTGGCCATGCAGACCGCTGCCGCCCATGTCGACGACGATCTGGCCCAGGGTTACCGCCAGCTCGGCCAAGCGGCGCCGGCGGTGCGTGGCCGTCTGCTGGTGGGGGTCGATGGTGACGCCCACGCCGAACGCCTGGTGCGCCATGCCAGCCGGGTCGCCCAGCGGCGGCATTTGCCCTGGAGCCTGGTGCATGTCGACAACGGCCGCGCGCGGGATGAACAGTCACGGCTGCGCCTGCAAAATGCCCAGCAACTGGCTGAACGCTTGGGCGGTGAGGTGGTGCTGCTGCGGGCCGGCGAGGTGGCCAGAACGTTGATCCAGCATGCCGCCGAGCGCCGCGCCAGTCTGGTGCTGGTGGGGCAGTCGCGCATGCGCTGGCGCAGGCGTCTGTTCGGCGGCGGCCTCGCCGCACGCTTGCTGCGCAATGCGCGGGGCCTGGAAATCAACGTGCTCGACAGCGACGATATCCCTGCAGCGCCGCGCTTGCCGCAGGTGCGTGGGCTGCGCTGGTTCGACTACGGCCTGGCCGTGGTAGCCACCCTTGTCGCGGCGGGCCTGGCGTGGGGCGTGTCCAGCGTCCTGCCGTTGCCGAATATCTCGCTGGTGTTTCTCGCCGCGGTGCTGCTGGTGGCGGTGCGCAGCAGCCTGGGACCTTCGTTGGTGTGCGCGGCGTTGTCGTTCATGACCTACGACTTTCTGTTTATCCCGCCGAATTTCTCCTTCGCGATCCAGCGTGAAGAGGATGTCCTCACGCTGTTGTTCTTCCTGTTGATGGCGGCGCTCACCGGCAACCTGGCCGCACGCCAGCGTCGGCAATTGCAGGCGCTGCGCGATACTCAGGAAGAAACCAGCGAGCTGCTCGACCTGTCTCGCAAGCTCACCGCCGCCACGGATCGCCAGGCGGTTGTCAGTGCGGCGGCTCACCACCTGCAAGGCTGGAGTGACCTGGATCTGTGCCTGGTCAATCGCGATGGCCAGGGCGGTTGGACGATCGAGACCGGCGGCCCGATGACCCTCACCGAGGCCGAACGTGCCGCCGCCGACTGGGCCTGGCAGCACGACCAGCCGGCAGGCATGGGCACCGGCACCTTGCCGTTTGGACGCTGGTGGTGGTGGCCGTTGTCGGGTGAAGAGGGGCCGCTGGGCTTGTTGGGCGTCAGCGCCAAAGCCGGCATGGCGTTGAGTGGCCAACGCCGTCGCCTGCTCACCGCCCTGAGCCAGCCGTTGGCCCAGGCGCTGGCGCGTGCGCAGTTGGCGCAGGAGTTGGAGTCCGCGCGTTTGCACGGTGAAACCGAACAACTGCGCAGCGCCTTGCTCGCCTCCGTCTCCCATGATTTGCGCACGCCGCTGACCTCCATGCGCGGCAGTATCGACAGCCTGCTGGCGCTGGGCGAGGCGATCCCCTTGGAGGATCGCCGCGAATTGCTTGAAGGCACTCGCGATGAAGCCGAGCGCCTCGACCGCTATATCCAGAACCTGCTGGACATGACCCGCCTGGGCCACGGCGCGCTGAAGCTGGCGCGCGATTGGGTGTCGCCCGGCGATATCGTCGGCAGCGCCCTTGGTCGATTGCGCGCCGTGCTGGCGCCC
Organism: Pseudomonas orientalis; assembly: GCF_001439815.1. Taxonomy (GTDB): domain Bacteria; phylum Pseudomonadota; class Gammaproteobacteria; order Pseudomonadales; family Pseudomonadaceae; genus Aquipseudomonas; species Aquipseudomonas orientalis. Next base: position 219,744 of record NZ_JYLM01000003.1, on the reverse strand, counting down.
TTGCAGGTCAATACCGATGTGCCGCCGGACCTGCCGTTGCTCTATGTGCATGCGGCGTTGATTGAGCAGGCCCTGGTCAATGTCATGGAAAACGCCGCGCGCTTTTCGCCGCCCCAGGGCCGCTTGCAGTTGAGCGCCGGCGTGTCGGACGGCCAAGTGTTTTTCGCCGTCGCCGATGAGGGACCGGGAATTCCAGAGGACGAACGCGCGAAGATCTTCGATATGTTCTACACCGCTGCGCGCGGTGATCGCGGCGGACAGGGCACCGGCCTGGGGCTGGCGATCTGCCAGGGCATGGTCGGCGCCCACGGTGGGCACATCAGTGTGGCCGACGGTATTGAAGGGCGGGGCACCTGTATTACCTTGTTCCTGCCATTGCCGGCACAACCTGCCCTGGAGCAAAACCTGTAGGAGCGAGCTTGCTCGCGAAGGCCGTTAACGATAATGATGGCCTGCTGAATGCACGCGGCGCCCTGGTCGTTTTTCGCGAGCAAGCTCGCTCCTGCATGGGTTGGTTTTTTTTAATTGATTTTAACTGAGACACCATGAGCCAGACCGCGACGATTCTAGTCATTGATGACGAACCGCAGATCCGCAAATTCCTGCGCATCAGCCTGGCCTCCCAGGGCTATAAGGTGATCGAAGCCGGCACCGGCAACGAGGGCCTGGCGCAAGCGGCCTTGAGCAAACCGGATTTGCTCGTGCTGGACCTGGGCTTGCCGGATATGGACGGCCAGCAAGTGCTGCGCGAGTTTCGCGAGTGGTCGACGGTGCCGGTACTGGTACTCTCGGTGCGGGCCAGCGAAGCGCAGAAGGTCGAAGCCCTCGACAGTGGCGCCAACGACTATGTGACCAAGCCGTTCGGCATCCAGGAATTCCTCGCCCGTGTGCGCGCGCTACTGCGCCAGGCACCGACGGGAGAGGCTCAGGAGGCCGCGTTAAGTTTCGGCCCGCTGACCGTGGACCTGGCCTACCGCCGCGTCCTGCTTGACGGCGCCGAAGTGGCACTGACCCGCAAGGAGTACGCGGTGCTGGCGCAACTGGCGCGGCATCCGGGGCGGGTGATTACCCAACAGCAACTGCTCAAGGATATCTGGGGGCCGACCCACACCGAAGACAGCCACTACCTGCGCATTGTGGTGGGCCATTTGCGCCAGAAGCTGGCGGATGATCCGACGCAGCCGAGGTTTATCGTGACTGAGGCGGGGGTGGGGTATCGGTTGCTGGGGGCTTGAGTTCAGCGGTGCCTGAACCGGCCTCATCGGGGGCAAGCCCCCTCCCCACTTTGAATGTATTCACAAACCTAAATGTGGGAGGGGGCTTGCCCCCGATGAGGCCCGCTCAGACACCCGCAATTTCAGGCCTGCTCACTCTCATACCGATCCAGCGTATCACTGGCAATCTCCCGCCCCAGCGCGATCAATTCCGGCGCCTTGTAGAACTCGAAAAACCGGCACACCCGCTTGGGCACGTTGATCAGCACATCCGGCGGGTAACCGGCGATTTTGTACTGCGCCAATGACGTCTGCATCACCTCGAAACTCTGGTTGATCAAGTCCAGCAGCGAAGCAGGCCCGACATTGTCGATAATGAACGAGCCCGTGGCCGACTTCGGCGCACCGGGCTTTTCCGGCGCGGCGGCGGGTTGCTGGGATTCGGGTTCAGCCGACTCCAGCCACGGGTTGATCTCGGCAGCCTGGGCCTGCAAGGCTTCCTGCTCGAGCTTCATCAACTGCTCGGCCTGTTTGCGCCGGAACGGCAGGTGCGAGCCGAGTGATTTTGCCAGGCTGTTAAAGCGGCTTTTGAAGGCCGGCGGGCGCTGGATCACCGGCAGATGATAGTGCTTCTGGTTGGTGGCGTTGAGGTTGACTGCAATGATCAAGTCGCAATGACTCGACACCACCGGCACGATGGGCAACGGGTTGAGCAAACCACCGTCCACCAGCATGCGGTTGCCCTGCATCACCGGCGTGAATAGGCTGGGGATCGCTGCCGAGGCGCGCATGGCCTGGTGCAGGCAACCTTCCTGGAACCAGATTTCCTGTTGGTTGGTGAGGTCGGTGGCCACGGCGGTGTAGGGGATGCGCAGGTCTTCGATAGTGATTTCGCCGACGATCTTGCGGATCTGCCCGAACACCTTTTCGCCGCGAATCGCGCCCAGGCGAAAGCTCACGTCCACCAGGCGCAAGACGTCGAGGTAGTCGAGGCTTTCGATCCAGTTTCGGTAATCGTCCAGCTTACCGGCGGCATAGATCCCGCCGACCACGGCGCCCATCGAACAGCCGGCAATACAGGCGATGTCATAGCCGCGTCGTTCGATTTCTTCGATCACGCCGATATGGGCGTAGCCCCTGGCTCCGCCGGAGCCCAGCACCAAGGCAACACGTTTTTTCATGACCAGACCCTTCGCGAAACAGGTGCCCACAATGCACCCATCCAGGGGGCGGCTTCAATCCTCGGTGAGCCCTGCCAAAATTTTTCCAGAATCGCCACGAGGCTCGGGTATGCTCTGGCAATAGGTACTACCGATTTCAGGCTAAGGACAAGGCACTTTTTCCTGTAGGCATCGTCTACAGGCTACGACAGATTTTGTATATTTTGAGGTGTCATCAATGAAAGCCTGGATGTGTTTACCCGTGATCCTGTTGGCCTTGGCGGGCTGTGCCGGGAAAACCGCGTATCGCGACAGCTGCGGGTCGCAGTTGGACGCCGCATGGAAAGAGCTGGACCTGGCCAAGGCCGAAGGCTTCGCAGGCACCGTCAGCTATTCCAAGGCGTTGTCACTGTTGACCGGGGCCAAGACCCAGCAGCAATTCGAGGCGTTCGAAGGCTGCTCCAACAAGGCCGAGAAGGCGCGCTTCTATATCCGTGAGTCACGCGCCGGGCGTTGATTTCGTCACGCGCAGGGTTTTTCATCGCAAAGGGAGGGCAGGATGTCAGCGCTGGTCAATCAGTTAGTCGCTCAGGTCATTGGCCTGGAAGTAGGGTTACTGAGCTGCCAGGCTCGTCTTGCCGCGCTCACCGACGGTGAAGCCCTGCATGATCTGCGCACCACCGTACGCCGCCTGCGCAGCCTGTTGCGCCCCTTGCGCGGGTTACCGGGTGTCGAACAGCTTGAGTCCGCCGCCCGCACGGTCGGCCAATTGACCACGCCGCTGCGTGACCGCGAGGTGCTGGCGGCATACTTGCACCAGCACGGGCATCATGAAGCGGCTGAGCGTCGTCTGCGCCTGCAACCTGAAGCCTATCGCCAGGTCGCGCAAAGCCCGGAACTGGCCCACCTGCTGCAAATCCTCGATGCGTTTCCACGGTTTATCCGTGCCTCCCAACACCAGAAATTGCTCGGGGGCCTGCGCTCGCGCATCCAGAAGCGCCTGGCCAAGCAATGGAAAACACTCGATCACGCGCTCAAAGATCCAGAGCATGATCGCCACCGTTTGCGCTTGTTGATCAAGCGCGTGCGCTACGCAGCCGAAGCCTATCCCGAGTTGGACAAGCTGCCGGTCCGCGCCATGGCCGCTTTGAAAAAAGCGCAGGGCGCTCTGGGTGATTGGCATGACTGCTGGCAATGGCTGCTCCAGGCCGAGCACCAGGCTGACCTGCAGCCCTGCATTGCGACCTGGCGTGCCGCCATGGTCAAGGCCGAGGCACGGGCGGATCGAGTGCTGGACAAGCTCGGCGCGGATTGTTTCTGAACCGGTCCGGCTTTTGGCCGGAATAGGCGCTGTACCTGGCGGGGCGGATGGTTAAGATCCCCTCATCGTTTGCTTGATGTGAGGTCGCCATGCGCTTTAGTGATTTGCTCGACGCTGCTCGCAGTCACCCGTTGGATGTCACCATTCCTGCCGAATGGGGCCAGGGCCGCGCCACGTTTGGTGGCTTGGTCGCCGCCTTGCAATACGAGGCCTTGCGGGCGCAAGTGCCGGCAGACCGGCCGCTGCGCTCACTGGCGATCACTTTCGTGGGCCCGGTAGCGCCGGATGTGCCGGCCAGTTATGAAGTTGAAGTGTTGCGCGAGGGCAAGGCCGTCAGCCAATTGCTGGGCCGTGTGGTGCAGAACGGTGAAGTGGCGACCCTGGTCCAAGCCAGTTTCGGTGCATCCCGCGAGTCGCAAATCGACGTGGCGAGCGCGCCGCCCCCGGTGTTCAAACAGTGGGACGAGTGCCAGGAGCTGCCTTATATCAAAGGCGTCACGCCCGAATTCATGCGGCACCTGGCAATGCGCTGGAGTGTCGGCGGCCTGCCGTTCACCGGCACTAAATCCCGCGACATGGGCGGTTGGGTGCGTTTGCGTGGAGATGTGAAGGAAGAACCGCTGACCGAGGCGCATATCCTCGCACTGGTCGATGCGTGGCCCCCGGCGTTGCTCCCGCATTTGAACAAACCGGCGCCGGGCAGCACCCTGACCTGGACCATCGAGTTCATCCAGCCGCTGCAGAGCCTGACTACACTCGATTGGTGCCAATATCACGTCAACATCGAACACGCCCGCGACGGCTACGGCCATGCCGCCGCCGCGCTCTGGAGTCCGACCGGCGACTTGATCGCCCTCAGCCGCCAGACCGTGGTGGTCTTCGCCTGACGCTCAACGCGGGTGGCGCTGACGCCAGGCACGCCACCAGCCACCGCTGAGGACAAAGCGCGGGAACGTCACGAACTGCTCGACCACCAGGCGTTGCACCGCATCTTTACGGTCGCTGAACGGCTCACTGACCTGGGCTTCCAGGCTATGGCCGTGACGCTGCAACGCCAGGCCCCCCAGGATACCGATCACTCCGATGACGACACTGACCAGACTCAGGCTGAACACACCGGAAACGATCAACAGGAAGCCGATGATGAACAGCGGCACGGCAATCAGGTGCAACGCCAGGTTGGCCGGGTGCTGATGGTTTTGTGGGTAATGACGCCATTGCCAGGCGGGGAGATTAGGGTGACGTTTGCCCATGATGGTGAATCCTCTGTCCGTTGAAACAACTTGGACAGAGTTTAGGTGGGGGTTGGCGGGGCAGCGAATCAAACCTGGCTATGGCTGTCATAGACGGTCCCGAGGAGATCGGCGCAACCGGTGCGACGTCTCCCCGGACTTGACACCTACAGCTTCAACTGCCCAATCGCCTTATTCAACTCTCCCGCCAGCGTCGCCAGCTCATTGCTGGTGGTTGCCGAATCCACTGTCTGCTGCACGGTGTTCTCGGTTACATCACGAATGCTCACCACGGCGCGGTTCATCTCTTCGGCAACATGGCTCTGCTGTTCGGCTGCCACCGCAATCTGGGTGTTGCTCTCGCGCATCTGCGCCACGGCATCGGTGATTTCCGCGAGCGCGGCGCCGGCTTCCTGGGCCTGCTGCACGCAGTCATCGGCCTTGAATGAGCTTTCCTGCATGAAGTCCACCGCGTCGCGGGTACCGGCTTGCAGCGCCGAGACCATGCGGGTGATTTCGTCGGTAGAGCTCTGCACGCGCTTGGCCAGGTTGCGCACTTCGTCGGCGACCACGGCAAAGCCGCGGCCCATTTCGCCGGCGCGGGCGGCTTCGATGGCGGCGTTGAGGGCAAGCAAGTTGGTCTGTTCGGCGATGCTGTGGATCACGCCGACCACGCCGTTGATTTTCTGGCTGTCTTCGGCGAGTTTCTGGATCATCTCAGCGGTCTGTTGCACACCCGTGGACAGCCCGGCGATTGAGCGTTGCACCCGTGTGACCACTTCCTGGCCGCTGCCGGCCAGGGTGTCGGCGGTTTGCGAGAGGTCGCGGGTAGCCCCGGCGTGCTGGGCAATATGGTGGACGGTGGCGGTCATCTCGTTGATCGCCGTGGCGGCCTGGTCGGTCTCGCTTTGCTGGCCGAGCATGCCGTGCTGCACCTCGTTCATGCTGCTGGCCAGGCGTGCGGCACCCTCGTCCAATTGCCTGGCGGTGCGGGCCACGGTGTTGACCACCCGTTGGTAGCCGGCTTGCATGGCGTTGAAGGCGCTGGCCATCTGCCCGACTTCATCCTTGCAGGCCAGGGGCACGCGGGCGGACAGGTCGCCGGTCTTCTCTACATGCAGCATCACGTCCTTGAGGGTGTTGAGCTGGCTGAGCAGGAAGCGGATCAGCAGTTGCGAGGCGCCGAGCATCGCCAGCATCAGAATCGCCACCGCCACCGCATAGTTGACGAAGCGTTCACCGAACACCTGACGCAGGCTCGGCGCGTAGGCGAGTATGGCGACCTGTTGTCCGTCGGCACGGCGGATGACTTCGGCGCCCAGCAGGGGGTTCACGCCGAACAAGGGCAGGTGACTGAGCTCGACCCAGCCGCTGGCGCCTTGCAGGGCCGACAGGTCCTGGCCTGCCTGTTGTGGCGCCTGGTCGCGGGTGAAGCTCAGCCAGTTTTCGCCAGTGGGAAGGGGCGTGTCGACCGGCCAGGCGCTGAGCAACTGCGCCTGGGCCCTGGCCGAATCCTGGGACGCCTGGCTGCGCGCCTGTTGTTCGAGTTGGACGGCATACAGCACCAGCAGCAGCGTAGTGATGAAAGCCACCGCGTTGACGGCCCAGAATTTGTACTTCAGCGAGATATTGCTAAGCCAGGCACCCATGGAGGTTTTCTCTGATAGCGGAAACAGTATTGGCAAGGTGCCAGTATTGTGCCGCTATTCAGGAACGGGTTTTTGATATGGGTCAATGCGCCGCATCACTGCACGGCAGGCAGGCCAAAAAAAGCACGGGCACAGGCGGTACTGTGAATTGCCAGGTCTTCCAGGGTTTCATTGCGATGCAGGGCCACTTCACGCAGCACTTCGGTCAGGAACGCAGGCTCATTGCGACCGTTCTTCGGCTTGGGGCGCAGCGTGCGTGGCAGCAGGTAGGGCGCATCACTTTCCAGCATCAGACGGCCACGGGGAATTTCCCTGACCAATGGATGCAGATGCGTCCCACGGCGCTCGTCGCAGATCCAGCCGGTGATACCCATGTGCAGGTCAAGGTCGAGGTAGCTGAACAGCGCCTCTCGTTCGCCGGTGAAGCAATGCACCACGGCGGCGGGCAGGTGGTCACGGTAGTCCTTGAGGATCTCCAGCAGGCGCTGGTTGGCGTCGCGTTCGTGAAGGAACACCGGCAATTTCAGTTCGACGGCCAGGGCCAGGTGTTCCTCAAGGACTTTTTCCTGTTGCGGACGCGGTGAAAAGTCCCGGTTGAAATCCAGTCCGCACTCGCCGACGGCACGCACGCGCGTTTCGTTGAGCAGACCGCGCAAACGCCGGGCGCTGTCGCTGTTCCAGGCGCTGGCGGAGTGGGGGTGGATGCCGGCGGTGCTGAACAGGCGTTGCGCGCTTTCATCGAGGTTCACGCACAACTCCAGGGCCTGCTCGCTGCCTTCGACACTGGTGCCGGTGAGTACCAATTGTTGCACGCCGGCGGCGTAGGCCCGCTCGAGAACGGCCGAGTGCCTCTCGTCGAAACTGGGGTTGGTCAGGTTGACGCCGATATCAATGAGTTGCATGGTGCTACCTCCGCCTGCGGCCGGAAAGCATATCAGAGCTGTAGATTGATAAGAAAAACGAAGAACTACAACGCGTTATAGCTGTCTTTGAACGTCGCCAGCGACATTGTGCCGGGCCCGTTGCCTCTCACCGTGTCGCCGTTGCACGCTTTGCCAGCGCATAAAGCGCTCTGTTTCTGACGCCCAACAGCTCTTTTTCACGAAGACGTTGGCCAGTATTCTTTCCGGAGAGCGGATGATCCGACCCTCGGCGTTGCTTCTGATGTGCCTGACGTTACTGCTGCCCCTGGCAGCGGTCGCGCGTCTGGATGGGCCGCTGGAAGTGACCAAACCCGGCAAGGTGCGTGACCTGGCGGAGATTCGCTCCAGTCGTACCCTGCGTGTGCTGGTCAACCAGAGCCGTAACAGTTCCGGTGAAGTGCAGGGCCAGGCTATCGGTGTCGAATACCATCGCTTGCGGGCTTTCGAGCAGTACCTCAATGGCCATGCCCGCGATGGGCAGGCAATCAACCTCAAGATCATCCCCAGGGCCAAGGACCAGTTGCTTGGCGCGCTGGCCCGTGGCGAAGGCGATCTGGTGGCTCCCGGCGAATTGCTGGACATGAAGGCCGCGCACAAGATCAGCACCAGTGACCCTATCGCCAGCGACGTGCCGCTGTGGCTGGTGGGCGTCAAGGGTGAACGGCGCTTTACCCGATTGGAACAGTTGTCGGGCCGCACCCTGGCGTTGACCACCGGCAGTGCAGCGGCGGATGCGATCAGCCAGGTCAACCAGAAACTGGCCCTGCACAAGCGCCCGCCGATCAAGGTGGAATGGGTCGACCCAAGCCTGGCGGTGGAGGACGTGCTGGAGATGGTACAGGCCGGGATTTTTCACCTGACCATCGTTGAAAAACCGATTGCCGAGCGCTGGTCGAAAATCCTGCCCAAGTTGCGCTTTGACAAGCAGGTGGTCATCAGCGAGCCGGGCGACGAATACTGGTTCGTGCGTCAGGATGCTTCGATGCTGCGGGCAAGCATCGATCGTTTCCTCAAGACCTACCACACCCCTTCCGATCAGGATGTGGCGTTCCAGCGTATCTATCGACGTCTCTACCAGGTACGCAACCCGTTGGCCCGCGCCGACCGTCAACGCCTGGAGAAACTGCGCCCGGTCCTGCAAAAGCATGCGCGCGAGCAGGGCATGGACTGGTTGAACCTGGCCGCGCTGGCATTCAAGGAGTCTGCGCTGGACCCTGGCGCACGCAACAGCGGTGGCCCTACCGGTCTGATGCAGATCACGCCCTCGGCGGCGCAGCGGGTGGGCGTGAACAATATCGAGAATCTGGACAGTAATGTGCAGGCAGGCGCGCGCTACCTGGCCATGATCCGGCGCAAGTTTTTTGCCAGCCCCAAGCTCAATGAGCGTGAACGCATGGCCTTCGTGCTGGCGGCGTACAACATGGGTCCGGAGCGGGTGCAGGGCATGCGCACCGAAGCCAGGCGTCGGGGGCTCAACCCCAATCAGTGGTTCTTCCAGGTTGAACGCATTGCCATGGAGCAGGTAGGGATGGGCGGCGTCAGCTATGTGAATAGTGTCAACAAGTACTATCTGGCGTTCGATCGGGAGCGAGAGTCCCTGGAACCGCCTGCGCCGAAAGTTGCGTCGCGCAAATAATCGATTTTATCGATGTCTATAACGCATTTTTTCAGCTTTTATCATTGTTTAAACTGATTAATATAGCGGCCAACCAACCCCCTACCTGAAAAAGGATTTACCCCCATGAGCCCATTGATTACCCGTGTCCTTTCCACTCGCGCCGGTTACGGCCTGACGGTTCTGCGCATCTTCGTCGGCATTATCTTCGCTGCCCACGGCTCGCAAAAACTCTTCGGCTGGTTCGGCGGTGGTGGTCTGGCCGGCACTGCACAATGGATGGAAAGCATTGGCCTGGCGCCGGGCACCCTGATGGCGGTGTTGTCCGGCGGCACCGAGTTCTTCGCCGGCCTGGCGCTGATCATCGGCCTGCTCGCACGTCCTGCGGCACTGGGCTTGACCTTCCTGTCGCTGGTGGCGATCTTTTCGGTGCACATTCATAACGGGCTGTTCATGGCCAACAACGGTTATGAATTCGCACTGGCCCTGCTGGGCGGCTCGCTGGCGGTACTGTTCGAGGGCGCCGGCAAACTGTCGGCCGACCGCGCCATCGCCAACTGACCGTTTCGCAAGGCACCAGAGGCCCGCCATGTGCGGGCCTTTTCGTTGCCCGGGATTCTTGACACTGCCCCGCGGGCTTCTCTAGGATGCTACCCATGCGCCGATTTAAACAGCTAATTGCGGGGCGCCACTGGACTCGATGCAGTCCGACAGACCATGCACTCAGCAGCAGGCACAGGTCGAAATACCGCTAAAGCGCTGGTTCGGTGTTGCCTCTCACCTGCCCGCAGACTTTTGAGGCAGAGACACGACACGATGAATGCACTACGCCCTCTGATACGCCTGGCCCCGATCACTGCGGACCTGACTCAGTGCAACCCGAAAATCCTCTTGGGCGGCAAGCACCAGCCGACGCTGCTGCGCTACCTGGATGGCTGGCCACGCCGCACCGGGCGGCCTTCAGCATTCCTGATCCAGTTCGTGGAAGACGGCGACTCCCTGACGCGTTTTCCCAGCAACAGCTTTGACCTCGCGGTGATCCAGGCACCGAGTGCAGACAACGCCGAAGAGGTGATCCGCCAACTGACCCGTGTTGCCCGGCAAGGTTTGATTGCCCGCCGCTGATTCCCGCCGCCAAGTGATCAGTTGAAGGCTACTGGCGACCCTCGGTATCGACGCAGGCAGCGATACCGTATCCAGGCTATCAGGCACAGAATCAGGGGTACCGTCGCGATCATCAGCAGCTTTATGTTGCGTTCGAAGCGGTGCAGCGGTGCATATGCTTCAACCTTGAGGGCATGCAGCTCCATGGGCAGGCGCAGGCGTTCCTTGTTGAGCGCTTGCAATTGGGTATTGGTGTCCACGGCCTGGGTGCCCAAGCCGGTGGCCTTAGGATTCAACCGTTGCCACGCTTGTTCGGTACGCTCAAGGCGACGCTCCAGTTCTGCCGCCTTTTCCCTATAAGACTGTGCAGCAGCTTCGCGCATGGGCTCGAGGGTGATGAACGAACGCGACGTGATAGGCGGGCGAATATTGGCCAGTGATGCGGGTGCCGCCAGGTTATCCAGCGTATTGAGTACGAACTGCACGTTATTGTTGGCCGTTGTCTGGCTGACCGCGTCGGCAAGCAGATCGGTATCGGCAACCACCACGACCTCAATCCGGGCAGCCTTTTGCAAGCCTGGCGGCTGTCCGCCGAAGCCGTCAGGAAATGCCGAATAGGCCGGCCCCTCCAGACGCGCGGCGATCACATGGCGCTGGCCTGAAGTGGAGGCTTCGTCAATCAGTGCGTCGAACTGCGTCGCTGAAGCGAAACGCCCGGCGTCCAGCAGCGCAGACTGCCGAGAGCTTTGCAGCAGCGGGGTGAAGGTCATCCGGCTTTTTCGGTTGCGCAAGAGCGCGCCACTGCTTGATACGCTCAGAGTGTTGAGTTTCCAGGTGCTGATATCGTGCGCATTCATTGCCTGTCGTGGCAGTTTCAACCGGGCTGGATGCAAGACGGTGGGCATACCCGGGCCGAGCGAGGCCGAGGAGGCGTAGAGGCTGTCAACCAGCAGCTTGTTCGCGGACATGCGTATGCCCCATGCGGTCAACAGGCCATCCAGCCTGGAATCTACCGATACGGCTTCAGACCCCATCTCGCTTACCGGGTCGATGAAGATCATCAGCTTGCCGCCGCTCAAGACAAACTGTTCTATGGCATAAAGCGCTTGTTCGGGCAGCGCCCTTGGTTGCACGACCATCAAGCTGCCTATGGACGCAGGCACCTGGGAGATGTTCGATGCCAACTCCACCAGGTTGAAATGCCCGCGCATCTGCTCCATCAGTTGGCTGGCGGACTCATTCAACTGCAACCCGGACAGCACGCCGACGCTGGGCCGACGAGGTTGCATCAACCGATAGATCAGTTGGCTGATCTGATACTCGAGCAGCGGTTCGTCGACGGGGTTGAACGCATCGATGCGTTGCATACCTTGGCCGGCACGGGTGCCTATAAGGCCAAGGAATCCTTGTGTGTCATCCAGGCCGAACAAGCTGGCTTTGTAGGCGTCTTCGGAAAAAGGCGCGGGATCAATAATATGCAGATTAATCATGCCGTTGGCGCCTGCTTCGAATTCCTGGAGCAAGTCCTCTATGCGTTGGCCGAAGCGTTTCACGATTCGGCTTTTCTTCGGTGCTGTGAGCGAGTTGAAGTAATACAAGTCCAGCGGGCTTTCAAGCGTCGCGAGCAGTTGCTGCGTCGAAGGCGATAACGTATGAATTTTCTGTTGTGAAAAGTCCCAGCGGGTGTCGGGTAGTTTGTTTATCCAGACCAGATTAAATGCCAGGAACAGTAATGATATGACGATCAACGTCATACCCATACGGAGAGCGGATCGCATCAGCGACTTTCCTTAACTGTTTTTATAGTTGAGTGTAACGATGGTTGCGTAAAGGAAGGCAAAGATCATGCTGATAAAATATAAACCGTCGTGCAGTGTTATTTTGCCGTTGTCCATTGAACTGAAGCGGGAGGTCGGGTCAAGTTTCATGAGGCTGTCAACTATCCAGATCGGTGCCTGATGTTCAAGCGCATCCAGGACAGAAGAAAGCCCGCTGATGGTGAGCAGCAAGCCCATCGTGAGTAGGAAAATAATAATGCGCTGGTGCGTGAATGCACATATAAAACAGCCAACAGACAGATAGCTTCCCGCCAATAGCCAACTTGCCAGAAATTGTGATGCGATCACCCCGTTGTCGGGCGTTCCAAGGTAATGGGCGGCAGCCACTATAGGAAAACTCAGCAACAGAGCAACACTGCATACAGCCCAGGCTGCGAGGAATTTCCCGATCACTCGTTCTGCCGAGGTGAGGGGCAGGGTTTTCATCATGTCGCAAAAGCCGTCGTTGCGTTCATCAGACCACAATTGCATCGATAAGCTGGGTATCAACAGCAGGTAGAGCCAGGGATGCAGTTCGAAAAACGCCTGTAAGTCACTGCTGTCGCGCTCCATCCAGCGATGGGTATGCAACCCCAGCGCCGCACATAGCACCAGGAAAAACGCCACGCTCAGGTAGGTGTGGGGGGTACAGGCATAGCTGGCGAGTTGGCGTTTGAAAATGAGGGGCAGCAGTTTCAAGAGGATACCTCGTGGCTCAGATGGTGAACGACATCGTTCAGGCGACCTGGCTCCAGATGCAGTGACGTGATGTTCCAGCCGCGATGGGTGATGAGTGAATTGATGGCGGGGAAGATGGCGTGCCCGGGCATGGCCAGAACCGTCACTTTGCCAGGGTTTTGACGGTCTTCTTCGATGCCGGCAACGCCGGGTAATACGGCCAGGGCGAGTAAGTCCAGGGGCGGATCCGCTGCAAGCGTCACCGCTTGGAAGTGCCGGGAGCTGCGCTGCAAGTCCGTCAGCGAAGCGTCGGCAATCAAGCGCCCGCCTGCGATTACCAGGGCGCGGGTGCAAATGTCGGACAGCGTGTCGTAATGGCGCGAGGCGATGAGGACGCTCATTTCTTCGGCCAGGGACTGAACAAGCGTCCTGAATTTGAGCCGTTGCTCGACGTTCAGCCCTTCGGTGGGCTCGTCCAGCAGGAGCACGCTGGGGGAGTGCAAAATGGCTTGTGCAATGGCGACTCTGCGCTTCAAGTCAAGGCTGAGCACATCGATGGGGCAGTTGAGTACGGGGTGCAGTTCCAGTCGCGTAGCGACCCGGTCCACGTGGCGGCGTTTTTCGGCGCCGCTGAACCCACGCGCGGCGGCAACAAAGTTGAGGAGGCTTTTGACTGACAGCGTGTGATGGGTTATGCCCCCTTGGAGCTGGTAACCGACGGCTTGCCTGGCGAGAATTGAATGGGTTTGGGTGTTCACACCCTGAATGCTGATGTGCCCACTGGTAGGCCTTGTCATGCCGGAAATCAAATTCAACAATGTTGTTTTACCGGCGCCATGCTCTCCAAACAATCCCACGCATTCCTGGCGGTGGGCACAGAACGAAAAGTCGCTTAGCACGTTTTTTTTGCCCAGGTACTTTGTCAGGTTGCTGACTTCGATCATAGGTTTACCGAATCAATTGGGCGGTGCCTGAAGAAGGTTTCGTTCGTGGTGTCGGTGCGTTAAAAAGATTACGTTCAATACCTGCTCTTGGGAACGCTGGGCTCACTTAATAAGTAAAGTCCTACGTTTGAGTTGATAACGCGCTGAAACAATTGTGGTGTTCTGAGTGCTTAATAATGGTCGGATATTTGTCTGATATTTATATAAGGTTTTCTTTTTGCAATGAGGCCTGACTGCCATGATGCTTCTACGTACCCTTGTTCTTGAGCGCAGCGGCGAGGATGCTCCCGTCAATGGCGCACTGTTGTGTGGCTTTGCGGTCGAACAGACGTCCTCCAACTTCCTGGTGTATAGCCTTGATGAAGAAGCCGAACCCGGTCATTCCAGGGTGTATATCGCGGCTTTACGCAAAAAGCTTGAACGGTATTTTCTTGGCGGGGTTGAGTCCAAGGAGGACTTGCAAGTAGCGATGCAAGTCTTCAAGCAAATCCTGATGATGGCGGCGGCATCCGGCAATAAGGAACATGCCGTCACCGAGTCTCAGGTTCCTTTTCACTTCATTGATCTGAAAGGCTGCAGGTTGCCACCCGCCAGGCCCGAGGACCATCACTCAGTGATCGTCAAGAAAGCGCTGGTGATGAAGGTGATTACATTGGGTATGTCCGCCCCCGCTGCGCCGGCCATCGAAAGCAGCGCGGTTATCGTGCCGTCGATCCGCTTCTCGTCGCAAATGGTTGCACCGCCGCGGGGCAAGCGTCAGCCGGAGCCCGTCGCGCCGCCCGCAGATGAAGGTTTCGTTGAAGAGCCGCCTGCGCAGGTCATGGCACCGGACGAGTCGCACGTACCGCTCGAGTCCAGTGCGCCGATCGCTCAGTCAGAACCCGTAGAAATGCCGTCGCAACCGCTCTCTCCAAAGGAAAACACCTCCATCCTCGAGATAGACAGCACGCTGAGCAATCTGGCCAGGGTTGCCCAGGAGCTGACACAGAAGAAACAGGCTGTCATCGAACGCGAAGAGATGCTCGAACAGTGGCAGGCTCGATTGCAACAACAGCAGACTCAGCAGGACGAAAGAAGCCGAGCGTTGGACCAGCACCATTCGCGTCTGCAAGAGCAGGAGCTGGAGGTGAGCCAGAAGACCGAAAAGATGGTGCTGATGATGTCGCAGCTATCGCTGATGCGGCAGCGCCTGCAAGGCACGCTGATTGAACTGGACCAGGTGCTTGACGGGCAGGGCTGAGTCGCTGTCGCGCTGGATACTTTGCGCCGTTGATTTATCATCGATCCCCGCCAGCCGACGCCAGGGTATGATGCCGTGGTCTGTCGACACTATTGGACATTGCCTGGGGATGTGCGCGTTTGAGTACCAAGCTGATTACCAAAGAAGGCCATGAAGCGCTGAAAAAGGAGTTGGACTACCTTTGGCGTGAGAAGCGCCCGGACACCACGCGCAAGGTCACATGGGCAGCTTCCCTGGGAGACCGCAGCGAAAACGCGGATTACCAGTACAACAAGAAGCTGTTGCGTGAGATCGATCGGCGGGTGCGCTATCTGCGCAAACGCCTCGAAGATATGCGTGTAGTGGAATACATGCCCGAGCAGGAGGGCAAGGTATTTTTTGGTGCGTGGGTCGATGTCGAAAACGAGCAGGGCGAGACCAAGCGTTTTCGCATTGTGGGTTATGACGAGATCTATGACCGGATGGATTACATCTCCATCGACTCCCCCATGGCACGTGCGCTGCTGCGCAAAGAGGTGGACGATGAAGCCATCGTGCAAACCCCGAGCGGTGAGGTGTGCTGGTGGATTACCCGGATTGAATATGTGAAATAGCACCTGATGGCCCTGGGTAGAGCAAGGGCCATCAGTGTTTCAGCCCTCGCGCAATACCGTCAGCGGGCTGGCGTTGAGCGCACGACGCGTACCGAACACCCCGGCTGCACCGATCAGCGCCGCACCGATCAACGGCAACAGCAATAGCCAGGGGTGAGGGTGCCAGGCCAGGTCAAAGGCGTAGCGGTACAGCACCCAGGTCACCAGTTCCGTGCCCAGTGCCGCCAGCAACCCACTGACCGCCCCCAGCAGGCCGAACTCGATGCGCCGAGCCTTGACCAGCAGTCTGCGCTCGGCACCCAGCGCGCGCAGCAGCGCACCTTGGCGAATCCGCTCATCGAGGGTGGCCTGCAAGCCGGAAAACAGTACGGCCATGCCTGCGGCGAGCACGAACAGCAGCACGTATTCCACCGCCAGCGTTACCTGTGCAAGGATGCTGCGCAGTTGTTCCAGCAGCGCCTCGACCTGCAGGATAGTGACGGCCGGGAAGGCTCGGGACAGGTCGACGATCTGCTGGTCATGCCCGGGTGCCAGGTAGAAGCTGGTCAGGTAGGTGGTCGGTAAATCCTTCAAGGTGCCCGGTTGGAAGATCATGAAGAAGTTGGGCTGGAAGTTGTCCCAGTTGATGGTCCGAAGGCTGGTGACCCGAGCCTCGCGATTCTCCCCGCCAATGGTGAATACCAGATGGTCGTTGAGCTTGAGTTTCAGGCTTTCAGCCACTTTGGCTTCCACCGATACCCCTGGAATCTCATCGCCCGGCTGCGCCGTCCACCAGGTGCCCGCCGTCAGTACGTTACCCTGGGGCAAATCCGCGGCCCAGGTCAGACTCAAGTCCCGTTGCACCGCGCGATCGCCGCTGGAGTCCTTGCTGACGATCTCTTGTACGGGCTCGCCGTTGATGCTGATCAGCCGGCCGGGGACTACGGGATAGAGCGGTGCCGATTGCGCCTGAACGTCCAGGAGGCGGGCGCCAAACGCCTCTTTGTCGGCCGGCAGGATATTCAGCGCAAAATAGTTGGGCGCATCCTTGGGCAACTGGTTCTGCCAGGTGTCGAGCAACTCGCCGCGCAGCAGGGCGATCAAGCCCATGGACAGCAGAATCAGGCCAAACGCCAGGGACTGGCCGGCTGCAGCCAATGGATGACGCAGCAACTGGCCCAGGCCCAGGCGCCAGGGCAGGGAGGCCCGCGCCAGTAACCGGCGCAGGCTTTGCAACAACAACAGCAGTAAGCCGCCGAGGATCAATGCCGCTACCACACCGCCGCCCAGTAATGCGAAGGTCAACACCAGATCAAGGCTCAGGCGCCACATGATCAGGCCCAGGGCAAAGAGCGCCGCGCCGTAAACCATCCAGGTGCTCGAGGGGATCGGCAGCAGGTCGCGACGCAATACCCGCAGCGGCGGCACCCGGCCCAACGCGGCCAGGGGCGGGAGCGCGAAGCCGGCGAGGGCGACGAGCCCGGTACCGATACCGGCAACCGCCGGCAGCAGCCCACCGGGTGGCACGTCCGCCGGCAGCAGGTCGTGCAGGAAGTAGAACAGGCCGAATTGCGCGAGCCAACCGAGGAGGGCGCCGGTCAGGCTCGCCAGCAGGCCCAGTACGCTCAGTTGCAGGCTGAACAGCAACATGGCTTCGCGGCGTGACAGCCCCAGGCAGCGCAGCAGGGCGCTGGCATCGAAGCGGCGGCTGGCAAAGCGGTTGGCCGACAGCGCCACGGCTACACCGGCCAGCAACACCGCTACCAGGCTGGCCATATTCAGGTAACGCTCGGCCTTGCCCAGGGCGCCGCCGATCTGTTGGTTGCCATCGCGCGAGTCCTGCAGGCGCTGGTTGGCCGCCAGGCCCGGCTTGATCAGATCGCGATAGGTTTGCAGCGCCGTGCTGCCGGGCGGGGCGCGCCACAGTTCGCGATAGCTCACGCGGCTGCCAGGCTGGACCACGCCGGTGGCGTCCAGGTCCGCCAGGTTGATCATCACCCTGGGCGTGAGGCTGTAGAAGTTGCCGGCGCGGTCGGGCTCATACGTCAGTATGCGTGTCAGGCGCAGGGTCTTCATGCCGACGTCGATGCTGTCGCCGACTTTCAAATCCAGCGCGGTCAGCAGCCGCGCCTCCACCCAGGCTTCGCCGGGCTTGGGGCCACCGCCCGGGGTTTCGGCACCAAAGGGCTCCCCCGTACTTTTGAGCTCGCCGCGCAGCGGGTACTGCTCGTTGACCGCCTTGATACTGGAGAGCTGAATGCCATTGTCGGCGGCGATAACGCTGGAGAATTCCACGATGCGCGCATGATCCAGGCCCAGTTCGGTGCCGGATCGGATTTGCTCGGGACGGGCCGGCGAGCTGCCTTCGAGTACCAGGTCCGCGCCCAGGAACTCGGTGGCGCGCAACAGCATGGCGCCGTTGAGGCGTGCGCCGAAATACCCGATGGCGGTGCTGGCGGCCACGGCCACCAGCAGGGCGAAGAACAACACGCGCAGTTCGCCGGCGCGGGCATCGCGCAGTAACTGGCGCATGGCAAGACTGAACAGGCGTAACAGCGGCAGGCGTGCCATCAAGGCTCCAGGGGCGCGACCATCAGGCCGGCTTCAAGGCGGATCAGGCGTCGGCAACGATGGGCCAGGCGCTCGTCGTGGGTGACCAGTACCAGGGTGGTGCCGCTCTCTTTATTGAGTTCGAACAGCAGGTCGCTGATGCGCTCGCCGGTATGGCTGTCGAGGTTGCCGGTGGGCTCGTCGGCAAACAGCACGTCCGGCTCGGCGGCAAATGCGCGGGCAATCGCCACACGTTGCTGCTCGCCGCCGGAGAGCTGGCGGGGCGAATGGGTCAGGCGCTTGCCAAGGCCGACGCGCTCGAGCAGGTGCGTGGCACGCTCGCGGGCATCCTTGCGGCCATCGAGCTCCAGCGGCAGCATGACGTTTTCCAGCGCATTGAGGCTGTCGAGCAACTGGAAGGACTGGAATACGAAACCCACATGTTCGGCACGGATACGTGCGCGTTGGTCCTCGTCGAGGCTGCTCAAGTCTTGGCCGGCCAGGGTGACTTCACCGCTGCTGGGCAGATCAAGGCCGGCGAGCAGACCGAGGAGGGTGGATTTGCCGGAACCGGAGCTGCCGACGATAGCCAGGCTATCGCCCTTGTTCAGTTCCAGGCTCAGTTCGTGCAGGATAGTCAGTTCACCTTCCGCGCTGGGAACCACTTTGCTGAGGTTTCGCGCGGTGAGAATGCTTGCGCCCATGGAGAATCCGATGCGAATGTGGTTTTTGAGTGCTGGCCTGGCCTTGATGTGCATGGCCCAGAACGCAGCGGCGGGTACAGTCCTGATCGTTGGCGATAGTATCAGTGCCGGTTTCGGCCTGGATACCCGCAAAGGGTGGGTTGCCCTGCTGGAGCAACGGCTCAAGCAGGAGGGTTTTGACGATAAAGTGGTCAATGCGTCGATCAGTGGCGACACCAGTGCCGGAGGCCTCGCGCGGTTGCCGGCGGCGCTTGCAGCGCATAAACCGGAGGTGGTGGTGATCGAATTGGGCGGCAACGATGGGCTGCGGGGTCAGCCGCCGGCGCAATTGAAACAAAATCTTGCGTCGATGATTGATCAGTCCAAGGCTGGCGGTGCCAAGGTGCTGCTGCTGGGCATGCAGATCCCGCCCAACTATGGCAAGCGCTACGTCGACGCGTTCGCCAAGGTATTCGGCGAGGTGGCAGAGGAAAAAAAGGTGCCGTTGGTGCCGTTTTTCCTGGAAGGAGTGGGGGGGCATCCTGAGTTGATGCAAGCGGACGGCCTGCACCCGGCGGTCGCCGCCCAGGGCAGGTTGCTGGAAAATGTCTGGCCGACGCTAAAACCGCTGTTATGACGCTTTTCTACCGGCAGGCTTTCGGCTAAGGTGGCGCCCCCCCGATTTGGAGCCCCTGATGTCGCGTCCTGCCTGGTCCCTGTTTAACTACCAACTGATCGAGCCGGACGAGCAGTTGGATCTGTTCGCCTGCCAGGAAGTCCGAGTGCATCTGGTGGCGCGTCAACTGGAGTTGGGCGGCTCGATCGATCGCACGCTCTGCGGCACGTTATTGCCGGCGCAACCGCTCTGGTCGTCGGTGGACCGTTCGATCTTCCAGGACCAGCGACTATGTCCGTTATGCCGGGCAATTCTGGAGTCGCAAAAGCGCGGCACACCGCCGATCTGGCCGGAGCTGCGCTTCGAGCTCTAAGCGCGGCCGGCTTGATGCCAGGCACTCGCTTGACGTATACAATCAGTTTTTTCCTACCGTCGTTCTGCGAAGGATTTTCCGGATGTTGTCGCGCCTTTCCGTCGTTACCTGCTGCCTGTCTCTCGCTGCGCTCTGCGCGGTCGGTCCGGCCTCAGCCTTGCAGTTGCCCTTGCCGCCGCCCGGTGAGGACATCGTCGGTCAGGTCCAGGTGATCAAGGCCAAATACGAAGACACGTTTGCCGACCTGGGCACCACCTATGACCTGGGTTATTCGGAGATGGTCGCCGCCAACCCGGGCGTCGATGCCTGGTTGCCGGGGGCGGGGACGGATATCGTGCTGCCGACGCGTTTCATCCTGCCGCCGGGCCCGCGCGAAGGCATTGTGATCAACCTGGCCGAATATCGGCTCTACTATTACCCCAAGGGGCAGGACGTGGTGTACACCTTCCCGTTGGGGATTGGTCGTGAAGGCTGGGGGTCGCCCATTGCTCACACCAGCATCATCGCGAAGACGCCCAACCCCACCTGGACACCGCCGGCCTCGATCAAGGCCGAACATGCCGCCAACGGTGACCCGCTGCCCAACGTGGTGCCTGCCGGCCCCGACAACCCGTTGGGCCCGTTCAAGTTCACCCTGGGCACGCCGGGTTATCTGATCCATGGCTCCAACATGAAGTTCGGTATCGGTACGCGCACCAGCCACGGTTGCTTCCGCATGTTCAACAACAACGTGTTGGAAATGGCCAGCATGGTGCCGGTCGGCACGCCGGTGCGGATCATCAACGATGCCTATAAGTTCGGCAGCGCCGGCGGCAAGGTCTACCTCGAAGCCCATACACCGTTGAACGACGATGGCACGCCGTCGGTGGTCGACAAGCACACGGCGGTGATCAATGCCCTGCTCAAGCGTGAAGACCTGGCCAACAGCCTGCGGGTGAACTGGGATCAGGTGCGTGATGTGGTGGCGGCGGAAGATGGTTTGCCGACTGAAATCGGTGTGCCTGGCGTCGCTCCGGTGGTCTCCAGCGCGCCGGTTGATTTTCAATAAAGCCTCTGCGGACGGCTCCGGCCGGCGCGGCAGATTCCAGGCAAAAAAAAGCCGACCCATAGATGGATCGGCTTGATAACAACCCCGAAGGATTATTACTTGCGGCTTGCTTTTTCAAGCATGCGCAGAGCGCGCTCGTTAGCTTCGTCAGCAGTCTGTTGTGCTTTTTGAGCAGCAGCCAGCGCTTCATCAGCTTTACGGTAGGCTTCGTCTGCACGAGCCTGGGAGCGAGCTGCTGCATCTTCCGTTGCAGTCAGACGAGCTTCGGTTTCTTTGGAGACGCTGCTGCAACCGGTAGCCAGAACTGCGGCCAGAGCCAGAGCAGAGAATTTCAGAACGTTGTTCATCGTGTTCCCCTTCAAGGACTTTCTATTAGATGGCTACTGTCTCAGAGTGAGCAAATAGCCGGCGTACATACTACCCATTACTTGTAGTAAGTAAACTGACGTTGCGCAAGAAGCAAAAAAAATTCTTGTACCGAATCTGTTTTAGCTAATCTTTTGAAGGTTTGTATAAAAGCCAGGCAAATTTTTCTCATCCGGTTGAAGATTGGATCCAGGCTGAAATGGCCGGCCCGCATGCCTCGATCTTCGTAAATAGATGAAATTTTATATATCCAAGCGGGCACTTCCGTTGCGCTTGCGTGTCCCGCACCGGGCATCTTTCGTTCATCTAGAGGTGACTTTAACAGCGCCGGTTCGTCTCAAGCTGCAACTGCCGGCAATGTTCAGGCGTTCGGTCACCGGTTGATCGGGGCCCTTTCTAATAATCCACCCGTGGCAGGGGATGACGAGTGTGCCTTGAGCAATTGCTCAATTGGTGCCTACTATTCCCTACGTGCGGGTGTGAGCGCTCAGGGTTTTCTCGTTGTCGAAACCGGCACGGGGTGGCGTAGATGTTCCTTCGCCGGAAAAACATCGGTAAGGTAGGGTCAATATTCAAGACCCGCGAGGAGTAGTGATGAGCGAGGCGTTGTCCATCCACCATGACCAGGCTGGTCATCAGTTCGAGACCAATGTGGACGGTCATCGTGCCTATCTGACCTACATGGACCTCGGAAAGCAGACCCTGGATATCTATCGCACATTCGTGCCCAACGCGTTGCGTGGGCGTGGCATTGCGGCCGCGTTGACCGAAGAGGCGTTGAAGTTCGCCGAAGAGTCAGGCTACACGGTCATCCCGTCCTGCTCTTATGTGGAACGCTACATGGAGCGCCACCAGCGCCATGCCGCGAAGCTGTGAACGAACAGCCATAAAAAAACGCCGGGTTCAGCCCGGCGTTTTTGTGTGTGCCTGATTCACAGGTACGTGCCGCTTCAGCTGCGTTTGCGTTTGGGCAATACGTCCTTGAGCTTGGCGTGCATGCTGCGCAGGGTGTTCTCGGTAGCGGCCCAGTCGATGCACGCGTCGGTGATCGACACACCGTACTGCAAGTCGGCCAGGTCTTTTGGAATGGCCTGGCAGCCCCAGTTCAGGTGGCTCTCGACCATCAAGCCGATGATCGACTGATTGCCTTCGAGGATCTGGTTGGCAACGTTTTCCATCACCAGCGGCTGCAGGGCCGGGTCCTTGTTGGAGTTGGCATGGCTGCAGTCGACCATGATATTCGGCTTGATCCCGGCTTTGTTCAGCGCCTGTTCGCAGAGTGCGACGCTGACCGAATCATAGTTGGGCTTGCCATTGCCGCCACGCAGCACCACGTGACCGTAGGCGTTGCCCTTGGTGGTGACAATGGACACGCCACCTTCCTGGTTGATGCCCAGGAAGCGGTGAGGGCTGGAGACCGATTGCAGCGCGTTGATCGCCACGGTCAAGCCGCCGTCGGTGCCGTTCTTGAAGCCCACGGCCGAGGACAGGCCTGACGCCATTTCGCGGTGCGTCTGGGATTCGGTGGTGCGGGCGCCGATGGCCGACCAACTGATCAGGTCCTGCAGGTACTGCGGGGAGATCGGGTCCAGCGCTTCGGTAGCGGTGGGCAGGCCCATTTCCGCCAGGTCCAGCAGCAGTTGACGACCGATATGCAAGCCATCCTGGATCTTGAACGAGTCGTCCAGGTACGGGTCGTTGATCAAGCCTTTCCAGCCGACGGTCGTACGCGGCTTCTCGAAATACACGCGCATTACCAGATACAAGGTGTCGGACACTTCTGCCGCCAACCCCTTGAGGCGTTCGGCGTATTCGTGAGCGGCCTTGAGGTCGTGGATCGAGCAAGGCCCGATCACGACGAAGAGGCGGTGGTCGGTGCCGTCGAGAATGTCACGGATGACTTCGCGGCCCTTGGTGACGGTCTGCAGGGCAGCGTCGCTCAGGGGAATTTCGCGCTTGAGCTGATCGGGCGTGATCAGGGTCTCGTTGGATTCAACGTTAAGGTCATTGATCGGTAAATCAGCCATCGTGTTACTCGTCAGGGTCACGGGTGCCGGCCGCCAGCCATCCCCGTGCGGCGGAGCACAGCATGATTTGGATACAGGGGGGAGGAACCTTAGCGCGTAATACGGGCCCGCGACAATGGGCAAACGCCGCTTTAATCCAGCACTGGCTGCACAACCGCCTCATGGGAGAACTCGCCGGCGTGACGCGACACCCAATCGCGGGCCAGGGCTTCGACTTGCTGGGGCGTGGGCTCGGCGGCTTCATGCAGGCGGCAGTAGCGCTCGATCTGGCACACTTGCTCGCCCATGCGCGCGCCGAACAGGGCATGTTCGTCGGTAAAACTGATGCCGATGCGATAGCCGGCTTCCCCTTTGCGGCACCACGCGACATAGCCCGGATAGCGGGCGCCGGCGCCCAGGGAGGGGATATGCAGGTCGACCGCCGTGCCGGGGCGCCAGGCACGCGGCCAGTTGCAGGCGATGCCGCCGCGGCCGATAGTGCGCAGGTGTTGGCGAGGCAGGGGAGGAGAAGGACGTTGGATCAACTCGACAGCGACATCATCAGGGTGAGGTAGAAAACGACCCATGTACACGGACTCCGAACACCGTCCCTTGGACGGCAGTGGCAGCAGTATAGTGAAGGAACTGGAATTGACCGACCTGGATATCGACCAGCAATTGCTGGGATTGCCAGGGTGTTCGCTGGTAGTGTTTACCAGTGTCGGTTGTTCCAGTTGCCGCTGGGCGCGCCAGCAGTTGCCGGGCTGGCGCTTGCCGGTGGACCGACTGTGCTGGGTGGATGCCGGGCACAACGGCGGCGCGGTCGAACGTTACCAGATCTTTCATTTGCCCGCGTTGTTCCTCGTGTGCGAGGGTCAATTCCACGGGCAACTACAGACACGTCTTACGCAATCAGACCTGACCGATGCGGTAAACCAAGCACTGACCCGTACCCCAGAGGATTTGCCATGACCGCCACTGCACACCCTTCGCCACGTATCGGCATCATTGGCACCGGCGCTATCGGCGGCTTTTATGGCCTGATGCTGGCGCGTGCCGGGTTCGATGTGCATTTTCTGGTACGCAGCGAATACGCGGTAGTCAGTAAACAGGGTTTGCGCGTCAATAGCAGCGTGCATGGCAACCTGCACCTGCATCCGGTGCAGGCGTATGCCAATGCTGCCGATATGCCGGCGTGCGATTGGCTGCTGGTGGGGACCAAATCCACCGGCAATGCCGATCTGGCCCCGACCATCGCGCAGGTCGGGGCGCCGGATGCCAAGGTGGTGCTGTTGCAAAACGGACTGGACGTCGAGGACAGCCTGCGTGAGCACCTGCCGCCGTCACTGCACTTGTTGGGCGGGCTGTGCTACATCGGTGTGCATCGCGCCGCGCCCGGTGTTGTCGAGCATCAGGCGCTGGGGCGTGTCAATCTGGGCTATCACAGTGGCACCGCGGCCAACGATGAGGTGCGCCAGCAGGCGATTGTCGAGGAAGGAGCCGCGCTGTTTCATCAGGCGGGCATCGAGTCTCAGGCCATGGCCAGCGTGCACCTGGCCCGCTGGCATAAACTGGTGTGGAATGTGCCGTTTAACGGCCTCTCGGTTTTGCTCGGCACCGGCACCCGCGCGCTGATGGCGGATGAATCCAGCCGCGCGCTGATTCAGGCGCTGATGGTCGAAGTGGTGCAGGGCGCTCACGCCTGTGGCCATGAAATAGCGGTAAGCTACGCCGGGCAGATGTTCGCCATGACTGAAACCATGGACGACTACCTGCCCAGCATGTATCACGACCACGTGCACAATCGCCCGCTGGAACTGGCGGCCATCTATGCGCGACCGCTGGCCGCCGCCAAGGCGGCTGGCTGCGAATTGCCGCGCATGCAGGCGCTTTTCCAGGCCTTGAGTTTTATTGATCGGCACAATCGCTGATTCGGGGGCAAGTACATGGTGAAGGGGTTGAGCGACAAACTGGTGCTGGCGATTTCATCGCGGGCCTTGTTCGATTTGAGCGAGAGCCACAAGGTCTACCTTGCCGAAGGGGTGGAGCCGTATCGCCAATACCAGATCGAGCACGAGGAGGAAATCCTTGAACCCGGCGATGCCTTCCCGCTGGTCAAGAAACTGCTGAGCCTCAATGCCAGTCTCGGGCGCGCCCGTGTCGAGGTGGTGCTGGTGTCGCGCAACAGTGCCGATACCGGCCTGCGGGTGTTCAACTCGATCCAGCATTACGGCCTGGACATTTCCCGCGCCGCTTTCGTTGGCGGGCGTAGTCCCTATCCGTACCTGGCCGCCTTTGGTTGCCATCTGTTCCTGTCGACCCATGCAGACGATGTGCGCAGTGCGCTCGACGCCGGTTTTGCCGCGGCGACGATCCTGTCGGGCGGCGCGCGCCGGGCATCGAGCGAGGAGTTGCGGATCGCCTTCGACGGCGATGCGGTGCTGTTCTCCGACGAGTCCGAGCGCGTCTACCAGGCTGGCGGCCTGGAAGCGTTCCAGGCCAGCGAACGAGAGTCGGCGCGCCAGCCCTTGCACGGTGGCCCGTTCAAGGGCTTCCTGGCGGCGCTCAACCTGTTGCAGCGCGAGTTCGCCGACGAGGCGTGCCCGATTCGAACGGCACTGGTCACCGCGCGCTCGGCGCCGTCCCACGAGCGGGTCATTCGCACCTTGCGCGAATGGGATATCCGCCTGGACGAGTCGCTGTTCCTGGGTGGCCTGGATAAATCCGCGTTCCTGGAAGCCTTCGCCGCCGATGTATTCTTCGATGATCAGGCCGGCCATTGTGAGAGGGCCAGGGAGGTGGTGGCCACCGGTCATGTGCCCCATGGCATCAGTAACGAGTTGAACATCCAGAGTGAGAGCTGAGCCGAACTCCTCAAGGCGCTGCTAAGCTCATTTGATCTCCGCCAGCCTGGCAACCCAGGGGGTTCTATGATTCGTTCGATGCTGTACGCCACGGATCTTGGCCTGTATGCACCCTATGTCATGCAACATGCCCTGGCGTTGGCGCGAACGTTCAAGGCGGATTTGTATGTGATTCATGTGGTGGAGCCCATTGGACTGTTCGCTGAATCGGTATTGCAGAGCTACCTTGATGAAAAGGCACTCAGCGAATGGCAGCGCCATGGGTTGACCACGGTCATGGCGACGATTGAGCAGCGGGTGCTCGACAGCTTTCGCGAGGAGCTGGGGGAAGGCGAGCAGGACCTGGAGTTGATTCGTTCGGTGCGGGTGATCCAGGGGGACCCTTGCGAGGTGATTCTCGACCAACTGCATAAACTCTCCGTCGACCTGTTGATCGTAGGCAGCCATAGCCATGCAAGCGCAGCGGCCACACCGCTTGGGCGTACCGCTGCGCGCCTGGTGCAGGTGGCGAGCGTGCCGGTTTACCTGGTGCCGTCGCTGCAACGTCGGCGCAGTGACGATACTGATCGGTGAGGAATGATAAAAAGTTCTAGATTTATACGTCTTACCTTTAATATAGTTATATACCGTCGCTGATACCCGTGGCGTCTATCTGCTTTGAGGGATTGATATGAAGCTTCAACAACTGCGCTACATCTGGGAAGTGGCGCACCACGACCTCAACGTTTCCGCTACCGCTCAAAGCCTCTACACGTCGCAACCCGGTATCAGCAAGCAGATCCGCCTGCTCGAAGACGAGCTGGGCGTCGAAGTCTTCGCGCGCAGCGGCAAGCACCTGACCCGCGTCACTCCGGCGGGCGAGCGCATCATCACCACGGCCGGCGAGATCCTGCGCAAGGTCGAGAGCATCAAGCAGATCGCCCAGGAATTTTCCAACGAGAAGAAGGGCACCCTGTCGATCGCTACCACCCACACCCAGGCACGCTATGCCTTGCCGCCGGTGATCCGCGATTTCATCAAGCAATACCCTGACGTGGCGTTGCACATGCACCAGGGCTCGCCGATGCAGATCGCCGAAATGGCCGCTGATGGCACCGTCGATTTCGCTATCGCCACCGAAGCCCTGGAGCTGTTCGGTGACCTGGTCATGATGCCGTGCTACCGCTGGAACCGTTGCGTGGTGGTGCCGCAGGGGCACCCGCTGGCCAAGTTGCCTAAGCTGACCCTGGAAGCCTTGGCCGAATACCCGATCGTGACCTACGTGTTTGGTTTCACCGGCCGTTCCAAGCTCGACGAAGCCTTCAGCCACCGCGGCCTTACGCCCAAAGTGGTGTTCACCGCAGCCGACGCCGACGTGATCAAGACTTACGTGCGCCTGGGCCTGGGCGTGGGCATCGTCGCCAAGATGGCGGTCGACGCCAGCCTCGATAAAGACCTGGTGGTGCTCGATGCCAGCGAGCTGTTCGAATCCAGCGTGACCAAGATCGGGTTCCGGCGTGGCACGTTCCTGCGCGGTTTCATGTGCGATTTCATCGAAAAATTCGCACCGCACCTGACCCGCGAAGTGATGGCCAAGGCGATCCAGTGCCACAACAAGCAGGAACTGGAAGAATTGTTCGCCGGGGTTGAACTGCCGGTTCACTAAAGTGGCTCAGCGGGCCTCGGTCACGGTGAAATGTTGCCGAGTGCCCGCCACCAGAATCTCCACCTCATCATCGATACACTTGCCCAGCAGGCTCTTGCCCAACGGCGAGCGCGGGGTGATGACGGTTACCGGTTGCCCGACCACATCCACCTTCAACCCCGCCGCATCCGGCGCCAGGAACAGCCACTGCTGGCGACCGTCTTCGTCTTCCAGGCCGACCAGGGTGCCGAGTTCTATCCCGCGCTGATCATCGTAGGCACGCAGTTGCAGATTCTGGCACAGCACCAGCGATTGCCTGATTTCCTCGACTCGCCTGGCTTGTCCGGTCGCCAGGTACGAAGCCTCCAGGCCGAGGGTGTCGTATTTGTTCTCGGCGATGTTTTCTTCGTGGGTCGCCGTCTCGTAAGCAGTCTGCGCGGCGCGTTGGAGGACATCGAGGTCGACTCTCAGCTTTTCCAGAATCAATTGAAGGACGGCGTGTTTATTCATGGCTGTGCTTGATCATTCGCAGAATTGCAGGACATTTGCCCGGCTCTTTTCGTTCGGGGCGTTCTGGTCTTGTTGCAGCCAGAACTGGCATTTGGGGTTGGACAGGTTGCGCGCATTGTTTCGCGCCTGCTCCAGGGCTTGTTGCTGTTCCTGCTTTTGCAGGTTTTGCTGGTACTGCTCGAACATCCGGTTGGGCGGCTCCGGTGCAACGCTGGGCGGTGTGCCCAATTGTTGAACCGCCTGGGCCACCGGTGCCAGGCTCTGCGGGAACAGGTAGCGCGAGGCCAGCCAGGTGGTCAGCGCGATGGCGATAAACCCCAGCCACAGGCCTGCGGCAATGGCGATGCAAAGCTTGAACAGCGACATCGGACGGTCAGACATGGTGGCCTCCTGGCGGGCATTGACGGCAAGTTGGCGATTGTCGCACAGCCGCTGCGCAGAATAATCGCGATCAAGCCTTCTGCATCGGCGCATTTATGCGGACAATCGAGCCTTTGAGCACTGGAGCCCGGAATGAAAGCGCGCTGGGATATTTTTTGCAGCGTCGTCGATAACTACGGCGACATTGGCGTGACCTGGCGACTGGCCCGGCAATTGGTGGCGGAACACGGCTGTGGCGTGCGCTTGTGGGTCGATGACCTGCGCGCTTTTGAGCGCATGTGCCCGCAGATCGATGTCAGCCTGGAGCAGCAGTGGCAAGAAGGCGTCGATGTACGCCACTGGCCGTGCGAATGGCCGGCAACGGCTGCGGCCGATGTGGTGGTTGCAGCGTTCGCGTGCCAACTGCCGGCTGACTACATGCAAGCCATGGCCGCGCGTGAGCGCACGCCGTTGTGGATGAACCTGGATTACCTCAGTGCCGAGGACTGGGTGGTGGGCTGTCACCGCCTGCCGTCGGTGAAGTTCAAGGGCGTGCAGAAGTACTTCTTCTTTCCTGGTTTTCGCCCGGGCACTGGCGGGTTGTTGCGTGAGGCAGGCTTGCTG
This sequence comes from Pseudomonas orientalis, assembly GCF_001439815.1. Classification (GTDB taxonomy): domain Bacteria; phylum Pseudomonadota; class Gammaproteobacteria; order Pseudomonadales; family Pseudomonadaceae; genus Aquipseudomonas; species Aquipseudomonas orientalis. The sequence continues at coordinate 190,651 of NZ_JYLM01000003.1, read as the reverse complement.
CAGCAGCGTCAGGCTTTTCAAGAGGATGCCAATGCGCAGCGACAATTCCTGCAAACCTTGGGCGTGTTTCCAGTAGCCGATGCGCGGCTGATCTCGCTGTTCGCCTACGAAAACGCCGGGCTGGGCGGCTGGCTGGACGTGTTGTCGACAGACGGGCGTGCCACTCATCTGTTGGTGCCGGAAGGGCGGATTCTGGGCGATGTGCAACGCTGGCTGGGCGAGGAGGGGCTGACGGCGGGGGCTGTTCATCAGCGTGGCGCCTTGACCGTGCAAGTGCTGCCGTTCGTGCGCCAGGGGCAATACGACCAGTTGCTGTGGTGCTGCGAGCTGAATGCCGTGCGTGGCGAGGACTCATTCGTGCGCGCCCAGTGGGCCGGGCGCCCGCTGCTGTGGCACATCTATCGTCAGGATGAAGACATCCACCTGGACAAGCTCGATGCCTTTCTTGAACTGTACACCGCCGCCTTGTCGCCGACGGCCAAGGAGGCGGTGGTTGCGTTCTGGCAGGCCTGGAACACCGAGGGCGATATGGCCCGACCGTGGAAAATGCTGCAGGCGCACTGGCCGGAACTCAACGGGCATGCGCAGAACTGGTGTCTGGAACAGGCCTTGCAGGCCGATCTTGCGACGGCGCTGGTACAGTTTTATGAAAGTTGGATATGATACGCCACCTTGATTTTTGTAAATCCCATCCAAATTTCGGATATATGCAATGAAAACTGGTAAAGAACTGAAACCCGGTACAGTGATCCGTCTCGAAAACGACCCTTGGCTGGTTCAGAAAGCCGAGTTCACCAAGTCCGGTCGTAACAGCGCCATCATGAAGACCAAGCTGAAGAACCTGCTGACCGGTTACAAGACCGAGATCGTCTACAGCGCCGATGACAAACTGGACGACGTGATCCTCGACCGCAAGGAAGCGACCCTGTCCTTCATCAGCGGCGACACCTACACGTTCATGGACACCACCGACTACACCATGTACGAGCTGAACGCTGAAGATATCGAAGCCGTTCTGCCGTTCATCGAAGAAGGCATGGAAGACGTCTGCGAAGCGATCTTCTTCGAAGAGCGCCTGGTTTCCGTAGAGCTGCCGACCACCATCGTGCGTAAAGTTGCCTACACCGAAGGTTCCGCTCGCGGTGACACTTCCGGCAAGGTGATGAAGCCTGCCAAGCTGAGCAACGGTACCGAACTGCAAGTGGCCGATTTCATCGAAATCGACGACCTGATCGAGATCGACACCCGCGAAGGTGGTTCGTACAAAGGTCGCGCCAAGAAGTAATTGCTGCGCCCCGATACAAACTGAAAAGCCCGACCATGCGTCGGGCTTTTTTGTGCGTGCGGTATTACTTCAGGTGTTGCTTGAGTTCATCCGACGCTTGCAGCAAGGCGGAACGTACAGCGGGCACCTGGCTGACCACGTTGAGCAAACCGTAGTCGTGGATCATGCCGTTGTAGCGTACGGCAGTCACCGGCACGCCGGCCTGATCCAGCTTGCGGGCGTAGGCTTCACCCTCGTCACGCAGTACGTCGGCACCGGCGGTTTGCACCATCGCAGGGGGCAACCCCTTGAGTTGATCGGTGGTGGCCCGCAGTGGCGAGGCGTAGATCTCGGCGCGCTGGTTGGCGTCGGTGGTGTAATTGTCCCAGAACCATTTCATCATGTTCCTGGTGAGGAAGTGCCCTTCGGCGTACTGGTTGTAGGAACCCGTGTCGAAGTTGGCGTCGGTCACCGGCCACAGCAGCAGTTGGAACCTGATCGCCGGCGTGCCCTTGTCCTTGGCCATCAGGCTGACCACCGCGGCCATGTTGCCGCCGACGCTGTTGCCCGCGACTGCCAGGCGCTTGCCATCGACGTTGATTTCCTTGCCGTGCTCGGCCACCCACTTTGTCGCGCCGTACGCCTGGTTGATCGCCACCGGGTAATGCGCTTCCGGCGATGGCGTGTAGTTGACGAAGACCGCCACGGCCCCCGAACCCACCACCAGGTCGCGCACCAGGCGTTCATGGGTCGGGTAGTCGCCCAGCACCCACCCGCCGCCGTGGAAGAACATGAACACCGGCAACGTCCCCTTGACCCCGGCCGGACGCACAATGGTCAGGTCCAGCGGCTGGCCGTCGACCTGAATGGTCTTCTGGCTCACATCCGCCCTGGGCAGGCTCAACTTCACGCCGGCCTGGGCACCGGTCAGCACCGCGCGGGCTTGCTGGGGCGTCAATTGCTCCATCGGCTTGCCGGTGCCGGCGTTCAGTGCATCCAGGAACCCCTGGGTGCTGTGCTCCACATCACCGCTGGCGGCGAAGGCTGTGCTGATGGACAGGGCGAGCAGGCTGCCGGTGAGTGCTTTGGCAAATGGGTTCATGTTCTTCTCCGATCAGGGCCGTGGTGGTTAAACGGTTACGTGCAGACGCACATCAACGTTGCCGCGCGTGGCGTTGGAGTAAGGGCAGACCTGATGAGCGGCGTCGACCAGACTTTGCGCATCGTCCTGGGCCAGGCCTGGCAGGCTGATGTGCAGGTCGATGTCCAGACCGAAACCGCCGGGGATCTGGCCGATGCCAACGTGGGCGGTGATCGAAGCGTCATCCGGGATTTTGCGTTTGGTCTGGCCGGCGACGAATTTCAGCGCGCCGATAAAGCAGGCCGAGTAGCCGGCCGCGAACAGCTGTTCAGGGTTGGTGGCCTGACCGCCAGCGCCGCCCAATTCCTTGGGGGTGGAGAGTTTGACGTCGAGGATGTTGTCGCTGGAGACGGCGCGACCATCACGGCCGCCGGTGGCGGTGGCTACTGCGGTATAGAGCGTTTGCATGGTGTCGTCCTCTGGCTTATAGCGCCAAATGTTTGTGCGCTAGTTAGTTGGTGAAGTAAATGTATAGCGCTAATATTTTGCGCGCAAGATAAATTCACAAATATTTTTCAGGCGACGGGAAAACAAGGTGGGAGGGGGCAAATCTTAATGCCAGTCAGTTAAGGGTACACCTCCGTCTGTAGGAGCGAGCTTGCTCGCGAAAAACTCACAGACACCGCGTTCATTCAAAAAGCACGCGTTATCGTTGACGTTTTTCGCGAGCAAGCTCGCTCCTACAGGATTTGTCCCCTCCCACAGGTTCAGTATTTTGCTTCTTTAGATTGCGCTCTGCAGGTTGCTGCGCAGGGCAATCAGATCCGCCTGCAGCTTGCGTAACTGCTCCAGCTCCAACCCGCTGGCGCCCAGGATGCACTGTGGAATGCCCATGGCCTTGTCCTGCAGCGCGCGCCCGGCAGCGGTCAATTCCACCACCACCACGCGCTCATCTTCGCGGCTGCGGGTGCGGCTCAACAGGCCTTCGGCTTCGAGGCGCTTGAGCAGGGGCGTCAGGGAGCCGGGATCGGTGAGCAGGCGATTGCTGATTTCACCCACGGTCAAACCGTCTTCTTCCCACAGCACCATCATGGCCAGGTACTGCGGATAGGTCAGGCCGAGGGCCTGAAGCAGCGGTTTGTAGACCTTGGTCATCAACAGCGAGGTGGAATGCAAGGCGAAACACAGCTGGTTATCCAGCATCAAGGATTCGCAGGGAGTAGGATTTTTGCTCATGGCGGTGCCTCTAAAAGCCTGTATGAATGGAATCTAGCGGCCGAATCTTTAATGCGCCAGATAATTCTGCCCCGACGGTCAGGCCAGACCGCTTTGCAGTGCCAGATCCCAAGGTGGAACCGGGCTGAAACGGGACTTCAGGTATTCCAGCAGCAACCGGCTGCGTGCATTGGGCTGCTGTTCCAGGCGTAGCGCGTAGATGCCGGTGGTTTCCGGGCTGGGCAAGCCGCTTTCACAAAACAGTGGCAAGAGTTCACCGCGCACCAGGTATTCGCTGGCGAGCCACGTGGGCAGGTGTGCGATACCCAGCCCAGCCAGGGCGCCCGAGAGCAGGGCTTCGGCGTTGTTGGCACTCATGCGGATACGACGCGGGCGATAGATGGCGCGGCGCCCGTCCAGTTCGAAGCGCCAGGCGAACATCGGCGCGAGCCCGTCCCAGTCCAGGCCGTCGTGTTCGCTCAACTGGCGCGGGTGCGTTGGCGTACCTCGGCTTTTCAGGTAAGCCGGGCTGGCGCAGGCAATGCGCACGATACTGGCGAGCGGCGTGGCGATCAGCCGGGTGTCGGCAATATGCCCGGCGCGCAGCACCAGGTCGACCTTGCCCAGGTGCGCGCCCTGCATATCGACAAAGCTGTCGATCAGATGCAGGTGCACATCCAGCCCTGGGTACACCTGCAGGAAATCTGCAATCACGGGCGCCAGGTGCCGTCGCCCGAACGCCGCCGGTGCATCCACGCGGATCAGGCCTTCCGGCGCATGGCTCAGGGACACGGCTTCGGCGCGCGCCAGCTGCAACTCACCGACGATCCGTCGCGCCCGCTCGGCAAAGGCCAGGCCGGCCGGAGTGGGGACCACCGCATGGGTACTGCGCTGGAACAGGCGGCTGCCGATCGAGTTTTCCAGACTGTCGATACGCCGCGCCACTGCCGAGGGGGTCAAAGGATGCCGGCGCGCAGCGGCGGAAAAGCTGCCGCTTTCCAGCACATCGAGAAACAGACTCAATTGATCGGTCAATGTATTGGGATTCATGGGTCCATGCTTGTGCGAGTTTGGCACAGCCATTGTGCGTTGCTGTGCGTTTCCGTGCCATAGCCGACTGCGTAGCATGCAGGACTCAGGATTTATGGAGTAGCGAACGGTGTTGGATTTAGCGATGTACCTGGTATTGGGCGCGGCCCTTGGCACAGTGGGCGGCTTGTTTGGCATTGGCGGCGGGCTGATCGCCATCCCCGTGCTGGGTGTGCTGTTCGGACTCGATCAGCAGATCGCCCAAGGCACCGCGTTGGTGATGGTGGTGCCCAACGTGATGCTGGCCCTGTGGCGGTATCACCAGCGCAACCGCATTGAGCTGCGCCATGCTTTGCCATTAGGCGTGATGGGCTTCAGCTTCGCCTGGCTGGGTTCGATCTGGGCGGTCGGCCTGGACGCCGGCGCGATGCGGATCGGGTTTATCGTCTTTTTGGTGGTCCTGGCGGCCTACAATCTGGTGCGCATGTTTACCCGCAACGCACCGCCGACTGCGCAAATGCGCTATTCCTGGCCGTGGCTGGGAGTACTTGGCGCAGCGTCAGGCGCCATGGGCGGACTGTTTGGTGTCGGCGGCGCGGTGGTCGCCACACCGGTGCTTACCAGTGTATTCGGCACCAGCCAGGTGGTCGCCCAAGGCTTGTCCCTCGCGCTGGCGCTGCCCAGCACCGGCGTGACCCTGGTCACTTACGCCTGGCATCACGAAGTGGACTGGCTGATTGGCGTGCCTTTGGCGGTGGGCGGCCTGCTCAGTATCAGTTGGGGCGTGAAGGTTGCCCATGCACTGCCCGAGCGGGTGTTGCGTGGCCTGTTCTGCGGTTTTCTGGCGGTGTGCGCGGTGATGCTGACGTTTAAAGTCTGAATCCTTCGAGAATGTATTCGGCCAGGCATTCGGTAATGGGCGACGTCATTTGCGGGTTGCGCAGCAGGCGCAGGTTCATCGACGGCAACGGCGGGAAGCCTTCGTCGCTGCCGAGCACGCGCAGGTCCTGGGACACCAGGCTTTCCATGCTGACCATCGCCGCCAGGCCGGCGCTTACCACCGCCAGGATCGCCGCGCCATTGGAGCTGTGATAGGCCAGGCGATAATCCCGTCCAGCCGTATCCAGCGCTGCCTGAGCCCACTGCGTGTAGAGGCAGTCGCCGCCGGAAACCGCCAGCGGCAGGGCCTCGTGTTCGTCCACGCAAAAACACGGCGCGGCGGCCCACACCATGCGTTCCGTGCGCAGGAATTCACCGAGATCATTGCCGGGTTCGCGGCTGATGACGGTCAATGCCAGGTCCCGTCGCTGCATCAGCACCGTTGACGACTCGCAGTGCAGCTCGATCTGGATCAGCGGGTAGGCCTTGGAGAACTGCTTGAGAATGCCCGGCAGGAAGCGCATCACGTAATCGTCCGGCGTGCCGATGCGCACCAACCCCACCATATGCGGCTCGCGCAGGGTGTTGAACACCTCGCTGTGCAGTTTCAGGATGCGCCGCGCATACCCCAGCAACACCTGGCCTTCGGGTGTCAGCCGCACCTGACGGCCGTCGCGTTCGAACAACTTGCGCTGCAGCACGTCCTCTTCCAGTCGTTTGATCTGCATGCTCACCGCCGATTGGGTGCGGTTGACCAGCTCCCCGGCGCGGGTAAAGCCGCCCTGATCGGCGATGGCGACGAAAGTGCGCAGCACTTCTGTGTCGATGCTCGGGTAAGTCGACAATTGATCAATCTCCGAGATGTATTGCATAAGAAACATTCGTTGGATTGATCATAGGCTCAGGCACACACTCGCGTCATCCCCACTGGAGGGCGAGAAGATGAAAGGTCATAAAGATCATGGGTTGATGGCAAGGTCGCAATTTTTCGGGCTTTTGCATACCTTTTCGCGCTGGCAGGCGTTGCATCGCGAACGCCGGATGCTGGCAGGCATGAGTGATGATGCGCTCAAGGATATCGGGCTCAACCGTGTCGACGTGGAGCAGGAAATCCATCGGCATTTCTGGGAAGACCCACTGCGCAAGTGACCGGGGATGCAGTAGGGTAGGTGCGAGCATTCAAGGAGCTATCCATGCCCGCCATCCTCTCCTTTTCCCTCAAGCAGGCACGCCGCATGGCGCTGTCGGCCCAGGGGTTCTCCGGGCGCCAGCCGCCGGCGCAGATAAAAGCCGCACACCTCAATCGCCTGATCGAACGCCTCGGTGTGCTGCAGATCGACTCGGTCAATGCGCTGGTGCGTTCCCATTACCTGCCGCTGTTTTCTCGACTGGGCAATTATTCTCCCTCGATGCTCGAACAGGCCGCCTGGAGCCAGGGGCGGCGGCGTGCGTTGTTCGAATACTGGGGACATGAGGCCTCGTTGCTGCCCATGACGATGTATCCCTTGATGCGCTGGCGCATGGAACGGGCCAGACAGGGGCAGGGGATCTACGCGCAAATGGCGCGGTTCGGACGTGAGCGGCAAGACGTTGTCCAGCGCGTTCTGGAGGCTGTCGAACAGCGGGGCGCATTGGGCGCGGGCAGCTTGTCGACCCGCGAGGAGCGCGCCGGGCCCTGGTGGGATTGGAGTGACGAGAAACATGCGCTGGAATGGCTGTTCGCGGCAGGCCTGGTGACCGTGGCGGGGCGGCGCGGGTTTGAACGCCTGTACGATTTGCCGGAGCGGGTGATCCCCGGTGAAATCCTGCAAACCTTCGTGAGCGAAGCCGACGCCCTGCGCGGCTTGTTGCTGCACAGCGCCAGCGCATTGGGCGTGGCCACTGAAAAAGACCTGCGCGATTACTTCCGCCTCGATCCTGTCGACAGTCGCCAGCGCCTGGCCGAGCTGGTCGAGGAGGGGCAATTGCTGAATTGCCAGGTGCAGGGCTGGAAGCAATCGGCGTATTGCCTGCCCGAGCCGAAAGTGCCACGCAGCGTGCCGGCCAGCGCCTTGCTGTCGCCCTTTGATTCGTTGATCTGGGAGCGTGCCCGTACCGAGCGCCTGTTCGATTTCCGTTACCGCCTGGAAATCTACACCCCACAACACAAGCGGGTGTACGGCTACTACGTGCTGCCGTTTTTGCACAACGAGCGGATCGCAGCGCGCGTTGATTTACGTGCCGAACGGGCCAGCAATTGCCTGGCGGTACATGCGGTGCACGAGCAAGAGCAGGGCCTGGATGAGCCGGGCATGTTGGCGTTGGCGCTGAACCTGCGGCAGATGGCCGATTGGCTGGGGCTGCAACAGATCAAGCTCAATTGCCAGCGGCCGAGTGCCGCGCGGTTACGCGTGGCACTGCTCAGGATGGATGCTGGGATTTAGGGCGCCATCGGGGGCAAGCCCCCTCCCACCTTTTGAGCGCGGTCCCTGGAGGGGGCTTGCCCCCGATTGGCGCCAGTCCAGTCGACAACAACCTGGAACCTAACGCTTGACCTGTTTCAAGGTTTCGGCAATCAGAAACGCCAGTTCCAGCGACTGGTCGGCGTTCATCCGCGGGTCGCAGTGGGTGTGATAGCGGTCCGACAAGCCGTCCTCGGTGATCGGCCGTGCGCCGCCGATGCATTCAGTGACGTTCTGCCCGGTCATCTCGATATGAATGCCGCCGGCATAGCTGCCTTCAGCCTGGTGCACCTGGAAGAACTCCTTCACTTCGCCAAGGATCTGCGCAAAGTCGCGGGTCTTGTAACCGCTGCTGGCCTTGATGGTATTGCCATGCATCGGATCGGAGCTCCACAGTACCTGCTTGCCTTCGCGCTGCACGGCGCGAATCAGCCCGGGCAGGTGGTCGCCAACCTTGTTGGCGCCCATGCGTGCGATCAGGTTCAAGCGGCCAGGGTCGTTGTCCGGATTGAGAATATCGACCAGACGGATCAGGTCGTCCGGGTTCATGCTTGGGCCGACCTTGACCCCGATCGGGTTGTTCACCCCGCGCAGGAACTCGACATGGGCGCCGTCCAACTGACGGGTACGGTCGCCAATCCAGAGCATATGGGCCGAGCAGGCGTAGTAGTCGTTGGTCAGGCTGTCGCGCCGCACGAAGGCTTCTTCATAGTTGAGCAGCAACGCTTCGTGCGCGGTGAAGAAGCTGGTCTCGCGCAGTTGCGGCGAATCGTCCATGCCGCAGGCGCGCATGAAGGCCAGGGTTTCGTCGATGCGGTCGGCCAGTTGGCTGTACTTCTCGGCCAACGCGGAGTTGGCGATAAAGTCCAGGTTCCACTTGTGCACCTGGTGCAGGTCGGCGAAGCCGCCCTGGGCAAAGGCCCGCAGCAGGTTGAGGGTGGCGGTGGACTGGTGGTAGCTCTGCAACAGGCGGTCCGGGTCCGGTACGCGGCTCTTTTCGTCGAAGCCGATGCCATTGACGATATCGCCGCGGTAGGCGGGCAGGGTGATGCCGTCGATGGTTTCATCGTTGGACGAGCGCGGCTTGGCGAACTGGCCGGCCATGCGTCCGACCTTGACCACCGGGCAGCCGGCGGCGAAGGTCATCACAATTGCCATCTGCAGCAGCACCTTGAAGGTGTCGCGGATTTTCGCGGCGGAGAACTCGGCAAAGCTCTCGGCGCAGTCACCGCCTTGCAGCAGGAAGGCGCGACCCTGGGTCACTTCGGCAAACTGACGACGCAATTCGCGGGCTTCCCCGGCAAATACCAGCGGCGGGTAACTGGCCAGGCTCTGCTCCACTTGCAGCAGGTGCGCAGCATTCGGGTAAAGGGGTTGTTGCTGGATCGGCAGGGCACGCCAGCTGTCGTGGCTCCAGGGTTGGCTCATCATGAACTCGTTAGTTAGGTTGAGGTTCGGACGTCAATGTTAGCAGCAATTAGTGCGTGACCTGCTGGCGTCGCTTGGCTGACAATCGCGCACTTTGTCCTGCAGCAAACCCGTTAGGAGTAGTGATGAGCGAGGAGCGTGTCGAGCGCCTGCTGGCCGAAGTCCATGATGATTTCGGCATGATCCGTGTGCTGGAAGTGGCCGATTACCGTTTTCTCGAATTTGGCGATGCCATTGAGCAAAGCTGCGTGTTCACCGCCGACCCGAGTTGGCTGGAGTACGACTACACCCGCGCGATGTTGATCGGCGCGTTGTGCCACGAGCAGCCGGAGAGTGCGTTATTCCTCGGCCTGGGCGCCGGGACGCTGACCCAGGCCTGCCTCAGGTTCCTGGCGCTTGACGATGTTGAAGCCATTGAGCTGCGCCCCGACGTACCGCGCCTGGCGATGGAGTATCTGGGGCTGGACGATGATCCTCGCCTGTATATCCGCATCGGCGATGCCTTGCAATTGCTCGAAAGCGCTGAGCCTGCGGACCTGATCTTCGTCGACCTGTACACCGATGTGGGGCCCGGCGTCGGCCACCTGGCCTGGACGTTCCTCGAGAACTGCCAGAAGAAGCTCAACCCCGGCGGCTGGCTGGTGATTAACCAGTGGGCCACCGACGATGGCAAGCCACTGGGCGCGGCGTTGTTGCGCGGGTTGTATCACCGGCATTACTGGGAACTGCCGGTGAAGGAGGGCAACGTGATTCTGCTGGTGCCTTCGGAGTTGGATCAGGCGCTGGATCTGGATGCGCTTTGCGAACGGGCTGAAGCGCTGGCGCCGCGATTGGGGTATTCGTTGCAGGCGTTGATCAAGGCGATTCGGCCGGCTACTTAGTCGTCTGTACCGGCGCTATCGGGGGCAAGCCCCCTCCCACATTTGTACGCGTACATCCTTTGGAATGCGGTCGAATGTGGGAGGGGGCTTGTCCCCGATGAGGCCGGTACTGCCAACTCAAATCCCTTTGAACACCCCCGGCCGCTTCTCGATCATCGCCCGCACGCCTTCCTTGGCATCCTCGCTGTTGAGCAGTTTATCCACCATCGGCGGCAATGCGGCCGCCGCCACGGTCTCACCTTCCCTGTGTGCCAATCGCGCCGACATCAGCGTCGCCTGCACCCCAAGCGGCGCCTGGCGTGCGATGCGATTGGCCAGTTCGATGGCGCGGGGCAGCAGGTCTTCGCTGGCCATCACTTCCTGCACCAGGCCCAGACGCAGGGCTTCATGGGCGTCGAACTCGTCGCCGGTCAGTAACCAGCGCATCGCGTTGCCCCAGCCGGCGATCTGATGAAAGCGTAACGTCGCGCCGCCGAACGGAAAGATTCCACGCTGCACTTCCATCTGCGCGAAGCGAGTGTTGCTTGCGCAAAGGTTGATATCCGCCGCCAGCATCAGTTCGATGCCGATGGTCAGGCAGTAGCCGTGGACGGCAACGATGACCGGCTTATTGACCCTGGGGCCTGCGAACACGCCCCAGGGATCGCAGCCGCCCAGGGGCGGTTGCCAGCCTGCGGCCATTACGCCGCTGACATTGGCCAGGTCGAGCCCGGCGGTGAAGTGGTCGCCATGGGCAAACACCACGGCAACTCGCGCATCATCGTTTCGATCAAAATCGCCATAGGCCATGCTCAGTTCGTTGAGCAGATCCAGGTCGAAAGCATTTCGCTTGGCCACTCGATCCAGCCCCAACAGCAGGACATGACCCTGGAGTTCACGGCTGACGCGGCTGGTACTGGCTTGATTCATCGGGTGTGCCCTCGGGCGCGGGTAAGGTTTCAGACCAAAGGGCTGGCCTGGACAGGTGAACCGTTTAAGCGTGATGACCAACAGGGCCGGGCTTTTGAAAATAGACCCTGGCGCGCTTATCTGCAAAGGCTGTGACACAGCTTGGTTTCTCAGTGCTTTGCGATAAAAAAAGCTCCCTTTTTCAGCTATTTCCGGTATAGTGCGCGCCGGCCTTTAACCGGGCCGCGTTTAGGTAGCGCAATTCCCCGAAGTCAGCTTCGGCTGCACGTCCGCACAGCGGACTCTTCCTTGACGAATCTTTTTCATTCATTCGTTTTCGCAAATCCCCGCCGACAAAGCAGCCAGGGCGACTCTTGAGTCTCAACACGGCATGCGCAGCTTTGGAGCATGGGTCTTTGCGGATGCACTTAGAGGCAGACCCATGACCCAGGAAACCGGCGGCTTCGCCGCTTTTAATCTCAATCCGAACATTCTCGCCGCTGTCATCGCGACTGGCTACGAAGAACCTTCGGCTATTCAGCAGCAATCGATCCCGATCATCATGGCCGGCCAGGACATGATTGGCCAGGCGCAAACCGGTACCGGTAAAACCGCCGCGTTCGCCTTGCCTATTCTGCATTGCATCGATCCTGCCAAGCGCGAGCCGCAAGCCCTGATCCTGGCGCCAACCCGTGAGTTGGCGCTGCAAGTAGCAACCGCTTTCGAAACCTACGCCAAGCAAATGCCAGGTGTAACCGTTGTGGCCGTTTACGGCGGCGCGCCCATGGGCCCACAACTGAAAGCCATCCGTAACGGCGCACAGATCGTTGTCGCCACCCCGGGCCGTCTGTGCGACCACCTGCGTCGTGACGAGAAAGTCCTGTCGACCGTGAACCACCTGGTTCTCGACGAAGCCGACGAAATGTTGAAACTGGGCTTCATGGATGACCTGGAAGTCATCTTCAAGGCGCTGCCACCGACCCGTCAGACCGTATTGTTCTCGGCTACCCTGCCGCAGTCGATCCGCGCGATTGCCGAACGCCACCTGCGCGATCCGCAACACGTGAAGATCCAGACCAAGACCCAGACCGTTACCGCGATCGAACAGGCTCACCTGTTGGTTCACGCTGACCAGAAGACCTCGGCTGTACTGAGCCTGCTGGAAGTCGAAGACTTCGACGCCCTGATCATGTTCGTGCGCACCAAGCAAGCGACCCTGGACCTGGCCAGCGCCCTGGAAGCCAAAGGCTACAAGGCCGCTGCGCTGAACGGCGACATCGCCCAGAACCAACGCGAGCGCGTCATCGACTCCCTCAAGGATGGCCGCCTGGACATCGTTGTGGCGACCGACGTTGCCGCCCGTGGTCTCGACGTTCCACGTATCACCCACGTGTTCAACGTTGACATGCCTTACGATCCGGAATCCTACGTTCACCGTATCGGCCGTACTGGCCGTGCCGGTCGCGAAGGTCGTGCACTGTTGCTGGTGACTCCACGTGAGCGCCGCATGCTGCAGGTGATCGAGCGTGTAACCGGTCAGAAAGTCGCCGAAGTCCGCCTGCCGGATGCCCAGGCCGTTCTCGATGCCCGCATCAAGAAACTGACCAACAGCCTGTCGCCGCTGGTGGCTGACGCTGAATCGACCCACGGCGACCTGCTGGACCGCCTGACCGCCGATATCGGTTGCACCCCGCGTGCCCTGGCGGCAGCCCTGCTGCGTAAAGCCACCAACGGTCAGGCCCTGACCCTGGCAGCCATCGAGAAAGAACGCCCACTGGTACCGAACAACGCGCCACGCGGTGATCGTCCAGAGCGTACCGGTGACCGTCCGGACCGTGGCGATCGCGAGCGTCGTGCTCCGGTTCCATTGGCCGAAGGTCGTGCCCGTTGCCGTACCGCGCTGGGCGCGCGTGACGGTATCGCTGCCAAGAACCTGCTGGGCGCTATCCTCAACGAGGGTGGCCTGGCACGTGAAGCCATCGGTCGCATCCAGGTCCGTGACAGCTTCTCCCTGGTGGAGCTGCCGGAAGACGGCCTGGAAAAACTGCTGGCCAAGCTGAAAGACACTCGCGTTGCCGGTAAGCAGTTGAAGCTGCGTCGCTACCGCGAAGATTAATCCGCCCCTGGGCTGATTGATCGCACATAAAAATCCCCGACTGGTTCGGGGATTTTTTATGCCTGGAACTTATGACCTGCACCCTCCCGCAGTTGGATCTGCGTCAGCCAAAACGATAGATGTCCATGCCAAGGGCGCCCAGTGTGAAGCCCTGGTGCGCCACGCTGAAATCTGCGCCCGCACCCCGCGCGAAGTACAACGGCAACAAATGTTCATCGCTGGGATGGCTGCGCACGGCGTGAGGGGCCTGTCGACGATAATCGTGCAACGCGGTTTCATCATTGGCCGCCAGCTTGTCGACAACCCAGTCGCGGAACTCCAGTGCCCATGGCGTGATGGTCTCAGGCCCCGCACGCCAGTCCAGTTCACCCAGGTTATGGGTGATGCTGCCGGAGCCGATCAACAACACATCTTGCTCACGCAGGCCGGCGAGCGCATTCCCGACCCGGGTTTGCAGGGCCGGGCCCATGCGGCTGGGCAAGGAGACTTGCACCACCGGGATATCCGCCGCCGGGTACATCAGCGACAGTGGCACCCAGGTGCCGTGGTCGAAGGGGCGGCGCTCATCGATGTGCGCGCCTAAGCCATCGGCATGCAGCAGCCCGACGATGTCAGCGGCCAGCCGTGGAGCGCCCGGCGCCGGATACTGCACGGCAAACAACTCGCGGGGAAAGCCGCCGAAGTCGTGCCAGGTTTGCGGGGCGGCGCTGCCGCTGACCAGTAATTCGTGGCTTTCCCAATGCGCCGATACCACCACAATCGCCTTTGGGCGGGGCAGCTCGGCCGCCAGGCGTTGCAACGCCGGGCCGCTGGCGCCGGGTTGCAGGGCGAGCATGGGCGAACCGTGGGAAATAAACAGGCTGGGGAGCATACGAAGGATCCTGGGCGTTAACATAGGCCCATCTTCAGTCAGATCACCAATCACAATCTAATATAAGTTTTAGTGCCTTTTGATCGAATTTTCGAGGTGATGCATGGAACCTGAGTTTTGGCAGGAGCGTTGGGCAAGCAACCGGATTGGCTTTCATTTGCCCGAGGTCAACCCTTATCTGCAGCGGCATTGGCCGCAACTGGGGTTGGCGGGCGGGGCCAAGGTGCTGGTGCCGTTGTGCGGCAAAAGCCTGGATCTGGTATGGCTGGCCAGCCAGGGCTACCACGTGATGGGGGTGGAACTGGCCGAGCAGGCGGTTGAGACGTTTTTCAACGAGCAGCGGCTGGCGCCGAAGGTCAGCCAACGGGGCGCCTTCAAGGTGTACCAGACGAGCCGGATCGAAGTGTGGTGTGGCGATTTCTTCGCCCTCGACGCACAGACAGTCGCTGATTGCAGCGCGCTGTATGACCGCGCAGCGTTGATCGCGCTGCCGCCGTTGATGCGAGTCAAATACACCGAGCACCTCAATGCCTTGCTTGGCCAAGGTTGCAAGGGGCTGCTGGTTACGCTCGATTACGACCAGGCCCGGAAGTCCGGGCCACCCTTTGCGGTCAGCGATGAGGAGGTGCGCGTGTTGCTGGGTGGGCATTGGGCGTTGGACAGGCTCGAAGAACAGGACCTTCAAGGCGAAAGCTGGAAGTTCGAGCGGGTTTACCGGTTGACCAAGACCTGAATCGCGCCCACAAAAAAAGGGGCGATTCAATCGCCCCTTTTTGTCTCGCTTGTCCCGTCGATACTGTCAGCCGCGACGACGCAATGCTTCAATCCGCTCTTCCAGCGGCGGGTGGCTCATGAACATGCGCGCCAGGCCCTGCTTGATGCCGCCGTTGATGCCGAAGGCGGTCAGGCTGTCCGGCATATGCACCGGCAGGCCTTGTTCGGAGCGCAGGCGCTGCAGGGCGCCGATCATCGCGCTGGTGCCCGCCAGGCGTGCGCCGGCCTCGTCTGCGCGGAACTCACGTTTGCGCGAGAACCACATCACGATGGCGCTTGCCAGGAAGCCCAGGACCAATTCGGCGAAGATCGTCGCCACGAAGTAGGCGATACCGCGGCCTTCTTCGTTCTTGAAGATCACCTTGTCGACGAAGTTGCCGATGATCCGTGCGAAGAACATCACGAAGGTGTTCACCACGCCCTGCACCAGCGCCAGGGTGACCATGTCACCATTGGCCACGTGGCCGATCTCGTGTGCCAGCACCGCCTTGACTTCGTCCGGCGAAAAACGCTCCAGCAGGCCCTGGCTGACGGCGACCAGCGCGTCGTTCTTGTTCCAGCCGGTGGCGAAGGCGTTGGCCTCATAAGCAGGGAAAATCCCCACCTCGGGCATTTTGATGCCTGCTTCTTGAGACAACTGCTCCACGGTTTGCATCAGCCATTGTTCATGGCGAGTGCGTGGTTGAGTGATGATCTGGGTGCTGGTGCTCATTTTCGCCATCCACTTGGAGATGAACAGCGAGAACAGCGAACCGGCAAAACCAAAGACCGCACAGAAAATCAGCAGCTGATTGAGGTTCAGATCAACCCCGTTGGCCGCCATGAACCCATTGAAGCCAAAAAGGCTCAGGGTGACGCTGGCAATCAGTACGACCGCCAGGTTAGTGGCCAAGAACAGCAGGATGCGCATCATGGTTGTAGAGTTCTCCTCATGCTTAATATGTCGCTTACTGCGGGGTATATAAGGTGCGGCCTGGGGTGATTCAACCGGGCGACTATTTCAAACTGTGTCCTACAGCGAAAATGTAGCGCGTTGAAGGGATTTTCCCACAAGCAATCCCCTGCCGATTGGCCGCCAAGCGTGTCGCACAGCCCGTTAATACTGGGGTAGGGCGGCTGGCGCGGTGCCATCGTTCGGTCCGAGGCCATCCTTGCCAGAGAAGTGTTGCCAGATAATCGCTGTACGACTAAATGCAGGTCGTACAGCCGCATTACCCTTACTGGCGATAGGACTTCAGGAAGTTGCCGATGCGACCGATGGCCATGTCCAGTTCATCCACGCGTGGCAAGGTCACCACGCGGAAGTGATCCGGCCACGGCCAGTTGAATGCGGTGCCCTGGACGACCAGCAGCTTTTCCGACAGCAGCAGGTCGAGCACGAACTTTTCGTCGTTGAGGATCGGACAGACTTTCGGGTCAATCCGCGGGAATGCGTACAGCGCGCCCATGGGCTTCACGCAGCTGACGCCCGGGATTGCGTTGAGCAACTCCCAGGTGCGGTTACGTTGCTCCAAAAGGCGGCCTTGAGGCAGGACCAGGTCGTTGATGCTCTGATAGCCGCCGAGGGCGGTCTGGATCGCGTGCTGGCTCGGCACGTTGGCGCACAGGCGCATGTTGGCCAGCATGTCGATGCCTTCGATATAGCTCTGGGCGTTGTGCTTGGGCCCCGAAATGGCGATCCAGCCGGAGCGGAAACCCGCCACGCGGTAGGATTTGGACAAACCGTTGAAAGTCAGGCACAGCAGGTCGGGTGCCAGGGAGGCGGTGCACACGTGGACGGCGTCATCGTAGAGGATCTTGTCGTAGATCTCGTCGGAGAACACCACCAGGTTGTGTTGGCGCGCCAGTTCGAGCATGCCCAGCAGCACTTCTTTGGAGTACACGGCGCCAGTGGGGTTGTTCGGGTTGATGATCACCAGGGCTTTTGTGTTCGGGGTGATCTTGGCCTTGATATCGGCCAGGTCGGGGAACCAGTCGGCACCTTCGTCGCACAGGTAATGCACCGGGTGGCCACCGGCCAGGGTCACGGCGGCGGTCCACAGCGGATAATCCGGTGCGGGCACCAGCACTTCGTCGCCGTTGTTGAGCAGGGCCTGCAGCGACATCACGATCAGCTCGGACACGCCATTGCCCAGGTAGATGTCTTCAATCCCGACACCTTCCACCTGTTTTTGCTGGTAATACTGCATCACCGCCTTGCGCGCGCTGAACAGGCCTTTGGAGTCGCTGTAGCCCTGGGCCGTGGGCAGATTGCGGATCACGTCCTGGAGGATTTCGTCGGGCGCTTCGAAACCAAAGGGCGCCGGGTTGCCGATGTTCAGCTTGAGGATGCGATGACCTTCCTCTTCCAGGCGTTTGGCGTGCTTGAGCACCGGGCCGCGAATGTCGTAGCAGACGTTGGCGAGCTTGTTCGATTTACTGACCTGCATGGCGATGTGATCCTGAAAATGAACGATCCAGACGGCGTGGACACTACCGTACTGTGAATCCTGCGCGGCCCGCACCTTAAATACGTTTGAATGCCGGTGGCGCGGGTGCCAGACTGGCGTTTTGAAGAGGCGCAATCATACGTGCCGCCTGATCCACGGAAAAGCCACAGATCAGGGTTTTTCAGTTGCCGAGGTGTATCGATGGAAAAGCTGCAGAAAACCGTTGATGAATGGAAAGCCATGCTCGATCCGGAGCAGTACAACGTGTGCCGGCTAAAAGGTACCGAGCGACCTTTCAGCGGCAAGTACAACGAGACCAGGACCGATGGTGTGTATCACTGCAGCTGCTGCAATGAACCGCTGTTCGATTCCAAGGCCAAGTTTGACTCGGGCTGCGGCTGGCCCAGCTTCTACGAGCCGATTGCCGACAGTGCGATGGTCGAGATCCGGGATATCAGTCACGGCATGATCCGCACCGAAGTCACCTGCGCCAAGTGTGACGCACACCTGGGGCATGTGTTCCCGGACGGTCCGCCGCCGACCGGCCTGCGTTACTGCATCAACTCGGTGTGCCTGGACCTGGTGCCGCGCTGAGAGAACAGTCCGTTAAGCGTACATCCCCCTTTGTAGGAGCGAGCTTGCTCGCGAAAAACGTTAACGATAACGCGTGCTTTCTGAATGAACGCAGTGCCTGTGAGTTTTTCGCGAGCAAGCTCGCTCCTACAAAATGCCTTGGGTTCTGGGTTGATGGCACGTCATCATTCCCGTTTATTAGTTTGTACACGATTCAATTGCGAACTATCTTTCTGCTTCCCCTTTGCCAGAGTCACTGCCATGAGCGACAACCTGTTGAGCATCCCTTGCACCACGATCAAGGGTGAGCAAAAGACCTTGGCCGATTTCGCCGGCAAGGCCATCCTGGTGGTCAACACCGCCAGCAAATGTGGTTTCACCCCGCAGTACAAGGGCCTGGAACAACTCTGGCAGCAATACAGGGACCAGGGCCTGGTGGTGCTGGGTTTTCCTTGCAATCAGTTCGGCAAGCAGGAGCCGGGCAATGAAGGCGCGATAGCGGAGTTCTGCGAGCTGAACTTCGGCGTCAGTTTCCCTTTGTTCAAAAAGATCGACGTCAACGGCAGTGACGCCCACCCGCTGTTCGTGCAATTGAAAAAACAGGCGCCGGGACTGCTGGGCTCGAAGAACATCAAGTGGAACTTCACCAAGTTCCTCATCGGGCGTGACGGCAGGCAGGTCAAGCGTTTTGCACCGACCACCAAGCCTCAGGACCTGAGCCAGGAGATCGAAGCGCTGCTCAAATGACAGAGGCTGGCGCACGTCAGAGGCTTGTCGTCCCAGGCACCCACAGGTCCAGCAGGGCCTTGAGTTCTTCACGGCGAAATGGCTTGGCCAGGTAATCATTCATCCCTGCCGCGCGGCAACGCTCGCGCTCTTCGGAAAGGGCGTTGGCGGTCAAGGCAACGATCGGCAGGTCTGGCCAGCGACCGCTCTGGCGAATCTGCCGGCTTGCTTCGTAGCCGTTCATCACGGGCATGTTGCAGTCCATCAACACCAGATCGAAACGCTGGTCCTCAAGACACTTGAGGGCTTCGCCACCATGGGCGGCCACAATGACCTCGCAGCCGAGCTTGCCCAGCATGCCCTTGGCCACCAGTTGATTGACCGGGTTGTCCTCCACCAGCAGGATGCGCGCGCGATCGCTGAGGGAAGTGGCGTCGATTCGGACCGGGTCTGGAAGCGGTTGCGTGTCGCTGTGCAAATTACGCTGCAGGATCTGATACAGCGCATTACGGCTCAGTGGACGGGCTTGTTGCTGCAGCGGTGCCAGGGCCGCGACTTCTTCGCCAGGCATGAAATTGCCATAGGCCGTCACTACCAGGATCGGCGCGGTAATGCCCGGCCGCAGGCGGAACAGGCACTCCGGGCAATCGGTGATCAACAGATCGGGACGCTGTCCGCTCAGATCGTCCTCCATGGAATAGCAACGCGGCGCCAATCCCCAGTGGGGCAGCAGCGTGGTGAGCAACTCTCCCAGGCCACTGCTTTGATTGGTAATGACGATCACATCCCCCGCCAATGGCACTTGAGCCACCGCCGGCAGGTGGGTGGGCAGCGGCAGGTCGACGCAGAACTGGCTGCCGAAGCCGACCTCCGAACTGATGCTCAAGCGGCCCTGCATGGCCTCGCACAGGTTATGGGTCAATGCGAGCCCCAGGCCTGTGCCGCCAAATTGGCGCGTGATGCCGGCGCCGGCCTGGGTAAACGGCTGGAAGATCTTGACCTGAGCGTCCTGTGCAATGCCGATGCCGGTATCGCAGACTTCGATGCGTACCCCGTCGCCGTGTTGGCTCAGGCGCACATCCACACGGCCGAAGCGGGTGAACTTCAAGGCATTGGACAGCAGGTTGCTGACGATTTGCCGTACCCGCGTCGGATCGCCAATCACCTGGGCAGGAAACAGCGGGTCGATCAGGCAGGTCAGTTCCACACTGGGCGCGGCGTTTTGCGACAACAGGTTGGCGGTGTCTTCCACCAGTGATCCCAGGTCGAACGGGATACGTTCAAGCTCCAGTTGCCCCGCGTCGAACTTGGACAGGTCGAGGATATCGTTGAGCAACTCCACCAGTACCTTGCCGGAGTCATGGGCGATGGACAGTTGCTGGCGCTGCTCGGCGTTGAGCGGGCTGTCCAGCGACAGGGCAATCATGCCCAGCAGGCCATTGAGCGGGGTGCGGATTTCATGGCTCATATTGGCCAGGAACGCCGCCCGCGCCTGGGCCATGCTCAGGGCGGTCAATCTCGCTGCTTCCAGTTCGTCATTGAACTCGCTCAAGCGCTGGTTGCTGGTCTTGAGTTCAAGGGTGCGCGCAGAAACGATGTCTTCGAACTGACCCAGGTATTCGGTGAGGCGATCTTCGGCATGGCGACGCTGCTGAATCTCGGCTTCCAGGTTTTCGAACTGCTGGTTGGCAACGTTGACCAGCACGCCGATTTCGTCATGCTCATGCCCCGGCGGGCAGTCCAGGCGCGCCTGTCTGCGCGTGCTCAACGCTCGAATAATGCGCACCAGCGGCTGGGTGAGCATGACGTAGAACAAGCCCAGCAGGATCCCGGTCAGCAGCAGGCTGCGGACAAAACCATTGAGCAGCGTGACCTCGGCGCGGCGCAGGAAGCGGCCGCCAAACGCGTAGGTGTCTACATCAAGGCGCAGCACGCCGAGGGATTCGTTGGGCATATGGCTGAGGTACAGACGGTCTTCGAACTGGCGGTTGGCGCCAAACAGAAAATCGCTGAGGGGCCGATAATGGCTTTCCTGGCGCGGCCGGCCGACATCGGCCAATACCACGCCGTTGTTGTCGATCAACTGGGCGTGAACAATGGCAGGGGAGTGCAGCAGGCCCAGGGTCAGTTCCTGGGCGAGTTCGGCATCGATGTTATAGGCGATGCGCGAGGCGGGGTTATGGCTGATTTCGATCAGCGAGCGTATTTCCCGATTGATGGATGCGTCTTCGCTGGCATAATCAATGCCGATCTGGATAAGACTGAGCAAGGTTCCCAAGAGGAAACCAACCAGCACAGTCAATCTGGCTTGTTTATAAGACAAGCGGTGGGCGAACTTGATATCCATCGAGTGTTGAACCACTTCACGTTTCCCTTCGCCCGGCAAGCATAGCTGAACATCCACCAATGCTGACTTGCCCGGCATGAATCGATTTTCTTGACGCAGCCTTGTGCGGTCTGCCACAGGGTTGCCAATACGCCATCTTTTACAAGAACTTGCCAGAGGAATAGCTGTGGATTCTCGATTGAATGCCTTTCTTGAGCGGGCTGACGCAGTGCTCGCGCGTCTGGAGCCCCTGTTACCCGCCCCGCGCCAAGCCATTGACTGGCATCACTGCCTGGCCGCGCGCTGGCAGCGCGAAGGCCGCACAGGCTTCCTGTTGCCGCTGGAAGTCAGCCTGGACATGCGTCTCTCGGACCTGATCGGCGTCGACAAACAACGAGAAACACTGGCGCGTAACACCCAGCAGTTTCTTGACGGCCTGCCCGCCAACCATGCGCTGCTGTGGGGTTCGCGTGGCACCGGCAAATCCTCCATGGTCCGCGCCTTGCTCGCCCAGCATGCCAAGGCCGGCCTGCGCTTGATCGAAATCGAGCGTGACCACCTGGCCGACCTGCCGCGCGTGGTCGAGCAACTGCTCAAGTTGCCGCAGCGTTTCATTCTGTTCTGCGACGACCTGTCGTTCGAGGCCGGCGAAGGCGACTATCGGGTGCTCAAGAGTGTACTGGATGGCTCCCTGGAGCAGGCGCCGGAAAACGTGTTGCTGTACGCCACCTCCAACCGTCGTCACCTGGTGCCGGAGAACCAGAGTGACAACGACAATTGGAAGCGCGTGGATGGCGAGCTGCACCCGAGTGAGGCGGTGGAAGACAAGATCGCCTTGTCCGACCGCTTTGGCCTGTGGCTGTCGTTCTACCCATTCACCCAGGAACACTTCCTGAATGTGGTGGAGCACTGGATCGGCGAGTTGGCAGGCAAGGCCGGCTTGCCGTGGCAGCGCGATGAACAACTCGACATTCTCGCCGTGCGCTGGGCCACCGGGCGCGGTAACCGCAATGGCCGCTGCGCCTATCAGTTCGCCCGTTACTGGGTGGGTCTCAAATTGCTGGAGCGTCAACCATGATCGATTTGCAACAGGCCGGCACCGGCCTGGATGGCTATGCCCTGTTGTGCGCGCAACTGGAGTCGCTGCTGGCCGATGAGCGGGATTTCATCGCCAACAGCGCGCAATTCTCCGCGTTTCTGTTCAATCAGTTGGACGACCTGAACTGGGCGGGTTTTTACCTTAATCGCAATGAGGAACTGGTGCTTGGCCCATTCCAGGGCCAGATTGCCTGTGTGCGGATCCCTTTCGGGCGTGGCGTGTGTGGCGCCGCCGCTGCGACCCGGCAGACCCAGCGAGTGGAAGACGTGCATGCGTTTGCCGGGCACATTGCCTGTGACAGCGCCTCGAACAGCGAGTTGGTGGTGCCGCTGGTCAAGAACGGCCAATTGATTGGCGTGCTTGATCTCGACAGCCCATCGCTGGCGCGTTTTACCCCTCAGGACCAGGCGGGTATCGAACAGCTGGCGGCTATTTTCCTGCGCTTGACCGATTGCTGAGCGAGCGAGGCGGGGAATGCCTTTGTAGGAGCGAGCTTGCTCGCGCAAAATGTCAACGATAACGCGTGCTTCCTGAATGAACGCGGTGTCTGTTAGTTTTTCGCGAGCAAGCTCGCTCCTACACTGATTTACTGGCTGTCCAGCTCATGCAGTTGGAGTTGCAGCGCCCGTTCCAGCTCGAGCATGAGTTTTTCCAGGGACTTGATCCCCGCCTCGACCACTCGCCGATCATCGTCGCGGGAACAGGCCTGCTCCAGGGCCTCGCATTGCCCGGCCAAGGCATTGGCTTGAACGATGCGTGCGGCCCCCTTGATCTTGTGGGCTTGTTCGATGATGTCCATGGACGACGCCTTGCGATCCAGTAGCGTGATGAGTGCCTGACGATCATGCACGCTGCTGGTCAGCAGTTCTTCAAGCAAACGTCGGCTCAATTGCGGATCCCCTCCCGTCAGCGCGTCCAGGCATTCCAGGTCCAGCCGCTGGCTTGTGGGTTGCGGTGTGATCTGCGCCAGTTGCCGCTCCAGTATCGTGAGGCTGATGGGTTTGAACAGGCAGTCATCCATGCCCGCTTCCACGCAGCGTTGTCTTTCTTCCGGTTGGGCATTGGCGGTAAAGCCCAGCACCACGCAGGGTGCCAACTGTTCGCGTTGCTCGTATTCACGGATGGAACGGCTTAACTCGTAGCCATTCATGATGGGCATGTTGCAGTCGGCGATTACCAGATCGAACTGTTCCTGGCGCCAGGCCTGGAACCCGGCGGCACCGTGCTCGGCGGCGGTGAATTGATGGCCCAGGTAGCCCAACTGCTGGCACATCAGCAGGCGGTTCGCCGGGTGGTCGTCTACCACCAGCACATTGAGCACCGGAGTAGAGGCCGGCTTGGCTGGCGCATGCTCGCCCACGGTCGTGACCGGGCGCAGGCGCGGCATCTTCAGGTTGACATGTACCTGGGTGCCGACCATGGGCACGCTGCTCAGGCTTAACTGGCCGCCCATCATTGCGCAGAGGCTGCGGCAGATCACCAGGCCCAGGCCGGCGCCGCTTCTGGCCAGGTGCCCGGAGTTGTCGGCCTGGGCGAATGGCTCGAACAGGCGCAGTTGGTCGTCGCGGTTGATGCCTATGCCGGTGTCCTCCACGACCAGCTTCAGTTCGACCTGTTCCGGTGTCTGGCTCGGCTGTACCTCCACCTTGATTTTCACCTGCCCACGCTCGGTGAACTTGATGGCGTTGCTCACCAGGTTGGACAGCACTTGCTTGAAGCGCAGCGGGTCTATCAAGACTTCGATGTCGCTCAGGTCGGGCTTGAACTCCAAT
Organism: Pseudomonas orientalis; assembly: GCF_001439815.1. Lineage (GTDB taxonomy): Bacteria > Pseudomonadota > Gammaproteobacteria > Pseudomonadales > Pseudomonadaceae > Aquipseudomonas > Aquipseudomonas orientalis. The sequence goes on along the minus strand of NZ_JYLM01000003.1, from coordinate 166,859 downwards.
AGCAGGCTGAGGGTTTTCTGGCGTGCAAGGCCGTCGAAGACACGCACCACGGACTCAATCACCTCCCGCAGATTGACACGTTCCGGGGCCAGGCTCAGGCGCCCTGACTCAATGCGCGCGATGTCGAGAATATCGCCTATCAGTTCCAGCAGATCCTTGGCCGAGTTGTACGCCACTTCTATCGCCGGACGGTCGAGGTGCCCCTGGTCGGCGCGCTTGAGCGTCAATTCGAGCATGCCGATCACGGCGTTCATCGGGGTGCGTATCTCGTGGCTCATGGTGGCAAGGAACGTGCTTTTGGCGCGGTTGGCCTCATCGGCGCGCTCTTTGGCGGCACGCAGCTCATCAAACAACTGGCGTCGTTCACTGATGTCGATCCAGCCGCCAATGATGCCCTGAACTTCGCCGATGGAGTCGCGGTAGGGCAGGATCCAGTGGTAGATCGTCAGCTTCTTCTCGTGGATATGCAGGGTGCGGTCCAGGATCAATGGCGTGCCCTCAGCCACCACCCGCAGGTAATCGGCGTGGTACTGCGCCGCTTCGGGCGCCAGGGCCATGCTCATCTGGGTCACGCTTTTGCCGATCACATCCTCTCGCTTGACGTCGAATGTCTGCAGGTAGCTGTCATTGCAGGTTTGCAGCAAGCCATTACGGTCACGCACATAGATGGGGTGTGGCGTTTCGTTGACCAGTGCGCGCATGAACTCGAACTGATCGTTGAGGGCGCGCTCGGCCATTTTTCGTTGCCTGATCTGGCGGCGCATGTAGGCGTTCCAGGTCAGGGAAACCAGGAGCAACAACCCGGTTCCGATGACGATCCGGGCAATCAGTTGGTTGTAATTGCGCCAATAGCTGTCGGACTCGACGGTATAGCCACGCCAGCGACTGTTGATCACGCCCATTTCATCCGGGGCGATACTGAGCAGCGCCTTGTCGAGGATCGAGCTCAATTCGGTGGCATGGCGTGATGTGGCCAGGGCGAATGTCGCCGGCGTTGTGCCGATGCTGGTCGTGATCTGCAGCTTGTCCCGGAAAACTTTCGAGGACAGGAAGTAATTGGCGATCAACAGCGTGTTCACCGCACCCTCCACTTGCCCTTGCGCGAGCAACTCGGATGCCCTGAAGGTATCGCCGGTTTCCACCAGTTGAATCCGGGGATAGTCCTTGCGCAGGGTATCGGCCAGTGGCGTACCTTGGGTCACCGCCAGGCGCTTGCCCGCCATCTGCTCCAGGTTCAAGGGCGCTCCAGGCTCCTTGCGGGTCAGCAGCACATACGAGTTTTCCAGGTAGGGACGGCTGAAATTCAACTGCGCCTCCCGTTGGTTGCTCGGTACGATGGCCCCGATCATGTCGACGTTGCGTGTGGCGACCTGCTTGATCATATCGTCGACTTCACGCCCGCGCTGAACCGCGAAACGCAGGCCGGTACGCAAGCGAATGAGTTCAAGCAGATCGGCGGTGATACCGCGAAAGTTACCTTCCGCGTCGAAGAAGGTCAGGGGGGCAAAGGTTTCATTGACGATGACCTTCACAACCGGATTCGCCTTCAACCAGCGTTCTTCGCGCGGGGTCAGTTGCAACTTCTTGTCGGTCAGCAGGATATCGCTGCCGGCGCTCCAACGCTTGGCGATGCTATCGCGTTCATTGATGGGCACAGCCGCCAGCACCGTGTCGACAATGCTCAAGAGGATGAGGTTGTCGTGACGCAGGGCGAAGCTGAAACCATAAGCTTCGTGCTTGCCGAAATTGGCCATGCGAATGTTTTTGAGGTAGCCCTTGTTGATCATGAAATGGGTGGAGATGGTGTCGCCGAGAAAAACATCCGCCTGGTCGAATGCCACGGCATTCAGCGCATTCTGATAAGAGGGATAGGGGCGGATATCCGCCTTGGGGTACAGCTTCTCCACCTCTTCGAGGGGCAGATAATGATAGACCAGGCTTAAGCGCAGCCCTTCCAGGCCATTGCCGAGACTGCGGGTTTCTCCCTCGCGCGTGACCAGTACCGGCTGGTCTACGGCATAAGGTGCCGACAGGGTGAGATTGGGGTTTGCGGCCTCAAAGCCATTGGAGGAGCCCAGCAGGTCAATGTCGCCGGCTTCAAGGGCTTGAATGGCGGACAACCGTGAAGGGTAGCGAAGAACCTTGACCGGTATGTCAAGCGCCTTGGCCAGCAGACCGGCATAATCTGCCGTGAGCCCCTCGTAGTCGCGGCCACTGGAAGTGAGGTCGAACGGCGGGTAATCAGGCGCGGCAGTACCCAGTACCAGCTCGCGCTTGTACTGCAGCCACTGACGCTGGGTCCTGTCCAGTCGAGTGTCCAGTTGAACGGTTCCCGCGCGACTCAATAAGGTGAAGTGTTGTGGGGTGATGGAGGAGTCCGCGAGCACGGCAGTGCTGAAGTACAGGCTGGCACTCAATATAATCAAATAGTCCTTGATACGGCTGGGCATCCGCTTTCTCACACTAGCGCGTTTCGTTTTGCCATTTCGATGAGCTCGACTAAAGATTGGGCTTTTAGTTTTTGCATTAACCGCTTTTTATAGGTGCTGACTGTTTTATTGCTCAAGAACATGCCTTTGGCTATTTCTTTGTTAGTGCGGCCTTGTGCAAAAAGTTGCAGAACCATAAGTTCTCGGTCATTAACGGCTTTGAACAGTTCCAGCTCCTGACTGTCCGCGCCTTCCGTTCCATTTGCATTCAGTGCCTGGCTGGGGAAGTAGTTGTAACCGGATAGCACGGCACGAATAGCGCTCAGCAGTTCGCTCAGGTCGCCTTCCTTGCAGACGTAACCGTCGGCGCCCGAACGCATGCAGCGCGTGGCAAACAGGGTCGGGCACTGCGCCGTGAGGACCAGGGTTTTCATCGAAGTGTTCATGGCGTTGAATCGACAGAGTACTTCCAGGCCGTCGAGTTTCGGGATGCTGATATCCAGGATTACCAGGTCGGGCAGGCATTCGCGGACCATTTGTATGGCGTCGCATCCGTTATCCGTTTCTCCAACGACTTTGTAGCCTTCGTGTTCCAATAACATTCTGATGGCAAGCCGTATAACGGGGTGGTCGTCGATAATAAAAACGGTGTTCATAATCAAATTCCATGCAGGTGCAAATAAAGCGGTCACATTAGCTCAGAAGAAGCGGCAGCAGCATGAAGCGGGGGCCGAACAAGCACAAAACAGGAAGTTTCCTACATTAAAAAAGGTAGAGGCCTACAAGTCGATAGGTAATTGTGGCACTTGATGTGTGGGTTTTCAGGCTGGCTGGCGTGGCTGACGGTCACAAGCTTTTTACGACGACGATCATGTTATTTTTCGCAGTTAATAAGGTTAAAAGTCCTACTTATAGGCTCTAAGTCAAGACCATTAAACTTTCAAGTTCGTCTCTGTTTAACGGTTTTGATAAGCAGCCCAGTAGTGGAAGGTTACGCTGCGCAGCTTGTGTGGTCAGTTTGAGCAATTCCCCCGCCGGCAGCCCGCTCAATAGAATCGCGCTGGTAATAAATTGACCGCGGCTGGCGATTTCCACCAATTCCAGACCGGGCAGGTCCGGCAGGCATTGGTCGCATAACATCAAGTCGTAAGAGCACTCGGCCTGGGTCATTGCGCGTATGGCCTGCTCTGCATTTTCCACGGGGGTGAGTTGGTCGAAGCCGAAGCTTCTCAGCAGGCACTGGGTGGCCAGGAGTTGAAAGGGATGATCCTCCACCAGAAGAATACGAAGGGAGTGTCTGGGCATAAAGAGCACACAGTGAGTCAAGCATCGATGGGAGCGTAGGAGTTGCTCGTCTGGTCTACGGGGGCGTGCGTGATTATTCCTCGGGAATATGTACGAATTCGATCAGGCCGCTCTGTTCCCATCGTAGGGCAATTCTTTTAGGGCGCAGAACGGCGTGATCGAGACGTTATTGAGGACTTGAGCGCCCTGTCATTTCCCGTGCCATCTCGGTGGCGTAGCTGTCGGTCATGCCGGCGATAAAGTCGATCATGCGCAGGAAGGAGGCGTGCAACGGCCAGGCGGGGTCCGGCGCGCTGTTGCCCAGCAAGTCGAGAATGCGCCGGTGCTTGAACGACGGCGTACGCCCGCCGTGTTGCTCCAGGGCCGCCCCGCAAAACGCGTTCAGCAGGATCTCCAGGGTGGTGTAGGCGCCGATCTCATGCAGGGTCTTGCGCTTGTCCTGGAAGATTTTCTTGCGCGCCATGTCCTTGGCATCCAGTACGCAACGCTTTGACGGACCATGCATGTGCTCAACCAGATCGCCAGACAGGGTGCCGGCCAGCAGAGCGTCCTGCTGCTCGACGAAGGCGCGCGCCGCCGCGTTGGTCAGGTGCTCGATGGCCTTGCCGCGCAGGATCGCCAGTTTGCGACGGCGCGAGTCCGACGCGCCCAGCTGTCGATACGTCTGCGGCAGGTCATCACCCACCAGGTCGAGCAGCAGTGACTCGACTTCGGCGTACTCCAGCAGCTCCATTTCCAGGCCATCTTCCAGGTCGATCAACCCGTAGCAGATGTCGTCGGCGGCCTCCATCAAGTACACCAACGGGTGGCGGGCCCAGCGTTGCTCCTCCAGTTGCGGCAGGCCGAGCTTGTGGGCGATCTGTTCCAGAATCGGCAGCTCGCTCTGGTAGCAGCCGAACTTGTGTTTCTTGTAGCCCAGCGAGTCCGCGTGGCGGGCAGTCCAGGGGTACTTGAGGTAGGTGCCCAAGGTGGCATAGGTCAGCCGCGTGCCGCCGTCGAATTGATGATATTCGAGCTGGGTCAATACACGGAAACCCTGGGCATTGCCTTCAAAGTTGAGGAAGTCATTGCGCTCGGCACTGCTCATGTCATCCAGCCAGCCGCGTCCGGCGGCCTGTTGGAACCAGTGGCGGATGGCATCTTCGCCGGAGTGCCCGAAGGGCGGATTGCCGATGTCATGGGCCAGGCAGGCCGACTGCACGACCATGCCCAGATCGCTTGGATCGCACCAGTCGGGCAGGGCACCGCGCAGCGTTTCGCCGACGCGCATGCCAAGGGAACGTCCCACGCAACTGACTTCCAGCGAGTGGGTCAGGCGCGTGTGGATATGATCGTTGCTCGAAACCGGGTGCACTTGGGTCTTGCGGCCCAGGCGGCGGAAAGCGCCGGAGAAAATAATGCGGTCATGGTCTTTGTGAAAAGGACTGCGGCCCAGTTCTTCAGGGCTGTGCAGCGGCTTGCCAAGACGTTCGCGGGTCAACAGGGTGGGCCAATCCAAGGCGGGTACGCTCCGTACGGTGAATGACGGTTGCAGCTTCCCGTTTCCGCGCTGGCGGGGCAAGCGCAAATGTTGAGTCGATTGTTTCTATAGCGATGAACACCACGCCTGACCGCCGTTGCCGGCGGTCAGGCGTGGTGTCGAGCGAGCGGGGCTTATCGTTTGCGCGAAGCGCCTTGCATGGCCAGTTTGATCAGCGGAATCAACCCGGCGCCCAGCCGTACCAGCCGCGTTACGCTGCTGATACTGCCGCCCTTGGCGCCCTTGCCGGTGAAGAATCCCATCAGGGTCACCGCCGCCACGCCCCACAGCGGCGCGTGCTTGATGCCCAGACTGTCCTGCCAGTTGTAACGCAGGTCGCGCACTTTGTGCAGAGGCGCCATCAGTTGCTGGGATTCATGACGGATTTCCTGACGGTGCATTTCCATGCGCAGGCGGATCAACGCCTTGCGCATTTCCCGACGGGACGTGTTTTGCGGGATTTCAGGCAGGCTCATGGCAACAGGCGCTCCCGATCATTGGCCAATTCTTCGAGGGTGGCATGGAAGGGCGTGGACTCATCGAACACCGCCGCTTTCAAGCGTACCCCGCAGAAGGCTGCGGCCAGGGTATAAAACACGCACAGACAGATGATCCCGGTCAGACGATAGCCGGTGTCCCATACCAGGATCATTACCAGTGTCGATAACCCCACCAACAGCAGCAGGGCAAACACCAACGCCAGGCCGGCAAACAGCAGCAGGCTGACAGTGCGCGCCTTCTGCTCCTGTAACTCAATGCCAAACAGTTCGACATGGCTGTGCAATAAACCGAGGACGGCAGCGCCCAGGCGGCGGGAGGTGGTACCTGCGCCCTTTGACGAGCTGGATTCGTCGATAGCCATGATATTAGCGCCTGGTAGCCAGCAGACCGATCAAAAAGCCCACGCCGGCAGCGATGCCGACGGACTGCCAGGGGTTGGCCTGCACGTAATCTTCCGTCGCGGTCATTGCCGCCTGGCCGCGCTCGCGCAACGAGTCTTCGGTCAACTGCAGGGTTTCACGCGCCTTGAGCAGGCTTTCATGGATCCTGGTGCGCAGCTCATCGGCCTGGTCACCGGCCAGGACGGCGGTGTCGTCCAGCAACCTTTCGGTATCGGCGACGAGGGTCTGAAAATCCGCCATCAGTATTTCTTGCGCAGTCTTTGCTGATTTACCGGCCATGGTTATCTCCGTGTGTGGCTGATCTGTACGTGTGGTTTCGAGTCGCGGGGTTTGCCGAAGGTTCACTGCGATTGTGTGGTACAGCTTTTGCTTTGCCTTGGTGCGCACGCCCTGGGGGCTGCGCTGAATCCGGGCGGTCGAGGCGCAAGCCTTGAAAAACCTTACCCTAATTAACTGAAACTCGCGCAAATACCCTGTCGGGGATCGCCGGTTGTGTTGATCGCAGCGCCAAATTGGTTCACGCCCTCTGAAGAAGGTCGGGCGATATGGTGCCAATTTAGTGCGAGCAATCCTGGTTTGAACCGCTTTGGTGCTTTTTGCCTTACTGCAGGCCTGCCAACTTCCATGGAAAATTTGCAAAGTGCGGTGGACACGCTGGTCCATAGCTCCAATACCCTGTTCATCCTGATTGGTGCGGTCATGGTCCTGGCCATGCACGCCGGGTTTGCCTTTCTGGAAGTCGGCACGGTGCGCCAGAAGAACCAGGTCAACGCCTTGTCGAAAATCCTCAGTGACTTCGCGATCTCCACCCTGGCTTATTTCTTTATAGGCTATTGGATCTCCTACGGGGTCAGCTTCATGCAGCCGGCGGCGGTGATCAGCGCCGATCATGGCTACGGTCTGGTGAAATTTTTCTTCCTGCTGACCTTTGCCGCAGCGATCCCGGCGATCATTTCCGGAGGAATTGCCGAGCGTGCCAAATTCGCGCCTCAGTTGTGTGCAACCGCCTTGATCGTGGCGTTCATCTACCCGTTCTTCGAAGGCATGGTGTGGAATGGCAATTTCGGTGTGCAAGCCTGGCTCCTCGCGACCTTTGGCGCCAGCTTCCATGACTTCGCCGGATCGGTGGTGGTGCATGCCATGGGCGGTTGGCTGGCGCTGGCGGCGGTGTTGCTGCTCGGGCCGCGCAACGGGCGCTACCGCGAAGGGCGCCTGGTGGCCTTTGCTCCCTCGAGCATTCCGTTCCTGGCGCTGGGCTCATGGATTCTGATCGTGGGCTGGTTCGGCTTTAACGTGATGAGTGCGCAGACTCTCAATGGTGTCAGCGGCCTGGTGGCGGTCAACTCGTTGATGGCGATGGTCGGCGGCACGGTCGCGGCGTTGGTGATCGGTCGCAACGACCCGGGCTTTCTGCACAACGGCCCGCTGGCCGGGCTGGTGGCGATCTGTGCAGGTTCCGACCTGATGCATCCGGTGGGCGCGCTGGTCACCGGTGTGGTCGCGGGGGGCTTGTTCGTGTGGTGCTTCATGGCCGCCCAGGATCGTTGGAAAATCGATGACGTGCTGGGTGTATGGCCGCTGCATGGGCTGTGTGGCGTATGGGGCGGCATCGCCTGCGGCCTCTTCGGGCAGACGGCCCTGGGTGGGCTGGGCGGTGTGAGCCTGATCAGCCAGTTGATCGGTACCGCCCTCGGCGTTACTGTCGCGCTGGTCGGCGGCCTGCTGGTGTACGGCGTGATCAAGCGTGTGTGCGGGCTGCGTTTGAGCCAGGAAGAGGAGTATTACGGTGCGGACCTGTCGATCCACAAGATCGGCGCGGTCAGCCAGGATTGATCGGCGCGCTTGCCGGGCACTGTTGAGCTTAGAATGGTGAGGTGTTTTCCATCCGAGTGCATTTGCCATGCTTCCTGAATGCCAGCTGTTCGGCACCCTGGGTTGCCATCTGTGTGAGATTGCCGAAGCCGAAATCATGCCGCTCGTCGAGCACGGGTTACTTGTGGAATTGGTGGATATCACCGACCCCGACGACCTGACCGAGGTCTACGGCCTGCGGATTCCGGTACTCAGGCGGGTCGACACGGGGGCTGAGCTGGACTGGCCGTTCGACACTGAGCAGGTGGTGGCTTTCCTGCGCTGACGTTTATGCGATGGCGGGTTTCCGAATATTACGTTACTGTATGTTTGTACAGCGATTGAATAGAGGGAACGCCCGTGGTGAATGTTGAACAACTGAAAAGCAGCGTCAATCGCATGTCCGCCGAGATCGTGCGCGATGCGGTGAACGAGCTGCGCCTCGATGGCCTGGTCACGGAAGGCAAGACGCCCTTCAACAAAGTGCATTTCAACACCTGCTTTGCGGAAATCGAAGCGCTGTTCCAGCGTGCCGGTTATCACAAGCAGCTGGATGTGGTGGGCTATCAGGGCCTGCTCTACGCGCTCTACGACCCGGGCCGTTGGGAGGCTGTGGACGTACTGCGCTGGCTCAAGGAGTTTACCGAGGCGGCGAGCGCTTCGCCGGTTCTACGGGTGCAATTGGCCAAGGCCTGAGATCTCTCCTAGGCTCAATCGCGCGCCATGCGGGATAATGCTCGCCTGTTTATTCCAGGCGTTGAGCATCTGCATGTCCACTTCCGGTTTTTCCCCTTCACAGCACCAGGCCAGCACCTTGTACCTGCCGCCCGGCCGGTGGGCGACGGTGCTTGATTGCCTGTGCGAGCACTTCCCGGCCATTGCCCGTGAACACTGGCTGGACCGTATTGCCCGTGGCCGGGTGCTGGATAGCAATGGGCACCCCATCGGTCCGGGCCTGGCTTACAAGGAAGGCCTGTGCATCCATTACTTTCGTGAAGTGCCCAACGAGAAAGTGATTCCTGTACAAGAAACTATCCTGTACGCCGATGAACACTTGGTGGTGGCCGACAAACCGCATTTTCTGCCGGTGACCCCCGCCGGCGAGTACGTTGAACAAACGCTGTTGCGCCGTTTGATCCGGCGTCTGGACAACCCCGCCCTGGTGCCGCTGCATCGCATTGACCGGCATACCGCAGGGCTGGTGCTGTTCTCGGCCAATCCCGCCAGCCGCGCGGCCTATCAGCAACTGTTTCCCACGCGGCGTATCGATAAATTCTACGAAGCCATCGCCCCGGCCTTGCCTGATCTGACGTTCCCCCTGGTGCACAAGAGCCGGCTGGTGGACGGCGAGCCATTCTTCCGCATGCAGGAAGGCCCCGGTGCCAGCAATACCGAAACGGCGGTAGAGGTGCGCGAAAAACACGGCGATCTATGGCGCTACGGCCTGTTCCCGGTCACCGGCAAGAAGCACCAGCTACGTGTGCACATGACTGCGCTCGGGGCGAGTATCTGCAATGACCCGTTCTATCCCGATGTGATCAAGGATGCCGAGGACGATTACGCCAACCCGCTCAAGTTGCTGGCCCAGGGCGTGCGTTTTATCGACCCGGTCAGCGGCCTTCAACGCAGCTTTCGCAGTGAGATTACCCTGGACTGGTAAGCGCCGGAAACGACAAGGCCCGCGCGAGGCGGGCCTTGTGGGCAAGCGGTAAGGCTTACAGGTCTTTAACGGTGCGAACCTGATCCTTGTTGATGCGGGTACGCTTGCCGTCAAGCTGCTGGAATTCGTAGAAGCCCGAATCTTCGTCAAATTTCGGGGTGTCGACGGCCTGGATTTCGCGACCGTCATTCAGGGTAATCACTGTCGGCGAGGCGCAACCGGCGAGGGTGGCGAGGCCCAGTGCAAGCATGAGAGCGGCGATGGTCCGTTGAGTCATGAGTTTGTCTCCGAGAGAATACTTTTAAAATGCTGACCTTGTGACGTGTGCAACGCCGGCAAAGTTCCTGATGCAAGACTCATTCTGACACGCCAGGCCTTGTGTGCAACAGGTCCGGTGTATTGAGGTTGGCCAGGCGAGCGTCATCGGCCGGGCATTCCAGGCCCACCGCGCCCAGCTGCAGGAGGATTTTACGCGGGCTGCGTTCGCCGGCTTTCCAGGCCTGCTCCACCTGATCCTTCAAGGCGACAGGGATGATGCAGAGCAGGGGTTCCCAGAACTCGCCATGGCGCACCATCACCGGAACCTGCCGGTTGCGTTGTGCTTTCGCACGCAAGTCGGCCAACAATCGCGCATCGATGTGCGGCACATCGCAGGGCAGGATCAGCAGGTGCCCATGGCGTGCGGCGAAGAGTCCCGCACGGATACCGGCAAGGGGGCCAGGAAAGTCCGCGCTGTCGTCGCTCACCAGCTGATCGGCGTAGTCTGCATACCGCCCATGGTTACGGTTGCACGAGATGATCAGGTCGTCCGTGAGCGGCCGTGCCAGGCGTTGCAAGTGCGCAATCAACGGCTGGCCGCGCCACTCCAGCAGGCCTTTGTCCTGGCCGCCCATGCGCTGGCCACGACCACCGGCCAGCAACAGAATCGAGCAGGGCAGGGGTAAGGATTCAAGGGGCATGAGGGTTCCGCTGCGGCAGGTAAACAGAGGCTTGTGATATAACATCGGGCTGTTCCTTCGACAACCGGACCGTGCCATGAAAGCCAAGGCTGATGCGCCTTTCGTACCTCTGAATATCGCTGTATTGACCGTCAGCGACACCCGCACCCTGGACACCGACACCTCGGGCCAGGTCTTCGTCGACCGCCTGACCGCCGCCGGCCACCACCTGGCCGAGCGCGTGCTGCTCAAGGACGACCTCTACAAAATCCGCGCCCAGGTCGCCCACTGGATCGCCGAAGACGTGGTGCAGGTGGTGCTGATCACCGGCGGCACCGGCTTCACCGGCCGCGACAGCACGCCCGAAGCAGTCAGCTGCCTGCTGGACAAGCAGGTCGATGGGTTTGGCGAACTGTTCCGCCAGATCTCCGTGGCCGACATCGGCACCTCCACCGTGCAATCGCGCGCCCTGGCCGGCCTGGCCAACGGTACCCTGGTGTGCTGCCTGCCGGGCTCCACCAACGCCGTGCGCACCGGTTGGGACGGGATCCTGGCCGAACAACTGGACAACCGTCATCGGCCGTGCAATTTCGTACCCCACCTCAAGCAGGCCGAGCCCTGTGAAACCCGTGGATAAGCCCGGTAAAACCGGCGCCTTGATGCCGGTGGAAGCGGCCTTGCAGCGTTTGCTGGACATGGCCGACGCCGCGCCGATCCTGGAGCGCGAAACAGTGCGCCTGGCCGAGTGCGATGGCCGCGTACTGGCAGAGGACCTGGTCTCTACCCTCGACCTGCCACCCTGGCCGAACAGTGCCATGGACGGCTACGCCCTGCGCATCGCAGACTGGGCCGGCGAGCCTTTGCCGGTCAGCCAGCGTATTTTCGCCGGCAATGCGCCTGAGCCGTTGGCGCCCGGCACCTGTGCGCGCATCTTTACGGGGGCGCCGGTGCCCCAGGGGGCGGACTGCGTCGAAATGCAGGAAAACGCGATCATTCACAGCGATGAGCGCGTGAGTTTCAGCGAGCCGTTGCAAGCGGGTCAGAACATCCGCCCGCAAGGCCAGGAAACCACGGTCGGCGAGTTGGTGCTGCCGGCCGGTACGCGCCTGGGCCCGATCGAGTTGGGGCTGGCTGCTTCGCTTGGGCGTGATCGCCTGGAGGTGGTGCGCCGAGTGCGGGTGGCGGTGCTGTCGACCGGCGATGAGCTGATTGAGCCTGGGTTGCCCCTGGGGCCGGGCCAGATCTACAACAGCAACCGCCGCGTGCTGTGCAGTTGGCTGACGCGAATGGGCTGCGAAGTGAGCGATGCCGGCATCCTGCCGGACGACCTGGAACAGACCCGCACGCGGTTGGCCGGACTGGGCAGCGTCGACTTGATCCTGTCCACGGGCGGTGTGTCGGTGGGCGAGGCGGATTTCCTCGGCATCGCCCTGCGTGAAGAGGGCGAGCTGGCGCTGTGGAAACTGGCGATCAAACCGGGCAAGCCGCTGACCTGCGGGCATTTTCGTGGCGTGCCGGTGATCGGCCTGCCCGGTAACCCCGCGTCGACCCTGGTGACGTTTGCGTTGTTGGCTCGGCCTTACCTGCTGCGTCGTCAAGGTGTGGAGGATGTGCAACCACTGCGTTTCGAAGTGCCGGCCGGGTTCGTCTGGGCCAAGCCCGGCAACCGTCGCGAGTACCTGCGCGGGCGCATCGAGCAGGGCAAGGCGGTCATCTACCACAACCAGAGCTCCGGCGTGCTGCGCAGCGCGGCGTGGGCTGAAGGATTTGTGGAGGTGATGGAAGGGACCACATTAGCCGCCGGCGACCCAGTCAATTTCATTCCCCTGAACGAAGTCCTGAACTGACCTGGATCTGCATGTGGATGGCCATGGGTATCTACATAACATTGTTGCGACGCCGACGTGTGGCTAGGGAGCTAGCTCCCGTGACGGCATCCAGTCGACAGCTACCAACTGATACGCCTCAGTCCAATGTGGGAGGGGGCTTGCCCCCGATGGCGGCCTCTGGGCCGACCAGGATTTTGTGTCGATCCTGGTCCAAATGTGGGAGGGGGCTTGCCCCCGATGGCGGCCTCCGAGCCGACCAGGATGTTGGATCAGACCGAGTACATATCCGTTTCTGCGGTCACGGCTGCTATGGGTTCCGCTTTTACAGCGGCTCACTTTTGAAAAGCGCAAAAGTAAGCAAAACGCTCTTGCCCCACCACTCGGCACCTCGCTTGGGCTCGGTGTGCCCGAACGCAGGCTTGAATCCGTGGGCCGCCGCACTGGGCCATCCCTGGCCCAGTGCGGCTAACCCGGCGTCCTGCCGGGTTACCCACGGATTCAAGCCTGCGTTCGGCCAGCGTGGTTTAACGGGGCGCCTAAGATCAAGATCAAAAGCGCGGCGGCCTTAGAGCCGACCGGTATCTTTTGCCGATCCGCGATCCAAATGTGGGAGGGGGCAAGCCCCCTCCCACATTTGGATGTGTGTAGGACTGTGGCTACTCAGTAATCATCCCCACGCTCGGTGACATCCCGCTCCACCGGCCCCGCATTCGGATCATACCCCACCGGAAACTTGCCCTTGAGCGTCCACGCAAACGCGATGATCTCCGCCACCGTGCGGTACAACTCCTCTGGAATACTGTCCCCCAGTTCCATGCGCGCCAGCAGCTTTACCAACTCGGCGTTTTCATAGATGGGCACTTCGTTTTCCCGCGCCAGCTTGAGGATCGCTTCAGCCAGGGCCTCGTCGCCCTTGGCGGTCAGGGTGGGCGCTTGCTGGCCGTCGTACTTGAGGGCGATCGCTTGACGGGGAGTGGCAGCGTTTTTCATGCGGTTTCATCCACCCAGCGTTGTTCAAGTCCGGTTTTCGGCCCGCGCGGCGGTGTGCCGAGGTGGCAATCCAGGTCGCCGACGTCAAGCCCGGAGGCCACCAGCCGCTCGCGCAGGCTGCCCAAGTGGTTTTCGATCAGGCTGGCGGTGAAGGCGCGGGTCGCCCACAACTGGCTGGAGAGTTTGCCCTGAGTCAGTTGTGCCTGTACCTGCAACGGCCCCAACGGCTCCATGTCGAACGCCAGTTCGACGCGCCAGAGCATGTGTTTGGGGTCTTTGCGGTCTTTGCGGTCGGATGGCTCCTTGTCGGGCGTCGGCTCCTCGCGCTGGAACTTCACCTGCAGCGGTATGATGTCCTGCAGGCTGCGCATCGGGATTTCCAGTTGCCAGGTGGTTTGCAGGCGGCCGTCGGCGGTGGTGCCGGTCTGTTCCAGGCTCGACAGCTGGTGGCTCTGTAAGCGGGCGATCGCTCCGGCGGCCAGGCGCAGCAGGTTTTCCAGGTCGCCTTCGCCTTCCAGCTTGGCCATCAGCCGCTCGGGCAACGGGAAACTCGGTGGCGTCTGGCGCGCACCGATCTGGCCGAGGGTGCCCAACGGGCTGCGCACGAAGTTCGGCAATACCTGGGCCAGTGTATTGGCGGCGAGGATGGCATTCAGGTTGGTGCTGGCGGGCAGGGCGGGCACAAGGTCCGCGACCAGGCGCAGCAACGCGCCCTTCATGTCCAATGGCGGGATTTGCGGGTTCTGTCCGGCGAGTAGTTTGGCTTCCAGAAAGGCCCCGCTGTTCTGCACCAGTTGCGCCAATACCTTGGGGTTACTGACTTGCGCCAGATCGGGCAAAGCCGCCAGTAGACGCTCGGCCGCCGCGCGCAGGTCGGTGGAGGTGCTGTCGCCACGGGGCAGGTTTTGCAGGGCGGTGAAGACCGCATCCAGGGAGCCCTGGCGACTTTGCTGGGTCGACAGTTGCTGGGTAACCGCCAATTGATCCTTGAGCCCGCTCAGCGGCACAAAATTCAAGGTTTGCGCGTTCTGCACCACAGCGCTGAGCAAACTGCCCACGCGCAGCGGTTGTGGGCTTTCCACCGTCAGTGTCGCGCCGGCCAAGGCGTTATTGAGCACGGTCACCAACGAACGATAGATCGCCGGTTGCGCCGCGCCCTGGGGCAGCGTCTGAGTGGTCAGTACCTTGGCCTGCAACAGCGTACCTTCCGGGACCTGGGTGGTATCGATGCGGGTGAGGGCGGCGACGTTGGCACTGAAGGCCTGTTGCAGGCTGAGGGTCAAGTTGCCCGCTGGCGTCTGGCTCACCGCCACATTGCTGCCCAAGGGCAAAGGCTGGGCGCTGCTGGCCTGCACCAGCGTCTGGCGGCCGCCATCCAAGGTCAGCTTGAGCAGCAACTGAAAGGCTTCACCGCCTTGTTTAAGGGCGATGACTTCGGCATTGGCGGTTTTCCCTGGGTCGATCAGCCCGATCTGCGGCTCCAGCAGTTTGAGCAGTGCACCCGGCGCAGGCGCAGGGCTTTGCCCGGCTGCCGGGGTGGGAGGAAGCGTAGGAAGGTTGATCTCGCCGGTCATCGTGCGCATCGTCTCTGGGGGAAATTGCTCTCTTTAGCGTAGGGCATCGCATGTATAATGCCGCCCGTCTGCAAAGAGAGCGCTAAAAACCTCACAACTATTTGATCCAGCTCTCTAAAACCGGTCGCCAAAGCCGTTATTGTGCATTTCTTTTATAACGGCCGCTGCACCGCCGACTTGAACCGTAAAGGCCCGCGATCTTTTGACCAGCCCTCTTCTTGAAGCCGTAGCGCTCTCCTGTGAACGCGACCTGCGCCTGCTGTTCGAGCACCTCGACCTGCGCCTGGCGGGCGGCGACATGGTGCAGGTCAGCGGCCCCAACGGCAGCGGCAAGACCAGCCTGTTGCGCCTGCTGGCCGGGCTGATGCGGCCGACGGCCGGGGCGGTGCGTCTCAACGGCAAGCCCCTCGACGAGCAACGCACAGCACTGGCGCGCAACCTTATATGGATCGGCCACGCCGCCGGTATCAAGGACGTGCTCACCGCCGAAGAAAACCTCAGCTGGCTCAGTGCCCTGCATCACCGCGCCAGCCGCGACGCCATCTGGCAGGCCCTGGCCGCCGTGGGTCTCAAGGGTTTTGAAGACGTTCTCTGCCACACCCTCTCCGCCGGCCAGCAGCGCCGCGTGGCGCTGGCGCGTTTGTACCTGCCGGGCCCGCCGCTGTGGATTCTCGACGAACCCTTTACCGCCTTGGATAAGCAAGGCGTCGCCCAGCTCGAGGAGCACCTGGCGATGCATTGTGAGCAGGGCGGCACGGTGCTGCTCACCACCCACCACAGCCTGACGCGCTTGCCCGCCGGTTACCGTGAGCTGGATCTGGGACGCTGGTCGGCATGAGCGTATTCGCCCTGTTGGTCGCCCGCGAAGCCCGCCTGTTGTGTCGTCGCCCGGCAGAACTGGTCAACCCGCTGGTGTTCTTCGCCATCGTCATCGCGTTGTTCCCCTTGGCGGTCGGTCCCGAGACTAAACTGTTGCAAACCTTGTCCCCGGGACTGGTGTGGGTTGCGGCACTTTTATCCGTGCTGCTCTCGCTGGACGGGCTGTTTCGCAGTGATTTCGAAGACGGTTCCCTGGAACAGTGGGTCCTTTCGTCGCACCCTTTGCCACTTCTGGTACTGGCCAAGGTGCTGGCACACTGGGCTTTTTCCGGCCTCGCGCTGGTCTTGCTTTCGCCGCTGCTGGCGCTGATGCTGGGGTTGCCCGTCGAGTGTTTGCCGGTGCTGCTTCTGTCCTTGTTGCTCGGTACGCCGGTGCTCAGCCTGCTGGGCGCGGTGGGCGCGGCGTTGACCGTGGGGTTGAAGCGCGGTGGCCTGTTACTGGCCCTGTTGATTCTGCCTTTGTATATCCCGGTTCTGATCCTCGGCAGTGGCGCGTTGCAGGCCGCGCTGATGGGGATGCCGGCGACCGGTTACCTCCTGTGGCTTGGCAGCCTGGCCGCCCTGGCGGTAACCCTGACACCCTTTGCCATAGCGGCCGGCCTGAAGATCAGCGTCGGCGAATAATGAGGTCTGGCCAGGCGTTACACGCATGGCCAGTAAAGACCCTACGCTTCTTGCCACGGCAAGAAGCAACCGTGAGAAACAGCAATGAACTGGACCTGGTTTCACAAGCTCGGCTCGCCCAAATGGTTCTATGGCCTCAGCGGCAGGCTGCTGCCGTGGTTGAGCGTCGCCGCCATATTGCTGATCGGCGTCGGCCTGGTCTGGGGCCTGGCCTTCGCGCCACCGGACTACCAGCAAGGCAATAGCTTTCGCATCATCTATATCCATGTGCCCGCCGCCATGCTGGCGCAGTCCTGCTATGTGATGCTGGCGGTGTGCGGCATTGTCGGTCTGGTGTGGAAGATGAAGCTCGCCGACGTCGCCCTGCAATGCGCTGCGCCCATCGGTGCATGGATGACCGCCGTGGCGCTGATCACCGGCGCGATCTGGGGCAAACCCACCTGGGGTTCGTGGTGGGTGTGGGATGCGCGGCTCACGTCGATGTTGATCCTATTGTTCCTGTACTTCGGCCTGATCGCCCTGGGCAATGCGATCAGCAACCGCGACAGCGCCGCCAAGGCCTGCGCGGTGCTGGCGATTGTCGGCGTGATCAACATCCCGATCATTAAATATTCGGTGCAGTGGTGGAACACCCTGCACCAG
The DNA here is from genome assembly GCF_001439815.1 of Pseudomonas orientalis. Taxonomy (GTDB): domain Bacteria; phylum Pseudomonadota; class Gammaproteobacteria; order Pseudomonadales; family Pseudomonadaceae; genus Aquipseudomonas; species Aquipseudomonas orientalis. The sequence continues at coordinate 149,717 of NZ_JYLM01000003.1, read as the reverse complement.
GGCGCCACCTTCACCCTCACTGAAAAACCGGCGATGCCGGTGGAGATGTGGGCGCCGCTGCTGCTGATGGTGCTGGGTTTTTACTGCTTCTTCGGCGCCGTGCTGCTGCTGCGCATGCGCCTGGAAGTGCTCAAGCGTGAAGCCCGGACCAGTTGGGTAAAAGCCGAAGTTCAAGCCAGCCTGGGAGCGCGTGGATGAGTTTTGCTTCTTTCAGTGATTTTCTCGCCATGGGCCACCACGGCCTGTATGTCTGGACGGCCTACGGCATCTGCCTGGCGGTGCTGGCCCTCAACGTCGCCGCGCCGCTGCTGGCGCGCAAGCGTTACCTGCAACAAGAGGCGCGCCGTCTGCGCCGGGAGACCGATAAGTGAATCCGTTGCGCAGAAAGCGTCTGTTGATCATCCTCGCCATCCTGGCCGGCGTCGGCATAGCCGTGGGCCTGGCCTTGAGCGCCCTGCAGCAGAACATCAACCTGTTCTACACCCCGACCCAGATCGCCAATGGCGAAGCGCCGGTCGATACGCGCATCCGCGCTGGCGGCATGGTGGAAAAGGGCTCCTTGAAGCGTTCTGCAGACTCCCTGGACGTGAGCTTCGTGGTCACCGACTTCAGCAAATCCGTGACCATCACCTACCGCGGCATCCTCCCGGACCTGTTCCGCGAAGGCCAGGGCATCGTCGCCCTGGGCAAGCTCAACGCCAGTGGCGTGGTGGTGGCCGATGAAGTGCTGGCCAAGCACGATGAAAAATACATGCCGCCGGAGGTGACCAAAGCCCTCAAGGACAGCGGCCAATCCGCCCCAACCCCTGCCAAGGAGGGCTGAGTCATGAACGCCGCTTTGTTTATTCCCGAACTTGGCCAGTTGGCGATGATCCTCGCCCTGTGCTTTGCCATCGTCCAGGCCGTGGTGCCGTTGCTTGGCGCCTGGCGCGGCGATCGCCTGTGGATGAGCCTGGCCCAGCCGGCCGCCTGGGGGCAGTTCGCATTCCTGCTGTTCGCCTTCGGTTGCCTGACCTACGCCTTTATGACCGACGATTTTTCCGTCGCCTATGTCGCCAATAATTCCAACAGCGCACTGCCCTGGTATTACAAATTCAGCGCCGTGTGGGGCGCCCATGAAGGTTCGCTGCTGCTGTGGGCGCTGATCCTCGGCGGCTGGACGTTCGCCGTGTCGGTGTTCTCGCGCCAACTGCCGCAAGTCATGCTGGCGCGGGTGCTGGCGGTGATGGGCATGATCAGCATCGGTTTTTTGCTGTTTCTGATCATGACCTCCAACCCGTTCAGCCGCATCCTGCCGCAGATCCCCATGGACGGGCATGACCTCAACCCACTGCTGCAAGACATCGGCCTGATCGTGCACCCGCCGATGCTCTACATGGGCTACGTCGGCTTCTCCGTGGCCTTTGCCTTCGCCATCGCTGCCTTGCTCGGCGGGCGTCTCGACGCGGCCTGGGCGCGCTGGTCGCGGCCATGGACCATCGTCGCCTGGGCCTTCCTGGGCATCGGCATCACGCTGGGTTCGTGGTGGGCCTACTACGAACTCGGCTGGGGCGGCTGGTGGTTCTGGGACCCGGTGGAAAACGCTTCGTTCATGCCCTGGCTGGTCGGCACCGCCTTGATTCATTCGCTGGCCGTCACCGAAAAACGCGGCGTGTTCAAGAGCTGGACCGTGCTACTGGCCATCGCGGCATTTTCCCTCAGCCTGCTCGGCACGTTCCTCGTGCGTTCGGGCGTACTGACGTCGGTGCATGCGTTTGCTTCCGACCCTGCGCGCGGCGTGTTCATCCTGATCTTCCTGCTGTTTGTGGTCGGTGGTTCGCTGACCCTGTTCGCCCTGCGCGCGCCCGTGGTCAAGAGCCAGGTCGGCTTTAACCTGTGGTCGCGGGAAACCTTGCTGCTGGGTAACAACCTGGTGCTGGTGGTGGCCGCGTCGATGATTCTGCTCGGCACCCTGTACCCGTTGGTGCTGGATGCCCTGAGCGGCGCCAAGCTGTCCGTCGGCCCGCCGTACTTCAACGCCTTGTTCATTCCGTTGATGGGCCTGTTGATGATGGTGATGGCGGTCGGCGTGCTGGTGCGCTGGAAAGACACCCCGGTGAAATGGCTGGCCGGCATGCTGATGCCGGTGCTGCTGGGCAGTGTGGCCCTGGCCGTGATCGCCGGGGTTGCCTACGGCGACTTCAACTGGGCGGTGCTCGCCACGTTCCTGCTTGCGGCCTGGGTGTTGCTGGCCGGCGTGCGCGATATCGCCGACAAGACTCGCCACAAGGGCCTGATCAAAGGCCTGCCGACCTTGACCCGCAGCTACTGGGGCATGCAGATCGCCCATATCGGCATCGCCGTCTGCGCCCTGGGCGTGGTGCTGTCGAGCCAGAACAGCGCAGAACGCGACCTGCGCCTGGCGCCAGGCGAGTCCATGGACCTGGGCGGTTACCAGTTCATCTTCGAAGGCGCCAGGCACTTTGAAGGACCGAATTTCACTTCGGACAAAGGCACCGTACGCGTGGTGCGCAACGGGAAGGAAATCGCCGTGCTGCACCCGGAAAAACGCCTGTATACCGTGCAGAGTTCGATGATGACCGAGGCAGGTATCGATGCCGGTTTCACCCGTGACCTGTATGTGGCGTTGGGTGAACCACTGGGCGATGGCGCCTGGGCGGTACGCGTGCATGTGAAACCGTTTGTGCGCTGGATCTGGTTCGGCGGCCTGCTGACCGGGTTGGGTGGTGTGCTCGCGGCGCTGGACCGGCGTTACCGGGTCAAGGTCAAAAGCCGGGTGCGTGAAGCCCTCGGCATGGGAGCTGCGGTATGACGCGCTGGTTGATGGTGTTGCCGCTGGCGGCGTTTCTGGTGGTGGCGGTGTTCCTCTATCGCGGCCTGTACCTGGACCCGGCCGAATTGCCGTCGGCCATGATCGGCAAGCCGTTCCCGGAATTCTCGCTGCCCACTGTGCAGGGCGACAGGCAACTGACCCGCGCCGACCTGCTGGGCAAACCGGCGCTGGTCAACGTGTGGGCCACCTGGTGCATCTCCTGCCGCGTCGAACACCCGGTGTTGAACAAACTCGCCGAGAAGGGCGTGGTGATCTACGGCATCAACTACAAGGACGATAATGCAGCGGCGTTGAAATGGCTGGCTGAATTCCACAACCCGTACCAGTTGGATATCCGCGACGAAGACGGCAAGCTCGGTTTGAACCTGGGCGTATACGGCGCCCCGGAAACCTTCTTTATTGATGCCAAGGGCGTGATCCGTGACAAGTACGTCGGCGTGATCGACGAGGTGGTCTGGCGCGAGCAACTGGCGGCCAAGTACCAGGCCCTGGTCGATGAGGCCAAACCATGAAGCGCCTGTTAGTTGCGGCTGTGCTGGCGCTGGGACTGGCCGGCGTGGCCCACGCCGCCATCGACACCTATGAATTTGCCAACGACGGTGACCGCGAGCGTTTTCGCGAGCTGACCAAGGAACTGCGCTGCCCCAAATGCCAGAACCAGGATATCGCCGACTCCAACGCGCCCATCGCCGCCGACCTGCGCAAGGAGATCTTCCGGATGCTGGGGGAGGGCAAGGACAACCAGCAGATCATCGACTTCATGGTCGACCGCTACGGTGATTTTGTGCGCTATAAACCGGCGCTTACCGGCAAGACTGCGCTGCTCTGGTTCGGCCCCGCCGGGCTGCTGCTGACCGGCGTAGTGGTCATGGCCGTCATCGTGCGCCGCCGCCGCGCCGCGCCTGCCGATGGCAGCGACGCGCTGTCCCCCGAAGAGCGTAAACGTCTCGACCAATTGCTGGACACCAAGACTGATGATTGATTTCTGGCTTGCAGCCGGGCTGCTGCTGTTGATTGCCCTGAGCTTCCTGTTGATCCCTGTGCTGCGTGGCCGTCGTGCCCAGCGTGAGGAGGACCGCACCGCGCTGAACGTGGCGCTGTATCAAGAGCGCATCGCCGAACTGCAGGTGCAGCGCGACGAAGGCGTCCTGACTGCTGCGCAACTCGATACCGGCCGCGCCGAAGCTGCGCGTGAACTGCTGGCCGATACCGAGGGCGTGCAAAAGCGTCGCGAGTCCCGCCTTGGCAAACCGCTGCCATTGTTGGCGGCGTTTCTTGTCCCGGTCCTGGGCGTTGCGCTGTACCTGCATTATGGGGCGAGCGACAAGGTCGAGTTAACCCGCGAGTTTTCCCAGCCGCCGGTGTCGATGGCCGACATGACGCAGCGCCTGGAACGTGCCGCGGCGGCCCAGCCGGATTCGGCTGAAGGCCTGTACTTCCTCGGTCGCGCCTATATGGCCCAGGATCGTTCCGCCGATGCCGCCAAAGTGTTTGAGCGTAGCGTTGCCTTGGCCGGGCGCCAGCCCGAACTGCTCGGGCAGTGGGCCCAGGCGCAGTATTTCGCCGACAACAAACAGTGGTCGCCCAAGGTTCAGGCGCTGACCGACGAAGCCCTGAAGCTCGATCCAAAGGAAGTCACCAGCCTCGGCCTGCTCGGTATCGCCGCCTTTGAAGGCCAGCGCTATCAGGAAGCGATCGACTACTGGAACCGTCTGCTGGCGCAACTGCCACCCGAAGACAATTCTCGCGTTGCGCTGCAAGGCGGCATCGATCGCGCTGCGGAAAAACTCAGGGAGAGCGGCGGCGCTGTCGCGCAGAAGGCCGTGCTGAAAGTGCGCGTGGACCTGTCAGCCGAGGTGAAAGCCAAGGCCCTGCCAGGCGACAGTGTGTTCATCTTCGCGCGCGCCGTCGGCGGCCCGCCTGCACCGCTTGCGGCCAAGCGTGTCACCGTTGCCGAACTGCCTGTCACCGTGGAACTGGGCGATGCCGACGCGATGATGCCGCAGTTGAAACTGTCCAACTTCCCTGAAGTCCAACTGGTTGCGCGCATATCCCGGGCAGGTGTTCCAACCGCTGGCGAGTGGATCGGCCGCAGCCAACCCTTGGCCAGCACCGCCACTGCGCTGCAGCAGCTGACCATCGACAGTCCGGACAAGTAATTTGAGGAAACGCCCATGACCGCATTTGCACGTATGACCCTGCTCAGCCTCGTATTGGGCCTGAGCGCCTGTGCGGTCCACCGACCACCACCCGGCCCCACCGGCCCGACCATCCCGCCGTCGGGCCCGTCGACCCAGCCCGGCAGCAAACCCTCCGGCCCGGTAACCCCGCCGCCCAAGCCACTGCCAAGCAAGTCGCCGACCTTCGCCCCACCACCGGGCGCGGCCAGCCACTGGGACGGCAAGATGCAGGTGTACGTACTCGACGACCAGCCCGACACCTTCTACCGCCAGCGCACCTACTATCGTTGGAGCAACGGCTGGCGTCGCTCCATCAGCCCCAACGGGCCGTGGGAAGAGACCAGCGTACAGGGCGTGCCACCAGGGTTGAGCAAGCAGTACGCGCAATGACAAAAGGCGACCTTCGGGTCGCCTTTTTCTTGCCTGTGATTTGATCGTTCTCACGCTCCGCGTGGGAATGCATCCCGTGACGCTCCGCGTCACCAGTGCGCAAAAAGCAGGACGCGGAGCGTCCAGGGCGGCATTCCCACGCAGAGCGTGGGAACGATCTTGTTATCAAGCTACAGGACACTCCCGGTTCAACGCTTCATTCACCAACAACTGTGCAATTTCGATCATCTGCACGACCGCCAGCACCTGCTTGCGGCCTGAGCCATCCAGATGCTCGGCGCAGTCGTACGCACAGACTGTCGCCGACTCCAGCATCTCGCTGGCATTGCTTAACGCCGCTTCGGTGCTAAGGCCGGGACGGACGGTGAAGATGAGGTTGGGTGAGGTTTGTGAAAGGTCATCCGAGTGGAATGATGGGGGATTTGGCGTAACTTTTTTCATGCAGTCAGTCTCCATTCAGTCGGAGCTCACCACATCCGCGACCAAGCAGAAGGGTGGCGAGCTGTACGCAGGTTGGTCGACCAGGGAATGGAAACCCGGCAGGGCCCTAAGCCCTCCCGCGCACAGCCCGCCATAACGCGAGCACAAGAATGCCGCTTGCGCGGCACTGTGCGCCATTCTAACCCAGGCGACCAAGCCTGATCGCTGATGAGCAGCGACTGCGAGAGGCTAACGGTGCGTTATAGCAACTGCAAGCCACGCAGATCGTAGGAAAGTTCCTGGCTGGCTCAAGCGTTGCGCCGTCTGAATTGAGACGAGGAAGCAGCGCAGCCCTCCACGTCTGTCATGGCTCACGCTTTCCCGGTAAGGTGACCGTCGCTGGCCTGGTTGCCGGGCAATCGCTGGATATACTCTGTGATACCGGGCAAACCGGCACAGCGGCCAACCCGTGCGAAAACAAGCAAAGAGAGTGGTGTGATGGCAGGCAGGTTGATCTATCTCATCGGGCCATCGGGTTCGGGCAAGGACAGCCTGCTGGATGCCGCACGCCCGCGGTTGGCCGAGCGCGGTTGCCGCATTGTGCGCCGCGTGATCACGCGCTCGGCGGAGGCGGTGGGTGAAGCGGCGCAAGGCGTGAGCCCGGTGCAGTTTGCGGCGATGCAGGCGCAGGGCGCGTTTGCCCTCAGTTGGCAGGCCAATGGGTTGTCCTACGGCATTCCCAAGGACATTGACGAGTGGCTGGCGGCCGGAGACGACGTGCTGGTCAACGGCTCCCGCGCGCATCTGGCGCAAACCCGTGAGCGTTACCCGACGTTGCTGGTGTTGCTGCTGACAGTCGATCAAGCCGTACTGCGCCAGCGCCTGATCGCGCGCGCGCGTGAATCCCTGACGGATATCGAGGAACGCCTGGCGCGCAACGCGCGGTTCACCGAAGCGCTGATCGCTGCCAATGGCGAGGGGTTATTCGTGCTGGATAACTCCGGCCCGCTGGAACACACCGTCGCGCGTTTGCTGTGTTGCCTGGAGCACGCGCCCTCGGCTTGAGCCCGATGCTGCGCCGAAACGCTCATCAATATCCGGTAAAACAACCGTCAGTCAGACCTGGCCATTCTGTGCTTGAGTAAATATAACTCTAGGGTTATTTTTATTGAGTCCGAGCCAAGGAGGCAGCGGTGCAAAGCAGGCTATTGATCAAGGAATTGCTGGAAGCGGGCTGGGTGCTGGATCGGGTCACCGGCAGCCATCACATTTTCACCCACCGCTATAACCCGTACACGATACCGGTGCCTCATCCGAAGAAGGATCTGCCTTTGGGCACCGTCAGAAGCATCAGGAAACGCGCCGGGCTGTTTCAGTTCTAAGGAGAGCATGCATGCAATACCCAATCTGTATCGAATGGGGCGATGACTTTACCGCCACCGGTATTCAGATCCCCGACATTCCGGGCGCCGTCACCGCCGGGGACAGTTTTGAAGAGGCCTACAACGCGGCCGTGGAAGTGGCGCACATCCTGCTGCAGGAGATTGCCGCAGAGGGCGGGGTGATTCCGATGCCAACCTCGGTTGCCACTCATCACGCCCATGAAGACTACGCCGGTATGGGCTGGGGCATGTTGGAGCTGGATATCTCGCCTTATCTGGGCAAGACCGAGAAGGTCAATGTGACTTTGCCCGGTTATGTGATCCAACGCATCGACCGTTACGTGCGTGAACACAACGTCAAAAGCCGCTCGTCATTTCTGGCGGATGCGGCTTTGGAGAAGTTGGTGCGTTCTTAAGCGGTGGCGACCTTTGCCTGCCGCGACGCACTGAGGAAGCGCAACAACGCCACCAGCGGGAATGCACTGCCCACCAGCATCACGCCCAGCCAACCGCCGTGTTCGTACACGCTGCTGGCAATCGCCGAGCCGAAGGCGCCGCCGATAAAGATGCTGGTCATGTACAGCGCGTTCAGGCGGCTGCGGCTGTGGGCGTCAAGGGCATAGACGGCACGCTGGCCGAGCACCATGTTCATCTGCACGCAGAAGTCCAGCACGACGCCCGTCACCGCCAGGCCGATCACGCTGTACAGCGGGTGCACGAAGGCCGGCAGGAAACTCAGTGCACCCAGCAGCATCGCCAGCAACGAGGCGCGGTGGGTGTGGCCGGCATCGGCCAGCCGCCCGGCGATAGGTGCGGCGATGGCGCCGATTGCACCGACCAGGGCGAAGATCGCGATCTGGGTCTGGGTGAGGCCGTGGTTGCGCACCAGTTCAAGTGGGGCGGCGGTCCAGAACAGACTGAACGCGGCAAACATGCAACCTTGATAAAACGCACGCTGGCGCAACACCGGCTGCTCACGCAGCAGTGTTCCCAGCGAACCCAGCAACTGGCCGTAACTGGCGCTGTGCGTCGGTTGGCGCTTGGGAATGGTCAGCATCAACACCACACTGATAAACGCCATCAACGCCGCCGCCGCCATGAACATCGCCCGCCAGCCGAAGTGGTCCGCCACCACGCTGGACACCGGCCGCGCCAGCAGAATGCCAAGCAGCAGGCCGCCCATGATGCTGCCGACCACCCGGCCACGGGATTCGGCAGGCGCCAGGTGTGCGGCCAACGGAATCAGGATCTGCACCGACACCGAGCTGAAACCGATCAGCAGCGACACCAGTAAAAACAGGTTGGGCTGCTCGGTGAACGCGGCGCCCAACAGGCTGGCGATGGCCACCACGGTGGTGACGATCATCAGCCTGCGGTTTTCCAGCAGGTCGCCCAGCGGCACCAGGAAAAACAGCCCCAGGGCATAGCCGATCTGCGTCAGCGACACAATGAGGCTGGCCATGGCCGGCGTGAGGCCGATGTCCGGCGCGATCAGTTCGATGATCGGCTGCGCGTAGTAGATGTTGGCGACGATGGCGCCGCAGCAAAACGCAAACAGCATGACCATGCCTCGGGTCATGCTGCCGGTAGCGTGGGGGGTAGCATTCATGGGGTTCTCATACGGGCGAAGGACGATGGAGGAGAGAGTAGAGACATCGGCCGGTAGTGAGTAGGCCGCTTGTGGTGATAATTGTCATGCCGCGAAATAATGACTCAATCTAATTAAATGTGGGGGCTTTGTAGGAGCGAGCTTGCTCGCGAAAAACTCACAGGCACCGCGTTCATTCAGGAAACACGCGTTATCGTTGACGTTTTTCGCGAGCAAGCTCGCTCCTACAGACTGGCATTAGGGCTTGCCCCCTCCCACAGTTCTGACTGTGTTTATTCAGCCGGAACGTTTATTGGCCGGTATAAATCTGGTCAAACACCCCGCCATCGTTGAAGTGGGTTTTCTGCACGGTGCGCCAGTCGCCGAAGGTCTTCTCCACCGACAGGAAGTCGACTTTCGGGAAACGGTCGGTGTACTTGGCCAGCACGGTCGGGTCGCGCGGGCGCAGGTAGTTGTTGGCGGCGATTTCCTGGCCTTGCGGCGACCACAGGTACTTCAGATAGTCTTCGGCGGCTGCGCGGGTGCCTTTCTTCTCGACCACTTTGTCCACCACCGACACCGGCGGCTCGGCCTCGGCGGACACGCTTGGGTAGATCACTTCGAACTGATCGCGGCCGAATTCGCGGGCGATCATTTCCGCTTCGTTCTCAAAGGTCACCAGCACGTCGCCGATCTGGTTGGTCATGAAGGTGGTCGTTGCGGCCCGGCCACCGGTGTCGAGTACCGGCGCCTGTTTGAACAGCTTGCCGACAAAGGCCTTGGCCTTTTCTTCATCGCCGCCGTTCTTGAGCACATAACCCCAGGCCGACAGGTAGGTGTAGCGGCCGTTACCCGAGGTCTTCGGGTTGGGCACGATCACTTGCACGCCATCCTTGAGCAGATCCGGCCAATCTTTCAGGGCTTTCGGATTGCCCTTGCGCACGATGAATACGGTGGCCGAGGTGAACGGCGCGCTGTTGTTCGGCAGGCGGGTGACCCAGTTGTCCGGTACCAGCTTGCCGTTGTCGGCCAGGGCGTTGATGTCGGTGGCCATGTTCATAGTGATCACGTCCGCCGGCAGGCCGTCGATCACCGAGCGCGCTTGTTTGCTGGAGCCGCCGAAAGACATCTGCAGGGTCAGCTTGTCATTCGGGTGCTCGGCGTCCCAGTGCTTCTGGAAGGCGGCGTTGTAGTCCTTGTAGAAATCACGCATCACGTCGTAGGAGACGTTGAGCAGGGTGACCGGAGCCGCCTGGACGGCGCCGGCCAGGGCCAGGCCGGCGGCCAGGAGAGAGGCGCTGAGGATGTTTTTCACTGCTCGTTCCTTGTTGTTCGAGAGAAGGGGGGAGGCACAATGCCAGCGACTATAGCCGGGGCCGCATAGTCGCTTAAAGATTAAAAAGAACTTCGCTTATTCCACTTTCCTGAACAGGTTGCTGCCACAGCGTGAGCAAAACGCTGCATTCGGCTCGTGGCTGTTCTTCTTGCACGCCGGGCAGTCGGTCTGCAGCTGTTCACCGCGCATGGCACTGGCCAGCTCGGCGGTGAATATCCCGGTGGGTACGGCGATAATCGAGTAGCCGGTGATCATCACCAGCGAGGAAATCACCTGGCCCAGGGGCGTCTTGGGCACGATATCGCCAAAGCCCACGGTGGTGAGTGTCACGATCGCCCAATAGATGCCCTTGGGAATGCTGGTAAACCCGTGCTCCGGGCCCTCGATTACGTACATCAGGGTGCCGAACACCGTCACCAGGGTGCACACGCTGACCAGGAACACCACGATCTTCTGCTTGCTGCCGCGCAGCGCCGCCATCAGATAGTTGGCCTGCTTGAGGTACGGACTGAGCTTGAGAACGCGAAAGATCCGCAGCATGCGGATGATGCGGATAATCAGCAGGTACTGCGCGTCGCTGTAGTACAGCGCGAGGATGCCGGGCACGATCGCGAGTAGATCCACCAGGCCATAAAAGCTGAAGGCGTAGCGCAATGGCTTGGGTGAGCAGTAAAGCCGCAGGCCGTACTCAATCAGGAAAATGAGGGTAAAGCCCCATTCGATATAGGCCAGCACGTCGGCGTAGTTCTGGTGGATTTCGTCGATGCTGTCGAGCATCACGATGACCAGGCTGGCGAGGATGATCAACAACAGGATGCCGTCAAAGCGCCGCCCGGCGACGGTGTCACTTTGGAAAACCATCACGTAGAGTCGCTGGCGCCAGTCGTTGTTGCTGTCCATAAATCCCGCTCGAATTGAATATCGGCAAAGCCTAGGGGGATTCGAACGGCCTGTCCATGCGCGGTTTGCGCAGCACGCGCTGGCTGGCGCGCACCAGCCAGCAGGCCAGAATGAATGGCGCGGTCAGCGTCGGCAGGTGCAGCGCGGCGAAGCCCGGTGTGAGCACGACAGCCAGGACGATGCCGATCAGCGGCAACCAGGGTTGGCGACGTGCCTGGCTCAGCGCCAGGGCGGCGAGCGCCGGGTTGTAGCTGTGCAGGCCGAGCAGGGCGCCGCTGGTTTCGCCCAGCAGCAAGGCGACCAGCACGCCGGCGATCGCGCCGGACAGTGCCCACACGGCGGCGCGCCGGTCAGCCAGCAGCAGACCAAGGACGATCAAGGCCCCGGCTACGGGCTGGTCCAGCAGCATGACTTGCGCCAGACCGGTAAACGGCGCAGCGAGTAGCGTCATGTGCTGGGGCTCGCTCAGGGCAAAGTTGGCTGGCGCCATGGTGCCCAGCAACAACCAGCCCAGGCCGACAAAGGGTGCGGTGTAGGCGGGCAGATCCTGGGGTTGAGCGGCGTGTTTCAACCACTGCCGCACCAGCATCGCGCTCAAGCCGCCACAGGCCAGGATCAGTGGCGGCACCAACGTCGACCAGGCGAAGTGCTGGCTGATCAACACACCCAGCAGTACGCCGTTGTAGCTATACATCCCGGCCTGGCGTTCAACCTTGGGGTAGCCTCGGCGCTGGGCCGTGAGCAAACCCGCGACGCCACCCAGCAATGCGCCGCCGAGCAAAGCCGGCGCGCCGATCAGAATCGCCAACAGGCACAGCAGGCCGCACAGCGGATGGCGCTGGAGAAAGATCTGGCTGAAGCCGTTGAGCAGGGCTTCGGCCCAGTCGGGGCAGGTTGGATTGTGCATGGCAGCTCCCTGTAGGAGCGAGCTTGCTCGCGAAAAACCTAAGGGAGCCGCGTGCATTCAGGATGCCTGCGTCAGCGTTGGCGTTTTTCGCGAGCAAGCTCGCTCCTACAGTAGGGTTTCGATACGCAAGGAATTGGTCGACCCCAACTGCCCAAACGGCACCCCAGCTGTAATCACCAGCGTATCCCCACGCTGCGCCATGCCTTGGGCCTGGGCGATCTCAAGCGCGGTTGAACACACCTCATCCACCTGCCGAAGCCGATCATTGACCACCGAGTGCACGCCCCACGCCACGCTCAAGCGCCGCGCCGTGGACAGGTTCGGCGTGAGCGTGAGGATCGGCGCCACCGGCCGCTCCCTGGCCGCGCGCAGGCTGGAGGCGCCCGACTCGCTGTAGTTCACCAGCACCGCCACCGGCAGGATGCTGCTGATGCGGCGGATCGCGCAGCTGATGGCGTCCGAGACCGTGGCATCCGCGCCGGGCCGGCTGACATCCAGCTGGGCCTGGTAGTCCGGGCCGTTTTCCACCTGGCGGATGATCTTGCTCATCATCTGCACGGCTTCCAGCGGGTACTCGCCGGACGCGGTTTCGGCCGACAGCATCACCGCGTCCGCGCCTTCAGCCACCGCATTGGCCACGTCGCTGACCTCTGCGCGGGTCGGTGCAGGAGAGAAACGCATGGATTCGAGCATCTGGGTCGCCACCACCACCGGTTTACCCAGTTGGCGGCAGGTCTTGATGATGTCCCTCTGGATGTGCGGCACGCTTTCGGCCGGCACTTCCACGCCCAGGTCGCCGCGGGCCACCATGATCGCATCGCTCAATTCGGCGATTTCGCGCAGTTGCTGCACCGCCGAGGGTTTCTCGATCTTGGCCATCAGGAACGCCCGGTCGCCGATCAGCGCGCGGGCTTCGCGGATATCTTCCGGGCGCTGCACGAAGGACAGCGCCACCCAGTCCACGCCCAGCTCCAGGCCGAAGCTCAGGTCGCGACGGTCCTTGGCGGTGAGCGGGCTAAGTGCCAGCAGCGCCTGTGGCACGTTCACGCCTTTGCGGTCGGACAGCTCGCCACCGTTGAGCACGGTGGTGTCGATGGCGTCGGCGTGCTTGGTGACTACGCGCAGGCGCAGCTTGCCGTCGTCCAGCAACAGGTCCATGCCGGGTTGCAGTGCCGCGATGATTTCCGGATGGGGCAGGTTGACCCGACGTTGATCCCCCGGTGTTTCATCCAGGTCCAGGCGCAGCGCCTGGCCGCGCACCAGTTGCACCTTGCCCTCGGCAAAGCGCCCGACGCGCAGCTTGGGCCCTTGCAGGTCCATGAGGATGCCCAGCGGGTAATTCAATTGGCGCTCGACCTGGCGAATCCACTGGTAGCGCTGCGCGTGATCGGCGTGGTCGCCGTGGCTGAAATTGAGCCGAAATATATTCACCCCGGCCTGCACCAGCTCGCGGATATCGTCGATCCCATCGGTGGCCGGGCCCAGGGTGGCGAGGATTTTGACCTTCTTGTCAGGCGTCATGTTTGGCGGTCTCAAGGATCAGGATGGCGCGGAAGTCGTTGACGTTGGTGCGGGTCGGCTCGGTGATGATCAAGTCGCCCAGGGCGGCGAAGTAGCCGTAGCCGTTGTTGTCATCCAGCTCGTCGCAGGCGCTCAGGCCCAGGGCTTCGGCGCGGCGGTAGCTGCACGGGGTCATGAGCGCGCCGGCGTTGTCTTCCGAGCCATCAATGCCATCGGTGTCACCGGCCAGGGCATAGACGCCGGGCAGGCCCTTGAGGCTGTCGGTGAGGCTGAGCAGGAATTCCGCGTTGCGCCCGCCACGGCCATTGCCGCGCACGGTGACGGTGGTTTCACCGCCGGAGAGGATCACGCACGGCGCCGCCAACGGCTGGCCGTGCTGCACGATTTGCCGGGCGATGCCGGCGTGTACCTTGGCTACTTCGCGCGCTTCACCTTCGAGGTCGCCGAGGATCAGCGGGCTGAAACCGGCCTGGCGCACTTTGACCGCCACCGCTTCCAGGGATTGCTGCGGCCGGGCGATCAATTGGAAATGGCTGCGGGCGAGCAGCGGGTCGCCGGGCTTGACGGTTTCCGAGGCAGGGTTTTGCAGCCAACTGCGCACCGAGGCCGGGGCGTCGATGCCGTAGCGCTTGAGGATCGCCAAGGCCTGTTGCGAGGTGCTCGGGTCGCCGACCGTGGGGCCGGAAGCGATCACCGTGGCCTGGTCGCCCGGCACATCGGAAATCGCGTAGGTGTAGACCGTGGCGGGCCACGCGGCCTTGGCCAACCGTCCGCCCTTGATCGCCGAGAGGTGCTTGCGCACGCAATTCATCTCGCCAATGGTGGCGCCGGATTTGAGCAAGGCTTTGTTGAGGCTTTGCTTGTCGGCCAGGGTAATGCCTTCGGCGGGCAGGGCGAGCAAGGCGGAACCGCCACCGGAGAGCAGGAAGATCACGCGGTCGTCTTCGTGCAGATCGCTGATCAGTGCCAGCACGCGTTTGGCCACGGCCAGGCCCGCAGCATCCGGAACAGGGTGCGCGGCTTCGACCACTTCGATTTTCTTGCACGGTGCGCCATGGCCGTAGCGGGTCACGACCAGGCCCGAGACCTCGCCCTGCCAGCAGTTCTCCACGACCAGCGCCATGGCGGCGGCAGCCTTGCCGGCGCCGATCACGATCACGCGGCCGCTGCGGTCGGCGGGCAGGTAAGGTTCAAGGACTTGCCGGGGGTGGGCGGCATCGATGGCTGTGGCAAACAGCTCGCGAAGCAGGTGTTGCGGATCGACCGACATAAGCGGGCTCCCGGGGAATTCTTGTTATTAGAGATGCAACAATCCAGCTATGAAATGAGGGCTAAATGTGGGAGGGGGCTTGCCCCCGATAGCAGTGTTTCAGTCACACCACCTACACCTGACACACCGCAATCGGGGGCAAGCCCCCTCCCACACTGGATTGCATTCCAAGGTGGGTTACTTGTCGCGAATCGAGAAATTGGCCATATGCTCCAGGCCCTTGATCAGCGCCGAATGGTCCCAGTTACCGCCGCCAAGCGCGGCACAGGTGCTGAACACTTGCTGGGTGCCGGCGGTGTTCGGCAGGTTGATCCCCAACTCCTTGGCGCCGGCCAATGCCAGGTTCAGGTCTTTCTGGTGCAGATTGATGCGGAAACCCGGGTCGAAGGTACCCTTGATCATGCGTTCGCCATGCACTTCCAGGATCTTCGACGACGCAAAGCCGCCCATCAACGCTTCACGCACCTTGGCCGGGTCGGCACCGTTTTTCGAGGCGAACAGCAGCGCTTCGGCCACTGCCTGGATATTCAGCGCAACGATGATCTGGTTGGCGACCTTGGCGGTCTGGCCATCACCGTTGCCGCCGACCAGGGTGATGTTCTTGCCCATGGCCTGGAACAGCGGCAAGGCGCGTTCGAACGTCTGCGGCTCGCCACCAATCATGATGCTCAACGTGCCGGCCTTGGCGCCGACTTCACCGCCGGACACCGGTGCATCCAGGTACTGCGCGCCGCTCTCGTTGACCTTGGCCGCGAACGCCTTGGTGGCGGTAGGGGAGATCGAACTCATGTCGATCACCACTTTGTTCGGTGACAGGCCGGCGGCCACACCGTCGGCGCGGAACAGCACGTCTTCGACCTGCGGGGTATCCGGCACCATCACGATGATGAATTCGGCTTCCTGGGCGACTTGCTGCGGGTTGGCCAGCGCCACCGCGCCAGCAGCGATCAGCTCGGCGGGCGCTTTGCCGTGATGCTCGGAGAGAAACAGTTGATGCCCTGCCTTTTGCAGGTTGGTGGCCATGGGTTGGCCCATGATGCCGGTGCCGATAAATCCGATTTTAGCCATGATCAAAATCCTCTTTTTATTCGGTGGGGCAGATTTGTTCAGGTCTGCCAGACACGGCATGTCCAATGTGGGAGGGGGCTTGCCCCCGATAGCAATTTTTCATTCAACAGATGTGCTGGCTGATGCACCGCTATCGGGGGCAAGCCCCCTCCCACATTTTTTTGTGTTGTGTCTGTTAGATGGCGTTATGGGTTTTAAGCCAGCCAAGGCCCGCTTCGGTAGTGTTCAACGGCTTGTATTCACAGCCAACCCAACCCGCGTAGCCAATGCGGTCCAGATGCTCGAACAGGAAGCGGTAATTGATCTCCCCCGTCCCCGGCTCGTTGCGCCCCGGGTTATCCGCCAGTTGGATATGGTTGATCACCCCCAGGTGCGTCGCCATCGTCCGCGCCAAATCGCCTTCCATGATTTGCATGTGATAGATGTCGTATTGCAGGAACAGATTGTCACTGCCCACCTGCTCGCGAATCGACAGGGCCTGCGCCGTGTTATTGAGGTAGAAACCGGGTATGTCGCGGGTGTTGATCATCTCCATCACCAGTTTGATACCCGCCGCCTGCAGCTTGTCGGCGGCGTACTTGAGGTTGGCGACGAGGGTCTTTTCCACGGTGTCGTCATCCACGCCCTGCGGCCGAATGCCCGCCAGGCAGTTGACCTGGGTATTGCCCAACACTTGGGCATAGGCGATGGCCAGCTTGACCCCGGCGCGAAATTCCTCGACCCGGTCCGGGTGGCAGGCCAGGCCGCGCTCGCCTTTGGCCCAGTCCCCGGCCGGCAGGTTGAACAGCACCTGGGTCAGACCGTTGGCGTCGAGCTGCGCCTTGATGTCGGCTGAACTGAACTCATACGGGAACAGGTATTCCACGCCTTCGAAGCCGGCATCGGCGGCCGCTTTGAAGCGGGTAAGGAATTCCTGTTCGGTAAACAGCATGGACAGGTTGGCGGCAAAGCGCGGCATAGGGTTCTCCTTAATCGAGCAGGGAAATGGCGGTCGGTGCGTCGTTGCCGACCAGGGCCAGGTCTTCGAATTCGTTGACGGCGTTGATCTCGGTGCCCATGGAAATATTGGTCACCCGTTCCAGAATAATCTCAACGATCACCGGCACCTTGAATTCTTCGAGCATTTCCTGGGCGCGGCGCAGCGCCGGCTGGATCTGGCTCGGCTCGAACACGCGCAGCGCCTTGCAACCCAGGCCTTCGGCGACCGCAACGTGGTCGACGCCATAACCGTTGAGTTCCGGGGCGTTGAGGTTGTCGAAAGACAGCTGCACGCAGTAGTCCATTTCAAAGCCGCGTTGCGCCTGGCGGATCAGACCCAGGTAGGAATTGTTCACCACCACGTGGATATACGGCAGTTTGAACTGCGCGCCGACGGCCAGTTCTTCGATCATGAACTGGAAGTCGTAGTCGCCGGACAACGCCACGACTTTGCGGCTCGGGTCGGCCTTGACCACACCGAGCGCCGCCGGAATGGTCCAGCCCAGGGGGCCGGCCTGGCCGCAGTTGATCCAGTGGCGGGGTTTATAGACGTGGAGGAACTGCGCGCCGGCAATCTGCGACAGGCCGATGGTGCTGACGTAGCAGGTGTCTTTGCCGAACACCTGGTTCATCTCTTCGTATACCCGTTGCGGCTTGACCGGCACGTTGTCGAAGTGGGTCTTGCGATGCAGGGTGGCCTTGCGCTGCTGACAGTCGTGCAGCCAGGCGCTGCGGTCCTTGAGCTTGCCGGCGGCTTTCCACTCGCGGGCCACTTCAATGAACATCGTCAGCGCGGAACCGGCGTCGGACACGATGCCCAGGTCCGGCGTGAACACGCGGCCGATCTGCGTCGGCTCGATGTCGACGTGGATGAACTTGCGGCCTTCGGTGTAGACCTCCACCGAGCCGGTGTGACGGTTGGCCCAGCGGTTGCCGATACCCAGTACCACGTCGGACTTGAGCATCGTTGCGTTGCCATAACGGTGAGAAGTCTGCAGGCCGACCATGCCCACCATCAGCGGGTGGTCGTCGGGGATGGTGCCCCAGCCCATCAGGGTCGGGATCACCGGGATACCGGTCAGCTCGGCAAATTCCACCAGCAACTCGCTGGCGTCGGCGTTGATCACGCCACCTCCGCTTACCAGCAAGGGGCGTTCAGCCTGGTCCAGCATTGCCAGGGCTTTCTCCACCTGGATGCGGGTGGCCAATGGCTTGGCCAGGGGCAGCGGTTGGTAGGCGTCGATGTCGAATTCGATCTCGGCCATTTGTACGTCGAACGGCAAGTCGATCAGCACCGGGCCTGGGCGACCGGAACGCATTTCATAGAAAGCCTTCTGGAACGCGTAGGGCACCTGGCCCGGTTCGAGTACGGTGGTGGCCCACTTGGTCACCGGCTTGACGATGCTGGTGATGTCCACGGCCTGGAAGTCTTCCTTGTGCATCCGTGCGCGGGGCGCTTGGCCGGTAATGCACAGGATCGGGATCGAGTCGGCCGAGGCGCTGTACAGGCCGGTGACCATGTCGGTACCCGCCGGACCCGAGGTGCCGATGCACACGCCGATGTTGCCGGCCTTGGTGCGGGTGTAGCCCTCGGCCATATGTGAGGCGCCTTCAACGTGGCGAGCAAGGACGTGATCGATGCCACCCACCTTCTGCAAGGCCGAATACAACGGGTTGATTGCGGCGCCCGGGATACCGAAGGCGGTGTCCGCCCCTTCACGGCGCATCACCAGGACGGCGGCTTCGATTGCTCTCATTTTGCTCATGATTTTGGTGCCTCTTGCGTTTTGTAATTGTATACAAGTGGTGTCTGCGCAAAGTGTATTCACGGCGAGCGGCCTAGGTCAATGCATTTCATAAACTGAGCTTTGCGTTCGTCTTAATCACTTTTTTCGACGTATGGAAGCTTTGTTTGGAAATATTGTATACAAAAACAAATATCATTGTGTTCTATTTGTTCGATCCGGCATCTGATCAAACAGACGCTCCAGCGTATTCCCAATAACAAAAGAAGGACGGCACCATGAGCGCTTTAACCTTGAAGATTGCCACCCAACTGGCCAGCCAGGCCCTCGCTGCGGGCCGCACCGTTGCCGCCGCGCCGCTGACCATCGCGGTGCTCGACAGCGGCGGGCACCTGATCGCCCTGCAACGCGAAGACGGCGCGAGCCTGCTGCGCCCGCAGATCGCCATCGGCAAGGCCTGGGGCGCGATTGCCTTGGGCAAGGGTTCACGTTTGCTGGCGCTGGACGCGCAGCAACGTCCGGCGTTTATCGCAGCGCTGAACAGCCTGGGGCAGGGCAGCGTGGTGCCGGCGCCGGGTGGGGTGTTGATTCGAAATCAGGACGGCGTGGTGCTGGGGGCGGTCGGGATCAGCGGGGATACGTCGGATATTGACGAGCAGTGCGCGATCACGGCGATCGAGGGGGTGGGGTTGTTGGCGGATGCCGGGGTGTCAGCCTGATTCCTGGGTGATCCTTAAGACCGCATCGGGGGCAAGCCCCCTCCCACATTCGAATGTATTCACACATGAAAATATGTGAACCCAATCAAGTGTGGGAGGGGGCTTGCCCCCGATTGGCACAGGCCCTGCGGTCTATCAGTCCGGCTCACACCCCTTGAGCACCAACCGAATAATCGTCTGCGCCGCCGCTTCATAGTCGGCTTCATCCAGTTTCGCCTTGCCGGTCACCGCCGAGATCTGCCAGTCGAAATCCGCATAGGTTTGCGTGGCGGCCCAGATACTGAACATCAGGTGATTAGGCTCGATATTCGCAATCAGGCCGCGCTCCACCCAGTCCTGGATGCAGTTGATATTGTGCCTGGCCTGGGCGTTGAGCTGTTCGACCTGCTCGGCACTGAGATGCGGCGCGCCGTGCATGATTTCGCTGGCGAACACCTTGGAGGCAAACGGCAGGTCGCGGGAGATGCGGATTTTCGAGCGGATATAGTTGCTCAGCACTTCCTTGGGGTCGCCCTCGGGGTTGAAGGGCGTGGAAGCGGCCAGGATCGGCTCGATAATGCTCTCGAGCACCTCGCGGTAGAGGTTGTCCTTGGACTTGAAGTAATAGTAGACGTTGGGCTTGGGCAGCCCGGCCTTGGCGGCGATGTCGCTGGTTTTGGTCGCGGCGAAGCCCTTGTCGGCAAACTCCTCGCTCGCCGCCCGCAGGATCTTTTCTTTGTTGCGCTCGCGAATGCTGCTCATAAACCAGAGATTTCCTTGCCATGACAGGCGGTTGCGCATGGTAGCACCGGCCATCTGCGCGCCTCAACAATGTGCCCGCTCAGCCGTGCGCCGCGCTATGCTCGCTTGATCTCTTACTTGACGGATACCCGATTCATGGCAGGAAGCAGCTTGTTGGTTTTGCTCGACGATATCGCCGCAGTACTCGATGACGTTGCACTGATGACAAAAATGGCGGCGAAGAAGACCTCGGGTGTGCTCGGCGATGACCTGGCGCTTAATGCCCAGCAAGTCTCCGGCGTGCGCGCCGAGCGGGAAATTCCCGTGGTGTGGGCGGTGGCCAAGGGCTCGTTCGTCAACAAGTTGATTCTGGTGCCGACCGCATTGTTGATCAGCGCCTTTGCCCCGTGGGCGGTGACGCCGCTGTTGATGCTGGGCGGCGCCTACCTGTGTTTCGAAGGGTTCGAAAAACTCGCCCACAAGTTTCTGCACAGCAAGGCGCAAGACCAGGCCGAGCACGCGCAGTTGACCGAAGCGGTGGCCGACCCGGCGACTGACCTGGTGGCCTTCGAAAAGGACAAGATCAAAGGCGCGATCCGCACCGACTTCATTCTTTCGGCCGAAATCATCGCGATCACCCTCGGTATCGTGGCCGATGCGGCGTTGACGCAACAGGTGATCGTGCTGTCGGGCATCGCCATTGTCATGACTGCAGGTGTTTATGGACTGGTGGCGGGTATCGTCAAGCTCGATGACTTGGGGTTGTGGCTGACACAGAAGCCGGGGCAAGTGGCGCGCAGTATCGGCGGCGCCATCCTGAGTGCCGCGCCTTACATGATGAAAAGCCTGTCGGTGATCGGTACGGCGGCGATGTTCATGGTCGGCGGCGGGATTCTTACCCATGGCGTGCCGGTGGTGCATCACTGGATCGAAACCGTGAGCCAGAACAGCGGCGCGCTGGCGTGGTTGATGCCGACGTTGTTGAATGCGGTGGCGGGGATAGTTGCAGGGGCTGTCGTGTTGGCAGTGGTCAGTGTGATCGGCAAGGGCTGGAAAGCGTTGCGTGCATGATTGAGCAGGCATAAAAAAGGCCATTCGATTGAATGGCCTTTTTTGTGGTCAAGAGATGATCGTTCCCTCGCTCCGCGTGGGAATGATCTGGTATGGCGTCTTTTTGTGGTCGCTGTTTACTCGGCAATCTGCAACTTGCGCGATTCGGTGTAGATATACCGCACCTTCTCATACTCGAACGGCGAGTTCATCTGACCATAACGGAAGCTGGTCTGGTAGCGCTTGTCCACGGCCCGCAGGGCCCAGATTTCCGGGTGGTTGGAGCTGACTTCGGAGACGTTGAGGAAGTTGATCTGCGACTCGGCGGTGTAGTCCACCAGCAACCCGGTGGTATCGCGCAGGTTCGATGGGCCGAAGATCGGCAGCACCACATAGGCGCCGCCCGGCACGCCGTAGAAGCCCAGGGTCTGACCGAAGTCTTCGCTCTGGCGCGGCAGGCCCATGGCGGTGGCCGGGTCCCACAGACCGGCGATGCCGATAGTGGTGTTGACCAGCAGGCGTCCGGTGGTCTCCAGGGAACGATGGCCCTTGAGTTGCAGCAGGCTGTTCAACAGGTTGGGCACGTCGCCCAGGTTGTTGAAGAAATTGCTCACGCC
This sequence comes from Pseudomonas orientalis, assembly GCF_001439815.1. Lineage (GTDB taxonomy): Bacteria > Pseudomonadota > Gammaproteobacteria > Pseudomonadales > Pseudomonadaceae > Aquipseudomonas > Aquipseudomonas orientalis. The sequence continues at coordinate 128,093 of NZ_JYLM01000003.1, read as the reverse complement.
GGTGCGCAGGAAGCTTGGGGTGACATAGCGGTAACCGTCCACCACCGGCAGGAACACCCACTGGTCGAAGCGATAGTTGAAGTGATACACGCGGCGGTTCCACGACTCCAGCGGGTCATAGACGTTGAGCGCGGTCAGCGACGAACGCTCGAATTCACGCTGGTCGAGACCTGCGTTGAATTTGAGTTTGGTCAACGGTTCCTTGAAACCGTCGGCGTCGACCTTGACCGGTTCGTGGGCCTTGCTGTTGTCGGCATTGGCCACGCCTGCGCACATCAGTGCGGCAAGCAGCAGAAGATATTTAGCCACGGAAGAACTCCAGCATGGCGTCGGCGTTGACGCGGTAATTGAGGTTGCCGCAGTGGCCGCCCAGCGGGTAGACGGTCAAGCGATCGCCGAAGGTTTTACGCAGGAAACCCAGGTCGCCCGGGCCAAGGATCACGTCGTCGGCGTTGTGCATCACGGCGATCTTCGGGCTGGCATGCAGGTAGTCCTTGAGCGCATACAGGCTCACCTGGTCCACCAGTTGGAGCAGACTGCCGCCGTCGGAACGGGCGCGCCACATCGGGATCACCTGTTCGGTGAGGTAGCAGTCGAAGTCGCATTGCAGGGCACGCTTGAGGAACGGCGTGAGGCTGGTGCCTTCGGTGATCGGGTACTTCGGCGGGATAATCAGGCCGCGGCGGTTGATCAGGTCCGAGGTAAAGGCGATGTCGGCGGCCGAGAAGCGGAACGAGGTGCCGATCAGCATGGCCATCTGTTCGTTGGTCAGGTGCTGCTTGGACTGCTGGAAGTCGTAGAGCAGGGCGTCATTGAGGTCAATGTAGCCCTTTTGCTGGAAGTAGCGGGTCAGCTTGCTCAGCACCAGTTCATAAAAGGTGGTGGTGTTGTTGATGCCCTTGACCTCGGTCTGGACCAGCTTGTCGAGGTTGGTGATCGAGGTGTAGAGGTTGACCGGTGGGTTGAGCAACAGCACTTTCTTGAAGTTGAAGCTGCGACGGGTTTCGTCGAGCTTGCTGACAAAGGCTGCATCCAGGGCGCCCAGGCTGTAGCCGGTGAGGTAGAAATCGGTCACTGGCAACGAAGCGTTCTGCGCACGCACGGCCTGCATCACGCGGTACATGTCTTCCGCGTCTTCCTGGGTGATGCCCGGGGTGGCGAAGCGTGAAGCGGCGCTGATGAAGTCGAAGCTGGTCGGCGATGACAACTGCACCACGTGGTAGCCGGCTTGGTAATACAGTTTCTTCAGGTATTCGTTGATGCTGCTGTCGAAGCGCGCACCGGTGCCGGCGATCAGAAAGATCAGCGGCGCGGCGCGGTCCTGCTTGGCGATGCGGTAGGTGAGCTTCTTCACCGCCCAGAAGTTGTCGGGCAGGCTGAACTCGCGCTCGGGGCGCATGTTCAGGGTGTAATCGGATTGATTGATCTCGTCGTCAGTCGGCAGGGTGGGCCGAAGATCGGGCGGAGTGGTGGCGATGGTCGCTTCGAACGGGTTCGTCAAAGGGTAGCCATAGCTGGCCTGGTCGATATCGACGGCCAGTGCTGACGCACTCAAAAAAAGGCTGCCCAGCAAGGCAGCACAGCGCAAGGAACGGAGCATGACTTAATCCCTAAGAGGAAAGGTGCTGAATGAAATTCGCAGGCTATGACCACCGCGTTGCCACCGAAGTGCCAGCCCTCGGCACGAAAATTCGGAAAAAAGCGTCGAAATCGGGGTGATAGCTGGCAGAAGATACACTTTGCCACGCATTGATGAACAGATATCTGCGCAGACACCTTGCTAACGGCCGCTGTGGGATTAAGCTGAGCGCCGTTTTTGCCTATCGGAGTGCCTTATGTCCCGTCGTTTGCCATTGATCCTGCTGCTTATCGCCCTGCCATTATGGTTGGCGGCCAGTTATGCCGCGCGGTATGGCTTCATGGAGGATGGGCAGTGGGTCGGCATTTGTGCTGACGAGGCCAGCCGCTGGGAATGCCAGGTGCGTTCGAACCTTGGGTTGATGATTCACTTCAAGGTGCTGGGTTGGGCGGCGTTGATCACGTCGGTGCTGGGTTTTTTTGTGCCTGGGCGTGCGGGGTGGGGCTTGGCGGTGTTGGGGTTGGTGTTCGGGTTGCCGGCGTTGGCGCTGTACAACACCACGTTTGCGGTGTTTGCGGTGGTGATTGCGGGGCTGCGTTTGGTCAGGAAGCCTCGCGCCGTCTGACAGGGCCTATCGGGGGCAAGCCCCCTCCCACAGGGGAACGCATTCCAAATGTGGGAGGGGGCTTGCCCCCGATGGCGGTGTCAAGCCTTGCGCACCCGCAAGCAACGCCACAAAGCCACAACCATAAGCAGGCTGACCACCGCCCAACCCCAGGCCTGCTGATTCAGCACACCTTCACGGTACAATTGCGGCGCAATGCCGGCACCGATGATAAAGGTCAGCAGCGCAATCTCCCGACGCGGCCCGTTCACCGGGCGCACCAGGTACACCAGGGCCGGCAGCACCAGCGCCGCGCTTGGAAAGCTGCGATAACGCGGGTCAAACACCAGCGCCAGCATCATCACAGCGCCAGCAAACCCGGCGATTGCCACCCACCACCCGGCGCGCTGTTCCAGCCAGTTGAACGCTCGCTCACGCCACCCATCACGCACGCCGAGCGCCAGGGCGGCGTGGGCCAGTACCAGCAGGTTCAATATCACCAGCAAGCCGGCCCATACCCATTCATCAGCAAAGCGCGCGGTAACGCGGGTCAGTTCAGCCCAGGTGCCGATGGAACATGCGGCGACCGCGCCCAGTAAAGGCAGGGCAATGGCCGCACGAACTGTCCGAACCCGCCCACCGAGCACCAATGTCCCCAACAGAATCATCCCGCCGACGCCCAGCCACAGCGGCCAGTACGGCACATTGGTCACCGGCCCGGCGAGGATGCCCTTGTCCTGGCGATCGGCATCGAACAGGCCCCAGTAACCGCCCACCGCACCTTCACTGGCGCGCTTCCACGGCTGGTCAAAGGCTTCAATCAGGTTGTAGCGCCAGCCATTGGCTTCGGCCATGGCGACAAAGCCGCGCATGAACCTGGCTTCATTGACCCGGCTCGGCACGGCGGTCTCGCGCTGGCGTCCTTCACTGGGCCAGCCGGTTTCGCCAATCAGAATGTCCTTGGGCGCGAACTTGTGGCCGAAGGTCTGGCGGACATCGCCTACGTGCTTGAGCGCCTGGTCGATGCCGGACGGCTCATCTTCCCAGTACGGCAGCAGGTGGATGGTCAGAAAGTCCACCGCCGGGGCGATTTCCGGGTGCTGCAGCCAGAACTCCCACACATCGGCGTAGGTGACCGGCTGCTTGATCTGGCGTTTGACGGTCTGGATCAGCGTCACCAGTTGCTTGGCGGTGACCTCCTTGCGCAACAGCGCTTCGTTGCCGACGATGACCGAGGTCACCACGTCCGGGTTGGCATTGGCTGCCGCGATCAACTCGTCGATTTCCTTTTGAGTCGCCACCGGGTCGCTGCTCACCCAGGCCCCGGCCATTACCTTCAGCCCATGCTTGCGCGCCATCTGCGGCAACGCTTCCAGGCCGGTCATGGAATAGGTGCGAATGCATTCAAAACGTGTGGCCAGCAGGGCCAGGTCGGCATCCATGCGCTCGGGACGCAGCTTGAACGGTTGGTCGAACGGCGACTGGTCCTTGTCGAAGGGCGTATAGGACGCACATTGCAGCTTGTGGCTGGCGCTTGCCACATCCGGCAGCACCACGGGCCGGCCGAGGCCGTACCAGTAGCCGACGAGGGCGAGCAAGCCAAGGCTCAGGGCGAAAAAATAGGGCAGGGCAGGGAAGCGGGCAGTCGCAGGCATGGTCGGCTTATCTGGGGGAGCAAAGGCGCGCATCTTACCCGTAATTGTCGCGCTTCAGTGGGGCCGCATAATTTTGACATGCAAAGTTCGGGCGGGATTTTCTCGATAAGTCCTACAAAGCGTCCTGCTGGCGATGTGATGTCGTTTCTTGCTCAACCAAGGTCGCTGACAGAGCAGGGCAAAGGCCTACGCAGGTTGATGATAAAACTGTCAGTACTCCACTGATGCCTCAACGACCGGATCGATGCGCGTGAAGGGGGCGCGGTGCACCGTATAACAACAGGTTGACGTCGCTCGGCATTCGTCGGGCGCAGCACTTTCGGGGAAGTAATATGAAGATGCGACGACTCTTGGGCGCAGCTGCCACGCTGGTAGTTGCGATGGGCTCCACACTGGCCAGTGCCGACAGCAAAACCCTGAGCATCGGCTATGTGGATGGCTGGTCCGACAGCGTAGCCACCACCCACGTGGCGGCAGAAGTGATCAAGCAGAAGCTCGGCTACGACGTGAAACTGCAGGCGGTCGCCACCGGGATCATGTGGCAGGGTGTCGCCACCGGCAAGCTCGACGCCATGCTGTCCGCCTGGCTGCCGGTGACCCACGGCGAATACTGGACCAAGAACAAGGACAAGGTGGTCGACTACGGCCCCAACTTCAAGGATGCAAAAATTGGCTTGATCGTGCCGGAGTACGTCAAGGCCAAGTCCATCGAAGACCTCAAGACCGACACCACCTTCAAGAACAAGATCGTCGGTATCGACGCCGGCTCAGGCGTGATGCTCAAGACCGACGAGGCCATCAAGCAATACGGGCTCGACTACAAACTGCAAGCCAGCTCGGGCGCCGCAATGATCGCCGAACTGACCCGCGCCGAAGACAAGCAGGACTCCATCGCCGTCACCGGTTGGGTGCCGCACTGGATGTTCGCCAAGTGGAAACTGCGTTTTTTGGATGACCCAAAAGGGATTTATGGTGCTGCTGAAACCGTCAACAGCATTGGCAGCAAGGGCTTGGAGAAGAAGGCGCCGGAAGTCGCGGCCTTTCTGAAGAAATTCCAGTGGGCCTCCAAGGATGAAATCGGTGAAGTCATGCTGGCGATCCAGGAAGGTGCCAAGCCGGATGCCGCAGCCAAGGATTGGGTAGCCAAGCACCCGGAACGCGTGGCCGAGTGGACCGCTAAATAACAAACCCTGATAAAACCCCTGTGGGAGGGGGCTTGCCCCCGATTGCGGTGTGTCAGTCGTTGATGATCTGACAGGTCTATCGCTATCGGGGGCAAGCCCCCTCCCACATTATTTCGTCACCCGCAAATGTTTCTGCGCTCTCACAAACCCTCGCTACACTCGATCTACTACTAAGGTCGTCTGGAACCCTTTCCACAGCCGCCTACAGTGGATACGTTCCAATAATAAAAAAGCTGTGCTGCGAGGATAAAAACAATGAACGACAGCATTTACCTCTCGATTCAAAACAGCCCGCGTTTCAAGGAGCTGGTCAGGAAAAGGGAAAGGTTCGCCTGGATTCTCTCGGCGATCATGCTAGGGCTTTACTCCGGCTTCATCCTGTTGATCGCCTACGGGCCGCAAGTGCTGGGGGCCAAGCTGAGCCCTGGCTCATCCATTACCTGGGGTATCCCTATCGGGGTCGGGCTGATTGTTTCGGCCTTCATCCTCACCGGCATCTATGTACGACGCGCCAACGGCGAATTCGACGACCTGAACAATGCGATTCTCAAGGAGGCTGCGCAATGATCCGTCGTCTATTGGCTGTATTCGCAGCTTCAGTCTTTGCGCCCGCTGTTTGGGCGGCCGATGCATTGACCGGTGAAGTGCACAAGCAACCGCTGAATATTGCAGCGATCCTGATGTTCGTGGCCTTTGTCGGCGCGACGTTGTGCATCACCTACTGGGCTTCCAAGCGCAACAACTCGGCGGCCGACTACTACGCGGCCGGCGGCAAGATCACCGGTTTCCAGAACGGCCTGGCGATCGCCGGCGACTATATGTCGGCCGCGTCCTTCCTGGGGATTTCCGCGCTGGTGTTCACCTCCGGTTATGACGGCCTGATCTACTCGATCGGCTTCCTGGTGGGCTGGCCGATCATTCTGTTCCTGATCGCCGAGCGCCTGCGCAACCTGGGCAAGTACACCTTTGCCGACGTGGCGTCCTATCGTCTCGGGCAAACCCAGATCCGCAGCCTGTCGGCCTGCGGCTCGCTGGTGGTGGTGGCGTTCTACCTGATCGCGCAGATGGTCGGCGCGGGCAAGCTGATCCAACTGCTGTTCGGCCTCGATTACCATGTGGCGGTGATCCTGGTGGGCATCCTGATGTGCATGTACGTGCTGTTCGGCGGCATGCTGGCGACCACCTGGGTGCAGATCATCAAGGCGGTGCTGCTGCTGTCCGGTGCCTCGTTCATGGCGCTGATGGTGATGAAGCACGTCAACTTCGACTTCAACATGCTGTTCTCCGAAGCGATCAAGGTTCACCCTAAAGGTGAAGCGATCATGAGCCCCGGCGGGCTGGTGAAAGATCCGATCTCGGCGTTCTCCCTGGGCCTTGCGCTGATGTTCGGTACTGCGGGCCTGCCGCACATCCTGATGCGCTTCTTCACCGTGAGCGACGCCAAGGAAGCGCGTAAGAGCGTGCTGTATGCCACCGGCTTTATCGGCTACTTCTATATCCTGACGTTCATCATCGGCTTTGGCGCGATCCTGCTGGTCAGCACCAATCCGGCGTTCAAGGATGCGGCAGGCGCCTTGCTCGGCGGCAACAACATGGCGGCGGTGCACCTGGCCAACGCGGTGGGCGGCAGTATCTTCCTGGGCTTCATCTCGGCCGTGGCCTTCGCCACCATCCTTGCGGTGGTTGCCGGCTTGACGCTCGCAGGTGCTTCGGCGGTGTCCCACGACCTGTATGCCAGCGTGATCAAGAAAGGCAAGGCCAACGAGAAGGACGAGATTCGCGTGTCGAAGATCACCACCATTGCCCTGGCAGTGTTGGCTATCGGCCTGGGGATTCTGTTCGAAAGCCAGAACATCGCGTTCATGGTCGGCCTGGCGTTCTCGATTGCCGCCAGCTGTAACTTCCCGGTGCTGCTGCTTTCCATGTACTGGAAAAACCTCACCACCCGTGGCGCCATGATTGGCGGCTGGCTGGGCCTGATCAGTGCCGTGGGCCTGATGGTGCTGGGTCCGACCATCTGGGTGTCGATCCTGCACCATGAAAAAGCCATCTTCCCTTACGAATACCCGGCGCTGTTCTCGATGATCATCGCATTCGTGGGTATCTGGTTCTTCTCCATCACCGACAAGTCGGCGGCGGCGGAGAAAGAGCGTGCGCTGTACTTCCCGCAGTTTGTGCGTTCGCAGACGGGCCTGGGGGCGAGTGGGGCGGTTAACCACTAAGGTTGTAACAAGATAGAGAAATGCCCCGGTCGAAAGGCTGGGGTATTTTTTTTGCCTGGGTTTTTTTGGTGTCTGGGCCAGTGCCATCGGGGGCAAGCCCCCTCCCACATTTGACTGTATTCACACGTTCAGATGTGTGAACCCAATCCAGTGTGGGAGGGGGCTTGCCCCCGATGAGGCCGGTTCAGACACTACAAACAAAAACGGCCTCCACTAAGGGAGGCCGTTCTCAGTAAAGCTCGCAGCTAAATGCCTACTTGCGATCTTCCAGCTTGGTGATATCACGCGACTCGTAGCCGGTGTACAGCTGGCGCGGGCGGCCAATCTTGTACGGGCTGGAGAGCATTTCCTTCCAGTGGGAGATCCAGCCCACGGTCCGCGCCAGGGCGAAGATCACGGTGAACATGCTGGTTGGAATACCGATCGCCTTGAGGATGATCCCCGAGTAGAAGTCGACGTTCGGGTACAGCGAGCGTTCGATGAAGTACGGGTCGGTCAGGGCGATCTCTTCCAGGCGCATGGCCAGTTCGAGTTGCGGATCGTTCTTGATGCCCAGTTCCTTCAACACTTCGTCGCAGGTCTGCTTCATGACGGTGGCGCGCGGGTCGCGGTTCTTGTAGACCCGGTGGCCGAAGCCCATCAACTTGAACGGATCGTTCTTGTCCTTGGCCTTGGCGATGAACGTGTCGATGTTCGAGACATCGCCGATTTCATCGAGCATGGTCAATACGGCTTCGTTCGCACCGCCGTGGGCAGGGCCCCACAGTGCGGCGATGCCGGCGGCGATACAGGCAAACGGGTTGGCACCCGAAGAGCCCGCCAGACGCACGGTAGAGGTGGAGGCGTTCTGCTCGTGGTCGGCGTGGAGGATGAAGATCCGGTCCATGGCCTTGGCCAGCACCGGGCTGATCGGTTTGATCTCGCACGGCGTGTTGAACATCATGTGCAGGAAGTTTTCCGCGTACGTCAGGTCGTTGCGCGGGTACATCATGGGTTGGCCCATGGAGTACTTGTAAACCATTGCGGCCAGGGTCGGCATCTTGGCAACCAGGCGGATCGCGGAAATTTCGCGATGCTGCGGGTTATTGATGTCCAGGGAGTCGTGATAGAAGGCCGACAGGGCGCCAACCACGCCGCACATGACGGCCATCGGGTGAGCGTCGCGACGGAAGCCGTTGAAGAAGGTCTTCAACTGCTCGTGAACCATGGTGTGGTTCTTCACGGTGCTGACGAACTGGGCTTTCTGTTCGGCTGTTGGCAATTCGCCATTTAGCAGCAGGTAGCAGGTTTCCAGATAGTCCGACTGTTCGGCGAGTTGCTCGATCGGGTAGCCGCGGTGAAGCAGAATGCCATTATCGCCATCGATATAGGTAATCTTCGACTCGCAAGAGGCGGTCGACATGAAGCCTGGGTCGAAAGTGAAACGGCCCGTGGCCGTCAGGCCCCTTACGTCGATTACATCGGGACCAACGGTGCCGGTTAAAATGGGCAGCTCGACGGGGGCTGCGCCCTCGATGATCAACTGCGCTTTTTTGTCAGCCATGTGGCCTCCTATTTATGCTTCAAATCATCAGACAGACCCCCCACGCAGGGCCCGCACCACTATAGTGAGATAAATTCAGATGTCAATTTGCCTAAAGTCTTGCTCCAGAAGGCTTTAACCCTACTATTTCGTCGAAATTGAGCGCCATTTACGCCTTTTATCCCGCCAGCGCAATCCGCTATTAGGGTGAGGTGTGCGCGTTGTCATTAGTAACCTAACTGTCTATACTCGGCCACCGACCGCCAAGGGCTTTTGGGCTTGCTTTCATTGGGGGTCGCACTCCCTGGGTGGTGCTTACCTGACCAGTCGCACTCCCCAACAACTTTGCCCTGATTGTTAGGGGCTCTTCAGTGTGAAAAAAAGCCGTGAATAGCCAACGACCTGTAAACCTAGACCTAAGGACCATCAAACTCCCCATCACCGGCGTTACGTCGTTCCTGCACCGTGTTTCCGGCATCATCCTGTTCCTGGGCCTGGGCATCATGCTTTATGCATTGAGCAAATCCCTGGGTTCCGAGGAAGGTTTCGCCGAGGTGAAGGCAACCTTGACCAGCCCGCTGGCCAAGTTCGTAGCATGGGGCCTCCTGTCCTCTCTTCTGTATCACCTGGTAGCCGGTGTGCGCCACTTGATCATGGACATGGGCATCGGTGAGACGCTGGAAGGCGGCCGCCTGGGCTCGAAAATCATCATCGCCATTTCCGTGGTGCTGATCGTTCTGGCAGGAGTTTGGATATGGTAACCAGCGTAACGAATCTGTCGCGTTCGGGCCTCTATGACTGGATGGCACAGCGTGTGTCTGCGGTCGTTCTCGCGGCTTATTTCATTTTCCTGATCGGATACCTCGTCGCAAACCCGGGCATCGGCTATGAGCAATGGCATGGCCTGTTCGCCCACAATGCGATGCGAATCTTCAGCCTGCTGGCCCTTGTAGCCCTGGGCGCTCACGCCTGGGTCGGCATGTGGACCATCGCGACCGACTACCTGACGCCAATGGCGCTGGGCAAGTCCGCGACCGCAGTCCGTTTCCTCTTCCAGGCAGTATGCGGCATCGCGATGTTCGCTTACTTCGTCTGGGGTGTGCAGATTCTTTGGGGTATCTGATTCATGGCTAACATTCCAACTATTTCATTCGACGCCATCATTATTGGTGGCGGCGGTGCCGGCATGCGCGCTGCGCTGCAGCTGGCCCAGGGCGGTCACAAGACCGCCGTGATCACCAAGGTGTTCCCGACCCGTTCCCACACCGTATCGGCCCAGGGTGGCATCACCTGCGCCATCGCTTCCGCCGATCCGAACGATGACTGGCGCTGGCACATGTACGATACCGTCAAGGGTTCCGACTACATCGGTGACCAGGACGCTATCGAATACATGTGCCAGGAAGGCCCGGCCGCGGTGTTCGAGCTGGATCACATGGGTCTGCCGTTCTCCCGTACCGAGCAAGGCCGTATCTACCAGCGTCCATTCGGCGGTCAGTCGAAGGATTACGGTAAAGGCGGGCAGGCTGCCCGTACCTGCGCCGCATCCGACCGTACCGGTCACGCGCTGCTGCACACGCTTTATCAGGGCAACCTGAAAGCCGGTACCACGTTCCTGAACGAGTATTACGCTGTCGATCTGGTGAAGAACGGCAAGGGCGAGTTCGTCGGTGTGATTGCCATCTGCATCGAAACCGGTGAAACCACCTACATCCGCGCCAAGGCTACCGTGCTGGCGACGGGCGGTGCAGGTCGTATCTACGCGTCGACCACCAATGCCCTGATCAACACCGGCGACGGCGTTGGCATGGCGCTGCGTGCCGGCGTGCCGGTACAAGACATCGAAATGTGGCAGTTCCACCCGACCGGCATCGCCGGCGCCGGTGTACTGGTTACAGAAGGTTGCCGTGGTGAAGGTGGTTACCTGATCAACAAGCACGGCGAGCGTTTCATGGAGCGTTACGCTCCGAACGCGAAAGACCTTGCTGGTCGTGACGTTGTTGCTCGCTCGATGGTTAAGGAAATCATCGCCGGCAACGGCTGTGGCCCGAACGGCGACCACGTACTGCTCAAGCTCGATCACCTGGGCGAAGAAGTGCTGCACAGCCGTCTGCCAGGTATCTGCGAGCTGTCCAAGACTTTTGCTCACGTTGACCCGGTGGTTGCTCCGGTTCCGGTGGTTCCGACCTGCCACTATATGATGGGCGGCGTGCCGACCAACATTCATGGCCAGGCGATCACCCAGAACGCCGAAGGCGTGGACGAGATCATTCACGGTCTGTTCGCGGTAGGCGAAGTGGCGTGCGTATCGGTTCACGGTGCCAACCGCCTGGGCGGCAACTCGCTGCTCGATCTGGTGGTATTCGGCCGCGCTGCCGGCCTGCACCTGGAAAAAGCCCTGACCGACGGCATCGAATACGATGACGCCACCGACGCCAACATCGAGGCCGCCCTGGCGCGCCTGAACGCTCTGAACGAGCGCACGGATGGCGAAGACGTGGCAACCCTGCGTCGCGAGCTGCAAAGCTGCATGCAGAACTACTTCGGTGTGTTCCGTACCGGCGAATACATGCAAAAGGGTATCGCCCAGCTGGCCGACCTGCGCACGCGCATCGCCAACGTCAAGATCAACGATAAGAGCCAGGCGTTCAACACCGCTCGTATCGAAGCCCTTGAGCTGCAGAACCTGCTGGAAGTAGCTGAAGCGACGGCGATCGCCGCCGAGGTTCGCAAAGAGTCCCGTGGTGCCCACGCCCGTGAAGACTTTGAAGACCGCGACGACGAGAACTGGTTGTGCCACACCCTGTACTTCCCGGGTGACAAGCGCGTGACCAAGCGTGCCGTGAACTTCTCGCCGAAGACGGTGCCGACGTTTGAACCGAAGATTCGGACTTACTAAGGGTGACTGCCATGTTGAAAGTCAGTGTTTATCGCTACAACCCTGATCAGGACGCTGCGCCGTTCATGCAGGAGTTCCAGGTTGATACCGGTGGTAAAGACCTGATGGTGCTGGATGTATTGGCACTGATCAAAGAGCAGGACGAAGGTTTCTCCTATCGTCGCTCTTGCCGTGAAGGCGTGTGCGGTTCCGACGGCATGAACATCAACGGCAAAAACGGCCTGGCGTGCATCACGCCGCTGTCGGCCGTGGTCAAGGGCAACAAGCTGATCGTTCGTCCACTGCCAGGTTTGCCGGTCATCCGTGACCTGGTCGTCGATATGAGCATCTTCTACAAGCAATACGAGAAAGTTAAGCCATTCCTGCAGAACGACACGCCGGCTCCGGCCATCGAACGTCTGCAGTCCCCGGAAGAGCGTGAGAAACTCGACGGTCTGTACGAGTGCATCCTGTGCGCTTGCTGCTCGACGTCGTGCCCGTCCTTCTGGTGGAACCCGGACAAGTTCCTGGGCCCGGCTGCGCTGCTGCAAGCCTATCGCTTCCTGGCAGACAGCCGTGACACCAAGACGTCCGAGCGTCTGGCTTCACTGGATGACCCGTTCAGCGTATTCCGCTGCCGCGGGATCATGAACTGCGTCAACGTATGTCCCAAAGGCCTGAACCCGACTAAGGCCATTGGTCACATCCGTAACATGCTGCTGCAGAGCGGCGTGTAACTGGCGTTGCAGTAAAAGCAGGACCGTTGTGCCCGTAAATGCTGCGGCGCAGGCTTCAACCGGCGCCGTAGTTTTAACTTGAGCAGCGACTTACAAAGCCGCAGCTCTTATTTTGAAGAAATGAGACAAGCAGGGGCATTCGGGTTGGTACCCGAACTATCAGCGTGATCCTAGTGGCTTGTTCTGGTCGCTGCACTTGGCCTTTTGCAAGCAGACTCGGTGTTTTCGCCGGTGGTGTCCCCAAATCGAGGGTGACCAAGCATGCAAGAAAGCGTGATGCAGCGCATGTGGAACAGCGGCTATCTTTCAGGTGGTAACGCTGCCTATGTGGAAGAGCTTTATGAGCTCTACCTGCACGACCCTAACGCTGTGCCAGAAGAATGGCGCACCAAATTTCAGACGTTGTCTTCAGACGGCAACGCTGCCACCGATGTATCGCATGCTGCGATTCGCGATCATTTCGTGCTGCTGGCAAAGAACCAGCGCCGCGCCCAACCGGTTTCCGCCGGCAGCGTGAGCAGTGAGCACGAGAAGAAGCAAGTTGAAGTACTGCGACTGATCCAGGCCTACCGCATGCGCGGCCACCAGGCGGCCCAGCTTGACCCGCTGGGGCTCTGGCAGCGTCCTGCACCGGCTGACCTGTCGATCAATCATTACGGCTTGACCAATGCCGATCTTGATACGACCTTCCGTGCCGGCGACCTGTTCATCGGCAAAGAGGAAGCGAGCCTACGCGAAATTCACGAAGCGTTGCAGCAGACATATTGCCGCACCATCGGCGCTGAATTCACGCACATCACCGATTCCGAGCAGCGCCAGTGGTTCCAGCATCGCCTGGAAGGCGTGCGTGGCCGCCCGGTATTGTCCGCCGATGTGCGCAGCCACCTGCTTGAGCGCGTGACTGCCGCTGAAGGTCTCGAAAAATACCTGGGTACCAAATACCCGGGCACCAAGCGTTTCGGCCTGGAAGGCGGTGAAAGCCTGATTCCGATGCTCGACGAGCTGATTCAGCGTTCCGGTTCCTACGGCACCAAGGAAGTCGTGATCGGCATGGCTCACCGTGGTCGCCTGAACGTGTTGGTCAACACCTTCGGCAAGAACCCGCGCGAGCTGTTCGACGAGTTCGAAGGCAAGAAGAAGGTCGAGCTGGGTTCCGGTGACGTCAAGTACCACCAGGGTTTCTCGTCCAACGTGATGACCACCGGCGGTGAAGTTCACCTGGCCATGGCGTTCAACCCATCCCACCTGGAAATCGTTTCTCCGGTGGTCGAGGGGTCGGTGCGTGCGCGCCAGGATCGTCGTAACGACGCCACTGGCGAGAAGGTCCTGCCGATTTCCATCCACGGTGACGCGGCATTCGCCGGTCAAGGCGTGGTCCTGGAAACGTTCCAGATGTCGCAGACTCGCGGCTTCAAGACTGGCGGTACCGTTCACATCGTCATCAACAACCAGGTTGGCTTCACCATCAGCAACCCGCTGGATGCGCGCTCCACCGAGTACGCCACCGACGTTGCCAAGATGATCCAGGCGCCGATCCTGCACGTGAATGGCGATGATCCGGAAGCCGTACTGTTCGTGACCCAACTGGCTGTCGACTACCGCATGCAGTTCAAGCGTGACGTGGTCATCGACCTGGTTTGCTATCGCCGTCGCGGTCACAACGAAGCGGATGAGCCAAGCGGCACACAGCCGTTGATGTATCAGCAGATCGCCAAGCAGCGCACTACCCGTGAGCTGTATGCCGAAAGCCTGACCAAGGCCGGTATTGTTGATGAGGCGCGTGTTCAGGCGAAGATCGATGAATACCGCAACGCGCTGGACAATGGTCTGCATGTTGTAAAAAGTCTGGTCAAGGAACCGAACAAAGAGCTGTTCGTCGACTGGCGTCCGTACCTGGGCCACGCCTGGACTGCGCGTCACGATACGACCTTCGATCTGAAGACCTTGCAGGAATTGTCCGCCAAGCTGCTGGAAATTCCGGAAGGCTTCGTGGTTCAGCGCCAGGTCTCGAAGATCTACGAAGATCGTCAGAAGATGCAAGCCGGCGGCCTGCCGATCAACTGGGGTTACGCCGAAACCATGGCGTACGCGACCCTGGCGTTCGAAGGTCACCCGATCCGCATGACCGGCCAGGACATCGGCCGCGGTACGTTCTCGCACCGCCATGCCGTGTTGCACAACCAGAAAGACGCCGGCACCTACATCCCGTTGCAGAACCTGTACGCAGGCCAGCCGCGTTTCGACCTGTACGATTCGTTCCTGTCCGAAGAAGCCGTACTCGCGTTCGAATACGGCTACTCGACCACCACGCCTCAGGCGCTGGTGATCTGGGAAGCCCAGTTCGGCGACTTCGCCAACGGTGCCCAGGTGGTTATCGACCAGTTCATCACCAGCGGCGAGCACAAGTGGGGCCGTCTGTGCGGTCTGACCATGCTGCTGCCACACGGTTATGAAGGTCAGGGCCCTGAGCACTCCTCGGCCCGTCTGGAGCGTTACCTGCAGCTGTGCGCCGAGCACAACATCCAGGTGTGCGTGCCGACGACCCCGGCGCAGATCTACCACTTGCTGCGTCGCCAGGTGATCCGCCCGCTGCGCAAGCCACTGGTCGTGCTGACTCCGAAATCGCTGTTGCGTCACAAACTGGCCGTTTCGACCCTGGAAGATCTGGCCGAAGGTTCGTTCCAGACCGTGATTCCGGAAATCGATACGCTGGACGCCGCCAAGGTCACTCGCCTGATCCTGTGCAGCGGCAAGGTCTATTACGATCTGCTGGAAAAACGCCGTGCCGAAGGCCGCGAAGACATCGCCATCGTGCGTATCGAGCAGCTTTACCCGTTCCCGGAAGATGACCTCATGGAGATCATCGCGCCTTACACCAACCTCACGAATGTGGTGTGGTGTCAGGAAGAACCGATGAACCAGGGCGCCTGGTACAGCAGCCAGCATCATTTGCGTCGCAGCATCGGCAACCACAACAGGGCCCTGGGCCTGGAGTACGCCGGTCGTGATGCGTCTGCTGCACCTGCCTGTGGTTATGCGTCGATGCACGCCGAGCAGCAGGAAAAACTGCTGCAAGATGCTTTCACCGTTTAACGCTTTCGCGCTGACTGAAACCGAATTTTAAGGACCTACAGATAATGGCTATCGAAATCAAAGCCCCGTCATTCCCGGAATCGGTTGCCGATGGCACCGTCGCCACCTGGCACAAGAAACCAGGCGAGGCCGTCAAGCGTGACGACCTGATCGTCGACATCGAGACTGATAAAGTCGTACTGGAAGTGCTGGCCGAAGCCGACGGCGTGCTGGGCCCGATCGTGGCGGAAGAGGGCGCTACCGTTCTGTCGAACCAGGTACTGGGCTCGATCGAAGAGGGCAGCGCTGCTGCTCCGGCCCCTGCTGCGGCAGCACCGGCTGCCGCTTCGGCACCTGCCGCCGCACCGGCTGCGGGTGGCGAAGACCCAATCGCTGCACCGGCTGCGCGTCAATTGGCTGAAGAAAACGGCATCAACCTGGCTTCCATCAAGGGCACCGGCAAAGACGGCCGTGTCACCAAGGAAGATGTGGTGGCCGCGGTTGAAGCCAAGAAAAACGCGCCGGCTGCCGCACCTGCCAAGCCAGCTGCACCTGCTGCCGCTGCGCCTGTGTTTGCCGCCGGCGACCGCACCGAGAAACGCGTGCCGATGACTCGTGTACGTGCCACCGTGGCCAAGCGCCTGGTTGAAGCACAGTCGAACATGGCGATGCTGACCACGTTCAACGAAGTCGACATGACTGAAGTCATGGCGCTGCGTTCGAAGTACAAGGACCTCTTTGAGAAGAGCCACAACGGCGTGCGCCTGGGCTTCATGTCGTTCTTCGTGAAAGCGGCCACCGAAGCGCTGAAACGCTTCCCGGCAGTCAACGCTTCCATCGACGGCGCCGACATCGTCTACCATGGCTATGCAGACATCGGCGTTGCCGTGTCCAGCGATCGTGGCCTGGTGGTTCCGGTTCTGCGTAATGCCGAGCTGATGAGCCTGGCCGAAATCGAAGGCGGCATCGCCGGCTTCGGCAAGAAAGCCCGTGACGGCAAGCTGACCATTGATGAGATGACCGGCGGTACCTTCACCATCACCAACGGTGGTACCTTCGGTTCGATGATGTCGACGCCGATCGTCAACCCACCGCAAGCCGCGATTCTGGGCATGCACAACATCATCCAGCGTCCGATGGCCATCAACGGCCAGGTCGTGATCCGCCCAATGATGTACTTGGCGCTGTCTTACGATCACCGCCTGATCGATGGTAAAGAAGCCGTGACGTTCCTGGTGACCATCAAGAACCTGCTGGAAGACCCGGCTCGTCTGCTGCTGGATATCTGATTGAAGCCGCTTCAGGTTGCGAGCTACAAGCTGTAGGAAAAAGCAGCTTGGCTTGCAGCCTGGGGCTAGAAGCTTGTCGCAAATAGAGGATCTATTTTCATGACACAGAAATTTGACGTTGTAGTGATTGGTGCAGGCCCTGGCGGCTATGTTGCCGCCATCAAGGCCGCGCAACTGGGCCTCTCCACTGCTTGCATCGAAAAGTACACCGACAAGGAAGGCAAACTGGCGCTGGGCGGTACCTGCCTCAACGTCGGTTGCATTCCTTCCAAGGCGCTGCTGGACAGCTCCTGGAAATTCCACGAAGCCCAGGATGGTTTCGCGATCCACGGTATCAACCACGCCGGCGTGACCATGGACGTGCCAGCGATGGTCGGCCGCAAAGCCAACATCGTCAAAGGCCTGACTTCCGGCGTTGCGACCTTGTTCAAGGCCAACGGCGTCACTTCCCTGCAAGGCCACGGCAAACTGCTGGCCGGCAAGAAAGTTGAAATCACCAAGCCGGACGGCTCGGTTGAAGTCATCGAAGCCGAAAACGTGATCCTGGCACCGGGCTCGCGTCCAATCGACATTCCACCTGCTCCCGTTGATCAGAACGTGATCGTCGATTCCACCGGCGCCCTGGAATTCCAGGCCGTCCCCAAGCGCCTGGGCGTGATCGGCGCCGGCGTCATCGGCCTGGAGCTGGGTTCGGTATGGTCCCGCCTGGGTTCGCAAGTGACCGTGCTCGAAGCCCTGGACACCTTCCTGCTGGCTGCCGACACCGCGGTGTCCAAGGAAGCCTACAAGACCCTGACCAAACAGGGTCTGGACATCAAGCTGGGCGCCCGTGTGACCGGTTCCAAGGTCAACGGCGAAGAAGTTGTAGTGACCTACACCGACAAGGAAGGCGAGCAGACCATCACCTTCGACAAGCTGATCGTAGCCGTTGGTCGCCGTCCAGTGACCACCGACCTGCTGGCCTCCGACAGCGGTGTGAGCATCGATGAGCGTGGTTTCATCCACGTTGACGATCACTGCGCAACCACCGTACCGGGCGTTTACGCGATCGGCGACGTGGTTCGTGGCATGATGCTGGCCCACAAGGCTTCCGAGGAAGGCATCATGGTTGTCGAGCGCATCAAGGGTCACAAGACCCAGATGAACTACGACCTGATTCCATCGGTTATCTACACCCATCCGGAAATTGCATGGGTTGGGAAGAACGAACAGCAGTTGAAAGCTGAAGGCGTTGAAGTTAACGTCGGCACCTTCCCGTTTGCCGCTTCTGGCCGTGCCATGGCAGCCAACGACACCGGTGGTTTTGTCAAAGTCATCGCTGATGCCAAGACTGACCGCGTATTGGGCGTCCACGTGATTGGCCCGAGCGCTGCAGAACTGGTTCAGCAAGGCGCTATCGGTATGGAATTCGGCACCAGTGCCGAGGACCTGGGCATGATGGTCTTCTCCCATCCGACCCTGTCCGAAGCGTTGCATGAAGCGGCGTTGGCGGTGAATGGCGGCGCCATCCACATCGCCAACCGCAAGAAGCGCTAAGCGAGATAATAAGAAACCACGGCGGAGTTGCCCGTCGTGAGCCTTGCGCGCAAGACTCACCGCGGAATATCCGCTGGACGCAGCCTTGTGCAGCTTTACGGGCCATAAGCCCCGCAGGTTGTGCAAGCAGCAGTCACAGGTGGCGCGGCACTCATAATGAGCGCAGCGCCGAATGCGCAGTACCTAACGAAGACGGTAAAAAGCATGAATCTTCACGAGTATCAGGGTAAGCAGCTGTTCGCTGAATACGGCCTGCCAGTTTCCAAGGGCTACGCAGTAGACACCCCGGAAGCAGCAGCAGAAGCCTGCGACAAGATCGGCGGCAGCGAGTGGGTTGTCAAAGCCCAGGTCCACGCCGGTGGTCGCGGTAAAGCGGGCGGCGTCAAGCTGGTTCGCAGCAAAGAAGACGCCAAGGCCTTCGCACAGCAGTGGCTGGGCAAGCGTCTGGTGACTTACCAGACTGATGCCAATGGCCAGCCAGTCACCAAGATCCTGGTTGAATCGTGCACTGATATCGCTAAAGAGCTGTACCTGGGCGCTGTCGTTGACCGTTCGAGCCGTCGCATCGTGTTCATGGCTTCCACCGAAGGTGGCGTGGACATTGAAAAGATTGCCGAAGAAACCCCAGAAAAAATTCTGAAAGCCACTATCGATCCACTGGTCGGCGCTCAGCCCTTCCAGGGTCGCGAGCTGGCTTTCCAGCTGGGCCTGGAAGGCAAGCAAGTTGCCCAGTTCGCCAAGATCTTCGTCGGTCTGGCCAAACTGTTCCAGGATCACGATCTGGCCCTGCTGGAAGTGAACCCGCTGGTGATCAAGGCTGACGGCGATCTGCATTGCCTGGACGCCAAGATCAACATCGACGCCAACGCCATGTACCGTCAGCCGAAGCTGAAGACTTTCCACGATCCGTCGCAGGACGATCCGCGCGAAGCGCACGCCGCCAAGTTCGAACTGAACTATGTGGCCCTGGAAGGTAACATCGGTTGCATGGTCAACGGTGCCGGCCTGGCCATGGGTACCATGGACATCGTCAACCTGCATGGCGGCAAACCAGCCAACTTCCTCGACGTAGGTGGTGGCGCTACCAAGGAACGCGTTACCGAAGCGTTCAAGATCATCCTGTCCGACTCCAACGTCGCCGCAGTACTGGTCAACATCTTCGGCGGCATCGTTCGTTGCGACATGATTGCCGAAGGCATCATCGGCGCAGTGAAAGAAGTCGGCGTTAAAATCCCGGTTGTTGTTCGCCTTGAAGGCAACAACGCTGAACTGGGCGCTAAAGTACTGGCAGAAAGCGGTTTGAACATCATCGCGGCTACCAGCCTGACCGACGCTGCTCAACAAGTTGTCAAAGCTGCGGAGGGCAAATAATGAGCGTCCTGATCAATAAAGACACCAAAGTTATCTGCCAGGGTATTACCGGTTCGCAAGGTAGTTTCCACACCCAGCAAGCCATCGAATACGGCACCAAGATGGTGGGTGGCGTAACCCCTGGTAAAGGCGGCACCGAGCACCTGGGCCTGCCCGTGTTCAATACCGTGAAAGATGCTGTAGAAAAAACTGGCGCTACCGCCAGCGTGATCTACGTTCCAGCACCTTTCTGCAAAGACTCCATCCTGGAAGCGGCATTCGGCGGCATCAAGCTGATCGTGTGCATCACCGAAGGCATTCCTACCCTGGACATGCTGGACGCTAAAGTGAAGTGCGACGAGCTGGGCGTGGTCCTGATCGGCCCTAACTGCCCAGGCGTGATCACCCCAGGCGAATGCAAGATCGGCATCATGCCCGGTCACATTCACTTGCCAGGCAAAGTCGGTATCGTTTCCCGTTCCGGCACCCTGACCTACGAAGCTGTGAAGCAGACCACTGACGCCGGTTTCGGTCAGTCGACTTGCGTCGGCATCGGTGGTGACCCGATCCCGGGCTCCAACTTCATCGACATCCTGAAGCTGTTCCAGGAAGACCCGAAGACCGAAGCGATCGTGATGATCGGCGAGATCGGCGGTTCGGCTGAAGAAGAAGCGGCTGCCTACATCAAGGCACACGTGACCAAGCCGGTTGTTTCCTACATCGCTGGTGTGACTGCCCCTGCGGGCAAGCGCATGGGCCATGCTGGCGCAATCATCTCCGGTGGCAAGGGTACTGCAGACGAGAAGTTTGCTGCCCTGGAAGACGCAGGCGTTAAAACCGTGCGTTCGCTGGCAGACATCGGCAAGGCTTTGTCCGAGCTGACCGGCTGGGCTGTCAAGTAAGCCTCGCGCTTAGCTGACGCTTCATCCACACAAAGGCCACCTTCGGGTGGCCTTTGTGCATTCGGGGTTCAGCAACATATCTGAGGTTGGTAGAGATCCAAATGTGGGAGGGGGCTTGCCCCCGATTGCGGAGTGTCAGTCATGATGATGTGACTGAACCACCGCAATCGGGGGCAAGCCCCCTCCCACATTTGATTGCATTGTCAGATTAAGTATGAAAACGCGACATTTGAATGTCGCTTATCGGACAGTCCGCCCCGCAACAGTGCGTTTGTCAGTCTAATTCTGTACCCTTACCGCCTCTTTATGCGCCCGCATCCCAAAAGGAAGCTGCGCGCCAGACGGTCGGTCCCTATAAGGGCCGGCAGTATTTCCCTCATCCATAGGGAATCCCCCTCTAAATTCCGATTCAGTAGTGTGGTATTTCCTCAAATGAAAGTGTTGAAAGGCCAGGACATCCTGGCGTTGGGCTTTATGACGTTTGCCCTGTTCGTGGGCGCCGGCAATATCATCTTCCCGCCTATCGTTGGCTTGCAGTCCGGGCCTCACGTCTGGATGGCGGCCCTGGGGTTCCTGATAACAGCAGTCGGCCTGCCGGTCGTCACCGTGATCGCGTTGGCCAAGGTGGGCGGCGGTATGGATGCGTTGAGCAGCCCGATCGGCAAGATCGCCGGTGGCCTGCTGGCGGCGGCGGCGTACCTGGCGGTAGGGCCGCTGTTCGCCACGCCGCGTACCGCGACCGTATCGTTCGAAGTGGGCCTGGCGCCGCTGACCGGCGAAAGCCCGCTGGCGCTGTTCCTCTACAGTTCGGTGTACTTCCTGGTGGTGTTCTTTGTCTCCCTGTATCCGGGACGGCTGCTGGATACCGTAGGTCGCTTTCTCGCGCCGCTGAAGATCATCGCGTTGGCCATCCTCGGCATTGCCGCGTTTGCCTTGCCGGCCGGTGACGTCGGTGTCGCAACGCCTGAATACGTCGCTGCGCCGTTCTCCCAGGGCTTTATCAATGGCTACCTGACCATGGATACCCTTGGCGCGCTGGTATTCGGTATCGTCATCGTCAATGCGATTCGCTCCCGTGGCGTCGAGTCGCCGAAGCTGATCACGCGTTACGCGATCATTGCCGGGCTGATTGCCGGCGTAGGTCTGGCGTTGGTGTACGTCAGCCTGTTCCGGCTGGGCTCGGGCAGCCATGAAGTCGCCGCCGGGGCGGCCAATGGCGCCGCTGTATTGCACGCCTATGTGCAACATACCTTCGGCTCCCTGGGCAGTGGCTTCCTTGCCGTGCTGATTTCCCTGGCGTGCCTGGTCACCGCCGTGGGCCTGACTTGTGCCTGTGCTGAGTACTTCAGCAAAGTTCTGCCGCTGTCCTACAAGACCCTGGTGGTGATCCTGGCGCTGTTTTCGCTGTTCGTGTCCAACCTGGGCCTGACCAAGCTGATCGCGTTCTCCATCCCGGTGCTCACTGCGATCTACCCGCCGTGCATCGTGTTGGTGGCCTTGAGCTTCTGTAAGGATTTCTGGCAGGAGCAGGGCCGTATCGTTGGTCCGGTGATGCTGGTGTCGTTTATTTTCGGCTGCATTGATGCACTCAAGGGCGCTGGCTTGGCCGATTGGATGCCGGCGCAGCTGGCTAACTTGCCACTGAGCGAGCAAGGCCTGGCGTGGCTGGTGCCGTCGGTGATGGTGCTGGTTGTGGCGGTGGTGGTTGATCGCCTGTTGGGCAAGCGCAGCGAAGCCATCGCGTAATACCGGTTCAACGCATTACCGAAATGCCCCGTATCAATCGATACGGGGCATTTTTTATGCTTGAGAGGCCACAACCTTCTAAAGTTGGAATGCTTTAAAAATGTGGGAGGGGGCTTGCCCCCGATAGCGGTGGGTCAGTCACAGATGCAGTGACTGGCAGCAAGCCATCGGGGGCAAGCCCCCTCCCACATTTGGTCTGCATTCCGTCACCCAGCACCGTATAAAAGGACCCGCATGTCGTTCGTTCAAACCAATCAAATCCACCTGCTTGCCGCCCTATGGTTCATCCTGTGTTGGGGCGGCTACACCCGTTACGCCACCTGGAAAGCCCGGGACACCGCCTGCCTGGCCAGCGTGCTGCACCTGTATCGCGAAGACTGGATGCGCCGCATGCTGCTGCGCGATAACCGCATCGCCGACGCCAGTGTGATCGGTAACCTGGAGCGTAACGCCTCGTTCTTCGCCTCCAGCACGTTGATCATCCTCGCCGGCATTCTCACCGTGCTGGGCGCTTCGGAGCGGGCGGTGTCATTGCTGGCGGATATCCCCTTGGTACAGCAGGCCTCCCAGGGCATGTCGGAAATCAAGTTGCTGTGCCTGGCGCTGGTGTTCGTCTACGCGTTCTTCACCTTCAGTTGGTGCATGCGCCAGTACAACTTCGCCGCGGTACTGGTGGGATCGGCGCCGATGATCGGCGAGCGGCATGTATCGGAACAGGAGCGCAATGCATTTGCCTTGCGCGCGGCGCGGGTTATTTCGATGGCGGCCAACCAGTTCAACTTTGGCCTGCGAGCTTATTATTTCGGCATGACCATGCTGGCCTGGTTCGTCAGCCCCTGGTTGTTCATGTTGATGAGCAGCGGGGTGGTGTTAGTGCTTTACCGCCGCGAGTTTCACTCCGACGTTTTGCAGGTGATGGTGTATACCCCGACAAATATGCAGGCCCCGGATCCCGCAAAAGACAGCGTGACTTAAAGAGCCTGGATAAACAGCAGACAAAGAAAAGCCCGCTCTAATAAGCGGGCTATCTTTTGCAGCACTACAGCGTTACACCCTGCAATTACTGCTTGGCAGGCTCTGCAGGTGCGGCAGGTGCAGCTTCTTTGGCGGCGGCAGCGTTCGATTCAGCCTGAGCTTTGGCAGCATCGGCGTTTTCTTTCGCAGCGTCGTTCACTTTATCCTGTGCTTTCGCCATGTCTTGCTGAGCTTGCTCAGAATGTGCGGCGGCGTCTTGGGCTTTGTCTTCGGATTTCTTGTCGCAGGCAGCCAGACCGAGAGCAGCGGCCAGCATCATGGAAATAGCTAATGTCTTGCGCATGGGTGTTTCTCCTTATTGAAGATATCTACTGGCCTTTCGAACTCAAGGGGCCAGCATTAGTTCCTTGTGTTCCACAGATATATAAAGCTTTTCGCCAGGAACTTTCCAAATTATTACCTATCCGGCCGATCCAGACTAATAAGAATTTAAAAAACATGAATGAAAGCCCCTTGTTAGACCGCGCTATCCGCTTTGTTTGGGCGCTTCGCCACTGCCAGGTACTGGGGATTACGGTCCATGCCGCGACAGAGCAGGGCATGACTTTGGTGATGCCCTATGGCGCGCATATCGTCGGTGATCCCCGTACCGGCATCATCCACGGTGGCGCGCTGACGTCATTGATGGACACCGCCTGCGGCATGGCCACTTTGTGCGTACTGCCTGAGTTCGAGGTCTGCCCGACCCTGGATTTGCGCATCGACTATATGCATCCCGCCGAACCGCATAAGCCGGTGTATGGCTTCGCCCAATGCTACCGGGTCACCACCGATGTGATTTTTACTCGTGGCTTTGCCTACCAGGACGACCCGCAGCAGCCCATTGCCCATGTGGTGGGCACATTCATGCGCATGGGCAAGCGACTCAAGGGCACCCAGGGCCTGGGCAGCGTGATCAAGGGAGAGCAGGCATGACCCATCGATTCAAGACGCGCCTGGAGCAAGCCCTTGAGCACGGCGATTACGCGGCACTGCTCGATCTGGTGCCCTACGCAAAGCTGATCGGCGTCGAATGCACACGCTCAGGAGACGAATTGCTGTTTCGCCTGCCGGCCAACCGGGACAACATTGGTAACCCTATATTACCGGCGCTGCATGGCGGGGTGATCGCCGGCTTCATGGAGCTGTCGGCGGCACTGCACCTGCTCGTCTTCACCGGCGTCCCGGGTCTGCCGAAAATCATCGACTTTTCCCTGGATTACCTGCGCGCCGGCCAGTTTCGCGACACCTACGCCACCTGCCAGGTGTGCCGCCAGGGGCGGCGTGTAGCCAATGTGGCGATCACCGCCTGGCAAACCGCCCCCACCGAGCCGATTGCCACCGCTCGCGCCCATTTCAAGATCGAGGAATTGCCGCTCTTGAAATCCCGGTCTTAGCCCCCAACTTTGATGACAACCCGCCGCCAACCCTTCCGGGTGCGGCCACTGCCATCCAATTGGAGTTTGATGACCATGAGTGTGGAAACTCAAAAGGAAACCCTGGGCTTCCAGACCGAGGTGAAGCAACTGCTGCACCTCATGATCCATTCGCTGTATTCCAACAAGGAAATCTTCCTTCGCGAATTGATCTCGAACGCCTCTGACGCTGTCGATAAATTACGCTTCGAAGCCCTGTCCAAGCCTGAGTTGCTGGAAGGTGGCGCCGAACTGAAAATCCGTGTGAGCTACGACAAAGACGCCAAGACCGTCACTCTCGAAGACAACGGTATCGGCATGAGCCGTGAAGACGCGATTACCCATTTGGGTACCATCGCCAAATCCGGCACCGCAGATTTTATGAAGAACCTGTCGGGCGACCAGAAAAAAGATTCTCACCTGATCGGCCAATTCGGCGTGGGCTTCTACTCGGCTTTCATCGTTGCCGACAAGGTTGAAGTGTTCAGCCGCCGCGCCGGCCTCGACGCCAGCGAAGGTGTGCACTGGGCGTCCAAAGGCGAGGGCGAGTTCGAAATCGCCACCCTCGACAAGCCTGACCGCGGCACCCGTATCGTGTTGCACCTCAAGGATGGCGAAGACGAATTCGCCGACGGCTGGCGCCTGCGCAACATCATCAAGAAATACTCCGACCACATCGCCTTGCCGATCGAGCTGCCGAAAGAGCAAACGGTTGCCGAAGGCGAAGAGAAGCCGGCCGAGGAATGGGAAACCGTCAACCGCGCCAGTGCTCTGTGGACCCGTCCGCGTACCGAGATCAAGGACGAGGAATATCAGGAGTTCTACAAGCACATCGGTCACGACTACGAAAACCCGCTGAGCTGGAGCCACAACAAGGTCGAAGGCAAGCTGGAATACAGCTCGCTGCTCTACGTACCGGCCCGCGCGCCGTTCGACCTGTACCAGCGCGAAGCGCCGAAGGGCCTGAAGCTGTACGTACAGCGTGTGTTCGTGATGGACCAGGCGGAATCCTTCCTGCCGCTGTACCTGCGCTTCATCAAGGGTGTGGTCGACTCCAACGACTTGTCGCTGAACGTGTCGCGGGAAATCCTGCAGAAAGACCCGATCATCGATTCCATGAAGTCGGCGCTGACCAAGCGCGTGCTCGACATGCTGGAAAAGCTGGCGAAGAACGAGCCTGAGAAATACCAGGGCTTCTGGAAAAACTTCGGCCAGGTCATGAAAGAAGGCCCGGCGGAAGATTTTGCCAACAAGGAAAAAATTGCCGGCCTGCTGCGTTTTGCCTCGACTCAAGGTGACGACGGCGAGCAGGTTGTGTCCCTGGCCGACTACCTGGCACGTGCCAAGGAAGGTCAGGACAAGATCTACTACCTCACTGGCGAAACCTACGCTCAGGTCAAGAACAGCCCGCACCTGGAAGTCTTCCGCAAGAAAGGCATCGAAGTGCTGCTGCTGACCGACCGTATTGATGAGTGGCTGATGAGCTACCTCACCGAGTTCGACGGCAAGTCGTTCGTCGACGTTGCCCGTGGCGACCTGGATCTGGGCAACCTGGACTCCGAAGAGGACAAGAAAGCCGCGGAAGAAGTCGCCAAATCCAAAGAAGGCCTGGTTGAGCGGATCAAGGCTTCCCTGGGCGAAGCGGTCAGTGAAGTGCGGGTTTCCCACCGTCTGACCGACTCCCCGGCGATCCTGGCCATTGGCGAGCAGGACCTGGGCATGCAAATGCGCCAGATCCTCGAAGCCAGCGGGCAGAAGGTGCCGGATTCCAAGCCGATCTTCGAATTCAACCCGGCTCACCCGCTGATCGAGAAACTCGACGGTGAGCAGAACGAGGAGCGGTTTGGCGACCTGTCGCACATCCTCTTCGACCAGGCGGCCCTGGCCGCTGGCGACAGCCTGAAAGACCCGGCCGCCTATGTGCGCCGACTGAACAAGCTGTTGGTTGAACTGTCGGTTTAACACCGTTGTAGAAAAACCCGCTTCGGCGGGTTTTTTCGTTTGTAGGAGCGAGCTTGCTCGCGAAAAGCGTCAACGATAACGCCCACATCCTGAATCAACGCGGTGCGCTGAAGTTTTTCGCGAGCAAGCTCGCTCCTACCGTTGCATTACTGCTTCTGCGTGTACTTCAACTGGAGAAAACGATGAGCCAAGTCACAGTACGTTCAGTGGTCTATCAGATTGATGGCCAGTCTTATGAAAGCCGCCTGGCGTTCGATGCCAGCCACAAGGGCCCGCTGCCGGGGCTGCTGATGGCACCGAACTGGATGGGCGTGAGCGCGGGCGCCGAAGAGATCGCCAAGACCGTCGCCAGCAAGGGCTATGTGGTGCTGATTGCCGACTTGTATGGGCAAACCGTGCGGCCGACCAATGGCGATGAAGCCGGCGCGGCGATGATGCCGTTGAAAAATGATCGCCCGTTGTTGAACAAGCGTATGCAAGCGGCCTTTGAGCAACTGCAAGGCCAGACCGAGGCGGCGGTTGATACGTCGAAGCTGGCGACCTTCGGGTTCTGCTTCGGCGGCTGCTGCTCCCTGGAATTGGCGCGTACCGGCGCGCCGGTGAAGGCGGCTATCTCGTTCCACGGCACACTCGACACGCCGAACCCGGCGGATGCGCAGAACATCAAGGGTGCAGTGCTGGTGCTGCATGGCGCCTGCGACCCATTGGTTCCGAAAGAACAACTGCCGGCGTTCGAAGAGGAAATGAACGCAGCGGGTGTGGATTGGCAGTTGCTCAGCTACGGCGGTGCGGTGCATTCCTTTACCGATCCCCATGCCAATGTGCCGGGCAAGATGATGTACGACGCGAAGACCGCTGCGCGGGCGTTCCAGTCGATGCATAACTTGCTGGATGAAGTGTTCAAGGGCTGATTCTTCAGCGCCTGTTCGGGCCTCATCGGGGGCAAGCCCCCTCCCACACTTGAATTGTGAATACATCCAAAATGTGGGAGGGGGCTTGCCCCCGATAGCTATCTGGCAGGCAACTCAATTCTTTCTAACTCCCCAGGCACCGTCGGCCAATCCCCAGCCGCCCACCTCTGCCGCGCCTGCTCGATCACCGCCGGATCACTCGCCACAAAATTCCAGTTGATCCGCCGCGGCCCATCCAGTGGCGCGCCACCCAACACCACTGCATGGCAATCGGTTTCGGCAAACAGCGTCATCTCCTGCCCGGCAGGCAGAACCACCAGGCTATGCACCGCCAGCGGTTCGCCGTCGAGCTGTGCGTCACCCTCCAGCACATACACCGCGCGTTCTTCATGCTCATCGGGGATCAGCAGGGTAGTGGCCGTCTGCATCCGAACCTCGGCATACAGCGTGGGCGACAGCACCGGTACGGGCGACTTGAGGCAAAACCCGTCGCCGGCGATCAGGCGCACCTGCACGCCCAGGTTATCGCTGACCGGCAAACTGGCCGCCGGGTGATGACTATAGTGGCCCGGCCCGGTTTCGTGGTGCTTGGGCGATGCCAGCCACACCTGCAACCCATGCAGGTTAAAACCGCTGGCCTTGACCGCCTCGGGTGTGCGCTCGACATGAGCAATCGCACCGCCGGCGGTCATCCAGCTGACTTCGCCGGCCTTCACCATCTGGTCCGAACCCAGGCTGTCCTTGTGCTGCAACGTGCCTTCGAACAGATAGGTGAGTGTAGAAAGCCCGATATGGGGATGCTGGCGGATGTTCATGCCGCTGCCCGGTGCATAACGATTGGGCAGCATATGGTCGAAAAACACGAAAGGCCCGACGCTGCGGCGTTCACGCGAGGGCAGGGGGCGCAGGATAGGCTGGCCTTCCACATCTTCGCGGCGCGGGCTAATGACGGTGAGCGTGGTCATGGGATGCATCCCTGTCTGAGCGGGTTCGATGGCACTGAGCATAACCCGCCCGACCGGAAGTTGGCGTTACTGGCTGAAGGCGCCTTCCGACAGTGTTGTCTCGATGCTGACCTCGGCAGTGGTCATCAATTTGTGCACCGGACACTTGTCGGCGACGCGGTGCAGCTCATCGCGCTGTGCGTCGGTGAGCACGCCCTTGAGGGTCAGCTTGACGTTGAGCGTGTACTTACCTTTTTGCTCTTCGGCGGCGTCGTGGGTCACTTCTACCGTAACGCCGGTGAGCGGAATGTCTTTCTTCTGCGCATAGAGCCTGACGGTCAAGGCTTTGCACGACGCCAGCGCTGCATCGAAATAGTCGTGAGGAGAGGGGGCGGAGTCGTCACCGCCCAGGCTCTTGGGCAGGTCGGTAAACAGCTCATGGTTGTTGATCGTGACGCTGTGACGGAAGTTTTCAGCGTTCAACGTATTGACGGTAACAGGCATGGCAAACCTCACAAGGCTGTGGATGACGGTCTTGCAGTAATAGAACATGCCAATACCTGGGTGTTCCAGGTTTTTGTCCGTGCTGAACCCCGATACGCGGCGCAGGGTCTACCCGTATCAGTCCCTACCGAGGTATCACTGTGTTCTGGACCCGTGTGAGTTTTGCCCTGATGCTCGCCGCCAGCAGTCTTGCCGTGCAGGCCCGCGACTATGCCTACAGCGACGCCCACCTGCATTACGTGGATTTTTTCCAGGAAACGGCGGGCATGGACAAGCTGCTCAAGGCCATGGCGGACAATCGCATCGAGCATGTGATGATTTCCGGCATTCCCGTGGCCAAGAAATGGCACGAAGACGAACCCAAGCGCCCGCGCTATTACGCAGGCGACGATGCCGATGCCTATTGGTACAGCGCCACCGATGTCATCGTCGCCGCCGCGGTCAATAAGCTCGCCCCTGAACAGCGCCGACGCTTTCATCCATTCCTGTCCGGTTTCAATCCTAACGACAAGAATTCTGCCGCCCACATCCAGCGCATGCTCGACCTCAACCCAGGGCTGTGGCAGGGCATTGGCGAAGTGTTTACCCGCCACGACGATCTCACCGCGCTGACCTCCGGTGATACACCGCGCGCCAACAACGAAGCCATGACGCGTATCTATCACTTGGCGGCCGAAAACGACCTGCCGGTGATGCTGCACTCCAACATCACCTCCAAGCGCGAGCGCAACCCGTTGTACCTGGCCGAAGTCGAGCAACCGTTGCGCAATCATCCGCATACGCGCTTTATCTGGGCCCATGCCGGTACCAGCAAGGAAATCCACCGCCATCAAGTGCAAATGGATTTCCTGCTGCCTACCCTGAGCCGCCTGCTCGAGGCTTATCCCAACCTGTATATCGACCTGTCCTGGAGCGTGCTCACGCCCTATCTGCTGGATGATGCGGGCACGCCCAGGCCGGAGTGGGTCAAGCTGGTGGAGCGCTTCCCTGATCGCTTCATGCTCGGCTCTGACGTGGTAGGACGCTTCAACAAGCTGGGTAAGGAGATGCGCCGTTTTGATCCCTTCCTCGATGCATTGCCTGAAGACGTTGCCCACAAGGTCGCGCGGGATAACTTTCTGGCCATCCTGCCCAAGTCGACCCGCAATGAGGGTGCGCATTGAGGTCGGGTTTTGGTGTTGCGCAATTGAGGTGATCCTATCGCGCATAGGTATCTCCACAACTGTGTAGCGCCCAACGCAAACCACGATGCGAAGCGAGTCGCTCTTGATCTTGATCTGCTTTTGATCTTAGGCGCCCCGTTAAACCACGCTGGCCGAACGCAGGCTTGAATCCGTGGGTAACCCGGCAGGACGCCGGGTTAGCCGCACTGGGCCAGGGATGGCCCATTGCGGCGGCCCATGGATTCAAGTCTGCGTTCGGGCACACCGAGCCTAAGCGAGGTGCCGAGTGGTGGGGCAAGAGCGTTTTGCTTACTTTTGCGCTTTTCAAAAGTGAGCCGCTGTAAAAGCGGAACCATTAGCAGCCATGACCGCAGAAACGGATATGTACTCGGTCCAATCCAACATCCTGGTCGGCCCGGAGGCCGCCATCGGGGGCAAGCCCCCTCCCACATTTGGATTGTGGAGCATCAGCAAGATAGTCACAGGCTGACGAGTAGCCACGGGGAGCAAGTCGAATCGTCGCACCGCCCCTCCCACATTTGGATCTCGGAGCGTCAGGTAGATACCCGTTAGCTCCCTCGCCACAGGGTAGCTGTCGAGCTCAGCCTGGTTGAATATATTCCGGATAATCCACATACCCCGCGGCAGTCCCGCCATACAACCCCTCAGCCTTCAACGCATTCAACGGCCAGCCATTGAAGATCCGCTGCGGCAGGTCCGGGTTGGCAATGAACGGACGACCGAAGGCAATCAGGTCCGCCAGCCCGGCTTCCACCAGTTTTGCGCCGCGTTCGGCGGTGTAGCGGCCGGCATAGATGATGCGCCCGCTGAAGGTGCTGCGCACGGCCTGGCGGAAGCTGTCGGGCAGGTCGGGGGCATTGTCCCAGTCGGCTTCGGCGATGGAGACATAAGCGATACCCGACTGTTCCAGCACCTTGATCGCTTCGATGTAGGTGTGGTGCGGGTCTTCTTCCACCAGGCCGATGTAGACACGCTCCTGATCGGTGCCACTGAACAACGGCGAAAAACGCACGCCTACGCGCTCAGGGCCCACTACTCGGCACACCGCTTCGACAATTTCGCGCAAAAAGCGCAGGCGATTGTCCAGCGTGCCACCGTATTCATCATCGCGCTGGTTGGAATGGGCCGAGATAAACTGGTTGACCAGGTAACCGTTGGCCGAATGGATCTCCACACCGTCGAAGCCGGCGTCCAGTGCATTGCGCGCGGCCTGTGCGTAGTGACCGACCAGTTCCTCGATCTCCAGCACCGTGAGGGCGCGGGGCACCGGCGGTTGTTTCAGCTCGCCGACGCCCGGAGCGGTTTCGATAAAGGCCTTGGCCTGCAGGGCCTGGATCGCCGAGGGCGCGACCGGCGCGGCGCCGTCGGGTTGCAAGGCGTTATGGGACACGCGGCCCACATGCCACAACTGGGCGAAGATCACGCCGCCCTCGGCATGCACCGCCTCGGTGACCTTGCGCCAGCCGTCAATCTGCGCCGGCGTGTAGATCCCCGGCGTCCACGCGTAACCCTGGCCACGGGGCTCGATCTGGGTGCCCTCGCTGACCATGAAACCGGCGCTGGCGCGTTGGCGGTAGTACGTGGCCATCAAGTCGGTGGCGATATCGCCGGGTTGGGCGCTGCGCTGACGCGTCAAGGGCGGCAATACGACGCGGTTGTTCAAGGTGTGATGCCCCAGTTTTACCGGGGTGTTCAAGGCATGAGCCATGGGAATATTCCAAATTCAGGACGAGCGAAAACACTGGCGGCTCTTGCGAGCCGCCACATGCATCAATCGGCGGGGTTAAGTCGGTAGGGTTAAGTTAAGCGGTGAGTTTCAACAGGGCCTTGGCCACTTCACTGGAGCTGCCGGGGTTCTGCCCGGTTACCAGCAGGCCATCGACGATCACGAACGACTGCCAATCGGCGCCCTTCTCGTACTTGCCGCCCAGTTTTTTGAATTCATCTTCAATCAGAAATGGCACCACCTCGGTCAGTCCCACTGCGGCTTCTTCCGAGTTGGAGAACCCGGTGACGCGACGGCCCTTGATCAATGGCTCGCCGTTGACCGCCTTGACGTGACGCAAGGCGCCCGGGGCATGGCAGACCAGGCCGACAGGCTTGCCGGCACGCTCGAACGACTCGATCAGCGCGATGGACACCGGCGACTCGGCCAGGTCCCACAGCGGGCCGTGTCCACCTGGGTAGAACACGGTGTCGAAGTCATCGGCGTTGACCGAGTCCAATTTCACCGTAGTGGCAAGGGCCTGCTGCGCAGCCGGGTCGGCGTTGAAACGGTGGGTCTGTTCGGTCTGGGCGTCCGGCTGGTCACTGACCGGGTCCAGCGGCGGCTGGCCACCGGCAGGCGATGCCAGCACCACCTCGGCACCGGCGTCCTTGAACGCGTAATAGGGAGCGGCAAACTCTTCGAGCCAGAAGCCGGTCTTGCGGCCGGTATCGCCCAGCTGGTCGTGAGAGGTCAGTACCATTAATACTTTCATTTTCCAGTGCCTCGATCGTGGTGAATAGCAGGGTTTTCGGGGTGGCCCAACAACTGTCGGGTCAGGCCCAGCGCCTCATCGAACGGCGCGGTGGTACGGGTGATCTTGCCCATGACGCTGGTCCCCAGCCACAACGCATACAGGCGTCTGGCCAGGCTTTCGGGCGGTTGCTCAAGCATCAGCGAACCGTCTTGCACGCCCTGCTGCAACGCCATGGCGAGCAACTCGATGGTGCGTGAAGTGCCGCGCTGCAACGCCAGGCGCATCGGCTCTGAAAGGTCTGACACCTCGGCGCCGAGTTTGACGGCAAGGCATTTGCCGGCGTCGGTGCAGCCAGTGTGGTTGTCGATCCAGGCCTGCCAGTAGCGCATCAGCTTGGCGTAGTGGGACATACCCGGTTGGCTGAAAAGCTGCTGCATGCCTTCGACGTAGTGATCGAAGTAGGTGTCGAGCAGCACCACACCGAACGCATCCTTGGAGGTGAAGTAGTGATAGAACGAGCCCTTGGGTACGTCGGCGGCTTGCAGGATTTCATTCAACCCCACCGCGGAAAATCCCTTGGCGCCCACAATCGCCTGTGCACTCTCAAGAATGGTCTGCCGTGCGCTTCTGGTTTCGCTGCTCATGCTTGGCCCCTTTCGATTAGACCAGTCGTCTAGTTCGTTGGGGCAATCTTAGGCACGTGGGGGCAGGCTCACAATGTCATATCCGCAAGGATTACGGACATCCGCCACCGGCAGTTGCCGTTTACCCGGCACGCGCCGACAATCCCCCCTCCCGCGCCCCTTGGAGAATGACGATGCACAGCGTTGCGCTGATGGTTTACCCGAACTTCCAGTCCTTGAGTCTCAGCCTGGGCTCGGTGTTCGAGTGCGCCAACCTGCTGCGGGGCGAGCCGGCCTATGCGTTTCATCTGGTGTCGGAAAGCGGTGGCGCCGTGATGACGTCCCAGGGATTTTCGGTGAACACCACGGCGATCCGTCCCGAGGGCTATGACACGCTGATCGTCAGCGGCTACCTGGAATTTCGCCTGCCGGAAGCCAACCTGATGGAGATGGTCAAGGCGGCGTCTGCGCAATCGCGCCGCGTGGCCTCGCTGTGCATGGGCATTTTCGTGCTGGCCGAAGCCGGTTTGCTCGACGGCAAGCGCACCACCACCCACTGGATCCACGCGCCGGCGTTTCGCAAGCGCTACCCGGATATCCATCTGGAAGAAGACAAGTTATTCGTAGTGGACGGCCAAGTGTGGACCGGCGCCGGCATGAGCGCCGGGGTCGACCTGGCGCTGGCGATGGTGGAGAACGACCTGGGCAGCGACCTGGCGCGGCGCATCGCCCGCAAGCTGGTGATCGCCCAACGGCGCGGCAGTGAGCAATCGCAACTGTCGGCCTTGCTGGAACTGGACCCCAAGTCCGACCGCGTGCAACTGGCCCTGGCCTACGCCCGCGAAAACCTCACCCACGACCTGTCGGTGGACGCCCTGGCCGATGTCGCCCGCCTCAGCCCGCGCCAGTTCAGCCGGGTGTTTCGCGAAGAAACCGGGCAGACGCCGGCCAAGGCCATCGAAGCCCTGCGCGTGGAAGCGGCACGCGCCATGATGGAAACCAGTCGCCACCCGGTCGAAGTCGTGGCCCGGGAAACCGGCTTCGGTGATCGCGAGCGCATGCGTCAGGCGTTTCTCAGGGCGTTCGGGCAACCGCCGCAGGCGATGCAGCAACGGCTCTGCGGGCGGGGCCAGTATTCGATCAATGCAGTGAAGCGCGGGTAACCAGGTAACTCACCAACTGCGGCTCATCGTCCAGTTCCAGGGTCTGCACCGGACGCGGCAGGTTATCCAGCACCGTGCGCCAGAACGCCTGGGACACTTCGTCCTGGTCATAAAAACGCACCAACCAATTGTCCTCGCCGCTGCACAGCACCTGGGTGGCGATGGCGCGGCCGATGCCTTTGCGGCGGTAGCGCTTGAGGATGAACAGGTCGGCCAGTTCCAGGGCATCGATACCCGGCAATTCGCTGCCTTCGATCAGCAGGAAGCCGGCGATATAACCGTCCACCAGTAACAGGTTGGCGCTCCATTGCGGGTCTTGCCAATAACGGGCCAGGTGCTCGTCGTGGATGTAGAAACGGCCATCGGCCTCGACGTCTTCCTGTTCCCAGTCCGAAGACTCATATGCGTAGTACTGATAGAGATTGCGGATCAGCTCGGCGTGTTCAGGGCCGGTCTGGATCAATTCGACGGTGGTTTCAGGCATGGGGCTCTCGGTGAAAAAACGCAGGGCGCCATTGTTCACAAAAGCGCAGGCCAGGCCAATACATTGCCCAACCTTTCTATTGGCTGAACCGATTGCAGATAGCGATCACCCTGGCCGAAATCCTGAAACATTTAGAATAAACTTCGCCGGTTATCCCTTTTTTCAAGGACACCTATTTTGACTAACGTCTGCTCCGCCGGCCTGGATGTGGGGTTCGCCTCCCTGGATTACCTGCAGATTTTCATCCTGGGGGTGATCCAGGGCATCACCGAGCTGCTGCCGGTGTCGTCCACCGCCCACATGCGCGTGGTGCCCGCCCTGCTCGGCTGGCAAGATCCGGGCTCGGCGTTTTCCGCTGCGATGCAATTGGCGGCGCTCGCGGCGGTGGTAATTTACTTCTGGCGCGACGTGCAGCAAGTGGCCACCGGCAGCATCAGTGCCGTACGCCGGGGCGACTACAACGACCGCTGGTTCAAGCTGGCGGTGGCGATTGTGCTGGCAACGATCCCGATCTGCATCGCCGGCCTGGTGCTGTCCTCGACCTTGAACACCTGCAACTCGCCGTTGCGCGGGCTGATGGTGATCGGGATTGCCTGTGTGGTGATGGCGGTGTTGCTGGCGGCGGCTGAACTGCGCGCCCGCCACACCCGCGACGTAAGCCAGATGCGTCTGCGTGATGCGCTGATCGTCGGGGTCGCGCAGATTGGCGCGCTGATCCCCGGCGTATCGCGTTCGGGCTCGACCTTGACCGCGGCGCTGTTCCTGAACTTTAAACGCGAAGAAGCCGCACGGTTCTCGTTCCTGCTGGGCCTGCCCGCCATTGCCCTGGCCGGTTTGAAAGAACTCTGGGTACTGCTGCACGCCGACATGCCCGCCCACGCCTGGCCGCATTTGATTTTCGGCCTGGTGGTGGCGAGCATTTCGGCGTTCTTCGCGATCTGGGGCCTGATGAAGTTTCTGGAACGCTTCTCCACCTGGCCGTTCGTGATCTACCGCGCGCTGCTGGGGGTGTTTTTGATTGTGGCGGTCAGCACCGGATTGCTGGCCTGATGCTGTGTTGTCGCCAGTGAGCGGTGCCACACCTGGCGAATCAATGCTTTGAGCTTCAGCGCCTCGGCCCAGCGATCAGTGAGTTCTCGGCCGTCCGCGCCGGTGATCGCGTAGGGCGGCGGGCCGAGTTCGCAGGTGAACGACAGGCTTGGGGGTGTGTCGGGGCGGGCCAGCCAGTCTTCGATCCCGTAGCGCCACCAGCCGGTAAATCGTTCCACCCACGGCTGATGCTGGGGGAAGTCCAGGCCAACCTGCACCTGTTCACTGCTGGCCACGCGCCCATGAAAGCCCCAGCTATGGCGCAGAATGGTGCGTATCTGCTCATCGTCATCGGCGGCGCCGGGTTCGGGCAATTCGCGCCCGACCACGTAGTGGGACAAGTCCGCGAGCAGTTTCAAGTCAGGCATTTGCGCCAGCAGGTCGAGGGTGAACAACAGGTCACTGGTCAGGCGATAGCGGTGGGTTTCCAGCAGGATCGGGAAATCCACCTGTTCGGCCAGGCGTTGCCAGCCCTCGATCAAGCGGCCCGCCTCGGCCTGGGTACGCGGACGCACGTCGGCTTGCAGGGTGAGGTGATGACAGCCGTAGCGGCTGATCACCTCCAGCGCGCATGCCAGGTCGTCCACCGTCTGCGGGAACAGTTGGCCTTCGATCTGCAAGCCGCGCGCGGCGGTGGCCGCGTGCAGGCGTGCAACCTCGGCGGCCTGCCAGTAGTGATCGGTGACACCATCGAAACCGGCGGCGGCGATGCGGTCCAGCTGCGCCTCGAGCGGGCCGGGTTCGGTGTGCATCGCCCATAAGGATTGAAATACCAGCAATTGGCGCATATCAGCCTCGCAGCCATTGTTTGAGAGAAACAGCCGGATCAGCCAGGGCAGCCGATGACAACGGCACACGGGCGGCGATCAGGCGTTCGCACAGCTTGATGTCCCTGGCCACGCGGTTGCCCGGTGCCCAACCGCAGGCGCCCTGTAACAGCCCATGGTCATCGAGGTAGAACAGCAGCAGGCCGCCCTCGGGCAATGCCCGGCTGACCACGTTCGGCGTCATCACACCGACCGTCTGCAAACCCCAGTCATACTGGTCGGACCAAAACCCCGGCACGGCCTCGAAAGGCAATGCGCGGCCGAGCAGATTCAAGGCCGCATGCCGACCCTGGGCCTCGGCGTTGCGCCAGGTTTCCTGGCGCTGGTAGAGACCGCCGAGACGGAACTCGCAGACGTCCCCGGCCGCGTAGATATCCGCCGCGCTGGTGCGCAACTGCGCGTCGACACGAATGCCCTGCCCCACGTCCAGCCCGGCCGCCGCCGCCAGTTCGAGATTGGGTTGCATGCCGATGCCGACCACCACCAGGTCGCACGGCAGCGTTTGCCCGTCCATCAGGTGCACAGCGTCGGCCTCGATGGACGCCACCGTGACATTCAAGCGTACGTCCACACCCTGCTCGCGGTGCAAAGCCAGCAGCGCGTCACTGATGATCGCCGGCAATACCCTGCCCGCCAGGCGTGGCCCGGCTTCGAGCAGCGTCACCGCACAGCCCAGGCCGCGCGCGGTCGCCGCTACTTCCAGGCCGATAAAGCCGCCGCCGACAACCACCAGCCGAGTACCGGGGCGTAACTGCTCGCGCAGGGCCAGGGCTTCGTCATGGGTGCGCAGGTAAAGCACATTGCACTGCGCCTGCGGCAGACGCCGCGCACGGCCGCCGGTAGCCAGCAGTAGTCCGCTGTAGGGCAGCCAGCGGCCATCGGCCAACTGCAGCCGATGCTGCGGCGGCGCCAGCCGGCTGACCGCGTTGCCCGCGATATGCTCGATACCCAGCTCGGCCAGGCGCACGCTGTCGCACAGGCTGCACCCGGCCAGGTCCTGGCTGCCTTGCAACAGGCCCTTGGACAGGGGCGGTCGTTCGTAGGGCACATGGGGTTCGTCGCCGATCAGGATCAGCCGACCGCTATAGCCTTCTTCGCGCAGGGTCAACGCCGCACGGCCACCGGCATGGCCGGCGCCGACGATAATCAGGGGTACGTCCATCATCAGGCCGTGACGGCGAGCAGCACCCGCCCCGCTTCGACCCGTACCGGGTAGGTTTGCAGATTGACGCACACCGGCGCGCCCAGGGCCTTGCCGGAGCGGTAATCGAAGCGCCCGTTGTGCTTGGGGCATTCGATCACATGGTCCATGACCAGGCCGTCGGCCAGGTGGATTTTTTCATGGGTGCACAGGCCCGCGGTGGCGAAAAACTCATTCTCGGCCGAGCGAAATACCGCGTAGGTGTGCGCCCCATGGTCGAAGCGCAGCACGTCTTCTTCGTCTATGTCGCCCACGGCGCAGACGTCGATCCATTGATCGTTCATGTTTTTTTATCTCTTATTAAAGGGAAACGAACTTCAGCCGGCAGAAACTTCTGCGTGCAGAGAGGCTGGGGCAGATTCAGGCTGCCGTCGGATCGGACGCTGGACGAAATAGGTCGGATCGCTGCGCTGCTTCCAGACCGTCGGGAGGATCTCCTTGTACGCCGCCCACAGATTGGCGTAAGGCGGCGGGCAGTCGCGACGGATCTCTTCGTGCAATTGCGCCAGTGCGTGGTATGGCACCATCGGGTACATGTGGTGCTCGAGGTGGTAGTTCATGTTCATGTAGATAAAGCGCAGCACGCGGTTCATGTAGATGGTGCGGCAGTTGCTGCGATGGTCCAGCACGTCTTCGGCCAGGCCCACGTGCTGGGTAAGGCCGAACAAGTAGCCAAGCCAGGCGCCATAGATGCTCGGCAAGCCCACCAGCATCAGCGGCAGCCAGCTGTGCAGGTACAAGGCGCTGCCGATGATCAGCGCATAGAGGCCCACCCAGATGCGCGCGGCGCGAAATACCTTCGGCCATTCGGATTCGGGGATGAAATCCCGTTCCTGGGCGCTCATCCGGCCGATGGCATGGCGCGCCACGCCACTGAAGGTCTTCCACGCCAGGGGCAGATTGAACAGGCTCAGGAACATCATCAAAAAGCTCGGCGGACGCGGCTCGACGATCTCCGGGTCGCGGCCGACGACGATGGTGTCGGTGTGATGCCGGGCATGGCTCCAGCGCCACACATGGGGTTCGAAAATGCACATGAAGCTCGCCACCTGGTACAGCGCGTCATTCATCCAGCGGGTCTTGAACGCCGTGCCATGGCCGGTTTCGTGCCAGCGCGGATTGGAGGCGGTGCCGTAGAGCACGCCATAGGCCAGGAAGAACGGCACACAGGCCCAGGAGCCCCAGAACCAGTAGCCGCCAAAGCCGGTTGCGAACAACGCCGCGAACCAGATGACCGTGTCGACCAGCGCCGGGCCGTCGCGGCGCTGCATCAGTTCCTTCATGCGTTTGCGCGGTACCGGCGACTGATACCAGCGGGCCGAGACCAGGCCTTTTTCCGCGGCGCGGGCGGCCTCGGGGCCGGTCAGGCTGTAGTCGCGCCGGGCGCGGTGAGCGGTGTGTTCAGGCATTGTTATTATTCTCCGCAGCGGGTGATTTCAGAAACGTTGCGAAACCAACCATAGAGCGCGGCTAAATCACCCTCAAGGCCTTGAATCCATTCCCTATCAAGCTATCATCCAGGCCCAGCGGGGCTTGATAGTTTTCTATCAAGACGCTCAAGGGGCTCGTCATGACCAACCATAAACGCCCGACCATCGCCACCGTTGCCGCCCACGCGGGCCTCAGCGTAGCCACCGTCGACCGCGTGTTGAACGCCCGCGCACCGGTCAATCCGCAAACCGCCGAACAGGTGTTCCAGGCCGCCGAAGCCGTGGGTTATTTCGCCGCGCGGCTGATCGGCCAGCGCATTCGCGAACGGCGCCCGACCTACCGCTTCGGCATTCTCCTGCTGGGCACCGCCCAGGCGTTCTATGCCAACCTGGCCCAGTCCATCGGCGACGCGGCGCAGCATCACGCCACGGCCAACCTGAGTTGCCAGTTCGACTACATCAACGACCGCACGCCCAGCGCCATCGTCGCGCAGATAGAACAGCTGGCCGTGCAGTGCGACGCCCTGGCGGTGGTCAGCTTCGCCCATCCGCTGATCAATGCCTGCCTTGCGCAAATCCGCGAAGCCGGCGTGCCGGTGGTGGCATTGCTTTCGGACATTCATGAGCAAGCCCTGGAACCGTATGTGGGCCAGGACAATCACGTCGTCGGACGCACCATGGGCTGGCTGTTGGCGCGCACGTGCGGCGCGCGCAAAGGCAGCGTGGGCATTCTGCTCGGCGGCCATCGTTTTCTCGGCCACCAGGCGCGGGTCGAAGGCCTGCACAGCTACCTGGCCGAACACGCGCCGGGGCTCAAGCCGCTGGAACCGCTGATCAATCTGGACAACTGCGACATCACTGAGGAGGCCACCCTCGACCTGCTCAGCCGCCACACCGACCTGCGCGGATTGTGCGTAGTCGGCGGTGGCGGCGACGGCGTGATCAGCGCCCTGGCGCAACTGCCCAAGCGCCCGGCGTTGTGCTGCATCCTGCAGGAGTCCACCGAGTTGTCGCGCCAGGCGCTGAGCCAAGGGTTGATCGATGTGGTGATGGACTCGCAACCGCGCCAGACGGCGCTGGCGTTGGTGGAGTTGCTGGTGCAATTGCAGAGCGCCGAGGGGTTCGATGCAATACGGCATCGGGTGCATATCCCGCCGCACATTGTCACCTCGGAAAACCTGGGCACCTGAGACATGTTCAGTAAAATGTGGGAGGGGGCTTGCCCCCGATGGCGGCCTCAGGACCGACCAGGATGTTGGATCAGATCGAGTACATATCCGTTTCTTCGGTAAAGGCTACTTAGGGTTCCGCTTTTACAGCGGCTCACTTTTGAAAAGCGCAAAAGTAAGCAAAACGCTCTTGCCCCACCACTCGGCACCTCGCCCAGGCTCGGTGTGCCCGAACGCAGGCTTGAATCCGTGGGCCGCCGCAATGGGCCATCCATGGCCCAGTGCGGCTAACCCGGCGTCCTGCCGGGTTACCCACGAGTTCAAGCCTGCGTTCGGCCAGCGTGGTTTAACGGGGCGCCTGAGATCAAAAGCAAAAGCGCGGCGGCCTTAGAGCCGACCGGTATCTTTTGCCGATCCGCGATCCAAATGTGGGAGGGGCGGTGCGACGATTCGACTTGCCCCCGATGGCTGTGTGTCAGTCACTGATGTGCTCACTGACTCTCCCTCATCGGGGGCAAGCCCCCTCCCACATTTTGACCTCGGAACGTCAGGTAAATACGCATCGGCTGTCCGGCCGTCACGGGAGCAAGAGCCCTCCCCTGAGTAACCGTTCACAGGCCGCGAAAATCCCCGGCACTCAACCCAAACCGATTCATCTTGTTGTACAGCCCGCCCCGGGACACATTCAGCTGCCGGGCGGCCAGGCGGATATTGCCACCGGTGTTTTTCAGCGCGGCGACGATGGCGTGCATTTCGTGGCTGCTCAAGTTCTGGGAGGGTTGCGGCACATAGGCATGGGCCAATGAACGAGGCTTGCTGTCCAACGGCAAGTCACTCACCTGGATCAACTCACCCATGGCCAGGTTGGTCGCCCGTTCGATGGCGTTTTCCAGCTCGCGTACATTGCCCGGCCAGGCATGAGCGCAAAGCACGGCCAGCGCGTCCGGCGCGAAACCCTGCACCGACTTGCGCAACGAGCGCGCGCAGCGCTTGAGGAAGTACCGCGCCAGCAGCGGGATGTCGTCGCGGCGCATCCGCAGCGGCGGCACCGTCAGGTTCAGCACATTCAGGCGGTAGTAGAGGTCTTCGCGAAACGCACCTTCGGCGACTGCCTGGCTGAGATTGCGGTGGGTGGCGGCGATGATGCGTACATCCACCTGGCGTGCACTTTTTGCGCCGACCCGCGCGACTTCGCCCTCCTGCAACACCCGCAACAGGCTGACCTGGGCATCGAAGGACATGTCACCAATCTCATCCAGGAAAATGGTGCCGCCATCGGCCAGCTCGAACTTGCCCGCCGAGCCGCCACGGGCCGAGCCGGTGAACGCGCCCTCGACGTGCCCGAACAATTCACTCTGCACCAGGTCCCGTGGAATCGCGCCGCAGTTGACCGCCACGAACGGGCCGTGGCAACGCTCGCTGGCGTTATGAATAGCCTGGGCGAACAACTCCTTGCCGGTGCCGCTTTCCCCGAGAATCAGCGTGGTCGAATCACTGCGGCTGGCGATGCGCCCCAGGTGCAGCGCGTCCTGGATTGCCCGCGAGCTGCCCTGGATGGTGTCGAAGGTATAACGCGCCTGGGTGCCGACAAGGCGCCGGGTGATTTCGCGGATGCGGCGGTTTTCGCGCAGCGACACAATCACCCCGCCCTGCTCCAGTGGGCACACCGAGACCAGGCAGGCGAGTTGGCTGCGGTCGTGCAGGTGGAACGTGCAATCCAGGTCGCGCACAGCCTCGCCCAGCGCCTCGCTCAATTCACTGCGGCCCAGGTGCTGGAAAGGACTGCCAATCAGCTCCAGTCCCACCCCGAACAACTGCCGGGCATAGCGGTTGAGCGCCTTGATGCAGCCGCGTTCATCCACCACCACGAGGCCTTCGTTGAGCACCTCGAGCACGGTCTGCTGTTCTTCCAGCAGCGCCTGCAGCGCCATCTGCCGCGACACAGCTTCCGCGGCCGCCTGCACGGTGCCCAGGGTATGAAAGTGAAACCAGCCGGGTTCGGCGGTGAGTGTCAGCACGGCCAGGGTCTGGCCCTGGGCATTCTTGATCGGCGCGGCGGCGCAGTGCATGCGGCGTTGACGCAGGCCGACCGCGAAGTTTTCTTCGGCCAGCACATACACCAGGTGATCTTCAGCCAGCGCCAGGCCGGTGCAGTTGGTGCCCTGGACCGATTCGAGCAGGCGACTGCCCACGGGGGTGATATCCAGCCCGCAGAAATACAAGGTGGTGCCGTGGGCATCAGTGAGGTTGATATGCCCGCGCAGGTTGTACGCCAGCAAGCCCTGCATGACTTGCGCGGCGGCGGCGATCAGCACGCGGTGGCTGGCCAGCGTGGCCGTCAGGCGGTCGGCGGCAATGAAGCGGTACGCGCTGTCGACGGGGTCGATGCCGGCCTTGACGCTGCGCCGCCAGGAATCCCAGATCGTTTGACGCACCTTGTCCGGGCGCTGCACCTGGCCGCGCAGGCAGGCCTGCCACGCCTGCTCCAACGCCGCGACCGGGCCATCGTTGAGCGCAGCGGGCCCGAGCGTCGTCAGGTAATCGAGGTCTTGCGCACTGATTGCCAGGCTCATAAGGGGGGTCCATGTTCATGTTTTCGACATGTCAGCATAGACATGTCATTTAAATGAACACTTTATTTTTTAAACTCTATAGATATCAGTTATTTACATTCTGGCACAGCCTTTGCTCTTGCCCCTTTGCCAGCCAGGATTGTCCTGAGGCCAACAATAAAAAGGGGTCATACATGAATACCAAACGCATTCGCCTGGGCTTGATCGGCGCCGGTCGCATGGGCAGCTTCCACGGCCTTACCGCCGCCAGGCATATTCCCGGCGCCTGCCTCGCCGCCATCGCCGACCCGACCCCAGGGCAAGCCGCACGCCTGGCGGCGGAGCTGGGTGTGGACAAGGTCTACACCGACCCACAGCAGTTGCTCGACGACCCGGACATCGACGCCATCCTCATCGCCGCCCCCGCCCGCAGCCATGCGGAACTGGTGATCAGCGCCGCCCGCGCCGGCAAGGGGATCTTCTGCGAGAAACCCATGGCCATCACCCTCGATGAAGCCGACCGCGCCATCGCCGCCGCGGCCGATGCCCGTGTGACCCTGCAGGTCGGCTTCAACCGGCGTTTTGCCAAGAGCTTTCGCAGCGCCCACCTCGACGTTGCGGCAGGACGCATCGGCACCCCGCAGTTGCTGCGCTCACTGACCCGCGACCCGGCGCTGAACAACCCTGGCGCCTCACCGCAATGGGTGATTTTCCTGGAAACCCTGATCCACGACTTCGACACCCTGCGCTACCTCAACCCCGGTGCCGAAGCGGTGCAGGTGCACGTAATGGCCGACGCCCTGATCGCCCCGGAATACAAAAGCCGAGGCTTGCTCGACACCGCCGTGGTCACGATCCGCTTCGATAACGGTGCCATTGCCACCGCCGAAGCCAGCTTCCAGGCCGTGTATGGCTACGACGTACGCGGTGAAGTGTTCGGCAGCGCCGGCATGCTGACCATGGGCGGCGTGCAGGCATCCGACCTTGTGCGCTACCAGGCCCCAGGCATCCAGGCCGACACCCAGCGCCTGGACACCGACCTGTTGCGCGACGCCTACATCGCCGAGCTCAACCACTTTGTCGACTGCCTGCGCAGCGGCGCCAAACCCCTGGCCAGCGGCGAAGATGCCCGCGCCGCCCTGGCGATTGCGCGCGCGTGTATCGAGTCCTACGAGCAAGGCACGGCGGTGAGCCTGTGATCCCGTTCAAGCTGGCGGTCAGTGCCGAGATGGTGTTCCTTGACCTGCCGTTCGTGGAGCGGGTCAAACGCATTCATGCTCTGGGTTTCAGCGCCGAAATCTGGAGCTGGACAAACAAGGACATCAACGCCCTGGCCGCGACAGGCGCGGACTTCACCTCGATGACCGGCTACATCAGCGGCACGCTGACCGACCCTGACGGTGTCCGCCACTTGCTCGACAGCGCCCGCCAATCCTTGCGCGTTGCCGAGCGCCTGAACTGCCCCAGCCTGAATCTGCACGGTACCGGCCTGGGTGACGGCGGCCTGCCGGTGCAGCCCGTCAGCCGGACCACCGGGCGCATGTGGCTGAGCGCCTGCAAGACCCTGGAAAGGA
Source organism: Pseudomonas orientalis (assembly GCF_001439815.1). Classification (GTDB taxonomy): domain Bacteria; phylum Pseudomonadota; class Gammaproteobacteria; order Pseudomonadales; family Pseudomonadaceae; genus Aquipseudomonas; species Aquipseudomonas orientalis. The sequence goes on along the minus strand of NZ_JYLM01000003.1, from coordinate 83,309 downwards.
TCGCACGCCTGGGCGAGGACGCCGGCCGCGTGTTCCTGCTGGAAAACCTCAACACCGAGGTGGACCACCCCGGCACCCCGTTCGCCCGCGCCGACGACACCCTGGCCCTGATCGAAGCGGTGGGCAGCGCGCACCTGAAGATGAACCTGGACCTGTACCACGCGCAGATCGGCGAAGGCAACCTGATCGAACTGATCCAGCGCGCAGGCCCCGCCATCGGAGAAATCCAGGTGGCCGACGTGCCCGGACGCCAGGAGCCCGGCACCGGCGAAATCCACTACCCGGCGATTGCCAGGGCGCTGCATGCCATGGGCTACAGCGGCGTGGTCGGCCTGGAAGGTTGGGCCAGCGGCGACAGCGACAGGGCCCTGGAGCGTTTCCGCCAAGCGTTCACCCTATAACAACAAGAGGAACACCTCATGCATCGCTATTCATTGATCGTGGCCACACTGCTATTGCTGTTCAGTCAATCGAGCTTCGCCGCGTATCGCATCGGCGTGAGCATCGCGCGGGTCGACGATAACTTCATGACCTACGTGCGCACCGGTCTTGAAGCGGCCGCCACGCAACAGGACGTGCAGATCCAGTTCGAGGACGCCCAGGGCGACGTGGTGCGCCAGCTCAACCAGGTCGAAGGCTTCCTCAACCAGAACGTCGACGCAGTGATCGTACTGCCGGTGGACACCGCCGCCACCGCCAACATCACCCGTGCCGCCGTCGCCAGCAAAACCCCGCTGGTGTACGTCAACCGTCACCCGGATGAGCGCACGTTGCCCAAGGGTGTGGTCACCGTGGCCTCCAACGACATTGAAGCCGGACAATTGCAGATGCGCTACCTCGCGCAAAAGCTCGGCGGCAAGGGCAACGTGGCGATCATCATGGGCGACCTGGCGCAAAACGCCACCCGCGACCGCACTGAAGGCGCCAGGCAGGTGCTCAAGGACTTTCCCGGCATCAGGATCGTTGAGCAGCAAAGTGCCGAATGGCAACGCAGCAAGGCCATGGACCTGACCAGCAACTGGCTGTTGGCGGGCACGCAGTTCGATGCGATCGTGGCCAACAACGATGAAATGGCGATTGGCGCGGCCATGGCTTTGCAGCAAGCGGGCAAGGCCAAGGGCGAGGTGGCGATTGTGGGGATCGACGGCTTGCCCGACGGGCTGGCGGCGATCCGGCGCGGCGTGCTCAGCGCATCGGTGTTCCAGGACCCCAAAGCCCAGGCGACCCAGGCGGTACAGGCAGCAGTGCGGATGATCAAGGGCGAGCCGATTGAGTCGGAGGTGTGGGTGCCTTTCGAGCTGATCAAGCCCGAACAGGTGGCCGTCTTCGAGCAACGCTACAAATAAATCGAAGGCAAGTCCCCTCCCACAAACAACGTATCCACGATGCGAAGCGAGCCGCTCTTGATCTTGCTTTTGATCTTAGGCGCCCCGTTAAACCACGCTGGCCGAACGCAGGCTTGAATCCGTGGGTAACCCGGCAGGACGCCGGGTTAGCCGCACTGGGCCAGGGATGGCCCATTGCGGCGGCCCACGGATTCAAGCCTGCGTTCGGGCACACCGAGCCCAAGCGAGGTGCCGAGTGGTGGGGCAAGAGCGTTTTGCTTACTTTTGCGCTTTTCAAAAGTGAGCCGCTGTAAAAGCGGAACCCTAAGTGGCCGTCACCTAAATAATGGATATGTACTCGGTCTGATCCAAGATACTTGCCAGCCCAGAGACCGCCATCGGGGGCAAGCCCCCTCCCACATTTGGACCTCGGAGCGTCAGGTAGATACCCGTCGGCTGTCAGGCGGTCACAGGAGCCCCCCCTCCCACACTTGGATTTCACTCAGTCCAGATCACGTGCATCATGGCGCTCGGCCAACTGATCGTCGCCCGACACCCGATTCACCCGCCGCCCGCGCTGCACCGCCGGCCGCGCATCGATCGCATCGGCCCAGCGCAGCACATGCTTGTACTCATGCACCGAGAGAAACTCCGCCGCCCCATACAACCGCCCTTTCACCAAGCCGCCGTACCAGGGCCAGATGGCGATATCGGCAATGGTGTATTCATCACCGGCAATGTACTCGCTCACCGCCAGGCGCTTGTCCAGCACATCCAGCTGACGCTTGGCCTCCATGGCAAAGCGATTGATCGGGTACTCCATCTTGCTCGGCGCATACGCATAGAAATGCCCGAAGCCGCCGCCCAGATACGGCGCGCTGCCCATCTGCCAGAACAGCCACGACAGGCACTCGGCACGTGCCGCAGGTTCGGAGGGGAAGAATGCACCGAATTTCTCGCCCAGGTACTGCAGGATCGCGCCCGACTCGAACACGCGGATCGGCGTCGCGCCGCTGTGATCCATCAACGCCGGAATCTTCGAGTTCGGGTTGACGCCCACGAAGCCGCTGCCGAACTGGTCACCGTCGCCGATCTTGATCAGCCAGGCGTCGTATTCGGCGCCGGTGTGCCCGAGGGCCAACAACTCTTCGAGCAGGATGGTGACCTTCTGCCCGTTGGGCGTGGCCAGGGAATACAACTGCAAGGGGTGCTTGCCCACCGGCAACGCTTTTTCATGGGTGGCGCCGGCGATGGGCCGGTTGATGCTGGCGAAGGTGCCGCCGCTTTCGGCGTCCCAGGTCCAGACCTTGGGGGGTACGTAGTCAGTCATGCTCAGTGCTCCTGGGGGCGTTTGCGATCAACGAAGGGTTTCAGACTAAACCAAAGACTGATGGCGCGTCACACTTCGGTCACCTTCTGGCCCTGGTACCTGCACACGCAGTGCAATAAGCAAGGCCGCGAACAGTATCAACACACCCGCCCCGACAAACACGCCACCAATGCCGCTGACGCTGAACATCAACCCGCCACCGGCAGCGCCTGCGGCGATGGCCGACTGCACCGACGCGACCACCATGCCGCCGGCACTTTCGGCCTGGTCCGGTACCGCTCGCGCCACCCAGTTCGACCACGCCACCGGCACGCCGCCAAACGCCATGCCCCATAGCGCCAGAAGCAGCGCCTGGGTCGGCAGTGACGCAGGCAGCCAGACCAGCGCCAGTGCCGCAATGCCCACCAGCACCGGCATCAACACCAGTGTTGCCCGTGGGTAGCGCACCAGCAACCAACCGGCGAACAGCGTGCCGGCAAAATTCGCTACGCCAAAACCCAGCAGCATCAGCGCCAGCCCTTCGGTACCGACCCCGGTGGTGCTTTCCAGGAACGGCCGGATATAGGTGAACAGCGCGAAATGCGCGGTGTGCACCAGCACGCAGCCGAACATGCCCATGGCGATGCCGGGGCGCTGCAGCACATGCAACACGGTGCGCAGGCGCGCGGTGCCATTGGGTGCCAGGCGCGGCAGCGTGAACGACTGGAACGCCAGGGTCACCAGGCCGACGGCGGCCGCCGCGATAAACGCACTGCGCCAGCCGTACAGGCCACCCAGGTAGCTGCCCAGCGGCACGGCGACCACGGTGCCCAGCGCGATGCCGCTGAAAATGATCGACAGCGCACGGGGCAAGGACGCCGCAGGCACCAGGCGCATCGCCACCGCCGCCGCCATGCTCCAGAAACCGCCAAGGGCGATGCCCAGCAGGATGCGCATCAACAACAGCACCGTCAGGCTCGAGGACAACGCCACCAGCAGGTTGGAGGCGATCATCAGCGTGGAAAAGCCCAGCAGCACGATGCGTCGGTCGATACCACGGGTCAGCCCCGGCACCAGCAAACCGGCGAACAGCGCGACCACCGCCGTCACCGTGACGGCTTGCCCGGCCAGCGCCTCTGTAACGCCCAGGTCCAGGGCCATCGGCGTCAACAGGCTGGCCGGCAAGTACTCAGCCGTGAGCAAGCCGAACACCCCCATCGCCAGGGAAAATACCGCCAGCCAGGCCGGCTCCGCCACAATGCCCGCAGGCGCACGGGCTGCACAATCGGTCATAACAAGTCTCCTCCAGTCATTTACGTGGCGCTCAGTCTAGGTAGGCCCATCAGGATGATCTATGATGCAGAACCTTGAATTCTTGACTGAAACCCCGAATATGACTGCAGTGGACGCTTTCACCGCTTCCTCCGACCTGATCAATGAGTTGCTGCGCGGCATGCGCCTGCGGGGTGTGCAGTACCGGCGCATCCAGGCCGGGCCTACGTTCGGCATCGGTTTTGACGCCAGGCCGGGCCACGCCTATTTCCACTTCCTCGCGGCCGGTAACGCCACGCTGCGCGCCGAAGACGGCAGCCTTTTCGCACTGTCGGCCGGCAACGCCGTGTTCGTGTCCCATGGCGGCGCGCACGCGTTGCTGTCCACAGCGGATGCCGCTGTGCAGGACATCAGCCAGTTCGACAGCGCGCCGTTGGGGGATACCGTCTGCGCCGTGGATGCGTCACCCGATACCGTCCCCGACAGGCTGTTGTTCAGTGCCTGCATGGAGTTCGAGCTCGGCAGCCTCCAGGGCCTGGGCAACCTGATGCCGGCCTTGATGCTGATTGATGCAACAGGCCAGCGTTACCCGGGACTGATGCCGATCCTGGCGGTCATGGAACGCGAAGTGTCCACGGCGCGCGTGGGTTATGCCGGTATTCTCGCGCGCCTCGCCGATGTGGTGGCGGCGATGATCGTACGGGGCTGGGTCGAGTGCGCCTGTGGCAACGCCTCGGGCCTGGCGGCGGCATTGCGCGACCCGCGCCTGGCCCGCGCCCTGCTCGCCCTGCACCAGCAACCGGGCCACGAGTGGAGCGTGGCGGAGCTTGCCGCCCAATGTCATACCTCACGCTCGGTGTTCGCCGATCGCTTCCAGGCCGTCCTCGGCGTACCGCCGCTGCGTTACGCCACGCAACTGCGCATGCGCCTGGCCAGCCAATGGCTGACTCTGGAGCGCATGCCCATCGAAACCGTGGCGCAGCGCCTCGGCTACACCTCCCAGGCGGCGTTCAGCCGTGCCTTCAAGCGCATTACCGGACAGCCGCCCGGCGCGGCGAGGCGTTCGATATGAAGGCCTGGAGCAGCACGCGGCCTTCATAAGCACCACTGTTCAAATGTGGGAGGGGGCTTGCCCCCGATAGCGGTTTGTCAGCCGGCTTATATGTTGATTGGTACACCGCCATCGGGGGCAAGCCCCCTCCCACATTTGGACCGCGGCGTGGGCCTATACCCAGCCACCATCGACGATAAAGTTCTGCGCCGAACACATCGCCGAGGCGTCGGAAGCCAAAAACAGCGCCATATTGGCAATATGCTCCGGCATCACGCTGCCGGGCAGGCACTGGCTGCGGGCGATCAGCTCACGGGCTGCGTCGTCCACCCACATGGACAATTGTTTTTCCGTCATCACCCAGCCCGGCACCAGGGTGTTGATGCGGATGCGGTGCGGCCCCAGCTCCCGGGCCAGGCCGCGGGTCATGCCATGGGCGGCGGCCTTGCTGGCGGCGTACACCGGGTAGCCGGCCGAGGCCATCATCCAGCCGACGGAGCCCAGGTTGATGATCGAGCCGCCACCTTCGTGTTTCATCATCGGCACCACGGCCTTGGCCGCGAAGAAGGCGTGCTTCAGGTTGACCGCGATCAGGCGGTCGAACATGTCCGAATCGATTTCTTCCAGGCTGTGGCGCACATCGTTCGCGGCGTTGTTGACCAGCACCGTGATCGGGCCCAGGGAGTGCTCGAAGCGCCCGATCGCGGCGCGATAGCCAATCTCGTCGGTGATATCGCAGCATTCGAACTCGACGGTATGCCCCTTGGAATTGAGCAACGCCGCCAGGCGTTCGCCCTGGCTTTGTGCGCGGTCCACAAAGGCCACCTTGGCGCCTTGGGCCGCGAAGGCCCGCACCATGAATTCGCCGATCCCGGAAGCCCCGCCGGAGATCATTACGGTCTTGCCCTTGAGGTCGGGATACAGGGCGTGCTCAGTACTCATAACGTGATGCCTCGATCAATTAGTCTTATTTTATTTTACGAAATCGGCGTTAAAGGCTATAAATTCGCTGTCCAAGTGACGAAATATCGCACATTAGTAGAACTATTCAATCCTAAAACAACAAAAGGAAGTTCGACCATGAAGCACCCTCGATACCTGCTGTCCGGCCTGGCGCTGTCCATGTTGATCGCCAGCGGCGGCGCCCAGGCCGCCGGCCTGAGCAGCGAAAACAAACCCTTTGGCAAAACCAATGACGGCACCCCTGTCGAACAATATGTGTTGCGCAACAGCCATGGCATGCAAGCCACGGTGATTACCTACGGCGGTGTGCTGCAGTCGCTGAAGGTGCCGGACAAACACGGCAAGGTCGACGACGTGGTGCTGGGTTTTGACGACGTGCAGGGCTACCAGGCCGGCACCGCGTTTTTCGGCGCGACCATTGGCCGCTTCGGCAATCGCCTGGCCGGCGGTGCTTTCGAGCTCGACGGCAAACGCTTCCAGGTGCCGCTCAACGACGGCCCCAACTCGCTGCATGGCGGCGCCCAGGGCTTCGACAAGCAGGTATGGAAAGCCGAATCGGTCAAGGACAAGGACTCAGTCGGCGTGAAGCTCAGTTACCTGTCCAAGGACGGCGAGATGGGTTTCCCCGGTAACCTGAAAACCGAAGTCACCTACCGCCTGAACGACAAGAACGAACTGCACATCGACTACACCGCCACCACCGACAAACCGACCGTGCTCAACCTCACCAACCACAGCTACTTCAACCTGGCCGGCGCCGGCAACGGCGACATCCTCAAGCAGGTCGCCACCCTGCACGCCAGCCATTACACACCGGTGAACGCCACCCTGATCCCCACCGGCGAACTGGCGCCGGTCAAGGGCACGCCGATGGACTTCCTCAAGCCTACCGCCATCGGCCAGCACATCAAGGACGACCATCCGCAGCTCAAGTTTGCCGAACCGAAACAGGGCGGGTTCGATTTCAACTGGGCGCTGGATACCAAAGGCGATGTGAAGCAACTGGCCGCCGAGGTGCATGATCCTGAGTCGGGTCGACGCCTGCAGCTCTACACCAGCGAGCCTGGGGTGCAGTTCTATACCAGCAACTTCCTGGACGGTTCGATGAAGGGCAAGGGCGGCAAGGCGTACCCGCATTGGAGCGGGTTCACCCTGGAGACCCAGCATTTTCCGGATGCGCCTAACCAGCCTGGTTTTGCCTCGACTCGCTTGAACCCAGGGCAAACCTACACCCAGAACACCGTCTTCAAATTCAGCGCCAATTAAAACTGTGGGAGGGGGCTTGCCCCCGATTGCGGTGGGTCAGCTACAGATGCATCAACTGACCCACCGCTATCGGGGGCAAGCCCCCTCCCACATTTAGTCCTCACATGGCATAACTCAGCGTTGTTTCATACGGTCGATGACCACGGCCAGCAGCAGGATCGAGCCGCGGATCACGTACTGGTAGAAGGTATCGATGTTCTTCAGGTTCATCGCGTTCTCGATGATCGCCAGGATCAACACCCCGGCGATCACATGGCGGATCATGCCGATACCGCCACTCAATGACACCCCGCCCAGCACACAGGCCGAAATCACCGTCAGCTCGAAGCCCTGGCCGATCATCGGTTGGCCGGAGGTCATGCGCGAGGCGAGGATCACCCCGGCCAACGCGCCGATCAAACCGTGCACGGCGAAGATCAGGATCTTGGTGCGATCAACGTTCACGCCGGCCAGCAATGCCGCTTCCGGGTTACCGCCGATGGCCATGGTGTTGCGCCCGTAGGTGGTGTAATTGAGCAACCAGCCGAAGAACAGAAAGCACACGATGGTGATCAGGATCGGCACCGGCACGCCGAACAGCTGGCCGTTGCCGAACACGAAGAACTGATCCTGGGACACGCCCACCGCTTTGCCGTCGGCAAAGATATAAGCCAGGCCACGCACGATCTGCATGGTCGCCAAGGTGGTGATCAACGCGTTGACCCGCAGCTTGGCAATCACGATGCCGTTGATCAAGCCCACCATCAGGCCCATCAACAGCGCCGCGCCGATGCCCAGCATCACGCTGTCGGTGTCGCGCATCACAATCGCCGCCACCACACCGGCGCAGGCAATCACCGAGCCCACCGACAAGTCGAAATGCCCCGACGCCAGGCAGAACAGCATGGTGCACGCGGCAATGCCCACCGTGGAAATCGCCAGGCCCAGCCCGCGCATGTTCAGCGGCGAGAGGAAGTTGTCGATCAGCAAGGCACACAGCACAAAGATGCCCACCGCCGCCAGCAGCATGGCCCAGTTGTCGAGCAAGGCGCGCAGATCGAGGGGTTTGCGTGCCGAGGGCAACGCGTTGTTTTGAATGGTCATGGTCGTCTCTCAGTTCGCCAGGCCGCGCGGCAAGGCCAGCTGCAGCAGGTTGGATTCAGTCGCGTTTTCGCGCAGTTGTTCACCGCGCATGGCGCCTTCGCACAGCACCAGGATGCGGTCGGAAATGCCCATCACCTCCATCAGGTCGCTGGACACCACGATCACCGCAATGCCCTGCGCCGCGAGGTTGTGGATGATCTGGTAGATCTCGGCCTTGGCGCCGATGTCGATGCCGCGCGTGGGTTCGTCCAGCAGCAGCACCTTCATCGGCATCGACAGCCAGCGGCCGAGAATGGCCTTCTGCTGGTTGCCGCCGGACAGGTACATGATCTTCTGTGCCGAGTTCGGGGTCTTGACCTTCATCGCCTTGATCTGATGTTCGGCGTTGCCCTTTTCCCAGCCATCGCGCAACAGCCAGCCGAACGCCGAATGCGCGCCACGTGCACTGATATTGATGTTCTCGGCGACGCTGGACAGCGGAATGATGCCCTCCTTCTTGCGGTCTTCCGGGCACAGCAGCACGCCGGCCGCGATGGCATCGCGCGGTGAGCGCAATTGCAGCGGCTCACCGCACAGCTCCAGGTTGCCGGCGCTGGCCCGCTCCAGGCCGCTGAGCAACCTGAACAGCTCCGTGCGTCCGGCCCCCACCAATCCGAACAGGCCGAGGATTTCGCCTTTGCACACCTGGAAACTGATCGGTTCGCGCAGGCCAGGGCCGAGCAGGCCATCGACCTTCAGGGCGACGTCGCCATGCTCGCGCGGACGGTAGTCATAGATGTCCTGGATATCCCGGCCGACCATGCAGGTCACCAACTGATCGTGGCTCAGCGCGCTCATGTCCTCGAAGGTACGCACGAAGCGACCGTCCTTGAACACCGTCACCGCATTGCAGATACGGAACACCTCTTCCATGCGGTGCGACACGTAGAGCACCACTTTGCCCTCATCGCGCAGGCGCGTGATGATCGCCATCAGGCGGTCGATTTCCCGCGCCGAAAGGCTGCTGGTCGGTTCATCGAAGGCAATCACATGGGCGCCACGGGACAGTGCCTTGGCGATTTCCACCAGTTGGCGCTGGCCCAGGGACAGACGCCCGAGTTTCTCCTCGGGATCGATTTCATCGGCCAGGCCCTTGAGACACGCCAGCGCCTGCTGGCGCAGCAGGCTGCGGTTGACCACGCCAAACCGCGACGGTAAATGCCCGAGAAACAGGTTCTCGGCCACGGTCATTTCCGGTACCAGGTGCAGCTCCTGGTGAATCACCGCGACGCCGCTGGCAATGCTGTCGGCAGCGCATTTGAAGGCCATGGTCTGCTCGCCGATCTGCACCGTGCCGCTGCTGGGGATGTAGGCGCCGCCGAGGATCTTCAGCAGCGTCGATTTACCCGCACCGTTCTCGCCCATCAGGGCGTGCACTTGCCCCGGGTGCGCGGTGAAGCTGATGCCATCCAGCGCCTTGACCCCGGGAAAGGTTTTGCCGATGCCGTCGAATCGCAAGGCGGCAGCGGTCATTTCCACAGCCCGATCTTGGTCAGCTCTTCCTGGAAGTTGGCGCGCGTGATCAGGGTCACTTCGTCCATGGCGGTGTACTTCGGCGGTTCAGTGCCTTTGGTGACCCACTCGTACATCATCAGCGCGGTGTTGTAGCCCTCGATATGCGGGCTGGGCAGCATCGAGCCGAAGAAGCCGCTGTCTTTCTTCTTGAGCTCACCAATGGCGTCGGTGCCATTGATGCCGATGCCGATCACGTTGGCGGCCTTGAAGCCGGCGCTTTCAGTGGCGCGTACGCCGCCGAGCACGGTGTTGTCGTTCATGCCGCCGATGATCAGGTTTTTCGCACCGCTGGGCAGCTTGACCAGGGCCGAGTTGGTGGCGTCCATGCTGCCGGGCACGTCGAGGGTTTTAAGCGCGGCGGTAAGGATGTGGTCCTTGGGAATGCCGGCTTCTTCCAGGGATTTGATCGAGCCGTCGGTGCGTTTCTTGCCGGTGTCGAGTTCGTTGAAGGTGTTGATCACCGCGTAGGTGTCCTTCCAGTCCCAGCCGCGTTTCTTCGCTTCAGCGGCCATGGCGGCGCCCTGCTTCTGGCCGACTTCGAACGCGGCCATGCCCAGGTACGGCACGTCTTCCATAAAGGCGCCTTTGGCGTCGACGAAACGGTCATCCACGGCGATCACTTTGAGGCCATTGGCCTTGGCCTTGGCGACAATTGCCGGGCCCAGGGACACGTCCGGAGGGCAGATAACAAAGCCCTTGGCGCCGTTGGCCGCCAGGCTGTCGATGGCTGAAAGGGTTTTCTCGCCGTCGGGTACGGCGATCTTGATCACGGTGAAACCGTGTTCCTTGCCGGCTTTTTCGGCGAAGGCCCATTCGGTCTGGAACCACGGTTCCTCGGCCTGCTTGACCAGGAAACCGATCTTCACTTCTTCAGCGGCCAGCAACAGGCCGCTCAAGCTCATGGCCGAGACCGCCACAGCGGCGCAGCACAGGGAACGCAAACCACGACGACGATTCATACGGGTGACTCCTTGTTGTTGTTTTGTGTTTTTGTGTAGGAGCGAGCTTGCTCGCGAAAAACCTGAGAGCACCGCGTTCATCCAGGACGAACGCGTTATCGTTGACGTTTTTCGCGAGCAAGCTCGCTCCTACAGGGTTTATCCGGCAAAGCGAGTGCAAGGTTTTCCAGGTACATCAACTTCAATCGCCAGTACCGCACCGTCCAGGGGGTGACCCAGAGGGCTGGCGGCACTGGTGATATACAGAGTGGTAAGGTTGGGTCCACCGAACACGCAACTGGTGGGACGGCTGACCGGCAGTTCGATAATGCGGTCCACCTGACCGTCAGGTGCAAGGCGCAGCAGGCAACTGCCGTCCCAGCGCGCGTTCCAGATATAGCCTTGCGCGTCCATGGCCGAGCCGTCCGGCCCGCCGCGTTCGTGCGGGCCGAACCACACCTGTGAGGGTGCAAGCTGGCCATCGGCTTGGATCGAATGCTGATAGAGCGTGCCATCCATGCTGTCGCCAAAGTGCACCTGGCTACCCTCCTCGTTCCACAGCAAGGTATTGGGAATGCCCAGCCCGCTCAGCAACGGCGTGACCGTCGCATCGGCATCGATGCGAAACAGGCCGCCGGAGCGTCGCGTGATGGGCAGGTCTTCACCCTGCTCGCCGATATTGTTCTGCATGGTGCCCAGCCACAGTCGGCCCTGGGCATCGCAGCGCGCTTCATTGCCACGGTTGCCGGCTTGCGGGTCGGCCACGCACAGCAGCGTCAGGGCTTCGGTGGCCAGGTCGAGGCGATACACGCCGCTGCTCAAGGTCACCAGCGCATCGCCGCTTTCACAGGGAATGAACGCCGAGACGTGTTCGGGTAATTGCCAGATGCGCAACTGCCCGTCCATCAGGCGCAGCGCCTGTTTGCCGGCGATATTGACCCAGTACAGCGCCTGGGTGGGCGCGTCCCAGAACGGGCCCTCCCCCAGTTGCGCGCGATGCGCGGTGACAGCGTGAAACGACATGATGCCTCCTTGAGCGTGGCTGTTCTCAGGTACGCGTTACAGCGATTCGCGTGACGGCGCGCCATCCACCAGCCGCTGGATACGCAGCGGGTTGGCGTTCTTCAGCGCGTCGGGCAGCAGGCTGTCAGGGTAGTTCTGGAAGCATACCGGGCGCAGGAAACGATCGATGGCCAAGGTGCCGACCGAGGTGCCACGGGCATCGGAGGTGGCCGGATACGGCCCGCCGTGCACCATCGAATCGCAGACTTCCACACCGGTGGGGTAGCCGTTGAGCAGGATGCGCCCGACTTTCTGCTCCAGCAGCGGCGTCAGCTCGGCGAACTGTTGCAGGTCGGCCGGTTCGCCAATGATGGTGGCGGTCAACTGCCCGTGCAGGCCATGCAAGGCGGCGCTGAGCTGGGCCTGGTCGGCGACTTCGACAAACACCGTGGTGGGGCCGAAGACTTCTTCCTGCAGCACTTCGTCGCCATCGATCAACAGGCGTACATCAGCCTTGAACAGTTGCGGCTGCGCCTGGTTGCCCGATTGCGCGCTGCCTGCCAGGTGCTCGATCCCGGGGTGGGACAGCAGCTTTTCCAGGCCCTTGCCGTAGCTGCCCAGGGTGCCGGCGTTGAGCATGGTCTGCGCCGGCTGCTCGCCGATCAGTTGCGCCACTTGCTGGGTAAATGCGGTGAATTCGGGCGAAGCGATGCCGATCACCAGGCCAGGGTTGGTGCAGAACTGGCCGCAGCCTTGCACCACCGAAGCGGTCAGGTCGCGGGCCACGCTTTCAGCCCGTGCGGTGAGGGCCTGGGGCAATACAATCACCGGGTTGATGCTCGACATCTCGGCAAACACCGGGATCGGTTGCGGGCGCGCTGCCGCCATGTCACACAGGGCACGACCGCCCTTGAGCGAGCCGGTAAAGCCCACCGCCTGGATCGCCGGGTGCTTGACCAGCGCTTCGCCGACGCCGCCGCCAAAGATCATGTTGAACACACCGGCCGGCATCTCGGTCGCTTGCGCGGCGCGAATGATTGCATCGGCGACCTGTTCAGCCGTCGCCATATGGCCGCTGTGGGCTTTGAACACCACCGGACAGCCTGCCGCCAGAGCCGCTGCGGTATCGCCACCGGCCGTGGAAAACGCCAGCGGGAAGTTGCTCGCGCCGAACACCGCCACCGGGCCTAGGCCGATGCGGTATTGGCGCAGGTCCGGGCGCGGCAGCGGCTGGCGATCAGGCAGTGCCTTGTCGATGCGCGCACCGTAGAAATCTCCACGGCGCAACACGTTGGCGAACAGGCGCATCTGGCCGCTGGTACGCCCACGCTCGCCTTTGATACGCGCGGCCGGCAAGGCGGTTTCGCGGCATACCAACTCAACGAAATTGTCACTCAGGGCATCCAGTTCGTCGGCGATCGCATCGAGGAACTGCGCGCGCCGCGCCGCACTCAACGCGCGGTAGGCGGGATACGCCTGCGCGGCGGCCTTGGCGGCGGCGTCGACTTCTTCCGGGGTGGCCTGGTAGAAATCCTGGGGCAAGGCTTCGCCAGTGGTCGCGTCGACGCTTTGCAGCTTGACGCTGCCCTTGGCGCTGCGCTGGCCGCCGATGTAGTTGTGGCCGAGATACTGGGTCATGAGGCTCTCCTTTAAAGGGTGATGACGTTACCGGGTTCGAATGCCGCATCGCTGCTGCCGACACGGTTGACCAGCGGCGCGCCGAACTCAGCCTGGCTGATCTCGAACACGTCGCCGGCCTGGGTACGTATACCGTCGGCAAATGACAGCGTGGCGGTGCCGAAGAAGTGAATATGCACATCGCCGGGCTTGAGGAACTGGCGGTATTTGAAATGGTGGTATTCGAGGTTTTCCAGGCTGTGGCACATATTGGCCTCGCCACTGAGGAATTCGTTCCGCCAGATTTCCTCGCCGTTGCGCAGGATACGGCTGGTGCCCGACAAATGCTGGGGCAAGTCGCCCACGCGCACCTCGGGGCCATAGCTGCAACTGCGCAGTTTGGAATGGGCCAGGTACAGGTAGTTCTTGCGCTCCATGATGTGGTCGGAGAACTCGTTGCCCACCGCAAAGCCCACACGATAGGGCTTGCTGTCCGGGCCGATGACGTAAAGGCCGCCGATTTCCGGCTCTTCACCGGCATCTTCGGCAAACGGCGGCACCGGGAAGGCGGCGCCCGGGCGCACGACGGTGCTGCCGTCGCCCTTGTAGAACCACTCCGGTTGCACGCCCGCGTGGCCAGCGGCTGGTTTGCCGCCCTCCACGCCCCATTTGAAGATACGCATGGTGTCGGTCAAGGCGGTCTCGTCGCCGGCCTGGTGCATCTTGTCGCGTGCCGAGGCGCTGCCCAGGTGCGTCAAGCCGGTGCCGCTGATCAGCATGTGCGCAGGGTCCGGGTGATCCAGCGGCGGCAGGACCTTCAGGTCGGCCAGCAGGCGTGCGTAGTCGTGGCTGTCGCCCAGACCGAGGCTGTTCACCTGTTGTTCCAGGCCCACGCCCGCTTCGATGGCGGCCAGGGCCAACTCGCGCACGCTGCGCGCCGTGCGCACCTCACGCAGTTGGCTGCCCTCGACAACGCCGACGCGGCGTTCGCCATTGCTTGACTCGAACTGAACTAAACGCATGAATGTTCTCCAGATTAAGATCGTGTAGCGCCACGGGCACTGGCGGCGAATTGGTCGACAGGCAGTACATGCTTGCGCTCCAGCACGCGGTAGACCACGCCGGTCAACACCAGCCCGAACACCATCACCGCAGACAGAAAGTACAAGCCCGACGCCAGGTTGCCGGTGTATTCCTTGAGCGCACCGATCACGAACGGGCCGATATAGCCGCCCAGGTTGCCCACCGAATTGATCAAGGCGATACCGGCCGCCGCACTGGCGCCGGCGAAGAAGCGCCCCGGCAGGGTCCAGAACACCGCCGTGCAGGAAAACATGGCGAATGCCGCCAGGCACAGCGCCGCCATTTGCAGCACCGGCGCACTCAGCCAGGCACTTGAGAACAGGCCGATGGCGCCCAGCACATAGAGCACGGCGAGGTGGCCGTAGCGATCATTCAAACGGTCGGAACTGCGCGGAATGATCAGCAAACCAATGATGCCGAAAATGTAGGGCACGGCGGAGATAAAGCCGGTGGTGAGGTCGCTGCCGCCGAACTGCTTGATCAAGGTCGGCAGCCACAGGCCCAGGCCGTAGATGCTCAAGGTCACCGGCAGGTAGAACAGCGCCAGCAGCAACACGCGCTTGTCTTTCAGCGCATGCAGCGGGTTGCCGTGGCGGGTCTGGCCGTAGGCTTGCAGGTCTTTGTCCAACTCACCCGTGAGCCAGGCCTTTTCTTCCGCGCTCATCCACTTGACCTGTTTGGGACCGTCCGGCAGGTAGCGCAGCACCGGCCAGGTCAGCAGGATCGCCGGGGTGCCGATCACGATAAACAGCCACTGCCAGCCGTGCAGGCCGAGGATGCCGTCCATGCCCAGCAGGCCACCGGACACCGGGCCGGTGATCATCATGGCGATGGGTTGGGAGAGAATGAACAGCCCGAGGATCTTGCCGCGATGGCGCACGGGGAACCACTGGGTGATGTAGTACAGCACGCCCGGAAAGAACCCCGCCTCGGCCGCGCCGAGCAGAAAGCGCATCACGTAGAAGCTGTGCGGCCCCTGCACAAAGGCCATGCCGATGGTGATGGTGCCCCAGGTGATCATGATGCGCGCAAACCAGCGCCGCGCGCCGAAGCGGTCGAGCATCAGGTTGCTGGGAATCTCGAACAGGAAGTAGCCAATGAAGAACAACCCCGCGCCCAGGCCATAGGCCGCATCGCCGATGCCGACGTCGGCGCCCATGTGCAGCTTGGCGAAACCCACGGCGGAACGGTCCACGTAGGCAATCAGGTACAGCAGGATCAGGAAGGGAATCAGTTTCAGCGTGATGCGCCGAATAAGCCGCAGTTCCTGGCTCATGGGGTCGATCTCCGATTGTTGTTTTTATAGAAGCTCGGGGGACGCCTCTCGCGAAAATCCGCCAGGGTCATACCTCAGTTGAGAAAGACTATATAGTAGGACTATTTACAAAACAACTCTTCCAAAGCTTGGTCTTTGCGCTTATGTTTAGCCACGGTTAGAACATATAGTCATACAATAAGAGAATCGATCATGTCTGATAAAAAGCCCGGCCTACGCTCCGCCCAGTGGTTCGGTACTGCCGACAAGAACGGCTTCATGTACCGCAGCTGGATGAAGAACCAGGGCATTGCCGACCATCAGTTCCATGGCAAGCCGATCATCGGCATCTGCAACACCTGGTCGGAGCTGACCCCGTGCAACGCGCATTTCCGCCAGATCGCCGAGCACGTCAAACGCGGCGTGATCGAAGCCGGTGGCTTCCCGGTGGAATTCCCGGTGTTCTCCAATGGCGAATCCAACCTGCGCCCTACCGCCATGCTCACGCGCAACCTGGCGAGCATGGACGTGGAAGAAGCGATTCGCGGCAACCCGATTGACGGCGTGGTGCTGCTGACCGGCTGCGACAAAACCACCCCGGCGCTGCTGATGGGCGCCGCCAGTTGCGATGTGCCGGCTATCGTCGTCACCGGCGGGCCGATGCTCAACGGCAAGCACAAGGGCCAGGACATCGGCTCGGGCACGGTGGTGTGGCAGCTCAGCGAACAGGTCAAGGCCGGCACTATTACCCTGGATGATTTCCTTGCGGCCGAAGGCGGCATGTCGCGCTCGGCGGGCACCTGCAACACCATGGGCACCGCGTCGACCATGGCCTGCATGGCCGAGGCGCTGGGTACGTCCCTGCCCCACAACGCGGCGATCCCGGCGGTGGATGCGCGGCGTTATGTACTGGCGCACATGTCGGGCATGCGCGCGGTGGAGATGGTGCGCGAAGATTTGAAACTCTCGAAGATCCTCACCAAGGAAGCCTTCGAAAACGCGATCCGCGTGAACGCCGCCATTGGCGGTTCGACCAACGCGGTGATTCACTTGAAAGCCATCGCCGGGCGCATCGGCGTCGAGCTCGACCTGGATGACTGGACCCGCATCGGGCGCGGCATGCCGACCATCGTCGACTTGCAGCCGTCGGGGCGCTTCCTGATGGAAGAGTTCTACTACGCCGGCGGCCTGCCCGCCGTATTGCGCCGTCTCGGTGAAGCCAACCTGATCCCGCACCCGAATGCCTTGACCGTGAATGGCAAGTCCCTGGGCGAGAACACCAAGGATTCGCCGATCTACGGCCAGGATGAAGTGATCCGCACCCTCGACAACCCGATCCGCGCCGACGGTGGCATCTGCGTGCTGCGCGGCAACCTGGCGCCCCTGGGTGCGGTGCTCAAGCCCTCCGCCGCCAGCGCGGAGCTGATGCAGCACCGTGGCCGCGCGGTAGTGTTCGAAAACTTCGACATGTACAAGGCACGCATCAACGACCCGGAGCTGGACGTGGACGCCAACTCGATCCTGGTCATGAAAAACTGCGGGCCCAAGGGTTACCCAGGCATGGCCGAAGTCGGCAACATGGGCCTGCCGGCCAAGCTGCTGGCCCAGGGCGTGACGGATATGGTGCGCATTTCCGATGCGCGCATGAGCGGCACCGCTTACGGCACGGTGGTGCTGCACGTGGCCCCGGAAGCCGCTGCCGGCGGGCCGTTGGCCGCGGTGAAGGAAGGCGATTGGATCGAACTGGACTGCGCCAACGGCCGTCTGCACCTGGACATCCCCGACGCAGAGCTGGCGGCGCGCATGGCGGACCTGGCGCCCACCGAAAAACTCATCGTCGGCGGCTATCGCCAGCTGTACATCGACCATGTGCTGCAGGCCGACCAGGGCTGCGACTTCGACTTCCTGGTGGGCTGCCGTGGCGCCGAAGTCCCACGGCATTCCCACTAATTGGGATGCTATGATGCGGCGAATCTAAGCCAGAGCCTGCCCGTCGTTATGGATCACCAGCCGCCCAAGCCGCGCAAGAGCATGCATGCCCAGATCGTTCAGGACTTGGGCATGCACATCGTTTCCGGTCGCTTCAAGCCGGAAGAAAGACTGCCCATGGAAGCTACGCTGTGCGAGGAATACAAGGTCAGCCGTTCGGTGCTCCGCGAGGCAACGCGGGTGCTCAGCGCCAAGGGCCTGGTGTATTCCAAGCCCAGGGTGGGCGCCGTGGTGCGGCCACGCCTGAAATGGCACCTGCTCGACCCGGACGTGCTGTCCTGGTTGATGCAGTCCACGCCCCACAGTGAATTTTTCAATACTCTGGCCGGGGTGCGGCGCATTCTCGAACCGGAAATCGCCGCCATGGCCGCGACCACCGCCACCGATGAAGACATCGCCACCATCGAACACGCCTACCAGGGCATGGAAACCGCCAAGACCCACGACGAGCTGTTGCAGGCCGACCTGGACTTTCACCGCGCGATTGCCGACGCCACCCGCAACGACCTGCTCGCCTACATGTGCAACATGCTCTCGCTGCCGTTGCGCGAATCGATCAACATCACCAACCGCCGCCCGGACATCCAGGGCCTGAGCCTGCCCCGGCACAAGGCGATTCTGACTGCGATAAAAAACCGTGATGCACTGGGCGCGCGGCATGCTTCGCTGGTGCAGCTGGATGACACGCGAGTGGCGCTGGATACGGTGATGAATGTGTTGACGCCGTTGTAACGGGCCCTGGGTGTAAATGAGATCAAATGTGGGAGGGGGCTTGCCCCCGATGACGGTGTATCAGTACTCGATAATCTGACTGACCCACCGCTATCGGGGGCAAGCCCCCTCCCACATTTGCACTGTGTACAGCGTCAGAGGGTGTAGGCGATTCCGACCTGCACCGTGCGCGGCTCGCCCGGGTAGGCATAGAAGTTCTGGAACGAGCCCTCTTCGTATTCACGGTTGAACAGGTTCTTCACATCCAGGTTGAGCCGCACGTTCTCGTTGACCTTGTAGTAACCGAGCAGATCGACCACCGTGTACGCGTCCATGGTGAAGGTGGAGTTGGTGGTCTGCCCGGCACGATCAGCCACGTATTTGCCACCGGCGCCAAGGCCGAGGCCCTTGAGTGCGCCATCCTGGAATTCATACACGTTGAGCAGGCTGAAGCTATTGCGCGGGATGTTGGCCAGACGCGTGCCGGTACGAACCGCCGTGTCCTTGGTAACGGCGGCGTCCACATAGGCATAGCCGCCGATCATCCGCCATTCAGGCGTGAGGTTACCGGCCACGTTCAGGTCGAAACCACGGCTGCGCACCTGACCGGTCGCCACGTTGAAGGCAGAGTCGAGCGGGTCGACGCCCTGGACGTTCTTCTTTTCGATCTGATAGATCGCCGCATCGACGCTCAGCTGTTTATCCAGCGCTTCCCATTTCACGCCCATCTCATAGGACTTGCCCTTCTCCGGCTCGAACCCGCCACCTTGACGGCTGGCACCGGTGTTCGGCTTGAAGGAACGCGCGGCATCGGCGTAGATCGCGACGGTGTCGGTCAGGTCATACATCACGCCGACGCGCGGGGTGACCGCGTTGTCGGCCGCGTTCCACGGTTTAACGCCCGCCACGTAGGATTCGTACTGGTGCTCGAAACGCTCAAGGCGTGCGCCCGCGAGGACTTTCAATCGTTCGGTCAGCGCGACCTGGTCCTGGACGAAGACCGCATAGGTCTTGAGGTTTTCTTTATCGTGGGTCGGCGTGCGGGTCAGCGCCGGACGTGGCTGGCCGTAGACCGGGTTGAAGATATCGATCGGGAAAGCAGCGCTGGAACGCTGGATGATCGACTTGTAGTCGTAATCCTCGTATTCGATGCCAGTCAACAAGGTGTGCTCGAAACCGCCAGTGGCGAAGTGCCCGGTCAGATTGAGCTGGTAGTCCTTGTCGGTCCACTCCAGCTTGCGGTAGTTGAAGTTGCGCTGCAGGGTGCGGCCGTCAGCCCCCAGGCTGCTCGCGTTATTGGCCTCCACGCCATTGCCCTTCATCGTGCCGTCCAGCCACTGGAAACCACCGCCCAGGGTCCAGTTGTCGTTGAGCAGATGCTCAAAGCGCAACTGCGCCGTGTTGTTATCGTTGTGCAGATCACCGGCGTATTTTTCACCCCAGAAGGTGTCGCGCGACGGCGTGCCGCGCTGGTTGGCAAAGCGGGTCAGGCCACGATCCAGCGGGTGGTTGTTACGTATGAAGTCGCCTTCGAAGATCACCTTGGTCTCATCGGTAGCCTGCCAGGTCAGCACCGGGGCCACGCCGTAGCGTTCGGTGGAGACATGGTCGCGGAACGTATCGCCGCCCTCGCCCACCACATTCAGTCGATAGGCCAGGCGGCCGTCTTCATCCAGCGGGCCGGAAGCATCCAGAGTGCCGCGTTTCATGCCTTGATCATCCAGTTGGCTGCCCAGTGTGACCGTACGCTCGGCCAACGGCTGCTTGGACACCACGTTGAAGGTGCCGCCGGGATCGCCCCGGCCGTAGAGCATGGTCGCCGGGCCGCGCAACACTTCAAGACGTTCGATCGTGTTGGCGTCGGGCATGGCCGGGTAGCCGCGGTTCACGGGGAAACCGTTGCGATAGAACTCGGCAGTGGTAAAACCGCGCACGGTGAAACTGGTGAGGCCCTGGCCGCCGAAGTTATTCGCCCGGCCTACCCCGCCCGCGTAATCGAGCGCATCTTGCAGACGGGTCGCACCAATGTCCTCGACCACGTCTTTGGAGACCACGGTAATGGACTGCGGTGTTTCATGGATGGATGTATCGGTACGCGTCGCACTGGCTGAACGTGTGGCGTGGTAGCCCTTGACCGGTCCTTGAGCCGTCTCGAAATCCGCCGTGCCGGTCACAGTGGTCGCTTGCAACTCAAGGCTGGTTTTTTCGGTGGGGGCACTATCTGCCCAACTGAACGGCGAAAACGCCTGAAGCACACAAATGGAAATCAGGGTACGACGCATGGATGTTGAACCTAGTGAATGAGCCAGATGGGGCGGCAAACCTGCCAAGAATTCGCCGCGCATCATATATCAAACAATTCTCGTTTGATATCGGTTCTCATTTGTTGTTTTTCGTGTATCAGCTTTGTACGGCGTGGCGCGGATTGTCTGATGGATGAAAAACAAAATGTGGGAGGGGGCTTGCCCCCGATGGCGGTGTATCAGTCAAAAATATTGAGACTGACCCACTGCTATCGGGGGCAAGCCCCCTCCCACAGTAAAGCGGTTACCCTACAACCCGCTGGCTCAGCGATAGCGCTCCAACCAGTGCGCATAAGGCGCCGGCAAGGTCCAGGACGACTTTTCCACGCCCAGCTCCTTGGCCGCAAAGTACGCCCAATGCGGGTCCGCCAGGTGCGCGCGGCCCACCGACACCAGGTCAAGATGCCCGGCCTGCAGCGCGCCTTCGGCCAGTTGCGGCGTACCAAAGCCCCACGCCGACGTGACCGGGATGCCCGCCTCGCGGCGCACACGCTCGGCAATCGGGCCCATGAACGCAGGACCCCACGGGATGTTGGTGTCGGGAATGGTAAACCCGACGCTGACGCTCAGCAGGTCCAGGCCACCGGCCTTGAAGCGGCGGGCCAGTTCGATGGACTCGGTGAGGGTCTGCTCATCACGGCCGTCGTATTCGATCACGCCAAAACGTGCGGTAAGCGGCAGGTTTTCCGGCCAGACTTCACGCACGGCGGCCAGGGTTTCCAGGAGGAAGCGGCTGCGGTTGTCGAAGCTGCCGCCGTAGGCGTCGGTGCGCTGGTTGGAGTGTTCGGAGAAAAAGCTCTGGCCCAGGTAGCCGTGGGCGAAGTGCAATTCGATCCACTCGAAACCGGCATCACGGGCACGCCGGGCGGCATCGACGAAGTCCTGCTGGACGCGGGCGATATCCTCCAGGGTCATGGCACGCGGGACGTTGGGCAGGTTCGCGCCGAACGCAATCGCCGACGGGGCGATGGTCTCCCAACTGCGGGCATCGGACGCCGGGATATGGTCGTCACCTTCCCATGGGCGGTTGGCGCTGGCTTTGCGCCCGGCGTGGGCAATCTGGATACCCGGTACGGAGCCCGCAGCCTTGATGGCCTTGACCATCGGCACGAACGCCTCGGCATGGGCATCGCTCCAGATACCGGCGCAGCCTGGGGTGATCCGCCCCTCAGGCGCAACGGCGGTGGCCTCGACCACCAGCAGGCCGGCCCCGCCGCGGGCCATGCCGGCCAGGTGCACGTGGTGCCAGTCATTGACCATGCCGTCGTCGGCCATGTATTGGCACATCGGCGGAATGGCAATGCGATTGCGCAGGGTAACGTCTTTTAGTTTGAACGGTTCGAATAACGCGGACATCAGAGACTCCATGGGAAGGGTGTGTGATTCGATAGTTCGATGGTAATCGAACTATGGTATTCAGTGCTACCCCCCTGTTATGATTCGCCCCATGCGCGCCTTCAAACACCCTACCCTGCAAGAACTCACGCTGGAGCGTCTGCTCTACGCCCTCAGCGACCCCGTGCGCCTGGACATCGTGCGCTGCCTGGCCGGCGTGCCCGAAGCCACCTGTGGCGAACTGGACGGTGGGCGGCCCAAGTCCAGCATGTCCCACCACTTCAGGGTCTTGCGCGACGCGGGCCTTGTGAACACGCGCAATGTGGGCACCACCCATATGAACTCATTGCGGCGTGACGAGCTCGAGGAGCGCTTCCCCGGGTTGCTGGCCAGTGTGCTGGCCCAGCGCTGAACAACACGGGCTGCGCTTCAGGCCGCGACGGGCCGCAGCGGCGCGCCGTCCAGGTGCACACAGTCCTTGCCATTGCGCTTGGCGCCATACAGGTTCTTGTCGGCAATCTTGAGTACCATCGACAGTTCGTCACCTGACGCAAAGCGCGCCATGCCGGCACTGCACGTGTAGTTGTGCGGCGCCGCGACGCTGCAACGGATCGCCTGCAGCAGATCCAGCACATACTCGCAGGCAAGCGCCGGGTCATCGCCCTGCAACAGCACGCCGAATTCTTCCCCGCCGATCCTGCCAAAGCTGTAGCTGCCTTTGGCGTTTTTCAGGCAGAGCGCCATGGCGCGTAGAATCTTGTCGCCGACGTCGTGGCCATAGCGGTCGTTCATGGCCTTGAAACTGTCGATGTCGAGCATGATGAAGTAGCCGCCCTGGCCACTGTCGAGCAACTTTTCGAAGCTTTGCATGAACGCGCGCCGGTTGAGGATGGAGGTCAGGTAATCGGTCTCGGCCAAGGCGCGAAACTCGCTTTCCACCAGCAACACCGAGCGCAGGTTCTTCAGGTACGAGTAACTGAGGATAAAACCGATCGACACCGACGAAGCGCAAAATATCAGCAGATAGCCCTGGGTTGCTGCATACAGCTCGGCCTGCATGGGCGACCACAGAATGAGCCACACCGACAGCGCGCCGACCAGATAATCCTGGACACTGATAAACAGAATCGCGCTGCCAACCACCAGCGTGACGGCCAAGGGCAAGCCATAGATACGCAGTTGCGGATTCAAGTGAATGACATAGGCGAACCCTACGGACAACAGCACGATATAGGTCACCCCGAGCAATCGCCACAGCACAAAGTTCGTCGTCAGCGAATGAGCACGGCAAACAAGCAACAGGCCAAGGGTGACACTCAACATGCAGAGGTCGAACAGCGTGGCCTGGATCCAACCGATACCGATCCAGGCAATGATGCCTATCCATTCGGCTTGCGTGACCGCAGGCGACAGCAACCTGCGCATCCTGGGTCTTAACTTCAAGTGAGCCGGCATCCTTACGCTCCCATTTCAATAGCATGCAGGCCCACCGCAAATGAAAAGGCCATGAACCGCTTTACCAGGCTGACGAAGGGTGGCAGCACTTCCAGGCGGGTCTTGGAGTGCGCTTTGAAATAGCCCTTGTCCACGCCCTCTTGAACCATTCGGATAACGTGAGTCTTGGACACCGAAAGTTGCTTGGCCAATGCCAGATAGGACGAAGACCTGAACGTTGCCCGATCATTTTCGGGGGCAAAGGCATCGTTATAAATGGCCAGCATCAACAGGTGCCCGGCGTCTCTTTTCACCAGCCAGTAACATTCGGGCAGCAATACATCGACCGTCAGGTCGGCGTCGAGAATGATGGCAAAGCCCTTGAAATAGAGCGCCAGGAAGCCGCGGTCATCCAACTCGCGCATTTGCCGGAAGATCGCCCGATCGGGGTACAGCCGCGCCAACGACTCGGTGAGCGAGGTCAACATCAAGCGTGCTTCACGGCAGGCTTCATCCGAGGGCGCATAGACCCGGAAACGACTGTCTTCCGGGTGCGGCGCCACGTCCATGAAGCCCAGCGCGCGCAATAACAGAAACATTGACTCCAGGCTGTTTTTCGAACAATACCTGCGCGTCACGCACAGGGTTTTAACTTCGGACAACAACGGTAACGGTGTGGCGAAGTACTCACTCAATAACGCAAACGACACCATCAAACGGCTGTATTTAAGTGCACTCTTATAGAAAAACGGTCGTCTGGAATAAGGCACGAGCAGCACGTGGTAATGCGCCCTCAAGCACGATTCAAAATCCTTATGACGTTCGAGCGCTTGCGCGGTATTACACATAGCCGACTTCAACGAACTGACATGCATGAAAGAGCCCTGATCATCCAACTTGATTCCTGATCTCAGCTACGAAATCCCTGCAGCCCGGCCCCAAAACAAATCACGTGGTAAACCCTGCGGTTAATGGCTTTTTGCCTCGAACGCAATGTACAGCGATTGCCGCGCAAGACGTCATCAGTACCAAAGTTGTTCCAGTTTTCTCGCCGGCCCGTGGCATCGGCCGTTCGAAGATACTTCCTGTTACATTCACACCGGCATCGGGTCTTGCATTGACTAGAACATCCAACCGGGTCTCGTCGGGCGAACCTTCACCCGTCACTGGCGTCGTAACCTGGCACTGTCGCCAACCGCACGCCGCGAGGTTCTCGTTTGAAAGCTGCCCTTCTCAAGAAATACCGCCTGATCATCAAGACCATGGGCTATGTGGGCTGGGCCCTGTTCTGGCTGTTGCTGTGGGATATCGCCGTCACGGTGGATTTCATGCTGTTCCTCAACTCCAAGATCAACCTGCCGCTGATGCCCCTGACCTTGCTGGGTTCGGCGCTGGTGGTGCTGATCAGCTTTCGTAACAGCAGCGCCTACAACCGCTGGTGGGAAGCGCGCACCTTATGGGGCTCGATGGTCAACAACTCGCGCAGCTTCGCGCGCCAGGTGCTGACCCTGCTGGACGACCCCGACAGCGAAGTGAACCCGATCAAATCCACCCTGCTGCGCCGGCATGTGGCCTATGTGAATTGCCTGGCCGCGCACCTCAAGGGCGAGCCCTGCCCGGAGGAAGTGCGCGCGTTCATCCCTGACGAGGAATTCGCACGCAATGGCGCCACCAACAACTTTGCCAACGATATTCTGACCGGCTCGGCCGCCTTGCTCGCCCGGGAATACAAGGCCGGGCACCTGGACAGCATCCGCCTGGCGCGGCTGGAGTCGACGCTGGTGGATCTGTCCAACGCCCAGGGCGGCATGGAACGCATCGCCAACACGCCGCTGCCCTACCCCTACGTGTATTTCCCACGGCTGTTCATTTCGCTGTTCTGCCTGATCGTCCCCGTGGGCCTGGTGGAATCCCTCGGCTGGTTCACCCCGCTGGCCTCCACGGTGGTGGGCTTCATGCTGCTGGCTATCGAACGCATCGGCACCGACCTGCAAAGCCCGTTTCGCTCCAGTGAACATCAGATCCAAATGGAAGCGATCTGCGAAACCATCGAGAAAAACCTGCAGTCGATGCGCCGTGACGCCCTGGCCGGCGATCAGATCGGCTGAGCCCCCGCCCTTCCCCTCAAGTGCCGGCGCCCTCGGTCGATAAACCGAGGGTACGCATGGCCTCGGCCCCATAACAACGCATGCGACGCTTAGCACGACCGTTTCCCCTTGCCAAAACTATAAATACCCGCGGGTGAAGTCATGAATATCAAGCAGAAGCTGACATGGGCATTTGCGGCCATCGCGTGCGTGCCGGTCATCCTGGTCGCCGTTATCGTGGTGCTGAACGTGCGCGAAGGCGCCCTCGCCAACTTTCTCGACAGCAGCGGTCGCGAGATCCGTCAGATCGACAACGGCATGAAGCAATTCTTCGACGGCATCAGCCAGAACGTCGAGTACGTGGCCAAGGACCCGCGTGTTATCGCGGCCAAGGACCTGAAAAGCTACGCCGGCGCGGACGCGGCGCAAATCCCGCTCACACCGACCAATACCGAACTGCTGGCGATTTTCGACCAGTTCGCCAAAAGCCATCCCAGCACCGCTTACCTGTCCCTGGGCCTGAGCGACGGCGGCTACGCCAGTTGGCCGGACGACACCAAGCTCAACAACTACGACCCACGCGTGCGCCCCTGGTACCAGGCCGCCGTCGCCGCGCCGGGCAAGACCGTGCGCACCGGCGCCTACTACTGGGCGCCGGATGACGTGGTGCTGATCGGCACCGTACGCACCGTCGCCGATGCCACCGGCAGCATTCTCGGCGTGGTCGGTCTGGACGTGTCACTCAAGCAACTGACTGAGCTGGTGCGCACCATCAAGCTTGGCGACAGCGGCTACCTGATGCTGGTGGAAGGCAACGGCAACGTGCTGGTGGACCCCAGCGATGCCAAGCACAACTTCAAGCCGCTGGCCGACCTGGGCCCGAACTACGCGGAACTGGCCAAGGGCGGCGACGGCGTGACCCGGATCGACATCGACGGCGTCGCCTACATGGCCAACGTGGTCAGCTCCAAAGACCTGGGCTGGCGCTTTATCGGGCTGATCAAGCGCGATGAAGTGATGGCCGGCGCCACCCGCCTGACCTGGTTGATCGCGGCCATCGCCGCCGTATTGGCCGTGGTGTTCGCCATTGTCGGCGCCAGTTTCGCCAGCATGATCGTGCGCCCGATTCGCGGTGTGGCCGATGGCCTGCAAGAGATCGCCGAAGGTGAAGGCGACCTCACGCGCCAGCTCAAGGTGCAAGGCAAGGACGAAACCGCCAGCCTCGCCGGCTGGTTCAACCAGTTCCTGGGCATGATTGCCCAACTGGTGCAGCGCATCGGCAACGCGTCCTCGGACCTGCAATCGGCCGCCGCCGACACCAGCGAAGTGGCCAATAACATGAACCAGGCCGCCGGTCGCCAGCGCGAAGCCGTGGAACTGGTGAGCACCGCCTTCAACGAGATGGTGGCTACCGCCAATGAAGTGGCCCGCTCATGCAGCGCCGCCGCGGTAAGTGCCGACGAAGGCTATCGCGACGTCCACAACGGCCAGCAGCACATCGGCGAAGCCACCGGCAGCGTGCTCAAGCTCAGCGAAGACCTGCAGAAGTCGACCCAGACCATGCAGTTGCTGGAGCAGGACAGCCAGAACATCAACACTATCCTCGACACCATCCGCTCGATTGCCGAACAGACCAACCTGCTGGCGCTCAACGCCGCGATCGAAGCCGCCCGCGCCGGTGACCAGGGCCGAGGGTTCGCCGTGGTGGCCGACGAGGTCCGCGCCCTCGCCCGACGCACCGCCGATTCCACCGGCGAGATCGACAGCCTGTTGGGCAATCTTGCCCGCCGCACCCAGGAAGTCACCCAGCAGATGCAAGGCAGTTTGCTGGTGTCGCACACCAGCGTGGAACGCATCCAGCAGGCCCGCGACAGCTTTGACAAGATCCGTGGCTCGGTGGATTCGATCCGCGACCAGAACACCCAGATCGCCACGGCCGCCGAAGAGCAGCACCAGGTGGCCGAGGAGATCAACCGGCACATCGCGCAAATCCATGCCGATGCGCAGCTGGTTGAAGGTTTCGCCCACACGGCGCAGACCGGGTCAGGTCGGTTGACCGATATTTCCGGCCAGCTCAAAGGCCTGGTGGGCCGCTTCAAGTACTGACTCTCCCTCCCGAAACAGGCGGTGAGCCCTTCACCGCCTGATCGCTGCACCCCTTCCCCCTCTCAAGCACTGCCAGCGATCAACTGTAGGAGCGAGCTTGCTCGCGAAAAACTTCAACGATAACGCGTGCTTCCTGAATGAACGCGGTGCCTGTGAGTTTTTCGCGAGCAAGCTCTCTCCTACAGCTATTGCGCTTCTCGTATTATGGTATACCATCATACGCAGACCCTCACTTAGACGGAGCAGCCCATGAGTTTCGAAATCCGCAAGATCGTCAGTTATGTAGAAGAGACCTTTATCGAGGGCGGCAAAGCCTCCGACACGCCCGTGAAAATGGTCGGCTTGGCCGTGGTGCTGAAAAACCCTTGGCTGGGCCGTGGTTTCGTCGACGACCTGAAGCCGGAGATCCGCGCCAACTGCTCCGATCTCGGCGCACTGATGGTCGAGCGTCTGGTAGCCATCATCGGTGGCGCCGAAAACATCGAGGCCTACGGCAAAGCCGCCGTGGTGGGTGCCGATGGCGAGATCGAACACGCGAGCGCGATCATCCATACCCTGCGCTTCGGCAACCACTACCGTGAAGCGGTCAAGGCCAAGAGCTACCTGAGCTTCACCAACAAGCGCGGCGGCCCGGGCACTTCGATCCAGATTCCGATGATGCACAAGGACGACGAAGGCCTGCGCTCGCACTACATCACCCTGGAAATGCAGATCGAAGACGCGCCGCGCGCTGACGAAATCGTCGTCGTGCTGGGCTGCGCCGATGGCGGCCGCCTGCACCCACGGATCGGCAACCGTTACATCGACCTGGAAGAGCTGGCGGCTGAACAAGCCCAGTAAGCAACACCGGCCATAAGAAAAAGCATGCAGGAGCGCTCCATGATTCGGCTCACCGCTGAACGCACCCCGGCCGGCACCAGTTATCTGGCGACCGGCCAAGGCCAGCCTGTGGTTTTGATCCACGGCGTGGGCCTGAACAAAGAAATGTGGGGCGGGCAAGTCGTTGGCCTGGCCACGAACTACCACGTGATCAGCTATGACATGCTCGGCCATGGCGCCAGCCCGCGCCCGGCCGCCGGCACGCCGTTGCTCGGCTATGCGGACCAGTTGCTGGAGCTGCTCGACCACCTGCAACTGCCCCAGGCTACGGTGATCGGGTTTTCCATGGGCGGCTTGGTTGCACGGGCGTTCGCCCTGCATTACCCCGACCGTCTCAAAAGCCTGGTGGTGCTTAACAGTGTGTTCAACCGCAGCCCCGAGCAGCGCGCCGGCGTGATCGCGCGCACCGCCCAGGCCGCCGAGCACGGGCCGGATGCAAATGCGGAAGCGGCGCTGTCGCGCTGGTTCAGCCCTGAATACCAGGCGGCCAACCCAGCGCAGATCGCCGCGCTGCGCCAGACCCTGGCGGGCAATGACCCCCAGGGCTACCTGACCACCTACGAGCTGTTTGCGACCCAGGACATGTACCGCGCCGATGACCTCAAGGGGCTGCGCGCGCCCACCCTGGTCGCCACCGGCGAACTGGACCCCGGCTCGACGCCGGAAATGGCCCGGCAACTGGCCGACCGCATTCCCGGCGCCACGGTTGCGGTGCTGGCCGAGCAACGGCATATGATGCCGGTGGAATCACCGCGCCTGGTCAATAGCCTGCTGCTGGGGTTCCTGGCCAATGTGTACGCCCAAAACACTCCAATAAAGGGGATCGTTGCATGACACTCGCACGCTTCCAGATGTGCATCGGCGGTGAATGGGTCGATGCCCTGTCCGGCAAGACCTTCGACAGCCTCAACCCGGCCCTGGCCGAACCCTGGGCGCAACTGCCCGATGCCGATGAAGCCGACGTGGACCGCGCCGTACAGGCCGCGCAAACGGCTTTCGAAAGCCCGGCCTGGCGTGGCCTCAGCGCTACCGCACGGGGCAAGTTGCTGCGCCGCCTGGGCGATTTGATCGCCCAGAACACCGAGCAACTGGCGCAGCTGGAAAGCCGCGACAACGGCAAGCTGATCCGCGAGACCCGCGGCCAGGTCAGCTACCTGCCGGAGTTCTTCCACTACACCGCAGGCCTGGCCGACAAGCTCGAAGGCGGCACCCTGCCGCTGGACAAACCGGACCTGTTCGCCTACACCGTGCACGAAGCCATGGGCGTGGTCGCCGCGATCATTCCGTGGAACAGCCCGCTGTACCTGACCGCGATCAAGCTCGCGCCGGCCCTCGCGGCGGGCAATACCATCGTGATCAAACCTTCGGAACACGCCTCGGCAACCATTCTGGAACTGGCGCGCCTGGCCCTCGAAGCCGGGATTCCGCCGGGCGTGGTCAATGTGGTGACCGGCTACGGCCCGAGTACCGGCGCCGCCCTCACCCGCCACCCGCTGGTGCGCAAGATCGCCTTCACCGGCGGCGCGGCCACCGCACGGCATGTGGTGCGCAGCAGCGCGGAGAACTTCGCCAAGCTGTCGCTGGAGCTGGGCGGTAAGTCACCGAATATCATTTTTGCCGACGCCGACCTCGACAGCGCCATCAACGGTGCGATAGCCGGTATCTATGCGGCTTCCGGCCAGAGCTGCGTGTCCGGTTCGCGCCTGCTGGTGCAGGAGGAAATCTACGACGAGTTCGTCGAGCGCCTGGTGGCACGTGCCCAGCGCATCCGCATCGGCAACCCTCTGGACGATGCCAGCGAAATGGGCCCCATGGCCACCGCCCAGCAACTGGCGGTGGTCGAAGGCCTGGTCGCGGACGCCATCGCCGAAGGCGCGCGCCTGCGCACCGGCGGCAAGCGCCCGCAGAACCTCGGTGCAGGCTGGTTCTATGAGCCGACGTTGTTCGAGTGCGACACCAACTCGATGAAAATCATGCAGGAAGAAGTGTTCGGCCCGGTGGCTTCGGTGATCCGTTTCAAGGACGAAGCCCAGGCATTGGCGATCGCCAACGACTCGCAGTTCGGCCTCGCCGCCGGCATCTGGACCCGCGACCTGGGCCGCGCCCATCGACTGGCCCGGGACGTGCGTTCGGGGATCATCTGGGTCAACACCTACCGCGCCGTCTCGGCCATGGCGCCCATCGGCGGCTTCAAGAACAGCGGCTACGGGCGCGAAAGCGGCATCGATTCGGTGCTGGCCTACACCGAGCTGAAGACGGTGTGGATC
The DNA here is from genome assembly GCF_001439815.1 of Pseudomonas orientalis. Taxonomy (GTDB): domain Bacteria; phylum Pseudomonadota; class Gammaproteobacteria; order Pseudomonadales; family Pseudomonadaceae; genus Aquipseudomonas; species Aquipseudomonas orientalis. Next base: position 52,480 of record NZ_JYLM01000003.1, on the reverse strand, counting down.
AACCTGTCCCAGGCACCCATGCCTGATCCCTTTGTGATGCGTTAAGAGTCCACAACCATGATCGAACCCGGCATTTACAAAGACGTCATGAGCTCGTTCCCTTCGGGCGTGACGGTGGTCACCACCCTCGACCCGGACGGCGGCATCGTCGGCATCACCGCCAGCGCATTCAGTGCGCTGTCGATCGACCCGGCCCTGGTGCTGTTCTGCCCCAACTACGCGTCGGACACCTACCCGATCCTGCGCGACAGCAAGCGCTTCGCGATTCACTTGCTGTCCGCCGGCCAGACCGCCGAAGCCTATGCCTTCGCCAGTAAAGGCAAGGAAAAGGCCAAGGGCATCGCGTGGCACCTCAGCGACTTGGGCAACCCGCTGCTGGCCAACGCCACGGCCATTATCGAGTGCGAGTTGTGGCGCGAATACGACGGCGGCGACCACGCGATCATTGTCGGCGCGGTGAAGAACCTGATCCTGCCAGCGCAGCCGGTAACGCCGATGATTTACCACAAGGGCAAGCTGGGCCCGCTGCCGACCCTGGCCTGAGGAGCGCTGAAGCATGAGCAACGAAAAATATGAACAGGGCCTGAAAATTCGTACGCAAGTCCTGGGTGAAGCCTACGTACAGCGTTCAATCGACAACGCCGACGACTTCACTCGGCCGCTGCAGGACATGGTCACCGAGTACTGCTGGGGCCATGTGTGGGGCCGGGAGGGTTTGTCGCTTAAAGAACGCAGCATGATAAACTTGGCAATGATTTCGGCCCTCAATCGGCCTCACGAACTCAAGCTGCACGTGCGCGGCGCCTTGCGCAACGGGCTGAGTCGTGAACAAATACGCGAAATTCTGCTTCAGGTCGGCATTTATTGCGGGGTTCCCGCCGCCGTGGACAGCTTCCGGCTGGCCCGTGAAGCCTTCGCCGAAGCCGATGCCGAGGCCTCCAGTTAACCGCTACATTCAGAGCAGACCCCATGAAACGCGCGCCCCTCGACGACAGCTTCAAGGTCAATCACAACCCGGTCACCCTGCGCGAAATCGTGCTGGAGAAACTGCGCAGCGCCATCATGAATTTCCAGCTGCTGCCCGGTGACCGCCTGGTGGAGCGCGACCTGTGCGACCGCCTCGGCGTCAGTCGCACGTCGGTACGCGAAGCGTTGCGCCACCTGGAGTCCGAAGGCCTGGTGGAATTCGCCGATGCCAAAGGCCCGCAGGTGGCAATCATTACCCTGGCCGATGCCGTCGATATCTATGAACTGCGCTGCGTGCTCGAAGGCTTGATCGTGCAACTGTTCACCCTGCGCGCCAAGGCCAAGGACATCAAGGCCCTGGAAAAAGCCCTCGAGGAAAACCGCAAGGCCCTCAAGGAAGGCGAACTGCAGCAAGTGATCGACTCCGTGCAGGGCTTCTACGACGTGTTGCTCGAAGGCTGCGGCAACCACGTGGCCGCCACCCAACTGCGCCAGTTGCAGGCGCGTATCAGCTACCTGCGCGCGACCTCGGTGTCCCAGCAGAACCGGCGTGGCGCCAGCAACCAGGAAATGGAACGCATGGTCCAGGCGATCAAGAGCGGTGACCCCCTCGCCGCCCACCAGGCCTGCGTCGACCACGTGCGTGCAGCGGCCGCCGTGGCCCTGGATTACCTCAAGCGCAAACAGGAAGAAACCGGCAAGCTCCCCGAGATCACCCTGCCCATCGCGCTCAAAGAACCACGCATAGGTCACTGACCGTGCCCAGCCCCAGCTTCTGTCCGACCTGCGGCGGCCGTGACCTCGGTCACCAGCTGCCACCGGGCGACACCCACGAGCGTCTGATGTGCCGGGGCTGCGGCTACATCCACTACATCAACCCCAAGATCATCGCCGGCTGCATCATCGAGCAGGACGGCAAATACCTGCTGTGCCAGCGCGCAATCCCCCCGCGCCCCGGCACCTGGACGCTGCCGGCCGGCTTCATGGAAGGTGGCGAAACCACCGAAGAGGCGGCGTTGCGCGAAGTCTGGGAAGAAAGCGGCGTGCGCGCCGAGATCGTGTCGCCCTACTCGATCTTCAGCGTGCCCAGAATCAGCGAGGTGTACATCATCTTCCGCGCCATCGCGCTGGAGATCACCGGCCAGTTCGGGCCGGAAACCCTGGCCTACACCTTCTTCGCCCCCGAGGACATCCCCTGGGACAGCATCTACTACCCGGCGATCCGGCAGATTCTCGAGCGCTATATCGAAGAGCGCCAGGCCGGGGTGTACGGGATTTACATGGGCAATGACGACAACGGCAAGATTCACTTCATGCGCTGATCTTCAGCCTGAACACGGTTCAACATGTGGGAGGGGGCTTGCCCCCGATGGCGGCCTGTCAGTCAGCGTGTTTATAGCTGACCCACCGCCATCGGGGGCAAGCCCCCTCCCACATTTGGACCACACTCGGTCTGGTAGGCCTAGGGCGCCACACCTTCCACAATAATGATCTGCGCCTCACCCGCCCCCGCTCTGTGCCCCTTCGCCGCCTGATATTCGGCGGACTCATAGCACGCCACCGCCTGCTCATAGCTCTCAAACTCGATCACCACATTGCGCTGCCGTGCCGGCCCGCCTTCCAGCGCCGCGCTGCGCCCGCCCCTTGCCAGGAAGCGCCCGCCGAACTTCGCAAAGGCCGCCGGCGCGCGCTGGGTGTACTGGGTGTATTGCTCTGCATCGGACACATCCACATGGGCAATCCAATAGGCTTTCATCGGGACATCCTCTTGTTCGAATTTTATGGTATACCATAATACATACAACCAATAACTTGAGCATCCCCCATGCCCTTCAACAGCATCGCAGACATCATCGAAGACTACCGCCAGGGCAAGATGGTGCTCCTGGTGGACGACGAAGACCGGGAAAACGAAGGCGACCTGTTGCTGCCTGCGGCGTGCTGCACCGCCGAGACTATCAGCTTCATGGCCCGCGAAGCCCGTGGCCTGATCTGCCTGACCCTCACCGACGAACACTGCCAACGCCTGGGCCTGGAACAGATGGTGCCCAGCAATGGCAGCGTGTTCAGCACCGCATTCACCGTGTCCATCGAAGCCGCCACCGGCGTGACCACCGGCATCTCTGCGGCCGACCGCGCGCGCACCGTGGCGGCGGCCGTCGACAGTAACGCCGGCCCCGCCGACATCGTACAGCCCGGGCATATCTTCCCGCTGCGCGCCAGGGATGGCGGCGTGCTGACCCGCGCCGGCCACACCGAAGCCGGTTGCGACCTGGCGCGCCTGGCCGGGCACACGCCGGCCTCGGTGATCGTGGAAGTGATGAACGACGACGGCACCATGGCCCGCCGCCCCGAGCTGGAAGCTTTTGCCCGCAAGCATGGGATCAAGATCGGCACCATCGCCGACCTGATCCACTACCGCCTCAGCACCGAACGCACCGTGGTGCGCATCGGCGAACGCGACCTGCCCACGGTGCACGGCACCTTCCGCCTGATCACCTTTGAAGACCGCATCGACGGCGGCGTGCACATGGCCATGGTCATGGGCCAGTTGCGCCGCGATGAACCGGCGCTGGTGCGTGTGCATGTGATCGACCCGCTGCGCGACCTGGTCGGCGCCGACTACAGCGGCCCCTCCAACTGGACCTTGTGGGCCGCCCTGCAACGCGTGGCGGCAGAAGGCAGCGGCGTGGTGGTGGTGCTGGCCAACCATGAATCGTCCCAGGCATTGCTCGAACGCGTACCGCAGTTGACCCAGGCGCCGCGTCAGTTCAGCCGGTCGCAGTCACGGATTTACTCGGAAGTGGGTACCGGCGCGCAGATATTGCAGGACCTGGGCGTGGGCAAACTGCGCCACCTCGGACCACCACTGAAATACGCGGGCTTGACCGGTTACGACCTGGAAGTCGTGGAAAGCATCGCCTTCATCTGACGGTAAAACCCAGCGTCAGCGGATAGCCGGTATGGCAAAGTGCTTGCGCAAAGTTTGGAATACCATAATATGATATTCCATAGTCCGGACAGCTCAAAAAACAGGGTCCGGACCGATTGCTCCCGATAGGCGGGCACTCCTAAGCCCCGCTCATAAACACAACAATGAGGGCGTAAACATGGTGTTGAACAAAGGTGCAACCGCGGCGCTGTTCGCGGGTCTGTTGAGCGTGGCCAGCCACGCGGCCATGGCAGCCGAAAGCGTGAATTTCGTCAGCTGGGGCGGCAGCACTCAGGATGCGCAGAAGCAGGCGTGGGCCGATCCTTTCAGCAAGGCCAGCGGCATCACCGTGGTCCAGGACGGCCCCACCGACTACGGCAAACTCAAGGCCATGGTCGAAAGCGGCAACGTGCAGTGGGACGTGGTGGATGTCGAAGCCGACTTCGCCCTGCGCGCCGCCGCCGAAGGCCTGCTCGAGCCCCTCGATTTCTCGGTGATCCAGCGCGACAAGATCGACCCGCGTTTCGTCTCCGACCATGGCGTCGGTTCGTTCTTCTTCTCCTTCGTGCTCGGCTATAACGAAGGCAAGCTCGGCGCCGGCAAACCGCAGGACTGGAGCGCCTTGTTCGACACCAAGACCTACCCCGGCAAACGCGCCCTCTATAAATGGCCAAGCCCAGGCGTACTGGAACTGGCGCTGCTGGCCGACGGTGTTGCAGCCGACAAGCTCTACCCCCTGGACCTGGACCGCGCCTTCAAGAAACTCGACACCATCAAGAAAGACATCGTCTGGTGGGGCGGCGGCGCGCAGTCGCAACAGTTGCTGGCCTCCGGCGAAGTGAGCATGGGCCAGTTCTGGAACGGCCGCATTCACGCCTTGCAGGAAGATGGCGCGCCGGTGGGCGTGAGCTGGAAGCAGAACCTGGTGATGGCCGACATCCTCGTCGTCCCTAAAGGCACCAAGAACAAAGCCGCCGCGATGAAGTTCCTGGCCAATGCCAGCAGCGCCAAGGGCCAGGCGGATTTCTCCAACCTGACCGCCTATGCCCCGGTGAACATCGACAGCGTGCAGCGCCTGGATTCGGTGTTGGCGCCCAACCTGCCGACGGCGTATGCCAAGGACCAGATCACCCTCGATTTCGCCTACTGGGCCAAGAACGGTCCCGCCATTGCGACACGGTGGAATGAATGGCTAGTCAAATGAAAATGACGGCAACCACGCCGGCCGCGGGCGCCCTCGGCGGTGCCGTTGGCGCCAGGGCCGGGGCGCCATCCCTGGGGCAGCGTTGGCGCGGGTCGAGCAACCTGATCCCGGCGTTGCTGTTCCTCGGCCTGTTCTTCCTGGCGCCGCTGATCGGCCTGCTGCTGCGCGGCGTGCTGGAGCCGGTGCCGGGCCTGGGCAACTACGAACAGCTGTTCGCCAACTCGGCGTATGCGCGGGTGCTGCTCAATACCTTTTCGGTGGCCGGCCTGGTGACGCTGTTCAGTCTGCTGCTGGGCTTTCCGCTGGCCTGGGCGATTACCCTGGTGCCGCGCGGCTGGGGCCGCTGGATCCTGAATATCGTGCTGTTGTCGATGTGGACCAGCCTGCTCGCCCGCACCTATTCCTGGCTGGTATTGCTGCAAGCCTCGGGCGTGATCAACAAGGCGCTGATGGCCATGGGCATCATCGATCAACCGCTGGAAATGGTGCATAACCTCACCGGCGTGGTGATCGGCATGAGCTACATCATGATTCCGTTCATCGTGTTGCCGCTGCAGGCGACCATGCAGGCCATCGACCCGATGATCCTGCAGGCCGGTTCCATCTGTGGGGCCAGCCCCTGGACCAACTTCTTCCGGGTGTTCCTGCCGCTGTGCCGGCCGGGGTTGTTTTCCGGCGGGTTGATGGTGTTCGTGATGTCCCTCGGTTACTACGTTACCCCGGCCCTGCTGGGCGGTGCGCAGAACATGATGCTGCCCGAGTTCATCATTCAGCAGGTGCAATCATTCCTCAATTGGGGCCTGGCCAGTGCCGGTGCGGCGTTGCTGATTTTGATTACGCTGGTGCTGTTCTACTTCTACCTGAAGCTGCAGCCGGAATCCCCGGTTGGCGCCAGCAACGCGAGGTAAGCCGTCATGCTCCTGACCCCCAACGCCATGAGCCGCAGGATGCGCCTGGGCCTCTACACCACCACCGGTTTGATCGGCCTGTTCCTGCTGTTGCCGATCGTGTTTATCGTGCTGCTGTCGTTCGGCTCGTCGCAATGGCTGGTGTTCCCGCCACCGGGCTGGACATTGAAATGGTACGGCCAGTTCTTCTCCAACCCCGACTGGATGAACGCGGCAATGGCCAGCCTCAAGGTGGCGGTGCTGACCACGATCTTCGCCGTCGCGCTGGGGCTGCCGACGGCCTTTGCCCTGGTGCGCGGGCGCTTCCCCGGCCGCGAGCTGCTCTACGGCCTGTTCACCCTGCCGATGATCGTGCCGCTGGTGATCATCGCCGTGGCGGTGTACGCGCTGTTCCTCAAGCTCGGCTACACCGGCACGATGTTCGCCTTTGTGGTCAGCCATGTGATTGTCGCGCTGCCGTTCACCATCATCTCGATCATCAACTCGCTGAAGCTGTTCGACCAGTCGATTGAAGACGCCGCGGTGATCTGCGGTGCCTCGCGCTTGCAGGCGGTGTTCAAGGTGACCTTCCCGGCGATTCGCCCAGGCATGGTGGCCGGTGCGCTGTTCGCCTTTCTTGTCTCCTGGGACGAAGTGGTGCTCAGCGTGATGATGGCCAGCCCGACCCTGCAAACCCTTCCCGTCAAAATGTGGACCACCCTACGCCAGGACCTGACGCCTGTGATCGCCGTCGCCTCGACGTTGCTGATCGGCCTCTCGGTGCTGGTCATGGTGATTGCCGCCGCCCTTCGTAGGCGCACTGAAACCAGCGCCTAAGCGCCCAGGAGTAGAACATGAGTGCAGTGATCCAAGATGTGCGCAACCCTGGCCAACCCCTGGTCAGCCTGCGCAACCTGAACAAGTACTACGGCGACTTTGCCGCCGTGGACGACATCTCCCTGGACATCAAGGACGGCGAGTTCCTCACGTTCCTCGGTTCCAGCGGCTCGGGCAAAAGCACCACCCTGTCGATGCTCGCCGGTTTCGAAACGCCGAGCAGCGGCGAGATCCTGGTCAGCGGCCAATCCCTGGTCAACGTGCCGCCGCACAAGCGCGACATTGGCATGGTGTTCCAGCGCTACTCGCTGTTCCCGCATTTGTCGGTGCGCGACAACATCGCCTTCCCCCTGGCCATCCGCAAACTGGCCGGCGCCGAACGCGAGAAACGCGTCGACGCCATGCTCAAGCTGGTACAGCTTGAGCAATTTGCGCATCGCCGCCCTTCGCAACTCTCCGGCGGCCAGCAACAACGCGTCGCCATCGCCCGCGCGCTGGTGTACGAGCCGCGCATCCTGCTGATGGACGAACCCCTGGGCGCCCTCGACAAGAAACTGCGTGAAGACCTGCAGGACGAACTGCGCCAGTTGCATCGGCGCCTGGGCATCACCATCGTCTACGTGACCCACGACCAGGAAGAAGCCATGCGCCTGTCCCAGCGCATCGCGATTTTCAGCCACGGCAAGATTGTCGGCCTGGGCAGCGGTTTCGACCTGTACCAGAACCCGCCGAACGCGTTCGTGGCGTCGTTCCTCGGCAACTCAAACTTCCTCAAGCTCAAGGCCCAGGGCAATGCGGCGGCGTCGTTCGAAGGCCAGTCGCTGTCGATCCGCCTGACCAGCGGGCTGCACACCGAGCAGGATGTATTGCTGATGGTGCGCCCGGAAAAGGCCTTGGCGCTGAGCGTCGAACAGGCTGCAGAGCAACCGTTGGCGGCGGGCTGGAATGAGGTCTCGGCGATTGTCGGCGAGGTGCTGTTTCTGGGCGAGAGCCAGACCTGCGCGGTGAAGACCCTGGGCGGTACGTCGATGACGGTCAAGGCGCTCTCGGCGGCGGGCATGCCGCTCAAGGCCGGCGACCCGGTGCGGGTGCGCTGGGCCACGGCGGATGCATGTGTGTATACGCAGTGGACGGAGAGTGATTTGAACAAGGCGGCCGGAGCGCACTGACACCTGACGAATGCATCACCTTCGGGTCGCTACGACGTCGGGTCGTAGCGGCCTTTTTTTGTTTTTATCGAGGATACAAAAATGCCCGGCACTGGCCGTAATGCCGTTCAGTTAAGGCCTTTTGTAGGAGCGAGCTTGCTCGCGAAAAACGCACAGGCGTCGCGTTCATTCAGGAAGCACGCGTTAATGTTGACGTTTTTCGCGAGCAAGCTCGCTCCTACAGAGGGCGATATACGCTTAACTGAACAGCATTACGGCACTGGCCGGGCACTTGAGCCAATTGGGTCTAGTCGGTGTAACCCAGCTTCACCGCCCTGACCTTCTGCGCCTGCCCACGCGTCGCCAGGCAGTAATACAACGGACACGTCACCACCAACCCCACCAGCCACGACAAATCCGCGCCTTCCACCAGGTTGGCCCACGGCCCCACGTACAACGACGTATTGGCAAACGGCAGTTGCACGATAATCCCGATGAAATACGCGACGATCGCATGCAGGTTGAACCGCCCATACACCCCGCCATCCGCCTGGAAAATCGAGGCAATGTCATACACCCCGCGCTTGATGAGGTAGAAATCGATCAGGTTGATCGACGCCCACGGCACCAGCACCAGCAGCAGCGCGAGGATCAGCCCGATGAATTGCGCGATGAAGTCCGCCGACGCACCCAGCGCCACCAAGCAGCAGCCGGCGAGGATCACGCCTGACAGCACCACGCGCACCTTGATGCTGGGGGTCCAGCGGCTGGCGAAGGTCTGGATCGAGGTGATGATCGAGAGCACCGCGCCGTACAGGTTCAGGGCGTTGTGGCTGATGATATTGAGCAAAAACAGCACCATCAGGACCGGCCCCAGCGCGCCGGTGGCTTGTTTGACCGCGACCATGGCTTCGGTGCCTTCCGGTGTGGCCAGGGCCGCCACCAGGCCGAAGGCGAACGACAGGATGGTGCCCAGCGTCGCGCCCAGGTAGGTGGCGATAAACGGCCGGGTGATGCCGATGTCCGCCGGCAGGTAGCGCGAATAGTCGCTGGTGTAGGGCGAGAAGCTGATCTGCCAGATCACCCCCAGCGACACTGTGGCCAGCCAGCCGGCGGCGTTGAAGCCGCCACGGGTGAGGAAGTCCGCTGGCAGGTCATGGGCAAAGATGTAGGCAAAACCGGCGAGCAACGCGCTGCCCATCACCCAGGTGCCGATGCGGTTCAAGGTATGGATAAAGCGGTAACCGATCACGCCGATGGCCGTCGCGCTGAGGGCGCCGATCAGGATGCTCGCCGGCACCGGCATCGAGGGCACGATACCGACGATGGATTTGCCGGCCAGCACGATATTGGAAATGAAAAAACCGATGTAGATCAGCGCCGCGAAAAACACGATCAGCAGCGCGCCGTAGCGCCCGAACTGACCGCGGCTCTGCACCATCTGCGGGATGCCCATGCGCGGGCCCTGGGCCGAGGCAAGGGCAATCACCACACCGCCCAGCAGATGCCCGAGGGCAATCGCCAACAGCCCCCACATCAGGTTGAGGTGAAACACCTGGGCCACCATCGCGCCGGTGACGATGGGCAGCGGCGCGATATTGGTGCTGAACCACAACGTGAACAGGTCGCGGGCCTTCCCGTGGCGCTCTGCGAGGGGGACGTAATCGACCGTGTGATGCTCGATCAGGGGGTCTTGCCGGGACATCTGAGGCATAGGAATAACTCGCGTTTGTCTGATCTTATAGTTGTTTGACGCCAACCGAGGAGAGCGCCATGGCCGCCCCTCAGATGAACACCATATTATGGTATTCCAAGCTTTTAACAAGACTGATCCGCTGTTTCAGCCCGTCCCTGATCCGAAAATTGCGACTCGATAAAGCCCGCTATCAGGGTAAAAATCCCCGTAGCAGAGGGTCTTGGCGGGTTCTGGGCACGTTTATCGCCCGCTCAAAAAAGCCCTTGCAACTCCTGTATTACGGTATACCATCAGACCTACAAATTTAAGAAAATCGCTCATACCAGAGGACCATCCATGATTGATGCCGCCATCTACAAACAAGTGATGGGCTCGTTTCCGTCCGGGGTCACCGTAATCACCACGCTCGATGACGACGGGCAAATCGTCGGCCTCACCGCCAGCGCGTTCAGCTCGCTGTCCATGGACCCGGCCCTGGTGCTCTTCTGCCCCAACTACAGCTCCGACTCCTACCCCGTGCTGATCAGGAACAAGCGCTTCGCCATCCATGTGCTGTCCGGCGGGCAGCAAAGCGAAGCCTACGCCTTTGCGCGCAAAGGCAAGGACAAGGCCCAGGGCATCGAGTGGACCCTGAGTGCATTGGGCAATCCGATCCTGGCCAACGCCACGGCGGTCATCGAATGCGAGTTGTGGCGCGAATACGAAGGCGGCGACCACGCCATCATGGTGGGCTCGGTCAAGAACCTGATCGTGCCTGCGCAGCCGAACGGGCCCCTGGTGTATTGCCACGGCAAGATGGGTACCCTGCCGGTGCCTGCCTGATACCCCGCTGAACCCGTTTTTTGCGGAAAACAACAATAGATCCGAGGTACGCGTCATGAAATTTTCGCTGTTCGTACACATGGAACGCTGGGATGAAAGCGTCAGCCACCGTCAGTTGTTCGAAGACTTGACCGAACTGACCCTGATGGCCGAAGCCGGTGGTTTCAGCACCGTGTGGATTGGCGAACACCACGCGATGGAATACACCATATCGCCAAGCCCGATGCCGCTGCTGGCTTACCTCGCGGCCAAGACCACCACTATCCACCTGGGCGCCGGCACCATCATCGCGCCGTTCTGGCACCCGTTGCGGGTGGCGGGCGAATGCGCGTTGCTCGACGTGATCAGCAACGGGCGCATGGAAGTGGGCCTGGCCCGTGGCGCTTACCAGATCGAATTCGACCGCATGGCCGGCGGCATGCCAGCCTCCAGCGGCGGCCAGGCCCTGCGTGAGATGGTGCCGGTGGTGCGCGCCCTGTGGAAAGGCGACTACGCCCACGACGGCGATATCTGGAAATTCCCCACCTCCACCAGCGTGCCCAAGCCAATCCAGCAGCCCAGCCCACCGATGTGGATCGCCGCCCGCGACCCCGACTCGCACAATTTCGCAGTCGCCAATGGCTGCAACGTAATGGTCACGCCGCTGATGAAGGGCGACGAAGAAGTCCTGGACCTCAAGAACAAGTTCCAGGCCGCCCTGGACAACAACCCTGGCGTGCCGCGCCCGCAACTGATGGTGCTGCGTCACACCCATGTGCACGCCGCCGATGACCCGCAAGGCTGGGAAGTCGGGGCCAGGGCGATCTCGAAGTTCTATCGCACCTTCGACGCCTGGTTCGGCAACAAGAGCGTGCCGGTCAACGGCTTCCTTGAGCCAAGCCCGGAAGAGAAGTTCGCCGCACGCCCGGAATTCGAACTGGAAAGCCTGCACAAAACCGCGATGATCGGCACCGCAGAAGAAATCATCCCGCGCATCCGCTACTACCAGGAACTGGGCGTGGATGAGTTCAGCTTCTGGTGCGACAACAGCCTGCCCCATGCCGAGAAGAAGAAGTCTTTGGCACTGTTTATCGAACAGGTAGTGCCGGCGTTTCGTTGATCGCCCGCAGGCGTCGCATCAAGCCGATGCGACGCCTGCACGACCGGGTGATCAGTTGAACAGCTCGACGCCCAACTGGAACGCGACCCACAACGCCAGCCCCGTGGCGAAGAGCAACGCAATGTTCTCGAACAGGTTATTGCGGTACTCCTTGCCGAGCAGCGACTTTTGGTTGGACATGATCAGCAAGCCGAGGGAAATCACCGGCAGGCCAATGATGTTCAACGCGCTGACGCCGATGGTCAGGGTGACGAAGTCCGGCATGCCCGGCAGCGACCAGATCAGGGGTGTCACCAGGATGAACAGCATGAACCACTTGTGCATCGGGTCATGGTGGAACTCTTTGCCGTAGCGTTCCCGGCGTCCGGGGCGCACGTGCTGGAACGCATCGGTGATCAGCATCGGAAAGGCCGTGGTCTTGCCCGAGATGCTGGCGAACAGCGTGGCGAACACACCGATAAAGAAGATGTACCAGCCGATCGGGCCGAAGAAGAGTTCCAGCGCCTTGCCCAGATCGCCCAGGGTCTTCACTTCAATGCCGTTGGGCCGCAGGATCTCGGCGCCGACTATCCAGATCGCCAGGTTGATCACGATGCCGACAAACACCGCAAACAACAGGTCGTTACGCTGGATACGCTTGTGCTGCGGGCCGATCCAGCCCTTCTGGCGCATCACATAGGGGTGCACGAAGTTGGCGATCGAGCCCGCCACCGCGCCGATTACCGACACCGCCACCAGCAACGCCCCGTGCACGCCCTCATCCGGCGGAATGCTGAAACCGATCGTGCCTCTGACAATGCCCGCCATGTCCGGCCCGGACATCACCGCCAAGGCAATGAACGCCAGGGTCATGATCGCCAGCAGGCCCTTCATCACGCCTTCAATCATCGAATAGATATTGCGTCCCACCAGCAGCCACACCGCCAGCACCACGGCCACCGAGCACAGCAGCGCATAGTCGGTCTTGAACAGCATGGCCAGCGCTTCACCCGCGCCCTTGATCATGTAGGCATTCATCAAATGCCCCATCAGCAGCGCATACACCAGCAGGAACCAGGCGAAAAACGGGTTCAACTGGGCATAGCCCTGAAGGATGGTCATGCCCTGGTTATTGCACAGCTGGAACCGCGCAATGATGTTGACGATCAGGTACCTGAGCAGCAGCGATACGGCGAGCACCCACATCATGGCGTAGCCGTAGTTGGCGCCGGCAACGGAGGAGGTAATCAGATCGCCTGCGCCCAGCCAGGACAGTACCGCGATAACGCCGGGGCCGAGCAGCTTTAGAAGTCGTACGACATGGCCGGGCGCAGGCGCCGCAGCCTTGCCTTCGACGGAAGGAAAACCGGTCATAGGGGAGAGTCTCCGTTATTTTTTTTGTGAGAGCGCTGATAGTCGAACACAGTTGATACGACGTCGTACAACCACAAAAGCGGGTTAATTATTAATAAATGTTTCATGCCGCGCCGGCTGTCCGCGATGCGCTGAAATCATCGCCCTGCGACAAAATGTACTAACCAGTTACTTATATTGCTAAAATCACGGCCTTGCCCTAATGCCAGTCAGTTAGCGCCGATCCCTGTGGGAGGGGCGGTGCGACGATTCGACTTGCCCCCGATAGCGGTGGGTCAACCAACATCAGTGTTTGCTGGGCCGACGTCATCGGGGGCAAGCCCCCTCCCACAGGGGATCTTCGCTGCTTTAAGCATTTCGTTCGCTTAACTGACTGGCATTAGGCCTTGCCCTCTCTCACTCGAGTCCTTTCGACATGAAACGAGCATCGCGCGCCGCTGGCGTCTCTAAAATCCTACTCCTGGGCCTGGGCGTGATCATCGCCCTGCTCGGCCTTGCGCTCGCCGTCGGCGGCGCCAAACTGATCAGCCTGGGAGGTTCCTGGTACTTCCTGATCGGTGGCGTGGCCATGGTCATTGCCGGGCTGCTGATTGCCCGGCGCAACCCGGCGGGGGCCTGGCTGTTCGCCGCGTTCCTGGTCGGCACGGCCGTATGGGCCGTCGCGGACGTGGGCCTGGTGTACTGGCCGCTGTTCTCGCGCCTGTTCATGTTTGCGGTGATCGGTATCGTGGTCGCGCTGGTGTATCCGCTGCTGGTCGGCAAACCGGCGCGTGCTGCGTACGGCGTCGCCGTCGTGCTGGCGCTGGGCGTGGCGGTGGCGGCGGGCAATATGTTCGTCGCTCACCCTAGCGTCGCGCCGACCGGAGCCGGCCCCGGCATCACCCCGGTGGCTGCGGCCGATGCCCAGAAAGACTGGGCGCACTACGGCAACACCGAAGGCGGCAGCCGCTTCGCCGCGCTGGACCAGATCAATCGCGACAACATCGACAAGCTCAAGGTCGCCTGGACCTACCACACCGGTGACGTGGCGATAAGCGACGGCAACGGTGCCGAGGACCAGCTGACGCCCCTGCAGATCGGCAACAAAGTGTTCATCTGCACCCCGCACAACAACCTCATCGCGCTCGACGCCGACACGGGCAAGGAACTGTGGAAGAACCAGGTCAACGCCCAATCGGCGGTTTGGCAGCGTTGCCGTGGCATGGCGTATTTCGACGCCACTGCGCCGATTGCCCAGCCGACCCAACAAGGCAGCTCGCCGATCCTTGCCGCCAGCGTTCCTGCCGGTGCGCAATGCCAGCGTCGCCTGCTGACCAACACCATCGATGCGCGCCTGATCGCCGTGGATGCCGACACCGGCCAATTCTGCGAAGACTTCGGCACCCACGGCCAGGTGGATTTGAAGGCCGGCCTGGGGAATGTGCCGGACAGTTACTACCAACTGTCCTCGGCGCCGCTGATTGCCGGTACCACCGTTGTGGTGGGCGGTCGCGTCGCGGACAACGTGCAAACCGATATGCCCGGCGGCGTGATCCGTGGTTTCGATGTGATCAGCGGCCAGATGCGCTGGGCCTTCGACCCCGGCAACCCTGAAGACAGACAAGCGCCGGCCGATGGCGGCACCTACGTGCGCAGCACCCCGAACAGCTGGGCGCCGATGTCCTACGACCCGCTGATGAACACGGTCTTCCTGCCAATGGGCAGCTCGTCCACCGACATCTATGGCGTGGAGCGTACCCGGCTCAATCATAAATACGGTGCTTCGGTACTGGCGCTGGACGCCTCCACCGGTGCAGAGAAATGGGTGTACCAGACGGTCCACAATGACCTGTGGGACTTCGATCTGCCGATGCAGCCCAGCCTGATCGATTTCACCCCGCCGGGCAGCGCCAAGGCGGTGCCCGCCGTGGTGATCGGCACCAAGGCCGGGCAGCTCTATGTACTCGACCGCGCCACCGGCAAGCCGTTGACCGACGTGCAGGAAGTGCCGGTCAAAGCCGCGAACATTCCCAACGAGCCGTACTCCCCTACCCAGCCCAAATCCCTGGGCATGCCGCAGATCGGCGCGCAAACCCTGACCGAATCGGACATGTGGGGCGCCACGCCGTATGACCAATTGCTGTGCCGCATCGACTTCAAGGGCATGCGCTACGACGGCCTGTACACCGCGCCGGGCACCGATAAATCCCTGAGCTTCCCGGGTTCCCTGGGCGGCATGAACTGGGGCAGTATTTCCACCGACCCGGTGCACGGTTTTATCTTCGTCAACGACATGCGCCTGGGCCTGTGGATCCAGATGGTGCCGTCGCAGAACAAGGCCCTGGCCGCCTCCGGTGGCGAAGCGCTGAACACCGGCATGGGCGCCGTGCCGCTCAAGGGCACGCCGTATGCGGTGAACAAGAACCGCTTCCTGTCGGTGGCCGGCATTCCGTGCCAGGCGCCGCCGTTCGGCACCTTGACCGCCATCGACATGAAGACGCAAAAAATCGCCTGGCAAGTGCCGGTGGGCACCGTCGAAGACACCGGCCCTCTGGGCATCCGCATGCACCTGCCGATCAAGGTGGGCCTTCCGACCCTCGGCGGTACGCTGTCGACCCAAGGTGGCCTGATCTTTATCGCCGGCACCCAGGACTTCTACCTGCGCGCCTTCAACAGCGGCAACGGTGATGAAATCTGGAAAGCCCGCCTGCCGGTCGGCAGCCAGGGCGGCCCGATGACCTACGTATCACCGAAAACCGGCAAGCAGTACATCGTCGTCACCGCCGGCGGTGCGCGCCAGTCCAGCGACCGTGGCGACTACGTGATCGCCTACGCCCTGCCGTAACAACCCCTTGTCAGCGCGGTGCGCCCGCACCGCGCTTTTGTGCCTGGAAAATCCCGCATGAACCCTGCTGCTCATACGTCCCTTGGGCGCCTGCTCTAGGCCGCGCCCTGCTGGTACTGCCTGGGCGTACACCCGAACTCGCGGCGAAACACCGTGTGCAGGTATTGCGCCGAGGTGAACCCGCAGGTCTGCGCAATATCGGCAATCGCAAGGGCCTGGTTTTCCAGGCCCTTGGCGGCGGCGGCAAGTTTGAAGCGCAGGATCTCGTCATGCACGCTGCAGCCGCGCACCTTGCGAAAGTGCGACTCCAACGATGAACGCGACACCCCGACATACGCCGCCACCTGGGCGGTCTTGATGCCCTGGCAGGCGTACTGGCGGATAAACAGCAGCGCCTGCATCACATAAGGGTTGCCCAACGGTTGATGCAGGCTGGAGGCCTGCACGTTGATCGCGTCCGGCGGCACCAGCACCTGCGTGCCGGCACAGGGCTTGCCATGCAACATCTGGTGCAGCAGCGCGGCGGCGGTGCGGCCCATGGTTTCGGTGCCCTGGATCACCGAACTGAGCGGCACCCGCGTCAGCGTGCGGGTCAGCGGGTCGTTGTCGATGCCGATCAACGCCACCTCTTCCGGCACCGCAATGCCCGCTGTCAGGCAGGCCTGCAACAGCTGCCGGGCACGGGCGTCGGTCACCGCGATAATGCCGATGGGCTTGGGCAGGCTGTGCAGCCAGGCAATCTGCTGCTCTACCGCGCTGTCCCACAACGGCGCGCTGGTCCCCAGGCCGCGATAGATCTCCACCTGCAAACCATCGCGCTGCATCAACCCGCGAAACGCCTTCTCACGCTCCTGGGCCCAGCGATTGGCCTGGGCTTCGGGCAGGCTGAAACAGGCAAACCGCGTCAACCCCGCCTCGATCAGGTGCTCGTAGGCCAGCTTCATCAGGGCATGGTTATCGGTCGCCACATAGGGAATGCCCTTGGGGTACAGGCTGACGTCCGCATACGACCCGCCCACCGCCACCACCGGTATTCGACTGCCGGCCAACGCCTCGCCGATCAGCGGGTCGTCGAAGTCGGCAATGATCCCGTCGCCCTGCCAACGCTCGATGCCGCGCAGGCGACAGAGAAAATCCTCCTCCAGGAACAAATCCCAGGACGCGCGGGTGCTGCTCAGGTAATTGCCGATGCCGGCGATGATGCCACGGTCGTAGATTTTGCTGCCGTTGAAGAGCAAGGCGATGCGGTGCACGGGCGGTAGGGTTTTCATTGTTTTTGTCCTGGGGCCGGTTGAGACAGGTTAGACCCGACTGCACAAAATCGCACCACCCCTTGGTGATTTTCATAATCAGCAGCCCCGGTGCCATTGCTAGTATCCAGACACCGCCAAGAACAATAAGGAAAACGCCATGCCGTACTTCCCCGGTGTCGAGCAGGTTCGCTTCGAAGGCCCTGCCAGCGACGCTCCCCTCGCCTTTCGTCACTACGACGCCAACAAGCTGATCCTCGGCAAGCCCATGCGCGAGCACCTGCGCATGGCCGCCTGTTACTGGCACACCTTTGTGTGGCCGGGGGCGGATATGTTTGGGGTGGGCACCTTCAAGCGTCCGTGGCAGCGCAGCGGCGATCCGATGGAGTTGGCCATCGGCAAGGCGGAGGCGGCCTTTGAGTTTTTCTCCAAGCTGGGTATCGACTACTACAGTTTTCACGACACCGACGTGGCGCCCGAAGGCAGTTCGCTCAAGGAGTACCGCAACCACTTTGCGCAGATGGTCGATCACCTGGAGCGTCATCAGGAACAGACCGGCATCAAGCTGCTGTGGGGCACCGCCAATTGCTTCAGCAACCCGCGTTTTGCCGCCGGCGCCGCGAGCAACCCCGACCCTGAGGTGTTCGCCTACGCCGCTGCCCAGGTGTTCAGCGCGATGAACGCCACGCTGCGGCTCAAGGGTTCCAACTATGTGCTGTGGGGTGGCCGCGAAGGCTATGAAACCCTGCTCAACACCGACCTCAAGCGCGAACGTGAACAGCTCGGCCGGTTCATGCGCATGGTGGTGGAGCACAAGCACAAGATCGGCTTTACCGGCGACCTGCTGATCGAGCCCAAGCCCCAGGAGCCGACCAAGCACCAGTACGATTACGACAGCGCCACGGTGTTCGGCTTCCTCCATGAGTACGGCCTGGAGCACGAGATCAAGGTCAATATCGAGGCCAACCATGCGACGCTGGCCGGGCACAGCTTTCACCATGAGATTGCCACCGCCGTGTCCCTGGGGATCTTCGGCAGCATCGACGCCAACCGTGGCGACCCGCAGAACGGCTGGGACACCGACCAGTTCCCCAACAGCGTCGAGGAAATGACCCTGGCCACCTATGAAATCCTAAAGGCCGGCGGATTCAGGAACGGCGGCTACAATTTCGATTCCAAGGTGCGCCGCCAGAGCCTGGACGATGTGGACCTGTTTCACGGCCACGTCGCGGCGATGGATGTGTTGGCCCTGGCCCTGGAACGCGCGGCCGCCATGGTGCAGAACGACCGGCTGCAACAGTTCAAGGACCAGCGCTACGCCGGCTGGCAGCAGCCGCTGGGCAAAGCCGTACTGGCAGGCGAGTTCAGCCTGCAATCCCTGGCCGAGCATGCGTTTGCCAACGAACTGGACCCGCAGGCCGTGAGCGGTCGGCAGGAGATGCTGGAAGGTATCGTGAATCGGTTTATCTACACCTGACGCCCCTCTGTAGGAGCGAGCTTGCTCGCGAAGAACGCCAGAACGACACGGTTAACCCGGTGTCTCGCGTTATCGTTGACGTTCTTCGCGAGCAAGCTCGCTCCTACAAGGGCAGTGACATTTGCGCGACAAATCTTTGCACCGGGCGTCGAATGACGCTCTACAGTTGAACCCGCACCACGCTGTGTCTTTTCCAACAACAATAAAAGGACGCACCACCATGAAGTCATTCAAACGTACGCTGCTCGCCACTGCCCTGGCCCTGCTCGCCCTGCCGGTGATGGCCGATTCGGCTCACCCGAAAATCGGTTTCTCCATCGACGACCTGCGCCTGGAGCGCTGGTCCCGTGACCGCGACTACTTCGTCGCCGCGGCGGAAAAACTCGATGCCAAGGTGTTCGTGCAGTCCGCTGATGCCAACGAGCAGAAGCAAATCTCCCAGATCGAAAACCTGATCTCCCGGGGCGTCGATGTGATCGTGATCGTGCCGTTCAATGCCACGGTGCTCACCAACGCGGTGGCCGAAGCGAAGAAGGCCGGAATCAAGGTGGTCTCCTATGACCGCCTGATCCTCAATGCGGACATCGACGCCTACATCTCCTTCGATAACGAAAAAGTCGGCGAGATGCAGGCCAGCGGCGTGCTGCAAGCCGCGCCCAAGGGCAATTACTTCCTGCTCGGCGGCGCGCCCACCGACAACAACGCCAAGGTGCTGCGCGAAGGCCAGATGAAGGTGCTGCAACCGGCCATCGACAAGGGCGACATCAAGATTGTCGGCCAGCAATGGGTGAAAGAGTGGAACCCCACCGAAGCCCTGAGCATCGTCGAAAACGCCCTGACCCGGAACAACAACAAGATCGACGCCATCGTCGCCTCCAACGACGCCACCGCCGGCGGTGCGATCCAGGCCCTGGCCGCGCAGAAACTGGCGGGCAAGGTGCCGATTTCCGGCCAGGACGCGGACCTCGCGGCGATCAAGCGCGTGATCGACGGCACCCAGACCATGACCGTCTACAAGCCGCTCAAGCTGATCGCCACCGAGGCGGCCAAACTCTCGGTGCAGTTGGCGCGCAATGAAAAACCCACCTACAGCTCGCAGTACGACAATGGCAGCAAGCAGGTCGACACCATCCTGCTCACCCCGACGCCGCTGACCAAGGCCAATATCGACGTGCTGGAGAAGGACGGGTTCTACACCAAAGAGCAGATCGCCGGGCAATGATGATGGCCTCGATAAAACCTCGCTCCCTGTAGGAGCGAGCTTGCTCGCGAAAAACCCGAGAGCGCCGCGTTTATCCAGGAAGCGCGCATTATCGTTGACGTTTTTCACGAGCAAGCTCGCTCCTACAGGGGTGGGGGTCAGCCTTTTTGTGTGAGCCTTTCCCATGTCCGACTACCTGCTGCAAATGAACGGCATCGTCAAAAGCTTTGGCGGTGTCAACGCCCTCAACGGCATCGACATCAAGGTACGGCCCGGCGAGTGCGTCGGGTTGTGCGGCGAAAACGGCGCCGGCAAATCCACCTTGATGAAGGTGCTGTCGGCGGTCTACCCGTACGGCACCTGGGAGGGCGAAATCCTCTGGGACGGGCAGCCGCTCAGGGCCCAGTCGATCAGCGAAACCGAAGCCGCCGGCATCGTCATCATCCACCAGGAACTGACCCTGGTGCCCGACCTGTCGGTGGCCGAGAACATCTTCATGGGCCACGAGCTGACCCTGCCCGGTGGGCGTATGAATTACCCGGCGATGCTGCACCGCGCCGAGGCGTTGATGCGTGAACTCAAGGTGCCGGACATGAATGTGGCGCTGCCGGTGTCGCAGTACGGCGGTGGCTACCAGCAGTTGGTGGAGATCGCCAAGGCCTTGAACAAGCAGGCGCGGCTGCTGATCCTGGACGAGCCCTCCTCGGCCCTGACCCGCTCGGAAATCGAGGTATTGCTCGACATCATCCGCGACCTCAAGGCCAAGGGTGTGGCCTGCGTGTACATCTCGCACAAGCTCGATGAAGTGGCGGCCGTGTGCGACACCATCGCCGTGATTCGTGACGGCAAGCACATCGCAACCACCGCCATGGCCGACATGGACATTGCGCAGATCATCACCCAGATGGTCGGCCGCGAGATGAGCAACCTCTACCCCACCGAACCCCATGAGGTGGGCGAGGTGATGTTCGAGGCGCGCAACGTCACCTGCTACGACGTCGACAACCCCAGGCGCAAACGCGTTGACGATGTTTCCTTCGTGCTCAGGCGTGGCGAAATCCTCGGCATTGCCGGGCTGGTCGGCGCCGGGCGCACGGAGCTGGTGTCGGCACTGTTCGGCGCCTACCCCGGGCGCTATAGCTGCGAAGTGTGGCTGGAAGGCAAGGTGATCGACACGCGCACACCGCTCAAGTCGATCCGCGCCGGGCTGTGCATGGTACCCGAGGACCGCAAGCGCCAGGGCATCATTCCCGACCTGGGCGTGGGCCAGAACATCACCCTGGCGGTGCTCGACAGCTATGCCCACCTGACCCGCATCGACGCCGAAGCCGAACTGGGCAGCATCGATCAACAGATCGCCCGCATGCACCTGAAAACCGCCAGCCCGTTTCTGCCGATTACCAGCCTCTCAGGTGGCAACCAGCAAAAGGCCGTGCTGGCAAAAATGCTGATGACCAAGCCCAAGGTACTGATTCTGGATGAGCCCACGCGCGGGGTGGATGTGGGCGCCAAGTACGAGATCTACAAACTGATGGGCGCGCTGGCGGCCGAAGGCGTGGCGATCATCATGGTGTCGTCGGAACTCGCCGAAGTGCTCGGCGTGTCGAACCGCGTGCTGGTGATCGGCGACGGCCAGTTGCGTGGCGACTTCATCAATCAGGGGCTCACCCAGGAACAGGTACTCGCCGCTGCGCTCAGCCACAATAATAACGATCGGAAGACCGCGTAGATGAATCAGGTCAAACAGCTTTTCACCCGCTACAAAATGCTCGCCCTGGTGATCGCCGTCGCGTTCATCTGGCTGTTTTTCAGCTGGCAGACCGAGGGTGGCTTCCTCACGCCGCGCAACCTGTCCAACCTGCTGCGGCAGATGTCCATCACCGGGATACTGGCGTGCGGCATGGTGCTGGTGATCATCAGCGGCGAAATCGACTTGTCGGTGGGTTCATTGCTGGGCTTGCTCGGCGGGCTGGCGGCGATCCTGGACGTGGTGTATCACATCCCGCTGCTGGCCAACCTGAGCCTGGTGGCGTTGTGCGGTTTGATGATAGGCCTGGCCAACGGCTATATGACGGCGTATCTGCGCATCCCTTCGTTCATTGTCGGCCTTGGCGGGATGCTGGCGTTTCGCGGGATCCTGCTGGGGATTACCGGCGGCACCACCATTGCGCCGGTGTCGCCGTCGCTGGTGTACGTGGGCCAGGGCTATCTGCCGCACACCGTGGGCATCGGCCTGGGTGTTCTGCTGTTTGCTCTGACCTTGTTCCTCACCTGGAAACAACGGCGCAACCGCGCCCTGCATGGCCTGGCGGCGCACTCGCTGGTACGTGACGTGGTGCGCGTGGTGCTGATCGGCGCAGTGCTGGCCGGGTTCGTCACCACCCTCAACAGCTACGACGGAATCCCGGTGCCGGTATTGCTGCTGCTGATGCTGCTCGGCGTGTTCAGCTACGTCACCAGCCAGACCGTGTTCGGCCGCCGGGTGTATGCGGTGGGCAGCAATATGGAGGCGACGCGGCTGTCGGGTATCAACGTGCAGGCGGTGAAACTGTGGATCTTCGGCATCATGGGCGTGATGTGCGCGCTGGCCGGCCTGGTCAACACCGCCCGCCTGGCCGCCGGTTCACCGTCAGCGGGGAACATGGGCGAACTGGACGCAATTGCCGCGTGCTTTATCGGCGGCACCTCGATGCGCGGCGGCTCGGGCACGGTGTATGGCGCATTGCTCGGAGCACTGGTGATTACCAGCCTGGATAACGGCATGTCGATGCTGGACGTGGACAGTTACTGGCAGATGATCGTCAAGGGCAGCATCCTGGTGCTGGCGGTGTGGGTGGATGTGAGTACACGGGCGGGAAGGCGCTGAACCCACTTCCTACCAACACTGAATAACCCTGTGGGAGGGGGCTTGCCCCCGATGACGTTGGGTCAGTCAACATTCATTTATCTGACCCACCGCTATCGGGGGCAAGCCCCCTCCCACAGTTGATCGCATTCCAAGGTGGGATCGCCCCTATTCAAACGTCTGACGATTCTCGGGCGTGATCAGCTTGAACGGCACCCATACCACCGCAGACTCCAGCACCTCACCGCGCACCAGGCGCAGCGCGGTGTCCACGGCGCCGGCGGCCTGGCCGGCGGCGTCCTGGAACACGCTGACCGCCATCTTGCCCTCGGCCATCAGTTTCAACCCGTCCGGTGTACCGTCGATGCCGCCGACCCAATAATCCTTGGCCTGCTTGCCGGCCTTTTCCAGCCCCATGATCGCGCCGATCGCCATTTCGTCGTTATTGGCCGCGATGATCGAAAAATCGACACCCTGCTTGACCCAGTCAATGACAATCGTGGCGGCCTGGCTACGTTCCCAGTTACCGACCTTTTTCTGTACGACTTTCATATCCGGGTATTTGGCGACGACTTTTTCCACGTCTTCGGTGCGCATCAAAGAGGACGCGTTGGCCGGGTCGCCCACCAGAATCACCACGTTGCCTTTGTAACCGGCACGGCGCGCCAGCTCTTCCATCTGCAACGTGCCCGACTCCAGCTCGTTGGAGCCGACAAACGCGGTCTGCGCCGGCCACTTTTCCGGGTTCGGGTTGCGGTTGACGAACACCAGCGGGATCTTGGCGTCAGAAGCCAACTGCATCATCTGCGCGGCACTTTTGCCATCGACCATCGCGATGATGATCGCATCCACTTTGGAATTGACCAGGTTGCGGAACTGGCGCATCTGCAAATCGACGCTGTCCTTGCCATTCTCCATAAAGATATTGGCGTTCATGACGCCGGCCTGTTGCTGCACCCCGTTGCGCAGCAGGGTCTGGAAGTTATCGTCATACTTTGCCATGCCTACACCCAGCAAAGGGGTGGCGGCCTGGGCGAAGCCCGGAACGAACAGCGTCGCTCCCAGGGCGAGCATCAACCATGCTTTCATGTTCTGACTCCTGCGGCTCAAACGCTGAAATGATGGAGCAGCTCACGCTGCACTTTGGCCATGTTCGACAGCTCCTGGCTGCTGATGGCGGACTGTTCGGCGCCGTCGGCCGTCTGCTGGGCCGAATCGTTGATCTGGATGACCATCCGACTGGTTTCCTGCACCGTGGCGCTCTGCTGCACGGTGGCGGCGGCAATCTGGATATTCATGTCGCGGATGCTGTCGACCGCGCCGCTCATGGACAGCAACAAGTCACCGGCGCCCGAGGCCAGGGACACGCATTGGCTGGACTGCGCCTGGCTTTCGTTCATGACCTGCACCACCGAATGAATTTTTTCCTGCATGAGCCCGATCATGTCCTGGATTTCGCTGGTCGAGGTCTGGGTACGGCTGGCCAGCGACCGCACTTCATCGGCCACCACCGCAAACCCACGCCCCTGCTCGCCGGCACGGGCCGCTTCGATTGCCGCGTTCAGGGCCAGCAGGTTGGTCTGTTCGGCAATGGTACGAATGGCCACCACGATGCCTTCGATGTTCTGCCCGTACTTCTGCAGCTCATCGGTCACCTGCGTGGCTTTGTTCACCTGGTCGGCCTGCTGACGGATATTGACGATGGTCTCGGCCACGCGCGCCTGCACCTTGTGCGTGAGGTCACTGGTGTCGTCCACCGCCTGGCGGGTGTCCTGCGCGCGCCGAGCCACCTCCTCGACCGTGCTTTCCATCTGCGTCATGGCCGAGGCGGCCGATTGCAAACGGTCCTTCTGCTCATCCACCACACGGGTGGTCTGCTCGCTGTTCAAGGCGTTGCTACCGGCGGTCACGGCCAGCGCATCGGCAGAACGGATCAATTCACGGAAGGTTGTCTGCAGGGCCTTGGTCAGTTCGTTCAGGTAACCGCCCAACTCACCGAACTCATCTTTACGGCTGACATCGAAACTGACCCGCATGTCCCCGGCAGTGAGCGTCTTGAGCACGTCGCGAAATGCCGCCAGCGGACGCCGCAGGCTGAAGGCCACCCACGTACCAATCGCCAGCGCCGCCAGCACCGCCAGCACACAGGCGATCAACAGCACGCTGCGGCTGGTGCCGATGGTTGCATTGGCCGAGTGACTGGCCTGGTTGGCGACCTCCAGGGACTGGCTGCCGAACTCGGCAATCCGGTCCAGGGTGGCTTTGAGCGCCGCGTCAACCGCCGTGCGCTGTTGCTGAACCTGCGCGGCGAGCTTGGCCTCCACCTGATAGGCCTGGAACAGGCCGTCAGCGGCGGTCAGGTCCGTAAGCAGGCGATTGACCATGACGCCGGCGATCCGCCCGACTCTCGGGTCAATCGCCGTCAGGGCCTGGGCGCGGGTGCTGATCACTTCGTCCTGCAGGTTGAGCACGCGCTGTAGTTTATCAATGGCGGGCGTGACGGTGTGGGCTGCGAAACCATCGTAGGATTTGTTGACTTCCAACAGGAGTTTTTCTGCGGCGGCCACCTGCTGCGGCTCGCCGGCGGTGCGTGCCTGTGCGATGTAATCACGCAAGTAGCTGGTCAGCTGCATCGCCTGTGCACTGCTGTAGCCCTGCAGTGTGCGTGTCAGCGCCAACTGCTGCACATGCTGCAAGTGGGACGTCATCAACCCCTGCGCCTGCTCGGCGTAGGCCGCGACCTGCTGGCGCTGCTGCGCCAGGTTGGCCCGCAGCGCCTCATGCTCGCCGGTATAGGCCGCGGTGCTGTCGAGCAACTGAGTGAACTGGGCAATGCTCTCGGTGAACGGCTGCTTGCCGTCCTCGATCTGCTTGGGGTCGGTGCTGATCTGAATGGCCAGCAACGCCTGGTTGGCACGCAGGATGTGCACGTAGAGCTCACTGGCGGCCCGGCTCAACGGCGCCGACTGGCCGGTGATGATGGACAAGCGACTGCCGATGGACTGCGTGTTCTGATAGCTGATCCCGGCCATGATCAGCAGCAACAGCACCAACACCGCAAATCCGCCGATCACGCGCTGCAATATGGTCATGGCTACCCCTTTTTGATTGTTATTCGTTGTCCTGAGATGACCAGGCGTGCACGCCCCGAGCTCGGGAACGCTCGGGGGGCTAGAGCTTGTATCGGCCCGGTGGGCGGGGACTTGATGAGCGCAGTAAAAAAAGTGGGAGGGGGCCTGCTCCCGATGGCGGTGGGTCAGTCAATGTAAATGTCGACTGACCCACCGCTATCGGGGGCAAGCCCCCTCCCACATTTGCAGCATTTTATCTGCTGATAAATTGCCGTCAGACAGTCACTGGTTCAACACGACATCACGCATTGCGGGGATGTACCCATAGTCATAAGCCTCCTGCACAAACGAGCGGTCACCCTTCAATACGATCCTGACGGTGGGCGCTTCGGTGCCGCCGATGCGGTAGTCATCGCCGTTGGTGGGCACGCTGTCGATAAACGACGTTACCAGGCCGTTGGGCATCACGCAGTGCGAATACGTCTGGAACGGCTGCGAAGGCGGGTTGCCGAGCACCAGCCCGGAGGCATTCATGGGTGTGTAAGGGCCGAACAGATGATCGCTGACGAACCCATAGACGCCATCCGGCCCCGTCACGCCATCGGCGTAGGTGAATTTGTGACTGATGGTGAACAGGTAATACTTGCCGTCCTGAAACACATAGTGCGGCCGCTCGGTTTGATCGTTCACGCCGACGGCGGTCACCAGCGGCGGCAGGATCTCCCATTCGTCACCGTTGAGGTCCTTGGCGACGGCAATGCCGATGCAGCCGACCTGATAGCGCGCCCCGCCCACGTCCTCGTGCCCCGGTGGCACCAACCCCAGCTCATTGGGGCCCACTTCATGTGTCCCGCGCTCGCCGGCGACGTTGCCTTCAAACACCATGTACAACTTGCCATCCACAGGGTCGATAAACGGGCTGGGATCGCGGAAGTTCCAGGTCGCGTTCTGCGCTTCGGTTTGGTAATAGGTGCCGTCGGCGTCGAACAGCGACTTGACCTGGCTAAAGCCTTGCAGCTCCACACCGCTGTCGGAGGTGACAACCCGGCCGCGCACTTTGGCAATCGTCGCTCCGGGGGTGACACAGGTGTAATACAGGTCGATATCACCGGCGTTATTGAGCAGGATTGGTGTACCGGCCCATTCACGGGTGGTCGGCGAAACCCCTTCGGCCATGACACGACCGCCGAAGATCCAGTCCTTGCCGGTGCGCGAGTACCAGTAGCAGATACGCGCATGGCCATGGCGATCTTCCCAGTCGCGCTTGATGTCGTAGCGGCCGTCGGCATTGATGAATTGCGGATCGTGGGGACGGCGGTCGGCGGTGAGTGTGAAGATCACCGACCAGCCATTGACGGATACCACGGTGCCATCGAGTTCACGCAATGGCATGGTGTCCCAGATAAATACCGTGTCACTCATGACAGGAAAGTCAGGACGCACTAACGGCTGCGTGGTCGTCGGGTCATTCTCATTAACTTTCAGCGCATCGGCCCGAGTCCAGCGAGTGGGTGTGTGATTCGCGTGTTTCATGATGATGTCCTTTTACTGACGCTTAAGTGACAAGCGAAGATTGAATAACACATGACAGCCAGCAACTTGCTGCTGACTGAAAAGAGCGAGCCAGAGTTGGCCTTAACGTGCGGAGCAAGGTTTAACATGGAAGCCTGGCTGTCGCAACGTGAAGAATTATTTAGATTACAAAGGCCATCACTGTATTTATATCCTTGATATAAAGACAGTGGCACTTACAATCAACGATCAGCAACTAGAAAGCTAGCTACTCAACTACCAGACAGGAGGGTTGCGGGCCGGGGCCGTTATTTTTCTGCACTTAATGGTATTGCACGCCAAATTAAACCGAGCGCTTAGTTGTCAGCTTAGTTGCTGTCGACATAAAAGCACTCGCAGCGCATCCCCTCTACGACCCACACTTACGAAGTATCAAAACGGTTAGTGAAGACGCGGCGAGCCGTCGAATACTTTATTGTTTAATATGGAGGGAGATTTGTCAGCCTTTGAAAGTTGTGTAGATACCCAAGGCTATCGCAGGCAAGCCAGCTCCCATCTTGCCCGCATTCCACTGTTGGATCGGCGGGGTTAGTGGCATTTGGTCATGGTTTTTAAAGGGCCAGCAAGGCGTGTCCCTTTAAATTGCAGGACGTTTCCTAGACAATCCCTGCCGCCTTGTGCCTGCTGGAATCGCTGGCTAGTCTGCGCTCCGTCACTGCTCATCAGTGATCGGGTTTAGTCGCCCGGATTTGAACAGGCGCATGTCCCATGAAGCTTCATGGTGGCTGTGCGCAGGGCGCCCTCGGGCGCGCCGGGTTCCTGTTCTGACCGGTCGACTAACCTGCGTACAGCCGCCACCTTCGTTTAGTCGCGAAACGTGTCAGCTCCTTGATATTCAGACAGGAAAGACACCATGAACAAAGTCCTACCCGACCCACCCCACGATCCCGCAAAAGACCGCGCCGCCTTCAACCGCGCCATCGACCACTACCTGCCCACCCAGGGCTTCCACTCGGTCAACGAAGACCTGAGCTTCGAAGACGCCCTGCTCTACACCGCCAGTTTGCTCGACAGCGCCTCCGCCACCGCCCTGGACTGTGGCGAACTGCTGCAAAGCCCCGAGCGGGCAAAGATCCTGGCGGTATGGCACTTACTGGAAATTGCCAAGACCACGGTAGATCGCTCCATCGAATGCCTGACCTGTACAAAACCCGCTGCCTGAACGCGGTAAAAACTAGTGACTGACACTCAGCCATCGGGGGCAAGCCCCCTCCCACATTGGTCTGCATTCCAACAGTGAGGTTGGTGGCATGGCCGGAAGTTGCCAGGACCACGCTCCATCGAGTGCC
Organism: Pseudomonas orientalis; assembly: GCF_001439815.1. Lineage (GTDB taxonomy): Bacteria > Pseudomonadota > Gammaproteobacteria > Pseudomonadales > Pseudomonadaceae > Aquipseudomonas > Aquipseudomonas orientalis. Next base: position 24,007 of record NZ_JYLM01000003.1, on the reverse strand, counting down.
GGACCTGTACAAAATCCACTGCCTGAACGCGGTCAAACTGTGGGAGGGGGCTTGCCCCCGATGGCGGTGGGTCAGATAAATGGATATTGACTGACCCACCGCTATCGGGAGCAAGCTCCCTCCCACATTTTGTCTGCATTGCAAAACTTGGGATTGGTGGCATTTGGTCATGGTTTTTAAAGGGCCAGCAAGGCGTGTCCCTTTAAATTGCAGGACGTTTCCTAGACAATCCCTGCCGCCTTGTGCCTGCTGGAATCGCTGGCTAGTCTGCGTTCCGTCACTGCCAATTCAGTGATCGGGTTTAGTCGCCCGGAATGTCACAAGGCGCATGGTCCATCAAGTTTTATGGTGGCTGTGCGCAGGGCACCTCCGGGTGCGCCGGATTTTCCTTGTGGCCGGTCGACTAACCTGCGTACAGCCGCCACCCATCGTTTAGTCGCGCCGGGGGTCGGTACCAAACCACACGAGGAATTGCAGCATGAATAAAGTCCAGCCAGATCCACCGTTTGACCCCGCAAAAGACCGCGCCGCGTTCAACCGCGCCATCGACCACTACCTGCCCACCCAGGGCTTCCACTCGGTCAACGAAGACCTGAGCTTCGAAGACGCCCTGCTCTACACCGCCAGTTTGCTCGACAGCGCCTCCGCCACCGCCCTGGACTGTGGCGAACTGCTGCAAAGCCCCGAGCGGGCGAAAATCCTGGCAGTGTGGCACCTGCTGGAAATTGCCAAGACCACGGTGGATCGATCCATCGAGTGCCTGACCTCTACAAAACCCACTGCCTGAATGCGGTAAAACCTGTGGGAGGGGGCTTGCCCCCGATAGCAGTGCTTCAGGCACATCGAGGGTGACTGATACTCCGCTATCGGGGGCAAGCCCCCTCCCACACTCGGATCTACAGGGCCTGTGAGACTTTACTTGGACACGGGCATCGCAAACTCCGCGCCCTGCTCGATACTCTCCGACCAGCGCTGCATGATCGACTTCTGCTTGGTATAGAAACGCACGCCTTCGGTGCCATAGGCATGCATGTCGCCAAACAGGCTCTTCTTCCAGCCACCAAACCCATGCCAGGCCATCGGCACCGGGATCGGTACGTTGATGCCGACCATGCCCACTTCGATGCGCCGCGCAAATTCGCGGGCGATGTGGCCGTCGCGGGTGAAGCAGCTGACGCCGTTGCCGAACTCGTGGTCGTTGACCAGCTTCACGGCTTCGGCAAAGTCGTTGACGCGCACACAGGCCAGTACCGGGCCGAAGATCTCTTCGCGGTAGATGCTCATGTCCCGGGTCACGTGGTCGAACAGCGTGGCGCCGAGCCAGAAGCCCTTTTCCAGGCCGGGTTCGGTGGGCACGTAGTCACGGCCATCGAGCAGCAAGTGCGCACCGGCTTGGACGCCCTGCTCGATATAGCCACGGATGCGTTCCAGCGCCACCTTCGACACAATCGGCCCCATTTCGGCTTTCAAATCGCGGCCATCGGTGATGCGCAGGGTCTTGGCGCGTTCGGTCAAGGCCGCAATCACTTTGTCACCCACATCCCCCACCAGCACCGCCACCGAGATCGCCATGCAGCGCTCGCCGGCACTGCCGTAGGCGGCGCCCATCAGGGCATCGACGGTGCGCTCGATATCCGCGTCGGGCATCACCACCATATGGTTTTTCGCACCGCCCAGGCCTTGCACGCGCTTGCCGTTGCGCGCGCCGCTCTCGTAGATGTATTGGGCAATCGGCGTGGAACCGACAAAGCTCACCGCCTTGACGTCCGGGTGTTCGATCAGCGCGTCCACCGCTTCCTTGTCGCCCTGCACCACGTTGAACACGCCCTTGGGCAAGCCCGCTTCGCGCAGCAACTCGGCCATGAACAACGAGGCGCTCGGGTCGGTGGGGCTTGGCTTGAGGATGAAGGTGTTGCCCGCCGCAATGGCAATCGGGTACATCCACATCGGTACCATCACCGGGAAGTTGAACGGCGTCACGCCGGCCACTACGCCCAGGGGCTGGCGCAGGGTCCAGTTGTCCATGCCACGGGAAACCTGGTCGGAATGTTCGCCCTTGAGCAGGTTGGGAATGCCGCAGGCGAATTCGAGGATGTCGATGCCACGGTCGACTTCGCCCTGGGCATCGGTAAAGACCTTGCCGTGTTCGGCGACGATGATGCGCGCCAGATCGTCCTTGCGTTCGCGCAGCAGGTGCAGGTATTGGAACAGCACACGGGCGCGGCGGATCGGCGGGGTGTCGGCCCAGCCGGCGAAGGCGGCCTGGGCGGCGCCGACGGCTTCGGCCACGGTCTGGCGGCTGGCCAGGGCCACGCGCGCGGTGACTTCACCGGTGGCCGGGTTGTAGACGTCCTGATAGCGATCATCGCGGCTCACGCGCTGGTCGTTGATGTAGTGCTCAAGGGTAGTGGACATGGCAGGCGCTCCAGGTAGTTGGCGTTGGCACCCACCTTAGGCTTTCGCTTTGTTCCGAACCAGAGCAGAATCCTGAACTTATTGTGCAACCTGGCGAACAATACACCCATGGAAAAAGCCGAGATCGAAGGGCTGTGGACCCACATTCACTGGCTGTCGGTGCTGGAAGAACAAGGCACCTACACCGCCGCCGCGACGCGCCTGGGCGTGAGCAAATCGGCGGTGAGCCAGCGTATTTCCGACCTGGAAAAGGCCACCGGCACCCGGCTGGTCACACGCACCACGCGCAGCGTTCGGCTGACCGACGCGGGGCTGTCGTTGACCCGCGAGGTGCGCAGCGCCTATGAACACATCGCCCGCAGCTTTTCTTCGGTGCGCGACCAGGCCGGGGAAGTCCGTGGCCTGGTGCGGCTGACCGCCCCGGTGGCGTTCGCCCGGCAACAACTGGTGCCGCACCTGCCGCAATTCTTGCTGCAATACCCGCAGGTGCGCATTCAACTGGACGTGTCCGACGCCTTGAGTTCACTGGTCGCCGAAGGCTACGACCTGGCCGTGCGCCATGGCTTCCAGATCCCCGAAACCCATGTGGCCTGGAAACTCTGCGACACCGCCTCGGTGCTGGTCGCCACCCGCGAGTATCTGCAGCGCCATGGCGAACCCGGCGCGCCGAGCGAGCTGTCGGCGCACAACTGTCTGTTCTACCCGCGCGGCACCGACCAGCCGGCCTGGACCTTCGAACGCGGCAGCCAGCACATCGAACGCCTGACCGTCCCCATCGCCGGCAGCTTCGCCACCAACAACAGCGAAGCCCTGCGCGACGCCGCGCTCAACCACTTGGGCATCGCCCTGCTGCCGGACTTCAGCGCCCACGCGGCGCTGGCCGAGGGCAAGCTGGTGCAGGTATTGAAAGGTTGGACGCTCAAGGGCGCGTTTGCCGATGAGATCTACCTGATCCGGCCGTACTCGCCCCATGTGCCGAAGTCGGTGAGTGCGCTGGTGGGCTTTTTGAAGGCGCAGTTGGCCGGCGGGTTTCGATTCGTCGACTGAGGGAAAAAAAGCCCGGCGACACACGCGGATGCGTCACCGGGCAAAGCAAGCGACCTGCTTCAGAAACGCGGCTTGAGCGTTTTCCAGTCCGGTTGATAGCGCTGCATCTGTTTCACGTCATCACGCTGACGGATGCCGCAACTGAGGTATTGGTCATGCAGCTTGGCCAACTGATCGTGGTCAAGCTCCAGCCCCAGCCCCGGCGCACGGGTGATGCTCACGCAGCCGTCGACGATGGGCACCTTGCCGCCCTTGATCACTTCTTCGTCCGGCTCCTGCCACGGGTAGTGCGTGTCGCAGGCATAGTCGAGGTTGGGCACCGCGGCCGCTACATGGGCCATGGCCATCAGGCTGATGCCCAGGTGCGAGTTGGAGTGCATCGACACGCCCAGGCCAAAGGTGTGGCACATTTTCGCCAGCACCTGGGTATCGCGCAGGCCACCCCAGTAATGGTGGTCGGCGAGCACGATCTGCACGCTGTTCAACGCCACGCTGCGGCGAAACTCGTCAAAGTCGGTCACTACCATATTGGTCGCCAGGGGCAAGCCGGTGCGTGCGTGCAACTCGGCCATGCCGTCCAGGCCGGGCGTCGGGTCTTCGTAATATTGCAGGTCGTCGCCCAGCAGTTCGGCCATGCGAATCGAGGTGTGCAACGACCAGTTGCCGTTCGGATCAATGCGCAGCGGCACCCCCGGAAACGCCTTTTTCAGCGCCTTGATGCAGCGCACCTCGTGCTCAGGCTCCAGCGCACCGGCCTTGAGCTTGATGCTTTTGAAGCCGTAGGTTTCAAGCATGCGCCGGGCCTGGGCGACGATCTGCACTTCACTCAGGGCCTCGCCCCAACTGTCGGGTTTGTAGGGCGAATCGATATGTTCGGCGTATTTGAAAAACAGGTAGGCGCTGAACGGGATCCGGTCACGAATCGCCCCGCCGAGCAGGTCCACCAGCGGCACATCCAGCGCATGCGCCTGCAGGTCGAGAAACGCCACTTCGAACGCCGAATAGGCATTGCTCACGGCTTTGCTGGCATGTGAGCCCGGCGCCAGCTCCGCACCAGCAATGCTCTGCGGTCTGTACGCCGCCACGGTGGCCTGGACCACAGCACGCAGGCCATTGAGGTTGAACGGGTCGAGCCCGATCAGCTGTGGCTGGACCTGTTGCTGGATCGCCAGTGCCGGCGCATCGCCATAGCTTTCGCCCAGGCCGATGTAACCGGTGTCGCTTTCAATCTCGATGATCGAGCGCAGTGCGAAAGGTTCGTGGATGCCACTGGCGTTGAGCAGCGGCGGGTCACGAAAGGCAATCGGGGTGACGGTGACGCGGACAATTTTCAAGAGACGGCTCCCTGTGGACCTGAACGCACGGTGTGATGTGCCGTGGATGAAATGGACGGTGTACCGCCGCGCGGTGCGGTGCGGGCAAAAAACACCAGCACCGCCGCCACCAGTGAAGTGGCCGCCAGGCCGTAGAGGCCGCCCTCGATCGACCCCGTGGTCTGCTCCAGCAAACCGAACGTAGTGGGCGCCACGAAACCGCCCAGGTTGCCGACCGAATTGATCAAGGCAATCACTGCCGCCGCGACCCGCGCGTCCAGGTACCCCTGGGGAATCGGCCAGAACAGCGCCGAAGCGGCCTTGAAGCCGATGGCGGCAAAACAGATGGCGACGAACGCAAACACCGGCCCGCCGGTGGTGGACATGAACATGCCGAACGCGGCGATCACCAGCATCAGCGACACCCACGCCTGCTGGTGCTTCCACTTGCTGGCCAGCGAGGCGAAGCCGTACATGGCGACGATGGAAATCAACCAGGGAATGGAATTGAACAGGCCCACCTGGAAGTCACCCAGGTCGCCCATTTTCTTGATCATGCTCGGCAGCCAGAACGTGGCGCCGTAAATAGTCAGGGCGATGGAAAAGTAGATAAAGCAGAACAGGGCGATCTGCGCATCGGCGAGCAGTTTGAACATCGACGGCCGCACGCCCCGGCTCGCCTCGCGCGCCTGTTGCTCGAGCGCAATGGCACTGACCAGCGCGTGTTTTTCCGCGGTACTGAGCCACTTGGCCTGGTGCGGATGGGACTGCAGCCAGAACCACACGAAGCCGCACAGCACGATGGAGGCGAAGCCTTCGATCAGGAACATCCATTGCCAGCCATGCAGGCTCAACCCGCTGACATTGAGCAACGCGCCCGACACCGGCCCGGAGATCACCGAGGCAATCGCCGAACCACTGAGGAAAACCGCCATGGCCTTGCCGCGCTCGCTGGCCGGCAGCCACTGGGTGAAGTAATAGATGATGCCGGGAAAGAACCCGGCTTCGGCGGCGCCCAGGATAAAGCGCAACACGTAGAAGCTGGTTTCACCCTGCACGAACGCCATGCCCATCGCGGCCGCGCCCCAGGTGAACATGATGCGCGTCAACCAGGCCCGCGCGCCGTAGCGTTGCAGCAGCAGGTTGGAGGGCACTTCGAAGATCGCATAACCGATGAAAAACAGCCCGGCGCCCAAGCCATAGGCCGCCGCGCCAATGCCCAGGTCGGTTTCCAGATGGCTGCGCACGAAGCCGATATTGACCCGGTCGATGTAGTTGACGATGAACATCACCACGAACAACGGCAGCACATGGCGCTTGACCTTGGCGGCGGCGCGCGCAAGCACGCTCGGGTCCGGCGCATTTTGAAGGGTATCCACGGGCAACTCCCTTTCATTATTTTTTTGGGGACGGCTCGATGATGGACGCCAGGCATTGTTCCCGTCTAATCTAACCTGGCATTGGATTGATACCGGAATTAGATCAATGTTCGAATTGACGCAACTGCGCTGCTTCACCACCGTGGCCACCGAGCTGAACTTTCGCCGCGCCGCTGAACGCCTGAACATGACCCAGCCGCCGCTGAGCCGGCAGATCCAGTTGCTCGAGCATCATCTGGGCGTGGAGCTGTTTGTGCGCACCACCCGCAGCGTCGCGCTGAACGCCGCCGGCCGGGCCTTTTTCATCGAGGCGCAGTACCTGCTGGAGCGCGCCCAGCAGGCGGCTGTCACCGCGCGGCGCTTTGCCGAGGGCGATATCGGTACGGTCAACATCAGTTTCGTCGGCAGCGCGGTGTATGAGTTTCTGCCCAAGGTGATCGCCGAGGCGCGGCTCAAGCAGCCCCACGTCAAGATCGACCTGTCCGAGATGAACACCTACCAGCAATATGAAGCCTTGCGCGCCCGGCGCATCGACCTGGGCATCGTGCGCGCGCCGCTGCTGGAGCCCGGCTACGCCACCGAATGCCTGGTGCGCGAGCCATTTGTGCTGGCGGTGCCGAGCAGTCATCGGCTGGCCCAGACAGAGACGGTCAGCGTGCACGACCTGGATGCGCAACCGTTCCTGATGTACGCCCATTCCGCCTACCCGCCGTTCAATGAATTGCTCACCGGCCTGCTGCGCTCGGCCCGCGTCGCGCCGCAGTATGTGCAGTGGCTGGGCTCGTCGCTGACCATCCTTGCGCTGGTCAACGCCGGCATGGGCCTGGCCCTGGTGCCGCGTTGCGCCAGCAGTGTGGTGTTCAAGAACGTGGTGTTCCGCGATATCGACCTGGGCGAAGGCGCACAGAGCGAACTGCACCTGATCTGGCGCGAGCACAACGACAACCCGGCGTTCACGATGTTGCTCGAGGGTATCCGCCAGGCGGTGGGCGAGAACCTGCCCGAGCATTGACCCAATCCTGTCGATTACTTGCCTGATCCTCTGAACTTGCAGGCGATTGCATAGATAGCCCTTGCGCGTTGGTCTAGAGTTCGACGATGGGCGACGTACCGTCGCACCGCACCTATAAGAACTTATGCAGCACCAACCGATGATCAGCAGGTGAGCCGCCATGCAATTACGTATTAACCAACAGGCCTATGAGGTCGATGCCGACGCCGACACGCCGTTGCTGTGGGTGATCCGCGACGACCTGGGCCTGACCGGCACCAAGTACGGCTGCGGCCTGGCCCAGTGCGGCGCGTGTTCGGTGCTGGTGGACGGCAACGTGGTGCGTTCGTGCGTCACGCCGGTGGCGGCGCTGGTCGGGCGCGAGATCACTACCATCGAAGCCATCGAGGTCGATGACGTGGGCAAGCGCGTGGTCGCGGCCTGGGTCGAGCGCCAGGTGGCCCAATGTGGTTATTGCCAGTCCGGGCAAGTGATGGCGGCCACCGCGCTGCTCAAGCACACCCCCGCGCCCACCAGGGACCAGATCGACGCGGCGATGGTCAACCTGTGCCGCTGCGGCACCTACAACGCCATCCATGCCGCCATGGCTGACCTGGCCGCCGGGAAGGAGACCGCCTGATGAGCACTGTCCTGCCTGACGTAACCCTCGACGCGCCGATCAACCTGTCGCGTCGGCGCTTCCTGGCGAGCACCGCCGTCGGCGCGCTGGTGATCGGCTTCGGCCTGCCCCTGGGCGCATCCCGGGTGCAGGCCGCCACCGGCGCCGCCGAACGCGGCACCCAGGTGCCGGCATTCCTGGAGATTCGCCCGGACGGCAGCGTGCGCCTGCTCAGCCCCTTCATGGAAGGCGGCCAAGGCACACACACCGCCATGGCGCAGATCATCGGCGAAGAACTGGATGCCGACCCGGCTACGTTCAGCGTTGAAGCCGCGCCGCCCGGCGAGGCCTATGTGGTGATGGAAAACGGTATGCGCATCACCGGCGGCAGCATGTCGGTGCGCATGAGCTACCCGACCATGCGACGCCTCGGCGCCCTCGCCCGCGCCATGTTGCTGCAGGCCGCCGCCGAGCAGCTCGGTGTGCCGGTCGCCCAATTGACCACCCAGCCCGGCCGCGTGGTGCACGCCGCGTCGGGCCGCTCGCTGGGTTACGGCGAGTTGGCCGGCCGCGCCCTGGACATGCCGGTGCCCGACCCTGCCGGTATCACCCTGCGCGATCCCAGCCAGTTCCGCTGGATCGGCAAGCCGGTCAAACGCCTGGATGCCTATGACAAATCCACCGGCAAGGCGCAGTACTGCATCGACCTGAAAGTCGACGGCATGCTCCACGCCGCCGTGCAGCACGCACCGCGCCTGGGCATGACCGTGGGCAGCCTGCGCAACCAGGCCCAGGTCGAGGCCATGAAAGGCGTGCATTCGGTGCATACCCTGCCCGGCGCCGTGGCAGTGGTGGCCGAACGCTGGTGGCACGCCAAGCGCGCCGTTGAAGCGATCCAGGTGGACTGGCGCGAAGCCGCCGCCGACTCCACATTACGCGCAATGCCGGCGGACTTTTCCAGCGACAACTACCGTGACTTTCTCGCCACTCAAGAAGGTCCGGCCCGCGACGAAGAAAACGCAGGCGACGTAGCCGCCACGCTGGCCAGCGCCAAGACCCGCGTCGACGCCACCTATCACAATCAATACCTCAATCACGCCCAGTTGGAGCCGCCCTCGGCGCTGGCGCGCTACAACCCCGACGGCACGCTGGAGGTGTGGCTGCCCAACCAGGCGCCGGATATGTTCCGCGCCGACATCGCCAAGCGCACCGGCCTGGCCATCGAGCAAATCACCCTGCACTCCCCGCTGCTGGGCGGTTTTTTCGGTCGGCACTTCCTGTATGAGTCGGCCAATCCGTATCCACAGGCCATCGCACTGACCAAGGCCGTCGGCCGCCCGATCAAACTGATCTGGAGCCGCGAGGAAGAGTTCGTGCGCGATGTGCTGCGCCCGGTCGCGGTGGTCAAGTTCCGCGCCGCGCTGGATGACAAAGGCCTGCCGCTGGCCATCGAAGCGGTCAGCGCCACCGAAGGCCCCACCGAAGCGATTGCCGGCAAACAGGGCGACAAGCTCGACCCTACGGCCCTCGAAGGCCTGTCGGGCAAGAGCTATGCGATCCCCAACAAGCGCATCGCGCAGATCTACGTCAAGGGCCCGGCGATGCTTGGCTACTGGCGTTCGGTGGGCAATTCGCTGAATGACTTCTTCTACGAAGCGTTCCTCGATGAGCTGGCGGACAAAGGCGGCCATGACCCCTACGAACTGCGTCTGCACCTGCTGCGCGACAACGCGCGGCTGACTACCCTGCTGCAGGCGGTGGGCGAGCTGTCCGGCGGCTGGAAGCGCGGGCCGTTCACCGCCGCAGACGGCAGCCGACGGGCGCGTGGCGTGGCCATGGCTTCGCCCTTTGGCTCCCACGCGGCGGTGATCGCCGAGGTGTCGATCGAGAAGGGCCAGGTCAAGGTGCATGACATCTGGCAGGCCATCGACCCCGGCAGCATCGTCAATCCGGCGATCATTGAAGCCCAGGTCAACGGCGCCGTGGCCCTGGGCCTGTCGCAAACCCTGCTGGAGGAAGCGGTGTACGTGGACGGCATGCCACGTGCGCGCAACTACGACCTTTATCCGATCCTGCCGCCGTCGCGGATGGCGCGGGTGCACGTGAAGATCGTCGAGAGTGGCGAAAAGATGGGGGGCATCGGCGAACCGCCGTTACCGGCCGTGGCACCGGCGGTCGCCAATGCGGTGGCCCAATTGACCGGCCAGCGCATCCGCAGCCTGCCATTGAGCCGCTACACCTTCAGTTAACCCACAGGGAACGCCCATGAACAACCGCCGATTCGCAAGAACCGCAGGCTGGCTGGCGCTGCCCTGCCTGGTCGTCGCCGGCCTCCTGGCCTGGTACGTCACCCGCGAGCCCGCCTCGCCGTTCGAACAGGAACACGCCACAGGCTTTGACCCGGCACTGGTCAGTCGCGGCGAGTATGTCGCCCGTCTGAGCGACTGCGTGGCCTGCCACAGCCTGGCGGGCAAAGCGCCGTTTGCCGGTGGCCTGGAGATGGCCACGCCGCTGGGGGCCATCCATGCCACCAACATCACCCCCGACCGCGACCATGGCATCGGCCGCTACAGCCTGGCCGACTTCGACCGCGCCGTGCGCCACGGCGTGGCACCGGGCGGGCGCCGCCTGTATCCGGCGATGCCCTACCCGTCTTACGTGAAGCTCAGCGACGACGACGTGAAAGCGCTGTATGCGTTCTTCATGAAAGGTGTGCAACCGGCCAGCCAGGTGAATATTCCCAGTGATATTCCCTGGCCGCTGAATATGCGCTGGCCCATCGCGCTGTGGAATGGCGTATTCGCACCCACTGCGCCCTATGCGGCCACCCCCGGCCAGGACGCGTTGTGGAACCGTGGCGCTTATATCGTCCAGGGCCCCGGCCATTGCGGCAGTTGCCACACGCCGCGTGGCCTGGCATTCAACGAGAAGGCCCTGGACCAGTCCGGCGCGCCCTTCCTTGCCGGCGCGCTGCTCGACGGCTGGTACGCGCCGAGCCTGCGCCAGGACCCCAACACCGGTCTGGGGCGCTGGAGCGAGGCGCAGATCGTGCAGTTCCTCAAGACCGGGCGCAACCAGCATGCGGTGGTCTACGGTTCGATGACCGAAGCGTTCAACAACTCCACGCAGTTCATGGCCGATGACGACCTGGCCGCCATCGCCCGCTATCTCAAGTCCCTGCCCGGCGACCCGCAACGTGATGGCGCGCCCTGGCAGTATCAGGTGGCCGATAGGCGCCAGGACATCCCCGGCGCCCACACCTACGCGACCCGCTGCGCCTCTTGTCACGGCCTGGACGGCAAGGGCCAGCCGGCGTGGATGCCGCCACTGGCCGGCGCCACCTCGGCGCTGGCCAGGGAAAGCGCCTCGGCGATCAATATCACCCTCAACGGCTCGCAACGGGTGGTGGCCGCCGGGTTGCCGGACGCCTACCGCATGCCGGCGTTCCGTGAGCAATTGTCCGATCAGGAGATCGCCGAGGTGCTGACTTATGTACGCAGCACCTGGGGCAACCACGGCGGCTCGGTCGAGGCCCAGGCGGTAGGCGAACTTCGCGGGCATACCGACCCGGCAAGCAGCAGCCCGATCATTTTGCACATGCGTTGATACACAGCGATCCAATGTCTTTGATCGTTCCCACGCGGAGCGTGGGAACGATCATTCATGTGGGAGGGGGCTTGCCCCCGATAGCGGTAGGTCAGTCACCTCTTCATTGACTGACGCCCTGCCATCGGGGGCAAGTCCCCTCCCACATTTTGCTCCAGGCGCCTACTTGCTCTCGTCCGCCTTGCCTTCCTGCATCTGCACCGAAGACTTGCTTCCACTGGTGTTGTCCTTGGTGGTGTTATTGGAGTTGTCGAAACACCCATGCAGCAGGAACACGCTGCAAAGGCCCAAGCACATGTAAAACTTCTTCATGAAAACCACCTGATGAGTGAAGGAAATAGTCGTCAACCCTTGATGCATGTGGCCAGTACCGGAGCACGAACGTTCCACGCAAGGGTAATGAGACTGACGAATGGTTTGCTATTAACCTGCCAGCATTTACGCACGGCATATTTGCGCTACCCTTCATCCGCCAAGGCCTGTTATCCGGTGATCCCATGGACACGTTGACCAAAGCGCAAATCCAGCGCGCGCTGTCACAGCGGCTGCGCAATTGCCGTGTCACCTGCACGATCAATCCGGACAGCAGCCTGTCCGTTACGGTGCTCGCGCCCGACGCAAATCAATTCACCATCGCCAATATCAACCGCGCCCGCTACCACGGCGCGTCAGGCATCAACCGGCTGGTGCGGGAGATCCTGGAAGATATGGTGGTTTCGCGAAAAACGTCGCGCCTTTCATCCGTCGGTTAACTGCATTTACACGAACAGAACGAGGCTTCCCATGCCGGATTCCGCTGCTGTCCCCTCGCAACACTGCACCATCGATTTTCTTGAAGACACGCTGTTTGGCGTCAATCCGCTCTCCCATGCCTGCACAGCGCAGATTACCCAGGCGGGCGACGGCCTATCGCTAAGGGTGCTATGGCCGTGGCCGAAAGCATTGACTGAAGCCCATAATGTTTCGATCAAGACCGACAACCACACTTATCATGGCGCGCTGGTGGATGCCCAGGCGTTCGGCACCGACGAGTTGCTGTTAAAAGTGGACCTCAAACCTGAAGCGGCCAGTGCTCACTGAGCGCTAACCCCGCTCACCGGCCAACGCACGCTGGTGGAAATGCGTCAGCCGCCTCAAGGCATGCAGCGCGGCTTGAAGCTGCACGTCTTCGCGCGACCCCATGAAGCGCTCCTTGCGGCTGAACACGCTGAGCGTCTTGCCGATTCGATAGGCCCAGGCAAAACAGATAGTCCCGGCCGGAATCCCGTCCATGTCATCCGGGCCAAGCAGCCCGGTAGTGGCGACGGCGACCTGCGCCGTACTGTCACGCAACGCGCCTTCGGCCATCTCCCGGGCGACTTCGCAACTGGTGAGGTTGAACGTGTCAATCGTATAGGCGCGTACGCCCAGCAAGCGCTGTTTGGCCTGCGGCGAATAAACGACGTAACCACTTTCGATGCACGAGCCGCCGCCCGCCACCTCTGAGAGCAGCGTGATGATTTTGCCCGCCGTGCACGACTCGGCGCTGGTCAGGGTCATCTGGTGTTGTTTCAGGTAGTGGATCGTGCCAGCGGCTATGTCCATCGTTACAGTCTCCCGCGTTCAAAAGGTTGCAAGGTAGTCGGCCAAGGTCAGCGCACAGGCCTCGATCGCGCCATCCACAATCAGCTCATAGCCGTGGGTATTCTCGGTTGGAATCGCCAGGCAACCGCCGCGTGCCGAGGTGCCGTTACTCATGACGGCGCTGGCGTCCGAGGCAAAGTCCACCAGCAACGCATATTGCGGCGTATAGCCGCTGCGTTGCGCGGCAGCCGCCAGGCCGGTGACCACCGAGCGGGTGTAATAGCCTTTGAGGTCACCGGTATTGATGATCGGATCGACACTCAGGCGCGTGCCGTACTCGCTCATCACCGGGCCCACCTCCACCGCGAGGGTGGTATCGCCCGGCAGTGTCTGCGCCGCATACATCGCGCCGGCATTGCACTCTTCCTCCAGGGTGGTGAAGACAAAATACACATCGCATGCCAGTTCCTGCCGGCGCTGATCCAGGCACTGCACGCTGTGGAGTACGGCGGCGATGGGCGCGCGGTCGTCGAGAAAATGCGCGGCTGTCGCATCCCCCACCCGAAACGGCGCACGCCAATGGCGGCTCAGCGTGACGCGGCTGCCGGGACGCACACCGTATTCACGCAAGGCCTGCACCGAGCAACGGGTGATCACATGCACGTCGTTCCAGTGCACATCCCCCGACTGCACATCGGCGCCCTGAGGCGCATTGCCGGTCGCATGCATCGAACCAAAAGACAGCACCCCCGGAATGAATTGGTGATCGCCGAGTATGTCCACCGGGCACATGCCGAAGTTCACCGGATTGGCGCCGCCCAATGCGGTCACCCGCAAGGTGCCATCGGTGTCGACATGCTTGACCACCATGGCAATTTCATCCATGTGCGCCATGACTCTCACCGCACGCCGGGGCGCGCCATCGTCCTGCGCGCCTTTGACCAGGCCGACGACATTGCCGGCAGGGTCCACCCAGGTCTCGTCGCAGAGCGGACGCAGGCGCTCCAGGCAAATGGCGCGCACCTCATCCTCCTGGCCACCAGGACCACGGGCGAGCAGCAATTGCTCAAGCAAGTGGGGAATGGTGTGGGCTTCGGTCAAGGCGGTGTGGTCAGGTAGGGCGTCGTTTGGCATCCGGGATGGTCTCCATTCGCGGGGTTGAACACTTATTAAAAGTGACCCGGCACGTCGAGCGGTTGTTCCACAAATCTTCTTCGAATACGCAAGTGCATCAATCCGGTTGAACACCCACTTCGGCAGGCTTTCTAGATGTGCTCTACAACCGCTCATGGAGGGAGTCCCCAATGACCATCACCCGCTTGCAACCCACCCTGCATTCGCTGTGCCTGGCGATTTCGATTGCCGCGCTGACCGCCTGCGCCGGCAACGACTCAGCCTCGAACGTGGTCGCGCCCGGCGCAGCCAAGTCCCCCACCACGCGCAGCCTCGACGCCGGCGCCGCCCTGCTGCAATCGCGCCCGCCCATCGACGCACTGAATGCCTACCTGGACGGTTTTCACTTCTACAACGGCCATCCCGACGTGCAGATGGAAGCCCATCACTACTGCGCCATCCTCAACGAGGAGGTGATCCAGTGCGTGATCTACGACGGCAACCGCAAGGACGCCAAGTTGATGGGCGTGGAATACATCATCAGCGAGCAGCTATTCAACACGCTGCCCACGGCGGAAAAGGCGTTGTGGCACAGCCATGTGCATGAGGTGAAATCGGGCCAATTGGTCGCCCCCGGTATTCCCCAGGTGGCCGAACACGCGTTGATGGAAAAACTGGTGCACACCTACGGCAAGACCTGGCACACCTGGCATACCGACCTGCACAAGCGCCTGCCGCTGGGTGTGCCGCAATTGATGATGGGGTTCACCGCCGACGGCCAGGCCGATGCGAAGATGGTCGCCGAGCGGGATCAGCGGCTGGGGGTCGACAGCGCCGAGGAGAAGACCAACCGCGCCGACATTCCCGCCCCGCCGATTGCACCCGGTGCGGATGCCTGGCGCCAGGGCAACATCATCCAGATCGTCGACCCCACCCAGACCGACCACCAGCACTGACGGCAGCAGCCGGTCATTTGGATTGAACGATCATTTGCCGGCGCTTGCCTCACAAGAATCGGGGCGCATGTGTGCCCTTCGCACGAGGAATCCGTATATGTCCTATGACCATCAAGGCACCGTCAGCCTAATCACTGCTTCGCGCCATCTGGGCACCGAAGATGATGAAGTGTTGAATGAGAACGTCGATATAAAAATGACCAGCAGCGGCAAGCCCACCATTGTTCGCGTGGATTTTCCCACCCCGTTGCAATGGCCCGGTCATCCCAATTTCGTCACGGTCAATTTGCCCGGCGGCACGTCCGTTGGTGGTGTAATCGTAGCGCTGGAACGCCCGGCTGACGGGCCAGGCTGGGTCACCTTCACGGTGGACGATTGAGCCTGCGCGCACGTCATCGCATTGTCCGACAAGTTCTTTGAATTTTTTTTGACGTCAAATATCTGTACTTCATGAGCATAGGGAGTCCTCATGAACAAGAGCGAATTATTCACGATCAACTATCAGCTTCACGGCAAGCCCAGGTCCTTTATCGTGCGCGCGGCGCGCATGAATAATGCTGAAGCATGGCACTGGGCCAGTTGCGATGCCGGCGTGGCGGTCATCCCCAGGTTCGGGCAAAACAACCTCAAGCGTGTCTCCAAGCCGATGGCGGAAAAATACGGCATTACGGACGTGCGCTGGTGCAGTGCGGCAGCCATTCAGTGGGCGGAGGGCATTACATAATGAACAGTCAGGTGCTGGGCTTTACCAAGCGGCAGGCAGTGGACGACGAGGTGGCGCAAAACACGCAGATGTTTTTCGAAGCGGATCGACTCGATGCCCTGGCGTATAAAATCATCGAATCCTACAGCGGCGATGCGGCCACCTGGGCACGCTTCACCGAGGCCAAGAAGGTGGCAGACGCACAGCGTACCGCCGCTTATCGAGAGTGGATGCGCATTCACCGCGCGAGGAAAAAGTAAACCAATAAGCCGAAAGCACTGAATACCCAATATGGGAGGGGGCTTGCCCCCTATGGCGATCTGTCAGTTATAGAGCGTTGACTGATACACCGCTATCGGGGGCAAGCCCCCTCCCACATTTTGGATTTGCACAGTTCCCGACATCGTCAGCAGCCTCCGCCTGAGTCAAACGTACCGCCGCTTATCGAGCGTGGATGCGCATTCACCGCGCGAGGAAGAAGTAAACCAATAATCCGAAAGCACTCAATACCCAATGTGGGAGGGGGCTTGCCCCCGATGGCGATCTGTCAGTCATAAAGCGTTGACTGACACACCGCTATCGGGAGCAAGCCCCCTCCCACATTTTGGATTTGCACAGTACTCGGCATCGTCGGCAGCCCCCGCCTGAGTCAGCGGGGGCGCAGGTTCAGAGAATCGGCTTGCCCCCCGTCACGCCGTAGCGCTCGCCGGAGATATAGCTGCCCTCATCCGAAGCCAGCAGCACATAGATCGGCGCCACTTCCACCGGCTGGCCTGGCCGTCCCAATGGCGTGTTGCCACCAAATTCCTTGACCATGTCTTCCGTCATCGTCGACACAATCAACGGTGTCCAGATCGGCCCGGGTGCCACGCTGTTCACGCGAATCCCGCGTTCGCCCAACATCTGCGCCAGACCTGCGGTGAAGTTGGCAATCGCGCCCTTGGTGGCCGCATAAGGCAGCAGTGACGGATTGGGCATATCGGAATTGACCGAGGTGGTGTTGATGATCGAACTGCCCTCGGCCATGTGCGGCAACGCCGCCTTGCAGATCCGGAACATCGCGGTGATGTTGACGTTGAAGGTTTTTACCCAGTCTTCGTCGGGAATGTCTTCCAGGGATTTGTAGGTCATTTGGAACGCCGCGTTGTTGACCAGCACATCGATACGCCCGAACTGCTTGACCGTGTCATTGACGATGGCGCTGCACTGCGCCGCCTCGCCAAGGTCGCCGGGCAACAGCAGGCACTGACGCCCCGCCGCTTCGACCCAGCGCGCGGTCTCTTTTGCATCCTCATGCTCATCCAGGTACGACACCGCAACGTCGGCACCTTCGCGGGCAAAGGCAATGGCCACCGCGCGCCCGATACCGCTGTCGGCGCCGGTGATCAAGGCAATCTTATTGGCCATCCGGCCCGAGCCTTTGTAGCTTTGCTCACCGCAATCGGGCATCGGCTCCATCTTGCGCTGGTCACCGGGGACAGGCTGCTGCTGTGGCTTGAAGGGTGGTTTCGGGTAGTGGGTCATCGGGTTTCCCTCCTGTGTGTGGATAGTCTTGCGAGGGTTGGCCGGGCACGATAGTTCAGAGCAATTTTCAGAAAATCGGATGACCGTTCCAGCGCATTGCGCCACTCGTCAGATTGAGTAAACCTTTGCGACGATCTATCCCTCAACCGAAGGGTGAACGCCCGTTGAGGGTATCGAATGAAGGGGTAGCGTTCTGTTGCAGAGCGTTTTTCGGCTATATTCCGCTATTCGTTTATCTCTCATCCCGTTTTGAATTCGTGCCCTTGATCACGTTGTTCTCGTGCGCAGTTAACCAAGGTTGGTATTTATGAAGTCTGCCCCCCCGCGGTCGCCCAACGTTCCGCAACGCAAGGATCTGATCCCCAGCACCTTGAACTTTCCAGTCGTGGGTATCGGCGCATCAGCGGGCGGGTTGCAGGCGGTGAAGGCGTTTTTCGAACACATGCCCCAGGACTGCGGCATGGCCTTTGTGGTGATCCTGCACCTGTCCCCCGATCATCAGAGCGTGGCGGACAAGATCATTCAGGAGTCGACCCGCATGCCGGTGCAGCAGGTCAACGAGACGACACCCATCGAGAAGAACCGGGTATATGTGATTTCGCCCGCGCAGCACTTGCTGATGAATGATGGCTATCTGGCCGTCGCGCCGTCGGCGCGCGAAGGCGGTTCGCATATCGCCATCGACCTGTTTTTTCGCGACCTGGCGGACACCCATAAGGAACATGCGTTTTGCCTGATCCTCTCGGGCACCGGCTCGGACGGTGCGGTGGGGCTTTCGCGTATCAAGGAACAAGGCGGCGTCACCCTGGTGCAATCGCCGGAAGACGCGGAATACGACGGCATGCCACTGGCCGCCATCGAAACCCAGATGGCCGACCTGGTGCTGCCCGTGGTGGAGATGCCGCAGAAACTGCTGGAGCTGTGGCGCAACGCCCAGTCCATCATCCTGCCCACCGCCAACGACCCCGAGATCAAGACCACGCCGCCCGCCAATGAACGCGACGCGGCGGTAGCCGAGCAGTTGCTGCTGGATATTCTGATTCAACTGCGGCTCAGCACCGGTCACGATTTCAAGCACTACAAGCGCGCCACCGTTCTGCGTCGCATTGAACGACGCCTGCAGGTCACGGCTCAATCCGACTTGGCCAGCTACTACGAATACCTCCAGGGGCACCCGGAAGAAACCAAGGCGCTACTCGGTGACATGCTGATCGGCGTGACTAATTTTTTCCGTGACCGCGAGGCTTTCGAAGCGCTCGAACGCGATGTGATTCCCAACCTGGTGAAGTCACTGGAAGACAGCGTGCCCAAACGCGAAGAGGTGCGTATCTGGTCGGCCGGTTGCTCCACCGGCGAAGAAGCCTACAGCCTGGCGATGCTGGTCGCCGAGCAACTGGCGCTGGATGCCAGCGACGCAAAAATGCAGGTATTTGCCACCGATATCGACGAGCGGGCGATCAACCATGGGCGTAACGGCGCTTACCCCGAAGCGATCATTACCGACGTGCCGCCGCCACGCCTGCGCCAGTACTTCGCCAAGGAAAAAAACCAGCACTATCGGGTGCGCAAGGAGATACGTGAAAAGGTGCTGTTCGCCAAGCACAGCCTGCTGAGTGACCCGCCCTTTTCGCAGATCGACCTGATCGTGTGCCGCAACCTGCTGATCTACCTGGACCGCGAGGTGCAGCGCGACATCCTGCAGATGTTCCACTTTGCGTTGCGCCCCGGCGGCTACCTGTTCCTGGGTTCCTCGGAGTCCGCCGACGGTTGCCTGGACCTGTTCGTGCCGGTGGACAAGCGCAACCGCATCTTTCGCGTGCGTGCCGGTTCAGCGGCCATGCGCCGCGCACCCACCATGCCGCGCGGTGGCTACCTGCGCCCGAACGCTTCGACCGCGGCGGCACAGGTCAAGATACCGAACAAGATTTCATTCGCCGACATTCACTTGCGCGCGCTGGAAAAGGCCGCGCCGCCGAGCGTGATTGTGGATATGCAGGCCGACATCCTGCACATGAGCGAAGGCGCGGGCCGCTTCCTGCGCCATGTGGCCGGGGAGATGACCCGCAACCTGCTGGCCCTGGTGCACCCCGATCTGCGCCTGGATATCCGCACCACGCTGTTCCAGGTCCAGCAATCGAGCCTTGCGGTGACGTCGCGCAAAGTGCGCATCGAGCGCGATCACGCGCAGTACCTGGTGGATATCGCTGCGCTGCCCTACCGGGACGAAGCCACCGAAAGCGATTATGTACTGGTGATTTTCCAGGAGACCGAAGTCGACCCGCAGCACGCCGAAGAAACCGCCATCGGCCACGCCGAAAGCCAGATAATGAGCAACCTGGAGCGCGAGCTGCAACGCACCAAATTACACCTGCAGGACACCATCGAGCAGGCCGAAGTCTCAAGCGAAGAACTCAAGGCGTCCAACGAGGAAATGCAGGCGGTCAATGAAGAGCTGCGCTCGGCCACCGAAGAGCTGGAAACCAGCAAGGAAGAGTTGCAGTCGATCAACGAAGAACTGCTGACGGTCAATTTCGAACTCAAGACCAAGGTGGAAGAGACCGACAAGGTCAATGACTACCTGACCAACCTGATTGCCTCCACCGATATCGCCACGGTGTTCGTCGACCGCAACATGCGCATCCGCTGGTTCACGCCACGGGCCACTGACCTGTTCAACATGCTGCCGGTGGACACCGGGCGCTCGCTGATGGACATCACCCATCGTCTCACCTACCCGGAAATGATCGACGATGCGTCGACGGTATTCGAGTCGCTGAGCATGATCGAACGTGAAATCAGCAGCAAGGATGACCGCTGGTACATTGCACGCCTGCTGCCCTACCGCTCCAGCGAAGACCATATCGACGGCACGGTGTTGACCTTTATCGACATCACCAAGCGACGCCAGGCCGAAGAAGAACTGCGCCTGGGTGAAGAGCGCATGCGCCTGGTCGCCGACAGCACCCATGACTTTGCCATCATCATTCTGGATGACCACGGCACCATTACCGATTGGAACACCGGGGCTGAATTGATCTTCGGCTACGCCAAGCAGGAAGTGCTCGGCGCCTATTACGATCTGATCTTCTCGCCCGAGGACCGCACCGCCGGCATCCCCGAAAACGAGCTGCGTGCCGCTCGCGAACACGGGCGCGGCGAAGACGAGCGCTGGCATGTGCGCAAGGATGGCAGCCGGTTCTATTGCAGCGGCGAAGTCACCCTGCTGACCGGCAACAGCCTGCAGGGCTATGTCAAGATCGCCCGCGACCTCACAGGCCACAAGCGTACTCAGGATGAGCAGAGTCAGCGGTTGATGGAAACCCAGACCAACAGCCACCTCAAGGACGAATTCTTCGCGGTGATGTCCCACGAACTCAAGCACCCGCTGAACCTGATCCAGCTCAATGCCGAGCTGCTGCGGCGCCTGCCGGCCACCAAGGCCACGGGCCCGGCGATCAAGGCGGTGAACACCATCTGCGAGGCGGTCTCCAGCCAGGCGCGCATCATCGATGACCTGCTCGACGTAGCCAGGGTGCGCACCGGCAAGCTCAAGCTGAAAAAACAACGCATCGACCTGATCCGCACGCTGGAGGATATCCACGCTGTGGTGCTCGCTGATGGTCATCACTGCCAGGTCACCTTGCAAAAACCAACGGCGCCTGCGGCCTTGTTCGTCGACGCTGACCCGACGCGCCTCGAACAAGTGGTGTGGAACCTGGTCAATAACGCGCTCAAATTCACTCCGGAACACGGCCGCGTGCAACTGATGGTCAGCCGGACCGAGGGCTTCGCGCGGCTGGACGTGATCGACAGTGGCGCCGGGCTCGCCGAGGACAGCCTGGAGAAGATCTTCGATCTGTTCGGGCAGGCGGAAAATCAACATCAGACCCATCAGCGCGAAGGGCTGGGGATCGGCCTGTCCCTGGTGCGCCAACTGGTGGAGGCCCACGGTGGCACGGTCAGCGTGTACTCCGAGGGGTTGGGCTTTGGCTGCACCTTCTCGGTATCGCTGCCGCTGTCCGCACAGCAGGATCGGCCGCCCTTCGCCGATGCCGCGCAGTCATCGGATGAACGCCTGAGCGGCGTTAAGGTGTTGCTGGTCGACGACTCAGAAGATGTGCTGGAAGTGTTGAATATGCTGCTGGAAATGGAAGGCGCCGAGGTGAGTGCGTTCAATGACCCGTTGAACGCACTGAAAGTGGCTGGCGATAAAACCTACGACCTGATTATTTCAGACATCGGCATGCCGAAAATGAACGGCCATGAACTGATGCAGAAACTGCGGCAGATCGGCCACCTCAAGCAAGTGCCCGCGATTGCCCTGACAGGCTACGGTGCCAGCAGCGACCAGAAGAAAACCGCCGACTCAGGCTTCAGCACCCATGTCAGCAAACCGGTCACCCATGATGCGTTGATCAGCCTGATCGAATCCTTGTGCCGTTCGCAGAGCTAGGTGGGGTCATTCGTAAGGGATCACCGAGATCTTGCCGTTGCGCTCAAGGATCGCGAAGCGGATCTGCCTGATCTCGAGAATGCCCTGGGACGAGCGCGCCGCCTCGAGGATATCGTCCTCATCCAGGCGTGCGCGCTTGAGGCGTTCTTGGAGTACCCGGCCCTGTTCGACCACTACGGTCGGCCCGCCGTCGAGCAGGCGCGAGAACCACAGCGAACGCTGCTTGACCAATGAAAAACCAATGTCGATGGCGATCAGCGTGACGATCACCAGCACGGCATTGGTCAGGGAAAAATCATCGCCCAACAGCGCCTGCTGGGTGGCCTCACCGATCACCATCAACAACACCAGGTCGAAGGTAGTAAGTTCCGCGAGGGAACGCCTGCCGGCGATTTTGAACAGGACCAGCAACACCAGGTAAATCGCCGCTGCGCGCAGGACGGAGTCCATGATTGCCCCCTAGGGATAAATGAACTGTGATAAGTCCACGGTAGCGCCGTTGCTCAGCGAGACCTGGGTGTCGAAGCTGCCGACGCCGTCACTGCGCAAGGTCAGATACAGCGTCGCCCGCCCTTGATCGTCGCTCAGCGTCCACAGCTTCACGCCCTCGCCCGCCGTGCTGGCCTTCAGAGGCTGGGGCTGGAGCATTTCCACGTTGAAGCCCTGCAACAGCTCGCCGTTGATCGCGACTTCCAGTGGGGTGCGTGCGGGGCCTTGCAGATGGATCACCAGTGCGTCGGAAGAGCCATTGCGCAGGAAGCGCTGGTATTCGACGCGTACGTGGCCGTCGGCGCTGCGCACTTCGCTGGTGCTCAGCGGCCCTTTGGAAAACAGCCCCGCCAGCGTCAGCCCGATCAGAACGATGAGCCCATACCAGCCCAGCCGCTCTAAGCGCCAGACCTTGCGCTGCAACGCCATATCCTCGCGTACCGGATAGTCGCGGCTGTGCAGGTCGTCAGGCCCTGACTCGCTCATGTCCCGCCCTCTTTCAGCCCTTGCTGTGCTCCGGCGAAGACGGCCCCTTGGTCACGCCGCGCGGGCCGGACACGGCCCATATCACCGCCCCCAGGAACGGCAGCAGGACCACCACGGCGGTCCAGCCTGCCTTGCTCCCCGAGGAATGTTCGCTACGCCACACGCTGTTGAGGACCCACAGGTCGAGCAACAGCAGGATGATCATCAGGCCAATCCAGAAATAGGTCGTTTCCATGGTGCACCTCCCGGTTATGAAACATTAGGTTTACCGGACGCTCATAGGGTTCAGAATTTTTCGGCGGGCAGGCGCTGAATCTAAAAAAACGATAGTTGCGACGGAACTGAATCGTTGAATTGATCAATATTTCAGGGGCAATCAAATTGATACCGTCGCTTTTCAGGCCGGTCACAGCCTTATCGGAACCTGTTGAAGAAGGATTTACGCCATGCACCACACCGACACCTACGCAAAACGGATGGCCTGCCGCCAACTGGCGATGGAGCAAAACCAGAAGCTTTTCGATGAGGCCAACGCCCTCAGCCGCAGCGCATTCGACCTGTTGGAATGCGCCGATTTCGACAGCGAAAAGTTCGATCAGTACCTGCGCCTGCGAGCCAAGGCCGAAGCGCTGTTCCGTGAGGCGATTGAGCATCTGGGGGTGCTCAACACGCATTTCCCGACGCCCGCATCCAGCGTGGCCAATAATGAGGGTGTGAAGGTTGTCATCCGTGAACGGGAGGTGGCGTGATGAACACCTCAAAGCAGGCCTGGGAGCTGGCGATGGTGCTGGTCGCCAACGGCAAGATCCCGTTCGACCCTGCCAACCCGAGCGGCTCGGTAAAGATCCTTTCGCGGCACTTGGAAGCGCTGGAAACCGCCCTGCATGAAGAAGCGATGGCAAACACACCGGTTGAGCACTTGCGCAAGCTCGGCAACCGCCGGTCTGCCTTGGCATGTGCCGATTGAGCTGGAGCAGAGCAAGGCCAATGTGGGGCTCGCCATAATCCAGTCAGTCAATGCTTTTTTGTAGGAGCGAGCTTGCTCGCGAAAAACTCACGGGCACCGCGTTCATTCAGAAAGCACGCGTTATCGTTGACGTTTTTCGCGAGCAAGCTCGCTCCTACAGAGGGCATGCCCATGGGTGTCGACACAACGCTGCAGCGCCCAACGCTAACCACGATGCGCAGCGAGCCGCTCTTGATCTTGATCTGCTTTTGATCTTAGGCGCCCCGTTAAACCACGCTGGCCGAACGCAGGCTTGAATCCGTGGGCAACCCGGCAGGACGCCGGGTTAGCCGCACTGGGCCATGGATGGCCCATTGCGGCGGCCCACGGATTCAAGCCTGCGT
>NZ_JYLM01000033.1 GCF_001439815.1 Pseudomonas orientalis | reverse complement strand
TTGATGCTTTTGGTCTTGCGCAACGCCACCATCGGTTCGACGTAGCGTGCGCGAATCTGGTCCGGGTCGAGGATCTCCAGCCCTTCAGGCAGTTCAAAGCCGTGAGCCTTGGCCACCGCCTGAACCTCTTCGGGTTTGGCCAGCAGCACGCAACGCGCGATGCCGCGTGCCTGGCAGATAGCCGCGGCCTGCACGGTCAACGGCTCGCTGCCTTCGGGCAGGACGATGCGCTTGTTGGCTTGCTGAGCGCGCTGGATCAGCTGATAGCGGAATACTGCAGGGGTCAGGCGCATTTCCCTAGGCGTGCCGCAGCGCTGGTGCAACCATTGGGCGTCGAGGTGGCTGGCAACAAAGTCGGTGATGATTTGCGCGCGTTCGCGGTCATCGATCGGGATCTCTTTGTTCAAGCTGTTCAAGCGATTGGCGGTGTCGTAAGAACCAGTGCTGACCGACAGCACGGGCAGCCCGGCTTGCAATGCACCTCGGCAAAGCTCCATGAGGCGCGGGTCGGGCTGGGTGTCGCTGGTCAGCAGCAAGCCTGCCAGCGGTACGCCGTTCATGGCCGCGAGGCTCACG
>NZ_JYLM01000032.1 GCF_001439815.1 Pseudomonas orientalis | reverse complement strand
AGAACTGCCTGCTTTTTATCAGGCCAAGCGCGACCTGTTTTGTGATTTGTTAAGCCCATCGCGCTTTACCTTCAAGCCGGTGGCGGGGACTTACTTTCAGTTGGTTGATTACTCCCTTATTCGTCCGGACCTTAATGATGTCGACATGGCCGTGTGGCTGACCCGCGAACATGGCGTGGCGACGATTCCGGTTTCGGTGTTCTACCAGACCCCGCCCGAAGGGCAGCGGCTGGTTCGTCTGTGTTTTGCAAAACGCGAGGAGACGCTGCGTGAAGCGGCAGGAAAACTATGCGTGATTTAAGTGCTTTACCCGATTTGACCGTAGCGCTGGTGCAGACCACGCTGGCCTGGCATGACCGTCAGGCGAATTTTGCGCATTTTGATGAGCTGCTTGAGCAGACAAAGGGTGCAGACCTGGTGGTTTTGCCAGAGATGTTCACCACCGGCTTTAGCATGGAGTCAAAAAACCTGGCCGAACCTGAAAATGGTCCCACCAGCAAGTGGTTGCAGGCTCAGGCCAAAAAGCTCGATGCAGTGGTCACTGGCAGCGTGATTGTGCTGGCAGCCGATGGCAGCCATCGCAACCGGCT
>NZ_JYLM01000031.1 GCF_001439815.1 Pseudomonas orientalis | reverse complement strand
CGGCCGTTGCCTTCGTTTTCCACTAGCAGCAAGGTGCCGGTTTCGGCCACGGCGAAGTTGACGCCGGAGACGCCGATGTCGGCTTCAAAGAATTTTTGCCGAAGTACGCGACGACCGATCTGGATCAGTTGGTCGACGTCCTTGGTGTATTCCACGCCGAGTTTTTCGTGAAACAAGTCGGCCACTTGCCCGGCGTTCTTATGGATCGCGGGCATGATGATGTGGGAAGGCTTTTTGTTGTCGAGCTGAACGATGTATTCGCCCATGTCGGATTCCAGGCATTCAATGCCTTGGGCGCCGAGCACGTGGTTCATTTCCATTTCTTCGCTGACCATCGATTTGCCTTTGATCACTTGCTTGGCCGCACGACGGCGAGCAATCGACAAGACAATTTCGTTGGCTTCTTCGACGGTCTCGGCCCAATGAACCTGCACGCCATTGCGGGTCAGGTTGGCTTCCAGTCGCTCCAGCAAGTCGGGCAGTTTGGACAGGGCGCGGGCGCGAATGGCGTTGCCCAGGGCGCGCAAGTGCTCGCGTTCGTGGGCATCACTGAAGGCCACGGCGCGTTTGGTCATCAGAGAATCCATGGCAC
>NZ_JYLM01000030.1 GCF_001439815.1 Pseudomonas orientalis | reverse complement strand
CTCAGGCGCCCCGTTAAACCACGCTGGCCGAACGCAGGCTTGAATCCGTGGGCAACCCGGCAGGACGCCGGGTTAGCCGCACTGGGCCATGGATGGCCCATTGCGGCGGCCCACGGATTCAAGCCGGGCACACCGAGCCTAAGCGAGGTGCCGAGTGGTGGGGCAAGAGCGTTTTGCTTACTTTTGCGCTTTTCAAAAGTGAGCCGCTGTAAAAGCGGAACCCATAGCAGCCGTTACCGCAGCAACGGATATGTACTCGGCCTGATCCAACATTCTGGTCGGTCCTGAGGCCGCCATCGGGGGCAAGCCCCCTCCCACATTTGGACCGGGACCGGCACAAGATGCCGGTCGGCTCCAAGGCCGCCGCGCTTTTGCTTTTGATCTCAGGCGCCCCGTTAACCACGCTGGCCGAACGCAGGCTTGAATCCGTGGGCAACCCGGCAGGACGCCGGGTTAGCCGCACTGGGCCATGGATGGCCCATTGCGGCGGCCCACGGATTCAAGCCTGCGTTCGGGCACACCGAGCCCAAGCGAGGTGCCGAGTGGTGGGGCAAGAGCGTTTTGCTTACTTTTGACTGGGCCGGCATTCCGGCTTTTC
>NZ_JYLM01000029.1 GCF_001439815.1 Pseudomonas orientalis | reverse complement strand
TCCAGCGTGTTGCCCCACACCCGATAAGTCGCCTGCCAGACGCTGTGCCCATCGGCCTCGGTCAGTTGCTCGGGCAACCCGTTCAGATCGTTGTGGTAGTAGCGAATCTTCTGCAACGGACCAATACCGTCCACGCGAGCCAAGGGCTCGTAACCGCTTTCATCTTCGTAAACATACAGACTCGTTTGGCTGTGCCTGTGCTCCTGCAGCAAGCGCAAACCATCCCAGGTAAACCGGGTTTCCCCCAGCGGATACCCATCGCTGCCGTGCTCGGTTTTCTCAATGCGCCGCCCCAGCGGGTCGTAGGTCATCCTGACCACACTGCCACTTTCATTACGCACTTCAACCAACCGACTTTCAGCGTCATACGCAAACCGCTGCACACCCCGCTTGGCACTGCGTTTTTCGATCATCCGCCCAAACGCGTCATAGCGATAACGCTTGTCTTGATACGTCAGCAGCTTGTTATGCACCACCAACCCGGCACCCGCCTGCGGGCCGTCGAGCAGGTTGGCGGCGGCGTCGTAGGCGAAGGTTTCGCGCTGGCCGTGCAGGCTGTCCTGGCTGGCGATGATGCGGCCGGTGGCGTCGTAGTGCAGCAGTTGGCGATGTTGCGTGGCGGGTTGCTGGTCGAGTTTGCCGATCAGGTTGTCGGCAGGGTCGTACTCGAACTGTTTCTGCGCGGCTGCGGGCATCAACGATGGTTGGCTGGCAAGGCGGCGCTGGCGTGAGCGCAGGCGGCCACTGCGGTCGTATTCGCTGCGGGTGCTGAGTTGGCCCTGGGTACGCAGGACTTCGCGGTGCAGGCGGTCGCGTTCGAAGTCGCTGATCACCTGGCCGTCGAGGTTGATCTGGTGCAGGTGGCCGCTGCCGTAGTACAGGCGGTTGAGCCAACGGCCGTCGGGTAGTTGGGTCTGGATCAGGTTGCCGAGTTCGTCGTAGTGGTGGTGCAGAGTGCCGGCCGCACTCTGTTCGCCAAGCAATTGCCCGAGAGCGTCGTAGGCGAAGCCCAGGGCCTGGGTATTGCCTTGCAGATCGGTGAAAGTCACCGCCGTGAGCTGGTCCACGGCGTCGTAGCTGTACTCGGTGCGGCCATCGTCGGTGGTTTTGGCAACCAGCCGACCGACCGCATCGCGCTCCAGCCGATGAATGATGGGCGCGGGTGGTGCCTCGGGGACCACCGCCAGGCCGTTGCCA
>NZ_JYLM01000002.1 GCF_001439815.1 Pseudomonas orientalis | reverse complement strand
CCGGCTTGAATCCGTGGGCCGCCGCAATGGGCCATCCATGGCCCAGTGCGGCTAACCCGGCGTCCTGCCGGGTTGCCCACGGATTCAAGCCTGCGTTCGGCCAGCGTGGTTTAACGGGGCGCCTGAGATCAAAAGCAGATCAAGATCAAGAGCGACTCGCTGCGCATCGTGGTTAGCGTTGGGCGCTACAGCGTTGTGTAGATACCTATGGGTCAGTAGCGAAGCCTGACGGTGGTGCCGAGGGTGCGTTCGCTGCCCGTCATGACGCCGTAGTCACCGGCGCCGAGCAACGAGTACACGGCAGTGATGTACTGGCGGTCGAACACGTTGCGCACCCAGCCTTCCACTTCCCAGGCACGGTCCTGGCTGCGCAAGCCAAGGCGCAGGTTGGTGAGGCCGTAGCTGGGTTGATAGCTGCCTTCGCCGCCTTCGAGGGTGCCGTAGTAGCCGGTCCTGAAGCTGTAGTCGATGCCGCTGTAGGCCTGCAACCCATGCGGCAGCGTGTGGGTGTGGTCGAGGCCGCCGCTCAAGCTCCATTGCGGCGCGTTGTAGAGACGATCGCCGCTGAGGTCGCAGGTCCATTGGCCCGAGGCCGGCGGGCACGGGGCGTTGGGGAAGCTGCGGTAGCGCGCATCGCTCCAGGCCAGGCCCAGGCGTGCGGTGAGTGGGGCGGCGAGTTGCCAGGCCGAATCCAGTTCGATACCGCGCAGGCGGACTTTGCCGACGTTGATCAGGTTGTCCCGCAGCGGTGGCGCGAACAGCGAGGTCGGCGGGCTGTAGGTGAGCGCCTGGTAGTTGTCGACGTCGGTCTGGTAGAGGGCGAGGTCGAGCATGGCGCGGTCCTCCCAGAAGCGCGTCTTCAGCCCCAGCTCCAGGGACGTGGCGCGTTCCGGCTCGAACGTGGGGGCGGTGAACGGGCCGACCACGTCGAAGTTGATCCCGCCGGCCTTGTAGCCTCGCGACACGCTGGCATAGCCCATCACCGCATCGTTGAAGCGGTAGCTGGCGCTGAGCAGGCCGGAGAGGCTGTTTTCTTCAATCGAATCGTCGCGGTAATAACCACCGCCAAGTGCGATGCTGCGCAGCAATTGCCCGCCCGCCTGGAAGGCCGGTGGTAATCCATTCAGCGGGGCGAGGTTACTGACGTCGCGGGACACCCAGCCGCCCTTGTGCTCCTGGCTGTAGCGCAGGCCGCCGGTGAGTTCCAGCTGATCGATCGGACGCCAGGAAACCTGGCCGAAAAGGGCGCGGCTTTCGCTGTTCTGCTCGCCGTCGTAGCGTTGCCGGGCGCCCTCCAGCAGCATGGCCGGCACCTGGTCTGGCGCGGTGAAGGCAATGCCGTAGTTTTTTTTCAACGACGCCAGTTGGTCGCCGACGAACCATGGCGCGGCGTCCTTGCCGAATGCGACGTCGATCCTGCGGTCGAGCTGCTGACGCAGGTAATAGAGCCCGGCGACATAGTCGATGGACGGGCCGGCGGTGCCCGACAGGCGCCATTCCTGGCTGAACTGGCGGTGACTCAGCGCGGTTGCGGACTCGGCCACCGCCAGCGCCGTGCTGTCGCCGTCGCGAGTAGCGCGGTAGTCCCAGTCGCGGTAGGCGGTGATGCTGGTAAACCCCATGGACTCGCCCAAGTCCCGGTTCAATTCCAATGAGACACCGTTCTGCAGGGTCTGCGGATGGCCCGGTGCGTCGATGCGTGTCTCGCGCCGGTAAGGGGAGGGCTGCGCCAGCGGATAGCCAAGGAACTTGGCGCGCTGGCGCGTCTGGGCGCTGTAGTGATTGGCCAGCAGTACATTGCCGGCCTCGGTTTGCTCGGCATGGTCGGCGATCAGGCGCGCGCTGAAATCCGGGTCTGGCGTCCACAGCAATTGCCCGCGCAGGCCCTGGCTGTCGGTATCGCCGAGGCGGGCGCCGTCCTGCAGGTTGCGCACGGCGCCATCGACCGAACGGTTGAAAACGTTCAGGCGCCCGGCGAGTACGTCATCCTGCAGCGACCCGGAAATCACGCCGCGATAGTCGCGCAAACCGTGCTCGCCGTGGCTGGCTTCGAGGTTGGCTTCGGGTGCAAAGGTTGGCGGGCGGGTGAGGATGCTCAGCGCGCCGGCGGTGGTGTTCTTGCCGAACAAGGTGCCTTGCGGCCCGCGAAGGACTTCGATGCGCTCGATGTCCATCAACTCGGTGAAGGCCATGCCCTGGCGCGCCTGGTAAACGCCATCGACGTAGGTACCGACGCTGCCTTCCAGGCCATCGTTGTAGGGGGTCGCGCCCAGGCCGCGCAGCCCGAACCCGGCGAAGCGCGCGTCATGGCCGGACACCACCAGGCCGGGTACCCGCTGCTGGATGTCCTGAAGCCGATGCAGGCCGGCCGCGTCCAATTGATCACCGTAGACAACGCTGATCGGGATCGGTACGTCTTGCACCGCTTCCTCGCGGCGTCGGGCGGTGACGGTTGATTCATCGAGCGTGAGGGGGCCGGGCGCGTCTTGTCCGGCATTGGCCGGCGCCCACGGCAGCGCCGCAAGGCAGCCGAGCCAGAGCAACCGATAACCTGGACCCGGCATGTTAGACCTCCCGGGCCATCTCGCGACGCACCGTGTCCGGGCAGGCCAGCGTCTTGACCCACGCCAGCAACGCTCGGCTGTCGGCGGGCTTGAGCAGTACCGCGTCGAACGTCAGGGCGTGCGGATAATCCTGCGGCCTGCGTGGCGGGACCGCCGAATACAGCATCACGGGCAAGTGACCCCAATGATTGCGCACCTGCCGCAGCAGCTCCCAGCCGTCCATGCCGGGCATCATCTGATCGCTGATCAGCAGGTCGACCGGTTGTGTGGCCAGGCAGGCCAGGGCGGCTTCGCCGTTCGCCACCATGCTCACGTCAAAACCGTAGCCGGCCAGCAAGTCATACAGCCATTCGCTGTTCTGCTCCACGTCATCTAGCAGCAGAACATGCTTGCCCCGGCCGTCGAGCGGCGCGGCGTTGTTGTCGACGATACCCAGTTCCAGATCCTGCTCCCCGGCGCATTTGAGTCGCAGGCTGAAACCCAAGTGGCTACCGCCCCGTTCAGTGGCGTGTGGTTCGAGCCGGCTGTCCATGCGCGCCAGCAGTTGCGCGACAATCGACAAGCCCAGCCCGCTGCCCTCATGGCGCTGCGCATTGCGGCCACGGCGGAACGGTTGCAGCAGGTGCTCGAACTCATGGGGATCAATGCCGATACCGCTGTCTATCACGCTGAAGTACAGCGCCACGCCCTCGGCCGTCGCTCCTGGATGAGCGCTCACTTCGAAACGGATCTGGCCGTTGCGGGTGAACTTTGCTGCGTTCGCCAGCAGGTTCATGAGAATTTGCCGAAGCCGTTTGAAGTCGGCCTCGACCAGTGGCGGCAGGTCATCCGCCAGCACCGCTTCGAAGCTGTTGCCCTGACGTGCGGCGAGAAAGCCGGCCTCATCGGCGACTTCCTTGAGGAAGCCGTACAGGTAACCCGGCGCGAGGGTCAGCTGCATGTGCTCCAGTTCGCCACGGGAAAATTCGAGCATCTCATCGATCAATTCCAGTTGCTGACGGGCATTGCGTTCGATCGTGGCTGGATAATCGCGGTTCGGCCCGGTGTGCAGCAGGCGCGCATAGTCGATGATGCGCACCAGCGGCGAGCGCAGGTCATGGCTGATCCGCGCCATCAGGGCGCTGCGCGCCGTCAAGGATTCACGCAACTGCGTGGTGCGCAGCGCGACGGTGCTTTCCAGGCGTTCGTGCTCGACCTGGCGTTGGTGTTCGAGGCTGGACAGCGCATGCTTTTCACGGCTGCGGCTGCGCGCGACTTCCATGATCAAGGTGCACACCAGCAACGCCACGCCTGCCAAGGTGGACGATAAGCTGTATTTGCTTTGCGGCGACTGCCAGGGCAACTGCTCCTGAGGGAAGAAAATCCGCATCAGCAACTGGCCCAGCAAGAGCCCCGGCACCAGCCAGGCCATCGGGCTGTAGCTCAGGCGTCTGCGCCACGCCATGCATAACGTGGCGAGCAGCACCGCATAAAAGCTCATCAGCGACCATTGAACTATTTGCGCGCCCTGGACCGGATCGACGTTCAGCCACCAGAGTCGGCCCAGAATGCAGCCCGACAGGGGCACCCAATAACTCCAGCCAATGGCTCTGGGCAGGCCGGACACCTGCAGCAGCACCCGCATATAGGCCAGAAACAGGACGAACGAGACCGCGCTGGCGCAGGTCAGTAGCTCGCGTGTCCAGCCCAGCGCGGCGGGCCAGTAGACCAGGTAGCCATTGAGGATGCAGGTCAGCAGGATGTAGCTGAGCACCGCGCCCGCGTTCACCGTCAGCAAGCGCGAGCGCAGGATCCAGCCGACGATCAGGCCGAACGGGACGACCAGCAGGACAATGCCGAGGGTGAGTCCGTCGCTCAGGTAGGTCTGTTGCTGACTGCGCAACAGCGCAGGTTCCGACCACAGTTGCGGCTCCAGCAGTATTTGGAAATGGCTCGTCACTCGGATGAGCACAGTGGCGTTTTCCCCGGCGGCCAGCGAGACCGGGAACGCAGGCTGACGCGCGGCGGGCTGGGGCCATTCGGTCAAGGGATGGGCGCTGCCGGCGTGTGCATCGCTCCAGTGTCCGTCGACGCGTTGGTAGACGCGGATGTCCTCCAGGCGCGGCGCCCCGACCACCAGCAGGCGCGAACACGCCACGTCGCTCGCGTTGGTAAGCTGCACGCGTAACCAGAACGCGGAGCGGCTATAGCCTTGGGTCGGCCAGCCTGGGCTTGGGGCGGCGAAATGCGCTTCGGGCAGTCGAGCCACGTCGTCCACGCTCAAGCGGGCCTGGGTGTCCTCGAAAATGCGCAGCGTGGGCATCAGCTCCAGGTGCCCGGCCTGGCAGATCTCCACGGGGGCGGCGCGCAGCAGGCCCGCGAATAACAATGCCGTTGCCAGCAACAGCAACTGTAGAAGCCGCATCAGGCTTGCTCGTTGCCCAGGGAGTGCTCGCGGAACTGACTGGGCGTCATGCCGACGCGCTGGCGGAAGGCGGTGGCGAAGTTGCACGCATTGCGAAAGCCCACCAGTTCGGCGACGTCCTGCACACTCATGGCGCTTTCGCAGAGCAGTGCCTGGCCACGACGCAGCCTCGCATCGCGAATGTAGGCGAACACGGTCAGCCCCAGGTGTTCACGGAAAATCGCGGAGAGGCGTTTTTCATGGGTGCCGACTTTCTGCGCAAGGCAGGGCAGGGAGGGCACATCGTCCAGTTGCTGTTCAATCAAGCGCATGGCCGCCCGTAACACGATTTCATCGCCCTGCGGTGCTGGCTCGGCCAGGCGTTCCTGTACGGGCGACGGCGCTCGCCAGGTCAATTGCAGATGAATCCGGATGCGCGCCAGGACTTCCTCGGGCGCGTAGGACTTGGGGATGTAATCCACCGCGCCCACGGCCAGCCCTTCGAGGCGCTCCAATGACGTATTGGCCGATGACAGGAACAGAATCGGGGTATGCCGGGTGGCCGGCGCCTCGCGTAACAGCCTGCACAGGCTGAAGCCGTCCATGTGTGGCATGTGAACATCCAGCACGATCAGGTCCGGACGCAGGGCGAGCGCCCGTTGATAGCCCTGATGGGCGTCGCTGGCCACCGAAACGCGCCAGGGTTGGGTCTTGAGTAGAATGAGCGTGGCACGGATATCTTCGGGGACATCGTCGATCAGCAGAATATGCGGCAGCGAATCGGACGCCGCCGCTGTCCGCCGCTCGTAGTGGCCATTGTTCATTCGCCAGGTTCTCTTATGTGTTTCGCCAGATTGTTGCCGCGACGCCAGCGAGGGCCCAGCCACTCGATGGCATGTCTTTACTCAGGAGCTGACTGCCGCCCGTGGAGCCTTTTCGGCTGTCGGCACTGTAGACAGTTTTGCGAAGATATGACATGTACCGGATCGACGACAAATGGATATAGCCATAGCGGCAGATGAAGGGAGAACTGAAGCGCTCGAATTTCGATGGATGGCGGACACTCGCGCGATGGAAAGGCGCGCAGGCGAGTTGGGAGGGGTAAGCAGGAACTGTCGATTAACAAAATAAAATTGTGTTTTTGAAAAATTTATATTGATTTTTTTTAGACTGGTGCGGCTTTAGCATAAATCCGTCTTCAAAAGCCGCCGGACAGCGACTACGGGTGCCCGGCACCACAAATCAATAAAAATTGTTATCGGAGTCCTGATGAGTCTTTCTCCTTTTCACCTCGCAATCCCTGTGTATGACCTGGCCGCCGCACGTCACTTCTATGGTGAGGTGTTCGGTCTTTGCGAAGGTCGCTCAAGCGACCAGTGGGTCGACTTCGATTTCTACGGCCATCAGTTGGTCATCCACGAGCACCCAAAGACTGCTTCGCAGGAAAGTGTGCACAGCAACCCGGTAGATGGCCACGACGTACCGGTTCCCCACTTCGGCGTCATTCTGGAATGGGCGCAATGGGAAGCCTTGGCCGAGCGCTTGAAAGCGCGCGAAACGCAGTTCGTGATCGAACCCTACATCCGCTTCAGAGGCCAGGTTGGCGAGCAGGCCACCATGTTCCTGTTCGACCCGTGCGGTAACGCGCTGGAATTCAAAGCCTTCAAGGATATGAGTCAGCTCTTCGCCAAATAATAAAAACCTGACGCACGCTAAACAGTGCGTCAGGAAATCATAAATGAGCTGGAAGCTCATGAATCTAGCTACTGCTTGAAGCAGCCCTTTCATACCAACAAAAAGGCTAGACATGAAACGTATTCCCTTGGTTTGGCAAATCGTTGCCGGGCTGTTGCTTGGCGTGCTTGTGGGTTGGTATTTCAATACCCACCCGCAAAATCAAATGTGGGTCAGTACCGAGATCCTTAAACCGCTCGGTGATATCTTCATCAAGATGATGAAGATGGTCGTCGTGCCGATTGTGTTCTGCTGCATGATCCTCGGCATTGCCGGGGGCGGGGATAACAAATCGTTTGGGCGTATGGGCGCAAAGTCGTTGATCTACTTCTTTGCAATCACCAGCCTCGCGATCGTGCTCGGCTTGTGCTTCGCCAATCTGTTCGAGCCGGGCAAAGGCACCGAAATCGCGGGTATCGCCCATAACGCGGCAGCCGTACATATGGAGCCGTCGAAAGGCGCGCTGATCATTCTGCAAAACATCGTGCCCGATAACGTGATTGTTGCGATGTCGGAAGCCAAGTTGTTGTCGGTGCTGTTCTTTGCCGTGCTGCTGGGTATGGCGTTGAACACCTTGCCTAAAGAGAAGAGCGCACCGGTTATTGCAGTAGTGCAGGGCTTTTCCGATGCAATGTTCAACGTTGTGTCGTTTGTCATGGCCTACGCACCGATCGGTGTATTCGGCATGATCGGCGCTACGGTGGCGACGTTTGGATTTGCCTCGTTGCTGCCGTTGCTCAAGTTGATTGGCGTGGTGTATCTGGCGCTGATGACCTTTGCGTTGGTGATGCTCGGTGGCATCTGCTACCTGATCGGTGAAAACGTTTTCAAATTGATCAAGTACTTGCGCGATGAGTTGATTCTGGCCTTCTCCAGTGCAGCCTCTGCAGCCGTCATGCCGCAACTGATGACCAAGCTGGAAGCCTATGGCGTGCCTCGGCGCATTGTCAGCTTCGTGGTGCCGGTGGGTTATGCGTTCAACCTGGACGGGGCATCGATCTTTCTGGGGGTGGCGACGATTTTTATCGCGCAGCTCTATGGAATCGACCTTTCGTTGACGCAGCAGATTTTGCTGGTGGTGACTATGGTGCTGACGTCGAAGGGAGCTGCGGGTGTGCCTGGGTTTGCCATTATCATCCTGTCAGCCACCCTGGCATCTGCCGGACTGCCTCTGGAAGGGGTCGCGTTGATCGCCGGCATTTTCCGGATCATCGACAGCGGCACTACCACCTTGAACGTGCTGGGTAATGCGATAGCCCCCCTGGTCATTGCCAAGTGGGAGAAAACACCGCTTGAGCGCAAGGGATCTGTGGGGACGAGCATAACGCTTGACTGAAAACCGGAGTTCAAGATCGAAGACGAGCGTTGCAAATTGCCCGTCAGTGCTCCTCTAATGCTGTTTAGCTGCCTGCTCGGTAATCAGCTGGGCCAGTAATTTCACTGGCTCAGTCAGATTGCGCCGAGCACGATGCACCAGACCGATATCGCGATGGAATGTACGTTGTTTCAGGTCGATTGCACGCACCTCGGCAGGCCATTCCTCATGAGTGCCCGTTTCCGGTACCAGAGCGACACCGACACCATTTGCAACCAGTTTTATAATCGCATCCAGCTCGTCGAGTTCGCAGACCTCCTGTAATGAAAAATGGGTTTGTCGCAGGAATCTATCCACCTGGCGTCCGCCAAAAGATGAGCGGTCATAGCGGATAAAGGGCTGGCTGGATACCAGCTCGGCCCAATCCTCGCCAGGCATATCAGCCGGGACAATCAGTCGGTACGGCTCGCGTGCCAGGGTTGTCCAGCGCAGATCGCTGTGAAGAGAGAAGGGTGGACGAATGATTGCCGCCATATCGATTTCACCTGAATCGACCTGATTGACCAGGTCCATCGACAGGCCAGGCAGGACCCGGGTTCTGCACTGAGGGGATCGTTGATGAAACTCGGCCAAGGCTTGCGGCAAAAAGGAGCGTTGAACCGAGGCAATCGCTCCAATGGTGACCAAAACATTGGCGGCAAGCCCCACCGATGGCGTGCCCAGGTCTTTGAACCGGCGCACCAGTTCCTGACCCTGCAATAACACCTGTTGGCCCATTCGGTTGAGCTGCGCGGAGCGTCCTTTTCGGTCGAATAACTCGACCCCCAGCTCCGCCTCGAGGCGTTGCATCTGAGCGCTGACGGCGGCCTGGGTGAGGCCGATTTTATTGCCGGCCGCCGCGAAAGTGCCTTCTCTTGCTACCGCGATAAGTGTTTTCAGTTCTTTAATCATTCGCAAATAATAATTATGTTTTGAGGGGGAACATATTTATATTTTTTTATTGCCAAATCACGGCGTAAGACCGCTGCCGACGCAGATGAACAAACGGCAGGCGCTCCACCGGGCTCCTGACGCTGGGTCGTTTTTTTGCTAGCATGCGCCGCATTATGAAAAAACCCCTCCAAGACATGCGCCAGCACATCATTGATGTCGCCAGGTCGCTTATGACCCAGAAAGGTTACACCGCCGTCGGCCTTGCCGAGTTGCTCGCGGCCGCCGGTGTACCTAAAGGGTCGTTCTATCACTACTTCCGTTCCAAGGACGAGTTTGGCCAAGCGCTGCTCGAAGAGTACTTTGAGGAGTATCTCACGCGGGTCGATGTGCAATTGGCCAGCGAGGGCTGCGGCGCCGAACGTCTGCTGAGCTATCTACGCTATTGGGCCGAGACACAGGCGTTTGATCACACTGATCAGAAATGCCTGGTGGTCAAGTTGGGGGCGGAAGTGTGTGACCTGTCCGAAAACATGCGTGGCGTACTTGAGAAGGGGACTGCACTGATCATCGAGCGGATGGTTCGTTGTGTTGACCAAGGCCAGGCAGATGGCTCCATCGCCGCGTCCGTTGATGCAACGATACTGGCGCAAGCGCTCTACCAGATGTGGTTGGGCGCCTCGTTGCTGGTCAAGGTCAACCGGACACGTGAACCCTTTGAGGCGGCGCTTGAGATGAGTCGGCGTCTGTTGGCCTGATCA
The DNA here is from genome assembly GCF_001439815.1 of Pseudomonas orientalis. Taxonomy (GTDB): domain Bacteria; phylum Pseudomonadota; class Gammaproteobacteria; order Pseudomonadales; family Pseudomonadaceae; genus Aquipseudomonas; species Aquipseudomonas orientalis. Next base: position 837,639 of record NZ_JYLM01000002.1, on the reverse strand, counting down.
GCCGCTCAAGCGAGCATTGCGTCGATTCCAGTCAAGCAGACAGGGACGGGGCCAGCATCGCCGTAGCTGTGGCCCCGATACCTTGCAGGTCTTCACGGCTTGCGGCGTCATGCGCTTGCAGTGACATGCCTTCGAGCAATGTATTCAAGGCTGCGGCAAGCAGACGGGTATTGGTGTCGAGGCGCAGTTGCCCATCTGCAACCGCGCGGTCCAGACGCTGGCGTAAGTAGTCACGGCCCTCCTGACGCAAGGCTTTGAGGGTGGCGGTGACTTCGCCGGCATCGTCGGAGACGTTAACGGCTGCGAGCACCACCATACAACCGCATGGAGCCTCGGGCTCTGTCAGGATCGATGCCGAGGTATGGAAGAAGTCACTGATGGCGCGCACGATGTCCGGTTCGGTGTCCATGCGCTCCCACGTGGCATCCCAGAATGTCGCTTCGTAGTAGGCAACCGCTTCCAGAAACAACTTGGCTTTGTTGCCGAATGCTGCATAAAGGCTGGGCGGGCTGATGCTCATAGCCGAACACAGTTCCGCTACAGACGCCGGCTCGTAGCCACGCTTCCAGAACACCGCCAGGGCACGCAATAGCGCCTCGTCGCGGTCGAACGCGCGCGGGCGTCCTTTTGCGCGCGGAGAGAGCGGGGTGGGTTCAGTCATTAAGTGCAGCACCTTAGGGCGTATAGCCAGACCAGCATGTCTGCCCTAATGATACACAAAACAGACTTTCCGGACTTCAACGTGGCATTTGCCGCTGATCGTAGAAAGCTTAACCATTCTGAATTTTAGTAGACGACCGGTCTATTTTTACTTAGAGTGACCGCATTCTGGCAAAGCGACTTTGTTGCAGCTATTTTTACCAACTTACTAGACGACCGGTCTAATATAGAGTTTATCATGACAGACAACACCACACGAACTGACTTATTCAGCCCCATCAGCCTGGGCGCAATCAAACTCGCCAACCGGATTTTGATGGCGCCTGTCACCCGTAGTCGCTATGCCGAAGATGGCATTCCCAACGAACTGCACGCCAACTATTACGCCCAACGCGCCACGGCCGGCCTGATCGTTGCCGAAGCCACCAATATCTCTGCGCAAGGTCGCGGTTACGCAGCTACTCCCGGTATCTGGAGCCAAGAGCAGGTCGCAGGCTGGAAGAAAGTCACTGACGCCGTGCACGCTGCCGGCGGCAAGATCGTCAGCCAGCTGTGGCATGTGGGGCGTTTCTCCAGCGTCGAACTGCAACCTGACGGCGCCACTCCGGTCGCACCATCCGCGATCAAGGCTGAAGGTGACACCTACACCACCAACGGTTTTGTCCCGGTTTCGATGCCACGGGCGCTTGAAACCGATGAGATCCCGGGAATCATCGAGCAGTACAAGCGTGCTGCCGAGAATGCCAAACGCGCCGGTTTTGACGGGGTGGAGGTTCACTCGGCCAACAGTTACCTGCTGGACCAGTTCCTGCGGGACTCAACCAACCATCGCACCGACCAGTACGGCGGCTCCATCGAGAACCGTGCGCGCCTGACCCTGGAAGTGACTGAAGCAATCGTCAAGATCTGGGGCAACGACCGTGTTGGCATCCGTTTGTCGCCAGTGACCCCTGACGCCGGCAACACGCCGCCCGACAGCAATGTGATGGCGATGTATGGCTACCTGATCCAGCAACTGAATGCATTCGAGCTGGCTTACCTGCACTTCGTCGAGGGCGCTACCGCCACCTCGCGTGAAGTGCCCGAAGGCGTCGATATGGACGCATTGAGCGCGCAGTTCAACGGGCCTTTCATCGGCAACAACAATTACGACTTGGACATGGCCATCGAGCGCCGCGCCCAAGGCAAGATCGACGCCGTAGCGTTTGGTCGCCTGTTTATCTCCAACCCGGACCTGGTAGAGCGCTTGCGTCGTGGGGCCGAACTGACCATCGCACCGCGCGAGTCGTATTACGGCGGCGGCGCGAAGGGCTACACCGACTGGCCTGTCGGCAACTACTGATCCCTTTATATCCGCGACAACCCAAAAACTGCCCGCACAGACGGGCAGTCACCACCAGAGGAACGCCGATGAACTATCTGCAGAATAAAACCGCGATCATCACTGGCGCATCGTCCGGCCTGGGGGCCGCATCGGCACGTGCCTTGTCCGAGAAAGGCGTTCGAATCGTCGTAGCAGCTCTGGACCAGCAAGGCCTGGACGCCATCGTCAGCGAGCTGAAAAGCAAGGGTGGTGAAGCGGTAGGTCGCGTCAGCGACGTGACCAACCCTGAGGATATGAAAGCGCTCGCGCAATTGGCCCAGGACTCTTTCGGTTCGGTGGATATTCTGATCAACAATGCCGGCTTGATGCTGTTTTCCAATTGGGTCGACCTGGCCACCGATGATTGGGAAAAGATGATCAACGTGAACATCAAAGGCTATCTGCATGGTATCGCAGCGGTATTGCCGTTCATGCTGAAACAGAAGTCGGGCCAGATCCTGAATATGGATTCGGTCGCTGGTCACCAGGTCGGGCCCGCTGCGGGTATCTACAGCGCCACCAAGTTCTTCGTGCAGGCCATGACTGAGTCGATGCGCAAAGAGCTGGGCGTGCAGCACGGCATTCGTGTCAACACGGTCAGCCCGGGTGTGATCAACACCGGTTGGGCCGATAAAGTCACCGACCCGGCAGGCCGTAAAGCGGCTCAAGCGCTGAACAAAATCGCGATCTCGCCGGACGATATTGGTCGCGCGGTGGTGTATGCACTGAATCAGCCTGAAAACGTCACGGTCAACGATTTGATCATTTCGCCGACCCGTCAGGATTGGTAAGCCGTAACCGTTGAAATCACCCGGCCCACGCATGGGTGCAACACCCTCGGCCAAGCGCGTCGTGATCATCGCGCAGTCTATTGCGAACGATCAGGCGTCTTGCTGTGTGACGGCGTCCAGGGCTTCGCCGATCGCGTAGAAGTGGCCACCTGCGATGTAGTGCAGGCTCCTCAAGTCCGGGTGGGCGCGCTCAAAGTGCCAATGCCCGTCGCTGAATACGCGTGTATCGGCCCAGGCGCCGACAACCTCGCCGATAAACAGGTCATAGGTCGTCTGGTTGTGCGGTTCGGGCAGCAGCTTGCACGCAAGCCAAGCCGAGCAGCCCGCCACGAACGGCAGGTCATGGCCGCTGATGCTGAACAGCTCGGCGCCGGCATGAGCCAGTTTGCGTGGGGCGTCCTTCAGGCTGACGCTGCCGACGTCATGGGTCAGTTGCAGCTGTGCCACGGTCGGCACCTGAATCACGAACAGGCCGCTGCGCTCTACGAGCTCGCGGGTTTGGGTGATTTTGTCCAGCACCACGGTGACTTTGGGCGGTGAAAAGTCCAATGCACAGGCCCACGCGGCGGCCATCACATTTCGGGTCCCGTCATGTTGAGCGGACACCAACACGGTCGGGCCGTGGTTGATCAGTCGATAGGCTTTTTCAAGCGGCACTTGGGCAATGTGGTCGTGCATCGTAACTCCAGAGAAAAATAAAACCCCGCACCTATTACTGGGGCGGGGTAAGGCGCGTTTATGCCATGGCCGTTTGGTTCAGGTAAAGCTGGAGGCTCTCATGCCCGCCGGCAATGAACGATTCCAAGTCGAGGTCCAATGAGGCGCGGGTCAAGCCGATTGGTCAAGGAGCAACGTGGGTATGGTAGATCTTGCTGATGACCGTCCACTGTCCATCAACCTTGAGCAGGTTGAAGAAATCGGTAAAGCAGAAGCCGGAAATGTCATTGGTATCAATACGTGCGCTGGCAGCGGTACCCACAATATCGACGTTGACGATGGCAGCTTTGGCTTGCGGCGATGGACGGAAGGCCGTGTCGATGATGTCGAACAGACCTTGGATCGGGCCACCGGTCAGCTGGCCTTCGCCATCTATACCGAAGATTGTGGCCTTCTCGCTGAAGGCAGGTTTCATCAGGATGCTTTTGGCTTGCTTGCCACCTTCGTTGTAGTGGTTCAGCACCGCGACGATGGCGTTGTAGTCTTCTACATAGGTTGAATTGCTCATAGGGTTGCTCCTGGTTTGAGAACGGTTGAATGAGGGAAGAATTAATTTAATAGCGGTCGCTACGTATTTGGCTGCATTCTATAGCGACCACTACATTTAGTGTCAAGGCATTTGCTGTCAGTGCACGCTATGTGGGGGTGAAATGATGAAAACGATTAAAACCGGTGTTCTGGAAATCGCCTATTTGGAGGTCGGTCCGGTAGACGGACCTCCCATCGTGTTGCTGCACGGCTTCCCCTATGACGTGCATGCCTACGATGAGGTCGCCAGGATCCTTGCCTCGGCTGGGAAGCGATGTCTCACGCCTTACCTTCGTGGTTTTGGCCAAACCAGATTTCTGAATGAGCAGACAATGCGCTCTGGAGAACAGGCGGCGATAGGCGCCGACTTGTTGGCGTTTCTCGATGCGCTGAAGATCGAAAAAGCGCTGCTTGCGGGGTACGACTGGGGCGGAAGGGGCGCTTGCATCGTCGCCGCGCTATGGCCCGAACGGGTAAGCGGTTTGATCAGTTGCGGTGGCTACAGCATTCAGGATATCGCTCAAGCGCATAAGCCCGTTTCACCCGAGGCTGAGCATCTTCTCTGGTATCAGTACTACCTGCACGGTAGCCGTGGTCGCGCTGGATTGACCTCGAACAGAAAAGAGTTCTGCCGCTTGCTCTGGCGCATGTGGTCGCCAACCTGGGGATTCGCCCAGGAGGCGTTTGATACGACCGCCGCAGCGTTTGAGAACCACGACTTTGTTGAGGTGGTAATACATTCCTATCGTCATCGTTTCGGATTGGTTGAAGGCGATCCAGCCTACCGGAATATAGCGTCTCGGCTTGCTGCGCAACCAAAGATCTCGGTGCCTTCACTGGTTCTGGAGGGTGGCGCTGATGCGGTCGATCCACCTGCCAGGGACGATCCATTCGCTCGTTATTTTATCGGGCCGTATCGCCGGGAGATTCTGGAAGGCGTTGGTCATAACGTGCCTCAAGAGGCTCCGGAAAGATTTGCCGATGGGGTCCTGAATCTGTTGCGCAATCAAGGAGGGAGTATTGAACGATGAAGGAGAGGAATGAGGTGACCGGCACCCGCATCGCGCAGCACTTCGATTCGCGCAATGTCGGCTGGCTGCGGTGCAACAAGGTACTGACGGTAGGCCTTGAACGCCTCCAGCGCAGCAGCATCCTGAGGCCGATAGTCATCACCACTCTGGCGCTGCCGGTTGGCAATACATGGCCTGCCCAGCGCGGCCTGGCAGGCATCGGCGGCCGACGGCGGAAGAGGCGCGAAGAGGGCGTAGGCGCGGCCCGGTTGCCGGGTATCGTTAAACAGCGGGTGGGACACGTCTTCGAAGTCATTGCCTTCCGCCAGCAGATAGGAGCTGGCGGTACGCGACATGATCGCGCCCTGGTACGTCAGATGGGCAAACACGTTGTTGACCAGCTGCGCGCGTATTTCGGCATTCCCCATGCCGCCGGAATGGGGCGCGTGTCGAAGCGTGCACACAGCGCCTTTTTCAATTCGGCCGGTGTGGTGGGGCGCACGGCGGCAAGCTGGCCACCTCCGGTCACGTCTTTGGCAAACCCGTCGGCATGGCTTGCCGCAAGAGACGGCTGCGCGACCAGCACAGCGGTCGATAGCACCAGGGCTGAAAGAAACAGCTGAATCGGGAAGGTCAATGGCCTATTCCTGAGGGCTCGATACAGGATCGCCATGATCTGAACAGGCGCGGGGATTTATCAAACGGTTTAAGTCCGATAAGCATTGCCTTCAGCTGAGGTTCAGCCGGGCGCTGTCAGCCGGCCTTTTTTAAGCGTTTTTGTCCGTCCCAACCCTGCCTCGCGATCCTGGTGCCTGTTATCTTGCGTGCGGCGCCTGGTGGGCCTGCTTGGCGAGCCGCCGCAACGCGGTATCAAGTGAGTCCGCGTCTAGCAGCGTCGGATAGCGGAGGGGGACTTCGCCGCGCAGGTGTGCCCGGTGCCGTCCTTTGAGCCGCGCCGTTGCAACAACTCAATCTGATCTGCCGGCACCAGCGTGCGCAAGGTTTTATAAAGCACGCGGGTTTCCAGCAGGTTCCACACCCGCAGCATGGTTTCCAGCGCATCCAGGGGCTTGCTGATGAAATCCCTGGCGCCGAGCGCCAGGGCGCGCAGGCGGGTGTCGCGGGTGGCATCGGCGGTCAGCACGAGGATCGGCAGGTATTCGCCGTTGGGGATGCGCCGGTTAAGTTGTTCCAGCACGGCAAAGCCATCGAGCTCGGGCATGTGCAGGTCAAGAATCACCAAGTCCGGTTCGAAACTGTTGAACAGCTCAAGTGTGCGCAATGGTTCAGTGCTGCTCAGTACGTTGCTCAGCCCTTCGCGCGCCAGCAATTGCTCCACCAGATCGAGATTCGGGCGTTGGTCGTCGATGATCAGAATGCGCTGGTCGAGGTTCACGTGGGCTCCGGAAAGTATTGGTCGAGGTGGGCAAGAAACGCGGGGACGTTAATCGGCTTATTCAATATCGCCGTTGCACCGGCGTCGTGCAGGGCCTGGCGGGTGAGGTCGCTGGTATCGGCGGTGATCATCAGCACCGGTGTGTGCCGGGTGATCGCAGACCGGCGCAAGCGCTGCAGCACGGTGAGGCCGTCGATGTCCGGCAGTGACACGTCCAGTAAAATCAACCGGGGCGCATGCTGTGCGGCCAGGTCCAGGCCCAGTTGACCTTGCATGCTGGACAGCAGCTTTATTCCCGGCCGGCGGTGCAACAAGGTTTCGATCAGCGCCAGGCTGGAGAGATTGTCTTCGATATACACCACCTTGCCCTGCAGCGCCGGGGCAGGGCGCACGGGCGTGGTATCGATTACGGCTGCGGCCAGGTCGCTGGACGTCTGTACGCGCACGAAGGGCAGTTCCAGGGTGAAGCGTGAGCCGATGTCGGGTTGGCTGTGCACGCTCAGTCCGCCCTTCATCTTTTCCAGCAGGCTTTTGCTCAGTGCCAGGCCCAGGCCGCTACCTTCGACGTTCGGGTCGGCCCCCAGGCGCTCGAACGGCTTGAACAGCTGCCCGATGTGATTGGCGTCGATGCCCTTGCCGGTATCGCAGACGGACACGCCGATGCGTTGCCCCTCGATCTTGACTTCAATGCTCACCTGGCCCTGAGGCCGGTTGTACTTAATGGCATTGGACAGCAGGTTCAGCAGCACCTGGGTCAGGCGCTGTCGATCGGCAACGATGCCGATATCCGCCGCCAGCGTGGGCAGCGCCTGCAACTGGATGCCCGCGTCGGCGGCCATGGGTGATACCAGCGCCAGGGCTTCTTGCAGCGTGCCCGCCAAAGGGATCGGTTCGATGTTCAACGGCAAGCGTCCCGCCTCGATCTTGGCAATGTCCAACACTTCGTTGATCAGCGTCAGCAGGTGTTGGCCTGCGCGCAGGATGTGACCGACTTGCGCTTTTTGCCCTGCCGCCGAATCCAGGTCCAGCAGTTGCGCAAAGCCCAGGATCGAGTTGAGTGGGGTGCGCAGTTCATGGCTCATGCGTGAGAGAAACTCGCTCTTGGCCCGGCTGGCACGTTCGGCTTCTTCGCGGGCGGTGCCCAGCGCAATCTCCGCCGCGCGACGGTCGGTAATGTCGCGTGTGATCTTCGAGAAACCGCGCAAGGCTCCGGTCGCATCGAACTGCGCCGTGATCACCACGCTGGCCCAGAAGCGTGTGCCGTCCTGGCGCAGGCGCCAGCCTTCTTCCATGTAATGCCCCTTGCGGGTGGCTTCATCCAGCGCCATGGCCGGGTGTTGCGGGCATTCCTGTGGCAGGTAGAACAGCGAAAAATGCTGACCGATGATTTCCTGTTCGGTGTAGCCCTTGATCCGCTCCGCACCGGCGTTCCAGCTGGTGACATAGCCCGCAATATCGAGGGCAAAGATCCCGTAGTCCTTGACCCCATCGATGATCAGCCGCAAGCGCTCTTCATTCTCGCGCAACGCACGCTCGCGCTCGGCCAGCAGCAAGCCGGCCTCCACCAACCGCGTACCCAATTGGCCGATCTCGTCGTTTTCCGGCGGCTGCGGCCGCAGCGGTTGCCCCAGGGCCAGGCGTTGCGCGTTGCCTTGTACTTGCTGCACCCGGGCGACAATGCCCTTGGACAGAAACAGCACCGCGACGATTGCGCCAAACAGCCCGCAAATGGCCGCCAGCCAAGTGGACAGCAGCAGCCGCTGGCGCGTCTCGGCCGCGGCCGTCGTGCGCTCAGCCAGCAAAGAATCCTCAAGGGTGAGCATGGTGCCGATGTGCTGACGCAAGGCATCCAGGATGTGTTTGTTGCTGACGAGAATGCTGGTAATCGACTCAGGGCTTGTCGTCGGGTCGTTGAGCATGTCCTCCAGCCCATCGATTTTGCTGTTGATCAGCGGCCTGATCGACGCGAGTTGCTCGCGCACCCTTCGATCGCGAACATCGCCGTCGAGTCGACGCAGAGCTGACTCAATCTGCGGCTTGGCGTTGAGGTAGCCCGGCAGGAAGTCATCGCGGCGAGTCAGCAGGTAGCCGCGCACGCTGGCGGCGGCTTCGGCCAGCAGGGTGTGCACGGCGCGGATATCGCCTTGCACGCGCAGCACGCGGCGAACGTCCTCTTCAGCGCGGGCTGTCTGACGCTCGGTGATGTAGATCAACACCAACGACAACAACAGCACCACCAGCGGCAGTGAAATCACCACCAGCGCCTTGCCGCGCAGGGGCAAGTCGGCCCATCGCCTGGCGTAGAACACCCTCATGCCTGGGTTACCAGGCCAAGCGCGATACCCCGCACGGCGGCCTGGGTGCGATCGGCCGCACCGAGTTTGCCGATCACCCGCTCGACGTGGGCTTTAGCGGTGCCGGTGGTAATCCCCAGGTGTTCACCGATTTCCCGGTTGCTCATCCCGTTCGCGACCAGCCCCAGCACCTGACGCTCCCGTGGGGTCAGGTTTTCCGTTGCCGTCACGCCATTGGCGTTGCGCTCGGTCATGCGCCTCAGCAGGCGAGCGCTCACCGCACTGTTGAGCGCTTCTTCACCGGCGGCGACCCGTTGCAAGGCATCGATCACCTCGTTACGGCTGGCGTCTTTGAGCAGGTAGCCCACCGCGCCGGCATTCATCGCGGCTTCCAGATGGTCGGGGCTGTCATCCATGGTGAAAATCACTACCTTGATGGCCGGCAGGCGCTGTTGCAGCAGGCGGGCGGCGCCGAGACCATTGAGCACCGGCATACGAATATCGAGAATAACGATGTCAGGCAGTAACTGTTCGCACAGCTCAACCGCTTGCTGGCCATCACGGGCCTGGCCGACCACTTCGAACTGCGGATGGCCGGCCAGCAACGCGACGAAGCCCGTACGCGTGACTTCATGATCATCCGCCAGCACCAGACGTAATACGGTATTCATTGCAATGTTCCGTTCAGATAGGCCGGTACGCGGGCGTGCAGTTGGGTGCCGCAGTTGATCGCGCTGGCGCAATTGAGCTGGCCACCCAGCAGGCTGGCGCGTTCGTGCATGGTGGCGAGGCCCAGGTGCTGGGCATCCTTGTTGTCGAGTTGCTGGCCTGGGGTAAAGCCTTTGCCGTTGTCGTTTACCTGCAGTGAAGCCTGGTCCTCGCGCAACTCCAATGCCAGTTGCACATGGCTGGCCTGCGCATGTTTGAGGACATTGTTGATCGCTTCCTGGCCGATCCTGAACAAGGCAATTTCCACCTGGCTGGGCAAGCGCCCCTCGTAGGCGGTGACCCATTGCACGCTGACAGCGGCTTCGCGCAGGCGGTCGGCCTCTTTGTCGAGCGCCTTGAACAAGCCGAAATCATCCAGCACCGTCGGGCGTAGGCCGGCGATCAGTTGCCGGCCTTCACCTACCGAGTGTTGGGCCAGTGTCAGAATCGCCTGCAGGTCCGCGTTCAGTGTGCCCGGCAGCGCTGGGCAACGGCCGGCGAACCCTTGCAAGCGCTGATGCAAACCGGCGAGGGTTTGCGCCAGGCCGTCGTGCAGGTCGTAAGCCACCCGTTTGCGCTCGTCTTCCTGGGCGCGCAGCAGTCGGTTGACCAGGTCGGACAGCGTCCTGTCCCGCGTTTTGAGGGTGCTCAGCAATCGCTCGTTTTGCAGGTGCGCGGCCAGCAGCGTGGCGAGCAGTTGCAGGGATTCACTGTCTTCATGGTCTGGCGCGCGCAGGCTGACCCTGTTGCCCAGTATCAGTACGCCAAAGGCATCACCATCGCCGCCGCGCAGCGGTACTTGCAACACACTGGGCAGGGCGCTTCCCGGCAGTTCCAGCCAGCACGGTGTACGTAAGCGGCGATCGGCGACGGCGCTGAGGCTGCTCAATCGATGCTGGGTGCCATGGCGTGCTGTGACAGTGGCGCATCCCTCGGCATCCCACTCCTGAATCAGCCCGTGGTCCATTGCAAGGAACGCGCATGCCCGCGCCAACACGCGTTCGCGCATGGCATCAGGCGCCAGTTGCGGCAATGCCTGCCCCGTATCCACCAGCAACCGCAAACGCGCGGTGCGACTTTCCGATTGTCGATAATGCGCGCGGATCGCCAGGGCGCTACCGGGATCGTGTGGCGTGTCTTGCATGCTTGGGCTCCGGTGTCACAGGCTCGCGGGCGCGAGGCGGACTATTAAACCTTGTTGAGCGGGCGGGGCGCCATCTGCCAAATGGCATAGTTAAATAACTCCGGTTGGCCGATGGCGCGCAGGCAGGCGATTGGCAAAGTGTGCTCATCCACAACAGGAGCATCCCAATGAACTTCAAAACCGTGTCGATCGCCGTGCTGTTTGCCTTGAGCGTCCCCTTCGTGCAGGCTGCCCAGACGTCACCCTATGTCTACCGCGAAGTGGTCCAGGCGCCTGCCAATGCGAAAGATCGTGAGATTGCCGGGTTGTTTGACCGTTGGAACAGCGCCTTGCAGACCGGTAACGTCAAGACAGTGGTCGACCTGTATGCGCCGGGCGCGGTGTTGCAGCCGACGGTGTCCAACCAGGTGCGTGTCACGCCGGAGCAGATCACGGACTACTTCGATCACTTCCTGATGCTCAAGCCGGTAGGCCAGATCAACTACCGTGAGATCCGCCAGCTGGGTACTAACGTGGCGATGGACAGCGGGGTCTACACCTTCACACTGACCGAGGCGAACGGCAAGATCCGCCACGTGCAGGCACGCTACACCTTCGTCTACGAGCAGGTTGGCGGTCAATGGAAAATCCTCAACCACCACTCCTCGGCGATGCCTGAAGTGCAGGTGAAACACGCCAAGCAGTAACCGCTGATTCAAACAGTCCACACCCCTGCAGGTGTGGATTTTTTGCGTTTGCGCCGCGTCAGATCGGGCCAGCAATCGCGTCGAGCGCTTTACCTGTCTCTGCCCGCCTTGCGGGCCGAACGATAGGCCGTCTCTGCGGGCAGAAGCTGGGATTGCCGCTGATGCTTCTTCAATCGATACGCAAACTGCGCGCGGCTCAGCCCCACCAGTCGGGCTGCGGCGGCCAGGTTGCCGGCGGTGCGTTGCAGTGCTTCGTGGATCAGGCGCGATTCAAGGCCTTCGATGGAAAACCCCTGTTCCACCGGGCCAAGGGTGTCCAGCAGTGCGCAGCGCGGCGCCGGGCCGACGTTTGACAGGCTGCCGTGGTCGTCCAGGCCATAGGGATCCGCCGGCAGGGCTTCGTTGCGAAACAGATGCACCAGGTCGATGGCTTGGCCTTCATCGCTGGCGATCAAACCGCGCTCGATCAGGTTTTGCAGCTCGCGCACATTGCCCGCGAAATCGTAGCGCAGCAGCACTTTCAGGGCGCGCATGGTCAAGCCCGCAGGCGTACGCGCATAGTCCTGGCAGAACCGCGTGAGAAACGCATTGATCAACAGCGGGATGTCATCCCGGCGTTCGCGCAGAGGCGGCAGTGCGATGGGGTAGACATTCAGCCGATAGAACAGGTCTTCGCGGAATGTACCGTCCGCCACGGCTTTACGCAGATCAATATTGGTGGCGGCAACCACCCGCACATCCACCTTGATACCGCGCCCGCCGCCGACGCGTTCGATCTCGCGCTCCTGCAACGCCCGCAGCAGTTTGCTTTGCCCGCCCAGGCTGAGGCTGGTGACTTCATCCAGAAACAATGTACCGCCCTGGGCGCGCTCGAAGCGCCCGGGACGCGAGTGCGTGGCGCCGGTGTAGGCGCCGCGCTCGACACCAAAGAGTTCAGCCTCCATGAGGTTGTCGGGGATCGCCGCGCAATTGAGCGCCACGAACGGGCCGTCGCAGCGGGGGCTGAGTTGGTGCAACTGGCGGGCAAACATCTCCTTGCCGACCCCGGACTCACCGCTGATCAGCACCGTTGCCGGGGTCAGGGCGACCCGTTGCAGGGCCTGGGTCGCGGCGTTGAAGGCGGCGCTGGCGCCAATCAACGGTTGCGGCTGGCCGAGCCTGGCGCCGTCGCTCGGCGGCGGGGAGGATGGGGCGGCACTCGGGCTGCCGATGGGCTGGGACACATTCAGGTAGCGCAGGTCCTGTTCGACGTCACCCCATTGTTCGGCCGTCTTGCCGATCACCCGGCAGTTGCTGTGGCCCATGCCACGGCATTGCACTTCGCGAAAGATCACCATCTGCCCGAACAGGCCACTGACGAAACCGATGGCATAGCCCGTTTCCGTCCAGCACACCGGGTCCTGGCCGATGCCATAGACGCTCACGTGTTCATCGGCCTCGCATGAGTGGTGCCACAGAAACTCGCCTTCGTAGAACCCGGAATCGGCGTCGAATTTGAAGTGCAGGGGTTCCACCTTGGTCATGCCTTCCAGGGTATGCAGGTGCGTGCCGGCGCGAAACACCGCGGCGGCATCGGCCTGTGGCCAGCGTTCACGGATCAAGCGGGCGTCGCGCAAGCCGCAGGCGTAACCGGTACGTGTGAACAGGCCGCGAGCCTGCTCCAGCCCGAGGCGTTCGATGACCTCCCCGCGCAGGGCACCGAAGGCGGAACTGTGCAGCAACAGCATGCGTTGGTCGTTGAGCCAGATACGTCCGTCTTCGGGAGAAAAGAACAGGCAGTCGGTCAGCTCCGCAGGCGTCGGCGAACTGGTGTCGCTCAACTGGCGGCTGTCACCGCGCGGATGATAAGGCGCCGTGGCCGCCGGGTGTTCAGGCAACGCGCTGTGGGGATTAGTCATTGTTATGCCCCTGCAAAGCGAATGATCGATATGAGTAACCGCTCAGATAGTTATTAAACATAACCTTATCAAATGAACAAGTGCCAGGGCCCCGGTTTTTGCCGCAGCGCGCCGTCATGGCGCTGGGCGACGTGAGCCAGGTCCCGGCCCAGAGCCCTCGAGAGCGTATGTCAGGGTCCCGGCACGTAAACGGCACAGCCTTTGCTCTTGAGGTTGTGAAGTCTTGATACGGCGTTTGCACAGCGTGCGGACGATGACAATGACAAGAACCGGGAGTTGCCATGCCAGTGTCTGAAACCACCCACCTGCTACAGCGGGCCCTTGAGTCCGAATGCCTGTTCAACGGCGATTGGATACCCGCCTCGGGGGCCGTGGTCCCTGTGATCGAACCTGCCACCGGCGAACCCTTGATGCGTTGCGCCATGGCCAGCCCGGCCGATATTGCCATGGCCAGCCGCAGCGCGGCCCTGGCCCAGCCGGCATGGGCCGCACTCGGCCCACGGGAGCGCGCGCAGGTGTTTCGCAAAGCCGCCGACCTGGCCCAGCAGTCATTTGCCGAACTGGCGCTGTATGTTGCCCGGGAAACCGGGGCAACGCTGTTCAAGGGCGAACACGAAGTGCGCGAGGCGATTGTGCTGCTGCATCAGGCGGCGGGGCTGTTGTCCCAACCCCATGGGCTGGTGCTGCCCAGTGCGGCGGGGCGCTTGTCTTACGCCCGGCGCCAGCCCCATGGCGTGGTCGGGGTGATTTCCCCGTTCAATTTCCCCTTGGTGCTGTCGTTGCGCTCGGTGGCACCGGCCCTGGCGGCGGGCAATGCGGTGGTGCTCAAGCCCGATCCGCAAACGCCGGTCAGCGGCGGGTTCCTCATCGCCCGGCTGTTCGAGGAGGCTGGGCTGCCCAAGGGCCTGTTGCAGGTAGTGCCCGGCGCCGCGCCGGCAGGCGAAGCGCTGTGCCGCGACCCCAACGTGCGGATGATCGCGTTCACGGGCTCCACGGCGGCGGGGCGCAAAGTCGCCGAGGTGGCCGGGCGACACCTGAAAAAAGTCGCGCTGGAGCTGGGCGGCAAGAACCCGCTGATCATTCTCGAAGACGCTGACCTCGACCTGGCCGCGAGCAACGCCGCCTGGGGTGCCTGGCTGCATCAGGGACAAATCTGCATGGCCACCGGCTTGATACTCGTGCATGAATCCATTGCCGCCAGCCTGACGCGCAAGCTGGTGGACAAGGCCCGGGCCCTGACCGTGGGCAATGCCGCCCGGGGTGAGGCCGCACTCGGCCCATTGATCAACGCGCGTCAATTGCAGCGTGTGCACGAGATCGTCAGCGACAGCCTGCAGGCCGGCGCGCGGTTGGAGACGGGCGGCGAATATGACCAGCTGTTCTATCGGCCCACCGTACTCAGCGGTGTCCGGCCGGGCATGCGCGCCTTCGAGGATGAAATATTCGGCCCGGTGGCCACGGTGGTCAGCTTTGCCACGGACGAGGAGGCCATCGAACTGGCCAACCGCACGGAATACGGTCTCTCGGCCGGCATCCTCTCGCCGTCCGTGGGGCGCGCCATGGCCATTGGCGAGCGGCTTGACTGCGGCCTGCTGCACATCAACGACCAGACCGTGGCAGACGAATGCATCAACCCCTTCGGTGGGCGGGGTGCGTCCGGCAATGGCGGCAGCGTGGGCGGGCCCGCCGACTGGGATGAGTACACCCAGTGGCAGTGGGTCACCGTGAAAAACACGCCACCGACTTATCCCTTCTGAACCCGTGGCACACGCATGCCTATACAACAATAAGAGGGCTTGAACATGCACCTGTACAACAAAACCCTGATCGTCACCGGCGTTGCCTCCGGCATTGGCGCGCAAGTGGCGCAATTGGCGCGCTTCCAGGGCGCCACGGTGATCGGCGTTGATCGCCATGAACCGCAGTTGACCCTGGATGGATTTTTCCAGGCCGACCTGAGCGATCCGGCGAGCATCGATGCGCTGGTGGCGCATCTGCCGGCGCGGGTCGATGCGCTGTGCAACATTGCCGGCGTGCCCGGTACGGCACCGGCGCAAACGGTGGCCGAGGTCAATTACCTGGGGTTGCGCCATCTCACTCAAGCGCTGCTGCCACGCATGCCGGCGGGTGGCAGCGTCGTCAATGTCGCGTCAATCCTCGGGGCGCAGTGGCCGCAGCGGTTGGAGCAGCACAAGGCCCTGGCGGCCACGCAGGACTTCGGCGCCGGGCAGCGGTGGCTGGCGGCCAACCCGGTCGAGCAGGCTACCTGTTATCAGTACTTCAAGGAGGCGCTGATCGTCTGGAGCCTGCAGCAATCCCAAAGCTGGTTCCGCGACCACTCGGTGCGCATCAACTGCGTCGCGCCGGGGCCGGTGTTCACGCCGATTCTGGGCGACTTCGTCAGCATGCTCGGGCCGGAGCGGGTGGCCCAGGACAGCCAACGCATGATTCGCCCGGCCCTGGCCGATGAGGTGGCGTCGGTGATCGCCTTTCTGTGCTCGGACGCGGCGCGCTGGGTCAACGGCGTCAACCTGCCGGTGGATGGCGGGCTGGCGGCCACCTACGTGTAGGCGGTGCAACCGCATTAAGCCCGGTGCGGATCCGCCGCGCCGGGGATCTTGAATAACAACAAAAAATACAGGACACACAAGATGCCCAAGCCTATCTTGCGGACGATGGCGGCCACGATTTTTGTCGCGCTGTCATCGACTGCCTACGCCTACGACTTGCCCGGACTCAACCTGGGCAGCACCAGTTTCTATGACGGTTCGCCCGCGCCCGCCGGTCCCGGTTGGTACCTGGAGGAATACCTGACGTACTCCCGTGCCAGCCGCTTCAACGATGCCAACGGCCACAAACTGGCCTTGCCCAGACAGGACGTGGAAGTGGTGGCACCGACCACGCAGATCATCTATGTGGGCCAACCGCTGGCCAACGGCGCGATGCCGGGTTTTACCCTGATCAATACGTCGCTGGCCCATGTCGATGTCGATGACGGTTTGGGCAATGCGGCGCTGAGTTCCCGTGCGGGCTTTGGCGATGTGGTCGTCGGGCCCTTCCTGCAACTGCCGACCTTGAGCCGCGCTGACGGCAGCCCGCTGCTGGCCCAGCGCATCGAAGCCGATATCGCGGTGCCGGTGGGTGCCTACGACCGCAAGCGCTCGATCAACCCTGGCAGCAACTTCTGGTCCTTCAACCCGTATTACGCGGCCACCTACTGGTTCAGCCCAACGTGGTCGACCAGCGGGCGCTTCATGTACCTGTGGAATGGCAAGAACGACGCGCCGGCGGCCGGCTTTGGTGATGTCTCCAGCACCCAGGCCGGCCAGGCGCTGCACGCCAACCTGACGCTGCAATATGCCGTGAGCCAGCAATTGAGCGTGGGGTTGAACGGCTACTGGCTGAAGCAGATCACTGACACCAAGGTCGATGGTGACGCGGTGAGCGGGCGCCGAGAAAAGGTCTGGGCCATCGGCCCAGGCCTGGTCTACGCATTCAACAGGGAAAACGTGCTGTCGGTGAACGCCTACTTTGAGCAGCAGGCGCAAAACCGCACCCAGGGCAACAAACTGGTGCTCAACTGGCTGCACCAGTTCTAGACGTCTGTGTGCCGGGCAGGTCCAGCGGCGCCGTACGCACCATCACGCTGATGATGGTGAGTGCGGCGATCACCACCCCTGGAGAGGTGGCCAGCAGCACGCCGGTGGTGCCGGCGCCTGCCGCCAGCAGTTGCCCGGCAGCCAGCGGCCCGGCCACCGAGCCCAGCCGGCCGATGGCCACGGCCGCACCGACGCCGGTGGCGCGCACGGCGGTGGGGTAGGAGGGTGGGGCACTGGCATACAGCACCAGTTGCGCAGCCATCACGAACAAGCCGGCGGCGAAGCCCGCGATGGCCATGGGCACGATGCCCACCGACAGTCCGACACCGGCCAGCGCGGCCAGCAACCCGGCATACACGAACAGCACCACCTTGAGGGCATTGCAGCGGTCCAGCAGCACGCCGCCGAGCAGTGAACCCAGGGCGCCGCCGATATTGAACAGCATCTGCACCATGCCCGCCTGGGGTTTGCTGAAGCCTTGTTCCAGCAACAGCGACGGCAACCAGTTGAGCAGCATGTACATCACGGTCAGGGTGAAGAAATAACTCAGCCATAGCGCCAGTGTGATGCGGGCGCGACCCTCGCCGAACAATGCCTTGCCGGTGGAAGGGCGGGCGCCTGGCGTGTTGTCGAGTTGTTGGCGAAAAGCGTTGGATTCAGGCAGCAGCAGGATCATCAACGGCACGGCCAGCAAGGGCGCGAGGCCGCCGATGATAAAGGTGGTTTGCCAGTGTTCACTGGAAAACATCGCCACCACGGCGGCCAATGCACCGCCCAGCGGCACACCGCAGTACATGACGCTGATGGCCGTGCCGCGATTGCGCTCACTGACCGCTTCGGCGCACAGGGCGATCAGGTTGGGCAGCGCGGCGCCCAGGCCCAGGCCGGTGAGGAAGCGCACCAACAGCAGGCTCGAATAGTTTTCGACAAACGCGGTGCTCAGGGAGAACAGCCCGAACAACAGCACCGCCATCACCAGAATTTTCTTGCGGCCGATACGGTCGGCAATCCAGCCGCCAAAGAACGCGCCCGGCAGCAGCCCGATAATCCCGACACTGAACACCCAGCCAAGCATTTTCGGGTCGAGGGCAAAGCTGTGGCGCAACCCTGCGGCGGTGGTGCCGGCCGCCTGCAGGTCGAAGCCTTCGATCAGCGCAACGATAAAACACAAAGCGATCGTCAGCGTCGAACGACGGGATGGACTGTTCATGGGCAAACCTCATTGTTGTTTTTGTTGTGGTGGCAAGCCTGACCGGCTGCTGGCAATTAAGATAACAAATATAACTATAAAAAGAAGGGTGCAGAATCTGCCTACGCAATCATCGAGGGAGCGGTCTACCTCAGCCGTTTGGGACTCACGGCCGTATACAAACGCAAAATAGATAATTTTATTAATGTTCGATTATCGGTCAGTGGCAGTTGACGACGGCCGCCTGCTGTTTCCATTCTCTGTTCGCGAAGCTGCTTGAGCCAAGCGCGTGCCACCTCAAAAACAACAACAAAAAATGGACATCGAACATGCCAAAACTCCCCACGGACGCCGTCGCGGCGGCCTGCTGTGTGTCGAACAGCATTCCATGCCTGGTCAGCGCGCTGCTGATATTGAGTGTCCTGCCCGCCCCGTCGTGGGCGGCGGGGTTTATCGACGACAGCCATGGCACCCTGACGCTGCGCAATTACTACCTGGACCGTGATTACAAGGACGACGGCGCCAAGACCGCCGCCCGGGAATGGGCCCAGGCGTTCATCCTCAACCTGGAATCAGGGTACACCCCTGGCACCGTGGGTTTTGGCCTGGATGTGCGCGGGCTGATGGGGGTCAAGCTCGACTCGTCGCCGGACCGCAGCGGCACCGAGCTATTGCCGGTGTCGGCCAGCGACAAGCGTGCCGCCGATGAATACTCGCGCCTGGCGCCGACGGCGAAGCTGCGGTTTGCCCAGACCACCGTGAAGGCCGGCGACGTGTCGATCTTCCTGCCATTCGCCTTCGCCAGCCCGTCGCGCCTGCTGCCGCAGACCTTTCGCGGCACCACGTTGAGTTCCAAGGACATTGACGGCCTGACCCTCAATACCGGCTATATCGACCGCATCAACAAGCGCGACTCCACCGACTACCAGGCCATGACCATCGCCTCGCCCAACCGGCGATTCAATGCCACGGCCACCACCTCGCACCTGGCGTATGTGGGCGGCGATTATCAGCTCAACAAGGACTTAAGCCTGCGCGTGTACCACGCCGAGGTGGCGGACCTTTACCAGCAGGACACCCTGGCATTGCTGCACAACCTGGCGCTGGGCGATGGTGTGCTCACCAGCGACCTGCGCAGTTTCTTCAGCCGCGAGGACGGCAGCGCCAAGGCCGGCGAGGTGGATAACCGCAACCTCTCGGCGCTGTTCGGCTACCGCCTGGGCGGGCACCGGGTCAGCCTGGGCTATATGCATTCCAGCGGGGAAACGGCCACGCCCTATATCTCCGGGACCGAGTTGATGGGCATGAGTGAACTGACCATGAGTTCGGACTTCCTCAACGCCAAGGAGCGCACCTGGCAGGCCATCTATGACTATGATTTTGCGGCATCGGGTGTGCCGGGCCTGAAGACCCGGCTGCGCTATGTACGCGGCGACCATATTGAGCTGGCGGCCTTCAATGCCGAGGATCGCAAGGAGCGCGAGTTCCAGATGGAGCTGGGCTACGTGATCCAGAGTGGCCCGCTGAAAAATGTCGGGCTGATGGCGCGCAAGTCGATCTACCGCAACGACTTCCCCGGTGGCGCGGCCTTTCGCGATGAAAACCAGACCCGCTTCCTGGTGCTGTACACCGTGGCGCTCTGGTAGATCATCCGTCCTGATACACCTTTTTGAGCAAGCGCAGCAGCTCTGCACGTTCCTCGACGTCCAGGGCTGCGGTGGCGTCCAGGTCGCTTTGCGCGGCAATGGCCTTGAGTTCCTTGAGCAGGGCTTCGCCGGGTTTGCTCAAGAAAATCCCGTAGGAGCGCTTGTCCGGTTTGCACCGCACGCGCACAGCGAGCGCGCGGCTTTCCAGCTTGTTCAGCAAGGGCACCACCTGGGGTGGCTCGATGGCCAGGGCGCGGGCCAGGTCGGCCTGCATCAGCCCCGGGTTCTGCTCGATGATCGCCAGGGCCGAGAACTGGGCGGGGCGCAGGTCGTGGTCCGACAGCCGGCCGATCAGGTTCTGGAACAGCTTGAGCTGTGCGCGGCGCATGGCGTAGCCGATCAGATCGTCCAGGGCCGAATCCAGCGGCGGCCGACCCTCGTCATTGTCGGGCAGGGCCTGGCTGGCGGCGGCGAGGGTGGAAGGTTTGGCCATTGGCGGTGCAGTCCTTGGAAAAGTTGAGGTTAAGAAGGCTATCCAGTTTGCCGGGGTTGCCGCGCCATGGCTATGCCGGTTTTCTATGCAGTTTGAAAAACACAGCGGTTTACCCTGAAAAATATTGGTTATCTGGATTAATAGTTAATTGACATAACTATATTTGCGGTTTAATTTCGAATCATCTTCACACCAGAACAAGAGCGTACCGCCATGAGCAATTACGAAGGCCGTTGGACCACCGTCAAAGTCGAGATCGAGGAAGGCATCGCCTGGGTCATTCTCAATCGTCCGGAAAAACGCAACGCCATGAGCCCGACCCTCAACCGGGAAATGATCGATGTGCTGGAAACCCTCGAGCAGGACCCGGCCGCCGGCGTGCTGGTGCTGACCGGCGCCGGTGAAGCCTGGACCGCCGGCATGGACCTCAAGGAATACTTTCGCGAAGTGGACGCCGGCCCGGAAATCCTCCAGGAAAAAATCCGCCGCGAAGCCTCGCAATGGCAATGGAAACTGCTGCGCATGTACGCCAAGCCGACGATCGCCATGGTCAATGGCTGGTGCTTCGGTGGCGGCTTCAGCCCGCTGGTGGCGTGCGATCTGGCGATCTGTGCCGATGAAGCGACCTTCGGTCTCTCGGAAATCAACTGGGGCATCCCGCCGGGCAACCTGGTGAGCAAGGCCATGGCCGACACCGTGGGCCATCGTCAGTCGCTGTACTACATCATGACTGGCAAGACCTTTGACGGGCGCAAAGCCGCCGAAATGGGCCTGGTCAACGAGAGCGTGCCCTTGGCCCAACTGCGCGAAGTGACCATCGAACTGGCGCGTAACCTGCTGGAGAAAAACCCGGTGGTGCTGCGCGCGGCCAAGCATGGCTTCAAGCGTTGCCGCGAACTGACCTGGGAGCAGAACGAGGATTACCTCTACGCCAAGCTCGACCAGTCGCGCCTGCTCGACACCGAAGGCGGTCGCGAGCAGGGTATGAAGCAGTTCCTCGACGACAAGAGCATCAAGCCCGGCCTGCAGGCGTATAAACGCTGAAATACGCGGTCTCTCGGCCGCGCTGCTGTAAACGAAGCTGAACGTATTCCCGATAAAGACAATAAAGAGGAATCACCATGCTGGACGTGCCCCTGTTGATTGGCGGCCAGTCGTGCTCCGCCCGCGACGGTCGAACCTTTGAGCGTCGCAACCCGGTGACCGGTGAAGTGGTCTCGCGGGTGGCCGCCGCCACGTTGGAAGATGCCGATGCCGCCGTGGCCGCGGCCCAGGCCGCGTTCCCCGCCTGGGCCGCGCTGACGCCCAACGAGCGCCGCAGCCGCTTGCTCGCGGCGGCCGAGCAATTGCAGGCGCGCAGCGCCGAGTTTATCGCCGCCGCCGGCGAGACCGGCGCCATGGCCAACTGGTATGGCTTTAACGTGCGCCTGGCGGCCAATATCCTGCGCGAAGCGGCGTCGATGACCACCCAGATCACCGGCGACGTGATCCCCTCCGACGTGCCCGGCAGTTTCGCCATGGCCTTGCGTCAGCCGTGCGGCGTGGTGCTGGGCATCGCGCCGTGGAATGCCCCGGTCATCCTCGCCACCCGCGCCATCGCCATGCCGCTCGCGTGTGGCAACACGGTAGTGCTCAAGGCTTCGGAGTTGAGCCCGGCGGTGCACCGTCTGATCGGCCAGGTGTTGCAGGACGCCGGCCTGGGTGATGGCGTGGTCAACGTCATCAGCAATGCCCCGGCGGATGCCGCCGCCATCGTCGAACGGCTGATCGCCAACCCTGCGGTGCGCCGGATCAATTTCACCGGTTCGACTCATGTGGGGCGCATTGTCGGTGAGCTCTCGGCGCGTCACCTCAAGCCGGCCTTGCTGGAGCTGGGCGGCAAGGCGCCGTTGCTGGTACTCGACGACGCCGACCTGGATGCGGCCGTAGCGGCGGCAGCCTTTGGCGCCTACTTCAACCAGGGGCAGATCTGCATGTCCACCGAACGCCTGATTGTCGACGCCAAGGTCGCTGATGCGTTTGTCGCCAAGCTGGCGGCGAAGGTCGCGACCCTGCACGCGGGCGATCCCGGTGCGCCGGATTCGGTGCTGGGTTCCCTGGTGGATGCCAGCGCCGGAACGCGCATCAAGGCTCTGATCGACGACGCTCTGAGTAAAGGCGCACGGCTGGTGACGGGTGGGCAACTGGACGGCAGCATTCTGCAACCGACCCTGCTCGACGGCGTCACCGAACACATGCGCCTGTACCGCGAAGAGTCCTTCGGCCCGGTGGCGGTGTTGCTGCGCGGTGAGGGTGATGAGGCGCTGCTGCGCTTGGCCAATGACTCGGAATTCGGCCTGTCGGCGGCGATCTTCAGCCGCGACACCGGGCGTGCCCTGGCCCTGGCGCAACGGGTGGAATCGGGCATTTGCCATATCAACGGCCCGACCGTGCATGACGAAGCGCAGATGCCCTTTGGCGGGGTCAAGTCCAGCGGCTACGGCAGTTTTGGCGGCAAGGCTGCGATCGAGCATTTCACGCAATTGCGCTGGGTGACCTTGCAGAACGGGCCACGGCACTACCCGATCTGAGCAGGCGCCGCGACATAACAATAACAAGGCGGTATTGATCCGCCTTTGTGGAGGACATCCCTGTGAGTTCCCAATTCAGACCGCAAGCCCGGCCCGAGCAGCCCCCGCCGCGATACCGCGCGGTGTCTATCGGCCACGCGCCGGTCGAAGTCATTGAAGAACAGGGCGTGCTGCATATGCGTTCCCTGGAGCCATTGGCCGCGCTGCCGCCGCGCTTGCTCGACCGCCTGGTGCATTGGGCCCGGGTACGGCCCGAGCAGACGTTTATCGCCGCACGCCAGGCTGACGGCGAGTGGCGCCATATCAGCTACCGGGCGATGCTCGACAGCGTGCGCGCGATTGCCCAGGGCTTGCTCGGTTACGGGCTGTCGGCGCACAAGCCGCTGGCGCTGTTGTCGGGCAACGATATCGAGCATCTGCAGGTAGCCCTCGGCGCGATGTACGCCGGCATTCCTTATTGCCCGGTGTCGCCGGCGTACTCGTTATTGTCCCAGGATTTCGCCAAGCTGCGGCATGTGTGCGACCTGCTGCAACCGGGGCTGGTGTTCGTCAGCGATGCGGCGGTGTACCAGCGCGCCATCGACGCCGTGTTGCCGGCCGACACGCCTCTGATCAGCGTGCGCGGCCAAGTGGCCGGGCGCACCCAGGTCAGCTTTGCGAGCCTGCTGCAAACGCCGGCTGGCGCCGAGGCCGACGCGGCGTTCAACGCCACCGGCCCCGACAGCATCGCCAAGTTTCTCTTCACCTCGGGCTCGACCAAGTTGCCCAAGGCGGTGATCACCACCCAGCGCATGCTCTGCGCCAACCAGCAAATGCTGTTGCAGACGTTTCCGGTGTTCGGCGAAGAGCCGCCGGTGCTGGTGGACTGGCTACCGTGGAACCATACCTTCGGCGGCAGCCACAACGTCGGCATCGTGCTCTACAACGGCGGCACCTTTTACCTCGACGATGGCAAGCCCACCGTCCAGGGCATCGCCGAAACCCTGCGCAATCTCAAGGAGATTTCGCCCACCGCCTACCTGACCGTGCCCAAGGGCTGGGAAGAATTGGTCAACGCCCTGGAACAGGACGCCGAGCTGCGCGAATGCTTTTTCGCGCGGATGAAGCTGTTTTTCTTCGCCGCCGCCGGCCTCTCGCAAAGTGTCTGGGATCGCCTCGACCGCGTGGCCGAGCTGCACTGCGGCGAGCGCATCCGCATGATGGCCGGGCTGGGCATGACCGAGGCCGCGCCGTCCTGCACCTTCACCACCGGGCCGTTGTCGATGGCCGGCTACATCGGCTTGCCCGCACCGGGCTGCGAGGTGCGCCTGGTGCCGCTGGACGGCAAGTTCGAAGGGCGTTTTCGCGGGCCGCACATCATGCCGGGCTACTGGCGGGCGCCCGAGCAAACCGCCGAAGTGTTCGATGAGCAGGGTTTCTACTGTTCCGGTGATGCGATCAAGCTCGCCGATCCTCAGCAGCCGCAACTGGGGCTGATGTTCGACGGGCGCATTGCCGAGGACTTCAAGCTGTCTTCCGGGGTGTTTGTCAGCGTCGGCCCGATGCGTAATCGCGCGGTGCTCGAAGGCTCGCCGTATGTGCAGGATCTGGTGATCGCCGCGCCGGACCGCGAATGCCTGGGCGCGTTGGTCTTCCCCAGACCCTATGAATGCCGGCGTTTGGCGGGCTTGGGTGCCGAGGCCAGTGACGCCGAGGTACTCGCCAGCGCGCCGGTGCGCCAGTGGTTCGGCGACTGGTTGCAGCGGCTCAATCGCGAGGCCACCGGCAATGCCAGTCGGCTGGAGTGGATCGCCGTGCTCGACGAACCGGCGTCCATCGACCGTGGCGAAATCACCGACAAAGGCTCGATCAACCAGCGTGCGGTGTTGCAATGGCGCGCGGCCAAGGTCGAGGCGCTGTATCGCGGTGAAGACCCGACCATCCTGCGCGCCGGGCCCAAGCTGTGAAAGGCGCCGGGCAGTACACGGCGTTTGCCGATGCGGCGATTTTCGACGCGGTGCGCACGCCCTGGGTCGATCTCGGCGGGGCGCTGTCCCAGGTATCGCCCATCGACCTGGGGATCAAGGTCGGCCGTGAAGTACTGGCCAGGGCCGGTGTCGAAGCGCAGGCGGTGGACAGCGTACTGGCCGGCTCCATGGCCCAGGCCAGTTTCGATGCCTACTTGCTGCCACGGCATATCGGCTTGTACAGCGGGGTGGCGCAATCGGTCCCGGCGCTGGGGGTGCAGCGCATCTGCGCCACCGGTTTCGAGCTGTTGCGCCAGGCCGCCGGACAACTGCGCGACGAGGTGCAACTGGCGTTGTGCGTGGCCGCCGAGTCGATGTCACGCAACCCGATTGCCGCCTATACCCACCGGAACGGGTTCCGTCTGGGGGGCGAGGTGCAATTCAAGGATTTTCTCTGGGAGGCGCTGTACGACCCGGCTCCCGGCGTGGACATGATCGCCACCGCCGATAACCTGGCGCGCCGTTATGGCCTGAGCCGCGAGGCGGTGGACCGGTATGCCTGCGACAGCCATCAGCGTGCCCTGCAGGCGCAACGCGAGGGCGCCTGGGTGGAGGAGATCGTGGCGGTGGATAGCCAAGTCTTCGCGCTCGAAGGGTATCAACCGAGGGGGATTACCCTGGCGCACCGGGCCGCAGCCGTCAGCGCGGACAGCCATCCACGGCCCACCGATCTGCAAGCCCTGGCGCGCTTGCGTGCCATTCATGCCGACGGCGTGCAAACCGCCGGCAACAGTTGTGCCGTGGTCGACGGCGCGGCAGCCGCACTGGTCGGGCGCATCGCTGACTGCTCGCGCCCGGCGCTGGCGCGGCTGGTGGCCAGCGCGGTGGTGGGGGTGGCCCCGGAGTACATGGGCATCGGCCCGGCACCGGCGATCCGCCTGCTGTTGCAGCGCAGCGGGCTGAACCTGGGCGACATCGGCCGCTTGGAGATTAACGAAGCCCAGGCCGCCCAAGTGCTGGCGGTGGCCCAGGAGCTGGCGCTGGACAGCACCTGTCTGAACGTCGAGGGGGGCTCCCTGGCGCTGGGGCATCCGTTGGCTGCCACCGGGTTGCGGCTGGTCATGAGTTTGGCTCGACAACTGCGTCGGCACAATTTGCGCTACGGCATCGCCGCTGCGTGTGTGGGTGGAGGGCAGGGGATGGCGTTATTGATCGAGAATCCTGCCTGGAGTCGGCGACTATCTAACTGACACCGCGCGATATAAATGTGGGAGGGGGCTTGCCCCCGATGGCGGCCTGACAGCCGACCAGAATGCTGGTTTGGACCGAGTACATATCCATTGCTGCGGTAACGGCCACTTAGGGTTACGCCCTTACGGCGTGTCACTTTTGGAAGGACCCAAAAGTAACCAAAAGGTCCTCGCCCCAACACTCGGCACCTCGCTTAGGCTCGGTGTGCCCGTAATCCGACGTTGATTTGGGGGGCCGCCGCCACGCGCCATCCATGGCGCGGGGCGGCTAAACCGGCATCCCTGCCGGTTTACCCCCCAAATCAATGTCGAATTCCGGCCAGCGTGTTTGACGGGGCGATTCAAGATCAAGATAAAAAGCGCGGCGGCCTTAGAGCCGACCGGTATGCGACGTCAAACTTGCTCCAAATGTGGGAGGGGGCTTGCCCCCGATGAGGGAGTGTCGGTTGAAACAGCTGTGACTGACACACCGCCATCGGGGGCAAGCCCCCTCCCACATGTTGATCTCCATACATCAGGTAGACCTCAGTCTGTTCCGGCGCTGGCTCTGGCGTTCGTCTGACGGGACCGCAGGCTTGCGGTACTATGGCAGCCCATGTTTTCTGGAAGTTGCCTGGATGAGTAAACCCGGTCAATTGGTGCTGGTTGCACTGCGCAAGATGATCGCCAGCGGCGAGTTGGCGGCGGGCGAACGCCTGATGGAAATTCCCACGGCGCAGTTGTTCGGCGTGTCGCGCATGCCCGTACGCATGGCGTTTCGTACCCTGGAGCAGGAAGGGCTGCTGGTGCCGTTCGGCGGGCGCGGGTATCAGGTGCGTTCGGTCAGCCCCAGCGACATCGCCGGCGCGGTCGAAGTGCGGGGTGTGCTCGAAGGCCTGGCGGCGCGCCAGACCGCCGAGCGCGGCTTGTCCGACGAGGCGCGCAGAGCACTGGAGCGCTGTCTGGTCGAAGGCGATCAACTGTTCGACAAGGGTTACGTGACCGAGGACGACCTCGAGGTCTATCACGACCTGAACATGCGTTTTCATCAGGTGATTGTCGAAGGCAGCCACAACCCGGCGATTGCCGACGCGCTGGCGCGCAACGACCACCTGCCGTTCGCCTCGGTGACGGCGCTGGCGGTGGACCGCGAGGACATGGCCCGCGAATACCGCCGCTTCAACTATGCCCACATGCAGCACCATTCGGTGTTCGACGCCCTGGTCAATCGCCAGGGCGCGCGGGCCGAAGCCATCATGCGCGAACACGCCAACGCGACCTTGCGCTATGCCGAGATCTTCAGCTCGGCCACCGCCGACGCGCGCATGAAGGTGATCTTGCCCGCGTCGTGACAGGGTTCAGATATCGAGCACCAGCAGCGGGGTTTTCGCGCGCGAGCAGCAGGGCGTGAACTGGTCGTTCAAGGCTTGCTCCTGCTCGGTGAGGAACAGGTCGCGGTGCTCCGGCGTGCCTTCCAGCACCCGTGTCAGGCAGGTGCCACAAATCCCTTGTTCGCACGACACGGCAATCTCGATGCCGTGGCTTTCCAGGACCTGCACCACCGTCTGGTCGGCCGGTATCTCGAAGACCTGACCACTGCTGGCCACCTTCACCGAAAACCGCCCGTCCAGGCTGCTGTCCACCGGCGCCGCTGAGAAGTACTCGCGGTGCAGGCAGTCTTCCCGCCAGCCCTGGGCCCGTGCGCTGTCGAGCACATGCTGCATGAAGCCGCCGGGGCCGCAGACGTACAGGTGCGCGTCGTCCGCCGGTGCCGCCAGCACCTGCGCGGCATTCAGCGCCGTGTCGGGCTGCTCGTCGAAATGCAGGAATACCCGCTCGGCAAACGGCGACGTCTTCAGGCGCTGCACAAACGCAGCGCGTTCATGGGCACGGGCGCAGTAATGCAATTCGAAGTCGGCACCCAGATGGGCCAGGCGCTCGGCCATGCACAGGATCGGGGTGATGCCGATGCCACCGGCAAACAACAGGCTGCGCCGGGCTTCGTGGGCCA
The DNA here is from genome assembly GCF_001439815.1 of Pseudomonas orientalis. GTDB lineage: Bacteria > Pseudomonadota > Gammaproteobacteria > Pseudomonadales > Pseudomonadaceae > Aquipseudomonas > Aquipseudomonas orientalis. Next base: position 809,761 of record NZ_JYLM01000002.1, on the reverse strand, counting down.
GGGGGAACAGGTTGCGTGGTTCGCTGATGGTCAGGCGGGCACCTTCGTGCACCTGTTCGTGCAGACTGCGTGAACCGCCTCGCGAGGCCGGGTCGTTGAGCACGCCGATCAGGTAGCGATGACGTTCCTCGGGGTGATTGCACAGCGAATACTGCCGGATCAGCCCGTCCGGCAGGTGCACATCAATGTGCGCCCCGGCACTGAACGGCGGCAGCGGCGCGCCATCGACACGGGCCAGCTCATAGCTGCAAATGTCCAGCGCCTCGACGCGCCGCGATGCCACCACCACCTCAATCATGTCGGCTCTCCGGCGCGTTCCCGGGCGATCAATCGCTCCAGGACCTTGCGCGACTGTACGCCGCCGGCATCGATATTCAGCTTGAGCAGGTTGCGTGTCGGGTGGGCGAGCAGGTTCTGCTGCTGGCGTTCGAGCATCTCCAGATCTTCGCTGAAAATCTTGCCCTGGCCTTCGCGAATGCTGGCGGTCAACGCCTCATCGTGCGGGTTGAAGTTGCGCGCCATGCCCCAGAAGTACCAGATCGAGGTGTCGGTCTGCGGGGTGATGAAGTCGACCACGATACTGGCCGCCTTGTGCTCGGGCGCGGCGTGGTAACCGCCCTTGCCGGCATGGGCCACGCCGACCTCGATCAGCACGTGGCTGGGCGGGGTAAAGCGACAGATCTGCCAGCGGTCCACCGGCACATCGTCGGCCAGGTTATTGCCGCGCAGCGCCATGCGCCAGAACGGCGGCGCCATGATGTTTTCCATGTGCCGCGCGGTGACCACTTCGTCGCCTTCCACCGTAGTGACGGGCGGCGCCTCGTCAATCTCCTTCTGGCCGATGCTGGACGCATGCACGTAGGTTTCGTGGGTCAGGTCCATCAGGTTATCGATCATCAGGCGGTAATCGCACCGGATGTCAAACAACCCACCGCCATAGGCCCACTCATCACTCACCGCCCATTCCAGGTGATGGATCAGCGCTGGGTCGGCCTGGGCCTGATCACCCGGCCACACCCAGATGAAGCCGTAACGCTCAACCGCTGCGAAGGTCTTGTTGCAGGGAAAACCGCGTACCCGCTGGCCAGGCATCTCGACCGTCTTGCCATCGCAGCCCATGACCAGGCCGTGGTAGCCGCACACCAGGTTGCCGTTCTCGACATAGCCCAGCGACAACGGCGCGCCGCGATGAGGGCAGAAATCCTCGACAGCGACCACCGCGCCTTCGAGGCCGCGGTAGAACACCATTTTTTCACCACAGATCTGCCGACCCAGCGGCTTGTGCGCGATTTCGTCGGGGGTGCAGGCGACATACCAAGTGTTTTTGGGATACATGGCGACTCTCCAGGCAATGGATTATTTTTATTTGTTGGATCCATTAGATTGGAGGGGTAGGGGGTAGTCAAGCTTTGAAAGGGGTTTTAATGGGCGATTATCGAACGATCTACTTAATAGTGGATCCATTGAAGGTATCCAGGTGGGAGGGGGCTTGCCCCCGATAGCAGTGGTTCAATCAATACATACAGTGACTGACACACCGCTATCGGGAGCAAGCCCCCTCCCACATTTTGATCTCCTGCATCAGCCAGATACTTGTCAGTAACGAATCATCACCGATTTCAACTCGGTGTAATCCTCAATAAACGCACCGCCAAACTCCCGACCCACGCCCGAGGACTTGCTTCCCCCAAACGGCACCGCCGGGTCCAGCAAGGTATGCATATTCACCCACACCGTGCCCGCTTCAATGGCCGGCACCATGCGTAGCGCCTTGCCCAGATCGTTGGTCCAGAGGCTGGCGCTCAAGCCATAAGGCGTGTTGTTCATCAACGCCAGCAGCTCCTCTTCAGTGTCATACGGCAAGAACGTAGCAATCGGGCCGAAGGTCTCTTCGTTGAGCAACGTATCGTCGACCCCGTTGGCCAGGATGATCGTCGGTTCAACGTAGCAACCCGGCCGGTCAATCAGCCTGCCGCCGTGCACAATGCGGTTGTTTTGCGCGCGTGCCCTGTCAAAGAACGCGCCCAGTTTGAGTTGGTGCTGGCGGTTGGCGACCGGGCCGAACTCGGTACGCTCATCCAGCGGCGAGCCGATGTTCAGCGCGCTCAAGCGTTGCGCCAGCGTGTCCATGACCGCCTCGATCTGCGAGCGATGCACAAAGAAGCGCTCGGCAGCCGCGCAGATCTGCCCCGAGTGCAAAAAGCCCGCTTCGATGATGCCGCTGACCGCCTTGTCCAGGTCCACGTCGGGCAGGAAACCCGCCGAGTTCTTCCCGCCCAGTTCAAGGGTCGCGCGAGTCAACCCGGCGCCCATGGCGCTCTGGCCCACGGCGACGCCGGTCGGCACCGAGCCGGTAAACGACACTTTGTTGGTGCCGGGGTGTTCGACCAGCCCTTTGCCCACCAGGCCGGTGCCGGTCAGTACGTTGAGCGCACCTGGCGGCAGGCCGGCTTCCATCGCCAGTTCGGCGATGCGCAGGATGGTCAGCGGCGTGAACTCACTGGGCTTGATGATGATGCTGCAGCCGGTCACCAGTGCCGAGGCGAGTTTCCAGATAGCGATCATGGTCGAGAAATTCCACGGCACGATCCCCACCACCACCCCGACCGGCTCGCGCAGGGTGAAGGCGGTGTAGCGTTCACCGGCGAAGGAGGGCAGTGACGGCGTGATGGTCTGCCCGGTGATCTTGCTGGCCCAGCCGGCGTAGTAACGCAAGAAATGCGCGGCCTGGTCGACTTCGAAGGCCCGGGAAATCTGGATGATCTTGCCCGACTGGCAGGTCTCGATCTGCGCCAGTTCTTCGCGGTGCTGCTCCAGCAGGTCGGCCAGTTTGAACAGCACAGTGCCGCGTGTCGCGGGGGCGACCTGGGACCAGTGTTTGAAACCACGGCGCGCGGAGGCCACGGCTGCGTCGATATCGGCCGGGTCGGCGTCGGCGACCTCGGCGATGACCTGGCCGGTGGCCGGGTTGGTCACCTCCAGCGTCTGGCCGGAGTGACTCTGGACGTAGCCACCGTCGATAAACAACGCATGTTGTCGACGCAGAAAGGCTTCGACGTGAGGCAGCAGTGGAATATCGCTCATGGGGTTTTCCTGGTCGTGAACAACGAAAACCCCGAGGTTAAACCACCGGTGCATGCCCGGCTTGACTGTGCCTGCCGTGCGCTATGTCTGTGGCTGCCAGGCCTGTGAAAAGTGCAATCCGGACTCTGGAACGTGCATTTTATACCCGCCGGGCGCACCCCATACTGGCCCTGCATCCGGCGCCCCGCCTCAATTCCTGCGGTTGCCCGGACATCCAATAATAAGCAGGGCCATCCATGAAAAAGCCAAACCCGCTCCTCGAAGATCTCAAGTCCCTCCTGCCGGCCATCGCGGCCAATGCCTTCCAGGCCGAGCAGGATCGCCAGGTGCCCGCCGAGAATATAGCGCTGCTCAAAGGCATCGGCCTGCACCGTGCGTTCCAGCCCAAGGCGTTCGGTGGCATGGAGTTGTCGCTGCCACAGTTTGCCGACTGCATCGCCGCGCTCGCCGGGGCCTGCGCCAGCACGGCCTGGGCCATGAGCCTGTTGTGCACCCACAGTCATCAACTGGCGCTGTTCTCGGCCACCCTGCAGCAGGAAGTCTGGGGCACAGACCCGGACGCCACGGCCAGCAGCAGCATCGCCCCCTTCGGGCGTACCGAAGAGGCCGAGGGCGGCGTGCTGTTCAGCGGTGAGATGGGCTGGAGCAGCGGCTGTGACCATGCCGAATGGGCCATTGTCGGTTTCCGCCGGCCGAATGCCGAGGGCACTCAGGATTATTGCTTCGCGGTGCTGCCGCGCAGTGACTATCAGATCCACGACGACTGGTTTGCCGCCGGCATGAAAGGCAGCGGCACCAAGACCCTGATCATCGACAAGGCCTGGGTGCCGGAGCATCGCATCCAAAAGGCCAAGGACATGATGGAGGGCAAATCCGCAGGCTTCGGCTTGTACCCCGACAGCAAGGTGTTCTATTCGCCGTACCGTCCGTATTTTGCCAGCGGTTTTTCTACCGTGAGCCTGGGTGTCGCCGAACGCATGCTTGAGGTGTTCCGTGAAAAGACCAGGACCCGCGTGCGGGCCTACACCGGCGCAGCGGTCGGTGCGGCCACGCCGGCGTTGATGCGCTTGGCCGAGTCGACGCATCAGGTCGGCGCCGCTCGCGCGTTTCTTGAAAAGACCTGGGCCGAGCATGCCGAGCACAGTGAGCGGCAGCGCTACCCCAGCCGCGAAACCCTGGCGTTCTGGCGCACCAACCAGGCGTACGCGACCAAGATGTGCATCCAGGCGGTGGATCGCCTGTTCGAAGCCGCGGGCGGCAATGCCTGGTTCGAACACAACGAGATGCAGCGCCTGTTCCGCGACTCGCACATGACCGGCGCCCATGCCTACACCGACTACGACGTGTGCGCGCAGATCCTCGGCCGCGAACTGATGGGCCTGGAACCCGACCCGAGCATGATCTGAACCCGTATTTGATAACAACAATCAGGGTTGCGCCTGACGCAGCCCGGGAGTCTTGCATGTCTGAATCGACCTTCGACCCACGCGCCTTTCGCCGCGCCCTGGGCAATTTTGCCACCGGCGTGACCGTGGTCACCGCCGCCGACGCTTCCGGGCGCAAGGTGGGTGTCACCGCCAACAGCTTCAACTCGGTGTCCCTCGATCCGCCTTTGGTGCTGTGGAGCCTCGACAAACGTTCCAACAGTCATGAGGTGTTCAAGCAGGCCAGCCATTTTGCGGTCAACGTGCTGGCGGCTGACCAGATCGACCTGTCGAACAATTTTGCCCGGCCCAGGGATGATCGCTTCGCCGAGATCGAATACCAGCCAGGCGAGGGCGGAGCGCCGGTGTTCGCCGATTGTTCGGCGCGGTTTCACTGCGAGAACTTCCAGCAGGTTGACGGTGGCGATCACTGGATCATGATCGGCAAGGTGGTGGCTTTCGATGACTTCGGCCGCGCGCCGCTGCTCTATCATCAGGGCGCCTACTCGATGGTGCTGCCCCACACGCGCATGACCAAGCGTGACGACAGCCAGCCGCCGAGCAGCCATTTCCAGGGGCGCTTGAGCCATAACCTGTACTACCTGATGACCCAGGCGGTGCGTGCCTACCAATCCAGCTACCAACCCCGGCAATTGTCCACCGGCCTGCGCACCAACGAGGCACGCATGTTGATGGTGCTGGAGAACGACGCCCGGCTGAGCACCCATGACCTGTTGCGCGAAGTAGCCATGCCGGTGCGGGAAATCGACGAAGCCGTGGCCAACCTCAAGCGCAAGGGGTTGGTGAGCGACGATGCCGATGGCGTGCGGTTGACCACTGCCGGTATCGAACAGACCGAAGCCCTTTGGGCGATCGCCGGTGAACAGCAAGAAAAGGTGTTCGCGCCATTCAGTCAAGCCCAGATCGAAACGTTCAAGACGGTACTCAAGCACTTGATCAGCCGCTGCTGAGCTTAAAAAAAACGAGGCCTTAACGGCTAATGCCAGTCAGTTAAGGCTTTTTGTAGGAGCGAGCTTGCTCGCGAAAAACTTACAGGCACCGCGTTCATCCAGGAAGCACGCGTTATCGTTGACGTTTTTCGCGAGCAAGCTCGCTCCTACAGAGGGCCACGTACGCTTAACTGACAGGCATTAGGCCTTAACGGCCTCGTTTTTTTCATCACGTTCAGTGCGCTTCGGCCAACCGGTCGATCCAGCCTCGTTGAAAGGTCACCAGCGCTTCGTTCGGTTGTTGCAGTTGCACAAAATCGAGCATCGGGTCGATGACCTCGGTTCTGACGCCCGCCAGTTCCTCAACGGTGGCCAGCCCGCAAAAAGGCACATACGCCTCGGAATACCCACCTTCATGCACCAGCACGAGACGGCCCTGACACAGCTGTTCGGCAGCCTTGCGCACGCTGCGGGTCATTTGCCGGAACGAATCACTGTGCAACAGCATCCGTGCCAAGGGGTCAACGGCGTTGGCGTCGTAACCGCAGGCGACAATGATCAACTCCGGCTCGAAACGTTCCAATGCCGGGATCACGATGCGCTCCATTGCATAGAGGTAAGCCTCATGACCGCTGCCGGGCGGCAACGGAATATTGATGTTTGCGCCTGATCCCGCGTTGCGGCCACGGTCCGTTTCGCCGCTGTAACCTGGGGGGAAACAGCCGTCTTGATGAAGTGAAATGGTCAGCACGTCATCCCGCTCCTCGAAGATCGATTGCGTGCCGTTGCCATGGTGCACGTCCCAGTCGATCACCGCGACTTTGCCCAGGCCACTGCGCGCTTTTGCGGCTTCGATGGCGATGGCGATATTGGCCAGGAAGCAGAAGCCCATGGCGCTGTCGGCAAGGCAATGGTGGCCCGGCGGACGCGACAGGGAATAGGCATTGTCAACCTCGCCGGACAGCACGGCGTCCACCGCGGCCATGGCCAGGCCGGCGGAGAGCCTGGCAATCTCATAACTGCCGGGGCCGATGGGCGCATTCGGTCCCAATTCACCGCCGCCCGCATCGCTCATGGCCTTGAAACGTTGCAGATAGCCAGGTGTGTGCACACGCAGCAGATCCTCCTGCGTTGCTGAGGGGGCGCTGCGCACCTGCAAATGACGGGTCAGCCCGGACACATCCAGCAGACTCTTGAACCGGCGTTTGGTTTCTGGCGATTCGGCGTGACCTGCGGCGGCGGGCGGCTGCACCCACCCCCCCACGGGCAGGGTCAAGGCATGCAGCCCGGCACTGTGCCAGAGGCTGAGTTCGTCGTAGAAGAATGCACTGATTCGGCTCATCGTCTTTCCATTTTTTCCAGGGTAAAAAGGCCATTCAGGCGGTTGGGCGGCTGCTCAGCATCAACGTCAGGGACAGCAGAGTGATGCACGCGCCGCCCACCAGCAGTGATTGAAAACCGCCGCTGGCTTCGATCAGCCGGCCAGCAACGGTCGGGCCGATGGCCAGGCCACCGCCAATCACCAGGTTGGAGGTGTTCATCAACTTTCCGGAGCGGTCCAGGTCGGCCAGGCAGGCCAGGATCAGCGGCAGGATGAAGGTCCAGGTGAACTTGAACAGCAGCGCCGCCACCGCAAAGCGTTGCAGGTCCGGCTGGTTGCGTAGCAACAGCACCGAGCCCGCCATCAAGGCGTAACCCAGCAGCAACAACAGCAAGCGCGGCAGGCGATCGCCTATCAGCGAGGCGCAGCCGGCTCCGACAATGCCGATCACCGTGGCGAGCGCCAGCACCTCGCCGCTCGATTGCGCGCAGATACCGGCTGCGGTGCCGATGGAGCCGATAAAGGTCCACACACCGCTCAGGCTGATGTAGAAGCTCAGGATGCCAAGGATGCCCAGTGCAGCCTTCCATTTCGATGCGAGGGCAACGTGTTCGGCCGTCGTTTCAGACGGTGGGCTGCCCTGTGGGAAGTAACGCGCCAGCGGCAGGAAAGCGCACATCAATACGGCAAGGATCAAGTAGCAGGCTGACAGCCCGTAGTGTTCGAACAGGCGGGGCAGGATGCTCAAGCCGATCGCTCCGACCACCAGTTGGCCCATGACCCACAAGCCATAGACGCGGCCCGGGTTGGGCGTTGACGCAGCGCTGGACAGACAGATAATCATCAATGAGCCTCCGGCCAGCGCGCTGCAGAAGCGCAAGGCCAGAAGCACCCCATAGTCGTGGGCAAGCATCGATAGCAGATTGGCTGCAATAAACACGACGCCCGCCGCCAATGCGGCGCGGCGCCAGTCGACGCGTTTGAGCCACCAGAGCGCTGGCAGCGTGGCCAGGCTCATGGCGCCGAGTTCGGTCGAGAACAGGTCGCCGATTTGTGACGGGCTCAACTGCCATTGTGTCGCCAGTTGTGCCGCCACGGCCGGTGCGGTCATGAGGATGGTTGGGGTGATGGCGGCGAACAGCACAATGGCTGCCAGCAATGCCAATTGCGATGTAGCCAGCGAGCGGTGATTGCTCAGCGGTTTGGTCTGGGTGTTCATGGTTAAACTCCAATCAAGGGATGTCAGAACACATGGACCAGACGCAACAGTGCGTCAGTGCCGTGGTAGCCGTTATCGGTGGCGACGTTCTGCGAAAGGCTGAACATCACCTGGTTCTTTTTATCGAGCCAATGACCGACTTCGAAGCCAACCTGGGTGTAGCGCTTGTGGGTGTCGTCGATACGCTGGTCATTGATCCGTAGCTCGCCGCCGTCGGCGTGGATCAGCCGCAGTGCGCCATAGGTGGCGGGTGTGAAGTCGTAGGAGGCGAAGGCTTGCAGGCGATACAGCGGATCCTGTTTCAATTCGCCGCCAAAGTAGTCGTCGTTCTTGCCGTAGAGCTGGGCTTCGAGGTTGGCTTCCAGCACCCATTTTTCGCCGATGCCCTGGGTGTAGTTGTAAATGAACGTCGCCCCCCAGCGATTGGCACCGGGCGACACATCAGGATTCTGGCTGTGGTACTCGCCTACCGGCAGGGTGATCAGGGTCAGCAACCCGCTGTAGGTGCGCGCGGCGGGGTCGTTGATCAGGAACACCGTGCCGCCGACCTGAGGATCGCCAAAACCGATTTCGCCTGTCTGTTTGCTCGCACCGGGTAGACGCGCGTTGATGTCGGCGAAGGGAATGATGAACTGTGGCGTACAGAGGGTGCCGCAGATGTCGGTGAAAAATACCTGGCGATAGGCGACAGCGTTAACCTTGAGATCGGCCTTGCCGGTGCTGTCAGCCGTGCCGTGAAAATCGCTGGAGCGGCTTGCCGGCAGATAGACCAGGCCCAGGTTGGTGCCAGGCGGCGCGGCAAGAAAATCCCGGGCGTTGAGGTCCGCGGCGCTGGCCTGCAGGCTCGACAGACCACCGATGAAGGCCAACGTAGCATTGCGGGTGAGGGGTCTGGTCATGAACATTGCATCTCTTATTTGAGTGGTTGTGTGGCGAAGGGATCGCCCGTTATTGGCAGAGGAAAAAGGCAAAGGCGCCCCTTGGCGGTCAAAAGGACAGCCAAAACAGTTGCGCGAATCAGCGGAACGGATCAGTCAGGTGGGGCGTGCAGCAGATGGGCAATTCGGGCCTTGTCCTTGACCCCGAGCTTGCTGTAGATGGCGCGGATGTGATGACGCACGGTATTGGGTGACATGCCCAATTCCCGGGCGACTTCCTTGTAAGTCTTGCCTTCGCCGAACCCTTGGGCCACGGCGTTTTCCCGTGGGCTCAGTTGCATCAGCACCGTGCGGCTGCGGGCGGCCAGCAGGAACAGATCGCCGACCGTCGAGGCTTCGATCTGCAAATGCCTGCCTTCGTACCCATCGGCCTCGATCGCTATCGGCAGGCACGGGCCGGCCCAGTCCGGCCACTCGCTCAACAGCAAGTCCACGAAGCCACGTTCGGCGCAGTGCAGGGTGCCGTGCTGATCGCACACGGCGAGGGCAAGATTGCGTGGGTGAGTCAGGGCCTCGCGCATGGCCACCAGAGTGCGGATCTGATTGGCTGATACTGCCGCTACCAGATGACGCATGAGCTGGGTCAACAGCAGGCAATCCTGTTCGATGAAGCGCGGGGCATCGGGTGCGCGATACAACGTGAGGTGATCGCTCAGATGGGTTTGTGGGTCGATATACACCACGCACAGCAACTCGCCGATGCCATAGGATTCGCCAAGCCAGTTGAGGCCGGAGCCGCTGGCGGGGCTGCGCATGTCGACGATGATCGCTTGACCGGGCGCACCATGGACCCGGTCGATGGTCACATCGACATGGCGGATTGACTGCCAGTCGCGCAGGTAGCTGCTGGGCAGTTTATAGAGGTATGAACTGTGCTCTTCCGGCAACCCGTCAATCAACGCCGCGCGTCCCCACCATGCGCTGTCGAAGGGCAGCAGCTCGCCGATGCAGCGCAACGCTGCTTCGTGGAAATGCTCGATATTCTTGTCCTGCGCCAAGCGCTGAAGCTCCAGTGTCATTGCGCTGAATGCCTCGAGAAGGCGGGCTTGACCATGATCATGACGGCTCATTCGTAAGTACCTCTGTGCGACATTCTTATTGTTTTCGTCACGCAGTCATTAAGGGCCGGAACGTGTTTGGACGTGGGCAGGGCCTGGAGTGAGTATCGGCGCGTTCAAGGCGGATCACCATCCTACAGATGCATGAGGGCGCCTGGCGCCGGGTTGTCTGCGCATGGCAGCCAGGCACAAAGGGGACTGCAGGCTCGTACAAGCAATCACGGGTGGTTTGCGATCGGCCGCGGATCAGGCCGTCCAGCGAGCAGCCGATGAGCAGGCCCTGGAAGCACTGCGCCAACAGCTGCAACAAGCCCGGCAGCGTGAGGGCGAGCTGGACGTCGAGCTGCAGCAGGGCAGGCGGCTCTGCGACTTGCATCGGCAGGAAACGCAGATCTGGGAACTGTTGCTGTGCACCATAACCGAAGGGTGCTGGGACATTACCGTGGTGAATGGTGACGTGCAGGACCCCCGCAGCCAGATGCGCATTTTCAATCAGTTCCGCCTGCTGCTGGGGTATATCAGATCCAGACGATGTTGCATCAGCACAGGCAATAAAACGCTGCAGGCGCTGCGCCGGGCAGCGCCTGAAAGGGGTCAGAAAGGTACGGCCACGGTCAACTGACTGTAGAGGTTGGTGCCGTTGCCACCCACTTGGTTGCCACCGGTGTCGGCGTCCTTTTTCGGTTGGTAGATGCCCACCAATGGGCTGATGATCAGGTGGCTGTTGACCGCCCATTCGGCATACAGGTCCAGTTCGCGGGCGTCCAGGTTCAGCGCATCGTGTTTGCGCAAGGTGTTGAAGTCGAAGTACAGCGCGCCAATTGTCAGGTTTTCCAGGGGAGTGGCCTTGAGTCCTACATGCTGGATGCCGGTGTTGCTGTTGAACGGGCCGGCGTAGTTGGACGCCACTTCACCCTGGAACCAGGTGCCGTAGCCGGTGCTGAGCCCGGTGAACAACGGGTCCCATTTTTGCGAGTAGCGGGTGTAGCGATAGGTCAGTTTTGGCGCCCAGCTGACATCGGCGAAGGTGTAGCCGGCTTCGCCGTACCAGGCTTTTTCGGGGCCGGCATCCTTGTCCTGCCAGGCGTATTCGAAGGCGAAGCTGGCGTTCTCGATGCCCGCGCTGCCTTCGCCGCGCAGGCTGTAGGTGTTCATGCCGTCGCGCTGTTTCTGAAAGTCGCTGGCCCATTGGTCGGTGACCCCGATGCCGTGCACCCAGGTCAACCCCAGGGTTCCGGCGGCGGCCGTGTAGTCGAGGGTGCCCGCCGCCAGCTCGGTTTCGGCCTGGGCGCGGTTATCCGACTTGAGCCACAGCACCGAACCATGCAGGCCGTCCTGGCCGCCCAGGCGCAGCACGGCGGTACGGTCGAAGGCGTGACGCGCGGCGAGGTAGTAGGCACCCCCGCGATTCAATGCGCCGTCAGCCGGGCCCTTGCCCAGGTTGGGGCCGTCGTCGTTGATCAAGAAACCGCGGCCCAGCTTGACCACTTGGCGGCCGACGGAGAAATCCACCCCGTCCTTGCCCAGTGCCGGGAACAGCTCGGCCGAGCGCCAGCCCAGGTAGGCGTCTTCGATTTTCGTGGTGCGTTCCGAACCGTCGGTGTTGCCGGCGGCGTCGCCATCGCCCCAGGTGCCGGAGCTGACCCAATTGAGCGCGCCATAACCGGTGCCGTAACCGGCCAGGCCCTGATCGCCGCTGACCCCATATTTAATGAAACCTTCGCGCCAGGATGAACCGCCCGGCGTGCCATCGTAGTTGTGGCGGCTGTTGAACATCCCGTAGACCGCCAGGAAATCGGCGTTGAGGTGGGTGTCTTCGTCGGCGTACAGCGCATAGGCCTGGGCCGACGGGTGGGTGATCAAGAGCGCGATGCCCAGGCCGACAGCCTTGGACAGCGTGCGGGTGTTCGGTGTGTGCTCCATTGTTATAGTCCCCAGCATGGTTAGGTCGAGCGCGCATTAGGATGGCTGGGCGCAGGGGAAGTCTTTTACCAGCGTGCCAGGTAATTGATCCTGCCCGCCAAGCCCTTTGCCTTGGCAGACAGCAACAAAGGTGACGGCAGACATGGGCAAGACGCTCGGTGTGTTGGAGGCGCACAGTGATTTTCGCTCGAGGCCGTTTCGATCAGGGACTGGCCGGGGAGGGCTTCAACGCCAGCACCTTGTACGGCTCGATGCATCCATTAAGAAATCCGCTTTCGAGGATCCGCACCATGTCGATCAATGACCGGCTCACGCAGCATCTGAAACGAGGCAGCGTCGGCTTTCCGACCGCGCTGGCCAGCACCATCGGCCTGATCATGGCCAGCCCGGTGATTCTCACCGCGACCATGGGCTTCGGCATCGGCGGCAGCGCTTTCGCGGTGGCCATGCTGATTGCGGTGGTGATGATGCTGGCGCAAGCGACCACCTTCGCCGAGGCCGCCTCGATCCTGCCGACTACCGGCTCGGTCTACGACTACATCAATTGCGGCATGGGCCGGTTTTTTGCGATCACCGGGACGTTGTCGGCGTACCTGATCGTGCACGTGTTTGCCGGTACCGCCGAAACCATCCTGGCCGGGGTGATGGCGTTGGTGAATTTCGAGCACCTCAATACGCTGGCCGAATCCGCCGGAGGCTCCTGGTTGCTGGGAGTCGGGTTCATCGTGGTGTTCGGTATTCTCAACGCCTTTGGCGTCAGCGCCTTTGGCCGGGCGGAGATCGTGCTGACCTTCGGCATGTGGACCACGCTGATGGTCTTTGGCGTGATGGGCCTGATCGCGGCACCGGCGGTGCAGTTGGATGGCTGGTTCGGGGTGTCGCTGGTGGGCACCGACCTGATCACGATTTTGTCGCTGGTCGGCATGGCAATGTTCATGTTTGTCGGCTGCGAGTTCGTCACACCGCTGGCGCCGGATTTGCGCAACTCGGCCAAGACCATGCCCAAGGCCATGATCCTGGGCTTGCTGGGCGTGGCCACGTGCATGTTCATCTACGGCGCCGCGATGAAGCGTCAAGTGGAAAACGTGCTGCTGGATGCCGCCAGCGGTGTGCATTTGCTCGACACGCCCATGGCGATCCCCAAGTTTGCCGCGCAGGTCATGGGGGATGTCGGCCCGATGTGGCTGGGTATCGGTTTTCTGTTCGCCGGGGCGGCCACCATCAACACACTGATGGCAGGTGTTCCGAGGATTCTCTACGGCATGGCCGTGGATGGTGCGCTGCCCAAGGTCTTCACCTACCTGCACCCGCGTTTCAAGACGCCGCTGCTGTGCATCCTGGTGGCGATGTTGATTCCGTGCCTGCATGCCCTGTGGTTGGGCGGCAACGCCGATAACATCCTGCACCTGGTGCTCGCGGCTGTCTGTGCGTGGAGTTTTTCCTATCTGCTGGTGACGCTGTCCGTGGTGATCCTGCGCATTCGCCGCCCGGATCTGCCACGAGCCTATCGCTCGCCGTTCTTCCCGTTGCCACAAATACTCTCCAGCATCGGCATCTTGCTGGGCATGTGGTTCATTACTCCACCCGGGATGAACCCTGCCGACATTTACGTGCCGTTCGGGATCATGCTCGCGCTCACGGCGACCTACGCGCTGTTCTGGACGCTGGTGGTACAGAAGGTCAATCCATTCAAGCCGGCGCGGGTAGAAGACGTGCTGGCCAAGGAGTTCTCCCATGAGCTTGGCAACCACCCTCACAGCACGCCTTTCGAGCACGCTGCAAACGTTGTCTGAGTTGTTCAGTGCCAGCCGTGCCCCGGCCGGCTATCGGCCCGGAGTGACGCTCGAGTACCTGCGGCGCAACCTCGGCCTGGCGAGTTTCAGCGCCACGGGCGCGGCCAGCGCCGGGTTTTACCTGGACGATGCCGACGTGCACGTGATCGTTGTCGAGCGCACCGAATCGCAGTTGCTGATGCACCTGGTCATGACCGAATTCATGCTCCAGGTGCCTGCCCTGGAGCAGGGCGGTGCGCGCCTGGACCTGCACCACAGCGGGTCGATCCGGCGCACGGGCCTGGGGTGTCGCCAGCGCACTGGCGAAGCGGGCCTGCGCGCCAGGCTCATGGCCGCTGTGGAGGGTGATCAGGCCTTGCACCAGGCGCTGATGGTGCTGGACTTCAAGCGCTTGCGCATCGACCTGGACGGGCAGCACTGGCAGGTGCGGCTCGAGCACATGGGCGGCAGTGAAGTGGTCAACCGCATGCCGGCGTTTCGTCGCTACATCGCCCTGAGCCCCGCCCAGCGAGCAGCCTTGTTCATGGTACTGGCGGGCTTGCAGCGGGTGTTGGGCGGGTTGTGATCGGTTGGCATCATTACTGCTTCTACAGTGGGTATGACGTGCTTGTTGCGCCTATATAGATAACATGTTAACTATTGGCCGACAAAAACAAGAAGCCACTGTGGAGTTGCCATGAGCACCTATCAATCTGCGCACCCTGGATTGGAAACCTGGACTCGGGATTTGCGCGCCGCCTGCGGCCATTTCGACACGGAACTGGCGTTCAACCGCTCACTGTTCATCGGTGAGGTGTCCAAGCTCGAGCGGGGCGGCCTGTCATTGGCCAGCCTGCGCACCAACGCCGGGCTGATCAAGCGCGAACGCCCGAACGCCGATCACGATATGGACCAGCATTGTTTCCTCGTCAGCCAACGCAGCGGTTATTGCCAGATCACCCAGAACGGCCAGGTTGTGCAACTGGCGCCCGGCGACATGTTGCTGATGGACTCCACCGGTTCGATCGAGATCAGCCCGTTTGGCCTGATCGAGCATGCATCCCTGTCGCTCTCACGCAACGAAGTGTGCAAGCAGCTGGGCGGCGCTTCGAAAACCTTCGGCAAGATTTCTTCGAGCAAGGCCTGTGGCCGCATGCTCCATGTGCTGATGGACCAACTGTGCAGGGAGGGGCTGGGCGACCAGGATTCGAATGAGCAGGCGCATGCCCTGCAAGCGGCATTTGTATCCTTGCTCGGTTCTGCCTTTGAAGTGCATGACGCGCCCGGTGAGGGCATCGCCTCCCTGCAGGGCAGCAGCCTGCGCAGCTATGTGCAGAAAGTCATCGACCAGTCCCTGACCCAGCCCGGCCTGAGCCCCGTGGGCCTGGCCAGCCGTTTGAACATTTCGGTGCGGCACCTGTACCGTTTGTTCGAGGAGCAGGACGACAGCGTTTGCCGCTACATCCAGCGTGCGCGGCTCAAGCGCAGCGCGGATGATTTGACCAACCCGTTTCTCAAGAGCGAGTCGATCACCTCGATTGCCTACAAGTGGGGCTTCACCGACTCGGCCCATTTCAGCCGCTCGTTCAAGAAGCAATTCGAGCTGTCGCCCAAGGAATTTCGTTCTACCCACCTGCAACAGGCGGCGGGTGCGGCGTAGGTGACCCAGCGCTCCCTGAAACCGCTCAGCCTGTCGGCCAGTAACATTTGCGCCGTCGCGGTCGAACATTTCGCCGATCACGGCTACGACGCCTCATCGCTCAACGAGATCGCGGTCGGGGCGGGCATGCGCAAGGCGTCGTTGTATGCGCATTTTGTCAGCAAGAAGGCGTTGTTTCTGACGGTGTTCGAGATTGCCCTGGCGAATGAGCATCGCTGCATTGAACGCTGCTTCAAGGACGAGGCGGGGCACGCTGGCATACCGGGGCAGTTGCACCTTGAGCGGTTGAGCGCACGCTATGAAGCGTCGGCGCACCTGCGCTTTCTGCTGCGCACGGCGTACTTTCCGCCGGCGGATATCCGCAGCGTCATTACCACGGGCTTCGAGGGTTACCTGGCGCGCATTCGCCATGACTTCCAGAGGGCCGCGCAAGCTCGGTATACGGCTGTACACCCTGAGGCGCTGGAGGTGTATTACGACGCGTACCTGGGCATTGTCGACAGCCTGCATGTGGAGCTGATCTATTCGACGCGGCAAGGGTACGTAAAACGGCTTGCGGCGTTGACGCGGGTGTTGGGGGATTCGCTGGCGCTGCTCCCGACCGATGGAGATCAAACTGTGGGAGGGGGCTTGCTCCCATGACGGACTGATAGCCGACGCATATCTGGCTGATGGTCCGCGATCCAAATGTGGGAGGGGGCTTGCCCCCGATGGCGGCCTGACAGCTGACCAGAATGTTGGATCGGATCGGGTACATATCCGTTGTTACCCCCCAAATCAATGTCGAATTCCGGCCAGCGTGTTTGACGGGGCGCCTGAGATCAAGATCAAAAGCCAGAGCCAGAGCCAGAGCAACAGTAAGCCGGTTGTGTCGATACCTATGCTCATAAGGAGCAAGTCGAATCGTCACACCGCCGCCCCCCGCAGTTGATTCGGGTTATGCCCCCCAGACCTCACTTCACCTCTGGCAACGTCGAGCCGCCATCCACAATGATGGTCTGCCCGGTGATGTAAGCCGCCAGGTCCGACGCCAGAAACAGCATGGCCCCGGCAATATCCTCCGGCGCGCCGAGCCGGCCCAGTGGCACGCGGTTGGCAATGTCGGCGTTGACCTGGGCATCGCCCAGGTTGCCCATGGCCGGCGTGGCAATCATTCCCGGTTCTACACCGTTGACCCTTACCCGGTCGCCGGCCAGTTCCAGCGCGGCACTGCGGATGAACCCGTTGACTCCTGCCTTTGACGCCGCGTAATGGCTGAGTCCCGGATAAGCGACCCGTGGCCCGGTGACCGAGGAGGTGACCAGCACACAGCCGCCACCTTGACGCTGAAACATCGGCAACGCGGCCTGGGTCAGCCAGAACAGCGCGCAGAGGTTGACTGCCAGCGTGCGCTCCAGCACGGCGGGGGTGATCTGCTCGAATGCAGTCAGCGGGAAATAACCGGCGTTGTGCACCAGGATATCCAGGCGCCCCCAGTCTCGTTCGATGCCCTTGATCCCGTCGAATACCGCCGCCGCATCGGCCAGATCGAGCTCGATGGCTTCGACCTGGCACCCACGTCCCGCCAATTCGTCGGCCAACGCCTGGGCCTGCGGCCGGCGCAGGTCAACGATCATCACGCGCGCGCCACGCAGCGCAAACGCTTCGACGATGGCTCGGCCGATGCCTTGCGCGCCGCCGGTGACCAGCACGCTTTTGCCGCTGAAATCGAGGTCTTCAGACATGGGGCTGCTCCATATGGGCATAGGCCAGGGTCGGCACATCGACGATGCTCGAACCGCCGTCGGCGACCAGGCTGGCGCCGGTGATGATCGAGGCGTCGGGGCTGGCGAGGAAACGGCATACCTTGGCGATTTCTTCGGCGCTGGCGGGGCGTCGCAACGGTACGTCGGCGCACACGCGGGCATAGGCTTGGCGCAGCGTATCGCCGTGGAAACTCATCAACGGCTGCATTTCCTCGTCGGCCATCGGCGTAGTGACCCAGCCCGGGCACACCGTGTTCACTCGCACGCCGCGTGGCCCATAGTCGCGCGCCAGTGAACGATTGAGCCCGAGCAGCGCATGCTTGGCGGTGGTGTAGCCGCACACTTCGGGCCCGGCGGCGAGCGATGCGATGGAGCCCAGCAGCACGATGCAGCCGGCGCTCTCGATCAGCAGCGGCAGGCAGGCGCGGGCGCTGTAGAACGCGCTGTCCAGGTTGCTGCGCAACGCCGCCGCCCAGGTGGCCGGGCTGGTTTGGCTGGCGCTGCCCACGCCATGCCCGCCGGCACAGGCCAACAGCACATCGAGTCGGCCGTAGCGCGCACGAATCTGCGCAATGAAGCCCTCCCAGGTGTCCGGGTTGGCTGCGTCGCCGACCAGCACCAGGCCACCGGTCTCTGCGCCTTCCTGTTCCAGCGGCTCGCGACGCCGGCCGATCAGCACCAGGTTGGCGCCCTCGGCGGCGTACAGCCGCGCGCAGGCGGCACCGATGCCGGTGCCGGCACCGGTGATGACCACGGTACGTGGATCAGGCATCGGGATACTCCGTGCGGTTGAGGACCTGGCAGTAGGAGCTGACCGGAAAGTTCGACAGCGCATCGAAGGACGCACCGGCATAACCGAAGATCTTGCCGTCGCTGCGGTGCTGTTGCAGGTCGATCAGCACCAGGCCGAGGGTCGGGATGATTTTTTCGCGCCAGACGAACAGGTACAACTGGTCGGCAATCTTGTAGTAGTGGCAGCGATCGGTGTCGCACAGGCCTTGTTCGACACCCTTGAGGCACTGCCAGGAATAGAACTGATCGTTCAGGTAGATGTGCTCGTAGACTTCGCTGGGGCTGTAGCGATACAGGTTGCGCAACCCGGTCAGCTCCTGGGTCGGCGCGTGGGGGCAATGGCCGGCCTGCCAGGGTTGATTCAGGCTGCCCTGCAGGAACTGCACTTCAACCGAGGTCAGCGCCTTGCCGGCCAGGGCGCGGCTATAAAGGCCTTGTTCGGTATGTTCGCGGCTCGGCATGCTGCCGATCACGGCGGTGAACGACGACGTGGCGGTATCCAGCACCAGGCTGATCGACCAGGCTTGCCCGGCTTCGTGCTTGATGAAGTCGACCAGGTACAGGCCCGGACGCACCGACGTGGCGCGGTATGCAGCTGAACCACTCGAGTGGCCGTCGGCCGCGTTCCAGTGCAGCGTGGCGGCGTCGAAACGGTGCTCGATCTGCCAGCCGTTGGCGAAGTACAGCGTGAAGGTCTTGCCGTTGAGGTCGGCCAGGTTGGGCAGGATGAACGCTTCAGGCGCGAAACCGTCGGCGAGGGCGCCAACGGTGATCCAGTCGGATGGGGTGGTCATTGCAGGGCTCCAAGGGTTGAGTTGACAACCCGGAGCATGCGGCGGGGAAGGGCGCGCGCCTATCAACCGAATGGTTGACCCCGCTTAAAGAAACAGCGCGGCCACCAGCTCGGTACGGCTGCTGACGCCTGCCTTGCGGAACAGATGAATCAGGTGGGTTTTGACCGTAGGCAAGCCGACGTCAAGCTCCAGGGCCAGTTGTTTATTGCTCGCGCCTTGGCGCAGTAACCAGGCAATCTGGCGCTCCCTGGGCGTAAACCCGGCCAACGCGTCGTCAGCGGGCTGCATATTGGCCACGGCCATTTGCAGCAACGCCTGCAAGGCATTCAGTTGCGCCAATTGGTCGGGGGTGAACACCCCTTGTTCAGCGGTGCGCAGTAACGAGATGGCGGCCTGGGGCTGGGCGGCGCGATGGGCGACGATCTCCACCACATCGACCACCCCGTAGCGCGCCAGGAAGTCGCGATAGCGGCGGCTGTCACGCAGTGGCTGCCTGGCCATGGCCAGCCCCAACGGCACCACGGCCAGCCCGGTGGACAGGCAATTGCGCGGCTGCAAGGGGTCGAATTGGCGGTAGTTGTCCAGGTAGTCGCGGTGCATCTCACCGCTCATGCCCTGCAGCCTGAAATCACGGGCTTGCAGCTGGCGGTCAACACAATAGAACGCCGCCAGGCTGGCGGGTACGAGACGGGTGAAAGCCTGCAGGCAATGGCCGGCGACTTCCTGAGCGGGGATGGCGTGCATGGTCGGTTACCTGCGCCGGGAAAAAACGCTGCCGGCCCAAACCGGCAGCCAGGAGCGATCAGACTACCGCAAAATAGTGCTTCACGAAGCTGTCGCTGACCACCTCCCACAGCACCGGTGTGCCTTTGGTCACGAACCAGCTGTCGCCGGTCTTGTAGCGGGTGCTCTGGCCGTTGCTTTCGTCGGTCAGGATCACTTCGCCGGTGACCACGGTAGCCTGTTCGGCGAACGGGTAGACCATGCGGAATTTGCCCTGGGTGGTGCCGAAATAGGCGCTGCTGACCGCGTCGGTGGGGGCGCCATAGGTCATCTTGCCGAAGGCCTTGACCTCGCCTTCGAGGATCTCGGAGCCGAGGTCGGCAACGGTGCCCCAGGCGTCGAGGTCCGACAGTTGGATATCTTTGTTGAGCGTTGTGACGGGCATGGCGGTGCTCCTGTGATGAATAGAATGGGAATCAACGGCGACCGTTGAAGTAGCCTGACAGTTGGTGGAGGCTTTTGCCGGCGGTGAGCAGCAGCGGGCGGATACGGTCCTTGCCAAGGATCTGCGCGTGCTTGACCGCGCTGATCAGGTCGTAGCGCGAAGAACCTTCGCTCATACCCTCGGCCAGGACCTTGCAGATGATGTGGCTGGGCGTCACCCCAAAACCGGCGTAGCCCTGCACATAGAAGGCGTTGGGGCGCCCGCTCAGCGTGCCGATCTGCGGAAACAGGTTGGCGCCGGTCGCCATCGGCCCGCCCCAGGCCAGGTCGATCTTGACGTCCTTGAGATAGGGGAAAATCTTCAGCATCAAGTGGCGGTTCCAGGCCTTGAGGTCCAGCGGGATGTGCTCGACAAACGGCGTGGCGGCCCCGAACAGCAAGCGGTTTTCGTTGGTGACGCGGTAGTAGTCGATTACCGGGCGGATATCGCTGTAGGCGCCGCGTATGGGGCTGATGCGGTTGATCGTTTCGTCCGACAGCGGTTCGGTCATCAGCTGGAAGGCGTAGGTGTTGACGGTGGTCTTGTGCAACTCGGGTTCAAGCTTGTTGAGGAAGCTGTCGCAGGCCCATAGCAATTTGGTTGCCTTGACCGAGCCTCGACCGGTGCGCACAGTGATGCGCTCGCCATAGCTCACCTCCAGCGCCGGGCTGTGTTCATAGATACGCACACCGTGGCCGGCCAGTGCCTTGGCTTCGCCCAGCAGCAGGTTCAACGAGTGCACGTGCCCGCCGCCCATGTGCAGCAGCGCGCTGGTGTAGGCGTCGGAGCCAATGATCTGCTTGACCTCGGAGCCTGCCATGAAGCGGATCTCGTCCTTGGTATTGATCGACTTGAAGTCTTTCTCCCAGGCGCGCAGGGTTTTTTCCTGGCGGGCGTTGAAGCCCATATAGCCGTAGCCGTGGCAGAAGTCGGCGTCGATCGAGTATTTGGCGATGCGGTCCTTGATGATACCGGCGCCCAGCTCGCTGATTTCAAAGATCTGGCGCAGGCCTTCGTCGCCGACTTGTTTTTTGATCTTTTCCAGGTCATGGCCGATACCCGCCATGATCTGCCCGCCGTTGCGGCCGGTACCGCCAAAGCCCAGGTAACGCGCTTCGAGTACCACGATGTTGGTGATGCCTTTTTCAGCGAGTTCCAGCGCGGTATTGATACCGGAGAAACCGCCGCCAATCACCACCACGTCGGCTTCCACGTCGTGTTCGAGCGTCGGGAAATTGAGGTTGTATTTCTTGGTTGCCGAATAGTAGGTAGGCGTTTCGATAGTGATCATGGCGCAGCCTGGAAAAGTGAAGGAGAACTCACTGCAGAGCCGGGTTGAGGCTCTGTGCCTGTTGGGTGCTATTAAGTGCCTTCCGAGCGGTAGGTGTCTTGATCCTGTGTGCCGCCGCTTTTGACCGTGGCTGCCACTATCAGCCATCAAGCCTGCCCGGATGTAAAGCGGCACACGGCGATCAGTGGCCAATGCTAGAATGTTGTTAATCTGTTAACTAAATGCGACGCCACTGCCCATGTCCAAACCGCGCCAATCCTTGACCCTCACGTTGCTCCAGGCACGTGAAGCCGCCATGGCTTTTTTTCGTCCTTCGCTCAATCAACACGGGCTGACCGAGCAGCAATGGCGAGTCATTCGGATCCTGAGCCAGCACGAAGAATTGGAGATCAACCGCCTGGCGGAGCTGGCGTGCATCCTCAAGCCGAGCATGACCGGCGTGCTGGCGCGTATGGAGGCGGCGGGCATGGTTGAGCGGCGTAAGGCGCAACAGGATCAACGGCGCGTACTGGTGCGGCTGGCCGGGAAGGGGCAAGCCTGCTTCGACTCGATGAGTCAGAGCATGGAAGCCAATTACCAGCGTTTGCAGGCGGGGTTTGGCGAGGAGAAGTTGCAGACGTTGCTGACCTTGCTCAACGAGCTTAAAACCCTCAAGCGCTGAAGCGAGTGGACCGGCTGGGGGCAAGCCCCAATGCCAGTCAGTTAAGCGTACATCGCTCTCTGTAGGAGCGAGCTTGCTCGCGAAAAACGTCAACGATAACGCGTTTTTCCTGAGTGAACGCGGCAGCTGTGAGTTCTTCGCGAGCAAGCTCGCTCCTACAAAAAACCTTACAGGGGGCCCCCTCTCTACAGGTCACTTTTCGTTCGCACTACCTAATAGATAGCGCCGGCCGTGCTTGCAGGCACCAGTGAACCCTTGAACGCCGCCGCCAGGCTTTGCAGCCCGCGCATCAGCACTGTGGTGTCTACGCCCACCGCGACAAACGCGGCGCCTAGTTCGATGTAACGCCTGGCCAGGGCCTGGTCGGCACTGAGAATGCCGGCGGCCTTGCCCGCGTTGCGGATGCGGGCGATGGCATCTTCGATCGCCGCCTGCACCTCAGAGTGCCCCGGGTTGCCGCGAAAGCCCATCGAGGCGCTCAGGTCCGCCGGCCCGATGAACACACCGTCGATGCCGTCCACGGCCGCAATGGCGTCCAGGTTGGCCAGGCCCTCGCGGTTTTCGATCTGCACCAGCAAGCACATTTGCTCATCGGCGTGGTCGAGGTAGCCGGGGATGCTGTTCCAGCGTGAAGCGCGCGCCAACGCACTGCCGACGCCGCGCACGCCGTTGGGTGGGTAGTGGATGGCTTTCACCAGTTCCTGCGCTTGCGCTGCGCTTTGGACCATGGGCACCAACAGCGTCTGCACGCCGATATCGAGCACTTGCTTGATCAGCGCGGTGTCGCCGATGACCGGGCGAATCACCGGGTGGCTGGGGTAGGGCGCCACGGCCTGGAGTTGGCCGAGCATGCCGCGCAGATCGTTGGGCGCATGTTCGCCGTCGATCAGCAACCAATCGAAGCCGGCATTGGCGGCCAGTTCCGCGCAGTAGGCATCGGCCAGCCCCAGCCACAGGCCGATCTGGGCTTCACCGCTGCGCAGGCGCTGTTTGAAGGTGTTCACAGGCATATCCATCGGGCAGTCCTCCGCTTACACAAAACGACAGGCAATCGACCCGAGCATGTCGTAGTCGACATGGAAGGTATCGCCAGGGTTGGCCGCCACCGGGCGGGTAAAGGAGCCGCCCAGGATGATCTGCCCCGGTTGCAGGGTGACGTCATAGGCGGCCAGCTTATTGGCGAGCCAGGCCACGCCCTTGGCCGGGTGGTTGAGCACGGCGGCCGACACGCCGGACTCTTCGATCACACCGTTGCGGTACAGCACCGCCGGCACCTTGCGCAGGTCGATCTCAGTCGGGCGCACGGCGCGCCCGCCCATCACCACGCCGGCGTTGGCCGCGTTGTCGGAGATGGTATCGAACACCTTGCGGGTCGCCTTGGTGTGCGGGTCGACCTGCTGGATGCGCGCGTCGATGATCTCCAGCGCCGGGATCACCCATTCGGTGGCGTCCAGCACATCGAACACGGTCACGTTCGGGCCTTTCAAGGGTTTGCCCAGGATGAACGCCAATTCGACCTCGACGCGCGGCACGATAAAGCGCTCAAAGGGGATGTCGGTGCCTTCCTCGAAAAACATATCGTCGAGCAGCGCGCCGTAATCCGGCTCGGTGATATTGGAGGACACCTGCATGGCGCGGGAGGTCAGGCCGATCTTGTGGCCGACCAGCTTGCGCCCATCCTTGATTTTGCGGGCTACCCACGCGCGCTGGATGGCGTAGGCGTCATCGAGGGTGATTGCCGGATGCTCCAGGGAAAACTGGCGTACCTGCTCCCGTGAGCGTTCCGCCTGGTCGAGGCGGGCGGCGGCTTGTTGGATAAGCTGTTGATCAAGCATGGCAAGGGTCTCTTAGTGAGGGTTGACGACGGCCGCCTGGGTGCGCAGCACCAGCAAGCCGCCGAGTGCAATCAGCACTGCCAGGGCGTAGAGGGCCAGGCTGGCGCTGTGGGTGGTGTCGCGCATCCAGCCTATGAGGTAGGGCGCGAAGAACGACGCAATGCTGCCGAAGGAACTGATCAAGGCAATGCCGGCGGCCTGGGTGTGGTTGGACAGGAACGCCGGGGGCAACTGCCAGAACATCGGCAACGCGGCGCTGGCGCCCATGCCGGCGATGATCAGGCCGCCCAGCACCAGGGCCGGGTTGGCAGGGGCGAGCCCGGCGATGGCGATGCCGCCGGCGGACATCAGCAATGGCACGCACAGGTGCCAGCGGCGTTCGCGGTGTCGGTCGGACGAGCGCCCGCAGCCGATCATGAAAAAGCACCCGGCCAGGTAGGGCACCGCACTGAGCAGGCCGACCTTGCCGTCGCTGCCGACCCCGGCCCCATGGATCAGCGTCGGCATCCAGAACGCCAGGGTGTTGACCGCCAGCATCACCGCGAAATACACCGCCACCAGCAGCCACACCTGCCGGTTGTGAAGAATGGCGGCGAACGAGGTGATGGATTTGCGCTGTTCTTCGCTGTGCAGTTGCTCGCGCAAGTGTTGTTTTTGCGCAGCCGTCAGCCAGGTCACGGTCTCAAAGCTGTCCGGCAGGCACTTGAGTACCACCAGCCCGAGCAGAATGACCGGCGCGCCCTCGATCACGAACATCCATTGCCAGCCGCGCAGGCCGCCCAGGTCATGAAAGTGCTCCAGGATGCCGCCGGAGAGCGGCCCGCCGACCACCCCGGCCATGGGCACTGCAATCGCAAACAAGGCGGTGATTTGCGCACGCCGACCGGCCGGGTACCAACGGTTCAGGAACACCAGGATGCCCGGGAAAAAACCCGCTTCGGCGACCCCGAGCAAAAAGCGCAGCACATAGAAGCCCGTCGCGCTGTCGACCAGGAACATGCAGGTCGACAGCGCGCCCCACACCACCATCAGCGTGGCGATCCAGCGCCTGGGGCCGACGCGGTCGAGGGCCATGTTGCTGGGCACGCCGAACAATGCGTAGGCGACGAAGAACAGGCCGGCACCGAAGCCATAGACGGTGTCGCTGAAGTTGAGGTCGGCGCTCATCTGCATCTTGGCGAAGCCGATGTTGATGCGATCGAGATGGGCGAACAGGTAACAGATCAGCAACAGCGGCATCAGCCGCCAGGTGATGGCGCTGTGGGTGCGGTCGCGGGCGACGGCAGTGCAAGTGTCGGCGGTATTGGCTGTGCTCATGGTTTTATACTTTTTGTCTGAGAGGCCGATGGAACGAACGGGCAGGGCGGGTTAGTTCACCTGTGCCTTGAGGAAGGCATGCACATTGTTCTGCTTGAAATTGAGGTGTTCGTGCAGTTCGGTCATTTCAAACGACAAGGCCAGCAGACGTTGGGCTTGCAGCTCGGCAAAGTGCGCGGTGATCACCGCGAAGAGTTTTTCGGCGACTGCCTGCCGTGTCGCCAGGTCGCGGCCATGGCCGACCTTGAGGGTCATGTGCACGAAGGCGTAGTCATGCTTGCCGTCGGCCATGCGCCAGGTGTCCAGGCGCACACCGCGGCTGCGGATACCGCCCAGCGGGAACACGCCGCTGTCGCCCAGGGTGGCGTGGACTTTTTCAAACAGGCCGGGCAGGTCGGCCTGCTGTTCGATGTTGTCGGTGTACTCAGCGATGAAATGAGGCATGAACGGCTCCTTCAGGCCGCTCGGGGATACCGGGCGGCCATGCGGTCAAACAGGGAAAATAGCGTTGATTTGCCCGGTACCCGAGCTGCCGAAGGGTTCGGTGATGATCTCGGCCGGCTTGCTGTAATCCGGCCCGCCGAGCAAACCCAGGAGCATGGCGGTGTCGTGCATCTTGCCTTCGCCAAAGCAGTGCTCGGCGTAGTCGGGGAGCATGGCGCAGAACTCTTTCCAGCGGCCCTGGCGCCACAGTTCCACCACGTGCAGGTCGACCTGTTTGTCGAACTCGCGCGTCCAGTTATGGATATTGGCTTCGGCATTGCGATCGTCCGAGAAGCGGTGCGACAACGATCCCGAGGCCAGCACCACGACTTTGCGGTCGCTTTTTTCGATGGCGCGGCGCACGGCGGCGCCGAAGGTGAAGCTGTCTTGCAGGCGATGCCAGGCGCACCAGGCGGCAATCGACACCACGTTGAGTTTCTGATCCTCCGGTACGCCCATGTGCATGTAGCGCATCGGCACCAGGGTGCCGTATTCCAGCTCCAGGCTGGGGATGTTGTGGGCGAGGGTGCGTACATCGGCGGCGTTGGCTTCGGCGGCGATCAGCTCGCCCAGCTCAGGGCAGCCGGGGTACTCGTACTCCATATTCTTGATGAAGTGCGGCAGTTCGTTACTGGTGTAAATGCCCTTGAAATGTTCGCCGCTGTTGACGTGATAGGCGCTGTTGACCAGCCAGTGCACGTCGAACACCACGGCGGTGTCGGCGCCCAGTTCGCGCGCGCGCCGGCCGATTTCCTTGTGGCCGGCAATCGCCGCCTCACGGCAGCCATGGTGTTTGCCGGGCAGCTCCGACAAATACATCGAGGGAACGTGGCAGATTTTCGCGGCCAGGACGACTTCGCCCATGATGATTCTCCTGAAATTGTTGTTGTTGTCTTAGGGGATGTTGGTGTTGCTCAGACGCCCCAGCGTGGAATGTGATGACTGCCCATCGAGATGCACACGTTCTTGATCTCGGCAAACACCTCGAAGCTGTATTGGCCGCCTTCACGGCCGGTGCCGGAACCTTTCACCCCGCCGAACGGCTGGCGCAGGTCGCGCACGTTCTGACTGTTGATGAACACCATGCCGGCTTCGATGCCATAGGCCAGACGATGCGCCTTGCCGATGTCCTGGGTCCAGATGTAGGACGCCAGGCCGTACTCGGTGTCGTTGGCCAGCTGCAGCGCTTCGGCTTCGTCCTTGAACGGAATCAGGCACACCACCGGGCCAAAGATTTCTTCCTGGGCAATGCGCATGTTGTTGTTCACATCGGCGAAAACCGTCGGTTGAATGAACTGGCCGCGGCTCAAGTGCGCCGCCAGGTTGGCCGGGCGCTCCAGGCCGCCGGCGAGGAGGGTGGCGCCTTCTTCGAGGCCGATCCTGATGTAGCCGGTGACCTTGTCGTAGTGGGCCTGGGTGATCATCGAGCCGACCTGGGTCTTCGGGTCTTGCGGGTCGCCGACGATCAGGCGTTTGGCGCGCGCGGCAAACTCAGCCACGAATTGCGCGTAAACGCTTTCCTGGATAAAGATCCGGCTGCCGGCGGTGCAACGTTCGCCGTTGAGCGAGAAAATCGTGAACAATGCCGCGTCCAGCGCACGTTCCAGGTCGGCGTCTTCGAAGATCAGCACCGGCGACTTGCCGCCCAGTTCCATGGAGTACTTTTTCAGGCCGGCGGTCTGCATGATCTTCTTGCCGGTGGCCGTGCCGCCGGTGAAGGAAATTGCTCGCACGTCGGGGTGGCGCACCAACGCATCGCCCGCCGTGGCGCCGTAACCCTGGATCACGTTCAGCACGCCGTTGGGGATGCCGGCTTCGACGGCCAGGCGCCCCAGTTCGTTGGCGGTCAGCGGTGACAGCTCGGACATCTTCAGCACGGCGGTGTTGCCCAGCGCCAGGCACGGCGCGGTCTTCCAGGTGGCCGTCATGAACGGCACGTTCCATGGCGAGACCAGCGCGCACACACCCACCGGCTGGTACAAGGTGTAGTTGAGCATCTGGTCGTCGACCGGGTAGCTGTGCCCGTCCATGCGTGTGCAGACTTCGGCGAAGAAATCGAAGTTGTGCGAGGCGCGTGGGATCAATACGTTTTTGGTCTGGTGAATCGGCAGGCCGGTGTCGAGGGTTTCCAGTTCGGCCAGGCGCGGCACGTTCTGTTCGATCAGTTCACCGAGCTTGCGCATCAGGCGCGCACGTTCCTTGGCGGGTGTTCCGGCCCACTTCGGAAAGGCTTCCCTGGCCGCCGCCACGGCCTGCGCCACTTCTTCGGCACCGCCGCTGGCGACTTCGCCGATGGCTTCGCCGGTGGCCGGGTTGTAGTTGACGAACACGTCTTTGCTTTCGACCTCACGGCCGTTGATCCAATGTTTGATCATGCTGCTCAAGCCTCTTTACGGGCGTTGAAGAACGCCGTTTCGCTGACAATCCGATTGACCAGGCGACCGACGCCTTCGACTTCCACCACCACTTCATCGCCGGGCACCACATCGGCCAGGCCCTCGGGCGTGCCGGTGGCGATCATGTCGCCGGGCTGCAAGGTCATGAAGCCGGACAGGTATTCGATGAGGTAGGGAATGTCGAAAATCATGTCGCGGGTGCTGCCTTCCTGGCGCAGTTCACCGTTGATCCAGGTGCGCAGCTTCAGGTTGCTCGGGTCCGGCACATCGGCCACATCAACGATCCAGGGGCCGACGGGCGTGGTGGCGTCGCGGTTTTTTACGCGCAGATTGGGGCGGTAGTAGTTTTCCAGGTAATCACGAATCGCGTAGTCGTTGCACACCGTGTAACCCGCCACATAGTCCAGGGCGTCTTCGCGCTTGACGTTGCGCGCCGCTTTGCCGATGACGGCCACCAGTTCGCACTCGTAGTGCATGTAGGCGACGTTATCCGGGCGCCAGCTCACCTGGTTGTGGCCGGTGTAGGTGCCTGGGGATTTGATGAACGCCAGCGGCTCGGTGGGCGGTTTGAACGCCAGTTCGGCGGCGTGGTCGGCGTAGTTCAGGCCCAGGGCGAACATGCTGCCGGTGGCCGGTGGCAGCCATTGCACCTGGTCTTCGGTCAGCAGGCGGCCGTCAGCCAGGCGCACGGCGTTGTTGTCTTCGACTTGAACGCGGTGAATTTCGCCTTCAAAGCGGATACGGGCGTGTTTCATGCGTGCTCCTGCGGCTGGGCCACGATGTGATTGACGAGACGCCCCAGCCCGCTGATTTCAACGGCGACGCTGTCACCCGGCAGCACATCGACGCGACCTTCAGGGGTGCCGGTGATCAGCACATCGCCTGCGTGCAGGGTCATGAACTCGCTGATTTCGGCGATCAGCAACGCAATGTTGCGCACGAAGTTAGCGGTGCTGTTTTGCTGGCGAACCTCGCCGTTGACGTACAGCGTGATCGCCAGGCTATGCGGGTCGTTGATCTGTGCAGTGGGGATCAGCTCAGGCCCGACGGCACAGAAACCATCCCGGCATTTGGCTTTGACGGCAGGGCGGTAGTAGCTGTCTTCCGGCAGGCTGAATTCATTGACGATGGTGTAGCCGGCTACGTAATCGAGGGCTTCGGCCGCGCTAACACGGCTGGCGCTCTTGCCCATCACCACGCCCAGGGCCGGGCCGGGTTGCAAGCGTTCGCCCGGGCCTGGGTGCACAACCTCGGCACCGTGCTGATTGCGGGTATTGGGCGTCTTGATAAACAGCACCGGTTTGACCGGCGGCTTTTGATACGGCGGCTGTTCGAATTCGGCGAGGCGCTGCTTGAGCAGCCCCTGGTAGTTCAGTGCGACACCGAACAGAGTGCCGGTCGCGACGTCATGCAAGGCACGGCTCATGCTTTCTCCTGGCAGAGCCATGGGGCGGCTCCGGATATTGTTAATGTGTTAACAGTTATAATTAAGATGTTAACTATCGTCAAGCGTGGCACACTCATTTCGCGGTGGTTCCACTGCGCGACTCGGTGCAGGATGAGCGCCACCGCCATCACAAAAACAACGAGCAGCGTGCGATGACCGACCGTCACCCCATCCCCAACATCAACATCGGCCAGGTCTATGACCAGCGCTACAGCGACGCGCAGGTGCATTACGACCGGCTGGCCAACCTGGCGGGTTTCTTCGGGCGCAACATGCCGGTGCACCGGCATGACCGGTTCTTCCAGGTGCATTACGTCAAAAGCGGCGCGGTGCGGGTGTACCTGGACGACCAGCAGTACGTCGAGTCGGGGCCGATGTTCTTCCTTACGCCGCCCACCGTGCCGCATGCCTTCGTGACCGAGGCCGACAGTGACGGACACGTGTTGACGGTGCGTCAGCAACTGGTCTGGCAATTGATCGAGACCGACCCCAGCCTGGCACCGGCCGGCGCGCAGCTGTCGGCGGCGTGTGTCGCGCTGGCGCATTTGGGGCCGCACAACGCGGGTGAAATACGCCGGCTGGACTTTCTGTTCGACGAATTGAGCGAAGAGGTGGATGCCAAGCGCCCAGGGCATGGCGCCGCCCTGGACAGCTTGACGCGCTTGATCATGGTGAGCCTGTTGCGGCTGTGCTCCCACTCGTTGAAAGCCACGCCGGCGCGGCACGAAGACTTGAAGATTTTCCACCGTTTCAACGAGCTGATCGAAGCGCACTACCTGCAGCACTGGCCGTTGTCGCGTTACGCGCAGGGTATCGGCGTGACGCAGGCGCGACTCAACGATGTGTGCCGACGCATCGCCGACCTGCCGTCCAAACGCCTGATTCTGGAGCGCCTGATGCAGGAGGCCAAGCGCCTGTTGCTGTTCACGGGTGGCTCCGCCAACGAAATCTGCTACCAGCTCGGGTTCAAGGACCCGGCCTATTTCAGCCGTTTTTTCCAGCGTTACGCACAGCTCACTCCAGGGGAGTATCGCCAGCGGCAATTGGGTTTGCGTTGAGCCAGGCATGGGGGATTTCGCCTTGATCTTGTGGGGGGCAGCATGACCGGCCCGGCAGGCCGGCAGAATGGCTTTTACGCGGAACCGATTGCACTTTTCACAGGCTTGCGCGCGCTGGCCGGCGACACTAAGCTGCCGACTCGCTCATCCACGTGGTGCCGATATGGCCAACCCCCGACCTTCCTTGACCCTGACCTTGCTGCAAGCCCGTGAAGCGGCCATGGCGTTTTTCCGTCCTGCACTGAATCAACATGAACTGACCGAACAGCAGTGGCGGGTGATTCGCATACTGCGCCAGCAGGGCGAGCTGGAAAGCCATCAACTTGCCCAGCAGGCGTGCATTCTGAAGCCGAGCATGACTGGCGTGTTGAACCGCCTGGAGCGCGATGGCCTGGTACGTCGGCAGAAGTCCAGCCAGGATCAGCGACGGGTGTTCGTCGGCCTCACCGAGCGCGGCCAGCAGTGCTTCGTGTCGATGAGTGAAGGCATGGAAAGCAACTACCGCAAGATCGAGGAACAGTTTGGTGCACAAAAAATGGAGCAACTGCTGGGCCTGCTCAACGAGCTGAAAAATATAAAGCCTTGATGCGCAAAAAATCAGTTAACAGATGAACGTGTTCGTCTGGCGACGGTGTGCTATTGCCCGCTCCACTATCCATTTTCGGCACACATTCACGACCCACCCTGAGTTCGGAATGAAACTTGCGTTGTAGCTGACCTGTAAGCCTTGCAACTGAAAAAGGTCGGGTCATGAACAACAATAATCAGCTGATACCTGCGGTCTCCAAGCGCGTGCAGTCGACGTCGCCCCTCCAGCGTCTACTGACGAGTGATATCGATGAGCACGCGCGCAACATGCGCGGCTGGCAGGTCCGCTACGATCAGTTATCGCCGGGCGTCTTTGAAGGCGAGTTGATCGAGTTCCGTTCGGACTGGATGCAACTGGCCCGCGACCGCTCTAATCAAGCCATGATCAAGAGCGGAGCGGCCTGGGACGGCGCAATCACCTTCAGCTTGCCGTTGAGTGCGCAAGGCCCGGTGTACTGCGCGGGGCATCCGATTCACGAGCCCAGCCTGTTGGTCGCCCACGGGCACAATCTGCCTGAGCTGCACACGCCCCAGCACCTTGACCTGCTCAGCGTGGCGATTGACGAGCGCGTGCTGGAACATGTGCTGGAACGTCAGGGCAGCGCTTTTCGAATTACCGATCTTCCCAAGTGTTACCGCTTGGGCGACTCGTCCGTGCAACATGAACTCGGGGCATTGTTCGATGAACTGGCGCGCTGCGACCAGGGACGGGATGCGTTGCTCGGGCACGACTCGATCCGCCGCGGCATACGCGATACGGTGATGCTGCACATCCTGGAATTGATCGCGCCGGATCAAGCGCCACCGCTCAACCCCACCGCGCGTAAAAGGATGGTCGACCGCGCCCGCGAATATGCGCTGGGCCACCTTGACGAGCCTTTGTCGATCCTCGATCTGTGCAACCACATCGGCGCCAGTCGGCGCAAACTCCAGTACTGTTTCCAGGAAACCCTGGGGATCAATCCGGTGGCCTACCTGCGTGCATTGCGCCTCAATGCGGTGCGTCGTGAACTGCGTACGAGCACGCAGTCCCAGGGCGTACAGGAAGTGGCGGCCCGCTGGGGGTTCTGGCATTTGAGCCGGTTCTCGGGCGATTACCGCACCATGTTTGGCGAAAGCCCTTCGCAGACCCTGCGGCGTACTCAACTCTGCTGAAAACGGATAACCCGCTCACGAGGCTGCTTCATAGGATGACCCACACCACTTGATGGGAGGGGCATTCGATGATTCATAACAATAATGCAAACGCCGCACGCATGACGCTGTTCACCCTGGGGCTGCTCGGCTGCTGCGCCGGCGCCCAGGCCACCGAGAACGGTGCGCCGACAACCGCCGTCGGGGTCTACGATTTCGGCGCGGGGATGATGCCGCCGGCCACACCGTTCGGCACGCTGGGGCTGCGAACGGCGTTTTATTCGGCCAACGTGCAGAAGGACCGCCACGGGCGCTCCGTCGACAACCACTTCTCATTGGATGTGTTGTCGATCGGCGTTGCCTATATGCGCATGACGGATCACACCGTGCTGGGCGCCCAGTATGGTTTCGGCGCGGTGGTGCCGTTTTTCAAGATGGACGCTTCCGTGAAGGTGCCGACGCCGGTCGGGCCGCTGAGCCTGGAGGCCGATCCGTTCCGAATGGCCGACGTGCAGTTGCTGCCGGTGATCCTGCAGTGGAACCTGTCGCCGAATCTGTTCATCAATACGCAGTTGCAGATCCAGGCACCCACCGGTGATTACGACAAGAATCGCCTGATTTCGCCGGGGCTCAATCACTGGACGTTCTCGCCGATCGTCAACACCACTTACATCACCGACAGTGGCTTGGAGGTGTCCTCAAGCTTTGAAGTCGACGTCAATACCCGCAACCCCGCGACCGACTACAAAAGCGGCGTCGAGTACCGCCATGAATTTGCCGTGGGCCAGCATGTGGGGCCATGGACCCTGGGCCTGGGCGGTTATTACTACCGCCAGTTCAGCGACGACGACGCGCCGGGGTTGCAGTCCGGCAATCGCGCACGGGTTTTGGCCGTCGGGCCGGCGGTGAGTTACTTCAAGCCCGGCCTGCCACCCATCTGGCTGCATGCCTACAAGGAAACCGACGCCCGCAACCGTGCCGAGGGTTACACCGTGGCGCTGCGTATTTCTCAAAGTTTCTAAGGGGCTGGCCATGAACCCATTACGTGCTGATTCCGTACACCCTCGCCAAGCCACCGGGCGCCGTGAAGGGCTGGTGCTGATGCTGGGCAGCAGCCTGACGATCATGGGCGCGGCGATGGTCGCGCCAATCCTGCCCAAACTGGGGGCAACGTTTGGCCCCCTGGAGCCGCGTGCCGAGCTGCTGGTGCCCTTGGCGGTGACCGGGCCGGCGCTGGCGATTGCACTGTGCGCGCCCCTGGCCGGGTGGTTGGCCGACCGGGTAGGGCGCAAGGCATTACTGGTGATCGCCACCTTGTTGTATGCCGTGCTCGGCGCATTGCCGGCGGTACTCGATAACTTGCAGAGCATCGTTGGCGTGCGCCTGTTGTTCGGTTGCGCCGAAGCCGCGGTCATGACCTGTTGCGCCACGCTGATCGCCGACTATTGGCACGGCGAGGAACGCATGCGCTATATCAATCGGCAAGTGGTGACCATCGGCCTCGTGGGCTCGCTGTTATTTGTGGTGGGCGGGGCGTTGGGCGAACACTCCTGGCGCCTGCCGTTCCTGCTGTACCTGCTGCCGTTGCTGTTGGTGCCGGTGATGATGAAGGTGTTATGGGAGCCCGAAACCGTCCGGCAGCCAATCGACGTGCCTGAAGAGGGCCGGGTGGCGATCCTGCCCGTGGTGGTCGGTTACCTGCTGATTCTCGGCGGTATGGTCTTGAGTTTTGTCGTACCGATCCAGGCGCCGATTCTGCTGGTCGGCCTGGGTGTGACGTCGAGCACGATGATCGGGCTATCGGCGGGCCTGAGCCTGCTGGCGACCCTGGGCGGTTCGCTGGCCTGGCCGCTGCTGCGCCGGCGCATCGGTATCGCCGGTTGCAACGCGTTGCTGCTGACATTGCTGGGGCTGGGCCTGTGGCTGCTGACGCGCGGGCAAAGCTACAACGCGGTATTGCTGGCCGTACTGATTCACGGCCTGGGCGCGGGGCTGCTGGTGCCCAATGCGATGGCCCCGGTGATGAACGCCCTGAGCGCCAGGACCCACGGGCGCGGCCTGGGCGGGTTCACCGCTTGCCTGTATTTCGGCCAGTTCGCCAGCCCGCTGGTGGTAGCGCTGCTCAGTGCCGGCTCGGGCGACCTGCGCCTTTCCATCCAGTGGCTGGCGTTCGCCAGTGTGGTCTCGGCCCTGGCCTGGGTGCTGGCCGGCCTGCAAGCACGGCGCAAGGCGGCTACCCGCACGTTGGGCTCAACTCATTCGTAATCAAGAGGACATGCACATGGACATCCATAACCTGCTGGACACCGAGGACGCCACGGGATTGGCCGAGTGGCTCCGGCGCGGCGATGTACAGCCCGGCGAACTGCTGGAGGCGGTGATCGATCGCATTGAGCGGGTCGAACCGCAGCTCAACGCCGTGGCCGAGCGCCTGTACGATTCGGCACGTGAAACCGCACGCACGGCACGACCCGGTGAAGGGGTGTTCGCCGGGGTGCCGACCTTGATCAAGGACCTGTTCTCGCCGGTCAACGGCGCGGCTATGACCAATGGTTCCCTGGCGCAGGGAAGCTTTCGCGCCGACTTCGACGCGGAACTGGTGACGCGTCTGCGCCGTGCCGGTTGTGTGATTGTCGGCACCAGTACCTCGCCGGAATTTGGCACTTCATACTCCACCGAATCAAGCCGCTTTGGTGCCACGCGCAACCCGTGGAACACCCACCACAGCGCCGGCGGTTCCAGCGGCGGCGCGGCGGCCCTGGTGGCGGCGCGTGTCGTGCCTTTCGCCCATGGCAACGATGGCGGCGGTTCCTTACGCGTGCCGGCATCCTGCTGTGGCGTGTTCGGTTTGAAACCCAGCCGTGGGCTGCTGCCTTCCGGACCGATGGTCGGCGAGGGCTGGGCCGGGATGGGTACTCCCCATGCCATCACCTTGTCGGTGCGTGACAGCGCCGCGCTGCTGGATGCCACCGCAGGGATCGACCTGGGCGCACCCTATGCCGCGCCCACGCAGATGCAGCCCTATGTCGCGGCGCTGCAGCGTGACCCTCGTCCGCTGCGTATCGCGTTGGTCGAACAACTCGGGCCTTGGCCGACCTCCAGCGCGAGCGTTGACGCCGTCCGCCAGGCCGCCATGTTGTGCCAATCCCTGGGCCACCACGTTGAGCCGGTCAGCTTGCCCGTTGCGCTGCCGGAGTTTCTCGACCAGGTTTTCACGATCATCGGTGCAAGTACCCGCCACTATGTCGACGTGCTGGGCCAGATGCGCGGTGTCGCGGTGCAGCCTGAGGAACTGGAAGCCCGGACCCGGATTATCTTGCGTAGCAAGGGCGATGTAACGGGTGCTCAGTACGCCGGTGCGGTGGAGTGGATTCATGCCTTGGGTCGGCAGTTGGCGGTGTTCATGCAGGATTACGACCTTATCCTCACGCCGACCCTGGCACGCGAGCCGGTGCCCATCGGTGAGCTGGACCTGCAAGACGATAGCGTCAGCCTGGAAGCGCTGATTGAACGGTTCCACAGCTACTCACCGTTTACGGCGCTGTTCAATGCCAGCGGGCAACCGGCGATGTCGGTGCCGTTGTCTTGGAGCGCTGCCGGCTTGCCGATGGGAGCACACTTTGCCGGTCGCTTTGGCGAAGAAAGCACATTGTTTGCACTCGCCGCGCAACTGGAGCGCGCCCAGCCCTGGCGCGGGCGTGTACCGCCGGTGAATGCCTGCGGGTTGTCAGTCTAGGTCTTCTGTAGGAGCGAGCTTGCTCGCGAAGAACTCACAGCCGCCGCGCTCACTCAGGAAACACGCGTTATCGTTGACGTTTTTCGCGAGCAAGCTCGCTCCTACAGAGGGCGATGACCATTTCCTAGGCAGTATTAACGGACTGCCTCTGGAATCCGTGCACAAGTACATAATTGCATCCGCGTGGGCATGAACAGTTGGTTGTCCAAGCCGATGGCCTGATCCAGTCAAGTCGCGAGTTGGAGGTGGCCGTTGCGCGGGATGGGCTGGCCCACATCCATGCGGACGTTGCAGTGTTTATCCAGCGCATCGAACGCGCTATTGCGAGTTTATGAGCGCCAGAGCAGCGACTGCCTAACTCATCGGGGGTAACAACACGGGGTTATCGTCAGGTGCCTGCCGACTCTCTAGACTCCCAGCCATTCTTCACTCGCTTATCGGGAGTCAAAGCATGCGCTTACGAGATCTTGGCATTGTGATCGGCAGTGGCAAACCGGGGGCTTTCAACGCCATCACCGACGTGCCCGGCGTGCGCGTCGGCCATCACACCCTCAATGCCGAAAGCCCGGAGGGCTCGATGCATACCGGTGTGACCATCATCGAGCCGCGCCCGGTGGCTGCGCATCTGGCCCCGTGTTTTGCCGGCGTTCACGTGCTGAACGGCAATGGCGATGCCACTGGCCTTGAGTGGATTCGCGAAGCAGGTTTGCTGACCACCCCAATCGCCTACACCAACACCCACTGCGTCGGCGTGGTGCGTGATGCGCTGGTAGCTGCCGAGCGCGAAATGGGCAGGCAGCACACCTACTGGTGCATGCCCGTTGTGCTGGAAACCTACGACGGCATTTTGAGTGATATCTGGGATCAGCACGTCACTGCCGAACACGTGCACGCAGCGCTGGCGGACGCACGCAGCGGCCCGGTGCAGGAGGGCTGCGTGGGCGGCGGCAACGGCATGATCTGCCATGAATTCAAGGGTGGGATTGGTACGTCGTCTCGTGTGCTGAGCGCCGAAGAGGGCGGCTGGACCGTAGGTGCATTGGTGCAGGCCAACTACGGCGTGCGCAGCGCCTTGCGCGTGGCGGGTTATCCGGTGGGCAGCGTATTGCAGGATACGCCATCGCCTTATGACGGCCCGGTGAATGTCGGCGTGCCTGGCATGGGGTCCATCGTGATGACCATCGCCACCGATGCGCCCTTGCTGCCCCATCAATGCACACGCCTGGCGCAGCGCGCGAGCGTTGGTTTGGCGCGGGTCGGTGGTGGCACCGAGGACGACAGCGGCGACATCTTCATCGCGTTCTCGGTGGGCAATACCGGCTTGCCGGTGGCCAATCTCGGTCAGCCGGGGCCACCGACGACGACCCTGCAGATGGTCAATAACGACTACATCTCTGCGTTGTTCGTGGCGGCAGCGGATGCGGTCGAGGAGGCCATCCTCAATGCACTATTGGCCGCCAATGATCTGCAGGGCCGTGGTCGGCAAGCGCTGGCGCTCAAACCGGAGCAGTTGCTGGCGGCAATGGCGAAAGTGGGCTGGACGACTGCCGTTCACGCCTGAGCCTGAAGGAACAACAGGAACAGCTCGGACTGTGACTTGATCCCCAGCTTGTTGTACAGGTGCCGACGATGCACCTTCACCGTTTCGGCAGAGATCGCCAGCTTGCGCGCGATTTCTTTGTTCGAGCAGCCGCTGAGCATCAACTGCGCCACTTCGGCTTCGCGGGTCGACAACGCCGAGTCGATCAGCAGCGTCGGCGCCTGAAGGCGCTCTTGCCAGTCCGGCGCTGGCTCTACTGGCGGCGCGCTGTTCGTTAC
Source organism: Pseudomonas orientalis (assembly GCF_001439815.1). Classification (GTDB taxonomy): domain Bacteria; phylum Pseudomonadota; class Gammaproteobacteria; order Pseudomonadales; family Pseudomonadaceae; genus Aquipseudomonas; species Aquipseudomonas orientalis. The sequence continues at coordinate 772,110 of NZ_JYLM01000002.1, read as the reverse complement.
CTGTTCAAACACATAACGCTGACGCATCAGGCCGGCCACCCAGGGCTGGATCAACCGCAGCAACGCGAGCTGTTCCTGGCTGAAACGGCAGCGGCTGCCCAAGGACAGGCTCAAGGTGCGCTCAGGGTCGAGGTGCACATTGAGATGGACCTCATCGGCGACCACGTTCAGGCGAAAGTAGCGCTGGTAGTAATCGGTCTGCTCAAAGCACTCGGGGGCGACATCGTCCAATTGAAACAGCCCGCTTTTCGGCGATTCGCGATTGGCCAGGTAAAAGGGATCGAGCAGATAAAGCCCCTTGAGGTAGTCCTGGAACAGCGAGTCGGTGCCGCCCTCATCCGTAGGCGACTCGGCCAGCACCAGCGGCCGGCCGGGGTTGAAGATCAACACCACCCAGCTGTTCACCGGCACATAGCGCCCGAGCAAGCGCGTCATGGAGGCCCAGAAGTGCGGCCGGTCGAGGTTTTCGATCAAGCGCCCGACCGCGTCATGCCAGGCCACATCCTGCAAGGTCAGATTGGTGTTACTACCCATTGCGGGTTACCCCATTGAAGTGATTTTTTCGCATTGCGCCGCACCCCATACTCATTTGACGGCCCAGGTGGATTCGGGTCTCAATTTTGCCCAAGGACCTGCCATGAACATCGAACTGCTGCAATTAGCTGGCCGCGACGGTGGAACCGCTTATAACCTGGGACGCACCTTGGAGGCCATCGCTGACTGCAGCGCCGATACCGACCTGCTGGTATTCCCGGAAACCCATTTGATGGGCTTCGTTGGCGGCGAGCAACTGGCCAGGGTCGCCGAAACCCTGGAAGGTCCGACACTGCAAGCGGTGCAGCAGGCCGTGCGCCAGCGCAATGTTTCGGTGGTGGTTGGCCTGGTCGAATGCGACGCCGGCGTTTACTACAACACCAGCGTGCTGGTCACACCCGAGGGTATCGCCCTGCGGTATCGCAAGACTCATCTGTGGCCGTCCGAACGCGCAGACATCACACCAGGCGACCGCTTTGTCACCACGCTGTGGAAGGGCGTGCGTGTCGGCCTGCTGATCTGCTACGACATCGAGCTGCCGGAGACGGCGCGGGCGCTGGGGCAACTGGGCGCCGAGTTGATCATCGTCACCAACGGCAACATGGACCCCTACGGCCCGGTGCATCGCACTGCGATTACCGCCAGGGCCCAGGAGAATCAGCTGTTCTGCGTCATGGCCAATCGCGCAGGGCAGGGCGATGACGGCCTGGTGTTCGCCGGGGGCAGTGCGGTGGTCGACCCGTTTGGACGCGTGTTGTATGAAGCCGGGCGCGCAGAAACGCGCGATGGGGTCAGCCTGAACCTTGCTCAAGTCAAGGCGGCTCGCTTGAGTTATCACTACCTCAATGATTGTCGGCTGCTGCTGCAGGGCGATACCGTCGAACACAGCGATGGCCGCCGTGAACTGCTGATCCGCTGAATGCGCTTGTAACCTCCATAACAATATCCAGCCGGCGCGTGGGTGCCGGCAAAAGGAGTTCGTGATGATCGCTATTCGATGCATGCAATGGGGGCTGGCTGCCGTTATCAGTGGCGCAATGGCGTACGCCCAGGCGGCGGAGCCGAAGGTCAATATCTATAACTGGTATGACTTCATTGCGCCCGATACGCTGAAGGATTTCCAGGCGCAGACCGGCATTCAGTCGGCCTATGATGTGTTCGATAACAGCGAGGTCATGCAAAGCAAGCTCATGGCCGGGCGCAGTGGCTATGACGTGGTAGTCGCCACCGGCGACCTGTTGCCGAACCTGATCAAGGCCGGCGTGCTCAAGGAGCTGGATCGCTCACAACTGCCGAACCTGTCTCATCTGGACCCGGACATCCTCGCCAAGGTCAGCAGTAACGACCCCGGCAATCGCTTTGCGGTGCCCTATTTGTGGGGCACCACCGGCATCGGCTACGATGTGGCCAAAGTCCAGGCGCTGCTGGGCAATGACGCACCGGTCGATTCCTGGGACCTGATCTTCAAGGAGGAGAACCTCGCCAGGCTGGGCGAGTGCGGCGTGGCCATGCTGGATGCGCCCGCCGAGATCATCCCGATCGCCTTGCACTATCTGGGGCTGCCCTACAACAGCCAGAACCCGGACGACTATGTAAAGGCCCAGGCACTGCTGTTGAAATTACGTCCGCATATTCGCTACTTCGATTCGTCGCGCTTTATCACTGATTTGGCCAACGGCGATATCTGCGCCGTGGTCGGCTGGGCCGGTGGCGTGATGGATGCGCGTAAAGCGGCCGACGCAGCCGGCAACGGGCGCCGGATCCAGTACAGCATTCCCAGGGAGGGCGCACCGATCTGGGTGGAAAACCTCGTGCTGCTCAACGATGCACCGAACGCCCGGCAGGGCCTGGCGTTCATTGACTATATGCTGCGCCCGTCGGTGATCGCCGCGTCATCCAACTACCTCAGTTATGCCAATGCCAACAAGGATGCCAAGGGCTTGGTCGATGCCAAGGTGCGCGATAATCCGGGGGTTTATCCTTCCAGGGCAGTGCTCGATACGTTGTTTGCGCTGGAGCCGTTGCCCTTGAAGCTGGAGCGCGTGCGTACGCGGGTCTGGAGTAAGGTCAAGAGCGGGACCTGATTGTATCGGGCGTCGAGGGTCCGGGGCGTTGGCTGGTAGGTGGCGCTTTTGTTGAATGCGTTTCTGACCGGGTATGACGAAAGCCCCGGTACGCCCCCAGCCGAAGCCTGAGCAACACAGGCTTCATTGGCTGGCGGGCAACCTCATGGGGCAGTGGATGTGTGAGCTGTAGATGCCTGTCTCCACAGGCGCGCCAGAACAGTGAGGCTATGTTCGTCGGCCAATCCATGGTGAATCGAAAGGACGCAGTGCAGTCCGGTGTCGGTTTCCAGGCAGCCAGCGGCAAAGAGGGAAGTACCGGATCTGACAGCCAGCTGAGCCTGGCGCAAGGCCTCGGGCGCACTGCTGCCGCGCATATCGAGGACTGCAAGATAACGGCCCAACGCCTCGCCCCATCCGGCGATAACTAGCTGACGCAACAGCCCGAGATCCGCATCGGTCGCATGCTTGAGCGGTATGACCGTGGACACCTCCTGGACGACGCCTGTGTAGAAACCCTGGGCGACCATGGCCTTGGCCTCGACACTGAGCGGGGTGCCTGCAAGCGCTTGCATCATGCCCATGCGTTCGAATTCTGCTTGGGCTTGAGCTTTATTTGTTGCTTTTGACATGTCCGATTTCCTGCGCGCAGGCATCATCCGGCGGCGATTTCGATTCATCGCAGAACTGTAAAAAGAAATGTCATACCGCTGTCGGCGGTTGCTCAGCAGTGAATGTGCTCAGCTGCATGCATGGCTACGTAGGCATCGAGCTTCTCGTCTTCCAAACCCAGCGTGTTGAGAATTTGCGCCATGAAGCTGACAGGGGCGCTGCCAGGCGCTGTCACCACACCCTGGTCGGCAACGGCATAGGGCACGTCCTGGTAATAATCGGCTCCGCAGTAATGGCTTTGTTTCAGGTTTTCGGCAGAGTTGGAGGTGTGCTGCAAGTGGTCCAGTATTCCCGCCTGAGCCAATACCCGGGTGCCGTCGCAGATGCCTGCAACGACGATGTTCATTGCGTGCGCTTCGCGAACCAGCGCCTCGATTGCGGGTGCTTTGTCGGTTTTCCAAATAGGACTTCCGGTCACGATCAACAAGTCTACGTCTTCCAGTTGGATGGCTTCGACGGCCAGGTTCGGGACGATCATCATTCCTCCGGATGAAGTGACTTGCTTGCCACCTGGGGTTGCAAAACGGGTGTCGAAGCCATAGTAGGCTCGCCCCGTTGAGTTGATGAGGGCGGGTTCCCAGTCGGAGAAGTTCTCGGTCAGAATCGTGACGGCACGTATCATTTGAATGTCCTTATCAAATATCCATATTGATCAGCAGCAATTGTCCAGAAGGGTTGCTGTGTCGCGTAGTGACCACCGAGTGTAGGCGCTGCGCGGGTGGAATCACATTAACGTTTTGCGCAACACGCATCGCCCTCCGTAGGCCGAGCCTGCTAGCAAAAGAAACTCAACGGTAACGTAACGCCAATCGATGCCGACCAGGTCGACGTCTTCCCACCGCATCAAGCGCCCGTGCTCAAGATCCATGATGCCGATCGAGGAGGCCTGACGCAGGGCCTCAATTTTGGCGGTGTCTTCGGCGATGCGCTGCTCCAATAGCCGCAAACCGACAGAACTGCAAGGGTCGGATAGTGGGCAAACAATTACGCAAGTATTATCTTTTGAAATAGACTGACATGACGTTAATCAGACTGGGTGTATCAGGATGACATCTTCGACAGGTTGGTCAGCATTGCTCCTCGGGAAAAATGGATTGCGCTCCGCGGCATTGGCAGGAGGCGTTGCGCTTCACGCGGTCAATGTCTACCTGGTGACGACGATTCTGCCTTCAGTGGTCGCCGACATCGGCGGCCTCGACTATTACGCCTGGAACACCACGTTGTTCGTGGTGGCCTCGATCATCGGCTCAGTGCTGTCGACCAAGTGCCTGGCAGGATTGGGCCCCAGGGCTGCCTATATCTGGGCAGGAGTGATCTTCGCCATCGGCTGCGCGGTGTGCAGCTTGTCGCCGAACATGGCGGTCATGATTCTCGGCCGGACGATTCAAGGGCTGGGCGGGGGGCTATTGTTCGCGCTGCCCTACGCCATGATCCGCCTGGTATTTGCCGAGCCATTGTGGCCGCGGGCGATGGCATTGATTTCTGGCATGTGGGGGGCGGCAACGCTGATCGGGCCGGCGGTGGGCGGCATTTTCGCGGAGTACGACGCTTGGCGCGCAGCCTTTTTGGCACTCATTCCGGTCACTGCATTGTTCATGTTGTTGGCTTGGTCGCTGCTGCCGAAGAAAAGCGTCGAGGCACCTCGATATGTCGGAGTTCCGATGGCCCAGCTGGTGCTGTTGAGTGGCGTGGTGCTGGCGATTTCGGTAGGCAGTATCAAACCGGATGCGCTGTATAGCGTCCTTGGCCTGGCGGTCGGTCTTTTGCTTCTATATTTCGTCTACCACGTGGAAGTGCGTGCGACCTTGCGGTTGTTGCCCAAGGGCGCGATGACGGCCCGCAACGCCTTGCTGCCGCTGTATTTCTCCATGAGCTTGATGGTGATAGGCATGACCAGCGAAGTCTTCGTGCCGTATTTTCTGCAAATACTGCATCTTCAGACACCGCTGCTGGCCGGTTACATCAGCGCGCTAATGGCGGCAGGCTGGACGTTGGGCGCGCTGTACAGTTCCGGGTTGAAGCCCGATTCAGCGACCCGTGCGATTGGCATCGCACCGTTCTGCATCGTCGCAGGGCTAATCGTGGCGTTTATCTTCGTGCCGCGCTCGCAGCCTTCGATCATCAACGTGGCAGGTGTGTGTGTCGGGATGCTGGTGATTGGCCTCGGGATTGGCCTGGCGTGGCCGCATTTGCTGACTCGCGTACTGGAGAGCGTGTCCGAGGATGAAAAGGAATTGGCGGGTGCGTCGATCACCACTGTCCAATTGATCGCCACGGCCATCGGCGCGGCATTGGCTGGCATGATCGTAAACCTGAGCGGGTTCACTTCGCCAGGTGGGGTTGCCGGCGCGTCCAGTGCTGCGGCCTGGCTCTTTGGTGTATACGCCGCGCTGTCGGTGCTGATCTTTGTCACGGTCAGGCCGGTCATTCGAAGCAAGACCGAGCAACCGCGGGTAACCCCCTCCAGCCCCCTCGCGCCGGCTTCCGAGCTTCGGCGTGACTGCGCCGAGCACCCCGGTGAGCATTTGCCAGACAGCGTTTCCAACCTCTCCGAAGCCCCTCCCGCACAAAGATAAATCTTGTATTTAAACGCCTGCGACGTATTATCCAAGCAATGTCTTGTGTATATACCTGAGGCTGGATTTCCCTTTCGGCAAATACGGAGGTTTGAATGACTGTGGAGGCATGGTTACCAGTTCACTCGATGTCAGTGTTCCTGGGCGTACAGGCCGTTGGCTTGAGTCTGTGGCTGAGCATTGCGGTGCTTAACAACTGGCAAGCGTTTCGCAGCTCGGTAGGCGCGGTAGGCGCAACCATGGCCATGGAGCCGTTGCGCCAGAGTCCTGCCATCGACATTCCCTTGCTGGTGCGGGCCGTGCGTTCACCCCGTTTGCACCAACTGGCCCTGCTGGTGGTGCTGGCCCTGCAATTGGTCGCTGCGCTGGCGGCCTGGACCGGCAGCTATCAGTTGATCCTCGGCGACGGCCTGTTGTCGGCGCGGCCCTGGCTCAACCTCGCCCTCAGCGCGTTTTCGGCGTTTGTCTTCGCCATGCTGCTGGGGGGCTTGTGGTTCGGCTACTGGATTCGCCAGGAGGGTTTGCAATTGACTCACCTAGTGCTGTCGATCTGGGCGGTGTTGGCCTTCTTCCTGTTCAACCACAGCTGGCTGTGAACCGCGCGTAACACACTCATCGTGATAAGGACGTCCATGAACAAGAAGAAGATAACCAGCCTGGTGTTGATTCCGGTGGCGGTCATTGCGGTGGTGATGATGTCGCGCGCGCCATCCCAGGCCCAGCCGGCCGATGCCCCGGCCGGCGCGTTGACCAAGGTCGCGCTGGGGGCGGTGCAATTGCGCCCGGCCAATATGTATTTCGCCGGCGTCGGTGAGCTGGAGGCAGCCTCCCAGGTGCAGGTTTCCGCAGAGGTCGGCGGGCGGGTCACCTTGATCAACTTCGAGTCGGGCCGCCAGGTCAAGGCGGGCGAGGTGCTGGTCAAACTCAACGATGCCCCGGAGCAGGCCGAGCAGCTGCGGCTGCAGGCCCAGGTGCGCAATGCCGAGATCATTCGCAAGCGGGTGACCGGGCTGGTCAGGGAAAACGCTGCGACCCAGGAACAGCTCGACAACGCCCGGGCCGCTCATGACATGGCTCAGGGCGAGTTGAAAAAAGTCCAGGCACTGATTGCCCAGAAGACTATCCGCGCACCCTTCGCCGGAGTGCTCGGCATTCGCCAGGTCAACGAAGGGCAGTATCTCAATGTCGGCGACCGCATCGTCAGTCTGGTCAACACCCAGGTCCTCTATGTCAATTTTTCCCTGGATGAGCAGCTCAGCCGCCGCCTGGCCGTCGGGCAAACCGTGGGCGTGCTGATCGACGCCTACCCTGACCGGGTGTTCAAGGCACGGATCAGTGCCGTTGACCCGATGATCGGCCGCTCGCGTACGGTGCAGGTGCAGGCCACCCTGGACAGATCGGAGGCCACCCTCAAGCCTGGCATGTACGCCAGTGTCAAAGTGGCCGATACCGAAGTGGCCGATGTCCTGACCGTGCCGGAAACGGCGGTGGCCTACACCGCCTATGGCGATACCGTTTTTCTCGCCCGCCCGGATAAGGGCGCCGCGCTGGTGGTCAAGCGGGTCGCGGTGAAAATCGGCCAGCGCCAGGACGGTTGGGTCCAGATCCAGGAAGGCCTGCAAGAGGGTGACCAGGTGGTGACCTCCGGGCAACTCAAGCTCAGTGACGGCATGGCGGTGCAGCCGACCGATGACACCCTGGTCCTGCCTGCGTCCAAACCGCCTGTGACGGGCATCTGATTCTTCGTCCAGAGAACGCTCATGACTTTCACCGATATTTTCGTTCGGCGGCCGGTGCTTGCGCTCGTCGTCAGTATTCTGATTCTGCTGCTGGGGGTCATGTCCTTGCTGCAGTTGCCGATTCGCCAGTACCCGATGCTGGAAAGCTCCACCATCACCGTGACCACTGAATACCCCGGCGCTTCGTCAGACCTGATGCAGGGCTTCGTCACGCAACCGATTGCCCAGGCGGTGTCGTCGGTGGAAGGCGTGGATTACCTGTCGAGTTCGTCGGTGCAGGGGCGCAGCGTGGTCACGGTGCGCATGGAGCTCAACCGTGACTCGACCCAGGCCCTCACGGAGGTCATGGCCAAGGTCAACCAGGTGCGTTTCCGGCTGCCGGAGCAGGCCTATGATCCGGTGATCGAGCGCTCGTCCGGCGAGTCGACGGCGGTGGCCTATATCGGGTTCTCCAGCCCGACCCTGTCGACCCCGGCCTTGACCGATTACCTGGCACGGGTGGTGGAACCGGTGATGAGCACCATCGAGGGCGTGGCCAAGGTCCAGGTGTTCGGCGGACAAACCCTGGCGATGCGCCTGTGGATCGACCCCGCACGGCTGGCCGCTCGCGGCCTGACCGCCGCCGATGTAGCCGACGCGGTGCGCCGCAACAACTACCAGGCGGCGCCGGGCAAGGTCAAAGGCCTGTTTGTGGTCGCCAACCTGCGGGTCAATACCGACCTGACCAACGTCAATGAATTTCGCGATCTGGTGCTGCGCAACGATGGCAACGGCCTGGTGCGCCTGAAGGATGTCGGCACCGTGGAGCTGGGCGCGGCGTCCAGCGAAACCAGCGCCACCATGGACGGCGTTTCGGCCGTGCACCTGGGGTTGTTCCCGACACCCGGCGGCAACCCGCTGGTGATCGTCGACGGTATCAGGAAACTCCTGCCGGACGTGCGCAAGACCCTGCCGCCGGACGTCAAGGCCGAGCTGGCGTTTGAAACGGCGCGCTTTATCCAGACCTCCATCGACGAGGTGATGAAGACCCTGCTCGAGGCCTTGCTGATCGTGGTGATTGTCATCTACCTGTGCCTGGGGTCGTTGCGCACGGTACTGATTCCGGTGGTGACCATCCCCTTGTCGATGCTGGGCGCCGCGGCGCTGATGCTGGCGTTCGGTTTCAGTCTCAACCTGTTGACGCTGTTGGCGATGGTGCTGGCCGTGGGGCTGGTGGTGGACGATGCGATTGTGGTGGTGGAGAACGTCCACCGGCATATCGAGGAGGGCAAGACCCCGGTGGCGGCCGCTCTGGTCGGTGCGCGGGAAGTGGCGGGCCCGGTGATCGCCATGACCATTACCCTGGCGGCGGTGTATGCGCCTATCGGCATGATGGGCGGCCTCACGGGGGCGTTGTTTCGTGAGTTCGCCCTGACCCTGGCCGGCGCGGTGATTGTGTCCGGCGTGGTGGCGCTGACGTTGTCGCCGGTCATGAGTTCGTTCCTGCTGCAGTCCAAGCAATCGGAAGGGCGCATGGCACACCTGGCCAACCGCGTCTTTGACGGTCTGGCACTGCGTTATGCCAAAGTGCTGGACCTGTCGCTGCGGCATCGCTGGCTCAGCGGGCTGTTTGCCTTGCTGGTGATGATCAGCCTGCCGTGGTTGTACCAGTTGCCGCAGCGGGAGCTGGCGCCCACCGAGGACCAGGCGGGGCTGCTCACTGCGATCAAGGCGCCGCAACATGCCAACCTGGAATACGTCGAGCGCTTTTCCGCCAAGCTGAATGAGGTCTACGGGCGGCTGCCGGAAACCGTCAGCACCTGGATCATCAATGGCAGCGACGGCATCGCCTCGAGCATTGGCGGCATCAACTTGACGCTGTGGGGCGAGCGCGAGCGCACCGCCGCGCAGATCCAGGTCGACCTGCAAGCGGCCACCAACGACGTGGAAGGCACCAGCATCTTTGCCTTCCAGCTGCCGGCCTTGCCGGGCTCCACCGGTGGCCTGCCGGTGCAACTGGTGCTGCGCAGCTCCCAGGATTACCGCGTGCTGTACGAAACCATGGAGCAGATCAAGCAGAAGGCCCGCGACAGTGGATTGTTCGCCGTGGTCGACAGTGACCTGGACTACAACAACCCGGTGGTACAGGTGCGGGTGGACCGGGCGAAGGCCAACAGCCTGGGGATCCGCATGCAGGACATCGGAGAATCGTTGGCGGTGCTGGTGGGGGAAAACTACCTCAACCGCTTTGGCCTGGAGGGCCGTTCCTATGATGTGATTGCCCAGAGCCCGGGCAGTGAGCGACTGACGCCCGAAGCTCTGACCCGCCAGTATGTGCGCACGGAAGACGGCACACTGATTCCGCTGTCGACGGTGATCCAGGTGTCCGAGCACGTCGAACCCAACAAGCTGACCCAGTTCAACCAGCAGAACGCCGCGACCTTCCAGGGGGTGCCGGCGGCCGGGATCACTCTGGGCGACGCCGTGGCGTTCCTGGAAGGCGTCACCGCCGAGTTGCCCGTGGGGTTCAGCTACGACTGGCAATCCGATGCGCGGCAATACACCCAGGAAGGCAATGCGCTGCTGCTGGCGTTCCTGGCGGCGGTGATCGTGATCTACCTGGTACTCGCGGCGCAGTACGAAAGCCTGATGGACCCGCTGATCATCCTGATCACCGTGCCGCTGTCCATCAGCGGCGCGCTGATTCCCCTGGCGCTGGGCTACGCCACGATCAATATCTACACCCAGATTGGCCTGGTGACCCTGATCGGGCTGATCAGCAAGCACGGCATCCTGATGGTCGAGTTCGCCAACGCCCTGCAGGCCCAGGAACACCTCGACCGTTGCGAGGCGATACGCAAGGCCGCGCAGATTCGTTTACGGCCGATCCTGATGACGACGGCGGCCATGGTGGTCGGCCTGGTACCGTTGCTGTTCGCCTCGGGGGCCGGGGCCAACAGCCGCTACGGTCTGGGGGTGGTGATTGTATCGGGCATGCTGATCGGTACCTGCTTCACGCTGTTCGTGCTGCCGACGGTCTACACCCTGCTGGCCCGCAAGCATTCAGTGGCGGCCTCGACCCCACGGGCCCAGTCCCTGGCGCAAACCCTGAGGAGCGAACCATGAAGCCCGGCAAAACTGTCACCACCGTGCTGGCGCTGACGCTGCTCAACGGCTGCATGGTCGGGCCGCATTACGAAAAGCCCACGACCCCACCGATCAGCCTGGTCACTGCACAAAAGGCTTTGTTCGCCCAACAGGCGCCGGCGCAGGCCCAGTGGTGGTCGTTTTTTGACGACGCCGAACTCGATCACCTGATCGACACGGCGCTGGCGCATAACCATGACATCCGCCAGGCACAGGCCAACTTGCTGGCTTCCCGCGCGGTGTTTGATGATCGCCGGCTCGACCAGTATCCCGGCGTCACTGCCCGTACCGCCTACGGCCGCAGCCTGGAGCAGCAGTTGCCGTTCGACGGTGGGCCACCCGAGCGGATGCTGTCACAGACCTATCGCGCCGGCTTTGATGTGCAATGGGAGATTGATGTGTTCGGGCGGTTGCAGCGCCTGACGGCCTCGGCCATGGCGCGCTCGCAGGCGGCCCAGGCGGACCTGGCGCTGATGCAGTTGAGCATCGCTGCCGACGTGGCGCGTTATTACTATGAGCAGCAAGGCTTGAGCCGCAGCCTGGAGGTGGCCCAGGCCCAAGTCAGTGCCTGGCGCGAAACGCTCACGCTGACCAGCGCTCAGGTGCGCGCCGGCAGCGGCCAATTCGAGGATCAGCAAAACGCCCATGCCAACCTGCTGCTCAGTGAGGCGGCGATTCCACCGTTGCTGACACGGATCCAGGAAACCGGTTATCGCCTGGACGTTTTGACCGGCCAACCACCGCGTCAACAGCAGGCCTTGGCCAAGGCGCATTTCCTTGCGCCCCTGGCCCGGCAACTGCCCTTGGGCGATGTCGACCAATTGATCCGCAATCGTCCGGATGTGGTCAGCGCCGAACGCATGCTGGCTGCCAGCACCGAAGACGTCGGCGTCGCCACGGCCGACTTGTACCCACGCCTGAACCTGGGCGGTTTCATTGGCTTCTTCGCCCTGCGCGGCGGTGACCTGGGCAGCGCATCGCGGGCTTATGAGCTGGCGCCGTCGGTGGACTGGCCGGCGTTTCGCCTGGGCAACGTGCGCGCACGCCTGCGCGCCTCCCAGGCCCAGGCCGAAGGTGCCCTGGCGCGCTATCAACAGTCGCTGCTCAAGGCCCAGGAAGATGTGGAAAATGCACTGATGCGCCTGGCGCAGGACCAGACCCGCCTGGGCGCGTTGCTGGCGTCCGCCACACATGCCGAGCAGGCGATCGACATCGCCAGCAAACGCTACCGCAGCGGATCGGGCACCTACATGGCGGTGCTGGAAAACCAGCGCGCGTTTTTCCTGATCAAGAAGGATGTGGCCGATGCCGAGACAGCGTCCTACCTCAACGCCATCGCGCTATACAAGGCGCTGGGTTGGGGCAGTGGCGGTGCGGCTCAGGCTCAATCAGCGGACAAACCATTGGCCAGCAATTGAGCCTTGAGGTCGGGCCGGTAGTTGCGTGCGTACGTGCGGCCCACGGTGCTTGACCAGGACTGGCCGTCCGCACGGCCAATGATCTGCCAATGGCGCATCAGGTGCTGGTCATAGGCACTGATCGCCGGTGCCAGCGCGGCCCGGTTGTAGCGCTCGTCGTGACGGAAGGCCTCGATGCCCATGCGCGGTTTCTGCGCCGCCGGCTCGTGCACATGACCCAGGGCCAGGCCGCACAGGGCGAAGGTCTGCTCGGGCAGCCCGAGCAGTTCGATCATCGCCTCGGCGTTGGCACGAATGCCGCCCACCGGCACCACGCCCAACCCCAATGAGCGCGCGGCGATCATCAGGGTGCTGAGGATAATGCCGCCATCGGTGCTGGCGGCGATCAGCCCTTCCAAGTGCCGCTGGATCTGCTGTTGCTGGCCATTGAGCGCGGCACCGACGGCGGTCTTGTGGAAGTCCACCACCAGCGTGATAAACACCGGCGCCGACACGATCCAGGGTTGGCCGCCCGCGACCGCCGCAATGCGCTGGCGGGTGTTTGCATCGCGCACGACCACCACGGAAATATGCTGGGCATTGAATGACGTCGGTGCCAGGTGGCCGGCCCGCAAGATGGCATCCAGGTGTTCGTCGCTGACGGGCGTGGATTGGAAGCTGCGGTCGCTGCGGTGGCTGGCGAGCAAGTCGATGGTCGGGGTCATGGCCTTATTCCTTTAGGGCGGCTGGAGTGGCGGGCGGTCAGGCGCGCGGTTGTATGTTATAGACGCAACGCCGGTCGCCGGAGATCAGGTGTTCGCAACGTTCGACAAGCGTGTCGTCGCCCATGGCTGCACGAAATATCTGCAACTCCGAGCGGCAGAAACCCTGGCATTTGCGCGCGGCGGCACAGATCGGGCAATGGTTTTCGATCAGCAGCCAGCCTTCACCCGCAGGTTCCATATGCGCCATATAGCCGGCGAGTTCGCGGATGCGCACCAGGATGGCGACTTTCTCTTCCAGGGACGAGGCTTGGGAACACGCCTGAACGTACTCCTGACGATTGGTTGCTTCCATGCTGGTGATGATTTTTTCGACGCCGTCGCTGCCGAAAACCCCCTCGATGGATTCGATCAGGTGCAGGGTCAGCACGCTGTGGGAATCGGGGAATTTGTTGTGCGCGGTGTCTGTCAGTGCCCACTTCAACGAAGGGCGGCCGGCCCCGGATGTGGGCGCAGAAACGCCGACGATCAACTCCGATGCCTGCAACTTCTGGATTTGTTGCCGGGCTGCCTCAAACGTGAGTTCCAGCAGGGAAGCCAGTTCGGTGGTTTTCAACGGGCCACGTGTCTTGAGCAAAAACAGGATGCGGTCAGCAGTGGATGACTGGGTATCGTCGGCGGGTCTGGAAGTCATAAATCGCGTGTAACCATGGAGAGTGAGGGCATCACTGGAGTTCGTCGACCTTTGGCGCCATCCATTGCGTAAGGGGTATTGGGCATGAGCATAGTCATTTTTGCTGCAGAGGAAAATAATAATTAAAAGGAACTAATAAGTAATTTTAAATAGCGAATAATTATAAAAGCTTTGCCTTGCTTTTGTAGGACAAAAGACTAGGCTCGTGTCTAGCTTTTTAGGAAGCTGCTGATAACCATTCATTTGCACACGACTCCGGACCCTTAAACAGCACGCTACGTCTCAAGCACCGCTTACCGACGCCAGTGAAGATAAAAACATCCAAGGAAGAGAATCTGTATGAATGCGCAAAAGCCGACGACCATCTATGAGCACGCTGATGAAGTAACCGCTCTGTCCAGCGTGGTCGACCTGGTGAAACTCTCCGACCAGTATCGACAATCCGCCATCCTTCATTTCGCTGTAGCGCAGCACCTCTTCGATCAAACCACCCACCCGACCAGCGCCGACACTATCAGCCAGCAATTGGGCTGGGTGCCCAACAAGGCCAAGATCTTTCTCAATGGGCTGGTTGCCCTGGGCCTGTTGAGAAAGTCCGCCGACACCTATACCAACCAGCCCTTGGCCGAGCGCTACCTGGTCAGCCGCAGCGCCGAGTTCATCGGCCCGATCATTGCCCACCAGCGCTTGCAGTGGCAGAACTGGCCGCGCCTCGGGGAAATCCTGAGCAGCGCCGAGTCCATGGATTTCCAGCAAGAGAACCGCTTCAAGCACGACATCGCTGCGCGTGATGCCTTCAACGATGCGATGGTGCGCTTCAGTCAGCCCATGGTCGATGTGCTCAAGGAATTGCCCGTGTTCGATACCGCCAGCAAGGTCATCGACCTGGCCGGTGGACACGGCACCTACATCGCCGAAATCGCTCGGAGGCACCCTCAGGTCCAGGGCGAAATCTGGGACCTGGCCGCTACGCGCCAGTCCGCCGAAAGTACCGTCGAGAAATACCAGTTGGCGGGGCGACTGACATTCAAGGAACGTAACCTGCTGGACCTGGCCCGTTACGAAGGTGAAAGCGCCGACGTAATCATGGTCAATGACTGCCTGCATTATTTTACCCGCGAAGAAACCAGCACGCTGATCCGCTCGGCGGCACAGTTGGTCAACGACGGCGGTTCGCTGCTGGTGCTGAGCATGACCTTGGAAGACGACGAAATTCATCCGGCGCTGTCGGCGGATTTCTCCCTGCACATGATGGTCAACACGGTGCACGGCGAACTGCATCCCACCCGATGGATTGCCGAGCAGATGGTCTCCCAGGGCTTTGAGGTGGTCCAGGAGCCTATCGGGCGCTACAGCCTGTTGGTAGGTCGACGTAACGAGGGGAGGGTCGCCTGATGCTGCGCTTTATTACCTTGTACAGCCCCAGCACGGCGACACGTCTGAACGGGTTTCTCGAAGCGTTGAACACCTGCGCGAAAGCGGCCGGTTTTGAAGTGTGCGCGGCCGTGGAGGGCGCGCAGTTACCGCAGGCCGACGGGTTTATCCTGCTGGTGTCAGCGGCAGACAGCCTCGACACCCTGAATACCCGGCTCGCGCAATTGGCGGATGGTTATCACAACAAGGCCGTCTGCATCGTGCGCCTTACCGAAGGCCGCGCCGGGCAAGCTGCCGGCGACTTGCTGAGCGCGACATTGCTGCAACACGCGGCCTGTTTCATTTACCCCCATGGCCTGGCGATCACTGAAGCAGGCGTGTCCCCGGACACGGTGAAAAACTGGCTGGCCGGTTTTTCCAAATTCGCCGCCGCGATCAAAATGTGGCGCTCCCTGGAAGGTGTCTCCATCGAGGCTGCCGCGCTGGAATCCCAGCGCCCGCAACTCACTCATATCAACATCCTCACCCGTAACCTTGACG
Source organism: Pseudomonas orientalis (assembly GCF_001439815.1). Lineage (GTDB taxonomy): Bacteria > Pseudomonadota > Gammaproteobacteria > Pseudomonadales > Pseudomonadaceae > Aquipseudomonas > Aquipseudomonas orientalis. The sequence goes on along the minus strand of NZ_JYLM01000002.1, from coordinate 756,673 downwards.
CCTCCCAGGCGTTCTATCGCGACATCTTCGGCGCCCACTATTGCTACAACCTGGGGCCGCGCAAAGTGGTGATGGAGTTGAACGGGTTCGACTTCTTCATCGAACACAATCCGGACTTTGTCTACCCGCCGGGCTACCACATCGGCATTCGTGCGCTGCCGGACGACGTCAAGCGCATCGCCGACAAGGTGGCTGCCGACGACAACATCACCCTGGTCAAGGGCAATGGCCCTGCGCCGGGTTATCACCACGGCCCGGACAACGTTCGCACGGCGGTGTATTTCGAAGACCCCGATGGCTTGGTGGTTGAGGTGTATTCCACCGAAGTCGAGATGATCGAAACCAACCGAAGGTTGCTGCTCGACCGACTCTGAGACCTGACTGACCCACACACGCCGAGCGGTTTCGCGCTCGGTCGTGGACGTGTTCGCGCGTAAAAAAGGTGTACCTATGACGAATCAATACGGTTGGCATTGGCCGACGCTACCGAGCCCTTTGCCAAAGAACGTGTCTGATCGGGTATTGATGGGCTACCCGCAGGCTTACGTCGAATATGAACTGACCCGGCAAATCGCCGACGCCACCGGACAGTTGATGAGCGCGCCTATCGAGCAACTGCTGCGGGTGGTCGAGTCGCTCGCCGAACCCCTGGTGCGGCGTATCGCCGCCGGTGAAGTGCTGGGTTGCAAGGGTGACCCGCGTATCGACGTGTTCAGCCCAGCCATGTGCGACGTTCCCGCTGCCCAGGTCGAGATCGGCCTGGAGCCGCAGCGCGTCGACGCGGTCATGACCGCCTACGCCGGGCTGGGCCTGGACCGGAGTTGGATCGAGAAGGAAACCCCCAACCATCGGGTCAGCCTGGCGAGCTTTCGCATCGGTCGCTACCCGGTGACCAATAGCGAATACCGCGCCTTCCTGCTGGATACCGGTTATCCGTTCTTGCCTACCGGCTGGGCCTTTGGGCGCTTTCCCCAGCACCAGGCCAACCATCCGGTGTACAGCGTCAGTGACGTCGATGCCGACGCCTATGCCCAATGGCTGAGCCGGCGTACCGGGCGCGCCTTCGCACTGCCCAGCGAGGCGCAGTGGGAATACGCCGCCGCAGGGCCGCAGCGCTCCCAGTTTCCCTGGGGCGAAACCTTCAATGTCGAGTACGCCAACACCATTGAGTTGGGGTTGCTCGCGTCGACACCCGTCGGGGTGTTCCTCGAAGGCGCCTCGATGTTTGGCGCGCTGGACATGGCCGGCAACGTGGAAGAGTACGTTGCCGACGATTATCGGGCCTATCCGGGCGGGCCTGAGATCAACGATGACCTGGTGCTGGATGTCGGTCGGCACCGGGTAGCCCGTGGAGGCAGTTTCACCCGCTTCAGGGATCTTGCGCGCAACCAGCGCCGACATGGACGTTATCCAAGACCCATCTATGTCATGGGATTCCGTTTGGTAGAAAACAACGTTGACCAGAACGTCCCACACGCATAGAGGCTTAGTCATGGACACTCCAGTAACGCTCCATACGCAAGTTCCCATCTCCATTCTTGGCGGCTCCGTCAACGCCCACTTTTTCGGGTTCAAGGGCTTTGACAAGAACAATGAACACTTTGCCGTCAAGGCCGGTGAGCCCGATGCCGATGTGCCCCTGGTGCGCGTGCATTCCGAATGCATTACCGGTGATGTATTCGGTTCCCAGCGCTGCGATTGCGGCCCGCAGTTACAGGAAGCCTTGAAAGCGCTTGATGCCGAAGGCGGCTACCTGATCTACCTGCGCCAGGAGGGTCGCGGTATCGGCCTGTATTCGAAGTTTGAAACCTACCTGCTGCAAGACGCCGGTATGGACACCTACGAGGCCAACCTGAAGCTCAACCACCCGGAAGACTCGCGCAGTTTCGCCCCGGCGGTCGCCATGCTGCGCGCCCTGGATGTACATCGCTGCAGGCTCCTGACCAACAACCCGGACAAGGTCAAGCAACTGCGCGACGGCGGGATCGACGTGGTCAGCTCAGTGCCTACCGGGGTGTTCCTGACCAAGCAGAACCACAACTACCTGCGATCAAAAGTCAGTAAGTCGAGCCACACCATCAAGCTTTGATTCATTCCCCAGGAAAAGGACTTTTCGATGAGACACATAGGCCCTATCAGCGGCGTTGCCGCCCATGCTGGTGAGTTCATCGCCACCGCCGGTTACGACAACCAAGTCATTTTGTGGAATGCCCATACCGGGCATTCGATCCACCGTGTCAGCCATGACCACTTAGCCAACCAGTGCGCGTTCAGCGCCGATGGCAAGTACCTGGTGAGTGCCAGCAGTGACTACACCGCCCGCGTTTGGGAAGTGCCGAGCATGCGCCTCAAAGCCGTGCTGTCGGGGCATGACGACGACGTGGAAATGGCGGTGTTCTCGCCGGACGGTGCGTCAATCGCGACCTGCTCGCGCGATCATCAACTACGCCTCTTCGACCTCGACGGCAACCTCAAGGGCACCTGCCGCGGGCATCAGGCCGACGTGATTTCCGTGGTCTGGTCGCCGGATGGCAAGCGCCTGATTTCCAGCAGCGACGACGGCACGGTGCGCCAGTGGGACACCACCACCTTCGAGCAATGCGATGAAGTCGACATCGGCGGCGTCGAGACCGATACCGTCGCCATTACCCGTGCCGGCGTGGTGTTTGCCGGTGACGACGAGGGGCGCATCTCGATCATCCACGGGGGCGATATCCGCTCCATTCCGGCCCACGATGCCGGGATCAAGCGCATCGTCTGGAATGATGAAAAACAGCTGCTGGTCACCTTGAGTTATGACCGCCTGGCGATCCTCTGGCGCTTCGATGGCACCCAGCTGGAGCGCCTGCGCAGCACCAATTTGCCGAGCATCGTCTGGCCACGCAGCTGTGCGTTCGTCGGCAGCGATGCCTTGGTGTTCGCCACCTTCGGCTCGCGCTACGCCACCTGGGATTATGAAAACGATCAGTGGGTGGTGGACGGCATCCAGCCGGCGGTGAGCATCAACGCCGTGGTGACCACCGACGGCGGGCAATACAGCATCGGTGACGCGGGCTTGCTGTTTCGCGATAACCAGCCCGTAAGCGGTGTCGGCAGCCTGTGCAATTTCCTGCTGCCGTTCGGCCCGCTGCTGCTGACCGGCGGGCAGATGGGCCAGGTGTTCGATGCCCTCAGCGGGCGCCTGTTGTATCAACATCGCTCGCCGCTCAATTGCGGCACGACGTTCCAGCGCAATGGCCAGCTTCATGCACTGATCGGAACCTACACCGGCGAAGGCTTGGTGTTTATCATCGCTGGCGATAACAGCCTGGAGCTGGTGGCGTCGATCCCGATGCACGACAACGCGATCAAAGGCGTGGCGGCCAACGAGCATCACCTGTTCAGCGTATGCGCCTCGGCCGCCGCCGCCCTGCACACCATCAGCGACTTCAGTTGCGCACGGCATATCGAAAATGCCCACACGCGTATCTCCAACGGTTGCTGCCGGGTCGACGGCGGTTTCGCCAGCATTGGTCGCGACCTGAAGCTGCGCCTGTGGCTGGAGTCCGGTGACGAGGTCTATGACACGCCGCACCGCAATTCCATCAAGTGCATTTGTGCCTCGGCCGACGGGGAAGTGATCGCCACTGCGAACTACAGCGGCACCATCGCGCTGTTCGACTTGCCCAGCCGTTCCTGGCAGCAAGTACAGCGTCCCACGGCCAGTGGCATCTCCTGCATCACCCACAGCACGGCCAGCGATGATTTCCTGGCCAGTTCCTACGATGGCCAGATCTACGGGATCGCCACCCGTCGCGCCTCTTGACCCAAGGACTGCCTGATATGAGCAAGCAAGCGCAATTCATGGATGTATCGACGTACCGCCGGGCGCTCGACACCTCATTTGTCCACCGCTACAGCCATGGTGAAGATGAGTGGTCCTGGGACATCGGCATGGCCAAGGCCGCCCGGGTTTTCCTCGAGGCACTGGGGCCGACGCCGGACCAGCACATCCTCGACGTGGGCGTTGGCCGTGCACGAGATGCCTCGGAGTTTATCCTGGCAGGGCACCGGGTGACCGGCCTGGATATCGTCGAGAATTCCAGCTGGCCGCTGCTGCGCAAACGCTGGGGCGAGCGTCTGAGCCTGGTGTGCAGCGCCCTGCAGGATTGGCAGCCACCGGCAGGGGAGGTGTTTGACGGCGTACTCGACAATGGCTGCTTCCATCACCAGCATCCGGATGAGTGGAGCCGTTACCTGGCCAATATCCGCCAGTACGCGCGCCCTGGCGCGCTGATTGGGCTCAACGTCTTCGGTGTCGACGCGAGCAACCCGGAGCCGGGCTGGCGCGAGATGGATAACCAGCGTCAAGGTTATTTCTTCACCGAACAGGGTGTGCGCGACACCCTGGAAGCGTTTGGTTTCACTTGGCAGGACCTGGTGGTGATCGAGCGTCAGCACGGTGAGGCGGTGTACCTGCTGGCGCTGGTTCGCACATGAGCCTGGCGCTGGCGCGCGACATGCACTTCATGCGGCTCGCCCTGAAACTGGCTGACCGGGGCGCCTTTACCACGGCGCCGAATCCCCGGGTCGGTTGCGTGATCGCCAAGGGCGACCTGCTGCTTGGCCAGGGCTGGCACGAGTGGGCGGGGCAGGCTCACGCCGAAGTCAATGCGTTGCGCGAGGCGGGCGTCGATGCTCGGGGCGCCACCGCCTATGTCACCCTGGAGCCGTGCGGCGGTCATGGGCGCACGCCGCCCTGTGCCGACGCATTGATCAAGGCCGGCGTGGCGCGGGTGGTGATCGCCAGTGTCGACCGCTCTCAGCATGAGCATTATGGTGTTGAGCGGCTTGAGGCGGCGGGGGTGCAGGTCGAACACCTGCCGTGCCCGGAGGCGCGCGAGTTGAACCAGGGGTTTTTCTCGCGTACCGAGCGCAAGCGGCCGTGGTTGCGGATCAAACTGGCCATGAGCCTGGACGGTCGCACGGCCCTGGGTAACGGACAATCCAAATGGATCACCTCGCCCGAGGCCCGGGACGATGTGCAAGTGTGGCGCGCCCGGGCTTGCGCCGTGCTCACCGGCAGCGGCACGCTGCTGGCAGACAACCCGCGCCTGACGGTGCGCCTGCCCGACCCGCACACGGCATTTTCCGCGCCGCTGCGGGTGGTGCTCGACCAGCACCTCAAGGGCGATGCCAATGCCCATGTGCTGGATGGCGCGGCACCGACCCTGGTGTTTCATGGGCCCGGCGCACAGCCGTTGCACCCGCCTCCTGCGGGTGTGCGTTTCCGGCAGGTCGGGCTGGACGGCGAAGGGCTTGACCTGCGGCAGATCATGACGGTCCTGGCTGAGGAGGGGTGCAACGAGGTCCAGGTCGAAGCCGGCCCGGTATTGTGTGGCGCCTTTGCGGCGGCAGGCCTGGTGGATGAGTGGCTGGTATACATCGCCCCGATGTTCCTGGGCAGTGATGCACGGCCGTTGCTGGCGCTGGATGGCTTGACCGATCTTGGGCAGGCGCAACCGTTGTCGATCATCGAGCAATGCCTGGTAGGGGCGGACATCCGGGTGCGATTGCGGCCGGTCAGCGCCCTGGCGTGATCGTTCCCACGCGCGTGGAAACGATCACTGCGCGATTATTTGCGGCAGGTCAAACCGATCTGCAGGCTGTTGCGCTCGAACAGTTGCCAGTACCCCGCACCCATGGTGGTGCGGCTGTGTTCACTGATCAGCGGGGCGACCCAGGTGAGCTGGTTGAAACCGGCTACCCGTGCGGCTTCTTCGTACACGCCTTGCTCCCAGCGATAGTAGGTAAACGGTGCGGGGGGCGATGACATGAACTGCGCGTTGCAGCGAAACCCGCCGGCGACCGGGGTTTCATCGAACACCTCAATCCCATAGCGGGTGAAATTGCCTTTTTGCAGTTCGAACGACGGGTTGGCGGTGTAGGCCACCAATTGACCACCGGGCTTCAGGTTGTCGGCCGCCGACTGAAACATCTTGCTCAGTTCGTCGACACTGCTGGCATAGTTGAACAGCCAGGCCGCCGTCACCATGTCGTAGGCGCCGATACGGCCCATCTTCGCCACGTCCCGTACTTCGTAGGCGATACCGTCGTTGGCCTGCCGTGCCTGGTAGATCATGTTTTCGGAAATATCCACGCCATGCACCTTGGCCGCCCCCCAGTCCTTCAACTGGCGACTGAAGAAACCATGCCCACAGGCCAGGTCCAGGATACGCAGGCCCTCGACATTGCCGACCATGCTACGGAAGGTGTCGACCTCGACCTTGCGTTGAGAGGCCCTGGTGGTGAAATCCTCGAACTGTTCACTGATGCGTTCGTACACTTCTTTGGATTCTTTCATCTGCATGCCACTCCTTCGAATATGCGGGCTGGGTGATGAGCAAGCCTTGACAGTCGTTATGCAAGGTGCGACTTGCATATTAGGCGCAAGCCCTCGCTTTAACAAACGGCTTAGTGGGCGGTACTGCTCGATGGGGTCAGCCTGCTGAAGTGATCAGGATGAACAGGCTTGCTGACGACGCTCAAAGGCTCTCAGGATCGCCAAAGAACATGTTGACTGGGCTCTAGGACGGTTGTTTTTTAGCCTGAAATAAACGAATTGTGCCCCCAGTTTTTGCCCCCATCCACATCGGGTGTGCGACGTCGTTTATTCCTCCGATCAGCACTCCTTGCCAGAGCCGTTACAAGGCAACACCTCATGAGCTCGCCATTCCTTGATAAGCTGACGTCGGTTGCGGCTATAGCGCTCGGCAAGCACTTCCAGTTTTGCGATGTCATCCATCGCTATCACGCGGAACCGGTTGTCCGCTTCACACCACGCCGACAGGAAGCGCTTTGCGTCTATGAAGCCCAGCATGATCGGCCAGATAATTTGTTTATCTGCAGGTGCGTGGAATATCGACAAGGTGATCAGCAGTTTGCGCTGGTCGCGCAATGCGAATCGGACTTCACTCAGGTCGATTGAAGTGCAAAGGTTGGAGCGGGCGCCCACGTAGAACGTTTCGTCGTCAAAGGTGTGACGCATATCCAGAGGCAACACGGCATTGATTTTGGCCAACGCGTTCTTTACCGCGAGGGCAAATTTATCGTCTGTCTGACGACTGACCCACTGGGCCCCGACTACAAGCGCCTGTATTTCTTCTTCTGTAAATGCAAGCGGGGGTAACAGAAAACCAGGTTTCAAAATATAACCTAAGCCCGGCTCACCCTCGATGTCGGCGCCCATCCCCTGCAAGGTCACCACATCGCGACGTATGGTGCGTAATGAAACGCCCAGTTCCAGCGCAAGTGTCTGCCCCGACACCGTTCTGCGATGTCGGCGCAGCACTTGGATTAGCTCAAACAAACGGTGACTCCTGGCCATGTCTACTCCATCGCGATGACACCTTTACCGCCGAGCTTACGGCCTTTCTCAAGCTCAGTGATAAGTCGAATCGCCTCGGCCATCGAAACGGTTTCCGCAACTCGGACGTTGTAGCGCTTATCAATGGCAGCCTTGGCAAGCTGATCCAATATCTCGGCGCGCGGTGAGCCTATGATTATTTTGAGTCTGCGATCGAACAAAGCGCGGACAAACTTGCCTGGGCCGGGGTTTAGATCCAGAAATACGCCGCCCGATTTTAGCGTCGCAACGCCTTCAGATATCGACAGCGTTGCCGCGGTGTCGTAAACCACGTCGAATCGAGTGGCAATACTCGATAGCTGCAGGTTCCGATAATCATAAACAGTCTGCATACCCAGCGACTTTGCTCGCTGCATGTCCCTGTCGCTGCAACTGCCCGAGACGACGGCCCCCTGCATCAGCGCTATTTGTACAGCGGCTTCGCCGACGGCACCGGCACATCCATTGACGAAGACATGCTGGCCGGCGTGCAGCTTGGCCTTGTCTATAAGCCCGTTCCAGGCAGTCACACCAGGGGTACCCAAACAGGCGGCGTGCTCGAATGACACATCATCCGGCTTATGGGCTAAAAACGCCTCTTTTGTGATAAGGGCTTGGCCGAATGCTCCGCTTTCTTTAAAACGGGCGAGTCCAAACACCGGGTCCCCGACGTTGAATCGCGTGACGCCGGTACCGACCGATATAACCCTGCCAGAGAAATCCATTCCCATCGCGCGAGGGAATTTCCTACCGGTAACGATCTTCATTTGCCCAGTCCGCAGCTTCCAGTCAATGGGATTGATCGCTGAAAACTTGACGCTGACACCGACCTCACCTTCGCCTGGGTGAGGGAGTTCAAAGTCCTTGACCTGCATGACCTCTGGCCCGCCATACCTGCTGTACTGAATGCGTTTCATGATGCGTCTCCAAAATCCGGCATACGACTGGGGTCGTCACCGATTGGAATCTACACAGCAAGGCGGTCAGTTTTTGTCACCATTCGATCAGTTTTCTACCTGGTTCGCCGGTGCCGAACTATTGCCGATTTCGATGGTGTGCAATTGTTCGTTGAGGTGGTTGAAGCCGATGGTTTTGCCAATGCCGATAAACGACGTGCTCGCACTTGGAGTGCTAACTAAAAATCAGCAATAAACTGCACCCCGCCGCCTGTAGGAGCGAGGGGGGCGCCTAGCTCTTGCTCGCGAAAAACGTCAACGATAACGCGTGCTTTCTGAATGAACGCGGTGCCTGTGAATTTTTCGCGAGCAAGAACTAGGCGTCCCCCTCACTCCTACAAAAAGCTTTAACTGACTGGCATTGGGGCAAGCCCGCTCCCACATTGGAAGTGTGATGTCTGGGGCAGCGGTGGCTACTGCAGGTTTACGAACAACCCGCCATCCACCAGCAACGAAGCACCGGTCACATAACGCGCCATGTCCGAGGCGAGGAAAACGATCGGCCCGGCCACATCATCCGGTTCACCCAGGCGACCCAACGGCGTGCGTGAGGTCATGTAGGCGAGTTTTTCTTCGTCGGCCAGGTCGTCCTTGTTGATGTCGGTGGCGATGGTGCCCGGCAACACCGAGTTGCAGCGAATGCCGTAGGGGCCCAGAGCAATCGCGCAGGATTGCATCAACGAATGCAGCCCGGCCTTGGTCGGCGTGTAGTGGGTTTGCATGCCGCCGCCCACCAACGCACTGATGGAACTGACGGCGATGATCGCGCCACCACGGCCTTGGTTCTTCATCTGGTTGGCCGCCGCCTGTACGGCGAAGTAGGCGCCGTTGAGGTTGGTGTTGATGGTTTTCAGGTAGACCTCGCGGGGCATATCCAGAAACGAGTGGAACGGGCAGATGCCTGCGTTGTTGACGAACACGTCGACGCTGCCGAAGGCCCGGACTGCGCCGGCCACCAGCTTGTCACCGGTGTCCGGGTCGGCCGCATCACCACCTACTTCGATGGCTTGGCCGCCAAAGGCCTTGATCTCCTCGATCAACGAAAGCGCCGCCTCAGTGCCCTGGCCGCTGCCGCTGTGGCCGATCACCACGCGGGCGCCCTGGCGTGCGCATTCACGGGCGGCGGCGCGGCCAATGCCACGGGAGGCGCCGGTGATGATTACGGTTTTGTCTGCAAGCAACATAAAAACTCTCCTTCAAGAAGTAAGTGGCATCAGCCGAGATAATTGCCGTAGCCGACCATGGCGATTGCGCCGAGGATCACCGCGATACCCGCTACCAAAACGCCCTTGTTGGCGGCGCTGGTGCCGTGCCATTCGCGGAAATACAGGCCCCAGCAGTTGGACACGATGATGATGAACGACATGTGCAGCACCCAGGAACTGGCGTCGTTCTGCAGGCGGCTTTCGCCCATGCCGTAGAAGAAAAACTGCAGGAACCACAGCGTGCCGGCAATGGCGACCAACAGGTAATTGCCCAGTAACGGGGTGCTGCGGTCGGTGTAGTTATGGAAGGTACGGTTGCGCCAGTTCAGCCACAGGCACCAGATACCATTGGTGGTGAGGCCGCCCCACATGATCACCATGAAGGTCACGTTATTCTGGAACAGACTGTTGGCACCATGTTCCACTGCTGCGGCGGCCAGTGGGCGGCCGGCGGAAATGCCGTAGCTGAAGCACGCACTGAGCACGCCGGAAATCACCGCCACCAGCATGCCCTTGCCCAGGGAGAACTCGCTGACACTGGCGAACTTCACCGCCTGGGACACTTCCCGTTCCTTGATCAGCCCGGCTTTGCCGCACACCGCGATACCGACCAGCGACACCGCCACGCCCCACAGCACCCAATGCCCGCCCTGGGACGCCAGCATCGAGGTCAACGTACCTTCGGTTTCAGTGGTGAACAGGTCGCGGTACAGGGCCGGCATCAGAGCGCCGAGGGCCGAGGTGAGGCCCATGATCAACGACATGCCCAGGGACAAGCCCAGGTAACGCATAGTCAGGCCGAAGGTCAGCCCGCCGATGCCCCACAGCACGCCGAACATATAGGTCCAGAGCAGGGTGCCGGTGTCGGCCGTGCGCAGGATTTCCACCCAGCCGGGCACTGTCAGTTGGGCGGCGATCAGTGGCACGATCAGCCAGGACACCAGGCCGCCGGTGATCCAGTAGCTTTCCCAGGCCCAGCCGCGGACCTTCTTGTAGGGGATGTAGAAACTGCCGGAAGCGAAGCCGCCGATAAAGTGCAGAATCACACCAAGGAGAATGATTTCCACGTAGTCGAATCCTTTTTATTGTTGTTGTGGGTCGGTTGGATCAGGGGCGCGTCAGTTGGAACATGGGAAGCAGGTCGACACTGATCGGCGAGGCATCCGGGTGGCTGGGCATGATGTCCTGCATATAGTTCCACCAGCGCTGCATCAACGCGGTACCGGGCAGTTCATCCAGGCCATGCACGTCCTCGTGGGTCAGCACGGCGAACAACGCGTTGGCCGGCTCATCGAGGAAAATCCGGTAATCCACCACGCCCGCGTCCAGCAGGGCCTGGGCCAGTTCCGGCCAGATCTGGTCATGGCGCCGGCGATACTCGGCGGCCTGGCCGGGGTTGAGGTTCATGCGCAAGGCACGGGTCTGCATCACTGGTCTCCATGGGGCGGCGTCGGTGTGTAGATGCGCACCGCGTTATGCAGGAAGAACTTCGCTTGCACCGCCTCGGGTTTGTCGGCCATGCACTGTTTGACGAGCCCCAGGGTGGTGGCGAAATTCGCCAGGTGATCGCTGTTGGGCCAGTCGCCGCCGAAGAAGCAACGCTCTTCGCCAAAGGCCTCCCACAGCACGGCCAGGCGGTCATGGTAGAACGCGGTGTCGGTGATCAAACCGTGCGGCCCGAGCTGGGGGATTTCCGCCAGTTTGGCGAACACATTCGGGCGCTCGGCGAGGCGCAGCAGGTCGGCGTGGCAGGCGGCTTCTTCACCCGCCGGCACTTGGGCGTTGGGCAGGTGATCAACGATGATGCGCAGCTGTGGCAAAGCATCGCTCAGGTGCAACAACGCCTTGATCAAGCGCGGGGTCGGATTGGCGCTGTCCAGGCCCCGGCCGCAGGCGGCCAATTGGCGCAGGCCATCGATAAAGCCGGGGCGAGTCTGGTCGTGCAGCAGGTCGCGGTCCCACAGGTTGCCGTAGCGCAGGCCGAGAAACAGCGGCTCATCCGTCAACGCTTCGAGGTCGGCGGCGAAGTCGGGGTGCAGCGGGTCCAGGTTGCCGACAAAACCCAGCATGCGCGGCTCACTGCGCAGTGTGTCGAGCAGCCAGCGGTTATCGTCGCGCCACGGGCTGGCTTCCACGGCAATCGCGCCGATCACATTGTGTGGGCCGGCCAGGGCCCAGTAGTCCGCCGGCAGGTGCGCGGCGTACAACCGGTTGCCCGGCTCGGGCCAGGGAATGCCCTGGGGGCGGCGCGGATCAAACAGGTGCAGGTGGCTGTCGATGATCGGGCCGCTATAGAGCGTCAGGGGCATGGCGCAGTCCTTATCAGAAGCGAAATCGGAAGGGCCCGCACGCTAGCGTGCATGGCCCGGTTTAAACTGCTCAGCTCTGCAGATAAACCACATGGGTATGGGTATATTCGTACAGGCCGTGCTTGCCGTCGGCACCGCCGATCCCGGATTTTCGTACGCCGGCATGAAAGCCTTGCATGGCCTCGAAGTTCTCGCGGTTGACGTAGGTTTCGCCAAAGTCGATCTCACGTATCGCGTGCATGGCCTTACCCAAGTCGCGGGTATAGATCGACGAGGTCAGGCCGTAGTCGCAGTCGTTGGCCAGGGCGATGGCTTCGTCGAGGTCGTCGACAATCTGGATCGGCAACACCGGGCCGAAGATCTCTTCTCGCATGATCTCCATATCGGCGCGGCACCCGGCCAAGACCGTTGGCTGGAAGTGGAAGCCCGCGCCTAAGTCGGCAATCTGCCCGCCGCTGATCAGGGTCGCGCCCTGGCTCAGCGCGGTGCGAACCTTGCGGTCGACGCTTTCGAGGCCCTGACGGTTGATCAGCGGGCCCATTTCCACGTCGGTCTGGGCGATGGGATCACCGTAGCGGGTGGCCGACATCGCCGCGCTGATGCGCTCGATAAACTGATCCGCGACCTTGCGTTGCACATACACCCGTTCGGCGCAGTTGCACACTTGGCCGGTGTTGATGATGCGCGAATCGCGGATGGCTTTGACCGCCAGCTCCAGGTCGGCATCCGCGAGTACAATGGCCGGCGCCTTGCCGCCCAACTCCAGGTTGAGCTTGGTAATGTTCGGCGCGGCGGCGGCCATGATCCGCGTGCCGGTGGCGACGCTGCCGGTGAAGCTGATCATGTCCACGCCTTTGTGCGCAGTGAGTGCGCCGCCGACCTGGCCGTCGCCGCAGACTACGTTGAATACGCCGGCGGGCAGGTCGGTCTCGGCCACCAGTTTGGCGAATTCAAAGCAGTTGTTCGGGGTTTCTTCGCTGGGCTTGATCACGATGGTGTTGCCGGTGAGCAACGCCGGCGCCATTTTTCGCGCGATCAAAAAGAACGGAAAATTCCACGGCAGAATGCCGGCTACCACGCCCAGCGGCTTGCGGAACAGGAAGATATTTTCATTGGGGCGGTCGCTGGTGATGATCTCGCCTTCGATGCGCCGCGCCCATTCGGCCATGTAGTCGAGGTAATCAGCGGTGAAATTCACCTCGACTTCGGCCAGGCTCGTGATCTTGCCTTGCTCCAGGGTAATGGTGCGGGCCAGATGGGCGACGTTTTCGCGCAGCTTGGCAGCGATGCGGCGCAGGTGGCCGGCGCGTTCGATCGCGGGTTTGCGTGCCCAGTCTTTTTGCGCACTGCGGGCAGCGGCGAGGGCCTGGTCGACATCGGCGACGGTGGAGGCAGGAACCTTGGACAGCAAGGCGCCGGTGGCCGGATTGAGCACATCGATATGCGCTTCGCTTGCGGCAAAGCGGCCGTTGATGAAGTTCTGGTAAACGGGAACGGATGACATGGCAGGTTCCTCAGTAAATGCGCGAAGGCGCTTGGGTGTCGGCAGCCGGGCGATAGCGGGCGAGGGTGGCCAGGGCGCTCTGGCGTAGCAGGCTGATATCAATGGCCACCGCGATAAAGCGGCAACCCCAGGCCTGGTAGCGGCGGGCGTCTTCTTCATTGGGCGCCAGGATGCCGCTGACCTTGCCGGCGGCGAGGGTCGCATCCACTGCGTGCCTGATACGCTCCTGCACCTCGGGGTGGCCGGGGTTGCCGGCGTGCCCGAGGCCGATGGACAGGTCGGCGGGGCCGATAAACACCGCGTCCACGCCTTCCACGGCGGCAATCGCCGCGACGTTTTCCACGCCCAGGCGCGACTCCACCTGCACGATCAGGCACAACTCTTCATGGGCGGTATTGAGGTAGTCCGCCACGCCATCCCAACGTGTGGCGCGGGTCAAACCGCCGCCGACGCCACGGATGCCATGGGGCGGATAACGCATGGCACGCACCAGGGCCTGGGCCTGTTCGGCGGTTTCGACCATGGGGATCATCAGGGTCTGGGCGCCGACATCGAGCAGTTGCTTGATCAGGCTGGCGTCACCGTTTACTGCGCGCACGACGGGCGCAGTAGAGTAGGGCGCTACGGTCTGCAACTGGTTGAGCACGCTCGGCACCGTGTTGGGTGCGTGTTCGCCGTCAATCAGCATCCAGTCGTAACCGAGGCCGGCGACGATCTCGGCGGCGTAGCCGGTGGCGAAACCGGCCCAGATGCCATATTGGGTGGCGTTCCGAGCGAGGGCGGCCTTGAAGCCATTGCGGGGCATGTTCATGGCAGTTTTCCTCAGCGATTGTACGGACGGTGCAGATGGCAATCGGGGTTCAGGTCTACGCCGAAACCGGCCTTGTCCAGTGCCGACAAGCGCATGCGGCCATTGACCGGAACCGGTTCGCCGAGCAGTTGCGGATGGAACATCGGCACTACTTCATCGGCCTTGGGCGCCATCATCAGGAACTCGGCGAATGGACTGTTATGGCGGGTGGCAACAAAGTGGTAGCTGTAGACCGACGAGCCGTGGGGCACGACCATTGCGTTATGGGCATCGGCCAGGGCCGAGATTTTCACCAGCTCGGTGAGGCCGCCGCACCAACCGACATCGGGCTGGATAATGTCGCAGCAGCCCATTTCCAGGAGCATGCGGAAACCCCAGCGCGTGGCTTCATGCTCGCCAGTGGTCACCAGCATGCCTTTTGGCACGTTGTTGCGCAGGGCGGCGTAGCCCCAGTAATCGTCCGGAGACAGGGCCTCTTCGATCCACTTGAGCCCATGTTCGTGGGCGCCTATGGCCAGTTTGGTGGCGTAGTTCACATCCAGGCTCATCCAGCAATCGAGCATCAACCAGAAGTCCGGGCCGACCCGTTCACGCATGGTCGCCAGGGCTTCGAGGTTTTTGCGCAGACCTTCTTCACCTTCGCTGGGGCCGTGGTGCAGGGGCATCTTGCCGCCGATAAAACCCATTTTCTGCGCCAGGTCCGGGCGCGCGCCGGTGGCGTAGAACTGCAACTCATCGCGCACCGCACCGCCGAGCAGTTGGTGAACGGGCTCCTGGCGGATCTTGCCGAGCAGGTCCCACAGGGCCAGGTCGACACCGGAAATGGTGTTGATCACCAGACCCTTGCGGCCGTAGTAAAGGGTGGACTGGTACATCTGGTCCCAGATCTTTTCGATATCGGTGACGCGCGCACCTTCGATAAAGCGCGCCAGGTGTTTCTCAACGATATAAGCCGCGGGTTCACCGCCGGTGGTCACGGCGAAACCGACGGTGCCGTCGCTGGCTTCGATCTCCACCACCAGGGTGCCCAGCACGTTAATGCCGAAACTTCGGCGGCTCTGGCGGTATTCCGGATATTTGCTCATGGGCGTGGAGATGTGATCGTCGATCCAATGGCCGTCGGCCTGGTCGTGGTAATCGGCGCCGCCGCCTCGCAGTACAAAGGCGCGGACATGTTTGATGGTGAGATGACCCATGGTGTGACTCCTTGCGTTAAACAGTGGCCGGCGTGTTCGACGCGTTGCGGCCGGGTGAATGGATGCCCAGTACCAGCAATGCGGCCAGTACCGTGGTAGCGGACAGCAGGTACAAACCGGCTGCTGGGGAGTGGAAGGCGCCTTCGGCCCAGTGTTTGATCACCGGGGCAATGAAGCCGCCGAGGGCGCCGAAGGAATTGATCAGCGCGATGCCCGCTGCGGCGGCGCTGCCTGCCAGGTAACTGGAAGGAAAAGTCCAGAACACCGGTTGCACCGCAATGAAGCCCGAGGCGGCGAAGCACAGGGCGAGCATGCCCAGCAACGGATTGGCAAATGTCACCGAGCACGCGATCCCGGCAGCGGCCATCAACAGAGTCAGGCAGGCGGTTTGGCGACGCAGGCCGGTGCGGTCGCAATAGCTTGGGATCCACCAGGCGGCGAACAGCGCGCACAACCAGGGGATCGCCGAGACCAGTCCGACGATCAATCCCACCTTGGTG
Organism: Pseudomonas orientalis; assembly: GCF_001439815.1. Lineage (GTDB taxonomy): Bacteria > Pseudomonadota > Gammaproteobacteria > Pseudomonadales > Pseudomonadaceae > Aquipseudomonas > Aquipseudomonas orientalis. Next base: position 740,808 of record NZ_JYLM01000002.1, on the reverse strand, counting down.
CCGAGCAGGTCGCCCACTTGGGTGGGCAGGTAAAACACTACGCCGTACACACTGGCCTGGATCAGCAGGTACACCAGGCATAGGTACAACACCGAAGGTTGGCACAGCACGGTAAGCAAGCTGCGGCCGTGGGAGGTTTTGTGCTGATCTTCCTTGTCCAGCAGGCCCTGGATCTGCTGGCGCTCATCCGCGGTCAGCCACTGGGCATCGGCAGGGCGATTATCCAGGTACCAATAGGCCCATACGCCCACCGCAGTGGCCATCAAGCCTTCCACCGCGAACAGCCATTGCCAGCCGTGTATGCCGCCCAGGCCGTCCATTTCCAGGAGTAAGCCGGACAACGGGCTACCGAAGATGAACGCCAGCGGCGCGCCAAAGTAGAAAAAACCCATGGCTTTGCCACGTACGGCCTGGGGAAACCAGTAGGTCAGGTAGAGGATGACGCCGGGGAAGAATCCGGCTTCGGCCACGCCCAGCAGGAAGCGCAACACATAGAAGCTGGTTTCGTTATGGGCGAACACCATCGCCGCCGAGATCAAGCCCCAACTGACCATGATGCGGCACATCCACAGGCGGGCGCCGACGCGATGCAGGATCAGGTTGCTCGGCACTTCCAGCAGTGCGTAGCCGACGAAGAACACACCGGCGCCAAAGGCGAAGGCGGCATCGCTCAAACCGGTGTCAGCCTGGAAGGCTTGTTTGGCGAACCCGACGTTGGCGCGGTCGAGAAACGCCATGATGTACATCAGCAGCAGAAAGGGCAGCAGCCGCCAGGACATCTTGGCGAGCAGGGGCGCGGGCAGGGTTTTCATAAGGGAGTCCGTCGTTTTGTTCTTATGGGCCGAACTGTACGGTGGCCGAGCAATGCGCTACAAATCGAATCTCGCTTAAAGGCGATAACCTCAGGGTATCGATTAAAAGGAAAAAAATGCGTAGTCCCGCGATCTCTCCCAGCCTGTTCAACCGCCTGCGCTACAAGCATTTGCATATGCTGGTGGCGCTGAGCTCCAGCCAGAACCTGCACCGCGCGTCCCAGGCCCTGAACATGTCGCAGCCTGCCGCCACGCGTATGCTGCACGAGATCGAGGACATGTTCGGCTGCGATCTGTTCGAGCGTTTGCCCCGGGGGATGCGCCCTACGGCTCTCGGCCAGCAACTGATCAACTTCGCCGAGTCGGCGCTGAGTGGCCTGGACCGCTGTGCCGAAGATTTAACGGCGCGCAAGCAGGGCGGTTATGGCTACCTGTCCATCGGTACCATCATGGGCGCCGCGCCGGACCTGGTGATGGACAGCATTGCGCAGATCAAGTCGCTCAACCCGCAACTGCGTATCCGCATCATGGGTGACACCAGTGACCAAGTGATTCAGTTGCTCGAACAGGGCCGTATCGATCTGGCGATCTCGCGCCGCAACGCGGCCACCGACAATGAGCACTACAGCTTCGAACCCTTGGGCAATGAGCGCCTGATGGTCGTGGTACACGCCGGTCACCCGTTGGCCCAGCGCGATCAGCTATCGCTGGCGGAACTGGTACGTGACTGGCCGTGGATTCTGCAACCGCAAACCAGCCCGGCGCGTATCAGCTTTGACTTGGCGTTGCAGGACCATGCACTGCCCAGCCCGCCCGATATCATCGAATGCAGCTCGGTGTATTCGATGCAGCAACTGATCCAACTGACCGATGCGGTGATGGTGTTGTCGGAAAGCGCCCTGCGTGACTACCTGAAGATGGGCCTGGTGGTGGCGCTGCCTATTGCGTTGGACGTGCGGCTGGCACCGTTTGGCTTGCTGATGCGCAAGGGCGAGCCGGTGAGTCGGGAATTGGGGTTGTTTATCGACTTGTTGCGGCAGAAAGCAGCCGCTCTGGACGCTGCCCCTGCGTAGGCTCGGGCTTTCCCTTTTCCGCGACTGAGTAGATGGCGAGCCCCATCGGGATAGACGGCGCGAATGAAGCCCTGTCGCCTATCGCCCACCGATGCGATGAAGATGCGCCCATCTTTGTGAATGGCCAGACCCGTCGCGCCAAGCTTGTTTTCGGGCACGACGACCGCAAGCTGGCGATCAGCTGCGTCGTTTTTCCAAAACGCCCTTGGCGACGGGCAGGGCCGACATGGCGCTTGGCCAGCCAGCGTAGAAGGCCAGGTGGGTAATGACCTCCGAAGCCTGTTCCTCGGTCAGGCCGCTGTCCATCGCACGGTTGAGATGATAGGTGATTTGCTCGACCTGGCCGGCGGAGATCAGCGCGGCGACAGTGACGAGGCTGCGGTCGCGGGGCTTGAGGTCGGGACGAAGCCAGAGATCGCGGAAGAGGTAATCGGTGGTGTACTGGACAAGGCCCGGTGCCACGGTGTTGAACTGCTCACCGACCCGTGCTGCGCGCTGGGCTTCGGCTTTTTCATCGAGGGGCAAAGGGTCCGGGCGAATGGCCGCCAGTTGGTCTGCCTCGATACCGCGCTTGGCGAATACCTCGCCTACAGGTCCGACTGCGGCCATGGCCTTGCCCCATCCCGAGTAATAGGCGAGGTGGGTGATGACTTCGGATATCTCTGCCGGTGTTACCCCGGATTCGATTGCCAAATCGGCATACTGGGTCAGCTCCGGCGCTTCGCCGCGCGCGATCAACGCCGCGAGGGTCACCAGGCTGCGGTCGCGACTGCTCAGGCCGGGGCGGTTCCAGACATCGCTGTAAAGACGGTCCTGCGTGTACTGTTCGAGGGCGGGCGCGACCGACCGGACCTGTTCTGGCGAAAAGCGGCGGCCCTCGTTGGTCGGTTGCTGGGCTTCGGTGCTCGTGGTTGTCATGATGATGGCTCCTGCGATGATTGGGGCGAGGTGCTTCATATCTGTCTCTCCTCGGCATTAATTGAAAGCAAAAGACGTTGCTGCCAGCAGGACACCGCTCCCGGCGATGAGAAAGTTGCGACGATCAGTGGACACTTGATCGCCAACGAAACGGTCGTCAGACCTTGTATCGCTCATAGGCTGGATGCTCCATGTAGTTGAATGCGGGAACCTGACGCCCCAGCGCTACCAGGCGTAGGCTTGCGGCGCTTCGCCGCCGGGACCCGGCCAGATTTCTTCGAGGCATCGCACCGTGTCATCGGACAGGCTGACCGTTGTCGCACGAAGGGCGTCTTTCAACTGCTCGATAGTCCGGGGACCGATGAGGGGCGCGGTAACGATAGGATTTTGAAGAAGCCAGGCCAGCGCCACATCAGCGGGGGTCTCTCCCAGGTCCTCGCACAAACCTTCGCAGGCTTCGAGCTGAACCCGATGTTGTTCGATCCGCTTGGCCAAAGCCGGCCTTGCGCGACGACCGTTGGCTGCCTTTTTCAGGACCCCGCCTCGAGCGCCTCGTCCAGAATCCGGAAGCTCTTGGCCTCGTCGGTGACATGTCCGAAATTCATGGTGCCCAGGCACAGGCGGCTAACCTGAAGGCCAGTACGACCCAAATGCGTAGAGTCCATTCTCTTGCTCCGTGACGTGATTGCGCCAAGCCGGAAGTTCATCCTGTCAAGGCACGGAATGAATCCAGCATAACGACGCATACGCAGGTCAGTTACAGGGGCACGTAGGATGGACTTGTGAGGGAAATTCAGGATCAGCAGCGAAAAAACAGGCGAGACGTAAATTACTATGGACTAATGGCGCTGCCCGCCGAGCAGCACGGCATTGGGCGAGAAGTTGCGCGATAAATATCACCGTGTGGCGAGGTAGGTCTCGTTTAACAGAGAGGTCGAATTGACATGCAGACCAGTCGCGCAGATGTAGCCGATCTGATTTATTTTCTGGCCATTGCGCGCCATCGCAGCTTCAGCCGTGCAGCTGTGGAGATCGGCGTGAGTGCTTCGGCGCTGAGCCACGCGCTAAAGGGGCTGGAAAACCGACTTGGGGTTCGGCTGCTCAATCGCACCACAAAGAGTGTGACGTTGACAGCAGCCGGTGAGGCGCTTGCCCAATCGATCGGTGATCCTTTCGAGGCGATTGATACGGCACTGGAAACGCTGAACCGGTTCCGAGATACACCTAGTGGCAGGGTCAGGATCAATGCTGCCGTCGAGGCGGCAAATCTTTTACTGGCTCCCATCATGCCGGCCTTCATGGATCGGTATCCCGATGTCGAGATCGATATCGTTGCCAGTAATCGTTTGGTGGACATGACCGACGCCGGCTTCGATGCCGGGATCCGCTACGGTGGTACCGTCCCCGAAGACATGGTGAGTCGGCGCCTCTCGGCCGATATTCGCTGGGTTGTCGCGGCGGCACCCAGTTACCTGGAGCGGTTCGGAACACCCGAACATCCGGATGATTTGTTGAATCACCGATGCATCAGCAACCGTCTTGGAGATGATCGGGTTTATCGGTGGGAACTGGAACGCAATGGTGAGGCATTCCAGATCACCGTACCAACGTCCGTCACGGTCGACCAAGCTGAGACGGGCCTCATCGCGGTGCTCGGAGGTGCTGGCTTGATGTATTTCCCGCAACCTCTGGTTGAGCCATATGTGAAAGACGGGCGGCTGCGCCTGGTGCTTACGGAGTGGGCCCCGCTGGAAGATGGTTTTCATATCTACTATTCGAGCCGACGGCAACTGCCAACAGGGCTGCGCTTACTTATTGATTTCATTCGAGAAGTTAAGCCTCTTGGCTTGTAGCCTGATCTGCAGACTTAAATGCCGACCATTGCTTGGCTACGTACTCGAAGGTTCGCTCCTCAGGCGCGCAATGCAAGATATCACCAAGAATACGGATCTTAACGGCCCCCAAACAGTGCTCCCTATTTTTGGCTTTATGGCAGATAAATCCATTAAATTGTGGCTTAAGTTTTAAATTATCCGATAAGACACAGATTTGGGGAATTAACTCTCTTGATAGGCTGGGACGTTAATTCTATAATTTTGGGGACTAACTGGCCCAGAATGGTCTTGGTGCACACTATGTTGGATTTAAGCTTCAGCAAGCCGAGCGAGGTCGTCAAGCGCCTCTGCGATCGTTTGCGTACAGAGCGCTTGGCGCTGGACATGACACAAGCCGACTTGGCCGGACGTGCCGGCATTGGCACAAACACTGTGTCCAATCTTGAAGCAGGGCGCAATGTCGGATTCGAGAACGTCGTTCGTGTGGCGATGGCGCTTGGTCGAACCAAGGAACTTGAAGGCCTGTTCCTCCCAAAGCTGGACAGCATCGAGGATATTCGGCGCTACGAAAACAGCGCCAATCGTCTGCGTTCAAAGAGGAAGCCCGGCAATGCTTGAGCAGGTGAACGTCTTCTACGAGGGCTGGGGTGAGCGATGGCAATGGGGCACGCTCGTCTCCACGACTGCCCTGACCGGTCGCCCGCTGATCGTGTTCCAGTACAGCAATGAAGCCAGGCAAAGGGGCTTGGAACTATCCTCCTACACGCTTGCGTTGGAGGGGGCTCAGCTGCGCCGAGATTTTCCAGACCACCAGTTGTACTTGCCAGGGCCTGTTTACGACTCCTTGCCCGATGGGTGGGGCATGTTGCTGATGGACCGTATGTTCAGGCGCCGCGGGCTCACCACGGCGCGCATCGGCTCACTGGAACGGCTGGCATACATCGGTTGCAACGCAATGGGGGCCATGACGTTTGAGCCCGTGGCACCAGAAGGGCAGGTGCCTGAAGTCCATATCCCGCTGGAGCAGCTTGCCGCCGAAGTGCAGGAAGTGCTCCATGGAGACGGCGGCGAGTTCCTGCAGACGTTGCTGCTGGTGGGTGGCTCGCCTCAAGGTGCAAGGCCCAAGGCCCTGGTCTATCGCGATCCAGAAACTGGCCGTTTTACCACTGCCTTTACGGCGGGCTTTGAAGCTTGGTTGGTCAAGTTCCCGGCGAAAGACGAGCATGCCGAGGTGTGTGCTATCGAAATGGTCTACGCCGAGTGCCTGCGCATGTGCGGCATCAAGACCCCTGACACGCAGTACTTCAGTCTGCCCAATGGGTTGGCTGCGTTTGCCAGTAAGCGATTTGACCGCCGGGATGGTCTGCGCGTACCGATGCAAAGCCTCGCGGCCTTTACGGGGGCAAATTACCGATCTCCGGGGGTATTGGACTACGTCAACTTCTTGCGGGCAACACAGATGTGTACCAACGACGTACGAGAGATGGCGGTGGCCTTCGAACGTGCCGTCTTCAATGTTGCTTTCAACAACCGAGACGATCATCCCAAGAACTTCGCCTACATCATGTCGCAAGACGGTCAGTGGAACCTGTCACCGGCTTACGACGTGACCTTCTGCGAGGGACCAGGTGGATACCACCAGATGGATGTGATGGGTGAAGCGCTGGTGATTTCCCGCAGGCAAATGCTTCGGCTTGCCGAGGAGGCCGAGGTGCCCCCGGATGTTGCAGGCAGAGTGATTGACGGCGTTTGTGATGTGGCGGGCCGGTTTGCAAGCATTGCCGAGAACCTATACCCACAAGTTATTACTCGAGACACCTTGCTCACGATCCAAGGTCGCATCGATCAGAACGTAGCTCGGTTACACCGCGGTCATGCGCAATGATCAGGCTAAACAGCCCACCCGACGATGCCTAAGGACTCTCAGGGTCGCCAAAAAACATTTTGACTGGGCTCTAGGACAATGTTTTCAGGTCGATAACGATTTTGTTTGCCCCCATTTTTGCCCCATTCGTACCGAGTGTGCGGGTGATCGCGAATGGCAATCTCCGACGGACTTCGCTATTCCTGGCCAGTTAAGCCGTTGGGCCAGGTTGCTGATCAATTGTTAGGCAAGTGCAACTGCACTTCCATGGCGTCATGAAGGAGCCTGACGACCTCGATCACGTCGTCGTTTGCCACACGATAGAACACGATATGGCGTGGGCTTTTGACCGTTCCATGGGTTTGTTTGGCCTGCTGGCGTGAATAGATGAGGTGATAGCTGCGAAGGCCCGGTGCAAGCTCATCGCGGTCGTGGCTGCCGATGCGATAAGGCGTGTCGGCAAGCGCTTGCAGCGCCGCGAGGATCAGCGCTTGGTAGCGCTGGCGAGCTTGATCGCCGAACTGCGTCTGCGAGAGCCTGAGAATGTCGACAATGTCGGCGCGCGCCGGGTTGGAAATCCGATACTGCGGCATGCTCAGTGTTTCTCTCGCGCGGGGAGGGTTGCCTCCAGGCTCAAGCCCTCGAGGTAGTGCTCCAGATCCCCTTCGTTCACCTGAGTAAAGCGCCCGTGCTCAAGATCCATGATGCCGATTGAGGTCGCCTGACGCAGGGCCTCAATTTTGGCGGTGTCTTCGGCGACGCGCTGCTCCAATAAACGTAAACCTTCTCGCATCACTTCGCTGGCATTCTGATAACGGCCGGACTGCACCAAGTCATGGATAACCTGTTCCTGATGAGGGGTGAGCACAACGTTTCGCGTCGCCATAACTAGCTCCAGGTCTATGCAAACAGGTACTTTTGATTGTTGGCATATTATGCCATTTTCGCTCAGGAGAATAGCTTGGGGCCGACATCCGGCGATCAGGTGATGGCTGACTCGGCGCCAATCAGCAAGGTTCAAAGTCATCCGCCCATAACAAAGCGACCTGCAGATTGATTTGAAGATTGATATGCCTGACTGTGCGTGGGAGGAGGCGCGCGATGTGTGCTTCTCGATCCGCCCTGAAATCGATCGGCATGTTCGATGCCCATCAATATTTGCGTTTAGAGGCATCAAGAGAGGTTCCAATGCCCTACGAGTTAGAAAATCGCCTGGTGATTGGCGTCGCTTCCAGTGCTGTGTTTGATTTGTTGGCATCGGACGCAGTGTTTCAGAGTCAGGGGGAGGAGGAATACCGTAAGTTTCAGCAAGAAAATCTTCACGTCCCGCTTCCTAAGGGGATAGCGTTCCCCTTCATCAAGCGCTTACTGTCAGTGAATGACCTTAGCGTCGATCCTACGGATCCGCTCGTCGAGGTATTACTTCTTTCGCGTAATGATCCCGACACTGGGCTGCGCGTACTGAAGACTATCGAGCACTACGGACTTGGGATGACAAGGGCGATTTTCATGCAGGGAAAATCTCCTTATGAATACATACCAGCACTGAATATCGCTTTATTTTTGTCGGGTGACAAAAAAGACGTGGAAGCGGCTATCAGGGCCGGGTACCCGGCTGGCCAGGTGCTCGATTCAAAATTTGAAGACGACGAGACTGATAAAACCCTACGCATCGCATTCGACTTTGACGGCGTGCTCGCCGGCGATGAGTCCGAAACAATCATGCAGGCCTCTGGATTGTCTGAATTCCATGCGCACGAAGTGAAGAACGTCATGCAGCCCCATAACCCTGGGCCGCTGAAGGAATTCATGGTGCGGATATCCAAAATCCAGTCGGTCGAGGAGAAGCACAAAAAGCTCAATCCTAAATACGAAAACCGCATACGCGTCTCGATCGTCACAGCCCGCAATGCTCCGTCTCATGAGCGTGCGATGAATACACTCAAGAGTTGGGGTGTCATGGCCAATGACGCATTCTTCCTAGGTGGCATCGAGAAAGGAAAAATTTTAGGTGTATTGAAACCACACATCTTCTTCGATGACCAATCAGGGCACCTTAAATCGACTAGCGCAGTTGCTCCATCCGTGCACATTCCTTTCGGCATCACCAACCATGTCTCTACTGTGGATGCGATAGAGCCTGAAGCGGATCAGGTCCAGCAGGTGGTGTAAAACGGTGGCTTGAGCGCGTAGTACCACAGGAATTCGTATCGGTCCTGTGCTGCGAAAAACCGATAACACGGTCTATACCTGGCACCGAAGCCCTTGCAATCGTTAGTCCGTCAGCAACCCAAACGTATCGCCTTGCCTGCCGAATTTCCGCGCACGCTGATTCATCACGAACCTGAAAACACTCAATGCCAATGCGGCTGCGCCCTCAAGCGCATCGGCGAGGATGTCAGCGAGAAACTCGACTACACGCCTGGCGTGTTCAGCGTTGAACGGCACGTTTGGGGTAAGTGGGTTTGCGATGAGTGCGAAACACTGACCCAGGCACCGGTGCCAGCCCAGGTCATCGACAAAGGTATCCCAACGGCAGGCTTGTTGGCCCAGGGGATAGTCGCGAAATACGCCGATCACTACATCGCGGCCTCATGTGAAGTTGAACGCGAAGTCTGTGATTTAGAACCGGACGTCCGACGACGAATACGTCAGGAAAAAGCAGCGCCGCTGATGGGTGCGTTTCATACCCGGATGACCGCCCAGCGCGAGCAATCGCAAATACGGTTTCTGACATAGTACTAAGGGGCTACAGGGTGGCTTCAGTACTGGTGTATCACACTGCCTGATAGAGGAGAGCAGTGCCTCGACGATTATGTTGTTCTCCACTCCAGCGCTTGGAGCCTCCTCCGGGAACGCTTGGTACCTGTCCTACTTGTGATAAAGATGGATAGTAGTGCGTAAAGCGGTTGAGCATATGCGAAGCGTCAATGGATTGATATAAAGTTAATTAATAGTCGGGAGGAATGATGTTTGAGTTCGGGAAGTTGAAGGTTAAGTTAAAAGCCATGAGTTGGTCGGGGCGTTTTTATAGCTTTTCTGTCGCTGTTACAGTGCTTGGGATGTTCTTGTCAGCGTTAATGGGTATTGCAATATTAAATAGTGCTATCTTGATTGCTTCTCTAGGGTTTGTTGTTGGCTTCATGTTTGTATGTTTACGCATCTATCGCTGGTTTATCTCTGTATGGGGCAAGCCGTTTGGTAAAACCCCTATTATCCTGCTGCACTTGTTGGTGTTGCTGATATCGACAGCCATTTCAAGATGGGTTGTGGCTGAAGCCTTGGGGCTGCCACCGCAATCATTTGACATTACGGTTGGATTTCTAGTACTTGTCTTTTATATTCCTGCATGGCTGCTCTTGGGAGCCTTCGTGGTTACCCTGCTGGGGTTCCTACTTTTAATCGGCGTCGGGCTAGGAGCATTACTTTTAATCCCTCTGTCTGTTATCGCAAACCTGTTGAATATTTTCAATTTGCTGCCGTACCTGCGCAAAGCATGGAGCAAAGTTGCGCCAGCCAGGCTCAGCTTTATCGATGCACAGGGGCATTCGGTAGGCGCACTGTTGAGCGGAGTCATTCTGATATAATTTATATGGAGCGCTCGTTTCTGATGCTCGGCCGTGGATTTACTCCTCGGTCAGATTGATAGCTGTCCTCAGTGATTTTCAGCCTGCCGTTAACTATCCCGGCGTGCAAGCGGGTGAACGTGCCCATCCGTTAGATAACGGTTTTGTTGCCATAGCCAAGGAATTGGCTGATAAGAGTATTGAAATCGAAGTGAAAAAACAGATTGAAGACTTTGAGCATCCGCAAAGTCACCCTGTCATCACTCCCATCCCTTCGATGAAACAGCTGACCGATCCACTTATCCAACGCATGGATGACTATTTAACTACGTTGCCCAGGCACGGACGGCCCGGCTGAATGTTAGAAGGCATTAAAGCCGGTGCGGATCTTGTCTGCCGGCACTATCGACGGGCCGGCGTAACACGTCGCGACGGCGTCGATCGGCTGCGGGGTAGACAAGCTGATATTCAAAATATGGCTCTGGTAATTGCAAATGCCGAGTGGGGTTGAAATATCCACAACTTTTGGCCTGCCAGGATGCTGTGCATTGAGTTTGGAAAAGATTCTGCTGGAAACTTTGGAAGATCTTGAGACGGTTGGAGCGTGGACGGAGGCCACTCTTCGGCTTGGGCTGGAGTGATTTCATGAGCGGATTCTTGGGTATAGGGCTGGGGGCATCCTTTTCAAACCATCCAAAGCATGCCCTCAGATGTGCCCTCAATGTAGCAATCCACCGGAAGTGAATGGAGCTCCATGGTTTGTGGAAAGGCAGAAATGATCAGATAAACAGCCTGCCCAAAGACGCCTACAGACTCTCAGGGTCCCCAAAAAACATCTGAATCCGCGACCTCAACCACCGCTCCCCCGGATCATTATCCTGCGACCCGCGCCAGGCCATGTGCAGTTCGAACGAGCGCACAGGCAGCGGCGGGTCCTCGGCGCGCAGGCCACCGGCCGAGGTCAGGGCGTCGGCCGCGTAATCGGGCACGGTGGCGAGGATGTCGGTGCCAGCCAGTAATGTTCCCAGGCCGTTGAACTGCGGAACGGCCAGCACCACGTGGCGTTTGCGCCCGAGTTTTTCCAGTTCTTCATCGATAAACCCGCTCAGGTCACCGGCGAACGACACCAGGGCATGGGGTCTTGCGCAGAAGTCGTCCAGGCTCAAGGAGCCGGGCACGCTGTCGGCGCGCAGCAGTTTCGGCAGGCTGCGGCGCAATACCTTGCGCTTGGCGTTGGCCGGCAGGTCGGCGGTGTAGCTGACGCCGATGGATATCTCGCCTGAGGCGAGCAGGCCGGGCATCAGGATGTAGTTGACGCGACGCACCACCAGCACGATGCCGGGGGCTTCGGCGCGCAGGCGTTTGAGCAGTTGCGGCAGCAGGGCGAATTCCACGTCGTCGGACAGGCCGATGCGGAACACTGCGGTGCTGGTGGCCGGGTCGAACTCGGCGGCGCGGCTGACGGCGGTGGAGATCGAGTCGAGCGCCGGGGAGAGCAGGGCGAAGATTTCCACGGCGCGGGCCGTCGGTTCCATGCTGCGCCCGGTGCGTACGAACAGTGGGTCGTCAAACAGCCCACGCAGGCGTGACAGGGCCGCGCTGATGGCCGGCTGGCCGAGAAACAGTTTCTCGGCGGCGCGGGTCACGCTGCGCTCATGCATCAAGGTTTCGAATACGATCAAGAGGTTAAGGTCGACACGACGCAGGTCGTTACGGTTCATCTTGTGTCCTGGAAGAGTCAGCGAACTTGACGAGAGCGGCCATGGCAAGAACCTCCAAGGTTCCACCCTGAAGCATGACCGGCATGAATCTTACGGGGAAAGACTGGTACTCTGCACCGGATAATTGAGTTTTCCTACGTTAACTGAGGTCTATTCCTCACATGCGGAATCAATGACAGGCATGTCGACTATTAATGGCGACCGGTGGCCTTACCCGTAAAGCCCAGATAGAGTTCATGGCATTAGAGGTTACTTTGACGAGGTTTGCGATGTCCCGCACGATTCGTTTTCACAAGTTTGGTCCGGCCGAGGTGCTCAAATGCGAAGAGCATGTCGCCGCACAGCCCGCACCGGGCGAAGTGCAGGTGCGTGTCGACGCGATTGGTATCAGCTGGTACGACATTCTCTGGCGCCAGAACCTGGCGTCGTCCCATGCACGTCTGCCGTCCGGCCTTGGCCATGAAATGGCCGGTGTGGTGGTCGCTCTGGGCGACGGTGTGGACGATTTGGCGGTGGGCGACAAGGTCGCCAGTTTTCCCGCCGAAAGCCCTAACGATTACCCGGTGTATGGCGAGCAGATCGTCCTGCCGCGTTCAGCCCTGACCCGCTACCCGGATGTCTTGAGCCCCATTGAAGCCAGCGTGCATTACACGCCGCTGTTGATTGCCTATTTTGCCTACATGGACCTGGCACGGGTCAAACCCGGGCAATTTGCCCTGGTAACCGATGCCAGCCACTGCGCCGGGCCTTCGTTTGTGCAGTTGGGCAAAGCCCTGGGTGTGCGAGTGATTGCCGCGACCAAGGACAGCGCCGAGCGTGAGTACCTGCTGTCCCTCGGGGCGGAAAAAGTCATCGTCACCGAAGAGCAGGACCTGCTCATGCAAATCAACAAAATCACCGGTGACCGTGGTGTCGATGTGGTGTTCGACGGCCTCGGCGGGCCGCAGATGTCGTTGCTTGGTGATGTGCTGGCGCCACGCGGCAGCCTGGTGTTGTACGGCCTGCAAGGCGGCAACCAGACGCCATTCCCCGCCTGTGCGGCGTTCCAGAAGAATATTCAGTTCTTCGTGCATTGCATCGGCAACTTCACCGGTAAGCCGGAGCTGGGCATCATTCAGGACCAGGTCGCGTTGCAGCGTGCCTTGCGTGATATCAACCAACTGACTGCCGACCGGGTACTGCTACCGCTGAAAACCACGGTGTTTCCGTTCAGCCAGTTCGTCGAAGCCCATCGCTACATGGATGAATGCCCGTGCCGCGAACGGGTTGCGTTGCAGGTTGAAGCTGTTTGAGCTGTAGGAGTATTCGCAAATGAATGCTCCAGCGTCTGCACGGATACGGCAGATGCGCCATTTGTCAGGGCTTAAACCGCGCCAGGGTTGAGCCACGCCGAGGGCATTGCGCCCCGTAAACAATACCTTTGGCCCTTACGCCGCCCTGAAATCCAGCGCGGCGCTGTCGTGTGCGCGTTACTGAAGTTCACGCCGCGGATCATCTGAACTGCTTTCCTGCGTTGTTCTGTATCTATTAATCATTATTTGAGCGCCGATAATTGTGGCTTCACCATCATCTCAAGGATTGAGCAATGATTAGCTATTGCACATTACTGTCTGGCATCAGCGAACTAACCAAGCGACACCCTGGCTGCCGAAAAGCCCTCGGAACATCCGACCTTATTGCAAGAAGAAGGATTAAGTGGGTGATTTAATATTTGTCGGAGGTTTCGCTAGTTTAATAGTTAAAGCGCTGTAGGAAATTGTCGGAATATTCCTAGGGTACGCAACGTGACCACACGAGGCCCTGGATTGCCGCGTCTGTGCGTGGGTTGGGTTGTAACGGCTCAGGTGCCTGTCCCGGTGATTTTGTTGCCAGGTGCTAGTGTTTAATCATCTTTGTGCCCTCCAGCGGAAGACAGACCTACAGATGTAATGGGCCAGGCAACGACGTCAAAAAGTTGCTTTGAAACTGATATTTCAACTCAGGTAGTAGAACGATGAGCGCAATTCACGAACAAGCCATGAACTATGTTTATCAGCAAGTTCTGCAACGTTTGATGGGGCACTTCACTCGCGCCGAAAGGACGGCACTTCAATTGTTGATCCAGCGAATAGTGGTGGCGGCGGGCGGCATGGAGCAAGTGGGTAGCTACAAAGTGTTGCTCGCCCACGGCGGCGGCGAGGTCAGCAGTTATACCCTGGCGCTGCTGCGGGCGGCGCAGTTGAGCATCGCCGGCCGTGCGCCCAAGACGTTTCACCTGCGGGTAGCGACGCTGCGGCATGCCGGGATGACCCAGGCGACACTCGACAGCCTGAATGAGGGCTACAGCGCGCTGTTTTTCCACGATGATCCTCGCGTGGAGCTGTTGATGGTGGAAAACCAGGAGGTACAACCTTTCCATCATCAGCGGCCCGCATCCAGCAGCGGTCGCGAGGTCAGCCAGCGCAATATGCTGATGATCGGGCACCTGACGTCCGGAGATGCGCGCGCCACGCTGTGCAACGATACTTACCTGGCTCTGGGGGATTTCTACCAACGCGTCAGCACGTGGAATGGCGGCGTGCACGCTGTGGTCAGCGGCGACTCGCCGCGCAAGCAAAGCCAGTACCTGGCCTGGCTCAAGCGCGCGGCCCTGGGCGCGGGTGTCACTGTGCCGCCGCGCCGGCATGCATCGCTCAATATCTTGTTCGCGCGCATGCAGGAGTGGAGCATCGGTTGCTACCGCGACCTCTATGGCGAGCACTACGTGGAGGCCGACAACCCTGACCGTAGCGGGCATCGCCATCTGGCCTATATCGGGGTGGCCGACCTGCTCGTCGAGGTCGATATCGCCTCGGCACCGCTGCTCACCGAGTTCCTGGCGCACAAGCCGGATCCATTCGACTTTCACTTCAGTCATCCTGACTATCCCAACCCGCTGCTCATGGCCCATCTGCATGGGCTACAGGCCCAGTGCCTGCGGGAGTTGTCGTACGAGGAGGGCGTCGAAGCGTTTGTACGTCAGGCGAGGGATGCGATGGGCCGTCGAAAAATCCCGGAGAGCCTGATCGACGAGATGGGCAGCCACGATGGACGCGTGTTGTCGACCACCTATGCCAGAGGATTCTTTGGCCTGGACGAGGGCCAACTGACTTGCCTGTTGTTCTCACCCTTCATTCATCACGGCGAACGCCTGGAGGGTTACCTGCGCCAATGCCACCCCGGCATGCTGGTGGGGCTGCCCGAATTGCACAAGGCGCTGCAGGGTAAGCCCGCTGCGGACATGCTGCAGCAATGGCTGATTGACACCAGTGGCTTGCCATTGCCTCTTCTGCAGCACCTGTACCGCAAGCGGCTCCAATTGGCGGGGCGTAGCGCCCAGGCGCGCAAACGGCGCGGGGCTCGTGTGCAGGCGCAGATTGCGCAGTTGTCGGGACGCTAAGCGTGCAGGCAAGTGCAAACCCGGGCGCACGCTCATGAAGCTGCGAGGAGAGCGGCAAGCGGATTTTGCCTATCAGGCGGTGTACCGCTACATGATCAACCTGATCAATGAGGTCAGCCTTGAAACACCGGTAAAGCTGCCTTCCCTGCGGCAACTGTCGAGCCGCTTGAAGGTGTCGATCTCGACGATTCAATATGCTTATTCGATATTGGAGAAAGAGGGCCGGATCTATTCGGTGGCCAAGTCCGGCTACTTTGCCTGGCCGGTGGCCACAAACGCGCCAACGACAACCGATGCCGACCTGCTCGAGCGCCTGTATGCCGCAACGCGGCGGCCGGCGATGGTGGTGCTCAGTGGCGATGAACCGGCATTGCTGGGCTCATTGGATGGCGCACTGTTGACGCTGGAGCGCCAACTGATTCGTCGGTATCCGCACCACCTGCAAACCCGCTCGCAACCCTCTGGCGTCTGGGAGTTGCGTGCGGCACTGGCGGCGCGGTATACCTCGTCGCCCACACGCTGCTGGCAGGCGGACGAGGTGTATATCGGCGCGGACCTGCGCGGAGTCCTGGAGATCCTGATTGATGCCCTGGGCCTCAAGGGCACGGTAGTGGTCGTCGAGTCACCCTGCGATTATCTGGTCCTGCGCCTGTTGCAGGGTGCCGGCGTGCGGGTTATCGAATTGCCCTGGCACGCTGATGGCCGCTTCGATCTGACCACCTTTGAACACCTGCTGCGCCACGAGCCGGTGCATCTGGTGCTGCTGTCGTCGGGGGTGAGCATGCCGTCAGGCAGCGTGTTGTCGGTACAGGAACGGTTGCAGGTAGCGCACCTGCTGGATCGGTTCGGTTGCTGGCTGCTGGAGAATGACACCTTTGGCGAGCTGAGTTTTGTACCGTCCCCAACGGCCCTGCGACACTTGGTCAACCCCGAGCGACTGATGGTGTTTTCGTCACTCGAAAAGATCCTCGGTCCGGAAGCACCGTTTGGCTTTGTACTGTCGCGGCAACTGAGCGGCGAATTGCAGCGCCAGTTTTTATTGCGCGCATTCCGTTTGTCGTCGATCCGCCAGCGGGCCATTGCCCGCTTGTACGAAAGCGGGCGGTTTGATCAACACTTGCAGACATTGCGCCAACGGCTGCGCGAACAGGCCCAGGCCATGGGTCATCGTCTGGATGAACGTCTGGAGGGCCGGGTGAGCTACCGGATGCCGGGCGCCGGCGCCAGTTTCTGGCTGCAGTCGACGGCGGCGGTGGATATGCATCAGGTGTTCCAGCGTATGGTGACGCAACAGGTGGTGATCGCCCCCGGGGAGCTGTTCAGCCTCAGCGGCCTGCATCAGCAGCATATGCGCCTGAGTCATGCGTTCAGTGGTCATCCGAATCTGGATATCGCCTTGGATACGTTGGCCGGGGCGCTGCTGCAGTCGAAGCTTTGAGGTGTACGAAATTTCTGTGTGGGACATGGGATCGATACCGTCGCGCAGTAGTCCAAGTCACCGTAAACTGTCATTTTTCCGAATTCTAATTTTCTCCGAGGTTTATGCATGACTATCAGTCCTTTTGCGGGCAAGCCGGCACCAGCCCAGTTGCTGGTGGATATCCCGCGACTGGTCACGGCCTATTACACCGGCCAGCCTGATGCAGCGATCTCCACCCAACGCGTGGCGTTCGGTACTTCCGGGCACCGTGGCAGTTCGTTCGAGCTGAGCTTCAACGAATGGCATGTGCTCGCGATCAGCCAGGCCATCTGCCTGTACCGCGAGGCCCAGGGCATCGACGGCCCGCTGTTCGTCGGCCTGGACACCCACGCACTGTCGACGCCGGCCGGCGCCAGTGCGTTGGAAGTGCTCGCCGCCAACGGCGTGCACGTCATGCTCGCCGAAGGTGACGAATACACGCCGACGCCGGCGATTTCCCACGCCATCATCTGCTACAACCGTGGCCGTACCCGCGGCCTGGCCGACGGTATTGTGATCACGCCGTCCCACAATCCGCCGCAAAGTGGCGGCTACAAGTACAACCCGCCCAACGGTGGCCCGGCCGATACCCATGTCACCAAGTGGATCGAAGCCAAGGCCAACGAACTGCTGGCCAACAAGCTTGCCGGGGTCAAACGCATCACTCACGCCCAGGCGCTCAAGGCCGATACCACCCACCGCCATGATTACCTCAACAGCTATGTGGCCGACCTGATCAATGTGATCGACATGGATGCCATCCGCAGCGCCGGCCTGCGCCTGGGCGTCGATCCGCTGGGCGGAGCAGGGGTGCGCTACTGGTCGGCGATTGCCGAACACTATCGGCTGAACCTGGAGGTGGTGAACACCGAAGTCGACGCAACCTTCCGCTTCATGAGTGTCGACTGGGACGGCCAGATCCGCATGGACCCGTCTTCCAGCTACGCCATGCAAGGCCTGATCGGTCTCAAGGACCGCTTCGAGGTGGCGTTTGCCTGCGACCCTGACCACGACCGTCATGGCATCGTGACCCCGTCTGGCGGGCTCTTGGCGCCGAACAACTACCTGGCGGTGTGCATCGATTACCTGTTCCAGAACCGTCCGGACTGGCGCGCCGATGCGGCCGTGGGTAAAACCGTGGTCAGCAGCGGCCTGATCGATCGCGTCGCCGCGCGTATCGGCCGGCGTTTGTACGAAGTGCCGGTGGGCTTCAAGTGGTTTGCCGATGGTTTGTTCGAAGGTTCGCTGGGCTTCGGTGGCGAAGAAAGCGCCGGAGCCTCGTTCCTGCGCAAGGACGGTAGCGTCTGGAGTACCGACAAGGACGGCTTGATCCCGGCCTTGCTCGCCGCTGAAATGACTTCACGCAAAGGTCAGGACCCGAGCCAGCTCTATCGCGGCCTGACCGACGCTCTCGGCGAGCCGTTCGCCATCCGCGTCGATGCCAAGGCCACCCCGGCGCAAAAAGCCCTGCTGGGCAAACTGGCGCCGGAGCAGGTCACGTCCACGCAACTGGCCGGGGAAAGCATCCAGCAGATCCTCAGCCATGCGCCGGGCAACAACCAGGCCATCGGCGGCTTGAAAGTCATGACCGAAAACGGCTGGTTCGCCGCACGTCCATCGGGCACCGAGGACATCTACAAGATCTACGCCGAGAGCTTTATCGGCGAAGATCACCTCAAGCAACTGGTGCAAGAGGCCCAGGTGCTGGTAGACGGCGCGATCTCTGAGTAACTGACACCCTGAGATCAAAATGTGGGAGGGGGCTTGCCCCCGATGGCGGCCTCAGGGCCGACCAGGATGTCGGATCAGATCGAGTACATATCCGTTTCTGCGGTAACGGCCACTTAGGGTTCCGCCCTGACGGCGGCTCACTTTTGAAAAGCCGGAATGCCGGCCCAGTCAAAAGTAAGCAAAACGCTCTTGCCCCACCACTCGGCACCTCGCCTGCGTTCGGCCAGCGTGGTTTAACGGGGCGCCTGAGATCAACATCAAAAGCCAGATCAAGATCAAAAGCGGCTCGCTGCGCATCGTGGTTACGGGTGGGGGCGGCTGCTTTGTGTAGGAGCGAGCTTGCTCGCGAAAAACGTCAACGATAACGCGGGCTTCCTGAATAAACGCGGTGCCTGTGAGTTTTTCGCGAGCAAGCTCGCTCCTACAAGCGGCGGTGTGCGCTTGACTGACTGGCATCAGTTAGATGCCCGCAAGACTTTGGATCAGGCCAGGTCGACCAGCACAACTTCACTGTCTTCAACCGCCGTCACTAGCAACACTTGCTCATCGGCAACTGCCACGCCGTCTCGAGCTTGCGCACGCAAGCCATTGACTTCAATCACGCCCGTTGCCGGCACCAGGTACGCACGTCGCCCGCTGTCCAGCCGGTATTCGGCCGTTTCGCCGGCCTTCAGGTTAGCCGCCACCAGACGTGCATCGGCGCGAATGCGCAGGCTTTCAGCATCTCCGGCCTTGCCGCTGGCCAGGGTCACGAAACCTTCGCGAACACCTTGCGGAAACGGCTTGGCGCCCCAGGAGGGTGGCAACCCGGCCTGATTCGGGATGATCCAGATCTGGAAGATCTTGGTCGGCGTGGCTTCCAGGTTGTACTCGCTGTGGGCGATTCCGGTGCCGGCGCTCATTACCTGTACATCGCCAGCTTCGGTGCGGCCCTTGTTGCCAAGGTTATCGGCATGACTGATGGCGCCTTCACGCACGTAGGTGATGATTTCCATGTCGCGGTGCGAGTGCTGCGGGAAACCGGTGCCCGGCGCGATGATGTCGTCGTTCCATACCCGCAGGTTGCCCCAGTGCATGCGCTCGGGGTCATGGTAGTCGGCAAACGAAAAATGATGATGGGCGTCGAGCCAGCCGTGGTGGGCGCCGCCCAGGGTGTTGAAGGGTCGAAGTTCAAGCATGATCGTCTCCTGTTGATGGCCCTATGATCCAACAGCGCATGATCGATAAAAAGCGTAAAAAATGCCTAATTCCTATCGGTTGATTCGATATTAAATAAGCGCAACAGCTTTCACTTCATCGCCTAACTGCATGACAGCAAAGCATTTGGCTGGAACTCGGCGCCAATTCCGGCGACCATGGCGCATCGTCCAAACCACGCTCTGCGCAGGAGTCCGCGTGCCGCACCCACAGCCTGATCTGCCCCCTGAACTGCGCCCTCTGGCGGAAATGCCGCTGTTCAAACGGCTTGCCGCGCGCCTGTTCGGCCACGGCCTCACGCGTTTGCGCGCCCAGCACCGGTTCTCCTGGTTACATGGTCAGGCCGACGGTTTTCGCAGCGGGCATGAAGCCGGTGTGGAGTATGGCTATCGCGAGGGCAAGGTGGACGGTCTGGAAGAGGGCCGACAAGTCCTGCTGATTCGTGATTTTCGTTCGGATGAACCCCGTGCTCCGGGCATTGACGATAACCTGTTCGACGACTGGCGATTGCCTCTGACCGCCGACATAAAAAAGCGCATCAAGGCCGACGTTGCGCGTTTGCTGCCGGCCCACGCCCAACCGAGCGCCGCGCAGTGGAAGATGATCTTCAGCGACACGCCCTCGACCTCGGTAATTGCCGGTGCCGGCGCGGGCAAGTCGACCTCCCTGGTGTTGCGCATCCTGCTGCTCACCCATTACCTGGGCTTCGAGCTGAGTTCGATGACCGTGGTGACGTTCACCCGCGAATCGCGCAAGGACTTTATCCAAAAGCTCATGCAGATTCTCAGCCTGTGGGGCCAACCCCTTGACCAGAAAGAAGCCCAGGCGGTGGTGCGCACCTTTCACTCACGCATCCTGCCGATGGTGCGCAGCCTGCCGGGGTTTGAGCGACTGCAAGCGTTCGAGAACCTCAGCGCCGGGTTCGAGGACGCCGACAGCAACCCGTTCGACCTGCGCATCAACGACGCCCAGCGCCAACAGATGAACGCCTGCTATCAGCGCTTGCACGGCAGCCACGTGCGTTTTCGTGAGTTGATTGCGCCGTTGGCACGCCATGGGCTGCAGCTCAAGGAATTGGAGCGTGATCATCCGGATGTGCAGAAGCGTATGGCGGTGACGCAATTGGCGGCCAAGCGCGATGAAGAACTCTGCGACGTCATTGAGGACCTGTGGTTTCGCGCCGGCGCCTGGCCGATCAAGGGCATCGAGCCGAGCCGGCAGGCGTTCGACATCAATGGGGCGCAATTTCACTGTCATGGTTATATCCCCGAGCTGGACGCCTGGGTGGTGCTTGGCTTCGATTCGCGGGAAAACGCCCACATCAGCCGGTCCAATTCAAAGCTGTCAGTGCGCGCGGAGTGGGCGGTAAAGCGCACGTTGTTTCAAGCTTTCTGCCGCAAGCCATTGATATGGTTGGATAGTTATGAGTCTTCAAGGAAGTTGTTAAGTAGCCTCGCGGACGATGCCACCGCCGGGCCGGGGTTTGATTACAAGGTCAAGGGTGAGCTTGCTTCAGCGCCGCTATTGGACAGTTTTGTGATGGCCGCCGGCTTTATCGAGAACCTCGGGCTGGATGTGCCCAGCGCCGTGGGCCGCATGAGCTTTCCCAAAGACGACCCGGACCGCTTGTTCTTCGAGGCCCTGGGCATTTTCTGGAAAGCCCTGGAAGATCACTTGCTTGATCAATCGCCGCCGATCATGACCTTTAACCGCATGTTCTCGCTGTTCGGCGAAAACACCCCGGAAAACCTCAAGCTGCTCGGCGATTCACTGCTGCGGCCGATGTCGCACCTGATGATCGACGAGTTCCAGGACGTATCGCCGCAGATTGTCTCGTGGATCCGCGCCAGCCTGCGCGAAATCCGCAGCCGTGGCCCGGCCATGCATGTGGGGCGTGGGGCGCAGCGCTCATCGTTGCTGTGCGTGGGGGATGACTGGCAGTCGATCTACGGCTGGCGCGGCAGTTCGCCCAAGTACTTCATGGAGTTCAACAAGGAATTTGTATCGCCGAGCACCACGCGGGTAATGCTGGCCGAGAACTACCGCAGCCAACAGCACATCATCGATGCTGCCGAGCACATCGTACGCAATGCTCCAGCCATCCCCGGTAAAAAGGCCAAGGCCAGTGGCGAGCCTAAGCCATTGGTGCCCGTGGTAGTGCTCGAGCGCGACGACGCGGCGCTGGCGCGGCAGTTGCTCGAGCACTATCAGCAGGGCGATACGATCTTGATGCTGTATCGAAAAAGCAGCGATAAGCTGTTGATACAGGAGCATATTCAAGCTGTAGTTAATCTGGATTCGAGCTTGCCGCCCCAGGCGCGCAGGCTCAAGCAACTGACCTATCACAGCGCCAAGGGCCTGCAGGCGGACACGGTGTTTTTACTGGGTGACTGCCAGCACCTCACCAGTTCGCCTTACAAGAACCAGGTCTACCGCATGGCGGGGCTGGGCAAGGACGGCGACAGCGAGGCGTACGACAATGCACAAAAAGACGAATTGCTGCGCCTGGCCTACGTCGGCATCACGCGCGCGGTAAGCCACTGCTACTGGTATGTGGAAAAGCCCGAAGGCCAGGCGGTGAATGTGCCAAGGGCGTCGGAGCGGGTCGACGGCAAGAAAGCGTTCTTCGACGATCAACGCGGGTAATCGGCCTGAGTGCGATCTAAATGTGGGAGGGGGCTTGCCCCCGATGACGTCGGCCCAGCAGACACTGATGTTGATTGACCCACCGCTATCGGGGGCAAGCCCCCTCCCACAATGGAATTCACCGGTCTGTCGCAATGATCAGGCCTGCAACAACAACGGCGGCACAAAACTATCAAGCTCAGCCTCCACCGCCTCGATGATGCGCTCCACATCGGCAGCATTCATCACGGTAGCGCAGGGAATGCCGGCGATAGCGATCAATGTCTCGCCGCTGGCCCGATCGAACAGGCGGGCCACCATACTGCCGGGGGCGTCCATGCTCCCTTCGAAGCCCATCGGATGAAAATGCCAGCGCATCAGCTGGCACGCGTTGGGGAATGTCACTTTGTTCATGTTGCCCACCTTGTTCATTGAGCGCTTCCTTTAGCTCGCGGCAGGGGCCAGGACCTTTCAATAGCCCTGGTGTCGAGCATTCAAAATAGCATTCGTTCGCAAGTGGCAGGCGACTTTTTAAGGTCCGTTCGGCGGTTCTTTCAACACAGATTGACCTGGATCAGGTCATGCTGCGGATTTGGCAAAAGGCCACTATTCAAATGCCGCTTTTATCGACGGCATAGCTCAAGTATGCCCCGGCAAAAGGGGACAGCGGCATATAATAGTTCAAGTAGTGGCTCTTTAATCTCGCCATTGACACCGTGACAATGTATTGGATCCAGTATTCAAGTGAGTCGATCAACTAGAACAGCTTTACTTGTATTTAATATTTAAATATCCCTTCGCGCTATTTGGCTACGCAAACACGACAGTCCCCAACAAACGCTGCGCGCGACTTCTTCAAGTTCAAGCTCGGCCTCTTTGTGCCTGCGGAAATATGTGTAGACGAAAGATTTCAAGTTGTGTCAGTTTTCTTACGCCTTCAAAAGAGGTGAGTGATAGGACTATCCTCGCCCGCGAGGTTCCTATCGAACAAAGACTGATGCACTTGCAAACAAGGAAGTACGTTTATGTCAAAAGTAAAAGACAAGGCTATTGTATCTGCCGCGCAAGCCAGCACCGCTTACTCGCAAATCGATAGCTTCAGCCACTTGTATGACCGTGGCGGCAACCTCACGGTCAATGGCAAACCGTCCTACAGCGTGGACCAGGCAGCCACCCAACTGCTGCGGGATGGCGCCGCCTACCGGGACTTTGATGGCAACGGCAAGATCGATCTGACCTACACCTTCCTCACCTCGGCTACCCAGAGCACCATGAACAAACATGGCATCTCCGGCTTCAGCCAATTCAACGCCCAGCAGAAAGCACAGGCCGCACTGGCCATGCAGTCCTGGTCGGATGTGGCCAACGTGACCTTTACCGAAAAGGCTTCCGGCGGCGACGGGCATATGACCTTCGGCAACTACAGCGGTGGCCAGGACGGCGCGGCGGCGTTCGCTTACCTGCCCGGCACCGGCGCAGGCTACGACGGCACCTCGTGGTACCTGACCAACAACAGCTACACGCCGAACAAGACGCCGGACCTGAACAATTACGGCCGGCAGACCCTGACCCACGAAATCGGCCACACCCTGGGCCTGGCTCACCCTGGCGACTACAACGCCGGGAACGGCAACCCGACCTACAACGACGCGACCTATGGACAGGACACGCGCGGCTATAGCCTCATGAGTTACTGGAGCGAGAGCAACACCAACCAGAACTTCAGCAAAGGCGGGGTCGAGGCGTACGCTTCCGGTCCGCTGATCGACGACATCGCCGCGATCCAGAAGCTCTACGGTGCCAACCTCAATACCCGCGCCGGTGACACCACCTACGGTTTCAACTCCAACACCGGGCGTGATTTCCTCAGCGCCACCTCCAATGCCGACAAGCTGGTGTTCTCGGTATGGGACGGTGGCGGCAATGACACCCTGGACTTCTCCGGATTTACCCAGAACCAGAAGATCAACCTCAATGCCACCTCGTTCTCCGACGTTGGCGGCCTGGTGGGCAACGTGTCGATTGCCAAGGGCGTGACGGTCGAGAACGCCTTCGGTGGCGCGGGTAACGATCTGATCATTGGTAACCAGGCGGCCAACCTGATCAAGGGCGGGGCCGGCAACGACCTCATCTACGGCGGTGGCGGTGCGGACCAACTGTGGGGCGGCGCCGGCAGCGATACATTCGTGTACGGTGCCAGTTCCGACTCCAAGCCAGGGGCTGCGGACAAGATCTTTGACTTCACCTCGGGTTCGGACAAGATCGACCTGTCCGGTATCACCAAGGGTGCGGGCGTGACCTTCGTCAATGCCTTCACCGGGCATGCCGGCGACGCGGTTCTGTCCTACGCCTCAGGTACCAACCTGGGTACGTTGGCCGTGGACTTCTCCGGGCACGGCGTGGCGGATTTCCTCGTCACCACCGTGGGCCAGGCCGCTGCCAGCGACATCGTGGCGTGATGTAAGGCGCGGCGCTTCGGCGCCGCGTTCCAGGATGGAGCCAAACGATGCAGCGTTTTTCCAAGTGGTTGACCCTTTTGATCGTGTCGGCAGGAGCCCATGCAATGGCGAGCAGTCTTGTTTTACCCAGTACCGCGCAGCTGGCGGGGCATTGGCAGTTGCACCAGGGTGACCAGGTGTGTGCGCTGGACCTGCAAGAGCAGGCCAACAGCCTGGGCGGCGATGTGGCGTGTGTGGCGCAATGGCTGGGTGAAAAGCCCTTGACCTGGTCGCCCACCCCGGACGGTATCTGGCTGATGAATGCCGAAGGCAGCGGGATCACGCACTTGAATCGCCAGAAGGAAGGCGAATATGAGGGCCGCACTAAATCCGGTGGCGTAGTTGCATTGCGGCGCACGCCTTAGTTTCCAGTTATAAGCTTATAACTTCATTTGTTAGTTGACCGCTCCTTATCAGGGGTTGGGCAACTATTTGCGCGTCATCCGGGTTCAGGGAAGATAAAAAGATATGGCCAAGCCCCACAGCGTTGCGCCCTTGTTCAAGGCGCTGGGTGAATACAAGAGCATCTTGATCAGCGTTGGCTGTTTTACCGCCTTGATTAACCTGTTGATGCTGGTGCCATCGATTTACATGCTGCAAGTGTACGACCGCGTGCTGTCCTCCCAGAACGAAACCACCCTGGTGATGTTGACGCTGATGGTCGTCGGGTTCTTTGTCTTTATTGGCCTGCTGGAAGTTGTCCGCAGTTTTGTGGTGATCCGCATCGGCAGCCAGTTGGAGCGACGGTTCAACTTGCGCGTCTACAAAGCCGCATTCGAACGCAACCTGCAACGCGGGCAGGGGCATGCCGGGCAATCCCTGGGCGATCTGACCCACATTCGCCAGTTCATTACGGGGCCCGCGCTGTTCGCATTTTTCGACGCGCCCTGGTTTCCGATCTACCTGTTCGTGATTTTCCTGTTCAACGTGTGGCTTGGCATACTGGCGACGGCGGGGGCCGTGCTGCTGATCGGCCTGGCCTGCCTGAACGAGTACCTGACCAAAAAGCCCCTGGGCGACGCCGCCGGTTTTTCCCAGCAGTCGACGCAGTTGGCCACCAGCCATTTGCACAATGCCGAAACCATCCAGGCCATGGGCATGCTCGGAGCGCTGCGCCAGCGCTGGTTCGCGGTGCATTCGCAGTTCCTGGGCTTGCAGAACAAGGCCAGCGACACCGGTTCGGTGATCACCTCCCTGAGCAAATCCTTGCGGTTGTGCCTGCAATCTTTGGTATTGGGGCTGGGCGCCTTGTTGGTGATCAAGGGCGATATGACCGCCGGGATGATGATCGCCGGCTCCATTTTGATGGGGCGGGTACTCAGCCCCATCGACCAACTGATTGCAGTGTGGAAGCAGTGGAGTTCAGCCAAGCTGGCCTACCAGCGCCTCGACGAATTGCTGCGCGAGTTCCCCCCGCAAGCCGAGCAGATGGCTTTGCCGGCGCCCAAGGGCCAGGTCAGTTTCGAGCAGGTCAGCGCCGGCCCACCCGGTCGACGCCTGGCGACCCTGCACCACGTCAGCTTCAACCTGGCGGCGGGCGAAGTGCTGGGTGTGCTCGGCGCCTCGGGCTCGGGCAAATCCACCCTGGCCCGCGTGCTGGTAGGCGTATGGCCGACCCTGGCCGGCACGGTGCGCCTGGACGGCGCGGATATTCACCGCTGGGACCGCGATGACCTCGGCCCGCATATCGGCTATTTGCCCCAGGACATCGAACTGTTCAGCGGCAGCATCGCTGACAACATCGCGCGCTTTCGCGAGGCCGACCCGGAACGGGTGGTCAAGGCCGCGCAACAGGCCGGGGTGCACGAATTGATCCTGCGCCTGCCCCAGGGCTACGACACCCTGCTGGGCGACAACGGCGGCGGTCTGTCCGGCGGGCAGAAGCAACGCGTGGCCCTGGCCCGCGCCCTGTATGGCGGGCCGCGCCTGATCGTGCTGGATGAACCCAACTCCAACCTCGACACCGTCGGCGAAGCGGCGCTGGCCAGCGCCATCGTGCAGATGAAGGCCCAGGGCAGCAGCGTGGTACTGGTGACGCACCGTTCCTCCGCCTTGGCCCAGGCCGACAAGTTGCTGGTGCTCAGCGAGGGCCAGTTGCAGGCGTTCGGACCGAGCCAGGAAGTGCTGCGCGCGTTGTCGGGCCAGCACGAAGCACCCAGGGAAAAAACCGGTGGTAGGAGCGAGCTTGCTCGCGAAAGTCGTCAACGATGACGTGCTCCGATTGGATACACACAGTGCCTGCGGGTTTTTCGCGAGCAAGCTCGCTCCTACACGTTTTGCGTCAAGCAGTAAGGATACTTGCATGATTTACGAGCAACACGAGGCGCGCTTCTTTGTACGCATGGGCTGGCTGCTGACCGTGGTCGGCGCCGGCGGATTTTTCCTCTGGGCCAGCCTGGCGCCGCTCGATCAAGGGATTCCCGTGCAAGGCACGGTGGTGGTGTCGGGCAAGCGCAAGGCCGTGCAGACCCTCAGCCCCGGCGTGGTCAGCCGGATACTGGTGCGTGAAGGCGAGGTGGTGAAACAAGGCCAGCCGCTGTTTCGCCTCGACCAGACCCAGCACCAGGCCGACGTGCAATCGCTGCAGGCCCAGTACCGCATGGCCTGGGCCAGCGCCGCCCGCTGGCAGAGCGAGCGTGACAACCTGCCCGGCGTCAGCTTCCCTGCGCAACTGAGCAACAATCCCGACCCGGCCCTGGCGCTGGTACTCGAAGGCCAGCGCCAACTGTTCAGCAGCCGGCGCGAGGCCTTTGCCCGTGAGCAGGCCGGCATTCGGGCGAGCATCGATGGCGCCACGTCGCAGTTGAGCGGCATGCGTCGCGCCCGCAGCGACCTGACCGCCCAGGCGCAATCCCTGCGTGACCAACTGAGCAGCCTGCAACCGCTGGCCGACAACGGTTACATCCCGCGTAACCGCCTGATGGACTACCAGCGCCAGCTGTCCCAGGTGCAGCAGGACCTGGCGCAAAACGCCGGCGAGAGCGGCCGCGTCGAACAGGGCATTGTCGAATCGCGCCTCAAATTGCAGCAGCACAGCGAGGAATATCAGAAGGAAGTGCGCAGCCAACTGGCCGACGCGCAACTGCGCAGCCTGACCCTGGAGCAGCAACTGGCCTCCGCCGGGTTCGACCTGCAGCACAGCGAAATCAACGCACCGGCCGATGGCATCGCGGTCAACCTCGGCGTACACACCGAGGGCGCCGTGGTGCGGGCCGGGGAAACCTTGCTGGAAATCGTGCCCCAGGGCACGCGCCTGGAAGTGGAAGGGCACTTGCCGGTGCACCTTGTGGACAAGGTCGGCGCGCACTTGCCGGTGGACATCCTCTTCACCGCCTTCAACCAGAGCCGCACCCCGCGTGTGCCGGGGGAGGTGAGCCTGATTTCCGCCGACCAGATGCTCGATGAAAAGACCGGTGCGCCGTATTACGTGCTGCGCACCACCGTCAGCGAGGCAGCGCTGGAGACGCTCCACGGCCTGGTGATCAAGCCGGGCATGCCCGCCGAGATGTTCGTGCGCACCGGCGAACGCTCGCTGCTCAATTACCTGTTCAAGCCGCTGCTCGATCGCGCCGGCTCCGCGTTGACCGAGGAATGAACATGAAGCCTGTGCTCATCGCCTTGCTGTTCAGTTGCGCCGGCGCGCACGCCGCCATGGGCCCGTTCGATGTGTACGAGCAAGCCCTGCGCAATGACCCGGTGTTCCTCGGCGCGATCAAGGAGCGCGACGCCGGCCTGGAAAACCGCACCATCGGCCGTGCCGGCTTGTTGCCGAGGCTGTCGTACAACTACAACAAGGGCCGCAACAATTCCGAAGCGCACCTGCCCGACGGGCGTGGCGGCAGCTATCGCGACGACCGCAACTACAACAGCTACGGGTCCACCTTCAGCCTGCAGCAGCCGCTGTTCGACTACGAAGCCTATGCCAACTACCGCAAGGGCGTGGCCCAGGCGCTGTTTGCCGACGAGAGCTTTCGCGACAAGAGCCAGGCACTGCTGGTGCGGGTGTTGAGCTATTACACCCAGGCGTTGTTCGCCCAGGACCAGATCGACATCGCCCGCGCCAAGAAGAAGGCCTTCGAGCGGCAGTTCCAGCAGAACGAGCACTTGTTCAAGGCAGGCGAGGGCACGCGCACGGACATCCTGGAAGCTGAATCGCGCTATGAACTGGCCACCGCCGAAGAGATCCAGGCCCTGGATGAGCAGGATGCCTCGCTGCGCGAGCTGGGCGCGCTGATCGGTGTGCAGAGCGTCAACATCGACGACCTGGCACCGCTGAACCAGAGCTTCGCCGCGTTCAGCCTGAGCCCGGCCAACTACGCCACCTGGCACGAACTGGCGCTGACCAACAACCCGGTGCTGGCCTCGCAGCGCCAGTCCCTGGAAGTGGCGCGCTATGAAGTGGAGCGCAACCGCGCCGGGCATTTGCCGAAAATTACCGCCTACGCCAGTTCGCGCAAGCAGGAATCGGACAGCGGCAACACCTACAACCAGCGCTACGACACCAACACCATCGGCGTCGAAGTCAGCCTGCCGCTGTATGCCGGTGGCGCCATCTCGGCCTCCACGCGCCAGGCCAGCCGCGCCATGGAGCAGGCCGAGTACGAACTGGAAGGCAAGACCCGCGAAACCCTGATCGAACTGCGCCGCCAGTTCAGCGCATGCCTGTCCGGGGTGAGCAAGCTGCGCGCCTATCAGAAGGCCCTGACCTCCGCCGAGGCGCTGGTGGTGTCGACCAAACAAAGCATCCTCGGCGGCGAGCGGGTCAACCTCGATGCGCTGAATGCCGAGCAGCAGCTCTACAGCACCCGCCGCGACCTGGCCCAGGCGCGGTACGACTACCTGATGGCCTGGACCAAATTGCATTACTACGCGGGCAACCTGCGCGACACCGACCTGGCCAAGGTGGACGAAGCCTTCGGCCCGGAGAGAACGCGGTAGGGGCAAGACATAACAATAAAACAGGAGTGTACGGATGATCACGGATTCACCACGGTTCAAACCCTTCACCGCAGGTTCATTGCTGCTGTTGTCCGTTGCGGCACAGGCGCAATACGCCGAAACCGGCCAGCCGGGTAACCCCGCCAGTTGGCGTTCCGCCGAGTACCAGAGCGATTGGGGCCTGGGCCGTATGAAGGCCGATGAAGCCTATGCCGCCGGAATCAGCGGCAATGGCGTGAAGATCGGCGCGCTGGACTCAGGGTTTGACGCCAATCACCCCGAAGCGTCCAAAGAGCGCTTCCACCCGGTCACCGCCAGCGGCACGTACGTCGATGGCAGTGCCTTCAGCACCACGGGCGCGCTCAACCCGAACAACGACTCCCACGGCACCCACGTCACCGGCACCATGGGCGCGGCGCGCGATGGCGTGGGCATGCATGGCGTGGCGTATAACGCTCAGGTCTACGTCGGCAACACCAACGCCAACGACAGCTTCCTGTTCGGCCCGACCCCGGACCCCAAGTACTTCAAAGCGGTGTACAGCGCCCTGGTGGACTCCGGCGTGCGCGCCATCAACAACAGTTGGGGCAGCCAGCCCAAGGATGTCAGCTACCAGACCCTGGGTGACCTGCACGTCGCCTACGCCCAGCACTACAACCGCGGCACCTGGCTGGACGCGGCGGCGGACGTGGCCAAGGCCGGCGTGATCAACGTGTTCAGCGCCGGCAACAGCGGCTATGCGAATGCCAGCGTGCGTTCGGCGCTGCCGTATTTTCAGCCGGAACTGGAAGGCCACTGGCTGGCGGTGTCGGGGCTGGATAGGGCCAACAACCAGAAGTACAACAAATGCGGCATCGCCAAATACTGGTGTATCTCCACCCCGGGTGCGCTGATCAACAGCACCATCCCGGACGGGGGTTATGGCGTGAAATCCGGCACCTCGATGTCAGCGCCCCATGCCACCGGCGCGCTGGCGCTGGTGATGGAGCGCTATCCGTACATGACCAACGAGCAGGCGCTGCAGGTGCTGTTGACCACCGCCACGCAACTCGACGGCTCGCCCACCCAGGCCCCCAACGCCATCATCGGCTGGGGCGTGCCGGACTTGGGCCGGGCGATGCACGGGCCGGGGCAGTTGCTGGGCGCAATGGACGTGAACCTCGCGCCCGGGCAGGCCGATGTGTGGAGCAACGGCATCTCCGACCAGGCGCTGCTCCAGCGCCAGGCCGAAGACCGCGCCGAGCACGGCGCCTGGCAGCAAACCCTGCTCGACAAGGGCTGGCAGAACGGCGTGGGCGCCGGCGCCAGCCAGCAGGACCAGACCGACTACGCGGTGGGCAGCGCGCGCGATCAGGCGGCGGCGAACCGCGTGTACGCAGGCAGCCTGATCAAATCCGGCGCGGGCAGCCTGGTGCTCGGCGGCGACAGCACCTATCGCGGCGCAACCCTGGTCAACGGCGGCCTGCTGGCGGTGAACGGTTCTTTGACCTCGGCGGTGACGGTCAACGACAGCGGCACCCTCGGCGGCTCCGGGCGGATCGGCGCACTGTCGGTCAACAGCGGCGGGCGGGTGGCGCCGGGGAACTCGGTGGGCACCTTGCAGGTAGCCGGGGATGTGAACCTGGGCGCGGGCTCCACCTATGCGGTAGAACTCACCCCCACCGGCAGCGACCGCATCGTCGCCGGCGGCAAGGCCGTGCTGGGCGGCGGTACGGTCACCCTGGCCTTGGAAAACAGCCCGACGTTATTGAGTCAGAGCCAGGCGCAAAGTCTGATCGGCCGGCAGTATTCGATTCTTGAGGCGGCAGGCGGTATCCAGGGCCAGTTCGGCCAGGTGCTGCCCAACTATCTGTTCCTCGGCGGCACGCTGGATTACGCCGCCAATGGCGTGCAACTGAACGTCGGGCGCAATGACGCCAGCTTCGCCAGTGTCGCCGCCACCCGCAACCAGCGCGCCGTCGCCACGGCCGCCGAGCAATTGGGCGCGGGCAACCCGGTGTATGAAAGCCTGCTGCAATCGGACTCGGTGGCCACGGCGCAACAGGGTTTGCAGCAACTGTCCGGTGAAATCTACCCGGCCGTGGGCGCGATGTTGATCAACGACAGCCGCCAACTGCGCGACGCGGTGGGCGAGCGCCTGCGCCATGTGCCGGTGGCGGGTGAAAGCAACCTGTGGTTCAAGGCCCTGGGCTCCTGGGGCAAGTCCGATACGCGCGGTGAAACGGCGGGCTCCACCACCTCCCTTGGCGGCTTGCTGGCGGGTGTCGACGGTGCACTGGACGAACAGACCCGCGTCGGCGTGGTCGCCGGCTACAGCGACAGTTCATTGAACATGGGCAGCGGCACCCATTCCTCGGCGTCCATCGACAGCTACCACTTCGGCGCCTATGCCGGGCGTGAGCTGGGCGACTGGCGCCTGAGTGTGGGCGGTGCCTACAGCTGGCATCGCGGCGATGTGAAGCGTGACCTGCAATACGGCGAGGTCAGCGGCAAGCAAAAGACCAAGCTGGAGGCCCGCACCGCGCAGTTGTTCACCGAAGCCGCGTACCGCATTCACCTGCAACCGCTGGCACTGGAACCCTTCGCCAACCTGGCCTACGTGCACCTGGACAGCGAGTCGTTCCACGAAAAAGGCGCTGCGGCGGCCCTGGAGCGTGGCAATGACCGACGTGATGCGCTGCTCGGCACCCTTGGCGTGCGCGCACTGAAAACCCTGGCGCTGAACGACCATCAACAATTGGATCTGTCCGGCTCGCTGGGCTGGCAACACAGCCTGACGGCGGTGGAATCCGAGGAACACCTGGCGTTTGTCGCCGGCGGGCCGTCCTTTGCCGTGCGCAGCGCGCCGTTGCTGCGCGACGCCGCGTTGGTAGGGCTGCAGGCGAGCCTGGCGCTGAGCCCGTCAACACGGGTCAATCTGGATTACAACGGCCAATTGGGCGGGCGCGAGAAAACCCAGGGCGTGGGGCTGAGCCTGAACTGGCAGTTCTAAAGGCACACCACACATCGAATGTGGGAGGGGGCTTGCCCCCGATGAGGGCGGGTCAGCCAGTACATCCGGCGACTGACACTCCGCTATCGGGGGCAAGCCCCCTCCCACAGGAGGACAGTGGCGCCTGGTCGAGATTTTTCCAAATGTCATAAGAAAACTAAGGAAGGTCACCGTGAAAAAACGCAAGTCAGGGTTCACCATCGCCATCCACACAGGCCCGGGCTACCCGCTCAAGGCGTTGAGCCGCGTGCCATACGGCGCGCTGCTGTGCTGCCTGGCCAGCAGCCTCGCAAGCCTGGAAACCGCCCAGGCCGCACCCTATGTGGAAGCCGGCAAGCCGGGCGACGCCGCCAGTTGGCGCAGCAATGAATTCAAGGCCGACTGGGGCCTGGGCGCCGTGCACGCCGACACCGCATATGCCGCCGGCTACACCGGCAAGGGTGTCAAGCTGGGCATCTTCGACCAGCCGGTGTACGCCCAGCATCCGGAATTCGCCAGCCCCGGCAAAGTGGTGACGATCGTCACCGAGGGCATCCGCCAGTACACCGACCCGTACATCCCGGTGAAGGCCGGCGATGCGTTTCGCTATGACGGCACGCCGTCCCTGGGCTCCAACGGCAAGCTGGGCAACCACGGCACCCACGTTGGCGGCATTGCGGCCGGTAACCGCGACGGCGGGCCGATGCATGGCGTGGCGTTCAACGCACAGATCATCAGTGCCGAAAACGGCGACCCGGGCCCGGAAGACGGGATCATCCTGGGCAACGATGGCGCGGTGTACAAAGCCGGTTGGGATGCACTGGTCGCCAGCGGCGCGCGCATCATCAACAACAGCTGGGGTATCGGCATCGGTGATCAGTACGCCAAGGGCGGTCGCGATCCGGCGTTCCCCAACTTCACGGTCAATGAAGCCCAGGCGCAGTTCAACAACATCCGGCCGATCCTCGGCACCATTGCAGGCGGCGCTTATCAAGGTGCGATCGACGCCGCCCGCAGTGGTGTGCTGACCATCTTTGCCGCCGGTAACGACTACAACCGCAACAACCCCGACGCGATCTCGGGCCTGGCGTATTTCGTGCCGCAGATTGCGCCGAACTGGCTGTCGGTGGCGGCCCTGCAGCAGAACCCGGACACCGCGAGCGCCAACCCCTACGTGATCAGCACCTTCTCGTCGCGCTGCGGCTATGCGGCGAGTTTCTGTGTGTCGGCGCCGGGTACGAAGATTTTCAGTTCGATCATCAACGGCACCAACCTGGACAACCTCACCAACGACTACGCCAACTTCAACGGCACCTCCATGGCCGCGCCTCATGTGGCCGGCAGTGCGGCGGTGCTGATGGAGCGTTTCCCCTACATGAGTGGCGACCAGATCTCCACGCTGCTCAAGACCACCGCCACCGACCTTGGCGCGCCGGGCATCGACTCGCTGTATGGCTGGGGCATGATCAACCTGGGCAAGGCAGTCAACGGTCCGGGCATGTTCATTACCGCCGAGGATATTCCGGCTGAGTTTCGCATCGACGGCGCCTATGGCAGTGGCCAGTTCGTGGCGGACTTGCCGGGCATCGGCGCAGTGGTGGATGTCGGCAAACCAACCCAGCGCGTGTGCAACGACATCCATTGCGGGCTGGATGTGTGGAGCAACGACATCGCCGGGCATGGCGGCTTGACCAAGCAGGGCATTGGCACCCTGGTGCTGACCGGCGCCAACACCTACAGCGGCCCGACCCTGGTCAACCAGGGGTTGCTGGCGGTCAACGGCTCGGTGACCTCCGACGTGACCGTCAGCCAGAGCGGCGTGGTCGGTGGCTCGGGGCGCATCGGTTCGCTGGCGGCAAAAAGCGGCGGCACCGTGGCGCCGGGCAACTCCATCGGCACGCTGAACGTGGCGGGCAATGTCACCTTTGAGGCGGGCTCGACGTACGCGGTGGAACTGTCGCCCACCAGCAGCGACCGCATCGTCGCCGGCGGCACCGCCACGCTCAATGGCGGTACTGTGACCCTGGCCCTGGAAAACAGCCCGACCTTGCTCAGCGCATCCCAGGCGCAAAGCCTGATCGGCCGCCAGTACAACATCCTGCAAGCTGCGGGCGGTATCACCGGCCGCTTCGGTGCGGTACTGCCGGATTACCTGTTCATCGGCGGCACGTTGAACTACGCGGCGGGCGGCGTGCAGCTGGATGTGGCACGCACCAACAGCTTCGCCAGTGTGGCCGCCACGCCGAACCAGCGCGCCGTCGCCGCAGCCGCCGAGCAATTGGGCGCGGGCAACGGCGTGTATGAAAGCTTGCTGCTGGCCCCGACGGCGGCCTCGGCACAAGGCGCGTTCCAGCAATTGAGTGGCGAAGTCTATCCGGCCCTGGAAACCGCGTTGGTCAACGACAGTCGTTACGTGCGCGAAGCGGTCGGCGAGCGGCTGCGCAACGGTGAAATGGGCGCGACCAGCCAGGCCATCGACAGCCGTGGCAACGTGTGGGTCAAGGCGCTGGGGGCCTGGGGCAAGACCGACAGCCGCAGCGACACGGCGGGCTACACCACGTCCATCGGCGGCATGCTGGCCGGCGTCGACGGTGCCCTCGACGACGCGACACGCATCGGTCTGGTGGCGGGCTACAGCGATACGTCGCTGAACATGGGCAGCGACACCCATAGCCGCGCTTCGGTCGACAGCTATCACTTCGGCGCCTATGCCGGGCATGAAATCGGCGCCTGGCGCCTGAGCGGCGGCGCGACCTACAGCTGGCACCGCGCCGATGTGAAGCGCGACCTGCAATACGGCGACGTCAGCGGCAAGCAGAAAGCCAAGGTCGATGCCCACAGCACCCAGGTGTTCACCGAGGCGGCGTACCGTATCAACCTGCAACCCCTGGCGCTTGAGCCATTCGCCAACCTGGCCTATGTGCACCTGGACACGGACAGCTTCAAAGAGAAGGGCGATGCCGCCGCGCTGAAAAGTGGCGACGACAGCCGCGACCTGGTGCTGAGCACCCTGGGCGTGCGCGCCTTGAAAACCTTCAACGTCAACGATCACCAGCAACTGGAAGTGTCCGGCACCCTGGGCTGGCAGCACAACCTGAGCAGCACCGACTCCGAGCAACACCTGGCGTTTGCCTCCGGTGGCCCGTCGTTCGCGGTGGAAAGTGCGCCGATGGTGCGTGATGCCGCCCTGGTCGGGGCGCGGGTGAGCCTGGCCCTGAGCAAGGATGCGCGGGTGAACTTCGACTACAACGGCTTGCTGGCCAGCAAGGAGAAGGTGCATGGCGTCGGTTTGAGCCTGGACTGGGCGTTCTAACGCTTTAAAAACCACTGTAGGAGCGAGCTTGCTCGCGAAAAACTCAAATGCGGCGCGGTTGTTCAGGTAGAACGCGTCATCGTTGACGATCTTCGCGAGCAAGCTCGCTCCTACAGGAGGTAACGGTTAACAGGTGTTTTCGCTTTCTCGACAAATCCAACAACAGAGAGGCAGTGCCATGGGTATCTTTGACTATAAAAACCTCGGGACCGAGGGCTCCAAGACGTTATTCGCCGACGCGCTGGCGATCACGCTGTACGCCTACCACAACTTGGATCACGGGTTTGCCGTGGGTTACCAGAACAACGGTCTGGGCCTGGGTTTGCCGGCCACGCTGGTGAGCGCCTTGATCGGCGGCACCGATGCCCAGGGGGTGATTGGCGGGATCCCCTGGAACCCCGACTCGGAAAAAGCCGCCCTCGACGCGGTGCACGCGGCCGGGTGGACGCCGATCAGCGCCAGCGCCCTGGGCTACACCGGCAAGGTAGACGACCGGGGTACCTTCTTTGGCGAGAAACCCGGCTACGCCTCAGCCCAGGTCGAAGTGCTGGGCAAATACGATGACGCGGGCAAACTGCAGGAAATCGGCATCGGTTTTCGCGGCACGTCGGGGCCGCGGGAACACCTGATCAGTGACGCCATCGGCGATGTGATCAGCGACCTGCTCGCCGCGTTCGGTCCCAAGGACTACGCAAAAAACTACGTCGGCGAAGCCTTCGGTGGCTTGCTCGAGAACGTTGCCGCGTTTGCCGGCGCCCACGGCCTGAGCGGCCAGGATGTGCTGGTCAGCGGCCATAGCCTCGGTGGGCTGGCGGTCAACAGCATGGCCGACTTGAGTGACAATAAATGGTCGGGCTTCTACAAGGATGCCAACTATGTGGCCTATGCCTCACCGACCCAAAGCGCCGGTGACAAGGTGCTGAACGTGGGCTACGAAAATGACCCGGTGTTCCGCGCGCTGGATGGCGCATCGTTCAACCCCTCGTCCCTCGGCGTGCACGACAAACCCCATGAATCCACCACCGACAATATCGTCAGCTTCAACGATCACTACGCGTCATCGCTGTGGAACGCGTTGCCGTTTTCCATCCTCAACGTACCGACCTGGGTGTCGCACTTGCCCACCGGCTACGGCGATGGCATGACGCGCATTCTCGACTCCGGCTTCTATGAACAGATGACCCGCGACTCCACGGTGATCGTCGCCAACCTGTCCGACCCGGCACGGGCCACCACCTGGGTGCAAGACCTCAACCGCAATGCCGAAACGCACAAGGGCAATACCTTCATCATCGGCAGTCACGGCAACGACCTGATCCAGGGCGGCAAGGGCGCGGACTTTATCGAGGGCGGCAGGGGCAACGACACGATCCGCGACAGCAGTGGGCA
Source organism: Pseudomonas orientalis (assembly GCF_001439815.1). Classification (GTDB taxonomy): domain Bacteria; phylum Pseudomonadota; class Gammaproteobacteria; order Pseudomonadales; family Pseudomonadaceae; genus Aquipseudomonas; species Aquipseudomonas orientalis. The sequence continues at coordinate 703,480 of NZ_JYLM01000002.1, read as the reverse complement.
TAACACCTTTCTGTTCAACGGGCAGTTTGGCAATGATCGCGTGATGGGCTATCAGGCAACGGACAAACTGATATTCACGGACGTGCAGGGCAGCACGGATTATCGCGACCATGCCAGGCTGGTAGGCGGGGATACCGTGATCAGCTTCGGCGCTGATTCGGTGACGCTGGTGGGTGTGAGCAGTTTATCGGGGGAGGGGATTGTGATCGGCTAACGAATGGAATGCGGTCAAAACTGTGGGAGGGGGCTTGCCCCCGATTGGGGTGTATCAGCCTGCTTATGTGTAGCTGACCCACCGCTATCGGGGGCAAGCCCCCTCCCACATTTGATATAGGCCAGCCTGAAATTATTGTTCCTTGCGCACCGTCGCTACATCATCGGCCTTGATACGAATACGCTTGCCGGCGATGTCGGTGAATTCATAGAAACCGTCGGCGGTCTTGGCGTTGGGTGTGTCCTTGGTCAGATACTGTGTGCCGTTCTGTAACGTCACGACGGTTTGCGTGGAGCAACCGGCCAATACCAGAAAAGTGAGTGCAACCAGCGGCAGACCCAAATTCTTCATGTTCATTACCCTTACCTTTAACCCTGAAAAGTCCCGCAGCGTCTGGCTGCGGGGCATAAATGTTACGCGATCAGCTCCCTCATCTGATCGCTTTTTTTCAAAAAGTTGCAGGCGCCATTTATCTATTACTGATTGCAACAAAGCGTTCGCGACGTCAATCTGTATGCATAACCAGTAGTCGATCCCTTTGTACCATGGCCAACCTCCTCGAAGACCCCTTGTATTACCTGCACAACTTCCGCCAAGTGCTGATGTGGTTGGAGCAGCGCTATGCCGATCTGCTCGACGCGGACGAATTGCAGTTCATTCAGCAATTCGACAGGTTGCCGCAGGCGTCGCAGGCGTTATTGGTGCGTATGGTCATGCGCAAGGGCGTGCATTTTCGTGGGGGCAAACTCAATTACCTTGAAATCGGCTGCCCCCATGCGGCCATGCAGCCACTGCTGGCGTTCGGTTGGGTCGAGGACCACTGCCTGTTGGGCTTTGAAGAGCTGTTCGGTTTGCTGCAAAAAGGCGAGCTGCTCATGGCCTTCAAGCCGTGGATCGAGCAACCCAAGGGCCGCAAATCCGACTGGCTGGCGCCATTGGCGGCGCAGTTCAACGAGAGCCGCAGCTTCGCCCTTTGGTGCCCCGACCTGCAGGATGCGCTCTACAGCCTGACGGTGATGGAGTTGTGCGACCGCCTGCGCCTGATGTTTTTCGGCAACCTGTATCAGGACTGGTCGGAGTTCGTGCTGGCGGACCTGGGCATCTACACCTACGAAAAGGTTGCGTTCTGCGCCGAATCCCGAGGGTTGCGCAGCCGCGCCGACGTCGAGGGCTTTTTGTTCCTGCACCAATGCCAGCAGGCTTTCGAGGCGGGCCAGGCGCTGGAAACGGTGCTGGCACACATCGCCACGCTGCACACCGACAACCCCTGGCTGGAAAAACGCCGCGCCAAATTGCTGTTCCAGATCGGTCAATACTGTGAGCGCAGCGCCGAGTTGGGCGTGGCCGAGCAGATCTATCGTGGCTGCGCCTATCCCGGCGCACGCGCGCGGTTGATCCGCGTACTGGAGCGCCAGGAGGCCTATGCACAAGCCCTGGCGTTGGCCGTTGCCGCGCAACAGGCGCCGGAAAGTGCCGCCGAGCAGCAACACCTGCTGCGCGTAGTGCCGCGTCTGCGGCGCAAGCTGGGTGAGCCGAAGGTGCCCAAGGCCAAGCCGCGCGCCGTCACGCGCCTGGACCTGGCACTGACGCCGCCGCAACCGCTGATGTCGGTGGAATACTGCGTGCAGGCCCATCTGAGCGAGCCGGACGCACCGGTGCACTACGTGGAAAACGGCCTGATCAATTCGCTGTTCGGCCTGCTGTGCTGGGACGTGATTTTCGCGCCGCTGCCGGGCGCGTTTTTCCACCCGTTCCAGCGCGGGCCTGCCGACTTGCACAGCGAAGATTTCCAGCAACGCCGCGCCGCCTTGTTCAACGCGTGCTTCGAGCAACTGCGGGACGAGCGCTACAAAACCACCATCCGCCAGCGTTACCTGGACAAATGGGGGATTCAGTCCCCCTTTGTGTTCTGGAACCTGCTCAGCGAGGAACTGCTCGAGCAAGCCCTGACCTGCCTGCCGGCCGAACACCTGCGTTACTGGTTCGAGCGGCTGCTGCTGGATATCCGCGCCAACCGCACCGGCATGCCTGACCTGATCCAGTTCTGGCCGGCGCAGAAAACCTACCGCATGATCGAGGTCAAGGGCCCTGGCGACCGCCTGCAGGACAACCAACTGCGCTGGCTGGAGTTCTGCGGCGAGTACCAGATGCCGGTCACGGTCTGCTATGTGCGCTGGGCAGAGCCCGCTTGAGCTACAGCGTCGCGGTGCGCGCGTTGTGCGAGTTCACGGCCAAGGTCGGTGACCTGGACCTGCGCTTTACCCCGTCGCCCAGTGCCCAGGAAGGCATCGTCGGCCATCGCACGGTGGCGTCGCGGCGCAGCGCGCATTACCAGAACGAAGTGGCACTTGAGGGTGAGTACGAGCAGCTCAAGGTGCGGGGCAGGGCGGACGGCTATGACCCGGACAGCAACCGCCTGGAAGAGGTAAAAACCTATCGCGGCGACCTTAAGGCCCAGCCCGCCAACCATCGGCAATTGCATTGGGCCCAGGTCAAGGTCTATGGCTGGTTGATGTGTCAGAAGCTGGGGCTCGACGAGATCGAGCTGGCGCTGGTGTATTTCGACATCGTCGGCGAGGGCGAGACCCTGCTCAAGCAGCGCTTTGCCGCGCCTGACCTCGAACGCTTCTTCAACCAGCAATGCGCGCTGTTTCTCGACTGGGCCCACCAGCAGATGCAACACCGCGAGGCGCGCAATCGCGACGCACAACGCCTGGCGTTTCCCCATGCCGAATTTCGCAGCGGCCAGCGTTCCCTGGCCGAGTCGGTCTACAAGGCGGTCAGCACCGGCCGTTGCCTGATGGCCCAGGCGCCGACCGGCATCGGCAAGACCGTCGGCACGCTGTTTCCGATGCTCAAGGCCCTGGCCCCGCAGCAATTGGACAAGGTATTTTTCCTCACTGCCAAGACCCCGGGCCGCAAGCTGGCGCTGGATGCCGCCCAGGTGCTGTACGACAGCAGCCCCGAGCTGTCCTTGCGGGTGCTGGAACTGGTGGCCCGCGACAAGGCCTGCGAACACCTGGACAAAGCCTGCCACGGCGACTCGTGTCCGTTGGCCAAGGGCTTTTACGATCGCTTGCCCGCTGCCCGCCAGGCGGCATCCAGGGTTCGCCTGCTCGATCAGCGTCACCTGCGGGAGGTGGCGCTGGCTCACGACGTCTGCCCGTATTACCTGAGCCAGGAGATGGCACGCTGGACCGACGTGGTGGTGGCCGACTACAACTACTATTTCGACTTCGGCGCCATGCTCTTCGGCCTGGCGCAGCTCAATCAGTGGCGCGTTGCGGTGCTGGTGGACGAAGCGCATAACCTGGTCGAACGCGCCCGTTCGATGTACAGCGCCAGCCTCGATCAGTACAGCCTCAAGACCGTGCGTGACAGCGCACCTGAACCGCTGAAAAAGCCCTTGCAGCGCCTGAACCGGGAATGGAATGCACTGCACAAGGACCAACTTGCGCCGTATCAGGCCTACGCGGGCAAACCCGACAAGCTGCTGCAGGCCCTGAGCCTGTGTGCCAGCGCCATGGGCGACTATTTCAACGACCACCCCGAAGCCCTTAACGGTGACCTGCAAGCCTTCTATTTCGAGGCGCTGCAATTTACCAAGGTGGCCGAGCTGTTCAATGAACACTTCATCTTCGATATCAGCAAGCGTCAATTCAGTGCCAAGCGCAGCAGCTCGACCCTGTGCCTGCGCAACGTGGTGCCGGCCGAGTTCATCCGGCCCCGATTGACGGCCGCGCGCAGCAGCGTGCTGTTTTCCGCGACCCTCAGCCCACGCCACTACTACGCCGACTTGCTCGGGTTGCCGACGGACACCGCCTGGGTCGACGTCGAATCGCCGTTCAAGGCCGAGCAATTGCAGGTGAGCATCGTCGAGCGCATCTCCACGCGGTTCGTGCACCGCCAGGCGTCGCTGGAACCGATCGTGGAATTGATCGCCCGGCAGTTCGCCACGCAGCCGGGCAACTACCTGGCGTTTTTCTCCAGTTTCGATTACCTGCAACAAGTGGCACAGCTGCTGGCCGAGCGGCACCCGCAGATTGCCCTGTGGCTGCAGTCACGGGGCATGGCCGAGGCTGAACGCCAGGCCTTTCTGGACCAGTTCACCGTGCACAGCCAGGGCGTGGGTTTTGCCGTGCTCGGCGGCGCCTTTGGCGAAGGCATCGACTTGCCCGGCGCACGCCTGATCGGGGCGTTTATCGCCACCCTGGGCCTGCCGCAGCTCAATCCGGTGAATGAACAGATCAAAGCACGCATGGGCGCGATCTTCGGCGCGGGCTATGACTACACCTATTTGTATCCCGGTATCCAGAAAGTGGTGCAGGCGGCGGGGAGGGTGATCCGCAGCCAGCACGACCGGGGTGTGGTGATGCTGATCGATGATCGCTTTGGTGAGGCGCGGGTGAGGCAGTTGCTGCCCAAATGGTGGTCGCCAACGACCTGAGGGACTCACCGCCATTCAACTGTGGGAGGGCTTGTCGTACGCCGTACTCTGTAGGAGCGAGCTTGCTCGCGAAAAACGTCAACGATAACGCGTGCGTCCTGAATGAACGCGGTGCCTGTGAGTTTTTCGCGAGCAAGCTCGCTCCTACAAAAAGCCTTAGACCACTTCCAGATAGGAGCTTTGTATCGCCCGCGCCAGTTCGCGCACGGTGTCGATGAAGTCGGTCAGCCGGGTGTGCAGCCCTTCTTCCAGAATTTCATCGATCCCGGTGTACCGCAGGCGCGCTTCGAACTCGGCCGCCAGGCGCTGGGCCGTGCGCCCGTAACTGCCGGGCAGGTCGGCGAGGATGTGGTTCAACTCCTCGATGCACGCATGCAGCGAGCGCGGTACGTCACTGCGCAACAGCAGCAGCTCGGACACCGAGCGGGCGTTCAAGGCATTCGGATACAGCTCGGTATAGGCTTCAAACGAAGACAGCGCGCGCAGCAGGGCGCTCCACTGGTAATAGCCGCGTGCCGACACGTCGCTGACTTCTTCGGATTCTTCACCAAACATCTCATAACGCGCATCCAGCAGGCGCAGGGTGTTGTCCGCGCGTTCGACAAAGGTGCCCAGGCGAATGAAGCGATAGGCGTCATTGCGCATGATGGTGCCCGAGGTTGCGCCGCGAAACAGGTGCGAGCGTTGCTTGACCCAGTCACAGAAATGGCTGATGCCATGCCGCGCCAGGCCGCCGGCGGCGATGCTGCGCATTTCCAGCCAGGTGGCGTTGAGGTTTTCCCACATGTCGGCGGTGATGCGCCCACGCACCGCATGGGCATTGCCCCGGGCAGCGCGCAGGCAGTTGTAGATACTGGCCGGGTTTTCTTCATCCAGGGCGAAGAAGTGCAGCATGCGTTCGGCGTCCAGTTGCTGATGGCGCTCAAGGTAGCTGTCCAGGGTGCCGCTGCAGAGCAGCGACATCGCCAGTTCATCGAGCCCATCGCTGCGCCCGGCGTGGGGCATCAACGACAACGAATAACTGACTTCCAGCATGCGCGCCAGGTTCTCGGCGCGCTCCAGATAACGGGACATCCAGTACAGATCTGCGGCGGTTCTACTCAACATGATTCAGTCCTCCACCACCCAGGTGTCCTTGGTTCCGCCGCCTTGCGACGAGTTGACGATCAGCGAGCCTTCCTTGAGCGCTACACGGGTCAGGCCGCCGGGCACCAGGCGGATTTCCTTGCCCGACAGAACGAACGGGCGCAGGTCGATATGCCGCGGCGCGATGCCGTTTTCGACGAAGGTCGGGCAGGTCGACAGGCTCAGGGTCGGTTGGGCGATGTAGGCGTGGGGTCGCGCCTTGATGCGCTGACGGAAGTCTTCGATCTCGGCAGCGGTGGAAGCCGGGCCCACCAGCATGCCGTAGCCACCCGAGCCCTGTGTTTCCTTGACCACCAATTGCGCCAGGTTGGCCAGCACATGGGACAGTTCATCCGGCTTGCGGCACTGGAAGGTCGGCACGTTCTGCAGCACGGGTTCTTCATCCAGATAGAAGCGGATCATTTCCGGTACATAGGGGTAGATCGATTTGTCGTCGGCCACGCCGGTGCCGATGGCGTTGGCCAGCACCACGTTGCCCGCGCAATAGGCGGCCACCAGGCCGGGCACGCCGAGCATCGAGTCGGGGTTGAACGCCTGCGGGTCGAGGAACGCGTCATCGATGCGCCGGTAGATCACATCCACCGCCTTGGGGCCGTCGGTGGTGCGCATGAACACCTTGAGGTCATGCACGAACAGGTCGGCGCCTTCCACCAGCTCCACGCCCATTTCCCGGGCCAGAAAGGCATGCTCGAAGAAGGCACTGTTGAAGCGCCCTGGGGTGAGTACGACGACGTTGGGGTTATCCAGGCGGCTGGCGCTTTTCAGGGTCTTGAGCAGCAGGTTGGGGTAATGGTCCACCGGCGCGATGCGCTGCCTGGCGAACACTTCCGGAAACAGGCGCATCATCATCTTGCGGTCTTCGAGCATGTAGCTGACGCCGCTGGGGGTGCGCAGGTTGTCTTCGAGTACGTAGTAGGTGCCGTCGCCATCGCGCACCAGGTCGACGCCGGAAATGTGCGAGTAGATGTCGCGGTGCAGGTCCAGGCCGACCATTGCCTTCTGATAGCCCTCATTGCCCAGCACTTGGTCTGCCGGGATGATTCCGGCTTTGATGATGCGCTGGTCGTGGTAGATATCGGCGAGAAACATGTTCAGCGCGGTGACCCGCTGGATACAGCCGCGCTCGATCACGCGCCATTCGCTGGCGGGAATGCTGCGCGGGATGATGTCGAAGGGGATCAGGCGCTCGGTGTCTTGCTCGTCGCCGTACAGCGTGAAGGTGATGCCGGCGCGGTGGAACAGCAAATCCGCTTCACGGCGACGCTGGGCCAGCAGTTCCGGCGGCGTATTGGCCAGCCAGCGGGAGAAATCCTGATAATGCGCACGGCATGCGCCATCTGCGTCATTCATTTCATCGAAGAAAGATCGAGCCATTCCAGTACCTTGTCAGTGCCCAGCCTTGCTTGGTTGGCAGCTTGCTTGGGTGGCACTGCCGCTAAAAAACGCTTTTTTTATGAGCCTGTGGCTGACGGTGCCAACAGGTCTGGTCCTTACTTTCTTATGGAGTCGGCTCTGGGTCGGGGGGTAACGAATGCTCCTGTTTACCGGCGGATGAATGGATTAAGCAAGGCGTGTGCCGGAACGGCAGTCGATACCGGTAAATCCTCTGTAGGAGCGAGCTTGCTCGCGAAGATCGTCAACGATGACGCGCCAATCCGGTTAAACACATTGCTCTTGCGTTCTTCGCGAGCAAGCTCGCTCCTACGGGGGGCGCACGGTGCTCTGATTTGGTGCGCGACTAACTTGAACTTCACCCATGCCCGCTTCTTCTAATGAGCCTTGAAACCTGATGGAGCCCCGTCGTGCCCAGAATCATTTCGCCCAACACGCCGGAATCGGCGTTGACCGACCACAGCGAGCACAACGCCAAGATCTTCGGTTCGCCCAAGGACCGGCTCGACTTCTATCGTCGCGAGATCCAGTACGAAACCAGCATCCTGGCCAACCGCACCGACGCCTACCTCACCGCCCAGTCATTCCTGGTGATTGCCTTTGTCTCCGGGATGGGCAACCTGAACCCGGAGTGGGGCAAGTTGTTCACCCTGGTGGTGCCGGTGATTCTCGCCGCGCTGGGGATTCTCAGCTCGCTCAACGCCTGGCCTGGCATTCGCGCCGCCTACGAGATCATCGATCACTGGCACTACAAGCAAAGCGAGCTGCTGCGCAGTGAACCGTTGATGGGCATGGCCTACGACGAATCGCCGTTGTTTTCCGAAAGGGAGTCAACCCACAAGGGCTATCGCAAGTCGCTGCTGTTTTCCATGCGCGCACCCTGGTTGTTCATGGGGTTCTGGCTGGTGTTGGGCTTCTATGCTTTCTACATCCAGGTCGATAACCCCTTGCACTGAGCAATCGGACGGAACTTCACCCCTCAACGCAGCGCCTTAGCTTTACGGGGTACAGATGCCCCACAGGCCTGCAAAGAGGTGCGCCATGACGATAGATAACGATCCCCAGACCACTGACCGCAACGACCCGGCGATTGACGGCGGCGCGCCAGCTCCCGGCACCGCCGCCGATGCCCCCAAGGACCCGACGCCGGCACCGGACCCGCAGGCCAAGGAAAACGACTACAGTCCGGACTTCAAGCCTGAGCCTGAGCACAAGCCTGAAACCGATGCCGATATCGATACCCAAGGCGGTTAGAGGAGACACCCATGTCAAAAGAACTGGACGAAGAACTCAACGATCCGGGCAATGAAGACCCGGGCTCATTGATGGACGATGCCGAGGTGCCGCTCAACGATCTGGATGAAGCGGCGGACGTCGGCAACACCGAAGATCAGGACTGATCCGGCGGCGGGCCGGAGGGATCGCTGAGCTTGAAGTAGAGGTCTTCTTCAGGCGGGCCGTCCAGCGATACCTCCTGGCCCACCACGCGGTTATCCATCAGGGTCTGCGCCTGGTGCCGGCTGATATTGACCACAGTGCTGCGCTTACCGGTCACCACATACACCACATCCACCCCATGCCCGGCCAATTGCGCCAGGTAATCGGCGCGCGGCAGGTCTTCGCCCAGCTCATATTGGCGTTGCTCGCGCACGGTCACACCACCGGCCTGCGCCAGGTACTGTTGCGAATAGCCGAGGCGCTGGCGTTCCTCACACAATCGTAGGCCTATCTGTTTCATCTGCTGACTCGCGCTGTCGATAGTGAACGTTTGAAACCCAGGCGCGGCGCAGGATTCAATTTTTTTGCGCGGCGCGCCGTTCGTACCACACCAGCATCGGCTGGGTACTCAGGCCATGCACCATCACGCTCAACGCAATCACCGACAGGGTCAGGTTCACCGCCACGGTGCTGCTGGTGCCGATCAGCCCGTGATTGAGGGCGTAGAACAGGTAGTAGATGCTGCCGATTCCGCGAATGCCGAACCAGCTGACCAGGCTGCGTTGCCGACGGTCCATCAGGCTGCCCCAGGGCATGGCGAACACGCTCACCGGGCGAATCACACAAAACAGCAACGCGGCCACCGCCAGCGCGCGCCAGTCCCAATGGCTGACCAGCACGATGCCCAGCACGGTCACCAGGAACACTTCCATCGAGCGTTCCACCAGGCTGCCGAAGGCCAGCATGTCGCCCATCATCACGCCGGCCGCGATCTGCGTGTCCTGCAATTGGCTGACATCACCGTGCAGGGCCTGTTCAGGCTCGATCTCCAGGTGGCCCACCACCGGCTGCGCCAGATGCTCGGCGGGTGTCTGGGCGTAACCGGTGGATTTGAACTCGGCCTGGCGCAGCCCCAGGCCCGCCGCGAACACCGACAGGAAGCCATAGCCGCCAACGGCTTCGGCGCTCACATAGGCCAGGGCGATCAGCGCCAGCGTGAGGTAGTCATTGGGTGACGAGGTGCTGTCGGCATTGATCAGGCGCATGCGTAGGGTCACACGCCCGATGCCACGGCCCATCCAGTAACCGATCAAGAGCCCGGCCGGCACCGCCCACATCAGGTTTTTCAACACCCAGCCGCCGAACCAGTCGCCATCGAAACCGCCGTGCTGCATGAACATCAGGCCGAAGATGACAAAGGGAAAGGCGGTACCGTCGTTCAAACCGGCTTCGCCGGACAGGCCGAACCGCAGCGGGTCGTAGTCCTGGGCATTGTTGACCTGAACCAGGCCGGCCAGTACCGGGTCGGTGGGCGCCAGCATCGCCCCCACCAACAGCGACACCCCCCACGACAACTCGAACAGGTAATGCAGCGCCAGACAAGTGCCGAGGATCGTCAGCAGCATCACCGGCCCGGCCATGCCAAAGGCGATGCGCCAGGTGCGGTGCCTGAGCGGCAGGCGCAGTTTCAAACCGCTGACGAACAGCGAAAACAGCACCGCGACTTCCGTCAGGTGCTCCATCCAGCGGGCGGAGCCCTTGACGTCCAGGTGCAAAAGGTCCACGCCCAGCGGCCCGATAGCGACGCCCAACAGCAGGCACACCGCCGAGGTGGTTACCGGCATCCAGCGCAGGTAGGAGGAGGTGAGGGCGAGAATGAGCAGCACGGCGCCCAATACGGCCAGCCAGAGAATGAATGTCATCGAACGAGTACCGCGGCCGTGGTGTGTGCAGGTTTGAGGGCCACTGCAGGGCGCAGGTTCAATGTGATTGCATTGGGTTGCAGCGCAAGCCGGCAACGGTTTTCAAGCTTATTGAATCCGATCCAGCAACAAGCGCTCCAGCGTTTCCACCGGCAATGGTCGGCTGAACAGATACCCCTGGATCTGATCGCAGCCGGCCTCTTTCAGAAAGGCCAGTTGCGCCTGGGTTTCCACCCCTTCGGCCACCACGCGCAGCTTCAGGCTGTGGGCCAGTTCGATGATCGTGCGGGTAATCGCCGCATCCTGGGGGTTGGTGGTGACTTCGCGGATAAACGCAATGTCGATCTTCAGGGTGTCGATGGGGAAGCGACGCAGGTACGCCAGGCTCGAGTAACCGGTGCCGAAATCATCGATGGCGATCTTCACACCCATGGCCCGCAAGCGTTGCAGGGCGGCGATGGTGTGTTCGGTGTTTTCCATCAACGAGCCTTCGGTGAGTTCCACCTCCAGCCAGTGTGCGTCAACCCCGGTGTGGGCCAGGATGTGCTCGATATCGGCAATCAGGTCACCCTCGATCAACTGATGCCCCGAGACGTTGACCGACACTTCAATCGCGCCGAGGCCGCTCGACTGCCAGGCGGCAATCTGTTCGCACACGCGCTCGATCACCCAGCGTCCCACGGGCACGATCAGCCCCAGGCTTTCCAGGATCGGCACGAACACCGCCGGCGATACCGCGCCGTAGCCTGGCCGATCCCAACGCAGCAAAGCCTCCAGGGCGCAGACTTCGCCGCCCGCCAGCTCGACCTTGGGCTGGTAGTGCAGGGCGAATGCCTGCCGCTCAACCGCCTCGCGCAGAGCGTGCTCCAGGTCTTGCCGGGCCAGATCATGCACGTTCATCTGGGTATCGTCGCCGCTGCGCTGTTGCAGTTGCTGCTCGAGCATTGCGCTGTGTTGCTTGAGCTCGTCGCCATGGGCCTTGAGCCGCAGCAGGTTGCGCACCCGCAGCCACAGCTCGACGCGTTCGACCGGCTTGCTGATGAATTCCTCGGCGCCGGTTTCCAGGCCGCTGACCCGTGCGCTGGATTCGCTCAAGGCCGACAGCATGATGATCGGGATGTTCGCCGTGACGGGGTTGGCCTTGAGCCGGGTGGCCACCTCGTAGCCATCCATGCCGGGCATCATGATGTCCAGCAGGATCAGGTCGGGCGGCTGCCGCGCCACCAGTTGCAAAGCCTCTTCACCGTTGCTCGCGCTCAGGGTCTGGTAACCCTCGTGCTGCAGCAGGGTTTCCAGGAGTTTGCGTATCTGGGGTTCATCGTCAACGATCAACAGGGTTGCGGGTGAGCTGGCCATGGAGAGGACTCATGCGGGAGGTGTGATGGTCGGGTTCAGCAGGGTGTCGATCACCTGGTACAGTTCCTTGTAGCGCAGGGGCTTGGTGACGTAGGCATCGCAACCGGCCAGACGGGTTTTTTCCCGGTCTTCCTTCATGGCCATGGCGGTCAGGGCGATCACCGGGATGTGCGCGGTGAGCGGGTCTTGCTTGAGCAAGCGGGTCGCGGCCAGGCCGTCCATGCCTGGCAGCTGAATGTCCATCAGGATCAGCGCCGGTTGCTGCGCGCGGGCCAGGGTCAGCCCGCTTTCGGCATCCGCCGCCCACTGTACGTTGTGGCCTGCGCTTACCAGCAACAGGCGCGCCAGGCGCATATTCGCTTCGTTGTCTTCGATGATCAGGATATCGGCCATGCTGCCTCCGGAATGCGGTGCAGCGGCAGCCACACCACGAAACGCGCACCCAGGCCTTCGCGGCTGGCCACGGCCACGCTGCCGCCGTGCAGCTCGGTCAATTGCTTGACCATCGCCAGGCCCAGGCCGGAGCCTTCGAATTTGCGCGCCAGGCTGCTGTCGATCTGGCTGAAGGCCTTGAACAGCTTGCTCATGTCATCCGGGGCGATGCCGATACCGGTGTCGTTCACGCTCAGCTCGAGAAATGCCGGGTGGCTGCCGGGCGGCAGGACAAAACCCTGCACCGGCCAATCGCCGGGGATCAGGCCGACCTGTTCGCGCCTGACTTCACGCACCACCAACGTCACGGTGCTGCCGTGCTCACTGAATTTCACCGCATTGGCCAGCAGGTTGTAGACGATCTGCTTGGTCTTGCGCAGGTCCAGCTGCAGCCAGCCAAAATCCTGCGGGTTGTCCAGCGTCAACTGGATGCGTTGCAGGGCGGCCTTTTCACGCACGATCAACAGGCTGTTGGCCAACAGGCCGGCCAGTTCCACGGCTTCCAGTTCAAGGTCCATCATCCCGGCCTCGACCTTGGACAGGTCGAGAATATCGTTGATCAACGCAAGCAGATGCTGGCCGCTGGTGAAGATGTCGCCGATGTACTCGCGCTGGATCTCGCTCATGTCGCCTACCAGCCCGTCTTTGAGCGCCTCGGAAAAACCGATCACCGCGTTCAGCGGCGTGCGCAGTTCATGGGACATGGTGGCGAGGAATTCCGACTTCATGTGGTTGGCATGTTCCAACTCCAGGTTCTTTTCTTCCAGGGCGCGTTCGAAGCCTTTGCGCTCGGCTTCTTCCTGCTTGCGCGCGGTGTTGTCGGTGCCGATCAGCAGGTAGCCGATGATCGTGTCATGGCGGTTGCGCAGGGCGGTCACCGAGACCATGGCCGACAAGCGACTGCCGTCCTTGCGGATATAGGTCAGTTCGTAAATGTCTTCGATGCCGCGGGAGGCCTTGAACACCAGGGCTTCGAAACCTGGCGTGATCGGCGTGTCGAGTTCCAGGCTGAGGGCGGCGGCGCGGGTAATCAGTTCGGCGGGATCGGAGATGTCGGCGGGGGTGATGCGGTTGAGTACATCGGCAGCGGCGTAGCCGAGCATGCGCTCGGCGCCCACATTGAAGATCTGGATCACGCCTTTTTCGTCAGTGGCGATGCTGGAGAAATACGCGCTGTTGAAGATCGCATCCTGCAGCGCGCCGGTCTTGAGCAAGGTTTTCTGGCGCTTGAACTCAACGATTTTTTCGGCGCGTGATTGGGGCGGGTCGGGTAGGGGGGTGTCCATTGCCAGGCATTCCGTGAACTTCAAGCGTGCCATCGGCATAGCGCGATGGCGCAGAACATGCTCACAGAAGATCGCGCGGACGCGATGAGGAGGAGATGAGTTCGTTGGACAATAGCAGAGATTATGGCGTTTTGATGGCCGAGTGCAGCCTTTCGATGCAATAGCGCCCGCATTTCAATGATTTACGTGTTTCTCCGCTGATGAAACGTTTCACCTTGCGCAAAAACGGCAACGCAAGCGCTTGCGTAAGCAAATGTATCTGAACTAGAGTCGGCAGCACTCGACAACAAAAACAATAAATCCAGGAGCTCATCCATGAGCCTTGAACCCTTGCTTGAGATGCAGGGCATCAGCAAAACCTTCAACGGTTTGCGCGTGCTCAAAAGCGTCGGCCTGAAGGTCTACCCCGGCGAAATCCACGCCTTGATGGGGGAGAACGGCGCCGGCAAATCCACCCTGATGAAAATCCTCTCCGGCGCCTACCAAGCCGATCCCGGTGGCGTTATCCGCATCGATGGCCAACCCGTCGCCAGCTTCACCCCCGCTACCGCCAAAGCCCTCGGCATCGCCGTGATCTATCAGGAACTGAGCCTGTGCCCGAACCTGAGCGTGGCCGAGAATATCTACCTGGGCCGCGAACTGCGCCGAGGCTGGACCATCGACCGCAAGGGCATGCAGGCCGGTTGCGTGGAGGTGCTGCAACGCCTGGGCGCCGAATTCACCGGCGCCACCCAGGTCAGCAGCCTGTCGATTGCCGAGCGCCAGTTGGTCGAAATCGCCCGCGCCCTGCATGCCCATGCCAGGATCCTGGTGATGGACGAACCGACCACGCCGCTGTCCTCCCGTGAAACCGACCGTCTGTTCGCGCTGATCAAACAGCTGCGCAGCCAGGGCCTGGCGATCATCTACATCAGCCACCGCATGGCCGAAATCTACGAGCTGTCGGACCGGGTCTCGGTGCTGCGCGACGGCCAGTATATCGGTGAGCTGACCCGCGAGGCGCTGTCGGCCGATGTGCTGGTGAAGATGATGGTGGGCCGCGACCTGTCCGGTTTCTACAAGAAGGAACACGCCGCCTATAACCCCGGCAACGTGGTGATGCGCGTGCGCGACATGGCCGATGGCAAGCGCGTGCGCAATTGCAGTTTCGATCTGCATGCCGGTGAAGTGCTGGGCATTGCCGGGCTGGTGGGGGCAGGGCGCACCGAGCTGGCGCGGCTGATCTTCGGCGCCGACCCGCGCACCAGCGGCACCCTGGAAGTGGTGGGCAAAACGGTGACGCAACTGCGCACCCCGGCGGACGCCATTCGTGCCGGCGTGGTGTACCTCACCGAAGACCGCAAGGCCCAGGGCCTGTTCCTGGACATGAGCGTGGCCGACAACATCAATGTGTGCGCCTGTGTGCCGGATGCGCGGGCCGGTGGCGTGCTCGATCGCGCCCATGGCGCACAGCGCGCCAATGACGCCATCCAGTCGCTGTCGATTCGCGTGGCCTCGGGCAAGGTCAACGTGGGCGCGCTGTCCGGCGGCAATCAGCAGAAGGTGTTGCTGGCGCGGCTGCTGGAGGTCAAGCCCCATGTACTGATTCTGGATGAGCCCACCCGTGGCGTGGACATCGGTTCCAAATCCGAGATTTACCGCATCATCAATCAATTGGCCCTGGCGGGTGTCGGCATCGTGGTGATCTCCAGCGAACTGCCGGAAATCATCGGCACCTGCGACCGTGTGCTGATCATGCGCGAAGGCCAGTTGGTGGCTGAAGTCGGCGGGGCCTCCGGTCACGTCATCTCCCAGGAACGTATTATCGACCTCGCCACCGGTGGCGATCAGGTGGCTGCCAATGGCTGAATTCAATAGCGCAACAACGACGGGCAAGGCTGAGCGCGTACGCGAGCTGATGCGCACGGTGGGCATGTTGCCGGTGCTGGTGTTGCTGCTGGTGGGCTTCGCCCTGGCCAGCGAGAACTTCATGACGATGCAGAACCTGTCGATCATCACCCAGCAGGCCTCGGTGAATGTGGTGCTGGCGGCCGGCATGACCTTCGTGATTCTCACGGCGGGCATCGACCTGTCGGTCGGCGCGATCCTGGCGGCGTCGGCGGTGGTGGCGCTGCAGGCGTCGATGTCGCCGCAGTTCGGCATGTTCGGCATCGCCGCCGGGATTGGCTTTGGCCTGTTGCTGGGGTTGGTCAACGGTGGGTTGATCGCCTTCATGCGGTTGCCGCCGTTCATTGTCACCCTCGGCGCACTCACCGCCATGCGTGGCCTGGCAAGGCTGTTGGCCGACGACAAGACCGTGTTCAACCCCGACTTGCCGTTTGCGTTCATCGGCAATGACTCGATCCTCGGTGTGCCCTGGCTGGTGGTGATTGCCGTGGCGGTGGTGGCGCTGTCATGGTTCATCCTGCGCCGCACGGTGATGGGCGTGCAGATCTATTCGGTGGGCGGCAACCCGGAAGCGGCGCGGCTGTCGGGGATCAAGGTGTGGAAGGTGCTGCTGTTCGTCTATGCCATGTCCGGTGCGTTGGCCGGGCTCGGTGCGGTGATGAGCGCCTCGCGCCTGTTCGCCGCCAACGGCCTGCAACTGGGGCAGTCCTATGAACTGGATGCGATCGCCGCGGTGATTCTTGGCGGCACCAGCTTTACCGGCGGCGTCGGCACCATCGGCGGCACCCTGATCGGCGCGCTGATCATCGCGGTGCTCACCAATGGCCTGGTGCTGCTGGGGGTATCGGATATCTGGCAGTACATCATCAAAGGCATCGTGATCATCGGCGCGGTGGCGCTGGATCGTTATCGCCAGTCCGGTGCGCGCACTTGATTTGACTCCTATAACAATCACAAGAGAGAGACCCGCATGAACGTCAAACGTATTTTTCCGCTGATTGCCCTGGCAGCCCTGATGTCCCAGGCCGTGCAGGCGCGTGAACTCAAGGCCCTCGGCATCAGCATGGGCTCGCTGGGCAACCCGTATTTCGTCACGCTGGCCGATGGCGCCACGGCGCGGGCCAAGGCGTTGAACCCCAACGTCAAGGTCACCTCGGTGTCGGCCGACTATGACTTGAGCAAGCAGTTTGCGCAGGTTGATAACTTCATTTCATCCAAGGTCGACCTGATCCTGATCAATGCCGTCGACCCCTCCGCCATGGCCTCGGCGATCAAGAAAGCGCGGGATGCCGGGATTATCGTGGTGGCGGTGGACGTGGACGCCAAGGGCGTGAACGCCACGGTGCAGACCGACAACGTCGAGGCCGGCAAACTGGCCTGCCAATACCTGGTGGACAAACTCTCGGGCAAAGGCAATGTGATCATCCAGAACGGCCCGCAAGTGACCGCGGTGACCGACCGAGTCAAGGGCTGCAAAGCCGCGCTGGCCGGCGCGCCGGAAATCAAGGTGCTGTCCGACGACCAGGACGCCAAGGGCTCGCGTGAAGGCGGCTTGAACGCGATGCAGGGTTACCTGACGCGCTTCCCGAAAATCGACGGCCTGTTCGCGATCAATGATCCGCAAGCCATCGGCAGCGACCTGGCGGCCAAGCAACTCAAGCGCAGCGGCATCATCATCACCTCGGTGGACGGCGCGCCGGATATCGAGAACGCGTTGAAGACCGACACCCAGATCCAGGCTTCCGCCAGCCAGGACCCGTGGGCCATGGCCCAGACCGCCGTGGATGTGGGCAATGACCTGCTCAACGATAAAGCCCCGGCCGAAGCGGTGACCTTGCTCACGCCAAAACTGATCACCCGCGACAACGTGGGCAGCTACAGCGGCTGGTCGAGCAAACACTGAGTCGTTGAGCCGAGGGGATAGCGCCATGGTCACCATGGATGACGTGGCACGCAGGGCCGGGGTGTCGACGTCGACGGTGTCCCATGTGCTCAACGGCACCCGCAAGGTCAGCCCGGCCACGGTGCAGGCGGTGCAGCAGGCGATCCAGGCGCTGGGCTACGCACCCAACACCCTGGCGCGTTCACTGGCACGGTCGAGCACCAGCACCATTGGCGTGGCGATCTCGGCGCTGTCCAACCATTACTTCAGCGAGACGGTGCACGCGATTGAAACCGCGTGCGCCAGGCACGGCTACATGATGCTGTTCGTCGACACCCATGACGACCCGGAGCAGGAATTGCGGGTAGTCACCGCGCTGCATCAGCGGCGGGTCGACGGAATTGTGCTGGCGCCGTCGAACGGCTCGCTGGCCCTGGATTACCTGCGCGCCAATGCAATTCCTGCGGTGCTGGTGGATCGCATGATGAGTGAGCAGTTCGATCAGGTCGGGGTGGAGAACAGCCAGGCTACCCAGGCGCTGATCGCGCATCTGATTGCCCATGGGCACCGCCGCATCGGCTTTATCGCCGGGCGCGCGGGGTTCAGTACCACCGATGAGCGGGTGGCGGGCTACCAGGCGGCATTGCAGGCGGCGGGGCTGGGGTTCGATCCGCAGCTGCTGGTCAACGGCGGCTCCAACACCGAGCCGGCACGCCAGGCTACCGTGCAACTGCTGAGCCTGGCCGCGCCGCCGACCGCCATCATGGCCGGCAATAACCTGATGACCCTGGGCGCCATGCAGGCCCTGCGTGATGCGCACATCGACGTGCCGGGGCAAATGGCCCTGGTCGGCTTCGATGATTTCGAATGGGCGGACTTTTTCCTGCCACGCCTGACCCTGATCGCCCAGCCGGTCCAGCAATTGGGCGCACGCGCCGTCGAGCTGTTGCTGCACCGCATGGCGACCCCCACTGCACCCAAGCACAGCGTGCGCCTGGCGCCTCGCCTGCATGTGCGCAATTCCTGTGGCTGTGATTGATTGGAATCCCACGTATGAGCGGTCCTGTTTCCCTCGGTATCGACCTTGGCACCTCGGAACTCAAAGCCATCCTCATGGACATCGACGGCAACGTGCTGGCCCACGCGGGCGTGCGCTTGAGCGTCTCGCGTCGCCATGACGGCTGGTCCGAGCAGGCGCCGCAAGACTGGTGGCACGCGTGCTTGCAGGCGCTGCAACAGCTGCGTGGGCATGCGGCGTTTGCCCGCGTGGCCTGTATTGGCCTGTCGGGGCAGATGCACGGCGCGGTATTGCTCGGCGATGACAACCGCGTGTTGTACCCGGCCATTCTGTGGGACGACTCCCGCGCGGTATTGCAGGCGGAGCAACTGGGCGCCGAGCATGCCGAGGTTACGGGCAGCTTGCCGATGGCCGGGTTGACCGCACCCAAGCTCCTATGGCTGCAACAGCATGAACCCGACGTGTTCAACGCGATTGATTGCGTGCTTTCGCCCAAGGATTACCTGCGCCTGTGCCTGAGCGGCGAGCGGATCAGCGAGATGTCGGATGCGGCCGGCACCCTGTGGCTGGATGTGGCGCAACGTGAATGGTTTGCGCCGATGCTGCACACCACCGGCCTGACCCCTGCGCAGATGCCCAGGCTGGTGGAGGGCGGCAGCGCGAGTGCCTGTGTGACGGCGGTTGGGCTCGGCTTGTCGCCGCACGTCGTCATTGCCGGTGGCGGAGGGGATAACCCGGTGGCGGCGGTCGGTATCGGTGCGATCAACGCCGGTGACGGCTTTATCACCCTGGGCACCAGCGCGGCGATTGTGGCGATTACCGATCACGCCGCCGGCAACCCGGCCAGCGCCGTGCACAGTTTCTGCCATGCGCTGCCCGAACGCTGGTACACGATGGGCGCGATGCTGGCCGGTGCCAGTTGCCTGCGCTGGGTAACACGCCTGACCGGCATGCCGGATGAGCAAACGCTGTTGGACCAGGTGCAGGCGCAATTGCCCATCGAGCAAGGGGCGCCGCTGTCCACTCCGTTGTTCCTGCCGTACCTGGCGGGTGAGCGCACGCCCCATAACGACCCCTTGCTGCGCGGCGGCTTCCTGGGCCTTGGCCACGACTGCACGCCGGCGATGCTCGGCTATGCGGTGATGGAAGGCGTGGGCTTCGGCTTGCTCGACGCCTGGCGCGCGGTGCAATCGTCCGGCGTCGAGGTCAAGTCCTTTGCGCTCGTCGGTGGAGGGGCGCGCAGTGCGTACTGGGCGCAATTGCTGGCGAATATCCTGCAACGTGAGATCTACACCTTGCACGGCAGCGAGTTGAGCGCGTGCATTGGGGCGGCGAAGCTGGGATTCATGGCCATCGGGCAGGGCGCGGATTTGCTGGCGGGGGGGATGCCGGTGAAGGCGCGGTATGTGCCTGATGTACGGCAGCAGCCGGTGTTGGCGGTGCGCTATCGCAAATTCCAGGGGTTGCTGGCGGCGGCGAAAGCCCTTCAGGATTGAATCGACGGCTGGAACAGATCCAATGTGGGAGGGAGCTTGCTCCCGATAGCAGTGTGTCAGTCGCCGATGTGCTGACTGACACCCCGCCATCGGGGGCAAGCCCCCTCCCACAGGTTTGTGCGGTGTGCTGTCCGTCAGTCGGTCAGCGGCGGCAACCGCCGTTTCACCGGGGTTTTCTTGACGATTGCGGTGTTGGTTTCGGCATACCCGTTGATTCGGTCCAACAGGCTGTCCAACTGATCCATGGTGCGCACATGCAGGCGGGCGATGAAGCAGTCTTCGCCGGTGACCTTGTCGCACTCGGTGAACTCGGGGATCGCCTGGATCTGGCGTTCCACTTCCTGCAACTTGCCGGGCAGGGGGCGGATGCGCACGATGGCCTGCAGCAGGTAACCGAAGTGTTTGGGGTCGATGTCGACGGTGTAGTGGGTCAGTACGCCGCGTTCTTCCAGGCGGCGCAAGCGTTCGCCGACACTTGGCGACGACAGCCCGGTGATGCCGGCCAGGGCCTTGAGGGACAGGCGCGAGTCATCCATCAAGGCGGCGATCAGTTGCTGGTCGATGGTGTCAATCATGGGATTGGCCTAATTAATAAAGGTGATTGGAGGTTCCAACCTTTTTTAGTCGCTGGTGCGGCTGCGTGCCAGATTGCCATAATTGAGCCTCACTTGAGGAGCATCAATTATGGATACCGCCATCCGTCGCGGAATGTGGGAAATGATCGCCGCCATGCTGATCTCCGGCACCATCGGCTGGTTTGTGCTGGTGTCCGGCGTGTCGGTGATCGAGGTGGTGTTCTGGCGCTGTGTGATTGGGGCGCTGGCACTGCTGCTGGTGTGCGCCTTGCTCGGTTACCTGAGGTTGGACCTGCTCAGTTGGACCAGGCTCGGGCTGGCGGTGCTCAGTGGCGTGGCCATTGTCGGCAACTGGCTGCTGCTGTTCGAATCCTACTCGCGCGCTTCAATCGCTATCAGTACGGCGGTGTATAACGTGCAGCCGTTCCTATTGGTGATGCTGGCGGCGGTGTTTCTCGGTGAGCCGATCACCCTGCGCAAAATCACCTGGCTGAGCGTGGCGTTCCTGGGCATGCTGGCGATTGTCACGGCCCATGGTGAGCAGCAGGGCGGCGGCGACTATCTGGCAGGCATCGCCCTGGCCCTGGGCGCGGCTTTTCTGTACGCGGTTGCCGCGCTGATCATCAAGCGGCTCAAGGCGGTGCCGCCGCATTTGATGGCGTTGATCCAGGTGACCACCGGCGCGGTGTTGCTCGCACCTCTGGTGCCCTGGGACCGTTTGCCCGCATCGACCGATGCCTGGGCGGCGCTCGCGACCCTGGGTCTGGTGCACACGGGCTTGATGTATGTGTTGTTGTACGGGGCAATACAGAAGCTACCGACCGCAATGACCGGCGCCTTGTCGTTCATTTACCCGATTGCGGCGATTTTCGTCGACTGGATCGCGTTCGGGCATCGCCTGGGATGGCTGCAATGGCTGGGTGTGGCAGCGATTCTGCTGGCGGCGGCGGGGTTGCAGCGGGGCTGGTGGTGGCCCCGTAACCTCGGTAGGAGCGAGCTTGCTCGCGAAAAACGTTAACGATAACGCAGCGCATCGGGTTAATACGCGGCGTCCTTACGTTCTTCGCGAGCAAGCTCGCTCCTACCGAGGGTCAGTGCGTGCCCTGAAAGATAATGTTTTGCGGATTGAAATGCTCCACCGCGCTGCCCGGCTGCGGCAATCCGAGGATGTGCCCCTTGATTTTGCCCACCACGTGCATCTCGCACGGTTTGCAGTCGAACTTCAGCGTCAGTACCTCGTCGCCATGGATCAACTGCATCGGCGCCACCTTGGTCTTGACGCCCGTAACACCTTTGGCCTGTTTGGGGCACAGGTTGAACGAGAACCGCAGGCAGTGCTTGGTGATCATCACCGGCACTTCGCCGGTTTCTTCGTGGGCTTCGAAGGCCGCATCGATCAGCTTCACCCCGTGGCGGTGGTAGAAGTCGCGGGCCTTCTGGTTGTAGACGTTGGCCAGGAACGACAGGTGCGCTTCCGGGTACACCGGCGGCGGCGTGGTCTCGGCCTTGCGCCCGCCACGCGGGTGCGCCTTGATGCGCGCCGCCGTCAGGGTTTCGATCACTTCACGGCGCAACGCCTTGAGTTGCGAGTTGGGGATGAACAAAGCCTGCGGCGCATCCAGCTCGATATGGGTGGCGTGGTACTCGGTGGTGCCGAGCTGGCCCAGCAGGTCGCGCAGCGTATCCAGGGCCTGTTCCGGCTTGTTGGCCACGCCGAACGGGCCGGGCAGGGTGACACTGGCGCTGATGCCTTCTTCGCTGGTGGCGGTGACGTCCAACTGTTCTTCACGCAGGCGCGCGACCCATGACAAGCCGATACGGCGCTCGGCCGAGGTCTTGAGCAACGCCTGTTGCCAGTTATGGTCCAGGTTGCGGTTCAATGGATGGTTGGGGCGCAACTGATGCAGGCCGGCCGGCATCTCGTTGGGTTCGACGCGGTAGCGGTAGCGTTTCTGGCCGTCTTCCTCGAATTCGCCCTTGGCCTCGGCGATGTTGGCGCGAAAACCCACCACTTCACGCTTGACCAGCACATTCAGACCGTCGCCGTTGGACAGCGGCTCGTGGGTGACCACCTGCAAGTCGCGCTTGCCGGCCTTTTCTACCACTCCCACCGGCAGGCCGGTGAAGGTCGGGGTGTCAAAGGCACCGATGTCGATCTTGCGGTCGCTGACAAAGTAGTCGGTACTGCCACGGTGGAAGGTTTTTTCCGGGTCCGGCAGGAAGAAATGCGCGGTACGCCCGCTGGAGGCGCGGGCCAGGTCCGGGCGGTCTTCGAGGATCTCGTCCAGGCGCTGGCGGTAGTAGGCGGTGATGTTCTTCACATAGCCCATGTCCTTGTAGCGGCCTTCGATCTTGAACGAACGCACGCCGGCTTCGACCAGCGCGCGCAGGTTGGCGCTCTGGTTGTTGTCTTTCATCGACAGCAGGTGCTTTTCAAAGGCGACGACGCGACCCTGATCGTCCTTCAAGGTATACGGCAGGCGGCACGCCTGGGAGCAGTCGCCACGGTTGGCGCTGCGGCCGTTCTGCGCGTGGGAGATATTGCACTGCCCGGAGAATGCCACGCACAGGGCGCCATGAATGAAGAACTCGATGGCCGCATCGGTCTCGTCGGCAATGGCGCGGATCTCTTGCAGGTTCAGCTCGCGGGCCAGCACCAACTGGGAGAAACCGGCCTGGTCGAGAAACCTGGCCCGGCCCAGGGTGCGGATATCGGTCTGGGTGCTGGCGTGCAGCTCGATGGGCGGAATATCCAGCTCCATCACGCCCAGGTCTTGCACGATCAACGCATCCACGCCCGCGTCATAGAGCTGGTGGATCAGCTTGCGCGCCGGCTCCAGCTCGTTGTCGTGCAGGATGGTATTGATTGTAGTGAACACGCGGGCGTGGTAACGACGGGCGAATTCCACCAGTTGAGCGATATCGCTCACCTCGTTACACGCATTGTGACGGGCGCCGAAGCTCGGCCCACCGATGTAGATGGCGTCGGCGCCATGCAAGATAGCCTCGCGCGCGATGGCCACATCGCGGGCGGGGCTGAGCAATTCCAGGTGATGCTTGGGCAAGGACATAGTTTTTTTAGTCAGGCTTGTCACGGTCGAGGCGCGCATTGTAGCTGTGAAATGCCTGACCGGCATCTACCATAGGGCTGTCAGCCCGGGCCTCCTGGCAATACATGACAAATGTGGGAGGGGGCTTGCCCCCGATAGCGGCGCATCAGTCAAAAACTGTTCAACTGACACGCCTCTATCGGGGGCAAGCCCCCTCCCACATTTGGATCTCGGAACTTCAGGTAAATATGTGTTGGCTGTCCGGCCGTCACGGGAGCAAGCTCCCCTCTTACATTTGCTACAGCATGCTCAGGTATCAGGCCTTGGCGGCCATCGCGGTGACTTCAACCCGCATGCCCTTGACGGCCAGTTCCGCAACACCCACCGCCGCCCGTACCGGCCAGGGTTTGGCGAAAAAGCGCTTGTACACATCGTTGAACGCGGCGCGGTCGGCCATGTCGGTGAGGTAAATGGTCAGGTGCATTACCCGGTCCAGGGAGCTGCCGGCTTTTTCCAGGGCGACTTTCAGCGCTTGCAGGGTGCATTCGCTTTGCGCCGTGATATCGCCCAGTTCCAGGCTGCCATCGGGGTGGGTCGGGATCTGGGTGGAAACCAGGATGCCGTTGAAACCGATCACGTCGGATGAGATGGACTCTGCATCCGGGTCAGGGGTGAAGTGTAGATCGTGGTTTGCCATGAAAACCTCTCGCGTTGGCGTAAACGTTGCCGGGCAGTCTAACGATTGAGGGCCTGCGGGTCACGGTGGCCGTCAGTAGTTTTTTGACGTCAAAAAAGAAAGTTTTGCGCCAGGTAAAGTCGCTCAAGGCCGCGCCGATAGCGAGTTAGAGAACAATTCTCTGCACGGCTGAGGGCAATATCATGTTCAACGCGAAACTCAAACAAGAGCTGACGGCCAGGACGGTCGAAGTCAATGAGTACAAAGGACTGATTGCTGCACTCGAACGCTCCATGGCCGTCGTCGAATTCGACCTCAACGGCAAGGTGCTGCGTGCCAACGATAATTTTCTGAATACCCTGGGCTACAGCCGCGACCAGTTGGCCGGCAAGACCCATCGCGACTTTTGCTCCCCAGCCCTCACCGGCAGCCCGGCCTACGCTCAATTATGGAGCGACCTGCGCGCCGGCAAGTTTGTCTCCGGCACCTTCAAACGCATGCATAGCAGCGGCGCGACCATCTGGCTGGAGGCGAGCTATAACCCGCTGCTGGATGAGCGCGGGCAGGTGCTGAAGGTGGTCAAGTACGCGCTGGATGTCACCGCCAAGGTCGAGCAGGAAGCCGCCACCCGCAGCAAACTCGCGGCACTGGACCGGGCGATGGCGGTCATCGAATTTGACTTGAGCGGCCAGGTGCTGGACGCCAATGCCAACTTTCAGCAGGTGATGGGCTATTCGCTGGCGGAACTCAAAGGCAAGCACCACCGGATGTTTTGCGAGCCGAGCCTGATCAACAGCAGTGAATACGCCGATTTCTGGCGTCGCTTGAACAACGGTGAGTTTTTCACCGGCCAGTTCAAACGACTCGGCAAGCACGGCCGGGTCGTGTGGCTGGAGGCCAGTTACAATCCGGTCTACGACGGCGACGGCAAGCTGGTCAAGATCGTCAAGTTCGCCAGCGATATCACCGAGCGCGTCGAGAAGTTCGAGGAAGACTCGCGCGGCGCATCACGGGCCTACCATATTTCGTCCGAGACCGAGCGCTTTGCCGAACACGGCACTCAGGTGATCCAGGACACCGCCACCGAGATGCGCCGCATTGCCGAGAATATCGGCGCATCGGCGCGGTTGGTGGGGCAGTTGGGCGATCGTTCCGAGCAGATCACCGCAATCGTCAACACCATCCGCGGGATCGCCGACCAGACCAACCTGTTGGCGCTTAACGCCGCCATCGAGGCGGCACGCGCTGGCGATCAGGGACGCGGCTTTGCGGTGGTGGCCGATGAGGTCAGGCAACTGGCGGGGCGTACCAGCCGCTCCACCGCGGAAATCGCTGAGATGATCGGCATGATCCTGAATGAAACCCGTGATGCCGTGAGCAGCATGAACGCCACCCAGGAAGGGGCGCAGCGCGGCGTGAGCCTGGCCGATCAGGCCGGATCGGTGATTTTGCAGATCCGCACCAGCACCAGCGATGCGGTGCAGGCGGTGAGCATGTTTGCGTCCAAGCTGGACGAGTCGGAAGTCATTCCCAAGACCGCGGTGGGTTGGGTCGGATAATGCCGGTCCATTAACAGCGCGCCCCCGGTGCTGATCGCCAGGATCAGCACCGGCGCGGTATTACTCTTTCACATCCATGAACTCTTCAGCCCACGCCACATAGCTTTCCGGCAATGTGTAGGTGTGGGTCAACTCCGTGGCGCTGAGGTTGGAGGTGCTGTGGGTGAGCTGGCGTTGCGCGCGCAGGCTGTCGTAAGTGGCCTTGATCGCGGCAAAGTAGGCGCCATGCCCGGCCACCACGATGCGCACGCCCAGGCTGGCCAGGCGCTCGCTGTCATGCAGCTGTGGATTGCCATAGGTCACCAGCATCAACGGTACGCTGAGGTTTTCGGCGATTTTTTCCAGGTGCTCGAAGTCTTTGACGCCGACCATGCAGATGCCATCGGCGCCGGCCTTTTCATAGGCCTGGGTGCGGGCGATCACGTCTTCGGTGGGCAATACACCGGCGTTGGTGCGGGCAATGATCGACAGTTCAGGGTCGACACGCGCCTCGAGGGCCGCCTTGACCTTGCCGATGCCTTCCTCGACCGAAATCAAGTCCGTGGATTTACGCCCGAATTGCGCAGGCAGCAGGGTGTCTTCGATGGTCAGCGCGGCAACCCCGGCGCGTTCCAGTTCTTCAACCGTACGCATCACGTTGAGGGCATTGCCGTAGCCGTGGTCGGCGTCGGCAATGAACGGCAACTGCGCCACGCGACCGATGCGGGTGGCCTGCTCGACGAACTCACTCAGGGTAATCAACGCAAAATCGGGTGCCGCCAGTACCTGCAGGGAGGCGACGGAGCCGCCGAGGATACCGACCTCAAAGCCCAGGTCCGCCGCGATACGCGCGGACATGGGGTCGAAAACCGAGGCGGTTTCGACACAGATAGGCTTGGCAAGCAGTTCGCGGAAGTTGCGGCGCAGCGCTGAGTGAGAAATCTTGGGCATGTTCTTTCCTGGCTTTGGTCATCGTCAAGTGACGATCAATGTCTATTCGTGGTGGCGCGAGATTACCACGGGGACGGGCAGGGGTTTATGACGTTTGAGCGTTCAGCACAGACGGATGGGGCAACCGGGATGCGTGGTTAAAATGCAATATCTGCATTTTACAGAATTAGGTTATGCGCTAAAGATATTTTACAGCGCGTTCTTATAACCTCATCGTAGCCCCACGACTATCACCGAGACCGCACGCGCGGATCGACTTGACGTGCCTTACACGGCATCTGGAGACGAACGTGCGTTACCTGACAAACCTGGCGGCCGGGCTGGCCGCCGCATTGATCTGCCTGAGCGCGCATGCGCAAACCCTGGTGGTGGGCGATCAGAGCTACAACGCCCAAGCCGTGATGGAAGCGGCGGGCGTGCTTGAAGACCTGCCCTACACCCTGGAATGGAAGCAATTCACTGCCGGATCGCCGGTGGCCGAAGCGCTTAACGTCGGCAGCCTGGATATCGGCCTGCTCGGCGACGCGCCCGTGCTGTTCCTGGGCGCATTGGGCGCGCCGATCAAGGTGATTGCCGTCAGCCGGCAAAACCTGGCGGGCGTGGCCATTCTGGTGAAACAGGATTCGCCGATCCGCAGCCTGGCGGACCTTGCCAGCAAACGCGCCGCCATCTGGAAAGGCTCCTGGAGCCAGCAACTGCTGCTGAGCGCATTGGATAAGGCCGGCGTAGCCCCTGGCTCCCTGGAGCTGCGCTACCTCAGCGCACTGGATGCATCCCATGCGCTGGAAGGCGGTTCGGTCGACGTCATCGCTACCTGGGAACCCTATGTCACCCAGCAGGAACGTCAAGGTGCGCGGGTACTGGCGACGGCCGAGGGGTTGATTCCGGCGCAGAGTTTCATCGCCGCCAACGCCAAGGCGATCGACAGCAAGCGTGCACCCATCAACGACTTTCTCCAGCGCCTGAAAAAAGCCCGCGACTGGGCACGTCAGAGCCCGGCCAACACCAATGCCTACGCCGACGCCTGGGCCAAACGCACCCGCGCCGACGCTGATATCGCCCGCGTCTGGTTTGCCCGGGCGCGCACCACCCTCGAGCCACTGAGCGCCCAGGCGCCTGTCGAGGCGCAAAAGACCGTGGATTTCTTCGCCGGCCAGGGCCTGGTCAAATCGTTCCCTGCCGCCAGCCTGTTCGACTCATCCTTCAGCGCGGCCCTGCAGCCGGCCGTCGCGCAAACACAGCCCTGAACACCCCAAGGACTTCCTCTGACATGACCCAACGACAGCTCAAACTGGGCGCCTTGACCATGGGCAGCGGTGGGCCGGGCCGCCACAACCTGTGGCTCGATCCGCAGCTGCCCGCCGACGCCAGCGTCAACATCGACTGGTATATCGATATCGCACGCCAGGCCGAGGCGGCGCTGTTCGACTTGATCTTTATCGTCGACAGCCAATTCATCACCCCGGGCTCACCGTCCCATTACCTCAATCGCCTGGAGCCGCTGACGTTGTTGTCGGCACTGGCCGTCAGCACGCGGCATATCGGCCTGGTCGGTACGCTGACGACGTCGTACAACGCGCCCTATAACGTTGCGCGGCGCCTGGCCTCCCTGGACTTGATCAGCAAAGGCAGGGCCGGCTGGAACGTGGTGACCAGCGGCGACGCCGGCACCGCCGGCAATTACAGCCGTGACGAGCATTACGACTACACCACGCGCTACAGCCGCGCGGCCGAACATGTGCAGGTGGTGCAGGGGCTGTGGAACTCCTACGAGGACGACGCCTTCGTGCGCGACCGTGCCACCGGGCAGTTTCTCGACCCGAGCAAACTGCACAGCCTGAATCACCAGGGCGAACACTTTTCAGTGGTCGGCCCGCTGAATATCCAGCGTTCACCCCAGGGCCAGCCGGTGATCTTCCAGGCCGGGGATTCCCAGCAAGGCCGCGACCTGGGCGCCGCGACAGCCGACGTCATCTTCACCCATGCCGCCAGCATCGAGCAGGGCCAGGCGTTTTACCGGGATATAAAGGGCAGGGCAGTGGCCTCAGGCCGTGACCCGGAACAACTGTTGATCATGCCGGGGGCCGAGGTCTATGTCGGCGACACCGATGCACACGCCCGCGAAATCGAGCAGCATTATCATCAGATCGACCATAGTTTCGAGCTGGCACTGAAAGAGTTCGGGCGTAATTTCGGCTGGCATGACTTCAGCCAGTACGACCTCGATGCGCCATTTCCTCAAGAAAGCCTGGAGGCTGCGCGCAGCAGCTTTTTCACTGCAGCCAAGCGCATTGCCGACCAGGCCCGCGAGAAAGGCTTCACGCTGCGCCAGGCGGTGGAGTTTGGTCGGCAACTGCGTCCGGGAGCCTTCACGGGCACGGCCGATACAGTCGCGCAGAAAATGGCGGATTGGCTGCAGGCCCACGCCGTGGATGGGTTCAATATCTACATCGGGCACCCGGAGCAATTTGCTCGATTTACCCGGGAGGTCATACCGTTGCTGCAGGAGCGCGGCGTTTACCGGACCGCGTATGAAGGGACGACGCTGCGCGAGAGTCTGGGGTTGGACGTTCCACGGTTTTCGCGGCGTTAAGTCAGGTGCCGTGAACGCGCAACAGTCACCGCCCCATTTGGCATAACTGCTGTGCGGATCCAGGGATTAATCCGTGGGCGCGCCACGCCTATAGTCGAGTCATCCGCGCAGCATTCAAGCGTGCTGCGCAACCCGCCCTGACTGAGGTGAGCCTGATGAACCGTGAATTCGATCCCGCCCTGAGCGCTGTCAATCAAGTGGACGCCGAGTACTTCGAGTACAGCAAGGCGGCCAATCCCATCAGCGCCAATCTCATCCCGCGCATTCCCTACCACAGCTTTCCCGCCTCGCTGTACGACAGCGGCCCGTCGCGCGTGGTACCGCTGGACCTCAGCGACGCCCTGGGATGTGAAGGCCCGGCGACCGGGCCGGGCCTGTGCGCGAACTTCATGCGGCTTAATCGCGGCGATACGCTCAACCTGCGGCCCAACGCCACTTCGCAGGTGTTCTACGTGATCGCCGGGGAGGGCCGGGTGGTTCAGGGCCAGTTCTCGATTGAATGGTCCAAGGGCTGCTTTATCGCGCTGCCTGGCTTGCAGGCGGCGCAGTTCAGCGCCAGCGAGGATGCGCGTCTCTACTATGTGCACGATGAACCGTTATTGCGTTACCTGGGCGTGACCGCCAGCGCCGATCGCTTCACGCCCACCTTGTACCCGGCGGCATTGGCCAACGCCAAGCTGCGCGAAGCCGCCGATGATCCGCGTGCCCAGGACCGCAGCCGCATCAGTATCCTGCTGGGCAACCGCCACTTTCCCCAGACACGCACCGTGACCCACGTGCTGTGGGCGATGTATGGAATCCTGCCGGCCGGCTCGGTGCAAAAGCCCCACCGGCACCAGTCGATCGCCCTGGATTTCATCATTGATTGCCCGCCGGGTTGCTACTCCCTGGTGGGAACGGAGCTGGAGCCGGACGGGCAGATTCGCAACCCGGTGCGGGTCGACTGGGCACCTGGCCTCGCCTTCGTGACGCCGCCCGGGTATTGGCATGCGCACTTCAACGAATCCGACACCGAAGCGTTCCTGATCCCGATTCAGGACGCGGGGCTGCAAACTTACCTGCGCGCCCTGGATATTCGCTTCAGTTGAATCAGGCCCAGTCCGATGTCTCGCCCAGGCGTTCAACGATAAAGTCGATAAAACACCGGACCTTGGACGACACGATGCGCTTGGGCGGGTAGACGAACCACACGGCAAACGCCCGCTCGACGCCCTGGATGTGCCACTGCGGCAGCCACACCACCAGCTCGCCGGCCTTGAGGCTGCGCGCCACCAGCCAGTCCGGCAACAGCGCAAAGCCCAATCCCTGGCGCGCGGCGATCAGTTGCGCGTCCAGGTCATTGATCCGGATGCAGTCGCCGTGCATCAACGACGCTACCCGGCTGTCGGCGACGAAGGTGATATCGCTCACCGAATGCGTGCCCAGTACCGCAGGCACACCGGCAAGATCGGTGGGCGTCGAAGGCGGCGGGTGCTGCAGGGCAAATGCCGGGCTGACCACCAGGCGGTAGTGGCCGTCGCAGAGTTTGCGCGCTTTCAATGTGGAGTCGGCCAGCGTGCCGATGCGGATGGCCAGGTCGACCCCGGCATGAATCAGATTGACCTGGGCGTTATCCAGCATCAGCTCGACGCTGATTTGCGGGTAGCGCAGGCGAAAGTCGTTCAAGGCCGGAAGGATATGATGACGGGCAAAGGCCGGCGGCAGGTTGAGCTTCAATAATCCGCGCGGGTGTTGGTTCAGCGCCGACGTCGCCGCCTTGGCGTGTTCCAGTTCATCGAGCACTCTGCGGGCGTGCGTCAGGAACGTCTGGCCGCCTTCGGTCAGATGCAGGGTGCGTGTGGAACGATTGAACAGCGCGATGCCCAGGTCCTGCTCGAGGTCCTTCACGTAGCGTGAAACGGTGGAGCCCTTGATGCCCAGGCGCTCGGCGGCGCGGGAAAAGTTGTTGCCTTCAGCGGCTTCGACGAAAGCGGTCAGGGCAGCGAAATAGTCCAAGGGTGGCCTCCGTGGTGGGCAGGGGAACGGAGCTCGCAGGGTCGTGCACCAATCATTTTGGCATAGGCGGTATTCCAAAGTGCCACTATCGGCGATCTGCTCGGATTTCTCCAGCGCAGAAGCCCGTGGTTTTACATGAGCTTAGGCGCCATGCGCGACATCTGCCGGGCGCAAAGACCTGTTGCACCGCACGCTGCCCCCGCCTTGACAGCCTGATGACCCAACCTAGACTCCCGGAACTTGACGCACTGAGCGTTTCACGATGAACCGCCAGTGTGATCGACAGCCCTGATTCGCCGCATCGAAAAACTTGCGCAAACTGCTGTTTCGGTTTGCTGACAGGTTCTTCAGGTCAGCATCGAAGTGAATAAGGTCATGGACTCGACATACGCGGAAAGGAACTCCAATGAGATCAGGTGCGCGCACGCCCAAACGTATCGATGGTGGTCGACTGATCGCAGCCGAGGAGCGCCAATCCCGTGCGTCCAGGGCTGCGGGCCTCGCCCAGCGATCCGTTGCTGAGTCGTCAACCTTGGCTGACACCACTGCAGGAGCCTGCAAATACGCGGTTTCAGTGGTTCACCAAGGTCATGTCATTGTGCTGTCCTCGATCCAGTCTGACGATGGGGCATGGCATATCGGGTTTACGGTGTTGCTGCCCGACGCAGGCTCCGACGGCTCGGGCCAGTGGACCAACTTCAAACGCCTGGTTTTTCCCACGACCTTGCGCCCTGTCGGACGTTCGGTGATTACGCTCGACTTCAAACCCAATCCTGTGCCCGCATCTGACGAACCTTTTCAGGCGTTGTCGGATAATCAGCACGTCTACATCTTCCGCCAGTCTTCCAGCGGTACATTGCTTGTCGATCGGTTTGTTTTCGATGACGTGCTTAATGCGCTGACGAACACTTGGGAAGTACGCTATCGCCGTAGCAAGAAGATTGATATTCCAGCGGACAAAAAAGACACCTTCGGCTCTACCGACATGGAGGGCGATACGTTCATCGAGGCGACAACCGAGCTGACGCCGATCAGCGGCGTGACCCAGGGTTGGTTCACGGTAGCCTTGACGCCATCAGGGTTACCCGGCACTGACCGGTGGCAGATATTTGTCTACAGCGCCACGTCCCAGGCCATGAACTGCTTTTCTTTTGCGCGTACATCCGACGGCCTGTTCGATCTCACCCATGCGCCAATGATCAATGGCAGCGTCGTTCCGGATTGCGCGCTGGTGTTGAGCGGTACTTCATTCAGTGGGCCGCCTTGCGCAACGGTTTATGCCAAACAGGAACGGCTCAAAGACGAATACGGCCGCTACGACTTGCTGAAGAAAGAAGCACGCCTGATGCTGGCAGTGCCCACCGGTGCAGATTTTTCCATCGCGACCATCGATTTCGCAATTGATCTTTCCGGTTACCTTCCCAAGATAGCCGGTACGGGGACGCCGCCCCTGGTCGCGCTGCCCGTGGCGTCGGTTGCGACGGTGAAGAGTGCGCTGCATTTCGATCGCTTTGCCGCCTCATCGGCAACCCTTCCACCACTGCCCGTACTGACGGCCGGCGCCCTGACAGTGGAGTGCTGGTTCAAGCCATTGACGTTCAGCCAGGGGTCGGATGTGGTGCTGCAGAGCGGCACAGGCGAGAGCATTCGCTTTGCGATTACGCTGGAGGCGGGCGTTCCTACGTTCAGCGTATTCGGGACAACCACCGTCACGGCCTGCGGGCCGATGCTGGAACCCGGCTTTCTGGTCCATCTGGCGTGTACGTGGGATGCCAGCCAAGCGATTATTTACGTCAACGGAACACCGTTCACCTTAAAAGGTACCGCCGCGTCGGTTGCGGTATTCTCAAGCGGCTATACCCTTGGGGGACCGAGCGGGTTCAGCGGCGACATCGCCGAGTTGCGTATCTGGAAAACGTCGCTGAACCAGACGCAGATCCTCTCTCGGATGTGCACCAGTGTGACATCGAGCGATACGCAGTGGGCTGACCTTGTCGGTTATTGGCCACTTGTCGAACCTGTCGGCAGCGACATCTGGCCGACATTTGCCAATGCGGCATCGACGGGTACGGCGGCCGACGGCACCCTTGAGGGGGCCCTCTGGAGCGCTTCGCAGGCGCCGACGGCTCAGTCCTACGCACCCGTTGCGTGGAGTGCAGACGGATTGACTGTCTGTACTGCCATACTTCCTTTTGCCAAAAGCACAGTGCGTGCGTCGTTAATGGCGGGTGCCGACAGTCAGGTGCACCTGTACTTCAGTGCCGCCACCGGCGCCACGCAAATGGCGGCGCACTTGAGCACGGTAACCTCCAGAGCGACTTTTGCAGCAGCATGGCTGGCGCAAGACCCGACGCTCAGTACCAACTCCCAGGTCGGCACAGTGCGCTTTGCCGCCCGCCAGACGGGCAGTGCGATGAACAGCACGGCGCCGAGCCCGCAGCGCGTTCAAATAGCAGCAGGTGCCGACCCTGCACACGCGACCGTGACATTGAAAAGCTATACCGGTTACACCGAAGTGTGGCCAGCGGTACCCAGAGCGATCTCGGCATTTTGTGGCGTTATCAATGGCAACGCCGTGCAGGCCACAAATGGCTCGGCGCCAGCCCCCCAGGGCACCTTGCAATATGACTACAGCGCAGTCACGGTAACCGCATCAGGCCAGCAATCGGGGCCTGTTCCGGCACCGAACCGGGGCTCATGCCTGTTCGCCGTCGCGCCCGACGCAGACGCCAATAACGGCTATGTCGCCCTGATTCAGGACTCGCCGGCGAGCGAGCCGCTGCCTCTTGTGAGGGCGGGTACGGACACCTGGTGGGTGAACGATCCGCCGCAAGCGTGCCTGGCACTGGCGCAGCCGGGTTCGATGATTACGGTCCTGGACAGCAATGCCATGGCGACCTATACGGGTGAGCTGGCATTGACCAAGGACATGTGCGTGGAAACCTGGGTCAATCCCGCTGCCTTTACCATCAGCCCCAGTTCTCGTTCAGTCATCCTGCTGTTCAATGCGGGCCCTGCCCAAGCACAGTACGCGTTTGGCTTGACCGGCGATGGCCAGGTCTATGCCGGCAACGACCTCATGGTGCAGGCTTCAAAACCGTCCATACCCTTGTCCGCATGGACACACATTGCCGCCAGTTACCGCAGCGACTACGGCATAGCGTTGTCGGGCGAGCGCTATCTGGATATTGGCAACGACGACAGCCTCAATACTGGCGATGCGCTGACGGTGGAAGGCTGGATCAAGCTGGATTCGAACGCTATTCGCCAAACCATCGCCTCCAAAGCGGACGAGGGCGATGTGCAATGGGAGCTCTACGTCGACAGCGACGGCAAGCCCGCCTTTGGAGTAACGACCAACAACGGCACGGCCAAGAAACTGGTCACCGTCAAGGCCTCGGCTGCGCTCGATACCGGCAAGTGGCACCACGTTGCGGGTGTGTATGATGTGGCAAGCGAAAAAGTCGGTGCGGTTCAGTTCATCGCCGCAACCGATGGCTACGTCTCTATTCCTGCGTTGACCACGCCGCTGACCACAACGATGACAGTGCAACTCTGGATCAAACTGATCCAGCCGCCGACGCCCCTGCAAACTCAAATCATCATGCAGACGGTTAACGGTGATGACCCTGTCGTATTCACCCTGATCCTTGCCGACAACTGTCCGGTTTTTTCCATAAACGGGGTCAATGCCGCTTCGTCCGCCCCGTTGGCCTACGATCAATGGACACATTTGAGCGGCACTTACGACGCCAGCACCCTCGTGCTGTATGTGGATGGCCTGCTGATGGCCACGGCGGCCACCACCAATGCACCTTCGGGCACACCAACGGCTGCCGGCGTGGCCTATACCGTGGGCGGCACGGCCAGCACGAACTCGCTCAACGCTGTCGTCAACGATGTAAGCCTGTGGAACGTGGCACTCGATATCAGCACGGTGCGCCATTACATACGAACGCCACTGAGCGGCGGTGAACCCGGTCTGGTTGGCTGCTGGACGTTTGCCGACCGTTTCGGCACTGCCGCCATGGACATCTGTGGTGTCAGTAACGGCACCCTGGTATCGGCCAGCTATATCCAGATTGACAAGGGCCAGTTCGCCCATCGGTTATTGATCGATGGCACCCCGGTTGTG
Organism: Pseudomonas orientalis; assembly: GCF_001439815.1. GTDB lineage: Bacteria > Pseudomonadota > Gammaproteobacteria > Pseudomonadales > Pseudomonadaceae > Aquipseudomonas > Aquipseudomonas orientalis. The sequence goes on along the minus strand of NZ_JYLM01000002.1, from coordinate 668,271 downwards.
TCCAATCCCGTTTCCAATACCCCCGCCCTGACCGAAGACCGCATGCAGCTGGGGAGCGGGGCGAAGGCCTCCTACTTCCAGGGCGTGATGGATGCGGTTCGGTTATGGCGTGTGGGCCGCATGACTTGGGAAATACAGTATTACGCGGTCGCGGATCTGCAATCGAACCTGATGGGACTGGTCAGTGACTGGGAGTTTGAGACCGGGGCAGGACACGTCGGGTTCGACAGTAAAAGCCAGAACAATGCGGTCATTCGCGACGCGAACGTGAAACTCAGCGACGAATCAGTGAACGCGATGTGGGTGCCCACACAGTTCCGTTCCGGCTGGCACATCTACATCAATGGCGTCGAAGTCGACACACAGCCCTACTCGCTGGAACCGCAGAGCTTCGGTGCCACGCAATGCTCGATTGGCGCCATGCTTTACAACATCGCGGTCACCTCGTACTACCCCGGCAGTATCAATGAGCTTCGGGTATGGAAGACCCAGCGCTCCGGGCAACAAATTTGCGCGAACCTGAACCGACCGCTGAGCGGTGTCGAGTCCGGGCTTGTAGGTTACTGGCCATTTTCCGCAGGCTCGGGTCAAATTTTTTCCGATCGAACCGGCTATGGTGCCAACGGCATATGGAACGGTGTGGACGACCCGGACTGGCAGGTCTCCATCGCTCCGGTTTCCAACGAAGCCCCGCAGATTCTCAATGCCATCGGCGGCGTCGCCAAGCCGAGCAATGCAACGGCCGAGTCCGCCCCCGCAGCGGCTGAATATGGTCAGTTGATCATGGACGCATCGGGAACGCCGAGTGGGGTCATGAGTCGGGCTTATGCGGCCATACGCAGCGGCACCTTGAGCCTCTCGAAGGACTATGAAGTCGCTGAGCTGTTGATGCAGTACGTCGGCCAGGTACAGACCAAGCCCAACTTGATCGGCTACATCGAGGGGGCGCCACCGTTACCGTCCGAGAACCTGACGGTTGACAGTCCGATCACGCCCTACAAATACCTCGCCGCCAGTACCGTCACCCTGACCGAATCCAATGACGTCACCTACGCCTACTCGGCGTCGCGCGAAATCGGCACATCGACCAGCATGCAAGGCCGAGTGGGCCTGCATTTTCTAGCGGCTGAAAGCGTGGGCATCGGCGTGGAGTCCCTGGTCTTCGGCGCCGAAACGTCAGGGGGCTGGGCGACTGCGCTGGACTCCAGCACAGCCTGGTCGAATGACGCCAGCATGTCGACCCAGTCGACTTCCACCAGCGAAAAGACCATCGAGGTGTTCGGTACCTGGGAAACCAATACCTATAACTTCGACCCGAACGTCAAGCGGATCTATGTCCCGAACAATAAGGGGTTCGCTCTCGTGCGCTCGGAGACGGCGGATTTGTACGCGTTACGCTCAATTTCAAGCGGTGCGCTGGTTTCCTATTCGATGATGCCAAATCCGGATATTCCGGCAGATACAAACATCATCATGTTCAAGATCGATCCGCTCTACGTGAAGAACGGCACGCTGGATGGGTACGTCGGGTTCCAACGTGACAAGGATTATCCGTTTCTATCGGCAGGCGAGCGGGGCAGCTACTTCAAGCCGCTGGAGGCCTATGCACTCAAGACACTGATCGCACGCGAACAGCAGCAACTGGAAGCGTATTACCAACAGTTCGACGCCACATCAGTGGGCCAAGGCAGCGACATTCGCGACGAGTCGAGGAGCCTCGACAATCTATTGCTTAATTTACCCGGCAATACGGCGCTGTCATGGGACGATTGGAAGGCACAGGTGGCACGCCGAAGCCTGGTCAATACCTATGTGTGGAATTCCGACGGTGGACTGTATTCGGAAGAAGAGCAGTTCAGTGCCGTGCGGGAGGACTCCGGGGCCGGTACGTACGAGCAGGTTTCCAAAGACGGTTTCTACCTCGAAGCCAGCTTCAACGTCGGGCCGGCGGACTCGGTGGAAGTGCTGTTTGGAAGCCGTGTATCCACCAAGTCGATGAAGAGTCGTCGTGAGGCCACGTCGTTCGGGCTTGCCGTCTCAATGCCAGGCGAAGGGTTCCTTAACAAGCGGGCGCCGGATTCGGCTCCAACGCCCCCACCGGGCGAATACCCGGTTGCCTTCGACGATGCGGCGTGCCCAGGCAAGGTCAATCAGTATCGCTTCATGTCCTTTTACCTGGCGCCCAGAAAGAAAAATTTCGAGGACTTTCATTCAATCGTCGATCAGAACTGGCTCAACCGGCAGGGCGCTTATGCCGGTTCCTACGATCCCGATGCATTCGCGCTCAAGCAAGCACTGGCGTATCCAAACCTGGTGTGGCGCGTGCTTCACCGTGTGACATACGTCAATCGGGTGCCATTGGCCTCCGATCCTGGCGAAGCCGAATCCCTTCCTCCCGATATTCAGCGTCCCGATGCCCAGAGCATCGCGACCAATGCGCTGATGATCGACTCCGTGCCCCTGCAATCCAACGACCCCACACCGCTGGCCACCATCAGCTCGGAGCTTGATGTGTTGCTGTCGCAGATGTCCCAAAACGCGCTCTATGGCGCCCTTGTTGTCAGCAACTACAAGGCGATCAAAAGCGATGCGATGTACTACATGCAGAGTTACTACTCAATAGTGTAAAGGGAGATACCTATGTCGCTTCAACAGTGTGCTAACAACTACTGCGGCAACAACAAGAACATGATCGATGGCGATTGCCACGATCTTGATTATCAGGCGGGTAACAAAATTGTGCTGATTCCCCCTGGCACATCGACCCAATGCTGGTGCGTCTGCTCCTGTCTGGCAGTCGACACCCCCGTCGCGACGCCGACGGGCACCGTCAAAGTGCAGGATATCGTGGCTGACACCACCATCGTGCTCGCGGCCGGGATAGATCTGAGCTGGTCGGAGCAGGTGGTGGGACAGGCATCGTTCGCCACGCCTGGGTTGACCGAGCATACGCTGTATATCCAGTATTTACTGGCTGGAGAGCAAGCGCCCCGTGAGATTGTGGTGACCCGTGACCATCCGTTCCTCATCTACCCGGACAAACACCTGATCGTGGCTGAGTGCTTGCAGCTTACGGATCAGTTATATGACCAGGGCGGGCAGCCGGCTCAGGTTGTCGATATCCAATGGGGCAGCTACTCGGGGTCGTTCTATGAGTTTGCGACATCGATGACGCCCCCTGACAACGACTACACCAATCATCTGGTACTGACCAACGGTGTCGTTTCCGGGGATTTTGCCATACAGGTGTTCTCCGATCTGCCGGGCCCGACGACGGTCAATACGCGCCACGAGGTCGGGTCCGATGAATGGCAGGCCAATAACCCCGCACGTACCCAAGCGACTGTTCTGAGTGTCGGTAAACCAGCAGCGCAGGCATTGAACGCGATTACGCTTCGTACGGCTACCGGCCATGTCTTTACCCCGGCTCAGATCGTTGTGGCGCCGGACCACGCCGCTGATTTCCTGCCACCAAGCCAGGCATCTGCTTTGAAAAAGTTCGCTCCAAAGCACCCTATCGGCGACACCTACTACCATCAAATGGGCGATTATGTGCTCGACCAGTTCCGCTCGCTTTACCCTGATATCACATTCCACATCAGTTGGTATAACTCGATTGTCAACGCCCATTCCTACGTGACTGAAGGTGAAAAAACCATACTGCTCAATGGTGGCCTGCTGCGCATTGCCGGCTTTGAGTACGAGGGTATCTGCCTGGCGATTGCACACGAAGTAGGGCATTTATACGGCACACCTGACGGCTCGCCGCTCGGCGTCACCTGTGAGGGCGAGGCAGATTACTACGGGGCGAAGATTGCCTTGCGCAAGCTATGGTTCGGCGAGTTGTACGGCAATTTCATCACCAAATCGGTAGATCAGTTCAAGTTGCTTTACTCGTTTATTCCGCAAGTTTCACCGGATCTGGACAAGGCAGGGCGGGCCTATCCGTCGAACGACTGTCGTCTCGACACCATCAGCGCCGCCATGGCCGGCCAGCCGATTCCCGCGTGTGCGGCGTGCGGTACCGTCGATTGGTCGACAATCACACCTGGCGGTCAAGGCACGGCGGTGCCCTCATGACCCCGGCGGTCACTGTCCAGACTACCAGCGATGCTTGCCAGGCCTTCGGAGCGTTTCTGGGCCTGGATGAAGCGGTGCAGCCGGTAGTACTCAGAGCCGCTCTGGCGGACCCCGTCTATGCGCGCAAATTGGTCGGCAGCAGGGGGTCAACCGAGACCATTCGTTACTTGCTCGAAAGAGCCCCGGCTGTCACGGATACGCCTGCGGAGCACTCTGATACAGAGCTGGTCGCGTCGGCGGTGAAAGCCATTGCCAGATGGGCCGCTGCCGGTCTCAAGCGCGTTGATGAAAAGGTGTACGCATGTCGCATCGCAGCCTGCCAGGCCTGTGAACACCTGCAGGCGCCGCCCAAACGTTTGATTTACGGCCTGCTCAATAGCGATGATGGGCGCGTGTGTGGCATGTGCGGATGCGTCGCGAGCAAAAAAGCGCTGCTGCCCACAGAGTCGTGCCCTGCCATGGACCTGGTAACCCCCGGGTTCACTCGCTGGGGAGAAAAAATGGGCTGAGCGAGTTGGACATCAGCACCCTGACAAAAATGCGGAGGAGGCTAACCAGCTCTTCCGCATTTTTACTCGGCCGTCCGTCCGCCTGGACAGACAGAGGAGTACTCAGGGCGAAATGGGATCGCTGGCCGGAAAGGTTTCTTCGATCGCCTCGTCGAGCTGGCTATCGCTGACTGCGCGGTCCCGCACCTTCACACTCGACTCGCAATGGCATTCGGCATTCGGGCACGGCTGTCCGCCTGGATGCCGGTCGGCGCATGCCTGGCTGCAGTAGGCTTTACCGTCGCGTTGATGGTGGGCGGCGTCGCTCACCTGGCACATGCAGCCTGGGCAGGCGCATGGCAAATCCGGGGTGGCGTGGTTCATGAGTCCTCCGATCGTCAGTCATGATTGAACAGTCCACACTTGGTTTGGATCAGCCAAAACCCGCGAGTTTAAAAAAAACGCGGTGTGGGTGATGAACGGTGGGTCTGCGTACGCGAGGCAAAAAAACGAACCCCGCAGGATGTCGGCCGTCTATGTTGAAAAGAACGTATTCACCGGCATAGGAGGTTTGCAGATGAACGATTACCCAGTGGGCGAAGCCGATTCAGAAGCGCGCAACCGCTCGATCGGCGATGCCATAGGCCTGGCGGCGGACGAGGTCGAGCTGTGGGTGACCTCGGTGGAGGAGGACGGCAGCGGCATGGGCTATGTGCTGACGTTTTCCGCGCGCACGCCCAGCGAAGTCCTCGCCAAGGTCGAGGGGCTGGGCGCTGATCGCACGATCAACATCGGTCCGATCGATTGAGTCCCGCAACGCCAGAGCCGTTCATGGCTGTTGATAATGCCCCGGAATGTCATGGCCTTCGTCAGCCGGCTTGGTGCGTTTCTGCACTTGGATGTCACTCAACCGCGCATCCTTGAGTTCGGCAAAGCGCTGCCTGAGCAGGGATTCGGCCAGTTGCGGGTCCAGGTCGCCCTCGTAGTCAAGGGCGCGACTCTGGGGCTGGTTGTCGAGGATGAAACTGACGAGGTAGTGCGGTTTTTCGAACATGGGCGCTTCTCCCTTACGATTGACAGGCGTTACCCGAGCAGGGCCTGTTCGTTTGATGACTATCAGGTGCCGTGATTCAAAATAAAACCAGCGTGCTCTATCAATCATGGCTGGACAAGGTGCCGGAACGCGCCACTCTGGCTAACCGAGCCCTTGCTCGGCAAACACAGCGACCAGCCAATCCATGAAAGCGCGCACTTTGGGCGAACGGTATTTGCGGTCGGTGAGAAGCAGCGAGACCGGTTTGGGGATGCTGTGCAGATCCGGCAGAATCTCAATCAGCTCCCCCGTCTCGATATGGGGCTGCAGCGAGGGACGCAAGCCCTGCAGGATACCCAACCCCGCCAGGCCGCAGCTGAGGAAGGCTTGCGAGTCATCGACCACGATGCCGCTTTTCAATGTCACCGACAGGCTTTTACCCCCGGTTTGAAACCTCCAGGGCATGATTTGCTGGCGGTGATCAATCAGAAAATTGACCGCAATATGATCGGACAACGCTTCGAAGGTGGTGGGGGTGCCGTACTGTTCCAGGTAGGAGGGCGCGGCGCAGGTGACCATGGACACGGTGCCGATTCTTTTGGCAATCAGGCTCGAGGAGTCAAGTTCCCCTAGCCGCACGGCACAGTCCACGCCCTGCGCGATCAGATCAACCTGGTGATCCGAAGACCCGAGAATCAACTCGATTTCTGGATAGAGAGCCCGAAACCCCGGAAGGGAAGGGATGATGAATGCCTTCGCGAGGGTCACCGGAACGTCCACCCTGAGCTTTCCCCGGGCAGGTCGATTCGGTGAGAACCACGCCAAGGTATCAGACAGATCGGCCAGCAGTTGCTTGCATCGACCGTAGAACTCCTCCCCTTCAGGCGTTACGTGGATCTTGCGCGTCGTGCGATGCAACAGCTGGACGTTGAGTTCCTGTTCCAGATTCTGAATCGCTTTGGACAGCGCGGGCCGGTGAAGCCTCAGCGACTCGGCTGCGCGGGTATAGCTGCCTTGCTCAACCACGGCCACGTAGATTTCCATCGCCTCGATCATGTTCATTGTCAGGCCTTTATTTAAACCGTTACGTGAGTGAGCGCGATTGTAATTGGATTGATAACAATCTTGTGCTTCAAGGGCTGTTTATCCAGCGCGCGTAGAAAGAAACAATGCCTCCAGCTTGGGCACAGTCGAATTTTTCGGCGCGTCCACATTGCTTGGAGTAAGAATATGAAAGCTTGGCTGCTGCAGGATTTTGGTCTTGAACATCTCAAACAGGGCGAGACCCAAACGCCCATCCCCAAGGCCGGAGAGCTGCTGGTCCGGGTCGGCGCGGTCTCCCTCAACTTTCGCGACAAGGCGATCGTGGACGGGATCTATGAACCGCATAAGGTTCCCAAGCCGCTGATCCCTGTCAGCGACGCGGCGGGCACAGTCGTGGCAGTGGGCGAGGGCGTAAGCCGATTCGCAGTAGGCGACCGTGTCAACTCGCACCTGTACTCGCGCTGGATCGACGGCATGCCGGCCCACGACGAACCAGACTACTGCATCGGCTCACCACTGCCGGGTGGGCTGGCTGAATTCATGATCATCCATGAAGACAGCGCAGTGCGTGCCCCCGATGACATGAGCGACGAAGAAGCCTCGACCCTCCCCATCGCGGCCTTGACCGCATGGTACTCGCTGGTGGATTTCGGCCGGGTTGAAGCTGGCCAGACTGTACTGGTGCAAGGCACCGGCGGCGTGTCCATCTTTGCCGCGCAAATCGCCATGGCCCTGGGTGCCAAGGTCATCGTCACCTCCAGCCGCGATGAAAACCTCGATGCACTCATCAAGCTGGGCGCGATTGCTGGCGTCAACTACCGTAAAACACCTGACTGGGCGGCTGAAGTATTGAAACTCACCGACGGTATGGGCGTAGACCTGCTCCTGGACGTCGCCGGCGGCGAAGGTATCAACGACTCCATCCAGGCAACCAAAGTGGGTGGCCGCATTGCCCAGATTGGCTTCCTGACCGGGCAGACGGCAAACCTGAACTTGATGCCGCTGATCTTCCGCCAAACCACCCTGCGTGGCATTGCGGTGGCTCCACGTTCGTCATTCGACCGGATGAACGCGTTCCTCAATACCCATCACATCCGTCCGGTGATCGACCACGTCTATCCCTTCGAACAGGCGCGTGAAGCCTATGAGCACCTGGCGCGCGGCCCATTCGGCAAAGTCGTCATCAAGGTCAGCTAAGACATCGTCAATAGAGCGCTCATCATTGATCCTGATCAGGTGTCCTTGTTCACCCGCCCTGTAACCTCGGGCCTCCATCGAAGACCAGGGACGGTTCAACGAGCCTCCCTGGTCGCACCTCTCAGGGAAGAGTCAGCCATGCGATCAGTCAAGATCCTTTTATTATCATCGGCCTTCAACGGTTTGACCCAGCGGGCCTGGCTGGAGTTGCGCCAGGCGGGTCATGACCCCAGTGTCGTGGTGTTTACGGATGAGGCCTCGGTGTGCCGGCAGGTCGAGGACTCGGGCGCGGACCTGGTGATCTGCCCATTTCTGAAGGACCGCGTGCCACAGCAACTGTGGAGCCACCCGCTGCGCCCGGTGGTGATCATCCATCCGGGCATTGTCGGCGACCGTGGCGCCAGTGCGCTGGACTGGGCCATCACCCGGCAGGTCGGGCGCTGGGGCGTCACGGCGCTGCAGGCGGTCGAGGAAATGGATGCCGGGCCGATCTGGTCGACCTGTGAGTTCGACATGCCCGCCGATGTGCGCAAATCCGAGTTGTACAACGGCCCGGTAAGTGACGCCGCGATGGAGTGCATCCGCGACGTGGTGGAAAAATTCGCCAAGGGCTTCGTTCCGGTCCCCCTCGACTACACGCACGCCAGCGTTATAGGGCGTTTGCAGCCGAACATGACCCAGGCTGACCGCACCTTCAGTTGGTTCGATTGCGCAGCCTTCATCAAGCGCAGCATCGACGCCGCCGATGGCCAGCCCGGTGTGCTGGCAAGCCTCAAGGGCGGGCAGTATTACCTGTACGACGCGCACCTGGATCCACGCCAGGGCACGCCCGGAGAAATCCTTGCAGTACAGGACGACGCCGTGCTGGTGGCTACCGGGGATCACAGCCTGTGGATCGGCTCGCTCAAGCGCAAGGCCCAGCCAGGGGAGGAGACCTTCAAGCGGCCGGCGCGGCATGTCCTGGCCGAGGACCTGGCCGGCGTTCCGGTGCTCGATAGTTCCATCGCCCACCAGGCGTTCAATCCCCAGGCCTATCAACCGATTCGCTACCGGGAGTTCGGTCATGTCGGCGAACTCACGTTTGAGTTCTACAACGGCGCCATGAGCACTGAACAATGCCAGCGGCTGGTGGCTGCGTTGCGCTGGGCCAAGGAGCGAGACACCCAGGTGCTGTTGATCAAGGGCGGTCGCGGCAGCTTTTCCAACGGCGTTCACCTGAACGTCATCCAGGCTGCCAAGGTGCCGGGGCTGGAAGCCTGGGCCAACATTCAAGCCATCGACGATGTCTGCCGGGAGCTGCTGACGGCCAGGCAACTGGTGATCAGTGGGTTGACCGGCAGTGCGGGCGCGGGAGGGGTCATGCTCGCGCTGGCCGCCGATATTGTTTTGGCACGCGAAGGCGTCGTGCTGAACCCTCATTACAAAAGCATGGGATTGTATGGCTCCGAATACTGGACCTACAGCCTGCCACGGGCCGTCGGCGCTGAAGTCGCGCACAGGCTCAGCGAAGAGTGCCTGCCCGTCAGTGCCCTTCAGGCCCGGCAATACGGCATGGTCCAGGACATCGGACCGCGTTGCCCGCACGCATTCGGCCTATGGCTTTTGCAACAGGCCAGCGACGCACTGACCGATGAGCGATACCTGCACGCACGCACACGTAAAGCCACGCTGGATATCGAACAGGTTGAACGCTGCCGTGAACAGGAGCTGGCACAGATGCAGTTGGACATGGTGCAAGACCGCCAGCAGTTTGCGCAAAAGTGCCGCCACTTCGTACTCAAGCGCAAAACCTGCCAGACGCCGCAGCGTCTGATCGCGGCCTGGGCGTTGAGGTTCGAGACGCCGTTGCCGGAGAGCCCGCAAGGGATGGCTGGATAAGCCAGTTGCGATGCTATGCTTGATGTTTCGGAACAGGATGGCGAGAGAGTGATGAGTCGCCCACTGTTCGTTTCACTGGACGGGCCCAAGGGCACCGGCAAGACCACGCTGCTGGAGAGCGTGACGGCAGCGCTGAGGGCCGATCATAAGAAGGTGATCCGGCTTTGTGAGAAAAACAGCGATCCCCACCGGGGTGAAACCATGGCGCTGGTCAACCAACTGGTCCGACATCCCAACCCGGCACTGGAGTGGGCGGTGTGTGAGCGGTTCGCGGATAGCCGCAGCTGGATTTCCCGGCACGTACTGACCAGGCAGCCAGCCGACAGCATCATCCTGATTGACCGCTGGTACCCGTCTGACGCAGCCTTTCGCCGGCTGATTCCGTTTGCGCAGATTCTGCAACTGAACATCGACCGGCACGTGCAAGTGCCGGATCTGCATGTCGGGGTCGTCACCGACGCGCAGACCTCATGGACGAGGGCAGCGGCACGCCGGCGGGGGCTGAACAGTACGGTGCTGCACACCCTGGAAGAACATGCTGCCTGCACCCATGCGTTCGAACGCGCGATTGCCGATCAGGGTTGGGTTTTATGCCGCAATGAAGGGTCGATCGAGGAAGCGACGAGGCGGGTAGTTTCCGAGATAAATAATGTGTTGGGTGGGCGCTAGTCCGGCGCCCACCCAGTGGCTGGGTCGAATCGACTCAGGGTTGCAAACGCCGCGCCCTCCAGCCTGCCTCGCTACGGTCGTACCGCAGCCGCTCATGCAAGCGTTCGCGCCCATTGCCCCAGAACTCCAGGGAATCAAGTCGCAACTCGAACACGCAATACCCCGCAGGACGCGGCAGCGGGCCTGGCACGTCGGCCAGTTGCCTGGCGGCGTTGCGCATGGCCTGCACATCCTGTAGCTCTTCACTCTGGTGAGACACCGATGACATCGGGTGCGTGGCATAGGGCCGCTTGAGCCACGCCTCGTCAGCCTTGGCGTCCGGCAAGCGCACGGCCTGGCCATTGAGGATGATCTGCTGGCTGGTTTCGCGCCAATACAACACACCCGAAGCCCACGGGTTGTGGATCAGTTCACGGCCTTTCTGGCTGCCGGCGTGGGTGCTGAACAACACGCCGGTGTCACTGATCTCGCTGATGACCACGATCCGCGTGGAGGGCCGGCTCTGGCTGTCGGCAGTGGCCAACGCCAGTGCCCTGGGCTCGCGGATGCCGACGCGGCGCGCACGTTCGAGCCAATTGTGCAGCACGCTCATGGGGTCGGCGGGCAGTGTCTGGTATTCGGGAAACGGTGCATCCAGGGTGCCGGTGAGCGATTCCGACAGGCCTTTGCCCAGCAGCGGATTGCCTTGCAGTGAGCTGTTCATAGCACGATGCTCCCCCGCCCGAACGTGACGCCATTGCCTGATACCTCGACCCGCGTCAGTTGCTCGGCGCGCCCCTCGGCTTTGGCGAACATCAGTGAAGGGCGGCCGATTTCCACGCCCTGTAAAATCTCCACGGGCTGGCCGAACGCTATCTGGCCATGGCGCGCCAGATGAATCGCCAATGGCCCGGCCGCGGAGCCGGTGGCCGCATCTTCGACAACGCCGTAGGCCGGTGAAAACATCCGGCTGCGCCAATGCCGTCCGGCGCCGGCAAAGCAGTTGATCGCCATGTCGTGGAAGCTGGCCAGCGCCCGGTGGTCGGGGTGCAGGGCCGACAAGGCTTCAATGCTCGGCAGGCCGACAAACACATGGCGCGGCCCATTGTGATAGATCTCGATGGGAAAGGTCGAAGCGCCGATGCCCAGGGCCTCAAGCAGTTCAGCGTCGCGGCCCAGGGCCGTCCAGGTCGGAATGGGCTGGTCCATGCTGGCGGCGATGACACTGCCGTTCTGGCGCTCGAGTTCAAAGGCGATGGTGCCCATGCGGGTTTCCAGGTACAGCCGGTGGTTGTCGGTATGCGCGCCCAGGGCGATGGCCGTCCCCAGCAACGGATGCCCGGCGAAGGGCAGCTCGTTGACCGGTGTGAAGATCCGGATCAGCGCATCCCCACCGTTGCGCGGCTTGAGCACAAAGGTGGTTTCCGAAAGGTTCATTTCCCGGGCGATGCGCTGCATTTGCGCAGGCGGCAAGTCATCGGCGTCAAAGAACACCGCGACCGGATTGCCTTCCAGCGGGACGCTGGCAAAGGCGTCGATGATGACGTAGTTATGCATGGTTTATCTCCCGGCGGCCGAAACGCTGCTGTCGACAATGGTGTGGATGAGGGCGTGCCGCAGCAGGTCGGCGATGATGCGCGGGCCTTCCTGGGTCAGCAGCGACTCGGCATGAAACTGCATGGAGGCAAACGCCGGCCCACGTAGCGCATGAACCTCGCCGGTCTCGCTGTCGCGGCTGATCTCGACGCTGCCGATGCCGTCGATGTCCAGGCGGTCACTGGCACTGCGCGCCGCGAAGGTGTTGTAGAAACCCACCCGTTCGGCGTTACCGAACAGGTCGATCTGTTTTTGCACGCCCTGGTTGGGAATGGCCTTGCGTTGCAACTCCAGGCCCAGGCACAGGCTCAACACCTGATGGCTCAGGCACACCGCGAGAAACGGTCGCTGCTGGCTGAGCAGGGAACGGATGGCCACGTGCAGATGCTCGATTTTCGGCAGTTGCACATCGCTCGGGTTGCCAGGGCCGGGGCCCATGATCACCAGGTCGTAACCGTCGAAACTGTACTCGTCACTGAAGCTGCGCACCGTCACCACCAGTCCCAGCGCCCGCAGCTGCTTGGCGATCATCGAGGTGAACGTGTCTTCGGCGTCGACGATCAGCACCTGGCGGCCGCTGAAGTCGGCCTGGGTCTGTTGCCGTTGCTGGCTGTTCATCAACCAGAAATCCGAAACGTAGGCATTGCGGCTGGCCAATGCCGCGCGCACCTGCAGGTGGTCGCCGAAGCGCGAGGCCGTCTGGTTTTTCAGCGCGGCGATCAGGCCCGCCGCCTTGGCCCGGCTTTCGGCGGCTTCGGTCATGGGTTCGGAGTGGCGCACGATGGTCGAACCGACGCTGATCCGTACCTGCCCGCTGTCATTGATGTCGGCGGTGCGAATCAGGATCGCCGAGTCCAGAGAGCGTCCGCCTTTGCCGTCGCTGCCGATCAGCGCGGCCATGCCGCTGTAGTACGCGCGGCCTTGCGGCTCATAGCGCCGGATCACGCGGCAGGCGCTTTCCAGCGGGCTGCCGGTGACCGTCGGGGCGAACAGGGTTTCGTGGAGGATGTCGCGCACATCGCGACGGGTCTTGCCTTCGATGAAGTACTCGGTGTGCGCCAGGTGCGTCATTTCCTTCAGGTAAGGACCGAGGACGTGCCCGCCGTCTTCGCAAATACGCGCCATCATTTTCAGCTCTTCGTCGACCACCATGTACAGCTCATCGGCTTCCTTGCGGTCGGCCAGGAAGTCCATCACCTCTGTCAGGCTGGGGCCGGCGGGCGGGTAGCGGTAAGTGCCGCTGATGGGATTCATCACCGCCAGCCCATCCTTGACGCTGATGTGGCGCTCGGGAGATGCGCCGACGAAAGTGCGGCTGCCGGTGTGAATGATGAAGGTCCAATAGACGCCTTTCTCGCGCTCCAGCAGATGCCGAAAGAACGACAGCGCACTGGCCGGACCGTACTCGCTGATCTCCGCCATAAAGGTGCGCTTGATCACGAAATTGGCGCCTTCTCCGGAGCCGATTTCGTTGGCGATCACCTGGCTGACGATCTCGGCATAGCGGGCGTCGCTGAGGTCGAAGCGTTCATTGTTCAACTGGATCGGCACGTTGGGCAGCAACCCCAGCAATTGCTCGATGCCAATGGATTGCTGCTCGGTAATCGTCATCGCCAGCAGCGGCGACTGATCGTCCACCGCCTCGAAGCCGCGTTCGGCGATCTGGCGATAGGGAATCAGCGTCAGTACATCCAGGCGCGGGGCGCCGATCGAGGGGGCGGGCAGGTCGATATCGGCCAGGACCTGTGGCTCCGTCATTTCGCCGATCAGCACATTCAGCAGCCCGGGGCCGCTGGATTCGGGGCGGTACAACAGGGCAAACGGTTCGGGCGTCGGTTGCAGGATGCGTTCCATGAGGCGGGCAGCGGCTTGACTCATAGCATCACCTCATCGGCGGTGATGACCATGGCGCAACGGCTGGCGGCGTATTCCATGGCCATCCAGTGATGCTCCTTGCTGAAGTCGGCGATAGCGTCGACAACGAGAAAGGGTTGGATATCGTTGGAGTACGCATCCACGCTGGAAATCAATACACCGACGTGTGCATACACCCCGCACAGGATCAACTGATCGCGCCCGCTGGCGTGCATGCGTTGCAGCAAGTCGGAGTTGAAGAACGCGCTGTAGCGCCATTTGGTCAGCAGCCAGTCACCGGGCCTTGGGGTGAGTGCGTCGACCACCTCGCGGTCGGCCGGACTGGCCTTCATGCCCGGGCCCCAGAAATCCTTGAGCAGCCCGCGTTGTTCCTCGTTCATGCTGCCCGGCTGGGCGGTATAGGCCACGGGCACGCCGTTGTCGGCCGCCCATTGGCGAACGCGGGCGGCATTGCCCACGACTTCCTCACGCAAGGCCTCCGGCAAGGGCCGCAGGAAGTAGCGCTGCATGTCGTGCACCAACAGCACGGCGCGCTGGGGTTCAATGCGCCATTGCGCGAGGTTGGCGGGCAGGTCGCGGGAGGTGGGCAGGGCGTAAGGGACGATCGATGGAATGCCGGTCATGGCGACGAACTCCAGTCAAAGGGATGCAAAAGAGGGAGGAGGGCAGGCCTGCCAGGCCATCACCGCAGCAATGGCTTGCCCCGGGTTCAGGCGCGGGTCGCACAGGCTTTTATAGTGGCTGGCCACCTGGCTCAGGCCGGCGGCATCGGAGGCGCACTCGCTGACATCATCCGGGGTGGTTTCCAGATGCAGGCCGGCGGCCACGCCACCGGCCGCGATCACGGCCTGTTTGAAGGCGCTGATTTCCTCGGTGATGGTCTGCACCATGCGGGTCTTGTTGCCGCAGGGCGCGACGATGGTGTTGCCGTGCATCGGGTCGCTGAGCCAGATGACCTTGTGCCCGGCACGGCGCACCGCTTCCACCAGCGGTGGCAGGCGCTCGGCAACCTTGTGGGCGCCCATACGGGCAATCAGGGTCAGCCGGCCGGGTTCGCGCCTGGGGTCCAGGCGCTCGCACAGGCTCAGTAACTGGTCCTGAGTGATATCCGGGCCGACCTTGCAGGCCACCGGGTTGAGCACTTCGCTGAGCAGCGCGACGTGAGCGCCCGTCAACTGGCGGGTGCGTTCGCCAATCCACGGCCAGTGGGTGGAACCCAGAAAAATCCGGCCCTGCTCGTCCTGGCGCACTTGCGGCAGTTCGTAGTCGAGCACCAGCATCTCGTGACTGGTCCAGGCCGGGGAGCCGGTGAGCTGCATTTCGCCGGACGGCTCCGTCCATCCCAGGTGCCCCATGATGTCCTGGGCGGCGCGATAGCCGCGTACCAGGCGTTGCGCATCGTGCTGACGATGGCCGCTGACGGCCTCGCGACCGTTGACCATGTCGCCGCGGTACACCGGCAACTCCACATCGCCGATGCGCTCGCTGTGGTTGGAGCGCGGCTTGGCAAATTGCCCAGCAATCCGACCCACCCGCACCACCGGTTGCTGGGTCACCAGCCGGAACGCGCCGGCCAGGATGTCCAGCAGCGCAGCTTTGCGGGTGACATGGTCGCAGGCGCTTTCATCCATGTCCTCGGCGCAGTCACCGCACTGGATGACCATCGCTTCGCCCGCCGCGACCCTGGCCAGGGTCGCGCGCAGAATCAGGATGTCTTCGACGCGAACCAGTGACGCGCTGTCCCTGAGGTAGGCCTGCGCATCATGCAATTGCGAGGGTTCGCTCCATTGAGGCTGCTGCAACGCTTCACACTTAAGAACCCGTTTCAGTAAGTCTTCCATGATGCGATCACTCTCCCAAAGGATCAGGCGGGAATGCCTTCACGCTGGATGTGCGGCACGGGAATACCCAGGGCGCGCAATTGTTGAAAAACATTCATGAACTCGCGATTGCGTTTTACTTTGCCGTCTTGCAGTTCGAATGAGTGCAGGAAGTGGTTCTCGTAATAACCTTCCGGGTAACCTGGAAAGAGAATCTTGCCGTGGCCATCACACTCGACCCAGATATGGTTGGGGTCATCGGTTTCAAATACCTTGACGTTGTACCATTCCCAATCCGGAAAGCACTTGAGTGACCAGACAGCATGTTCGGCCAGTTTGCTTTTTCCATTGATTACAATCGGTGCACCGGTGTCCGTGGTCCATAATCCGCCTGAGCCGTCCTCGGTAAAAAGTTCATGCCGGCGCAGACGATCCTGGCCTTTGGTACGCATGTATTGTTCAACCGTGGCGCGGTTCCTGCGACGTAGTTCGGTATCGTCAGTGATGGGTTGGTGCACGGTGCTATCAGGCATGTTCAATCTCCAATGGATAAAGGACTTATGAGGCGGGGATACCTTCGCGCTTGATCGTTGGCACCGGGATGCCCAAGGCGCGAAGTTGTGCAAAAGGGTTCATGAATTCACGGTTTTGCGTGATCTTGCCGTTGTCCAGTTCAAACGAGTGGATGTAATGATTTTCGCAGTAACCTTCAGGGTAACCAGGCACTCGAGTGATGCCGCGGCCGTCACTTTCCACCCAGAAGTGATTGGGGTTATCGGTTTCAAACACCCGCACGTTGTGCCACTGCCAGTCTGGAAAGCACTTGTGCAGCCACACGCCGAGCGCGGCCAGTTTGGTGTGACCTTTGAATACAAGGGGTTCACCGGTTTCGGTATTCCAGGAACCGCCACTGCCATCCGGGGTGAACAGCTCATGCCTGCGCAGGCGGTCTTCGCCGTTGGTGCGCATGTACTGATCAACCGTGGCCCGGTTTTTCCGGCGAAGTTCAAGCGAGTCATTAAAGCCGCCAGGTGAAAGCGAAGCAGACATGGGCGCTGTTCTCCTTAATTTATTAAGTTTCTTGAAAATCAATTAAATAATTAGTTAGTTGCGCACAACAAAATTGAACGATCTTTAACAGTTGCGCCTTCGGGGCTGTTTTGTGCGGTGTTGTTTATACACCCGCATTTCCGGGACTTGAAACTACCAGATCTTGTAGTGGCTCAGCAGGAGTGGGGCGCATTGCAAGCGGTCGGATGGAGTGTTGCATTATTATGAAGGGCGGACTCCTTCATCGCCTGAGAAGTAGTGGCTTAAGGCTAGTTGCCTGGGTTAGACATAAAAAATCTTTCGCTAGTGCGAAGCAGTCTAGGGCGGATGGTCTTGTGTGTTGACAGGCGTTCAGTTTGGTTTAGTCTCTCGACTTCCTTGGAGCGTTATAGGTGTTCAAAATGGAATTAGGACAGCTGTTGGGATGGGATGCTTATTTTTACAGTATCTTTGCACAGACCATGAACATGGAGGAGTTCACGGTTGTAGCATTGAGGGCTTTGCGCGAACTGCGTTTTGATTTCTTTGCCTATGGCATGTGCAGCGTGACGCCATTCATGCGGCCCAAGACCTATATGTACGGCAATTATCCCGAGAGCTGGATACAGCGCTATCAAGCCGCTAACTACGCGAAAATCGACCCTACGGTGAAACACAGCAAGGTCTCGTCGGCGCCCATTTTGTGGAGCAACGAGTTGTTCCGGGACTGTCCGGACCTGTGGTCTGAAGCCAACGACTCATATCTGTGCCATGGCCTGGCCCAGCCTTCGTTCAACAGCCAAGGGCGCGTCGGCGTGTTGAGCCTGGCTCGCAAGGACAACGCCATCAGCCTTCAGGAATTCGAAGCATTGAAGCCCGTGACCAAAGCGTTTGCGGCGGCGGCCCTGGAGAAAATCTGCGCATTGGAGACGGATGTGCGTGTATTCAACACCGATGTGGCGTTCAGTGAGCGCGAATGTGACGTGCTGCGCTGGACCGCGGACGGCAAGACCTCGGAGGAAATTGGCGTGATCATGGGCGTGTGCGCCGACACCGTGAACTACCACCATCGCAACATCCAGCGCAAGATCGGCGCCAGCAACCGTGTGCAGGCGGTGTCCTACGCCGTCGCGCTGGGCTATATCTGAAGTTTTGCGGTATGCCGAGTCGACCGCAAGGACAACTCGGTCGTTATCAAGCGCTCTGCTTCATTAACGCCTCGGACGTAAAGGCTGAAGGCAGGCGGGCACCACGGTGGTGTTCACGGTGAGCCGAGAGCTTGATGGCGAGGATTTTTTCGTCCTGGTGCGTGATGACCGGCCCCAGGCGTTCGTAGTTGACCCCGTTGATCTTGTAATAGCGTTCCATCGTACTGTTGACGATGCCGACGATGGCATCGGCGCCTGCCAGCCTGGCGGTCTGGAGCGTTTTCCAGAACAAGGGCATGGCCAATTGCGGCTCGCGGGTGGTGAAACGTGTCATTTCCCAGATGGCCGAATGCTTGGGCGGTGTGCCTGCGCAGGTATGGCTGAAGACACCCTCCAGCAAATTGGGAAATATCGTAGGTATCAGACGGGCGCAGCCCACTATCGAGCGGTGTTCGTTGAACGCCAGCAGATAGCGGGAGTATTCGGTGTCGTATTGATCCCATTCATAACCGGCCTGATCCGGCGGTATAGGCAATCGCCATCCCAGTTTCTCGACGAATTGTTCATGCCGAAAGCGGCCCAGCATGAGTTTAAGCTCGTCGCTCATTGCGCTCAGCGTATGCTCTTCCATGTGCATGGCAGGGTGTTCCTTGGGGCGGGGAAAGTGCGGGTTTTTATAGAGGACTTGTGGGGGCTTAGCGACTACAAGATCTTGTAGGGGGGCGTGGGCGTTGGCCAGGTGTGCAAAACCTGCTCTGCTATCAAGACGAGCTGCAGACACTTGGAACGACCCACTATGCCCGCAAGTCTACCTTTCTCTACTCATGGTTAAGGTACAGCGCAATGGATAAGACAATCACCGTCGATAAACTGGCTACCACCGACCTTGGATCAATCAACGAAATATGGCTCGGCGGGACGCACACCCAACTGTGCCTGTGGCGCGGCGAACAGGTCTTCACCCACGAAATGATGAGCGAAGGCACCCACGATCAGAATGTCCGACGCCTGTGTCTGCAGTTGGTCAGCCCTGACGATCAAGCTGGCGTCGCCGGCGTTGAGGCAATTGTGCGCGAGCGGCTGAAAGAAATGGGCAAGGAGGGCGAGTTTTATCCGGCTGAGGAAGCGGACACTCATCAATAAGAAAAGGAGTGCGACCGTCCGTTCTTGGGGCGTGCACCGCTCTCGCCGGATACGGGCGGCCGGGAAAGATCAAGGTTTATTCCTGGAACGAAACGCCGCCACCTTCATCCGGTTGCCGCAGGTCGCCATGCTGCACCAGCGGCGGCGGTGTGATTTGCTCAGGTCATGGAACAACAGCACGCAGTCGTGTGCCTCGCACTGCCGGACGAATTCAAACTTATCGTTGGTGACCAAGCCCACCAGCGTCTCGGCCACCGGCCCAAGCAGGCTTTCCGGGCTGCAGTCCCGAGGATGAGTGGCAACTCGAAATGCCTTCTTCTCCTGCACCCATTCCAGCCTGCTCACCGGGCGCCCCGCTTCAAGCACCTGGTTGATCACCGCAAGATCGACGGGAACGCCTGTCATTGCGGCATTCACCACCGCCCTTGAACTCGCGCGAAGCGTGCAAGCGAGTGCCAGCAGCCCGCTCGGAGCCTGCAGCTCAACGTGTTCGGGCAACAGCCCCGCTCGGGTCAGCCAGTTCATTACGCTGTCATCATCGACGAAGCAGTCATGGCGCTGATCACCCACCCCGTACTCGGAGTTGATGAAGTCGAGGGCAAGGTTGTCAGCCAGAAAAAGGGCGCCTGAGGCAGTGCTGTTCGGATTCATGGGGCAACCTGTAACCAATAAAATATGTTTGACAGGTTACCAAATATGAGAATAACCTTCAAACACCAACTTTAACGGTTACACAGGAAGCCACATATGACTACGTCCAACGCCTCCATGGCCGCCGCCGGGCTCGCCGCCTCCTTGCTGATGAGCGGCGCTGTCCATGCCGACAACACAGTGCATTACCGCTATGAGCAGGTCGGTGACGTAAAGGTGTTCTACCGCGAGGCCGGCGACCCCGGCGCGCCGACCGTGTTGCTGCTGCACGGCTTCGCCGGTTCATCCTTCATGTTCCGCGAACTCATGCCCGAGCTTGCCGACCGCTACCACGTCATCGCGCCAGACCTGCCGGCATTTGGCTTCACCCAAGCTCCACCGCGCGGCGAATACGCCTATACCTTCAGCCAACTGGCCAAGACCATCGGCCAATTCACCGAACAGCTCAAACTCGATAAATACGCGCTGATGGTTCACGACTACGGCGCCCCCGTGGGCTGGCGCATGGCCGGTGCTCATCCGGAGCGGGTGACCGCGATCATTTCCCAAAACGGCAATGCGTACGAAGAAGGCCTGGGCGAAGGATGGGCCCCCATCAAACGCTACTGGCACGCCCCGACCCAACAAAACCGTGAGGCCCTGCGCGACTTCCCAACTCCCGCCTCGATCAAGTGGCAGTACCTGGAAGGCGTGGCCGACAAAAGCTCGATTTCACCCGATGGCTACACGCTGGAAGGGCTGCAGGTATCCCGGCCGGGCAATGCCGACATCCAGCTCGACCTGTTGCTGGACTACGCCTCGAACGTAGCGATGTACCCGGCCTTCCAGGCGTACTTCCGCCAGTACCAGCCACCGCTGCTCGCGGTCTGGGGAAAGAACGACCCATTCTTTCTGCCGGCCGGCGCCGAGGCGTGGAAGCGCGATATTCCCAAGGCGGATATTCGTTTTTATGACACCGGGCACTTTGCGCTGGAAACCCATGGAAAGGAGATCATTGCGGTTATACGGGCGTTCCTGGACAAGAACCTGCGGTGACCAACGCAAATGCCTTTCTGGAGCGACCTAAGGTATCAAGCGTCTCTCGCGTAGTTGGTCGAACACCTCGAAAAACGCTTGATCGCTCGCCTGGTATGCGGTGAAGCCCATGGCACGGCTCTTCGACATATCCGTGACCACTTCGATGGGGCGACCCAGGTCTGCATCGGTATGCCATGGGGATATCAGGCGGCTGATATCGGATTCTTTCAGGCCTCGTTCCGCGACTATTTGCGTCCATACGGCCTGGTCGTCAGCCATCTGCTGCTCAAGGGGGGAGGGTGACGCGGGATAATCGGCAGCGGACACGTCGAAGTAGTCGGCGATGCGGCCCCACATCCATTTCCAGCGAAACACATCGCCGTTAGTGACGTTGAATGCCTGGTTGGCCGCAGCCGGCGTGGTGGCCGCCCACAATTGTTGTTTGGCCAACTGCCGGGCATCCGTCATATCCGTGAGGCTGTCCCACTGCACCCTTGAACCGGGAAATACAAAGGGACGATTGGTGTGTTTGCAAATCGAGGCATAGACGGCGAGGGTAGTGGCCATGTTCATCGCGTTGCCCACGGCAACCCCGGTGACGGTATGCGGGCGATGAACGCTCCAGGTGAAGCCGTCCTGTTCAGCTGCGGCGAAGAGTTCGTCTTCCTGGGCGTAGTAGAAGTTTTCGATATCCAGGCGAGGCTGGTCTTCGCGAAACGGGGTGTGCGGGAGGCTGCCTTTACCATAGGCTTCGAATGGGCCGAGGTAGTGCTTCAGGCCAGTCACCAACGCTACGTGCTCGACGCTTTTGGCTGGCCGGATGGCGGTTAGCACGTTGCGAACCATGGCGGCATTGACGCGAATATTCTCGGCTTCCGTGGCTTGCCGTGACCAAGTGGTAATGAACACGTGAGTAGGTTTCAGATTTGCCAACGCCTGTTCCAGCGAAGCAGGGTCCTGAAGGTCTGCCGCGAGAGGGATGACGCCTGGTGCCTGCGACGGGTGCCTGGACAGCGCGGCGACCTGCCAGTTGTTGTCGATGAGTAACTGAGTGATGGCGCTGCCGACGATGCCGCTGGCGCCCACAACCAAAGCTGTATGGGTCATAGGTTTCTCCTGGATTCAGGTTTGGGAGTCCGTCCAGGTGACGGAGGTTCAACTGAATCTGATCCGTATGCGCGTCCCTTGATGTGATTTGACAAACTTTCGTGACCCTTTAGAAATTGGGTCACTAAATTGTCAATCTCGACGTGGGTGCGTAAGCTACAGCCATGAACCAACCCTCTATTTCCTCGCGCGGCGTTCGCGGCCCAGCCGATCATGACATTCGCGATCAGATTGTCGCTGCCGCCAATGCGCATTTCAGCCAGTATGGCTACAGTAAAACCACGGTCTCCGACCTGGCTAAAGCTATTGGTTTTTCCAAGGCCTACATCTACAAGTTCTTTGATTCCAAGCAAGCGATCGGCGAAGCTATCTGCGCCAACTGCCTGGCTGAGATTGTTGCGGCTGCCGAGCAGGCAATCGACGCCGAGGGCATTTCGTCGACAGAGCGCTTTCGACGCCTGGTCAAAACGTTGATTTCCACGGGTGTAAGCCTGTTCTTCAATGATCGAAAACTCTACGATATCGCGGCGTTTGCGGCATCGGAGAGCTGGCCGAGTTCGCAGGTATACGACGCCCGGATCAAGCGCTTCGTGCTGCGAATCGTGCGTGAAGGGCGGGAAAGCGGCGAATTTGAACGCAAGACACCACTGGATGAAACGGTGGACTCCATACATTTTGCATTGCGGCCTTTCGTCAACCCTTTGCTGCTTCAATATAATCTCGACTTCGTTGAGACTGCCCCGACCCTCACGTCAAACCTGATATTGCGTAGCCTCATGCCATGACGCCTGGCTGTGCCAGCCTTGCAATCCTTACGTGAAAGTCAAAATAGCGCATCTCTGGCCTCGCGTTCAGCAAATATTCTGTCCGGATAGTGACCATTGACATAATGAGTCACTTGAATAAGCATAGCGTGTCAGCCAAAAAGGGGCGCTTACAGAACCCCTCCTGCTGATTCCTTTCGGTGTTGAACGAAGAGCGCTAATAATGAAAAGACCCTTCTCAAAACGAACAAGAAGGGCTGGACCGGTATTGTTGACCGCAATGGCGGCCATCCTGGCGTTCATCCCGCTGACCCATTCCGTCTTCTGGGGGACGTTGGCCTACACACTCATCGGAGGCACGTTGGTTGAGACCATCATGACGCTGGTGTTCCTGCCGGCGATGTACGCCATCTGGTTCAAGATCCGCCCTGAGCCTGAAAGCAGCACTCAGGCAGCGAAACCCACCCAAGCACTTTCGACTGATAAATGAAGAGGGGTCAATGAATAATCTCAACGGTCAAAAGCGAATCGTAGTCACGGGCGTCGGCATTGTCGGGCCGCTGGGGTGCGGCGTTGAGGAGGTCTGGAAGCGTTTGTTGGCGGGGCGTTCCGGCATCCGCCAGTTACCGGTCGAGGTGACCGAGGGCACCGGTGTTGCAGTCGGCGGTCAGGTGCCGTCTCTGGAGGAAGACCCCATCGCGGGGTATGACCCGGAGCGCGTCATTTCGGCCAAGGACCGCAAGAAGATGGATCGCTTCATCGAGTTTGCCCTTGTGGCGGCGCACGAAGCGCTTGAGCAGGCCGGCTGGCACCCGACCGAGGAGGCTGACCAGGAAAGGACCGCGACGATCATTGCATCTGGCGTGGGCGGGTTTGGTGTGATTGCCGATGCTGTGCGGACCACCGACACACGTGGCCCGCGCCGATTGTCGCCATTCACCGCGCCGTCTTTTCTGGCCAACATGGCGGCGGGGCACGTCTCCATCCGGCACGGTTTCAAGGGCCCGCTCGGCGCCCCGGTAACGGCCTGTGCCGCCGGCGTACAGGCCATCGGCGATGCGGCCAGGCTCATCAGAAGTGGCGAAGCGGACATCGCCCTGTGCGGCGGTACCGAAGCGGCGATCGACCGTGTGACCCTAGGGTGTTTTGCCGCGGCCCGTGCGCTGTCCACCGGTTTTGCCGAACACCCGCAGCAGGCTTCACGGCCTTTTGATCGGGAGCGCGACGGCTTCGTGATGTCCGAAGGCGCGGGGTTGCTGGTGATCGAGTCACTGGAACATGCCTTGGCGCGTGGCGCCAAGCCACTGGCTGAACTGGTGGGTTATGGCACCAGTGCCGATGCCTACCACCTTACGGCGGGCCCGGAAGATGGCAGCGGCGCACGGCGTGCCATGGAACAGGCACTGCGTCAGGCTGCTGTCAGTCCTGGCGACGTACAGCATATCAATGCACACGCGACTTCCACGCAAGTCGGAGACAAGGGCGAGCTGGCCGCCATTCGCTCGGTGTTCGGGAAGGGTTCCGGCGTGGCAATCAGCTCGACCAAGTCTGCCACCGGGCATCTGCTGGGCGCGGCAGGAGGGATTGAAGCGATCTTTACCGTGTTGGCGCTTCGCGACCAGATCGCACCTCCCACGTTGAACCTGGATCATGCCGACGAAGCGGCTGATGGGCTTGACCTGGTCAGCCTCAAGTCCCGGGAGATGCCGATCATGAATGCACTCTCAAACGGGTTCGGTTTTGGTGGCGTTAATGCGAGTGTGTTGTTTCGTCGCTGGGAGTCTTAGTTTGCAGCGTGATGCCGAGCGGCGCTTGGGAGGGGTTATCCATCGGTAGCCCCTTATTCAAGGAATAGCCGTGAACACCGAGGGCATCGGCCTTTGAGAGAGTGGCGATTTCGGTCAAGCCCTGTTTCCTATTCCAAACTCCCTAGATAGTTATATAAATTCATTGCTTGCGGTGACAGACGTGAGGCGTCAGCCACGCCGACATACAACGTACGCGTCGCCCAGGCCCCCTCCAGCGGTATCGCTCGTAGCTTCGATTCAAGCAGTTCGGGATGGACCGACCCGAGCGGCAGAATGCCAATGCCCAATCCAGCCTCGATCATGCGGCAGATGCCGTCAAAGCTGCTGACCTGAATCCGTACTTTCAGCAGCCTACCAGTGCTGGCAGCGGCGTCGTTGATGCGACGCAGCAGTGAGCTGCCCTGGTTCAAAGCCACGTAATCAAAATCCAGCGTGTCAGCCAGACTCACGGCGGCTCGCTGCGCCAACTCGTGGGCTTGGGGTACCAGCACCACGAGGCGGTCGCGTCGATAGGGCTGCATTTGCAGCCCGGGCGCAGGCGCATTGTCGGCAAAGATTCCAATCTCGGCCCGGCCGCTTTCCACCGCGTGGATGGTGCTGTCGCTGAGCGCTTCCGCAAGCTCGATACGTACGTGGGGGTTGGCCGCCAGAAATATCGCCAGGTCATGCGGCAGGAATTGGATCACTGCCGAGGTATTCGCAAATAACCGCACATGGCCGCGGACACCATTGGCGTAGTCGGCGGCGTCGTGGGCCATTTGCTGTGCGACGTCGAGGATGGCCCGCGCATGTTCTGCCAGGCCGCGCCCAGCGGGAGTGAGCTGCAGTCCTCGGGCCACGCGGGTGAACAAGGTGCAATGGGTCACTCTTTCAAGTTCAGCTAACCGCTTGCTCGCTGCGGAAACAGTCATGTGTGCACTGTTTGCGGCCTGGGTCAGATTTTCCGTCTTGGCGGTCAATACCAGCAGGCGTAGCGACACCAGATCGAGCTGCAACAGATTGAACATATCCACCTCTGTGTTTCCAGTTCGGAAAGAGTAGTGGAAATCTTTGAAATTCTCACGCCGCGCGTTTGAGTGGATTATCCGGTCATCGCCTCCAACAAGCATGGAAAACGTCATGAGCCTACCGCTAGAAGGTATCAAGGTGGTCGAAATGGGCCAACTGATTGCTGGGCCCTTCGCCGCCAAGATTCTCGCCGAGTTCGGTGCCGAAGTTATCAAGATCGAACCGCCGGTCACCGGCGACCCCCTGCGCAAATGGCGCTTGCTGCACAACGGTACCTCAGTCTGGTGGGCGGCCCAGTCGCGCAACAAGCAATCGGTCACCCTCGATCTTCGTCAGGCCCAAGCCCGGGAAGTGGTCAAGCGGCTGGTCAAGGACGCCGACATCCTGATCGAGAACTTCCGTCCTGGAACACTGGAAAAATGGGGGCTGGGCTGGGATGAACTGTTCGCTATCAACCCTGGCCTGGTGATGCTGCGGGTGTCCGGCTACGGCCAGACCGGGCCTTATCGCGACTCGCCAGGCTTCGGCGTTATCGCAGAAGCCATGGGCGGTTTGCGTCATTTATCCGGCGAGCCAGGGCGCACACCGGTGCGGGTGGGGGTGTCGATAGGCGACTCGTTGTCCGCACTCCATGGTGTGATCGGCGTGCTGCTTGCACTACGCCATCGCGAACAAAATCAAGGTGTCGGCCAGCAGGTGGATGTAGCTTTGTATGAGTCGGTTTTCAACATGATGGAAAGCCTGATTCCCGAGTATTCGGTGTTTGGCACGGTGCGCGAGCCGGCTGGTAGCAGCCTTCCGGGGATTGCGCCGACCAATGCCTACCGTTGCAAGGATGGAAAGTACGCATTGATCGCGGGCAACGGCGACAGCATCTACCGCCGCCTGATGGAAAAGATCGACCGCCCGGACTTGGCCGAGGACCCGGAACTGGCGCAGAACGATGGTCGCGTGCGCCATGTGGCGCGCATTGATGCGGCAATTTCCACGTGGACGGCCGAGCGGAACCTTGATGATGTGCTCGCCGCGCTGAAGGTCGCCAACATCCCCTCCGGCAAGATCTATGACGCCGCCGACATCGCCGGCGACGCCCATTACCAGGCACGCGACATGCTACTCGCCAGCCAGTTGGACGACGGCACTGCCGTCACCTTGCCCGGCATCGTTCCCAAGTTGACGGCCACACCCGGCCGAGTGCGTTCGCGCGCGCCGAGTCTTGGGCAACACACCGATGCGGTGCTTGAGAGCATCGGTATCGATGCGCCGACCCGTACAGCCTGGCGCGCTCGCGGCCTCATCTGAAACCAGGAGTACCTCAATGAAGCGCTTATATCTGCAGGAAGTCGCGACCCGTGACGGCTTCCAGAACGAAAAGACCTTTATCGACACCGAAAAGAAAATCGCCTTGATCGATGCGCTGAGCCAGTGCGGCTACGCCAAGATCGAAGTGACTTCCTTCACTTCGCCCAAGGCCATTCCCGCGTTGCGCGACGCCGAGGCCGTGATGGCTGCGATTGAGCGGCATAAAGATGTGGAGTACACGGTGCTGGTGCCCAACATTCGGGGGGCAGAAAGAGCGCTGGGGTGTGGAATCGACGAAGCCAACCTGGTGATGTCGGTGAGCGAACCGCATAACCGCTCCAACCTGCGCATGACGCGTGAACAGTCGTTCGCCCAGCTCAGAGATGTGGTGGGGGTAATTGGGCGCGGGCCGGTGGCGGTCAACGTGTCGCTGTCCACGGTATTTGGCTGCCCGATGCAGGGCGACGTGCCGGCCGACGATGTATTGGGTTGGGTCGGGCGTTTCGCCGAATTGGGCGTGCGTGGCGTCACCCTGTGTGACACCACCGGTATGGCCTATCCCTCGCAAGTGGAGGCGTTGTCGCGCCAGGTGCGAGCGCTTTCCTGAGTTGCAACTGACTTTGCATTTTCATAACACGCGTGGCATGGCCCTGGCCAATACCCTGGCGGCGCTGCAGGCCGGCATCGACCGCTTTGATGCCTCCCTGGGCGGCTTGGGCGGTTGCCCGTATGCACCGGGTGCCAGCGGTAATGTGTGCATGGAGGACCTGGTGCACATGCTGGACCTGATGGGCTACGACACCGGCATGAACCTGGACCGCCTACTGGCGGCGTCCGCCCAGTTGCCCGGACTGATTGGTCACGACATTCCCAGCCAGATCCTCAAAGCCGGCAAGCGCCTGGACCTGCATCCCATCCCCGATCACGTACACAGCCTGAGCAAGCAAGTGGCCAACGCTGAACTGGAGCGCACCCCATGATTGATCATCTAGACCACCTGGTTCTTACCACCATCGACGTAGCGGCCTGCAAAGACTTTTACATTCGCGTCATGGGCATGCACCTGGAGAGCTTTGGCAACGGCCGACTCGCGTTCCGCTTCGGCAACCAGAAAATCAATGTGCATGAGCGTGGGCGAGAGTTCGAGCCCAAGGCCCATCTGCCGGTGCCCGGTGCGCTGGACCTGTGTTTTATCACCAGCACCTCGCTGGAGGAAGTGATCGCCCATCTGCAGGCCCAGGCCTGGCCGATCATCGAAGGCCCTGTGCCGCGTACAGGCGCCACTGGGCCGATTCGTTCGGTGTATGTGCGCGACCCGGACCTGAACCTCATCGAAATTTCTGAACAGGTGCCCGTATGAATATCGTGTTTCTCGACGGTGCAAGCTTGCCGTCGCCATTGGCGCGCCCGGCCCAGGCCAGCGCGTGGACCGAACGAGAAAAAACCACTCCCGGCCAGGTTGTGCAGGCGTTGGCCGAAGCCGATGTGGCCATTACCAACAAGGTACGCATCGACCGAGCTACCCTGGGGCAACTGCCACGCTTGAAGCTCATCTGTGTGGCTGCGACTGGTTACGACTGCATTGATATTGCCGCTTGCCGTGATCAAGGCGTGACGGTGTGCAACGTGCCGGCGTACAGCGCGGTCAGTGTGGCCGAAGCGGTGATCGGTTCGCTGTTTGCGCTACGTCGTCACCTCATGGCGTATCGTGCGGCGTCGACCACGTTGTGGCCACAGTCATCTCACTTCTGCGTGCATGCGGCGCCGGTCCAAGACCTGCAAGGCTCGACCCTGGGTATCATCGGCCGAGGTGATATCGGCAGCCGCGTGGCGCGCCTGGCCAAGGCCTTGGACATCACCGTGCTGTTTGCCGAACACCGTGGCGCGTCGCGGGTGAGGGAAGGCTACACGGCGTTCGACACGGTATTGGCCAAGGCCGATGCGCTGACCTTGCATTGTCCATTGACGCCGCAGACCCGTAATTTGATCGGTTCCGCCGAGATCGCACGGATGAAACCCGGTGCCTTGCTCATCAACACCGCACGCGGTGCACTGGTAGATGAAAACGCCGTGCTCGACGGGCTCGCCCGCGGCCGATTGGGCGGGGCTGCGCTGGACGTACTCCAGGTGGAACCGCCCCAATCCGACCATCCCTTGCTGCACTGCGAACATCCCAATTTGCTGGTTACGCCCCACGTCGCCTGGGCCAGCCAGAGCAGTGTCGAGCGGCTCAAAGCGGTGCTGGCAGCCAATATAGCGGCGTTCGCCGCCCATCAACCGATCAACGTGGTGACTTGAACCCTCAGCTCCCCCAATCACAACCCCATAAGGCAGAGCCATGACAAAAATAATCAGCTCGTCAGTCGAATCCGTGGATGAACCGCTTCCACGGCGCAAAGCGTTTTACCAGCACCTCTACGTACAAGTCCTCGCAGCGATCGTGCTGGGGGTGATCCTCGGTCACTTCAGCCCCGGTCTCGGTGAGCAGATGAAACCCTTGGGCGATACGTTCATCAAGCTGATCAAGATGCTGATCGCACCGATCATATTTTGCACGGTGGTCAGCGGTATCGCCGGCATGCAGGACCTTAAGCGCATCGGGCGTATCGGTTTCAAGTCGCTGATTTACTTTGAGGTGCTGACCACCATAGCCCTGGTGATCGGCTTGATCGGGGTGAACCTGCTCAAGCCAGGTGTCGGCATGCACATCGACCCGGCCAGCCTCGACGCTTCGGCTATCGCGGGCTACACCAAGGCCGCCCATGATCAAAGCGTGGTCGGGTTTCTCACGCACATTGTGCCGACCACGGTGTTCGGCGCGTTTACCGAGGGCGATATCCTCCAAGTGCTATTCATCTCGGTGCTGTTCGCCTTCGGCCTGCAATTGTTGGGCGAGACTGGCAAGCCGCTGCTCAACACCATCGATCTGGTGGCCAAGGCGTTCTTTCGCATGCTCAGGATCGTCATGTACCTGGCTCCCCTGGGAGCCTTCGGCGGCATGGCTTTCACGGTGGGCAAGTACGGCGTGCAATCGCTCGGGGCCTATGTGAACCTGCTGGTGTGTTACTACCTTACCGCGCTGGTATTCGTATTCGTGGTGCTGAATCTGGTGGCGCGGCTGGCTGGTTTCAGCCTGTGGAAGTTCCTCAAGTACATCCGCGAAGAACTGGTACTGGTGCTCGGCACTTCCTCGTCGGAGTCGGCGTTACCGCGCCTGATGGGCAAGCTGGAGAAGCTCGGCTGCGAAAAGTCCACTGTCGGCCTCGTAGTACCTTCCGGCTACTGCTTCAATCTTGACGGCAGCTGCATCAACATGACGGTGCTGGCGATCTTCATTGCCCAGGCCCTGGACATCGACGTGTCTCTTTATCATCAAGTAACGCTGTTATTGATCCTGTTGCTGACGTCCAAGGGCGCCGCGAGTGTGACCGGAGGCGCGTTCATCACCCTGGCGGCAACCCTCGGTTCGATTGATGTGATACCGGCGGCAGGCCTGGTACTGGTGCTAGGCGTCTACCGGTTCATCTCCGAAGGCGGTGCGCTGATCAATGTGATCGGCAACGGTGTCGCCACGCTGTTTATTGCCCGCTGGGAGGGTGTTCTGGACCGTGAGCAACTCAGCCGTGAACTAGGTTCGGTTTAACGCAGAGACACTTTGTTGTTGGCCTCCACGCCTGGCTGATGCACGGGAGGCTCTGCGTTTTTTTCTGTGATTGATTCAGTGGCTGGCGGTATGGGATGAGCGTTGCTGTTGAGTCAGATCGCGCCGCGCGCCAGGATGGCCTGGGCTCGGGCTATGACAGGCGCATCGACCATTTGGCCATCGAGCACGAATACACCTTCCCCCGAACGGGCGGCGTCCATGACGCGTTGTGCCCAGTGCAGCTCCTCCAGAGCGGGTTTCAGCGCTTGGTGGATAATCGCCACTTGGCTCGGGTGGATACATAAAGCGCCACCAAACCCCATGTCGCGGGCAAACTGAACGGTGCTGTGCAGGCCGACGGTGTCCTGAATGGACGCAAACACGCCATCCAGCGCCGGAGCGAGGCCGGCCACCCGGGTCGCGAGCAGTACTGCATAGCGAGCGTGACTCAGGATTTGTTGGGCGGCATGGCTGCCGGTGGTCAAGTTCAGGTCCAGGCCCAGATCAAGGCTTCCGAACGACAAGCGTTCAATGCCCTGGCTCTGGGCGATCACCTGGAGTTCGACCAGACCCTTGGCGCTTTCGATGATGGGCCAGATCGGCTTGCGAGTATTGGCCGCCCTGAGGACGTGTTCCGCGCTTTCTGCTTTGGGCAGCAAAACGCCGCTCACGGCGGCGTGTCGTCGACAAAGCTCCAGATCTGCCTCGTGGGCCCAGTGATCCGGGGCATTCACGCGTACCAGGATCGGGGCGTTCGGATTGTCACTCAAGAAGCGCTCCAGGTTATCCCTCGCCTGTTCCTTGAGATTTTCCTGCACGGCATCCTCCAGATCGACAATGACCCGGTCCGCACCGGTTGCGATGGCTTTGGGTATGCGCTCTGGACGAGTGGCAGGCACAAACAGGGCAGAGCGAACGATCGACGTATTCATGGCGCTTCTCCCGCGCTGAACTCGACTTCGCCGATCTGCGCTGTACCGTCCTGATTACCTGCCCAGAGCTGTGCCTTGCCGTTGTCGGTCAGACGTCCGCCGACCTCGAAAGGCTGAGGTGAAATCAAAGGTCGGACGCCACGAAAGGTGAAGCGCTTCAAGCGTACGTTCGGGTGCGCTTGGGTAAAGGCACGCAAATTCAGGGTGGCAATCAAAGGGCCATGCACGACCAACCCCGGATAACCTTCGGTCTCTGTGACATATGGCCAGTCATAGTGAATTCGATGGCCATTGAACGTGACGGCAGAGTAGCGGAACAGCAGGGTAGCTGAGGGCTCGACCCGTGCCTGCCATTGGCCTTCAGGAAGTGCTTCGGTGCCGCTTAGTTTGGGAGCAGTGGGCTCCCGATAGACGATGTCCTGTTCGTCCTGGAGGGCGCGCTTACCGTCCTGGAAATAGTCATGGCGTACCGTGACAAACAACAAGGAACCCGTGCGACCGTGTTTCTCTTCGACATTGAGAATGGTTGATACACAGGTCACCTCAGCCTCCACCTTCAGCGGCTGATAAAACTCCAGCCGACTACCTGCCCACATGCGGTTGCGGTTGTGGGCGGGCGGAAGGAATCCCCCGAGCGCCGGATGACCGTCCGGGCCCAGCTCGTCGGCGGTAACCGGGTCCTGGAAAAATGCCCAATGCCACAAGGGGGGAAGCGGTTCACCAGGCTGCGGTGTCACTTCGCTCAACGTCGCGGCGATTCGTTTCACCAGGTTGAAACTGATCCGGTCCTGGCTTTCCTGACGACGTCCAATCCAGGCTGAAAAATCGGTACTGTTCATATTTATCGCTCCCGTCGGTCGGTGATCAGGCCAGGGCGGCCATTTCCGGAATCGCTTCAAACAAGTCCGCCACCAGGCCGTAATCGGCCACTTGGAAGATCGGCGCTTCTTCATCCTTGTTGATCGCAACGATCACCTTGGAATCTTTCATCCCGGCCAAATGCTGGATCGCACCGGAAATGCCGACGGCAATGTACAGCTGTGGCGCAACGATCTTGCCGGTCTGGCCGACCTGCATGTCGTTGGGTACGAAGCCTGCGTCGACCGCCGCGCGGGAAGCGCCGACCGCTGCGCCCAGCTTGTCGGCCAGGGCGTACAGGTGCTTGAAGTTGTCGCCGTTCTGCATACCACGCCCGCCGGAAACGACGATCTTGGCAGCGGTCAGCTCCGGGCGATCCGACTTGGCCAGCTCTTCGCCGACAAAGCTGGATGTACCGGCGTCGTGGGCGGCAGCGACGGCCTCAACGGTAGCCGAACCCCCTTCGGCGGCCACCGGGTCGAAACCGGTGGCGCGTACGGTGATGACCTTGACCGCAGCGTTCGACTGCACGGTGGCAATGGCGTTACCGGCGTAGATCGGGCGCTTGAAGGTGTCAGCGCTTTCGACCGAGATGATCTCGGAGATCTGGTCAACGTCCAGCTGCGCGGCGACGCGTGGCAGGATGTTTTTGCCGTTGGAAGTGGCGGCAGCCAGGATGTGGCTGTAGCTCTTGCCCAACTCTGCAACCAGCGGCGCAACGTTTTCCGGCAGTTGGTGCGCGTAAGCGGCGTTGTCAGCGTTGAGCACTTTGCTCACGCCGGCGATTTTCGCGGCGGCTTCAGCGACCGGGCCAGCGCCCTGACCTGCAACCAGCACGTGGATGTCGCCACCGATTTTAGCGGCAGCGGCCACGGTGTTCAGGGTGGCCGGGGCCAGCACCTTGTTGTCGTGTTCGGCGATTACGAGGATAGTCATGTTCAGATCACCTTCGCTTCGTTTTTCAGTTTCTCGACCAGTTCAGCCACCGACTTGACCTTGATGCCCGCGCTGCGTGCAGCCGGTGCTTCAACCTTGACGGTCTTGTTGGTGGAGGCGGTGGAAACGCCCAAAGCATCCGGAGTCAGCACTTCAAGCGGCTTCTTCTTGGCTTTCATGATGTTCGGCAGGGACGCATAGCGCGGCTCGTTCAAACGCAGGTCGGTGGTGACGATGGCCGGCAGTTTCAGGGAAACCGTCTGCGCGCCGCCGTCGATTTCACGGGTGACCGCAACGCTGTCGCCGCTCACTTCGACTTTGGAAGCGAAGGTGCCCTGGCCGTAACCGGTCAGTGCAGCCAGCATCTGGCCAGTCTGGTTGTTGTCGCTGTCGATGGCTTGTTTGCCAAGGATCACCAGCTGCGGCTGTTCCTTGTCGACAACGGCCTTGAGCAGCTTGGCCACGGCCAGGGAGGTCAGCTCTTCGGCGGACTCGACCAGGATGGCGCGGTCGGCACCCAGTGCCAGGGCGGTACGCAGCTGCTCTTGAGCAGTGGCAGGACCGATGGAAACCACGACGATTTCAGTCGAAACGCCTTTCTCTTTCAGGCGTACGGCTTCTTCCACGGCGATTTCGCAGAAGGGGTTCATCGACATCTTGACGTTAGCAAGGTCGACGCCGGAATTGTCCGCCTTGACGCGAACTTTCACGTTGTAATCGACAACGCGTTTGATCGCTACCAGTATCTTCATGGGCCGGTGTTCTCTCGATAATCTGTGATGGCTGCAGTCAGATGGCCCCGGCGGAACGCATTTGTTCAATGCGATCCGTTCCCAGCCCCAGCTCCCTTAGCACCTGCTCTGTGTGTTGGCCAAGGCCCGGTACGGCATCCATACGAGGCTCGAACGCGCTGTTGCTGCCTGGCGGTATCAAGCTCGGGACGGTGCCGGCAGAGGTCTCGACTTCCCGCCAGCGATCACGGGCATGAAGTTGTGGATGGTTCCAAACCCCTTGCATGTCGTTGACCCGCGCGTTGGCGATCTGCGCATGTTCCAGCCGATCAAATACAGCATCGAAGTTTAGCGTGGAGAACGATTCAACGATCAGCGCGCGTAACGCATGACGGTTTTCGACGCGTTTGAAGTTGGCCGAGAAACGGTCGTCTTTCGCCAACTCGGGCGTCAGCAGCACCTTGTCGCAAAACAACTGCCACTCACGCTCGTTCTGCAAACCGAGCATCACGGTGGTGCCGTCACCGATGGGGAAAGGACCGTAGGGGTAAATGGTGGCGTGAGCGGCACCGGCGCGAGGTGGCGGGGGAGCGCCGTCGTAGGCGTAATACATCGGGTAGTTCATCCACTCGACCAGGCTTTCCAGCATCGACACATCGAGGTGGCTGCCTTCGCCAGTTCGTTCACGCAATAGCAGCGCAGACAGAATCCCGGTGTAGGCGTACATGCCGGCCGCGATGTCGGCGATTGAGCAGCCGGCCTTGGCCATTTCTTCCTCGCCCGGGCCGCCGGTGACCGACAGGAAGCCGCCTTCACTCTGGATCAGCAGGTCGTAGGCTTTCTTCTTCTCATAGGGGCCACCCGCGCCATAGCCTGAAATATCGCAAACGATCAGGCGGGGGAAACGCCGGTGTAACGCTTCGAACGACAGCCCCATCCGCGCGGCCGCTCCGGGCGCCAGGTTTTGCACGAGCACATCGGCGGTAGTCAGCAAACTGTCCAGTACGCTTTTGGCGCAGTCTTGTTTCAGGTCGAGGGTAATGCTTTCTTTTGAACGATTGGTCCAGACGAAGTGCGAGGCCAGGCCGTTGACACGTTGGTCATAACCTCTGGCGAAATCACCTGTGCCTGGACGTTCGACCTTGATCACCCGAGCGCCGAGGTCGGCCAGTTGTCGGGTGCAGAAGGGCGCTGCAATGGCGTGTTCAAGGCTGACGACGGTAATGCCATCGAGCGGACGGAGACCGTTGGGCTGGCTCATGATTTTTTCTCTCTTGTTATTAGAAAGAGCGCGGCAATTCGAGCAGGTGTTCGGCAACGTATGACAGGATCAGGTTGGTGGAAATGGGGGCAACCTGGTACAGGCGGGTTTCACGGAACTTGCGCTCCACGTCGTATTCGCAGGCGAACCCAAAGCCGCCGTGTGTTTGCAGGCAGGCGTTGGCGGCTTCCCAGGAAGCCTTGGCGGCCAGGTACTTGGCCATGTTCGCGCTGGCCCCGGCGTTCTTGCCGCTGTCGTATTCCTCGCAGGCCCGCCAGCGCATCAGGTCCGCCGCTTCTATTTCGATGTGGGCTTCGGCGATGGGGAACTGCACCCCTTGGTTCTGCCCGATCGGACGGCCGAACACCACGCGGTCACGCGCGTAGGCACTGGCCTTTTCGATAAACCAGCGACCATCGCCAATACATTCGGCGGCGATCAGTGTGCGTTCGGCGTTCAGCCCGTCAAGGATGTACCGGAAGCCTTTACCTTCCTCGCCAATCAGGCTGTCAGCGGGAATTTCCAAGTTGTCGAAGAACAGTTCGTTGGTTTCGTGATTGACCATGTTGGCGATCGGCTGCACGGTCATGCCATTGCCAATGGCCTCGCGCAGGTCGACCAGGAAGATCGACATGCCTTCGGATTTCTTCTTCACCTCGGCCAAGGGCGTAGTGCGGGCCAGCAGAATCATCAGGTCGGAATGCTGGATTCGCGAGATCCATACCTTCTGCCCGTTGATTACGTATTTGTCGCCGCGCTTGATCGCGATGGTCTTGATCTTGGTGGTGTCGGTGCCCGTGGTAGGTTCAGTGACGCCCATCGATTGCAGGCGCAATTCGCCGCTGGCGAGTTTCGGCAGGTAGTCGCTTTTCTGCGCCTCGCTGCCATGACGCAGCAGAGTGAACATGTTGTACATCTGCCCGTGAACGGTGCCGGAGTTACCGCCGCAGCGGTTCACTTCTTCGAGGATCACCGAGGCCTCTGCCAGCCCGAGGCCGGAACCACCATATTCGACAGGAATCATCGCGGCCAACCAGCCAGCGTCGGTCAGGGCCTTGACGAAGGTTTCCGGAAAGCCTTTTTCTTCGTCGACTTTGCGCCAGTAAGCAGCATCGAATTCAGCGCAAAGTGCGCGGACGCCCTCGCGAATGGCATTGAGTTCTTCAGAATTGCGGTCGGTCATTATTATTCTCCTCAACGCGTCACGCATGGCATCAGCCCTGCGTGATCAGGTTCGGGCAAAGAGCAATCAGATCGGGTTGAAACCCAAGGCGGCACGAAAGCGATTCTTGACGTAATGACCATCGCGCGGTGGCAGCACCCGTGGCGGGTTTTCCGCTTTGATCTTGATCGTCGCGAGCTTGACGCCATCGCGGGTCGCAAAGCGTTCGCGCAGATCATGTACGCCTTCCATGTCGCGGATTTCATCGGTCCAACTGAAGCCGCAAGCCTTAGCCACCTGGTCCAGGGAAATACCAAAACCGGCGTGGCTGACTTGCATGCCGGTTTCACCAAAGTGCCCGTTATCCAGTACGGCGATGGTCAGGTTGGCAGGCTTTTGCAGGGCGACCGTCGCCAGTGCACCGAAACCCATCAGCAACTCGCCGTCACCGGTGACCACCACCACCGACTTGTTCGGCTGCGCATTCGCCAGGCCCAGGCCCACCGTGATGGCGCTGCCCATGGCCGCCCAGAGGTAGTAATTCAGATCATTGTCACCGGCAGCCATGACGTCGTAGGACGCCGAACCGAGACCCGTCACGACCAGCACGTCTTTGCGGTCGGCCAGCAAGGCCTTGACCACTTCGCGGCGGCACAGGGTGTGGTTTGCGCTTACTTGACCCATTTCTTTTCTCCAATCAGGCGCTGGCCGAGCAGCAGGGCAGTGGACGAATCACCGTTAAAGGCCATGGTCGCGGCACCGTGCAGCAGCGGGGCGACATCTTCCGGGACATCCGCCCGCCAGGTCATGACTTTCATCAGATTCAGGGACGCTTCGGTGGCCTGGCCCATCGGGTTCTGCCAGGCGTTGAACTCGGCCCAGTCGCCGCGCATGGTGACCACCATCAACAGCGGAAAGCCGGCGCAGACTTGGAGCGCGAGGGTGTTGATGCAGTTACCGACACCACTGGATTGCATCAGGAGTGCACCGCGCTCGCCGCCAAGCCAGGCGCCGGCCAGGTAGCCGATGCCTTCTTCTTCGGTAGTGAGTACGACTGCCTTGGTGTCCGGGTCGGCATACGACATGCGGATGGCCGCCGAGTGACCGGCGTCGGGTACGAAGACCACGTGTTTGACGTCGTGGGCCTTGAGGACGCGGAACACGTCCTCCTGCCAATCCTGCCCTGCGGTTTGTTCAGCTTCTGTTGACATGCCTATCTCCCAAGCAGTGCTGCTTTTGTGTTTTCACACATTCTGGGAGCGTGGAAAGCGAACGACGACTACCGTTTTTGTCTATTAGATATGCTTCATCGCTATAGCTGGGCCGTGAATATATTTGGAATGCCGATATTCCATAACAAGGTTGGATAGCAGGACGGCGGATAGAAAACCGGCATATCAGCTATGCCTTTTTAGTGTGTATGGGGCAGTGAGCCGCTGGGGTAACGTGCTTCTGGTGTCTGCCTGATTTTTCTTGCCGGTAGCGGCCACTTGCTCACCACTTGTTTATGCCTTGATCACCGGTATCCGCTGGAGGAATGAAATGACAATATTTAGTCTGGACCTGATAAGGGCGGCGGCAGGGCAGCTGTCTTCTCACATAATAAAGACACCTTTGCTCAGCTCGCCGGCCCTGGATTCCCTGGTCGGTGCCAATGTATATGTCAAAGCGGAATGTTTGCAAAAGACGGGGGCGTTCAAGATTCGTGGCGCACTGTTCAAGATGATGTCGCTCACACCTCAACAGCAAAAGAATGGAGTCATTACTTACTCCGCCGGCAACCATGGAAATGCAGTGTCCGCAGCGTCCCAAGTGCTGCGTTGTTCAGCCGTTATCGTCATGCCAAGCGACGCTCCCAGAATAAAACAGGATAACTGCCGTTGGTGGGGAGCAGAAATAGTGTTGTATGACAAGCATACTCAAGATCGAGAGGCGGTAGCGGCAAAGCTCATCGCAGAGAGAGGCCTCACTTTTATTCCTCCTTTTGATGATCACCTTGTAATGGCCGGACAGGGCACCATTGGAATCGAGATTACCGATCAACTTAAAGCGTTGGGTAAAGCGCCGGACTCCTTAATTTTAGGCTGTAGTGGTGGTGGCCTCGCTGCGGGTGTAATCACAGTCATCAATAGCCGGTATCCGATGACTCAATGCTATTTGACGGAAGCGCAAGGCTATGAAAAGTGGGCGTTGTCCCTTGAAAGTGGACGGCCTGAAAAGCTGAAAACCTTGTCGCCTACAATCATTGATGGCATTGCCGGCCCGTCTGTTGGAGCCAAACCGTTTGAAGTGTTGAGAACAAAAAAACTTAACTGCACCGTTGCTGCCGAACATGATGTATTCGTGGCGATGAGCGCGGCGTTCCGTCATCTGAAAGTGGTTGTAGAGCCAGGCGGTGCGGCTGCCCTTGGCGTCCTGATCCGAGAAAAGGAAAAGTTTCGTGGTCAGAATGTCGTCGTCGTATGTTCAGGAGGTAATGTCGATCCTGATATGTTCACCAAGGCTCTAGATCTTGGGTGGGCTGCTTCCACTGTAGGTCAATAGTTTTATAAAGAATCGCGGAGAATTAAATGGATGACGTGCTGCTTCGAATGAAAGAATTGGGCCTGCAGTTGCCAGCGCTCAATGTAAAGGGTGGAAACTATAATCTGTATACAGTGCAGGGAGATCTGCTCTTTGTATCAGGCCAGGTATGTTTGAAGGACAATGTTTTACACTGCAAAGGGACGGTGGGCGTTGATCTCTCAATAGAAGAAGCTCAAGAGGCTGCGTCTCTCTGCGCGCTGAACCTGCTTGCAATCGTCAATCTGGCTTGCCAAGGGGATTTTAGTACAGTGCGGGTTTTGAAAGTAAATGGGTTTATAAAGTGCCTTCCAGACTTCGAACAGCAGGCCAAGGTGCTGGACGGTGCGTCCAATCTACTGGTCTCGGTTTTTGGCGAGGAACGCGGCAAGCATGCTCG
Source organism: Pseudomonas orientalis (assembly GCF_001439815.1). Taxonomy (GTDB): domain Bacteria; phylum Pseudomonadota; class Gammaproteobacteria; order Pseudomonadales; family Pseudomonadaceae; genus Aquipseudomonas; species Aquipseudomonas orientalis. The sequence continues at coordinate 629,150 of NZ_JYLM01000002.1, read as the reverse complement.
TGCCGCGGTGGGTGTTGCGGCATTGCCCCGTGGTGCCCCTGTGGAAGTCGAAGCGGTATTTGCATTGCGCTAGCGGCTGGATGTTGTGATCGCCGCCCTGTATCGGGCGGCTTGTTAGCAAGGGCTTAATGATGCAGGATTTTGCCTAAAAACTGCTGCGCCCGTTCAGATCGCGCGCTGATGTTGCCGAAGAATTCCTCTTTGGGGCAGTCTTCGATGATCTGGCCTTGGTCCATGAAGATTACCCGGTTCGCCACTTTGCGGGCGAAACCCATTTCGTGCGTCACGCACATCATGGTCATGCCTTCCTGGGCCAGTTGCACCATGACGTCCAGCACTTCGTTGACCATTTCAGGATCCAGTGCCGAAGTCGGTTCGTCGAACAACATGACGATGGGATCCATCGCCAGCGCGCGGGCAATCGCTACACGCTGCTGCTGTCCGCCGGATAACTGGCCTGGATGCTTTTCAGCATGGGTGGCGAGCCCGACTCGATCGAGCAGTTGCAAGCCTTTCCTGGTGGCTTCTTCCTTGCTGCGGCCCAGCACTTTGATTTGCGCGATAACCAGGTTTTCGATGATGGTCAGGTGCGCAAACAGTTCAAAATGCTGGAACACCATGCCAACGCGCGAACGCAGCATTGGCAGGTTGGTCTTCGGACAGTTGATGGAAGTACCATCGACGGTAATATCGCCTTTCTGAAAGGCTTCCAGCGCATTAACGCATTTGATCAACGTGGACTTGCCTGACCCCGACGGACCGCAAACCACCACCACCTCACCTTGCTTGACCTGCGTGCTGCATTTGGTAAGCACCTGGAAGTTTCCATACCATTTGTCGACATTTTTTATAGAGATCATACCGCGAACCTTTTTTGCAGACGCTTGACCAGCAGTGAGGTGGCAAAGCTGATAGTGAAATACACGAGGCCGGCAACGATCAGGAATTCATTGGCGCGGCCGATAATGTCGCCACTCGAACGAGAGGCATTGAGGAAGTCCACCAAGCCGACGGTGTAAACCAGCGAGGTGTCCTGAAACAGAATGATGCTTTGCTGCAACAGCAACGGGGTCATCTTACGGAACGCCTGCGGCAGGATAATCAGGCGCATGGTCTGGTCGTAACGCATGCCCAACGCCTGAGCGGCGCTCATCTGGCCCTTTGGAATCGCCTGTACACCCGCGCGGACGATCTCGCAGAAATACGCGGCTTCGAACATCATGAAAGCCACGACACACGAGGTGAACGCACCGATCGGGGTGTCTTCGCCAGTGACCCAGCGCAGCGCGAACGGAACAGCCAGGTAAAACCACGTGATCACCAAGAGCAAGGGGATTGAGCGGAAGTAGTCCACGTAGGTGCTGGCGATGCGCGACAACCATTTGCTGTGGGACAGGCGCATCAACGCCAGGATCGTACCGAGGATGATTCCGCCAGCGACGCCCATGGCCATCAACCGCAAGGTCATGACCATGCCGTTCCACAGACCGGGTAGGGCAGACGTGATGCCGCTGAAATCGAGTTCCATCATTTGCCTCCTATTGAAATCAGCCCGGGCACGGCGACTTTCTTCTCGATTCTGCGCATCAACTGCATAAGGCCCATGTTCAGAACGAAATAGATCAGCGTCGCCAGGGTGAAGGCTTCAAATAGGCTGGCGCTGAATTCAGCTGTTTGCTTGGTTTGCGCCAGCAGCTCCATCAGGCCAATCAGGGACGCCACCGAAGAGTTCTTGAACACAGCCAGGAATTCGGTGGTCAGCGGTGGAATGATGACCCGGTAAGCCTGGGGCAGCAGCACGTTCCAGTAGATCTGCGGCAGCTTGAAGCCCATCGCACGCGCGGCGGACTCTTGGCCCGGTGGCAGCGCCTGGATGCCTGTACGAACTTGTTCACACACCCGAGCGGCGGTGAAAAGACCGAGGCATACGACGACACTCAGATAGGCCGAGGTAGTTGGGTTAAGGTCCTGTTTGTACCATTGCTGCAGGTGCTCAGGCAGTAAGTCGGGTATCAGGAAATACCAGATAAACAGCTGAACCAGTAATGGGACGTTTCGGAACACTTCCACATACAGGCTGGCGATGCTCGACACGATTCTACTTGGCACGGTCCGCATAACACCGAGTACCGAACCCAATAGCAGGGCTATCATCCAGGCCACTATGGCAATAGCAATGGTCCAGCCCAGGCCTGTAATAAACCAATCTAAATATATTTCATGTCCCACGCCGGTGGACTTGAAAAATACGCCCCAATCCCAGTTGTAATTCATGGAAATGCCTTCCGAACAATAGTGACGTGCATGCAGTTGCCTCATGTCCGCGCGTGGCGGACATGAGAGCGCGGGGAATGGCTAAAGCGTTTTTTCAGACGCTGGCTTGTCGGCAGGGTTGGCAATGAGTTCTTTGAGTGCAGGACTCATGGGGAAGTTAAGGTTCAGACCTTTTGGGGGGATGGGCTGCTTGAACCATTTGTCGTAGATAACGTTGATGTCGCCCGAGGTAAAAACAGCCTTGATAGCGCCATCCACTACTTTTTTGAACGGCTCGTCGCCCTTGCGCATCATACAACCGTATATATCTTGTGATTGGGCAGTGCCTGTGACTGCCCATTCATCCGGGTTTCTGGCTTTTGCCCGCTCACCGGCCAACAGGGCATCGTCCTGCATGAATGCGACGGCACGACCGGTCTCCAGCATTTGGAACGACTCACCAATGTCTTTGCCCGAGATGATGTTCATGTTCATCTGCTTGTCAGCATTCATCGCCCTGAGCAGCCGCTCGGAGGTACCCCCCGCCGTGGTGACCACGTTTTTGCCTTTGAGCTGTTCAAAGTCCTGGTACTCCGAATCCTTCTTGGACAGCAGGCGGGTGCTTACTTCAAATATCCCTATGGAAAAGGCAACCTGTTGTGCGCGCTCAGCGTTGTTTGTCGTCGAGCCACATTCCAGGTCCACTGTGCCATTCTGAACCAATGGGATACGGTTCTGCGCGGTAATCAGGTTGTAATTCACTTTCAGGTTGGGGATGTCTAGTGCTTTCTTGATGGACTCAATAATCTGAAGTTGGATGTCTTGGGAATAACCGACCGGCATCCCGGAGGCGTCCGCGATGTAGGAAAAGGGTATAGATGAGTCGCGGTGGCCAACGGTGATAGTGCCAGACTCTTTGATTTTTTTAAGCGTGCCGGTGAGTTCTGCAGCCATTAATGAAGGGCTGATGAGTGTTACTGCAAGTGCGATACTCAACATCGTCGGAAAGGCGCGCATCAGAAAATCCTCAAATTAGTTAAACGGGATCTTTTCGAACCCCTGCATCAGAGAGCGCGGCCTTTGGACTCAGCCGAATTCGCTAATGTCGATTCTGTTTAATGTTTGGCAGGCTTTAATGATGTGAGCGAAACGCTGATTGAGGCCGCTGGGGTATTTATTCAACGTGGTCATCGCCGTGTCCTATTGTTGTTGTTTTGACATATGACGGATTCAGGCTACCACTGCCAGGCAGGACGTGACATGGGCCCTAAGGGATATCAGCTATAGCCATCCGCTATAGCTTGTAACTGCGGGAATTGGAAAGTGATGCCTTGAATAGGCCGGCAAAAAAAAGCCCTCACATTGCACTGTCGTGGGCAGGCTGTGAGGGCAAAGGGAAAGGGATGTCAGGCGGACGGGACGATCAGGATTTGCGTTGCAGGGTGTGGTAACCCAACAGATCCCTGGCTTCCCTGAGGGATTTGCCCTCGGCGATCAGTTCACGAATACGGCTCTCCACCGTTTCAATCGAGCGGGCACACGCCGCCACCTCGCGGGCCCGGTTTCGGGGAACGACCACCACGCCGTTGGCGTCGGCGACCACGATGTCCCTGGCGCAGACCCGGGCCTGGCCGATGGAGACCGGCTGATTGACCGAGGCGACTTCGACCCGGTCCTTGCCGGTGCGCATGAACCGGCCTTTGCTGAACAGGGGATACCCGTCGCCCAATGCCTTGCTGACGTCCCGGCACACGCCGTCGATCACCGTCGCGGCGATGCGTTTGCTGCCGGCATATTGGGTCATGATGTCGCCCCAGACCGTACAGTCGGTGCGCCCGTCGTTGTCGATGACCACGACATCGCCTTCGGCGACATCATCGATAAAGTCGCCGACCGTTCCCGGCGGGCAGCTGGCGCTGACGTAGCGCACGGTGAATGCCGGGCCGATCACCACCTGACGGTAGTTATCCAGCGGCATGACCCCGAGGCATTGTCCGGGCAGATCGAGTTTATCCAGGGCGTCGGACACACCGGGCGTATCCAGGCCTTCAAACAGGGCAACCAGTTCCTGGTCTTCGGGAGACATAAAAATTCCTCTTGTTCTTCAAATTAGCGCAGCGCAAGGCGCTGCGCACGGGTGGTTGGATGCGTCAATCGGCACGGGCGGCGGCGGGCCTTGGCTCGGCGATGGTCAGCAGGATGATGAAGCTGATGAACGAGCCGATCGCCAGCCAGGCGAACACGTAGTTCCAACCATAGTTGTCCAGCAACAGGCCGGTAATGAACGGCGTCGCGGCCGCGCCCAGTTGCCCGATCATGTTCACCACGGCGTTGGAAATGGGGAACGTTTTCTTGGTGGTAAGCCCCATCGGGTAAACCATATAGGAGGAAAACCCGAGGCTGAGGGCCATGCCGGTCAGCATCAGCAGCAACCCATAGGGCAGGGGCTCGGCGGGGGAGTTGATCAGCAGGTACATCATCACCGAGGTGCCCAGCGCCGACAGGAGCATGCCGGGTTTGCGCCGACCGCCCATGAACCGGTCCGAGCAGAGGCCTCCGAGCAGGTTGCCCAGCACGGCGCCCACCCACGGTGCGGCCGACACCAATCCCATGTTCATGATCGAAAACTGCTTTACAGTCATCAGGTAGGTTGGAATCCAGGCCAGCAGCACGCTCGAGACACCGAGCTGGAAACAATAGCTGGTGGCGCAGCCCCAGATATTCCACGACTTGAACACCTGCCGGTTGGTTTCAAGGGCAACCACATCACGGGTGCGAATGAACCGATCGAGTTTCTTGACCCACGCCGGCGGTTCCGGTGGCCGCACGGCCTCGGCGGCCTGGGCAACGGGTTTGTCGTCAGCGATGTAGTTGAGTTCGGCTTCGTTGACGAAGCGACTGCGCGATGGATGGTCCGCCACCATCAAGTACCAGACCACGGCGAGAACGATGCCCGGTATGGCGAAGAAGTAGAAGATCTCTCGCCAGCCCCAGACCGAAATGATCACTGCGCAAAGTGGCGGCACGATCACCGGGCCGAATTTGACGGCAGACAGGAAGATGCCCGACGCCGTGCCTTTTTCCCGTGGTGGGAACCAGTTGTTGATAGTCGTCGTCATGCTGATGGGCAACGGACCTTCGGCCAGGCCGAGGCCCAGGCGATACAGTTTCAACGCCAGCAACGAGCCTGCGGTGCCGACCAGCCCGGTCATCATGGACGTCAGTATCATCGCCCCCGGGAGAATTTTGCTGACGCCAAACCGTCCGAAAGCGAAACCGGAGGGAATCTGCGCCATCGCATAAGCCAGCAGGAACAGGCTCATCAAGCCGCCCGCTTCGGCGTTGCTCATCTCGAATTCTTTACGAATGAAGGGCAACGCCACGCCGAGGTTGGCACGGTCGGCGGCGGCAATGGTGTAGATCAGGAAAATCAGCGTGGCAACGACCCAGCGGTATCTGCTGCGCACCGCAGGCTTCAAGACTTCGGGCATGGACATGGAAGCGGACCTTGTTTTTATCGGTTGTCTGGTCAAGCGGTTCGTGGTGCGGCTGGGGTCATTGCCAGCGCACCGATAAACCGGGCGTCAGTTCGCCAGCCCGGCTTTTTCCAGCACCCTGTCCAACCAGGACTGATCGATCGCCCCGGTGGCGATTTCGGCTTTGACTTCCTGTTCATGGGCGTCGTGTTCGTGGGCCTTGCGCAGGAGCTCCTCGGCGACGTCTGGCGAAAACGCCACCAGGCCGTCTTCATCGCCGACCAGGATGTCGCCGGGGTTGACGATCATCCCCCCGATCGAGACCGGCACGTTGATCTCGCCGGGGCCGCTTTTGTAAGGGCCGCAATGCACCACGCTGCGCGCATAGCAAGGGGTGTCCTGGAAGCTGGCGACGTCGCGAATAGCACCGTCGACGACGAAGCCGACACAGCCGCGTTGCTGCGCGTAGAGCTTGATCAGCTCACCGATCACGGCGTTGGTGGCGTCTCCCTGGGCGTCGATCACCAGCACATGGCCCGGTTCGATCAGGGTCAATGCCTTGTAGATGTACAGGTTGTCGCCAGGGCGGGTTTTCACCGTGAGCGCGGTGCCCACCAGCTTGCCGGTGAGGTTGTAGCGCGTCAGGCCCCGGGCGCCGATGTGGCGTCCCAGGTTGTCGCTGATATGGGGCGTGACAACCGATCGGAATGCGTCCAGCAAGGAGCCCGGAGCCTGGGGCGGAGAAGGGTGGATGCGTGAACCGGGCAATGACATGGCGACCTCACTTACGAATAACCCTGGCGGGCGATAAGCGCATCTTAAGAAAGGTCGTTGGCCAGGATTAGCGATATTTATCTATGCAACCCCATCACTTTTTTTCTCCTTTCGGGTGCGGGATTACCAGACCATCTTGCTGAAATCACAGCGCTCGGCGGCCAGGCGCGCGACCTCGACGCTCAAGCCCTGGAGCCGGTCGGCACGGTGTGCGGCGATGTAGTGGATCGGCGGCAATGCGGGCTCGGTTTCGATCACCTGCAGCCGTCCCTGGTCGACCAGCGGCGAGAGGCATTGGCGAGGTAAATAGCTGATCCCGACGCCCGAGAGGGTCAAGCCCAACTGGGCGATCAGGTAGTTGCTCTTGAGGGTACGGTTCAGGCGCACGTCGTTCTGGGCGAGCCAGCGATCGTAGATCAATCCCGTGCCGGAGCTGCCGCCTTGGGTGAGCACGGTGTACGACGACAGGGTCTGCATGTTCACGCTGGCGTTGCCCTGATGCAGCGAGGGCGCGCACATCCAGGCATTTTCCACCGAGCTGAGGGCGGTGCTGACAAAACGTGCGTCGGCGAAAATGTCAGGCACGATAATCAGGTCGAGCTGATCGTTCTCCAGCTTGGCCACCAGTTCAGTGCTGAGCTCCACCGAAGGTTCCAGCACCACTTTCGGGTAGGCGCTGCGAATGGCTTCGATCAGCGCCGGCAACCAAGTGATGGCGGTCAATTCGGTCACGCCGATACGAAAGCGCCTGACCAGCACTTCCCTGGCGCTGATGCGCTCAAGCAGAAAGTCGCGCTGGCGCAGGATCTGCGACGCTTCCTCGAACAGCTCGGCGCCTTTCTCGGTGAGTCGGGCGCTGCGCCTGGAACGGTCGAAGATGGGCATGTCGAACACTTCTTCCAGTTCCTGGATACGCTTGGAGATGGCCGACTGGGACATGTTCAGCTTCATGGCCGCCGACTCGAAATTGCCCAGTTCGACGATCCAATAAATGGCTTCCAGTTGTTTGAAGGTAATCATGCGCAGTCAGACCCGGTAGGAAGTGATTCGATGCCGATCCGCCGAGTCTGTTCGTCCGGCCCGGTCAGCGCAAGGCCTCGCAAAAGCGCCGGATTGCCTCGCAGGCCTGGCGCAAGGAAGCATCATCCAAGGCGTAGGCGATGCGAAGGTAAGGGCCGAGGCCGAACGCGCTGCCATGGACCACCGCCACGTTCGCTTCATCGAGCAAGGCGTGGGCGACGTCCTCATCGGTGAGCAACCGCCGTCCTGCAGGCGAGGTGCGACCCATCACGCCGGCGCAGGAGGCGAACGCATAAAACGCGCCGCCAGGGCTGGCGCATTCCAGGCCCGGCGTGGCATTGAGCAGCGCGACCATCATGTCGCGACGCGCCTGGAACGCGGCGCGGCTGTGCTGAATGAAATCCTTCGGCCCGGTCAGCGCGGCCAGTGCCGCTTGCTGGGAAATGGAGCAGGCCCCCGAGGTTTGCTGGCCCTGAAGCTTCTCCATGGCTTGCAGCAGCCAGCGCGGCCCGGTGGCAAAACCGATACGCCAGCCGGTCATGGCGTAGGCTTTGGAAACGCCGTTCATGGTCAGGGTTCGCGGGGCCAGTCGCGGTTCCACCGCTGCCAGCGTATGAAAGACCTGATCGTCGAAGATCAGGTGCTCATAGATGTCATCCGCCAGTATCAGCACGTGGGGATGGGCCAGTAGCACGTGCGCCAAGGCGAGCAACTCGTCGCGGCTGTACACGGCCCCGGTCGGGTTGGACGGTGAATTGAGGAGCAGCCATCGCGTCTTCGGCGTGATCGCCTCGGCCAATGCCGCAGGCGTCAGCTTGAAGCCGCTGTCGGCGTGGCACGTCACGATCCGCGGCTCGCCACCGCACAACTGGACCATTTCGGGATAACTGACCCAATAGGGCGCCGGCACGATGACTTGATCGCCCTCGTCCAGCGTTGCGGCCAGCGCGTTGTAGATCACCTGCTTGCCGCCGTTGCAGACCAGGGTGTCTTGCCAGTCAACGTCCAAGCCATTTTCGTGGCGAAACTTGGCGGCCACCGCTTCACGCAATGAGCGCACGCCGGCCACCTGGGTGTAGCGCGTGTGGCCTTGCTCAATTGCCTTGATCGCCGCTTGGCGAATGTGCCCTGGCGTATCGAAATCCGGCTCGCCGGCGCACAGGGAGATAATGTTCGCGCCGTGCGTCCGGCGTTCCGCCACCCGATCCATGATGCGGTAGGTCGCCGAAGGCTGGGCACTCGCCAGGCGTGGGTTCAAGCGTTGGATCTCAATGTTCACGTCGACGGCCTCGTTTGTGACATTCATTGTGCGTGCTCCACCTGGATGGCTTCGAACTGGCTGTCATGCATGACCTCGGCGACCGAGCGGCCGCCGCGGACGGCCTCGACCATACCGTCCTGCCGGCGGGCGATGCGTTCGCCCAGGTCGAGCACTTTTTCGATATGGGCCTGGGGCACGAAGACGGTCCCGCAACTGTCGGCGATGACAAAGTCGTCCTCGCTGACAGACACGCCGGCGATGTCCAGGGTCACGGCCGAATCGATCTGGATGACCCGATTGCGCGCGCTGACCATGGTCACGCCCCGGCCATACACCGGGTACCCAATCGCCGCGCTGCCGTCGATGTCACGGCTGTAGCCATCGATCACCGTGCCGCGTATCTGCTTGCCCACCGCCGCGTTGGCGAGGATGTCGCCCCAGCAGGACACGCCGTCAAGCCCGCCGGCGATCACCAGCACCCGATCATCGCTGTCGATCCGTTCGATAACCGGGGTGATCAGGTGCACCGTCGCGGCGTTGTCGGTCTTTGCCGCCAGCAGCACGGTGCTGGCGCGGCCGACGATTTTCGGGCAGTTCCAGAGCGGGCGCAGCCCGACGGCGGCGCCGGGCAAACCGAGGAAATCGAGTGCATCGGACACGGTGTTGGTGTCGAGCAATGCCAGGCGTTGGAGTAAATGAGCTTGATTCATGGAGGAGCCCCTTGATAGCGGAGGCGCCCAGTGTCAGCGAGAGGATTTGATAGGTATATTACGAATCACGGATGTATTACATACGTTGAACCTATGGTATTCCATGATCAATTTTCGCCTGATTCGTCATCTGTGGTTGTTTCTGGCGGTGGCCGAGGAACAGAATTTCGGCCGCGCCGCCAAACGCCTTGGCATGTCGCAGCCACCGTTGAGCGAGCAAATCCAGATCCTTGAACAGGCACTCAAAGTCACGCTGTTCGAACGTTCGCGCCGTGGTGCCAGGTTGACCCCGGTCGGCGCTGCGATTCTGCCAGCCGTGCGCAAATTTGCCGACCAACTGCAGCGTTTGGAGCTCGCGGTGGAAGAGGCGGTGGCGGGGCAGTCCGGAATGCTGACCATCGGCGCAATTTCCACGGCCATGTTCGATGTTCTGCCTGGCGTGATCGACCAACTGAAAACCCAGTATCCGCAGCTCACCGTATCCGTTCGGGAAATCGACAGCGTCGAGGCGATTCCGGCACTGGAGGCGGGAGAAATCGATCTGGCCTTTGCTCGCCTCGACGGTGACTTTGGTGCTTCGATCCAGTCATTTGCGTTAACGGAGGATCGCCTGATGGTCGCGCTGCCCGTCGATCATCCACTGGCGTCACGCAAGCGAATCAGCCTGGCCAGCCTGGCTACCGAACCGTTAGTGATGTTTTCTCGCAACGTCAGCCCGGTGTATTTCGACAATCTGATTGCCACCTGCCGCGCCAGCGGATTTTCTCCGCGGGTCCTGCACGAAGTCCGTTCGGTGGCATCGCAAATCGCGTTCGTCAGTTGCGGCCAGGGTATTGCGTTGGTACCGGCATCGATGAAGAAACTGGCGCCCAGCAACGTGGTATTGCGCCCGCTGAGCCAGACGCTCAATGTCGTCACGACTGCCGTGGCCTGGAATACACTGCGTCCGAATCCGCTGGTGGAAGCGTTGGTCAACCAGTTGAAAGCCAGGGGGTGATACGTTGGGCCTATGGAAGCGCTCCGGGACAAGGAAACTCCAGCGGGCTGCAATGGGCCCATATCGTGCTGTTTAATCAGATTCTCGCCACGTGCCTCTTCGCGTAGCACCTCAAACCGGTGCGCTCTTCGATTTCGCCTGATCCGCTGATGTAGCCGTATCGGGACAGGTTTGGCATCAGCATTGCCGCAATGAAAGTGATGGTCACAACGGCGGCGACGTAGAAGAAAAAATACTCTTCAATCCCTTGGGCGCGTAGCGACAGTGCCACGTATTCGGCGGTGCCACCAAACGCCGCATTACCCACTGCATATGGAAACCCGACGCCCAGTGCGCGAACGGCGGGAGGGAACAGCTCTGCTTTGACGATACCGGCGATGGGTGTGTAAAGCGAAGCGATAGCCAGGCCGCCAAACACCAATAGAAACGCAGTGAATGGGCTGCTGACCGTTTTCAATGCATACAGCAGCGGGATGACGAGCAGCAGGGCCAACCCCGAAAACATCAGCATATGCGCTTTGATGCCCACACGGTCGGCGAGCAGACCGAAAATCGGCTGGCAGAACATGAAGCCGACCAACGCAGCGGTCATGATGAAACTCACCGTCTCCGGACTGAAGCCTGCCGAGATCACCAGAAATTTCTGCATGTACGTGGTGAACGTATAGAAATACAGCGATCCACCAATCGTAAACGCCACCACCAACGCAACTGCGCGCTTGTGTTTGAACATGCCGCGCAGCGAGCCGGCGTCCTTGCGCTTCATGTCTTTCTGGCTGGCGGTTTCATGCATGGCTCGACGCAGGTAGACCACAACGATCGAGCTCAGCGCACCGATGAAAAACGGAATGCGCCAGCCCCATTGGCGTAACTCATCCCCTGTGAGGGTTTGCTGGAGGATAACCACGGTCATCAGGGCCAGCAATTGCCCGGCGATAATGGTGAAGTATTGAAAGGAACCATAAAAGCAGCGTCGGCCGGGTGTCGCAATCTCACTGATATAGGTGGCGCCAGTGCCGTACTCAGCCCCTACGGAAAGGCCCTGAATCAACCTGGCGATTACGAGCAGTATCGGGGCCGCAACCCCGATGGTTTCGTAGGTTGGCATGATCGCAATCAGCAAGGAGCCCGCGCACATCATGAACACCGAGATGACCATTGATACTTTGCGTCCACGAGTGTCGGCAATCCAGCCAAAGATCCAGCCACCGAGCGGACGCATGAAAAAGCCGACCGCGAATACGCCCGCCGTAGCGAGCAGTTGGCTGGTAGTGTTCCCTTTGGGAAAAAACGAAGCGGCGAAGTAAATGGCGGTGTAGGCGTAAATGAAAAAATCATACCACTCCACTAGATTGCCGGAGCAGGCGCCCATGATGGCTTTGACACGATTGGGCGCTTCTTCCTGATTGCTCATGGTGGTTTGGTGTGTGGTTTTTGAATTTGTTGCGGACATGATGTTCACCCTTTCTTCAAAGCAAGGCGATACGAGGAACGCGCTGATGCGTGTCCGACGTGACTGGCTAGATGGGGTTGCTGGGCTTAACGAAGGAGCGTGATCCCGCTCACCGCCGGGTTTTCTGAAAGGACGATGGCGGAGGAGGGCGCGAGCGTGGCGAGCTGTACGTGGCCAGGGGAAATCGAATAGGTCAGATGACAAAAAGCATCAAACATCATGGCGTGAGCCCTCGAATCTTATTCTTGTAGTGGGCCGAGCGCTCTCTGGCGCCGACGTTGACTGCACGCTACCGCAGAGTCAGACGCGTAATAAGCCATCAGGCAGGCCTAACTGATATGCCTAAATTTTATAGCTTGGCGCACAGCCCCGGCAGGCTGGGGCGCTCAGCCGGCGCGGAAGTCTTGAAGCCTCAAGATTAGCGGTTTACGGGGGCATTCCAAGGTGCGCAAATGCGATTACACTCACAAAACTTTCGACGCATATCGCGCCGAGCTCGATGCTGGCTGGCCTGGTAATGGATGTCGTTCAACTCAAAACCCTGATTCATGTGGCGGAGCTGGGCAGTCTCAGCAAAGCCTCCGATCGGCTACACATCGCACAACCGGCACTCAGCCGACAAATTCGATTGTTGGAAAAAGAGCTCGGCACCTACCTGTTTGATCGACACGGGCGAGGCATGGAAATTACCGATGCCGGCCGCGAAGTACTGGCGCATGCCACGCGCATCATGGAAGAGATGGAGTCCATTCGAAGTTCAGTGGCAGGGGGGAAAACTTCTTTTCGAGGAACGGTCGTCATCGGTACGACGCCAACGGTAGCGGAAATTGCCACCGTCCCACTCGTACGTAAGATCAAGGAAATGCATCCCAATCTTGCTATCAGATTTTCCTCGGCCTTCAGCGGCTACCTGCTGGATTGGGTGCAGCGTGGCGAGTTGGAACTGGCGATTTCTTATGACCCTCAACCCCTGAATACACTGCGTATCGTGCCGGTGATGATGGAAAATCTGCTATTGGTAGGTCCCGCCAGCGCCAACCTGCGGCTTGATACGCCGGTGTCTTTCGAGTCGTTGGCTGAACAGCCATTGGTATTGCCAAGCGCTCGACACAGCCTTCGCGTGATTCTGGATGATTGTGCACGTGAAGTCGGGATCAAGCTCAAGACTAGCGTTGAAGCTGATTCCTTCGGTGCGATGATCGCCTTGGTCTGCAATGGCTTCGGTTTGACCGCTTTGCCTTTGGCTTCGATTTATACGCAAATCGAATCTGGCGTGCTAAGTGCCGCGCCCTTGGTCGACCCCGTTCCAATGCGCAAATTGGTTCAGGTGTTTCCCGCAGACAGACGGGTCAGTCCGGCCGCAAAATTCGTCGGCGATGCCTTCATCGAGATTGCTGCCGATCTGGTCGATCGCAAGATTTGGGCTGGGCACATGCTTTGAGCCATCGGCCAACCTCGCATGCTATTTAACATAATATACATTATGCGAACCGTCCTATACGGAGCTGAGGGGCTGGAGGCTGCTTTTCACCAGGTGATCAGCGTTAAAGGTGTTGCTACTAGCAACACACGTTCAGGACGATGACTCCTGGGCTTGGCCATCTGTCTCGATACGAATCTTGGCGCGTGCAACAACGGCCATCGCTTCGGCAATGAAAGCCGCGTCACCGGTGTCGAGAGCATCAGCCAAAAAGACAGCTACGGTCTCCGAATCAACCAGCGCGTCTGCTGGGTCATAATCATGAATCGGCTCTGTCATCTGATCACTTGGAGAAAATAATGAACCTGAAACCCAAGGTTAAAAATACGAGCTGGGAAGTCAAATGCCAGGACGCTGCTGATGGCACTGGCGATTTAATCATACCGCTGACTGACGATCTCCTGTCGACCATCAAGTTGGCCAGCGGCGACAGACTCGACCTGGAAGTAAAACCTAACGGCACGATAATCCTGACTCCAGTTCGTGCGTAGGATCAATTCAGCCATCCACACGCTTGTTACCGACTACACGTGATTTCACTGGATGCTAATGTCTAATCTTTGAGAGATAGCATTCAAATTTGGAAGATAACGAGCAAGGATGAGCTACCCCTCGTTCATCTGTTGAGCTACCCTCCTCCTTATTAATAACAATTGTGCATAACTATACTAAATGACTATTTAGTTGAGTTATTAGATAGCGACTGTCCTTACCCCCGACAAAACGCGTCAATAACCACTCGCCGCCGTCATCTCCCCACCCACAATCGCAATCCCTGAGCTGCTGCCCAAGCGTGTGGCCCCGGCTTCAATCATCTTCAACGCCGTCGGATAATCGCGTACGCCGCCGGATGCCTTCACCCCAACCCCGGTCCCTACAGTTCTACGCATCAGTGCCACGTCTTCGACCGTAGCGCCGCTTCGACTGAACCCGGTGGACGTCTTGACGAAGGCCACCCCCAGGTCACGGCAGATCTCGCAGGCTTGAACCTTCTGCTTGTCGTCCAGCAGGCAGGTTTCCAGGATGACTTTTAACGGCACGGCGCCGCAAGCCTGCTGGACCAGGGCGATGTCTTCGCGAACGGCGTCCAGCAGCCCGTCCTTCAACCAGCCGATATTGAGCACCATGTCGATCTCCCCTGCCCCGGCGGCAATCGCCTGCTGGGCTTCGAAAGCCTTGGTATCGCTCAGGCCGGCGCCAAGTGGAAAGCCGACCACGGCGCAAATCACCACCCTGTGGTCGGTCAGGCACGACGCCGCGTAAGGCACCTGACCGGAATTGACGCACACCGAATAAAAGCCATGCTCGCGGGCTTCTTCGCACAAGGTGCGGATCTGTGCACGGGAGGCGTCGGGCGCCAGCAAGGTGTGATCGATGTACTTGGCCAATGCGGCGGGTTGCAGACTGTTCATTTAATGGGCCCTTGCCTGTATGTTGCCAATGATTGTGAGGCGCTGGTCCCAGCGCTCACATAAATTCGTTACAATAATAACAATTAATGTTACTTATTTAACACCAACAATCAAGCCCTGGAAGACTCGTGGACAGTAGAAAAGCCGAGCGATTGAAGCTTATCCAGCAAGCCCTGCAGGACCAGAACGCCATTCACCTGAAGGAAATGGCCGCACTGCTGGACGTCTCCGAGATGACCCTGCGCCGCGATCTCAGCCACTTCAGCGATCACCTGCGGCTGCTCGGCGGCTATATCACCCGGGTCGGCAATGAGAGCGGCGATTACCGGGTAGCCGAGCAGGACACGCGCCACGTTGAGGAAAAACGCCGCATCGGCAAACTCGCCGCTTCGTTGATCCAGGCCGGAGATACGGTATTTTTCGACTGTGGTACCACCTCGCCGTTTGTCGTTGATTTCATCCCCGATGCCCTGGAGTTCACGGCGGTGTGCAGCTCATTGAACGTGCTGCTCAAGCTGCAGAACAAACCCAATTGCCACATCGTGTTGTGCGGCGGCACTTTTCACCGCAAGAACCAGGTCTTTGAAAGCAGCGCCGAAAGCAGCATCCTCGACAGCGTGCGCCTGACGTGGGCCTTTGTGACCGCCGCCGGCGTCAGCCAGGCCTTTGGCGTAACGTGCTTCAACTTCAATGAAGTCGAGGTCAAGCAAAAGGTCATGCGCCAGGCTCAGCAACGCGTGTTGCTCGCCGATTTCAGTAAGTTCGACACGGTGCGCACGGCACACTTCGCCGCGCTTGAGGACTTTCAGTACGTGGTCAGCGACAAGAAAATCCCCCGCAGCTACAAGGACGTCATTCAGGCCAGTGGCGCGCAATTGCTGGTTTAATCCAGCAACCGTTGCCGTTCCTGCGCACTCAAATAACCGGTACTGACACTGAATGAAGCGCTGGCTTTGGCCGGCAGCACACGCACATGGCCTTTGGCTTTCTCGGCGTTGTAGCCCTCGGGCTCGCAGGTGGACGGCAACACGAACGCCGCCACTTGCTGATCCGGCGTGTGCAGGATCCAGCGTGCGGCGTGGGCAAATTGCTCGGGACGGTAGCGGGTGTAGAACGCCGCACCGCTGGGATGATCCAGTAAAAAGTGCGCCTGGCCCGTGGCGTCTGTGCCAACCCCGTCGAAGAAAAACACGATTTCGGGGTCGTACAATGCCGGCTGCTCCAGACAGGCCAATTGCGCAGGCTGCTCGGCCAGCTGCGCCATGTAGGCACTCCATGCCGGCGTCGGCTTGACATGATCCGGCACGCTGGTGCGCAGACGCTGGCGCTGCATGCCCAATGGCTCGATAAAGCGGGCGCCGTCCACGTACGCATAGTTCATATGGGCCATGTACATCAGGTCCATGGGCTTGCCGGCCAGGTTCGTCACCTGCATGTCGATATCGAACACGGCCGAATCGGCGCGCAGTGTCACGCTGGGGCTCGCTCGGTAGCGATCGCCGAACCCCTTGGCGTATTCATACGCGCCGCCCAGACGAACAACACCCTCGTCCACCTCCAACCAGGCCGTGTCCATGGGCGCGCAGGGCATTTCGCCGTGCAAGGCATGCGTGTCATCCGGCGCCGGGCAGCCGTTGCGCAGCAGGCCACTGTGAAACATGAAGCAGCCGTAAGTATCGATTATCGTCGGACTGGGTCGAGGTTGCTCGAACAGGTTGCTCATCGTCAAGTCGCAACCGTCGAACACGGCTGACCAGATCATCTGCCCTTGAAAAGGCAGGATCACCAGTCGCCCACGGCTATTCTCCAGGCTCACGGCCAGCACGCCGGACGGATAGGCCCAGGCACTGACCTTGAAGGCCGACGATTGCAGGAGGATCTTCTCCTGTTCGGAAAACACCGCAGGGTACAGCGCGATCCGTGTATTCATGAGGCCACCGCCCTGGTCGCGCCCACCGGCAAGGTGCCGGGTTGGCGCATGCACTTGAGGGCATACATCACGATCACAATGAAACACAGCAACGGCACGCTGTAAGCCAGTTGCATATTGCCGCCGCTGGCGTCGGACAACAGGCCCTGGAAGATCGGAATCACCCCGCCGCCGACGATGCTCATCACCAGCAATGAACCGCCGACGCCGGTGTCTTCACCCAGGCCATCGATGGTCAGGCCGTAGATGGTCGGCCAGCACGGGCCGAGGAAGATACTCACGCCAACCGCTGCATACACCGCCGAAATGTTCGGCACCAGGATGGTGTAGGCCAGCAGCACGATGCACAGCACCCCGTAGATCGCGAGTACCTTGGCGGGGTGCAGGCGCCGCATCAACAGGTTGGCGATCAACTTGCCGACAAAGTAGGCGGCAAACGTGGTCAGCAGAAACCACGAGGCGCTGCGTTCATTCATACCGCCCATTTGCATGGCCAGGCGAATGGTGAAGCTCCACACGCCAACCTGTGCGCCTACATACAGAAACTGCGCCAATACGCCAAAGGTAAAGCGCGGGTTACGCCACAGCCGCCCCAGGCTTTGACCCAGGCTGCCAGGCTTGCTGCCGGCGGGCTTGTTGCCCTTGCACGCAGGGAACCGCGTAATGGCGATCAGGATAAATATCAGCACCAGCACCGCAATCATCCACTTGTAGGGCAACAGCGTGGACTGGATCATTTGCAACTGCTGCACCGCTGCCTCGGAAGCGCTCATCCGAGCCAGCTGTTCAGTGGTGGCGTCGGTGTCCTTGAACATCACGAAACTGCCCACATACACGCCCGCCATGGCGCCGAACGGGTGAAAGGTCTGGGAAATATTCAAGCGCCGGGTCCCGGTTTCCCGAGGGCCCATCAGTGTCGAGTAGGTATTGCAGGCGGTTTCCAGGAACGACAGGCCGGCGGCGATCACAAACAGCGCCAGCAGGAACATGCCGTACTTGGCCGTGGACGCGGCCGGGAAAAACAACAGGCAGCCCAACATGTACAGCAGCAGCCCGATCAGAATCGTGCTCTTGTAGCTGAAACGACGAACCACCATCGCGGCCGGAATCGCCACAAAAAAGTAGCCCAGGTAAAACGCCGACTGCACGAAGGCCGTCTGGAAATCACTCAGCAAAAACGCTTTCTTGAAGTGGGCGATCAGCACGTCGTTCATACTCGCCGCCGCGGCCCATAGGGCAAAGATGCTGCACAGCAGGATAAAGGCGAACCAGGGCGTGCGGTTCAGGTAGAAACCATCGGGTGTCTGTTGCAGCGCAGGTTTGTTCATTATTGTTCTCCGGGCTGGGGTGAGGGTGTCAGCGCTGTTGCTCAAAGCGATTGAACGTTTCACTGTCGGGATAGGAACTCTGCGTACCCAGCCCCATGACCGAGCAGGCGGAATACGCCACCGCCCGCTCCATGGCCTGGCGGATATGGCGATCGCGGTTCCAGTGGTGAATGAAACAACCGATAAAGGCATCCCCGGCACCGGTGGTGTCACGGGCTTCAACCCGCACCCCCGGCACCTGGAACTCGCCCTCCTCCCCCACGTACAGCGCGCCGTGCTCGCCGAGGGTCACGATCACGTGGCGGATGCCGCTGGTCACCAGGCGGCGGGCGGCGGTCCGGGCCGATTGCGGCGAGTCCACGACCTGGCCGCTGATCAACGCCAGTTCCGATTCGTTGGGGATCAGGAAGTCAAGGTGCGCCAGGTGCTCACGACTCAAACCGGCCAGGGCCGGTGCAGGGTTGAGGAGCACCGCGATACCGTGTCGGTGAGCGAATTCGATGGCGTGGTACACCGTCTCAAGATTGATCTCCAGCTGCAGCACGATCAGCGTGCATTCGCGCAGGTCGGCGGCGGCCGCCTCGATGTCCGCCGGCAGCAGATGCGCATTGGCGCCCTTGACGATCAAAATGCTGTTGTGGGAATCGGCCCGGACAAAAATCGGCGCGACGCCGCTGGAGACGCCAGGCACGCGCCGCACATAACGGGTGTCGATACCAAAGCGCTGGAAGTTGGCCACTGTGTTATCGGCAAACATATCGTCGCCGACCTTGCTCACCATCAGGACATCGGCCCCAAGCTTGGCGGCCGCCACCGCCTGGTTGGCCCCTTTGCCGCCGCACCCCATGGCAAAGCCGGGCGCTTCCAGGGTTTCGCCCTGGACCGGCATGCGGTCGATATAGGTAATCAAATCCACCATGTTGCTGCCGATGACTGCGATCTTGCTCATTGCTATTCCACCTTGTTGCGGCACGACCAGGCAGGTCATGCCGCTCTTGTTTTGTTATTTAAATAACATAAGGTGTGAATATTCAATCTTTTTTTGCGGGGACGATTCAAAACGCCGTACAAAGAGGCACGGGTAAGGTTCGGACATCAGGCGCCGGGGCGCGACCTTGAGCCGTTGTTGAATGATAATTTCACGCAAAAAAAACCGGCCCACGAGGAGCCGGCCAAGAATAAGCCTGCGTTAGAGTCTGAACCGATCCACGGACTGCGACAGCTTCCCTGCCAAATTCGACAATTCATCCGTCGTCGACGCCGTTCCCGCAATCACACGGCTATTACTTTCCGACATCCCCGCAATCATCTCCACCTGATGGGCAATCTCGTTGCTGGCCAGGCTCTGCTCGCTGATGGTTCGGGAAATATCGTTGACCAATTCGGTGGTATTGAGCGTAGCCTGGAGAATCTCGCGAATTGCGCGTTCCACGTCGGCGGTGACGGCCATGCCCTTGTCCACCTGAGCAACGCCCTCCTCCATGCTGGTCACCGCTTCGCGGGTGTTCTGCTGGATACGCCCGACCATGCTGGCGATTTCCTGGGTCGATGCGCTGGTGCGGCCTGCCAGGCTGCGCACCTCATCGGCCACCACGGCAAAGCCGCGGCCCTGCTCGCCGGCGCGGGCGGCTTCGATGGCGGCGTTGAGGGCCAGCAAGTTGGTCTGGTCGGCGATGCCCTTGATTACCTGAATAATGCTGAAGATGGCTTCGGACTCTTTGTCCAGCGTGCGGATCACCTGGGCCGATTGCTGTGCCGAGCGTGCGATGCCATCCATATCGCTGACCACTTGATGAATGATCCGGCCGCCGTCCTTGGCCAGGGTTTCAGCCTGGTTGGCCATGTCCAGTGCGTGTCCGGCATGGCGGGTGATTTCTTCGATGCTGGCGGTCATTTCACTCGCGGCGGCGGCCATGGTGCTGGCGGCGGCGCTTTGCTGCTGACTGCTGCCCGCCACTTCATGGCAGCCCTGGCTCAGGCGTTCGCTGACGCCATTGACGTCATGGGCATTGCTGCGCACCACGTCGATCATGCCGCGCAAATCGCGCTGCATGGTGGCGAGGCTGCGAATCAGCGTACTGGCTTCGTCCTGGTTGCGCGGTTCGACAATCGGTTCGCTCAAGTTGCCGTGGGCGATGCTGTCGGCAATGCGGCTGGCGGTGCGCAATGGTCCCATGATGCTCAGGATCACCCAGCGTCCCTGGGCCAGCAGCAGCAAAAGGCTGGCGCCCAGTACCACGCCCAGGATCCAGTTGGCGTTACTGATGGCTTGCCGGGTGCCGCTGCTGGTGTGCAGGGTATGGCTCTCGATCAATTCACTCAGCGCGGCCATTTGGTCCTCCAGCTGGCTGAACGCCGCATTGAAGGTCCCAAGCTCCCCACGCGCGGCCTCGGGATCGGCCAGAGCCAGCGCGACGATGCGCTCGCCAGCGCTTACGTAGGTTTCCAGGCTGGGTTTGATTTTTTCCAGGCTGGCCTTGATGGAGTCGTCCAACGGCAGCTTGAAATTATCTGCCAGCATCTGCCGGAAGTGCTCGGCATGCTCCTTGAGCGAGGCGCTGACTTCGGTTGGCGTGCTGGTGCTTTTGCCCAGTCCCACCAACATGGCGGACAACACATCGGCACGCAGGGCGTCGTGCATCATGTCGGCTTCCATATGGTTGCGCAGCACCGTCATGCTGACTTCATTGTCCTGCACGGCAGCGCCCATCCGGCTGTTTCCCAGGTAGCCGGCCAGGCTCATGATCAAGGCGGTCAGCAGCCCGGTCGCAATCAATAGCATCAAGCGTAGTTTGATCGTCATCTGGTATCCCCGTACCTGGACCGCCGGTTGGGAAACCAACCGTTCGAGCGCGTCACTAGTACCGTTATCGGCACCGGTACCCGTTAGTGAAGCCTAAGTTTGCGGATCTGCGCGAATCCCTTAAGCTGGGCGCCTTTTGCTCTGCCCGGACCTGCCCATGCCTCGAAGCATCGCCCACCTTGCCCTGCTGTTGGGCTTGATCACCGCCGTCGGCCCGTTTGCCATCGACAGCTATCTGCCGGCCCTGCCAACCCTCGGCGCCAGTCTCCAGGCGTCGCCGGCCGCCGTGCAGATGAGCCTGACGGTGTTCTTCATGATCATTGGCGTATGCCAACTGTTCTACGGCCCGATCAGCGATGTCTTCGGGCGTAAATTGCCGATCTATGTGGGGTTGGTGATCTTTACCGTCGGCAGCATCGGCTGTGCGTTGGCACCGACCATCGAAGTGTTGATCGGTTTTCGCGCGGTGCAGGCCTTTGGGGCATGCGCCGGCATGGTGATTCCACGGGCGATTGTCCGCGACCTGTACACCGGTCATGAAGCGGCGCGCCTGATGGCCTTGTTGATGCTGGTGATGAGTGTTTCGCCGATCCTTGCGCCATTGGCCGGCAGCCTGGTGATTTCGCTCTGGAGCTGGCGCGAGGTGTTTGCCGCGCTGGCGGTGGTGGCCCTGCTGTGCCTGGTGATGACGATCGTGCAACTGCCGGAAACCCATCCGGCGGAGCGTCGTCTGGGCAAGACCCTGGGCAGCGCATTCGGCAGCTACGGCGCGCTCCTGCGCGATCCGGTGTTCACTGGGTTGTCGGTGGTAGGCGGCTTCGGCCTGGCCACGTTCTTCGTGTTTATCGGCAGCGCGCCCTTTGTATACATCGAGTACTTCGGCCTGACACCGACGCAATTCAGCCTGTGCTTTGCAGTGAATGCGGCGTCGTTTTTCGCCATGAGCCAGCTCACCGCGCGCCTGAGCGCGCGCTTCGGCCTGCCAGCGCTGATCCGCTGGTCGGTGATTGCCGTGACAGCCGTGATGGCGCTGCTGGCGGCCACGACCCTGTGGGGCAATCACCTGGCCTTGATGATGACGCTGCTGTTTATCGGCTTCGGTTTTCTCGGCCTGTTATTACCGGCCGCCGGCGTGTTGTCGCTGGAAGACCATGGCGCGGTGGCAGGTTCGGCGTCGGCCTTGCTGGGCGCGATTCAGATGGTCACCGCCGCTGTGGCCATGACGCTGGTGGGGCTGTTCGCCGACCACACACCCGCGCCGATGCTGGTGGGCATTGCGCTGTGCGCGGCCGCTGCCATGCTCACGGTGCTGTGGACGCTGCGCCGCTTGCCACCGCACCTGGCGAGCGCCTGATCATCGCTTAGCGCCTACAAATCAAACCGATCCACCGCCCGCCGCCGCTCGTTGTCGTCACGTACGTCATAGCTGGCGGTGGTCTGGATGTTGGTGTGATGGGCCAGCTTTTGCGCAATCGACAGGTCATGTTCCTCGATCACCCGGGTGATGAACGAGCGGCGGAAGTCATGGGGCATGATCTTCACCCCCACCTGGTCGCCGCGCTGGCGAGCGATGTAGTAAATCGCATGCTTGGTGATGCGTTCCCGGGTGATATGACTGCCGCGGCGAATGCGGTTGAACAGGAATGCATCGTCCTCTTCGCCTTCCTTGAGTTGCCCGCGACGAAACTCCAGCCAGGCCTGCAGCTTGGCGAAGGCCCAGTCCGGCGCGTACTTGAGCAGTTCCTTATTGCCCTTGCCGATCACGCGCAGGCTGCGCTGCGCAAAATCGATCTGCGCCAGGTCAAGGTTGACCGACTCCGATTTGCGCATGCCCGAGCCGTACAGGATGCCGATGACGGCGGCGTCGCGCAGGCCCTGGGGACGCGGATCGGCGGCGCAGACTTCCATCATTTCGCGGATCAACGTGCGGCGCAGGTTACGTCCCTGCCCCAGGCGCGTACCGGACGCGGCCTTGACCGAACGCATCTTCAACAGGTGTTCCTGGCTGATCAGGCTCATCCGCCAGGCTTCATTCATCACCCCGCGCACGGCGTTCACATACAGTGATGAAGTGTTCGGCGCATAGCCGTCCTCGCGCAACGCGGCGACCAGGGCAATCACCTGTTCGGGTTGCAGCAGGTGCCAGTCGATGTCTTCCAGGTTGACGTCTTCGAAGCCCAGACGGTCAGCGGCATCCTGCAGCACGTAACGCATGGTCAGTTGGCTGGAGGGCGCAAGGCGGGTGAGGTAGAGGGTCAGCGGGTTGCGGATGGACTCAGTCAAGGTAGATCAGCCTTTGGATTAAATATCACGAGCAATCTATTGATTAATCTTGATATTTATTGAATTGGCGAAGGCCGAGTCTAGCGCAGTATCGGCCCTGCCATCAAATCAGGGCGTCACGTCCTCTGCTTCTGCGGATTGCTGGGGTTGAGTCTGGGATTGGCTCCAATCGGCGTCCTGTTTGCGCATCAGCGCAAACCAGTGCCGGCGCATGAACGTCAGGTAACTGTCCGGCGCCTTGGCGAAATCCTTCTCGTCGCCGTAGCAGCCTGGCAGCGGCAGCTCCGTGCCCTGCTCCTTGTACTGGCTGACCAACGCCTGCTGCGCGGCCACGCTGCAATCGGTCGGCAACGGCATGCCGCGCAGGGCACCGGCGTCCTCGTCCCACCAGGCTGCGCCGTAGCGGTCGACGCCGCGCAGGCGATACTTCTCTGACTTGCCGACATGCATGATCAACTTGAATTCATTCGGGCTGACATCGCTGGTGCAGGTGCGCGAGTAGCCAACAGTCGCCTGGGTATTGCCGTCACCCAGCAGGTCGGTGACCTGGGTGGCCGCGGTGTCAAAGTGCAGCCCGGCGTCGAACTGGCACTGGCGCACATCGTCGTAGAGCATCCACACGCGCTTGGGATGCTCGCCGGCCAGCAGGTACTGGGCCGCGTAGACAAAGGCCGACTGGGTGCCATCGTCGTCCCGCTCGCCGACCTGTTCGGCGAGTACCAGCAGGTTCTTGCCCTGGCGGTCGTCCCAGGTATAGGCGCCGACCTGTTTGCCGCGCACTTCAACACCTTCCGGTACCTGATCGATGCTCGCCAAGGCAACGGCCTCATCGGCCCGCACCGTGGTGACACAGGCAAGGCACACCCACAGTCCCATCAACACCGGCCGCAACTGGCCGCTTAAAAGCTGCACGCTATTCATCCGAGTACCCTGGCAAGAGATGGCTTACTTTACCGGCACTTGAAGGGCAATGCAGAGAAGTTTGTTGAATAGATGCACGGGAGCCATCGATATGAACCCAATACCCGGCGGCCCGCTCCTATCCACCTGAAAATCACAGTGTTTAACACCTTGGCGACATAGCTGAACCCTGGCTGTCTACCTGTCAAATAAACGAGTTTTTCATCCGCCTTTCATATTCGTTGAACATTTTTACGCTTAACCTTGTATGCAACACTTCAGAGCAATCCGGGGTTAATCGACTAAGCTGTTGATTCCGCTTTATCTTTAGCGCCGTTTTGTACTCTGCGGGCTGTAATCTTGCCCGATAATCGCTGCTGTTTTCGCGCTCCAAGTTGCTCCAGCCGAGGTCATGAATCTTTGAAACCCTACCCTATTCATTGCGTATCGATCGTTATCCCGGTCTATAACGAACAAGAGAGCCTGCCCGAATTGCTGCGGCGCACCACGGCAGCCTGCAAACAGCTGGCCTACGAGTACGAGATCATCCTGGTGGATGACGGTAGCCGCGACGATTCGGCGCAGTTGCTCGAAGACGCCGCCGCTGAAGACGGCAGCAACGTGGTTGCAGTGATCCTCAACCGCAACTATGGCCAGCATGCTGCAATCATGGCCGGTTTCGAGCAGTGCCGCGGCGAAGTGGTGATCACCCTCGACGCCGACCTGCAAAACCCGCCGGAAGAAATCCCGCGCCTGGTGGAACAGGCCGCCCTGGGCTACGACGTGGTCGCCACAGTGCGCAACAATCGCCAGGATTCCGCGTTCCGCCGCTGGCCTTCGCGCCTGATCAACCTGGCCGTGCAGCGCTCCACCGGCGTGGCCATGACGGACTACGGCTGCATGCTGCGCGCCTACCGCCGCACCATCGTCGACGCGATGCTGGCCTGTCGCGAGCGCAGCACCTTTATCCCGATCCTGGCCAATGGCTTTGCCCGTCACACCACGGAAATTCTGGTGCACCACGCCGAGCGCGAACACGGCGAATCCAAATACAGCGCCATGCGCCTGATCAGCCTGATGTTCGACCTGCTCACCTGCATGACCACCACGCCGTTGCGCCTGCTGTCCATCGTCGGTTTCAGCCTGGCGGCGCTGGGCGTGCTGTTTGCCTTTGCGCTGATCGTCATGCGCCTGGCCTTCGGTGCCGATTGGGCGGGCGACGGCCTGTTTGTGCTGTTCGCCGTGCTCTTCGTGTTCACCGGTGGCCAGTTCATCGGCATGGGCCTGCTGGGCGAATACCTGGGCCGCATGTACAGCGATGTAAGGGCCCGCCCGCGTTTCTTCATTGAAAAAGTGCTGCGCAACCAACCGGCGGCACCGGCTCCCGTGGTCGTCGTTGACGGCCTGGTGTCTTCCCATACTTCTACTTCTTCTTCCGATCAGGTCCAGTCATGAGTTCAAAAGCCGTTGTCTTCGCCTACCACGATATTGGCTGTGCCGGTATTGAAGCCCTGCTCGATGCGGGTTACGACATCGCTGCGGTATTCACCCATGCCGACGACCCCAAGGAAAACAATTTCTACGGCTCGGTCGCCCAGCTGTGCGCCCGCAACGGTATCCCGGTGCACGCGCCGGAAGACGCCAACCACCCGCTGTGGGTCGAGCGCATCGCCAAGCTGAACCCGGATTTCATCTTCTCCTTCTATTACCGCAACCTGTTGAGCGAGCCGCTGCTGGCCACCGCCCGCCACGGCGCTTTCAATCTGCATGGTTCGCTGCTGCCCAAATACCGTGGCCGCGCACCGGCCAACTGGGTGCTGGTCAATGGCGAAAGCGAAACCGGCGTGACCCTGCACCGCATGGTCAAGCGTGCCGATGCCGGTGCGATCCTGGCCCAGCAGAAAGTCAGCATCGAGCGCAACGATACCGGCCTGAGCCTGCACGCCAAACTGCGTGAGGCCGCCGGCAACCTGTTGCGTGACGCCCTGCCGCAACTGGCCCAGGGCAAACTGAGCGAAACCGCCCAGGACGAAAGCCAGGCCACCTGCTTCGGCCGCCGTACCGCCGCCGATGGCAAGATCGACTGGAAAAAGCCCGCCGAACAACTGTTCAATCTGGTCCGCGCCGTGACCCAGCCGTACCCTGGCGCCTTTTGCGCCGTCGGCGAGCACAAGCTCGTCGTGTGGCAGGCCGAGGTGGTCAAGGGCAACGAAGGCCTGGCGCCGGGCCGCGTGATCAGCGTCAACCCGCTGCGCATCGCCTGTGGTGAAGACTCGCTGGTGGTCAAGTTCGGCCAACGCAACGACAACGGCCTGTACCTGGCCGGCCCTTCCCTGGCCGATGAACTGGGCCTGGTGGACGGTTCCGTGCTGCGCGGCGCCGAGTCGGGCCGCAAGCCACGCCGGACCCGCGTGCTGATCCTGGGGGTGAACGGCTTTATCGGTAACCACCTGTCCGAGCGCCTGCTGCGTGACGACCGCTATGAAGTCTACGGCCTGGACATCGGCTCCGACGCCATCGAGCGCCTGCGCAGCCACCCTAACTTCCACTACGTGGAAGGCGATATCAGCATTCACACCGAGTGGATCGAGTACCACATCAAGAAGTGCGACGTGGTGCTGCCGCTGGTAGCCATCGCCACGCCGATCGAATACACCCGCAACCCGCTGCGCGTGTTCGAACTGGATTTCGAAGAAAACCTCAAGCTGGTGCGCTACTGCGTCAAGTACAACAAGCGCGTGATCTTCCCATCGACTTCCGAAGTCTATGGCATGTGCCAGGACCAGTACTTCGACGAAGACACCTCCAACCTGGTAGTCGGGCCGGTCAACAAGCAACGCTGGATTTACTCGGTCTCCAAGCAACTGCTCGACCGTGTGATCTGGGCCTACGGCGACAAAGGCCTGAAATTCACCCTGTTCCGTCCGTTCAACTGGATGGGCCCGCGCCTGGATCGCCTGGACTCCGCGCGTATCGGCAGTTCCCGTGCCATTACCCAGTTGATCCTCAATCTGGTGGAAGGCACGCCGATCCGCCTGTTCGACGGTGGCGAGCAGAAGCGTTGCTTCACAGACATCGCCGACGGCATCGAAGCCCTGGCGCGCATTATCGATAATGAAAACGGTGTTTGCGACGGCCAGATCATCAACATCGGCAACCCGGAAAACGAAGCCAGCATCCGCCAGTTGGGCGAAGAGCTGCTGCGTCAGTTCGAAGCGCACCCGCTGCGCCACAACTTCCCACCGTTCGCCGGTTTCCGCGATGTGGAAAGCAAGGCGTTCTACGGCACCGGTTACCAGGACGTGGCGCACCGCAAGCCAAGCATCGAAAACGCCAAGCGCCTGCTGAACTGGGAACCGACCGTGGAGATGAGCGAGACCATCGGCAACACGCTCGATTTCTTCCTGCGTGAAGCCATGCTTGAAATAGCGGACAAAAAGTAATGGATGCAGGTCTTCGCATCGACGTCGACACCTACCGTGGCACCCGTGAAGGTGTGCCGCGGCTGCTCGAATCCCTGGACGAAGCCGGGATCAAGGCGACGTTTTTCTTCAGCGTCGGGCCGGACAACATGGGGCGCCATTTGTGGCGTCTGATCCGCCCGCAGTTCCTGTGGAAAATGCTGCGTTCCAATGCCGCCGGCCTGTATGGCTGGGACATCTTGCTGGCCGGCACCGCCTGGCCGGGCAAGCCGATCGGCCGCGACCTGGGGCACTTGATGCGCCAGGCCAAGGCCGCCGGGCATGAAGTCGGCCTGCATGCATGGGATCACCATGGCTGGCAGGCCAACACCGGGCGCTGGAGCGATGCACAACTGGTCGAGCAGATCCGGCGCGGCGTGGACACCCTGAGCGACATCCTCGGTGAGCGTATCGACTGTTCGGCGGCCGCCGGTTGGCGCGCCGATGAGCGCGTGGTGCAAGCCAAGCAAGCCTTCAATTTTCGCTACAGCAGCGATTGCCGAGGCACCAGCCTGTTTCGTCCGACCCTGGCCGATGGCAGCGCGGGTACCCCACAAATTCCGGTAGACCTGCCGACCTTCGACGAAGTCGTGGGGCCGGTGGTGGCTGCCAAGGACTTCAACCGTTTCATCCTGGACCGGTTCAGCGCCTCGACGCTGAACGTCTATACGATCCACGCAGAAGTAGAAGGGATTCTGATGGCCAATGAGTTTCGCCAGTTGCTCGCCCAGGCAGGGCAGCGCGGGATTGATTTCAAACCCCTGGGCGACTTGTTGCCCGCAGATGTGACCACCCTGCCCCAGCAACAGCTGGTGCGCGGCGCACTGAGCGGCCGTGAAGGTTGGCTCGGAGTGCAGCAGGCATGATCCGTCGCTGGGCATTGCCCCTGCTCCTGTTGGCGTTTGGCGTGTTTTACCTGCTGCCGCTGGCCACGCATGGCCTGTGGATTCCCGATGAAACCCGCTACGCACAGATCAGCCAGGAAATGCTGCTGACCGGCAAGTGGGCCGCGCCGCACTTCATGGGCATTCGCTACTTCGAAAAACCGGCGGCGGGCTACTGGATGATCGCGCTCGGCCAGGCGATCTTCGGCCAGAACCTGTTTGGCGTGCGCTTCGCTTCGGCCCTGAGCACCGGCTTGAGCATTCTGCTGGTTTACCTGATGTCGCGCCGGTTGTGGAACGACCCGCAGAAAAGCCTGGTCAGCTGTGTGCTGTACATGAGTTTCGTCAGCGTGGCGATGCTCGGCGGTTACGCCAACCTGGACCCGCAATTCACCTTCTGGGTCAACCTGACCGGTGTGGCCTTGTGGTTCTGTTTCGACAGCACGACCCGCCGTGCTCGACTGTGGTCCTGGGCCTTGCTGGGCCTGGCCTGCGGCATGGGCTTCATGACCAAGGGCTTCCTGGCGTGGTTGCTGCCGGTATTGATCGCCCTGCCCTATGCGATCTGGCAGAAACGCTCGGTTGAGTTGTTCAAGTTCGGGCCGGTGGCGGTGGCCGCGGCGATCCTGGTCAGCTTGCCCTGGGCATTGACCGTGCACCTGCAAGAGCCGGATTACTGGCACTTCTTCTTCTGGCACGAGCATATCCAGCGCTTCGCCGGTGAAGATGCCCAGCATGCCGAACCGTTCTGGTACTACCTGCCCTTGCTGGTCGCCTTCACGTTGCCGTGGGTTGCCCTGCTGCCGTCCACGCTCAAGCAGGCGTGGTCGGACAGGCACGCGCAGAAAACCGCGTTCCTGCTGCTGTGGCTGCTGATGCCCCTGGCCTTCTTCAGTCTGGCCAAGGGCAAGCTGCCCTCCTACATCATGCCGTGCCTGTTGCCCTTGGCATTGCTGATGGGTTCGACTTTGAGTGACAAGCTCGCTCAAGGCCGTGGCCGCGTATTGCGCATCAACGGCTGGCTGAACCTGGTGATCGGCGTGCTCGTGCTGTTGGCGCTCATCTGGTTCCAATTCAAGAAGCCGCTGTACGAACCCGGTGAGGAAACCCTCAGCCTGATGCTGGTATTGACCGGCTTGTTCGGCTGGATCCTGGTCAACCTGCTGCACGCGGCCCGTCCGTTGAAACTGTGGGCCGCCCCGCTGATCGGCAGTGGCTTGCTGGTTGCCTTGTTACCCGCCGCCCTGCCCCATTCGGTGGTTTATAACAAGACGCCGGACCAGTTCATCATCGATCACGCCGAAGAACTCAAGCCCTCCCTTGCCCTGTTGAGCAATGACCTGGGCGCGTCCGCAGCGCTGGCATGGCGACTGAAGCGGCCCGACATCACGTTGTACAACACCTCTGGCGAAGTGAAATACGGGCTGGCATACGCCGATACCGCCCACCGTCTGGTCGATCGCAATCAAATCCAGGCCTGGATGGCGCAAACCCGTCTCAGCGGTGCTGTAGGCGTGGTAATGCGCGTCAACAGCCAGGGCGAAAAGGAAGAACTCGCCCTGCTGCCCCCGGACGGCCAGCGGTATGCCCAAGGCAACATCGTGATCCTGATTTTTCCACAGGTCGCGCCATGATCACCTTGCTGCTATTGCTCACGGCCTGCCTGCTCACCTGCATGGGCCAGGTCTCGCAGAAGTTTGCCGTAGAGAGCTGGCGTGACCTGCCCGACGCTTGGGCGCCGAAGCTGCGCTCACCCTGGTTGTGGTCGGCGTTGGTGTGCCTGGGCCTCGGCTTGCTGGTGTGGTTGCTGGTGCTGCAGCGCCTGGAAGTGGGCATTGCCTATCCGATGCTCAGTCTGAATTTTGTGCTGGTCACGCTGATGGCGCGCTTTGTCTTTGCCGAGCACATCGATGGCCGCCACTGGCTGGGCGTGGTGCTGGTCATTGCCGGTGTCGTGCTGTTGGGGCGCCAGGTATGAGCCGGACACGCGGTTTCGCCTTGGCCCTAGGCAGCGTCGGCCTGGTCAGTGCCGCCCAATTGGGCATGCGCTGGAGCATGACGCGGCTGCCGCTGCCGGATCAGTGGCCGGACGCCTTGAGCAGCGCCAGCATCGACCTGAACGCCCTGGGCGTGGTGATCCTGGCGATCATCGCCTACGCGCTGTCGATGCTCTGCTGGCTCGGCGCGCTGAAGCATTTGCCCCTCGGGCGCGCCTATTCGCTGCTCAGCATCAGCTATGCGCTGGTGTACCTGCTGGCGGCCAGCCTGCCGGTTTTCAACGAACACTTTTCGCTTTCGAAAACCCTGGGGGTGGCCTTGGTCATCCTCGGCGTACTGGTTATCAACTCTCGTCGTGCTAGCACCTCAAGTCCCAGGAATACCCCATGAAAATCAGTGTATTTGGTAGTGGTTACGTCGGTCTGGTCCAGGCCACGGTATTAGCCGAAGTCGGTCACGATGTCATTTGCATGGACGTTGACCAGCGCAAAGTCGAGTCGCTGCAAAAGGGTCACGTGACCATCTTCGAGCCGGGCCTGGCGGCGATGGTCAAGGAAAACCTGGAAAGCGGACGCCTGCGTTTCACCTACGACGAAAAACTCGCCGTCGAGCATGGTGAAGTACTGTTCATTGCGGTGGGCACGCCGTCGGATGAAGACGGTTCGGCCGACCTCAAATACGTGCTGTCGGTGGGTGATGCGGTCGCCCGTCATCGCGTGGCACCGGTGATCCTGGTGGAGAAATCCACTGTGCCCGTGGGTACCGGCGATACCCTGCGCGACCATATGCGCAAGAACCTGCGCGCCGCCGGCCGTGAGCTGCAATTCGATATCGTCTCCAACCCGGAGTTTCTCAAGGAAGGCTCGGCCGTGGCCGACTGCCGCCGCCCGGACCGCATCATCATCGGCTGCGAGCGCGAAGAAGTGCGCGAGGTGATGCGCGACCTGTACGCGCCGTTCAACCGCAACCATGACCGCATCATCTTCATGGACGTGCGCAGCGCCGAACTGACCAAGTACGCCGCCAACTGCATGCTCGCCACCAAGATCAGCTTCATCAACCAGATCGCCGAACTGGCCGAACACCTGGGCGCCGACATCGAAGCCGTGCGCCTGGGAATTGGCGCCGACTCGCGCATCGGCTACCACTTCATTTACCCAGGGTGCGGCTATGGCGGCTCCTGCTTTCCCAAAGACATGCGCGCCCTGATCCACAGCGCCAAGCAGGCCAACTGCTCCAGCGACCTGCTCGAAGCCGTGGAAGCGATCAACCAGCGCCAGAAAGGCAAGCTGTTCGAGCGCATCAACGCGTTCTTCAAGGGTGACCTGCGCGGCAAGACCTTTGCCTTGTGGGGCCTGGCCTTCAAGCCCAATACCGACGACATGCGCGACGCGCCGAGCCGCGTGCTGATGGAAGCGCTCTGGGAGGCTGGCGCCAACGTGCGTGCGTTCGACCCCGAAGCCATGCAGGAAACCCAGCGCCTCTATGGCGATGACCCGCGGTTGATGCTGATGGGAACGCCGGAGTCCACCCTGGGCGGCGCCGATGCGCTGATCGTCTGCACCGAGTGGCAGCAATTCAAGGCACCGGACTTCGACCTGATTCACCAGCGCCTGAAAACCCCGGTGATCTTTGACGGTCGCAACCTGTACGACGGCGAGCGCCTGACGCGCAAAGGCTTCAAGTACTTCCCGATCGGTCGTGGCGACTCCTGCGAGTTGCCGATCCCCCAGCAGAACTGGGTGCCACAGGCCAAGGCAGGCTGATACGTGAACAAGGCTCACCCGCCCCTGCTCAACCCGACAATCCGTCTACAGTCACTGGGGTTGGGGCTCCTGGCACTGCTGTTGTTCATCGCCGGCAACTGGCACCAGGCAATTATCGGCTTCGACTCGCGTTTTGTGGTGTTTGCCCAGGAGATGCTGCGCCATGGGCCGAGCTTCTTTCCCACCACCTACGGCCAGCCGTATGCAGACTACCTGGCCACCTCCACGCTGCTGACCTGGTTGCTGTCCCTGCCCTCGGGCCAGGTCAGCAGCCTCACGGCCTGGCTGCCCAGCGCCGTCGCTTCGGCGGGCATCGTGGTGCTGATGTACCGGCTCACTGCCCCCTATTCCCTGCGCTGGGGCCTGCTGAGCATCGCCATGCTCCTGCTCAGCAGCACCTTTATCAGCGAAACCCGCGCCGTCTCCCTGGACCAGATGCTGGCGGCCGTGACCCTGGCGGTGTTCTATCTGGGTTATGCCCATGATCATTTTTCTGCGGCCAAACGCCTGCACTGGGTGTTCGCGCTGTTGATGCTCGGTTTTGCGATTCGCGGGCCGATTGGGCTGGTCATCCCGACCGGCGTGCTGTGCAGCTATTACCTGATCAACCGTCAATGGCGGCAGTTGTTCAGTTTCGGGCTGCTGGCGCTGGCGTTGCTCGCGGCGTGTATCGGCCTGCTGTTGCTGCTGGCCAAGCTCAGCGGTGGCGAAGACTTCATGCATGACGTGATTCGCATGCAGTTTCTGGGGCGCATGGATGGCAGCGAAGGCTCCGGCGGCGTGCTGTATTACTTCACCAGCTCCCTGGGCAACTATGCGCTGGCCTACCCGGTGGCGCTTCTGGTGTTGCTGGCCGTGGTGAGCCGCGGCCGCCAAGCGCCGGCCCCGGCGTTGAAGCTGGTGCTGTACTGCGCGGCGGCGGGCGCGTTGGTGATGCTGGGCTTGTCGGTGCCCCAGGCAAAAAAGGCGCGCTATATCCTGCCGATGCTGCCGATGGCTGCAATCATTGCCGCCTATCCGTTTCAGGTTGCCCAGGGCCGTCTGTTCAGCGCGCTGCGCGGCTTGATGCTGGTGCTGTGGACGCTGTTGCCCGCGTTGTTGATGGTCGGCCTGGTCGCGGCGCGGCGCCGTTACCCGGAGCAACTGGCCGATTTCGAGCTGATCTTCGGCCTGCTCGCGGTGCTTCAGGGGTTGGCGTTGCTGGCGTTGTTAAAGGTTCGATTGCGCGTGATCGGTCCGGCATTCGCCGCAGTGGTGGCGGTCTGGTCGACTTACATCCTGGTAGTCGAACCCCTGGAACGCAGCCTTTACGACACCCGCACGTTTACCCTGGCGGCCAGGGAGCAGATCCTGCAGCAACCGGCGCCGTTGGTGTTGCATGCATTGGGCAAGGACGCAAAAGCCATCAAGTTCATGGTCAACTTCAATTGCGACAAGGTCCCGCTGTTTACCCAGTTGCCGGTTGAACTCCAGCCTATTCAGGCGCCGGCCTGGCTGGTCATGAGCCAGGCTGACTTCCAAAGCCTGACTGACCCGCGCTTGCGTTCGCTCACGCCGACCCTCACTGGGGCGTTCGATAAGACCCCTTATGTGTTGCTGCATCTGGAAAAAAACACGTCTCCTTGAGCGTGTTTCCAACCAGCGCGTAAGAAATAACGCCCACTTATAAAACAGTGGGCGTTTTTCATTAGAATCACCGAGAAAACACCTACAGAGCTTTGCGTAAGCGCCGGTGCACTTTGCCTTCCGACGCCAGGAACCCGACTGTAGACTCGCTTGCCAAGTGCAGTAATTATTTACCACCTGCATCAAGGCCTGTCTGGAACAGCTCTGGTCAGCGAACCTGCGTAAACAACAAGGAGACAATGCCGTGCGAGAGGATAGCCTGGCTGTAGCGGCGCCGAGACTGGATCGGTTGATGGGGTTACGCGACGCGCTGGTGGCGTTGAAGGGCCCGCTGGCCGACGAGCCAGGCATGCAGGAGAGCCTGCAAAAACACCTGTTCAACGAAGAGCTCAATAGCCTTGTGCTGGGCAAGATCAGCACGCCAGCCCCGCAGGGTGTCGCTCGAATCACGTTCGGCGAAGGCGCTTGAGTACATAATTTTTGCATTCAACCTTCATTAATATGCATTGGCGCCGGTACAACTCAGTTGGCACACTGCACGCGTTCCTTCCCCCAATGTTGGAACCTTCAAAGGGCTTTCCCGGGAAACCAGGCAAGCCTTTTTTTCGCCCTCAGCTTCAGGACCCCTTTTCAATGCTTGCTCGCTGGTTACCCGCTGCCATCAATACCCGTCCCTCGGAATGGAGTCGCGCCGCTATCGGCATGGCCTTGGGCACCCTGCTCAGTGTCTGGGTGTGTGCCCAAGTGTTCGGCATGGAAGTCGCCCTGCATCTGCTTGGTCCGCTGGGGGCGTCGGCGGTGTTGCTGTTCGCCGTATCGTCCGGAGCATTGGCGCAACCCTGGTCGATCATGGGCAGTTATCTGTGCGCGGGCATCGTGGCATTGCTGGTGGCGCGGGTGCTGGGACGTACCCTGGGCAGCGCTTGCCTGGCGGCGGGCATGACCGTCGTGCTGATCTGCTGGCTACGCTGCCTGCATCCGCCGGCCGGTGGCCTGGCCATGACGCTGGTATTGGCCGACCCAGCCTCCATCGCCCTGGGCTGGCACGAACTGGCACCGGTCATGCTCGGCGCAGGTGCCCTGCTGACGTGCGCGCTGGCCTACAACAATGCCACCCGCACGCGTTATCCGAAGGCGCCTGCCGAACCGGTGCCGGTCCTGATCGGCAATGCGTCCGTGACCGACCCGGCCATCACCGCCGCCGACCTCAAGCTGGCGTTGGCCGATATGGAGCAGTTCTTCGACGTCGAGCCCACGGCGCTGGAAGCATTGATTCATACAGCCGAAGGTCATGCGCGACGCCGCAGCATCGGCGAGGTCCTGGCCAGCCGGGTGGTTTGATGCGCACTGCATAAATGCAACAACGACCTGCATGATTCCGGGTTGTACGCGGCAAATTTGCGCTGGTAGGATCACGCGATAGTTCGCCCCCGAACATCTTGGATAAAGAACAATAAAAGCAGGGAGTTAGTGATGACTGCTCAGGTGTCCCCCGAAGCAAGCCACACCGATATTCAGCAGCAGGAAGTACTCAGTGAGGTGCGTAACCATATCGGATACCTCACCCTCAACCGCCCCGCCGGTTTGAATGCCATTACCCTGGGCATGGTGCGGCTGATGACCACGCAGCTGCACGCCTGGGCCGATGACCCACTGATCTACGCCGTTGTGCTGCGCGGCTCCGGCGATAAGGCCTTTTGTGCCGGCGGCGATATCCGTTCCCTGTACGACAGCTTCAAGGGTGGCGACACCCTGCATGAAGACTTCTTCGTGGAGGAATACGCACTCGACCTGGCCCTCCACCACTACCCCAAACCCGTATTGGCGTTGATGGACGGCTTTGTACTCGGCGGCGGCATGGGCCTGGTGCAAGGCGCCGACCTGCGCGTGGTGACCGAGCGCAGTCGCCTGGCGATGCCGGAAGTGGCCATCGGGTATTTTCCCGACGTGGGTGGCAGCTACTTCCTGCCGCGTATTCCTGGGGAGCTGGGGATCTACCTGGGCGTCACCGGGGTGCAGATCCGTGCGGCGGACGCGTTGTACTGCGGCCTGGCGGATTGGTACCTGGACAGCGCCAGACTGACCGAGCTGGCGCAAAAGCTCGATGGCCTGCAATGGCGCGACTCCCCCCTCAAGGACCTGCAAGGCGTGCTCGCCCGGCTGGCCGTGCAGCAATTGCCCGATCCGCCACTGGCGGCCTTGCGTCCGGCGATCGACCATTTCTTCGCCTTGCCGGACGTGCCGAGCATCATCGAGCAACTGCAGCAAGTCACCGTCGCCGACAGCCACGCCTGGGCGCTGACCACGGTCGACCTGATGCAAACCCGCTCGCCCCTGGCCATGGCCGTCACCCTGCAGATGCTGCGCCGTGGCCGCCACTTGCCGCTGGAGCAGTGCTTTGCCCTGGAACTGCACCTGGACCGCCAGTGGTTCGCACGTGGCGACCTGATCGAAGGGGTTCGCGCCCTGATTATCGACAAGGACAAAAAACCGCAGTGGAATCCGCCGACGGTTCATGCGCTGGACGCCAGCCATGTCCAAAGCTTCTTTCGTGACTTCGCGCAGATTGAGAAATAAGCCATGCAAGATCTTGAATACACAGAAGAACAAGTGATGATTCGCGACATGGCGTGTGACTTTGCCCGTGGTGAAATCGCACCCCACGCCCAGGCCTGGGAAAAGGCCGGCTGGATCGACGACACGCTGGTGGCCAAGATGGGCGAGCTGGGCTTGCTCGGTATGGTGGTTCCTGAAGAATGGGGCGGTACCTACGTGGATTACGTGGCCTATGCCCTGGCCGTGGAGGAAATTTCCGCGGGTGACGGTGCCACTGGCGCCTTGATGAGTATCCATAATTCAGTGGGTTGCGGCCCGGTCCTCAACTACGGCACAGAGGCGCAGAAGCGCACCTGGCTGGCCGCACTCGCCAGTGGCCAGGCCATCGGCTGCTTCTGCCTGACCGAGCCCCAGGCCGGTTCCGAGGCCCACAACCTGCGCACCCGCGCAGAACTGCGCGACGGCCAATGGCTGATCAATGGCGCCAAGCAGTTCGTCAGCAACGGCAAGCGTGCCCAGTTGGCCATTGTGTTTGCAGTGACCGACCCGGAGCTGGGCAAGAAAGGCATTTCGGCGTTCCTGGTGCCCACTGATACCCCGGGTTTCGTGGTCGACCGTACGGAACACAAGATGGGCATCCGGGCGTCGGACACCTGCGCCGTCACCTTCAACCAATGCGCGGTCCCCGAAGCCAACCTGCTGGGCGAGCGCGGCAAGGGCCTGGCCATCGCACTGTCCAACCTGGAGGGTGGACGTATCGGCATCGCCGCCCAGGCCCTGGGCATCGCGCGCGCCGCCTTTGAAGCGGCGCTGGCCTATGCCCGGGATCGGGTGCAGTTCGACAAGGCGATCATCGAACACCAGAGCGTGGCCAACCTGCTGGCAGACATGCAAACCCAACTGAACGCCGCACGCCTGCTTATCCTGCACGCCGCACGCCTGCGCAGCGCCGGCAAGCCGTGCCTGTCGGAAGCGTCCCAGGCCAAGCTGTTCGCCTCGGAAATGGCCGAAAAGGTCTGCTCCAAGGCGATGCAGATTCATGGCGGGTATGGGTATCTGGAAGACTATCCGGTGGAGCGCTACTACCGGGATGCGCGGATCACGCAGATTTACGAAGGTACCAGTGAAATTCAGCGGATGGTGATTGCCAGGGAACTGAAGAACTACCCGCTCTGACTGACATGCAGAGGTAAAACTGTGGGAGGGGGCTTGCCCCCTCCCACATTGGATCTGCACAGAATGTGAGAGTCTCGTTACTTGTCCTTGAACGCCGGCGTGCGCTTGGCGACGAACGCTGCCATCCCTTCTTTCTGGTCCTGGGTCGCGAACGCTGCATGGAATACGCGACGCTCGAAACGCACGCCTTCGGACAGGCTCACTTCAAACGCGCGATTTACGCTTTCCTTGACCATCATGCTGATCGGCACCGATCTACCGGCAATCAAGGTGGCGACTTTCAAGGCTTCGTCCAGCAGCTCATCGGCCGGCACGATACGTGCGACGATGCCGCAACGTTCGGCTTCTACCGCGTCGATAAAGCGCCCGGTCAGGCACATTTCCATGGCCTTGGCCTTGCCCACCGCGCGGGTAAGACGCTGGGTGCCACCCATGCCAGGCAGTACGCCGAGGTTGATTTCCGGCTGGCCGAATTTGGCACCGTCGCCAGCCAGGATAAAGTCGCACATCAGGGCCAGTTCGCAGCCGCCACCGAGGGCAAAGCCGTTCACTGCGGCAATGATCGGCTTGCGGCGGTTGGCCACGCGATCGCTGTCGCTGAACAGATCGTCCAGGTAGATCTGCGGGTAGGTCAGCTCGGCCATTTCCTTGATATCGGCACCGGCGGCGAAGGCTTTCTTCGAGCCGGTCAGCACGATGCAGCCGATCTGCGGGTCGGCTTCCAGGCCATCCAGCGCCTGGTTCAACTCGCTGACCAGTTGGGCGTTCAAGGCGTTCAGCGCCTGCGGACGGTTGAGGGTAATCAGCCCGACGCGGCCCTGGACTTCGAGCAAAATGGTTTCGTAACTCATGTATTGGCTCCTTAAAGATTGCGTGAGATAACCATGCGCTGGATATCGCTGGTGCCTTCGTAAATCTGGCAGACCCGTACATCGCGGTAGATCCGCTCCAGCGGGAAGTCGCTCAGGTAACCGTAACCGCCCAGGGTTTGCAAGGCGGCCGAGCAGACTTTCTCGGCCATTTCGGACGCGAACAGCTTGGCCATGGACGCCTCGACCAACGCCGGTTTGCCGCTGTCGCGCAGAGCTGCCGCGTAGTGCACCATCTGCCGCGCCACGGCGATTTGCGTGGCCATGTCCGCCAGGCGAAAGGCCACGGCCTGGTGTTCGATCAGGGCCTTGCCGAAGCTTTCACGCTCACGGGCGTAATCGCGGGCCGCTTCAAAGGCTGCGCGGGCCATGCCCACCGCTTGCGCGGCGATGCCCACCCGTCCGCCTTCAAGGTTGGCCAGGGCGATCCGGTAGCCCTCGCCCTCCTCGCCCAGGCGGTTGGCGAGCGGCAGCTTCAGCTCTTCAAACAGGATCTGGCAGGTATCCGACGCGTGCTGCCCCAGCTTGTCCTCGACCCGCGCCACGCTGTAGCCCGGCGAGTCGGTGGGCACGATAAACGCACTGATGCCGCGCTTGCCCGCCGCCGGGTCGGTGACGGCAAACACGATCACCACGCCGGCGTTCTGCCCTGAGGTGATGAATTGTTTACAGCCGTTGAGCACGTAATGATCACCTTCAAGGCGTGCGCGAGTCTTAAGGCTGCTGGCGTCGGAGCCGGCCTGGGGCTCGGTCAGTGCAAAGGCGCCAAGCATGGCGCCGCTGGCCAGGGGTTTGAGGAACTGTTCTTTCTGGCGGTCGTTGCCGAACTTGAGGATCGGCACGCAACCCACCGAGTTGTGCACGCTCATGATGGTCGAGCAGGCCCCATCGCCGGCGGCGATTTCTTCCAGGGCCATGGCGTAGGCCAGGTAGCCCGTGTCGCAGCCGCCCCATTGTTCCGGCACCAGCATGCCGAAAAAACCCAGCTCGGCCATCTCTCCAATGGCCTCCCTGGGGAAGCGATGGTCGCGGTCCCATTCGGCGGCGAAGGGTTTCAAGCGTTCCTGGGCAAATTGCCTGGCCGCGTCGCTGATTTGCAGGTGTTCGTCAGTAGGCAGCATGGTCAGTCCTTACTTAATACAGGCATTCAACGGCCATGGCCGTGGCTTCTCCGCCGCCGATGCAGATTGCCGCGACGCCGCGCTTGAGGCCTTTCTGGCGCAGGGCCGAGAGCAGGGTCACCAGGATACGCGCACCCGAGGCGCCGATCGGGTGGCCCAGGGCACAGGCGCCGCCTTGCACGTTGACCTTGCTGTGGGGAATCGCAAGTTTGCTCATGGTGACCAGGCTGACCACCGCGAACGCTTCGTTGATCTCGAACAGGTCGACTTCATCAAGGCTCCAGCCGGTTTTACCCATCAACGTGCGGATCGCCCCTACCGGTGCCACCGGGAACAGCCCCGGCTCATCGGCATACGCCGCATGCCCATGAATCACCGCCAGGGGTTTGAGGCCACGTTGCCGCGCATCGGATTCACGCATCAACAGCAACGCCGCCGCGCCATCGGAGATCGAGCTGGAGTTGGCTGCGGTCACCGTGCCGCCTTCGCGAAAGGCCGGCTTCAGGCCGGCGATCTTGTCCAGTTTGGCTTTCGGTGGCTGTTCGTCATGCAGGATGGTTTTCTGCTCTTTGCCGACGGTGACCTGCACCGGGACGATTTCGGCGGCAAAACTGCCGTGGGTGATGGCTTCCTGCGCACGGGTCAGGGAAGCAATCGCAAAGGCGTCCTGGGCTTGCCGGGTAAAACCGTTGTGCTCGGCGCAGTCCTCGGCAAAGGTGCCCATCAGGCGGCCCTTGTCGTAGGCGTCTTCCAGGCCGTCGAGGAACATGTGGTCGAGGACCTTGCCGTGGCCCATGCGATAGCCGCTGCGGGCGCGGTCGAGCAGGTACGGCGCGTTGGACATGCTCTCCATGCCGCCGGCGATTACCACGTCGACACTGCCGGCGCGCAACGCGTCATGCGCCAGAATGGTCGCTTGCATGCCGGAGCCGCACATCTTGTTGAGGGTGGTGCAACGGGTGGACTTGTCCAGCCCGGCACCCAACGCCGCCTGGCGTGCCGGCGCCTGGCCGAGGCCCGCGGGCAGCACACAGCCAAACAACACCTCGTCGACGGCGTCGTTGGCGATACCGGCGCGCTCGACCGCCGCACGAATCGCGGCGGCGCCCAGTTGCGGTGCGGTCAGCCCCTTGAGGTCGCCCTGGAAGCCGCCCATGGGCGTGCGCACGGCGCTGACGATAACGATAGGATCATTCATGCAGATGCCTCCTTACTTGGCTGCCATGCGCAAGGCGCCGTCGAGACGGATCACCTCGCCATTGAGCATGCTGTTTTCAATGATATGCCGCACCAGCGCCGCATATTCGGCGGGTTTGCCCAGGCGTGGCGGGAACGGTACACCGGCGGCCAGTGCGTCGCGCACTTGCGGGGTCATGCCGGCCATCATCGGGGTTTCGAAAATGCCGGGGGCGATGGTCATCACCCGGATGCCGAAACGTGCCAGTTCGCGCGCGGCCGGCAAGGTGAGGCTGGCAATCGCGCCCTTGGAGGCGGCATACGCGGCCTGGCCGATCTGCCCGTCGAACGCGGCCACCGAGGCGGTATTGATGATCACACCGCGCTCGCCGTCGGCATTCGCATCGGTTTCAGCGATCGCCGCAGCGGCCAGGCGCAACAGGTTGAAGCTGCCGATCAGGTTGACGTTGATCACCTGGGCAAAACTGGCCAGGGCGTGCGGGCCGTCCTTGCCGAGAATCTTCTCGCCCCGCACCACACCGGCGCAGTTGACCAACCCGTGCAAACCACCAAAGGCGGCAACGGTTGCCTGTACGGCGGCTTCGGCAGCCGCTTCCTGGCTGATGTCCGCCACGCTGCTGCGGGCGTTGTCGCCCAGCTGCCTGGCCTTGGCGGCTACGGCGTCGGCGTTGAGGTCCACCAGCATGACCTTGGCACCCGCCGCGATCAGCATGTCGGCAGTGGCCGCACCGAGGCCCGACGCGCCGCCGCTGACCAGGAATACCTTGTTTTCAATATGCATCACTGTTTCCTTTTGAAAGGATCACGCCACGGCCGCCTGGGCCTTGGCGATTTCCTGATTACGCAAGATAAAGCGTTGTAACTTGCCGCTGGGGGTCTTGGGCAAGTCGCTGACGAATTCGATTTCCCGTGGATAGGCATGGGCCGCCAGGCGCTGGCGCACGTGCAGGCGCAACTCTTCGGCCAGCTCCGGGGTGGCGCGGTATTGCTCGTTGATCACAACAAAGGCCTTCACCAGTTCGGTGCGCTCCGGGCACGGCTTGCCGACCACGGCGGCCTCGATGACGGCCGGGTGTTCGACCAGCGCGCTTTCCACGTCGAACGGCCCCACGCGGTAGCCGGAGGTGGTAATCACGTCGTCACTGCGCCCGACAAAACTGATGCTGCCGTCCGGGTTCAGCTCCACGGTGTCGCCACTGAGGTAGTACTTGCCGACAAAGGCTTTGGTTTTCACGCCCTCATAACCTGCGAACCAGCACATCGGCGATTGCTCACGGTCGATGGCCAGAATGCCGGGCTGACCGGCCGGCAATTCCTGCTGGTTTTCATCCAGCACCACGATGCGATGCCCGGGCGATGCGAACCCCGCCGCGCCGACATGCACCGGATGCGCCAGGCCATGATGATTGCACAGCACCATGCCCAGTTCGGTCTGCCCATAGTGGTCGTGGATGGTCACGCCCAGGTTGTCGGCAAACCAGCGAATCACCTCGGGATTCAACGGCTCGCCGGCGCTGCTCACGATGCGCAACCTGCCCTTGATCGAACGGGCGAACTGCTCGCCGCCGGCAATCAACAGTCGATACGCGGTGGGCGAGCCGGTCAGGTTGGTGATGCCGTATTTGTTGATGATCCGGCAGGTGCTTTCCAGGGTGAACGGGCCATCGTAGAAGGTAATCGGATGGCCCATGGACAGCGGCCCGGTCACGCCAAAATAGATGCCGTAGGCCCAGCCCGGATCGGCGACGTTCCAGAACGCGTCTTCCGGGCGCAGGTCCACCGCGTCGCGGGTATACGCCTGGAATGCCACCATCGCCTTGAGCGGCACCGACAGGGCTTTGGACGGCCCGGTGGTGCCCGACGTGAACATCAGCAGGAAAGGTTCATCGGCGCTCAGCAGCACGGGCTCGCAAAGAGCGGAATAATGGGGAAGTTCGGCCCAGAAGCTGAAATCGCCGCGCACCAGGCCTTCGCCTTTGGGCCCGCTGACCGTCACGATGGTCGGACAGCCTTGCACCTCGGCGAGCTTGGGTCTATTCACCGCGTCGGTGACCACCAGGGCGGCGCCGGAACTGTTCAGGCGATGCTCGATGGCCTTGGGCCCGAACGCGGTGAACAACGGTTGATAGACCGCGCCGATACGCCAGGTGGCAAAGACCACCACCAGCAGCTCGGCCGTGCGCGGTAACAGGCCGGCCACTTTGTCACCGCGCTTGACGCCCTGGGCCAGCAGGAAATTGGCGAAGCGTGCGGCCTGCTCCTGCAAGTCGGTAAAGGTGAGCGTGGCGCTGCGCCCGTCCTTGCCCTCCCAGAACAGGGCAATGCGCCCAGGCAGTGCGTGACGGTCACAGCATTCCACACAGGCGTTGAGCGCCTGCAGGTTGCCGGCAAGCGTGGCGTCGACAAGGTGCTGGTAATCGAATTCGGTGGTGGCCGCCAGATAATCACGCATCGCTTCAGTTCCTTGTGTGTTTTTGTTTTAAGGACACGTTTTAACGAGGTCAATCGCCCGCAAATAGTCGCTCCGCAGCGCCGCCACCAGCAATGGTCAAAGCCGCCAACCTGACTGACTGGTTTGGCCAATCCGGTTTGACACCTGCCCTGCACTGGCCGAAGCTTGAGACTTTGTACCCGTACCCTGCCTTCGGACGCCTGCATGTCAAAGTCACGCCGTTACTCAATCATCGGCCTGTGCGCCCTGTTATCGATCGTGCTGATCATCTGGTTTTTCTCCCGCTCAACGCCAGTGGCCGTACCCCCGGCGATTGCCCAGGGTT
Source organism: Pseudomonas orientalis (assembly GCF_001439815.1). Classification (GTDB taxonomy): domain Bacteria; phylum Pseudomonadota; class Gammaproteobacteria; order Pseudomonadales; family Pseudomonadaceae; genus Aquipseudomonas; species Aquipseudomonas orientalis. Next base: position 585,639 of record NZ_JYLM01000002.1, on the reverse strand, counting down.
ATTCCAAAGCCTTGAAGCAGGCACGCAATGGCGAGCCGGGCGCGGCGCGGGTGTTGTATCAACAAATGGGGCGGCCGGACCTGTCACCCGAGCGGCGCGCTGCGCTGCATGCCGAGCTGCCCAACTACCCCAGCCCCCAGGCGTTGAAGCTGGCGGATAAAGACCTGGCCGATGACTCGCCGGTGGTGCGTGAAGCGGCGATCCACAGCATTGTCGGCCTGGTACCGACCGGTCAGCGCACCCTGCTGCTTGGCCCGGTGCTGGACGATCCGGAGCAGCACGTGCGCTTTGCGGCGGCCAACGCCCTGCTCGGCCTGTCACCGGACACCCTGGGCCTGTATTTCGGCCCGCTGCAGCAAGTACTCGACGAATTTGCCAAAACCCTCAAAGCCCAGCCCGAGACCGCCGAAGGCTGGATTCAATTGGCGCGCCTGTATATCCACAGCGCGCTGCTGCCGGACGCGCAAAATGCGCTGCAGCAGGCCATGCGCCTGCAACCGGACAATCTGCAAGCCGTGGTGGCGCAGATCGAGCTGCTGGATAAACAGGGCAAGACCGACGAATCGCGGCAGTTGCTGGCGCAGCAACTGGCGGCACACCCGGATTCGGCCTACCTGCAACACGCCCTGGGTATGTGGCTGCTGCACCATGGCGAGCGCCCCTATGCCCTGCTCGGCCTGTCCAAGGCGGTGGAGCTTGAGCCGGACAATCAGGATTACCGCTACGACCTGGCCACCACGCTGCACGATCAGGAGGAGCTCGAGGCGGCCCAGCGGCAGCTGGAAGACATCGTGCAGCGCCACCCGGCCAATCGAAAAGCACGGGTGCTGCTGGTCAATTACTGGAAAGAGAGCGGCCAGTTGCAGAACGTCCAGGTGCTGCTGGCACAGCTGGAACAGCAGAACCCGGATGACCCGGCGCTGCAGCAAGGGCTGTGACGGCCTTTGAAAAATGTGTAAGAAGTCGCAAGGTGCCTTACAAATAATCCAAAACGTTGAACCGCCACAGGTCGATAGGGTCAAGTGAATATGACGCGCCCAACGGCGCGCCCTGAACCCGTACGTGACCTGAGGGCACTTCTTGTCTACATCAACGTCGCTTTTAAGTGAAAAGGCAGCCACCGGCATCGAAGGTCTTGATGACATTCTTTCCGGGGGGCTATCGCGCAGCCATTTGTTCCTGCTGGAGGGCGAGCCTGGCACGGGCAAAACCACCGTGGCCCTGCACTTCTTGCAGGCAGGCGCGAAAAACGGTGAAAAATCGCTGTATATCACCTTGTCCGAAACCGAACATGAGCTGCGCCAAGGGGCCAAGTCCCATGGCTGGGACCTGGACGACAATATTCACATCTTCGAATTGACCCCGCCGGAAAGCCTGCTCAACGCCGAGCACCAGCAGAGCCTGCTGTACTCCTCGGACCTTGAGCTGGGCGAAGCCACGCGGCAGATTTTCGAAGTGGTGGAACGGGTCAAGCCCACCCGCGTGGTGGTCGACAGCCTGTCGGAGATTCGCCTGCTGGCGCAAAGCTCCTTGCGCTATCGCCGGCAGATCCTGGCGATCAAGCACTACTTCGTGCGCTATGACGCCACCGTGCTGCTGCTCGACGACCTGACCACCGAATCCCTCGACAAAACCGTGCACAGCGTGGCCCATGGCGTGATCCGTCTGGAAGAACTGACCCCCAACTACGGCGCCGAACGCCGCCGGGTGCGGGTGGTCAAGTACCGCGGCCAGAAGTACCGTGGCGGCTTTCATGACTTCACGATCATGGGCGACGGCATCCATGTGTTCCCGCGCCTGGTGGCGGCCGAACATCGCGGCGGCTACACGCGCCAGACCATGAGCAGCGGCATCCCCGAACTCGATGCCCTGATGGGCGGCGGCGTCGAGACCGGCTCCAGCAGCCTGATCCTTGGCCCCGCCGGCACCGGCAAATCGCTGATTTCCATGGTCTTCGCCGCCGCTGCGGTAGAGCGTGGCGAAAAAGCCGCGCTGTTCATCTTTGACGAAGAGATGGGCTTGCTGTTCGAACGCATGAAGAACATGGGCATCGATCTGGCGGCGCTGCAAGCCACCGGCAACCTGTTGATCGAACAGGTCGACGCGGCCGAGTTGTCCCCCGGCGAATTCTCCCACCGTGTACGCCGCTGCGTGGACGAAGGCGGCATCAAAACCGTGGTGATCGACAGTATCAACGGCTACCAGGCGTCCATGCCGGAAGAGAACGCGCTGATCCTGCATATGCACGAACTGCTGCTGTACCTCAATCGCCGTGGCGCCGCGACGTTCATGACCGTTGCCCAGCACGGCCTGGTCGGCGACATGCAGACCCCCGTTGACATCACTTATCTGGCCGACACCGTGATTCTGCTGCGTTACTTCGAAGCACTGGGCAAGGTCCGCCGGGCCATTTCCATTATCAAGAAACGTACCGGCACCCACGAATCTACAATTCGCGAATACCGCATCAGCAGCAACGGCATGACCGTCGGTGAACCTCTGGATAATTTCCAGGGCGTGCTACGCGGCATTCCGATCTACATGGGCGCCGGCTCGCCTCTGCTCAAGGAAGAGGGCGTGTGACGTCTCTGTCCCCGGTTTTTGAACGCGCCATCATTCTCGCGCCGTTGGGCCGCGACAGCTCGTTGGCGCTGATGATGCTCAAGGAGGCCGGCTACCATGGCGTGGTAGCCGGTAATCTCACCGGCTTATGCGAGGCACTGAACGAGGGCGCCGGCCTGCTCATTATTGCAGCCGAAGCCTTGCGTGGCGTGGACATGGAGCCCCTGCTGGAGTACCTGCACCAGCAGCCGGCCTGGTCGGACCTGCCCATTGTGCTGATGACCCATCACGGCGGCAGCGAGCAAAACGGCTCGTCGCACCTGAGCGGGCTGCTGGGCAATGTCACCTTCCTTGAGCGCCCTTTCCACCCCGTGACGCTGATCAGCCTGGTCAGTACCGCCTTGCGTGGGCGGCGGCGGCAATACGAAGCACGGGACCGTTTGCTCGACCTGAGCGCCAGTGAGTTGCGCCTGCAGCGCACCCTGGAAACCCTCGAACAGCAGGTGGAAGAACGTACCGCGCAATTGCGCAGCAATGAAGAAGCCTTGCGCCAGTCGCAGAAAATGGAAGCCGTCGGCCAATTGACCGGCGGCATCGCCCATGACTTCAACAACATGCTGACCGGAATCATCGGCAGCCTGGAATTGCTGCGACGACGCGTAGCACGGGGCAAGCTGGACGATCTGGACAGCTTGATCGACCTGGGCGTCACCTCGGCCAACCGTGCCGCTGGTCTTACCCACCGCCTGCTGGCGTTTTCGCGCAGGCAGTCGCTGGACCCGAAACCCGTAGAGATCAATCAACTGGTCACCTCCATGGGCGAATTGCTGCAACGCAGTATCAATGAAAGCATCTGCCTGCAAATGCGCCTCAGCGATAGCCTGTGGACAGCCGAGGCCGACCCGAATCAACTGGAAAGCGCCCTGCTCAACCTGGTGATCAACGCCCGCGATGCGATGCCCAGCGGCGGCAGCCTTACCGTGGAGACCACCAACCGCCACCTCGACAGCGTGTTCACCGCCGCCTATGGCACCTTGAGCCCTGGCGACTACGTTGAGCTGAGCGTGAGTGACACCGGTTGCGGCATTCCGCAAAGCGTCATGGGCCGCGTGTTCGACCCGTTCTTCACCACCAAACCGATCGGCCAGGGCACCGGCCTCGGCTTGTCGATGATCTATGGGTTTGCCCGTCAGTCCCGTGGGCACGTCACCCTGCACAGCGAAGTCGGTATAGGCACCACCGTCAGCTTGTTCCTGCCCCGCTTTGTGGGTGAGTTCGTGGCTGACGCCGTGGTGAACCCGGCCATGCTGCCGTTCGCCAATGACGGTGAAACGGTGCTGATCGTTGAAGATGACCCGGCTGTGCGGGTGCTCGTCAGCGCCGTCCTGAAAGAGTTGGGCTATGCCTTTGTCGAAGCCGGTGACGCGACCACCGCGGTGCCGATCATCGAATCTGATCAGCGCATTGACCTGTTGATCAGTGATGTGGGCTTGCCCGGCATGAACGGTCGGCAACTGGCGGAAATCGGGCGGCAATTGCGTCCGGAACTGAAGGTATTATTTATCACCGGCTACGCCGAGCATGCGGCGGTGCGCGGTGGCTTTCTTGATCCGGGGATGCAGTTGATCACCAAGCCGTTTACGTTCGATTTGTTGACGGCGAAGGTGCGGGAGATGATTCGGGCGTGATGGCGTGGCGCAATGTTGCGAAATATATGGTGGTTAACGGTCCGGAACCGTTAATGAACGATTGGACACGTAAAAGTCAGAACGCAGTGCGTGAAAAGTCGCTGCGGTTATCCTCCACTGACGTTTCGAGTACGCCCCCCAATGATTTCTTCACGCCCAGATATTCCCCTGCAACAACGCCCTTTGCATACGCCAGTTGAAAAACCATTAACGCGCCACTTACGGTCCGCACAGCATGAAAGCGCCACGGTAGCAGTGCCCGAAAACAGGCTGGCCACTGCGCAGACCACAGGTGACAGTGAGTTGGCAGTGCGTTTGGCACAAGCAATGCGCGTAGGAGCGAATACCGGGGTACTCCATGACATAGAAAATATCCCCCCCGCGTCTACCTTCGGCCAATGGTGGTCACATTTGCACAATCTGATGCAGAGCCGCCACTTCGTCCTTTGGGCTGAAAAACAGTCCATTGATCTTTCAAAGCCTATTCATATCAACCATAGAGCCAACTCCATCGAAGCCATGGTGGGTGGGCAGCGAAAGTCATTTTCCGGATTCGAACACGGTCATCCATGGACCTCGATGATGGCGCCGATCATGCGTGCGGCAAGCGCGCTAACGTCTAGCTCCAGCTATATTTTAAGCCCCTCAAGCAGTACTTGGGCGCCTTACCGTGCAGTCGCCGACTTTTACGGTGAAGCCCTCTCAGGGCATACCCGAGCGTCCATGGCGGCACGTGCGACGGAACTTGAGCACTCCAAAGCCTTTGCCTCCACCCCGGCCGACTCCGAGCGTTGCGCAGAGATACTGCAAGACGAAAAGGCCAAGCTGGCCAATGTCCACGACCAGTTTAATGTCGGCTCAAAACTGTTTGGTATTTTTCTGAAGGCCAACGACTTGCCATTGAACACCACCAGGAGTCACCTTGATCCCAAGTATGTGAGCCCCTCGGCTCTCGACAATAGAATTGAGGAACTCATCCGCGACGAAATGCGCAGTACTCATTTCTCACTGCACGCCGATTCGCCCTTCAAGGTGTTGCAGGAGGGCCACACTGTCAGCCTGGAAACGTACTGTAGCGATAACGGCTGGAATATGCCCAAGAACCGCGAAGAACTTATAAATCTTGGCAAGACATTCGAAAATCCACCCCTCTCCCTCCTTTCTCATGGGAATTTCGGCGGAGCATTGTCCTGGCCAACGCCTTTGAGTGATGAGGATCAGGACGAGATTAAGAATACCCTGCGCCAAAACTCCCCCGGGCTAAGTGGCCTGCAAAATTATGACGAGAACACAGGTGTACTTGGGTATCTGACGCACAATCAGCATTTCGCGACTTACGAACTTCACAATCCGGCGCAGTTTATTCAAAATCTTCTCACTACGCCCAAGGCCCAGGCGTTGGGGCTCGCATTGCAGGACAAATTCGGAGGGGTGTCCACTCCAGAGAGCGTCAATGATTGGACGTTGGCGGCCCTTGGCATTACCCTCGGCCAAGACGGCGAAGCAACGAACACCTCGGCTGCGGTCAGAACGAGTATTGCCGGTTTCGATATGGCCCGCAGTGAACACTGGGACAAGCATCCTTCAGCTCTGGTATCGGGGTTGGTTAACCATTTGGTTGCCACAGGCCGTGCCAGTGCCGAGTTGGCGCCTATCGCAGCCCACCTGTTGCTGTCACCCCGAGCACCGGCTTTTTTGGTCAAGGACATACCTGACAAGGTGAGCTATGGCTCGCACACCTGGGTCAGTTTCAGCACCGCGGTTGCGCGCGTTGAGCACGAGGCACCCGGCTCAACCGCCAACATGACCTACGCGCAAGTGATGCAGCGAACCGATCTGGCCCCTGTCACCGACCAGGAGCTCCAGGTTGAATATATGGCCCAACGAGACGCCCTGAAAGATTGGGGCGTGGCCCACGGCGTCATACCGCGCAGCGCCGTGGACGCCTACACCAACGAGCAGATGAGCCGCGTCTACAGTGAATACAACACGCATGTTGCCGCATTGCGCGAAGCCTCACAGACTTATTCGACGCCGCTCCCCGAGCGTCGCATTATGGCGCTCGAGGCACTCAAGGCGGTGTATGGCGACCTGAAGTTTGAGAAAAAATGCATCAGGCCATTCGCAGAGGACCGTGATCGCCCTGGTCCTTATTCGGTACTGGATCTTTACCTCAAGGGTCAGCTCCATCCCAGAGACTGGGTGTCATCGCCCGACGACATCGACTTAGAGCGTATTAAGAACAAAACTGACAAGCTCCCCAACATAAACGCGGCGTTTAATGCCGAGATAGCCAACTACTTTCCCGCCATGGAAAAGGCAATGGCGACTCAAGTCAAACACCTCATCACCACGCTACCACTTGAAGATAGAAAAGCTATTGAGTATGGAAAAATCACCCTGCTCGCGGAGTACGCCGTTACTTACACCGCCTATAGTCAAGTGCGTGTTGAAACCAAAGTACCCCATCGCCTGCTGCTGAAAACAGAGCTCGACGGCATCACCCATGTTCACGAAGTCGATCTAAAACAGAACAGCATTCGAAAACGTGAAGAGCTGAAAAACCATCCGACGGGCCGCTTGCTCGGTTATGTAAACAATGAAAAATTGAACAAAATGCTGTTGGAAGTCAGGCCATCCGGTGGTTATCCTGCGAATATCACTGATGAAAAACCTGCAGGAGGTACACCGAACAGCTTTTCCAGTGAGCGCAGTCGGTACATAGCCGACACTTTGGTGGAAGATACCAACATCAGGGCGCTGGAAAGTCAGGCCAGGGGTCTGACAACCTTCGACACTGAGGTTCCTTTCTACAAAAAATCCCGAGAATTCTTTCTTAACTTGATCCCCCTGCGCTCGGCCATCCTCAACTTTCAAGCAGGTAATGTGCGTGAAGGCGCTCTTGATTTGATGTTCGACGCCTTTGGTTTTGCCTTGGCTATCGGCGCAGCAGCGAGAGGCGCCAAACTCCTCCAGGCGGGGCTTAGCGCCGCGAACAGAATTACCCAGGGAGTAAAGATTCTCGGGCGTGCCGCGCTGGGGAGCCTGAACCCGCTGAGCGGAATCGACGACTTGGCTCGGGGCGTCGTCAATGGAGGGCGCAAGGCATTTAGCAAGGTCAGTAATCTCCAGCTCACAGCGGCCAGTAGAAAAAACGGTATCGTTGCAACAGGCACCTTTAAGTATGCAGAGCAAACCGTTGACGGCTGTGCCGTACTGCACAATAGTAAATGGTACGCCTACAACCCGGTGAACGGTCGCCCGCATGGCAAGCCGCTTGCGATGTTTACTCCCGATAATGTGGCCATGGGCGGCAAGATTGAAGAGTTCAAAATGTTGGCTAACGACGCAGGCATTTCCACTGATACAACCAAACGGGGGCTTCGTCTGACGGTGGATGCCCACGGTGTCATTCCACCGGGGCAAAGCTCAGCGCTTATGCAGGTAGGCGGTGCGCCTATAACCCCTAATGAATTATTAGACTTGCTGAAGGCAAAGAACATCGACCTGAGCAAGTACGTCGAGGTTCGTTTAACGATGTGTAATTCCGCAACAGGCGGCGCGCAATCATTTGCAGCGCAATTTTCCAAACTTTCCAAAAAGCCGACTGAGGGCTTCAAGGGCATCATGTACACCAGCAGCGAGGTAGAAAATATTGCAGTTGCCCGCTTCAAAAATGGTGGCGCCAAACAACAGGATTTAATCAACGATACCGTTATCGACACCAAGAAAACCATCACCAAGTACCAGCCGACAGGCATGACGGATGACGGCCGATTTATTTACACGCAACATCCGGATTACAACCCCGTCCACTTCGATGCTCTGGGCCAACCCATGCCCACCAAGCCCCCTCGAAAACCGTACTCACCGGAGCCTGTAAAACCTAACGAAAGTAGTGGCAGTCAAACCGCTGATATTGATTTTTCCGAGTACGACGACCTGACTTGATCGCCTGGTTCGAGACGGGCGCCCAGAAATCTGCACCGGCTGGGCGCGCTTAGGCCAATAAGCGCTGTATGTGCTCCTGCAGCGTATCCAGGTCAAACGGCTTGGCCAGAATCGGCGCATTGCGCGTAATCGGGCTGTTGCAGTCGAGGATTTCCTGCGGATAGCCACTGATAAAGATCACCTTCAATTCCGGCCTCACCTTGAGCGCAGGCTCAGCGATCTGCACACCGGAAATGCCACCGGGCAGGCGGTAATCGGTGACCATCAAGTCCAGGTGCGGTTTGGTCGCGAGGATTTCAAAGGCTTCTTTGCCATTGACCGCCTTCAATACCCGATAACCCAGGCCGGCCAGGTATTCACCCAGCACAAACATGATGGATTCGTCGTCTTCGACGATCAGTACGACATCTTGTGCATCTTCACTCATGGGAAGCCTTTGTCCAGTCAGTAGCTGGTGTTACGACCATGGGGTCACGTAGAGGTTGCGTCCAGCTGACGATTGATTTCATGCCGGTGCCTGGAGCGGCAGACAGACCCGGAACAGGGCGCCCTCGCCTATCTGGCTTTCAACCTCGATGGTGCCGCCATGGGCCGCGACGATCTGTTCGGAGATGAACAATCCCAGGCCCAGGCCAGCGGCCGCATGGCTGACGGACACCCGCTCGAACTGCTGGAAAATGCGCCTCTGGTTCTCCTCGCTGATGCCGATGCCATGGTCACGCACTTCCACGCAGGCCTCGCCATGTTCGGCATACACCCGCACTTCGACCGGGCTTTTGGCGCCGTAGCGCAAGGCATTGGTCAACAGGTTGGTGACCACCTGCTCGATACGAAACTCATCCCAATGGCCCTCGACAGGCTCATCAGCCATCAGCTGCATCGACGATTCGGCGGCGGCGACCTGCGGTTCGAAGTTATGCACCAGGTTGCGCACCAGTTGTGCCAGGTCGAAGCGCGCCGGGCGTATCGACAGTTTGCCGGTGCGAATCCGCGACACATCGAGCATGTCTTCGATCAGGCGGATCAGGCTCTTGATCTGGCGCTCATCGCGGTCGACCATCGCGTGCATCTTGTCCAGGGTGAATGCCGCCGCGTTGTCCCGGGCCAGGTGCATCTTGCGCAACTGGGTTTCCAGAATCAGCCCGTTCAGTGGCGTGCGCACTTCGTGGGCGACGATCGACATGAAGTCATCGCGCATGCGCACCGCCTGTTCCAGCTCGGCCTGGGTGGCCTGCAGGCGCGTGAGCAGCAGCTCCTGCTCGCGGCGGCTGCGCTCCAGGGCTTCGACCTGCAGCTTCATCGCCTTGCTCTGGCGGTACAGGTCAACGAATACGTTGACCTTGCTCTTGACCGCGTGGATATCCAGCGGCTTGTGCAGGAAGTCCACCGCGCCGCTTTCATAGCCCTTGAAGGCGTAATTGAGTTCGCGGCCGGCGGCGCTGACGAACACAATCGGGATGTTCTTGGTCTTTTCGGTGCCGCGCATCAGTTCGGCCAGCTCGAAACCGTTCATGCCAGGCATCTGCACGTCGAGGATCGCCATGGCGAATTCATGTTCCAGCAACAGGGACAACGCTTCGTCGGCACTCAATGCCTTGAATACCTGGCGGTCTTCGCGCTTGATCAGCGCTTCGAGGGCCAGCAGGTTTTCCGGCAGATCGTCGACGATCAGCAGTTTGGCCTGGACAGTACTTAACATGGGGAAGGTTCCAGGGAAGCCAGCAATGAGCCAATCCGGCTCAAGGAAAGAATATGGTCAGGTGTGTGCAGCGCCAGGGCGGCCAGGGGCATCACGGCAATCCGGGCCTCCGCGGGGTCTTGTACAACGGTGGTGCCGCCCGATTGCTTGACGTAAGCCAGCCCGCGCGCACCGTCCTGGTTCGCGCCGGTCAGCAGGATCGCCAGCAGCCCTTGCCCGTAGGCATCGGCGGCCGAGGTGAAGAGAAAATCGATGGCCGGCCGCGAATGGTGCACGCGTTCCTCCTGGCTCAGCGACAAGCTGCGGTCCTGTTCCACCGACAGATGATAGCCGGGGCCGGCGAAATACAAAGTGCCCGCCTCGATCGACTCCTTGTCCCGCGCCTCTTTCACCGGAACGCGCAAGCGCCGCGCGAAGACGTCGGCCAACTGGCTGCGACGTTCATCCGGCAGGTGCAGCACGGCGATGATCGGCAGGCCGAAGCCTTCCGGCAATCCGCCAAAAATACTCAGCAACGCCTCCACACCGCCGGCGGAGGCGCCGACGACGATGGCTTCAATCCCGAGAATCGGGTTGGTTGCAGCGTCGCTCATGATTTGCGGTAGATCCGTTCCTGTTTGACCAAGGGTTCGAATTGCTTGCTGTAGGCGGAAAAATCCAGGGTTTCTTTGCTGCCCAGTACCAGGAAGCCGCGATGACACAGCGACTCATGAAACAACCCAAACGCCCTGTCTTGCAACTTTTTATTGAAATAAATCAGTACGTTACGGCATGAAATTAATTGAGTTTCGGAGAATACGCTATCGGTCGCCAGGCTATGGTCGGCGAACGTCACGTTTTCGCGCAGGGTCTTGTCGAAGATCGCATTATCGTAAGCTGCGGTGTAGTAGTCGGCAAATGAACGTTGGCCACCGGCCTGCTGGTAGTTGGCGGTGTAGGCGCGCACGTTCTCCAGCGAGAAGATGCCCTGCTTGGCCTTGTCCAGCGAGGCCGGGTTGATGTCGGTGGCGTAGATGATGGTGCGTTCGAGCAAGCCTTCTTCGCGCAGCAGGATCGCCATGGAGTAGACCTCCTCGCCGGTGCTGCAGCCGGCGATCCAGATCTTGATCGACGGGTAGGTCTTGAGCAACGGCACCACTTCCCGGCGAATCGCCAGAAAGTGCGACGGGTCGCGAAACATCTCGCTCACGGGAATGGTCAGGAACTGCAGCAACTGCATGAACGCGGCCGGGTCGTGCAGCACGCGCTCCTGCAGCGCGGAAATGGTCGTACAGTCGAACTGGCGCAAGGCATGGGCCACGCGCCGCTTGACCGACGCACCGGAGTAGTCGCGAAAGTCGTAGCTGTACTTGAGGTAAATCGCCTCGATCAACAGGCGCAGCTCAATGTCGCTGCTTTTGTCCAAGAAACTTCGCTCCACTTAAATGCGTTCCATCTTGGGTAGCCACACACGAATCAACGAGAACAGACGGTCCAGATCAATCGGTTTGGCCAGGTAATCATTGGAACCTGCCGCCAGGCAACGTTCCTGGTCATCTTTCATGGCCTTGGCGGTGACGGCAATGATGGGCAGCTTTTTCCAGCGCGGGTCCTGACGGATCAGCGCCGTCGCTTCGTAGCCATCCATCTCCGGCATCATCACGTCCATCAGTACCAGGTCGATATCCTCGACCTCATTGAGCTTGTCGATGGCTTCACGACCGTTACGCCCGATCACCACCACGGCGCCTTTATGCTCCAGGGCACTGGTCAGGGCGAAGATGTTGCGCACATCGTCGTCCACCAGCAGGATCTTGCGCCCTTCGAACACCTTGTCGCGGCTGCGCGCGGTCTTGAGCATCTTCTGGCGATCATGGGACAGCTGGGATTCGACTTTGTGCAGAAAGAGTGTGACTTCATCGAGCAGGCGCTCCGGGGAGCGCGCACCCTTGATGATGATCGAGCGCGAGTACTTGCGCAGCTCGGCCTCCTCATCGCGTGTCAGGTTGCGCCCGGTGTAGACAATCACCGGTGGGAATGAGCAGATATCTTCGGTGGCCATGCGCTTGAGCAGTTCGTTGCCGAGCATGTCCGGCAGCTTCAAGTCGATGATCATGCAGTCGTAGACGTTGGTGCGCAGCAGGTCCAGCGCCGCCTGGGCGTAGCCGACATCGGTGATTTCAATGTCATCGTCGCCGATCAGGCGGGCAATGCTGTCACGTTGCAGGTCGTCATCCTCGACCAGCAGCACCCGTTTGACCTTTTGCGTCAGTTTGGCTTCCAGGCGCGCGAACACATCCTTGAGTTCTTCTCGGGTGGTGGGTTTCACCGCGTAACCGATGGCACCCATGTGCATGGCGGCTTCGACGCGGTCTTCCACAGAAATCACATGCACCGGAATGTGCCGGGTGTTGGCGTGCTCCTTGAGACGTTGCAGCACCGTCAGCCCGGAATGATCCGGCAGGCGCATGTCCAGCAGGATCGCGTCGGGAATGAACTCTTCAGCCAGGCTGTAGCCTTCGTCGGCACCGTGGGCGACCAGGCAGTTGTAGCCCAGCTCGTGGGCCAGGTCGAAGAGGATGCGCGCGAAATTCGCTTCATCTTCCACCACCAGGATGCAGCGGGTGGTGAAGGGTGCTTTGTCACGGTCATCGGCAAAGCGCGGAATCGGTTCGGCGTCGGCCACCGGCAGCGCCGCGACCCTGGCTGGCAAAGGCGCAGGCGCCGGTACCGCCACGGCCTGGCGTGGGACTTCGATCGGCGCGGCATCTTCGCCGCGTTCAACATACTGCTCCGGCAAAACCAGCGTGAAGATGCTGCCCTTGCCCGGCTCGCTGGTCACGCTGATGTAGCCGCCCAGCAAGGTCGCCAGGTCCCGGGAAATGGACAGGCCCAGGCCGGTGCCGCCGTAACGGCGATTGGTGGTGCCGTCGGCCTGGCGGAAGGCTTCGAAGATACTTTCCTGTTGATCCTGGGCAATGCCTATCCCGGAATCGCGCACGGTAAAGGCGATGCCCTCCCCCGGTGCGCGGGACACCGACAGGCTGACCTGGCCCTGTTCGGTGAACTTGATGGCGTTGGACAGCAGGTTCTTGAGGATCTGCTCCAGGCGCTGGCGGTCGGTGAACAAGAGGGTGGGTGAACCTTGCTGCACGTCGATCTGGAAACCCAGGTTGCGATCCTTGGCCAGCGGTTCGAACATGCCGCGCAGGCCATCGACCAGGCGCTCGACGCTGGAGTTTTCCGGACGCACTTCCAACTTGCCGGCTTCCACCTTGGAGATATCCAGGATGTCATTGATCAGGTTGAGCAGGTCATTGCCGGCCGAATAGATCGACTCGGCAAACTTGACCTGTTCGGCGCTGAGATTGTCCTGGGGGTTCTCGGCCAGCAGCTTGGCCAGGATCAGCGAACTGTTGAGCGGCGTGCGCAACTCGTGGGACATGTTGGCGAGGAATTCGGACTTGTACTTGCTGGAGCGTTGCAGCTCATCGGCGCGGTCTTCCAGTTCCAGCTGGACCCGGTTGAGCTCGATGTTCTTGCGGTCCATGGCATCGCGCTGCTCGGCCAGGGTTTGGGTCTGTTCGGCCAGTTGCTCGTTGGTCTGCTCAAGCTCCGCTTGCTGGGTCTCCAGGTGCGCCTGGGACTCCTTGAGGATGCGTGACTGTTCCTCCAGCTCTTCGTTGGCGGTCTTGAGTTCTTCCTGCTGCACTTGCAGCTCTTCGTTGAGCTGCTGGGTTTCGGCGAGCACTTCCTGCAAACGCTGGCGATAGCGCGCGGCTTCGATGGAGGTGCCGATATTGCCGGCGATCAGTTCCAGCAGTTCCACGTCGCGCTCTTCCAGCGGGCGCAGGAAGCCCAGCTCGATCACGCCGTTGACGCGGTCGTCATCGCTGGTCGGCACCACCAGTACGCTGCGGGTAGCGCCCTCGCCCAGCCCCGAGCTGACCTTGAAGTAGTCAACCGGTACGTCGTCCAGGCGGATCAACCGATTGAGCTGGGCGGCCTGCCCTACGATGCCTTCGTCGCTGTAGATCGCCTGTTCCAGCTGCGCCTGTTCGCGGGAGAAGCCGTACGTGGCCACCCGACGCAGGCCGCCGTGCTCTTCACGCACGTACAACGCCGCAACCGCTGAGCCCATGTATTGGGCAAAGAACTGCAGGATGTTGCGGCCCAGCAGGTTCAAGGTCAGTTGACCAAGCACCTGTTCGGCCAGTTCGGTTTGGCCATTGCGCAGCCAGGCCTGCTGTTCCAGGCGCTTGGCGATCTTCTTTTGCGACGCGAGGTTTGCGCTGTAACTATTTGAAAGTTCGATTAAATTCTTTCTGCCGATATACGCGAGAACACCGCTTAGCCCGAGTACGAACACCAGGTACAGCGTCACGCTGACCACCGTGGTGCGCGTGACCTCTTCATTGCGGGTGATACGGAACTGCTGTTCCATCGCCACCGCGTCGTCATATTCCTTGCGAATTTCGTCGGTAAGGCGCTTGCCCCGGCCCGCCTTGACGGCACCGCGGAAATCGCCATTGCTGCGCTGCAGTTCAATCATCGACTGCGCATAGTTGTTCCATTCCACTTGCAGCGCTTCCAGGCGCTTGAGGCGGTCAACCTGCTGCGGATTGTCAGCAACCAGATCCTGCAAATTGCGCAGGTCGGCAATGATCCTTGGCTTGGCCACTTCATAAGGGTCGAGGAAATGCTCGTCACCGGTGATCAGGAAGCCGCGCATGCCGGTTTCCAGGTCGACCGTCAGTTTGGACGACTCATTGAGATTGTTGATGACCCGGTCGGTGTGCTCCACCCACTGGATCACCGACAGCAAGTAGGTGATCAGCACAACGAAAAACACCGCGCTGAGCACACCCACGCCCAATGGCAGGGCCACGTTACGGCTCAGGAGTTTACGGAAGCTCTTTTCATCAACTGACGACGCGGGAGTCATGGGCATGCCTTGGCCAAGTGCGGAAAAACCGGGAGTTTGCCCCAAAGTGACGTTCAAGACCATTTTTCTGGGATGGTTTTGTACAGATTCCTACAACAGAACAGGCTATTCTGCCTGGTCTTTTGTACTGCATTGTTTTAACGCCCTGGGAACTTGTCGATAGCCCGCGCTTACTCAAGTACAGGCCTGTCAGAGTGGCCAGCGTTAAACACTCGTCTTTTTTTGGGAATGCCTTCTATGTCCGCAATTGCCTCCACCATCCTTGTAGTCGAAGACGACGCTATCGTGCGCATGCTGATCGTCGATGTGCTCGAGGAGTTGGAGTTCGCCGTGCTTGAGGCCGCAGACGCCGAAGAGGCTCTGGCACACGTGCAGAAAACCGACCAGGTGATCGACCTGATGATGACCGACGTCGGCTTGCCGGATATGGACGGCAAGCAACTGGCAACCAAGGTCCGCGAACTGCGCCCTGCCCTGCCTGTCCTGTTCGCCAGCGGCTACGCCGAGAACATCGATGTGCCCGCCGGCATGCAGGTGATTGGCAAGCCGTTCTCGATCGACCAGTTGCGCGATAAAGTCAAATCGATGTTGCCCTGAATATCCAGCGTCCTTTTGCAGGTTTTAACGTGACGTGCGGGAAAGAAAACAGGAAACTCAGCGCCTGCATCTCCCCGTCAATCAAAAGAACCCTGGAAGGACGCAACAACATGATTGGACAACCTGCGCGCCTGGTGTTGGCGAGCCTCTCGATACTCCTGAGCACCGGCGCCTGGGCCGACTTCACGGCAAACCCTGCCCAAGCCCGGGCCATAGCCAAGGAAGCCTATTTGTACGGCTACCCCGTGGTAGAGATGTACAAGACGCTCTACACCCAGGCCGTGGACAAAGGCGGGGCCAATTTCAAGGCGCCGTTCAATCGCATCGGCAACACCGCACAGGTCTTCACCCCCAAGGACAGCGCGTTCACCACCCCGAACTCGGACACGCCCTACTCCTTCGTGTGGATGGACCTGCGCAAGGAACCGCTGGTGCTGACCCTGCCCAAGGTCGAAGACAATCGCTACTACTCGGTGCAGTTGCTCGACCTCTATACCCAGAACATCGCCTACCTGGGTACGCGCAGCACCGGCAACAACGGCGGTCACTACATGATCGCGGGTCCCGACTGGAAGGGCCAGCAGCCGGTCGACATCGACCGCGTGGTCTACAGCGAAAGCACTATCGCCTACGCCCTGTATCGCACGCAGCTGTTCGATGAAAAAGACCTGGGCAAGGTCAAGCAAATCCAGAACGGCTATAAAGTGCAGCCGCTGAGCAGCTACGTGAAACAAGCGGCCCCGGCCAAGGTGCCGAAGATCGAGTGGCCCAAGCCGATGGCGAACATGAGCGACAGCCCGCAATTGTTCCGCTACTTGAACTTCATGCTGGCCTTTGCCGCGCCCCAGGACAGTGAAAAAGACCTGCTGGCACGCTTCGCCACCATCGGCATCGTCCCCGGCGCGCCATTCAAGCTGAACCAGCTGACCGCCGAACAGCGCAAAGCGCTGGAAGACGGGATTGCCGATGGCAAGGCCGAGTTCGCCGCATTCAAGAAAGACAAGATCGACACCCATCAAGTCCCCAGCGGCGACCTGTACGGCAGCCGTGACCGCTTGAAAAACAATTACCTGTACCGTTATGCCGGCGCCAGCCTGGGGATGTTCGGCAACTCCACCGACGAGGCCGCTTACTTCACCTGGTTCGATGACAGCGAAGGCAAACCGGCCAACGGCGCACGCCGCAGCTACACCGTCCATTTTGCCAAGGACCAACTGCCGCCGGCCGATGCGTTCTGGTCGCTGACCATGTACGACGCCAAGACCAAATTGCTGGTGCCGAACCACAAGAAACGTTACCTGATCAACTCACGCATGCTGCCCGGCCTGAAACTGGACGCCGACGGTGGCTTGACCCTGGCCCTGCAGCATCACGAGCCGCCGAAGGCCGAACAGAGCAACTGGCTGCCCGCGCCGACCGGTCCGTTCTTCGCGGTGCTGCGTATCTACCTGCCCAAGCCCGAAGTCACCAGCGGCCAATGGCAGTTGCCGCCGCTGACACCGCTCAAGTGAATGCACGGCGGGCGGCGCTTCACCTACGCCCCCTGCCGCGCCCTGCGCATCAGTGCTGTTTGAGCTTCAGATAAGACTGATGCAGGTCGGATGCCCATCCATCGATAACGCTTTGTACATCGCCGGCCTGCATCACCTGGGTGTCGTTTGCCAACGGCTTTCCGGTGCCTTTGCGTACTACTTGGGCAATCACCTTGCCGCTGGCGCCATCGAGGAACTGCGCTTCGGTACCCAAGGTGGTTTCCTGGTCGCGAATCCCGGTGCCGGTGCTCACCGCCGCAGCGACCAACGCCACGGGAATGAATTCATAAGGCTTGAGACCTTCGGTTTTGCTGCTCACGGCCGTGATCGCTGCGCGCACCACAATCACGCCGGGGCCAGGCCCGTTGGCCAGCGGCAGTGAACCGGCCAGTTCACGCTTGAGCGCCTGGTTGTAATAGGCGCTGATGCCGCGCAGAGTGCTGTCCGGAATCCGGGGAGTGGCTTGAGGTTTGGGGTAGAACTGCGTGGGTTCGATGTACACCGCGTTGTAGCGGCTCAGGTCCAGTTCGGGATCGACCCAGCGCATCACCAAGGCTCCGGAGGGCGACCTGGCTTCCTTGAGTCGGCTGTAGTCCGACAGGAAGCCCGAATACTCGTCCGGTTGCGTGACCTTGCTGGCGCAGCCCGCCATGCCGAGCAAGGCGATGCACAGCGCGCCGACCATCAGCCTTAGGTTCATCATTGGAACTCCCCGTCGATAGATTGAGCTGTAGGTATAGCCAATCGTGGGACGGCGGGGCCGGTTATTTCAGGGAACAGCCCTCAGCCGCGTTCGCGGGGGATCAGGCTCTGCAACTGCGCCGCCAGGAAATTGGCGTCGAAGCCGAAGGTATCCGGGTCCTTGAGGCCATTGGTCTTCTTCCAGAGCCAATCATTTTTATCGGCAGGCAGTACCAGCGAGACGCTGCCGTGCCGGGCGGCGGTCAGGCCCATTACCGCCACACGAATAGACCCGTCCGTCCCCATCACCTCCGGCACGAACTCCACGCTTTTACCCGTGATCAGCACATTCAACTTCTCGGTCTTGAAGGTCGATGTTTCCACTGGCACGCTCGGCCCACTGGCGACATAGGCTTCCCGACGCACCTCGAGCAAACCGGCGCTCTTGACCGGCTCCAGCCACTGCTCGATGTGATCGAACAACTCGCCAAGCTTCTGTGCCCAACGCGCCGACTGCGTATCGAATTGCTGCTTTTTGTGCGCCTCGCTCTCGGCGTAACGACGAAGCATCTCGCCCAGTTGCTGTACATCGTCCATTGCGGATTTCCTTGGGTGAGCCAGGTTGCGAAACCCGATCATGGCAGATGCAGCGTCCTGGCGTACGGGTTAAAGGTGAATGCGCCTGGCTCGCCGACGATGCTGCCATCGACCGCAGGCAGGTCATGCTGGGCTTGAGGGTGTATCGAACCAGGGGTGTTGCGCCAGAAGGCGACGCCACTGCATTCGAAACCAGGGGGGCAAACGCGCGTTCCAGGGTGCGCAGCCGTGCCAATTGGCCGGAGTGCTGGTCAGCGAGGTAGCTGCTGGTGTAGCCGGGCTCATCGAAGTCGACCGTAGTGGTCATAGTACGACCTCGAGTCGATCCGGGCAGCGGTTGAGGAAGCCGCGCTCAACGGGGGTGAACCCAGGCGCCCAGCGCACGTTCGGGAAGGCTTGCAGCAACATGCGGGCGCCGGTCGTGATCTCCATCCGTGCCAGCAGGGAGCCCAGGCAGAAGTGGCGCCCGGCGCCGAAGGCGAAATGACTGGTGGCCTGCTCGGTGCGCGACATGTCAAAGCTATCCGGGTGACTGAACTGGTCCGGATCACGGTTAGCCGAGCCAATCAGGCAGGCCAGCGTCGCGCCGGCCGGGATCGTTCCCGAGGGCAGCTGCAGCGTTTCACGGGCCTCGCGCAGTACCAGTTGCAACGGCGGGTTGCGGCGCAAGGTTTCGGCGAGAGCATTTTCCATAAGCTGCGGATCGGCAATCACCGCCGCCTTGACGCCAGGTTCGCTCAGCAGGTTGACCATCAGGTTCGCCAGGGCGCCGTGACTGGTTTCGCTGCCCGCCGTCATCAGGATCGCGCAGTAAGCGCGCACGAATGTCTCGGACAACGGCTGACCGTCGATGCGTACCGCCAGCAAGTGAGAGATCAGATCCTCCGCGGGTGCAGCACGGCGCGCGTCGATATGGGGCTGAAGGAAGTCGTAGAAGCTGTCTCGATTGGACAACCCACCGGTCAGCAGTGCTGGGTCTTGTCGATAGTTGCCCATGTAGGCAAAACCGATGGCACACCAGCGCTTGAGCCGCTCCACTTTTTCACGGGTGTGAGCCGCAAGCCCCAGCGCATGCGCCATCACCCGCACCGGCAGCGCGGCGGTGAAGTCGGCAATCAGGTCAACCCGAGGTCGACCCTGCATGCGCGCCAGCGCTCGTCCGCCCAGCAGCGGGTCCGAGGCCAAAGATCATCGACCAGGACCGCGAGCATCGGGTCCTCGAATCGGTTGCTTTCGCCAGATTCACCGTCGCTCTCGGTCAAGGCCTGCACCGAAGTGATGAAACGTTCCAGCGCTCCGTTTTCCGCCCAGGGGCCGTCATCGATACGGTCATCCAGCGTAAGCGCCCACAGGTACCAGCACACCAGAATCTCGGCGCGGTGCGCGGGCGCCCCGCCGCACAGTGCCACGCCCAGATCAAGCAGCGCCGTGGTGCTCAACCGATGCGCCCCCCGGCGGCCGATCAAGCCGTATCGCTGCGCCCAGTCAAGGGCATGGGTGCGCAACCGTTCGCTGTCGCAGCGCAGTGGCGGTGCGGCGAAAGGAAACTGGATCTCGGGGATGAGGAGCGGCAGCGGCAGATGAGCTCCGGGGTTGGGGCCGGAATCCCCCTCGCGGTGTGGCGGCGCCATGACGGGCTCCTCTTGGATGGGCTTTGAACAGGACGGACCTTATCGAAAACCAACCACTCAGGATGTGGGGTTTGTCTGACCATCACCCAGGCAACGGTAGCCTTGAGTGACGGAATCGTCCTCGTGGGCATCGACGCTTCCAACAGACCTGAGTGAGTCCGCTTGAACCGACACTGAAACTGCTCAGGTGAATTGGCCGGCAACTGCCAATGACTAATCCGTTGTCGGTGGGTATGGTGAAGTCACATTCCCCTGTCCGGAGCACCGCATGCGCACCATCGGCCTTATCGGCGGCATGAGCTGGGAGTCCAGTGCCGAGTATTACCGCATCATCAACCAGCATGTTCGCGACCGGCTCGGCCCACTGCGTTCGGCGCAGCTGTTGATGTACAGCGTGGACTTCGGCCCGGTGGAACAGGCCCAGCATGCCGGGCGCTGGGACGATGCCGCGCTGATCCTGGAAGACGCCGCGCGGCGTCTGCAGGCCGGCGGCGCCGAGTGTGTGGTGCTGTGACCAACACCATGCACCGAGTGGCGCCACGTATCGAGGCGACGGTGACGATTCCCTTCCTGCATATCGCCGATGCGGCCGGGGCTGCAGCCTTGCAAGCCGGCACCCTGACCGTCGGCTTGCTCGGCACTGCGTTCACCATGGAACAGGACTTCCTCAAGTCCCGCTTGAGCGCGCAGGGCCTGACCGTGCTGGTGCCGGATGTGGACGAACGCAGGGACGTGCACCGGATCATTTATGAGGAATTGTGCGTCGGAGTGATCAGCGACCCATCACGCGCAATCTACCAGCGGGTGATCGAGTCCCTGGCCGCACGCGGTGCTCAGGCGGTGATTCTCGGTTGCACGGAAATCAGCCTGCTGATCAAGCCCGAGCACAGCAACCTGCCGCTGCTGGACACCACCGAGCTGCATGCGCGGGCTGCGGTGGCGTTTGCGCTGGAGGATTAAACCGAGGTGCGCAGGCGCGCCATGCTCAGGGTATCGACGAACACACCGTCACGCAGGGCGTAATCGCGCAAACGCCCTTCGACCTCGAAGCCGAATTTACGATACAGGTTGTGCGCCGCTTCGTTGTCGGCGTACACCGTGAGTTCCACGCGGTGCAGGTTCATCCAGTTGTCGGCCACGTCCAGCGCGGCCGTCAGCAGCTTCGAACCGATGCCCTTGCCCTGCCACGCCGTCGCCACGCCCATGCCGAACGACCCCGCATGCGCCTGGCGCACGCGCAGGTACTGTTCCAGACCCAACTGGCCAATCACTTCGCCGCCGTGCAGCGCCACCAGTTGCAGTCGGCGTTCGTTATCCATCACCAGGCGTTTGCGCCAGGCTTCCACCGACTGGAACGGCATCTGCAGTACCTGACGGCATACGGCCGGTTCGTTATAGAGCGCCGTGACGCCCTCAAGGTGGGCCTCGGTGAAGCGCTGAATCACGATATGGGGGTCAGGCATGTGCATTGTGTTTCATCCTTTGAAAGACAAGTGGCCGACCAGTGTAGGAGCAAAGTCGCCGCCCTGGCGAGCCCTTGAACTTTCATGTACCCGGCGGCTGGGTGGCAGGCTGGTTGAGTACTGTCAGAAATTGCTGACCGAACAACCGATACGATCCTACATTCACGGCAAGCTTTACTTGCAAAACTCGGGCGCGTCCAACCATGCGCCCGAGTGCCTGCCAATTGATAAAACAACGAATACTATCAGCCTGCTTTTTTGTTGCGGTGCTATTGGGGGGCAGCGCTTGTGCGACCAGACAACCGCCTGAGTGGGGTATCCGCTGGCTGCCGGATTGTGACGACCGGCCCTTCTCCGGGCTGGATCCGGAGGTGGTCGCCAGGACGCAATGCGGCATCGCCACCGTGCCGCTTGACCATTTGAACCCCACGCTCGGCACTCTCAAGTTGGATATCACCCGCGTTTGGGCGCTGCTGCCCGCTGAGCGCGAGGGCGCCGTGTTTACCAATCCGGGCGGGCCTGGCGCCGAGGCCGACGGATTCACTGTGCTTCTGGCGTCCATATGGAAAGGCTACGCTGACCAGCCACAAGGCGAGGCCTATCGGCGCTTGATCAACGCCTATGATGTGATCGGAATGACACCTCGCGGAATGGGCAGCGACCCGCAATCGCAACTGGTGTGCCAATCCGGTGAGGAAATCGTTGCGCAAAACGATATGACCGAAGATCGCAGTCCCGCCAACATCGAGGCTATCCGGCATAACGCTGGCGTACTGGCCCGGGGCTGCGCCAGCCAGCGTCTGGCGCCTTATATCAACACTGAACAAACGGCGCGGGACATGGAGTTGGTGCGGGTGCTGCTCAACGAACCCCGGCTCAACTACTTCGGCAGCTCATACGGCACATGGCTGGGTGCCTGGTACGCTGGCCTGTTTCCAAAACAGGTCGGGCGCATGGTGCTCGACTCGAGTACGGACTGGACCGCCACGTTCCAGGACGCCTCGTTGGTTCAGGCACCGGAAAAAGACCGCGTGTTCGCGCGATTTGTTGCGCAGCGCGCCGCCGGCGATCCACGGCGCTACCAGATGGGCAGCGACCCGAAGGCCATAGGCGCGATTTTTCTCGACCTGTTGCCTCAAGTCAGAGCGGCGCTGCGTTCAGACAACGAGTACTACAGCGTGCCTGAATACCTGATGGCTGCCCGTGCACTCAACCAGTGGTTGCGCGAATCACCCGGCCTGCCAGACGCCAAGCTGCTGGCCAAACTCCGAGCCCATCGATTCAGCCCCGACCCTGTCGTAAATGCGGCGGCGAAACAGGCATTTGCACGCCTGCTCGAAGTCACCCGCCACCCGTCACCATGGAGTGGTCTGGCGCTTGGTCCCTTGAAAATCACGCCCCGAGAGTCCGTCCGTAGCACCGTGTTATGCAACGATTCAGCGTCCGCAGACGAAGCATTCTGGACCGAAAAGGAAAACCAGTACGCCATCGAGTATCCAGTGGGCGGCAGTTTCTTCCCGGCAAGGCATTGCGCCGATTGGCGCGGTAAACCGCTTGATGGCGTACCGCAGCGCACCCTGGTGCAGGTCGACGGTCTCTTTATGGTTCAGGCTGAATATGACGACCAGACGCCCGCAGCAGGCGCCTTCAAAGCGTTCAAAAGCGTGCCTGCCGCGCACATGACGCTGCTCAAGGGCGCCTACCGACACGGCGTGTCGTTCTTCGGGACCAATGCCTGCGTGAACAAGAATGTCGGGGATTTCCTGGCCTATGGCCGTAAACCCGACCGCTTTTCGATCTGCTACGAATTACCCTGATCCCAGGTTCGGCCCCGCAGCGTTGTTTGCCAAAGCCGGGCGATATCCGCCGCGCGCTCGCGCAACAGTCGCGGCGCCTCGCTGCACGCCTGTTCCAGGCTCATCGGCCCTGACGGCAACGCAAACGCGGCATCCACGCCGTGGGCGTACATCTGCTCGTAGCCCTCCCCCAGCGTTCCGGCGATCACGATTACCGGCACCTTGTGGTGACGGGCGATACGCGCCACGCCAAACGGGGTTTTACCGCGCAGGGTCTGGGCGTCGAAGCGGCCTTCGCCAGTAATGACCAGGTCGGCACCGCGCATGGCGGCGTCCAGCCCGACCAACTCGGCCACCACCTCAACGCCGGCACGGAACTGTGCCCCCAGAAACGCCTTGGCGGCAAACCCCAGGCCACCGGCCGCACCACTGCCAGGTTCGTCGCGCACATCCCTGGGCAGCACTGTTGCGCAGTGGTCGGCAAAATGGCCGAGCGCGGCATCCAGCTGTTTAACCTGCTCGGGCGTGGCGCCTTTTTGCGGACCGAAAATCGCCGAGGCGCCCTGGGGACCGCACAGCGGATTGTTCACATCCGCCGCGATTTCAAAACGGACCTGGGCAAGACGCGAATCCAGATTTTCCAGACTGATGCGGGCCAGCCCCCCCAGCGCCAGACCTCCAGGTGCCAGTGGCTGATCGTGGGCATCGAACAGCTGCACACCGAGCGCTTGCATCGCGCCCGCACCGCCATCATTGGTGGCACTGCCGCCGATCGCCAGAATAATGCGTTTAGCCCGCAGGTCGAGGGCCGCGCGGATCAGCTCGCCAGTGCCATGGGTGCTGCTCGAACAGGCATCGCGCTGCCCCGGCGCAACCAGCTGCAGGCCACTGGCTTCAGCCATTTCGATGATCGCGGTGTGGCTGTCGGCCAACCAGCCCCAGTGCGCCTGCACCCTGGCGCCCAAGGGCCCGCGCACGCTGTGGCTGCGCAACTGGCCGTTACACGCTGAGAGCACTGCCTCGACCGTGCCTTCACCGCCGTCCGCCATCGGGCATTGCACCAACTGCGCGTCAGGCCAGACCTGAACCAGGCCCTCGGCAATGGCCTGGGCGACCCGCTCGGCGCTCAGGCTGTCCTTGAACGAGTCGGGGGCGATGATGATTTTCATGGGCGTTCTCCGGTTTTTATAACGCCCATGCTGACAGTTGGCACCGCTGCTGACGCCGGTCCGATGCACAAGTGCGGGTGAGGTTTGTTGTTCATTTTTACAAAGCCTGGGGCAGCAACTGCACGCCCAGATACAGCGCAAGCATGCCGTCCAGGGTCAGCGGGTCGACGCCGCTGAGTTCGGCGATCCTTTCCATGCGGTAGCGCAGGCTGTTGCGGTGGATGCCCAGGGCGTCGGCGCAGGCCTGGCTTTGCCCGTCGTGCTCGCACCAGCTGCGCAGCGTGACCAGCAGTTGGCCGTTGCTGTCCCTGGCCAGCACTTTGCGCAGTGGGTTGAGCAATTCGTCCAGGGCGTCATCGTTGCGGTGGCGCCAGAGCATGACCGGCAGGCGATAGCGGTTGAGGATCAACAGGCGCGCGTGGGGCAGGATATCGCGACCGTAGGCCAGCAAGTCACCTACGCGGCGATAGCAGCGGCGCAGGCCGGCCAGCCCTTGGGCCTGCCCGCCTACGGCCACCCGCAGGATATTCCAGCCCAGGCCATCGAGCTTTTCCAGCAGGCGTGGGTCGTCGACTGGCAGGGCAGCGGGACGGCACCATAGCAGGGAAAGCTGCGCGGAACTCACGCACCAGCTGTCCGGATAACGCGAGCTCAACCAGGCGCCCAGAGCCTCGGCCGACTGCCCCACGCCCAGTTCGAACAGGTAGGGCGTGCGCGCCAGTTGCGGCTTGAGGCCCAGTTGTTGGGCTTCATCGATCAGGCGCGGCGAGTCGCCCGTGTCGGCCAGCAGCAAGGCCAGCAAATCGTCACAGCGCTGGCGTCGCCATTGCTGCTCGGCCTGCTGGTGCCGCTGGCTGACCAGCATTTCGGCGGTCATGCGTACCAGTTCGGCGTAGGTGCGCAACCCGTCCGGTTCGCCGGTGATACCCAGCACGCCGATCAGGCGCTGGTCATGCATCAGCGGCAGGTTGATACCCGGCAACACGCCCTTGAGGTGCTTGGCGGTCTGCCCGTCGATTTCCACCACGCGCCCGTTGGCCAGCACCAGTTGCGCGCCTTCGTGACGGGTGTTGATGCGCTCCGGCTCGCCGCTGCCGAGAATCAGGCCCTGGTTGTCCATCACGTTGACGTTGTAGGGCAGGATCGCCATGGTGCGATCGACAATATCCTGTGCCAGCTCATGATCCAGCTCGAACATGGGGGCTATTTTCCTCGAAACGGGTTGGTCAGCGGCACAGCGCAAAGCGGGCTTGACTGTGCGCGAGCACAAAGACAGTTGCCCATCGCCTCACCGAGACTGTTCAAGCGATCAACGTTACCCTCGCATCGCCAAAAATCATAATAAAGAGAGACTCGCCATGTCACAGAGCGCCGCTGCAGCACTGGCCACCGATGACGATAAAAACGCCATCTACAAGCGCGTAACCCTGCGCCTTATCCCCTTCATTTTTATCTGCTACCTGTTCAACTACCTTGACCGGGTCAACGTTGGCTTTGCCAAGTTGCAGATGCTCGATGCGTTGAAATTCAGTGAAACCGTGTACGGCCTGGGTGCCGGGATTTTCTTTATCGGCTACGTCCTGTGCGGCGTGCCGAGCAACCTGGCGCTGACCCGGTTCGGGCCGAGGCGCTGGATTGCGCTGATGATGATCGTATGGGGCACCCTGTCCACCTGCCTGCTGTTCGTGACCACACCGACGCACTTCTACACCTTGCGCCTGTTTACCGGTGCCGCCGAAGCGGGCTTCTTTCCGGGCGTGGTGCTGTACCTCTCGCAGTGGTTCCCGACCTTTCGCCGTGGCCGGATCATGGCGTTGTTCATGTCGGCGATTCCGGTCTCCGGCCTGCTCGGCAGCCCGTTCTCCGGCTGGATTCTCAACCACTTCGCGGCTGGCCAGGGCGGGCTTGCCGGATGGCAGTGGATGTTCCTGTTGCAAGGCATCCCCACCGTGATCCTCGGCGCCCTCGCCTACTTTCTGCTCAGCGACAACTTCGCCAATGCCAGGTGGCTCAAGCCCCACGAACGCGCGCTGCTGGAAGCCGACCAGGCCATCGATCTGGCGAACAAACCGAAAACCACCACCGACTCCCTGGCCGAGGTCTTCAAAAACCCGGCGATCTGGGCGTTCGGCCTGATCTACTTCTGTATCCAGAGCGGCGTGTATGCGATCAACTTCTGGCTGCCATCAATCATCAAGAGCCTGGGTTTCAGCGATAACCTGGTGATTGGCTGGCTCAGTGCAATCCCTTACCTGCTGGCTGCGGTGTTCATGTTGCTGGTAGGCCGCTCGGCCGACCTGCGCAAGGAGCGTCGCTGGCACCTGGTGGTGCCGATGCTGATGGGCGCGATTGGCCTGGTCATCGCGGTGAACTTCGCCACCACCCCGGCGATCGCCATCCTCGGCCTGACCATCGCCACCATGGGCGCCCTCACCGGCCTGCCGATGTTCTGGCCGGTGCCCACCGCCATGCTCAGCGCGGGCGCCGCGGCCGGCGGGCTGGCGTTGATCAACTCCATGGGCCAGATGGCCGGGTTTCTCAGCCCGTACATCGTAGGCTTCGTCAAAGATGCCACCGGGTCCACGGACGTAGCCCTGTATCTGCTGGCCGCAGTGATCGTTGCTGGCAGTGTGTTGGCGTTGCGGATGACGCGCACCTTGAAGGTCTAAAGCGCGCCCATGTGAGCATAGGTATCCACACAACTCTGTAGCGCTCAACCGTAACCACGATGCGAAGCGAGCCGCTCTTGCTCTTGATCTGGCTTTTGATCTTGATCTCAGGCGCCCCGTTAAACCACGCTGGCCGAACGCAGGCTTGAATCCGTGGGCAACCCGGCAGGACGCCGGGTTAGCCGCACTGGGCCATGGATGGCCCATTGCGGCGGCCCACGGATTCAAGCCTGCGTTCGGGCACACCGAGCCTGGGCGAGGTGCCGAGTGGTGGGGCAAGAGCCCTTTGCTTACTTTGGGGCTTTTCCAAAGTGAGCCGCCGTCAGGGCGGAACCCTAAGTGGCCGTTACCGAAGAAACGGATATGTACTCGGTCCAATCCAACATCCTGGTCGGCCCAGAGGCCGCCATCGGGGGCAAGCCCCCTCCCACATTTTGACCCCGGAGCGTCAGGTAGAAACGCGTCGGCTGTCCGGCCGTCACGGGCGCAAGCTCCCTCACCACAGATCCAGCATCGCGCCAAAGTTGTGTAGATACCTATGCCACGTGGGAGCGCGGTTACAACTGTCCGCCGCCGTCGATATCGATCACGGCGCCGGTCATAAAGTCGTTCTCCACCGCCAGCACATACCCCGCCGCTACTTCCTGCGCCTGCCCCACGCGCCCCACCGGCAAGGCCCCACCCACCTTGGCGAACATCGCCAGGCGCTGCTCTTCGCCAAGCCCGGCGTAGGCCGGTGTATCGATCACGCCCGGGCTGATCACGTTGACACGGCGCGGCGCCAGCTCCTTGGCCAACTGCTTGCCCAGCGCTTCGGTGGCGGCATTGATACCGATCTTGATGAACTGCCCCGGCACCAACTTGCGCCCCAACTGTCCGGAGGTCAGGCTGATGCTGCCATGCTCATGCAGAAACGGCAGCGCCTGTTGAATCGCGCGCAATGCACCCCAGAGTTTGACATTGAAATTGTCCTGGGCCTGGTCCAGGTCAGTCTCGATCAACGTCTTGGCGTTGACCGAAGGGCCGCAGGTGTAGACCAGGTGGTCGAAACGCCCAACGGTTTCGAACAGGCGTTGCAACGAGGCGCTGTCATTGACATCCACCGGCTCGCTGCGCATGCCGTTGTGAACCGCCGAGGTCAGACGGCGCCCCGCCACCACCACGTGTGCACCGCGCTCGACGGCCGCCTTGGCGACGGCTGCGCCGATACCGCTACTGCCGCCGATCACGATGATGGTTTTGCCGCTCAGAGACGTCGTCATGGAAAAAGTCCTAGTTGAAAAGTGAACGCTCATCTTCCACGCTTGGTAATCGGAGAAAAATCCCGGTAAAACGACAAGATCCTTAAAGGAATTTTACAAATGAGCTCTATCCTGGATCTTGAAGTGTTCGTGCGTACCGCCGATTCAGGCAGCCTGTCTGCGGCGGCGCGCGGACTTGGCTTGACCCCTGCGGCGGCGAGTATCGCCCTCAAGCGCCTGGAAGCCCGCTTGGGCTCACGCCTGTTCGCCCGATCCACGCGCAGCATGCGGCTGACCGAGGAAGGCCGGCGATATCTGGACAGCGTGCGCGTTGCGCTGGCCGCATTGACTGAAGGTGAACAGGCGCTCAAGCAGCAAAGCCAGGGCCTGACCGGTTTGCTGCAAGTGGCGGCGCCGTCGGATTTCGGGCGCAACGTGGTGCTGGGCTGGCTGGACGCGTTCAAGGCTGAACACCCGCATATTCGCCTGCAACTGATGCTCAACGACAACAACGCCGATCTGTTTCGGGACACGGTCGACATTGCCCTGCGCTTTGGCGCGCCCCAGGACTCCAGCCTGGTCGCCCTGCCGATCGCCCCCGACCACCATCGCATTGCCTGCGCGAGCCCCGCCTACCTGGCGCGCCACGGCAAACCGTTGCATCCAACGCAGCTGTCACGGCACAGCGCGCTGCGTTACATGCGCCAGGGCCAGGTCAGCAAGACCTGGCGCTTTCGCCAGGGCGCGCAGGTTGAAGAGGTCGAGGTCAGCGGCGACTATCTCAGCGACGACGGCGAAATCGTGCGCCGTTGGGCCCTGGCCGGGCATGGCATCGCCTACAAGGCTCGACTGGATGTGGTGGGCGACCTTGCCGCCGGCCGGTTGGTGGCCTTGTTCGATGGGTGGCAAGGCGAACCGGCGCCGTTCAACCTGATGTGCCCCCATCGCCTGCAGGTATCGGAACGGGTGAAAGTGCTGCAGCGATTTTTACAGGAGCGCTGCCAGACGTTGCTGAATGCATGAAGAAACACGCACAGGGCTTGTTCCAGAGCGCGCCCGTCTGGTATTGCATCACACACGTTTGCCTGCTTTGAGGAGCTTTGCATGATTTACCGCACATTGGGCCAGTCCGGATTGAAGGTCAGCGCACTGACGCTGGGCACCATGATGTTTGGCGAACAGACCAGCACTGAAGACTCGCTGCGCATCATCGACAAGGCCTGGGACCAGGGCATCAACTTTATCGACAGCGCCGACGTCTATACCGGCGGGCGCTCCGAGGAGATCGTCGGCGAGGCCATCGCGCGCAACCGTCAGGACTGGGTGGTGGCGTCCAAGGTCGGGCTTGGTCCAGCGGATGGCGTGCCCAACCGCAACGGGCTGAGCCGCAAGCGTATGTTCAACGCACTGGAGGCCAGCCTGGGCCGCCTGGACACCGATTACCTGGACATCTACTACCTGCACCGCGAGGACCACGACACGCCGCTGGAGGTCACGGTATCAGCGATCGGCGATCTTATTGCCCAGGGCAAAGTTCGCTACTGGGGCTTGTCCAACTACCGTGGCTGGCGTATCGCCGAGGTCATTCGCGTGGCCGAGCGGCTGGGCGTTGACAGACCGATCATCAGCCAACCGTTGTACAACATCGTCAATCGCCAGGCCGAAATCGAGCAGATCACCGCCGCTGCCGCCTATGGCCTGGGCGTGGTGCCGTACAGCCCGCTGGCGCGTGGCGTGCTCAGCGGCAAGTACGCGCCCGACTTGACACCTGAGCCCGGCAGCCGCGCGGCACGCCAGGACAAACGTATCCTGGAAACCGAATGGCGCGTGGAATCGCTGCGCATCGCCCAGCAGATCCAGCAATACACCCAGGGACGTGGCGTGGGCATGGTCGAGTTCGCGATTGCCTGGGTGCTCAATAGCGCGGCGGTGAGTTCGGCGATTGTCGGCCCGCGCACCGAGGCGCAGTGGGATGCCTATACCGGCGCACTGGACGTGAAGATCAGCGCTGAAGATGAGGCATTCATCGATTCGCTGGTGACTCCTGGGCACTCGTCCACGCCGGGGTTCAACGATGTGAGTCACTTTGTTTCGGGTCGTACGGCACGTCCCTGAACAGCCCATCGAGGCACGCGGGCTCGTCAACTCCTGTGGGAGCGCTCGAGCCCAAGCATGTAAACCGACCATTTTCAGCCTTTTTCCGCCTCTCGCCCCAAAACAGCGCATCTTTGCGCTCAAAAGCACCATAATCCCCCTCTCAATCTCTTGTTTATCTCCAATCGGCTTTCGCGAGGACTGCGTGTCTAAAGGTGTTGTGTTATCGGTGTCGGCGTCGGTGTTGTTTGCCGTGATGTATTACTTCACGTCGCTGCTCACCCCCCTGAGTGGCCTGGAAATTTTCGGCTG
This sequence comes from Pseudomonas orientalis, assembly GCF_001439815.1. Lineage (GTDB taxonomy): Bacteria > Pseudomonadota > Gammaproteobacteria > Pseudomonadales > Pseudomonadaceae > Aquipseudomonas > Aquipseudomonas orientalis. The sequence continues at coordinate 555,033 of NZ_JYLM01000002.1, read as the reverse complement.
GCGCATGTTGCTGACCGTGCCCTGCATGACCGTCTTCATGTTGGTCAGCGGAGAATGGCGACGGGTGTGGGAACTGCTGCGCATGCTCGCGGCCAGCCCGCGCCTGATCGGCGGTGTGCTGGTCTCGTCCGCGCTGCTCGGCGTGCAGTTATGGCTGTTCATGTGGGCACCGCTCAATGGGCGCAGCCTGGACGTGTCGGTGGGCTATTTCCTGTTGCCGCTGACCATGGTGCTGACCGGGCGTCTGGTCTACGGCGAGCAGTTGTCGCGCTTGCAGCAGATCGCCGTGGCGTTTGCCACACTGGGTGTGCTCAACGAGCTGTACCAGGCCGGCGGTTTTTCCTGGGCCACGCTGGTGGTGATCATCGGTTACCCGGTGTACTTCGTGGTGCGCAAATACCTGGGCACCGACCATCTGGGCGGCCTGTGGCTGGACATGGCGCTGATGCTGCCGGTGGCCTGGTGGTTTGTGCAAAGCGGCGAACAGGGCTTCGCGGTACTGGATGCGCAGCCCAGGCTGTACGCGTTGATTCCCATGCTGGGCTTGATCAGTGCTTCGGCGCTGGTGAGCTACATCATCGCCAGCCGGTTGCTGGCCTTCAGCCTGTTCGGCCTGCTCAGCTATGTGGAGCCGGTGTTGTTGCTCGCGGTGGCATTACTGCTGGGTGAAGGCATCAAGGGCGGGCAATGGCTGACCTATATCCCGATCTGGCTGGCGGTGATGGTGCTGGTGTATGAAGGGTTCAAGCATCTGGTGCGTCAACGCAAAGCCTGAATCCCAGGCAAAAGAAAGCCCGGCCGAAGCCGTAATGCCGTTCAGTTAAGCGTATATCGCCCTCTGTAGGAGCGAGCTTGCTCGCGAAAAACGCACAGGCGCCGCGTTCATTCAGGAAACACGCGTTATCGTTGACGTTTTTCGCGAGCAAGCTCGCTCCTACAAAAAGCCTTGACTGAACGGCATTACGGCCAAAGCCGGGCTTTGTATTGCTCAGTCGGCGGTCAATACACCGCGACGTACCTGATCGCGCTCGATCGACTCGAACAACGCCTTGAAGTTGCCTTCGCCGAACCCGTCGTCGCCTTTGCGCTGAATGAACTCGAAGAACACCGGGCCCATCAGGGTTTCCGAGAATATCTGCAGCAACAGGCGCTTGTCGCCTTCGATCGACGAGCCGTCCAGCAAGATCCCGCGCGCTTGAAGCTGGTCCACCGGTTCGCCGTGGTTGGGCAGGCGGCCTTCGAGCATTTCGTAGTAAGTGTCCGGCGGCGCGGTCATGAAGCGCATGCCGATCTTCTTCAACGCGTCCCAGGTCGTGACCAGGTCGTCGGTGAGGAACGCCACGTGCTGGATGCCCTCGCCGTTGAACTGCATCAGGAACTCTTCGATCTGGCCTGCGCCCTTGGACGACTCTTCGTTCAACGGGATGCGGATCATGCCATCCGGTGCGCTCATGGCCTTGGAGGTCAGGCCGGTGTACTCGCCCTTGATGTCGAAATAGCGCGCTTCACGGAAGTTGAACAACTTCTCGTAGAAATTGGCCCAGTAGGCCATGCGCCCACGGTAGACGTTGTGGGTCAGGTGATCGATGACCTTCAGGCCGGCGCCCTGCGGGTTGCGGTCTACGCCTTCGAGGTAGACGAAGTCGATGTCATAGATCGAGCTGCCTTCGCCAAAACGGTCGATCAGGTACAGCGGCGCCCCGCCGATGCCTTTGATCGCCGGCAGGTTCAGTTCCATCGGACCGGTTTCGATATGAATCGGCTGCGCCCCCAGTTCCAGGGCGCGCTTGTAGGCCTGCTGCGAGTTCTTCACGCGAAATGCCATGCCGCACACCGAGGGGCCGTGTTCGGCGGCGAAGTACGAGGCCAGACTGTTCGGCTCGTTATTGAGGATCAGGTTGATCTCGCCCTGGCGATACAGGTGCACGTTCTTGGAACGGTGGGTCGCCACCTTGGTGAAACCCATGATCTCGAAGATCGGCTCCAGGGTGCCCGGGGTCGGCGATGCGAACTCAATGAATTCAAAGCCCATCAGGCCCATCGGGTTTTCGTATTGGTCGGTCATGTCGGGTGCCTCATCATGCTTGGGGCAACAACTGGTTGTTTACCAGCTATTGGGTTATTTGCGGGCAAGGATGAGGTCAGCGGGAGGCGCGCAGGAAAGGCCTCGCACGCTGCGGGCAAGGAAGTCACCAAAGATGAGGGGCGAACCGAGTTGCTTCATGGTGTCATCAGTCTCTGACGGCGAGGCTTGCGTGAGCGCAAGTCCATATTCTTGTATGCGTAAATCGATTCTACACAGCGTAACCATGTTTGTCCGTAGTCTTATCAAATCCTCATCGCCCTGCCATGCGCAAGGGGTATGTAGCACAGGTAGATGACCGTCAGAGTCACACCACCGCCCAGCAGCATGGGGAGCGTCAGTTGTTCGTTGAGCAGCACCGCCGCGCAAATGACTGCCGTGATTACACGGCGCGGGTGAAGCTTGGGTATGGCTGGCTGAAGCGCGATTGCTGGCGCGTCGACTTAGGGGTTTATTTTATCTAGATCCTCTTGGCAGCCACCTTGTCAAGTTGTTTTTTCAGCATTGACATCCAGGAACAACAATGAAATTATCGGTCACGAGCAAGGATCGCACTCATAATAATCAATAACGTTTTAAACGCTAAAAGGAATTAGCATGTTTCATACCGCCGTTATAACTACTTCTCCTCTTCCGCGTACCTTTTCCTCTAAACCACTCCGCGCATTATCAGTTTCAGCTCAACACCATTCCAGCGATAGATATCATTACGTCCTCGGCACGAGCCAGTCCCTCGCTGGGAGTCTTGATTGATCAGGGGCCAACAACTAGTTCTTGAATAAGTCAGCATCTCCCTGTACGCCGTTCGTTTCCACCTGCGAAACGCGCGAACACATTTATTTGCCAAATGAATCAACATCGATACATCGGGTAACTCACGCACCGTTAACGGGTATTAACCACCATTTCCTGCACGCTCGACCCTTATGGGTCGAATGATCTATTGAGGCATATTATGAAGCATATCGTGATGATCGGCGGACATGATGAAACCTTCATGCACTATGGCGGCTTGGGTTTTGATTTTACCGTATTGCAACTACCTGACTCGGTTGGCCCCAACCTCACAGCCCTGACTGACAAGATTCATCTTGTCAGTGACTTCTGCGAAGCCACCGTTCTCGACAAGATGGATGAGATCCTGACAACCCAACCAGTTGATTTCATTTTTTCATTCACCGAAGACGGGTTACTGCCAGCGGCACGCGCCAGCCAACGTTATGCGATTGCCGGCATGGACTTCGACACCTGCGAAATGTGTATCGACAAGGCCTTGATGCGCACCAAGCTTGAAAAGACCGAATTCGCCGTCAATAGCGAAACCTGCAGAACACGCGCCGACGTCGAACGTTTTTTCAGCCGGCACGCAGGCGCAATCGTCCTGAAAGACCCGAAGGGCTCCGGGAGCGAAAACGTCTTTATCATTAAAGACGCTACGTCCCTGCGCAGTACACTGGACGAACTGCCTCAGGAAAATTTCGTCATGTTGGCGGAAGAATTCCTGAACGGTCGGGAAGTCAGCGTTGAAACACTGACTATCGATTCGCAACACCGTGTCCTCGCAGTCACCAACAAACAGCTGTACCAAACATCCCTTGCAGAAGAGCAGCACATCATCTCGCCGGACAATCTCGACAGCGACACGCTCAAGCAACTGAGTCGTTATTGCGAGCGCTTATTAACTGCCATCAACTATAAACACGGTCCCTGTCATATTGAGGTGATTATCGCGGATGGACAGTTTCATCTGATAGAGATCAACAACCGGGTCGGCGGCGATTACATCGGTCTGTTGGTTGAATTGACAACAGGCGTTGATCTGTTCAGAGAAACATTGCAATTCCACAGTTGTGCAGTCGAAACAACTACTTCCGAACAACCGGTACGTTACGAATTCGCCGGCTCTCATCTCTTTTATGAACCGCTGGATACGGAGCTTCTCAAGAATTACTTACGGGAAGTGGATATTATCAGGCTGGTCATGGGCGAGGCCAATCCACCGTTGGGCAGGCCACACACCAATGATGACAAAGTCGGCCTGGTGGTTATCGCCAGCCATGATCGCAAAAAGTTCTACACCGCGATTGATCATCTGAACAGGCTAAGTTCCGCACACTAATTATTCACAAAAGGTAGAGCAGATATGGAAGTCATCTCCCGTAACGATATCGCAACCCTCAACAGCGTTGTGGTGAATGGCGCCTTGCACGATTTAGGCGTTGTAAAAATATTCTCCCAGCATCCTGCGCTGGCTGAGTTCATTCCGTCCCAAAGTGAGCTGGCCATCAGTTGGGTTCGGCTCGAAAAGGACCAGGAACTGTCGGTCCACCAACATCCCGAAGCGAGCCTGATCCTGATTTGTGACGGTTCGGGGAAAACCCTGGGGGCGACCGAACGTAATATAGAGGCCGGCGATATGGTATTGGTGCCGCCCCACTCCTTGCATGGTTTCAAAGGCACCCATGAGGGGTTCTGGGCGCTGTCCATCCAGTTCAACGGCAAGGCCCTGTACGAAGACACCACACGACCGAATGTCGTCTTCAAACCTCAGGAAACAGACATTGCGAAGCCCGCCGATGCGCTGTTACGCGATAACGAGGCTTATCTGGATAGCTTCAAGAACAGCCGACTGTTGTCGCTGGTCAATTCGCCGTCAATCGATCAGCCCGAAGTGCGCGAAAAACTCCTCGACTGCCTGCAGACCTGGTCAGACATGTTTCAGGACCTGCTGCATATCCGGGTGGCGATGACGCGTGACCCTGCGCACAAGAAAATTGCCCTTGAGCATCTGGTGGAAGAACTGGGGCATAACAACAACCTGCGCAATCAGCGCGATGCTCGCCATTCGCCCGTCTCGGATGCAGCCTTTCATTCCACCATGGAATGGTTCAGGCACCAGATGCTCTACAAGAGCGACATGGTCAAGACGCTGTTGATGCACGTCGTACTGGAAGGCAGCGGTGAGATCTTTCATAGCGAGGCCGCTCGGGTATTCGCCAGCATGCCGCACTTCCAGGAACATGGTGAAGACGATGGCAGCCACGTCAGCATGGGCATAGAACTGCTGAACCAGGCGTCGCCAAAGGAAATCGAAGAGCTGCGTGAAACCCTGAGCGAAGGCTGGAGCATGATCACCCTCCTGTGCGATCGACTTTCCGATATAGCCTGTTCGGACCACCCGGTGCGCGCAACACCCACTGCTGCTCAACCTGTACCGGTATATAGCTGACCCTCATGAAGATTGCAGAAATCCTGAAGACTATCCTGTGGTTTCGCACGCCTGAGCCTGAACGAAATCGGGGTGCAGATTCGGTCCACGCTTCTCGCTGGCAACGCTGGTGCAAGGCCGTCGTCCATGATGCGCGGGGAGCCGGGAAAGGACGGCTTCATATCAGGATTTTTGCAGCCCTCAAACGGGATGTCATGTTGGCGCTGGTGGCGATCGGGGTGCATACCGCGGCGGCTTTTGGCGCCGCAATCTACCTCAAATCACTGCTGGCGCAACTCATGCAGGATGACTCGCCAGTCCTCTCGAACATCACGCAGGGCGCCACCTGCCTGGCGCTGACTTACTGCGCCTGGCTGGCACTCAACCACACGTTCTTTCTGGCTGAGCTGGTCGGTGTCGGCAGTCGTTCTTATGTGGAACAACGGATTTTACTCAAAAGGACTGCTGCACAGAGCGGCACTTTCCCGCTCAGCCTGACCACGTTGTTTGACCGCGAAGCGGCACGTGTCGAATCGTCATGGTCAGGGTTGATCACGATCACCCTGGCGCTCGCAACGGTCATCTTCACGTCCACGTTTTTCTTTTTTGCCCTGGGTGTCAGTGCAATGGCCGCCTTGGCCGTCATTGTCGGCAGTTCACTGACCGTGTTCTGGATTGCCCAACGACTGAACATGACCTATGAACAGCTGTCGTTGAGCTCCACTCAGCGCATAGAAATAGGAGCATTCGCGACAAAAAATCGGCGCCAGGCCTGCCTGAAAAACTGGAATGCCGAATTGATTCGCGACTATGCCTCCAAACGAAACCTTGAAGAAGCCTCTCTGAAAAAAGCTGCCCGTCTGGTAGCGGCTATCAGCCTGATCTCGACCATGACGCCCATCGCCGCGCTGTTGAGCTCGGCTCTGTTGCAACTGTTCTACCTGGGCCACGTCGATGCGCCCGGGGTGCTTGCCGCCATCGCATTGATCGGTGGACTGAGATCGGTCGCCAATAATATTCCGGACATTGTGCAAAGCATCTCTCAAGGGATTGTCGGTCACCAGCATATAGAGCAATACCTTGATGGCCGTGAGCCCAGTACACTCCCTCCCGAAATGCCAACGATGCCTTCCACGACGGCGAAACATATCGCTATCGTCGGTGCCGCAGGCAGTGGCAAGACGTCCGTGCTGAGAAACTGTGCGCAACGTTTTCCTGAGGCTGTCGGCCAGGCGATTTTCATTCCGGACGAGCCGTGGATATTTGCCGGGGGTCTTGGCGAAAACCTGAGTCTCTATCGCCGGGACTTTTCAGACGAAGAGGTGCGAAATGCCGTCGCCCTCGCACGCTTGCCCGAGCAGTTCTACCTCGATTACATCAATGAGCGGAACCATGGCGCCAAGACCCACTGGGACGTTTCCAGAGGCCAGGGAAAACGCTTTGAACTGGTCCGCGCTTTGCTGGCGCAACCAGAGTGGATCTACATTGATCAACCCACCTCGGGGCTGGACGAAACGCTAGCCGCTGGATTGTTGACGTCACTGCTGCAAGGCCCGTGGCGCGACACCAGGGTGATGTTCGTCACGGACAAACCAGAAGAAAAAGACGCCGCCGAGGAAGTCTGGACTGTCTCTGAAGGCAGGGTCACTGACGTGAAAATCCATTACGCTGCCGCCCGCTTTCGACGTGCCGCCGCACCGGTTGTACGTCCTGTTCCTGTCCGGTCGGCGCCAGAGGCAGATCGCTCGACGGCAGACGACCCGGCAAAATATTCCAGGTCAATGACCAGCAGCCTGATGGGTTTTGGCATAGGAACCATTACGCTGATTGCCTTCATTGTGCTGGCGCTCAAAGAAGTGCTCACCATTGCCGGTGACTACCTGATCGCCAGCGGTTATCTGAGTACTCACCTGCACGCATCCTTGATCGGACTGGCCAGCGTTCTACTGGTGAGTGCCTTACTGTCGATTTCCGGGGCGTTGATGACGGTCAGGAAAAGCATTGAGGCGGCGTCGGCACAATGCATCCGCTACTTCTCCTATTTGATGAACCCTGGCCTGGATAAGCACCTGACCCAGGAAATCAATCGCGACAGCCAAAACAAGCTGACATGGGACCAGCGGCGCGTCGACGAAGTATTGCCCGTGCTGTTGCTGGAGACCGTCAGCGCGGCAACCTTGCTATTCGTCACGACGGGCTACGTCGTCCTGAACAACATCTACGTAGTATTTCCGTTCATTCTTATCGGCCTGTTTTACTGGCGGGGGGCAAGACGCTCCGGCGAGTTGTTGCAGAGGTACAATACCCGGGAAATCGACGCGACCGCCGTATTGTTTTCACGCGTTCAAGCGCTGAACTGGGATGGCGGCCGATTTGACAGCACCGCGAACAACTCAAGCATCCTTGATTGGTTGAGCGCCAGCCTGGCCACTCGGGCCTTCGCGTCTCTGGATAACGCCGCGACGCGTCGCTGGTACAGCTACAAACTGGACTTGATGGGCGTTTTTTTCCTGGTCGGTATCGTAGCGTCAACGATTTACTTTCACGCCACCGGCACAGGGACCATGGCTAACGTGCTGGCGGTGAGTCTCTCCTACAGCCTGATTGCGATTTTTGCCCGCTTGGGCAGATGCGCGGTGGAACTACGACAAGTCCTCGACAGCGCAGATCGCCTGGTGGTGGCTGGCACCTTCCCGGCGACAGCGCCAAGGCGCCAACAGGCTCGTGAGAATGCGCCACTGGTGGCGTTTTCAAACGTCACGTTTGTTAACCCGTGCAGCGGAACAACGGTGCTCGAACAATTCGACCAGGCGTTTCACGAGAACGATGTGGTGGTGATCATGGGAGCCAGCGGCGTTGGCAAATCAACCTTTGCCAATCTGGTGGTGGGCAGCCTGCTGCCAAGTCTGGGGAAGATCTCTACACTGGGCGGCACTGATGGGTATCTGGCACGACAACATGCCGAAGAAGTGCAGTTACTGACCTCCAGTCCGATATTCAAACCGGGTTTGCTGATCGAACATTTCAATAGTCCGTCACGCGAAGAACTCTATCAGCGAGCGGCTTATCTTGGACTTTCGGACATTGTCGAGCGCTTGCCGGATGGTTTTAATCAACAGGTTCCCTGGAGTGGAGAAATAAACCTGAGCAAGTCAGAACTTCAACGACTCGCGTTGCTTGATCTGACTATCAATACGCCGGCCATTGCCATTCTCGACGAGGCCACCTCGGAGCTAAGCAGTGCCGAAGAACTGCAACTCATCAAGAAAGTGATTACTGCGCTGCCGCAAACCTTGTTTTTCATCATCACGCACAACCCTGAACTTTCCACGCTTGGAAACAGGAACTTCAACTTCAACCATGAAAAGCGCATGGTTGAAAAAACAGAATAAACACATCCTCACACGCCGTTATACAAGGATCGTCAACATGGAGTTACACGCGCAACGGGATGCGTTTTGTATCAGTTATGGCGTCTCTAACCCACAACTGCCCTTGAGCGGGATTGCCCACTGGGAAGCAACGCTTAAAGGAACGGTGGATCAGCACAACGCCCTGCATGAGGAACAGGCCTATGTGGCGCCCGGTTTTTTTTACCTGCCGGTCACCACGCAGCCGGAGCCGCAGTTCTTGAACCAATTGATACAAGAGGCACATACCGCCGATTGGCTACTGGTACCGTCCTTGGAAAAGACCAGCAGCTCGCTGCGCCAACAATACGAAACAGACATTATCCCGGTGCCCTTCATGCAAGTCGCGTATCTGCGCGTTGAGGGAAACCTGGACGATTGCCTGCTCACGATTATGGGCAGAAAGCCGTACAAAGAAATGGTACGCCTGACCCGAAGGGCCGAGGACCTTTGCCATACACAGGTGTATCGCCTCAGCGAATTGCCTGGAAACGGTGAAGTGCTCAAAGCCTTTTCAACGCTGCAGTCGTTCAACGTGGACAAATATCAGCACGTAAGGAACCTTTATTCGCTTGAGGCGATGCAGGCGCTGGCACGCTCAACGGAAGGTTCAAAGTACTACATAAAAATGAACTACGAAAAATCGAACAATGTGCCCGTCTATGGCTCCCTGAGTTACGCGGATGAGCAACAAGGCGTTTTCTCCCAATTGGTACAAGGTCAAGATCGCAGTCAGGTGCCACCGGGACTTAACTTATACGTCAGCGATTACTATCAACTGTATCGAGTGGCTGACGAATTGGGATTCAAGACAAGTTGTCTGGGTCGCGGGGCCATCGATATAAAAAAACGCATGGGCTCCAACCTGGTGGTCGACCTGGAAAACTGGTTAATCCCCATCAGAACTGGCCAACAAGAACAAATGCATGAATTTTCAACCAAGAGAGACCGCTGACAAGGAGTTTTACATGTCTTTTTTTGATATAAGCCAGCAACTCAATAGCGAACACATAATAGAGAATGGCATCTCGATTATGGATTACCCGACGTCGACCTTTGACCTGGCCGGTACACTTCAGCAGACGCTGGTCGGTCGCTACAACCTCAGGAATGATTTTGCGCTGAACAAGATTCATGAAAGCCTTGGTCGGGAAGAAATCAGTCAGCACCTGGAGGACTCCGGCCATTGGCATGACCCGCTACAAACATTGGGGGCGCCGATGATCGAGGCGTACTACAAATTTGTTAATTGGCTCAGCCAACACCTGGGTTTCGACTTCGTGTTCGAACATAACCCGTTGGTGCGCTACCACATCCCCGCAAAACTGGATGATCGTTACAGGCTGCCGGACGGTGAATTATTCACTCACCATTCGGACACCCTGCTCGGCGATTACTTCCAGCAAATCAACATGTGGTTGCCGTTCTGCGACGTGAAGAATACAGCAGCACTCAGCGTTTGCTCCAAGCACACCAGCATCCGCACCCTGAAAACGTTCGCTCAAGATCAAAATTACAGCTACGACGAATACAAGGACAGCCGGGTCGCTTTTTTCGATTATGCAAAGCAACGCCCACAATTGATGGCAGACCTTCGGACGGATGCCATGCCGACCAACCTTCGGTATGGCCAGTGTCTGATGTTCGATCCACGGGTGTTACACGGGACCGCAGAGAACACTGAGGACATGACGCGTGTGAGCATGGATTTCAGGATTGTCCCCGTGGACGCCTACGAATCCATCATCAAGGAGCTCGAGCTTCAAGGTGGACGTCCGAACAGCTACGAAGGCGAAGGCCTGATCAAGGGCGAGTTCTACAACGCACTGACCGCGCGTGAAGTCTTCAATCACTGATCCCCCTCGTCGCCATTAGAACCCACTTCAATCATCAACCAGGGAATGGATCATGACTACGGCAATCGCGTGGCTGGACGGCCAATACCTCCAGACGGATCAGATAACTTTTTCACCCGTCACTCACTCGCTTTCTTATGCCTCGTCGGTCTACGAGGGAATGCGCAGTTACGACGCAAGGATTTTCAAATGCGAGGAACACCTGCAACGTCTGCAACAGTCGGCGCAGCTGTTCAAACACCAATTGCACTACAGCAACGCCACGCTGACCGACGCTTGCAATGAACTGCTGGCGCGAAACGGACTTGTAGACGCGTACATTAAAATCATCGTGTTCTATGACGACGCCGACGTCAGTTTCATGGGGCGCGGCTGTCGCAGCAAAGTAGTGATATTTGTCCTGCCATTCGCCCCCAAGTCCGCCACCACACCTTACCGGCTGACGATAGCCAATTGGCGCCGAGCACCGGCTCACTGTCACCCCTATCAGGCAAAAAACTCGTCCACGTATGCGCTCAGTTTCTTGAGCTTTCGTGACAAAGGTGATGCATTCGATGATGTGTTGTTCCTTTCGACGACTGACACTGTCTGCGAGTCGAGTGGATCCAACGTCTTTTTTGTGAAAGGAAACCAACTCATTACACCGACCACCGAAATGGCCCTGGCAGGCATCACCCGTCGCGTCATCATTGACGAACTGTCTCACACACTGGATTTGCAAATTGTGCAGCGCGATATTTCAAGCTCGGAACTGGGCCACTTTGACGGCGCCTTTCTATGTGGCACCGCCATGGAAATCACCGAGGTCAGTCGCATTGATGACGTGATTTATGAAAAGAATCCATGGGTCGAGTCGCTGACCGCAGAATACAAAAAAATCGTGATGCGCTCATCGCACTGACAGCCTGGGGGAGCATGCTCCCCCTTTGGCACCGGCGGTGCTCGACCGCCGCCGGTTGTCACCCGCGACACTCGCGTTCATTGCACTGGCACAAATGCTGTATCCCGCTGCGCCTTGAACTCATTGCCCCTGAGGCATGCACTGTTACGTTTTGCTGAGCGCCTTGTGGCAATGCCATCTATCATCGGCATAGTCCCCTTCTTTTCTGCATGGCCGCGCCTCTATGCCCCTGACCTCCAAAGGCCCACGAAGCCGAGTTGCCCGTTATGCCTTCAACGGCGTCTGCGCCCTGCTCCCGGTCTTATTGGGGGTTGTGATTCTTTATTGGCAAGCCGAACGCACGCTTGAGCAAAGCACCGCTCAAACCGCACAGGAGGCGGTCAGGCAGTTCGACTTGATGCTCGACAACACCGCACTCGCGGCGCAGGCCCTGTTGCCACTGGCCGGCTTGCCGTGTGACAGCGCGGCGAAGCTGGCCCTGCGTGAGCAGGTCACGCGCCGGCCGTTCGTGCGCGCCACCACCTTGTCCTGGCAGAAAAACATCTATTGCAGTTCATTGTTCGGCAGCAAGCATGAGTCGCCGGTCAACCCGGACGACTACGTGGGTGGGCGTCTGTGGTTGATGAACGGCAACCCCGTCACACCGGACACCGCACTGCTGGTGTACCGGTTGGTCGACGGTGATCGAGCCGCGTTCGCCTCGATTGACGGCTATCACCTGACCAATGCCCTGCGCCTGATCAGCCGCTACGCTTTCCTGGTGTTGAAAGTGGGGCCCAACTGGCTGGACGCCAGCGGCAAAGTCCATACTGATGCGCCACCGAAGTTTGCCATAGCCCCTCACGTCCTGGCCTCCAACCGCTATCAATACAGCGTCGACGTGGGCATGCCCGAGGGTGAGGTCTGGCGTTACATGCAGGCGCGCTATCCGGCCGTATTCAGTCTGGTGGTGTTTTTTGGTGTGCTGGCCGGCATCCTTGCCCACTGGCTGCAGAAGCGCTCTTGCGCGCCCACCCACGAGTTGCGACGTGCCCTGGACGCCAACGAATTCGTTCCGTATTTCCAACCGGTGGTGCGCGGCGACACGCGCCAATGGGCCGGCTGCGAAGTGCTGATGCGCTGGCAACACCCGAAAGAGGGCCTGGTGCGACCGGATCTGTTCATTCCCCTGGCCGAGCACTCCGGACTGATCGTGCCCATGACGCGCGCCCTGCTGCGCCAGACTGCCGCGCAACTGGCACCGCATGCCGAGCGCTTCAGCCCGGGCTTTCATATCGGTGTGAATATCACTGCGCGTCATTGTCAGGACCTGGAACTGGTGGACGACTGCCGGGAGTTCCTTGCGGCCTTCCGGCCCGGCCAGGTCACCCTGGTACTGGAATTGACCGAGCGCGAGTTGATCGAGCCCACCGACACCACACAACGCTTGTTCGACGCGCTGCACCAGCTGGGCGTGATGATCGCCATAGACGACTTCGGTACCGGGCATTCCAGCCTGGGTTATTTGCGTAACTTCAATGTGGACTACTTGAAGATCGATCAAAGCTTCGTCGCCATGATCGGGGCGGATGCACTCTCGCGACATATTCTGGACAGCATCATAGAACTGTCCGCCAAGCTCGACCTTGGCATCGTGGCCGAGGGCGTGGAAACCGCGCAACAGTGTGATTACCTTGTCGCAAAAGGCGTGGATTTTTTGCAAGGCTACCTGTTCGGCCGTCCGTTACCCGGCGATGAGTTCATTAAGTCATTGACCCGCCATTGAATAGCCATCGACGGCCCCAGATGAAAGAATGTTATTTAGACAAAAGACATGATTTACTCGAAGTGGATTAACTACTACAATTTTTCGTGCCGGCGATACACTCAAAGCCAGGTGTTTTCGTTGAGTTAGCTTAATCCTCTTGGCTTAAGGCTTTCTTCGCAATAGATATCAGCTAACTACACTATTGGAGTACAGATTTTGTCCAGACTCGCCGAATTTCGCGCAGCAGAAAAAGCCCTTCAAGAGCAGCTTGCCCAGCTGGAATCCCTGAAGAACGACGCCGGGCTGAAGAAAGAAATCGAATTTGAAGAAAAACTTAAAAAACTGATGGGCAGCTATGACAAAAGCCTGCGCGATGTGATCTCCATCCTTGATCCAAACCCGGCCAAACGCGGCGCCGCGCCCGCTGCCGCACCGAAACAGCGCCGTGCCCGCGTGGTCAAGGTCTACCAGAACCCGCACACCGGTGAGCTGATCGAGACCAAAGGCGGCAACCATCGTGGCCTGAAAGCCTGGAAAGAAGAATACGGCGCAGCCGAAGTGGATTCCTGGCTGCGCGGTTGATTAACATGCACTAACAGAAAGCCCCGCTCAGGCGGGGCTTTTTCGTTTATAGGTTCGCAAACGAACTTAAATTAAAGTTCACATTCGTTCGCCTGCACCCATTCAAAGTGTGAGGCTGTCACGCACCGAACTGACTTCAGCCTGACTGGCCTCGTACGCTTGCGCCTGGCCCGCATATGAAAACACGTAGGCTTTATCCGCATCCACCGCCGCCACTAGTGTCTGCGACAGCACATGCCGGCCATTCTCGGTAATCACGCAAGTAGTTTCCAGCGCGTCAAGGCGGCTCAATGTAGCGGCGTGCATTTTGGTACACACGCTTTGATAACCGCCCTGGGCAAAATCTTTTTGAATGGACTTACGCATTTCCAGCAAGACGCCTTGAAGATTAACCTTGTGCCCGGCCTCAATGGGCGTACCGGTCAACTCCATCACCATCAAGGTCTGGCCATTTTCGTCATTCTTGATCGCACGCTGTCGCGTCACGGCCTGGCTCTTACCGGCGGCGCTGGCATCGGGTTCAACCGCCTCCACCTGCCAACCGCTGGGCCAATGGATCTCGGGGTCGGCCGCCCATACGAGCGGGCTCGCCAGCAGTAGGCACAAGGTACTCAACAACGGTTTACGACACTCGATCATTGCTAAAGCATCCAGGGTTCCAGCACCAAAGTTTGCGGCCCCGGACCCACAGCCCGCAAGGGCCGCGTACGTTTTTTCATTTGGCGTCACCGGCAGGCGTTGCGTATCATGGCCCGGCTGCACGGATGCTTGCCGCAAGCCAAGGGACCGCTTTGCCCCATTTTTTCTGGAGGGCCCATGAGCCTGCACGAACTGAACACCTTTCCCGGCGTGACTGCCCAGCCTGATACCGCCACCACGAACTTCGTGTTCAACCACACCATGCTGCGAGTCAAGGACATCACCAAGTCGCTGGATTTCTACACCCGCGTACTGGGTTTTTCCCTGGTTGAAAAACGCGATTTCCCGGAAGCCGAATTCAGCCTGTATTTCCTGGCCCTGGTGGACAAGGCACAGATCCCGGCTGACGCAGCCGAGCGCACCCAGTGGATGAAGTCGATTCCTGGCATCCTGGAACTGACCCACAACCACGGCACCGAAAACGATGCCGACTTCGCCTATCACAACGGCAATACCGACCCCCGTGGCTTTGGCCATATCTGCATCTCGGTACCGGATATCGTTGCGGCGTGCGAACGCTTCGAAGCCTTGGGCTGCGATTTCCAGAAGCGCCTGAGCGATGGCCGCATGAAAAGCCTGGCCTTTATCAAGGACCCGGACGCGTACTGGGTTGAGATCATTCAGCCAGCACCGATGTAACGAGAAAACCCCATGATCACTCATGGGGTTTTTTATTTGCGCTTCGGATTTTACGCAGGGGCGGACGTGCGGATCAGGTGGTCGAACGCACTCAGGGAAGCCTTGGCGCCCTCGCCCACGGCAATCACGATCTGCTTGTACGGCACAGTCGTCACGTCACCGGCGGCGAATACACCCGGCAATGAAGTCTCGCCACGTGCATCGACGATGATCTCGCCGCGAGGTGTCAGTTCCACAGTGCCTTTGAGCCAGTCGGTGTTAGGCAGCAAACCGATTTGTACAAAGATGCCTTCCAGGTCGATGGTCTTGAACTCGCCACTGTCGCGATCCTTATACGCAAGACCGGTGACTTTCTGACCATCGCCTTTGACTTCACTGGTCAAGGCGCTGGTGATCACATCAACGTTCGGCAGGCTGTACAGCTTGCGCTGCAACACAGCGTCGGCGCGCAGCTTGCTGTCGAACTCGAGCAAGGTGACATGGCTGACAATACCGGCCAGGTCGATGGCGGCTTCAACGCCGGAGTTACCACCGCCGATCACCGCCACGCGCTTGCCCTTGAACAACGGACCATCGCAATGCGGGCAGAAGCACACGCCCTTGGCCTTGTATTCCTGCTCGCCCGGCACACCCATTTCACGCCAGCGCGCGCCGGTGGCCAGGATCACGGTCTTGGACTTGAGCGTCGCACCGCTTTCGAAGCGGATTTCGTGCAGCTCGCCGGGGTTTTTCGCTGGCACCAGACTGCTGGCACGCTGCAGGTTCATGATGTCCACGTCGTACTGACGCACGTGGGCTTCCAGGGCACTGGCCAGTTTCGGGCCTTCGGTTTCCTGGACCGAGATAAAGTTCTCGATGGACATGGTGTCCAGCACCTGACCACCAAAACGCTCGGCAGCCACACCGGTGCGAATGCCTTTGCGTGCCGCGTAGATCGCAGCCGATGAACCCGCTGGGCCACCGCCGACAACCAGCACATCAAAAGCATCCTTGGCGCTGATTTTCTCGGCGGCTTTTTCGATACCGCTGGTGTCGAGCTTGGCGAGGATTTCTTCCAGGCCCATGCGGCCCTGGCCGAAATTTACACCGTTAAGGTAGACACTGGGCACCGCCATGATCTGGCGCTCATCGACTTCAGCCTGAAACAGCGCGCCGTCGATGGCCACGTGGCGGATGTTGGGGTTGAGCACGGCCATCAGGTTCAGCGCCTGGACCACGTCGGGGCAGTTCTGGCACGACAGCGAGAAGTAAGTCTCGAAGCTGAACTCGCCTTTCAAGGCACGGATCTGTTCAATCACTTCGACACTGGCCTTGGACGGATGGCCACCGACTTGCAGCAGGGCCAGCACCAGGGACGTGAATTCATGGCCCATGGGGATGCCGGCGAAACGCAGGCTGATCTCGGCACCCGGGCGGTTGATGGAGAACGACGGCTTGCGCGCATCATTGCCATCGGAGTGCAGGGTAATCAGCGTGGAGAGGCTGGCTACGTCCTGCAAAAGAGCGAGCATTTCCTCGGATTTCGCGCCGTCATCGAGGGAAGCGACGATCTCGATCGGCTGGGTAACCCGCTCCAGGTATGACTTCAACTGAGCTTTAAGATTGGCGTCCAACATACGGGCGATTTCCTTTAATTCTGGGTAAAAAAACGCCCGAGCGAATCTCGCCCGGGCGTTTTTGAGGGCGGTTGCAGCTTACTGGGTAGGTGCGGATACCCGCCCTTGAGACTTCACAGACTTAGATCTTGCCGACCAGGTCCAGGGACGGAGCCAGGGTAGCCTCGCCTTCTTTCCACTTGGCCGGGCACACTTCGCCCGGGTGGGCAGCCACGTACTGGGCAGCCTTGATCTTGCGCAGCAGCTCGGACGCGTCACGGCCAACACCGCCGTCGTTCAGCTCAACGATCTTGATCTGGCCTTCCGGGTTGATCACGAACGTACCGCGGTCCGCCAGGCCGGCTTCTTCGATCAGTACGTCGAAGTTGCGCGAGATGGTCAGGGTCGGGTCGCCGATCATTGTGTACTGGATCTTGCCGATGGCTGGCGACGTGTTGTGCCAGGCAGCGTGGGCAAAGTGGGTGTCGGTGGACACACTGTAGATTTCCACGCCCAGTTTCTGGAATTCGGCGTAGTTGTCAGCCAGGTCTTCCAGTTCGGTCGGGCAAACGAAGGTAAAGTCGGCTGGGTAGAAGAACACCACAGACCACTTGCCTTTCAGGTCAGCGTCGGTCACATCGACGAAGCTGCCGTTTTTGAAAGCGGTGGCTTTAAACGGTTTTACTTGGCTGTTGATGATAGGCATCGTTGACTCTCCGTCAGGTTTGTAGAAAGGCTTAATAAGTTGATGGGATGAATCCTACCCACTCTTGGCGACGATGGCTCATTGGCAAACCTGATGCTGACGATTGGGTTTCTCTATCAGATGACTGTATTAATAGAAGAAATCTCATAACAGCGGCTGGGTCGCCAAGGTCATGCCGAGAAAGGGCGTCGCTTCAACATAGCGCATGGCCGATTTCATGTCGCTCCAGCCGACGTAACTCATCAATGACTTCAGATCCCAGCCGCTGCGATGGGCCCAGGTAGCGAAGCCGCGGCGCAGGGAATGGCTGGTGTACTGATCGGCGGGGATGCCCGCGCGTTCCAGCGCTTGGCGCAATAACGGAATCACGCTGTTGGGGTGCAGCCCCTCCTCCCCCAGGTTGCCCCAGCGATCGATGCCGCGAAACACCGGGCCGCGCACCAATGCCGAGGCACTGAGCCACTCGCTGTACGCCTGCACCGGGCACAGGCGCAGCAGTGCAGGTGTGTGGTAGGTCTTGCCAAGGTTGTCGCGGTCACTTTTGCTGCGCGGCAAATACAGGCTGATGCCGGCCCCAGGCACTGCCTGGACATGCTCGATGCTCAAGCGACAGAGCTCATCGCTGCGAAACCCACGCCAGAAGCCCAGCAGGATCAGTGCAGTGTCGCGTTTGGCCCGTAGCAGACGCGGCCTGTCCTGATTATCGCCGGCCTCCCTGGCCTCCAGCTCAAGCGAGGCCACCACCTGCTCCAGGTGCTTGAGCTGCAACGGCTCGGCCTGCCGCTCCCGCGCCGGGTGCACGGCGCGAATGCCCTTGAGCACCTTGCGCACCACCGGCGCCTTGGTCGGATCGGCAAACCCTTGGCTGGTGTGCCACTGCGCCAGCGCGGACAGGCGCAACTTCAGGGTGTTGACGGCCAGCACGCCCGCATGCGCGACCAGATAGCGCGCCACGCTGTCGCTGGTGGCGGGCAGGAACCCACCCCAACTCACTTCGAAATGCTCGATGGCTGCGCGGTAGCTACGGCGGGTGTTATCGCGGGTGGCGGCGTCGAGGTAACGATCAAGATCACTCATGGCGGGGCCCATTCGTACTGCTCACGCCCATAATGGCGTCCAAAAAGCTTATGACACGGGATAATACGCCAATATCCCATCCGTTAAATCATGATTTCAAAGCATTTTTTAATCATGTTATAGTATGTAAATACATACTCTGTACCACAGTACGAAATCGACGGAGACCCCATGGCTCGCGGTGGCATAAACAAAGCAGTCGTTCAGACGGCACGTCTGGCAATCCTCGCCCGTGGCGAAAACCCCAGCATCGACGCCGTGCGCATCGAGATGGGCAATACCGGCTCGAAAACCACCATTCATCGCTATCTGAAGGAGCTGGACGAAAGCGAGACCCGCCAAACCATCACCGAAGCCCCCATCGACGATGAGCTGGGTGAGTTGGTGGCACGGCTCGCCCAGCGCCTGAAAGACAAGGCCCAAGAGCCCATCGATCTGGCGCTGGCGCAGTTTGAGCAACACAAAAGCGCCCTGCTCACTCAACTTGAAGCGCTGCAGCAAGCACACGACCAGTTGCAACAGCAGTTCGATATCCAGGCCGCCGCCCTCGCCGAGGAAAGCGCCGCCCTGCAAACCGCCAGCACCAGCCTGCAGACCGAGCAGACGCGCAACGCCGGTCTAAGCCAGGCGTGCAGCGATTACGAACTGAGGATCAAGGACAAGGACGAGCAGATTCGCTCCCTGGAAGACAAGCACCTGCACGCCCGCGATGCCCTTGAGCATTACCGCAATGCAGTCAAGGAGCAGCGTGAGCAGGAGCAGCGTCGTCATGAAGGTCAGTTGCAACAGGTCCAGGCCGAACTGCGCCAGGCCCAGCAGAGCGCACTGGTGCGCCAGGATGAAATCACCCAATTGCATCGGGACAACGAACGCTTGTTGATTGAGCAGCGGGTGACCACGAGAGAGCTGAACGCACTGCAGGAGCAACTGCGCAAAGACCAGGCCTTGCAGCTCGAACTGAACGAGAAAATCAGCCAGGTCGACAGCGAACGCACGCTGCTCCAGGAGCGCTTGCGGGTGGCACTGCTGGAAAGCCAGTCACGCCAGGCGGCACTGGTTGAACATCAGCAGGCCAGCAAGGCGCTGGAGCTGGACCTGATCAAGGCCCAGGCCAGCATTGAAGCGCTGCGCCTGGCTGCCGTCGTTGCAACGACGCCAGAGGCAACGCCCGAAACCTGATCAGCCCGCCACAGGCGTGCGCATGGTGACGAACTCTTCGGCCGCCGTCGGGTGCACGCCAATGGTCTCGTCGAAATGCTGTTTGGTCGCGCCCGCCTTGAGCGCGATCGCCAGACCCTGCACGATTTCGCCGGCATCGGGCCCGACCATGTGGCAGCCCAGCACTTTGTCGGTGTCGGCGTCGACCACCAGCTTCATCAGGGTCTTTTCCTGGCAGTCCGTCAGGGTCAGCTTCATGGGCCGGAAGCGGCTTTCGAAGATCTGCACCTTGTGGCCGTTCTTCCTCGCCTCCTCTTCCGTAAGGCCCACCGTGCCGATATTCGGCAGGCTGAACACCGCCGTCGGGATCATCGCGTAATCCACCGGACGGTAGTGCTCGGGCTTGAACAGACGACGGGCCACGGCCATGCCTTCGGCCAGGGCAACCGGGGTCAATTGCACGCGGCCGATCACATCGCCAATGGCCAGGATCGACGGCTCGGCGGTTTGATACAGCTCGTCCACGCTGACGAAGCCACGCTCATCAAGGGTGACGCCGGTATTTTCCAGGCCCAGGTTGTCCAGCATCGGACGCCGGCCGGTGGCGTAGAACACGCAATCGGCTTCCAGGACACGACCATCTTTCAAGGTGGCCTTTAGACTGCCATCGGCTTGCTTGTCGATGCGCTCGATGTCGGCATTGAACTGCAGGTCCAGGCCGCGCTTGGTCAGCTCTTCCTGCAAGTGCTTGCGCACCGCGCCATCGAAGCCGCGTAGGAACAGGTCGCCGCGATACAGCAACGAGGTCTGTGCGCCCAAGCCATGGAAAATGCCCGCGAACTCAACGGCGATGTAGCCACCGCCCACCACCAGCACGCGCGTTGGCAGCTCTTTGAGAAAGAAGGCTTCGTTGGAGCCAATGGCATGCTCGCGGCCTGGAATGTCCGGGATTTGCGGCCAGCCGCCCGTGGCGATCAGAACGTGTTTGGCGCTGAAGCGCTCGCCATTGATCTCCACCTGATGCGGATCGACCAGGCGCGCATGCCCTTCGTGCAGGGTCACGCCGCTGTTGACCAGCAGGTTGCGGTAGATACCGTTGAGACGGTTGATCTCCCGGTCTTTGTTGGCGATCAGGGTCGCCCAGTCAAAGTTCGCCTCGCCCAACGACCAGCCAAAACCGCTGGCCTGTTCGAAGTCTTCGGCAAAATGCGCGCCGTACACCAACAGTTTTTTCGGCACGCAACCGACATTCACACAGGTACCACCCAGGTAGCGGCTTTCCGCCACGGCCACCTTGGCGCCAAAGCCTGCGGCAAAGCGCGCCGCGCGTACACCGCCGGAACCGGCGCCAATTACATACAGGTCAAAATCGTAGGCCATTTCATTCTCCTCGGCAGGACACCAGCATACCGACTTACATGGGGCTGAAAAACGAAAAAGCCACCCGGGGGTGGCTTTCACTTGAAACAGATGAGCAAGGGTGAAATCAGTACGCCTTGCCAGTCTTGTAGAAGTGCTCGTAGCAGAAGTTGGTCGCTTCGATATAACCTTCAGCGCCGCCGCAGTCGAAACGCTGGCCCTTGAACTTGTAGGCAATCACGCAACCGTCTTTGGCTTGCTTGAGCAGGGCGTCGGTGATCTGGATTTCGCCGCCCTTGCCTGGCTCGGTTTCTTCGATCAGCTTGAAGATGTCCGGGGTCAGGATGTAGCGGCCGATGATCGCCAGGTTCGACGGGGCATCTTCCGGCGCAGGCTTTTCGACCATGTCACGCACGCGGATCAGGCCATCACCAATGTCGTCACCGGCGATCACGCCGTATTTGTTGGTTTCCGTCGGGTTGACTTCCATCACCGCGACGATGGTGCAGCGGTATTTCTGGTAGAGCTTGACCATCTGGGTCAGCACACCGTCACCTTCCAGGTTAACGCACAGGTCATCGGCCAGTACCACGGCGAACGGCTCGTCACCGATCAGCGGGCGACCGGTGAGGATGGCGTGGCCGAGGCCTTTCATCTGGGTCTGACGGGTGTAGGAGAACGAGCATTCGTCGAGCAGCTTGCGAATACCGACCAGGTATTTTTCCTTGTCAGTGCCCTTGATCTGGTTTTCCAACTCATAGCTGATGTCGAAGTGGTCTTCCAGTGCGCGCTTGCCGCGGCCGGTCACGATGGAGATTTCATTCAAGCCGGCATCCAGTGCCTCTTCGACGCCGTACTGAATCAGTGGCTTGTTCACCACCGGCAGCATCTCTTTGGGCATGGCTTTGGTCGCTGGCAGGAAGCGAGTGCCGTAACCGGCTGCTGGGAACAAGCATTTCTTGATCATATGAGTCCTTACAAAGGGCTGTACGTACGGAATTCGGCGCAGTCTAATCAGGCCGCAGTCACCTTACAATGGGTCCTGCTGGCGCCGCGATGTCATCATAGAGAAAAAATGTCGGCGTAAGTTCCGCCGATCTTTCAACCGACAGGCTGACCGGTGCTCAAGCGCTGATTTTTCAAAGGGCCTGATCCCTTGTAGCACGCTTTTCGAAGCCCGGCACCGGACTTGAATTACTTGGGCAACCCCGTGGTATTTACGGCTATCATTGCACCCTTGAATCAGCTTACGAGATTGCTAATTAGATGTCAGAACCAAAAGGCGTAAACGGCTACCTGATCACCCAACGTGCGGACGGCTGGCACTTGATCAACTTCCATGGCGACAGCGTCGCGGGCGTTTTCGAGACCGAAAGCATGGCGATTGCAGTGGCCGAAGTGTTCGTGGACGAAGCCGGTCACGCGTCGAGCAAGCGGCCGAAAGGCAAGTAAGCCACACGGTCTTGCAACGCAAACCCCGCAAAGCGGGGCTTTTTTGTGTTTGACTGTACCTAGATGGCAGTTCGCTATAATCTTCCGTCAACGCCCCACGACAGTGTCAGCGCTCCCCCTCAACACCTTCGAAGACAACTCTCTATGAACAAGATCCTGGCACTCACTGCGGTATTGGCGCTGGCCGGCTGCACCACCACATCCGACACTTACCTGAAAAATGGCGAACAAGGCCTGACCATCGACTGCTCGGGCGAAGCCAACTCGTGGGCCAGTTGCTACGAGAAAGCCGACGCCTCCTGCGCGGGCACCGGCTACCGCATCGTCGGGACCGACGGAACCCCTGCACTCAAGGAAAGCGAACAGACCCTGGGCAAGGACGTGGGCAATTTCAAAAGCCGCAGCGTCCTGGTGGTGTGCAAGTAAGCCTTGGCGCTACAGGTGAACTTCGGCGAACTTGATCCCCAGGCCACGCAGGGTGTCGATCAAGTCATCCAGGCGCGGGAATGACTCGACCTCATCCTGATCGTCCACCAGGAAGTAACTGCGTCCGTCACTTTTCTTGAAAAATACGATCCACTCGCCCAGGTCGGCAGGGTTCTGGATGACGTGGGTCGCCGTGATCTGACCTTCGGCATGGCGGGCTGTGACATGTTCTCGCTTCATATTGGGACGTTCCAGGCAGGGCAGTGCCGCTCAGACCGAGGGTTTGAGCGGCATTTTTGTAGGCAGTGACCGACAGTTTAACGGATGCCTTGCCCGATCAACACGCCATCCACCGTCTGACCATAGAGATTGACCCCGTCATTGGCGTGAAACTTGATACGGGTCTTCTCGATCGACCCCTCAACCAGCCTCGGATCCTGAGGGCGCTCGTGGCTGTTGATATACGCGGCGACATCCCACGCCTGCTGATCGCTCAAGCTGCCGATCTTGCCCAACGGCATGTTGTGCTTGATGAAGGACGCTGCCGTGTTGATCCGGTGCATGCCAGCCCCCCAGTTGTAGGAATCCTTACCCCATAACGGCGGCATCACATACCCCTCGCCGACTTTCTGCCCCTGCCCTTGCGCACCATGGCATATGGCGCACTGCCCGTTGTACACCTGCGCGCCTCGAGCCAGGTCGTAGCCGCTGGCCGGTTGCGCCACATCGGGATAGCCGCGCCCCGGCAGTTCAACACCCAACGGCGCCTTGCTGGAGAGCCAGTAGGCGTACACCGACAGCGCGGTAATCTCGGGACTGTCTGCAGCCGGCGGTGTACCGCCGTTCATGCTGAACTGGAAGCAGCCCTGCAAACGCTCGGCAAAGGTATTGACCTTGTCGTTCTTCTTGCGATAAGCCGGATACATGGGATACGCGCCCCACAACGGCGCCGAATTGGCCATGCGGCCCTGATCCAGATGGCAGTTGCTGCAATTGAGCCCGTTGCCGACAAATTGCGGCGCCAGGCGCTTGGTGTCCACGAACAAACCGTAGCCCTGCCTGACCAGCTTGCCGTAGGCATTGTCCGGCAGTTCGCTCTCCCGGGGCGGTTGAAACGCCGGGGCGTTGGGAGGCTTCACGGCCTGCAATTGCGACTGATCTTCCATGGCGATCGTTGTCGCCTGGGCAGGCAATGCAATCAGCATTCCCATCAATAGGATCGCCTTCATGGCTTGGCCTCCAGGGGTAAGGAGGCGAAGTAATGGGCCACGCCCTGCACCTCATCAGGGGGCAGGGCTTTGGCGATGTGTCCCATCAGGTCATTGGGATCGTTGCGCCGCGTGCCGTTCTGCCAAGCGTTCAGTTGCGCCACCAGATAAGCGGCGGGTTGGCCGGCCAAGGGCGGGAATGCATCCCCCACGCCGACACCGGCGGGGCCGTGGCAACTGACGCATGCGGGGATCTGCCGTTCCCACGCACCTTGCAGGGCCAGTTTTTGTATCGGGTTGGCAGGCATTTCGCTACGGGTTGCCGCAGCGATCATGGGGGCAGGCATCGCGGCCACGGCATCACTCAGTGCAGCGATTTCGGCATCGGTGAGCGCGCTTGCCAGCGGCTGCATCACCGGATGACTTCGCGCGCCACTGGCGTAGTCCGCCAATTGCCGGCGCACGTATTGCGCCGGCAAACCCGCCAGCCGGGGGAAACCCGCCGCGGCCAGCCCCAGGCCATCGGCGCCATGACAGGCCACACAGGGCATCGCGCCGGGTTGCGAACCGCCCTCGGTAAAGATCCTGTTGCCGTCAAGCGCGTAAGCGTTGCCCAACAGCAACCATAACGCGCCCCCCACCAGTGCTCGCTCCAGAGACATCATCACAGCTCCATGTTTATAGTTATAAGCTTAGGCAATAACTGCATAACCGCACAGATGGTAGGGGAATTGGCCTTCTGCTACAACACCAAATAAAGTACAAAAAAAGCCCCACTCTGCAGGAGCGAAGAGACTCGTTCCTTACAGGGTGGGGCTTTTATCGGATTCAGTTCGTGGAAATACGCCCTGGCTTAGCCGGAAATGCAATCCTCCCCGGCTTTTTTCACATCGCCCGGGCGAATCGGCACGTTGGACATGCTTTCATAGAGCTTGATGCTGCTGCCACTGGAGCGGTCCTCGATTTCGAAGATCGCTGACGGATCGGCCGAAAACTTCTGCGGCACGATCACTTGAATACCTTCCTTATGGGGTTCGATCTGTGGGGGACGACGTGTCGCCTCCAATTTACGCACCACGCATGCCGCATATTCCTGCGGCTTTTTCCCGGAAATGACCACCAACGTGGGTGGGGTCTGCTTGATATCGGCAACCGAAGCACACCCACCTATTGCCAAGGCCAGCACCAACACACTCCACTTCATACTAAAACCTCCGATAAAGACCCTACGACAGCGGGCATAGGGAATTTCTCCCGCCAATGTAGGATTTATCTCTAAAAACTCGGTAAATAACTGTTTTAAATTGTCGAAGTCGTCGACGACGGCCCGATAATAATCGCGCTGGGGCTGATAAACTCCATCTTAACCTACGTATCGTTCTGATTTTTCAGAAAAAGCCCTTCTGGAGACACCCCATGAAATTCATCCATCAGCGTGAGCACCTTAACGAGGGGGACATTGTCGTCATCGAATGCTCACAGACCTGTAATATCCGTCTGATGAGCGATGCGAATTTTCGCAGCTTCAAGAACGGCGGCCGCCATACTTATCACGGTGGCGCATTCGACAAATTCCCGGCGAAAATCACCGCGCCCAGCACGGGTTTCTGGAACATTACCCTGGATGTGGTCACACGCCGCGCCATCAGTGTGACCCGCAAACCGGCGCTGTCCCACAAGATTCGCATCGTTCGTCGCACCAGCACCAAGCTGAGCTGACCCGAACACCGTAAGGAAAAAGCCGTGAACACCACGATCAAATACGTCATCAAGTACAAACTCAACGGCGAACGTCGCTTCGAATTTGCCCAGTTGACCAGCAACAGCGTCGAAGAAGCCCGCCAAGCCCTGGCGAAAATCCACGATGCAAGCGACGAAATTACTGACATCAACGTGAGCAAGGCGCTGTAAGCCATGCCGGGGCCTACGGCTGACCTGTTCGGCGATGATGCTCTGCAGCAACCTGCAGGGCGCGAGCAGATTGGCGAAGAGTCTTACGTCCTGAGGGGCTACGCCCTGCCCTGGATTGAGCGTTTATTGCCTGAGTTGCGGCGTGTCCTGGCCCAGTCGCCGTTTCGGCAAATGGTCACGCCCGGCGGCTTCACCATGTCGGCCGCGCTGAGCAGTTGTGGCGCGCTGGGTTGGACCACCGACACGCGCGGCTATCGCTACAGCGCCATCGATCCGCGCAGCCGGCAACCCTGGCCGGCAATGCCCGACGCGTTGCGTGAATTGGCCATCTGCGCAGCAAACGCGGCAGGTTTCAGCGATTTCTCGCCGGATGCCTGCCTGATCAATCGGTATGTACCCGGTGCCAAGATGTCGCTGCACCAGGACAAGAACGAGCGGGGCTATGACGCGCCAGTGGTGTCGGTGTCCCTCGGCCTGCCGGCGATTTTCCTGTTCGGCGGCCATCAGCGCAGTGACAAGGCACAAAAAGTCTCGCTGTTTCACGGTGATGTGGTGGTCTGGGGCGGTGTCGATCGCCTGCGCTACCATGGGGTGATGCCGATCCGCGAAGGCGAGCACCCGATCATGGGGCCGCAACGCATCAACCTGACCTTTCGTACCGCCGGCTGATTTGACCGCAAGCTTCGGAGTGTCGAGCGCAAACCGTAGGGCTAATCTGCCGATCACCACACAAGAGTGCAGGCCATGAACAACCCACTGGACCCACGCTGGGCCGCCATCGTTGCCCGCGATGCCAAGGCCGACGGACTGTTTGTCTACGGTGTGAAAACCACCGGTGTGTACTGCCGTCCCAGCAGTGCCTCACGTTTGCCGCGCCCGGAAAACATCGAATTCTTCGACACCCCGGCACACGCCGAAGCCGCCGGTTATCGACCCAGCCGACGCGCCGCCGGCGACCAGACCCAACGGGCCGCCCACCATGGCAAGCTGGTCGCCGACGCGTGTCGCCAGATAGAACAGGCCGAAACGCCACCCAGCCTGGAGGCCCTCGCGCGCCAGGCCGGCTTGAGTTCGTTCCATTTCCATCGGGTGTTCAAAGCCATCACCGGCCTGACGCCCAAGGCGTACGCGGGTGCCCTGCGCTCGCGCAAGGTGCGTGATGGGCTCAAGGGGCAGCAGTCGGTCACCGATACGCTGTACGACGCCGGCTTCAATTCCAACAGCCGCTTTTATGCGGCGGCTGACCAGGTGCTCGGCATGAAACCACGGGAGTACAAGGCCGGCGGTGCCAACAACCGGATTCGTTTTGCAGTGGGCCAATGCTCGCTGGGGGCGATTCTGGTGGCGCAGAGTCAGCGCGGCGTATGTGCGATTCTGCTGGGCGATGATCCGGATACGCTGGTGCGGAACCTGCAGGACCAATTCCCCAACGCCGAACTGCTCGGCGCGGATCGGGGTTTCGAACAATTGATCGCCCAGGTCGTGGGCTTTATCGAAGCGCCCGCCCTGGGCCTGGACCTGCCGCTGGATCTGCGCGGCACGGCTTTCCAGGAACGGGTGTGGCAGGCGCTGCGCGACATTCCGGTAGGCAGCACGGCCAGCTATGCGCAGATTGCCCAGCGGATCGGCGCGCCCACCGCATGTCGCGCGGTGGCCCAGGCCTGTGGCGCCAACCGCCTGGCGGTGGCAATCCCCTGTCATCGCGTGGTGCGCAGCGACGGTGGCCTGTCCGGCTACCGCTGGGGCGTCGAGCGCAAGCGCACGTTGCTGGAGCGGGAAGCATCGGACTGAGCCCGTTGCATAAAGCAGCGCCCTCGTCCAGTGAATAAAACAGACTGGCCGGGCGCCAAGGGCCCTGCTAAAACAGCGAAAAGCCTCACTGACGCTGGAGACGCATCCCATGAGTACCTGGCCAGACGCGCGCATTCTCAATCTGCTGGGCATCGACCTGCCCATCATTCAGGCACCCATGGCGGGCGCGACCACCACCGCGATGGTGATTGCCGCCAGCCAGGCCGGCGCACTGGGCTCCATGCCCGCCGCGGCGCTGAGCATCGAGCAACTGCGCGACGCGTTGACCCTCATTCGCCAAGCCGGCACCCGCCCTCTTAATGTCAACTTTTTCTGCCATCAGGCGCCCGAAGCGAACCCGGAGCAGGACCGCCGCTGGAAAGCGTTGCTGGAGCCCTACTACCGCGAACTGGGCGCCGATTTTGCTGCGCCGACCCCGGTCTCCAATCGTGCCCCCTTCAATCAAGCGGCGTGTGAAGTGATCGAAACCTTCCGGCCTGAAGTCGTCAGCTTTCACTTCGGCCTGCCGGAAAAAGCCTTGGTGGACCGGGTAAAAGCCAGCGGCGCCAAGGTGCTTTCATCGGCCACGACGGTGGAGGAAGCGGTCTGGCTGGAACAGCACGGCTGTGATGCAATTATCGCAATGGGCATCGAGGCCGGCGGGCACCGCGGTATGTTTCTCAGTGACGACCTCAACAGTCAGATCGGCTTGATGGCGCTGCTGCCGCAAGTTGTCGACGCCGTCAGCGTGCCGGTGATCGCGGCCGGTGGTATCGCGGATTCGCGCGGGATGCTCGCGGCGTTTGCCCTGGGCGCCTCGGCGGTGCAGATCGGTACGGCGTACCTGTTCACCCCCGAAGCCAGCGTCAGCGCTGCCCATCACCATGCCCTGCGGCATGCCCAGGCCAGCGAAACAGCCCTCACCAACCTGTTCACCGGCCGCCCGGCGCGGGGCATTATCAACCGCGTGATGCGCGAGCTGGGCGCGATCAACCCGGCCGCGCCGGCATTTCCACGGGCCGGTGGTGCATTGATGCCCCTCAAGGCCAGGAACGAAGCGGATTTCAGCAACCTGTGGGCGGGCCAGGCTTTGCGTCTGGGCCACGAACGTTCAACTTACGACCTGACCCGCCGACTGGCTGCGCAGGCATTGGCCAAACTGGGCTAGAGCCCCGAGCACCTTCAGTAACTTCGCACTGTACCGGCACCCGGCAACCGCTATATATTCTCGTACATAGCGGCAATCAGCCGTATCCCCTCAAGGAGTTGCTTCATGATGATCCGCGCCGTGCGCCTGGCCCCCCTGCTTGCCGTCTTCGCCCTGGGTTCGGCGCAGGCCGATGAGGTGCAAGTGGCCGTCGCCGCCAACTTTACCGCGCCGATCCAGGCGATTGCCGCCGACTTCGAGAAAGACACCGGCCACAAGCTGGTCGCGTCCTACGGCGCCACCGGGCAGTTCTATACCCAGATCAAGAATGGCGCGCCGTTCCAGGTTTTCCTCAGTGCCGACGACACCACCCCGCAGAAGCTCGAGGCCGAAGGCGATACCGTCAAAGGCTCGCGCTTTACCTACGCGGTCGGCACCCTGGCCCTGTGGTCGGCGAAAGAAGGTTACGTGGATGCCGGGGGTGACGTGCTCAAGCAGAATGCATTCAAACACCTGTCCATCGCCAACCCGAAAGCCGCGCCGTACGGCCTGGCCGCCACTCAAGTGCTGGCCAGGGAAGGCTTGACCGACAAGGTCAGGGACAAGCTCGTCGAAGGCCAAAACATCACCCAGGCCTATCAGTTCGTGTCCACCGGCAACGCCGAGTTGGGCTTTGTGGCGCTGTCGCAGATTTACAAGGACGGCAAAGTGTCCAGCGGTTCGGCGTGGATCGTGCCGTCATCCCTGCATGACCCGATCAAACAGGATGCGGTGATCCTGACCAAAGGCAAGGACAGCGCCGCCGCCAAGGCCCTGGTCGATTATCTGAAAGGACCGAAGGCCGCCGCGGTGATCAAGTCCTACGGTTATGCGCTGTAAATGCCACTCACGAGCGCTGATTTTTCCGCGATCTGGCTGACGGTCAAACTGGCCTCGCTGACCACGGTGATCCTGCTGCTGATCGGTACGCCAATCGCCCTGTGGCTGTCGCGCACCCGCTCCTGGTGGCGCGGCCCCATTGGTGCAATCGTCGCGTTGCCGTTGGTGCTGCCGCCGACGGTTATCGGCTTCTACTTACTGTTGACCATGGGGCCCAATGGCTACGTCGGTCAGTTCACCCAATGGCTGGGCCTGGGCACCCTGACCTTCAGCTTTGCCGGGCTGGTGGTCGGCTCGGTGATTTACTCCATGCCCTTCGTGGTGCAACCGTTGCAGAACGCGTTCTCGGCCATCGGCACGCGCCCGCTGGAAGTGGCCGCGACCTTGCGGGCCAGTCCCTGGGACACCTTTTTCACGGTGATCCTGCCGCTGGCTCGCCCAGGTTTTATTACGGCGTCGATCCTCGGCTTCGCCCATACCGTCGGCGAGTTCGGCGTGGTGCTGATGATCGGCGGCAATATCCCGGACAAGACCCGGGTGGCCTCGGTGCAGATCTACGACCACGTCGAAGCCATGGAGTACGCCCAGGCCCACTGGCTGGCCGGCGCGATGGTGGTGTTCGCGTTCCTTGTGTTGCTGGCGCTCTACTCCAGCCGTAAAACCAAAATGGGTTGGAGCTGATCGCGATGATTGAGGTACGCCTGCACCTGAAGTACACAGGCTTCGCGCTGGATGTGGAACTGCAATTGCCCGGCCGTGGCGTCACCGCGCTTTACGGCCCTTCCGGCTCCGGCAAGACCAGCTGCCTGCGCTGTATCGCCGGCCTGGAGCGCGCCGCTGACGGGTTTGTGCAGATCAACGACGAGGTCTGGCAAGACAGCCGTAACGGGCTGTTCGTGCCTGCGCACAAACGCGCCCTGGGCTACGTATTCCAGGAGGCGAGCCTGTTCTCCCATCTGTCGGTGCGGGAAAACCTGGCGTTCGGCCTCAAGCGCATCCCACGCGCACAGCGGCGCGTGGACATGGCCCAGGCCACTGAGCTGCTGGGTATCGCTCACCTGCTTGAACGTGACCCGCAGCACCTGTCCGGTGGTGAGCGCCAGCGCGTCGGCATTGCCCGCGCCCTGCTCACCAGTCCCCGCTTGCTGCTGATGGATGAACCCCTGGCGGCCCTCGACAGCCAGCGCAAAAACGAAATCCTGCCTTACCTCGAACGCCTGCACGACGAGCTGGATATTCCCGTGTTGTACGTCAGCCATGCCCAGGACGAAGTGGCGCGCCTGGCCGACCACCTCGTCCTGCTCGGCGACGGCAAGGTCCAGGCCAGCGGCCCCATCGGCGAAACCCTGGCGCGGCTCGATCTGCCCCTGGCGCGGGGCGACGATGCCGGCGTGGTGGTCACTGGCAGCGTGATTGCCTACGACGAGCACTATCAGTTGCTCACCCTGCAACTGCCCGATTGCCCCTTGCAGATACGCGTGGCCCACACGCCGATGGCCCTGGGCAAACAGCTGCGGGTCAAGATTCAGGCACGGGATGTAAGCCTCAGCCACCAGGCGCAGGAGCACAGCAGCATCCTCAACCGCCTGCCGGTGACCGTCATCCAGGACGTTGCGGCGGATAACAGCGCCCATGCACTGGTGCGCCTGAATGTCGGTGGCACGCCGTTGCTGGCGCGCATTACGCGGTTCTCGCGGGACCAGCTGAATGTGCAGCCGGGACAGGTGTTGTGGGCGCAGATCAAGGCGGTGGCGGTGCTGGCCTAAACCATTTGGCACGACCGCAGAACGACGCGGTCAATCAGACATACCGGCCTGATCCATTGCCAAGGAACCCGCACCATGCCCGACTCTGCGCTGCCCGCCGATCTACCCCGTGACCTGCATTACGTTGACGACAGCCAACCCGGCATCCGCCGCAAAAAGCTGCGCGGCAAGTTCCAGTATTTCGGCCCCGACGGCGAACGCATCACCGATGCCGATGAAATCAAGCGCCTGAATGCGCTGGCGGTGCCGCCCGCCTACACCGATGTGTGGATCTGCGCCGACCCGCGCGGCCACCTGCAAGCCACCGGCCGCGACGCCCGAGGCCGCAAGCAGTATCGCTATCATGGGCGCTGGCGTGAGGTGCGCGACAGCGACAAATATGCGCGGCTGCAGGCCTTCGGCGCTGCCTTGCCCAAGTTGCGCAAACAATTGGAAGCACAGATCGCCGAGCCCGGCTTCACCCGCGAAAAAGTGCTGGCCACGGTGGTGATGTTGCTCGATGCCACGCTGATCCGCGTCGGCAATACTCAGTACGCCCGCGACAATAAATCCTATGGCCTGACCACCCTGCGCAACCGCCACGTGGACATCAAGGGCAGCGAGATAAAATTCCAGTTTCGCGGCAAGAGCGGCGTGGAGCATCAAATCAGCGTCAAGGACCGGCGCCTGGCCAGTGTGGTCAAGCGGTGCATGGAACTGCCCGGACAGAACCTGTTCCAGTACCTGGACGAACACGGCGAACGCCATACCGTCAGCTCCCAGGACGTCAACGCGTACCTGCATAGCCTGACCGGCGAAGACTTTACCGCCAAGGACTACCGCACCTGGGCCGGCACGGCCATGGCGCTGGCGGTGCTGCGCGAGTTGGCATGGCAGCCGGAGTCCGACGCCAAGCGCCATGTGGTCAGCATGGTCAAGGACGTCGCGAGGCAACTGGGCAATACGCCGGCGGTGTGTCGCAAGTGCTATATCCACCCGGCGGTGCTTGAGCATTTCAGCCTGGGCGAGCTGTCGAAGTTGCCCAAGCCGAGGGTGCGCAAGGGCCTCAAGGCCGAAGAAGTCGCCCTGGCGATGTTCCTTGAGCAACTGGTCGCCGACTTGCCCGGCCAGACCTCACTGCAACGCTGATTGCGCGCCGTCGCAAAGCGCCCTAGGGTAGTGGCGGGATAATCTCACTGGAAACCGGCCCGATGCTGCCTTCGCCCCGCAAGCCTTACGCCAATGCCGCGCTCGCCCATCGACAACGCTGGCGTGGACGCGTGGGCCTGCTGCTGGTGGCCGGTTTGTCGGTGCTCGCCGGCATGACCGATGCCATTGGTTTCATGGCCAGCGGCGACTTTGTCTCGTTCATGAGCGGCAACACCACACGCCTGGCGGTCGCGATCAGCGCAGGCGACGGGGGGCTTACCGCGCGCCTGGTATTGCTGGTGGCTACCTTCATCCTCGGCAACGCGTTGGGCGTCATCGTCAGCCGCGTGAGCAAGCGCCACGCGCTGCCCTTGTTGCTCAGCATCGGCGCCCTGCTCTGCGCTGCGGCGCTGCTGCCGTGGCCCGATACGCTGCCCGCTCTGCTGGCGGCGATTATCGCCATGGGCATGCTTAACGCGGCCGTCGAGCAAGTGAATGGCGTGCCGGTGGGTCTCACCTATGTGACGGGGGCGCTGTCGCGTTTTGGTCGCGGGCTGGGCCGCTGGGTGATGGGCGAGCGCCGCAATGGCTGGCGCATGCAGTTGATACCCTGGGCGGGGATGTTTGTCGGCGCGGTAATCGGAGCGCTGCTGGAACAGCAGATCGGCCTGCGCGCGCTGTGGGTCAGTGGCGCACTGGCGGGGCTGCTGGGCCTGGCGACCCTGGCGATTCCCCGGCGCTGGCAGTTGGGCTTCATGCCACGCTGACCATCAAGGTTTGGAAAAAAAGAAGTGCCCGCCCGACGTTTAGGCCTCGACATCCGTGTACCGGTAAAGAGCCATCACGTCGGGCGAGCCGTTGAATAATAGGCCAATGCCCGACGGCTGTCCCGCCGGGCGTTTGCGAATAGGACTAAGGCAAGGTATTACAGACACGTGGCAAGCGCTGCCAGGCGGCGTTTGGCCGGCATCGTGTCCTCTGCGGCGTAATACTTGACGGTAGAACCCGCGCCCGTGCTCAGTACATCCGCAAAGTAGTCACCGCCCGTGGTGTACACCGTAAAGCCTCCGGCCTCGGTGGCTTCCTTGAAGCCGCCGGCATCGACGCCGAATACGCTTTCATCCTGCCAGCCATACTGAATGCATTGGGCAACCACCAGGGTGGCCTTGTCCGACGCCATGGTCTTGTACGGGTTGCCCGTACGCGCCTCTTTCATCTTCGAACCCGCGCAGCCGGCCAGCGTTGCCAGTACCAATGCGCCTATCACCACTTTGTACATGCCTGTGCTTCCTTGGAAAAACCGTGACTCTACCATTGCGCCGCCGCCAACTGACGCGCCCATGAAGTTTGTTTCACGGTAAAGGCAAAACCGGCCGCTTATAGTGGGCACGCTCATTTTTAGAAGTCTCCCTTCTGCCCGCCCTCCCGCGGGCTTTTTTTTGCCTGCGGCTTACAACCACCAGCGCAACAGATAGAACAGCGCCATGCTCGACAGCACGGTGACCAGCACACTGCGCGTCCACAGCATCAACCCCACGGCGCAGATCCCGGCGAGCAGGTAGGGGTTGCTCGGGCTCAGGTTGAGCTGGTGGTCTTTGATGAAAATAATCGGCCCGCAAATCGCGGTGAGCATGCCCGGTACGGCAAACCCGAGGAACTCACGGGTGCCCCGATTGAGCCGCACCGGCAAGCGCGGCTCGATAAACAGGTAGCGATTGAAAAACACCACCAGCGCCATCGCCACAATCATCAGGTAAATCATCGCTGTCCGACTCCCAGGCGTTTGCAGGCGAATCCTGCGCTCATCCCCAATACGCCCGAGACCACCACCGCCGATTCCCAGTGCAGGTAACTCAGCCACACCGAACACAAGAGGGAGACGGCGACGCACACCACCGTCGGCACGTCGCGCACCACCGGCGTGATCAGGGCGATAAAGGTCGCGGCAATCGAAAACTCCAGGCCCAACTGGTCCAGACCGGGAATACTTTGGCCCAGCACAATGCCGGCCAGGGTGAACAAGTTCCAGATGATATAGAACGTCAGGCCGACACCCAGGGCATACCAGCGATTGAAGGTCTGGCGGTCATAGTGATTGACCAGGGCAAAGAACTCGTCGGTCAACAGAAAACCCAGGCTCATGCGCCAGCGGGTGTTGAGCGAGGACAGCGTCGGGCGCATATGCATGCCGTAGAGCAAATGCTGGGAGGTCAGCAGCAAGGTGGTCAGCACGATGGAGATCAGGCTGGCGCCGCTCTTGACCATACCGATCGCCACCAGTTGAGCCGCGCCGGCAAACACGATGGCGGACAAGCCCTGGGCTTGCAGCGGCGTGAACTGCGCATCGATGGCCATGGAACCTGCAAGCAACCCCCAGGGGGCGCAGGCCAGGGATAACGGAATGACAGCAATGGCGCCACGGGTGAACGCGTCACGAGGTAAGGCGGTAGGCATGGACTGGGCTCATCGACAGACAGTCGACAAGCATGCCAGCGCACTCAGGCGCTTGTCTTGAACGATCTTGCTCAGGCCAGCTTTACCGACACCATCTCCACCGAGTCGCGCGCTTCGCGCAGTTCGTAGGCATCCTGGTTCAACCGGTGAATGCTGTTGAGCAGGCGCTGGCGCAGCACTTCATCGCCGAGCTTTTCGACGGCACGCATCAAGTCGAACGCCGCGGTTTCGTTATTTTCCGCGACGGAATCCAGGGTTTTGCGCAGGTTACGAGTGGCTCGGGTCACGCGGGAGCTTCCTTCATCAGCAATGGGCGGGCACTTTAGGACATTCATGTTTCAGTTTAATTTCAATCACTTGTGGTCGATCATCGGGCAGTTGATCCACGTCAACCGAAATCAGGATTTGACTTACATGGCGGTGCTGATCAAATGCCGGGCCGATGCCGCTCAAGCGCGACTGACGCGATTAATCCTGCGCGAGCGCGAACTTTACGCAGGCGAACCGATCCATGCCTTGGATGAAAGCCGGCCCTGCTTGCAACACGTCACGCTGCGTCGGGATGCAATGGGCGACACACCACAACGGGCCAGCATCCGCTGAGCCATCGGAGCGTTAATTCATGCTTGTCGCAATCGCGATTTTCCTCGTCACCATCGTGCTGGTCATCTGGCAACCCAAGGGCCTGGGCGTCGGCTGGAGCGCCAGCCTGGGCGCGATCCTGGCCCTGGCCTGCGGGGTGATCAGCCTGGCGGATATTCCGGTGGTGTGGCACATCATCTGGAACGCCACCGGCACCTTTGTCGCGTTGATCATCATCAGCCTGTTGCTGGATGAAGCCGGGTTCTTCGCCTGGACCGCGCTGCATGTGGCGCGCTGGGGGCGTGGCCGGGGCCGTCGCCTGTTTGCCTACATGGTGCTGCTCGGCGCCCTGGTGTCGGCCCTGTTCGCCAATGACGGCGCGGCGTTGATCCTCACCCCGATTGTGATGTCGATGCTGCTGGCCCTGCGCTTTTCGCCCGCGGCGACGCTGGCGTTCGTCATGGGCGCAGGCTTTATCGCCGACACGGCGAGCCTGCCGCTGGTGGTGTCGAACCTGGTGAATATTGTCTCGGCGGATTATTTCAAGATCGGCTTCAACGAATACGCCGCCGTGATGGTGCCGGTGAACCTGGTCAGCGTCGCCGCGACCCTGGCGGTGCTGCTGTGGTTTTTCCGCCGCGATATTCCGCAGACCTACGACCCGGCCGATCTGGAGCAACCCGACAGTGCCATCCACGACCGTGCGACGTTTCGTGCCGGCTGGTGGGTACTGGGTATTCTACTGGTGGGCTGCTTCGCGCTGGAACCGCTGGGCATTCCCATCAGCGCAATTTCCGCAGTGTGCGCCGTGCTGTTGCTGGTGATCGCCGCCAAGGGCCACACCCTCTCCACGCGCAAAGTCTTGAAAGACGCGCCATGGCAGATCGTGATCTTTTCCCTGGGCATGTACCTGGTGGTGTACGGCTTGCGTAACGCCGGCCTGACCGACTACCTGGCCACCTGGCTCGACGCCTTCGCCGCCCATGGCGTGTGGGGCGCAGCCATGGGCACTGGCGTGCTGACCGCGCTGCTGTCTTCGGCGATGAACAACCTGCCAACCGTCTTGATCGGCGCGCTGTCCATCGAGTCCAGCCATGCCGTGGGCGTGGTCAAGGACGCGATGATCTATGCCAACGTGATCGGCAGCGACCTGGGCCCGAAAATCACCCCGATCGGCAGCCTGGCCACCTTGCTGTGGCTGCATATTCTGGCACGCAAGGGTATTACCATCACCTGGGGTTACTACTTCAAAGTCGGGATTGTACTGACCGTGCCAGTGCTGTTGATCACCCTCGCCGCCCTCGCCTTGCGCCTGAGTGTCTGAGGAATGCAGTGAAGAAAGTTCTGTTCATGCGTTTGAATGGGGGCAACTTCCCAAGCCGACCTCGATAGAAATGGGGAGGGGGCTTGCCCCCGATGGCGGCCTCTGGGCCGACCAGGATGTTGGATTGGACCGAGTACATATCCGTTTCTCCGATAACGGCTACTTAGGGTTCCGCTTTTACAGCGGCTCACTTTTGAAAAGCCGGAATGCCGGCCCAGTCAAAAGTAAGCAAAACGCTCTTGCCCCACCACTCGGCACCTCGCTTGGGCTCGGTGTGCCGGGCCAACGTCTCGCGGGCAAGCCCCCTCCCACATGTGGACCGAGGTGACTCATCGCCAGCGCTCCCTCGCACACATTCGATTTTGCATGGTTTCCTGCCCTCGGACTGACGTATGCTTTCGCACTTTCTCGACAGGACGCGGGCATGCTGACAATCTTTTTCTACGCGCTGGTCTTCGGCTTTGTGTTTTGCCTCTCTCCCGGCGCGGTGCTCGCCGAGACCCTGCGCCGTGGTTTGCTCCACGGTTTCACACCGGCCCTGCTGGTGCAGGTTGGCTCGTTGGTGGGCGATGCGGTCTGGGCGGTGATCGGGCTGACGGGCATCGCGTTGTTGATCCAGCATGACGCGGTGCGCGTGCCGCTGACGGTGATCTGCGCGCTTTACCTGGCCTGGCTGGGCATTCGCAGCCTGATCGATGCCTGGCAGTTACCGCAAATCGAGAATGCGCCCGTCAGCTCCGGAAAAAATGCACTGGCCGTGGGCGCAGCGATCTCTTTGGCCAATCCGAAGAACATCGTTTACTGGGGCGCCTTGGGCAGCGCGTTGTCGGGCATCGTCGGCACTACCCCGAGCCATGGGCAAACGCTGATGTTTTTTGCAGGGTTCATGATCGCGTCAGTGCTGTCCTGCTTTCTGACTGCCGCACTGGTCAACTTACTGCGCAAGAACGCCTCGCCGACTTGGCAGCGCATCAGCTATGGCACTTGTGGGGCAGTATTGATTTATTTGGCAGCCCTCGCCGCACAGAGTATTTGAAGTTACATAGACCATCACTTATCTGAATGAACTCTGAACATTGACTCATTTAATTAATCATGCGTTGACATTCTGTAACTGCCTGAGTAAATTGCCCCTGCCCGCAAACAGGGGCCTTTTTTAAACCTCACAAAAGAAGCCAATGGACACAGTATCTAGTCGCTGTCCGAGCACCGCCTCAGCGGGCGTCGGGCGCCAAACCCAGAACATGACGGGACTTGCCTTCCAGGCCCGGTAAGCTGCGCTAGAGCTTGATGCTCCACCGTAACTGCCTCGCCGGTCGCGTGTCCGGTCCCGAGGTGTGTTATGACCTTGCAAACCCTTGTTTTACCTGATGTGCGCTCTCTGGCCGCCGCCCTGCGCGCCAGGCTGTGCCGTGCACCCGCTGGCGTGTCCCCTGCCCGTGCAGCCTTTGTTTCAACCTGCCTCCAAATGCGTCCGGCGCGTCCGCTGGCGCATTGGCGTGTCTGCCCGCGAAGCGGCCAGTTGGTGCAGCACTGGGATCACGCCGACCCTCAGGACCCGCAGAGACCCATCGTTTCCAGCCTGGCCCAGGCTGGCGTGATGCTCGGGTTTTACTTGAGCGCTCGCACCGCCTGACCTAACTGGAAACAGCAACTTTCTTATTGATGCACTGGAGTTCCTTATGAACTTTCCCAGTTGTGGATCGCTGCGCGCACGTTAATTAACGCGCCGTCAGCATTCACTGTTAAGGATTATCCAGACCTTATTCAAACCGATCGCGAAGTTCGCGGCTCGGCATGCTTTCGCTCGCCTGTCATCAGGCAAGTAACGGGTATGTTTTGTCGAGAGTTGGCGACAGGAGTACACACCATGAGCGTCGTAAAAAACACGCCACTGCAGCAGAAAAAAGGCAGCGACGACAGCACCAGACTGTCGATGCGCGCCGCCCGCGAAGCCCGCAACGGCCTGTCGGCCACTCTGGCCAACGTACGCGCCACCCAGGATGGCCTGACCGAACTGGACGCCTCGGCGCGCCTGCATCGCGAAGGCTACAACGAGGTGGCTCACGACAAGCCACCTCACGCTATCGTCCAGTTCATGCAGGCGCTGAACAATCCCTTCATCTACGTATTGCTGACCCTGGGCGGCATCAGTTTCATCACCGACTGCTGGCTGCCGATGCAGGACGGCGAAGAAGCCGACCCGACCAAGGTCATCATTATCATGACCATGGTGCTGCTCAGCAGCCTGCTGCGTTTCTGGCAGGAACACCGCTCGGCCAAGTCCGCCGAGGCCCTCAAGGCCATGGTGCGCACCACTGCCACGGTACTGCGCCGCGAGCAGGTGGGCGCCCAGCCGAGCCTGCGCGAAGTGCCGATGCGCGAGCTGGTGGCCGGTGACATCGTGCACCTGTCGGCCGGCGACATGATCCCCGCCGACATCCGCCTGATCGAATCCCGCGACCTGTTTATCAGCCAGGCGGTGCTCACCGGCGAAGCCTTGCCGGTGGAGAAATACGACACCCTGGGCGATGTCACGCAAAAATCCGCGTCCCCACTACCTGCCGAGCAGGGCAACCTGCTCGACCTGCCGAACGTCTGCTTTATGGGCACCAACGTGGTCAGCGGTCGGGCGACAGCCGTGGTAGTGGCGACAGGGCCGCGCACCTACTTCGGTTCGCTGGCCAAAGCGATCGTCGGCTCAAGGGTGCAAACCGCATT
Source organism: Pseudomonas orientalis (assembly GCF_001439815.1). Classification (GTDB taxonomy): domain Bacteria; phylum Pseudomonadota; class Gammaproteobacteria; order Pseudomonadales; family Pseudomonadaceae; genus Aquipseudomonas; species Aquipseudomonas orientalis. The sequence goes on along the minus strand of NZ_JYLM01000002.1, from coordinate 515,224 downwards.
CGACCGTGGCGTAAACAGCGTCAGTTGGCTGCTGATCCGCTTCATGCTGGTGATGGTACCGATTGTGTTCTTCCTCAACGGCTTCTCCAAAGGTGATTGGGGCGATGCCTTCCTGTTCGCCCTCGCCGTTGCGGTAGGCCTCACCCCGGAAATGCTGCCGATGATCGTCAGCGCCAACCTGGCCAAGGGCGCCACGGCCATGGCCAAGCGCAAAGTGGTGGTCAAGCGCCTCAATGCAATTCAGAACTTCGGTTCGATGGATGTGCTGTGCACCGACAAGACCGGCACCCTGACCCAGGACAAAATCATTCTGGAACACCACGTCAACGCCTGTGGCCGGCGCGATGATGCGGTGCTGTCCCTGGCCTGGCTCAACAGCTTTCACCAGAGCGGCATGAAGAACCTGATGGACCAGGCCGTGGTGCAGTTCGCCGCGCAGAATCCCAAGTTCCAGGTGCCGTTTGCCTACAGCAAAGTCGATGAGTTGCCGTTCGATTTCGTCCGCCGACGCCTGTCGATCATGATGAAGGATGCCGCCGGCGATCATCTGCTGGTGTGCAAGGGCGCCGTGGAAGAGATGCTGAGCATTTCCACCCACACAATGGAAAACGGCGCCGCCGTGCCGCTGGATGAGCACCGTCGCGGGCAGTTGCTGGCGATCGCCAATGACTACAACGAAGACGGCTTCCGTGTACTGGTCGTCGCCACCCGTACCATCCCTAAAGCGCTGGCGCGCCAGCAGTACACCGCCGCCGATGAACGCAACCTGGTGATCCATGGTTTCCTGACGTTCCTTGATCCACCGAAGGAAACCGCCGGCCCGGCCATTGCCGCGCTGCAACAAATCGGTGTGGCGGTCAAAGTGCTGACCGGCGACAACGCGGTAGTGACCAGCAAGATCTGCCGCCAGGTCGGCCTCGAGCCCGGCCAGCCGCTGCTGGGGCCGCAAATCGAAGCGATGGACGACGCGACGCTGCTGCGCTGCGTGGAAGAACGCACGGTGTTTGCCAAGCTCACACCCCTGCAGAAATCGCGAGTGCTCAAGGCGCTGCAAGCCAACGGCCACACCGTCGGCTTCCTCGGCGACGGGATCAACGATGCACCCGCCCTGCGCGATGCCGACGTGGGTATTTCGGTGGACAGCGGCACGGATATCGCCAAGGAGTCGGCCGACATCATCCTGCTGGAAAAGAGCTTGATGGTGCTCGAAGAAGGCGTGCTCAAAGGCCGCGAGACCTTCGGCAATATCATGAAGTACCTGAACATGACCGCCAGCTCCAACTTCGGCAACGTGTTCTCGGTGCTGGTGGCCAGTGCGTTCATTCCGTTCATGCCGATGCTGGCGATTCACCTGTTGCTGCAAAACCTGATGTACGACATCTCCCAACTGGCCCTGCCGTGGGACAAGATGGACAAGGAATACCTCGCCAAACCACGCAAATGGGATGCGAAAAACATCGGCCGCTTCATGATCTGGATCGGGCCGACCTCGTCGATCTTCGACATCACCACCTTCGCCCTGATGTGGTACGTGTTCTCGGCCAACAGCGTGGAAATGCAGACCCTGTTCCAGTCCGGCTGGTTTATCGAGGGCCTGCTCTCGCAAACCCTGGTGGTGCATATGCTGCGCACCCGCAAGATCCCGTTCTTCCAGAGCACGGCCGCCTGGCCGGTACTGATAATGACCGGCATCGTCATTGCCCTGGGCATCTACGTACCGTTCTCGCCCCTGGGCACCCTGGTGGGCCTGCAACCGCTGCCGCTGGCGTACTTCCCATGGCTGGTCGGCACCCTGCTCGCCTACTGCTGCGTCGCCCAACTGATGAAGACGATCTACATCCGCCGCTTCAAGCAGTGGTACTGATCATCACCGTTCAAACGGTGAAGGCCGCCCGGCCCTCACCGTGCAACACAAGGATTTGCTCATGCGCGTGTTGATCTGTGCAGGTCGGCATTACGCCGACACCAAAAAGTCCCGCCAGGTGCTGGACGCTTACCATCGCCTGCGTCCAGTGCAGGTGCTGATCCACGGCGGCAACCCGTTCCTGGGCAGCGACATCGAGGAATGGGCCCGTGAACTCGGCATCGACGTGGTGCGCTATCCGCCGAATTGGCAACGTCATGGCAAACAGGCGGAACGCCAACGCAACCACTTCATGCTGGCCGACAGCCGCCCCGACGTGATCATTGCCCTGCCGGGCGGTGACGACACCTCGGAGCTGGTCTGCCAGGCCAAAGCCAGCGGCATCTCGGTGCTGAGCGTAGAAAACTGAAATTCAAGCGAGGCGCATCATGCACAACCAACACAACCCAAAGCAGGCGGACGGGTTTGCCAAATACCGCGCCCGTCATTCGCGCAACGTGCGTCCCAGCCTGCTGCTGTTGCCGCCGGCCAAACGCCGTGCGCTGCAACGCAACCTGATATTTCTCGGGGTGAGCCTGAGCGTTGTGCTGCTCATGGCGTTTTTCGCGAAGGCTTATGCAGCGGGCAGTGGCTGACCACGGCGGCAACGCTGAGGTTTTAGGCCTTGGCCTGCTGCTCCAGGTGCAGTTGCAACTGCGGATCGATGTGCAACTGCCCCGCCAGGTCGTCCAGGTAATTGCGCTCTGCATCCTGTTGGTCGTCCACCAGCATGACACTGGCCAGATACACCTCGGCCGCCACCGCCGGGTCTGCGGCAAACTCGGCGAAATCCGCAGCATCCAGCGGCTTGGCGACTTCAGCGTCGAGCCACTGCTGCAACTGCGGATCGTCCGTATGCTTGCCCAGCTCTTTGGAAATCAGCTGCTGCTCTTTGTCATCAATCCGGCCATCGGCCTTGGCAGCCGCAATCAGTGCGCGCAATACGGCATGGCTGTGCGCTTCGACTTGCGCGCCCGAGAGCTGATCGGCCGTCTGGAAAGCTGGTTGCGCCTGGCTCACCTGCTGGCTCTGCCAGGCCTGATACGCCTTGTAGGCCATCATCCCGAGAGAGGCCAGCGCAGCGTAGTTCATCCCACCGGCGCGCCCTTGCGCCGGACGCGTGGCCGCGCCACCACCCAGCATGCCGCCAAGCCCACCCAATAAATCACCCAGGCTGCCGCCGCCCGAAGCATTACCGGCGCGATTGCCCTTGAGCAGTCCTCCCAGCACGCCGCCCAGACCGCCGGCCGAACCGCCCCTGGAAGAATCACCGCCCTGCCCTGCGCCGCGCAACAATTGTTCCAATAGATCGCCGGTATTCATGGTGTCGCCCTCCAGGCGCATAGTGGCGTTAATCAACCTTAGCTCGCCCCCGATGGAACACCATGACCGCCGGGCGGGCAAGCCTTATGATGGCGCCACCACCACCTCAAGGGAGAACCCAGGTGAACCGCATCGAGCACATCGGGTTGTTGGCCAACTACAATCAATGGATGAATCGCAAGGTCTATGAGACCGCCGGCGCGCTCACAGACGCGGCGTTGACTGCGGACCGACACGCATTTTTCGGCTCGATCCTCGGCACCCTCAATCACCTGACCCTGGGCGACACCGTCTGGCTCAAGCGCTTTGCCGAGCACCCGGCGGGGTTCAGCGCGCTGGCCCCCTTGAACGCCATCGCCACCCCCGTCGACCTCAGGCAATTGGCATTCGCAGACATACGTGAGCTCTCGGCCCATCGTGCGTGGCTGGATCAACTCATCCTCGATTGGGCCCACAGCCTGCACGAATCCCACCTCGACCAGCGATTGAGTTATCACAGCATGGGTGGTGTAGCGTCTGAAAAACCGTTTTTTGGCCTGCTGACGCATTTCTTCAATCACCAGACCCACCATCGCGGCCAAGTGACCACATTATTAAGCCAGGCCGGTGTGGACGTGGGTGATACCGACCTGCTCGCGCTGATTGACTGAACGGGGCCTGCTTCGCTGCGTAGATCACTGATCTGGCAGGTTTTTTCAAGCCCGTGTTTGTGCAGGAAAGGATGTATCGAGGTTGCGCCCAAGCGTCTGGATCTATATATTCGCAACCCTGCTGCACCGCGCTACCGCCCGAATGGCGAAACTGGTAGACGCATGGGACTTAAAATCCCCCGCTCGTAAGGGCGTCCCGGTTCGATTCCGGGTTCGGGCACCAAAGATATCAAGGGCTTGCCGGGGAAACCTGAGCAGGCCCTTATCGTTTCTGTTCCGCAATTTCAGAACCTGCTCCGCAATTACCTATCTCCGGCGTCCTGCCGATCGCCCCCCCGACCACCTGAATCGCAAATCAACCCTGGCAATTCTCATGACGCGATTATAGATAACATTTCATTTACTGCAATTGAGCTTGGCAAATAGGTACGACGCGTACTGACTTAATATTTTTTCGCTGGCGCAAGTGTTCAACTACACTAAAAAATCAGCACCTATCGGCTCAACCAAACGCTCAGCCAGCCACCTTAATCGACGGACTCAACCAAGCGACTTAATTTCGGGTATTTATATGTTTAATAAAATCTTGAATAAAAATCTGTTGGAATTGAAGAGCGAACTCAAGAGGCAGCAAGAGCTACAAGATAGCATGAACGCCGAAATGGTCAGCGTGACTGTCGATAGCAACATGATGATTACCAGTCTCAATAAAAATTTTGCAAACCTGGTAGGTTATGACCAGCATAAATTGGTAGGCACCTCACTAGGTGCTCTCTCTCCCGCCTATGTAAAAGAATTACCTTGCTATAAGAATTTTATGCTCGCCATGTCTGAAGGACGGTCGGTCAGTGATGACTACAGATATATCGCAGCCGACGGACGAATGGTTTGGATACACGCGGCCTGGTGCCCCATCAAAGATGAGAATGGCCATGTAACCCATATGAGCTGCTATGGATTGGATGCAACCGCCGCTATGGATAAAGCACGTGAAAACAGTGAGTTTATCCAAGCCCTGTTGAGATCTACAGCAGTGATAGAATTCGACCCCTCGGGGAAAATCATCACCGCGAACGCTAACTTTTTAAATGCGGTGGGTTACTCACTTGTACAACTAGTTGGAAAACACCACAGCTTGTTTTGTGAACCTGCTTATACCGCTTCTGCAGAATACCAGCAGTTTTGGAAAACGCTGAACGAAGGAAACTTTGTGGCAAGCCGATTCAAAAGAATAGACAGTGCCGGGCGGGAAATCTGGCTTGAGGCTACCTACAATCCGGTGTATGACACCCGAGGAAACCTCTACAAAATTGTAAAATTCGCCACGTTGGTTACCGATCAAGTCCAGCGCGAACAAGAGATCAGTTCAGCTGCCAGCACCGCCTACGGTATCTCGCAGCAAACCGATATTTCGGCAAATCAGGGTGCAGAAGTTGTTCAGAAAACGGTCGGCACAATGAACAAGATTGTTGACCAGATATCTTCTGCCTCGGAAGGTATTGAAGCATTGGGCAAGCAGTCCTATCTGATCAGTTCAATGGTACAAACGATCGGCGGCATTGCTGCCCAAACCAATCTCCTAGCATTGAACGCCGCCATCGAAGCAGCGCGCGCAGGAGAACAAGGCAGAGGATTTGCGGTGGTCGCCGACGAAGTACGGCAACTCGCCGGAAGAACCAGTAACGCGACTGAGGAAATCGTAGCGGTCGTGCAAAAAAATCAGCTTCTTGTTGACGAAGCCGTAGCAAATATGGGTAACAGCCGCTCCCAGGCGGAGCAAGGGCTGATGCTTGCTCAGCAAGCGGGAAGTGTAATACTGGAAATTCAGTCCGGCGCCCGGGAGGTTCTGGGGGCGGTTGAGCGGTTTGCCAAGCATCTGTGAGGCCAGTTCATCATGGTATCGAGCACGGCGGCTTTAGCCACTAACAGGGCCTACTCAGCCTTTGAAGTACGGCAGAAGAGGCGCCGATCGAGGCGGACAATGTCACCTCCTCTCCGCTTGCTGACGAACGAAAATCCTACCTCTGCATTTCGACCGAACTACCAACCTGTACTAACGTTCTATTGACAGACGCCTGGACATTTCCAGGCCAATCCGCATGGAGCTGAATATGTCTGACGATCTGAACAACCGTGGCCCGCAAGACCGTGCTCGAGTGAACACCTCGGAAGCTTGGGAGGTGAAGCACTGGACGAAAGAATTTGGCGTGACGGAGCAACAGCTCAAGGATGCAGTGGAAGCTGTTGGCCCAATGGTGACCGACGTGCGTAAAAGACTCGGTAAGTGAAGGGTAATGGCGCCCTCCAGCACAAACTGAAGTCGCAGCCGCTGCGGCTTCCGTCACTGTCCAATCAGCCACGCGGCGTCTGCAATACCTGGTAGCCGTCATCGGCGAGGGGTCGGTGCCGCATAGGGTGTTGAGGCGGGTGAAATGGCGGTTTTCGTGATGGCGTGCCTTGTGTCCGGCAGGTTAACCCGCGGTGGCGGCGGCACTGAATGCGTGGATCTTATCGACAATCTGGCGCGATGCCGTCCGGATTGCCGTGGTGGTATTGCCGGCGATATGCGGCGTCAGTTGCGCATTGGCAATAGCGGTCAATGGCGAGTCGAAGCGGTCTTTTTCCAGGGCGAAGGTATCGATGGCCACCGCTTTGATATGCCTGGGAAACTCGCGCATAAAGGCGGTCAACTGGTGCTCGTCGACGATTCCGCCGCGCGCGGTATTGATGAGGATTGAGCCCTGGCGCATCTGCCGGAACTCGGCCGTGCCGAACAAGCCTCGGGTCTGCGGGGTGAGCGGTACGTGGATCGAGACGATGTCCGCCTCGGCCAGTAACTGTCCAAGACCTGCCCGTCGTTCAAGCCCAAGGCTGTGCGCCACCGGTTCGGTAAAACGCTCGGACCCGGTGGCGATCACCTTGATGCCCAGCGCCGCAGCCTTGCGCGCCACCTGGCGGGCAATGCTGCCGGTGCCCACCAGCCCAAGTGTCAGTTCGGCGAATTCGGGAGCAGGTGCCAAGGTGCCTTTTGCCCAATGGCCGTTGTGCGTTTGGGCGTTATAGTCATCCAGGTCGCGGGAAAGAAACAGCGCCTGGGCCACGACATATTCGGCAACGGCGATCGCGTTGGAGCCCGGCGTGTTGAGGATCGCCACGCCACGCTGCTCACACTCGCGCCGATCAATATGATTGACGCCCGCACCGGCCTGGGCGATGGCACGCAGTGGCATGGCCAGCGCCGGCGAGGTGGCGGCGCGGATCAGGCTGGCGCCGATGGGGATGTTCAGGCGCGTCTTGAACACGCTGTAACCCCCGGCCCGATTCACGGCGGCAATAAAGCCAGGTTCGTCATGGCAGTTGATCTCGGCATAGTCAATGCGCGTGCCGTAGTGCTGCCGAATGTGCTCTTTGTCGGCGAAATAGTGCAGGTTGAGCGTGACGCCCAGGCCCAGTTCAAGAAAGCGATCGACTTCCTCAAACAGTAACGGCGGGCCGGGGGCATCCAGTATCAGGGTGGTCAATGCCATACAGTTGATCCTCTTGCCGGGTAACGCCTGCCGATACCCAGACACTCAGAGAGTAGCGATACTTCCTAGAGCCAAACAAAAAAAACCGGCGTACGGCCTAATGCCGTTCAGTTAAGGTTTTTTGTAGGAGCGAGGCACGCCTAGTTCTTGTTCGCGAAAAACTCACAGGCGCCGCGTTCAATCAGGAAACACGCGTTATCGTTGACGTTTTTCGCGAGCAAGCTCGCTCCTACAGAGGCGATATACGCTTAACTGAACGGCATTACGGCGTACGGCCGGGTTTTTTTGTGGTCATTTTGTGCGACGCGCTACTTCGCACCGCCATTGTCACGCTCGGTCTGGGCGTCCTGATCCGATCCGGGATTGCCAGGCGGCGGGTTCCAATCTTCCGGTTTCTCGCCAGTGCCCTGCTTGGGCTCGGATTCAGCCTGATCCAGGCCTGTCTCATGACCTTCGCCCAGGTCAGGCATTTGCTTGTCCGGTCCAGGATAGGGCGCTGCGGGACCGTTATTGTCATTGACCATAAATCACCTCTTTTCGGTAGTGCGCGGTTGCGCATAGCGCTGAGTGGGCTACTCAAACAGGACGTGCGCTTCAGCACGCCCCCGGCGGGATACCATCCTTGTTGAAATCCTTCAGTCGCTCACGCTCCTCTTCGGTGGAGTGCGCCGGTGTTTGCTCTTCGGGTTCTTTGCGCTTTTCCTCGGTCATGGCTGTGTCCTCCGTGTGGTAACAGTTTCGGCAACCAGCACTGCAAGCGGTTCAAAATGAATGTCGACCGGATCCGTGCCGGGCCGCCCAAAAAAATAAAATTATCTGATTTTATAACATTCATAAAATGCCAATAATTAATAATTAGCTTATTCCAAAAAATACTTTCACTAAGATTTTTTATAGGAATATCTTCGCATCAAGACCGACCCCCTACTTGGCGGAGGGCCAAGACGCTGGCTTACGACTTCTGATCCACACCGTGCACGCATCGCAATCGCCACTTGAGGGCCTCCCATTGAATACCTCCAACTTGATGAGCCGTCTGCTGGCCCCTTGCGCCCTCGCGCTCAGCCTCACGGCGTGCTCACCCGGCAATGACAGCCAAACGGGCAAGACCCTGAACATCGCGTTCTTCGGCGATAACACCACCCTGGTCAGCGTCGACCCGTTCCAGGTGTATTGGCTGGAACACCGGGTGCTGCTGCGTAACGTCGCCGAATCGCTCACCGACCAGGACCCGCAAACCGGCACGATCATTCCCTGGCTGGCCAAGCGCTGGGAAGTGAGTGATGACGCGTTGACCTATACCTTCCACCTGCGCGACGACGTCACGTTCAGCAATGGCGAGCACTTTGATGCACAGGCGGTGAAGACTGCGTTCGACAGCAACAAGGCCCTGGCCACTGAATTGCCGGCGACCTTCGGCGCCACGTACCTGGCCGGTTACGACCACGCCGAAGTGGTGGACGCCCTCACCGTCAAGCTGGTGCTGTCCAAGCCCAACGCGGGTTTCCTGCAAGCCACCTCAACCACCAACCTGGCGATCCTCGCGCCCGCCTCCTACGCGCTGACCGCCAAAGAGCGCTCCCTGGGCAAGATCATCGGCACCGGGCCGTTCGTGTTGTCCAGCTACACGCCGGAAGTGGGCGCACATTTGACCAAGCGCAAAGGCTATGCGTGGGCCTCGGCCAATATGAAAAACCAGGGCGAAGCGCACCTGGACGCCGTGGACATCAGCTACATCCCCGAAGAAAGCGTGCGCAACGGCCTGTTCCTGCAAGGCAAGGCCGACATCCTGTGGCCGCGCAACCCGTTCTCGGAGGTCGACCTCAAGCTGTTCCAGTACAAGGGCGCGACCATCCAGAGCCGGTCGCTGCCGGGGCCTGCGCTCAACCTGTACCCCAACACCCGCGGCGCACGCATCCTGGCCGACCGGCAAGTGCGCCTTGCCGTCCAGAAGTCACTTGACCGCAACAGCTACGCGAGCACCGTCTACAACGCGCAGTTTCCAGTGGTGGACGGCATCTTCGATGTCACCACGCCGTACTTCAAAAGCCAGGGCAACAAGCTGGCCTATGATCCAGCAGGCGCCGAGCAATTGCTGGAACAGGCCGGCTGGAGCAAAGGCGCCGACGGTTATCGGCAAAAAAACGGCAAGCGCCTGAGCCTGAGCTACAACATCAGCCCGTCGGAAACGGCCGGCGATGTGCTGATCCAGGACCAACTGCGCAAGGTCGGTATCGAGCTGAAACTCAGCGTGGTCACGCGCGCCGAATGGGTCGCCAACAACGCCGCGGGCAACTACGACCTGACCCTCAACTACATGACCCGCGCCGACCCGATCATCCTGCAAACCATCCTGGATCCGCGCAGCGCCAACAGCTCGACCGTGGCGACCAACACCTATGAACCGGCGGTACTGGAAAAAGCCAAGGGTTTATTCGATGCCGGTATCACCGCGACCCAAAGCCCGCAGCGCGCGGCGGCCTATGGCGAACTGCAGGATCTGCTGATCGATCAAAGCAGCGCATTTCCCGTGTATGAACGCGTGTGGCAGGCCGCCACTTCGCCCAGGGTAAAGAACTTCCACTGGACCGCCGAAGGCTTTGCGCTGCTGGGCGATATCGAGGTCGACACGCCATGAGCCGCTATCTTGTCGGCCGCGTCGGCCAGGCGCTGCTGGTGCTTTGGGGCGCCTACAGCATCACCTATTTCATCCTTTATCTGCTGCCGGGCGACACGTTGTCGATCATGCTCAGCGCGTCGGGCATGGAGGCCGACTCGCTGTCGGTGCAAGACCTGGCCAAAGCGCGGGCTTATTACGGCCTGGACAAAGGCCTGTTCGAGCGATATTTCGACTTGTTGCTGGGGGCGCTGCGGGGTGACTTCGGACAGTCGCTATCGCTGAACCGCCCGGTGGCTGAACTGCTTGCCGAGCGCCTGCCGCAGACCTTGTCCCTGGCAGGCCTGGCCATCGTGCTGTCGCTGCTGGGCGGGATCGGCCTGGCGTACCTGACGGCTTACATCCGTTGGCAACCGTTGAAGAAGGCGCTGGCGCGGCTGCCGTCGCTGGGATTTTCGGTGCCGGTGTTCTGGATGGGCCTGCTGCTGATCCAGGTATTTGCCTTTGGCCTTGGCTGGTTCCCCGCCACCGGCAGCCGGGGCATGGAAAGCCTGGTGTTGCCGGCCATCACCCTGGCGATTCCCAGCGCGGCGGTGTACGCCCAAGTGCTGCAACGCAGCTTTCAGGGCGTCTGGCAAGAATCCTATATCGCCACCGCCTACGCCAAGGGCCTGAGCCGTGGTCAAGTGCAGGCACGCCACGGGTTCAAGAATGCCGCGCTGCCCATCCTCACCCTGATCGGCTTGCAGGTGGGTAATACCGTGTCCGGCGCGGTATTGGTCGAGACCATCTTTGCCCGCTCCGGCATCGGCCGCCTGGCCCAGGAAGCGGTACTGCGCCAGGACATCCCCGTGGTGCTGGCCATCGTCGCGGTGTCGGCGGCCGCATTTGTCTGCGTGAACCTGTTGGTCGACCTGCTGTACCCGCTGCTCGACCCGCGCATTTCTCACACGCCAAAGGTGTCCTAGCCCATGACTATCTTCGAGCAACCCCTGGGCCGCGAAGCCATCCGCGCCGACGCCGGGCTGTGGCGCCGTCGAAGCCGTCTGCAACGCGCGACGACGGTGGTGTTGCCACTGTTGCGACGGCCCGGGTTCAGCCTGGCGCTGCTGATCGTCCTGTTCGCGCTGTTGGCGGCCGTGGTGCCGCACGGGTTGAGCAGCTTCGATCCCTACGCCACCGCCCCGATCGACAAGCTGCGCCCGCCTGACTTGACCCATTGGTTCGGCACCGATGAGCTGGGACGCGACCTGTATACGCGTGTGGTATTCGGCTCCAGCCTGTCGGTGCTCGCCGCGTTCCTGGCCGTGGGTATCGCGCTGGTGGGCGGCCTGGGGCTGGGCATATTGTCGGGCTTTGCCGGTGGCCGCATCGATGCGCTGATCATGCGCCTGGTCGATGTGTTGCTGGCCCTGCCCGGTCTGCTGCTGGCCCTGGCGATTGTCACGGCCATCGGCTTCGGCACCGTGCCGGTGGCGATTGCCGTGGGCGTCGGCATCATTCCCGGGTTTGCCCGCACCACCCGCGCCGAAGTACTGCGGGTCAAGACCTTGCCCTACGTCGAGGCTGCACGCCTGGGCGGTGCCAGCTGGGGACGCACCTTGTTACGGCACATCCTGCCCAACGCATGGGGGCCGGTGGCGGTACTGGCGACCCTGGACTTTGGTGCGGCGATCCTTGCCACCGCCGGTCTGAGCTTTCTCGGTTTTGGCGCCGCGCCACCGGCAGCGGAATGGGGCACCCTGATCGCCAACGGCCGCCACTTCCTGATCACCGCCCCGTGGGTTTCCCTGCTGCCCGGCCTGTTCCTGGTCGCCGTGGTGTTCAGCCTCAACCATATTGCCCGCACGTTCGAGGAGTTGCAGCGATGAGTGCCCCTGCCCCGTTGGTCGATATTCGGCAACTCAGTGTCAGCTACCGTAGCGGCACGCAGGTCAACCAGGCGATTCGCGGGTTGTCGCTCTCCATCGCCACGGGCGAGACGGTGGCGATTGTCGGCGAGTCCGGCTCCGGCAAGTCGACCCTGGCCAATGCCATCCTCGGCCTGCTGCCGGACACTGCACGGATCAGCGCCGGGCAGTTATGGGTGGACGGTAACGACATGACCCACGCCGGCGAGCGCCAGAAACGCAGGCTGCGCGGTCGCACAATCGGCCTGGTGCCCCAGGACCCGATGGTCAGCCTCAACCCGACCCTGCGCATCGGCCAACAGATCGCCGAGGCGCTGATCCTCGCCAAGGGCAAACGCTACCCTGGCGTCGATGCCGATATCCTCGAGCTGCTGCAGCAGGTGGGCATCGATAAACCTGTGCTGCGCGCACGCCAGTACCCCCACCAACTGTCTGGCGGCATGCGCCAGCGCGTACTGATCGCCATTGCCCTGGCGGGCAACCCGCGCTTGATCATCGCTGACGAGCCCACCAGTGCCCTGGACGTCACCGTCCAGCGCAAGATCCTCGACCATTTGCAACGCCTGGTCAGGGAGCGCGGGATTTCACTGTTGATCATTACCCATGATCTGGGCGTCGCCACCGACCGGGGTGATCGGATCCTGGTGATGCAGCACGGTGAAGTGGTCGAACAAGGCTCGCCACGCCAGATCCTCGGCGCGCCACGACACGACTACACCCGGGCACTGATTGCCGCCGCGCCTGCGTTCGCCAAGCGTCGCGAACCCCTGGCCCGCATTGAGCCATCGCACACCCCCCTCCTGAGCCTTCAACACGTGGGCAAGACGTTCGCATTGCCCCGCATCAGGGGTGAGGACAGCACCTTTGTGGCGCTGGAAGATCTGAGCCTGGCGGTGTACCCCGGCCAGACGCTGGCGATTGTCGGCGAGTCCGGCTCGGGCAAGAGCACCGCGCTGCGCATCGCCCTGGGCCTGGAAAAGCCGACGCGGGGCCGGGTCTGGTTCGAGCAGCAAGACGTCACCGACCTGAGCTGGCGCGATTTCCGTCCACTGCGCCAACGCCTGCAGCTGGTGCAACAGAACCCGTTTGCCGCCCTCGACCCGCGCTTTAGCGTGTTCGACAGCATCGTCGAGCCGCTGGTGTCGTTCGGCCTGCTCAAAGGGCCGGCCCTGGAGCAGGCGGCGCGGGAGATGATGGCTCGCGTGCAACTGCCCGTCAGCTACCTGGATCGTCTGCCGCGCGAACTGTCCGGTGGCCAATGCCAGCGTGTCGCCATCGCCAGGGCGCTTGTCTTGAAACCGGACCTGTTGCTGCTGGACGAGCCGGTCAGCGCGCTGGATGTATCGGTGCAGGCAACCATTCTCGATTTGCTGGAAGAGTTGCAGCGAGAAATGGGCATTGCCTACGTACTGGTTTCCCATGATTTGTCGGTGGTGGCCAACTTTGCCCACCAGGTGCTGGTGTTGCGCAACGGCCACGTCGTTGAACAGGGTTCGGTGGAGCAACTGTTCAACCAGCCAAGCAACGCGTACACCCGTGAGTTGATTGCTGCCATCCCGGGTCAGCGCGTCACGGCCACGGCTGCCTGACTTTTACCGCATCAGGCAGTCACGCAAAAAAGGCGCTCCGAAGAGCGCCTTCTTACCGCCGATTGCGTTACTGCAAACTTACCTGACGCAGCTCAGGCTTGGCTTCGCCACCAATCATGATGCGCTTGGGTTTGGCCTCTTCAGGCACCTCGCGCAGCAGGTCGATGCTCAGCAGCCCGTTGTTCAAGGCTGCGCCGCGCACTTCGATGTGATCCGCCAGGCGGAACGACAACCGGAAAGCACGCTGGGCGATGCCCTGGTGCAGGTAAGCGACCTTCTCGTCGGTTTCGCGTTTGCCGCCGGAAACCGTCAATACGCCTCGTTCGACCTGGATATCCAGATCCTCCTCGGTCAGGCCAGCCACTGCGATGACGATCCGGTAGGCGTCATCACCGTGCTTTTCCACGTTGTGAGGTGGATAGGAATTCGGAGCCTCGCTGCGCAGCGCCGACTCGAACAGGTCGTTGAAACGATCAAAGCCCACCGATTGACGGAACAGTGGGGCCAACGAAAGGGTAGTAGCCATTTTAAAATCTCCTGAGTTTCTCCAAGTGATTTAGCACGCGACCCGCATTCGGCATCGCGTGATCAAACATTTATGGACGCTCAAAAGGTTTTCAATAGGGCTGAGAAAAATTTTTCTTTGCCGATATCGCTGTCGCAGGAACGGCGGGGTCAGCGCCTGTGCTCTAATCTCAACACAGGCGTGCTTTACCCCGTGAGCGCCTGAGACAGCCCTTGAGGTATAAAAAATGAAAATGACTCTCCCAGCCCTGGCATTGGGCATCCTGATCTCCCAAGGCGCCTTGGCCGCCGGAGATGGCACCGCCGCGCTGGGCGGCGGTGTCGGCGGCGTGCTGGGCAATGTCGTGGGCGGGCAGCTCGGTGGCTCGACCGGTGCGGCCATAGGCGCCGGTGTAGGCGGTGCGACCGGCAGCGCGGTGGGCGCGCGCAAAGGCAATCGAGCGGAAGCGGCACTGGGCGGCGGAGTTGGCGCTGCGGGTGGTTCAGTGATCGGCAATCACTTGGGCGGCAGCACCGGTTCGGCCATCGGCGCAGGCCTCGGTGGCGCCGCCGGCGGTGCGGTGGGCAACAACCTGGGGGATGACGGCGGGAAACACAAAGGCAACAAGCATAAACACAAGAACAAGCATCGCTGATCCTCTGACGCTGTCCCCTCAGCACACTCGCCGGGTTGAACGATATTAAAACGTCCTTCAACCCGGCGTGTAAGAGACCGCCCTTACCGCAGTTACATCGGCGTACTGCTCACCACCCGCAGTGCCAGTCCTTCATAGGCATCCAGCGTAATCGTAAAGGTGCCCTCCTCGGTCAAATCCCCTTCCACTCGCTCATTGATGATGTCCACCACCGGCCCCGGTGCGATGTTGGGCAGGTGCAGGGATTCGGTGATCGGCGTCGCGCCGAAGTTCAGCGCCGTGATCTGGGTGCCCTTGCCTGCCGGCAACTCGTGCACCATGACCAGCAGGCCCGGGTGCTCGACGTCCGGAATCAGAATCTGGCGGCTGGCGGCAATGTCATAGGCGCGGCGCACGCCGAGGATCTTCTGCAATTGCGAGGCGAAGGAGTGCGGGTCCTGCAACTGGCTGTTCAAGCTGCCATACAGACTTCTGGAACGCGGCATCTGCCCGGCCGACAGTTCGGCGTCGGGGTTGAGGTCAACCAGATCGTAGGCGCCGCGATGAATCCAGCGCGTGTCGCCATCGGCCATCAAATGCCCGACCTCTTCGGCGGCCAACGGCAAGGCGCCCACCAGGTCCCAACCGGACAGCGCAAACACCCCCGGCTGCATGGCGTTGTACATCACCAGCAGCAAATGGATCTGGCGAATCTGCTGCACATCGGCTGCGGTGATCGCGTCCAGGTCGCGAATGCCCAGGGCCGCAGTGATGATGCTGGCGGTGGTGCAGGACACGCCGTTGGTGACGAACTTAAGGTTATATGGCGCGTGTTCGCCGGTCAGGCGTTCGTACATCTGCTCGCGGATATGCTCGCGCAGGATGTTGCCGGGGAAGGTCTGGCCCTGGAACATGAAGCTGTCATGGGCATGCAGGGTCCAGAAGTGCACCAGTTCCAGGGTCAGTTCATCGTGGTTCTGCAGCGCGTGGATCAGCGAGCCAGGGTCGATGCCGAGGCTGTGCATCTGGCGCAGCATCAGGCGCAGGAACTCGGCATCGCCCATCAGCAACGCATGCTGGTAGGCCGGCCGGGTGATGAAGTCATAGGACAGGTCGGCGCCGCCGTGGGACATGGAGGCGATATCGTCGACGGTGAGGTTGAGTTCCTGAAAGCTGAAACCACCGGCCTTGCGAATCGCACCGCCCAGCAACTGGTTGCCGGTGATCGACAGCGGATGGCTTTCCGACCAGGCGCTGCCGTCGAGCTTGCGCTCCACGCCGAGAAAGCCGTTGGCGTCCAGGCGCAGGATCTTGGCGCCCATCACATCGATGGCGTGCAGCGCGTCGCCGATGATCATCTGCTGGGCGGCGAATGACGGGTCGAGCCAATTCAGCGACGGCTGCCCTTCCTTGAAGTAATGCAGGTACACCCAGCGGCGCGGCTTGCCGTCGACACCTACCACCACGGGCGTGGCGCTCCAGTCGGTTTCCTTGACGCCGGGCTCGAAGAAAATCACCCGCTGCAATTGGCCGACGATGTAGTGCTTGTCGCGCAGTGCGTCCACCTGCGGCGGGCTGAGGTTCTGCGCATCGCGGCCTTCGGCGACGTCGGGCAGCAGCGCCCAGTCTTCTTCGCGGATTTCGACCATGTGATACAGGCCGGGATAGTCTTCATAGGCCATTTCCGCCAGCCGAAAATCCGCGCCCTTGCCGGTGTGCGAGGGGATCACGTCGTCGATGATCACCGCGTTGTGCGCAGCGGCCATGCGCGTCAGCGCCTGCAACTGCGCCTCGGTGCCCAGTTGCGGGTCGATGTCGAAGCTGATGCGGTCGAAGTTGCCGTCGATGGTCGGCGTGTGTCGGGTACCGGACAAACCGCCGGACTTTTTCAGCGGCCCGTTGTGAATGCCCTGGATGCCGATTTTCGACAACGCATGCCACAAGGTTTCGTCCCCCAGCGCTTCCAGCACCGTGCCGTCTTCGCGGGTCACGATCGACGCCGGATATGCCGTGAACCATACCGATGACAGGGCTGAAGCGTCACGCGGGCGCGTTTGTGCGAAGGGTTGCTGCCACATCCGTCCCTGCCCCGAATAGAGCTTGGCGCGCTGGCGCGCCGCGTTCAGCATGGACTGTTGCACCAGCCAATTCACATGATCGTTGTCCGCCGCCGTCATAAGCCTGATACCTGTGGTCGTTAAAGGTGATTCGTAAGCATAGGAGCGACGACCGGGGCGATTCGTTGCATCGGGATGCAGATCCCTATCCAAATCTGGGAGGCGCTTGCCCCAGTGACGGCATCCCAACTGACACGCCTCGGTCCAATGTGGGAGGGGGCTTGCCCCCGATTGCAGTGTGTCAGCTTACACATCGCTGTCTGGCTGCCTGCTATCGGGGCATAGTGTTATCGGGGCATAGGTATCTACACAACTTTCCAGACCGTAGCAGCCGACGGTAACCACGATGCGAAGCGAGTCGCTCTTGATCTGGCTTTTGATCTTAGGCGCCCCGTTAAACCACGCTGGCCGAACGCAGGCTTGAATCCGTGGGTAACCCGGCAGGACGCCGGGTTAGCCGCACTGGGCCAGGGATGGCCCATTGCGGCGGCCCACGGATTCAAGCCTGCGTTCGGGCACACCGAGCCCAAGCGAGGTGCCGAGTGGTGGGGCAAGAGCGTTTTGCTTACTTTTGACTGGGCCGGCATTCCGGCTTTTCAAAAGTGAGCCGCTGTAAAAGCGGAACCCATAGCAGCCGTGACCGCAGAAACGGATATGTACTCGGTCCGATCCAACATCCTGGTCGGCCCAGAGGCCGCCATCGGGGGCAAGCCCCCTCCCACATTTGGGCCAGGATCGACAAAAAATCCCGGTCGGCTCTGAGGCCGCTATCGGGAGCAATCCCCCTCCCACACCTGTTGCGTGGCCTGCCGGTATTGCCTGGGCGTGAACCCGGTCGACGCCTTGAACTGGCGGGTGAACGCGCTGTGGTCGGTATAGCCGCACTGCAACGCGACTTCAGTAATCGGCAGTTCGCTGTGCAGCAATCGATGGGCATGCTCGAGCCGCACCTTCTGGATCATTTGCCGGGGCGTAAGGTGGAACACGCGCTTGCAGTAGCGTTCCAGCTGCGCCACGGAAATGCCAGCAAGGCGCGTCAGTTCACCGAGGGTGACACGGCGGTTGAAGTGAGCACGGATATATTCGTCCACCGCCGCCAGGCGCTGGTAGGCGGGATGGGTCTGGCTGGCCGATTGCAGGTCGAGCGAGATGCCGGCCAGGCCGATGATCGCGCCGCCATCGTTATACAACGGCCATTTGTGCGTCAGGCACCAGCCCGGTTCGCGGCTGCCGTAAAGGTGCAGCTCAAGCTGGTCTTCCAGCACCAGCCCCTGTTGCAGCACCCGCCGGTCCTGTTCGGTATAGCCCGGCCCCAGTTGCGCCGGGAACACTTCGGCGCTGGTCTTGCCCAGCAGCGGTTGCAGGTGCCGCAGGCCGCAGCGCTGCACCAGGGTGCGGTTGGCGAGCACGTAGCGGGCCTCGATGTCCTTGATGAAAATCGCCGCGTTGGGGAGCACGTCCAGCAACGGCAACAGCTGCGCCGCGCCCGTCAGCAACTGCTCGATGCTGTGGGGGCGACTGCCCTGCAAGAGACGCGCAAACACGTGCTGCACCATGACTTAATCGCCCGTTTCCGACCCCGACGCCGAGCAGATTGCCCCAGGCCCGACACACTGTCGAGCGCTGAAACTGTGCTGAATTCGTCATCCATCCCGATGCAAACCATCAATCGCCGCCCGTTCATGGGGTTCACGATAGCACCGCACTTTCTCCGGCCACCCACTGATGGAGCCTTGCATGAAACGCCTGCACGTTATCGACTCCCACACCGGCGGCGAACCCACGCGCCTGATCATGAATGGCTTCCCCACACTGGCCGGCGCCACAATCGCCGATCAGCTCGACGACCTGCGCACGCATCACGATCAATGGCGCCGCGCCTGCCTGCTGGAACCGCGCGGCAACGACGTGCTGGTGGGCGCGCTGTATTGCGCGCCGGTCACCCCGGGCGCGACCTGTGGCGTGATCTTCTTCAACAACGCGGGTTATCTGGGCATGTGCGGACACGGCACCATCGGCCTGGTTGCCTCGCTGCACTACCAGGGGCTGATCGAGCCGGGCGTGCACAGCCTCGATACACCGGTCGGTCCGGTGGCGGCCACGCTGCAGGCCGACGGCACGGTGACTCTGCGCAACGTCCCCGCCTATCGCTATCGCCGGCACGTCGAGGTGCAGGTGCCCGGGCACGGCGCGGTGGTGGGGGATATTGCCTGGGGCGGCAACTGGTTTTTCCTGGTGTCCGACCACGGTCAGGCGCTGCAGATGAACAACGTCGACGCCCTCACCGACTACACCTGGGCCATGCTCAGGGCCCTTGAAGCCCAGGGCATCCATGGCGAAGACGGCGCGCTGATCGACCACATCGAACTGTTCGCCGATGACGCCGACGCCGACAGCCGCAATTTCGTGATGTGCCCCGGCAAGGCCTATGACCGCTCCCCCTGCGGCACCGGTACCAGCGCCAAGCTCGCCTGCCTGGCGGCCGACGGCAAGCTCGGCCCCGATGAGCCCTGGGTGCAGGCCAGCATCACCGGCAGCCGATTCCTGGCCCGCTATGAATGGGACGGCGAACGCATACGCCCGTTCATCACCGGCCGCGCCCACATGACCGCCGACAGCATCTTGCTGATCGACGAGCAGGACCCTTTTGCCTGGGGCATCTGAGCCCTTCCTCATACTCAAGTACCAAGGAGTCAGCACCATGAGCGACACCATCTTCACCGGCTGCATGCCCGCCCTGATGACGCCCTGCACCGCCGCGCGCCAACCGGACTTCGACGCCCTGGTGGCCAAGGGCCGCGAACTGATCGATATCGGCATGAGCGCCGTGGTGTATTGCGGTTCCATGGGCGACTGGCCGCTGCTCACCGAAGCCCAACGCCAGGAAGGCGTGGCGCGCCTGGTGGCCGCCGGCGTACCGACGATTGTGGGCACCGGCGCGGTCAACAGCCGTGAGGCCGTGTCTCACGCCGCGCATGCGGCCAAGGTTGGCGCGCATGGCTTGATGGTGATTCCGCGCGTGCTGTCCCGTGGCGCCTCGGCCACCGCGCAAAAGGCCCACTTCGCGGCGATCCTCAAGGCGGCGCCCAACCTGCCGGCGGTGATCTACAACAGCCCGTACTACGGTTTTGCCACCCGCGCCGATCTTTTCTTCGAACTGCGCCGCGAGCACTCGAACCTGATCGGCTTCAAGGAATTCGGCGGCGCCGCCGACCTGCGTTATGCGGCGGAAAATATTACTTCCCAGGACGACGACGTGACCCTGATGGTGGGTGTCGATACCCAGGTGGTGCACGGTTTTGTCAACTGCAATGCCACCGGCGCCATCACCGGCATCGGCAATGCGCTGCCACGGGAAGTGCTGCAACTGGTGGCGCTGAGCAAACTGGCCGCCAGGGGCGATGCCAAGGCCCGGCGCCAGGCCCGCGAGCTGGAAGCCGCACTGGCGGTACTGTCCTCGTTCGACGAAGGCTGCGACCTGGTGCTGTATTACAAGCACCTGATGGTGCTCAACGGCGACCAGGGCTATGCCCTGCACTTCAACGAAACCGATGTGCTCAGCGACGCTCAGCGCCGTTATGCCGAGCAGCAGTACGCACTGTTCCGCCAGTGGTACGCCAACTGGTCGGCCGAGCAGAATGTCGCTTGATCCCTGTGGCGAGGGAGCTTGCTCCCGCTGGCTACGCAGTAGCCCCGGCTTTAGCGATGGCCAACCCCCACTCAGCCGACATCGTCGTGGTCGGCGCCGGCATCATCGGCGTTGCCTGCGCCTTGCAACTGGCGCGACAAGGACGGCAAGTGCTGGTGATCGACGCGCAAGCGCCCGGCATGGGCGCGTCCTATGGCAATGCCGGGCACCTGGCCACCGAGCAGGTCTTTCCCATCGCCGACCTGTCGATTCTCAAGCGCCTGCCGGCCATGCTGTTCGACCCCATGGGCCCGCTGCGCCTGGACTGGACCTACCTGCCCCGCGCCCTGCCCTGGTTCGTGCGCTTGTTGCTGAACCTGCGACCGACACGCTACCGGCGCACCGTCGCCGGCATTCGCGCGCTGAACGAAGCCAGCCTGGGCGCGTGGCAGCGGTTGTTGCGCTCTATCGGGCAACCGCAGCTGCTGCGCGAAGAGGGTTCGCTGCTGGTCTACGAGCACGCCGAATCCCGCACGGCGCTGGATGCCTTGCAACAACGGATGCAGCAACAAGGCGTGCCGGTTGCGTTCTGGTCCGCTGAAGCCGTGCACACGGCGGCGCCGCAGTTGGGCGAGGCGATACGGGGCGGTCTGTTTTTTCCCGCTACGGGGCATTTCCTCGACCCGTACCAGGTAGTGAGCGAGTTGGTGAGCGCCGCCAAGGCCCTTGGCGTGACATTCCTGCAACGGCGCGTCGTGGATGGCCGTGTCGAAGATGACGGCGTTTCATTGATGACCGATAAAGGCGCAGTGACGGCGCGCCAGGTCCTCATCGCCTGCGGTGCCCACTCGGCGGCGCTGACTGCCGCCCTCACCGGCAAACGCGTGCCGCTGGACACCGAACGCGGCTATCACCTGATGCTGCCCCACGAACACCAGCGCCTGCCCTTCGCCGTCACCTCACTGGAGCGCAAATTCATCATGACCCCCATGGCCGACGGCCTGCGCCTGGCCGGCACCGTGGAATTCGCCGGCCTGGAACGTCCGGCCAACATGCAGCGGGCGTGGCAGTTGCACCGCTTGAGCGACGGCCTGTTCCGCCAGCCGCTGGACGCTGCCGACGCTACGCCATGGATGGGCTTTCGGCCCTCCCTCCCGGACTCACTGCCGATCATCGACCGAGTGTGCGACGCCAAGGTGCTGCTTGCGTTTGGTCATCAGCATCTAGGGTTGACCCAGGCAGCGGTGACGGCGGAAAAAATCGCCGGGCTGGCAGGCGGTGAGGAGGTGCCGGGATTGCAGGCGTATCGACTGGAGCGGTTCTGATAAAGCCTTTTTATTTGACCAACCGCTTCTCTTTGGAGGGCCGATAGCCGAAATACGCGCTGTAGCACTTGCTGAAATGACTCGGTGACACAAACCCGCAGGCCACCAGCACGTCCACCTGCGACAGCTCGGTGTGCTGCAACAGGCGCCGCGCTTCGGTCACGCGCAACTCCATGTAATAGCGCTGCGGGGTGGTACCCAGTTGCTCCTTGAACAGGCGTTCCAGCTGGCGACGCGAGCGGCCGGCGTAGACGGCGAGCTGGTCGAGCTCGAGGGGTTCTTCCAGGTTGGCGTCCATCAATTTGAGCACTTCGCGCAGCGGTGCGCTGACGCAGACGTTTTCGGTCGGCTTGATGCGTCGGTAGCGCGACTCTTCGAAGGCGAGGATGTCTTCGATGCCTTCGACCAACGCCTTGCCGTGCAGGCTCTTGATCCAGTCCAGGGCCATATGGAAGGCGCCCGAGGGGCTGGAAGCGGTCAGGCGGTCGCGGTCGATCACGTAGGGCTCGCTGGTCACCTGCGCGGCCTTGGACACCTCCGCCAGCGCCGGGCGGTGCTCCGGGTGGATGGCGCAACGGTAGCCGTGCAACAACCCGGCGCGGCCGAGAAACCACGAGCCGTTCCACAGGCCGGCAAGCCCGATGCCCTGTTCGGCAGCGGCGCGCAGGATGTGGATGAAGTCTTCACTGGCCTTGAGTTCGGTGCGAAACCCACCGCAGATCACCAGCAGGTCCAACGCCTGCAACACGCCCGGTTCCAGGCGCGCATCGGGACGGATGACCAGGCCCAGGTCGCTGATAATCTCACGCTCGTCCCAACCGAACGTGCGTGTGGCAAACAGCTCGGGGCGCAGCAGGTTGGCGGTGACCAGCGTGTCGAGGGTCTGGGTGAAGGCAGGCAGCGAGAAGTGTTCGAGCAGCAGGAAGCCGATGCGGGTGACCGCCGCCGTCTGCTGGGAGTTGTCATTGAGGTAGCGCAGGTTCTTACCCTTCATGCCACCGCTGAACTGGCGTCTTTCCATCGAGGGTTGGCCCACTCTTATTGTTGATGCAGTGGGCGCTATCTTAGGGGCAAACGCGGCAGCTGTCTCACTCCCTGCCGCTGATCAGCAAAAACCGGTGGCGCCTGAAAACCTGTGACCCAGGCGCTGGCGCGCCATCTGATACGGTTTTTTTCGCGCCATCTGCCTCTGTATCGAAAACCGCCTGAAGCGGACAATGGCGCCATCCGACATTCCTGTCGTCCCCTTCCCTTTGGAGGCCTTATGACCAAGATGGCTATTTTCCTGTTCGGTTTCCTGGTATTGACCATCGGCATCGGTTTGCTGGCGACTATCTCCCCGGTCTAGTGGGGCTGTCACCCCACAACAAGCATCGGATACAACGACAGCACCAGTAACCCCGCCATGGTCCAGTTGAACGCCCGCAACCAGCGCGGCTCGCGCAATACACTGCGCAAGCCGCTGCCGCAGCCGACCCACACGCACACACTTGGCAGGTTGACCACGGCAAACACCAGGGCAATCACCAGCACGTTGGTCACGTAGCCCTCGGCCGGCGTATAGGTCGTGATCGCGCCCAGTGCCATGATCCACGCCTTGGGATTGACCCACTGGAAGGCCGCGGCGCCGAGAAAGGTCATCGGCTTGCCCTGTTCGTCATCGCTGTCCGCCATGCCGCCGGCGTTGGCGATCTTCCAGGCCAGGTACAGCAGATAAGCGGCACCGACATAGCGCAACAGCGTGTACGCCCACGGGAACAGCTTGAACACTTCGCCCAGGCCCAGCCCCACACAAATTACCAGCACCATGAAGCCAATACTGATGCCCAGCGCATGGGGCATAGAACGGCGAAAGCCGAAATTCACGCCAGAGGCCAGCAACATGGTGTTGTTGGGCCCTGGGGTGATCGAAGACACGAAAGCGAACAGCACAAAGGCTGACAGAAGACTGGTGGACATGAACATGGCGCGGCATCCAAGCGGGGGTTGATGTCCTGCGACAGTAGAGGGTTGTGCGGTTTATCGCCCCATACAGCTGGCACTGGATCGAGGAATACACTTTGACGACATGGGTTTCACGAAGCTTTCACAGACGCACGCCTAAAGTTACCCCAGCTCCTACATGAACACCTTTTAGCCCGCTCCCCCATCGCGGGCTTTTCTTTGCCCGTGATTTTTTCCGGATACACAGAATGGACGCTTTGATAGACGATCTCGGCGGTCCCAGGACTGCGCAGCAGGAACTGTTCTACGACCTTGAAGATGCCGGCGCAGTGATCGGCTGGTCGGTGGTTGAACTGACGGCCATGGCGGCCGACGGCAAGGCGGGTAATCAAGCGGCGCTGCTGATCAAAGTATGCGAACTGCTGGCTGTGCAGCAGAAACGCCTTGAGGACTACGCGAATGAAGTCAAAGAGCAGCGAATCAATCGCTCTGAAGCGGCTGGCTGAGACCAGCCGCAACGCTGCATTGGGCCAATCAGCGGTGTTGCGTTGAATGCTGGCCGCCCTCAGCTTGTTGTTTTTTTACACGCTTTCGCGCCCTGAGTTCGTATTGGTGGTGGACAGACCATATCACCAGAAGTAGAGCCGTCACGCCGAAAACCAGGGTTAAAAGCTCTAGCGCGGTACCTTCGTGTGAAAACATTTTTCGTTCCTCATCCTGAAGCCGTGTGACCGGAAAACAGCCACACCGAAATTGTTTGTAACAATACAAACAATTTCAGGGTAGTCGGCCAGGGCGTAGGTGACAACCCTTCCTGGGCCAGAACCCTTGATCTAGACGCGTCATTCGTCGAAAACTACTGATTCAGGATTTGATGAAACGGTGGCCGGGGCGTTCTGCACCGCAAAAAAACCCGGCGCCAGGCCGGGTTCATGAGCTTGAATCAATCACTAGTTATCCGGATGCTCACTCGCCACCGAATCGGCCGCATCCACATCCGACATATCCTCCTCCAACGGCGCGTCGTCGTCCGGCGGTAGCGGAATATTGTCCTCATCACGCTTCGGATCGTGGCCTGTTTCGTTATCGGTGCTACGAGTGACTGCCTGCTGGGACAGGTTACCTGGGGCATTCTCGTTGATGTACATGCTGGCTCTCCGTCATACGCCCGGGATATCCGCGCTTGATATTCAGAAACGCCATGGCAGGCAGAGTGCCGGTTGATAGACGAATGGTGACCCCCATGTGGGAGGGGGCAAGCCCCCTCCCACATTTGATGTTCTCAGTCCTGATCCTTGCGTAGATGCACCTTCCAGTTTTTTACAGGCAATAAAAAACCCCGTAGACGCTAATCTACGGGGTTTTCAAGAGTGGAGGCCGAGGTCGGAATCGAACCGGCGTAGGCGGATTTGCAATCCGCTGCATAACCATTTTGCTACTCGGCCTCAAACGATCAATGCCTGTGTTGCCGGCACTCACCGCATACAAACTTGAGTGGGCTCTGTGAAGCGCGCCTCTACTCTAACTTACCTAACTCATTGAATACATTAAGGTTTTTAATGCTTCATTGCGTTCGATGGGCGCCATTATGTACTTATTTGCTTTTGCCCGCAACCCCTTGATTTCAAAAATATTTCGCATTGGCATCAAGGGGTTGCGTGCGCGCCCTACTCCTTCACCCGTTGCGTCTGGTACTGCGGGTCGGCCTTGATCTGGGCTTCGGTGAAAGGCAGTGGGCGCAGCTGTTTCTCGGAGAACGCCCGGGTCTGGTCCTTGGCGTATTTTGAGTCAGGGTTACTGGATTCGGAGAACGCCAGTATGCCTACCGCCTGGGGGCCTTTGTCGTCGAAACTGACGATTTGCAGATAGCTGGTACCGCTGACGACTTCGCGTTTGCCGTCGGCGCGGGGCACGGTTTGCATGGCGTTGTAGATGCCCAGCTCTTGCGGACCGCCATGGATGGGGGTTTGGCCGGAAACCTGGAGGTCGCCCCAGCGCTTCAGGCCGAGTTTGTCGACGGCGGCGCTGGAGGCGAGCATGGCTTCGCGCAGGGCTTTGGCCACGGGCGCGCGGTCGATAGCCAGGCCGCTTGGGGTGGTCAGCGGGTGGGCCGGGTCGAAGGCGACGCGCCAGGCATCGGGGATCTGCTGCAGGTGTTCCACCAGGTTGATGAAATGCACCAGGCCCAGGCCGCTGTCGAGGTTGGCGCGTTGGTCCCAGGTTTTCAGGCTGTTGCACAGTGGCTGGAGCGCGGCGGCATCCTTGCCCAGGTGCTCGGCGCAGAACGCCAACAGGTCAGGCATGACTTGGCCCGCCAGGTACACCTCGTTGTCCATGACCATGTTTTGCAGCTCACCAACGGTGATCGGTTGTTTCTCCAGCGATTGAAGGCGCTGCAGGGCGAAACGCGCACGAGGGCCCAGGCCGATGTTGTCCTGGCTGATCACCGGGGAGAAGCCGGTGAGCGGTGCCTTGGGATTGGCCATCCAGGCCGAGTCGTTGGAATGCTGCACGTAGTCGCTGCGTTGCAGTTGCGGCAGTTGGGCGGCCGGGAAGATGCCCGGTTGTGCGGCTTGCGGGTCGATGTCCCAGGCGCAGGCGCTGCGGCTGCCGTCGAGCACGATCATTTGCAGGCCGGCGCGGGGGTCGCTGCAGTGCGCGAGCTTGGCGGCGCTGACGTTGGGCACCACCGACAGGTTCATGTACAGGCTCTGGCCCTGGTCATCGGCGGCCAGGGTGTTGACCCACGGAATGCCTTGCAGGGTGTGCACCGAGCTTTGCAGTTCGTCGAGGCTGCCAGCACGGTTCATCGCGTACCACTGTTGTAGCACGCGGTCGTTGCCGAGGTTGGCGTCGCGCAGGCTGTAGGCGTAATGACTGTCCCAGTCCAGCTTGCCGGGCCACTGCACAATGGGACCAAACTGCGAGCTGTAAACCGTATGGGCGACATCCTTGAGGCTGCCATCGGCCTGTTTGGCCTGTACCGTCAGCGTGGTTTTATCCAGGGGCAACGATTTGCCGTCGAGCAGGTAACGCGTAGAATCCTTGGGGTCGAGGGTCAGGCGATACAGGGTGAAATGCTTGGAGGTGTCCACCGTATGCGTCCACGCCACGTGCTGGTTGAAGCCGATATTCACCACCGGCAAGCCCGGCAGCGCCGCGCCCATCACATCCAGCTGGCCGGGAATGGTCAGGTGCATCTGGTAAAAACGCATGCCGCCCACCCACGGGAAATGCGGGTTGGCCAGCAGCATGCCGCGCCCATTGAATGAGCGATCCCGACCGACCGCCACCGCGTTGCTGCCTCGATCAAGGGTGAAACGCTGTTGGTGCGCCGCAGCCAGTTCGAACGCCTTCGCGCTCGGCTGCACAGAGGCAGTGGCTTGCGCAGGCGTCGCGCCAACCAAGGCCTCGGCGAATTGGCCGACACCGCCTTCCACCAGCAGCCTGCGGGTCAGCTTGACCAGGTCTTCCTTGACCAGCGGACGCACCCACGCCGCCTGACACTGCGCCGGTGCGCCCTGCTCTTTCAGATAACGGTTGAAGCCTGCCACATAGCCTTCGATACGCTGGCGGATCTGCGGCGTTTGCGCGCTCCAGAATGCCTCCACCGCGCTAGGCGTGTTGAGCCAGGTAAAGAACACATCGCTGGCGAGATTGTTGCGCTCTTCCAGGGTGACCTGCTCGGGGCCGAAGAACCTGGAGCGCTGGCCGTTCACCGTGACGATTTCATTGGCCAGCAGGCACAGATTGTCCTGGGCATACGCGTAGCCGATGCCAAAACCCAGACCGCGCTCATCGTCGGCGCGGATGTGCGGCACACCATAGGTGGTACGCCGAATCTCGGCCGACGCCTGCGTCACCTGCTCGCGCGCCGATGCCGCCAGGCTCAACCCGAGCAACAGCCCTGCCACGCATACCCTGGACAACCCGTTGGAAATAATCACGCCGACTCCACAGTCAATTGAACACCCTCGATAGGGACAACTGCCCCACCGTTAGGACGCAACCCACCGGGAATAATTTAGCCGCGTGGCAGGTTTATTCCTGTCCAGCGCAGTGTGACAAATCCGATACCGACAAATTTTCTACATCCTGCACTTCATGATTTTGCTCGTTCGTTCGTCTTATTGAATAAGAGCACCATCATTTTCCTGATCAGGCTCTGATAAGGAGTTTTGCATGTACAACCCACAAGCGCCCACGGATGGACACTCATCAACCGCCGAGGCCGGTTTCGGCAGCGGCCCGCAAGGGTTCGGCAAAACGCCGGAACAGCAGGGCAACCAGCGCATACGCCATTTGCTCAAGTGTTTCGGCCTGCGTACCAGCCTGATTCGTCTGAAGGTCATCGACGCCCTGCTCACCGCGGCCGGCAACCAGCGCACCCTTGGCGTGCGCGGCGTGCACGGCCATTTGCTGGAACTGGGCATCCCGCTGTCGTTCCTCAGTGTGCGCGAGGTGCTCAAGCGCCTGTGCAGCGAGGGCGTGATTACCCTCAATGCCGACAAGAGCTACAGCCTCCACGAAGAGGCTGCCAAAGTGCTTGAGGGACGCGTCTGAATCACGCGTTCATCAGAAGTGCGGCTTGACCTTGCGACGCATGATGCCGTTGATCACGACCACCACCACGGCAATCGCAATGGCCAGGTACTGGAAGGTTTTTTCGCTGATCACGCCAATGTTCTGCAGGTAGGACAGACCGAACATCGAGGCCAGCACGGCCAGGGCAATCAGAATCGAATATTTCAGACGTTGCTTTTGGGTCATGACGAGTTCCTGCACCTTTAAGAATGTATCCACTGTGTATCGCCGCGCATGCCAAGCACCTACCCGAAAACGGGGATGGACCGGGGACGGCAAGGTCTCATGTTACAGGCGATGAAAAGCTTTGGCTCGTTCCGCGCCTGTTCGATCTTGTGAATACCCCGGAGGATGTAGACATGCTGCGCCGAATCGCCCTGCTGATCCCCTTGCTGACCATGTTGACCTTGAGCGGCTGCTTCTTTTTCCCGCGTGGGGGCGGCGGCTGGCATGACCATCACTATGGCGGTGGTCCAGGCTACGAGCACCGCTGATCGCGTCGGCCGCTCGCTTGCCCGTCGGCAAACGAGCGGTAAATCTTTAGAGTTTCTTTTCCCCGCATCAGTCGGAACCATCCGAGATCCGCATCTCACATACAGCAAGCCCACCAAGGAAAGATTCCCCCCAATTGTCGTCAGGAAGCATGGGCCAACGCTGTTGGAGTCAGACCCTTGCCTATAGGTATCGCCCACCCCCGCCTGCGCCGGGACGTTGCTGCTCTGGACATACACACGCCTGCCGCAAGCCCTGTCAGCGCATCATCGCCAACGCCTGCTCATGTGGCGGGCATCAGCCCCGTCGGCGCGATTCGTACAGACCTGCTGAACGGCTTGCATATCACCGACCAGCGCCTGCTGCTCAACCAATACCAGGCACTGAGTCAGAAGATTCAGGCACTGATAGATCGGCAACCGAGCATCGACCACCAGGTGCCTTCGAGCATTGCGCGCTTCTGGACCGAACCCCGTGCTGACGCAGACGATCTTGAGTCGGCGCAGGATCAACTGCTGGGTACTCATCGGGAAATGCTGTCCACGCTGGCGGCCTTGCGGGTGGAAGACGGCACCCTGGCACCGGCTGCCAAGGCGCTGATCGACACCGCCATTGAGCACCCTACCCTGGCAGCTCGGGAAAGCACCATGAACGATGGCGAGCGGCCGGGGGTGTATCCGCTCAGGCTCGATACGCCGCAGCCCACCGGCACCCTGCTGGCCGGCGCCTTTATCATCACCAGCAGCGATGGTTCATCGGCACAGCGTCGCTTCGACACGGCCGATGTGGACAGGACATTACAGCCCGGCGAACAACAAGGCCTGGCAGTGCTGTATACCCCTCGCGATGGTTTTGAGGCGTTCGACAGCCCAGGCAAGGCGTTTGAAACCCTGCGCCAACGCATCAGCGATGAACCCGACAGCGCCCAGCAGTTGATGCAGAGCCTGCCACTGACAGTCGAAAAAAGCTTGCCGCGCGACTGGAAAAATCAGCTCAGCCAAACCCTGGTTCCGGTCGCCGACGACGTCATTGCAACAGGCCTGCCGCAACTGCTGGAACGCCAACAGCAGCAGGCCAAAAACCTGCTGCACGCGCAAAACCAGGCGCAAGGCGTCAGGACGATTGCCGAGCCCCGGCGCCTGCCGGACACAGTGGAGGACCTCAAGCAAACCTCTGAGCTGGAGGCGCACTTCGACGGCACCCACGCACTTTGGACGCGCACCGAACTGCTGCTCGATCGCTTGGACCAAGCCAGTGGCAGCGAAGCTTTTGATCGGCAGCAGGGCAATCGTAAAAACTGGGAGTACCTGGCGCGGAAACTCAACGACGCTGTTGAAAACCTGCCGCAAAACCCATCGGCGCGGGAGGTGTCGGCCTACTTGAAACGAACACCGATGAATGTTTCCCCGGACTCCGCTCACTATTTGCCCTACATCCTGGAGCCCGGTAAATCCGTCAGCCTTGAGACCTTCATCGGCGATAACGGCTTTGCACTACCGACCACCCGCGAAGCGTTGCTGTCACTGGCGCACACTGCCTCAGCGCGAGCCCGGCAACACCCTTTCGGCAACTTCGGCGGGGCCTTGTCCTGGCCGATACCCTTGAGCGTCGAAGACCAGCCATCGCTGCGCGCCGCCGCCATCGAGCACTTCAACCGCACGAACGACGAACGGGAGAGCCCCAGGCTCGGCATGCTGGAATGCCTGATGAGGCGCCAGCCGCTGTCTGTCGAAACCCTGGAAGACCCGGTCAAGACCCTGGAAACCCTCGTGAATTCCACGGATGGCCAGGCGCTGGGGCTGGCCATGCAAACCGAGATGAACGGCATTGCCAGCGAAAACAGCGTGAACGATTACACCTTGGCGGTGATCAACCTGGGGCTCGATCCGGAGTCCATCACCACCCCCCATCGAAACCGCCTGGCCGGCTTCGACTTGGCGCAAAAAGGCCACTGGTTCCAGCCGCCCTCCACCATCGTCGCGGCGCTGCGCCAGCATTTGATCGACAACGAAAGAACATCGCCTGCCCTGGCCAACACCGCCGCGCATGTGTTGCTGATGCGCACTGCGCCGCAATTTCTGGTCAAGAATATCCCTGAGCATGTACTTTACGGCAGCCAGGCCTGGGCGAATCTGTGCATCGCCACTGCCGCGATTGAAGCCCAGGCCCCTGGACGGGCGGCCACCATGACCTTTGCCGAAGTGATGATCATGGCCAGCACCCTCCACCCCGCTCCCGCCTCCGTACAAACAGCGGCAATGGTGGACTGGGGGGTAGCCAATAATATCCTCGAGGCCAAGGACGACGCGCGTTACAGCCAGGATGAAATCAGCCGGGCACAAGCGGCCTTCACCCATCAGCAAGGGAGACTGCAAGAAGCCTCAGCGTTATTGGACACGCCCATGCCCGATCGCGAACAGATGGCGCGGGAGCTGCTGGAAAAGACATTCGGGCAAACCACCTCGATCGACGAAAAACTCTACTCCAGGCTCTCCAACAGCCTGCCGCCCAAACCCGGCAAGCCTTATTCGCTGCTTGAGATCGTCATGGAGGGGGTGGTCATGGACGAGCGCTGGGGTATCCAGAAAGGCGCCAGCGGGGTTGATATCGACACGCTTATCGCCTTCACCAAAGGCCCTGAGTTCAACATTCAACACGCCTTCGACAAAGCCTTTGCAAACGCTACCGTTCAGCATAAAACCGTCAAAAAATTTTCTGTGCTCAATGCGCTCAGTCAACTCCCACCTGATGATCAAAAAAGCCTCAGCACGGGAAAGCTCAGGTATTTCCAGGAGAAAAGCTACCGGGTCAGTCGCTTTCCGCTCATCAGCCCCACGTTGTTTCACACCAGCCCCAAAATACTGGTGACGGCAGAGAACAACGGCAAGCTGTCCAAGTATGAGTTCGACACAGATAAAGGCGTCATTCACAATATTGACGGCAGGACGGTGCCCCGCGCACCGCAATACGTCGCGGACGAAGTCAGTAAGGTTGAAGAATTTTTTCCGGATATCGACAAAGCTAAAGTGGTCGATGGCCTGCAGACATTCGTCAGTTACTTGCCGACCAATCCCCTGCTTCCCTGGATGGATACCGACAGCTACAAACGCGACAGTCTCGACGAGGAGCAGCCCGCCATCGCGTCTGCGCCCTATATGTTCACGAGTCCCCGCAGCCATCACATCGCCGAATCGATCCTCGCAGCGCTGGACCTCGACAACCCTGCACGACGCAAGGCCGCCGCCGGGACCACATCCGCCGAACACCGGGCCGAACAGACCCGAACATTGAGGAATGCCTTTCTGGACTTGATTCCCTTGCGCTCGGCCATTGTCAATTTAAGTGACGGAAACTATAGCGAGGGAATCAACGACGTCGCCTTCGATATGTTCGGCTTCATCACCGCAGGCATCGGCGCCGCCGCCAAAGCGGGCAAGGCGTTGGGAACGACGGCTTCCGCCCTGAGCAAGGCGCTCAAAGTCACGAAAATCATGATTCCCCCGCTGCTCAAAGAGCTCAATCCGTTCAACGGCGCGGGTGAGTTATTACTGGGTGCGGGCAAGTTGGCCTATGAGGGTGCGAGCGCCACGCGCGATGGCCTGCGCACCCTCAGGGGCACGGCCAATCAACCGGCGTTGATCGCGGCCAGCGCACGCTATGACGCCGCAGCCACTGGGACGGCCAAAGTGGCGGGTACCACCGTGAACGCCAGCGCCGTCAAAAACAACGAGCAGTGGTACGCGTTCGACGCCTCTCGCATGCAGCCCTATGGCCCGCCCCTGGAGAGCTTCAGCCCGCGCCACACGCTTATGCCCCCGTCTCCCGACGCGCGCCACTTTTCCAGAGCGCGCGCCGACGCCCATCGACACCATCGGATGCAGCCGTACAAGCATCCCGGCCAGGCTTCACTTTCGCAACGGCGATTCAATGGAGTGCCTCCGCAAACGGGCGCTATCGTGCATAAAGCCGATCATCTGCCGCCCACCACGCAAGAGTACGTCGACGCCATAAAGGGCGCCCCCAGCGAAGCTCATTTCACCCCGAGCCGCAGGCAACCCACGCAGGACCGCTTCGAAATGGAGATGAATCGAAGCTATCAAGCGCTGCAGACGCAACTTGCGCTGCCTCGCCCTCCCATCCCTTCAACCAAGCCCTACGAATCAGTGTCGGACCTGATCGAAAAGGCCCTGGACAGCTCGGATATCGTGATATTTGGCGAGAACCACCGACACCTGGCCACGTTTCGCACACTCGACGAGCACATCACCCTGTTCAAACGCAAAAACGTGAAGGTCATCGGTATCGAGGGCGTCGTTTACGACAACAAGATGCGACTCAAGGACGATGGAATGGGAGACACGGGCCCTGGGCAAAGACCTGCCGACCCGGCGTTGAACCTGCAAGCGCTGATCCAGAAATTCCAGGACAACGGCATCGAGGTGGTGCCACTCGATCACTTTTATCTGACTCGGCATCGGCATGATCGAAGTGCGTACACCAATCTGAGCGAAACCGAGCGCAACACACGCAGGCTCAAGGAAATGAACTACTACGCTTCCCGCGAGCTGCTACGACACAAGCATAAAGGCAAAGTCATTGCATTGGTCGGACGTCAGCACATCAATACCACCCAAGGCATCACAGGCCTGGCAGAAGCAACCGGAGGGCTGGGCATTGGGGTATATGAACGAGCAGGCCTGAAGATCGGCTACGGCACCCACTCCACGGACGCGCGGCCGGGTCCGCAGGGCACGATGACCTCGCATAACGACATGACGGGCGACCTGCAAATCTTCGCGCCTGAGTGAAACGGCTCTGCGTGTAACGAGGGCCTGCGCGGTTCGCAGGCCCTTTAGCCTTCAACCGGCGTGCACCCAGCGCTGGTGCAACCACCGTGCAACCCCATCCAGCGCAAAGCCCAACAGCCCGATCAGCAGCACCATCGCCATCAATTCCGAGTACGCCAGCCGATCACGGGTATCGAGGATGTAATAGCCCAGCCCCGCACTGACCCCCAGCATCTCGCATGGCACCAGCACAATCCACAGAATACCGATGGCCAGGCGCAC
Source organism: Pseudomonas orientalis (assembly GCF_001439815.1). GTDB lineage: Bacteria > Pseudomonadota > Gammaproteobacteria > Pseudomonadales > Pseudomonadaceae > Aquipseudomonas > Aquipseudomonas orientalis. Next base: position 481,407 of record NZ_JYLM01000002.1, on the reverse strand, counting down.
GCCCGTCAGCACATGCCCCACCACTCCGGGAATGATCACCCGCCGCAACGTCTCCCAGCGCGTGGCGCTCAGGCTCTTGCTCAATTGCAGCCAGCGCGGGTCGAGATGACGCACGCCGGCAGCCGTGTTGAGCATGATCGGCCACACCGCGGCAAACGCCAGCAGGAAGTAAATCGGCTGGTCGCCCACGCCCATCAGCATCACCACGATGGGCATCCAGGACAGCGGCGAGATCATGCGCAAGAACTGGAAGGCCGGCGTGGTCGCCGCCTCCAGGTTGCGCGAGCTGCCTACCAGCAGCCCCAGCGGCACGCCCACCAGCAGGGCTAAAAACAAGCCGATAAAAATACGCTTGAGGCTCACGGCAATGTGCAGGTACAGCTCGCTGCGCCCCAGCAATTCCCACAGGCTGCTGAACGTGGCCGCCAGGGAAAAGCGCGACGACAGACCCTGCGCATCGCCGAAGACCTTGACGCCCAGCCACCAGAGCACCAGCAAACCAGCCAGGCCGCCCAAGCCGAGCAACCAGCCCGGCCACGCTACGGTTTTGCCGCTGTTCAAACGCCAATCTCCTCGTTGCGTTCATAACCGTCGGGCAAGCCGAAGGTCTTCATGCCGCCGACCGCTTCGATGGCGTTGCGCACGAAACGGTCATCCACCAGATCCCTGGCCACGAAGGCCGGGTCCAGCTCAGCGAGGAATTTTTTGTCGCCTTCGATCAAGGTGTCTTTCAGGCGGCGTACCAGTTCCTCGGTGTAGCTGGGGAATGGGTAAGGCTGGAAGTCGATGCGGTGCTCGTCCCAGTTGGCGTGCTGGATTGCGCCGTCGGCCAGGTACCCGACGCGATCGGCGGCGGCAGGCGCCAGCACTTTGCTCAACACCGGTTCGGCGTGTGGCGTGTAGCGGTTCGGGCCGTCCTTGGACAACAGCTTCACCGCTTCTTCGCGGTTGTCGCGGGTCCAGACCTGGGCCTTGACGATAGCGTTCACCACTTTCTGCGACCACTCCGGGCGCTGGGTCAGGTCATGCTCGTGCATGAACACCACGCAGCACGCATGGTTGCGCCATACATCGCCGGTGAAACGCTGCACCCGGCCGACCTTGAGATTCTCCGCCAGGGCGTTGAACGGCTCGGCGACGATATACCCGTCGATGCGCTTGCTGGCCAATGCCGGGGGCATGTCCGAAGGCGGCAGCACGATCAGGTTGACTTCATTGGCGCCAATCGCGCCGCCTGCCGCACGTGCCACCGGCGTCAGCCCGTGGTCACGGAACAACTGCTGCACCACCACGTTATGAATCGAGTACCAGAACGGAATCGCCACCGATTTGCCGCCCAGTTGCTTCACATCGGTGATGCCCGGCGCCACGGTCAGGCCCGAACCACCCACGTGGTTCCACGCCACCACCTTAGCCGGCACCTTGCTGCCATAGCGCGCCCATACGGTCATGGGCGACAACAGGTGAATCACGTTGACCTGGCCCGAGATAAACGCTTCGATCACCTGGGCCCAACTGCGCAGCAACACCGGACGTTCGGCCTTGATACCCTCGGCTTCGAACAGCCCGTTATTGTGCGCGACCAACAACGGCGTGGCGTCGGTGATCGGCAGGTAACCGATGCGTACCGGCGCGTCAGGCTCGCTGGCGGCACGTGCCTGCAGGCTGCTGAGCAACGGCAAGGCGCCGGCGGCACTGAGCACCGCAGACAGTTTGAGAAAGTCACGGCGCGAGTGGGTCAGGTCATCCAGACACATGGCTAGGCTCCAGCAGTTCAAGGGGGTTGGGTTGAGGGCGGCTCGCCTGCCGTAAGGTTTTAAGAATGTCGATGCGCAGTGCGCCGATGGCGTCGACCTGTTCCTCACGCGGTTGCGGCAGCTCGATTCGCCATTCGCCCAGGGTGCATGCCGGGCGGTTACCCAGCAGCAGGATACGGTCGGACAACAGCAAGGCCTCATCGATGTCGTGGGTGATCAACACCGCCGCCGAGCCCTGCTCGCGATTGACCTTGAGCAACAGGTGCTGCATGTCCGCGCGGGTCACTTCATCGAGGGCGCCGAAGGGCTCGTCCAGCAGCAGCACCTGTGGCTGGCGCGCCAGGCAGCGAGCCAATGCGGTGCGCTGGGCCATGCCACCGGACAACTGCGCGGGGAACTGATGACGGGCGGCTTCCAGGCCGACCGCAGCAATCGCGTGGTCGACACGCTGGCGGCGCTCGCTGCTGCTCAACTGCGGTTGGCGGGCAAAATCCAGGCCGAAGGCGACGTTCTTTTCCAGGCTCAGCCAGGGCAACAGGCTGGGGTCCTGAAACGCCACCGCCACCCGTGGATGCGGGCCATCCAAAGGTTCACCCAGCACCTGCACGCTGCCGCCCTGGGGCGCCTGCAATCCGGCCAGTACCCGCAACAGACTGGACTTGCCCACGCCGCTGGGGCCGAGGATCGACACCACTTCACCGGGCTGCAACTGCAGGTCGAAGCCCTGCAATACCGGGCCACTGGCATACCCCAGGCACACACCCCGGGCCGTCAATACCGCCGGACTCATAGGTTGGCCTGGCGTTGCAGTTCGGTACGCAGCTGCACCAGGCTGGGCGTGACGATCGGCACAAACGCCGATTCGCGCCAGCGCCGGGCAAAGCCGCTGCCATGGGCGGTGAGGTAGGCCTTGCCGCCGCTGGCCTGCAGCTCCAGCTGCACAGCGCTGGCGGCGGTTTCCGCCAGGGCAATGCGCAGCTTGAACAACGGCACCGGTTCGGCGGCGAAGCGCCCGGCCAACAGGCCGTTCTTGAGTTCAGTGACCAGGTGATCGAGGGTCACCCGCAGCGCTTCGAGTTCTTCACGCAACACCGTGCGCGAAGCGCCCAAGTGATGGGCCACCTCCGCCAGGGAGCGGCGCGCCAGCCCGATCGACAGGCCGCATTGCAAGCCCAGGAACGCCGGGCGCACGGCGGGCAGGAACTGGCGCGCGTCCTCGTGCAGCAGCCAGTCGCGGCTCAGCTCCACGCCTTCAAGGCCAAGGGCGGCGGTGTTGCTTGACTGCAACCCGAGCAGTTCCAGATCGCGGGAGCGCTGCAAGCCGGCCACCGAATCCGGGATCGCCAGGATAAACGGCGCGCCGCCCCCGGCGTGTTCAATGGCCGCAGCGGCGACGAAGCCGTTCCTGCGCAGGTTGGTTACCCAATGCAGGCGACCGTTGAGGGTCCAGCCGTGCTCGGTGGGCGCGGCGCTGATCTGCAGCGTCTCGATGCCGGACAGGAACTTCATCGCATTCGAAAGCCCGGTGGCACCGGCCAGCTTGCCGCTGATCAAGTCCGGCAGCAGTTGCTCGCGCAGCCGCGCATTGGGGCTTTGCAGCAGGTATTCGATAAAGGAACGCTGGCCCCAGCAGACGAAGGCCGCCGCCAGGGAATGGCTGGCAATATTGGCGATGGCTTCCACCGCCCCCGCCACGTCGCCGCCCAGGCCGCCGAGGGCCTTGGGCACGCCGATGCGCAATACATTGGCCTCTGCCAGCCGCGGCAGTACTTCCTGTGGATCGCAACTGCCCACGTCCAGGGCCTGCGCTTGAACATCGAGCCATCGGCTCAAGATCGGGTCAAGCATGGGTGTTTCTCCTTGTTTTGCAACAGGTGGATCAGCGCCGATTCAGCTGGCCGGTTTTTCCCAACGGTATTGCGCCAGCTCCGGGTTCAACGGCGTGCGCGCAAACACGTTGGCGAAATTGCACAGCGTCGCCAGGCTGACCCCCAGAATCACTTCCAGCGCTTCTCCCTCGGTGTAGCCGGCGGCGCGGAACGCGTCATAGCCGGCATCACTGACATCGCCACGGGTCGCGATCACTTCACGGGTGAACGCGGCAAGTGTCTCATAGCGCGCATCGGGCAATTCACCGCGCTGGCGCAGCGCTTCGATGACGTTTTCGGGCAACTTGGCTTTGTTACGCGCCACGGCGGTGTGCCCGGCAACGCAAAAATCGCAACCGTGGTTTGTAGCGGCGATCAGTTGCACCACTTCACGATCCGCCAGGCTCAGGGCCGACTTGGCGTTCAGGGCGGAGACGGTGACGTAGGTTTCCAGTGCCGCCGGCGCATTGGCCAGTACGGCGAGCAGGTTGGGAATGAACCCCGAGCCTTTCAGCGCATTTTCCAGGAAGGGTTTGGCGGCCTCCGGCGCGGTTTCAGGCGTGAGCAACGGTACACGGGACATGGAGTGGTCTCCTGATAGGTGAAGGCTGCAGTCTGTTGGTTATAAAAAAACCCCTCAATAGGCTAAAGTAGCGATTACTTGCTCCAGAGTCTTTTCATTAGATGAATTCGTCCAGTGCACTTGTCGATTGGTTATTAGAGAGCCTCGAACTCAACACCAGCCTGTTTCATGTCGGCCGCTACTGCGGCGTCTGGCACGCGAGCACCCATGGCCTGGCCAGGGCGAGTTTTCATCTGATTGTGCAAGGCGACTGCTGGCTGCATATCGACGGCCAACCGGCGCAATACCTGAACAATGGCGATGCCGTGTTCCTGCTGCGCGACCTCCAATATCGGCTGTCCAGCGCGGACAGCGCAGCAGGCGCGCAGGAGTGCCCGCGCCGGCCGATGCTGCCCCTGGACAGCCGTGCCACCGATGGCGCGGGGCTGGTCTGCGGCTTCTTTGATTTCCAGTCGGGGCTGTCGGCGATGATTGTCGACAGCCTGCCCGCCTGGATCATCCTGCGCGCCGGCGACCCGTCGTTGACCGCCGCGCGCAACCTGTTCGCACTGATCCTGCAGGAATGCGAACGCCTGCCGGCGCCGTCCCAGGCCTTGCTCGAACGTCTGTGCCACCTGCTGTTTCTGTATGTGCTGCGTCAACAAGTGCTCGACAACACTGAACTGGGCGGCCTGGCGGCACTCGGTCGGCAACCGGCATTTTCCGGTTTGCTGGAACAGTTGATCGCACGCCCGCAAGAGAACTGGACGCTGGAAAGCATGGCCGCCTGCACCGGACTGTCACGCTCGGCGTTTTTCAAACGCTTCAATGAGCTGTGCGGACAGTCACCCGGCCAAGTGCTGTTGATGATGCGCATGCGCCACGCCTGCCAGTTGTTCAAGGCGGACCAGACCGTGGCGGATGTATCCCTGGCGGTGGGTTATCAGTCGGTGGCGGCGTTTACCCGGGCCTTTCATAAAGTCATCGGGCAACAACCGGGGGCCTACCGCCGGGCGCAAAGCTAGCGCCGCAAACCATTGCCCGGCTGTGCGCACAGCGCCACCAGCCAGTCGACAAATACCCTCACCCGCTGGGACAGCTGACGATGCGGCGGGTACAGCGCCGTCAGCGCCATGTTCGGCACCGCCACCTGCGGCAATACTTCCACCAGCGTGCCCTCGGCCAGTTGCTTCATCGCATGATAATGCGGCGCCTGGATCAGCCCGTAACCCGCTTCACAAGCGGCGAAATAGCCATCGGAACTGTTTACCGCGACCACCTTCGACAGGTTGATAGTGCGCAGTTCGGCGCCGAGCTGGAATTCCAGGCCAAAGCGCTTGCCACTGGCGCTGGAGACATACTCGATCATCTGGTGCCGCGCCAGCTCGTCGAGGCTGGTGGGCACGCCCATGCGCTGCAGATAGGCGGGGCTGGCCAGGGTCAACTGGTCCATCATCGCCAGCGGACGCGCCACCAGCGATTCGTCCAGCGCCAGGCCACCGCGCAGTACGCAATCGACCCCTTCGCGAATCAAATCCACCGGACGATCGTTGAGCCCGATATCCAACTCGATCTGCGGATAGAGCGCGGTGAACGTCGGCAGCGCCGGAATCACGATCAGACGGCCAATGCCCGATGGCATATCAATGCTCAGCGTGCCTCGCGGGTTTTGTCGGCGCGAGGAAAACACCGCCTCGGTTTCCTCAAGATCCGTCAGCAACTGCACGCAACGCTGGTAATACGCCGCGCCGTCCAGGGTCGGGCTGACCTGGCGCGTGGTGCGTTGCAGCAGTTGCACGCCCAGGTGCGCTTCCAGTTGCTTGATCAGGATGGTTACCGAGGCGCGCGGCAGTTGCAGGCTGTCCGCCGCCCTGGCGAAACCGCCCAACTCGACAATCCGGGTGAATACGCGCATGGCATTGAAACGGTCCACGGTGAGCTCCCGGCAATTGTTTAGATTTTCCAAACAGTGATAGTGCTTTTAGCCGGTTTATCCAGGTTTTGTCGAGCGTGACAATGAGCACCTCATCCACAGGAGCTTCACCATGCGCACTCGTCAACTCGGCAACAACGGCCCCCACGTCTCCGCCATCGGCCTCGGCTGCATGGGCATGAGCGACTTCTACGCCCCAGGCACCGACACCTCGGAGGCCATCGCCACCTTGCACCGTGCGCTGGAACTGGGCGTCAACTTTCTCGACACCGCCGACATGTACGGCCCCCACACCAATGAACAACTGATCGGCAAGGCCATCGCCGGCAAGCGTGACCAGGTGTTCCTGGCCAGCAAGTTCGGCATCCTGCGCGACCCGGCGAACCCCGCCCTGCGTGGCGTGAGCGGGCGCCCCGAGTACGTTCGCGCTTCCATTGACGGCACGCTGCAACGCCTGGGCATCGACACCCTGGACCTGTACTACCAGCACCGCATCGATCCCGAGGTGGCTATCGAAGAAACCGTCGGCGCCATGGCCGAGCTGGTGCAGCAGGGCAAGGTGCGTTACCTGGGCTTGAGCGAAGCGTCCGCCGCCACGCTGGAACGGGCGCATAAGGTTCACCCCATCAGCGCCCTGCAAAGTGAATACTCACTGTGGAGTCGCGATCAGGAAGACAACGGCTGCCTCGCCGCCTGCCAGCGCCTGGGCATCGCCTTCGTGCCTTACAGTCCGTTGGGCCGGGGTTTTCTGACCGGCGCACTGAAGCGCCCGGAGGATTTCGCTGCCGATGACTATCGCCGTTTCAACCCGCGTTTCCAGGGCGAGAACTTTGCCAAGAACCTGCAACTGGTCAAGCAGGTGCAAGCGCTGGCCGCGGACAAAGGCGTGACGGCGGGCCAACTCGCGCTGGCCTGGGTATTGGCGCAAGGCGACTACATCGTGCCGATCCCCGGCACCAAGCAACGTAAATACCTGGAAGAGAACGTGGCGGCCGTGTCGATCAACCTGAGCGCGACCGAACGGGCGGCGTTGGCGGCGATCTTTCCGGCGGATGCCACGGCCGGCCTGCGCTACCCCGAGGAGGTCATGGCGATGCTGGAGATCTGACCTGCGGCGCCGCCCGACGGCGCCTGCTCTTTCTTGCACGCACGTACCTAAAGCTCCCCCGATCCAGGCCGATAGCCCTACGAAGCTCTAATAAAGCCGCGTCGACAATAACGCTTCGTAAGGACGGCCCCATGCCCCCACTGCGCTCCATCCAAGCCCGCTATACCCTGTTCCTGGTGCTGTTCGTCCTGGTGTTATTGGTGTTGACCGTCGTGGGTATCGGCCAGTTGGTCGCGCCCAAGCTGCAAGACACCGAAGAACAGGTGGTACTCAACCGCGTCGCTGAGGTGGCCGAACAGATCCAGGGCGAACTGAACAAGGTTCAGGCCCAGCAACGCACCATCACCCAGACGATTCCCTTGCTCGACAGCGATGCCATCGACAAGGTCCTGCCCGGCCTGGTGGATCAATATGGCGAGCTGAAAGTGTTCGGCGGCGGTATCTGGCCGCTGCCCAACCAGCGCACGCCCGGGCGTAACAAGCACAGCACATTCTGGCACCGTGACGCCTCGGGCAAGCTGGCGGTCAACACCTTCTGGAACAGCGACGCCGCGCCCAACTATTACGACCAGAGCTGGTACAAGGGCGGCCTCGCCTCACCCCGTGGCCAATGCGCCTGGGCCGCCGCCTACAAGGACGACGCCAGCCAGGAGCCGCGCACCAACTGCGCCATGGCGATCCAGCGCGACGGCGCCGCCTATGGCGTGGCGACCATCGACGTGACCCTGGGTTTCTTCAACGACCTGGTGGCCAGCAAGGAAAAAGACATCGGCGGGCAAATGCTCATCGTCGAAGGCGACGGCAAGATCATCAGCAACAGCTCGCGCATCAGCGGCCCGGTGGTACTGAAAAACATCAGCGAGCTGACCGGCACTTCGGCGTTCGCCGCCCAGGTCAGCAAAGCCCTCGCCCATCGCGACCAGGCCCTGCAACGCGCCGAGTTCGACAACCAGGGCGTGGCCAGCACCTTCTATATGCGCCCGATCCAGGGCACACCGTGGTTCCTCGCGACCGCCCTGCCCACCTCGTTGATCACCGCCCAGCGCAATGATGTGCTCGGCACCCTGGCACTGCTGCAAATCCCGATGGTGATCCTGCTGGTACTGCTGGCGGCGTATGCGATTCGCCAACTGGTACAGCGCATGAAAGCGCTCAAGGGCAATATCGACGCACTGTCCGCCGGTGACGCCGACCTCACGCGGCGCATCACCATCCGCGCCGAAGATGAACTGGGCGCCATTGGCCACTCGGTGAACCGCTTTATCGTCTACCTGCAAAACATGATCGGCGAAGTGACCCAGGCCACTGGCGCCATGGCCTCGGGCCTTGAGCAGTTGCAGCACACCTCGGCGCACACCAACCAGATCCTGTTGCGCCACGCCTCGGAGACGGACCAGACGGTGACCGCCATCACCGAAATGAGCTCCACCGCCGACACGGTCGCGCAGAATGCCGCAGAAACGGCGGCCTTCACCCAGCGCGCCAACGAGCACGCCGACCGCTCACGGGTGGTGGTAGGTGAAGCGTCCACCAGCGTCAGCGCCCTGATCGGTGAAGTGGCCAGCGCGACCCACACCGTCGAGAACATGCGCCAGGACGCCGCGCGCATCACCGAAACCCTCGGCGTGATCGGCGCCATCGCCGGCCAGACCAACCTCCTGGCGCTCAACGCCGCGATCGAAGCGGCGCGGGCCGGGGAACAAGGGCGCGGGTTCGCCGTGGTGGCCGATGAGGTACGCGCACTGGCCGCACGCACCCAGGCCAGCACCTCGCAGATCAACGAGATGCTGGCGCGCTTGACCACCGGTGTCAGCTCGTCGGTGGCCGCCATGGAAAACACCCAGGCCAGTTGCCAGTCGGCGGCGGATGCCACGGCGCGGGTGAACACCGGGCTCGATGAGATGGCCGGCTCAGTCAGCCATATCAACAACCTCAGCACCCAGATCGCAACGGCCGCCGAGCAACAGAGCGCAGTGACCGAAGAGATCAACCGCAGCATGGTGCAGATCCGACAGATGGTCGAAGAGCTGGTAGAAAGCGGTCACGCCACCGAAACCAATACCCAAAGCCTGCTGGAAGCCAATGGCCGGGTGATTGCCTTGATGGGACGCTTCAAAGTGCGTTGATCCAGACCGGAATACTCCCGTGCAAAGCGCGGGAGTCGGGCTATCCTGACAGCTCGTGGTTTAACACTCGCCACACAGGGAGGTGTGTCATGCCCGCGATTGAGCAGTCGGTCCGCTTGGAGCGCATCAGCCAGGAACGCTTCATCCTGGCGCCGGTCGAGACCGTCTACGACTATGTGACCCAGCCCGACCGCTGGCACGAATGGCACCCCTCCTCCCTCAGCGCCGACACCGGCACCCGCGGCTCGCTGCCGGCCGGCGCGCGTTTTACCGAAGTCATCGACCTGCTGGGCATCCGCTTCCCGCTGAGCTACCGCGTGCAAGTCGCCCGATGCCCCAACGAGTTCAAGACCGTGTTCACCTCGCTGGCGCTCGACGGCTGCATTCATTATGTCCTGCACGCGCAGCAGGGCGGCACGCTGTTCAAGCGTGTGTTGACCTATGAGACCGAACTGCAACTGGCGACCTTGCATGAACGCATGATCGAACTCTCGGCAATTGCGCTGGACCGCCTCAAGCATCGCCTGGAAAACTTCAGCCGTTGACCGCTCTATCGCATAACTGACCCGATTCAGGGAAAATGCCCGGCCCAATGCTTTTTTGTAGGAGCGAGGGGGGCGCCTAGCTCTTGCTCGCGAAAAACTCACAGGCGCCGCGTTCAATCAGGAAGCACGCGTTAACGTTGACGTTTTTCGCGAGCAAGCTCGCTCCTACAGAGGGCGATATACGCTTAACTGAACAGCATTACGGCCCAATGCCGCGCCTTTTCCGAGACCGACCATGAACTCCACTGTGCAACGAGCCCCCGCGCGATGGTGATGGCGTACCTTGGCCTGTTCCTCGCCGCCTTTGGCGCAGCGACATTGCTGCCCTTGCAATCGGAAGCCGTGCTGGTCGGGCTGCTGCTCAGTGGGCACTACAACCTGTGGCTGCTGCTGGGCATTGCCACGCTGGGCAATGTGCTGGGTTCGCTGGTCAACTGGCTGCTGGGGCGTTCGGTGGAGCGCTTCCAGGGGCGGCGCTGGTTTCCGGTCAGCACCCGGCAACTGGACAAAGCGCGCAGCCACTACGCGCGCTGGGGGCATTGGACACTGCTGCTCAGTTGGGTGCCGATCATCGGCGACCCGCTGACCCTGGTGGCCGGGGTCATGCGCGAGCCGCTCTGGCGGTTCCTGCTGCTGGTGACCCTGGCCAAGGCGCTGCGCTACGGCGCGCTTGCCGCAATCAGCCTGCAGTGGGTGTTAATCCCCCGTTAATCCTCCCCAAACAGCATCCGGAACATCTTTCCCGGAGCTTATGACCATGCCTTCCATCCGTGATTTGTGCATCGCCGGCCTGCTCACGGCCAGCGCCGCGCCCGCGTTTGCCGCCACCTACGGCCCTCAACTCGAGGGTTTCCAGTACCCCTATCCGGTGGAGCGCTTCAACTTCGAGTCCCAGGGTAAAAGCCTGCAAATGGGCTATATGGATGTGCCGGCCAAAGGTAAGGCCAACGGGCGCAGCGTGGTGCTGATGCACGGCAAGAATTTCTGCGGCGCCACTTGGGAAGCGTCGATCAAAGCCCTGAGCGACGCCGGTTACCGCGTGATCGCGCCGGATCAGATCGGCTTTTGCACCTCCAGCAAACCCGAGCATTACCAGTACAGCTTCCAGCAACTGGCGCTTAACACCCACCAGTTGCTGGAAAAACTCGGGATTCAAAAGGCCACGCTGCTCGGACACTCCACCGGCGGCATGCTCGCCACGCGCTATGCCTTGATGTACCCGGCACAGACCGAGCAGCTCGCCCTGGTCAACCCCATCGGCCTGGAAGACTGGAAGGCCCTGGGCGTGCCCCACCAGAGCGTTGACCAGTGGTATCAACGCGAGCTGAAACTGAGCGCCGACGGGGTGCGCAAATACGAGCGCGACACCTATTACGCGGGGCGCTGGAAGCCTGAATACGAGCGCTGGGTGGACATGCTCGCCGGCCTGAACCAGGGCCCGGGGCACACGCTGGTGGCCTGGAACTCGGCATTGATTTACGACATGATCTTCACCCAGCCGGTGTATTACGAATTCAAGGACGTGCAAGCGCCCACTCTGCTGCTGATCGGCACCAGCGACACCACTGCCATCGGCAAGGACCTGGCGCCGCCTGCAGTCAAGGCGCGGATCGGCAACTATCAAGTACTGGGTAAACAGGTGGCCAAGCTGATTCCCCATGCCACCCTGGTGGAGTTTCCCGGCCTGGGCCATGCACCGCAGATGGAAGAGCCGGCGCGGTTTCATGCAGCGCTGTTGCAGGGCTTGAACGCCCTTTAACCCTTTTTGAGGCACGTGTGCATGTCGCTACAGATCGCAGTGATTGATGATTGGCAGCAAGTGGCCAGTAGCGTGGTGGATTGGTCGGTGCTCGATCCGCTGGGCCAGGTGCACTTCCTGCACGACTATCCAGCCGACACCGTCACGATGATCGAACGCTTGCAAGGTTTCGACGTCATTTGCGTGATGCGCGAACGGTCCCCTTTCGACCAGGCCCTGCTGCAGGGCCTGCCCAAACTTAAGTTGCTGGTGACCGGTGGCATGCGCAACGCCGCCCTCGATATTCCCGCCGCCAAGGCGTTGGGGATCCAGGTATGCGGTACCGACAGTTACAAGCAGGCCGCGCCGGAGCTGACCTGGGCACTGATCATGGCCTCCACGCGCAACCTGCTGGCCGAAGCCAACGCCGTGCGCGCAGGCGGCTGGCAGGTCGGCCTGGGCGGCGATCTGTATGGCAAGACGCTGGGTATCCTGGGGCTGGGCAGCATCGGGCAGAAGGTCGCGCAATTTGCCCAGGTATTCGGCATGCGCGTGATTGCCTGGAGCGAAAACCTCACACCGCAACGGGCGGCTGAGTCCGGGGTGACCTGGGTCAGCAAACGCGAGCTGTTCGAGCAGGCTGACATTCTGACCATCCACCTGGTCCTCAGCGAGCGCAGCCGCGGCCTGGTCGACGCGCAGGCGCTGGGCTGGATGAAGCCCGGCGCGCGGCTGATAAACACGGCGCGCGGGCCGATTGTGGATGAGCAGGCGCTGGTGGATGCGCTGAGCACTGGGCGACTGGCCGGCGCAGCGCTGGACGTGTATAGCCAGGAGCCACTGCCGCATGACCATCCGTTCCGCTCGCTGCCCAATGTGCTGGCCACACCCCATGTCGGTTATGTCAGCGAGCAGAACTACCGTCAGTTCTACCAGCAGATGATCGAAGATATTCAGGCCTGGGTGAACGGCGCACCCATTCGAGTGCTCGGCTGACGCACCAATCAAGGGCATGTCCTGAATGGCAATGCCCAATTGCACAATGTTGGCATACGCTGTTGATTTGTGTGGGAGGGGGCTTGCTCCCGATAGCGTTGGCTCAGTCAGAGTACTGATAACTGACCCACCGCTATCGGGAGCAAGCCCCCTCCCACATTTGGATCCGGACGTGCGCCGGCATAAGGTTAAAAGTTTTTTGTCCTACAAAAATCCCCTCGAAACCCGGCAGACGCTGGGATCTGGCCTAGACTCATGACCGATGGGTCCGTTCCAAAACAAAAACCCCGCAAAAAAACTAAACTTTTCAACTCGGCCCTTGGTCAAGTTTTAAGGCAAGGCGAGCACTCCGCGATTCACGCTACATGCCCGTCCATCCAATCTTTTTAGTTATCCGTGCAACTGGCATACGCCTTGCCAGATTGTCGTGCGCTTGTGCGCTTGGCCGCAGGAAGCGGTCATCGAGCTAATGGCAGCGGGCCATTAGCTAACCAACACGTTGGAGAGAATTATGATCAGTGCCGCAGCAAGTATTCAGGGAGAGCGTGTTAGTCAGCCAGTTGGCGGGTCGACCTCTTTGGTCGTCGACCTCAATACGGTGCGGCCGGTGTCCAGTCATAACCCCAACCGAAAGAAGGTGCTGTTTGTTACTTCCGAATTTGCCGATCTGGTGAAAACCGGCGGCCTGGGCGATGTGTCGGCGGCCCTGCCCCGCGCCATGGCTCACTTGCACGATGTGCGCGTGCTGATCCCCGGTTACCCGCAGGTGATGGAAAGCGACAACCCGATTCACATCATCGGCGAGCTGGGTGGTCACGCCGCACTGCCGCCGTGCAAGATCGGGCGCATGGACCTCAAGGACGGCCTGGTGATCTATGTGCTGATCTGCCCCGAGCTGTATGAGCGCGAAGGTACACCTTACGGCGCCAACAATGGCCGCGACTGGCCGGACAACCACATCCGCTTCGCACGCCTGGGCCTGGCCGCCGCCGACATGGCCGCCAACCTGGCACAGATCCACTGGTGCCCGGACCTGGTGCACGCCCACGACTGGCCCGCTGGCCTCGCCCCGGCCTATATGCACTGGCGTGGTTCACGCACCCCGACCCTGTTCACCATTCATAACCTGGCCTACCAGGGCGTGGTGAGCCTGGGTTGCACCCCCGAACTGGGTATTCCGCCCCACGCGCTGCAACAGGAAGGCATGGAGTTCTACGGCAAGATGTCGTTCCTCAAGGCCGGCATGGCCTATTCCAGCCACATCACCACGGTCAGCGCCACCTACGCCCAGGAAATCACCACGCCGGAATTCGGCTGCGGCCTGGACGGTTTCCTCGCCAGCAAGACCCAGCAAGGCCTGCTCAGCGGGATTCCCAATGGCATCGACGAAAGCTGGGAAACTTCGACCGACACCCACCTGACCCACAATTTCAATATCGGTGACTGGGAAGGCAAGGCCATCAACGCCGCCCATGTGCGCGAACTGTTCGGCCTGCACGATTCCACCGGCCCGTTGTTTGCCGTGGTCTCGCGCCTGGTCTACCAGAAAGGCCTGGACCTGACGGAGGCGGTCGCCAGCTTCATCGTTGAAAACGGTGGCCAGATCGCGATCATCGGGCGCGGCGAGCCGGAAGAGGAACAGGCGATGCGCGAACTGGCGCTGCGCTTCCCCGGCCAGGTTGGCGTGCGCATCGGCTTCAACGAAACCGACGCTCGCCGCATGTTCGCCGGCAGCGACTTCCTGCTGATGCCGTCGCGTTATGAGCCCTGCGGCTTGAGCCAGATGTATGCGCAGCGTTTCGGCTCGTTGCCGGTGGCGCGCAATACCGGTGGCCTGGCCGACACCATTGAAGACGGTGTCACCGGTTTTCTGTTCAACGAGTCCACCGTCGACAGCTACAAGGCCGCCCTGCAGCGCGCGTTCAAGGTGTTCTCCTTCCCCGGCCTGCTCAATGCCATGCGCAGCCGCGCCATGACCCAACCGTTCAACTGGTCGCAGGCGGTGGAACCCTACGCCGAGCTGTACGAACAACTGGTGGTTAAAGCACTGGGGAAATCGACTAAATAATCAAGAGAGGTCTTCATAGATGCCGTTACGGACTCTGGAAACCTGGCCCCACGGCGCACTGATGCTGGACGCGCAACACACGCGTTTCGCCTTGTGGGCGCCAGACGCGTTTTATGTCAGCGTTGAATTGCAGGAAGGAAAATCCGTGGCCATGCTGCCCCAGGCAGATGGCTGGTTCGAAGTGGAGATAGCCTGCCCTGCCGGGACGCTTTACCGCTTCAATATCGACGGCGAACGGGATGTGCCCGACCCCGCCTCCAGGGCCCAGGCCCTGGATGTGCACGGTTGGAGCCGGGTGGTCGACCCGCTCGCCTATCAATGGCAGCACAGCCACTGGCAAGGCCGCCCCTGGCACGAGGCGGTGATCTACGAACTGCACGTCGGCGCGATGGGCGGTTACGCCGAAGTCGAGAAGCACCTGCCGCGCCTGGCCGAGCTCGGCGTGACCGCCATCGAATTGATGCCTCTGGCGCAATTCCCCGGTGAGCGCAACTGGGGCTACGACGGCGTACTGCCTTACGCCCCGCAAGCCACCTACGGCTCCCCCGAACAACTCAAGCACCTGATCGACAGCGCCCACGGGCACGGCCTGGCGGTGATCCTTGATGTGGTCTACAACCACTTCGGCCCCGATGGCAACTACCTGGGCCAGTACGCCAAGGGCTTCTTCCAGGAAGACGTGCACACGCCGTGGGGCGCGGGGATTGATTTCGAACGCCGCGAAGTGCGGGACTTCTTCCTCGATAACGCCCTGATGTGGCTGCTGGAATACCGCTTTGACGGCCTGCGCCTGGACGCGGTGCACGCCATCGACAACCCCGGCTTCCTGCAGGAACTGGCGCAGCGGGTACGCCAGCAGGTGGACACCGGGCGCCACGTGTGGCTGGTGCTGGAAAACGAGCTGAACCAGGCCGGCCTGCTCAAGCATGATTTCGATGCGCAATGGAACGATGACTTCCATAACGTGCTGCACGTGCTGCTCACTGGCGAAACCGATGCCTATTACAGCGACTTCGCCGAGCAGCCCACGGCCAAACTGGCGCGCTGCCTGGGTGAAGGCTTTATCTATCAGGGCCAGCCCACCCGCCACGGCCATGCACGCGGCGAGCCGAGCGGCGAATTGCCGCCCACGGCGTTCGTGGCGTTCCTGCAGAACCACGACCAGATCGGCAATCGCGCCCTGGGCGAACGCTTGCATCAGCTATGCCCGCCCCAGGCGTTGAAGGCAGCGACCGCGCTGTTGCTGTTGTCGCCGATGATCCCGCTGATGTTCATGGGCGATGAGGTCAATGCGCCCGAGCCTTTCCTGTTCTTCACCGACCATCACGGTGAACTGGCAGAGGCCGTGCGTGAAGGTCGACGCAACGAGTTCGCCGATTTCGCCGCGTTTCATGACCCCGAGCAGCGCGAACGCATCCCCGATCCGAATGCCTTGACCACTTTCCTGCAATCCAGGCCCACCCTGGCGGAAAACGAGCGTGCCCAGCTGTACCGACATTTGCTGAGCCTGCGCCATCAGTATGTGGTGCCCCACCTTCCCGGCAGCGTGCCTCTGGGCGCGCAGGTGCTGGCCGACGGCGCCGTCACGGCGCGCTGGCGTCTGGGCAATGGCAGCATGTTGCAAATCGACCTGAACCTGAGCGCCGAGCCCGTCGATCAGCAGGCGTCGCCCCACGTGATCTTTCAAACGCCTGCCGACCCTGCGGCGGCGCAGCTGCCGCCCTTCAGCGCACGCGTGTCCCTATTCCCTGCTGGAGAACAGTCTTGAGCGAAGCGAACCTGGAAATACTCGCCAGCCGCGCGGGCCTGGCCGTCGATTGGATCGATGCCAACGGTCGCCCGCAACATGTGAAGCCCGACGCCCTGCGCGCCGTGCTCAAGGGGCTGGGTCATCCGGCCGATACCGAGGCCGAGATCGAGGCCAGCCTGCAGGAACTGGAACAAGTACAGCAGGACAAGCATCTACCGCCGCTGATGACCGTCGACAGCGGTGAAGGCCTGGATCTGGCGCGTTTCTTCGCCCCGGACACGCCGTGCCGCGTGCAATTGGAAAATGGCGAAAGCCTGGAACTGCGCCTGGATGGGGATGGGGTGCTGCCCGGCGTGATCGCCCTTGGCTACCATCAGGCGCATATCGACGGCCAGACCTTCACTCTGGCCGTCGCCCCAGCTCAGTGCTACAGCGTGGCCGAAGCGGTCGACACCCATCCCGCCCGCGCCTGGGGCCTCAGTGCCCAGCTCTACTCGCTGCACCGCCTCGGCGACGGAGGCTTCGGCGATACCCTGGCCCTGGAGCACCTGGCCCGTTCGGCCGCCGAGCGCGGGGCCGACGCCCTGGCGATCAGCCCGATGCACGCCATGTTCAGCGCCGATACCGAGCGCTACAGCCCCTACTCGCCTTCCAGCCGGCTGTTTCTCAACAGCCTGTATGCCTCGCCGGGGTGCATCCTGGGCGAACGTGAAGTGCGCACCGCCATTGAGGCCACAGGCCTGGCCGAGGAGCTGCACGAACTGGAACAGCTCACCCTGATCGACTGGCCCACCGCCGCGAAGGCCAAGCAGCGCCTGCTGCGCGCCCTGTATGACGACTTCCGCCACGGCCATCATCCGCAACATGCCGACTTCCAGAGCTTTCGCCAGGCTGGCGGTGAAGCCTTGGAAAACCACTGCCGTTTCGAAGCGGTGCAAGCGTTGCGCGCCGCCGCCGGGGAAGACCTCGACTGGCGCCAGTGGCCAGAGGACTGGCGTACACCGCAAAGCCCGGCGCTGGCGCAGTTTGCCGAAGAGCACCGTGACGAAATCGGCTATTTCGCTTTCACCCAGTGGCTGATCGCGCGCAGCTTGCAACGCGCGCAACAGGCCGCGCGTGGCAGCGGCATGGGCATCGGCCTGATCGCCGACCTGGCGGTGGGTGCGGACGGCGGCGGCAGCCAGGCGTGGAGTCGCCAGGACGAATTGCTCGCCGACCTCACCGTCGGCGCGCCACCGGACATTCTCAACCGCGCGGGCCAGGGCTGGGGCATTTCCGCGTTTTCCCCCGAGGGGCTCAAACGCAACGGTTTCCGTGCCTTCATTGAAATGCTGCGGGCCAACTTCGCTCACGCGGGCGGCCTGCGCATCGACCATGTGATGGGCCTGCAACGCCTGTGGGTCATCCCTAACGGGGCCTCACCGCGCGAAGGCGCGTACCTGTATTACCCGGTGGACGACATGCTGCGGCTGTTGGCCCTCGAATCCCATCGCCACCATGCCATCGTGCTCGGTGAAGACCTCGGCACCGTGCCCGACGGCCTGCGCGAAAAACTCAGCAGCCGGGCGATCCTGGGCATGCGTGTATTGCTGTTCGAGCAAAACCATGAAGGCCAGTTCAGGCCGATCCTCGACTGGCCCGACAACGCCCTGGCCACCACCAGCACCCACGATTTGCCGACGCTCAATGGCTGGTGGCACAGCCGTGACATCGAATGGAATATCGAATTGGGCCTGATCGACGCGCCCACCGTGGATCAATGGAGCGAACACCGCCTGCGCGAACGCCAGGCGCTGCGCCAGGCCTTGAGCCAGGACCCGCAGAATTTCGTCGATGAGATCCGCAACGACACCGACCACATGATCGATGCCAGCGTGCGCTACCTCGGCCACACCCGTGCGCCACTGGTACTGCTGCCCCTGGAGGATGCACTGGGCATGGAAGAACAACCCAACCTGCCCGGCACCACCGACACCCACCCCAATTGGCGCCGCCGCCTGCCCGGTGAAGCGTCCAGCCTGCTCGACAATGCCGGCGCCGCGCGCCGCCTCGAACTGCTGGCCGTCGCGCGCAACCAAGCCTATGAGCGTGACCGATGAAAGCACTGCCCCTGCGCGCGACCCAGCGCCTGCAATTTCATAAAGGCTTCACCCTGGACGATGCGGTGCCGCTGGTGCCGTATTTCGCCCGACTGGGCATCAGCCACCTGTACGCCTCACCGCTGCTCAAGGCGCGGGCCGGGTCGATGCATGGCTATGACGTGGTCGACCCCACCTGTGTCAACCCGGAACTGGGCGGCGAAGCCGCGTTGCAGCGTCTGGTCGCCGCGTTGCGCGAACACGACATGGGCCTGATCCTCGATATCGTTTCCAACCATATGGCCGTGGGCGGCGCCGATAATCCCTGGTGGCTGGACCTGCTGGAATGGGGACGCTTGAGCCCCTACAGCGAATTCTTCGACATTCAATGGCACTCACCCGACCCGCTGCTCAAAGGCCAACTGCTGATGCCGTTCCTCGGCAGCGACTACGGCGAAGCAGTGCAGAGCGGCAGCCTGGTGCTCAAGTTCGAGGCGGCGCAGGGGGCCTTTTACGTCGAGCACTACGAACATCGCTTCCCGATCTGCCCACGGGACTACGCGCTGATCCTGGGCAACGAAGAACCGCTCAAGCCCCTGGCCGAGCGCTTCGCCGCCCTGGCCTACCAGGACGACGCCTACGCCGAAGCCGGCTGGCTGAAACAGGCACTGGCCGAGCGCGCCAGCGAGGTATTGCCCGACATCGAACAGCGCCTCGCCGCGTTCGACGGACGTACGCCTGAGGGCTTCGAGCGCCTGCATCGACTGCTGGAGGAGCAGACCTACCGCCTCGCCAGTTGGCGCACGGCGGCGGACGACATCAACTGGCGGCGCTTCTTCGACGTCAACGAACTGGGCGGCCTGCGCGTGGAGCGCACGGCGGTATTCGAGGCCACCCACGGCAAGATTTTCGAGTTGATCAGCGCAGGCCTGATCGATGGCCTGCGCATCGACCATATCGACGGCCTGGCCGATCCGCGCGGTTACTGCCGCAAGCTGCGCCGCCGGGTGGATGCGCTGTCGCCTGCGCGGCATTTGCCGATCTTCGTGGAAAAGATCCTCGGTGAAGGCGAGACCCTTCGCGAAGACTGGCAAGTGGACGGTACCACCGGCTACGAATTCATGAACCAGCTGTCATTGATGCAGCATCATCCCGACGGTTTCGCGCCGCTGGCCGAGCTGTGGTCGCGCCACAGCGAACGGCCTTCGGCGTTTATGGAAGAAGCACGGCTGGCACGCCAGCAAATCCTCAACGGTTCGTTGGGCGGCGATTTCGAGAGCGTGGCCCAGGCGCTGCTGCAAGTGGCCCGTGACGACGTGATGACCCGCGACCTGACCCTGGGCGCAATCCGCCGGGCACTGCAGGAACTGATCGTGCATTTTCCGGTGTACCGCACCTACATCAGCGCGCGCGGACGCAGCGCGGCCGACGACAAGGTGTTCCAACAGGCCATGGAGGGCGCGCGCAGCACCCTGAGCGAGGGTGATTGGCCCGTGCTCGATCACCTGGAGAAATGGCTGGGTGGGCAACCCTGGCGCAATCGCCCTGTTGGCCGCGAGCGCAAGATACTCAAGCATGCCTGCGTGCGCTTCCAGCAACTGACCTCGCCCGCTGCGGCCAAGGCCGTGGAAGACACGGCGTTCTACCGTTCGGCGGTGTTGCTGTCGCGTAACGATGTGGGCTTCAGCACCGAGCAGTTCAGCGCGCCGTTGGCCGACTTCCATGGGGCCAACCAGCAGCGTCTGAAAGCCTTCCCGCACAACCTGCTGGCCACCGCCACCCACGACCATAAACGTGGCGAAGACACCCGCGCGCGCCTGGCGGTGCTGAGCGAATGCGCGCCCTGGTATGCCGAGCAGGTCGAACACTGGCGCAGCCTGGCCGCGCCGTTGCGCGAGACGGCTGACAGCCCCTCGGCCGGCGACGAGTTGATCCTCTATCAAGTGCTGCTTGGCAGTTGGCCACTGGAGCAGAACCCTGACCTTGAGGCCTATCAGCAACGCCTGTGGCAGTGGCAGCAGAAAGCCCTGCGCGAAGCCAAGCTGCTAAGCAGCTGGAGCGCGCCGAACGAGGCTTACGAACACGGCGTCGAGACCTTCCTGCAGCGCGTATTGCTCAGTGAAGCCGGCAAGCCGTTGCGCGATGCCCTTGCCGACGCCGCCCAGGCCATCGCCCCCGCCGGCGCCTTGAACGGGCTGGCGCAGACTTTGCTTCATCTGAGCGTGCCGGGCGTACCGGATGTGTACCAGGGCGATGAGTTCTGGGACTTCAGCCTGGTCGACCCGGACAACCGGCGCCCGGTGGACTTCCACGCACGGCAGCGTGCACTGGATAACCCGGCGGACATCGGTGAACTGTTGTCCAACTGGCGCGACGGACGTATCAAGCAGGCGGCGATCGCGCAGATGCTGGCCCTGCGCAAGGCCAACGTCGAGCTGTTCAGCGACGGCGCCTACACCGCCCTGGAGGTGGTTGGCTCACTGGCCGATCATGTCGTTGCGTTCTGCCGCGAACTGCAGGGCAAACACGTGCTGGTGGTGGTGCCACGCTGGCCCCGGCGCCTGCTCGACAATGCGTTGCAGCCGCTGATTCCTGCCCAGGTTTGGGGCGATACGCGGGTGAAATTACCGTTCGCCGCCACAACGCAAAACTGGAAGGGACTTTTTCAGACGAGCGCAGTCACACCAGACAAGGAGCTGTTGATCAGCGCTGCCCTGGGGGATTTCCCGGTCAATGTTTTTATCAATGCCGATAATCAAGAAAGCTGAACATTTTCTGAGGAGTGTGTGATGAGTAATGAAGACAAACGCATCCGCGAACTGGCGCATCAGATCTGGGAGTCCGAGGGCAAGCCCCACGGTGAAGATGCACGGCACTGGGAAATGGCGCGCAAGCTCGCCGAAGCCGAGGCGCTGACGCCAAGCAAGCCCAAGCCGGCCGCCAAACCCAAGACCGCGCCCAAGGCTGCGGCCAAAGCCAAGCCGGCTGCGCCTGCCGCCGCCAAACCTGCGCCAAAGAAGCCCGCCGCACCGAAGAAGCCCAAGCCTTAAGCTTTTCGATCGCCGCGCCCCCTGACTGCATAGCCGTCAGGGGGCCTTCATCTTTCTATGTCATACGCTGAATAACTGTCAGTACGGCCGCGTTCGGCCCGAAAAAAGAACCCTTGCAGGAGCAACACCATGAGCCAACCCGATAAAGCCTCAACCACGCCGGACCATGAGCCGTCGCGGATTCGTGAAGGCCTGCCCTTCCCGCTTGGCGCGACCTGGGACGGCCTGGGCGTCAACTTTGCGCTGTTTTCCGCCAACGCCACCAAGGTCGAGCTGTGCCTGTTCGATGACGCCGGTGAAGTGGAACTGGAGCGCATCGAACTGCCCGAATACACCGATGAAATCTTCCACGGCTACTTGCCCGACGCCCATCCCGGGCTGATCTACGGCTACCGTGTGTATGGCCCTTACGACCCGGAAAACGGTCACCGCTTCAACCACAACAAATTGCTGATCGACCCCTATGCCAAGCAGTTGGTGGGCGAACTCAAATGGTCCGAAGCACTGTTTGGCTATACCATCGGCCATCCTGACGACGACCTCAGCTTCGACGAGCGCGACAGCGCGCCGTTCGTGCCCAAGTGCAAGGTCATCGACCCGGCGCACACCTGGGGCAATGACCAGCCGGTACGCGTGCCATGGGACCGCACCATCATCTATGAAACCCACCTGCGCGGCATCAGCATGCGCCACCCTTCGGTCGGTGAATCCGTGCGCGGTACCTGCGCCGGGCTGATGGAAGATGACGTGCTCAAGCACATTCGCCAGTTGGGGGTTTCTTCGGTCGAGCTGTTGCCGGTGCATGCCTTCGTCAACGACCAGCATTTGCTGGAAAAAGGCATGACCAACTACTGGGGCTACAACAGCATTGCGTTTTTCGCCCCCGACCCGCGCTACCTGGCCAGCGGCAAGATCGCCGAGTTCAAGGAGATGGTCGCGCACCTGCATGAGCAGAAGCTCGAAGTGATCCTCGACGTGGTCTACAACCACACCGCCGAAGGCAACGAGCGCGGCCCTACCCTGTCCATGCGCGGTATCGACAACGCCTCGTACTACCGGCTGATGCCCGACGAAAAGCGCTTCTACATCAATGATTCCGGCACCGGCAACACCCTGGACCTGAGTCACCCGTGCGTGCTGCAGATGGTCACCGACTCCCTGCGTTACTGGGCCACCGAGATGCACGTCGACGGCTTCCGCTTCGACCTGGCGACTATTCTCGGGCGCTATCGCGACGGCTTTGACGAGCGTCATAGTTTCCTCGTGGCGTGCCGTCAGGACCCTATCCTGCGCCAGCTCAAACTGATCGCCGAACCCTGGGACTGCGGGCCGGGCGGCTATCAGGTGGGCAACTTCCCGCCGGGCTGGGCGGAATGGAACGACCGTTTCCGCGACACCGTGCGCGCCTTCTGGAAAGGCGACGATGGCCAGTTGGCAGACTTCGCCGGACGCATGACCGCCTCGGGCGAGATGTTCAACCACCGTGGGCGCCGGCCTTACAGCTCGGTGAATTTCATCACCGCCCATGACGGTTTCACCCTGCACGACCTGGTGTCGTACAACGACAAGCACAACGAAGCCAACGACGAGAACAACCAGGACGGCAGCAATAACAACCTGTCTTGGAACCATGGCGTCGAAGGCCCTACCGACGATCCGGAAATCAACGCGCTGCGCCTGCGCCAGATGCGCAACTTCTTCGCCACCCTGCTGCTGGCCCAAGGCACGCCGATGATCGTGGCCGGTGACGAGTTCGCCCGCACCCAGCACGGCAACAACAATGCCTACTGCCAGGACAGCGAAATCGGCTGGGTCAACTGGGACCTGGACGACGACGGCAAGGCACTGCTCAAGTTCGTCAAGCGCCTGATCAAGCTGCGCCTGGCGTACCCGATCCTGCGCCGTGGGCGCTTCCTGGTCGGTGACTACAATGAAGATATCGGTGTCAAGGACGTCACCTGGCTGGCCCCGGATGGCAATGAAATGACCACCGAGCAGTGGGAAGACAGCCATGGCCGTTGCCTGGGCATGCTGATGGATGGCCGCGCCCAGGAAACCGGGATTCGCCGTGCAGGCGCCGATGCAACCTTGTTGCTGGTGGTCAACGCCCATCACGACATGGTCAATTTCCGCCTGCCACCGGTGCCTCAGGGCGAGTACTGGAATTGCCTGCTCGATACCAACGACCCGGCAGTCCGTGGCCAGGAGCGCTTTGACTTTGAGCACGAATACGCCGCCACCGGCCGTTCGCTGCTGTTGTTTGAGCTGCATCACGACGACGAGGTGTGAAATGGCGTTGCACGGATTCCTTTCCGGCTACCGGGGCTATGCGAATACGCAAGCCCTGGGTAATGCCTTAAAGGACCTTCAGGAGGAAGGCCTGGACCAGCTGCCGTTGCCCGGCAGCGGCCAGACGCTGGAGCGTTACAGCGGGCTGGCGCAAGTCGCCGGTCACGACCTGCGTTTGTGCAAGCTGTTTGAAGGCCACACCGATGCACTGGCGATCATTGCCGAACTCGACAGCCCGCTGCCGCCGTTGGGCAGCACCTGGGGGATGTGGGCCGCCGAGCCGCCGAGCGCCCAGGTGCGCGTGCGGCGCGACGGCCAGCGGCTGATCGTCGACGGGCGTAAAGCCTGGTGCTCAGGGGCATCCGTGGTCTCACATGGGTTGTTGACCGCGTGGGATGAAGATGATCGCCAGCAACTGGTGGCCGTGCTGATGGACCAGCCCGGCGTCAGGGTGACGGACGACGGCTGGGATGCGGTGGGCATGGCAGCCACCGGCAGTGTCGAGATCGTCTTCAGCGAGGCGCGGGGGCTTGCGGTGGGCGGACCAGGCGACTACCTGGCCCGCCCGGGCTTCTGGCACGGCGGCATCGGTATTGCGGCGTGCTGGTATGGCGCGGCGCAGCGCCTGGCCGAAGTGCTGCGCGAGCAGTGCGGCAAGCATCCCGAGCCCCATGCCATGGCTCACCTCGGCGCGGTGGACAGCGCACTCAACAGTGCCGCCTGCGTGCTGCGCGCCAGTGCCGAGCAGGTCGATCGGGCGCCGACCGCCGATGCCCGGCTCCTCGCCCAGCAGGTGCGCGCGTGTGTGGAGGAAACTGTCGAGCAGGTCATTCGTCATGTCGGGCGTGCCGTAGGTGCGGGGCCTTATTGCAAGGACCCGCACTTTGCCCAATTGATGGCGGACTTGCCGGTGTATGTGCGTCAAAGTCATGCCGAACGCGACCTGGCCGCCCTGGGCGAACAGGTCGCCGGCGAACCGTCAGGGAGGTGGCAGTTATGAAACCCAACCCGATTGTCGGCCAGGGCACGTCACTGCATTACTGGCAGACGTCGGCGCGCCTGGCGGACTTGCCGCATGTCAGCGTTGAACAACTGGTGCCCGAGGGAAGCCGCGCGGTCATCATTGCGCCGCATCCGGACGATGAAGTGCTCGGCTGCGGCGGCCTGCTGCAAGGCCTGGCCGAGCTGGGCCGGCCCATTCAGCTGATCTCGGTCACCGACGGCAGCGCCAGCCATCCGGGCTCCACACGCTGGCCGGTGCAGCGCCTGAGCGTGGTGCGCCCCCAGGAATCGGCCCAGGCCCTGCACCGCCTGGGCTTGCCGCTGCACAGTCTGAAGTGGCTGCGCGCCGGGTTTACCGACAGCAAGGTCGCCGAGCGCGAGCAAGAACTGGCTGTATTCATCCAGCGCTACCTCAAGCCCGACGATGTGGTGTTTGCCACTTGGCGTGAAGACGGGCATTGCGACCATGAGGCGGTTGGCCGCGCCAGCGCGCAAGCCGCCCAGGCGGTGGGCGCGACCTTGTACGAGCTGCCGGTGTGGACCTGGCACTGGGCGACCGCCGAAGACGGCATGGTGCCTTGGCACCGGGCACGCAAGATCCCGCTGACGCCCGAACGCGTGGCGCGCAAACGCCATGCCATCCATGCCTTTGCCAGCCAGCTGGAGGGCGACCCGCAGGTCGGCCTGCCGCCCGTGCTCGCGCCCTATGTGGTGGAGCGTTTGCTGCAACCTTTTGAAGTGGTGTTCGTTTGAGTGTGACAACCCCCTATTTCGACCAGATGTTCGCCGGCAGCGACGACCCCTGGGCGTTTCGTCAACGCTGGTACGAACGACGCAAGCGCGCACTGACCCTGGCCGTCCTGACCCGGGCGCGCTACGCATCGGCTTTCGAACCCGGCTGCGCCAATGGCGAGCTGAGCGCCGAACTGGCGGCGCGTTGTGATCGCTTGCTGTGCTGCGATACGGCAAGCGCTGCGGTGGAGCTGGCGAAAAAGCGGCTGGCAGGGTTTTCCAACGTGCAGATAGAGCAACGCTGGCTGCCCGAACAGTGGCCGGCGGGGCAATTCGAGCTGATCGTGTTGAGTGAGTTCTGTTACTACCTTGACGCCGCTGATCTTGAGCGCCTGGCTGACCGCTGCCTCGCGGCCTTGACGGAGGATGGCCAGCTGCTGGCCTGCCATTGGCGACCGCGCATCGACGGCTGCCCGCAAACCGCCGAACAGGTGCACGCGCTGCTCGAGCGACGACTGGGTTTGCACGCGGTGGTACGCCACCACGAAGACGATTTCCTGCTCGACCTGTGGGGCCGTGACGGCGTCTCGGTAGCAAGCCTTGAGGGCCTGCGATGATCGGCATCCTGATTCCGGTGCATAACGAAGAAGCGCTGTTGGGCGAATGTCTGGACGCTGCGGCCATCGCCGCCAACCATCCGCAACTACAGGGTGAAGCGGTGCAGATCCTGGTGGTGCTCGACAGTTGCAGCGATGGCAGTGCGGCGATTGCCCGCGCCCACGGTGTGCACAGCCTGCCCGTGCAGGCACGCAATGTAGGGCATGCCCGCGGTGTCGGCGCACGGCACCTGCTGGACCTGGGCGCGCGCTGGATTGCCTGTACCGACGCCGACAGCCGCGTCGCCCCGGATTGGCTGGTGGCGCAACTGGCGCTGGGCTGCGACGCCGTCTGCGGCACCGTGACCGTGGACGCCTGGAGCGAAGGCTTCGACGCGGCGGCGCAGATTCGCTATCACCAGGCCTACGAAGCGCGTGACGGGCATCGGCATATCCACGGCGCCAACCTGGGCGTCAGCGCCAGCGCCTATTTACAGGCCGGTGGCTTTGAACCCCTGGCCTGTCATGAGGATGTGCAACTGGTGCGCAATCTGGAGCGCTGCGGCGCTTCCATCGCCTGGAGCCATTCCCCGCAAGTGATCACCAGCGCGCGCCTGGATTGCCGCGCCCAGGGTGGTTTCGGTGACTACTTGAAGGGCCTGCTGCACGTTTCGTAAAAATACGACGTTGCCTTTATTTTTCCTTGTCTATGCTTAGAACGTCTCGCACAGCGCTCCAGGAACGGAGCGCCGCGCACTCACCGCAGCGGAGCCTGAGGTGAGCACCAGAGCGTCAACCGACAAGGATGTGACACCCCATGAAAACTGCCTCGCTAAGCGAGGGCCGTCGCGGTCCCGCGCAAATCTGGAACAGCGCGCCACAGCTGGCGCAGATGCCCGTTATCACCTTGGCCAGCCTCGTACCGCCGAGTGCCCGTGTGGTGGTGATCGCGCCCCACCCGGGTGATGAAGTGCTCATCTGCGGGGGCTTGCTGCAAATGCTCAGCACCCGCCAACACCCCTTGAAACTGATTTCCATCACCGATGGCAGCGCCAGCCACCCCGGCTCGCGGGTGTGGTCGGCCGGGCGCCTGAGTGTGATCCGTCCCCAGGAAAGCGCCGAGGCTCTGCGCCGCCTGGGTGTGCCGCTGCACAGCCTGAAATGGCTTCGTGGCGGGTTTTGCGACAATGCCCTGGCCAACCAGGAGCAACCGATGAGCCAGTTCATCGCCCGTTACCTGATGCCAGGCGACGTGGTCTTTACCACTTGGCGCCATGATGGCGACGATGATCACGAAGCCGTCGGCCGTGCCAGCGCCAACGCCTGCAATCAGGTGGGCGCGCAATTGTATGAGCTGCCGATGTGGGCCTGGCACTGGCCCATGCGCGAGGGCTCGCTGATGCCGTGGCAGCGGGCGCGCAAGTTGTGCCTGGACACCTGGAGCGTGGCGCACAAACTCCACGCGGTGCATGCCTATGCCAGCCAGCTCACGGGCGACCCCGCGATCGGCCTGGCGCCGATACTCGCCCGGGTGTTGCTGGAGCGCATGCGTGAGCCTTACGAAGTCTTGTTCATCCAGCCGTAGGCGGCAAAATGCCACCCCTCTCCGTGTGAAAAATTCGTTAACTGATTCATCCCGCAGGCTTTTTCCCACAGGCCAGATCTGCCACACTGATGCGAATAATTATCAACAGATTTATTATTCGCCACGGACGGCGTTCCGGGAGAGTTACATTCATGTCTGTGCAACACCATGCCGGCAAAGGTTTTTCACCGAACTTGATAGCCATGGCTATCTGTTTGACGACTTCCCACGCGGCCTTTGCCGCCGATGCGCTGGCCGCCCCGATTGAGCTCGGCGCTACGCAGGTTTCCGGCCAACAGCTTGGCGAAACCACCGAAGGGTCCGAGTCGTACACCACAGGTTCCATGAGCACCGCCACCAAGCTGCCGCTGACCCTGCGCGAAACCCCACAGGCCGTCACTGTGATTACGCGTCAGCGCATGGATGACCAGGCGATGACCAGCATCAACGATGTGGTCAATGCCACGCCGGGATTGTTCCTCAACTACTCCAACGGCCCCGGCCGGCAGGCCTACACTGCGCGCGGTTTCAACGTCGACAACCTCATGTATGACGGCATCCCCAGTGGCTATAACGGCGTCAATGTGGGGGCTCAACCGAACCTGGCGATGTTCGATCGCGTCGAGGTGGTACGCGGCGCTACCGGCCTGGTGACCGGCGCCGGCAACCCATCGGCGGCCATCAACCTGATTCGCAAGCGGCCCCTGGACGAGCAGAAAGTCACCTTGACCGGCGCCGCCGGCAGCTGGGATGACTACCGTGGCGAGCTCGACGCCTCCAGCCCCCTCAATGACAGCGGCACCTGGCGTGGCCGGGTGGTCACCTCTTACCGCGACGCCAACAGTTTCATCGACAAGGCCGAGCAGGATCATGGCCTGTTCTATGCCGTGACCGAAGCCGACCTGAGCGAGGACACGCGCCTGACCCTCGGCTACTCCAATCAGAAAGACAAGACCAACTACTTCTGGGGCTCGTCGATGATCGGCCTGGATGGCCATCACCTGGACCTGTCGCGTTCCTACAATCCCGGTACCGACTGGGAGAACAAGGACCAGGAGATCAACACCGTATTCGTCGAGTTGCGCCAGCAACTGGCCAACGACTGGAAATTGCAGGTCAACGCCAATTACGCCGAACAGAACGCGCTGTTCTCCGGTTCCTACCAGTCGCGCTGGGTCGACAACACCTTGGCCCGCACCGTGTACCAGGCCGCCTTCGATGAAAACCAGGCCGGGCTCGATGCCTTTGCCAGCGGACCGTTCCAGGCGTTCGGGCGCACCCATGAGCTGGTGGTGGGCGCCAGCAAGCGCATCTACGACATGACCACGCACAACTACAGCCCGTACGACCTGAATTGGCCGATCAATGCCGGCAAGCCGAACTTTACCCGCACCAGCAACCAACGCGACGTCACCACCCAGGACGGTGTCTACGTGACCACCCGCCTGAGCCTGGCCGACCCGCTCAAACTGATCCTCGGCGGACGCCTGGACTGGTACGACTACGACAACCGCGATGGCGACGGCGACTATAAGGTCACCCGCAACCTTACCCGCTACGCAGGCCTGATCTACGAGCTGAACGACCAGCACTCGGTGTATGCCAGCTACAGCGACATCTTCACGCCGCAAAGTGAAAAAAGCACCTCTGCCACTCCGCTCAAGCCCATTGTCGGCAAGAACTACGAGGTGGGCATCAAGGGTGAATACCTGGGCGGCGCGCTGAATGCCAGCGTGGCGCTGTTCCGTGTCGACCAGGAAAACCGCGCGGTGCAGATCGTCGTGCCGGACTGCCCGCAGGCCTCCTGTTATCAAGCCTCGGGCGAGATCCGCAGCCAGGGTATCGACTTTGAACTGCAGGGCGCCCTGACCGAGAACTGGCAGGTCGGCGGTGGCTACACCTACGCGCGCACTCACACGATCAAGGACGACGCCAACCCGCAGAAGGTCAACAAGCAGTTCGACACCGACACACCGGAGCACCTGTTCAAGGTCACCACCCGCTACAACTTCCAGGGCCCGCTGGAAAAACTTCGCGTGGGCGGCAATGTGTCCTGGCAGAGCCGTATGTACAACGACATCCAGCTGGCGGACGGCAGCACCTATCGGCTCAAGCAAGGCGGCTATGCCGTCACCGACCTGATGGCCGGGTATCGGGTCAACCAGCACCTGGATCTGCAGCTTAACGTCAACAATATCTTTGACCGGCACTACTACCAGTCCATCGCCGAGTCCGTCAGCTATGGCGGCGACTCCTACGGCAGCCCGCGCAATATGATGCTCACGGCCAAGTACAGCTTCTGATCGTGATTGCGACCACGGCTGCCTGCTCGGGCAGCCGTTCTTAAAGTCTCCCTGCAACGTGCCGATAACCGATTGCCGGATCTCGTCGCCGCGCCCGCCTGGCTCTTGACCCGCCGCGCGCGTGGCACGCCGCGTGCTTGATTCCTGGCCAAACCACATGGAGTAACGTGAATGCCCCTCCGCACACGCTTTCTGGAGCACTACCGCAAGGCCGACCGCATCATGCTGGCGCTGATCTGGCTGATGTTCCTGTTCTCCCTCGGGCTGGGGTTCTGGCATGACACCTTCACCCAGGCGGTGATTGTCGGTGGCGGCACCGGCGTGGTGCTGACCGCGCTGTATCGCGCCATCGGCGGCACCCGTGTGATGCGCTGCGCACTCGGTGCCGGCCTGATGGTGATGGCGGCCTTGCACATCAACCAGGCGCAGGGGGTGATCGAAGCGCACTTCGGTATCTTTGCGCTGCTGGCCGTGCTGACGTTCTACCGTGACTGGCTGCCGATCCTGGTGGCGGCGCTGACCATCGCCGTGCATCACCTGGGGTTCCACGCCCTGCAGCATCAAGGCTGGCCGGTGTTTGTGATGGAGCACCACGGCGGCTGGACCATGATCTTCGTCCACGCCTTCTATGTGGTGATGGAAAGCGTCGCCCTGCTCTACCTCGCCGTGCACAGCCACGCCGAAGCGGTCGAAAGCCAGGAAATGCTGGAAAAAATGCTCGCCGTCACCTCGCAGTTCACCGAAGAAACGGCGAAGGGAGAAGACAAGGAGCACGTGTCCCTCGCCAAGCGCTTCGACCATTTCCTGCAGCAGCTCACCCACCTGATCGACGGCGTCGCACGCGACTCCCATGGCCTGGGCCAACTCGGCCAGGAACTGGCCACGGCCAGCGGCACCCTGGAAAAAGGCGCGCGGCATCAACTGGCGCAAATCAATGAAATGACCGGCTCGATGCAACGCATGGAAGACGCCACGGGCCACATCACCGTGCACGTCGAACAGGCCGTGGAGCACGCCGGCCAGGCCAGCCAGCAGATCGAGCGCGGTCAGCAAAGCGTGGGGCGCGCCCAGCATGAAATCACGCAACTGGCCTCGCGCATCAATGGCACCGAAGCGACCGTGCAATCGCTGGCCGTGCAGGCGGAGCAAATCGGTTCGGTGCTGGAGGTGATCAGCAGCATCGCCAACCAGACCAACCTGCTCGCCCTCAACGCCGCCATCGAAGCCGCCCGCGCCGGCGAGCAAGGCCGTGGCTTTGCGGTGGTCGCCGACGAGGTGCGCAGCCTGGCCCAGCGCACCGCCCTCTCCACCCAGGAAATCAGGACCATCATCGAGGGCTTGCAGCAAGGCAGCCGCCAGGCCGTCGAAGCCATGCACGACAGCCGCCAGGGTGTGGAGCGTTGCGTGGAAGACAGCCAGGTGGCCGTCGACATGCTGCGCGCAGTGGGTGAAGACATCGCGCATATCGACCAACTCAATGGCCGCATCGTCACCACCACCCGCGAGCAGAGCTCGGCGAACCTGGAAATTGTCGAACGCCTGCAATCGGTGCAGCACATCGCGCAAAACACCGCCGACGACGTGGAAACCCTGGCCCGCAGCAGCGAACGCCTGCCACCGATCGCCATCCGCCTGGATGCGCTGGGACGCAGGTTTCATCCCTGATTCAAGCTCCCGGCAGCGGCTTAAGCGGCAGTATTCGTCACCGACTCGCTCACGAAATCCTGATACGTGCGCAGCGGGCGCCCGATGATCGCTTCAAGCCGCGTCACGGCGCCCTGCGCTGCCTGCATGCCGAACGCCTGGATACCTTCCATCATCAGGCGCATGTCATACGCCAGCCAGGCCGGACCGTAGGCGGCCAACTGTGCTTCGAACGCGGCTACGTCATCGCCGCCGTAGGCGATTTCGCGTCCCAGGGCCGAACTCCAGAGTTTGGCCACATCGGCTCCCGTCAGCGCCTGCGGCCCAACCAGCTCCAGCGTCACGCGCTCCAGCGCAGTGGCTGCCCGATCGCGGCGCAGCAACTCTGCAACGGCAATATCGGCGATGTCCCGCGTATCAATCATGGCCACGCCGGCCGAGCCGATGGGCATCGGGTATACCGAGTAGTCCTGGATCGTCTGCTGGACCCTACGGTCGTTTTGCATGAAGTACGCCGGGCGCAATACAGTCGCCGGAATGTCGAGGCTGTCGATCATGCGCTCAACGGTGTGCTTGCCGGTGAAATGCGGCACCTGGGTGAAAGTGTCGGCATGGATCACGGACAGGTAAACGATCCGCTCGATGCCGGCCTC
Source organism: Pseudomonas orientalis (assembly GCF_001439815.1). Taxonomy (GTDB): domain Bacteria; phylum Pseudomonadota; class Gammaproteobacteria; order Pseudomonadales; family Pseudomonadaceae; genus Aquipseudomonas; species Aquipseudomonas orientalis. The sequence goes on along the minus strand of NZ_JYLM01000002.1, from coordinate 449,024 downwards.
CCGAGCGAGGTTCAACGCGATCAGCGCTTGCGTCACCTCGTCGGGCGTCACGGCATTGAGCAGAAACAGGGTACGCACCGAGGCCAGTGCGGCGCGCATGGACGCCACATCAGTGAGGTCGCCGACCACTTGGGTGACGCCGGCCGGGAATTGCCGCTTACCTGTCTGGCGCACCAGCGCGTTGACTTGCGCGCCTTGTGCGGCAAGGCCCTGGGTAACGAGTGAACCGAGGGTGCCGGTGGCGCCGATGACGAGAATGCTCATGGTTGAAACTCCTGCTGGTGAATCAGTGGGTTTGGGGTCGAGTGCAAAGTAAACCGTTGCATAACGAAAACGAAGACCACAAAATCCAGACACCTCGTCTCAAAAACGGAACACCATGAACCTCAACGCGCTGATCGACTTCATTCAGGTCGCCACCCATGAAGGCCTGGGCAAGGCCAGCCGCGCGAGCGGTGTGTCCAAGGCCACCCTGTCGCGCCGAATCGCCGATCTGGAAGAGCAACTGGGTGTGCGGCTGATTGAGCGCAGCGCGCGCGGGCTGAAACTGACCGAAGCCGGCGAGCTGCTGATGTCGCGAACCCAAGGTCCGCTGGGGGAAGTGACTGAAGCCATGACCGCCGCACGTGAGGGCGTTTCGACGCCACGCGGCCGCTTGCGCGTGGCGGCGCCGATCCTGTTCTCTCAGTTGGCAATGGGCGCGATTGGCGCCCGATTCTGTGCGGCCTATCCGGACGTCGTTATTGAGGTGGTGGCGGAGGACCGCAAGGTGGACCTGGTTGAAGAACAATTCGACGTCGCCATTCGCATCAACCCGAGCCCGGACAGCGACCTGGTCGGCAGATGCTTCGCCACAGACCGCCTGGTGGTGGTGGCCGCACCCGAAATACCCAAGCCGCAGCCCGGCGCGATCAGGCCCGTGGCCGGCATCGTCACGCCGGGATTCACACCGACCCATTGGCACCTGGACGGCGGGCAATTGACTCTGGAACCGATCCCCAGGCTGCAGTTCTCTTCGTTACTGATGGTGCGCGATGCGGCCATCGCCGGCGGCGGCGTGGCCCTGATACCTCTGTCCATCGCCGGCGCCCCGTTGGCCCGGGGCGAACTGGTGCAATGGGGCACGGTGGCCGGAGTCGAGCCGCAGCTCTGGGTGTTGCACACCTCAAGGCGCCTGGCCGCGCCCAAAGTGCGCGCCTTCGTCGACTTCCTGTGCGCGCAATACCCGGATATGGCGCTGGTGCTGCGCGGCTGAACATGCCGGTGCCTGGCACATTCATTCGTTGCGCTACACGCCAGACGGCGCGCGGTGATCCGTCTGATACACCTGGGTCCAAATGTGGGAGGGAGCTTGCTCCCGATGGCGATGTGTCAGTCGCTGATGCATTTACTGACTCTACGCATCGGAGCATAGGCCACACACCGCTGTACCCGGTAACCACGATGCGAAGCGAGTCGCTCTTGATCTGGCTTTTGATCTTGATCTTAGGCGCCCCGTTAAACCACGCTGGCCGAACGCAGGCTTGAATTCGTGGGTAACCCGGCAGGACGCCGGGTTAGCCGCACTGGGCCAGGGATGGCCCATTGCGGCGGCCCACGGATTCAAGCCGGAGAGAGGGCACACCGAGCCTGGGCGAGGTGCCGAGTGGTGGGGCGAGGACCTTTTGGTTACTTTTGGGTCCCTCCAAAAGTGACCCGCTGTAAGAGCGGAACCGCCAGAAGCCGTTACCGCAGAAACGGATATGTACTCGTCTGATCCAATATTCTGACCGATCCTGAAGCCGCCATCGGGGGCAAGCCCCCCTCCCACATTTGGACCGAGGTGTATCAACTGGATATCCGTCGGCTGCCAAGCGGCCACAGGGCAACGACGGCCCTGCACATCATCGCCTTCCACCCGCGCACGACGAAACTCTTGAACCATCCTCCGGTCGATGCTTTCAAGAGGCCGGCAGTGCCTCTATTGCCTTGTGTGTATGAGTGAATGCCTGCGGAGACGGCCATGAAAGAAGCCATTAACGATTTGCCCGGCCCTATAAAACGACAGGCTGACAGAATTCTGCGCGAGATCGAACTGGCGGGTTCGATGATCCTTGCCGTCAAAGGCGGTGCCAAAGCCCAGGGGTTTGTGCTGGGCATCACCTGCTGCGAAGGGCTCACGCCGGAGCGCTGTGAGACGCTGGCCAGTCATTTTGACAGCGTGGTGGAACAACGGCTGCGGTCGCTGACATTGGGGCTGTAATGTCCAATGTCTCCCTGTTGCAGGCCGGGCTTTAAAAGCGACGAACAACCTCCTACACTGCCGGAAATTTCCTACACCTGCGCAGCTTCGCTTTTCTGCCCGCCTCCCTTCAGGATTACAGACATGCGCCTGCCCGACTTCATTCTGGAAAACCTCGAGCCGATTCTGCAGGCCTGGGAAGATTTCGCCAGAACCATCGACACGCCGGGCGAGGAACTCGACAGCGTCGCGCTGCGCGACCATGCCGAGCAGATGTTGCTGGCCATCGTCAGTGACCTGCGCACCAAGCAGACCCGGCGCGAGCAAATCGCCAAGGCCCAGGGCCAGGCCCCGGCGGATGAACAGGAAACCGCGGCGGAAACCCATGCAATGACGCGGCTGATGGCCGGGTTCACCATCGATCAGATGGTCTCGGAATACCGCGCGCTGCGCACCAGTGTGGTCAGCCAGTGGATGCGCCAGGTCAAGGACGGCACACCGATCAACGTCGACGACATGACCCGCTTCCACGAAGCCATTGACCAGGCCCTGGCCGAGTCCATCGCCAGCTATTCACGGGCGGTCGAGGCCTCGCGCAACATGTTTCTGGGCATCCTCGGCCACGACTTGCGCACCCCACTCGGCGCAATCCTGCTGGGTGCCGATGTGCTGCGCCGCTCCCAGGACGCAGGCGCCCGGGCGACCAAGATCGCCAATCAGGTCTACACCAGCGTGCGCCGCGCGAGCCAGATCGTCGGCGACCTGCTTGACCTTACCCGCTGCCAGATGGGGCCGGGCATTCCGGTCAAGACAGCCGATATCAACCTTTCACCGCTGTGCCAGCGTGTGGTGGAAGAAATCCGCGCGTTTCATCCCGAGGCCATCGTGATGTTCGACGCGAACACAAGCGTGTCAGGCAAGTTTGACGGCGGGCGAATGGAGCAGGTGTTTTCGAACATCATCAGCAACGCGGTGCAGCATGGCGACACCACACGGCCTATCCAGGTCGAGCTGGGCACACAGGAAGACTTCGCGGTATTCACCGTGCACAACAACGGCGAAGCGATACCCGAGGACGTGCTCCCGTTCATATTCAACCCCATGGGCCGTTTCTCCCAGCGTACCGCGATCAATCACGGCCCCACCGAGGGCCTGGGCCTGGGCCTGTTCATCGCCTCGGAAATCGTCGCCTCCCATGGTGGGTCGATTGAGGTCAGCTCCGACACGGAACGGGGCACGGTGTTTCAGGTGCGAGTGCCGCTTGATAGGCAAGCGCCTGGGGTTGCCTGAAGTCGGCTATCCCTGACCCTGGCAGAGACATTTTGCGGCGAGCAGGAGCATTAAGTCATAATGCGCCCGCCTGACTGCAACGAGGCGTGGTGACTGTACTCAAGGGCAGCAGGGCTCAATATCTTAAAAGGATTTAAGTATGAAAATAGAGCCGCCCTTCCCGCGTCGCTTCTATGCGTCTCCAATACCCAATTTCGAAAAATTTGATCCCTGCCGTGGGATTGAAGGGTATTGCGCAGCGATCCGAAAATTTCTCATGCCTGACTCAACACCCAACAGCTTCAGCTTTGCGGGGTTTGAAATCGTATCGCGCACTTACTGCAAAGGCTCGATCTTTTCAAGAGTTCGAAGACTAAGCGATAAAAAGCTTGACCAGCTATTATCGACCCCTCTGAAGGTCGATGACTTCTTCCCCCCAACCTCCAACGCTGGACACGTCCGTGCAGGCCGTTTCAACGCCGAGGGCGAACGCAAGCTTTATTTGGCCGACCATCCGTTTGTTGCATTAAAAGAATGTGGCATCAAGCCTGGCGACTATTTTCTATTCAGTTATTTCACGCTCAACAAAGACACACACTTCACGTATGCAGCCAACGACGGTTCCAGATTTTCACAAGTGCTAAGTTCTTTATTTGCGACTCAAGACGAAAGATTTTATGAGGTCATCAGGCGGGTCTACAACGATTATTGCAACTATAAAGCGCATCACGGAATCGCTTATGACTCTGTAAAAGTACAGTGTAACCAACAGGACGCCACATGGGGGACAATTGACTCTGTCACGAATCTCGCAATGACCGAGGACAAATTTCCCGCGGCGCGCCTGCACGCCGGCTGGCTTGCTCGCTGCGATGAACATTACCGCCCATGCTACGAGCAGATGCTTTTGCCCATTGCCAGGAAGAAAAGACAACTTCACTGCGTGCCCTACTTTGGTAACGAGTCGATATTTTTGTCAGCGCACCAAAAGGTAATGAAAAAAATCCAGCAGATCAGAAAAAAAACCGAATCCCTCATCCAGCGAGAAGATTACGAGGACATCAACACCACCCCATTCAAGTTACTACCGCAACAGGGATATATCTGAGTCCTCGGCGCTCACGCCGTCCCAACACCTGACCACATTGGCGCTTGAATACCCTCTACCGGAGAAATAAATGCAATTTGCCGTAGCACTGATCGAATATCTTATATCTGGCGTGGTCGCATCAGCCTGGCTGACCGCAATACTCCATCATTACTATCCGCTGTCATTCGACAAGATAAATAATTACAAAGAGGTTTTTATCGTCATCTACCTGCCCATCACTTACATTTTGGGCATTTATATCGACACCACGTCCTCCTATCTCATAAGAAGAAGCGGAGAAATATTCAGCCTACTGGGTGAAAAGCTGAATATCGCCGAAAGCGTTCGAAATAAGCTCGCATCAATATATTTTGCTATTGCCGGAACGCCGAAGAAAGACTCCTATGAACGAAGCGCTGCAATTCTAGCGCGTTCGGTTCCGGATGCCGTCAGGACAATGGAGGCCTATGTCAGCAGGGATAGAATCGCTCGAGGAGCCGCCCTCAATGCTTTTGCAGGAGCCCTCACCGCATTTTTTTATGCGCCCCCCGAGTACCAAACGCTCATAACGGTCGTCTGCTCCATTGCCTGCGTGTATTCGATCATTATGCATAAGCGATTACGCCGCCTTTCATCACGATTCAAAAAGGTCGCGCTGTCGAACCTCGAGAAGATCAAGCCGACTGAACCGGACGAAGTCACAAGCTAGACAAATCCCTTGGATTACCCGCGCCTATAAAACGCCGTCGGTCTGCAACCGTTCAAGCACGTCATCGCACGCCGCTGCCCATGCCTGTGTCGCACCCTTATCTCGCAACACCTCAAGCCCGGCGGCCGTAAAGGTGCCCGGCGTAGCGATGGCATTGCCCAGGGTCGCCATACTGACCAGGGGCTGATGTCCGGCGCTGGAAAGACAGTCCTGCATGTTGCCCATTACCAATTGGCGAGCTTGCTCTGCGGTCAGACCTTTGTCGGTAAACCACTGCTGAAGATCGTTGAGAAAGAAATAGAACCAGCCATTCATGCATGCCGCTACGGTTGCCAACTCGAAGGCTTGTTCCTGTTCCAGCACGATCAGTGAACCAAGGGTGCCCAACAACGTCTCGTGGACCGCTCCCGCCGGCGTGACCACCACGGTGGAGCGGTTGATCTGGGCGGCATAGGACAGCATCGCCCGGACCGGCCGAGCCTGTGGGAAGCAGCGTGCCAGATCATTGAGTGGCAAGCCGGCAACCAGGGAAACCAGGGGTTGCCCGGGATTTAGCCGTACATCCCTGGAAAGTCCTTCGACCACATCGGGACGTACACCGAGAAACAGCAGCTCGGCCCCATCGACAACTCCCTGGTTGTCGGCCATGACCTCGCACGCCCAAACCTTGCCCAACTCCTCGGCGCGCGCCTGATTGCGGGGCGACAACAGCACCCGCCCGGTAAAACCGCCACGCCGCAGACCGATCACCACTTTTTCAGTCAGTTCGCCAACGCCCAAGACCCCAATGCTCAGCAAAGTGTTTCCTCCGTTCGAAGCCAGTGGTTCAAATCAATGGCTATCACTTTATTTTCAAATGAACTCATAGGCAGCAAGCCACATGCACGCATCCGTCATGCTTTAGTCAATCCGGTTATCGGCACCCCATACCTCACCTCCATCAGTGTGACACCACCCCTCTCAAGCGTGCGCTCCGTTCCGGTTTCCTCAACACATCCTGCCTTGCGATAAAATCGGATAGCCCTTTCATTACCGGTCAGTACCCACAGCGTTAAACGCTTGAATCCTTGCTCCATCAAATCCTGCACGCCCGCGCGCCACAAGGCCAGCCCAACGCCCGTTTGCCAATGACGGGCTAAAACATAGAGCGCCATGACCTCACCCGCATCTGCCCCAGTGACATCGTCATCACGGCTGGCGCCGACCGCTATCCAACCGACAATCTGCTGGTCCAGCTCCGCGACCCAGACGTTCGACTCGCCCGATGCAATCAGGCGGCTCCAATGCGCTTCTCGTTGAGTCAGTGTTGCATTGAGCGCATTCAAGTAACGGGCAGGCATCAGATCGCGATAGGCTTCTTGCCAACTGCTGACATGCACCTGGGCGACAGCCTTGGCGTGGGTGGGTAACGCTCTGCGGATCATGGGTTTGCTCCATCTTCGAACACTGAATGCTGTCGCTTGACTATGCACGCGGGCCTATGACGAAATTAAGTTTCATCCTAGGTAATCCGGCCGCAGGAGGGCGTCCACTTTCGAAGCTCGAATTGCCCCACCGCCCCAATAGCCCTTATTCTCGACACTCCCGCCCGACCCAACCCGGAGCCGCCATGGACCTCGCCACCCTCGCCCTCTTCCTGCCCGCCTGCTTCGCCCTCAACATGGCACCCGGCCCCAACAACCTGTTGTCGGTGAGCAACGCCACCCGCTATGGCTACCGCATCTCCTGCCTCGCCGGTCTCGGCCGCTTGCTGGCCTTCGCCGGCATGATCGCCCTCGCCTCCGCCGGGTTGGCGGTGGTGCTGCAAACGTCGGAATTGTTGTTCTACGGGATCAAGCTGCTCGGCGCGGCCTATCTGTTTTACCTGGCCTATCAGCTGTGGCGTGCAGACCCGCAGGCAGAAGCGGAAATTGCCGCCAGCAAGGTGGGCTTATGGGCATTGGCGCGGCAGGAGTTTCTGGTGGCGGCGGGCAACCCCAAAGCCATCCTGATCTTCACCGCCTTCCTGCCGCAGTTCGTGGTGCCCGGCCAACCCATCACCGCGCAATTTGCACTGTTGGGCGCGATGTTCCTGGCCCTTGAATGGATCGCCATCAGCGCCTACGCCTATATGGGCCTGCATATGCGCCGCTGGTTTGCCGAGCCGAGGGGCAAGCGCATCTTCAATCGTTGCTGCGCGGGGCTGTTGTCGGCGGCGGCGACGGTTTTATTGACGGCGCGCCGGGCATGAACCCCGCGCCTACCTGTGGAAGCAGTGCAGGCGCGCGACAGCGCGTCGGCTGGCCTTACTCCTTGGTCAAATCAACCAACGGCGTCTGCCGCACCTCGGTCTCGCGCCCGGCCTGAATTTCGCTGACCTGCTTCAGGGCCCCGTCCACAGCCGCCTTATCCGCCAGCAAGCTGTAGCTGATGCGGAACTGCTTGTGTTCCTTGGCCCCGATGGTGGGTACCAGATTCAGTGGCCGCTGATAACGGCGGTTGTAGGAAAAACTTGTCCCCGGCTCCAACCCAGTGACATAGCCCTGCCCTTGGGTATCGGTGTTTTTCCACAGGGAAAACACCGGCAGTGTCTGCGTATTGAAACCGACCGACACGCCCAGGCTGCCGGCCTTGTTATGCAGCACAGTCAAGGTATCGCCCTTGGCATCGGCATAGGGCACCACGTTGTACACGGTTTCGTCGTAGTCCTTGGTGGGTGCGCGGTAGGTCTGCCAGTCGGCCAATTCGCCCTTGGCCTTGTCGTTGAACGGCGACACCTGCTTCACCGGTGCGACGAACCGCGAGCCCTGCTCCAAGAACGGGGTGCTGAAGTTGCTGTGATACAGCGCCTGGTATTCCTTCGGATAGTCGCCGTTGTTGGTCAGGGTGTCGTTGAGGGCGAACACGACGCTACCGGGCTCGGTGACCAGTTCGGTCGCCACGGAAAAATCGACCTTCTTGAACGCCTGCTCTTTCAGTTCACCGCGCAGGATGATGGCGTACGGCGGTTTTTCATCGATATGCAGGGTGACTTTGTTCGCAGGAATATTCGCGGCCCGACCATGCAGTGTCAGCAGTTCACCGTTGTCCATGCCAGGGTGGCCGACCCATTCGTAGCCGCAACGGGTGACCAGCTCGTTGAACCCTTCCAACCAGCCCAGCCCACCGCGACCATTGAGCTCGATAAAGGAAGGATTGACCACCTCCTTGACCGGCGAATCCCACCCCATGCGCACATCGCCGACCGAAGCCTGCAACACGTTCATACCGCGAGTCGGCACCACCGAGAGCTTCATCGTGCCGTTATCGATATCGACAATGCTCACGCCCTCCTGCCGACCGCCGTGCAAGGTGCGCAAGGTAACGCTGAAGGGTTTGTCGGTTTGCACGCCCAGTTGCTGGCTGGTGACCTGCCAGTTCTGGGCGGCTTTGTCGGTGTCGAGGAGGACGTAATCCCAGGCCATGGCGTGGGAGGCGGCGGAGAGTGCGGTAAGGGCAACAACGAGTTTGAGGGGGGTCATGGGGGTAGCCTTTTTTTGGAGTTGTAGACGTTTTATAAACGCGATGAAACGTTTCAGCAAGCTTAAAAGGCGGTATTACGTGGGCAATTGCCCTAAAGGGGTTGGGGGAAATTGGAAAAGCAAGTCGGTGCCATCGTTCGTCTTGAAGAAGAAAACGCGCTGTTGCAGCAGCGTTTTTTCGGGCGCAAGTCAGAGCGGACTGCTGACCCTAAAAACCCCGTAACCCTTGCTGAATTTGATTGCTCGAAAGCTATCATGGCTACCTGACGACCGATGATTACGCTGGTTACAACGCCTTGGGTGCGCAAACCGGTGTCGCTTAGTCAAACGCGCTGTCCATTTTGATGGCCAGGTAGGGCTTAAGATGAGTTTAAAGAACGAGCGGAGCAACGATCATGGAATACGACGATAAATTGATTGAAGAAGCCATTCTTGCCCTGTTGGTAACCTTCAGTTTTGATAACGGCAATGCTTGGAAAGGGTTCGACTTCGAGACCATGAGCCGACTGCATGAACACGGTTTCATCAGCAATCCGGTGAACAAGAACAAATCGATTTGGTTGACGGCTGAAGGGCTGGAGCGTGGTCGACAGATAGCCGACCGATTGTTTGGGGTAAGCACTCAAGTGGAGCATGGATCCGACTCGGATACCTGACTTCAAGTACAAACGGGGTCAGGCCACCACTATATAGAGTGTGGTCCGACCCTGACTTTCTGATTAATCGTGGTCTGCCCCCTATAGTCCCGTAGCGATCAGAACCATTTGACGACAACGCGTCGCTCTCCCACTCTGTTTGCCTCCTGTTTATTCACTAGGCTTCGATATGTCATTTGCAACAGTAGTGCTGCTCGACCGCTGGCCACAACCAAGTACATCCCCCGAACCCGTCGTGTTTGCCACCGACACGCAGCTATGTTTAAGGTATTGCGCCGCTGGGGAACAAATAGTTGTAATCCATTTTCCCCTGGTTAAAAAAATTCAGTTCGGCTCCCCAAACGACGAGGCTTTGGGGGCACATCCGCTTGTCAGACTTGGCCTCAAGCATTACCACATTCATCGAATAGATAATTCACCTTGGCTAGCAGAGCTTGAGCAGAGAAACGCCACTCATCCGCGACACGATAAACAGCGGTTTCTAGAAAATGCCATCCATTATGTCTTTACGTTTCAAGACTCTACCCTGGAATGCATCGTAATTGAGGGGGAGTTCTGGCATCCAAAAGTACAAGTTTTTACCTCGGAACAGAAGGCCAGGGATGTCTGGCGCGAACTGATAAATGACATAGACGCTTGACCCCAATCGTCACTTTTTCCCGACCGAGCGTTTATGTAACCTTACGAATTCACTAGCACTCTCGTTTTTAGAATACGGGATCACTTTATGCAAACTGACCAGACCAGGCTACTCGCGCTCGCACTGCTCGAGATCAGGACATTGCTTGCCGATTATCTGGGCACAGATGTAGATGCATCCATGAGCGTCCGTGTCGCGGCGCACATGGCTTACGCGCTCCACAATGAGGCGGAGGCTGCATACAACAACGCAGATTTTCAGATCGCCAATGCAAGCTTTAAAATCGCTGCAATCGATCAGATTCTTGGTGTCACTGACGGTGCCGAATTGTTGAGCAAATTTAACTTGGATAAAAGGCCGCGTTAGCGGAGGGCGGGTGCCGTTGCCCCATACCCTCATGGCGACAGCGGCGAGTCGTCCCTGCAACTGCCCGGGCGACATTCCGAACACTCTGTCGGGGTTATCGAGCGACCTCACATCCAGTTGATAAGCATGCGTCACGCTCCCGATGGCAGGGTCCAGAAACCCGGCGATCAGTTCGCGGGCTCGCATTGGATTGGGGCAAAGAAAGCATCGCCGCGGCCTTTTCTCTCTCCCGATGTGTCGCGCGTACAGCCTGCCCTGTTATTCTGATTCAGCAATATGGTGTGTAGATAAGATGCTATACGGTATTAAGTCACAGGAATGTCGGCTAATTGATAGTTAGGGAAAGCTGAGTATGCGTCGCTTAAAAGCCAATGGGTTGGTGTTTGTCAGCATTGCGATATTCTGTTCCGGCTGCACATCTTATTCGTCCCAGCCGACAATCCACGAACCCGCTGAACCCGAGACACAAGAAATCATCTCCAGCTTCAGTTACGCAATAAACTCCCCATGGAAAAACAGTCGCTTCGGCAAGGGCGCATACGCAGCGACACTCAAGGTTGTTCCCGATGCACGGGATACGGGCTCCAGCCTCGCCGTCCCAACCCTGCCGGCGTTAGAAATAAAGATCTCGGAGTTCTCATCTGGCGGCGCTTGCGGACAAGATTACCTGACGGGCTTGAGTCTGGGTTTGATCCCCAGTTGGTGTACGCGGACTAACCTTTTCAAGTATGATTTTATATTGAATAAGGATCAGCGCTTTTGCAGGCAGAAAACCTACACGATAAACTCTACGTCGTTTTCACATCTCACGTTGATTCCATTTGCACTATTCAATACGGACAATCAGCCATTTAAGCTCTATCAGGCGGCGCTTAAAGATTTTCTTCGAATAGGCCAATGTGCGCGTTGAGACGCATGTTAACAGGCTTTGGGGCGTTCGAAATTTATCTCAAGTGAGCGGCAGCTTTTGGCCGAAAGCAGACCTTAGTAAATGCCGGCTTCGGGTGAACCGTCGTAGTCGAAACATCTTGCTCGTTACCACCACGCGACACCCTTGCGGCGCTCATGCTGGCGCTATGGGTATTGCTAACACAATATGGCATTCTTGCCGTTCCTCCGCGCAAGCACTACTCGGGATCGAGTAGTGGATACTCATGAGCTTTTCTGCAATGGCGTCATTGGATATCCGTAGATCCGCCTTGAAACTCTAACGCCTTTTTATACAGATCAATCTTTCTTTGTAGATCGCTTGGTTTCGCTGGCAGGTCGAGAAACTGGTTAGCTTCGGCTAAAGACTGGAAGTCGTCGGATCGGCGTAGATGAAATAAGATGAGCTCTCTGAAATAAAACTGTATTTGATAACAATATGTTTTAGCGCGCTCGCTTTCTTCGCCGGCATGTACGCTCTGATTCCTATGTTCACGAAGGTGTTCAAGTACTTGTTGATGAAACTCGCTTTCTTCGAATAAGAAAGCGCAGCGTCGAGGTATGCCATCTTTATTTGAGTCAGATGGTGATGCAAGACATTCTAGTGCGCCCCAAAGCCTTATAAGAGCCGAATTGTGTTCTCTTTCATCCAGTGCTCGGACGTATCGAAGTAGCGAGTCCTTTATTACTCTACCGTATTTGCATGTTTTTAATCTTGAAAGAGCCCACTTGACGTTTTTACCAAATACTTCCGGCTTCGATGGTGAGTATACTTTACCTGCTTCAAAATATGGTTCATACCATACAGTCGATTTTGCTGGCTTGCCACTAAAGTAGTGTAATGTGTGCGTCTGCCCCAGCCTGACTTTATTTATGGCGGCCTGTTTATTTCCCATTAGCTCCATACTCGAATTTCCAAATAACGCCATAATCGCTCTGAGTATGTCTAAGCTTCTCAGTGCTTTCGTCGTGGCTCCCTGGTCGGTTTTGGCTTTCAACTGGATCTTAACCTTGCAATATTGCTCATGTTCGTCATTCAACGTACGGTGAGATGCCTTAATCTCCCGGCTCCTAGAGTAGTATTTTTTAGGATAGTCTCCAGAAAATAAATTTATATGTGTATCTTCAATGTATATTGACTTAAGAGTCAGGTGAGCAGGGTTGATGGATACAGAAGTGAGGAAACAATATTTTTCTTCTCTGGTAGCGAGCTCAGCTCGACAAATTTTCTGAATGTTTTCCATTAGCGCATCTTTAGTGAGCACTCCTGCCGTAGCAGTGATTGAAATACTTCTGGACAGAATTGAGTCAAGATTTAGTCCGTCCGATTTTGACGTTAACTCAATCATTGAGAAAAGGCTTGCGAAGGCATTGTGATATTCAAAGGCTTCGAATGATACTCGACCATCAACGGTTATTTTTTTTATACTCTCAATTTTTTTAATAATTTCTTCGGGCTTCAAATTGCTATTTTTAGTCTTCCATCCTATCTTCATATTCAGCCCTCTATTTTTTATCTGTCGGCTTTTAAGTTGTACAAAATAAATCGCTTGAGAGCTAAAAAATAAAACGTTGAGCGTCCCCTCTACACCCAAAGGACACGTTTAGCCGAAAGCTGCCGGTTGCGAATAGTAGTAATCGGCAACTTGTCTACACAAAACGTGGGGTGTCGGACGACGAGGCTTTTAGTTTAATACAGGCATCTAGAAACAAGCTCCCCAACGGAGAGATTTTAACGCCGCCGCGAATTACTCTAGCTTCATATTCGGTTTTTTCTGAAATGCCGAGGAGTATTTTTTGGGTTTCTTCGCCACTTTCCAATCTGCTATACCCATCAGAATCGTGTAGGCCATATACAGGCAGAATCTCTACAAGCCCCAGACGCCGCAAATTGTCTATGTAGTAAGGGCTCATGTTAGGTAGTTCGCAATGCGCATCATCACCAAGGAAGTTTATTAGTATTGTGTGGTCGTATCCCGCGTTGCTTTCTTTGACTTCTGCTCGAATAGTTATTATTGGGAAAGCATTTCGGTCTAAAAACAATTTCATTATTTTCGCTTCATCAGCCGTCATCTGGCGAATTATCTCAACGAATGCAGGATGAGAAGATTCTGCTGTTGCTTTATCCATGGCTGTGGCCAAAAGATTGGCATACAAATCACTAAGTGCTTCTTCATGGCCAATGTATCGAAGGGCATCCAATGCGGGCCCTGCCACATTAAGCTTAGGCGGTATTATATTTTCAACCGGTGTATCTTTAAGCTTTTCCGCTACTTTTGTCGTCACAAATTTGCTGAGTTGATCATAACCCCAAACTAGAGTGCTAAGAGGTGATAATGCGATATTCACTGTCTTGGCTACAGTGTGTAATCCTTTCCCGATCTCTCGAACCGAGGGCTGCAGCAAGTCTTGATAAATCGGAACTTCTTTGACTAGGCCTGTGACTGCATCAATCGTGCTTTTGACATTTCCTGAATCGGACATATATTTCTCCCAGTGTTCATATGAGTAACGATTGTGCCATGCATGCGTGGAATACGCACCGCTACATCCTTTTCCCTTCCAGTTATACAATTTGCGAGCAGTTGTCTTGAGTGAGCGTCCGCTTCTAGCCGATTGCAGCCGGACGTGCTCAGCCGCTTCCGACCAGTATCCGACTATCGCAAACTCCTAAGTCATACCACGCCGCGAGACGGCGTTAGCTTGGATGAATTATTAGGCGTACTATTCATACACATAGTTGACGAATGGATCGTCCAGCGTGGACAAGGCACTCCAATCAAATTCATAGCTATCAACAGTTGGCCAGTCTGTGGGAAAGCGAATCCTAAGCATGTCGCCAATAGATGCCTCCATTCCATCATTTCCTTCATATGTATAGTTACCGCTGATCGATAGGGACTTACTACCCGGCCCGTATTCCTCATTCATAAACTGGGCGGATATGAGAACATTGAGCCCGGCGAACGCATCCATTAAAGCGTCGAATGTCGCAAGGTGAAAATTCTCGTGCCTGTTGTGTTTTGACTTGTTGTAAGCCTGGTACCAACGTAGCGGTTCATCCGTGTTCCAATTTGCAAATGGCTTACGATGACCGTGGATGCCTTTCCAGCCAGGAATGCGAATTTCAAAGGCCGAAAGTCTGTGTGAGCGATTGATCAGCTTATAATCGCCAATGTTTAGGCTTTGATTTGCTCTGGGAAATTCGTTATCTAGAAAGATGGCTGTGAAATTTGCTTCGATTTCCACGCATGTTCTCATCAGTAGTTGCTGTATTCGATGAGAATAAGTATTTAAATTTGAATCGCTTGGTTCAATAAATGAGAATAACTCTAGCAAATCCTGTTGTAGCAATAGGAATGCTCGAACATAGTGTCTTGGATCTGTCGCATATTTTGGATGTAGCAAATACATCCACCGCCCACCTTCGGAATAGCTTCCATCGGCGAACTGTCGGCACGTTCTTCGGTAGGGTCTCGGTATGCTCATTTCACGCCTAATGTTTGACTTGTGAGGTGTTCCACAGCCTTAAAAACTAGCAGGGGAACGTCCGTCAGTAGAGGTAGAGAAAAACGACTGGCTTAACAGGAAGATTACGGAGCCATGAGTATAGTGTCCATAGTCCGCTTCTGGCCGGTTTCTACCGTTCGTGAAGGACAACAATCGGCAAACCTGTTACCCAGAGTTAAACCCCCGGTATCTGGTACACAACCGAATCATATTTCTCCGTCATCCGCCTCTCAATGACGACTCCCCCCAAAGCTTCGGCAATACGTCGACTCGCACGGTTCTGCGTCGCAACAGGATAGATGAAGTGCTTTGCCGCCACCCGCTTGCTAACCCACTGAACAACCGCCCGCACCGCTTCACCACCAAAGCCCAGCCCGTGTTTATCTTCACGGATCCAGATACCCAACTCCGGTGTTTCACTGCCGGTATGGTGCAGCCCGACCAAGCCGGTAAAACGGGCACTCACCAGTTCCCTGACCGTGAACACGATGTCGCTGCCATCCGCTATCGCAGGCAGCCACTGCTCCCAGACTTGCGCGTATTCTTCTAGCGAGGCAGGCGGCTCCCAGGACATGTAGCGAGTCAGAGACGGTGTGAGACAAGGGAAAGACTCAGCAGCGTCCTGCTCGCAAAAGGGCTCAATACTAAGGCGTTGCGAGAGAATGCGGATTGGGTGGGTGTCGACTGGCATTGCAGTTTCCTTCCTGGCGGCCGTTACTCCATTTATGCCGTGAACATACCATGCGGGTCGCTTCATCAGTATCAGGCTCTCTATACTGAGCCCCCAGGATGGTAGTTGGAGCACACCCTATGCCCGTCACACCCAATCAAAATTCCCCCATCATTTTGGTCCCCGCTCAACAAAGCGACTTGGATAATCTGGTAGCCATTCGAAT
Source organism: Pseudomonas orientalis (assembly GCF_001439815.1). Taxonomy (GTDB): domain Bacteria; phylum Pseudomonadota; class Gammaproteobacteria; order Pseudomonadales; family Pseudomonadaceae; genus Aquipseudomonas; species Aquipseudomonas orientalis. The sequence continues at coordinate 433,240 of NZ_JYLM01000002.1, read as the reverse complement.
TGAGGCCATGCGCGAAAGTCTGGAGCGTGTTGGGCGGTTTGATCCGGTCCGTGCGCGGGAGCGGTTTCTTAGCGGCTTTGAAGCTCGCTACACACGTTACATCGAGGTATCTGGAGAGAGGGTGGGTTTCGTAGTGGTCAAACATCACCACAATGAACTCTTGCTCGATCATTTGTATGTAAGGCCGAGCGCGCAAGGATCAGGGGTGGGGTCTGCTGTTCTCACGCAGATTTTCAAAGAAGCGGATGCAGCTGCGCTTCCTCTTAAAGTGGGCGCTCTCAAAGAAAGCGCTTCCAATCGCTTTTATACCCGCCATGGCTTCCAGTTCATCGAAAGCAGTGAATTCGACAATTATTATGTTCGTCAGCATGTTCCGGCGATTGGCCCGGCCTGCTAGCTGGATATGATGCACCTCGGCGTACGCAAAGCTCTGCCTTTTCAACAGGCTCGTTTTCAGCTTGGCCAGCCGGGTTCAAACGCTGCAATGCGACCAGGCACTGGCCACCGTTCAACAGAATCAGTTCATATTCCTGACCCGCCTTTGGGGTGAAACGGAAGGTTTGCTGGCAGGGTTAGCGGCAGTGGTAAGGACTCTCGCTGCGCAGTTCCTCGCCACTATGGTGATAGCCGGCAGCGGCAACCAGGACCACTGCGCAAGCTATTGAAATTGAAGGGTTGCAGGCTGGATATGTGTCAGTTCCTGCAGGTAGTGAATTCGCTATTCATTCGATGTGTCAAAAAGGCAACCCTTGGCTTAAAGAATTCTGGTCACCTGCCGTTATAGAGGTTGAGTCTTGCTGTCTTTTCTATGCAAGACGACGCGCAAGACAAGAGTCATAGTGATTATCAAATTAAAGGGATATTTATGAGATTCGCTAAACTATTCGGGGCAGCAACTCTATTCGCCTCTATGATTGCATCTGCCCAGGCAGGCATAATCGTCACCGTCAAGGTAAAGAACTCTACGACCGGTCCAGCCGCCTACACCTTCGAGTACTTTTCAGGGAGTGTAGCCCCCTCCCCAAGTACGATTCTGCCGTCTGCAACGACCACATTTGCCCTGACCAGTGTGGCGGATACGGTTTCAGGAATGCGCTTCGTCTATACGTCAGGTAATAAGAAATGTCGTTTTGCAGCAAGCCACCAAGTCAATCCAACGACTAAAGCTCCTAGCTGGACTAAAATGGGCACCAGCACTGGTTCGGATATGGCTACTTGCAATGCCACTATCACAGCAATTCAATCGACGCCTCCCTATAACTACACTGTCGAATTTGAAATCAAATAATCCGACATTTGTATAGGCACCCTAGCTGGAGATAGCTCTCAATCTATCTCCAGCGTATGGAGTATCACCATGGATATTTCGATTAAATCGTATCAAGCAAGCACACAGGCAAAAGTGTCTACACAAGAGAAGCCGCCTTCGTCCAACCCTGTAAATTTACCTTCAGGGGATGTCGCCCTCAAGACGACGGAGACCGTCACAATCTCCGATTCTGCACGGGCACTGTACGCATTAAGTAACGCTGATGATAAACAAGCCTCTATGTCCAATAAGGATTTAAAAGGACAATATGCAAAAGGTCAGAGCGACATGTACAATTTCGGGCAGCGGATTGCTGGCGGGAATCTTAATAATGAGGACCTGCTTCCCAAAACAGACGACCCTGCCCGTTTGGCGTTAGGTCAGCAGTCATTGGATTACGCAATTGGGCTCTCTAAACTCCCCCCGGAAAAACTTCCAAACCCATTTGAAGGTATGGCTCGAAACGGGCTAAGCAATATTGTTTATGATGACTCAGGAACCTATACGGATGCAGAACGATATGCCGCCTATGGGGAGCTTAGTAAGCAGGATGAATCCTATTTTTCCAAGTTGTACGCCAATATCACGAACGGCGGTGACAACAGTGAAATCTTCAAAGGCATCATGGACTATTTCGATGATCTTCCAGCGGTCGAGAAAGCGGCATACCCTGATGGCTTTAGGGACAGTATAAAAAGTCTTTACCAAGAGCAGTTAGAACAATCGGGGCCGCTCGCCCTTCTCAGGCAATCGACTGAAAACGACGCTGATAAATTGTCACCGAGCGTCTTCAACAAGGCACAATCACCGGAGAAGATGTTACAAGCCGTCTTAGAAAAAGCGATTGCTCTTTCGACGGCCTGACCAGTCCAAAGCAACCAATGTGTCACTGCACGGATCAATCAGGAACGTCAGCATGGTGGGGTATCCGACAGTATCAGCGGCTTGCCTGGGTACGCCACAGCACAGGCCAATACACCTGATCCAGCCCCATGCACGGGATCATTTCAGCCGCATGCGTCAGCGTGAAACCCTTACCATCGTAACGCCAGCGCAGCGCAGTGCCACAATTGCCCATACTCATCGCCCTTACCTGACTGCTAAGTTCACCCGTGGCCGGATCAAACGCTACGAAGCCCTGGGGCTCTCTTTCCGGCAGGTTTGGCACTTCGGCGATCAGCGCTGCACGCGCCTGCTCCGGGTGGTCCAGGGGCGCTTGGTAAATAGTGTAGAAACAGTTGTAGGCCCCACAGCCGGTTTCGATGATCACTAGCGCTTGATCTGAACTCAAGGCGTACGCTTTGGCTTTGGGCGCGACACCTTCATTCAGATCTTCCTGCCAGTCCTTGCGCGTGGCGACCACCACGGCATCCGTGATCTCTTTTGCTTTGTCCGGAGTCAGCGGGGGAGGCGCCTGCCAACTTGGCGCTATCGGAGCCGCAGGGGCTTGCGGCACGCCGCTGGCGGCTGCCGGCCCCTTGGACATCAGTGCGTCCTGCGTGCCGACCCGCCCTTGAACCGAGTCCATCAGCAACAGCGCCGCGCTCATCCCGCTTAGCGATGCGTACGATTTATCCTCCTTGAACGGCAGCACCAGGTAGTTGCCGTTGCGCAACTCTGTGATCAGGGCTTGGGCTGACTTACCGTTCAGCGCAAATACCTCGGGCGTATCGCCTTCTTTCAGTTCGCCAGGCTCAAATTGAGACTTCAGCGGATCGTCATCAAGTGTTGGCTGGCCGAGGGGTTTTGTGTAGCTGAACACCCCGACATGCAAGGCGCCCTGCGGGCCGGCTTCACGTGTGATTCGTACGCTGAACGTTGAAAAGCCAGTGTCATCGCGCTGCTGCACCGCACTGATGGCCGTGCATGTTCGTGTGTTATCGCAGCCGATAATCCAGTCCTTGATTTCGCGCGCCAACGGGACCTTCTCGCCAGCGTGCGCGCAGCCAATGCCTGCAGCCAAAAGGAATATGAAAGTGCTTCGTATCATCCGACCGATGCCTTTGAACAGGTAAAAGCGTATTAGGGCAGAATTATTTGCTCATACCTATTGCATGGCCGTCAGTCACAACAGAATTGCCGTACTGAACAATCGGCAAGAAAAAATGGGGCAGACTTTAAACAAATGAAAAACCGATATGTCGCAGCGTTACCTCCATCGTAGATAATCCCGCGCAACGTGATCCCGATCGGAATCACACTGTCGATCATAGGTCGTAAACGCATGAGCGCTCTGAACCATCTGATAAGTCAAATCTACGAGCAGGCCAAAAATGGAGACTGGGACAGCGTTATGTCGCAGTGGATGCAAGAGCCTTTGCTCGGCAGGCTTTGCAGCCTGTACCAGGCGCCGTTCTCCGGCTGGACGTTTTTGCACCAAGCCGCTTATTTCGGACGCGAGTCTGCATGCATTGAGCTCATTCGCCTTGGTGGTTCAGCTGCCAGGCAGAGCGCCAAAGGGAAGTCCGCAATTGAGGTGGCTCGGGAGCATGGACACAGTGAACTCGCTCTTCTACTGGATCGGTCAAGCTTTGAGGATCGCTCCTTGTGGTCAGTTCCGTCCAACCCGGCTCTGCTGCCCAGCAGTAACCTTTTCGAGGAGGCGAATGAGCGTCGAGCGAGTACGTTGATGCTCGTTGCCTATGCGGGAGGAGTCGTACAAATTCCCAGCGAAGCCAGGTATTACGCAGATTCGTTCGGACGCCCGCTGATTGGATGGCATGGCACATTCGATCCTCCCTGCGGAATGGATGGTGAATCGACGCTGCGTATGTGAAATGCCCAGTTTCTCGGCCTTGCCCATCGCATACAAACGGGGTCTACAAACGGGGTCAAACCACCATTATCTAAAATGTGGTCTGACGCTGGTTTCACCTGACCCTGATTTCACCCTACAACCGCTCAGCAATCGCGCCGAGTGCCCTGGCGCAGCGCATCGAGATGTTGTTGCGCGTGGGCGGCTTTGCAATAGGCGTTGAGGATATCTGCAACCTGGTCGCAATCCAGGGTAACGCCCTCATGCATCAGGCCGGCAGAATGGATGCGGATCTGCGGCTGGGGCTTTTTCAGGGCCAGGGCCTGGTTGCCGAACAGCTGTCGCGCGGAGCGATGAACAGGCAGGGGCGCATCGGGCCGCAAAAGCAGTTTCTGCACCGTCAGCCAGCCTTCCTCACCGACGGACACGTCGACAATGTCCACCAGATTCAACGGTGCGCTCAGGGTGTCCACAAACAGCTGGCGGCGGGTCAAGCGCATGAATGCGTGTTGCCCGGCGTTGCGGTGCTGCCAAGTCATCAATACAAACACCACCGCCATCACCGCGGCACATACGGCCAGGCCAGTGGCCCCGCGATTCAGGGCGTACCCCAGCAAGCCCAGGGCAATCAGCAAAAACAGCGGGCCGCGCACCTTGTACCGGCGTGAGTTGGTGAATTCGGTCTGCTCGGGTACGCGCTGGATAACCTGCTCGAGTTCGGCCATCGCACGCTCGCGCTGGGCGTCGCGGGAATCGGCATATTCCTGGCTGAGTGAACTGGCGAGATCCGACAGCGGATCGAAGGGTTGGGTCATGAGTCATTCTCCTTGGACGGTTGGTATCGGCGGTGATTCGGGCTGCGTGGCAGCCGGCGACGCCGTACGGGTAAGTTGGCTGAACCAGTGTCGGTCGTGTTCGGTGGGCACGCGGGTGGCCTCGGCCAGCAGTGCCTCATCCAACGTCACGCCCAACTGCTGGAGGCGTAATGCCGTCGGCGGGTGTGTATCGAAAGGGTGCGCGACGGCGTGGTCCAGCGCCGCCTCGTTCAGGCGCAGCGGCGTGTGGCTCAGGTGGTCGGCCAGGGCCTGGATCAAGTTGGAGTGACGCTCGGCGAGCAGCGTGGCGATTTCGCCGTCCAACGCGATCACCCGTAACAGCGCCTGGCAGAACAGGCGCTCACCGCCGATGTTGCCGCCCACCCGATCCGCGACCAATTCCTGAGCGCGGCCCCAGTGATGCACCGCCAGTTGAAAGTAATGCAGGAAACGTTGCGTCATCCAGATCGCCGGGCGCTCGATCCAGGCCGGGTCGGCATCCTCGGCACGGATAGACGCAAAATGCAGGCACATCAGGCTGAACTGCGCCCCGATCTCGCTGCCGCGCTCGGTATCGCGGCGGCTGAAATGGCCCAGCTCATGACCGATGATCGACGCGGTCTCGGCCTGGCTCAGGGTCGAAAGGTAGGTCAGCGGCAGGTAAAGGGTACGCCCGCAGAGCAAGTCGCAGGCCGGTTGCAGGAGCACATCGACGCTGGTGACGAAAAACGATTGGTCGATGCCCACCACTATATGGTCGGGCACCGGCGCGCAGGTGACTGTGGCCAGTTGTTCAATCCACGCCCACAAGGCCGGAGCCTTGTCACGCCCGATCCGTTGCCCCAGAACCCCCGAGGACGGGCTATCCAGGGCATGCCATCGCTGGCGCAGACGCCCGATCAACAAACATCCCGCCCACAGCACCGCAATCAGCGGCACCGCCACCACCAGCATGAACGCGCCACCGGCCTTGAAGTGGTCCCAGCCCCAGCTCAGTTCATACACCAGGCTCAGGGCCAACGCGCCCACCAACAGCCCGGTGTACGCCACCAGCCAACGCCCCAAGGCACGCCAGCAGAGGAACAGGCGGTCGTAGAGAAAATCCCGGGACTTCAGCGCGCGCCAGGCATCCAGCCTCAGCTTGAGCCACGTCGCAGGTCCGGCCACCAACGCGGCGAGGGCCAGCCAGTAGGCCAGCCCCGCCAGCACCTGAAGCACGCGCAGCCAGGCGTAGTCGCTACCCAGCCCCTGTGCTTGGCGCAGCACGTCATCGACGCGCCCGCCTTGCACACTGGCCCAGCCCATCAGTACCAGCGGCAGCAGCAACATCATCAGCGGCCACGACCATCGCGCGAATCGGCCCATGGCTCAGTTGGCCTGCAAATAATCGGTCAGAAAAGCCTGTGCATTGCCTTGGCTGGACAGGAACTCGTCATAGCCGACGTTCAGCGCCTGCGATTCGCCGGGCAGGTACAGCTCGCCCCAACCTCGTTGCAGCACCAGCACCACGAATTTCTGGCCGTCCACGGTGGTGGAATAACGGGTGTCCTTGCTGGTCTTTTCCACGGCCATTTTCTGGATCTTCATGTTCCAGTCATGGTCCACGCCCTCTACCTGCACCAGCGCCTGATTGTCACCGCGCGCACCGATGCGCAGGGTCCAGACTTTCACACCGCCTTCGCCGGCATAGGCCAGCACTTTTTCTGCGACTTCCGGGCGGTTGTCAGCATGGGCGACGCCCGCGATCAGGGCCAGAACCAAGGCCAACAGCGCTGCCCACTTGCGATACATCAACATTTATGGCTTCCTCGACAGTTCAGAGCCGACCATTGAAATCAAAGCTCCGACCCCTGCCAAGCGGTCCGGCCGCGGCGCACAACAATAAGGCCGTGACTCACAACAACTGATCGGGCTGCCCGATGTCGATATCATGCAACGTTGCCCACCCGCCCTGACGGACGCTTTTGCCAATGGACCGCCGCAACCCCTATCTGGACACCCACTTCTGCTTCGATCACCCAGAGGCTCTGGACCAGGCTGGTGTATTTGACGCCAGCGCGCGGCAGGTCATGGGCAGCGCGATCGGCCATTACCGCGCGCAGACAGTGCGGTCGCACCTGCAGTATTTCGACTGCGATTTGCAGTTCCCTGAACCGTTACGCATCCACAAGGTGCTGCCCGACAGCGTTTGCATCGTGCAGGTACTGGGTGGGCAATGGCAGCATCGGGTAGACGGTCGCCTAAATGAATACACCCTCGGCGCGCCTCATGTGCTGGGCTTGAGCGAAAGCATGGAAGCCATGGACCAGATGCCTGCCGGCAGCCGTGCGCGCATGGCCGGGCTGCGCATCGGCGGCGACTATCTGCGCGAATTGGCCGAAGAAGACCCGTCACTGCAATCGCTGGCCAGGCTGCTCGACGATGGCATGCACTTTTCAGAACTGCACGGCTGCCGTGTCGTCGGGCGTTTGTTCGAGCGCCTTTATCACTCGCCCTACCAAGGGACGTTGGAACGGCTGAATCAGGAAAGCCTGAGCCTGGCCGTGCTGGTCGAGCTGGCGACGCACCTGGCGCCATCGCCGGCCAACCCTGTGGCCGCGTTGCGCAGCCATTCGGACCTGGCGCACGAAGCACGCTTCAAGCTCGACGCCAACCTGATGAACCCACCCGGCACTCTGGCGCTGGCCCGGGAGCTGGGCGTGGGTGAAACCACCCTCAGACGTGCCTTCAGCCGGGTGTACGGGCAGTCGATGCTTGATTACGTGCGCCAACAGCGCCTGGAACTGGCGCGCAACCTGCTGCGCCAGCGCAAATGGCACGTCGCACAGATTGCCCACCGTCTGGGCTACGCCAACCCTGCCAACTTCAACCATGCGTATAAGGCGTATTTCGGCCATCCGCCAGGGGCGGAGTTCTGACGTTCGGTGCGCCTGCTCTGCTGGCTTATGCATCAGTGCGTCAAAAGGCTCACCTCTTGGCCTCTTGCTCGGGGCATTGTCAGCGTTCTAAACCTACTCGGGCCCTTCGGCTAGCCACTGTCTCTTGAGTCGATTGCTCGAATTTTCGAGCGGTTGTCTGCTCTGTGCTTATGGTCTGGCACCGACGGCATGAAACGCATTGAACATGTTTGGCGTTGAGGGGCATCCATGACAGGCCGCTATCGGCCAATAGAAGTCATTCAGATATGCCAATGAAACCAAACTCGATTCAGGTCTCCCAAGACAAGACCTGCTTTGGCAAAGAGATCTGGTAGTCATTCGATCATGACATTGTCGCCGCCATGTGCAGTGTCCAAGGATTTAACGGTCCGACGATCCTCAAAACTGTCGACCTTCAGTCGTTAAATTTACCTACGGTTTCCGACAGACGCTGTCCGAGCAATCGAAGCCCCTCGCTGGACCTCTCCAGGCGCTCTCCAACATTTGCACTGCTTTCGCTGACTTCACGAACACGAGTCATGCTGAGCGCTACCTGAGTGGCCATGGTTCTCTGGGACTCGGCGGCAATGGCAATTTGCTGATTGAGCTCATCAATACTCGCGATGGCCAGCGAGATATCGTCGAGAGCCGTCGCAGCATGGTCGGCCAGCAGGACGACGTTACGGGTCAACGCTCCGCTACTTTCCATGCGCACCACGGCGGTATCTGCTCCTTTCCGCAGCTGTTGCATGAGCTGTTCAATGTGCACCGTCGAGTCGCGCGTACTCATGGATAAAGCTCGAACCTCATCGGCGACTACAGCAAATCCTCGCCCTTGCTCACCGGCCCTTGCTGCCTCGATAGCAGCATTGAGTGCAAGCAAATTGGTTTGCTCGGAGACAGACTTAATGACATCGAGAGCCTTGCCAATCTGGATGCTCTCGTGACGCAGATGACGCATCGCTTCGGTAGAGGCTTCAATATCGCCCGAAAGGTGGATGACTTGCTCAGTGACACGCTGAACAACCTCTCCCCCGCTGCTGACCCTGCTACGCGCCTGCTCGGTTTCAATGCTTGCTCGTTCGGCATTGAGGGCGACCTGCTCGGCTGTTCCGGAGACCCTGCGCATGGCTTCCAGAGTCTGCTCGGTTTCCAGGAGCTGTTGCCTGACATCACTTTGCGTCTGAGCGGATATCAACGAAAGCTCTGACGTGTCAGCCCCCAACTGTGCGATACCTGACCCCATATGGCCGACCAATCCTCGAATGCTTGCCACCATGACATGCACTGTGGACTGGACGTCGCCAAGCTCATCCTTGCGCGCTACCACAAAAACAGGGTCGCCCAACCGGCCGGCCGCTACCCGTTTGGCGAGGATCAGGATTTCATTCAACGGGGACACGATCGAGCGCCGGATAATCCAACACGCCAGCAGGCTGACCACTATGGACATCACCGCCGCCCCGAGCAGCAATTTCTCGGCCCGACTCCCGGCATTGAGCATCAGTGCCTGCTCCTCGGACGATGCATGCCTAGCCAACGCCAAAACCTGATCAGCCTGACCGCGCATTTTTTGCGCGCTCAACCGACTCTCTACCTGGCTGTCACTAAAAGTGTTGAACCGCAGCCGATATTGCTCCAGATTTTCCTTGGCCATTTGCAGGGGTTGCTGCTGGGCTAGAGGTAGATACGTGAGCAAATGGTCGATGGCTGTATGGGTATCAGCCATTGCCATGTCCCAAGCGGCACGGTGGTCATCGTCGGGTTCGAGAATGAAGGAGGCTTCACGATCACGCACACTCAATAGCTTGCGCATCAATGCCGCCGTCTGATCAAGATCGGTGAACCTGTCGCTGGATATGGCAGCGTGTCCGGCACCACTGCTAAAGTTATCGAGCAGATCAAGAAAGACCAATTCGAAGCTTTCTGCCGCCGTACGTGCCTGGTCCTGCATCCCCAATTGCGCGAGATATCCAGCGTTCAACAGGCCTGCATAAGCTTCGAATTGTGCTTGATAGAGATCAATGGCCTCCAGCATCTCTGACCAGGGTTTATCAGATGCTTTCTGTTCAAGCAGCAAGCTTTTTAAGCGTTTCGACAGCGACAGCAAGCGACTGCTTGATCTCTTGCTGTTGATCATCGGCACGACTCAACGCAAAGCGGTTTTCGGCGACTCGGGCACGCAGCACCCGTTCATTGATAACCATGACCTTGTTCAACTGTTCATTGCCATTGAACAGAAAGTGCTGACTGACTAAAGCAGTAGCAATCACACCAATGGTTACCAACACGGCGAGCGCAAAACCAAACGCCAGTTTGCCGCCGACCGAGAGATCACCAAGAGCGCGTTTAAAAAATCCAGGCGATATAGGGCCAGGCCGAGGCTCACCCGTGAGGTGGGAATCAAGCATTGTCATAGCGGGTTTCTTGTTTTAGTGGCTGTAGGCACTCGTTACAACGAGTACAAACGGATCGCGGCGCGCCAAAGCTAAAGCTTCAAACCGAGCCGTTCCATGGCCTCATGGGCCTCGATGATCATCCCGGACACTTCGGCGACGGTGACATGCAGCTTGGTTGCCCGCGATCTCATGTGTTCGTAGGCCTGAGTCTCGGTCAGGTTTTGACGTTCGACCAACACACGAATGGCTTTTTCGATCTGTCGACGGGACTTTATGGTCAGCTCCAGTTTGTCGATCTTCCCCTGCAAGCGTTCCTGGTAGCTATACGAGGCTCTGGCCAGTACCAGCGTGCTAAGAATTCCGGAAGATCGAAACGGTTTTGAAATCACCCCGTGAGCGCGCGTATCGAGCAACAACTTCAAGATGGTCGGGCTTTCGTAGTCGGAAAGCGCGATGAGCGCCGCGTTGACGGAGGCGCCCGACCAGATCTTGTTGCCTTCCAGCTCCTGCGTTATCTGAAAGAGAATGACGTCGACGTCCGCAGGGGGCTCTGAGGGGAATGGCCAGACGATCTTCACCCGGCAGCCAATTCTTTTAAGCTGTTGCATGACAATATCGCGGTCATCCCCGGGGGGATAAACAAACGCAACGCAGATACTGCGCAAATCTTCATAGAGACGGCGAAGGCTGGAACTCATGGCGTTACCTCAACCAAAACTCAGAGAACCCGAAAGTGGAGAGGTAAGGATCGGGTTTGACGGGGCCCGAACCTTCCCATACGACGTCGAACTGCCCATCACTGCGGCAGATGCCGATTCGGGGCGTCAGGGCGCAATGGTTATTTTCCGCATCAATCGCTATTGGCCCTTCTGGCGAAGCGAATTTCACCTTGTGTACGGCGTCGACTAATTTGCGCCTGTCCAGACTACCAGCTCGCTCCAGGGCACGCGCAAACAGGTGAACCTGGGAATAGGCCATTTCCGACCAGGTGCTGGTTGGCCGATCGCCGAAGCGTGTGCGCCAAAGCTCAATGAACCGTTGATTACTATCGTTGCGCAGCGAACCGAAATAGGTGGCAGCGGTGATGTGGCCTTCACACAGTTGCGGCCCGATCAAACGGATTTCTTCTTCGGTCATGGAGAGGCTGGCAATGGGTATTTTTTTGGGATCCAGTCCATGCTCTCCATACAACTGATAGAAAGAGCGGGCCGACTGTCCGACGAGGGTCGAAAACACAACATCCGGCTGGGCTTCGCGGATTTCATTCAAAACGTCCTTGAGTTGTTCTACGCCTGCGTCGATGGGCAGGTAGACCTCATCTACAATCTCGCCGCCGTATTGTTCAACGACGTCCCGCATGATGCGATTGGATTCACGCGGATAGATGTAGTCCGCGCCCACCAAAAAAAACCGGGTGCCCTTGTTTTGCAACAGGTAGGCGGCCAGTTGAATGCTGTTCTGATTGGGTACGGCACCGGTATAAATGATGTTCGGGGAATATTCGAACCCTTCATAGAACGAGCAATACCAAAGCAACGCGTTATGGCGTTCGATGAGCGGCAGCACCGCTTTTCGGCTGGAAGATCGGGAACAACCAAAAATGACGTTGATCTCATCTTCGATCAGCAACTTGCCGGTCAAGCGTCGGTATTCTTCCGCCGCCCCCTTGGGGTCATATGCAGTTGGGATCAACGGCAGATTCAGGACGCCACCCAGGGCGTTTATTTCCTCGATCGCCAGCGCAGTACCAAAAAAATGTTCGGACTCGGTGACACCGGTAGCACCCGAGCGCGAGTACAAGATGCCGATAGGCCACCCCTGATCTTTAGTGACTGCTGTCTTGGTGTTGGGCATGACGCTCACCTATTGATCAAAAATATCTTGTAGTTCGGTTGCGGACCTGATGCTTTGGATAGCCAACATCAACAATATCCTCGCTTTCTGCGAACTCAGGTCATTGGCGAAGATCACACCGGCCTCTTTCAAGGTACTGCCGCCCCCGGCAAAGCCATAGAGGGGCCTGACCCGACCACGGGGGACGCGTGTGGCAATGACCACCGTGACATCGGCTTCGATGGCCTGCGAAATGGCCGCATACACCTCGGCATTCACATTTCCCGCCCCCAGGGCCTGAATGACGATCCCCCTGGCCCCCGCCTGGACGGCAGCGTTCAACGAGGTAGCGTCGGCGCCGGCGTACATGGCCACAATGTCAACGCGAGGCAAGCTGTCTCGCCCCAGCGACAAGTATTGTCGACGACAGGATGAGCGATAAAAAATGACCGTATCGCCGTCCACTCTTCCGAGAAAACCGGCATCGCCCGAGTTGAACGACTCAACGTCCGAGGTATGGGTTTTGCTGACTTCCCGTGCAGCGTTGATCTGATCGTTCAGGACCGCCATCACGCCCTTGCCCGAAGACTCAGGCTCAACGCAGACCCTGGCACCGCTCAAAAGGTTGCGTGGCCCGTCGAAGTCCGATTCGGATGCATTGCGTTGTGCGCCGATAAGCACAACAGGCTTGCTGGAGGTCAACGTCAAGTCGAGAAACCACGCGGTCTCTTCAAGGGTATCGGTGCCGTGGGACACCAGCACACCCGCGATATCCTGACGAGCCAACGCGGCTTCAATGACCTGATGCAACTGTACCCAGCGCTGCGGCCCCATTTCGACTGACGGGACATTAGACAGGTTATTGATTTCGAGCCGCGCGATCGTCGCTATGGCAGGCACGGCTTTGATCAAGTCGCTGCCCGACAACGCAGGTATTGGAGCCGACGTTGAAGGGTCAACTTGCATGGCAATTGTTCCGCCTGTGGCGATGAACAGGCACAACGGCAGGTCGTCAGTACTGGACAGGGCCATGAGCGTCACACCCTCAGATGATTGAAAATGGCTTCGGTAGCACCTGGCGCGCGGGCGTCGCCTTCCTCTTCGATCTCGCCTTGTTTGAGCACCAGGTATCGATCCGCCACCTTCAATGCGAATGGCACATTTTGCTCGATAAGTAGCATGGTTGTGCCGTGGAGTTGCCGCTCGTGCCCCAGTGCGACAGCGATCCGGTCAATCACCGAGGGCTGCAAGCCTTCAGTGATTTCGTCTAGCAGTATGATGGAGGGGCGCATCATTAACGCGCGCGCCACCAGCAGCATTTTTTGCTCGCCTCCCGACAACGTGCCGGCGTACTGCTTCAGACGGTCCTTGAACACCGGGAACACGGATTCGATGGCCGCGAAACGCTCATCGAACAGCGCATCTTTCTCGAGCCCCATGCGAAGGTTGTCCCGGATGCTGAGTTCGGTGAAAAGCGATTTTTCCTGGGCCGCATAAGCGATGCCTACGTGTGCGACTCGATGAGGCGACAGCCGGGTAATGTCACAGTCGTTGACTTGAACAGCACCGTGTTTCTTGGGCAGATACCCCATGATGGTCTTGAGCAATGTCGTCTTGCCCATGCCGTTTTTGCCCAGCAAAGCGACCGCTTCGCCGGCCGCGATTTTGAACGACATATCCCGTATGACGACGGACGCCCTGTAACCGCTCGTAACTGAATTCAGTTCCAACGTGGCACCGTTCATACGACCTCCCGTGGAGCAAGTGCAGATCCGGCATAAATCGTCTTGACCAGATCCGAGTTCACGACTTCTTCGAAAGTACCCTGCATGACCATCGCCCCTTGGTGTAATACCACGATTCGGGTAGCGATCTGTTCCACAAAATCCAGATCGTGTTCAACCAGCAGGCAACACAACTTGTAGCGGTTTGCGAGCATGGAAAGCACCACACCGATTTGCGTGCGCTCGGTCTTTGTCAGCCCTGCGGTAGGCTCGTCGAGCAGCACGATACGAGGTTCCAGGGCCAGCACCATGGCCAGTTCCAACGCTTGCTGTTCACCGTGCGACAGGTCTCGAGCGACCACGTCCAGCATGCTATCCAGCCCGGTAACCCGCAAAACGTCCAAGGCATAGGATGGCAAAGCCAACGTATCCGACCGAGTGAAAAACGTGGGGCGTTCGTGCAGGGTGCCAGCCATACGCAAACACTCGGCGACGGTCAGGGATTCGAAAATATTGGCATTCTGAAATTTGCGCCCAAGACCAAAACGAACACAGGCCTCAGCCGGAAGCCGACGGATATCGTTACCGCATAGATGCACCGTCCCGGATGTACGGTCAGCCCCGTCGCTCATGCACCGCATCAGTGTTGTTTTACCGGCACCATTGGGGCCGATCAGTCCAACCAGATCACCGGCCTCAGCCTTGAGGTTGATCCCCTGCAAGACTTTGAGCGAACCATAGCTCTTCGTCACATCTTCCATCAGGAGTGCAGGCACGCCATCCGATTCGGGAACAGCTTTCCCCGCACGTTCAACCAGCGCAGGTACCCGCCGCGAACGCGCACCGAACCCCAAGGGCTTGAACAATGCCGGGACGATCCCTTGCGGCAGCAAGACGATCACCAGCACAAAGGACAGGCCGAGAATCAGTTGCCACAGAAACGGCATGCGACTGCCAAGATAGGCCGTGGCAACGTTAATCAGAATCGCCCCCGCCATGGGCCCCCACAACGTTCCGCGTCCACCCAATGCCACCCAGATGATCAACTCGGTACCCAAGACGAAACCGGATAACTCGGGCGCCACCACGCCACTGAAGGCGCCATAGCCAAAACCTGCGACCCCTGTAATCGCCGCAGTTGCAATCAGCAGCAGGATTTTGATAGTCGGGACGTTGATCCCCAGGTACGCACATCTGGACTCGTTGTCACGGATCGACGCCAGCACACGCCCTGCATCACTGCGTACGAACAGCCAGGCGAAAAGCCCGATCAGTGCCACGCCACTCCCGGCGATCCAGTACCAGGCATTCAGCGACAAGTCGAAGGTGTCATAGCCGGTCAGGCCCGAACTGGAGCCCGTCCACTCACCGCCGGACAGCAGTAACTGGGTCATTACGATGGGCAACACCAGCGAGATAACCGTGGCAAAAAACGGCGAGGCACCCCGGTAGAAGGACAGCCACCCGACCAGCCCTGCAACCACCATCGGGACGACAACCGCGAGCCCGATGGCGATAGCGATAGTGCCTGGCGACAGGCCAAAGTGAGTAAAAACCAAGCCTGCGGCATACGCACCAATACCAAAGAACGCCGACTGCCCGAAGGTGAGATATCCGGTGTAACCCCACAGCACATCCACCGTGATGACGACGATCGAAAACAGAAAGGCCTTGATCAGCAGGTTGAGAACATAGCTGTCGAAAATCCATGGCCCTGCGACCAGCAATGCGATGCCGACCAGAGCCAGCATGCCCGAACGGCCCCATGCTCCCTGGCGACTGGACCCCGTGGATCTGGTGTTCGCCGCGTGCAACGTAGAGTTAGTCATGTGCGAACCCCTTTGGACGAATACGCAAGGTCAACGCCGCCAACACGGCAATCGTGAGCCCGCCAAGCACCGGACTCGCATAGGTGCTCACGATGACTTGGCATGCACCGAACACCGCGCACGTCACGATCAGGCTGGGCATCGAATGCCCGGAGACCATGACGAGCATGAAGGCAGAAACCAGCCAGGTAAGCCCCATGCCCGGGTCGATACTCGAAAGCGGACTGATCCAGGCGCCTGCCAATGTACCCAGGCCCGCGCCCAGACTGAAGGTAATGAAGCGTATACGCCCGGCATGGATGCCCAGGCCACTGGCCAACTCCTCGTTCATGATGACGGCGCGGGTTTTGACACCGAAGCGGGTGCCGTTGAGTAGCCCCGTCAGCAACGCGCACAGGCCGAGTGCCAGTGGAATCAACAGCAATCGATAGGCGGAGTAATCCGTTCCACCCAGCGACCAGGTTCCTGTCAAAGGCACGTCTGCAAACTTCACATCCCGGCCAAAGGCAAGAATGATCAGTTGACCGATCACGATACCCAGCCCCCACGTTGCCAGGATGGCATCCAAGGGGCGCTTATAGAGTGGCCGAACAATCAGGTACTCGATGATCGCGCCGACAATAATGCCGGTCGCGAGAGCCAGCGGCCAGGCAAGCCAAGGGCTCCATCCCAGTTGGGTCACGACAAACGCCGCATACCCTCCCATGGTCAGCAAGGCACCGTGGGCAAAGTTGACGATTTTCATTATTCCGAAAATCATCATCAGGCCCGCAGTAACAATGAACAGCATGGCTATTGTTGTTGTTATATCTAGAATTAACACCATGACGTCTCCCTCCGGGGAGAATGCAACGTGAAGCGTTACTGAGTAATCAAGCAGTGGACTATTTCAAATTCGGGCATTGAATACCTGGGCTGACTCCTTCTTGGGTTTCAAGAATGCGAATAGACCCATCGCTTTGTATTTGGCCCAGACGCATGGCCAAGGGTGTATGACGGCTGGCATTCATCTGCACAACGCCACGCGGCCCGACGATCGATACATCGTTCAGCGCCTCTACGACCGCAGCGGAGTCGATGGAGTTGGCTTTTTCCACCGCAGCCTTGTAGAGAAAGAAGGCTTCATATTGCGGCTCGGAAAGTTCGTTTGGCGTGGACAGGTTCCCGCCAAACTTCTGGCCGAGGTCACTCAGGAATTTTTTATTTTCCGGCGTGTCGATGCTGGTCAAGTACGAGGCCGACATGTACATACCTGATGCCACATCCCCCATGGTCTTGCCGGTGCCTTCGTCGATAGCCAGGTTGCCATAAGGCAGTGTCAACGCCGCCGCTTTCAACTGTTTGGCCAATGAAACGTTAGGTGCGCCACCCGCTGTGGCACTGATAAGCGCGTCAGGTTGCGTCGAGCGAATCTTTGAAATAATGGCCGTCCAGTCACTTCCGTCCATCGGCAGGTACTCTTCACCGATGACCTTCCCGCCGTGTTGCTCAATGTACGCTTTGGTAAACTTCAGCATGCCCCGGCCAAAGGCGTAATCGCTCCCGACAAGAAAGTAGTTTTTTGCCCCGAGTTTCTGGCTGAAGTAATCCACTACAGGGGCAACTTGCTGTTCGGGTACCCAACCGTTTACATACATCCACTTATTGCAAGAACGGCCTTCATAGAACGAGGTATAGATATAGGGCACGCGACCTCGGGAAATAACCGGTAAGGCGGCGTTGCGCGCCGCGCTACTTTCCATCGCGATAATGGCGTTTACTTTCTTTTCCAGCACCAGCGTATCAAAGGCTTTCTGCGCCCCTATTGCGCCGGAAGCATCATCAACAATCTCCAACTGCACCGGACGACCGAGGATCCCCCCGGCGGCGTTGATTTGCTCCACAGCGAGTTCTGAGGACTGGACAACAGCCGGTGCCACGACGCTATTGGCGCCTGACAACCCCACTGCCACACCAATCTTGATCGGTTCAGCGGCATGTCCCTGAGTGGCTACGAGTGCTGAAGCGGCTAGAACGGCGATGCGGATGAGGGGGTAAGTGGATTTCATGTGAGTATCCTCAATCGTTTTTATTGTAGATAAGGGGGGTTAGTAGCGAGGTAGCTGCCAGCCGGTGCCCAGCATGGGGTCGTAGATATCGGTGCGTCGGTCACGCAGGACCGTGTTGAATGTCGTGAGGTGCCGGGATTGGCGGGACGCCTTCAGATTGATATCGGCGTAAAGGATTTGCTGGCGGTCTGCGCTGCCTGGAGCAGCCAATGGCCAACCGTCGGCGCCGACAATGATGCTGTTGCCCACAAAGAGCTGACCGCGCTCGGTGCCTACACGGTTAGCGCAAATGATGTTCAGACCGTTGACGTGCGCATTGGCCATGGCCAGGGTATTGGCCATGATCATGGCGCCGTTACCCTGCCCCGGCATTGGTACCCAGTTGGTTGGCATGCAGACGATATCCGCGCCTTGCATGGCCAGCAGCCGATAGACTTCCGGGAACCAGCCGTCATAGCAGATGATCATCGCCAAGCGGCCAAAAGGCGTATGGAACACCGGTAAACCAAAGTCGCCGACCTCGAAATACAGATGTTCGTCACCCCACAGATGGAGCTTGCGATAAGTCCCCACGTAACCTTCGGGGCCGACCATGACGGCAGCGTTGTAAAGCTTATGACACACTCGTTCGGCAACGCCGCCAATGATGTAAACATTGTGCTGACGGGCAGCGTCTTCCCACGCCTGGGTGCTGAAGCCTGCCGGTACTGACTCCGCCAGTTCAAATGCCTCTTCACGACTGGAAAAGACATAACCGCTACTGACCAACTCGGGCAGTACAACGATCTGCGCACCGGCGCTGGCCGCTTCGGCGATCAAGCGCAGCGACACTTCCAGGTTTTCAGCCTTGCAGCCCACTCGTGGCTCCATTTGTACGGCTGCCACCGTGATGCTCGGAAATTCCTGGGTTTCGTTAGTGGATTGCGAAGTCGACATTAAATTTTTTCCAAAAAAAAGCCCCCGAATGCGCTATCCACGCAAATCAGGGGCTTCTATAGCCGATATGTACCCAGCAATATTGCTGAGGGCCTGCAATTTCTGACGAGAAAAGGCGACCGATGGGATTAACGTTACACAGGCCTAACGAACGTTGTCAACGCATTTTTTTCGACAAAATCGAACCCTCTAACATAGCTAACTCTGCCGGGCGGCCGTCATGCCGTAGCGAGGTCGCCTGAATGTGAATGACGCGTAAATGGATTCCGTCCAGCGGACTGCAATGCGACGACCGACCTTGCTTCGAGATGTTTTCTGCACCCACGGCACTGGACGTCCACACCGGTGAGTTTAGCTGGGACATCTGCATTCCAGTGCGGGCGCCGTAACGCAACTCCCGTGTGCCGCCTCGTTTAGTGGCGTTAGCGAACCGAATTCACCAGCCACTACCGTTATGCCATGCAGCGGCATGGCTATACGCAATATCGAGCAAAAAATAAGAGCCCATATCCCTAAAGACCATCCGTTAAAGCCCGCCCTTGATCTCGCTGACAGGTGAAAATCTGACGAATTAATTCTGTTTACTCGACATGTTTTTACGGCCTAAAGCGGACGATCACGAATGGCAGCTATGGGTCGAAAGCGATCATCCGTGAGCGGCAGCTATCGGGCCAAAAGGTGCGGCTCACCGGAGATAAGTTCGAAGGTCCCAGCGCCTGGAATGAGTCCCTCTTAGCCGCAAAATAAGCCTGTTGACATGCATCTCAACGCGCCGCACATTGGCCTATCCGAAGAAAATCTTTAAGCGCCGCCTGATAGAGCGTCAATGGCTGATTGTCTGTATTGAATAGTGCAAATGGAATCATCGTGAGATGTGAAAACGACGTGGAGTTTATCGAGTAGGTTTTCTGCCTGCAAAAGCGCCGACCCTTATTCAATATAAAATCAAACTTGAAAAGGTTTGTCCGAGTACACCAACTGGGGATCAAACCCAGACTCAGGCCCGTCAAGTAATCTTGTCCGCAAGCGCCGCCAGATGAGAACTCCGATATCTTTATTTCTAATGCCGGCAGGGTCGAGGTGGCAAAACTGGAGTCCGCATCCTGTGCATTGGGAATAACTTTGAGCGTCGCTGCATATGCGTCCTTGCCGAAGCGACTGTCTTTCCATGGTGAGTTTATTGCGTAACTGAAGCTAGAGATGATTTCTTGTGTGTCCGGTTCAGCGGGTTCGTTGATTGTCGGCTGGGACGAATAAGATGTGCAGCCGGAGCAGAATATAGCAATGCTGATAAACATAAACCCGTTGGCTTTTAAGCGACGCATACTCAGCTTTCCCTAACTATCAATTAGCCGACATTCCTGTGACTTAATGCCGTATAGCATCTTATCTACACGCCGGGTTGCCAAATCAGAATAACAGCATAAAACCGGGGTCAGATCACAAGTCAAATATAACCCCGCTTTTACGCTGGTAGCCTGACCCGTCTTTTCCCTACAGCGTCGGTAACCGGTCCAACGCACAAGTACGTTCTATTTTCGGCTCACCGGCCGTGGGCACGCGTACGCCCGAATCGATATTGAATATTTCAATGTAACAATGGCTTAGCGAGCCCGGGACGTCGACAATCCCTCCCTTGATCACATAACGTGCGCCCGGCGCAAACTCGCTGACAAATGCTACGCTGCAAGAGCGATTGGCATTGGCCGCGCCGCGCATTTCCAGGTGCAGCGGCTTGCCGGCTTCAACAGGAAAAAAACCCTCCGGCGTCGAGACATTCTTATAAACGGAAACCAACTGCTTCCCCATCCCGGACTCAGTCGCCACGGTTCTGCCGTATTTGCAGCCGATGGCAGGCGCCTGAACCAGAGTCACGCCGTTTCGATAATTTTCCATAGAGACCAACTCGCTGCGGATCATCGCCTGGGGCGCCCCCGCAGGCACAAGGTATTTCGGCGCTGGGGCGCAGCCTGCAAGCAACAGAACTGAACACAGGTAAAGAGGCTTCATAATTTCCTTATTAATGGCGCAAGAGGCCGCGTTAACAGGCCTGATCAATCACAATGAGTCAAGCAATAAGTGAGAGAACGAGCACCTGACCAGACTTGAAATAAAGTGAATCGCCTCTGGTTTACTAGATTGGCGCATTGGTCGCCTTTGACCGATTCAAACTCTTCGTGAGAGGCAGGAATCGTCCCAAAGCGAACTGCCCCAAAGCCCCTCAGTCGACCAGAAGCCGCACGTTACTGTAATGAGTACGGGCATGCTGAACTAAAAAACATCCAGCCCCCTACAGAGCCCTGCCTTCTCAACACGCTCGCTTTCAGATTTCCCCGCCGGATTCAAGCGCTGCAACGCGACCAGGCACTGGCCACTCTCCAACAGGATCAGCTCATAGTCCTCACCCACCTGCGGGGTGAAGCGAAAGCTCTGCCGGCAACTGTAGGAATAGCCGCCGGAGGCGTAGCCTTCACTCTGGAAGTTCATGGCGAAAGGTATGCCCGCCGGCACCTTCAGCTCGGTACGCGCCAGCGCTTGCCCTTCCACGCGGCGGTGGCTCTCGGGCATGCCCAGGCTGCGCCCATTATTCTGATCGGCAAAGCCGGATTCGGACACGGCCATCACCCCGGCGCCGGGAACGCGCCAGTCGATGCAGTCGCGGCCCGGTACGCCACGCGCCATACCATTGGTAATGATGCGCAAACGCGCGGTATCACCTGAGGCGGGTTCAACATAGGCCGTGGAGTAAGCACGGATATTGGAAATATTGCCGCAGCCGCTCATGGCTAAGGCCAGGCCTGCGATCAGAAACGTTCTCATGGAAATCCCTTTTTTATGGTTCAACTGCAGTGATATGGACTTTCACTGCGCAGTTCTTCGCCGGTCCTGGCGTCACGAATGATCACCGTAGCCTTTGGGCTTAACCGACATATACCAACTATCCGCCAAGCGATACAGCAAGGTATATCGTCAACCCTCATGGCGCTCCACCAAAAAATCCACAAACGCCCTCACCCGCGCGGGCATCGCCGTGCCGCCCACAAACACCGCATGAATCGGCTCCACATCCCCTGGGTTATAAGCCTCCAGCAACGGCACCAGGTTCCCGCATTCAAGATCCTGCGCCACGCTGAACGCCCCCACCCGCGCAATCCCCGCCCCCAGCTTCGCCAGTTGCGCCAACACTTCTCCGCTATTCCCCTCAATCGTTCCCGCAACCTTCAGCGAAAACTCCCGCCCATCCACCCGAAACGGCCAGTCGGGAGCTGCCCTGCGAAAGTTGAAGCGCAGGCAGTTGTGCTGAAATAGGTCATGCGGCATCACCGGCGTGCCATGCCGGGCCAGGTAATCCGGGGAGGCGACGATGACTTGGCCGGTGGAGCCGATATGGCGGGCGGTCAAGGGGCTGTCGGGGAGTTCGCCGAAGCGGATTGCCACGTCCGCTTCGCCGCCGAGGATGTCCACCACTTCATCGCCGAGCATCAGGTCGACCACAATGGCGGGATAGCGGGCGCTGAAGGCGGCGATCAGTGGGACGATGGTCATGCGGCCATGGGCCAGGGCCGCGCTGACCCGCAGGCGCCCGCGTGGGGCACCCTGGTCGGCGATGGCGTCTTCGACTTCGGCCATGTCGGCGAGGATGCGCCTCGCGCCGCGCAGGTAGGCCTCGCCTTCGGCGGTGAAGGTGATGGCGCGGGTGGTGCGCAGCAGCAGCCGGGTGCCGATGCGCTGTTCGGTGCGGGTGATGATGCGGCTGATGGACGATGGCGTCAGCCCCAGGGCGCGCGCTGCGCCGGACAGGCTGCCATGCTCGGCGACCAGGGTGAACACTTCCATCTCGCCGGATCGACCGCCTATGTCCATTTTTGCCTCCTGCGCAAAGGTGTAGTTCCCAACCGAGGGCTACTGCTGGAAAAGGCTGGATTGTAGCATTCAGCACACAGATCAGGAGTCAGCCATGCGTATCAATCCACCCCTTGTAGCATTGTCCATCGGTGCCTTTGGCATCGGGGTCACCGAATTTGCACCCATGGGCATGTTGCCCGGTATTGCCGCCGATCTTGGCGTTTCCATTCCCGCCGCCGGGCTGTTGGTGAGTGCCTATGCCATGGGCGTGCTGATTGGTGCGCCGATCATGACGCTGGCGACGGCCAGGGTGCCACGCCGCTATCTGCTGATCGGGCTGATGGCGATTTTCACCCTGGGTAATTTGCTGTCGGCGCTGGCGACCAATTACCAGACCTTGATGATCGCCAGGCTAGTGACCTCGCTCAATCACGGGGCGTTTTTTGGAATCGGCTCTATTGTGGCCGCAAGCCTGGTAGCGCCCGAGAAGCGCGCGGGAGCTGTCGCTGCGATGTTCATGGGGCTGACCCTGGCAACCATTGGCGGTGTACCCCTGGCGACCTGGTTTGGCGAGAACTTTGGTTGGCGTACCGCGTTCTGGGGCATCAGTGGGCTCGGTGCGGTGGTCATGGCCGCACTCTGGTGGGCATTGCCGAATGCGCCCGCGCCGAAAGGCGGCAGCCTGATGGCGGAGATTCGCGTGCTGAGTCGCGGGCCGGTGCTGGCGGCATTGGCGCTGACGGTGGTGGGCTCCAGTGCGATGTTCACGGTGTTTACTTACATCGCGCCTATTTTGCGGGATGTCACCCACGCGTCGACCAATTTCGTTACCGGGATGCTTGTGCTGTTCGGCATCGGGCTGACCCTGGGCAACGTGTGGGGTGGCAAGTCTGCAGACCGTTCGGTGGACCGTACGCTCATCACCTCGCTGGTGGTATTGATCGCGGTGCTGCTGGCCTTCTCGGTGCTGATGCAATGGCCGCTGCCCGCCGCCTTGTCGATTCTGCTGTGGGGCGCCGCGAGTTTTGCCCTGGTGCCGCCGTTGCAGATGCGTGTGATGGAGGCAGCCAAAGACGCGCCCAACCTGGCCTCGGCTATGAATATTGGTGCGTTCAATTTCGGTAATGCGATTGGCGCGGCAGTGGGCGGCGCGGTGATCAACGCAGGGTTGGGCTACCCGGCCATTTCTCTGGCCGGTGCGTTGATGGCAGGGCTGGGTTTGCTGATGGTGCTGGGTTTGGGGTGGCGCTCGCGGCGTGTGGGTGCTCGCGCCTGCCGGGAAGCCGTGGAAGCCTGAGCGCGGGCGTTGCTATTGTGCGATTGCCGGGCGCTCCCACATTTGACCTTCACCAGCCCCTCTCCCCTTCCATCGCCCATGCGCCAAAAAAAGTCATGCATCGGACCGTCCGGTTGCGAGCCTGGCGATACCGGCCTATGTTTCAAGCCATGCTGTGATTTGCTGTCCCCCACCCTGTGCCCATCCCGTAACCAGGTGACGACATGCCTACCCTCTCCCGCCCCGCCGTACTTGAACTGATTGGTAACACGCCGCTGGTCAAGGTCAGCCGCTTCGATACCGGCCCTTGCACGCTGTTTCTCAAGCTTGAATCGCAAAACCCCGGTGGCTCGATCAAGGACCGTATCGGCCTGGCCATGATCGACGCCGCCGAGCGCGATGGCCGCCTGCGCCCTGGCGGCACCATTATCGAAGCCACCGCCGGCAACACCGGCCTGGGCCTGGCGCTGGTCGGGCGGGCCAAGGGCTATCGGGTGGTGCTGGTGGTGCCGGACAAGATGTCCACGGAAAAAGTGCTGCATCTGAAGGCCATGGGTGCCGAGGTGCATATCACCCGCTCCGATGTGGGCAAGGGCCACCCCGAGTATTACCAGGACGTGGCGGCGCGTCTGGCCGAGGGTATTCCGGGCTCGTTCTTCGCCGACCAGTTCAACAACCCGGCCAATCCGCTAGCCCATGAAACCAGCACCGCACCGGAGATCTGGGCGCAGACCCAGCATGATGTCGATGCAATTGTGGTGGGCGTCGGCTCGGCCGGCACCCTTACCGGTCTGACACGTTTCTTCAAGCGCGTGCAGCCCGAGCTGGCCATGGTGCTCGCCGATCCGGTGGGGTCGGTGATGGCCGAGTACAGCCGCAGCGGTCAGCTTGAAACCCCGGGTTCCTGGGCGGTGGAAGGCATCGGTGAGGATTTCATTCCGTCGATTGCCGACCTGTCCAGCGTGCGCCACGCCTACTCCATCAGCGATGAAGAAAGCTTCGACCATGCCCGCCAACTGCTCAAGGCCGAAGGCATCCTGGGCGGTTCGTCCACCGGCACCCTGCTCGCCGCCGCGCTGCGCTATTGCCGCGAGCAGACCGAGCCCAAGCGTGTGGTCACCTTCGTCTGCGACACCGGCACGCGCTACCTGTCCAAGGTCTATAACGACCAATGGATGAACGACGCCGGGCTGTTGCAGTACAAGCACTACGGCGACCTGCGCGACCTGATCGCCCGCCGCTTCGAGGATGGCCGGGTGATCAGCGTCAGCCCCGACGACACCCTGCTCACCGCCTTCCAGCGCATGCGCCTGGCGGATGTCTCGCAATTGCCGGTATTGATCGACGGCCGGCAGCTGGCGGGGGTCATCGATGAGTCCGACCTGCTGCTGGGCCTGCATCAGGACGCCACGCATTTCTCCATGAGCGTGGCCAGCGCCATGACCCGCACCCCGCGCACCCTGGCCCCCAGTGCCAGCCTTGCGGACCTGCAGGCGGAACTGGATCGCGGCCTGGTCGCCATCATTGCCGACGCCTCGGGCTTCCATGGCCTGATCACCCGCGTCGACCTGCTAAACCATCTACGGAGATCCCTTGCATGAGCCAGCCCGATAAAAGCGCGTTTGCCACCCGTGTGATCCACGCCGGACAATCCCCCGACCCGACCACGGGCGCGCTGATGCCGCCGATCTATGCCAACTCCACCTACCTGCAAGACAGCCCCGGCGTGCACAAAGGCTTCGACTACGGCCGCTCCCACAACCCCACGCGCTTTGCCCTGGAGCGTTGCGTGGCCGACCTTGAAGGCGGCACCCAGGCCTTCGCGTTCGCCTCGGGGCTGGCGGCGATTTCCACGGTGCTGGAGTTGCTCGATGCCGGCGCGCACATTGTTTCCGGCAATGACTTGTATGGCGGCAGCTTCCGCCTGTTCGACAAGGTGCGCCAGCGCAGTGCCGGCCACCGGTTCAGCTACGTAGACCTGAGTGACGTGTCGGCCTTCGAAGCGGCGCTGCAGGACGACACGCGCATGGTCTGGGTCGAAACACCGAGCAACCCGCTGCTGAGCCTTACCGACCTCAGCGCCATTGCCCGCGTGTGCCGCGCCCGCGGCATTCTGTGCGTGGCCGACAACACCTTCGCCAGCCCGTGGATCCAGCGCCCGCTGGAGCTGGGGTGCGATATCGTCGTGCACTCCACCACCAAGTACCTGAACGGCCATTCGGATGTGATCGGCGGCATCGCCATCGTCGGCGACAACCCGGAACTGGCCGAACGCCTGGGCTTCCTGCAAAACTCGGTGGGTGCCATCGCCGGGCCCTTCGATGCATTCCTGACCCTGCGCGGCGTGAAAACCCTGGCCCTGCGCATGGAGCGCCATTGCAGCAACGCGCTGGAACTGGCGGCCTGGCTGGAGCAGCAGCCGCAGGTGTCGCGGGTTTACTACCCGGGCCTTGAATCCCACCCGCAGCACGAGCTGGCCAAACGGCAGATGCACGGGTTTGGCGGGATGATTTCTGTCGACTTGAACAGCGACCTGGCCGGCGCTACGCGCTTTCTGGAAAACGTAAACATATTCGCCCTGGCCGAGAGCTTGGGCGGCGTGGAAAGCCTGATCGAACACCCGGCGATCATGACCCACGCGAGCATCCCGGCGGCGACGCGGGCGCAGTTGGGGATTGGTGATGGGTTGGTG
Source organism: Pseudomonas orientalis (assembly GCF_001439815.1). GTDB lineage: Bacteria > Pseudomonadota > Gammaproteobacteria > Pseudomonadales > Pseudomonadaceae > Aquipseudomonas > Aquipseudomonas orientalis. Next base: position 406,860 of record NZ_JYLM01000002.1, on the reverse strand, counting down.
CGCTTGTCGGTGGGGGTTGAAGATATAGAGGATTTGCGCGCAGATCTGGCCCAGGCTCTATCACACATCTAACCTTAAACACCAATCAAACTGTGGGAGGGGGCTTGCCCCCGATGGCGGTGGATCAGCCAGCTTATTGGCAACTGACCCACCGCTATCGGGGGCAAGCCCCCTCCCACACGGGTTGTGCTAATCAGCTGAGGTTAGGCGGCGCGGGCAGATCTGGCCTCAGGCCCTGGCACACATCTAACTTCAAACACCAATCAAACTGTGGGAGGGGGCTTGCCCCCGATGGCGGTGTATCAGCCAGCTTGTTGGCAACTGACCCACCGCTATCGGGGGCAAGCCCCCTCCCACACGGGTTGTGCTAATCAGCTGAGGTTAGGCGGCGCGGGCAGATCTGGCCTCAGGCCCTGGACACATCTAAAGTCAAACACCAATCAAACTGTGGGAGGGGGCTTGCCCCCGATAGCGGTGTGTCAGTCAGCTTATTGGCAGCTGACCCACCGCTATCGGGGGCAAGCCCCCTCCCACATTGGTTGTGCTAATCAGGCCTGGGTGATGTTGGCCCGTGCGCTGTGCAGTTTCTTGTAGCTGTCGATCAAACGCAAATGCCGGTCCAGCCCTTCCAGCTTCATGCTGGTCGGCGTCAGCCCATAAAAACGCACACTGCCCTCCACCGAGCCGATCACCGCGTCCATGCGTTCATTGCCAAACATGCGCCGGAAGTTGGCTTCGTAGTCGGCCAGTTCCAGGTCGTCGTCCAGCTCCATCTCCAGCACCGCATTCATTGCCTGGTAAAACAGCCCACGCTCGACGGTGTTGTCGTTGTACTGCAGGAACATTTCCACGCACTCCTTGGCCTCCTCATACTGCTTCAAGGCCAGGAAGATCAGCAGTTTCAATTCCAGGATGGTCAACTGGCCCCAAGCGGTGTTGTCGTCGAACTCGATGCCGATCAGGGTGGTGATATCGGTGTAGTCGTCCAGCTCGCTTTCGATCAAGCGCTCGACCAAGGCCTGCAAAGCCTGCTCATCAAGGCGGTGCAGGTTGAGGATGTCTTCACGGAAGAACAGCGCCTTGTTGGTGTTGTCCCAGATCAGGTCGTCCACCGGGTAGATTTCCGAATAGTCCGGCACCAGGATGCGGCAGGCGGTGGCGCCAAGGTGTTCATACACCGCCATGTACGATTCTTTGCCCATGCCCTCCAGGATGCCGAACAGCGTCGCGGCCTCCTGGGCGTTGGAGTCTTCGCCATGGCCGGAGAAGTCCCACTCGACGAACTCGTAATCCGACCGGGCACTGAAGAAGCGCCACGACACCACACCGCTGGAGTCGATAAAGTGCTCGACGAAGTTGTTCGGCTCGGTGACCGCCTGGCCTTCGAAGGTCGGCTGCGGCAAGTCGTTCAAGCCTTCGAAGCTGCGGCCCTGCAGCAGTTCGGTGAGGCTGCGTTCCAGCGCCACTTCAAGGCTTGGGTGCGCGCCGAACGAGGCGAATACACCGCCGGTGCGCGGGTTCATCAGGGTCACGCACATCACCGGGAATTCACCGCCCAGGGACGCATCCTTGACCAGCACCGGGAAGCCCTGGGCCTCCAGGCCTTCAATACCGGCGAGGATGCCAGGGTATTTGGCCAGCACTTCGGCGGGTACGTCCGGCAGAGCAAATTCGCCTTCGATGATTTCGCGCTTCACCGCCCGCTCGAAAATCTCCGACAGGCACTGCACCTGGGCTTCGGCCAAGGTGTTACCGGCACTCATGCCGTTGCTCAGGTAGAGGTTTTCGATCAGGTTGGAGGGGAAGTACACCACCTCGCCATCGGACTGGCGCACGAACGGCAGCGAGACAATGCCGCGCTCCTGGTTACCGGAGTTGGTGTCGAACAGGTGCGAACCGCGCAGCTCGCCTTCGCGGTCGTAGACCTTGCGGCAGTAAGCGTCGAGGATCTCGCTCGGCAGCTCGTCGTTCGGGCCCGGCTGGAACCAGCGCTCATCCGGGTAATGCACGAACGGCGCATTGGCCAGCTCTTCACCCCAGAACTGGTCGTTGTAGAAGAAGTTGCAATTGAGCCGCTCGATAAACTCGCCCAGCGCCGACGCCAGCGCGCCCTCTTTCGTCGCGCCCTTGCCGTTGGTAAAACACATCGGCGAGTGGGCATCGCGGATATGCAGCGACCAGACGTTGGGTACGATATTGCGCCACGAGGCGATCTCGATCTTCATGCCCAGGCCCGCCAGGATCGCCGACATATTGGCGATGGTCTGCTCCAGCGGCAGGTCCTTGCCGGCAATGTAAGTGCCCGCCTCGGAGGTAGAGTTGGGCATCAACAACGCCTGGGCGTCGGCGTCGAGGTTGTCCACTTGCTCGATCACGAACTCAGGCCCGGCCTGCACCACTTTCTTCACGGTGCAACGGTCGATGGAGCGCAGGATGCCCTGGCGGTCCTTGTCGGAGATGTCCGCCGGCAGTTCGACCTGGATCTTGAATATCTGGTTGTAGCGGTTTTCCGGGTCGACGATGTTGTTCTGCGACAGGCGAATATTCTCGGTGGGAATATTGCGCGTGGCGCAGTACAGCTTAACAAAATATGCCGCGCACAACGCCGACGAAGCCAGGAAGTAATCGAATGGTCCCGGCGCCGAACCGTCGCCCTTGTAGCGAATCGGCTGGTCGGCAATCACCGTGAAATCATCGAACTTGGCTTCAAGTCGAAGGTTGTCGAGAAAGTTGACCTTAATTTCCATGCGGGCACACCAGAATAACGGGCTAAACAAAATGGCCGCCATTATGAAGATTTTCGCCGGGAAGTCGCAGGATTTTGCGCGTGGGCTGCTGGTCGGTATTGCCATGCCAGCAGCCTGCGGCCCCTGGCATAGCGTTGCGCCAGGCTAGGGCTGGCTTGAGATCAAGCGTTGCCCCAGGTTCTTGCGGTTGATTGCCAGCTCGCTGCTGACGTCCGGCCCGTGGTAGACCATGGACGTTTCATGGTGCACATAATCGCCCGAGCGTGCAGCGCTCAGCCAATTGAATGAACCGACACACAGCAGCTGCTCATCGGCCATCACCAGTTTACTGTGCACCTTGTTGACCACGCGCACCTGCACATCGTGGCGCTTGAGGGTCGCAAGCGCATCCTTGAATTCGGCGATTTTGCCGGGATCACCGTCGGACTTGCCGTGGCCGATGTCTGTGTTGAAGCGCAAATCGGTATACACCGTTACGGGCACCCCGCGCTGGACGGTACCGCACATGGCCTGGAGGGCACCGCTTTCGCGCATGCCGCGCAGCCGCACCCAGGGCGTCACGATCTGGACCTGCTGTTGCGCGGTTTCCAGCGTCTGCAACAGAAACCGATCATGCTCGGCAAATTCATGCAGATGACTCAAGCCGGTGCGCACCGTGAGCAAATCCACCCGGGGTTGAAAATCGAATGTGAGCTCATTCTCCGGGCTGTTCAGCAGGTACTGCGCCAGCCTCCCGCGCGGCTTGCTGGTGGGTATCTGGCTGAACAGGTCCATATCGCCGAATACGAGGAAACTGTCCTTGGCCCGGGAAACGGCCACGTTCAGCATGCTGTCGCGGCGGTCGATAAAAGGACCGTCGGCATGCTTGGAATACACTGCGGAAAAAATCACCACCGGCCGTTCGGCGCCCTGGAAAGAGTGCACGGTGCCAACGGTGAGTTCACCGTCGCCTTTGCCGGTACGAATACCCAATGCGCTGCACGCGTCGGTGATTGCCTGGGTCTGGGCACCGAACGGCGTGATCACCCCGAGGATTTCCCAGAGTTCCTTGCCGTAGCGCTGGGTGAGCTGCTGTTCATGGGCCTTGATCCAGGCCGCAATGGTCTGGGCTTCCAGCAGGTTATGGCGGCTGCCGCCCTGCTTCTGCTGGCAGATCCCGTCGATATGCAGGTAACCCAGCCCCGGCAGGCCGCCCTCGGGTTTGGCGCCGCGCCGGGGTTGCAGCTTGCCCTTGTAGCAGAGCGCATTGCAGTAATCGATGATCGAATCATAACAACGGCGATGTTCGTACAGGTACAAGCCGCGCGCCAGGTCGCGGTCGTAGTGATAGCGGCTGGTGGACTGTGCAATCGCCATGACGCTGCCACTGGCGGCGCTGCGTCCGCTGTCACAAAAGGCCATGTACTCGTCGTCCACGCGGCTGCGCGACAACAGGCCGGCGGCGAGCAGATTGCCGATATCCACCGCCGGCAGCACCGACCAGATGGGTTCGATCTGCTGGGTGTCGCCAATCACCAGCGCTTGGCGCGCCAGGGCGAACGACGGCGCCGCCACCTCGGGCAGTACCTGACCGGCTTCGTCCACGATCAGCAGGTCGATGAAGTTCAGCGCGTAATCGCCGACCAGACCATTGCCATCGTGGCGCTGGCAAGACAGCTCTGCGGGCAGCCGGTAAAATGTCGCGACGACGCAGGGCGTGAGCTTCATCCAGCGGCGCCAGTTTTTCTCCAACGTCTTGCGCCCGGTTTTATTGCGGCTTTTGAGAATCAGCGGCAGCTCGTCGATGACTTCCAGCAGCCAACGACCCTCCCAGTAATGCGTGGTCAGCAGGAACGTCTCGAAGCGCAACGAGGTGTCCGCCCAACGGTCGCAGTCTTCCAGGGTCACCTGGGCGGCGGGTTTGCCGGCCGCCTGGGGCAACCGGCCAATCACCGCCTGCCAGTTCAACAGCTCACGCTGTTCGCCGCGCAGCAGTTGCTCCACACGCTCACGCTGGGTTTCGAGGGTTTTCAGGCTTTGTGCGTAATGCGCCACTGCGGCCGTCAACCGGCGCTCGATGTCATGCACATCGGTGGCCTCCTGCAGCTGTGCATCAGCCTCATCGACGTGCAGCTTGGCCAGGCGCAGGCGCTTGGCGGCAATCGGGCCGAACCAGCCGAACAGCGTATACACCAGCGACTCGTGGGCCAGGTAATGCCTGAAGTCTTTCAGCCGTGCCTTGGCATGCTCCAGCCGCTCGGACAGCGCCTGCCGTTGCGCTTCAAGACCCGCGATCGCCGCCTGTGGATCATCGCCCAGCAAGGCCTTGATGGCATCGCGCGCCACCCGCAATCTGGCCCACCCTTGCTCGATATCACTGAGCTGCTGCAGGCGCAGGCGAATCCGGGCCTGAAGCGCGTCGACGGTGCCCTTGAGCGTGGGCTGCGACTGTCCCGGAAAAGCGATGGCGGCGCGCTCCAGATAGGCCTGCTGCGCTTTATCGATATAGGCCTGCGTCTCCAGCGCCAGATAAAAGCTCTTGGTCTGGAAGGTGCGGGCCATCTCCGCTTCCGCCGAGGCTGTCGGAAAGTAGGCGCCAAAGCTGCTGATATCGGGAAGCCAGCGTCCGGCAAAGGGGCCGGTGCCTGCCGAGAAATCCTTACCAAAGGCCTTGATGATGTTGGTGACCGCCTGATTGTTGGTCGAACTGGCGACGATCACAGGCGGCTCGCCACCCTCGGCTGCGGCCCTGGCCCAGAGCGACGCGACCACGGACAACAGCAAGGTGGTCTTGCCGGTACCCGGCGGCCCGTTGACCGCGAGGATATCCCCGGTGTTACCCGCCAGCAGGTGCGCAAGACTGTCGCGCTGGGCCGGCGCCAGGGCGTATTCATCACCGGCATGCCCGCCTCGCCCGGCGAACAGGCCATTGGCGGGCAGGCAGCGCTCATCGGGTGTGGGTTCACGTTGCGCAAAGCGCTCGAACAACGGCGCCTCGGGTTTGGCGAGGCGCAGATGATCGTAAAGCGCCACGATATTGCGACTGAAACCGTCGGCCTTCTGCTCCTTGAACACGTAGCAATAGCTGGCCGGGTCGAAACCATCGTCCGCTCCATTCCAGGCGTTGCACACCGTTTGAAACAAGGTCTTGCAGTAGCGCAGGTAGGTGAGCCATTTGTCGTGATATTCGTCGGGCTGCATTTCTGCGCCAGGGGCTGGCACTTCGAATTGCGGCGCGTCTTGCGCGGTTAAAAATCGGTCCAGGTCATGTTGGGCGCCAATGGTGAAATTGTCGCGGTCCAACGGCTCCAGAATATCGCGGGGTACCAGCGCGGGCCCGGTCGGATAGATGAGCCCGTCACGGGTGACCGACACCCGGCAAATGATCGGCGTGATAAAGGCCGGCAGCCCTCTGCGCGCCATGCGGTGTTCCTTGCGCGAGGCGTACACAAACGGGCGTAGCGTGACATCCACGTGGAGCCGTTGCGCCGGTTCATCGGCGAATAGGAGGTCCACCTGCTCGACCGGCACACACCCGGCGGCCAATGCGGCCAAAGGTACGACCGAATAGGTTTTGACATGACTGGGGGACAAGGCGCCATTGCCGTTTTCCGCGTCGGCCAACGAGTTTCGCCAGTAGTTGGCAAGTTTCAGAGAATAATCGTTCATCGTCCTGATTCGGTGCAGACCGTGACTCACTGTTACGGTCGGTGGCTGGAGAGGTCAAAACCAGGGTAGCGGTTCCGTGTGCAGGTGGGCAATCACCTGCGTCTTAGGTCATCGGTGTTCAGCGCGGCTGTCTGCGGTACATTCCGGTCAGATAATCCTGCGCGTCCGGCGCCGAGTTGTGATTGATCACGGCAAAGTTCTTGACCAGTTGGATGTGATACGGCCCGTTGGATTTGGGCGCCAGGGGTTCACGCACGATGATCAGGTTGTCGGTTTGCATCGGCACCCGGTGCTGCTCCGTGACGATCACATGGGAGGTGCCGGCGTCCTTGAGCGTTATGCTCAATTCGGCGATTTCCCGGCCCTGGGCATCGCGCTCGGGCAGGATGTTCAGCTCCAGGTCACCGTCGCGGCCCAGGAAGTCATCGCGCATCTGGTAATGGCCGCTGCGCTGGTCGCGGGGCACATCGCCGAGTTTCTTGTATTCCGGTTCGCGGTCATCGGAGCGCAGGTCGATGGCCAGTTCGCGCGGGCTGCCCTTGGCGTCGCTGACCCAGGTGCCACTGTAGAGATAAGGCGCAACGGTCTGCCGGGTGATGCGCCAGATGCCGGTTTGATGGCCGTCATCGGCATACTCGTGCAGGTAGATAAACGGCTTGCCATCGTACTCGTCCTGGTCGCCCACCAGCTTGATCGGGTCGCCGCTGCCGCTCTTGGTATAACGCAACTCGCCGATCAGCACCGCGCCCTGCTGCTGGTACCAGATCTGTACCGGGATCTTGCCGTTGAGCGTACCGACCAGGTACTGCGGATCTTCGTTGACCGGCCCTTCGAGCCGTGGAGTCTCCACCCACTGGCCGTCTTTCCATTCGCCGGTGGTGCGCAGCATAAAGCCGCTGGGCATGCTGGAGTTTTCGCCAAATTCGGTGGGCGGGACCTGCTCCTGGGTGTAGGCGCTGAGCCGCACCAATTGGCCGTCGCGCATCTGCAAGCGACTGGCACGGGTCCAGCAGCAGCCTCGGTCGGATTGGGAATGGATAATGCCGTCGCTCGGGGTGACCGAGAACATGCCGCCGAAGGTTTCGTTGGCCAGTTCCGACAACGGGCCGTTGCGCCGCCATTGCGTCTGCTGCGGGTCCTGCAGGTAGACATCGTAGTGGTACTGACTGTCGTCATCGTCACTGCTGCCGTTGCGGATCGCCACATCCTGGCGGCCATCGGCGTCGATATCCAGGAAGTACAGCAGTCCGTACTGTCCCATTAAACGATAGGGGTCGGTCTTGCCGTTCTGGTCCAGCGGCAGATTGCCGGCTGGGGTGTGCAACTGCTGCAGGATGTCGAGGGTGGTTTTGTCGCGCAGGGTAATCAGTGCCGGCGCCAGTTGTTGCAGGTCTTGAGGCGCGTCGGGGAACAGGACTTCCACCAGGTAGTGACCGCTGGGATCGTTGAGCGAAAACGAGCGCGGCTCGGCCAGGATACCGGCCGAAAAGGTCATGAGCAGGCATACGGCGCTGACGAGCGAACGCATTCGAAGCATCCTTGCTGAAAATCGGGGCCCGCAGTGTAAAGGCAAATGCCGGATGCATCGAACAAATCGCTGCTCTGGAACGCATAGCGGCCCACCTGCCGTTGGTGGGCGCTACGCGCGTATGGGGTTTAGTTCTGCAGATCGCCCTCCTGCACCATCGCTCGCCAGGCCTTCACGCTGGCGCGCTCGTTCATCCGGGCATGCCAGGCATGCAGCGCTTCACATTCGGCAGGCACGGGCAGCTTGACCAACGACGCAAAGATCAGGCCGCCCAGCAGGGCAATATCGGCCATTGAAAACGCCTCGCCCGCCACGAACGGCCGGGTCTTGAGGATGGCGTCGAAGTGGCGCATGCCCCTTACCGCCTTGTCCCCCATGCGCTCGCCCCATTCAGCATTCTGGTACAGCTCCACTTCTGGCCCCAGCCCCGGTGTGGCGTGATGGAAGTAAACGCTGACCGCATCCATCAATTCGATTTCCGCGCGCCGCGTCATCATATGGATGAGGCCTTGCTCCTTGGGCGTCTTGCCAGTGAGCAGCGGGTTGCCGTCCAGCACGTCGAGGTATTGGGTGATGGCGGTGCACTCGGCGATCAGAGTACCGTCCTGCAACGCCAGCACCGGCAAGGTTCCGGAGTAGTTCAGGGCCAGGAAAGCCGGCTGCTTGTGCTTGCCTTCCCAGAGGTTGATGGAGACGAACTCGGTGTGTGCGAGCAGCCCTTTTTCGGCCAGGGCGATGCGGACACGCGCCGGATAAGGCCCGTTATACCAGTCGTAAATTTTAAGCACGGAGTCTTGGGCGCCATTGGAATGCGTTTGCTGAAAAGTCATGTTTAATCCGCCTACCTGTCAAGTGGTAGGTAAAGATTGCGAGCTTTATCCGCCGCTGTCAACCACTACCTGCCAGTTGGCAGGTAAAATAATTTGCGCGTAGAATCCACCCTATCACCCACCACCGAGGACTCAATACGTGAGCGAAAACGCCCGGGAAGCCATTCTGGAAGCCGCCAAAGTCGCCGCGCAGCACATGGGCTACAGCGGCATCAACTTTCGCAGCATCGGCGAAACGGTGGGAATCAAGAACGCCAGTATCTACTACCACTTCCCCAGCAAGGCCGAACTCGGCGCGGCGGTCGCCAAGCGCTATTGGGAAGACACCGCCGCCGTGCTCGAAGCGATCCACCACGAAACGCCTGACCCGCGCGACAGCCTGCGGCGCTACCCGAGCATTTTTAGAGCCTCACTCGAAAACGGCAACCGGCTGTGCCTGTCCAGCTTTATGGCGGCCGAATACCAGGACTTGCCCGAGCCCGTTAAACAAGAAATCGTCGCCTTCGCCGATATCAACGTGGCGTGGCTGGCCGCACGCCTCACTGAGCTCGAACTGGGCGATGCAGAGACCTGCCAGCGCCGCGCCCGCGCGATCTACACCGCCATCGCCGGCGCACAGTTGATTGCGCGCACGCGCGCGGATATCGGTTTGTTTGATGAACTGGTCGGGAGCTATCAGGAGGCGGGGTTGCTGCCGGTGTGACGAGTTGCCAGGCATCAATCACTCAAGACGCAGCTTGAAAAACCCCGGCAGCCACCAGCATCTCGGCCAACCCTTGGGGCCATACGGTGTCATGAGTCGAACGAAGCGCCTGAGCTGACCACCAGCGGTGATCGGCCATGACCTGGGCTTCCTGTTCAGTCCATTGCGTAGTGGAGACCGCCTCACTCGGCGCATGCACCACGAAATATCGCTCGATGGCCTGCACCGTTTCGCCGCTCGGCAGCATCAAGGGGAAGGTGCGTTCCGCTACATGAGATTGAACACGGCTGACCGTAAGGCCGGTTTCCTCGCGCAGCTCGCGAATCGCTGCAGCCTCGAAGGTTTCGCCCGCTTCAACGCCTCCGCCCGGCGTGGCCCAGTAGTTTCGGCCCGCCAGGGCGCCTTCCTTATGGACGAACCTGAACAGCAGTACATCGTTCAAGGGACTTATTACCAGCAGGCGTGCTGCCTTGCGCTCGCGCATTTGCCTGATTCCTTTCTGATCACGACTGTCACGGTGGCGAGGGCGCTTACTCGCGCTGGACGGCGCAGCCGTCCCATTCCTGTTTATTCCGGCTGCGACGCCATCCACTCAACAAAAGCGTCAAGACGCTGCAAAAATGCCGCGCACTCGGCGCTCGGGTTTCTGGCTTCAAAGAGAAAGTACGCGATTTGCGCGACCCTGCCTGGATAACGCTGGGTGAACATCGCCACATGCTCCTCCAGCGTCCGGGGCCACATCAGTGCGTCAGGGGAGCGCAGCGTATGCGTGGAACGGATCAACTTGCGCGCAGCTTCGCGCTGCAAGAGCAAGCGCTGCGGTGTGTTCGCGGCTTGCATGATATCTGCGCGATAGCGGGACAACACCTGCGCAAAATCTCCGTTGAGCGCCAAGGCGATGTCTCGGCTTGGCCGGAATGGCTCGAACCGCAACCCAAGGTCATCGCCCCACACACATCGGCAATGATGCTTGAGCCAGAAGCCCCAGCGATTGTGGTGCTCCGGCGCCAATACCTGTGCACGGTGGCCGATGTCTAAATCGATTTTGGTGACGCAGGAATGCCGCTGCTCCAGCGCCAGCCGCGCCAGTTCGAGTTGTTCGAGCACCGCTGGCTGGGGTGGATCACGCAGGACCAGGGTGAGATCGAGGTCGGACGCTTCGGCACTGGCATCGCCTCGGGCGACACTGCCGTACAGGTAGATACCCTCCAACCCGTATACGGGCTGTGAAAGCGTGGCCAGCACATCCTTCAATAATGGCTCGAACTCAGGCTGCACAGGGGCTGCGCCGACGCTGACAATGTAGCCCTTGGCGTCAACACCGATAGGACATTCAGCACTCACAGCCGATGCACCTCGATCACCAACCCCTCCTCCTCACTCGGCACACAAAAGTGGCGAGTAATCAGGTCGAATTCGGCATCGGTGGTGGCGAAATCATGCGCGCCGCTGGCGTTGCGCGCGTGCAGTCGCGCACGGCAGGCGGCGTCATCCAGTTCCAGGTAATGCAGGCAATGCGCTGCCTGGACGGCCTGGGCCAGGCCGAGCAGCCATTCGCGATTGGCGAGGGTATTGGCCGGAAAATCCAGCACCACATTGACGCCTGATACCAGCAAGTCGCTCACCAGCGGCCCTACTACACCGCGAATCTGCCGGGCGCAGGTCAGGTAATCGGCAATCGTCTGGATCTGGCCGGGATACAGCGTGGCGAGCCAGTGGTCTTCGCTGAGCAGGACAGCGGCGTGATCGGTGGCAAGACGGCCGGCAAGGGTGGATTTGCCGGACGCGATCTTGCCGCAGAGCAGGTGCAGGGTAGCCATGGGACGGTTCCTTTTGTCAGGCCGTCAAGCATGCCATGGTTCAGGCCGATTGGCTTTGCCAATACCTGTAGAACGCCAGCGCGGCGACGTTCTTGTCCTTGGCTTCGAGCATGATGTCGAAGCGATCCAGAAACTGCAGCGCGTAGTCGTTGGTCCAGCGGTTCCACATTTGCGCGCTGTGGGCGTAGAGGTCGCGCTTGGAAACCACCTTCAACAAGGCGCTCATTTCCAGTTTGTGCTCGGCGTCAAACCCCAGTGCCTGCAAGCTTTCCTGGGGCTGGGAGTAATGCAGGGTCGGACGCACGCCGCGCCAGCTGTCGATCACCCTGGCGACGCGGGGCGAATGCGGGTCGATGTACGCGTCCTCGTTGATCCAGCAATGGTGAATATCCAGCACCACTGGCGCAAGGTCAGCGACCTGCAGGCAATGGTCCAGGCCGTAGGTCTTCTCGTCGTTCTCAAAGGTGATGCAGTTGCGCGCCACTTCGGACAGGCGCGCCCACACTGCGCGGGTGCCGGCCACGCCCAGGCGACCGGCGATATGCACATTGCACTTGAGGTCCTGGAAGCAGCGGCCGTAGCCCATCATGCGGATCATGTCGGCATGGTATTCGAACTCGGCCAGGCTGTTTTCCACCACGTTGGGGTTTTCCGAGGCCAGCACGCAGTACTGGCCGGGATGAAACGACAGGCGGATATCCGAGGCCCGCGCCAGCTCGCCAATGGCCGCAAAGCCGTCCTGCAACTGGCGCTGGATGGCGGGATCCTGGTACACCGCAGCAACTTTCGGGTGACTGTAGAACGGCAACAGGTCACTGCTCAGGCGCAGCATGCGCAAGGTCGGCGGCAGGTCGGCGACGTAGGCCAGCAGGCGCAATTGGGCGGCGAGATTGTGCGTGACCACCTCGACCAGTTTGTCCCGCGCCACCTGCGGTTCGACGCTGTCCATCCAGCGCAGCGTGGTGGTACGCGGGTTGAACGGGCCTTCGATCAGCTTCAGGGCGCTGGCGGACGGGAGTCGTTCGGGATGCTTGTATTGGCATGCAAAGCCGATGCGGGGGTGGGTCATGGGAGCGCCTGGTGATATGCAATCGGGAGGATTATAGAGGCTTAGGCGATGGAGGCGGCCAAGGGTTCATTCGTCAAATTCGGTTGAATCCTGCGCCCAGAGCGGGGTCACCTATTGCAGGACAACATCGCAACAACGACGTTAGAGAGGTGGTTATGAACCTTGCAATGACACTCTTCAGCCTGTTCGCCGGTTGGCTGGCTATTGTGATGTCGATGATGTGGGGCGTGCTGCGGGTGCTGCGCTGGCACCATGATTGACACCCCGGATGGCCGCTATTTCGTGCTCAAGGGCCGACTCTGGCGGCGCACCAACCCGGCGCTGGATGAGCCCGAGCGCCAGCGCTGGGTGGATGCGCTGATGGATGCGCGCCGAGCCGTCAAGGCGGCCAAGGCTTGCGGCGACTCACAGCAGTTGAAGCAGGCCCGCGAGCAGGTGCAGCGGGCGAAGGTCGCACTCGGTGAACGCGGGCCGGTATGGTGGGCGGATGGCAGTCCCGACTTCAATCGCTACAAGGTGGCGAACACACCCTACGCCGACTGGTTCGATAAACATTCCGACACGAACCCTCAGTGAACTTTCTCACACGCAGCACGCTCCTTTCCTATGCAAAGTCAACGCACACCTGCCGCCAGGCGTGCCGAACGATAAGGAGCTGCACCGCCCATGACTACCCTCCCCACCTATCGCTGCACGCCCGGCCCGCTGCATGCGACCTTGCTCGCCGGCAGCGTGCCGCTGTTCCTGGGCGCCCTGCTCAGCGACATTGCCTACGGCCAGACCTACCAGATTCAGTGGGCCAACTTCGCCTCCTGGCTAATCGCCGGTGCGCTGGTTTTCAGTGGGTTCGCCCTGCTGTTCGCCCTGGTCAATCTGCTGCGCGCCGAACGCAAGGCCGGGCGCCCGGCCGCTTACTTTGTGCTGTTGCTGGCCGCCTGGGTGTTGGGGCTGATCAATGCTTTCCAGCACGCCAAGGATGCCTACGCCATGATGCCGACCGGCCTGGTGCTGTCGGTGGTCGTCACGCTGCTGGCGATGCTCGCGACGTGGATCGGCCTGACTAACCTGCGTTCGGGAGCTGCCCAATGAAAACCACCCGCACATTGACCCTGTTAAGCGCAGCGCTGTTGCTGACTGCCTGCGGCGGCGAAGGCGACAAGACCCAGGCCCACGGTCCCGACCCCAAGTTACCGGCGCAACAAAGCAGTCTGCTGCCGAGCATGAAAATCGCCGAGCCGGCCGCCTGGGGCGATCAGAAACCCAAGGTGCCAGAGGGTTACAGCATCACCGCGATTGCCACCGATCTCGCCATCCCGCGCCAGACCCTGGTGCTGCCCAACGGCGATATTCTGGTCGCTGAAGGCCGTGGCGGCAGCGCGGCCAAGCTCAAGCCCAAGGACGTGATCGCCAGCCTGATCAAGGCCGAGGGCAATACCAAGGTCAAGAGCGGCAACCGCATCACCCTGTTGCGCGATGCCGACGGTGACGGCACCTACGAACTCAAGACGGTGTTCGCCGACAACCTCAACGCGCCCTATGGCCTGGCGTATGCCGACGGCAAACTCTACGTGGCCAACCAGGACGCGCTGGTGCGCTTCGACTACGCCGACGGCCAGACCAAGGCCAGCGGCGCCCCGGTCAAAGTCACCGACCTGCCGGCACAGATCAACCATCACTGGACCAAATCCCTGGCCGTGAGCGAGGACGGGCGCCAGCTCTACGTCGGGATCGGCTCCAACAGCAACATCACCGAGCGCGGCATGGAAGTGGAAATCGACCGGGCGATGGTCTGGCAGATCGACGCCGCCACCGGCGCGCACAGGCCCTACGCAACCGGCCTGCGCAACCCCACGGCGCTGACCATCCAGCCGGGCTCGGGGCAGTTGTGGACAGTGGTCAACGAGCGCGATGAACTGGGCCCGGACCTGGTGCCGGACTACCTCAGTTCGGTACGTGAGGGTGCGTTCTACGGCTGGCCCTATAGCTATTGGGGCCAGAACGTCGACCCGCGTGCGCAACCGCAGAACCCGGCCAAGGTCGCCTCGGCGATCAAACCGGATTACAGCCTGGGTTCCCACGTGGCAGCGCTCGGTGTGGATTTCTCCATCCCGGCCATGGGCGAAAAATTCGCCGACGGCGTATTCGTTGGCGAACACGGCAGTTGGAACCGCGACAATCCGGTGGGCTACAAGGTGATCTTCGTACCGTTCAGCAACGGCAAACCGGCCGGCGAGCCGGTCGACTTCGCCACCGGGTTTCGCGGTGACGACGGCAAGACCCGTGGCCGTCCGGTGGGCGTGACAGTGGACCCGAAGGGCGCACTGATCATTGCCGATGACCTGGCCAATACGGTCTGGCGGGTTACGCGTAATCAGTAAACCGGCATGCCGGAGCGGCTTGCCCGCTCCGGCGCACTCACCTAGAGGTCGGTGATTTCCTTGTGGCGCGGCACCAGCGCCTTCATCACGCTCCACGCCACCAGGTACGCCACGGCACAGATCGCGAACATGATCATGTAGCCGGTGTGGATGTCATTGATGGACTTGTAGTAGTCGAACACCCAGCCGCCGATCTTGGTCATCACCACTCCGCCCAGCCCCCCTGCCATGCCGCCGATACCGACCACCGACGCGACGGTTTTCTGCGGGAACATGTCCGACACCGTGGTGAAGATATTGCACGACCATGCCTGGTGCGCCGAGGCACCCACGCCGATCAGCAACACCGGAACCCAGAAGCTGATGTAGCCCAACGGCTGCGCCAGCAACACCACCAGCGGGAACAGCGCGATCACCAGCATGGCTTTCATGCGGCCATCATAGGGCGCATCGCCCCGCGCCATGAAGTAGCTGGGAAACCAGCCGCCACCGATGCTGCCGACCATGGTCATGCTGTACAGCACGGCCAGCGGCATCACGATATCGGCGCCCTTCATGCCGTACTGCGCCGACAGGAACGTGGGCAGCCAGAACAGGAAGAACCACCACACGCCGTCGGTCATGAACTTGCCGAAGGCAAAAGCCCAGGTCTGGCGATAGGTCAGCAACTTGAACCACGAGACTTTTTTCGCGGTTGCGCCCGCAGGGCCTGTAGGGGTTGGCGCGAAGGGTTGTACGGTCTGATCACTGCGGATGTAGGCCAGCTCTTCGGCCGACAGGCGCTTTTGCTGCTCCGGTTTTTCGTACACGGCAGCCCACACGGCCACCCACACGAAACCCAGCATGCCGATGACCATGAAGGCCGCTTCCCAGCCCCACATACCGGCGATCAAGGGCACACAGATCGGCGCCAGGATCGCGCCCACGTTGGCGCCCGAGTTGAAGATACCGGTGGCAAAGGAGCGTTCTTTCTTGGGGAAGTACTCGGCCGTGGCCTTGATCGCGATGGGAAAATTGCCCGCCTCGCCAATCGCCAGCACCGCGCGTGACAGCATGAAACCGGCAATCGAGACCGGAATCACCGCCAGGCCGATGGCCGTGCTGACAGCCGCAATGCCCTCGCCCATCTGCACCGAGAACGCATGCATGATCGCGCCGGTGGACCAGATGCCGATCGCCACGACGTAGGCGGCCTTGGTGCCGATCTTGTCGACGAAGCGTCCGGCGAACAGCATGGATATCGCATAGACAAACTGGAACACCGCCGCGATGTTGGCGTAATCGGTATTGCTCCAGCCAAATTGCGTAGACAACTGCGGCGCCAGCAGGCTGAGCACCTGGCGGTCGAGGTAGTTGACGGTAGTGGCGAAAAACAGCATCGCGCAGATCGTCCAGCGATAGCTGCCGACCGCCTGGCCGACACGATGGGCACTGATGGGCTCGTTCAGATTCATGGCATCACTTTTTATTTTTGTTAGGTAGGACATATGTAACGTCATATGTCGTCGTACAACTGCGACTTTTATATCGGGCTGTTCTGACGGTGTCAATCTGAAAGATTAAAGACAGCCAGGGTCTACGGGAGAGGATGGAATGTCAGGCAGGGGCAGTTGTAGGATGACAGGCGCGAAATACCAAACTGGGGGCTTGACCGGGCACATCGTCCAGCAGGCCGAATGGCTGCATGCCGATTTTTTCCAATACCCGGATTGACGCCGCATGGTCCGGTCGTACCAGGCCGAACACTTCAGGCAGACCCAGTGTGTCGAACGCCAACGCCAAGGCATCGCGTCCGACCTCTGTGGCATAGCCCTGCCCCCAGGCTTCCACGGCGAATCGATAACCGAGGTTAATGCGCCGCGCGGTCAGATAATCGAGCGGTGCAATGCCGCCGAAACCGATGATGTGGTCGGGGCTCTCCCGCCGCGCAATCGCCCACCAGCCGTAGCCCTTGCTGGACCATTGCTGCAGCCATCGGCCCAGCAGGCGCTGGGCGTCTTCAATACGGGCCATGGGGCCGGCAGGATTGAACAGGTTGGTCTGGGGGTCGCCGAAGATGGCGAATAACCGCTCCAGGTCTTCTGCAACAGGTGCGCGGTAGACGAGGCGTGACACGCTGTCTGGCATCAGGTGGCTCCACTGGGGTAAAAAACTAATGCTCTCAAACCCACCCTGCATAGGCATAGGCATTTACACAATTCTGTAGCACCCAACCGTAACCACGATGCGAAGCGAGCCGCTCTTGATCTTGATCTGCTTTTGACCTTGATCTCAGGCGCCCCGTTAAACCACGCTGGCCGAACGCAGGCTTGAATCCGTGGGTAACCCGGCAGGACGCCGGGTTAGCCGCACTGGGCCAGGGATGGCCCATTGCGGCGACCCACGGATTCAAGCCTTCGTTCGGGCACACCGAGCCTAAGCGAGGTGCCGAGTGGTGGGGCAAGAGCCCTTTGCTCACTTTGGGGCTTTTCCAAAGTGAGCCGCCGTCAGGGCGGAACCCTAAGTGGCCGTTACCGCAGAGACGGATATGTACTCGGTCTGATCCAACATCCTGGTCGGCTCTGAGGCCGCCATCGGGGGCAAGCCCCCTCCCACATTTGGGTCAGGATCGACACAACATCCTGGTTGGCCCTGAGGCCGCCATCGGGGGCAAGTCGAATCGTCGCACCGCCCCTCCCACATTGACCGAGGCGTGTCATTTGGGTAGCAGCATAGGCCATCCCGAGATTGAGTTACCCCTACTTATCTTGGTCGGCCGGACGGGTGTTCCCATCCCATCCCCCGCCCAACGCCGCAATCAACTGCACGCTCGCCACCAACCGCGACTGCAGCAAGGTCAGTACCGTGCGCTCGTTGCTCAGGGCCGTTGCCTGCACGGTCACCACGTCCAGGTAAGCGATCAGCCCCGCCTTGTACTGGTTTTCGGTCAAGCGCAACGACTCGCGGGCGGACTCCAACGCTTCGTTGCTGACTACCGCTTCGTCGGCCAGCACCTTGAGCTGCACCATGTAGTTTTCCACTTCGCGGAAGCCATCCAGCACGGTCTGACGGTACTTGGCCACGGTTTCGTCATAGCTGGCCACGCTGCGGTCGACTTCCGCCGAGCGCTGGCCGCCGTCGAACAAGGTCATGGCCAACTTCGGGCCTACCGACCAGAAGCGGTTCGGCAGGCTGATCCAGTCTGCATAGGTGCTGCTGGAGTAGCCCCCCGCCAGGCTCAAGGTCAGGTCGGGGTAATAGGCGGCCTTGGCCACGCCAATGTTGGCGTTGGCCGCAATCACCGAGCGTTCCGCCGAGGCGATATCCGGGCGGCGCTCCAACAGGTGCGACGGCAGGCCCACGGGAATCTGCGGCAACGCCGGGATGTCTTTGCTCACGGCCAGGCTGAAATTGGCCGGCGCTTCACCGATCAATACCGCAATCGCGTTTTCCAGCTGGGCACGCTGCCAGATCAGGTCGATCAGGCTGGCCTGGGTGGTCTTGAGCTGGGTTCGCGCCTGGGCGATGGCGTCCTTGCCGGCCACACCGGCGCTGTACTGATTTTCGGTCATCTGCAACGAGCGTTGGTAAGTGTCCAGCGTGGCTTGCAACAAACGCGTCTGTTCATCCATGACGCGCAACTGCAAGTAGCTCTGCACCAGTTCCGACTGCTGGCTCAGGCGCATCGCCGCCAGATCCGCCGAGCTGGCCTCGGCGCTGGCTTCGTTGGCCTCCAGGCCACGGCGCAATTTGCCCCAGACGTCGGCTTCCCAGCTCACGCCCAATTGCGCGTTGAGGGTGTCGCGAATACCGCTGCTCGAACTGCTCAGGCTCGCGCTGCTGCTGCCGGTGCCCTGGCTGGCGCGGGTTTTGCCGACGCTCAGGTCGACGCTGGGGTAAAAGGCTCCGCGCGCGCTGCGCACCAGGGCCTGGGCCTGACGGAAACGCGCCTCAGCCTGGGCGACGGTCTGGTTGGCGCTGTTGAGGCGTACCACCAGGTCGTTCAGCTGGCGGTCGCCGTACAGCTCCCACCACGCGCCACGGGCCAGGGAGTCGCTTGGATTGGCCTGGCGCCAGCCCTGGGCTTCTTTGAACTGCACCGGCTCGACCACGGGTGGGCGCTGGTAATCAGGGCCGATGGCGCAGGCGCTGAGCAACAATGCCAACCCCACTGTAGGAGCGAGCTTGCTCGCGAAGGTCGTCAACGATAACGCGCCGAGCTTGGAAGAACGCGGCGTATGCGCGTTTTTCGCGAGCAAGCTCGCTCCTACAGGGGGCCGGGGTGCATTGGCGTTGGTTGAATCGTTCATAGCGCAGTGTCCAGGGCAGCATCGGTACGCACGCCGCGCCAGGCATTGAAGCGGTGGCGCGCGCGGTCAAGATAGAGGTAAACCACCGGAGTGGTGTAAAGGGTCAGGATCTGGCTGAACACCAGGCCGCCAATGATGGTCAGGCCCAGGGGCTGGCGCATTTCCGCGCCATCGCCGGCGCCGAGCAGCAGTGGCAACGCGCCGAGGATCGCCGCCAGCGTGGTCATCAGGATCGGCCGCAGGCGCAGCAGGCAGGCGCTGCGAATCGACTCCAGCGGGCTCATGCCGTCATGCCGCTCAAGCTGCAGCGCCAGATCGATCATCAGGATCGCGTTTTTCTTCACCACCCCGATCAGCAGGAACAGCCCCAACAGCGAGATCAGGCTGAACTCCCCGCCCAGCAGGTAGATGGACAGCAGCGCGCCGACACCGGCCGAGGGCAAGGTCGACAGAATCGTCAGCGGGTGGATATAGCTTTCATACAGCACGCCCAGCACCAGATACACCGCCACCAGCGCGCCGAGAATCATGAACGGCTGGCCCTTCTGGGTCGCGGCGAATGCGTCGGCGGTGCCGGCCATCTTGGCGATCACGTCTTCCGGCAGGCCGACCTTGGCAATCGCGCGCTCGATGGCGGCAGTGCCCTGCTCCACCGTGACCCCTGGCGCCAGATCGAAGGCGATGTTTTCCGAGGCGAACTGCCCTTCATGGCTGACGCGATCATCGGCCAGGCTGTTTTCGTAATGGGCAATGGTCGACAGCGGCACCCGCGCGCCATCGGCGGTGATCACCTGCACCTGGTTGAGGGTGATCGGGTCCTGGGCATATTTGGGGTTGACCTCCATCACCACCTGATACTGGTTGAGGCTGTCGTAGATGGTGGAAATCTGCCGCTGGCTGTAGGCGTTGTTGAGCACCGAGGTGACCATGTCCATGTCGATCCCCAGGCGCTTGGCCTGGTCGCGATCGACAATCAGCGTGACCTGGGCCGCGCCGCGTCCTTCGCGGGCGTCGATGGCGGTCAGCTCCGGCAGCTCGCGCATGGCGGCGACCACTTTTGGGTACCACAGGCGCAACGCAGCGAGGTCACCGCTTTGCAGGATGTAGGAATATTGCGCGCTGGTCTGGTCGCGGCCGCCGCCGAATTGCAGGTCCTGGTCGGCCATCAGGAACAGGCGCCCGCCCGGTACCAGCGGCACTTCCTTGCGCAGGCGCTCAATGACCGCCTGGGCCGAGATTTTGCGCTCGGCGATCGGCTTGAGGCGCACCAGCATCACCGCGTTGTTGGTGCCGTTGTTGCCGCCGATAAAGCCGGCCACGCTGAGCACCGCCGGGTCCTTGAGCACGGCCTGGCGGAAGATCTCCATCTTCGGCTGCATCACATTGAATGACAGCCCGTCATCCCCGCGCACGAAACCGATCAACTGGCCGGTGTCCTGCTGGGGCATGAAGGTCTTCGGCACCACCACGTACAGCGCGACGTTCACGCCGACGGTAATCAGCAGGCTGAGCAGGGTCAGGCGCCGATGGCGCAGCACCCAGTCCAGGCTGGTGGCATAGGCGGCGACCATGCGCTCGTTGATGCGGTGGCTCCAGCGCTGCAAGCCGGTCATCTGCCCTTTGACATGGGGCTTGAGCCAGCGCGCGCAGAGCATCGGGGTCAGGGTCAGCGACACGATCAGCGAGACGATGATCGCCGCCGACAAGGTGATGGAAAACTCACGGAACAGGTTGGTGACGATTCCGCCTATGAACAGGATGGAGAGAAACACCGCCACCAGCGACACGTTCATCGACAGCAGCGTAAAGCCGACTTCCTGGGCACCCAGGTACGCGGCCTTCATCGGCGGCACGCCCTCGTCGATATGCCGGGAGATGTTCTCCAGCACCACGATGGCATCGTCCACCACCAGGCCGGTGGCCAGGATCAGTGCCATCAGCGAGAAGTTGTTCAGCGAAAAACCGTACAGGTACATCACCGCAAAGGTGCCCACCAGCGACACCGGCACCGCCAGGGTAGGGATCAACGAGGCGCGGAAGTTACCCAGGAACAGGTACACCACCAGCACCACCAGGGCCACGGCGATCAGCAGGGTCATCTCGGCTTCGTGCAAGGTGGCGGTGATCACCGGCGAACGGTCCATGGCCAGGTTGAGCTTGACGCTGGACGGCAGCACCGCCTGCAACGCTGGCAACTGCGCCTTGATCTGGCGCACGGTTTCAATGATGTTGGCGCCGGACTGGCGGTTAATCACCAGCAGCACCGCCGAATCGTTGTTGAAAAACCCGCTGTTGTAGCGGTCTTCCACGCCGTCGCTGATCTTCGCCACATCGCTCAGGCGCAGCGCCGCGCCGTTCTGGTAGCGAATCAGCAGCGGCTCGTAGTCCTTGGCCTTTTCCAACTGGTCGTTGGCCTGGATCTGCCAGTTGCGCTCGCTGTCTTCCAGCGAACCCTTGGGCCGGCGCTGGTTGGCGTTGGCGATGGTATTGCGCACATCGTCCAGGGCCACACCGTACTGATCGAGGGCCTTGGGCTCCAGCTCGATGCGCACTGCCGGCAGGGAACTGCCGCCAATCTGCACTTCGCCCACGCCCGGCACCTGGGACAGGCTCTGGGACAGGATGGTCGAGGCCAAGTCGTACAGCTGGCCCTTCTGCAACACGTCGGACGTCAGCGACAGCACCATGATCGGCGCCTGGGACGGGTTGATTTTCTTGTACGTGGGCATGCTGCGCATGCCGCTGGGCAGCAGGTTGCGCGACGCATTGATCGCCGCCTGCACTTCCCGCGCTGCGCCGTTGATATCGCGGTCGGAATCGAACGCCAGGATCACCCGCGTGGAGCCCTGGCTCGATGAACTGCTCATGGTGGTGATGCCGGCAATCGCGCCGAACGAACGCTCCAGCGGCGTGGCCACGGTGGACGCCATCACCTCGGGGCTGGCGCCCGGCAAGCTGGCCGACACCACGATCACCGGAAAATCGATCTGCGGCAACGGCGACACCGGCAGCAGGTTGAAGCTGACGCCGCCGAGCAACATGATCGCCAGGCTCAGCAGCATGGTGGCTACTGGCCGGCGAATGAAAGGTCCGGACAGGTTCATGACTCAACCGGCTCCAGGCTCTGCGGTTCCTTGCGCCAGCGCCGGCCCAGACGGTCGAAATACAGGTAGATCACCGGCGTGGTGAACAGCGTCAACACCTGGCTCACCAGCAACCCGCCGACCATCACCAGGCCCAGGGGCTGGCGCAGTTCCGCGCCGGAGCCGCTGGCCAGCATCAACGGCACCGCACCGAACAAGGCCGCCAGGGTCGTCATCAGGATCGGCCGAAAGCGCAGCAGCGCCGCCTGGTAGATGGCGGTCTGCGGGTCCAGGCCCTGGTTGCGCTCGGCGTCGAGGGCGAAGTCGATCATCATGATTGCGTTCTTCTTGACGATACCGATCAGCAGGATGATGCCGATGATCGCGATCATGCCCAGGTCATTGCCGCTGAGCAGCAACGCCAGCAAGGCGCCCACCGCCGCCGACGGCAAGGTGGACAGAATGGTGATCGGGTGGATGTAACTCTCGTAGAGCACGCCGAGCACGATGTACATGGTGACCACCGCCGCCAGGATCAGCAGCAAGGTGCTCGACAGCGAGGCTTCGAACGCCTGGGCCGCGCCCTGGAACTGGGTCTGCACGCCGACCGGCATGCCGATGTCCTTCTGGGTCTGGTTGATCAGTTCCACGCCTTTGCCCAGCGCGACCCCGGGGGCCAGGTTGAACGACATCATCACCGCCGGGAACTGGCCGATATGGGCAATCGCCAACTGCGCCTGGCGCTGCTCCACATGGGCCAGGCTCGACAGCCGCACCTGGCCGCCGTCGGTGGTCTTCACATGGATCTGGTTGAGCGCGGCCGGGCCGAGGGTTTCGCCCGACTGGGCCTGCAACACCACGCGGTACTGGCTGGCCTGGGTGTAGATGGTGGAAATCTGCCGCTGGCCGAAGGCGTCATAGAGCGCGTCGGTGATGGTCGAGACGCTGACTCCCAGGCGCGAGGCGGCGTCGCGATCGATCACCAGGTACACCTGCAGGCCTTTGTCCTGCAGGTCGCTGGCCACGTCGGTGAGTTCCGGCAACTGGCCGAGGGCGTGCACCAGCTTGTCGCTCCACAGCGCCAGCAACTCCGAATCCGGTGAGGACATGCTGAACTGGTACTGGGTACGGCTGACGCGGTCTTCGATAGTCAGGTCCTGCACCGGCTGCATGAACAGGCGGATGCCCACCAGCTTGTCGATGGCAGGTTGCAGGCGAGCGATCACCTGGGTCGCGCTCAAGTCGCGCTGCCCGTGGGCCTTGAGGTTGATCAGCAGGCGGCCGCTATTGAGGGTGGCGTTATCACCATCCACGCCGATATAGGACGACAGGCTTTCCACCGCCGGATCGGCCAGGATGATCTTCGCCAGTTCCTGCTGGCGCTGGCTCATCGCGGCAAATGAAATCGACTGCGGCGCCTCGGAAATGCCCTGGATCACCCCGGTATCCTGCACCGGGAAAAAGCCCTTGGGCACCATCAGGTACAGCACCACCGTCAGGCCCAGGGTGGCGATGGCCACCAGCAGGGTCAGCGGCTGGTGCCGGAGCACCCATTGCAGCTTGCGCCCGTAGGCTTCGATCAGCCAATCGATCCAGGCGCCGCTGGCCTTGTAGAAACGCCCCTGCTCTTCTTCCTTCGGCTCACGCTTGAGCAAGCGCGCGCACATCATCGGCGTGAGCGTGAGGGACACCACCAGGGAAATCAGGATCGCCACCGCCAGGGTGATGGCGAACTCGCGAAACAGGCGCCCGACCACATCGGCCATGAACAGCAGCGGGATCAGTACGGCGATCAGCGACAGGGTCAGGGAAATCAGGGTGAAACCGATCTGCTTGGCGCCCTTGAGCGCGGCGGCCATGGGCGTCTCGCCTTCCTCGATATAGCGGGAGATGTTCTCCAGCATCACGATGGCATCGTCCACCACGAACCCGGTGGCGATGGTCAGGGCCATCAACGTCAGGTTGTTGACCGAGAACCCCGCCAGGTACATCACGCCAAAGGTGCCGACCAGCGACAGCGGCACGGCAATGGACGGAATGATCGTGGCGCTGACCCGGCGCAGGAACAGGAACGTCACCATCACCACCAGGGCAATGGCGATCAGCAATTCGTGTTGCACGTCCTTGACCGACGCGCGGATGGTCTGGGTACGGTCGGTGAGCACCGTCACGTCCAGGCCCGCCGGCAGGTTATCGGTGATGCTCGGCAGCAGGGCCTTGATCCGGTCCACCACCTCGATCACGTTGGCGCCCGGCTGGCGCTGGATATTGAGCAGCACGGCCTGGTTTTCATTGGCCCAGGCGGCAAGGCGCTCGTTTTCGGCGCCGTCGACGATCTGCGCCACGTCCTTGAGACGCAACGGCGCGCCGTTGTTGTAGGCCAGGATCAGTTCGGCATATTGCTCGGGGGATACCAACTGGTCGTTGGCATCGAGCATCGACACCCGCGTGGGCCCGTCGAAGTTGCCCTTGGGCTGGTTGACGTTGGACGCGGCGATCAGGGTGCGCACATCCGACAGGTTCAAGCCGTTGGCCGCCAGGGCCTCGGGGTTGACCTTGATGCGCACGGCCTGGCGCTGGCCACCGGCGATGCTGACCATGCCGACGCCGCTGATCTGCGCGATCTTCTGCGCCATGCGCGTGTCGACCAGGTCATTGAGCTTGGGCAGCAGCATGGTCTTGGACGTGATCGCCAGGGTCAGCACCGGGGTGTCCGCCGGGTTGACCTTGTTGTACACCGGCGGCGCCGGCAAATCCTTGGGCAACAGGTTGGTGGCGGCGTTGATCGCGGCCTGCACCTGCTGCTCGGCCACATCCATATTGATGTCGAGGTTGAAACGCAGGGTCAGTACCGACGCACCGCCCGAGCTGGTGGACGCCATTTGGGTCAGGCCGGGCATCTGCCCGAACTGGCGCTCCAGCGGCGCGGTGACCGCGCTGGTCATCACGTCGGGGCTGGCGCCGGGGTACAGCGTCATCACCCGAATGGTCGGGTAGTCCACCTGGGGCAAGGCCGAAACCGGCAGCAGGCGGTAAGCGATCAGGCCCGCCAGCACGATGGCGAGCATGCTCAGCGTGGTGGCGACCGGCCGCAGGATAAACAGGCGCGACAGGTTCATGCGCCGACCTTTTGCGCCTTGCCGGCGTCAGTACCGGTCTCCCCTTTCGCCGCGGGCTTGCCTTGCAGGTGTTCGGTCGGGGTGGTCGGCACTTCGCTGCTGTCGTTGACCACTTCGATTTCGCTGCCGTCCTTGAGACGGTCGGTGCCTTCCATGACCACCCGATCACCCGCCGCCAGGCCTTGCTTGATCACGGTGTTGTCGCCGTCGGTATCGCCCACCACCAGCGGCTGCACCTTGACCTTCTTGTCGCCATCGAGCTTGTAGACAAAGGTGCCGTTGTTGCCGAACTGGATCGCGGCGGACGGCGCCAGCACCACGTTGTGCAAGGTGTCGGCGAGCAGATGCACATTGACGAACTGATTGGGAAACAGCGCCTGATCCTTGTTATCGAAACGCGCCTTGAATTTCAGGGTGCCGGTGGTCACGTCGATCTGGTTGTCCAGGCTCTGCAGCACGCCCACCGCCTGCTTTTTCGCGTCGCCACGGTCCCAGGCTTCCACCGGCAGCTTGTTGCCGGCGTGATAACGGGTGAGCACGGTGTCCAGGGTGTTTTCCGGCAGAGTGAAGGCCACGCTGATCGGTTGGGTCTGGGTGATCACCGCCAGGGCGGTGGTGTCGTTGGCGGCGACCAGGTTGCCGACGTCGAGCTGGCGCAAACCGACGCGACCGGCAATCGGCGCGCGGATTTTGGTGAATTCAAGGTTGAGCTTGGCATCGTCGACCGCGCCCTGGTTGGTCTTGACCGTGCCCTGGTATTGCAGGACCAGCGCTTCGGCGGTGTCCAGGGTCTGCTTGGCGATGCTGTCCTGGGCGTACAGGCCGCGATAGCGCTCCACATCGACCTGGGCGTTTTTCAACTGCGCCTGATTCTGCAGCAACGTGCCCTGGGCCTGGAGCAAGGCGTTCTGGTAGCTGCGCGGGTCGATTTCCGCAAGCAAGTCGCCCGCCTTGACCATTTGCCCCTCTTCAAAGGCGATCTTCACCAGCTCACCGCCCACCCGGCTGCGCACGTTGATGGTGTTGAGCGCGGTGACCGTGCCCAAGGCCTTGTAGTACACCGGGAACTCCCCCACTACCGCCGGCGCAACGCGCACCGGCACCGGGCCGGTGGAGCCGCCAAACCCCGGACGCGCCATGCCGGTCTTGCCGGTGTGCCCGGCCGGGGCGTCCTTGTGGGCCGCGCCGCCGGGCCAGAATTTCCAGCACAGGCCGGCGATAACCAGCAGCACAAGCAGGCCAAACAGCCAGCGGCGGGAGTTGCGGGGGGAGGATTGCATGGAGTGATCAACCATTGGGCGCGAGAGCTTCTTCTTTGGGAGGCTGAAAGATAAGCACTGGAGCGCATTTAGAAAAGCGCCTTTACCGGCTATTTACCTTGGGCTTACAACTTTTGAAATTCGGGTCCTGGTGCCTGGGCGGTTTCGCTAAGCTGCTGACACCCAAATAAAAACGGCCTGGACTAGGCCAGGCCGCAATCTTGCATCATACGTGTGACTGCCTTACGACAGTCATGCGCAGAAACAGTTACTTCAAAACAGCCAGGGCCGCTTCGTAGTTTGGCTCCTGGCCGATTTCGGCAACCAGTTCGCTGTGCAGCACCTTGTCGTTCTCATCCAGCACCACAACGGCGCGAGCGGTGAGGCTGCGCAGCGGGCCTTCAACGATGTCTACGCCGTAGTCCTGGGAGAACGCCGCGCTGCGGAAGTCCGACAGGCTCTTGACGTTATCCAGGCCTTCGGAGCCGCAGAAACGTGCCTGGGCAAACGGCAGGTCCGAGGAAATGCACAACACCACGGTGTTGTTCAGGTCGTTGGCCTGGGCGTTGAACTTGCGAACCGAGGTCGCGCAGGTCGGGGTGTCGACGCTAGGGAAGATGTTCAACACTTTGCGCTTGCCGGCGAAGGTCGCCAGGGTCGCGTCCGACAGGTCGCCGGCGGTCAGGGTGAAGTCGGGCGCCTGGGTACCGACTTGTGGCAGTTCGCCTTCAACCTGGACCGGGTTGCCTTTGAGGGTGACTTGAGCCATGAACGGAATCCTTATGCTGGGTTTTGGTTAAACGAATTCGAGAGGCCGAAGTTAACCACAAAGTGCCGACGCTACCTACCGCCAGACACAAATTGTCATGTCGCCGGGTTGTGGTTTAATTGCGCGCTTTTCGCCTGTCCCTCAAGGAAACCGCTGCTAATGAATCAGCCCGCCACCAAAGTCCTGGTCATTGGTTACGTCTGGCCGGAGCCCCGCTCTTCGGCTGCGGGCGGGCATATGATGCAAATCCTGGAGAGTTTTCTGGCGCAAGGTTGGGACATTACCTTCAGCAGCCCGGCGACCATCGGCGAACACAAGGCCGACTTGCCCGCCCTTGGCATCGCTGAATGCGCCATTGAACTGAATAACAGCAGCTTCGATGATTTTGTTCGCGAACTGGCCCCGGATATCGTGCTGTTCGACCGTTTCATGATGGAAGAGCAATTTGGCTGGCGCGTCGAAAAATGCTGCCCCGACGCCCTGCGTGTGCTGGAGACCTCCGACCTGCAAAGCCTGCGCGACGCCCGCCACCAGCGTTTCAAGGAGCATGTAAAAGCCAGCCCCGACAGCGACGACTTCAGCGCCCTGTTCGCGCCGGCGCTGGAGAACGAGTTCCAGCGCATGGCTGACACCGATCTGGCCAAGCGCGAAATCGCCGCGATTTACCGCTGCGACATCAGCCTGATGATCTCCGACGTGGAAATCCGCCTGCTCACCGAACAGTTCAAGGTGCCTGCCGCCCTCCTCCACTGGTGCCCGTTGATGTTGCAACCGCCCGGCGCCGCGTTTGCGCCGTTTGAAGAGCGTGCGCACTTTCTCAGCATCGGCAACTTCCGCCATGCGCCCAATTGGGATGCGGTGCTGTGGATGAAGCACTGTCTGTGGCCGCTGATTCGCCAGCAATTGCCGGGCGCGCAGTTGCATATCTACGGCGCCTACACCCCGCCCAAGGCCACTGCCCTGCACAACCCGGCACAGGGCTTTCATGTGATGAACTGGGCCGAAGATGCGCTGCAAGTCATGACTGCCGCACGCATCTGCCTGGCACCCTTGCGCTTTGGCGCGGGCATCAAGGGCAAGCTGGTCGACGCCATGCTGTGCGGCACGCCCAGTGTCACCACCCCCATCGGCGCCGAAGCCATGGGCGATGATCAGCCCTGGCCCGGCGTGATCGCCCACGACGCCCCGGCCCTGGCCGCCGCTGCCGTGGCCCTCTACCAGGACCGCGAGCGCTGGACCCAGGCCCAGGAACACGGGCGCCAACTGCTGGCCCGGCGTTACGACCAGGCCCTGCATGGGCCAGCCTTGGTCGAGTGCCTGGAGCGATGCCGCCGCCACCTCGCCGCCCATCGCCGGGACAACTTCACCGGCAGCATGCTGCGCCATCATGCGCACAAGAGTACCCAGTACATGGCCCAATGGATCGAGGCGAAGAACCGCAACGTATAAGCTACCGCTGGCGAGGTCGTGCGCGACGGGGCATTATCCTACGCAGCGACCACAATAAAGCGACGGCAACATGACCCGAGCAACGCGCATCACCGATCCTTCCTACGAGCTGATGGACGACCACAACGGCCTGTCCATCATCTATCGCCAGCACGGCTTCCCCTGCCCGCTGGTGCGCTGGCACTTCCACAAGGAATACGAGCTGCACCTGATCGTCGCCAGCTCGGGCAAGGTATTTATCGGTGACTACATCGGCAACTTCTACCCGGAAAGCCTGTTTCTCACCGGCCCCAACCTGCCCCACAACTGGATCAGCCAGGTGGAAGAAGACGAAGTGGTGCCCAAGCGCGACATGCTGGTGAACTTCACCGACGAGTTGTTCGAGCACGGCAGCCACATCTTTGCCGAGCTCAAGAGCCTGACGCCGTTGCTCGAGCGTGCCCAATACGGCATCGAATTCCGCTGCAAAAAGACCATCACCCAGGCCATGACCCTAATGCAGCAAATCGAAGACGCCCACGGCATGGCGCGCCTGGGGCACTTCTTTATCTTGCTGGAAGTGTTAAGCGCCTGTGAGGACTACCAGTTGCTGTCCGGCGTGACCACCCCGCAGCAAGCCGATGAACATAGCATCGACCGCACCAACCGCGCGGTGGACTACATCTTTGCCCACTACGCCCGGGAGTTGCCGCTGGAAGAAGTGGCGGAGTACCTGGGGATGAAGCCGACGTATTTTTCCCGGGTGTTCAAACAGGCTACGGGGCGCACGTTCATTGAGTTCGTCAACCGGCTGCGCATCAGCAAGTCCTGCGAACTGTTGGCCGATGGCGACAAGGCGGTGACGGATGTGTGCTTTGAGTCGGGTTTCAACAATATTTCCAACTTCAATCGGCGGTTTCAGCAGCTCAAGGGGATGACGCCGTCCCATTATCGGCGGTTGGCGGTGCAGCGGTTGACGGAGCAGAATTTGGCTTGAAATTGGCCGTTCGGCTGGGTGTCGGGGCAAACAGAAACGTCTGACAAGGATTTGAGGTTGTCCCTAGGACACTCAATCTCTAGTCTCCGTACACCGCTGCACACGCAGCGGTCGGGCGTCGCGGCCCGTATTTCTTCAGACGCAAAAGCGTCATGTGTCCTTTCAGTTGGCGCTTTTTTATCGTCTACTGTGCGGCGCTATGGCGGCTGTGCGCGGGATACCTTCGGGTATGCCGATGTTCTGGAGAGTCGGTCCGCGAACCTGCGTACAGCTGCCACCCCCATCGCGTCGCGGCGATCAATGGCAGCTCCTTTAATCTCCGGAGTTTCACCATGATCAAACCCACCCCAAATCCT
The DNA here is from genome assembly GCF_001439815.1 of Pseudomonas orientalis. Taxonomy (GTDB): domain Bacteria; phylum Pseudomonadota; class Gammaproteobacteria; order Pseudomonadales; family Pseudomonadaceae; genus Aquipseudomonas; species Aquipseudomonas orientalis. The sequence goes on along the minus strand of NZ_JYLM01000002.1, from coordinate 376,837 downwards.
CCTGCCAGCGTGCTATTCACCGTTAAAGACGGCATCTGCACCCAAGACCTGCTGGTCAACCTCAGCGAATCCCTCGCCTCTGCCTACGCCCTCACCTGCGATTTCGCCTTTGACCTCGACGGCTCACGCCGCGAAGGCGCGCTGGGTATTGCGCAGTTGATCGAGGTGTCTCGGCTGCTGGCTGAACGGGTATTAGCTGATATCGAGCGCTAACCCCTGCCTTGATCGCCCTCAAGCTGCGTTTGAGGGCGATCACCGAGTGCAAAAAAGTATCAGTGAGCGTGCGCCCAAGGATTTGTCACAACCCCATTTCAAGGCTGTAATCAACGCACACTCTTCCTGCCACCTTGATAGGAAGACACAACAACAATAACTGTCCTTCCGTAGCCCCTGGGCGCGGAAATGGAGTGCGCGATGAAGTTCACAGCAAAAGTACTGCTTGCCTCTACCTGCATGACTGCATGCATGACCCTCAGCGCCGTCAGCTTTGGCGCGCAAACCCTGACCATTGCCACCGTCAACAACAGCGACATGATCCGCATGCAGAAGCTCTCGAAAACCTTCGAGGCCGAGCATCCGGAGATCAAGCTGAACTGGGTGGTGCTCGAAGAAAACGTGCTGCGCCAACGCCTGACCACTGACATCGCCACCCAGGGCGGGCAGTTCGACGTGTTGACCATCGGCATGTACGAAGCCGCACTCTGGGGCGCCAAGGGTTGGCTGGAAGCCATGAAGGACCTGCCGGCGTCCTACGACCTTGATGACGTGTTCCCTTCGGTGCGTGATGGCTTGTCCGTCAAGGGCTCGCTGTACGCCCTGCCGTTCTATGCCGAAAGCTCGATCACCTATTACCGCACCGACCTGTTCAAGGACGCCGGGCTGAACATGCCCGAGCACCCGACCTGGAGCCAGATCGGCGAATTCGCGGCCAAACTCACCGACAAATCCAAAGAGCAATACGGCCTGTGCCTGCGCGGCAAAGCCGGTTGGGGCGAGAACATGGCGCTGATCACCACCCTGGCCAACGGCTTCGGCGCGCGCTGGTTCGATGAGAAGTGGCAGCCCGAATTCAACGGCCCTGAATGGAAGGACGCGCTGAACTTCTACGTCGACAACATGAAGAAATCCGGCCCGCCGGGTGCGTCGAGTAACGGTTTCAACGAAAACCTGGCGCTGTTCAACAGCGGCAAGTGCGCGATCTGGGTGGATGCCAGCGTGGCCGGCTCGTTTGTCACCGACAAGACCCAGAGCAAAGTGGCTGACCATGTCGGCTTCACTTTCGCCCCCCACGAGAAGACCGACAAGGGCACCTCGTGGCTGTACTCCTGGAGCCTGGCGATCCCGACCAGTTCCAAGGCCAAGGACGCCGCCAAGGTGTTCACCAGTTGGGCCACCTCCAAGGAGTATGGCGCATTGGTCGCCAAGACCGACGGCGTCGCCAACGTCCCACCAGGCACGCGCAAGTCGACCTACAGCGATGAGTACATGAAGGCCGCGCCGTTTGCCAAGGTGACCCTGGAATCGCTGAAAGTGGCGGACCCGACCAAGCCTACCGAGAAGCCGGTGCCGTATATCGGTATCCAATTGGTGACCATTCCTGAATTCCAGGCGATTGGTACCCAGGTCGGCAAGTTTTTCTCCGGTGCGCTGACCGGTCAGCAGACGGTGGATGCCGCATTGACTGCCGCGCAGACCACCACTGAGCGGGAAATGAAGCGGGCCGGTTACCCCAAATAAGCCAGCCTCACCCCTCCCACACTGACCGCGCTCCGATTCCTGTTTTGCACTGGCCTTGAATATCATGAATACAACGCCCAAAAACCGTCTGGCCAACCCCGGCTGGTTTCTCGTCAGCCCCTCCGTGGCCTTGTTGCTGCTGTGGATGATCGTGCCGCTGGGCATGACCCTGTACTTTTCGCTGATCCGCTACAACCTGCTCTACCCCGGCGAAAACCAGTTCGTGGGGCTGGAAAACTTCACCTATTTCGTCACCGACTCGGGCTTCTTGCCCGGCGCCACCAACACCTTGCTGCTGGTGGGCAGCGTGCTGTTGATCAGCGTGGTGTTCGGCGTGTTGATCAGTGCGCTGCTGGAGGCCAGTGAGTTCCTGGGCCGTGGCATCGTGCGGGTGCTGTTGATCTCGCCGTTCTTCATCATGCCCACCGTCGGCGCGCTGATCTGGAAGAACCTGATTTTCCACCCGGTGTCGGGGATTCTCGCCGCCGTGTGGAAGTTCTTCGGCGCCGAGCCGGTGGACTGGCTGGCGCATTACCCGTTGCTGTCGATCATCATCATTGTGTCGTGGCAATGGCTGCCCTTCGCGATCCTGCTGCTGATGACCGCCATGCAGTCCCTCGACCAGGAACAGAAGGAAGCCGCCCGCCTGGACGGCGCCGGCGCCATTGCGATCTTCTGGCACCTGACCCTGCCCCACCTGGCCCGGCCGATTGCAGTGGTGGTGATGATCGAAACTATCTTCCTGCTCTCGGTGTTCGCCGAAATCTTCACCACCACCAACGGTGGCCCCGGCTACGCCTCGACCAACCTCGCCTACCTGATCTACAACCAGGCGCTGGTGCAGTTCGACGTGGGCATGGCTTCGGCCGGCGGTTTGATTGCCGTGGTCATCGCCAATATCGCGGCGATCATCCTGGTGCGGATGATCGGCAAAAACCTGACTGACAAGCCTTGAGGGCCGCGCCATGACGCTTCAACAATCCCGCCGCCTGCAAAGCCTGTTGCTCGGCACGTTGGCCTGGGCCATCGCGACCCTGATCTTCTTTCCGATCTTCTGGATGGTGCTGACCAGCTTCAAGACCGAAATCGACGCGTTCGCCACGCCGCCGCAGTTCATCTTCACGCCGACGCTGGAGAACTACCTGCACATCAACGAGCGCAGCAACTACTTCGCCTACGCCTGGAACTCGGTGGTAATTTCCTTCAGCGCCACCGCCTTGTGCCTGCTGATCTCGGTGCCGGCCGCCTACTCCATGGCGTTCTATGAAACCCAGCGCACCAAGGGCACGCTGCTGTGGATGCTGTCGACCAAGATGCTGCCACCGGTGGGCGTACTGATGCCGATCTACCTGCTGGCCAAGAGCTTTGGCCTGCTGGATACGCGCGTTGCGCTGATCATCATCTACACCCTGATCAACCTGCCGATCGTGGTGTGGATGGTGTACACCTACTTCAAGGACATCCCCAAGGACATCCTCGAAGCCGCCCGCCTGGACGGCGCCACGCTGTGGCAGGAGATGGTGCGGGTGCTGCTGCCGATTGCCAAGGGCGGCCTGGCGTCCACCGTCTTGCTGTCGCTGATCCTGTGCTGGAACGAGGCGTTCTGGTCGCTCAACCTGACGTCCTCCAGCGCCGCGCCGCTGACTGCGCTGATCGCCTCCTACTCCAGCCCCGAAGGCTTGTTCTGGGCCAAATTGTCCGCCGTGTCGACCCTGGCCTGCGCGCCGATCCTGATCTTCGGCTGGATCAGCCAGAAGCAGTTGGTGCGCGGCCTGTCCTTTGGCGCCGTGAAATAATAATTCCAAGCGGAGGGCCCATCATGGCCAACCTGAAAATCAAGAATCTGCAAAAAGGCTTTGAAGGTTTTTCCATCATCAAGGGCATTGACCTGGAAGTGAACGACAAGGAATTCGTGGTGTTCGTCGGCCCGTCGGGCTGCGGCAAATCCACCCTGCTGCGCTTGATCGCCGGCCTGGAAGAAGTGACTGAGGGCACCATTGAACTCGATGGCCGCGACATCACCGAAGTGACACCGGCCAAGCGCGACCTGGCGATGGTGTTCCAGACCTACGCGCTGTACCCGCACATGAGCGTGCGCAAGAACATGTCGTTTGCCCTGGACCTGGCCGGTGTCGACAAAAAGCTCGTCGAGAGCAAAGTCAATGAGGCGGCGCGCATTCTGGAACTGGGCCCGCTGCTGGAGCGCAAGCCCAAGCAACTGTCCGGCGGCCAGCGCCAGCGCGTGGCGATTGGCCGGGCGATTGTGCGCAACCCGAAGATCTTCCTGTTCGACGAACCCTTGTCCAACCTCGACGCCGCCCTGCGCGTGCAGATGCGCCTGGAACTGGCGCGCCTGCATAAAGAGCTGCAGGCGACCATGATCTACGTGACCCACGACCAGGTCGAAGCCATGACCCTGGCCGACAAAGTCGTGGTGCTCAACAGCGGTCGCATCGAACAGGTCGGCTCGCCCCTGGAGCTGTATCACCAGCCGGCCAACCTGTTTGTGGCGGGCTTTCTCGGCACGCCGAAGATGGGTTTTCTCAAGGGCAAGGTCACCCGTGTCGAAGGCCAGGGGTGTGACGTGCAACTGGACGCCGGCACCCTGATCAGCCTGCCGCTGAGCGGTGCCAGCTTGAGCGTGGGCAGTGCGGTGACCCTGGGCATTCGCCCGGAGCACCTGGAAATCGCCACGCCGGGCCAGACGTCCCTCACCGTCACCGCCGACGTCGGCGAGCGCCTGGGCAGCGACACCTTCTGCCACGTCATCACCGCCAACGGCGAGCCGCTGACCATGCGCATCCGTGGCGACATGGCAAGCCAGTACGGCGAGACGCTGCACCTGCACCTGGACCCGGCGCACTGCCATCTGTTCGACACCGACGGCGTGGCCGTAGCCCGCCCTCTGCGCGCCGCCGCCTGATTTCGCGAGTATTACGCCATGAAGCTGAATAAACACACCCTTACCCAGTTGGCCCCCGAAGTGAAACTGCCCACCTATGCCATCGCCAGCACATCGCAAGGCATCGCGCATATCGGCGTCGGCGGTTTCCATCGGGCGCATCAGGCGTTTTACACCGACGCACTGATGAACAGCGGCGAAGGCCTGGACTGGAGCATCTGCGGCGTGGGCCTGCGGGCCGAAGACCGCAAGGCCCGCGACGACCTGGCCGGCCAGGATTATCTGTTCACCCTGTATGAACTGGGCGACACCGACGACACCGAAGTGCGCGTGATCGGCTCGATCAGCGACATGCTGCTGGCCGAGGACGGCGCCCAGGTGCTGATCGACAAACTGGCCGAGCCGGCCATCCGCATCGTGTCGCTGACCATCACCGAAGGCGGCTACTGCATCGACGACAGCAACGGCGAGTTCATGGCCCACCTGCCGCAGATCCAGCATGACCTGGCGCACCCGAGCGCACCGACCACCGTGTTCGGCTTTCTCTGCGCCGCCCTGACCCAACGCCGCGCCGCCGGTACCCCGGCATTCACGGTGATGTCCTGCGATAACCTGCCGCACAACGGCGCCGTCACGCGCAAGGCGCTGCTGGCGTTCGCCGCGCTGCACGACGCCGAGCTGCATGACTGGATCAAGGCCAATGTGAGCTTCCCGAACGCCATGGTCGACCGCATCACGCCGATGACCAGCACCGCCCACCGCCTGCAATTGCATGACCAGCACGGTATTGACGATGCCTGGCCGGTGGTGTGCGAACCTTTTGTGCAATGGGTGCTGGAAGACAAATTCGTCAATGGCCGCCCGGCCTGGGAAAAGGTCGGCGTGCAGTTCACCGATGACGTGACGCCTTACGAGGAAATGAAGATCGGCCTGCTCAACGGCAGCCACCTGGCCCTGACGTACCTGGGGTTCCTCAAGGGCTACCGGTTCGTGCACGAGACCATGAACGACCCGCTGTTCGTGGCCTACATGCGCGCCTACATGAACCTTGACGTCACGCCTAACCTGGCGCCGGTGCCGGGCATTGACTTGATCGAGTACAAACAGACTCTGGTCGACCGGTTTTCCAACCAGGCGATTGCCGACCAGTTGGAGCGCGTGTGCTCGGACGGCTCGTCGAAGTTTCCCAAGTTCACCGTGCCAACGATCAATCGCCTGATTGCCGGCGGCCGTGAGACTGAACGCGCTGCACTGGTGGTCGCCGCGTGGGCGTTGTACTTGAAGGGCGTGGATGAGAACGGCGTGAGCTACAAAATCCCGGATCCGCGTGCCGAGTTCTGCCAGGCGCTGGTCAGCGACGACACGCTGATCAGCCGGCGCCTGCTGGGGGTAGAAGAGATTTTTGGCACGGCTATTCCCAACTCACCCGAGTTTGTGGCAGCGTTCGAGCGGTGTTATGCAAGCTTGCGCGATCACGGCGTCACTGAAACGCTGAAGCTGTTACTGAAGAAACCGGCTTGAACATGTGGGAGGGGGCTTGCCCCCGATGAGGGAGTGTCAGTAAAGGCATCTGTAGTTGACACACCGCTATCGGGGGCAAGCCCCTCCCACATTTGGACCGCATTGACAACCCCAACAATAAGACTGCTGAGCACTCCATCATGACCCAGCAAAACCTGTTCCTCGGCATCGACTGCGGCACCCAGGGCACCAAGGCCATTGTCCTCGACGCGTCCAGCGGCAAAGTGCTGGGCCTGGGCGCCGCCGCCCACACACTGATCAGCGGCGCCAATGGCCGTCGCGAGCAGCACACCCAGGAATGGCTCGACGCGTTTACCGAAGCCACCCACCGCGCCTTGCAACAGGCCGGGGTCGACGGCCAGGACATCCTCGGCATCGGCGTGTCCGGCCAGCAACATGGCCTGGTTCTGCTCGACGCCCAGGGCCAGGTACTGCGCCCGGCCAAGCTGTGGTGCGACACCGAAACCGCAGCCGAAAACGAGCGCCTGTTGCAGTACCTGGGCGGCGAAAGCGGCTCGCTAGAGCGCCTGGGCGTGGTCATTGCGCCGGGCTACACCGTGTCAAAACTGCTGTGGACCCGCGAACAGCATCCGGACCTGTTTGCGCGCATCGCCCATATCCTGCTGCCCCATGATTATCTCAACTACTGGCTCACCGGCCGCGCTGTCGCCGAATACGGCGATGCCTCCGGCACCGGTTATTTCGATGTGCGCCGCCGTGAATGGGACGTGGCGCTGCTGCAGCACATCGACCCCAGCGGGCGCCTGCAGTCGGCGCTGCCCGAGCTGATCGCCGCCGACCAGGCGGTGGGCACGATCCTCCCCGCCATTGCCGAGCGCCTGGGCATCAACCCCAACGCCATCGTCGCCAGCGGCGGCGGCGACAACATGATGGGCGCCATCGGCACCGGCAATATCGCCCCCGGCGTGATCACCATGAGCCTGGGTTCATCGGGCACCGTCTACGCGTTTGCCGACCAGCCCAACGTCAGCCCCCAGGCGTCGGTCGCCACCTTCTGCTCCTCCAGCGGCGGCTGGCTGCCGTTGATCTGCACCATGAACCTGACCAACGCCACCGGCGTGGTGCGCGAGCTGTTCGAGCTGGACTTGAACGCCTTCAACGCCCTGGTCGAACAGGCCCCCATCGGCGCGGACGGGGTGAGCATGCTGCCGTTTCTCAACGGCGAACGGGTGCCCGCCCTGCCCCAGGCCACCGGCAGCCTGCACGGCCTGACCATGACCAACCTGACCCGCGCCAACCTGTGCCGCGCGGTGGTCGAAGGCACCACCTTCGGCTTGCGCTACGGCCTGGACCTGTTGCGCCAGACCGGCCTGCAAAGCCTGGGCATCCGCCTGATCGGCGGCGGTTCGAAAAGCCCGCTGTGGCGGCAGATGGTCGCCGATATCATGAACACCGAAGTGGTGTGTACCGAACAAAGCGAGGCCGCCGCCCTGGGCGCGGCGATCCAGGCGGCGTGGTGCCAGTCCGGCGAATCCCTGGCCGGCCTGTGCGACAAATGCGTGAGCCTTGACCCGGCCAGCCGCACCGTGCCGGTGCCGGCCAACGTCAAGGCCTATCAACAGGCCTACGAGCGTTATCAACAGCTGGTGGCAACCCTTTAAGAGCGAGCGACTATGTATCTGGTGTGTGGTGAAGCGCTGTTTGATTTTTTCTGCGAGGAGGATGCCGACGGGCAGGCCGCCAAGCTCAATTACAAGGCCATTGCCGGCGGTTCGCCGTTCAACGTGGCGGTCGGCCTGCGCCGCCTGGGTATCGAATCCGGGTTCTTTGCCGGAATCTCCAATGATTACCTGGGCCGACGCTTGCTGCAGGTGCTCAAGGACGAAGGCGTGAGCGAAGACTTCCTGGTGCCATTCGATGCGCCGACCACCCTGGCCATGGTGGCCGTGGGGGCCAATGGTTCACCGCAATACAGCTTTCGTGGCGAAGGCTGTGCCGACCGGCAGTTGCAGCTGAGCCATCTGCCGCCCCTGGGCGATGAGATTCGCGGGCTGCATGTGGGCTCGTTTTCGCTGGTGGTACAGCCGATTGGCGACACGCTGCTGAACCTGGTCAAGCGCGAAAGCGGCAAGCGCCTGATCAGTCTCGACCCCAACGTACGGCTGAACCCGCAGCCGGACATCCAGCTGTGGCGCGACCGTATGGCAAAGTTGGTCAAACATGCGGACCTGATCAAGGTCAGCGATGAAGACCTGCACCTGCTGTACCCCGAGCAGTCCCCGGAAAGCGTACTGCAAGGCTGGCTGCAGCACCGTTGCCAACTGGTATTCCTCACCCGTGGCGGCGATGGCGCCAGTGTGTTCAGCCGCCGGCACGGCAGTTGGTCACAACCGGCCGTGGATATCGTGATGGCCGACACGGTCGGTGCTGGCGACACCTTCCAGGCGGCGCTGATTGCCTGGTTGACCGAGCATCACCTGGACTCGGTTGAGGGGCTGCAACAGCTCAGCCGCGAACAGATCGACGCCATGCTCGGCTTTGCGATTCGCGCCGCAGCACTGACCTGCACCCGCACCGGGCCGGACCTGCCCTACCGCAGCCAGTTGCGCTGACCGCCCCACAGGCCGCGTCCTGCGCGGCCTGTTACCTTTTATCCGAAAATCTTGCGATGCAGGAGGCCTGTGCTAAACCGAAGAACAGCAGTAATTAAAACAAAAACTCACCGAAGCCCGCCGCCGGCAGCCCGGCGCTGCCAACGGCTGTGGCCGGTGCCCGAGCTATCCCGCTGTACCGCCTGGAGGTGCCGGGGTACTCGATAGTGATCCCGGCCGCGCAAATAATGATTTGGATGGCCCTGGGCACATTTCATCAACGCAAGGGCGAGCAAAGCCTGCTCACCGAAACGGGCGCGGTTGCGGCCGGTTGGGCGCGGGCCTACGGCGGTGATTTGAACAAGCGTTGGTCGGGCACCGTAGCGCCAAGCTTCGACGGCAACATCAGCGGCTATCAGGTGGGGCATGACCTCTACGCTGCGCAAACCAGTGGCGGGCAACTGCAACGTTTTGATCTGTTCATCGGGCAGAGCCGCCTGCGCGGAGACGTGAAGGGATTTGCCGAAGGCTTTCAGGATCGGCGCTCCGGGCGCGTCTAGCTGGACGGTGATAACCTCGGCGCCTACTGGACCCTCACCGACCCCAAAGGCTGGTACATCGACCTGGTCGCCATGGGCACGCGCCTGGACGGTGACAACAAATCCGAGCGCGGCGTGAAAATGAACACCCGGGGCCACGCCCTGGCGCTGTCCGCCGAAGCGGGTTATCCGATCACCTTCTCCAGAGAGTTGGTGCTGGAACCCCAGGTTCAGATAATCCGCCAGACCATCGACCTGGACAACCAGCACGACGGTATTTCCAAGGTATCATTCGACTCACAGGAGTACTGGACCGGCCGTGTTGGCGCCCGCGTCAAGGGTCGCTACCTGGTGGGCGATACGCCCGTCGAGCCGTACGTGCGCGCCAACGTCCGGCATACCTTCGGTGGTCGCGACACGGTGACTTACAATGATATGGACCGCATCAAGAGCGATCACAAGTCGTCCATCGCCGATGTCGGCGTAGGGGTTGTCGCCCACTTGTCGTCAGCGGTGAGCCTTTACCTGGCGGCGAACGTCACCGCCAACCTGGATGGTAATGCCCAGAAGGGCGGGGGCGGCACCGTCGGGATGCACGTGAGCTGGTGACAGCAGCTCAGGGGGCCTGGTCAATACCAGGCCTCCACGACAATGCTGGAACCGACACGACACTAAAAATTACGCCCTCCTGCTCGCTGCAGGACCGGCGTATGGGTGTGCTTGAGGTCTTCACGCAGCCCGGTGATCAGGTTGCAAATGGCGCGACTGCTGTCAAGCTTGTCCGCGTTGATACCCTTGACCTCCAGTTCCACGCGATCACGGTCGCGGTCGTCGTACACCTTGATCGTCAGTGAAGCATCTTCGGCTTTGGTGCACTCGCACCGCTTGGGCAGGAAACTTCCTTCGATAATGCTGCGAAGCTCTAATTCCGAAAGCATGGCTAACCTCTCCTTGTTTGAGACTGCCAACAGTTTTTATAGGGATCCGGCAGGCACTTGCCTGCCACGTCTTGCCGACCTTGGAAGACGCCTTCAACAAATAAGCCTACTCGGCAAAATCCTGCGCTGTTGTAACCTTTCTTCATAAGCTCAGCGCTTGCTTATACGACGTAAATTGCGCCGCTGAAATCATCGTCGAACCGCGCCGATTAAACGTTTAACCGGCAGGCGCAATTGCCATGGGCCATTTTTTGGCAACATATGGCAAACAATCACCCCATCGAACAGCCGGCGAGCGGGACTTTCGCAAAACATACGAAACATATACGCTTCGTATATCTATATCTCACAGTGAAGCTTATGGGCATCGTCAAGATCACCGACCAACTGCACGAACAACTGCGCCTGGCCAGCGCCGCGATGGACCGTTCCATCAACGCCCAGGCCGAGTTCTGGATCAAGATCGGCCTGCTCGCCGAGCTCAATCCTCAGCTGCCCTACAACGAGCTGATCAACAAACTGTTGCTGGACAAGCCCGACCTGATTCGGGGGCGCAGCCAATGATCAAGACGCCACAACAGCTTGCGCTGATGCGCGAGTCCGGGCGCCTGCTGGCGCAGGTGTTCAGCATGCTCGACGGCTTTGTCGCCGCCGGTCGCTCCACCCTGGAGCTGGACAGCGCCGTCGAAACCTTCATCCGTCAGGAGTTGAAAGCCCGCCCGGCCAGCCTCGGGCAATATGACTACCCGTTCAGCATCAATACATCAATCAACGAAGTGGTGTGTCACGGCATGCCCAGCGCCAGGCAAATCCTCAAGGATGGCGACATCATCAACATCGACATCACCCTGGAAAAAGGCGGCTTTATCGCCGACTCCAGCAAGATGTACATGATCGGCAATGTAACGCCCAAGGCGCGGCGCCTGGTAGAGATGGCCTTCGAAGCCATGTGGGCCGGCATCCGCCAGGTGAAGCCCGGCGCGCGCCTGGGTGATATCGGCCATGCGATCCAGTCCCACGCGCAAGCCAACGGCTACAGCGTGGTGCGTGAATACTGCGGCCATGGCATTGGCCGGGACATGCACGAAGAACCGCAGATCCTGCACTTCGGCCGTCCCGGCACCGGGCTGGAACTGCGCGAAGGCATGGTGTTCACCATCGAGCCGATGCTCAACCAGGGCAGCGCCAAAGTGCGCAGCCTCAAGGATGGCTGGACGGTGGTGACCCGGGACAACAGCCTGTCGGCGCAGTGGGAACATACGGTCGCGGTGACGGCGGACGGGTTTGAGGTATTGACCCTGCAACCGCCGACATGACCGCGATCGTTCCCACTCCGCGTGGGAACGATCATCGGCTCAGGCCACCTGCTTGACGTGGGCCTTGGCCTCCAGCTCGCGAACCAGCGGCAACACACGCTTGCCGAAGTACTCCACTTCTTCCTGGAAATGCAGGAAGCCGGCCAGCACCAGGTCCACGCCCACCGCCTTGAGCGCGACGATGCGCTCGGCGATCTGCTGCGGTGTGCCGATCAGATTGGTCTTGAAGCCGTCGTTGTACTGCACCAGGTCTTCAAAGCTGGACTTGGCCCAGTTGCCCTCGCCTTCCGGTGACGCCTTGCCCGCTTGCCTGGCGGCATCACCAAAGGCGTTGACCGCTTCCGGGTCGGCTTTGTCGATGATGTCCGCCAGCACGGCGCGCGCCTCTTCTTCGGTATCGCGAGCGATCACGAAAGCGTTCACGCCGATCTTCACCGAATGGTGATTGGCCGCGGCCTTGGCGCGAATATCGTCGACCTGGGCCTTGATGCCTTCGGGGGTGTTGCCATTGGTGAAGTACCAGTCGGAGACCCGCGCCGCCATATCCCGCGCCGCCCGTGAACTGCCGCCCTGAAAGATCTCCGGCTGCCCCAGCGGCTTGGGCTTGAGGGTGTAATTGTTGAAGCGGTAGAAGTCACCCTTGAAGGTGAAATCATCCTGGGTCCAGATGCCTTTCAAGGCGCGAATGAATTCTTCGGAGCGACGATAGCGCTCATCGTGCTCCAGCCACGGTTCGCCGATGGCCTGGAACTCGCCCTTGAACCAGCCACTGACGATATTCACCGCGATGCGGCCGTTGGTGAGCTGGTCGATGGTCGCCAGTTGCTTGGCCGCCAGCGCCGGTTGCCACGGGCCCGGCAGGATCGCCGCAATCACCTTGAGGGTGGTGGTCGCCGCGAGCAGCGCGTGGCTGAAGGCCACCGACTCGTGCTGGTTCTCGGCGCCGTAGCCGGCAGTGAAGCGGATCTGGGTCAGGCCATATTCGAAGCCGGCGGCTTCGGCCAATTGCGCCAGCTTACGGTTGTAGTCGATGCCCCAGTGGGTACGCTGCTCGATCTTGCTGACCACCAGCCCACCGCTGACGTTGGGCACCCAATAGGCAAATTTCACGGCGTCTTGACTCATCGGGGGTACCTCGCACAAAGGAATGTAGGAGGACTTGAGCAGCAAGCGTGCCAGCCACGGGCAGAAGCCCTGGCCTTGTGGGTTATGGAGCAATAGCCGGGGTCATGCAGGGTGTTGCGACTGTCTTGGATGGCTGCGTTTTGTGCAAACACTGTTGCTGGAGCAACAGTGGCTGGCGGCCCGGCGCCGTAAACACGGGCCGTTGTGCCCGGCACGGACTGTGCAGGCACCCTGGGACTTGATCACCGCCCAGGAGCCGCACCCCATGACCGAGCAACACGTCATCAACCCGCTGTCCATCGGCGTCGACTACCCCGCCCTGGCCGCGCGTTTCCGACCGATCTTCCAGCGCATCGCCGACGGCGCGGTGCAGCGCGAACTCAGCCGCACCCTGCCCCATGAACCGATCCGCTGGTTGAAGGAAGCCGGTTTCGGCGCGGTGCGGGTGCCGGTGGAATATGGCGGTGGCGGTGCGTCGCTGCCGCAACTGTTTGAATTGCTGATCGAACTGGCTGAAGCCGACTCCAACGTGCCCCAGGCTCTGCGCGGGCATTTTGCGTTTGCCGAAGACCGCCTGAACGCGCCGCCGAGTGCCGGCCGTGACCTGTGGTTCAAGCGCTTTGTCGATGGCGACCTCGTCGGCTGCGCCTGGACTGAAATCGGCAACGTGGCCATCGGTGATGTGATCACCCAGGTCAGCCCCGACGGTGACAACTGGACACTCAACGGTGAAAAGTTCTACAGCACCGGCAGCATTTTCTCCGACTGGATCGATGTATACGCCCAGCGCAGCGACACCGGCGGCGACGTCATCGCCGCCACCCGCACGCGCCAGCCCGGGGTGGTGCAAAACGATGACTGGGACGGCTTTGGCCAACGCACCACCGGCAGCGGCACCACGCGCTTTACCGATGCCGTGGTCGAGGGGCAAAACGTGATCGACTTTGCCACCCGCTTCAAATACCAGACTGCGTTCTATCAACTGGTGCTGCTCGCCACCCTGGCCGGCATCGGCCACGCGGCGCTCAATGACGTGGCCCATCAGGTACGCACGCGCAAACGCATCTACAGCCACGGCAATGCCGCGCATGTCAGCCAGGACGCGCAGGTGCAACAAGTAGTAGGCGAAGTCGCCGCGCTCGTGTACGCAGCCCGTGCCAGCACATTGAATGCCGCGCTGCCGGCGCAACGGGCTTATCTGGCACGCTTCGGTGGCGATGAGGTGGCCGAACGCGAAGCCAACGTGGCCGCTGAAATCGAATCGGCGACGGCCCAGGTGGTGGTGTCGGAACTGATCCAGCGGGCCACCAGCCAACTGTTCAACGCCCTGGGCGCCTCGGATGTGCGTCAAGGCAAGGCCCTGGACCGGCACTGGCGCAATGCGCGGACGGTGTCATCGCACAACCCGCTGATCTACAAGGCGCGCATCGTCGGCGACTGGGTGATCAACGGCACCGAGCCGCCGTTTGTCTGGCAGATCGGCAACGGCCCGGCGAAAGCCTAATGCCTGTAGGAGCGAGCTTGCTCGCGAAAAACTCACAGGCACCGCGTTCATCCAGAAAGCACGCGTTATCGTTGACATTTTTCGCGAGCAAGCTCGCTCCTACACAACGCAGCAGCGCCCCCCTAACCACGATGCGAAGCGAGCCGCTCTTGATCTTGATCTTGATCTGCTTTTGATCTCAGGCGCCCCGTTAAACCACGCTGGCCGAACGCAGGCTTGAATCCGTGGGTAACCCGGCAGGACGCCGGGTTAGCCGCACCGGGCCAGGGATGGCCCATTGCGGCGGCCCACGGATTCAAGCCGGAGTGGGCACACCGAGCCTAAGCGAGGTGCCGAGTGGTGGGGCGAGGACCTTTTGGTTACTTTTGGGTCCCTCCAAAAGTGACCCGCTGTAAGAGCGGAACCGCCAGAAGCCGTGACCGCAGAGGGGCAAGCCCCCTCCCACACTGGACCGCGTCCATCCTAAAACGCCAGTTTGTAGCCCACCGCCATCAACATCACCGCCAGACACGGACGCAGCACACCGTCCGGAATCCTGCCCGTCATATGACTGCCCAGATAAATACCCGGCAGCGAGCCCATCAGCAGAAAACCCAGCAGGTGCCAATCCATATTGCCCATGCTCGCATGCCCCAACCCCGCCACCAGAGTCAGCGGCACGGCATGGGCGATCTCGGTACCGACCAGGCGGCGCGTGGCGAGAAACGGATACAGGATAAACAGCGCCACGGTCCCCAGCGCGCCGGCGCCGATGGACGTCAGCGCCACCATGGTGCCGAGCACCGCGCCCGTCACCACGGTCAACGCATTCAGATTGCGCGGGCGCATGTGATAGTCGTCACCGGCATGGCGCTGGGCGAACGCCAGCAGGCTTTTCTTGAACAGGATTGCCAGGGCCGTCAACAGCAGCACCACGCCCAGTGCCTGCTTGATCACCGCATTCATTGCGCTGGGGTCGGTGTGCAGGCTGGCGAGGAACCACAAGGTCAGCAACACCGCAGGCACGCTGCCCAGGGTGAGCCAACCGGTAATGGTCCAGTCGATGTTCCTGTTCTTGCTGTGCACCAGCACCCCACCGGACTTGGTGATGGCGGCATACAACAGGTCAGTGCCCACGGCGGTGGCCGGATTGATCCCGAACCACAACAGGATCGGCGTCATCAACGAGCCCCCACCAACGCCGGTCATACCCACGATAAAACCTACGATCAGGCCGGCAACCACGAAACCCACATTACCCACATCCATTACAACTACCTGCGGCCTTATAAATTTCTGGCCGCAGGATAGCGATTTTTCTTATAACTACTTATATCAATATGATCTGACTTTATGCATTTTTTAAATCTCGATTTTTTTTGCACGACCCTGCATCCAATCGGTGTGACTCCTGCGTAGTAGTTGATGTAACCCCGCTGTTCTACCCAAGGAGAAACACCATGCACGTTAAAGCGCTGCTTTGCTTGACCGGTTTGCTCATCACCACACAGTCCGCCTTTGCAAAGACCGGTGTGCCCGACGGCATCAGGGTGCCGGACGGCCACAAGGTAACGATGGAAACCACAGGTGTCGGCGAAATCACCTATGAATGCCGCGACAAAGCCAACGCCGCTGGCCAGACCGAATGGACCTTCGTCGGCCCCAAAGCAGTGCTCAACGACCGTAGCGGCAAGGCCGTGGGCAGTTACTTCGGCCCGCCCGCCACCTGGCAGGCCCAGGACGGCTCAAAGATCACCGGCACGCAATTGGCCGTGGCACCGTCGAGTCCGGGCAACCTGCCCTATCAGTTGGTCAAGGCCAATCCGGCCGAGGGCAAGGGTGCGATGAGCGGCGTGACTTATGTACAGCGGGTTGCGCTCAAGGGCGGGGTCGCACCCGGCACACCATGCACCGTCTCGAACAAGGGCCAGCAGGAAAAGGTCAAGTATCAGGCCGATTACATCTTCTGGGCAGCCAACTGAGCAAACTCGGCTACGCTGGCCATGCAGGAGCGAGCGTTCGCTCCTGCACAGGACGGTCGTTCACTCAGTAGCAGGAAGTGTTGGTTTGGCTGAAATCACCTTTGATTACGAAATGTGCCTGTTGGCCTGCGCCCGTGGCGATCACCGCGCCCTGC
This sequence comes from Pseudomonas orientalis, assembly GCF_001439815.1. Taxonomy (GTDB): domain Bacteria; phylum Pseudomonadota; class Gammaproteobacteria; order Pseudomonadales; family Pseudomonadaceae; genus Aquipseudomonas; species Aquipseudomonas orientalis. The sequence goes on along the minus strand of NZ_JYLM01000002.1, from coordinate 360,587 downwards.
ATCAGCTCTATGAGCATGACAGCAGCCGCTTGCTCGGCGTGGCGCTGCGGATCACTCGGAACAAGGCACAGGCTGAAGACATCGTGCATGACGCTTTCATCAAAATCTGGCACGGCGCGCGCAGTTTTGATCCCGGTCGAGGCTCTGCACGCGGTTGGGTATTCAGCGTGACTCGGCATCTGGCCCTGGATGGCGTGCGCAATGCCGGGCGCGTGGTGCCGCTGGATGATCAGTACGAGCCACTGGCTGAACCGGCCGATAGCTTTGAATTCGCCGCGCGCGCCGGGCAGATCCACACCTGCCTGGAGCAACTCGACCCGGCCCGCCGCAGTTGCCTCCTGCATGCCTATGTGGACGGCTATTCCCACAACGAAATCGCGCAGAAGCTAAGCACGCCGTTGGGCACCGTCAAAGCCTGGATCAAACGCAGCCTTGCCGCTTTGCGGGAGTGCATGGCATGAACGACACACTAGATGAACTGGCCGGTGAATACGTGCTGGGCACCCTGCCCGCCGAACAGCGCAGCGAAGTCCGGCAACGTCTAAAGCACGATGCAGCACTGCGCGCAGCAGTGGACGCCTGGGAGCAACGCCTGTTGCCCCTGACGGCGCTGGCGCAACCGGTGCGCCCTTCGACGCAGTTATGGCGGCGTATCGAACGCCGTCTCGCAGCACCGCACAAAGGCGTGGCGTGGTGGGATTGGCTGTCGCTCTGGCGCGGCCTGGCCGCCGCGGGGCTGATGGCAACCGTGGTCCTGAGCGCGCTGCTGCTGATACGCCCGCCCATGGCCGAACCCAGCTTTTTGGTGGTGCTGATGGCGCCGCAAAGCCAGGCCCCTGGTTGGGTGATCCAGGCCAGCGATAATCAGCGGATCCAGTTGATTCCGCTGGGTGTGATGCAGGTGCCGGCCGACAAGGCCCTGCAATTCTGGACCAAGGCCGATGGCTGGCAGGGACCGGTGTCCCTGGGGCTGGTCAGGCCGGGGCAGACATTGTCGGTGCCCCTGGACAAGCTCCCGCCGCTGGCGCCGAATCAGCTGTTCGAACTGACGCTGGAAGACCCGAGCGGCTCTCCCACCGGCAAACCGACCGGGCCGATCCAGGCCATCGGCCGCGCGGTCAAGGTGCTGTGATCAATCGGCGGTAGGCAACCACACGCGAAACCGCGCGCCGCCCAGCGGTGACGCTTCGGCGGTCAAGGTGCCGCCCTGGGCTTCCAGGGCGCGCCGGCTGATCGCCAGGCCCAGGCCGAAACCACCGGTGGCGCGGTCGCGGCTGCGGTCCAGGCGATAGAACGGCTCGAAGATGCGTTCGCGCTGGTCCGGCGGGATGCCGATGCCGTCATCATCCACGCGAATTTCACAGCCTTTGGGGCAGACCTTGACGCCGACCTGGATGCGCTTGTCGCAGTATCGCGTGGCGTTGCGCAACAGGTTCTGCAGGGCGCGGGCGGTCAGGCGCGGATCAAGGCTGAAGCGCTCCAGCGCGCAGTCGAGCGCCACATCGATAACGATATCGGGGTTTTCCAGTTCATCGTCGACACTGCCCAATACGCTGTCGATGAATTCATCCAGCACCACCTCCACGCGCTCGGGCAACTGCGCCGGGTTTTGCAGGCGGCTGTAGGAGAGCAATTCCAGCACCAGCTCATCCAGTTCACGAATATGCGCCACCAGGCTGTGCAGACGTTCGCGGCTGGCTGCGGGCAAATCTTCCGACAGCGCCAGGGCCAGGCCGAAATCCAGGCGGGTCAGGGGTGTGCGCAGTTCGTGGGACACCGCGTTGAGCAGGTCGCGCTGCTGGTTCAACAGGTGCTCGATATCATTGGCCATGGTGTCGAATACCGCCGCCAGGCTGCCGATGCTGGAACTCGGCGCAATCTGCGTGCGTTCGCCCAGGTTGCCCTTGCCCAACTGCGCGGCGGTGCTTTTCAGGCGCTCCAGGTCGCGCCAGTGGGGGCGCAACCATACCAGCAGGCAGGCCAGCAGCGCAGCGCCGACCAGCACGTTCATCGACCAGTACAGCAGGTTCATGTCCAGCGGGTCCGGCGGGATGATCAGCTTGACCGCGAACTGCTCGTTGATCGGCGAACTGACTTCTTCCATCCAGCCCCACTCGCCCAGGCGGATCACCGGTTTGCCCTGCTCGAGCAATTGCTCCTCGGCCGGTGTGTAGCGCGCATCCTGGCGCAGCAGCAATTGCACCTTCAACGGCGCGAAGTCGCGGCTCAGTTGCTCGGTGACCTGGGACCAGCGTTCCACCGGCGCGCGCAGGTATTGCTTGACAATGAGTCTTTGCTGGCCACGGGACTGTTCGACGTTGTAGGCCATATAGCGGTGTTCGAACAGCTGGATCACCAGCTTGGGGATCAGGTAAATCGCCGCGCTGTAGGTGACGATGGTAATCAGGTAGAGGCGCAGCAGCACACGGAACATGGCTCAGCATTCCCACTCGGAACGGCTGAACAGGTAGCCCTTGCCCCACACCGTCTTGATCTTGCGCGCTTCACCGGCGTGGTCGTCGAACTTGCGGCGCAGCTTGGAGATGGCCACGTCCACCGAACGGTCGGTGCCGTTGAACTCGATGCCGCGCAGACGCTGCAGGATCTGGTCGCGACTGAGCACTTCACCGGCATGGCGCGCCAGCACCACCAGCAGGTTGTACTCGCCGCTGGACAACTCCACCGCCTGCTCGCGCCAGGTCACGGTGCGCTCGGACAGGTCGATGCACAGGTTGCCCATGATGATAAGGTCGCTGGCCACCTGCGGCTCCGACAGGCTGCTGCGGCGCAGCAAGGTGCGCACACGGGCGAGCAGCACGCGGGGCTCACAGGGTTTGGTCACATAATCGTCGGCGCCCATTTCCAGGCCCAGGACCTGATCGTGGCTGTCGTCACGGGCCGTGAGCATCAGGATCGGCAGGCCCGCCGAGTCCGCACGCAGCAGGCGGCACACCTGCAGGCCGTCGAGGCCGGGCAGCATCAGGTCGAGGATCACCAGGTCCGGCGGGTTCAGCCGCGCCCGTTCACGGACCAGGTCGCCACGGCTGAGCACGCTGACGTGGTAGCCATTGCGCTCCAGGTAGCTGGCAATCAACTCGGAGAGTGCGGCGTCGTCTTCCACCAGGAGGATGTTGGGCATGAAGGTGTTTCCAGAAAATACAGTGAGGTGTCGTACACAAATCCCATGTGGGAGGGGGCTTGCCCCCGATAGCGGTGTGTCAGCTAATCAAAAGTCGACTGGCACCCTGTCATCGGGGGCAAGCCCCCTCCCACATTTGATCTTCGTTGCAAGCAAGGTTGTGCAAGGATATACGGCCCCGAGGCCAAGCGCCCCGACCCTTACATTTCTTCACACACGAGCTACACAGCTTCACAGCACCACGGCGCAGGTGACTTTAGGATGCGCCAGTCAATATTGGGATAAGAGCATGTCGAAGAATCTGTTTGCGCCGTTTTGCCTGTTGGCCCTCGCACTGGCGCTCGGCGCGTGTGACAAGTCCACAGCCGAGGCGCCCCAAATGCCCCTGGCCAAAGTGCGCATCGAGACGCTGCAGGCCAAGCCCCTGTCCATCACCAGCGAATTGAGCGGGCGCATCGCCGCGCCGCGCATTGCCGAGGTGCGCGCCCGGGTGGCCGGGGTGGTGATGCAACGCGTGTTCAAAGAAGGTCGTGACGTCAAACAGGGCGACGTGCTGTTTCGCATCGACCCGGCGCCCTTCAAGGCTGACCTCGACAGTGCCCAGGCCAACCTGAGCAAGGCCGAGGCCAATGCATTCCAGGCGCGCCTGCAGGAGCAACGCTACAGTCAGTTGGTAGAAGGCAACGCCATCAGCGGCCAGGAATACGACAACGCCCGCGCCGCTTTGCGCCAGACCAACGCCGAAGTCGCCGCCAACAAGGCCGCCGTCGAGCGCGCCAGGTTAAACCTGGGCTACGCCACCGTGACCGCACCGATTTCCGGGCGCATCGGCCGCGCCCTGGTGACCGAAGGTGCGCTGGTCGGCCAGAACGAAGCCACCCCGCTGGCGATCATCCAGCAACTGGACCCGATCCACGCCGACCTGACCCAGTCGACCCGCGAGCTCAATGACCTGCGCCGTGCCTTCCGAGCCGGCAGTTTGAAACAGGTCGGCCAGGACCAGGCCAAGGCCACCCTGATCCAGGACGACGGCAGCCTGTACCCGCTGCCGGGCAAGTTGCTGTTCGCCGAGATCAGCGTCGACCCGGGCACCGGGCAGATCATCCTGCGCAGCGAGTTTCCCAACCCGGACCTCGACCTGCTGCCCGGCAGCTTTGTGCGGGTACGCCTGGAACAGGCGGTCGACAGGCAAGGCCTGAGCGTGCCGCAACGCGCCATCACCCGCGACAGCGCCGGCATCCCCATGGTGCTGGTGCTGGAAGGCGAGCAGACCGTACGCCAGCAGCCGGTTGAGCTGGGCGCGGTGATCGAGGATCGCTGGATCGTCAGCAGCGGCCTCAAGCCCGGTGACCGCATTATCGTCGAGGGCCTGCAACATGCACGCCCCGGTGAAAAAGTAGAAGTGGACGACAGCCCGCTCGTAAAGGAATAACCCGCCATGCCGCAGTTCTTTATCGACCGCCCGATTTTCGCCTGGGTGGTGGCCTTGTTCATTTTGCTGGCCGGCTTCCTGGCGATCCCGCAATTGCCGGTGGCCCAATACCCCAACGTCGCGCCGCCCAAGGTGGAAATCTACGCGGTGTACCCTGGCGCTTCGGCCCAGACCCTGGATGAAAGCGTGGTCAGCCTGATCGAGCAGGAGCTCAACGGCGCCGATCACCTGCTGTATTTCGAGTCCCAGAGCAGCCTGGGTTCGGCGACCATTACCGCCACCTTCCAACCGGGCACCAACCCGGAAATGGCCCAGGTGGATGTGCAAAACCGTCTCAAGGCGGTGGAGCCGCGCCTGCCGCAAGCGGTGACGCAACAAGGCTTGCAGGTGGAGAAAGTCTCGGCCGGCTTCCTGCTGCTGGTGACGCTGACGTCCAATGACGGCAAGCTTGATGACGTGGCGCTCAGCGATTACCTGGCGCGCAACGTGATGAACGAACTCAAGCGCCTGGACGGGGTGGGCAAGGCCCAGCTGTATGGCGCCGAGCGCGCCATGCGCATCTGGATCGACCCGCAGAAGCTGATCGGCTTCAACCTCACGCCGGCCGACGTGAATGCCGCGATCAGCGCGCAGAACGCCCAGGTCTCGGCGGGCAGCATCGGTGACCTGCCGGGGACCAACACCCAGGAAATCACCGCGGCCATTCTGGTCAAGGGCCAATTGTCGACACCGGCGGAGTTCGCCGACATCGTGCTCAAGGCCAACCCTGACGGCTCCACCGTGCGCATCGGCGATGTGGCGCGGGTGGAAGTCGGCAGCCAGGAATACCAATTCTCCACGCGCCTGAACGGCAAACCGTCCACCGCCGTCAGCGTGCAACTGTCACCCGGTGCCAACGCGCTGAACACCGCGACCCTGGTGCGGGCGAAGATGGACGAGCTGTCGCGCTATTTCCCGGCCAATGTGGAATACAAGATCCCCTATGACACCTCGCCGTTCGTCAAAGTCTCGATTACCAAGGTGGTCTACACCTTGCTCGAGGCGATGGCGCTGGTGTTCGCGGTGATGTTCCTGTTCCTGCAGAACGTGCGCTACACCCTGATCCCCACGCTGGTGGTGCCGATTGCACTGATGGGCACCTTCGCCACCATGCTGTTGCTGGGCTTTTCGATCAACGTACTGACCATGTTCGGCATGGTGCTGGCGATCGGCATCCTGGTGGACGATGCGATTGTGGTGGTGGAGAACGTCGAGCGGATCATGGCCAGCGAAGGCCTGTCGCCCAAGGACGCCACGAAAAAGGCCATGGGCCAGATCACCGGCGCCATCGTCGGTATCACCCTGGTCCTGGTCGCGGTGTTCCTGCCGATGGCGTTCATGCCTGGCTCGGTGGGGGTGATCTACCAGCAGTTCTCGCTGTCGATGGCCACCTCGATTCTGTTCTCGGCGTTTCTGGCCCTGACGTTGACCCCGGCGCTGTGCGCCACCTTGCTCAAGCCGATTGCCGAGGGCGAACACCACGCCAAGGGTGGCTTCTTCGGCTGGTTCAATAAACGCTTCGAGCAACTGACCGACCGCTATGAAGGCTGGGTGGCCTATGCCCTCAAGCGCAGCGGCCGCTACCTGCTGATCTACCTGGTGCTGCTGGTGGGCCTGGGGCTGTTGTTCAGTCGCCTGCCCTCCTCGTTCCTGCCGGTGGAAGACCAGGGCTACACCATCACCGATATCCAGTTGCCACCGGGCGCGAGCAAGAACCGCACGGTGCAGGTGGCCGAGCGGATCGAGGCGCACAACGCCACGGAGCCGGGAGTGGGCGATACCACCATGATCATGGGCTTCAGTTTCTCCGGCTCCGGGCAGAACGCGGCGCTGGCGTTTACCACGCTCAAGGACTGGTCCGAGCGTGGCGGCGATGATTCGGCGTCATCGATTGCCGACCGCGCCAACGTGGCCTTCAGCGAACTCAAGGACGCGATTGCCTATGCGGTCCTGCCACCTCCGGTAGACGGCCTCGGCACTTCCAGCGGCTTCGAGTTCCGCCTGCAGGACCGTGGCGGCGTCGGCCACGCGGGGTTGATGGCCGCACGTACCGAGTTGCTGGCAGCTGCCGCGAAAAGCCCGATCCTGGCCAACGTGCGCGAAAGCGCCCTGGCCGAAGCCCCGCAGGTACAGCTGGAAGTGGACCGCAAGCAGGCCAATGCGCTGGGCGTGGCGTTTGCCGACGTCGGCAACGTATTGTCGTCGGCCATCGGCTCGGCCTACATCAACGACTTCCCCAACCAGGGCCGCATGCAGCGCGTGGTGGTGCAGGCCGAAGGCGACCAGCGCAGCCAGGTGGCGGACTTGATGAAGATCAACGTGCGCAACAACGCCGGGAAAATGGTGCCGCTGTCGGCGTTTGTCGAAGCCAAATGGACCCAGGGCCCGACGCAACTGACGCGCTACAACGGCTACCCCGCCATCGCCATCAGCGGCGAAGCGGCGCCAGGACACAGCACCGGCGAGGCGATGGGCGAAATCGAGCGTCTGGTGAGTCAGTTGCCCGCAGGGCTAGGCCAGGAATGGACCGGGTTGTCCTTGCAGGAGCGCCTGTCCGGTTCCCAGGCGCCGATCCTGCTGGGCCTGTCGCTGCTGATCGTGTTCCTGTGTCTGGCCGCCTTGTACGAGAGCTGGTCGATCCCGACCTCGGTATTGCTGGTGGTGCCGCTGGGCGTGCTCGGGGCGGTGCTGGCGGTGAGCTTGCGCGGTATGCCCAACGATGTGTTCTTCAAGGTCGGCCTGATCACCATCATCGGCCTGTCGGCGAAGAACGCGATCCTGATCATCGAATTCGCCAAGGACCTGTATGAACAGGGTGAGGACTTGGTCGACGCCACCTTGAAGGCCGCGCGCCTGCGCCTGCGCCCGATCATCATGACCTCGCTGGCGTTCATCCTCGGCGTGGTGCCGCTGGCGATTGCCACCGGGGCCAGTTCGGCGAGCCAGCAGGCGATCGGTACCGGCGTGATTGGCGGGATGATCACGGCGACACTGGCGGTGGTGTTTGTGCCGGTGTTCTTTGTGGTGGTGATGAAGCTGGTGCGCAAGCGCCACAAGACCGCTTAGTCCAGCCAGGCGCGGTAAAAATGTGGGAGGGGGCTTGCCCCGATTGCGGTGTATCAGTTGCAAACACTCTGACTGATCCACCGTCATCGGGGGCAAGCCCCCTCCCACAGGGGTTATCGATCAAGTTCATGATCAGGTACCACCGAATAGGCTATGGTGCTCACAACTACCCAGTGTGAACCGCCATGCCCTTCCTCGCCCGCACCCACCCTCGCCTTTCATCCGCCGCTGTGCTGGGCCTTGCCGTGGGCATCCTGGTGCCGGCCGAGACGTGGGTCAGCAAGATCCTGATCGGCTGGAACGCCGGCGTCTGGACTTATCTGGTGCTGATGCTGTGGCTGACCAGTCGCGCCAGGGCCGAGGACGTCAAGCGCATCGCCGAAATCGAAGACGAAAACGCCGGCCTGGTGCTGTTCATGGTGTGCATCGCCGCCATCGCCAGCCTGGCAACCATCACCTTCGAACTGGCCGGCAGCAAAGACCTGGCAACCACCGAGCGCCTGTTGCATTACGGCTTCACCGGCTTGACGGTGATCGGTTCGTGGCTGCTGATCGGGGTGATCTTCAGCGTGCACTACGCCAGGCTCTATTACACCTGGAACGGCAAGGAACCGGCCCTGCGCTTTGCCGAAGGCTTGCTCACGCCCAACTACTGGGATTTCCTGTATTTCTCCTTCACCATCGGCGTGGCGGTGCAGACCTCGGATGTGGGCGTCGCCACCCGTGGCCTGCGCAAGGTGGTGCTGGGGCAATCGTTGATCGGCTTTCTGTTCAACACGGCGATTCTGGGGTTCTCGATCAATATCGCCGCCGGTCTGTTTGGCTGAGCTGCACAAACCTTCTAGACGCCAGGCTGCCCTCGGGCGCTAATGACAGTACTTACTCATCCTCGGTGTTGTATGGCCGCGCACAATTGGATCGACCTGTCCCAGGACGCCGACACCGGCATCGAGACCCTGCGCGCGCATTTCGAGGGCCACGCCTACGATCCGCACTGGCACGACAGCTACCTGATCGGTGTCACCGAGCAAGGCGTGCAGCAATTCAACTGCCGGCGCACGCGCCACAACAGCGTGCCCGGCCAGGTGTTCCTGGTGGAACCCGGCGAGTTGCACGACGGCGATGCGCCCACCCCGGACGGCTTCACCTATCACATGCTCTACCTCGACCCGCACTGGTTGGCGCGTGAAGTGAGCGCGGTGTTCGAAGAGGCGCCGCTGGACAGCCAGTTGAGTTTCGCCAGCACCTTGACCAGCGATCCGCGCCTGGCCCTGGCCACCAGCCAGGCCTTCCAGACCCTGCACAGCGGCGAGCTGCGCATTGTGCGGCAACGCGCCATGGACCAATTGCTGGAGCGCCTCACCGGCCAACTCTACTGGCGCACCCGCTACCGCGAAGACCCGCGCTTGCCGCAAGTGGCGCACAAGGCCCGGGAATATTTGCATGCCCACTTGCACGCCGATGTCGGCATGGGCGAGTTGGCCCTGGCCTGCGGTGTTGACCGCTTCCGCCTCAGTCGCGCCTTCAAGAGCGCGTTCGGCCTGCCGCCTCACGCCTACCTGGTGCAACTGCGCCTGGCTCGCGCCCGGCATTTGCTGGCCAGGGGCGAGCAACCGGCGGATGTGGCGATTGCCCTGGGTTTTGCCGACCAGAGCCACCTGGGCCGCGGGTTTGTACGCGCCTACGGCCTCACGCCCGCCGCGTACCGCAAGCGTTGCTCAAATCTTCCAGACAGGTAGCGTGCAGGCTGGTGAAGATGGACTCCACCGATTGTTTTTGGAGTTCCTGTCATGTTGGCGTTTATCGTGTTCGCCTTTGTTGCCTCTATCACCCCCGGCCCCACCAATATCCTGGTGCTGAGCAATAGCGCACGCTATGGCTTCAGAGCCGCGCTGCCGATCATCTTCGGCGCTTGCGCCGGGGCTGCGGGCCTTGTGTTGCTGGTGGGGAGCGGATTCGGCCAGTCCCTGGTCCATTTGCCCAAGGTACAGACCGCCATGCAATGGATCGGCGTCGCCTGGCTGACTTACCTGGCCTGGCAAATCTTCAGCGCGCCCGCCCAAGCCATCGAAGTGGGCACCGTCGAAAAGCCCCTTGGCCTGATCGGCGCCGCCGCGCTGCAATTGATCAATCCCAAAACCTGGATGATGGCCCTGGCAGTCGTGAGCGTATTTGCCGGCAACGGTGAGGGGCGCCAGAGCCAGGTAATGGCCCTGTCCCTGGTTTTTTTCCTGATCTCCCTGCCCTGCCTTGGCACGTGGGCACTGCTGGGCATCGGATCGTCACGGGTGTTTCGTTCAGCCAGGGCCATGCAGCGCTTCAACCGGGGCATGGCCTTGTTGCTGCTGGTCGCGACCTGGCTGGGTGTGATGGTGTAGACGCCGGCTATCTGACTTTGTCCTACAACAACTTGACGACTTTCCTCATTTGATGGTTTCCTGAAACCGGTTTCAGCGATTCCAATAAAAATAGAAGGTCGATCACCGTGAACAACTTTTCTGCCGCCCAGCGCAGCCGCGTGACCATGCTTGATGTCGCCGAGCGCGCCGGCGTCTCCAAAGCCAGCGTGTCGCGTTTTATCGGCGACGACCGCGCCCTGCTCTCCGACGCCATTGCCCTGCGGATCGAGCAGGCGATCGCTGAACTCGGCTACCGCCCCAACCAGATGGCCCGCGGTCTCAAACGCGGGCGCACGCGCCTGATCGGCATGCTGGTGGCCGATATCCGCAACCCCTATTCCATTGCCGTGATGCACGGCGTCGAAACCGCCTGCCGCCAGCACGGCTACAGCCTGGTGGTGTGCAATACCGACCGCGATGACGAGCAGGAGCGCCAGCACCTGGCGGCACTGCGTTCGTACAACATCGAAGGGCTGATCGTGAACACCCTCGGCCATCACCTCGACCAACTGCTGGAACTGCAACGGGAAATGCCCCTGGTGCTGGTGGATCGCAAGGTCGAGCCGCTGCACAGCGACCTGGTCGGCCTGGACAATCCAGCGGCGGTGCGCATGGCGGTGGAGCACCTGGAGCAACAGGGTTACCGCAACCTGTTGCTGGTGAGCGAAGCCACCGATGGCACCAGTTCACGCCTGGAGCGCCTGGACAGTTTCAATGCCGAAATCGCCCGGCGCCCGGGCTTGACCGGTGCCGTGGTTGAACTCGATGGCGAGCTGGAAAGCCGCCTGCAAGTCTTTCTGACCAAGCCCGGCCACAAGGCGCTGTTTTGCGCCAACGGTGTTGCAGCGCTGGCCTGTACACGGGCGCTCAAGGCATCGGGCTGCGAGCTGTTCGGCGATGTGGGCCTGATCGCCCTGGATGACCTGGACTGGTACCCACTGGTGGGCAACGGCATCACCGCCCTCGCCCAGCCCACCGAGGCGATTGGCGCTACCGCGTTCGACTGTCTGCTCAAGCGCCTGCGCGGCGACACAGCCCCCACCCGTACCCTCGATTTCCTGCCCCAACTGATCATTCGCGGCTCCACCCAACTCCCTGTGGGAGGGGGCTTGCCCCCGATTGCGGTGGGTCAGCTACAGATAAGCTGACTGACATAGCGCAATCGGGAACAAGCCCCCTCCCACATTTTGTTCTGCGCACAAAAAATGAAACCGGTTTCAGAGGTAAACAACAATGCATGAATACCCCGTCTCCATCAGCCTTTCCAGCTTCGGCGCCGAGCTGGTCCGCCAGCAGGGCCAATTGAGTTTTGTCACGCTGCTGAGCGCCGCCGGTGCCCGGCGCATCGAATGGCGTGAAGAACTGCTCACCACCGAACAGCCCGACACGCTGGCCCGGGCCGCCGCCGAGCAAGGCCTGGAGTCGGTGTTTTCCTCGCCCCTGGAACTCTGGGTGGCCGGGCGTGCCCAGCCCAATCCAGACCTCGCCGCCACCCTCGACCGCGCCCAGGCCTTCGGCTCGCGCTGGCTGAAAGTTTCCCTGGGTTACTTCACCGACACCAACGACCTGGAGAGCCTGCAGGCCCTGCTCAATCGCCACGCGGTCAAGCTGCTGGTGGAAAACGACCAGACCCTGCACGGCGGCCGGATCGAGCCGATGCAGCGGTTTTTCACCGAGGTCGAACGCCTGGGCCTGCCGGTCAGGATGACCTTCGACATCGGCAACTGGCAGTGGCAGGATCAGTCCGCCCTCACCGCCGCGCGTCTGCTGGGCCGGCATGTGGACTACCTGCACTGCAAGGCCGTCGCGCGTCGCCCGGACGGCAAGCTGGTGGCCCTGCCGCCTGGCGCCACCGACCTGCATCTGTGGGAACAACTGCTCACGCACATGACTCAAGGTATTACCCGGGCGGTGGAATTTCCGCTGCAGGGCGATGACCTGGTCGACGTCACCGCGCAACAGGTCGCCACCCTCGCCCGTCTGGGCCAACCCCGCGTGGAGAATGCCCATGTCTGAGATCGATATCCTGTCGTTTGGCGAGACCATGGCGATGTTTGTCGCCGAGCAGACCGGCGATCTGGCCCAGGTCGGCCAGTTTCACAAACGCATTGCGGGCGCCGACAGTAATGTCGCGATTGGCCTGTCGCGCCTGGGTTTCAAGGTCGCGTGGCTGAGCCGGGTGGGTAACGACTCCCTCGGGCGCTTTGTCGTCGACACGCTGGCCAACGAAGGCCTGGACTGCCGCCATGTGAGCGTCGACCCGCTGCACCCCACCGGTTTTCAGCTCAAGTCCCGCGAAGAGTCCGGCGCCGATCCCCAGGTGGAGTATTTCCGCAAAGGCTCTGCGGCCAGCCATTTGTCGGTTGCAGACATCAACCCGGCACTGCTGCAAGCCCGTCATCTGCATGCCACCGGGATTCCGCCGGCATTGTCGGAGGCCACCGGCGAATTGTCGGTTGAGCTGATGACACAGATGCGCAAGGCCGGCCGCAGCGTGTCCTTCGACCCGAACCTGCGCCCCTCCCTGTGGAGCAGCCAGGCGCGGATGATCCGCGAAATCAACGCCCTCGCCAGCCTGGCGGACTGGGTATTGCCCGGCCTCAGCGAAGGCCGCCTGCTCACCGGCTTCGATGACCCGGCCGATATCGCCGCGTTCTACCTTGATCAGGGCGCCGAAGCCGTGGCGATCAAACTCGGGCCCGATGGCGCCTATTACCGCACCCAGATGGACCAGGGCTTTGTCGCCGCCGTGCGCGTGGACACCGTGGTCGATACCGTGGGCGCCGGCGATGGGTTTGCCGTGGGCATGATCAGCGCCCTGCTGGAAAACTCGAGTTTTCCCGAGGCGGTACAACGCGGCAACTGGATCGGCAGCCGCGCCGTACAGAGCCGTGGCGATATGGAAGGGCTGCCCACCCGCGCCGAATTACCCAGTCGATCCGTTGCATAACCCACTACCTGTTGCCACAACTACAACAAGCTCAGGAGCAACCTTATGGAAACCGTGAAACTCGCCACCCGCCGTTGGTGGTACATCATGCCCATCGTGTTTATCACCTACAGCCTGGCCTACCTGGACCGTGCCAACTACGGCTTCGCCGCGGCCTCCGGGATGGCGGAAGACCTGATGATCACGCCCGGCATGTCGTCCCTGCTCGGTGCGCTGTTTTTCCTCGGCTACTTTTTCTTCCAGGTGCCGGGGGCGATCTACGCGCAGAAGCGCAGCGTCAAGAAACTGATTTTTGTCAGCCTGATCCTGTGGGGTGGCCTGGCCACTCTGACGGGCGTCGTGTCCAACGCCTACATGCTGATCGTGATTCGCTTCATGCTCGGGGTGGTGGAAGCCGCGGTAATGCCGGCGATGCTGGTGTACCTGTGCCACTGGTTCACCCGCGCCGAACGCTCGCGGGCCAACACCTTTCTGATCCTCGGCAACCCGGTGACCATGCTGTGGATGTCGGTGGTCTCGGGCTACCTGGTGCAGCATTTCAGCTGGCGCTGGATGTTCATCATCGAGGGCTTGCCAGCGGTGCTGTGGGCGTTTATCTGGTGGAAGCTGGCCGATGAACGTCCCAAGGACGCCAAGTGGCTGAGCGACAGCGAAAAGCAAAGCCTGGAAAGTGCCCTGGCCGCCGAACAGGTCGGTATCAAGGCGGTGAAGAACTATGCCGAAGCGTTCCGCTCGCCCAAAGTGATCATCCTCGCGCTGCAGTTCTTCTGCTGGAGCATTGGCGTGTATGGCTTCGTATTGTGGCTGCCATCGATCCTCAAGGCCGGCTTGAAAATGGACATGGTCGAAGCCGGCTGGCTGTCGGCGCTGCCGTACCTTGCCGCCGTGATCGGCATGCTGGTGGTCTCGTGGGGCTCGGACAAGCTGCAAAAGCGTAAACGCTTCGTGTGGCCGCCGCTGTTGATTGCCTCGATTGCCTTTTACGCCTCCTATGCGCTCGGCGCCGAACACTTCTGGTGGTCCTATACCCTGCTGGTGATTGCCGGCGCCTGCATGTATGCGCCGTATGGCCCGTTCTTCGCCATCGTCCCGGAAATCCTCCCGGCCAACGTCGCCGGGGGCGCCATGGCGCTGATCAACAGCATGGGCGCGCTGGGCTCGTTCGGCGGCTCCTATCTGGTGGGTTACCTCAATAGCAGCACCGGTTCGCCCGGCGCCTCGTACCTGCTGATGAGCGGTGCATTGCTGGTGTCGGTGGTGCTGACGATTTTCCTCAAGCCTGGCGCCAGCGACCGTGAACGCGCGCCCTTGGCGACCCTCGAACTGAAGGCAAATACTCGATGAAAAAATCCGTGGTTTTATACAAGAAACTCTCCGCACCGCTGATGGCTCGCCTGCATGAGCAGGCCGACGTGACGCTGATCGACGCACTGGACGAGACCGGCCTGGCCCGCCTGCGCGACGCCCTGCCGGGCGCCCACGGGCTGCTGGGCGCCAGCCTGCGCCTGGATGCCGGGCTGCTCGAGCTGGCGCCCAAACTGGAGGCCGTGGCGAGTGTCTCGGTGGGCGTCGACAACTACGATATCGACTACCTCACCCAACGCGGCATCCTGCTCAGCAATACGCCGGACGTGCTTACCGAAACCACCGCCGACACCGGCTTCGCGCTGATCCTGGCGACGGCCCGGCGCGTAGTGGAACTGGCCGATATGGTGCGCGCCGGTCAATGGAGCAAGAACATCGGCCCGGCGCACTTTGGCAGTGATGTGCACGGCAAGACCCTGGGTATCATCGGCATGGGTCGCATCGGCGAAGCCCTGGCCCAGCGCGGGCACTTTGGCTTCGGCATGCCGGTGATCTACCACAGCCATTCGCCCAAGCCTGCGGTAGAAGCCCGCTTTGGCGCGCAGTACCGCAGCCTGCAGGACCTGCTCAAAGAGGCTGACTTTGTCTGCCTGACTTTGCCGCTCACTGCTGAGACCGAGAAGTTGATCGGCGCCGAGGAATTTGCGCTGATGGGGCCGGAGACGATCTTTATCAACATTTCACGGGGCAAGGTGGTGGACGAAGCGGCGCTGGTCGAGGCCTTGCAACAACGCACCATTCGCGCCGCCGGCCTGGATGTGTTCGAAAAAGAACCGCTCGACCACGCGTCCCCGCTGCTGCGCTTGAACAACGTGGTGGCCACGCCGCATATCGGCTCCGCGACCCATGAGACGCGGGAGGCGATGGCTAGGTGTGCGGTGGATAATCTGTTGCAGGCGTTGGCGGGCGAACGGCCGCAGAATCTGGTGAATGCGGCCGCGTGGAAACAGTGAACCCAATGTGGGAGGGGGCTTGCCCCCGATTGCAGTGTGTCAGCCAGTTAATTTTTAGCTGACCCACAGCCATCGGGGGCAAGCCCCCTCCCACATTTGAACCGTAGTTCAGGTTCTAGATAACGAACTTGGCCACCATCGCGTTCAGATCCACCGCCAAGCGTGACAACTCATGGCTGGCCGCGCTGGTCTGGTTGGCGCCTGCTGCCGACTGGGTCGCCAGGTCGCGGATGTTGATCAGGTTGCGATCCACCTCGCGCGACACCTGGGCCTGTTCTTCGGACGCACTGGCGATCACCAGGTTGCGTTCGTTGATCAGGCTGATGGACTGAGTGATCTGCTCCAGTGCAACACCGGCGGCGCGGGCCATTTCCAGGGTGCTCTGGGTGCGCTGGTTGCTCTGCTGCATCGATTGCACGGCTTCACCGGTGCCGTTCTGGATACCGGCGACCATTTTTTCGATTTCCTGGGTCGACTGGGCCGTGCGGTGGGCCAATGCGCGCACTTCGTCGGCCACCACGGCAAAGCCACGCCCGGCTTCACCGGCGCGCGCCGCTTCGATCGCGGCGTTGAGCGCCAGCAGGTTGGTCTGCTCGGCAATCGCGCGGATCACGTCGAGAACCTTGCCGATGTCGCGCCCCTGAGTGGCCAGGCCTTCGATCATCACCGCAGTGTTTTGCACGTCCTGAGTCATGGTCTGGATCGCACTCACGGTCTGCATCACACGGTCGCGGCCTTCGCGCGCAGCCTGGTTGGACTGCCCGGACGCTTCGGACGTGGACACCGCATTGCGCGCCACTTCTTCCACCGCCGCCGTCATCTCATTGACCGCCGTAGCCGCCTGGTCGATTTCATTGTTCTGTTGCTGCAAGCCTTTGGAGGCTTCCTCGGTGACCGCGCTCAGCTCTTCGGCAGCGGACGCCAGCTGCGTGGCCGAGCCCGCAATGTGCTGGATGGTCTGGCGCAGGTTGGCCTGCATGGCCGACAAGGCACTGATCAGGCGCGCCGGTTCGTCCTTGCCGTCGTCCCCGATGGCTGCGGTCAGGTTGCCGCCGGCGATGCTTTCAGCCGCTTGCACGGCCTTGCGCAACGGCGTGACGATGCTGCGGGTCAGCAGCCAGGCCAGCAACACCGTCAGCAACGCAGCGGCGACCGACACCACGATGACGCCGGTAATGGCCGCTTCGTAACTGTGTTCGGCCTGGGCATCGGCGGCCTTGGCGCCAGCGGCGTTGAGGGCGATCAGTTTGTTCAACTGCTCGCCCATCTGGTCGGTGCCTTCCTTGATACGGCTGTTGATCAAGGCGCGCGTTTCATCGACCTTGTCTTGCTTGGACAGGGCAATCATGTCGGCCTGGGCCTTGACGTAGTTGTCCAGGGTCGTCGCAAAGGCCTTGTACAGAACCGCCTCTTCGGTACCTGCCGGCAACGCGGCGTAATGGGTCTGCGCCGCCCTGACCTTGTCGACCAGCACGCCGATGCGGGTTTCGGCTTCCTGCAGGGCAGCCGGCTCACGGTTGACCAGCACGCGAAAGGACAGGATGCGCATGCGCAACACGTTTTCCGTCATATGCCCCAGGTACGTCACGCTGGGCAACTGATTGGTGCTCATGTCCAGCGAAGCCTGGCGCATCAGAGTCATGCGGTTGACCGCAAACACCCCCAAAATGACCACCAGAACTGCGATGAAGGCGAACCCGAGAAATGCGCGAGGGGCGATATTGAGATGACGGAGGGACATAGGGGGGGCTCTCAGAAGTGATGTTGCCAGCGTCTGCCGCGAATCGATCCGTCAGCGCCAACGCACTGCCCAGACCTTGGCCGCCCGTTTTAGAATGGTTAGGTGGGCCTATACGGGGTATCGGCTGATGTCGAAGTTTTATGCAGGGCGCTTTATAAATAATTTATTACACTTCTGACGACTGGCCGTTTCTGGCATCCTGCGCCTCCATTTTCCGACCCGAGCCCTCATTTTGTCTGACGCTCAAGCCCCCCGCCCGCGCTATAAATCCGACCTGATCTACGGCCTGGAAGACCGTCCGCACTTCACGGCGGCGATATTTGCCGCCTTGCAGCATGTGCTGGCGAGCTTCGTCGGCATCATCACCCCGACCCTGATCGTCGGTGGCGTGCTGGGCCTGGAGAGCGAAGTGCCGTATCTGGTGAGCATGGCGTTGTTCGTCTCGGGGCTCGGCACCTTCGTGCAGGCGCGCACGTTCGGCCCCATCGGCTCGGGCCTGTTATGCCTGCAGGGCACCAGTTTTTCCTTTATCAGCGTGATTCTCAGCGCCGGCTTCATGGTCAAGGCGCGGGGCGGCGGTACCGATGAAATCCTCTCGACGATCTTTGGCATCTGTTTTTTCGCAGCCTTCATCGAAGTGGTGCTCAGCCAGTTCATCGGCAAGCTGCGCAAGCTGATCACCCCGGTGGTCACCGGCACCATCATTACCTTGATGGGGCTGTCGTTGATCAAGGTCGCGGTGACCGACATGGCCGGCGGTTTCGGCGCCGGCGATCTCGGCGCGGCAAGCAATATGGGTCTGGCGGCGCTGGTGCTGCTGACCATCGTGGTGCTCAACCGCTTCGACAACCCGTTCCTGCGCCTGGGCTCAATCGTGATCGGCCTGACCCTGGGCTTTGTCGTGGCCTGGTGGCTGGGGCGTGTCGACATGAGCGCCCTGCCCCAGGTGCCATTGATCAGCGTGCCGGTGCCGTTCAAGTACGGCTTCTCGTTCGACTGGGTGGCGTTTATCCCGGTGGCGGTGATTTTCCTGATTTCGCCGCTCGAAGCCGCCGGTGACCTGACCGCCAATTCGATGATTTCCCAGCAGCCGGTCAAAGGCCCGCTGTATATCAAGCGCATCAAGTCCGGCCTGCTCGCCGACGGCCTCAACTCGGCCATGGCGGCCACCTTCAACAGCCTGCCGATGGTGACCTTCGCCCAGAACAACGGCGTGATCCAACTGACCGGCGTGGCCAGCCGCTACGTAGCCTACTTCATCGCCGGCCTGCTGGTGCTGCTCGGGCTGTTCCCGATGATCGGCGCGGTGCTGCAACTGATGCCCAAGCCGGTGCTGGGCGGCGCGACGCTGATCATGTTCGGTACCGTGGCCGTGGCGGGTATAAAGATCCTCGCCGAAGCCGGTCTGCATCGACGCAACGTACTGATCGTGGCGATTTCCTTAGGCATGGGCCTGGGCGTTGCCGCCGTGCCCGAAGTGCTGCGCGACTTGCCCAAGGCGCTGCACAACATCTTCGAGTCGCCGATTACCGTGGGGGCGTTCTGTGCCATCCTGCTGAACATTTTCCTGCCCGAAGAGTTCATAGAGCTGGAAGAAGATGAATTCGATCCGGAGTCCTCGACCCTCAAGGTCATGCAGGACCCGGACGTCACCAAACGCTAGAGGCTCTTTCAGATGCGCAAACTCATGGTTCTATCGCTGTTGTTGCTGACCTTGAGCGCCTGCGCGCTGTTCCCCAATCGCGATCCGGTCAACATCAACGTGGTCGGCATCGAACCGCTGCAAAGCCAGGACCTGGAAGTGCGCTTCGCCGTCAAGCTGCGGGTGCAGAACCCCAATGAAACGGCGATCGACTACAACGGCGTGGCCCTGGACCTGGAGGTCAACGGCCGGCCGCTGGCGTCCGGGGTGAGTGACCAGGCGGGCAGCATCCCGCGTTTCTCCGAGACGGTGCTGATGGTGCCGGTGAGTGTTTCGGCGTTTAGCGTATTGCGCCAGACCCTGGGCCTGAGCCAGACCCAGAGCCTGAACAACCTGCCGTATGTGCTGCGGGGCAAGCTGGCGGGCGGGTTGTTCGGGACGATGCGTTTTGTGGAACGTGGCACGCTGGATTTGCCCAACACCGCCACCTGGTGAACGACGGGCAACAAACGCTGAAAATCAAATGTGGGAGGGGGCTTGCCCCCGATGAGCATTGGTATCTACACAACTCTGTAGCGGCCAACGCTAACCACGATGCGCAGCGAGTCGCTCTTGCTCTTGCTTTTGATCTTGATCTTAGGCGCCCCGTTAAACCACGCTGGCCGAACGCAGGCTTGAATTCGTGGGTAACCCGGCAGGACGCCGGGTTAGCCGCCCCGCGCCATGGATGGCGCGTGGCGGCGGCCCACGGATTCAAGCCTGCGTTCGGGCACACCGAGCCCAAGCGAGGTGCCGAGTGGTGGGGCAAGAGCGTTTTGCTTACTTTTGCGCTTTTCAAAAGTGAGCCGCTGTAAAAGCGGAACCCTAAGTGGCCGTTACCGCAGAAACGGATATGTACTCGGTCCGATCCAGCATCCTGGTCGGCTCTGAGGCCGCCATCGGGGGCAAGCCCCCTCCCACATTTGAACCGGGATCGACACAAAATCCTAGTCGGTCCTGAGGCCGCCATCGGGAGCAAGCCCCCTCCCACATTTTTAACCGCGTTTAGTCAGTGATAGAGCGCACCCCAGGCTTGGCGCGCTCGTCCACCGTCAGCTCAAAAACATCCGGCCTGGCGTAATGCCCCACCACGTCATAGTCGTAGCGTGCCCGCACCAACTCATCGGTATCAATCCGCGCCGTCAACAGCCCCGCTTCACCCACCAGCGGCCCGGCAAGAATGTCGCCCATCGGCCCGATGATCACGCTGCCACCGGCAATCAACGCTCGATCCGCCGGCCAGTTGGCAATGTCCACGCCCAACGCCTCGGGCGAGGCCTGCACCTGGCAGGCGCTCACCACAAAGCAGCGCCCTTCATGGGCCACGTGGCGCATGCTCACCTGCCACATCTCGCGCTCGTCCACGGTCGGCGCGCACCACACTTGCACGCCCTTGGCATACATGGCCGTGCGCAGCAGCGGCATCATATTTTCCCAGCACACCGCGCCGCCGATCCGCCCTACCGCCGTGTCGACCACCGGCAACGTGGAGCCATCGCCCTTGCCCCAGATCAGCCGTTCGGTGCCGGTGGGCATCAGCTTGCGGTGTTTGGCCACCAGCCCGCCTGTGGGCTCGAAATACAGTACGGTGCAATACAAAGTGCTGCCACTGCGCTCGATCACGCCGAGCACCAGGCTGGCGCCGGTGCGCGCGGATAACCCGGCCAATACCTCAGTTTCGACGCCGGGTACGTCGATAGCATTGGCAAAATAGCGCGCAAAGGCTTCACGCCCCTCGGGCAGGCGATACCCCAACTGAGTACCGAACCCTTCACCTTTGGGATAGCCGCCCAGCAGCGCCTCGGGCATCACCACCAATTGCGCGCCGCTGCGCTGGATGTCGCCCTCATAGGCCAGGATCTGTTCCAGGGTTTCGGCCTTGCCGCCCGGCAGTGCGCCAATTTGTAAAGCAGCCACGGTAGAAACAGGCATCACGATCACTCCGAATCAATGGGGGTTGCCCATTCTCCGGCCAGGCTCGATCATGAATAAAGCCCACCTCAGTGCTAAATGATATGAGCCATATAAATATCGCCCAGGTCGACCTGAACCTGCTCAAAACCTTCGAGGCCCTGCATGACGAGTCCAGCGCCAGCCGCGCAGCGTTGCGCCTGGGGGTCACCCAATCGGCAATCAGCGCCGGTTTGCGGCGTTTGCGCGAGTTGTACGCCGATCAGCTATTTGTGCGCACGGGACGGGGACTGGCGCCGACGACGCGCGCCAATCAGTTGAAACCAGTCATCAGCGAAGCACTGGACCGCTGTCGCCAAAGCCTGGCGATGATCAACCCGCAGAGCCCGAATTATCAGGGCCGCTCCGTGGTGCTGGGGCTGTCGGACGACTTCGAGATTGCCTACGGTCGTCGACTGATCGACAGCGTCGCACAGCGCCTGCCGAAACTGCGGGTGATTTTCCGCCAGACCCACAGCCAGATCGTCGCCGACGCCCTGCTCGACCGCAGCCTGGACCTGGCCATCACCGCCGGCGGTTTTGCCGAGCGGCGCCTGAGTCGGCAAGTGCTCGGCGAAGGTGACTACCGCTGCCTGGTGGACCCGGACAGCCTGGCGCCCGGCCAGCAACGGATCGACCTGACGGAGTTCGTCGCGCGCGAGCATGTGCTGGTGTCGTCGGGCGGGTTTATCGGCATTACCGATGAAGGCTTGGCGGCGCACGGCTTGAGCCGCCAGGTGTGTGCCTCCACCAGCCACTTTGCCGCGTTGGCCTTTCTGCTCAAGGGCAGCACGGCGGTGGCGACGATCCCCGGGCACGCCGCCGAGGCCATCGCCCGCCTGACCGGCTTGCGCGTGCTGGCCTGCCCGCTGGCTTTGCCGCGCTATCCGGTGGAGCTGGGCTGGCGCACCCAGGCCCAGCTCGACCCTTTGCTGCTTAAGGTGCGTGAGGCGATTGAGGCGTGCTTTATTTAGCCGCTGCCATCAGCTTGTTGACTTCACTGCGCACCATGTTGGAAAACTCCGGCGGCGACATGCCGTCAAGTTCGGCACGCACCCATTCGGCCCATTTGCCCTTGCGCTTGGCGCGCTCCCCGAACAACCGCGCGGCTTCGCCCTTGGCCTTGCCCAGGTTGGTTTGCCACAGGTCGTAGAGACGGGACTTTTCATCTTCCAGCTCGGCGCGTTCGGCGAGGGTCTTGTTGGCGAGATTGAAGCTCATGGTGAATTACCTGCTGCACAAATAAGGGACATCTTACACTGTAGGTCCAAAGGACCCGATTTGGATTTTGCCGCAAATGGGCGGCCAGCAAAATAACTGCAACTTTTGCCGGCGCCCGACACTCCATTGTTCACTGCCACATTCACTTGCAAGGAGTCACACATGGCCCGCAAAACCGCCGCCCAAGCCGTCGAAGAACAAATCAAGGATCAAGCCTTCAGCGAACTGACTTCGCTGATCGAAGAATCCGACAAACTGCTCAAGAGCAGCGCATCCCTGGTGGGCGAGGAAGGCGAAACCCTGCGCGAGCAGGTCGCCATCAAACTCAAGCAAGCGCTGGACTCGGTGTCCAATGTCCGTGAGCGCAGCAAGCCCGTTGTGGATGCCACCGAAACCTACATCGGTGGTCACCCCTGGCAGACCGTGGCCATTTCCGCAGGCTTTGGCCTGGTGGTAGGCCTGCTGCTGGGTCGTCGTAACTGACCGGTACGGGTTGCGCTGATTCAAAGCTGGAACTCGGTATAAATGTGGGAGGGGGCTTGCACCCTCCCACATTGGGTTTCATTGTTTGCTGAATCCTAGTATGTCTGCCGGCACCCTCGCACCCGTGTTCAATCCCCCGCCCATTCCTGAAGCTGGTTCAGCTCCTGCACCGGCAGTTCTATGCCTGTTTCCAGCGATTTTGCCCGTGCGCGATGGCGCCGATCCCCCGGCAACCGCCGCAACCCCGCCGCATGCATCTGCCGCACCAGTTCATGGCTGCGCTCGGCAAAGTTTTGCCCGGCGGTCTTGCTCGGATCGATCACAATCAATAACTGTCCTGTCCACGGCGTACGCGCCCCCGGATGGTCGGCCCAACTGAATTCGAACGAAAAATTGCCGCCGGTCAGCGCCGCCGCCAGCAACTCGACCATCATCGACAACGCCGAACCTTTGTGCCCGCCAAACGGCAACAGCGCGCCACCTTCCAGAATGGCTTTCGGGTCCTGGGTGGGCTGACCCAGGCTGTCCACGCCCATGCCCGGCGGCAGGCGCTCACCTTTGCGCGCGGCGATCTGCACATCACCATGGGCGATGGCACTGGTGGCCAGGTCGAACACGATCGGTGCGCCATCTGCCTGCGGCGCCGCGAACGCGATGGGATTGGTGCCAAAAAGTGGCCGGTCGGCCCCATGGGGCACCACGCATGTCATGCTATTGACCACACTGAGCGCCACCAGCCCTTCTTCGGCGAACGGTTCGACGTCCGGCCACAACGCGGCAAAGTGATGGGAATTATGGATCGCCAACAACGCAATGCCGGCGCTGCGGGCCTTGCTCACCAGCAACGCACGCGCCGCCGCCAGGGCCGGCTGGGCAAACCCATTGCCGGCATCGACCCTTACGAAGCCTGAGGCCACATCGCTGACCGTGGGCACGGCAGTGCCATTGACCCAGCCGCTGGCCAGGGTCGACAGGTAACCGGGGATGCGAAAAACACCGTGGCTGTGGGCGCCATCACGTTCGGCGCTCGCGCAGTTGTGTGCAAGGATCGCCGCCACTTCTGGCGAGGTGCCGTGCCTGACGAAAATCCGCTGGAGCAATCCCACCAGCTCAGTGAAGCTGATGAGGGCCGTGGCAATTTCTGGAGACTGCGCAGACATTTGTAGCTCCATTTTTATGATTGGAAGGGGCAACGAATGGACATCCAGACCGTTGATTAAACACCACCCACAGCGCTCGCTGTCAACTGACGGCGCGACTCAGACTCAATAGTTACCCCCGCCCGCCACGGGTGCCTGCCTACCCTGTGTGTCCCTATTCACGCTGGAGACAGGCGATGACCCGCGTCACCCCGCCGTATTTTTTTGACGAATTCCTGCTGCCCGTCAATCGCTCGGTATTGAGTGAACGCGAACGCGCCCTGGGGCTCACCGTCAAGGACCTGGAATGGCTGCACGGCGTGTATTACGCCAGTGATGCCAGCCGTCAGGATACGCGCCTGCAAAGCCATCCCATGCGCGTCGAAAAGCTGTTGATCAATGCGGTGGGCCACGCTGCAATTCCACTCGCCGGCGCGTTTGTGATGAGCCCGACTCCGGACGGTGCCAAGGCCCTGCTGTACACGCCGTATGGCGGTATCCAGGTGTTTGACAGCCATGCCGTGCTGCTCAGTGAGGTCAGCCTGGCGTTGGCTGATACGGTGCAGCGCGTCGACTTGCTCAGCTTTCTGTCGATTGCCCAGCGCAACAGCCTTTCGGCGGTTACCGCCCTGACCCTGAGCACTTCGCCGGTGCCGGGTCCGGTCATGGAAGACCAGGAACAAACCCTGCAGGCCTGCCAACGGGCCAACGTGCAATCAATGCTTGAGCACTTGCAGAAAACCCCGACCCTGTCCGACATGCTCGATACGCTGCTCGGGATCATGGCGCACCCGTATTTCCCTGGCCTGGATCAACGGGACACTCGGGTGAACTGCTTTATCCAAAGCCCGACGGACAACGACCGACGCTGGATCGACTCGCTGTCGCTACGTGACGCGTTCCTGCAGTTTTATGTGAAACATGCCTGGCCCCTGGGGCAAACCCGCGAATTCATCAATCCCCAGCATGTCACCACCCACTTCAACCAGGCCCGGTTGCAGCAAGACCGCGAGCGATGGGAAACACTCATCGAGCAGACCTCCGGCACGCTGTCCAAACTGCTCGACAGCCTGCTGCAAACCTACTGGAACGAAGACATCGACAACGGCACCTCGCGCCTGGAGTTGTTCGCCCAAGTGCTGGCTGACAAGTTCCGCCTCGACGTGCTGCTCAAACGCCAGACCGGCATCCTCAGTGCCGATGAAAGCCACATGCTCCAGGCCTTGTGCCTCAGCGACCAGGACGCTCGCAGCGCCTACGCCGCCGACCTGAGCGTGGAAAAAGTGCGTATCCATGCGCCCTATCAACACTACGTGGAACTGGCCAGCACCCTGATGCTGCATCAAAGCCATGCCTATCTTTACACCCAGTCCCGTGGTGTGCAGGTACTTGCAGACCTGGATGACCTCAAAGACACGCTATTGACCATGCTCACGGCGGCCGGACACGAGGATGAACTGCTCAATTTCCTGTCCCTGGACGAGCGCGATACCTTTATCGGCCTGGACCAGATAAACATTGCCGCACGCCCCGTCACCGGGCATGTGTTCACCGGCATGATCGAAGACATCGCCGCCAAGCAGACCAGTAATATGAACCATGCCCTGGGCCTGTATCGCAGCAGCGCCGGTCAGCTGGACCTGGATGCACTGCTCGATTACGCCCTGGACATCCGCACCATGCTCGACAGTCGCCTTGCGGACCTGGACACCAACGGGCGCTGGACGATACATCCCGTCAGCAGTGGCAGTGGCCGCCCCTCCACGGTGCAAACCGAGCGCGCCAAGCTGCACCTGCAACGCCTGCAAGCCGCCGAAGAAGGGTTGCAGATCGAGCGCCTGAAGCATCCCACGCTGCGCAGCATGGCAACCCTGGCCCTGAACACGGAACTGCAAACCCAACGATTGGACCTCAAGGCCGATGAGGTCTATATCAACACGTACGCGTCCCGCGCCGAGCAGCTCGAGGAGCGTGCGCCTGTGTCGTCCCTGAGCATGGTTGAACATTTCATCGAGCGCCTGCGTCCGCAGAGCCCGCCGCTTCCCGTGTCTTCCAGGACGGGTTTCTACCAACGCCGCGCCCCGCACGTCGCCCTGAAGCTCAACAACATGACCCTCAAAACCTTCAACAACATAATCGAACGGGTGTTGAAGGTATTTGCCGGCCACGAACTGCGTGAACTGCCGCGCCTGTTCCTGGACAACAACCGCGACAAACACGCGCATTCGATGTTGCTGGGCTTGCGCAGCGAGGCTGAACTGCGCTTGCTGGGTAAAACCCTGCCGGCCGGCAGCCATGCCATTCTTGATACGGTGCTGCGCACCGACAGCCTGATGCGCCTGACCCGTCATGGGATCAACGGTTTTCTTCCTGATGCTTATGCGCTGGCGCTGCAACGGGGCACGTCCGACGCGCTGCTGCCGCTGGCCAATCTGTTTGTACTGACCGAGCGTGGCGGCCTTGACCCCAAGCATTCGGGCCAGGCCATCCTGTGGACGCCCAGGCGTGGTCATGAGGTCTTCCCATCGATCTCGGCTCTGCGCGAGTCACTCGCCCAGCGCCTGGCCCATCCGGTCAAACGGCTGACGCTGCTGGAGAATCTGCGAATGTCCCAACGCGTGCCCCATCAGGTGTATCGCCTGGCTGCGCTGCAACGCATTGACGATAACCTGCTGGACAATCGCCTGGAGACCCACGGCGACAATGTCATGGACGCGGTCGATCATTTGCTGGCCATGGACTTGCCCGCGCGCGCCGTGCAGGACCGCCTGGATGCGCTCCTGGAGACCCCCGTACCCACCAACCTGGCACGGGCCAGGGCGCTGGCCGACGCCATGATCACCCAGCAGGTCCTGCCCGTGTGGCTGGCAATGGCGCCCGCCAGGGAGCAGATCTACCATGCCGAACTGCTTGAGCAATACCACAACAGCGCTGCGCAGGAAGAAGACTACCTGCAGGGCATCCCGACCCTGCGCGAGCACACCTTTTCCGCCCTGCTGAAGTTGCTCCAGGCACGCTTTCCCGAGCACACCATCAGCCCCGATAACGTGCTGATTCCCGTGCACCAGGCCCTCGATATCCACACCTGCAGCCTGACCGATTTCGCCTTGCGCCATTGGCCTGACCTGAACAGGCAGACTCTGCATCCGCGTTCGCGCACCGCCACGCCACTGCCAGATACCCTGGATGCCACTGCAGTGATCCAGATGGTGCGCCAGCTGGACTTGAAATCGGTCTACCAGAAACTGTTGCAAACCGAGCTGGACACCCGCACAGAGGCTGCACGCGGGCGCCGACGCCGGTTCTGTCGGCAATTGCCCTGGCAGGTATTGCAATATGCCCACGAGCAACACCTGCAGGAGCGTCTGTCAACCCAGGCCCTGGGTTGGGTCCAGCAGGTGTTCGACATGCCTGACGCCCTGGCACGTGCGGCGCTGCCAGGCGTGTCGACGCTGATCCGGCCCGTGGAGTTGGTGGCGACCGACGGCGCCACTGCCGCCAAGGTACTGGGCATGTACCTGATCAGCGGCGCACATGACCCCCCTGGCCCGGTGGTGTTATATGCGCCTTACAGCGAAAACCATGTGCTCAGGCAATATGACAGCGAGCAAGCGCTGCTGGATGAAGTGCAGAGTCCGGGCGACCTGCAGAACTGGGTCATCCAGCACCTGGAAGATCCGCACCTGGCCGTTTACCGCCACTTGCTGCAAAACAACGCTCATCGGCCCTCCGATATTCGCCTTGCCTCATCCGCGGTAACCGGCAACCTGCTGCATTATCTGTTCAGTGAAAACACGCTGATCCTGCTGAAGATGCTCGCCTGTCAATTCGAGGAAGGCACCAAGCTGCTTTGGGATACAGCGGTCGGCCTGTTCGGCAAGGGCATCCCGACAGCGGTGCACTTCATGGCGGGTAAACTCGCCTATCCGCTGGTGGTCTGGCGCAGCTACAAGCAGGTCAAGCGCACGATGGAAGCGCTGCAACTGCATCAGTGGAAAGTCGCGATGAAGGAATTCATCATGGCCCTGGTGCAAATGGCCGCGTTGTACAGCGAGCTGGACGGCAGCGAAACCCCGCCGCCCGGAGACGCTGATGTCGTCGACCTGCAGCCGGGCAAACTGCCCACGGCCATTATCCCGGGGCTGCACGACGTCACCACCACGTCGCGCACGCGGTTGCAGCGCTTCGAGGAGTATGACGTCGCTCTAAAGGACCTGGAGTTGGGTACCTCCACCCGTGTCTACGAGGATAAGGCGCGCGCCAACGCTTACGTACCGCTGGCAGGCAAAGTGTATCCGGTGACGAAAACCCGGGATTACTGGCGCCTGGGCAACGATGATCAGCAGGGGCCCTATGTTGGGCGCAATTCGGACGGCCAATGGGTGCTGGACCTGAGCCTGCACAAACCCCGCTTCGGCCAGGCCTGGACGCGTCAGAAAACGCAACGGGCCCAACGGCGTGAGATCAACGTTGAAGCGCATGGCATAAAGGCGATTGCCGCCGTCTCCCGCTGGAAAGCCCAGGCCGTCGACGAAGCGTTGAATGTGGCGACTTACTACGCCGTCAACTGCAAGCGCAACATCCAACACTTTTCACAGTTGCTCACCCCTGATAGCCGAGTGGGCCTGTTTCTATGCGACCTGTTCGGCACTATCAACCTGAACCCGGACCAGGTCAGGAAAATCGAGACCATCATCGACGGGATACTGGATGAGTTAAGCGACCCCACCTTGATCGGCCCTGACTCGATACGCCTCGTCAGTGGCGACAGCCTGACGAACCCCACGGGTGATTACGCGATGGTGCTCGTCGATGACAGTGAACGCAAAGTGTTTCTGTTCGAGCGTTTCTTCGATCCGAACCTGACGGAATACGCCAACATCTTGAATGCGCCCTTCGACATGTTCGCCCACGCCAGAGCGTCGACGCTGATTCACGAACTGACGCACTTGAGGTTCAAGACCGAAGACATTGCCTACCTGCGCAGCATGGAACCGTTCCGCGACCTGATCGATACGGCCAAGCCTGGCGCCCAGGCAGTAAGGACGCGCCAGGATGATTTGCAAACCACCGCGCTGTCCACGCTGACGCCGGCCAGCATGCTGTTCAAGACATGGGATGACATATCGAATACCTGGGAGGATTACGGCGTTTACACCACCACCAACTTCCTCAAGCGCAAAGTCCTGAGCATTACCGGTGCAAAGACCCTGGATGAAGCCCGTCAAATCTTCATGAGCAATATCGACAAACGCATTGACGTGATTCTAACCAACGCCGACTCGGTCACTTATTTGATTACGCATCTGGGGCGCATGCTGGATGTGGGGGCCTGAGCAGGCCCCCAGCGGGCGGGTCAGTCTTTCTGATCGCGCAGGATATTGCCGGAAGCGCCGTCGATGCGAGCTTCATAGACGGTACCGTCGGATTTGCGGCCTTTGACTTCCCAATAGCCATTGTCATCGGCTTCGGCGGCATACACTTCGATATAGCCCGCCTTGGTCTTCGCCACCTCGATAGCTTTTTCAATGGTAATCCAGCCCGCACCCGGCTTGTCTGCCAGGGCAGCGCCGGCGCTCAGCAAGGCGGTGGTGGCACACAGGGCAACTAAGGTTTTCTTCAACATGTTGGTACTCCATGGTTGCTGACAGGTTAATTCCTGAATTTTTAGGCGCGCTCAAACAAGAATAAGTTCCAATTGATGTGCAATCGCCATGATGCTGTTCTCGCCGCGTGCTTCAGAAGGTTAGAATGCGGGAAATCAGGATGAGTCAATGAGCGAACAGTCCCTTTCAGAAGCCGAGTACGACGCCATTACCGACGCCGCCGCGCATTGGTGCATGCGCCTGCATGCCGCGGATTGCTCGGCCGCCGAGCGTCAGGCATTTGAAACATGGCACGACGCTCACCCGCTGCACGCTTTCGAATATGCGGCGATGCTGGAAATCTGGGACGTGGCCGATCATCTGCCGCGCGACACGCCGGCACCGGTCAGGTTGCCATACAAGCCGCGCAAGCGCTGGCGCACCTACGCGGTCGCCGCCGCCATCTGCCTGGGCGCCTTGCCATTGGCCGCCTTTACCGGCTGGGAAGCCGGCTGGTTGCCCAGCGCCTACAAACACTACGTAGCGACCAATGGCTTGCGCAAGGTCACCCTCGGCGATGGCAGCCAGGTGGAGTTGAACCTGGGCACCGAGCTGGTCTACAGCAATTACAAGGACCGGCGTCAGGTCAGCCTGAAAAAGGGTGAAGCGTTTTTCAAGGTCACCCATGACGGCGATCATCCCTTTATCGTGCAGGCTGGCGAGGGCCAGGTGCGAGTGACGGGCACCCAGTTCAATGTCTGGACCTATGCGGACCAGGTGCGGGTGATGCTGCTTGAAGGTTCGGTGCAGATCGCCAGCGACTCGGTGCATGGCAGCGTGCCGCTGACCCCGGGGATGCAGGCCAGTTACCAACGGGGCGACGCCACCCCACGCGTGGCGGCGATCAAGCCAGATGACACGGCCCTGGCATGGCGCACGGGCAAACTGGTGCTCGATAACCTGGCCTTGGCCGATGCGCTGCCGCTGATCAACCGCTACCTGGACAAACCCGCGATGCTGGCGGACGCGGGCACCGGGAGCATTCGCATTGGCGGTATTTACAACCTCAGCGAAGTCAACAACCTCATCCCCTCCCTGCCCAAGGTACTGCCGGTCTACCTGACCCAGAATCAGGACGGCAACCCGGTACTCAACGCCATTCCGCGTAAAACCCCCAAGGACTGAGCCTGCGCCGGCCGCGCGACCTGTCCACTTTTGAAACACCCTACTGTCTTGAATCGCCCAGCAGGGACGGATTCATCGTTTTGTCATGGACACTGTTTCATCACTGATACAACGGGCGCGAGCGTCCGGGCATACGGCGCCGCGCGAAGACTGTTTCATGGATGAAACACCGCAGCCGACGAAGCCGCCGGCGAAAACCTCAACCTCATGAATCCACAGGAAAAATAAAAACCGGCACGCCTTCTGCTCTGTCCCTGACAACGCTGTTCAGGGTCAGCGTGAATAAAAGGACTGCCGCCGTGAACACATTCACTCATGCCTCGATAAACGCACTGCTGATCAGTTGCGTGCTCAGTGCCGGCGCCTGCCTGCCGAGTCATGCGGATGATGGCGTGATCGTGACCGGGCGCACCGTACAAGGTCATATGTATGGGCGCATCTCCCGCCCCGACCCCTACCCCAACACCGCCAACGCCAACCCCAGCAAAGAAGTGATCAGCGCCATTTCCGGCGAACTCAGCGATGTGGACATCGGCGGCATCAGCAGCGGTTCGAGCCTTGCGCGCTCGGTGCAGCCCAACGGCAATCTGTCGGGCCTGGGCGCCACGCAAACCGGCATGTCGACCCTGGGCAGCGGTACAAGCGCCGGCCACGGTTCAGGCAGTGCCATGGGCGGGCAGATCAGCGATTCGATCCAGCGCGGCATGGCGCCCTTGAACAACCTCGGCAGCATGCTGGGGGGCAAGTGATGAGGCGCGTGCTGTTGATATGCGCCCTGCTGGGCAGCGCATCAAGCCCGGCTGACGACACCGCCATGATCGATAGCAGCGGGCAACAGTACCAGGGCGTCTTGTCGATCAACCAGGCGGCCGGCAACCGGCAACAAATGTCCAACAGCCGCGCCATTGTCCTCGGTGGCCAGGCCACCACCGTCAACATCCAGAAGCTCGACGGCAACGTCGACCCGTCCTTGAACGCCAAGGCGGCGATCCTGGGCACCTCCTTTACCAGCGGCAACGGCGTACTGGGCATCAACCAGTCGGCCGGGGCCAATAACCAATCGATCAATGCGGTGCGGATCAGCGTCAATCCTGGCCCGCAAAGCATCGATGACAGCGTCCTGTTGCAACAGAACACGACGACGCTGGCAACCGACTCAGGGTCCACCTCCACCACTGGCAGCCGCCAGGTCGTGACCAGCGACCAGGCCTTCACCGGCAGCCGAGGAGTGATTCAGGTGAACCAGAGTGCCGGGGTGGGGAACCGAGTGGCTAACACCCTGGGTATCACTATCAAGTAACTGCTTGATAGGCGTTCGTTAGACCGTACCAACACTTAACCCAACTAATTAGAAGCAAGGAGAAACACCATGAAACCTCAAATGGCGCTCAAACCATTGGTTTTCGCTCTCGCCGCGCTTATGGCTGCGGCAGCTCAAGCGGGTGGTGGCTGGCATCCAGCCCCTCAACCCACCGGTACCGTCGCCGCTGTCGTCACTGATGTGCAAAAAAGCGAACACAACAAATTCGACGACAGCAACACCGAAAACAACGCCTCGGCCGACAATTCGGTCACCGGCAACAGCGGTAACGTGGGCGTCAACGTACAGTCGGGCTCGGGCAACCAGGCGGATAACGCGGGCGCCATCTCCAGTGCCAAAGGCGACTTTGCCAGCGTGTTCGCCGTGATCGATGTGGATCAAGCCAGCACCAATAACAACCTCATCAACAAAGGCACGCAAAACAACGCCTCCCTGGACAGCTCCGTCAACGGCAACTCCGGCAACGTGGGTTACAACGGCCAGGCCGGTCAAGGCAACCAGGGTAAAAACAACCTGGCGATCACCACCGCTGACGGCAAGAACATCGCTGCCGCCTCCAACACCGAGCAGAACTCGCTCAACAACAGCTACCTCAACACCGCCGTCAGCAGCCATGGCTACGGCAAGCCCCAATACGTGTCCAACAACGCAAGCCTCGACAACTCGGTCAACCGCAACTCCGGCAACGTGGGTGTGAACCTGCAATCCGGCGCGGGCAACCAGGGCAGCAACAGCCTGTCGATCGGTCAAGGTTGCAGCGTCTGCAGCAGCGGCGTGCGCTTCTGATCCAACGGGGCCTTGGCAACAAGGCCCTTTTTTATTCCAGTGTCCAACAGGTCAGTCGATCATGCGCCTCGCGACCCTCACCCTCCTGATGGTGCTCACCGGCCCCGCCTGGGCAGGCACCATGGCGATCTCCGCCATGCCCGGCGGTGCGGTGATTTTCAAGAAGGTCGAGAGCATCCGTGAACGCCGGTTCGCCAATCTGGTGGAACAGAAAACCGATTTCAGCTGTGGCGCCGCGGCGCTCGCCACCATCCTGCGCCAGGCCTATTGGCTGGACGTCGACGAAGACCACATCATCAAAGGCATGCTGGTCACCGCCGACCAGGACCTGGTGCGTACCCAGGGTTTTTCCATGCTGGACATGAAGCGCTACCTCGAAAGCATCGGCATGCGCGCCCGGGGCTACAAGATCGCCCCGGACACCCTGGTCACCGTGAAAATCCCGGTGGTGGTGCTGCTGGAAATCCGTGGCTACAAGCACTTCGTGGTGATGCAGCGGGCCGACAAGGACTGGGTGTATGTCGGCGACCCGGTGCTGGGCCATAAGCGCTATTCGCGGGACGATTTCGTCAAAGGTTGGAATGGCATCGTCTTCGCCGTATTGGGTGAAGGCTACGACAAGGCCAATGTGTTGCTCGACCCGCCTGCGCCGCTGACCGCCAAAAACCAGTTGAACGAGTTCCGGCCCGTAGGCGACGCCGAGCTGATGGATTTCGGTTTTATCCAGAGCGACTTCTTCTAGAAGCGCAATAAGGGGCAGGACGCCCCAGGAGCAAAAGATGAACACGTCCCGTTGGCTGACGGTTGTGTGTCTGGCAGCCTCGATGCCCGCTTATGCTTCGTCGGGTTTCAAGCCGATCGAACTCAATGATGCGCAAATGGCCGAGCTGCGTGGCCGCTATGTGATGCCGGGGCGAATCATCAGCTTCGGCATCGTCATGAGCAGTACCTGGACCAATGCCGTGGGTGACAGCATTACCGGCAAGGCCAGCATGCAGCTGGACAAGACCACCCTCACGCCGCAGTTCTACGTGCAAACCTCCGGTGCGGCAGGTTCCGGAACGCCCACTACCGGCAGCGGCAACGTGACCGGCGGCGCCGGCCTCGGCAGTGGCCAGGGCGTGATCCAGAGCGTACGCACCGCCGGTGATGGCAACACCGCCTACAACAATGTCGGCATCAACGTCACCCAAAACGGCTTTGCGCCTGCCAATGCCGTGCAGTCCGGACAGGTATTGGTGGCCGGCGGCACCGTCACCGGCGACAGCCAGGCCGGTCATGTCAGCGTGTCGGCCAACCATGGCGGCCTGCAGATGGCCATCCAGGCCAACCACAACCAGGGCACAAGCCTGCAGCAGATCGGCGGCGGGAATGTGCTGCAGGGGACGGTTCTGACCGGCAATACCAACTTCGTCAACAACATGACCCAACTCAACGTCGTGATGAACAATAACGGTCTGAACAACGGCGCGTTGAACTGCAATCTGGACCAGCTCAAAGGCCTACGCACGCTCGGTTATTGAACTACGCTGCCCCTCGACACTTACGCATTGAAAAAGGACGACTTATTTCATGCATCGATCGTTATCGCTCCGCGCGGTGGTCTGTTTAAGTACCCTCTTGCCCGCATCCGTGTTGTATGCCGCGCCGGATGCCGATATCGAAACCCTCAAGCAGGAACTCCTGGAACTCAAGCAACGCTACGACGTGCAGCAAAAGGCCCTGGCCGTGCTGGAACAACGTGTACGCCAGGTGGAAGATCAACCGGCCGCGCCGGAACCCAGGCGCCTGGCCAAATCCCCCGCCGACTTCAAGAAAGGCGCTACGAGCGTCGCAGGCACCGGTGCGGCGGCGTCAGGGGGCGCGGGAGGCGGCGGCAGTTCCTACGGCCAGTCGCTCAAGGACGACTCGGCCCCTGCACAAAGCGTCAGTAACCTCTACAACGAAGCCAGCGGCTTTTTCGGCAATGGCAAGTTCAGCGTCGAGACCGGCATCACCTATGCCCGCTACGACGCGCGCCAACTGACCCTCAACGGCTTCCTGGCGCTGGACTCGATCTTCCTCGGCAACATCAACCTGGACCGAATCAAGTCCGACAGTTGGACCCTGGACCTGACCGGCCGCTACAACCTCGATAACCGTTGGCAGTTCGACCTCAACGTGCCGGTGGTCTACCGCGAATCGACCTATCAGTCCGGCGGCGCCGGCAACGATGCCACGGCCACCTCCGAAGCTTCGGTGACCCGCGACCCCACCATCGGCGACGTCAACTTCGGCGTGGCGTACAAATTCCTCGATGAAACCCCTACCCTGCCGGATGCCGTGGTGTCGGTGCGGGTGAAGGCGCCTACGGGCAAAGAGCCATTTGGCATCAAACTGGTCAAACAACCCAACAACGACAACCTCTACCTGCCCGAAAGCCTGCCGACGGGCAACGGCGTGTGGTCGGTCACACCGGGCATCTCCCTGGTCAAGACCTTCGACCCTGCGGTGTTGTTCGGCTCGCTGTCGTACACCCACAACTTCGAAGACTCGTTCGATGACATCAGCAGTGAGGTCAACCAGAAGGTGGGGGGCAAGGTGCGCCTGGGCGACAGCTTCCAGTTCGGTGTCGGCGTAGCCTTTGCCTTGAACGAAAAAATGAGCATGTCGTTCTCGGTGTCCGACCTGGTGCAGCGCAAAAGCAAGCTCAAGCCGGACGGCGGCGACTGGCAATCGGTGGTCTCCAGCGATGCGAATGCGGGCTACTTCAACGTCGGCATGACCATTGCCGCGTCGGACAACCTGACCATCGTGCCGAACCTGGCGATCGGGATGACCGATGACGCGCCGGACTTTACGTTCAGTCTGAAATTTCCGTATTACTTCTGATCGAGAGGCGAGCGCTTTTAAATGTGGGGTTTGCCCTAATGCCAATCAGTTAAGGCTTTTTCTAGGAGCGAGGGGGGCGCCTAGCTCTTGCTCGCGAAAAACTCACAGACACCGCGTCCATTCAGGAAGCACGCGTTATCGTTGACGTTTTTCGCGAGCAAGCTCGCTCCTACAGAGGCGTGTACGCTTAACTGACTGGTATTAGGGCTTGCCTCCGATGAGCAGGTATCTACACAACTCTGTAGCGCTCAACCGTAACCACGATGCGAAGCGAGTCGCTCTTGATCTTGATCTTGATCTTAGGCGCCCCGTTAAACCACGCTGGCCGAACGCAGGCTTGAATCCGTGGGTAACCCGGCAGGACGCCGGGTTAGCCGCACTGGGCCATGGATGGCCCATTGCGGCGGCCCACGGATTCAAGCCTGCGTTCGGGCACACCGAGCCCAAGCGAGGTGCCGAGTGGTGGGGCAAGAGCGTTTTGCTTACTTTTGACTGGGCCGGCATTCCGGCTTTTCAAAAGTGAGCCGCCGTAAGGGCGGAACCCTAAGTGGCCGTGACCTAAATAATGGATATGTACTCGGTCTGATCCAAGATACTGGCTGGCTCTGAGGCCGTCATCGGGGGCAAGCCTCCTCCCACATTTTGATTTGCATGCACCCTTTGAAAAAACCTAGCGGATCTGGTGTTTGTGCAGCAACCGGTAGAACGTCGGCCGGGAAACGCCCAGCACCCGGGCCGCGATACTCAGGTTGTCGCTGTGCCGGTGAAGTACGTCGCACAGCGCCTGACGTTCGGCGCGGTGCTTGTAATCTTCCAGCGTCGCCATCGGCGGCGACACAGCCTGCGGGCCTTGCAATCCCAGGTCAGCCGCCTCGATCTGGCGCCCTTCGGCCAGGACCAGGCCACGCCGCACACGGTTGGCCAGTTCACGCACATTACCCGGCCACGGGTGTTGTCCCATCGCCACCAAGGCCGCCTCGCTGAAGCTGCGCGGGCGGCGGCCGGTTTCCTGGCTATAGAAACGCGAAAAGTGATTGGCCAGCATCGCCACGTCGCCATGGCGTTCACGCAAGGGCGCGGTAACGACTTGCAGCACGTTCAGCCGGTAATACAGGTCCTCGCGAAAGGTGCCCTTTTCGACGGCGGCCTCAAGGTCAACGTGGGTCGCGGCCAGCACCCGCACATCC
This sequence comes from Pseudomonas orientalis, assembly GCF_001439815.1. Classification (GTDB taxonomy): domain Bacteria; phylum Pseudomonadota; class Gammaproteobacteria; order Pseudomonadales; family Pseudomonadaceae; genus Aquipseudomonas; species Aquipseudomonas orientalis. The sequence continues at coordinate 324,094 of NZ_JYLM01000002.1, read as the reverse complement.
ACCGGGATGGGCTGGCTGCCGCCGACGCGCTCGATCTGTTTCTCCTGGAGAAACCGCAACAGGTTGGCTTGCAGCTCCATCGGCAGATCGCCGATTTCATCGAGGAACAGCGTCCCACCATGGGCGGCCTCGATGCGTCCGACCTTGCGCTGATGCGCACCGGTAAAGGCGCCCTTTTCATGGCCGAAGAGTTCCGACTGGATCAGGTGTTCAGGAATCGCACCACAGTTGATCGCCACGAACGGCCTGGCGTGTCGCTGGGATTGCCGGTGCAGCGTCTTGGCCACCAGTTCCTTGCCGGTGCCGCTGTCTCCGCGAATCAGTACCGGCGATTCAGTGGGCGCCAACTTCGCCAACAATTTGCGCAGTTCGCGAATGGGCCGGCTGTCGCCCAGCAGCTCATGCCCGGGCCCACCCACCGGGGTGTGACCCTTGCCGCGCAGGCGCGCCATGCCAAAGGCGCGCCCCAGGGTGACCTGCACCCGCGACACATCGAACGGCAAGGTGTGGAAGTCAAAAAACCATTCGCAGACGAAATCCCCGACGTTCTGCAGGCGCAGTACATCCTGGCTGAGTACGGCGATCCATTCGGTGCCGCTACGGCCAATCAGCTCCTTGACCGCTTCGGGACGTTCCAGATGACAGGGCTGCAACCGCAGCAGGCCCACATCGCAGGAACGCTCGCCCACGGCTTCCAGGGCACAGCTGTCGACTTCCCAGCCAACCGTACGCAAGCCGGGCAGTAACCCGTGGCAGTCCTCACAGGGGTCGACCACCAGCAGGCGGCGTTGCGCAGGCGTCACAAGCATGACTATTCCTTGGCGTCAGTTTTATTTAATAGAAACAATCATTTATAGATACCGAATAGAAACATATCAAAATATTGACGCCGCGCTTGTACCCTTTCGCTATAACCGCGAGCCAAAAACCATCAACTCGTAAAAAGTTGTCCGTTTGCCAAACGTTAGTTCCGCTTTCAAAACAGCCGCTTACATGACGCCCGTCAGGGAAAGTTAAAATTTATCGCTCTAGCATGTGACCCGCCCCCCACCATCGTGCATCAGTACAAGTAACCCGCCGCACGGTCAGCCCAACCGCCGGTATTCACTTGAATGGGCATAGAGAGAGACGACACACATGAACGCTCCGCTGCGCATCAACGAAGCTCTTTTGATTGCAGACCGTGCTTTCCAGCCCTTCCAGTGCGTGGCCTGGCACGATGGTCATGGCGCCCTCAGCCTGAGCGTCATCGACCGCACCAATACGCGTATCGGCAGCAAACAGCTGTCCTCGACCACTTACACAGACCCGGCGCAATTGGAAGACTTGCTGTTGCAGGCACGTGCCGAGCTCGACAAAGATGGCCATCAGTTGCAGCAGTGGGCAATGCCCAAGTAAGTCAAGAGGGTAACTTCCGATCACTGCGTTACAGTGATCGGAAGTTGAGCTTACTTATCGCACGTTGAGAATAAAGCGCTCGAACGCTTCGGCGGCGCCGTCATCGACATTGCTGCCGGTGACCACGCTGGCCTGACGCTTGACGGTTTCTTCGGCCTGGCCCATGGCAATCGATAAACCGGCCACATGAAACATCGCCGGGTCGTTGCCGCCGTCACCAATGGCCGCCGTCTGTTCCAGCGGCACCCCAAGGTGCGCCGCCAGAGTCTTCAAGGCTTCGCCTTTATTGGCCAGCATCGCTGTCACATCCAGATAAACCGGTTGCGAACGTGAGACCTGGGCCAGGCCCTGTACCTTGGGATGTAACCGCGCTTCCAGCTCCACCAGCAACTGGGTGTTATTGCTCGCGGCGACGATCTTGTCGACCCGGTCCAGGTAGGGCTCGAAACTTTCCACCACTATCGGCCCATACCCCAGACCGTCAGCTTCGCGCTGCGCCATCGGCCCCGGCGGGTCACGGCGCAGCCAGTCGCCGTCGGCGAATACCCAGACTTCCACGTCAGGCTCGGCCGAGAACAGCGCCAATGTCACTAACGCCGCTTCCGCCGGCAGATGGTGCGCCACCAGGATGCTGCCATCCGGGTTGATCAACGTACCGCCGTTGAAACCCGCCACCGGCACGTCGATCCCGAAGGTCTCGATCAAGTGCATCATGGCCTTGGGCGGGCGCCCGCTGGCCAGGCTGAAAAGCACCCCCGCCTCACGCAACGCGCGAACCGCATCGGCCGTGCGCTGGCTGAGACTGTGATCCGGATGCAGCAATGTGCCGTCCACGTCACTGAGGATAAAACGGATGGGATGAATCGCTGCATCACTCATCCGAGGCTGTGCCAGGTACGGCCATCACGGGCCAGCAATGCGTCCGCCGCCGCCGGGCCATCTTCGCCGGCCTTGTAGGCCTGGATACCGTCGTCTTCCTTCCACGCATCCAGGAACGGCTGCACCGCACGCCAGCCGTTCTCGATGTTGTCGGCACGCTGGAACAGGGTCTGGTCGCCGGTCATGCAGTCGTAGATCAAGGTTTCGTAGCCCGTCGACGGCTGCATCTCGAAGAAGTCCTTATAGTCGAACCCCAACTCGATATTGGCCATCTCCAGGGTCGGCCCGGGCTTTTTGGCCAGCAGGTCGAACCACATGCCTTCGTTCGGCTGGATCTGGATCTTCAGGTACGTGGGCTTGAGTTCATCGACGTCGGTGTCGCGAAACTGCGCGTAAGGCGCCTGCTTGAAGCAGATCACAATCTCGGTGTCGCGGATGCTCATGCGTTTTCCGGTACGCAAGTAAAACGGCACGCCGACCCAGCGCCAGTTGTCGATCATCACTTTCAGCGCGACAAAGGTCTCGGTGCTGCTGTCAGGCGCGACATTGGCTTCTTCGCGATAGCCCGGCAGTTGCTTGCCGGCGATTTCACCGGCGGTGTACTGCCCGCGCACGGAGTTGGCTCGCGCATCTTCCAGGGACCAGGGCCGAATTGCACCGACCACCTTGGCCTTCTCTCCGCGCACCGCGTCGGCACCGAAGGCCGCCGGAGGCTCCATGGCGACCATGGCCAGCAACTGGAACAGGTGATTGGGCACCATGTCCCGCAGCGTGCCGGTTTTCTCAAAGAAATTGCCACGGGTTTCCACGCCGACGGTTTCAGCGGCGGTGATTTGCACGTGATCGATGTAATGATTGTTCCAGAACGCTTCGAACAACACGTTGGAAAAACGACTGATCAGGATGTTCTGCACCGTTTCCTTGCCCAGGTAATGGTCGATGCGATAGATCTGCTTCTCGCTCATCACCTTGAGCAGGCACGCGTTCAAGGCTTCTGCGGTGGCCAGGTCGGAGCCGAAGGGCTTTTCGATGACCACGCGGCGAAAGCCTTCGTCAGTTTCGCTCAACAAGCCGGCGCTGCCCAGGCGTTGCACCACGTCACTGAAAAAGCGCGGCGCAGTGGCGAGGTAGAACACCGCATTGGCGGTGCCGCTGTCGGCAATTTTCTGCGCGATAGCCGCGTAGGTGCTGTCGTCGAGGAAGTCGCCCTCGACGTAGCTGATGCCCTTGGCCAACTGGGCCCATAACTGCGGGTCCAGGGCATTTTCGGCGTTGCCGCGCACTTTGCCGGCAGCCTCGGTGCGAATGAAGTCCTCGAGTTTCTTGGCAAAGTCGGCGTCGCTGATAGCGTTGTGATCAACGCCGACGATGCGCAGGCCATCGCCCAGCAGCCCGTCGCGACTCAGGTTGTACAGCGCCGGCATCAGCAGGCGCTTGACCAGGTCGCCATGGGCGCCAAACAGAAACAGCGTGGTCGGTGGAGCGGGTTCGGCCTTGGGTTTCTTGCCGTTGGCGGTCATTTTTTGGAAGTCTCCACGTGGCCGCCAAAGCCGAAGCGCATGGCCGACAGCATTTTGTCACCGTAGGTGCTCTGCTGGCGCGAACGGAAACGCGCGAACAGCGACGTCGACAGTACCGGCACCGGCACCGCCTGCTCCATGGCCGCTTCGATGGTCCAACGACCTTCGCCGCTGTCCGCCACGGAACCGGAATAGCCGTCCAGCTTCGGATCGGTCGCCAGGGCATCGGCGGTCAGGTCCAGCAGCCACGACGACACGACACTGCCACGGCGCCAGACTTCGGCAATGTCGGCCACGTTCAGGTCAAAGCGCTGGTCTTCGGGCAGGTTGTCCGAGTTCTTGGTCTTGAGGATGTCAAAACCTTCGGCAAATGCCTGCATCATCCCGTATTCAATGCCGTTGTGGATCATCTTGACGAAGTGACCGGAGCCCGCCGGGCCGGCATGGATGTAACCCTGTTCGGCACGCGGGTCGGCGGCGGCCGAACGGTCCTTGGTCCGCGGGATGCTGCCGATGCCAGGTGCCAGGCTCTTGAAGATCGGATCAAGGCGCTGCACGGTTTCCACGTCGCCACCGATCATCATGCAGTAGCCGCGTTCCAGCCCCCACACGCCGCCGGAAGTGCCGACGTCGACGTAGTGCAGGCCTTTTTCCGCCAGGGCCTTGCCGCGACGCACGTCGTCCTTGTAATTGGTGTTGCCGCCATCGATGATCACGTCACCGCTTTCCAGCAGCCCGCTGAGTTCATTGATGGTGTCTTCGGTCGGCGCGCCCGCCGGCAACATCACCCACACGGCGCGAGGCTTTTGCAGGCCGGCCACCAGGGCTTTCAAGTCGGCGACGCCGGTGGCGCCCTCCTCGCTCAGGCCTTTGACAAAGGCTTCGTTACGGTCATATACAACGGTGGTATGCCCATTGAGCATCAGGCGCCGCGCAATGTTACCGCCCATGCGGCCTAGTCCGATAATCCCCAGTTGCATGTGCTGATGCTCCTAACTGCTAAAAAATGTGTGACATAGTTTATAGCGCAATGAGGCTAATGAGGGTTAGTCCAGAGCGGATCCGTGTAGTTTCATGGCAAAAAAGTTGCCATCACTTCAGCATCACGGCGGCAAAAGTCACACGACCATCAAAAATAAAAAAGTTCCCTTGATGTGAAAAAGAATTCAAACTTGTCCCGACTGCTGCCGCTCACCTGTTTCGGCGGCGCGATCTACCCGGCTATTTGCGAGGCAAGCAATGAGCACAGCACAGATGACCCGACCGCCACAGACCCTCTACGTCAGCATCCGCCGCGATGAATTGCGCCAGTTGAAAGACGAGCGCGATCAGTTGCAACAGGAAGTCCTGCGCCTGCGTTCGCACCTCCAGGCCCAGCTCGAACTGCCGTCCGGCGCCAAGCCCGCGCTCTGCTGAATGCCTTTGGTTAGTTTGTAAGGCAATACCTACAGAAAACTCACAAAGTTTTCACACGCTTGTCCCGATACTCCCGCCCGCGATGCCGCTCATGTTCTGAGCGGCCCGATGTTGCGCGCCTGTGCGCAACGATCATTTTCTGATGGGGCGCTGGATGGCGATGTTCAAACGCAGCACGACGACTGCGAAAGGTTTTGATTGGGCTGGCCTTGGCTGGTTATTCCTGTTTTTCTGGTATTTCTCGGGTATTACCCAACTCCTTATCCAACTGACCGGTACGTCCGGCTTCAGTGGTTTCCGCCAGGCATTCTTCATGAGTGCGCTGTGGCTGGCGCCGATGCTGCTGTTCCCCCGGCAAACGCGGGTGCTTGCCGCCGTGATCGGCGTGGTGCTGTGGGCCTGTTCCATGGCCAGCCTGGGTTACTTCTTCATTTACCAGCAGGAATTTTCCCAGAGCGTGATCTTCATCATGTTCGAGTCGAACATTTCTGAAGCGGGCGAATACGCCACCCAGTACTTTGCCTGGTGGATCGTGCTGGCGTTCCTTGCCCACACCGCCTTCGCGGTGTTCCTCTGGACACGCCTGCGCCCGGTGTACTTGCCCCGCGGCCAGTCGATCGTCGCGGCCATCGCCATCGTATTGGCGGTGGTCGGCTACCCGCTGGTCAAGCAGATCGCCACCAGCGACACGATGGAACAGGCCATCGACCGCTTCGAAACCCGGATAGAACCGGCCGTGCCGTGGCAGATGATCGTTGCCTACCGCCGTTACACCGAACAGCTGGACAACATGCAAGGCATGCTGACCAGTGCCAGCCAGATTCCGCCCTTGAAGAACCTCAAGGACAGCATGGCCGGCCAGCCCTCCACCCTGGTGCTGGTGATCGGCGAGTCCACCAACCGCCAGCGCATGAGCCTCTATGGCTACCCGCGCAATACCACGCCGGAACTGGACAAGCTGCGCGACCAACTGGCGGTGTTCGACAACGTCATCACCCCGCGCCCCTACACCATCGAAGCGTTGCAGCAGGTGCTGACCTTCGCCGACGAAGAAAACCCGGACCTGTACCTCAAGACGCCGTCGATCGTCAGCGTGATGAAACAGGCCGGCTACAAGACGTTCTGGATCACCAACCAGCAGACCATGACCAAGCGCAACACCATGCTCACGACCTTTTCCGAACAGGCCGACGAGCAGGTGTACCTGAACAACAACCGCAACCAGAACGCCCGCCAATACGACGGCGACGTACTGGCGCCGTTTTCCAAGGCCCTGGCCGATACCGCCGAACGCAAGTTCATCGTGGTGCACTTGCTGGGCACGCACATGAGCTACCAGTACCGCTATCCGCAGACATTCGACAAGTTCACCGATCGCCAGGGTGTGCCGCCGGGCGTCAGCGACGCGCAGTTGCCGACCTATAACAGCTACGACAACGCGGTGCTGTACAACGACTTCGTGGTGTCGAGCCTGATCAAGGACTACGCCAAGACCGATCCCAACGGCTTTTTGCTGTACCTGTCGGACCACGGCGAAGACGTGTTCGACTCGGCCGGCCACGACACCCTGGGCCGCAACGAAGGCAAGCCGACCGCGCCGATGTACACCATTCCGTTCATGGCCTACGCCTCACCCAAGTGGCGCGAAAGCCACGACTGGAGCTTCGCCGGCGACCTGCAGCGGCCTTACAGCAGCTCGCAGCTGATCCACACCTGGGCGGACCTGGCCGGTTTGAGTTTCGATGAACTGGACCACAGCAAAAGCCTGGTCAGCGACAGCTTCAAGCCGCGCCCCTTGCTGATCGGCAACCCCTACGAGACCAAGCAGAAAGCCTTAATCGATTTCAGTTTGATCAAACCGAAAAAGGCCGACAGCACCGACGTGGTGGTCAAGTAACCGAGAGGCTTGAAACACAAAGATAACAATCATTCTCGTTTAAACCTAAAGTTCCGCCCCTCCTTTCGTCTTTGAGCCATACCCGCCCCTTTTCGGGGCGGCCTCAGAGACGACAAGGAGTTTGCCGCGATGCTCGCGCCTTTTACCCGTTCCATCAGCGTTACCCTGGGCCTGTTCAGCCTTGCGCTAAGCCCTGAACTGCTGGCCGAAACCGACCCTGAACAAGCCCCCTCCAGCGCCCTCGAACTGGGCGCTACCCGCGTGACCGCCGAAGGCCTGGGCACGACCACCGAGCACACCGGCGCCTACACTACAGGCTCGATGAACACCGCCACGCGCCTGAACCTGTCCGTCAAGGAAACCCCGCAATCGATCTCGGTGATCACACGCCAACAGATGGATGATTTCAATCTCAACACCCTGACCGAGGTGTTGCGCCAGACCACCGGCATCAACGTCCAGCACAATGACTCGGATCGCGTGTCCTATACCTCCCGTGGCTACGGCATCAACAACTTCCAGATTGACGGGATGCTCAACACCTTCGGCTTCATGAAGAGCGACGCCGATACCATCATCTACGACCGTATCGAAGTGGTGCGCGGCGCCACCGGCCTGACCACCGGCGCGGGCGACCCCTCGGCCACCGTCAACATGGTACGCAAGCGCCCTACCGCCCAATGGCAGGCGAATACCGGGATCAGCGGCGCCACCCATGACAACTACTACAGCTATCTCGACGTCGGTGGCCCGCTGGCCTTCGACGGCAGGCTGCGCGGGCGCAGCGTACTGGCCTACCGTGACAGCAAGTCCTTTCGCGACAACTATGCACTGCAACGCGCGGTCGGCTACGGCATTCTCGAGGGCGACCTGTCCGACGACACCGTGCTGGCCGTAGGTTTTGATTACCAGGACAAACAGGTACAAGGCACGTCCTGGGGCACCGTACCCTACTGGAACAGCCAGGGCGGCAAGGCCGGGCTGTCGCGCTCCACCAATATGGCCGCGCACTGGAGTTCCTGGCCACTGACCGACAAGACCACCTTCGCCACCCTCGATCATCGCCTCGGCGGCGACTGGCACCTGAAGGCCGCCTACACCCATCGCCAGAGCGATACCGATGGCAAGGTGTACTACGGCGGCGCAGGTTTCCCCAATGCCGACCGCAGCGGCATGACCGCCTGGGCCAGCCATATGCGCGGCACGTCGAGAATGGAAGCCATCGACCTCAACCTGGCCGGCAGCTACGCCCTGCTGGGCCGCGAACATCAGCTGATGATGGGCTACGGCGAAGCGGCGCAACGGGACAGTTCGCCCTTCATGCGCAGCAATCTGCCCAAAGGCTACTACACCATCGAGGACTGGAAGCACATGGGCGGTATCGGCAAGTTCACCGATGACGTCACCGACCTCAAGGGCGAGCACAGCAAGAAACAACAGAAGGCCGGCTACCTCGCCACGCGCCTGAGCCTGACTGACCGTCTGCATGCCGTTCTCGGCAGCCGCTATGGCAGTTGGGAGCTGGAAAGCGCCACACCCCAATACGACGCCAACGATCAACTGACCGCATCGGGCAAAACCGGCCAGACCCATAACGGTATGTGGACGCCCTACGCCGGGCTGCTGTACGACATCACGCCGCAGTACACCGTCTACGCGAGCTACACCGACATCTTCAAGCCGCAAAGCACGAGGGACGTCAACAAGAAGTACCTGGAGCCGGTGGTGGGCAGCAACTATGAGATCGGCCTCAAGGGCAGCGTGCTCAACGAGCGACTGAACCTGGCGGCCGCGTATTTCTGGAGCACCCAGGACAACGTCGCCGAACGCGATGACTCGGTGCCGCCCAACCCGGCCACCGGCGAGGAGTTCTACAAGTCCGGCGGCAAGGGCAACAAGGTCAAGGGTTTCGAGCTGGAGGCGGCCGGGGAAATTGCACCGGACTGGAACCTGACCGCAGGCTACACCTACACCCACTCGGTGAACGGCGCAGGCCAGCGCAACAATACCGGCCAGCCGTTGAACCTGCTGAAACTATCCAGCGCTTACCGCCTGCCGGGGGCCTGGCGCAACCTGACCGTGGGCGGCGCGGTAAATTGGCAGAGCGATATCTTTGACTTTGGCGATCGGCCCACGGGCGTACGCGATGACAAAGGCAACTTGATCACCACGCGGGCAAAGATCGAGCAACAGGGCTACACCGTGGTCAACCTGATGTCGCGCTACCAGTTCGACGAACAGCTGACGGCATCGATTAACGTCAATAACCTGTTTGACAAGAAATACTACGAGCGCGTCGGTTTTTATAATGGCGTGTATTGGGGCGATCCACGCTCGATCACACTGGCACTTGACTGGAGGCTATAACGCCCTGCCCTGCGAAGTTAACAAAAACGTTAACTTCGCAGGTGAGTTCCGTTAATTCCCACTTAATAGGATAACGCCATAGTCGCCCCACGATCTGATCATGGAGTGACCGGACACCTATCACTCTTAATGGGAACACTGCAATGAAACTCTCGACACTGATGCTTGCCAGCCTGATGACCCTGACCTCCGCCGCCGCCTTTGCCGAGGGCGGTTCAGAGCGTTCGAAAGAGTTCTATAACAACTTCAGCTTCATTCAGGAAACCACCCACGGCAAGGCCGAACAGCAAGTTGTGTCCGCCGATGGCAAATCGGTTAAAGCCACCACTGCCGAACCCGCTCAACCCAACAGTTGATTTAATGCTGAGTTAATCCGCAAGTACCCTGTGCCAATCCGCTCCTTTGGCAAAGGTTTATTGGGCGCCATTCAATGGCGCCTTTTTTTGCAGTGCTTTTATTACAGTGACTTGTTGTTTGATCGTTCCCACGCTCCGCGTCACCATTACGCGAGTGCAGTTTTTTCATCATCGCGCCTTTTTTCAGCGTTGTTATTAAAGTGACTTGTTCCAGAACAACATGCGGCCATGGGCGGGATCAAATACCGAGTGGTCAAAACCGAACTTGCGATAGGCCGACTGTGCCGGCGCATTGCCTTCAAGCACTTCCAGAGTGATCTTGCAGCAACCGCGCTGCCGGGCGATTTCCTCGACCTTCTGCAGCATCTTCTGACTCAAGCCCAAGCCACGAAACTGTTGCGCCACCACCACATCGTGGACGTTGACCAAGGGCCGGCAGGCGAACGTCGAAAACCCCTCGAAGCAATTGACCAGCCCGGCCGGCACACCCCCAACGAATGCCAGCACACTGAATGCATGGGGGCGCTTGGCCAGTTCCGCAGGCAGTTGCTGCAACAGATCGGCCGGCAAGCTGTGGCCGCCGCCCATCGGGTCTTCAGCATAGTGGTTGAGCAGCGAACCGATGGCCTCGGCGTGCACGGCGTTGGTGTAGCTGGCTTGCAGCACCAGGATGTCTGGGGTGTCCATTTCCTTCCTCGATAACGACAACCAGGGAACCGATTCCCTTTGAGAGGGCAATTGTAAGCATGGAGTCGGCAGTAGATGAAGGCGATTAACGACAAATGTCTGACAGAAAACGCACAGGTTGCGGGCATCCAAAGCCCCAAGCGGGGTGATCCCGGGGCTCTCAAGCACCGAAGCGCAGCAGCTGCATTTCGCGCAAGCGGCTCAAGGTGCGGCGAAAAGGAAACGCCAGGTAGCCTTCGGTGTAGAGACTTTCCAGTGGCACCTGGGCCTCAATGAACAACGGCACTTTGCGGTCGTAGCATTCATCCACCAACGCGATAAAACGTCGCACGCTGTCATCGTGCCTGGACAACTCCGGCAACTGGCGATCCCCCGCGTCCACGCGCTCGACGCCGTCTTCGGTGCCACGGGCAATACGACCGGGGCGCTGTTGTGCGCTCAGGTTGGGCACCTCCCCCAGCAGAATGGCCTTGAAGCGATCGCACAGCAGCATGAAATCAATCGCGGCCAGGGGTTGTTCGCAGAGTTCGGCGTAGCGGCACCACAGCACCGCGTCGCTGGCCTGTACCGCCGTAATCGTGCGATGCCCCACGTCCACCCGCTTCCCATGGCCGACGGTTTGCCCGTCGCTCAGCTGTTTGAACACCGGGGCCAGCGCATCAGGTTGGTTCACCCAGTAGCGCTGCAGGCCAATGCCGGGATGCAGGCGATGATCCTCGCCGCCGTCCACCGCCACCACCTGCATATGCCGCCTGATCGCCTCGATACCCGGCAGGAAGCGCTCACGGTTGAAACCTTCGGCGTACAGCTGCTCGGGGGGTTGATTGGAGGTACAGACCATCACCACGCCTTCCTCGAACATCACCTGAAACAGGCGACCAAGAATGATTGCGTCACCGATGTCATTGACGAACAACTCGTCGAAGCACAGCACGCGCACGTCCCGGCTCAGTTCCCGGGCCACCGCCTGCAGCGGGTCCCGGGTGCCGGTGAGCTGAAACGAACGCTGGTGCACCCAACCCATGAAGTGATGAAAATGCTGGCGGCGTGCGGGCACGCGCAGGCTTTGATGGAACTGGTCCATCAGCCAGGTCTTGCCGCGCCCCACCGGCCCCCACAGGTAAACACCCGCAATCGGCGAACCGCCCAGATGCAACGCCTGATGACAGGTTTGCAAGGCCTGCACCGCACGGCGCTGAGCGTCGTCGGGCACGAAGCCTTGCTGGGCGATAGCGTGTTGATAAGCGGCGAGCGGCGAGTCGAAAGTCATGGGCGCAGTATGCCGTACAACGCAAACGTCTACCGCGCAATCTTGGCCCTCAGCCCAGTTCCGCACGCAGTTGGCGCGCCGCCGCCACCATGTGAATCAACGCCGCTTGCGTCTCCGGCCAGCCACGGGTTTTCAGGCCGCAATCGGGATTGACCCACAATCGCTCGGCCGGAATCCGCTTGGCCGCCTTGCGCAGCAAGTCAACCATCTGCGCCACTTCCGGCACCCGTGGCGAGTGGATGTCGTAGACGCCAGGGCCGATGTCGTTGGGATAAGCAAAGGCTTCGAACGCATCCAGCAACGCCATGTCCGAGCGCGAAGTTTCAATGGTGATGACGTCGGCATCCAGCGCCGCAATGGATTCGATCACATCGTTGAACTCGCTGTAGCACATGTGAGTGTGGATCTGGGTCTCGTCACGCACGCCGCAGGCGCACAGGCGAAACGCTTCGGTGGCCCAGTCCAGGTAATGCGGCCACTGCGCCTGACGCAAGGGCAAGCCTTCGCGGAACGCGGCCTCGTCGATCTGCATGATCCGAATGCCGGCGGCTTCCAGATCCAGCACTTCGTCACGCAGCGCCAGGGCCAGTTGCCGGGCCTGCACCTCGCGGCTCACGTCTTCGCGTGGGAACGACCACATCAGCATGGTCACCGGGCCGGTCAGCATGCCCTTGAGCACCTTGTGCGTGAGGCCCTGTGCATAGCGAATCCACTCCACTGTCATTGCTTTCGGCCGACTCAGGTCACCATAGATCAGCGCCGGTTTCACACAGCGCGAACCGTAGCTCTGCACCCAGCCGAAACGGGTGAACGCGTAGCCGTCCAATTGCTCGGCGAAGTATTCGACCATGTCGTTGCGCTCCGCTTCACCGTGTACCAGCACATCCAGGCCGAGGTTTTCCTGCACCTCGACCGCGTGCCGGATCTCGCTGTGCATCGCCTCGACGTATTCGGCTTCGCTCAACTTGCCGGCCTTGTAGGACTGGCGCGCCAGGCGGATCGACGCGGTTTGCGGGAAAGAACCGATGGTAGTGGTGGGAAACAGCGGCAGGTCGAGGCCGGCCCGTTGTTTCTCGATACGTTGGGCAAAAGGCGACTCGCGCTGACTGTCGTGAGGGCTGATAGCGGCAACGCGTGCTTGCACGGCGGGCTTTTGGATACGTGGCGAAGCGGCGCGCGCAACCTGTACCGCACGGCTGTGGGCCAGCGCGGCCAGCACCTCCGGCGTCTCGGGCTGGTCGACGGCCCGGGCCAGTACCGCGACTTCCGCGCACTTTTGCAAGGCAAAGGCCAGCCAGCTTTTCAGCTCGGCGTCCAACTGGTCTTCACGCTCAAGATCCACCGGGCTGTGCAGCAGTGAGCAGGACGGCGCGACCCACAAGCGATCACCGAGTTTTTCCTGGGCATGCTGCAACGTCGCCAGGGCTTTTTCCAAGTCGCAACGCCATACGTTACGGCCATTGACCACGCCCAGGGACAGCACTTTATAAGCCGGCAGACGATCAAGAATGGTCGGGTATTGCTCCGGCGCCCGCACCAGGTCGATGTGCAGGCCGTCGACCGGTAGATTGGCGGCCAGGCCGAGGTTTTCTTCCAGGCCACCGAAGTAAGTGGCCACCAGCTTTTTCAGCGGGTCACGCTGGATCAGGTTATAGGCGCGCTCAAACGCATTCTTCCACGCCTGCGGCAAATCCAGCACCAGGATCGGCTCATCGATCTGCACCCATTCCACGCCCAGCTCGGCCAAACGCTGGAAGATCTGGCCGTACAACGGCAGCAGGCGGTCGAGCAGGTCGAGCTTGTCGAAATCGCCACCCTTGGCCTTGCCCAGCCACAGGTACGTCAGCGGGCCGATCACCACCGGCTTGACGGTGTGCCCGAGGTCGAGGGCTTCCTGGACTTCCTCGAACAACTGCTCCCAGCCCAGGTGGAATTGCTGATCGACGCTGAACTCCGGCACCAGGTAGTGATAGTTGGTATCGAACCACTTGGTCATTTCCTGGGCGTGAGCGCCGGCGCAGCACGTGTCGCTGACGCCACGGGCCATGCCGAACAATGTCTGCAACGTGGCCTGGCCGTCGGCCGGGCGGAAACGCTCCGGAATCACGCCGAACATCAGCGAGTGGGTCAGTACCTGGTCGTACCAGGCGAAATCACCGGCGGGCAGCAACTCGATGCCGGCCTGTTTTTGCAGGTCCCAATGGGCCTTGCGCAAGTCACGCCCCACGGCGCGCAAACCGGCTTCGTCAAGCTCACCCTTCCAGAACGCTTCCTGCGCTTTTTTCAATTCACGGTCGCGTCCGATGCGCGGGAATCCGAGGGAATGAGCGACTGCCATGACTGTTATCTCCAATGTCGGTATCTATGGCGGTCATTGTCGGGAGATGGCGATAATGAGACAAACTCATTTTTCTTTAGATGAATACAAAATTCATTCATACAGCAACGCAGCGCCCACCCGTAACGTCTGATCCAACATCCTGGTCGGCTCGGAGGCCGCCATCGGGGGCAAGCCCCCTCCCACATTTGGACCGGGGTCGACACAAAATACCGGTCGGCTCTAAGGCCGCCGCGCTTTTGATCTCAGGCGCCCCGTTAAACCACGCTGGCCGAACGCAGGCTTGAATCCGTGGGCAACCCGGCAGGACGCCGGGTTAGCCGCACTGGGCCAGGGATGGCCCATTGCGGCGGCCCACGGATTCAAGCCTGCGTTCGGGCACACCGAGCATGAGCGAGGTGCCGAGTGGTGGGGCGAGGACCTTTTGGTTACTTTTGGGTCCCTCCAAAAGTGACCCGCTGTAAGAGCGGAACCGCCAGAAGCCGTTACCGCAGAAACGGATATGTACTCGGTCTGATCCAATATTCTGACCGATCCTGAAGCCGCCATCGGGGGCAAGCCCCCCTCCCACATTTGGATCTCGGAGCGTCAGGTAGATAGGCGAAGGCTGTCCGGCCGTCACGGGAGCAAGCTCCCTCGCCACAGGTGCGGCGCCGCACCCTAGTTGTGGGATACCTGTGCCCCCACAGTGATTACATCAGCAGAATCGAAACCTCAGTCAATCAACCCATGAGCGTCATAGAACGGATACGGCCCGGGGTAATCCCCGAACACGCCGTTGTGGCTGATCAAACCCTGTTGCGCGTCCCAGCGATGCAACAAATAACCGGCCGGCTCCAAGTTGAAATGCGCGGGCGCCGCGTCCTGCAAATCCAGCACGATCTGGTGAGACGTGCCGGGGCAGACACAACTGAGGCTGCCGCCGAAACGGCGCTGCATCGGACGGTGCAAATGGCCGCATAACAGGCGTTCCACCTGCGGATGGCGCGCAACCACACGCTCCAGGGCGGCGGCATTGATAAACGGCTCGCGGTCCATATGGCCGATGCCGCTGATGAACGGCGGGTGATGCAGGATCAACAAGGTCGGCGCCTGCGGGCGCAGCGCCAGTTGCTCATCGAGCCACTGCAATTGGCTGTCCAGCAACTGCCCGCCATGGCTGCCGGGGATGGTGGAGTCGAGGCCGATCAGGCGCAGCGGATGGGTGTCAACAACCCAGTCCAGCGGGGCCTCTGCCGATAACGGCAAGTAGGCATGATCACGGAACGCATCCAGCAACGGTCCACGCGTGTCGTGGTTGCCGGGCACCAGGTAGCACGGCATGTGCAAGCGCGCGAGTTCAGGGTGCAGCACGGCGTATTCATCGGCACGGCCGAAGTCCACGAGGTCGCCGCTGATCACCACGATGTCAGGCCGTGGATGGCTGGCGTTCAGATGGTCGACGGCGCGGCGCAGCGCGCCCAGGGTGTCCACCACGCCATAGGTGAGGCGCTGGCCGGCTTTGAGGTGCAGGTCGCTGATCTGGGCGACGAGAAACGGACGATTCACAGTGGATTCTCACGCATTCAGGGTGAACAACATATGCGGCGCAATCGCCAGGGCAATCGGCGCGCCGACGGCGTACAGCCGGTTGTCGCTGCTGTCGACCAGCAACGGTTGCGGGGCGCCGACGTCCACCAGCAAACGGCTTTGCGCGCCCTGGAAGAACTGCGCCAGCAGACGCCCGTGCAAGTGCCCTTCGCTCTCCATCACGCGCAAATGTTCGGGGCGGCAATACAGGGTGTCGGGCTGGTCGGTGCCGTGCCACGGCAGTTCGCCGCCGCAGACTTTCAAACCCGTGGGCGACGCCCCGCTCACCGCGAAGGCGTTGAGGTTGCCGACAAAGCCTGCGACGAAGGCGTTGGCCGGTTTCTGGTAGATATCCCGTGGGCTGGCCAGTTGCGCGATCCGCCCGTGTTCCATCACCAGGATGCGGTCGCCCAGGGCCATGGCTTCGCCCTGGTCGTGGGTGACGAACACCGAGGTGATGCCCAGGCCGCGCAGCAGTTCACTCAGCTCGCTGCGCAGGCGTTCGCGCAGTTGCGCATCGAGGGCCGCCAGGGGTTCGTCCAGCAGCAGCACTTTCGGGCGTGGCGCCAGGGCGCGGGCCAGGGCGACGCGCTGGCGCTGGCCGCCGGAGAGTTCATGGATGCTGCGCTTGCCGTACTGCTGCAAACCCACCAACTCAAGCAACTCTTCGCAACGCTTGTTGCGCTCTCGCGGCGCCATGCCGCGAACCTTCAAGCCGTAGACAATGTTGCCGGCCACATCCAGGTTGGGGAACAGCGCGTAATTCTGGAACACCATGCCCACATCGCGGCGCTCGATGGGCAGGCGAGTCACGTCCTGGTCACCGAAAAGCACCTGTCCCACATCCGGGCGTTCCAGGCCGGCGATCAGGCGCAAGGTGGTGGTCTTGCCGCAGCCGGAGGGGCCGAGGATCGCCAGGGTTTCGCCGCCTTCGACGGTCAAATTCAAGTCATGCACGGCCACGGTGCCGTCGGCGAACGCCTTGCGGCAGCCTTGCAGGCGGATAGTGATAGCGGTCATCGACGCTCTCCACGGGACAAACGGGCACTGATGGCCTGCAGCGCGATCAGCAGCGGCACGATCATCAGCAAAAAGATCAGGGTGTAGGCGCTGGCGATTTCCAGGCGCGCCGAGGCGTAGCTGTCGGCCAGGCCCACCGGCAGGGTCTTGGTCATCGGCGTATGGAGCATCCAGGTCAGGTTGAATTCACCCAGGCTCAGGGTGATCACCATCAACACGCCGGCCAGGATGCCCGCGTGGCAGTTGGGCACCACCACGCTGAAAAAGCGTTTGACGGGACCCGCGCCCAGGCTCGCCGCCGCCTCCTCCAGCACCGGCAGTTGCTGGCGCTGCATCACCGCCATCACCGGGCGCACCAGGAACGGCAAGGTGAACAGCACATGGCCGACCAGGATGAACAACCAACTGCTACGGAAGCCGCCGAACTGGCCGTACGTCAGCAGCAACGCCAACGCACTGGCCAACCCTGGCATAGCCACCGGCAGCACCATCAATTCCTCGAAGGCGCGGCTGAAGCGGTTGTTCATGCGCACCAGGGCATAGGCCGCCGGCACGCCGATCACGCAGACGCACACCGCACAAGCCAGGGCCAGTTGCAGCGACAACCACACGGTGGGCGAGTAGGCCTGCCACACCTGGATCAACCAGTCGAAGGTCAAGCCGCTGGAAACGCCGACAAAAAAGTTGCGCGTCAGCCCGGCCAGCAGCGACAGCAGCACCGGCACCAACATGAAGGCGCACACCAGCAGGGTAAACAGCAGTTGCGGCACAAACAGCGATGAGCGCTTCACAGCACAGTCCCCGAATTTTTCACCAGACGCCGCGTGAGCAGCAGCACCGCCCAGGTCACCGCGCCAAGCACCACCGACAGCGCAGCGGCGACGGCAAAGTTGGCGTAATTGGTGAATACGTTATAGATCGCCACGGGCGTGACGTTGAGCCGCGTACCCAGGGTAAACGCCGTGCCAAAGGCGCCCATGGACGTGGCGAAACAGATCGCCCCGCACGATGCCAGCGCCGGTGCCAGGCCCGGCACGATCACATCGCAGACCACGCGCCAGTGCCCTGCCCCCAGTGAATGCGCGGCTTCCTCCAGGCTGCGGTCGAGGCTTTCACAGGCCGCCATCACCGTCAGGATCACCCGGGGAATCGAGAAGTACAGGTAGCCCACGAACAGCCCCGCCAACGAGTAGGCAAAAATCCAGCGCTCACCGGCCAACTGCAGGCCCAGCGCGGCAAACAAGCCCTGGCGCCCCGCGAGCAGGATCACCAGGAACGCCACCACCACACCGGGAAAGGCCAGCGGAAACGTGAGCAATGCCACCAGCGCCGAGCGCCCGAAGAACTGTTGCCGGGCGAGGAACACGCCGCTGATGCCGCCGATCACCAACGCGACCAGCGTCACCACCATCGCCAGGATCAGGGTTTGCCCCAGACTGCCCAGGTACTGCGCGCTGCTGAGCACCTGCCAGTAACCGCTGCCGGCGCTGTCGCGGCTCTCGGCGCCGAGCAGCATCAGGTGCGCCAGCGGCAACAGCCAGAACGCGAGCAGCACCGCAAAGGCCGGGGCCAGTGCCCAGGCGGCGTGTCTTGCCGATGTTGCCATTTACTTGACCTCGTTCAGGTAACGGGCGGCGAAGGCTTCCTGCACGGCGGCCATTTTTTCGTAGTCCACCACACCGGCGCGGGCGTAGTCGCTGTCGGGCAGGAACTGTGCGGCCACGTCCGCCGGCATCTTCATCGGCCGCACCGGGCGCAGGTAGGCCTTGGCCCAGAGTGCCTGGCCCTCGTCCGAGAGCACGAAGTCGAGGACTTTTTCCGCGTTGGCGCGGTGTGGCGCGTTGGCGACCAGGCTCATGACATAGGGCACGCTGATGCTGCCTTCCTGGGGAATCACGAAAGCGACGTTGGCCTGGTCTTTGTAGCGGGCGCGGTAAGCGTTGAAGTCGTAGTCCACCAGGATCGGCAACTCACCGGACAGCACCCGTGCGTAGGCGGTCTGCTTGGGCACGATGGGGCTGTTTTTCGCCAGTTTCCGGAAGTAGTCGATGGCCGGGGCGAAGTTGTCCAGGTCACCGCCCATGGCGCGGTTGATCGCCACTGCCGAGACGTAGCCGACAAAGGCGCTGGAGGGGTCAAGGTAACCGACCATGCCTTTGTACTCCGGCTTGAGCAGGTCGGCCCAGCTTTGCGGCACCGGCAAGCCACCGAGCGCGTCGACGTTGACCATGATGCCCAAGGTGCCCGAATGGATCGCGAACCAATGGCCGGCGGGGTCTTTCAAGCCTGCGGGGATCTGCTCCCAGGCCTTGGGTTTGTAGGTGTCGACCACCTCGGCTTTTTGCGCCTGCAGGCCGAAGGTCACGCCGTAATAGACGACGTCGGCCACCGGTGCGGCTTTTTCCGCCACCAACTGCGCCAGGGACTGGCCGGAGTTCTTGTTGTCCAGCGGCACCTGCACGCCGGTGTTGGCGGCGATGGCCTTGAGCTGGGTGCCCCAGTCGGCCCAGTCTGGCGGGCAGTTGTAGCAAATCGCGGTGTCGGCGGCCTGGGCCAGGCCGGCCGCACCGCACAGCAGCAGGGCTGCCAGAGTTTTACTGAGTGCGCGCATCAAGGGTCTCCTCATGGGGCTGGGTACTTTCGCCCGGCCGGATATGGCAAGGCAGGCAATGGGACGTCGGGGCGTTGCCGGCGATTTGCGCCAGCAGTTGGTCGATCACGGTGCTGGCCAGCAGCGCGATGGGCTGCACCACGCTGCACAGGGTCGGGTGCATCTGGGTACCGAGGCTGATGCCATCGAAGCCCATCACGGACAGTTGCCCGGGTACGTTCCAGACGTTACGGCGCAGTTCGGCGATCAGGCTGATCGCCAGGAAGTCGTTGGAACACACCAAAGCAGTGGGCGCGTCGGGGCGCTGCAGAAACGGCGCGATGGCCGTGAATTCGGCCTGGGTGTGGGCCGGCATTTCAATCACCGGGCGGCTCTTGAGACCGTACGCTTCCATCGCCTCGCAATACCCCGCATGCCGCAAACGGGCACGGTCGGACTGCAACGCGGGGCCGGCGACCATGCTGATCCGGCGGTGCCCGGCGTCCAGCAGATAACGCGTGGCCAGGGCCATGCCCGCGCGGTTGTCGACCGACACGGCGCTGTAGTTGGGGTTGCTCGGCTGATGGTAGGCCAGCACGAACGGAGTCTTCTCGGTGTTCAGGCTGCTGAGCACCGCATTGCTTTCGGCATCGGTGACCGTCAGCACCAGACCGTCGACGCGCTGGCGCAGCAGTTCCTCCACCACCGTGCTTTCGCGCTCGCTGCTGTAATCGGTGGTGGCCAGCACCAGGCTGTAGCCGCGTAACCGCGCGGCGCGTTCCATGGCCTGGAACTGCTCGGCGAATACCGGGTTGAGCAGGTTGGGCACTACTACACCGATCAGTTGGGTGGTTTGCAGGCGCAACTGGCGGCCCAGCAGGTTCGGCCGGAAGCCCAACTCACGGGCGGCGGCGAACACCTGCTCACGGGTGACCGGGCGCACCTGTTCCGGGGAAGCAAAGGTGCGGGCGGCGGTGGCGCGGGACACGCCAGCCAAGCGTGCTACGTCTTTCAGGTCGGTCATTGTGGCTCGCTTGAGATCGATCTCATTGGCGAGGACATTAGCGAGGGAATGTGGCAGGAAGGTGGTGGAAAGATGACGGTTTGATGTCAGTGTGTCTGATGTTCAGAGATCCAACTGTGGGAGGGGGCTTGCCCCCGATGGCGGCCTCTGGGCCGACCAGGATGGTGGATTGGGTTGAGTACATATCCGTTGCTGTGGTCACGGCTGCTTAGGGTTCAGCCCTGACGGCGGGTCACTTTGGAAAAGCCCCAAAGTAACCAAAAGGCTCTTGCCCCACCACTCGGCACCTCGCCCAGGCTCGGTGTGCCCACAATCCGACATTGATGTGGGGGGCCGCCGCCCCGCGCCATCCATGGCGCGGGCGCCTAAGATCAAAAGCAAGAGCGGCTCGCTTCGCATCGTGGATACGCGGGCTTGCGTACACCGCCGTCTGTAGGAGCGAGCTTGCTCGCGAAAAACTCACAGGCGCCGCGTTGATTCAGGAAGCACGCGTTATCGTTGACGTTTTTCGCGAGCAAGCTCGCTCCTACACAACGCCGCAGCGCCCACCGGTAACCACGATGCGAAGCGAGCCGCTCTTGATCTTGATCTGGCTTTTGATCTTGATCTCAGGCGCCCCGTTAAACCACGCTGGCCGAACGCAGGCTTGAATCCGTGGGCCGCCATCGGGGGCAAGTCGAACCGTCGCACCGCCCCTCCCACATTAGGTCGGTGTACATCCATGGATGTTCATACTCAGGGCCTATGCTTGAAACCCGGCGTGCAAAATCCGCCGGCTAACCTTTCGATCCTGACCAACTGCGGGCACAATGCGTGTCCTTTTTTGGCAGGCACCGCCCCAGGCTCTCAAAAATGATCAAAACGCCGTACTACCTCATCGATAAACAGAAGCTTCTGGTCAACATGCAGAAGATTGCCTACGTGCGCGAGCAGTCCGGCGCCAAGGCGTTGCTGGCACTCAAGTGCTTTGCCACCTGGTCGGTGTTCGACCTGATGCAGCAATACATGGACGGCACCACCTCGTCGTCGCTGTACGAGTTGAAGCTCGGCCGCCAGAAGTTCGAAGGTGAGGCGCACGCCTACAGCGTGGCTTGGGCCGACGATGAAATCGAAGAGATGCTGGAGAACTGCGACAAGATCATCTTCAACTCCATCAGCCAGTTGCAGCGCTTTGCCGAGCGCAGCGAAGGCAAGACCCGTGGCCTGCGCGTCAACCCGCAAGTGAGCAGCTCAGATTACCTGCTGGCCGACCCGGCACGCCCGTTCAGCCGCCTGGGCGAGTGGGACCCGGTGAAGATCGAAGGCGTGATAGAACAGATCTCCGGCTTCATGTTCCACAACAATTGCGAGAACGGCGACTTCGGCCTGTTCGACAAGATGCTCGGCACCATCGAAGAACGCTTCGGCGAGTTGCTGCACAAGGTCAACTGGGTCAGCCTCGGCGGCGGCATCCACTTCACGGGTGAAGGCTATGCCATCGACGCCTTCTGCCAGCGCCTCAAGGCGTTCTCGCAGAAGTACGACGTGCAGGTCTACCTGGAACCCGGCGAAGCGGCGATCACCAACAGCGCCTCCCTGGAAGTCACCGTGCTCGACACCCTCTACAACGGCAAGAACCTGGCCGTGGTCGACAGCTCCATCGAAGCCCACCTGCTGGACCTGCTGATCTACCGCCTCAACGCCAAGCTGGCGCCGAGCGAGGGTGAACACACCGTGATGGTGTGCGGCAAATCCTGCCTGGCCGGGGACATCTTCGGCGAGTATCAATTTGATCGTCCGCTGGCCATCGGCGATCGGCTGTCGTTCATCGACACCGCAGGCTACACCATGGTCAAGAAAAACTGGTTCAACGGCCTGAAAATGCCGTCCATCGTAGTGAAACAACTCGACGGTACAGTCGAAGTGGTTCGTGAATTTGGTTACGACGACTACCTGTCCAGCCTTTCGTAAGCTGGCGGATAAAGGAGAAATAAAGCAATTGAAAAAGAACGTTCTTATCATTGGTGCAGGAGGTGTCGCCAAGGTGGTGGCCCACAAGTGCGCGCAGCACAACGACGAACTCGGTCGTATTGCTATCGCGTCGCGCAACATCTCCAAATGCCAGGCCATCATCGACAGCGTCAAGGCCAAGGGTAGCCTCAAGGTGCCCGCCGACATCCAGGCCTTCGCGCTGAACGCCCTGGACGTGGAAGCGACCAAGGCCCTGATCCGCGAGACCGACTCGCAGATCGTCATCAACGTCGGTTCCGCGTTCCTCAACATGTCGGTGCTGCGGGCCTGCATCGACACGGGCGTTGCGTACCTCGACACCGCCATCCACGAAGAGCCGGGCAAGGTCTGCGAGACCCCGCCTTGGTACGGCAACTACGAGTGGAATCACCTGGAAGAGTGCAAACAGAAGAACATCACCGCCATCCTTGGCGTGGGCTTCGACCCGGGTGTCGTCAACGCGTATGCCGCGCTGGCGCAGCAACAGCATTTCGACCGCATTGAGTCGATCGACATTCTCGACGTCAATGCCGGCTCCCATGGCAAATACTTCGCCACCAATTTCGATCCGGAAATCAACTTCCGCGAGTTCACCGGACAGGTGTGGAGCTGGCAGAACAGCCAGTGGACCAGCAACACCATGTTCGAAGTCAAACGCACCGACGACCTGCCGGTCGTGGGTTCGCAGAACCTCTACCTCACCGGCCACGATGAAGTGCACTCGCTGTCGAAAAACCTCGACGTGCCCAACGTGCGCTTCTGGATGAGCTTCGGCGAACACTACATCAACGTGTTCACCGTGCTGAAAAACCTCGGCCTGCTCTCCGAGAAGCCGGTCACCACCGCCGAAGGCCTGGAAGTGGTGCCGTTGAAAGTGGTCAAGGCCGTCCTGCCCGACCCGTCGTCGCTCGCCCCCGGTTACACCGGCAAGACCTGCATCGGCGACCTGGTCAAAGGCACCAGGGATGGCCAGCCACGCGAGATGTTCATCTACAACGTGGCGGATCACGAAGAAGCCTTCGCCGAGACCGACAGCCAGGGCATCTCCTACACCGCAGGCGTTCCGCCGGTGGCTGCTGCGCTGCTGGTGGCGCGTGGCGAATGGGATGTGAAACACATGGCTAACGTGGAGGAACTGCCGGCCGAGCCGTTCCTCAAGGCGCTGGATGTGATGGGCTTGCCGACTCGGATCAAGGACGAGCACGGTGATCGGGCCTGGGATGCGATTGCCTGACAGGCGATAGAACAAAAAAATGCGCCCTCAGGGGCGCATTTTTTGTTGGGGCACGGATACCCAATACAGCAACGCGATCCCCTGTGGGAGGGGGCTTGCTCCCGATAGCGGTGCTTCAGATACAAATAAGCAAGCTGACCCACCGCTATCGAGGGCAAGCCCTCTCCCACATTGGATCCGGGTCTACCCGCAGGCACCCCGCGTGCTTTTACAGGTAAACTCCCCTCCTTTCCCTCTTCTGCACGGAGTTCGCCTTGCGTCTGTTCCACACCTCCGACTGGCACCTTGGGCAAAACCTGCACGGCCAGGAACGCGACTTCGAACACGCCTGTTTCCTCGAATGGCTGCTGGGTCAATTGAAGGCCCACAGCCCGGATGCGCTGTTGATCGCCGGCGATATCTTCGACACGGTCAACCCGCCGCTCAAGGCACAGGAGCGCCTGTATGACTTCATCATCAGCGCCCACGAACAAAACCCGACCCTGACGATTGTGATGATTGCCGGTAACCACGACTCCGGTTCGCGCATCGAATTGCCCGCGCCCTTGATGCGCCGTCTGCGCACCCACGCCCTGGGCCGGGTGTTGTGGCTCGATGATGGCCAGTTGGATGCCGAACGCCTGTTGATCCCCTTGCCGGATGCCAAAGGCAAGATCGCCGCCTGGTGCCTGGCGCTGCCGTTCCTGCGCCCGGCGGAAGTCACGGGCGCGCAGTTGGGTGATGATTACCTGCAGGGCATCGGCCAGGTGCATGAATGGCTGATCGCCGCCGCCAACGCCAAACGCAAGAAAGGCCAGGCGCTGGTTGCCATCAGTCATGCGCACATGGCCGGGGGTTCGGTGTCGGAAGACTCCGAGCGCAGCCTGATCATCGGTAATGCCGAGGCGCTGCCGGCCACCCTCTTCGATAAAAGTGTCGGCTATGTTGCCCTCGGCCATTTGCACAAGCCGCAACAGGTGAACGGCGAAGAGCGCATTCGCTACAGCGGCTCGCCGATTCCGCTGTCGTTTTCCGAAATTGGCTACAAGCACCAGGTGCTCGACGTGACATTCCAGGGCGAAAGACTGGTCGGCGTCGAACCGCTGCTGATTCCACGCTCGGTCAACCTGCAACGGCTGGAAGCCGCGCCCTTGGCAGAGATTCTCAAACAGCTGGCCGACTTGCCCGATATTGATCTGCTCGCCGAAACCCAGCGCCACCCTTGGCTGGAAGTACGGGTACGTCTGGACGAACCACAACCGGACCTGCGCCAGCAGATCGAAACCGCCCTGCAAGGCAAGGCCGTGCGCCTGGTGCGCATCGCCGCCGAATACGCAGGCACTGGCCCGCGCGAAGACGGCGACCAAGACCGCCTGGTCGAACTCGACCAACTCACCCCCCAGGAGCTGTTCAGCCGCGCCTGGCAGGACAACTATGGCAGCGAAGTGGATGAACAGACCTTGAAAGACTTCGCCGTGCTGCTCCAGGAAGTGCAACAGGAGGGCGAACAGCCATGAAGATCCTCGCCATCCGCCTGAAAAACCTTGCGTCCCTGGCCGGGCCGTTCGAGATCGACTTCACCGCCGAACCGCTGGCCAGTGCCGGTCTGTTCGCCATCACCGGGCCGACCGGCGCCGGCAAGAGCACCCTGCTCGATGCGCTGTGCCTGGCGCTGTTTGGCGCGGTGCCGCGCCTGGGCGATACCGGCCAGGCCAAGATGCCGGATGCCGACAGCGACATTTCCATCGGCGACCCGCGCACCCTGCTCCGGCGCGGTACCGGCGGGGGCTATGCCGAGGTGGATTTCGTCGGCGTCAGCGGTCGCCGCTACCGTGCGCGCTGGGAAGCCAATCGCGCACGCGACAAGGCCAGCGGCAAGTTGCAGAACAGCCGCCAGAGCCTGATCGACCTGGACAGCGAACAACTGCTGGCCAGCCAGAAAACCGAATACAAGACCCAGCTGGAACTGGCCCTGGGCCTGAACTTCGAACAGTTCACTCGCGCGGTGCTGCTGGCGCAAAGCGAGTTCAGCGCGTTTCTCAAGGCCAACGACAACGAGCGCAGCGAACTGCTGGAAAAACTCACCGACACGGCGCTCTACACCCAACTGGGCCGCCGTGCATTCGACAAGGCCAAGGATGCCAGGGACGCGCATAAACAGTTGCAGGACCAGGCCAGCGGCGTGGTGCCTCTGGCTGCCGAAGCCCGCGCCGAGCTGGATCAACAGCTGAGCCAGGCACAGCAGCAACTCAAGACCCACCAGGCCCAACTCAAGCAGTTGGAGTTGCAGCACACTTGGCTCAAGGAATTGCGCGAATGGCAGGAGCGCCAGCAAAGCGCCACCGAGCAGTTGCAGCAAGCCCAGCAGTCGTGGGACAGCCAAGACCAGCAGCGCCTGGACCTGACGCGCCTGGACCAGCTCGCGCCGCAGCGCCATCACTTCCTGCGCCGCGCTGAACTCGACGCATTGCTGGCCCCGCTCGCCGCGCAGATTCAACAGCACCTCGAGCAACAGACCGCGCTGCACAGCCGCCAGGCGCAGGCGCAACAGCAGCAGGCCGCCGCTCAATCGGCCCTGGCCCAGGCCCAGCAGAACCTGGCGCACGCCGCGCCTTTGTTGCGTCAGGCCTTTGAACAGCAGACCACCCTCGCCCACTTGACCAAAGAGCTGGCCAGGCGCACCGAGGACAAGCAGCAACAGGAAAGCGCCTGCACTGAAGGCCAAGCCTTGCTCAAAGGTCTGCAGGACACGCAGGCCCAGGTCGCCGAGCGCCTGCAACGCCTGGCCGCCGAACTTGAGCAAAGCGCCGCCCTCGCGCCACTGGGCGACGCCTGGACCGCCTACCGCGAACGCCTGCAACAACTGATGATGATCGGCAATCGCCTGAACCAGGGCGAGGCCGAGCTGCCGCAACTCGAACAGCGCGCCAACGCCGCCGTCGAGCAATTTACCCGGCAACGCGAAGCCCTGGAACTGCTGTACCAGGAGGCCGGCGCCGAACCGCACGCGGTGGCCGAACAGATTCAATTGCTCGCCAGCCTCCTGCAGGACAATCGCAAGCAACAACGCGCCTTCGAAGACCTGGCCCGTTTGTGGGACAGCCAGCAGCAGCTCGACACACAGGCCCGCACGCTGGCGCAAAAACTCGCCGAGGCGGCGCAGCAACGCGAGCAGCTGAACCAGACCGGCCTGCAAACCAAAGCCGAGCTGACGGTGGCCGAGCAGACCCTGACGGTGACGAGGCAACTGCTGGAGCGCCAGCGTCTGGCCCGCAGTGCCAGCGTCGAGGAACTGCGCGAACAGTTGCAGGATGACCAGCCCTGCCCGGTCTGCGGCAGCCACGAGCATCCGTATCACCAGCCCGAAGCGCTGTTGCAGAGCCTGGGGCGCCACGATGAAAGCGAAGAGGCCACGGCGCAAAACGCCGTGGACCGTCTCAAGGAAAAGCTCACCGAGCTGCGCGGCGAAGTGGGTGGGCTGATCGCCCAGCAGAAGGAATTCCTGGCGCAACAGGAACAGCTGGCATTGCAGCAACAGGCGTTGGCGCCAAGCCTTGAAGCGCACCCACTGTACGCGACGCTGTTGCATCAGGACGCCGTCAAGCGCACCGACTGGCTGGCCCAGCAACTGGCGCAACTGACGCAAAGCATCGCCCAGGACGAACAGCGTCAAAGCGCCCTGCTCAACCTGCAACAAAACGCCGGGCGTTTGCAGCAGCAATTGCAAGCCGCCCAGGACGCCAGCCAGCAGGCCCGCCAGGTGTTGCTGGACCAGCAGCGCGCCCTGGCCAGCGACCGCGAGCGCCTCGATGGCGAACTCGCCGGCTTCGCGAGCCTACTGCCCGCCGCGACCCTGGAAGGCTTGCGCAGTGAGCCGGCGGCGACCTTCCTGCAGCTCGACCAGCAGGTCAGCCAACGTCTCGAACAACTGGGCCATCAACGCGATGAACTGGCCGAGCAGCAAGAGCGCCAGCAGGCCATTGAAAAGCAGCAGACCCATCAGCAGCATCGCCAGCAGCAACGGGAAGCACTGAATCTGCAGGTGGCAGAACTTTGCACCCAGCAACACGACGCCCAGACAACACTGCGCGACTTGATTGGCGAGCACGAGAGCGCCGAACACTGGCAACAGCAGTTGGACCAGGCCGTTGCCCAGGCGCGGCAAAGCGAAGCCGACGCCAGCCAGGAATTGCACGCGGTACACACGGCGCTGGTGCAACTGGTTGCCGATCTCAAGGCCCGGCAGGACCGCCAGCAGGCCCTGGAGGCGGAACAGCACAGTCTGGATACGCGCATCAACGCGTGGCGCGCCACGCACCCCGAGCTGGATGACGAAGGCCTGGCCCGCCTGCTGGCCTTCGACGAGGCCCAGGTCACCGACCTGCGCCAGCAGTTGCAAACCCGCGAAAAAGCCGTCGAACAAGCCCGGGTATTGCTGCAAGAGCGTGAACAGCGCCTGGCCGAGCATCAGGCCTTGCACAACGGCAATCTGGACGCCGAACAGCTGGACGCCAGCCTCGCCGCGCTCAACCAGCAACTGGCCGAGGGCGAGAAGCACTGCGCCGAACTGCGTTCGCGCCAGGCCGAAGACCAGCGGCGCCAGGATGCCAACCACGCCCTGGCCGAACAGATCGCCAGGGCCTATGACCAATGGCAGCGCTGGGCTCGCCTGAATGCGCTGATCGGCTCGGCCACCGGCGACACCTTTCGCAAGATCGCCCAGGCCTACAACCTCGACCTGCTGGTGCACCATGCCAACGTGCAGCTGCGTCAATTGGTGCGCCGCTACCGCCTTAAACGCGGCGGCAGCATGCTGGGCCTGCTGGTGATGGACACCGAAATGGGCGATGAACTGCGCTCGGTGCACTCGCTGTCGGGCGGTGAAACCTTCCTCGTCTCCCTGGCGCTCGCCCTGGGCCTGGCCTCGATGGCCTCCAGCACCTTGAAGATCGAGTCGCTGTTTATCGACGAAGGTTTCGGCAGCCTCGATCCCGAGTCCCTGCAACTGGCCATGGACGCCCTGGACGGTTTGCAGGCCCAGGGACGCAAGGTGGCGGTGATTTCCCACGTGCAGGAAATGCACGAACGCATCCCGGTGCAGATCCAGGTCAAGCGCCAGGGCAACGGCTTGAGCACCCTGGAGGTCAAGTGAGCGAGGCGCTGCTGTACTCGTTCCGGCGCTGCCCCTATGCCATGCGCGCGCGGTTGGCGTTGCGCTATTCAGGCGTACCGGTGGAGATCGTCGAGGTGAGCCTCAAGGCCAAACCGGCCGATATGCTGGCGTTGTCGCCCAAAGGCACGGTGCCGGTGTTGAGCGTGGAGGGTCGGGTGATCGAGGAAAGCCTGGAGATCATGCAATGGGCCTTGGCGCAGCACGATCCCCATGATTGGCTGCTGCAAGGCGATCCTTGGGTGCTGGCGTTGATTGCCGAGAATGACCAGGTGTTCAAACATCACTTGAATCGATACAAGTACGCCGAGCGCTACCCGGAACAACCGATGGAACATTATCGGGCCGAGGGTGAGGCCTTCCTGCGAAGGCTGGAGGACTTGCTGGCCGACCGTGAGTATCTGCTCGCCGGGCACATGAGTCTGGCGGACGCGGCGGTGGTGCCGTTCGTGCGGCAGTTCGCCCATGTGGATCGTGAATGGTTTGCGGGGGCGCCGTATCCACGACTTCAGGCGTGGCTGCAGCGGATTCTGGAGTCACCGCTGTTTATCGCGGTGATGGCAAAGCCCTGAAACCAACATCAATCAACCTGTGGGAGGGGGCTTGCCCCCGATGGCAATGTGTCAGTCTGCTTATCTGTAGCTGACCCACCGCAATCGGGGGCAAGCCCCCTCCCACAGGTTGATCTGTGTTAGCCCCGGATCTTGTGATCCAGCGCAGCATAGAAGTTGGCGCTTTGCTGCAGGTACTTCTGGGTATAGGCGGTGGTGGCGGATTTTTTGCCGACGACTTCCACGCTGGCAGCAGCCGGCAGTGCAACAGTCGCAGAAACAGCGGAAGCGGCGATGATCGAGAACAGATTGAAGTTCATGGCGGTAACCCTCGTGTGCGTTTCGTTCAGGTGGCCGGGAGGCCTTGGAACCCAACTTACGCCCGAGGGTTGAACCTTAGAAATGCTTTGAAACAGTAGCCGTCATCAATAAAATTAATAGTCAAGGTCAGGCCCCGAGTTTCGGGGCCTGTGGCTTATTGACGCACCAGGAACTTGAGGTCGCTGGGCGCATCGATCGGCAATTTCTGCACGGTTTTACCCAGCAGGCCGGTCTTGGGGTCGCGCTCAACCACCACGATTTCATTGCTTTTCTGGTTGGCGATCAGCAGGAACTTGCCGCTCGGGTCCAGGCTGAACTCGCGCGGGTGGTCGCCTTCGACCGAGCGGCGCTGGATTTCCTTGAGGTGCGCGGTGGCCGGATCGATGCTGAACACCACCAGCTGATTGGCCGTGCCACGGTTGCTCACATAGAGGAACTTGCCGTCGTTGGAAGCATGCAGCGCGGCGCCGGCTTTATCGGACACCGGTTGGCCGGCGGCGAAATCCACCAACTGGGTTTGCACAAGCTTGCCCTCGTTGTAGTCGAACACGGCCACCTGGGCGCTCATCTCGGTGGTCAGCCAGGCATGCTTGCCATCGGCGCTGAACAGCAAGTGGCGCGGACCGCTACCCGGCGGCAGTTGCACGGCGGCAGGCTCGGCCGGGGTCAGCGGCTGCTCGTGGTTGGCCTTGGGGTCGTAGCGGTAGGCAAACACCTTGTCCGCGCCCAGGTCCTGCACATACACATACTTGCCGTCCGGCGACGACACCACCGAATGGACGTGGTTGGAGGCCTGACGCTCAGGGTTCACACCGCTGGCCGGGTGCCCGCTCAACTGCACCGGTGCCGACAGTTTGCCGCTGGTGTCCACCGGCAAGATCGCCAGGCTGCCGCCCGGATCTTCGAGTACCGAATAGTTGGCGACAAACAGGTAACGCCCGTCGGCGGCCACACTTGAGTGGGTTGGCTCATTGCCCAGGCTCTGCACCTGATTGATCAGGGTGAGCTGATGGTTCTGCGGATCGATACGGTAGCTGCTGACGCGACCGACCACATCGTCCTGGCCCGGACCGTTTTCATTGACCACAAACAGCTGTTTCTGGTCTTTGGAAATCGTCAGCCAGGACGGGTTGGCGGTCTTGGCCGCCAGCACCGGTTTGCCGCTGAACTGCCCGGTACGGCTGTCGAACTGCAGGCGGTAGATCCCTTCGCTGCTGCCGGCGGTGTAGCTGCCGACCAGCAGTTCATAGGTGTCGGCCGGTGCGGCCTGCACCGACATCGCGCCGACACTGCCGGCCATCAGCAGGGGCCAGAATTTACGCATCATCATCCGCTTCATCCTCATCGTTATTGTTGTTGCCCTGGATGGCGCTCAGGCAGACCAGACGGTGTTCACCGTCCTCGTTGCTCAGCAGCCAGCTTTGCAAGCTGTCATCAAAGGTCGCGGCGTTCAGTTGATCTGGACTGAACGTCCAACGCTTGAGTTCCCGGCCGTCCATGCTTTCGATCGACAAGTGCCGGTCAAACGTGAAATCGAAGGCATGCAGCCCGTCGATGATCAGCATGTCGCTGGTGGCAAGGGCGGTGGTGAGGGTGTCGGCAGTCATGGCAGTCAATCATTTACGAGGAAGGTCGCAATGATAGCCCAAACCAATAATGTAGGAGCGAGGGGGACGCCTAGTTCTTGCTCGCGAAGAACTCACAGACAGCGCATTTATCCAGAATGCACGCGTTATCGTTGACGTTTTTCGCGAGCAAGCTCGCTCCTACAGTTCAGTGCGCAAACAACGAGTTGCCCTTCTGCCCCGCCAGTTTTTCCGGTTTGATCAGGAACCGCGCCAGTGCCGGCAGCAGCCACAACGCGCCGAACATGTTCCACAGCAGCATGAAGGTCAGCATCAGGCCCATGTCGGCCTGGAACTTGATCGCCGAGAAGATCCAGGTGCACACGCCGATGGCCAGGCACAGGCCGGTGAACAGCACGGCTTTACCGGTGGACTTGAGCGTCTGGTAATACGCCTCTTGCAGCGGCAGCCCGGCGCGCAGGAAACTTTCCAGGCGGCTGTAGATGTAGATGCCGTAATCCACGCCGATGCCCACGCCCAGGGCTACCACCGGCAAGGTCGCGACCTTGACGCCGATGCCCATGAACGCCATCAGCGCGTTGCCCAGCACCGAGGTCAGCACCAGCGGCAGCACGATGCACAGGGTCGCCGCCCAGGAGCGGAAGGTGATCATGCACATGGTTGCCACGCACAGGTACACCAGGATCAGGATGATCAGTTCAGATTCCTTGATCACCTCGTTGGTGGCGGCTTCGATTCCGGCATTGCCGGCGGCGAGGATGAATTCCAGGCCGTCCTTGTTGTTCTCCCTGGCGAAGTCCTGCACCGCATGCACCGCGCGGTCCAAGGTCTCGGCCTTGTGATCATTGAGGAACACCAGCACCGGCGCCAGCGAGCAATTGTTGTTGTACAGGCCATCGGCACGGGCGATGGAGTTGTTCAGCACGTCCGGGTTGCGCGACAGGGTTTCCCATTTCAGGTTGCCCTCGTTCATGCCCTTGATCATCTGCTTGGACACGGTCACCAGCGAGATCGCCGACTGCACGCCCTCGGTGTTCTGCATCTTCCACATCAACTGGTCGATGGGCGCCATCGCCTCGTAGCGCGAGCAGCCTTCGGCCTTGGTCTTGACCATCACCACCAGCACGTCGGAGCTGGTGGAATAGTTGTTGATGATGAAATTGTTGTCTTTGTTGTAGCGCGAATCCGGGCGCAGTTCCGGCGCGCCCTGGTCAAGGTCGCCGATTTTCAGGTTCTGGCTGTACCACAGACCGCCGCCAAACGCGACCAGGGCCAGCAGCACCGATACCGGGGCGACCTTGGGGCTGGCGAATTTGGCCAGCAGGCGCCAGAACGGATGCTCGCGATTTGCATCTTTCTTGCTCTTGGCGATAGCGCGCTTGCTGATACCGACGTAGGAAATCGCCACGGGCAGCAGAATCAGGTTGGTGAATACGATCACCGCCACGCCGATGGACGCGCCGATCGCCAGTTCGCGGATCACGCCGATGTCGATGATCAGCAGCGTGATAAAGCCCACTGCGTCGGCGAGGATCGCGATCATTCCCGGCAGGAACAGTTGCCGAAAGGTGCGCCGTGCGGCGGTCAGCGCATTGTCCGCCTCGCTGGATTGCAGGGCGATACCGTTGATCTTCTGCACGCCGTGGGAGATGCCGATGGCGAAGATCAGGAACGGCACCAGCATCGAATACGGGTCCAGTCCGAAACCGAAGAAGTGCATCAGCCCGAGTTGCCAGACCACCGCCACCAATGTCGTGCTCAACACCGCAATGGTGCTGCGCAGGCAATTGGTGAACCACAGCAGCAGAATCAGGGTGATGACGAACGCAACGCCGAAGAACAGCACCACCATCACCAGGCCATCGATCAGGTCGCCGACCTTTTTGGCGAAGCCGACAATATGAATCTTGACGTTGGGGTTCTGGGCTTCGAACTTGTCGCGGATCTTGTCTTCGAGTTCGTGGGAGAACTTGCGATAGTCCAGGGCCAGCAACTTGCCCTGGTCCTGCGGGTCCGGGTAGGACTCCAACAGCGGGATGTCAACGATGCTCGACTTGAAGTCATTGGCCACCAGCCGCCCGACCTGGCCGGACTTGAGCACATTGTTGCGCAGTTGATCGAGGCTTTGCGGCGAGCCGTTGTAGCTTTGCGGGATCACTTCACCGCCGGCGAAGCCTTCCTCGGTCACTTCGGTCCAGCGTACGCTGGGGCTCCATAATGATTTGAGGCCCGAGCGGTCGACGCCGGAGATGTAGAACACCTCGTCGTTGATCTGCCGCAGGGTTTCCATGTACTCCTTGGTGAAAATGTCGCCGTCCCTGGCCTCCACCGAAATACGCACCGTGTTGCCCAGGTTGGCCAGGTCATTGCGATGCTCCATCATCTTTTCGATGAAGGGGTGCTTGAGGGGGATCATCTTTTCAAAGCTGGTGGAGGGGCGGATCAATGTCGCCTGCCAGAACAGGAAGACACTTACCAGCAGGCAGATGACGATCACTGCCGGGCGGTTGTTGAAGATCAGGCGCTCAAGAAAGGTCGCTTTATCGTTGTGATGACTGCTCATGCGTTCCCCGCCTTCTTATTGTTTTTTTGGTTCAGCGCCGGTGGCCGTGGCGACACGAACACCACCCTGCCCGACCAGAATCAAGTTGCCATTGCCTGCCGCCGTCACCGCCGACAGCGAAATCCGGTCCGGGCGGTTGAATACGCTGAAGGTCTGGCCATCATCGTGGCTGACCACCACGCTGCCGCCATTGCCCACCACGACGATGGAACCGTCCTCGAGCAAGGCCGCGCCCGACAGCCCGAACTCCAGGGCGCCACGGGCCGCAGTCAACTCGACCTGCTCCCAGGTGCCGCCGAAGTCGGTGGAACGGTAAAGATTGCCGCGCAGGCCATAGGCCAGCAGGGTGTGCGGCTGAGCGGTGCCGATCACGCCAAACAACGAGCCCTCGTAGGGGCCTTCGAGTTTTTCCCAGGTCTGGCCGTCGTCGCTGGAGCGGAACATGCTGCCCTGCTCACCGACGATAAACAGGCCGGCGTCCTTGACCGAGGCGATGGCGTTGAGGTGGAACTGGTCTTCGTTGTCGAGACGGTCGCTGACGTCTTCCCAGGTCTTGCCGCCGTCGGTGGTTTCGATCAGCGCACCGTAGGCGCCTACGGCCAGGCCATGATTGGCGTCGTTGAACCACACATCGAGCAACGGCGCTTCGCGCTTGAGGTCCTGGTATTGTTGGGTCCAGCTGGCGCCGCCGTCGCTGCTGGCAAGGATCTGCGCATCATGACCGACCGCCCAGCCGTGCTTGGCATCGACAAAAAACACTGCCGTGAGCAGTTGCCGGGTGGGGACTTTGGCCTGGGCCCAGGTGCCGCCCTGGTCATCGGAATAGAGGATATGCCCGCGATCACCCACCGCCACCAGGCGCTGGCCGGCGTGGACCACATCAATCATCAGGCCTTTGGCGGCCTTGGGGGATTCAATCGCAAACACTGCCGCAGCTGGAGGCTCGCTGGCGGCCTGAACGATACCCGGTAACGCGACGGCTCCAAACAGCGAGAGCGCTGTGGCCAGCAACGCAACCTTGCGTGCGGCGCGTGGGCGGCAAACAACCCAACCCATGACAGGCTCACTCATAGACCTTTCTCCCATTTATTATTGTTAGGTCGTGTCGCCTGGCGCAGGGCTCTGAAACCTGCAATCTAGAGCGCCTGGAACAAGCACGGGCCATCCTATCGGGCTTTCGAATCCTCTGACAATCGGCGCTACGTTATCTTTTGTTAACTGGCGGCAGTTGGCCACAGGCTGAATATAGCTGCATCAGCCGAAATGATGATGTGACCGTCCCCGTTATCGCTCCGCGCAGAATGAATTTTTATTCCATCTATTGAATTTTGAGAATATTTATTCCATTAATACGCATCCTGAAAATAATAATCCAAAGGACCACGGCAATGCGTGAACTCGGAATCGGTTTGATCGGCACAGGCTTCATGGGGCGCGCCCACGCGCTGGCGTTCAACAACGCCCGGGCGGTCTTCGAACTGCCGGTCACGCTTACACTGGCGGCGCTGGCCGATGCCGACACCGAACGCGCGCAGCGTTGCGCCAGTGCCTGGGGGTTTGCCCAGGCCCATGCCGACTGGCAGGCGCTGATCGACGATCCCAAGGTCGATGTGGTGGCCATCACCACGCCCAACCATCTGCACTACCCCATGGCCATGGCCGCGATTGCGGCGGGCAAGGCGGTGTATTGCGAGAAGCCGCTGGCGGTCAGCCTGCAGCAGGCCGATGCGATGCGTCGAGCGGCCGGCGCGGCCGGGGTGGTGACGCGCGTCGGCTACAACTACCAGCACAACCCGATGATTGTGCTGGCGCGACAGATGATTGCCAGCGGCGAGCTGGGCGAAATCATCAGCTTCCAGGGCGAGTTCAGCGAAGACTTCATGGCCGATCCGGCCTCGCCCTGGTCGTGGCGCTGTGAGGTGGAACATGCAGGCGGCGCGCTGGCGGACCTCGGCAGCCATTTATTGTCGATGGCCCATTATCTGGTGGGCGAAGTGGTCAGCGTGTGCGCCGATACCCAGACCGTCCACGCGCAACGGCCAGCCTCCAAAGGCAGCAGCGCATTGAACGCCATCGCCGTGGACGACCAGGTGCATGCCCTGCTGCGTTTCGCCAACGGCGCGCGCGGCACGGTGAGCAGCAGTTGGCTCAAGCATGGCTACAAGAATCACCTGAGTTTCGAAATCAGCGGCACCCTGGGCACGCTGGCGTTCGACCAGGAGCGCTTGAACGAACTGCGCCTGTGCCGCGCCGGCCAGGACGGTTTCCAGCGTCTGCTCGCCGGCCCTGCCCTGCCCGGCTATGCCGCGTTCAGCCCGGCGGCGGGGCATCAGTTGGGCTACAACGAGCTGAAGACATTGGAGGTGCAGGAGCTGATCATGGCGCTGGCGGGTCAAGGTGGCGATGGCACTGATTTTGAAGCGGCGTGGGCGGTGGAGCGGTTGGCGACGGCGATTCGGATGGCTGCCCGTGAGGAGCGCTGGGTAACAGTGGCCACGGTCTGAAAATGTGGGAGGGGGCTTGCCCTAATAAGGCTTTTTGTAGGAGCGAGCTTGCTCGCGAAAAACTCACAGGCACCGCGTTCATTCAGGAAGCACGCGTTATCGTTGACGTTTTTCGCGAGCAAGCTCGCTCCTACAGGCATCAGGGCAAGCCCCCTCCCACATTTGGTCTGCGTTACCTTCAGTATCAGCGCAGGGCTCGGCGCAGTACTTTGCCCACCGTGGTCTTGGGTAACTCGGTACTGCGAAACTCCACATAGCGCGGCACTTTGTACCCGGTCAGGTATTCCCGGCAATGGGCGAGGATCTGCGCCTGGGTCAGGCTCGGGTCCCTGCGTACCACGATGATCTTGACTCGCTCACCGGTTACGCCATCTTCCACGCCGATTGCCGCCACTTCCGCCACGCCTGGGTGCAGCGCCACCACGTCCTCGATTTCATTGGGGTACACGTTGAAGCCAGAGACCAGGATCATGTCCTTCTTGCGATCCACCAGGCGGATGTAACCACGCGCATCCATCACCCCGATATCACCGGTGGACAACCAGCCCTCGGCGTCCAGCACTTCGGCGGTTTCCCTGGGACGCTTCCAGTAGCCCTGCATCACTTGCGGACCGCGCACCTGCAATTCGCCCGGCTCGCCGACCTCGGCCAATTCACCGTCTTCGCGCATGAAACGCACCCAGGTCGACGGCAAGGGCACGCCGATGCTGCCGGTGAATGCCATCTCGCGCATACGGTGAATGTCGATGGGGCTGATGCTCACCACCGGTGAACACTCAGTCAGCCCGTAGCCCTCGACAATCGGCACCCCGGTGACCTCCTTCCAGCGCTTGGCCACCGCCGTGTGCGTGGCCATGCCCCCGGCGATCACCAGGCGCAGGTCGGAAAAGTCCCGCGCGCAGAATTCCTTGTTCTCCAGCAAACCGTTGAACAGCGTGTTGACCCCGGCAATCCCGTTGAAGCGCTCCTTGCGCAGGATCATCTGCACCCGTTTCACGTCCCGGGGGTTGGCGATGAGGATATTGCGCCCGCCCAGGCACATGAACATCAGGCAGTTCACCGTCAGGGAAAAGATGTGGTACAGCGGCAACAGGGTCACGTTGGTTTCCTGCTTGTCCTGGTCCAGTTGGTCGCCGACCCAGGCCTTGGCCTGCAACAGGTTGGCGATGATATTGCGATGGCTGAGCATCACGCCCTTGGCATCGCCGGTGGTGCCGCCGGTGTATTGCAGGAAGGCCAGCTCATCGCGGTCCAGGCTGACCGGCAGATGCGTCAGCCCCCGCCCCTGTTTGAGCACTTGGTTGAAACGCACCGAACCTTGCAGCCTGAAGGCCGGCACCTGCTTTTGCACGCTGCGCAGGATGAAGTTCATCGCCGCGCCCTTGAAGGTGCCGAGCAAATCGCCGATGGCTGCCACCACCACGCGCTTGACGCTGCTGCCGGCGATGACTTTTTCCAGGGTGTGGGCGAAGTTTTCGAAGATCACCACGGTCTCGGCGCCGCTGTCCTTGAGCAGGTGCTTGAGTTCATGGGCGGTGTACAACGGATTGACGTTGACCACCACCGCGCCGGCCAGGATCGTGCCTAACAGGCAGATGGGGTACTGCAAGCAATTGGGCATCATCAACGCGACACGATCACCCTTCTTCACCCCCTGGCCCTGCAGCCAGGCGGCGAAGGCGTGGCCCTGGATATTCCAATCGGCATAGGTCATCGGCGTGCCGATGCTGACATAGGCCACCCGCTCGCGGAATTTTTCCAGGTGCTCCAGGAACACTTCACGCAATGAGGGGTAATCCTCGATGGCGGCATCGATGTCCGCCGGCACGCCGGGCAGATAGGCGTTCAACCAGATGCGTTCGGTCTGTTCCAGGCTGATGGCGTTCATGGCAGTGTCCTTATTGTTGTTTTGAGGAGGTCTACTTTTCGACGATGGCGGTGATACCCAGCCCGCCCGCCGCACAGATCGAGATCAACCCGCGACCGCCACCGCGCTCGTGGATGGCCTTGGCCAGCGCCGCCAGTTGTCGGCCACCGGTAGCGGCAAACGGATGGCCGCAGCCCAGCGAGCCGCCGTTGACGTTCATTTTGCTGCGGTCGATGGCGCCCAGCGGTGCGTCCAGGCCCAGGCGCTCGCGGCAATAGTCCGGGTCTTCCCAGGCCTTGAGCGTGCACAGCACCTGGGCGGCGAAGGCTTCATGGATTTCGAAGAAATCAAAGTCGGCGAAACTCAGGCCTTCACGCTTGAGCATGCGCGGTACGGCGTAGGCCGGAGCCATCAGCAGGCCTTCGGTGCCGTCGACGAAATTCACCGCCGCCGTTTCGCCGGTGCGCAGGTAGGCCAGCACCGGCCAGCCATTGGCGGCGGCCCAGTCTTCACTGGCGAGCAGCACCACCGAGGCGCCGTCGGTCAGGGGCGTCGAGTTGCCGGCGGTGAGCGTACCGTTCTGGCGATCGAACGCCGGCGCCAGGCCGGCGAGTTTTTCCAGGCTGATGTCGGCGCGCAGGTTGTTGTCCCGGGCCAGGCCCCGATGGGGGCTGATCAGGTCGTCGAAGAAACCGCGCTGATAGGCCGCGTCCAGGCGCTGGTGACTGGTGAGGGTCAACTCGTCCTGGGCCAGGCGCTTGATCTGCCAGCGCCTGGCCATTGCTTCGCAGTGCTCGCCCATCGACAGGCCGGTGCGCGGCTCGCCATTGCGCGGCAGCAGGGGCTTGAACAACATCGACGGGCGCACCTTTAACAGGGCCTTGAGTTTATCGCCCAGGCCCTTGGCCCGGTTGGCCGCGAGCAAGGTGTGGCGCAGGGATTCGTTGATGCCGATGGGCGCGTCGGAGGTGGTGTCGGCGCCGCCGGCAATGCCGACCTCGATCTGGCCCAGGGCGATTTTATTCGCCACCAGCAACGCGGCCTCCAGGCCCGTGCCGCAGGCTTGTTGCACATCGTAGGCAGGCGTCTGCGCGGACAGTGTGGTCGACAGCAGTGACTCGCGGGCCAGGTTGAAATCCCGCGAATGCTTGATCACCGCACCGGCGGCGAACTCCCCCAGGCGCTGGCCGTGCAGGTTGTAGCGGTCCACCAGGCCCTGCAGTGCGGCCACCAGCAAGTCCTGATTGGAGTCATGGGCATAGACGGTATTGGAACGGGCAA
This sequence comes from Pseudomonas orientalis, assembly GCF_001439815.1. Classification (GTDB taxonomy): domain Bacteria; phylum Pseudomonadota; class Gammaproteobacteria; order Pseudomonadales; family Pseudomonadaceae; genus Aquipseudomonas; species Aquipseudomonas orientalis. Next base: position 284,718 of record NZ_JYLM01000002.1, on the reverse strand, counting down.
ACGGCAGGCGATTACCGCCGATGATCGCCACGCGCCGGCTCGGGGGCGGATTGAAGCTGTATTCACTCATGCAAGGCTCTCATTCCAGGCGGTTGATCCCACATAAACAAGCCGCGCATATGCGGTTTGTCGCCGGCGACGTTGCGCACTTCGAACTCGCGCAACGGTCCAGTCACGGGGTGACTCCACAGGGCGACCTGGCCGGGCAGGAAGATCGGCAACTTGAAATCGCAATGGGCCTCGGCGCGATCCAGGCCACCCGGAGGCTGCTGTGCGGCCAGCGCTCGGCCCAGGGTCCACATGCCGTGGGCGATGGCGCGGCGAAAGCCGAAGACCTTCGCGCCCAGTACCGACGTATGAATCGGATTGAAGTCCCCCGAAACCTTGGCAAAACGGCGCCCCAGATCGGCGGGCAAGACCCAGCGCTGGGTGCGCAGCAAGCCTTCTTCCTGCAACGGCAGTGCCTCCACCCACAGCTCCCCGATGGGATTTTTCACGTCGCGGCGCAGGTACAGGCTGTCGCTTTCCCACACCAGGGCCTCGTCGCCGTAGGCGCGGGTGGCAATGCTCAACGCCTGCCCTTTGGGATGGGCGACCCAGCGTTCACAAAACACTTCCAGGCGCAGCGCCTGACCTTCGTGCAAGCGTTGATGCTGGCGAATGCGATTGGCCAGGTGCACCATGCCGCTGGCCGGGTACGGGAAGCCGGGGCGGGTCAGCAGCATCAAGTGCAGCGGGAACGCCAGCACATGAGGATAGGACAGCGGCACGCCCTGTTCGCGGCGAAAACCACAGGCGCGGCCATAGGCGGCGATGGCCGCGTCCGACAGTTCCACCGCCGGGCGTACCAGACGCTCCCTGGGCAGTGGCGGCGCGCCGTCGGGCTTGGGCTTGCGCAAGCCGCGCACGCCGTCGAGCAACAATCGGGTGCGCGAGGGCGGCGGGTCAATGATTTGCGTCACGTAATCCATGGTTCAAGCTCCCAGCAGGCTTTGGCCGCACACCCGCACCACCTGGCCGTTGACCCCGCCGGACCCCGGATGCGCCAGCCACGCGATGGTCTCGGCCACGTCGATCGGCCGCCCGCCCTGGGACAGGGAGTTCATGCGCCGCCCGGCCTCGCGGATCATCAGCGGGATTTTCGCGGTCATCTGCGTCTCGATAAACCCAGGCGCCACGGCATTCACCGTCACCTGTCGCGCCGCCGCCTGCGGGGCCAGGCCCTGCACCAGGCCGATCACCCCGGCCTTGGAGGTGGCGTAGTTGCTTTGCCCGAGGTTGCCGGCAATACCGGAAATCGACGATACGCAAACGATGCGCCCGCCGGGGTTAAGGCCTTGGTTGTCCAGCAGCGCCTGGCTGAGCTGCACCGGCGCTTCCAGATTGACCGCCAGCACGCTGCGCCAGGCGGTCTCGGTCATCTTGGCGATGGTCTTGTCGCGGGTAATCCCGGCGTTGTGCACCACCACATCAAAGGCGCCGTACTGGCTGACATGCGCCTGCAATAACGCGGCGGCATCCGGCGCAGTGATGTCCAGGGGCAGCGCCGAGCCGTTCACGCTGTCGGCGGCTTGTTGCAGCGCCAACCGGGCCTGGGGCACGTCGACACACACCACATGGGCACCGTCGCGCGCCAACACCTGGGCAATGGCCAGGCCGATGCCCCGGGAGGCACCGGTGACCAGGGCGCGACGGCCGGCGAACGGCGTGTCCCAATTGACACCCGGCGCGTCGCCCAACGGTTTTTCCAGGCGTATCACTTGCCCCGACACATAGGCCGACCGACGCGACAGAAAAAAGCGCAGGCTGCTGTCCAACGCGTCCTCGGCGCCGGGCGCCACGTAGATCAATTGCACGGTAATGGCCCGGCGCAGTTCCTTGGCCAGCGAGCGCACCAAACCTTCGAGCGCACGCTGGGCGACGGCCTGGGGCAAGTCCCGGCAATGTTCCGGCGCGGTGCCGAGGACCAGCACGCGCGCATGCTGGCCCAGGCGTCTGGCATTGGCGTGAAAGAACTGGTAGAGCTCATCCAGATGCTGCGGGTCGGTCACGCCGCTGGCATCGAACACCGCGCCCTGCACGTTCACCGTGGACGGCGCCCTGAGGGTCGCCGGGGTGGCGGCGACGGTATCAGTGCTAGTGAAGATGCGTTGCACCTGCTCCACCAGGCGCCCTGCCCCGGCGAGGATCACCGGATTGGCCAGCCCCTGCCGGCCACTGCGGTGGCGTTGCAGGGGCAAGGGTTGCGGCAAGCCGACGGCCTGGGCCAGGCGACGGCCCCAGGGGGAATTGACAAAAGAAAGGTAGCTGTCACTCATAGATAGATCCATTCACAGCACAATCCTGCCTTGGAAACCCGGTCACCTGTGGGAGGGGGCTTGCCCCCTCCCACAGGTGACCGCGTTTGAATTAATTGACCGAAGCGTTCTCGCTTTGGTTGGCGCGACGCTTGGCGGCGGGCTCCAACGCTTGCTTGCGCTGCTGCAGGGCCTCCAGCAACCCAAAGTCCTGCGGAAAATCGTCGACCTGGATAGCGTGGTCGGCGTATTCCACGTAGCGCGCGAGCAAGGCTTGTTCGTCGTCGCTGATCAAATCCAGCGCCCGCGCCTTGACGCGCCAGCCGGCAAAGGCCACAGCGGAAATCGGCATCGGCTCGAGCAGGCCTTGCTTGATGGTGGGCTTGAGCCGTGCCTCGATCAGCTCAACCTGGGGCAACAGGCGCAGTCCCAGCTCGCCGTAGGCCAGCTTGTCGATTTCCGGCCGTGGGATGTAGGAATTGGCCAGCAAGCGGTCGCGGGTTTCGCCGGGGGTCTGCACCACATCGGCGACCTGGGCCAGCAGGCGATCCGACGGCTTGTGCAAGGGAATGCCGAATGGAAAACTCAAACCCCGCAGCACCCCGGTAGCGACTTTTGAGGGGTAATTGTCGAGTACTTCAGCCAAGGCTTCATGGGCCCGCAGCAAGGCATCCTGGGCGGCCCAATGCACCAGCGGCAAATCGGCCTGGGGCCGGCCATCATCCTCAAAGCGCTTGAGCACACAGGACAGGATGTACAACTGCGAAAGCATATCGCCCAGGCGCCCGGTGATACTTTCCTTGCGCTTGAGGGCGCCACCCAGCACGCCCATGGAAATGTCCGACACCAGCGCCAGCACTACCGACAAGCGATTGGCCTGACGGTAGTAGGACGCCAGCGCCGGGTCGGTCTTGGCCGGGGCAGACAGCAACCGGCCGCCGGTCAGTGCATGCACCGCCGCGCGCACGGTGTTGGCCAATACAAAGCTCACATGGCCGAACATCGCGCTGTCGAACGCCTCCAGTGCCTTGCGCCGATCGGGGTCACGCGCCGCTTCCATTTCACGGAACACATAGGGATGGCAACGAATCAGCCCCTGGCCGTAAATGATCAGGCAGCGGGTCATGATGTTCGCGCCTTCCACCGTGATGGCGATGGGGCTTTGCTGATAGGCACGGGCCAGGAAGTTGTTGGGCCCCATGCAGATGCCCTTGCCGGCGACGATGTCCATGCCGTCGTTGACGATCATGCGGGCGCGCTCGGTGACGTGGTATTTGGCAATGGCCGAGATCACCGAGGGTTTCTCACCGGCATCCAGGGACGCCACCGACACCTTGCGCACCGCATCACAGGCATACAAATGCCCGGCCATGCGCGCCAACGGCGCCTGCACCCCTTCGAACTTGCCGATGGGCAGGCCGAACTGTTTACGCATCGCCGCGTAGGCGGTGGTGCCCCGTACCGCCACCTTGGCCAGACCGACATTGGCCGACGGCAGCGAAATCGCCCTGCCCGCCGCCAGGCATTCCATCAGCATGCGCCAGCCGTTGCCGACTTGTTCGCGGCCGCCGATCACCCACTCCAGCGGAATGAACACATCCTTGCCGGTGGTGGGACCGTTCTGGAATACCGCGTTCAACGGCCAGTGGCGGCGACCACTGTTCACGCCCGGGTGGGCGGTAGGAATCAGCGCACAGGTGATGCCCAGGGAACCGGCGGCACCGAGCAGACCGTCCGGGTCTTCGGCGCGGAACGCCAGGCCCAGTACCGTGGCAATCGGGCCGAGGGTGATGTAGCGCTTGTCCCAGGTCACCTTGAATCCCAACACTTGCTCACCTTCGTGCAGGCCTTTGCACACGATGCCCACGTCGGGAATTGCGCCGGCGTCGGAGCCGGCATATGGGCTGGTCAGCGCAAAGCACGGGATGTCCTCGCCCCGCGCAAGACGCGGCAGGTAGTAGTTGCGCTGGGCGTCGGTGCCGTAATGCAGCAACAGTTCGGCGGGGCCCAGGGAGTTGGGCACCATCACCGAAATGGCCGCCGCCGAACAGCGGGTCGACAGCTTCATCACCACTTGGGAGTGCGCATAGTGGGAGAAGCCCTTGCCGCCGTACTGCTTGGGGATGATCATGCCGAGAAAGCCCGCATCCTTGGTGTACTGCCAGCCCTCGGGGGACATGTCCTGCCACACCTGAGTGGTTTCCCAGTCATTGGCGATGTCGCACAGGGTTTCCACTTCATTGTCGAGAAATGCCTGCTCTTCGGTACTCAGGCTGGCCGGTGCGGCTTGCAACAGGCGCTGCCAGTCAGGCTTGCCGCTGAACAGCTCGGCGTCCCACCACACGGTGCCGGACTCGATGGCCGCGCGCTCGGTGTCGGACATCGCCGGCATGATCGTACGAAACAGCCCCAGGGCCTTGCCGGTCAACAGCACACGGCGCAGCGGTTTGATCGCCAGCACCACGGCCGGCAGCAGCACCAGCACCGCTGCGACGCTGGCGCCGAAGGCGGCCACCACATTGAAAAGAAAGCCAGCCGCCAGCCATACCAGGCCCGCGCCCAGCCACAACGTTGCAGCCGCTTGTCGATACGCCAGGGCAGTTGCTGCGACGAAACCCACCAATAACCAGATAACCATGGGGATACCTCTACTTGATCCAGGGCGTGACACCTGCGGGCCGCTCGGATTGAGCGGCGGCGTAGAGCCACACTACAAATTCGGAAAGATAAATTCAAATTTTGTTTTGAAATTTTTATTTAATGCGTTGGCGAAAAAATAACGGGCTGAGCGGATCAGCCTTTCAGGTCACTATCGAGTAGCATGAGTACGACTACGCGACCCGTCTACCACAGGGTCGCGCACCATTAACGGATCAGAACGCGTACGTCGCTGACAGGCTGACGACTTCGCCCTTGGCGTCGGCTTTACCATCCAGCGTTGCGCCGCCCAGGCGATCCTGGTTGTGCGTCCGCAGCTTGGCTTTCTCGACGAACTGTCGCGAATAGGCGCCATCAATGCTCAAACCGGGAACAGCGCGGATGTTGTAGCCAAAGCCCAGGGAGGCGAATATCCGATCCCCGTCGGGGATACGCGGGTCACGCGTAGAGTTGCGGGTGGGCGTCTGGTCGGTGGCGACACCGGCGCGGAAGGTGAAGTCGTCGGTGAATTTGTAGTCGCCACCCAGCGACACCATCCAGGCGTCCTTGTAGTTATAGGGGATCGACACGATCTGCGTGCCTTCGGACTTCAATGTCAGCGCCTTGAACGACGACCATTGCGTCCAGGTGACGCTGGCGCCGAGCGTGAGGCGATCATTGAACTGGTGGACCCAGTCGATGGAGGCGTTGGCGGGCACGTCCAATTGGGTGGACGCCTTGGCGCCATTGACGTTGAGGTCCAGCCCCGGATAAGCCAGCGCCGGCAAGCCGCCTTCGATCAGTGACTTGTTCGCTTCGTCGGCATACAAATTGTATTTGCCTTCGAGTTTATTCTTGATTTTGGCGTGGTAGTTCAAGCCCAGGGTATCGAACTCGGTAGGCTTCCAGACCACACCGGCAAACCAGCCGACCGAGGTGTTGTCCACCTTGACCCGCATCAGCGAGGAGCCGACGCCGGAAGGGAACGGGATGCCGATTTCCGGCGACAAGGCCGCTGCGGAATACAGGTCCAGGTTCTGGCTTACAAAGCCTTTGGTGTGCTGGACGATAGCACCGCCACCCACCGAAAACTGGTCATTGACCTTGAACGACAGGGAACCTGTGACACCGACCGTTTCAATGCGCGTATCAACGGCAAAGTCGCGACCGATCCAGTCTTGATCCCAGGTTGTGCGCGCGCCCATCGGCACCACCTGACTCAGCCCGAACGCAAAACGGTCGTTGATCGGGATCACCATGAAGCCGGTTGGCAACCAGGCGGTAAAGCCGCCTTGCCCACCATCGCCGGTGCGTGGCGTGGAACTCAAATCCGTAGGGTCGACCGCCGCAGGCGCGTTGCCTGCATAGTCCGTGGCCGTGCCCTTGTATTTAACGTTGATGCGCGCGTAATCGACGGTGAATTGAGAAATCGTATGATCGATGAACGCCATGCCGGCCGGGTTGTTGTAGGCCGCGGAAGGATCATTCTGGAACAGTGAGCCACCGCCGAAGGCCCGTCCCCATCCGGGTGCGCCGAAGGTCGGCGTCGAGAAACCGCCGGCGTGTGCGTGGCCTGTCGCCGTGATCAGGCCGCCGAGAATGGCCAGGCTCAACAACGTACGTGCCTGTTGCTTCTTGTTATTCATGCTCCACTCCTTATTGTTTTTATCCTCCGAGATCGGTCGTCCCGACCTGGCCTCCCGCAGCCAGTGCCCCTTGCGAGGCACTGGCGTGTTTCAACGTGTGATCATCACGTCAAATGCTCACGGCATTTATGGGGTAACGGTAAAGGCCGGAGACGGTGTAGCGGTCAGAGCGGTAATTTTGCAGGAGCCAACGGTTTGTGTGCTTGGCACCTTCAACTGGTTGGTGGAGTTACTGAAGCCGACATTGATGGTCACCGGCGAAGCGGAGCAGTTGTTGAGAATCTGGAAATTCACGCCCGACACCGTACCGGTGAAGGCATCAGGGCCGCCGCTTGCCACGTTCAATGTCCACGGCAGGCCCAACAACTTGGGTACACCGCACAGCGCATTGGAACCGTTGACCGTTGCGCCTGTGATCGAAGCGCTCGAGCCATCAGCCGCGACGGAACCGGTAAAGGCGATGTTGCAGGTCACCGGCAGGTTCAGGGACGCAGGCGAAGTGACGGTAATCGAGCCCGATGTGGAGAACGCCGTGCCGGCAGGCGCGATAGTGGCAGCGTTGGCCATCGATACTGCACCAAGGCTCAGGGCGAACGAAGTAGCACAAACGAGGGTTTTCAAGCTTTTCATTATTTTGCCTCACATGTAATGGCGAGTTATTTCGCCTGGGGTAATGGCCATGAACACGAAGTCACGGTGAAACTGCAGAACTTCGCACTCCAGCCAAATTCAGTTAAATCCGATACACTTATTCGACAACTTTAAAATCAGGCGGCATCTTGATTGACACCGATTTAATTGTGCAGTCATCACCAATCGGTACATTGGCAGCCTCCAACTTTCCGGTGGCGTTATCCCAAGTACCTGCTGCGGTAGAAGGACCGCACTTGCCGCCCAGGCCGAAGGCATGCACATCCACGCTGATCTTCGACATCGAGCCGCTTTTGGTATCTTTCGCAATCAAAATCCATGGCAAATTAATAGCTTCGACTCGGCTGCATTTGAGCCCGCCGTCGAACGCCACCTTGTCGATATTGACCGACGCCCCATCGGCCGCCACTTTGCCGGCCACCTTGATGGTGCAGTCGGCACTGATCAACGTGCCCTTGGAAAAACTGATGGGCCCCTGGGCTGTAAATGCACTGCCGGCAGGTTCAATACGGGCGGCGTGGGCGTGTTGACAGGCGATCAGGCCCAACGCGGCCAACAGCACATGAACGGTGAACTTTGCACTTACTTGCATGTTTAGGCCCTTCCCTTGAAATTATTCATGCTCGGATAAACAACTGCCTTGCAACTAAGCTATCAAATAATCGGCGCAGAAATCCTTATCGAAACATACTCGAAAAAGCATTATTTATTTCAAATTAAAACGGCTTGGCGTCGCCGCCGTACTTCTCCAGATACTTCAAACGCTGTGACGGCTGAAGATTTGCCAAGGCTATATCGCCGGCATAATGATTCAATACACGATGGTCCATCCGTCGCCGCCACAAGTAAGGCACGTACGCCCAGACAATCATACTTGCGTACCCATACGGAAGTTGCGGTGATTCATCAAAGTGTCGCAATGACTGATAACTACGGGTCGGATTGGCGTGATGGTCGGAATGCCGTTGTAATTGGAACAGAAAGATGTTGGTCACAATCCGGTTGCTGTTCCAGGAGTGACGCGGCGAACAGCGCTCATAACGACCGTTGGGCAGTTTCTGCCGTTTGAGGCCGTAATGTTCGACGTAATTGACCACTTCAAGCAGCGAGAAACCGTAGATGGCCTGGATGATCAGGAACGGGATCACCGCCACACCCAGCCAGGCAATCATCGCGCCCCAGAGCAGTACGCTGTACATCCAGGCGCTGAGCACGGCGTTCTTCCAGTGCCAGGCCGGCAGCCCGAGCTTGCGCAGACGTTCGCGCTCCAGGTTCCACGCCGAGCGCGCACTGAACCACACCGAACGCGGCAGGAACGCCCAGAAGCTTTCACCCAGGCGCGAGCTGGCCGGGTCTTCCGGTGTGGCGACGCGTACGTGATGGCCGCGGTTGTGTTCGGTGTAGAAATGGCCGTAGAAGGTCGGCGCCAGGGTTACCTTGGCGAGAAACACTTCCAGTGGCTTGGGTTTGTGGCCCAGCTCATGGGCGGTGTTGATCGCAATACCGGTGGCGGCCCCGGTGGACATCGCCATGCCCAGATAAGTGAACCCACTGATCTGGCCGTGCAACTCGGTGCGCGAGGTAATGAACGCTGCGGCTTTCGCCCACCCGCTCGACGGATCGAGCATCGCGGTGGCCCGCAGTAGACCGCCGCGAATGATCCAGTCAATGCCACCGGCGGCGAGCCAACCGGTAATCACCACCGAAGCGATCACAAACAGCACGCCGGTGTAGACGATCCAACGGTAATAGCGTTGGGATTCGAGGTGGCTGACGGCGGATTCGGGCGGGTTGCTGACATCCTCACCCAGCAGGCCGTCGATCAAGGGGATCAGGCCGAAGATGACCAGTACACCGACCCACCACAGCTGCTGGATACCGGTGCCGATCGCCAGGGCGCCCGAAAGCAAGGGGGTCGCCAGGGGCATGATGCCGAGCCACCATAGGTAGCGCTTGCCGTCGGCCCAGACGGCTGGAGCTGCCAGAGTCTGGTTCATGGCAGCCTCCGGACACAGGCTAAAGCAGCCAAGGCAGTGACGCAGCGCTGAGCGCTGCGAGACATCAACCATGCGATAAAAGGCGTTTTTTTCATTATTTTATTCGCTCTTAGGCATTTCAAAAACTGTTTCAAATTAGACATTGAAATAATTTTTTTAAATAAATAGCGCGGAATCGTTAGGTCGTCAACCAGTTTATCCAGGCCTTTTTTCCGTGACCGTACAGTCTCTTTTTCAGACCTTTGGCCAGGTGTCTAGGGCAGGCGTTGACGCACTGGCGCCGCGAATGGAATGGCACGATTATTTGCTCGCCACGGCAAACGAAGGGTGCAACACGGTGGCGGTTTGCACCGGTCGAACCCGCCTGGCGACCTGTTCGACCAACGCCACCACGCGCTCGGTGGCGGTAATCGGCAGCATGTGTCCACGGTCTTCCACCACCTGCAGCTTCAGCCCAGGCACCTTGCTGGCCAGGCCCTGGCCATGCTTTTGGAAGTCGAGCACCTTGTCCCGCGCGCCGTAGATAAGGCCGATGGGCAGCGTCAGTTGCGGGTAGCGTTTGACCATGTCCGGTAGGTGATCATTGACCTGGTTGATCTCGGTGGACGCCGCATGGAAGTTGTCGGGACGCATCCCCAGCAAGCCACCGCCGCGCGTGGCGAAGTCCGGCGGGGCGGCGTCGGGGGCGAACACACCCTTGACCACCGCACCCTTGGTCAACAGACCCAAGGGCATCGTCAAGGTGCGCGACACCCAGCGTCGCAGCCAGGCGGGACGTACCGCCAATGACAGGAAAACCAGGGGCAACATGCGCTGGGGATGGGTCAAGGGCGCCACCAGGATCAACCCCGATACCGCGTGGGGATGATCAAGGGCCAGGGCCAGTGCAATCGCACCACCCAGGGAATGCCCGAGCACCAGCGGCTTGTCCAGGTCGAGGGTTTTGATAAAGGCGGCAATCTGGCGAGCCTGGGCCGGCAGGTCCGCCGCCGTGCCACGCTGGCGAGTGGAGTAGCCCGACCCTGGGCGATCCACGCTGATGACGCGAAAATGCTCACGCAACTGACCGGATAACGCATAGGTCAGGTTGCGACTGCTGCCCATCAGCCCGTGGATCATCACCAGCGCCGGGCCTTTACCTTCTTCCACATAATGAAAGCGCTCGCCATCCACCTCGACAAAGCGCCCGTTGATCGGAACAGCCGTTTCGATACGCCGTGTCATCCATGCACTGAATACCCACAACGCAGCGCTTGCGCCTATCACCACACCCGCAGCGACAACCCACTCGACAGCCATAGCTCGGTCCTCTGCTTCCCTGCTGCTGGCGACCTGACCGGGATTGATCGAGGCCTCAACGTTCGTCCCTACCTTGGGCCCAACCTCCAGGTGCGTCTGTCGGACAAGTCGCACGGATCGAACAAGGTCCTGGCGTAGACGAAATTTTCAGGTAGATTATTTAAAATCTTTTTTAAAATAATTAATTCAATTTTCCTTTGCAATGGTGTTCTATCCAAAACACACAACAAAAAGACGGGAGCACATCCGATGCCCGAGAAGGACAACCTATGAATGCCCACAGTGACAACGTCGACATCGCGATCATCGGCTCAGGCTTCGCCGGCCTGTGCATGGCGATCAAACTCAAGGAAGCCGGGTTCACCGATTTTTTTGTCGCCGAGCAGGCCGACAGCCTGGGCGGCACGTGGCGTGACAACCACTACCCCGGTTGTGCCTGTGACGTGCAGTCCCATGTCTATTCATTTTCCTTTGCACCCAACCCGGACTGGACGCGCCAATTTGCCCCGCAAGCGGAGATTCGCGCTTATCTGGAGCATTGCGCGCGGCGTTTCGAACTGGCGCCGTACCTGCGCTTCGGCATGGGCTTGCAACGGGCGGTGTTCGATGATCAGCAACAGCGCTGGCACCTGACGTTCAGCGATGGCCGCCACGTCAGCGCGCGCGTGCTGGTGTCGGGCATGGGCGGGCTGTCGCGCCCGGCACTGCCGGACATTCCCGGCCTCGACAGTTTCAAGGGCAAGCGTTTCCATTCCCAGCAGTGGGACCATGACTACAGTTTGAAAGGCAAGCGCGTGGCGGTGATCGGTACCGGCGCCAGCGCCATTCAGTTCGTGCCGCAGATTGCACCGCACGTGGCGCATCTGGACCTGTTCCAGCGCACACCGCCGTGGATCATGCCCAAGCCCGACCGGCCCATCTCAGCTGTCGAACGCTGGCTGTTCAAGCACCTGCCGTTTACTCAAACGCTGGTGCGCGGCGCCTTTTATTGGGCATTGGAAGGCCGCGTGGTCGGCTTTGCCCTGCATCCGCGCTTGATGAAGATGGTGCAGAAAATCGCCCTGCGCCACCTGCGCAAACAGGTAGTGCGCCCTTCCCTGCGCAAAGTTCTGACACCGGACTACACCATCGGCTGCAAGCGCGTGCTGATCTCCAACGACTACTACCCGGCGTTGTCACGCAGCAACGTCGAGGTGGTGACCGACACCGTGCTGCGCATCGAAGCCGATGGCGTGATCACCGCCGACGGCATCAAGCACCCCGCCGATTGCCTGATCTTCGGCACCGGGTTCCAGGCCGCCGACCCCCTGCCCCGTGATTGCATCATCGGGCGCAACGGCGTCGACCTGATGGACACCTGGCACGACGGCGCCCACGCCTACAAAGGCACCACGGTGCCGGGCTATCCCAACCTGTTCCTGATCGTCGGGCCTAACACGGGCCTGGGGCACAACTCGATGATCCTGATGATCGAGGCCCAGGTCACCTACATCCTTGACGCGTTGCAACAGATGCAGCGTCAGCGCATCGCCATGGTAGAGGTCAAACCCGCCGTGGAGCAGGCCTACAACGAGCAATTGCAGGGCAAGCTCCAGCGCACCATCTGGAATACCGGCGGGTGCCGCAGCTGGTACCTCGACCCGCGCACCGGCAGGAACACCACGCTGTGGCCCGGCTCGACGTGGCGCTTCAAGCAGGCTACCCGGCATTTTGCGCTCAAGGACTACGTGGTCAACCGGGCGCCGGTTGCGTCTGTGCCGCGTCCGGAACCAACCCCTCATTGCGCCACAGAAGGCAGCCTGTCATGAAGTCATTCAACGGCCGCGTAGCGGCAATCACGGGAGCGGCCTCCGGCATGGGCCGCGCCCTGGCACTGGCCCTGGCACGGGAAGGTTGCCACCTGGCCCTGGCCGACAAGAACAGCCAGGGGCTGGAGCAGACCCTGGACTTGATCAGGGCGTCGACCTTGTCACCGGTCACCGTCACCACCCAGGTAGTGGATGTGGCAGACCGCCAAGCCATGCTGGCGTGGGCGGCGCGTTGCGCTGCGGAGCACGGCCAGGTCAACCTGGTCTTCAATAATGCCGGGGTGGCGCTGTCGAGCACCGTGGAAGGCGTGGATTATGCGGACCTTGAGTGGATCGTCGGCATCAATTTCTGGGGCGTGGTGCATGGCACCAAGGCGTTCCTGCCTTACCTGAAGGCCAGCGGCGACGGGCATATCGTCAACACCTCCAGCGTGTTCGGCCTGTTCGCCCAGCCTGGCATGAGCGGCTACAACGCCAGCAAGTTCGCGGTGCGCGGCTTTACCGAAGCGCTGCGCCAGGAGCTGGATCTGCAACGCTGCGGCGTATCCGCCACATGCGTGCATCCCGGCGGAATTCGCACCGATATCTGCCGCAGCAGCCGTATCGACGCGAACATGACCGGCTTCCTGATCCACAGCGAACAACAAGCGCGCGCCGATTTCGAAAAACTGTTTATCACCGACGCGGATCAGGCCGCCAAGGTCATCCTGCAAGGCGTGCGTAAAAACAAGCGCCGCGTGCTGATCGGCCGCGATGCCTATTTCCTCGACCTGCTCGCCCGCTGCCTGCCGGCCGCCTATCAAGCGCTGGTGGTGTTTGCCAGCAGGCGCATGGCGCCCAAACCACGCACGCCCGTGTTTGAAACCAACGACGAGCCTCGCCTCTGAACAGGAGTACGCCCCATGTTGCCGATTCGCCGTGATATCCGCTTTGCCCTGCCCGCCGGGCGCATCACCAACTGGCATGAACAAGGCCCGTTCGTGACGCACTTTTTCAATGCCTTGTCGCTGCTGTTTCCCCAGGGCGAGCTGTTTTTCATGGACAGCGTGCGCCATTACCGCTCGCGCATCGACGATCCGGACCTCAAGAAGGAAATCCAGGGTTTCATCGGCCAGGAGGCTATGCACAGCCGTGAACACGTGGCCTACAACGACCTGTTACAAGCGGCGGGCCTGCCGGCGCACAACCTGGACCAACGCCTGAAATTCTTCCTCGACCTGCAGAAGAAACACCTGCCACCGTCCTTCAATCTTGCGGTGACCATTGCCCTTGAGCACTACACCGCGATGCTCGCGGAAATCCTGCTGAGCGACCCGTCGCGCTTTGGCGACTCACTCAAGGGCTACCGGCAGATGTGGTACTGGCACGCCCTGGAAGAAACCGAACATAAAGCCGTGGCCTTCGATGTGTGGAACCAAGTGATCAAGCCTGGGCCCAAACGCTACCTGCTGCGCACCGGCACCATGCTGTTTACCACGCTGCTCTTCTGGCTGGTGGTGTTTGACTTCCATGTGCGCCTGCTGATTGCCGACCGCAAGGCGGGTGGGCATCTGAAGGGGTTCTGGCGCATGCTCAAGTTTCTGTACGGCCCCAAGGGCGTCTTCCCGCGCATGCTGCGGCCCTGGCTGCACTATTTCAAACCGGGCTTTCATCCATGGGATCATGACAATCGTGCCCGGCTTCAGGGGATAGATGGGCTGGTTGAGGAGATCGAGCAGACCAATCGTGGCTACGAGGCAGTCTAGACGACCGAAGTGTGGAAGCCGACATTTGAAGCGGGGCCGCCAAGCCAGCCTGATCAAGCCAGAGCGGCCCGCTCGCGCGCAAACTGCGGCATTTCATCCCCCGGCAACGCCCTGCTGAAATACCATCCCTGAATAAACAACTCCGCCCCCGTATTCAGGAACGCCAATTGCTCGGCGGTCTCGACCCCTTCCACCACCACACCCAGGCTCAATGCCTCACAGAAACGCAGCATGCCCGTCAGCACCTGCGCGCCCTTGGGGTCGTGCTGGGCGACCACAAAGCTGCGATCGATCTTGATGAAGTCCACCGGAAACTGGTGCAGATAACTCAGCGCCGAATACCCGGTGCCAAAATCATCGATATACACCTTGGCCCCCAACGCCTGCAGTTTGCCAATGGTCTGACGGGTGGCGCGGATATCGCTGACCAGCGCATCTTCAGTGATTTCCACCGATACCCCTCCGTGGGCCTGGGCGAGAATCTCCACCAGGCGATTGCCAAAGGCCGCGTCCTTGAGCGTGAAACTGGAGACATTGATGGTGATGGGCAATTCAAAACCAGACTTTTTCCACGTCTGATATTGGCGCACGGCCTGGGACGCCACCCACACGTCCACGTCCGGCATCAACCGTGCCTGTGCCAGCCATTGCAGGAACTCCCAGGGCGAATGCACCGTGCCCTCGCCGTCCCGGGCCCGCATCAAGGCTTCGCAGCCGGTGCACAGGCCGGTGCGGGTGGAGACTTGAGGCTGGAACTCAAGATAGAAATCGTAATCGCTGATCTGCTGGATGCGACTCAACTCAACGGCCTGGCGAGCCAGGGTGCGATGCGCAGCCAGGATGGGGTCGAACTCCAGCAACCGGCCTTTCTCCTCGAGGCCGCGAAAGGTCATGTCCAGCGACTTGAGATACACCGTGCCGCCTTCACTGGCCTGGCGATGAATCGCCCGTACATAAGGCGCATACACAAGCGTCCCCAGCCCCGTCAGCACAACCTGCAGCACCACGGCCGCCATGTCGCCATGGGTACTGAGGTAGGCATTGAGCAACACCGGCGCGGTGAACGGCACGCTGGCCACTGCGGGCGACACCCAGCCCAATTGCACCGCTGCCAACGCCGCCATCCCATTCAACGCCGGCACCAGCAGAAACGGAATGAACAACCGCGGGTTGAGGATGATCGGCAAACCGAACAACAGCACTTCGCTGACATTGAATAACGACAGCGGCAAGCTGGCCATCGCCAGCAGCCGCATGGACCGACTCCTGGAAAACAGCAGGATTGCCAGCAGCAGGCACAACGCGCTGCCCGACCCGCCGATAAACGCGAAGCTGCCCAACAGGCCACTGTTGAGCAGGTACCGCGCCGGCTCGCCCGCCGCCAGCGCCACACCGTTGAGCGTCACGGCCTGATCCAGCACATCGAACAGCGGTTGCAGCGCGTACACACCGTGAATCCCAAAAAACCACAACAGCGAGTTCATCAAGGTTACGAACAAACCGCTGCCGTAAGGCGCCTGTAACACATTGAGCACCTGCGGCCCCTGCAGGTGCGCCACGTAGGGGATCTGCAGCAGCAACGACAGCACCATCACCAATGTCAACGCGGTGATCGCGCCGGGCAGCACCATGTTGATCGTGCCTTTGAGGTTGTATCCGATCAGGTCTTCATGAACCAGGCGTGTCCAACGAAAACGGTGCAGCCAGGCAATGGAGGGCACATTGATCAGCGGCGAAGCGATGGCAATAAACAGCACAAAGGTGGCCGAGGCTCGAGGGTATTCGCGCAGGATAAACGTGGCCAGCACGACATGGGCAAGGCATAAAAAGGCTATCGGCAGCTGTGGCAAGCGATGCTGAATGGCTAACATATAACCGATGGAGGCTGCGACCAGCAGCGGGATTACCGAGCTGATGCGGTCATGCAGACCCGCCAGGATGCTGACGGTCTGAGGGCTGAACCCGAGCATCCTGGCGCACTCGGATAGAATAAGGAACCCGGCGGACACCAACAGGCAGGGCAAGATCCACAACAATCCTTCCCGAATCGCACGCAACGACTCGATACCGGCCAGGGCCGCGAGACGCTGGGTCAGGAACAGTTTGAACAGCGTTTGCGCCATGAGCCGCCCTCCGCCCGTACTCGCGGCATCTGGAGATCAGCGCCGGAATACGCGTCAACGCTACACGCCCTGATGCTCGGAGCGAAAGCTTTTTGCCATCGCCACGGGCGCTTTCAGCGAAAAACTCGCAGACCTAGGAAAATACCCACAAAAAAAATCGAACTTTCTGACGCATTCCACTCCCTAAACCTGCCTGAGTCGGTATCATCCGCGGCTTTTCCGAGTGTTGAAGGATGTTACAACCTGGGTAACACCAGGTGTCTACTCAGGGAATATTGCCTGGATACGCAGGCACAAAGGAGAGAGCGTTACCATGCACGATAAGCAGTCCAGCACCATGCGCCCCCTGTTCGTCACCATCCTGCTGTGGTTGTGCAGTGTGGTGCTGTTGTTTGTGATCAAGAATGTCATCGAACTGTTTACCGGGCCCGTCGCGGAAACCTGGATAGACCTGGCGTTGGTGCTCGTCGCCTACCTGATGTTCTTTTTACTGGCACCGGTGCAACGCTGGATTCAGCGCCGGTCGCGCAAGCGCGCGCGGCGTCATGTCGGCGGGCACGCGCCCGACGTCGACACCCATCCCTCTCACTGAGGGCCTGGCGTTGTCAGCACCTGGCGATAACTATCAACGCGCATTGGACCGGTTCCTGCGCGAACACCCGGACGTGGCCGCCGAGCTGGACAGCCTCAACCCCCTGGCAGCCCAAGCCAGAGGGGAAAGCCTGGCGCAGTATCGTACCGAGCTTCTGTATCAAGCGTTCGAGGCGCAGGCCGAGCGCGAAGGCCTGTTCGCCTGGGAGCTGACCCTCAAGCTGACAACCGAGTCCAGCGCAGCCTTCGAAGCCGAGCGCCTTGAGGTGCACAAGGAAGTCGCGCAGATGGCCGGCATGAGTTGGGCCGACTACTGCCAACTGCATGACTTGAGCGGTTGACGCTGCGGCCAGCCATACCAGCAAGGCCGCTTGCAACCGATGACCTCGCGCAATTCTGCGGCCGTCAGAGTGCGGCGTTGCGGGTCCGGCGCCAACGCGGTGTGCAGTCCCGGCCAGCAGCGCCGGGGCAGATGCCTGGGCCGGGGCAGTCCGTGGCCCGGTTGGCGATCCTCAAGGCGACTCCCCTGGGCCAGCTCATACAGAACGCATGCCACGCCATAGAGGTCCGCTGCGGGGGTCAACGCGCCACCCTCGAGTAATTCGGGTGCTGCGTAGGTGCGAGTCCAGGCATTCAGCCGGCTGCGATTCACACTCGGCAAGTGCGCCGCGGTCTGCGCAATCGACTGCCCAAGGCCGAAGTCGAACAAGCGCACACCCTCCTCTCCCACCATGACATTGGTCGGCTTGATATCGCCATGCAGAACCTCATGTTGATGGGCGTAAGCCAACGCATCCAGCAGTTGCAGGGCAATCGGTTGCAGCTCGGCCCAAGGCACTCCATCGGGATACTCCAGAAGCAACCGATCCAGCGTCATGCCATGCAGCAGTTCCATGGTGAAAAAGGCGATCTGGTTGCAAGTATCCACCTCAAACGCATACATCCTCACGACGTGTTCATGTCGCAGGCGACGACACAACGCAAACTCACTGTGCAGCAAGACATGGGCATCCGGGCACGCCGACAAGGACTCGTCCAACAGCTTGAGCGCCACACCTGAACAAGGTTCGCCGAACTGCTCATGCAGCAGGTCGCGCGCGCGGTACACCACGCCCATTCCGCCCCGGCCCAATACCTGCTCAAGGTGGTAGCGGCCGAGAAGCAATACCGGAGTCGTTCCTGTATTCATGCCTGCACCACCACTGCGGTCAGGTCATCGCGCGCCGGGGTGTGCAGCGCGCCGGCAAACAGTCTGTCCACCACCTGTCGCGGCCCGCCCGCACTCAACGCCAGGCCCAGTTCGGCATGGCTGAGTGCCTGGTAGAGACCATCGCTGCACAGTAAAAATACATCGCCAGGGCGGGTACTGAGCTCCAGCACCTCAAGCCGCAAAGGCGAGTGCGCGCCAACCGCACGGGTCAAGGCTTTGGCATCAGGGTGGGCGCGAGCTTGCATTGCACTCAACCGACGCTCGTCCATAAGACGCTGCAACAACGAATGATCCCTGGAAAGCTGATACAGGCTCTGCTGGCGCCACAGATAACAGCGACTGTCCCCCGCCCACACACACGCTGCGCGTCCGTTCTCCAGCAATAGCGTCACCACCGTGCTGCCTGTCACCGCACTGCCAGGCGCCCGCCGCGCATTCGCCAGCCGCTGGTTGACGCCCTGCAAGCTTTGCCGGACCGCATTGACCCGCTGATCAAGACTGCCCCGCGCGGGCAACGAAGCCAGGCTGCTGATCACCCACTGGCTGGCGACATCGCCGTGCCGGTGCCCTCCCATGCCGTCCGCCACGGCCCAGCAGCCCAGTTGCGGGCAATCGAGCAAGGCATCCTCATTGCGTGGCCGTGACTGCCCGCGCTGTGTACGCCCGGCACTGCGCCATGGGCGCATCGGACTCACAGTTGCTCCGGCAGGCGGAAGCTGCGCCACCTGTCCATCTCAAATGGGCTGGGTGTTCGTTGGCTCGTCAGCAGGTAATTGGCGCGCAGCCCGGCCAGGTCGGCCTTGATGATCTGTGCGTTGCCGCCACTGGCAGGCTCTCGCTGCAGCAGGTCGAAAAACCGGAACAACGACCAGGCGCCGGTGTTCTTCTCGATACCCAGGGGCCGCAGTTCGGCGCCTCTCTCCAGTACGAGGCTGGCACGACCGTTATCCGCTTCGATGGGCCAGCGGAACGCTATGGGTATGATCGGGCCGTGCCGGTATTCCAGCTGCTTTCCACCCAATCGCAAGGTCGCCCGGTTGACGGACTGATCCAGGCTGTAGGGCGCCAAGGTAAAACGCACGGCCAGCTCGCCCTGCTCTTCGGTGAAAAAACCACGTCGGATAACTTGGGCTTTCGTCAGTTGATCCAGCAGCGAGCGCGAGATGGGCAAACCTTGCCCGTCCAGTCCGCGCAGCCGATAGCGAGTGCCATCCGCGCTGACAAAGGCGCGCAGGTAAGCCTCGTAAAAACGCGTCAGAACGCCCTGGGGTTTGAAAAATTCGCGAAAATCCTCAAGGGCCACATCACTCGTGGCGTGGGCGCTGAACGGATAGCGTTGGCGAATCGTCCTGGCGTAAAGGCTCTGCACCTCGCTCTGGTAGTGCTGATTGATGTGGGCATAGGCCTGGTCCAGCACATGGCGCCAGGTTTCTTCGGCAATGCCTTCGAACCAACCGGCCAGCGGAGGCGGCAAACGGGTGGCCGCCTCACGCAGGTCGCTCAATACATCCTGCTGGCCATCCATACGCCGCTTGGCCCGCAAAAAAGCCGCCTGCTCCGGCGAACCCTCACGGTTCAGCGCCGCCAATTGCAGGTGCAATTGGTCGAGCAGGCGCAGCCCTCGGGTCAGCTCGACGCCCGGGTTCTGCTGCTCGTCCAGCAATTGATGCAGCGGTTCAAAACGCCGCTGCAAGGCCCGGCGAGACGAGTCGCCCAGGCTGGCCTGCCCCTGCGCCAACGCGGCCTTGGCGACAGTGCCCAGCGCACCTGAGGGCTGAGCCAGCGTTGCCGGCAGTTCCAGGCCCGGCAGTAACCGGGTGTTCTCACGGAGCTGCTGCAATAACAGAAGTACCGGTGATTGCGCCGACGTCAACCCCGCGAGCCGTTCAGTATCCTCGCGCAAACTGTCGGTTGGCAGCAGCCTGACGCGCCCGAGGGCGTCGCTCCAGGCTTGGGCGTATTCGCTGAAGTAGCGCTGTTGCAGTTCGGTCATCAAGCGCTGCAAATCCTGGCCGCTCAAGTCAGTGCCTTCTCCCAGTACCCAATTATCCTGAGCGATGGCGTTCACCAGCCTGGGGCCCTGAGTTTCGAAGTACTGCACGTACCTTTTGGTGTAGAAACCAGGAACCGAGGACTCGATGGCGGCGAATACCTTGCCCTCAGCCAGGCGCAACGGCTCCAGGTCACGCGATTGTTCACGCAGTACCCGATACACCACATCGGCCAGTGACTCTCCCCGCAGCGCGGCACGCGCCTGGGCTATCAGTTCGTCATTGAGTGGCGCTGAAAACGGCTGCTCGAGCAATCGCGCCCAGTGTTCATTCAGGCGCTTCTGTACCGGCATATCACCGGAAAATCGCAGCGACCAATAGCTCGCCATATGCTGCGCCAGCCATGTGGTATCACGCCGCTCACGCAGATTGAGCATCAGGTACGCACGCAAGTTGTCGAGCAGGCGCTCCCGATCGCCAAGGCTGGCGCGTACCTGCTCTTCCAGCAGGGCAGCGGTGCGGCCCAGCAGTCGCTGCTGCAATGCTTGCTCATAGGCGCGTGACACCCCTGGACGGCTGACCTCGCCTTGATACAGGCCGGCGCGTTCGATCAGCGGCGTGTCGCCTGCCGGGGGAAATACCCGGGTCGCCGCCCAACGCGCGTCCAGCAGCGCCAGGAGCGTCAAGGTTTCGTCGCGATCTGGCGCAACGGGTGCGCTGAGAGCAGCGATGTGAGTCAAACGCTGTTGATTAATCGTGTAACTGTGCATCCACAGCCCACCGGCACACGCCAGCACCAGCGCAGCGGCAATGCCCAGCAACCCGTTGCGCCGCCAGATGCGCTGTCGCTCGCTGCTCTGTAACGCGGCGAGATCCGCCTCGGCAAAGATCACCTGGCTGAACAAACCCTGCACGAAATGGCTGCGCCTGTCACTGGCACAGGTCAGGTAGAACCCACGTAAACCGTTGATGCGCTGGTAGCGATGAGCGCAGAACACCCATTCGATGAACAGGCACAAATGCTCGCCCATTCGTGCCGCCTGTTCGGGAAAATCGAGCATCCGCCGCCGACGCTCGACATCGCGTTCCTGGTGTAACCGTTCGATCAATTCACTGTGCAAACGTTGTAGCAACTGCTCGAATGCCTGGCGAACCTGGGTGATGTCATTACCCGTCTTGTCAGCCTCCAGGGGCTGGCCCAGCACTGCATCGACATCGCCCGATGAGGGTGAGCCGAAGTACTCGGTGAACCCTGACAGTCGATCCGCCTGGGTCAACACCAGGTAGACGGGCACATCCACATGCAGCAGTTGCTGGATTTCCTGCAAACGCGAACGCACGTGGCGTGCCGCTTGCTCCAGGTCGTGCTCGTTAGCGCTCAGAAGCCTGTCTGCCGACAGCGTCACCACCACGCCGTTGAGCGGACGTACTCGATGCCGCCACCTCAGCCTGTTCAGCAGCATGGTCCAGCCGGCGGCATCCACCGAACGGTCGGGTTGAACCAGGTAGCGCCCCGGCGTATCGATGAGCACACCTTCGTCAGCGAAGTACCAGTCACAATGGGCGCCGCTGTCCGTCGACCCTGTGTCCATCCGATCGAGCGGCGACTGCAACCCGGCTGCTTCCAGCAACTGAGTCTTGCCACTGCGCGGTTCACCGATCAGCAGGTACCAGGGTAAATCATGGCGCCAACGCGCATTGCGCTCGCCATAGCGAGGGGACGTTTTCAACCGGTGCAACGCTTCCTTGAAGCGGCCATGGACGTGCTTGCACTCGTCCTCGACCGCTTTCAATGACGGTTGAGTCGTTGGCGAATCCCGCCGCTGAAGTTCGGCAGCCCGGCGTCCGCCCGCCAGGACCATCGCCAACCCCCACAGCAGAAACAAAACGCTGATGGTGACCAGACGGGCAGCCGCGCCCTGCCAGAATCGGTAATTGTCCACGGCCAGCAGCGGTCCGACACACCACACCAGTACAGCGCAGGAAAGCACCAGTATCAGGCTCCAGACCCAAACTCTGCCCAGCACGGCGCCCGCGCCCTTGAAGAATGCGTTCATTCATTGCTCCCTGCGTTTTACAAGGGCGTCCGGGTAAGCTGCGACGCCGAAAGTTGAAGATTCTGCAGCGCGCTCGCTCTTTCTCGCGCCAACACCCAGGAGAACCCCGCGTACATCGCGAGCAAGCAGCACAGCGTTAAGGCAACAAGCCAGCGGGCAGGCATGACGCGTATGCGCTTGCGCCGCGCATGCGCCTGCCCGACCGGTAAAACCGGCGCCGACGATGGGTTGCCACGCACCTGCCGGATCTGTCGATACAGGCCATCGCGAACGGCCTCGAGATGCAGCATCCCCCGCTCCATCACTCGAAACTTTCCTTCAAACCCCAGGGCCAGGCACAGGTACACCAGCTCCAGCATCGCCACGTGTTTTACCGGGTCTCGCGCCAGGCGTTCGAGCAACTGGAAGACCTTCTCGCCGCCAAACGTCTCGTGGTGAAAGCGGCTCAACAGGCTCATCTTCGACCAGTCGCTTCGAGCACCCCACGCCGTGGTGACGACTGCTTCATCGATCAGGCTGCACAATACGTAGCGCGCCGACATGACCTGAGTGTTTTCAACGCTTTCCTGCAAGGCGCGGGTTTCGAACTGAGTCACCGCTGATGACAATCGATCGTTGATCGTGACGAGGTTTTCACGACCGGAGCAGTCCTTGAGCTGGACCACTTGCGACAATACCTCCCAAGCTGCGACTACCAGCGGATTGAGCGTTGTTGTGAAGCGGTGTGCGCCCAACGCCTGGCTCGCGTAGATCATCCGATCCTGCAACTGCTCGTAGCGTGGCGGTGAGGGGAACTGCGTAAGCGAGCCTTGTGCGGGCCCATGGCCGTCGCGGTCGAGCAGGACGGTTTTTTCATCCTGAAAATATTCACTGTCCATGGCATTCAATTCCTGATGGCCCAGAAGGTCAGCTCAAGTGCGGAAAACTCGCCCCCCACATGGAAAGCGAACCCACCCGACTGCTGCAGTTGCGCGATGTCGCGGGCAGTCATATCCAGCATGAAATAAGTCTTGCCGGCATGAAACGGGATCTGGCGCGGCGCTACGGGCAATGGCTTGACCTTGATACCCGCAAGGTGCAGGTTGACCAGTTCGCGTATGCGCTCAACGGGGCCGACTTTCAGATGCGCTGGCAGGCGTTGGCGCAATTGCTCCGAATCAGACTGCGCGGTGGCCGCCAGAATGAACGTCGCAGTTTCCAGCAATTTCAAGTCGCTTATCGGGCAAACCAATACGCCGTACTGGCGCTGTTGCAGCGTCAACTCGACAGAGTGTTGTTCCAGCACGACCGACAGCACCCCACGGACAGCCTCCATCAGCCCACGAAAGCTCGCCCCCTGGTCAGCGTGCCGGTAATGCACATCCAGCTCGGCGCGCCTGCTATCGCTGGCAAACGTCGATAACTCGCCGAGCAGCGCCAGCAGTGCGCGGAATACCGCCTCAGGGCGAACCCGGGCTTGGCTCAAGCAATGGCGCAGCGCAAGCTCGGTACGATTGATGACTTGCAGCATCAGAAAATCGCCGACCTGTGTGCCGGCGGCGGTGCCCTCCCCCTTGATCCGGGTCGCGATGGCATCCCCTCGCGATGCAAGCAAGCCGATCACCTCCTTGAGACAAGAGGCTACATACCCGCGGTCCTGCATAAAAATGAATGTAGGGACGAACGCCGCGTCCAGGCGCACGCCGCCCACATCGGTAGACTCCAGCACCTGTGCGACCTTGAGCGTGACGAAACCCTGCTCCCTGTGCTGCTCACCCAGCAGGAGACGCAAATCAGGCCGCGCGCACTGAATCCGGCAACGAGAGTCGGTCCCGGCATTCGAATCGCCTACCTCCACTTCACAACTGAGGTAGCGCGCCATGACATCGACCTGCTCCGGTTGACGGGCTTCAATCTGATTGTCGGTCGCCAGCAATAGCGCCAGGTAAACGGCCTGTTCCCCGGCGTTGGCGGGCACCTGTAATACCAGGGGTTCCATGGCGGCACCGTGGACGAACAGGGTGCCGTCCGGCAACACACCGCTGGCCTGAGTGACCACCAGCTTGCCGAGGTTGAGGTACTGCACATCGAGCTCCAGCGTGAGGAACCCCCAGGCATCAGGGCCCAGCAAACGCGTCTGGTTGAGCTGTTGCTGGTAATGACGGTCGTTGTGCTGCAAGTGCTGTGGCCGCAACAGCATGCCTTCCTGCCAGATGACTTTATGTACGTGCATGTCACTGCACCTCCTTGTCGGAACGCGGGTCGGCCAGCCGTATTCCGTCCTGGTCCAGCACCAGTTCGGCCCGGTTCAGTTGCTGGGCGGTGAGCGGAACGAGCAGCCGCCATTGAACGTGCGGCAAGTCTCGATAGGCCGCCAGCACGCCCACAAAATGACTGCCTGGTTCGATCCTCAACTTGAGTACCAGTCGATCGCCCGGGCGCAGTTCAACTTCCTCACTGCTCACCCAATCCTTTGGCAATACCTGCTCGGCGTTGTCATACAGGCTGAAGAAGTCGGCGTTCTCAAAGGCAGCGCCATGGCGCAGTTCAATCAGCTGCAGCACGACCGGCGAAGGTCGACCATGAAGGTCCGGGTTGAGGTGCTCATTGGCGGTCAGTACCAGGTCCAGTTTGGTCAACGTCGAGAAAGGCGATAGGGCGCTGCAGCCAGTCAACAGGCCGAGCATGAGCAACGCAGATATGAGGGTGGCTCGAGACATGAACGTCATCCTGGATAATCGCTGTGCAGGGTTGAGATCAGGCGCACCTGTTCCTCATAGGCCCTGACGAAGTCGCTGCCCAGCGGTCGCTCGTCAAACCGCTCATCCGCTGCCGTGCGCCGGTAGTGACGCAGGTATGCCCGCCAGCGCGCACCGTCGGAACACCATCGGGGAGTTGCGTCCTGAAATTCGGTGCACTCCAGTAAATGGCCTGGCGCGAAAGCGCTTCGCGCGTTACGCAGCGCACTTCGGCAGGCGCTCAGCAACGCGACCTGATGCGCTTGAAGCGCCCGATGCGCCTGGGTTATAGCCTGTTCGCCAGACAGCGGGGCTGCCGCCGCCATGTCCAATATCGCGGTCACGGCCGCGTCGGTATCGACACAACTGTGCAAGGGGTTCCGGGCGGTGCCCAACACGTCGGCAGGCAGCGTTGCCAGTTCGCCTTGCAATGCTTCACAGGTGCGCAGGCTGCTTTGCAGCCGTTCCACCTCAAGCCGAAACAAGCGCGCCACCTTGATCGCCAGCGCCTCTCGGGCGGCGCTGTCAAGCCTGCCCAGGTCAAACCCCAGCGCCGCCGCGAACGCTATCCAGAAGGCGTCGTCGGACAACGCTGCCATCGCGACCGGCTCAACCACAGGTATCGCTGTGACGGGCTCGACCCGGCGTGGTATTGCCACATGCTCGCGGTCGGCGGCATGCCGATCCGCCCATGCTCCGAGCTCGCCGACGCCCGCGCTCAACGCCAGCAGTTCATCCGAGACGCTAAGCCGCAGGTGCTCAAGGTCCAGCGCCTGCAATGGGTCCAGCGCCAGGAAAGCATCATCGGGAATCGGTACACCCGTGATGACCGGCTGCTCATCGAAGGGCTGAGCGGGTTCCATCAACCGGGCGCGTACCGACAGCGCTCCCAGCTCGAACACGTCGCCATCCTCGATCAATCGCGCCTGCCCCTTGCGCAGTCGTTCGCCACTGCCTGGCATGCCGATACCGTTGCTGCTGATATCGGTGAGGAAGTAACGTCCTTCCCGACAGCCCACCAGGGCATGGTGGCTGGAGAGCAAGCGGCTGGGATCGTGGATTACCCAGTCACAGCCGGAGCCACGGCCAATCACGCCGCCCACGCCGTCAAACACCTTGCGCACCGTGCACGCAGGACTGGCGCCTGCGGCCTCACATACTTCAAGCATCAGTTGCATGGTCAGGCTCCCTCCTCTGTTCAGCGCCCACGGATCACCGCCTGAGGCTCACCCAAAGGCCGGTATTGGGCGTCATCGAATACATAGTTGGCGTTACAACCGCCGAGCAGACACACCACAAGCACGACAAGGTGCCAGGGACGATCAAGCATCAGGTTTCTCCTCGTTGAAAAGGCGCGTCGATGCCTATCGGTGGCGGCGGCGCTGATCCGGACAATCTTCAGGTGCACCATTCAACGCTCCCCACTGGCATCGCCGCAGGCAATGTTCAAGCGCGCAAGTCGGTACAGCAGCGTGCGCCGTGCAACACCCAGCTCACGCGCCGTACGGGTGCGGTTGCCGCGATTCTTGTGCAGGCAATCGAGCAGGAACACCCGCTCTACCCGCTCCATGCGCTGGCGCAGCGTTACATCATCAGCGGAGTTCGCTACCGACGCCTGGGGCAGCGACAGGTGTACCGGCAGAATCACGTTGTCGTCACACAACAGAACGGCTCGCTCCACCAGGCACTTGAGCTCACGCACGTTGCCGGGAAAGGAATGACTCGAGAGTTGATCAAGGGCGATGTTGGACCATTGCACAGGCGTCCTCCCCAGGCTTGCGCACGCCTTGTCGGCGAAATGCCGTGCCAGTTGCAGCACATCTCCGTCCCGCTCGCGCAAGGCGGGCAACCGGATGGGGAACTGGGCAAGCCGGTAATAAAGGTCTTCGCGAAAACTGCCTTCGGCGACCATGGCCGCCAGGTCGCGGTGAGTGGCCGCGATGATGCGCACATCAACCTTATGCGCGGCACTGGCACCCAACGGGCGAATCTCGCCTTCCTGCAATACCCGCAACAGCTTCGCTTGCAGGGACAGCGGCATATCGCCGATTTCATCCAGCAGCAAGGTGCCGCCATGGGCGGCGTCGAACAGCCCGGCATAATTGCGCTCGGCACCGGTGAACGCGCCTTTCCGGTAGCCGAACAGCTCACTCTCCAACAAGCCTTCCGGGAACGCCGCGCAGTTCTGCACCACGAACGCCTTGGCCGCACGCGGCCCCGCCAAGTGGATGGCCCGAGCCACCACTTCTTTGCCGGTGCCGGTTTCTCCGCGCAGCAGGACGGTATAAGGGGTATGCAGCACCTTGCTGATCAATTGGCAGGTTTGCACCATCGCTGCGCTGCTGCCAATCAGGCCATAGGTAACGGTCGCCGGGACTTCGCGTCCTTGCGGTGCAACAGCCGGCACCCACCGCAGACTGCGCAGCAGGGCCAATTGGTGCAAGGCGAAGCTGCCGAACTGGCCCAGCGAGCACGCGTAACCTCGTAACGCGGCCGGGCGTTGAGCGGCGCATAGCAGCACGCCAGTGACCGCGTTGAGGCGGTTGAACAGCGGTACACTCAACAGGGTGCGCCACGGTGACGCGAGCGCTGGCAAAAAAGCCGTGTCGTAGGGGCTGCTTTGCACATCATCCACACTGATGGCGGCGCCGTGGTCCACTGTGTCGCGCAGCAAAGCCACCTGTTGCAGATCGATACCCGCAGCCGCAACCGCCAGCACAGGCGTCGTGGTCAGGTGCTGGGCGATCAGATCAAGCCGACCAGTCGCTTCATCAAGCCGGTACAGCTGGCTGAGTTCACAGTGGCTTATGTGTGCCGAAGCTGAAACGCACGCACCGGGCAATGAAGCGACGTCAGTGTCCAGGCCTATTCGCGTGAAACAGTCGAGCAAGGCGCTGGCATGGGCAAGCGGGTCAGGCAGTTGCTCAAGGCTTCCTCCCGTCATTGGCTGAACTCACAGACAGGCAGACCGTTGCCATCCAATCGGGCATGCACCGAGGCAACCGGCGCGTCCACGGCCATGGCGCCGAGCAGGCCATCCACCATCTGCGGTAATAAATGCCGCTCGATCCACTGGTCGATGTACCGCGCACCGCTGTCGCTGTCGGCGCAACGCTCGGTCATGTGCGCAACCAACTCATCAGACCAGGTGAACGCCAGTTGGCGCTGGTACAGCCGCTGGCCAAGGCTCGCAAGTTTGAGTGCGACCACCTCGTGCAGTACCTTCTCCCCGATCGGGTAATACGGTACGACACGCATGCGGGCGAGCAATGCGGGCTTGAAGTGGGCCCGCAGTACCGGGTAAATCGCGTCTTGCAGCACCTGGGGGTCAGGTCGTTGACCGCCTGCGCAAAGCGCGTTGATACAGTCGCTTGCCAGGTTGGAAGTCATCAGCAGCACGGTGTTGCGAAAGTCGATTTCCCGCCCCTCGCCATCATTGGCGCGGCCTTTGTCGAAGACCTGGTAAAACAGGTTCAGCACCTGCGGGTCGGCTTTCTCCACCTCGTCGAGCAGGACCACCGAATAGGGACGCTGGCGTACGGCTTGGGTCAATACCCCACCCTCGCCATAACCGACATAACCCGGTGGCGCACCGATCAATCGGGAAAGCGCGTGCTGCTCCTGGTATTCCGACATGTTGATCGTGGTGACGAACTGCTCACCGCCGTACAAGAGATCGGCCAGCGCCAGTGCCGTTTCGGTCTTGCCGACACCGCTTGGCCCCACCAGTAGAAACACCCCGACAGGTGCATCGACCTTCTCAAGCCCTGCGGCGGCCGCGCGCAAGGCACGATCCAGGGCCTGCACTGCGTGCTCCTGACCTAGCACGCGGGCGCGCAAGGCTTCGGCAAAACCCAGGACTTTTTCGTTCGGTTCGAGGGCCAGTTGCTCAATGGGAATACCGGTCCACGCGCTGATGACCTGGGCAACGCCACGCGGGCATACCTCGGGTTTCACCAACGCTTGCCCACCCCGCTCAAGCCAGTCCCGCTCCAGTGTCAGGCGCTCGTGCTCGAGGGTTTCCAGGCGCAGCTTCAACGCCTGCAAGGAATGGGCATCCACGGGCAAACCGAGCTCGGCGTCTCGCTCCAGCGCCCGCGCCTGCCGCTGGCCCTCGATCAGTTCGGCGCGTAGCGCCTGCAATGCCTGCGGCGGCATGGCCTGACGCGCACGCACACTGGCACAGGCGGTGTCCAGCACGTCCACTGCCTTGTCCGGCAGCTGGCGGCCTGCAAGATAGCGTGCGCTCATGCGAGCGGCCGCCACCACCGCATCATCACGCACGTACACGCCATGACTCGCTTCATAGGCAGGTACCAGCCCCCGCAGAATCGATACTGCCTGTTCGACACCAGGCTCCTCGACCAGTACCGGCTGGAAGCGTCGCGCCAAGGCCGGGTCCTTTTCGATGTACCGCTTGTATTCCGACCAGGTGGTGGCGGCAATCGTACGCAGTGCGCCGCGAGCCAGCGCCGGCTTGAGCAGGTTGGCCGCGTCCAGGCCTCCCGGCTGGCTGCCAGCGCCAATCAGGGTATGGGCTTCGTCGATAAACAGGATCACCGGCTCCGGTGATGCGTTCACTTCATCAATCACCCCTTTGAGGCGCCGCTCGAATTCCCCTTTGAGGCTGGCCCCCGCTTGCAGCAAGCCCATATCGAGGGTCAGCACGCGAACCGCTTTAAGGGCATCGGGTACCTGCAAAGCAACGACCTGCAACGCAAGCCCTTCGACGATCGCCGTTTTCCCTACCCCAGCCTCCCCCACCAGAATCGGGTTGTTCTTGCGCCGCCGCAGCAGAATATCGATCAGCTGACGTATTTCACGCTCGCGACACAGCACGGGGTCTATCCGGCCCTCACGGGCCTGTCGGGTGAGGTCATGGGTAAAGCGCTGCAACAGCGACTCGTTGGCAATCGGCTGATTCTCGCAGGGCTGGCTCTTCAGGAAATCACGCAGTCTGGTGCTGTCCAGTCGGCTGAGCACAGCGTAATACCTGCTGCCGGCGTGCTCCAGCGGATGCTGTAAAAGTGCCAGCAAGAGCGCACCATGATCGACAAAACGTTGACCCAACTCCACGTGCGCAACCATCACCGCTTGTTGTAACCACAGCACCAGGGCCCGGGCTAACACCGGGTTGCGTGTAGCGCTCTGCTCACTCCTGGGCTGTAAGGCTGCTTGCAGTTCACCCATGGGAACGTCGGCATCGGACAATGCCTTGGCCATCAACCCAGCGGGATGCTCGAGCAAGGCCAGGAGCAGATCCTCCACCAATACTTCATGACCGCCTCTGGTCATGCAGCGCTCGGCAGCACGCGTCAGGTCCCGGCGGGTCTGGTCCGTCAAGGTACGGATCAGTTGTTGCAGGTCAACATTAATCATGCGCATCAATCCTTAATGAAAATGCCCGGCGAGCGTGATCGCACCCTCTGCTCGCTCATGTTCCAGCCAACTGGTCCAACCCAGGCGGCACACATTGTTCGCGCCGATGTGCAGCGCCCGGATTTCGTCGGGCGCCAGCACCAGGCGCAGGTCAAATTGCAGCGCGTCCGGCGCGGTCAGACGCACCAGCGAACACGCCGGGGCATACGCCGTTCCCGTGGGGAGAAAATCGTGAAAACGCTGCCAATCCAACGCAGTGATATGCACCCTGAATTTGCCGCTGCGGTCAGCGATCCGGCGTCCCAGCACAAGGTCCTGACCAAGCGCACAGTTGGCGCGGCCCAAGTCATTGCGCTGCGACTGCGCGAGATCCACCCTGCGCTCGACCCATTGTTCGATGAACACCGGGGCATGCTTGAAGTAGTACCGCAGCACGGTCTCGATCAGCGCAGCCGAGTGCGTTCGCAGACTCAGAAGCCCAAGGTAAGGCAGCAAGCGCTTGCAATCGAGACGCGAGGCGTTCCGGATCGCCTGACTGCCGAGGCCGATCAGCGCAAACATCTGCTGTGAAAACGCATCACTGGCACCCTGTTGAAAACAGGCCCGGTAACGGTATTTTCGCCAGATCGGTAACATCAAACGGTGCAGTCGGTGGTGGAACATATCGAGAAAATCCCGCGTGGGATTGCCACCTGTCCGCTCCGCAAATGCCTGCTCAGCATAAAACGCAGGCAAGGGTGAACCCGCGCCGAACAACCCGAGCACATTGATGCGCAGGCGCGCCCGCAAGGTCCCGTGCTCCGTAAAAAACTCCACACGGTCAATATCGTGTCCCGCAAACCCCAGGCCTGGATTGGCCTGGAATTCCAGCAGGTCGTACAGCGCATCCTCATCCAGCCGTGGATGAGCCCGGCTTAAACATGCAACCACCTGCACCACCGCCTGGAATAGCGTGTATTCGCGGATGACACGGCAAAGCTCGGTCAAAGCAGGGGTTGCTGCCCCATCTGGAACGGCCATAGATACACGTCTCCTTGTGTGCTGATAACTCGCAACTCGTGATAGGAATTGAGGCTGGCGTACAGCGCAAAAAACTGATTGAGGACCGAAGCGAACACGAACAGGTCGCCTTGGCCGGCAAACCCCATGGGGTCCACCGTCAGGTCCACCCGCAATCCGCGAATCGGCAGGCCACGGTGCAAGCGGTCAACCGCTTCATGCTGGATGGCGCGCAGCGCGCCCAATTTCTTGCGACTGACGCTCATCGCCTGGCGATCGTGATAGCGAGGCAAATCGTAGGCTTCGAGAATCACCTTCAGCGCGTTGATATCGGTCAGTGAGAGATAATTGAGCGACATGTTGCTGATCAGCTTCCACAGATAATCCTGGTCCAGCGGCGGCGCAAAACTGGCGGTTGGCGCGGTGATATTGCGAAACGTCAAGGACTCAGGGGTGTGCTCGCCGGGCTGGTTGATTTCACCGGCCCGTAACTGGCGCGGCAGTCCGGCATTGGTGCACGTCAGCTCGATCGACAGGGTTTCCGGGCCCTCCTCGCGGCGTCCGCCAAACCCTATCCAGGTGGCCAGCCCGTCATGCTGTACCGAAGGCCGTTGACGGATACTGAAGCTGGGGATCGCGCCCGTAGTCTGCAGAGCACCGTCATGCTCGAACGATTCAAAGGGCACGTACGTCTGATACCCCAAGCCACCGGGGCGCCAGCCGGTAACACGGTCAACCGAAAACACAGCGGCGTTCCCCGGGGAGTATTCCCCCGGCAACAGAAGGTACTCATCCTGTTTTCCGTCCAGCCGAATGGGTATCGCATCCTGATTGAACAGGTTGACGACAGGCGTGCAGTACAGCTTCACGTTGTCCAGTGTGGGACGCGCAAGCGCACGGCCCTGCCCGCGCAGCTCGAAGCGCAGCACCATGGCGTGTGCCTGCTTGAGCACCTCCTGGGGAAACCGATGGAGCGCAGCCAACCCTTCGATATCGACAAACAAGTACTTTTCGGGGAACGTGAAATATTCCTGCAGGTGGCGATAACCACAGAAGGTGTTTTGCGGGTAAGGAATCAGTGCGTGTTCCTGTGCAAAACCCACCGGCCGGACCTGGCTGGCGCTGAGCCGTAGCGTCGCAGGCTGATCATCGACGCCCTTGACCGGCAAACCGTTCTGGTCCAGCAGGTGCAGATGAATACCGTCCAGATGGCGCAATAAGCCGAGGTACAGGCCTTGGCTGACATGACGGTCTCCAGCCAGGTGCAGGCGCAACGAATCGAATGCCAACGCACTGAAATTGCCCTCTGCGCTCAGGGCCAGGCGCAGGTCCAGCCAGTCCACTGCCCCCTGGCAGGTGTAATCCAGGCTCCGAAGTTGCAACGCCATGACCTCGGTGGCATAGCAGGTTCTGAAACGGCAACGTTCACCTTTGATGGGCAGGCTTTCCACCGCGGTATCCCGTACCACTCGAACGCTGGGGCCGGCACATTTCAACGGGTCGAACTGCAGGATGCTCAGGGCTGGCATTGGCCGCATGTAGTTGGGCCATAACAGATGCATCAAGGAATGCGTCAATTCGGGCAGCTCGTCATCCAGCTTCTGACGCAGGCGCGCGGTCAGAAATGCAAAGCCCTCCAGCAATCGCTCCACATCCGGGTCCTGACCGGCCTCGGCGAGAAACGGTGCCAGGGCCGGATTGCGCTCTGAAAAGCGCCGCCCAAGTTGCCGCAGGGCACTGAGTTCGCTTTGAAAATAGTGGTTAAAGGCCATCTGCGCAGACCTCCACCTGCCCTGCATCCGTCAGGCGCGCATGAAACACAACAGGTTGGGTGCCACCTTCAATGAGCAGCCCGGCATCAATGGCAAATGCCAATGCCAACGTTTCATGCGTGCGGGGCAGCACCCTGACGCGCACCTCCACCAGTCGTGGTTCGTAGGCCTGGATGAAGCGCTCGATCAGCAAGCGCGACTGGGTCAGCGACTCATGCAGGCTGAGCCGCATGTCATTGAGATCAGGCAAGCCGTAATCCGGCAGCGTCTGCACGCTGCCTGCACGGGTGCTGAGCATTTTCGTCAAGTGCGTGGCGACGGACGTCACGCGGCACATGCTGGCGGGCGCGTCGGGCTCAAGACGCTCAAAAAGGCTGTTGTGGTGGCGCATTCCCTGGCCTCGTCTCATTCTTTGTCGAGCTTGCCGACAAGGGACAAGGTGAAATCCGCGCCCATGTACTTGAAATGCGGCCGTACGCTCAAACTGACGCGGTACCAGCCCGGGTCACCCTCGACATCACTGACGACAATGCGCGCTGCGCGCAATGGACGCCGCCCGCGCACTTGCGCACTGGGATTTTCCTGATCCGCCACGTATTGGCGAATCCACTTGTTGAGCTCCAACTCCAGGTCGGTCCGTTCCTTCCACGAGCCCAATTGTTCA
The DNA here is from genome assembly GCF_001439815.1 of Pseudomonas orientalis. Taxonomy (GTDB): domain Bacteria; phylum Pseudomonadota; class Gammaproteobacteria; order Pseudomonadales; family Pseudomonadaceae; genus Aquipseudomonas; species Aquipseudomonas orientalis. The sequence continues at coordinate 251,135 of NZ_JYLM01000002.1, read as the reverse complement.
CGCTGCAGAACCTTGAGGTAATGGGCCAGACGATTGACCACCATCATGTAAGGCAACTGGGTGCCGAGCCGGTAGTTCAGTTCGGCTGCCTTGCCCTCTTCACTGATGCCGAACGTCTTGGGCTTCTGCACGGAACTGGCGGAGAAGAAGGCCGCGTTGTCACTGCCCTTGCGCATGGTCAGGGCGATGAACCCTTCCTGCGCCAACTCATATTCGCGCCGGTCTGAAACCAGTACCTCGGTAGGAATCTTGGTTTCAATCTCACCCATGCTCTGGAAGTGATGCAACGGCAGGTCCTCGACCGCCCCACCGCTCTGAGGGCCGATGATATTCGGGCACCAGCGAAAGCGCGCGAAGCTGTCGGTCAGGCGCGTAGCGAAGGCATAAGCCGTATTGCCCCACAGGTAGTGCTCGTGGCTGTTGACCACAGTTTCCTGGTAGGCAAAGGTTTTGACCGGGCATTCAAGGGGGTCGTACGGCGTGCGCAACAAGAAACGCGGTACCGTGAGGCCGATGTAGCGTGCATCTTCGCTCTGGCGAAAGCTCTGCCACTTGGCAAACTGCGGGCCTTCGAAATGATCCCTGAGGTCCTTGAGGTCAGGCAGGCCGGTAAAGCTTTCCAGGCCAAAGAAGCCTGGCCCGGCCGCCGCAATGAACGGGGCGTGGGCCATACCGGCAACACCGGCCACGTATTGCATGAGTTTTACATCAGGCGCACTGGGCGACAGGAAATAGTTGGCGATGATCGCCCCTACCGGCTGCCCGCCAAACTGGCCGTATTCGGCACTGTAGATGTGCTTGTAGAGCCCCGACTGGGTAATTTCCGGGGAATCCTCGAAATCGTCCAACAGGTCCTGCCGCGAGACATTCAGCACTTCTATCTTGATGTTCTCACGGAAGTTGGTGCGCTCGACCAGCAGTTGCAAGCCTCGCCAGGCCGCCTCCAGTGCCTGAAAGTCCGGGTGGTGCAGAATCTCATCCATTTGCCGGCTGAGCTTGGCATCGATCTCGGCGATCATCCGGTCGACCAGACGTTTCTTGACCGGTTCTTCGCGGTTGTGGGGCTTGACCAGCTCTTCGATAAACGCCGCCACACCCCGCTTGGCAATGCTGTACGCCTCGTCATCGGCATTCAGCAGCGTCTGGGCAATGATGCTGTCGAGAATGCTGCACTCGGCGGTGGCTTTTGGCAGGGGCTTCGGGGTGTACTGGGTAGTCGTCATGGTGTCAGTGTCCTTTTACTGAATGGGTTCGGCATCGGCGCTGCTCAGCCCCAACTCGGCCAGCACCCGAGTACGGGAGTCGTCGTCGGCCAGCGCCTGCTCAATGGCTTTACGAAAGCTCGGGGTGTTGCCCAGCGGCCCCTTGAGCGCTACCAATGCCTCTCGCAGCACCATCAGCTTTTGCAACTGCGGTATTTGCTCGACCAGGTTGGCGGGGTTGAAATCCTTCATCGAGTTGATACGGACCTGAATCGCCAGATCTTCAACGTCAGCTTCTTCCTGAAGGCGATTGGGCACGCTCAACGTCAGGTTCAGGGCCTGTTTGGCCAGCACCTCGTCGAAGCTGCTCCTGTCGATTCCGATAGGCTTGCGGTCCTCAAGCTTGCGCGGGTCCTCGCGTTGTGAAAAATCCCCCAGCACCAACAGTTTCAACGGCAGCTCGACCTCCTCCTGAGCACCGCCGACGGCGGGTTTGAAGGTGATATTGATACGTTCCTTGGGTGCTACCGAACCGTCTTTGGCCATGATGTTTCTCCTTTTGATGATTTTTATTCGAGTACCGCTTCCAGATCGAACTGGCACAACCGGCGGTGCGTGGCGTCCTTGCTTTCGCGCACGGCATGGCTTTGTGGCAACAGGTCATAGCAGCGGTACAACAGCCGACTGACGTGCAGGGCCAGTTCCGGCTCCCAGCGATCCAGGCCCGCGCGCTGTAATTCGAGGTCAAGCTGTTCCAGCTGGATCCTGCCCAAGTCCGGCTTGCCCGCCCCCACACACAACCTGGCCAGCGCCAGCCGCCAGTGAAAACATGCGCGTTCACCGCACGCGTTCTGCAAACCTTGCTTGAGCACGCCCACTGCTGCCTTGAGCCCGTCCTGGCGCAAACTCGGCATGACCGCCTGCAAGGCGGCTTCCCAAGGTTCGCTGCCGACATCGGCGACAGCATTGAAAGGCTCGGGTTTGTGCAGATGGCACATCACGTGGAGCCTGATCCACTCACAGGTCGCCGGGGCCGCAAACGGCGTACCGTCGTCGAAGCGCAATTCAGGCAGGTTCGGCAAACGTTGCAATAACAGCGCGAAACTCATTTCCAGCTCGGCCATTGCCTGGCTCGCATGCAAGGCGTCAAGGCACTCCCAGACCATGCGCAGCCCATCGAACCAGAACAATGCGCCCGCCAGACTGGCCTCGAGTTCAAGCAACAGCTCGGCGTGATGGCCGTGGTTGAGACGATCCTGGTAACGTTTAAGCTTGTCGGGAGCCAGCGGGCGCAATGCCGTCAACCCCTCACTGTTGGCATCGGGATAGTTGACGAGGCTCAGCCAGGCCAGAGTGCGTCCCAGACGCAGGGCCCGCAGGTCGGTGGCATTCTGGCGCAACCACCAGGTACATAACGTATGGCCCTGCTCCTGTAAGGCGCGCAACGCTTTGTGGGCATCCTTTTCGTTGCTGATGGACGGTTCAGGCTTGAGCGGTCGCATGCTCGCCTGCCTGACCTGGGCAACGACGCCCGCGATGCCCGCCGGCTTCACTTCACCTTGCGTGGCGCGCGCCAGACGCTGCGCCAGTTGGCGCCGGCTCGGCAACAACAACGGGGCGTCGCCACCCAGGTACTCGTTCAATAGCTCATCAAGGCGCACGAGGTGGTCATGCAACGCCCGGAATATGGGCAACTGGTCGACAAGCGACAGGTTTTGCGAAAAGAGCGGGTCAAGGCGCGCCACCAGCCAACCCAACGCGGCAACGCGGGTGCGTGGCTTGGTGGGATAAACCTGCACCCAGTGATGCTCACAGAGATAAACCAGCAAAACCAGGCCGGCCAGCAACCCGGCAAATGAATCACGCTGATGCAGTGCCCAGGTGAGCCACACAGCGACGCGCAGATCCTTGGATTGCTCACGCAGCAGGCGCTCGCTGATTTCGCAGACCTGCTGCCAATCCGGCAGGCTCGCGCCATGTATCGATTGTGTCCTGGCGACCTCGGCTTCCACGGCTTCAAACTCACTCGAAAAACGCACGTCGTTGCCGGCGAAGTTCCCTGGCGAACAAGGGGTACGTGCGAGTTCCTGGTAATAAGCGCAGAGCTTTTCTGAATGAACCATTTTGGGCCGCACACAACTAATAAGGCTGAATAGGCAAACTTGATACCGCAAGAAAATACGTACCAGAGTTCCGCGTGACCTGCGTTCAAAACGCAACGAAGTGAACGAACCTTAGCCACCCTAAAAACAACCAGCAAGCCGCAGATCGGGACTTAAGGAATTTCCTACAGGCCTCTAAAATCATAGCCTGCGCAATGTTTTGCACACTTAATAAACTGAAAAAACCTCCAACCCTCCCCATATGCGCTTAATCACTCATTTATCACCATGAGCAATTAGCTGCGCACTTACGTGCAACTTAAATACAAAATACACTGCAAAAAAAACCATTACATTCCCACCTATTAAACCCTACAACTCTATCGTCTTGATTTCATTGACCCCCGCACTTTCAGGCACGCTTTTTGTTATAGGCATTTGCCCGCCCGGCAACCTCGCCGTTCGGGAACACCTACTCAATCAGACAAGGACACCCGTCATGCCAACACCCGCGTACCTCTCCATCACCGGCGTCAAACAAGGTTTGATTACCGCAGGTACATTCACCCAGGACTCGGTAGGGAACATTTATCAGGAAGGCCATGAGGATCAGATCCTGGTGCAGGCGTTTGCGCACCAGGTGATCATTCCCCGCGATCCGCAATCGGGCCAGCCCACCGGCCAGCGCGTGCACAAACCGCTGATGATCAGCAAGGTTTTCGACAAGTCCTCGCCCCTGCTTTTCAGCGCATTGACCTCGGGGGAAGAGGTGTCATGCCGGCTGGAATGGTTTCGTACCTCATCGGCAGGCACCCAGGAGCACTACTTCACCGTTGAGCTGGAAGGCGCGACGATTGTGGACATCCAGTCGCGCATGCCCAATTGCCAGGACCCGGACAACGCCCATTTCACCCATCTGGAGGACGTGTATTTCAGCTATCGCAAGATCGTCTGGACCCATGAAGTAGCCGGCACGTCAGGCGCGGATGACTGGCGCAGTCCGGTGGCCGGCTAACTGCGGCGCAGGCGGGAACGGTCCAGGGAAGGCACCGTTCCTGCCGACATTACACCATCGCCAGCGGGTGCTTGCGCTTGGGCGCGCCAAACACGCGATCAATCGCGTCCAGGTCATGCTCGTCCAATATCAGCTTCGCAGCGGCGGCGTTTTGCCGTATGTGTTCGGGTGTCACGGCCTTGGGGATGGCGATCACGCCGTCCTGACGCAAGACCCAGGCGAGCGCGACTTGCGCGGGAGTGGCCTCATGACGATGGGCGATCTGCTTGAGCGTCGGGCTCGCCAACAGCGCACCGCCCTGGGCAACAGGGCAGTAAGCCATCAGTGGCAAATGGTGCTGTTGCCACCACGGCAGCAGGTCGAATTCAATGCCACGCTCTTCAATGTTGTAGAGCACCTGGTTGGTTGCACACACGGGGGATGCCAGTTCCTGCAGGTCTGCCACATCAAAATTGGAAACACCCCAACGGCCGATCTTGCCCGCTTCGCGCAAACGCTCGAACGCTTCGACCGTTTCTTCAAGAGGGTACTGGCCGCGCCAGTGCAGCAGGTACAGATCGATGTAGTCCGTGCCCAGGCGCTGAAGGCTCGCTTCGCAAGCGCGGGGCACGCCCGTGCGGCTGGCATTATGCGGATAGACCTTGCTCACCAGGAATACCTGGTCGCGCCTGCCCTTTATAGCCTCGCCGACCACCTCTTCCGCACCGCCTTCGCCATACATTTCGGCGGTGTCGATCAGGGTCAGGCCCTCGTCGATGCCCAGTTGCAATGCGCCAACTTCGGCGCGGCGCCGGTTCGGGTCTTCGCCCATGCGCCAGGTGCCCTGCCCGATGACAGGGACGGGAACGCCGGCCAGATCGATGGTGCGCATGACAACCTCCTGATGAATTGGCGAATTAACAGTGTGGCATTGACCGGACAAAAGGGTTCAATCGCAGTATGGTTGGCCTTTGCTCATTCGCCAGGAATCACTCGCAATGCTGTTTGTTGTCATGCTCGGGGGCAAGCATCCCAGGGCCCGGATCGAAGTACACGATGTGGCGTTTGCCGTGGCGGATACGCTGCAAGCCACCTACCCGCAATTGCGCGACGCCTGGTTTGGCAGCCCCAAGGGCGTGCACATCGATTCGTGGATGGCGGTCGATGGTGTCGACGGCTGGAAGGTCGAATTCAGCCAACTGGCGCCGCACGCCGATGCACCGCACTTGTATTTCATCAACCTCGGCGGTTATGAGGCCGACAGCTTTGGCGAGGCCCATCACTACCTGTTGCTGGTCGCGCGCGACAAGCGCGAAGCGATGAGCATGGGCAAGCAGCGGATGTTGCGCCACTGGTCCCAGGCCCACACCGACGCGGTCATGGACATCGACGACTGCCTGCCCATCGACCTGGTGGACGGCCGCTATATCCATCTGGTCAAGGGCCCGCACGCCCCCATCGTCCAGCAGAACGACTACATCGTTCTGGCCTGAATCGCGCATGCCAGGCCGTTCCTCACCCGGTCAGGCAAGCCGGTGGAACTTTGCCGGGAAATAACCGCCTGAATCCGGTAGGCTCACCGTTTTTCACTTAAGGAGTTATTTCCCATGGCCAAAGCCACCGCCCGCCACATCCTCGTTTCCACTGAAGACAAGTGCAACGAACTCAAGACCCAGATCGAAGGCGGCGCTGATTTCGCAGAAGTCGCCAAAGCCAACTCCAGCTGCCCGTCCAGCCGTCAAGGCGGTGACCTGGGTTCGTTCGGCCCGGGCCAGATGGTCAAGGAATTCGACAGCGTCGTCTTCAGCGCCCCGGTCAATACCGTACAAGGCCCGGTGAAAACCCAGTTCGGTTATCACCTGCTGGAAGTCACCAGCCGCCAGGACTGATCGGTCCGTGCTGATGCTGTAAACAACGGCCCGCCATTTGGCGGGCCGTTGTGCATGTGATGACTGGCGACGCTTAAGCCGTTAACGTACCGCTCTCTATTTTTGTTCATCCGCGCTCAAGGCTGATAATGCGATTGGCTTTTCCAAAACTGTTCAGCATCACCCTGGTCCTGTTCATGACCGGCACCGCCGTGATCGCCGCACCACAAGCCTCCCTCACGGTGTACGGCGAGCCGGCCAAATATCCCGACGGCTTCAGCCATTTCGACTATGCCAACCCGGATGCGCCCAAAGGCGGCAGCCTGCGCCGTTCCGCCCTGGAGATCGGGCGCTTTGACCATGTTTTGCCGTATATCGACAAAGGCATCGGTGTGTCCCAGGTGGATGGCTGGCTGTATGCGCCCCTGGCCCAGCGATCCCTGGATGAGCCCTACACCGTCTACGGCCTGGTTGCGCAAAAAATGGAGCGCGCCGACGATGGGCTGTCGCTGCGTTTCTATCTCAATCCCAAGGCGCGTTTTGCCGATGGCACACCGATCACCGCCGAAGACGTGCGTTACAGCTTCGATTTATTGATGACCCAAGGCAGCCTGCGCTTTCGCACGCTGTTTGCCGACGTCAAGCATGTCGAAACCGAAAGCGAGCGTCAGGTGCGTTTCGACTTTTCCAGCAATGAAAACCGCACCCTGCCCCTGGATATCGCCACCCTGCCGGTGTTTCCCGAGCATTGGTGGAAGACCCGCGACTTCGCCAACGGCGGCGGCTATGAAGCGCCGCTGGGCAGTGGCCCGTACAAGGTCAGCAAGATCGACTCCGGCAATACCATCACCTTTACCCGCGACCCCGATTGGTGGGGCAAGGATTTGCCGGTCAGCCGTGGCCTGTACAACTTCGATCACCTGAGCCTGGAGTATTTCGGCGACACCGAAGTGGCGCGCCAGGTGCTGCGCGGCGGCGCCTACGATTTCAACCGGGAGTTTTCCGCCACCGGCTACTCCATCGGCTATAACGGCCCGGCCCTTGACGATGGCCGCCTGCAGCGCGCACATCTGGCCAAGGAGATGCCGCAACCGGCCCAGGGCTATGTGTTCAATGTGCAAAAGCCGATGTTCAGGGACCGCCGTGTACGCCAGGCCCTGGCCATGCTGTGGGATTTCGAATGGGCCAACCGGCAGATGATGCGCAATCTGTACATCCGCCAGCAGAGCTTTTTCTCCAACAGCCCGCTTGCCGCCACCCAGTTACCGACCCGGGAAGAACTGGCGATCCTTGAACCCCTGCGCGGGCAGATTCCCGATGAAGTGTTTACCCAGGTGTTCAAGGCCCCCGTCACCGATGGCAGCGGTGTGATCCGCGACAAGCAGTTGCAGGCCCTGGCCCTGCTGGAACAGGCGGGCTGGAAGCCTGACGGCGACAAACTGGTCAACGCCGAGGGCGAGCCGCTGGAGTTCACCTTCCTCAATGCCCAGGCGGGTGTGGAGCGTCTGCTGCTGCCGTACAAACGCAACCTGGCGCAAATCGGTATCACCTTGAATATCCGCCGCATCGACGCCTCCCAATACGTCAACCGCTTGATGGCACGGGATTACGACATGATTGTCACCGGCTTTCCGGTCACGGCATCGCCGGGCATGGAGCTGTACAACTTCTTCGGTTCCGCCGCCGCGTTCGATCCGGGAGCCAACAACTACATGGTGCTGCAGGACCCGGCCGTCGACAGCCTGGTCAAGGGCCTGGTCAAGGCCGATACCCAGGCGCAGATGCTCACCTACGCCCACGCGCTGGACCGGGTGCTGCAATGGAACTACCTGTGGATTCCCAACTACTACCCGCCCGGCACTTCCGCGGCGTGGTGGAACCGCTTCGGCCGCCCGGCCATCGAGGCGAAAAACGATGAAGCCCTGGAAACCTGGTGGGAAGTCAGCCCGACGCCGCTGACAAACGAACAGATGCGCGCCAAGCTGGAAAAACGCGGGGGCGCGCGCTGATGTTTGCCTATATCGTGCGACGCCTGCTGCTGATCATCCCGACCCTGGTGATCATCCTGCTGGTCAATTTCGTCATCGTGCAGGCCGCGCCGGGCGGCCCGGTCGAACAAGCCATTGCCCACCTGCAAGGCATTGGCGGCGGCGGCGTGGCAGGCGCTGCCGGCGAAGGCATCAGCGGCTCGCGGGCCAGCCGCGGCCTGGACCCGAAACTGATCAAGGACATCGAAAAACAATACGGCTTCGACAAGCCTGCGCCGGAACGTCTGTGGCTGATGCTCAAGAGCTACGCCCGACTGGACTTCGGCAACAGCTTTTTTCGCGGCGCGACGGTGATCGACCTGATCCTGGAAAAAATGCCTGTCACCATTTCCCTCGGCCTGTGGGCCACCTTGATTACCTACCTGGTGTCGATCCCCTTGGGGATACGCAAGGCGGTGCGCCACGGCAGCAGCTTTGATGTATGGAGCAGCACCGCCATCGTGATCGGCTACGCCATGCCGGCGTTCCTGTTCGCGATGTTCCTGATCGTGGTGTTTGCCGGCGGCACTTCGCTGAACTGGTTCCCGGTGCGCGGTCTGGTGTCGGAGAATTTCGAAGAACTGAGCACCGTGGGCAAGATCGCCGACTACTTCTGGCACCTGGTATTGCCGGTCACGGCGCTGGTGATCGGCGGGTTCGCCACCTTGACCATCCTCACCAAGAACTCGTTCCTCAACGAAATCACCCGACAGTACGTAGTGACCGCGCGCGCCAAGGGCTTGAGCGAACGTCGCGTGCTCTACGGCCATGTGTTTCGCAACGCGATGCTCCTGGTGATTTCCGGGATTCCCCAGGCGTTCATCAGCGTGTTCTTCGCCGGTTCGCTGCTGATCGAGGTGATTTTCTCCCTCGATGGCCTGGGCCGCATGAGCTATGAGGCAGCCGTGTCGCGGGATTACCCGGTGGTGTTTGGTTCGCTGTTTATCTTTACCCTGTTCGGCCTCTTGATAAAACTCATCGGTGACCTCTGTTACACCCTGGTGGACCCGCGTATCGACTTTGCCGCGAGGAACGCCTGATGCTCGATCTGTCTCCCGTGGCGCGTCGGCGTTTCGAGCGATTCAAAAAGAACCGTCGCGGCTGGTGGTCCCTGTGGCTGTTCATCGGCCTGTTCATCCTGACGCTGGGTGGCGAGTTGATCGCCAATGACAAGCCTCTGGTGCTCAGCTTCAAGAACGAGCTGTATTTCCCGGTGTTCAAGCGCTACACCGAGCAGCAGTTCGGTGGGCAGTTGCCGTTCCAGGCCGACTACCGCAGTGACTACGTGCAAAAGCTGGTAAAGCAGGACGGCGGCTGGATGCTGTTCCCGCCCATCCCCTTCAGCGACGATACCCCCAACTACGAATTGACCCGCCCTGCCCCCAGCCCGCCGTCGACGGTGAACTGGCTGGGCACCGATGACCAGTCGCGGGATGTGCTGGCGCGGGTGATCTTCGGCGCGCGGGTGTCGATCCTGTTTGCCCTGGCGTTGACCGCGATCAGCGCGGCCATCGGCATCGCCGCCGGGGCGTTGCAGGGTTACTACGGCGGCTGGGTGGACTTGCTCGGCCAACGCATCCTGGAGGTGTGGTCGGGCCTGCCGGTGCTGTACCTGCTGATTATTCTGTCGGGGTTCGTCGAGCCGAATTTCTGGTGGCTGCTGGGGATCATGGCGCTGTTTTCCTGGCTGGCCCTGGTGGACGTGGTGCGCGCCGAGTTCCTGCGCGGGCGCAACCTGGAGTACGTCAAGGCCGCACGCGCCCTGGGCCTGGGCGACGGCAAGATCATTGCCCGGCATATACTGCCCAATGCCATGACCGCGACCTTGAGCTACTTGCCGTTCATCCTGACCGGGGCGATTTCGACCTTGAGCGCCCTGGACTTCCTCGGCTTCGGCATGCCGGCCGGCAGTGCTTCGCTGGGTGAGTTGATCGCCCAGGGCAAGCAGAACCTGCAAGCACCGTGGCTGGGCCTGACGGCATTTTTCACCCTGGCGCTGATTTTGTCGCTGCTGGTGTTTATCGGCGAGGCGTTGCGTGATGCCTTCGACCCTCGCTCATGAGTGATCGCGTATGAACCTGATTGAAATCCGTGACCTGTGCGTGGCGTTCAGCGGCCAGACCGTGGTACGCAACGTGAGCCTGGACGTACGCCCCGGCGAATGCCTGGCGCTGGTTGGCGAGTCCGGCTCGGGCAAGTCGGTGACCGCCCATTCGATCCTGCAATTGCTGCCCGAAGCCGGCGCCCACAGCACAGGCTCGGTGAAGTACCGCGGCCAGGAGCTGATGGGCGCATCGCCTGCGGCCCTGCAAAAATTGCGCGGCAACCGCATTGCCATGATTTTCCAGGAGCCGATGACCTCGCTGAACCCGCTGCATACGGTCGAAAAGCAGATCGGCGAGACCCTGCTGCTGCACAAGGGCCTGGGCGGCAAGGCGGCGCAGGCACGCATCCTCGAGCTGCTCGACCTGGTGGGCATTCAGACACCCCGGGAGCGGCTCAAGGCCTATCCCCATCAACTCTCCGGCGGCCAGCGCCAGCGGGTGATGATCGCCATGGCCCTGGCCTGCGAGCCGGAGCTGCTGATTGCCGACGAACCGACCACCGCGCTGGACGTAACCGTGCAGCGCAAGATCCTGCTGTTGCTCAAGTCCCTGCAGCAACGCCTGGGCATGTCACTGCTGCTGATCAGCCATGACCTCAACCTGGTGCGCAGCATTGCGCAGCGGGTGTGCGTGATGCGCGCCGGAGAGATCGTCGAGCAGGCCGATTGCCAGACGCTGTTCACCGCGCCCCGGCATCCTTACAGCCGCCTGCTGCTGGACGCCGAACCTTCCGGCGATGTGCTGTGCAGCGAAGAACGCGAGACGGTCTTGCAGGTCGATGACCTGACGGTGCAGTTTCGCCTCGGCGGCGGATGGTTTCGGCCCAAGACCTACCTGCGCGCGGTAGACGGCATCAGCCTGAGCGTGCAACGGGGCAAGACCCTGGGGATTGTCGGCGAGTCCGGCTCGGGCAAGTCCACCCTCGGCCAGGCTATCTTGCGCTTGCTGGACTCCAGCGGCAGCATCTGCTTCCAGGGCCAGGCCCTCGACCCGCTCAACCATCAGCAGATGCGTCCGTGGCGCAAGCAGATGCAGGTGGTGTTCCAGGATCCCTATGGCAGCCTCAGCCCACGCATGTCGGTGCAGCAGATCATCAGCGAGGGCCTGCAAGTGCATGCCCCGTGCAGCCTCGCCGACCGCGAGGCGCAGGTGATCCAGGTGCTCAAGGATGTAGGCCTGGACCCCGCCAGCCGCCATCGCTACCCCCATGAGTTTTCCGGGGGCCAGCGGCAACGTATCGCGATTGCGCGGGCGCTGGTGCTCAAGCCGGCGCTGATGCTGCTCGATGAACCCACCTCGGCGCTGGACCGCACGGTACAAAAACAAGTGGTGGCCTTGCTGCGCGAACTTCAGGAGAAATACGGTCTGACTTACCTGTTCATCAGCCATGACCTGGCGGTGGTGCGTGCGATGGCCCACGATATGATCGTGGTCAAGGACGGCAAGGTGGTGGAGCGCGGCGCCAGTCATGAGGTCTTTGAGTCGCCGCAACACCCCTACACCAAAGAATTGCTGGCCGCAGCCCACATCCCCCTGTAGGAGCGAGCTTGCTCGCGAAGAAATTGAATGCTCCAGATTCCTACAGAAGCGCCGCATTATCGTTGATGACCTTCGCGAGCAAGCTCGCTCCTACAGGATTTTGTACCCATGAGTACCAGCCTCAAGGATTACCAACAGGTTCGCGGCCAGGCCATCCAGTCGCTGTTCGAGATCATCGAGCAGTCCAGCGAAGGCACGGTGATTGTCGATCGCGATGCGAATATCGTCTGGATGAACGAACGCTACGCCAGGCGCTTTGGCCTGCAGAGCGCCGAGCAGGCCATCGGCCAACCTTGCGAGCAGGTGATTTCCAATAGTCTGTTGCGCCAGGTGGTGCGCAATGACCGGCCGATCCTGCTGGATATCCAGGACACGCCCAAAGGCCCGCTGGTAGTGATGCGCCTGCCGATCCACGACGACGCGGGCGCGGTGATGGGTGCGATCGGGTTTGCACTGTTCGATGAGCTGCGCAACCTGTCGCCGCTGATCGAGCGCTACCTGAGCCTGCAGCAGGAGCTGGCGTCCACCCGTTCGCTGCTGCGCTCGCGGCAAAGCAAATACAATTTCGCGCACTTTATCGGCACCAGCGCCGCCAGCCTTGAAGTCAAGCGCCGCGCGCGGCGCAGTGCGAGCGCCGAATCGCCGGTGCTGCTGCTCGGCGAAACCGGCACCGGCAAGGAATTGCTCGCCCAGGCCATCCATGGCGCGTCGCCTCGCGCTCACAAGGCGTTCGTCAGCATCAACAGCGCGGCGATTCCCCACGACCTGCTTGAAGCTGAATTTTTCGGCACCGCCCCGGGCGCCTTTACCGGCGCCGACCGCAAGGGCCGCCCCGGCAAGTTCCAGATCGCCCAGGGTGGCACGCTGTTTCTGGATGAGATCGGCGACATGCCGCTGCCCCTGCAGAGCAAGTTATTGCGGGTACTGCAGGAAAAGGAATTTGAACCGGTGGGTTCCAACGAAATGCTGCACAGCGATGTGCGGGTGATCGCCGCCACGTCCATGGACCTGGAAGCAGCGATCAAGCGTGGCGAGTTTCGCGCAGACCTGTATTACCGCCTCAATGTCCTGCCGATCCAGGTGCCGCCGTTGCGTGAACGCCTGGAGGATATCCCCGCGCTGAGCGAAGCGATTCTGGAAGAACTGCGCAGCCAGCATGAATTGAGCCCCGAAGCGCTGACACTGTTGGCCCGGCATGCCTGGCCGGGCAACATCCGCGAGCTGCGCAATGTGCTCGAGCGTGCGGCGTTGTTGAGTGATGACCTGGTGTTGAGCGCCGGCGAGATTCGTGCGGCGATTGGTACGTTCAGCCCGGTGGCACACGGTGCGGTGGCCACGGTTGAGGGTGAGACGTTTGCAGCGGCGCGGGCGCGGTTTGATCGACAGTTGATCGGTGAGGCCTTGCAGGCGTGCGCGGGGAATGTGGTGGAGGCAGCCCAGCGGTTGGGGTTGGGGCGGTCGACGCTGTACAAGAAAATGGTCGCCCTCGGACTAATTAAGTCTCCCTAAAGAGACAGCGCTCTCAATACAAAGACAATCCAATGTGGGAGGGGGCTTGCCCCCGATGGCAGTGTGTCAGGTTAAGCAAATACACCTGACACACCGCTATCGGGGGCAAGCCCCCTCCCACATTGGATTTGCGCATGTCTCAGAATTGAGACAAATTTCACGAAACCCACTCGAAGAATAAAAAATATTGTTACTTTTCAATAGGTTAATAACCTGGCACACATCTCGCTATACCTCCCTAAAGCCCCACCCCACAACAATAACAATCCGATGGAGACACACCATGAGTGTGATCATTGCCCTGGCAGCCCTGGCGCTGCTGATGCTGGCTGCCTACCGTGGCTACAGCGTTATCCTGTTCGCCCCAATCGCCGCCCTTGGCGCTGTGCTGCTCACCGACCCCTCCGCTGTCGCTCCGGCCTTTACCGGGGTGTTCATGGAGAAAATGGTCGGCTTTATCAAGCTGTATTTCCCCGTGTTCCTGCTCGGTGCGGTGTTCGGCAAGCTGATCGAGCTGTCGGGGTTTTCGCGCTCGATTGTCGCCGCCGCCATTCGTTTGCTCGGCACGCGCCAGGCGATGCTGGTGATCGTGCTGGTCTGTGCCCTGCTCACCTACGGCGGGGTGTCGCTGTTCGTGGTGGTGTTTGCGGTGTACCCGTTTGCGGCGGAGATGTTCCGCCAGAGCAATATCCCCAAGCGCCTGATCCCGGCCACCATCGCCCTCGGTGCGTTTTCGTTCACCATGGACGCCCTGCCCGGCACGCCACAGATCCAGAACATCATTCCCAGCACCTTTTTCAACACCACCGCCTGGGCGGCGCCGTGGCTGGGGCTGATCGGCACAATCTTCGTGTTCTGCGCCGGCATGCTGTACCTGGCGCGCCAGCGCAACAAGGCCCAGCGCGCGGGTGAAGGCTATGGCACCGAACTGCGCAACGAACCGGAGACCGCCGAGAACCTGGCCCTGCCCAACCCCTGGATCGCGCTGTCGCCGCTGCTTCTGGTGGGAGTGATGAACCTGCTGTTCACCCACTGGATTCCACAGTGGTACGGCAAGACCCACAGCCTCAGCCTGCCCGGCATGAGCACCCCGGTGACCACCGAAATCGCCAAGCTCACCGCGATCTGGGCGGTGCAGGCGGCGTTGCTGGTGGGGATTATCGTGGTGCTGGTGTTCGGCTTCTCGGCGATCAAGAGCAAGCTGGCCGAAGGCAGCAAAAGTGCGGTCAGCGGTGCGCTGCTCGCCGCCATGAACACCGCCTCGGAATATGGTTTTGGTGCGGTGATCGCCTCGTTGCCGGGCTTTCTGGTGCTGGCGGACTGGCTCAAGGGCATCCCCAACCCGCTGGTCAACGAAGCCATTACCGTGACCCTGCTCGCCGGGATCACCGGCTCCGCGTCCGGCGGCATGAGCATCGCCCTGGCAGCCATGTCCGAGAGCTTTATTTCAGCGGCCCATGCGGCCAATATTCCCCTTGAAGTGCTGCACCGGGTCGCGGCCATGGCCAGCGGCGGCATGGACACCCTGCCCCACAACGGCGCGGTGATCACGCTGCTGGCGGTCACCGGGCTGACTCACCGCGAAGCCTACAAGGACATTTTCGGCATCACGATCATCAAGACCCTCGCGGTGTTCGTGGTGATCGGTACTTTCTACGCCACCGGCATTGTGTGAGGTTTTCATGACGAGATTGAACGGCAAGACGGCCCTGGTCACCGGTTCCACCAGCGGCATCGGCCTGGGCATTGCCCTGAGCCTGGCCAACGCCGGCGCCAGCCTGATTCTCAACGGCTTCGGCGACGCCAGCGCGGTGATCGCCCAGGTGCAGGCATTGGGCGGCAAGGTCGGGCATCACCCGGCGGACGTCAGCGACCCGGCGCAGATCGCCGAGATGCTCGCCTACGCCGAGCGCGAGTTCGGCGGTGTCGATATTCTGGTCAATAACGCCGGCATCCAGCACGTGGCGGCGGTGGAAGACTTCCCGGTGGAGCGTTGGGACTCGATCATCGCCATCAACCTGTCGTCGGTGTTCCACAGCACCCGCCTGAGCCTGCCGGGGATGAAGACCAGGGGCTGGGGACGCATCATCAATATCGCCTCGGTGCATGGCCAGGTGGGTTCGGTGGGCAAGGCGGCCTATGTGGCGGCCAAGCACGGGGTGATCGGTCTGACCAAAGTGGTGGGCCTGGAAACCGCGACCAGCAACGTGACGTGCAACGCCATTTGCCCAGGCTGGGTGCTGACGCCGCTGGTGCAGAAGCAGATCGATGATCGTGTGGCCGGTGGGGTGGACCCGCAGCAGGCGCAGCAGGATTTGCTGGCGGAAAAACAACCGTCGCTGGAGTTTGTGACGCCGTCGCAGTTGGGTGAGTTGGTGTTGTTCTTGTGCAGCGAGGCCGGTAGCCAGGTACGTGGCGCCGCGTGGAATATCGACGGCGGCTGGCTGGCCCAATAACCCCAGACAGTGGAGATCAAATGTGGGAGGGGGCTTGCCCCCGATGGCGGTAGTTCAGTTACAAATGTTCACTCTGACACACCGCTATCGGGGGCAAGCCCCCTCCCACATTGGAACTCTATTGTTTGGAAGACCTGTACAAGAACAAGAGATCTCGCTATGTCCGACATCCTCTGGCAACCCTCCCCCGAACGCATTGCCAACACGCGGATGGACGCATTCCGCCACTTCATCAACCAACGCCACGCTGTGCAGCTCAATGACTACCCCGCCCTGCACCAATGGAGCATCGATCAGCGCGCGGACTTCTGGCAGGCCATCGTGGCGTTCTTCGACGTGCACTTTCGCAGCCCGCCCAGCGCCACGTTGATCGAAGGCACTGAAATGCCCAGCGCCCAATGGTTTCCTGGCGCAACGTTGAACTTTGCAGAGCACTTGCTGCGCAGACGCGACGATCACCCCGGCGTCATAGCCATCAGCGAAGACGGCCAGCGCGAACACCTGAGCTATGCGCAATTGGCTGAACACGTCGCCGGCCTGCAAAAAAGCCTGCGCGCGGCCGGCGTCGGCCTCGGTGACCGAGTGGCCGCGTGCATGCCCAACACTTGGCAAACCCTGGTCGGCATGCTCGCCACCACCAGCCTCGGCGCGATCTGGTCGTGCTCTTCACCGGATTTCGGCACCCAGGGCGTGATCGACCGTTTCGGCCAGATCGAACCCAAGGTGCTGATCACCTGCGCCGGCTATCGCTATGCCGGCAAGACCATCGACCAGAGCGCCAAGCTCAATGAAATCCTCGTTCGGCTGCCGTCCCTGGAACAGCTGATCATCGTGCCCTACGCACGCCCCCGGGCGCAGGTCGAGGACTACCGGACCCATGCTCGCGTCGCACTGTGGAGCGACTTCTACCAACCCGGCGGCGAGCCCGAATTCGTCGCGGTGCCGTTCGATCATCCGCTGTACATCCTCTATTCCAGCGGCACCACCGGGGTACCCAAGTGCATCATTCACGGCACCGGCGGCGTGCTGCTCACCCATCTGAAGGAACATGGCCTGCATGCCGACCTGTCCCGCGAGGACTGCCTGTTCTACTACACCACCTGCGGCTGGATGATGTGGAACTGGCTGGTCTCGGTGCTGGCGATTGGCGCCACGGCGGTGCTGTATGACGGTTCACCGTTCCACCCCGGCCCCGAGCGCTTGATCGACCTGATCGATGCGGAAAAAATCAGTGTGTTCGGCACCAGCCCCAAGTTCCTCGTGACCCTGGAGAAAGCCGGGCTGCAGCCACGCCTGAGCCACGACCTGCGCAGCCTCAAGGGCCTGATTTCCACCGGTTCGCCGCTGTCGCCGCAGAGTTACGACTATGTGTACCGCCAGATCAAGGGCGAGCTGTGCCTGTCGTCGATGTCCGGCGGCACCGATATCGTCTCCTGCTTCGTGATCGGCAACCCGGTGCTGCCGGTGCGCCGTGGCGAAATGCAATGCAAGAGCCTGGGCATGGCCATCGAAGTATGGGACGACCAGGGCCGGCCGCTGGTCGGCGCAAAAGGCGAACTGGTGTGTACCCGCCACTTTCCGGCCATGCCCATCGGCTTGTGGAATGATCCACACCAGCAAAAGTTGCGCGCTTCGTATTTCAGCCAGTTCCCCGGCGTATGGGCCCAGGGCGACTACGCCGAGCAGTGTGCCAGCGGCAGCCTGCTGATCCACGGGCGCTCCGACGCGGTGCTCAACCCCGGCGGCGTGCGCATCGGCACCGCCGAGATCTATCGCCAGGTGGAAAAGGTCCCCCAGGTGCTGGAAAGCCTCGCCATCGGCCAGCGCTGGCAGGACGACGTGCGCGTGGTGCTGTTTGTGCGCCTTGACGACGGCGTGCAACTGGATGAGGCACTGGAGCAGCAGATCCGCCAGGTGATCCGCGCCAACACCACGCCGCGCCATGTGCCGGCGAAGATCCTTGCGGTCACCGATATCCCGCGCACCATCAGCGGCAAGATCGTCGAGTTGGCGGTGCGCAACGTCGTACACGGTGAACCGGTGAAAAACACCGATGCGTTGGCCAATCCCCAGGCGCTCGGGCAATTTCGCGACCGCCCTGAGCTGGCGTGCTAGATGAAAGGTTTCAGCGCTGATACGGCGTTTTTGCAGAAAATCCGGCAATGCATGCTATTTTTCGAGGTAGCCACCCGCCGTTGTCTCTTGGGATAATGGGTGTTGTCATTTTTTCAAAGCGTGATGCGCAGGGCTTTTTTCATGAATGGAACATCCACCGGTAGCGAGGCCGCTGCACTGATCGAGCGGCTGGACTGGGCGCAAAGCCCCCTCGGTGAGGCCAATGACTGGCCGCAAAGTCTGCGCACCGCCGTGGATATCGTGGTGCATTCGCCCATGCCGATGCTGTTGCTCTGGGGCGAGCAGCTTATCCAGCTCTACAACGATGGTTTCGCCCTGCTGGCCGGCAACAAGCACCCCGACGCCCTGGGCCAGCCGGTACACACCACCTGGCCGGAACTGCAAGGCTTTGCTGCGCCGATCTACGACGCGGTGCTCAGCGGCCAGGTGCGGACCTTCAGCGAGCAATGTTTCGTGCTGCAGCGCAACCATCGCGACACCGAAATCTGGCTCGACCTGACCTACAGCCCGGTGCGCGATGAAAGCGGCAGCGTGGCGGGCATCCTGGTCACCGCCATCGAAACCAACGAGCGGCGCAGCAAAACCCTCGAACTGCAGCAGCGCTCCGAAGACAGCCTGAAGGCCCAGCACAGCACCGAGCAGCGCCTGCAGCTGGCACTGGCGGCAACCGACGCGGTGGGCACCTGGGACTGGGACATCGGTGAAGACCGCTTTATCGCCGACGCGCATTTCGCTTACCTGCATGGTGTCGACCCGAATGACGCCGGCCTGTTGCCCATCAGCGCCTACCTGCTCGGCGTGCACCCCGAAGACCGTGGCACGGTCACGCGCAGCATCAAGCACTGCATCACCCACGGCACCGAATACGCCGAGGAATACCGCCTGCAGCAAGCCGACGGCCAGGTGCGCTGGGTGTTCGCCCGTGGCCGTTGCTACAAGGACCAACAAGGCCGGCCGGCACGCTTCCTCGGCGCCGCGCTGGACCTCACCGAGCGCAAGCACACCGAACAGGCGCTGCGTCAAAGCCAGACCGAGCTGCAACTGATCATCAACGCCATGCCGGTATTGATCGGCTACGTCGACCACGAGCAGCGCTTTCGCCTGAACAACAGCGCCTACCTCGACTGGTACGGCAAGACGCCCCAGGAGCTGTACGGCAAGACCATCCGCGAAGTCATCGGCGACGAGGTGTACGCCGGGCGCGCAGACAAGATCGCCGCCGCGCTCAACGGCAAGGCGTGCAGCTTCATGACCGTCACGCCGCATCGCGACGGGCGCGCGCGCCATGCCTTGATGAAGTACCTGCCGCGCTTCAGCAACGACGGCTCGGTGAACGGTTTCTACATCTTTGTAATCGACGAAACCGAACGCAAGCTCACCGAAGAAGCCCTGCGCAATCTCAACGAGAACCTCGAGGAACGCGTGGCCCAGCGCACCCAGGCGCTGGCCGAAGCCAACCAGCGCCTGCAGAATGAAATGTTTGAACGCGAACGAGCCGAAGACGCCTTGCGCCACGCGCAGAAAATGGAAGCGGTGGGCCAGCTCACGGGCGGTATCGCCCACGACTTCAACAATATGCTCACTGGTATCATCGGCAGCCTCGACCTGATGCAACGCTACATTGCCGACGGTCGCAGTGAGGACATCGGCCGTTTTGCCGATGCCGCCGTGACGTCCGCCCACCGCGCCGCCGCCCTCACCCATCGGCTGCTGGCGTTCTCACGGCGCCAATCGCTGGACCGACGCCCCACCGATCCCAACCAGTTGGTAGCGTCCCTGGAAGATCTCTTTCGCCGCACCAAGGGCGCGCATATCACGCTCAACGTGCAGCTTGGCAAAGACATCTGGCCGGTGAACACCGACGCCAGCCAACTGGAAAACGCCCTGCTCAACCTGGTGATCAATGCCCGCGACGCCATGCCCGACGGCGGCGAACTGCTGATCGAAACCGCCAACAGCTATCTGGACGGCACCGATATCACCACCCTGGAGCCGGTCAAGGCCGGCGACTACGTGATGCTCGGCGTGCGCGACAACGGCAGCGGCATGGCGCCGAAGATCCTGGCCAAGGCCTTCGACCCGTTCTTCACCACCAAGCCCATCGGCCAGGGCACCGGCCTGGGGCTGTCGATGATCTACGGCTTCGCCCAGCAGTCCGGTGGCCATGTGACTATCCAGAGCGCACCGGGCCAGGGCACGTGCGTGCGCCTGTACTTGCCGCGTCTGCACGGCACCGCGCTGGAAAGCAGCCTGCCCGCCAGCCTGAGCGAGGCGCCGGTGGCCCTGGCCGGTGAAGCCGTGGTGGTGGTCGAGGACGACCCGGCGGTGCGCATGCTGGTGGTCAACGTACTCGACGAACTGGGCTATACCGCGCACCAGGCGGCGGATGCCCGTGCCGCGCTGCCGTTGCTGGAATCGGACTTGCGCGTGGACTTGCTGGTAACCGACGTCGGCCTGCCGGGCATGAACGGCAGGCAACTGGCGGAAATCGCCCGCCAGCATCGCCCGGGCCTGCGCGTGCTGTTCATGACCGGTTACGCCGAGAAAGCCGCTGAACGCCAGGGCTTCCTGGAGGACGGCATGGACATGGTGGCCAAGCCATTTTCCATTGACCTTCTAGCCACCAAAATCCGTAGCATGATCGGCGTCGATGCCTGAGTTCAGGCATAATCGCGCGCCGTCGCACACCTGGTAAAAATCAATGAAAGCCCAAGCCCGCCATATCCTGGTGAAAACCAGCGAAGAAGCCGAACAACTCAAGCAGCGCATTGCCAAGGGCGAAGCCTTTGACGTGCTGGCCAGGAAGTACTCCACCTGCCCGTCGGGCAAGCGTGGCGGCGACCTGGGTGAGGTGCGGCCCGGGCAGATGGTGGGGGTGATCGATGCGGTGATCTTCAAGAAGCCGGTGAAGGTGGTGCATGGGCCGGTCAAGAGCAAGTTTGGCTATCACCTGGTGCAGGTGTTTTATCGGGACTGATGGGGTTGGTTTTACATCGCTATCGGGGGCAAGCCCCCTCCCACAATTAACCGCGTTTTAACTGGAAGAATACAGTCGAATGTGGGAGGGGGCTTGCCCCCGATCCGCCACAGGCGGCCATTCACCTCGGTATCAGCGCCCCCGGCACCTGAATCACCCGACTCGCCAGCCGATGCCCAGCCAACGCGGCCTCTTCTGGCGACGCACCCTTGAGCCGACCGGCCAGATACGCCGCACTGAACGAATCTCCCGCCGCCGTGGTGTCCACCACCTTCTCCACCTTCAATGCCGGCACCGCAACGCGCTGCCCCGCGCACCGAATCAAACACGCATCCGCCCCGCGCTTGAGCACCACCTCCTCAATCGATGGATACGCCGCAAACACCTGCTCACTGTCCTCATAGCCAAACAGCGCGCGCTCGTCATCCTCGGTCAGCAAGGCGATATCCACTTCGGCCAACACCTTGCGGTAAGCCTCACGCGCCGCGTCCACATCGGCCCACAGCCGTGGCCGATAGTTGTTATCGAACACCACCTTGCCACCCAGGCGACGAGTTTCGACCAGGGTTTCCAGCAAGCGCTCGCGCCCAACCTCCCCCAGTACCGCCAGGGTGATGCCGCTGAAATACACCAGGTCATAGCCCGGCAGGGCGGCCAGGATCGGCTCGGCCGCCGGCGTGGTGAAGCAGTCGCGCACGGCGGCTTCGTTGCGCCAGTAGAGAAACTTGCGCTCGCCGCTGGCATCGGTCTGGATGCAGTACAAGCCCGGCAGGCGCCCGGGCAAACGTTGAACCATGCCCAGGCCCAGGCCTTCTTCGGCCCACTGCTGGCACATGGCATCACTGAAGCTGTCGTCGCCCAGGGCGGTGACATAGTCAACGCTGCCGATACCTCCCAGTTCGCGGCGCAGGTACACAGCGGTGTTCAGGGTATCGCCGCCGAAGCTCTGGTGCAGGCTGCCGTCGGCGCGGTGTTGCAGTTCGATCATGCATTCGCCGATGAGGGCGATGCGCGGTTCAGTGGTCATGGCTGCTGTCTCGGTGGGGCTGATGGCCTCATCGGGGGCGAGCCCCCTCCCACATTGGAATGCATTCCCCTGTGGGAGGGGGCTTGCCCCCGATAGGCGCGACTCGGTCTAGAAGCAAGTACGCAGGGACTCGATCACGCGCAACTGCTCATCCACCAGGCAACCCACCTGCCACTTGTCGAACGTCAGGCAAGGGTGGGAAGTACCAAACGAAACGATGTCGCCAATGCGCAGTTCAACCCCCGGCGCCACGGTCATGAACGCATGCTGGTCCATCACGGCGGTGACCTGGCACGCGCTCACATCATCGCCCTCGGCCGGCACAATCCCGGCCTTGTAGCGCTTGAGCGGCACCGGCAGACCGGCGTCGTAGGCCACGTCGCGCTTGCCCAGGGCAATCACCGCAAAGCCCGGTTCCGGCAACGATTGCACATGGGCCCAGACTTCCAGCGCCGGGCGCAGGCCTTCGTCAAGGTCGCTGCGACGGTCAAGCACACAGCATTGCGCTTGCTTGTAGATGCCATGATCGTGGGCCACGTAGCTGCCGGGACGCAGCACGCTGAGGAAGCGCCCGGCGGCATTCTGTTGCTCGAAGGATTCGGCGATCAGGTCATACCAGGCCGAGCCCGACGCCGTGATGATCGGCTTGGGCAGATCGAACAGGCCGTTGTCCTGCAGGTCCACCGCCAGGCGCACCAGGCTGGCCGCGAAGTCGCGGATGCCGCTGATGGCGTGCTCGCCGTGGATCACGCCTTCGTAGCCTTCGATACCGGTCAACGCCAATGCGGGCTGGGCCTTGATCGCCTTGGCCAGCTCGCGCACTTCTTGCTCGCTGCGGCAACCGCACCGGCCGCCAACCACGCCGTATTCGATCATCACGTTCAGGCGCAGGCCACGGGCGGCGAAGAACAGGCCCAGGTCGGCGACGTTGTCCGGGTGATCGACCATGCAATGAAAGTCGAAATCCTTGTCGGCCAGCAGGTCGGCAATCAGCGCCATGTTCGGCGCGCCCACCAATTGGTTGGCCATCAGCACACGACGCACGCCACCGGCATAGGCGGCGCGGGTCTGCACCGCCGTGGCGAGGGTGATGCCCCAGGCGCCTTGCGCGATCTGACGCTGGAACAGCGCCGGCATCATGCTGGTCTTGCCGTGGGGCGCCAGCTCGGCACCGCTGCTGCCGACAAAGTCCTGCATCCAGCGAATGTTGTGCTCCAGAGCATCGCGGTGAAGGACCAACGCCGGCAGGCTGACGTCGCGGACCAGGTGGGCGCCAACCGCGGCGGCGCCTTTTTCAACGGCATTGAAGGCAGACATGGGAAATTCCTATTCGGTGATACGCCGGGCCAGGTTGTTGGCGCTGTCGATCAGCACCCGGCGATAGTCGTGATAGTTTTTGCTCGCATCGGCCCGGGGGGCAACGATGCACAACGTTGCAATGCTGATGCCCTGCGTATCGCGCACCGGAGCGGCAAAGCAGTGGGTGAAGGTA
This sequence comes from Pseudomonas orientalis, assembly GCF_001439815.1. GTDB lineage: Bacteria > Pseudomonadota > Gammaproteobacteria > Pseudomonadales > Pseudomonadaceae > Aquipseudomonas > Aquipseudomonas orientalis. The sequence continues at coordinate 227,701 of NZ_JYLM01000002.1, read as the reverse complement.
TCGGCCACGCTGTCGAAGGAGAAGAACCCATCGAGGGTAGCCTGGCGGATCTGCGCCAGGAAGGTCTCCAGGGGCAGGCGCAGGCCGTCGGGCAGGATGAAATCGTCGGGGTCGATCAGGTCGATGATTTGCTGGTCGCTCAAATGCCCCAGCAACAGGCGTCCGGAAGCGGTCCAGGGGATCGGCGCGTTTTCACCGATATCCGAAGAAATACGGAAATGCCGCTGGCCTTCGCGCATCAGCGCCACCGTGTACTTGCGCCCGTTGAGCAGGCACATTTGCGCGGTTTCGTGGGTCTGACTGACGATTTCCTGCAGGGCATGGTCGGCTTCGCGGGTCAGGTCGAAGTGGCGCAGGTGCGCCTGGCCGAGGAAATACAGCTGGCGCCCAAGATAGACGTGACCGTCCTTGCCCACGGTTTCCAGGATGCGACGCTCAAGCAGCGAGGCGACCAGTTCATAGACCGTGGACTTGGGGCCGCCGATACCGCTGGCGATATCATTGGGGCGCAGCGGCTGGCCGATTTCCTTGAGAAAATCGAGGATATCGAACGCACGGTCCAGGCCTTTGGCGCGGCGTTTGATGGTGTCTTCGGTCATGGCGGTTCCGGTCCGGTCTTGGGTGTGTGCTACACAGTGATCCCCTGTGGGAGGGGGCTTGCCCCCGATTGCAGTGTGTCAGCCATACATCTGTTACTGATACACCGCTATCGGGGGCAAGCCCCCTCCCACATTGGAGTTGCTGTGGTCTTGAGAATGGGGCAATTTAGCCCTTTTTCTTGTAGGCCACGCAATCGATCTCGACCTTGCAATCGACCATCATGTTCGCCTGCACACAGGCCCGCGCCGGGGCGTGTTCCGGGGTGAAGTATTCGCCGAACACCTTGTTGAAACTCCAGAAGTCCCGTGGGTCTTCCAGCCACACGCCGACGCGCACCACGTCTTTCAATTCGTAGCCGGCCTCTTCAAGAATCGCCACCACGTTGCGCAGGGTCTGGCGGGTTTGCTCGATGATCCCGCCCGTGATGATTTCGCCGTCCACCGCAGGCACCTGGCCCGACACGTAGAGCCAACCGTCGGCTTCCACCGCGCGGGCGAAAGGACGTGGCTGGCCGCCGCCGGCGGTACTGCCGGCACCGTAACGAGTAATGCTCATAAAATAGCTCCTTGATTAAAAACGAATGTTCTTGAGAAATTCCGCCAGTCGCGGCGACTGCGGGCGTTCGAAAATATCCTTGGCGCTGCCCTGCTCTTCAATGCGCCCCTGGTTCATGAACACGATTTTGTCCGACACTTCATAGGCAAAGCGCATTTCATGGGTGACCAGCAACATGGTCATGCCCTCCTCCGCCAGCCCTTTGATCACGCTGAGCACTTCGCCCACCAGTTCCGGATCGAGGGCCGAGGTGACCTCGTCGAACAGCATCAGGCTGGGGTTCATGGCAATGGCCCGCGCAATCGCCACGCGCTGTTGCTGGCCGCCGGACAGTTGGCCGGGGAAGTGATTGCGACGCTCCAGAAGTCCCACGCGGTCGAGCCATTTTTCCGCGAGGGACACGGCCTCGTCCTTAGGCATTTTCTTAACTTTCAACAAGCCCAGGGTCACGTTCTGCAAGGCGGTCAAATGCGGGAACAGGTTGAACTGCTGGAACGCCATGCCCGTCATGGCGCGGTGCTGGGCGATCACGCGCTCGGGGTGACGCACGCGCCTGCCGCCCACGTCGCTGTAGCCGATGGATTCGCCGTCCAGGGTGATCTGCCCGCCCTGGAATTCCTCCAGCAGGTTGACGCACCGCAACAGGGTGGTCTTGCCCGAGCCGCTGGAGCCGATCAGGGTCACCACGTTGCCGCGCTGCAGGCTCAGGTCGACGCCCTTGAGCACTTCCACTGCCCCGTATTGCTTGCGCAGGCCACGAATGTTCAACAGCGACTCGGTTGTTTGAAGTTGATTCATGGCAAGGCCACCCGCTTTTCAATGTAGCGCCCGAATATTTCAATGGCGTAGTTGATGACAAAGAACATAAAGCCTGCGAACAGGTAGAACTCCAGGGTCATGAAGGTGCGCGCGATGACTTGCTGGGTGCTCAGCAGTAATTCGGCCACGCCGATCACCGAGAGCAAGGTCGAGGCCTTGACGATTTCCGTCGAGGAATTGACCCAGGTCGGCAGGATCTGGCGCAGCGCCTGGGGCAACAGCACGTAGCCCAGGGACTGGTAGAACGTCAGGCCAATCGCCTTGCCCGCTTCCAGTTGCCCACGGGGAATGGCCTGCAGCGCACCGCGCACGATTTCCGCGACGTGGGAGCCGCAGAACAGCGTGAGCCCGACGGCGCCGGCCTGGAACGCGCTGATCTGCCAACCGAGTGCCGGCAGCATGTAGAAACACGCCAACACCAGTACAAACACCGGTGTGCCGCGAATCAGGTCGACATACAGGCGAAACGGCGCACGCATCCAGAACTTGCCGTAAGTGAGCACCAGCCCGGCGAAGATGCCGATCAGGGTGCCGAAGACAATCGCCAGCGCCGAGCAATAAATGCTGGTCTGAAACCCTGCCCACAGCGTCTCCCGGGCGATCCACAATTCATGCAGCCAACTGGGGGATTCGTACATGGAAACCCTCCTTAACGACGGATCGCCAGACGCTGTTCCAGGTAACGGAGCAGCATGGCGATGAGGTAACAGGCAGCCACGTAGAGCGCGGTCGTGACCAGCCAGGTTTCAATCACCCGGTAGCTTTCGACGTTGATCTTGCGGGCGTAATAGGTCAGCTCCGGCACCGCAATCGCAGCGGCCAGGGACGTGTCCTTGAACAGCGAGATAAAGTTGTTCGACAGCGCCGGCAGCACGTTGCGCAGCATCACCGGTACGGTGATATAGGCGCGGATACGCCACTCACCCAGGCCAATCGCCAAGCCGGCTTCGCGCAGGCCCTTGGGAATGTTCAACAGACCGGCGCGGAACACTTCGGTCAGATAGGCCCCGGCGTACAGCGACAAGGTGATGATGAACGAGGGGATTTTATCCAGGCGAATCCCCAGCGACGGCAAGGCGAAGTAGATCAACAGGATCAGGACCAGGATCGGCGTGTTGCGCACCACCGTCACGTACACCGAAGCAAAGATACGTAATGCGCGGTGCCTGGACAGCATGGCAAACGCCATCAGCAGGCCGATCACGCAGCCGATGGCGATCGACAGCAAGGCCAACTGCAGGCCCAGGCCGAGGCCCGCCAGCAAGGTGTCGAAATCACGCCACACGGCGGCAAAGTTCAACTGATAGTTCATGGTCGGCACTACCTGAATGGGGCGCCATCAAGCGCGCCCCGATTGTTGCGGGTCATTTGAATTCCACAGGAAAACCAATCGCCGGCTCCGGCAGGTCAACGCCGAACCATTGCTTGAACGAGGCCTTGTAGGCGGGGAACTCCACACCGGTCATGGCTTCATGCAGCGCGGTATTGACGAAGTTCAGCCAGTCCTGGTCGCCACGCTTGACCGCGCACGCATAGGTCTGCGGGCTCCAGGCGTAAGTCGGGCTGCGATAGCGGCCAGGGTTTTGCACCATCAGGTATTTGACCGAAGACTGATCGGTGGCTGCGGCATCGGCGCGACCGGAGTTCACGGCCTGGTACATCAGGTCGACGCTGTCGTACTGGTCGACCTTGGCCTTGGGCAGCGCCTGGTGCACCAATTCCTCGGCATACACGTTCTGCAGCACCGCCACGGTGACGCCATCGCCCGCCGCCTGCAGGTCTTCGATTTCCTTGTACTTGCTGGTGTTCGGCAGCAGCAGGCCGACGCCCTCGCGGTAGTACGGCAGGGTGAAGGCCACTTGCTGCGCACGGCTTGCGGTGACGGTGATGAACTGGCAGCTCATGTCGACTTTGTCGGTCAGCAGGTTGGGAATCCGCGCGTCGGACGACTGCACCACGAACTCGACCTTGCTCGGGTCGTTGAACAGGCCCTTGGCCACGATGCGGCCGATGTCTATATCGAACCCCTGCAACTTGCCATCCGCTCCCTGGAAGTGCCACGGCGCATTGGTACTGCCTGTACCCACGATCAGATGCCCACGCTTGAGCACATCGTCGAGCTTGCTGTCCGCCGCCTGCGCGAGGCTGGCAACGCACGCCGATGCGGCGACGAGAAAAACACACGCTTTGAACACGGAAGGTCGGTGATGCATGACAAGCACTCCAGGAGATGTGTATTCCGCTATACCGGAACTTGGTATGTAACAACGGAATAGACAGCAGAAAGTGTGCCATATGCCTTCAGAGAAAAATATGCAGGAGAGAAATCGTTTATGGATCAGCAGGATAGAGATTGAAGAGCGCAGCGGCGTTGCGCCATCACCCTATCAGGCTGCTACCGGTTGCCCCACAACGGTGTTACTGCGCACCAACTGTGCACCGTTGGGCTAACCTGTAGAGCGAGCAAGCCCCTGCACGGAGGAACCCCCGGATGAAATTGAGCCTTGGCCTGTTAATGCTGTGTTACCTGATGGCCGGCAACGCCCTTGCCAGCAACGACCGCCGCGACTGCAAGGAACAACTGCGCAAACTCAAGGAAGCCTTCGACACCAACTACACCAGCCAGAATCACCATGCCTACCGCGAGGCCAAGGCGTCCCGTGACAATGAGGAATACCGAAAATGCGCGAGCCAGGCGCGCAAGGCCCGGGAGCGACTGGAGCGCCAGCCGGACCTGTGAAGGTTGACAGTAGACGCCGATGCACCACCGGCCTAGCGTTGGCAAAAAACGCTGGCCGAGGGAAGTCACTATGGGTATCGCAAAGGACGTTATTGCAACCAACGAGCAGTATCAGTTGATCGTAGGATCCGCTCCAATCGTATTCATACTGTTTGTTTCAGAGACCTGCCCGGGATGCGGCCCCGCAGCCGAACACTTTGAAGCGGTTGCACGGCATTACAAAACAGTGAAATGCCTGGTGGTCGATATCGCAAAAACTCCCAGATTGCCAGGGGTGAGAGCGACACCCACTCTCGTTCCCCACGTCAACGGCAAGGTCAAGAAATTCATCGAAGGATTTGGCCCCCAGGCAACCCAAAAGCAGACCCTTGAAGGCATATTCAGGCACGCCCTGAAAGAGGCTCAAGGCCTACCTGCGTCACCCGGCGCTCTCGCACCGCAGCCACCGTCAAGCGCCAACCTTCATGTTCCAGGTGATCGCCCACCACGGGCAGGCGATCAAGCAGGCTCATGACCAGACCGGCCAGGGTCTGGTAATCCTCGGTAGCGGCCGCCTTGAAGCCGGTGCGCCGGCGGACCTGGTCGAGGTTCAACGCGCCATCGGCACGAAACCCCGCGCCGTTCTCGACAATGCCCGGCCCTTCGATCTCGCTGGCATCCGGCAGCTCACCGGCGATGGATTCGAGAATGTCGGTCATGCTCAGCACGCCCATGAAATCACCGAACTCGTTGATCACAAAGGCGATATGGGTTGATTCCTGGCGCATCTGTTCCAGTGCGTTCAGGATCGAAAAGCTTTCCAGCAGGTTGATCGCCCGGCGCGCCAAATGCTCCAGGTTCGGCTCGTTGCCGGCCAGATAATCCTTGAGCAATTCCTTCTTGTGCACGAAGCCCAGGGGCTCATCCACTGCGCCGTTGCGAATCAACGGCAACCGCGAGTAGGACGAGTGCATCAGTTTCAGGCGAATACTCTCGGGATCGTCCGCCAAATCGATACAGTCGACCTTGGCCCGTGGCGTCATCAGCGTGCGGATCGGTCGTTCTGCCAGTTGCAGCACACCACTGATCATCACGCGCTCGCGTCGGTCGAACAACGGGCCCTGCGCAGCATCCGACTCGTCCAGCAGGTCCGCCACCTCTTCGCCGACCTCCTCCAACGCCAGGCTGCGACCGCCGAGCAGGCGCATCACCGCGTGGGCGGTACGCTCACGCACCGGCAATACGCCTTGCGCCGACTTCTTGCGCCGCGAGCGGGCGATCTGGTTGAACACTTCAATCAGAATCGAGAAGCCGATTGCCGCGTACAAGTAGCCTTTTGGAATATGGAAACCCAGGCCTTCGGCAGTCAGCGCGAAGCCGATCATCATCAAAAAGCCCAGGCACAGCATGATCACCGTCGGGTGCGCGTTGACGAAGCGGGTCAGCGGCTTGCTCGCCACAATCATCAGGCCGATGGACACAATCACCGCGATCATCATCACCGCCAGCTCATCGACCATGCCCACGGCGGTTATCACCGCGTCCAGGGAGAACACCGCGTCAAGCACCACAATCTGCGCCACGATCGGCCAGAACATCGCGTACGCCACGTTGCCCTTGTGCTGGGCCACATGCCCTTCCAGGCGTTCATGCAGTTCCATGGTGGCCTTGAACAACAGGAACACACCGCCAAACAGCATGATCAGGTCACGCCCGGAGAAGCTCTTGTCGAACACTTCGAACAGCGGCTGGGTCAGCGTCACCAACCAGGAGATACTCGCCAGCAGGCCCAGGCGCATCAGCAAGGCCAGGGACAAACCGATCAGCCGCGCACGGTCGCGCTGCTCCGGCGGCAGCTTGTCCGCCAGAATCGCGATAAACACCAGGTTGTCGATGCCCAGCACCAGTTCCAACACAATCAAGGTCGCCAGGCCGAGCCAGGCCGTTGGATCCGCTAACCATTCCATCTATGGATTCTCTGTATTCAAGTTTTTCAGAATGCCGGGCACGGCAAAGCGCGATCATTGGACCGGGACAAGATTAGTCGATGAAATACGGGGTGTTTGAGCGGGAACGACGACAGCGGGTGTCCTGGGGAAAGACGACTGGGGGGCTCCGAGAGGGTGTTCATGCAAGTCCTGACATAACAAAAGGACCTGAATCCTACAGCCAAAACACTTAATTCCTACAATTCAAAACTATTACAAAACCTGTCTCCCACATTCGACCGAGTCGCCTCAGTCAGCCCCTCACACCCCGCTCTGCATCCGATATTTATGCTCACTCCCAAGCTTAATAATATTTTATTAAAAACCCCCCTCCCCCTAGCCTTGCAGTCATGCCCAAGCTGAATCCAACTGCATTACGCAAGGACAGACACATGACCCAAGCAATAACAAAAACAGACACCCTGGTGGTGGGCGCCGGCCAGGCCGGCGTGGCCATGAGCGAGCACTTGAGCAAGCACGGCGTGCCACACCTGGTGCTGGAACGCAGCCGCATCGCCGAGCGCTGGCGCACCGGGCGCTGGGACTCGTTGGTCGCCAACGGGCCGGCCTGGCATGACCGTTTTCCCGGCCTGGAATTCGACGACATCGCGCCGGACGGCTTTGCGCCCAAGGAGCGCGTGGCGGATTACTTCGAAGCGTATGCGCGCACGTTCAATGCGCCGATTCGCACGGGCGTGGACGTCACGTCGGTGGTGCGCAACGAAGGTCGCCCAGGCTTTACCGTGCACACCAGCGAAGGCGTGATCGAAGCCAACCGGGTGGTGGCGGCCACCGGCCCGTTCCAGAAGCCGGTGATCCCGGCCATCGCGCCGATAAATGCGGCGCTGCATCAGATTCATTCCGCCGACTACCGCAACCCCGCGCAACTGCCGGCAGGCGCCGTGCTGGTGGTGGGCGCCGGTTCTTCCGGGGTACAGATTGCCGATGAGTTGCAGCGCGCCGGTCGCCAGGTGTACCTGTCGGTCGGTGCCCATGACCGCCCGCCTCGCGCTTATCGCAACCGCGATTTCTGCTGGTGGCTGGGGGTGCTGGGCGAGTGGGACCAGGCGGCGATGAAGCCTGGCCGCGAGCACGTGACCATTGCGGTGAGCGGCGCCCACGGCGGCAGGACCATCGATTTTCGTGAGCTGGCCCAGCAAGGCATGACGTTGGTCGGCCTCACCCAATCCTTCCATGGCAACGTGGCTAGGTTCCAACCCAACCTGGTGGACAACCTGGCCCGTGGCGACGAGAACTACCTGGCCCTGCTGGATGCGGCCGACGCCTACATCGAGCGCAACGGCCTGGACTTGCCCCTGGAGCCCGAAGCCCGCCGCGTATTCCCGGATGCGCACTGCATCAAAAACCCGATCCTGGAACTGGACCTGGCCCAGGCCGGCATCACCTCGATCATCTGGGCCACCGGGTTTGCCGTGGACTACAGCTGGCTCCAGGTGGATGCGTTCGATGCGGCCGGCAAGCCCCGGCACCAGCGCGGTGTCTCCAGCGAAGCCGGCATTTATTTCCTCGGACTGCCCTGGCAGTCACGGCGTGGCTCGTCGTTTATCTGGGGCGTATGGCATGACGCCAAGTACGTGGCGGACCACATCGCCATCCAGCGTCAATACCTTGAGTACCGCGAACCCGCCTCGCCGGTTCGCCCGTCCCCTGTCAGCGCCTGATCCCTTTACCGGAGTTTTTCACAATGCCTACTCACACCCGTATCCGCATGTTCAACACCCGGCAAACCTACCCCAACCAGAGCCTGGACAACGACCTGTGCCAGGCCGTGCGCGCCGGCAACACCGTGTATGTGCGCGGCCAGGTGGGCACGGATTTCGATGGCCAGTTGGTGGGCCTCGGTGACCCGCGGGCCCAGGCCGAACAGGCCATGCGCAACGTCAAGCAACTGCTGGAAGAAGCCGGCAGCGAGCTCAGCCATATCGTCAAGACCACCACCTACCTGATCGATCCGCGCTACCGCGAACCGGTGTATCAGGAAGTCGGCAAGTGGCTCAAGGGCGTGTTCCCGATCTCCACCGGGCTGGTGGTCTCGGCCCTGGGCCAGCCGCAGTGGCTGATGGAAATTGATGTGATCGCGGTTATCCCGGAATAAGGAGGCGAGCCATGACCTTTTCCATCGTCGGTCGCTGCGCGGACACCGGCCAGTTGGGCATCGCCATCAGCTCATCGAGCATCGCCGTGGGCGCCCGCTGCCCATGGCTGCGCCCGGGCGTGGGCGCGGTCGCCACCCAGAACATCACGTTGCCGGCCCTCGGCCCCGACGTGCTCGATTTGCTCGAGCAAGGCCTCACGCCCGCCGATGCCATCGACACCGCCCTGACGCGCAACGGCTACAGTCAATACCGGCAACTCACGGCGATCGATCACTTGGGCCGCAGCGTGCATTTCAGCGGCAGCGAAACCCTGGGCACCCACAATGCCCTGTCGGGCGAGCAGTGCGTGGCGGCGGGCAATATGCTCGCTGACCCAGGGGTGATCGAAGCGATGGTCCAGGCCTTCGAACACGGCGAAGGCCAGTTGGCCGACCGCTTGCTGGCGGCCATGCATGCCGCCATCGCCGCCGGCGGCGAAGCAGGCCCGGTGCATTCGGCTGCGCTGGTGGTGGTGGGCGAACTCACCTGGCCGATCATCAACTTGCGCGTGGACTGGGCCGATGAAGCGCCCATTGGTGAACTGCAAACACTCTGGGACGCCTACCGCCCGCAGGTGCAGGACTACGTCGACCGCGCCCTCGCCCCCGACCGCTCCCCCGGCTACGGCGTGGCCGGAGACGAGCGATGAGCCGCAGCCGCGACCTGTTGCAGACGCTGGTGGGGTTCGATACCACCAGCCGCGAATCCAACCTGCAGTTGATCGAATTCGTGCGCGATTACCTGGCGGGCTTCGGCGTGGCCAGTGAGTTGATCTACAACGCAGAAGGCAGCAAGGCCAACCTGTTCGCCAGCGTCGGCCCGATTGAGCTGCCCGGCATTGTGCTGTCGGGGCATACCGACGTGGTACCGGTGGACGGGCAACCCTGGACGCTGCCACCGTTTCAACTGACCGAGCGTGACGGCAAGCTGTACGGCCGTGGCACCGCCGACATGAAGGGCTATATCGCCTGCGTGCTGGCGCTGGTGCCGGAACTGGTCAAGGCGCCGTTGCGCCTGCCGCTGCATATTGCCCTGTCTTATGACGAGGAAGTCGGTTGCCTCGGTGTGCGTTCGCTGCTTGGCGTGCTGGCGCAACGTCCGGTGAAGCCGATGCTGTGCATGATCGGCGAGCCGACCGAGCTCAAACCGGTGCTCGGCCACAAGGGCAAGCTGGCGATGCGCTGCGATGTGCATGGCCAGGCGTGTCACTCGGCGTATGCACCGTCCGGCGTGAATGCGATTGAACATGCCGCCGAGTTGATCGGCGAACTGGGGCGCATCGGCCAGCGCTTGCGCGCACACCAGGACCCGCGCTTCGACCCGCCGTTCAGCACCGTGCAAACCGGGGTGATCAGCGGCGGCAAGGCCCTGAATATCGTACCGTCCGATTGCCGGTTTGATTTTGAAATACGTGCCCTGCCCTTGACGGATCCAGGCGAAGTGGCCGAGGCGTTGCAAGCGTACGCCATGCAAGAGGTACTGCCGCGCATGCAGGCCGTGAGCCGGCAGAGTTCGATCCGGTTCACCGAGTTGTCGGCCTACCCGGGCCTGGTCACCGATGAGCGCAGCCAGGCTGCCGAGTTGATTGCGGCGTTTTCCGGCTCGCGGGCGTTTGGCACCGTGGCGTTTGGTACCGAGGGCGGGCTGTTTGATGCAGTCGGCATCCCCACCGTGGTGTGCGGACCGGGGAGCATGGACCAGGGGCACAAGCCGGATGAGTTTGTGAGCCTGGAACAGCTCAAGGGTTGCGATGCCATGTTGCAGCGGATGCTGGACTGGCTACGCATCTGAACGCACCAACAATCAACTGTGGGAGGGGGCTTGCCCCCTCCCACATTTTGTTCTGTGTTCAACCAAGTAATCGTGCCAGTTCTTCGCGGCAATAATCGACGAACAACTGCACTGGTTTGGTCAGTGGAGCCCGTCTTAGCCAGACGGCCGACAAGCCTGAACCTGTCACGGTTTCCATCAACGGAATACACACCACCTTCTGCCCATCATAGGTGTACTCGCTGAACGGTTTGGTCACCAGGATCGAAAACCCGAACCCCCGCCCCACCATCCCGCGCACCATCTCGATCGAAGGCGAGCTGAACACGATATTCGGCGTCAACCCGCGTTCTTCAAAGATGCTCACGAAGTAGGTCCGGCTGGGCAGCACGTCCAGCAGAATCATCGGTTCCAGCACCAGGTCCGCCAACGACACTTTGGCCTGCCGTGCAAAGCGATGATCGGCCGGCAACAACGCGTACGGCTGCTGCGGCGGCATCAACGGCGTGGTTTCGATGGAGCCGCCCAGGTCGTGTTCGAACAGCATCGCCACATCGATCGTGCCCGCGGTCAGCGCCTGCACCAACTCCTGTTGCTCACCATCGCGAATGCGGATCTCCACCCCCGGCCAACGCGCCTTGAAGCCGGCGATCAAACGCGGCAGGTACAGCGGTGCCACGGTTTCAAAGCAGCCGATATCGATCTGCCCGGCCACCACATCATTGTCCGCCAAGGCGTTCTGTTCGAACTCATGGGCCACTCGCAACAGCTCCAGCGCCTTGCGATAGAACCGCGCGCCGCTGGGGGTCAGGGACACGCCCTGGGCGTGATGGCGGATAAACAGCTGCACGCCAAAACTGTCTTCCAACTGCTTGATCGCGGTGGAAACCGACGGCTGGGCGATATACAGCTTGCGCGACGCCTCGGCGACGCTGCCGCATTCGGCCGTGGTGACGAAATATCTGAGTTGGCGCAGGTTGTAGGCAGCCATCGGGCCTCCGAAAAACAGGGTGTTTTGCCCCAGACCAGTGCAGGAAAAACCGGCTTTTTCCAGCAATTGGAGCCCCTGCAACATACCGGAGCAAAAATCGCCGCGAGATACTTTTTTTAAGGTCTATAGCAACAAACTTACTAATTTACCTCCCCGTGTCCATTGCAGATGATCGCTCCAACAACAAAGCGCCGCCGTTGCTGCGCACAGCGAAGTACGTCCACGTACTCACCTTGCCTTGGAGCTCGTCATGGTTACCACTGCAACATCCTCCGCCCCGCTTATCGAAAAACACACGATTGGATACGTGCCCCCGGAAGATCGCCATGGAAAGGTAAGAGACCTGTTCACCCTGTGGTTCGGCGGCAACATCGCACCGCTGCCGATCGTCACCGGCGCCTTGGGTGTGCAGCTGTTCCACCTCAACCTGGTGTGGGGCATCATCGCCATTCTCGTCGGCCATCTGGTGGGCGGTGTGTTGATGGCGTTGCACTCGGCCCAGGGCCCGCAGATGGGCATTCCGCAAATGATCCAGAGCCGTGCCCAGTTCGGCTCCCTCGGCGCGTTGCTGGTGGTGGTGATTGCCGGCGTGATGTATATCGGCTTCTTCGCCTCCAATATCGTGCTGGCCGGTAAGTCTCTGCACGGCGTGGTGGATGCGGTACCGGTGCCGGTCGGCATCGTGATCGGCGCCATCGGTTCCGGGATCATCGGCATCATCGGCTATCGCTTCATTCATGTGCTCAACCGCATCGGCACCTGGGTGCTGGGCGCCGGCATCGTGCTGGGCTTCGGCTACATCTTTACCCATGTGCAGACCAGCGATTTCCTGACCCGTGGCAGCTTCAACATTTCCGGTTGGCTGGCCACCGTGTCCCTGGCCGCGCTGTGGCAGATCGCCTTTGCGCCGTACGTCTCGGATTACTCGCGCTACCTGCCGGCCGATGTCCCCGTCGCTTCCACCTTCTGGACCACCTACCTGGGTTCGGCCCTGGGTTCGAGCCTGGCGTTCATCTTCGGCGCCGTCGCCGTGCTTGCCACGCCCGTCGGCATGGACACCATGGAGGCGGTCAAGCTCGCCACCGGGTCCATCGGTCCTTTAATGCTGGTGCTGTTCCTGCTCAGCGTAATCAGCCACAACGCCCTCAACCTGTACGGCGCGGTGCTGTCGATCATCACCCTGGTGCAGACCTTCGCCTACCGCTGGATTCCCACGGCGAAAAGCCGCGCGGTGATCTCGATTGTGGTGCTGGTGGCCTGCGCAATTGCGGCGGTATTCGCCTCCAAGGACTTCATCGGCCACTTCGTCGACATGGTGCTGGTGCTGCTCGTGGTGCTGGTGCCGTGGACCGCGATCAACCTGATCGACTTCTACGCAATCCACAAAGGCCAATACGACATCGCCTCGATCTTCCGCGTGGACGGCGGCATCTACGGCAAGTACAACCCCCAGGCGCTGCTGGCGTATGCGGTGGGGATCGCGGTGCAGATTCCGTTCATGAACACGCCGCTGTACGTGGGACCGATTTCCGAACATATCAACGGCGCGGACCTGTCGTGGGTGGTGGGGTTGGTGGTGACGTCGCCGTTGTACTTCTGGTTGGCGAGTCGGGACAGTGCGTATAAGCGTCGGATGGACGGAGGGAAGTTGGTGGGTGGGGTTTGATACAGAGTCTCAGTGAGTTGTGAGCGAGCTGCAACCAGCCAACCTGGCATGCCAAACTCGGTCAAAACTGTGGGAGGGGGCTTGCCCCCGATGGCGGTGTGTCAGTCACTGTATGTATAGACTGAACCCCTGCTATCGGGGGCAAGCCCCCTCCCACATTTGGATCTCGGTGGTACCTTCTACCTCTTTACCAACTCCCCGACGCCCCGCCGCCGCCGCTGGAACCACCACCGCCGGACGAGCTGCTGCTGGAACTGGAGCCGCCGGAACTCGAACCGGAGCCACCGCTCGATCCCGACCCCGAACCCTCGCCGACCTTGCCGAAAAGAATCAACGCCACAAACGACGCGATAGGGAACGCCAGCAGCCAGCCGTCGCGGCCATGATCGATCACCAGCCCGGCCACGCCATACACCACGACCGCCGCCACCAGTCGCACGCTAAAACCTGTGCGGCTGGCCCTCCAGGTTTGCCGCATGATCAGCAGCAGCACCAGGTACAACCCCAGTACCACCAATACGCCCAGCGGCCACAGCAGCCACCGGATAAAACTGACGTCCACGTAGCGGTCGGCCACCACCAGAGCGGCGATATAGACCAACAACCCAATTACGCCGTAGAACAGCGCCCGCACCTGCCACAATGCGCCAAACAGGGCACCGCCGATCAACAGGGTGAACGGTATGATAAACAGAAACATCGGCCATTCCCGCCCGCCGCCCAGCAGCGCCAGCAACAGCGTGGCCGCCACCGTGACGATCAAGGCCTTGCGCCAATGCAACTTGCCGGCGGCCAGCAGCACACCCAGCAGGCCACCCAGAACGAACGCCGCCAGCAGCGCGATGAATTGCGGGTTGATTCCGCGCTTGGCGACTTCAGGCAAGTCGCCGCCGTCCACCAGCACCGTCAGCGCGTCCACGCCCTGTTGAACACCGCCGGCAAAGTCACCCTGGCGAAACGCCGGGGTGATGCGCTCTTCGATGATGCGATGGGCCAGCAGGTCGGTGACCGTGCCTTCCAGCCCGTAGCCCACTTCGATGCGCAGGGTGTGGTCGTTCTTGGCCACTACCAGCAGGATGCCGTCATCGACGTCCTTGCGCCCCAGCTTCCAGGCGCGGAACAGTTGGTTGGCATAGTCTTCGATGGCGGTATCACCGGTGCTGGGCACCAGCAATACAGCGACTTGCGCGCCTTTGCGTTGTTCAAGGTCTGCCAGTTGCTGCTTGAGGCGCTGGACGCTGTCCGCGTCGAGGGTGTTGGTCAGGTCAATGACCCGCTGGTCAAGCGCAACGCCGATAGGCGAGGTGTCGGCCCTGGCGGTGATCAACAGACTGGCCAGTACCAGAACCAGCACGCTCAAGACCGATTGCCGTAGAATCACCATCATGTATTGTTACCTGAAGTTTCGTCCTGAAGGTGCCGACTTTACCTTATCCGCGCGCTAACGCGTGACCCAGGGCCTGCGACTCTCTAAACTGCCGCTGCGCTGCATAGCACTAAGCCATCTACGAGAACGCCATGGACTTGCTTCACCGCAACAACGTCAGTGTGATGGGCCACGGCTCTTCGACTTTGGTGTTTTCCCATGGCTTTGGCTGCAACCAGGCGATGTGGAATGCCCTGGCGCCGCATTTTCGCGAGCGCTTTCGCGTGGTCCTGTATGACCTGGTCGGTGCCGGCCTGTCGGACCTCAGCGCGTTCGATAAAGACAAATACAGCACGTTGAACGGCTATGCCCGCGATCTCAATGAAATTATCGACGCCTACGCCCAAGGCCCGGTGATTCTGGTGGGGCACTCGGTCAGCGCAATGATCGGCACCCTCGCCGACCGCCTTGCGCCGGGGCGGGTCGCGGCGCATGTGATGATTGGCCCGTCGCCGCGCTATATCGACACCGATGGCTATGTCGGCGGCTTCAAGCGCGACGACATCGACGACCTGCTCGACACCCTCGACAGCAACTACCTTGGCTGGTCCAGCAGCATGGCCCCGGTGATCATGGGCGCCCCGGAACAACCTGAACTGAGCGCCGAACTGACCGCAAGTTTCTGCCGCACCGAGCCGGACATCGCCAAGCAATTTGCGCGGGTGACCTTTCTGTCGGACAACCGCCACGATGTGATCGGCCTGACCACGCCCGTACTGATCCTGCAGTCAAGCGACGACTTGATCGCCCCCGTGGCCGTCGGCGAATACCTGCACAGCGTGTTGCCCAACAGCACCTATCACCTGGTGGACAACATCGGCCACTGCCCGCACATGAGTGCGCCCCAGGCATGCGCGGCGGCCATGGATCAGTTCCTGGCGCCCTGGGCGACCGTCAGTGCCGGCTGAGTCGCTGTTCGACAACGCCGCCTGTGCCCTGGCGGTGACCCGGCAAGACGGCACGATTGTGCAGGCCAACCAGCGCTTGAGCGACTGGCTCGGCCTCGGCAGCACCCAACTGATCGGGCAACGCTTTCAGGACCTGCTGACCATGGGCGGGCGGATTTTCTACCAGACCCATCTGGCGCCGATGCTGCGTATGCATGGCGGCGTCAACGAGGTGAAGCTCGACATTCGCCATCGCGACGGCCACAAAGTGACCGTGCTGCTCAACGCCCATAAACGTCAGCAGGACGACGAGGTGGTGTACGACCTGGCGCTGTTCGGCACGACCGACCGCGACAAGTACGAGCGCGAGTTGCTCAACGCACGCAAGCTGGCCGAAGCGCTGCTTCAGGAAAAGACCGCCACCGAGCAGGCACTGCATCAGGCCCAGGCCGAATTGCGCGAGGCCTATGCCATTGCCCAGCAACGCGCGTTGTTCGCCGAACAGATGGTGGCGATTGTCAGCCACGACTTGAAGAACCCCCTGACCGCGATCCGCATGGCGTCGGACTTTCTTCGACGCGGCCAGCGCACGCCCAAGGAGCAGCAGTTGCTTGGGCATATCGGCCAGTCGTCCGAACGTGCCCAGCGCATGATCGCCGACCTGCTGGACTTCACCCAGGCCAGGGTTGGTCACGGCATCACCATCCGCGCCCAACCGCTGGATTTGCACAGTGTGATTCATCGCGCCGTGGACGAACTGCGGGTGGCCTTCCCCAGGGCCACGCTGGTGCATCACGCCGAGGGCCGTGGCGATGCGTGCCTGGATGCCGACCGTGTGCAGCAGGTGATCGGCAATCTGGTCGCCAATAGCGTGGCCTACGGTGACCTGCAACAGCCGATCACTGTCACCTCGCGCCTGGGTGCCAGGGGCGCCGAGGTGTCGGTGCATAACTACGGCACGGCGATTCCCGAGGCGTTGCTGGCCGTACTGTTCGAACCCATGACTCGCGGCACCCACCAGGGCAGTGATGTACGCAGCGTGGGCCTGGGCCTGTATATCGTGCGCGAACTGGCCAGGGTGCACGGCGGCGATGTGGCGGTGAACTCTTGTGCGACGCGCGGCACCACCTTCAGCGTGACGTTCCAGGCAGGTACGCCGCACCCTGCATGATCGGCTCGACACTGCCCGTGAGCACTACCCCGCCCTGCCCGTCCCACTGCACCGTCAGCGTGCCGCCGTCGCATTCGACCT
Organism: Pseudomonas orientalis; assembly: GCF_001439815.1. GTDB lineage: Bacteria > Pseudomonadota > Gammaproteobacteria > Pseudomonadales > Pseudomonadaceae > Aquipseudomonas > Aquipseudomonas orientalis. The sequence continues at coordinate 210,872 of NZ_JYLM01000002.1, read as the reverse complement.
CTACCTTGTCATCAAGCAGCCCGCGCCTGACCCCATTGACCACCGCCGCGCAGCAGCACGACCCGGAGCCCAACGGCACGCCACCGCCCCGCTCCCAGATGCGCAGCCGGATGCGGTTGCGGTCGAGCACCTGCACAAAATGCACGTTGGTTTTGGCCGGGAACAGCGGGTGACGTTCCAGGGCCGGGCCCACGGCTTCGACATCGACGGTGGCAATGTCGTCCACGAAAAACGTGCAGTGCGGATTGCCCATGCCACAGGCGGCCGGCTCGCCGTCGATAGGCAGCACGCGAGTGTCCATCGCCCTGGCCAGCGGCACGCCGGCCCACTCCAAGGATGGCGCGCCCATGTCTATCGAGACGCGCTGGCCGCTGACGCGCACGCACGTCAGCAACCCTCGGTCGGTACGCAGCACGATGGCGTGGGCGCCTGTTTCATGCATCAGCCGGTCAGCCACGCCGCGTGTCGCGCTGCCGCAGGTTTGCAGGGGTGTGCCGTCGGTGTTCCAGAACTGCACGCGGGCGGCGGCATCGTCGCAGTCGAGGATCACGGCGAGCTGATTGAAACCGATACCGGTGTGCCGATCACCCAGGCGCCGGGCGATCTCCGGGGTAATGGGGTTATCCTGGCCACGGCGATCGATGATGATGAAGTCGTCGCCGTGGGCGTGCATCTTCACGAAGGGTAAAGTCATGGGCGATCCTGTGGTCGAACTGAACGGCCCTACTCTAACACCCCTGTAGGAGCGAGCTTGCTCGCGAAAAGCGCAGGGACAGCACGTTTTTTCCTGGAACTACGCGTCATCGTTGACGTTTTTCGCGAGCAAGCTCGCTCCTACAAAAGGATTGACGGACCATGCTAATCGTATTCAGCGGCCTGCCCGGTAGCGGCAAGACCACGATTGCCAGGGAGCTGGCACGCCGGATGGGCGCGGTTTATCTGCGCATCGATGTAATCGAACAAGCGCTGCGCGGGTCTGGCGTACTGGCGGGCGATGTGGGTGCCAGCGGCTATGAGGTGGCGAATGCGCTGGCCTTGAGTAATTTGCGTGTGGGCCAGCGAGTGATCGCCGACTGTGTGAACCCGGTAAGGGAAAGCCGCGAGGCTTGGCGGGCCGTGGCGCTGGCGGCGGGCGTCGAACTGATCGATATTCAGGTGGTGTGTTCCGATCAGCAGGAGCATCGGCGCCGAGTGGAGAGCCGTGAGGGCGATATCCCAGGCCTGCTGCCGCCGACTTGGCCATCGGTGCTGGCGCATGAGTATGAAGCCTGGGACACGCCGCCATTCACGCTTGATACGGCAGCGTTAACGTCCGAACAGGCCAGCACCGCAGCCCATGTCTATCTGTCGAGTATGGGAGCCGTTGAGCGTTAGCGCAGCCCCCACCCCCGATAGGTATCAACCAGGAAAATTGGCCCGCAAGGCCGTCAGGCCATCGCCGTAAACGCCGGCAAACAGTTCCTCCACCGCTTCATCGGTAGTGCCCGCAGCCGGTGTGAACACCCCGGACCAGGTCACTTTCGCCGACGCGTCAGTCAAGGCTTCCACCTGCACGGTCGCCAGATAGGCGCTCACCGGAAACGGCGACTGTCCAATGGTGTAGCTGTAGGTGCGCGCCACATTGTCGAAGGTCTGCAACCGCTCGACGATCTGGCCGCCATCAGTGGTATGCAGGTGGCGCACGCGGCCGCCTTCGCCCGGCTCGCTCTTGGCGATAAAGGGCAGCCAGTCGGGCAGGCTGTTGAAGCCGCCGATCAGTGCCCACACCTGGTCCGCCGAGGCAGGAATTTCAATCACAGAAGACGCTTTTGCCACAATAAATACTCCAAATCGTTAAAAGAATTCAGATCGCCATGCTGTCTACCACACCACCGTCGACCCGCAACGCGGCACCGGTGGTGGCAGACGACAGCGGTGAAGCAATGTACGCCACCAGGTTGGCCACTTCATCCACATTCGCCGCACGCTGGATGATCGAGGTCGGCCGTGCACTGCGCACGAATACATCGGCTTCATCCCGCGCGGTGCGCCCGGATTTTTGCGTGGCGTCCTTGAGCATGTGTTCCAGGCCGTCGGTAAAGGTCGGCCCCGGCAGGATCGCATTCACCGTCACACCGGTACCTGCCAGGCGCTTGGCCAGGCCATGGGACACCGCCAGGTTGGCGCTTTTGGTCACGCCATAATTGATCATGTCCGCCGGGGTCGCTACGCCGGATTCGGATGACACGAAGATCACCCGCCCCCAGCCCTGCTCGACCATAGCTGGCACATAATGCCGCGCCAGGCGCACGCCAGAGATCACATTGACCTCATAGAAGCGCGTCCATTCACTGTCCGGCGCCTCGAAGAAATCCACATCATTGAAGATGCCCAGGTTGTTGACCAGGATGTCGGCGCGCGGTTCGGCGGCGAACAGTTTTTCAGCGCCTTCGGTCGTACCCAGGTCGGCCACCAGCCCGCGCAGATTGGCGCCCGGCACTGCTTGGCGAATACTCGCCAGCGCAGCGTCAACCTTGCCGGAATCACGCCCGATCACCACCACGGTGGCGCCGGATTGCGCCAGGGCCTGGCTGATGCCCAGGCCGATGCCGGCGGTGCTGCCGCTGACGATTGCCACTTTGCCGCTTATATCGATTTTCATGGTGGAACTCCTGAAGTTAAAGCGGCAGAGGCGCGCGAAGCGAAATCAACTGTGCATCGCGCAGCGCCTGCCAGAAGGCTGCTGGAATCTGCTCTGACAACGCCGCCACGTCTTCGGCAATCCGCCCCGGACGACTGGCACCGGGAATCACCGCCGCCACGGCCGGGTGCGCCAGGGAAAACTGTAGCGCAGCGGCCTTGACGCTTACGCCAAACGCCTGGGCAATCGCCTTGATATGCTCGACCCCAGCGGCGCGAGTGCCAAAGCCCAATACGCCGGGCAGTATGTGGTTCAAGCTCATGGTGGTTCCTCAATCGGTTCAAGGTCGCGTTGACCGTTGAGCAGATCCTAGATTGCCTTGATCAGACCGTCCAAGACATACTGCGACCAACTTGAGTCCCAGCAGGTCTGACATGATTGATCTACGCCAACTGCGCTACTTCGAAGTGGTCGCCGAAGAGGAACACGTCGGCCGCGCCGCCGAGCGCCTGCACATCTCCCAGTCGCCCTTGAGCCGGCAGATCGCCCAGCTCGAAGAACGCCTGGGCCTGACGCTGTTCGAGCGCAGCCAGCAACGTATCCGCCTGACCCGCGATGGCCACACCTTCCTTGCCGAAACCAGGGCGCTGCTGACCCATGCCAACCGCCTGGAGTCCCTGGGCAAGCGCCTGGGCCGGGGTGAAGAAGGCGGCTTGTGCATCGGCTATATCGAGAACGCCATGCACGCCGGTGTACTGCCCAACGCCTTGCGCGTGCTGCGCGATGACCGGCCTGCCGTGCATATCAAATTGTATAACCTGCCCTCCCTCGAACAGCTCGAAGGTCTGCGTCAGCGCAGCCTGGACATTGCCCTGGTGGGCGAACCGCCCGCGGCCGACGACCCGGACCTGACCGCCCGGCAAGTGCTCGATGACCCGATGCTGCTGGCCCTGCCGGAACATCACCCGTTGACACGCCAGCGCGAGTTGCTGCCCGAGCACCTGGCCGACCAGCAATGGATCGGCGTGCAACGCAAACCCGGCGCCAACCCGGCGGATGATTTTGTGGCGGCGTGCATCCGCGCAGGGTTCACCCCGCAGATCCCCATGGAAGCCAGCGAGCCCTTCACCGCTTTGGGGCTGGTGGCCTCCGGACTGGGCGTGGCGATGGTGCAAAAAGGCCTGAGCCGCAACGCACCGCCCGGCGTGGTGCTGCGCGAACTGCCGTGGCTGAGCTACACCACACCGCTGTGGGCGGCATGGCACCGGATCAACTTGCGGCCGTTGGTGGAGACGTTTCGCAAGGTGCTGACCGAACCTGAGGCTATTTAACGGATGCTCCATCGCGCAAATGTGGGAGGGGGCTTGCCCCCGATTGCGGCACATCAGCCACAGATGAGCTGACTGACCCATCGCTATCGGGGGCAAGCCCCCTCCCACATTTGATTTTCGCTGCTTTAAGCATTTCGTTCGCTTAACTGACTGGCATTAGGGCAAGCCCCCTCCCACATTGGACCGAGTCCGTATTCGATAACTTGTAAAGCTCAGCGCTTCCCCCTAGCTTATGCGCCCCCGCCCAGCGCTTTAAGGCCTTGCCCCATGGTTTTGCGTTTTCGCCCCGTCGTCACTTCACGTTTCGCCCTCGGCCTGTTGCTCAGTGGAGGCATCGGCAACAGCCTGGCAGCGCAGATCGAACTGCCGGCAGTGAAGGTCCAGGGCCAGGACGAGTCCGGTTATCGCAGTGAAACCGCCTCGGTGGGTGGCTTCGATGAAGCGCCCTTGCTCGATACCCCGGCCTCCATCAGCGTGATCAACGCCGCACTGATCAAGGACCAGCAAGCCCGCCTGCTCAGCGAGGTGCTGCGCAACGACGCCTCGGTGGGCGACAGCTATGCACCCATCGGCTATTACGAAAACTTCGTGGTGCGCGGGTTTTCGCTGAATGCGGCGAGCAGCTACAAGATCAATGGGCGCACCATCACCGGCGAGCAGAATGTCGCCCTGGAAAACAAGCAGCAGGTCGAAGTGCTCAAGGGCCTGGCCGGGTTGCAAAGCGGCATTTCCGAACCCGGCGGCGTGATCAACTACGTGACCAAGCGCCCCGAGGACGTGCGTTCGGTGACGGTATCCAGCGACGATCGCGGCAGTGGTTATATCGCCACCGATGTGGGCGGCTGGTTTGGCAGTGAGCAGCAATTTGGCCTGCGCGCCAACGTCGCCCATGAGGACCTCAACTCGTACGTGGAACACGCCAACGGCCAGCGTGATTTTGTGTCACTGGCCTTTGACTGGAACATCAGCCCCGACGCCGTGCTGCAACTGGATGCCGAATACCAGAACAAACAGCAGCGCTCGGTGCCGGGGTATCAATTGCTGGGTGGCACTGAAGTGCCTCGCGACGCTTCACCGAAAAAGCTGCTGGGGCATCAGACCGGGGGCAAGCAGGTAGGCATTGATTCGCTGAACCTCAACGGCAAGTTTGACTACCGTTTCAGCGATCAGTGGAAAGGCAGTGTCAGCGCGGCGCGCAGTAAAGTGGTGATCGATGACTACAGTTCATTTGCCTGGGGTGGCGATACCAATGGCGTTGGCAATTATTTCACGCCGGAGGGCGGCTACGACATCTACGACTACCGCAGCCCCGACGACACCCGCCGCGACGATGAAATCCAGGCGGCCATGACCGGCTTGTTCGATACGGCAGGCCTGGGCCACGAACTGACCTTCGGCACCAGCGCGTTTCGCCGGGTGATCGACAAGCGTGACGCGGTCAACGAATACATTGGCAGTGGCACTATCAATCAGGATGCCCCCAGCTTCACGCCGACCGACAAACCGCTGAACGACAGCCATCGCAACCTCGATAGCCGTCAGTACGGCGTGTTCGTCACCGACCGCATCCGCTTCAACGAGCAGTGGCAGACCCTCCTCGGTGGCCGCGAAGTTCGCCTGGATGAAAAGGCCTTCGATAAAAATGGTACCGAATCGCGCCACACTCAGCGGTATGTGTTCCTGCCGCAAGCGGCGTTGATCTATAAACCGGTAGACAACGTTTCGCTGTACACCCGCTACAGCAAAGGTTTGTCCCTGGGCGGCACCGCGCCGTGGTTTGCAGGCAACAGCAGTGAAACCCTGGCGCCCACCACGTCACGCCAGCTCGAAGCCGGAGTGAAATACGACTGGCGCCGCATCAGTTTCGCCGCCGCCGTATTCCAGACGCGCCAGGCTTATCAGTACGCCAAGCCCGAAGCTGACGGCTTCACCTACGTGCAGCAAGGCCAGCAGAAGAACACCGGCCTGGAGCTGTCCGCCAACGGCTGGGCTACCGACCGCTTGCAGATCGCCACCAGCGTGGCCGCCATTCGAGCGCGGGTGAGCGGCAGCGGTACGCCGGACTACGAAGACCACCAGGCGATCAACGTGCCCACGCTGCGCGCCAGTGTGTATGCCGACTATGCGTTGCCGTGGGTCAATGGCCTGGCGGTGCTCGGTGGCGTGCAATACAGCGCCAAAAAGTACGCTAACCGCACCGGCAATGTGCAAGTGGGCGATTATGCGGTGGTCAATATGGGCAGCCGCTACACCACCAAAGTAGATGGTTATGAAACGGTATTTCGCTTGAGCGTCGACAACCTGTTCGACAAGCGCTACTGGCGCGACGCAGGGGAGTACATGGGCGATGACTATCTGTTCCAGGGTGCGCCGTTGACGGCGCGCCTGAGTGCGTCGGTCAACTTCTGAAGACCCGCGGCGTTGCCAGCCACAATGCCGCCAGGCCGCACACCAGCAGGCTCCAGCCCAGGTCCTGGGCCCAGGCCACCAGGCTCAGGCCGCTGCCAATCACCAGGTAGTACAACAAACCAAACAGTGCGCCGGCGGTGCCGAGACGGTCGCGATAATCGACCAGCGCCGCCCCGAGCACGTTGGGGATTGCCATGCCGAATGCCAGCACCACCAGCAGCATCGGCCATACCAGCAGCGCACTGTGTTGCAGGGCCAACACCAACAGGCTGCCGACCACCGCCACCACCGCAGCGACAAACACCAACTGATCGCTGTCCATCCCGCGCTTGAGCAGGATTTTGTTCAGCCACGCGCCCAACCCGGACCCCAGGGCCAACAGCACGCCGCTGTAGCCGAACTCGGCGGTGGAGCGCCCTAGCTGCGCGAAGATAAACGGCCCCACGCTGTAATAGCTGAACAACGCAATATTGAACGCCGCAACCAACCCGACCGAGCGCCAGATCCCGGCATCCTTGAGCATCAGGCCGAGTGTCTGGCCAAGGGCGGCCGTGGGCAGCGTGGCCGGGCGCGTTTCCGGCAAGGCCCACAGGCTCCAGCTCCACAGCAGCAGCGCCAACAGCAGCAACCCGCCGAGCACGCCGCGATAACCGAAATACTCGACCAGACTCGCACCGCTGAACAACCCGATGGCAGGGCTTGCCGCCAGCGCAATGCCCATTGCGGAAAATACCTGGGCCAGTTCCACACCCTGGAAACGGTCGCGCAACACGGTCTGCGTGACCACCGATCCCACTGCGGCCCCGAAGGCGGCAGCGGCCTGGGCCAGCAGCAAGGCATTGAAGGTTGCCACGTTCAGGGCCAGCGCCGTGGCCCCCGCATAGAGTGCAAGCCCGATCAACATGACGGGCCGCCGCCCCCAACGATCACTCAAACGTCCCCATACCACCACGCCGACGGCAAAGGCCAGGAAGTACACCGACAGTGCCTGCCCGGCCCGTTCGGGCGCGACCGCAAAAGCCCGGCCGATATCGCCCAAAGCCGGGCTGTACAGGGTCTGCGCCAACTGCGGGAACATCAGCAGGGCCATGGTTAACATCAGCAGATTTTTCGACTTCATCACCAGATCCCTCCCTAAACACACCGCAGGGATTCTAGAGCGCCGCGCCTGGGGTATTATCCGAACTTCGACAGTTTACCCTTGAAATCGGACATCCCATGGCTTGGCTTGAGGCCACCGCGTCGTTCAACCCCGACGCATTCGCGGCGCCCGTGATCGGCATCGCCGCAGTGCTGGGCAACCACGACTCCGGCTTGCACCGGCACCAACGCGGGCAACTGCTGTTCACCCAGCAGGGTTGCACGCGGATCACTCTGGACAATCAACTGTGCCTGTTGCCCCCCACGCGCGCGGCCTGGATCCCCGGCGGCTTGCCCCATCGCGCGGTGATGCAGCAAACCGTGGATTATCGTTCGGTGTATGTGAGCGCGGCCCTGGCCGAGCAGTTACCGGCGCAGGTGCGGGTGATCGAAGTGAGCGCCCTGCTCAGGGCGGTGCTGGAACCGATGGCCCTGGCCCCGTTCGAGACCGATTGGCACACGGGCCGCCATGCGCATTTGCTCGGCCTGTGCCTCGACGAAATCCGCCAGGCCGCCGAACAGCCGCTGCTGCTGCCTTTGCCCCGGGACAAACGCCTGGCGCCGCTGCTGGCCCGGCTCGACCGCCTGCCCCCCACGTTGCAGGCGCTGGAAAAGCACATTGGCGCCAGCACCAAGACCATCGGCCGGATTTTCCTTAGGGAAACCGGCCTGGGGTATCAGCAGTGGCGCCAACAGTGGCGTCTGATGCGGGTGATCGAACTGCTCGCCATCGGGCGCAGCCTGGGCTACTGCGCCTTTGAACTGGGCTTTGCCAGCGACAGTGCGTTGATCGCCTTCTTCAAAGGCATGACCGGTACCACGCCGCGCGGTTATTTCAAGTCCGGCTGAACGCTTACTTGGGCATCTTGCGAAAACCCACCGCCAGGCGGTTCCAGCTGTTGATGGTGGCAATCGCCACACTCAGGTCGACCTGTTCCTGCGCGCTGAACTCGGCCGCCAAGGCGTTGAAGTCCTCATCGGGGGCGTGGGTCTGGCTGAGCAGGGTCAGGCTTTCGGCCCAGGCCAGGGCGGCGCGTTCACGCGGGGTGAAGAACGGCGTTTCCCGCCAGGCCGACAGGGTGTACAGGCGGCGCTCGGTTTCACCGCCCTTGCGCGCATCGGCGGTGTGCATGTCGAGGCAGAAGGCGCAGCCGTTGATTTGCGAAACGCGCAGGCGCACCAGTTCCAGCAGGGGCAGTTCGATGGACAGCTTGCCGACCGCCGCCTCCAGGGCCAGCATGGCCTTCATCGCGTCTGGGGAAGCGGTGTAGAAATCGGTACGGGTTTGCATGGTGGAGCTCCAGAACGTTGGGATGGGTGCGCAGATTAGTCACCCGGGCGTTCTGGAGAAATAGCCAATCCGGGCGAAGAACAGGTGACCAATCTACAGGCCACGGCTCCTCAACCACTGCAGGAAACCTTTCTTCACCGGCACCACCGGCGCGTCTTCGGTCAACGCCTGGGCGGCATGCACACGGAAGTCCAGCAGCGCCTTCATGGCTTCGCCGATATCATGGCGCGCGTCCAGGCAGGGCTTGAGGTATTCGTTTTCGATGCGGTACAGCGTGCAGTAGGTCTTGGCGGTGAAATCCGCCAGCGTGGCCTGATCGGACAGGATGCCCGACTCGCCAATCACCTCCCCCGGCCCCATGCGCCCGGCCTCGAACGCGTGGCCGCCCTTGACCAGCATCACCGAGACCACGCCGGATTCGATGATGAACAGGTGATCGCTGACCTCCCCCGCCGGCAGGATCATGTCGCCAGCGCGGTAGGTGTGCAGGGTCATGTTCTGGCTGAAGGTGTCTTTTTCTTCCTGGCGCAGGGTGGAGAAGATCGACGACCGCTCAAGCAGTGCGCGCGCGCCGGAGACCGTGGCCGGCGTGCTGCCTTCGCTGGCGGACAACAGCCCCACGCCCGCCGCCTGCAGATGCCGGAAGGCCAGGTCGTAAAGCTGGTTGCGCACTTCGCGTTTAAGGCCCATGGCCGGCACGAAGCCGCTGATTTCATATTCCACGCCGCCACTGGCCGAAGCCTTGAACGCCACGCTGGGCGCCGGTTTGGCCAACAGCGCGCGGCAGCCCTGCATCGCCCGCTCCAGGGCCTCGATCACCGTTTGCGGGCGCGCATGGGGGCTGACTTGCAGGCTGACCGCCAGACCGAACATGTCGGCCGGGCGCGAGAAGTTGATGATCTTGGCCTTGGCCGCCAGGGAATTGGGGATCACCGCCAGGCTGCCCTGGGAGGTTTGCAGGCGTGTGGCGCGCCAATCGATATCAGTGACGCGGCCTTCGGTGCCGTCGATGGAGATCCAGTCATCGATCTGGTAAGGCTTGGTGGTGTTGAGCACGATCCCGGAAAACACGTCGCTCAGGGTGCTTTGCAGCGCCAGGCCGACGATGATCGCCACGGCGCCGGAGGTGGCGAGCACGCCCTTGACCGGCAGGTCGAGCACGTAGGCCATGGCGGCGATGATCGCAATCAGAAAAATCACCGCGCCCATCAGATCCTGCAACAAGCGCCCGGTGTGGCCGACCCGCTGCATCATCACCGCGCCGAGCAACACCGTGAGGGTGCGCGCCGCGAACAGCCACCAGCCGATCTGCAAGGCCGTGGCCGCCAGGTGCAGGGCGGTGTCATCGACATAGGGCGCCGCCTGCATGGGGTTCATGCCATCGTTGAACAACACCGCGCTGAACACCGCAAAGATCACCAGCCGCGCCGCGAGTTTCCAGTTGGCCAGCGCGGGGCTGATGAGGCGCCATACGGCAATGTCGATAAGGATCAGCGCCAGGGCGCACACCATCGGGTGATCAACGATAAATGAGGGCATCCAGGCGACTCCAGGGCGAATGCCGAGAAGATCGCATGAAATGAGATTGGCGGGTATAGCACCAAGCAAAATGTGCGGCAGGCTAGAGCGCAACCGCCAGAAGCCGTTACCGCACAAACGGATAGGTACTCGGTCTGATCCAACATTCTGGTCGATCCTGAGGCCGCCATCGGGGGCAAGTCGAATCGTCGCACCGCCCCTCCCACATTTGGACCGGGGCGTATCAGTTGGGAAGCTTGGGACACCGTGAAGGGAGCAAGCCCCCCGGGGTTCAGGCCGCGTTGCGGATCTTGTGCAGCGAATCGGCCACCCATTTGCCAAACGCATCCACCGGCCCCTGCAGGTTGCCAAGGAAATGCGGATAGATCAGCCATAAGTCCATCACCGGCTTGAAATCCTTCAGCGGCATCACGGCCAGTTGTTCTCGATGGGCACTGCGCTCGAGCAACGGGCGTGGCACCAGGCCGAGGCCCAGCCCATCCGCCACCAGCCCCAGTTGCAATTCGGTGCCGAAGGTTTCCAGGTTGACCCGCAGGGCCAGTCCCTGATCCGCCAGGGTGCGCTGCAAGCCGGCACGGAAGCCGCACCCGTCCGGGTTGAGGACCCAGCCGTGCTGGTACACATCGGCCAGCTTGCACGGTTTTTTCGGCCGCTGCGCCTTGGCGCACACCACCACCAGTTCCATCTTGCCGATGGACTCACCGACGACAGTGTCCGCAAAGATCTTGCCCGCCGGGAACAACGCCACCGCCGCATCCAGCTCGCCGCGTTCGATCTTGCCCACCAATTGGCTGCCCCAGCCCGTGGCCACCTGGGCGCGCAGGTCGGCATACTCGGTGCGCAGGTGCTTGAGCGCATCGAGCAGCACCACGTCGCCGAGGGTCTGCGGCACGCCCAGGCGCAGCACGCCGGTGGGCGGTGCATCGGTGGCAACCAACTCGCGCAGCGCGTCCATTTCACGCAGGATCAGCCGGCACTGCTCATACACCCGGGTACCGATCAGCGTTGGCTTGAGAGGCTTGGTGTTGCGGTCGAACAACTCCACCCCCAGCGCCTGCTCGAAGTTCTGCACGCGGCGGGTGATGGCCGGTTGGGTCAATTGCAACGACTCGGCGGCATGGCTGATGGATTGGCAACGAATCACTTCGACAAAGGCATCGATATCGTCAATTTTCATTTGGGCCGCACATAGAGAACAGTCATTAAGATGTGTGGCAAGCATAGTGGGCGCAACCCGGTCTGGATAGCCCGCCCTGTGATCGATAACGTCTAACGCTATGCAGAGCGGTTCTAAATTACCTGCAGCTATAAGCTAATCATTAAAAAATAGCATATTAAGATTTAACATTATGCTTAGATAACGCCATCAACATCGCCAATGGAATGTTCATGAGCCAGGCCCGACACCCCGAGAGACTGCGCGCCTTTATTGGCGCCTTGGCTGAGCTGATCGACGGCAACCCGCGCGAAGGCGACCTGCTGCACCGTGGCGGCAAGCTGCTGGCGCAACTGGTCAGCCATGACGACTGGCTGCCCGACGCCTTCGCCCAACCCGACCCCGAGCGCTACCAGCAATTTTTGCTGCACGCCGATTCGCGCCAGCGCTTCAGCGTCGTCAGTTTTGTCTGGGGACCGGGGCAACGCACGCCGATTCACGATCATCGGGTGTGGGGGCTGATCGGCATGTTGCGCGGTGCGGAATTTTCCCAGGGTTTTGCCCGCACGGCCGAGGGTGCGTTGGTAGCCCAGGGTACGCCGGCGCACTTGCGGCCGGGCCAGGTCGAAGCGGTGTCGCCCAAGGTCGGTGATATCCATCAGGTGAGCAATGCTCACGATGACCAGGTGTCCATCAGCATTCATGTGTACGGCGCCAACATCGGCGCGGTGCGCCGTGCGGTGTATCAAGCCGACGGCAGCGAGAAACTGTTCATCTCCGGTTATTCCAACGCCTACCTCCCGAATATCTGGGACCTGTCCAAAGAAAAGAGCCCTGCCCTATGAGCACCGTACCGACCCGCAGCTTTGCCCAGATTCGCCAGGCCCTGTTGGCCCGTGAGGAAGTCGCCCTGGTAGACGTGCGCGAGGAAGCGCCGTATGCCCAAGGCCATCCGCTGTTTGCCGCGAATATCTCGCTGTCCAAGCTGGAACTGGAGGTGTATTCGCGCATTCCACACCGCGATACCCAGGTTACGCTGTACGACAACGGTGAAGGCTTGGCCGAACGCGCCGCCGAACGCCTGGTTGCGCTGGGTTACACGCGGGTCAGCCTGCTTGAGGGTGGGCTTGAGGGTTGGCGCCAGGCCGGTGGCGAGCTGTTTATCGACGTCAATGTGCCGAGCAAAGCCTTTGGCGAACTGGTGGAAAACCAGCGCCACACGCCGTCCCTGGCCGCCGAGGAGGTCCAGGCGCTGCTCGACAGCCAGGCCGATGTGGTGGTGCTTGATGCGCGGCGTTTCGATGAATACCAGACCATGAGTATTCCCACCGGCATCAGCGTGCCGGGTGCCGAGCTGGTGCTGCGTGCCCGTGAACTGGCCCCGGACCCGGCCACGCGCATTATCGTCAACTGCGCCGGGCGAACCCGCAGCATTATCGGCACCCAGTCGTTGATCAACGCCGGCGTGGCCAACCCGGTGTCGGCGCTGCGCAACGGCACCATCGGTTGGACCCTGGCCGGGCAGACACTCGCCCATGGTCAGGCGCGCCGCTTTGCGCCGACGTCCGAGGAGCATCGGCGCAGTGCCGCCCGGCAGGCGCGCGGCGTGGCCGACAAGGCCAAAGTCGGCCGTGCAACCCTGGATGACCTGCAACGCTGGCAGCAGGATGGGACACGCACCACCTACCTGTTCGACGTGCGCACCCCGGAAGAATTCGCAGCCGGCCACCTGCCCGGCGCCCGCTCCACGCCGGGCGGGCAACTGGTGCAGGAAACCGACCATGTCGCCAGCGTGCGTGGCGCGCGCCTGGTATTGGTCGACGATGACGGTGTGCGCGCGAACATGTCGGCGTCCTGGCTCGCGCAATTGGGCTGGGAAGTCTTTGTCCTGGACGAGCTGCAAGAGGCGCACTTCAGCGCACAGGGCGCCTGGATCGCCCCGGTGCCCGCGCCGCCCCAGGCCGAACTGATCAGTGCGCAGACACTGGCCGACTGGCTCGAGCATGGCGACACCGTGGTGCTGGATTTCACCGCCAGCGCCAATTACGTGAAACGCCATATCCCCGGTGCCTGGTGGGTGCTGCGCGCGCAATTGCCCGAAGCCCTGGCCAAGGTGCCCACTGCGCAGCGCTACGTATTGACCTGCGGCAGCAGCCAGCTGGCGCGCCTGGCGGTGGCCGAAGTCGAAGCGTTGACCGGCAGACAGGTGTTCCTGTTGCAGGACGGCACCGCCGCCTGGATCGCCGCGCAACTGCCGCTGGAAGAAGGTGAAATCCATCTTGCTTCACCGCGCATCGACCGCTACCGCCGTCCCTACGAAGGCACCGATAACCCACGGGAAGCCATGCAGGCCTACCTGGATTGGGAATTCGGCCTGGTCGAGCAATTGGCGCGCGACGCCACCCACGGTTTCTACGTGATCTGATCCACTGCTGCACCGTTTCCGGAAATCCGACCCCTTCTCCAGGCGGAGGCATGTTCCCTTACCCAACGCCTGGAGTCTGTCCCATGTCTTCTACTATCCCACTCAAGCGCCTGTTGCTGGGCGGCGCCCTGGCGCTCGGCCTGCTCGGCAACGCCCACGCCGCCGACCTGCAACCCCTGCGCGTGGCCAACCAGAAATCGACGATCAAAGCGCTGCTGGAAGCCTCGGGCGAAACCCGAAACGTACCGTACGAGATCAAGTGGTCGGAGTTCCCCTCGGCCTCGCCCCTGGGCGAAGCGCTGAATGCCGGCGCGGTGGATGTCGGCGCCCTGGGCGATGCGCCCTATGTGTTCGCCCTCGGCGCCGGTGCGTCGCTCAAAGTGATCAGCATCATCCACGCCGAAGGGCGTAACACCACTGCCCTGCTGGTGCCGCAGGATTCGCCGATCAAGACTGCCGCCGACCTCAAGGGCAAGAAGATCGTCACCGGGCGCGGTTCCATCGGGCACTACCTGGCGATCAAGGCCCTGGCCAGCGCAGGCCTGACCTCACAGGATGTGCAGTTCATCTTCCTGCTGCCCGCCGAATCGCGGCTGGTGCTGGATAACGGCACCGCCGACGCCTGGGCCACCTGGGACCCCTACACCACCGTGGTCACCTCGCAAAGCAACGCCCGTGTGCTGGTCAGCGGCAAAAACCTCTTGAGCAACCACCTGTACTTCGCCGCCACCGACCAGGCCATTGCCGACAAACGCGTGCAACTGGACGACTTTGTCGCCCGGGTTGACCGCGCCTACGCCTGGGCCAACCGCCACCCCGACGAGTACGCCGCGGCCCAGGCCAAGATCACCGGCCTGCCGTTGGCCGTGCACATCGAAGTGGCCAAGGACACCCTTCTGTCCCCGGTACTGATCGACGACGCGGTGATCAGCGGCCTGCAAGCCACCGCCGACACCTACCAGAAGGAAGGTCTGTTGAGCCGGCATATCGACGTGTCGCAAGGCTTCGACAAACGCTTCAACGCCCTGCGCGCCCCCAATTCCCAAGCCTCACGCTAAGGAGCAGCCCATGAGCAAGCCACGTCAATTGAAACTCGGTGCCATGGTGCACGGTGTCGGCCACGGCTGGGGCGAATGGCGCCACCCGCAGGCGCAGCCCGACGCCAGTACGAATTTCGGCTTTTACAGGCAGCAGACCGAATTGGCCGAAGCCGCGCGGTTCGACTTCGTGTTCATTGCCGACAGCCTGCATATCCACGCCAAGTCCAGCCCGCACTACCTGAACCGCTTCGAACCGCTGACGATCCTGTCGGCCCTGGCCGCGCTGACCAGCCATATCGGCCTGGTCGCCACCGTGACCGTCAGTTACACCGAGCCCTACCAGGTGGCGCGCCAGTTGGCCTCGCTGGACCACATCAGCGGTGGCCGCGCCGGCTGGAACGTGGTCACCTCGTGGCTGAGCGGCACCGCCGACAACTTCGGCAAGGCCGAACACCCGCCTCACGCCGTGCGCTACCGCATCGCCAAGGAACACCTGAACGTGGTCAAGGGCCTGTGGGACTCCTGGGAGGACGACGCCTTTGCCTATGACAAGCAAAGCGGCGAATTTTTCACCCCGCACAAGTTGCATGCACTCAACCACAAGGGCGAATTCTTCGCGGTCAAGGGCCCGCTGAATATCGCGCGTTCGCGCCAGGGCCAGCCGGTGATCTTCCAGGCCGGCACCTCCGAAGACGGGCGCAACTTTGCCGCGCAGAACGCCGACGCGATCTTTGTGCATGTCGAGGACATCGACGAGGCCAAAACCTATACGGCCGATTTGAAACGCCGCGCCAGGGGCTTCGGGCGGGATGCCGACAGCCTGTCGATCCTGCCGGGTATCCGGCCGATCGTGGGACGCGATGCCGCCGAAGTGCAAAGCCGTTACCAGCAGGCGGTGGAGCTGGTCAGCGTGGAAGATGCGATTGTCGCCCTCGGCCGTCCCTTCAACGATCATGACTTCAGCCAATACCCGCTCGATGCGCCGTTCCCCGAACTGGGCGATCTGGGCGCCAACAGCCAGAAAGGCGGCTCCGAACGCATCAAGCAACTGGCCAGGGACGAGGGCCTGACCCTGCGTGAAGTGGCGCTGCGGTTCTCGCGGCCCAGGCGCGATTTTGTCGGCACGCCGGAACAGGTCGCCGATGCAATCCAGCGCTGGTTCGAGGCGGGTGCCAGCGATGGCTTCATCATCAACTCGGTGCTGCCCGATGGCTTGCAGTACTTCACTGAGCTGGTGGTGCCGGTGTTGCAGCAGCGTGGGTTGTTCCGTACCGAGTACAGCGGGCAGACGCTGCGCGACAACCTCGGCCTGCAAGTGCCGGCCAACCGCTACAGCTCGGTTGAAGCCGCCGAAAACGCCCTGGCCTGACCACTATCCCCTCCCACATTTTTAACCGAGTACATGCTTATGACTCAATCGTCTCTACGCGTTGTGGAGGCCGTCGATTTCGACGCCACCCTCGAACGACTCAGCGCCGAGCTGGCCGGCAGCGCACACCTTTATGATGAAAGCGGCGCCTTCCCCCACGCCAACTTCACCTTGCTGCACGCCCACGGCCTGATCGCGCTCACGGTGCCCAAAGCCCTCGGCGGCGGCGGTGCCGGCCTGCCACTGGCGCGCAAGGCCATCAGTGCAATTGCCAGAGGCGAGCCCTCCACCGCGCTGATCCTGGTGATGCAGTACCTGCAACACACCCGCCTGCAAGACAGCACAACCTGGCCCCGGCACTTGCGTGTGCGCGTCGCCGAAGACGCGGTACACAAGGGCGCGCTGATCAATGCCCTGCGCGTCGAACCGGACCTGGGCACACCGGCCCGGGGCGGCCTGCCGGCGACCACCGCCGTGCGCAGCGCCGAAGGCTGGCGCATCAGCGGGCGCAAAATCTACTCCACCGGCAGCCATGGCCTGAGCTGGTTCAGCGTGTGGGCGCGCAGTGACGATGCCGACCCGCTGGTGGGCGCCTGGCTCGTGCCCAGGGACAGCCCCGGCGTGAGCATCATCGACACTTGGGATCACTTGGGCATGCGCGCCACCTGCAGCCATGAAGTGGTGCTCGACAATGTGCTGGTGCCGCTGGACCACGCGGTCAGCGTCAGCCCGTGGAGTGCGCCGCAGCCGGAGCTGGATGGCGAGGGTTTCCTGTGGATGTCGGTGCTGCTGTCATCGGTGTACGACGCCGTGGCCCAGGCCGCACGGGACTGGCTGGTGCACTGGCTGGAAGAACGCCAGCCGTCGAATCTCGGTGCGGCGCTGTCGACCCTGCCGCGGTTCCAGGAGACCGTCGGCCATATCGACACCCTGTTGTTCGCCAACCGCAGCCTGCTCGATGCCGCCGCCGACGGCCACACCCCGGTCGCCAACGCGGCGCAATTGAAGTACCTGGTGACCGGCAACGCCATCCGTGCGGTCGAGCTGGCCATCGAAGCCTCGGGCAACCCCGGCCTGTCACGGCACAGCCCACTGCAACGGCACTATCGCGATGTGCTGTGCAGCCGCGTGCATACGCCACAGAACGACGCCGTGCTGCAAGGTGTCGGCAAAGCGGTGTTCGCCCAACGCCAGAAGGCACGCACATGAGCCAGGTGATCATTGCCAGCCAGTTGGACGAAGACTACAACGACGTGATCCGCGCCCGTCTCGCCACGCTGCATCCCCAGGCCCAGGTGATCGGAGTGCCGGCCGGCGTGCCGAGCGACCTGCCGCCCCAGGCGAATATCCTGCTGCTGCGGCCCATCAACGTGCGCGGCTACACCGCACCGGATACGCCGCCCCCGGGCTGGCCCTACGGTGCGCAATGGGTGCACCTGGTGTCATCAGGCATCGACTTCTACCCGCAATGGCTGTTCAACGGCCCGCCGGTGACCACGTCACGGGGCAGCGCGGCCGACAACCTGGCCGAGTTCGCCCTGGCGGCCATCTTTGCCGCGTCCAAGCATCTGCCGGCCATCTGGGTGCAGGATTCGCAGTGGCAATTCACCGCGTTGCGCCCGCTCAAGGGCACGACCCTGGGCATTCTCGGGTTTGGTGCGATTGGCCAGCGCCTGGCGCAAAAAGCCCTGGGCCTGGGCATCAAGGTGGTAGCGCTGCGCCAAAGCACGACGCCCTTTGGCGTCGACGGTGTGGAAGCGGCCAGGGATATCCACGACCTGTTCGCCCGTGCCGACCACCTGGTGGTGGCGGCACCGCTGACCGACGCGACGCGGCACATCATCAACCGCGACGTACTGGGCAGCGCCAGGCCGGGGCTGCACCTGATCAATATCGCGCGGGGTGGGTTGCTGGATCAGGAGGCGCTGCTCGAAGCGCTGGATAACGGCCGGATCGGGCTGGCGTCACTCGACGTAACGGAGCCCGAGCCGTTGCCGGATGGGCATCCGTTGTATACCCACCCGAGGGTGCGGTTGTCGCCGCATACGTCGGCGATATCCACCAATAGCCAGGCAGAGATTGCCGACACGTTCCTGGCCAATCTGGAGCGCTATGTGGCAGGCCTTGCATTAGCCAACGTCGCCAATGCCTGATGCGATCCAAAATGTGGGAGGGGGCAAGCCCTAATGCCAGTCAGTTAAGCGTACGTGGCCCTCTGTAGGAGCGAGCTTGCTCGCGAAAAACTCACAGACACCGCGTTTATTCAGGAAGCACGCGCTATCGTTGACGTTTTTCGCGAGCAAGCTCGCTCCTACAAAAAGCCTTAACTGACTGGCATTAGGGCAAGCCCCCTCCCACGTTGGTTCGGTGTTAACCATCATTTTATGCGGTAGTGAAAGGTGTTGCGCACCGCCGGTACGGCGACGGGCTTGCCGTCGACAACCCTGGGCTGATAGCGAAAGGTGTCCACCGCCGCCAGTGAGGGCCGGATAAACACTGGGTGACAGCCGTCCAGTACCTTGGGGTTTTCCACCCGGCCCTGGGGATTGACGGTGTATTCCACCGAGCAGTCGCCTTCGAGGTTCTTGTCCAGCGCGCGCTCCGGGTAGTCCGGTGCTTCCTTGCTCAGGGGCTGGTACTGGCGGCTGTCGAACGCCGGAGCAGCGGTGGGCGCGGGTAAGGCGGCGCGGGCTTTTTCAGCAGCCAAACGCTCCTGGTTCAGACGTTGCTGCTCCAGTTCCCGATTGCGTTGCTCGGCGGCCAGGCGCTGCTGTTCGATTTTCTGCGCTTCGACCCGCTTTCGCGCCAGCGCGGCTTTCTCGAGTTTTTGCGCCTGGATCTGCGGGTCAACCGTTGGTTTGGCCGGTACAGGGACAACAACAGGCTCAGGCGCTACGGGAGTGAGTGGGGCTACCGGCTCAGGCGCTGGGGCCGGCATCATCACCCACTGCGTGTGCATCACCCTTGGCGCGTCTGCCTGCGGTGTTTCCGGCGACCAGCCCAGCGTCAGCGCCGCCACTACCGCTACATGCAGCGCCACGGCCAGGCCCGCCGCCAGGCTGTTGCGCCACAGCCCGTCGCTGTGCGGCACCTGCACCGGTGTCGCACCGTGCATGATCATCGCGGTCATTGGGGAGCCTCGGTCACCAGCCCCAGATGAGTGACACCACCCTTTTGCAACACCGCCATGGCGGCCACCACGCGACCGTACCCGGCGTTGTCGTCAGCGCGGATATACACCTGGGTGTCGCTGCGCGCCGCCACCACCTGCATGACCTTGGCGCCCATGTCTTCCAGGCTCACGGCGCTGTCGGTCTGGTGCCGGGTGTCGAGCTCCCCGCCCAGGTTCCAGTAGTAACCGCCGTGCGCCTTCACCGACAGCGTGAGGATTTGCTGGCGGGTGTCGGTGGCCAGCGCCTCGGCGGCGACCTTGGGCAATTCGATCTTCACGCCCTGGGTCAGCATGGGCGCGGTGACCATGAAGATCACCAGCAGCACCAGCATCACGTCGATATAGGGCACCACGTTCATCTCGGCCTTGGGCCCGTGCTTGCGTTGCGGCCTGATCAACATCGGTCTGCTCCTGTTCAGGCGGCCACGGCCAGGTTGATCGAAGTACCACGCAGGGCGCGGTGCAGGCGCACTTGCAGTTCGTTGCCGAAGGCGTAGTAACGGGTGAGCAGGGTCTGGCTGCGCGCGGCAAAGCGGTTATAGGCGATCACGGCCGGAATCGCCGCAAACAGGCCAATGGCCGTGGCAATCAAGGCTTCGGCAATCCCCGGCGCCACGGTGGACAAGGTGGCTTGTTGTACCTGGGACAAGCCCAGGAACGAGTTCATGATCCCCCACACGGTGCCGAACAGACCGATATAGGGGCTGACCGAACCCACGGTCGCTAGAAACTGCAGGCCCTTTTCCAGCTCCAGTTCCTGCTCGGTGATCGCCACCTGCAGCGCACGCTCCACGCCTTCGAGTACCGCCGGGTCATGGGTGTGCAGGTGCTGATACTCCTGCAGGCCGGCGATAAAGATCGGCGTCACACCGCCCTCGCCCGCCTGCACGGCATCGCGGTACAGCGCCTGCAAGTCCGACGCGCCGCGAAAGCGCGCCACGAAATCATTCAACTGCCGCTCCAGGCGCCGCAGCACGCTGCCACGCCGAATGATCAGGTACCAACTGAGCAGGGACGCCAGCAGCAAAGTGATCATCACCGCCTTGACCAACAGGCTGGCATCGCTGATCAAGCTCCAGATCGTCATATGTTCCATCGTCGCGTGCATGGTGAAACTCCTATTCGATTAAAAACGGATGACTGCGTGATGACAGCTCAAGGCAATTTCAGCGCGCGGGTCACCTCGGCCCAGGGCACGAACTTGAAGTTCTGCGCTTGTTCGGGCATGCGCTTGCGCCCGTCCTGCACCACCAGCATGCCCTGGCTCCACGGCCCGCCCAGGTTGATGGCGGTTGTCTCCAGGCCATCGGTTTGCGAGGCGCCATCGATGCCGGCGGCGGCGTTCAAGCCGACGCGAAAGGCACCGTGCACGGCGAACGGTGGTTCGGCGTCCAGCACCAGGTAGCTGTCATCGCCCTGGCTCGAGATCACCAGGTAATCCCGTGCGGGGCTCTGGTACAGCGCCAGGCCTTCGACATCCGCGTGCAGTTGCGCGCCGACCCGGATCACGCTGGTCAGCGTGGCCGGTTGGTCGGCGCGGGCGTCCAGCGCCCACACGCCGACGTCTTCCTCCCCCAGGAACAAGCGCTGACGTTGATCATCGGCCACGCAACCTTCCGGCTGGCTGTCGACCTTGAACTGGCGCACCAGCTCGCCCTGCACACGCCCGGTCGGCGCACTCAGGCGGTATTGCAGGAAGGTGCCGTCCTTGCCATTGGCAATCGCATACAGCTCGCCGCCGGCGGGCTGAAACAGGCAGATACCGTAGATTTCCTTGAGCGGCGTCGGCACTTCGCCGGCTTCTCGCAGCTCGCCGCTCTGGCGGTCGATGCTGAACAGGCTCAGGCTGTTGCGATCGCGATTGCTGGCGACGGCGAGGTCGACGGTCTGCGTGCCCAGCTTGAAGTTGGGGCGTACGTCGACATTGTTCAGGCGCCCGACCGCCAGTTCCTGCAGCAGCTTGCCGTTGAGGTCATAGACGAGCAGGCCCTGCTTCTTGTTGGTGCCCAATACGCGGCTGTGCGCGGGCGTGTGCGGGTGAATCCAGATGGCCGGGTCATCCGCCGCGTCGCCCTGGCGTGCCACCGGCTCGGTCTGGCGCAGGGCGGCGACCTGCGCCAGCACCGGGGCGACCGGCACCGGTGTGGCCTGCCAGTCGAGTCGGGCCTGGTAGAGCTGGCCGCTGTCGTCATCGCGCACCAGCACCTGCCGGGCGTTGATCGCCAGTTGCTCCGGCTCCTTGAGACCCGGCAAGGTCAGGCTCGATTGCTCGGCCCAGCGCTCGCCGGTCTGCTGGAACAGATGCAAGCGCGCGGTTTTCGGGTCCAGCGCCACCATCCCACCGGGCATCAGCGCCATGGCCCCTGCTTCGCGCCCGGGATTGTCGAACAGCGCCACGGGCGTGCGTTTCACCTCGGCTTCCGGGTGCGCCGGGTAGGCCCACCAGCCGACGTTTGCCTCGTTCACCAGCAGGCGCTCGGCCGCATCGTCCACCTGGCAGAACCGCGCCGACGGCGGCAGCGGAACGCCACGCACGCGCTGTGCCTGGGCCAGCAGCGTCGCGCCACTGCCCACCAGCCATTGCTCGCCCTTGCCCTCCTCGCCCACCAGGAACACGAACAGATTGGCCGCCGAATCGCGGTACAGACACAGGCCGTTCACCGGAAAATCCCGCGTGGGCAGATACAGCGGCTTGCCCCAGGCATTGCCGGCGACATCAAGGTTGATCAACACGGCCTGCTGGCGGTCGTTGTCGAGGCTGGCGACCAGCGATCGAGTGCCGGCGGCGCGGCTGTCGAGGCTGCTGAAATTACCGTTGAATCGGGCTAGTTCGGCGCCTTTTTCGTCAAGCAGCAACAGGCCATCGTGGGTACTGGCGACCACACGGTCGGTGCGGTTGGGCAGGAATGCCACAGCCTCGGCATTCAGGCCCGGCGCCCAGGGGGTCAGGGCCAGGTCAGTGGCGAATGCATTAGCGCTGATGACCAGCGCGATCAGCAGGTACAGCCTGGAAGTTCTCATGAACAGGCAAATCCTTCGAATACGGTGAAGATCCAATGTGGGAGGGGGCTTGCCCCCGATGACGGTGTGTCAGTTGATGCAGCTTTGACTGACCCACTGCTATCGCGGGCAAGCCCCCTCCCAAATTGGGATGGGTTGAATTCAAAAATGGGTGAAGGTCAGGCCCAGCTTGTAAGTGGGCCCGTACTCTTCGTACTGGCCGTTGTAGCTGCGGTGGCCGGTGTAGACGAAGTAGGATTCATCGGTGAGGTTCTGCGCCTCGAAGCTGACTTGCAGGTTCTTGGTCACCGAGTAGCGCGCACTGAAATCGACGAAGGTTTGCGCATCCACATGCAGGTCATGGGCCTTGTCGTTGATCGACGCCAGCTCGTACAGGTAGGCCGATTTGTAGTTGGCCGAGAGGCGCAGGCTGAGCTTGTCGTCTTCCCAGCCCAGCATCAGGTTGCCGACGCTGTCCGACTGGTTGGGCAGGCTGATGTTGCGCTTGCGGTTGCGCCCGCCGGCACTGTCGAAGCCCTCGATGTCCGCGCTGGAGCGGCTGAAGGTGCTGTTGGCGCCGATCAGCAGGCCGTTCCACGGCGCGGGCAGCCAGTCGAATTTCTGTGAGTAGGCCAGTTCCAGGCCATACAGCTTGGCGCTGTCGCCGTTGGCGAAGGTGTGGGCCTCGGCGAAATCGGTCCAGGCGCCCGTGCCGGCGACATCGGTGTTGTAGACGAAATTCTGGATGTCCTTGTAGAACACGAACGCCGACACGGTACCGGCGCGGCCCATGAAGTGTTCGATGCCCAGGTCAAGGTTGCTCGACTCCAGGGGCTTGAGGTCCGGGTTGCCGAAGGTGGCTTCGTCATCGTCGATCACGAAGCCTGGGGCCAGTTGACCAAAGGTCGGGCGTACCACGGATTTGGTCCAGGCGGCGCGCACCTGGGTGTTCTTGTCGATCTGATAGCGCGCATGCAGGCCCGGCAACCAGTGGTGATAACGGCGTTTGGTCTCGGTGGTGCTGAACTGACCGTCCGTGGCGCCGGTGCCCTTGGCGTCGAATTCGGTGCCCTCGTAGCGCATCCCGGCGATGAACCGCCAGTCGTCAATGTCGACGGTGTTCATCAGGTAGCCGGCGTTGATGTCTTCGCGAATGGTGAAGTCGTTGACCCGCGATTCGGTCGGGTCATAGAAGTCATCGCGGTTGAGGCCGCCGATCAACTGGCGGATGTTGCCGGCGCTGATGCCTGGGCCAAAGCGGCCGAGACGGTAATCGACGTTGCCCTTCTGGAACTGCGTGAGGTTGAGCTGCTCGTCAGTGAAGCCCTGTTCATCCAGGTCCTTGTAGGCCCAGGCTTCCAGGTCGTTGTCTTTATGGCGGCGGCTGACCTTGCCGCCGAACTTGAATTGGGAGGCGTAGCCACTCAGGTCATAATCGCGGGCCAGGTCCAGGCGCAGGTTTTTCTCGGTGTCCTGAGTGTTCTGTTTCTCCCAGTCGACTTTATCGAGGCTGAAATTGCCGGCGTCGTAGAAGCCGCTGCCGATGATCGGGCGTGGCTTGGCCTTGTCGTAGAAACCGCTGCCTGCAAAGTCACCGCCGTCAAAGGTGGCCCCGGCGATATGCGCCGGGCTGTCCTCACTGGAGCGGCTGTAACCGGCCTGGCCGCTCAAGGTCCACAGGCCGAGCATGCGCTCGCCGCCGAACACGTAGGACTGGATCTGCTGGGTTTCTTCGCGGTTCTTGAGCTTGCGCTTGCCCTCGGCCTCGCCCAGTTCGCCCGGCGCTTGTGGTTCCGCGAATTCAAGGCTGGCGGCGTTGCGCGTTTCGGTGTCCTTGTAGCGGCTGTAGAGGGTGCGCAGGTAGTAGCTGCTCAGGTCATCGGGCTTGTAGTCGAAGTTCAGGCCACCACCGGCGCGTTCGCGGCTGATGTCGTAGTCGCGCTGCTCGAACTCGTTGAGCCTGGCGCCGTTGCGAAAATCCCAGGCGCCGCCGGTTTCGACGTTGTCCGAGCCGAAATCGCGCTGCTGCCAGCTGAGGGCCGCCGCCACGCCGAAATTGTCGACACCCTCGCCAAGGCTGAACCGGTTGCTGGCGGCGCCGGAGAATTTCGGGCTGGTCTGGCGGGTGTTCTTGTCGTAGCTGGCCTCGGTGCTGCCGGTATAGAACAGGCCCTTGTGGTCGAACGCCGACAGGCTTTTTACCTCGACGGTGCCGCCGAGGGAGTTGGCGTCCATGTCCGGCGTCAGCGTCTTGATCACCGACAGCGACTGCACCAGTTCCGAGGGCAGTACATCGAGGGCCACGGCGCGGCGCTCGCTTTCCGGCGATGGCACCAGAGTGCCGTTGATGGTCACGCTGTTGAGGTCCGGCCCCAGGCCGCGCACGCTGACAAACCGGCCTTCGCCCTGGTCACGTTCGACGCTGATGCCTGGCAGGCGCTGCACCGCTTCGGCGACGTTTTCATCCGGCAACTGGGCCACGCCGTCGGCATGCACCACGCTCTTGATGCTGTCGGAGACGCGTTGCTCCTTGAGGGCGCTGCCAATGGCGGCGGCCTGCCCGACCACATCGACATGCTCGGTGGCGGCCGCTTCGGCGGCGTTGAGCCGCTCGCAGGCGATTGCCAGGGCCAAGGCGGTAAGCGTGAAGCTGACGAGCCCGGTGCGCTTGTACATGAAACCCTCCCCAAGAATCCGTTGGCGCCAGGCAAGGGGCCCGGCAACTGGGAGGGCAAGCTAGGGGTGGGGGATGACGATTCTGTGACAGCGTTGGGTAGCGAAGCCCGTAAACCGGGGCTTTGAACGAACTCTTGGCTCACAATGAGCTGATATGACCGGTGAAAATCCCCTGTGGGAGGGGGCTTGCCCCCGATAGCGGTGTGTCAGCGACAAATAAGCTGGCTGATAGACCGCTATCGGGGGCAAGCCCCCTCCCACATTTTGCTTCTCATCGCCCGCTGATGTGAGCTGATTCGACCTTCCCCCACCGTCATCCAACCGTCACATGCATCTGCTGTGCTGACGTCCATCGCTTACCTGCCCAAGGACTCGCAGCCATGTTTTCCGTGCTCAAACCCCACCGCTGGAAACTCGCCCTGCTGCTGATCGCGGCCAACCTCGGGCTGATCCTGCACCTGGCCTGCGGCGAGCTCAAAAGCGTCGGCGAATGGGTGTGGCTGGATATCGTCGGCGAAGGCGGTTCAGCGCTGCTCGCGCTGATCTGGCTGGGCCTGGTGCTCAAAAGCCGCCCCGCCGGACGGGTCACCAACTACCTGGCACTGGGTTTGTCGTGCATCTTCTTTTCCTGGTGGATCGACAGCCTCGACGAGTTCATCCGCCTGCCCGACAGCATCACCTGGGATCACTGGCTGGAATCGGGGCCGATGCCGGTGGGCATGATCCTGCTGACCATCGGCATCTACCACTGGCACCGCGAACAACTGGCGATCAGTGCGCAGATGGAAAAGCGCGAGCGCCTGTTTCGCGAACATCGGTTGTTCGACAAACTCACGCCCCTGGCCGGTGCCGACTACCTCAAGCGCCAACTCCAGGACAGCCTGCAAGAGAGCCGCGACCAGCAGCAACCCTTGTCGCTGCTGGCCCTGGACCTGGACCGCTTCGCCGCCGTCAACCAGGCCTACGGGCATGCCGAAGGCGATGCGGTGTTGCAGGCGGTCAGCCATGTGCTGCTGCTCAACCTGCGCCGTCAGGATTTGTTATGCCGCCTGGCCGGCGACCGCTTTGTGGTGTTGCTGCCCAACACCGGCGAGCGCCAGGCCCAGGGGCTGGCGCTCGAGTTGCAGCAGGCGGTGCAGAGCCTGGCGCACAAAACCCGGCAACAGGGCGAGCGCCTGCAACTGGCGGCGACCACGGCGGTGGTGATGGCCCTGGACGAGCCACCCCATGACTTGCTCAAGCGCCTGAACCTGGCGCTGGCGCGGGCCAAGCAACCCCTGGCGAAAAGCGCCTGAGATGGCGGTGAAAGCCAGCGGGTATGAATGCGACAGCCGCTTCATTCCCGGCCATTACCAACCCGCCACATTGATCGACCTGGCCTTGTCCCGGGACATCGACAGCCATCGCCTGCTGCGCGGCACCGGGCTGTTCCACGAGGACATCCTGGCCGGCAACGCACGCGTGAGCCCGCAGCAGTTGCTCGGTCTGATCGGCAACAGCCGCAAGCTGCTGGACGCCGATGACAGCAGTTTCCTGTTTGGCCAGCGCCTGCTGCCCGGCCACTACGGCGCGGCCAGCCATGCCCTGGGGCATGCACAGAACCTGCATCAGGCGCTGGAGATCCTGATCCAGCAGCACGTGCTGCTCAGCCCGCTGGTCACGCCGCACCTGGAGCTGGATGAGCACCACGCCTACCTGTACTGGCTGGACAGTTGCGGCGCCGGCGAGCATTGGCGTTTTTTGCTGGAAGCGAGCATGACCGCGCTGGTTGCCATGAGCCAATGGCTCAGCGGCGAGCGCCTGCCGTGGGTGTGCAGCTTCAGCCATGCCGAGCCGCGGTACGTGGAGCAATACTGGGTGCACCTGGGCGAACAGACGCGCTTCGCACGCCCGCTGGACATGATGTGCCTGCCGCGCGAATACCTCACGCGCGCCTGGCCTGGTGCCTCGGCCACGGCCGGCCAGGTGGCGCGCCAGCAGGCCCGCGAACAGATCGACCAGCTGGGTTTTGCCGGCAGTTTTCTCGACGGTCTTAACGACTACCTGCGCGAGCACGTGCGCCAGCCGCCGAGCCTGGAACAGACCGCGCAGGCCTTCGCCATGAGCCCGGCGACCCTCAAGCGCAAGCTGCACAAACACGACACCGGCTATCAGCAACAGGTGGACCGGGTACGCAAGCACATGGCGCTGCACCTGTATCAAGTCAAGGGACTCACTAACGACGAGGTGGCCGCCTACCTGAACTTCAACGATGCGGCGAACTTTCGGCGCGCGTTCAAGCGTTGGACCGGCAGCACGCCCAACCTGATCCGGCAGTTGTTCAGCAGCCGCTAGCCAAACGCTCGCGCAGGAATTCGACCAGCGCCTGCACCGGCCGCGAACTCTGTCGGTGCTGGGGGTACACCGCCGACAATGTCAGGGCTTCGGGGGCGAAGTCGTCGAGTACGCTGACCAGGCGGCCATCCTTCAACGCATCGCCGACGATAAAGGTCGGCAGGTAGGTCACGCCCAGGCCGGCAATCGCTGTGTCGCGCAGCAAGTCGCCGTTATTGACGCGCATGCGCCCGCTCACGTTCAGCGCTTGCAGCTTGCCCTTGAAACGCCATTGCACCTGGCGACCGTGCCCGTAGGGCAGGCAATCGTGATCGGCGAGGTCATCGGGTTTTTGCGGCGTACCGCGCAGGGCCAGGTAATCGGGGCTGGCGCAGTAGACGCGCGGGATGCTGGCAATACGCCGGGCGATCAAGGTGGAATCTTCCAGGGTGCCGATGCGCAGCACCAGATCGTAGCCTTCGCCGATCAGGTCCACCGGACGGTCGCTGAGGTCGACTTCCACCGCCACGTCAGGATAGCGCTGCAGGAACAGCGGCAGCAGGCAACCCAGGTGCGCCATGGCAAACGACAGCGGCGCGCTGAGGCGAATGGTGCCGCGCGGTTCGCTGTTCTGGCCGGCGATGCCCTGCTCCACTTGCTCGACATCACTGAGCAAACGCAAGGCCGATTCGTAGTAACTCTGGCCCAGCGGCGTGACATCCAGGCGGCGCGTGGAGCGGTTGAGCAGGCGTACGCCCAGACGGTCTTCCAGCTGGATCAGGCGGCGGCTGACGAACTGCTTGGACAGGCCCAGCTGCTCGGCGGCGGCGGTAAAACTGCCGGACTCCATGACCTGGCAGAACAGGCGCATGTCTTCGAAGGGGTTCATTGTCGCTTCTCGGTGGACGATGGGCTGTTTTATAACCGGTTGGTCGCAGCACCACAAATCAAATGTGGGAGGGGGCTTGCTCCCGATAGCGGTGGTTCAGACACAGCAACTGTGACTGTTGCACCGCTATCGGGGGCAAGCCCCCTCCCACAGGGGACTACCTACATCTGGCAGACCGGGTTACTTGGCGGTGAACGCCGAGTAGCTGTTCATCAGGTTGCGGTAGTTGGGAATGCGCGGCGACAGCAGGTTGGCCAGGCCTTCCATGTCGTTGCGCCAGTCAACCTGCAGCTCGCAGGCCACGGCGAACCAGTTCACCAGTTGCGCACCGGCGGCGGTCATACGCGCCCAGGCCGCTTGTTGCACGGTTTCGTTGAAGGTACCGGAGGCGTCGGTGACCACGAACACTTCGAAGCCTTCATCGAGGGCACACAGGGTCGGGAATGCAACGCACACATCGGTCACGACACCGGCAATGATGATCTGCTTGCGCCCGGTCGCCTTGACGGCCTTGACGAACTCTTCGTTGTCCCAGGCGTTGATCTGGCCAGGGCGCGCGATGTACGGCGCGTCGGGGAACAGTGCCTTGAGTTCCGGCACCAGTGGGCCGTTGGGGCCGCTTTCGAAGCTGGTGGTGAGGATGGTCGGCAGGTTGAAGAACTTCGCCACGTCGGCCAGGGCCAGCACGTTGTTCTTGAATTCGTTGGGGGAGAAATCCTGCACCAGCGAGATCAGGCCGGTCTGGTGATCGACCAGCAGTACGACAGCGTCATCTTTGTTCAAGCGCGAATAAGTCATGCGGGTAACTCCTTTGGGTAGTGACAATCAGAAGGCAAAGCACGAACAGCCAAACGCACCCCAGAAACCCTGGAAGTCGCTGACCGGCACGCTGGAAAGACGGGCTTTTTCATGGCTGTGGGCATGCACGCCGCAGGGGCCGCTGCAGTGGTGAACCTGGGCCTGCAACGCTGAAGCCGGGCGCCAGTGCCCCGGCACCTTGACCACCGGCGACCAGTCAGGCAGCACCGGAACGCGTGGTGGCGCGAAATCCTCGAAGTCGCCGGCGCCATACACCACCTTGCCGCCAACCACGGTCAGCACCGACTCGATCCACTTGATGGCTTCTTCGTCGACGCTGAAGAAATCCGCTGACAACGCCGCAACGTCGGCCAATTGACCCACCTTGATCTGGCCCTTCTTGCCCTGCTCGGACGAGAACCACGCACTGCCGTGGGTAAACAGCTCCAGCGCGGTGAGGCGCGGCAGGCCTTCGGCGTGCAGTTCCAGGCCGCCCACGGTGCGACCGCTGACCATCCAGTACAGCGACGTCCACGGGTTGTAGCTCGACACCCGTGTGGCATCGGTGCCCGCGCCTACCGGCACGCCTTCGGCGAGCATGCGCTTGATCGGCGGCGTCGCTTCGGCGGCCTTGGCACCGTAGCGCTCAACAAAGTATTCGCCCTGGAACGCCATGCGGTCCTGGATCGCAATACCGCCGCCGAGGGCGCGCACGCGCTCGATGTTTTTCGGGGTGATGGTTTCGGCGTGGTCGAAAAACCACGGCAGGCCATTGAACGGAATGTCGCGGTTGACCTTCTCGAACACGTCGAGCATGCGCGAAATGGATTCGTCGTAGGTGGCGTGCAGGCGGAACGGCCAGCGCTGTTCCACCAGGTGCCGCACCACCGGTTCCAGCTCCTGCTCCATGGTCAGCGGCAGGTCCGGACGCGGTTCGAGGAAGTCTTCGAAGTCGGCGGCGGAGAACACCAGCATCTCGCCGGCGCCGTTGTGGCGCAGGTAGTCATCGCCCTGATGCAGGGTGACGCTGCCGGTCCAGTGCTTGAAGTCGCTGAGCTCTTCCTTGGGCTTCTGGGTGAACAGGTTGTAGGCGATGCGCACCGTCAACTGCTGGTCCTTGGCCAGTTGCTCGATCACCGCGTAGTCGTCGGGATAGTTCTGGAAACCGCCGCCGGCGTCGATGGCGCTGGTCAGGCCCAGGCGATTGAGTTCACGCATGAACTGGCGGGTGGAGTTGACCTGGTATTCCAGCGGCAGTTTCGGGCCCTTGGCCAGGGTCGAGTACAGAATCATCGCGTTGGGCCGCGCCACCAGCATGCCGGTGGGGTTGCCGTTGCTGTCACGCACGATCTCGCCGCCCGGTGGGTTGGGCGTGTCTTTGGTGTAACCGGCCACGCGCAGTGCCGCGCGGTTGAGCAAGGCGCGGTCGTACAGGTGCAGCACGAATACCGGGGTGTCCGGCGCGGCCTGGTTGAGTTCTTCAAGGGTGGGCATGCGCTTTTCGGCGAACTGGAATTCGTTCCAGCCACCCACCACGCGCACCCATTGCGGCGTGGGAGTGCGGTCTGCCTGGTCCTTGAGCATACGCAGGGCATCGGCCAGGGACGGCACGCCTTCCCAGCGCAGCTCGAGGTTATAGTTCAGCCCGCCGCGGATCAGGTGCAGGTGCGAGTCGTTAAGGCCGGGAATCACGGTACGGCCCTTGAGGTCGATGACCTGGGTGGCGCTGCCGCGCAGGGCCATGGCTTCACCGTCGGTGCCCACGGCGACGAAGCGCCCGTCACGGATGGCGACGGCGCTGGCGCGGGGGTTTTCCCGGTCCACGGTGTGGAACTGGCCATTGAACAGAATCAGATCGGCGTTCATAGGGTTTCCTTTACAGAGGCTTCAAGCCAGGGAGCGAACAGGCGGGTGGCGGCCGGCATCAGCAGGTAAACCACCAGCAGCACGATGGTCAGGGTCACCAGGAAGGTGGAGACCACGTAGTTGGACAGAAACGGGTGCAACCGCAGGATCGGGCCCCAGATAAACGGCAGGAGCAAGGTTTGCGGCAGGATCACACACAGGCTGACCACGGCCTGCTTCCAGCGCGGCGGCTTGGCGGCGCCGTCGGCCTGGGGGGCGAACCAGAATTCATTGGCGGCGCCGATTTCGGTCTGATCGCCGTCGGCCAGCATGGGCGCGGCTTCGTCGATCAGGGCCTGGCGTTGCGGGGATTCGAGCCACAACTCCAGGGCCTCGGTGGAGCGGTAGCGCAGTACGCAGGTAAACAGGGCCATGCCGCTCTGCTGGCTGCGCACTACGTCGACGCCAAGGTGACCGGGGCGTTCGCCGGCGATGCGCACGATGCGGCGCAGCCAGGCTTCGTACTCGGTTTCACGACCGGGTTTGACCCGGTGCTTGACGACCAGCGGACGACTTCGTCGGCGCTGGTGTTGGGTGTTGGGTCCATGGTTGGGTGTTCCCCGCAGGATTGAGCGATGGGGGAAGTTTGCCGGGATCAGAAGGCGGGGAATTGGATGTATGTGCTGTTGTGGGAGGGTGCTTGCCCTCTGTAGGAGCGAGCTTGCTCGCGAAAAACGTCAACGATAAAGCGTGCTTCCTGAATGAACGCGGCGCCTGTAAGTTTTTCGCGAGCAAGCTCGCTCCTACAGGGGGTCACCGACAGTCACTTGGCAGTCAACTCGCCGCCATATGCTCGGCAATCCGCCCGCGTAGCCAGCGCTCCGCCGGGTCATTGTCATGCACCCCGCTCCACACCATCGACAGCTCTGCCGCATCGATCGCGAACGGCGGGTCCTCGGCCCGCAGGCAGGTGCCCTCGGTCAAGGCGCACGCCGCGTAGTCGGGTACCGTCGCAATGATCTGCGAACCGGCCAGCAATGCGCGCAATCCGCTGAACTGCGGCACCGCCAGCACTACCCGCCGCGAGCGGCCGATGCGTGCCAGGTCCAGGTCGATATTGCCGCTCAGGTCGCCCGAGAACGACACCATGGCATGGGGCCTGGCGCAGTAATCGTCCAGGGTCAGCGGCGCCTCGCCGTCATCCCCGCGCAACACCTTGCAGGGAATATCGCGCAGCTTCCTGCGCTTGGCGTTGGCCGGCAGTTCGGTGGTGTAGCTCACGCCTACCGAAATCTCGCCACTGGCCAGCAGCGACGACATCAACAAGTAATTGGCCCGGCGCACCACCACGATAATGCCGGGCGCTTCTTCGCGCAGGCGACTGAGCAGTGGCGGAAACAGCCCGAACTCGGCGTCGTCGGACAGGCCGATGCGAAACACCGCGCAACTGGTGGAGGGGTCGAAATCCTTGGCGCGGCTGACGGCGCCTGAAATGGTGTCCATGGCCGGTTGCAGCTCCTTGAGTATCGCCACCGCCCGTGGCGTGGGTTCCATGCCGCGACCGTTGCGCAACAGCAACGGGTCGTCGAACAGATCGCGCAGGCGGCCCAGTGCCGCACTCACCGCCGGCTGGCCCATAAAGAGTTTCTCGGCGACCCGGGTCAGGTTCTTCTCGAACATCAGGGCTTCGAAAATCACCAGCAGGTTCATGTCGACGCGGCGCAGGTCGTTGCGATTCATGGCGGTATCCGGACGGTTTGCAGGGGGTCAGGGAAGCATGCCCGCAACGCTCGCGATTGCATACCTGTGCTGTCTTTTCCACGCCCGCACCTGGCGAAATTAACAACGATTAACTCGTCAGCCAGGCGGTCCGGCAACAAGATGGGCGGCGTCTACACTGCATCCATTCAACGGGAACGCTCCCATCGACTGCGGATATTTGTCATGGCCCGACTCGAGCAATATGCCCCTCGTCTATCCGCCACCGGAGGCCTGTGCCCCCGGCGCGAACGCATCGCCAAACAGCTGATTCTCGCCAACCTCGGCGAAAGCCTGAGCATTACCGAGCTGGCCCAGGCTTGCGCCTTGTCGCGCAGCCACTTTTCCCGCGCCTTCAAATGTTCCACCGGGGTCTCGCCCCAGGAATGGATTCGCCGGCAGCGCATTCTGCGCGCCAAGGAACTGATCACCGGCTCGTCCCTGAGCCTTACGCAAATCAGCCTGGAATGCGGCTTTTGCGACCAGGCGCACTTCTGTCACATGTTCACCCGCAGTGAAGGCGTCAACCCGATGACCTGGCGAAACCACCACTCGCGCCCCAAGCCCGAGGTGATCGCGGCCTAGTGGTCTTCAAGCACCTGGAATATGCTGGCCCATCCTTTACGTTTGAACCCGGGCAGCCATGAATGATTTGAGCGACCAGGCCGTGCACTTCGGCCCCTACCGCATCCATCCGCGCGAGCGCCTGGTGCTGGAGGCCGGTCGCCCGCTGCGCCTGGGACGGCGAGCGATGGACATTCTGCTGATCCTGCTCGAGCACGCCGGCAATGTGGTGAGCAAGCAGGAACTGATCGCCCGGGTCTGGCCCAAAAGTGTGGTGGAAGACGGCAACCTGCGGGTGCACATGGCCGCGTTGCGCAAGGCCCTGGGCGACGGCCAGGCCGGGCAGCGCTATATCGTCACGGTCGCCCAGCGCGGCTACAGTTTTGTCGCGCCACTGAGCATCGAACCGATGACGCTACCCACCGACGGCGCGCCCCAACGCCCAAGCCACAACCTGCCGCTGCGGCGCACGCGCATGATCGGCCGCCAGGCGCTGATCGATGCGCTGGTGCAGCAACTGCCGCAGCAACGTTTCATCACCCTGACCGGTGCCGGTGGCATCGGCAAGACCACCGTGGCCCTGCGCGTCGCGGAATTGCTGATCGGGCATTACCGCGATGGTATTCATTTGCTGGACCTGGCGCCGCTCAGCGCCGCGTCGATGATCCTGCCCAACCTCGCCGCCCTGCTTGGCGCCGCACCTGGCGAGAGCACGCAACTGGTCAGCTTCGCCCGCAGCCTGCAGGCACGCCAGCTGCTGCTGGTGATCGACAACTGCGAGCACCTGCTCGACGACATCGCCCTGATCAGCGAAACCCTGTTGCGCCATGCGCCGCATCTGCACATCCTCACCACCAGCCGCGAAGCCCTGCGTGCCGAGGGTGAAGCCGTGCAACGCCTGGAGCCGTTGAGCTGCCCGCCCGCCACCGGCAACCGCGCCCAGGCCCTGGGTTACCCGGCCATGCAATTGCTGATCGAGCGGGCCATGGCCCACCAGGACAGCTTTGTCCTCAGCGACGCCGAACTGCCGCTGGCCATCGATATCTGCCAGCGCCTGGACGGCATCCCCCTGGCGATCGAACTGGTGGCCGCGCAGATCGAGCGTTTTGGCTTGTCGGGGCTGCTGGTACAGATGGAAGACAACTTGCGCCTGTTGACCCGCGGACAGCGCAGCGCCCTGCCCCGCCAGCAAACCCTGCGGGCCACGCTCGACTGGAGCTTTGACCTGCTCACCGAAGGCGAAAAAATCTGCCTGCGCAGGCTGGCGGTGTTTCGCGGCGGCTTCAGCCTGGTCAGCGCGGCGGCGGTGATCGCCGGGGACCACATCGCCCCGGCCGATGTGCTGGGCTCCATCACGCAACTGGTGGCCAAGTCGCTGCTGAACGTGGACGCCGGCGAGGACGAGATGGTCTATCGCCTGCTGGATATCACCCGCACCTACGCCCTGGAAAAGCTCAACCTCGCGGACGAACTGCAGGCCACACGCGAGCGCCACGCGGCGCGCTGCCTGGCGCTGATGGAACAGGCCCAGGGCGATTGGGAGCTGATCGCCACCCAGCCCTGGATCGAGCGCTACGCACCACTGCGCGAAGACGTGCGTGCCGCCCTCGACTGGGGGTTTGCCGACGCCACGGGGCATTTGCTGGCGATCCGCCTGACGGTCAGTGCGATGCCCCTGTGGCAAGAACTGTCGTTGCTGCGCGAACATGCCGGTTATGTGGACAAGGCGCTGGCGCTGATCGATCAGGTCGAGGCGCCCTGCACACAATTGACCCTGCAACTGCAATTGGCCCTGGGTAGCCTTTCCTACCATGCCCTGGGCGCCGCGCCGCAGACCATTGCGGCATTTGTCGGTGCCGCGCGCCTGGCCGAAGAGCGCCAGGACCTGGCCGGCCAGTTGCGCGCGGTCTCCGGGCATATGGCGGTGAACCTGTGTGCCGGGCGCTATGGCCAGGCGCTGGAACAGAGCCTGCAATTCGATCGCCTCGACCCGCGCACCGAGCCGCTGCTGGACCTGAGCACCCAGCGCCTGCGCGCCCTGGCCCAGCATTACACCGGCAATCAGGCACCGGCCCGACATCAGGCCGAGCAGGTGCTGCAGCGCATGAGCCACAGCGGTCACGTGAACCGCTTCGCCCACGGCGTCGGCGTGCAATACGACCAGAGCGTCGCCTCCCTGACGGTACTGGCGCGCATCCTTTGGCTGCAAGGCTTCCCCGAACGTGCCTGGCGCACCGCAAGCCAGGCACTGGACCTGGCGCTGCAGATCAACCACGGCACCTCGATCTGCTACACCCTGGCCCTGGCCGGCGTGGTGATCGCCCGCTACAACGGTGCCGACGACGAGGCCCACGCCATGCAACGCCTGCTGCTCGAGCAGGCACACAAGCATTCGGTGCAACTGTTCCAGACCTGGGCCGGGCACTACGCCGGTATCCTGGGCGACCAGGATCTACAGGGCCTGGGACTGATCGAGGACACCCTGGTCACCTTTGGCATGAGCCGGGTCGATGAGCCGGGGATGCAACGCGCGCGCACTGGCGCGGCGGGCTGGTGCGCCCCGGAAATCCTGCGGGTGTACGCCGAGCAGGCAGCGCTCCAGGGTGATACCCACGGCGCTGAAACACTGCTGCTTGAAGCCATTGACCTCGCGCGCCGGCAAGATGCCTTGGCCTGGGAGCTGCGCTGTGCCGATAGCCTGGCGCAACTTTGGCAACAACAAGGGCGCAGGCAAGCCGCCAGGGAGTTGCTGCAGCCCCTCTATGCTCGCTTTACCGAAGGCTTCGCCACCCGCGATCTACTGCGCGTACGCCGCCTGCTCGACGAGTTGCAGGACAAACGGCCGGCCTGAAAACCCACCCAGGCACTCCCCGTAGCCTTGCTGCAGGCGCTCTACCTGACGCGGATCGCGCAGTTGCGCCAGGGCGTAGCTGCGCACGCAATTGAGCAGGCGATAGCGCGTCGGGCCCAGGCCAGGCTCGACGGTGAGCAGCGACAGGTTGACCAGACGCGCCAGCAGGTAATACAAATCGGCATGTTCAAGCTCGGTACCGGCGACCAGTTCACTCAAGGTGGGCAGGGTCACCGCCATCTTGAACAGGCCCAACTGCAGGAACAGCCAGCACTCCGGCAGGCTCAGGCGCTGGTAGCTCCAGTCCAGCGCGGCACTCAGTGAGCGATGGCGTTCCACCGCCGTGCGACGGCCACGGCTCAGCCCGTGCAGGCCGGTGCGCAATTGCCGCTGCACCCCGCTGACGCCCAGCGCGTCGACCTGGGCGGCCGCAAGTTCGAGGGCCAACGGGATACCGTCCAGGCGCCGACAAATATCGCGCAGCGGCGTCAATTCCTGGGGCCGCAACACGAAACCCTGCTGACTGGCGCGTGCCCGTGTGACGAACAGTTGCACCGCAGGACAGGCCATGGCCTGCTCGACACTGCCCAGCGTCGATGGGGACGGCACGCTCAGCCGCGGCACGCGCACCACCCATTCGCCCGGCGCCAGCAAGGCCTCGCGGCTGCTGACCAGCACGCTGACCTGCGGTGCCCTGTGGTGCAGCGCGCGCAGCAGCGTGCGACAGGCACCGAGCAGCAGGTCGGCCCCGTCGAGTACCAGCAACAACCGGCGCGAGGCCAACCGTCGGCACAGCTCATCGAGGCTGCTGGCAGGGTCCAACTGCAATAGCGTGGCCAGATGCCCGAGCAGTTCGTCCAGCGTGTGCAGGTTGCCCAGGTCAACCCACCACACCCCGTCGCGATAGCGTGGCAATACGCGCTCGGCCAGGACCAGGGCCAGGGTACTTTTACCGATACCGGCCACCCCGGTCAGGGTCAACAACCGTTGCCCGGCCATGCGCCGCACTAGCACGCCCACCAGCTCATCGCGACCGACCACCGGGCTGAGCCGCGCCGCCAGGTTGTGCTGCGCCGGCAACGTCGGCAGCGCGCCGTGCACGGGGGCGGCGAAGCAGTAACCGCGCTGCGGATGATTGAGGATCAAGGGTTGCACATCGAGGGCGCGGCGCAACGCGGCAATGTGCACGCGCAGGTTATTGTCTTCGACGACGCTGTTGGGCCAGACCCGTTCGATCAAGGTCGCCTTGCTGACGAAGTGCCCCGGTGCTTCGAGCAACACGGCGAGGATGTCCAGGGCGCGGCCACCCAGCGGCACCGGCCAGCCGGCCTTGCTGACCAGACGCTGGTGCCGATGAAACGTATAGGGGCCAAAGCTCACCGCCGCAGCATGATTCATGTCCGTAACAGCGCTGAAACACCCGTGCTTGAGTGCCTGCGCATCCTTTTCCGTGGGCTCGGCGTTATCTTGCCAGCTGGCGGTGACAGGACAATGCTGGCACGGGGAGCGATACGGACAATCGGGTGCGTCAGACGGACATTGTGTCGTTAACTGAACTGTTGTCGGTATTGGGTAGGGTTCAGGCCGAGCTTTTCACTGAACAGAAAGCGCATGTGCCGCACGCTGCCGAAGCCTGCGTGGAACGCCACGGTCTTGAGCGGCAGGTCGGTGGTTTCCAGCAACTGCCGGGCACGGTCGATGCGTGCGCCTTGCAGGAATGCCATGGGCGTCATCTGCACTTCCTTGGCGAACAGTCGCGCAAAGTGACGCGCACTCATGCCGGCCAGTTCGGCCATCGACTCGATGGTAAAGGGTTGGTCGAGATGGGCCAGCACATGGTGCTGCACCCGGGTAATCGCGGTTTCCTGGGGCGCCACGGCGGCGGTCATCGGGCTGAACTGGGTCTGGCCACCCTGGCGTTTCATCACCACCAGCAACACCTTGGCCACGTCCACCGCCACTTGTTTGCCATGGTCCTGGGCGACAATCGACAGAGCCAGGTCGATACCGGCCGTGACGCCGCCCGAGGTGATCAGGCGCCGGTCCTGCAAGTAGATGCGATCGGTCTCGACGACGGCGTTGGGGAATGCCTTGATCAAGCGCTCGGTGTAATGCCAGTGGGTGGTCACGCGGTGCCCGTCGAGCAGGCCGGCGTGCCCGAGCACAAAGGCGCCGGTGCAGATCGAGCCGAAACGCCGCGCCCGTGGCGCCGCCGCCTTCAGCCAGGGCAGCAACGCGGGATGGCATTCGTTATAGGCCCCCGGACCGCCAGGCACCAGCAGCACGTCATAGGCGTCCTGGGCCTGCTCCAGCAGCAGATCGGTCTGCACCATGACGCCATTGGAGGCACGCAACGGCCCGGGCTCGGTGCCGATGGTCAGGATGCGGTAGTGGTCGGCCGGCGGCAGGTAGCGGTTGGCAATCGAAAACACTTCAAGCGGCCCGGCCATGTCGAGCAGCAGGAAGTCCGGAAACAGCGCCATGGCCACGGTTTTCATAAGCGGGAAACGTCCATCGGGAAGGGAATGCGGCGGGCATTATGGCATGTCTTTTACTGTCAACTCATACAGGACAGTTATTCAGATTTAATCTTCTTAATGAATTCACCGTTAACCATTAATCTTCTTCTCAACGCAAGCGCCCTGCATCTCGCAGCCCGCGCTCACTTGAGGACTGGACCATGCTGACCCTTCGCAAAGCTTCCGAACGCGGCGCCGCCAATCACGGTTGGTTGAAGTCGTTCCACACCTTTTCCTTCGCCAACTACTGGAACCCCAAGGAACAGGGTTTTTCCGACCTGCTGGTGATCAATGACGACCGCGTCGCCGCCGGCAAAGGCTTCGGCCAGCACCCGCATCGTGACATGGAGATTTTCTCCTACGTGCTCGAAGGCGCCCTGGAACACAAGGACACCCTGGGCACCGGTTCGGTGATCCGCCCCGGCGATGTGCAACTGATGAGCGCCGGCAGCGGCGTGGCCCACAGCGAGTTCAACCACAGTCAGCGCCTGGGCGTGCACTTTCTGCAAATCTGGATTGTGCCCAATGAAGCAGGGGCCGAGCCGCGCTATCAGCAGGAGCACTTCAGCGAGGCGCAAAAACGCGGACGCCTGCAGTTGATCATCTCGCCGGATGGCGCCGACGGTTCGTTGAATGTTCGCCAGGATGCGCGGGTGTATGCCGGGCTGTTCGATGGCGATGAACGCGCGCAACTGGACCTGGCGCCGGATCGCTATGCCTACATCCATGTGGCGCGCGGCAGCGTCGAGCTCAATGGCCAGCGCTTGCAGGAAGGCGACGGCGTGCGCGTACGGGACGAGCGCCAGATTCGCCTGAGCCAGGGCACTGACGCCGAGGTGCTGGTATTTGACCTGCGCCCCAATGAAGTGCCGCAGATGCCATGACGGTCGCAGTGATGGCCCCGTGAGCGGGACCATCGCTGGCGTCGATAGTCACCATCAGCGCAATGAAGTTCTCTTAAAAAATGCGACGCGTAACATCAAACCCATGCCAAACGGCACCCGACTAAAACACTTGGAGCACACCCTCATGAAACGCCAACTCTTGCTTAGCCTCGCTTTCTCGGTACTCGCTGCAAACGCTTTCGCCCACCCGGTAGTCGCTGAAGGCGGCGCGGATCGCATGATTGAAACCCGTGTTGCCGAAGGTGGCGCGGATCGTTTGCAGGAACGCGGTCTGGCTGAAGGTGGCGCTGACCGCTTGCAGGAACGTGGCCTGGCTGAGGGCGGTGCTGACCGTCTGCAGGAACGTGGCCTGGCTGAAGGCGGTGCGGATCGTCTGCAGGAACGTGGCCTGGCCGAGGGCGGCGCTGAACGCCTGCTGAGCAACCACGTATAACCCCTGCTGTTGAAGGGAACCCCAAACCGGCCTGATCAGCCGGTTTTTTCGTTTTCGATCAACCCGCATTTGTCAGCTTCTTCAAGTTGAGCTGCGCATCGTCGCGCGCGATGTACAGGTGGCTTTTTCCTTCCTGTACCTTGAATAGAAGTTTCATACCGACCAGTTTTTCAAGATCCTTGCGTGCCGTATTTTCGGAAATGTCATAGTCATGGGTGAGTTCCCTGGACGTATAGATGCGCCCAGGGTGTTGCAGCACTTTTTTCAGGAAGTGAGCCTGTCGGTAATTCAGTCCTTCCTTCAAATCAAGGGCATCCAGCCAGCTCATCAGCTCCACGGCTTCTCGCCTTTTGCCTTCGAAATACAGCATGAATTCGTTCATTGCGCGTTCGATGACCCGCAACTGATAAATGACGAAATAGGTTAAATCGAACCCGTCGGTTTCCGTATGGACATACGAACGCCCGTATTGCATAGGGGCTTCTTTAAGCAATGCGCTGATGGAAATGTACTCAAAGGGCCAATAACCACTTTTGAGCATGAACCAATAGAACAAAGCGCGCGCGGTCCGGCCGTTGCCGTCCCGGAAGGGGTGCTCATAACCCAGCATGAAATGAAGAATGATGGCTTTGACCAGCGGATGGATGAAGTGCCTGCCGCCTTGACCGTCATGCCGGTCATTGGCAAACCTGCAAAGTGCCTCAAGCCTGTCCGGTAACAGTACAGCCTGAGGGGGTTGATGAACGATTTCATTCCCCGCACCGCCGACAAAAATGTCATTGGTTTCCCTGATATGCCCAGGGCGAATATCGTCCTCCTCAATACCTGCTGTCGCGATGCCATGAAACTCACAGATCAGTGCGACAGACAGGTCTTCGCCCTGGTTGTACTTGGCATGCTTCATCAGTTGATAGTTATTGAGGATCATCCGCTCATCGTCATTCTGCGGCGGGCGCTCCTTGGCCAGCATGTCCTTGGCGATTTTGCGCGTGGTCGCGGCACCCTCCAGTTGGGCGCTGGAAATTGCCTCTTCCATCATCAAGGAGTCGACCAGGTACTGAGCGTTATCACGGTATTGAGGAGACGACGCTGCCGCCCCGCCTAAACGGGATGTCACCGACTCGACAGCGTGAATCACCGCATCGCTGAAATCCGTAGAGCACAAGAAAAAAGCATTGCCGCATTCGCTCTTAAGCTCAAGCGTCTTGCTCCCACACGCCCGGGACATCTTGATGGCCGCCCATGCCGCCTCCTTATTGACGCCCGGTGTCGGATAACGGCGAAATTCGTCCCAGTGCAAATATCGGCCTTTGTCATCCACCGCCTTGAAAACGCGTGCAAGCTCGAAAACCTGCAGGCCATGACGACCTAACAAAGCCGCGAAATCAGTGGGTTTTTGAATTTTCGCCACAACTGAAACTCAATTTTAAGAAATTGAGTCGATCGTTGCGCGCGAATGCCGCGATGTCAAGGATCACGCAGCTGACACACGCATTCAGGCCTCACGCTTGACCTTCAAGTGCCGCGCATACCAGGGCCGCTGCGGCACGCGCTTGAACAGGCCCTTGAGCCGCTCCTCATCGGCGCCGAAGGTGATGCGCAGGGCCAGTTTCATGATTTCCGGGTCCATTTCCATCGAGCGGCCCTGCTTCAGTCCCGGCGTGGTGCTGCAGCCGTGGGTATCCGGGCCGAGCCAGGGGTCGCCGACTTCAACCCAGCGCCCCGGCGCAAACCAGGCTACGCCGTTGACCTCAAGCCGGGTGACTTCGCCCGGATGGAAGCGCTCGTGGGCGCGAAACCAGTCTTCGATGCGGTCGTCAATCCAGCCGTGGAAGTGCCAGAACACTGGATTTACATGGGATGAAAACGGATCGCCGAGGAAGTCGTTCTCCGGCGCGTACCAGCGCGGCGCAAAGTCCGCAGGGTCGCGGGCAAACGGCACCGGGGCGCCGTTGGATGGGTCGCGTGGTACCGAGGCCCAGCGCATGTGCAGCCAGTCGTGCAGGCCCAGCTCCATCTCCGAGCCCAATTGGCCCAGGGTCAATTTGGCCAGGTAGCGTGGGTCGCGGTAGTGGGATTCCCACACCTGGAAATTGCTGTGATAGGTCTCGGCCGCCTTGATGTCGCTGACCCACTGGGTGTAATCGGCGTCGTCCGGCGCCGACCAGCACGGCGGCAGCGCAAAGCCGTCGTGGTTGTCGAAGTAGCGCACGAAGCCCAGGCGATCGCGCTCCAGCGCCGGCTGGGGCTCGGGGAAATGCGGCCATGACGGCAGGTCCTGCAGGGAGCGGGCGGTACCGAGCATATGGCGGTGCATGAAGAAAAAGTCGATGCCCGAGCCGTTACGGTCCTTGAGCTTGCCCCGTGCATCGCGTTCCCGGCCACGCGGCCCGGGTTGCCAGCCGATGCCGCGCAGGGCCTCGCGTTTTTCCTCGGACAGCTTGTGCCATTGGTCACGGGTGGCGTGCCACAGCTGATGAAACAGGCGATGTTCGGGGGCGATCAGCCAGGCCAGCAGGGTCGGGTTGAGGCCGATACGCTGGCGGGCTTCGGGGAACAGCTGTTTGTGGGCGATGAACCGGTTGTCGCGCTCGGTCAACGTCAGGGGCCGTTCAAGGTCGAGGATCTGCCCGCTGAGGGTGCCGCTGCCGGCATTGCCGAAGTCGGCCCAGACTTCATCGAGGGTCATCTTGAATTCGTAGGCCGGGATAC
Source organism: Pseudomonas orientalis (assembly GCF_001439815.1). Taxonomy (GTDB): domain Bacteria; phylum Pseudomonadota; class Gammaproteobacteria; order Pseudomonadales; family Pseudomonadaceae; genus Aquipseudomonas; species Aquipseudomonas orientalis. Next base: position 168,117 of record NZ_JYLM01000002.1, on the reverse strand, counting down.
CCGCCGACGAATCGCGGTCGATCAGCCGCCAGTACAGCAAGGCGCCCTCGCCCGTCAGCAGATCGCCCAATACGCGGTAACGCGGCTCGCCGTCGGCCCGCAGGTTCTCGGCAGTGTCCAGGTAACCACGCAAGCCACGGCCACGGGGGGCGATATCCAGCAGCAGCTCCAGGCCCTGGGACGGCAAGCCCCTGAGGCCGGCGTCGCGACCTTCCAGGCGCAGGCTCCACACACCGCGCAAGGCGTTCGCCAGGTGCTGGCCTTGGGTGTCGGCCAGGTCCACTGTGGCTTCGCCGGGGGTGACCGGAAATTCTTCTTCCCGCGTCAGCTCGCGATGGGCGTAAAAGGCCGCGGGCACCGCCGCGCCGGTCAGCGCCAGGCCTGCGATGAACCCACGTCGAGAGATCGTCATTGTCTACCTTAGGAAGCGGCTTAATCAGAGCTAGAACGTTTGCAGCCCGGGGAAATTTACCGCCAGGGCAGCGCCCGCTAAATTTCCCCGGTCATCGCTCGTTCTTCCCTGATAGCAAAGGCCTCAACTGACTGAGATGGCAATGACAAAACCACGTTCGAAAAAGGCGCTGTATATCGGCCTGCCGCTGGCACTGGCGGTCGCTGCCGGGGCTGGTTTTCTGGTCTGGGAGCATTGGTTCAAGGGCAACGCCGGCTACCCGCTGGAGGTGATCAAGCAGGCCAATGAAATGCAGGACCGCCTGTTGTCGTTCGACAGCCATATCACCGTGCCCATGGACCTCGGCACCGCCGGCAATGAAGCCGACAAGGATGGCGGCGGCCAGTTCGACCTGGCCAAAGCGGCGCGCGGGCGATTGTCCGGTGCGGCCCTGACCATTTTCGGCTGGCCGGAAATCTGGAACGGCCCCAACGCCCCGCACAAACCCACCGACGGTTTTGTCGAGGAAGCCCGCCATGAGCAGGAGGTGCGCTACAAGATCATCTCCGGCATGGTCCGCGATTTTCCCAACCAGGTGGGCATCGCCTACACGCCGGAGGACATGCGCCGCCTGCACGGCGAAGGCAAGTTCGCGATCTTCATCAGCATGCTCAACGCCTACCCGCTGGGCAACGACCTGAACCAGCTGGACCTGTGGGCGGCGCGCGGCATGCGCATGTTCGGCTTCAGCTACATCGGCAATAACGCCTGGTCGGACTCGTCGCGTCCGCTGCCGTTTTTCAATGACACCACCGACGCTCTCGAAGGCCTGTCGCCCATCGGCCAGCAAGCGGTGCAGCGCCTCAATGATCTGGGCGTGATCATCGACGTGTCGCAGATGTCGACCAAGGCCCTGGAACAGGTCGCGCAGTTGAGCCGTACGCCGATGGTGGCGTCCCACTCGGCACCGCAGGCGTCGGTGGACATCCCGCGCAACCTCAGCGACAAGGAATTGCAACTGATCAAGCGCAGCGGCGGCGTGGTGCAGGTGGTGGGCTTTCCCGCCTACCTGCGCCCCCTGAGCCAGCCGACCCAGGACAAGCTCAACGCCCTGCGCGCGCGCTTCGACCTGCCGCCGCTGCCGAACCTGGCGATGGCCTTGATGCCGGGCGATGCGATCATCGCCGCGTGGCCCGAACAGCGCTTCGGCCAGTACGCCAGCGAGCTGTACGCGATTCTCGAAGAAGAACCCAAGGCGACTCTCAAGGACTGGGGCGACGCCATCGACTACACCGTGCGCAAGATCGGCATCGACCACGTCGGCATCGCTTCGGACTTCAACGACGGCGGCGGTCTGCAGGGCTGGGAGAACGTCGGTGAGGTGCGCAACGTCACGGCCGAACTGATCCAGCGCGGTTACTCCGAAGCCGATATCGCCAAGCTGTGGGGAGGCAACTTCCTGCGAGTGTGGGACCAGGTCCGGAAAGCCGCCAAACCCTTGGCCCATCACGAAGTAAGTCCATGACCGACCGTCGTACATTCCTCAAACAGGCCGGTGTATTGGCCGCCAGTCTGCCGCTGGGCAACACGCTGATTCCCCAGGCCCTGGCCGCCGCCACGAACGACCCATGGACGGACTTCAAACAGCTGTTCAACCAGGACCCGGATTACCTGCATTTTTCCAACTTCCTGGTGGCGTCGCACCCCAGGCCGGTGCGCGAGGCCATTGAACGCTACCGCGCGCAGATCGACCGCAATCCCGGCCTGGCGATGGACTGGGACCTGCAGGAAACCTGGAAACGCGAAGGCCAGGTGCGTGAGTGGGCGGGTCGCTACCTGAACGCCACACCGCCACAGATCGCCCTGACCGGCAGCACCTCCGAGGGGCTGGCGATGATTTACGGCGGGATCAAGGTGCGCGCCGACCAGGAAATCCTCACCACCGAGCATGAGCATTACGCGACGCAGAACGTGCTGGATTTTCGCGTGCGCAGGGAAGGCACCCAGGTACGCCGCATCCGCCTGTTCGACAGCGCCAGCGGCGTGTCCGTCGATGAAGTACTGGGCAATATCCAGCGCAATATCCGCCCCAACACCCGCGTGCTGGGCATGACCTGGGTGCAGTCGGGCAGCGGTGTGAAATTGCCCATTGGCGACATCGGCCAACTGGTCGACGAACACAACCGCAACCGCGACGACAACGACCGCCTGCTCTACGTGGTCGACGGCGTGCACGGCTTCGGCGTGGAAAACCTCGACTTTCCCGCCATGCACTGCGACTTCTTCATCGCCGGCACCCACAAGTGGATGTTCGGCCCGCGCGGCACCGGCCTGGTGTGCGCTCGCAGCCCCGACAACACCTACGTCACGCCGATGGTGCCGACCTTCTCCGAAGACAAGGATTTCGCCACCACCATGACGCCCGGCGGCTACCACGCGTTCGAGCATCGCTGGGCCGCCGACGAAGCCTTCAAGTTGCATTTCCAGCTGGGCAAGGCGCCGGTACAGGCGCGCATCCATGCACTCAACACCGAGCTTAAAGAGCAACTGCTGGCGCATCCGCAGATAGAACTGGTCACGCCGCGCAGTCCTGAGCTATCGGCAGGCTTTACCTTTTTTCGGGTCAAAGGCCAGGACAGCGATGCGGTGGCAGCCTACATGATGAAAAACCGTGTGGTGATCGACGCGGTGGACCGCGATGTCGGCCCGGTGATCCGCACCTCCCCCAGCCTGCTCAACAGCTCGGATGACATCCAGCGCTTCATGGCGCTGCTGAGCCAACGGCTGTGATCCTTTTTTATTTGAACGAGACGCTCACATGACGCCATTTCGACTCAAACCCCTGACGGCCCTGGCGCTGACCGCACTGTGTGGTGCCCTGCTCCCTGGCCTGGCCCAGGCGGCGGCACCGCAACCGGGCAAAGTCTTCAAGGACTGCAAGGACTGCCCGGAAATGGTGGTATTGCCTGCCGGCACCTTCACCATGGGCACCCCGGAAGACGAAGTCGGCCGTGAGCCGGACGAAGGCCCGATGCATGCAGTGACCTTCGCCAAGCCCTTTGCCATGAGCCGCTTCCACATCACCGCCGGTGAATGGGACAGCTATGTACGCCAGGCCGGGGTGAAGATCGCCAATGGCGATGATCGCCCCGGCCGCGAGTGTATCGCCGGCAAACCGCGCTACCCCCAGGGCCCGCGCCAGCCGGCGGTGTGCATGGACATGGACGACATTAAACATTACGTGGCCTGGCTGTCGAAAAAGACCGGCCAGCAGTACCACATGGTCAGCGAAGCCCAACGCGAATACGCGGCCCGCGCCGGCACCAGCGGGCCGTTCCCCTTCCCGTTCGACGAAGGCAAGGGCTACAGCATCGCCAGGCACGCCAACACCTACGGCCCGGCGGACGGCTACAGCTATTCGTCACCGGTGGGCAGCTATCCGCCGAATGCGTTTGGCATGTACGACATGCACGGCAATGTGTATGAGCGGGTCGCCGATTGTGAACACCCGAACTACATCGGCGCGCCGACTGACGGCAGTGCCTGGATAGAACCGAACTGCGAGTCCTACCAGATTCGCGGCAATGACTGGGGCGAGGCACCGGTGTTTTCCCGCTCCGGCAACCGCAACAACATCTACCCGCAGACGCGTGGTGACTGGATCGGTTTCCGAGTAGTTCGCGATCTCTAAGCCATACACCAACCCAATGTGGGAGGGGGCTTGCTCCCGATGGCGGTGGGTCTGTCAATATCCATTTATCTGACCCACCGCTATCGGGGGCAAGCCCCCTCCCACATTTGGACTCCATGCATCAGGAGCAATGTATCTACCCGCAAACGCGGGGTGAGCTGGATAGGTCTTCGGGTAGTACGCGAGCTCCAAGCCATACACCAATCCAATGTGGGAGGGGGCTTGCCCCCGATGAGGGAGGGTCAGTGAATGCTTCTGCAACTGACCCACCGCCATCGGGGGCAAGCACCCTCCCAGATTGGAATTTCATACCACTCGAAGAGCGTATTCAGCCCTTCTGGGCCAACAATTCCAGGCCTTCATGCAACGCCGGGAACAGGCTGTTGTTGAAATTGTTCCAGCGCAGTTCGAGGATGGTGTCTTGCGGCGAGATCTCGGTCTTCAATACGTCGTGAAACACTTCGCCGGAATCAATGCCGTTGTCCACATAGTGGAACGACGCGCCAGTAAGGTACAGCGGCTCCGAAGGCGTGGTGGCCTTGGTCGCCCAGTCCACCACGGTCTGCCCACGTGCGCCATACAGCGCGTTCCAGGTGGCATAGGCACCACGGCGTTCGTACGGCGATTCGATCCGCGTGATACCCGGATGGATGTTCATGATGCGCCGCGCAAACGGCGCGCCTGGGCGCACCAAGTCATCGAGAATCACCAGCAAGCCGTCGAGCACCACGATGTCGGCTTTCAACTCCACCAGCACGTCATGCAGGCGACGTTCGAAATCCTGTTTGCCGGCGATATGCTCGGCGCTGCCCCGGGGCAGGCGACGATAGGTCGAGGGTACGCTCAGCAACAGGTCGTTGACCAACCTGCCCTGCACGCGCAGGTCGCCCGGGTACAGCCATTGGCGGCCAGGCTTGTAAGCGAAACCATAATCGGCGACCAGCGCCTGATCCCGTAGATTCTGCTCATCATCGTCGTACACCACCCCGACCAGGTTGTAGGCATCGCCCAGCGCGGTGTCGTTGAGCGAGCCCACCAGAAACTCCAGCACCGACTTCATGTAGCGCTCGTGGTCCTTGTAGGCCACCGGCTGCCCGGCCTTGTCGGCGGCGGCATTTCTCAGGGACCAGACATACACCAGGTTCTTTTTCGTCATTGTTTCGCTCTCGCAGAAGGAATACGTACGGCGTGAATACCCGTGCGCCTACACCACAAGAACGAACCAGCCCTCGCGCAATTTATCCAGCGCCGCCACCGCCCGGCACACCGAGCTAAATAGTCGCGCCGACACTTCGTTTGTCATGGGTAAGGGTCTGTGTGCCCAGCCCCTCTTTTCACTCTCCGGGATGTATTTATGACCGACCCCAAACGCGGCGCCTTCAAAGGTTTGCTCGCCCTGCTCCGGCCCTTTCGCACCATTGTGACGGTCTCCGTTGCCCTCGGCATGGTGGGCGGCCTGGCCATTACGTTGCTGCTGGCGACCATCAATAACGCGCTGCACTCGGCGGCCGGCATGACCCAGGGCGTGGTCCTGACCTTTGCCGCACTGTGCGTGGTGGCGCTGCTCAGTTCGATCATTTCCGACATCGGTACCAATTACGTCGGGCAACGGATCATCGCCGCCCTGCGCAAGGACCTCGGTGAGAAAGTCCTGTCGGCGCCCATCGGCCAGATCGAACGCTATCGCTCCCACCGCCTGATCCCGGTGCTGACCCACGACGTCGACACCATCAGCGACTTTTCCTTCGCGTTCACGCCGCTGGCCATCGCGGCCACAGTCACCCTCGGTTGCCTGGGCTACCTGGCCTACCTGTCGGTGCCGATGTTCCTGATGATGGTGGTGGCGATCATTATCGGCAGCGCCGTGCAGTTCATCGCCGGCGGTAAAGGTATCCAGGGCTTCGACCTGGCGCGCAGCCACGAAGATGAGTTGCAGCGTTACTACAACGCCATTGCGTCCGGCGCCAAGGAATTGCGCATGCACCGGCCTCGGCGGTTTCGCATGAACACCCACCGCATCCAGGAAACCGCCGACCGCATCAGCGACATCCAGGTGCGTTCGGTCAACATCTACATCCTCGCCAAGACGTTCGGCTCGATGCTGTTCTTCGTGGTCATCGGCCTGGCCCTGGCGATGCAGGCGTATAACCCCAACCCGGACCCGACGGTGATCACCGGCTTCGTACTGGTGCTGCTGTACATGAAAGGCCCGCTGGAACACCTGCTGGGTTACCTGCCCGTGGTCGGCAAGGCCAAGATCGCGTTCGGCCGCATCAGTGAACTGTCGGAGCGTTTTTCGTCCCCGGAACCGCACCTGTTGATGGACGACAGCGAAGCGCCGAAACCGGTGGTCAACAGCCTCGAACTGCGCGACGTAAGCTACAGCCCGCCGGCGGTCGAGGGCAGCGAGCCGTTCCACCTGGGGCCGATCAACCTGAGCATCCAGCAAGGCGACATCGTGTTCATCGTCGGCGAGAACGGCAGCGGCAAGACCACCCTGATCAAACTGCTGCTGGGTCTGTACCCGCCCCAGGCCGGCGAGATTCGCCTGAACGGCGAAGCGGTCACCGACCCTGAGCGCGACGACTATCGCCAGCTGTTCACCACGGTGTTTTCCGACTACTACCTGTTCGACGACCTGGTCCAGGGCAGCGCCGCCCAGTCCCTGGACAGCGCCACCAAGTACCTGGAACGCCTGGAAATCGCGCACAAGGTCAGCGTCAAGGACGGCGTATTCAGCACCACCGACCTCTCCACCGGTCAGCGCAAGCGCCTGGCACTGGTCAACGCCTGGCTGGAAGAACGCCCGGTGCTGGTGTTCGACGAATGGGCCGCCGACCAGGACCCGGCGTTCCGCCGGATTTTCTACACCGAGCTGTTGCCGGACCTCAAGCGCCTGGGCAAGACCATCATCGTGATCAGCCACGACGACCGTTATTTCGACATCGCCGACCAGTTGGTACGCCTGCGCGCCGGCCAGGTGGTGCACGAATTGGAACCGGCGTGAATTTATTTTCCGGTTTTTCCAGGTAGGAACGTCTCACTAGTGGTAATGAGAATTAACCTCAATAGATACGATAACTGCCCACTTAAAACCTAGAAGAGAAAGCATCCATGCCAGCACGACTCGGTCTCAGCCCCCTGAGCAAAGTGTTATCCATGCGCAGGGCCCTGAACATGAACCTTCTTCCGAGTGCCCTGGCACTGGCGGTGTCGCTGCCGATTGCAGGCTATGTTCAGGCCCAGGAGATCGAGTTGAACATTCCTGCACAGCCGCTGGGGAGCGCACTGCAGGAATTTGGCCGCCAGACCAATGTGCAAGTGTTGTACAGCCCTGGCGACGTGCAGGGTAAGAACAGCCGTGCGCTCAAGGGCAAGATGCAACCGCAGCAGGCCATCGATGCGTTGCTGGCAGGCAGCCAGACCACCTACAGCCTCAACGGCAATACCTTGACCGTGGCAGCCGCCAGCGTCGCCGGCGGGCTGGAACTGAGCCCGACCGAGGTTACCGGCAACATGCTGGGTAACGTTACCGAAAATACCGGCTCCTATACGCCAGGCTCCATCGCCACCGCAACGCGCCTGGTCCTGACGCCGAAGGAAACCCCACAATCGGTGACCGTCGTCACGCGTCAGCACATGGACGACTTCGGCCTGAACAATGTGGACGACGTGATGCGCCATACACCGGGCATCACCGTTTCCGCTTTCGACACCGAGCGCAGCAATTACTACGCCCGTGGCTTCTCCATCAATAATTTCCAATATGACGGAATCCCGTCCACCGCACGCAATGTGGCGTACTCCGCAGGGAATACCCTGAGCGACATGGCGATCTACGACCGGGTCGAAGTGCTCAAGGGCGCAACCGGCCTGCTGACCGGCGCCGGTTCGCTGGGTGCGACCATCAACCTTGTACGCAAGAAACCGACCGCCGAGTTCCAGGGCCATGCCACGCTGGGCGCTGGTTCCTGGGACAACTACCGCAGCGAACTGGATGTCAGCGGCCCACTGACCGAAACCGGCAATATCCGTGGCAGGGCGGTCGCCGCCTACCAGGACAAACACTCGTTCATGGACCGCTACGAGCGCAAAAGCCCGACGTACTACGGCATCATGGAGTTCGACCTGTCTCCCGACACCCTGCTGACAGTAGGCGGTGATTATCAAGACAGCCTGCCGAAAGGTTCGTCGTGGTCAGGCAGCTTCCCACTGATCGACGCCCAGGGTAATCGCAACACGGTCAAGCGCTCATTCAATAACGCCGCCGACTGGAGCAGCTGGGAGCAATACACCCGCACCGTCTTCGCCATGGTGGAGCACGACCTGGGTGATGGCTGGATCACCAAGCTGCAACTGGACCACAAGATCAACGGTTATCACGCGTTGATGGGTTCCATCCAGGGCGATACCCCGGCATTGGATGGTACGTCACAGCTCACCTCGGGCAAATACACCGGCGAAACCGTCAGCGATTCCGCCGACGCGTATGTCAGCGGCCCTTTCAGCCTAGGTGGCCGCGAGCATGAGCTGGTATTCGGTGGTTCCATCAGCTCCTCGGAATGGAATGGCAACGGATACTGGAACCTCGCCCCTAACGTGGTGGACTTCAACAACTGGCACGGCAACGCTCCTCAACCGGATTGGGGCAGGCCGCAATCGAAAATCGACGACACCGTTCGCCAGACCGGAATGTACATGACAACCCGTCTGAGCCTCACCGACGACCTCAAACTGCTGCTGGGTGGTCGGGTGGTCAACTATACGGTGACGGGCAACAACCCGAGCTATCGCGAGTCGGGGCGCTTCGTACCTTATGTCGGTGCGGTGTACGACCTGAACGACACCTACTCGGTTTACGCCAGTTACACCGATATCTTCATGCCTCAGGAAAGCTACAACCGCGACAGAGATAACAAGCTGCTTGAACCGGACGAAGGCCAGAACTGGGAGTTGGGTGTAAAGGCAGACTTCCTGGACGGTCGTGTAAACGCCAGCGCAGCCTACTTCGAGATCCACGAAGACAACCGTTCCGTTTCGGACGACGACTACAACAACCTCAAACCCACCCCCTCGAACTATGCGTTCAAAGGTACCCAGGCGGTGACCAAGGGTTATGAAGTGGAGATGTCCGGCGAACTGGCTCCGGGATGGCAACTCCAGGCCGGCTATACCCACAAGATCGTGCGCGACGACAAAGACGTGAAAATTTCCACCTTCGAACCCGAAGATCAGGTCAGCCTCTACACCACGTACAAACTCAAGGGCAACCTGGACAAGTTGACTGTCGGCGGTGGTGCTCGCTGGCAGAGCGTGGCCTGGCAGGATATCTACAACTCTCCCCGTGGCGGCTACGAAGAGTTCTCCCAAGAGTCGTACTGGCTGGTGGACGCGATGGCCCGTTACCAGTTCACTAAAAACGTGTCGACCACGCTGAACATCAACAACATTTTCGACAAGTCCTACTACACCAACATCGGCTTCTATAACTCTGCAGCTTACGGTGAACCCCGTAACTTCATGCTCAGCACGCGCTGGGACTTCTAAGGCGCCTCATCAGCCGCCCCGATGCGGCTGACGGTGGCACTCCAAACACCCCGGGGCACTTACTGCCCGTGGCGTTTCAGTGTGTACGGGCCACGCTACTTGATCGCACGAAAAAGCCCCCGGTCACTCAAGGTGACCGGGGGCTTTTTGTGCAGTGCGACTCAGGCCATCGCTGCGGCGAAGCTGCGAATGAACTGCGCGTTATCGATCAAGCGGTCGTGGCTGGTCTCGATCAGCACCGAACGCTCGACCTCTGAATGCCCGGCCACCTCCAGCATGCTTGCCTCGATCAATTGATGATGCACCCCGGTACGGCTCAAGGCTGCCCACCAGCAACTGATCGGTGCCTTGATCGCCTTGAAGTCGGCATCGCGCAGGCGCTCACCCAAAATGCGATCGACCTCCCAGGAAATCTGCGCTTCCTGGCCATTGAGCAATTCCTCCTTAAGCTCAAGGAAGCGCTCGCCCAGGGTCTGCTCGGCCCAGCGGCTGAACTCGGCCCACCGTTCGCCATCCTCAGCCTCTGCACATTGCAGCGCCGACCACTGGGCGTGAATCTGCTCGGAGAAATCCGGGAACATCACCCCCAGCAGCTCCACACGTCGCTCATTGGCAGAAATGTCCCGCTCATCGACCATCACCGCGGTATCCCAGAACGCCTTGAGCCACTGGGGCGGTGACGCATCGATCCAGCCGACGCACTCGACCCGCCGGCCCGCTTGCTCCAGGCCATAGGCAACTTCCATCGCCAGATTGCCGCCCAGGGACCAGCCAGCCAGACGGAACGGCCCCTCGGGTTGCGCCTTCAACAACTGCGCGGTGTAGTCTTCGACCATTTCAGCCCAGGCAGGAACCTCGCTACCCTTTTCGGCCAGTGCGCGACACACGACCCCCATCACCGGCCGCTGCTCGCGCAACGCCAAGGCAATTGCCTTGTAGCAATGCACCGAGCCATAGCTGGGATGAAAGAGATACAACGGAGTCCCTCGGGTTTGACTATTGAGCCTCACTATCAACGACGTGTCGGCACGGCCCTCCAGGCACATCGCCTGTGCGGCCACGGTCGGATTGAGCATCAACTGGCTCACCGACAAATCCACACCGACGACCTTGCGGATGCGCTCCTTAAGCATCAGCACCAACAACGAATGCCCTCCCGACTCGAAGAAATTGTCTTCGACGCCCACCTGTTCAAGCTCCAGCACCTCGCTCCAGACGGTCACGAGCGTCTGCTCCAGTGGGCTGCGTGCTGCAACGAATTGCCGCTCATACACGCTGGCGTCCGGCGCGGGCAAGGCCTTGCGGTCCAGCTTGCCATTGGGGCTCAGCGGCATATGGTCCAGCAGCACCCACTGCGCAGGGACCATGTATTCCGGCATATGCGCCAGCAGGTGAATGTTCAAGGCATCACGCCACGCTTGCGTCGAATCCTGCAGCACCAGGTAGCCAACGAGGTATCGCCCTTCGTGCACTTGCACCGAGGCTTCGCGCACCAGCGGATGCTCCAGCAACCGTGCCTCGATCTCCCCCAGTTCTATGCGTAAACCGCGTAGCTTGACTTGATAGTCCAGCCGACCGATGTATTCGATCACGCCATCCGTACGCTGGCGCACCCGATCCCCGGTGCGATACAACCGCGAGCCCGGCTGGAACGGGCATGGCACGAAGCGCTCTGCGGTAAGGCTGGGGCGCCGATGGTAACTGCGTGCCAGCCCGGCCCCACCCAGGTACAACTCGCCGGCAACACCGGGCGCGACTGGCTGCAACTGCGCATCCAGCACATGCGTGCGCAGGTTGGCAATCGGTCGACCAATCGGCACGCTGTCGCGATGCTCGTCGACGCAGGTCCAGTGAGTCACATCAATGGCAGCCTCAGTCGGTCCATACAGATTGAACAAGCCCGCGTTTGGCAGCTTGGCGAACACCTGCTGCTGCGCGTCCACCGGCAGGGCTTCGCCGCTGCAAATGATGCGTCGCAGACCCTGGCAACTGGCCGCCTTCGAATCCTGGAGGAACGCTTGCAGCATTGAGGGCACGAAATGCAGAGTGGTCACTTGCTGGCGATTGATCAACTCGACCAATCGTGAGGGGTCCCGATGATCCCCAGGTGCCGCCACTACCAGCCGAGCCCCCGTCATCAAGGGCCAGAAGAACTCCCATACCGATACGTCGAAACTGAACGGGGTTTTCTGCAGCACCGTATCTTCGGCGTCGAGTGCATAAGCCTGTTGCATCCAGAGCAATCGGTTGGTCAACGCGCAGTGGCGGTTGCCTGCCCCCTTCGGCTGCCCGGTGGAGCCGGAGGTGTAAATGACGTACGCCAGGTTTTCCGCATCCACCGCAACATCAGGATTGGTATTGGCATATCCGCTCAGCCAGAGATCACCAGGCTCCACCACCAGGCAGTGCGAGGGATCACTGACAGGCAGTGCCTGCAACAGGTGCGCCTGGGTCAGCAGCAGTTGTGCCTGGCTGTCTTGCAGCATGTAGGCCAGGCGTTCGCGTGGATAGTCCGGATCCAGCGGCACATAGGCGCCACCCGCCTTGAGCACAGCCAGCAGCGCGACGACCATCTCAATCGAGCGCTCCATCGCCACGCCCACCAGCACGTCCGGCGCGACACCGGCCTGGATCAGGCGGTGCGCCAGGCGATTGGCTCGGGCATTGAGCTGCGTATAACTGAGCGCCTGCGCGGCAAACATCACTGCCTGGGCATCCGGCGTGCGCCTGGCTTGAGCTTCGAACATCTGCTGCACGGTGTGTTGCAACGGATAGGCCTGCGCCGTGTCGTTCCACTGTTCGACCATTAGCTGCTGTTCCAGGGGATCCAACAGCGGTAACTGAGCGACCCGTTGATGCGGGTCACCCAACATGGCCTGCAACAGGTTCTGCCAATGACGCGCCATGCGTCTGGCCGTAACGACGTCGAACAGGTCGGTAGCATAGGTCAACGTCGCCGATAGCCCATCGACGGTTTCCTGAGTATCCAGACTCAGATCGAACTGCGCGGTCTGCGTGCCCCAATCCAACCCTTCAACCTTCAGGTCGGGCAGTTGCTGGCCGCGGCTGGCCAGACGGGCTTCGCTCTGATGATTGAACATCACCTGGAACAACGGGTTATGGCTCAAGCTACGCTCGGGTTGCAGGGCTTCGACCAACTGCTCGAACGGCAAGTCCTGATGGCTTTGGGCGTCGAGCGCCCGGTGCTTGGCCTGCTGCAACAATTGGGTGACCGTCAGTTGAGGATCTATATCGCCCTTGAGCACCTGGGTATTGACGAAAAACCCCACCAGGCGTTCGGTCTCGACCCGGCTACGATTGGCGATTGGCACACCAACGCGAATATCCTGCTGCCCGGTATAACGGTGGAGCAGCGTCTGGAACGAGGCCAGCAGCACAGTGAACAGCGTGACGTTTTCACGCTGTGCCAGCCCCTTGAGCCCTGCCACCAGCGCCGGATCAAGGAGGATCCCCAGACCTGCGCCACGGAAGCTCTGTACCGACGGCCGTGGCCGATCAAGCGGTAGCTCCAGCACGGGCTGCTCATCGCCCAGCAACGTCTGCCAGTAGCGCAGTTGACGAATGCGCTCGCCCCCTGCCATCCAGTCACGCTGCCACTGGGCATAATCGGCGTATTGAATCGACAATGCCGGCAGTTGCAAATCCTGGCCTTGGCTATAAGCGGCGTATAACTGCACCAGCTCATCCACCATGACCTGCATCGACCAGCCATCGGAGACGATGTGGTGCTGCACCAGCACTAATACATGATCGCCTTCGGCGACCCGCAACAAGGTTACGCGTAGCAGCGGACCTTGCTGCAGATCGAAGGGGCGCGCGATTTCAGCCTCGACCAGACGCTGCAAATCGCTTTCGTTGGCCGGTGCATGGACGATGTCCACAGCACCTGCTTCGCGGATCACTTGAAAGGCGCGCCCTGCTTCCTGGTACACCTGAGTACGCAGGCTTTCATGGCGGGCAACCAGACGCTCGAAGGCGCGTTGCAGGGCGCTTGGGTCCAGCCAGCCGCGTAGTCGCAACGTGCTGGGCAGGTGGTAGGCCGCACTGCGCGGATCCAATTGCCAGAGAAACCACTGCCGCTCCTGGGCATAAGACAGCGCCAATGGCTGCTCACGGCTGACCGGCAGGATGGGCGGTGCGCTTGCCACAGACGCCTGCAGGTCGCCCAGCATCTCGACAAAACCCTGCAGCCGCGGTTGTTCAAACAATGTCCTCAGGGGAACTTCCCGATCCAATAGCTGACGCAAGCGGGACACCACTTGCATCGCCAACAATGAGTGACCGCCTGACTCAAAGAAATGATCGGCCAGGCCTACCCGCTCCACGCCCAGGATCTCGGCCCAGATGCTGGCTACTTGCCGCTCCAGCTCACTCTGCGGCGCGACATACACCTGCTGCATCAGGCTCACATCCGGCAACGGCAGGCCCTTGCGGTCGAGCTTGCCGTTGGGAGTCAGCGGCATGCGTTCGAGAAACATCAGGTGCGTGGGCACCATGTAGTCCGGCAATCGGGTTTTCAGGGCGCGGCGCAGAGCTTCGCGACCGTTGGCCTGGGCGACGGCATCGTCCAGCAGGGCCGGATCCAGCGGCACCACATAGGCCACCAACTGTTTGCCGGTCGGACCTTCCTGGGCCACTACCACGGTTTCGCCAACGCTGTCCTGTTCGCGCAGACGCGCTTCGATTTCGCCCAGCTCGATACGGAAACCACGGATCTTGACCTGATGGTCGACGCGACCCAGGTAGTCCACCACGCCATCCGCACGCCCACGGGTCAGGTCGCCACTGCGATACACGCGGCTGCCGGGCTTGCCGAACGGGTCCGGCACGAAACGTTCGGCGGTCAACGCCGGACGTTCCAGGTACCCCCGGGCCACGCCCTCGCCGCCCAGGTACAACTCACCGGCCACGCCGATGGGTTGCAGGTTGAGCTGCGCGTCCAGCACGTAGCCGCTGCGGTTGCCGAGCAAGGTGCCGATGGGTGCGTAAACGGCACCGCAAGGGTCGCCCTTGCGCGCCTTCCACAACAGCGGCGTGACCACGGTTTCGGTGGGGCCGTAGCCGTTGAACAGGTAGGTCGGCTTCAGCGCGCGCCAGGCCAGGTCGTAGCTGGCCTGGGCCACGGCATCACCGCCGAAGCAGTACACCCGCACCGCCGGGGGGTTGCCGTCGCGCTCGGCGTGTTCGGCCAGTTGTTGCAGGTACACCGGCGGGAACACGGCCATGGTCACGTTGTGCCGATGCATCTGCGCATAGGTGTATTCCGGCAGCCACAGGCTGTCATCGCGGATCAGCACACTGGCGCCGTTGATCAACGGGTGCATCCAGCCTTCGTGGGAACCGTCGAAGGCGAAGGACATGAAGTGCAGCTCGCAATCGGCCGGGCGGGTTTCATAGCGTTCGCCGGTGGCGATGATGTGCGCCACCAACGGCCCATGGGAAACCGCCACACCCTTGGGCATGCCGGTGGAACCGGAGGTGTAGATCACGTAGGCAAGGTTGTCGGCGTCCAGCGCGACGTTCGGCGCCGTGTAGTCGTCATCGGACCAGGCCTGCACCTGATCCACCGCCAGGGCTTGCAGGCCCTCGGGAATCGGCAGGCGCTGTTGCACCGTCGAGTGGGTCAGCAGCAACCGCGAACGGCTGTCTTGCATCATGTACAACAGGCGATCACGCGGGTATTCGATATCCAGCGGCACGTACACACCACCGGCCTTCATCACGGCGAGGAACGCCACCATGATCTCGGCACTGCGCGGCATGGCGATGGCCACGCGCACTTCCGGGCCGATACCACGGGCGATCAGCGCGTGGGCCAGGCGGTTGGCCTGGCGATCCAGCTCGCCGTACGTGAGTTGCTCGTCGGCGAACTTCACCGCCACCGCATCCGGGGTTTCCCGCGCACGGTCGGCGACCAATTCATGCACCAGGCGCCGGGCCGAGAAGCCGGAGGCGCTGCGGTCCCACAGTTGCAGGATCTGTTGCTGCTCGTCCGGGTCCAGCAGGTTCAACTGGCCGAGCGGCTGCCGAGGGTTGGCGACCATGCCCTGCAGCAGGTTCTGCCAGTGACGCGCCATGCGTTGCACGGTGCCGGCTTCGAACAGGTCCTGGGCATAACCGAGGGTGGCCCAGATGCCTTCGGTGGATTCCTGGATATCCAGGTCCAGGTCGAAATGCGCGGTCTTGCTTTGCCATTCCAGCCCTTCGACCAGAAGCTGCGGCAGTTGCTGCTGGACCTGGGCCTGGCCGACGTCGGTCTGGTGGTTGAACATCACCTGGAACAACGGGTTGTGGCTCAGGCTGCGTTCCGGTTGCAGGGCTTCCACCAACTGTTCGAACGGCAAGTCCTGATGGGCCTGGGCTTGCAGCGCGCGTTGTCGGGTCTGTTGCACTAACTCTTCGACGCTCATCTGGCCGTGCAAGTCTGCCTTGAGTACCTGGGTGTTGACGAAAAAGCCGATCAGCCGCTCGGTTTCGCTGCGGTTGCGGTTGGCGATGGGCACGCCGACGCGGATTTCTTCCTGGCCGCTGTAGCGATGCAGCAGGGTCTGGAACGACGCCAGCAGCAACATGAACAGGGTCACGCCCTGTTGCCGGGCCAAAGCCTTGAGCTGTTGGCTCAGCTCGGGGTCCAGCTCGAAGGCCAGGCGTGCGCCGCGATGGCTTTGCACGGCCGGGCGCGGGTGGTCGAACGGCAACTCCAGCACACTTTGCTCGCCGCCGAGCATGTCGCGCCAGTACGTCAGTTGACGGTCCTTCTCGCCCGCCTCCATCCAATGGCGCTGCCACACGGCATAGTCGGCGTATTGGATCGGCAATGTCGGCAGGTCAGGTGTCTGGCCCTGGCTGAACGCGGCATACAGCTGCACCAGCTCTTCGACCATCACCTGCATCGACCAGCCATCGGAGACGATGTGGTGCTGCACCAGCACCAGCACATGCTCGTCGAAGGCCAGGCGCAGCAGCGACACGCGCAGCAACGGGCCGCGTTCCAGGTCGAACGGCCGCGCGATCCGTGCCTCGACCTGGGCCTGGAGTTCGGCTTCGTCGACATCGGCCTGAGCGATCTGCAACGACGCCGACGGCGCGATCACTTGAACCGCACGCTCATGCTCCTGGCGCAGGCAAGTGCGCAGGCTTTCATGCCGGGCCAGCAACGTATCGAAACTGCGCTGCAACGCGTCCAGGTCCAGTTGCCCTTTCAGGCGCAACGCACTGGGGATGTGGTACGCGGCGCTATGCGGCTCCAATTGCCAGAGAAACCACTGGCGCTCCTGGGCATAGGACAACGGCAAGGCCTGCTCGCGCCCCACCGGCAGCAACGGCGGTGCGCTCGGCGCCAGGCTGTGCTGGGCCTGCAATGCCGCGACAAATGCGTCCAGCCGTGGGTGCTCGAACAAGGCCTTGAGCGGCACCTCGCGCTGCAGCGTCTGGCGAATGCGCGACACCACTTGCATCGCCAGCAGCGAATGCCCCCCCAGTTCGAAGAAGTGCTGGTTCAAACCGACGTTTTCGGTGCCGAGAATATCGGCCCAGATCGCGGCGATCTGCTGTTGCAACGCGGTGACCGGCGCCTGCCAGTCCTGGTGTGCCGCGCTGGCGTCAGGCTTGGGCAGTGCCTGACGGTCCAGCTTGCCGTTGGGGTTGAGCGGCATGCGCTCAAGGAAGATCAGGTGCGCCGGCACCATGTAGTCCGGCAGCTGTTCGCGCAGGGTGTTCATCAACCGTTCGGCTTCACTCGACGGTTGCGCGGGCACCAGGTAGGCCAGCAGTTGGTTGTCGACCGCCAGCACCAGCGCTTCACGCACGCCGTCCTGGGCCAGCAGCACGCTTTCGATCTCGCCCAGTTCGATGCGAAAACCACGGATCTTCACTTGATGGTCGACCCGTCCGACATACTCCACCACCCCATCGGCGCGATAACGCGCCAGGTCGCCGCTGCGATAAAGCCGCTCGCCGCACGCACTGAACGGGTTGGCGACAAAGCGCTCGGCAGTCAGGCCCGGGCGCCGCAGATAAGCGCTGGCCAGGCCGCTGGCGCTGGCAATGTAGAGTTCGCCCACGGCGCCGGCGGGCAGCAGGTTCAGGTCGCGATCCAGCACATACAAGCCACGCCCGGGCAACGCGCGGCCGATGGGGCTGGCGCTGACGCCGCTGATCACGTCCGGGTCGGTGCAGTCCAGCACACTGGAAACCACGGTGGCCTCGGTCGGTCCGTAGGTATTGAGCAGCCGCACATGGCCCAGGCCCGCGCGTTGCCACAACAACGGGCCGTCGAGGGGCATGGCTTCGCCGCCGATATGCATCTGGCGCAAGGCGCCGTAAGACCGCGCGCCCGCCGCCAGGCAATCCTGCAAGAACAGCTTCCAATAGGCCGTCGGCAAGTCAGCCAGAGTGATACCCTGCTCGATGATCTGCCGATACAGTTCGGCGCCGTCCCACAGTTGCGGGCCACGCAATACCACCGTGGCGCCGAGGGTCAGCGCCGGGTACAACTGCTCGACGAAACCGTCGAAATTCAGGGTGGCGAACTGCAGTACCCGGTCTTGCGCGACCAACTGCGAATAATCGGCTGCAATGCCGGCGAACTCACTCAACGCGCCGTGGCTGATGGCAACGCCCTTGGGTTTGCCGGTGGAGCCCGAGGTGTAGATCACGTAGGCCAGGCTGTTGGGTTCGAAAACAGCGGGTGGATTATGTTCATCACACAGCGCCAACTGCGCCTGGGCGACGTCGATTTCAACGGCCACCACGTGCGCCGGCAATGGCAGGTGATCACGCAGGTGCGACTGGGTCAGCACCAGGCGCACAGCGCTGTCCTCGAGCATGTGCACCAGACGCTCGCGAGGATACTCAGGGTCCAGCGGCACATAGGCCGCGCCGGTCTTGAGCACCGCCAGCAAGCTGACCACCATGGCAAAGGAGCGCTCCACGGCGATCCCGACCAAGGCCTGCGGGCCGATGCCTCGGGCGATGAGGTAATGCGCCAGGCGGTTGGCCTGACGGTTCAGTTCACCGTAGCTGAGAGCCTGCCCGTCCAGTGCCAGGGCCTGGCGTGCGGGCTGCGCGGCGGCCTGGGCTTCGAACAGCAGGTGCACGCCTTGCAATTCACGAACGCAGGCCGGCGTGTTCCAGTCCTGGAGCATGCGCTGCTGCTCGGCGGCATCCAGCAGCGAAAGCTCCGCCAGACGGCTGTGCGGGGCGCTGACGACCGTCTGCAGCAACTGCTGCCAGTGCTGCGCCAGGCGTTCGATGGTCGCCGCGTCGAACAAATCGGTGGCGTAGTTCAACGCCGCCCAAAGCCCTTCGGCCGATTCGTGGGTATCCAGGCTCAGGTCGAAATGCGTAGTGGCATTGTCCCAGTCCAGCTCCACCACGCGCAGGCCCGGCAGTTGCTGGCCGCCGCGCCCGCCCTGGGCGTCGGTCTGGTGGTTGAACATCACCTGGAACAATGGGTTGTGGCTCAGGCTGCGCTCAGGCGAAAGCGCCACCACCAGTTGCTCGAACGGCAGGTCCTGGTGGGCCTGGGCTTCCAGGGCGCGTCGCTTGGTCTGTTGCAGCAACTCGACAAAGCTCATCTGCCCGTCCAGGTCCGCCTTGAGCACCTGGGTGTTGACGAAAAACCCGATCAGCCCTTCGGTTTCGACGCGGTTGCGGTTGGCAATCGGCACGCCGATGCGAATATCCGACTGCCCGCTGTAGCGGTACAGCAAGGCCTGGAAGGACGCGAGCAGCAGCATGAATGGGGTGACGCCTTCCTGCTGCGCCAGGCGCTTGAAGCCGGCGACCAGTTCGGGTTGCAGGTGCACCTGCAAGCTCGCGCCGCGATGACTTTGCTGCGCCGGGCGCGGACGGTCCAGCGGCAGTTCCAGCACCGGCTGTTCACCGCCCAGCAATGCCTGCCAATAAGCCAGCTGCCGCGCCCGCTCCCCCGCTTCCATCCAGCCGCGCTGCCACAGGGCGTAGTCGGCGTACTGGATCGGCAGCGGCGGCAGTTGCAGGTCCTGGCCCTGGCTGTACGCCGCATACAGTTGCACCAGCTCCTGGACCATCACCTGCATCGACCAACCATCGGAGACGATATGGTGCTGCACCATCACCAGTACATGCTCATCTTCAGCCAGTTGCAGCAAGGTCACGCGCAGCAGCGGCGCCTGGTGCAGATCGAACGGCCGTGCCACCTCCTGCGCCACGCGCGCCATCAACTGCGCCTCGTCGATCTGCGCCTGCTGAATCTCGACCCGTGCCTGGGGCAGCACGGCCTGCCACACCTGCTCGCCCTCCTCGACCAGTTGCGTACGCAGGCTCTCGTGACGGGCCAGCAGGCTGTCGAAGCTGCGCTGCAATGCCGCCAGGTCCAACTGCCCGTGCAAACGCAAGGCGCCGGGGATGTGGTAAGTCGCGCTGCCGGGGTCCAGTTGCCAGAGAAACCACTGGCGCTCCTGGGCGTAGGACAGCGGCAGGTGTTGACCGTCCTCACGGATGCAAGCAATCGGCAGTTGAGCGAAACTCATGCCCCGGCCTTGCAGGCGCTGATAAAACTGCTGGCGCTGTTCCAGAGGCAAGCGAAGAAAGCGCGACACCAGGTCGATGTTAGGGTTGGAAAGCATGGTTCAAATCGCCTCTAGTTCGCTCAAAAAGTCACGAAGATCATCAAAATCTTCCACGCTGCCGGCGCGGAAGGTGGCTGCGGCCTGCACGTAGGCGCGCAGCGATTCGGTCTGGAACAGTTCCATCAGCGGCACGTCCAGGCCCAGTTCGGCCTGCACCCGCGAGGTGATCTGGATGGCCAGCAGGGAATGCCCGCCCACTTCGAAGAAGTTGTCGTTCAGGCCCACTTGCGCAAGGTGCAGCACCTCGGCCCAGATCGCGGCGATCTGCTGCTCCAGTTCGGTGTGCGGCGCCACGTACTGTTGCTGCATCTGGCTGGCATCGGGCAATGGCAGGCCCTTGCGGTCGAGCTTGCCGTTGGGGGTCAGCGGCATCTGCGCGAGGAACACGAAGTGCGCCGGCACCATGTAATCCGGCAGGCCGCTTTTCAGGGCGCGGCGCAGGCTGTCACGGAACTCGGCCTGGTCGGCCAGGGTGGCATCGACCGGCACCACATAGGCCACCAACTGCTTGCCGGTGGGGCCTTCCTGGGCCACCACCACGGTTTCGCCGACGCTGTCCTGTTCGCGCAGACGCGCTTCGATTTCGCCCAGCTCGATACGGAAACCACGGATCTTGACCTGATGGTCGACGCGACCCAGGTAGTCCACCACGCCATCCGCACGCCCACGGGTCAGGTCGCCACTGCGATACACGCGGCTGCCGGGCTTGCCGAACGGGTCCGGCACGAAACGTTCGGCGGTCAACGCCGGACGTTCCAGGTACCCCCGGGCCACGCCCTCGCCGCCCAGGTACAACTCACCGGCCACGCCGATGGGTTGCAGGTTGAGCTGCGCGTCCAGCACGTAGCCGCTGCGGTTGCCGAGCAAGGTGCCGATGGGTGCGTAAACGGCACCGCAAGGGTCGCCCTTGCGCGCCTTCCACAACAGCGGCGTGACCACGGTTTCGGTGGGGCCGTAGCCGTTGAACAGGTAGGTCGGCTTCAGCGCGCGCCAGGCCAGGTCGTAGCTGGCCTGGGCCACGGCATCACCGCCGAAGCAGTACACCCGCACCGCTGGAGGGTTGCCGTCGCGCTCGGCGTGTTCGGCCAGTTGTTGCAGGTACACCGGCGGGAACACGGCCATGGTCACGTTGTGCCGATGCATCTGCGCATAGGTGTATTCCGGCAGCCACAGGCTGTCATCGCGGATCAGCACACTGGCGCCGTTGATCAACGGGTGCATCCAGCCTTCGTGGGAACCGTCGAAGGCGAAGGACATGAAGTGCAGCTCGCAATCGGCCGGGCGGGTTTCATAGCGCTCGCCGGTGGCGATGATGTGTGCGACCAACGGACCGTGGGAAACGGCCACGCCCTTGGGCATGCCGGTGGAGCCGGAGGTGTAGATCACGTAGGCAAGGTTGTCGGCGTCCAGCACGACGTTCGGCGCGCTGTCACTGCCGTGCGCCCATTGCTCGGTGCGGTCAATGGCCAGGGTCTCCAGCCCAGCGGGAATCGGCAATTGCGCCAGGGCGCGGGTGTGGCTGAGCAGCAGTTGCGCCCGGCTGTCCTGCATCATGTACAGCAGGCGATCACGCGGGTATTCGATGTCCAGCGGCACGTACACGCCACCGGCTTTCATCACGGCGAGGAACGCCACCATGATCTCGGCGCTGCGCGGCATGGCGATGGCCACGCGCACTTCCGGGCCGACGCCACGGGCAATCAGGGCGTGGGCCAGGCGGTTGGCCCGGCGATCCAGCTCGCCGTAAGTGAGCTGCTCGTCGGCGAACTTCACCGCCACCGCATCCGGGGTTTCCCGCGCACGGTCGGCGACCCGTTCATGCACCAGTCGCTGCGCCGAGTAGCCGGCATCGGTGCAGTTCCACAATTGCAGGATGTGCTGCTGCTCGTCCTGATCCAACATGCGCAACTGGCCGATGGCTTGAGCCTGATCGGCAACCATCGCCTGCAACAGGTTCTGCCAATGCCCGGCCATGCGAGCAATGGTGGCGGGCGCAAACAGGTCGGTGGCATAGCTCAGGGAAGCAAGCAGTGCCGTCGGGGTTTCTTCCACATCCAGCGCGAGGTCGAACTGGGCCACGCCGTCATCCCAGTTCAGGACTTCGATGTGCAGGTCGACAAGCTGCTGCAACTGACGCTCGGCGGACGTCACGCGGTGGTTGAACAGCACCTGGAACAAGGGGCTCAGGCTGAGGCTGCGCTCCGGGTGCAGCGCTTGCACCAGTTGCTCGAACGGCAGGTCCTGATGGGCCTGGGCGTCCAGGGAACGCTGGCGCACCTGGCGCAGCAGCTGCTCGACGCTCATCTGCCCGTGAAGCTCGGCCTTGAGCACTTGGGTGTTGACGAAGAAACCAATAAGGCCCTCGGTTTCCAGGCGGTTACGGTTGGCAACCGGCACGCCGACGCGTACGTCTTCCTGGCCACTGTAGCGATGCAACAGCGCCTGGTAGGACGCCAACAGCACCATCGGCAAGGTGACACCGGCATTGCGGGCAAGTGTGCGCAAGCCTTCCAGCAGTCCTGGCGCCAACTCGATGCCCAGGCGCGCACCACGATGGCTTGGCAGCGCCGGGCGCGGGAAGTCGAACGGCAGCTCCAGCACCGGTTGCTCGCCGCCCAACTGCTCACGCCAGTAGGCCAGTTGACGCGTTTGCTCGCCGGCCTCCATCCAGTTGCGTTGCCATACGGCATAGTCGGCGTACTGGATCGGCAAGGCCGGCAGGTCGGAGGTTTGACCCTGGCTGAACGCGGCGTACAGTTGCACCAGCTCTTCGACCATCACTTGCATCGACCAGCCATCGGAGACGATGTGGTGCTGCACCAGCACCAGCACATGGTCCTCCTCGGCCAGGCGCAACAACGTGACCCGCAACAGCGGCCCGCGCAGTAGATCGAAAGGACGTGCGACCTCGGCAGCGACGGTGGCCTTGAGGTCGGCATAGTCGCAGGCGCCCCGCTCGATCTCGATCCGGCCCAACGCTTGAATGACCTGCACCGCGCCAGTGACCTCCTGGCGCAAATGGGTGCGCAGGCTTTCATGGCGGGCCAGCAAGCTGTCGAAACTGCGCTGCAGTGCGGCCTCATTCAATGGGCCGTGCAAACGCAAGGCACTGGGGATGTGGTAAGCGGCGCTCTGCGGGTCCAGTTGCCACAGGAACCATTGGCGCTCCTGGGCATAGGACAACGGCAAGGGGTGCGTGCGGTCGGCCTTGAGCAGCGCCGGTGCGGTGCTGCCCTCCTCGCCCAGCGCGCGCACGAAATCACCCAGCAGGGGCTGCTCGAACAGGGTCTTGAGCGCGACTTCCAGCGCCAATGCCTGACGCACCCGCGACACCACCCGAGTGGCCAGCAGGGAATGCCCGCCCAGCTCGAAGAAGTGATCGTCGAGGCCGACCTGCGGCACCTCCAGCACCTCGGCCCAGATCGCCGCGACCTGTTGTTCGCGGGCGGTGACGGGCGCCAGGTGACCCTTGTGCAATTGACCTGCATCAAGCTTGGGCAAGGCCTTGCGGTCAAGCTTGCCGTTGGGAGTCAGCGGCAGACGGTCGAGGACCAGCAAGTGCGCCGGCACCATGTAGTCCGGCAGTTGTTCGCGCAGCGCGGCTTTGCAGGCCTGTGAATCCACCGCAGAGGTCGTCACCAGGTAGGCGATCAAGCGGTCGTTGTCTGCCAGCACCACCGCCTCACGCACGCCCGGGTACTCACGCAGGCAGGCTTCGATTTCACCCAGCTCGATCCGGAAGCCGCGCACCTTGACCTGATGGTCGACGCGGCCGATGTACTCGACCACGCCATCCTCGCGGTAACGCGCCAGGTCGCCGGTGCGGTACAGGCGTGCGCCCGGCGCGCCAAACGGGTCCGGTACAAAACGCTCGGCGGTGAGCGCCGGCCGCGCATGATAACCGCGCGCCAGGCCGACCCCGCCGATCAGCAGTTCACCGGCCGCGCCTTGCGGGCTTGGGGTGAGCCCGGCATTGAGGATGAACAGCGAGGTATTGGCGATGGGCCGCCCGACAAAAGGCTGGGCCTCGTGCAGACGATGGGCCGCCGACCAGATGGTGGTTTCCGTGGGCCCGTAGAGATTCCACACCGGGCCTTGCAGATCGAGCAGGCGCCGGGCCAGGTCGGCCGGCAGCGCTTCGCCGCCGCACAGGCACTGGATACCGAGCAGCAGCTGCGCACGCGGGCTGTCGAGCAGCATGCGCCAGGTCGACGGCGTGGCCTGCAGCACACTGGCCACCTGGTTGTGAGCCAGGTCGAGGATGGCTTCCGGGTCAAGGGCCATGGCCTGTTCGCTCAGCAGCACCGTCGCACCGACACTCAGCGGCACGTAGAGCTCCAGGGCGAAGATGTCGAATGAGAACGTGGTCAACGACAACAGGCGTGCATCGCCGCCAATGGACAAGGTATCGGCCATGCCGCAGGTAAAGCTGCACAACGCCTGGTGCCGCACCATCACGCCTTTGGGCGTGCCGGTGGAGCCGGAGGTGTAGATGACGTAGGCCAGGTGTTGCGGCGTGACGTGCACCTGAGGATTGTGTGCGTCACCGTCGCCGTCGTCGGTCAGCAGCACCTGCAGGTGCTGGGGCTGTACGAGACGACCGCGCAAATGCGCCTGGGTCAGCAGCACCCTGGCATCGCTGTCTTCGAGCATGAACGCCAGGCGCTCCGCCGGAAACTGCGGGTCGAGCGGCACGTAGGCGCCGCCGGCCTTGAGGGTCGCCAACAGGCCGACCACCATGTCCAGGGAGCGCTCCACATGCACAGCCACCAGCACGTCGGGCCCGACGCCCGCCGCGATCAAACGGTGCGCCAGGCGATTGGCCCGGCGGTTGAGTTCGGCGTAGCTCAGGCTGTCGTCATTGAAGCGCAGTGCAACGGCATCCGGCCGGGCGAGCGCTTGCGCCTCGAACACCTGGTGCACGCAGTGCTCATGTGGGTAGTCGGCGGGCGTGTGGTTCCAGTCTGCAACCATTTGCTGCCATTGCGGCGCGCTGAGCATCGCCAGTTCGTCGAGCGCCTGTGATTCATCGCGCACCACGGCGCGCAGCAGGTTATGCCAATGCCCGGCCAGGCGTTCCACGGTCGCCGGCTCGAACAGGTCGGTGGCGTAGGTCAGCGACGCCCACAGGCCATCGGCGGATTCTTCGGTTTCCAGGTTGAGGTCGAACTGGGTGGTGTGAGCGGCCCAGTCCAGCGCCTGCAATGCCAGGCCCGGCAAGTGCACGGGGCCGGCGCGCAGGCTGTCCTGATGGTTGAACATCACCTGGAACAGCGGGTTATGGCTGAGGCTGCGTTCGGGCTGCAAGGCTTCCACCAGTTGTTCGAACGGCAGGTCCTGATGCGCCTGGGCCTCGAGGGCGCGCTGCTTGACCTGGGCCAGTAACTGCGCGAAAGGCATTTGCCCCTGCAGTTCGGCCTGCAGTACCTGAGTGTTGACGAAAAAACCCACCAGCCGTTCGGTTTCCAGGCGCGTGCGGTTGGCGATCGGCACGCCGACACGGATTTCGGACTGTCCGCTGTAGCGATGCAGCACGGTCTGGAACGAGGCCAGCAGCAACATGAACAAGGTCACGTCCTGACGCTGGGCCAACGCCTTGAGTTCGGCCACCAGCGCGCTGTCCAGCTGGATCTGCCGACGCGCGCCCCGATGGCTTTGCACCGCCGGGCGCGGATGGTCCAGTGGCAACGCCAGCACCGGGTGCTCACTGCCCAGGCGCGCGCACCAGTAAGCGAGCTGGCGCTGTTTTTCCCCGGCCGCCATCCAGTCCCGCTGCCATTGGGCATAGTCGGCGTACTGGATTGGCAACGCCGGCAATGCGCCGTCGCCCTGGTAGAGTGCCACCAGCTCATCGACCATCACCTGCATCGACCAACCGTCGGAGATGATGTGATGCTGGGTCATCACCAGCACATGGTGTTGCGTCGCCACTTCCAGCAATTTGACCCGCATCAGCGGGCCACTGCGCAGGTCGAAGGGACGCCGGACTTCCTCGGCCACCGCCTGTTCGATCGCCGTCACCTCGACGCGCTGGCGCTCGATGGTCACTGCCAGGGCTGGCTGGATAACCTGCAGGGTCTGCTCGCCCTGCTCGACAAAGGTGGTGCGCAGCGGCTCATGACGTTGTACCAGGGCCTGGAACGCGTGCTCCAGCGCGGCGATGTCCAGCCGGCCGCGCAGGTGCAGGGCCGTTGGAACGTGATAGGCCGCGCTGGCGGGGTCCAGTTGCCAGAGGAACCATTGGCGTTCCTGGGCGAAGGACAACGCCAGCGGCTGGTCGCGTTCAAGCGCCATCAAGGGCTGCGCCGTGCTCACTTGCAATGCCGCGCAGGCGGCGGCAAACGCGTGCAGGGTCGGCTGTTCGAACAGTGCGCGCAACGGCACTTCCAGGTTGAGCGCATGCCGCACCCGGGAGATCACCTGGGTGGCCAGCAACGAGTGGCCGCCGCGCTCGAAGAAATGATCCTCCAGGCCGACCTGCTCAACCTGCAACACCGCCTGCCAGATCGCCGCCAACTGGATCTGCAGCGGGGTTCGGGGCGCCACGTAAGCCTGGGCGTGCAAGTTAAGGTCCGGCGCCGGCAATGCGCGGCGGTCGAGCTTACCGCTGTTGTTCAGTGGCAAGGCATCGAGCACCACCCACTGCCCAGGCACCATGTAGTCCGGCAGCGACTGACGCAAACGGGCCGCCAGTGCCTGGCTGTCCAAGGCGATGCCCTCGGCGGGCACCACGTACGCCACCAATTGCGTACCGGTGGCGCTCGGCAGCGCCAATACGGCTGCTTCACGCACCTGGGGCAAGGCTTGCAGGCCGGCCTCGATTTCGCCCATCTCGATACGCAAGCCGCGAATCTTCACCTGATGGTCGATGCGCCCGACGTACTCCAGCGCACCCGCCTCGTTGTGACGGGCCAGGTCGCCACTGCGGTAGAGTCGCGCGCCGGGTAATGCGGAAAACGGGTCGGGCAGGAAGCGCTCGGCGGTCAGCGCCGGACGGTCGAAATAGCCCTGGGCCAGACCGGCCTCGGCGCCGATGCACAACTCACCCACGCCATCGGTCGCCAGCAGTTCGAAACCGCTGTCGAGCACATAAAGCGAGCGCCCTTCAATCGCGCGCCCGATCGGCACACCGAACGCGTCGCCGGCATCCTCCAGTTGGCACGCATGCACGCTGGACACCACCGTCGCCTCGGTCGGCCCATACGTGTTGACCAGCCGCACACCGCCCAGCCCGGCAGCATGCCAGGCGCGCAGGCCTTCTACGGACATCGCTTCACCGCCCACATGCACCTGGCGCAGCTGGCCCAGGGCGCGGCGGTCCAGGGCGCATTCCTTGGCCAGCAGGTACCAGTAGGCGGCGGGCAAGTCGGCCAGGGTCACGCCCTGTGCAACGATTTCCCGCGCCAGTTGCCCGGCGTCCCACAGGTCATCGCCACGCATGATCAGCGCCGCACCCACGCACAGCGGCGGGTAGCACTGCTCGACAAAGCCGTCGAAGCTGAAGGTCGCGAACTGCAGCACGCGGTCCTGCGCGCTCAGTTGGCTGTACACCACGGCGCTGTCGCAGAACTGGCCGAGGGCGGCATGGTCGATGGCCACGCCTTTGGGCTGGCCGGTGGAACCGGAGGTGTAGATCACGTAGGCCAGGTCCGCCGCCGCCGCGTGATTGGCCGGATTGGTTGCCGGCCAGGTGGCCAGCTCGTCCCCCGTGGCGCTGAACCCGATTCGTGTCAGCCCGGCCGGCAACGGCACATCGGTCAGCAAGCCGGTTTCGCTGAGCAGCAGGTCCAGGCGACTGTCCGCGAGCATGTAGGCCAGGCGCTCGGCCGGGTATTTCGGGTCCAGCGGCACATAGGCCGCGCCGCTCTTGAGTACCGCCAGCAGGCTGACGATCAGTTGCGGACCGCGCCGCGACGCCAGGCCCACGCGCTGGCCGGGGCCGACGCCCAGTGCCAGCAGGCGATGGGCCAGGCGGTTGGCCCGAGCGTTGAGTTGGGCGTAGCTCAAGCGTTGGCTGCCGGCCTGCACCGCCAGCGCGTCCGGTGTGGCCTGGGCCTGGGCCGCGATGCGCTCATGGGCGTGTTGATGACCTCGGGCGGTCGCCGGCAACTGGCTGAGGGCAAGCACGTCGCGCTGCGCGATGGCGTCGAGCAGGCGCAGATTGCCCAGAGGGATGCGGGCGTCTGCCAACAGTTGTTCCAGCAGATGGTGCAGGTTGTCGCCCAGCCGCGTGACCTGAGACTGGCTGAACTGTGTGCGGTCGTAGCTGAACTCCAGGCGCAGGCTGGTACCCAGTTCAATGCCCAGGGTCAGCGGGTAATGGGTGCGCTCATGGTTATGCATCGGCCCGAAGGTCAGGCCGGCCGGCGCGCCTTGTTTCAGGGCTTCGGCCACCGGGAAGTTTTCAAACACCAGCAGCGTATCGAACAGCGCGGCGCCTTGCTGGCCGGCCCAGCTCTGGATGTCGTAGAGCGGCACATGCTCGTGATCGCGCAGGTTGATGTTCAGCGCCTGCAACTCGCTGAGCCAACTGACGGCCGATTGCGCCGGCGAAGCGGCGCTGATGATCGGCAAGGTATTGATGAACAGGCCCAACTGCTGCTCGATCCCCGGCAGCGGCGCGGAACGCCCGGCCACGGTGGCGCCGAAGGCCACGCACGCCTGCCCGGTGTAGCGCTGCAGCAGCAGGCTCCAGGCGCCCTGCAACAGGGTGTTGAGGGTGACCTTGTGCTGGCGGGCGAACTCACCGAGGGTGTGGGTGAAGTCACTGCCCAGCACGACGTGATGCTCTGCAGTCCCCGCACCGCCAACCGGCGCGCGCAGCGCCTGGGCCAGCAGGGTCGGCGCCTGCAATGGTGCCAGCTCGGCTTTCCAGAATGCTTCGCCGCTGCCTTGCTGTTGCAGCCAGCCCAGGTAATCGCGAAATTGCCCGAGCGGTGCGGGCACGGCCTGGCCCGCATAATGGGCAAGCACTTCGCCGAGCAACTGGGCGTTGCTCCAGCCATCCATGAGAATGTGGTGGCTGGTGAAAACCAGCTGCCAGGTGGTCCCAGCGCCGCGCACCAGCATCAGGCGAAACAGCGGCGCGGCATTGAGTTCGAAGCCGCGTTCACGCTCGGCGCTGGCCAGGGCATCAAAATCGGCACGCGGGTCTTCAATCACTTGCAGTTGCAGGTCGACCTGGCGCTGGATCACTTGATGCGCGCTGTCCAGGCCCTGCCAATGGAAGCTGCTGCGCAGGATGTCGTGACGGTCCAGCGCGGCCTGCCAGGCGCGGCCGAACGCGAGCAGATCGAGGCCGTCGATGTCCAGGCGCAACTGGTTGATATAGGCCTGGGCTTCGGGCTCCAACAGCGTATGGAACAGCATGCCCTGCTGCATCGGCGACAAGGGGTAAAGGTCCGCGATGGCCGGCCCGGCCAGCGGCAATGCATCCAGTTGCGCCTGGGTGACGCGCGCCAGGGGGAAATCCGACGGCGTGACTTGCCCGGCCGGTGTGGCACAGCAATGCTCGATCAGGGCCTTGAGTTCAGCGGCGTATTCATCCGCCAGGTGCTGGATGGTCGAGGTGTCGAACATCTCGCGACTGAAGCCCCACTGCAAGGCCAACTCACCGCCATACACCTGCCCTTCCACCGTCAGCCAGTTGGCCAGCGGCGCCTCGGGGTCCTGAGCCTGTCCACTGCCCTCGCCGGCCGGTACGAACAGCGCCGACTCATCGAACTGACGGTCGAACTGGCCCAGGTAGTTGAAGGTAATGCGTGGCGCGGCCAGCCCGGCCAGGGACTCGCGGGCTTGTGGCGCTCCAAGGTAGCGCAGCAGGCCATAGCCCAATCCCTTTTCGGGGACGGCGCGCAGTTGCTCCTTGACCGCCTTGATCGCACCGGACAGCTCGCCATCCGCTTGCAGGCGCAATGGGAACAGGCTGGTGAACCAGCCGACGGTGCGGGTCAGGTCGATGCCATCGAACAGGTCTTCGCGGCCATGACCCTCCAGCTGGATCAGCGCGGCGGGTTGAGCGCTCCAACGGCTGACCACCCGCGCCAGGGCGGTCAGCAACAGGTCATTGACCTGGGTGCGATAGGCTGCCGGCGCCTCTTGCAGCAATTGGCGTGTGTGCTCGGCATCAAGGCGCGTTTCAAGCTTGGCGCCCAGGCGATTTTGCAGGCCACCCTCGGGGTGATCGCACGGCAACTCGGCATCGATGGATTGTGCCTGCCAGTACGACAGCTGGTGATCGAGGGCCTGCGCATGGTCTTGCAACTGCTGCGCCCAGCGCTGATAGGCGCTGGTCTTGGCCGGCAACTTCTGTTCGCGATAAGCCTGTTGCAGGTCTTCCAGCAGAATGCGCCAGGACACCCCGTCCACCACCAGATGATGCACCACCAGCAGCAAGCGCTGGGTACCGTCGGCCATGTCGACCAGGGCGGCGCGCAGCAGCGGGCCTTGCTCCAGATCCAGGCTGCGCTGGGCCTCATCGCACAGCGCGGCCAGTTCGGCCTCGCTGCCGGCACGCGCCTGCCACACCACCGATGCGCTCGCCGGGTCGGCGTGGTGCTGTTGCCAACCTTCGGCCTGCGCCACGAAGCGCAGGCGCAGGGCATCGTGATGCTGGATCAATTGCACCACCGCCGCGTCGAGCCGGGCGGGCTCCAGGGTTTCACGCGGGGTCAACAGCAATGACTGGTTCCAGTGATGACGCGCGGGGATCGCCTGGGCAAAAAAGTCCTGCTGCACCGGCGTCAGGATGACCTCACCGCTGACCGGGCCTTGATCGATCGCATTCAGTTCGTCGACACGCGCCACCAGCGCCAGACCGCGCACGCTCTGGTACTGGAACAGGTCGCGCGGACTGAGGCGGATGCCGGCCTGGCGCGCACGGCTGACCACCTGGATGGAAATGATCGAATCGCCGCCCAGCTCGAAAAAGTTATCGTCCAGGCCCACGGCCTCGATGCCTAACACGTCGCTCCAGATCGCGGCCAAGGCTTGTTGCAGGGCGTTTTCCGGAGCGGCGAAGGCCTGTTGCGGCGCAGCGTCCGGCACTGGCAGTGCCTTGCGGTCGAGCTTGCCGTTGGCGGTCACCGGCAGCTTGGCCAGCGTGATGAAGTGGGTCGGTACCATGTATTCCGGCAGGCTGCCGAGCAGCCAGGCCTTGAGGTCGTCGGGGGCGTCGCTTTCAAGGACCAGATAAGCCACCAGTTGCTTGCCGCCGTGCACCACGACCACTGCTTCGCGTATCTGCGGGTGCTGCATCAGGCGCGTTTCGATCTCGCCCAGTTCGATGCGCAAGCCGCGCAGCTTGACCTGGTGGTCGAGGCGGCCAAGGTATTCAATCACCCCATCGGCGCGCTGACGCACACGGTCGCCGGTTCGGTACAAGCGCTCGCCGGCCACGAACGGGCTCGGCACAAAGCGCTCGGCGGTCAGCGCCGGGCGCCGGTGGTAACTGCGCGCCAGTCCAGTGCCGCCCAGGTACAGCTCACCCGAGACACCGGCCGGCACCGGGTTGAGCTGGGCATCGAGCACGTAGGTGCCGAGGTTGGCGATCGGCCGGCCAATGGGCACGCTGTCGGCGCCTTCGTCGATGCAGGTCCAGTGGGTCACGTCGATGGCGGCTTCGGTCGGGCCGTAGAGGTTGTACAAGGCCGTATTCGCCAGCTTGGCGAACACCTGGCGCTGGGCGTCCAACGGCAAGGCTTCGCCGCTGCAGACAATGCGCTTGAGGCTGGCGCAGGCGCCTACGCCTGGCTCATAAATGAACGCCTGCAACATGGACGGCACGAAATGCACGGTGGTAATGGCGTGCCGCTTGATGGTCTCGATCAAGCGTGCCGGCTCACGGTGCTCGCCCGGCGCGGCGACCACCAGGCGCGCGCCGTTCATCAGCGGCCAGAAGAATTCCCAGACGGAAACGTCGAAGCTGAATGGCGTTTTCTGCAGCACTGCGTCGCCGGCATCGAGTGCGTAGGCCTGCTGCATCCAGCACAGACGATTGACCAGCGCGCGATGGCTGTTACCGGCGCCCTTGGGCTTGCCGGTAGAGCCGGAGGTGTAGATCACGTACGCCAGGTTCAGCCCGTGGAGGGTGACGTTCGGGGACTCGGTGCTGTAGGCGTCGAGCCAGTTGTCCGGCTGATCCAGGGCAATCACCTGGAGGCCTGCGGTCGGCAGTCGCGCCAGCAAATGCTGCTGGCTGAGCAGCAGCTCGATGCCGCTGTCTTCGATCATGTAGGCCAGGCGCTCCCCAGGGTATTCCGGGTCCAGCGGGACGTAGGCGCCGCCCGCCTTGAGGATGGCCAACAGGCCCACGATCATGTCGATGGAGCGCTCGACACAGATCCCCACCAGCACGTCCGGGCCGACGCCTCGCTCGCGCAATGCATGGGCCAACTGGTTGGCGCGCGCGTCAAGCTGGGCATAGGTCAGGGTAAGCTCACCGAATGCAAGCGCTGGCGCATCCGGCGTACGTTGCGCCTGGCCTTCAATCAGATGATGGATCGCACGCTCGGTCGGGTACGCCGCGGCGGTCTGGTTCCAGGCCTTGACCAGCTGCTGCTCGTCAGCGTCCAGCATCGGCAATTCACCGATGCGCTGTTCGCCGTCGGCCACCATTGCCTGCAACAGGCTGATCCAATGTCGGGCCATGCGCTGGATGGAAGGCGCATCGAACAGATCGTTGGCGTAAGTGAGCGCGGCATGCAAGGTGCCTGACTTTTCATAGGTATCGAGGGTAAGGTCGAACTGCGTGGTACGGCCTTGCCATTCCACCAAGGCCAGTTCTAGGCCGGAGGCAGTACTGACGGAGGCGATGTCCGCCACCACCGGTTGATGGTTGTACATCACCTGGAACAGCGGCGTATGGCTCAGGCTGCGCTCGACGTTCAAGGCCTCGACCAGGCGTTCGAAGGGCAACTCCTGATGGGCCTGGGCACCCAGGGCGTGTTCCTTGATGCCTTGCAGCAGTTCGGCCACACGGGTTTGCCCGGTCAGTTCGGTGCGCAGCACCTGGGTGTTGACGAAGAAGCCGATCAGCCCTTCGACTTCCGTGCGGTTGCGGTTGGCGATGGGCACACCGACACGGATATCGCCCTGCCCCGTGTACCGGTGCAACAACACATTGAAGGCGCCGAGCAGCAGCATGAACAAGGTGACGTTGTGCTTTTGCGCGCACGTGCGCAGTTGCGTGGCCAGCGCCGGGTCGACCTCGAAGGTGTGGCGTGTACCCTGGTAGCTGGGCATGGCCGGACGTGGGCGGTCGGTCGGCAGCTCCAGCACCGGATGTTCATCGCCCAGGCGCGCCTGCCAGTACTCCAGCTGGCGCGCCTGTTCGCCGGCTTCCAGCCAGCGGCGCTGCCAGAGGGCATAGTCGCTGTACTGGATCGCCAGCGCAGGCAGTTGCGGCGCCGCGTTGCGCTCGTGGGCGTCATAGAAACGGATGAACTCGTCAATCAACACATTCATCGACCAACCGTCGGAGACGATGTGGTGCAAGGTCAGCAGCAACACGTGCTCGTGCGCATCGAGCTTGAGCAGTTGCACGCGCAGCAGCGGGCCGTGTTCCAGGTCGAACGGCAGCAGGGATTGCCGGGTGGCGGCCTCGTTGACCGCCTGCTCACGTGCAGCCGGCGCCAAGGCGCTGAGATCCAGTTGTTCGACCGCCACAGCAGGGTCTACCGCAACCTGGGCCAAACGCTCATCGGCCTGACGCTGAAACACCGTGCGCAGGGTTTCGTGACGCGCCACCAGACTGGCGAACGCGTGGTCCAGCGCGTCCAGGCTGAGCACACCCTTCAAGCGTACGGCGCCGGGCAGGTTATAGGCGCCGCTGCCCGGATCCAACTGCCAGAGAAACCACATGCGCTGCTGCGCGTAGGACAGCGCCTGGCGGTCCTCTGCCTCCACCCCCGCCGGAATCGGAAACCTTGAAAAATCCACACCTTCTTTCTGCAGGGCCTGCAGGAACACGTGGCGTTTTTCCAGGGGCAACCCGATAAACCGGCGAGCAAGTTTCAAGGAGTCTTCAGCATTCATTTGTTGGAGTCCGGAGCAATAGGCAGGAAGCACAAAGGCACGTCGTCCCTATAAAACGAACCGGAGAGGGAAAAATTAGCGAGGAATGGGGGGCAGCAGGCGAGGTGTCATCAAGGGTTACATCAATCTCAAGAAAGACACATCAACCCGAGCTAGCATTGACGCACACCACTTTTTGCAACTACATTTAGTTACACGCAGGGAACGCCGTGTCCAAAAATGAAAAGCTGCTCGCCAAACTGCTCAATGAGCACATGGCCTTCACCTGGTCCGAGCTCGTAACGCTGTTACGCCGACTGGGCTACACACAGATTGAAGGGGCTGGAAGCCGGGTCAAATTCGATATCGGCGACCCCAGTGCACTGATCACCCTGCACAAGCCTCACCCCGGCAACGAACTGAAACACTACATTCGGCGCCAGATCATCGAACAATTGAAATCAGGAGAACTGATTCAGTGAACAATCAGCTGAAATATAAAGGCTACATCGGCTCCATCGAAGCCAGCCTCGAAGACAATTGCCTGTTCGGCAAAATCCTGTTCATCAAGGCACTGGTGAGCTACGAAGGCAAAACCGTCGCCGAGTTGGACGCGGCCTTCAGAGAGGCGGTGGACGATTACCTCGCAACCTGCCATTCCCTGGGGCAAACGCCGGAAAAGCCTTGCAAGGGCTCCTTCAACGTACGCGTCGGCCATGACCTGCACCTGGCTGCGGCCTTGGCGGCGAACCGCAAGAAAGTGACGTTGAACGACCTGACCCGCCAGGCGCTGAATGAGTTTTTACAACATCATTGTCCGGCGATTGGCTGACGACCCAACCGCCGAAACCCCAGCACAGCCGAACCCAACACCACCAGCCCCGCCGCCAGCGCCACCCAGAACCCGCTGGCGGCGCCGGAGTGGTCAATCATCCAGCCTGAGCTCGCGGCGCCAATCGCCACGCCGATGCTCAGGCCGGTGATCAGCCAGGTCATGCCTTCGGTGAGGCGGCTCGGTGGGACAACTTGCTCCACCAGCGCCATGGACACGATCAGGGTCGGAGCGAAAAACAGACCGGAGATAAAGATCGCCACGGCCAGCCCCGGAATATCGGTCACCCACAGCAACGGCAACGTCGTCAACGCCGTGGCCACGCCGCAGAACAGAAACTGCCGAGACAACGAGGCCTTGAGCTTGAGCGTGCCGAAGGCCAGGCCGGCCAGGCAGGAACCGATGGCGTACACCGACAGCACGATACTCGCCGCCGCGGGCTGGCCCTGATGCTGGGCAAAGGCGACGCTGACCACATCCACCACACCGACGATCACGCCCATGGCCAGCAACAGGGTCATGAGGATCAGCACCGAAGGTGAGGCAATCAGCCAGCGTCCATGGTGGTCGTGATGTGGATGCACCGGCGGTTCTGTCTCGCGTTGCAGCACGAACGTGGTCACGCCCACCGCCAGCAACAGCGCCGCCACCAGCGGCCCGGCTTCGGCAAACAGCACCACGCTCAGGCCGACCGAAATGGGCGGGCCGATGATAAAGCACACTTCATCGAGCACCGACTCCAGCGCGAACGCGGTTTGCAGCTTGGGCTGGCCGCGGTACAACTCGGTCCAGCGTGCCCGCACCATGGCCGACATGTTGGGCATGCAGCCAGCCAGCGCGGCGAACAGGAACAACGTCCAGTCCGGCGCCTGCAAACGCGTGCACAGCAGCACCATCAACAACGCGCCACCGCCAATCAGGGCGGCGATGGGCAGCACCCTGCCCTGGCCGTAGCGGTCCACCAGACGCGATACCTGCGGCGCGCAAAACGCCGTGGCCAACGCGAATACCGCCGCCACCGAGCCCGCCAGACCATAACCGCCATGCACCTGCGAGAGCATGGTGATCAGGCCAATACCGGTCATGGAGATCGGCATGCGTGCCAGCATGCCCGCCAGGACAAAAGCGCGAGCGCCCGGCACCTGGAACAACGCGGCGTAGGGGTTTGCCATTGCTGAAGCGCCTTCTCTCCTTTGTGTGGGCAACCTTGTATCACACCAGCCGCTTGATCTGCTTATGCCGCCATACCAATCGGTAATAGGCCGTCTGCAGCACCAGCATAGCCAGGTAAGTCACCGGAAACGCCATCCACACCCCTTCGAGGCCAAAGTGCGCGTTGAACAGGTACGCCACCGGCAATTCCACGCACAGCACACAGAAAATCGAAATGGCGACCGGCATCAACACCACGCCGCTGGCGCGCATGATCCCGCCGATCACGGCCTGGAAGCCAAACACCAGGATGCTCCACAGCATGATGTGCAACAGGTGCTCGGCGTTGATGCGCGCGGTGTCGTCGGTGATGAACAGCCCCAGCAACCAGTGCGACAACCCGTAGCCGAGCACGATCAGGCCACCGGTGAGACCGGTGTTGATCAACAACCCGGTGCGCAGGATCGGCCCGATGCGCTCCAGGCGTCCGGCGCCAATCGCCTGCGCCCCCAGGATCGAGGCGGTGATGGCGATCGACAGCGCCGGAAACTGCACGTAATTGACGATCTGCGTCACCGCACCGTACGCCGCCGTTGCCTGGGAGCCGTGGCCGTTGACCAGCGCCAGGATGACCAGCTCCGACAGTGACAACACCACCATTTGCAGACCGGTGGGCAGGCCGATGCGCAGGACCTTGCCGAGAATCACCCGGTCCAGGCGCAGGGCGGCGAGCATGTCGCGATCCGGCGCCATCACATGGTGCTTGTGACGCAGGCGCAGAATCAGGAACAGCATCGCCAACGCATTACCCGCCAGCCCGGCGTACGCCGCACTCTGGATACCCATGGGCGGCAGGCCGATCCAACCGCGGATCAACGCCGGCGTCAGCACCAAGCCCACCAGCGTCGACACCATCAGCGCCAGCAACGGCGAAACCGTGTCGCTGACGCCGCGCAGCAGCTGGGTATAGAGAATAAACACCAGCAGCAGCGGCATGATCAGCATCATCACCTGGGCATAGCCCACCGCATCGTCCAGCACATCGACGGGGGTTCCCAGGGCCTGCAACGCGGGGCGGGCAAACAGCCCCCCGAGTACGGCAGCGAACAAGCCTATCAGTGCGCCAAGGGTCAGCGTGGCGCCGGTGATTACCTTGACCAGTCCCGTCTCCCGGGCCCCCCAGGCCTGGCCGATCAACACCGAGGCACCGGCTCCCAGGCCAATCACCAGGGCAATGAAGAAAAACACGATGGGGAACATGCCCGATACCGCCGCCAGCGCGTGGGTGCCGAGCATCTGGCCGACATAGATACCGTTGAGGGTGCCGGAAAAGCTTTGCAGAAAGTTGGAGAGCACCATGGGTGCCAGAAAGAACAGGTAGATCTGCCACAGCGGCCGTTGTTGAGTGACTTGCATGGGGACTCGAATTTCCGGGATAAGAATCAGGCAGTAAAAGCATGCAAGACAGCCAGGCCAGGTAAGTGTGCATGTCCTGCGGACGATGCGTGATCTCTCGATGGTCAGCGCCGTCTTGGTAAATACCGCGAGAGAAGCCCGTGATAACTGACCGTTCGCCGCCGATCGTCCGCATGATTGATACTATCACCAACATAAGCACCGCAGCCCAGGAAGCGCGAATCGCCGCCGCTTAAAAAACCCATGCGTATCTACCATGACAGGTGCTGTAAAGCGCCGAACGCGGCATCATGCGAGGGTGATCCGGCGGCATCTGGCGGCCGCCGACCACGGTCAAGTCAGTTGACACTGACTGCAATCAGGCGTTCATTTTGTCTGGTCGAGCATGTAATCAAGGTTGTCCATATCAAAACGCTCATCCCGTTTACCATTGAACAACCCCCAACAGGACACCCCAACATCGGTCTTATCCGCCAGATCGACACGTTTTAGAAACTCTTTTGCATATTCACGCGCTTCATCAGGGAAGGTGCGTGTCGACGGAATTTCGCCCGCAGCCTCTCGCAATTCATTGAAATTAACATAAGCATCATCCTTCCCGGCCGTGTACTCATGAAAATATTTCTTTATACCCTTCAATACATCGTGATCAGTTGAGCCGCTATAATCCGTTGCAAATCCACCCAGATCCGAACGAGAGATCAGGCCATCAAGTTTGCCGCTGGAGCCTCGGTCCAGTTTTTTAAAGAAACCACCTCGACTCATAAAGTTTTCAGCAATCTCTTGTTCTTCTAAAGTCGCCCTACTCCCGTCCGGTCGGAAACCCGATGCGACTGAACGAAGCGAGTTATCGGATATATAACCCGGTGTGGCGGGATCTTCCAGCACGCCGAAGTAGGGCAATAATTTTTTGGAAAATCCCTCATCGCTATCGTAGGCATAACGATTATTGCTGGTCGTCGTAACTTCCTGAAGGGGGCCATTATTATAATATGGCTGCTGAGCCATGGCTTGTTCATGCGACGGCGGCTGCTGTGGAAAAACCTGCCCATACGACTGAGGCGGAAAATCATTAAGCCCTGAATACATGGACGGTTGGTAAGCTCCTCGTCCAACAGGAAATTGTTGCCCAGTCGAAAAGTTGGGCGCACCATTGAAATGCTCAGCTACCCCCTGCGCATCAGAGAAACTGATAAGGCCATCCTGTTGACCGTTTTGTGTCTTCGAGTCCAACATGAATCTCATCAGCGGACTGCTCATGATTGCCTGGGCTAGCCAGATCATCCGGTCGGCGAAAGGATCATCTGGCATAGGGCAATAGGCGATAGCCGCGATGCTAGCCATCGACACGAAACCATCGGCGTCCTGAAATTCTTTAAAGTTGTTTACAAAATCAGTGGCAATTTTGGCATAGGGCAGCTCTGCAGGCTCAGGCTGACCGCTGAACCCTTGAGGTGCCATCGAAAGATTCTGCACAGGATTCATCAGGCCGCGGTTCGCGTTCCCCACCGAATTATTGAAGCTACGGGGCGCGCCTGCAAAGCGATTATCCGTGGGAGGTTCCTTATTCGAGTTGGAGGCGATCTCGTATTCAATACCTTTAAGACTAATCATCCCATCGGCCGGTCCTTTATACTCACCGTCTACTTTATCCAAACGATAGTTGAGTGAACCGCGACTGATAATCTCACGCGCCAACATTGTCATGGCATCATGAATTGTATTACCACTCGGCACCGGACGATTCGCTATAGTGCGTAATTTATCCTGCGACACCAAGCCATCTTTAGGCTCAAAGTAGTCGAAGTTGCTGCCGAAGAGCGCTGCGATCTCTTTGTCTGACTTTGCCTTGTACTCGTTTTCTGGTGAAACGCTCGGTGCCTGCGAGTAAATCCCAACCTGCGAATAGAGTTGCCTGTTATTTATGTCTGTCATATCACGACCCCAAGTCCAGAAACTGAAATACCCACGTGTCGGTCCTGGAAAAGCCATCCGCGACCCACGTGCCATA
The DNA here is from genome assembly GCF_001439815.1 of Pseudomonas orientalis. Taxonomy (GTDB): domain Bacteria; phylum Pseudomonadota; class Gammaproteobacteria; order Pseudomonadales; family Pseudomonadaceae; genus Aquipseudomonas; species Aquipseudomonas orientalis. The sequence continues at coordinate 128,430 of NZ_JYLM01000002.1, read as the reverse complement.
TGTGGCCCGCTGGAATCGGGCAGTTCCAACCCACAGAGGCCATCAGGCATCCTCAAGGACTGAACGCCTGGCCCCGCAGCGCTGGACACGCAGTTCAAACAGCTTTTGGCGCATCTCGCGGTGGCGCTCGGTATTGAGCAGAAGCAATCCGCACAACGGGCACACGACCCCCAACGAATAGGCCAGGCTATGGGGGTGGTACTGAATGCTCGGTACCACCAGCATCAGACACAGCGCAAAATAGCCTGCCAGGACAATGCTCGCCCAGTGCCGCCCACGCACCATCATCACACTGGAAAATACTAGAACAGCCGCCAGCGTAATAAGACTCCAGCCGGACATCTGTGCTTTGAGCGACGGGTCGAACCTGCGCAGATAGGTCGAATCATCCAATACTGTCACCAGGATGCCCGACAAAATCGCCATGACCGTCGTGCCAATAAGCACTGGCAGGTAACGGCGCAAAACGCTGGCTATTGAATCATTCGCTTTCAATACGCTGGAAGCCATTCCCTTGATCCTGAACTCATTGAAAGCTCAGAGCGTAAAGAATCCCTATCCTTCAAGAATGTAGGAAAAATTCCATTTCATAGCCAGACACTTCCTGATATAGCTTGCAGCCCGCGCTTACTGCGGGGCAATCGGCAGCGCGCGTTTGTGCGCCGTCTTGCCATACGCCTCCTCGACAATCGCCCTCACCCGCTCGCTCACCGGCTCACCCATCAGGTACGCGTCGATCTCGTCGTAGGAGCAACCGTAGGCGTCTTCATCGAGTTTCCCCGGCGCCAGTTCTTCAAGATCCGCGGTGGGCGGTTTTTGCGCCAGGTTCGCCGGGGCGCCGAGGGTGGTGGCGAGCAGGCGCACCTGGGTTTTGGTCAGGCCGGACAACGGCGCCAGGTCGCAGGCGCCGTCGCCGAATTTAGTGAAGAACCCCATCAACGCTTCGGCCGCCTGGTCGGTGCCGACCACCAGGCCATTGTGCAGGTTGGCAACCGCATACTGCGCGACCATGCGCACACGGGCCTTGACGTTGCCCTTGATGAAATCGAGCTGCGCGGCACTGGCTTCGGCGGCGGCCAGGCTGGCCATCAGGCCGTCGACACTGGCGGCGATGTCGAGGGTGTCGATATGGTCCGGCAGGATAAAATCCAGCGAAGCCTGGGCATCGTGTTCGTCGCCCTGGGTTTTATAAGGCAGACGCATGGCGATAAAGCGCGCGGCGTAGCCTTCGTCGCGCAGTTGCTGCGCCGCCAGCTGGCACAGGCGGCCCGCAAGCAGTGAGTCGACACCGCCGCTGATACCCAGCACCAGCGCCTTGCAGCCGGAGGCGCGCAACGTCGTCTTGATGAAATCGATGCGCCGTTGAATTTCCCGGGGCTCGCCGCCTGCGACCAGCGAGCGATCGACGTTCAGCTCACGGGCGATGCGTTCTTGAGTGTGCATGTCATACCTCCACGTTACCAACGTTGAATACCTGTGCCGCGTACTGCAAAAACGACGGGTCTTCGCAGACGTTCTTCACCGGATCATCGGAGAATTTCACCACGGGCTCGCCGTGTACCCGCACCAGCTTCATCACGATGCTCAGTGGCTCCACGCCGTCCACATCGCAGGCAAGGCTGGTGCCCATGCCGAAGCCGAACCGGGCCTTGCCGCGGATGTGCCGCAGGATCGGCAGGCATTTTTCGAAATTCAGACCGTCGGAGAACATAAGGTCTTTGGTCATGGGGTCGATACCGAGTTCCTTATATTTGGCCAGTACCTTGTCGGCCCACACGATGGGGTCGCCGGAGTCCTGGCGCAGGCCGTCGTAGAGCTTGGCGAAGTACAGATCGAAATCCTTGAGAAAAAAATCGGTACTGATGCAATCGGTCAGGGCCATACCGAGACGGCCACGGTACTCACGCACCCAGTTTTCCAGTGCGGCGTTCTGGCTTTCGCGCAGGCGCCCCAATTGCTGGTGCACCATCAGCCATTGGTGGGCCATGGTGCCGATCAGCGGCAAGTCGAATTCATAGGCCAGGTGTGCGTTGCTGGTACCGAGGAACTGGCCGGGGAAGTCGCGGCGCATGATGTCCACCACCTCGCGCTGGGCCTTGAATGACAGGCGCCGGCGCGTGGAAAAGTCGGAAACGCGCAGGTCGGCCAGCTCGTCGCGGCTGAGGTTTTTCTCCAGCCAGTCGAACTTCTGGTAGAGCTTGCGGGTGACATCCTCGAGGGTCACGTCGGGGTACTTGTCGCGGTTGCGCAGCTCGCTGACCAGCGCCAGTACCGGTTGCTCGAACATGATGCAATGCAGCATCGGGCCGATCACGCGGATGTTCAATTGCCCGTCCACTTCACTGACATGGATATAGCGCAGGTTGAAGCGAAACAGCCCGAGGAAGCGCTCGTAATCCGGCGTGAGGTATTCGCGAAAGCGCGGGTTGAACAGGAAGCGCAGCTCGCCTTCACGCATCTGCAGGCCGGCAAGCTTTTCCAGCTCGGTTCGCAACTGCGGGATCAGGTGCCCGAGTTTTTCCCTGGAGCGGACGATGAAGTTGTATTCCACATCCACATTGGGATGCTGGTGCAGCACCGCCTGCATCATGGTGAAGGTGTAGTAATCGGTGTCGAGCAAGCCCTGGATGACCGGGGACTCGTCGTCATAGGCGCTTTCCATGGTAGGTCTCCTTAACGCGCGGCCATCGCGGCCAGTTCTTCGCGGGTGCGGCTGATGGCGGCACCGGCCTTGAGCAACTCATTGACAGCCAGCACGCTGCCTTCCTCTGTGATCCCTCGACACGCCGGCAGGTGCAGCACCACCTGCAGGCCAGCCTTGAGCAGTTGAAAGGCGGTGGTCTTGACGCAATAGTCCAGGGCCAGGCCACCGACAAGCACGCGGACGATACCCTGGGCCTTGAGGTATTCAATGACGCCGGTCGACAGTTTGTCGTGCAGGTCGTGGTAGCAGGCGCCGTAGGGGTGCAGGTCGGGTTCAACGCCCTTCCAGACGAAGTAGTCGTAGTCATAGGGACTGGGCAATTCATCCAGCAAGGTGAAGCCCTCGGTACCCGGCACGCAGTGGCTGACCCAGGTGACATCGGCGTGAGCCAGGCCGGTGGGTTGCAGCATCTGGCTGTGCTGCGCGACCACCCAGGGCGCCTGCGGGGTGTGGGCGTCCTTGCTGCCGATGCGGCGTCCGGCAAGGCTGGCCATGTAGTTGAGTTCGGCGCCGATCAGGTCGCCCCCGGCGACGGGCAATTCGTCGGGACACAACGGCGTGAAACTCTTCTGGGCGTCCACATCGAATGAGGCAATGGCGGTTTTCGCGAGGGTCATGGTGATTCTCCGGTGGCCTGGAAACAAAAGTACACGTCATGTACTTTCGTGGCAACAAGTATTTTTCTACCTGCCTGAGCTCAAGTACATGACATATCTGTTCGAAGGGTTAGACTGTGCTTCACCGCTGCCAGAAGGACTTCATATGCCATTGAGCCCCTACCTGCACACCGTCGACTTGTGCGTGCTGTGTTACTGCCGTGCCTGCGGAGAATTGAAGCTGCTGCTCAACAAGCGCGATGCCGAGCCTTTTGCCGGACACTGGGCGTTGCCGGGTGTGGTGGTCAACGGCGATGTGCAGGACCTGAGCCTGCAGGATGCGGTGGAGCGGCTTCGCTGCAGTGACAAGGTCGGCCTCGAGCTGGTCTGGAGCGAACAGGTGGGCACCGTGGGCGATGCGTTTCGCGACCCGCGCTGCTGGTCGTCGTCCACTTATTACCTGGGGATCGTGGCCGACGAAGTCGCGCTGGGTGACCATCAGGCCTGGTTTTCCCTGAATGCGGTGGCCGATGGCAGTATCAAGTTGCCGTTCGATCACAACAGCCTGGTGGCGGCCGTGCAGGAGCGATTGTTTTCCAAATCGTTGTACAGCAGCCTGCCGTTGATGTTCCTGGGGCGTGAGTTCAGCGCACCGCAGGCGACTACGATTTTTTCATTGGTGCTCGCCCGGCCGGTGCTCAAGACCAGTATCCGCCAGCGTTTGCTGAAGCTGGCTGAGGCGGGGTATTTGCGTGAAACCGGGCGCAAGAAGCAGGGTGAAGGTGGCCGGCCCCAGGCGACGGTGGAAATGCTGAAGCCGGGGCAGGTCTACTTTTTTGATCGCAGCTTTGCCGAGTGACTCGACGACGAGTATCAACGGCTGGAATGCTTGTTCGCCCCCACCGTGTTGATCGGTGCAGGCCGCTAGTTCATCCAACTGCCGCCATCGACGTTGTAGGTCTGTGCGACGACATAGTCAGCCTCTTTCGACGCCAAGAAGATTGCCATGCCCGTCAGGTCTTCAGCCGTGCCCATGCGTCCGTAAGGCACCTCGTCCCCTACCCGCTTCTTCTTCTCGCCCGGCGCCAGGCCTTCGTGCTGGGCAAACAGCGCATCCACCCCATCCCAGTGCTCACCGTCCACCACGCCCGGCGCGATGGCATTGACGTTGATGCCCTGCCTGATCAGGTTCAGCCCCGCCGATTGCGTGAGGCTGATCACCGCCGCCTTGGTCGCGCAATACACCGCCACCAGCGCCTCGCCGCGTCGACCTGCCTGGCTGGCCATGTTGATGATCTTGCCGCCATGGCCCTGGCGGATCATCTGCCGCGCGGCGGCCTGCAGGGTAAACAGCGTCCCGGCGACGTTGATCGAAAACAGGCGTTCATAGCTGTCGCGGGTGATGTCGACAATGGGTGCCAGGTCGAAGAGTGCCGCATTATTGATCAGGATATCCAGCTTGCCGGCACGGGCAACCACGGTGGCAATTGCCACGTCAATGGAGGCCTGGTCGGTGACGTCCATCGCCACCGCGTAAGACTGGGGGCCCAGCTCGGCAGCGGTCTGCTCGGCGCGCTGCAGGTTGATATCGGCAATGGCGACGGTGGCGCCTTCTTCGATATAAGCCTGGGCAAACGCGCGACCAATGCCGCGCGCCGATCCGGTGATCAGCGCGCTTTTACCTTCAAGTCGTTTCATGGCGATATCCTCTGCAATCACTTCGGCTACTTAACAGGCTCGATTACAGCAGCTACGGCCGTTTTCTCACAAACGCACCGCAGACCCTCGACCGATACTTTTTTAACCGGCCTCAAGGATGCAAAAAAGTATCAGTGCCCAGTGACACCGTGGGTAGCGCTGTGTCTGACGAGGCGCGTATTTTGGCGGTATCCAACGCACAAGAGGCAGCGCCATGCCCGTCCGCACCCTGTTCGAGCAGCGCCCCGCCGAACGTGAAGTGATCCTGCCCGAGCCGCAGCACTGCTTTCGCTGGTTTGAACATGACTATCCGATCGAGCTCGCGCGCTGGAACCACCACCCCGAATTCGAAATCCACCTGATCCGCCACGGCAGTGGCAAGCTGGTGGCGGGCGACTATATCGGTGCATTCGGTGTCGGGCATGTCGCGTTGATCGGTCCCGACCTGCCCCACGACTGGATTGGCGACCTGGCCCCCGGCGAGTACCAGCGCGGTCGCGACGTGGTGCTGCAATTCGACGGCGCCGCCCTCCTTGCCCTGCGCGAGGCACTGCCGGAACTCGGCGACTTGCAGCCGCTGTTTGAACAGGCGCGGCGCGGTCTGGAGTTCACCGGTGAAACAGCGGCGCAGGCGGCCCGGATGATGGAAGCCATCGGCGACGCCCAGGGCCTGCAACGCCTGGTCCTGTTCCTGCAACTGCTCGACACCCTCAAGAACGCCCCGCCCCGACAAATCAAGCTGCTGGCCAGCCCGTGCTACGCGCCGACCCTGGACCCGCGCAGCGCCGAACGCATCAACAAGGCGTTCGACTACCTGATGCGAGAACTGAGCGGCGACGTACGCCTGTCGGACATCGCCCGGCAACTGGACATGAGCGAACCGGGCTTCTCGCGTTTCTTCAAGCGTAATACCGGCCACGGCTTTATCGAGCTGATGCGCAAATTCCGCGTGCAGCGCGCCTGCCGGTTACTGCTGCAAAGCGACAGGTCGGTGGCGGACATCTGTTTTGAAGTGGGCTACGCCAATCTGTCCAATTTCAACCGGCATTTTCGGATCGAGATGAACCAGACGCCGAGTGAATATCGGCGCGAGACCGGTGCCATCTGGGCAGCCCACTCGAACAAATGACACCCAGTCATTTCTGATCGACAAGACGGTTATTTCAGACTTTTTCAAGCTGATTCAAGCTATTGAATAAAGTTGGTACAACCTGTGCAAACGTTTGCGCAACGAACTTGGCCGCCAGGTTCACCTCACCCGAGCAATCGGGTTCAAACCGCGTACGAACAGGGACTTTCAATGCACCCCACCTCAACGCCCCGTGCTTGCTTTGGTGTTTCCTTGCTACTGGCCGCCGTTACGGGAGTACTCAGTGCACCCATTTTGGCGCACGACCAACCCGCGGATGACTCGGCACAGGGCGAAACCCTCAGCCCCGAGGCCAGCCCGCCGGCGAAAAAAGGCGTTTACCTGTCCGAATGGTTCAATCAGGACCTGACGCTGATTGGCAGCAAGGACATCAGCTTCGGCCCCAAGCCCCAGGATGACGTTTACCTGGAATACGAGTACTTCGGCCGCAAGGGGCCGTTCGAGCTGTACGGCTACATCGACGTGCCAAAGATCCTCGGCATCGGCAACAGTAACGACAAAGGCGTGTGGGACCATGGCTCGCCGGTGTTCATGGAACACGAGCCGCGTATCTCCATCGACTACCTGGCCGGGCGCAGCCTGGCGATCGGGCCGTTCAAGGAATGGTATGTGGCGTTCGACTGGATCTACGACCATGGCAGCAACAAGGAGAATCGCGCCAACACCCTGTACAGCGGCCTTGGCACCGACATCGACACCCACTCGCGAGTCAACCTGTCAGCCAACTTCTACGGGCGCTACCAGTGGGAAAACTACGGTGCCAGCAATGAATATTCCTGGGACGGCTACCGTGCGCAGATGAAATACATCGTGCCCATCGGCAAATTCGACAACGGTGCCTCGCTGACCTATATCGGCTTCACCAACTACGATTTCGGCTCGGAACTGCACAAGGACAACCCGGCGCGCACCGCCAACTCTCTGGTGGCGACCAACGTGTTGCTGTACTCGTTTACCCACCTGCGCTTCACCCTGGTCGGCCGTTACTTCCATAACGGCGGCAACTGGGAGGATGGCAGCGAGTTGAATTTCGGCGAAGGCAATTTTCGCGCCCGCTCCGACGGCTGGGGTTACTACGCCGGCGTGGGCTACCAATTCTGATCAAGGAGCTGCAAATGAAGACTTTTACCCGACTGTCGATAGCCATCGGCCTCGCCCTGCTGCCCCACATGGTGCTGGCGGACAACGCTGCACCGATCAAACCCAAGGTGATGCTGATCACCATGTTCGCACCCGAGGCGCAAACCTGGATCGATCGCCTGGAACTCAAGCAGCAGGTGCGCGTACCGGGCCTGTCCGCCGAGTATCCGACGATTCGCTGCAACACTCAGGATGTGTGCCTGCTCGTGACCGGCATGGGCCAGACCAACGCCGCTGCTTCGACCCTGGCGCTGGCGCTGTCGCCCAAGTTCGACCTGCGCCAGAGTTATTTCCTGATCGCCGGGATTGCCGGTATCAGCCCCAAGCACGGCACCATCGGTACGACCGCCTGGGCGCATTACCTGGTGGAGTTCGGCACACAGTGGGAGTTGGACTCACGGGACGCACCCAAGGATTGGCCGACGGGTTATATCGGCATCAACACCAAGGGGCCCAATGAAAAACCGCCGCTGGACTACAAGACCGAAGTGTTCGAACTCAACCCGAAGCTGCAGGCCAAGGCGTTTGCCTTGTCGCACACAGTGGAGCTGACGGAAAGCAAGGAATCCGCCGCCTGGCGCAAGCACTACCCCGCCGCCCCGGCCAACCAGCCGCCACAGGTCACACGCTGCGACACCCTGGCGGGCAACACCTGGTTCTCCGGCACCCGCTTGAGCGAACGCGCAGAGGTGTGGACCAAGCTGCTGACGGACAATAAAGGCGAATACTGCACCACCCAGCAGGAAGACAATTCCACCTATGAAGCGCTGCTGCGCGCCAGTCGCGAAGGGCTGGTAGATATCCAGCGCCTGGCGGTGGTGCGTGCGGGCTCCGACTTTGACCGCCCGTATCCGGGCTACAGCGAAGTGGACAACCTGCTCAAGTACGCCGATCAGGGTGGGTTTGTACCGGCGTTGGAGAACCTGTACCGCACCGGCAATCCGCTGGTACAGGCGATTTTGAACAACTGGACGGCCTGGGAAAAAGGCGTCCCAGAAGCCTGATGCAGATCAGAAATGTGGGAGGGGGCTTGCTCCCGATTGCGGTGTTTCAGGCACAGATTCAGTGACTGAAACTCCGCTATCGGAGCAAGCCCCCTCCCACATTGGATGGTTTAGTTCGCGTTGGCGGCCGACTTGGCGCATTCGCAGTCGTTTGCCGCAGCGCAGGGCTCACCGTGCAGGTGATGCTCGGCGCAGCCCTGGCAGCAGTAGCCCTTACCGTCCTTCATTATCGCGTCGACGCCCAGTACGCATTTGCAGTGTGGGCAGGCGCAGGTTTGATCCGGCATGGTCAGACTCCTTCTTCATGGTCGTCACGGTGTGGCGAACGCCACACCTTAAGCAGTGACTCCAGGTGCGGCGTCAAGGTTCAGCGCCGTCAGTCAGCCTGGCGCGTATTGCTGCGGTACATGAACACCAGGGCCAGGGCCAGGCACAGCATCGCCACGATCCGGCTGCCGGACAGTTCGATTGCCGGGTTGCCCAGCCAGCCGAAGTTGTCGATCAGCATGCCCATGCCCAATTGCCCCACGATCACCGCCACCGTGGCAACCGCCGTACCGACCACCGGCACCGCGCCGACCATTACCATCATGTACACCACGCCAAACAGGGCGCCGGTCAGTTGCCATTTCGGCACCTCCAGCAAACTGACAGCCTGGGCGGGCTCGAAGAAAAAAATCAGCAGCGCGGTGGTGAGTGCACCGACCGCAAAGGTCAGCAGGCTGCTGCGCAACACCCCAACGGTCTGGCCCAGGCGGCCGTTGATGGCGGCCTGCGCACTCAAGACCGCACCTGCGGCGACCACCAAAACCAACAACAGAATCAGATTCATCGCATTACCCTCGTGCAATCAGAACAAGTGCCGCCACGATCAACGCCAGCGCTATCCAGCGCTCCACATTGACCCGCTTGCGCGCCGTGCCGAACCAGCCGAAATGGTCGATCAGCACGCTCTTGCCCACCTGCCCGGACAGGATCGCAATCATCGTCATGGCCACACCGATATGGGGCGTCGCCAGGGTCAGCACCACCACGTACATCGGCCCCAGGAAACCGCCGATCAACTGCCAGCGCGGCAATTGCGTGAACGCCGGGCCCTTTTGCGGGCCGCTGAACAGCAACAGCAGAAACAGGATCGCCGAGCCGACGCCGAAGATGCTCAAAGTCGCCCATAGATGCCCGACCTGCACTCCCAAAGGCCCGAGCAAACCGGCCTCCACCGACAGGCCCATGCCTGCCAGGATGACCAACGGCAGCAACAGCAACCGAAGAATGTTTCGGTTCGGCCTGGTTAGTGCCGAACCTTCAATAGAACGTGCCTGCATACATCACCCGTGCTTCAAGAAAAAACGTGGGCGCATTATCCGGTGGTCGATTTGTGCGATAAATGGCAGCATGCGAACAACACCTTTGCGCATAACGCACAGCATGGAGACACGATGCAGGGTTTGAACGAGTTGAGTTTCAAAGCGCTGCGCCTGTTCGTCGCGGTGCTGGACCATGGCAGTTTTTCTGAGGTAGCGCGCCGCGAAGGCCTCGCGCCCTCGTCCATTTCTCGGCAGATCCAACTGATGGAGCAAGCCCTCGGCCAGCAGCTGCTGTACCGCCACACCCGCGCCGTGAGCCCCACCGAGGCTGGACGCCTGCTCGGGCGCCATGCACGGTTGATGCTCGAGCAACTGGAGACTGCGAGCCAGGCCCTGCAGGAGCACGACAGCGAACCCAGCGGACTGGTGCGCATCAATGCGCCCATGGTCTTCGGCCAGCGCCACCTTTCGCCGTGGCTGGGGGAACTGTGCCGACGCTATCCGAAGCTGCAACTGGATATCCAGCAAACCGACACCTTCGTCGACCCGTTGCAAGACGGCACCGACCTGCTGTTTCGCATTGGCGTACTCAATGATTCCAGCATGCAGGCGCGAATCTTCGCACCGCAACGCTTTCGCCTCGCCGCCAGCCCCGCCTACCTCGCGCGACACGGCACGCCAAGCCACCCCGACGAACTGGTCAATCACCAATGCCTGGCCTACAAGGGCATCAAAGGCCAGGAGCGCTGGTTCTTGCGTGGCAACCAGGGCGACTGGAGCGCCTACAGCGTCAAAGGTCCGATCACCGGCAACCACGCCGATACCCTGACCCACGTTGCCGAACAGGGCCTGGGGCTGGTGGTGTTCCCCTCCTGGCTGATAGGCGAGAGCCTGCGCGCCGGCACCTTGCAGGCAGTGCTGACCGAGTACGAGGTGGCGACCACCCTGGAGCCCCAGCAGATCGCGGCACTGTGGCCCGGCAGCCGAAGGCTGTCGCTGAAGGTGCGCACGGTGATTGATTATTTTGTGGAGTGTTTTGGGACGGTGCCGTATTGGGATCGGTGAGTTTCCTGACTTTTGAACAGGCGTCTGCGAGGGAGAATTCCTAAAGAAGAATGTAGGCTCATTCTGTTTTTCCGGGCCAGCATTCCCTGGTGCGCCGAGCTGCGGCAGACTTTCGGCAAAACCTATTTGGAGTAATGCCATGGATGTCATGTACTGCAAACCGTCGCCCATTGAACGGGCGGCTTCAGCAAGTGGTTTGGCCGTTTTTGATAGCTCACGTAGTTTTGGCTATATTTGGCCCAAACACGGGGAAAACCAAATGACCATCATACCGTTGGGCGAGGCAAAAAATAATCTGTCGAAACTGGTTGATGAAGCTGCCGCCGGCAAAATCATTACCATCGCCAAGCACGGGCGCGCAGTGGCGCAGCTTGTTCCTATCGGTAAGTCCAAAGCTCGGCGAGTCGGCGCGATGAAAGGCAAGCTGGTCATTCCGTCAGACTTCGACGCGCCACTGTCAGAAGATCTGCTGGATGCCTTCGAAGGTGTCCATTCATGAGGGTACTGCTGGATACCCATATTCTGCTTTGGGCACTCAATGATGATCCGAGGTTATCCAGCAAAGCGCTCAGATTGATTGAAAATGCCGCCGATGTGTATGTTAGCGCGGCGACCTTCTGGGAAATGGCCATCAAGGTCAGCGTGGGCAAGCTCGCTGTCGATCTGGACGAAATTCGTGACCACTGTGTGGAGAGCGGGTTTATCGAATTGCCGATTACCTCAGAGCACGCGATTGCGGTCAAGGAGCTCGAGCCACATCACAAAGATCCCTTTGATCGGCTGATTGTCGCCACGGCAATCAGTGAACCCATGAAGCTGTTGACCTCTGATGCGCAGGTTGCCCAGTACAGCCCTCTCGCAATCCTGGTCTAGGCCACAGCCGCGCAGCAGACGGGTAAGTCAGAACACCCACTGCCCAATCAACCACGCATTCGCCCCACTGATCACCGCAAACAGAAACCACGCCAGCATCCGCGTGGGCAGGCGGTTAACGAACGGCCCCATCAATTGCCTGTCGCCGGTCATGCGAATCAGCGGGTACAGTGCGAAGGGCAACTGCAGGCTCAGGACCACCTGGCTGAGAATCAGCAGCTTGCCGATGGCGTCGTCGCCCATCAGCCACACCCCGAGAAACGCCGGGATCAGCGCCAGCCCACGGGTGATCAGGCGGCGCTGCCAGCACGGGATGCGCAGGTTCAGGTAGCCCTCCATGATCACCTGCCCGGCAATCGTGCCGGTGAAGGTCGAACTCTGGCCCGAGGCCAGCAAGGCGATGCCGAACAGGACACTGGCGAACGCGCCACCCACCAGCGGGTCGAGCAGATGATAGGCGTCCTGGATCTCCACCACATCGGTATGGCCGGTCTTGTAGAACGCGGCGGCCGCCAGCACCAGGATGGCCGCGTTGACCAGCAGGGCCAGGGCCAGCGAGCCAATGGTGTCGATGCGCGCCAGCTTGACCGCGTCCTGTTTGCTGGCCAGGTCCTTGCCGATCATGCGGGTCTGCACAATGGAGCTGTGCAGGTAAAGATTATGCGGCATCACGGTCGCACCGAGGATGCCGATGGCCAGGTACAGCGGCGCGGCGTCGCTGATGGCCGACAGGGATGGGGTGAAACCGCTGAGCACGTCCGGCCAGTAGGGTTTGATCAACACCAGTTCGATAAAAAAGCACACGCCGATGGTCGCGACCAGCGTCAGCATGATTGCTTCCAGGCGGCGGAAACCACGGTTCTGCAAGGCCAGGATCAACAGCGTGTCGAAGGCGGTGATGACGATACCGGTGGTCAGCGACACACCGAGCAGCAGGTGAAATGCCAGGGCGCAGCCGAGCACTTCGGCGAGGTCGGTGGCGATGATGGAAATCTCCGCCAACGCCCACTGGGTGCGCGCCGAGCGCTTGCTGTAGCGCTCGCGACACAGTTGCGCCAGGTCCTTACCGGTAGCGATACCCAGCCGCGAGCACAGGCACTGCACCGCCATCCCCGCGAGGCTCGCCAGCAACACCACAAATAACAGGCTGTAGCCATAGCGCGACCCGGCTTCGATGGCGGTCGCCCAGTTGCCGGGGTCCATGTAGCCGATGGAGATCAACAGGCCGGGTCCGGCGAACATCAGCACGCGCTTGAAGAACGACGCCTTGGGGTCAACGACAACGGAGCCGGCCACTTCCGGCGGGCAGAAGGGGGCGGTAGCAATTTTCGGCAGGCTGAATTTCACGCGGTATCCCAGGCAAACACACAAGTCAGGGCGCCAGCTTAGCAGTCCGACGCGACCGTGCGCATCACCGTCTCCCGAGGCAGGTCAAACGCTTCAACCACTTGCACCACCAGGCCCAGCTCCTGGTTCAGTGCCTCACGTTCGAGGCGCTGGCGAATCACGCCGACCACCAGCACCGCCAGGGTCGTGATCGAATAAGCCGGCCCGGAAAACGCCCGTACGCCGCTGACCAGCAACATCGCGGCCGCCACCGCCTGGCCCACCACCGGAATCGCCGTGGCGGCGCCGCGCCGCACAATAAACCCGGTAAGCCCGGCCAATGCCGTGCCGCTCAACGCAGTGGTGGCCGAACGGCCCATGTTGAAACGCGTGAACACGCCTTGCTCTTTTTGCATCGCGGCCTTGAGTTCGGCGTCGAACGCCTGGCGGTCGGCAGTGCTGAGTTTGTCCTGGTACTGCTCGATCAGTTTTTCCGCCACCTGCGCTTCGATATCCGCCAGGGCAACGCTGGCAACGGTATCGTCGAACTTGATGCCCAGGCGTTGCGCCACCGCTTCGGCGATCTGGCGATAGGCCACGCCGTGCCCACGGGCCAGGTTCATGAAACTGTCGCCACCCATGCGCTGCAACTCGATAGCGAGCTTGCGCGGTTCGCGCACACTGGCATCAATCGAGGCGCTGCGCTTTTGCGCCATCAGCTCGGCAAGAAACTTCAACTCATCCGGTCGCGCCTGCGCCAGGATCGGAAACAAGTCCGCGTCCTCTTCGGCAAAGCGCACTTCACTGCTGCGCAGGTCGGCGCGGATCAGGCCACGACGCTCCTGCAGCAGGTCGGTGTACTGCACCACCGTTTTCAACTGCGGCCAGTAGGCGGCATGGTCGAAGCTGGCCAAGTGAACATTGGTGACCTTGGCCTTCAGCGCCGGCGTCACCGCGATGGCATAGCGGCCAATGCACCGCTCGGTGTCCGGCTTCATTGCCAGTGCCCAGTCCTTGCTGGAGTGGCAATTGATCACCCGCCCCTGGAGCGGTGCCGTCACCGCCTCCCAAGGGCTCGACGTACAGATCGCCCCGCCCATCAGCAACAGATTGTTCAACGGCAGTTCATGGGCGACTTCAGGGCTGGCCAGCACACTCTTGACCAGGATCCGCGCACCCAGGGAGTGCCCAATGAGATTGATTTGTCGCACCTGCAGCGATTCGGCGTGCAGGTAGCTCGCCAGCTCGGGCAGCAAGGTCCTGGCCACTTCATCGACCCGCGCCTCGACACTTTTGTAATGGTCGAGAAAGTAGGCAATCGCCTTGCCCACCCCCACCGTCGCCGCGCCCAGGCCACCCCCGCCCAGCATCGAGGCGATCACTTCCTTGAAGGGTGCAAACAGGTTTTCCAGGAAGTGCCCCGCCGGCCAGAACAACATCAGGTTGGTCGAGCCTTCAATGCCCGCCAGTTGTTCCTTGAAGCCAGCCAATTGCTGCTGGCTGAAAAACGCCGAATAACCGTGAACATAGAGATTGAGCACGTCCCCCTGAGGCTCGCCGCACAGGACGAACGTGGGCTTGCGGGTGCGGTGCATTTCATCCCACTGGTGCTGCATGGGCCGGTGACTCCTGGTGGCAAGGGACTGTCATGGTAACAAAGAGCCAATCAAGCCGAGATGAAAACACCAAGCGTCGCCAAGCGAGGACCGCTCGGCACGCGACATTGTCAGCGCCCTGTAAATCGGGCTTTCACCCAGCATCCGTTGATCGTCGCATCAAAAATACAAGTTTCAAAATGTGAAAACGCGCTCTAATAGCGCCCTCGCCCATGCAGGGCGTCAGCAGTTGATCCAAGTAAACAATGGAGTTTGCAATGCCCCATGAAGGCAACCTGTTACAAGCAGCCGTGGTGTTCCTGTTCGCTGCCGTGCTGGCCGTGCCATTGGCCAAGCGCCTGCAACTGGGCGCGGTGCTGGGCTACCTGTTCGCCGGTGTGATCATCGGCCCATCGGTGTTGGGCCTGATCGGCAACCCGCAAAGCGTGGCGCAGTTCTCCGAATTGGGCGTGGTGCTGTTGCTGTTCATCATCGGCCTGGAGCTTTCGCCCAAACGCTTATGGGTGATGCGCAAGGCAGTGTTCGGCGTCGGCCTGGCCCAGGTGCTGCTCACCGGACTGGTCATGGGCGTGGTGGCGCTGTGGCTGTTTGGCCAGTCATGGAACAGCGCGATTGTGCTGGGCCTGGGCCTGGCGCTGTCCTCCACCGCGTTCGGCCTGCAAAGCCTGGCCGAGCGCAAGGAACTCAACCAACCCCACGGGCGCCTGGCCTTTGCGATCCTGCTGTTCCAGGACATCGCGGCAATCCCCTTGATCGCCATGGTGCCGCTGCTGGCCGGCAGCGATCATCCGACCAGCGAAGCCCAGGGCGTGCAGCACGTCTTGCAGATACTGGGCAGCATTGCCGTGGTGATCATCGGCGGGCGCTACCTGTTGCGCCCGGTGTTTCGCATCGTCGCCAAGACCGGCTTGCGCGAAGTATCCACCGCCACCGCACTGCTGGTGGTGATCGGCACCGCCTGGTTGATGGAGCTGGTGGGCGTGTCCATGGCCCTCGGCGCCTTCCTCGCCGGGCTGCTGCTGGCGGACTCCGAATACCGCCACGAACTGGAATCCCAGATCGAACCCTTCAAGGGCCTGCTGCTCGGTCTGTTCTTTATCAGCGTGGGCATGGGCGCCAACCTCAGCCTGCTGCTCAGCACGCCGCTGGTAGTGATCGGGCTGACCTTGCTGCTGATCGGGTTGAAACTGCCGCTGCTGTACGCCGTGGGTCGCATGGCGGGTGAGCTCAATCGCGAAAGCGCCCTGCGCCTGGGCGTGGTACTGGCGGCCGGTGGTGAGTTTGCCTTCGTGGTGTTCAAGATCGGTCGCGACCAGGGCCTGTTCGAACCGCACCTCTACGACGTGCTGGTGCTGACCATCACCCTGTCGATGGCCGTCACACCGTTGCTGCTGCTGATATGCCCGAAGCTGTTCAAAACCAAGGTCAAGCCGGTGGACGTGCCCGAGGAATACCGCGCCATCGAAGGCGATGCGCCGCGTGTCGTGATTGCCGGCATGGGCCGGATGGGCCAGATCGTCGCGCGAATCCTGCGCGCGCAGAACGTCTCGTTCATTGCCCTGGACACCTCGGTGGAAACCATCGAACTGACCCGCAGTTTCGGCGGCATGCCGGTGTTCTACGGCGACCCGCAACGCCCGGAAATCCTGCATGCGGCCAAGGTCGACCAGGCGGAGTTCTTCGTGATCGCCATGGATGACCCCGAGATCAACATCAAGACCGCCGAACTGGTGCGCAACCTCTACCCGCACATGAAGATCATCGCCCGCGCGCGTAACCGCCAGCACGTACACCGCCTGGTGGACCTGGACGCCTCGCCGGTGCGTGAAACGTTCTATTCCAGCCTGGAGATGAGCCGCCGCACCCTGGTCGGCCTCGGTTTGAGCCAGGCCCAGGCCGATGCACGCATCGACCGTTTCAGGGCCCATGACCAGCAAGTCCTCGCCGCCCAGCATGCGGTGTATGACGATGCGGCCAAGGTCATGCAGACCGCCCAGGAAGCCCGTACCGAGCTGGCGCGCCTGTTTGAGATGGATCGACTGCAAGAAGAGTCCGACAAGGTGTGAGGCTGCAGGTGAACGATCTTGCGAATTTTCTGACAGAATACGCCGCAATTTCGTTCATCTCTGGAGCGCTTCATGGCCACGTTCACCAAGACTGCACTGCTGCTGGCCCTCGCGCTTACCGCCGGCAGCGTATGGGCTGCCTCCAAGGCGACCACGCAAACCATCTCCACCCTGGGCGGCAAGTTCACCTTCAACCTGCCCAAGGCCTACACCGCCGACACCCTGCCCTCCGGCAAAGCCGAAGATGGCACCGCCGACACCCAGGGCACCCTGTACGCAAACGCCACCACGAAAAGTGTGGTGATCGTCGCCGAAACCGTGCGCAACGATGGGGTAGCCATCCAGGATAACGACCCGCAGTTCCTCGACGGCGCCGTGGCCGATTTCGTCAAGAACCAGAGCGCCGCCCTGCCCGACTTCAAGAAGCAAAACGAGAAGAAACTCACCTACAAGGGCCTCGGTCTGCGCCAGGTCGACAGCACCGCGACCCAGGGCGGCGGCAAGACCTTGAACTCCACCTTTCTCGGCGGGTCCGGCAATCAGTTGCTGGTGATCCAGGCGATATCGCGGGCGGATGACGTGAAGGGGCATGCTGCGCTGGTCAAGCAGATTACCGGCGGCAAGTAAGCCAATCTCCCAAGCGACACAAAACCAATGTGGGAGGGGGCTTGCCCCCGATAGCGGTGTGTCAGTCGCAATATCTTTGACTGAAGCACCGCTATCGGGAGCAAGCCCCCTCCCACATTTTCAACTGCATTTCACTTCAAACTTTTTTCCAGCCAGGCTTTCAAGTCCTGCACTTCCGCCTCGCTGATCGTATGATTCATCCCCGGATACCCATGAAATTCCGGCTTCAACCCAATCCCCTCCAACACCTCATTCGCCCGCGTTCCCGAGGCATAGGGCAGCGCCTGGTCCAACGTGCCATGGCCGATAAAGATCGCCAGCTTGCCCAACGCGTCATTCGGCTTGAGCTCGGCCTTGAGCACCGGCAACACACTGCCGCTCAGAGCCGCTATGCCACGCAGCAGCTCGGGCCTGCGCAAGCCCACCTCATAGGACATGATCGCGCCCTGGCTGAACCCCACCAGGAACACCCGATCACTTTGGGTGTGGTACTTGGCGGTGGCCTTGACCACAAAGTCCTTGATCAGCCGGGCGCTGCTGGATAGTTCATCGGTCTGGCCGTTGTACTCAGGCTCATCGGTCTTGGTAAACCAACGATAACCGCGCGGCTCCACCGGCAGCGGCGCACGCACCGACAGGTAGGTCCAGGTGGACGGCAAGGCGTCCTTGATGCCAAACAAATCTTCCTCGTTGCTACCAAAACCATGCAGGAAAATCACCAACGGCTGGTTGCGCGCATCGCCCTGGGTCTGTTCCAGGTAGGACAACGGCAAGTCGGTGTGCAAGCCGTTATCGGCATGAGCGGCTCCGGCCACCAGGGCCAACGCGAGGGCAAGCTGTTTGAGCATTGGGTTTACCTCAGGGTTTGCGCAACAAATAGGTGTCCATGATCCAGCCGTTCTCCAGGCGCGCCGCCTTGCGTACCCGTTCGATTTCTTCTGCCACTTGCGCCACTTTACCGCTGATCAGGATCTCGTCCGGCGTGCCCAGGTAGGCACCCCAGTAGATATCCATGTCTTGATCAGCCACGCTGCGGTAGGAATCTTCGGCATCGAGCATCACCACCAGCGTGTCGGCATCACTCGCCTGCCCCGCCGCCAGGCGCCGCCCGGTGGTAATTTCAATGGACTTGCCGATCCGGTTCAACGGCACTTTATGCCGGGCCGCCAGGGCCTGCACGCTGGTAATGCCGGGGATCACCTCGAACTCGAACTCACAGCGACCGTCAGCCAGGATCGCCTGCAGAATGCGAATGGTGCTGTCGTACAACGCCGGGTCACCCCAGGCCAGAAAAGCGCCCACTTCTCCGTCGGCCATTTCCTCGTTGATCATGCGTTCGAAGGTCTGCTGCTTGTCGCGGTTGAGGTCGCGCACGGCGGTGGTGTAGTCAATATCACCGCGTGCGCGCTCGGGGCAATCGGCCTCGACGAAGCGATAGCCGGGCTCGGTGATGTAGGTCTCGCAGATTTCACGCCGCAGGTCGATCAGCTTGTCCTTGCTCTGCCCCTTGTCCATCAGGAAGAACACGTCGGTGCGGTTCAGCGCCTTCACGGCCTGCATCGTGATGTAGTCAGGGTTGCCGGCGCCGATGCCGATGATCAGGATGCGTTTCATGGGTTGCTCTCATTGCGGGGCGTGGATTTTGCCATGATCGGGGCATCAGGCGTGAGTTTCCAGACGCAGGCGCCAGACCGCGTTGAAGCGCAGCTCGGTGTGGGACAGCGGTTCAACGTCGATCCGGTAGAACATCGAGGCCGGGCACTGCATGACGTACAGCAGCGCGGCGCGGATGACGAAAGGATGAGTCACCGCCAGCACGTGGCCGGGCTGACTTTCCTGGGCCTTGATCCAGTCCCCGACCCGCGTGCACAACTGCCCCACCGTCTCGCCGCCATGGGGTGCGGCGGCACTGTCGGTGAGCCAGGCGTTCATCTCACTGCTGTCGAGATCGCCGATCGCCTGGCCTTTCCAGTGCCCCAGGTTCAGGTCGCACAGGGCCGGTTCGATGCGCGGCTGCGCGCCGAACAACGCCGCCGTCTGCCGAGCTCGCACCTCCGGCCCGCACACCAGGCGCACAGCCTTGGGATAACGACCGGCCAAGGATGACTGGGCGCCTTGCCAGTCCATCAGCAGCGACTCGTCATCGGCAAAGCGTGCCTGTTTCTGCGCCGCCGTGGCCGCATGGCAGATCAGGGTCAAACGGGTAGCCTGCACGCCATTCACTCCGCTGGGATCAGGCTGCCAAGCCTGGCGCAGTTAACGCGTCGATGCAACGCCCGACTACCACGCCTTCAAGCCAATGCCGCCCCTGCAGGCGCTGCCGCAGGGCTGGTGCCGGCCACGAAGTCCTCCTTGCGCAGCAGCACCAAGGCGATCAAGGACACCAACCCGGTCGCCACATAGAAGTACCAGGGCGAGGTGATGTCACCGGTCACCTTGATCAGCCAGGTGGAGATCAGCGGCGCGCTGCCGCCGAACACCGCAACCGGCACGTTGTACGCCACGGCAATCCCGGTGGAGCGGATGCGTGTGGGCAGCAGTTCGCTCATCAGCGCATAGGTGGACGAAGCATAGAGGCCGAACAGAATCGCCACCGCCATCAACGGCGCGAAGAAGCTTGCGGGGGTGGCGGTGGGGGCCATCTTGAACAGCCAGAACATCGCCAGGGTCGCCAGCGTGCCGATCACCATCAGGAACGGCTTGCGCCCGTACCTATCGGTAAAGGCGCCGCCGAACGGCATGACGAAGGCGGCCGAGAAGCTGGCGACGAACACGTAGAGCAAGGTGGTGCCGCTGTCGAACTTGAGAATTTTGGCCATGTAGGTCGAGGCAAAAGTCAGCACCAGATAAAAGATCGAGCTGTGCAAGGTGATGATGAAGAACACCAGGGCAATCGCACGCTTCCACTGCCAGACTTCACGCAGAGGCGCGCGCGAGGTTTGCCCGGCGCGTTGCAGGGCCAGGAACTCGGGGCTGTCTTCGAGCTTGAGGCGGATGTACATGGAAATGAAGCCCAGGGGCGCGGCGATCAGGAACGGCACGCGCCAGGCCCACGCCTGCATCATGTCGGCGCCCAGCACCCAGGTCATGCCATTGGCCACGGCGCCGCCCAGCAGCAGGCCAAGCACGGCGGTGACCATCAACCAGCAGGTGGCAAAGCCGCGTCGGCCGGGACCGGCGTATTCGGAAATGAAGCTGGTGACCGTGCCGATTTCACCGCCCGCCGAGAAGCCTTGTACGCAGCGCACCAGGATCAACAGGATCGGCGCGGCGATGCCCAGGGTCGCGTACGTCGGCAACAACCCGAGCATCACCGTGGAGCCGGTCATCATCACCAGCGCCATGATCAGGGTTTTACGCCGGCCGATCTTGTCCGCCAGCGGGCCGAAGAACAGCCCGCCCAGGGGCCGGATGAAGAAGCTCAGGGCGAACGCGGCAAAACTGGCCAGCAGGCTGGTGGTGGGGTCATCGGAGACGAAGAATGCCTGGCCGATATAGACGGCAAGAAAGCCGTAGACGCCATAGTCGTACCACTCGATCAAGTGGCCGGAGGTGGCACCGAGAAACGCACGGCGGCGTTTGCGGACAGTGTCTTGCGCGTGATTGCCCATCGAGGGGACTCCTTGTCTGTTTGTCGATCCATGCTAAAGCGCGGCGATACTCGCTGCTTTGAGCCATTGCCGCAAGTCGGTCTTGAGGATTTTGCCGTAGCTGTTCTTGGGCAACTCGTTGCGCCACACGTACTTCTTCGGTTTTTTGAATGACGCCATGCGCGCCGTGAACCATGCGCCGAGTTCGCCTTCGTCGAGGGGCCGGCCGCTGCGCGTCACCACGAACGCCACCACCGACTCGCCCCATTGCGGGTCCGGCTCGCCCACCACGCAGACTTCAAACACCTCGGGATGCTGGGCCAGCACTTCCTCGACTTCACGCGGGTACACGTTACTGCCGCCGCTGATAATCACGTCCTTGGAGCGATCCGTCAGGGTCAGGTAACCGGCGGGGTCGAGAAAGCCAATATCACCGGTCAGCAACCAGCCGTCGACCAAGGCCTGGCGCGTGGCCTCGGGGTTACGCCAATAACCCTGCATGACCGTGGCGCCACGTACGGCAATTTCGCCGCGCGCCCCTGTGGGCAGCGGTTGGTGCTTGGTATCGAGAATGCGGATTTCCACGCAGGCTTGCGCATAACCAACGGAGGCGGCCAGAGTCGCCCAGTCGGGGCGTTGGCGGTCGGCAATCAGCCCACGGGGCAGCACACTGATGGTCATCGGGCTCTCGCCCTGGCCGTAGATCTGCACCAGGCGGGCGCCGAAGGTGTCGACGGCGTCGCGCAAGTCGGCCAGGTACATCGGGCCACCGCCGTAGACAATGGTCTTGATACCTTCGCCGCCGTAGCCCTGGCGCCGCGCCTGCTCGACCATGCGCTTGACCATGGTTGGCGCGGCAAACAGCGAAACACGGCCCAGCTCGGCCGCCAGGCCAAACAGCTCGGCGGCGTCAAAACCGTTGGACGCCGGTACCACATGCCGCGCGCCGCAGCGTACATGAATGAAGTTATAGAGCCCGGCGCCATGGGACATCGGCGCGGCATACAGCGCCGCATCGTCGGCGCTTACCGGGTCGACATCGGTGGCGTAGCACAGCGACATGGCGACCAGATTGCCATGGGACAGCATCACGCCCTTGGACCGCCCGGTGGTGCCGGAGGTGTAGAACAGCCAGGCAAGGTCGTGATCCTGGCGCGGCACCGGTTGCGCAAGCGTCGGCCTGCCAAGGTCAGGCGGCAGCGCGTGGCCATCGACCTCCGTGCAGCGCTGGGGCAGATCGCGCGACGAAAACACCCGGCCGCCATCGGTAAAGATCAGCCGGGCCTGGGCGTTATCGGCGATCCACGCCGCCTCGGTCGGGTGCAGCTTGGCGTTGATCGGCACCGCCACCGCCCCCATCCACCAGATGGCGTAGAGCAACTCCAGGTAGTCGCAGCTGTTTTTCATCAGCACCGCCACCGCATCCCCCGGCTGCAGGCCGTGCTGCTCCACCAACTGCGCGGCGCGCTGGCGCACATGGGCGGTGAAGGTGGCGTAATCGGCCACTTGCCGGGAGCCGTCGAACAGCGCCGGGCGTTGCGGGTCGCGACGCTGGGTGTCGTGCAACCAGTTGGCAATGTTCATGGGTCAGTACCGGCGCGCATGCAGGACCGAGGCGTAGTTGGCCACCGCCAGGCCACCCATGTTGAACACCAGCCCGAATTCGGCATTGGGCACCGCCAGGCCGATCGGTTCGCCGGTCAATTGCCGGAACGCCAGGGCATGCATCGAAACGCCGGTCGCGCCGACGGGATGGCCCTTGGCCTTGAGCCCACCGGAAAGGTTCACCGGCAAGCGCCCACCGGCGCGCACCACGCCGCTGTCGAGCACACGGTGCCCCTCGCCCTTGGGCGCCAGGCCCATGGCTTCGTAGATCAGCAGCTCGGCGATGGTGAAGCAGTCATGCACCTCGGCGAAACTCAGGTCGGCCAGGGTCACATTCGCCCCGCGCAGCGCCCCATGAATCGCTCGCTGCGGGCCTTCAAACGCGAGGATGTCACGCTGGGCGATGGGCAAGGTGTCGTTGACCTGGGTCATCGCACGGATCTGTACATCGCGGCGAAACGCCCGCGCCCGCTTGGGTGAAGCCAGGATGATCGCCGCAGCACCGTCGCTGATCAGCGAGCAATCGGTGAGGCGCAGCGACTCGGCCACGAACGGGTTGCTCTGGGACACGTTGTTGCAGTGCTCGAAATTCATCTCCCGGTGCATCTGCGCCAACGGGTTGGCCATGGCATTGGAGTGGTTCTTGGTAGCGATCGCCGCCATCGAGCCCAGCGGGCTGTGGTAGCGCTCGGCGTATTGACGCGCGGCGCGGCCGAACAGTTGCGGGAAGCTCAGGCCGGCCTCGGCGGCATCGTTCTGGTAACCGGCGCCGGCCAGCGCCTGGGTGACGGCGACCGTGGAGGTGTGGGTCATTTTTTCGGCGCCCACCACCAGCACCAACTCGGCGCTGCCGGACAGGATCGCGTTGACCCCGGCCTGGATCGCCGCCGAACCGGATGCACAGGCGTTCTCACAGCGCGTGGCCGGCTTGAAGCGCAGCCCGGGGTCGGCCTGCAGCAGCAACGAAGCGGCAAACCCATCCGGCACCAGCCCGGCATTGAAGTGACCCAGGAACAGCGCGTCGATCTGCGACGCCTCGAGGTCGGCATCGCTGAGGGCCTCACGCGTGACCTGAACAATCAGATCCTCCAGCGTAGTGCCTTCCAAGCGACCAAAACGCGAATGACCAGCGGCAACGATAGACACGCAATCAACAGGCATAATCAATTTCTTCTGTTCTTGAACCGGACTTTCCCTACAATGACCCACCTCAAGGCGCGGGCCAATTCGTGTAACTACTTACATGGATAAGTAGTCCGCCAGTGAGTTGAACAACGAGGCAGGATGCCATGACCGTGTTTACCCAGCCATTGAAAGACCTCGAACGCCTGGCGTTCAAACTGTCCCCTGCTCCGCAACTGGTCACCAGCAACCGCGTGATCCTCGACTGCAACGACGCGTTCCTGAAACTGTTCGGCTATACCCGCGAGGCGCTGGTCAATCAATTGACCTTGCTGATCTACCCCTCCCAGGCCGACTACCAGGCCATTGGCAAGCGCAGCCATGATTGGCTGCTTGACAGCGACAACGGTTTTTATTCCGACGAGCGCTTCATGCAGCATCGCAACGGCGAGGTGTTCTGGGCCAAATCCCATGGCTACACCCTCACCCCCAGGGACCCGTTCAAGCTGATGATCTGGCACTTCGAGCGCCTGGACCGCAGCCACCAGGGTACGGGGGACCTCACGCCGCGGGAGCGGGAGATTGCCATGCACATTGTGAACGGGCTCAAATCCAAGGAAATCGCCCTGCGCCTGGGGATTTCCCACCGCACGGTGGAAGTGCACCGGGCGCGATTGATGAGGAAGTTGCAGGCCAAGACGGTGGTGGAGTTGGTGTCGAAGATTATTATGGTGGCGTGAGGGGGCCAGCCCTAATCCCAGTGTAGGAGCGAGCTTGCTCGCGAAAAACTCACAGGCACCGCGTTCATTCAGAAAGCACGCGTTATCGTTGACGTTCTTCGCGAGCAAGCTCGCTCCTACAGAGGGCAAGCCCCCTCCAACGTTTGGACCGGGATCGACACAAAGCGCACGGTCAAGCCACACTGGCCGCACGCCTCTCCTGCTTCAAACTCTCCATATCAATCACAAACCGATACTTCACATCGCCCTTGAGCATCCGCTCATACGCCTCATTGATACCCTGGATATCAATCATCTCAATCTCCGAAACAATCCCGTGCCTGGCACAGAAGTCGAGCATCTCCTGGGTTTCCTGAATCCCCCCGATCAACGAGCCCGCCAGGCTGCGACGCTTGAAGATCAGGTTGAACACCGCAGGCGAAGGATGCGGGCTGTCAGGCGCACCGACCAGGGTCATGGTGCCGTCGCGCTTGAGCAGGCTGATAAACGCATCCAGGTTATGCGGCGCAGCGACGGTGTTGAGAATGAAGTCCAGGCTGTTGGCAACCTTGGCCATTTCATCCGCGTTCTTCGACACCACCACCTGATCGGCCCCCAGGCGCAGGCCGTCTTCGCGCTTGTTCGGTGAAGTGGTGAACAGCGTCACATGGGCGCCCATGGCGTGGGCAATCTTCACCGCCATATGCCCAAGCCCGCCGAGGCCCACCACCCCGACTTTCTTGCCCGGGCCAACCTTCCAGTGGTGCAGCGGCGAGTAGGTGGTAATCCCGGCGCACAGCAACGGCGCCACCGCCGCCAGGTGGGTGTCGTCGTGGGAGATGCGCAGCACGAACTGCTGCTTGACCACGATGTTGTCCGAATAGCCGCCGTAAGTATTTTCGCCACCGAACAGCGGCCCGTTATAGGTGCCGGTGAAGCCATTCTCGCAATACTGCTCCTCGCCTTCGGCACAGGAGGCGCAGTGCTGGCAGCTGTCGACCATGCAGCCGACACCGGCCAGGTCACCCACCCTGAACTTCGTTACATTGGCGCCGACCTCCGTCACGCGGCCGACGATTTCATGGCCGGGTACCGAAGGATAAAGGGTGTTGTTCCACTCGTTGCGGGCGGTGTGCAGGTCGGAATGGCACACTCCGCAATACAGAATCTCGATTTGTACGTCATCCGCCCCGGGGGCGCGGCGCTCGAAGGTAAAGGGCTTGAGCGAATCCTTGGAGTCCCGGGCGGCGTAGCTGTAAGTCCTGGCCATTTCGTTCACCTGCGTGATCTGACGGAAGAGTTCGGTGGACACGCCGGGCCGCTGAAACGTTCAACCGAGCACGTCCATACAATTCGCGCTGCGCTGCGCGCCCTAACCTCACGGCTTTCGAACCCGCACAAGCGCTGGAGAATGGGCATGCGTAACAAGGCAATCAAGGTATCCGTGGCACTGACACTGTTGGCAAGCGCAATGATCAACAGCGCGCTGGCCGCCACCCCAAGCGTCGCCGTGGCGCCGCAATATGACACCAGCCACGTGTATGTGGCGCCGGCCGATGTGGAGCGTTTCGCCCAGAGCTTCCTCGCCACGTTCGGCGGCAAAAGCACGCCACAGGTGGTGGTGAATGTGCTGCCGGTGCCGAGCAGTACCACCTCGCAATTGCTGCAGACCCCGGCGGGCACGGTGTCGTTGTTCGGCTTTACCACGCCCGTGCCGCACCCGTTCGGCCAGGAGCGCAACGGCTATCTGGTCAAGGACATGGACGTGGCGCTCAAGGCGGCGCGGGACAACGGCGCCGATGTGATCGTCAGCGACTTTCCCGACCCCATCGGCCGCGACGCCGTGGTGCAATGGCCGGGCGGCGTCAACATGCAGCTTTACTGGCACACCAAGACTCCGGATTACGCGGCGTTCGAGACCGTTCCGGAAAACCGCGTGTATGTCTCCAACGACAGCGCCGAGCGCTTTATCAAGGCGTTCCTCGGCTTCTCCCATGGCAAGGTGGTGAGCGACGACACGCACGCGCCCGCCGTGGATGTCGGCCAGGCGGGCGGCACTTACCGGCGCGTGGAGATCGAATCGCCTTTCGGGCGCATGGCCGTGCTGGTCACCAATGGCCAACTGCCCTACCCGTTCGGCCACGACACCACCGGTTACCAGGTCAGCGACCTGACCGCGACCCTGGGCAAGGCTACCGGTTCCGGGGCCAAGGTGCTGGTGCCCGCGTTCGACAGCAAGGGTCGGCGCAGCGCACTGGTTGAATTCCCCGGCGGTTATGTCGCGGAAATTCACCAACTTACCGCGGCAAAATGATTCGTCACACAGGCTGGAGCCTGGCCGTGCTGTGGCCGCTGCTGGTCGGCAGCGTCCATGCCGAGGATCAACCGAGCCGACCGGCGATCAAGGCCAATCGCTGGCAGGAAGACTGGTCGGTGCTCAAGGATCCGGAGCTGCGTACGCAGCCGCTGGACAACCTCAAGTACATCGCGCTGTCCGGCACCGACCCGTTCACCTACCTGTCCCTGGGCGCGACCTTGCGCGAGCGCTTCGAGATGAATGACGCCAGCGGTTTCGGTGTGAAAAACGTGGCCCGTGACCGCTATTTGATCCAGCGCTTTCAGGTGCATGCCGATCTGCATTTGAACGAACACTGGCGCGTGTTCACCCAGCTTGAAGACGTGCGCGCCTATGACAAGACCACGATCGGCGGCGCCGATCAGAACCGCGTGGATCTGCGCCTGGCGTTTGCCGAGTACGTGAACACCTTCAGCAGCGGCACGTTCAAGAGTCGGATCGGCCGCCAGGATTTCGCCTTTGACTTGCAGCGCTTCATTTCGTCACGGGACGGCCCGAATGTGCGGCAGTCGTTCGATGCGGTGTGGGCCGACTGGGAAACGCCGAACTGGCGCTTTATCGGGATCGCCAGCCAACCGGTGCAGTACCAGGATGGCCGGCATTTCGACGACAAATCCAACAGCGATGCGCGCTTTCACCTGCTGCGGGTTGAGCGCCTGGTGGGCGGCACCAACGAGCTGTCGGCCTACTACGGCGTGTACGAGCGCAGCGCGGCGCACTACCTGGACGCTGATGGCGACGAGACGCGCCAGCTGTTCGATGCGCGCCTGGGGGGCGCGGCACAGGGGTTCGACTGGGACATCGAAGCCATGCTGCAAGGCGGCTCGGTGGGCAGCAAGGACATCCGCGCCTGGGCCGGCGGCAGCCGCACCGGCTACACCTTTGACAGCCTGGCGTGGAAACCGCGCCTGGGCCTGCAACTGGACATCGCCTCCGGCGACCGCAAAAGCGGTGACGGTACGGTCGGCACCTTCAACCCGCTGTTCCCCAACGGCTACTATTTTTCCCTGGCGGGCTATACCGGCTACAGCAACCTGATCCACGTCAAGCCGTCGATCACCGTCAAGCCCATCGCCAGGCTCAGTGTGCAAACCGCCGTCGGCCTGTTGTGGCGGCAAACCACCGCGGATGCCGTCTACACCCAGCCCAGCGTGCCGGTCGCCGGCACCGCAGGCCAGGGTGAACGGTGGACCGGCGCCTACGGTCAGCTGAGAACCGACTATGCCTTCACGTCGAACCTGACCGGCGCGGTCGAAGCCGTGCATTACGCGGTCGGCCAGAGCCTGCGCGATGCCGGCGGACACGACAGCAACTACCTGGGCATGGAACTCAAGTTCAGCTGGTAACGCCGGCAAGCACACCGATACAAGCCGCGCGTCGGCTTTGGCGCAATAGTGACGCGGTTTTCACCCACTCTTTTCATGCAGACAAAGGAGCTTCACATGAGCACATTCGTTGCCAAAGACGGTACCCGGATCTATTTCAAGGACTGGGGCAGCGGCAAGCCCGTGCTGTTCAGCCACGGCTGGCCGCTGGATGCCGACATGTGGGAATACCAGATGGAATACCTGAGCAGCCGTGGCTTTCGCACCCTCGCGTTCGACCGCCGAGGCTTTGGCCGTTCGGACCAGCCGTGGACCGGCAACGACTACGATACCTTCGCTGACGATATCGCCCAGTTGATCGAACACCTGGACCTCAAGGACGTAACGCTGGTGGGCTTCTCCATGGGCGGCGGTGATGTGGCCCGCTACATCGCGCGCCATGGCAGCGCACGGGTTGCCGGCCTGGTGCTGCTCGGCGCCGTGACGCCGATCTTCGGCCAGAAGGACGATTACCCCCAGGGCGTGCCCAACGACGTATTCGATGGCATCAAGGCCGGCCTGCTGAAGGACCGTGCGCAGTTCATCAGCGATTTCAACACGCCGTTCTTCGGGCTCAACAAGGGCCAGAAGGTCTCGGAAGGCGTGCTCACCCAAACCCTGCAGATCGCCCTGCAGGCCTCGCTCAAATCCACCGTGGATTGCGTGACCGCGTTCTCGCAGACCGACTTCCGCCCGGACATGGCCAGCATCGATGTACCGACCCTGGTCATCCACGGTGACGGTGACCAGATCGTGCCGTTCGAAACCACCGGCAAAGTCGCGGCCCAGATGATCGAGGGCGCGCAACTGAAGGTGTACAAGGACGCACCCCACGGATTCGCCGCCACCCACACTCAACAGCTCAATGAAGACCTGCTGGCCTTCCTCAACCGCTGAAAATCCCCTGTGGGAGGGGGCTTGCTCCCGATGGCGGTGTATCAGTCGATACATTCAGTGACTGACACACCCTCATCGGGAGCAAGCCCCCTCCCACATTTGAATCACCTTGACTATCAGGCAAAGCGCTGCCCCAGTGTCAGTCGGCCCGGCCCGGCGATCAGGATGCTGGTAAAGATGATCATCAACAGCCAGCCAAACTGCCCTTCGAACAGCGTCCACTGCGGATGCACCACCAGCAGCGCGATCACCAGCACCGCCAGGATCGGCAGGCACGCCAGGCGCACCAGCACGCCCGCGACGATCAACAACGGGCACAGCACTTCGGCGAAAATCGCCAGGCACAAGGTGACAGACGCACCCAGGTGAAACGGGTCTTCGATCAGCTTCAGCTGTTCGCTGTAGTTGAGCAGTTTCGGCAACCCATGCACCCACAGCAAAAACAGCGCCCCGCTGACTCGCAGAAACAACAGCCCGATATCCTGATTTCTTGTTTCGTTCATACGCCACCTGTGTCCGTCGAAATGACCGACCGCCAGTGTGGTCCTGATCATGACAATGGGCTTGCAGGGGTGTGCTGACTTCGCAACCGGCGCCATTGTGGTTGCACTGCTGCGGGAAGCGGGCATCATCTGGCTGAACCGTCGACCGCTCGCCACGGTCCCAACCCATACGCTCATCGTTACAGGAACCCGTCCATGACCCTGCCCCAAGAAATGACCCTGATCGAAATCACCGCTCCCGGCGGCCCCGACGTACTGCAGCCGCGTCGCGCAGACGTGCCGGTGGCCGGCCCGGGCGAGATCCTGATTCGCGTGCATGCCGCCGGGGTCAACCGTCCCGACGCCCTGCAACGCGCCGGCAAATACCCGATGAAACCCGGCATGAGCCCGATTCCCGGCCTGGAAGTGGCCGGTGAAGTGGTGGCGCTGGGTGAAGGCGTGCATCAATACACCGTCGGCGACAAGGTCTGCGCCCTGACCAACGGCGGCGGCTACGCGCAATTCTGCACGGTGCCGGCCAGCCAGGCGTTGCCGATTCCCGAAGGCATGGACTGGATTCAGGCGGCGGCCGTGCCGGAGACTTTCTTCACCGTCTGGGCCAACCTGTTCGGTCTCGGCGGTGCCTGCAACGGCCAGCGCGCGCTGATCCACGGCGGCACCAGTGGCATCGGCACTACCGCCCTGATGCTCTGCCAGGAGTTCGGTATCGAGGCATTCGCCACCGCCGGCAGCGCCGACAAATGCACCGCGATTGCCAAGCTCGGGGCGCAGCCGATCAATTATCGCGAAGAGGACTTTGCCCAGGTCATTGCCGAGAAAACGGCGGGCAAAGGCGTTGATGTGATCCTCGACATCATGGGTGCCTCGTACCTCAACAACAACCTCAAGGCCCTGGGCATGGACGGCCATCTGGTGATTCTGGGCTTTCTCGGTGGCGCCAAGGCCAATGATGTGGACCTGCTGACCATCCTCGGCAAACGTGCGGTGATCACAGGGTCCCTATTGCGCGCCCGCACCCGCGAAGAAAAAGCCGCCATCGCCGAGCAACTGCGTGAACACATTTGGCCGGTGTTGAGCCAGGGCCGGTGCCTGCCGATCATCGACAAGGTCTACGAATACACCGACGCCGCCCAGGCTCACGCACGGATGGAAGGTGGGGACCACATTGGCAAGATTGTGCTGCGGGTCGAATAAACCAGCCCCCCTGGGGCGAGTGAGCTTGCTCCCGCTGGAGCATAGGTATCTACACAACTCTGTAGCGCCCAACCGTAACCACGATGCGAAGCGAGTCGCTCTGGCTCTGGCTTTTGATCTGCTTTTGATCTTAGGCGCCCCGTTAAGCCACGCTGGCCGAACGCAGGCTTGAATCCGTGGGTAACCCGGCAGGACGCCGGGTTAGCCGCACTGGGCCAGGGATGGCCCATTGCGGCGGCCCACGGATTCAAGCCTGCGTTCGGGCACACCGAGCCTAAGCGAGGTGCCGAGTGGTGGGGCAAGAGCGTTTTGCTTACTTTTGCGCTTTTCAAAAGTGAGCCGCTGTAAAAGCGGAACCATTAGCAGCCATGACCGCAGAAACGGATATGTACTCGGTCCAATCCAACATCCTGGTCGGCCCGGAGGCCGCCATCGGGGGCAAGCCCCCTCCCACATTTGGATTGTGGAGCATCAGCAAGATAGTCACAGGCTGACGAGTAGCCACGGGGAGCAAGTCGAATCGTCGCACCGCCCCTCCCACATTTGGATCTCGGAGCGTCAGGTAGATACCCGTTAGCTCCCTCGCCACAGGGTAGCTGTCGAGCTCAGCCTGGTTGAATATATTCCGGATAATCCACATACCCCGCGGCAGTCCCGCCATACAACCCCTCAGCCTTCAACGCATTCAACGGCCAGCCATTGAAGATCCGCTGCGGCAGGTCCGGGTTGGCAATGAACGGACGACCGAAGGCAATCAGGTCCGCCAGCCCGGCTTCCACCAGTTTTGCGCCGCGTTCGGCGGTGTAGCGGCCGGCATAGATGATGCGCCCGCTGAAGGTGCTGCGCACGGCCTGGCGGAAGCTGTCGGGCAGGTCGGGGGCATTGTCCCAGTCGGCTTCGGCGATGGAGACATAAGCGATACCCGACTGTTCCAGCACCTTGATCGCTTCGATGTAGGTGTGGTGCGGGTCTTCTTCCACCAGGCCGATGTAGACACGCTCCTGATCGGTGCCACTGAACAACGGCGAAAAACGCACGCCTACGCGCTCAGGGCCCACTACTCGGCACACCGCTTCGACAATTTCGCGCAAAAAGCGCAGGCGATTGTCCAGCGTGCCACCGTATTCATCATCGCGCTGGTTGGAATGGGCCGAGATAAACTGGTTGACCAGGTAACCGTTGGCCGAATGGATCTCCACACCGTCGAAGCCGGCGTCCAGTGCATTGCGCGCGGCCTGTGCGTAGTGACCGACCAGTTCCTCGATCTCCAGCACCGTGAGGGCGCGGGGCACCGGCGGTTGTTTCAGCTCGCCGACGCCCGGAGCGGTTTCGATAAAGGCCTTGGCCTGCAGGGCCTGGATCGCCGAGGGCGCGACCGGCGCGGCGCCGTCGGGTTGCAAGGCGTTATGGGACACGCGGCCCACATGCCACAACTGGGCGAAGATCACGCCGCCCTCGGCATGCACCGCCTCGGTGACCTTGCGCCAGCCGTCAATCTGCGCCGGCGTGTAGATCCCCGGCGTCCACGCGTAACCCTGGCCACGGGGCTCGATCTGGGTGCCCTCGCTGACCATGAAACCGGCGCTGGCGCGTTGGCGGTAGTACGTGGCCATCAAGTCGGTGGCGATATCGCCGGGTTGGGCGCTGCGCTGACGCGTCAAGGGCGGCAATACGACGCGGTTGTTCAAGGTGTGATGCCCCAGTTTTACCGGGGTGTTCAAGGCATGAGCCATGGGAATATTCCAAATTCAGGACGAGCGAAAACACTGGCGGCTCTTGCGAGCCGCCACATGCATCAATCGGCGGGGTTAAGTCGGTAGGGTTAAGTTAAGCGGTGAGTTTCAACAGGGCCTTGGCCACTTCACTGGAGCTGCCGGGGTTCTGCCCGGTTACCAGCAGGCCATCGACGATCACGAACGACTGCCAATCGGCGCCCTTCTCGTACTTGCCGCCCAGTTTTTTGAATTCATCTTCAATCAGAAATGGCACCACCTCGGTCAGTCCCACTGCGGCTTCTTCCGAGTTGGAGAACCCGGTGACGCGACGGCCCTTGATCAATGGCTCGCCGTTGACCGCCTTGACGTGACGCAAGGCGCCCGGGGCATGGCAGACCAGGCCGACAGGCTTGCCGGCACGCTCGAACGACTCGATCAGCGCGATGGACACCGGCGACTCGGCCAGGTCCCACAGCGGGCCGTGTCCACCTGGGTAGAACACGGTGTCGAAGTCATCGGCGTTGACCGAGTCCAATTTCACCGTAGTGGCAAGGGCCTGCTGCGCAGCCGGGTCGGCGTTGAAACGGTGGGTCTGTTCGGTCTGGGCGTCCGGCTGGTCACTGACCGGGTCCAGCGGCGGCTGGCCACCGGCAGGCGATGCCAGCACCACCTCGGCACCGGCGTCCTTGAACGCGTAATAGGGAGCGGCAAACTCTTCGAGCCAGAAGCCGGTCTTGCGGCCGGTATCGCCCAGCTGGTCGTGAGAGGTCAGTACCATTAATACTTTCATTTTCCAGTGCCTCGATCGTGGTGAATAGCAGGGTTTTCGGGGTGGCCCAACAACTGTCGGGTCAGGCCCAGCGCCTCATCGAACGGCGCGGTGGTACGGGTGATCTTGCCCATGACGCTGGTCCCCAGCCACAACGCATACAGGCGTCTGGCCAGGCTTTCGGGCGGTTGCTCAAGCATCAGCGAACCGTCTTGCACGCCCTGCTGCAACGCCATGGCGAGCAACTCGATGGTGCGTGAAGTGCCGCGCTGCAACGCCAGGCGCATCGGCTCTGAAAGGTCTGACACCTCGGCGCCGAGTTTGACGGCAAGGCATTTGCCGGCGTCGGTGCAGCCAGTGTGGTTGTCGATCCAGGCCTGCCAGTAGCGCATCAGCTTGGCGTAGTGGGACATACCCGGTTGGCTGAAAAGCTGCTGCATGCCTTCGACGTAGTGATCGAAGTAGGTGTCGAGCAGCACCACACCGAACGCATCCTTGGAGGTGAAGTAGTGATAGAACGAGCCCTTGGGTACGTCGGCGGCTTGCAGGATTTCATTCAACCCCACCGCGGAAAATCCCTTGGCGCCCACAATCGCCTGTGCACTCTCAAGAATGGTCTGCCGTGCGCTTCTGGTTTCGCTGCTCATGCTTGGCCCCTTTCGATTAGACCAGTCGTCTAGTTCGTTGGGGCAATCTTAGGCACGTGGGGGCAGGCTCACAATGTCATATCCGCAAGGATTACGGACATCCGCCACCGGCAGTTGCCGTTTACCCGGCACGCGCCGACAATCCCCCCTCCCGCGCCCCTTGGAGAATGACGATGCACAGCGTTGCGCTGATGGTTTACCCGAACTTCCAGTCCTTGAGTCTCAGCCTGGGCTCGGTGTTCGAGTGCGCCAACCTGCTGCGGGGCGAGCCGGCCTATGCGTTTCATCTGGTGTCGGAAAGCGGTGGCGCCGTGATGACGTCCCAGGGATTTTCGGTGAACACCACGGCGATCCGTCCCGAGGGCTATGACACGCTGATCGTCAGCGGCTACCTGGAATTTCGCCTGCCGGAAGCCAACCTGATGGAGATGGTCAAGGCGGCGTCTGCGCAATCGCGCCGCGTGGCCTCGCTGTGCATGGGCATTTTCGTGCTGGCCGAAGCCGGTTTGCTCGACGGCAAGCGCACCACCACCCACTGGATCCACGCGCCGGCGTTTCGCAAGCGCTACCCGGATATCCATCTGGAAGAAGACAAGTTATTCGTAGTGGACGGCCAAGTGTGGACCGGCGCCGGCATGAGCGCCGGGGTCGACCTGGCGCTGGCGATGGTGGAGAACGACCTGGGCAGCGACCTGGCGCGGCGCATCGCCCGCAAGCTGGTGATCGCCCAACGGCGCGGCAGTGAGCAATCGCAACTGTCGGCCTTGCTGGAACTGGACCCCAAGTCCGACCGCGTGCAACTGGCCCTGGCCTACGCCCGCGAAAACCTCACCCACGACCTGTCGGTGGACGCCCTGGCCGATGTCGCCCGCCTCAGCCCGCGCCAGTTCAGCCGGGTGTTTCGCGAAGAAACCGGGCAGACGCCGGCCAAGGCCATCGAAGCCCTGCGCGTGGAAGCGGCACGCGCCATGATGGAAACCAGTCGCCACCCGGTCGAAGTCGTGGCCCGGGAAACCGGCTTCGGTGATCGCGAGCGCATGCGTCAGGCGTTTCTCAGGGCGTTCGGGCAACCGCCGCAGGCGATGCAGCAACGGCTCTGCGGGCGGGGCCAGTATTCGATCAATGCAGTGAAGCGCGGGTAACCAGGTAACTCACCAACTGCGGCTCATCGTCCAGTTCCAGGGTCTGCACCGGACGCGGCAGGTTATCCAGCACCGTGCGCCAGAACGCCTGGGACACTTCGTCCTGGTCATAAAAACGCACCAACCAATTGTCCTCGCCGCTGCACAGCACCTGGGTGGCGATGGCGCGGCCGATGCCTTTGCGGCGGTAGCGCTTGAGGATGAACAGGTCGGCCAGTTCCAGGGCATCGATACCCGGCAATTCGCTGCCTTCGATCAGCAGGAAGCCGGCGATATAACCGTCCACCAGTAACAGGTTGGCGCTCCATTGCGGGTCTTGCCAATAACGGGCCAGGTGCTCGTCGTGGATGTAGAAACGGCCATCGGCCTCGACGTCTTCCTGTTCCCAGTCCGAAGACTCATATGCGTAGTACTGATAGAGATTGCGGATCAGCTCGGCGTGTTCAGGGCCGGTCTGGATCAATTCGACGGTGGTTTCAGGCATGGGGCTCTCGGTGAAAAAACGCAGGGCGCCATTGTTCACAAAAGCGCAGGCCAGGCCAATACATTGCCCAACCTTTCTATTGGCTGAACCGATTGCAGATAGCGATCACCCTGGCCGAAATCCTGAAACATTTAGAATAAACTTCGCCGGTTATCCCTTTTTTCAAGGACACCTATTTTGACTAACGTCTGCTCCGCCGGCCTGGATGTGGGGTTCGCCTCCCTGGATTACCTGCAGATTTTCATCCTGGGGGTGATCCAGGGCATCACCGAGCTGCTGCCGGTGTCGTCCACCGCCCACATGCGCGTGGTGCCCGCCCTGCTCGGCTGGCAAGATCCGGGCTCGGCGTTTTCCGCTGCGATGCAATTGGCGGCGCTCGCGGCGGTGGTAATTTACTTCTGGCGCGACGTGCAGCAAGTGGCCACCGGCAGCATCAGTGCCGTACGCCGGGGCGACTACAACGACCGCTGGTTCAAGCTGGCGGTGGCGATTGTGCTGGCAACGATCCCGATCTGCATCGCCGGCCTGGTGCTGTCCTCGACCTTGAACACCTGCAACTCGCCGTTGCGCGGGCTGATGGTGATCGGGATTGCCTGTGTGGTGATGGCGGTGTTGCTGGCGGCGGCTGAACTGCGCGCCCGCCACACCCGCGACGTAAGCCAGATGCGTCTGCGTGATGCGCTGATCGTCGGGGTCGCGCAGATTGGCGCGCTGATCCCCGGCGTATCGCGTTCGGGCTCGACCTTGACCGCGGCGCTGTTCCTGAACTTTAAACGCGAAGAAGCCGCACGGTTCTCGTTCCTGCTGGGCCTGCCCGCCATTGCCCTGGCCGGTTTGAAAGAACTCTGGGTACTGCTGCACGCCGACATGCCCGCCCACGCCTGGCCGCATTTGATTTTCGGCCTGGTGGTGGCGAGCATTTCGGCGTTCTTCGCGATCTGGGGCCTGATGAAGTTTCTGGAACGCTTCTCCACCTGGCCGTTCGTGATCTACCGCGCGCTGCTGGGGGTGTTTTTGATTGTGGCGGTCAGCACCGGATTGCTGGCCTGATGCTGTGTTGTCGCCAGTGAGCGGTGCCACACCTGGCGAATCAATGCTTTGAGCTTCAGCGCCTCGGCCCAGCGATCAGTGAGTTCTCGGCCGTCCGCGCCGGTGATCGCGTAGGGCGGCGGGCCGAGTTCGCAGGTGAACGACAGGCTTGGGGGTGTGTCGGGGCGGGCCAGCCAGTCTTCGATCCCGTAGCGCCACCAGCCGGTAAATCGTTCCACCCACGGCTGATGCTGGGGGAAGTCCAGGCCAACCTGCACCTGTTCACTGCTGGCCACGCGCCCATGAAAGCCCCAGCTATGGCGCAGAATGGTGCGTATCTGCTCATCGTCATCGGCGGCGCCGGGTTCGGGCAATTCGCGCCCGACCACGTAGTGGGACAAGTCCGCGAGCAGTTTCAAGTCAGGCATTTGCGCCAGCAGGTCGAGGGTGAACAACAGGTCACTGGTCAGGCGATAGCGGTGGGTTTCCAGCAGGATCGGGAAATCCACCTGTTCGGCCAGGCGTTGCCAGCCCTCGATCAAGCGGCCCGCCTCGGCCTGGGTACGCGGACGCACGTCGGCTTGCAGGGTGAGGTGATGACAGCCGTAGCGGCTGATCACCTCCAGCGCGCATGCCAGGTCGTCCACCGTCTGCGGGAACAGTTGGCCTTCGATCTGCAAGCCGCGCGCGGCGGTGGCCGCGTGCAGGCGTGCAACCTCGGCGGCCTGCCAGTAGTGATCGGTGACACCATCGAAACCGGCGGCGGCGATGCGGTCCAGCTGCGCCTCGAGCGGGCCGGGTTCGGTGTGCATCGCCCATAAGGATTGAAATACCAGCAATTGGCGCATATCAGCCTCGCAGCCATTGTTTGAGAGAAACAGCCGGATCAGCCAGGGCAGCCGATGACAACGGCACACGGGCGGCGATCAGGCGTTCGCACAGCTTGATGTCCCTGGCCACGCGGTTGCCCGGTGCCCAACCGCAGGCGCCCTGTAACAGCCCATGGTCATCGAGGTAGAACAGCAGCAGGCCGCCCTCGGGCAATGCCCGGCTGACCACGTTCGGCGTCATCACACCGACCGTCTGCAAACCCCAGTCATACTGGTCGGACCAAAACCCCGGCACGGCCTCGAAAGGCAATGCGCGGCCGAGCAGATTCAAGGCCGCATGCCGACCCTGGGCCTCGGCGTTGCGCCAGGTTTCCTGGCGCTGGTAGAGACCGCCGAGACGGAACTCGCAGACGTCCCCGGCCGCGTAGATATCCGCCGCGCTGGTGCGCAACTGCGCGTCGACACGAATGCCCTGCCCCACGTCCAGCCCGGCCGCCGCCGCCAGTTCGAGATTGGGTTGCATGCCGATGCCGACCACCACCAGGTCGCACGGCAGCGTTTGCCCGTCCATCAGGTGCACAGCGTCGGCCTCGATGGACGCCACCGTGACATTCAAGCGTACGTCCACACCCTGCTCGCGGTGCAAAGCCAGCAGCGCGTCACTGATGATCGCCGGCAATACCCTGCCCGCCAGGCGTGGCCCGGCTTCGAGCAGCGTCACCGCACAGCCCAGGCCGCGCGCGGTCGCCGCTACTTCCAGGCCGATAAAGCCGCCGCCGACAACCACCAGCCGAGTACCGGGGCGTAACTGCTCGCGCAGGGCCAGGGCTTCGTCATGGGTGCGCAGGTAAAGCACATTGCACTGCGCCTGCGGCAGACGCCGCGCACGGCCGCCGGTAGCCAGCAGTAGTCCGCTGTAGGGCAGCCAGCGGCCATCGGCCAACTGCAGCCGATGCTGCGGCGGCGCCAGCCGGCTGACCGCGTTGCCCGCGATATGCTCGATACCCAGCTCGGCCAGGCGCACGCTGTCGCACAGGCTGCACCCGGCCAGGTCCTGGCTGCCTTGCAACAGGCCCTTGGACAGGGGCGGTCGTTCGTAGGGCACATGGGGTTCGTCGCCGATCAGGATCAGCCGACCGCTATAGCCTTCTTCGCGCAGGGTCAACGCCGCACGGCCACCGGCATGGCCGGCGCCGACGATAATCAGGGGTACGTCCATCATCAGGCCGTGACGGCGAGCAGCACCCGCCCCGCTTCGACCCGTACCGGGTAGGTTTGCAGATTGACGCACACCGGCGCGCCCAGGGCCTTGCCGGAGCGGTAATCGAAGCGCCCGTTGTGCTTGGGGCATTCGATCACATGGTCCATGACCAGGCCGTCGGCCAGGTGGATTTTTTCATGGGTGCACAGGCCCGCGGTGGCGAAAAACTCATTCTCGGCCGAGCGAAATACCGCGTAGGTGTGCGCCCCATGGTCGAAGCGCAGCACGTCTTCTTCGTCTATGTCGCCCACGGCGCAGACGTCGATCCATTGATCGTTCATGTTTTTTTATCTCTTATTAAAGGGAAACGAACTTCAGCCGGCAGAAACTTCTGCGTGCAGAGAGGCTGGGGCAGATTCAGGCTGCCGTCGGATCGGACGCTGGACGAAATAGGTCGGATCGCTGCGCTGCTTCCAGACCGTCGGGAGGATCTCCTTGTACGCCGCCCACAGATTGGCGTAAGGCGGCGGGCAGTCGCGACGGATCTCTTCGTGCAATTGCGCCAGTGCGTGGTATGGCACCATCGGGTACATGTGGTGCTCGAGGTGGTAGTTCATGTTCATGTAGATAAAGCGCAGCACGCGGTTCATGTAGATGGTGCGGCAGTTGCTGCGATGGTCCAGCACGTCTTCGGCCAGGCCCACGTGCTGGGTAAGGCCGAACAAGTAGCCAAGCCAGGCGCCATAGATGCTCGGCAAGCCCACCAGCATCAGCGGCAGCCAGCTGTGCAGGTACAAGGCGCTGCCGATGATCAGCGCATAGAGGCCCACCCAGATGCGCGCGGCGCGAAATACCTTCGGCCATTCGGATTCGGGGATGAAATCCCGTTCCTGGGCGCTCATCCGGCCGATGGCATGGCGCGCCACGCCACTGAAGGTCTTCCACGCCAGGGGCAGATTGAACAGGCTCAGGAACATCATCAAAAAGCTCGGCGGACGCGGCTCGACGATCTCCGGGTCGCGGCCGACGACGATGGTGTCGGTGTGATGCCGGGCATGGCTCCAGCGCCACACATGGGGTTCGAAAATGCACATGAAGCTCGCCACCTGGTACAGCGCGTCATTCATCCAGCGGGTCTTGAACGCCGTGCCATGGCCGGTTTCGTGCCAGCGCGGATTGGAGGCGGTGCCGTAGAGCACGCCATAGGCCAGGAAGAACGGCACACAGGCCCAGGAGCCCCAGAACCAGTAGCCGCCAAAGCCGGTTGCGAACAACGCCGCGAACCAGATGACCGTGTCGACCAGCGCCGGGCCGTCGCGGCGCTGCATCAGTTCCTTCATGCGTTTGCGCGGTACCGGCGACTGATACCAGCGGGCCGAGACCAGGCCTTTTTCCGCGGCGCGGGCGGCCTCGGGGCCGGTCAGGCTGTAGTCGCGCCGGGCGCGGTGAGCGGTGTGTTCAGGCATTGTTATTATTCTCCGCAGCGGGTGATTTCAGAAACGTTGCGAAACCAACCATAGAGCGCGGCTAAATCACCCTCAAGGCCTTGAATCCATTCCCTATCAAGCTATCATCCAGGCCCAGCGGGGCTTGATAGTTTTCTATCAAGACGCTCAAGGGGCTCGTCATGACCAACCATAAACGCCCGACCATCGCCACCGTTGCCGCCCACGCGGGCCTCAGCGTAGCCACCGTCGACCGCGTGTTGAACGCCCGCGCACCGGTCAATCCGCAAACCGCCGAACAGGTGTTCCAGGCCGCCGAAGCCGTGGGTTATTTCGCCGCGCGGCTGATCGGCCAGCGCATTCGCGAACGGCGCCCGACCTACCGCTTCGGCATTCTCCTGCTGGGCACCGCCCAGGCGTTCTATGCCAACCTGGCCCAGTCCATCGGCGACGCGGCGCAGCATCACGCCACGGCCAACCTG
This sequence comes from Pseudomonas orientalis, assembly GCF_001439815.1. Lineage (GTDB taxonomy): Bacteria > Pseudomonadota > Gammaproteobacteria > Pseudomonadales > Pseudomonadaceae > Aquipseudomonas > Aquipseudomonas orientalis. The sequence goes on along the minus strand of NZ_JYLM01000002.1, from coordinate 88,164 downwards.
AGTTGCCAGTTCGACTACATCAACGACCGCACGCCCAGCGCCATCGTCGCGCAGATAGAACAGCTGGCCGTGCAGTGCGACGCCCTGGCGGTGGTCAGCTTCGCCCATCCGCTGATCAATGCCTGCCTTGCGCAAATCCGCGAAGCCGGCGTGCCGGTGGTGGCATTGCTTTCGGACATTCATGAGCAAGCCCTGGAACCGTATGTGGGCCAGGACAATCACGTCGTCGGACGCACCATGGGCTGGCTGTTGGCGCGCACGTGCGGCGCGCGCAAAGGCAGCGTGGGCATTCTGCTCGGCGGCCATCGTTTTCTCGGCCACCAGGCGCGGGTCGAAGGCCTGCACAGCTACCTGGCCGAACACGCGCCGGGGCTCAAGCCGCTGGAACCGCTGATCAATCTGGACAACTGCGACATCACTGAGGAGGCCACCCTCGACCTGCTCAGCCGCCACACCGACCTGCGCGGATTGTGCGTAGTCGGCGGTGGCGGCGACGGCGTGATCAGCGCCCTGGCGCAACTGCCCAAGCGCCCGGCGTTGTGCTGCATCCTGCAGGAGTCCACCGAGTTGTCGCGCCAGGCGCTGAGCCAAGGGTTGATCGATGTGGTGATGGACTCGCAACCGCGCCAGACGGCGCTGGCGTTGGTGGAGTTGCTGGTGCAATTGCAGAGCGCCGAGGGGTTCGATGCAATACGGCATCGGGTGCATATCCCGCCGCACATTGTCACCTCGGAAAACCTGGGCACCTGAGACATGTTCAGTAAAATGTGGGAGGGGGCTTGCCCCCGATGGCGGCCTCAGGACCGACCAGGATGTTGGATCAGATCGAGTACATATCCGTTTCTTCGGTAAAGGCTACTTAGGGTTCCGCTTTTACAGCGGCTCACTTTTGAAAAGCGCAAAAGTAAGCAAAACGCTCTTGCCCCACCACTCGGCACCTCGCCCAGGCTCGGTGTGCCCGAACGCAGGCTTGAATCCGTGGGCCGCCGCAATGGGCCATCCATGGCCCAGTGCGGCTAACCCGGCGTCCTGCCGGGTTACCCACGAGTTCAAGCCTGCGTTCGGCCAGCGTGGTTTAACGGGGCGCCTGAGATCAAAAGCAAAAGCGCGGCGGCCTTAGAGCCGACCGGTATCTTTTGCCGATCCGCGATCCAAATGTGGGAGGGGCGGTGCGACGATTCGACTTGCCCCCGATGGCTGTGTGTCAGTCACTGATGTGCTCACTGACTCTCCCTCATCGGGGGCAAGCCCCCTCCCACATTTTGACCTCGGAACGTCAGGTAAATACGCATCGGCTGTCCGGCCGTCACGGGAGCAAGAGCCCTCCCCTGAGTAACCGTTCACAGGCCGCGAAAATCCCCGGCACTCAACCCAAACCGATTCATCTTGTTGTACAGCCCGCCCCGGGACACATTCAGCTGCCGGGCGGCCAGGCGGATATTGCCACCGGTGTTTTTCAGCGCGGCGACGATGGCGTGCATTTCGTGGCTGCTCAAGTTCTGGGAGGGTTGCGGCACATAGGCATGGGCCAATGAACGAGGCTTGCTGTCCAACGGCAAGTCACTCACCTGGATCAACTCACCCATGGCCAGGTTGGTCGCCCGTTCGATGGCGTTTTCCAGCTCGCGTACATTGCCCGGCCAGGCATGAGCGCAAAGCACGGCCAGCGCGTCCGGCGCGAAACCCTGCACCGACTTGCGCAACGAGCGCGCGCAGCGCTTGAGGAAGTACCGCGCCAGCAGCGGGATGTCGTCGCGGCGCATCCGCAGCGGCGGCACCGTCAGGTTCAGCACATTCAGGCGGTAGTAGAGGTCTTCGCGAAACGCACCTTCGGCGACTGCCTGGCTGAGATTGCGGTGGGTGGCGGCGATGATGCGTACATCCACCTGGCGTGCACTTTTTGCGCCGACCCGCGCGACTTCGCCCTCCTGCAACACCCGCAACAGGCTGACCTGGGCATCGAAGGACATGTCACCAATCTCATCCAGGAAAATGGTGCCGCCATCGGCCAGCTCGAACTTGCCCGCCGAGCCGCCACGGGCCGAGCCGGTGAACGCGCCCTCGACGTGCCCGAACAATTCACTCTGCACCAGGTCCCGTGGAATCGCGCCGCAGTTGACCGCCACGAACGGGCCGTGGCAACGCTCGCTGGCGTTATGAATAGCCTGGGCGAACAACTCCTTGCCGGTGCCGCTTTCCCCGAGAATCAGCGTGGTCGAATCACTGCGGCTGGCGATGCGCCCCAGGTGCAGCGCGTCCTGGATTGCCCGCGAGCTGCCCTGGATGGTGTCGAAGGTATAACGCGCCTGGGTGCCGACAAGGCGCCGGGTGATTTCGCGGATGCGGCGGTTTTCGCGCAGCGACACAATCACCCCGCCCTGCTCCAGTGGGCACACCGAGACCAGGCAGGCGAGTTGGCTGCGGTCGTGCAGGTGGAACGTGCAATCCAGGTCGCGCACAGCCTCGCCCAGCGCCTCGCTCAATTCACTGCGGCCCAGGTGCTGGAAAGGACTGCCAATCAGCTCCAGTCCCACCCCGAACAACTGCCGGGCATAGCGGTTGAGCGCCTTGATGCAGCCGCGTTCATCCACCACCACGAGGCCTTCGTTGAGCACCTCGAGCACGGTCTGCTGTTCTTCCAGCAGCGCCTGCAGCGCCATCTGCCGCGACACAGCTTCCGCGGCCGCCTGCACGGTGCCCAGGGTATGAAAGTGAAACCAGCCGGGTTCGGCGGTGAGTGTCAGCACGGCCAGGGTCTGGCCCTGGGCATTCTTGATCGGCGCGGCGGCGCAGTGCATGCGGCGTTGACGCAGGCCGACCGCGAAGTTTTCTTCGGCCAGCACATACACCAGGTGATCTTCAGCCAGCGCCAGGCCGGTGCAGTTGGTGCCCTGGACCGATTCGAGCAGGCGACTGCCCACGGGGGTGATATCCAGCCCGCAGAAATACAAGGTGGTGCCGTGGGCATCAGTGAGGTTGATATGCCCGCGCAGGTTGTACGCCAGCAAGCCCTGCATGACTTGCGCGGCGGCGGCGATCAGCACGCGGTGGCTGGCCAGCGTGGCCGTCAGGCGGTCGGCGGCAATGAAGCGGTACGCGCTGTCGACGGGGTCGATGCCGGCCTTGACGCTGCGCCGCCAGGAATCCCAGATCGTTTGACGCACCTTGTCCGGGCGCTGCACCTGGCCGCGCAGGCAGGCCTGCCACGCCTGCTCCAACGCCGCGACCGGGCCATCGTTGAGCGCAGCGGGCCCGAGCGTCGTCAGGTAATCGAGGTCTTGCGCACTGATTGCCAGGCTCATAAGGGGGGTCCATGTTCATGTTTTCGACATGTCAGCATAGACATGTCATTTAAATGAACACTTTATTTTTTAAACTCTATAGATATCAGTTATTTACATTCTGGCACAGCCTTTGCTCTTGCCCCTTTGCCAGCCAGGATTGTCCTGAGGCCAACAATAAAAAGGGGTCATACATGAATACCAAACGCATTCGCCTGGGCTTGATCGGCGCCGGTCGCATGGGCAGCTTCCACGGCCTTACCGCCGCCAGGCATATTCCCGGCGCCTGCCTCGCCGCCATCGCCGACCCGACCCCAGGGCAAGCCGCACGCCTGGCGGCGGAGCTGGGTGTGGACAAGGTCTACACCGACCCACAGCAGTTGCTCGACGACCCGGACATCGACGCCATCCTCATCGCCGCCCCCGCCCGCAGCCATGCGGAACTGGTGATCAGCGCCGCCCGCGCCGGCAAGGGGATCTTCTGCGAGAAACCCATGGCCATCACCCTCGATGAAGCCGACCGCGCCATCGCCGCCGCGGCCGATGCCCGTGTGACCCTGCAGGTCGGCTTCAACCGGCGTTTTGCCAAGAGCTTTCGCAGCGCCCACCTCGACGTTGCGGCAGGACGCATCGGCACCCCGCAGTTGCTGCGCTCACTGACCCGCGACCCGGCGCTGAACAACCCTGGCGCCTCACCGCAATGGGTGATTTTCCTGGAAACCCTGATCCACGACTTCGACACCCTGCGCTACCTCAACCCCGGTGCCGAAGCGGTGCAGGTGCACGTAATGGCCGACGCCCTGATCGCCCCGGAATACAAAAGCCGAGGCTTGCTCGACACCGCCGTGGTCACGATCCGCTTCGATAACGGTGCCATTGCCACCGCCGAAGCCAGCTTCCAGGCCGTGTATGGCTACGACGTACGCGGTGAAGTGTTCGGCAGCGCCGGCATGCTGACCATGGGCGGCGTGCAGGCATCCGACCTTGTGCGCTACCAGGCCCCAGGCATCCAGGCCGACACCCAGCGCCTGGACACCGACCTGTTGCGCGACGCCTACATCGCCGAGCTCAACCACTTTGTCGACTGCCTGCGCAGCGGCGCCAAACCCCTGGCCAGCGGCGAAGATGCCCGCGCCGCCCTGGCGATTGCGCGCGCGTGTATCGAGTCCTACGAGCAAGGCACGGCGGTGAGCCTGTGATCCCGTTCAAGCTGGCGGTCAGTGCCGAGATGGTGTTCCTTGACCTGCCGTTCGTGGAGCGGGTCAAACGCATTCATGCTCTGGGTTTCAGCGCCGAAATCTGGAGCTGGACAAACAAGGACATCAACGCCCTGGCCGCGACAGGCGCGGACTTCACCTCGATGACCGGCTACATCAGCGGCACGCTGACCGACCCTGACGGTGTCCGCCACTTGCTCGACAGCGCCCGCCAATCCTTGCGCGTTGCCGAGCGCCTGAACTGCCCCAGCCTGAATCTGCACGGTACCGGCCTGGGTGACGGCGGCCTGCCGGTGCAGCCCGTCAGCCGGACCACCGGGCGCATGTGGCTGAGCGCCTGCAAGACCCTGGAAAGGATCGCACGCCTGGGCGAGGACGCCGGCCGCGTGTTCCTGCTGGAAAACCTCAACACCGAGGTGGACCACCCCGGCACCCCGTTCGCCCGCGCCGACGACACCCTGGCCCTGATCGAAGCGGTGGGCAGCGCGCACCTGAAGATGAACCTGGACCTGTACCACGCGCAGATCGGCGAAGGCAACCTGATCGAACTGATCCAGCGCGCAGGCCCCGCCATCGGAGAAATCCAGGTGGCCGACGTGCCCGGACGCCAGGAGCCCGGCACCGGCGAAATCCACTACCCGGCGATTGCCAGGGCGCTGCATGCCATGGGCTACAGCGGCGTGGTCGGCCTGGAAGGTTGGGCCAGCGGCGACAGCGACAGGGCCCTGGAGCGTTTCCGCCAAGCGTTCACCCTATAACAACAAGAGGAACACCTCATGCATCGCTATTCATTGATCGTGGCCACACTGCTATTGCTGTTCAGTCAATCGAGCTTCGCCGCGTATCGCATCGGCGTGAGCATCGCGCGGGTCGACGATAACTTCATGACCTACGTGCGCACCGGTCTTGAAGCGGCCGCCACGCAACAGGACGTGCAGATCCAGTTCGAGGACGCCCAGGGCGACGTGGTGCGCCAGCTCAACCAGGTCGAAGGCTTCCTCAACCAGAACGTCGACGCAGTGATCGTACTGCCGGTGGACACCGCCGCCACCGCCAACATCACCCGTGCCGCCGTCGCCAGCAAAACCCCGCTGGTGTACGTCAACCGTCACCCGGATGAGCGCACGTTGCCCAAGGGTGTGGTCACCGTGGCCTCCAACGACATTGAAGCCGGACAATTGCAGATGCGCTACCTCGCGCAAAAGCTCGGCGGCAAGGGCAACGTGGCGATCATCATGGGCGACCTGGCGCAAAACGCCACCCGCGACCGCACTGAAGGCGCCAGGCAGGTGCTCAAGGACTTTCCCGGCATCAGGATCGTTGAGCAGCAAAGTGCCGAATGGCAACGCAGCAAGGCCATGGACCTGACCAGCAACTGGCTGTTGGCGGGCACGCAGTTCGATGCGATCGTGGCCAACAACGATGAAATGGCGATTGGCGCGGCCATGGCTTTGCAGCAAGCGGGCAAGGCCAAGGGCGAGGTGGCGATTGTGGGGATCGACGGCTTGCCCGACGGGCTGGCGGCGATCCGGCGCGGCGTGCTCAGCGCATCGGTGTTCCAGGACCCCAAAGCCCAGGCGACCCAGGCGGTACAGGCAGCAGTGCGGATGATCAAGGGCGAGCCGATTGAGTCGGAGGTGTGGGTGCCTTTCGAGCTGATCAAGCCCGAACAGGTGGCCGTCTTCGAGCAACGCTACAAATAAATCGAAGGCAAGTCCCCTCCCACAAACAACGTATCCACGATGCGAAGCGAGCCGCTCTTGATCTTGCTTTTGATCTTAGGCGCCCCGTTAAACCACGCTGGCCGAACGCAGGCTTGAATCCGTGGGTAACCCGGCAGGACGCCGGGTTAGCCGCACTGGGCCAGGGATGGCCCATTGCGGCGGCCCACGGATTCAAGCCTGCGTTCGGGCACACCGAGCCCAAGCGAGGTGCCGAGTGGTGGGGCAAGAGCGTTTTGCTTACTTTTGCGCTTTTCAAAAGTGAGCCGCTGTAAAAGCGGAACCCTAAGTGGCCGTCACCTAAATAATGGATATGTACTCGGTCTGATCCAAGATACTTGCCAGCCCAGAGACCGCCATCGGGGGCAAGCCCCCTCCCACATTTGGACCTCGGAGCGTCAGGTAGATACCCGTCGGCTGTCAGGCGGTCACAGGAGCCCCCCCTCCCACACTTGGATTTCACTCAGTCCAGATCACGTGCATCATGGCGCTCGGCCAACTGATCGTCGCCCGACACCCGATTCACCCGCCGCCCGCGCTGCACCGCCGGCCGCGCATCGATCGCATCGGCCCAGCGCAGCACATGCTTGTACTCATGCACCGAGAGAAACTCCGCCGCCCCATACAACCGCCCTTTCACCAAGCCGCCGTACCAGGGCCAGATGGCGATATCGGCAATGGTGTATTCATCACCGGCAATGTACTCGCTCACCGCCAGGCGCTTGTCCAGCACATCCAGCTGACGCTTGGCCTCCATGGCAAAGCGATTGATCGGGTACTCCATCTTGCTCGGCGCATACGCATAGAAATGCCCGAAGCCGCCGCCCAGATACGGCGCGCTGCCCATCTGCCAGAACAGCCACGACAGGCACTCGGCACGTGCCGCAGGTTCGGAGGGGAAGAATGCACCGAATTTCTCGCCCAGGTACTGCAGGATCGCGCCCGACTCGAACACGCGGATCGGCGTCGCGCCGCTGTGATCCATCAACGCCGGAATCTTCGAGTTCGGGTTGACGCCCACGAAGCCGCTGCCGAACTGGTCACCGTCGCCGATCTTGATCAGCCAGGCGTCGTATTCGGCGCCGGTGTGCCCGAGGGCCAACAACTCTTCGAGCAGGATGGTGACCTTCTGCCCGTTGGGCGTGGCCAGGGAATACAACTGCAAGGGGTGCTTGCCCACCGGCAACGCTTTTTCATGGGTGGCGCCGGCGATGGGCCGGTTGATGCTGGCGAAGGTGCCGCCGCTTTCGGCGTCCCAGGTCCAGACCTTGGGGGGTACGTAGTCAGTCATGCTCAGTGCTCCTGGGGGCGTTTGCGATCAACGAAGGGTTTCAGACTAAACCAAAGACTGATGGCGCGTCACACTTCGGTCACCTTCTGGCCCTGGTACCTGCACACGCAGTGCAATAAGCAAGGCCGCGAACAGTATCAACACACCCGCCCCGACAAACACGCCACCAATGCCGCTGACGCTGAACATCAACCCGCCACCGGCAGCGCCTGCGGCGATGGCCGACTGCACCGACGCGACCACCATGCCGCCGGCACTTTCGGCCTGGTCCGGTACCGCTCGCGCCACCCAGTTCGACCACGCCACCGGCACGCCGCCAAACGCCATGCCCCATAGCGCCAGAAGCAGCGCCTGGGTCGGCAGTGACGCAGGCAGCCAGACCAGCGCCAGTGCCGCAATGCCCACCAGCACCGGCATCAACACCAGTGTTGCCCGTGGGTAGCGCACCAGCAACCAACCGGCGAACAGCGTGCCGGCAAAATTCGCTACGCCAAAACCCAGCAGCATCAGCGCCAGCCCTTCGGTACCGACCCCGGTGGTGCTTTCCAGGAACGGCCGGATATAGGTGAACAGCGCGAAATGCGCGGTGTGCACCAGCACGCAGCCGAACATGCCCATGGCGATGCCGGGGCGCTGCAGCACATGCAACACGGTGCGCAGGCGCGCGGTGCCATTGGGTGCCAGGCGCGGCAGCGTGAACGACTGGAACGCCAGGGTCACCAGGCCGACGGCGGCCGCCGCGATAAACGCACTGCGCCAGCCGTACAGGCCACCCAGGTAGCTGCCCAGCGGCACGGCGACCACGGTGCCCAGCGCGATGCCGCTGAAAATGATCGACAGCGCACGGGGCAAGGACGCCGCAGGCACCAGGCGCATCGCCACCGCCGCCGCCATGCTCCAGAAACCGCCAAGGGCGATGCCCAGCAGGATGCGCATCAACAACAGCACCGTCAGGCTCGAGGACAACGCCACCAGCAGGTTGGAGGCGATCATCAGCGTGGAAAAGCCCAGCAGCACGATGCGTCGGTCGATACCACGGGTCAGCCCCGGCACCAGCAAACCGGCGAACAGCGCGACCACCGCCGTCACCGTGACGGCTTGCCCGGCCAGCGCCTCTGTAACGCCCAGGTCCAGGGCCATCGGCGTCAACAGGCTGGCCGGCAAGTACTCAGCCGTGAGCAAGCCGAACACCCCCATCGCCAGGGAAAATACCGCCAGCCAGGCCGGCTCCGCCACAATGCCCGCAGGCGCACGGGCTGCACAATCGGTCATAACAAGTCTCCTCCAGTCATTTACGTGGCGCTCAGTCTAGGTAGGCCCATCAGGATGATCTATGATGCAGAACCTTGAATTCTTGACTGAAACCCCGAATATGACTGCAGTGGACGCTTTCACCGCTTCCTCCGACCTGATCAATGAGTTGCTGCGCGGCATGCGCCTGCGGGGTGTGCAGTACCGGCGCATCCAGGCCGGGCCTACGTTCGGCATCGGTTTTGACGCCAGGCCGGGCCACGCCTATTTCCACTTCCTCGCGGCCGGTAACGCCACGCTGCGCGCCGAAGACGGCAGCCTTTTCGCACTGTCGGCCGGCAACGCCGTGTTCGTGTCCCATGGCGGCGCGCACGCGTTGCTGTCCACAGCGGATGCCGCTGTGCAGGACATCAGCCAGTTCGACAGCGCGCCGTTGGGGGATACCGTCTGCGCCGTGGATGCGTCACCCGATACCGTCCCCGACAGGCTGTTGTTCAGTGCCTGCATGGAGTTCGAGCTCGGCAGCCTCCAGGGCCTGGGCAACCTGATGCCGGCCTTGATGCTGATTGATGCAACAGGCCAGCGTTACCCGGGACTGATGCCGATCCTGGCGGTCATGGAACGCGAAGTGTCCACGGCGCGCGTGGGTTATGCCGGTATTCTCGCGCGCCTCGCCGATGTGGTGGCGGCGATGATCGTACGGGGCTGGGTCGAGTGCGCCTGTGGCAACGCCTCGGGCCTGGCGGCGGCATTGCGCGACCCGCGCCTGGCCCGCGCCCTGCTCGCCCTGCACCAGCAACCGGGCCACGAGTGGAGCGTGGCGGAGCTTGCCGCCCAATGTCATACCTCACGCTCGGTGTTCGCCGATCGCTTCCAGGCCGTCCTCGGCGTACCGCCGCTGCGTTACGCCACGCAACTGCGCATGCGCCTGGCCAGCCAATGGCTGACTCTGGAGCGCATGCCCATCGAAACCGTGGCGCAGCGCCTCGGCTACACCTCCCAGGCGGCGTTCAGCCGTGCCTTCAAGCGCATTACCGGACAGCCGCCCGGCGCGGCGAGGCGTTCGATATGAAGGCCTGGAGCAGCACGCGGCCTTCATAAGCACCACTGTTCAAATGTGGGAGGGGGCTTGCCCCCGATAGCGGTTTGTCAGCCGGCTTATATGTTGATTGGTACACCGCCATCGGGGGCAAGCCCCCTCCCACATTTGGACCGCGGCGTGGGCCTATACCCAGCCACCATCGACGATAAAGTTCTGCGCCGAACACATCGCCGAGGCGTCGGAAGCCAAAAACAGCGCCATATTGGCAATATGCTCCGGCATCACGCTGCCGGGCAGGCACTGGCTGCGGGCGATCAGCTCACGGGCTGCGTCGTCCACCCACATGGACAATTGTTTTTCCGTCATCACCCAGCCCGGCACCAGGGTGTTGATGCGGATGCGGTGCGGCCCCAGCTCCCGGGCCAGGCCGCGGGTCATGCCATGGGCGGCGGCCTTGCTGGCGGCGTACACCGGGTAGCCGGCCGAGGCCATCATCCAGCCGACGGAGCCCAGGTTGATGATCGAGCCGCCACCTTCGTGTTTCATCATCGGCACCACGGCCTTGGCCGCGAAGAAGGCGTGCTTCAGGTTGACCGCGATCAGGCGGTCGAACATGTCCGAATCGATTTCTTCCAGGCTGTGGCGCACATCGTTCGCGGCGTTGTTGACCAGCACCGTGATCGGGCCCAGGGAGTGCTCGAAGCGCCCGATCGCGGCGCGATAGCCAATCTCGTCGGTGATATCGCAGCATTCGAACTCGACGGTATGCCCCTTGGAATTGAGCAACGCCGCCAGGCGTTCGCCCTGGCTTTGTGCGCGGTCCACAAAGGCCACCTTGGCGCCTTGGGCCGCGAAGGCCCGCACCATGAATTCGCCGATCCCGGAAGCCCCGCCGGAGATCATTACGGTCTTGCCCTTGAGGTCGGGATACAGGGCGTGCTCAGTACTCATAACGTGATGCCTCGATCAATTAGTCTTATTTTATTTTACGAAATCGGCGTTAAAGGCTATAAATTCGCTGTCCAAGTGACGAAATATCGCACATTAGTAGAACTATTCAATCCTAAAACAACAAAAGGAAGTTCGACCATGAAGCACCCTCGATACCTGCTGTCCGGCCTGGCGCTGTCCATGTTGATCGCCAGCGGCGGCGCCCAGGCCGCCGGCCTGAGCAGCGAAAACAAACCCTTTGGCAAAACCAATGACGGCACCCCTGTCGAACAATATGTGTTGCGCAACAGCCATGGCATGCAAGCCACGGTGATTACCTACGGCGGTGTGCTGCAGTCGCTGAAGGTGCCGGACAAACACGGCAAGGTCGACGACGTGGTGCTGGGTTTTGACGACGTGCAGGGCTACCAGGCCGGCACCGCGTTTTTCGGCGCGACCATTGGCCGCTTCGGCAATCGCCTGGCCGGCGGTGCTTTCGAGCTCGACGGCAAACGCTTCCAGGTGCCGCTCAACGACGGCCCCAACTCGCTGCATGGCGGCGCCCAGGGCTTCGACAAGCAGGTATGGAAAGCCGAATCGGTCAAGGACAAGGACTCAGTCGGCGTGAAGCTCAGTTACCTGTCCAAGGACGGCGAGATGGGTTTCCCCGGTAACCTGAAAACCGAAGTCACCTACCGCCTGAACGACAAGAACGAACTGCACATCGACTACACCGCCACCACCGACAAACCGACCGTGCTCAACCTCACCAACCACAGCTACTTCAACCTGGCCGGCGCCGGCAACGGCGACATCCTCAAGCAGGTCGCCACCCTGCACGCCAGCCATTACACACCGGTGAACGCCACCCTGATCCCCACCGGCGAACTGGCGCCGGTCAAGGGCACGCCGATGGACTTCCTCAAGCCTACCGCCATCGGCCAGCACATCAAGGACGACCATCCGCAGCTCAAGTTTGCCGAACCGAAACAGGGCGGGTTCGATTTCAACTGGGCGCTGGATACCAAAGGCGATGTGAAGCAACTGGCCGCCGAGGTGCATGATCCTGAGTCGGGTCGACGCCTGCAGCTCTACACCAGCGAGCCTGGGGTGCAGTTCTATACCAGCAACTTCCTGGACGGTTCGATGAAGGGCAAGGGCGGCAAGGCGTACCCGCATTGGAGCGGGTTCACCCTGGAGACCCAGCATTTTCCGGATGCGCCTAACCAGCCTGGTTTTGCCTCGACTCGCTTGAACCCAGGGCAAACCTACACCCAGAACACCGTCTTCAAATTCAGCGCCAATTAAAACTGTGGGAGGGGGCTTGCCCCCGATTGCGGTGGGTCAGCTACAGATGCATCAACTGACCCACCGCTATCGGGGGCAAGCCCCCTCCCACATTTAGTCCTCACATGGCATAACTCAGCGTTGTTTCATACGGTCGATGACCACGGCCAGCAGCAGGATCGAGCCGCGGATCACGTACTGGTAGAAGGTATCGATGTTCTTCAGGTTCATCGCGTTCTCGATGATCGCCAGGATCAACACCCCGGCGATCACATGGCGGATCATGCCGATACCGCCACTCAATGACACCCCGCCCAGCACACAGGCCGAAATCACCGTCAGCTCGAAGCCCTGGCCGATCATCGGTTGGCCGGAGGTCATGCGCGAGGCGAGGATCACCCCGGCCAACGCGCCGATCAAACCGTGCACGGCGAAGATCAGGATCTTGGTGCGATCAACGTTCACGCCGGCCAGCAATGCCGCTTCCGGGTTACCGCCGATGGCCATGGTGTTGCGCCCGTAGGTGGTGTAATTGAGCAACCAGCCGAAGAACAGAAAGCACACGATGGTGATCAGGATCGGCACCGGCACGCCGAACAGCTGGCCGTTGCCGAACACGAAGAACTGATCCTGGGACACGCCCACCGCTTTGCCGTCGGCAAAGATATAAGCCAGGCCACGCACGATCTGCATGGTCGCCAAGGTGGTGATCAACGCGTTGACCCGCAGCTTGGCAATCACGATGCCGTTGATCAAGCCCACCATCAGGCCCATCAACAGCGCCGCGCCGATGCCCAGCATCACGCTGTCGGTGTCGCGCATCACAATCGCCGCCACCACACCGGCGCAGGCAATCACCGAGCCCACCGACAAGTCGAAATGCCCCGACGCCAGGCAGAACAGCATGGTGCACGCGGCAATGCCCACCGTGGAAATCGCCAGGCCCAGCCCGCGCATGTTCAGCGGCGAGAGGAAGTTGTCGATCAGCAAGGCACACAGCACAAAGATGCCCACCGCCGCCAGCAGCATGGCCCAGTTGTCGAGCAAGGCGCGCAGATCGAGGGGTTTGCGTGCCGAGGGCAACGCGTTGTTTTGAATGGTCATGGTCGTCTCTCAGTTCGCCAGGCCGCGCGGCAAGGCCAGCTGCAGCAGGTTGGATTCAGTCGCGTTTTCGCGCAGTTGTTCACCGCGCATGGCGCCTTCGCACAGCACCAGGATGCGGTCGGAAATGCCCATCACCTCCATCAGGTCGCTGGACACCACGATCACCGCAATGCCCTGCGCCGCGAGGTTGTGGATGATCTGGTAGATCTCGGCCTTGGCGCCGATGTCGATGCCGCGCGTGGGTTCGTCCAGCAGCAGCACCTTCATCGGCATCGACAGCCAGCGGCCGAGAATGGCCTTCTGCTGGTTGCCGCCGGACAGGTACATGATCTTCTGTGCCGAGTTCGGGGTCTTGACCTTCATCGCCTTGATCTGATGTTCGGCGTTGCCCTTTTCCCAGCCATCGCGCAACAGCCAGCCGAACGCCGAATGCGCGCCACGTGCACTGATATTGATGTTCTCGGCGACGCTGGACAGCGGAATGATGCCCTCCTTCTTGCGGTCTTCCGGGCACAGCAGCACGCCGGCCGCGATGGCATCGCGCGGTGAGCGCAATTGCAGCGGCTCACCGCACAGCTCCAGGTTGCCGGCGCTGGCCCGCTCCAGGCCGCTGAGCAACCTGAACAGCTCCGTGCGTCCGGCCCCCACCAATCCGAACAGGCCGAGGATTTCGCCTTTGCACACCTGGAAACTGATCGGTTCGCGCAGGCCAGGGCCGAGCAGGCCATCGACCTTCAGGGCGACGTCGCCATGCTCGCGCGGACGGTAGTCATAGATGTCCTGGATATCCCGGCCGACCATGCAGGTCACCAACTGATCGTGGCTCAGCGCGCTCATGTCCTCGAAGGTACGCACGAAGCGACCGTCCTTGAACACCGTCACCGCATTGCAGATACGGAACACCTCTTCCATGCGGTGCGACACGTAGAGCACCACTTTGCCCTCATCGCGCAGGCGCGTGATGATCGCCATCAGGCGGTCGATTTCCCGCGCCGAAAGGCTGCTGGTCGGTTCATCGAAGGCAATCACATGGGCGCCACGGGACAGTGCCTTGGCGATTTCCACCAGTTGGCGCTGGCCCAGGGACAGACGCCCGAGTTTCTCCTCGGGATCGATTTCATCGGCCAGGCCCTTGAGACACGCCAGCGCCTGCTGGCGCAGCAGGCTGCGGTTGACCACGCCAAACCGCGACGGTAAATGCCCGAGAAACAGGTTCTCGGCCACGGTCATTTCCGGTACCAGGTGCAGCTCCTGGTGAATCACCGCGACGCCGCTGGCAATGCTGTCGGCAGCGCATTTGAAGGCCATGGTCTGCTCGCCGATCTGCACCGTGCCGCTGCTGGGGATGTAGGCGCCGCCGAGGATCTTCAGCAGCGTCGATTTACCCGCACCGTTCTCGCCCATCAGGGCGTGCACTTGCCCCGGGTGCGCGGTGAAGCTGATGCCATCCAGCGCCTTGACCCCGGGAAAGGTTTTGCCGATGCCGTCGAATCGCAAGGCGGCAGCGGTCATTTCCACAGCCCGATCTTGGTCAGCTCTTCCTGGAAGTTGGCGCGCGTGATCAGGGTCACTTCGTCCATGGCGGTGTACTTCGGCGGTTCAGTGCCTTTGGTGACCCACTCGTACATCATCAGCGCGGTGTTGTAGCCCTCGATATGCGGGCTGGGCAGCATCGAGCCGAAGAAGCCGCTGTCTTTCTTCTTGAGCTCACCAATGGCGTCGGTGCCATTGATGCCGATGCCGATCACGTTGGCGGCCTTGAAGCCGGCGCTTTCAGTGGCGCGTACGCCGCCGAGCACGGTGTTGTCGTTCATGCCGCCGATGATCAGGTTTTTCGCACCGCTGGGCAGCTTGACCAGGGCCGAGTTGGTGGCGTCCATGCTGCCGGGCACGTCGAGGGTTTTAAGCGCGGCGGTAAGGATGTGGTCCTTGGGAATGCCGGCTTCTTCCAGGGATTTGATCGAGCCGTCGGTGCGTTTCTTGCCGGTGTCGAGTTCGTTGAAGGTGTTGATCACCGCGTAGGTGTCCTTCCAGTCCCAGCCGCGTTTCTTCGCTTCAGCGGCCATGGCGGCGCCCTGCTTCTGGCCGACTTCGAACGCGGCCATGCCCAGGTACGGCACGTCTTCCATAAAGGCGCCTTTGGCGTCGACGAAACGGTCATCCACGGCGATCACTTTGAGGCCATTGGCCTTGGCCTTGGCGACAATTGCCGGGCCCAGGGACACGTCCGGAGGGCAGATAACAAAGCCCTTGGCGCCGTTGGCCGCCAGGCTGTCGATGGCTGAAAGGGTTTTCTCGCCGTCGGGTACGGCGATCTTGATCACGGTGAAACCGTGTTCCTTGCCGGCTTTTTCGGCGAAGGCCCATTCGGTCTGGAACCACGGTTCCTCGGCCTGCTTGACCAGGAAACCGATCTTCACTTCTTCAGCGGCCAGCAACAGGCCGCTCAAGCTCATGGCCGAGACCGCCACAGCGGCGCAGCACAGGGAACGCAAACCACGACGACGATTCATACGGGTGACTCCTTGTTGTTGTTTTGTGTTTTTGTGTAGGAGCGAGCTTGCTCGCGAAAAACCTGAGAGCACCGCGTTCATCCAGGACGAACGCGTTATCGTTGACGTTTTTCGCGAGCAAGCTCGCTCCTACAGGGTTTATCCGGCAAAGCGAGTGCAAGGTTTTCCAGGTACATCAACTTCAATCGCCAGTACCGCACCGTCCAGGGGGTGACCCAGAGGGCTGGCGGCACTGGTGATATACAGAGTGGTAAGGTTGGGTCCACCGAACACGCAACTGGTGGGACGGCTGACCGGCAGTTCGATAATGCGGTCCACCTGACCGTCAGGTGCAAGGCGCAGCAGGCAACTGCCGTCCCAGCGCGCGTTCCAGATATAGCCTTGCGCGTCCATGGCCGAGCCGTCCGGCCCGCCGCGTTCGTGCGGGCCGAACCACACCTGTGAGGGTGCAAGCTGGCCATCGGCTTGGATCGAATGCTGATAGAGCGTGCCATCCATGCTGTCGCCAAAGTGCACCTGGCTACCCTCCTCGTTCCACAGCAAGGTATTGGGAATGCCCAGCCCGCTCAGCAACGGCGTGACCGTCGCATCGGCATCGATGCGAAACAGGCCGCCGGAGCGTCGCGTGATGGGCAGGTCTTCACCCTGCTCGCCGATATTGTTCTGCATGGTGCCCAGCCACAGTCGGCCCTGGGCATCGCAGCGCGCTTCATTGCCACGGTTGCCGGCTTGCGGGTCGGCCACGCACAGCAGCGTCAGGGCTTCGGTGGCCAGGTCGAGGCGATACACGCCGCTGCTCAAGGTCACCAGCGCATCGCCGCTTTCACAGGGAATGAACGCCGAGACGTGTTCGGGTAATTGCCAGATGCGCAACTGCCCGTCCATCAGGCGCAGCGCCTGTTTGCCGGCGATATTGACCCAGTACAGCGCCTGGGTGGGCGCGTCCCAGAACGGGCCCTCCCCCAGTTGCGCGCGATGCGCGGTGACAGCGTGAAACGACATGATGCCTCCTTGAGCGTGGCTGTTCTCAGGTACGCGTTACAGCGATTCGCGTGACGGCGCGCCATCCACCAGCCGCTGGATACGCAGCGGGTTGGCGTTCTTCAGCGCGTCGGGCAGCAGGCTGTCAGGGTAGTTCTGGAAGCATACCGGGCGCAGGAAACGATCGATGGCCAAGGTGCCGACCGAGGTGCCACGGGCATCGGAGGTGGCCGGATACGGCCCGCCGTGCACCATCGAATCGCAGACTTCCACACCGGTGGGGTAGCCGTTGAGCAGGATGCGCCCGACTTTCTGCTCCAGCAGCGGCGTCAGCTCGGCGAACTGTTGCAGGTCGGCCGGTTCGCCAATGATGGTGGCGGTCAACTGCCCGTGCAGGCCATGCAAGGCGGCGCTGAGCTGGGCCTGGTCGGCGACTTCGACAAACACCGTGGTGGGGCCGAAGACTTCTTCCTGCAGCACTTCGTCGCCATCGATCAACAGGCGTACATCAGCCTTGAACAGTTGCGGCTGCGCCTGGTTGCCCGATTGCGCGCTGCCTGCCAGGTGCTCGATCCCGGGGTGGGACAGCAGCTTTTCCAGGCCCTTGCCGTAGCTGCCCAGGGTGCCGGCGTTGAGCATGGTCTGCGCCGGCTGCTCGCCGATCAGTTGCGCCACTTGCTGGGTAAATGCGGTGAATTCGGGCGAAGCGATGCCGATCACCAGGCCAGGGTTGGTGCAGAACTGGCCGCAGCCTTGCACCACCGAAGCGGTCAGGTCGCGGGCCACGCTTTCAGCCCGTGCGGTGAGGGCCTGGGGCAATACAATCACCGGGTTGATGCTCGACATCTCGGCAAACACCGGGATCGGTTGCGGGCGCGCTGCCGCCATGTCACACAGGGCACGACCGCCCTTGAGCGAGCCGGTAAAGCCCACCGCCTGGATCGCCGGGTGCTTGACCAGCGCTTCGCCGACGCCGCCGCCAAAGATCATGTTGAACACACCGGCCGGCATCTCGGTCGCTTGCGCGGCGCGAATGATTGCATCGGCGACCTGTTCAGCCGTCGCCATATGGCCGCTGTGGGCTTTGAACACCACCGGACAGCCTGCCGCCAGAGCCGCTGCGGTATCGCCACCGGCCGTGGAAAACGCCAGCGGGAAGTTGCTCGCGCCGAACACCGCCACCGGGCCTAGGCCGATGCGGTATTGGCGCAGGTCCGGGCGCGGCAGCGGCTGGCGATCAGGCAGTGCCTTGTCGATGCGCGCACCGTAGAAATCTCCACGGCGCAACACGTTGGCGAACAGGCGCATCTGGCCGCTGGTACGCCCACGCTCGCCTTTGATACGCGCGGCCGGCAAGGCGGTTTCGCGGCATACCAACTCAACGAAATTGTCACTCAGGGCATCCAGTTCGTCGGCGATCGCATCGAGGAACTGCGCGCGCCGCGCCGCACTCAACGCGCGGTAGGCGGGATACGCCTGCGCGGCGGCCTTGGCGGCGGCGTCGACTTCTTCCGGGGTGGCCTGGTAGAAATCCTGGGGCAAGGCTTCGCCAGTGGTCGCGTCGACGCTTTGCAGCTTGACGCTGCCCTTGGCGCTGCGCTGGCCGCCGATGTAGTTGTGGCCGAGATACTGGGTCATGAGGCTCTCCTTTAAAGGGTGATGACGTTACCGGGTTCGAATGCCGCATCGCTGCTGCCGACACGGTTGACCAGCGGCGCGCCGAACTCAGCCTGGCTGATCTCGAACACGTCGCCGGCCTGGGTACGTATACCGTCGGCAAATGACAGCGTGGCGGTGCCGAAGAAGTGAATATGCACATCGCCGGGCTTGAGGAACTGGCGGTATTTGAAATGGTGGTATTCGAGGTTTTCCAGGCTGTGGCACATATTGGCCTCGCCACTGAGGAATTCGTTCCGCCAGATTTCCTCGCCGTTGCGCAGGATACGGCTGGTGCCCGACAAATGCTGGGGCAAGTCGCCCACGCGCACCTCGGGGCCATAGCTGCAACTGCGCAGTTTGGAATGGGCCAGGTACAGGTAGTTCTTGCGCTCCATGATGTGGTCGGAGAACTCGTTGCCCACCGCAAAGCCCACACGATAGGGCTTGCTGTCCGGGCCGATGACGTAAAGGCCGCCGATTTCCGGCTCTTCACCGGCATCTTCGGCAAACGGCGGCACCGGGAAGGCGGCGCCCGGGCGCACGACGGTGCTGCCGTCGCCCTTGTAGAACCACTCCGGTTGCACGCCCGCGTGGCCAGCGGCTGGTTTGCCGCCCTCCACGCCCCATTTGAAGATACGCATGGTGTCGGTCAAGGCGGTCTCGTCGCCGGCCTGGTGCATCTTGTCGCGTGCCGAGGCGCTGCCCAGGTGCGTCAAGCCGGTGCCGCTGATCAGCATGTGCGCAGGGTCCGGGTGATCCAGCGGCGGCAGGACCTTCAGGTCGGCCAGCAGGCGTGCGTAGTCGTGGCTGTCGCCCAGACCGAGGCTGTTCACCTGTTGTTCCAGGCCCACGCCCGCTTCGATGGCGGCCAGGGCCAACTCGCGCACGCTGCGCGCCGTGCGCACCTCACGCAGTTGGCTGCCCTCGACAACGCCGACGCGGCGTTCGCCATTGCTTGACTCGAACTGAACTAAACGCATGAATGTTCTCCAGATTAAGATCGTGTAGCGCCACGGGCACTGGCGGCGAATTGGTCGACAGGCAGTACATGCTTGCGCTCCAGCACGCGGTAGACCACGCCGGTCAACACCAGCCCGAACACCATCACCGCAGACAGAAAGTACAAGCCCGACGCCAGGTTGCCGGTGTATTCCTTGAGCGCACCGATCACGAACGGGCCGATATAGCCGCCCAGGTTGCCCACCGAATTGATCAAGGCGATACCGGCCGCCGCACTGGCGCCGGCGAAGAAGCGCCCCGGCAGGGTCCAGAACACCGCCGTGCAGGAAAACATGGCGAATGCCGCCAGGCACAGCGCCGCCATTTGCAGCACCGGCGCACTCAGCCAGGCACTTGAGAACAGGCCGATGGCGCCCAGCACATAGAGCACGGCGAGGTGGCCGTAGCGATCATTCAAACGGTCGGAACTGCGCGGAATGATCAGCAAACCAATGATGCCGAAAATGTAGGGCACGGCGGAGATAAAGCCGGTGGTGAGGTCGCTGCCGCCGAACTGCTTGATCAAGGTCGGCAGCCACAGGCCCAGGCCGTAGATGCTCAAGGTCACCGGCAGGTAGAACAGCGCCAGCAGCAACACGCGCTTGTCTTTCAGCGCATGCAGCGGGTTGCCGTGGCGGGTCTGGCCGTAGGCTTGCAGGTCTTTGTCCAACTCACCCGTGAGCCAGGCCTTTTCTTCCGCGCTCATCCACTTGACCTGTTTGGGACCGTCCGGCAGGTAGCGCAGCACCGGCCAGGTCAGCAGGATCGCCGGGGTGCCGATCACGATAAACAGCCACTGCCAGCCGTGCAGGCCGAGGATGCCGTCCATGCCCAGCAGGCCACCGGACACCGGGCCGGTGATCATCATGGCGATGGGTTGGGAGAGAATGAACAGCCCGAGGATCTTGCCGCGATGGCGCACGGGGAACCACTGGGTGATGTAGTACAGCACGCCCGGAAAGAACCCCGCCTCGGCCGCGCCGAGCAGAAAGCGCATCACGTAGAAGCTGTGCGGCCCCTGCACAAAGGCCATGCCGATGGTGATGGTGCCCCAGGTGATCATGATGCGCGCAAACCAGCGCCGCGCGCCGAAGCGGTCGAGCATCAGGTTGCTGGGAATCTCGAACAGGAAGTAGCCAATGAAGAACAACCCCGCGCCCAGGCCATAGGCCGCATCGCCGATGCCGACGTCGGCGCCCATGTGCAGCTTGGCGAAACCCACGGCGGAACGGTCCACGTAGGCAATCAGGTACAGCAGGATCAGGAAGGGAATCAGTTTCAGCGTGATGCGCCGAATAAGCCGCAGTTCCTGGCTCATGGGGTCGATCTCCGATTGTTGTTTTTATAGAAGCTCGGGGGACGCCTCTCGCGAAAATCCGCCAGGGTCATACCTCAGTTGAGAAAGACTATATAGTAGGACTATTTACAAAACAACTCTTCCAAAGCTTGGTCTTTGCGCTTATGTTTAGCCACGGTTAGAACATATAGTCATACAATAAGAGAATCGATCATGTCTGATAAAAAGCCCGGCCTACGCTCCGCCCAGTGGTTCGGTACTGCCGACAAGAACGGCTTCATGTACCGCAGCTGGATGAAGAACCAGGGCATTGCCGACCATCAGTTCCATGGCAAGCCGATCATCGGCATCTGCAACACCTGGTCGGAGCTGACCCCGTGCAACGCGCATTTCCGCCAGATCGCCGAGCACGTCAAACGCGGCGTGATCGAAGCCGGTGGCTTCCCGGTGGAATTCCCGGTGTTCTCCAATGGCGAATCCAACCTGCGCCCTACCGCCATGCTCACGCGCAACCTGGCGAGCATGGACGTGGAAGAAGCGATTCGCGGCAACCCGATTGACGGCGTGGTGCTGCTGACCGGCTGCGACAAAACCACCCCGGCGCTGCTGATGGGCGCCGCCAGTTGCGATGTGCCGGCTATCGTCGTCACCGGCGGGCCGATGCTCAACGGCAAGCACAAGGGCCAGGACATCGGCTCGGGCACGGTGGTGTGGCAGCTCAGCGAACAGGTCAAGGCCGGCACTATTACCCTGGATGATTTCCTTGCGGCCGAAGGCGGCATGTCGCGCTCGGCGGGCACCTGCAACACCATGGGCACCGCGTCGACCATGGCCTGCATGGCCGAGGCGCTGGGTACGTCCCTGCCCCACAACGCGGCGATCCCGGCGGTGGATGCGCGGCGTTATGTACTGGCGCACATGTCGGGCATGCGCGCGGTGGAGATGGTGCGCGAAGATTTGAAACTCTCGAAGATCCTCACCAAGGAAGCCTTCGAAAACGCGATCCGCGTGAACGCCGCCATTGGCGGTTCGACCAACGCGGTGATTCACTTGAAAGCCATCGCCGGGCGCATCGGCGTCGAGCTCGACCTGGATGACTGGACCCGCATCGGGCGCGGCATGCCGACCATCGTCGACTTGCAGCCGTCGGGGCGCTTCCTGATGGAAGAGTTCTACTACGCCGGCGGCCTGCCCGCCGTATTGCGCCGTCTCGGTGAAGCCAACCTGATCCCGCACCCGAATGCCTTGACCGTGAATGGCAAGTCCCTGGGCGAGAACACCAAGGATTCGCCGATCTACGGCCAGGATGAAGTGATCCGCACCCTCGACAACCCGATCCGCGCCGACGGTGGCATCTGCGTGCTGCGCGGCAACCTGGCGCCCCTGGGTGCGGTGCTCAAGCCCTCCGCCGCCAGCGCGGAGCTGATGCAGCACCGTGGCCGCGCGGTAGTGTTCGAAAACTTCGACATGTACAAGGCACGCATCAACGACCCGGAGCTGGACGTGGACGCCAACTCGATCCTGGTCATGAAAAACTGCGGGCCCAAGGGTTACCCAGGCATGGCCGAAGTCGGCAACATGGGCCTGCCGGCCAAGCTGCTGGCCCAGGGCGTGACGGATATGGTGCGCATTTCCGATGCGCGCATGAGCGGCACCGCTTACGGCACGGTGGTGCTGCACGTGGCCCCGGAAGCCGCTGCCGGCGGGCCGTTGGCCGCGGTGAAGGAAGGCGATTGGATCGAACTGGACTGCGCCAACGGCCGTCTGCACCTGGACATCCCCGACGCAGAGCTGGCGGCGCGCATGGCGGACCTGGCGCCCACCGAAAAACTCATCGTCGGCGGCTATCGCCAGCTGTACATCGACCATGTGCTGCAGGCCGACCAGGGCTGCGACTTCGACTTCCTGGTGGGCTGCCGTGGCGCCGAAGTCCCACGGCATTCCCACTAATTGGGATGCTATGATGCGGCGAATCTAAGCCAGAGCCTGCCCGTCGTTATGGATCACCAGCCGCCCAAGCCGCGCAAGAGCATGCATGCCCAGATCGTTCAGGACTTGGGCATGCACATCGTTTCCGGTCGCTTCAAGCCGGAAGAAAGACTGCCCATGGAAGCTACGCTGTGCGAGGAATACAAGGTCAGCCGTTCGGTGCTCCGCGAGGCAACGCGGGTGCTCAGCGCCAAGGGCCTGGTGTATTCCAAGCCCAGGGTGGGCGCCGTGGTGCGGCCACGCCTGAAATGGCACCTGCTCGACCCGGACGTGCTGTCCTGGTTGATGCAGTCCACGCCCCACAGTGAATTTTTCAATACTCTGGCCGGGGTGCGGCGCATTCTCGAACCGGAAATCGCCGCCATGGCCGCGACCACCGCCACCGATGAAGACATCGCCACCATCGAACACGCCTACCAGGGCATGGAAACCGCCAAGACCCACGACGAGCTGTTGCAGGCCGACCTGGACTTTCACCGCGCGATTGCCGACGCCACCCGCAACGACCTGCTCGCCTACATGTGCAACATGCTCTCGCTGCCGTTGCGCGAATCGATCAACATCACCAACCGCCGCCCGGACATCCAGGGCCTGAGCCTGCCCCGGCACAAGGCGATTCTGACTGCGATAAAAAACCGTGATGCACTGGGCGCGCGGCATGCTTCGCTGGTGCAGCTGGATGACACGCGAGTGGCGCTGGATACGGTGATGAATGTGTTGACGCCGTTGTAACGGGCCCTGGGTGTAAATGAGATCAAATGTGGGAGGGGGCTTGCCCCCGATGACGGTGTATCAGTACTCGATAATCTGACTGACCCACCGCTATCGGGGGCAAGCCCCCTCCCACATTTGCACTGTGTACAGCGTCAGAGGGTGTAGGCGATTCCGACCTGCACCGTGCGCGGCTCGCCCGGGTAGGCATAGAAGTTCTGGAACGAGCCCTCTTCGTATTCACGGTTGAACAGGTTCTTCACATCCAGGTTGAGCCGCACGTTCTCGTTGACCTTGTAGTAACCGAGCAGATCGACCACCGTGTACGCGTCCATGGTGAAGGTGGAGTTGGTGGTCTGCCCGGCACGATCAGCCACGTATTTGCCACCGGCGCCAAGGCCGAGGCCCTTGAGTGCGCCATCCTGGAATTCATACACGTTGAGCAGGCTGAAGCTATTGCGCGGGATGTTGGCCAGACGCGTGCCGGTACGAACCGCCGTGTCCTTGGTAACGGCGGCGTCCACATAGGCATAGCCGCCGATCATCCGCCATTCAGGCGTGAGGTTACCGGCCACGTTCAGGTCGAAACCACGGCTGCGCACCTGACCGGTCGCCACGTTGAAGGCAGAGTCGAGCGGGTCGACGCCCTGGACGTTCTTCTTTTCGATCTGATAGATCGCCGCATCGACGCTCAGCTGTTTATCCAGCGCTTCCCATTTCACGCCCATCTCATAGGACTTGCCCTTCTCCGGCTCGAACCCGCCACCTTGACGGCTGGCACCGGTGTTCGGCTTGAAGGAACGCGCGGCATCGGCGTAGATCGCGACGGTGTCGGTCAGGTCATACATCACGCCGACGCGCGGGGTGACCGCGTTGTCGGCCGCGTTCCACGGTTTAACGCCCGCCACGTAGGATTCGTACTGGTGCTCGAAACGCTCAAGGCGTGCGCCCGCGAGGACTTTCAATCGTTCGGTCAGCGCGACCTGGTCCTGGACGAAGACCGCATAGGTCTTGAGGTTTTCTTTATCGTGGGTCGGCGTGCGGGTCAGCGCCGGACGTGGCTGGCCGTAGACCGGGTTGAAGATATCGATCGGGAAAGCAGCGCTGGAACGCTGGATGATCGACTTGTAGTCGTAATCCTCGTATTCGATGCCAGTCAACAAGGTGTGCTCGAAACCGCCAGTGGCGAAGTGCCCGGTCAGATTGAGCTGGTAGTCCTTGTCGGTCCACTCCAGCTTGCGGTAGTTGAAGTTGCGCTGCAGGGTGCGGCCGTCAGCCCCCAGGCTGCTCGCGTTATTGGCCTCCACGCCATTGCCCTTCATCGTGCCGTCCAGCCACTGGAAACCACCGCCCAGGGTCCAGTTGTCGTTGAGCAGATGCTCAAAGCGCAACTGCGCCGTGTTGTTATCGTTGTGCAGATCACCGGCGTATTTTTCACCCCAGAAGGTGTCGCGCGACGGCGTGCCGCGCTGGTTGGCAAAGCGGGTCAGGCCACGATCCAGCGGGTGGTTGTTACGTATGAAGTCGCCTTCGAAGATCACCTTGGTCTCATCGGTAGCCTGCCAGGTCAGCACCGGGGCCACGCCGTAGCGTTCGGTGGAGACATGGTCGCGGAACGTATCGCCGCCCTCGCCCACCACATTCAGTCGATAGGCCAGGCGGCCGTCTTCATCCAGCGGGCCGGAAGCATCCAGAGTGCCGCGTTTCATGCCTTGATCATCCAGTTGGCTGCCCAGTGTGACCGTACGCTCGGCCAACGGCTGCTTGGACACCACGTTGAAGGTGCCGCCGGGATCGCCCCGGCCGTAGAGCATGGTCGCCGGGCCGCGCAACACTTCAAGACGTTCGATCGTGTTGGCGTCGGGCATGGCCGGGTAGCCGCGGTTCACGGGGAAACCGTTGCGATAGAACTCGGCAGTGGTAAAACCGCGCACGGTGAAACTGGTGAGGCCCTGGCCGCCGAAGTTATTCGCCCGGCCTACCCCGCCCGCGTAATCGAGCGCATCTTGCAGACGGGTCGCACCAATGTCCTCGACCACGTCTTTGGAGACCACGGTAATGGACTGCGGTGTTTCATGGATGGATGTATCGGTACGCGTCGCACTGGCTGAACGTGTGGCGTGGTAGCCCTTGACCGGTCCTTGAGCCGTCTCGAAATCCGCCGTGCCGGTCACAGTGGTCGCTTGCAACT
Organism: Pseudomonas orientalis; assembly: GCF_001439815.1. Lineage (GTDB taxonomy): Bacteria > Pseudomonadota > Gammaproteobacteria > Pseudomonadales > Pseudomonadaceae > Aquipseudomonas > Aquipseudomonas orientalis. Next base: position 62,700 of record NZ_JYLM01000002.1, on the reverse strand, counting down.
CAAGGCTGGTTTTTTCGGTGGGGGCACTATCTGCCCAACTGAACGGCGAAAACGCCTGAAGCACACAAATGGAAATCAGGGTACGACGCATGGATGTTGAACCTAGTGAATGAGCCAGATGGGGCGGCAAACCTGCCAAGAATTCGCCGCGCATCATATATCAAACAATTCTCGTTTGATATCGGTTCTCATTTGTTGTTTTTCGTGTATCAGCTTTGTACGGCGTGGCGCGGATTGTCTGATGGATGAAAAACAAAATGTGGGAGGGGGCTTGCCCCCGATGGCGGTGTATCAGTCAAAAATATTGAGACTGACCCACTGCTATCGGGGGCAAGCCCCCTCCCACAGTAAAGCGGTTACCCTACAACCCGCTGGCTCAGCGATAGCGCTCCAACCAGTGCGCATAAGGCGCCGGCAAGGTCCAGGACGACTTTTCCACGCCCAGCTCCTTGGCCGCAAAGTACGCCCAATGCGGGTCCGCCAGGTGCGCGCGGCCCACCGACACCAGGTCAAGATGCCCGGCCTGCAGCGCGCCTTCGGCCAGTTGCGGCGTACCAAAGCCCCACGCCGACGTGACCGGGATGCCCGCCTCGCGGCGCACACGCTCGGCAATCGGGCCCATGAACGCAGGACCCCACGGGATGTTGGTGTCGGGAATGGTAAACCCGACGCTGACGCTCAGCAGGTCCAGGCCACCGGCCTTGAAGCGGCGGGCCAGTTCGATGGACTCGGTGAGGGTCTGCTCATCACGGCCGTCGTATTCGATCACGCCAAAACGTGCGGTAAGCGGCAGGTTTTCCGGCCAGACTTCACGCACGGCGGCCAGGGTTTCCAGGAGGAAGCGGCTGCGGTTGTCGAAGCTGCCGCCGTAGGCGTCGGTGCGCTGGTTGGAGTGTTCGGAGAAAAAGCTCTGGCCCAGGTAGCCGTGGGCGAAGTGCAATTCGATCCACTCGAAACCGGCATCACGGGCACGCCGGGCGGCATCGACGAAGTCCTGCTGGACGCGGGCGATATCCTCCAGGGTCATGGCACGCGGGACGTTGGGCAGGTTCGCGCCGAACGCAATCGCCGACGGGGCGATGGTCTCCCAACTGCGGGCATCGGACGCCGGGATATGGTCGTCACCTTCCCATGGGCGGTTGGCGCTGGCTTTGCGCCCGGCGTGGGCAATCTGGATACCCGGTACGGAGCCCGCAGCCTTGATGGCCTTGACCATCGGCACGAACGCCTCGGCATGGGCATCGCTCCAGATACCGGCGCAGCCTGGGGTGATCCGCCCCTCAGGCGCAACGGCGGTGGCCTCGACCACCAGCAGGCCGGCCCCGCCGCGGGCCATGCCGGCCAGGTGCACGTGGTGCCAGTCATTGACCATGCCGTCGTCGGCCATGTATTGGCACATCGGCGGAATGGCAATGCGATTGCGCAGGGTAACGTCTTTTAGTTTGAACGGTTCGAATAACGCGGACATCAGAGACTCCATGGGAAGGGTGTGTGATTCGATAGTTCGATGGTAATCGAACTATGGTATTCAGTGCTACCCCCCTGTTATGATTCGCCCCATGCGCGCCTTCAAACACCCTACCCTGCAAGAACTCACGCTGGAGCGTCTGCTCTACGCCCTCAGCGACCCCGTGCGCCTGGACATCGTGCGCTGCCTGGCCGGCGTGCCCGAAGCCACCTGTGGCGAACTGGACGGTGGGCGGCCCAAGTCCAGCATGTCCCACCACTTCAGGGTCTTGCGCGACGCGGGCCTTGTGAACACGCGCAATGTGGGCACCACCCATATGAACTCATTGCGGCGTGACGAGCTCGAGGAGCGCTTCCCCGGGTTGCTGGCCAGTGTGCTGGCCCAGCGCTGAACAACACGGGCTGCGCTTCAGGCCGCGACGGGCCGCAGCGGCGCGCCGTCCAGGTGCACACAGTCCTTGCCATTGCGCTTGGCGCCATACAGGTTCTTGTCGGCAATCTTGAGTACCATCGACAGTTCGTCACCTGACGCAAAGCGCGCCATGCCGGCACTGCACGTGTAGTTGTGCGGCGCCGCGACGCTGCAACGGATCGCCTGCAGCAGATCCAGCACATACTCGCAGGCAAGCGCCGGGTCATCGCCCTGCAACAGCACGCCGAATTCTTCCCCGCCGATCCTGCCAAAGCTGTAGCTGCCTTTGGCGTTTTTCAGGCAGAGCGCCATGGCGCGTAGAATCTTGTCGCCGACGTCGTGGCCATAGCGGTCGTTCATGGCCTTGAAACTGTCGATGTCGAGCATGATGAAGTAGCCGCCCTGGCCACTGTCGAGCAACTTTTCGAAGCTTTGCATGAACGCGCGCCGGTTGAGGATGGAGGTCAGGTAATCGGTCTCGGCCAAGGCGCGAAACTCGCTTTCCACCAGCAACACCGAGCGCAGGTTCTTCAGGTACGAGTAACTGAGGATAAAACCGATCGACACCGACGAAGCGCAAAATATCAGCAGATAGCCCTGGGTTGCTGCATACAGCTCGGCCTGCATGGGCGACCACAGAATGAGCCACACCGACAGCGCGCCGACCAGATAATCCTGGACACTGATAAACAGAATCGCGCTGCCAACCACCAGCGTGACGGCCAAGGGCAAGCCATAGATACGCAGTTGCGGATTCAAGTGAATGACATAGGCGAACCCTACGGACAACAGCACGATATAGGTCACCCCGAGCAATCGCCACAGCACAAAGTTCGTCGTCAGCGAATGAGCACGGCAAACAAGCAACAGGCCAAGGGTGACACTCAACATGCAGAGGTCGAACAGCGTGGCCTGGATCCAACCGATACCGATCCAGGCAATGATGCCTATCCATTCGGCTTGCGTGACCGCAGGCGACAGCAACCTGCGCATCCTGGGTCTTAACTTCAAGTGAGCCGGCATCCTTACGCTCCCATTTCAATAGCATGCAGGCCCACCGCAAATGAAAAGGCCATGAACCGCTTTACCAGGCTGACGAAGGGTGGCAGCACTTCCAGGCGGGTCTTGGAGTGCGCTTTGAAATAGCCCTTGTCCACGCCCTCTTGAACCATTCGGATAACGTGAGTCTTGGACACCGAAAGTTGCTTGGCCAATGCCAGATAGGACGAAGACCTGAACGTTGCCCGATCATTTTCGGGGGCAAAGGCATCGTTATAAATGGCCAGCATCAACAGGTGCCCGGCGTCTCTTTTCACCAGCCAGTAACATTCGGGCAGCAATACATCGACCGTCAGGTCGGCGTCGAGAATGATGGCAAAGCCCTTGAAATAGAGCGCCAGGAAGCCGCGGTCATCCAACTCGCGCATTTGCCGGAAGATCGCCCGATCGGGGTACAGCCGCGCCAACGACTCGGTGAGCGAGGTCAACATCAAGCGTGCTTCACGGCAGGCTTCATCCGAGGGCGCATAGACCCGGAAACGACTGTCTTCCGGGTGCGGCGCCACGTCCATGAAGCCCAGCGCGCGCAATAACAGAAACATTGACTCCAGGCTGTTTTTCGAACAATACCTGCGCGTCACGCACAGGGTTTTAACTTCGGACAACAACGGTAACGGTGTGGCGAAGTACTCACTCAATAACGCAAACGACACCATCAAACGGCTGTATTTAAGTGCACTCTTATAGAAAAACGGTCGTCTGGAATAAGGCACGAGCAGCACGTGGTAATGCGCCCTCAAGCACGATTCAAAATCCTTATGACGTTCGAGCGCTTGCGCGGTATTACACATAGCCGACTTCAACGAACTGACATGCATGAAAGAGCCCTGATCATCCAACTTGATTCCTGATCTCAGCTACGAAATCCCTGCAGCCCGGCCCCAAAACAAATCACGTGGTAAACCCTGCGGTTAATGGCTTTTTGCCTCGAACGCAATGTACAGCGATTGCCGCGCAAGACGTCATCAGTACCAAAGTTGTTCCAGTTTTCTCGCCGGCCCGTGGCATCGGCCGTTCGAAGATACTTCCTGTTACATTCACACCGGCATCGGGTCTTGCATTGACTAGAACATCCAACCGGGTCTCGTCGGGCGAACCTTCACCCGTCACTGGCGTCGTAACCTGGCACTGTCGCCAACCGCACGCCGCGAGGTTCTCGTTTGAAAGCTGCCCTTCTCAAGAAATACCGCCTGATCATCAAGACCATGGGCTATGTGGGCTGGGCCCTGTTCTGGCTGTTGCTGTGGGATATCGCCGTCACGGTGGATTTCATGCTGTTCCTCAACTCCAAGATCAACCTGCCGCTGATGCCCCTGACCTTGCTGGGTTCGGCGCTGGTGGTGCTGATCAGCTTTCGTAACAGCAGCGCCTACAACCGCTGGTGGGAAGCGCGCACCTTATGGGGCTCGATGGTCAACAACTCGCGCAGCTTCGCGCGCCAGGTGCTGACCCTGCTGGACGACCCCGACAGCGAAGTGAACCCGATCAAATCCACCCTGCTGCGCCGGCATGTGGCCTATGTGAATTGCCTGGCCGCGCACCTCAAGGGCGAGCCCTGCCCGGAGGAAGTGCGCGCGTTCATCCCTGACGAGGAATTCGCACGCAATGGCGCCACCAACAACTTTGCCAACGATATTCTGACCGGCTCGGCCGCCTTGCTCGCCCGGGAATACAAGGCCGGGCACCTGGACAGCATCCGCCTGGCGCGGCTGGAGTCGACGCTGGTGGATCTGTCCAACGCCCAGGGCGGCATGGAACGCATCGCCAACACGCCGCTGCCCTACCCCTACGTGTATTTCCCACGGCTGTTCATTTCGCTGTTCTGCCTGATCGTCCCCGTGGGCCTGGTGGAATCCCTCGGCTGGTTCACCCCGCTGGCCTCCACGGTGGTGGGCTTCATGCTGCTGGCTATCGAACGCATCGGCACCGACCTGCAAAGCCCGTTTCGCTCCAGTGAACATCAGATCCAAATGGAAGCGATCTGCGAAACCATCGAGAAAAACCTGCAGTCGATGCGCCGTGACGCCCTGGCCGGCGATCAGATCGGCTGAGCCCCCGCCCTTCCCCTCAAGTGCCGGCGCCCTCGGTCGATAAACCGAGGGTACGCATGGCCTCGGCCCCATAACAACGCATGCGACGCTTAGCACGACCGTTTCCCCTTGCCAAAACTATAAATACCCGCGGGTGAAGTCATGAATATCAAGCAGAAGCTGACATGGGCATTTGCGGCCATCGCGTGCGTGCCGGTCATCCTGGTCGCCGTTATCGTGGTGCTGAACGTGCGCGAAGGCGCCCTCGCCAACTTTCTCGACAGCAGCGGTCGCGAGATCCGTCAGATCGACAACGGCATGAAGCAATTCTTCGACGGCATCAGCCAGAACGTCGAGTACGTGGCCAAGGACCCGCGTGTTATCGCGGCCAAGGACCTGAAAAGCTACGCCGGCGCGGACGCGGCGCAAATCCCGCTCACACCGACCAATACCGAACTGCTGGCGATTTTCGACCAGTTCGCCAAAAGCCATCCCAGCACCGCTTACCTGTCCCTGGGCCTGAGCGACGGCGGCTACGCCAGTTGGCCGGACGACACCAAGCTCAACAACTACGACCCACGCGTGCGCCCCTGGTACCAGGCCGCCGTCGCCGCGCCGGGCAAGACCGTGCGCACCGGCGCCTACTACTGGGCGCCGGATGACGTGGTGCTGATCGGCACCGTACGCACCGTCGCCGATGCCACCGGCAGCATTCTCGGCGTGGTCGGTCTGGACGTGTCACTCAAGCAACTGACTGAGCTGGTGCGCACCATCAAGCTTGGCGACAGCGGCTACCTGATGCTGGTGGAAGGCAACGGCAACGTGCTGGTGGACCCCAGCGATGCCAAGCACAACTTCAAGCCGCTGGCCGACCTGGGCCCGAACTACGCGGAACTGGCCAAGGGCGGCGACGGCGTGACCCGGATCGACATCGACGGCGTCGCCTACATGGCCAACGTGGTCAGCTCCAAAGACCTGGGCTGGCGCTTTATCGGGCTGATCAAGCGCGATGAAGTGATGGCCGGCGCCACCCGCCTGACCTGGTTGATCGCGGCCATCGCCGCCGTATTGGCCGTGGTGTTCGCCATTGTCGGCGCCAGTTTCGCCAGCATGATCGTGCGCCCGATTCGCGGTGTGGCCGATGGCCTGCAAGAGATCGCCGAAGGTGAAGGCGACCTCACGCGCCAGCTCAAGGTGCAAGGCAAGGACGAAACCGCCAGCCTCGCCGGCTGGTTCAACCAGTTCCTGGGCATGATTGCCCAACTGGTGCAGCGCATCGGCAACGCGTCCTCGGACCTGCAATCGGCCGCCGCCGACACCAGCGAAGTGGCCAATAACATGAACCAGGCCGCCGGTCGCCAGCGCGAAGCCGTGGAACTGGTGAGCACCGCCTTCAACGAGATGGTGGCTACCGCCAATGAAGTGGCCCGCTCATGCAGCGCCGCCGCGGTAAGTGCCGACGAAGGCTATCGCGACGTCCACAACGGCCAGCAGCACATCGGCGAAGCCACCGGCAGCGTGCTCAAGCTCAGCGAAGACCTGCAGAAGTCGACCCAGACCATGCAGTTGCTGGAGCAGGACAGCCAGAACATCAACACTATCCTCGACACCATCCGCTCGATTGCCGAACAGACCAACCTGCTGGCGCTCAACGCCGCGATCGAAGCCGCCCGCGCCGGTGACCAGGGCCGAGGGTTCGCCGTGGTGGCCGACGAGGTCCGCGCCCTCGCCCGACGCACCGCCGATTCCACCGGCGAGATCGACAGCCTGTTGGGCAATCTTGCCCGCCGCACCCAGGAAGTCACCCAGCAGATGCAAGGCAGTTTGCTGGTGTCGCACACCAGCGTGGAACGCATCCAGCAGGCCCGCGACAGCTTTGACAAGATCCGTGGCTCGGTGGATTCGATCCGCGACCAGAACACCCAGATCGCCACGGCCGCCGAAGAGCAGCACCAGGTGGCCGAGGAGATCAACCGGCACATCGCGCAAATCCATGCCGATGCGCAGCTGGTTGAAGGTTTCGCCCACACGGCGCAGACCGGGTCAGGTCGGTTGACCGATATTTCCGGCCAGCTCAAAGGCCTGGTGGGCCGCTTCAAGTACTGACTCTCCCTCCCGAAACAGGCGGTGAGCCCTTCACCGCCTGATCGCTGCACCCCTTCCCCCTCTCAAGCACTGCCAGCGATCAACTGTAGGAGCGAGCTTGCTCGCGAAAAACTTCAACGATAACGCGTGCTTCCTGAATGAACGCGGTGCCTGTGAGTTTTTCGCGAGCAAGCTCTCTCCTACAGCTATTGCGCTTCTCGTATTATGGTATACCATCATACGCAGACCCTCACTTAGACGGAGCAGCCCATGAGTTTCGAAATCCGCAAGATCGTCAGTTATGTAGAAGAGACCTTTATCGAGGGCGGCAAAGCCTCCGACACGCCCGTGAAAATGGTCGGCTTGGCCGTGGTGCTGAAAAACCCTTGGCTGGGCCGTGGTTTCGTCGACGACCTGAAGCCGGAGATCCGCGCCAACTGCTCCGATCTCGGCGCACTGATGGTCGAGCGTCTGGTAGCCATCATCGGTGGCGCCGAAAACATCGAGGCCTACGGCAAAGCCGCCGTGGTGGGTGCCGATGGCGAGATCGAACACGCGAGCGCGATCATCCATACCCTGCGCTTCGGCAACCACTACCGTGAAGCGGTCAAGGCCAAGAGCTACCTGAGCTTCACCAACAAGCGCGGCGGCCCGGGCACTTCGATCCAGATTCCGATGATGCACAAGGACGACGAAGGCCTGCGCTCGCACTACATCACCCTGGAAATGCAGATCGAAGACGCGCCGCGCGCTGACGAAATCGTCGTCGTGCTGGGCTGCGCCGATGGCGGCCGCCTGCACCCACGGATCGGCAACCGTTACATCGACCTGGAAGAGCTGGCGGCTGAACAAGCCCAGTAAGCAACACCGGCCATAAGAAAAAGCATGCAGGAGCGCTCCATGATTCGGCTCACCGCTGAACGCACCCCGGCCGGCACCAGTTATCTGGCGACCGGCCAAGGCCAGCCTGTGGTTTTGATCCACGGCGTGGGCCTGAACAAAGAAATGTGGGGCGGGCAAGTCGTTGGCCTGGCCACGAACTACCACGTGATCAGCTATGACATGCTCGGCCATGGCGCCAGCCCGCGCCCGGCCGCCGGCACGCCGTTGCTCGGCTATGCGGACCAGTTGCTGGAGCTGCTCGACCACCTGCAACTGCCCCAGGCTACGGTGATCGGGTTTTCCATGGGCGGCTTGGTTGCACGGGCGTTCGCCCTGCATTACCCCGACCGTCTCAAAAGCCTGGTGGTGCTTAACAGTGTGTTCAACCGCAGCCCCGAGCAGCGCGCCGGCGTGATCGCGCGCACCGCCCAGGCCGCCGAGCACGGGCCGGATGCAAATGCGGAAGCGGCGCTGTCGCGCTGGTTCAGCCCTGAATACCAGGCGGCCAACCCAGCGCAGATCGCCGCGCTGCGCCAGACCCTGGCGGGCAATGACCCCCAGGGCTACCTGACCACCTACGAGCTGTTTGCGACCCAGGACATGTACCGCGCCGATGACCTCAAGGGGCTGCGCGCGCCCACCCTGGTCGCCACCGGCGAACTGGACCCCGGCTCGACGCCGGAAATGGCCCGGCAACTGGCCGACCGCATTCCCGGCGCCACGGTTGCGGTGCTGGCCGAGCAACGGCATATGATGCCGGTGGAATCACCGCGCCTGGTCAATAGCCTGCTGCTGGGGTTCCTGGCCAATGTGTACGCCCAAAACACTCCAATAAAGGGGATCGTTGCATGACACTCGCACGCTTCCAGATGTGCATCGGCGGTGAATGGGTCGATGCCCTGTCCGGCAAGACCTTCGACAGCCTCAACCCGGCCCTGGCCGAACCCTGGGCGCAACTGCCCGATGCCGATGAAGCCGACGTGGACCGCGCCGTACAGGCCGCGCAAACGGCTTTCGAAAGCCCGGCCTGGCGTGGCCTCAGCGCTACCGCACGGGGCAAGTTGCTGCGCCGCCTGGGCGATTTGATCGCCCAGAACACCGAGCAACTGGCGCAGCTGGAAAGCCGCGACAACGGCAAGCTGATCCGCGAGACCCGCGGCCAGGTCAGCTACCTGCCGGAGTTCTTCCACTACACCGCAGGCCTGGCCGACAAGCTCGAAGGCGGCACCCTGCCGCTGGACAAACCGGACCTGTTCGCCTACACCGTGCACGAAGCCATGGGCGTGGTCGCCGCGATCATTCCGTGGAACAGCCCGCTGTACCTGACCGCGATCAAGCTCGCGCCGGCCCTCGCGGCGGGCAATACCATCGTGATCAAACCTTCGGAACACGCCTCGGCAACCATTCTGGAACTGGCGCGCCTGGCCCTCGAAGCCGGGATTCCGCCGGGCGTGGTCAATGTGGTGACCGGCTACGGCCCGAGTACCGGCGCCGCCCTCACCCGCCACCCGCTGGTGCGCAAGATCGCCTTCACCGGCGGCGCGGCCACCGCACGGCATGTGGTGCGCAGCAGCGCGGAGAACTTCGCCAAGCTGTCGCTGGAGCTGGGCGGTAAGTCACCGAATATCATTTTTGCCGACGCCGACCTCGACAGCGCCATCAACGGTGCGATAGCCGGTATCTATGCGGCTTCCGGCCAGAGCTGCGTGTCCGGTTCGCGCCTGCTGGTGCAGGAGGAAATCTACGACGAGTTCGTCGAGCGCCTGGTGGCACGTGCCCAGCGCATCCGCATCGGCAACCCTCTGGACGATGCCAGCGAAATGGGCCCCATGGCCACCGCCCAGCAACTGGCGGTGGTCGAAGGCCTGGTCGCGGACGCCATCGCCGAAGGCGCGCGCCTGCGCACCGGCGGCAAGCGCCCGCAGAACCTCGGTGCAGGCTGGTTCTATGAGCCGACGTTGTTCGAGTGCGACACCAACTCGATGAAAATCATGCAGGAAGAAGTGTTCGGCCCGGTGGCTTCGGTGATCCGTTTCAAGGACGAAGCCCAGGCATTGGCGATCGCCAACGACTCGCAGTTCGGCCTCGCCGCCGGCATCTGGACCCGCGACCTGGGCCGCGCCCATCGACTGGCCCGGGACGTGCGTTCGGGGATCATCTGGGTCAACACCTACCGCGCCGTCTCGGCCATGGCGCCCATCGGCGGCTTCAAGAACAGCGGCTACGGGCGCGAAAGCGGCATCGATTCGGTGCTGGCCTACACCGAGCTGAAGACGGTGTGGATCAACCTGTCCCAGGCACCCATGCCTGATCCCTTTGTGATGCGTTAAGAGTCCACAACCATGATCGAACCCGGCATTTACAAAGACGTCATGAGCTCGTTCCCTTCGGGCGTGACGGTGGTCACCACCCTCGACCCGGACGGCGGCATCGTCGGCATCACCGCCAGCGCATTCAGTGCGCTGTCGATCGACCCGGCCCTGGTGCTGTTCTGCCCCAACTACGCGTCGGACACCTACCCGATCCTGCGCGACAGCAAGCGCTTCGCGATTCACTTGCTGTCCGCCGGCCAGACCGCCGAAGCCTATGCCTTCGCCAGTAAAGGCAAGGAAAAGGCCAAGGGCATCGCGTGGCACCTCAGCGACTTGGGCAACCCGCTGCTGGCCAACGCCACGGCCATTATCGAGTGCGAGTTGTGGCGCGAATACGACGGCGGCGACCACGCGATCATTGTCGGCGCGGTGAAGAACCTGATCCTGCCAGCGCAGCCGGTAACGCCGATGATTTACCACAAGGGCAAGCTGGGCCCGCTGCCGACCCTGGCCTGAGGAGCGCTGAAGCATGAGCAACGAAAAATATGAACAGGGCCTGAAAATTCGTACGCAAGTCCTGGGTGAAGCCTACGTACAGCGTTCAATCGACAACGCCGACGACTTCACTCGGCCGCTGCAGGACATGGTCACCGAGTACTGCTGGGGCCATGTGTGGGGCCGGGAGGGTTTGTCGCTTAAAGAACGCAGCATGATAAACTTGGCAATGATTTCGGCCCTCAATCGGCCTCACGAACTCAAGCTGCACGTGCGCGGCGCCTTGCGCAACGGGCTGAGTCGTGAACAAATACGCGAAATTCTGCTTCAGGTCGGCATTTATTGCGGGGTTCCCGCCGCCGTGGACAGCTTCCGGCTGGCCCGTGAAGCCTTCGCCGAAGCCGATGCCGAGGCCTCCAGTTAACCGCTACATTCAGAGCAGACCCCATGAAACGCGCGCCCCTCGACGACAGCTTCAAGGTCAATCACAACCCGGTCACCCTGCGCGAAATCGTGCTGGAGAAACTGCGCAGCGCCATCATGAATTTCCAGCTGCTGCCCGGTGACCGCCTGGTGGAGCGCGACCTGTGCGACCGCCTCGGCGTCAGTCGCACGTCGGTACGCGAAGCGTTGCGCCACCTGGAGTCCGAAGGCCTGGTGGAATTCGCCGATGCCAAAGGCCCGCAGGTGGCAATCATTACCCTGGCCGATGCCGTCGATATCTATGAACTGCGCTGCGTGCTCGAAGGCTTGATCGTGCAACTGTTCACCCTGCGCGCCAAGGCCAAGGACATCAAGGCCCTGGAAAAAGCCCTCGAGGAAAACCGCAAGGCCCTCAAGGAAGGCGAACTGCAGCAAGTGATCGACTCCGTGCAGGGCTTCTACGACGTGTTGCTCGAAGGCTGCGGCAACCACGTGGCCGCCACCCAACTGCGCCAGTTGCAGGCGCGTATCAGCTACCTGCGCGCGACCTCGGTGTCCCAGCAGAACCGGCGTGGCGCCAGCAACCAGGAAATGGAACGCATGGTCCAGGCGATCAAGAGCGGTGACCCCCTCGCCGCCCACCAGGCCTGCGTCGACCACGTGCGTGCAGCGGCCGCCGTGGCCCTGGATTACCTCAAGCGCAAACAGGAAGAAACCGGCAAGCTCCCCGAGATCACCCTGCCCATCGCGCTCAAAGAACCACGCATAGGTCACTGACCGTGCCCAGCCCCAGCTTCTGTCCGACCTGCGGCGGCCGTGACCTCGGTCACCAGCTGCCACCGGGCGACACCCACGAGCGTCTGATGTGCCGGGGCTGCGGCTACATCCACTACATCAACCCCAAGATCATCGCCGGCTGCATCATCGAGCAGGACGGCAAATACCTGCTGTGCCAGCGCGCAATCCCCCCGCGCCCCGGCACCTGGACGCTGCCGGCCGGCTTCATGGAAGGTGGCGAAACCACCGAAGAGGCGGCGTTGCGCGAAGTCTGGGAAGAAAGCGGCGTGCGCGCCGAGATCGTGTCGCCCTACTCGATCTTCAGCGTGCCCAGAATCAGCGAGGTGTACATCATCTTCCGCGCCATCGCGCTGGAGATCACCGGCCAGTTCGGGCCGGAAACCCTGGCCTACACCTTCTTCGCCCCCGAGGACATCCCCTGGGACAGCATCTACTACCCGGCGATCCGGCAGATTCTCGAGCGCTATATCGAAGAGCGCCAGGCCGGGGTGTACGGGATTTACATGGGCAATGACGACAACGGCAAGATTCACTTCATGCGCTGATCTTCAGCCTGAACACGGTTCAACATGTGGGAGGGGGCTTGCCCCCGATGGCGGCCTGTCAGTCAGCGTGTTTATAGCTGACCCACCGCCATCGGGGGCAAGCCCCCTCCCACATTTGGACCACACTCGGTCTGGTAGGCCTAGGGCGCCACACCTTCCACAATAATGATCTGCGCCTCACCCGCCCCCGCTCTGTGCCCCTTCGCCGCCTGATATTCGGCGGACTCATAGCACGCCACCGCCTGCTCATAGCTCTCAAACTCGATCACCACATTGCGCTGCCGTGCCGGCCCGCCTTCCAGCGCCGCGCTGCGCCCGCCCCTTGCCAGGAAGCGCCCGCCGAACTTCGCAAAGGCCGCCGGCGCGCGCTGGGTGTACTGGGTGTATTGCTCTGCATCGGACACATCCACATGGGCAATCCAATAGGCTTTCATCGGGACATCCTCTTGTTCGAATTTTATGGTATACCATAATACATACAACCAATAACTTGAGCATCCCCCATGCCCTTCAACAGCATCGCAGACATCATCGAAGACTACCGCCAGGGCAAGATGGTGCTCCTGGTGGACGACGAAGACCGGGAAAACGAAGGCGACCTGTTGCTGCCTGCGGCGTGCTGCACCGCCGAGACTATCAGCTTCATGGCCCGCGAAGCCCGTGGCCTGATCTGCCTGACCCTCACCGACGAACACTGCCAACGCCTGGGCCTGGAACAGATGGTGCCCAGCAATGGCAGCGTGTTCAGCACCGCATTCACCGTGTCCATCGAAGCCGCCACCGGCGTGACCACCGGCATCTCTGCGGCCGACCGCGCGCGCACCGTGGCGGCGGCCGTCGACAGTAACGCCGGCCCCGCCGACATCGTACAGCCCGGGCATATCTTCCCGCTGCGCGCCAGGGATGGCGGCGTGCTGACCCGCGCCGGCCACACCGAAGCCGGTTGCGACCTGGCGCGCCTGGCCGGGCACACGCCGGCCTCGGTGATCGTGGAAGTGATGAACGACGACGGCACCATGGCCCGCCGCCCCGAGCTGGAAGCTTTTGCCCGCAAGCATGGGATCAAGATCGGCACCATCGCCGACCTGATCCACTACCGCCTCAGCACCGAACGCACCGTGGTGCGCATCGGCGAACGCGACCTGCCCACGGTGCACGGCACCTTCCGCCTGATCACCTTTGAAGACCGCATCGACGGCGGCGTGCACATGGCCATGGTCATGGGCCAGTTGCGCCGCGATGAACCGGCGCTGGTGCGTGTGCATGTGATCGACCCGCTGCGCGACCTGGTCGGCGCCGACTACAGCGGCCCCTCCAACTGGACCTTGTGGGCCGCCCTGCAACGCGTGGCGGCAGAAGGCAGCGGCGTGGTGGTGGTGCTGGCCAACCATGAATCGTCCCAGGCATTGCTCGAACGCGTACCGCAGTTGACCCAGGCGCCGCGTCAGTTCAGCCGGTCGCAGTCACGGATTTACTCGGAAGTGGGTACCGGCGCGCAGATATTGCAGGACCTGGGCGTGGGCAAACTGCGCCACCTCGGACCACCACTGAAATACGCGGGCTTGACCGGTTACGACCTGGAAGTCGTGGAAAGCATCGCCTTCATCTGACGGTAAAACCCAGCGTCAGCGGATAGCCGGTATGGCAAAGTGCTTGCGCAAAGTTTGGAATACCATAATATGATATTCCATAGTCCGGACAGCTCAAAAAACAGGGTCCGGACCGATTGCTCCCGATAGGCGGGCACTCCTAAGCCCCGCTCATAAACACAACAATGAGGGCGTAAACATGGTGTTGAACAAAGGTGCAACCGCGGCGCTGTTCGCGGGTCTGTTGAGCGTGGCCAGCCACGCGGCCATGGCAGCCGAAAGCGTGAATTTCGTCAGCTGGGGCGGCAGCACTCAGGATGCGCAGAAGCAGGCGTGGGCCGATCCTTTCAGCAAGGCCAGCGGCATCACCGTGGTCCAGGACGGCCCCACCGACTACGGCAAACTCAAGGCCATGGTCGAAAGCGGCAACGTGCAGTGGGACGTGGTGGATGTCGAAGCCGACTTCGCCCTGCGCGCCGCCGCCGAAGGCCTGCTCGAGCCCCTCGATTTCTCGGTGATCCAGCGCGACAAGATCGACCCGCGTTTCGTCTCCGACCATGGCGTCGGTTCGTTCTTCTTCTCCTTCGTGCTCGGCTATAACGAAGGCAAGCTCGGCGCCGGCAAACCGCAGGACTGGAGCGCCTTGTTCGACACCAAGACCTACCCCGGCAAACGCGCCCTCTATAAATGGCCAAGCCCAGGCGTACTGGAACTGGCGCTGCTGGCCGACGGTGTTGCAGCCGACAAGCTCTACCCCCTGGACCTGGACCGCGCCTTCAAGAAACTCGACACCATCAAGAAAGACATCGTCTGGTGGGGCGGCGGCGCGCAGTCGCAACAGTTGCTGGCCTCCGGCGAAGTGAGCATGGGCCAGTTCTGGAACGGCCGCATTCACGCCTTGCAGGAAGATGGCGCGCCGGTGGGCGTGAGCTGGAAGCAGAACCTGGTGATGGCCGACATCCTCGTCGTCCCTAAAGGCACCAAGAACAAAGCCGCCGCGATGAAGTTCCTGGCCAATGCCAGCAGCGCCAAGGGCCAGGCGGATTTCTCCAACCTGACCGCCTATGCCCCGGTGAACATCGACAGCGTGCAGCGCCTGGATTCGGTGTTGGCGCCCAACCTGCCGACGGCGTATGCCAAGGACCAGATCACCCTCGATTTCGCCTACTGGGCCAAGAACGGTCCCGCCATTGCGACACGGTGGAATGAATGGCTAGTCAAATGAAAATGACGGCAACCACGCCGGCCGCGGGCGCCCTCGGCGGTGCCGTTGGCGCCAGGGCCGGGGCGCCATCCCTGGGGCAGCGTTGGCGCGGGTCGAGCAACCTGATCCCGGCGTTGCTGTTCCTCGGCCTGTTCTTCCTGGCGCCGCTGATCGGCCTGCTGCTGCGCGGCGTGCTGGAGCCGGTGCCGGGCCTGGGCAACTACGAACAGCTGTTCGCCAACTCGGCGTATGCGCGGGTGCTGCTCAATACCTTTTCGGTGGCCGGCCTGGTGACGCTGTTCAGTCTGCTGCTGGGCTTTCCGCTGGCCTGGGCGATTACCCTGGTGCCGCGCGGCTGGGGCCGCTGGATCCTGAATATCGTGCTGTTGTCGATGTGGACCAGCCTGCTCGCCCGCACCTATTCCTGGCTGGTATTGCTGCAAGCCTCGGGCGTGATCAACAAGGCGCTGATGGCCATGGGCATCATCGATCAACCGCTGGAAATGGTGCATAACCTCACCGGCGTGGTGATCGGCATGAGCTACATCATGATTCCGTTCATCGTGTTGCCGCTGCAGGCGACCATGCAGGCCATCGACCCGATGATCCTGCAGGCCGGTTCCATCTGTGGGGCCAGCCCCTGGACCAACTTCTTCCGGGTGTTCCTGCCGCTGTGCCGGCCGGGGTTGTTTTCCGGCGGGTTGATGGTGTTCGTGATGTCCCTCGGTTACTACGTTACCCCGGCCCTGCTGGGCGGTGCGCAGAACATGATGCTGCCCGAGTTCATCATTCAGCAGGTGCAATCATTCCTCAATTGGGGCCTGGCCAGTGCCGGTGCGGCGTTGCTGATTTTGATTACGCTGGTGCTGTTCTACTTCTACCTGAAGCTGCAGCCGGAATCCCCGGTTGGCGCCAGCAACGCGAGGTAAGCCGTCATGCTCCTGACCCCCAACGCCATGAGCCGCAGGATGCGCCTGGGCCTCTACACCACCACCGGTTTGATCGGCCTGTTCCTGCTGTTGCCGATCGTGTTTATCGTGCTGCTGTCGTTCGGCTCGTCGCAATGGCTGGTGTTCCCGCCACCGGGCTGGACATTGAAATGGTACGGCCAGTTCTTCTCCAACCCCGACTGGATGAACGCGGCAATGGCCAGCCTCAAGGTGGCGGTGCTGACCACGATCTTCGCCGTCGCGCTGGGGCTGCCGACGGCCTTTGCCCTGGTGCGCGGGCGCTTCCCCGGCCGCGAGCTGCTCTACGGCCTGTTCACCCTGCCGATGATCGTGCCGCTGGTGATCATCGCCGTGGCGGTGTACGCGCTGTTCCTCAAGCTCGGCTACACCGGCACGATGTTCGCCTTTGTGGTCAGCCATGTGATTGTCGCGCTGCCGTTCACCATCATCTCGATCATCAACTCGCTGAAGCTGTTCGACCAGTCGATTGAAGACGCCGCGGTGATCTGCGGTGCCTCGCGCTTGCAGGCGGTGTTCAAGGTGACCTTCCCGGCGATTCGCCCAGGCATGG
This sequence comes from Pseudomonas orientalis, assembly GCF_001439815.1. GTDB lineage: Bacteria > Pseudomonadota > Gammaproteobacteria > Pseudomonadales > Pseudomonadaceae > Aquipseudomonas > Aquipseudomonas orientalis. Next base: position 45,878 of record NZ_JYLM01000002.1, on the reverse strand, counting down.
TGGCCGGTGCGCTGTTCGCCTTTCTTGTCTCCTGGGACGAAGTGGTGCTCAGCGTGATGATGGCCAGCCCGACCCTGCAAACCCTTCCCGTCAAAATGTGGACCACCCTACGCCAGGACCTGACGCCTGTGATCGCCGTCGCCTCGACGTTGCTGATCGGCCTCTCGGTGCTGGTCATGGTGATTGCCGCCGCCCTTCGTAGGCGCACTGAAACCAGCGCCTAAGCGCCCAGGAGTAGAACATGAGTGCAGTGATCCAAGATGTGCGCAACCCTGGCCAACCCCTGGTCAGCCTGCGCAACCTGAACAAGTACTACGGCGACTTTGCCGCCGTGGACGACATCTCCCTGGACATCAAGGACGGCGAGTTCCTCACGTTCCTCGGTTCCAGCGGCTCGGGCAAAAGCACCACCCTGTCGATGCTCGCCGGTTTCGAAACGCCGAGCAGCGGCGAGATCCTGGTCAGCGGCCAATCCCTGGTCAACGTGCCGCCGCACAAGCGCGACATTGGCATGGTGTTCCAGCGCTACTCGCTGTTCCCGCATTTGTCGGTGCGCGACAACATCGCCTTCCCCCTGGCCATCCGCAAACTGGCCGGCGCCGAACGCGAGAAACGCGTCGACGCCATGCTCAAGCTGGTACAGCTTGAGCAATTTGCGCATCGCCGCCCTTCGCAACTCTCCGGCGGCCAGCAACAACGCGTCGCCATCGCCCGCGCGCTGGTGTACGAGCCGCGCATCCTGCTGATGGACGAACCCCTGGGCGCCCTCGACAAGAAACTGCGTGAAGACCTGCAGGACGAACTGCGCCAGTTGCATCGGCGCCTGGGCATCACCATCGTCTACGTGACCCACGACCAGGAAGAAGCCATGCGCCTGTCCCAGCGCATCGCGATTTTCAGCCACGGCAAGATTGTCGGCCTGGGCAGCGGTTTCGACCTGTACCAGAACCCGCCGAACGCGTTCGTGGCGTCGTTCCTCGGCAACTCAAACTTCCTCAAGCTCAAGGCCCAGGGCAATGCGGCGGCGTCGTTCGAAGGCCAGTCGCTGTCGATCCGCCTGACCAGCGGGCTGCACACCGAGCAGGATGTATTGCTGATGGTGCGCCCGGAAAAGGCCTTGGCGCTGAGCGTCGAACAGGCTGCAGAGCAACCGTTGGCGGCGGGCTGGAATGAGGTCTCGGCGATTGTCGGCGAGGTGCTGTTTCTGGGCGAGAGCCAGACCTGCGCGGTGAAGACCCTGGGCGGTACGTCGATGACGGTCAAGGCGCTCTCGGCGGCGGGCATGCCGCTCAAGGCCGGCGACCCGGTGCGGGTGCGCTGGGCCACGGCGGATGCATGTGTGTATACGCAGTGGACGGAGAGTGATTTGAACAAGGCGGCCGGAGCGCACTGACACCTGACGAATGCATCACCTTCGGGTCGCTACGACGTCGGGTCGTAGCGGCCTTTTTTTGTTTTTATCGAGGATACAAAAATGCCCGGCACTGGCCGTAATGCCGTTCAGTTAAGGCCTTTTGTAGGAGCGAGCTTGCTCGCGAAAAACGCACAGGCGTCGCGTTCATTCAGGAAGCACGCGTTAATGTTGACGTTTTTCGCGAGCAAGCTCGCTCCTACAGAGGGCGATATACGCTTAACTGAACAGCATTACGGCACTGGCCGGGCACTTGAGCCAATTGGGTCTAGTCGGTGTAACCCAGCTTCACCGCCCTGACCTTCTGCGCCTGCCCACGCGTCGCCAGGCAGTAATACAACGGACACGTCACCACCAACCCCACCAGCCACGACAAATCCGCGCCTTCCACCAGGTTGGCCCACGGCCCCACGTACAACGACGTATTGGCAAACGGCAGTTGCACGATAATCCCGATGAAATACGCGACGATCGCATGCAGGTTGAACCGCCCATACACCCCGCCATCCGCCTGGAAAATCGAGGCAATGTCATACACCCCGCGCTTGATGAGGTAGAAATCGATCAGGTTGATCGACGCCCACGGCACCAGCACCAGCAGCAGCGCGAGGATCAGCCCGATGAATTGCGCGATGAAGTCCGCCGACGCACCCAGCGCCACCAAGCAGCAGCCGGCGAGGATCACGCCTGACAGCACCACGCGCACCTTGATGCTGGGGGTCCAGCGGCTGGCGAAGGTCTGGATCGAGGTGATGATCGAGAGCACCGCGCCGTACAGGTTCAGGGCGTTGTGGCTGATGATATTGAGCAAAAACAGCACCATCAGGACCGGCCCCAGCGCGCCGGTGGCTTGTTTGACCGCGACCATGGCTTCGGTGCCTTCCGGTGTGGCCAGGGCCGCCACCAGGCCGAAGGCGAACGACAGGATGGTGCCCAGCGTCGCGCCCAGGTAGGTGGCGATAAACGGCCGGGTGATGCCGATGTCCGCCGGCAGGTAGCGCGAATAGTCGCTGGTGTAGGGCGAGAAGCTGATCTGCCAGATCACCCCCAGCGACACTGTGGCCAGCCAGCCGGCGGCGTTGAAGCCGCCACGGGTGAGGAAGTCCGCTGGCAGGTCATGGGCAAAGATGTAGGCAAAACCGGCGAGCAACGCGCTGCCCATCACCCAGGTGCCGATGCGGTTCAAGGTATGGATAAAGCGGTAACCGATCACGCCGATGGCCGTCGCGCTGAGGGCGCCGATCAGGATGCTCGCCGGCACCGGCATCGAGGGCACGATACCGACGATGGATTTGCCGGCCAGCACGATATTGGAAATGAAAAAACCGATGTAGATCAGCGCCGCGAAAAACACGATCAGCAGCGCGCCGTAGCGCCCGAACTGACCGCGGCTCTGCACCATCTGCGGGATGCCCATGCGCGGGCCCTGGGCCGAGGCAAGGGCAATCACCACACCGCCCAGCAGATGCCCGAGGGCAATCGCCAACAGCCCCCACATCAGGTTGAGGTGAAACACCTGGGCCACCATCGCGCCGGTGACGATGGGCAGCGGCGCGATATTGGTGCTGAACCACAACGTGAACAGGTCGCGGGCCTTCCCGTGGCGCTCTGCGAGGGGGACGTAATCGACCGTGTGATGCTCGATCAGGGGGTCTTGCCGGGACATCTGAGGCATAGGAATAACTCGCGTTTGTCTGATCTTATAGTTGTTTGACGCCAACCGAGGAGAGCGCCATGGCCGCCCCTCAGATGAACACCATATTATGGTATTCCAAGCTTTTAACAAGACTGATCCGCTGTTTCAGCCCGTCCCTGATCCGAAAATTGCGACTCGATAAAGCCCGCTATCAGGGTAAAAATCCCCGTAGCAGAGGGTCTTGGCGGGTTCTGGGCACGTTTATCGCCCGCTCAAAAAAGCCCTTGCAACTCCTGTATTACGGTATACCATCAGACCTACAAATTTAAGAAAATCGCTCATACCAGAGGACCATCCATGATTGATGCCGCCATCTACAAACAAGTGATGGGCTCGTTTCCGTCCGGGGTCACCGTAATCACCACGCTCGATGACGACGGGCAAATCGTCGGCCTCACCGCCAGCGCGTTCAGCTCGCTGTCCATGGACCCGGCCCTGGTGCTCTTCTGCCCCAACTACAGCTCCGACTCCTACCCCGTGCTGATCAGGAACAAGCGCTTCGCCATCCATGTGCTGTCCGGCGGGCAGCAAAGCGAAGCCTACGCCTTTGCGCGCAAAGGCAAGGACAAGGCCCAGGGCATCGAGTGGACCCTGAGTGCATTGGGCAATCCGATCCTGGCCAACGCCACGGCGGTCATCGAATGCGAGTTGTGGCGCGAATACGAAGGCGGCGACCACGCCATCATGGTGGGCTCGGTCAAGAACCTGATCGTGCCTGCGCAGCCGAACGGGCCCCTGGTGTATTGCCACGGCAAGATGGGTACCCTGCCGGTGCCTGCCTGATACCCCGCTGAACCCGTTTTTTGCGGAAAACAACAATAGATCCGAGGTACGCGTCATGAAATTTTCGCTGTTCGTACACATGGAACGCTGGGATGAAAGCGTCAGCCACCGTCAGTTGTTCGAAGACTTGACCGAACTGACCCTGATGGCCGAAGCCGGTGGTTTCAGCACCGTGTGGATTGGCGAACACCACGCGATGGAATACACCATATCGCCAAGCCCGATGCCGCTGCTGGCTTACCTCGCGGCCAAGACCACCACTATCCACCTGGGCGCCGGCACCATCATCGCGCCGTTCTGGCACCCGTTGCGGGTGGCGGGCGAATGCGCGTTGCTCGACGTGATCAGCAACGGGCGCATGGAAGTGGGCCTGGCCCGTGGCGCTTACCAGATCGAATTCGACCGCATGGCCGGCGGCATGCCAGCCTCCAGCGGCGGCCAGGCCCTGCGTGAGATGGTGCCGGTGGTGCGCGCCCTGTGGAAAGGCGACTACGCCCACGACGGCGATATCTGGAAATTCCCCACCTCCACCAGCGTGCCCAAGCCAATCCAGCAGCCCAGCCCACCGATGTGGATCGCCGCCCGCGACCCCGACTCGCACAATTTCGCAGTCGCCAATGGCTGCAACGTAATGGTCACGCCGCTGATGAAGGGCGACGAAGAAGTCCTGGACCTCAAGAACAAGTTCCAGGCCGCCCTGGACAACAACCCTGGCGTGCCGCGCCCGCAACTGATGGTGCTGCGTCACACCCATGTGCACGCCGCCGATGACCCGCAAGGCTGGGAAGTCGGGGCCAGGGCGATCTCGAAGTTCTATCGCACCTTCGACGCCTGGTTCGGCAACAAGAGCGTGCCGGTCAACGGCTTCCTTGAGCCAAGCCCGGAAGAGAAGTTCGCCGCACGCCCGGAATTCGAACTGGAAAGCCTGCACAAAACCGCGATGATCGGCACCGCAGAAGAAATCATCCCGCGCATCCGCTACTACCAGGAACTGGGCGTGGATGAGTTCAGCTTCTGGTGCGACAACAGCCTGCCCCATGCCGAGAAGAAGAAGTCTTTGGCACTGTTTATCGAACAGGTAGTGCCGGCGTTTCGTTGATCGCCCGCAGGCGTCGCATCAAGCCGATGCGACGCCTGCACGACCGGGTGATCAGTTGAACAGCTCGACGCCCAACTGGAACGCGACCCACAACGCCAGCCCCGTGGCGAAGAGCAACGCAATGTTCTCGAACAGGTTATTGCGGTACTCCTTGCCGAGCAGCGACTTTTGGTTGGACATGATCAGCAAGCCGAGGGAAATCACCGGCAGGCCAATGATGTTCAACGCGCTGACGCCGATGGTCAGGGTGACGAAGTCCGGCATGCCCGGCAGCGACCAGATCAGGGGTGTCACCAGGATGAACAGCATGAACCACTTGTGCATCGGGTCATGGTGGAACTCTTTGCCGTAGCGTTCCCGGCGTCCGGGGCGCACGTGCTGGAACGCATCGGTGATCAGCATCGGAAAGGCCGTGGTCTTGCCCGAGATGCTGGCGAACAGCGTGGCGAACACACCGATAAAGAAGATGTACCAGCCGATCGGGCCGAAGAAGAGTTCCAGCGCCTTGCCCAGATCGCCCAGGGTCTTCACTTCAATGCCGTTGGGCCGCAGGATCTCGGCGCCGACTATCCAGATCGCCAGGTTGATCACGATGCCGACAAACACCGCAAACAACAGGTCGTTACGCTGGATACGCTTGTGCTGCGGGCCGATCCAGCCCTTCTGGCGCATCACATAGGGGTGCACGAAGTTGGCGATCGAGCCCGCCACCGCGCCGATTACCGACACCGCCACCAGCAACGCCCCGTGCACGCCCTCATCCGGCGGAATGCTGAAACCGATCGTGCCTCTGACAATGCCCGCCATGTCCGGCCCGGACATCACCGCCAAGGCAATGAACGCCAGGGTCATGATCGCCAGCAGGCCCTTCATCACGCCTTCAATCATCGAATAGATATTGCGTCCCACCAGCAGCCACACCGCCAGCACCACGGCCACCGAGCACAGCAGCGCATAGTCGGTCTTGAACAGCATGGCCAGCGCTTCACCCGCGCCCTTGATCATGTAGGCATTCATCAAATGCCCCATCAGCAGCGCATACACCAGCAGGAACCAGGCGAAAAACGGGTTCAACTGGGCATAGCCCTGAAGGATGGTCATGCCCTGGTTATTGCACAGCTGGAACCGCGCAATGATGTTGACGATCAGGTACCTGAGCAGCAGCGATACGGCGAGCACCCACATCATGGCGTAGCCGTAGTTGGCGCCGGCAACGGAGGAGGTAATCAGATCGCCTGCGCCCAGCCAGGACAGTACCGCGATAACGCCGGGGCCGAGCAGCTTTAGAAGTCGTACGACATGGCCGGGCGCAGGCGCCGCAGCCTTGCCTTCGACGGAAGGAAAACCGGTCATAGGGGAGAGTCTCCGTTATTTTTTTTGTGAGAGCGCTGATAGTCGAACACAGTTGATACGACGTCGTACAACCACAAAAGCGGGTTAATTATTAATAAATGTTTCATGCCGCGCCGGCTGTCCGCGATGCGCTGAAATCATCGCCCTGCGACAAAATGTACTAACCAGTTACTTATATTGCTAAAATCACGGCCTTGCCCTAATGCCAGTCAGTTAGCGCCGATCCCTGTGGGAGGGGCGGTGCGACGATTCGACTTGCCCCCGATAGCGGTGGGTCAACCAACATCAGTGTTTGCTGGGCCGACGTCATCGGGGGCAAGCCCCCTCCCACAGGGGATCTTCGCTGCTTTAAGCATTTCGTTCGCTTAACTGACTGGCATTAGGCCTTGCCCTCTCTCACTCGAGTCCTTTCGACATGAAACGAGCATCGCGCGCCGCTGGCGTCTCTAAAATCCTACTCCTGGGCCTGGGCGTGATCATCGCCCTGCTCGGCCTTGCGCTCGCCGTCGGCGGCGCCAAACTGATCAGCCTGGGAGGTTCCTGGTACTTCCTGATCGGTGGCGTGGCCATGGTCATTGCCGGGCTGCTGATTGCCCGGCGCAACCCGGCGGGGGCCTGGCTGTTCGCCGCGTTCCTGGTCGGCACGGCCGTATGGGCCGTCGCGGACGTGGGCCTGGTGTACTGGCCGCTGTTCTCGCGCCTGTTCATGTTTGCGGTGATCGGTATCGTGGTCGCGCTGGTGTATCCGCTGCTGGTCGGCAAACCGGCGCGTGCTGCGTACGGCGTCGCCGTCGTGCTGGCGCTGGGCGTGGCGGTGGCGGCGGGCAATATGTTCGTCGCTCACCCTAGCGTCGCGCCGACCGGAGCCGGCCCCGGCATCACCCCGGTGGCTGCGGCCGATGCCCAGAAAGACTGGGCGCACTACGGCAACACCGAAGGCGGCAGCCGCTTCGCCGCGCTGGACCAGATCAATCGCGACAACATCGACAAGCTCAAGGTCGCCTGGACCTACCACACCGGTGACGTGGCGATAAGCGACGGCAACGGTGCCGAGGACCAGCTGACGCCCCTGCAGATCGGCAACAAAGTGTTCATCTGCACCCCGCACAACAACCTCATCGCGCTCGACGCCGACACGGGCAAGGAACTGTGGAAGAACCAGGTCAACGCCCAATCGGCGGTTTGGCAGCGTTGCCGTGGCATGGCGTATTTCGACGCCACTGCGCCGATTGCCCAGCCGACCCAACAAGGCAGCTCGCCGATCCTTGCCGCCAGCGTTCCTGCCGGTGCGCAATGCCAGCGTCGCCTGCTGACCAACACCATCGATGCGCGCCTGATCGCCGTGGATGCCGACACCGGCCAATTCTGCGAAGACTTCGGCACCCACGGCCAGGTGGATTTGAAGGCCGGCCTGGGGAATGTGCCGGACAGTTACTACCAACTGTCCTCGGCGCCGCTGATTGCCGGTACCACCGTTGTGGTGGGCGGTCGCGTCGCGGACAACGTGCAAACCGATATGCCCGGCGGCGTGATCCGTGGTTTCGATGTGATCAGCGGCCAGATGCGCTGGGCCTTCGACCCCGGCAACCCTGAAGACAGACAAGCGCCGGCCGATGGCGGCACCTACGTGCGCAGCACCCCGAACAGCTGGGCGCCGATGTCCTACGACCCGCTGATGAACACGGTCTTCCTGCCAATGGGCAGCTCGTCCACCGACATCTATGGCGTGGAGCGTACCCGGCTCAATCATAAATACGGTGCTTCGGTACTGGCGCTGGACGCCTCCACCGGTGCAGAGAAATGGGTGTACCAGACGGTCCACAATGACCTGTGGGACTTCGATCTGCCGATGCAGCCCAGCCTGATCGATTTCACCCCGCCGGGCAGCGCCAAGGCGGTGCCCGCCGTGGTGATCGGCACCAAGGCCGGGCAGCTCTATGTACTCGACCGCGCCACCGGCAAGCCGTTGACCGACGTGCAGGAAGTGCCGGTCAAAGCCGCGAACATTCCCAACGAGCCGTACTCCCCTACCCAGCCCAAATCCCTGGGCATGCCGCAGATCGGCGCGCAAACCCTGACCGAATCGGACATGTGGGGCGCCACGCCGTATGACCAATTGCTGTGCCGCATCGACTTCAAGGGCATGCGCTACGACGGCCTGTACACCGCGCCGGGCACCGATAAATCCCTGAGCTTCCCGGGTTCCCTGGGCGGCATGAACTGGGGCAGTATTTCCACCGACCCGGTGCACGGTTTTATCTTCGTCAACGACATGCGCCTGGGCCTGTGGATCCAGATGGTGCCGTCGCAGAACAAGGCCCTGGCCGCCTCCGGTGGCGAAGCGCTGAACACCGGCATGGGCGCCGTGCCGCTCAAGGGCACGCCGTATGCGGTGAACAAGAACCGCTTCCTGTCGGTGGCCGGCATTCCGTGCCAGGCGCCGCCGTTCGGCACCTTGACCGCCATCGACATGAAGACGCAAAAAATCGCCTGGCAAGTGCCGGTGGGCACCGTCGAAGACACCGGCCCTCTGGGCATCCGCATGCACCTGCCGATCAAGGTGGGCCTTCCGACCCTCGGCGGTACGCTGTCGACCCAAGGTGGCCTGATCTTTATCGCCGGCACCCAGGACTTCTACCTGCGCGCCTTCAACAGCGGCAACGGTGATGAAATCTGGAAAGCCCGCCTGCCGGTCGGCAGCCAGGGCGGCCCGATGACCTACGTATCACCGAAAACCGGCAAGCAGTACATCGTCGTCACCGCCGGCGGTGCGCGCCAGTCCAGCGACCGTGGCGACTACGTGATCGCCTACGCCCTGCCGTAACAACCCCTTGTCAGCGCGGTGCGCCCGCACCGCGCTTTTGTGCCTGGAAAATCCCGCATGAACCCTGCTGCTCATACGTCCCTTGGGCGCCTGCTCTAGGCCGCGCCCTGCTGGTACTGCCTGGGCGTACACCCGAACTCGCGGCGAAACACCGTGTGCAGGTATTGCGCCGAGGTGAACCCGCAGGTCTGCGCAATATCGGCAATCGCAAGGGCCTGGTTTTCCAGGCCCTTGGCGGCGGCGGCAAGTTTGAAGCGCAGGATCTCGTCATGCACGCTGCAGCCGCGCACCTTGCGAAAGTGCGACTCCAACGATGAACGCGACACCCCGACATACGCCGCCACCTGGGCGGTCTTGATGCCCTGGCAGGCGTACTGGCGGATAAACAGCAGCGCCTGCATCACATAAGGGTTGCCCAACGGTTGATGCAGGCTGGAGGCCTGCACGTTGATCGCGTCCGGCGGCACCAGCACCTGCGTGCCGGCACAGGGCTTGCCATGCAACATCTGGTGCAGCAGCGCGGCGGCGGTGCGGCCCATGGTTTCGGTGCCCTGGATCACCGAACTGAGCGGCACCCGCGTCAGCGTGCGGGTCAGCGGGTCGTTGTCGATGCCGATCAACGCCACCTCTTCCGGCACCGCAATGCCCGCTGTCAGGCAGGCCTGCAACAGCTGCCGGGCACGGGCGTCGGTCACCGCGATAATGCCGATGGGCTTGGGCAGGCTGTGCAGCCAGGCAATCTGCTGCTCTACCGCGCTGTCCCACAACGGCGCGCTGGTCCCCAGGCCGCGATAGATCTCCACCTGCAAACCATCGCGCTGCATCAACCCGCGAAACGCCTTCTCACGCTCCTGGGCCCAGCGATTGGCCTGGGCTTCGGGCAGGCTGAAACAGGCAAACCGCGTCAACCCCGCCTCGATCAGGTGCTCGTAGGCCAGCTTCATCAGGGCATGGTTATCGGTCGCCACATAGGGAATGCCCTTGGGGTACAGGCTGACGTCCGCATACGACCCGCCCACCGCCACCACCGGTATTCGACTGCCGGCCAACGCCTCGCCGATCAGCGGGTCGTCGAAGTCGGCAATGATCCCGTCGCCCTGCCAACGCTCGATGCCGCGCAGGCGACAGAGAAAATCCTCCTCCAGGAACAAATCCCAGGACGCGCGGGTGCTGCTCAGGTAATTGCCGATGCCGGCGATGATGCCACGGTCGTAGATTTTGCTGCCGTTGAAGAGCAAGGCGATGCGGTGCACGGGCGGTAGGGTTTTCATTGTTTTTGTCCTGGGGCCGGTTGAGACAGGTTAGACCCGACTGCACAAAATCGCACCACCCCTTGGTGATTTTCATAATCAGCAGCCCCGGTGCCATTGCTAGTATCCAGACACCGCCAAGAACAATAAGGAAAACGCCATGCCGTACTTCCCCGGTGTCGAGCAGGTTCGCTTCGAAGGCCCTGCCAGCGACGCTCCCCTCGCCTTTCGTCACTACGACGCCAACAAGCTGATCCTCGGCAAGCCCATGCGCGAGCACCTGCGCATGGCCGCCTGTTACTGGCACACCTTTGTGTGGCCGGGGGCGGATATGTTTGGGGTGGGCACCTTCAAGCGTCCGTGGCAGCGCAGCGGCGATCCGATGGAGTTGGCCATCGGCAAGGCGGAGGCGGCCTTTGAGTTTTTCTCCAAGCTGGGTATCGACTACTACAGTTTTCACGACACCGACGTGGCGCCCGAAGGCAGTTCGCTCAAGGAGTACCGCAACCACTTTGCGCAGATGGTCGATCACCTGGAGCGTCATCAGGAACAGACCGGCATCAAGCTGCTGTGGGGCACCGCCAATTGCTTCAGCAACCCGCGTTTTGCCGCCGGCGCCGCGAGCAACCCCGACCCTGAGGTGTTCGCCTACGCCGCTGCCCAGGTGTTCAGCGCGATGAACGCCACGCTGCGGCTCAAGGGTTCCAACTATGTGCTGTGGGGTGGCCGCGAAGGCTATGAAACCCTGCTCAACACCGACCTCAAGCGCGAACGTGAACAGCTCGGCCGGTTCATGCGCATGGTGGTGGAGCACAAGCACAAGATCGGCTTTACCGGCGACCTGCTGATCGAGCCCAAGCCCCAGGAGCCGACCAAGCACCAGTACGATTACGACAGCGCCACGGTGTTCGGCTTCCTCCATGAGTACGGCCTGGAGCACGAGATCAAGGTCAATATCGAGGCCAACCATGCGACGCTGGCCGGGCACAGCTTTCACCATGAGATTGCCACCGCCGTGTCCCTGGGGATCTTCGGCAGCATCGACGCCAACCGTGGCGACCCGCAGAACGGCTGGGACACCGACCAGTTCCCCAACAGCGTCGAGGAAATGACCCTGGCCACCTATGAAATCCTAAAGGCCGGCGGATTCAGGAACGGCGGCTACAATTTCGATTCCAAGGTGCGCCGCCAGAGCCTGGACGATGTGGACCTGTTTCACGGCCACGTCGCGGCGATGGATGTGTTGGCCCTGGCCCTGGAACGCGCGGCCGCCATGGTGCAGAACGACCGGCTGCAACAGTTCAAGGACCAGCGCTACGCCGGCTGGCAGCAGCCGCTGGGCAAAGCCGTACTGGCAGGCGAGTTCAGCCTGCAATCCCTGGCCGAGCATGCGTTTGCCAACGAACTGGACCCGCAGGCCGTGAGCGGTCGGCAGGAGATGCTGGAAGGTATCGTGAATCGGTTTATCTACACCTGACGCCCCTCTGTAGGAGCGAGCTTGCTCGCGAAGAACGCCAGAACGACACGGTTAACCCGGTGTCTCGCGTTATCGTTGACGTTCTTCGCGAGCAAGCTCGCTCCTACAAGGGCAGTGACATTTGCGCGACAAATCTTTGCACCGGGCGTCGAATGACGCTCTACAGTTGAACCCGCACCACGCTGTGTCTTTTCCAACAACAATAAAAGGACGCACCACCATGAAGTCATTCAAACGTACGCTGCTCGCCACTGCCCTGGCCCTGCTCGCCCTGCCGGTGATGGCCGATTCGGCTCACCCGAAAATCGGTTTCTCCATCGACGACCTGCGCCTGGAGCGCTGGTCCCGTGACCGCGACTACTTCGTCGCCGCGGCGGAAAAACTCGATGCCAAGGTGTTCGTGCAGTCCGCTGATGCCAACGAGCAGAAGCAAATCTCCCAGATCGAAAACCTGATCTCCCGGGGCGTCGATGTGATCGTGATCGTGCCGTTCAATGCCACGGTGCTCACCAACGCGGTGGCCGAAGCGAAGAAGGCCGGAATCAAGGTGGTCTCCTATGACCGCCTGATCCTCAATGCGGACATCGACGCCTACATCTCCTTCGATAACGAAAAAGTCGGCGAGATGCAGGCCAGCGGCGTGCTGCAAGCCGCGCCCAAGGGCAATTACTTCCTGCTCGGCGGCGCGCCCACCGACAACAACGCCAAGGTGCTGCGCGAAGGCCAGATGAAGGTGCTGCAACCGGCCATCGACAAGGGCGACATCAAGATTGTCGGCCAGCAATGGGTGAAAGAGTGGAACCCCACCGAAGCCCTGAGCATCGTCGAAAACGCCCTGACCCGGAACAACAACAAGATCGACGCCATCGTCGCCTCCAACGACGCCACCGCCGGCGGTGCGATCCAGGCCCTGGCCGCGCAGAAACTGGCGGGCAAGGTGCCGATTTCCGGCCAGGACGCGGACCTCGCGGCGATCAAGCGCGTGATCGACGGCACCCAGACCATGACCGTCTACAAGCCGCTCAAGCTGATCGCCACCGAGGCGGCCAAACTCTCGGTGCAGTTGGCGCGCAATGAAAAACCCACCTACAGCTCGCAGTACGACAATGGCAGCAAGCAGGTCGACACCATCCTGCTCACCCCGACGCCGCTGACCAAGGCCAATATCGACGTGCTGGAGAAGGACGGGTTCTACACCAAAGAGCAGATCGCCGGGCAATGATGATGGCCTCGATAAAACCTCGCTCCCTGTAGGAGCGAGCTTGCTCGCGAAAAACCCGAGAGCGCCGCGTTTATCCAGGAAGCGCGCATTATCGTTGACGTTTTTCACGAGCAAGCTCGCTCCTACAGGGGTGGGGGTCAGCCTTTTTGTGTGAGCCTTTCCCATGTCCGACTACCTGCTGCAAATGAACGGCATCGTCAAAAGCTTTGGCGGTGTCAACGCCCTCAACGGCATCGACATCAAGGTACGGCCCGGCGAGTGCGTCGGGTTGTGCGGCGAAAACGGCGCCGGCAAATCCACCTTGATGAAGGTGCTGTCGGCGGTCTACCCGTACGGCACCTGGGAGGGCGAAATCCTCTGGGACGGGCAGCCGCTCAGGGCCCAGTCGATCAGCGAAACCGAAGCCGCCGGCATCGTCATCATCCACCAGGAACTGACCCTGGTGCCCGACCTGTCGGTGGCCGAGAACATCTTCATGGGCCACGAGCTGACCCTGCCCGGTGGGCGTATGAATTACCCGGCGATGCTGCACCGCGCCGAGGCGTTGATGCGTGAACTCAAGGTGCCGGACATGAATGTGGCGCTGCCGGTGTCGCAGTACGGCGGTGGCTACCAGCAGTTGGTGGAGATCGCCAAGGCCTTGAACAAGCAGGCGCGGCTGCTGATCCTGGACGAGCCCTCCTCGGCCCTGACCCGCTCGGAAATCGAGGTATTGCTCGACATCATCCGCGACCTCAAGGCCAAGGGTGTGGCCTGCGTGTACATCTCGCACAAGCTCGATGAAGTGGCGGCCGTGTGCGACACCATCGCCGTGATTCGTGACGGCAAGCACATCGCAACCACCGCCATGGCCGACATGGACATTGCGCAGATCATCACCCAGATGGTCGGCCGCGAGATGAGCAACCTCTACCCCACCGAACCCCATGAGGTGGGCGAGGTGATGTTCGAGGCGCGCAACGTCACCTGCTACGACGTCGACAACCCCAGGCGCAAACGCGTTGACGATGTTTCCTTCGTGCTCAGGCGTGGCGAAATCCTCGGCATTGCCGGGCTGGTCGGCGCCGGGCGCACGGAGCTGGTGTCGGCACTGTTCGGCGCCTACCCCGGGCGCTATAGCTGCGAAGTGTGGCTGGAAGGCAAGGTGATCGACACGCGCACACCGCTCAAGTCGATCCGCGCCGGGCTGTGCATGGTACCCGAGGACCGCAAGCGCCAGGGCATCATTCCCGACCTGGGCGTGGGCCAGAACATCACCCTGGCGGTGCTCGACAGCTATGCCCACCTGACCCGCATCGACGCCGAAGCCGAACTGGGCAGCATCGATCAACAGATCGCCCGCATGCACCTGAAAACCGCCAGCCCGTTTCTGCCGATTACCAGCCTCTCAGGTGGCAACCAGCAAAAGGCCGTGCTGGCAAAAATGCTGATGACCAAGCCCAAGGTACTGATTCTGGATGAGCCCACGCGCGGGGTGGATGTGGGCGCCAAGTACGAGATCTACAAACTGATGGGCGCGCTGGCGGCCGAAGGCGTGGCGATCATCATGGTGTCGTCGGAACTCGCCGAAGTGCTCGGCGTGTCGAACCGCGTGCTGGTGATCGGCGACGGCCAGTTGCGTGGCGACTTCATCAATCAGGGGCTCACCCAGGAACAGGTACTCGCCGCTGCGCTCAGCCACAATAATAACGATCGGAAGACCGCGTAGATGAATCAGGTCAAACAGCTTTTCACCCGCTACAAAATGCTCGCCCTGGTGATCGCCGTCGCGTTCATCTGGCTGTTTTTCAGCTGGCAGACCGAGGGTGGCTTCCTCACGCCGCGCAACCTGTCCAACCTGCTGCGGCAGATGTCCATCACCGGGATACTGGCGTGCGGCATGGTGCTGGTGATCATCAGCGGCGAAATCGACTTGTCGGTGGGTTCATTGCTGGGCTTGCTCGGCGGGCTGGCGGCGATCCTGGACGTGGTGTATCACATCCCGCTGCTGGCCAACCTGAGCCTGGTGGCGTTGTGCGGTTTGATGATAGGCCTGGCCAACGGCTATATGACGGCGTATCTGCGCATCCCTTCGTTCATTGTCGGCCTTGGCGGGATGCTGGCGTTTCGCGGGATCCTGCTGGGGATTACCGGCGGCACCACCATTGCGCCGGTGTCGCCGTCGCTGGTGTACGTGGGCCAGGGCTATCTGCCGCACACCGTGGGCATCGGCCTGGGTGTTCTGCTGTTTGCTCTGACCTTGTTCCTCACCTGGAAACAACGGCGCAACCGCGCCCTGCATGGCCTGGCGGCGCACTCGCTGGTACGTGACGTGGTGCGCGTGGTGCTGATCGGCGCAGTGCTGGCCGGGTTCGTCACCACCCTCAACAGCTACGACGGAATCCCGGTGCCGGTATTGCTGCTGCTGATGCTGCTCGGCGTGTTCAGCTACGTCACCAGCCAGACCGTGTTCGGCCGCCGGGTGTATGCGGTGGGCAGCAATATGGAGGCGACGCGGCTGTCGGGTATCAACGTGCAGGCGGTGAAACTGTGGATCTTCGGCATCATGGGCGTGATGTGCGCGCTGGCCGGCCTGGTCAACACCGCCCGCCTGGCCGCCGGTTCACCGTCAGCGGGGAACATGGGCGAACTGGACGCAATTGCCGCGTGCTTTATCGGCGGCACCTCGATGCGCGGCGGCTCGGGCACGGTGTATGGCGCATTGCTCGGAGCACTGGTGATTACCAGCCTGGATAACGGCATGTCGATGCTGGACGTGGACAGTTACTGGCAGATGATCGTCAAGGGCAGCATCCTGGTGCTGGCGGTGTGGGTGGATGTGAGTACACGGGCGGGAAGGCGCTGAACCCACTTCCTACCAACACTGAATAACCCTGTGGGAGGGGGCTTGCCCCCGATGACGTTGGGTCAGTCAACATTCATTTATCTGACCCACCGCTATCGGGGGCAAGCCCCCTCCCACAGTTGATCGCATTCCAAGGTGGGATCGCCCCTATTCAAACGTCTGACGATTCTCGGGCGTGATCAGCTTGAACGGCACCCATACCACCGCAGACTCCAGCACCTCACCGCGCACCAGGCGCAGCGCGGTGTCCACGGCGCCGGCGGCCTGGCCGGCGGCGTCCTGGAACACGCTGACCGCCATCTTGCCCTCGGCCATCAGTTTCAACCCGTCCGGTGTACCGTCGATGCCGCCGACCCAATAATCCTTGGCCTGCTTGCCGGCCTTTTCCAGCCCCATGATCGCGCCGATCGCCATTTCGTCGTTATTGGCCGCGATGATCGAAAAATCGACACCCTGCTTGACCCAGTCAATGACAATCGTGGCGGCCTGGCTACGTTCCCAGTTACCGACCTTTTTCTGTACGACTTTCATATCCGGGTATTTGGCGACGACTTTTTCCACGTCTTCGGTGCGCATCAAAGAGGACGCGTTGGCCGGGTCGCCCACCAGAATCACCACGTTGCCTTTGTAACCGGCACGGCGCGCCAGCTCTTCCATCTGCAACGTGCCCGACTCCAGCTCGTTGGAGCCGACAAACGCGGTCTGCGCCGGCCACTTTTCCGGGTTCGGGTTGCGGTTGACGAACACCAGCGGGATCTTGGCGTCAGAAGCCAACTGCATCATCTGCGCGGCACTTTTGCCATCGACCATCGCGATGATGATCGCATCCACTTTGGAATTGACCAGGTTGCGGAACTGGCGCATCTGCAAATCGACGCTGTCCTTGCCATTCTCCATAAAGATATTGGCGTTCATGACGCCGGCCTGTTGCTGCACCCCGTTGCGCAGCAGGGTCTGGAAGTTATCGTCATACTTTGCCATGCCTACACCCAGCAAAGGGGTGGCGGCCTGGGCGAAGCCCGGAACGAACAGCGTCGCTCCCAGGGCGAGCATCAACCATGCTTTCATGTTCTGACTCCTGCGGCTCAAACGCTGAAATGATGGAGCAGCTCACGCTGCACTTTGGCCATGTTCGACAGCTCCTGGCTGCTGATGGCGGACTGTTCGGCGCCGTCGGCCGTCTGCTGGGCCGAATCGTTGATCTGGATGACCATCCGACTGGTTTCCTGCACCGTGGCGCTCTGCTGCACGGTGGCGGCGGCAATCTGGATATTCATGTCGCGGATGCTGTCGACCGCGCCGCTCATGGACAGCAACAAGTCACCGGCGCCCGAGGCCAGGGACACGCATTGGCTGGACTGCGCCTGGCTTTCGTTCATGACCTGCACCACCGAATGAATTTTTTCCTGCATGAGCCCGATCATGTCCTGGATTTCGCTGGTCGAGGTCTGGGTACGGCTGGCCAGCGACCGCACTTCATCGGCCACCACCGCAAACCCACGCCCCTGCTCGCCGGCACGGGCCGCTTCGATTGCCGCGTTCAGGGCCAGCAGGTTGGTCTGTTCGGCAATGGTACGAATGGCCACCACGATGCCTTCGATGTTCTGCCCGTACTTCTGCAGCTCATCGGTCACCTGCGTGGCTTTGTTCACCTGGTCGGCCTGCTGACGGATATTGACGATGGTCTCGGCCACGCGCGCCTGCACCTTGTGCGTGAGGTCACTGGTGTCGTCCACCGCCTGGCGGGTGTCCTGCGCGCGCCGAGCCACCTCCTCGACCGTGCTTTCCATCTGCGTCATGGCCGAGGCGGCCGATTGCAAACGGTCCTTCTGCTCATCCACCACACGGGTGGTCTGCTCGCTGTTCAAGGCGTTGCTACCGGCGGTCACGGCCAGCGCATCGGCAGAACGGATCAATTCACGGAAGGTTGTCTGCAGGGCCTTGGTCAGTTCGTTCAGGTAACCGCCCAACTCACCGAACTCATCTTTACGGCTGACATCGAAACTGACCCGCATGTCCCCGGCAGTGAGCGTCTTGAGCACGTCGCGAAATGCCGCCAGCGGACGCCGCAGGCTGAAGGCCACCCACGTACCAATCGCCAGCGCCGCCAGCACCGCCAGCACACAGGCGATCAACAGCACGCTGCGGCTGGTGCCGATGGTTGCATTGGCCGAGTGACTGGCCTGGTTGGCGACCTCCAGGGACTGGCTGCCGAACTCGGCAATCCGGTCCAGGGTGGCTTTGAGCGCCGCGTCAACCGCCGTGCGCTGTTGCTGAACCTGCGCGGCGAGCTTGGCCTCCACCTGATAGGCCTGGAACAGGCCGTCAGCGGCGGTCAGGTCCGTAAGCAGGCGATTGACCATGACGCCGGCGATCCGCCCGACTCTCGGGTCAATCGCCGTCAGGGCCTGGGCGCGGGTGCTGATCACTTCGTCCTGCAGGTTGAGCACGCGCTGTAGTTTATCAATGGCGGGCGTGACGGTGTGGGCTGCGAAACCATCGTAGGATTTGTTGACTTCCAACAGGAGTTTTTCTGCGGCGGCCACCTGCTGCGGCTCGCCGGCGGTGCGTGCCTGTGCGATGTAATCACGCAAGTAGCTGGTCAGCTGCATCGCCTGTGCACTGCTGTAGCCCTGCAGTGTGCGTGTCAGCGCCAACTGCTGCACATGCTGCAAGTGGGACGTCATCAACCCCTGCGCCTGCTCGGCGTAGGCCGCGACCTGCTGGCGCTGCTGCGCCAGGTTGGCCCGCAGCGCCTCATGCTCGCCGGTATAGGCCGCGGTGCTGTCGAGCAACTGAGTGAACTGGGCAATGCTCTCGGTGAACGGCTGCTTGCCGTCCTCGATCTGCTTGGGGTCGGTGCTGATCTGAATGGCCAGCAACGCCTGGTTGGCACGCAGGATGTGCACGTAGAGCTCACTGGCGGCCCGGCTCAACGGCGCCGACTGGCCGGTGATGATGGACAAGCGACTGCCGATGGACTGCGTGTTCTGATAGCTGATCCCGGCCATGATCAGCAGCAACAGCACCAACACCGCAAATCCGCCGATCACGCGCTGCAATATGGTCATGGCTACCCCTTTTTGATTGTTATTCGTTGTCCTGAGATGACCAGGCGTGCACGCCCCGAGCTCGGGAACGCTCGGGGGGCTAGAGCTTGTATCGGCCCGGTGGGCGGGGACTTGATGAGCGCAGTAAAAAAAGTGGGAGGGGGCCTGCTCCCGATGGCGGTGGGTCAGTCAATGTAAATGTCGACTGACCCACCGCTATCGGGGGCAAGCCCCCTCCCACATTTGCAGCATTTTATCTGCTGATAAATTGCCGTCAGACAGTCACTGGTTCAACACGACATCACGCATTGCGGGGATGTACCCATAGTCATAAGCCTCCTGCACAAACGAGCGGTCACCCTTCAATACGATCCTGACGGTGGGCGCTTCGGTGCCGCCGATGCGGTAGTCATCGCCGTTGGTGGGCACGCTGTCGATAAACGACGTTACCAGGCCGTTGGGCATCACGCAGTGCGAATACGTCTGGAACGGCTGCGAAGGCGGGTTGCCGAGCACCAGCCCGGAGGCATTCATGGGTGTGTAAGGGCCGAACAGATGATCGCTGACGAACCCATAGACGCCATCCGGCCCCGTCACGCCATCGGCGTAGGTGAATTTGTGACTGATGGTGAACAGGTAATACTTGCCGTCCTGAAACACATAGTGCGGCCGCTCGGTTTGATCGTTCACGCCGACGGCGGTCACCAGCGGCGGCAGGATCTCCCATTCGTCACCGTTGAGGTCCTTGGCGACGGCAATGCCGATGCAGCCGACCTGATAGCGCGCCCCGCCCACGTCCTCGTGCCCCGGTGGCACCAACCCCAGCTCATTGGGGCCCACTTCATGTGTCCCGCGCTCGCCGGCGACGTTGCCTTCAAACACCATGTACAACTTGCCATCCACAGGGTCGATAAACGGGCTGGGATCGCGGAAGTTCCAGGTCGCGTTCTGCGCTTCGGTTTGGTAATAGGTGCCGTCGGCGTCGAACAGCGACTTGACCTGGCTAAAGCCTTGCAGCTCCACACCGCTGTCGGAGGTGACAACCCGGCCGCGCACTTTGGCAATCGTCGCTCCGGGGGTGACACAGGTGTAATACAGGTCGATATCACCGGCGTTATTGAGCAGGATTGGTGTACCGGCCCATTCACGGGTGGTCGGCGAAACCCCTTCGGCCATGACACGACCGCCGAAGATCCAGTCCTTGCCGGTGCGCGAGTACCAGTAGCAGATACGCGCATGGCCATGGCGATCTTCCCAGTCGCGCTTGATGTCGTAGCGGCCGTCGGCATTGATGAATTGCGGATCGTGGGGACGGCGGTCGGCGGTGAGTGTGAAGATCACCGACCAGCCATTGACGGATACCACGGTGCCATCGAGTTCACGCAATGGCATGGTGTCCCAGATAAATACCGTGTCACTCATGACAGGAAAGTCAGGACGCACTAACGGCTGCGTGGTCGTCGGGTCATTCTCATTAACTTTCAGCGCATCGGCCCGAGTCCAGCGAGTGGGTGTGTGATTCGCGTGTTTCATGATGATGTCCTTTTACTGACGCTTAAGTGACAAGCGAAGATTGAATAACACATGACAGCCAGCAACTTGCTGCTGACTGAAAAGAGCGAGCCAGAGTTGGCCTTAACGTGCGGAGCAAGGTTTAACATGGAAGCCTGGCTGTCGCAACGTGAAGAATTATTTAGATTACAAAGGCCATCACTGTATTTATATCCTTGATATAAAGACAGTGGCACTTACAATCAACGATCAGCAACTAGAAAGCTAGCTACTCAACTACCAGACAGGAGGGTTGCGGGCCGGGGCCGTTATTTTTCTGCACTTAATGGTATTGCACGCCAAATTAAACCGAGCGCTTAGTTGTCAGCTTAGTTGCTGTCGACATAAAAGCACTCGCAGCGCATCCCCTCTACGACCCACACTTACGAAGTATCAAAACGGTTAGTGAAGACGCGGCGAGCCGTCGAATACTTTATTGTTTAATATGGAGGGAGATTTGTCAGCCTTTGAAAGTTGTGTAGATACCCAAGGCTATCGCAGGCAAGCCAGCTCCCATCTTGCCCGCATTCCACTGTTGGATCGGCGGGGTTAGTGGCATTTGGTCATGGTTTTTAAAGGGCCAGCAAGGCGTGTCCCTTTAAATTGCAGGACGTTTCCTAGACAATCCCTGCCGCCTTGTGCCTGCTGGAATCGCTGGCTAGTCTGCGCTCCGTCACTGCTCATCAGTGATCGGGTTTAGTCGCCCGGATTTGAACAGGCGCATGTCCCATGAAGCTTCATGGTGGCTGTGCGCAGGGCGCCCTCGGGCGCGCCGGGTTCCTGTTCTGACCGGTCGACTAACCTGCGTACAGCCGCCACCTTCGTTTAGTCGCGAAACGTGTCAGCTCCTTGATATTCAGACAGGAAAGACACCATGAACAAAGTCCTACCCGACCCACCCCACGATCCCGCAAAAGACCGCGCCGCCTTCAACCGCGCCATCGACCACTACCTGCCCACCCAGGGCTTCCACTCGGTCAACGAAGACCTGAGCTTCGAAGACGCCCTGCTCTACACCGCCAGTTTGCTCGACAGCGCCTCCGCCACCGCCCTGGACTGTGGCGAACTGCTGCAAAGCCCCGAGCGGGCAAAGATCCTGGCGGTATGGCACTTACTGGAAATTGCCAAGACCACGGTAGATCGCTCCATCGAATGCCTGACCTGTACAAAACCCGCTGCCTGAACGCGGTAAAAACTAGTGACTGACACTCAGCCATCGGGGGCAAGCCCCCTCCCACATTGGTCTGCATTCCAACAGTGAGGTTGGTGGCATGGCCGGAAGTTGCCAGGACCACGCTCCATCGAGTGCCGGACCTGTACAAAATCCACTGCCTGAACGCGGTCAAACTGTGGGAGGGGGCTTGCCCCCGATGGCGGTGGGTCAGATAAATGGATATTGACTGACCCACCGCTATCGGGAGCAAGCTCCCTCCCACATTTTGTCTGCATTGCAAAACTTGGGATTGGTGGCATTTGGTCATGGTTTTTAAAGGGCCAGCAAGGCGTGTCCCTTTAAATTGCAGGACGTTTCCTAGACAATCCCTGCCGCCTTGTGCCTGCTGGAATCGCTGGCTAGTCTGCGTTCCGTCACTGCCAATTCAGTGATCGGGTTTAGTCGCCCGGAATGTCACAAGGCGCATGGTCCATCAAGTTTTATGGTGGCTGTGCGCAGGGCACCTCCGGGTGCGCCGGATTTTCCTTGTGGCCGGTCGACTAACCTGCGTACAGCCGCCACCCATCGTTTAGTCGCGCCGGGGGTCGGTACCAAACCACACGAGGAATTGCAGCATGAATAAAGTCCAGCCAGATCCACCGTTTGACCCCGCAAAAGACCGCGCCGCGTTCAACCGCGCCATCGACCACTACCTGCCCACCCAGGGCTTCCACTCGGTCAACGAAGACCTGAGCTTCGAAGACGCCCTGCTCTACACCGCCAGTTTGCTCGACAGCGCCTCCGCCACCGCCCTGGACTGTGGCGAACTGCTGCAAAGCCCCGAGCGGGCGAAAATCCTGGCAGTGTGGCACCTGCTGGAAATTGCCAAGACCACGGTGGATCGATCCATCGAGTGCCTGACCTCTACAAAACCCACTGCCTGAATGCGGTAAAACCTGTGGGAGGGGGCTTGCCCCCGATAGCAGTGCTTCAGGCACATCGAGGGTGACTGATACTCCGCTATCGGGGGCAAGCCCCCTCCCACACTCGGATCTACAGGGCCTGTGAGACTTTACTTGGACACGGGCATCGCAAACTCCGCGCCCTGCTCGATACTCTCCGACCAGCGCTGCATGATCGACTTCTGCTTGGTATAGAAACGCACGCCTTCGGTGCCATAGGCATGCATGTCGCCAAACAGGCTCTTCTTCCAGCCACCAAACCCATGCCAGGCCATCGGCACCGGGATCGGTACGTTGATGCCGACCATGCCCACTTCGATGCGCCGCGCAAATTCGCGGGCGATGTGGCCGTCGCGGGTGAAGCAGCTGACGCCGTTGCCGAACTCGTGGTCGTTGACCAGCTTCACGGCTTCGGCAAAGTCGTTGACGCGCACACAGGCCAGTACCGGGCCGAAGATCTCTTCGCGGTAGATGCTCATGTCCCGGGTCACGTGGTCGAACAGCGTGGCGCCGAGCCAGAAGCCCTTTTCCAGGCCGGGTTCGGTGGGCACGTAGTCACGGCCATCGAGCAGCAAGTGCGCACCGGCTTGGACGCCCTGCTCGATATAGCCACGGATGCGTTCCAGCGCCACCTTCGACACAATCGGCCCCATTTCGGCTTTCAAATCGCGGCCATCGGTGATGCGCAGGGTCTTGGCGCGTTCGGTCAAGGCCGCAATCACTTTGTCACCCACATCCCCCACCAGCACCGCCACCGAGATCGCCATGCAGCGCTCGCCGGCACTGCCGTAGGCGGCGCCCATCAGGGCATCGACGGTGCGCTCGATATCCGCGTCGGGCATCACCACCATATGGTTTTTCGCACCGCCCAGGCCTTGCACGCGCTTGCCGTTGCGCGCGCCGCTCTCGTAGATGTATTGGGCAATCGGCGTGGAACCGACAAAGCTCACCGCCTTGACGTCCGGGTGTTCGATCAGCGCGTCCACCGCTTCCTTGTCGCCCTGCACCACGTTGAACACGCCCTTGGGCAAGCCCGCTTCGCGCAGCAACTCGGCCATGAACAACGAGGCGCTCGGGTCGGTGGGGCTTGGCTTGAGGATGAAGGTGTTGCCCGCCGCAATGGCAATCGGGTACATCCACATCGGTACCATCACCGGGAAGTTGAACGGCGTCACGCCGGCCACTACGCCCAGGGGCTGGCGCAGGGTCCAGTTGTCCATGCCACGGGAAACCTGGTCGGAATGTTCGCCCTTGAGCAGGTTGGGAATGCCGCAGGCGAATTCGAGGATGTCGATGCCACGGTCGACTTCGCCCTGGGCATCGGTAAAGACCTTGCCGTGTTCGGCGACGATGATGCGCGCCAGATCGTCCTTGCGTTCGCGCAGCAGGTGCAGGTATTGGAACAGCACACGGGCGCGGCGGATCGGCGGGGTGTCGGCCCAGCCGGCGAAGGCGGCCTGGGCGGCGCCGACGGCTTCGGCCACGGTCTGGCGGCTGGCCAGGGCCACGCGCGCGGTGACTTCACCGGTGGCCGGGTTGTAGACGTCCTGATAGCGATCATCGCGGCTCACGCGCTGGTCGTTGATGTAGTGCTCAAGGGTAGTGGACATGGCAGGCGCTCCAGGTAGTTGGCGTTGGCACCCACCTTAGGCTTTCGCTTTGTTCCGAACCAGAGCAGAATCCTGAACTTATTGTGCAACCTGGCGAACAATACACCCATGGAAAAAGCCGAGATCGAAGGGCTGTGGACCCACATTCACTGGCTGTCGGTGCTGGAAGAACAAGGCACCTACACCGCCGCCGCGACGCGCCTGGGCGTGAGCAAATCGGCGGTGAGCCAGCGTATTTCCGACCTGGAAAAGGCCACCGGCACCCGGCTGGTCACACGCACCACGCGCAGCGTTCGGCTGACCGACGCGGGGCTGTCGTTGACCCGCGAGGTGCGCAGCGCCTATGAACACATCGCCCGCAGCTTTTCTTCGGTGCGCGACCAGGCCGGGGAAGTCCGTGGCCTGGTGCGGCTGACCGCCCCGGTGGCGTTCGCCCGGCAACAACTGGTGCCGCACCTGCCGCAATTCTTGCTGCAATACCCGCAGGTGCGCATTCAACTGGACGTGTCCGACGCCTTGAGTTCACTGGTCGCCGAAGGCTACGACCTGGCCGTGCGCCATGGCTTCCAGATCCCCGAAACCCATGTGGCCTGGAAACTCTGCGACACCGCCTCGGTGCTGGTCGCCACCCGCGAGTATCTGCAGCGCCATGGCGAACCCGGCGCGCCGAGCGAGCTGTCGGCGCACAACTGTCTGTTCTACCCGCGCGGCACCGACCAGCCGGCCTGGACCTTCGAACGCGGCAGCCAGCACATCGAACGCCTGACCGTCCCCATCGCCGGCAGCTTCGCCACCAACAACAGCGAAGCCCTGCGCGACGCCGCGCTCAACCACTTGGGCATCGCCCTGCTGCCGGACTTCAGCGCCCACGCGGCGCTGGCCGAGGGCAAGCTGGTGCAGGTATTGAAAGGTTGGACGCTCAAGGGCGCGTTTGCCGATGAGATCTACCTGATCCGGCCGTACTCGCCCCATGTGCCGAAGTCGGTGAGTGCGCTGGTGGGCTTTTTGAAGGCGCAGTTGGCCGGCGGGTTTCGATTCGTCGACTGAGGGAAAAAAAGCCCGGCGACACACGCGGATGCGTCACCGGGCAAAGCAAGCGACCTGCTTCAGAAACGCGGCTTGAGCGTTTTCCAGTCCGGTTGATAGCGCTGCATCTGTTTCACGTCATCACGCTGACGGATGCCGCAACTGAGGTATTGGTCATGCAGCTTGGCCAACTGATCGTGGTCAAGCTCCAGCCCCAGCCCCGGCGCACGGGTGATGCTCACGCAGCCGTCGACGATGGGCACCTTGCCGCCCTTGATCACTTCTTCGTCCGGCTCCTGCCACGGGTAGTGCGTGTCGCAGGCATAGTCGAGGTTGGGCACCGCGGCCGCTACATGGGCCATGGCCATCAGGCTGATGCCCAGGTGCGAGTTGGAGTGCATCGACACGCCCAGGCCAAAGGTGTGGCACATTTTCGCCAGCACCTGGGTATCGCGCAGGCCACCCCAGTAATGGTGGTCGGCGAGCACGATCTGCACGCTGTTCAACGCCACGCTGCGGCGAAACTCGTCAAAGTCGGTCACTACCATATTGGTCGCCAGGGGCAAGCCGGTGCGTGCGTGCAACTCGGCCATGCCGTCCAGGCCGGGCGTCGGGTCTTCGTAATATTGCAGGTCGTCGCCCAGCAGTTCGGCCATGCGAATCGAGGTGTGCAACGACCAGTTGCCGTTCGGATCAATGCGCAGCGGCACCCCCGGAAACGCCTTTTTCAGCGCCTTGATGCAGCGCACCTCGTGCTCAGGCTCCAGCGCACCGGCCTTGAGCTTGATGCTTTTGAAGCCGTAGGTTTCAAGCATGCGCCGGGCCTGGGCGACGATCTGCACTTCACTCAGGGCCTCGCCCCAACTGTCGGGTTTGTAGGGCGAATCGATATGTTCGGCGTATTTGAAAAACAGGTAGGCGCTGAACGGGATCCGGTCACGAATCGCCCCGCCGAGCAGGTCCACCAGCGGCACATCCAGCGCATGCGCCTGCAGGTCGAGAAACGCCACTTCGAACGCCGAATAGGCATTGCTCACGGCTTTGCTGGCATGTGAGCCCGGCGCCAGCTCCGCACCAGCAATGCTCTGCGGTCTGTACGCCGCCACGGTGGCCTGGACCACAGCACGCAGGCCATTGAGGTTGAACGGGTCGAGCCCGATCAGCTGTGGCTGGACCTGTTGCTGGATCGCCAGTGCCGGCGCATCGCCATAGCTTTCGCCCAGGCCGATGTAACCGGTGTCGCTTTCAATCTCGATGATCGAGCGCAGTGCGAAAGGTTCGTGGATGCCACTGGCGTTGAGCAGCGGCGGGTCACGAAAGGCAATCGGGGTGACGGTGACGCGGACAATTTTCAAGAGACGGCTCCCTGTGGACCTGAACGCACGGTGTGATGTGCCGTGGATGAAATGGACGGTGTACCGCCGCGCGGTGCGGTGCGGGCAAAAAACACCAGCACCGCCGCCACCAGTGAAGTGGCCGCCAGGCCGTAGAGGCCGCCCTCGATCGACCCCGTGGTCTGCTCCAGCAAACCGAACGTAGTGGGCGCCACGAAACCGCCCAGGTTGCCGACCGAATTGATCAAGGCAATCACTGCCGCCGCGACCCGCGCGTCCAGGTACCCCTGGGGAATCGGCCAGAACAGCGCCGAAGCGGCCTTGAAGCCGATGGCGGCAAAACAGATGGCGACGAACGCAAACACCGGCCCGCCGGTGGTGGACATGAACATGCCGAACGCGGCGATCACCAGCATCAGCGACACCCACGCCTGCTGGTGCTTCCACTTGCTGGCCAGCGAGGCGAAGCCGTACATGGCGACGATGGAAATCAACCAGGGAATGGAATTGAACAGGCCCACCTGGAAGTCACCCAGGTCGCCCATTTTCTTGATCATGCTCGGCAGCCAGAACGTGGCGCCGTAAATAGTCAGGGCGATGGAAAAGTAGATAAAGCAGAACAGGGCGATCTGCGCATCGGCGAGCAGTTTGAACATCGACGGCCGC
Source organism: Pseudomonas orientalis (assembly GCF_001439815.1). Taxonomy (GTDB): domain Bacteria; phylum Pseudomonadota; class Gammaproteobacteria; order Pseudomonadales; family Pseudomonadaceae; genus Aquipseudomonas; species Aquipseudomonas orientalis. Next base: position 18,566 of record NZ_JYLM01000002.1, on the reverse strand, counting down.
ACGCCCCGGCTCGCCTCGCGCGCCTGTTGCTCGAGCGCAATGGCACTGACCAGCGCGTGTTTTTCCGCGGTACTGAGCCACTTGGCCTGGTGCGGATGGGACTGCAGCCAGAACCACACGAAGCCGCACAGCACGATGGAGGCGAAGCCTTCGATCAGGAACATCCATTGCCAGCCATGCAGGCTCAACCCGCTGACATTGAGCAACGCGCCCGACACCGGCCCGGAGATCACCGAGGCAATCGCCGAACCACTGAGGAAAACCGCCATGGCCTTGCCGCGCTCGCTGGCCGGCAGCCACTGGGTGAAGTAATAGATGATGCCGGGAAAGAACCCGGCTTCGGCGGCGCCCAGGATAAAGCGCAACACGTAGAAGCTGGTTTCACCCTGCACGAACGCCATGCCCATCGCGGCCGCGCCCCAGGTGAACATGATGCGCGTCAACCAGGCCCGCGCGCCGTAGCGTTGCAGCAGCAGGTTGGAGGGCACTTCGAAGATCGCATAACCGATGAAAAACAGCCCGGCGCCCAAGCCATAGGCCGCCGCGCCAATGCCCAGGTCGGTTTCCAGATGGCTGCGCACGAAGCCGATATTGACCCGGTCGATGTAGTTGACGATGAACATCACCACGAACAACGGCAGCACATGGCGCTTGACCTTGGCGGCGGCGCGCGCAAGCACGCTCGGGTCCGGCGCATTTTGAAGGGTATCCACGGGCAACTCCCTTTCATTATTTTTTTGGGGACGGCTCGATGATGGACGCCAGGCATTGTTCCCGTCTAATCTAACCTGGCATTGGATTGATACCGGAATTAGATCAATGTTCGAATTGACGCAACTGCGCTGCTTCACCACCGTGGCCACCGAGCTGAACTTTCGCCGCGCCGCTGAACGCCTGAACATGACCCAGCCGCCGCTGAGCCGGCAGATCCAGTTGCTCGAGCATCATCTGGGCGTGGAGCTGTTTGTGCGCACCACCCGCAGCGTCGCGCTGAACGCCGCCGGCCGGGCCTTTTTCATCGAGGCGCAGTACCTGCTGGAGCGCGCCCAGCAGGCGGCTGTCACCGCGCGGCGCTTTGCCGAGGGCGATATCGGTACGGTCAACATCAGTTTCGTCGGCAGCGCGGTGTATGAGTTTCTGCCCAAGGTGATCGCCGAGGCGCGGCTCAAGCAGCCCCACGTCAAGATCGACCTGTCCGAGATGAACACCTACCAGCAATATGAAGCCTTGCGCGCCCGGCGCATCGACCTGGGCATCGTGCGCGCGCCGCTGCTGGAGCCCGGCTACGCCACCGAATGCCTGGTGCGCGAGCCATTTGTGCTGGCGGTGCCGAGCAGTCATCGGCTGGCCCAGACAGAGACGGTCAGCGTGCACGACCTGGATGCGCAACCGTTCCTGATGTACGCCCATTCCGCCTACCCGCCGTTCAATGAATTGCTCACCGGCCTGCTGCGCTCGGCCCGCGTCGCGCCGCAGTATGTGCAGTGGCTGGGCTCGTCGCTGACCATCCTTGCGCTGGTCAACGCCGGCATGGGCCTGGCCCTGGTGCCGCGTTGCGCCAGCAGTGTGGTGTTCAAGAACGTGGTGTTCCGCGATATCGACCTGGGCGAAGGCGCACAGAGCGAACTGCACCTGATCTGGCGCGAGCACAACGACAACCCGGCGTTCACGATGTTGCTCGAGGGTATCCGCCAGGCGGTGGGCGAGAACCTGCCCGAGCATTGACCCAATCCTGTCGATTACTTGCCTGATCCTCTGAACTTGCAGGCGATTGCATAGATAGCCCTTGCGCGTTGGTCTAGAGTTCGACGATGGGCGACGTACCGTCGCACCGCACCTATAAGAACTTATGCAGCACCAACCGATGATCAGCAGGTGAGCCGCCATGCAATTACGTATTAACCAACAGGCCTATGAGGTCGATGCCGACGCCGACACGCCGTTGCTGTGGGTGATCCGCGACGACCTGGGCCTGACCGGCACCAAGTACGGCTGCGGCCTGGCCCAGTGCGGCGCGTGTTCGGTGCTGGTGGACGGCAACGTGGTGCGTTCGTGCGTCACGCCGGTGGCGGCGCTGGTCGGGCGCGAGATCACTACCATCGAAGCCATCGAGGTCGATGACGTGGGCAAGCGCGTGGTCGCGGCCTGGGTCGAGCGCCAGGTGGCCCAATGTGGTTATTGCCAGTCCGGGCAAGTGATGGCGGCCACCGCGCTGCTCAAGCACACCCCCGCGCCCACCAGGGACCAGATCGACGCGGCGATGGTCAACCTGTGCCGCTGCGGCACCTACAACGCCATCCATGCCGCCATGGCTGACCTGGCCGCCGGGAAGGAGACCGCCTGATGAGCACTGTCCTGCCTGACGTAACCCTCGACGCGCCGATCAACCTGTCGCGTCGGCGCTTCCTGGCGAGCACCGCCGTCGGCGCGCTGGTGATCGGCTTCGGCCTGCCCCTGGGCGCATCCCGGGTGCAGGCCGCCACCGGCGCCGCCGAACGCGGCACCCAGGTGCCGGCATTCCTGGAGATTCGCCCGGACGGCAGCGTGCGCCTGCTCAGCCCCTTCATGGAAGGCGGCCAAGGCACACACACCGCCATGGCGCAGATCATCGGCGAAGAACTGGATGCCGACCCGGCTACGTTCAGCGTTGAAGCCGCGCCGCCCGGCGAGGCCTATGTGGTGATGGAAAACGGTATGCGCATCACCGGCGGCAGCATGTCGGTGCGCATGAGCTACCCGACCATGCGACGCCTCGGCGCCCTCGCCCGCGCCATGTTGCTGCAGGCCGCCGCCGAGCAGCTCGGTGTGCCGGTCGCCCAATTGACCACCCAGCCCGGCCGCGTGGTGCACGCCGCGTCGGGCCGCTCGCTGGGTTACGGCGAGTTGGCCGGCCGCGCCCTGGACATGCCGGTGCCCGACCCTGCCGGTATCACCCTGCGCGATCCCAGCCAGTTCCGCTGGATCGGCAAGCCGGTCAAACGCCTGGATGCCTATGACAAATCCACCGGCAAGGCGCAGTACTGCATCGACCTGAAAGTCGACGGCATGCTCCACGCCGCCGTGCAGCACGCACCGCGCCTGGGCATGACCGTGGGCAGCCTGCGCAACCAGGCCCAGGTCGAGGCCATGAAAGGCGTGCATTCGGTGCATACCCTGCCCGGCGCCGTGGCAGTGGTGGCCGAACGCTGGTGGCACGCCAAGCGCGCCGTTGAAGCGATCCAGGTGGACTGGCGCGAAGCCGCCGCCGACTCCACATTACGCGCAATGCCGGCGGACTTTTCCAGCGACAACTACCGTGACTTTCTCGCCACTCAAGAAGGTCCGGCCCGCGACGAAGAAAACGCAGGCGACGTAGCCGCCACGCTGGCCAGCGCCAAGACCCGCGTCGACGCCACCTATCACAATCAATACCTCAATCACGCCCAGTTGGAGCCGCCCTCGGCGCTGGCGCGCTACAACCCCGACGGCACGCTGGAGGTGTGGCTGCCCAACCAGGCGCCGGATATGTTCCGCGCCGACATCGCCAAGCGCACCGGCCTGGCCATCGAGCAAATCACCCTGCACTCCCCGCTGCTGGGCGGTTTTTTCGGTCGGCACTTCCTGTATGAGTCGGCCAATCCGTATCCACAGGCCATCGCACTGACCAAGGCCGTCGGCCGCCCGATCAAACTGATCTGGAGCCGCGAGGAAGAGTTCGTGCGCGATGTGCTGCGCCCGGTCGCGGTGGTCAAGTTCCGCGCCGCGCTGGATGACAAAGGCCTGCCGCTGGCCATCGAAGCGGTCAGCGCCACCGAAGGCCCCACCGAAGCGATTGCCGGCAAACAGGGCGACAAGCTCGACCCTACGGCCCTCGAAGGCCTGTCGGGCAAGAGCTATGCGATCCCCAACAAGCGCATCGCGCAGATCTACGTCAAGGGCCCGGCGATGCTTGGCTACTGGCGTTCGGTGGGCAATTCGCTGAATGACTTCTTCTACGAAGCGTTCCTCGATGAGCTGGCGGACAAAGGCGGCCATGACCCCTACGAACTGCGTCTGCACCTGCTGCGCGACAACGCGCGGCTGACTACCCTGCTGCAGGCGGTGGGCGAGCTGTCCGGCGGCTGGAAGCGCGGGCCGTTCACCGCCGCAGACGGCAGCCGACGGGCGCGTGGCGTGGCCATGGCTTCGCCCTTTGGCTCCCACGCGGCGGTGATCGCCGAGGTGTCGATCGAGAAGGGCCAGGTCAAGGTGCATGACATCTGGCAGGCCATCGACCCCGGCAGCATCGTCAATCCGGCGATCATTGAAGCCCAGGTCAACGGCGCCGTGGCCCTGGGCCTGTCGCAAACCCTGCTGGAGGAAGCGGTGTACGTGGACGGCATGCCACGTGCGCGCAACTACGACCTTTATCCGATCCTGCCGCCGTCGCGGATGGCGCGGGTGCACGTGAAGATCGTCGAGAGTGGCGAAAAGATGGGGGGCATCGGCGAACCGCCGTTACCGGCCGTGGCACCGGCGGTCGCCAATGCGGTGGCCCAATTGACCGGCCAGCGCATCCGCAGCCTGCCATTGAGCCGCTACACCTTCAGTTAACCCACAGGGAACGCCCATGAACAACCGCCGATTCGCAAGAACCGCAGGCTGGCTGGCGCTGCCCTGCCTGGTCGTCGCCGGCCTCCTGGCCTGGTACGTCACCCGCGAGCCCGCCTCGCCGTTCGAACAGGAACACGCCACAGGCTTTGACCCGGCACTGGTCAGTCGCGGCGAGTATGTCGCCCGTCTGAGCGACTGCGTGGCCTGCCACAGCCTGGCGGGCAAAGCGCCGTTTGCCGGTGGCCTGGAGATGGCCACGCCGCTGGGGGCCATCCATGCCACCAACATCACCCCCGACCGCGACCATGGCATCGGCCGCTACAGCCTGGCCGACTTCGACCGCGCCGTGCGCCACGGCGTGGCACCGGGCGGGCGCCGCCTGTATCCGGCGATGCCCTACCCGTCTTACGTGAAGCTCAGCGACGACGACGTGAAAGCGCTGTATGCGTTCTTCATGAAAGGTGTGCAACCGGCCAGCCAGGTGAATATTCCCAGTGATATTCCCTGGCCGCTGAATATGCGCTGGCCCATCGCGCTGTGGAATGGCGTATTCGCACCCACTGCGCCCTATGCGGCCACCCCCGGCCAGGACGCGTTGTGGAACCGTGGCGCTTATATCGTCCAGGGCCCCGGCCATTGCGGCAGTTGCCACACGCCGCGTGGCCTGGCATTCAACGAGAAGGCCCTGGACCAGTCCGGCGCGCCCTTCCTTGCCGGCGCGCTGCTCGACGGCTGGTACGCGCCGAGCCTGCGCCAGGACCCCAACACCGGTCTGGGGCGCTGGAGCGAGGCGCAGATCGTGCAGTTCCTCAAGACCGGGCGCAACCAGCATGCGGTGGTCTACGGTTCGATGACCGAAGCGTTCAACAACTCCACGCAGTTCATGGCCGATGACGACCTGGCCGCCATCGCCCGCTATCTCAAGTCCCTGCCCGGCGACCCGCAACGTGATGGCGCGCCCTGGCAGTATCAGGTGGCCGATAGGCGCCAGGACATCCCCGGCGCCCACACCTACGCGACCCGCTGCGCCTCTTGTCACGGCCTGGACGGCAAGGGCCAGCCGGCGTGGATGCCGCCACTGGCCGGCGCCACCTCGGCGCTGGCCAGGGAAAGCGCCTCGGCGATCAATATCACCCTCAACGGCTCGCAACGGGTGGTGGCCGCCGGGTTGCCGGACGCCTACCGCATGCCGGCGTTCCGTGAGCAATTGTCCGATCAGGAGATCGCCGAGGTGCTGACTTATGTACGCAGCACCTGGGGCAACCACGGCGGCTCGGTCGAGGCCCAGGCGGTAGGCGAACTTCGCGGGCATACCGACCCGGCAAGCAGCAGCCCGATCATTTTGCACATGCGTTGATACACAGCGATCCAATGTCTTTGATCGTTCCCACGCGGAGCGTGGGAACGATCATTCATGTGGGAGGGGGCTTGCCCCCGATAGCGGTAGGTCAGTCACCTCTTCATTGACTGACGCCCTGCCATCGGGGGCAAGTCCCCTCCCACATTTTGCTCCAGGCGCCTACTTGCTCTCGTCCGCCTTGCCTTCCTGCATCTGCACCGAAGACTTGCTTCCACTGGTGTTGTCCTTGGTGGTGTTATTGGAGTTGTCGAAACACCCATGCAGCAGGAACACGCTGCAAAGGCCCAAGCACATGTAAAACTTCTTCATGAAAACCACCTGATGAGTGAAGGAAATAGTCGTCAACCCTTGATGCATGTGGCCAGTACCGGAGCACGAACGTTCCACGCAAGGGTAATGAGACTGACGAATGGTTTGCTATTAACCTGCCAGCATTTACGCACGGCATATTTGCGCTACCCTTCATCCGCCAAGGCCTGTTATCCGGTGATCCCATGGACACGTTGACCAAAGCGCAAATCCAGCGCGCGCTGTCACAGCGGCTGCGCAATTGCCGTGTCACCTGCACGATCAATCCGGACAGCAGCCTGTCCGTTACGGTGCTCGCGCCCGACGCAAATCAATTCACCATCGCCAATATCAACCGCGCCCGCTACCACGGCGCGTCAGGCATCAACCGGCTGGTGCGGGAGATCCTGGAAGATATGGTGGTTTCGCGAAAAACGTCGCGCCTTTCATCCGTCGGTTAACTGCATTTACACGAACAGAACGAGGCTTCCCATGCCGGATTCCGCTGCTGTCCCCTCGCAACACTGCACCATCGATTTTCTTGAAGACACGCTGTTTGGCGTCAATCCGCTCTCCCATGCCTGCACAGCGCAGATTACCCAGGCGGGCGACGGCCTATCGCTAAGGGTGCTATGGCCGTGGCCGAAAGCATTGACTGAAGCCCATAATGTTTCGATCAAGACCGACAACCACACTTATCATGGCGCGCTGGTGGATGCCCAGGCGTTCGGCACCGACGAGTTGCTGTTAAAAGTGGACCTCAAACCTGAAGCGGCCAGTGCTCACTGAGCGCTAACCCCGCTCACCGGCCAACGCACGCTGGTGGAAATGCGTCAGCCGCCTCAAGGCATGCAGCGCGGCTTGAAGCTGCACGTCTTCGCGCGACCCCATGAAGCGCTCCTTGCGGCTGAACACGCTGAGCGTCTTGCCGATTCGATAGGCCCAGGCAAAACAGATAGTCCCGGCCGGAATCCCGTCCATGTCATCCGGGCCAAGCAGCCCGGTAGTGGCGACGGCGACCTGCGCCGTACTGTCACGCAACGCGCCTTCGGCCATCTCCCGGGCGACTTCGCAACTGGTGAGGTTGAACGTGTCAATCGTATAGGCGCGTACGCCCAGCAAGCGCTGTTTGGCCTGCGGCGAATAAACGACGTAACCACTTTCGATGCACGAGCCGCCGCCCGCCACCTCTGAGAGCAGCGTGATGATTTTGCCCGCCGTGCACGACTCGGCGCTGGTCAGGGTCATCTGGTGTTGTTTCAGGTAGTGGATCGTGCCAGCGGCTATGTCCATCGTTACAGTCTCCCGCGTTCAAAAGGTTGCAAGGTAGTCGGCCAAGGTCAGCGCACAGGCCTCGATCGCGCCATCCACAATCAGCTCATAGCCGTGGGTATTCTCGGTTGGAATCGCCAGGCAACCGCCGCGTGCCGAGGTGCCGTTACTCATGACGGCGCTGGCGTCCGAGGCAAAGTCCACCAGCAACGCATATTGCGGCGTATAGCCGCTGCGTTGCGCGGCAGCCGCCAGGCCGGTGACCACCGAGCGGGTGTAATAGCCTTTGAGGTCACCGGTATTGATGATCGGATCGACACTCAGGCGCGTGCCGTACTCGCTCATCACCGGGCCCACCTCCACCGCGAGGGTGGTATCGCCCGGCAGTGTCTGCGCCGCATACATCGCGCCGGCATTGCACTCTTCCTCCAGGGTGGTGAAGACAAAATACACATCGCATGCCAGTTCCTGCCGGCGCTGATCCAGGCACTGCACGCTGTGGAGTACGGCGGCGATGGGCGCGCGGTCGTCGAGAAAATGCGCGGCTGTCGCATCCCCCACCCGAAACGGCGCACGCCAATGGCGGCTCAGCGTGACGCGGCTGCCGGGACGCACACCGTATTCACGCAAGGCCTGCACCGAGCAACGGGTGATCACATGCACGTCGTTCCAGTGCACATCCCCCGACTGCACATCGGCGCCCTGAGGCGCATTGCCGGTCGCATGCATCGAACCAAAAGACAGCACCCCCGGAATGAATTGGTGATCGCCGAGTATGTCCACCGGGCACATGCCGAAGTTCACCGGATTGGCGCCGCCCAATGCGGTCACCCGCAAGGTGCCATCGGTGTCGACATGCTTGACCACCATGGCAATTTCATCCATGTGCGCCATGACTCTCACCGCACGCCGGGGCGCGCCATCGTCCTGCGCGCCTTTGACCAGGCCGACGACATTGCCGGCAGGGTCCACCCAGGTCTCGTCGCAGAGCGGACGCAGGCGCTCCAGGCAAATGGCGCGCACCTCATCCTCCTGGCCACCAGGACCACGGGCGAGCAGCAATTGCTCAAGCAAGTGGGGAATGGTGTGGGCTTCGGTCAAGGCGGTGTGGTCAGGTAGGGCGTCGTTTGGCATCCGGGATGGTCTCCATTCGCGGGGTTGAACACTTATTAAAAGTGACCCGGCACGTCGAGCGGTTGTTCCACAAATCTTCTTCGAATACGCAAGTGCATCAATCCGGTTGAACACCCACTTCGGCAGGCTTTCTAGATGTGCTCTACAACCGCTCATGGAGGGAGTCCCCAATGACCATCACCCGCTTGCAACCCACCCTGCATTCGCTGTGCCTGGCGATTTCGATTGCCGCGCTGACCGCCTGCGCCGGCAACGACTCAGCCTCGAACGTGGTCGCGCCCGGCGCAGCCAAGTCCCCCACCACGCGCAGCCTCGACGCCGGCGCCGCCCTGCTGCAATCGCGCCCGCCCATCGACGCACTGAATGCCTACCTGGACGGTTTTCACTTCTACAACGGCCATCCCGACGTGCAGATGGAAGCCCATCACTACTGCGCCATCCTCAACGAGGAGGTGATCCAGTGCGTGATCTACGACGGCAACCGCAAGGACGCCAAGTTGATGGGCGTGGAATACATCATCAGCGAGCAGCTATTCAACACGCTGCCCACGGCGGAAAAGGCGTTGTGGCACAGCCATGTGCATGAGGTGAAATCGGGCCAATTGGTCGCCCCCGGTATTCCCCAGGTGGCCGAACACGCGTTGATGGAAAAACTGGTGCACACCTACGGCAAGACCTGGCACACCTGGCATACCGACCTGCACAAGCGCCTGCCGCTGGGTGTGCCGCAATTGATGATGGGGTTCACCGCCGACGGCCAGGCCGATGCGAAGATGGTCGCCGAGCGGGATCAGCGGCTGGGGGTCGACAGCGCCGAGGAGAAGACCAACCGCGCCGACATTCCCGCCCCGCCGATTGCACCCGGTGCGGATGCCTGGCGCCAGGGCAACATCATCCAGATCGTCGACCCCACCCAGACCGACCACCAGCACTGACGGCAGCAGCCGGTCATTTGGATTGAACGATCATTTGCCGGCGCTTGCCTCACAAGAATCGGGGCGCATGTGTGCCCTTCGCACGAGGAATCCGTATATGTCCTATGACCATCAAGGCACCGTCAGCCTAATCACTGCTTCGCGCCATCTGGGCACCGAAGATGATGAAGTGTTGAATGAGAACGTCGATATAAAAATGACCAGCAGCGGCAAGCCCACCATTGTTCGCGTGGATTTTCCCACCCCGTTGCAATGGCCCGGTCATCCCAATTTCGTCACGGTCAATTTGCCCGGCGGCACGTCCGTTGGTGGTGTAATCGTAGCGCTGGAACGCCCGGCTGACGGGCCAGGCTGGGTCACCTTCACGGTGGACGATTGAGCCTGCGCGCACGTCATCGCATTGTCCGACAAGTTCTTTGAATTTTTTTTGACGTCAAATATCTGTACTTCATGAGCATAGGGAGTCCTCATGAACAAGAGCGAATTATTCACGATCAACTATCAGCTTCACGGCAAGCCCAGGTCCTTTATCGTGCGCGCGGCGCGCATGAATAATGCTGAAGCATGGCACTGGGCCAGTTGCGATGCCGGCGTGGCGGTCATCCCCAGGTTCGGGCAAAACAACCTCAAGCGTGTCTCCAAGCCGATGGCGGAAAAATACGGCATTACGGACGTGCGCTGGTGCAGTGCGGCAGCCATTCAGTGGGCGGAGGGCATTACATAATGAACAGTCAGGTGCTGGGCTTTACCAAGCGGCAGGCAGTGGACGACGAGGTGGCGCAAAACACGCAGATGTTTTTCGAAGCGGATCGACTCGATGCCCTGGCGTATAAAATCATCGAATCCTACAGCGGCGATGCGGCCACCTGGGCACGCTTCACCGAGGCCAAGAAGGTGGCAGACGCACAGCGTACCGCCGCTTATCGAGAGTGGATGCGCATTCACCGCGCGAGGAAAAAGTAAACCAATAAGCCGAAAGCACTGAATACCCAATATGGGAGGGGGCTTGCCCCCTATGGCGATCTGTCAGTTATAGAGCGTTGACTGATACACCGCTATCGGGGGCAAGCCCCCTCCCACATTTTGGATTTGCACAGTTCCCGACATCGTCAGCAGCCTCCGCCTGAGTCAAACGTACCGCCGCTTATCGAGCGTGGATGCGCATTCACCGCGCGAGGAAGAAGTAAACCAATAATCCGAAAGCACTCAATACCCAATGTGGGAGGGGGCTTGCCCCCGATGGCGATCTGTCAGTCATAAAGCGTTGACTGACACACCGCTATCGGGAGCAAGCCCCCTCCCACATTTTGGATTTGCACAGTACTCGGCATCGTCGGCAGCCCCCGCCTGAGTCAGCGGGGGCGCAGGTTCAGAGAATCGGCTTGCCCCCCGTCACGCCGTAGCGCTCGCCGGAGATATAGCTGCCCTCATCCGAAGCCAGCAGCACATAGATCGGCGCCACTTCCACCGGCTGGCCTGGCCGTCCCAATGGCGTGTTGCCACCAAATTCCTTGACCATGTCTTCCGTCATCGTCGACACAATCAACGGTGTCCAGATCGGCCCGGGTGCCACGCTGTTCACGCGAATCCCGCGTTCGCCCAACATCTGCGCCAGACCTGCGGTGAAGTTGGCAATCGCGCCCTTGGTGGCCGCATAAGGCAGCAGTGACGGATTGGGCATATCGGAATTGACCGAGGTGGTGTTGATGATCGAACTGCCCTCGGCCATGTGCGGCAACGCCGCCTTGCAGATCCGGAACATCGCGGTGATGTTGACGTTGAAGGTTTTTACCCAGTCTTCGTCGGGAATGTCTTCCAGGGATTTGTAGGTCATTTGGAACGCCGCGTTGTTGACCAGCACATCGATACGCCCGAACTGCTTGACCGTGTCATTGACGATGGCGCTGCACTGCGCCGCCTCGCCAAGGTCGCCGGGCAACAGCAGGCACTGACGCCCCGCCGCTTCGACCCAGCGCGCGGTCTCTTTTGCATCCTCATGCTCATCCAGGTACGACACCGCAACGTCGGCACCTTCGCGGGCAAAGGCAATGGCCACCGCGCGCCCGATACCGCTGTCGGCGCCGGTGATCAAGGCAATCTTATTGGCCATCCGGCCCGAGCCTTTGTAGCTTTGCTCACCGCAATCGGGCATCGGCTCCATCTTGCGCTGGTCACCGGGGACAGGCTGCTGCTGTGGCTTGAAGGGTGGTTTCGGGTAGTGGGTCATCGGGTTTCCCTCCTGTGTGTGGATAGTCTTGCGAGGGTTGGCCGGGCACGATAGTTCAGAGCAATTTTCAGAAAATCGGATGACCGTTCCAGCGCATTGCGCCACTCGTCAGATTGAGTAAACCTTTGCGACGATCTATCCCTCAACCGAAGGGTGAACGCCCGTTGAGGGTATCGAATGAAGGGGTAGCGTTCTGTTGCAGAGCGTTTTTCGGCTATATTCCGCTATTCGTTTATCTCTCATCCCGTTTTGAATTCGTGCCCTTGATCACGTTGTTCTCGTGCGCAGTTAACCAAGGTTGGTATTTATGAAGTCTGCCCCCCCGCGGTCGCCCAACGTTCCGCAACGCAAGGATCTGATCCCCAGCACCTTGAACTTTCCAGTCGTGGGTATCGGCGCATCAGCGGGCGGGTTGCAGGCGGTGAAGGCGTTTTTCGAACACATGCCCCAGGACTGCGGCATGGCCTTTGTGGTGATCCTGCACCTGTCCCCCGATCATCAGAGCGTGGCGGACAAGATCATTCAGGAGTCGACCCGCATGCCGGTGCAGCAGGTCAACGAGACGACACCCATCGAGAAGAACCGGGTATATGTGATTTCGCCCGCGCAGCACTTGCTGATGAATGATGGCTATCTGGCCGTCGCGCCGTCGGCGCGCGAAGGCGGTTCGCATATCGCCATCGACCTGTTTTTTCGCGACCTGGCGGACACCCATAAGGAACATGCGTTTTGCCTGATCCTCTCGGGCACCGGCTCGGACGGTGCGGTGGGGCTTTCGCGTATCAAGGAACAAGGCGGCGTCACCCTGGTGCAATCGCCGGAAGACGCGGAATACGACGGCATGCCACTGGCCGCCATCGAAACCCAGATGGCCGACCTGGTGCTGCCCGTGGTGGAGATGCCGCAGAAACTGCTGGAGCTGTGGCGCAACGCCCAGTCCATCATCCTGCCCACCGCCAACGACCCCGAGATCAAGACCACGCCGCCCGCCAATGAACGCGACGCGGCGGTAGCCGAGCAGTTGCTGCTGGATATTCTGATTCAACTGCGGCTCAGCACCGGTCACGATTTCAAGCACTACAAGCGCGCCACCGTTCTGCGTCGCATTGAACGACGCCTGCAGGTCACGGCTCAATCCGACTTGGCCAGCTACTACGAATACCTCCAGGGGCACCCGGAAGAAACCAAGGCGCTACTCGGTGACATGCTGATCGGCGTGACTAATTTTTTCCGTGACCGCGAGGCTTTCGAAGCGCTCGAACGCGATGTGATTCCCAACCTGGTGAAGTCACTGGAAGACAGCGTGCCCAAACGCGAAGAGGTGCGTATCTGGTCGGCCGGTTGCTCCACCGGCGAAGAAGCCTACAGCCTGGCGATGCTGGTCGCCGAGCAACTGGCGCTGGATGCCAGCGACGCAAAAATGCAGGTATTTGCCACCGATATCGACGAGCGGGCGATCAACCATGGGCGTAACGGCGCTTACCCCGAAGCGATCATTACCGACGTGCCGCCGCCACGCCTGCGCCAGTACTTCGCCAAGGAAAAAAACCAGCACTATCGGGTGCGCAAGGAGATACGTGAAAAGGTGCTGTTCGCCAAGCACAGCCTGCTGAGTGACCCGCCCTTTTCGCAGATCGACCTGATCGTGTGCCGCAACCTGCTGATCTACCTGGACCGCGAGGTGCAGCGCGACATCCTGCAGATGTTCCACTTTGCGTTGCGCCCCGGCGGCTACCTGTTCCTGGGTTCCTCGGAGTCCGCCGACGGTTGCCTGGACCTGTTCGTGCCGGTGGACAAGCGCAACCGCATCTTTCGCGTGCGTGCCGGTTCAGCGGCCATGCGCCGCGCACCCACCATGCCGCGCGGTGGCTACCTGCGCCCGAACGCTTCGACCGCGGCGGCACAGGTCAAGATACCGAACAAGATTTCATTCGCCGACATTCACTTGCGCGCGCTGGAAAAGGCCGCGCCGCCGAGCGTGATTGTGGATATGCAGGCCGACATCCTGCACATGAGCGAAGGCGCGGGCCGCTTCCTGCGCCATGTGGCCGGGGAGATGACCCGCAACCTGCTGGCCCTGGTGCACCCCGATCTGCGCCTGGATATCCGCACCACGCTGTTCCAGGTCCAGCAATCGAGCCTTGCGGTGACGTCGCGCAAAGTGCGCATCGAGCGCGATCACGCGCAGTACCTGGTGGATATCGCTGCGCTGCCCTACCGGGACGAAGCCACCGAAAGCGATTATGTACTGGTGATTTTCCAGGAGACCGAAGTCGACCCGCAGCACGCCGAAGAAACCGCCATCGGCCACGCCGAAAGCCAGATAATGAGCAACCTGGAGCGCGAGCTGCAACGCACCAAATTACACCTGCAGGACACCATCGAGCAGGCCGAAGTCTCAAGCGAAGAACTCAAGGCGTCCAACGAGGAAATGCAGGCGGTCAATGAAGAGCTGCGCTCGGCCACCGAAGAGCTGGAAACCAGCAAGGAAGAGTTGCAGTCGATCAACGAAGAACTGCTGACGGTCAATTTCGAACTCAAGACCAAGGTGGAAGAGACCGACAAGGTCAATGACTACCTGACCAACCTGATTGCCTCCACCGATATCGCCACGGTGTTCGTCGACCGCAACATGCGCATCCGCTGGTTCACGCCACGGGCCACTGACCTGTTCAACATGCTGCCGGTGGACACCGGGCGCTCGCTGATGGACATCACCCATCGTCTCACCTACCCGGAAATGATCGACGATGCGTCGACGGTATTCGAGTCGCTGAGCATGATCGAACGTGAAATCAGCAGCAAGGATGACCGCTGGTACATTGCACGCCTGCTGCCCTACCGCTCCAGCGAAGACCATATCGACGGCACGGTGTTGACCTTTATCGACATCACCAAGCGACGCCAGGCCGAAGAAGAACTGCGCCTGGGTGAAGAGCGCATGCGCCTGGTCGCCGACAGCACCCATGACTTTGCCATCATCATTCTGGATGACCACGGCACCATTACCGATTGGAACACCGGGGCTGAATTGATCTTCGGCTACGCCAAGCAGGAAGTGCTCGGCGCCTATTACGATCTGATCTTCTCGCCCGAGGACCGCACCGCCGGCATCCCCGAAAACGAGCTGCGTGCCGCTCGCGAACACGGGCGCGGCGAAGACGAGCGCTGGCATGTGCGCAAGGATGGCAGCCGGTTCTATTGCAGCGGCGAAGTCACCCTGCTGACCGGCAACAGCCTGCAGGGCTATGTCAAGATCGCCCGCGACCTCACAGGCCACAAGCGTACTCAGGATGAGCAGAGTCAGCGGTTGATGGAAACCCAGACCAACAGCCACCTCAAGGACGAATTCTTCGCGGTGATGTCCCACGAACTCAAGCACCCGCTGAACCTGATCCAGCTCAATGCCGAGCTGCTGCGGCGCCTGCCGGCCACCAAGGCCACGGGCCCGGCGATCAAGGCGGTGAACACCATCTGCGAGGCGGTCTCCAGCCAGGCGCGCATCATCGATGACCTGCTCGACGTAGCCAGGGTGCGCACCGGCAAGCTCAAGCTGAAAAAACAACGCATCGACCTGATCCGCACGCTGGAGGATATCCACGCTGTGGTGCTCGCTGATGGTCATCACTGCCAGGTCACCTTGCAAAAACCAACGGCGCCTGCGGCCTTGTTCGTCGACGCTGACCCGACGCGCCTCGAACAAGTGGTGTGGAACCTGGTCAATAACGCGCTCAAATTCACTCCGGAACACGGCCGCGTGCAACTGATGGTCAGCCGGACCGAGGGCTTCGCGCGGCTGGACGTGATCGACAGTGGCGCCGGGCTCGCCGAGGACAGCCTGGAGAAGATCTTCGATCTGTTCGGGCAGGCGGAAAATCAACATCAGACCCATCAGCGCGAAGGGCTGGGGATCGGCCTGTCCCTGGTGCGCCAACTGGTGGAGGCCCACGGTGGCACGGTCAGCGTGTACTCCGAGGGGTTGGGCTTTGGCTGCACCTTCTCGGTATCGCTGCCGCTGTCCGCACAGCAGGATCGGCCGCCCTTCGCCGATGCCGCGCAGTCATCGGATGAACGCCTGAGCGGCGTTAAGGTGTTGCTGGTCGACGACTCAGAAGATGTGCTGGAAGTGTTGAATATGCTGCTGGAAATGGAAGGCGCCGAGGTGAGTGCGTTCAATGACCCGTTGAACGCACTGAAAGTGGCTGGCGATAAAACCTACGACCTGATTATTTCAGACATCGGCATGCCGAAAATGAACGGCCATGAACTGATGCAGAAACTGCGGCAGATCGGCCACCTCAAGCAAGTGCCCGCGATTGCCCTGACAGGCTACGGTGCCAGCAGCGACCAGAAGAAAACCGCCGACTCAGGCTTCAGCACCCATGTCAGCAAACCGGTCACCCATGATGCGTTGATCAGCCTGATCGAATCCTTGTGCCGTTCGCAGAGCTAGGTGGGGTCATTCGTAAGGGATCACCGAGATCTTGCCGTTGCGCTCAAGGATCGCGAAGCGGATCTGCCTGATCTCGAGAATGCCCTGGGACGAGCGCGCCGCCTCGAGGATATCGTCCTCATCCAGGCGTGCGCGCTTGAGGCGTTCTTGGAGTACCCGGCCCTGTTCGACCACTACGGTCGGCCCGCCGTCGAGCAGGCGCGAGAACCACAGCGAACGCTGCTTGACCAATGAAAAACCAATGTCGATGGCGATCAGCGTGACGATCACCAGCACGGCATTGGTCAGGGAAAAATCATCGCCCAACAGCGCCTGCTGGGTGGCCTCACCGATCACCATCAACAACACCAGGTCGAAGGTAGTAAGTTCCGCGAGGGAACGCCTGCCGGCGATTTTGAACAGGACCAGCAACACCAGGTAAATCGCCGCTGCGCGCAGGACGGAGTCCATGATTGCCCCCTAGGGATAAATGAACTGTGATAAGTCCACGGTAGCGCCGTTGCTCAGCGAGACCTGGGTGTCGAAGCTGCCGACGCCGTCACTGCGCAAGGTCAGATACAGCGTCGCCCGCCCTTGATCGTCGCTCAGCGTCCACAGCTTCACGCCCTCGCCCGCCGTGCTGGCCTTCAGAGGCTGGGGCTGGAGCATTTCCACGTTGAAGCCCTGCAACAGCTCGCCGTTGATCGCGACTTCCAGTGGGGTGCGTGCGGGGCCTTGCAGATGGATCACCAGTGCGTCGGAAGAGCCATTGCGCAGGAAGCGCTGGTATTCGACGCGTACGTGGCCGTCGGCGCTGCGCACTTCGCTGGTGCTCAGCGGCCCTTTGGAAAACAGCCCCGCCAGCGTCAGCCCGATCAGAACGATGAGCCCATACCAGCCCAGCCGCTCTAAGCGCCAGACCTTGCGCTGCAACGCCATATCCTCGCGTACCGGATAGTCGCGGCTGTGCAGGTCGTCAGGCCCTGACTCGCTCATGTCCCGCCCTCTTTCAGCCCTTGCTGTGCTCCGGCGAAGACGGCCCCTTGGTCACGCCGCGCGGGCCGGACACGGCCCATATCACCGCCCCCAGGAACGGCAGCAGGACCACCACGGCGGTCCAGCCTGCCTTGCTCCCCGAGGAATGTTCGCTACGCCACACGCTGTTGAGGACCCACAGGTCGAGCAACAGCAGGATGATCATCAGGCCAATCCAGAAATAGGTCGTTTCCATGGTGCACCTCCCGGTTATGAAACATTAGGTTTACCGGACGCTCATAGGGTTCAGAATTTTTCGGCGGGCAGGCGCTGAATCTAAAAAAACGATAGTTGCGACGGAACTGAATCGTTGAATTGATCAATATTTCAGGGGCAATCAAATTGATACCGTCGCTTTTCAGGCCGGTCACAGCCTTATCGGAACCTGTTGAAGAAGGATTTACGCCATGCACCACACCGACACCTACGCAAAACGGATGGCCTGCCGCCAACTGGCGATGGAGCAAAACCAGAAGCTTTTCGATGAGGCCAACGCCCTCAGCCGCAGCGCATTCGACCTGTTGGAATGCGCCGATTTCGACAGCGAAAAGTTCGATCAGTACCTGCGCCTGCGAGCCAAGGCCGAAGCGCTGTTCCGTGAGGCGATTGAGCATCTGGGGGTGCTCAACACGCATTTCCCGACGCCCGCATCCAGCGTGGCCAATAATGAGGGTGTGAAGGTTGTCATCCGTGAACGGGAGGTGGCGTGATGAACACCTCAAAGCAGGCCTGGGAGCTGGCGATGGTGCTGGTCGCCAACGGCAAGATCCCGTTCGACCCTGCCAACCCGAGCGGCTCGGTAAAGATCCTTTCGCGGCACTTGGAAGCGCTGGAAACCGCCCTGCATGAAGAAGCGATGGCAAACACACCGGTTGAGCACTTGCGCAAGCTCGGCAACCGCCGGTCTGCCTTGGCATGTGCCGATTGAGCTGGAGCAGAGCAAGGCCAATGTGGGGCTCGCCATAATCCAGTCAGTCAATGCTTTTTTGTAGGAGCGAGCTTGCTCGCGAAAAACTCACGGGCACCGCGTTCATTCAGAAAGCACGCGTTATCGTTGACGTTTTTCGCGAGCAAGCTCGCTCCTACAGAGGGCATGCCCATGGGTGTCGACACAACGCTGCAGCGCCCAACGCTAACCACGATGCGCAGCGAGCCGCTCTTGATCTTGATCTGCTTTTGATCTTAGGCGCCCCGTTAAACCACGCTGGCCGAACGCAGGCTTGAATCCGTGGGCAACCCGGCAGGACGCCGGGTTAGCCGCACTGGGCCATGGATGGCCCATTGCGGCGGCCCACGGATTCAAGCCTGCGT
>NZ_JYLM01000027.1 GCF_001439815.1 Pseudomonas orientalis | reverse complement strand
GACCCTGAGGAATCCCCACAAATTTACCCTAAGCTCTGCGCTTGATGGCGCACCTCATCATGCAGAGCCCGTTCCAATATTTCCAAGTGTCCTCGGCCTCCAAAGTCTGTGCAGCTTCGCCAGTATTCCAAGCCTAGTCGCCACAATGAGAGCACTCGCTTTTCTTTGATGCTGTTGCTTTGGTAGCGTCGTTCCAAACCGCTTTCTCGTGCCTGCAGCCCTGTTAAAAAGAGCAGGTAGTTGGCCAAAGCAGCAATCAACAACAGCACCTCAATGCGCTTTGGACAATGGCTTCGATGCAGATTAAGGCCCAATCCCAAATGCTCACTTTTTACGTCTCGAAAGCCTTCTTCGATCTGCATACGGCGCTTATAAATCGCTACGACTTTTGCTGGATTCCATTCGTCTTGCTTCAGATTGCTGGCAAGCAACCAAGGCTCCCGTTCACGCCTGGCTGACTGTCGGCTGAGCTTACTTTTGGCGATTGAACCGGTCACTCGTTGATGCTTGCGGCCCTTGGCTGAATGTCGCACACAGTACAAATCAATCAAATGAGGAGCACTGCGCGTCATCTCGACACGACCAAGCGACTTGGGGGAAGAGGTGGCCAGCGCGTACAAATTCTTTACGGGGAGCCACTCACCTTCTTCACGCCGATAAAGCTCACGATTTCGTATGCGAGCCACGTAGTACCAGCCCCGTGCGGCCACTGCTTTCATCCATGGGCGCCGGAAACCTGCATCGGTAACCATCACTGGAACGCATCCATCGGGCAGTAGTTCAGCCAGTGTTTTGAGCAGGCGGTTTTGATATTTGGGGCAGCCCTCGCGTTCATGAACACTTTCATAAATAGGGAATGAGCGCCCCGCTAGAGGTATCGCGGCCCTCAACAAAAAAGCGTTGCCGGGAGCATCAATTCGGGACCAGTCAACCAAGATTAATGGGTGCTTCACCGACCCCAGCAATGCCCGCAGGATCACCCAGTAGAACAGCGGGCGCTCTGCTCTGAGGTGTTGATTGCCCAGCAACCGATCGACCCGCTTGATTGCATGTTTGGGGAATGCCTGACCTGGCATAAAACGTCCGAGCGCTGTCAGCGTCAAGCGGCGGCCTTGCAGTAACGAACTCACACAACTCATGAGTGTTGTCAGGCGACGAGAATGGATTGAGGGCAGTGCTTCAGAGAGCGCTCTGTGTAAAAATCGGATGGCCTGCATGGGTTGGGGATCTTGTTTTTGTGTGGTGCAAACCAAGTTGCCGACTCATGCAGGCTTCTTCAATAACTCCAACTTCTTGATTTTTCGTAAGAAAAATCGGGGATCCCTCAGGGTC
>NZ_JYLM01000026.1 GCF_001439815.1 Pseudomonas orientalis | reverse complement strand
CCGTCGGCAAGGGCAGGGTGGTCGAGCGATTCTCATGGTCGGTCCACACCACCGAATCGCCCGACACAGAAAGCCTGTGCGCCAGCGCATGACTCCAGCCAAGCCCCAGCCCGCAATCCACGTCCACCGCACTGGTGCGGTACAACCGCGTCCACTCGAACGGCAAGATGCCGTCCAGCGCGCCATCGCTCAGGGTCAGCAGTTCCTCGCCGGTGACCATCGACACCGGGCAACCGTTCGTAACGGTTTTATCCGCAGAAGCCGCCGCATCCCCCTTCGGATTCGACGCCACGGCCGGCACATCATCCACCGACTCCTGCCGAACCAACGCCGTACGCTGCGTCTTATTGCGCACCATCGGTACCGCGTTCGGAACCAGCGTATCGCCCGCCTGCAACGGCGCCACCGGCACCGCCTTGATCGGCGTTGCCGCACTGCTCAGCAACAACGGCTTGGCCGTCTGCACATGGGTTTCCAGCCGAGGCCCCACCACCTGCTTGGCCAACAACTCCAATAACGCCCGCGCCCAGCCGGATTTGATAGAACTCAATACCTGAGCCCCCAGCCGAAGCTGCACCCCCATCCCCCGCGTCGCCCATATCAGCAGCAGGTTGATCAAGACTTCGCCGGTGATTTCACCCAACAGCTCATACATCTCGGGCGGCGGCAGCAGGCGTATCCAGCTGACCATCGCCGACAAATAGATAAACAACAGCGGCTCATCACTGAGCACCAGCAAGCCCTGAGCGAGTGTGTCCTTGCCCAGTTTCAGCAGTTCATCGAGTTCGGCCTGGGAGAGGTACTGCAGCAACTTTTCGCTGTTGGACTTGAGGTTCGCCAGCAGGTCGTACAGCTCGGCGATGTTGTCCCACAGGTTGTAAAACGCCTGGCCAATCCCGGTGGCAAAGGCCGCGCCCTGTTTCACGCTGCGCTTGAAGGGCGGCGCTTTGGCGAAATCCGCCCATTGAGGCTCGAAGCGCTCGCGCCATTGCTGGCGCAGATCCGCTTCCAGCCCGGCGATCACCGACTGGTAGGACGCATACAGCGCCCTGATGTGTTCTTCGGAAACATTGGGGTAGAAGGTGATCTGGTACTGCTGGTCGCGGGTGCACTCAGGGACTTGAAGAATGCCGCTGGGGCCGATGGTGCGGTGCAGCGGCGCACCCATGGGCGTGCCGTCCAGTGCAATGGCTTGCAGCGTCACCGGCGTGTTGCCGATGGGGACGAAGCGCGTGCTCTCGAACAGATGCACCAGGGTCAGCCCACCCTGGGCCTTGCATTGAGCGACGGTGCGACTGGGCGTGTCGGAAGAGATCGGCGCAACCAGTGCGACCTCGTCCCCGACCTTGAACACCTGCTCGACTTTCAGTGCCGAGCC
>NZ_JYLM01000025.1 GCF_001439815.1 Pseudomonas orientalis | reverse complement strand
TGAACTGACCCCACAAAGCTGGACGATTTTCTGTCTACGCCTGAGCGGCCTGAGTTCTGTATTCAACAGGACTCAGGCCGTTTAGCTTCAATCTGATACGCGAGTGATTGTAATACTGGATGTACTCGTCGATGCCTGCGTGAAGCTCATCAAGGTCGTTAAATTTATTCAGATAAAAAAATTCTGACTTCAGTGTGCCGAAGAAACTCTCCATGGCCGCATTGTCATAGCAGTTACCCTTGCGCGACATGCTCGGCGTAACGGAGCAGTTTTTGAGAGCCTGCAAGTAAATTGGCATTCGATACTGCCAACCTTGGTCTGAGTGCAAGACCGGTTTTTCATGCGGCTGAAGTCGTTTGAATGCACCGTTGAGCATCTTCCCGACCATATCGAACAGCGGCCTTCTGGCAACCTCGTAGGAAATGATTTCTCCGTTGTATAGATCCAAAACGGGCGACAGATAAAGCTTCTGACCTCCAACTTTGAACTCTGTAACGTCGGTTACCCACTTTTGATTGGGGGACGCAGCTTCAAACTCCCGCTTCAAAAGGTTAGGCGCTACCTTGCCTACCTCACCCTTATAGGCTCGGTATTTTTTCACCCGCACCAAGCTCTTGAGCTGAAGCTGCGCCATCAGCCGCTGAACCGTCTTGTGATTGACGAGATAGCCAGCGCTCCGTACCGCAGCCGTTATACGGCGATAGCCATACCGGCCCTTATGCTCATCGAACGTCGAACGAATCTTGTCCTTCAGCTCAGCGTACTTATCAGCCGCATGGAGTACCTTTTGCTGATAGTAAAAGGTGCTGCGTGACAAACCGGCAAACTTCAACAGACTTGCGAGAGAGTGCTGCGACCTCAGTCCTGTTACGACTTGCGCTTTTTCTGCTGCGCTAATCGTGTCTTCTCTTGGACCAAGGCATCGAGCTTTTTTAGGTAGTCGTTCTCCATCCGCAACTGCTTCACCTCAGCAAGCAAGTCATCGCGTGAGCGGGACTCGTCATCGGGTGAGTTGGGTTGAACAGGAGCAATGGTGGTTGGCATTTTTTTCGGACGTCCGACTCTACTAGGCTGCTTGGTAAGGGCATCAAAACCGCCCTCATCAAAGCGGCGCTCCCAGAGGCCGATGATGCCGAATTGACGGATGTCGAACAAGGCTGCCGTCTGCCGATAGGACAGTTGCTCTTCACGCATACGTTTTAAAGCAGACAGTTTGAAGTCGTTACTGTAGCGCTTCAGCTTTTTCTGCTTCACCCCGGCAGCACCATGTACCTGATAGGCCGCAACCCACTGGCGAAGGGATGAAAAGTCCACATTGTGACGGTGTGCAACATCCCTCAAGCCAGCACTGCCTGCGCAATAGTCCTGCACCGCCGCGAGTTTTGCCTGTTCTGTATACTTAACCATGACACCCCCAAGTTGTGTCCAACCTTTGGGGGTCAGTTCA
>NZ_JYLM01000024.1 GCF_001439815.1 Pseudomonas orientalis | reverse complement strand
GATGGCCTGCATGGGTTGGGGATCTTGTTTTTGTGTGGTGCAAACCAAGTTGCCGACTCATGCAGGCTTCTTCAATAACTCCAACTTCTTGATTTTTCGTAAGAAAAATCGGGGATCCCTCAGGGTCTGACCCCTATTTTGCTGGATATTTCGGCGTTATGCGGAATGGTAAAATAAACACTTTCTTTAGGCCTGATGGTGATGCTGCAGCAAGGCTAAAATATTTCAAGGATCAGTTATGATAAACGAGAATATTTTTGAGATGTGTTCAATGACTCTGACCAAAATCGGATTTGGTAATGAGACTTTTGACTCATTGGTTCAAAAGTGGAGTTTTTTTGTTGATGAATGCCAAGATGGATATCGTTGGGATTATTCTGAGTATAGAAACGAAATTAGGGTAAGAGGGTTGCTAGAGCAGTTGTTGAATAGCTCAGCAATTTCCAGCTCCGAAAATTTTAAGGAGTTGCGCAAAAAAGTTATTTCCGTGGATAAAAAATTTAAAAATTTATTACAGCCAGCTATAGCTTTGGTCGAAGGGGAGGGGTGGTGGGATAGCGGGGTTTTGATGTATGCAGGTGAAGACTATTCCTGTTATATGAAAGAGGCTCACGGAGTATTGGTTGAGGTTGTCGAAAGTTAAGTGGCGCGAAATTGAAAGGGAAAGTTGCAGGCATAGGTAATACATTAATATAACGACGTTGCTCGTAAGGGAAAGGTAGAGATTTATTTTTTTTAGGAAAAATGGGATCAGACCACTATTCTTCTTGCGGAGCACTAAACGTGGTCTAACCCCTATTTTTCTGCACTACATCACGCTCGTGACTTGATAGCGAACTGCCTAGGAAAAGAAAGCTATGAAACGGATTTTTGCATCAACGTTCGTCCTCACTCTTGCAGCTCTTTTGAGTGCATGCGCAATCCCATACGAAACCCCGGAAGCACGCGCCAATATAGAACGCGATCTGAAGCTCAACTCAGACGATATCGTCTCCATATCGCAAATCAACTGGTGTTTATTTCCCTATGGTGATCTGAACGTGTGCCAGCCTAGGAACGGCCTGGGTGTAGTGACCAAGACCAATCTAGTACTAGCATATTTTAAAGGCGGCATGTATGAGAGCGCTGTAGTCATCAACACCAGCGATATTCAATGTGCACACATGCAAAATGGAAGAACCGAGGCCGGTGATTTTTACGTATTCACTGAGCCTTATGCCGCACTGCTGAGGTTAGTCCCCATAACTGGTGCCTTGGCACTCGAAAAGAAGGACCAGTTTCTGAGTGTACTGGCACCTCCAAGCACTGAAACCTTCACGGGTGTGCAAGGGAATTTTATTCAGGATACAGGGCGTAAGAATTATTCTGCTTTGGCTGTACCAGGAGGAAGCTATGTGGGGACTAGCAAGAGCGTTATGCAGATTATTAATCCGTGCACGAAGGGAAGAACTGCACAATGACTATCGAAACACATCGCGACTATCCGCAACCCATAACGTGGGATCAACCTCGACGACGCACCTGTTTCCGTTGCCCCTCCTTGCCCGCTCAGGAAAAATGGGGTCAGACCACTATTCTTCTGGCGGAGCACTAAACGTGGTCTGACCCTGAGGGATCCCCGATTTTTCTTACGAAAAATCAAGAAGTTGGAGTTATTGAAGAAGCCTGCATGAGTCGGCAACTTGGTTTGCACCACACAAAAACAAGATCCCCAACCCATGCA
>NZ_JYLM01000023.1 GCF_001439815.1 Pseudomonas orientalis | reverse complement strand
GGCCATCTGCACAGACTTTGGAGGCCGAGGACACTTGGAAATATTGGAACGGGCTCTGCATGATGAGGTGCGCCATCAAGCGCAGAGCTTAGGGTAAATTTGTGGGGATTCCTCAGGGTCTGACCCCATTTTCCACGTCTCCCTCTCTCACTCTGATTTGCATGCTGTTTTCCATATCAATACCGACGGTCTACCGAACACTCGCACGCCAATCAATCGGGGTGGCTGTGGCATGAGCGGGCCAGGAGGGGCAACGGAAACAGGTGCGTCGTCGAGGTTGATCCCACGTTATGGGTTGCGGATAGTCGCGATGTGTTTCGATAGTCATTGTGCAGTTCTTCCCTTCGTGCACGGATTAATAATCTGCATAACGCTCTTGCTAGTCCCCACATAGCTTCCTCCTGGTACAGCCAAAGCAGAATAATTCTTACGCCCCGTATCCTGAATAAAATTCCCTTGCACACCCGTGAAGGTTTCAGTGCTTGGAGGTGCCAGTACACTCAGAAACTGGTCCTTCTTTTCGAGTGCTAAGGCACCACTTATGGGGACTAACCTCAGCAGTGCGGCATAAGGCTCAGTGAATACGTAAAAATCACCGGCCTCGGTTCTTCCATTTTGCATGTGTGCACATTGAATATCGCTGGTGTTGATGACTACAGCGCTCTCATACATGCCGCCTTTAAAATATGCTAGTACTAGATTGGTCTTGGTCACTACACCCAGGCCGTTCCTAGGCTGGCACACGTTCAGATCACCATAGTGAAATAAACACCAGTTGATTTGCGATATGGAGACGATATCGTCTGAGTTGAGCTTCAGATCGCGTTCTATATTGGCGCGTGCTTCAGGGGTTTCGTATGGGATTGCGCATGCACTCAAAAGAGCTGCAAGAGTGAGGACGAACGTTGATGCAAAAATCCGTTTCATAGCTTTCTTTTCCTAGGCAGTTCGCTATCAAGTCACGAGCGTGATGTAGTGCAGTGCCGGCAATCCAGATTCGCTATCTGAAATCTGGTCCGGTTCCGAAGAATAGTGGTCGAAGAATAGTGGTCTGATCCCATTTTTTTCCTGCTGAACTATAAAAACCCAAAAATGTGGTCTGACCCCTATTTCCCTAATCAAATAAATCTGTCCCTTTGTCGTTCTGTAGCAGCTCTGGCTCGGCGAGCAACTTGAAGAATTCTGGAGCATTGCTGTTTTTGGCTTGCTGATGAATGCGCTGCCGTTGATGATTGACGATTTGACGTCTACGATTCACGCGGGCTGTGTCCTTGCTCTATTGGTATATGTTCGCAACTATCACCGTAGACCAAGGCCAGCCTTTTTCAATTTTTTCAGCAGGATCAGAGGATTACCTTTTAATTAAGTGCCATTCAAGTTCTGCCCCTTTTCTGATAGCAACCTCTTCGCATTTTTAATTCAAACAAACTCCACATCATCAATATTTTTCTTATTCGCAAAAAAATCTATCGGAAGCATAACAATACTAGCTCTAACATCTAACGAAATCTCTAAAGTTCCTTTACCGTTTACAGGCATAGCTACTAGCTTGTAACCGTTACCCTCATCATTAACATCGTAACTGAATAACCCCCTCCTAGCCATGGAGGAGAATGATTTTAAGTAACGCTCACGCTGCACCTGATTGCTAAACTCTGGCAAATTTTCCTCAACCACTACAAACTCAAAACTTTCAGCCAAGGAGTAAAAATAATCATACAATAGTTCATAAGTCGAAATTGACGCGCGTATTGAAAACGGAACAAAACCTCGCCCCCCAGTCGCAAAATGTGCAACATACCCTTTATGACAAGAAGCAAACCAATCCAAATCATTTATCTCTAAAAACTCATCATCCATATCCATTACTCAGCTCCAAATATGTTTGTGCAGTTTTCGCAACGCGGCACCACCTCTCCCGTTCTAGGGCGAACAGCAGGAAAAATAGGGGTCAGACCCTGAGGAATCCCCACAAATTTACCCTAAGCTCTGCGCTTGATGGCGCACCTCATCATGCAGAGCCCGTTCCAATATTTCCAAGTGTCCTCGGCCTCCAAAGTCTGTGCAGCTTCGCCAGTATT
>NZ_JYLM01000022.1 GCF_001439815.1 Pseudomonas orientalis | reverse complement strand
GTATTGGTCCGTTGCAGAAGATTCGCTACTACCACAACGATCTGAACGGGTTGCCCGAGCAACTGACCGAGGCCGATGGGCACAGCGTCTGGCAGGCGACTTATCGGGTGTGGGGCAACACGCTGGAAGAGGTGCGGGAGCCTTATTACATCGAGGAGCAGAACGTGCGGTTCCAGGGGCAGTACCTGGATCGGGAGACGGGGCTACACTACAACACTTTCAGGTTCTACGACCCCGAAATAGGGAGATTCACGACTCCAGATCCGATCAGTTTACTGGGCGGCATAAACCTGTACCAATATGCGCCAAATCCAATTACATGGGTTGATCCATGGGGCCTGTTTAACTGGAACTATAAAAATATGCCTGGAATCGATGGATTCCAGAAACACCATATTATTCCTCAATCGCTGGCTGATCACCCTGCTCTGAAGAAGGCTGGATTCGACATACACAAAACTTCCAACATCATTTACTTGCCTAGTGAAGAGGGCAAGCACGAATATCGCACTATTCACAAAGGCTCACATCCGGGTTACAACAAAGCTGTTCGGGCACAACTCAATGAAATATCCCTCGCGGGCAAGGCTGGAAAATGGAAAAAAGCCCAGTACGCGCAGGCAGTGAGGGAGGTTGTCAGCTCTGAAAGGTCGGGATTACGCAATGGGCGTACTCGGTTGAATAAAAACTCAACTCAAGCAGGTCGCTGCGGGAAATAATATGTACCTATTAGAAATCAGTGAAAATTATTCAGAAATTTACTGGTTCAAATACGACCAGAAAAAATCTCCCGACCATCTATTGTTTATTAGTGGAGAAGAGCAATCATCAATTCCTACCACTCCAACCTTTAAAAATAAAAATAAGATCAGCGCATCTCGCTTAATGTCCTTCGATCTTCTTCAAAGTGACACGCTTGAATTTGTAAGCGAGGCAATGGCCAACGTACTGCGCAAATTCCCGACAGACGTTCAGCTTTTTCCTGCCAACGTTTATCTAAAAGAAGAAAAGCTGGAAGGTTACTATGTATTCAATGTGATCCAGATACTTCCTTGTATTGATTTGAATAACTCTCAATATGGTCCCATGTTCAGCTTTATGCCGGATGGTCCTCTGAGATTCACCACTCTTCAAAGTCTGCCACCTGCTACCTTAGGCAATCACCATATCGTGAGAGCCAAGGAAAGTTCACAACGCATCTTTGTTTCCCAGCAGTTCAAGCAGCAATGCGAAGCATCCCAGCTTAAAGGTCTTCGATTCGTAGACTGTTCCAAAGGTATCCAAGTCTGAACAATAAAGGGGACGGACCTATTTAATCCGGATAGGGACTATAAATAAATCCGACCCCTTTATCGCTGGCAGAAAAGCCGGCTGTGGTAAATGATTTCCCATTGGAGAAGCACATGAGCGCCCTCGACAACGCATTTAAAGAACTGCGCCGCGCCCACAAAAAATTCGATATCGAAGGCCGCTTCGAAAAGCGCAGTCAAGCCAATGAAAAATGGCCGCAGACGTTGCCGCGCTCGGCAGAGACCGATTATTTCTACGATAACTGCGAGCCGGTTGATGTTGAAGTTGAAACCGGATTGACGCCGATATACTTCTTCAACTTGAGCACCTTGGAAGACGGCCAAGTTGGCTATAAATGGGCTGGCGACTCGAACAAGACCCAGGTAAACGGGAATTGGCCCGCCCAGTATCTGGTTTTCATGGACGATATTGGCGGCGGTAAACCGGTTATCGCCGTCACGGATACTCCCGGCACTTCGGTGTGGGCGAGCTACGATGTCGTCGAGCCGTTCAAGATTGCCGACTCCCTGGCTGATTTCCTCTTGGCTTTCGCCAAAACTATCGAAATTGTTCATGGAAAATTCGACATCTTTGACATCTACAGCGATGACGACGAGCTTTCCCCCAAATTTGTAAAATTGTTGACCAAAGAAGTCAGCCCGTTGCTGGGCGAGGAGAACTTCGAACGCTTCTTCGATTACTTCTACGGCTAAGCAGGTTCTACCAAAGGAAGGGTTCTGATCACGCCACTTCTGGACAACGTGCGACCTCTCCACTGCCTTGAGGATCCGCGACTGATCAAGCGCCTTCGAACAGCTTCGGTGAGGCCGACATCCTCGGCGGTGTGCTGGAGGTGGCGGCGAATATCGCGATCACTGCAGTGGCAACAGCTGCCGTGGTTGCGGCTACCGGTATTACCGTCGCCACCGGAGGGCTGGGCTGCTTCCTGTTGGGCGCGGTGGTGGGCACGATTGTCGGCCTGGCCATGAGCAAGACGGGCGCAGACA
>NZ_JYLM01000021.1 GCF_001439815.1 Pseudomonas orientalis | reverse complement strand
TGTGATAGTTTTCGGTGTTTTGTGAGCGTCGAACTTTCGGTTCATCTCGTCTTCACACACCGCAATCTGGTGCCTTCTCAGGTCAGCAAATTGCTTGGGTGTTATATGGTCAAGCCTCACGGGCAATTAGTATTGGTTAGCTCAACGCCTCACAGCGCTTACACACCCAACCTATCAACGTCGTAGTCTTCGACGGCCCTTCAGGGAACTCAAGGTTCCAGTGAGATCTCATCTTGAGGCTAGTTTCCCGCTTAGATGCTTTCAGCGGTTATCTATTCCGAACATAGCTACCCGGCAATGCCACTGGCGTGACAACCGGAACACCAGAGGTTCGTCCACTCCGGTCCTCTCGTACTAGGAGCAGCCCCTCTCAAATCTCAAACGTCCACGGCAGATAGGGACCGAACTGTCTCACGACGTTCTAAACCCAGCTCGCGTACCACTTTAAATGGCGAACAGCCATACCCTTGGGACCGGCTTCAGCCCCAGGATGTGATGAGCCGACATCGAGGTGCCAAACACCGCCGTCGATATGAACTCTTGGGCGGTATCAGCCTGTTATCCCCGGAGTACCTTTTATCCGTTGAGCGATGGCCCTTCCATACAGAACCACCGGATCACTAAGACCTACTTTCGTACCTGCTCGACGTGTCTGTCTCGCAGTCAAGCGCGCTTTTGCCTTTATACTCTACGACCGATTTCCGACCGGTCTGAGCGCACCTTCGTACTCCTCCGTTACTCTTTAGGAGGAGACCGCCCCAGTCAAACTACCCACCATACACTGTCCTCGATCCGGATAACGGACCTGAGTTAGAACCTCAAAGTTGCCAGGGTGGTATTTCAAGGTTGGCTCCACGCGAACTGGCGTCCACGCTTCAAAGCCTCCCACCTATCCTACACAAGCAAATTCAAAGTCCAGTGCAAAGCTATAGTAAAGGTTCACGGGGTCTTTCCGTCTAGCCGCGGATACACTGCATCTTCACAGCGATTTCAATTTCACTGAGTCTCGGGTGGAGACAGCGCCGCCATCGTTACGCCATTCGTGCAGGTCGGAACTTACCCGACAAGGAATTTCGCTACCTTAGGACCGTTATAGTTACGGCCGCCGTTTACCGGGGCTTCGATCAAGAGCTTCGCGTTAGCTAACCCCATCAATTAACCTTCCGGCACCGGGCAGGCGTCACACCCTATACGTCCACTTTCGTGTTTGCAGAGTGCTGTGTTTTTAATAAACAGTCGCAGCGGCCTGGTATCTTCGACCGGCATGAGCTTACGGAGCAAGTCCTTCACCCTCACCGGCGCACCTTCTCCCGAAGTTACGGTGCCATTTTGCCTAGTTCCTTCACCCGAGTTCTCTCAAGCGCCTTGGTATTCTCTACCCAACCACCTGTGTCGGTTTGGGGTACGGTTCCTGGTTACCTGAAGCTTAGAAGCTTTTCTTGGAAGCATGGCATCAACCACTTCGTCGTCTAAAAGACGACTCGTCATCAGCTCTCGGCCTTAGAATCCCGGATTTACCTAAGATTCCAGCCTACCACCTTAAACTTGGACAACCAACGCCAAGCTGGCCTAGCCTTCTCCGTCCCTCCATCGCAATAACCAGAAGTACAGGAATATTAACCTGTTTTCCATCGACTACGCTTTTCAGCCTCGCCTTAGGGACCGACTAACCCTGCGTCGATTAACGTTGCGCAGGAAACCTTGGTCTTTCGGCGTGGGTGTTTTTCACACCCATTGTCGTTACTCATGTCAGCATTCGCACTTCTGATACCTCCAGCAAGCTTCTCAACTCACCTTCACAGGCTTACAGAACGCTCCTCTACCGCATCACTTACGTGATACCCGTAGCTTCGGTGTATGGTTTGAGCCCCGTTACATCTTCCGCGCAGGCCGACTCGACTAGTGAGCTATTACGCTTTCTTTAAAGGGTGGCTGCTTCTAAGCCAACCTCCTAGCTGTCTAAGCCTTCCCACATCGTTTCCCACTTAACCATAACTTTGGGACCTTAGCTGACGGTCTGGGTTGTTTCCCTTTTCACGACGGACGTTAGCACCCGCCGTGTGTCTCCCATGCTCGGCACTTGTAGGTATTCGGAGTTTGCATCGGTTTGGTAAGTCGGGATGACCCCCTAGCCGAAACAGTGCTCTACCCCCTACAGTGATACATGAGGCGCTACCTAAATAGCTTTCGAGGAGAACCAGCTATCTCCGAGCTTGATTAGCCTTTCACTCCGATCCACAGGTCATCCGCTAACTTTTCAACGGTAGTCGGTTCGGTCCTCCAGTTAGTGTTACCCAACCTTCAACCTGCCCATGGATAGATCGCCCGGTTTCGGGTCTATTCCCAGCGACTAGACGCCCTATTAAGACTCGCTTTCGCTACGCCTCCCCTATTCGGTTAAGCTCGCCACTGAAAATAAGTCGCTGACCCATTATACAAAAGGTACGCAGTCACCCAACAAAGTGGGCTCCCACTGCTTGTACGCATACGGTTTCAGGATCTATTTCACTCCCCTCTCCGGGGTTCTTTTCGCCTTTCCCTCACGGTACTAGTTCACTATCGGTCAGTCAGTAGTATTTAGCCTTGGAGGATGGTCCCCCCATATTCAGACAAAGTTTCTCGTGCTCCGTCCTACTCGATTTCATGACTAAGAGATTTTCGCGTACAGGGCTATCACCCACTATGGCCGCACTTTCCAGAGCGTTCCGCTAATCTCAAAGCCACTTAAGGGCTAGTCCCCGTTCGCTCGCCACTACTAAGGGAATCTCGGTTGATTTCTTTTCCTCAGGGTACTTAGATGTTTCAGTTCCCCTGGTTCGCTCCATACACCTATGTATTCAGTGTAAGGTAACCATCTTATGATGGCTGGGTTCCCCCATTCAGACATCTCCGGATCAAAGTCTGTTTGCCGACTCCCCGAAGCTTTTCGCAGGCTACCACGTCTTTCATCGCCTCTGACTGCCAAGGCATCCACCGTATGCGCTTCTTCACTTGACCATATAACCCCAAGCAATCTGGTTATACTGTGAAGACAACATTCGCCGAAAATTCGAATTTCTCGATTAAGAGAACTCACAAATTTTACCTTAGCCTGAGCCGTTACCAGTGAAAGTAACGGTCAGTCTATCTTTCTATCACATACCCAAATTTTTAAAGAACGA
>NZ_JYLM01000020.1 GCF_001439815.1 Pseudomonas orientalis | reverse complement strand
TCGTAAGCGGGAGGCGAATTCTACAGCGTTACACGCTGCTGTCAACACCTCTTTTTCAACTTCCTTTTGGCTTCGATGAACTGAAGCAACCTGCTGTCGAAACCTACTTAACTCATTGTTTACCAAGGAGTTTTCCGTTTCGACTGCGCCGGAAGTGGGGCGAATTATAGAGAGATATAATTCGCCGTCAACCCCTAATTAGAGACTTACTCGGATTTGAGCGTAATACGCGCAAAAGCCTTCTTTCCAGCCTGACAAACGTGGGTAGCGCCCAGCTCGTATATAAAGGTGCGATCAACTACCTCACCATCTATACGCACACCACCCGAACCGAGCAGGTCACGCGCCACCGCCGAGTTCTTCACCAAGCCTGCCTTATTAAGGACAGCCGCGATCGGCATCGCCTCAGCCGCAGTCAACTCGATCTCCGGCAAATCATCCGGCAGCTCGCCATCCTTCATACGATTGCCCGCCGCACGGTGGGCATTGGCCGCAGCCTCTTCACCATGAAAGCGCGCCACGATCTCTTCGGCCAGTTTGATCTTCACATCACGCGGGTTGGCGCCAGCCTCCACATCAGCACGCAGTGCATTGATTTCATCCATTGAGCGAAAGCTCAGCAATTCGAAATAGCGCCACATCAACGAATCCGGAATGGAAACCAGCTTGCCGTACATCACGCCTGGCGCTTCCTGAATACCCACATAGTTACCCAGGGACTTGGACATCTTCTTGACGCCGTCCAACCCTTCCAGCAACGGCATGGTCAGAATGCACTGAGCCTCCTGCCCATAGGCGCGCTGCAGCTCACGCCCCATCAACAGGTTGAATTTCTGATCCGTCCCACCCAGCTCGATATCCGCCCGCAACGCCACCGAGTCATACCCCTGCACAAGCGGGTAAAGAAACTCATGGATCGCGATCGGTTGATTGGTGGAGTAGCGCTTGTCGAAGTCATCGCGTTCAAGCATCCGCGCGACGGTGTACTGCGACGTCAGGCGAATGAAATCCGCCGGCCCCATCTGGTCCATCCAGGTAGAGTTGAAGGCCACCTCGGTCTTGGCCGGATCAAGGATCTTGAACACCTGGGTCTTGTAGGTCTCGGCATTGTCGAGAACCTGCTCGCGCGTCAGCGGCGGACGCGTTGCGCTCTTACCGCTCGGATCACCGATCATCCCGGTGAAGTCACCGATAAGAAAGATGACCTGATGCCCCAAGTCCTGGAACTGACGCAGCTTATTAATAAGCACGGTATGGCCAAGGTGCAGATCCGGCGCGGTTGGGTCAAAGCCAGCCTTAATACGCAGGGGCTGGCCACGCTTGAGTTTTTCTATCAGCTCAGCCTCGACCAACAGTTCTTCCGCACCACGTTTTATCAGCGCTAGCTGCTCTTCAACCGACTTCATAACAGACCCGCAAGGCTCAGATTCAAAAGGGAACCAACCATACAAGATCAGGGCC
This sequence comes from Pseudomonas orientalis, assembly GCF_001439815.1. GTDB lineage: Bacteria > Pseudomonadota > Gammaproteobacteria > Pseudomonadales > Pseudomonadaceae > Aquipseudomonas > Aquipseudomonas orientalis. The sequence goes on along the minus strand of NZ_JYLM01000020.1, from coordinate 8,290 downwards.
TAATTACAAGTTTTGCCCTGCGCACGGACACCATTGAGCAAGCCCAGCGTTCGCGAGCTTGCGCCACAGATGATTTGGTTATATTTTATACAGTTATTTCATCTTCATCATGTCATTCATCTTTTCCATTTCATCTTCAAAGTCAAAATACTTATGACCACTGAACCGTCTAAAGCGCCGCCGCTTTACCCGAAGACCCACCTGCTCGCCGCAAGTGGTATCGCCGCCCTTCTCAGCCTGGCACTTCTGGTATTCCCTTCCAGTGACGTAGAAGCCAAACGAACATCCCTAAGCCTTGACCTGGAAAGTCCTGTTGAGCAACTGACACAAGATCAAGACGCTTCCGACGCACAACAAGCCACAAATACCCCTGCCGAGTCTCCGTTCGCGCAGATTGAAAACACGCCGGAAGAGACTCAGAAAGCCGCTCAGGACAAGCCCGCAACCGTCGCCACCAAAGACCCACAGCATCGCGAAGTGATCGTGAGCAAAGGTGACACGCTGTCAACGCTGTTCGAAAAGGTCGGATTGCCTGCAGCCACCGTCAATGACGTCCTGGCTACCGATAAGCAAGCCAAGCAGTTCACCCAGCTAAAACACGGCCAGAAGCTTGAATTCGAACTGACGCCCGACGGCCAGTTGAACAACCTGCACACCAATATCAGCGACCTGGAAAGTATCAGCCTGAGCAAGGGCGCCAAGGGTTTTGCCTTCAATCGCATCACTACCAAACCGGTCATGCGCTCTGCCTATGTGCATGGCGTGATCAATAGCTCGCTGTCGCAGTCGGCCGCCCGTGCCGGCCTGTCCCACAGCATGACCATGGACATGGCCAGCGTATTTGGCTACGACATCGACTTCGCCCAGGACATCCGCCAGGGTGACGAATTCGATGTGATCTACGAGCAGAAAGTCGCCAATGGCAAAGTTGTCGGCACCGGTAATATTCTCTCTGCGCGCTTCACCAACCGTGGCAAGACTTACACCGCAGTGCGCTATACCAACAAACAGGGCAACAGCAGTTACTACACGGCTGACGGCAATAGCATGCGCAAGGCGTTCATCCGTACCCCGGTGGACTTCGCTCGTATCAGCTCGCGTTTCTCCATGGGCCGCAAGCACCCCATTCTGAATAAAATTCGCGCCCACAAAGGTGTCGACTACGCCGCTCCGCGTGGCACGCCAATCAAGGCAGCCGGCGACGGCAAGGTGCTGCTGGCCGGGCGTCGCGGTGGTTACGGCAATACGGTGATCATCCAGCACGGCAATACCTACCGCACGCTGTATGGCCACATGCAAGGGTTTGCCAAAGGCGTCAAGACCGGTGGAAACGTGAAGCAGGGTCAAGTGATCGGTTATATCGGCACGACTGGCCTGTCTACCGGGCCGCACTTGCACTATGAGTTCCAGGTCAACGGGGTACACGTTGATCCACTGGGCCAGAAGCTGCCGATGGCCGACCCGATCGCCAAGGCAGAGCGCGCGCGCTTCATGCAGCAAAGCCAGCCACTGATGGCCCGCATGGATCAGGAACGCTCCACCCTGCTGGCTTCGGCGAAGCGTTAAGGTATGCCGCGCTATATCGGTGTGATGTCCGGGACCAGCCTCGATGGCCTGGACATCGCTCTCATTGAACACGATTCTACGGTCAGCCTGATCGCCACCCACTACATCCCCATGCCTGCCACCCTGCGTGCCGAGCTGCTTGGCCTGTGTGCCAGCGGCCCGGATGAAATCGCCCGCTCGGCAATCGCCCAGCAGTCCTGGGTCACACTCGCCGCTCAAGGCATCCACGCCTTGCTGGACCAGCAAAACCTCAAGCCCGAGGATATTCGCGCGATTGGCAACCATGGACAGACCATCCGCCATGAACCCGCCAGGGGCTTTACGGTACAGATCGGCAATCCGGCATTGCTCGTCGAGCTGACTGGCATCACGGTGGTCAGCGACTTCCGCAGCCGCGACGTAGCCGCAGGCGGCCAGGGCGCACCTTTGGTACCCGCCTTTCATGAGGCGCTGTTCGGGGAAAGTACCGGCAACCGCGCCGTACTGAATGTCGGCGGTTTCAGCAACCTGAGCCTGATAGAAACCGACAAACCTGTATCGGGCTTTGACTGCGGCCCCGGTAACGTCTTGCTGGACGCATGGATTAATCATCAACGCGGCGAGCACTTTGATCGTGACGGGCAATGGGCAGCCAGCGGCAAGGTTCAGCCGCAGTTACTCAACACGCTGCTCGGCGATGCCTTTTTCGCGACCAAAGGCCCGAAGAGCACAGGACGTGAAGTGTTCAACCTGGGTTGGCTGCAGCAGCACCTCGACGGGCTGCCAGCGCTTCTCCCCCAGGATGTGCAAGCCACATTGCTGGAGCTGACCGCCCTGACCATCATCGAATCCCTGCAAAGCGCCCAACCACGAACCGAAACCCTACTGGTGTGCGGCGGCGGCGCCCATAACGGTACGCTGATGAATCGACTGGCAGCACTGCTGCCGTCCACACAGGTCTGCAGCACCGCAGCCTATGGCGTGGACCCGGACTGGGTGGAAGCCATGGCCTTCGCCTGGCTGGCCCATTGCTGCCTGGAAGGCATCGCCGCAAACCGCCCTAGCGTCACCGGTGCTCGCGGGCTGCGCGTGCTCGGCGCGATCTACCCCGCCTGATTCCCAGACAGCAAAATGCCGCTTGGCCGATCAAAGCCAAGCGGCGTTTTTCTATCCGTGCAAACCAGCTTTCGATCAGATCGAGAACGAAGACCCGCAACCACAGGTAGTCGTGGCGTTAGGGTTCTTGATCACGAAACGCGACCCTTCCAGCCCTTCCTGATAATCCACTTCAGCACCCGCCAGATACTGGAAGCTCATCGGATCCACGACCAGGCTCACACCCTCGCGCTCAACGATGGTGTCGTCATCGGCCACATCTTCATCGAAGGTAAAACCGTACTGAAACCCTGAACAACCGCCGCCCGTAACGAATACGCGCAGCTTCAAGCGATCATTACCCTCTTCATCGACCAGGCTCTTCACCTTGTGCGCAGCACCGTGGGTGAATTGCAAAGCCGTGGGGGTGAAGGACTCAACGCTCATGCTGATAATCTCCCGGCGTAACGCCGCCATATGCGTAATGGCCGGTATTATCCGCTTCTCCTAGAAAAGCGGTCAACTATTGTTACGGTATATCAATAGGCGCTGCGCCCATTAAAAACACAAAAAGCCCGAGTCTCGGGCCTTATGTGCAACCGGGTGCAAGCCTTAAGGCAACATCCCCGCGTGGGACAAGCCCAACTTCTCATCCAAACCGAACAGGATGTTCATGTTCTGCACCGCCTGGCCCGACGCGCCCTTGACCAGGTTATCGATCACCGACAGCACCACCACCAGGTCGCCATCCTGCGGACGATGCACCGCAATCCGGCACACGTTGGCGCCGCGCACACTGCGGGTTTCCGGATGGCTGCCCGCTGGCATTACGTCGACGAACGGCTCACTGGCATAACGCTTTTCGAACAATGCCTGCAGATCCACCGAACGATCGACAACGGTCGCGTACAAGGTGGAGTGAATCCCACGAATCATCGGCGTCAAATGCGGCACGAAGGTCAGGCCCACGTCCTTACCCGCAGCGCGGCGCAGCCCCTGTCGGATCTCAGGCAAATGACGATGCCCCTTGACCGCATACGCCTTCATGCTTTCCGACGTCTCGGAATACAGCGAGCCTACCGCGGCGCCACGACCGGCGCCGCTGACGCCCGACTTGCAGTCCGCGATCAAACGCGCGGTGTCCGCCAGGCCGGCTTCCAGCAATGGCAGGAAACCCAACTGAGTCGCCGTCGGATAGCAACCCGGCACCGCAATCAGGCGTGCCTGCCTGATCTGCTCACGATTGACTTCCGGCAAGCCGTATACCGCTTCTTCCAGCAACTGCGGCGCGCCGTGAGGCTGGCCGTACCACTTGGCCCACTCATCGGCATCCTGCAGACGGAAGTCCGCGGACAGATCGATCACCTTGGTGCCCGCCGCCAGCAGCTCACCGGCCAGTGCATGCGCGACCCCATGAGGCGTAGCGAAGAACACCACGTCACAGGCGCCCAATGTCTTGATGTCCGGCACGCTGAAAGCCAGGCCGTCGTAGTGGCCTCGCAGGTTCGGGTACATATCGGCCACAGCCAGGCCGGCCTCGGAGCGTGAAGTGATGACCACCACCTCAGCCTGCGGATGCTGAGCCAACAGACGCAGCAATTCGACACCGGTGTAACCCGTGCCGCCGACGATACCGACCTTGACCATAAACCTGCCCTCAACGAACCCACTGGAAAGCCGTCGATGATAGGGGCCGCATCGTCCTGCGACAACCGCCAACGTGACGTACGGGCACCTGAGCTACTACTATCTTCGCTACCGTGAATCTGGGAATAACTAAAAATGCTTTATCTATGGGTCAAAGCCTTCCATATCGTCAGCATCGTCTGCTGGTTTGCCGGGCTGTTCTATCTGCCACGCCTGTTCGTCTATCACGCTCAAAGCGACGACACCGTCAGCAAGGAGCGCTTCAGTGTCATGGAGCGCAAGCTGTACCGTGGCATCATGGGCCCGGCGATGGTTGCCACGCTGGTCTTCGGCATCTGGTTGCTGGTACTCAACCCCGGCCTGTTCCAATCGGGCGCGTGGATTCACGCCAAGCTCACCCTGGTCGTACTGCTGATCGGTTACCACCACATGTGCGGTGCGCAGGTAAAACGCTTCGCCCGTGGCGAAAACACCCGCAGCCATGTGTTTTATCGCTGGTTCAATGAAGTGCCGGTCCTGATATTGCTGGCAATTGTAATTCTGGTCGTGGTCAAACCGTTTTAACTTCAATTGCTCGGGAACCTCCAATGTCCGATGCTCCCGACCAACTGCTCGGCGCGAACCTGGCGTATTTCAGCACGCGTTTTATCGGTACCATCGAAAGCCAGACGCCGGTTGCGTATAAAGAGATGCTGCTCACAGCGCGCGCCGCTGACATCGTGCACACTGCGCCTGTTTCCGGTGTGCCTGCAAGCTTCATGCGCCAGAGCCTGGAAAATGCCAGGCACGCGAAAACGCAGCACAGTAGCGCTGGCCAGTTTGACCCACATACCAGGTCTGCCGATTGGGCGACCTGCATACCCTTCCTGATCAAGTGACAAGGATGCCCGCATGAGCGACAGCCGTTTCAAGATTGTGTTTGACGGAGCCTTGCGCCCGGGTGTCGAAAGCACCACCGCCAAACTGAACCTCGCCGAGCTGTTCAAGAGCGATGTCGAGGCGATCGAAAAGCTATTCACCGGCCGCGAGGTCGCGCTCAAGCGCGATCTGTCTCGCGCCGACGCGCAAACCTATCTCATCGCGCTGCAAAACGCCGGGATCGATGCACGTATCGAAGCCGAACAACCCGTGGCTTTCAGCCTTGCCGAGACCCACGAAACAGGCTCCTCCGCCCCGGACTTCTCAAGCTCCACCGCATCGCCTTATGCCCCACCACGCGCCGCCGTCGGCGATAACCTGCCGGAGTACTCCACGCTCAAGGTCTTCACTATCCACGGGCGCATCGGTCGCCTGCGCTACCTGGCCTGGACGCTGGCACTGACCGTGGCGATGCTGGTGGCTGGCGGGATCATCAGTACCGTGGGTTTCGCGGTGGCTACCGCTTCGCCAACGATTGCGATCATTCTCGGCTCGCTGCTGGGCTTCGCCCTGTTTGTGGGACTCGTGGTCGTCAGCGTGCAAATCGGCGTGCAACGCCTGCATGACCTGGGCTGGTCTGGCTGGCTGTACCTGCTGAACCTGGTTCCGCTGGTGAACAGTATTTTCCCTCTGCTGCTGCTGGTATTGCCGGGCAACACCGGCGCCAACCAGTACGGTGCGCCGCCACCGCGCAACTCCACCGCGGTTAAAATCCTGGCTTCGTTGTGGCTGGCGTTCATCCCATTGATGCTCATCGTGGTGGTAACCCTGGGCATGAACGGCTACCTGGATCAACTTGAAGCCAACATGGGCAGCGGTTATGAAAGCAGCTCCATCACCACCGATGAAGACGCCGACCCAAGCGTCATCGTTGATGAAGAAGCAGCGCAAAGTGCTGACGACGCGGCCGAACCTGTAGACTCTCCAGAACAGTGAAGAAACGCCCGCCGCCTGTGATGCCTTTGTCACAGGCGGCGGCGTTGCGATGGAGAAAGGCATGACCCGTTACACTCTGATCACCGGTGCCTCCAGCGGTATCGGCCTGGCTTTGGCCGAAGCCCTGGCCCGACGTGGCCGCAGCTTGATTCTGGTGGCCCGCCAGCGTGATCAGTTGGAAAGCATTGCAACCGAATTGACTCAACGTTTCGGCGTCGAGGTGCTGTTCCGTGCCTGTGACCTGGGCGAGCCGCTGCGGTTGTCGGGCTTTTTGCTGGAGCTTGAAGAGGGCGAGCGGCAGATCGACCTGCTGGTCAACTGCGCCGGTATCGGCACCAGTGGGCCGTTCCTGGCCCAGGACTGGATGACCGAGCAGGACCTGATCGAAGTCAACATTCTCGCCCTGACCCGCATGTGCCATGCGCTGGGCAATGCCATGGCGCTGCATGGCGGCGGGCAGATTCTCAACGTCGCCTCGATCGCCGCCTTCCAGCCGGGCCCGTGGATGAGCAGCTACTACGCGAGCAAAGCCTACGTACTGCACTTCTCCGAAGGCTTGCGCGAGGAACTGAAGACCTGTGGCATCAAGGTCTCGGTGCTGTGCCCCGGGCCCACGCGCACCGCTTTCTTCGGCACCGCGCAAATGGACACCGCCAAACTCGACCGCAGCCAACAGTTGATGAGTCCCGAAGAAGTCGCGCTCTACACCGTGCGTGCGCTGGAGAAGAACAAGGCGATCATCATTCCGGGGCGCCGCAACCGCTGGCTCGCCTTCAGCCCACGCCTGAGCCCACGCTGGCTTACCCGAAAAATTGCCGGTGCGATCAACAAGGCCTATTGCCCGCGTTGAGCGCCTCGGTACACTCACCCTCTCGTTCACCATGGAGAAACAGCTGTGGATACTCTGTTCACCAAGATCATCAATCGAGAAATACCCGCGAACATCATCTATGAAGATGACCAGGTACTGGCTTTCCACGATATCGCCCCGCAGGCGCCGGTGCATTTTCTGGTCATCCCGAAAAAGCCCATTCGCACCCTCAATGACTTGACCGAGGACGATAAAGCCCTGGCCGGCCATATTCTGTTCACTGCCCAGCGCCTCGCCGTTGAACTAGGTTGTGAGAAAGGTTTTCGCGTGGTGATGAACTGTAATGAAGAAGGCGGGCAAACCGTGTATCACATCCACATGCACGTGCTGGGTCAGCGCCAGATGAACTGGCCGCCGGGCTGAGCGCACAAGGCAAATTGACTCAGCGCAAACGCGCCGTCTTCTCTTGCGGTAAACTGGCCGCCGAGATTCTTTCCGGAGGTCAGCATGACTACCCAACGTCACTACTCGCCGATTGACCGTCTGTTACTGCAAGCCGACACGGCCATGCGTACGCTGTTGCCATTCAGCGGCCAACCGCACCGCCCGTCACCCGCCATCGTGCAACCTGACGCACAGATGAGCGAGAGCGAGACCCGCCATGTGGCCGGCCTGATGCGTATCAACCATACCGGTGAAGTCTGTGCCCAGGCGTTGTACCAAGGCCAAGCCCTGACCGCCAAGTTACCGCAGATACGCGCGGCGATGGAGCATGCGGCTGAGGAAGAGATCGACCACCTGGCCTGGTGCGAACAGCGCATTCGCCAGCTGGGCAGTCATACCAGCGTGCTGAACCCGCTGTTCTATGGCTTGTCGTTCGGGATTGGCGCCGCTGCCGGCCTGATCAGCGACAAGGTCAGCCTGGGGTTTGTCGCGGCAACTGAACGCCAGGTGTGCAAGCACCTGGACGAACACCTTGAACAGTTGCCGGCCGAGGACGAAAAGTCCCGGGCCATTCTTGGGCAGATGCGCATCGATGAAGAGCATCACGCAGAAAGCGCGCTGGATGCCGGCGGCTTTCGCTTTCCTGCGCCAGTGAGGTTCGGCATGAGCATGCTGGCCAAGGTCATGACCAAAAGCACCTACAGAATCTGAAGCATGACGCGCAAAATCCGGCACCTGCGCAATGGTGACGCGGAGCGTCACGAGATGCATTCCCACGCAGAGTGAACTGACCCCACAAAGCTGGACGATTTTCTGTCTACGCCTGAGCGGCCTGAGTTCTGTATTCAACAGGACTCAGGCCGTTTAGCTTCAATCTGATACGCGAGTGATTGT
>NZ_JYLM01000001.1 GCF_001439815.1 Pseudomonas orientalis | reverse complement strand
GTGGACGTGGATTGCGGGCTGGGGCTTGGCTGGAGTCATGCGCTGGCGCACAGGCTTTCTGTGTCGGGCGATTCGGTGGTGTGGACCGACCATGAGAATCGCTCGACCACCCTGCCCTTGCCGACGGTGGCTCGACCGGCGATTACCAACAGCCTGGCCGAAGCGGCGATTTATTTGGGCTCGGTTTCTGGCGAGTTGGTGCTGGCCCAGTCTTCTCGGTTCTATCACTTTTGCGACGGCGTGCTGACGGCGATCAGCGATGCGTATGACAACCGGTTGCGGATTTTCCGGGATCGGTTGGGGCGTATTGAGCGACTGGATAACGGTGCGGGGCGCTCTTTGCTCTTGCGCTACGCGCTGGGTCGGATTGTGGCGGTGGACTACCAGGTTCATCGCGCCAAAGATCATGAGCCCTTCGTTTGGGTGACTGAGCAAAATATTGTTTCCTACGCCTATGACGACGCCGGACGACTGGTATCGGCGACCAATGCCGTCGGTGAACGCGAGGTTTATCGGTACGACGAGCAGCACGTCATTCTTGAGCGGCAATTGGCCGGTGGGGCGAGTTTCTTCTGGGAATGGGAACGCGCCGGCAAGGCGGCACGCTGCGTCCGACATTGGGCCAGTTTTTCGCAGATGGACACGCGCTATGCCTGGGGCGATGACGGCAGCGTCAACGTGCACAACGCCGATGGCAGCCAGGAAGTTTACGTGCATGACCAGCGTGCGCGACTGGTACAGCGCATCGATCCCGACGGCGCCCGGCATTTCAAATCCTACGACGACAAGGGCCGACTGACCGTCGAGCAGGATCCGATGGGCGCGGTGACGGCGTATCAGTACGACGACGCCGGACGCGTGATCGCGCTGTTTCCGGGGGAGGATGAGCCGACGTCCTACGAGCATGACAACGGCTTCGTACGGGTTGTGCGGCGCGGTGAATCGGTCTGGAAATACGAGCGTAATGAGCAAGGCGATGTCATCCGCAGGATTGATCCGGACGGCAACGCGACGGATTACAGCTACGACAAGCGGGGGCAACTGACTGGGGTCTGGTATCCCGACAACAGCTGTCATCGATTGGTATGGAACGAGCGCGGGCAGCTCGTTGAAGAACAATTGCCCAACGGTGGCATCAAGCGCTATCGCTATGACGACCTGGGCCGGCAGGTTGCACGTGAGGATGAACATGGCGCGCAGACTCAGTATCAATGGGATGCCGTAGGACGCCTGCTGAAACTGACCCAACCCGACGGTACCTACCGGGAATTCAGCTACAACCCCTACGGAAAAATCATCGCCGAGCGTGATGAATTCGGCCACGTCACCCGCTACGAATACGCCGACGGCCTGCACCTGATCAGCCGTCGCATCAACGCCGACGGCACCCAGGTCAAGTACCGCTACGACAATGCCCGTCTGCTGCTGACCGCCATCGAAAACGAAGTCGGTGAAACCTATCAACTGGACTACCACCCCAACGGCCTGATCCGACAGGAAACCGGCTTCGACGGCCAGCGCACCGCCTACGCCTACGACCTCAACGGCGACCTGCTGGAAAAAACCGAACACGGCGACGACGGCAGTCAGCTGGTTACCCGCTACGAGCGCGACCACGCCAGTCGCCTCGTACGAAAAACCCTGCCCGATGGCAATACGGTCGACTACACCTACGACCGCCAGGGCAACCTCCTCAGCGTCGAAGACGGCCACTGGGCGCTGGCCTACGAGTACGACAAGCAAAACCGCCTCACTGCCGAACACCAGGGCTGGGGCACCTTGCGCTACGGCTACGACGCCTGCGGGCAACTTCAGCATTTACGCCTGCCGGACAACAACCGCGTCACCTTCAACCACGACAAGGGCGGCCATCTGGCCACCGTCGAACTCAATGGCGCACTGCTGACCTCCCACCTCTTTCATGCCGGTCGCGAACACCAACGCCAACAAGGCCAACTGCTCAGCCACTACCACTACGACGACCAGAACCGCCTGCACGCCCACGCCATCACCCAGCAGCAAAACCATCTCTACCAACGCCAATACGACTACGACAAAGCCGGCAACCTCACCCGCCTGCTCGACACCCGCAAAGGCGAACACCGTTACCGCTACGACCCGCTCCAGCGCCTGACCCGCGCCGATCATTCGCAGGATGTGCAGGAGCGCTTCGGCCACAACCCCGCCGGCAATTTACTCATGCAAGACAGGCCGGGCCCGGACATCGTGGCGGGTAATCGCCTGATGATCCAGGGCGATCATTATTACGACTACGACGCCTTCGGCAACCTGATCCGAGAGCGGCGCGGCAAAGGTCATTCACTCGTCACCGAGTACCGCTACGACTGCCAGCACCGGCTGATTGGCGTCACCAAGCCCAACGGGCAGACCGCCCGCTACCGCTATGACCCGTTTGGTCGGCGCATCAGCAAAACCATCGAAGAGAAAACCACAGAGTTTTTCTGGCAAGGCGACAAGCTCATCGCCGAACACCATGCCGACCGCCATCGCAGCTACCTCTACGAACCCGACAGCTTCCGTCCGTTGGCACTGCTGGAAGGCTTCGGGCCGGAAGACGTAAAGCCTTACTACTACCAACTCGACCACCTCGGCACACCGCAGGAACTTACCAGTCCCGAAGGCGACATCGTCTGGTCCGCCCACTACCACGCCTACGGAAAAATCAGCCGGCTCGACGTCGGCAAAATCGACAACCCGCTGCGCTTCCAAGGCCAGTACTTCGACCAGGAAAGCGGCCTGCACTACAACCGCCATCGCTACTACAATCCGGATATTGGTCGTTACCTGACGCCGGATCCGGTGAAGCTGGCGGGTGGGATCAACCCGTACCAGTACGTGCCCAATCCTACGGGATGGATTGATCCTTTAGGCCTTAATACCTGTCCGGGTAGTGATGGATGTAAATTAACAGACGGGCCAGAAATCCTATTTGGGACGGCAAGAGTTGATGAAAGACAGCCCTCAGCACCTCAACCAACCGGGGAACAGAGACGGGCAAGAATAGAGGAACTGAGTGAGGCAAATGCCAAACGACGAGTGCTTGAGCTAGAGAAAAAATATGACATGCATACTGTTGCCAGACACGGAAAAGAGATACCACACACAGCGATGCAAAAACGTTCAGTAGATGGAACAAACCCAGCGACGGGGAAAAAAGAGAAAGTTAATTCTAGCTCTCAATTCAAAAGCTGGAAAATACACCTTCACGCCCTCAATAAGGCCATTTATAAAATGCAAGGAAACAATCCATCGTATACGGGTTATGACAACTCTGGTAATCCTGTAGTAAAAATGGAACTACCAAACTCAGGACACGGATACAAGCCGAACAATAAAGACAAAAACAACCCTAAATACATAGAAAACATGAATAACGTGGAAGTAAGATTTGATAAAAATAACATAACTCGTCCATTCACCGCATTTCCGTACTGAGGTTACAATGCTGAAATCGCCATTTAGAGATACCCCTTTCACGCCCAAAATCTCTTATATTTTGGCAGCACTGTCAATATACGACCTTGAAGAAACCAAAGGCGAAGCGCTTTGGAAATACAACCCTAATAATTCTAAGGAGAGAGAAATAATCATAAGGGATTTTATTCTTAAAGAGCTTATGTATCTTACTTACAGGCATCGATTCATATTAATATCAATGCTTCAAAATGCATTAGAAAACCCTGACTTTGACTTCGCCAAAGAATTCGAAAGTGATTACGACGAATATATAACTATGGCTTGGGACGAAACCGAAATAACCGATCCCCGGGGTTTTTTCGCCGACATCTACCGGCTCGCCAACGAAGTCTGGAAAGACGACTTCCAAAAGGCCAGCCGTGAAGACCAATCAACCTGGTAAAAGACTCGCCATTCTTTCTGAAAAAAATTCTGTGGCGAGCAAGCTTGCTCAGGCTGGACCGCGAAATGTTGAAAGATCCATTCTTAAATGAGCCGTTTGATCCGAGCCTAACATGGTTTATAGGGGCATTTGATGTTTACGACCGCGAGCAAGATCTCGGCATAAAGCTCGAAAAATATGATCCCAACAATAAAGCGGACAGAGAGGAACTGATAAAACGTTACGCGTTAAGCTTGAGCTACCTTTCGTACAGGCACAAATACGTTCTCATTGAAAACTTAAAAAGCAAGCTGGATGATGAAGGTTACGACTTTCGAAACTTGTTCGAGATAAGAGAAAACGATGCCGGATCGTGGCCAAGAGCAGAATGGTATGACCTGGATGATCCGAAAAACTTTCTGAGAGATATTTATTTTCTCGCTCAAGATGCTTGGAAAGACGATCTCCAAAAAGCCAGCCGCGAAGACCAATCAACTTGGTAACCCCCCCTGTGGCGAGCGAGCAAGCCCCCTCGCCACAGGTGCATGAACTCAACGCTTGGCCAGCTCCATAATCATCCGACTCAACAAATAAACTCGAGGCACCACACTCTCCACCTCGGCGTATTCCTCGGGCGTATGAATATTGCCGCCCACGATCCCAAACCCATCCAGCGTCGGCGTTCCCACCCCGGCCGACAAGCTTGCATCCGCCGCGCCGCCGCTGCCTTCGATGGTCAGGGTCTTGCCCAACTCCCCGTAGATGCCCTGGGCAATCGCGACGAGTTTGTCCGACTCCGCCGTTTGCGGCATCGGCGGTAGCCCGCGTTGCAGGCTGGTCTTCACTTCCGTTTCGGGAATCAGTTTGTCCGCTGAAACCTGCGCCAGGTCTTTCTCGATGCGGTCGAATTCTTCCGGCAACGCCGCGCGCACGTCGGCCTTGGCGGTGGCCTGGTCGGGGATGACGTTGGTGCGGTCGCCGGCCTTGAGCACGGTGAAGTTGATGGTGGTTTTCTTTTCTTCGTCCCCCAGCTTGCCCAGTTGCAGTATCTGGTGCGCAACTTCCATGGCGGCGTTGCGCCCCAATTCGGGCGCGACGCCGGCGTGGGCGGCTTTGCCTTTGACTTCGACCACGGCGGTGGCACTGCCTTTGCGCCAGACCACCAGGCCGTCGGCTGGGCGGCCGGGTTCCAGGTTAAGGGTCACGTCGTGGCCCTTGGCGGTGGTGCGGATCAGTTCGGAAGCGGCGTCGGAGCCGGTTTCTTCACTGGCATCGAGCAGGAAGGTGATCTGCGCATAGTCCTTGAAACCCCGGTTTTTCAGGACTTTGAGCGCATAGATGCCGGCGACGATGCCACCTTTGTCGTCCATCACGCCGGGGCCATAAGCGCGGCCGTCCTTGATGTGGAACGGACGTTCGGCGGCCGAACCTTCCTTGAACACGGTGTCCATGTGCGCCATTAGCAGGATCCTGGCCTTGCCGGTGCCCTTGAGGGTGGCGACCACATGACTGTTATTGGCGGCCTTGTCCGGCACCAACTGGACACTGAAACCCAACTGTTTCAATTCATCCACGGCAATATCGCGCACTTGGGTCAGGCCTGGCTCGTAGCCGGAGCCGGAATCGATATTCACCAGGCGTTCCAGCAGTTTCAGGGCCTCGGCCTTGTACTGTTCGGCGTCCGCCTGGATCTGTTTGTGGGGTTCGGCGCTGTAGGCCGGCAGGGCGAAGGACAAGGCCAGGGTGGCGGCCAGAAGGGTACGGGGGAAGGTGAAGAGCATGAACCGATCCTTGTTTTTGTTGAAGGGGTGCCGCCACACCCTACCCCACTAAACGGACCGTAACCAAGTTCCCGCGTCAATGGGAAAACCCGCGTGCCAGCATCACCGCCACGCCGAGCAACATCACCGCCGTGATCCGCTGCAACAGCACGCGCCGCCGGGGGTTTTCCAGCACGTGCTTGATGCGCTGGCCGAAATAGCAATACAGGCAACCACTGGCAAATTGCAGCAGCAGGAAAGTCAGGCCGAGGATGGCGATATCCGCCGCCGAGCTGTGTTCACCCGCCCCGGCAAACTGCGGGAACACGGCGCTGAACATGATGATGGTCTTGGGATTGGAAAAGCCGGTCAGCAACCCCTTGCCGAACAGACTGCGCGAGCCCTCCACGGCACCGGCCTTGTCGATCGACACGCCGCTGCTGGTCCACTGCTTGTAGGCCAGGTAAAGAATGTAGGCCACGCCGACAAACTGGATGGCCTGGGTAATCGCCAGGTTGCCCTTGATCAGTTCGGAAAAGCCCACGGCAAAGATCAGGATCGAAATCAGGTACGACACACTGGCGCCGATCTGCGCCGGGATCGAACTGCGCAGGCCGTCCTTCAAGCCCAGGCTCAACAGCAGCAAGGTCATGGGGCCGGGGCTGAAGGTCATGGTGGCGCAGAACAACAGGAAGTAGAGAAACGAAGACAGCGTTAACGCACTTGTCATGGTCCGGGACCTTGAATGGAGAAAACGGCAACAAGGGGCGCACGCCAAAAGGCGCCCGCCCCTGGACGGCATCAGGCGACGGCGATTTCGGTCGTCAGGGATTCGCGGTACATCAAGGCCAGGTCGGCCAGCGCAGCCTTGGCGGTCTGGTTGCGGGTTTCAAACGCCACCAGGCCTTTCCAGTTGGTTTCGACAATGGCCTGCATCACGTCGGCGTAGTCGCAGTTGCCGTCGTGAATGCCGAAGTGCTGGTCCTGCACGCCGTTGTTGTTGCTGAAGGAAATGCCTTTGATCACGTGATGATACTTGCGCACCACGGCCGCCGGCAGGCCGTTTTCGATGTTGGCGTGGCCGGCATCGAGGAAGAAATATACGTTGTCGTGGGCCTGCAGGCGCTCGAACACAAACGCGTATTCGGCCTCATGGGTAAAGATGTAGTGGAAGGGGCGATAGTTGACGTAGTTGGACAGGTTTTCCAGGTAGATATCCGTGCCCTTGGCCGCGGCGTAAGTGGCCAGTTCCTGGACGGACTTGAGGTAATGCTCCAGCGCGACTTTCTTGGCCTTGAGCACCATTTTCGGCTCGACGATGCAGCCACCGTGAATGATCAGCGGCGCGCCCAGGCGACTGGCGATATCGATCTCTTGCTTGACATAGGCCACCGCCGCCACGCGAAACGCCTCGACGTCACTGCCCAGCGGTGCCTTGAAGTTGCCGTGGAACACCGGCTTGACGCCGCTGGCGGCGATCTGCGCCTGCAGGCTTTCGATGCGCGCATCGGTCCAGTCGTCGACCATTTCGCCGAACAGGCTGCCGTCCACATACCAGTGGGTGCACTGCCCTTCGATGGCGGCTTGCAGGCCCGGCTCCGCGGCCAGGTATTTCTGGTGGGCCACACCGGTACAGAACGGCACGGCGGGGTTGATCAATTTGCTTTCCATGGAGCGATTCCTTTCGTTGATGGAGGGTCAGGCGGGTACAGCGTCAGCGAGTTCGATGGCCATGAAATCGGCCTTGGTCACGCCGCAATCCGGGCATGTCCAGTCTTCAGGCACCTCTTCCCAAGGGGTGCCGGCGGGTATTCCGTCCTCCGGAATGCCTAATTCTTCCACGTACATAAAACCGCAGGGCGCACACATATAAGTCTTCATGAGAATGCAGAATCCATTGCTCGCGTATAGGAAATTTCGCCAACTCCTGGCGAGATGGCGCGCAGTCTAGGGGAATGGCATTGCGCCAGGCAGGTAAAGTGAGGCCTAATCCGGCCTGACTTCACCGGTAAAAATACCGGCAAACCCAAGGATGTTTCATGTTGGTATCCGCCATCGCCTTTGTGGAAGGCACACCCAAGGTTCAGCAGATCGTGGAGGCTTTCAGCCAGGCCATCGAGGCCGGTGAATGGGCGCCCGGCAGCAAGTTGCCGTCGGTGCGCGAGTTGACCGCAATTCTCGGTGTCAGCAAGTTCACCCTCAATGAGGCCCTGGACCGTCTGCGCGGGCGCAACCTGCTGACCTCCAGCCAGGGCCGTGGCTATTTCGTGGCGATGGACAGCGCGCGACCGGCGCCGGTGACCTGGGTCGACCTGCTGCCCCAGGACCTGCTCAGCGTGTTGCGCCGCCCCCTGGTCACCGCCAGTGGCGAGCTGCGCCCCGGTGGCGGGCACTTGCCGGAGGACTGGCTGAACGGCGAAGCGATCCGCCAGACCATGCGCAGCGTGGTGCGCGCGCCGTCGCTGCGCATCGCCGGGCTCGGCACGCCGGCCGGGCTGTTGCCGTTGCGCCAGGCGCTGCAACACAAACTCCACGGCGAAGGCCTGTCGGTGCCGGTGGACCAGATCATCACCACACCCAACACCGTGCAGGGCCTGGACATGCTCATGCGCCTGCTGGTGCGGCCCGGCGACACGGTGCTGCTGGACGCGCCGTGCTATTTCAACTTCCACGCCAACCTGGCACTGCATGGCGTCAAGGTGGTGACGCTCGAGCGCCGCCCCGACGGCTTCGACTTCACCGCCCTTCAACACCTGCTGGCCGAACACCGGCCCAGCCTGTACCTGACCACCAGCGTGTTGCATAACCCGACGGGCCATTCCTTCAGCCCCAGCCAGGCGTTTCGCCTGCTGCAACTGACCCAGCAGTACCACTGCCATATCGTCGAGGATGATCTCTACGGCGACCTGCACCCCAACCCGCCGCCGCGCCTGGCCGCCGTCGCCGGGCTGGATCAGGTCACCTACCTGTCGGGGTTCTCGAAGATCCTCAGCGCCAACACCCGCGTCAGCTACGTGGTGGCCGCGCCGCAACTGGCCGCCAACCTGACCAATATGAAGTTGATGAGCGGCGGCGTGACTTCGGAGCTGTTCGAGCAGATCGTGTACCGCATGCTCAGTGAAGGCAGCTATGCCAAGCACCGCAAGCGCATGGTCCAGCGCCTGATGGAAGCCGGCGGGCGCGTCGAGCAATGGCTCAAGCGCTGCGGCTGCGAACTGCCGATGGCCTTCGAAGGCGGCATGTTCATCTGGGCGCGCCTGCCGCCGGGCGTCAACGGCGAACTGCTGGCCCAGGAGGCCTTGAAGCGCAGCATGGTGCTGGCGCCCGGCACGCTGTTCGGCTACGACCCGGCGCACCGGGACTTGATGCGCTTCAATGTGGCCCACAGTGATGAGCCACGGGCGCAACGGGTGTTCGAGGCGCTGTTGCGGCACCGGGTTGCCCAGGCATGAAAAGCCTCAACTGACGATATCACTGCGCTGCAATTGGCCTTCTACGACAAGCACGAAGTTCGGCTCATTCGGTGTAGCGCAGATTTCCAGGCTACTCATTTTCAGCACTGGGTTGTAAGTCAACATGGCTTCACCCATGGTGCCGGAGAATGCGTCGACGAAGGTCAGTTGCGCAATGTCCAGCGAGGCCCTGATGCCCTACACATCGACCCTGTCTTCACCGCTGACAACGTCCATGATGCGGTCGGGCGCGACCTGGGGCGAGTCGCTGATCCGCCCGTAAGCGAACAGGTCCTTGCCGTTGCCGCCCCACAACATGTCCGCCCCCTGCGCGCCATACAGCCAGTCATTGCCCTCGCCGCCCTTGAGTTCGTTGGCCACCTCGTTACCCACCATCAAGTCGTTACCGGAGCCGCCGATGGCATTTTCGATTGTCACGCCATAGGCATCGAAATATTGCCCTTGAGGCCGCCGACATCAGAGAAGGTCCCCTCCGGCAGGCTGATTCGCTGCACCTGCGTGTAGCCGGAAAGGTCCAGGGTGTCATTGCCGCCACCGTCCCTTCTTCAGGTAACTTGGACGGCAGGCCGTTATGGCGGATTTCGCCGCCGCGATCATCTCGGTGCCCAAACGCTTCGATAAGCTGCAGCGCATCACTGGGGCGTGAAGCAACAGTCGTCATACGGGAATCCTATCTGGCTGGAGCCTTATCTTGGGCGTTGCAGATCCGACACGATGTACGTTACGTACGAATGCTCGATAGCCGCTTACGCAAGCGCGCTGGGGCATCAACCGCCGAAGCCGTAGGCGACGTCTTTACGCCGGCGTCGAAATCACACGCCATGGTCGTTATGCGCTTTTAATCTGTTTTTTTAACGATTGGATCCCCACCCTTTAGTCAGGCTGTACTAGCATACGTCTCGGCGGGCAGCACTATCACTGCAGGTTATTCGCATTGGCTAGCCTCTTAACCCCCGCCGCTATAAGGCCGGATACCTGCACCCGAAACTCATGGACGAATTGATGAACTCACACCTGTTCCCACATATAGGCAAGGTCATCGCCAGCACCGGCAGTCGCCACTTCCCACGTATGCTGCATGACCTGATCCTCACCCAACTGGCAGTGGACGCCACGCACATCACACAATTGCGAGTGAACGCCGCCGGCCACAGCCGCCGCCGGATCAGCCCGGTCTATACCGATTCGACCGTGGCGCTGGGCGAAGAACAACCGGCCGCCCAACTGCACCTCACCCGCCGTAAGGACGATGTGCGGTATGTGTTGTCGGTGTACCGCTCGCACCCATCCGAAAACTTCTCCGCCCAGGAACTCAGCATGCTGCAGGACTTCTCCACGCTGCTGCTGCCCATGGTGGAAAACCACATCAGCGCGATCCAGCCATGCCCCCCTGGCAATACGCCGCAGCAACCGCAGAACCAAGGCATCGAGACCTTGCGCCGACGCATTCAGGAGCGGCTGGTGCAATCGGGGCTGACCCTGTCCAACCGTGAACTGGAAGTGTGCGTGGGCCTGCTGGCCGGGCGTACCGCGCCGGAGTTGGCCGAACAATTGGCGCTGAAGGTCAACACCATCGAGAGCTACCTCAAACGCGCGGCGATCAAGTTGGGGATCAGCGGGCGGCACTCGTTGTTACGGTGGATGTATGCCACCGAAGACAGCACGAGTTTCTAAGCCGACACTGGTCAACATGTGGGAGGGGGCTTGCTCCCGATAGCGGTGTGTCAGCTTGCCTATGCATTGACTGACATACTGCCATCGGGGGCAAGCCCCCTCCCACAGTAAATTGCGGTACGGCACCGGACCTGTGTCGAAGCCGCTGACAGCCTCGCAACCGACGGCTATCTGCCTGATGCCCTGCGGTCCAAATGTGGGAGGGGGCTTGCCCCCGATAGCGGTGTGTCAGCTTGCCTATGCATTGACTGACATACTGCCATCGGGGGCAAGCCCCCTCCCACATTTGATCTCCAGCGACCTGAAGGAATCAATCGCGGGCCAGTGCCTCGATCGGGTCCAGCCGCGCCGCATTGCGCGCCGGCACGAAGCCGAACACGATGCCGATCAGCGTCGAGCAGGCAAACGCGGTGATGATCGAGCCCAGGGAAAACACCATTTCCCACTCCTTCACGAACAGCGAGAACAAGTAGCCGATGGCATAGGACAGCGAGATGCCGATAATCCCGCCGATCAAACACACCATCACCGCCTCCACCAGAAACTGCTGGCGAATATCCGATTGCCGCGCCCCTACCGCCATGCGAATGCCAATCTCGCGGGTGCGTTCGGTGACCGACACCAGCATGATATTCATCACCCCGATGCCGCCCACCAGCAATGAAATCACCGCAATCAAGGACAACAGCAGCGCCAGCGAGCGGCTGGTTTTCTGTACCGTCTGCATGATGCTGTCGAGGTTGTTGGTAAAGAAATCCTTGGTGCCGTGGCGTTGCAGCATCAGCTTATTGACGTTGTCTTCCACCACCTTGCTCGGCTGGCCGTCCTTGATGCGCACGGTGATGCTGTCCAGATGGCGCTGGCCTAACAGGCGCCCCGCCGCCGTCTCATACGGTACCCACACGTTCAGCACCTTGCTGGCGGCGAACAGGTTCTTGTTGTCCGCCGTCACCCCGATCACCGTGCACGGCAGGTTGCCCACCAGAATAACCTGGCCCAGTGGGTCGACGTTCGGCCCGAACAGGCGATGCCGGGTGTTGTGGTCGATCACCACCACCTGCGCCTGACGCCGTGCATCGCTTTCACTGAAGGCGATACCGGCTTCAAGCTTTACGCCCTTGACCTTGAAATAGCGGTCACTGACGCCGTTGACCTGGGCGTCCACATCGATATTGCCAAAGCGCAGCAACAGGTTGCGCCCCACCACCGGGGTGGCGCTGTCGACGTAATACAGCTGGTTCAACGCGTCCACATCCGACGGCATCAGGGTCTCGATGGCCGAGGCGCGACTGTCACCGAAACTGGTGCCGGAAAAGATATCGATGGTATTGCTGCCGATGGCCTGGATGTCCTTGAGCACATAACGCTTGGCGCCCTCGCCGATGGCCGAGATCGACACCACCGAGGTGATGCCGATGACGATGCCGAGCATGGTCAGCAAGGTGCGCATGCGATGGGAAATCAGCGCGACCCAGGCCATGTTGAATGCCTCCTTGAACAACCCCAGGCTCGCCACCAGACGTCGCGCGCCGCTGCGCCGGGGCTCGATCGGCGCTTCGTGGGGCAGATCCGGATCGACACGTTCGTTGGCCTTGTCGCTGACGATCTCGCCGTCGCACACCTCGACGATACGCTGGGCATTGGCCGCCACCTTGGGGTCGTGGGTGACGATGATCACCGTGTGCCCGGCCGCGTGCAGCTCGGCGAGGATGCGCATCACCTCCTTGCCGCTGTGGGTGTCGAGGGCACCGGTGGGCTCGTCGGCAAGGATCACTTCACCGCCATTCATCAAGGCCCGGGCGATACTGACACGCTGCTGCTGCCCACCGGACAACTGGCTCGGCCGATGGGTGACATGCCCCGACAGGCCCAACCGCGCAAGCAACTCCCGCGCGCGACTGTGGCGCTGGCTTTCCGGGATACCGGCGTAGATCGCCGGCATTTCTACGTTGTGCAACGCACTCAGGTGCGCCAACAGGTGGTAGCGCTGGAAGATAAACCCGAAGTAGTCGCGGCGCAGTTCCGCCAGTTGCTCATCGCCCAGGGAGCGGGTTTCGATGCCATTGATCCTGTAGCTGCCGGCGGTAGCGTAATCCAGGCCGCCGAGGATGTTCATCAGCGTCGATTTACCCGAGCCCGAGGCGCCGATGATCGCCAGCATCTCACCGGCGTGAATGGTCAGGTCGATGCCCTTGAGGGCGATGAATTCACGCTCGCCGGCCATGAAACTGCGGGTGATGCCCTTGAGCTCCAGCAGAGGTTGGCTCATGACTCAGCTCCCCGCCACGGCAGGCGAGGCGTCGCCGATCACCACCTTGTCGCCCTCGACCAGGCCGTCGAGGATCTGCACCTTGACATTATTGTTGATGCCGGTCTTCACCTCACGCACCTGCGCCTTGCCCTTGGCATCCAGCACACGCACTGCATAGCCGCCCTCGGCATTGCGCGCGCCCAACGCCGCCACCGGCATCATCAGCGCGGCGTCGGCGGTGTCGAGCACGATGCGCACCTGGGCGGTCATGGCAATGCGCAGGCGGTGGTCGGGATTGGGCACGTCGAACAGCGCGTTATAGAACACCGCCGTATTCTGCTTGGGCGTGCCGGCGGTCTGGGTTTCCAGGAAATTCTGCGGTGCTGGTTCAGTACCACGCAGCTTGGCGTAATAGCGCTTGTCGGCCTCACCGAGAATGGTGAAATACACCTGCTGGCCGGGGCTGATATGAATCACATCCGCTTCAGACACCTGGGCCTTGACGGTCATGGTGTCCAGATCGGCCAGCTTGAGCAGTACCGGCGCCAACTGGTTGGCGATGACCGTCTGGCCTTCCTGGGTGACGATGCCCACCACATCGCCGTCGATGGGCGCATTGATACGGGTGTAGGCCAGGTTGACCTTGGCGGTATCGATTTGGATATGCGCGCTCTTGATCTGCGCATCCAGCGACAGCAGATTGGCCTGCTGCACCTGGAAGGTCGACTCAGCGTCTTCGAAATCCTGGCGCGACACCGACTCATCGGCCTGCAAGCCCTTGTAGCGCTCATACACCGACCTGGCCTGCTTGACCTGCGCCGCCGTGGCGCGGCGTTGAGCCTGCAGATTCTCCTCGTCGACCTGGGCCTTGCGCAGCGTGTTCTGCAGAATCAGCGGATCGATTTCAGCCAGCCACTGGCCTTTCTTGACCTTGTCACCGACCTTGACCTTGAGCGACTTCAACTGACCGGAAACCTGCGCGCCCACATCGACCTGCTTGACCCCCTCCAGCAGGCCTGTGGCGAGAACGGCGTTTTCGATATCGCCGCGCTCGACCGTGGCGGTGAGGTACTGGGGCGCATCGGCAGGCGCCTTGACGGTGTAAATGATCAAGCCGATGGCAACCGCCAGCACTGCGAATATACCGATTTTGCGTAACTTAGACGTTTGCATAAATGACCATAAAATTGGGCTTTTTGATTGAGCACGGGAATCCAAACGCTAACCACGATGCGCAGCGAGTCGTTCTTGATCTTGATCTGGCTTTTGATCTTAGGCGCCCCGTTAAACCACGCTGGCCGAACGCAGGCTTGAATCCGTGGGTAACCCGGCAGGACGCCGGGTTAGCCGCACTGGGCCATGGATGGCCCATTGCGGCGGCCCACGGATTCAAGCCTTCGTTCGGGCACGCCGAGCCTGAGCGAGGCGCCGAGTGGTGGGGCAAGAGCGTTTTGCTTACTTTTGCGCTTTTCAAAAGTGAGCCGCTGTAAGAGCGGAACCCTAAGTGGCCGTTACCGCAGAAACGGATATGTACTCGGTCTGATCCAAAATCCTGGTCGGCCCTGAGGCCGCCATCGGGGGCAAGCCCCCTCCCACATTTGGACCGAGGTGTGCCAGATGGGTAACCGTTGGCTGACAGGCCGACATCAGGAACAAGCCCCTTCCCACCTTTGGCGGCCATCAAGACACCACCTCCCCAACCCCAACCCCCTCAACCCACCACCTGGCCAACGCCGAAACATTCGGCGCCTTGAGCAAAGTGAAGTGATTGCCCCCGCCATACCAAACCTGCAACCCACGCCCCTGCCCCCGCCACCCCTCGATCATCAACCCCTGCTCACGCTGATTGCCCGCCGCATCCAGCGCCGGGTCTCGCGCCAGCACCAGGCGCACCACCCCGTCGTACCGCGCCTGCGG
Source organism: Pseudomonas orientalis (assembly GCF_001439815.1). Lineage (GTDB taxonomy): Bacteria > Pseudomonadota > Gammaproteobacteria > Pseudomonadales > Pseudomonadaceae > Aquipseudomonas > Aquipseudomonas orientalis. Next base: position 1,004,373 of record NZ_JYLM01000001.1, on the reverse strand, counting down.
CCGATACACCGTACGCAACGCCGCCGCATAAGTCCGCGCCGGGCCAACCATCGCATCCCCGGCAGACCGCGCCGGCAACAAACCAACCCCGACCATCCCGGCATGCAACGCCTGGCGCTGCGCCACCTCATCACTCGCGGCAAAATCCAGCGGATCGATTCCCAGGGATCTCCCGGCCGCCAACTGCATCGCCTCGATCAACCGCAACAACGCCGCCGTCGACGTATACGTCCGCCCCACCCCGCCATTACCCCCCGGCGACTCACTGTCGATCACCGTCAACGACGCCACCTCGCGGCCCATCGCCTGCAAGCGCAGCGCCATTTCCAGCGCCACCCAGCCGCCAAACGAATGCCCGACCAGATGCACCGGCCCTGCCGGGCACTCCTGAATCAGCGCCGCCAGATAACACTGCGCCGCCGCTTCCACCTGGCTGTGCGGCACCGCTTCACCGTCCAGCCCACGCGGCTGCAAGCCATACAACGGCCAGTCCCGCCCCAGCGCCTCGCTCAAGCCGACAAAGCCGGTCACGCTGTCGCCCGCCCCCGGTACACAGAACACTGGCGCATGCCCAGTCTTGCCGCCCTGGATACGCAGCACGGGCTGATGCGCCGCTTCCATCACCGGTAACGACTCGGCCAACGCTTGGGCCATCGCCGCACCCAGGCTGCGGATATGCGGCGCCTGCATCATGCTCTGGTGATTGCCGGGCACCTCGATCTGGCGCAGTTGCCCGGATGCCAGCGCGTCCTCCCAGCCCAACGACTCACTGCGCCGCGACAGTTCGGTCGGCCGCTCCTGGGCGCTGAACAGATGCACCGCAATCGGCAGCGGGAACAGGCTGTAATGCGCCAGCGCATGCCCGTGCCCGACTTCGCGCTCGATGAAACTGATCAAGTCGGCGTCCGCGGCCGCCGCCATTTGCGGGTATAGCAAACCTTCATCGCGACAACATTGCAGCAGGCCCGCAAGGTCCAGCTGTTGAGTGTCTGCTTCCAGCTGCGCCAATCTCGCCACTTCATGCACGCCTCCTTGTACGGTCCAATGGGCCGTGCACTGCAGCAGCAAATGCCGCTTGAGCGCCTGCGGCCCTTCCCAGCGTGCCTTGCCCTGATCGGTCATGCGCGGCACGAAGGTGTCGATCAAGCCAAGGAACGCGACGGTTTCGTCCAGCCCCAACAGTTGCATGGCCACTTCATAGGCAAGCACCCCGCCGAACGACCATCCCGCCACACGATAGGGTCCGTGCGGCTGGATCTCGCGAATCAGGCCGACCAGGCGCGCCGCCAAGCCCTCCATGGTGTTCAGGTGCGACTCGCCCAGCGCCAGGCCCGGCAGACCATAGATCGGGTAATCACCCGGCAGGTGCTGACCCAGCGCCGGGAAATACACGTCCATGCCGCTGAACTCGTGCACCAGGAACAATGCCGGCTCGGCACCGCTGCTGCGCACGGTCACCACCGTGGTGCTGCGCGCTGCCTGCTCGTCACGCTCGCGCAGCATCGAGGCCACGTTCGCCACGCTGACATGCTCAAAGAGCTCGGCCAGGCTGACTTGCAGACCCGCCTCTTCCATCAGGCCGACCAGGCGAATGGCAAGCAAAGAATGACCGCCCAGTTCGAAGAAACTGTCATCGCGACCGACCTGCTCAAGCTTGAGCACGTCGGCCCATAGCTGAGCCAGCTTATATTCCACTGCATCGCGAGGCGGTTCGAACACGCGGCCAGCCAGGGCTTGCAGCGCTGGGACCGGCAAGGCTTTACGGTCGATCTTGCCATTGGCCGTCAGCGGTAACCGCTCCAGTGGCACGTAAGCTGACGGCACCATGTAGTCCGGAAGTTGCTCTTGCAGGTGGGCACGCAGGCTGTCGATGCCGACCGGCTCTGACGCCCAGGTGAAATAGGCCGCCAGGCGTTTGTCGCCCGGGGCGTCTTCACGCGCCAGCACCACCGCCTCCTGAATGGCGGCGTGGGTGGCCAGGCGTGCTTCAATCTCGCCCAGCTCGATACGAAAACCGCGAATCTTCACCTGGTCATCGTTGCGACCCACGCACTCCAGCAAGCCGTCCGCGTTCCAGCGACCCAGGTCGCCGGTGCGGTACATCAGGGCGTCGGGCTTGAAGGGGTCCTGCACAAACTGTTCGGCGCTCAATTGCGCACGATTCAGATAGCCCAAGGCCACGCCGTCGCCACCAATGCAGATTTCACCGGTCACGCCCACCGGCACCGGCTGCAACTGCGCATCCAGCACATACACCTGAGTATTGGATATAGGTCGCCCGATCGGCACGCTGTCCGTGTTGTCGGCGAGTGCGCGCACCTCATGGGTGGTCGCGTAAGTGGTGGTTTCCGTCGGCCCGTAGCAATGCACCAGGCGCAGTGCCGGTGCCCGCGCCAACAAACTGCGGAACGCTGCCGGATCAGCGCGCTCGCCGCCGCACAGGAGGATGCGCAACCCCGCCAGCGCATCGGGTATCAGTTGCACGTACTGATTGAACAGCGCCGTGGTGACGAACAGTATCGTCGCCCCTTCCAATGCAGCGCCAAACGCCAGCGGATCGAGCAAAATGGCGTGATCAATGACCTGCACCTGCCCGCCGTTGAGCAATGCTCCCCACACATCCATCGTGCTCGCGTCAAAGGCCGGGTTGGAGGCGAATGCCACACGATCACCCGCGTTGAAATCCGCATAGCCGTTGTTGATCACAAGCCGGGTGATGCCACGATGAGGCACCACTACGCCCTTCGGCGTGCCGGTGGACCCGGAGGTGTACATGAGGTAGGCCACGCTGTCCGACGATTGCGACAGGTCGGGGTTGTGGTCAGGTTGCGCATCGAGGGTCAGCGTATCGAGGTCCAGGCGTTGAGCCGGGTAATCAACGGCTATATCGCTGCGGGTCAACAGCCGCACCGCGCCGCTGTCCTGCAGCATGAAAGCCTGGCGCTCGGCGGGGGCGTTGATATCCAGCGGCACGTAGGCGGCGGCGCATTTCAACACGGCCAGTTGGCCGACTATCAAGTCCACGCCGCGTGGCAGCAGAATCGCCACACTGTCCCCGGCGCGCACGCCGAGCCCGAGCAGGTGATGGGCCAGGCGGTTGGCGCGAATGTTCAGGTCAACGTAACTCACGCGCTGCTCGCCATGCACCACCGCCAACGCAGCGGGACGGGCCCCGGCCTGGGCCTCGAACAGGCGTTGCACCGTGTGCGCGCGGGGGAATTCGCGGGCGGTAGCGTTGAAGTCCTCGATCAATTGTCGACGTTCGTGAGCCGGCAGGATCGACACAGCGCTGATGGCGCTGTCGACGGTGTCCTCCAACGCCGTCACCATCTGTTCAAGCGCCGTGGCCAGGTAAGCGCAAAGACGCCGCGCGCCCTGCCCCGCGGCGCTCAGGCTGAAACTGTCGCCCAGGTCGTCCACGCTCATCGACAGGCCGTAGCTGGAGCGCTCCTCGCCCTCGAGCAAATAGATACCCTGCCATGCCTTTGCTGCATCGTCATTTGGCGCGCCGGGCACCTCGGCACTGTGACGATAGTTGAACAGCACGTTGAACAACGGCGTACCCGTCGGCACGCTGCTGCAACGTTGCGCCAGCGCCAGGGGCGCGTGTTCATGCTTGAGCAACTGCGCCAGGCGCGCATGGGTGTCGCGCAGCGCACCGCGCACCGAGTGTTCACCCAGGTCGACGCGCAGCGGCAAGGTATTGATAAAGACGCCCATGGCCCGTTCGGCCCCTTCGCCGCCCTGCAGGCGGCCCAGCATCACGGTGCCGAACACCACCGACTCGCGCACGGCCACCTTGCCCATGACCAGGGCCCAGGCCAGGTGCATGACGCTGGCAGCGCTCACGCCGGCCCGACGCGCCTGAGTACGCAGACGCTGGCTCAGCGCAAGGTCGAGCAGGCTTTGCACCTGTTCAATCGGGCCCAGCTCACACAGGCAGGTCGGCTCATCAACTTGGGCGAGCATGTCGCGAAAGAACGCTTCATGCTCTTGGTCGGTGATGCCCAGGCGGGTCTGGGCAACGTAATTGCGATACGGCACCGGTGCGCTGAGCGCATCGCCTTTGCCGCACAGAAATGCCTGCAGGTCATGCTTGAGGATGCCCAGGGTCACATGGTCCATCACCAAGTGATGAAACAGCAAGGTGGCGACCACGCGCTGCGCTTCCTCGGTGTAGACCAGGCGCATCACCGGTGCCTGAGCCGGGTCCAGGCGCTGCGGCAACGGCCCTTTCTCAACACGCAGGGACGCCTCACGCCACACCACTTGCATCGGCTCTTGCAAGCCGTCCCAATGGAACGAGGAACGCAGGATGTCATGACGCCGGATCACCGCCTGCAACGCCTCGGCAAACGCGTGCAAGCGTGCCGTGCTGTCGAAGGCAAAGTGCGCCTGCAGCACATACACGTCATCCTCCTGCACCGCGCGGTGGTGATAAAGAATCCCCTGCTGCAACGGGGCCAGCGGGTAGATATCCTGCACGTTCGCAGCCCCGCCGGGGATGGCGGCAACAAGCCGGTCGATGGCCGGCTGATCCAGGCGCGCCAGCGTCAGCATGGACGGCGTGATGGCGTCGCAACCAGCAGCGATGCCATTGGCCGGTACGGCCACTTCCCGGCTGCCGCCCAGGGTCGCCGCCAGGGCCGCCAACGTCGGCTGGCTGAACAGCACGTTCATGTCCGCCGACAACCCGAGGCGCCGCAGGCGCCCCATCAGGCTCACGGCCATCAACGAATGCCCGCCCAGCTCGAAGAAATTATCCTGGCGCCCTATGCGCTCCACCCCCAGCAACTCGGCCCATACGCTGGCCAAAGCGATTTCGGTATCGCCCTCTGGCGCTTCGTAGTCGCGCACGCTCATTGACTCCACGCCCGGCGCAGGCAGTGCCTTGCGATCGAGCTTGCCGTTGGGGCTCAGCGGCAGTGCGTCCAGGTGTACAAACACAGCGGGCACCATGAACGCCGGAAGCTGTTGCGCCACATGACTGCGCAGCGCATTGATGTCGCAAGCGTCGCCGGTGTAGTAAGCGATCAGGCGTTGCTCACGGGCCACCACCACCGCTTCGTTGACCGCGGGATGCTCGATCAGTCGTGCCTGGATTTCCCCCAGTTCGATACGCAAGCCATGAATTTTCACCTGGTCGTCATTGCGACCCAGGTATTGGAGTGTGCCGTCGGGCAGATAGCGGCCGACATCACCGGTGCGGTACACGCGTCCCTGGGTAAACGGGTCATCGAGGAAGCGCTCGGCCGTCAGCTCAGGACGGTTCAAATAGCCCCGCGCCACTTGTACGCCGCCAATGAACAACTCGCCCACCACGCCCAGGGGCACCGGCTGCATCTGCGAGTCCAGCACGTACATGCGGGTATTGGCGATCGGTTTGCCGATGGGCGTGTTGTCCGGCACGTCGCAAGGCAGGCAGGACCACGCCGTCACATCCACCGCCGCTTCAGTCGGACCGTACAGGTTATACAGGTTGACGCCCGGCAGTTGCTGCTTGAAGCGCCGCACCAGGCTGCCTGGCAGCGCTTCACCGCTGCACATCACGCGTTGCAGGCCCGCTACCTGGCTGACATCGCCATAGGCAAGGAAGACATCGAGCATTGACGGCACAAAGTGCAGCGTCGTGATCGCCTCGGCTTCGATGACCTCGCACAGGTAAGCGGGGTCCTTGTGACCGCCGGGACGCGCCATTACCAGTCGAGCACCGGTGGACAACGGCCAGAAGAATTCCCACACCGATACGTCAAAGCTGAACGGGGTTTTCTGCAGGACCGCGTCGTCGCGGGTCAATCCGTATTCGTCCTGCATCCACAGCAGACGGTTGACCACCCCGCCGTGATCGTTGATCACCCCCTTGGGCTGGCCGGTGGAGCCTGAGGTGTAGATCACGTAAGCACTTGTACCGCGTACAGCCGGGTTGTCGTGCGGCTGGTGCTGCCAGCACGGCTGGTCCAGTTCAAGCACCGGCACCTCGCCCAGCAAACCACGCGTAGCGACCTGGGCGAGCACCACCTGCGGTGCACTGTCTTGCAGCATGTAGGCGATCCGCTCCTGGGGATACGCCGGATCCAGCGGCACATAGGCCGCGCCGGCCTTGAGCACCGCATACAGGGCGATAACCATGTCCAGGCCACGCTCTGCGCAGACGGCCACCCGTGCATCCGGCTGCACACCGAGCGCCAGCAGGTGATGGGCCAATTGGTTGGCCCGGGTATTGAGTTCGGCGTAGGTCAATTGCTGCGTGCCGGCCTTGAGCGCAATCGCATCCGGCGTGCGTACAACCTGCGCTTCGAACAGGCCGTGCAGGGTCTGGTCGAGGTTGTAGTCGACTGCCGTAGCGTTGAAGTCAAACAGCAGCTGCTGACGTTCGCGCGCGCCCAGCAACGGCGCGTGCTCCAGCACCGCCTGGTCGTCTTCGACCATCGCCTGCAACAGACACATCAGATAGCCGACGTAACGCTGCACGGTCGCCTCATCGAACAAGGCCACCGCGTATTCCAGAGTGCCCAGAATGCAACCTTCGACTTCACCCAGGCTCAACGCCAGATCGAACTTGGCAAAGTGACTATTCTCCACGATCGCTTCCAGCGTCAGGTCGCCGAGGGCCAGCGCCGGTGCACTGCTGTCCTGCCAGGTCAGCAGCACCTGGAATATCGGGCTATGGGCCAGGCTGCGCAGCGGCCGGAGGATCTCCACGACTTTTTCGAACGGCAGGTCCTGGTGAGACTGAGCGGCCAGTGTCACCGCCTTGACCCGCGCCAGCAGTGCCTCGGTGCTCAGTTCGCCGCAGGTATCGATGCGCACGGCAAGGGTGTTGACGAACAAGCCAATCAGCCCCTCCACCTCACTGCGGGCCCGGTTGGCCACCGGCGAGCCGATCACCAGGTCGTGCTGACCGGACAAGCGTGCAAGCAGTGACGCCCAGGCGCTCATCACGGTCATGTACAGCGTCACCCCGTGCCTCTGGCTCAACGCCTTGAGCCCGGCGGTCAGAAGTTCATCCAGGCGCACCTGGACCGTATCGCCGGCATAGCTCTGCTGCGCCGGGCGGGGGCGATCGGTAGGCAGGGACAGCAACGGCGGCGCGCCAGCCAGGGTTTGCTGCCAGTAAGCGCTTTGGCGGTTCAGGACCTCGCCACTCAGCCAGCGCCGTTGCCACACGGCAAAATCGGCGTACTGGATCGGCAGTGGCGGCAACGGGTCGGGCAGGCCATGACTGAAGGCCTGATACAGCGCCATCAGCTCCCGGGTGAGCACGCCCATGGACCAGCCATCAGAGACGATATGGTGCAGGGTCAGCAACAGCACATGGTGATCGTCGGCCATTGCCACCAGGCGTCCACGTATCAGCGGACCCTGTTCCAGGTCGAACGGAGCCGAGGCTTCGCCGTGAATCAATGCGTCCAAGGCCTGCTGAGGATGGGAGTGACGCCGCAGGTTCTGCAGTTGCAGCGGCAACACCTCTTCAGGCGGTGCAATCAGCACCCGGGCGTCGTCACCCTGCTGGGCAAAGCGGCTGCGCAGGGTTTCATGTCGCGCAACGATACGTGCCAAGGCGCGTTGCAGCGCCTGCACATGCAATTGCCCGCGCAGTCGCAAGCCGATGGGAATGTTATAGGCGGTATTGGCGCCTTCCATCAACGCCAGGAACCACAGACGTTGCTGGGCGAACGACAACGGGACGTGTTCCTCGCGACTGGCCGGCAGAATATCCGGCAAAGTGCTGCGACCGGACTGGGCCAGTACGGCGGCGACGGCGCTGAGCTCGGCATTGGCGAAAAAATCGCTCAGCAGCAGCTCTATGCCCAGGCGCTGACGCACCTGGGACACCATGCGCATGGCCAACAGCGAGTGACCGCCGAGCTCGAAAAAGTTGTCGCGCCGGCCTACTTGCGCCACCTGCAACACATCGGTCCAAATCTGCGCGAGCACGCTTTCAAGCTCACCCTCGGGCGCAATGTACTCACGGATAAACAGCGCCGACAGGTCCGGCGTTGGCAGGGCCTTGCGATCGAGCTTGCCGTTGGCCGTCAGCGGGAGCGCATCGAGCCGCACGTAAGCGGCCGGGACCATGTAGCCCGGCAGACGCGCAACCAGGTGCGCACGGATATCACCGGCAGCCAAGGGGCTTGCCGACGGATGCGCGGTGAAATACGCCACCAGCCGCTCATCACATACCAGCACCACGACATCCTGGATACCCGGCAACTGGTTGAGTTGGGTTTCGATTTCACCCAGTTCGATGCGCACACCACGGATTTTCACCTGATCGTCGTTGCGCCCCAGGTACTCAAGGGTGCCGTCGGACAACCAACGCGCCAAGTCACCGGTTCGGTACATGCGTCCCTCATTGAACGGGTCATGCAGGAAGCGTTCGGCGGTCAGTTCCGAGCGGTTCAGGTAACCGCGTGCCACGCCTTTGCCGCCGACATACAATTCTCCGGTCACCCCCAGCGGCACCGGGCGCTGCTGGTCGTCGAGCAGGTATACCGTGGCATTGGCGACAGGCTTGCCGATATGCAGCGGCCGGCCGACCTCGATCCGGCCGGAGGTGGCGACCACTGTGGCTTCGGTGGGCCCGTAGTTATTGACCAATGCGTAACGCTGCGCTCGCGTGAACTGGCGCAAGCGGTCGCCACCGATCAGCAAGGTGCGCAGCGTCGGATGTTCGATCTGCTGGCTGAAGGCGTACTCGGCGACCGGCGTCGGCAGGAAGCACACGTCCAGGGGTTGCGCACACCACCAGGCGAGCAGTGCGTCGACATCCTCAACGCCGTCATGGGCCGGTGGCAAGTGCAGGGTCGCGCCGACACACAGCGCCGGCCAGACTTCCCAGGCCATCGCATCGAATCCGAAGCCGGCGACACTGGCCGTATGGCCCCCGGCACTCAGGTCGAAAGCACGACAGTGCCAGCCCACCAGATTCACCACACTGTGGTGTTCCACCATCACACCTTTGGGCAAGCCGGTGGAGCCGGAGGTGTAAATCACGTAGGCCAGATTGGACGGGCCGGCAGCCACTTCGGGATGAGGTTGCGTGGGGGTAAGCCAGCCATCGCCATCCAGCTCGATCACCGGCACCTCAAGGGCCGGCAGCCTTGGCAGGAGCGCGCGCTGGGTCAGCACGGCCAAGGGGGCGCAGTCGCTGAGCAGATAGGCCAGGCGCTCGGCCGGATGCGCGGGATCGACCGGTACATAACACGCGCCGGACTTGAGGATCCCCAGCAACCCGACCAGGGTGTCGAGGCCGCGCCGGGCGACGATGGCCACGCGGTCGTCGGGCTTGATGCCCAGGCCGCGCAGGTGATTTGCCAGATGGCTGGCGTGCCTGTCCAGTTCGGCATAGGTCAGGTGGTGCTCGCCGGCCTTGGCCGCAATGGCGTCGGGCGTGCGCTCGGCCTGCGCGGCGACAAGCCCGTGCACGGTGTGCTCGGCATTGCCGGGCATCGAGGTCGCATTGAAGTCCACCAGCACCTGCTGACGCTCAGGTTCTTCCATCAGCGGCACATGGGCCAGCACCGCTCGGTCGTCGGCGACCATGGCCTGCAACAGGCGGGTGAAGTAACCGACGTAGCGCTGCACCGTCGCCTCATCGAACAGCGCGACAGCGTATTGCAGCGCGCCACGGATCCTGCCCTGGTCTTCACCCAGGTCCAGGGTCAGCTCGAATTTGGCGAACAGGCTCTGCTGAGCCACCCCCTCAATCACCAGATCGCCCAACGTCAGGCTGGGCACACTGGCGTCCTGCCAGGCCAGCAGTGTCTGAAACAGCGGCGTGTGGGCCAGGCTGCGCACCGGCTGGGTAATCTCCACCACCTGCTCGAACGGCAGATCCTGATGGGACTGGGCCGCCAGCGACACCGCCTTGACCCGCGCCAGCAGCAATTCGGTGCTCGGTTCACCCGAGGTATCGATCCGCAGGGCCAGGGTATTGACGAACAGACCGATCAGCTCTTCCACTTCACTGCGCATCCGGTTTGCCACCGGCGAGCCAATCACCAGGTCCTGCTGGCCGGACAACCGTGCCAGCAGCGCTGCCCAGGCGCTCAACAGGGTCATGTAAAGCGTGACGCCATGGCGTTGACTCAAAGCCTTCAACCCGGCGGTCAGGCGTTCGTCCACATGCACCTCGACGCTGCTGCCGGCGTAGTCCTGCTGCGCCGGACGTGGACGATCGACAGGCAGCGTGAGCAAGGCCGGCGCATCCGCCAGCACCTGCTGCCAGTAATCGCTCTGGCGGTGCAGCACTTCACCGCTCAGCCACAAACGTTGCCAAATGGCGAAATCACCGTACTGGATCGTCAACGGCGGCAGCGGGTCGGGCTGGTCGTGGATGAACGCCTGGTACAGCGCCATCAGTTCGCGGGTCAGTACGCCCATGGACCAGCCATCGGAGACAATGTGGTGCAAGGTCAGCAGCAGCACATGATGATCGTCGGCCATCATCACCAGGTGCCCGCGCAGCAGCGGGCCACGCTCCAGGTCAAACGTCGCCGCAGCCTCGTGGTGGATCAACGCGTCCAGGGCCTGTTGCGGCTCGGGATGATTGCGCAGGTCCAGCAACTGCAGCGGCATGGCATCGTCGGCGGGCACGGTCAGCACCTGTGTGTCATCGCCCACCTGGACAAAACGGCTGCGCAGGGTGTGATGGCGCCTGACGATACAGGCCAACGCCTGTTGCAGCGCCTGGACGTGCAATTGCCCACGCAGGGCCAAACCGATGGGAATGTTGTAGGCACTGTTGCCGCCGTCCATGTTGGCCAGGAACCACAGGCGCTGCTGGGCGAATGACAGCGGCACCGCCTCGCCACGCTTGGCCGGCAGAATATCCGGCAAGGTGCTGCGACCCGCCTGGGCCAGCACGTGAGCGACTGCCGCCAGTTCGGCGTTGGCGAACAGATCCCCCAGCGCCAACTCGACGCCCAGGCGCTGGCGCACCTGGGACACCATGCGCATCGCCAGCAGCGAATGCCCGCCCAGCTCGAAGAAATGATCGCGCCGCCCAACCCGCTCCACTTGCAACACGTCGGCCCAGATCTGCGCCAACACGCTTTCGATCTCGCCCAACGGTGCCTCGTATTCGCGGCTGAATACCGCGGCCATATCGGGGGCCGGCAGAGCCTGGCGGTCGAGCTTGCCGTTGGCGGTCAAGGGCAGCGTGTCGAGCTTCATGAAAGCGACCGGCACCATATAGTCCGGCAGATGGGCCACCAGGTGCGCACGGATATCAGCGACGGCCAGCGCATCCAGTTGCGGGCTTTCGGTGAAATACGCCACCAACCGCTCCTCACGCACCAGCACCACCGCCTCCAGAATGCCCGGCAGCTGGTTGAGCCGGGTCTCGATTTCCCCCAGTTCGATGCGCATGCCACGGATCTTCACCTGGTCATCGTTGCGCCCCAGGTACTCGAGGTTGCCGTCGGGCAGCCAGCGCGCGAGGTCGCCGGTGCGGTACATGCGCCCGCTGCTGAACGGGTCGCGCAGGAAACGCTCGGCGGTCAGCTCCGGGCGGTTGAGGTAACCGCGGGCCACGCCCTTGCCGCCTACATACAGTTCGCCCGCCACCCCCAGCGGCACCGGGCGCAGCTGCTCGTCCAGCAGATACACCCTGGCATTGGCGATGGGTTTGCCGATATGCAACGGCTGGCCCGCCTCGACCTTGCCGGCGGTAGCGACCACCGTGGCTTCGGTGGGGCCGTAGTTGTTGATCAGCTCAAAGCGCTGCGCACGCCCGAACTGGCGCAGGCGGTCGCCGCCGATCAACAGCGTGCGCAGGGTCGGGTGCTCGATGTTCTGGCTGAAGGCGTACTCGGCCACCGGCGTCGGCAGGAAGCACACGTCCAGCGGTTGCGCGCACCACCAGGCGAGCAGCGCGTCGACATCCTCGGCGCCGTCACGGGCCGGCGGCAGGTGCAAGGTGGCGCCTGCGCACAGCGCCGGCCACACTTCCCAGGCCATCGCATCAAAACCGAAACCGGCCACACTGGCGGTATGCCGCCCGGCGCGCAGGTCGAAGGCGCTGCAATGCCAGTCCACCAGATTGGCCACGCTGTGATGCTCCACCATCACCCCTTTGGGCAGGCCGGTGGAGCCGGAGGTGTAGATCACATAGGCCAGGTTAGACGGGGTCATGGCCACGTCGGGATTGCTCGCCGCGTGGTGCTGCCAGGTGTAGCGGTCCAGGTTGATCACCGGCACGTCCAGCTCCGGCAGGCGCTCGAGCAACGCGTGCTGGGTCAGCACGGCCACCGGGGCGCTGTCGCTGAGCAGATAGCTCAGGCGCTCGGCCGGGTGGGATGGGTCCACCGGCACATAACAGGCGCCGGCCTTGAGAATCGCCAGCAAGCCGGCCAGGGTGTCCAGACCACGGCGCGCGACGATGGCCACGCGGTCATCGGGCCTGACCCCCAGCGCCAGCAGGTGATGAGCCAGCAGGTTGGCCTGCCCGTTGAGTTCGGCGTAGCTCAGCGTGCGGTCCAGGCAGACCGCCGCGATGACATCCGGGGTCAGCGCGGCCTGGGCCTCGATGCGCGCGTGCAAGGTGCTGCCCTGGGGGAACACCGCCTGGGTCGCGTTGAACTGCTCGATCAACAGGCGCTGCTCGGCCAGCGGCACCACCGGCAGTTGGTTGAGCGCGGTGTGCGGCGCCTGCTCCAGGGCGCTCACCAGGTTTTCCAGGGCGGTTTGCAGGTAGGCGCAGACGCGGTGCGGGTCGACCTGGGTGCAGGCGAGCAAACGCAAGATGAAGCTATCGCCCAGGTCATCCACGCTCAGCGTCAGCGGGTAGTTGGTACGCTCCTGCGAGCTCAACATTTCGATGCCGTTCCATGCCGCCACAGCCTCGGCCTGATTGCCGGAACCACTGTGCCGGTAATTGAGCAACGCACTGAACAGTGGCGTGGGCGCAGTCACTCCACTGCAGCGCTGCGCCAACGCCAAAGGGGCATGCTCATGGCGCAGCAACGTCGTCAGCCGTGCATGGGTGTCCCTGATGCCGGTGCGCACATCCGCATGACCGACGTCCACACGAAACGGCAACGTATTGATGAAGATCCCCAGTGCCCTGTCGGTCTGCTGACCGCCCTGCATGCGCCCCATCAACACCGTACCGAACACCACGCTTTGCTTGCCTGCCAGCACACTCAGCACCTGCGCCCAGGCCATATGGAACATGCTCGCGGCACTGACGCCCAGTTGGCGTGCCTGCTCGCGGGTACGTTGATTGAGCGCTGCCGACAACGGCAAATCCGCTTCGACGATATCGCGGCCGTCGCCCTGCACATCCTGCAGACCGAAAGGCAAGGTCGGCTCGCAGATATCGCTGAGCATCTGACGGAAAAACGCCTCGTGCTCCTGCTCGCTGACGCCCAGCCGCGCCTGCGCCACGTAATTGCGAAACGGGATGGGCTGGCCCAACTCTTCGCCACGGCCTTGCAACAGCGCCTGCAGTTCATGGCGCACTACGTCCAGCGCGCTGTGGTCCAGGGCCATGTGATGAAACAGCAGCATTGCCACCACGCGCCGCCCGGGTTCGTCCCAGGTGCGCACCAGGCGCAGCAGAGGGGCCTGGGTCACGTCCAGGCGGTAATGGCGCATATCGAACAGCTGGCGCAATTGCGATGCGACATCGCCCTCAGCCGGGTCCAGCTCCAGGGCTTGCACCGGCAGCCGGGCCTGGCGCCAGACCACTTGCGAGGGCTGTTCAAGGCCTTGCCAAACCACGCCGGTACGCAGGATATCGTGCCGATCCACGACACTCTGCAAGGCGTTGGCGAACTGTTCGAACCGCGCCAGGCTGTCGAAGGCGAACTGCGACTGCATGATGTACGGGTCACCCTGCTCCGTGCTCGCGTGGTGGTAGAGAATGCCTTCCTGCAGCGGTGCCAGTGGATAGATGTCCTGGATATTCGCCACGCCGCCCTCGACGGTGGCGACGATCCGCTCGATCTCATCCTGGCTCAGTGTGGACAGCGTCAACATGGCCGGGGTGATGCGCTCGACGCCCGGTGCGATGCCGTTGGCCGGCACCTGGACCTCGCCGGTTTTGCCGGCCGAATATTCACCCGTCTTGATCCGTTCGATCAGGGCCGGCTTGTGTTCGCGCAACGCAGCAAGGATCGCCGGGTCGCTCAAGGCTTGTCTGTTGCCCTGAACTGACAGTTGCTCGCCTTTGAGCGCCAGTTGCACATCCTTGACTTTCAGGGTTGCCAGCAATTGTTGGATGTTCACAGGACGATCTCCATTCGTTCGGTCATTGCGGCGTAGCCGGCCAGGGTCGGTTGCTCGAACAGCCCTCGCACATCGGCTTCCATGCCTTCCTGGCGCAAGCGCCCGATCAAGCTCACGGCAAGCAGCGAATGCCCGCCCAGTTCAAAGAAATTGTCATGGCGCCCCACGCGCTCCACGTTGAGCAACTCGGCCCACAACCGGGCCAGCAGGATCTCGGTGTCGCCTTCGGGCGCCGCGTACTCACGCACGCTCAGCGCGTGCATACCGGGGGCCGGCAGCGCCTTGCGGTCGAGCTTGCCATTGGGGCTCAGGGGCAGCGCGTCGAGGTGCATGAACAACGCGGGCACCATGAAGTCCGGCAGGTGCCGCAAGAGTTGGCTGCGCAGGGCGTCGATGGCGGTGGCCGCGCCGGTGTAGTAGGCGACCAGGCGATCTTCGCGGGCCACGACCACGGCCTCTTTCACCGCTGGATGCTCGATCAGTCGCGCCTGGATTTCCCCCAGTTCGATGCGCAGGCCGCGAATCTTCACCTGGTCATCGTTGCGGCCCAGGTACTCGAGATTGCCGTCCGGCAGGTAGCGACCAAGATCGCCGGTGCGGTACATCCGGCCCGCGCTGAACGGGTCCTCGAGGAAGCGTTCGGCGGTCAGTTGCGTACGGTTGAGATACCCCCGCGCCACCTGCACGCCGCCGATGAACAGCTCACCGACCACGCCCAGCGGCACCGGCTGCAACTGCTCATCCAGCACGTACATGCGCGTGTTGGCAATCGGCTTGCCGATCGGCGTGTTGTCCGGCACGTCGCTGCGTGCGCAGTTCCAGGCGGTCACATCCACCGCAGCTTCGGTCGGGCCATACAGGTTATACAAACCGATGCCCGGCAGTTGCTGCTTGAAGCGCCGCACCAGGCTGCCCGGCAGCGCTTCACCGCTGCACATCACACGC
Organism: Pseudomonas orientalis; assembly: GCF_001439815.1. Lineage (GTDB taxonomy): Bacteria > Pseudomonadota > Gammaproteobacteria > Pseudomonadales > Pseudomonadaceae > Aquipseudomonas > Aquipseudomonas orientalis. The sequence continues at coordinate 989,193 of NZ_JYLM01000001.1, read as the reverse complement.
ACCAGCCCGGCGGCCTGGCTGACATCGTCGTGGGCCAGGAATACGTCGAGCATCGACGGTACGAAGTGCAGCGTGGTGATGTGCTCCGCCTCAATCACTTCGCACAGATACGCCGGGTCCTTGTGTCCGCCCGGCCGCGCCATGACCAGACGGGCGCCGGTCATCAGCGGCCAGAAGAACTCCCACACCGACACGTCGAAACTGAAGGGCGTTTTCTGCAACACCGCATCCTGCGCGTTGAGGCCGTACGCGTCCTGCATCCACAGCAGACGGTTGACCACACCGGCATGTTCATTGATTACGCCCTTGGGCTGGCCGGTGGAGCCGGAGGTGTAGATCACATAAGCCTGATGCCGGGCAGTCAGGTCCGGCACGCCGGGATTGGTGCTCGGCTGGTGCTGCCAGGTGTCGCGGTCCAGATCAAGGGTGGGTACATCACCGAGCAAGGCACGGGTTGCGCCGTGGGCCAGCACCACCACCGGTGCGCTGTCGTGCAGCATGTAGGCGAGGCGCTCATGGGGATAGGCCGGGTCGAGCGGCACATAACCGCCGCCGGCCTTGAGGATGGCGAACAGGCCGATGACCATGTCCAGGCCGCGCTCCAGGCACACCCCGACCCGCGACTCGGGCCGTACGCCCAGTTCGCGCAGGTGATGAGCCAGACGGTTGGCCCGCTCGTTGAGTTGCCGATAGCTCAGGCGCTGATCACCCGCTTTCACTGCCTCGGCCTCCGGCGTGCGTGAGACCTGCGCCTCGAACAAGCCGTGCAACGTCTGGTCGAGGTGGTAATCGACTGCGGTCGCGTTGAAGCCGTGCAAGAGTTTCTCGCGCTCCTGCTGCCCCAGGATCGACAAGCGGCTGATCGGCAGGTGCGGCGCCTGCTCCAGCGCCTCGACCAGCCCAAGCAGAGCCGTCTGCATATAACCGCAGACGCGTTGCGCACCGATGTGCGCGGGGGTCATGACGGTCAGGCGGAAACCCTCGCGCTGATCATCGACGTTCAAGGTCAGTGGGTAATTGGTGCGCTCCTCACTGGCCAGGGTATGAATCCCTTGCCATGCCGGCGACACCGTCGCCTCCTGGCTGGCGCTGTGGCGGTAATTGAGCACTGCGCTGAACAACGGCAACGGCGCGGCGACGCCGCTGCAACGCTGGGCCAGGGCAAGCGATGCATGTTCATGGCCGAGCAGTGCCGTCAGGCGCTCATGGGTGTGCTTGACGGCCGCGCGCGCGCCGGTTTCATCAATATCCACGCGCAGCGGCAACGTATTGATGAACATCCCCAGCGCACGGTCGCTGCCTTTGCCCCCCTGCATACGGCCAAGCAGTACAGTGCCGAAAACCACGCTGTACTGGCTGCTGGTGCTGGCCAGCACCCGGGCCCACGCCAGATGAAACAGGCTGGCGGCGCTGACACCCGCGAGGCGGGCCTGGGCCCTCAGACGCTGGCTGAAGGCCGGGGCCAGGCTTTGCTGCACCTCTTCGATTGCACTGCCGTCACCTTGAACGTCCTGCAAGCCGAACGGGAGCGTCGGCTCGTCGATGTCTCCCAGCATCTGGCGGAAGAACGCCTCATGCTCCTGCTCTGCGACGCCCAGGCGCGCCTGAGCCACATAGTTGCGGTAAGGAATGGCAGCTTCAGCGATCCGGGGTTGCCCGAGCAAACTGGCCTGCATCTCCTGGCGTACGCTGTCGAGTGCCGTGTGATCAAGGGCGATATGGTGGAACAGCAACATCGCGACGACCCGCTCCTGGCTGGGGTCCTCGGCATACACCAGGCGGATCAGCGGGGCCTGGGACATCGGCAGCCGGTAATGGCGCGGGTCAAAACGCTGGTGCAACTGTTCAAGGACGTTGCCTTGCAGCGATACGCACTGCACGGCCAGTTCAGCCTTGCGCCACACCACTTGCAGCGGTTGCACCAGACCTTCCCAGACCACTGCGGTGCGCAGGATATCGTGGCGATCGATCACCTGCTGCAGCGCCTGGGCAAACGCGTTCAAACGCTCAAGGCTGTCAAACGCCAGGTGCGATTGCAGCAGGTACGGGTCGCCCTGCTCGGCGCTGAGGTGATGGTAGAAAATGCCTTCCTGCAACGGCGCCAGCGGGTAGATATCCTGCACATTGGCGGCGCCGCCGGGCACTTGGTCGATCACCTGATCCAGCGTCGACTGCTCCAGCGTGACCAGCGGCAGCATGTCCGCGGTGATGCGTTGGCAACCGTCGGGAATACGGTTGGCCGGCACCTGCACTTCGCGACCACTGCCGACGGCGGCGGCCAACGCGGCCAGGGTCGGCTGGCTGAACAGCACGCGCACATCGGCGCTCAGGCCGACCTGGCGCATGCGCTCGATGAGGCTGACGGCCAGCAACGAATGCCCGCCCAGTTCGAAGAAGTGGTCATGGCGCCCCACCTGCTCCACTTGCAGCACGTCGGCCCAGATCCGCGCCAGACGGGTTTCCACCTCGCCCTGGGGCGCTTCGTAGTCACGGGTCAGCAGCGCGGCCTGATCTGGGGCTGGCAGGGCCTTGCGGTCCAGCTTGCCGTTGGCGGTCAGGGGCAAGGCCGCAAGTTTCACGTAGGCCACCGGCACCAGGGCCTCGGGCAACTGCGCCAGAAGCTGCGCGCGCAGCGTTTCGATCGACAGCGCCTGGTGCTCGGTGAACCAGGCGATCAAGCGCCCTTCGCGCACCAGCACCACGGCCTCCGCCACGCTGTCGAGCGCGGCCAGGCGGCTTTCGATTTCACCCAGTTCAACCCGCACCCCGCGCAGTTTGACCTGGTCATCGTTGCGCCCCAGGTACTCCAGGTTGCCATCGGGCAACCAGCGCACCAGGTCGCCGGTGCGGTACATGCGCCCGGGGTTGAACGGGTCTTGCAGGAAGCGCTCGGCGGTCAGGTCCGGGCGGTTCAGGTACCCGCGCGCCACGCCGCGCCCACCCACATACAGTTCACCCGCCACGCCCACCGGCACCGCACGCAAGTGCGCATCCAGCACGTAGCTGGTGGCATTGGCGATGGGCCGGCCGATATGCAAAGGCTGCCCGGCCCGTACGCGGCCGGAGGTGGCGACCACCGTGGCTTCGGTGGGGCCGTAGTTATTGATCAGGGCAAAACGCCGTTCCTGGCTGAACTGGCGCAGGCGGTCGCCACCGATCAGCAGCATGCGCAAGGTCGGGTGTTGCAGGTTCAGGCTGAAGGCGTACTCGGCCACCGGGGTGGGCAGGAAGCTCACGTCCAGCGGCTGCGCCAGCCACCAGGCCAACAGTTCGTCGATGTTTTCATTGCCCACCTCGGCGGGCGGCAGGTACAGGGTCGCGCCCACGCACAGCGCCGGCCAGACTTCCCAGGCCAGCGCATCGAAACCGAAACCGGCGACGCTGCTGGTCTGGCTGGCAGCCCCCAGGCCAAAGGCCTCGCAATGCCAGTGCACGAGGTTTTCCACGTGGTGATGTTCCACCATCACGCCCTTGGGCTGGCCGGTGGAACCGGAGGTGTAGATCACGTAGGCCAGGTGCGCCGGGGTCAGTGCGCCGAGTTGCGGATTGCTCACTGGGTATTGCTTCAAGCCGGGGTCGTGAAGGTCGACACTGGCGACGGCGCCGAGCAAGTCTCGAGTACCAGCTTCCGAGAGCACCGCCACCGGTGCGCTGTCCTGCAACAGGTAGGCGATCCGCTCGGCCGGGTACGCCGGGTCGATCGGTACATAACCCGCGCCGGCCTTGAGAATGCCCAGCAGGCCCACCAGCATCTGCGGGCCGCGACGGCAGCAGATCGCCACGCGGTCATCCGGCTGCACGCCAAGCCCCAGCAGATGATGCGCCAGTTGGTTGGCGCGTTGATTGAGCTGTTGATAGGTCAGCGCCGCCCCGTCCTGCATCACCGCGATGGCATCGGGCTGGCGCTCGACCTGGACTTCAAAGGCCCCGTGCAGCGTGTGCCCGCGCGGGAAGTCATGGGCGGTGGCGTTGAATTCGCGCAGCAGGGTGTCGCGTTCGGCCGTCGGCAGAATCGGCAGGTGAGGCAAGCGGGTGTCCGGCGCGTGTTCCAGAGCGGCCACCAGTTGCTCTACGGCGTTGTGCATGTAGTCACACAGGCGCTGGGCGCCGATCTGCGGCAAGGCCAGCACGGCCACGGCAAAGCCTTCGCCCAGGTCGTCCACACTCAGGGTCAGCGGATAGTTGCTGCGCTCTTCGCCGCCGAGCAGCTGTACGCCCTCCCAGATCCCGTGGCCGTCGCGGGCCATTTCGCCGGGGCTGCTGTGGCGGTAATTGAGCAAGGCGCTGAACAGCGGCGTGGCCGTCGCCACCCCACTGCAACGCTGGGCCAGGGCCAGGGAGGCATGTTCATGCCCGAGCAAGGCGCTCAAGCGTGCATGGGTGGCCTTGACCGCGTCGGCGGCAGCGGCCGCCACGTCGACGCGCAGCGGCAAGGTGTTGATGAACATGCCCAGGGCGCGGTCCGCCCCGTCGCCGGCCTGCATGCGCCCCATCAGCACGGTGCCGAACACCACGTCGTCGCGCCCGGACACCAGCCCCAGCACCTGCGCCCAGGCCAGGTGCATCAGGCTCGCGGCGCTGACACCCAGGTGGCGTGCCTGCTCGCGCACCCGCTGCGCCAGCTCGACCGGCAATTGTAGTTCGGCTTCTTCGATGGTGCGGCCGTCGCCTTGCACATCGTGCAGGCCGAATGGCAGCGTCGGCTCGTCGACATCGGCGAGCATGCCGCGGAAAAACTGCTCATGCTCGGCCACGCTGACTCCCAGGCGCGCCTGGGCCACGTAGTTGCGAAACGGCGCGGCCTCGGGCAAGTCATCCGCCTGCGCCAGCATGAAGGCCCGCATCTCCTGGCCCACCACTTCCATGGCGGTATGGTCCAGGGCCAGGTGGTGGAACAGCAGGATCGCCGCGACACGTGAATTGGCCGGGTCCTGGGCGTAGACCATGCGCAGCAGCGGCGCCTGGGTGATGTCCAGCCGGTAGTGCCGCGCATCGAAGCGCGCATGCAGTTGTTCGATGATGCCGCCGTCGGCCGGGTCCAGGCTGACGGCCTGCACCACCAGCTGCGCCTGGCGCCACACCACTTGCACCGGGCTGTCCAGGCCTTCCCAGACCACCCCGGTGCGCAGGATGTCGTGGCGCGCCACCACCTGCTGCAGCGCGCCCATGAAAGCGTGCAAGCGTTCGAGGCTGTCGAACGCCATGCGCGATTGCAGCAGGTACGGGTCGCCCTGTTCAGCGCTGATATGGTGATAGAGGATGCCTTCCTGCAACGGCGCCAGCGGGTAGATATCCTGCACGTTCGCCGCACCGCCCGGCACGTTGGCCACGATGCGTTCGATGGCGGCTGCGTCGAGTTGCACCAGGCTGAGCATCGACGGGGTGATGTGCGTGCAACCTGCCGGGATGCCATTGGCCGGCACCACGATTTCACGCCCGCTGCCCACCGCCGCCGCCAATGCCGCCAGGCTGGGCTGGCTGAACAGTACGCGTACATCGGCGCTCAGGCCGACGCGGCGCATGCGCTCGATCAGGCTGACGGCCAGCAACGAATGCCCGCCGAGTTCGAAGAAATGATCATGCCGCCCGACGCGCTCGAGCTTGAGCACGTCCTGCCAGATCTGCGCCAGCAGGGTTTCCACCTCGCCCTGGGGCGCCTCGTAGGCACGGCTGAGCAGGGCTTGCGGGTCTGGCGCGGGCAAGGCCTTGCGGTCGAGCTTGCCGTTGTTGGTCAAGGGCAGACTGGCCAGGGGCATGTAGGCCGAGGGCAGCATGTAGTCCGGCAGCAGGCCTTGCAGGTGGGCGTGCACGTCGTCGATGTCCAGCGCGGCGTCGGCCCAGGTGAAATAGGCGACCAGGCGCTTGTCCCCCGGCACGTCCTCGCGGGCCAGCACGGCGACGTCGCGGATGCCGGCGCAGCTCGCCAGACGCGCCTCGATCTCACCCAGCTCGATACGAAAACCACGGATTTTCACTTGATCGTCATTGCGTCCAAGGCACTCGAGCAAGCCGTCCACCGACCAGCGCCCCAGGTCGCCCGTGCGGTACATCAGGGCGTGGGGCTGTTCGGAAAACGGGTCGTGCACGAACTTTTCGGCGCTCAGGTCCGGTCGGTTCAAATAACCCTTGGCAACGCCATCGCCGCCAATGCAGATTTCGCCGGTGATGCCCAGCGGCACCGGCTGCAACTGCGCGTCCAGTACATAGATTTGGGTGTTGGAAATAGGCCGACCCACCGGCACGCTCTCCACGTCATCGGCAAGTGCGCGCACTTCGTAGGTGGTGGCGTAGGTGGTGGTTTCGGTCGGGCCATAGCAATGCACCAGGCGCAGTGACGGTGCCTGGGCCAGCAGGCTGCGGAAGGCGGCCGGGTCGGCGCGCTCGCCGCCGCACAGCAGAATGCGCAGGCCGGCCAATGCCTCGGGAATCAGCTGCACATACTGGTTGAACAGCGCGGTGGTGACGAACAGCACCGTGGCACCGGCAAGCTCGGCGCCGAACGCCTGCGGGTCGAGCACGGTGGCGTGGTCGATCACCTGCACTTGCCCACCGTTGAGCAACGCGCCCCAGACGTCCATGGTGCTGGCATCGAACGCCGGGTTCGAGGCAAAGGCCACGCGGTCCTGGGCATTGAAGTCGGCGTAGCCGTTATTGATCACCAGCCGGGTAATGCCACGCTGGGGCACCAGCACGCCTTTGGGAGTGCCGGTGGAGCCGGAGGTGTACATGATGTAGGCGACGCTGTCGGCGGACTGTTCCCGCTCGGGGTTCTGCGCCGGCAGCCCGTCCAGGTTCAGCCCGGCCAGGTCGTCCAGCACCAGGCGGGCGCCGCTGTCCTGGACCATGAACGCCTGGCGCTCGGCCGGCGCATTGACGTCCAGCGGCACGTACACCGCCGCGCACTTGAGCACGGCCAGTTGGCTGACCACCAGCTCAATGCTGCGCGGCAGCGCCAGGGCCACCGGCTCGCCGGCTTGCACGCCCTGGCCGATCAGGTAGTGAGCCAGGCGATTGGCGCGGCGATTGAGGTCGCGGTAACTCAGGGACAGCTTGCCATGCACCACCGCCACCGCTTCAGGCCGTGCCAGCGCCTGGGCTTCGAACAGCTGGGCGACGCTCAGGTGCGCCGGGTAGTCGCGGCGAGTGGCGTTGAACTCCACCAGCAATTGCCGACGCTCTGCCGGCGGTACGATCGACAACAATTGCAGCGCGGTGGTCGGCGCCTGTTGCAGCGCCGTCACCAGGTGGCGCAGCGCGGTCAGCATATAGTCAGCCACGCGCTGCACGTCCAGCGTAGCGACGCCTTGCACGGTGAGCGCGAAGCCTGCGCCCAGGTCATCGACGTTGAGCACCAGCGGGTAGTTGCTGCGCTCTTCGGAGCTGAGCACCTGGATGCCGGACGCGGCGAACGGGCTGTCACCCGGTGCTTCATCCGGTGCGCTGTGACGATAGTTGAGCAAGGTACTGAACAACGGCAACGACGCCGGCACGCCGCTGCAGCGCTGGGCCAGGGACAACGAGGCATGCTCGTGCCCGAGCAATTGCGCCAGGCGTGCGTGGGTGGCACGCACACCGGCCTGCACCCCCGTGGCGCCAAGGCTGACCCGCAGCGGCAAGGTATTGATGAACATCCCCAGCGCCCGATCAGCGCCCTCGCCGCCCTGCATGCGCCCCAGCAACACGGTGCCGAACACTACATCACGCTGGCCGGACACCTGGCTCAGCACCTGCGCCCAGGCCAGGTGCACCAGGCTTGCGGCACTCACGCCCAACTGCCGTGCCTGTTCGCGCAGGGCCAGGCTCAGCCCCGGCTCCAGCGGCAGATGCGCTTCGACGATGCCGCTGCCGTCGCCATTCACATCCTGCAAGCCGAAGGCCAGGGTCGGCTCGTCGATATCGCCGAGCATCTCGCTGAAGAAGGCTTCGTGCTGCGCCTGGCTTACACCGAGGCGTGCCTGGGCCACGTAGTTGCGGTACTGCACCGCGTCGGGCAACTGGTCGCTGCTGCCGGCCAGGCTGGCGCTCATCTCCTGCACCAGCACGTGCAGGGCGGTGTGGTCGAGCAGGATATGGTGCAACAGCAGGATGCCGACCAGGCGACCCGGTTCCTCGCTGTATGCCAGGCGCATCAGCGAAGCGCGTGACAGGTCCAGGCGATAGTGACGGGGGTCGAAGCGCTGTTGCAGAGATGCCAGGGCATCGTCGCCCGTGGCCTCGACCCGCTCGACCGCCAGCGGCGCCTGGCGCAGCACCACCTGCACCGGTTCATCCAGGCCTTCCCAGAGGATCGCGGTGCGCAGGATGTCATTGCGCTCGATTACGCTGTGCAGCGCCTGGACAAATCCGTCCAGCGCCGCCTGGTCAGCAAAGCTGAACTGCACCTGCAACACGTAGGGGTCGCCCTCTGCGGTTGCCAGGTGATGGTAGAGAATCCCGGCCTGCAGCGGCGCCAGGCCGTAAATGTCCTGCACGTTGGCAACGCCGCCGGGTATCGCCTGGATGATGTGGTCGATGGCGGCCTGGTCGAGGTCGATCAGGGGCAGCATGTCCGGCGTGATGGCCGTGCTGTGTTCTTCAATGAGATTGGCCGGCACCTGCACTTCAAAGTGCCCGCCGACCGCCGCCGCCAGCGCCGCCAGCGTCGGTTGGCCGAACAGCACGCGCACATCGGCGCTCAGGTCCACCTGACGCATGCGCTCGATCAGCTTGACCGCCAACAGGGAGTGGCCGCCGAGCTCGAAGAAATTATCCTCGCGTCCCACGCGGTCGACCTTGAGCAAGTCCTGCCAGAGCGTGGCGATGGTGGTTTCCACCGTGCCCTGGGGCGGCGCATAACCACGCCGGGCCAACGCGTCGGTATAGGGTGCGGGCAAGGCCTTGCGGTCGAGTTTGCCGTTGGTGGTCAACGGGAAACGCTCCAGCAGCACAAAGGCAGCGGGCACCATGTAATCGGCCAGGCTCAGCAGCAGATGGTCGCGCAAGGCGGCCGCAGTGGGCGCACCGTCAGCAATCACGTAGGCCACCAGGCGTTTGTCCCCGGGGCTATCCTCGCGGGCGATCACCACGGCGTCGCGCACACCGTCGGCAGTGACCAGGTGGGCCTGGATTTCACCCAGTTCGATACGGAAACCGCGAATCTTCACCTGGTCGTCGTTGCGCCCCAGGTACTCGACGCTGCCGTCGGCCAGCAAGCGGCCAAGGTCGCCGGTCTTGTACATGCGCAAGCCGGTGGCCGGGTCGGGCAGGAAGCGTTCGGCGTTGAGCGCGTCACGGTTCAGATAACCACGCGCCACCCCGGCGCCGCCCACATACAACTCACCGACCACGCCAAACGGCAGCGGCTCGCGTTGTGCATCCAGCACGTACAGCTGCAAATCCGGGATGCGCACGCCAATCGGGCTCACGCCGACCAACTGCGCATCGGCCGCCTCCAGCGCGCGGTAGGTCACGTGCACGGTGGTTTCGGTGATGCCGTACATGTTCACCAGTTGCGTACCGGCATTCACCGCCCGTGCATACCAGGGCTTGAGCATGCCCGGCTCCAGGGCCTCGCCGCCGAAAATCACCTGGCGCAACGAATGCGCCTGGTCGCTGTTACCCTGCGCCGCGATCAACTGGCGGAACGCACTCGGCGTCTGGTTGAGGATGCTCACCGAGGCTTCACAGAGCAGCGCGTAGCACTCATCCGGTGAGCGGCTGACCAGTTGCGGCACGATCAGCAACTGGCCGCCATGCATCAGCGCGCCCCAGATTTCCCACACGGAAAAGTCGAACGCAAAGGAATGGAACAGCGCCCACACGTCGTGCTGGTTGAAGCCGAACCAGTGTTGGGTGGCGCTGAACAGCCGCGCCACCTGGCGGTGTTCGATCATCACGCCCTTGGGCTGGCCGGTGGAGCCGGAGGTGTAGATGACATAGGCCAGGTGGGCCGGGCTCAGGTGCAGGCGCGGATTGACCGTGGCCTGCTGGTGCAGGGCGTCGAGGTCGATCTGCGCCAGGTTGCCGACCAAGTGTCGGGTATCGGCCTGCACCAGCACCGCCACCGGCGCGCTGTCGCCCAAGGTGTAGGCGATGCGTTCCTGCGGGTACGCCGGGTCGATCGGTACATAACCGGCACCGGCCTTGAGGATGCCGAGCAGGCCGATGATCATCTGCGGGCCGCGCTCCACGCAGATCGCCACGCGCGCGTCGGGGCGCACGCCGTGGGCCAGCAGCGCATGGGCGACCTGGTTGGCGCGTTCGTTGAGTTGACCGTAGGTCAGGCAGTGCTGTTCGAAACGCACGGCAATCGCGTCGGGGCGGGCGGCGGCGTGGGCTTCGACTTGCTGATGGATCAGGGCGGTGTCGGCGTAGTGCGCGGGGCTTTGGTTCAGGTGGTGCAGCAAGGTATGGCGTTCGAGGTCAGGCAGGATGTTCAGGCCGCTGAGCGGCATGTCCGGTCGCTGTTCGAGGGCATCGGCCAGGCTTTCGAGCGCCGTGTGCAGGTAGCCGGCGACGCGTTGCGCGCTGATCGACGCATCGACCATCACCGTCAGCGCAAAGTCTTCACCCAGGTCATCGACATTGACCGTCAGCGGGTAGTTGGTGCGCTCCTCGGCGCCGAGCACCTGGATGCCTTCGGCGACCTCGATCACTGCGTGCATGTCGCTGGCGGCGCTGTGACGGTAATTGAGCATTGCACTGAACAGCGGCGCCGGCGCCGCCACCCCGCTGCAACGCTGGGCCAGCGCCAGGGAGGCGTGTTCGTGCTCAAGCAAGGTGGTGAGGCGTTCGTGGGTAGCCTTGATCGCGGCGCGCACGCCTTGCTCGCCGACATCCACGCGCAGCGGCAAGGTATTGATGAACATGCCCAACGCGCGTTCGCCGCCCTCGCCCGCGCCCATGCGGCCGAGCATCACGGTGCCGAACACCACCGACTCACGGCCGGAGACCACCCCCAGCACCCGGGCCAGCGCCAGGTGCATCAGGCTTGCCACACCGACGCCCAACGGACGCGCCAGGCTGCGCAGGCGCACGCTCAGCGCGTGATCAACCGGCAGGCGCGCTTCGTCGATGCCCAGGCCATCGCCCTGCACGTCCTGCAAGCCGAAGGGCAAGGTCGGTGCGTCGATGTCGGCGAGCATGTCGCGAAAGAAGGCTTCGTGGGCCTGTTCGCTCACGCCATGACGCACCTGGGCGATATAGCCGCGAAACGCCACCGGCGGCGCGGCCTGCGCCTGCTTGCCGGCCAGGTACAGCTGGATTTCCTCGCGCACCCCATCGAGGGCGGTGTGATCGAGGATGGTGTGATGAAACAACAGCATCGCCACCACACGTTCGTTGGCCGGATCGTCGGCGAACACCAGGCGCAGCAACGGCGCCTGGCCCAGGTCCATGCGATAGGTGCGCGCATCGTAGCGTGCGAGCAGTTGGGCCAGGCGGTCGGCACCGTCCAGATACGCCTCTTCACAGGCCAGGATTGCCTTGCGCCACACCACTTGCAACGGCTCGTCGAGGCGCTCCCAGGCCATCGACGTGCGCAGGATGTCGTGACGATCGATCACCCATTGCAGCGCTTGGGCAAAGGTGTGCATACGGGCGCGGCTGTCGAACACGAACTGCGCGTGCAGCACATAGGGGTCGCCCTGCTGTGCGCGAAGGTGGTGGTAGAGCATGCCTTCCTGGAGCGGCGCCAGCGGGTAGATATCCTGCACATTCGCCGCCCCGCCAGGGATCGCCGCGACGATGCGGTCGATGGCCGGCTGGTCGAGCGTGACCAGGGGCAGCATGTCCGGGGTGATGCGATAGGCCGGGCTCGACCAGTCACCGCCATGCGCCGCGACCAGCTCAAGCAGTTGGGGTTTGTGCGCGATCAGTTGGTCCCACAGCCCGTCATCCAGCGCGTCGTCATCGCCCAGGACGATCAGGTCGCCCTCTTCCGTCTGCAGACGGATCGCATGGGTGGAAATCGCTGCCAGTAATTCGCTGAACTGCATGGGGAAACCTGCCTGATAAGTCACGGTTGAAGAGAATGTCCGTATTCAGTTTTGCCGCTTGAATCGGCTGCTCTGCGCCCTGAAAAAAACAACGGGCGCAGCCGGGGGCCTGGAGAGGCTTCCGGCAGGCTTGGAAAATTAAGGGATTTGCGGGGCGGGGGGTGACATGGGAAGCGGGGACAAGGGAAGTAGGGAATGGTTCCAGGAGGGGGCTCGTCGAGAGCAAATAATGTACTTGTGAGGACGTGGCTTGCTCTCGTCTGGGTCTCAAGGTCGATGATGTTCTTATGCTTGGGATGGCTTATGTACACCCTCCTCCAGGATATCCGTGCCGACGGCAACCAAATAGGCACCATAAGAGGGTTCTATTTCAAAAATCACGATGGAACCATCCTCATATTCCTTGATTTTTTTATCAAATGAGCATGACAGTTTGGTATTTTGCTGCAGTTCGTCATCACTTATTTCATAAACGTATTGTAGCAATGACTTTACCGCACTCACACTTTCAGTAGAGTGTTGCGCATGGATGACTTGAGCAATGTTTATTATATTGCCTTCTTTAAAATCTGTGACGCGGATTTTTTGTAATCCTGTCACCCGTATCTTGGTCGTCTTGTCTTGCGTTGATATCTCGATAGTCAGCGCATCATCTGCCACGGCTATCGATACCAATTTTTGGTCGTGAAAAGTGCTGGACAGCATAGATATTCACCTTCGCTTATTTTATTTTTTCATCTAGCCAAACGTCATTGCTTGGCCCGTGAAATCGATACCCAAATGGAAGTCCAAGGTATTTGACCAGGTCTGGCCTATTGACCGCGACATGTTGGAGATGTACTGACTGCAGGTTCTCCGTATTTCCATCATAGCGATCTGTCGTGATCCACCAGCCTGACATATGTTCAGGAGAGGGATAGCGAACGCCCTCGGCCGGATCCCCTTCCATGACTCCGTGTGAAATGATGATCATTTGCTCAAAGGACGGTGCAACATAATCTACGCCGTTTTTTGCGCATATCATGTGTTGCTCCGCCCACAGCTGCAGGGTGGTGTTGATACCAGGAACATAAGTCTCCGTCCTCGGTGCCTGTTCAAAGAACATTAGTTCTTGCCTATTGTTGAGGTGCATTTTGGTGATCCAGCAGCCATATCCTAAGGTTTCGTCTGACGCAAGTTTGAAGCCTGATTCAAGGTGTCGAGTGACCAGCTCTATAAATTTGACTGCTTCCTCCTGCAAATTGGGGGTGTTAATTGTCACGCTGATCTCGTAGCCAAAGCGCGTTTTTAGACCATCTGTTTTTAGGGTCAGCTCAGCGTCGGATTTTATAACGCTTACCTTCACTGGCTGGACCTAATATTACTGAACATGCGACATTCCGAACATTGAATTAGATCAGGGAAAACGTGAAGTCTAGATATTTGAAAATACACCAATCGCAACTAACAACACCTCCAATGCCAATATTTTTTCTGAACCCACCATGAAATTAATACATAATTAACTTGTGACTATTTTAAAGCCATCCAAAATTTCAGGGTTTGACGCATGCAACATCCAATCAGTGCTGTCAATTGCACGAATAAAGATCACACAATCCTGAAACTCATCATTCAACAACCTTTCTACATCCACTTGCTCAACACATGAGACCGCCACGATTAAACAGTCGACTGTATAGTCAATACACCGGGAAAATCTCAATATATTTTCCCAAGTTTGAACGAGTCCTTTGGGCAGGTAACGAATACGATTCTGAAATTCGTCAATCGACTCATCATTTGGCAAATTTGCAACGCCATCAAATTCGATAATTAGCCATACCCAATCATTATCAGGTACCTTTTCCAATAAATCCTGTAGCTCGATACGGCTACCATTTTTCCGATACATGGGTACTTCGAACATGTTTATATTCCATTCAGTACTGTAATGGCCGCGCAGGATCGTTGAGAAAGCCAAACTTTGGAGAGGGATTTGTTTAGGGTAAAGTCGGACGATTCCGAGATCTTCGTCGTATAAATCTGATGGAACGCTGACGGCCCCAGTCAGTAATCATTTCCCTTATCTGCATCGCCTGCTCGACATGCATTGTTAAAGGCCAGCAATCCGTATCCCTTTAATTTGCAGGACGTTTCCTAGACAATCCTTCGGCCTTGCGCCTGCTCAATCCACTGGCTAGCCTTCGCTTCGTCGCTGCATATCAGCGATCGGGTGTGGAAACCCGGAATGAGTAGGCGTCATGATCGTATGCAAACGCTCAATGGCGGCTGTACGCGGGCAGACTTCGGTCTGACTGGGTCCTACTCCCCGGTTTCCACCCCGCGTATGGCTGCCACCCAATCTGCCGTGTGGAAACGGCACCGGATGGCGCCCCAACCGAGTAGGAGCTATATCCATGAGCAAAATCGTCCCCGATCCACCCTTCCCCGTTTTTGTTGCCCACGAAGACCTGAGCTTCGAAGACGCCATCGCCAACATTGCCTCGCTGCTACGCTGCGCCGCCACCACGGCCACCGAAACCGCCGAAGGCCTCAAAGGCACTCGACGCGACATGGCCTGTTCCACCGCCCACTTGATCGACATGGCCCGCACCCTCGCCGACCGCGCACTGGATTGCCTGCAACCCGGACCCGTCAGCACCCCATAACCTCGGTGGGAGGGGGCTTGCTCCCGATGCGGTGGGTCAGTCAATTAATCTGTATCTGAACCACCGCCATCGGGGGCAAGCCCCCTCCCACATTGGCCCGTGTTGCCTGATCGTTGATCGACATGGCCCGCACGCTGGCCGACCGCGCACTGGATTGCCTGCAACTTGGATCCGCCAGTACTCCATCATCCCGGTGGGAGGGGGCTTGCTCCCGATGCGGTGGGTCAGTCAATTAATCTGTATCTGACCCACCGTCATCGGGGGCAAGCCCCCTCCCACAGTTGGCCTGTGTCGCCTGATCTTGATCGACATGGTGCGCACCCTCGCCGACCGCGCACTGGATTGCCTGCAACCTGGATCCGCCAGCACCGCATAACCCGGTGGGAGGGGGCTTGCCCCCGATAGCGGTGGGTCAGTCAACTAATCTGTATCTGAACCACCGTCATCGGGGGCAAGCCCCCTCCCACATTGGCCCGTGTTGCCTGATCGTTGATCGACATGGCCCGCACGCTGGCCGACCGCGCACTGGATTGCCTGCAACCCGGACCCGCCAGCACCCCATAACCCCGGTGGGAGGGGGCTTGCTCCCGATGCGGTGGGTCAGTCAACTAATCTGTATCTGAACCACCGCCATCGGGGGCAAGCCCCCTCCCACATTTGGACGGTGTTGCGTGATGGCTCGCGGCTCGATTTGACGGCTATACCCTCCGTCAACGGACAAGGCTTCAAGTGTCCTTAAGCTCAGATCGAAAGAGTATTTATCAACCGGTTTTCAGAACCTTATGCTTCGGCTCATTCTGTTGAAAATCGAGCCGCTCATGACCCTTCGCCGCCTTATCGCTGCTGTATCAGGATTGCTGGCTTTGTCCGTTGCCGTAAGCGCCGACGCCCAGGAAACCGTACGTATCGGTTACCAGAAATCCTCGACCCTGATCACCCTGCTGAAAACCCAGGGCACCCTGGAAAAAGCTCTCAAGGCCGAAAACATTGATGTCAGCTGGCATGAGTTCCCCAGCGGCTTGCCATTGCTTGAGGCGCTGAATGTCGGCAACGTCGACATCAGCGCTGATGTGGCCGACACCGTGCCGATTTTCGCCCAGGCGGCCCAGGCCAAACTTACCTACTTTGCCCAGGAAGCGCCCTCGCCCGCAGCACAGGCCATCGTGGTGCGCAAGGACTCGCCGATCCAGCAACTGGCGGACCTCAAGGGCAAAAAAATCGCCGTGACCAAGGCCGCCGGCACTCATTACCTGCTGATCGCCGCATTGAATAAAGCCGGCCTGGCATTCGCGGACATTCAGCCGGCCTATCTCTCCCCCGCCGACGGCCGCGCGGCGTTCGAAAACAACAAGGTGGATGCCTGGGTCACCTGGGAACCGTTTCTGAGCAGTGTGCAACGCCAATTGCCGACGCGCACCCTGGCGGACGGTGCCGGGCTGGCCAGTTACAAGCGTTATTACCTGACGGGCACGCCTTATGCCCAGGCCCATCCGAAGGTGTTGAAGGTGGTGTACGCGCAGTTGGAACAGGCCGGCCAATGGGTTAAAGCCCACCCGCAGGACGCGGCGAAAGTGCTCGGGCCGCTGTGGGGCGATCTGGATGTGACGACGGTGGAAGCCGCCAATGCGCACCGCAGTTATCAGGTGCAACCGGTGACGCTGGAGCAGTTGGCCGAGCAGCAGAACATTGCCGATGCGTTCTTCAAGGCCGGCTTGTTGCCCAGGGCGGTGGACGCAAAGGATGTGCAGACCTGGAAGCCTTGAAGGCCAGCAGCAATCCAAATGTGGAATGGGGTTGCCCTAACGCCAGTCAGTCAAGGCTTTTGTAGGAGCGAGCTTGCTCGCGAAAAACTCACAGGCAACGCGTTCATTCAGGAAGCACGCGTTATCGTTGACGTTTTTCGCGAGCAAGCTCGCTCCTACGGTGGACGGTGTACGCTTAACTGAATCGTCGCACCGCCCCCTCCCACATTTGGACTGCATGTGGCGTTAGAGAAGTGTGCGGGCCAGGGCCTTTTTCCATTCGGTGTAGCGCCCTGCCATCGTCGGATCATCCTGCGGCTCAAAGCGCTCGCGCTGACGCTCCAACTGCTCCAGCGCCGCATCACTCGCCCATATCCCCAACGCCCTGCCCGCCAGATGCGCCGCGCCCAGCGCCGACACTTCCGGCGACAGGCTGCGTACCACCGGGCGTTGCAGCAGGTTGGCCAGAAATTGCATCAGCCAGCGGTTGCGTGTGGCGCCGCCGTCGACCCACAGCTCCTGCAACGGGTGGCCGATGTCCTGCTGCATCGCTTCGAACACATCGCGGATCTGATAGGCGATGGACTCCAGCGACGCGCGCAGAATATGTGCGCCGGACGTGGCTTCAGTCAGCCCACAGATCAACCCGCGCGCATCGGCTTGCCAATGCGGCGCGCCCAGCCCGGACAGCGCCGGCACAAAGTACACGCCGCCGTTATCCGGCAGTTGCGCGGCCTGCGCGGTCAAGGTGTCCAGGGAGTCCCCGGCCATCAGGCGCGAGGCCCATTGCACGGCGGCCCCGGTGTGGACGATGTTGCCCTCCATGGCGAACGTAGGCTTGACGCCGTCATGCCAGGCCAGGGTGGTCGACAGGCCGTGGGTGGACGCAATCGCACCGCTCATGGGGGTCATCAGGGAGGAGCCGGTGCCGAGGGTGGCCTTGACCAGCCCCGGTGCAAAACCGCCCTGTCCGTAGAGCGCGGCGTGGGAGTCGCCGATCATCGACATGATCGGGATGCCGGCGGGCAAACCACCCAACGCAACGGTGTGGGCGAAGAAACCGGCGCTGGCCTGGATGGGCGCCAACGCGGCCAACGGGATGGCGAACAGATCCAGCAATTGCGGGTCCCAGGCGCAGGTATGCAGGTTGAACAGTTGCGTGCGCGCGGCATTGGAGTAGTCGGTGGCGAACACCTGGCCGCCGCTCAGTTGCCACAGCAGCCAGCTGTCGACGGTGCCCAGGCAAATCTCACCGGCAGCGGCGCGGGCATGGCCGTTGTCCAGGTGGTCGAGAATCCAGCGCCATTTACCGGCCGAGAACATCGGGTCCAGGGCCAGTCCGGTTTTTTCCAGGATGACGGCTTCGTGCCCTTGCGCGTGCAGCTGGGTGCACAAGGCGGTGGAGCGTCGGCACTGCCAACTGATGCACGGCGACAGCGGCTCGCCGGTACGGCGATCCCAGGCCACCACCGATTCGCGTTGGTTGCTGATCGCCAGCGCAGTGATCGGGCGATCCACCTGGGCCAGGCAGTCTTGCATCGCGGCCAGGGTGCTGTGCCAGATAAACAGCGGGTCCTGTTCGGAAAAACCGGCCTGGGGATGGTTGACGCTCAACGGCCGCGAACCCCGGGCGATCACTTGCCCCCGTTCGTTGACCAGCACCGCCTTGGCGTTGCTGGTGCCTTCGTCGATCGCCAGGATCAGCGGCGTGTTGTTATTCATGGCTTCACCGCAACCGAGTGGCAGCCGCCACAATCCCAGCCGCATCGATGTTATGCAAGGCACGTGTCGGTTCACGCGCACCGGCGGCGGCGTATTCGCCATCGCCGATGCCCAGGCGGATCAAGGCAATACCCAGCCCGGCCTCGGCCAGCACTTCGGCCACCAGGCTGCCGACGCCGCCGTTGATGTTGTGTTCTTCCACGCTGATGACCGCGCGGGTGCCGCTCAGGGCACTGAGCAACACGTCGCGCTGCAAAGGCCGGATCGACGACAGGTTGATCACCTGGGCCTGGATGCCCTGCTCGGCCAACAGCTTGGCCGCGTCCACCGCTTCATGCACCACCGAGCCCAGGGCCACAATGCTCAGGTCGGCGCCCTGACGCAGGATATCCACCTGGCCGGGGGTGAATTGATAGTCAGCGCCGTGCACGTCCGGCAAGGCTTTGCCATCGAGACGGATATACACCGGCCCGTGGCAGCGCAGCGCGTAATCGACGATCTGTCGGCACTCCAGGGCATCCGCCGGGGCGAAGATCTGCACATTGCCAAACCCGCGCATCACTGAAATGTCGTCGAGGCTGTGGTGGGTGCTGGCCAGCGGGCCGTAGCTGGTGCCGGCGTTGAGGCCGAACATCTTCACATTGGCCTGGTTGTAGCAGACGTCGACCTTGATCTGCTCATTGGCGCGCGAGATCAGAAACGGCGCGGCGTTGCAGGTGGCGGCGATCTTTCCGCCCAGGGCCAGCCCGGCCGCGACGCTGACCAGCGACTGCTCGGCAATGCCGACGTTGATCAAGCGCTCGGGAAAACGCTGGGCAAACGGACCGATCTTGGCCGTCGAGGTGGAGTCGCTGACCACCGGCACCACGTCCAGCCCGGCGTCGACCGCGTCAATAAAGGCCTGCACCATGACACTCGCCAAATGTTCACTCGCCATGGTTCAACTCCTCCAGTGCTGCGTTGATTTCATCACCCTTGGGCACGCGGTGATGCCATTCGGGGCGGGCTTCGATAAACGACACGCCCTTGCCTTTGATGGTGTGGGCGATCAGCACCTGGGGCGCGCCGGTGCGGGTCTGCATGTGTTCCAGGGCGTCGATCAACTGGCTCACATCGTTGCCGTCGCACTCGCTGACCGTAAAGCCGAAGGCGGCCCATTTCACGTCAAGCGGGTCGAGCGGCATGATGTCGGCGGTCAATCCCGCCAGTTGCAGTTTGTTTTTGTCGACGATCACAAACAGGTTATCCAGCCCGTACTTGGCGGCCGCCATCGCCGCTTCCCAGTTGGAACCTTCGGCCAGTTCGCCGTCGCCGGTCAGCACGTAGATGCGCTTTTTGCTGCCGGACATTTTCGCCGCCAACGCCAGCCCCACCGCTACCGGCAAGCCGTGGCCGAGGGCGCCGGTGTTGAGTTCGATGCCGGGGGTTTTCTGGCGCACGGGGTGGCCGGGCAAGTGGGAGTTGAAGTGTTGATAGGTCGGCAACCATGCCTCGGGGATATAGCCCGCCTGTGCCAGGCAGCAATACAAGCCACCGACGCCGTGGCCCTTGCTCTGGATATAGATATCGCGCTCGGGATCTTCGGTACGTTCCGGGCCGATGTTGAGGATGCGGAAATACAGGGTGGCGAGGATATCGGTTTCGGACAGGTCGGCCCCGGTGTGGCCACCGGCCGGTGAATCGGCGTTCAGGCGGATTACATGGCGGCGGATCAGGCGGGCCTGTTCCTTGATCTGGTGGGCGTCGTACTGGAAGGCATTCATGCAGCGGCTCCTGTGGGGCTGACCACGTGAGATAAAAGTGCCGAAAGCTGTGTTTGAATATTTATTCAGCAGTGACAATATATTTCTATTTAGACGCCGATCTCCCGCGCGGTCAAGTGAGCGATCAGCGTAAAAATGAAAAAAGCCGAAGAAATATCACTCGGACAGACGGGCAAAATCCCACAGGGGCCGGTCTACACCGGGGCTTTGCACGCCGTTGAAACGGCGTTTTAGAGGCCTGCCTGAAAAATTAAGCGCTTGACTTTGCCACAGTGTCACTGGAATCTGAATTAACAGTCAGGCTCGCATAAATATTCAGACGACCTGAAGCACTCCAAAAAAAATAACTCAGGAGAACACTGTGGACGCCAAAGCGATTGTCCAGCACCCGGACGAACTCAAGCCGCCACCCCGCCCCCGGCTGGTGAAACTGCTGCCCAGCAATATCGGCGGCCCATTGATAGGGCTTGTGCTGCTGGTGCTGGTCTTCTCCTTCAGCTCCGAATTCTTCTTCTCCCTGCGCAATGGCCTGAACATTCTTGATCAGGTCACGGTGCTGGGCATCCTGGCGATTGGCATGACGGCGGTGATCGTGATCGGCGGCATCGATCTGTCGGTCGGTTCGGTGCTGGCCTTCTCGATGATGATGCTGGGCTGGCTCTATCAGGACCAGGCGGTGCCGCTGGGCTTTGCGATTCCCATCTCGATTGCCACCGGCATGCTGGCCGGGCTGGTGTCCGGTGGGTTGATCACCTACGCCAAGTTGCCACCGTTCATTGCCACGCTGACCATGATGTCGGTGGCCCGCGGCCTGGCGAACATCCTCACCGAAGGCCGGCAGGTCGTCGGTTTCCCGGAGTGGTTCACCCGCTTGGCCACGGTGCGGCATTTCGGCTTTTTGTCGGCCACTGTCGGGCTGTTCCTGGTGATGCTGCTGGTGGCCTGGGTGTTCCTGCGCTTTCGCGCCGGTGGCCGCAACCTCTACGCCATGGGCGGCAGCCCGGAAGTGGCGCGCCTGTCGGGCATCAAGGTGCGCGCAATTACCTTGTGGGTGTACGCCATCAGCGGCGCCCTCGCGGGGATAGCCGCCGTGACCCTGGCCGCGCGCCTGGACTCGTCGCAACCCAGTGCGGGTTTGAGCCTGGAACTGGACGCCATCGCCGCCGTGGTGATTGGCGGCGCCAGCCTCAGCGGCGGTGTGGGCAGCATCGGCGGCACCCTGGTGGGCGTGCTGATCATTGGCGTGTTGCGCAATGGCCTCAATCTGCTGGGCGTCTCGCCCTTTATCCAACAAGTGGTGATCGGCGTGGTCATCGCCCTCGCCGTCACCATCGATACCTTGCGACGCCGTTCCAGCACTGCCCGTTAAACCTGTTCGACAGTTGACACCCTCCAACAATAAAACCAGGAGTCACCGACATGTTCAGCCCCAAGAAACTGCTTATCGCCACTGCTCTGGCGGCCGCGACCCTCACCGCCGCCGGCACCACCTGGGCCAAGGATTTGACCATCGGCCTGGCCGTGGCCAACCTGCAGGCCGACTTCTTCAACCAGATCAAGCAATCGGTGGAAGCCGAGGGCAAGGCCAAGGGGATCAAGGTGATCACCGTGGACGCCCAGGGCAACTCCTCCACCCAGGTCAGCCAGATAGAAGACCTGATCACCCGCCAGATCGACGTGCTGATCTACATTCCGGCCGGCGCCACCGCCGCCGGTGTGCCGGTGAAAGCCGCCAAGGCCGCCGGTATTCCGGTAATCGCCGTGGACCGCAACGCCCCCGACGCACCGGGCGATACCTTCATCGCCAGCGACAGCGTGGCCGGCGCCAAGACTCTGGCCGAATACGTGGGCAAGATCACCGACGGCAAAGGCCGCATCGCGATCCTGCAAGGCCAGATCGGTACCACGCCGGAAAACGATCGGGCCAAGGGTTTCGAAGAGGGCTTGAAAGCCTTCCCGGACCTCAAGGTGGTGGCCCAGCAACCGGCCGAATGGGCCCAGGACAAAGGCTTTGCCGTGGCCCAGGACCTGCTCCAGCGCGACCCGAACATTACCGTGTTCTTCGGCCGCGCCGATGCCATGGCGTTGGGCGCCGCTCAAGCGGTCAAGGTCGGCAACCTCGATCACAAGGTGGTGATCGTCGGCTTTGACGGTGACATCGCCGGGCTCAAGGCTGTGCAAAGTGGTGTGCTGAACGCAACCATGACCCAGCAGACGCAGAAAATGGGGCGCCTGGCCGTGGCCTCTGCCATCGACCTCAAAGCCGGCAAAGACGTGCCCAAGGAACAACTGCTGCCCACCGTGCTGACCACCAAAGACAACGTCGCGCCGTTCCTGCAACAGCACCCGTAAACCTGGGAGGTCGTCATGCACGCAGCAGTTCTGGACACAGCCGGCGATGCGGTGCTGTGCCTGCGCAATATCAGCAAGGCCTACGGGCCGGTGCAGGTGCTGTCGCAGATCAACGTCGACATTCGTCCCGGCGAAGTGTTGGCCCTGCTCGGTGAAAACGGCGCGGGCAAGTCGACTCTGTCGTCGATCATCGCAGGCCTGGTGCAACCGCAAGCCGGGGGCAGCATGACCTGGCTCGGCGAGCCTTACGCGCCGGGTTCGCCGGGGGCCGCGTTGAGCGCCGGTATCGGCCTGATCCACCAGGAAATTCGCCTGCTGCCGCAACTGTCGATTGCCGAGAATATCTTCGTCGGTCGCCTGCCCATGCGTCACGGGCGGGTGGACCGCGCCTGCATCGAAGCCCAGGCACAGGTCCAACTGGAGCGCCTGGGGCTCAAGGTGCCGGCGTCGCGCAAGGTCGAAGGCCTCAGCGTGGCGGCCCAGCAACTGGTGGAAATCGCCAAGGCGCTGACTCTCAAGGCGCGCTTGTTGATCCTGGATGAACCCACCGCTGCCTTGGGTGGCGAGGAAACCGAGTTGTTGTTCCAGCAGGTGGAGCGGCTCAAGGCCGAGGGCGTGTCGTTTATCTATATCAGCCATCGCCTGGAAGAAATCGCGCGCATTGCCGACCGTGTGCTGGTGCTGCGCGACGGTCGCCAGATCGCCCTGCATGCCACTGCGCAAGTGCCGGTACGTGAGCTGGTGGAACAGATGGTCGGGCGCAGCCTGGAGCGGATTTTCCCCGCGCTGCAGGCGCCGCAGGAACAGGTGATGCTTCAGGTCAAGGATTTGAGTTGTCGCGAATTCGCCTTGCACGGCATCGACTTCAGCGTGCGCGCCGGTGAAGTGTTCGGCATTGCCGGCGTGGTCGGCGCCGGGCGGACCGAACTGGTGCGCACCCTTGCCGGCGCCGCTCAGGATATCCGTGGGCACATGGTGCTCGAGGGCGAGGTGCGTCAACTGCGCTCGCCGTTCGAGGCGATCCAGGCCGGTGTGGTGCTGGTGCCCGAAGACCGCAAGCAGCAAGGCGTGGTGGTGGAACATCGCATCGAAGACAACCTGATCTACGGCAACACCGACCTGCTGGATAAAAGCGGCTGGGTATTCCCTGCCCCGCTGCGTGAATTCGCGCGCACGGCGGTAGCGCGGCTGGGCGTGAAAGGTGCGCCGCAGTCGCGGATTTCCAGCCTGTCCGGAGGTAATCAACAGAAGGTGATTATCGCCAAGTGGCTGGCGCGTAATCCCAAGGTGTTCATTCTCGATGAGCCGACACGCGGCATCGACGTGGGCGCGCGGGCGGCGATTTATGAGGTGATCGCGGATTTGGCGGCCAAGGGCATGGCGGTGATCGTAGTGAGCTCGGATCTGGATGAAGTGCTGGGCTTGTCCCATCGGGTGATGGTGATGAGCCGGGGCCGGCAGATGGGGATTCTGGAGCGCGGCGAAGCCACGCCGGTTTCCGTAATGGAAATGGCCACTGCTTAACCCACAAACAACGAAGATCCAATGTGGGAGGGAGCTTGCCCTAATGCCAGTCAGTTAAGCGTACACCGCCGTCTGTAGGAGCGAGCTTGCTCGCGAAAAACGTCAACGATAATGCGTGCTTTCTGAATGAGCGCGGTGCCTGTGAATTTTTCGCGAGCAAGCTCGCTCCTACAAAAAGCCTTAACTGACTGGCATTGGGGCTTGCCCCCGATGGCTGTGTATCAGTCACCCCAATTATCAACTGACAGACTGCTATCGGGGGCAAGCCCCCTCCCACATTGGATAGCGGCGCTTTCAAATAACGGAGTTTTGCATGCAACTTTTCAGTCTTCAGGGCCAAGTCGCCTTTGTCACCGGTGCCGGCAGCGGCATCGGCCAGGCCATCGCCGTCGGGCTTGCCGAGGCCGGCGCCGATGTCGCCTGTTTTGACCTGCCCGGCAGCCCCGGCATCGCCAGTACCGTCGAGCGCATCCAAGCCCTGGGCCGTCGCGCCCTCGCCTTGAGCGGCACGGTCACCGAACGCGCCGCGCTGGACGCGGCCGTAGCGCGCACCGAAAGCGAACTGGGCGAGCTCAGCGTGGCGGTCAACTGCGCCGGCATCGCCAACGCCCAGGCCGCCGAGGACCTGGAACTGCAACGCTGGCAAACCACCCTGGACATCAACCTCACCGGCATCTTTCTCAGTTGCCAGGCCCAGGCTGCCGTCATGCTGCCGCGTGGCAAAGGCGCCATCGTCAACATCGCCTCCATGTCCGGCAGCATCGTCAACCGCGGCCTGTTGCAGGCGCACTACAACACCTCCAAGGCCGGGGTGATCCACCTGAGCAAAAGCCTGGCGATGGAATGGGCCGACAAGGGCCTGCGGGTGAACTGCATCAGCCCCGGCTACACCGCCACGCCGATGAATTCGCGGCCGGAAGTCGCCGATCAGGTGAAGATCTTTGAACAGACCACGCCCATGGGCCGCATGGCCAGCGTGGACGAAATGGTCGGCCCGGCGATCTTCCTGGTCAGCCAGGCGTCGTCTTTCTGCACCGGTGTCGACCTGTTGGTCGATGGCGGCTTTGTGTGCTGGTAGGAGTTCGTCATGTCGCAACGATTCAGCGGTAAAACCATCGTCATCACCGGCGCCTGCCGTGGCATCGGCGCCGGCATTGCCGAGCGCTTCGCCCAGGAAGGCGCCCACCTGGTGCTGGCCTCCAACGACCTGGAGCGCGTGACCTTCACCGCCGACCAGCTGGCCCGGGAATACGGCGTGAGCACCCTCGCCCTCGGCATCGATGTCACCAACGAAAGCGATATCGAACGGCTCTACCGCGAAGGCCACGCACGCTTCGGCAGTATCGACGTGTCGGTGCAGAACGCCGGCATCATCACCATCGACCACTACGACACCATGCCCCGCGCCGACTTCGACAAGGTGCTGCAGGTCAACACCACCGGGGTGTGGCTGGGTTGCCGGGAGGCGGCCAAGTACATGGTCAGGCAAGGTAGCGGACGCTTGATCAATACCTCGTCGGGCCAGGGCCGCCAGGGCTTTATCTACACCCCGCACTACGCCGCGAGCAAGATGGGCGTGATCGGCATCACCCAGAGCCTGTCCCTGGAGCTGGCGCGGCATAACATCACGGTCAATGCGTTCTGCCCGGGCATCATCGAAAGCGAGATGTGGGACTACAACGACCGCGTCTGGGGCGAGATCCTCAGCACCGACGAAAAGCGCTACGCCAAGGGCGAATTGATGGCCGAATGGGTCAGGAACATCCCCCTGCGCCGCGCCGGCAAACCCTCGGATGTCGCCGGGCTGGTGGCGTTCCTGGCCTCGGATGACGCGGCCTACCTGACCGGCCAGGCGATCAATATCGACGGAGGCCTGATCATGTCGTAAGGGTTTGGTATCCTCACGGCCATTGAGTCAACCACTGAGGCTTTCATGAGCCAGATCGAAGAACAGCGCCTGATCACCAAGATCGCGAGCCTCTATTACGAAGAAGGGCTCAAGCAGTCCGAAATTTCCACGCAACTGGACCTCTCCCAGTCCTTTATCAGCCGCGCCCTGCGCCGCGCGCTGGCGGAGGGTGTGGTGAAAATCAGCGTGATGCGCCTGCAAGGGCTGCACCTGGAGCTGGAAACCCAACTGCAACGCCGCTACGGCGTGCGTCGGGTGATCGTGGTGGAAGCCACCCAGCCCGGCAACGATGAAAGCATCAAGCAAGCCATCGGCTCGGCCGCCGCGCATTACCTGGAGACCAGCCTGTCGCCCCAGGACCGCATCGGCATTTCGTCGTGGAGCAGCACCATTCGCGCCATGGTCGGCCATCTGCATGCCCAACCGGGTAAACAAGGCGCCGAGGAAGTGGTACAACTGTTGGGCGGGGTCGGCCATAAAGGCGCGTTCGAAGCCACCCTGCTCACCCAGCGCCTGGCGACCCTGCTCAATTGCCCGGCGTACCTGCTGCCCTCGCAAAGCATCGAGCAATCGGTGCAGAGCAAGCAGCGCATCGTGCAGATGGAAGAGGTCAAGGAGGTGCTGCAACGCTTTGACAGCATCACCCTGGCGATCGTCGGCATCGGTGAACTTGAGCCTTCGCAACTGCTGCGCAACAGCGGCAACTACTACACCGAGGACATGCTGCGCCTGTTGGCCGAGCGTGGCGCGGTGGGCGATATCTGCCTGCGTTACTTCGATGCCCAGGGCAAGCCGGTGCTGGAGGAAGATGAGGAATTCGTGGTGTCGGTGGCGCTGCCCAAATTGCGCAACATCCACCGCGTGCTCGGCCTGGCCGGCGGGCTGAACAAGGTCCAGGCGATTCGTGGCGCGCTCACCGGCGGTTACCTCGACATCCTGGTGACCGACCTTGACACCGCGCAGGCCCTCAACCGATAACCCTTTTTTTGGAGACCGCCGCTCATGACATCCAAACTCGAACAACTCAAGCAATTCACCACCGTGGTCTGCGACACCGGCGACCTGGAAGCCATCAGCCGCCTGCGCCCGGTGGACGCCACCACCAACCCGTCTCTGCTGCTCAAGGCTTCGGCCATCGAGCATTACGGCGACATCCTGCGCAACGCGCTCGACCTGTCCAAAGGCGACCTGGGCCTGGCCTGCGATCAGTTTTCCGTGGCGGTGGGCTGCGGCATTCTCAAGGTGATTCCGGGACGCATCTCCACCGAGGTCGACGCACGGCTGTCCTTCGATGAAGACGCGCTGTGGGCCAAAGCCAATCAGCTGATCGACCTCTATGACCACGCCGGCGTCGGTCGCGACCGCGTGCTGATCAAACTGGCGTCCACCTGGGAAGGTATCCGCACCGCCGAACGCCTGGAAAAAGCCGGCATCCAGACCAACCTGACCCTGCTGTTCTCGTTCGCCCAGGCCCAGGCCTGCGCCGATGCCGGCGTGTTTCTGATTTCACCGTTCGTGGGCCGCATCTACGACTGGTACCGCAAGAGCACAGGCCTGGATTACACCGGCGTGGATGACCCGGGCGTGCAGTCGGTGACGCGGATCTACAACTACTACAAAGCCAACGGGATCGACACCGTGGTGATGGGCGCAAGCTTTCGAACGCTGAGCCAGATCGAACAGCTGGCGGGCTGTGATCGCTTGACCATCAGCCCCGAGTTGCTGCAAAAACTCGATGAAGACCAGGGCACCCTCGATCGTAAACTGGTGCTCGGTGCCGCCGGCGAAGCGCGCCAGTCCATCAACGAGGCGCAGTTTCGCTGGGCCTCCAACGAAGATGCGATGGCCACCGAAAAACTCGCCGAAGGCATCCGCCAGTTTGCGCGTGACCAGGAAAAACTCGAAAAGGTACTGGCTGCGCTGTGATGCCCACTATCGCCACCGTTACCGATACAACTTCGGCGTTGCAAGGGCCTGTGGCGAGGGAGCTTGCCTTGCACTGTAGGAGCGAGCTTGCTCGCGAAAAACGTCAACGATAACGCGTGCATCCTGGATGAACGCGGTATCTGTGACTTCTTCGCGAGCAAGCTCGCTCCTACAGTGCAGAGCAACCCACTCGCCACCGTATGAGGCATCAAGCCGGCTTTTGCTCGCCCAATGTGCGTGCTGCCAACGCCCCCAAAACCCCGCCAACAATCGGCGCCAGCCAGAACACCCAGAGCTGCGAAAGGTACTCACCTGCGGCAAATAATGCTGGCCCGGTGCTGCGTGCCGGGTTGACCGACGTATTGGTCACCGGGATCAGCACCAAGTGAATCAAGGTCAGCGCCAGGCCAATGGCAATTGGCGCAAAGCCCGGAGCAGCCCCCGGTGCAGTCACACGCATAATGATGAATACGAAGAAGAACGTGGCGATCAGTTCAGCCAACAGTGCGGCCTTCAGGTCAAAGAGGCCTGGGCTCAGGGGGCCGTAACCGTTGGCGGCAAAACCACCCACGGTGAAACCAGGCTGCCCGTTGGCAATCAGGTACAACGCCGCCGCGGCAGCAATCGCCCCAGCAACCTGCGCCGCGATATACGGCAGCACATCACCGGCAGCGATCCGCCGCCCTGCCCACAGGCCAATGGTCACCGCCGGGTTGAAGTGTCCACCGGAGATACCCCCGACCGCGTAGGCCATGGTCAGTACAGTGAGACCAAACGCCAGCGCAACACCCACGAAACCAATGCCCAACCCAGGAAAGGCCGCCGCCAGAATGGCGCTGCCACAGCCGCCGAACGTCAGCCAGAACGTACCGATAAACTCGGCGATCAAACGCTTTTGCACAATCGACTCCATTACTGTTCATGCCGTCACCACGGGAAGTGGGCGGCCCCGCGAGACGGTAGCAATGGGCATTGATGGATCTTGTAGGAATTGTCCGGTTTTAGTCAGGCGCCGGATCAGTAATGTCCAGCGTCTGCTGTGCCACCGCCATCGGGGGCAAGCCCCCTCCCACATTTGGACCGGGGCCGACACAAAATACCGGTCGGCTCTAAGGCCGCCGCGCTTTTGATCTTGATCTTAGGCGCCCCGTTAAACCACGCTGGCCGAACGCAGGCTTGAGTCCGTGGGTAACCCGGCAGGACGCCGGGTTAGCCGCACTGGGCCATGGATGGCCCATTGCGGCGGCCCACGGATTCAAGCCTGTGTTCGGGCACACCGAGCCTGGGCGAGGTGCCGAGTGGTGGGGCAAGAGCGTTTTGCTTACTTTTGACTGGGCCGGCATTCCGGCTTTTCAAAAGTGAGCCGCTGTAAAAGCGGAACCCTAAGTAGCCGTTACCGCAGAAACGGATATGTACTCGATCTGATCCAACATCCTGGTCGGCCCTGAGGCCGCCATCGGGGGCAAGCCCCCTCCCACATTTGGACCGATAGGTAACCGTCGCTTCAGCGCTGCACCACCCCCGTGCCAAACCGCCGAATCGCCAGGCAATACCCCACCAACGCCAGCGCCGCCAGCAACCCGCCCGCCGCGCCGATCCAGGCGAAGCCGAAGTGGCTGCCGACCCAACTGCCCATCAACGCACCGCCGCCGATGCCGATGTTGTAGATGCCGGAGAACATCGCCATGGCCACGTCGGTGGCGTCGGGTGCCAGCACCAGCACTTTGGACTGCATCGCCAGGCCGAACCCCATGATCGCCATGCCCCAGAACACACTCAGGCCCACCAGGTAGGATTCAGCGCCGCTCAACGGCAACATCAGCGCCAGGCAGGCCGCGAGCAGGAACACGCTGCTGACCACGAAGACGTGCGGGTTGAAACGATGCACCAGGCTGAACAGCAGCGAGCCGATGATGCCGGCGCCGCCGAATACCAGCAGGATCAGGGTGACCGCACTGCCACCCAGACCGGCGACGCCTTCGACGAAGGGCTCGATGTAGCTGTAGGCGGTGAATTGCGCGGTGACGGTCATCGCGGTCAGCACGTAGAGCGCCACCAACGCCGGGCGCTTGAACAGCAGCGGCAGGCTGCGCAGTGAGCCGGAGTTCTGGCTCGGCAGCGGAGGCAAGGTGCGCGCCAGCCAGAACACCAGCGCGGCGGCGAATGCGGCAATCACCAGGAAGGTGGTGCGCCAGCCCATGGCCTCGCCCAGCAGGCGACCCAGGGGAATACCCAGCACCATCGCCAGGGACGTACCGGTGGCGAGCAGGCCCAGGGCCTGCACCTGCTTGCCCTGTGGCGCCAGGCGCACCGCCAGGGATGCGGTGATCGACCAGAACAGCGCATGGGCCAGGGCGATGCCGACCCGGCTGACCATCAGCAAGCCGAAACTGGTGGCCACGCTGGACAGGATATGGCTGACGATAAACAGGCCGAACAGCACGATGAGCAACTTGCGCCGCTCGACGTTGCGCGTGAGCAGCATCACCGGCAGCGACGTCAGCGACACGATCCACGCATAGATGGTCAGCATCAGGCCGACGCTGGCCACCGGCATGTCAAAGCTGGCGCCGATGGCGCTGAGCAGGCCGACCGGCACGAATTCGGTGGTATTGAACACAAACGCGGCCAGCGCCAGGGCGATGACCGGTTGCCAATTGGCTTGGGGGGTTGCGGCTGAAAGGCTCATTGAAGGGCGAGGTACTCTGACAGTGATCAAACGGCCGCGCAGAAGACGCGTGGCCGTTGAGCATTCTATAGGTTTCTCGCGGCGCTGTTGGCCCTGATCCTGCCCGGTTATCGCATGAAGGCTCAGCGCGACTGCCTAATCGTCGGCTTGAATCGGCCTGAAGAGCCCAGACTCACGGATCCACCTGCGTCATCAACTCAGGAATGCTTTCCGGCCGCTTGGCATAGCGCTGAGCCAACGCCGCACACACCATCAGCTGGATCTGATGAAACAGCATCAACGGCAAAATCAACACGCCCATGCTCGCCCCGGCAAACAACACCTGGGCCATCGGCACGCCAGTGGCCAGGCTTTTCTTCGAGCCGCAGAACAGGATGGTGATGCGATCTTCCTGGTTGAAGCCGAACGCCTTGCCCAGCAGCGCGGAGGCCACCAGCACCAGGGCCAGCAAGACGCAGCACGCAACGACGAGCCCACCCAGTTCCCACAGCGGAATCTGGTGCCAGATGCCTTCATTGACCGCCTCGCTGAACGCGCCGTAGACCACCAGCAGGATCGAGCCCTGGTCGACGAACTTGAGCCAGGATTTGTTGCGGCCGACCCAGCCACCGATCCAGCGCCGGGCGATCTGGCCGGCGACGAACGGCAGCAGCAACTGCACGCTGATCTTCAGGATCGCGTCGACGGTGGAGCCGCCATCGCCGTGCACATTGAGCAGCAGTGTCACCAGCAACGGCGTGAGGAAGATGCCGAACAGGCTCGAGGCCGCTGCGCTGCAGATCGCCGCCGGAATATTGCCGCGCGCCAGGGAGGTGAAGGCAATCGCCGATTGCACGGTGGCCGGCAGCGCGCAGAGGTAGAGCATGCCCATGTACAGGTCGTTGCCGATCAGCGGCGACAGCACGGGCTTGAGCGCCAGGCCCAGCAGCGGGAACAGCACGAAGGTCAGGCTGAACACCAGCAAATGCAGACGCCAGTGCCCTGCCCCGGCGACGATGGCCTGGCGCGACAGCTTGGCGCCGTGCAGGAAAAACAGCAGCGCGATAGCGAGGTTGGTGACCCAGCCGAAGGCCACGGCGGTCTGGCCGCTGGCCGGCAGCAGGGAGGCGAGGATCACCGTGGCGATCAGGGTCAGGGTGAAGTTGTCGGGCAGGAAACGCGGACGGGTCATAAGCAAATCTTCCAGGGGTTGCCAAGCGCATGGCCCGACTCTAACGTAACGACCTGTTACCGACTAACGCCAATGAGCCAGTAAATGCCGCCTAAAGGACAGGACAAGACCGTCCGACGCACGATTCCCGGGCTATCCAGCCTGCCACGGGCGGTGTATGGACGCACCGAATCGCTGCCCAATCGCGCACTGACGCGGCGGCACAGCCATCCGTGGGTGCAGTTGTCCTATGCGATTTCCGGGGTGCTGGAGATCCAGACCGGTGCCGGCCGCTTCGTCGCCCCGCCCCAGCGTGCGGTGTGGATTCCGGCGGGCATGCCGCACCGCGTCTACAGCGCGCCCCACACCGAGATGCGCAGCCTGTACCTGGATTGCAGCGTCACGGCGTGGGCGGCCGGGCACTGTCATGTGCTGGCGGTGAGTAGCCTGTTGCGCGAGTTGATCCGCAGCTTCAGCGAATTGCCGGTGGAATATGCCGAGGATGGCCCGGACGGGCGCCTGGCCCAGGTGATACTGGACCAACTCGCCGCCGCGCCTCAGGTGGACTTGATGCTGCCCCTGCCCCATGACGCCCGCTTGCGGCAGATCTACCGCAGCCTGAACCTGCATCCGGAGCAGCAGACCACGCTGGGAGACTGGAGCCAAAAGCTTGGGGTCAGCGAAAAAACCCTCAGCCGTCTGTTTCTGAGTGACACCGGGCTGACCTTCCGCGCGTGGCGCCAGCGCCTGCGCCTGCTGAGCGCCCTGCCCGCCCTGGAGCAAGGCGAGCGGGTAACGGATGTGGCGCTGGGCTGTGGTTATGACTCGACGTCGGCGTTTATCAACGCCTTTCGCCAGCAATTTGATACTACGCCGGGAGAATTTTTCCGCTGATGGTTCGCCCGTTAAAGGCAAAAAATCCCCAAACACGCGCTTGGCTGGTATTGTGCCGCGCTTTGGAACACCGCTACCGACTTGCGAGGAATAGACGTTGGACACTGACGAAAAAATGACCGGAGACCTGTTCGAGGTCGATAAGCGCCTGTCACTCAAACCCGTGGTGGACTTCAACGCCTACCTGCGCAGCGCGTTTGGCGACGGCCCGTGCACCTGCATCCGTTGCAGCGCCAGCGGCGGCGATGAAACCGGGTACGGCTTCCAGCACACGTTCACTTTCGACGGCAAGCCCACCCACCGCCGCTTTGCCGCCACGGCCGGCAGTGATGTGCTGATGGCGTTGAAGAAGGCCTGGTTGTCGTACACCAAGGCCGAGTTGCCGCTCAGTGGCGTGCTGGTGCTGGAGACGGTGAAGGAATTCGTCGAGCCGCAGTTGCACAAGCGCGTGGCGCCGCTGTTGTTGGCCAGCGGGTTGGTGAAGGATGTCGATGGCCAATTGCACATACAGCCACAAGCCTTGAGTTGAACGCATTTCAAATGTGGGAGGGGGCTTGCCCCCGATAGCAGTGTGTCAGCCAACCAATGCTTAGCTGGCTCACCGCAATCGGGGGCAAGCCCCCTCCCACATTGGTTTTGTATTCGCAGACTAAAAACCGGGAGCGCCTTGCATGCGGATCTCGGGAGACAGTTCTTCCAGCGGCTCGGTCAACGGCCGATCACTGATCCCCGGCAGCAGAATCACCTTGCGGCACTCTTCCTCGGCTTTATCAAACAGTTCATAGCCCCGCGCGGCCTGCTCCAGAGACAGCCGATGGGTAACGATGGCCTCGGGATTCAAATGCCCGAGTTCAATGTGCTCAAGTAATTCCGGCAGGAAGCGCTGCACATGAGTCTGACCCATCTTGAAGGTCAGGCCCTTGTCGAACGCATCGCCAAACATGAAGCCATGGATAAAGCCGGCATACACCCCGGCCACGCTGACCACCCCGCCACGGCGCACGGCGGCGATGCACTGGCGCAGGGCCTTGCCGCTGCTGCCTTCGATCTTCAAGGTGGTAAGGATGGTTTCGGTGGTGCTGCCCTTGGCTTCAAAACCCACCGCATCCACCACACCATCGACGCCGCGCATGCCGGCGGTCTGGCGGATGATGGTGTCGGCCGGGTCATCGTCCTCTTCAAAGTTGATCGGGATCACGCCGTACATCTTTTGCGCGTAGGCCAGACGGTAGGGATGATCATCGACCATGAAAATCCGTTCGGCCCCGAGCATCTGCGCACACGCGGCGCTGAGCAAACCCACGGGGCCGGCGCCATAGATCGCCACGCTGGAGCCTCTGCCGATACCGGCATTGGTCACCGCCTGCCAGGCCGTGGGCAGGATGTCGGAAAGGAACAACACCTTTTCGTCCGCCAGCACCCCGGGCACCTTGAACGGTCCGGCATTGGCCTTGGGCACCCGCACCAGTTCGGCCTGGCCGCCGGGAATGCCACCGTACAGGCGGCTGTAGCCGAACAACGCGGCACCCGGCGGAATCGCCTTTTTATTCAGGATCGCACCGCGCCCGTCGTTGGTGGTTTCGCAGGCGGCGTACTGCTGCAACTGGCAGAAAAAACAATCGCCGCAGGCGATCACGAACGGGATCACTACGCGGTCACCGCGCTGTACCGCTGTGACTGCCGGGCCGGTTTCCTCGACGATGCCCATGAACTCATGCCCGAAGATATCACCGTGCTCCACCGTCGGAATCTTGCCCCGGTACAGGTGCAGGTCCGAGCCGCAGATCGCGGTAGCAGTGACGCGCAGGATGATGTCGTCGGGTTGCTCGATAATCGGGTCAGGTACCGTATCGACCTGCACTTTATGGGCGCCTTGGTAGGTCATCGCGCGCATGCGCTGCACTCCTGTAGTTGGGTCTCACTACTTAAGGGCACGCAGCGTGCGCAGGTGTTCCCTCAACCTGCGGCGGCAACCGATAAATGGTCGCCCCAGCCGTCAGCGCAGGCGAGTGACGGTGAGCGCGACCACGGCAATTCGCTCGACGCGCTCGTACCCTGGCTTATCGAGTTCTTCACCGAACACATCCGGGTCCAGCTCACGGTAGGTCCAGCCATAGGCATCGCTGGCCAGCAATGGCTTGACCGCCTCCAGAAACGGATCGCCCCCCGCCACCATCGCCACGCCGGTATACAACACCAGGCTACCGTTCACGGCCAGGCGTGCGAGGGATTCGCCGACGATGCGCACCGACAGCTGTTCGCCCAACGCACCACCGCCATGACGATAGGCGCGCTGGCGGTCGTCATTCATGTACGGCGGGTTGGCGACGATCAGGTCGAATTCGCCCTCGACGCTGGTCAGTACGTCACTCTGGTAGACACTCACATTCGTCAGGCCCGCCAGCTCGGCATTCACCGCAGTCAGGCGCAGCGCGCGAGGGTTGATATCCACCGCCAGCACCTCGGCGTCGTGGCGTGCCTGGGCGACGACCAGCGCACCGACACCCGCCCCGCAGCCGATGTCCACCGCACGTTTGAGCGGCTCGAAGCGCTGCTGCAAATGGGCCTCGATCACCTGGGCGAATCGATAGCTGTCGGGACCGAAAAACACCGCGTCCGCCTCGACGGTGGGATAAGGCGAATGGGCAAACAACAGGCCCTCCAGGCTCGACCAGCGCACGGTACTGCGCCACAGCGCATCGTGTTTTTCGATCACTTCGGCCTGCTGCAACTCCTCCCTGAAGGCCTCAGGCAGCAGGTCGTTATCGAACGGCATGGACCAGCCAAATACATCGCGCAGGTTCATCGCCAGGGGTGTCCCCAGGCGCCGATATACGCGCTCGTGGGTCAACGGCGTCGGGGTGATAAAACGGTAGCCGCTCTCCTTCAAGCCTCGACCAAGATTCAGCAGGGCGCGATCGGCCAGTTGTTGTGCAGACATGGACAAACTTCCTTAGCGCAGACGCGCGCGCAGTTGGATAAAGCGGCGGGTGGCGTACAACCCGGCGGGGCTGCAGTGGCGCCGCGCCGACATCCACGGGATCAGCGCGCCCGGTTGCTGTTCATCAGGCAGGCTCCACAGTGATTCGACGAGGGCCTGGGTATCCGGATCAGCCGGACGGTGCTGCTCGCGGCTGAAACGGCTGCCGCGCCCCGGCCGTACCGGCGCCACACGCTGGGTGCCCATCCAGTCACCGGCGATCCAGTCATGCAGCACCTGTTTTTCATAACCGCTGAACACACCGAACATCGCGGCGCCCGCCCCCTCGATCAACTGCCAGAAACGGCTCTCGGCGGGGTCCTGGTTGCGTTTGATCCAGCCCTTTTCTTCCATGGCCCTGAGGAAATCACCGATCTGCCCCGGCTTGGCCAGCCATTGGTTGACGGTCTTGCCTTCGAAGCGGCAATAGTCCGAATGCATATGCTGGCCGAAAGTGCGCTTGCGTTCGAGCATGGCCACCACCTCCTCCTGCAGATCAAAACTCTGGATGACCGCCGTAGTGCCTGGGCCGAGGTCGTTGAGGCGATAGCCGGCGGCGACGCGACGGTAGAAGTCTTCCCTGCCCTCACCCAGCGGCAGCAGGTTCAACACAGACTGCGCGGCTTTGCTGGCATGGCCGCTGCTGGCATTGTCGATGGTCACGTGAAGGGTGAAATAATAGGGGTCGA
Source organism: Pseudomonas orientalis (assembly GCF_001439815.1). Lineage (GTDB taxonomy): Bacteria > Pseudomonadota > Gammaproteobacteria > Pseudomonadales > Pseudomonadaceae > Aquipseudomonas > Aquipseudomonas orientalis. The sequence continues at coordinate 953,227 of NZ_JYLM01000001.1, read as the reverse complement.
TGCCCAGCTCGCTCAGTTCGTAGGACGTGATCAGCAGGTGCAGCGGCAACTGCTCGTAACCCAGGTTGTAGCCGATGATTTCCGGCAGAAACTCTTCGGCGCACAGGCCCAGGGCCAGTTGCAGGGCGCCTTGCAGATAGTGGCCGTCCTCAAGCCCCGCTTCGCTGTCGGCATCGTGCTCGCTGAGCAGCTTGCGATAGATCACCACATGGTTCTGGGCGGCTTCGCCGTCGCCCAACTCTTCGAGGTAGGTGGTCAGCAGGCCGTCGAAGCGCTGATCCTGCCAATAGCGCAGCAGGCCGTAGAGCCAGGCGCCGTCTACCTGTTTGGTCGGGGCCACGCGTTGCAGCACATACAACGCGTGCGCCTTGTTCTGGAAGTAGCGGCGTGGCCGACCTTGCTGGCGTTGCTCCAGGTACTCGGCGTAGGCCGCGGCCACGGCAGCGCAGCGCTGTTCGACCCAGGCCAGCAGCTGTTCGGGCACTTCGGGCAGGTCGCTGACGGTGCTTTCTACCTGCGCCAATTGATCCTGCAGGTAATCACGTGCCACTTGCGTGGCATCCGCAGATTCAGCGTACAGCTGTTGGTAGACTCGTTGATGGCGACCCTGGGCCGAGTCTGTGACAGAGGCCGGTTGGCCCGACAGCGCTGTGAGGAGTGTCATGGTGGCAGTTTCCGCAAAGTCCGTTACAACGGGCCAGCCTGCAAGGCGACCCCGCAAAAGCGCTTGAACCACGCGCCTATAGAATGCAGAGCCTCGGAGCGTGCGAAAAATTCAAATCAGGTTGTTAAAGGGGGGATAAGCGGTAGGTGTGCAGAATGCAAATGTGGGAGGGGGCTTGCCCCCGATAGCAGTGGATCAGTCAATGAATTCGTCACTGACACACCGCTATCGGGGGCAAGCCCCCTCCCACATTTTTTATTTTTACATCCTGGGTTGCTGCGTTGTTATTTACGCGCCGCCTCCCACTGTTTGAGCAGGTCGTTGTAGTTCACGGTCTCGCCTTTGGGCTTCTCGTTGGCCAGTTTCGGTTTCGGCGCGCCCGGCTGGTCGAACCAGTATTGCGCGTCACGCTCGGGGTTCATTTTCGGGCCGCACACCGGTTGCACCTTGGAGCGTTCCAGGCGCGTCATGATCGCGTCCTGTTCCTTGGCCAGGTTGTCCAGCGCCTGTTGCGGGGTTTTCTCGCCGCTGGCGGCGGCGGCGATGTTGCTCCACCACAGCTGTGCCAGGCGCGGGTAGTCCGGCACGTTGGTGCCGGTCGGCGACCACTCGGTGCGGGCCGGGCTGCGGTAGAACTCCACCAGACCACCGAGTTTGGGGGCCATGTCGGTCATGGCCTGGGAGTTGATGTCAGACTCCCGAATCGGCGTCAGGCCGACGATGGTTTTCTTCAAGGATACGGTTTTGGAGGTGACGAACTGCGCGTAGAGCCAGGCCGCGAGTTTCTGTTTCTCCGGCGTCGACTTGAGGAAGGTCCAGGAACCCACGTCCTGGTAACCCTTCTTCATGCCCTTCTCCCAGTACGGCCCGACCGGCGACGGCGCCATGCGCCATTTCGGCGTACCGTCGGCGTTCACCACCGGCAGGCCCGGCTTGACCATGTCGGCGGTAAACGCGGTGTACCAGAAGATTTGCTGCGCAATGTTGCCCTGGGACGGCACCGGACCGGATTCGGAGAAGGTCATGCCCGCCGCTTCCGGGGGCGCATAGGCCTTCATCCAGTCCACGTATTTCTGCGTGGCGAACACCGCCGCCGGGCCGTTGGTGTCGCCGCCGCGCGTCACGCTGGAGCCCACCGGGTGACAGTCCTCCACGCGAATGCCCCACTCGTCCACCGGCAAGCCGTTGGGCAGGCCCTTGTCGCCGCCGCCGGCCATGGAGAACCAGGCATCGGTGAAGCGCCAGCCCAGGGACGGGTCTTTCTTGCCGTAGTCCATGTGCCCATAGACGCGCTTGCCGTCGATTTCCTTGACGTCTTCGCTGAAGAACTTGGCGATGTCTTCATAGGCCGACCAGTTCACCGGTACGCCGAGGTCGAAACCGTATTTTTCCTTGAACTTGGCTTTCAGCTCCGGGCGCTCGAACCAGTCGGCGCGGAACCAGTAGAGGTTGGCGAACTGCTGGTCGGGCAACTGATAGATCTTGCCGTCCGGCGCGGTGGTGAAGGACAGGCCGATAAAGTCCTTGAGGTCCAGGGTCGGCGAGGTGAAATCCTTGCCTTCGTTGGCCATCAGGTCGGTGATGGATTCGGTCTTGCCGTAGCGAAAGTGCGTACCGATCAGGTCCGAGTCATTGACCCAGCCGTCATAGATATTCTTGTCCGATTGCATCTGGGTTTGCAGCTTCTCCACCACGTCGCCTTCCTGCAGCAGGTCGTGGGTCAGCTTGATGCCGGTGATTTCGCTGAAGGCCTTGGCCAGCACCTTGGATTCATACTCGTGGGTGGTGAGGGTTTCCGACACCACGTTGATCTTCATCCCACGGAAGGGTTCGGCGGCCTTGATAAACCACTTCAACTCCTCAAGCTGTTGGGCTTCGGTGAGCGTGGACGGTTTGAACTCGCTGCCGATCCATTTTTTCGCCGCATCTTCATACGCATCGGCCCAGGCCGAAGCGCTCAAACCACTGAGGGCCAGTACGGCAGCCAATGAAATGCTATGTCGCAGCTTATTGTTTTTATTCAACATAGAGACCTCCAGGTTAATTTCAAACGGGGCTTGCAGACACCCCTCTCTTGCTCGCGAAAAACTCACAAACACCGCGGGCTACCAGGAGCACTGCGTTATCGTTGACGATTTTCGCGAGCAAGCTCGCTCCTACAGGGTGTGCACACCTAGCCCCAACGCATCACACTCAACAGCCATACCAGGGAGAACGCGGACGCCACCCAGATGCTCCAGTCGGTAACGCCGATGACCAGCAAATGCAGGTAGGCGCTGCCGAGAAGACCGATAAACAAGCGATCACCACGGGTGGTGCTGATCGGCAGAAAACCGCGCCGAGGGATACTCGGCGAGCGCAACTCCCAGGTGGTCATGCCCGCCAGAATCAGCGCGATGCCGCCAAAGAACAGGGCTGTGGGGGTGGTCCAGGCCATCCATTCCATCATCGATTCCTCTAGACCCGGCCCAGGGCAAAGCCCTTGGCCACGTGGTTGCGAACAAACCAGATCACCAGCATGCCCGGCAGGATGGTCAATACCCCCGCCGCCGCCAGCACGCCCCAATCGATACCCGAGGCCGACACCGTGCGCGTCATCACCGCCGCGATGGGCTTGGCATTGACCGAGGTCAGCGTGCGCGCCAGCAGCAGTTCGACCCAGGAAAACATGAAGCAGAAAAACGCCGTCACCCCGATGCCGGAGCCGATCAGCGGGATGAAAATCTTCACGAAGAACTTGGGAAACGAGTAGCCGTCGATGTAGGCGGTTTCGTCGATTTCCTTGGGCACACCGGACATGAAGCCTTCCAGGATCCACACCGCCAGCGGCACGTTGAACAGGCAGTGCGCCAGGGCCACCGCGATGTGCGTATCGAACAGGCCGATGGACGAATACAGTTGGAAAAACGGCAGCAGAAACACCGCCGGCGGCGCCATGCGGTTGGTCAGCAGCCAGAAGAACAGGTGCTTGTCGCCGAGGAAACGGTAGCGCGAAAAGGCGTAGGCCGCCGGCAAGGCCACGCTCAGGGAAATCACCGTGTTCAGGCTCACGTAGTACAACGAGTTGAGGTAGCCGGTGTACCAGCTGGGGTCGGTGAAGATCACCTTGTAGTTGGCCAGGGTGAAATCCTGCGGAAACAGGGTCAGCCCGCCGAGGATTTCGGTGTTGCTCTTGAAGGACATGTTCAGCAGCCAGTAGATCGGCACCAGCAGGAACAGGATGTAGATCAGCAGCGGAATAAGCTTGCGTTTGCTCATGTCGGCGGCCTCAGCGGTTGGCGTCGGAATGGGTCATGGCGGTGTAGAACAGCCAGGACACCAACAGAATGATCAGGAAATACACCAGGGAAAACGCCGCCGCCGGGCCCAGGTCGAATTGACCTATGGCCATCTGGGTCAAGGTCTGACTCAGGAACGTGGTGGCATTGCCCGGCCCGCCACCGGTGAGTACGAACGGCTCGGTGTAGATCATGAAGCTGTCCATGAAACGCAGCATCACCGCGATCAGCAGCACGCTTTTCATCTTCGGCAACTGGATATGTCGGAACACCGCCCAGGCCGAGGCGCGATCGATCCGCGCCGCCTGGTAGTACACATCCGGAATCGCGCGCAGCCCCGAGTAGCAGAGCAGTGCCACCAGGGAGGTCCAGTGCCACACATCCATCACCAGCACGGTGACCCAGGCATCCGCCGTGTTCGCCGCGTAGTTGTAGCTGATGCCCAGGGCGTTGAGGCTGTAACCAAGCAGGCCGATATCGGCGCGCCCGAAGATCTGCCAGATGGTGCCGACCACGTTCCATGGAATCAGCAGAGGAATGGCGAGGATGATCAACACCAGTGACGACCAGCGCCCCTTGGTGGGCATGGTCAGGGCGATGGCGATGCCCAGGGGGATTTCAATCAGCAGCACACAGGCCGAGTAGATGAACTGGCGCAGCAGCGAGTCGTGCAGGCGCGGGTCGAGCAGCACCTGTTTGTACCAGTCGGCGCCGACGAAGTAGCGGCTGGACTGGTCAAAAATATCCTGCACCGAGTAATTGACCACGGTCATCATCGGGATCACCGCACTGAACGCCACCAGCAGGAACACCGGCAGCACCAGCCACCAGGCCTTGTTGTTCTGCACCTTGTTCATGGCAGCACCTCCAGCAGGTAATCATCGGCGTAGAGCATCAGCCATTGCGCGGGGAAGCTGATGCAGGCGCGGCCTTCGGGCACTGGTTTGTCTTCGGCCAGGCGCACTTTGAGCGTGGCGCCGTCGAGGTTGAGGGTCATGATCTTGTAGGTGCCCAAGTCTTCCACGTGGATGACGTCGGCTTGCAGGGCGTCAGGGTTGGGCTCGTCCCACACGTGGATGAACTCCGGACGAATACCCACCTGAAGCTTTTTGTAATCGGTGGCATCAAGGCGTCGCTGCAATGCCTCGGACAATGGCAACGACGTGTTGGCAAACCGCACCCCGCCGGCCTCGGCCTGCACCTCGATCAGATTCATCCCGGGGCTGCCGATGAAATAACCGACAAAGGTGTGGCTCGGGCGCTCGAACAACTCGCGCGGCGTGCCGAACTGCACGATCTGCCCGCCGTACATCACCGCGATCTTGTCGGCGAAGGTGGAGGCTTCCAACTGGTCGTGGGTGACGTAGACCATGGTGATATTGAACTGCTCGTGGATCTGCTTGAGCTTGCGCCGCAGTTTCCATTTCAGGTGCGGGTCGATCACCGTCAGCGGTTCATCGAACAGGATCGCCGACACGTCATCGCGCACCAGGCCACGGCCCATGGAGACTTTCTGTTTTTCGTCAGCCGTCAGGTTGCGGGCTTTTTTGCTCAGCAGGTTCTGCAAGTCGAGGACTTCAGCGATTTCCTGCACCTTGCTGTGAATTTTCGCCTCGGCCATGCCCTGGTTGCGCAGGGGAAACGCCAGGTTGTCGAACACCGTCATGGTGTCGTACACCACCGGGAACTGGAACACCTGGGCGATGTTGCGTTTTTCCGGGGTGAGGTCGTTGACCACCTGGGTGTCGAACAACACCTGGCCCTCGGACGGGCTGAGCAGGCCGGAGATGATGTTAAGCAAGGTCGACTTGCCGCAGCCCGACGGCCCGAGCAAGGCGTAGGCCCCGCCCTGCTCCCACACGTGGTTCATTTCCCGGATGGCGTAGTCCTCAGGACCACTTGGCGCAGAACTGTAGCTATGCGCCAGGTTGCGCAAATGGATCTCGGCCATCAGGCAACCCTCGCGACACGGCGTCCGGGGGCCTGGACCAAACGGCCCTGGCCATCGAACACAAACAGTTTATGGGTAGGGATATACACGCGAATCGGCGCGTCGACGTCGTACTCATGCACCCCCGGCAGGTGCAGCACCAGCAGGAAATGTTCGCTGCGCACATGCAGGAAGGTTTCCGAACCGCTGATTTCGGCCACCTCCACGGTCACCGCCAATTCCAGGTCATCGTCGTTGCTCGGCACCAGGCTGATATGACTGGGGCGTACGCCAAAGCGGAATTCGCCTTCGCCGATGGAGCGCAGGTCGACATTGAGCGGAAAGTGCACAAAATTGGCGAAGCTCACTTCATTGCCACTGATGCGCCCCGGCATCAGGTTGATCGGCGGCTCGGAGAACAGCTCGGCCGCCAATACGCTTTGCGGCTGGTGATAGACCTCGGCGGCCTTGCCGCTCTGGATCACCCGGCCTTCGTGAAGGATGGTGGTGGTGCCGCCCAGCGCGAGGGCTTCGTTCGGTTCGGTGGTGGCGTAAATCGCGATGGTGTGGCGCGCCTTGAACAGTTCGCGCATTTCCTGGCGCAGTTCTTCGCGCAACTTGTAGTCCAGGTTGACCAAGGGCTCATCGAACAGAATCAGCTCGGCGTCCTTGACCAAGGCCCGGGCCATGGCCGTACGCTGCTGCTGACCACCGGACAGTTCCAGCGGATGGCGTTGCAGGAATTTGTCGATACGCAGCATCCGCGCCGTTTCCAGCACCTTGCTCTGGATCAGCTCATTGGACACCCCGGCCTGGCGCAACGGCGAGGCGATGTTCTCGAACACGGTCATGGTCGGGTAGTTGATGAACTGTTGATACACCATCGACACGTTGCGCAGGCGTACCGGTTTGTTGGTGACGTCCACCCCGTTCATCAGGATGCGACCGCTGTCGGGCTTGTCCAGCCCGGCCATCAGGCGCATCAGGCTGGTCTTGCCGGACAGGGTACGGCCGAGCAATACGTTGAAGGAGCCGGGCTCGAAACGCAGGGTGGCGTCGTCGATCCAGGTTTGACCTTCGACGACGCGGGAGACATGTTCCAGGGTCAATGACATGACACGACCTTTTTATTATTGGAATGAATCTGGCCGTTTGTCAGAGCGAGTTTCGTGCCAAAACTGCAAGCGTTTGATGCATAAGGAAATGGGTGAGTGGCGATGTTCAGGAGTGAACAATCTTGCTGAACAACTGAACACCGCCGGGGTTGACAATGAACAGTTCTGAACAACACTCTCTGGACTCGATTCAATGTTCAACACAGATCCAATGTGGGAGGGGGCTTGCCCCCGATGGCGGTCCATCAGTAACAGCAATGCTGACCGACCCACCGCTATCGGGGGCAAGCCCCCTCCCACACTTGAACCCATTCCAATAGTTTGAATTGTGTAAGCCCAATAACAATAAAAATGAAGGTCACCCCATGGCCGAACCACTGGCTCACGACACCATCATCCAGGACTCCTGGCGCCGTTGCCGCGCGTTCGGGCTGGATCACCAAAGCGTTCCCAGCTTTGATCAATTGCCCGCAGAGGGCATTCGGCAGTTGCTGGAGAGCCAGCATTCACTGGTGCAGACCACCCATCAGGAAGTACTGCCCTACTACGAAAACATCCTGAGCAATTCCAACTGCCTGATCATGCTGGCCGACAACCAGGGCCAGGTCCTGACCTCGTGGGGCACCCAGCGGTTTATCGAGCCCGGGCTGGCCCGTGGTTTCAGCGCGGGCGCCAGCTGGCTGGAAAGCGCCAGCGGCACCAACGCCATCGGCACCGCACTGGCCTGCGCCCAGGCGGTGCATATCGAGCACGACGAACACTTCCTCAAGGCCAACCGCTTCATGACCGGTTCGGCGGCGCCGATTTTCGACGCCCAACGCGAAATCATTGCGGTGCTGGATGTGTCCAGCGACAGCTACCTGCCGCCCTCCCACACCCTGGGCATGGTCAAGATGATGAGCCAGACCGTGGAAAACCGGCTGATCCTCAACCTGTTTCGCGGCGAGCATTTCCAGCTGACCTTCAACACCGGTCTGAGCAATCTGGACAGCCAATGGGCGGGCCTGTTGATCTTTGATGAAAGCGGCCAGGTGCTGTCGGCCAACCGCCGGGCGGACAACCTGCTGGGTATCAGTTTGTCGCGGGTGATGATCGACAGCCTGTTCAAGGTGTCGCTGCTGGAGTTGTTGAACCAGCCGGAGGGGCTGCCGTTCTCCCTGCAAGCGGCGGGACGCAATCGCTTCCAGTGCCTGCTCAAGCGGCCCAGGCAGATGCCGGTACAGGCACGGGTGTTCAATCAGCCTGCGCCGTCGAAGCCGACCGCGGTCAACCTCACCACCCTGCATTTTGGCGACGCGCGTGTGGAAAAAGCCGTGCGCCAGGCCGAGCGCCTGCTGGAGAAGGACATTCCGTTGTTGATCCACGGCGAAACCGGCGTGGGCAAGGAGGTGTTCGTCAAAGCCCTGCACCAGGCCAGCTCCCGCAGCCGGCAGGCGTTGATCGCGGTGAACTGTGCGGCCATTCCGGCCGAGCTGGTGGAATCGGAACTGTTTGGCTATGAAAAAGGCGCGTTCACCGGCGCCAATCAAAAAGGCAGCATCGGCCTGATCCGCAAGGCCGACAAGGGCACCCTGTTTCTCGATGAAATCGGCGATATGCCGTTACCCACCCAGGCCCGCCTGCTGCGGGTGCTGCAGGAGCGGTGCGTGCAACCGGTGGGCAGCAGCGAGGTGTTCCCGGTGGACCTGCGCATCATCTCGGCGACCAACCGAGCGCTACGGGAGTTGGTACAGGCCGGGCGCTTTCGTGAGGATTTGTATTACCGCATCGGCGGCCTGACCCTCGAGCTGCCGCCGTTGCGCGAGCGCAGCGACAAGCAGGCGCTGTTCCTGCAACTGTGGCAGCAACACCGCGAGCCCACCCAGTGGGCCGGGCTGAGTGCCGAGGTGCTCAAGCTGTTCGAACAGCACCCGTGGCCGGGCAATTTGCGTCAGGTGAGCAGTGTGTTGCAGGTGGCGTTGGCGATGGCCGAAGAACAGCCGATCCGCCCGGAGCACCTGCCCGATGATTTTTTTACCGACTTGAAGCAGACAGCGCCGCTGCCCCGCCACGAACGTCTGGATCACGACCTTGACCTCAACCGACGCCTTGAAGCCGTGGGCGGGAACATTTCGCACCTGGCGCGGGAGCTCGGGGTGAGCCGAAACACCCTGTACAAGCGCCTGCGCCAGCACGAAGGTTGATTTAACGCCAGCTCCACGACACGCCGGTGTAGACACCACGCCCGTCGGCGGGTGTGGAACGGGCTAAGTCCATGCCTTTGTCGTCGTAACCCGGCGTAACGGTGTTGGCATAACGGCGGTTGGTGAGGTTGCGCAGGTCGACCCAGGCTTGCCAGTCCTGCCTGGGCGCGTCATAGCCGAACGTGGCGCCAAGGGTGCTGTAGGCCGGGGCGTAGTAGGAGTTGGCGTAGTCCACCGCCACCCGCGAGGCGTGCTCGGTGTTGAGGCTGGTGTAGAAACCGCTCGGGTGGCTGTAGCGCAGTTGCGCCTGGTAATAGTGCTTGGGGATGCGGGGCAAGGTGTTGTCGCCGAAACGGTCATCGTCGCGGTAGTGGAAGTCGCTGAACGTATAGGCCTGGCGCAGCGCAAGCAGGCCGTTGCGACCGCCGTCCCACAGCGGGCTGAGCAGGCTCAGTTCCACGCCTTGATGCACGGTGGGGCTGGCATTGGCTTCGGCGACGATGGCACTGGCGGTCGCGGTCTGGGCCTGGGTTTCCACGGTCAACAGTTCGTGGCGCACTTCGGAGCGGTAGAGCGCCAGGTCCCATTGGCCGAGCCAGGCCTCGCCGCGCCCGCCGATCTCCAGGGTGGTGGCGGTTTGATTGCGCAACTTCACGCCTTCGCGCTGCAGGCCGGTGGCCGCACCGCTGCCGGCAGCGAAATATTTATTGGAACCCCAGATCATCGACCAGGCGTGCGGCGGCTCGACCGAACGGCTCAGGTTGCCGTAGACCTGCAATTGCGGGGTGAAGTCATAGCGCAGGCCGACACGTGGCGCGTAGTCCCAATCGTGCTGACTAGTCGGTGCCTGGCCGTCCGGATAGGTGACCTGGGTTTCACGGCGGGTATGGATTGCGGCCAGGCCGGTGGTGAGCCACAGGTCGGGGACCAGCTCCAGCTCGTTGCCGATATGCAGCACGGTGTCGGAGCCCAGATAGGTGTAGTCACGGGTCTTGGTGCCCGGGGCATAGCCCGCCGTGTTGCCGGCCGGGACGCGCACGTACTCCGAGGCGCCATTGTTCGGCATCGCCTGGGTGGTGCGCAGGCCGAGCGTGGTGCTGCTGGCGTGGCCGAACAGGCTGTCCTGGCGAATGTAATTGAGCGTGCCACTGATGTCGGTGTAGGCAACTTTCAGGCGGTTGGTGCCTTCGCGCAGGTCCATCGGGTAATCGTGATAGGCCAGCCCGACCTCGATGCGCGAAGCGTCATCCAACTGCAAGGTGGTCTTGTTGGCAAGCCAGGTGGAACCCGGTTGCAAGCGTTTGGAATCGCGGGCGGCGTTGAGACTGTTGGCCGCACGCGGGTCATGGCTGACCTGCTCGCGCGTGAGCTTGCCCGGGGTGTCATTGGTGGTTTCGCGATAGCGCAGGTAGAAGCGCGTCTCCAGGTTCGGGTTGAAGCGATAGCCGACGTTGGCCGCGATGCCCTTGCCCGTCCCGGCACTCTGGTGCTGGTAACCGTCGGATTGCGAATCGGTGAGGCTGATGTAGTAATCGGCATCTCCCAGCACCTGGCCGGAACTGATTTCACGCTGGGCGTAACCGCGGCTGCCCGCCTCATAGCGCACTTGCAGTTTGGGCACGTCATAACCGGTGCGGGTGACGTAGTTGACGGCGCCGCCCAGGGCCAGCGCGCCCTGATCGAAACCGTTGGCGCCGCGCAGCACCTCCACCCGGCTCTGCCATAACGGGTCCTTGAGTTCATAGGGCGTGCCGCCGGGACCGGTCAGCGGCAGGCCATCGAACATTTCGTACAGGCCGGAGGCATGGGAACCGGGGCTGCGGTTCAAGCCCGAACCGCGAATGGACAATTTGACCCCTTCATTATTGGCCGCCTTGGCGTACACCCCGGCCTGGTACTTGAAGACATCCTCGTTGGTGCTTATCCGCCCCTGCTGCACGCTGTCCATGTCGATGAAGTTGGTGCCGCCGGGCACGCTGTTGAGCTGTGCCTGGGCGATCTCGCCGGCACTGGCTTCGGACGTGGTGACTTCGACCGGCGCCAACTGCAGGTCTTCGGCCTGTACCAGCGAACTGAGGGTCAGGGCAGCGAACAGCAGCGGTGGTTGTCGCAACAGCATGGGCAGGTCCTTGAAATACGAAGGGCATGCACGGCAATGCCGGCACGCGAGCAGTCATGGGAAGATTCCCACACCCGCCAAGTCACGCGCGATTCAAGTCACGGACCCTTCCCACAGCCGTATCGGACCAGGATTATTTAAAAGAAAACTCAATGATCAATCGCTGCCCTGCATGCCCGGCCACTCCAGTGTCTGCATCAGATCGTCAGCGTCGGAACCGATGGGGAATCTGAAACCATACATCTCATCGGTGGCCAGGATGTCGGCCAGGGTGTCGCGTAGCTGCGCCTCCGTCGGCGAGTCGCGCAGCAGTTTGTGCGCGGGTAACAACAGTTCCGAAGCGACCCCTTGGGCACTCGCGGCGTCGATGACGGCAAACAGGATAAATCGCAGGCGGATCTCGCGATCAGTAGGCCAAACCGTTTTTCGCTTACCCAAGGTAGGCACTCATGTTTAAGAAAAGTCCGAGGCTAGGGCTGACCGGGGGCGTGTTTCAAGCGGTCAAGGGCATGAAAGGCAAGTTCCTACAGAGGAAAGGGAAACACCGCACTGATTAGCCATTTTATAGGGCCGGTGTGTCACTGCACGGGCAAGAAATTCATCAGCAACAGACTCTGCGCATAGTTGAGACCAATGCGTCGGTAGCGCTCATCGAGTATCTGGGTCAGCAGGTCCAGGCGCGCGACAATCTTGCCGAACTCGACGGCGAAACTGAGGTTACTGCCCTCCTCCGAAATCTCGTTGGAAAACAGCAGCAACACCCCGTTGGCGTCCTGGCGCTGGCCGAGCAGCCAGGTGGCTTTCTCGATATTACGCGCGGCATTGCTGACAAACTGCGGGTTGATCGAGTCGGTCACATAAAATTGCGTGCGCCCACCGTGTGCCGTCACGAGCATGCTGCCAATCGCGTAGATGAACGCCCCCACCCGATCACCACGAAACTCCGGGCTCAAGGAATAGCTCAAGGCCGCCAGGTCACGACGCTCCCCCAGCGCAGGCAATGGCTGACGGTTTTCGATCGCCTGACGAATGGTGCGCGCAGCGGTCACCGCGTCCGGGTAACCGGACTGGCGCCACTGGCTGGGGTTGCGCAGGTAAAGCTTGCTCATCAGCAGATAGAGGCTTTGCAGGTTGTCGCGCATGCCCAGGGTGGCCATGCGATCAACGCTGGTTTGAAAAAACTCATCAGGCTTGCCTTCGCTGAACTGCCTGGCGACGTCACGCCCCTGTTGCTGGCTGCAGCCATTGGTAGATAACGCGAACAGCGCAGCCAGCAACAGCGGCCATCGGGAGATAAAAGCAATTGACGTTCGAACCATCGGCACCGGGTCTGTGGCTGTTGGCCATCCGCAGGATTCAGATGGCTGGGACAGAGGTAGATCAGGAGAATGCAAAAAAGTGCAGCGGCGCGGGTTCGGATAAGCACTGGACTACAGGGAACTGAGATTAATCGCTTTCAGCAGGCATCAATCAGTGCTGTAGAAAATTTGAATTAGCGAGCTGCCCCCTCGGTCAAGAATTATGAACGCAGGAAATCTGACGAGGTAACAGCAATGACTATCCAGGCAGAGACACTCGTACAACTGACCGAAGCATTGAAAAAGCGCGGCCTGAATCTGGTTTCAGATGTGCACTTCACCCGCGCGCCCTATCGGCATAATCACCGCTGGATTTGCACTGTTGAGTGATGATCCATTCTGCTCACGGCCTGGCGCGGCAGCCGGCCGTTGGCATCTGCACAGGACTCGGCCGCAGAACCCCACCCTGCAACAGGTGTCTGCTCTTGTATCAAAATCTCTGGAATACATCGAATGTCCGCGCAACATAACCTGGTCATACTCGCTCGGGGAGGCTACGCCGCCCGGGGTATGCTCTATTTCATCATCGGCCTCTTCGCGCTGCTCGCAGCACAAGATTCAACCAAACCGAAAGACAGCCACAAAAGCTTGGAAGCATTGCTAAGCCAACCCTTTGGCTATTTTTTAGTTGGGCTTGTGGTCGCGGGACTGTTTGCATTCGCGGCCTGGCGTGTCCTGCAAGCTACGCGTGATGTCGATCATCACGGCAACACATTCAAAGGGTTGGTCATTCGCGGTGGTCTGTTGGCGGGCGGGTTAGTCAACGGCGCCCTGGCGTTTTTTGCGTCAGGTCTACTCATCAGCGGCGTTAGAAGCCCGGGCAACTCCTCAGGTCAGACCAAAGACTGGCTTGCGCAGTTGTTATCCTGGGATCACTCGAACCTGTTGGTGTACTTGATCGCTCTCGTGCCGCTTGGTGTAGGTATTGCGCACCTCATCAAGGGATGGAAAGCGTCATTCGAGAAATATTTCGAGGCCGATGAAGACATCATGCGCTATGTCCGACCGGTATCTCGATTCGGTCTGGTAGCCCGTGGAGTCGTCTTTATAGAGATTGCGTTGCTACTGGCAATCAGCGGTTCCAATTATCAAGCCATGGATCCACCTGGTATGAAGGAAGCCCTGGACGCGCTTCAGAGCCTGACAGGCGGATGGTTGATTTTGCTGGTTATGGCATTAGGGCTGATCGCTTTCTCGGCTTACAGTTTCTCTGAAGCCTTCTGGCGCAAGATCAATATGGATGTGCCGGGAGTACCGAGACCACAGGGTTGAGCAAGCAGTGGCTCTTTTATTCAAGAATAAGTTCAGCGAACCAGCTGAGCGTACTTTTCCAAACCGGTACAGGACACATCTGTAATGTATGAGCGAATGAAATGGCCACTGACGCTTTATTTTGACGGTGAATGCCCACTCTGCGCTCGAGAGATTAAAATCCTGCGTGCGCGTGCATCACCAGATCGCCTCCATTTTGTTGACATCAGTCATCCAGCCTTTGATGCCCAATCTGTCGATTTCACCATTGCTCAAATGGAGTCATCGCTACACGCCAGGTTCGACGATGGAACGTGGGTCACGGGGTTGGACGCGACCCTCTGGAGCTGGCGAGCAGCGGGACTCGGCATCTGGGCTGCTCCTTTGTCATGGCGGCTGACCAGGCCGCTGTTTAACCTTGGCTACCGCCTTTTTTGCCGCTGGCGTCCGCACTTGGCATGGTTACCGCACCCTGATGGCAGCTCTCGCTGTCGGACCGGAGATTGTAAAATTCCAGAGGTCGACCTGCCTGCGCGCGACCGGCCATTACCTGAAAAAGAGTTAACCATCCGCAAGTAAATATTCAAAAAATTGGCGTCGTGCATCGTATTAATCTCGACGACCAAAGTAGCATTGAACTGCCGCTGGCGGTGCAGGCCATCGCGCATTCATAGCCGGGGAAGGATGCCTCACGCCTTCGGCAGCGCCGAAGGCAATTGGCTTTACGGATACTTAACCGCTCGATTCGAGCGAGGCGAGTATTTCACCCGATATGGAAGTCTTTTCAAAACTTCCTCACCTGGCGAAAAACGCACCCTGAAGTGGAGTTATTATTTCGCTTGGCGAAGCACAAGCTCCGACAGACGGGTCTTCACTCGGAAGCAGAACTCACGAATTTGAAATTGATAGGCAGGCATAACCATATAGTTCAAATCGGCACCCAGTGAGTCTTTAACTTCCATGTATTTGGCGGTCTTGCTGGCAATGGCCTGGTATTCGACTTCGTATTTTTCGTAAGACGCTTTGTTGTAAACCTTTAGAACGTCCAGCTCTTTACGGCACTGCTCAGCGCGATTCTGGTTGAGTTTTGTCTCTGATTCCGGCTCTTGCTCTGGCTCTGCCGCCTGCGGTGAGTAAGGCACTGCGGCGTAAGCACTGGCGTTCGCAGGTGCAGCCTCATATCGCGCAGGCGATTGTGCGGGTGCCGGAGTTGCGGCTTCAGGCGCTTCTTGCTGGACGACGGCAGGAGGTGGTGTCACTTCAGGTTTTTCTGGAGTTTTAATAGCGCATCCCGAGAGGGCAATCCCTAGCACTGCAACGATGCCACACATTTTATTCATCGGTTCCACCAACAGGTCATTTCGGTTAGCTGAGTCGTTAGGTTCTGGGTAAAAGTCATGACTCATTCAAGATCGAGTATGAATTTCTACCAGCCTCAAGGCGCTCGGCCGCTCTTCCTTGAGTACGCAGATTAACGATGGTAGTAAAAAAACAGCGAGGTGACGAGTAAAAGCTCGTCAGGAAGACCACGGATTTAATGGGGCAATTGCGCGGACAGTCCTGACACGGCGGAATCGCGGGCAAAAAAAATCCCGCTGAGCGTTTGCTCGCGGGATTTCTCTTTGATGTTTGGCGGGAAACCAGGGATTCGAACCCTGGGAACGCTATTAACGTTCGCCGGTTTTCAAGACCGGTGCATTCAACCACTCTGCCAATTTCCCTTGCGCATCACAGGATTATAGTCGCTCATCCCGTCTCAGCGGGCGCCATAATACCCGAATGAAACACACTGTCAAACTCTCTGCATAGCTTGTTACAGAGCGTCTGTTATGATCTTTGCGACTGAACGTTTCAAAACTGAAGGAGTGTCGCCATGCGCGAACAGAATTACGCAGTGAATGGCAACGCGCAGGCTGAGCAGCTTGAAGTCAGCCGCGTGTTGCGCAATACGTACGGCCTGCTCGCCCTTACCCTCGCATTCAGCGGCGTGATGGCTTACGTGGCCCAGCAGATGCGCGTCGGTTACCCGAATATCTTTGTCGTGCTGATCGGCTTCTATGGTCTGTTCTTCCTGACCAACAAGCTGCGCGACTCGGCCTGGGGCCTGGTGTCGGCCTTTGCCTTGACCGGTTTCATGGGTTTTATCCTCGGCCCGATCCTTAACCGTTACCTCGGCATGGCCGGCGGTGCGGAAGTGGTGAGTTCGGCATTTGCCATGACCGCCCTGGTGTTTGGTGGCCTGTCGGCGTACGTGCTGATCAGCCGCAAGGACATGAGCTTCCTGGGTGGCTTCATCACCGCCGGTTTCTTCGTGTTGCTGGCGGCGGTGGTAGCGGGCATGTTCTTCCAGATCAGCGGGCTGCAACTGGCGATCAGCGCAGGTTTCGTGCTGTTCTCCTCGGTGTGCATCCTGTTCCAGACCAGCGCCATCATCCACGGTGGTGAGCGTAACTACATCATGGCGACCATCAGCCTGTATGTGTCGATCTACAACCTGTTTATCAGCCTGTTGCAGATCTTCGGCATCATGAGCCGTGACGACTGATTGTCAGCGCTATAAAAAAGCCCCGTATCGCGAGATACGGGGCTTTTTCATTTCTGGGGAAACACCAGTCAGTACTGGTTAGGTTCCATCTCAAGCTCGACCCCGAAACGCTCGGCAATGTCCTGCTGGATACGCAGCGCCAGGTTGGCAATATCCCGTCCGGTGGCTGAGCCGTAGTTCACCAGCACCAGCGCTTGCATCTTATGCACGCCGGCATCGCCCTCACGAAAGCCCTTCCAACCCGCCTTGTCGATCAGCCAGCCGGCAGCGAGCTTCGCTTGCCCGTCTGCCTGAGGGTAGGCCACAAGGTCCGGATACCGGCTTTTCAGCTCGGCAGCCAAAGCCTGGGGCACCAGCGGGTTTTTGAAAAAGCTGCCGGCATTGCCCAGCTCTGCCGGGTCCGGCAATTTTTCGCGGCGAATACTGCAGATCGCCTGGCTCACATCCTTCGGCGTGGCCTCGGTGATGCCCTGCGCGGCCAGGCGCTGTTGCACCGGGCCGTAGTCGAGTTTCAGGTGACTGGCGCGACTCAGGGCGAAGCGTACCCGCAGGATCAACCAACGCCCGACTTCATGCTTGAACAGACTGTCGCGGTAGGCAAACTTGCATTCGTCCAGGCTGAAATCCCGCAGTTCGCCCGTCTGGCGATCCAGCGCTGTGAGGCCGGCAAACACATCCTTGATCTCGACACCGTAGGCGCCGATGTTTTGCATCGGCGCGGCGCCGACCGTGCCGGGGATCAAGCTGAGGTTTTCCAGGCCGCAAAAGCCCTGTTCAAGGGTCCACGACACAAAGGGGTGCCAGGCTTCGCCCGCCTCGGCTTCGACCACCACGTGCATGCCATCATCGTGCAGCACGCGAATGCCTTGGGTCGCCATGCGCAACACCAGCGCAGGTACGTCCCGAGTCAGCAGCAGGTTGCTGCCGCCACCGATCACCAGCAGCGGCACACTGTGCGCCTCGGCGTAGGCCAGGGCTTGATGCACATCTGCATCGCTGCGGGCCTCGGCAAATAACTGTGCGCGTACGTCGATGCCGAAACTGTTGAATGGCTTGAGCGATACCTGCGCAAGGACTTGCAAGGTCATAACCGCCCCTTCAATTCGATCACCAATGCATCACAGGCGCGCTCGATCAGGTCCAGCACCCGGTCAAAGCCTTGTTCGCCTTCGTAGTACGGGTCTGGCACTTCGTCCACTTCACCGTCGAAGCGGCGCAGGAACAAATCCAGCTGCGCCTTACCCTGCGCGGGCTGCATGCTTTTGAGGTTGAGCAGGTTGCTGTGGTCCATGGCCAGGATCAGGTCGTAGCGCGCAAAGTCAGCGCGGCAGACCTGTTGGGCACGCTGGGCTGACAAGTCATAGCCCCGCGCCAGCGCCGCACGTTGGCTGCGCAGGTCCGGTGGGTTGCCGATATGCCACTCCCCCGTCCCCGCCGACGCCACTTCAACCTGGCCGGCCAAGCCTGCTTCGCGCAACTTATGGCGCAAGACGCCTTCTGCGGTGGGCGAACGGCAGATATTGCCCAGGCAGACAAACAGGACTTCCATCAAGCCCCCAGCAGGCGACGGACGCGCTCAAGGTCTTCCTGGGTATCGACGCCTGCAGGAGGGGCTTCCAGCGCATCGCCCACGTGGATACGCACGCCGTGCCACAACGCCCGCAGTTGCTCCAGGGATTCGGTGTTTTCCAACCAGCATGGGCCCCAGCTGACGAAGTCATGCAGGAAGCCGGCGCGATAGGCGTAGATGCCGATATGGCGACGGTACGGCACGCCTGGCGGCAATACGCCGGGGTTGCTGGCGAAGGCATCGCGCGCCCAGGGCAGGGTCGAACGGCTGAACGTCAGCGCCAGGCCGTTGATATCGCTGACCACCTTCACCACGTTCGGGTTGAACAAGGTTTCACTGTCTTCGATCGGTTCGGCCAGGGTCGCCATGCGCGCTTCGCCATGGGCCGCCAGATTGGCGGCGACCTGGTCGATGACGCTGGGCGGGATCAACGGCTCGTCCCCTTGCACGTTCACCACGATGGCGTCGGGCGCCAGGCCCAGTTGCGTCGCCACTTCGGCCAGGCGATCGGTACCGGAATTATGGTCTTCGCGAGTCAGCACCGCCTCGGCGCCGAAACCTTTGCAGGCGTCGATGATGCGCGGATCATCGGTCGCCACCACTACACGTTCGGCGCTGCTTTTGCAGGCCTGTTCCCATACCAGCTGGATCATCGGCTTGGCGCCGATCATTTGCAGCGGCTTGCCCGGCAGGCGTGTCGACGCATAGCGCGAGGGAATCACCACGGTGAAGGCGGTAGTCATTTATCCAGGCGCTCATCGGTCGTCAGGGTGCGGGCTTCGCTTTCGAGCATCACCGGAATGCCGTCACGGATCGGGTAAGCCAGGCCGGCGCCTTTGCTGATCAGCTCGGTTTTGTCGGCGCTGAGCTTGAGCGGGCCTTTGCAGATCGGGCAAGCAAGGATGTCGAGCAGTTTGGTGTCCATGAGTATGTCCTGGAAATAAACGGTTTAAGGCAAAAGACGGTTGGGCAGCAGGCGCATCAGTTGCGTGTCGAACCAGGCGACAAACGCCGGCGACGGCAGCGCATCCACCGCAAGGTACCACCAGTCGGGCCGGGCGAAGGCGCGGCACTTCACCGCGTCCTTTTCAGTCATGACCAGCGGCAAACGCGGTGTGAAATCCAACACCTCGGCGCTGTAGGGCGCGTGGTCGGCAAACGCATGGGGGATCGGCTGCCAGTGTAGCGTTTCAAGGGTATTGAAGAAACGTTGCGGATTGCCGATACCGGCAACCGCGTGTACCGCCTGGCCAACCGGAAAATGGGGGACCGGCTGCCGCTCGCCGCTGTGCAGGTTGACCAGCGCGGCAGGCTGCAGGCGAAAGGCAAAGCCGCCTTCACGATCCTCGGCGGCACCGTTGTAGAGCAGTGCATCCACGCTGTGCAGGCGCTCGACCGGCTCGCGCAACGGTCCGGCCGGCAGGCAACGGCGATTGCCCAGGCCACGGGCGGCATCGATCAATACCAGCTCGAGATCGCGAGCCAGACGGTAGTGTTGCAGGCCGTCGTCGGAAAGAATCAGGTCCAGGGTTTCGCTGGCCAACAGCGCTTTCACCGCGCGGCTGCGGTCCGGATCGATCATCAACGGGACACCGCAGCGCTGCACGATCAGCAAGGGTTCGTCGCCGGCGACTTCGGCACTCTGGCTGGCCTCGACCCGCCAGGGCAACTGCGGCGGCTTGGCGCCATACCCGCGGCTGACCACGCCTACGCGCAAGCCGCTGCGCCGACAGTGCTCGATCATCCACAGGATCAGCGGCGTCTTGCCAGTGCCGCCCACGGTGATATTACCCACGACCACAACGGGCACCGGTGACCGGTAAATAGCGCCCTCGCCCGCCAGGAAGCGCGCGCGCTTGCGCTGCACCACGCGGCGATACAACGACTCCAGCGGCCGTAACAGCACGAGCGCCGGATGGCCCTCGTACCAGGCCTTGAGCAAACGATCGGACATGGCCATCAGGGTGGGCTCGCCGCCTCGACGGTGGTCATGCGCAGATGGCTGAAACCGAGCTTGCCGGCGGCGTCCATCGCGGTAATCACAGCCTGGTGCTGGGTCTTGCCGTCGGCACTGATCGACAGTGGCAGGTTGGTGTCGCCGCCGGACTCCTTCTGCAAGGCCTCCATCAAGGTGGACAGGTCGTTTTTCTCCAGCAATTGGTTATTCACCGAAAACACGCCATCGGCGCTGATGGCAATGTCCAGTTGCTTGACCTGCTGGTCTTCGGCCGGCGAGCCGCTGACGGCTTCGGGCAAGTCGACGCGCAGCTGGGTTTCCCGGGTGAACGTGGTGGTGACGACAAAGAACAGCAGCAGGATGAACACCACGTCAATCAGTGACGCGAGGTTGATATCGACATTTTCCCGTTGCTTGCGGCGAAATTTCACGCTTTGCCCTCGACCAGGTCCACATCACGGTCGCCCTGCACCACTTCCACCAGCTTGATGGCTTCCTGTTCCATGCCGACCACCAGTTCATCGATGCGCCGTTGCAGGAAGCGGTGGAAGAACACCGAAGGGATACCCACCATCAGGCCCGCAGCCGTGGTGATCAATGCCTTGGAAATACCACCGGCCAGCACGGCGGCGTTGGTGCTCATGCCCGAGCCCATGAACGAGCTGAAAATGTCGATCATGCCCAGCACCGTGCCCAGCAAACCGAGCAGCGGGGCCATGGCGGCGATGGTGCCGAGGGCGTTGATATAGCGCTCCAACTCATGGATTACCCGCGCGGCGGCTTCCTCGATGCACTCTTTCATGATCTCGCGACCATGCTTGGAGTTGGCAAGCCCGGCGGCAAGGATTTCACCCAATGGAGAATTGGCGCGCAGTTCCTTGAGCTTCTGCTTGTCGAGTTGCTTGTTCTTGATCCAGCCCCAGACTTGCCCCAGCAGGTGCTCGGGGGTGACGCGACTGGCGCGCAGGGTCCACAGGCGTTCGGCGACGATGCCGAGTGCGGCGATGGAACTCATGATGATCGGCAACATCATCCAGCCGCCGGATTTGACCAATTCCCACACAGTGAATGCCCCCTCGAAAAAGTGCGCCACTTTATCATATAGGTTCGGCAGCGGGGTTCGTTGGCCGCAGACCGGACTGTCGCGGCCTGTGGTGTTTGGTAACGCCGGATTACGGTAACGGTTCGCGCCAGAACCGGCGTTGACTGCGCGCAACAATGGCCGGCTGAAAGGCACCGAGCTGAAAACGCACGGCCCCGTGTTCGGCGCTGTCGTACAGTCGGCTGCCCTGGGCCTGATAGCGCTCTATCACTTGCGAATGGGGATGACCGAAGGCGTTGCCCCGGCCCCGGGAAATCAGCACCGACCTGGGCGCAAGCCGCTGTACAAAGGGCCTGGATGACGAGCTGCGGCTACCATGATGGGGCGCTTGCAGCCAATCGGTTGGCACCGCCAGTGGCGTTTCGAGCAAGGCGCGCTCGGCCGCGCTGTCGATATCGCCGGTGAGCAGCAGCCGTTCGCCATTGGCCTGCACTTGCAATACACAGGACTTTGGATTGCCACCTATGGCGTCAGACCACTGCCATAACGTGAATGCCACACCGTCCCACTCCCAGCGCTCGCCACTGATACAAGGCTCAGTCTCCAGAAAAGCCGGCAACCCCTCGGTTTCGCCGCCTACCACGCGCCTGACGGGCAGCCCACGGACAATAGCTGCCGCGCCACCGGCGTGATCGGCGTCGGCGTGGCTCAGCAGCAGCATGTCGAGCCGCATTATCCCGAATTTTTTCAACGACGGCACGACCACGCGTGCGCCCAGATCGACCGACCCGGAGCGAGGCCCGGCATCGTAAAGCAAGGCATGATTGCGGGTGCGCAGGATCAGCGCCTGCCCCTGGCCGACATCCAGCTGCACCACCATCACCTGCCCATGGGGTACCGATTCCCTGGGTGGAAACACCGCCAGCAACAGCATGGGCCAGCCCAGCAACCGAAACGGCACGCCCTTGGGCAGCAGCAGCATCACCGCGCCCACCAGGCTGACCAGCCAATACGCCAGCGGCACCTGGGTCGGCGTCCAGGCCGGCAACTGCCCGGCCAGCAGGGCCAGCATCTTGAACCACCCCTCCAACGCCCCGCCGGCCAACCAGAGCAGGCCGTCACCGGCCAACGGCACCCACAGCAGTACCGTGCCCATGAGCGCCAGAGGCAACACCACCAGACTGATCCAGGGCACCGCAAACAAATTGGCCACGGGCGCGGTGAGGCTGATGGGTAACCCCAGCACCAGCAGGACTGGAAACAAGCCGATAGCAATCAGCCACTGGGGACGCGTCCATGCCTGCCAGACACTCCAGGGTCCCAGCCGCCCGCCGAAGGTCAGGACCAGGACCGCAACTGCGGCAAATGACAACCAGAAGCCCGGCTGCAGGCTGGCCAGGGGCTCAAGCAGCAGTACGCCGTTGAACGCCAGCAATAATGGCCACCAAGCGCCCAAATGCCGAAAGCGCAGCCGCCAGAGCAACACCAGCCCGACCATCACGCAGGCCCGCTGCACCGGCACACCGAACCCCGCCAGCAGGCCATAGCCCAGCGCGGCGACAAAGGCCAGGCCGCAGGCCCACGGCAGCCATGGCAGTTTGCGCGGCCAGCAACCGTAACGTGCCATCCCGGCCACCAGTGCGTAGATCAGCCCGGCCAGCAAGCCAATGTGTTGGCCGGAAATGACCAGCAGGTGCACGGTGCCGGTGTCTTGCAACACCTGCCATTGCTCCGCTCGCAGCCCGGAACCGTCACCCAGCACCAACGCCGCCAGCGCTGCTTCATGGGTGTACGCATCGCTGGCCATCAGGCGTTGGCGCAGGCCGTCGCGCCATGCGTTGCGGGCCGGCGCCAGGCGCACGCCGTCTTTCACCGAGCCCGTGGCCCCAATACGTTGCGCCAGCAGCCAGGCCTCGTGATCAAAACCATGAAAATTGAGCAGGCCGGACGGCCGTTTGAGCGTGACAGCCAAGCGCCAGCGTTCCCCACTGCGCACCGGCGGCCCGCCATGCCAGGACACACGGATGCGCTTGGGCAGCCGGGTTTTGCGCGACCGGCTGTCGGCCAGTTCAAAGCGCACGCCGGTGTCCGTCTGTTGCGGCAACCCGACCACACGCCCCTCCAGCCAACGCGTCTCGCCTTCCAGCGCCGGTCGCAATCGATCATCCAGTGCCCACTGCGCGCTGATGCACGCCCAGCTCAAACCCACCAGGAAAAACGCCAGCGGATAGGTGCGAAACGGCAACAGCATCAAGGCCAACACCAGCATGGCCAACAGCCATCCGGTAGGCGGCAACGCCGGAAGCAGGCGCAGGGTCAGCAACCCCAGCGCCAGCGTGAACATCCCTGTCCTCATGAATCATTCCTTTCAATGATTCACTCAGTCTTAGCCGGGGTTCCCCGCAGCGCCTTTGATGTTTTGTCACAAAGTCTGAATTTTCTGTTTATAGAATGCGCGCATACTTGCCCCTCGAACTGACCTGGACCCCTTATGCCCCGGCGCTTATTCAAACGGTACATGCCCGACCCCAGCAGCATCAGGGAACACAAGTCATTACAGTTTCTTGGCACCCTGCTGCATGACCCGAACCTCTGGCACCTGAACCGACACTCGGTGGCCCGCGCCATGGCGGTGGGGTTGTTCGCCGCGTTTATCCCCATCCCCCTGCAGATGTTGCTGGCCGCGATCCTGGCGATCGTGGTGCGCGGCAACATGCCGATCGCCGTCAGCCTGGTTTGGCTGACCAATCCGATCACGATGCCGGTGGTGTTTTTCTGCACCTACATGACCGGTGCCTGGTTGATGAACGTGCCGCCACGCAGCCTCCCCGACAACCTCACCTGGGAATGGATCAGCGGCGAGTTGAGCACGATGTGGCAACCGTTCCTGCTGGGCTCGGTGGTATGCGGATTGGTACTGGGTGCCCTGGCCTACTGCCTGACCATGGGGTATTGGCGCTGGTGGGTCGCGCACCAGTGGCAGAAACGCAAACTGCGCCGCCGCTGAGGGCTAACGCGCGGGCAGGTGCAGATGTACGCGCAGGCCCTGCCCGGAATTTTGCGCCCAGATACGCCCGCCCTGACGCTGGACGGCGTTGCGCGCAATGCTCAAGCCCAGGCCGAAGCCGCCGTCGCCGGGCCGTGACCCGTCCAACCGGATGAAGGGCGCGAAGATACGCTCCAGATCAGCCTCATCGATGCCGCCCCCCTGATCCTCCAGCCAGATATGCCAGTAGTCGCCCTCGCGCGCGCCGTCCAATGTCACCCACCCCTGAGCCGGAGAGTGGCGTATTGCGTTACGCAAAACGTTTTCCAGAGCCTGGGCCAGTGCGTTGAGGTTACCGCGCACCCAGCATTCGGCTGGCAACAGGCACGGCAAGCGGGATGCCGGCCAATCGCTTTCAAAACAGGCGTTTTCGCGCAGCATGTCCCACAGCGCCGGCAGTTGAATGTCTTCGTGGGGCAGCGGCGCCCTGTCGCTGTCCAGCCAGGCCAGTTGCAGGCTGTCTTCCACCAGGCGCTGCATGGCGTCGATTTCCCGGTTCAGGCGTTCGCGCAACTGCGCCAGGTCCTGCTCGCTGTCACAGGCCACCCGCAATCGGCTCAAGGGCGTGCGCAATTCATGGGACATGTCCCGCAGCAACTGTTGCTGCAACTGCACCGTGCCCTGCAAGCGTTCGGACATATGGTCAAAGGCGCGTCCCAGCTCACCCAATTCATCCTGGCGGCTGGTCGCGTCACGGGACATCCGCGCATTCAATTGATCGGCACGCCAGGCATTGGCCTGCTCGCGCAGTTGATTGAGCGGCATGATCAGCAATCGATACAGGCCGATACACAACAACAAGGTAAACAGCCCGGGAATCACGCCGTTGGTGATGATCCGCCAGAACACTTGATAACGCCCCGGCATGAAGCGTTTGGGCAGTTCGATCACCAGTGACCCCGCATCAGGGCTAACTGGAAACGCGACCTTCAACCATGGCGGGCCTTTGGCATGGCGGCTCACCGGCCAGTCCAGCCCGCGCAGAAAGGTCAGCCGCTGGCTTTCCCTGTCGCTCAACGGTGCGCTGCCGAGGGATTGCAAGTCATTGCCGATGACGCCGAGCCAGGTGGTCTCACGCCCAGCCATCTGCTGCAACCAGGCGTCCACACCTGCACTGCCCTGGGTGCTCCAGGCCAGCTCGGCGCCCGCCGCATAGCCGCGCAGCGTGTCGCGCGCCTCCTCGGAGAGGTAGGCATTCTGCTGCTCCATGTACCGGCCCCAGGACCAACTGAGCCAGATCATCAGCAAACAAAAGGCGATCAACAGGCAGGCCAGCTTCCAGAATAACGAGTGTCTGCCCGGCAACCGCTCAAAGGTCTTCATCGTGACCGCTCAGCACGTAGCCCTTGCCCCACACCGTACGCACTTCGCGCTCGGTGTAGCCGACCGCCTTGAGCTTGCGGCGAATCTGGCTCACATGCATGTCGAGACTGCGGTCGTGCGGCGCATAACCGCGCTGCAGCACGTGCTGATAAAGGAAGGCTTTGCTAAGCACCTCTTCAGCATTGCGATGCAAGGTCTCCAACAGACGGTATTCACTGCGCGTCAGGCCCGCCCAGTGCGCGTGGTAGCGGACGTCGCACAGCGCATCGTCAAACCGCAGTACCTGCCCATCCTCGCGCAAAGGCGCAAGGCTCGGCTGGGGACGGCGATCCAGGGCCACCCGCCGCAGAATGGCTTCGATGCGTACCCGCAGTTCAATCATGCTGAACGGCTTGGGCAGATAATCGTCCGCGCCCAGGCGAAAGCCGCTGATACGGTCGGCTTCGGCGCCCAGGGCCGACATCAGGATCACCGGCATGGCATGACTCTGGCGCAAGTGGGTGAGGATCGACAGCCCGTCCAGCCCCGGCAGCAGGACATCCATCAGCACCAGGTCGAAGCGCTGGTCGCAGGCCAGTTGCAGGCCTTGCTGGCCATTTCGGCACCAGGTGACCTGAAAGCCGCTGCGGCCCAGATGCTCGTGGACGTAGGCGCCCAGTACGGGGTCATCTTCGATGGTCAGGATGCTGGGTAGGCCAACGGCTGCGGGATTCATTAGCGTCTGCAAGTCATTCTCAATGACTGATTATTCAAGATTAAAGTGTTACAGGCAATCGCCGGTCAGCGCCGAATGGCCCGAAGATTGCCATGTGTCATTAATTTACGAGATTCCTGGCTGCGCAAATGGCTACACTGCGCAAGTGGCGCGGGCCGGATGCCCGCGTGGATGATTGATATCAATGTGGTAGCAGGAGAGTGGCGTGCTTAGAAGAATGGGAATAAAAGGCCGCGTACTGTTGCTGACTTTATTGCCGACCAGCCTGATGGCCCTGTTGTTGGGCGGCTACTTCACCTGGATGCAGCTTTCCGAACTGCAGACTCAATTGCTGCAACGCGGCGAAATGATCGCCGAGCAGTTGGCGCCGCTGGTCGCGCCCGCCCTGAGCAGCCGGAACACCGATCTGCTGGAACGCATCGCGACCCAATCCCTGGAACAACCGGATGTGCGTACGGTGTCGATCCTGGCGCCGGACCGCTCGTCCCTGGCCCATGCCGGCCCGACCATGCTCAATCAACCGCCCACCGGCAACAGCTCGCACCTGCTGCAACGCACCGGCAATGATGCCACCCGCTACCTCATGCCCGTGTTTGGCCGCCATCGCAACCTGGCGGGCGAGCTGATTCCGGATGAGTCCGACCGCCTGTTGGGCTGGGTCGAAGTGGAGCTGTCCCACAACGGCATGTTGCTGCGCGGCTATCGCAGCCTGTTCGCCAGCCTGCTGTTGATCGCCATCGGCTTGATCTGCACCGCAGCGCTGGCCCTGCGCATCAGCCGCACCATCAATTCGCCGATCGGCCAGATCAAGCAAGCCGTGGCCCAACTCAAGGACGGCAACCTGGAAACCCGCCTGCCTCCATTGGGCAGCCAGGAGCTGGATCAATTGGCGTCGGGCATCAACCGCATGGCCGAAACCCTGCAAAACGCCCAGGAAGAACTGCAACACAGCATCGACCAGGCCACCGAGGACGTGCGCCAGAACCTGGAAACCATCGAAATCCAGAACATCGAGCTGGACCTGGCCCGCAAGGAAGCCCTGGAAGCCAGCCGGATCAAATCGGAGTTTCTGGCCAATATGAGCCATGAGATCCGCACCCCGCTCAATGGCATCCTGGGGTTCACCCACCTGCTGCAAAAAAGCGAGCTGTCGCCGCGTCAGCTGGATTACCTGGGCACCATCGAAAAATCCGCCGACAACCTGTTGGGCATCATCAACGAAATCCTCGACTTCTCGAAGATCGAAGCCGGCAAACTGGTGCTCGACAGCGTGCCCTTCAACCTGCGCGACCTGCTGCAAGACACCCTGACCATCCTCGCTCCCGCCGCCCACGCCAAACAGCTCGAACTGGTCAGCCTGGTCTACCGCGACACCCCGTTGTCACTGGTGGGCGACCCGCTGCGCCTCAAGCAGATCCTGACCAACCTGATCAGCAACGCGATCAAGTTCACCCGCGAAGGCACCATCGTTGCCCGGGCGATGATCGAGGACGAACAGGAAGACAGCGTGCAACTGCGCATCAGCGTGCAGGACACCGGCATCGGTCTGTCCAACCAGGATGTGCGCGCGCTGTTCCAGGCCTTCAGTCAGGCCGACAATTCACTGTCGCGCCAGCCGGGCGGCACCGGTCTGGGCCTGGTGATCTCCAAGCGCCTGATCGAACAGATGGGCGGCGAAATCGGCGTGGACAGCACACCGGGCGAAGGCTCGGAGTTCTGGATCAGCCTGAACCTGCCCAAGACCCGCGACGACATTGAAGACTTGCCCAGCGCGCCGTTGCTCGGGCGCCGGGTGGCCGTATTGGAGAACCACGAACTGGCGCGCCAGGCCCTGCAACACCAGTTGGAAGACTGCGGCCTGGAGGTAACCCCGTTCAATACGCTGGAAAGCCTGACCAATGGCATTACCAGCGCGCACCAGACCGAACAGGCGATTGACCTGGCGGTGCTCGGCGTCACCGCCAATGACATCCCGCCCGAGCGCCTCAACCAGCACTTGTGGGACCTCGAACACCTGGGCTGCAAGGTGCTGGTGCTGTGCCCGACGACCGAGCAGATGTTGTTCAACCAGTCGGTGCCCAACCCCAACAGCCAGTTGCAGGCCAAGCCCGCGTGTACGCGCAAGCTGCGCCGGTCCCTGGCCGACCTGATCAGCCCGCGCCCCTCGCGCAGCGAACCGGGCGAACCCTTGTCCAGCCGTGCGCCGCGTGTGCTGTGCGTGGACGATAACCCGGCGAACCTGTTGCTGGTGCAAACCCTGCTCGAAGACATGGGCGCCAAGGTGCAGGCCGTGGAAAGCGGCTACGCGGCGATTGACGCCGTGAAGCAGGAAACCTACGATCTGGTGTTGATGGACGTGCAGATGCCCGGCATGGACGGACGCCAGAGCACCGAAGCGATTCGCCAATGGGAAAGCGAACGCCATGGCACGCCGCTGCCGATAGTCGCCCTCACCGCCCATGCCATGGCCAACGAAAAACGCGCCCTGCTGCAAAGCGGCATGGACGATTACCTGACCAAACCCATCAGCGAGCGGCAACTGGCCCAGGTGGTGCTGAAATGGACCGGCCTGGCCCTGCGCAACCAAGGCCCGGAGCGCCTCCCCGAAGGCCTCGGCCCAGGCGTGCAACTGCTGGTGCTGGACCATGAGGAAGGCCTGCGCCTGGCCGCCAACAAGGCGGACCTGGCAGCCGACATGCTTGCCATGCTGCTGGCCTCCCTGGAAGCCGATCGCCTGGCGATTACGGTGGCGCGTGAAGCCAATGACAATCATGCCCTGATCGAACGCGTCCATCGCCTGCATGGCGCCACGCGCTACTGCGGTGTGCCGCAATTGCGCGCGGCCTGTCAACGCGCCGAAACCCTGCTCAAGCAGGACGACGCCAAGGCCATGGCCGCACTGGACGAACTGGACATGGCGATTGCACGGCTGGCCAGTGAAGCGCGGGTCAGCGCCTGAGGCTATTTTCATGTGGGGCTTGCCTTGATGCCTGTAGGAGCGAGCTTGCTCGCGAAAAACTCTCAGGCACCGCGCTCATTCAGGAAGCACGCGTTATCGTTGACGTTTTTCGCGAGCAAGCTCGCTCCTACAGGCATTAGGGCTTGCCCCCTCCCACATTTGGTCAATTTCCAACCTATGAATTGCAGGGAGCTTTTTAGTCATGCGCGTCATTCTTTTCAGCAGCCAAACTTACGACCGCGACAGTTTTCTCGCTGAGCCGCGCCCCCCGGGCATCGAACTGCAATTCCAGCCCGCCCGCCTCAACCTCGACACCGTGGCCCTGGCCGAACACCACGAGGTGGTCTGCGCCTTTATCAACGATGACCTCAGCGCCCCGGTGCTCGAGCAACTGGCCAAAGGTGGCACGCGTCTGATTGCGTTGCGCTCGGCCGGCTACAACCATGTCGACCTGCGCGCCGCCCAGCGTCTGGGCCTGAGCGTTGTGCGCGTACCGGCCTACTCGCCCCACGCCGTGGCCGAGCACGCCGTGGCACTGATCCTGGCGCTGAACCGCCGCCTGCATCGCGCCTATAACCGCACCCGCGATGGCGATTTCAGCCTGCACGGCCTCACCGGTTTCGACTTGGTCGGCAAAACCGTCGGCGTGGTCGGCACCGGGCAGATCGGCGCCACCTTTGCCAGGATCATGGCCGGTTTCGGCTGCCGGTTGCTGGCCCACGACCCCTTCCCCAACCCTGAGGTCCAAGCCATGGGCGCGCGCTACGTGAGCCTGCCCGAACTGCTCGCCGAGGCGCAGGTCATCAGCCTGCATTGCCCGTTGACGGTCGACAGCAGGCACCTGATCAACGCCGGCACCCTGGCCCACATGCAACCGGGCGCCATGCTGATCAATACCGGCCGCGGTGGCCTGGTTTACACGCCGGCGCTGGTGGAAGCGCTCAAGACCGGCCAACTCGGTTACCTTGGGCTGGATGTCTATGAAGAAGAGGCCCAGCTGTTTTTCGAGGACCGCTCGGACCTGCCCCTGCAAGACGACGTGCTCGCCCGCCTGCTGACCTTCCCCAATGTGATCATCACCGCCCACCAGGCCTTCCTGACCCGCGAGGCACTGGCGGCGATTGCCGGCACTACACTGGCCAATATTGCGGCGTGGGCCGACGGGCGTGCGCAGAACCTCGTCGAGGGATGATCAGCGGTCACATACCGGGCTCATGATAGGTCGGCACCCGTGATAGGATGCCGCGCCTATTTGGAGGATCCATGGCCGAACACGATTTCCGCTTCAGCTTGCTGAGCCCGCAACACACCCTGATCGAATGCCGCGCCCTGGTGCCGGGCCGTTACCAAGTCACCGGCAACGGTGGTTCGATCAAGCATGGCGACGTGCTGATCGTCACCCTGCGCGGCAGTAAAACCCTGTCCATGCGCCTGACCGTGGAAGGTGATGCGCGCTACTCCATCCGCCCGGCAGGCCAATGGGTCGCCATGGCCCAGGGGCCGAAATTCGGCGAGTTGGAGATTCACACCTGGAAGGTTAATTGCGACAGTTGCGACAGCGTGCTGGAATTTGAATTCGCGGTGGAAACCAAGCTCACCAAAGAACCGCTGCAACCGGCCGCCAATGCCCGCATCAAAGCGCTCGGCTGGGCCAGCGAAGGCGACAAGCACCGCTGCCCGAAATGCCAGCAGGCCGCGCAATGAAGCGCATGCTGCTGCTCGCCGCCGTGGGTACGGCCCTGAGTGGCTGCGCCGGTGATGCGGTCAAGCTCAAGCAGGACCACAGCTATGCAGTGGAGTGGATCGGCGAGCGGCCATTGATGGACTACGCGCACCTGACCGTCACCCTCGGTGCCGATGGTCGCGCCTATGGCAATGGCGGCTGCAACCACTGGTTTGCGCCGTACACCCTCGACGGCGACAAGCTCAGCTTCGGCCCGATCGGCAGCACCCGCAAACTGTGCGCCGAGGCGTTGATGGAGCAGGAACAGCGCTTCTTCCAGGCCCTGCAAGGCGTACAGCGTTGGGATATCTCGCCGATCGAGCAGACGCGGTTCTGGCCGACCGAGGGCAAGCCGATTCGCTTGTGGCTTGAAGAAGGCTGACACCCCCGTCCAAGGATTGATGAGGTCCAAATGTGGGAGGGGGCAAGCCCCCTCCCACATTTGATTTAAGGTGTGGCTTTAACCGCGCAGGGCCTTGAGCTTGGCCAACACGCCCTCCGCCGTCTGCTCACCCATCAGTTGCTCGCGCACCTTGCCCTTGTCATCGATGATGTAGGTCACCGGCAGCGCCTCACTGCGCGGAATATCGAAGATCCCCTCCGGGTTCTGCGCCAGCACGGTGAACTTGATGCCCAGCTTGTCGCTGGCAGCCTTGAGCTCCTCACCCTGAACATTGTCGAAGTTGACTCCGAACACGCCCACGTTCTGCGCCTTGAGTTGTTCGGCCAGGGCATTGAGCTCGGGGATTTCCGTGCGGCACGGGCCACACCATTCGGCCCAGTAATTGACCACCAGCCACTGCTTGTCCAGGCGCTCGGCCGGTACTGTCCGGCCATACTGGTCAACGCCGTAATCGTTACCGCAGCCGCTGAGCAGCAGGGTTGTGATGATCGCCAATGCACCGATCAGTCGCCTTGTCATGGGGTAATCCTTTGCAAAAATGAACGTTGGCTGCGGCCTATCGCCTCTTACGGTTTAAGGACAGGCGCCAGCGCAGGTAGAATACCCGCCACCTTACGCAAGATGCGACCCGCACATGACCGATCTGACGCTTTATCACAACCCGCGCTGCTCGAAATCCCGCGGTGCGCTTGAACTGCTGCAAGACCGCGGCCTCACGCCAGCCGTGGTGCGCTACCTGGAAACGCCGCTCAACGCTGCGCAATTGCAGGCCCTGCTGGCCAAACTGGGCCTCGGCGCGCGCCAATTGCTGCGCACCGGCGAAGATGAATACACAAGTCTCAACCTGGCCGACGCCAGCCTCAGCGAAGCGCAACTGATCGCCGCCATCGCCGCACATCCCAAGCTGATGGAACGCCCGATCCTGGAAACCGCCGATAAAGCCATCATTGGCCGCCCGCCGGAAAACGTGCTGGAGATCCTGCCGTGACGACGCCTTATGTGCTGGTGTTGTATTACAGCCGCAATGGCTCGGTCAGCGAAATGGCCCGGCAGATTGCAAGGGGCATCGAGCAGGGCGGCATGGAAGCCCGGCTGCGCACCGTGCCGGCGATTTCCGCCGAGTGCGAAGCCGTGGCGCCGAGCATCCCGGACGAAGGCGCGCTGTATGCCAGCCTGGATGACCTGAAACACTGCTCGGCCTTGGCCCTGGGCAGCCCGACGCGCTTCGGCAACATGGCCGCGCCGCTCAAGTACTTCCTCGACGGCACCAGCAACCTGTGGCTCACCGGCGCCCTGGTCGGCAAGCCCGCCGGCGTGTTCACCTCCACCGCCAGCCTGCACGGCGGCCAGGAAACCACGCTGATGTCGATGCTGCTGCCATTGCTGCACCACGGCATGCTGATCACCGGCCTGCCCTACAGCGAGCAGGCGCTGCTCGACACCCAGGGCGGCGGCACGCCCTATGGCGCCAGCCACCATGCCGGGCCTGACGGCAAGCGTCTGCTCGATCCGCATGAAATCAGCCTGTGCCGTGCCCTGGGCCTGCGCCTGGCCAAGACCGCCGCGCTGCTGGAGAACGGCCGTGGCCAAAAAGCCTAAGGTCCTGCCGTCCCAGGCGTGGCTGGAACCACGGGTCACGCTGACGCGCGCACTGAGTCTTCTGGCGTTTTTCGCCCTGGTAGGCTTGTTGTGCGTGTACTACCTGTTCGTCGCCGATCTGCATGGGGCGCGTCCGTGGGTCATCCTGCTGATCGAACTGGTGCCGCTGCTGGTGCTGGCGCCCGGAATGATCATGGGCAGCGTACGCGGGCATTCGTGGATGTGCTTTGTGGTGAACCTGTATTTCATCAAGGGCGCACTGGCGGCGTATGACCCGAACCGCCAGTGGTTCGGGGTGCTCGAGATGCTGGCGAGCCTGGCGGTGTTTTGTACGGCGCTGCTGTATGTGCGCTGGCGGCATCAGTTGAACCGGCGGCTCGCCGATTGACACACTCTTTGTAGGAGCGAGCTTGCTCGCCAAGATCATTAACGATAACGCGCTCATGCGGGTTTAACGCGTCGCCCTCAAGTTCTTCGCGAGCAAGCTCGCTCCTACAATGATCAATGGTTGACGGTGTACGCCAACATCATCGACAACTGGCACATCGGCCGCCCACTCTCGGCATGCCACTGGTTGAAGGCACCCTGCACCGTCGCCAGGTCGCGCAGGCTGGTGGGTGCCTTGTCGACGATCTTCTGAGCATTCAAGGCCGCCACCACATCATAGCTCGGCACAAAGGTGTCCTTGCCGACCATGCGCAGAAAACGCGGTGCCGACAGCCCACCCAGTTGGTGACCGTGCTTGCTCAGGTACTTCCATAGCCCAACGATATCGGTCACCGGCCAGTCGGCGACAAACGCACCGAAGCTGCCCTTCTCCTGCTCGATATCCAGGATCATCTGCGCGTTGCGCGGCACGCTCTTGAGCTTGCCCAGGTGACGAATGATGCGCGTGTCCTGCATCAGCCGCTCCAGATGTTCGGCGCCCATCAACACCACTTTTTCCGGATCGAAGCCGAAGAACACCTGCTCGAACGCCGGCCACTTGGCGTCGACAACGCTGTGCTTCAAGCCCGCACGGAATACCCGCAGCGCCAGGGTCGACAGGTAGCGATCAGCGCTGATCTTGCGCAACTGCGCCGGGGTCTTGGGCACAGGCAGATGGGCTTCCAGCTTGGCCGCCGAACCGAAGCGGTTCAGACAATATTCGTGCAGCCACTTGTAATCGCGCATGCCCTCTCCTGGCAGTTGAATTGAAAACGGCGCCCGCAAGCGCCGTGTACTAGAGCCTCGACCAGGCTCAGAGGTTCACTACATTGACGAAACGCGAGGCGGCCGTCTCATCGATTTTCAAGCTGGCGAAGTCGAACAGGTTGCGATCGGCCAGTTGCGACGGCTGCACGTTCTGCAGGCTGCGGAAGATACTCTCGGTGCGACCGGGGGTCTTGCGCTCCCACTCCAGCAGCATTTCCTTGACCACCTGGCGCTGCAGGTTTTCCTGGGAGCCGCACAGGTTGCACGGAATGATCGGGAATTGCTTGAAATCGGAATACGCCTGGATGTCCTTCTCGTTGCAATACGCAAGCGGGCGGATCACCACGTTGCGTCCGTCATCGGCGCGCAGTTTGGGCGGCATGGCCTTGAGCGAACCGTTGAAGAACATATTCAGGAAGAAGGTTTCGACGATGTCGTCGCGATGATGACCCAGGGCCATTTTGGTCGCACCGATCTCATCGGCAAAGGTGTACAGCGTGCCACGGCGCAGGCGCGAACACAGCGAGCAGGTGGTCTTGCCTTCCGGGATCAGTTCCTTGACCACCGAGTACGTGTCTTTCTCGACAATGTGGTACTCGACGCCCAGCTCTTTCAGGTAGGCCGGCAGCACATGCTCGGGAAAGCCCGGCTGTTTCTGGTCCATGTTGACGGCAACGATCTCGAACTTGATCGGTGCGACCTTTTGCAGGTGCAGCAGCACGTCGAGCAGGGTGTAGCTGTCTTTGCCGCCGGAAAGGCAAACCATCACCTTGTCGCCCTCCTCTATCATGTTGAAATCGGCGACCGCTTCACCGGCCAGGCGGCGCAGGCGTTTTTGCAGTTTGTTCTGGTTGACCGTAAGAGTGCCCATGGCGCTTGGATCCGCTAGAGGTGTGTGACGAAAAGCGCAGCATTTTACCGGTATGAACGACCAAGTTCCAATGTGGGAGGGGGCTTGCCCCCGATAGCAGTGTGTCAGTCCCAGCACTAGTAACTGATACACCGCTATCGGGGGCAAGCCCCCTCCCACCTTTGAATGGATTGCCAGCCACAGACCGTGCCGCGATTAGCACCAGGGTTTACAGCGCGATTTACTCTAAAGGCCCTACAGTTTTCCAGGACATCACTTCCTATACTGCGACTTGAGGTCGCACAACTATCCAGACCTTGCAGGCCCGTTGGCCGGTGGGCGCTCCGATGAGGGGCGATAGTAATAACGACAGGAGTGACTGGCATGATCCATCACGTCGTGGGGCTGTTTACCCATCCCGATCAGGAATGGCGGGAAATTCGTGGCGATAAGGAAGAAAGCATCAGCCACATGTACCTCACTCACACCTTGGTTCTCGCGGCGATCCCCGCCATCTCCGCATTTATCGGCACGACCCGGGTCGGTTGGGTCATCGGCAACCGTGCTCCGGTCATGCTCACCCAGGAAAGCGCGCTGTGGATGACCCTGATGTCGTACGCCGCGATGCTGGGCGGTGTGGCGGTAATGGGCGCGTTCATTCACTGGATGGCCCGCACTTATGACGCCAACCCCAGCATGGCGCGTTGCGTGGCCTTTGCCACCTACACCGCCACGCCCCTGTTTATCGGCGGGCTGGCGGCGCTCTATCCGCACATGTGGCTGGGTATGGTCGTCGGGACCGCAGCGATCTGCTACACGGTGTATCTGCTGTATGTGGGCTTGCCGACGTTCATGAGTATCGACCCGGATGAAGGTTTTCTGTTCTCCAGCTCGGTATTGGCCGTGGGCCTGGTGGTGCTGGTGGCGATCATGGCGTTTACCGTGATCGTCTGGGGCCTGGGCGTAGGCCCCATTTACACCAGTTAGGCCGTTGAAGCGCAAGCAAAGCCACCCGTACGGTGGCTTTGTGCGTGATGCATGACCATTCGGCGCCTGACAGATTCGGAAACGCCCTGCTTTGCGGCATACTGGGCGTCTCTGGAGATATGTACAGCATGCCCGAGCAACTCAATACCCGCGTCGAAGAGTGTTTCCTGCAAGCCGAATCCTTTTTCAAACGAAGCTTCAAACGTCCCAAGGTCAGTCTCAAGCTGCGGGGCCAGAAAGCCGGTGTCGCGCATTTGCACGAAAACCTGCTGCGCTTCAACCCTCAGCTTTACCGAGAAAACAGCCAACATTTCCTGAAACAGACCGTGGCCCACGAAGTGGCGCACCTGATTGCCCACCAACTGTTTGGCGAGCGCATCCAGCCCCATGGCGAGGAATGGCAGTTGATCATGCGTGGGGTTTACGAACTGCCGCCGGACCGGTGCCACACCTATGCGGTCAAGCGTCGCCAGGTGACTCGCTATATCTACCGGTGCCCCTGTGCCGACAGCGACTTTCCGTTTTCGCCGCAGCGCCATGGGCTGGTGGGCCAGGGGCGGCGGTATTTGTGTCGGCGGTGTCGGCAGACCCTGGTGTTCACTGGGGAAACTCGCGTGGAATAAGGGCCTCATCGGGGGCAAGCCCTCTCCCACATTTTGAATGTATTCACACATCAAAGGTGGGAGGGGGCTTGCCCCCGATGGCGCCAGTACAGTCACCCAATAACCTTGGCCTGCCGCAAATCCGCAATCCGCTGAGCACTCAACCCCAACTCCGCCAACACTTCATCACTGTGCGCCCCCACGGCTGCCCCGATATGCCGTGGCGCCGGCAAACCCTCGGAGAACTTCAGCGGGCAGGCCATCTGCGCCTGGGTCGAACCATCGCCCCTCGGCACCTGGCTGACCAAACCGCGCGCCTTCACCTGCGGATGCGCCAGCGCTTCACTCAGCCTCAACACCGGTTCCACACACGCATCCACGCCCGCAAACAACGCGCACAGCTCGTCAAAACTGCGTTTTTCAAACTCCACCTGCAACGCCCGCTTGAGTGCCGGCTGCTGCCCAGGCTCCACCCCGTGCACCGCCAGCTCCGGCCGCCCCAGGGTTTCACACAACTGCCGCATGAACGCCGGTTCCAGGCTGCCCACCGACATCCAGCGTCCATCACGGGTGCGGTAGTAATCGTAAAAACTGCCGCCATTGAGCACATGGCTTTCCCGCTCCGGCTCCACCCCGCAGGCCAGGTAACCCGCGCCGGCCATGGCGTTCAGGCTGAACGAGCAATCAGTCATGCTCACGTCCAGGTACTGACCGACGCCGCTGTGCTGGCGCGCAACCACCGCCGCCAGCAGGCCCACCACCGCATGCAGGGACCCGCCACCCACATCCGCCAGCTGCACGCCCAGCGGCAACGGCCCACTGTCCCGCCGCCCGGTGTGGCTGGCCACGCCTGCGATTGCGAGATAGTTGATGTCGTGACCGGCACGATCCCGGTAGGGGCCGGTCTGGCCGTAGCCGGTGATCGACACATAGATCAGCCTGGGGTTGATCGCCTTCAGTGCGGCGTAGCCCAGGCCCAGACGGTCCATGACCCCGGGGCGGAACTGTTCGATGAGAATATCGCTGCCCTTGACTAGATCGAGGACGATCTGCAGCGCCTCGGCCCGCTTGAGGTCCAGCGCCAGGCTGCGCTTGTTGCGATTGAGGTAGGCATGGCTCGCCGATGTGCCGTGATCATGGGGCGGCCATACGCGCAACAGGTCCGGCCGTGTCGGCGATTCGATGCGCAGCACGTCGGCGCCCATGTCGGCCAGCATCAGCGAGGCGAACGGGCCGGGCAACAGGGTGGAAAAATCCAGCACTTTGAGGGACGCCAAGGGACCTGCCATACACACTCCGTTTGCAATTGGACTGGCCACAGCGTAGTCAGCCTTCCGCGCCGACGGCAATCGTCAGAACGATCAACCGCAGTGACCGTTTTGATCACGGCGGGCTTTTTCGTCGCGGCGGCTTTATCATTGGCCCACGTTTGTTGGCAGAGTGTTCCATGAAGTTCGCGATTGCACTGTATAGCGCCACCCATGCGCCCGCCTCGCGCCGCGCCTTGCTGTTCGCGCAGGCGGCCCTGGCCGGCGGGCACGAGATTGTGCGGCTGTTTTTTTATCAGGATGGCGTGTACAGCGCGTCCAATAATATCGTCACACCCCAGGACGAGCAGGACATCGCGCGCCAGTGGCGCGAATTTGTCAGCACCCACCAACTCGACGGCGTCGTGTGTATCGCCGCCGCCCTGCGCCGCGGCGTGCTCAATGCCGAGGAAGCCACGCGCTATCAACGCAGCGCGGTGAACCTGGACGCGCCCTGGGCACTGTCGGGCCTGGGGCAATTGCATGACGCGATCCAGGACGCCGACCGCCTGATCTGTTTTGGAGGTGCATGACGTGGCCAAATCATTGCTGATCATCAGCCGCCAGGCGCCGTGGTCCGGCCCCAGTGCGCGCGAAGCGCTGGATATCGTGCTGGCCGGTGGCGCGTTCGACCTGCCTATCGGCCTGCTGTTCATGGATGACGGCGTGTTTCAACTGGCGCCGCACCAGGACGCCAAGGCCGTACAACAAAAGGATTTGAGCGCCAACCTGCAGGCGCTGGGCCTGTTTGGCATCGATGAGGTGTTCGCCTGCAACCACAGCCTGGGCGAACGCGGGCTTATTGCACCGGCAAGCGCAAAACCCGTGGACAGCACAGCCATTTCCAGGCTGATTGACCGTTACGACCAGGTGATTACCCTCTGATGTCGACTCTACATGTGGTGACCCACTCCCCCTTTACCGACAGCCGCCTCGACAGTTGCCTGCGTGTGTGCGGCAGCGCGGATGCGATCCTGCTGTGCGGCGACGGCGCCTATGGCTTGCACAACGCAGCGCTGCAAACCAAGGGGATAAAGGTGTTTGTGCTGGCTGAAGACATGCAGGCACGCAACCTGCCGCTCCCGGACTGGGCCGACAGCGTGGACTATCCGGGTTTCGTGCAGTTGTCGATCGACTATGACAAGGTCAACAGCTGGTTATGAACACGCTGACCGTAGGCACGCGCACCCTCGAACTGGACAAGGACGGCTATCTCGTCGACCTCAACGAGTGGTCTGCCGACATTGCCGATGCCCTGGCCGCCGCCGAATCGCTGGAGCTGACCCCGGACCACTGGGAAATCCTCTCACTGCTGCGCCAGTTCTATACCGAATTCCAGCTGTCCCCCGCCACGCGCCCGCTGATCAAGTACACCGCCTTGAAGCTCGGCCCGCAAAAAGGCAACAGCCTGCACCTCAACAAACTGTTCAACGGCACTCCCGCCAAACTCGCCGCCAAGTTGGCGGGCCTGCCCAGGCCGACGAATTGCTTATGACCGACTTTGCCCCCCTGACCCTCTCAACGCCTGAAGAACATCCGTTTGCGCCGTTCGTGCGCATCCTGGGCAAAGGCAAGCGCGGCGCACGCAACCTCACCCGTGAGGAAGCGCGGCAAGCCATGGGCATGCTGCTCGACGAAAAGGTCGAAGACACCCAACTGGGCGCCTTCCTCATGCTGCTGCGCCACAAGGAAGAGAGCCCGGAAGAGCTCGCCGGCTTCACCGAAGCGGTCCGCGAGCGGTTGAACCCGCCCGCCTTGAATGTGGATATCGACTGGCCGACCTACGCGGGCAAAAAGCGTCATTTGCCGTGGTTCCTGCTGGCGGCCAAATGCCTGGCGCAACAGGGCGTGCGCATCCTCATGCACGGCGGCGGCGCGCATACGGCGGGGCGCTTGTATACCGAGCAACTGCTGGAGAGCTTGCACATACCGCTGTGCCGCAATTGGCAACAGGTCGAGGCGGCGTATGCCCACGGCAACCTGGCGTTTATCCCGCTGGGCGACTGGGCGCCTCAGTTGCAGCGCATGATCGACCTGCGCAACACTCTGGGCCTGCGCTCGCCGATCCATTCCCTGGCACGCCTGCTCAACCCGCTGAATGCCCGTTGCGGCCTGCAAAGCATTTTCCACCCGGGTTACCAGGGCGTACACCGCGATGCCAGCGGCCTGCTGGGCGACACCGTGATTGTGGTCAAGGGCGACGGCGGCGAGATCGAGATCAACCCCGACACCCAGAGCCACTTGTATGGCACCACCGGTGGCCAGAGCTGGGACGAAGAATGGCCCGCCCTCTCCGCCCAGCGCCACGTCAAACCGGCGACCCTGGAACCTGAACATCTGAAGGCCCTGTGGCGTGGCGACGTCGAGGACAGCTACCCGCAACTGGCGCTGATCGCGACCATGGCCCTGGCCTTGCGCGGCCTGGGACACACCCGCGAGCAAGCGTTCGAACTGGCACAGCAGTACTGGGACGCGCGAGACAAATCGATTTAATCGATCATTCACCTCCGGTCTTTGCGCTTTTAGTTCGAACTCATCCCTTTAAACTGGGCTCCAATGCTTATTAGCCAAGGAGCCAGTCATGGGTTTGCTGATCGAAGGACACTGGAAAGACCAGTGGTACGAAAGTAGCGCAGACGGCGCTTTTCAACGCGAACAGGCGCAACGTCGTCACTGGGTGACTGCCGACGGCCAGCCTGGCCCGAGTGGCGAAGGCGGCTTCAAGGCCGAGGCCGGGCGCTATCACCTCTACGTTTCCCTGGCCTGTCCCTGGGCCCATCGCACCTTGATCCTGCGCAAACTCAAGGGCCTGGAAAGCCTGATCGACGTCTCGGTGGTCAGTTGGCTGATGCTGGAAAACGGCTGGACCTTCGACAAGACCCACGGCTCAAGCGGCGACGCGCTGGACGGTTTCGACTTCATGCACCAGCGCTACACCGCCGACACCGCTGACTACACCGGGCGCGTCACGGTGCCGGTGTTATGGGACAAGCAGCTCAAGCGCATCGTCAGCAACGAATCGGCGGAGATCATCCGCATGTTCAACAGCGCCTTCAATGACCTGACCGGCAACACCCTGGATTTCTACCCCCAAGCACTGCGCTCGACCATCGACACGCTCAACGAACGCATCTACCCCGCCGTGAACAACGGCGTGTACCGCGCCGGGTTCGCCACCTCGCAGCAGGCTTATGAACGTGCGTTTGATGATGTGTTTGCCGAGCTGGATCATCTGGAACGCCACCTGGGCGAGCACCGCTATCTGGCGGGCGAATACCTGACCGAGGCGGATGTCCGGCTGTTTACCACGCTGATTCGTTTTGATGCGGTGTATTACAGCCACTTCAAATGCAACCTGCGGCGGATTGCCGATTATCCGAATCTGTCGAATTGGCTGAGGGAGATGTATCAGTGGCCGGGGGTGGCCGAGACGGTGGATTTTGAGCATATCAAGGGGCATTACTATGCCAGCCATCGGACGATCAATCCGACGGGGATTGTGCCGAAGGGGCCTTCCCAGCGCTTTGATGTTGGGCATGATCGGGAGCGGTTGAGTGGTAAGGGTGTCTTTGGCTGATCCGGATGATGGGTTGAAGCTGATGGCGTCATCGGGGGCAAGCCCCCTCCCACACTTGGATCTGTGAATACAGTCAAAATGTGGGAGGGGGCTTGCCCCCGATGCTTTTGAGGCTACACCTGAGACTGAGCGCCTTCAAACCACTTGAGCTTCTCGCGCAACACCACTACTTCACCCACGATCACCAGCGTCGGCGCATGCACTTCATGCTCCGCTACCATGCGCGGCAAGTCGGCCAGGGTGCCGGTGAACACCCGCTGGTTGGAGGTGGTGCCCTGCTGAATCAGCGCCGCCGGCGTATCCGCCGCGCGCCCGTGCAGGATCAACTGTTCGCAGATGATCGGCAAACCGATCAAGCCCATATAGAACACCAGGGTCTGTGACGGC
The DNA here is from genome assembly GCF_001439815.1 of Pseudomonas orientalis. GTDB lineage: Bacteria > Pseudomonadota > Gammaproteobacteria > Pseudomonadales > Pseudomonadaceae > Aquipseudomonas > Aquipseudomonas orientalis. The sequence goes on along the minus strand of NZ_JYLM01000001.1, from coordinate 911,543 downwards.
CCGACCAAGTCCTGCCAGGGCAGATCCGACGTACCGTTTTTCAGGTGCCCGGTGATAAAGCGCACCGACTGCGCATAGTCACGGTGCGTCAGCGGAATGCCCGCATACGCCGCGCAGCCACTGGCCGCCGTGATCCCCGGCACCACCTGGAACGGGATGCCATGGGCCGCCAGCTCCTCGATCTCTTCGCCGCCACGTCCAAAAATGAACGGATCGCCGCCCTTGAGGCGCAGCACGCGCTTGCCTTGTTTGGCCAGGTCCACCAGTTGCTGGTTGATCTGATCCTGGGGCACCGCATGCTCGGCGCGACGCTTGCCGACATACACGCGCTCGGCATCACGGCGGCACAAATCCAGAATCGCCGGGGCCACCAGACGGTCATACAACACCACATCGGCTTGCTGCATCAGGCGCAAGGCACGGAAGGTCAGCAGGTCCGGATCGCCCGGACCTGCGCCCACCAAGTACACCTCACCCGGTGCGTAAGGCGGCGCGCCATTGACCTTTTCGATCAACAGGCGCTCGGCCTCATCGCCCTGCCCGGCCAGTTGGCGGTCGGCAATCGGGCCCTGGAACACCTCTTCCCAGAACGCCCGACGCTGCTGCACGTCCGGGTACAAACCTTTGACCTGGGCACGAAAACGCGCCGCCAACCCGGCCAATTGGCCATAGGTGGACGGAATCCAGGTCTCCAGCTTGGCGCGGATCAAGCGCGCCAGCACCGGCGCATCGCCGCCACTGGACACCGCAATCACCAGCGGCGACCGGTCGACGATCGCCGGGAAGATCACGCTGCACAAAGCCGGCGCATCCACCACGTTGACCGGCACACAGCGACGCTTGGCATCACTGGACACTTGCGCGTTCAGTGGCTCGTCGTCAGTGGCCGCGATGATCAGCACGCAACCGTCGAGGTCGGCTTCCTGATAACCGCGCAACATCAGGTCCCCGCCACTGCCCAGCACCAGCTCACGCAACTGGTTTTCGATCTGGGGAGCAACCACCCGCAGCACTGCGCCGGCGTCAGCCAGCAGGCGGGATTTGCGCAAGGCGATCTCCCCCCCACCGACGACCAGCACACGACTGCCGCGCAGGTTATGAAACAGCGGCAGAAATTCCATTTAGCCGATGACCTCGACGCCGCCCATGTACGGCTTGAGCACCTCAGGCACGCGGATCGAACCGTCGGCCTGCTGGTAATTTTCCAGCACGGCCACCAGCGTACGGCCTACGGCCAGGCCCGAACCGTTGAGCGTGTGCACCAGCTCCGGCTTGCCGGTTTCCGGATTACGGAAACGCGCCTGCATGCGCCGGGCCTGGAAGTCACCGCAGTTGGAGCACGACGAAATCTCGCGGTATTTGTCCTGGCTCGGCACCCATACTTCCAGATCGTAGGTCTTCACGGCGCTGAAACCCATGTCGCCGGTGCACAGCGCCAATACGCGGTACGGCAGCTCCAGCAGTTGCAGGACGCGCTCGGCGTTGGCGGTCAGGCCTTCCAGCGCTTGCATCGACTGGGAAGGCTCGACCACCTGGACCATCTCGACCTTGTCGAACTGGTGCTGGCGAATCATGCCACGGGTATCGCGACCCGACGCACCGGCTTCACTGCGAAAGCACGGGCTGTGGGCCACGAACTTCAACGGCAGTTGCTTGGCATCGAGGATTTCGCCGGCAACGATATTGGTCAGCGACACTTCGGCGGTCGGGATCAGGTACAGGTCGGCTTCGCCGTCGCGGCTGATCTTGAACAGGTCTTCTTCGAATTTCGGCAGCTGGCTGGTGCCCATCAGCGCCGGCGCCTGCACCAGATAAGGCGTGTAGGCTTCTTCGTAACCGTGCTCGGCGGTGTGCAGGTTGATCATGAACTGCGCCAGGGCGCGGTGCATGCGTGCGATCGGGCCACGCAACAATGCGAAACGCGCGCCGGACATTTTCGCGGCGGTCTCGAAATCCAGGCCGCCGGTCAGTTCGCCCAGGGCCACGTGGTCCTTGATCTCGAAATCGAAAGCTTTTGGCGTGCCCCAGCGGCGCACTTCGACGTTGCCGTCTTCGTCTTCGCCGATTGGTACCGACTCATGGGGAATATTGGGGATGCCCAGCAGGATCGAATCCAGCTCGGTCTGAATGCCTTCCAGCTCGACTTTACCGTCGGACAGCTCGGTGCCCATGCGCTCGACATCCGCCATCAGCGGCGCGATGTCTTCGCCGCGCTGCTTGGCCTGACCGATGGATTTGGAACGCGCATTCCGCTCAGCCTGCAGTGCTTCGGTGCGGGTCTGGACGGTCTTGCGCTGTTCTTCCAGCGCTTCGATGCGCGCAACATCCAAGGCGAAGCCACGGGATGCCAGGCGGTCCGCTACGTCCTGAAGGTTGCTACGTAACAGTTTGGAATCGAGCATGTCGGTCTCTCGTTTATCAAAGTTTGGTCAGGGACAGGCCGGCCCAGGTGGCGAGCAGCCCGCCGAACACGCTGATGCCCAGGTACCCGAAGGCGACCAGGGCCTGCCCGCTTTCCAGCAGGCGCAGCGTATCCAGTGAAAAGGATGAAAAGGTCGTCAGACCGCCTACAAAGCCGACAATCAAGCCGGCGCGAATTTCAATCGGCACTTCCGGGCGCAACAGGAACCAGCCGTACAACAGCCCGATAATCAGGCAGCCCACCAGGTTGACCGCCAGGGTCGCCGCATAGAAATGCTTCGGCCAATGAGCGCTGACCCAGGTGCCGGTGGCGAAACGCAATAATGTACCAGCGATGCCGGCTGCGGACACGGCAAGAATCGTCTTGAGCATTACTTTCTCCGCTGACGGGGGCTGAGGCGGTCGAGTTGGGCCAGATGGTTGAGCTTTTCGCCGATCTTCAGCTCCAGGCCACGGGGCACCGGCTGATAGAGCGCCAGCGGCTCCAATTCATCGGGGAAGTAATCTTCGCCGGCCGCGTAAGCGTCCGGCTCGTCATGGGCATAGCGGTATTCATCACCGTAACCCAGTTGTTTCATCAGCTTGGTCGGCGCGTTGCGCAAATGCATCGGCACTTCGAGGGACCCATGTTCGGCCGCCGCTCGCAGCGCCGACTTGAAGCCCATGTACACCGCGTTGCTTTTCGGCGCGCAGGCCAGGTAAGTGATGGCCTGGGCCACCGCCAGCTCGCCTTCCGGGCTGCCGAGGCGCTCCTGCACGTCCCAGGCGGCCAGGCACAGGCTCAAGGCGCGGGGGTCGGCATTACCGATGTCTTCGCTGGCCATGCGCACGACCCGGCGCGCCAGGTACAACGGGTCGCAACCGCCGTCGATCATGCGCGCAAACCAGTACAGCGCACCGTCCGGGTTGGAGCCGCGTACGGACTTGTGCAGCGCCGAAATCTGGTCGTAGAACGCTTCGCCGCCCTTATCGAAACGCCGACGCGTGTCGCCCAGCAGACTTTGCAGCAGGTCGACGCCGATCTCGCCGCCATCTTCGGCAAGGTCCGAGGCGTTCTCCAGCAGGTTGAGAAAACGCCGGCCGTCGCCATCGGCGGCGGTGAGCAGGATTTTGAAGCCCTCCTCACTGACGCTCAGTTGGCGCTTGCCCAGGCCCTTGTCCTCGCTCAAGGCACGCTGCAACAGCTTCTGCATCGCCGCTTCGTCCAGGCTCTTGAGCACGTAGACGCGGGCCCGCGAGAGCAGTGCGTTATTGAGTTCGAAAGACGGGTTTTCAGTGGTGGCGCCGATAAAGATCAACGTGCCGTCTTCGACGTACGGCAGGAACGCATCCTGCTGCGACTTGTTGAAGCGATGCACTTCGTCGACAAACAGAATGGTGCGCTTGCCGTATTGCCCGGCCTGCTGCTTCGCGACTTCCACCGCCTGGCGGATCTCCTTGACCCCGGCCAGCACGGCCGAGACCGTTTCGAAGTGTGCGTCCGAGACCTTGGCCAGCAGCCGCGCCAGGGTGGTTTTACCCACCCCCGGCGGCCCCCAGAAAATCATCGAATGCAGCGCGCCCTGCTCCAGCGCTTCGCGCAAGGGTTTGCCGCGAGCGAGCAGGTGTTCCTGACCGACGTACTCATCCAGGTTGGTCGAACGCAAACGCGCGGCCAGGGGCTGGGCAATCGGGTCACTTCGAAACAGGTCCATGGGCAGCGTTTGAAACCTCTGGGGAGTTTATTCCTGGATCACGTCGGCACCCTTGGGGATGTCGAACTTGAACTTGGACGCGGGCACAGGCTGGTTGGCCTTGACCCCGGAGAACAGGATATCGGTGCGTTGGCCGACGCTGTCGACCAGGCGCATGTTGTTGATCACGCCATTGCCGAACGACAGCGAAAGCGTATCGAACAACGTGTCCTTGGATTTGGGCTTGAGGGTGAACTCGATCACGTTGCTGGCTTGTTTGGAGGTGATGTCGAAACTGTCGTTGATTTTAGACACGTCACCGGACAACAGCAGTGCCGGCGTCTGGTTCAGGCGCGGGTCGAGCTTCTTGATGGTCGCCTGTTCCAGGTCCGGGTCCCACAGCGTGACTTTCTGGCCGTCGGACACGATGGTCTGCTCGGCCTTGCCTTCGGTGTGCCAGTAGAACAGGCCGGGACGCTGCACCGCCATTTCGCCTGCAGTCTCCTGCAGTTGGGTGCCGCCGGCGTCCAGGGTCATCTGGGAAAAGCGCGCGGTCAGGGTCTGGGACTTGTCCAGCAGGTTCTTCAGACTGGCCACGGAAGCCGGGTCAGCGTGGGCCGATACGGCGGTCAGGGCCAGTGCCGGCAACAACAGCATGCGAATGATGCGCATGGGAGTCCTCATTGAGTAGTCAGGGCGCGCCGCGTGCTGCCACGCGGCGCGGAATCAGTCGCGCATCTGCCCGGGGGCGATGATTTCACGCGAGCCGTTGGTGTTCATGGCGGTCACGACGCCGGCGTGTTCCATGGCTTCGATCATGCGGGCGGCGCGGTTGTAGCCGATCTTCAGCTTGCGTTGCACGGCGGAAATCGAGGCACGGCGGCTTTCCAGCACGAACGCCACGGCTTCGTCGTAGAGCGCGTCGGTTTCGGCGTCATCGTCGCCACCACCGCTGCCGCCGTCGAAACCGCTGCCGGCCTCTTCCACGCCCGCGAGGATGTCGTCGTTATATTCCGGTGCGCCACGCAGTTTCCAGGCTTCCACCACGCGATGCACTTCATCGTCGGAAACGAACGCACCGTGGACACGAATCGGCAGGCTGGTGCCGGGCGGCATGTAGAGCATGTCACCGTGGCCCAGCAGTTGCTCGGCGCCGCCCTGATCGATGATGGTCCGCGAGTCGATCTTGCTCGACACCTGGAACGCCATGCGCGTAGGAATGTTGGCCTTGATCAGGCCGGTGATGACGTCCACCGACGGCCGCTGGGTGGCGAGAATCAGGTGAATCCCGGCCGCACGGGCCTTCTGGGCGATACGCGCGATCAGTTCCTCGACCTTCTTGCCGACGATCATCATCATGTCGGCGAATTCATCGACCACCACCACGATGGTCGGCAGCTTGGTCAGCAGCGGCGCTTCGTCGTGAATGTTCTCGCGCTTGTACAGCGGGTCGGTCAGCGGTGTACCGGCGTCCTGGGCTTCCTTGACCTTGGCATTGAAGCCGGACAGGTTACGCACACCCATCTTCGCCATCAGCTTATAGCGACGCTCCATCTCGGCGACGCTCCAGCGCAGGGCGTTGGCGGCGTCCTTCATGTCGGTGACGACCGGGCACAGCAGGTGCGGAATGCCTTCGTAGATCGACAATTCCAGCATCTTCGGGTCGATCATGATCAGCTTGGCATCTTCCGGGCCGGACTTGAACAGGATCGACAGGATCATCGCGTTCACACCCACCGACTTACCGGAACCGGTGGTACCGGCCACCAGCAGGTGCGGCATTTTCGCCAGGTCGGTGATCACCGGCTTGCCGCCGATGTCATGGCCGAGGGCCAGGGTGACCGGCGATTTGAAGTTGTCGTACTCCGGGGTCGACAGCACCTCGGAGAAACGCACGATCTGGCGGTCTTCGTTGGGAATCTCGATACCCACGGTGGTCTTGCCGGGAATCACTTCCACCACGCGCACGCTGGTCACGGCCAGGGAACGCGCCAGGTCCTTGGCCAGGTTGGAAATACGGCTGACCTTGACGCCCGCGGCCGGCTGGATCTCGTAGCGGGTGATCACGGGACCTGGGTGAATCGAGTCCACCGACACTTCGACGCCGAATTCCTTGAGCTTGATTTCCAGCAGGTGGCCGACGGCCGCCAGGGATTCGGGCGAGTAGTTGAGCTGCTTCTTTTCCGCCGGGTCGAGAATCGAGATCGGCGGCAAGGTGCCTTCGACGGCGCTGTCGATGAACAACGGCGCCTGTTTCTCTTTCTGCACGCGATGGCTCGGCTCGGGCGCCTTGGGCGGCGCGGGAGCGATCACCGGTGGCACCTGCTTCTCGCGGTCCGACATGTGTTTGCTCAGGGCCTGCTCGCGCTCGATCAGGCGCTCCTTGACCTTGGCCTGCTCGCGGCGATCCGGCGTGCTGGGGGCCACCACCTCATTGACGCGGGTGTCCACTTCGCGCAGTTGCGCGACCATCTGCTTGCGCTCGACACGCGCAGCCCACCAACGGTTGGCGGCGCCCTGGAACAACTCCAGCAAATCGAGGGTGATTTTGCCGGTCACGTCCATCACCTTGAACCATGACAGGTCAGTGAACACCGTAAGACCGAACAGAAACAGCGCGATGAACATCAGCGTGCTGCCCTGGATATTCAGGGTGCGGCGCGCCAGATCGCCCAGGCTTTCGCCCAGCGCCCCGCCCGCGCCCGCCGGCAGACCGGTCGGCGCATGGAAATGGATATGTGCAAGCGCTGCGCCGGACAACACCAGGAAGACCAGCCCGATCAGACGCCAGGAGAACAGCCAGCCGCTCCACTGCCACGGCTCGTGACGCTGGCGGAAGATCTGCCAGGTTTTGATCGCCAGCAACAGCGGAAAGATGTAGGCGAAATAACCGAGGATCATGAACAGGATATCGGCGCTGTAGGAACCCACGGGGCCGCCGAAATTCTGCACATCGTCGATTTTGCTGTTATGGCTCCAGCCGGGATCGTCCTTGCCGTAGGTGAGCAAGGCCATCATCAGGAACAGGCACAGCGCGCCGATCGCGATCAGCGCACCTTCCTTGAGTCGGTAATGCAGGTGCTGACGCCAGGCCGGCACGACTGCTGCTTTGGGTGTTGCGGCGGATTTCTTCAAAACGGGTCTTTTCCTGCGCCTTTTAGCGCGTCCATCTGTTGAATGACTACACACGACTGCTCTGTCCGGAGCAGCTGAAAAAATGACGAATGTTGCTGAATCTACTTTTAACACCGCGCAATGCATCGGCGAAATGGCGATAACGCCACAATCGCCGCATTGTACGGGTTTGCGCGTGCGATGCCACGCACTTGCCCACCACCTGGTGGCCTGTTCAATTTGAGCATGCATTGTCTTTGCTGACAAAGGCTTATGCGCTGTATTTACCAATCCAGGCAAGCTTGGCAAATGGCCTGCATTGGTCAGACCCGATTACGACCGCGCCTTATGCACAGAGTTGCAGAAACACCGTTGCACGCTAATCCAGGCCGAGAAGCCATTTGCGCTGGCCCCATGGCGCTGTGTCGACAATAATCAACGCCTGGGGGCAGGCGCCCGACCTGCCACTCCCCTCCCCTTCCGTAAGCCTGGATGCCATGCTGACCTGGTTACAACGCGACACCCTGACATTCCCGCCCCTGGCCAAGGCCATGCGCGAACCCAACGGTCTGCTTGCCGCCGGCGGCGACCTGTCGGCCGAGCGACTGATCCAGGCCTACCGCCACGGCTGCTTCCCGTGGTTCTCCGAAGGCCAGCCGATTCTTTGGTGGTCACCCGACCCACGCACGGTGATATTCCCCGACGAACTGCACGTCTCGCGCAGCCTTGGCAAATTATTGCGCCAGCAGCGCTACAGCGTGACCTTCGATCAGGATTTCGCTGCGGTGATTCAAGCCTGCGCGGCGCCGCGTGCATATGCCGATGGTACCTGGATCACCGAGGGCATCCAGAATGCCTACCTGGAGCTGCATCAACGGGGTTATGCGCATTCGGTGGAGGTATGGGACCAGGGCGAATTGGTCGGCGGCCTGTACGGCCTGGCGATGGGCCAATTGTTTTTTGGCGAATCCATGTTCAGCCGCGCCGATAACGCCTCGAAATTCGGCTTCGCCACGCTCACCCGGCAACTTCAGGCCTGGGGCTTTGTGCTGATTGACTGCCAGATGCCCAATGATCATCTGCACAGCCTGGGCGCACGCGGTATACCGCGCAGCGAATTCGCCGGGTATCTGCGCGATCATTTGGACCAGCCCAGCTCTGGGCCGTGGGTTTCTTAGGCGACATCCGCGTACCTGGCTTACACTTATTTCAAAGCTTACCCCGAGGGTTGATCATGACCGAGCTGGCGCGCTTGAAGTTTTATGCCACTCAAGCCCACTCTTGCAGCTATCTGCCCGACGAGCAGGCCACCACGCTGTTCCTCGATCCCAGCCAGCCGATGGACGTGCATGTGTACGCCGACCTGTCGGAGATGGGCTTTCGGCGCAGCGGCGATCACCTGTACCGACCTCACTGCCAGAACTGCAACGCCTGCGTGCCGGCGCGCATCCCGGTGGCGCAATTTCTACCGGATCGCAATCAGAAACGCATTCTCAAGCGCAATGCCGACCTGACGGTAAGCGCGGTCAAGCCGCAGTACAGCGAAGAATATTTCGATCTCTATCAGCGCTACATCGAACAACGCCATGCCGACGGCGATATGTTCCCGCCCAGCCGCGATCAATTTTCCACCTTCCTGGTACGTGACCTGCCTTTTTCGCGCTTCTATGAATTTCGCCTCGACGGACGGCTGCTGGCGGTGGCGGTGACCGACCTGCTGCCCAATGGCCTGTCGGCGGTATACACCTTCTATGAACCCGCCGAAGAACGCCGCAGCCTGGGACGCTTTGCGATCCTCTGGCAGATCGGTGAAGCGCTGCGCCTGGAACTGGAGGCGGTGTACCTCGGGTACTGGATCAAGAACTGCAAAAAAATGAGCTACAAGACCCAATATCGACCCATTGAGCTGCTGATTAATCAAAGATGGGTAACGCTTAACTAGAACCCCTTGGCTTGAACACCCTTTTTCGGGCACAATGCACGCCGCTTTTGCCTGGCGCAGTTGCACCGGGCCATTCACTGGATACCGAGGGCTTTACTGCATGTCGAAAGAAGACAGCTTCGAAATGGAAGGCACTGTCGTCGACACCCTGCCCAACACCATGTTTCGTGTGGAGTTGGAAAATGGGCACGTCGTAACCGCGCATATCTCCGGCAAGATGCGCAAGAACTACATTCGTATTCTTACCGGTGACAAAGTGCGCGTCGAGCTGACGCCCTATGACTTGAGCAAAGGGCGCATCACTTACCGCGCTCGCTAAGCAAGTCAATACAAGACGCCCGGTTATGCCGGGCGTTTTTGTGTGCGCTATTTACCGGACACCTAAAACCAATGTGGGAGGGGGCTTGCCCCCGATGGCAGTGTGTCAGGCAACTGATCTGCTGCTGAGCCACCGCTATCGGGGGCAAGCCCCCTCCCACACTGGACCTTCGTTGATCTGACGACGGTATTTCAAATAAAAAAGGCGCCTTTCGGCGCCTTTTGCGTTACTGCAAAACGATCAGGCCATTTCCGCCGTGGTTTCGAACTCGAAGGTCAGCTCGCCGTCCTTCAGGTCGATATGCACCACGCCACCATGGTCGGAAAGCTCGCCAAACAGGATCTCTTCGGCCAGCGGCCGCTTGATCTTGTCCTGGATCAGACGCGCCATCGGGCGTGCGCCCATTGCCGCGTCGTAGCCGCCTTCGGCAATCCAGCTGCGCGCTGCTTCCGACACTTCCAGTTGCACGCGCTTGTCTTCCAACTGCGCCTGAAGCTCGGTGAGGAACTTGTCCACCACGCTTTTGATGACCTCATGGCTGAGGCGACCAAACTGGATAATGGTGTCCAGGCGGTTGCGGAACTCCGGCGTAAAGCTCTTCTTGATCACTTCCATCGCATCCGACGAGTGATCCTGATGACTGAAGCCGATCGAAGCCCGCGCGGCCGTTTCGGCACCGGCGTTGGTGGTCATGATCACGATCACGTTGCGGAAATCCGCCTTGCGCCCGTTGTTGTCGGTCAGGGTACCGTGGTCCATCACCTGCAGCAGCAGGTTGAAGACCTCCGGGTGAGCCTTTTCGATCTCATCGAGCAGCAACACGCAATGCGGCTGCTTGGTAATCGCCTCGGTCAACAGGCCGCCCTGATCGAAGCCGACATAGCCCGGAGGCGCACCGATCAGGCGCGACACGGTGTGGCGCTCCATGTATTCGGACATGTCGAAGCGCACCAACTCGATACCCATGGCCTTGGCCAACTGGCGCGCCGCCTCGGTTTTGCCGACACCGGTGGGACCTGCGAACAGGAACGAACCCACTGGCTTGTCCGGCGACTTGAGGCCCGCACGCGACAGTTTGATCGCGGTGGACAGCGCGTCGATGGCCGCATCCTGGCCGAAAACGGTCAGTTTGAGGTCACGCTCCAGGTTACGCAGCAGCTCCTTATCGGAACTGTTGACGTGTTTTGGCGGAATCCGCGCGATTTTCGCCACGATATCCTCGACCTGAGGCACGTCGATGCGCTTCACGCGTTTCTCGACCGGCTGCAGGCGCTGGTAGGCACCCGCCTCATCGATCACATCGATCGCCTTGTCCGGCATATGCCGGTCATTGATATAGCGCGACGCCAGCTCGGCAGCCGCACGCAAGGCCTCATCGGTGTACTCGATGCCGTGGTGCGCTTCGAAACGCCCCTTGAGCCCGCGCAGGATGCCGATGGTGTCTTCAACCGAAGGCTCGGACACATCGACTTTCTGGAAACGACGCGCCAGGGCACGGTCTTTTTCGAAGATCCCGCGAAACTCCTGGAAGGTAGTCGAGCCAATGCAGCGGATATCACCCGACGACAGCAGCGGCTTGAGCAGGTTGGACGCATCCATCACCCCGCCCGACGCCGCCCCCGCACCAATAATGGTGTGGATCTCGTCGATGAACAGGATCGCCTGCGGGCGTTTTTTCAGTTCGCCGAGCAGCGCCTTGAAGCGCTTCTCGAAATCGCCACGGTACTTGGTCCCGGCGAGCAATGCGCCCAGGTCCAGGGAGTAGACGACACTGTTGGCCAGCAGATCCGGCACTTGGTTGTCGACGATACGCTTGGCCAGGCCCTCGGCGATCGCGGTTTTACCCACGCCCGCTTCACCCACCAGCAACGGGTTGTTCTTGCGACGACGCGCGAGGATCTGGGCGACGCGCTCAACCTCCAGCTCACGTCCCACCAGCGGATCGATCCGCCCCTGGCGCGCCAGCTCATTGAGGTTGCTGGCATAGGCATCCAGCGGGTTGCTTGAAGAAGAAGACTCACCGCCCTCCTCGTCCTGCATATCCTGCTCTCCCTCGGAATGATCGCCGTGCCCGGGCACCTTGGAGATACCGTGGGCGATGTAGTTGACGACATCGATACGGGCAACGCTCTGCTGCTTGAGCAGGAACACGGCCTGGCTTTCCTGTTCGCTGAAAATCGCCACCAGCACATTGGCGCCCGTGACTTCACGCTTGCCGGAGCTCTGTACGTGGAATACAGCACGCTGCAATACCCGCTGGAAGCCCAGGGTCGGCTGGGTCTCACGGTCCTCGTCATGCACGGGGATCAGTGGCGTGGTGGAGTCGATAAACTCCTGCAGGTCATGCTTGAGTTTGTCGAGGTTGGCGCCGCACGCACGTAGAACGGTGGCGGCAGCTTCGTTATCCAAAAGTGCCAGCAAAAGGTGCTCGACGGTCATGAATTCATGACGCTTCGAACGAGCCTCCTTGAAGGCAAGATTGAGGGTGACTTCGAGCTCGCGGTTTAACATAGCTTCACCTCATACCCAAGTGGTCGGCGTTAACCGTCCTTCTCGATTTCACAGAGTAGCGGATGCTGGCTTTCCCTGGCGTACTGGTTGACCTGCATGGCCTTTGTCTCGGCGATGTCGCGGGTAAACACTCCACATACTGCCCGTCCTTCTGTGTGAACGGCCAGCATTACCTTGGTCGCCAACTCGCGGTTCAGGTTAAAAAACACCTCGAGCACTTCGACCACGAAATCCATCGGTGTGTAGTCATCATTGAACAAAACCACCTTGTACATCGGCGGCGCCTGTAAAGCAGGCTTGGCCTCCTGAACAGCAATGCCTGCAGAACCGTCGTCGTCATGTTCCCGATCCGGGCGATCCTGATTGAATGTTAGTCGAATCTGGCTATTTGCATGCATGGAAAGAAAGGTTCGTCAGTGGTTCAAATACAGTGGTGGGGGCGACCTGTCAGATTTTCAACTCCGACCCGTTGGTCGCCTTGACTATCGGCAAATCGGTGTTACAACCAATAGAGCCCACAGTGGGTAAAAAAGGTCCGCGCAGTCAACCTTATTTATTCGGGTTAGGACGGATAGACAGGATGATACTCCAGTGATGGAGTCTGGTGCAGAGGGATAAGGGAATGGCTAGCGGTAAGGTCAAGTGGTTCAACAATGCCAAGGGTTATGGCTTCATTCTTGAAGATGGCAGGGATGGAGACCTTTTTGCGCATTACTCAGCGATCCAGATGGACGGCTACAAGACGCTCAAAGCGGGTCAGCCTGTCTGCTTTGAGATTATTCAAGGCCCTAAGGGCCTGCATGCTGTGAATATCAGCGCGCCCGTCACCACTGGAAACGCTGCAGAAAAGGTACCTGCTCAAGAATCAGCCTGACCAGCATAGAGCGACACCTTAACAGTCAAACCGGCCATCCTGAGTCATCAGAGTGGCCGATTGTTCTGCCCGTTTACATATGCTTGATCAACGCATCACCAAAGCCCGACGACGACACCAATGTCGCCCCTTCCATCAGGCGTTCGAAGTCATAGGTCACGGTCTTGGCCGAAATCGCGCCATTGGTGCCCTTGATGATCAGATCCGCCGCTTCGACCCAGCCCATGTGCCGCAGCATCATTTCCGCCGACAGAATCAATGAGCCCGGGTTGACCTGATCCTTGCCCGCGTACTTCGGTGCGGTGCCGTGGGTGGCCTCGAACATGGCCACGGTATCCGACAGGTTGGCACCCGGTGCAATACCGATGCCGCCCACTTCCGCCGCCAAGGCGTCGGACAGGTAGTCGCCGTTGAGGTTAAGCGTGGCAATCACGTCATACTCAGCCGGGCGCAGCAGGATCTGCTGGAGCATCGCATCGGCGATCGCATCCTTGACCACCACATTCTTGCCGGTCCTGGGGTTCTTGAACTGCATCCACGGCCCGCCATCGAGCAGGGTCGCGCCAAACTCTTCGGCCGCCACTTCGTAGGCCCATTCCTTGAAGGCACCCTCGGTGAACTTCATGATGTTGCCTTTGTGCACGATGGTCAGCGAATCGCGGTCGTTATCCACCACATATTGCAGGGCCTTGCGCGCCAGGCGCTTGGTGCCTTCTTTCGACACCGGCTTGACGCCAATCCCGCAATCCTGATCGAAACGGATCTTGGTGACGCCCATTTCTTCCTTGAGGAACTTGATCACCTTGATCGCCTCGGGCGAACCAGCCTTCCACTCGATGCCGGCGTAAATATCCTCGGAGTTTTCGCGGAAGATGGTCATGTCCACGTCGCCGGGCTTCTTGACCGGGCTGGGCACGCCTTCAAACCAGCGCACCGGGCGCAGGCACACGTACAGATCGAGTTGCTGGCGCAACGCCACGTTCAGGGAACGGATGCCACCGCCGACCGGCGTGGTCAGTGGGCCCTTGATGGACACCACGTAGTCTTTGACCGCGTCCAGGGTCTCCTGGGGCAGCCAGGTGTCCTGGTCGTAGACTTGAGTCGCCTTCTCGCCGGCATACACCTCCATCCACGAGATCTTGCGCTTGCCGCCGTAGGCCTTTTCAACAGCAGCGTCGACCACCTTGATCATCACCGGGCTGATGTCGACGCCGATACCGTCACCTTCGATATACGGGATGATCGGTTGGTCAGGAACATTGAGAGAATGGTCTGCATTGACGGTGATTTTGTCGCCGACTGCCGGAACCTGAATCTTCTTGTATCCCATGCTGAACTCCATCTATGGATTGAACATCTGGCTGCGTTCGAGCCTACTCCAGATAAATGGCGACTGAAACCTCACGCCATGGTCATTTGCATCGAAAACAGCATAAATTGCCGCCTACAAGCCTGAAATCAAAGGGAAAACCGCCAATCTTGAGCACAACATGCGAGATTGGGCGCACCCGGTACGCCTGCGACCTTTAGACCAATGGACGACACACCTTTTGTATGAAGGCTCAGCGTAAGCATAGCGACCTATGTATAATGCCGCCGCTGACCAAAGAGTCACGACGGTTGACCGCTCTAGACAGTAGCCTTCAGCCAGAAAGCAGGACTATTACAATAGTCCAAACGCTTGACGCTCGACTGATGCAACCCAACATCACCGCGAAGAAACCTCGACATTTCGCTCATGGATGACTTTGAACGAAAGCGCTCCACCCGGCGCATCTCGAGTTTCTGCGCACGCTTTCAGCAAAGAAGAGAGTTAATCCGAATATGCCCACCCGCTCGAAGATCATCTATACCTTCACCGACGAAGCCCCGGCCCTCGCCACCTATTCACTGCTGCCTATCGTAGAGGCCTTCACCGCTTCCGCTGATATTGCCGTGGAAACCCGCGACATCTCCCTCGCCGCGCGCATCCTCGCAAGCTTCCCCGAGCAATTGGGCGCCAAGGCCATCCCGGACCACCTCGCCGAACTGGGCGACCTGGCCGTTACGCCTGAAGCCAACATCATCAAGCTGCCTAACATCAGCGCCTCGACCCCGCAGCTGCAAGCCGCGATCAAGGAACTGCAGGCCCAGGGCTACGCCCTGCCGGACTACCCGGAAACCGTAACCACCGACGCGGAAAAAGAAACCCGTGCCCGTTACGACAAGGTCAAGGGCAGCGCCGTGAACCCGGTACTGCGCGAAGGCAACTCCGACCGTCGCGCCCCGCTGTCGGTGAAGAACTACGCACGCAAGCACCCGCACAAGATGGGCGCCTGGGCTGCCGACTCAAAGTCGCATGTGGCCCACATGGACAATGGCGATTTCTACGGCAGCGAAAAAGCCGTGCAGATCGAAGCCGCCGATGCTGTCAAAATCGAGCTGATCGCCAAGGACGGCACCGCCACCGTCCTGAAGGAAAAGACCTCGGTACAGGCCGGTGAAATCATCGACACCGCCGTGCTGAGCAAGAAAGCCCTGCGCAGCTTCATCGCCGCCGAAATCGAAGACGCCAAGAAGCAAGGCGTGCTGCTGTCGGTTCACTTGAAAGCCACCATGATGAAGGTCTCCGACCCGATCATGTTCGGCCAGATCGTTGCCGAGTTCTATAAAGACGCCCTGACCAAGCACGCCGCCGTGCTCGAGCAGATCGGCTTTAACCTGAACAACGGCATCGGCGACCTGTACGCCCGCATCAAGGCGTTGCCGGCTGACCAGCAAGCGCAGATCGAAGCCGACATCCAGGCCGTCTACGCCGCCCGTCCGTCCCTGGCGATGGTCAACTCCGACAAAGGCATCACCAACCTGCACGTGCCGAGCGACGTCATCGTCGACGCCTCGATGCCAGCCATGATCCGTGACTCCGGCAAGATGTGGGGCACCGACGGCCAGTTGCACGACACCAAGGCCGTGATTCCGGATCGCTGCTACGCCACCATCTACCAGGCGGTCATCGAAGACTGCAAGGCCAATGGCGCGTTCGACCCGACCACCATGGGTAGCGTGCCAAACGTCGGCCTGATGGCGAAGAAAGCCGAAGAGTACGGCTCCCACGACAAGACCTTCCAGATCAAGGCTGACGGCGTTGTCCGCGTCACCGACAGCAAGGGCAACCTGCTGATGGAACAGAACGTCGAAGCCGGCGACATCTTCCGCATGTGCCAGACCAAAGACGCGCCGATCCAGGACTGGGTCAAGCTGGCCGTCAACCGCGCCCGCGCCAGCGGCACCCCGGCCATCTTCTGGCTGGACCCCAAGCGTGCGCACGACGGCGTCGTGGTCGAGAAAGTTCAGGCTTACCTGAAAGACCACAACACCGAAGGCCTGGACATCCGCATCATGTCGCCGGTCGAAGCGATGAAGTTCACCCTGGAGCGCACCCGCAAGGGCCTGGACACCATTTCGGTGACCGGCAACGTACTGCGCGACTATCTGACCGACCTGTTCCCGATCATGGAACTGGGCACCAGCGCCAAGATGCTGTCGATCGTGCCGCTGATGAACGGCGGTGGCCTGTTCGAAACCGGCGCCGGCGGCTCGGCTCCGAAACACGTGCAGCAACTGGTGGAAGAGAACTTCCTGCGCTGGGATTCCCTGGGCGAGTTCCTGGCCCTGGCCGCGTCCCTTGAGCATTTGGGTGTGACGTACAACAACCCGAAAGCCCTGGTACTATCCAAGACCCTGGACCAGGCCACCGGCCAGTTCCTCGACAACAACAAGTCGCCATCGCGTAAAGTCGGCAACATCGACAACCGCGGCAGCCACTTCTACCTGGCGCTGTACTGGGCACAAGCCCTGGCCGCCCAGACCGAAGACACTGCACTGCAAGCGCAGTTCGGCGAACTGGCCAAGACCCTGACCGAGAATGAGGCGACCATCGTTGCCGAGCTCAACGCCGTACAGGGCAAGCCAGTGGACATCGGCGGCTACTACGCGCCGAACCCGGAACTGACCAGCAAGGCCATGCGCCCGAGCAACACCTTCAATGCGGCGATTGCCAAGTTGAAGTAAGGTTGTAACGATGCAAAGAAGCCCCGGCCCTGTGCCGGGGTTTCTGTTTGTGCCTACTACCGATTTAATTGAAGAAACCCAATCAAATGTGGGAGCTGGCTTGCCTGCGATAGCGGTGGGTCAGCTACTGAATAGCTCGCTGATAGACCGCTATCGCAGGCAAGCCAGCTCCCACATTGAATGCAATTCTGACCAAGATCACGTCGCATCCTGAATCGAGAGGCAACCATGACCTGGCAACCCCACATCACCGTCGCCACCCTCGTCGAAGACAACGGCCGCTTCCTGATGGTCGAAGAACTCAAGGGCGGCCGCGCGGTGCTCAACCAGCCCGCCGGCCACCTTGACCCGGACGAAACCCTCACCGAAGCCGCCGTGCGCGAAACGCTTGAGGAAACCGGTTGGGACGTAGAGCCCACCGGCATCGTCGGCATCTACCTGTACACCGCCCCAAGCAATGGCGTGACCTATCAACGCGTCTGCTTTATCGCCAAGGCGCTGCAACACCACCCCGACTATCAACTCGACGAAGGCATCCTGCGCGCCCACTGGCTGACCCGCGACGAGTTGATGGCCTTGCGCGACGACTGGCGCAGCGAGCTGATCATCCGCTGTATCGATGATTATCTGGCCGGCCAGTGCCACAGTCTCGAATTGATCCGCCCTTCTCTTTAGCCTTGAAGGCTGGAGCCTGATAGAATCGCGTCCTTTTTCAAGACACCCGTTGAAACCCTATGCGTGATCCAGCCCCTTCTGACACACAAAAGAAGCGCGTCATCGTCGGCATGTCCGGCGGCGTGGATTCTTCCGTTTCCGCCGTTCTGCTCATGGAGCAGGGTTATGAGGTGGAAGGCCTGTTCATGAAGAACTGGGAAGAAGACGACGGAACGGAATATTGCACCGCCATGGACGACCTGGCGGATGCCCAGGCCGTGTGTGACAAGATCGGCATCAAGCTGCACACCGCCAACTTCGCCGCCGAGTACTGGGACAATGTGTTCGAGCACTTCCTGGCCGAGTACAAGGCCGGCCGCACGCCGAACCCGGATATCCTGTGCAACCGCGAGATCAAGTTCAAGGCGTTCCTCGACTACGCCATGATGCTCGGTGCCGACCTGATTGCCACCGGCCACTACGTGCGCCGTCGCGATATCGATGGCCGCACCGAACTGCTCAAGGGCCTGGACCCGAACAAGGACCAGAGCTACTTCCTGCACGCCGTCGGCGGTGAACAGATCGCCAAGACCCTGTTCCCGGTGGGCGAGCTGGAAAAACCCGAAGTGCGCAGGATCGCCGAGCAACACGGCCTGGCCACCGCCAAGAAGAAGGATTCAACCGGCATCTGCTTTATCGGCGAGCGGCGTTTCAGCGACTTCCTCAAGCAGTACCTGCCGGCGCAACCGGGCGAGATCAAGACGACCGAAGGCGATGTCATCGGCCGCCACCACGGCCTGATGTACCACACCATCGGCCAGCGTCAGGGCCTGGGCATTGGCGGCTTGAAAGACGCAGGCGAAGAGCCATGGTACGTGCTGGTCAAGGACCTGGAAAACAACGTGCTGGTCGTCGGCCAGGGTAACGAACACCCGCTGCTGTTCTCCGGCGCCCTGCTCGCTTCCGAGATCTATTGGGTCAACCCGATCGACCTGAGCACCCCGCGCCGCCTGACCGCCAAGGTGCGCTATCGCCAGGGCGACCAGGCCTGCACACTGGAAAAAACCGCCAGCGGCTACCGCGCCACCTTTGATGAGCCGCAACGCGCGGTCACCCCTGGCCAGTCCGTGGTGTTCTACGACGGTGAGATTTGCCTGGGCGGCGGCGTGATTGAAGTCGCGCAGGCCTGGGGCACCCCGGCATGAGCCAGACCCAGGAGCAGTTGACCGCACTCGGCGGGGTTTTCCTCGCCGCGGTGCTGGTGGACAAAATCGCCAAGACCGGCCAGGTCACCGAGGCCGGCCTGACCTGCATGCTCGGCAGCCTTCTGATCCGCGACCCCAAGGACACCCTTGAGGTCTACGGTGGCGACGACCTGGCGCTGCGTGAAGGCTACCGCGCGCTGATCGGCGCCCTGGAGCGCGACCCCAGCACCTTGCAGCGCGAACCGTTGCGCTACGCCCTGTCGATGCTCGGCCTGGAGCGTCAACTGGCCAAGCGCGACGACATGCTCGAGACCATCGGCAAGCGCCTGCCGCAGATCCAATCCCAAGTGGAGCACTTCGGCCCGGCTCACGAAAACGTGATCGCCGCCTGTGGCGCGCTGTACCAGGACACCTTGAGTACCTTGCGCCAGCGCATTCAGGTGCACGGCGACATGCGCAACCTGCAACAACCGAACAACGCCTCGAAAATCCGCGCGCTGCTGCTGGCCGGTATTCGTTCGGCGCGGTTGTGGCGCCAGTTGGGCGGGCATCGCTGGCAACTGGTGATCAGCCGGCGCAAATTGCTCAAAGAGCTTTACCCGTTGATGCGCAACGAATAAGTCGCACCCGCGGGCTATTTTCAAGCCGTTACGCGTAATACGCCGGTCAGTTGGCAACGGACCGGCGGATTTTTTCATGTATGATACGCGCCCCATTTCGTTGCCCGACTGTCCGAGAACACCCCATGCAGCTCTCTTCGCTCACTGCGGTTTCCCCTGTTGACGGCCGCTACGCCGGCAAAACCCAGGCCCTGCGCCCTATTTTCAGCGAATACGGCCTGATCCGTGCTCGCGTGCTGGTTGAAGTGCGCTGGCTCCAGCGCCTGGCCGCTCACCCCGCCATCAGCGAAGTGCCGGCGTTTTCCGCCGAGGCCAACGCTGTCTTGAATACCCTGGCGGAAAACTTTTCCCTGGAGCACGCCGAGCGTGTGAAAGAGATCGAGCGCACCACCAACCACGACGTCAAGGCCATCGAATACCTGCTCAAGGAGCAAGCGGCCAAGCTGCCGGAACTGGCCAAGGTCAGCGAGTTCATCCACTTTGCCTGCACCAGCGAGGACATCAACAACCTGTCCCACGCCCTGATGCTGCGCGAAGGCCGTGATGACGTGATGCTGCCGCTGATGCGCCAGACCGCCGAGGCGATCCGTGAGCTGGCGATCCGCTTCGCCGATGTGCCGATGCTGTCGCGCACCCACGGGCAGCCGGCGTCGCCGACGACGCTGGGCAAGGAACTGGCCAACGTGGTGTACCGCCTGGAGCGCCAGATCGCTCAGGTCGCCGCCGTGCCATTGCTGGGCAAGATCAACGGGGCCGTCGGCAACTACAACGCGCACCTGTCGGCCTACCCCGAGATCGACTGGGAAGCCAACGCCCGCG
Source organism: Pseudomonas orientalis (assembly GCF_001439815.1). Taxonomy (GTDB): domain Bacteria; phylum Pseudomonadota; class Gammaproteobacteria; order Pseudomonadales; family Pseudomonadaceae; genus Aquipseudomonas; species Aquipseudomonas orientalis. Next base: position 891,341 of record NZ_JYLM01000001.1, on the reverse strand, counting down.
CCTTCATCGAAGACGAGCTGGGCCTGGGCTTCAACCCGTACACCACGCAGATCGAACCGCACGACTACATTGCCGAGCTGTTCGACGCCATCGCGCGCTTCAACACCATCCTGATCGACTTCGACCGCGATATCTGGGGCTACATCTCCCTGGGCTATTTCAAGCAGCGCACCATCGCCGGTGAAATCGGTTCGTCGACCATGCCGCACAAGGTCAACCCGATCGACTTCGAAAACTCCGAAGGCAACCTGGGTATCGCCAACGCCCTGTTCCAGCACCTGGCCAGCAAGCTGCCGATCTCGCGCTGGCAGCGTGACCTGACCGACTCCACCGTACTGCGCAACCTCGGCGTGGGCTTTGCCCACAGCGTGATCGCGTACGAAGCCAGCCTCAAGGGCATCAGCAAGCTGGAGCTCAACGCGCAGAAAATCGCCGCCGACCTGGACGCTTGCTGGGAAGTGCTGGCTGAGCCGATCCAGACCGTGATGCGCCGCTACAACATCGAAAATCCCTACGAGAAGCTCAAAGAGTTGACGCGCGGCAAGGGGATCACCTCCGATGCGCTGCAAACTTTCATCGACGGCCTGGACATGCCAGCCGCCGCCAAGGCCGAGCTGAAACTGCTCACCCCGGCCAACTACATCGGTAACGCTGTAGAGCAAGCCAAGCGCATCTGATCATCGCACGACCCCTTGAGACGCCCGGCCGCGCCGGGCGTTTTTATTCCTGTCTTAAAAGTGCTTTTTTTCAATAGGTTACACATGAATCCTGATATCCCTCTTCAACTTCTGGGCGGCATCACGGCACGGGAATTCCTGCGCGACTACTGGCAGAAAAAACCGCTGCTGATCCGCCAGGCCATCCCTGACTTCGAAAGCCCGATCGATGCCGACGAACTGGCCGGCCTGGCCCTGGAAGAAGAAGTCGAGTCGCGCCTGGTGATCGAACACGGCGAACGTCCGTGGGAGCTGCGTCGCGGCCCGTTCGCCGAAGACGCCTTCAGCACCCTGCCCGAGCGCGAGTGGACCCTGCTGGTACAGGCCGTCGACCAGTTCGTGCCGGAAGTCGCCGAATTGCTCGAGCACTTCCGCTTCCTGCCAAGCTGGCGCATCGATGATGTGATGATCAGCTTCGCCGCACCGGGTGGCAGCGTCGGTCCGCACTTCGATAACTACGATGTGTTCCTGCTGCAGGCCCAGGGCAAGCGCAACTGGAAGATCGGCCAGATGTGCAGCTCCGAAAGCGCGCTGCTGCAGCACGCCGACCTGCGCATCCTCGCCGACTTCGAAGAAAGCGCCGAATGGGTGCTCGAGCCGGGCGACATGCTGTACCTGCCACCGCGCCTGGCGCACTTCGGCATTGCCGAAGATAACTGCATGACCTACTCGGTAGGCTTCCGCGCCCCAAGCGCCGCCGAGGTGCTGACCCACTTCACCGACTTCCTCAGCCAGTATCTGACCGACGAAGAGCGCTACACCGATGCCGACGCCCAGCCGGTCAGCGACCCGCATCAGATTCAGAGCGATGCACTGGATCGCCTCAAGAGCCTGCTGGCCGAGCACATGAGCGATGAGCGCATGCTGCTGACCTGGTTCGGCCAGTTCATGACCGAACCGCGCTACCCGGAAATGGTGGCCGGCGAGGAAGTGGGCGAAGAGGATTTTGTCAGCAGCCTGCAAGACGGCGCGATTCTAATACGCAACCCGAGCGCGCGCATGGCCTGGTCGGAAGTGGACGACGACGTGTTGCTGTTCGCCAGCGGCCAGAGCCGTTACCTGCCGGGCAAACTGCGCGAACTGTTGAAACTGGTGTGCTCGGCAGACGCCCTGCACAGCGAAAACCTCGGTGCCTGGCTGGCGGACGAAGACGGTCGCGACCTGCTGTGCGAACTGGTCAAGCAAGGCAGCCTGGGGTTTGCGGATGAATAAGATTCACGTAAGTGTCGCGGACTGGCGAAAGGATATCGACGAGATTCGGCGCATTCGTGAAGCGGTATTCATCGCCGAACAATCGGTTCCACCCGAGCTGGAATGGGACGCGGACGACGCCGGTGCGATGCACTTTCTGGCGTTCGAAGGTGACTTCCCGATTGGCACCGCTCGGCTGCTGCCCAGCGGCGAGATCGGCCGCGTGTCGGTACTCAAGGACTGGCGCGGGCTGAAGGTCGGCGACAAGCTGATGGAAACGGTGATCGGCGTGGCCGAGCAGCGCGGCCAGACCCGCCAGTTCCTCAGTGCGCAGGTTTATGCGGCGCCGTTCTATGAGCGGCTGGGCTTCAAGATTGTCAGTGATGAGTTTCTTGAGGTCGGGATTCCGCATGTGGATATGGTGCGCGGGGACTGATCCGGGACCGCGTCGCGGCCATCGGGGGCAAGCTCCCTCCCACACTTGAAGATGTACTCGGTCAAAATGTGGGAGGGGGCTTGCCCCCGATGACTATTTCAGCAACACCAAAAATGCCCTGCCTTGCCAGGGCATTTTGCTGTCCACCATTCAACTTGCACCCCACCAGGCCGACAAACTGGCACTATCCAAGCCAAATGACTCGCAGAGATAACGGACATGTCCCTACGCACCCTGCTCACCGCCATGCTCCTGACCGCCAGCGTCGCGGCCATGGCCGACACCGAAGTGGTCAACCTGAGCAACCGCACCAGCGCCGATCTGCTGCCGGTGGCGCAGAATTTCATCGGCAAGGACGGCACCGTCAGCGCCTATGGCAACCAGCTCATCGTCAACGCGGCGCCGGCAAAGATCGAAGGCCTGCGCGCCCTGCTCTCTCAACTCGACACACCGGCCAAGCGCCTGCTGATCACCGTCGACACCAACGAAAGCAACCAGCAGAACAGCGGCGACAGCCAGACCCGTATCATCAGCTACGGCACCACCAGCCGCGACGGCGGCATCCAGCAGATCCAGGCCAGCGAAGGCGTACCCGCGCTGATCCAGGTCGGCCAAAGCGTACCGCTGACCACCACCCAGCAGGACAGTTACGGACGCTTGCAGAACCAGACCCAGTATCGCAACGTCACCCAGGGCTTCTACGTAACCGCCAGCGTCACCGGCGAGACCGTTCACCTGGCCATCAGTACCAACCGTGACCGCATGAGCCAGGAACGTCCCGATGTAGTGAACGTACAAAGTACCGACACAAGCGTCAGCGGTCGCCTGGGCGAATGGATCCCCCTGGCCGGCATCAATCGTGAGACCCAGGCCGACAAATCCTCTACAACCCGCAGTTACTCTACTCAGGGCCGTGATGACCTGACGGTGCGGGTCAAGGTCGACGCCCTGAACTGAAGCACCGAAAACTGACTGGCGAGTCGTATTAGACCAAAGATGTAGTGCTTTAAAAAAAGCACTACAAAACGTTTGACGACCCCAAAAAGGCTGTGCATGATGGCCTCGCTCCCGCTAATCAGGGGCCCTGGCAAGGGCCTTCGAACCCTACAAGACGCGACGACGAGGTTTATCTACATGGCACTGACACGCGAACAGCAAATTGCAGCCCTTGAAAAAGACTGGGCTGAAAACCCACGCTGGAAAGGCGTGACCCGCGCTTATTCCGCTGCTGACGTCGTCCGCCTGCGTGGCTCGGTGCAACCTGAGCACACCTTTGCAAAACTCGGCGCCGAGAAGCTGTGGAACCTGGTCACCCAAGGTGCCAAGCCGTCCTTCCGTCCCGACAAAGATTTCGTCAACTGCATGGGCGCCCTCACTGGCGGCCAGGCAGTGCAACAGGTAAAAGCCGGTATCCAGGCGATCTACCTGTCCGGCTGGCAAGTGGCAGCGGACAACAACTCCGCTGAATCCATGTACCCCGACCAATCGCTGTACCCGGTGGACTCGGTGCCAACCGTGGTCAAGCGCATCAATAACTCGTTCCGTCGCGCCGACCAGATCCAGTGGAAAGCCGGTAAAGGCCCGGGCGATGAAGGCTACATTGACTACTTCGCGCCGATCGTTGCAGACGCCGAAGCCGGTTTCGGAGGCGTACTCAACGCCTACGAGCTGATGAAGAGCATGATCGAGGCAGGCGCCGCCGGCGTGCACTTCGAAGACCAGTTGGCGTCGGTGAAAAAATGCGGCCACATGGGCGGCAAAGTACTGGTTCCGACCCAGGAAGCCGTGCAGAAGCTGACCGCTGCCCGCCTGGCCGCTGACGTTGCCGGTACGCCGACCATCATCCTGGCGCGCACCGATGCCAACGCGGCCGACCTGCTGACCTCGGACTGCGACCCGTACGACCAGCCGTTCGTGACTGGCGAACGCACCCAGGAAGGCTTCTATAAAGTGCGCGCCGGTCTCGACCAGGCCATCGCCCGCGGCCTGGCCTACGCGCCGTACGCCGACCTGATCTGGTGCGAAACCGCCAAGCCGGACCTGGACGAAGCCCGTCGTTTCGCCGAAGCGATCAAGAAGGAGTACCCGGATCAGCTGCTGTCCTACAACTGCTCGCCTTCCTTCAACTGGAAGAAGAACCTGGACGACGCGACCATCGCCAAGTTCCAGCGCGAGCTGTCCGCCATGGGCTACAAGCACCAGTTCATCACCCTGGCCGGTATTCACAACATGTGGCACAGCATGTTCAACCTGGCGCACGACTACGCCCGCAACGACATGACCGCCTACGTGAAGCTGCAAGAGCAGGAGTTTGCCGACGCATCGAAGGGTTACACCTTCGTGGCGCACCAGCAGGAAGTGGGCACCGGCTACTTCGACGACATGACCACCGTGATCCAGGGCGGCACCTCGTCCGTGACCGCGCTGACCGGTTCGACCGAGGAAGAGCAGTTCCACTGATTGACTGAGTACACGGCCACTGCGGCCCCACGGAAGACCTAACCGCAGTGCCGCACAACAATCACGCCCCGACTGGTTCGGGGCGTTTTTTTGCCTGCCCAAAACCTATTGATGGACTGCTGACTATACTGATGGACTGCTGACTAAATGTGGAAGGGGGCTTGCCCCCGATGGCGGTGGATCAGCAACAGATGTGCTGACTGGCACTCAGCAATCGGGGGCAAGCCCCCTCCCACAAGGGAAATGCATGCAGCCTGAAGATTTGCGCAAAACATTGATCCAGAGCGGTATCTCCCCGGATCAAATCGGTTAAAAGATCCACTCCATCAACTAAGCAACCCTCAACCAAGTAACGGCAACTTCCCCCGCTACACGAGAAACATTCGCTTAAACCCCACGCAAACAATATTCATTATCATTTGGACTGCGAAAACTTCGTTACCACTTAAACAAAACATATTTGATAAAAAGCCCGCTAATGCCCGCCCTGCAAGGGCTACAGCCCCATAAAGGTGCACTATGTGCTTATTCCACCGAATAATTTCGCCACAGGAATTTTACTTGCCCGGTGTTTAGCCATAAAATCACCGCGATTGATTGCAGTGCGACATATCGTCACTGCATCGTGACTTTTTCGAGCTCAGAGACCTTTGCTCTCTGTTAAGGATTACCAGCATGACCGACGCGACAGGACTCATGGCCCACAACTGGGGCTTTGCCATTTTCCTCCTCGGTGTTGTAGGCCTTTGCGCCTTCATGCTCGGCGTCTCCAGCCTCCTCGGGTCAAAAGCCTGGGGCCGCAGCAAAAACGAACCGTTCGAATCCGGCATGCTGCCTACAGGTGGCGCCCGCTTGCGGCTCTCAGCCAAATTCTATCTGGTCGCGATGCTCTTCGTGATCTTCGATATCGAAGCCCTCTTTCTCTTTGCATGGTCTGTGTCCGTCCGCGAAAGCGGCTGGACCGGATTCGTCGAAGCTCTCGTTTTCATAGCAATTCTGTTGGCAGGTCTTGTCTACCTGTTCCGAGTGGGCGCCCTTGACTGGGCGCCGGAAGCTCGTCGCAAGCGGCAGGCGAAGCTGAAACAATGAGGCTTTGGCAATGCAATACAATCTCACCAGGATCGACCCGGATGCTCCTAACGAGCAGTACCCCATCGGCGAACGGGAAACCGTCTCCGACCCGTTAGAAGACCAAGTCCACAAGAACATCTACATGGGCAAGCTGGAAGACGTGCTGAGTGGCGCGGTCAACTGGGGGCGTAAGAACTCCCTGTGGCCGTACAACTTCGGCCTTTCGTGCTGCTACGTGGAAATGACCACCGCCTTCACGGCGCCCCACGACATCGCGCGCTTTGGCGCCGAAGTGATCCGGGCATCACCGCGCCAGGCGGATTTCATGGTTATCGCCGGTACCTGCTTTATCAAGATGGCGCCGATCATCCAGCGTCTCTATGAGCAAATGCTCGAACCGAAATGGGTGATCTCCATGGGTTCGTGCGCCAACTCCGGTGGCATGTACGACATCTACTCCGTCGTTCAAGGGGTGGACAAGTTCCTGCCCGTGGACGTCTACGTGCCTGGCTGCCCGCCCCGCCCCGAAGCATTCCTGCAAGGCTTGATGCTGTTGCAGGAATCGATCGGCAAGGAGCGTCGCCCGCTGTCCTGGGTCGTCGGCGATCAAGGCGTGTACCGCGCCGAGATGCCGTCCCAGAAGGAACAGCGCCGCGAACAGAGAATCGCAGTCACCAACCTGCGCAGCCCCGACGAAGTCTGATCCAGCCCGCTTCTTTTATAGAACGAAAACCTGGCTTCATTCTTTACGTTGACCGAAAGCGATAAAAAACCATGACTACAGGCAGTGCTCTGTATATCCCGCCTTACAAGGCAGACGACCAGGATGTGGTTGTCGAACTCAATAACCGTTTTGGCCCTGACGCCTTCACCGCCCAGGCCACGCGCACCGGTATGCCGGTGCTGTGGGTGGCGCGTGCCAGGCTTGTCGAAGTCCTGAGCTTCCTGCGCAACCTGCCCAAGCCGTACGTCATGCTTTATGACCTGCATGGCGTGGACGAGCGTCTGCGCACCAAGCGCCAGGGCCTGCCGAGCGGCGCCGATTTCACCGTGTTCTACCACTTGATGTCGCTGGAACGTAACAGCGACGTGATGATCAAGGTCGCGCTGAGCGAGAGCGACCTGAGCGTTCCGACCGTGACCGGTATCTGGCCGAACGCCAGCTGGTACGAGCGTGAAGTCTGGGACATGTTCGGTATCGACTTCCCGGGCCACCCGCACCTGACGCGCATCATGATGCCGCCGACCTGGGAAGGTCATCCGCTGCGCAAGGACTACCCTGCCCGCGCCACCGAATTCGACCCGTTCAGCCTGACCCTCGCCAAGCAGCAGCTTGAAGAAGAGGCCGCGCGCTTCCGTCCGGAAGACTGGGGCATGAAGCGTTCCGGCACCAACGAGGACTACATGTTCCTCAACCTGGGCCCGAACCACCCTTCGGCCCACGGTGCCTTCCGTATCATCCTGCAACTGGACGGCGAAGAAATCGTCGACTGCGTCCCGGACATCGGCTACCACCACCGTGGCGCCGAGAAGATGGCCGAGCGTCAGTCCTGGCACAGCTTCATCCCCTACACCGACCGTATCGACTACCTCGGCGGCGTGATGAACAACCTGCCGTACGTGCTCTCGGTCGAGAAGCTGGCCGGTATCAAGGTGCCGGACCGCGTCGACACCATCCGCATCATGATGGCCGAGTTCTTCCGCATCACCAGCCACCTGCTGTTCCTGGGTACCTATATCCAGGACGTGGGCGCCATGACGCCGGTGTTCTTCACGTTCACCGACCGCCAGCGCGCCTACAAGGTCATCGAAGCCGTCACCGGTTTCCGCCTGCACCCGGCCTGGTACCGCATCGGCGGTGTGGCCCACGACCTGCCTAACGGTTGGGAGCGCCTGGTCAAGGAATTCATCGACTGGATGCCCAAGCGTCTGGACGAGTATCAGAAGGCCGCGCTGGACAACAGCATCCTCAAGGGCCGTACCATCGGCGTCGCGCAGTACAACACCAAAGAGGCCCTGGAATGGGGCGTCACCGGTGCCGGCCTGCGTTCTACCGGCTGCGATTTCGACCTGCGTAAAGCGCGCCCCTACTCCGGCTACCAGAACTTCGAATTCGAAGTCCCGCTGGCGGCCAATGGCGATGCCTACGACCGTTGCATCGTGCGCGTCGAAGAAATGCGCCAGAGCCTGAAGATCATCGAACAGTGCATGCGCAACATGCCGGCAGGCCCGTACAAGGCGGATCACCCGCTGACCACGCCGCCGCCCAAAGAGCGCACGCTGCAGCACATCGAAACCCTGATCACGCACTTCCTGCAAGTCTCGTGGGGCCCGGTGATGCCGGCCAACGAGTCCTTCCAGATGATTGAAGCGACCAAGGGCATCAACAGTTATTACCTGACGAGCGACGGCGGCACCATGAGCTACCGCACCCGGATTCGCACCCCAAGCTTCCCGCACTTGCAGCAGATCCCTTCGGTGATCAAAGGCGAGATGGTCGCGGACTTGATTGCGTACCTGGGTAGTATCGATTTCGTTATGGCCGACGTGGACCGCTAAGCATGAACAGCACGCTTATCCAGACAGACCGTTTCACCCTGAGTGAAACCGAGCGCTCGGCCATCGAGCACGAGCTGCATCACTACGAAGACCCGCGCGCGGCGTCGATCGAAGCCTTGAAGATCGTCCAGAAGGAACGTGGCTGGGTGCCGGACGGCGCCCTCTACGCCATCGGCGAAATCCTCGGCATCCCGGCCAGCGACGTTGAAGGCGTGGCCACGTTCTACAGCCAGATCTTCCGCCAGCCGGTGGGCCGCCACATCATTCGCGTGTGCGACAGCATGGTCTGCTACATCGGTGGTCACGAGTCCGTGGTCAGCGAAATCCAGGCCAAACTGGGCATCGGCCTTGGCCAGACCACCGCAGACGGGCGTTTCACGCTGCTGCCGGTGTGCTGCCTGGGCAACTGCGACAAGGCGCCGGCGTTGATGATCGACGACGACACATTCGGTGACGTCCAGCCTGCTGGCGTGACCCAATTGCTCGAGGGCTACCCATGACCCTGACTTCTTTCGGCCCGGCCAACCTGATCAAGCGTTCGGCCGAGACTCACCCGCTGACCTGGCGCCTGCGTGACGACGCCGAGCCCGTGTGGCTCGACGAATACCAGGCCAAGAACGGTTACGCCGCTGCGCGCAAAGCCTTCGCCGACATGGCCCAGGACGACATCGTCCAGACCGTGAAAGACGCCGGCCTCAAAGGCCGTGGCGGTGCAGGCTTCCCCACGGGCGTGAAGTGGGGCCTGATGCCCAAGGACGAATCCATCAACATCCGCTACCTTTTGTGCAACGCGGACGAAATGGAGCCCAATACCTGGAAAGACCGCATGCTGATGGAGCAACTGCCCCATCTGCTGATCGAAGGCATGCTGATCAGCGCCCGTGCGCTGAAAACCTACCGGGGCTACATCTTCCTGCGCGGCGAATACACCACCGCCGCCAAGCACCTCAACCGTGCGGTGGCCGAAGCCAAGGCCGCAGGCCTGCTGGGCAAGAACATCCTCGGTTCCGGCTTTGACTTCGAACTGTTCGTGCACACCGGCGCCGGGCGTTATATCTGCGGTGAAGAAACCGCACTGATCAACTCCCTCGAAGGCCGCCGCGCCAACCCGCGCTCCAAGCCGCCCTTCCCCGCCGCCGTGGGCGTGTGGGGCAAGCCGACCTGCGTGAACAACGTCGAGACCCTGTGCAACGTGCCGGCGATCATCGCCGACGGCGTGGACTGGTACAAATCGTTGGCCCGTGAAGGCAGTGAAGACATGGGCACCAAGCTCATGGGCTTCTCCGGCAAGGTCAAGAACCCTGGCCTGTGGGAACTGCCATTTGGCGTGACCGCACGCGAGCTGTTCGAGGACTACGCCGGCGGCATGCGCGACGGCTACACCTTGAAAGCCTGGCAGCCAGGCGGCGCGGGCACCGGTTTCCTGCTGCCCGAGCACCTCGACGCACAAATGTATGCCGGCGGCATCGGCAAAGTGGGCACCCGCATGGGTACCGGCCTGGCGATGGCGGTCGACAACACGGTGAACATGGTCTCGCTGCTGCGCAACATGGAGCAGTTCTTTGCCCGTGAGTCCTGCGGTTTCTGCACCCCATGCCGCGACGGCCTGCCGTGGAGCGTCAAGCTGTTGATGGCGCTGGAAAACGGCGAAGGCCGCGAGGGTGACATCGAAACCCTGCTCGGGCTGGTCAATTTTCTCGGCCCTGGCAAGACCTTCTGTGCTCACGCACCGGGCGCCGTGGAGCCACTGGGCAGCGCAATCAAATACTTCCGCCCTGAATTCGAGGCCGGCATCGCGCCAACGCGAGCGGGCGAGCTCACTCAGGTGGTAACGCCGACCATGGTCGGCGCGTAACGCTTCAAGGAAGCGAAGGGTCCGTGCCCTTCGCCTCTCTCATGTGCTGACGCCTTGATGGCTGTGTAGATGCACATGAATAACAAGATTCCATTAGCCACGCCCGCTGACAACGGGCCAACGAAGAACTTTGAACCATGGCCACTATCCACGTAGACGGCAAAGCGCTCGAAGTCGATGGGGCGGACAACCTGTTACAGGCATGTCTGTCACTCGGCCTCGACATCCCGTATTTCTGCTGGCACCCCGCGCTTGGTAGCGTCGGTGCCTGTCGCCAGTGTGCGGTCAAGCAGTACACCGACGAGAACGACACCCGTGGTCGTATCGTCATGTCGTGCATGACCCCAGCCACCGACAACACCTGGATCTCCATCGACGATGACGAATCCAAGGCGTTCCGCGCCAGTGTCGTCGAATGGCTGATGACCAACCATCCCCACGACTGCCCGGTCTGTGAGGAAGGCGGTCACTGCCACCTGCAAGACATGACGGTGATGACTGGCCACAACGAGCGCCGTTATCGCTTCACCAAGCGCACCCACCAGAACCAGCAACTGGGCCCGTTCATTTCCCACGAGATGAACCGCTGCATCGCCTGCTACCGCTGCGTGCGCTTCTATAAGGACTACGCCGGCGGCACCGACCTCGGCGTGTTCGGCGCCCATGACAACGTGTACTTCGGTCGCGTTGAAGACGGCGTGCTCGAAAGCGAGTTCTCCGGCAACCTCACCGAGGTCTGCCCGACCGGTGTATTCACCGACAAGACCCACTCCGAGCGCTACAACCGCAAGTGGGACATGCAATTCGCCCCGAGCATCTGCCATGGCTGCTCCAGCGGTTGCAACATCTCCCCGGGCGAGCGCTACGGTGAACTGCGCCGTATCGAAAACCGCTTCAACGGTTCGGTCAACCAGTACTTCCTATGCGACCGTGGCCGTTTCGGCTACGGCTACGTCAACCGCGAAGACCGCCCGCGCCAACCGCTGCTGGCCGATGGCGCCAAGCTGAGCCTGGACGCCGCGCTGGACAAGGCCGCCGACCTGCTGCGTGGCCGTAACATCGTCGGGATCGGCTCGCCACGTGCCAGCCTCGAAAGCAACTTCGCGTTGCGCGAGCTGGTCGGCGCCGAGCACTTCTACAGCGGCATCGAAGCCGCAGAGCTGGAGCGCATCCGCCTGGTTCTGCAAGTGCTCAATGACAGCCCGCTGCCCGTGCCGAACATGCGCGACATCGAAGACCACGACGCGATTTTCGTGTTGGGTGAAGACCTGACCCAGACCGCCGCACGTATCGCGCTGTCGCTGCGCCAGTCGGTCAAAGGCAAGGCCGAAGACATGGCCGACGCCATGCGCGTTCAGCCTTGGCTCGACGCGGCGGTGAAGAACATCGGCCAGCACGCGCTGAACCCGCTGTTTATCGCAAGCCTGGCTGAAACCAAGCTCGACGATATCGCCGAAGAATGCGTACACGCGGCGCCGGACGACCTGGCCCGCCTCGGTTTCGCCGTGGCTCACGCCCTGGACGCCAGCGCACCGGCAGTCGAAGGTTTGGACACTGAAGCCGTTGAACTGGCCCAGCGTATCGCCGACGCCCTGCTGGCCGCCAAGCGCCCATTGATCATCGCCGGTACCTCGTTGGGTTCCAAGGCGCTGATCGAAGCCGCCGCCAACATCGCCAAGGCCCTGAAGCTGCGCGACAAGAACGGTTCCATCAGCCTGGTGGTGCCGGAAGCCAACAGCCTGGGCCTGGCCATGCTCGGCGGCGAGTCCGTGGACGCAGCCCTGCAAGCGGTGATCGACGGCACTGCCGACGCCATCGTGGTGCTGGAAAACGACCTGTACACCCGCCTCGACGCGGCCAAGGTCGACGCTGCGCTGAACGCGACCAAGGTGCTGATCGTCGCCGACCACCAGAAGACCGCCACCAGCGAGCGTGCCGACCTGGTGTTGCCGGCGGCGACCTTCGCCGAAGGCGACGGTACCCTGGTCAGCCAGGAAGGCCGCGCCCAGCGCTTCTTCCAAGTGTTCGATCCGAAATACATGGACGCCGGCATCCTGGTGCACGAAGGCTGGCGCTGGCTGCATGCCCTGCGCGCGACCTTGCTGAACCAGCCGATCGACTGGACCCAGCTCGACCACGTGACTGCCGCCACCGCCGCCAGCGCGCCGCAGCTGGCACGCATCGTCGATGCCGCACCGTCCGCTTCGTTTCGCATCAAGGGCCTGAAACTGGCCCGTGAGCCGCTGCGTTATTCCGGTCGCACCGCCATGCGCGCCGACATCAGCGTGCATGAACCGCGTACCCCGCAGGACAACGACACCGCGTTCGCCTTTTCCATGGAAGGTTACTCGGGTTCGGTCGAACCGCGTCAGCAGGTGCCGTTTGCCTGGTCGCCGGGCTGGAACTCGCCGCAGGCCTGGAACAAGTTCCAGGACGAAGTCGGTGGTCACATACGCGCCGGCGACCCGGGCACCCGCCTGATCGAAAGCAGCGGCGACTCGCTGAACTGGTTCGCTGCGGTACCGCGTCCGTTCAACCCGGCGCCGGGCACCTGGCAGGTCGTGCCGTTCTTCCACCTGTTCGGCAGCGAAGAAACCTCTTCCAAGGCCGCGCCGGTGCAAGAGCGCATTCCTGCCGCCTACGTGTCGGTCGCCAAGTCCGAAGCCGACCGCCTGGGCGTCAACGACGGTGCCCTGCTCAGCCTCAACGTGGCCGGCCAGACCCTGCGTCTGCCGCTGCGTATCAATGACGAGCTGGGTGCCGGCCTGGTTGCACTGCCTAAAGGCATCGCCGGTATTCCGCCTGCCATTTTCGGCAAAACCGTTGATGGTCTGCAGGAGGCAGCGCAATGACTTGGTTCACGCCGGAAGTAATTGACGTGATCATCTCGGTGGTCAAGGCCATCGTGATCCTGTTGGCCGTGGTCGTCGCGGGCGCCCTGCTCAGCTTCGTCGAACGTCGCCTGTTGGGCTGGTGGCAGGACCGTTACGGTCCGAACCGCGTTGGCCCGTTCGGCATGTTCCAGATCGCCGCCGACATGCTGAAGATGTTCTTCAAGGAAGACTGGACGCCGCCGTTTGCCGACAAGGTGATCTTCACCCTGGCGCCGGTGGTGGCCATGAGCGCCTTGCTGATCGCCTTTGCCGTCATCCCGATCACCCCGACCTGGGGCGTGGCGGACCTGAACATCGGCTTGCTGTTCTTCTTCGCCATGGCCGGTTTGTCGGTGTACGCCGTGCTGTTCGCCGGTTGGTCGAGCAACAACAAGTTCGCCCTGCTGGGCAGCTTGCGTGCCTCGGCGCAAACCGTATCCTATGAAGTGTTCATGGGGTTGGCGCTGATGGGCATCGTGGTGCAGGTCGGCTCGTTCAACATGCGCGATATCGTCGAGTACCAGGCGCAGAACCTGTGGTTCATCATTCCGCAGTTCTTCGGCTTCTGTACCTTCTTCATCGCGGGCGTCGCCGTGACTCACCGTCACCCGTTCGACCAGCCGGAAGCGGAACAGGAACTGGCCGACGGTTACCACATTGAATATGCCGGCATGAAGTGGGGCATGTTCTTCGTCGGTGAGTACATCGGCATCATCTTGATCTCGGCCCTGCTGGTCACGCTGTTCTTCGGCGGCTGGCACGGTCCGTTCGGCATCCTGCCGCAGTTGGCGTTCTTCTGGTTCTTCCTGAAGACCGCGTTCTTCATCATGTTGTTTATCCTGCTGCGCGCTTCCATTCCGCGTCCACGATACGACCAGGTGATGGATTTCAGCTGGCGCTTCTGCCTGCCGCTGACCCTGATCAATTTGCTGGTGACCGCTGCCGTTGTGTTGTTGAACACGCCAGCGGGCGCGGTTCAGTGAGGATTTGACCCATGTTCAAATATATTGGCGACATCGTTAAGGGTACCGGTACCCAATTGCGAAGCCTGGTGATGGTGTTCGGTCACGGCTTTCGCAAACGCGACACCCTGCAATACCCGGAAGAAGCGGTGTACCTGCCGCCGCGCTATCGCGGCCGTATCGTGCTGACCCGCGACCCCGATGGCGAAGAGCGTTGCGTTGCCTGCAACCTGTGCGCCGTGGCGTGTCCGGTGGGTTGCATCTCCCTGCAGAAAGCTGAAACCGAAGACGGTCGCTGGTACCCGGACTTCTTCCGCATCAACTTCTCGCGCTGCATTTTCTGCGGCCTCTGCGAGGAAGCCTGCCCGACCACCGCGATCCAGCTCACGCCGGATTTCGAGATGGCCGAGTTCAAACGTCAGGACCTGGTGTACGAGAAGGAAGATCTGCTGATCTCCGGTCCCGGTAAAAACCCTGATTACAACTTCTATCGTGTTGCAGGTATGGCCGTTGCGGGCAAGCCGAAAGGCGCCGCACAAAACGAAGCCGAGCCGATCAACGTGAAGAGCTTGCTGCCTTAAGGAAGAAAGATGGAATTCGCTTTCTATTTCGCATCGGGTATTGCAGTGGTGTCCACGCTTCGCGTGATCACCAACACCAACCCCGTGCACGCCCTGCTCTACCTGATCATTTCGCTGATCGCCGTGGCCATGACCTTTTTCGCACTCGGCGCACCGTTCGCCGGTGTGCTGGAAGTGATCGCCTACGCCGGCGCCATCATGGTGCTGTTCGTGTTTGTGGTGATGATGCTCAACCTGGGGCCGGCTTCGGTCGCCCAGGAGCGCGTCTGGCTCAAGCCCGGCATCTGGCTCGGCCCGGTTGTCCTCGCAGCATTGCTGCTGGGTGAACTGCTGTATGTGCTGTTCGCTCACCAGAGCGGCCAGGCCATCGGCCACACCACCGTGGACGCGAAAGCCGTGGGCATCAGCCTGTTCGGCCCGTACCTGCTGGTGGTCGAACTGGCTTCGATGCTGCTGCTCGCCGCAGCCATCACCGCCTTCCACTTGGGCCGCAACGAAGCCAAGGAGCAATGACGATGCCTGCTATCCCCTTGGAGCATGGTCTGGCGGTCGCCGGCATCCTGTTCTGCCTTGGCCTGGTCGGCCTGATGGTGCGCCGTAACATTCTGTTCGTGTTGATGAGCCTGGAAATCATGATGAACGCTGCGGCACTGGCGTTCATCGTGGCAGGCGCACGTTGGGGCCAGCCGGATGGACAAGTCATGTTCATCCTGGTGATCAGCCTGGCAGCCGCCGAAGCCAGTATTGGCCTGGCGATCCTGCTGCAGCTGTACCGTCGCTTCCACACGCTTGATATCGACGCTGCCAGTGAGATGCGCGGATGAACATGATCTTTCTGACTTTCGTATTTCCCCTGATCGGTTTCCTGCTGCTGTCGTTCTCCCGTGGACGCTGGTCGGAAAACCTCTCGGCCCTGATCGGCGTTGGCTCGATTGGCCTGTCGGCGATCGTGGCCGCCTACGTCATCTGGCAATTCAACGTGGCGCCGCCCGAAGGCGGTCACTACACCCTGGTGCTGTGGCAATGGATGTCGGTGGAAGGCTTCAAGCCCAACTTCGCCCTCTATGTCGACGGCCTGTCGATCACCATGCTCGGCGTGGTGGTGGGTGTGGGCTTTTTGATCCACCTGTTCGCGTCCTGGTACATGCGTGGTGAAGCGGGCTACTCGCGCTTCTTCTCGTACACCAACCTGTTTATCGCCAGCATGCTGTTCCTGGTGCTCGGCGATAACCTGTTGTTCCTGTACTTCGGCTGGGAAGGCGTGGGCCTGTGCTCGTACCTGTTGATCGGTTTCTACTACAGCAACCGCAATAACGGCAACGCCGCGCTCAAGGCGTTTATCGTCACGCGCATCGGCGACGTGTTCATGGCCATCGGCCTGTTCATCCTGTTCCAACAGGTGGGCACGCTGAACATCCAGGAACTGCTGGTGCTGGCACCGCAGAAATTCCAGGTCGGCGACTTCTGGATCACCCTGGCGACCCTGATGCTGCTGGGTGGCGCCGTCGGTAAATCGGCGCAACTGCCGCTGCAGACCTGGCTGGCGGATGCGATGGCCGGCCCTACCCCGGTGTCGGCACTGATCCACGCCGCGACCATGGTGACCGCCGGTGTCTACCTGATCGCGCGTACCCACGGCCTGTTCACCCTGGCGCCGGATATCCTGCACCTGGTGGGCGTGGTCGGTGGCGTGACCCTGGTACTGGCCGGCTTCGCCGCGCTGGTGCAGACCGACATCAAGCGGATCCTCGCCTACTCGACCATGAGCCAGATCGGCTACATGTTCCTGGCCCTGGGCGTGGGTGCCTGGGACGCGGCGATTTTCCACCTGATGACCCACGCCTTCTTCAAGGCGCTGCTGTTCCTCGCTTCCGGTGCGGTGATCGTGGCCTGCCACCATGAGCAGAACATCTTCAAGATGGGCGGCCTGTGGAAGAAACTGCCGCTGGCCTACGCCAGCTTCATCGTCGGTGGCGCCGCCCTCGCCGCCCTGCCGTTGGTGACCGCCGGTTTCTACTCCAAGGACGAAATCCTCTGGGAAGCCTTCGCCAGCGGTAACCAGAACCTGCTCTACGCAGGCCTGGTGGGTGCGTTCATGACCTCGCTGTACACCTTCCGTCTGATCTTCATCACCTTCCACGGTGAAGCCAAGACCGAAGCGCACGCAGGCCACGGCATCTCCCACTGGCTGCCGCTGTCGGTGCTGATCGTGCTGTCGACCTTCATCGGCGCCCTGATCACCCCGCCACTGGCCGGTGTGCTGCCTGAAAGCGTCGGCCATGCCGGCGGCGCGGACAAGCACAGCCTGGAAATCGCCTCGGGTGCCATCGCCATTGCCGGTATCCTGCTCGCGGCCCTGCTGTTCCTCGGCAAGCGTCGCTTCGTGACGGCGGTTGCCAACAGTGGCATCGGGCGCTTCCTGTCGGCCTGGTGGTTCGCCGCCTGGGGCTTTGATTGGCTCTACGACAAATTGTTCGTCAAGCCTTACCTCGCCATCAGCCATGTACTGCGTAAAGATCCGCTCGACCAGACCATCGGTTTGATCCCGCGTGCCGCCAAGGCCGGTCACACCGCCCTGAGCCGCAGCGAGACCGGGCAATTGCGTTGGTATGCAGCTTCAATGGCGGCGGGTGCCGTCCTGGTGATCGGCGCCATCGTCGTGGTAGCGGTCTGACTATGTTTAAGTGCACTGCGTACTTTGCGAACTTGCGAAAGGAAACGAGCCCGTCATGATTCTGCCCTGGCTAATCCTGATCCCCTTTATCGGCGGCCTGCTCTGCTGGATGGGTGAACGCTTCGGCGCCACCCTCCCCCGCTGGATTGCGTTGCTGACCATGTCCCTGGAACTTGCGCTCGGCCTCTGGCTGTGGGCCCACGGTGACTATTCATTCGCTCCGGCACCGGGCGTCGATCCGACCTTCGCGCTTGAATTCAAGCACGTGTGGATCCAGCGCTTCGGCATCAACGTGCACCTGGCCCTCGACGGCCTGTCGCTGTTGATGATCCTGTTGACCGGCCTGCTGGGTATCCTCTCGGTACTCTGCTCGTGGAAAGAGATCCAGCGTCACGTGGGCTTCTTCCACCTGAACCTGATGTGGATCCTGGGCGGCGTTGTCGGCGTGTTCCTGGCGCTGGACCTGTTCATGTTCTTCTTCTTCTGGGAAATGATGCTGGTGCCGATGTACTTCCTCATCGCGCTCTGGGGTCACAGTTCTTCGGACGGCAAGAAAACCCGGATCTACGCGGCGACCAAGTTCTTCATCTTCACCCAGGCTTCCGGCCTGATCATGTTGGTGGCGATCCTGGGCCTGGTACTGGTCAACTTCAACAACACCGGCGTGATTACCTTCAACTACGCCGACCTGTTGAAGACCAAGATGTCCCTGACCACCGAGTACATCCTGATGTTGGGCTTCTTCATCGCGTTCGCGGTGAAGCTGCCGGTGGTGCCGTTCCACTCCTGGCTGCCTGACGCTCACGCCCAGGCGCCGACTGCCGGCTCCGTGGACCTGGCCGGTATCCTGCTGAAAACCGCTGCCTACGGCCTGCTGCGTTTCGCCCTGCCGCTGTTCCCGAATGCCTCGGCCGAATTTGCGCCGATCGCCATGACCTTGGGTCTGATCGGGATCTTCTACGGTGCGTTCCTGGCTTTCGCCCAAACCGACATCAAGCGCCTGATTGCCTTCTCGTCCGTTTCCCACATGGGTTTCGTACTGATCGGCATCTACTCCGGCAGCCAACTGGCGCTGCAAGGCGCGGTGATCCAGATGTTGGCCCACGGTGTGTCGGCCGCTGCGCTGTTTATCCTCAGTGGCCAGCTGTATGAGCGCCTGCATACCCGTGACATGCGTGAAATGGGTGGCGTGTGGTCGCGCATCGCGTACCTGCCGGCGATCAGCCTGTTCTTCGCCGCCGCGTCCCTGGGCTTGCCGGGTACCGGTAACTTCATCGGCGAGTTCCTGATCCTGATGGGTGCCTTCGTGCAAACGCCGTGGATCAGCGCCATTGCCACCTCCGGCCTGGTGTTCGGTTCGGTCTACTCGCTGATCATGATCCACCGCGCCTACTTCGGCCCGGCCAAGTCCGACACCGTCCTGCAAGGGATGGATGCTCGCGAACTGATCATGGTGCTCGGCCTTGCGGTATTGCTGATCTACATCGGCGTATACCCGCAACCGTTCCTGGACACTTCTGCCGCGACGATGCATGGCGTGCAGCAGTGGTTCGGCACCGCCTTCTCTCAACTCGCTTCGGCCCGGTAAGAGCGCTATGGAATTCACGATCCAACACTTTATCGCGCTTGCGCCGCTGCTGATCACCAGCCTCACCATTGTGGTGGTGATGCTGGCGATCGCCTGGCGCCGCAATCATTCGCAAACGTTCCTGCTGTCCTGTGCCGGTCTCAACCTGGCCCTGCTGTCGATTATCCCGGCCCTCAAGGTCGCGCCGCTGGCGGTTACGCCATTGATGATGATCGATGACTTCGCGTTGCTGTACATCGCGCTGATTCTGGTCGCGACCCTGGCCTGCGTCACCCTCGCCCACGCTTACCTTGGCGAAGGCGGCACCGGCTACCCAGGCAACAAGGAAGAGCTGTACCTGTTGATCCTGCTGGCGGCGGCCGGCGGTATCGTGCTGGTCAGCGCGCAGCACCTGGCCGGCTTGTTCATCGGCCTGGAACTGCTGTCGATCCCGACCTACGGCCTGGTGGCGTACGCCTTCTTCAACAAGCGCTCGCTGGAAGCCGGCATCAAGTACATGGTGCTGTCGGCCGCAGGTTCCGCGTTCCTGTTGTTCGGTATGGCCCTGCTTTACGCCGAAGCCGGCAGCCTGAGCTTCACCGGTATCGGTCACGCCCTGGCCGCCACCAACAGCCCGGCGCCAATCGCCCAGTTGGGCCTGGCGATGATGTTGATCGGCCTGGCGTTCAAGCTGTCGCTGGTGCCGTTCCACCTGTGGACCCCGGACGTGTACGAAGGCGCCCCGGCGCCGGTGGCCGCGTTCCTGGCAACTGCCTCGAAAGTGGCGGTGTTTGCGGTGATGGTGCGTCTGTTCCAGATCTCCCCTGCCGCCAACACCGGCGTGCTGAGCGACGTGCTGACCGTGATCGCCATTGCGTCGATCCTGTTCGGCAACCTGCTGGCGCTGACCCAGAACAACCTCAAGCGTCTGCTGGGTTATTCGTCCATCGCCCACTTCGGCTACCTGCTGATCGCCCTGGTGGCGAGCAAGGGCCTGGCCGTGGAGGCCATCGGCGTGTACCTGGTCACCTACGTGATCACCAGCCTCGGCGCGTTCGGTGTAATCACCCTGATGTCCTCGCCGTACAAAGGCCGTGACGCCGACGCCCTGTACGAATACCGCGGCCTGTTCTGGCGCCGTCCGTACCTGACCGCCGTGCTCACCGTGATGATGCTGTCGCTGGCGGGTATCCCGCTGACGGCCGGCTTTATCGGCAAGTTCTACATCGTGGCAACCGGCGTCGAAGCCCACGAGTGGTGGCTGGTTGCGTCCCTGGTACTGGGCTCGGCCATCGGCGTGTTCTATTACCTGCGCGTGATGGTCACCCTGTACCTGATCGAGCCAAACCTGCGCCGTGTGGATGCCGAGCTGCATTGGGAACAGAAGGCAGGCGGCGTGATGCTGCTGGCCATCGCCCTGCTCGCGTTCTTCCTGGGCGTGTACCCGCAACCGTTGCTCACCCTGGTGCAGCATGCGGTGCTGGGGGTTTGATCGCTTAGGTTGATGCAGTCAACAGAACGGCGCCTTTGGGCGCCGTTTTGCGTTTGCAAGGCCTGTTTTTTCCCTTCCCTGCTCGCTGACTTTTCCTTCTTGATATACCTCCTCCTCTGGCATCTCCCCGCTGGAAAGGGCCCTATGGTGTTTGCGTTTTAAGAAAGTTCCCACAGCTGGGCCGCTTGACCCAGAGCGAGTGGGCCACCAAACTATACGCAGGCTACGTAGAGAATATGGATGCTCTATTTATCGAACTGCCGCCCTTCGAGCGGCATCGCAAGGACTATTTGAGTGACGAGCTTTTCCACGGTTTTCAACAGGAGTTGATGAAAAACCCGCAAGCAGGAGACGTGATCGAGGGAACGGGAGGGTTACGCAAGGTTCGCTTCGTCGATGAGCGACGAAACAAAGGCAAACGCGGTGGCCTGCGGGTCATTTATTACTGGTGGTCAGGCGGCACGCAATTCTGGTTATTCACTTTGTACGGCAAACACGAACAGAGCGACCTGGCACCGCAGCACAAGAAAGCCCTTAAACACATGCTGGACAGGGAAATCAAAGCGAGAATACACAATGAAACGTGACATCTTTTCCGAACTGGTCGAAGGCTTTGACGCCCTGGCTGATGAACGCCAGGGCAAAATCACCCTGCGCACCCACAAAGTCCACCTCAACAAGCTGGCGCCACTCACCGCTGACGAGGTGATCGCCGTACGCCAGCAACTCAACCTGTCCCGCGCGGTATTCGCCATGTACCTGCGTACCAACACCCGCACCCTGGAGAACTGGGAACAAGGCCGGGCCAAGCCAAATGCACAGGCAGCCACGCTGATACGGCTGGTGGCGCGTTTTCCCGAGACCGTGGCGCAACTTGCCGCACTGGGCTGACCTGCAACCGCTGTCTCGTACTGGAATAGGTTTACACCCTGTTTACATGATCGTTCCGACGCTCTGCGTGGGAATGCCACTCTGGACGCTCCGCGTCCTGCCTTCAGAGAGAAATCAGGCACTTGCGCAATGGTGACGCAGAGCGTCACGGGATGCATTCCCACGCGGAGCGAGGGAACGATCAACAGTTAAAAAAACGCCCCGAAGGTCCGGGGCGTTTTTTACGGTGCAACAGTGTCAGAACGCGATACCGACCTTGAAACCATACTCATCACGCTTGAGCTTGGTATTGTCGGCCACATAGGAATCGTCATCGAGCTTGTATTCGGTGCGGGTGTAGTACAAGCCCGCCATCACCGGCAGGTTACCCTTCTGGTTCATCAGCAGGCTGACTTCGGCGTAAGGGTTGGTGCGGTCCTTGAGGTCCACACTGTCGCTGCCGACGCCGTCCACCTTGAGTCTGGCGCGGCCATCGATGGTATGACGGGCGCCGGCTTCAACGCGCAGGGTCATGTCATCGAACTGGTGGTTGTAGCCCAGGGCCGCCTTGGCGAACGGCGACTTGTTGGTGAGCTTCAGGTCGTAGCCATTGGTGTCCGGCTCATAACGGGTCCAGGTGTAGCCACCGCCGACGATCACGTCGACGAAGTTGCGTGCGTCCAGGGCGGCACGCCAGCCGAGGTCGAGGTCGGCCTGGCCCTCCTTGAGTTTGTTATCACTTTTCTCACCGTACTTGGCCTCGATACCGGCCTGGTAAATGAAACCGGATTCGGCGGTGAGCTTGTTGCCGAAGTTGTAGAAAAGGCCCGCCTCGGGCATGTGGTCCTTGTCGCTGTCGCTACCGCCTTCAAGTTTGAAGTCGTTATAGCTGCCGAGGATCCCGAAGGTGGAAATCGGGTCGGTGGACGGTGCCGCGAACACCACGGTTGGCGTCGCCACCAGGGCCAGCCAAGAGGCGTTCTTGAGGAATTTTCCGAATAGTTTGGACATCGTTTACTTCTCCATTTTTGAGTGGGCAAAGTATTCAGGAATCGGTTCGAACCTTGGCGCCAGCAAAAAGTTCGAACGAATTTGCACCAAAATGGACAAGAAACGGTTCAGCGAAGGCTCTAGCGCAATACTCTTGAGGCGCCACTCTGCCGCGCCTGGAGGCGAATTGTGATTTTGAATGAACCTTTACGCGCGCCAGCCTATCCATCTATAACAAGACAGGGAGGCAACATGAGTACCGCTAAAATCTACACCATCAACTATCAATTACACGGTAAACCCAAGTCTTTCGTCGTGCGCGCCGAGGTGATGAACAGTACCGAAGCCTGGCATTGGGCGGCCGTCGATGCCGATATCGCGCACGTCAGCCGCGTTGGTCGCGTGGGGCACGAGCAGGTGAAAAAAACCACCCGGCCCTGGGCGGAAAAATACGGCATCACCGACGTGAGCTGGAACCCTCCAAAATAAACAAAGCCCCGCACATGGCGGGGCTTGGTTCACTTCTTCAAGTCGCCCAACGGATCGTAGGGCGGCTTTTTTTCCGCTTGCTTTTGTTTGTGCTGCTTTTTCTCGTCCAATGGCGCAACGGCCGGGCCGATGGGATCAACCTGCGGGTCAGCCACATCCGGTGAATCGGGATCGAATCCCAGCTCATCCTTGCCAGTGGCATGTTCGTCGGAGCGCGGGCCGTTCGGGGGATTGCTCATAAAGACCTCCTTGCTTACAGCGGACGGGCTTTGTCGTGGAGGTTTTCCAGGTCGTGTTCGGCCTGTTCCACGTCGTCGTTGTTCTGGCGCTCGGCCGGATCGTTAGGGCGCAGCGCATCGTTATCGCGCTCCTCTTCACCGGGCGTGCGATCGGGATCGGGCGTGCCGGGCGGCGGTTGCTTGTGTTCGGACATGATGGCTTACCTCATGATGGCTTCAGGGGTTTAGAGAAAACACCATTGACCATCGTTCAACTTGATTGCTTGAAGCATGAGAAGATGGCCTCCCGTGCTGGAGACCTGACCCGAATGTTCGAACTCAAACCCTGTGACCCCGCCCTCTATCGAAAGCAAACCCGCCGCAGCACGCTGATTGTTGCCGTGGTATTCCTGGCCCTGGCCATGGTGCTGTCGAGCCTGGCGGTGATGCTGTTCGGTGAGCCTGGCGAGGACAACTTTCGCTTCAATGTCGGCGGTGTATTTGCCGGGGTATTGATCACGGTCGGTTTGGTGCGCGGCCCCTTCTGGCGCCAGCCCTGGCTGGCACCGGCGGTCTACGGCTGGCAGCTCAAGCGCAGCCTGATGAGCGTGACCAATGTGATGCACAAGGTCAGCGAACGGGTACAGGCCGATGATCCGAATGCTATCAAGGTGTTGCGTTTCTACCACCTGGGACTGACACAGATGCATGCCCTGGACGCCAATTCCAGCGCCCAGGCGCAACGGGTGGGTGAGGTCGAGGCACACAAGGCCAGAATGCAGGCGTTGGGGATCGATACCGAACAAGCCCGCCTCGATCCGGCCTGGCTGGAAAGCCTCAAAAACCGGTGAGCATTGCGTGTGCGCCAGCCACAAGCGCTAAACCGTTCGTTTATAGGGCAATAAACGCAGGCCACTGGCGACAGCGCCCACCAGCGCGAACACGCAACCCAGCCACAATGCCGAGACCGGGCCACTGTCCACAAACAGATGGAAACACAAGGCGACCAACGATGCGCCCAGTGTCTGGCCCAGCAACCGCGAGATCGCCACAATGCCACTGGCCCCGCCGCTGCGCGCCAAAGGTGCGCTGGTCATCAGCGCCTTGAGGTTGGGCGACTGGAAAAAACCGAAGCCGGCGCCACACAAGGCCATGCGCCAGCCGATATCGAAGGCCGAGGCATCATTGCTCAGGGTTGCCAGCGCAGCCATGCCAACGCTGAGCATCAGCAAACCAATGCCACACAGCAGGCCCAGTGACACGCGGTCAGCCAGGCGTCCCGCCACCAAGGCCATGACAGCCACAACGGCCGGCCACGGCGTCATCAAAAAGCCGGTCTCCACCTGGCTGTGGCCCAGCGCCGACTGCAACAGGAACGGCAACGCCACAAACGCCAGGCCCTGGGCACTGAAGGCGCAGATCGCCGTCAGCGAAGACAGCGCAAACACCGGGCGCTTGAACAGGTCCACCGCCAGCATCGGCGCCGGATGCCCGGCCTCGCGGCGCAGCAGTAAAGCGCCAAACACCAGCGCGAGCGCGATGAGCCCCAGGGTCAGCGCGCCCCGTGCGCCATGCACGGCGGCGCCCAACCCCAGCACCAGCAAGGCGAACAACCCGGCACATAACAGCGCCGCCAACCGATCAAACGCGTGCCCGGTGATCGGCAACGTCGGTAACGAGCGCAGGCCCAGGCCCAAGGCGAGCAGCCCCAGTGGCACATTGATCAGGTACAGCCAATGCCAGCTGGCCACTGAGAGGATCGCCGATGCGGCGGTGGGCCCCAGGGTGAACGCCAGCCCCACCACCAGCGAGTTATAGCCCAGGCCACGCCCGAGCATGTTCGAGGGGTAGATATGCCTGAGCAAGGCGGTGTTGACGCTCATCAGCGCGGCCGCCCCCAGGCCCTGTGCTACCCGTGCGGCGGTGAGGGTCAGCAGCGAATCGGCCAGCCCGCACAATAACGACGAAACGATAAACAGCAGCAACCCGCCGAGGTACACGCGGCGATGCCCCAGCACATCGCTCAGCGAAGCAAACGGCAGCACGGTTGCAATAATCGCCAGTTGGTAGGCGTTGACCACCCAGATCACCGACGCCGAGTCAGTCCCGATACCCTGCGCCAGTGTCGGCAAGGCGGTATTGACGATGGCAGTGTCCAGCGTCGCCATGCCGATCCCCAGGGAAAGGGCAATCACGGCCGGTAGGCGTTTATCGAGGGGTAGCCCATCGGTAACAGGAGACATGAACAATCCGCACGGGTGGCAGGGGCGCCTAGATTAAGGCCAGTGCGGATTTTTTTCAGCGCTCATTGGCATGGCTGTCAATTTTTTCATGTTTGCCATGGCTGGCCGGGCGCGCACTTCTCCTTGAGGCTTTATGTGGTCGCTGTCAGGTGGTCAGCGACCATAGCTCGGTTCCGGAAATCTCAGGGGCGAGCGATCATTTTTGGACTGGCGCAGCCTGAGTGGTCGCATTCAGATCCAAACGCCCTTCTTTCAACGGCGGGCACCAATAATAACCACCGGTCAACGGTGTGCTGATGCGATACAAACCATCGACGATCCCGTCTTCCAGTCCACTCATGCGGCGCAGTTGCGCTTCGAATGCGTCGAAGGAATGGCCAAACGCGAGAAACATCAGCCCTGCCTGGCCGTTCTCTGCCCATGGCATCGAACGTCGCACAACGAACGCCTGCGGGGAAAAGCTTTCCTGGGCGGTGCGCTTGGTGTGGGCGGATGCGGGGGCGTCGTCAAGTTCTTCGTTGTCGCCATGGCGGCGGCCGATGATGTGGTCGCGCGCCTGGGCAGGCAGCGCAGCGAATCCGTCGAGGTCGTGCTGCCACTGCTGGATGGCCGCGAAGCTGGCGCCGCCGTGTGTGAAGGCCGCTGCGACGGCGGCGTCGTCATGAGGGTTCTCGGTGCCGTCCTCGTAGTCGGTCAGGTCGAAGCCGGTCTTGTAGCGAAAGCCTTCGGTCATCTGTACCAGGCGCAACGCCGGCGCCAGGGCTTTTTCGAACGCGCGGCTGCGCAACAGCAATTCACCACGGTCCACGCCATGCAGCCATACCCACAGGGCCTGTTGCGTGGACGGGTTATGCGCGCCCGGGCCGCTGACGGCCGGGAAGCTACGCAACCCTTCAATGCCTGCGCCCAGCGCGGTTACCAGGGGCTCGCCGAAACCGACCACCGCCGCTGAATCCGTCAACTGCACCAGCGCGTCCAGCGCTGCGGGCAAGGCATCCAGGGACTCGAGGGCAAAAAACAGATGGCGTGCCTGCAACGGCACCGGTGCGGCAAGAATGCCCGGCTGGTAGTGACTCATGTGAACTCCTTCAAGAAAGCCGCGCAGTTTATCCCGAAGCCCCCGCAATGCGCAGGAGAAAGCGCGCAAGCCTTGCCACAGAGCCCTGGTATGGGTGACTCTCTAGTCATGTTTTGCAACTATTCCAGGGGTAGCGCCATGACCACCAGCAACCTGCTCACCGAGCTGTTTCCTTCCACGCTCGCCGAAATCCCCGAGCAATTTCGCCTGGGTGCGCCGATTGAACAGCGTGATTATCTGGTCGATGGCCAGTTGCGGGTGTGGAATGGCCCGCTGGCCCGCGTGCAGAGCCCTGTGCAACTGGGCGACGAACGCGTGTACATCGGCAGCACGCCGCTGCTGGACGCCGAGACCGCCCTCACCGCCCTCGACGCCGCCGTGCGCGCCTATGACCGGGGCCAGGGCGAGTGGCCGACCCTGCGCGTGGCGGAACGCATCCAGCATGTGGAAGCCTTCCTGCGGCGCATGCGCGAACAGCGCGACGCGGTGGTCAAGCTGCTGATGTGGGAGATCGGCAAGAACCTCAAGGACTCACAGAAAGAGTTCGACCGCACCTGCGACTACATCACCGACACCATCAACGCCCTCAAGGAGCTCGACCGCCGCAGCAGCCGCTTCGAGCTGGAGCAGGACACCCTTGGGCAAATCCGCCGCGTACCCCTGGGCGTGGCGCTGTGCATGGGGCCTTACAACTATCCGCTGAACGAGACGTTCACCACGCTGATCCCGGCGTTGATCATGGGCAATACCGTGGTGTTCAAGCCGGCCAAGCTCGGCGTGCTGTTGATTCGCCCGTTGCTGGAGGCGTTTCGCGACAGCTTCCCGGCCGGGGTGATCAACGTGATCTACGGCAGCGGCCGCGAAACCGTGAGCGCGCTGATGGCCAGCGGCAAGATCGATATCTTTGCGTTCATCGGCACCAACAAGGCCGCCAGCGACCTGAAAAAGCTGCACCCAAAACCTCACCGCTTGCGCGCCGCATTGGGCCTGGATGCGAAAAACCCGGGCATCGTGCTGCCCGAGGTCGACCTCGACAACGCGGTCAGCGAAGCGCTCACCGGCTCGCTGTCGTTCAACGGTCAACGTTGCACCGCGCTAAAGATCCTGTTTGTGCACGAGGATGTGGTCGACAGCTTTATCGAAAAATTCAATGCCAGGCTGGCGACGTTGAAACCCGGCATGCCCTGGGATGACGGCGTGGCGCTGACCCCGCTGCCGGAAGTGGGCAAGGTGGATTACCTCAACGAGCTGGTGGCCGATGCCGCACAGCACGGCGCCCGGGTGGTGAATGCCGACGGCGGTGCGAGCCGTGGGTCATTCTTCTACCCGGCGGTGCTGTACCCGGTGAACCCGCAGATGCGCGTGTACCACGAAGAACAATTCGGCCCGGTGGTGCCGATCGTGCCCTACCGTGACCTGGAGACGGTGATCGACTACGTACTGGACTCGGACTTCGGCCAGCAACTGAGTCTGTTCGGCACCAACGCCGTCGAAGTCGGACGCCTGGTGGACACCTTCGCCAACCAGGTCGGCCGGATCAATATCAACGCCCAATGCCAGCGCGGGCCGGACACCTTTCCCTTCAACGGGCGCAAGAACTCGGCCGAGGGCACGTTGTCGGTACATGATGCGCTGCGCGTGTTCTCGATCCGCACCCTGGTGGCGACCAAGTTCCAGGAGAGCAACAAGGCGTTGCTCGGCGATATCCTGCGCAACCGTGACTCGAGCTTTATCAGCACCGACTACATTTTCTAAGATCACCTCGGTCAAAATAGGTGGGAGGGGCTTGCCCTGATGCCAGTCAGTTAAGGCTTTCTGTAGGAGCGAGCTTGCTCGCGAAAACTCACAGGCATCGCGTTCATTCAGACAGCACGCGTTATCGTTGACGTTTTTCGCGAGCAAGCTCGCTCCTACAGACGGCGGTGTCGCTTGACTGACTGACATTAGAGCAAGCCCCCTCCCACATTGGATCGGGTTTGCCCTGACTCATGAATGAGGCCCCCTTAATACCGATGAACCTGCCCATTTTTGCCCGGCGCCTGCTGCGCCCCCTGCTCGACCCGTACCGGCGCTATCGCCACGCCAAGCTGATCCACGCCGTGCGCGTGTCCATCGGCTTACTGGCGACGATCCTGCTGACCACCGGCCTCAACCTGCCCCATGGCGAATGGGCGTCGGTGACCATGCTGATCGTGATCGGCGGCTTGCAGCACCACGGCAATATCGGCAAGAAAGCCGTGGAGCGTGCCTACGGTACGCTGATCGGCGCCAGCGTCGGTCTGCTGCTGGTAGTACAACAGGCCTATTTCGGCCAGCCCTTCCTGACGTACCTGCTGATGTCCGCGGTGTGCGGGTTCTTTTCCTACCATGCCATCGGCAAGGGCGGCTATATCGCGCTGCTGTCGGCGATCACGGTATTTATCGTGGCCGGGCACGGCGACAACCCGATCTCCGATGGCCTGTGGCGCACCGTCGACATCCTGATCGGCATCGCCCTGGCCCTGGCGTTTTCCTTCGCCCTGCCGCTGTATGCGGTGTACTCGTGGCGCTACAGCCTGGCCAGCGCCCTGCGCGATTGCGCGGCGATCTACAGCCGCATCATCAATGGCCAGTCGGTGACCGACGATGAACACCTCAAGCTGCTCAACCGCTTGAACGCAGCGATGCTGCAACTGCGCTCGCTGATGCCGTCGGTGTCCAAGGAAGTGCGGATTTCCATGACTGAGCTGGACAAACTCCAGCGCCATCTGCGGATGTGCATCAGCACTCTGGAGATTCTTGGTAATACCCGACCGGACCCGCGTGATGAACAAGCCAGCGCGCGCATGCGCCTGACGCTCAAGACCGAGCACCGGCAGATCCGGGTTCAGTTGGTGGGCATGGCACGGGCGCTGAAATCAGGCGTCACCGAGCGTCTGGACCGCCCCCAGAATACCAGCGCTGTCCAGACACCGCTGGATGCTCCCGTTTACAGCGCGCTGGACGGTTATCGATTGTTGACCGTGCAACTGGCGGCCAATGTGGATCAGATGCGGCAGCGACTGGCGAAAAGTGCCCCTCGCTGGAAAATTTAGCGTTCGCCATGGGCGTCAGTTTGGCTGCGTTAAGGTATTCACACTTTCTCTTACATATTTTTCACGTTTTATTCACAAGCCGGAACGTAGTGTGAAGCCTCATCCGTTACAAACGTTGCATATCAAGCCCGCCGCCCCAGCGGGCTTTTTTTTGCCCCGGATTTGAACTAGCGCGCCACCTTGGCAGCCGGTGCCGTCGCCTGCTCACGAATTGCCCGCTGAGTCTCCAGTACTTTGGCCAAGGCGATCTCGGCCTCGGCGCTTTGCTGCGGTACCCGGATCGCCGCCGACACCAGGGTGATCAGCTTGGCCATTACCTCGGCGTCCGTGGCCGGGCGACCCAGGCTCATGGAGTTCATCAGCAGGCGCAATTCAGTGCCGGCCATCACCCCGGAAATCGCCTTGAGGGCAAATTGCAGGCGCACACCCAGTTCGTTGCGCGGCAGATCCGGCAATGCCAGGGCAAACGCTTCGAAGAAACGCTGGAACACCGGCTGGTAATGGACCTTGAGGTATTCCTGGATAAACGGCGAGGTGTCGCTGTAGACCCGGCCCAGGAAGCGAATGAATGAACGCCCTTCCCCGCTGGCGGGATCGCTGCGCTCCATCCCCATCGCGGGGGCAAACAGCACGCCCAGCAGCGTGTCGCAGTCGAGCGGGCCGTCGGCTTCGGCTTCACAACGCGCCAGCAACTCCAGGCGTTGCTCATTGAGCGGCTCGAGGCGCTGCATCAAGAGGGTTTTCATCAGGGAATCCTTGTCCCCGAAGTGGTAGTTCACCGCGGCCAGGTTGACCTGGGCGCGCTCGGTAATCTGCCGTAATAAAACGGCGTCATATCCGTACTTAATAAAGAGCGCCTCTGTCGCGTCCAGCAGTCGAGTCTTGGTAATGTTTGGAGCGCTGAGTTTCTTCGCGGCCATAAGAGTTCCACGGGGGGAAATATTGTTTTAAAAAATATTTTGATTTTTTATACCGGGGCCTACGATCGAAAGCAAGTAATGACACGGTGCCATATAGACCGAAGCCGTTGCGTATCGCGACATCGAGGGAGGCCAACGGCTTTTTACCCATTGCGCGATGCGCCAGAAGACCTCGTTTCCATGCATCAAACCGCTCTAAATCCGCCGCTGGCGAAGCGGAATGAACGCGGTTAGTATTCAAACAACTTTTTAAAAACAAGAAATTAATGAGTTCCTGACGGGCACCGGCAGCTTCCCAACTTGTTACAAAGATTTACGGGACAGCGCCGCACCGTTGAGACGCCAGGGTAGTCATGATCACAGAGCCCCCCGCGCACCCCCACTTGATTTCCTTGCAGGGCATCGGCAAAAGCTATCAGCTCGCCGGGCAACACCTGTCCATTCTCAATGACGTCTGCCTGTCCATCGCCAGCGGCGACAGCTGCGGCATTCTCGGCGCGTCCGGCTCCGGCAAAAGTACCCTGCTCAACATCCTCGGCCTGTTGGATCTGCCCAACTGCGGCCAGTACCGCTTCGCCGGTCACGATATTTTCAACAGCAGCCCCGATCAACTGGCGGCGATCCGCAACCAGCAGATCGGTTTCGTGTTCCAGAGCTTCAACCTGCTGCCGCGTCTGAGCGCCCTCGACAACGTCGCGCTGCCTCTGAGTTATCGCGGCGTATCCCGCCATGAATCGGTGGAACAGGCCTTGCGCATGCTTGACCAGGTCGGCCTGGCCGAGCGCGCCCACCACCGCCCGGCCGACCTGTCCGGTGGCCAGCGCCAGCGCGTCGCCATCGCGCGGGCCCTGGTCGGCAAGCCCTCGGTGATCCTCGCCGACGAACCCACCGGCAACCTCGACAGCAGCACCGCCCAGGACATCATGGACCTGCTTCTGGCGCTCAATCGCGAACAGCAGGTGACGCTGATCATCGTCACCCACGATGCGCACATCGCCGAGCGCCTGGAGCGCAAAATCCTGGTGCGCAACGGCGTGGTGCACGAGGCAGAGCGCCTATGAGCCTGCGGTTCGAACAGAGTCTGAGCCAACTGCTGCATGAAGCGTTCATCAGCCTGCGCACCCTGGGCAAACGCTCGGTGCTGGCTTTGCTGGGTATCGTGATCGGCAGTTCGTCGGTGGTCGCGTTGATCAATATCGGTCATAACGCCGCAGTGGATGCCGCGATGATTTTCAAGGACATGGGCACCGACACCCTGATCGTCCAGTTCCCGCCCAAAGGCAGCGGCAACGTGCCGATGCGCACCCGGCTCGACCTGGACGCGGTGCGCCAGGCTATACCGGGCATTGCCCACATCGGCGCGCTCAGCCTGTTCAGCGGGCCCATCGTGCTCCATGGCCGCACCGCCAATGCCAACTTCGTCGGCAGTACCCCGGATGTGCAGGCCGCCATGCGCCTGGTGGTGCGCGAGGGGCGCTTCCTGT
Organism: Pseudomonas orientalis; assembly: GCF_001439815.1. Taxonomy (GTDB): domain Bacteria; phylum Pseudomonadota; class Gammaproteobacteria; order Pseudomonadales; family Pseudomonadaceae; genus Aquipseudomonas; species Aquipseudomonas orientalis. Next base: position 859,538 of record NZ_JYLM01000001.1, on the reverse strand, counting down.
CGGCCTTCGATGCCAACCAGACCTATGCCGTGATCGGCGACCAGGTCGCCCAGGCACTCGGCACGCCCGGTGAACCGCTCAAACCGGGTGACCGCGTGCGCATCAATGACTACCTGTTCCTGATCATCGGCATCCTGCAGAACCAGCCACGGGCGATGCTGATGCCGGTGCAGGCCAATGAATCGCTGTTCATTCCCGCCGAGGGCATGCGGCGTATTTTTGCCAACCCGCAGATCAACAACGTGATCATCCGTGCCCAGCCTGGGCAGGACATGGAACGCGTGGCACGGGATGCCGCCGCCGCGTTGCAACCGCAACTGACCGAGCACAACGTCGACATCACGGTGCCCCAGCAAATGATCGATGGCATGACCCGCCAAAGCCGCACCTTCGCGTACCTGCTGCTGGCCCTCGGCGCGATTTCCCTGGTGGGCGGCGGCGTCGGGGTGATGAATGTGATGCTGATGAACGTTTCCGAGCGCCGTCGCGAAATCGGCATTCGCATGGCCCTGGGCGCTCGGCAGCGGGATATCCGCAACCTGTTCCTGCTCGAAGCCGTCACCTTGACTGCCGTGGGCGCGTTATGCGGCGCGGTACTGGGCATGACCGCCGCCTGGCTCTACGCCTGGCTGTCGGGCTGGGTGTTTTCCCTGGCGGTGGCCGCCCTGCCCCTGGGGGTTGGCAGCACATTGCTGGTGGGTTTGTTCTTTGGCATCTACCCGGCGGTCTCGGCCTCACGCCTGCAGCCGGTGGAGGCCTTGCGCGATGAATAAATGGCTCCTGCTGCTGGCGCTGATCAGCCTGCCCGCGATGGCCGCCGAGGTGGTGATCAAGCCCTCGGCGCCCAGTACCACCCGCAGCGGCTATGACCGGGGTGTATCGCTGAATGCCCAGGTGACCACCTTGACTCTGGGCGACGCCGTGTACCTGGGCCTGCGCAACAACCCGGCGATCCGCAGCGCCTACCTGCAGCGGGTCGCGCAGAAGTTCGACCTGCGGGTCGCCGAAGATGTGTTCAACCCCAAACTCACCCTCAACAGTTATTACCGGGGCACACGCGGTTCCCAGGACAACGCGCGCAACGCCAACCTGGCGCCGTCCACCAGCCTGCTCGGCGAATACGGCACCCGCCTGAGCATGGCCTGGACTCAGCAACTGAACAACGCCGACCGTGCCGGCCGTTACCGCAGCGACGGCCTTGACCTGGCCATCATCCAGCCGCTGATGCGCGGTGCCGGCTGGGACGCCACCACCGCGCCGCTGCGCCTGTCGCGCCTGGCCGAACAGGCCAACCGTCTCAACCTCAAGGCCACCGTGGCGCAAACCATCAGCCAGATCATCGCCACCTACCGCGAGTTGCTGCGGGCCCAGGAGCAACAGGTGATCGTGCAGGATGCACTCCAGCGCTCCAACACCTTGCTGGAGGTGAACAAGGCATTGATCAGCGCCGGGCGCATGGCCGAGTTCGAGATCGTGCAGACCGAAGCCGACATCGCCACCCAGCAATTGGGCGTGGAGGAAGCCCGGAACCAGCTCGATACCAGTCGCCTGGCCCTGCTGCGCCTGCTGGCGTTGGACTTGTCGACACCGATTCGCGCCACCGAGGCCCTGGAGGCCAGGCCCATGGAAATCGACAAGCGCCAGGCGCTCAACCTCGCGCAAACCCAGCAACCGGAATACCTCGCCGCTCTGCTCGGCAGCCAGCGGGCCGATCTCAATCTGGTGATCGCCAAGGATTCCGGACGCTGGCAAGTGGACCTGGTGGCGGGCGCGAACCAGGTGCGCGACGCGAGCGACAGCGACAATGGCCGCGCCCATAACCGCAACTGGGACAGCTACGCCGGCGTGCAGGTGCAGATCCCCATCGGCGATATCAGCACGCGCCAGGCCGAAGTCAGGGCCCGGGTGGATGTCGAGGACCAGGAAATCCGTATCACCGACGCCCGCCAGGAACTCGAGCGCAGCGTCAACGATGTGGTGCGCGACCTCGGCACCCGCTGGCGCCAGTACGAAATCGCCCAACGCGCCGTGGACCTGTCGCGACGCAAGATCGAGATTGAACGGGAAAAACTCAGTGCCGGGCGCTCCACCAACTTCCAGGTGCTGAGCTTCGAAACTGACCTGCGCAACGCCGAAAACGCGCGGCTCAATGCGCTGATCGCTTATTTGAACGCTCAGACCCAGCTGGACTTGACGCTGGGCATGACCCTGGAAAGCTGGGAAATCGCCCTCAATGACTACTAATCGCAAACGCCTGCTGGGCGCCGTGTTGATCCTGCTGGTGGCGGGCGTCGGGCTGGCACTGCGGCCCCCTGCCGAAAGCCCGGCCACCGCCGGTGAACAGTGGCTGGCGGTGAAGCCCGACCCGTTGGTGCATCAGATCGGCCTGGTGGGCAAGATCGAGCCCGACACCACCGTTACGCTCACCGCGCCGTTCGACGGCAATGTACTGGCCAACCTGGTCGAGCAAGGCCAGCGCGTCGAGGCCGGCCAGGTGCTGTTACGCATGGACCCGGCCACCCTCGAAGTGCAACTGCGCGACGCCCTCTCGGCCCAGCTCAAGGCCCGGCGCACCGTGCAGGAAATGCAGGACTGGGACAGCAGCGCCGCCGTCAGCCGCGCGCGACGCAGCCTGCGCACCGCAGAAATGAACGCCGGCAATACCCGGCGCAAGCTCACCGAAAGCGAAAACCTGTTCAAGCGCGGCATCATCCCGCGCAACGAACTCGACGACCTCAAGCAACAGACCCAGCAGCAGCAACTTGACCTGGCAGCGGCACGCAGTGAACTGCAACAGGCGCTGGAACAGGGCCAGGGCGAATATCGACAGATCGCCGATATGGAACTGACCAACGCCACGGTCAAATACGACGCCCTGCACAAACTGCTCGAAGGCAAGGAGGTCAAGGCGCCCTTTTCCGGTATCGTGGTGCCCGCACCCGGCAACAGCACTTCATCCCAAAGCGGTGTCAGCAACAACGCACCGGTACAGGCCGGCAGCAAGGTCAGTCAAGGCCAGGTGTTATTCGGCCTGGCCAATATCGAACGCTTGAAAATCGTCGCCAAGGTCTCCGAACTGGACATCAATCAACTGCATCAGGGCCAGGCGGTGGAGGTCATGGGGGATGGTTTTGACGGTGAGCGACTGACGGGTTCGGTGAGCGTGGTCAGCGGGTTGGCGATCGCCAATGACAGCCAGGGCAGCGCGCAGTTTCCGGTGACGCTGTCGATCCCCCGGCTCACGCCGCAGCAGGTGCAGCAGGTGCGCCTGGGCATGAGCGCGCGGCTGACCATTGTGACGTACAACAATGCGCAGGCGATTGTGGTGCCGAGCGCGGCGATCGGGCCCGATATGACGGTTGAATTTCGGGAGTCGATGGACAAGCCGGTGGAGCGGGTGAAGGTGACAACCGGGCAATCGACGCCCCAGGGGGTTGAAGTGTTTGGCCTCAAGCCTGGACTGGTGAAAATCTCAAAATAAACAGAGATCCAATGTGGGAGGGGGCTTACCCTGATGCCAGTCTGTAGGAGCGAGCTTGCTCGCGAAAAACATCAACGATAACGCGTGCTTCCTGAATGAACGCGGTGCCTGTGAGTTTTTCGCGAGCAAGCTCGCTCCTACACTGGCATCAGAGCCTGCCCCCCTCACACATTTAAATTTGTGTGAGCCTTGCGGCCAGTGCCTTGGCCTGGATCGCCACATCCGTCACCGCCGTACTCTCCCACCACATCCCACGCAGCGGCGGGCCCATGGCGAACAGCCGCCCACTCACCTGGCCCTGGGCATCCAGCACGGCGCCAGAGGTGTCCGCCGCAATCCCCAGCGCCAACGGCCCAGGCTGGATCAACCCGCGCTTGAGCAATTGCTGCGGCAACGGCCGGGCCACGCGACGCCAGTCGTATTCGATGCCGCTGGAGTTGATCAGCGCCGCGCCGGACACCTGGGTGAGGGTCTGCTCGCCGCGATGGCGCACGCCGATGGTTACGCCGCTGGCCCCAGGCACCAGCCCCTTGAACGAAGCGGCGTGAATCCGCAGCCGCCCCTCTGCGTGCAACCGTTCCACCAACTGCGCACTCAACGGCGGCGAGCGGTGGTGATGGCTTTCCCACCACGGCCGCACGTGCCGCACGAACTGACGTTTCTGACGGTCGCTCGCCTGGCTCCACAACCGGGCGATATGCACCCGGACCGTGTCCAGCGGCGCCTGCCAATCGATGCCCTGGTCAAGCGCAATGCGGCATTGGCGCCGCACTTCACGCAACAGCTGCCGAGGGCTGCGCAGCGCGTGATCAGCGCCGAGAAAGTCGTCCCAGCCCGGCGGCTGGCGGCGCACATGGGGCAACAGGCCATGGCGCGAGAACACCTCGATCGGCCCACGATGCCCGGCTTGCTCCAGGGAGACCACGGCATCCACCATGGTCAGCCCGGAGCCGATGATCAGCACGCTCGAGTGTGGGTCGAGCCGGGTCATGGCCTGCACATCCCACGGGTCCACCGCCGCCGCGTTCAAGCCGCTGGATTCGGTCAGCGGCGTGCGCGCCGCCGGGAACATGCCGGTAGCCAATACGGCACAGGCGCCACGCAGGCGCTCGCCGTTATCCAGGGTCAACTGGGTACCGGCTGTATCGACTTGCACATCGACCGCTTCTGCACGGATATGCTCGACGGTGGAGGCGGACAGCGCTTTGGCCTGCGCCAAGCGCTGCTGCGCATACAGGCCAAAAATGCCCCGTGGCGGGAACAGTTCGCTGATGGGCACAGGCTGTTGCGCCGACTCCGGCCATCCGCCGGCGCCGATGTAGTCGGTAAGCCACTGGGTCAGGTCATCGGCATTGTCCGGGTCGACACTCATGCGCGCCGCATTGCCGTTCAGGGTGTGGCCCAGTTCGACCGCACTGTAGGCCTCGCCGCGCCCCAGTTGCGCACGCGGTTCGATCACCAGCAGGCGCCGCCGGCCCGGCAGGCGCAGCAGTTGCACCGCCAGCATCGTGCCGCTCAGGCCGCCGCCGATGATCAGTACATCGGCGTTGCGGATCGATTCACTCATGCACGTTCGCCCTTACTGTTTGCCCAGATAAATATCATGCAAGTCACCCCGTCCTAACAGCTCGGCGGCACTGCCACTCAACACTACCCGCCCAGTATCCAGCACGTAGCCCCGGGACGCATAGGTGAGTGCGACATTGATATTCTGCTCGGCGATCAAAAAGCTCACCTGTTGCTCGCGGTTGAGCTGCGCGATGATCGCGAAAATCTCCTGTACGATCATCGGCGCCAACCCCATCGACGGCTCGTCGAGCAGCACCAGGGCGGGACGGGTCATCAATGCCCGGCCGATGGCGACCATTTGCTGCTCGCCACCGGAGGTCAGGCCGGCGCGGGTGTGGCGCTTGGTCTTGAGCCTTGGGAACCAGGTGTAGATGCGCTCCAGGTCCTGGGCCAGCTCCCTGCGGCTCAGGCGCCGCACAAAGCCGCCGCTGCGCAGGTTGTCTTCCACCGTGAGCTGGCCGAACACATGCCGGCCTTCCAGCACATGCACCATGCCCTGGCGTACCCGCTGGCTGGGCTCTACACCCGCCAGGTTCAGGCCGGCGTAGTCGATCCGGCCACGGCTGACGTCGGCGCGCTCGGCCCGCACCAGCCCGGAAATGGCCTTGAGGGTGGTGCTTTTGCCTGCGCCATTGGCGCCGAGCAACGCAACGATGGCGCCCTTGGGCACATTCAGCGACACCCCGGCCACGGCCAGGATCGCCCCGTCATAGATCACTTCGATGTCGTCGACCGTCAGCAATGCCGGATGCCCTGGCTCGGTGGCAGGCTGGCTCATGATTTATTCATCCCCGTTGCAGGTGCGCGGCGTCAGGTGCTTTTCCTTGGCGAACGCGGCGGATTTTTCATCGATCAGCGGGCGCAACAACGCACGGTCGGCGGCGATCCAGTCACTGATCAGTGTCCAGTTGGCCCCGTCCCACTGTTGCACCCGCGCCGAACCGCCGCCCTCATGGTCGCGGCACGACAGCTTGAGGTTCTGCATCAGGCCCAGGTAGCCCATGTCCTTAAGGCGCGCGTCATCAATGTTCAGGTGCTCGAGGCCCCAGCGGCCCTCTTCGCCATTGAGCGGGCGCTTGCCGAATTTGGCCTGGGCCGTGCGAATCGCTTCCACGGCCACGGCGGCGTTCACCAGGCCCGAGTTGTAATAGACGCTGCCGAAGTTTTTCAGGTCCTTGAGGTCGCTGTGGCCCTTGTCGAGGATCGCCTGCTTGAGGCGCTTGTGGATCTCGAAGTCGCTGCCTGCCGGGTACGGCGTCAGCGCCAGATAACCTTTGGCGGCGGCACCGGCCGGGAGCACGTCTTCGCTGGAACTGGCCCAGATATCACCGATGATATGGTCCACCGGGAAGCCGAAGCGCGCCGCCGTCTTCACCGCCACCGGGGTGGACACACCCCAGGTGCGCAGGAACACCCAGTCCGGATTGGCCTGGCGTACCTGGCGCCATTGCGCCGACTGCTCGTTGCCAGGGTCGGCCACCGGGATCTGGATATTTTCGAAGCCATACTTGTCGGCCAGCAATTTCAACGGGCCGAGGGTTTCGCGTCCGTAGGCCGAGTCGTGATAGACCGTGGCGATCTTCTTGCCCTTGAGTTTGTCGAAGCCGCCTTCGCGCTCGGCGATGTAGTTCACCAGGGTCGAGGCTTCGCTGTAGAAGGTCAGCATCACCGGGAAGTTGTAGGGAAACACCGTGCCGTCGGTGGCTTCGGTGCGACCGTAACCCAGGGTGATCAGCGGGATCTTGTCCACTTCCGCCCGTTCACTGAGCGCGTAGGCGGCCGGTGCACCGTTGGGCTGGTACACCGCGACCGGCGCGCCATCAAGGCCATTTTTGAAACGCTCGTAGCATTCGATGCCCTTCTCCGCCGTCCATTCGGTCTCGCACTCCTGCCACACCAGCTTCACGCCGTTGATGCCGCCCTCGACCTCATTGATATAGCGCAGGTAGTCGATCATCCCGGCCCACACCTGCACGCCGCTGGAGGCATAGGCGCCGACACGGTAGGTCGCCAGGGGAATGAATTGCTGGTCGGGCGAGGCCACGGCCTGGGGCACGGCGCCAGCCAGGGCGGCCAGCGCGAACGCGGTGCCGAGCAGGGAACGTTTCAAGGATGCACGCATGGAAGTTCTCTTGAAGGAAGGTTAGAAACGCAGCGGCCATTGCCGCAGGCGGTCACGCAGGGTGTGCAACAGGCGAATCAGGCCCTCGGGTTCCTTGATCAGGAACACGATGATCAACACGCCAAAAATGATTTTCTGCAGGTTCTGCAACTGCCCGGCATCGACCGAGCCGCCGAACAGCGCCTGCCCGGCGTGGCTGAGCAGGATCGGCAGCAGGCTGATGAAGGCCGCGCCGACGAAATTGCCGGCAATGCTGCCCATGCCACCGATAATGATGATGAACAGGATCTGGAACGAGCGGTTGATATCGAAGCTGCCGGCGCTGGCCGTGCCCAGGTAGGCGAATGCCCACAGCGCACCGGCAATCCCTAGGTAGAACGAGCTGACCGCGAACGCCAGGCGCTTGTAGCGCACCACCGGGATGCCGACCACGGCGGCGGCGGTGTCCATGTCGCGGATCGCCATCCAGTTGAGCCCGACCTGGCTGCGCACCAGGTTGACGGCAGTCCAGGTCAGCAGCAGCACCGTGACCAGGGTCAGCCAGTAGCGTCCCAACGGCGTGTTGAGGTCGTGACCCAACAGCGTCAGCTGCGGTGCGGAGATGGTCCCGGACGAGCCATAGTTATAGAACCAGGGGAACTTGACGAACAGCCACTCAAGAAAGAATTGCGCCGCCAGCGTCGTGACCATCAGGTAGAAGCCCTTGATCCGCGAACTGGGCAGGCCGAACAACAGGCCCACCCACGCGCTGATAATCCCGCCGCCCAGCAGCGCCACCGGCAAGCCCAGTTCGGGCAGGCGCAGCAAAAACCCGTAGGTGGCGAACGCGCCCACCGCCATGAAACCCGCCGCCCCCACCGATGTCTGCCCGGTGTAGCCGGTCAGCAGGTTCAAGCCCAGCCCGGCCAGGGACAGCACCAGAAACGGGATCAGGATCGCGTTGAGCCAATAGTCGTTGCCCCACAGCGGCACCACGACAAAGGCCAGGGCCAGCAGACCGAGCAGGCCCCAGGGAATACGGCGTTGCACCAGCACGAGTGGCGCGGTTGCTTGAACGACGGGAATCGACATGCTTTCAGACTCGCTCGATGGCGCGCTCGCCGAACAGGCCGGCGGGACGGATATACAGGAAGGCCAGCGCCAATACATAGGCGAACCACGGCGTGATACCGCCGCCGATCAACGGGCCGATATACACCTCGGCGAGGTTCTCGGCGGCGCCGACGATCAGCCCGCCGGCAATCGCCCCGCCAATCGAGGTAAAGCCGCCGATGATCAGCACCGGCAAGGCCTTGAGCACCACCAGCGACAACGAGAACTGCACCCCCTGACGCGCGCCCCATAGCAGCCCCGCGACCAGCCCGACGATGCCGGCCGCCGCCCAGACGATCTGCCAGATCCGGTTGAGGTTGATGCCGATGGACAGCGCCGCCGTGGTGTCATCCGCCACCGCGCGCAGCGATACGCCGATGCGGGTCTTGTTGAACAGCAGCGCGAGGACGGTCACCAGCACCACGGCGGCCGCCGCGGCGATCAGGTCGAACTGGCTGAGCATCAGCGGGCCGACAAACAGCGGCACGTCATCGATGCCCAGGTCCAGCGCGCGTACCTGCGAGCCCATCAGGCCCTGGGCCAGGCCTTCGATGATGAACGACAGGCCCAGCGTGGCCATGAACAGGGTGATCTGCGAACGGTTCACCAGCGGACGTAACACCAGCCGCTCGATGAGCAAGGCGCCGACGCTCATCACCCCCACCGTCAGCAGCAGCGCCAGGGCAAACGGCACGCCCTGGTCGTGCAGGCTGACGAAGGTCAGCGCGGCAAACAGCAGCATCGCGCCCTGGGCGAAATTGAACACGCCGCTGGCCTTGTAGATCAGCACGAAGCCGATGGCGACCAGCGAGTACAGGGTGCCGGCGAGCAAACCGCCGAGCAGGGTTTCGAAGAAAAAGATCATCAGTGCACCGCTCCCAGATAGGCCGCGATCACGTCGGGGTTGGCCTGCACCTGGGCCGGCGTGCCGTCGCCGACCTTGCGCCCGTAGTCAAGCACCACCACATGGTCGGACAGGCCCATGACCACGCCCATGTCGTGCTCGATCAACACCACGGTGGTGCCCAGGTCGCGATTGACGTCGGCGACAAAGCGCGCCATGTCCTGTTTCTCTTGCGCGTTCATGCCGGCCATGGGTTCGTCGAGCAGCAACAGACTGGGTTCGGCGATCAATGCGCGGCCCAACTCCACGCGCTTTTGCAGACCGTAGGACAGGTTGCCCACCGGCACATCGCGGTGTGCTTGCAGCTCAAGAAATTCCAGGATGCCCTGCCCGCGCAGGCGAAACGCTTGCGCTTCACGCCGCGCACGGGGCAGGCCGAGGGCCTGTTCGATCAGGCTGGTGCGCATATGCCGCGACAGGCCGGTGAGGACGTTGTCGAGCACGCTCATTTTCTTGAACAGCGCATTGTTCTGGAAGGTACGGCCGATGCCCAGGCGTGCGGCGCCCAGCGGGTCGACCCGGTGCAAGTGCTGCGCCTCGAACACAATCTCACCGGCATCGAAGCGGTACACACCGTTGATCACATTGAGCAACGAACTCTTGCCTGCGCCATTGGGCCCGATCAGTGCGCAGATCTCGCCGCGCCGCACCTCGAAAGACAACGCATTGATCGCCTTGACGCCTTTGAACGACAGCGAAATATCGCGCACCTGCAAAATGGCCTGGCTCATGCAATGTCCCGTTTGAATTCGGCCAGCCAGATTGGCTCGGCAGTGGTTTTAAGCGGTTGCCAGATATAGGCCAGGCGCTGGAAACCGAGCACCTTGCGCACCCGGTTTTTCAGCAACCGGCGCAGGCCGCTTTGCGGATGGGCGATGGCCCAGTCACACAGACGTCGACGCCAGGTACCGTGGGCGGCGAGGCGGCTTTCGATCTCATCGGCCAAATGCTGCAAACGTTCGGGTGACAGCAGCAGGCCGGTGGGGGCGATTTCGCTGCGGTCGCGTCGCGCCGAAGCCAGGGTCTCCGGAAACGCCAGGCCGTGGCCGCTGTCGAGCCACTGCTCCAGCACCACGGCAAGACCGCCCTGCCAGTGAGTACCCTCCTCGCTCCACAACACGGCTTCAGCGCTGGATTGCCACCAGCGTTGCACGCGTTGCGCCGGGTCGACCGGGCCGAGCAGTTGAACGAAGTCCAGCCGCTGGACGAATGCCCAATCGGCTTGGCGACCTTGAACGCAGGCGTGGCTGGAATGCAGGCGCCATAGCTGTTGCTCCAGGGCTTGCGGATCCAGATCATCGGCCAGCGTCAGCACCTGCCCGCCCACGGATTGGGCGGCCAGCGCCAGCAACAGCAGGTTCGGCTCAAACGCGCCGCTGAGCGCCAGCCGCGACTGTTCGCTGAAACCCTGCTGGCGCAAGCCGTCAGCCACCCGTTCGACGTCACGCAACACGTCGATCCAGCGCCAGGCATGCCATTGGCCCTGGCGTTTGTGGCGCAGCGCGACCTGCAGCGGTGTGAGCTGTGCCCAGTGGTGCAGGCGTTCCAGGGCGGCTTTGGGTTCGGGCACGCTCATAGGGATGACTCCTATTGGGTGTTTAAGCGTGCGGTGGTCCGCTGGCTGAAATGTTCAAAACGACACAGGGCAACTGTGGGAGGGGGCTTGCCCCCGATGGCGGTGGGTCAGTTAGAACACCTTTGCCTGACCTGCCGCTATCGGGGGCAAGCCCCCTCCCACAGGGGTTTTGTGTGAGTCGGACAGGTCGCGGTAGCCGGCGCCGGGGTGATTGGCGCCCAGCCTCGGCCCCTCGCCAAACAACTTCTCGCGCAACGTGCCCTGGGCGTATTCGGTCTTGTACACGCCACGCTTCTGCAGCTCCGGCACCAGCCACTCCACGGCGTCGACAAAGGTCTCGTGGGTCAGCGCGTAGGCCAGGTTGAAGCCGTCCACATCGGTCTCCTCCACCCATTCCTGCAGCAGGTCCGCCACGGTCTGCGGCCCGCCGACAAACAGCGGGCCAAAGCCGCCGATGCCGACCCAGTTGGCCAGTTCATTCGGCGTCCAGACCTTGTCGGGATCGGCCGTGGAAAAGGCTTCCACCGCCGACTGGATGGCGTTGGTGTGCACATGCTTGAGCGGCTCGTCCGGTTTGAACTGGCTGAAATCGATGCCGGTCCAGCCGGAGATCAGCGCCATCGCGCCTTCGTAGCTGACATAGGATTTGTAGTCGTCGAACTTGGCCTTGGCCTGCGCGTCGGTCTCGCCGACGATCACCGTCTGCAGGTTGAAGATCAGGATTTTGCGCGGATCACGCCCCGCCTCGGCCGCGCGCCGGCGGATATCCGCGACGGTCTTTTTCAGCAGCACCTTGGACGGCGCGGCCACGAACACGCACTCGGCCTGTTCGGCGGCGAATTGCTTGCCGCGGCTGGAGGCGCCGGCCTGGTACAGCACCGGCGTGCGCTGCGGCGAGGGTTCGCACAGGTGGATGCCGGGCACCTGGAAGTGTTTGCCCGCATGCCGAATCTCGTGGATCTTGCGCGGGTCGCTGAACACTCGGCGCTCGCGGTCGCGCAGTACCGCGCCCTCCTCCCAGCTGCCTTCCCAGAGTTTGTAGCAAACCTGCAGGTATTCTTCGGCGTAGTCATAGCGTGCATCGTGTTCGGTCTGGGCTTTTTGCCCGAGATTCCTGGCACCGCTTTCCAGGTAGGAGGTGACGATGTTCCAGCCGATCCGGCCTTTGGTCAGGTGATCGAGGGTGGAAAGCCTGCGTGCGAACGGGTACGGATGTTCGAAGGACAGCGAGGCAGTCAGGCCGAATCCCAGATGTTCGGTGACCAGGGCCATCGGTGCGATCAGCGACAGCGGATCATTGACCGGCACTTGCGTCGCCTGGCGAATCGCTGCGTCGCCGTTGCCGTTGTAGACGTCGTAGATGCCCAGCACGTCGGCGATGAACAACCCGTCGAACTTGCCGCGTTCGAGAATTTTCGCCAGGTCCGTCCAGTATTCCAGGTCCTTGTATTGCCAGGATCGGTCGCGAGGGTGAGCCCACAAACCAGGTGACTGGTGGCCGACACAGTTCATGTCGAAAGCATTAAGGCGAATTACACGAGCCATCAAAGCACTCCGTTGAGGTGGTAGTTGCCGACGATCCGGTACTTCCAGCGCAACGGATCATCGACCGATGACGGCAGCGCGGTGCGTTGGCCGGTCAATTCGAACTCAGCATTGCTGGCGGCGATAAGGGCCTCGGCGGCAGCGATTTGCGCCTCGGTGACGGCCACCGGGCTCGGGTCGGTTTCGGCACGCTCGAACAGGGCGGCGGCCACGTCGACACGAATCTGCAAGTCGCCGAAGCGGCTGATCACGTAAGGGTCGTCGCTGCGCTCGACAAAGCGACGGGTGGTTTCCAGCAGTTGGCGCGCATGGTTCAGTGCGGTCATCGGGTTTGCTTCCTCAGTTCCAGGCGTGGCGTGCAGGCTTCACGCCGTTGAGCACGAAGTTACCGATCAAGTGGTATTTCCAGCGCGCCGGGTCGTGCAAGGTATGGGTGCGGGCGTTACGCCAGAAACGGTCGAGGTTGTGCTTGCCGGTGACCGAGCGAGTGCCGGCCAGCTCGAAGAGTTTGCTGCCGGCGAGCAAGGCTGTTTCGGCGGACAGCACCTTGGCCTGGGCGACGATCAGCGAGGCATTGGCGACGGTGTCTTCATTCGGTTCGGCGAGAGCGAGGTCGACCGCCCGGCCTGCCTTGGCGAGAATCGCCTCGGTGCCGTGCACGCGCCACGCCAGGTCGCCGATGGCGGCAAGGGTGAACGGGTCTTGCCAACCGTGGTCCTGCTGGCTGTCGATCCAGGGCCGTGCCTGGCGGGCATGAATCTTCGCCTGCTCCAACGCCCCCAGCGCGATGCCGGTATCGACCGCCGCCTGAATAATCTGCGAGATCGGGCCGTTGGCGGTGGGTTGGTCAAACGCCAGGTGTGCGGGGATGACCGCACTCGAGGGCACGCTCACAGCGTGGAGGGTCACCCCACCGCTGGCGGTGGTGCGTTGGCCGAAGCCGTCCCAACTGTCGATCACCGTGAGGCCGGGCGCATCGCGTTCGATGAAGGCAATCAGCGCCTGACCGTGCTCGTTGTTCCCGACGGTCGGCACGATGTGCGCAAACAGCGCGCCGGTGCAGTAGAACTTTTCACCGTCAATGCGGGCGGAGTCGCCGTCGACGCGAATCTGCGTGTCGAAGGTACCGGCGTTTTTGCTCTTGGCTTCGGAGAAGGCGTTGCCGAAACGGTAGCCGGCCAGGACCTTGTCGAAGTAGTAGCGCTTCTGCTCCTCAGTGGCGGTTTGCAGGAGGATATCCACCACGCCGAGGTGGTTCTGCGGAATCTGCCCCAGCGAAGGGTCGGCGGCGGAGATCAGCTTGATCACCTCGGCCACGGTCACATAAGAGACCTCGGCGCCGCCGTAGGCCTTGGGAATGGTGATACCCCACAGGCCACTGGCGGAGAACTCGTCGAGTTCCGCCACGGGCAGGCGCCGTTCACGGTCGCGCTCGCTGGCCTCCACGGCAAACCGCGCCGCCAGCCGCGTGGCAACCTCGATGGCCTCCGCGTCCGAGCGGATGATATGGGCTGAGTAGTGAGGGTGAGCTGACATGGGCCGACTCCAGGCTCCGGATGAATAACGGAGACTTTGCAGGAGCCGTGCCATTTATAAATCACCCTGAAAATCAACAGGCTGTAGAAACAAGCGCTGTTTTTCGCGATCTCCGGGCAGCAAAATGTTCAATTGCTGTTGCGCTACCAACAGCTGAACCGGGCGGCGCTTTATGGAAAGCCTGCAACACGCCGCGTCAGATGGTCTGGCTACCAGCGCCAAGGGGTCTGACCTCATACTTGCCCTCGACCACGCTATTGACCGCATGCTCCACCTCAGCCCTCGCCTGTGCTGCGCGCTCAGGGTTATTAGCTTCCCAGCGTTCAATATTTCGCCGCCCGAATTGATCGATAAAGGCGTTCTTCCTGTCGGCCATGATGGTGGTCATTTGTTGTGTGTCGAAATTGTGTTCCGGGCTCTTGTCGCGGTACGGGAAGTCCTGACCGCCCGCCACCCAGTTTTCGGTAAAAAACTGCTGGAGTGCGTGCTCGGGCAATACCGATAATCTGTAGGCCACTTCAAGAGCAGGCCCAAGGGCCTTTTCGTGGGTCTGGATATTTTTGGCCTCATAAATATCGTTTTCGGTCTTGACCATATCCTTGATGGTGGAAAGAAGCGGCCTGCTGCGCGGGATGGTGCTGATGCCCGTCAGCGAGGGCGGGAAATCGCTGGAGAATGTGGAATCCTTACGCTCGAACAAGCTGGTCGATTGCAACGGATTTTCCGGGCGCGCGCCCTGGGTTGCACGCTCAAAACTCTCCGCCTTGGAAAGCCCGCCAAATCCCAACGTCCCGCTCCCGCCAAAATCAACGGTCATGCCCCTGTATTGGTCGTTAGCCGTGTCGGGTTGAAAATAACCAAAATTGCAAAATGAAAAATTCAGGTAATCCCAATTGTTAATCAACCGCGAGGCAAAGTAGTGCTGCTGCTGTTCCTGCTTGAGTTCTGGCGGCAGCAAGTCATTGAGTTTCTCCAGTACCGAAAACTTGATCAGGTTTTCAGCCTTTACTTTATCCAGCACGCCCGGCGCCTGCCGATGCTGACCGTCAGGAAAAGCTTGATAAATATCTTCAAGACGGCTGTCCGCTTTGTTATAGGACTGAACGAGCGCATGATAAGAATCGATGACTTTCTTGACGGCTGGCGCGCTGATGAGCGACTTTTCACCTTCGGCCTTGAGTAATTCAGGCATCACCTTTGTATCTAACAGGAATGTACCGAGGTCCTTGAAGCTCGGCTCGACCTTGGACGCAACACACGCAAATTTTGACAAGTCCGCATTCGCGGAAAAGTCCCTTCTGGTGGTTTTATTAAAGTCAAAAAAACCTTCACAACCATTGCACAGCATCATCTTGGGCGCGCCCAAGCCGGTCATCGAGAACAGATTACCCATTACCACTTCTTCAGCGGCGACGTAATTAGTGTAGTAAGGGTTTTTTACGCGATATAGCTCATTATCATGCTCGATAAACTGGGCATCACGCGTAAATAAAATCCCATTACTGCTGCGCTCCACGGGCACTCCACCGGAGAGGTTGACGGGTGCCTTCGGCATCGTCCCGCGAGCGCGCTCTGTGTCGGTGTTGATTGTTGATGTACTCGACGGCGCGGTCGTCAAGGTATAAGGAACCAATGACGGTGACGTGGAAGAAACTAACATAGCCATGACCTCTGCATGAAATAAACACATCCTAACGATCGCTTCACCCACTCAAGGTCGGCGAAGAGGATTCCAATAGCAATATAGTATTCAACTACTGACCCGACGCATGCTTTATTTACTTTTTCAAGGTTGCTTCCATGGATTGGAAACATAGGTAACAGGAATCCCTTCAAACTGCTTTTTATTCGAAGCCGAATTAAACGACACCCAAAGTCCCGAGCGCGTTTTAGGCATCATCTCCAACACCTTGCTCTTGATAGTGCCGCTGCCAAACGCCTTGTCCTCCAGCACGTCGATAATTTTATCCAGTGCGATACTGCCGGCGTCGGCCTCACCTGCCGGAAGCCGCTGATTCACGCGCACATGAATATGCAGGCCGGCGGTTGAGTCTCCGTAGATCGGGCTGTGCAAATATATTTGCACAGTGTCCTTGCCCGGCTGATAACCGTAAACCTGCTCAATGGAACGCATGCTCACTTCCTTAAAGGATTTAAGCAGGCCAAGGTGTTCTTTTTTCACGTCAATGGGATTCACCAAAAACGTGCGGTTTGTACGTCTTTCATATTCGCCTACACGTTCGCGCACATTCACACCCTCACCGGTATTCATGGGATTTTTGAAAATCTCTTGAAACGCCTGGCGATGTTCAAACAGATCAGGTGGTATCCAGTATCCCACCAGCGCAAAGCCGCCGGTATCACGAGTGCGGGCGCTCAAGTTCAAGGGCTGTGGAAAAATCTCGGGATATTTTTCTATGTATCGCGTATTGGGCATCAATACGATGCCGCCCTGCGGAGTGAACGGCGTTACTGGAAACTGCTCGGGGTGTTGCCGGAAAGCGAGGAACTTTTTGTCGTCAGCCTGCGTAAAAAAGTTGTAGATGAAATCAGGCAGCACCCGATTGTGCGTATAGCGAGCGATGCGTGCTTCCAAGCCGGCCTCGGAGACGAGCCCTACTTGAGGCATGTTGTATTTATCGGCGGATTTTTTTGAGCACAATGGGGCTCGGGTCAGGGCGGTTCTATCAACGGGAGGGAGATGGCCGCCTTTATCCTCGCGGTAGTTGCGATATCGTAAAGGTATGGCGAACGTGGCCCGTTTCTTTTCTTCTGCGCCCACCACATGCTCAGCCTCCCAGCTACGCCAGTGTGGCGGGCACTCACTGTTGGACTTGACCGGACTGGCGTGCGTATTGATTAATGACGCATGATTATCTAACGGCGAAGGCGGTCTGGTCATACCGAGCGGGCTTACAGCCATGGGCATCTCCCCTTATTCCAGTGTTCTCCATTTGGAGAACTCGGGAAAAAAGTAATGCACCCAACTTGGGACGTCGCGATGACTAATCCGAGAATCGCGACAGAACTTTCGGTGTTGCTTCAAATCACCACATTGCGAACAAACCGAACAGCCCCGACGCCATCATTGCAATAGACGTGGGTTTGATCGCTGGAAAACATAAAGAATTCACCCGCCGCTATGTGTTTGCTCGTGCCATCCAACGTCAGGGTCAAACAGCCGTCGAACACAAAAACCTGCACGCTCCAGCCTTGCGGATCAGGTTCCGGACGATAGCGATCGCCCGGTGCCAGGTGCATCTCCCACAGTTCGACTTCCCGCCGCGCCGTGGCCTTGGCCAGCAATACGGCTTTGCTGCCGAGGATATCGCCCGCCCAGGCCAGCTCGTTGATACGACTGTGGTCGCCAGCATCCGGGGCCTGGATCAGATCGCTGAAAGCCACTTCCAACGCTTCGGCCACACGGTCCAAGGTGGACAGGCTGACGTTCTTTTCGCCGGCCTCGATGGCCACCAGCATGCGCCGGCTGACCCCGGATTTTTCCGCAAGCGCCGTCTGGCTCAGGTCGGCGGCATGGCGCAGGCGCCGAACGTTCTGGCTGACGTGTTGCAGGACCGAAGCCCGGTGTGGATTTTCTTTGTGCACTATATTGCTCAATGGGTGGGTGTGCGCAGTATACTGCCCAGCGTGCGGCGCATTGTGCGGTCCGTGCCTTTCCCTTGCAAGACCGAGCCGCCATGACTGCCCAGCACTCCCCTTCGCGTTTCAACCGCTTGAGCAAAGCCGAATGCATCCTGGTGTTCATCACCATGATCTGGGGCGGCACCTTCCTGCTGGTGCATCATGCCATGAGCGTCAGCGGGCCGATGTTTTTCGTGGGGCTGCGCTTTGCGGCGGCGGCCATTGTGGTCGGCCTGTTCTCCCTGCGCACACTGCGCGACCTGACCCTGTTCGAGTTGAAGGCCGGGGTGTTCATCGGCGTGGCGATCATGTTCGGCTACGGCTTGCAGACCATTGGCCTGCAGACGATCCTGAGCAGCCAGTCGGCGTTCATCACCGCGCTCTATGTGCCGTTTGTACCTTTATTGCAGTGGCTGGTGCTGGGTCGGCGTCCGGGGTTGATGCCGAGCATCGGCATCATGCTGGCGTTTGCCGGGTTGATGCTGTTGACCGGCCCGGCCGGTGCTTCGCTGAATTTCAGCTCCGGCGAAATCGCCACGCTGATCGGTGCCGTGGCGATTGCCGCCGAGATCATTCTGATCAGCGCCTTCGCCGGGCAAGTGGATGTGCGGCGGGTGACCGTGGTGCAACTGGCCACGGCGTCGCTGCTGTCGTTCCTGATGGTGGTGCCGATGGGCGAGCCGTTGCCGGGCTTTTCATGGCTGCTGCTGTTCAGCGCCGTGGGCCTGGGTTTGACCAGCGCGGTGATCCAGGTGGCGATGAACTGGGCGCAGCAGAGTGTTTCACCGACCCGCGCCACCTTGATCTACGCCGGCGAGCCGGTGTGGGCCGGCGTGGTCGGGCGGATTGCCGGGGAGCGTTTCCCGCCGATTGCGATGGCAGGCGCGGTGTTGATTGTGGTGGCGGTGATTGTGAGCGAGTTGAAGACGCGGGGCCAAAAAGCCGTCGAATTGCGCGATGAGAGGGAACAGGAGCAGCAAGGGTAAGGTCCGAATGTAGCGGTGACTTGATCGTTCCCACGCTCTGCGTGGGAATGCAGCCCCGGACGCTCCGCGTCCAAGCTGGCAACTTGAGCCCTGCGCCATGGTGACGCAGAGCGTCACAGGAGGCGTTCCCACAAACAATGCCAAATGAGCAATTTCAGCCTACCTTGTAGGATGCTGCCACATCTTGCCGTTTGGTGATCGCGAAAGCGGCACGTATGATGCATCCCAAACTCCCGCAGATTAGAAGCCTATGTCCCTGATAGTTCTACTGCTTCTGCCATTCATTGGCAGCTGTCTGGCGGCCTTGCTGCCGCACAATGCACGTAACACCGAATCCCTGCTGGCCGGCCTGGTGGCCCTGGTCGGTACCGTTCAAGTCGCCCTGCTCTATCCCCTGATCGCCCACGGTGGCGTCATCCGTGAAGAATTCATGTGGTTGCCCAGCCTTGGGCTGAACTTCGTACTGCGCATGGATGGCTTCGCCTGGCTGTTTTCGATGCTGGTGCTGGGCATCGGTACGCTGGTGTCATTGTACGCGCGTTACTACATGTCGCCGGATGATCCGGTGCCGCGTTTCTTCGCGTTTTTCCTGGCCTTCATGGGCGCCATGCTCGGGCTGGTGATTTCCGGCAACCTGATCCAGATCGTGTTTTTCTGGGAACTGACCAGCCTGTTTTCTTTCCTGCTGATTGGTTACTGGCACCACCGCGCCGATGCCAGGCGTGGCGCGTACATGGCGCTGATGGTCACCGGCGCGGGCGGTTTGTGCCTGCTGGCCGGTGTGATGCTGCTGGGGCACATCGTCGGCAGCTACGACCTGGACCAGGTGCTGGCGGCAGGCGATCAGATTCGCGCGCACGCGCTGTACCCGGTCATGCTGGCCCTGGTGCTGATCGGCGCCTTGAGCAAAAGCGCGCAGTTCCCCTTCCACTTCTGGCTGCCCCACGCCATGGCCGCGCCGACGCCGGTTTCGGCTTACCTGCATTCGGCAACGATGGTGAAGGCCGGCGTGTTCCTGCTGGCCCGCCTGTGGCCGTCGCTGTCCGGCAGCGAAGAGTGGTTCTGGATCGTCGGCGGTGCCGGCGCGCTCACCCTCCTCCTCGGCGCTTACTGCGCCATGTTTCAAAACGATCTCAAGGGCCTGCTGGCCTATTCCACCATCAGTCACCTCGGGCTGATCACCCTGCTGCTGGGCCTCAACAGCCCGCTGGCCGCCGTCGCGGCAGTGTTCCATATTCTCAACCACGCCACCTTCAAGGCCTCGCTGTTCATGGCGGCGGGCATCATCGACCACGAAAGCGGCACGCGGGATATCCGCAAGCTCAGTGGGCTGGTGCGCCTGATCCCGTTTACCGCGACCCTGGCAATGGTGGCCAGTGCCTCGATGGCCGGCGTGCCGTTGCTCAATGGCTTTCTGTCCAAAGAGATGTTCTTCGCCGAAACCGTATTTATCTCGGCGACAAAATGGGTGGAAATCGCGCTGCCGGTGATCGCGACCATTGCCGGCACCTTCAGTGTGGCCTATGCCTTGCGCTTCACCGTCGACGTGTTCTTCGGCCCACCGGCGACCGACCTGCCGCATACCCCGCACGAACCTCCGCGCTGGATGCGCGCGCCGGTTGAACTGCTGGTGTTCACCTGCCTGCTGGTGGGCATCTTCCCGGCCCAGATGGTCGGCTCGATCCTGGCTGCCGCCGCATTGCCGGTGGTCGGCGGCGCGCTGCCTGAGTACAGCCTGGCGATCTGGCACGGCTGGAACGCGCCGATGATCATGAGCCTGGTGGCCATGTCCGGCGGCGTGCTGCTGTACCTGATGCTGCGCAAGCAACTCAAGCGTGGTCGCTTCACCTATCCGCCGCTGATCGGCTACTTCAACGGCAAGCGCGGCTTCGAGCGTTGCCTGGTGGTGATGATGCGCGGGGTGCGCAAGATCGAAAAACGCATCAGCACCAAGCGCCTGCAAACCCAATTGTTCCTGCTGGTGATCGTGGCGGTGATCGGCGCCATGATCCCGATGTTCAACAGCGGCCTGACCTGGGGTGATCGGCCGAAGATCCCCGGCTCCATCGTGTTCGTCACCCTGTGGGTGCTGGCGATTGCCTGCGCGCTGGGCGCCGCGTGGCAGGCCAAGTATCACCGGTTGGCAGCCCTGACCATGGTCAGCGTGTGCGGTCTGATGACGTGCATCACCTTCGTGTGGTTCTCGGCGCCGGACCTGGCCCTGACGCAACTGGTGGTGGAAGTGGTGACCACCGTATTGATCCTGCTCGGCCTGCGCTGGCTGCCACGGCGGATCGAAGAGGTGTGGCCACTGCCCAACACCCTGCGCAAGGCGCGGATCCGCCGGGTGCGCGACTTCCTGCTGTCCACCGTGGTCGGCGGCGGCATGGCGCTGTTGTCCTACGCGATGCTGACGCGCCAGACCCCCAACGATATCTCCTCGTTCTATTTGAGCCGCGCCCTGCCTGAAGGCGGCGGCAGCAATGTGGTGAACGTGATGCTGGTGGACTTCCGCGGCTTCGACACCCTTGGCGAAATCACCGTGCTCGGTGCCGTGGCGCTGACCGTGTACGCCCTGCTGCGGCGCTTCCGCCCGTCGAAAGAAAGCATGGAACTGCCGCCGCAACAACGCCAGCTGGCGCCGGACGTGGCGACCGACCTGGTCAACCCGCGCCAGGCCAGCGACACCGCCCTGGGTTTCATGATGGTACCGGCGGTGCTGGTGCGCCTGCTGTTGCCGATAGCACTGGTGGTGTCGTTCTACCTGTTCATGCGCGGCCACAACCAACCGGGCGGCGGCTTTGTCGCGGGGCTGGTGATGTCGGTGGCGTTTATCCTGCAATACATGGTGGCCGGCACGCAGTGGGTCGAGGCGCAGATGAGCCTGCGGCCGATGCGCTGGATGGGCTTCGGCCTGCTGGCAGCGACGCTCACCGGGCTCGGCGCGTTGTTTGCCGGCTACCCGTTCCTCACCACTCATACCTGGCACCTGAGCTTGCCGGTGCTGGGTGACATCCATATCGCCAGCGCGCTGTTCTTCGACGTCGGCGTCTACGCCATGGTCGTCGGCTCGACCCTGCTGATGCTCACCGCCCTCGGCCACCAGTCGGTGCGCGCGCATAAACCGAGCAACCAGCCCAAAGCCGTCGCCAACCCACAAGGAGCTGCCGCCTGATGGAAGAAGTCATTGCAATTGCCATTGGGGTCCTGGCGGCCTCCGGCGTCTGGTTGATCCTGCGCCCACGGACCTTCCAGGTGGTGATGGGCCTGTGCCTGTTGTCATACGGCGTCAATCTGTTCATTTTCAGCATGGGCAGCCTGTTTATCGGCAAGGAACCGATCATCAAGGACGGCGTGCCGCAGGACCTGCTCAACTACACCGACCCCCTGCCCCAGGCGCTGGTGCTCACGGCCATCGTGATCAGCTTCGCCATGACCGCGTTGTTCCTGGTGGTGCTGCTGGCCTCCCGCGGCCTGACCGGTACTGACCATGTGGACGGCCGGGAGCCCAAGGAATGAATTGGGTCAACCAACTGATCGTTGCGCCGATTCTGCTGCCGTTACTCACCGCCGCGTTGATGCTGATGCTCGGCGAGAAACGCCGCCCGCTCAAAGCCAGGATCAACCTGTTCTCCAGCATCATGGGCCTGGGCATCGCCGTATTGCTGCTGTACTGGACGCAACAAGGCGGTCCCGGCTCGATCGGCGTGTACCTGCCGGGCAACTGGCAAGTGCCGTTCGGTATCGTACTGGTGGTGGATCAACTGTCGGCGCTGATGCTGGTGCTGACCGGGATCATCGGCGTCAGCGCGCTGTTGTTCGCCATGGCCCGCTGGGACCGTGCCGGCACCAGTTTTCATGCGCTGTTCCAAATCCAGCTGATGGGTTTGTACGGCGCCTTCCTCACCGCCGACCTGTTCAACTTGTTCGTGTTCTTCGAGGTACTGCTGGCGGCGTCCTACGGCCTGATGCTGCACGGTTCCGGCCGCGCGCGGGTGTCATCGGGGTTGCATTACATCGCGATCAACCTGCTGGCTTCGTCGCTGTTCCTGATCGGCGCGGCGATGATCTACGGCGTGACCGGCACGCTGAATTTTGCTGACCTGGCGCTGAAAATCCCGCTGGTGCCGGAGGCTGATCGCGGCCTGCTGCACGCCGGCGCGGCGATACTGGCCACCGCGTTCCTGGCCAAGGCCGGCATGTGGCCGCTGAACTTCTGGCTGGCCCCCGCCTACTCGTCGGCCAGCGCGCCGGTGGCGGCGATGTTCGCGATCATGACCAAAGTGGGCGTGTACACCGTGCTGCGCCTGTGGACCTTGCTGTTCTCCGGCCAGGCCGGTGCGTCGGCGTTGTTTGGTGGCGACTGGCTGGTGTACGGCGGCATGGCGACCATCGTCTGCGCGGCGCTGGCGATGCTGGCGGCGCAGCGCCTGGAGCGCATGGCGAGCCTGAGCATCCTGGTGTCGGCCGGGATCCTGTTGTCGGCCGTCGGTTTCGCCCAGCCCAGCCTGATTGCAGGGGCGCTGTTTTATCTGGTCAGTTCGACCCTGGCGCTGAGCGCGCTGTTCTTGCTGGCCGAGCTGATCGAGCGTTCGCGCTCGGCCAACGACCTGCCACTGGATGAAGAAATCGATGCGCTGCCCAAGGCCATGGAATCCCTGCATCCACGGCCCGGGGTCAACCTCGACGATGAACAGAAAGCCGTGATCGGCCAGGTGATCCCCTGGACCATGGCGTTCCTGGGCCTGAGTTTTGTGGCCTGCGCGCTGCTGATCATCGGCATGCCGCCACTGTCCGGGTTTATCGGCAAGCTCAGTCTGCTGCATGCGCTGGTCAATCCGCTGGGGCTCGGCAATGCGGTGGATCAGCCCATCCGTCCGGCGGCCTGGGGCCTGGTGGCGCTGTTGATCCTGTCGGGCCTGGCCTCGCTGATCGCCTTCGCCCGCCTCGGCATCCAGCGCTTCTGGACCCCGGAAGAACGGCCCTCGCCCCTGCTGCGCCGCTACGAATGTGTGCCGATCTTCCTGCTGCTGGGCCTGAGCATCGCGCTGACCTTCAAGGCCGAGCCACTGATGCGCTACACGCTGGCCACCGCCAAGAGCCTGAACAACCCGGAAAGCTACGTGATGGCGGTGATGGCAACGCGCCCGGTGCCGAGTCCCGAAGCCCAGGCCGCCGCGCTGGAGGTGCAACCATGAAGCGCCTGTTTCCCGCCCCGTGGTTGTCGCTGGCCTTGCTGGGGTTGTGGCTGGTGCTGAACCTGTCCATGAGCGCCGGCAACCTGCTGCTCGGTGCATTGCTGGGCGTGCTGGCGCCGCTGATGATGGCGCCACTGCGCCCGCAACCGATCAGCCTGCGCCGTCCCGACGTGATCCTGCGCCTTTTCCTGCGCGTGGGCCGTGATGTGATTGTCTCCAACCTGCAAGTGGCCTGGGGCGTGTTGACCTGCGGCTCACGCCCGCCACGCGCGCGCTTCATCAAAATCCCCATCGACCTGCGCAGCCCCAACGGCCTCGCGGCGCTGGCGATGATCACCACGGTGATTCCTGGCACGATCTGGTCGGAACTGGCGCTGGACCGCAGCGTCCTGCTGCTGCATGTGTTCGACCTGGACGATGAGGCGCAGTTTATCGAGCACTTCAAATCCGCGTACGAACGGCCCCTGATGGAGATCTTCGAATGAGCGCCCTGCTCTCCAATGCGATCCTGTTCAGCCTGTTCCTGTTCTCGTTGGCGATGGTGCTGACGTTGATCCGCCTGTTCAAAGGCCCGTCAGCCCAGGACCGCGTACTGGCGCTGGATTATCTGTACATCCTGGCGATGCTGATGATGCTGGTGCTGGGCATCCGTTACGCCAGTGACACCTATTTTGAAGCGGCGCTGCTGATTGCGCTGTTCGGCTTTGTCGGCTCGTTCGCCCTGGCCAAATTCCTGTTGCGTGGGGAGGTGATTGAATGATGCCGTTATGGATGGAAATCGTCGTCGGTGTGCTGCTGGTCCTGAGCAGCGTGTTTGCGCTGATCGGGGCGCTTGGGTTATTGCGCATGAAGGATTTCTTCCAGCGCATGCACCCGCCGGCGCTGGCCTCGACGCTTGGCGCGTGGTGCGTAGCGTTGGCGTCGATTATCTACTTTTCGGTACTCAAGTCCGGGCCGGTGTTGCACGGCTGGTTGATCCCGATTCTATTGTCGATCACGGTGCCGGTGACCACGCTGCTACTTGCGCGAACGGCCCTGTTCCGCAAGCGCATGGCAGGTGACGACGTACCCGCCGAAGTCAGCAGCCGCCGCTGATCAATGTGGGAGGGGGCTTGCCCCCGATGGCGGTGGGTCAGTTACCGATGAACTGACTGATCCACTGCTATCGGGAGCAAGCCCCCTCCCACATTTGGAACTGTACTAGGCGAAAGATCGGATTCGCTCGGCCAATTCTGCCAGTTCGGCATCATCCGCCCGCACGTGGTCGTGGGACGAGATATAACCTTCATAAGCCTCAAAAAACTTATCCAATTTCGAGCTCAACGGCTTGAACGCGCTGTCCTGCCCCGTCCCATGCATGGGAAACAACTTCGCATGCAGATGATCTACCCCATAGCCTTCCAGCATCATCCCCGTACGAGCCACATCGGGAAACGCCCGGTCGATCAGCAAGGCGGTTTTCTTGGTGGCCACGATCAGATCAGCCAGCACCTCATCCGACTGCGCAAACGCATAACTGCCGTAATGCTGCTTGGGGATGACCACGCTAAAGCCTGGGGTGTTGGGGAAAATCGAGAGGAACGCCATGTGATGTTCGTCCTCCCACAGGATATGGGCTGGGGAGGTTTTGCGGACAATGCTGCAGAAAATACACTCCATTTGAATCACCGCCAATTTCGTCTTGGGTGGTCGTGGTAACCATCTAAAGCTAGGAGCGAACAAGCGTCAAACTCAATGGGCATCTTGGAAAATATCCTAAAATCTGGATATTGCCGCATCGCCACGCACGGAAATTTCTGACAGTGTTTTAGGGTTGTCGCTCGGAAGATGGCTGCCTAATCTTCAGCGGTCGCTGTAAGTTCAGCGACCGGGTTTCGCAGCCCGATTAGACTCTAGGTGACTCCAATACTCTAGGAGCTTCGCCATGATTAAAGACAGTCCGAATCCACCGTCAGATTCAACCGCATTTCACACTGCCGCTCATCGAGCAATAAATCACTACCTGAACCCGTCTGAAAAACCAGATCCATCTGCTGAGGATCATGGTGTGTTTGCCGTACGTGAAGGATTTGACGCCGAGACGCTGCTGGTCAACGCGTCGGAGGATCTTGCGTCGGTTCAAGCGCTGGCAAGTCATTTGGCTTTTGAGATCGAAGGCACCCCGCGTAGCGTGGCCCTGGGAATTTGCCGGATGCTGGAGGGGATTCAGTTGATGGTGGATAAAACGCTAAACCTCAAAGATATACCCAAAGATAGATCTGAATCTGAAGACTGAACAAAGTGAGCACGGTCAAAAGTGGGAGGGGGCTTGCTCCCGATGGCGGTGGGTCAGTTGCTGATGAACTGACTGAACTACCGCTATCGGGGGCAAGCCCCCTCCCACATTTGGATCGGGTTAACAATCAGGCTTGATCCGCCAACCGCCACGTCGTCCCGCCCTTTCCGTCTTCCAACACCACACCCATCGCGGTCAGTTGGTCACGGATACGGTCGGATTCCGCCCAGTCTTTATTGGTACGAGCCGCCAGACGCGCCTGGATCAGTGCATCTACCTCAGCGGCATCCACCCGCCCTTCAGCACCGGCTTGCAGGAAGTCATCGGCTTCCATTTGCAACACGCCCAGCACACTGGCCAGTTCTTTCAAACGTGCCGCCAAACCCGCTGCTGCGTCGATATCCGTCTCACGCAGGCGGTTAATCTCACGCACCATCTCGAACAGCACCGCGCACGCTTCCGGCGTACCAAAGTCGTCGTTCATCACTTCGGTAAACCGTGCCACGAACGCTTCGCCGCCGGCCGGGGCCACTGCGGGCAAGCCTTTCAATGCGTGGTAGAACCGCTCCAGGGCGCCCTTGGCGTCCTTGAGGTTGTCTTCCGAGTAGTTGATGGCGCTGCGGTAGTGGCTGGACACCAGCAGGTAACGCACCACTTCCGGGTGATACTTTTCCAGCACGTCGCGAATGGTGAAGAAGTTGTTCAAGGACTTGGACATCTTCTCGCCATTGATACGGATCATGCCGCAGTGCATCCAGGCGTTGGCGTAGGTCTTGCCGGTGGCGGCTTCGCTCTGGGCGATTTCGTTTTCATGGTGCGGGAACTCAAGGTCGCTGCCGCCGCCATGAATGTCGAAAGTCTCGCCCAGGCAGCAGGTGGACATCACCGAGCATTCGATGTGCCAGCCCGGACGCCCGGCACCCCACGGCGATTCCCAGCTCGGCTCGCCAGGCTTGGTGGCTTTCCACAGCACGAAGTCGAGCGGGTCTTGCTTGGCTTCGTCGACTTCGATGCGGGCGCCGATGCGCAGGTCTTCGATCTTCTTGCGCGACAGCTTGCCGTAGCCCATGAACTTGGCGACGCGGTAGTACACGTCGCCATTGCCCGGCGCGTAGGCGTAGCCCTTGTCGATCAGGGTCTGGATCATCGCGTGCATGCCCGGGATGTGGTCGGTGGCACGCGGCTCCATGTCCGGCTTGAGGATATTGAGGCGCGCCTCGTCCTCGTGCATCGCGGCGATCATGCGCTCGGTCAGCGCGTCGAACGACTCGCCGTTCTCGTTGGCGCGATTGATGATCTTGTCGTCGATGTCGGTGATGTTGCGCACATAGGTCAAGTCGTAGCCGCTGAAGCGCAACCAGCGGGTCACCAGGTCGAAGGCAACCATGCTGCGGCCGTGGCCGATGTGGCAGTAGTCGTACACGGTCATGCCGCACACGTACATGCGCACCTTGTTGCCATCGAGCGGCTTGAAGACTTCTTTGGTCTTGCTGAGCGTGTTGTAGATCGTTAGCACGATGTTTCCCTTAAGACTTTAATCACTGGCCCCACGAATCACGCAAGGTCACGGTACGGTTGAATACCGGCGCGCCCGGTTTCGAGTCCTTGATATCCGCGCAGAAGTAGCCTTCGCGCTCGAACTGGAAACGGTCTTCCGGCTGTGCGTCGCCCAAGGAGGGTTCAGCACGACAACCTGTGAGTACTTGCAGGGAATCAGGGTTGATGTTGTCGAGGAAACTGGCGCTGTCTTCGGCCTTTTCAGGATTCGGCGAGCGGAACAGTCGATCGTACAGGCGCACTTCGCACTCGATGCTGGCAGCGGCCGGCACCCAGTGGACCACGCCCTTGACCTTGCGGCCTTCAGGGTTCTTGCCCAGGGTGTCCGGATCGTACGAACAACGCAGTTCGACGATGTTGCCAACGGCGTCCTTGATCGCTTCGTCGGCACGGATCACGTAGCTGCCGCGCAGGCGCACTTCGCCGTTCGGCTCCAGGCGCTTGTAGCCTTTTGGCGGCTCTTCCATGAAGTCATCGCGGTCGATGTAGATTTCACGGGTGAACGGCAGCTTGCGCACGCCGAGTTCTTCTTTCTGCGGATGACGCGGCAACTCGAGGTTGTCGACTTTGTCTTCCGGGTAGTTGGTGATCACGACTTTCAACGGGCGCAGCACGCACATGGCACGCGGGGCGTTCGCGTCGAGGTCCTGGCGGATGCTGAATTCGAGCATGCCGAAGTCGACCACGCCGTCGGAACGGTTGGTGCCGACCATGTCGCAGAAATTGCGGATCGACGCCGGGGTGTAGCCGCGACGGCGAAAGCCCGACAGGGTCGACATGCGCGGGTCATCCCAGCCATGCACGTGTTTTTCATCGACCAGTTGCTTGAGCTTGCGCTTGCTGGTGATGGTGTAGTTCAGGTTCAGGCGGCTGAACTCGTACTGGCGCGGCTGGGCCGGCACCGGCAGGTTGCTCAGGAACCATTCGTACAGCGGACGATGGCTCTCGAACTCCAGGGTGCAAATGGAGTGCGTGATGCCTTCGATGGCATCCGACTGACCGTGGGTGAAGTCGTAGTTGGGGTAGATGCACCACTTGTCGCCGGTCTGGTGGTGGTGGGCATGGCGGATGCGGTACATGATCGGGTCGCGCAGGTTCATGTTCGGCGAGGCCATGTCGATCTTGGCGCGCAGCACGCGGGCGCCGTCCGGGAATTCGCCGGCGCGCATGCGGGCGAACCAATCGAGGTTCTCCTCTACCGAACGGTCGCGGAACGGACTGTTCTTGCCCGGCTCGGTCAGGGTGCCACGGTATTCCTTGGCCTGTTCGGGGGAAAGGTCGTCGACGTAGGCCTTGCCGGCCTTGATCAGCTCGACGGCCCAGTCGTGCAACTGATCGAAGTATTGCGAGGCATAGCGCACTTCACCGGACCATTGGAAGCCCAGCCACTTCACGTCGCTTTCGATGGCGTCGATGTACTCCTGGTCTTCCTTGGCCGGGTTGGTGTCGTCGAAACGCAGGTGCGTGACGCCACCGAACTCCTGGGCCAGGCCGAAGTTCACACAGATCGACTTGGCGTGACCGATGTGCAGGTAGCCGTTGGGCTCTGGCGGGAAGCGGGTGACGATCTGCGTGTGCTTGCCCGAATCCAGGTCCGCCTGGATGATCGGGCGCAGGAAGTTGACCGGGACGGCAGGGCCGGCCTTGGCATTCGGGGTAGAGTCGACAGTGGGCTTGCTCATAGGATCCTTGAACAGACAGGTTCGTGGCCAGGTGGGGCCAGATAAAACAAAGGGCTCATAATAGCCGATGCAGTCAAGACACTGACAGGCTGGCACCAAAAACTGCTGTTTAATTACTGCTTTTGTGGCCGGGGCGGTAAAAAACCACCTCGAAATTCCTGCCGGGCACGCTAAACTGCGCGCCTTGGCTGTCGTTTAAGCCAGACAGGTAAGGTGCCCAGGCACTCAAACCCACGAATTCCCTGAAAAGAGTAGTGAACATGACTCAAGTCAAACTGACCACCAACCACGGTGACATCGTCATCGAGTTGAACGCCGAGAAAGCGCCGATCACCGTCGCCAACTTCATCGAGTACGTCAACGCCGGCCACTACGAAAACACCGTTTTCCACCGTGTCATCGGCAACTTCATGATCCAGGGCGGTGGTTTCGAGCCCGGCATGAAAGAGAAGAAAGACAAGCGCCCAAGCATCCAGAACGAAGCGGACAACGGCCTTTCCAACGACAAGTACACCGTCGCCATGGCCCGTACCATGGAGCCGCATTCGGCCTCCGCACAGTTCTTCATCAACGTGGCCGACAATGCCTTCCTGAACCACAGCGGCAAAAACGTGCAGGGTTGGGGCTACGCGGTGTTCGGTAAAGTCACCGAAGGCCAGGACGTTGTCGACAAGATCAAAGGCGTGTCCACCACGTCCAAAGCCGGTCACCAGGACGTTCCAGCCGAAGACGTGATCGTCGAGAAAGCCGAGATCGTTGGGTGATATTGCTGATTTCAGACTTGCATCTGGAAGAGGAACGCCCGGACATTACCCGGGCGTTTCTGGATCTGCTCCACGGCCGCGCCCGTGGCGCCCAGGCGTTGTACATTCTGGGGGACTTCTTCGAAGCCTGGATTGGCGACGATGGGATGACCGCGTTCCAGCGTTCCATCTGTGACGCGCTGCGCGAACTGAGCGAAAGCGGCACCCCGATTTTCATCATGCACGGCAACCGCGACTTCCTGATCGGCACGGCGTTCTGCAAAGCCGCAGGCGCCAGCTTGCTCAAGGACCCGAGTGTCGTGCAATTGTACGGCGAACCCGTGCTGCTGATGCACGGCGACAGCCTTTGCACCCGCGACCTCGGCTATATGAAGCTGCGGCGCATCCTGCGCAACCCGATTGTGCTGTTTATCCTGCGCCACCTGCCCTTGAGCACGCGCCACAAACTGGCGCGCAAATTGCGCAGTGAAAGCAGCGCCCAGGTGCGCATGAAGGCCAACGACATTGTCGATGTCACCGCCGAAGAAGTACCGCGGGTGATGCAGCAGTTCGGCGTGCGCACCCTGGTCCACGGCCACACCCACCGCCCTGCCATCCATAAGTTGCAGATTGGTGAGCAGGCGGCCAAGCGGATTGTGCTGGGGGATTGGGACAAGCAAGGGTGGGCATTGCAGGTGGATGAGCAAGGTTTTCAACTGGCGGCGTTTGACTTCGTCAATCCGCAGTTGGCGTTGCCCGGCGCTTGATCCGCAGCACCACTGATCCCATGTGAACAGAGGTCAAACTGTGGGAGGGGGCTTGCCCCCGATGAGGGTGTGTCAGTTGATACATCTGTAACTGACCCACCACTATCGGGGGCAAGCCCCCTCCCACAGTTGATTGCATTTCACAATCCGTTCGGATCAGTGGCCGCTAGCCGCAGGCCCCGCTTTCGCGGTAAACGGCGGCTTGGCCAGCCACACCAGCAGCATCAACCCGGCAAAGATCCACCCCATCAAGGTGAAATAGTCCACGGTGGACATCATGTAGGCCTGGCTGGTGAGGATCTGGTCCAACTGCGCATACGCTTTGTGCCCCGCCCCGCCGAGCGCCTGTATCGCGTCGCGCGTGGCCGAGTCATAAGTGGTCATGTTCTCGCTCATGTACGCATGGTGCTGGTCGGCGCGGCGAATCCAGATCCAGGTGGTGAGCGAGGCCGCGAAGCTGCCGCCCAAGGTGCGCAGGAACGTTGCCAGCCCAGCGCCGTCGGCAATCTGCTGCGGCGGCAGGTCGGACATCAGGATGCTCAGGGTCGGCATGAAGAACAGCGCCACGCCGATCCCCATGAACAACTGCACCAGGGCGATGTGGGTGAAATCCACCTCATTGGTGAAGCCCGCGCGCATGAAACAGCTCAAGCCCATCGCCAGGAACGACAACCCCGCCAGCAGGCGCAGGTCGAACTTGTGCGCGTATTTGCCCACGAACGGCGACATCAGCACCGGCAGGATACCGATCGGCGCCACCGCCAGGCCGGCCCACGTGGCGGTGTAGCCCATCTGGGTTTGCAGCCACTGCGGCAGGATCAGGTTGATGCCAAAGAAGCCCGCGTACCCGCCGATCAACACAATGGTGCCGATGCGAAAGTTGCGGTAGGCGAACAAACGCAGATTCACCACCGGGTGCTTGTCGGTCATCTCCCAGATCACGAACACCGCCAGGGCGATCGCCGAGATCACCGCACCGATAATGATGAAGTTGGATTCGAACCAGTCCAGGTCATTGCCCTTGTCGAGGATGATCTGCAAGGCGCCGACCCCGACGATCAGGCTCAACAACCCCACATAGTCCATCGGCTGGTAGCTGGTGACCACCGGGCGCTTCTTCAACTGCGCACGCACCACCATCACCGCAAAGATGCCGATGGGCACGTTGATGAAGAAGATCCACGGCCAGCTATAGCTGTCGGTGATCCAGCCGCCGAGGATCGGCCCGGCAATCGGCGCCACCACCGTGACCATCGCCAACAGCGCCAGGGCCATGCCGCGCCTGGCCGGCGGGTAGACCGCGATCAGCAGCGTCTGGGTCATCGGGTACAACGGCCCCGCCACCAGCCCCTGCAGCACGCGAAAGCCGATCAACTCGGGCATCGAGGTGGAAATACCGCAGAGGAACGAGGCCAGCACGAACAGCAGGGTCGCCCACAGGAACAGCTTCACCTCGCCGAAGCGCCGGCTCAACCAACCGGTGAGCGGCAAGGCGATGGCGTTGCTCACCGCAAACGAGGTAATGACCCAGGTGCCCTGCTCCGAACTCACGCCCAGGTTGCCGGAAATCGTCGGCAACGCCACGTTGGCGATGGTGGTGTCGAGCACCTGCATGAAGGTCGCCAGCGACAGCCCGATAGTGGCCATCAACAGGCTGGGTGGCGTGAACGAGGCGTTATTGCTCATCAGCGTTGCGCAGCCTTGGGAGCGGCGACGCTGTTGTCATGGATCAACTGGTTGATCATGGCATCGGCCTCGGCCAGTTGACGGTCATACACGTTGGTGGTGAACGAGGCCTTCTGCGGCGGCTGTTGCGCCAGGACCGGGCCGCTCTGGTCGTGCAGGTCCACATTGACCACGGTGCTCAAGCCAACGCGCAGCGGGTGTTTGGCCAGCTCCTCAGCATTGATATGGATGCGCACCGGCACACGCTGCACGATCTTGATCCAGTTGCCGGTGGCGTTCTGCGCGGGCAACAGGGCGAACGCGCTGCCGGTGCCGGCGCCGAGGCTGTCGACGGTGCCGCTGTACTTCACGTCGCTGCCGTAGATGTCCGACTCGATGTCCACCGGCTGGCCGATGCGCATATCACGCAACTGGGTTTCCTTGAAGTTGGCATCGATCCACAGTTGGTCCAGCGGTATCACCGCCATCAGCGCGGTACCCGGCTGGACGCGCTGGCCCAGTTGCACGGTGCGCTTGGCCACATAGCCAGTGACGGGCGCGATCAAGGTGCTGCGCGCGTTGGTCAGGTAAGCCTGGCGCAACTGCGCGGCGGCGGCTTGCACATCCGGGTGGGACGAAATCACCGTGTCATCCACCAGGGCGTTGGTGGTTTTCAGTTGCTGCTCAAGGTTGGTCAAGGCGTTCTTCGCCGCGGTCAGGCTATCGCGGGCGTGGGACAGTTCTTCCTGGGAAATCGCGCCGCCCTGGGCCAGGGTCTTGCGTCGGTTGTAGTTGTCCTGGGCCGTCTGCACGTCAGCCTTCTGCGCGTTGACCTGGGCTTTCATGCCATCGACGTTGCTGTACAAGCCACGCACCTGGCGCACGGTGCGGGCCAGGTTGGCCTGGGCACTTTGCAGGCCGACGGCGGCGTCGTTGGGGTCGAAGTTGACCAGCACCTGGCCTTCGTGGACCAGGTCGCCATCGTCGGCGCCGATGCTGACCACGGTGCCGGTGACCAGCGGGGTGATTTCCACCACGTTGCCGTTCACATAGGCATCATCGGTGCTTTCATTGAAGCGCCCGTACAACTCGTACCAGGCCCACACGCCGACGGCACCGAGAATGACGATCAGCGCCAGGCCGATCAGCATGACTTTGCGTTTGCGCGGGTTGTTGTCTTTAGGTTGTTCAGTTGCGTTGTTGTTGTCGGCAGTGGCCATGACAAATACCTCAAATTATTCCGTGCGGGTGGCTGGGGCGGTCGCGGCCACGCTGTTGGCGTCGAACCCGCCGCCCAGGGCCTGCATCAATTGAATCGACAGATCGATCTGCGCAGCATTCAGGCTTGCCAACTGACGCTGGGCCTGCAGCAATTGCTGCTCGATGCTGAGCACATCCAGGTAATTACCGATGCCGGAGCTGTAGCGCTGCACCCCGGTGTCGTAGGACTGTTGGGCGATGTCGGCGGCATGTTGCTGCGCCTGGATCTGCCGCCCGGTGTCGCGCAGTTGCGACAGGGTGGTGCCGATATCGCCGAGGGCTTGCACCAGGGTCTTGTTGTACTGGGCCACGGCCAGGTCGTAATCGGCGTCGCGGGCATCGAGGTCGGCGCGCAGGCGGCCGCCATCGAAGATCGGCAGCGACACGGTCGGCGCAATGTTGAAGAAGCGGCTGGCCGAACCGAACATGGCGTCCCCCAGCAACGACTCGGCGCCGGCGCTCGCGCTCAGGTTGAGGTTGGGGTAAAAGCGCGTCTTGCTGGCGGCGATGTCCTTGCTCGCGGCTTCCACCCGCCAGCGGGCGGCGATCAGGTCCGGGCGTCGGCCGAGCAGCTCGGCAGGCAGCACCGACGGCACGGCAACGGCAGCGGGTTTCAACACCGCCGGGCGGGCCAGTTCATTGCCACGGTCCGGGCCTTTGCCGAGCAATACGGCGAGGGCGATCCTGGCGCTTTGCAGTTGTTTTTCCGCATCGATCAGCTGCGACTGGGAGCTGGCTTCAAGGCTTTCGGTCTGCTGGTACTGGTACTCGCTGTCGATACCCGAACTCAGGCGGCGCTGGCTCAGGTCGAGCATCTGACGGGTGCGCTTGAGGTCATCCACGGCCAGGTCACGCACGATGTGCGCCTGGCCCAGGTCGCTGTAGGCCTTGGCCACGTTGGCCGCCAGGGTCAGGCGCGCGGCATGCTGATCGACTTCGGCGGCGCGGGCCTGGCCCAGGGCGGCTTCCCAGGCAGCGCGCTGGCCGCCCCACAGGTCGAAGTTGTAATTGAAGCTGGCGCCGATGTTGCGCACGGTCGAGTAGGCATCGCCCTGCCCGCGCGGGTCCTGATCCTTGGCCAGGCGCGAACGGCTCACGCCGGCGCTGGCATCCAGGGTTGGCAGGCGCGCGGCGTTGGCGGCATAGGCCGCGGCTTCGGCCTGGTGGGCGCGGGCGTCGGCCACTTGCATGTCGGGGCTGTTTTGCAGGGCTTCCTGGATCAGCCCGTCGAGCTGTGGGTCGCCGAGGCTTTTCCACCAGTCGGCGCTGGGCCAGGCGGCATCCGACAGCGTCACGCCGCTCAAGGACTTGCCGGTTTGCAGGGTGTTGGCGTCCAGGCGTTGGCCTTGGGTGTCGAGGCCGCTGTAGTTGGCGCAACCGGCCAGCGTCATCGCCGCCAGCACCAGACTGAGTGCGCGTGTGTTCATTGGTTACCTACCCGCTGGATCGTGATGGGGTCACCTGCAGCGATCAGAATTTTCTTGAGGATGCGTTCCAGGGTTTCCAGCTCGCCCGTCTCAAGGACGCCGGCCAGTTGGTTAAGGGCCTGGGCGCCGATGTGCGGCAGCATGTCCGCCAGGCGCTGGCCATCGGCGGTCAGCACCAACTGCACCTGGCGGCGGTCCAGCTCGGAACGTTTGCGGCTGAGCAAGCCTTTCTGCTCCAGCCGGTCGAGCATGCGCGTCATCGAGCCGCTGTCCAGGGACAGGTGGCGGCACAGCTCGGCCGGGGTGTCGACACCGAACTGGGCCATGATGATCAACACCTTGAACTGCGCGGCGGTGATGCCGTGGGGTTCCATATGGGTGTCGATGATGCGGTCCTTGAGGATCGCGGCGCGGCCCAGCAACAGGCCGAGATGGCAGTTGTGGAAGTTGTCGGGGGTGAAGTGGGGCATCGAAAGTCACCTTATTACTGCCTAGGCAGTGAATGTGTGACGAGATATTACTGCTTAGGCAGCGAATGTCAAATGGAATAGTTAGGTTGCTTGGTAACTGACCAAAAACTTGAGTGAAATAAAGAACCAATGTGGGAGGGGGCTTGCCCCCGATAGCGGTGTGTCAGCTACAGATTAGCTGACTGAAAGGCCGCTATCGGGGGCAAGCCCCCTCCCACATTTTTTAACCGAGTACGGCTTAGAAGTCGCGTTTGTAGAAGATATCCAGGGAGCTGGCTACGCCTGTGGCCACTTCCAGGTACACCTTCTTGCTCAGCAGGTAGCGCAAGGCGATGGTGTTGGCCGGTTCGAACACCCCTACCCCGTAACGCAGGCTGAGTTTCTCGTTGATCTTGCCGCTGGCCACCACGGCAGTGCTGTTGCCGGTGCCTTGGGTATCCAGGTCGAAATCCTGGATGCCCAATTTATGGGCGATGTCCGAGGTCACCCCGGCGCTGCCCATCAGGCCCAGGCCCAGGGCGGCTTCGGCAAGCATGTTGTTGTCTTCACCGTTATTGGTGCGCGAACGCCCCAGCACCAGATAGGACAGCGCGTCCTCCTGAGCCATGGCGGGCTCGGAGAAGATCTGCGTGGTCGGCTGCTCGGCGCTGCCGCTCAAACGAATCCCGGCCGTGACCGTGCGGGAGGCCTCGGTGGTAACCCGCACCGCTTCGATATCCAGGAACGGCTGGTCCAGCGGCCCGGCAAACAACAACCGTGCACGGCGCACGTTGAGGCGCTGGCCGTAGGCACGATAACGGCCGTCGTTGAGCCACAGCTCGCCACGGGTGTCCATGTTGTCGCCGATATGCACATGGCCCTGCACTTTGGCGGTGAGGCCGAAGCCGGCGAAGTTGAGCTGGTCTTCGCCTACCTCCACGTCGATATCCATGGCCATGGCCATCGGCGGTTTGCCTGCTTCGGTCTGGCTGCCGACGATCACCGTGTCATCGGACACCTTGACCGTCGACGGCGGCAGCTCGCGCACGGTGATATCGCCGCGAGGGATGTGCACCTTGCCGGCAATCGCCAGCTTGTCGTCCTTGAGGCTGATGTTCAGGTCGGGGGCCACTTCCAGTACCGCGTAGGGTTCCACTGTCACCGGCAGTTGCGAGCCCTTGAGGCTGAGGTCCACCACCAGGGCGCGGCCCCAGTCGATCTGGCCCTTGAGGCTGCCCTGCCCCGCCTTGCCGCTGTGCCAGCCGCCATTAAGCTGAACGCTTTCGCCGGCGATCTGCGCCTGCAGGTTCAGGCCCTCGAGGCTGATGGGCAGTTCAGGACCTGAGACTTCACCGTCCACCAGATTCACGTTGCCGTTAACCAGGGGCGCGAGCAAACCGCCGGAGATGCGGCCATTGCCGTTGAGCTTGCCGTTGAGCTTTTCCACCATCGGCACAAAGGGTCGCGCCACGGCCAGGTCCAGTCCGGTGAGGCTGAAGTTGCCGGTGATCGGCTTGTTGGCCGGCAGCGGGTTGATCTGCGCCTGCAACAGCAGCTCGCCGAGCTTGCCGCCACGAAAGTTGAGCTGGGTATCGATGCGCTTGGGGTTGAGGGTAGTTTCCAGTTTCAGGGTGTCGTAGGGGAAATCCAGCCATTGGCCCTTGTCCCGCCCCCGCAGGTTGCCGCCACCAGCGTCTACCGAAACCACGCCCTTCGGACCGCTGGCCGGCAGGTCGAGTTGTACGTCGGCATTGAGCCTGCCCTGCCAGGCGAAGTCGTTGGGCAGGAACGCCGCAAGACTGTCGATAGGGAATTGCTTGAGGTGATAGCGCAGCTTCGGCTCGGGCATCAGGCGCTGGTCTTCGCCGCACAGGCTGGCGCCGCCGGAGACCCAGCAGTGCGCGGCGAAGGTCAGCTTGCCATCGGCCAGGCGTTCGATCTTCGCCGGGGCTTGCAGCCGCCAGTCCTGGCCACCGGCTTGTACGTCACCACTGGCCAGGCGCCCACGCCAGTTGTCTTTGTCGAGGTTGCCGTCCAGGGCCAGGGCCAATTTGACCAGCGGGCCAGTCAGGGCCAGTTGAACCTTCTGGTTCTTGATATCGCCCTGGGCGCTGGCGGTAAGGTTGCCGACTTGCGTCTCGCCGCTTTGAATGCCGCTGGCCTTGAGGTCGAGCTTGGCGCGCTGAGCGCTATCGAGGTTGGCGTCCAGGTTGAGGGTTTGCAGACGGTTGTCGGCAAAGGCCAGTTGCAGGCCCTTGAGGTCGAGCTTGCCTTGAGGGGCTTTCAAGGTGCCAGCCACCTCGAAACGCCCGTTGACTTGCCCCCGCAGTTGCGGCCAGAGCTGGGCCAGGCGCGCCAGCTTGATGTCGATCTGCCCGGCCAGGCGTTGCTGCAGACTGCCGCTGCCGTTGATGCGGTTGTCGCCCAGGCGGATGTCCAGGTTGGCGAGGGTCCATTGCTGCCCCGCGCCTTCGGCCTTGGCCGCAAATACGGCGGCCTGTCCGCGCAGGCGGCCCTTGAGGTCGAGGTCGGCGTTGAGTTTGAGCTGTTCGTTCTTGAACTCGCCTTTGCTGCGCAGCGGCCCGGCCAGGGTGCCGGGCAACTCTGCGACCCAGTACGCCGGGTTCAATGCCGACAGGTCCAGCGCGGTGTCCCAGGCGATACCGTCGGCAAATTGCAGGTTCAGGTGGCCTTCGGCCTTGCCCTGGCCTGCGCTCAGCTTCAACTCAGGCAGAAAGACTTGCTTGAGATCGCCACTGAACGGCGTAACCACATTGAACTTGCCCGCCGGGCCGTCGAGGTCAGCCTTGAGGTTGCCCAGGTAGTTGCCGTCTTTATAGGAGATTTCACCGTTGAAGGTACGCAAGGCCACTTGCGGCTCGTCGATGACCGGATAGAGGCGGTGCCAGGGGAAGTCCAGCCAGTCGATTTTGGCGTCGGCGCGCAAGCCTTGTTGCCAGTCCAGGTTGGCGCTGAGCTTGAGGCTCTGCTTGTCGCCGGCGTTCAGGTCGAGGCCGGCGATCTGTGCGCCCTTGGCATCGACCTTGCCTTGCAGCAGTAAATCCACCGGGCCTTTTTCCGCCGGTAATACTGCTTTGCCCAGCAACTGATAACCCGCTTTAAGGTCGCCCTTGGCGCTCAGGTCCAGTTGGTTGAGCTGCAAGGTGTCGGGCAGATCGGCGCTGGGCTTGAACGCCTCGGAAGTGATGCGCAACTGCGCCGGCAGGTTTTGCGCCAGAGGTTGCAGCTCGCCTGTGAGCTTGGCCGGCAGGTAGCCGCTGCTGTCGGCGTCGAGCTTGAGGGTCTTGAGCAGGTCGCCCTCGAGCTTGAGGGCGATGGTCCAGGGTGCGCCGCTCGGCGCATAGGGCAAGCTCAGGTTGCCGGTGGCATTCAGCGGCCAATCGCCGGTAGGTTGCAGCAGGCCGGAGAGGTCCAGCACCAGGTCATCGCGCTGCAGACGCACCGAGTCGATCTGCAGCCCGGCGGCGGTCCAGTGCGCGGCCAATTGCAGGCCCTTGAGTTCTTCACTGCCGTTGAACAGCAGGCTGCCGATGCGCACATCGCCCAACTGGAGGGCAACCGGCAGTTTCAGGTCGGGGAGTTGAATCGGCCCGCTGTCGCTTTCTTCGGCACTGGGGGCGAATTCCAGGCTGACCTGTTCCACATCCAGTCGGTTGATGCACAGGGCCATGCGCAGCAGACAGCCGGGCGACCAATCGAATATCGGTGCATTCAGCTCGACGCGGCTGCCGTCCTGTTGCCACAGCAGATGGTCGGCGCGCCATTGCCCGCCCAGACGCCCTTGGAAATTCTCCACGCTCAAACCTGGCACCTGGCCCAAGGCCCAACGACTGCCCGCCTGGGTGCCGAGCCCCGACCACAGCGCCAATAACAGCAAGGCGAGGATGGCGACCAGCGCCAGCCCCGCTATTTTCAAACCACGCATCACAGCTCAGGCCCCATGGAAAAGTGCAATCGAATGCCGCCCGGGTCTTCCAGGGCATGGGCCAGGTCGAGGCGGATCGGGCCCACGGGCGAGACCCAGCGCACCCCCACACCCACGCCGGTTTTCAGGCTGGGCATGTCCAGGGTGTTGAACGAGTTGCCCTGGTCGATAAAGGTCGCGATCCGCCACTTTTCAGTGATGGAATATTGGTACTCGGCGCTCAGCGCCACCATGTAGCGGCCACCGATGCGGTCGCCGCGATCGTTTTCCGGCGACAGAGTCTGGTATTCATAACCGCGCACGCTCTGGTCGCCACCGGCGAAGAAGCGCAGCGACGGCGGCACCGACTTGTAGCCATTGGTGGCACTGCCGCCCACCTGCGCACGGCCCAGGAACCGGTGGTTATCCCACAAGGTGGTCAAGCCCTTGATCGTGGCAGTGCCATACAACAGGTTGGTGTCGGAACCGAGCCCTTCCTTGGCGACCTTGCTGTCGAACATCAGGCGATAGCCGTTGTGCGGATCGATGCGGTTGTCGCTGCGCAAGTAGGAATAGCTGATGCCCGGCATCACCAGGTTGCTCAAGCCCGAGTCATTGCCCAGGCGATATTCTTCACGCTGGTATTTGAGCGAGATCACCCGCGTCCAGCCGCCGGGCAACTTGCTGTGCCATTCGGGGCCCAGGGTGAGCAGCTTGCTCAAGGTGTCGGTGTTGGCGATCTCTTCATTCTGATAGCCGCCGGCGAAACGCAATTTGTCGGTGAGCGGAGGGTCCAGCGGAATGTCATACCACAGCCCGACGTTCTGGCGCGGCGCCGACAACTCGGCTTCCCAGCCATAACTGTGGCCCTGGGGGTTGACCCAGTGGCGCGTCCAGTTGGCCCTGCCCCGTGGGCCGACATCGGTCGAGAACCCCAGGCCCAGGCCCATGGTGCGTGGTTTGCGCGTGTCCAGTTGCACGGCCACCGGAATCACGTCATTGGTCGAGGCTGTGGGGCTGGCGTCCACGCGCACGCTGTCGAAGAAACCACTGGCCTGCAGGTTCTGGTTGAGTTCGGCGACCAGTTCGGAGTCATAGGGCGTGCCAGGTTTGAACGGCACCATGCGTTGCAACAGCTCTTCGTCAAAGGGCGTGTCGCCCCTGAAGCTGACCTTACCCATGCTGTAGCGCGGGCCGCTGTCGTAAATGAGTTCGATGTCGGCCACGCCTGCTTGAGGGTCGACGGCAAGTTTCTGGCTGGTAAAGCGCCCGCTGAAAAAGCCGTAACGCGACGCCTGATTCTGGATCAGGCGCTTGGCGTCATCGTAATGGCCGTGATTGAGCACCGCGCCGGGCTTGAGATCGTCACTGG
The DNA here is from genome assembly GCF_001439815.1 of Pseudomonas orientalis. GTDB lineage: Bacteria > Pseudomonadota > Gammaproteobacteria > Pseudomonadales > Pseudomonadaceae > Aquipseudomonas > Aquipseudomonas orientalis. The sequence continues at coordinate 818,765 of NZ_JYLM01000001.1, read as the reverse complement.
CGGGCACGCGAAATGCCTTGAGGCTCGCCGCCGGACCATCGACCCGCAGGGTGACGTTGCGCAGATGCACCGGCTCGCCTGGGTCGATGGTGAGGGTCAGGCGCGGGTTCTTGCCGCCCTTCACATCGCTGGCGATCCGGGGCTGATAGAAGCCCAGCGCCTGGGCCGCTTTGCGCGCCTGTTCTTCGGCCCCACGGCTGAATCGCAGCAGGGCTTCTTCATCACGATCGCCAACCCCGCCGATGTAGCCTTCGATGTTGGCTTTCAGCGCGTCATTTGAGGGTTTGATCCGCACGTCCAGTTCGCTTTGCGCCCATGCGCCGCAGCTTGTGAACAGCAGAATCAAGCCGCTGGTAAATCTTCCTGGAAACTTCATAGGCGCGGATGCTACACGAGCGAGAGAGGAACTTTGAACTCGGATTTATCTGAATAATTCTGTCTCAAGCCGTTGCAGCATTTAACGCCTGGGGATTGGGATGAAAAAACACATGCTCCAGGACAGGTCCTACGGCAATTTCACCGATTTCCTCATAGCCCTGACGCTTATAGAAATCCAGGTAACGGGAATTGCCCGTGTCGAGCACCACGCCCGATGAGTGCGGGTCTTCGGCGCACCAGTTATGGACCGCTTCGAGCAATTGTTCGCCGTAGTGCTGGCCTTGCAACTGCGGGTGAATGCCCAGCAACGGCAACACATGCACCGACGCTGCGGGCAGGCACGCCAACACAGCCTGATGGTATTCGAGGTAACGCCGCGTACCGCGCACACCGGTGCTCAACCACATGCGGATCTGCCAGGCCCAGCTCTCGGTGATGCCCAGGCGCCGTTGCGGCGGCGCGATGAGGGCGACGCCGATCAGACGGTCGTTGACGAACAGGCCGATGGCCGGAAGTTTCTGGAAGAAATGCTGCTTGACCAGCTCCCGCACCGTGGCGCGCACCCGCTGTTCATAACCTGGCCGCTCGGCTTCGAAGATGTAGGCGAAGGTCGGTTCGTGACGGTAGGCCTGGTACAGCAGGGAACGCGCTTCGCGGGAATAACCGCTGTTGAGCACGCGAATCTCGGCAGCGGCCGTCGAAGTGTCAGGCATAACAGTCAATCTCCTGGACGCCATTCAAAAATAGGGCGTTCTTATGGGTACGAACCTGCGCAGCGCCAGTCGTTCCCAGACAGTAGCAGCGCATGCTTCCTACCGCCACGCTGGCCCCCGTCCGACTTGTCGGCTAGCATCGCCCTTTTGCCAGACTGGACCGCCGACCATGAAAATCGTCTCCTTCAATATCAACGGGCTGCGTGCCCGCCCTCATCAGCTGGCGGCGCTGATTGAAAAGCATCAGCCGGACGTCATTGGCCTGCAGGAAACCAAGGTCCACGACGACCAGTTCCCGCTGGCCGAAGTCCAGGCGCTGGGCTATCACGTTTACTACCATGGCCAGAAAGGCCACTACGGTGTGGCCCTGCTTTCGCGCAAGGAAGCCTTGGATGTGCACAAAGGTTTTGCCACCGATGAAGAAGACGCCCAGCGCCGTTTTATCTGGGGCACCTTCGCCGACGAGAACGGCAACCCGGTCATCATCATGAACGGCTACTTTCCACAAGGTGAAAGCCGCGACCACCCCACCAAATTCCCGGCCAAGCAGCGCTTCTATGAAGACCTGCAGCAACTGCTGGAAAGCCGCTTCAGCAATGACCAGGCACTGGTGGTGATGGGCGACGTGAATATTTCCCCGCAAGACTGCGACATCGGTATCGGCGCCGACAACGCCAAACGCTGGCTGAAAACCGGCAAGTGCAGCTTCCTGCCCGAAGAGCGCGAATGGATGGCCCGCCTGAAAAACTGGGGCCTGGTGGACAGCTTCCGTCACCTGAACCCTGAAGTGACCGACCGCTTCAGCTGGTTCGATTACCGTAGCCGTGGCTTTGAGGATGAGCCCAAGCGCGGCCTGCGCATCGACGTGATCATGGCGTCCAATGGCTTGCTCCCACGGATCAAGGATGCCGGCGTCGATTATGATCTGCGGGCATTGGAAAAGCCGTCGGACCATGCGCCGATCTGGCTTGAGCTGAGCTGATCTCCCTGCCGGTGAAAATCCCATGTGGGAGGGGGCTTGCCCCCGATGGCGGTGTATCAGTTACAGATCAACTGACTGACATACTGCTATCGGGGGCAAGCCCCCTCCCACATTTTGATCTGTGATCTATCAGTCATATGTTTGCAATCCAACTGACTTAATCTCGCGGCACTCCCTTTTGCGCAAGAAGGTGCCGGCATGAGGCTGCGCGTTCTGTTACTGCTGACGCTTTTCCCGTTTTTCGCTGTGTCCTCCCCTCTCCCGCTTCCCGATCAAGGCCCGGCATTGCGCATCCAGGGCTCCAACACCATCGGCGCGGGGTTGGGGCCGGCCCTGGTCAAGGGGTTGATGGAGCGCCAGGGTTTGCAAGGCGTGCACAGCGAAGCCGCCAACGGTGCCAATGAGCAGCGTGTGATCGGCAAAACCCGTCAGGGTAAGACCGTATTCATCGACATAGCCGCCCACGGCTCCAGCACGGGCTTTGCCGCGCTGAAAAACAACAGCGCCGACCTGGCCGCGTCATCGCGCCCGATCAACGACAACGAACTGGTCGATCTCGAGCCCCTTGGCGACCTGAAAAGTCCCGGCGCCGAACAGGTGATCGCCATTGACGGCCTGGCGATCATCCTTAACCCGCAGAATCGGCTGGATACTCTCAATACCGAGCAACTGGCGCAGATCTTCAATGGCCAGATCAGCACCTGGGAAGCGCTGGGCGGCAGTGGCGGCGCCATTCATGTGTACGCCCGCGACGACCGGTCCGGTACCTATGACACTTTCAAGGAACTGGTGCTGAACCGCCGCGACACACCGCTGGCCGCGTCGGCCCGGCGTTTCGAGTCCAGCGAAGCGCTGTCCGATGCGGTCAGCCAGGACCCCCAAGGCATCGGTTTTATCGGGCTGCCCTACGTACGCCAGGCCAAGGCCGTGGCGGTGGTCGATGGCGACTCGCAACCGATGCTGCCACTGGGCAGCCTGATCGCCACCGAGGACTACCCGCTGTCACGGCGACTGTACTTTTATCTGCCTGCGGAGACCCATAACCCTTGGGCCAGGGCATTGGTGGACTTTGCCCAAAGCAGCCAGGGCCAGGCCATCGTCGCGGCCAACGGCTTTATCGCTCAGCACGTGCAGGCGATCGGCGTGGAGCCACGCGCCTCGATGCCCGAGGAGTATCAGGCGATTGCGCGCAACGCCCAGCGCTTGACGGTGAACTTTCGTTTCGAGGAAGGCAGCGCCAGCCTGGACAACAAGGCGCGCCAGGATGTGCAGCGGGTGGTGGCCTACCTGAAAAGCCACGGCAAACTGCACAAGCAGGTGACGCTGGTGGGGTTTGGCGATGCCAAGAATGATCCGCAGCGGGCGGCCTTGCTGTCGAAGCTGCGGGCCATGGCGGTGCGCAGGGAGTTGGTGAAAAGCGGCGTGATACTGCGCGACATTCGCGGGTTCGGCGCACAGATGCCGGTGGCGGCGAATACGGCGGATGAAGGGCGGATCAAGAATCGGCGGGTGGAGGTCTGGGTGTACTGAGGCTGGTTTTTGGGGTGTTCAAGCCGGCCTCATCGGGGGCAAGCCCCCTCCCACATTTTGACCGTATTCACACATCCAAGTGTGGGAGGTGGCTTGCCGCCGATAGCAGGCGACGCGGTCTTACTGCCCGCCGCGCATCAACTCTTTGGGTACATACTTGCCAATCTCGAACTTGCCGATCGCCGCGCGGTGCACTTCATCCGGCCCATCGGCCAGGCGCAGGGTGCGTTGCATGGCGTACATATAGGCCAGCGGGAAATCATTGGACACACCGGCACCACCGTGGATCTGGATAGCTCGGTCGATCACCTTCAACGCCACATTCGGCGCCACCACCTTGATCTGGGCGATTTCGCTTTTGGCGACTTTATTGCCCACGGTGTCCATCATGTACGCCGCCTTCAAGGTCAGCAGCCGCGCCATGTCGATTTCCATGCGCGAGTCGGCGATCTTGTCGATATTGCCCCCCAGGCGGGCCAGCGGCTTGCCGAAGGCGCTGCGGTTGACCGAGCGCTTGCACATCAACTCCAGCGCGCGCTCGGCCATGCCGATCGAGCGCATGCAGTGGTGGATACGGCCCGGGCCAAGCCGACCCTGGGCGATCTCAAACCCGCGTCCCTCACCCAACAGCACGTTTTCATAAGGCACGCGTACGTTATCGAACAGCACTTCGGCGTGGCCGTGGGGCGCGTCGTCGTAGCCGAATACCGGCAGCGGGCGCAGGATTTTTACGCCGGGCGTGTCCACCGGCACCAGGATCATCGAGTGCTGCTGGTGGCGCGGCGCATCCGGGTTGCTCAGACCCATGAAGATCAGGATCTTGCAGCGCGGGTCGCAGGCGCCGGAGGTCCACCACTTCTTGCCGTTGATCACCCATTCATCGCCCTGGCGTTCGGCGCGGGCGGCCATGTTGGTGGCGTCCGAAGAGGCCACATCCGGTTCGGTCATGGCGAAGGCTGAACGAATCTCGCCGCGCAGCAGCGGCTCGAGCCAGCGTTGTTTCTGCTCTTCATTGGCGTAACGCACCAGCACTTCCATGTTGCCGGTGTCGGGGGCCGAGCAGTTGAACGGTTCGGGGCCCAGCAACGAGCGACCCATGATTTCGGCCAGTGGCGCGTATTCAAGATTAGTCAGACCGGCGCCCAGCTCGGACTCCGGCAGGAACAGGTTCCACAACCCCTCGGCTTTAGCCTTGGCCTTGAGTTCCTCCATGATGGCGGTGGGCTGCCAGCGGTCACCTTCGCTGACCTGGCGTTCGAACACCGGCTCGGCCGGATAGACGTAAGCGTCCATGAATGCGCTGACGCGTTCACGCAGTTCCTGAACCTTGGGCGAATAGGCGAAATCCATGAGCGGCTCCCTTCTCTGAGAGGTTGTTTAGGGCATGCAATCGATGCTAGAACAGCGCTGATAATTTACCTAGCCTATTCTCGGCGTGTATTAACATTCATCACCGATATATGATCGGCGTCTGAAGACGTAAAAATCGCCACCTGATAATAAGAGCGCAAGCCAAATGAATCTGAGCAAGGTCGACCTCAACCTCTTTATCGTCTTCGATGCGATCTACACCGAAGCCAACCTGACCCGTGCCGGGCAGATTGTCGGCATCACCCAGCCGGCGGTGTCCAACGCGCTGGCACGCCTGCGCGAGACGTTCAACGACCCGCTGTTCGTGCGTACCGCCCAAGGCATGGTGCCTACGCCGATGGCACAGAACATCATCGGCCCGGTGCGCAATGCGTTGTCGTTGCTGCGGGTTTCCGTGCAGGAGAGCCGGATTTTCAACCCGCAGCAGGCGGCCAAGACCTATCGCATCAGCATGACCGACCTGACCGAAGCCGTGATTTTACCGCTGCTGTTCCAGCGTCTGCGCCGCCTGGCGCCGACGGTGGTGATCGAGAGTTTCCTGTCCAAACGCCGCGAAACCACCAAGGAACTGGCCGCCGGGCGCCTGGATTTCGCCGTGGATGCGCCGCTCAACACCGACCCGCAAGTGCGCCACGTCAAGCTGATGGAAGACCGCTACGTGTGCGCCATGCGCAAGGGCCATCCGATGGCGGGCAAGGACAAATTCAGCCTGGATGACTACCTGTCGCTGACCCATATTCATATTTCCAGCCGCCGCAACGGCCTGGGGCATGTGGATCTGGCCCTGGGCAAGATGGGCATCCAGCGCAAGATCGCCCTGCGCTCCCAGCACTACCTGATGGCCTCGCAAGTATTACAGCAGACCGACATGGTCATGACCGTGCCCGAACGCTTCGCCCGTCGCCATGAACTGCACTGGTTCAACCTGCCGGTCAACGACGTGCCGCCGGTGGAAACCCATTTGTACTGGCACGAAAGCACCGACCAGGACCCGGCCAACCGCTGGATGCGCGAGCAGATGATCGAGTTGTGCCAGCAAGTCACCGCCCACGAGAAGAAACTGGATAAATTGTAGGAGCGAGCTTGCTCGCGAAAATCGTCAACGATAACGCGGGTTGTCTGGTTTAACCCGGTGCTCTCGGGGTTTTCGCGAGCAAGCTCGCTCCTACAGTACTGATGACGATCTTGACGTTTACGTCAACCTGCCATTAGCTTAGCGCCAGGCCTTTCTCGAGCACCGCCATGAGCACCACCTACAGCATCTCCGACCTCGCCCGCGAACTCGACATCACCACCCGCGCCATTCGCTTCTACGAAGAACAAGGCCTGCTGGCCCCCGAACGCCGGGGCCAGGAGCGCATCTACTCGGCGCGGGACAAGGTCAGCCTCAAGCTGATCCTGCGCGGCAAGCGCATCGGCTTTTCCCTGGCCGAATGCCGCGAGTTGATCGAGCTCTATGACCCCACCAGCGGCAACCACATACAACTCAACAGCATGCTGGCAAAGATTGCCGAGCGCCGTGAGCAGCTTGAGCAACAGTTGCTGGATATCGAACAAATGAAGCTGGAACTGGACACCGCCGAAGAGCGTTGCACCCAGGCCCTGGCCCACACCATGCGCCAGGCCGGCCATTGACCAGAAGGTAACCGCCATGTCCCTCCCCTCACACGTACGCCTGGTGGAAGTCGGCCCGCGCGACGGTTTGCAGAACGAAGCCCAGCCGATCAGCGTGGCCGACAAGGTCCGCTTGGTGGACGCCCTGAGCGCCGCCGGCCTGGGCTATATCGAGGTCGGCAGTTTCGTGTCGCCCAAATGGGTGCCGCAAATGGCCGGCTCCGCCGAGGTGTTCGCGCAGATCCAGCGCAAGCCTGGCGTGACCTATGGCGCGCTGGCGCCGAACCTGCGCGGCTTTGAAGATGCACTGGCGGCCGGAGTCAAGGAAGTCGCGGTATTTGCGGCGGCGTCCGAAGCGTTTTCCCAACGCAATATCAACTGTTCCATCAGCGAGAGCCTGGAGCGGTTTGCGCCGATCATGGCGGCGGCCCGGCAGCACGGGGTCAGCGTGCGCGGGTATGTGTCGTGCGTGCTGGGTTGCCCGTATGAAGGCGATATCGCTGCGGAACAGGTGGCGGCCGTCGCCCGCGAGCTGTATGCCATGGGCTGTTATGAAGTGTCCTTGGGCGACACCATCGGCACCGGCACGGCGGGGGCGACACGGCGGCTGTTCGAAGTGGTCGGCGCACAGGTGCCGCGCGACAAGCTCGCCGGGCATTTCCACGACACCTACGGCCAGGCGATCGCCAACATCTACGCCGGCCTGCTGGAAGGCATCCAGGTGTTCGACAGCTCTATCGCGGGCCTCGGCGGTTGCCCTTATGCCAAGGGCGCGAGCGGTAACGTCGCCACCGAGGATGTGGTGTACCTGCTCAATGGACTGGGGATCGACACGGGCATCGACCTGGAGCGCCTGATTGGCGCGGGCCAGCAGATCAGCCAGGTAGTGGGACGGGCGAGCGGATCGCGTGTGGCGAAGGCGCGTAACCTCGGTTGAGTAGCACAGCTGTGACAATGTGTTACCGCAGCCCGGTACAGCGGGTAACGCGGGAACATAATCCGCCGCGCAGCTCGGAAGCTCTGGCCTGTCAAAAAATCAACCATTTGATTTTAAAGGAGTTTATAAAGTTGGCACGGCTTCTGCTATCTCTATGGCATAACAAGAATAAAAAGCGCCAAACCTAATAAAAATAAGACGAAACGACTCTGACATAACAAAAACAACACGGCAGAGACGCAGCTAACAGATTTTTTTGGAGAAGATGTGCTTCGCAGGGTACGGCATGCCGAAACCCGCAACCGGTTAGAGAAAAATAAAACTACCTCAGGTAGCTGCCACTGGTTGGATCGTTTACGAAGAAGCAGATCAGCGCTCAAAAAAATACGTTTGCTCTTGACCCCGGATGGGGGTCACCCAAAACAGCGGTAAGGGCCACGGCTACCAAAAACAACAACAGGCCGCCCCTCAATAATAAAAAAGAGCACGCAACGACAAATTAAGGGGACCTTCGGGTCCCCTTTGTGCTTTCTGCGCGTTATTGCGGCGGTGTTCGCAGCTCTTCGATGGAGATTTCACGCATGCGGAATTTCTGGATCTTGCCCGTCACCGTCATCGGGAACGCGTCCACGAACTTGAAGTGCCTGGGTGTCTTGAAGTGGGCGATGCGGCCCTTGCACCAGGTTTGCAACTCCAGCTCGTTCGCTGCCTGGCCTGGGTGGAACTTGATCCAGGCGACGATTTCCTCACCGTAGCGTTCGTCGGGAATACCGATGATTTGCACATCGGCCACGGCCGGATGGGTGAAGAAAAATTCTTCCAGCTCCCGAGGATATACGTTCTCGCCACCACGAATGATCATGTCCTTGTTGCGCCCGACGATGCAGACATAACCGTGTTCGTCCATGGTCGCCAGGTCGCCGGTGTGCATCCAGCCCTCCTCGTCGATAGCATCGCGAGTGCCCTCGGGGTTGTTCCAATAGCCGAGCATCACGCTGTAGCCGCGCGTGCACAGTTCGCCTATTTCACCGCGTGGCAGCGTGTTGCCCTGCGCATCGATGATCTTGTTTTCCAGCTGCGGCTGAGTGCGACCCACGGTGGTCACGCGGCGCTCCAAGTCATCATCGGCGCCGGTCTGCAAGGACACCGGACTGGTTTCGGTCATGCCATAGGCAATCTGCACTTCGCCCATGTGCAGCTCATCAATGACGCGGCGCATCACCTCGATCGGGCAGGTCGAGCCGGCCATGATCCCGGTACGCAGGCTGGCCAGGTCGAACTCGCCCAGGCGTGGGTGATCGAGCAGCGCAATAAACATGGTCGGCACGCCGTACAGGCCGGTGGCGCGCTCTTCGGCGACGGCGGTCAGCGTCAGCAACGGGTCGAAGCCGTCATTGGGATAGATCATGGTGGTGCCGTGGGTGATGCACCCCAGGTTACCCATGACCATGCCAAAACAGTGGTACAGCGGCACGGGAATCACTAAACGGTCCTGTGCGGTAAGCCCCAGGCTTTCGCCGACCATATAGCCGTTGTTGAGGATGTTGTGGTGACTGAGGGTGGCACCTTTGGGAAAGCCGGTGGTGCCGGAGGTGTACTGGATATTCACCGGCTGGTCGACATGCAGGCTGGCCTGGCGGGCATGCAGTTGCTGCACAGAAACGCTTGCACCCAGCGCCGACAAGTGCGCCCAAGGCATGAATGGCGCGGGCGGGTTGGGGTCCAGGCTGATGATGCCGCGCAGCTCAAGCTTGAGCTCCTGCAGCATGGCGTGGTAGTCGGATGTCTTGAACGCGCTGGCGCACACCAGCCACTGGCAACCGGACTGCCTGAGCACGTAGTCCAGCTCACTGGTGCGATACGCCGGGTTGATATTGACCAGAATCACCCCGAGCTTGGCACTGGCAATCTGGCAGATACACCACTCGGCGCAATTGGGGGCCCAGATACCCAGGCGATCGCCGGTCTGCATGCCCAACGCAATGAACGCCCTGGCGTGCAATTCAACCGTCTCGGCCAGTTGACGCCAGGTCAAGCGTCGCTGTTGATGGCGGACCACCAATGCTTCGCCGTCGGGGTGTTGCGCAGCAGTCTGATCGAACGCCTGGCCAATCGTCATGGCCAGCAAAGCCTTGTCCTGGGAACCACGGCTGTAGCTCTGATTCGGTTGATCCATAACGACCCCTGTTGTCTTTTTTGTAGGTTGACGTAAACGTAAACTACGATTGACAGCGCCGCAACGCAAGCTTACGTTAACGTAAAGGTCAGCGCCCTCCCCCGCGCCCGGCCTTCACAACAACACAACAACAAAAGCTCACATTAAGGTGCCTGTCCATGAGTTACCCGTCCCTGAACTTCGCCCTCGGCGAAACCATCGACATGCTGCGCGACCAGGTGCAGTCCTTTGTGGCCAAGGAAATCGCACCCCGCGCAGCCCAGATCGATATCGACAATCTGTTTCCGGCCGACCTGTGGCGCAAGTTCGGCGACATGGGCCTGCTGGGCATCACCGTACCGGAGGAGTACGGCGGCGCCGGCCTGGGTTACCTGGCGCACGTGGTGAGCATGGAGGAAATCAGCCGCGGCTCGGCCTCGGTGGCGTTGTCCTACGGCGCCCACTCCAACCTGTGCGTCAACCAGATCAACCGCAACGGCAGTCACGCACAGAAACTCAAGTACCTGCCCAAGCTGATCAGCGGTGAGCATATCGGCGCCCTGGCGATGAGCGAGCCGAACGCCGGTTCCGACGTGGTGTCGATGAGACTGCGCGCCGACAAACGCGGCGACGTTTATGTACTCAACGGCAGCAAGACCTGGATCACCAACGGCCCCGACGCCCACACCTACGTGATCTACGCCAAGACCGACGTGGAAAAAGGCGCCCACGGTATCACCGCATTCATCGTCGAACGTGACTGGACAGGCTTCAGCCGCAGCAACAAGTTCGACAAGCTGGGCATGCGCGGCTCCAACACCTGCGAGCTGTTTTTCGATGACGTCGAAGTGCCCGAAGAGAACATCCTCGGCGTACTCAACGGCGGCGTCAAAGTGCTGATGAGTGGCCTCGATTACGAACGCGTGGTGCTCTCCGGCGGCCCCACCGGAATCATGCAGGCCTGCATGGACCTGATCGTGCCCTACATCCACGAACGCAAGCAGTTCGGCCAGAGCATCGGCGAGTTCCAGCTGATCCAGGGCAAGGTCGCCGATATGTACACCCAGCTCAATGCCAGCCGCGCTTATCTTTACGCGGTAGCCCAGGCCTGCGAGCGCGGCGAGACCACGCGCAAGGACGCCGCGGGCGTGATCCTGTACAGCGCCGAACGCGCCACGCAAATGGCCCTGGATGTGATCCAGATCCTGGGCGGCAACGGCTACATCAATGAATTCCCCGCCGGGCGCCTGTTGCGTGATGCCAAGCTGTACGAAATCGGCGCCGGCACCAGTGAGATTCGGCGGATGTTGATCGGTCGCGAACTGTTCAACGAAACCCGCTGAAGGAGCGCCCCATGGCCACCCTGCACACCCAGCTCAACCCACGCTCGACGGAATTCGTCGCCAACAGCGCGGCGATGCGCCAACAGGTCGACGCGCTGCACGCCGTGCTCGCTCAGGTACAACAAGGCGGCGGCGCCAAGGCCCAGGAACGCCACACCTCGCGCGGCAAGCTGCTGCCACGCGAGCGCATCAATCGCCTGCTCGACCCAGGCTCGCCATTCCTCGAATTGAGCCAACTGGCCGCCCACCAGGTGTATGGCGAAGACGTGCCCGCCGCCGGCGTGATTGCAGGCATCGGCCGTGTGGAAGGCGTCGAATGCATGATCGTCGCCAACGATGCCACCGTGAAAGGCGGCTCGTATTACCCGTTGACGGTCAAGAAACACTTGCGCGCCCAGACCATCGCCGAGCAGAACCGCCTGCCGTGCATCTACCTGGTGGACTCCGGCGGTGCCAACCTGCCGCGCCAGGATGAAGTGTTTCCGGACCGTGAGCACTTCGGGCGGATCTTCTTCAACCAGGCCAACATGAGCGCCCAGGGCATTCCGCAGATTGCCGTGGTGATGGGCTCGTGCACGGCCGGTGGCGCCTATGTGCCGGCCATGGCCGACGAAGCGATCATGGTGCGCCAACAGGCGACGATCTTCCTCGCCGGCCCGCCATTGGTGAAGGCCGCCACCGGCGAAGTGGTCAGCGCCGAAGATCTCGGCGGCGCCGATGTGCATTGCCGGATTTCCGGCGTGGCCGATCACTATGCCGACAACGATGAACACGCCCTGGCCCTGGCCCGTCGCAGCGTGGCCAACCTCAATTGGCGCAAGCTGGGGGAGTTGCGCCAACGCCCGCCCGTCGCGCCGTTGTACAGCGGCGAAGAGCTCTATGGCGTGATCCCGGCCGATGCCAAGCAGCCGTTCGACGTGCGCGAAGTGATCGCACGGCTGGTGGACGCCTCGGTGTTCGATGAGTTCAAGGCGCTGTTCGGCACCACCCTGGTGTGCGGCTTTGCGCACCTGCACGGCTACCCGGTGGCGGTCCTGGCCAACAATGGGATCCTGTTCGCCGAAGCCGCGCAAAAAGGCGCGCACTTTATCGAACTGGCCTGCCAGCGCGGCATTCCGCTGCTGTTCCTGCAGAACATCACCGGTTTCATGGTCGGCCAGAAGTACGAGGCCGGCGGCATCGCCAAGCACGGCGCCAAACTGGTGACGGCGGTGGCCTGCGCCAAGGTGCCCAAGTTCACGGTGATCATCGGCGGCAGTTTCGGTGCCGGTAACTATGGCATGTGCGGGCGCGCCTATGACCCGCGCTTTTTGTGGATGTGGCCCAACGCGCGCATCGGCGTGATGGGTGCCGAACAGGCGGCGGGCGTGCTGGTGCAGGTCAAGCGCGAGCAGGCCGAGCGTGCCGGCAATGCGTTCAGCGCCGAGGAAGAAGCCGCGATCAAGCAGCCGATCCTCGACCAATATGAAACCCAGGGCCACCCCTACTATTCCAGCGCACGTCTTTGGGATGACGGCGTCATTGACCCGTTGCAGACCCGCGACGTGCTGGCCCTGGCACTGTCCGCCGCACTCAATGCGCCTATTGAGCCGAGCCGCTTCGGCGTGTTCCGCATGTAACCTGTAGGAGCGAGCTCGCTCGCGAAAAACGTCCAGTCAACGCGTGCATCCTGGATACCCGCGTTATCGTGGACGACCTTCGCGAGCAAGCTCGCTCCTACAGGAGGCCTCTCATTTTCATGGAGCTTCTTGCATGAGCGATTTCAACACCCTCGAACTGATCACCGACAGCCGTGGCTTTGCCACGCTGTGGCTCAGCCGTGAAGCCAAGCACAACGCGTTCAACGCCCAGATGATCCGCGAACTGATCATCGCCCTCGACCACGTACAGGGCGATCCGTCCCTGCGCTTTCTGGTGGTGCGCGGGCGCGGCAAGCACTTCAGCGCCGGCGCCGACCTGGCCTGGATGCAGCAGTCGGCCGAGCTGGATTACCACACCAACCTGGACGACGCCCGTGAGCTGGCCGAGTTGATGTACAACCTGGCCAAGCTGAAAATCCCCACCCTGGCGGTGGTGCAAGGCGCCGCTTACGGTGGGGCGCTGGGCTTGATCAGTTGCTGCGACATGGCAATCGGCGCCGATGACGCGCAGTTCTGCCTGTCGGAAGTGCGTATCGGCCTGGCACCGGCGGTGATCAGCCCGTTCGTGGTGCAGGCCATCGGTGAACGCGCGGCCCGTCGCTACGCCTTGACGGCCGAGCGCTTTGACGGCCGGCGTGCGCGAGAGATCGGCCTGTTGGCGGAAAGCTATCCGGCCGAGACGTTGGACCAACGGGTGGATGAGTGGATCGCCAACCTGCTGCACAACAGCCCGGCGGCGATGCGTTCGAGCAAAGACTTGTTGCGCGAGGTGGGCAACGGTGCCCTGACCCCGGCGCTGCGGCGTTACTGTGAAAACGCCATCGCGCGAATTCGGGTCAGTGCCGAGGGCCAGGAAGGCTTGCGCGCCTTTCTGCAAAAACGCGCACCCAGCTGGCAATCCAGGGAGCCGCATCCATGAGCACATTGACTAGCGTGCTGGTGGCCAACCGTGGCGAAATCGCCTGCCGAATCATGCGCACCGCCAAGGCGATGGGGCTGACCACCGTGGCCGTGCACAGTGCGATCGACCGTGATGCGCGGCATAGCCGCGAAGCGGATATTCGTGTCGACCTGGGCGGCAGCAAGGCCACCGACAGTTACCTGCAGATCGACAAACTGATCGCCGCCGCCCACGCCAGCGGCGCCCAGGCGATTCATCCGGGGTACGGCTTCCTGTCGGAAAACGCCGGGTTTGCCCGGGCCGTCGAGGCAGCGGGCTTGATCTTCCTCGGCCCGCCCGCCTCGGCCATTGACGCGATGGGCAGCAAGTCGGCGGCCAAGGCTTTGATGGAAACCGCCGGCGTGCCGCTGGTGCCGGGCTATCACGGCGAGGCCCAGGACCTGGAAACCTTCCGCGAAGCCTGTGCGCGTATCGGTTACCCGGTACTGCTCAAGGCCACCGCAGGCGGCGGCGGCAAGGGCATGAAGGTGGTCGAGGATGTCAGCCAGCTGGCAGAAGCCCTGGCCTCCGCCCAGCGCGAGGCCCTCTCGTCATTCGGCAACGGGCAGATGCTGGTAGAGAAATACCTGCTCAAACCGCGCCATGTGGAAATCCAGGTATTTGCCGATCGACACGGCAACTGCCTGTACCTCAATGAGCGCGATTGCTCGATCCAGCGGCGTCATCAAAAGGTGGTGGAAGAAGCCCCCGCGCCGGGAGTCAGTGCCGAGCAGCGCAAGGCCATGGGCGAAGCGGCGGTACGCGCAGCGCAGGCGATTGGCTATGTGGGCGCGGGCACCGTGGAGTTCCTGCTGGATGCCCGCGGCGAGTTTTTCTTCATGGAGATGAACACCCGCCTGCAAGTGGAGCATCCGGTCACCGAGGCGATTACCGGCCTCGACCTGGTGGCCTGGCAGATCCGTGTCGCCCAGGGTGAAGTGCTGCCGATCACCCAGGCGCAGGTACCGCTGAGGGGGCATGCGATTGAGGTAAGGCTGTATGCCGAAGACCCGGCCAATGATTTCCTGCCCGCCACCGGACGGTTGGCGCTGTACCGCGAGTCCAGGCCAGGCCCCGGGCGGCGCGTGGACAGCGGCGTCGAACAAGGGGACAGCGTTTCGCCCTTCTACGACCCGATGCTCGGCAAGTTGATTGCCTGGGGCGAGGACCGTGAGCAGGCGCGGCTGCGCTTGCTGAGTATGCTCGACGAATGTGCGGTGGGCGGGCTCAAGACCAACCTTGGCTTCCTGCGGCGCATCATTGGTCATCCGGCCTTTGCCGCGGCCGAACTGGATACCGGATTTATTCCGCGCTATCAGGAAGAACTGCTGCCGGTGGCCGGGGCGTTGAGCGATGAGTTCTGGCAGGCGGCGGGTTCGGCCTTTATGCAAACCCTGCCGACCGGAGACGGACCGTGGGCCGCGACCCACGGTTTTCGCGCGGGGCTGCCGGCCCAGGTTTCGCTGCATTTGAGCTGTAACGGCCAGGATCGACTGGTCACGCTGGCCGGGCAATCGTCGCCACTCACCGACGAGCAACTGATCATCGAACACCAGGGTATACGCCGCGCCCATCTGGCGGTGCGCACTGAAGGCACCGTGTATCTGCGCTGGGATGGAGAGATGCAGGCGGTCAGCCTGTTCGACCCGATTGCGGCAGCCGAGGCCGGTCAGTCCCCTCAAGGCGGTCTCACCGCCCCCATGAACGGCAGCATCGTGCGCGTGCTGGTGGACATCGGTCAACGGGTCGAAGCCGGTGCGCAACTGGTGGTACTCGAAGCGATGAAGATGGAGCACAGCATCCGCGCGCCTGAGGCGGGCGTGGTCAAGGCCCTGTTTTGCCAGGAGGGGGAAATGGTCGCCGAAGGCAGTGCGCTGGTGGAACTGGAGCCGGCGCACTAGAACTTCGCCGTGGCTTGCACGACAACACCCAGGATGCGGCAGTCGTCGGTGAACAGCAGCTTGGGGTAAGTGGGATTGAGCGGCACCAGGTAAAGCTGGCCGCTGTCTGCCTGCAACTGGCGAAAGGTGGCCTGGGGGTTGTCCAGCCATTGTGCAACCACCAGCTTGCCGGGCTGCGCCTCGACCGCCGGGTCTACCAGGATCAGCATGCCTGCGCTGATGCTCAGGCCACTGGGCGCGGTCATGGCGTCGCCGATCACCGGTAGCCAGAAGGCGTCGCCGTGGGCGTGGTAATCGGTCAATTCGAAGCGTTCCGGCCCATAGCTGGCCCTTGCCTCGCGCAGTTCGCACACACCGTTCCAGTCGTTGACCGGGTAGCGAAAATACGGGTTGTAGTGGTGCTCCAGTGTCGCCTGGGTATCCGCCCTCTCGCGAATCTCCAGTGCGACCTCCAGATAGCCCAGCCCCAGTTCCGCCAGTACCCGGTTCATGTCCGCGATGCTCGGAACGCGGCGCTTGTTGAGCCAATGGCCGACGCCGCCCTGGGACATGCCCAGGCGCTCCGCCAGTTCATCCTGCGTGACCTTGCGGTCTTTCATATTGGCTCGCACCAACGCTATCCAGTTATCCATGGCACTGACAATACGTTGCGTATTTTCCAGGGCAATAAACAGTTTGTAGTAATCCATAAAACGACATAAATACGATACGTACTATCATCGATATAAGGTTTTCGACACCCACCCAGAGTACTGCCCCTTATGACGACGAGCCCCTATCACCTGCCTGAAACACCTGAAAACACTGAGCTGCACGACATGCGCTGCAGTGGCGCCGCACAGCGCGCGCTGGACTATTACTTGAAAGAGGAAATGTCTGCACCCGCCTTGGACGCAGCCTTTTTCACCCTCAAGCCAGGCATCAGCCAGGAGGAAGCGCTGGTGCATGCCTCCGACCTGCTGCGCAGCGCTGCGGCAACCGCCTACGAGTCGGCGAGCAGCCACCAGGGCAATCAGCGCGACCTGGCATTTTCGGTGGTGTATTTGATTGATATGGCGAAGGCGATGGTGGAGCGGTCGTTGCGAACGCCGGACGTTCAGGTAAACGGCTGACGGGCGCATGGGAAAAATATTTCTATCGGAGGGATAAAAACATTTGACTTGCAAATGATAATGATTATTATTGGACCTGGCTGATCGCGAGATCAGTCGATAGACCAAGAGACCTTAGGTCGGACTCTTGGAATATCTCCTCATCAGGCTAATCACGGTTTTTGACCCGGCTCTTTGGCCGGGTCTTTTTTTTGCCAGTTGTTTCTGACGGCTTCAGGCTAATGAAGACTGTGTGTTGCTTGATGGCGCGAATGGTAGCAAAAGACCATTGCGAAAAGAAAGCCGCAGCAAGGCCCAGCCCGATATCTTCACGATTTAGCGCTTGAGAATCAATCTCATAGACTCTAAGCTGCGGCGGCGTCACGGATGACGCCCCCTCCCCCCGTGCAACAATTTTGCCTCCAGACATTGCCTGCCGCCTGTGTAAGATAACCGCCACATCCGCATATTCAGGCAACTAGACTATGACCGTGGCCTTGACGTCCATCAGAATCAGCACCGACTTCGACAGCGGCAATATCCAGGTCCTGGATGCCAGCGATGCCTACCAGTTGTTACTGGCGATCAAACCTGACACCCGCAGCCAACATTACCAGTGGTTCCACTTCAAGGCCGAAGGCATGCACGTGGGCCACACCCACACTTTTCGCCTGAGCAACGCGGGCCGGTCATCCTACAAGCATGCATGGACCGGCTATAACGCCGTGGCGTCCTACGACCACGTCAACTGGTTCCGCGTGCCGTCACGCTTTGATGGCGAAATCCTGCATATCAGCCTGCAGACCCGGGAAAAGCACGCGTGGTTCGCCTACTTCGAACCCTATAGCCGTGAACGTCACGACTGGTTGATCGAGCAGGCCCTGAAGTACGCCGGCGTCAAGCTGCTGGCCACCGGTAAAAGTGTCGAGGGCCGTGATATCCAACTGCTGCGCCGTGGCAAAGGCGGCGAAGGCCGCCGCAAAGTCTGGATCATCGCCCAGCAGCACCCCGGCGAACACATGGCCGAATGGTTTATGGAGGGCGTGATCGAACGCCTGCAGCAGAGCGGTGATACCGAGTTGAAAAAGCTCCTGGCCGTCGCCGACCTGTACCTGGTGCCCAACATGAACCCCGACGGCGCGTTTCATGGCCACTTGCGTACCAATGCCATGGGCCAGGACCTCAACCGCGCCTGGCAGAGCGCCAGCCAGGAACTCAGCCCGGAAGTCCTGTTCGTGCAACAGCAGATGGAAAAATATGGCGTCGACCTGTTCCTCGATATCCATGGCGACGAAGAAATCCCCTACATTTTCACCGCTGGCTGTGAAGGCAACCCCGGTTACAGCCCGCGTATCGAAGCCCTCGAGAAACACTTCCGCAGCCACCTGAGCCAACTGACTCGCGACTTTCAGACCACCCACGGCTACACCCGCGATCTGCCGGGCGAAGCCAATATGACCCTGGCATGCAATGCGGTCGGTGAACAGTACGACTGCCTGTCACTGACCCTGGAGATGCCCTTCAAGGACAACGATGACGCGCCCAACCCGAAAACCGGTTGGTCCGGCGAGCGCTCCAGGCAGTTGGGCAAGGATGTGCTGAGCAGCGTGGCCGATATCATCGGCCACGTGCGTTGACTGTCAGCCAACGCTGATCAGTGGCGGGTGCCGGTCATGCTTTGCAGTACGCCGTCGCGGCGGATCAACCCGTGGAACAGCGCGGCCGCCAGGTGCACCAGCACCGTCAAAAACAGCAGGTAGGCGAGATAACCGTGGGCCTTGCGCAGCAGCGCAAACAACGGCGCATTCGCCGAGACCAATGCCGGCAGTTGCACGGAGCTGCTGAGCATCACCGGGTCACCGGCGGCCGAAATCATTGCCCAGCCCAACAGCGGCAACACCAGCATCAACCCATACAACACGACGTGAGACGCCTTGGCCGCGAGTACTTGCCACAGCGGCAAGTCCGTCGGCAGCGGCGGTTGGCGCGTGGAAAGACGCACCACCAGACGCACCACGACCAGCGCCAGGATCGCGATGCCCAACGGCTTGTGCAGGTGAATCAGCCACTCATGGCGCTCGGACACCGACGCCGCCAGGCCTGCGCCGATAAACAGCATGGCGATGATCATCAACGCCATCAGCCAGTGCAGCAAACGCGCCAACGGGGCGAAAAAGCGTGGTTGAACCTTCATGGCTTGGACTCCTGGGAGGCACTGTGCAACGGGCTGACTTCACCGGCACGGCGCAGGTATGAACTGGCATAGGCCGCCGAGCGTGCCGCCAGCAGCGGGTCGTTGGACGCCTCGATACCGCTGGGCAGAATCAGCGGATCGAAGTTGATATCGCGGCAATCGCCGTCGGCTTGTGGCTGGCTGCTCTGCAACACCAGGGTGCCGGCGTTGAGTACCTTGTGTTCACCGGTCCAGGTCTTGCTGGCGTCATCCAGCGGGTCGCCAGGGTTGGCCAGTGTCATGTTCAATTGCCAATGCAACGGCCCCGCCGCCAGGCGCTGCACCAGGTCTTTTTCCAGGAAGTCGGCGCCTTCAGGCGCGGTATCGCCCGCTGCGTCCTGGCTCTGCGGCGCCACGGACCAGCGCACGGCCTGGCGCTTGCCGTCGTCGGTCACCAGGTAAAACGCGTTGATACCGTTATAGGTTTCGGTCGCGTAACTGGCCGATGGCTTGGCGGTTTTGACCCAGGCCAGAAACGGCGCTGTCTCCGGGTGTGAGGCAAAGAATGCCGGCATGCTCGCCGGGTTCGGCTTGCCGGTGGCCGGGGCCGGCGCGCCGGCCTTGAGCAACTGGTAGAACGCCTCGGGGGTGCCCACCGGGAACACCGGCATGCTGTTCATCCCGGTGCGCCACTGCTGGCCGTTGGCCTGACTGAATTGCACGGCAAAACTGCGGATCGGCACACTGCTGTCCGGCGCATAAGGGTTGCCGCTGGGCAAGGCGAACCGCCCGATCACCGGGGTTTTCGCCTCGTTGAACACCTGGGCGCTGGAGTAAGCGCGCACCTCGGGACTGCTCTCGAAGTACCCGGCCACGCACACACCCTTGGCATGGTTACGCCGAAACCCCGGATGCACGCCGTTATTGGTTTCCAGGGCATTGACCAGGGTTTTCGGGCGCAGGCGCTGTGGGTCGAGGGTGCCGTTGACGTAGGCAAATGCCCCGGCAACAACGGCAACCACGGCACCGATACCGGCGAGTCGCGCGATCAGGCTCGCGGTGCTTAACGCAGGACGAGGCGGTGGTGAGTGATCTACCATGAATGAACTCCAGGGCCAGAGGCCTTAGGGGGTGAAACATAAGGTCGGAGCATTGAGACGCACGCCGATAAACTCTATTCCCTGGCCACGTTTTATTTTTCGGCCCACGGAATAACCTTCAGCACCGGACGTCTCTCTAGTCCCAGCAGCGTAGTAGCCAGCCAGACGCCCATGCATGAACTCGACGAACAGTTACGTGAACTCATCCCCAGGCTGCGGCGCTTTGCCGTGTCCCTGACCCGTAACGCCAGCAGTGCCGACGACCTGGTGCAGTCGACCCTGGAACGGGCGATCATCGCCTGGGCCGACAAGCGCATCGCAGGCGACCTGCGCGCGTGGCTGTTTTCGATCCTGTACCGACAATTTCTCGATGCCCATCGGCGCAGCCGGCGCTACGCGCGCATGCTCGAATTCTTTACCGGCCGCGACGATGCGCAGCCCTCGGTGGAGCGCACGGTGATGGCCCAATCCACCCTGTTGGCCTTCGACCGCCTCACTGCCGAGCAGCGCGCCCTGCTGCTGTGGGTGTCGGTCGAAGGCTTGAGCTACAAGGAAGTCGCCGAAATACTCGACGTGCCCATCGGTACGGTGATGTCGCGTCTCTCACGCGCCCGCCAGGCCTTGCGTCAACTCAGCGATGGCGAAATTGCCAGCCCTTCCCTGCGGATACTCAAATGATCAGCCTGCCTCCCAGCGAACGCGACTTACACGCCTACGTCGATCACCAGTTGCCGGACAGTGATCGCCGCGTCCTTGAAACCTGGCTGGCGAGCCACCCCGAGGTGGCCGCCCAGGTGCATGCCTGGCAACAGGATGCGCAATTGCTGCGTGCGTCCTTGAGCGGTGCCCTGCAACAGCCGGACAACCCGGCATTGGATCCGGCGCTGATTCGCCAGCGCATCAAGCATCAATCCCGCCGCCATCTCGCCACTGCGGCGCTGCTGCTGATCGCCGTCAGCCTCGGCGGACTGGGCGGCTGGCACGCCCGCGAAGCCACCCAGCCAGCGCTGTTGCCGATGGCTGATGCGATGCAGGCATACCGCTTGTTTGCCCAGGACGGCATCATGCCCGCCGACTACAACGCTCAGGACCGCAGCACGATGCAGGCCTGGCTCGATCGCTACTTCAACCAGGCCCATCGCTTGCCCGATTTGAGCCAGGCGGGGTTCAAGCCGGTCAGCGGACGCCTGCTCACCACCGACCAAGGCGCAGCGGCCATGGTGCTGTACCAGGACGCGCAGGGCCGGCGCATCAGCTTCTATATCCGCCCGCCGGGTCCAAACAACGGCTTCCTGCCGCGCGGCAGCCGCAGCGCCGACGGCTTGCAGGCCGATTACTGGTCGGGCGGCGGGTACAACTATGCGATGGTCAGCCCGGTGGATCAGGCCGCCCCGCAGCAGATTAAGTTCTAGAAGCCCACGTCCAGCACCACGTTGTCCAGGTAAATACCGGCCGGCGGCGTGGGCTGGTC
Organism: Pseudomonas orientalis; assembly: GCF_001439815.1. Taxonomy (GTDB): domain Bacteria; phylum Pseudomonadota; class Gammaproteobacteria; order Pseudomonadales; family Pseudomonadaceae; genus Aquipseudomonas; species Aquipseudomonas orientalis. Next base: position 797,426 of record NZ_JYLM01000001.1, on the reverse strand, counting down.
GGTGTAGATCCGGGCGTTGTAGTTGAACACCTGGCTGCCCGTGCCCAAGCCGTTGCCGGGGTTGACCTCCGCCGTGGAACTGGCCCGCCGCGCCGCGCCGACGCTGCCCCATCGCGTGGTGCCGGCACTTTTGAAAATGTCGTAGGCCAGGTAGTTGGCGCCGGAAATCATGCGCCGCCGCCCGCCGACGCCGACCGCGTTCTGGCCGTCGCTCAAGCCCACGGTATAGGCGCTGCCCTTGGTGCAGGCGATATTGATGGTCTGCCCGCTCACTGCGGTAAATCCGCTGACCACCGGCGCGCTGCCAAAGCTGATATTGGGGGCGGTGATCTGACAATCATTGGTCACGGTCATGCTCACGGTGAGCGACGCTGTGCCGCTGCCGATGTCACGCCCCAGGCAGATGCCGCCAAGGCCGACGCCCGAGCAATAGTTCCAGTTCCAGGCGATGCTCAACGTCTCGGTATACACGCCCGCGGCGACATTGCTGCCGGTGATGCTGCCCAGGTACAGCGGTACGCTTTTAGGACCCGGCCCTGCGATCAGGCCGATGATCTGGGCGATACCGCCGGCACCGCCAAAATCGAACTGCGCCCCGCGGGCGATCGGGTAACTGGTGCTGTTGGTGCCATAAATCGTATAGCCGATCACATCCCCCGTCGGCCCGCGCAGGCCGCTCTGGGACGAAGTAATCGTGGCGTAGAAATGGTCGCTCGACACCAGCAGCGAAATCAGGGACGAGGTGCAACTCAGCCCGGCGCTGGTGGTGGAACTGGTTTGCGCAGCGGTGCGCACGGTCATCGAACTGATCGAACCGAAACTGGCCGGCACCGTGGCCCCTACCGAACACGCGGCCAACGCCTTGCCCGAACACAACAGCGCTAACCCAAACAGCCCCATCCCAAACAGCCATCCCTTGCCCCTCACCCGAACACTCCCTGTTCAATCCTTCATTGGCAGACCAACGGGCCGATCAGCGGCACGTCCTGTTGGTGCTCATCGATATCGAATCGCGCCTGGCAGCTGCGACCCTCACCGAGCGTGACCTGCAGTGTGTTGTGGGCGCTGAGGTTTTCCAGATAGACCAGCCCGTCCCAGCCCACCACCGCCTGGGTGTTGCTCTGTTCATGCACCACCAGGCTGCCCAGCGGCAACTCCTGGTGCTGGCTGTCGACCAGGGTGATGCTCGCGGCGAGCACCCGGCGCAACGGAAACTCCAGCAAGTAACCGCTGCCACGGCGCACCGACACGCGCTGCTCCACATTCGGGCTCTGCACATTCGGCGGCAGGTTCAGCGGGTCGATTTCATATTTGGCGCGGTAATACGCACTGCTCCACGGCACCAGCAAGTGGCCCTTGCTGTCGGTTTCGCCGACCAACTGGTTTTCATAGCGCACCGGGATCCCGGCGAATCCCTGGGTGCTCACCACCACAAAGGCATCGTTGATGCGGTTGGCGGCAAAGGTGTTACCGCCCATCCACACCAGCGAGCCGCTGGCATCCGCCCAGCGCGTCTGAGCCTCGCTGCTGCCGTACACACCGGCCTGCAACTGCACCGACTGCAAGCGCCAGGTCAGGTCGGCCTGGCGATAAGTGGGGGTATCGCCCTGGGCGTAGCCGAGGTTGTAGCCCAGCCCGCCTTCGCTGGGCACCGCGCGGCTGTAGTTGATGCGATGGGTACTGGCGCCGTCCTTGCTGCGCTCGGTGCTCAAGGCCAGGCTACCGTTGAGGTCGAACGGAATTACCAGTTGCGCCTGCATCGCCCAGTTGCTGTCACCGATTTCGCGGTTGGCCGACAGGTACACGCTGGAGTTGCGCCACAGCGGTTTGCTCCAGCTCAGGTTGAGCAGGCGCGTGCGCGAATCGTCCGCCGCCTGCACGTCGAAATAACCCAGGCCGAGGCTGCCGAACCGCTCCAGATTAAGGCTCAGGGTGACTTGCTCGCTGCGCTTGCTGAGGCGGGCGTAGGGCGTGTCGACCAGGGTCAGGTCGGCATACGCGTCGCGCCGTTCGACGCGTTGGTACATCAGGCTGTAGCGCGCGCTGTTGTACTGATAGCCGAGGCTCAGTTGCCGGCCGCTGAGGCTGTCGAACCGGCTCTGGCTGACGGCGGTATTGAGCACACCGAAATTGCCCAGGCGCAGGTTGCCGCCGAGCCCGCCGAGGATCAGGTCGCTGGACGCTTCGGCGTGGCTTTCCAGGGTCAGGTTGTCGGAATAGCCGTAGCGGAACGTACCGCTGGCCACGCCCGGCCCGTAGCCGAAGTCGCGCAGGGTGTAGTCACGGCGCAAGGTGCCGGCGGCCACGGAAAAATCGGTCAGGCCGTGTTGCAGCAAGGTGCTGGTGACGTAGAAGGGTACGGTGGTCGACACCTGGCGGCCGAGGGCGTCGGTGGTGACCACCACGGCCTCGCCGGCGCCATTGATGAACGGGATGTTGGTCAGGGTGTACGGCCCGGGTTGCAACTGCGCGCTTTCGGATTTATAGCCGTTGATGAACAGGTCGACCGACGAGGGCACCGCCGCCTCACCGGCAAACTGCGGCAAGGGGTACGTCACCAGGTCCGGGCGCACGGCGAAATCCCGCGACAGCTGTACCCCGCCCAGGCGCACCGAGCTGCTCCAGGGCAAGGCACCGCTGATCACGTCCCCGGCTTCGTAGGTGAGCAGCCGTTCATCATCGGAGAAGCGCCAAGTGGTGTCGTAGCGCCGGTAACCGTTGTTGAGCGTACTGCTGCTGATGCCATCGGACAGGGTCTGGCGCAGTTGCCCGGTGTTGGACAAGCTGCCCCAGTTATCGAACAGACGCACTTCGTTCCACGCCGCCAGGTAGCTGCCGCCTTCGTCGGTGTCGTTGAAATACACGTCATAGTTGAGCAAGGCGCCGAAGCTGCTCATGGCCTGGGTACGCGGGTAGGTGTTGCGGTTGCCGATGAACTGCTCCTGCAACCACGACGGTGGCACATCCAGCAGCAAGCGCTGGCCGTTGCTGTCGTAATCGCTGTGCAGGCCGGGCACTGTGTCCAGGGCCACGCTGCCTTCGGGATCACCCGGCAGCATCATACCCACCTCCTGCAAGGCGCTGGCCGGCACGAAGAGCCGCCCGGCGCGTTGATCGACGGCGATGACCCGGCCGGTGTCCATCTGGTTGACCACCAGTTGCAGAAACAGCTGTGCATCGGCGACAGCCTCCATGCTGCTCGGCGGCGGCGGCAGGTCGCCCGCTACCGCAGCGCCCCACAGCCCGCTTACCACTGCCACCGACGGCCATATACCACGAGCCCAACCACGACTCACCATGGCGTTGCGTCCTTCAATGGACATCTCCATCCTGCTAAAACCCGGGCTTGCGCCCGTCCCGCGACACACCCTTTAGCGTGTCGGCGCAAGGCTCTCCAACTGCGTCGCGCCGTTGATCCTGACCTGCAACGGCTGATCGCCCGAGACATCGCCCGGTATCGGCCAGCGCATGGTCGCCCCCGGCAATACGTAGCCGAGCAGCCCTTCCACCAGCGGCCTGGCCTGGCCGCCCTGTTTGAAAGCAGCATCGGTCAACCGCGCATGCACCGCGCCCTGGTTACGCACCTCGATATAGCTGCGCCCGGCCACGTTGACCTTCTTCCAGCTCAATTGCGGCTGGCCGGCGCCCTTGGGATCGCGTTGGCGGGTGGCGTCGTCCTTGCTCCACAGGCCGGCGCCGTAGGCAAACAACGGCACCGAATAGCGCATCTGGAAGCGAATCGCCGCCGCCGTATTCTTGCCCTCCGGTGGCGCGGGCACCTGCAGCGCAGAGGGAATTTCATCGATGATGATGCGATAGGCCAATTCCTGCCCTGGCGGCACTTCGCGGGTTCGGGTCAGGCGCACCAGTTGCTTCTGGCCGGGCTCGATCCTGGCCACCGGCGGGCTGCCGATCACGTCGCGCTGGTTCTGGTACTGCTCGTCGAAGCCGTTCTGGCTCCAGGCAAACACGCGCACCTGCAGGTTGGCCGTCTCGCTGCCACGGTTCTCCAGCCACAACGCGCTGGCCTGCTGGTCTGCCTCCAGCACCGGGTCGATGGGCCAGATCAGCACCGAGCTGGCCGCCTGCACAAGCCCGCTCGCGCACAGGGCACTCAAGACAATACCCGCGGCCCCTAACCGCCGGGAAGTTACACGCATAAACCCACTCCTCATGACCAATAGCCCTACCACGACAGCTGCACCTGCAACGTGTCGCTGTACGTCCCCCCAGGCTGATTGCCCGGTAATATCACCCGCCCGTAGATCGGCAGGCTGATGGTGTTTGCATCGCTATAGCTCACGCTGACGCTCTGGTTGACTCCCAGGCTCTGGCTGAACGACGCATCACGAAACAACTGGTAAGGCACCCGCGCGCTGCCGCTGTTGAGCTGCAAATTGCGCCCGGTGCCACTGTGCAAGCCGCCGTCGACGCTCATGCTCAGCGCCACGCCCGGCGTGCATTGCAAGGCCACGCCGCCGGTAAGGGCGGCGGTTACCGTGCCGGTGGCCAGGGCCGGAAAGCTGCCATAGGTCAGCGCGCCGTAGTTGCTGCCCCCGCCCATGATCAGGCAGCCCGGCGTGACGGTCGCGCTGACCTGCAAGCTCTGGCTGGTCACCGCCGACAACGGCAGCGGCAACGCCAGCCCACAGGCCAGCCACACTCTGAGCCACATCGTCAGAACGTCAGTTCCACGGCCACGGTGTCGGTGTAGACGCCTGCCGGCAGGCCCGGCTTGCCCACCGCACGTCCATACAGGCCCACGGTTTGCGCCACACCGGTACTTGCGGCGAGGGTAATCACGCCATCGACCGCCAACAGCGAAGAAAAACCGCTGTCGGTGTAAAAGTCATAGGGCACGAAATTGCCCGCGCCGTCGGCCAGTGCGCGCGTACCCCCCGGCGAGGCGCCGTCATGGGCTCCGGCGCGCACTTTGACAGCGGGTGTGGTGCCGGCCGAACACAGGATCGACAACGCGCCGCCGGTGCCGGTCCCGCCCAGCAACTGGGCGTCGGCGTTGGTAAACAAGCTATTGGTGGTACCGAAATTGAGGCTACCGAAGTTCAACCCGGTCGCCGCACCGGAGCCGTTGACCTGGCAGCTTGCAATCAAGGTCAGGCTGGAACTGATCTGCCCGGTCACGGTGGTCGCCGCGTTGAGGCTCGAGGCCATCGCCAGGCCCAGGGCGCAAGCGCCTAATCGAGATACGCGTACATGCATGATATCCATCCTCATGGTTTACCAATCCAGAGTCACCGTCAGGGTGTCTGTATAGATGCCGGCCGGTAAGGCCCTGGTATTCGCCACCACGGAGCCGAATACCGGGATCGGTACCTGGGCGTCGTGGGTCATGGCGAAATTTCGTTGCTCGCCGATGCTGTAGGCGCTGCGACCCAGAGGGTCTGCCCACAGCTGATAGGGAATGGACTGGCTACCATTGCTCAGGCGCCGCGTGATGCCGTCGCCATGGGTGCCACCGTCGATGGTCACGGTGAAACTGCTGGCCACAGAGGGGCTGCAGGACACCGACAACGGGGTTTTGTCGCCTGCGGAAACGGCCGCGCCCAAGGTGTCGTTCCAGGTCGGTCCCTGGCTGCCGAAATCCAGCATCGCGGTACCGCCTTCGGGCGTCACGGGTGCCGTTTCGACGCTCATGTTGACCTCGCAACTGGCAGTGATCACCAACCGCGCCTGGATCTGCCCGCTGGCGGCAGCCGCTTGCGAATCTTCGGCCAGCAACAGCAGAGCCGTTACGGCCAGACAGCGGATTACCATGTGACCGTGACCTTGAGCAGGTCGGAATAACGGCCGACGGCGGGGATGTCCTTGAGCGGTTCGATACGGCCGAACAGCGGCAGGTCGACCGAGCCGCTGTCCGGCACGCGACCGCTGACCGGCACATTCACCGGCAACGGGATCAACCGCGCGGCGTCGGCATAAATGCGATAGGGGATGGGTTTGCTCGCAGGCGCGTCATTGGCCAGATAGCGCACTTCGCCGACGCCGCCATGCAGGCCGCCATCAACGCGCACTTGGTAGGGTGTATCGGGATTGCATTCCAGGCGAGGCTGGCGCTGGCTGATCAGCGCCGCACTCAAGGGCCCGGCCGGGTCATCCAGACGCGGGCCGCTGCCGAAATCCAGCACGCCAAGCTGCTCAATGCCCGCAGTGCGCGTGGTACCCACCAACTGGCAACCGCGCTGCACGTCGATGCGCACCACCACTTGAACCTGTGCTGCGAAAACCGTGTTGCAGAGCATCGTGCCCATGACTGCCAGTACTGTTCGTCCCTTCACTGCCCCAAATCCTTATACAGGGGTGACTCCTGCGTATAAGGGTAGTCACTTGCGGGGAATCTGCCAGTCTGGTCAGGAATACCTCCGCGCCTGGCTGTTTCGAGCGGCTGGATGCAGCCTGGCTATTGGTCAAATCGTGGCAAGCGGCCTAAAGTGAGCCACCACCGAAACAAGAGAGACGTGCCTTTTGACCGTGCTTTCCCTGATCCGGCGCCTGCTGGGCAATGCACCCCGACATGCGGGCGCCTCGCCCATCAGTGCATTTTTCAAGCACAAGGCCGAGCAGCAGGGCTACACCCTGAGTGCCGGCCAGACCCACGCTATCACCGCCCTGGCGCGCGAGACCGGGCATCTGCTCGGCGGCCGACCCGCGCGCAGCCTGTACCTGCACGGCCCGGTCGGACGCGGCAAAAGCTGGCTGCTCGATGGTTTTTTCCAGGCGCTGCCGATTGCCGAGAAGCAGCGCGTGCACTTTCACGATTTTTTCGCCGACCTGCACAAGGGCATGTTCCAGCACCGCGCGCAGGACGATGCGCTGGCCGTGGCCCTGGACGAACGGCTGGCGGGCTGCCGCGTACTGTGTTTCGACGAATTCCATGTGCACGATATCGGCGATGCGATGCTCATCAGCCGTTTGTTCAAGGCCTTGTTCCAGCGCGGTGTGCTGGTGCTGGTGACGTCCAACTATGCGCCCGAGGGCCTGCTGCCCAACCCGTTGTACCACCAGCGCTTCAAGCCGGTGATCGACCTGATCGCGGCGCGCATGGACGTGCTGGAAGTCAGCGCCCCCGAGGACTTTCGCCGCCTGCCCCAGGCCCATGCCGAGCAGCGCTTCAGCACGGGCAGGTACATCTGGCCAGGCAGCGTGGCGCAACGTGAGGCGTTCGGGCTGCCTGCCGCGGATTGCCCGGCGTTGCCCTTGACCGTCGGCAACCGGCAGTTGCAGTGCCGTCGCCGTGAAGCGCGCAGCATCGCCTTCACCTTCAACGACCTGTGCGAACAGCTCACCGCCGTGATGGATTATCTGTTGCTGTGCCAGGACTTCGATCACTGGACCATCGACGGCCTGCCCCACCTCGCCGACTGCCCGATTGCCGTGCAGCAACGTTTTATCAACTTGGTGGACGTGCTTTACGACCGCGACAAACAGCTGATCCTGATCGGCGCGCAGCCTCTGGAGCACGCGTTGGGCGGCAAGGCCATCGACCTTGCGCGGACCGCCAGCCGCCTGGGGCAATTACGTCCCTGCGCCACGCAAGCGGCGCGCGACCCGGTATCATGAGCGCCTTTTCACGTCTCCTTGCCGAGTGACCGCGCCGTTGATCAATACCCTCGCCCAACTCAAGGCCGGCCAATTGGCCGGCGCAACCCGCCTGGATCTGGCCTGCGGGCTGACCGAATTCCCCCGGGAAATCTTCGAACTGGCCGACTCGCTGGAAATCCTCAACCTCACGGGCAACGCCTTGAGCAGCCTGCCGGACGACCTGCACCGCCTGCGGCACCTGCGCGTGCTGTTCTGCTCGGACAACGCCTTCACCGAACTGCCCGAATGCCTGGGTCGCTGCGCCCAGCTGAGCATGATCGGCTTCAAGGCCAACCGCATCCACCAGGTGCCGGCGGCCGCTCTGCCGCCCCAATTGCGTTGGCTGATTCTCACCGACAACTGCATCAGCCAATTGCCCGACGAACTGGGCCAGCGCCCGCTGCTGCAAAAGCTGATGCTGGCCGGCAACCAACTGACCCATCTGCCGCCTAGCCTGGCCCAGTGCGAAAACCTTGAGTTGATCCGCATCGCATCCAACCGCCTCACCCACTTGCCGCAGTGGCTGCTGGCCCTGCCGAGCCTGACATGGCTGGCGTATGCCGGCAATCCGGTGGAAATGGCCGTGGCGGTGACGGCTGATGCGACGCCGGACATTCCCTGGACCGACCTGCAACTGGGCGAAGTGCTGGGCGAAGGCGCCTCGGGGATCATTCGCAAGGCGCTATGGAAACCCCAGGCATTGCCGGTCGCGGTCAAGCTGTACAAAGGCGCCATCACCAGCGACGGTTCACCGCTGCATGAAATGCAAGCCTGCATTGCCGCCGGGCTGCACCCCAACCTGATCAAGGTCGAAGGCCGCGTCAGCGATCACCCCGATGACCAGGCTGCACTGGTGATGGACCTGATCGACCCGAGTTACCGCAATCTCGCGGCGTTGCCGAGCCTGGCGTCCTGCACGCGGGACATCTACGCACCCGACACCCGTTTCAGCCTGGACGTGGTACTGCGCATGGCACGCGGTATCGCCTCGGTCGCCGCGCACCTGCATCGGCACGGCATTACCCACGGCGACCTGTACGGCCACAATATTTTGTGGAATGCGACGGGTGATTGTTTGCTGGGGGATTTTGGCGCGGCATCATTCCATTCAACGGCGGACACCTTGGAAACCAGGGCGCTGCAGCGCATTGAAGTGCGCGCGTTCGGTGTGCTGCTGGGGGAGTTGCTGGAGCGAGTCGAGGGGGCAGTCGCAGATGAGCTGGCTGAACTGCAAATCAGCTGCTGTCAGCCGCAAGTGCTGGCACGACCAAGCTTCGAAGAGATCGAAGTCTTGCTGAGCGCGCTCTGACACCACTGGAGCAAATGTGGGAGGGGTGCCTGTAGGAGCGAGCTTGCTCGCGAAAAACTCCCAGGCACCGCGTTCATTCAGGAAGCACGCGTTATCATTGAGGTTTTTCGCGAGCAAGCTCGCTCCTACAAGGGGCGGTGTGCCATGGGTATCTACACAACGCCCAACGCTAACCACGATGCGCAGCGAGCCGCTCTTGATCTGGCTCTTGATCTTAGGTGCCGAGTGGTGGGGCAAGAGCGTTTTGCTTACTTTTGCGCTTTTCAAAAGTGAGCCGCCGTCAGGGCGGAACCCTAAGTGGCCGTTACCTAAATAATGGATATGTACTCGGTCTGATCCAAGATATTGGCTGGCCCTGAGGCCGCCATCGGGGGCAAGCCCCCTCCCACATTTTGACTGCATGCATCCAGATAGAATCAGCCAGCCAGCCCGACAAACATATCCTGCACATCATCATGGTTGTCCAGGCCTTCCAGGAACGCCTCGACTTCGGCCATCTGCTCATCGGTCAAACCACTGACCGGGTTCTTCGACAGGTAGCCCAACTTGGCCGACAGCACGGTAAAACCCTGTTCCGGCAAGGCTTTCTGCACGGCGTCCAGGTCGGTGGTTTCGGTAATGAACAAGGTAGTGCCTGCTTCTTCGCCGTCTTCAAAGTCCTGGGCGCCGGCTTCGATGGCGGCCATTTCGGCATCTGCGTCCGGGGTGTCCGGCGACGCTTCGATCAGGCCGACGTGGTTGAAATCCCAGGCCACCGAGCCGGAAGCGCCCAGTTGGCCCTTGCGGAACGCCACGCGGATTTCCGCCACGGTGCGGTTGATGTTGTCGGTGACGCACTCGACGATCAACGGCACCTGATGCGGGGCGAAACCTTCATAGGTGACGCGGTGGTACTGCACGGTTTCACCGAGCAGACCGGCGCCCTTCTTGATCGCGCGGTCCAGGGTTTCCTTGGGCATCGAGGCCTTCTTGGCCTGCTCCACCACCAGACGCAGGTGAGCGTTGGTCGAGGTGTCCGCACCGTTGCGGGCGGCAATGGTGATTTCCTTCACCAGCTTGCCGAAGATCTTGCCCTTGGCATTGGCTGCCGCTTCTTTATGTTTGACTTTCCACTGTGCGCCCATGACTCACTCTCTACTTTCCATGGCGCCGAAACGTCTACTGGCCGGCGCTTTGGGGGCAGAGTTTATAGCGCAGCCACGCATCGTTCCACCAAAAAACCCTCAAGGCGCCAACTCGAAAAACGCCTGGATCAAGCGCAGCGACCGGCGTCGCTCCAGGCAGCCGAGCAGATGCCGGTTCAGCAGGCCGTCGCCCCGGATCGGCACAGCGCGTACTCGCGGGTCCTGGCTGACCTCGATCGACGACACCACTCCCACTCCCAGCTCGGCCGCCACGGCCTCGGTCACCGCCTCCCGGCTGTCCAGTTCCAGCAGCACCCTGGGCCGTACATTGGCAGCCTGGCACGCGTCATCAAAGGTACGCCGGGTGATGGAACCGGGCTCGCGCAACACCATGATCGCCTCGTTCAACGCTGCCAGTGCAATGCCCTCGGTCTGCGTCGCCCACGGATGCGCGGCCGGCACCAGCGCGCAAATACGCGACTCGTCCAAGGGATGCAGGTGCAGGCCATTGCGCGGTTCCACTTCGGTCAGCACCGCCACGTCCGCATGCTCGGACAACAACGCCGCCAGGGTTTCCTGGGCATTGCCCAGGCGCAGATTCACCGTGACGCCCGGATAAAGGGCGCGCAGCCGGGCGATCAGAGGCATCACCAGATGCGGGCCGTCGGCCGCCACTTCCAGGCGCCCGGTGAGCAATTGGCGGTTGGCTTCGAGCATGGCCTGCGCCTCGTCCACCAGGCCGAAGATCGCCCGGGTGATGGCCGCCAGGCGTGCGCCCTCCTCGGTCAACTCGACCCGCCGCGCAGTGCGGCGCAGCAAGGGGATCTGGTAGTGCTCTTCCAGGGCCTTGATGTGCCCGGTCACCGCCGGCTGGCTGATGAACAGCCGGGCCGCCGCCCGGGTAAAACTGCCCTCACGGGCCACCGCATCGAATGCGCGCAATTGGAACAGGTTCATGTCTATCGGCCTCACTGATAGCTCGCATAACAACAAACAATTTGATTGATGACAAGCCAAACTGCAATTTAGGCGCCGTAGAGTCGACCCGTTGTTTTGCGAGGACCCGAGATGACCCCTGCCGCGCCACTCCTGCTGACTCCAGGCCCGTTGACCACTTCCGAGCGTACCCGTCAGGCGATGATGGTGGACTGGGGCTCATGGGATGAGCGTTTCAACCAACTTACCGCCAGCGTGTGCGAGCACTTGCTGGCGATCATCCATGGCGCCGCCAGCCACGACTGCGTGCCGTTGCAAGGCAGTGGCACCTTTGCCGTCGAAGCCGCCATCGGCACCCTCGTACCGCGTAACGGCAAGGTGCTGGTGCTGATCAACGGCGCCTACGGCAAGCGCCTGGCGAAGATCTGTGACGTGCTCGGCCGCGCTTACAGCACCTTCGAAACCCCGGAAGACCAACCCACCACAGCCGCCGAGGTGGACCGCCTGCTGCACGCCGACGCCTCGATCACCCATGTCGCGCTGATCCACTGCGAAACCAGCACCGGCATCCTCAATCCGCTGGCGCAGATCGCCGAGGTGGTCAAACGCCACGGCAAGCGCTTGATCATCGACGCCATGAGTTCCTTCGGCGCGCTGCCGATCGATGCGCGCCAAGTGCCCTTCGACGCATTGATCGCAGCCTCCGGCAAATGCCTGGAAGGCGTGCCGGGCATGGGCTTTGTCTTGGCTGAAAAGACCGCGCTGGCCGCAGCCGCAGGCAACTGTCATTCCCTGGCGATGGACCTGTTCGACCAGCACGGCTACATGGCCCGCACCGGCCAGTGGCGCTTCACCCCGCCTACCCACGTGGTCGCCGCCCTGCACGAAGCGTTGCTGCAATACCACGAAGAAGGCGGCCTGCCCGCCCGCCATCAACGCTACGCCAATAACTGCCGCACGCTCCTGCACGGCATGGCCGAACTGCGCCTGCGCAGCTTCCTGCCGGCGGCGATCCAGGCACCGATCATCGTCACCTTCCACGCACCGAAAGACCCGCGCTACCAGTTCAAGGACTTTTACGAACGGGTCAAGGCCAAGGGTTTCATCCTCTATCCGGGCAAATTGACCCAGGTGGACACCTTCCGCGTGGGCTGCATCGGCCATGTCGACGCGACAGGCATGCAGGCGGCGGTCAACGCCATCGCCGAGGCGCTGCAGGAAATGAGCGTGCTGGACATTTGATTGCCCCCTTACACAGGACCCGCACCATGAACTATCAAAACCCCACCACCCTCCAGGCCGTCATCCTCGACTGGGCCGGCACCGTGGTCGACTTCGGCTCCTTTGCCCCCACGCAGATTTTTGTCGAGGCCTTCGCCGAGTTCGGCGTACAGGTGTCCATCGAAGAAGCCCGTGGCCCGATGGGCATGGGCAAGTGGGACCACATTCGCACCCTCTGCGACCAGCCGCAGGTCGCCGAGCGATATCGCAAGGCCTTCGGCCGCACGCCGACCGACGAAGACGTGAGCGCCATCTACCAACGCTTCATGCCGCTGCAGATCGAGAAAATCGCCGAACACTCGGCACTTATTCCCGGCGCCCTCGACACCCTCGCCGGCGTGCGCGCCCAGGGCATCAAGATCGGCTCCTGCTCCGGCTACCCCAAACAGGTGATGGACAAGGTGGTCGCCCTGGCCGCCACCCACGGTTACGTGGCCGACCATGTGGTCGCCACCGATGAAGTGCCCAACGGCCGCCCGTGGCCGGCGCAGGCGCTGGCCAACGTGATCGCCCTGGGCATCGACGATGTGGCGGCGTGCGTGAAAGTCGACGACACCGTGCCGGGTATCCTCGAAGGCCGACGTGCGGGCATGTGGACGGTGGCCCTGACCTGCTCCGGCAATGCCCTGGGCCTGACCTATGAGCAGTTCCGGGCGCTGGACAGCGCCACACTGGCCCGCGAGCGCCAGCGTATCGAAGCGCTGTTCGAAGGCTCGCGCCCGCATTATCTCGTGGACACCATTACCGATCTGCCGCAGGTTATCGCCCATATCAACGCACGCCTGGCTCGCGGGGAAATGCCGCAAAGCGACTGACGAAGATCAATGCAGCGGCATTCACAACAGGCGAAGCGCTTAAAACAGGCATACAGTTAACTCACTCCGTCAAAGAACGGAGGTAGGCCCTGATGAGTGAGGAAACCAACGATGCCGTGGAAAAATTCCGATACGCGCTACAGCACCATGTCGATTGCGTTGCACTGGTTGATGGTGGTGCTGCTGGCGGTGGTCTACGCCTGCATTGAGTTGCGCGGCCAGTTCCCCAAAGGCAGCGGTGCGCGCACGCTGATCGTCGAAATGCACTTTATGTTCGGCCTGACCGTGTTTGTGCTGGTGTGGCTGCGCCTGTTCGCGCGCAGCCTGGGCGTGGCGCCGCAGATCGTGCCGGCGCCGCCGCACTGGCAACGCCTGTTGGCGACCCTGACCCACTTCGCCCTGTATGGGTTGATGATCGGCATGCCGATTGCCGGTTGGCTGATCGTCAGTGCCGAGGGGCATTCGGTGATGTTCTACGGGATGGAATTGCCGCCGCTGATCGCTGAAAACAAGGCTCTGGCCAAAGAGATCGAAGGCTGGCATGTGCTGTTTGGCCAAATCGGTTACTGGCTGATCGGGCTGCATGCGTTGGCGGGAATCTTTCATCACTACGTGCTGCGCGATAACACAGCGCTGAGAATGATGCCGGGTGGGAGGGGACTTGCTTCCGGTGGCGTTGAGTCAGCGGGCACATTCATCGAGTGATACACCTTATCGGGCGCAAGCCCTGATGCCAGTCAGTTAAGGCTTTTTGGAGGAGCGAGGGGGGCGCCTAGCTCTTGCTCGCGAAAAACTCACAGGCGCCGCGTTCAATCAGGAAGCACGCGTTATCGTTGACGTTTTTCGCGAGCAAGCTCGCTCCTACAGAGGGCGACGTTCGCTTGACTGACTGGCATCAGGGCAAGGCCCCTCCCGCAAAGGCATTGAAACCTCGGCGGCCTTGCAGGCCGCCGGTGTGGATGAAGATCAGGCGGGTACCGGGGGCGAAGCGTCCGGCCTCGATCTGTTGCTTCAACGCCAACAGCGCCTTGCCGGTGTAGAGCGGCTCCAGCGGCACACCGCAGGCCTGTTCGGTGCGTTCGATAAAATCGAGCAGCAGCGGATCGACCTTGGCAAAGCCGCCTCGGCTGGCGTCAAGCAACTCATAACCGGCCTGCACAACCGCACTCACATTCTGCGCCACGCCATGATTATCCGGCACCGCCATTGCGCCGTACACCGGATGCGCCCCCGCCTCCGCCAGCACCAGCCCGGCCAGGGTCGTCCCGGTACCGGCTGCCAGCCACCAGGCGTCGTAATCCGCCCACCCGAGATGGCCCATCTGCGCCCGCGCCTGCTCGACCAACACCGCGCAGCCCAGCGCACCGGCCAGCCCGCCGCCGCCTTCGGGCACCGGATGAAGATGGGGATACCGTTCGCGCCAGGGCAACCAGAAGCCCGGCTCATGGCGTGCGCGATAGCCGCCGTAACCGAGCCAATGCAAGTGCATGCCGAACGCCTTGAGGTCGAGCACGGTGGGGGTGTCTTGAGGATGTCCGCGCAACAGGCCGACCGTGGGAAAGCCAAAGCGCTTGCCCGCAGCCGCCAGTGCGTGCAGATGGTTGGAGTAAGACCCGCCGAGGCTGATGACCCCGGTGGCCCCCGCGTGTCGTGCCTGGTTCAGGTGTTCGGTGAGCTTGAACCACTTGTTGCCGCTGATCAGCGGATCGATACGGTCCAGGCGCAGCACCGCCAACTCGATCCCGTTCAGCCAATCGAGCTGCACAGGTTCAAGGGGCGCGCGGGGCAGCCAGTCGAAAGGGCCCATCGAGAGGTATCTGAATGAAAAAGAGGCGGTAGTCTACCACCGCCCCTCTTCGGCGACTTACAGCTCGGCAGCCAGGCGCGAACCCTGGTTGATGGCGCGCTTGGCGTCCAGCTCGGCTGCCACATCGGCACCGCCGATCAGGTGCACGTTCTGCCCGGCGGCGACCAGGCCGTCATGCAGCTCGCGCAGCGGGTCCTGGCCGGCACAAATGACGATGTTGTCCACCGCCAGCACCTGGGGCTCGCCCTCGGCGCCGATGCGGATATGCAGGCCTTCATCATCGATCTTCAGGTACTCGACGCTGTTGAGCATCTGCACCTGTTTGTTTTTCAGGCCGGTACGGTGGATCCAGCCGGTGGTCTTGCCCAGGCCGTCGCCGACCTTGGAGGCCTTGCGTTGCAGCAGGAACACGTCACGCGCCGGTGCATGGCGCTCGGGCTTGATCCCGGCCACGCCACCACGGGCCTCGAGTCGGGTGTCGATGCCCCACTCTTTCCAGAACGCTTCGCGATCCAGGCTGGTGGACACGCCCTGATGCACCAGGAATTCCGACACGTCGAAACCGATACCGCCCGCGCCAATCACCGCCACGCGCTTGCCGACCGGCTTGCGCTCCAGGATCACGTCCAGGTAATTGAGCACCTTGGCGTTCTCCACCCCCGGGATTGCCGGCGTACGCGGTGCGATGCCCGTGGCCAGGATCACTTCGTCATAACCGCCCGCCACCAGTTGCGCCACATCCACACGGGTGTTCAGGCACAGCTCGACGTGGGTGGTCTGCAATTTGCGCTTGAAGTAGCGCAGGGTTTCGAAAAATTCTTCCTTGCCCGGTATGCGCTTGGCGATGTTGAACTGGCCGCCAATCTCGCTGGCCGAATCGAACAAGGTCACCTGGTGCCCGCGCTCGGCAGCCACGGTAGCAGCCGCCAGCCCGGCGGGACCGGCTCCGACGACGGCAATTTTCTTGATCTGCTGCACAGGCAGGTAGTTGAGCTCGGTTTCATAGCACGCGCGCGGGTTGACCAGGCAGGTGGTCAGCTTGCCGCCAAAGGTGTGGTCCAGGCACGCCTGATTGCAGCCGATGCAGGTGTTGATCTCGTCGGCGCGCCCCGCCGCGGCCTTGTTGACGAACTCCGGGTCGGCGAGAAACGGCCGCGCCATCGAGACCATATCGGCATCGCCCTCGGCGAGGATCCGTTCGGCGACTTCCGGGGTGTTGATACGGTTGGTGGTGATCAACGGAATCTGCACCGCGCCCCGCAACTTGGCGGTGACCTTGCTGAACGCGGCGCGCGGCACTTTGGTGGCAATGGTCGGGATACGCGCTTCGTGCCAGCCGATACCGGTGTTGATGATGGTGGCGCCGGCTTGCTCGATGGCCTTGGCCAACTGCACGACTTCTTCCCAGACACTGCCGCCCTCGACCAGGTCCAGCATCGACAGGCGGAAAATAATGATGAAATTCGGGCCGACTGCCTCGCGCACCCGACGCACGATTTCCACGGCCAGGCGCATGCGGTTTTCAAAGCTGCCACCCCAGCGGTCGGTGCGATGGTTGGTGTGGGCGGCCAGGAACTGGTTGATGAAGTACCCTTCGGAACCCATGATTTCCACGCCGTCGTACTCGGCGACCTGGGCCAGCCGCGCGCAGGTGACGAAATCCTGGATCTGTTTCTCGATCCCCTCTTCGTCCAGCTCCCGAGGCTTGAACGGGTTGATCGGTGCCTGGATCGCACTCGGCGCCACCTGCTTGGGGCTGTAGGCATAACGCCCGGCATGCAGGATCTGCATGCAGATCTTGCCACCGGCATCGTGCACGGCGCGGGTGACGATCCGGTGCTTTTGCGCCTCTTCGTCGGTGGTCAGCTTGGCCGCGCCGGCATACACGCCGCCTTCATCGTTCGGACCTATGCCGCCGGTCACCATCAGGCCGACGCCGCCACGGGCGCGCTCGGCGAAATAAGCCGCCATGCGCTCGAAACCGCCGGGCTTTTCTTCAAGGCCCGTGTGCATCGACCCCATCAGGGTGCGGTTGCGCAGGGTGGTAAAACCCAGGTCCAACGGGGCCAGCAGGTGCGGGTAGGCAGCAGCGGTCATGGTACAGCTCCACAACGGATCATCACGGGACGTGGAGAGCTCAAATGGCACCCCATCGGTTATGTCTCACAGACTAAGAGGCGATCACCCACCGCTCAATGACTGAAACTGACAACTTATTGATCCAAATGCACAGCAAGCCTTGGCAAGCCGAGCCAGGGGCCCTACCCTAGTCGCGAACCCTGCCACCGGTCTGTTGTCTGTTGCCCCATGCGCAAATTACTCGTGTTCACCGTCACCATGGCCCTGGTTGCCTCACTCGCCGCGTATCTGGTCTGGACCCAGGAGCGCCCCGTGGCGCATTACCTGTCGGACCTGCGCATCACACTCGCGGTCAATGAAGGCCAGCCGGCCGAGCGTGGCAACCTGCTGGGTATCCAGCCGGAGCTGTTTCCCGCCGACTACCAGAGCCTGGAACGCCTGCACCTGAAGCTCTCGGCCTACCTGCAAAAGGCCCGGGAACAGGGCTTGATCAACGACAAGACCGTCGTCGTGCTGCCGGAACATGTCGGCACCTGGCTGATGCTGACCGGCGAAAAAAATGAGCTGTACCAGGCCACCCACCTCAAGGACGCGATGAACTGGCTGTCGATCAGCAACCCGTTGCAGTTCCTGCGCGCCTGGATCAGCGCCACCGGTGACAACCGCATGGACGATGCGTATCTGCGCATGAAAGCCCCCGGCATGGCGCGCGACTACCAGGTGCTGTTTGGCGGCCTGGCCAAGGAGTTCGGCGTGACCCTGGTGGCCGGTTCCATCGCCCTGCCCAACCCCAGCGTGACCCTGGGGCAACTGCAGGTCGGCCACGGCGCGCTGTATAACGTCAGCGTGGTCTTTGCCGCCGATGGTTTGCCCCTGGGCCAGCCGCAGCGTCAGCTGTATCCGATCTACGATGAGCGCGGCTTTATCGAACCCGGCGATGAAAACATCGTCAGCGTAGTCGACACCCCGGCCGGGCGCCTGGGCGTGCTGATCGGCAGCGACAGCTGGTACCCGGACAACTACCGCAAGCTCAACGAACAAGGCGCCCAACTGATTGCAGTGCCGGCCTATGTGACCGGGCGCGATACCTGGGACCGCCCGTGGCGCGGCTTCAAGAGCGTGTCGACCCCGTCCGAAGTCAGCCTCAAGCCCGAAGAAACCAGCGAGGGCGAAGCCTGGCGTCGTCTGACCCTGATCGGTCAGCCACCGATCAGCCAGGCCACGGCAGGCATGAGTGTGTTCTTGCGTGGACAGTTCTGGGACCTGGGCAGCGCCGGGCAAAGCTTTCTCAGCCGCAACGGGCAGCTGTTCGCCGACGGCGACGCCCGTGGCGCGCGCCTGCTGAATATCTGGCTGTAACCGCGTGAAGCCGGTGCGCCTGGGGGATCTGTCGGTGGGCTTCGTGCACACCCTGGCCGATGCCGTCCAGAGCCACGGCCTGGACCCGCAACCGCTGTTGCTGCAATACGGCCTGGACCCCGCGCGCCTGGCCGAAGCAGGCGCACGCTTGTCGATCCCGCGCTATATGCGCCTGGGGCATGCGGCAATCCAACTGACCGGCGATCCAGGCCTGGGCCTGCGCATGGGTCAGCTCAGTCGCCTGAGCCAGGCCGGGCTCGCCGGTGTCACCGCCGCCCAGGCACCGACCGTACGCGAAGCCGCGCGCACGTTGACGCGCTTCGAACCGCTGTATGGCTCCAACTACCGTGGACAGTCGAGCTTTCATGAAG
Organism: Pseudomonas orientalis; assembly: GCF_001439815.1. Taxonomy (GTDB): domain Bacteria; phylum Pseudomonadota; class Gammaproteobacteria; order Pseudomonadales; family Pseudomonadaceae; genus Aquipseudomonas; species Aquipseudomonas orientalis. Next base: position 778,746 of record NZ_JYLM01000001.1, on the reverse strand, counting down.
ACGCCGAAGGCGCCTGGCTCAGGTTTTATTCCATCAGCCCCTACAATGCCTATAACCGCTTTGTGGTGGACTCGATCATCGCCGGCTGGCTGCATCAACTGTCGAGCCTGGCGCAACAGAGGGTGCAGGCCCAACGCATCGAAATCGAATTCCAGGCCCCCGAGTACAGCCCGTTGTATAGCGTGCTGGGGGACAGTCCGCTGCAGTTCGGTGCCCACAGCAATCAACTGCGCCTGAACCAGGCCACCCTGGCCCTGCGCAACCCGCAACACTGCCCGAGCACCTGGCACCTGTTGTTACAGCTGTGTGAAAGGGAGCTGGAGCAACTGACCCGCACCCGCAGCCTGCGCGAGCGCGTTACCCGGCTACTGGGGCCGATGCTCAATGGTGGCCGGGAACCCGACCTGGAAGAAGTGGCGGCGCGCTTGAAGCTGCCCACCTGGACACTGCGCCGCAAACTGGCCGACGAAGGCACCCAGTTCCGCGCGATTCTCAACGATACCCGTCGCGACCTGGCCATGACCTACATTCGCGATACGGAACTGGCCTTTGGCGAGATCGCCTACTTGCTCGGTTTTGCCTCGGCCCAAGCCTTCCAACGCGCCTTCAGGCGCTGGAACAACCAGACCCCAGGGGAATTTCGCCGCAGCCAGCGGCATTCCGCCTGAAGTCGGGTTTACAGCTCGGTGGCATCGTCGACCGGATCCAGCGGGTCGAGCTCGAATGCCTGGTACTCGAGCAATTCTTCCTGGTAATCGTCCATGGGGGACTCCTTGTTGAGTTTAAAAGCGCCGCGCCATTAATGACCTGCACGACCAGCCTAAAGTGCCGTCATGACGAAAAAATGTCTGCGCCGTGACGTTCCTGCACTTGAAGATTAAACGCAGCAGCGGCGGATCGATTTAGCCGGAGAACCGAGGAACTATTGCAATCATTGCAATTGCAATCACTGGATAAATTCCAGTAGGGTAGGCACCTCTGTCGCCAGGAGCCACGCCCCATGCCCGCCTCTACCGCACGCGCTGCGCAACTGTGCATCGACGCACTGGACACCTGCGCCTGCTCGCGCAGCTCGCCGCTGTACACGGTCATGAGCATGGCCGGCACGCTGGAGTCCAGCCGCCAGGCCTGGGTGATTCGCGGCCAGTCGCGCAGTCGGCGCCCGGGTCACTGGCCCATCTGGTTCGCGCGCAATGCGGGGGAAAAACCGCTGCTCTACCTGCACAGCGCCACGTCGTCTGCACAGCTGTGCGCATTGTCAGGCCAGACCGCCCAGCGCGGCATTTTGTGCAATGACAGCGAAACCCATCCCTCTCCTTGGCCGAAGGGCGCGCAACCGTCGCTGCCCTTGTGGCTGGCGAGCCATCCACGCTGTACGCCCTACGACCCCGCCTCGGGCGAAGAGGCACGGGCGATCGTACTGGCCGGGTTGCGTACGTTGTATGTCGATGGCCAGCCGGGCTTTTATTACCTGGCGCTGCATGATCAGCCAAGCACACTCGCAGCGCAGACGCTGGACCGTGAGGGCGTGATCAAGGGCATGTACCCCGTGCAGCGAGCTGCCGGCATAGAGAACGTGCGCTTGCTCGGTGCCGGTCGTGCGCTGGAAGAGGTCATGCACGCCGCACAATTGCTGGAGCAGCAATGGGGTATCACGGCGCACGTATGGAGTTGCCCCAGTTACACCCGACTGGCACGCGAGGCGGCGGCCGTTGAGCGCTGGAACCGTCTGCATCCATGCGCACCCAGACGCAGCAGCCACCTGCGCGACTGCCTGGCGGGGAGCCGAACACCGGTGATTGCCGTCACCGGCTACCCACAGTCGGTTATCGACCCGTTGGCCGCGCATGTGGACACGCGCTTCGTGGCGCTGGGCGCAGGCTCGGTGCAGGCCGCCGCGCCGAACCGCTATTGGATTGCCGTGCTGGCCTTGAAAGCGTTGGCCGATGAAGGGCATTTCGATACACAAAAAGTGGAAGACGCTCTGCAACGGTATGACCTGAAATGACCTGGCCACACTTCATCACATTGACGTTTTGCGCCGGCTACGGGTCTGCACGCCAGCCCCCATCGCCAACCCCGCCGTACGCTCCAGTGCATCGGCAAACGCCTGGCGATGTTCCGGCTCAATCTGCGACAGGAACAGCTCATCCACGGTGCTCTCGTAGATTTTCCACATTTTTTTGCGCAGCATCCGGCCCGCGTCGGTGATCGAGGCAAACGCCGCGCGGCCATCACCGTCGGAACGCGAGCGCACCACCAGGCCGTCCTTTTCCAGGCGGTCGACCAGGCGCGTGAGGTTGTAACGCTCGATGGCCAGTACATCGGCCAATTCATGCATACGGCGGGTGCCTTCCGGACCGCTTTCCAGGCCCCACAACGCGTCGTACCAGGCATACGGAGGCAGCTGCGCCTCGCTTAACCTGCGCTCGATCTCGCGGATGACCGTCCTGTGGGCCCTGACAAAACGGAACCATACATCAGGCTCTTTCGACGACATGCAACACCATCCGGGGGAATTTCAAGAAGGTTGCAATAGTAGCTCATCCCGGGCTAAATTCCGGCATGTCGTTGCAATTGCAACTATATCGCAGCCCGCCCACAAGGCGCTCGCCGCCCGGAATCCGCCTACCCTGGAGCCTCATATGACCCCGAATAACGCAGCATCCCTGGACCACGATCCGCAGGAAACCCGCGAGTGGCTGGACTCCATCGAATCGGTGCTGTCCGCCGAAGGCCGCCCTCGCGCCCATTACCTGATCGACCAGTTGCTGGATTTCGACGTGGCGCGCCACGGCGACTTTTACGGACGGGTGACCACCCCTTACGTCAACACCATTGCTGTCGACCGCCAACTGCCCTACCCCGGTGACCTGGACATTGAACGGCGGACCAATGCGTTTATCCGCTGGAACGCCATGGCGATGGTATTGCGCGCAGGCAAGCACTCAGGCGTGGGTGGGCATATTGCGACCTATGCGTCAGCCGCCGTGTTGTACGACGTAGGCTTCGACCATTTCTTTCGTGGCCGAACCGACACCTTCGACGGCGACCTGGTGTACATCCAGGGCCACTCCTCCCCCGGCATCTACGGCCGCGCGTATCTGGAAGGCCGCGTCAACGAAGCCCAGCTGGACAACTTTCGCCGCGAGGCCGGCGGCGCTGGGCTGTCATCCTATCCTCACCCTCGGCTGATGCCGGACTTCTGGCAGTTTCCTACGGTGTCCATGGGTCTGGGGCCGATCACGGCCGCGTATCAGGCGCGCTTCATGCGTTATCTGGAGTTTCGCGACCTCAAGCAACATCAGGGCCGCAAGGTATGGGCGTTTCTGGGTGATGGCGAAATGGACCAACCGGAATCCCTGGCCGCTATCTCCCTGGCCGGTCGCGAGAAACTCGACAACCTGATCTTCGTCGTCAACTGCAACCTGCAGCGCCTGGACGGCCCGGTGCGCGGTAATGCCAAGGTGATCCAGGAGTTCGAGAGTTTGTACCGCGCCGCCGGCTGGAATGTGATCAAGGTGATCTGGGGCGGGGGCTGGGATGCGCTGCTGGAAAAGGACCAGACCGGCCTGCTGCGCCAGCGCATGATGGAATGCGTGGACGGCGATTATCAGAATTACAAATCCCAGAATGGCGCCTATGTGCGCGAGCATTTTTTCGGCAAATACCCGGAGTTGCTGGCACTGGTTGCGGACATGTCCGACGACGATATCTGGAAGCTCTCACGGGGCGGCCACGACCCGCTCAAGGTCTACAACGCCTATGCTGCCGCAGCGCGCCACAAGGGCCAGCCCACGGTGATCCTGGCCAAGACCGTCAAGGGCTTCGGCATGGGCGAAGCCGGCGAAGGCCAGAACATCAATCATCAGTTGAAGAAAATGGGTGCCGACGCGGTAAAAGCTTTCCGCGACCGCTTCGGGCTGGAAGTGGCCGATGACCTGCTCGACGAAATTCCTTACCTCAAGCCGGCAGCCGACAGCACAGAAGCCCGCTATTTCAATGCCCGACGCCAGGCCCTGGGCGGCTATGTGCCTGCCCGGCACACTGACGTCGCCCCGTTGACGATTCCACCCCTGTCGGCATTCGCCACTCAACTCAAGGACACTGGAGAGCGCGCCATTTCCACCACCATGGCGTTTGTGCGCATTCTCGGCACGCTGCTCAAGGACCCGCAGCTGGGCAAGCTGATCGTCCCCATCGTGCCCGACGAGTCGCGCACCTTCGGCATGGAAAGCCTGTTCCGGCAGATCGGCATCCACTCCGCCGTCGGCCAGCTTTACACCCCGCAGGACGCCGGGCAACTGAGCTACTACAAGGAGAGCAAGGACGGACAGATCATGCAGGAAGGCCTGAATGAATCGGGTGCCATTTCCTCATGGATCGCAGCAAGTACGTCCTACAGCAACCATGGCCTGATGACGGTGCCGTTCTATATTTTCTATTCGATGTTCGGCTTCCAGCGCGTCGGCGACCTGGCCTGGGCGGCGGGTGATGCGCGCGCGCGTGGCTTTCTGCTGGGTGCCACGGCCGGGCGCACCACCCTGATGGGCGAAGGGTTGCAGCATGACGACGGGCACAGCCATATCCTGGCGTCGGTGATTCCTTGCTGCGTCGCCTACGATCCGACCTTTGCCTACGAGCTGGCGGTGATTATTCGCGAAGGCATGCGGCGCATGTATGTCGAACAGGAAGACATTTACTACTACATCACCCTGCTCAACGAAAACTACCCGCACCCGGCAATGCCCGACGGCGTGGAGGATGGCATTCTCAAAGGGATGTATCCGCTGAGCACGCACCCGGATGCTCGGGTGCAGTTGATGGGCAGTGGTTCGATTTTGCGCGAAGTCATCGCTGCAGCGGCACTGCTCCAGGAAGACTTCGCCCTCTACTGCGACGTGTGGAGTGTCACCAGCCTGACCGAGCTGCGCCGTAACGGGCACGCCGTGGAGCGCTGGAACTTGCTGCATCCGGAAAACGAGCCACGCCTGAGCTACGTGGAAAACTGCCTGGCCGGTAGAAGCGGGCCGGTGGTGGTTGCCACTGACTACATGAAATTATTTGCCGATCAGATTCGCCCCTTCGTACACGACCGCCGCTTTGTGGCGCTGGGAACCGACGGTTTCGGCCAGTCGGATACCCGGGAAGCGTTGCGCGAGTTTTTTGAAGTGGACCGCCACTTCATCGTGCTGGCAGCGCTGAAGGCACTGGCGGATGACGGTGTGATCGGTCGTGACAAAATCACGGAAGCGATCAACCGCTACGGGATCAACGTCGACAAGACAGACCCCGTTACGGTTTGACTTACTGCGCTGGCGTTGGCAGGGGTGGAATCGCCTCGGTCGGCGCCGGCAGGCTGGGATTGGTCGGCGCGGGCGCAGGCTCGGTTACCGGGGCCGTCGGTGCCATCTCCGGTACTGGCTCTACGCTCGGCGCGATGGGGGCGGCCTCGGGTGGCGGTGCAAGTGGCTGGGAAGCGGCAGGCGTCACAGGTGTCGCCTGAGGTGCCTCGAGTTTTTCGGTGGCCGGCGCGGCTTTCGGTTCCGGCATGCCAAGCTCGTCCTTGGGCTTCTCGGGTATATGCTCAGCCTGCTTCACTTCCTGGGGCAGGAACACATCCACCAAGGCAAAGTAACGCTCGTAGAACTTGGGCGCCGAGACGGTCTCGCTCGCTACCTTGACCATCGAGTCATCGGTGGAGCCGATGGGCATCGACACCGAACCCAGCACCCCAACCCCCAGACTGGCGGAGTTGTTGACCTTCTTCAGCGCATAGCGGTCCTGCAAGGCGTTGGCAAACATCGTCGAGTGATTGCTGCCTTTGCCATCAGCGGCACACACCACGTTGAAGCTGATCTGCAAATGGGTCTCGCCGGTCTGCTGGAAACTCTTGTTACCGGCCACCAGCTTCGGATCGCTGCTGGTGATGATATAGCCCTGGCTCAGCAGGGCACGGCGCGCTGCTTCACAGGCCGCCACATCGCTCACCGGGTAATCGCGGGAAAACGTACCGGAGTCGTCGAAATTCTCATGTTCATAAATAGCGCTCTTGGGTGACGAGCAACCCGCCGCGCCCGCCAGCACCAGCGCCAACCCGAGGTTTCGCAAGTGAAATGATGTCGACATCGAAAATCCTGAGAAAAACAGTCCGGGCGGTATTGTGCAACAGAACACCGCATTGGCGCGCGCATTCCTGTCGGTAAAACGTCACAGGTTTTTTGAACGGCGCCGGCGACTATGACAAGTTTGTTTACAACTTATTCCCCAAGTTCCTATTATCGCCCTGGGTGCGTTGCTGCATACGGCACAGCGCAGGTTAAACGATAAGCGTTGGTCGGGCCGCCAATGGAGACTTGTCGTGCCTGATAAACACCGCGCTATCCCCCGCCCCCAGCGTTTGACCGAGGGCGCACTGTCCGCCCTTGAGCGCTTTTCACATATTGAGGCCGTCAGCGGCATTGTCCTGCTGCTGGCCGCTGTCGTAGCCTTGATCTGGGCCAACAGTCCGGCGGCCGATACCTATGAACACTTCTGGAACACGCCGGTCACCCTTGGGCTGGGCGACTACAGCGTGTCGCGTTCTCTGCATTTTCTGGTCAATGACGGCCTGATGACCATCTTCTTCCTGGTGGTGGGCGCTGAGATTCGTCAGGAAATCAAGGACGGCGCGCTCGCCAACCTGAAGCTGGCCACCTTGCCATTGGGTGCTGCGCTGGGCGGCGTACTGATGCCGGCGATCATTTACACCCTGCTCAACCACGGCACCGCCGCCGCCAGTGGCTGGGCCGTGCCTACCGCGACAGACATCGCCTTTGCCGTCGGCGTATTGGCATTGTTGGGCAAGTCGATTCCCAGTGGCGTGCGCGTTTTGCTGCTGGCCCTGGCAATCATTGATGACATCGTGGCGATCCTGATCATTGCCGTGTTCTTCACCGCCAGCCTCGACTACATGGGGCTGGTGATTGCCGCCGCCGGGCTCGCGCTGGTGCTGGTGTTCCAGCGCATGGGCATCGGCAAGGCCGTTATCTACCTGCTGCCTGGGGCGATCGTGTGGTTCGGCCTGCTCAAGACCGGCGTTCACCCGACCCTCGCCGGCGTGATCCTGGGGCTGATGACGCCGGTCAACTCCAAGCCCGCCAACGAGCGCCCGCTGGACACCATCGGCCGTACGTTCGACGAATTGATGGAGCGCTTCTCCCAGTCGCCTGAAGGCCCTGGACACGTTGCCGAGCCGCTCAAGCAATTGCGCGAAGCCCAGCGCGAACTGTTACCGCCCGTGCAGCGGGTGCAATCGGCGTTGCACCCGTGGGTGGCATTTGGCGTGATGCCGCTGTTCGCCCTGGCCAACGCCGGCGTAAGCCTGAGCGGCTTCAACCTGGACGATCCGCTGCCCCATGGCGTGTTCATGGGCGTTATCTTCGCCCTGGTGCTGGGCAAGCCCCTGGGGGTGATGCTGGCGAGTGTCATGCTGGTCAAGCTCAACCTCTGCAAGCTGCCGGACGGCGTTACCTGGGCGGGCGTTGGCCTGGTGGGTCTGTTGGCGGGGATTGGTTTTACCATGTCGATCTTTATCTCGTCCCTGGCGTTCTCCGACCCGGCCTTGCTGTCGGCGGCCAAGCTGAGCGTGTTGACGGCCTCGACCCTGGCCGCAGTCATCGGGCTGACCTGGGGCAGGCTCAGGTTCTCGGTCCCAGGCTGATCGTTCCCGCTCTGCGTGGGAATGCCGCCCTGGACGCTCCGCGTCCTGCTCTCGGCGCAAAATCCGGCACCTGCGCAAGAGTGACGCAGAGCGTCACGGGATGCATCCCCACGCGGAGCGTGGGAACGATCAAGAGCAGTCCCGGGCTTTAATGCGCGCAAAAAAAGACCCCGGCCTTCTCAGGCCGGGGTCTTTTTATTCAAGCCAACATCAGAACTTCTTGATGTCTGCCTGGGTTTCCAGCTGCTTGCGGTACGCCGCGAAGTCCTGCTGGCCGATACGGGAAGCGAGGAAGCGGCGGTATTGCGCTTTTTCTTCGTCCGTAGGGGCTGCCGCTTCGTTGACGCCGTTCAAGCGCACGATCATCAGGCTACCGTCGCGCAGAGTGACGGTGGTGAAGGTCGGCTTGCCCTTGGCGGCAGGCTTGGGCATGCGGAACAGCGCTTGCAGCACGGCAGGGTCGACGCCTTCCTGAGCACGGGTGGCCGCCTCGGTCACCTTCCAGTCCTGGCCGTCAATCGGCTGGTCCAGTGCGGTCTTGCCATCACGCAGGCTGGCGATCAACTCGTCGGCATGGGTTTTGGCGGCAGCGCTCGCACGCTCCTTGGTCATCTGCGTGCGGATCGCCGCCTCAACCTTTTCCAGCGGCAGCTGGGCAGGCTTGAGGTGTTCTTTGGCGCGCAGCACGATGATGGTTTCAGGGTCCAGTTCGATGGCGCTGCTGTTGGCCCCCTCATCCAGCACTTCCGGACTGAACGCAGCGGTGACCACGGCACGGTTGGCCGCGACGCCTTCACCACCTTCCCGGCCGAACGGCGCCGAGGTGTGTACAGTCAGCTTCAAGTCAGACGCTGGTTGTGCCAGGTCGGAGGCTTCGAATGCCGCATCTTCCAATTGCTTGGTCGCTTCGACAAACCGCTGTTCAACCTGCTGGGTCTTGAGCTCGCGGGTCAGTTTGTCTTTCAGGCTGGCGAACGTCGGCACCTCTGGCGCTTCAACCCCCAACAGCTTGATCAAGTGCCAACCGAAGGCTGAGCGCACCGGCGCGGATACCTGGTCCTGCTTCAAGCCGTACAGCGCCGTCTCGAAGTCCGGATCGTAGACGCCGGGACCGGCAAAGCCCAGATCGCCACCGTTGTTGGCCGAGCCCGGATCCTGCGAGAACTCCTTGGCCAGCGCGTCAAACTGTTCGCCCTTGGCCAGGCGCGCCTGGATGTCTTCGATCTTGGCCTTGGCTTGCGCCTCGGTGACCTTGTCGTTGACTTCGATCAGAATGTGCGCGGCACGACGCTGTTCAGCGAGGTTGGCGGTTTCTTTCTCGTAGGCGGCCTGCAGCTCATCGTCCTTGACGGTGACCTGGTCGAAGAAGGACGACTTCTTCAGCTCCAGGTAGTCGATGACGACCTGGTCCGGGGTCATGAACTCCTTGGCGTGCTGGTCGTAGTAGGCCTTGACTTCGGCGTCGGTCAGTTTCACCGCTGCCGGGTCAGCCTTGATGTTGACGGTGGCGAAATCGCGCGTCTGTTTTTCCAGACGGGCGAATGCCTGCACCTCGGCATCGGTCACGAAACCACTGCCGGCGATGCCTGCGCGCACCTGGCCGATCAGCATTTCCTGGGTCATCATCTGACGGAATTGCAGGCGGCTGTAGCCCAGTTGACGAATCACCTGGTCAAAGCGCTCGGCGTTGAACTGGCCGTCCACTTGGAACTCCGGCGTCTGCAGGATCACCTGGTCCAAAGCCGCTTCCGAGAAGCCGAACTTGGAATCCGCAGCGCCTTGCAGCAGCAGCTTGCGATCGATCAGGCCCTTGAGGGCCGCGTCGCGCAGCAGCTTCTCGTCCAACAGGGAAGCATCGAAATCCTTGCCCAGTTGTTGCATCAGCTGGCGCCGTTGCATATCAACGGCCTGGCTCAATTCAGTCTGGGTGATTTCCTCACCGTTGACCTTGGCCACGTCCTGCTTGTTATTACCCGAAGCCTGGAAAATAGCCTCGATACCGGTGAACGCCATCAATGCGACGATGATCCCGATAATGGTCTTGGCAATCCAGCCTTGTGAATTGTCCCTGATATTTTGCAGCATGCGTCCCCCAGAAACGGTTGAACATCAAAAATTGGCAACCGTGGAGCGTGGGTAGAATCCGGATAGAAGAAAGGCGCATCCGAGGATGCGCCTTCTCGTAACTGGCGGAGCGGACGGGGGTTTGAACTCTGACCCCCGGCGTGGCAACCCGATGGATACTCGGGCCAGCTACCGCTCCGCTGCCAGGCCAGACCTGCGTCCGACCCGGGTAAGCAAAGGCTTGATCGAAGCTTAGTTAACGGCTTCTTTCAGGGCTTTACCGGCTTTGAAACCTGGTTTCTTGGCAGCAGCGATTTGCAGTGCTTTGCCGGTCTGTGGGTTACGGCCAGTGCGAGCTGGGCGGTCAGTCACAGAGAAAGTACCGAAGCCTACCAGTACCACGGAGTCGCCGGCCTTCAGAGCGCCAGTGACGGATTCGATTACTGCGTCCAGCGCACGGCCGGCAGCAGCTTTCGGGATATCAGCGGATGCAGCGATAGCATCAATCAGTTCCGACTTGTTCACTCTAAGTCCCCTTATATATCTATGAGTATGATTCTAAGTTTTTTTGGTAAAAAGCAAAAACCAGTGCTGGATGGCCTACAGACACTTAAGAGCCGCTTTATAACAAGGGCTCTAAAAAGCTGTCAAGGAAGCCCCCCAGGCTCCAACACTTTAATGCGTGCTAATTCTTTCCTTGGAATCCGACTCGCGCTTTTCGTCCTTCGCGACAATCTCCGGAGCCACATCCGGCAAGGGCTCCGGCGCGTATTGCAGCGCAATTTGCAGGACTTCGTCAATCCATTTAACCGGTTTGATCTGAAGATCCTGTTTAATATTGTCAGGAATTTCCTTGAGGTCGCGGACATTCTCTTCGGGAATGATCACGGTCTTGATTCCACCCCGGTGTGCGGCGAGTAATTTCTCTTTCAGGCCACCAATGGCCAATACCTGGCCGCGCAGGGTAATCTCACCGGTCATGGCCACATCGGCACGCACCGGAATGCCGGTCAATGCCGACACCAGGGCCGTACACATGCCTACACCCGCGCTGGGGCCATCCTTCGGGGTCGCCCCTTCCGGCATGTGGATATGGGTGTCGTGCTTCTGGTGGAAATCCAGAGGGATACCCAGGCTCTTGGCACGGCTGCGCACCACGGTCTGCGCGGCGGTGATCGATTCGACCATCACGTCGCCGAGGGAGCCGGTCTTGATCAACTGACCCTTGCCCGGGATCACGGCCGCTTCGATGGTCAGCAACTCGCCGCCCACCTGGGTCCACGCCAGGCCAGTCACCTGCCCTACCTGATCCTGCTGCTCGGCCAGGCCGTAGCGGAATTTACGCACACCGAGGAAATGTTCCAGCGCATCGGCCGTCACCTTCACCAGGAAGCGTTTTTCCAGTGCATGTTCCTTGACCGCCTTGCGGCAGATCTTCGCGATCTGGCGTTCAAGGCCCCGTACACCGGCCTCGCGGGTGTAATAGCGCACGATGTCTCGGATCGCTTCGACGTCAAACTCGATCTCGCCTTTCTTCAGGCCATTGGCCGCCGTCTGCTTGGGCGCGAGGTATTTGATCGCAATGTTGATCTTCTCGTCTTCGGTATAACCCGGCAGACGAATCACCTCCATCCGGTCCAGCAAGGCGGGTGGAATGTTCATGGAGTTGGAGGTGCACAGGAACATTACGTCGGAGAGGTCGTAGTCGACTTCCAGATAATGGTCGTTGAAGTTGTGGTTCTGCTCGGGATCGAGCACCTCGAGCAACGCCGAGGCCGGATCGCCACGCATATCACTGCCCATTTTGTCGATTTCATCGAGCAGGAACAGCGGGTTGCGCACGCCCACTTTGGTCATCTTTTGAATCAATCTTCCTGGCATCGAACCGATATAAGTCCGGCGATGTCCGCGGATTTCCGCTTCGTCACGCACACCGCCAAGGGCCATGCGCACGAATTTGCGGTTGGTCGCGCTGGCGATGGACTCCGCCAGAGAAGTTTTACCCACCCCGGGAGGACCGACCAGGCACAACACAGGACCGCGAATTTTCTTCACGCGCTTTTGCACGGCAAGGTATTCGAGGATCCGTTCCTTGACCTCTTCAAGGCCGTAGTGATCGGCATCGAGGATTTCCTCGGCGCGGGCCAGGTCCAGGCGCACCTTGGTCTGTGCTTTCCACGGCACCTGCACCAGCCAATCGATGTAGGAGCGAACCACGGTGGCTTCGGCCGACATCGGCGACATTTGCTTGAGCTTGTTCAGCTCGGCCGTCGCCTTGGTCAGCGCGTCCTTCGGCAGGCCGGCGGCATCGATACGCTTTTTCAGCTCCTCGATCTCGTTATGGCCTTCCTCGCCGTCGCCGAGCTCTTTCTGAATGGCCTTCATCTGCTCATTCAAATAGTACTCGCGCTGGCTGCGCTCCATCTGTTTCTTCACGCGGCCACGGATGCGCTTCTCGACCTGCAGCAGGTCAATTTCGCCATCCAGCAATGCCAGCACATGCTCGACACGGGCCGACAGGTCGATGATTTCGAGGATGTCCTGCTTCTGCTCGATTTTCAGCGCCATGTGCGCAGCCATGGTGTCAACCAGGCGGCTCGGTTCATCAATGCTGTTGAGGGACGACAGGACTTCAGCCGGGACTTTCTTGCCCAGTTGCACATACTGCTCGAACTGCGAAAGCAGGCTGCGCACGAAGACTTCGGATTCACGCTCAGGGGCTTCGACTTCGTCGATCAGCGCCACTTCGGCGCGCAGGTGGCCGTCCACCTCCATGAAGCGCTCTACCGCGCCGCGCTGCTCGCCTTCCACCAGTACCTTGACGGTACCGTCGGGCAGCTTGAGCAATTGCAGCACAGTCGCAACGGTGCCGACGCGATACAGGGCGTCTTCGCCCGGATCATCATCAGCAGGATTCTTCTGGGCCAGCAGCAGGATCTGCTTGTCGCCCGTCATCGCGGCCTCGAGGGCTTCGATAGACTTCTCGCGCCCCACGAACAGCGGGATAACCATGTGCGGATAGACGACGACATCACGCAACGGCAGGAGAGGCAATTCGATGGTTGTCTTCATGATTTCGCCTCTATGACAGTTCAAAAATAAGCTTGAAACCAAGATGGGGGTTGCATGCAAAAAAAACAAGCTCAATGCCAGCAGTTAAACGCATGAATAAACGCGATTTAATCAGCCGTCATGCAAAAACACCCCAAAAAAACAAGGGGCCCCAAAAGGCCCCTTGCTTGTACCGCCACTGCAAAGACGCTTACGCGTCAGGTGCAGCCTTGGCAGCCGGCTCACTGTTTTCATAGATATACAGTGGCTTGGACTTGCCTTCGATAACGCTTTCGTCGATCACCACTTTGCTCACCTCGGACTGCGAGGGGATTTCGTACATGGTATCGAGCAACACGCCTTCAAGGATCGAGCGCAGACCACGTGCGCCGGTCTTGCGCTCCAGGGCGCGCTTGGCCACTGATTTGAGCGCGTCGGTACGGAACTCGAGGTCCACACCTTCCATCTCGAACAGTTTGGCGTACTGCTTGGTCAGGGCGTTTTTCGGCTCGGTGAGGATCTGAATCAACGCCGCCTCATCCAGCTCGTCCAGCGTCGCCAGGACCGGCAGACGACCGACGAATTCCGGGATCAGACCGAACTTGACCAGATCGTCAGGTTCGACTTCACGCAGGGACTCGCCCACCTTCTTGCCTTCTTCCTTGCTGCGCACTTCCGCGCCGAAACCGATGCCACCACGCGTGGAACGCTGTTGGATGACCTTTTCCAGCCCGGAGAACGCACCGCCACAGATAAACAGGATGTTACGCGTATCGACCTGCAGGAATTCCTGCTGCGGGTGCTTGCGGCCACCTTGCGGCGGTACCGAAGCGACCGTGCCTTCGATCAGCTTCAACAGAGCCTGCTGTACGCCTTCACCGGAAACATCCCGAGTGATCGACGGGTTGTCCGACTTGCGCGAAATCTTGTCAATTTCGTCGATGTAGACAATACCCATCTGGGCCTTCTCTACGTCGTAGTCGCACTTCTGCAGCAGCTTCTGAATGATGTTCTCGACATCTTCACCCACGTAACCCGCCTCGGTGAGGGTGGTGGCGTCGGCGATGGTGAACGGAACGTTCAGCAGGCGAGCGAGGGTTTCCGCAAGCAGGGTCTTACCCGAGCCTGTAGGGCCGATCAGCAGGATGTTACTCTTGCCGAGTTCGACTTCGTCGCCTTTCTTGTCACGCTGGTTCAAGCGCTTGTAGTGGTTGTACACCGCTACGGCCAGAACCTTCTTTGCACGCTCCTGACCAATCACGTACTGGTCAAGGATGCCGCTGATTTCTTTAGGCGATGGGAGTTTGTGCGCACTGCTCTCGGCCTGGGCTTCCTGCACCTCCTCGCGGATGATGTCATTGCACAGGTCGACGCATTCGTCGCAGATAAACACCGAGGGGCCGGCAATCAATTTGCGTACTTCATGCTGGCTTTTGCCACAGAAGGAGCAATAGAGCAGCTTGCCGTTGTCCTCGCCGTTGCGGGTGTCAGTCATTCGTTCGATCCAAATCCGATAGGCTTGCAACACAAGATGAAGGCTTATGCGGGCTTTTTCAAGCCCGCCAGTGGTCGGACATGCCGACCAGCCCTATTTTGAGCGGCTTATATTAAGCGGGGCGCTTTTCGATCACTGCGTCGATCAACCCGTATTCACGGGCGGCTTCAGCGCTCATGAAGTTATCACGGTTGGTATCACGCTCGATTTCTTCAAGTGTGTGCCCGCTGTGCTTGGCCATCAGCGTGTTGAGGCGCTCACGAATGAAGAGGATTTCCTTGGCATGGATTTCGATGTCCGATGCCTGGCCCTGGAAACCGCCCAGTGGCTGGTGAATCATCACGCGTGAGTTCGGCAGGCAGTAACGCTTGCCCTCGGCGCCGGCGGTCAGCAGGAATGCACCCATGCTGCAGGCCTGGCCAATGCAGGTAGTCGACACGTTTGGCTTGATGAACTGCATGGTGTCGTAGATCGACATGCCCGCCGTCACCGAACCGCCCGGCGAGTTGATGTAGAGATGGATGTCCTTGTCCGGGTTTTCCGCTTCAAGGAACAGCAGCTGCGCACAGATCAGGTTGGCCATGTAGTCCTCTACCGGGCCGACCAGAAAGATCACTCGCTCCTTGAGCAGGCGCGAGTAGATGTCGTAGGCGCGTTCACCACGAGCGGACTGCTCGACAACCATCGGGACCAGGCCGCCTGCGGCCTGGATATCAGAGTTCTGCTGAATATAGGAATTACGGAACATGCTCTGCAGTTACTCCCAAATAGTCATGTCTTGAAAACGCATAAGCCAGCGCGAGGCTGGCTTATGGTTGAATTTCCAACGAGTTGGACAATCAGTCGGCTTGTGCTGCTTCCGCCGGTTTGACTGCTTCTTCGTAAGAGACCGCTTTATCGGTCACCTTAGCCTTCTGCAGAACAGTATCCACAACTTGTTCTTCAAGCACAACCGAACGTACTTCGTTCAGTTGCTGGTCGTTCTTGTAGTACCAAGCCACGACCTGCTCAGGTTCCTGGTAGGCCGAGGCCATTTCCTGGATCATTTCGCGAACACGGTCTTCGTCAGGCTTGAGGTCGAACTGCTTGACCACTTCAGCCACGATCAGGCCCAGCACGACGCGGCGCTTGGCTTGCTCTTCGAACAGCTCGGCCGGCAGTTGGTCAGGCTTGATGTTGCCACCAAACTGCTGAACCGCTTGAACGCGCAGGCGATCCACTTCGTTGGACAGCAGTGCCTTGGGCACTTCGATCGGGTTGGCGGCCAGCAGACCGTCCATGACCTGGTTCTTGACCTTGGACTTGATGGCCTGGCGCAGCTCGCGCTCCATGTTCTTGCGAACTTCGGTGCGGAAGCCTTCGATGCCGGTTTCCTTGATGCCGAATTGAGCGAAGAACTCTTCGTTCAGCTCTGGCAGCTTAGGCTCGGAAACGCTGTTGACGGTCACGGTGAACTCGGCGGCTTTGCCGGCCAGGTCCAGGTTCTGGTAGTCAGCAGGGAATTGCAGGTTCAGAACGCGCTCTTCACCGGCCTTGGCGCCGACCAGGCCGTCTTCGAAGCCCGGGATCATGCGGTTGGAGCCCAGCACCAGCTGAGTGCCCTTGGCGGAGCCGCCAGCGAATACCTCGCCGTCAACCTTGCCAACGAAATCGATGTTCAGCTGGTCTTCGTTCTGGGCGGCACGCTCGGCCACTTCGAAACGGGTGTTCTGCTTGCGCAGGATTTCCAGCATGTTGTCCAGGTCCGAATCAGCGACGTCGGCGCTCAGGCGCTCGATTTCGATGCCTTCAAAACCGGCCACTTCAAACTCTGGGAAGACTTCGAAAGTAGCAACGTATTCCAGGTCCTTGCCAGCTTCCAGGGACTTGGGTTCGATCGAAGGCGAGCCCGCCGGGTTCAGCTTCTGCTCGACAACGGCTTCGTAGAAGGAAGCCTGGATCACGTCACCTACAGCTTCCTGGCGCGCATCGGCACCAAAACGACGCTTGATTTCGCTCATCGGCACTTTGCCTGGACGGAAACCAGCGATCTTGGCCTTCTGGGCAGTCTGCTGCAGACGCTTGTTGACCGCAGTCTCGATACGCTCTGCCGGCACGGTGATGCTCAGGCGGCGCTCGAGAGCAGTAGTATTTTCAACAGAAACTTGCATGGATATTCCTCGTTGCACAGACATTAGCCGGCCATTTCCGACCCCAATCAAGGGCATGCATTCTAGTGGGTCAAACTCAAGAAGTCACCCTACTGGAAATACACCTGAAAACAGCCGGCAATTTATCGGTACGAAGGCACTGAAGTACCTCGCCCCGGTGACAAATACAGCCAATTGCGCCAGGGCTCTGCGCCGCCCTTCTATATAAAGAAGAGCAGCCATTCATCTCCCTGACGGCGCGCCCCGCGAACGGCGCGAGCAGGCAACGCGGCATCATCGAGATACACAAATGCGACGAAACGCGCTGCCGATGGGGCCCACTACCGCGACCGCCGAACTATCAAACCGCCAAAACCAAAAAAGGCGCCAGACTGTTAAATCTGGCGCCTTTCGAATATGGGGTGGACGAAGGGGATCGAACCCTCGACAACGGGAGTCACAATCCCGTGCTCTACCAACTGAGCTACGCCCACCATATTGCGTTAACAAAGAAACCAAACCACTTCTTTGTTGAACCCTTCCCTGCCTTTCGACGGGACCGAGCTTTATTTGGTGCGGATGAAGAGACTCGAACTCTTACGCCTCGCGGCGCTGGAACCTAAATCCAGTGTGTCTACCAATTCCACCACATCCGCGCTTGAAGCTCTTAAAGCAAAGGCGCCAGACGATTAATCTGGCGCCTTTTCAAAATATGGGGTGGACGAAGGGGATCGAACCCTCGACAACGGGAGTCACAATCCCGTGCTCTACCAACTGAGCTACGCCCACCATCTAGCGCTACTTGTGCCAAAGCTGCCTAATGGCGCACCCGGCAGGACTCGAACCTGCGACCATCCGCTTAGAAGGCGGATGCTCTATCCAGCTGAGCTACGGGCGCCTGATTAATCTGTACTCTTGGAGGATTACAAACTAAGTGTTTCCAGCCTTGCAGGACAACAATTCTGCTCGACTTTCTAACCAGTGCTAGGCTGTGCCCGACAAGTGCGACGAATAGTATAGAGCGACCTGAAACCCGTCAAATCTTTTTTGAAAAAAACTGATTTTATTTAAGGGCTTAGGCCAATTTGCAGACCAAGCGCCTTTGCCCTCGCGCCCTGGCGTGCGAGAATGCGCGCACTTTTCTTCCCCCTCTCGATGGTTAATCACGCGTAATGACTGCACAACTTATCGACGGCAAATCAATCGCCGCCAGCCTGCGCCAGCAGATCGCCAAACGCGTCACCGAGCGTCGCCAGCAAGGCCTGCGCACGCCCGGCCTCGCGGTGATCCTGGTCGGCAGCGATCCTGCCTCTCAGGTTTATGTCTCGCACAAGCGTAAAGACTGTGAAGAGGTCGGCTTCATTTCCAAAGCCTACGACTTGCCTTCGGACACCACTCAACAGGCCCTGACCGACCTGATTGACAGCCTCAACGATGACCCGGGCATGGACGGCATCCTGCTGCAGTTGCCGCTGCCCGAGCATCTGGACGCTTCCCAACTGCTGGAACGCATCCGCCCGGACAAAGACGTCGATGGTTTCCATCCTTATAACGTCGGTCGCCTGGCCCAGCGCATCCCGCTGCTGCGCCCCTGCACGCCCAAAGGCATCATGACCCTGCTGGAAAGCACCGGGGTTGATCTGTATGGCCTCGACGCAGTCGTGGTTGGCGCATCGAATATCGTCGGCCGCCCGATGGCCATGGAACTGTTGCTGGCCGGTTGCACCGTGACCGTCACCCATCGCTTCACCAAGGACCTCGCCGGCCACGTTGGCCGCGCCGATCTGGTCGTGGTCGCCGCCGGCAAGCCAGGCCTGGTAAAAGGTGAGTGGATCAAGGAAGGCGCCATCGTCATTGACGTCGGCATCAACCGCCAGGACGACGGCAAGCTGGTGGGCGACGTGGTCTACGAGACCGCCCTGCCCCGCGCCGGCTGGATCACGCCGGTTCCGGGCGGTGTAGGCCCGATGACCCGAGCGTGCCTGCTGGAAAATACGCTGTATGCCGCTGAAACCCTGCACAGCTAATAACCAGGCGTACTGAAAAAGCCCTGCCTTATCGCAGGGCTTTTTATTGCCAGGAGAAAAACTGTTTTTTCTTAGTTTTTAAGCACTTTCGTCTGGTTCTGGAAGAACATTCGACAGTTTCTGATCCATACTCCTAGAATGTAACGTCATTTTTCATAAAACCCGTGTCCACACGGTATTTCCTTACTTTCTTTAGCGAGTTCATCCGCGTGAAAATTCGTCTTTCTCTCGTCAGCCTGTTTTTTGCTTTCGCAGGCACCTTCGCCCACGCCGCCGAATCCACCCTGGCCCCGCGTGACGCTTCCAAACTGCAAATCGCTTCCGGCAGCGCCATGCTGGTGGATTTGCAGACCAACAAAGTCATCTATGCCAGCAACCCCGACGTGGTAGTGCCCATCGCGTCCGTCAGCAAGCTGATGACCGGCCTGATCGTGCTGGAAGCCAAGCAGAACATGGATGAATACATCGACATCAACATCACCGACACGCCGGAAATGAAAGGCGTGTTCTCCCGCGTGAAGATCGGCAGCCAGATGCCACGCAAGGAAATGCTGCTGATCGCGCTGATGTCCTCGGAAAACCGCGCCGCCGCGAGCCTGGCCCACCATTACCCGGGCGGCTACGCGGCGTTCATTGCGGCGATGAACGCCAAGGCCAAGGCGCTGGGCATGACCAGCACCCATTACGTGGAGCCTACCGGCCTGTCGATCCACAACGTCTCGACCGCCCGCGACCTGAGCAAGTTGCTGGCCTATGCGCGCAAATTCCCGATGTTGAGCCAGTTGAGCACCACCAAGGAAAAGACCGTGGCGTTCCGCAAGCCCAACTACACCCTGGGTTTCTCCAACACCGATCACCTGATCAATCGTGCCAATTGGGACATCAAGCTGACCAAGACCGGCTTTACCAACCAGGCCGGGCATTGCCTGGTGCTGGTCACGAGCATGGGTAACCGCCCGGTGTCGCTGGTGATCCTGGATGCCTTTGGCAAGTTCACTCACTTTGCCGATGCCAGCCGTATTCGCAGCTGGGTCGAGACCGGCAAGGGCGGCGCGGTGCCGGATGTGGCATTGCGCTACAAGGCTGACAAGAATCTGAAGAACCGTGCGGGTGTGGCAGAAGTGCGCCGCTAGTCAACTGACAACACCGATCAAATGTGGGAGGGGGCTTGCCCCCGATAGCGGTGGGTCAGATACATGAATATCTACTGATCCACCGCCATCGGGGGCAAGCCCCCTCCCACATTTATTATTTTCGTTCTGCCAGGACTTTTAGCGCCTGGGCCGCCGCCTGTTCCTGCCCGGCCTGCGCCGTTGCGTTCGCCGCCTCCCGCCAGCGCTGCGCATCCACATTCGCCGGCAACTGGCTCGGACGCTGGGTCAGGATCGCCCAATGTCCCGCGCTCTTCCACGCCGACTCAAAGTCACTGAAGCGCATCATCAATCGCCGCTCCCTGCCGGAACGCAGCAGCACCGTGCTCTTCTGCTGATTGAACCCCACCACCACGACATAGCGTGGCCCGGACCAGAAGCTGGAGTTGATGCGTGCCATCACCGGGTAACCGGCCGCCACCTGCGCCAACACAGCGGTGAGCCTGGCCTCCAGCGGATACACCATCAGCCCGTACTCACGCGCCAGCTTTTGCATGTTGCGCTCAAGGTCCGCTTCGGCACCCGGCAGGCGCAGCGGCTTATCGAGCAGCCCCGGTGTCATGACAATGCCTTGTTGCGACAGCATGCTGGCCAGAGCCGTAGGACCGCTCTGATAAGCCTCGCTGCGAAAGGTCGGCACGCCGTTGAGTTCAACCCGCTCCGGCAGGCCGGGGAGTTTCGAGGGCTGGCTGGAACAGGCCGTCAGCCCCAGGGCACAGGCCAGCAGGAGGGTTGTTTTGAGGTTCGACCGTAAGCGCAATGTTTGACTCTCTTGATCAACTGCCGGTGAGGGCCCCGATCATAGGACGCTCTTGGGCAGGGGTATAGCCTCAAGTGTCGATAAAACGCCCGCCATAGAGCAAACACGTTGGACGGACACGACCATTGGTCAATAGCAGGCAACCGCCGGGTAGCTAGACTGTCCATTGAGAAGACTGTGTGTACCCCGGACGGGGTGAAGGGAGGCCTGAATGAGCCTTGCAACGACGATTTTCCTGTTGATCTGCGGTTGGCTGGCGGTGGCCGCCGCCATGTTGTGGGGGGTCATGCGCGTGACGCGCCGGCATCATCACCCCCACGTCAAACCCGCTGCGCCGGCCAAGCCGAACAAGGCGACGGCGCACCATGCCTAGCCGGGCATGCAATTGAAGTCTTGCGTGGCGGCGACTTCCTTGCCGTGCCCATCCTTGAGCGCTGCGCGCACGGTAGTGCCCAGGCTCGACTCCTCCAGGGTGTAATGCTCACCCGCCTTGAAATGCTTGTACTCGACCCGGCCCTGGCAGTCCTGCTGGTTATCGTCGCCGGGCTCTTCCTCGAACAGCGTCACGTCCAGGCGATGGTCCCCGGGGCTTACTTCAAAGTAGCGCCCGTCATCCACGCGCTGGCCGTCGACGCGCTCGGCCAGAAGGTCATTCGGCGCTTCCTCCTTCAAGCCGATCCAGGCTTGGCTCGGGTCGGCCTTGGGGATCGGACCGGCACATGCCGACAGCAATACAACAGCCGCAAGGGTGGGAATCAACAACAGGGTTCTCGGTGACATGGCAGGGCTCCAAAGCACATCGGTAAAAAAGCGTATTCGATGGCTGGCAAGCTTGAAGAGCCGCCGTTTGTAGAACAAATGAATACAAATGAAAGGATCTTCAGCCGTTACCTAAATCTTCCTTCACCTGGCTGAAAGGTGCGTGTTAGTTGGGTCGGGCAAGACTGCCGGGGTTTGCAATCCTGTTTTTTTCGGAGACTCACGCATGCTCGGGCTGGTAAAGACCGCACTGCACAAGCCGTACACGTTTATCGTGCTGGCCATATTCATCTGCATCATCGGGCCCATGGCGGCCCTGCGTACGCCCACGGATGTGTTCCCCGATATCGGTATTCCGGTGGTCGCCGTGGTCTGGCAATACAACGGCCTGTCGCCGGACGCCATGGCCGGGCGGGTGATCTACACCTACGAACGCTCCCTGAGCACGACCGTCAACGACATCGAACATATCGAATCGCAATCCCTGCCGGGCATGGGCATCGTCAAGATCTTCTTCCAGCCCGGCGTGGATATCCGCACCGCCAACGCCCAGGTCACGGCGGTGTCACAGACCGTGCTCAAGCAGATGCCACCGGGCATTACTCCACCGCTGATTCTAAATTACAGCGCCTCTACAGTACCGATCCTGCAAATGGCGTTCTCCAGCCCGAGCCTGTCGGAAGCCAGGATCCGCGACCTGGTGCAGAACAATATCCGCCTGCCGCTGAGCGCCCTGCCCGGCCTGGCGATGCCCACGCCAATGGGCGGCAAGCAGCGCCAGATCACCCTGGACCTCGATCCCCAGGCCCTGGCGGCCAAGGGTTTGTCGGCCCAGGACGTGGGCAACGCCCTGGCGCTGCAGAACCAGATCATCCCGGTGGGCACCGCCAAGCTCGGCCCCAACGAATACACGATCCTGCTGAACAACAGCCCCAAGGCCATCGATGAGCTCAATGATTTGCCGATCAAGAACGTCGACGGCGCGATTATCACCATCGGCCAAGTGGCCCACGTGCGGGACGGCTCGCCACCGCAGACCAATATCGTGCGCGTCGACGGCCACCGCGCGGTACTGATGCCGGCGTTGAAGAACGGCAGTATCTCTACGCTCTCGATCATCGACGGCATCCGCCAGATGCTGCCGCGCATCAACGAAACCCTGCCGCCGTCGCTGAAGACCTCACTGCTGGGCGACGCCTCGGTGTTCGTCAAACAGTCGGTAGGCAGCGTGGCCCAGGAAGGCATCATCGCCGCCCTGCTGACCAGCGCGATGATCCTGCTGTTTCTCGGCAGCTGGCGCTCGACGCTGATCATCGCCGCGTCGATTCCGCTGGCGGTGCTGTCGGCCATCGCGCTGCTGGCGGTCAGCGGACAAACCCTGAATGTGATGACCCTGGGCGGGCTGGCACTGGCGGTGGGCATTCTGGTGGACGACGCCACAGTGACCATCGAGAACATCAACTGGCACCTGGAACAAGGCAAGGCGGTGAAGACCGCGATCCTCGACGGTGCCGCACAAATCGTCGGCCCGGCGTTCGTCTCGCTGCTGTGCATCTGCATCGTGTTCGTGCCGATGTTCCTGCTGCAAGGCATCGCCGGGTACCTGTTCCGGCCGATGGCGCTGGCGGTGATCTTCGCCATGGCCAGCTCGTTCATTCTCTCGCGCACCCTGGTGCCGACCCTGGCGATGTTTCTGCTCAAGCCCCACGTACCGGAGCAAGGCCTGGGGCATCATCCGGAAGATCCATTCATCAACCACCACGAGGGCGAACAGCACCGCAAGCCGCGCCATGCCGTGCTGCAAGGGGTACTGAATTTCCAGCAGGGGTTCGAACGGCATTTCTCGAACATCCGCGACACTTACCATGGCCTGCTGATGCTCGCGCTCGGCGCGCGCAAGCGCTTTATCGTCGGTTTTCTCGCCTGCGTGCTGGCCTCGTTCGTGTTGCTGCCGAGCCTGGGCCAGGATTTTTTCCCGGCCACCGATGCCGGCGCACTGGCGCTGCATGTGCGCCTGCCGCTGGGTACGCGTATCGAGGAAAGCGCCGCCGCGTTCGACCGCATCGAAGCGCGGATTCGCGAGGTGATCCCGGCGCAGGAGCTGGACACGGTCGTCGACAACATCGGCATCCCGCTCAGCGGCATCGACATGGCCTACAGCAGCAGCGGCACCATCGGCCCGCAGGACGGCGATATCCAGGTCACGCTGAAAAAGGACCACGCGCCCACCGCCGATTACGTGAAACGACTGCGTGAAGCCCTGCCGCAAAGCTTCCCCGGCAGCCATTTTGCGTTCCTGCCGGCGGACATCAGCAGCCAGATCCTCAACTTCGGCGCGCCGGCACCGCTGGACGTCAAGATTTCCGGGCGCAACGATGCAGAAAACCGCGCCTATGCCGTGGAACTCGAACGGCGCCTGCAACACGTCCCCGGCATCGCCGACCTGCGGATCCAGCAGTCCACCGGTTACCCGTCGCTGCAAGTGAATGTGGACCGCCTGCGCGCCAATGGCCTGGGCATCACCGAAAAAGACGTGACCAACAGCATGGTCGCCTCCCTCGCCGGCAGCTCCCAGGTGGCGCCCACGTTCTGGCTGAATCCGGCCAATGGCGTGTCCTACTCGATCGTGGCCGCTACGCCGCAATACCGCCTCGACAGCCTGCCCTCGCTGGAAGCACTGCCGGTAACCGGGGCCGATGGCCAGTCCCAGATCCTCGGCGGCGTGGCGACTATTTCGCGGGTACAAAGCCCGGCGGTGGTGACCCACTACAACATCGAACCCACCCTGGACCTGTATGCCAACGTGCAGGGCCGCGACCTCGGCGGCGTCGCACGCGATGTGCAAAAAGTCCTGGATGACACGGCGTCCATGCGTCCCAAAGGCGCAACGATCAGCCTGCACGGGCAGATCGATGCGTTGCACGAGGCGTTCAGCGGCTTGAGCTTCGGCCTGCTCGGCGCCGTGGTGCTGATCTACCTGCTGATCGTGGTCAACTTCCAATCCTGGGCCGACCCCTTTGTGATCATCACCGCGTTGCCCGCGGCACTGGCGGGGATCGTGTGGATGCTGTTCCTCAGCGGCACCTCGTTGTCGGTGCCGGCCCTGACCGGCGCGATCTTGTGCATGGGCGTGGCCACCGCCAACTCGATCCTGGTGGTGAGCTTCTGTCGTGAACGCCTGGCCGAACATGGCGATGCCTTGAAAGCGGCGATGGAGGCCGGTTACACGCGCTTTCGCCCGGTGTGCATGACCGCCCTGGCGATGATCATCGGCATGCTGCCCCTGGCGCTGTCCGAGGAGCAGAACGCGCCACTGGGCCGCGCCGTGATCGGCGGCCTGATTTTCGCCACCATCGCCACTTTGTTGTTTGTTCCCGTGGTCTTCAGCCTGGTCCACGGTCGTCACCCTACTCGCGCTATTGCTGGAGAAACGTCCCATGTCGTCTGATCAAAAACCCTCGCGCAAGCGTCTGATGCTCATGGGTGTCGGCGGCCTGACCCTGGCCGCCCTGTTGGTCGCCAACGGCTTGCATGCCCGCACGCTGCATGAACAATCGGTGACCGCCTGGACTGAAACCGCGGCCATTCCCCAGGTGATGGTGTTCCAGCCCGAACAGAATGCCGCTGGCGATACGCTGCGTTTGCCGGCGCACCTGGAGGCCTGGAGCAAGGCGCCGATCCATGCGCGGGTCAGCGGCTATTTGAAAGACTGGAAAGTCGATATCGGCAGCCAGGTCCAGGCCGGGCAAATCCTCGCGCAAATCGACAGCCCGGACCTTGACCAGCAACTGGCGCAAACCCACGCCCACCTGGTCCAGGAACAGGCGAATGCGCGCCTGGCCGCCACCACCGCAACGCGCTGGCAAAACCTGTTGACCAGCCATTCCGTGTCGCGCCAGGAAGCCGATGAGAAAGCCTCGGATGCCGCCGCCGCCAAAGCCAATGCCCAGGCGGCCGCCGCCGACTATGCGCGGCTGTGCGCACTGGAAAGCTACAAGACCCTGCGCGCGCCCTTCGCCGGCACCATCACCGCGCGCAACACCGACATCGGCCAGTTGATCAAGGCCGACACCGACAGCGATCCGGAGCTGTTCAGCCTTGCCGACACGCACCAATTGCGCCTGTACGTGCCGGTGCCACAGAACTACGCGGCGGTAATCCACCCAGGCCTGGAAGCCGAGCTGACGGTGCCCGAACATCCGGGCGAGCACTTCAAGGCGCGCCTGATCGGCGACTCCACGGCTATCGACCGACGCTCCGGCACCCTGCTCGCGCAGTTCGTCGTCGACAACCCGAACGGTGAACTGCTGCCCGGCGACTATGCCGAAGCGACCTTGCCGATTCCGGCGGACACCCACGGTGTGAGCATCCCGGCCAGCGCGTTGATCTTCCGCGCCCAGGGCACCCAGGTCGCGGTACTGGACGGGCACAACCATGTGCACCTGCAAGCCATTCATATCGGCCTGGACCTGGGCGAGCGCCTGGTGATCGACCAGGGCCTGAAACCCGCCGACCGCATCATCGACAACCCGCCCGATGCCCTGCGCGAAGGCGACCCGGTCCAACTGGCCGATGCCACCGGGGGTGCCCATGCGCCCAAGGCTTAACCCGTTTGCGGCATTGATGCTGCTGGCCTTGCAAGGCTGCTCCATGGCGCCCGCCTATCAAGTGCCGTCGGTTGACCTGCCGGCGGGCTATCGCGAACAGACCAGCGATGGCCCATGGCACAGCGCGCAGCCGTCCGACCCATTGGCGCCGCAGTGGTGGAAGCTGTACAACGACCCAACGCTCGATGCGCTGCAACAGCAACTGCTCAAGGCCAACCCGGACCTGGCCGCGGCGCTGGCGCATTTCGATGCGTCCCAGGCATATGCCAGCCAGTTGCATGCGGGACTGTTCCCGCAGATCACCGCCAGCGCCCAGCCGTTGCGCCAGCGCCAGTCGGATTCGAGGCCGTTGCGCGGCACGACGCAACCGTCGGTGTACAACAGCGACACCGCCGGATTCTCGTTGAGCTACGAGCTGGACCTGTGGGGCAGGATCCGCAACCAGGTCGCGGCCGGCGATGCCCAGGCCCAGGCATCCGGGGATGACCTGGCCGTGGCGCGCCTGAGCCTGCAACGCCAGTTGGCAACGCTGTATGTGCAGCTCAACGGGCTGGATGCGCAGAGCCGGATTCTCACGCACTCGCTGGAGGATTTCAGCCAGGCATTGCAACTTACCCGCAGCCGTTATGAAGGCCAGATCGCGTCGGAACTGGACCTCACCCGTGCGCAAAATCAACTGGCCGAGGCCAAGGCGCAGCTGGATGAAGTACGCGGGCAGCGCAACCTGACCGAGCATGCCATCGGCGAATTGGTCGGCGTGGCGGCCAGCACTTTTTCATTGCCGCCCAGCCCGCAGTTGATGGCCTTGCCAGGGATTCCATCGCAGCTGCCGAGCCTCCTGCTGCAACGTCGCCCGGATATCGCAGCGGCGGAACGACGAGTGTTCGCAGCCAATGCCTCTATCGGCGTGGCCAAGGCGGCGTGGTATCCGGACTTCAGCCTGACGGGGTTGATTGGCGGCCAGACGCAGGGCGTGGGCAATCTGCTTTCAGCGGGCAATCGCTATTGGGCGCTGGGGCCGCTGATGAACCTGCCCATCCTTGATGGCGGGCGCTTGAGTGCCAACGAACGCCAGGCCAAGGCCGAGTTTGAAGAAGCGTCCGCGCAGTACCGCAGCCAGGTCTTGAAAGCCGTGCGCGAGGTGGAAGACAACCTTGCACAACTGCGCGACTTGCAGCAGCAGGCCCAGGATGAACAGGCCGCGGCGCATGCGGCGCAGCACACTCAAGCGCTGGCGATGAACAGCTATGAGGCGGGAGCCGTGAGTTATCTGGATGTGGTCACCGCGCAGACGGCGGCCTTGCAGGCGCAGAGGACGTTGCAGGCAGTGCAGACGCGGCAGTTGCAGGCGAGCGTGGGGTTGGTGACGGCGTTGGGGGGTGGATGGCAACCCGGCGCCTGAGGCTGTGATTGAAACCCCAATCGGGGGCAAGCCCCCTCCCACACTGGTTCCGCGCCAGACACACAATGTATGAACCGAGCTGAGCCCCTGTGGGAGGGGGCTTGCCCCCGATAGCGGCCCTCCAGACACATCCTGCCAAAAGCCTGTCCGCCGACCTCTTGCTCGGCGACCTAGCCTCTCCAGACACTTGTTGAGAGGGCCAGGGAATGGCAGATTTACCCGCGTCACACCGCCTGCGCATCGGACGTTTCAGCGAACCCAACCGTATCTACCTCATCACCACCAACACTCACGAACGCATACCGATATTCAACAATTTCCATCTCGGTCGCCTGGTGGTCTGGCAGTTTCGGATCGCTCAGCACCAAGGGCTGGCAAACTCCCTGGCATGGGTCATCATGCCCGACCATTTCCACTGGATCATCGAGTTGAAAAAAGGCTCGCTGGCAAACCTGATGTGCCAGGTAAAATCCAGGAGTACACGAACCGTCAACGGCACCGCTGGACGCAAAGGCCGGCTATGGCAGGAAAGCTTCCACGACCGGGCGCTGCGCAAAGAGGATGACCTTGTGAAAATGGCCCGCTATGTAGTGGCCAATCCATTGCGGGCAGGGTTGGTCGAGCGGATTGGCGATTACCCCTTGTGGGATGCCATTTGGGTCTAACGTCCAATACAGTTCAAATGTGGGAGGGGGCTTGCCCCCGATAGCGGTGGGTCATTCAATAAATCTGGTGACTGATACACCGCCATCGGGGGCAAGCCCTCTCCCACATTCTTTTTACCGCATTTCAGGCCGCGAGCTTGCCGCTGGCGATGGCTGCTGAAGCCGCTAACATCGCCCTCAACAACACCGCACACCCCGCCGCCAGGTCATCCGGCGCGGCATTCTCGATTTCGTTGTGGCTGATGCCACCCTCACACGGCACAAAGATCATCCCCGCCGGGCCCAGCTCGGCGACGAAAATCGCGTCGTGCCCTGCCCCGCTGACAATGTCCATGTTCGACAGTCCCAGGCCATTGGCCGCATCGCGCACGGCATCCACACAGCCCGGGTCGAAATACAGCGGCGGGAAGTCGGCGGTGGGTTCCAGTTCAAAGCTCAACCCATGTTTGGCGCAGGTGTCATCGATCACCTTGCGCACCTGGGCAATCATCGAATCCAGGCGCGCCGGCTCCAGGTGACGAAAATCCAGGGTCATGCGCACTTCACCAGGAATCACATTGCGCGAACCGGGATACGCCTGCAGGCAACCCACGGTCCCGCAGGCATGCGGCTGGTGCTGCAATGCCGCTGCATTTACTGCGGCGACCACCGCGGCGGCGCCCACCAGCGCATCCTTGCGAAGGTGCATCGGCGTCGGTCCGGCGTGCGCTTCCACGCCTCGCAGCTTCAGGTCGAACC
Organism: Pseudomonas orientalis; assembly: GCF_001439815.1. Classification (GTDB taxonomy): domain Bacteria; phylum Pseudomonadota; class Gammaproteobacteria; order Pseudomonadales; family Pseudomonadaceae; genus Aquipseudomonas; species Aquipseudomonas orientalis. The sequence continues at coordinate 750,196 of NZ_JYLM01000001.1, read as the reverse complement.
ACTTCTGCCCGAGGGCTCCGAGCACCACGCCGATGGTTTTTTTCTCATCCTCGAGAATCGGCCCCTGCTCGATATGCGCCTCGAAATAAGCGCCGACTGTGTGCCCGCTCTCAGGGCGCGTGCCTGCATAACCGATGGCGTTCAGCGCTTCGCCGACCGAGACGCCGTCCGCATCCACCTTGGCCAGGGTATCGGCCAGGGTGAATTTCTTGGCGAACACCCCGGAGCCCATCATGCACGGTGGAAAACGCGAGCCTTCTTCGTTGGTCCACACCACCACCTCCAGTGGCGCCTCGGTTTCGAGCTTGAGGTCGTTGAGGGTGCGCAGTACTTCCACACCAGCCAACACACCGAAGCAACCATCGAACTTGCCCCCAGTGGGCTGGGTGTCGATATGGCTGCCGGTCATCACCGGCGGCAGGTCGGGATTGCGCCCTGGGCGTCGGGCGAAAATATTACCGATGCCGTCGACGGTCACCGTGCAACCGGCCTCCTCGCACCACTGCACGAACAGGTCGCGGGCCTTGCGGTCGAGGTCGGTGAGGGCCAGGCGGCACACCCCGCCCTTGGGGGTGGCGCCGAGTTTGGCCAGGTCCATCAGCGACTGCCATAACCGGTCGCGGTTGATGTGCTGATGGGTCGATTGCAGAACGTCGAGGGCAGCGTTCATGGGGGGATCTCCTCAGGCTTGAATTGACACGATTCCAACAGTGAAAACTGGTCAACATGTGGGAGGGGGCTTGCCCCCGATAGCGGTGGTTCAGTTACAGGTGATTGACACACTGCAATCGGGGGCAAGCCCCCTCCCACATTTTTGACCGTGTTCACATAGATGATTTGGCTGCGACTGGCGTGATCGCGCGCCTGGCATTCAGCGCGTAATACAGCACCCCACCCAACGCCGAGCCGGTAAACCAGCCATAGCTGTAGAACCAGCTGAACGCGTCGCTGCCCAGGGACAGCAAGGTCAGCACCACCGGCACGCCGAACGCGATAAAACCGCTGATGTTCCAGGCCGGGTACACGTCGTCACGGTAGAGTCCCGCCAGATCCAGCTGCTGCCTGCGGGTGATGAAATAGTCCACCACCATGATCCCGGCAATCGGCCCCAACAGGCTGGAATAGCCGAGCAACCAGTTGGAATACACCGTCTCCAGGCTGACGTCCGATACGATCAGCCCGAGTTTTTTCAGCAACTCATGGGCCATCAGCGCCAACCCCACCAGACCGGTCAGAATCACCGCCGTGGTGCGGTTGATCAGCTTGGGCGCGATGTTCTGAAAATCATTGGTGGGCGAAACAATGTTCGCCGCCGTGTTGGTCGACAAGGTGGCGATGATGATCAGCGCCATGGCAATGGCGACCCACACCGGGCTCTGGATATGCCCGATCAGGGTGACCGGGTCGGACACGCTGACCCCCACCAGTTTCACCGAGGCGGCGGTCATGATCACGCCCAGGGCGGCGAACAGGAACATGGTCAGCGGCAGGCCGAAAATCTGCCCGAGGATCTGGTCCTTCTGGCTTTTGGCGTAGCGGCTGAAGTCAGGGATATTCAGCGACAACGTGGCCCAGAACCCCACCATGGCGGTGAGGCCGGCCATGAAGTAACCGGTGAGGCTCGCGCCTTCGGGACGCTTGGGTGGGATCGCCATCAGTTCGCTGATCGATACATTCGGCATCGCCCACACCAGCAAGCCAATGCCCACGGCGACCAGCAACGGCGCCGACAGGGTTTCCAGGCGCTTGATCGACTCGGCGCCACGCAACACCACCCACAGATTCAGGCACCAGAACACCATGAAACCAATCACCTCGCCGGTACCGCCAAGGGACTTCCAGCCCTCGAAAATCGACCCCAGGAACAGGTGAATCGCCAACCCGCCGAACATCGTCTGTATACCAAACCAGCCGCACGCCACCAGCGCCCGGATCAGGCACGGCACATTGGAGCCAAGGATGCCGAACGATGAGCGCAACAGCACCGGAAACGGAATGCCGTACTTCGTACCAGGAAATGCGTTAAGCGTCAGTGGGATGAGCACCACAATGTTGGCCAGCAAAATCGCCATCAGCGCTTCGCCCACCGACAACCCGAAGTACGCGGTGAGCACACCGCCCAGGGTGTAGGTGGGCACACAGATCGACATACCGACCCACAGCGCCGTGATATGCCATGTGCTCCAGGTGCGTTCGTGCACCTTGGTCGGCGCCATGTCGTGGTTGTAGCGCGGGCTGTCGAGGACGTCGGGGCCGGCGTCGAGTTCGTACAGGCCGTTGCGTTCAATGACTTGCGATCTGTTCTGTTGCATGGCCGCTCCACGGTTTTTTTAAAATTATTGTTGCTCACCTGCGCGGTTAAGGCAGGTGGCCGGAGTACCTCGTAGACAACATGACATCTCAGGCCCGGCCAGCCGCCACTGCACTCAATAACCGTGCCGACAACCGCTTCGCGACCCACACTGCATATATAACTGGCTGATGTTAATCAGCTTTATCCGATTACCCGATTGAGTATTCGCAACTTGCCGTGCGACTCAGGCGTGATGACACGGAAGTTGTCCGAACCTTCAGGACTCAATCTGGTGCAACACAATTATTTTTATTTCCCGGCCCCGTCAAGCGCCATCTCTCAAGCGGCTGATTTGCAATAAGAAATGTTGCTCAAATCGGCAACCTGTCAAGTGCGTCAAAATGGTATCCGCTTGCGCCATTTTGGTGAAATTAGATTTTTATGCTTAAAAATCAATAAGTTAGATCAGTAACCAGACTGATAAAAATATTCTTGCCCAATCGAAAAACTCGGGCTAGTTTCTATTCCTGTCACCAATGACAGGAATAAAACCGTTCTCGGTGAACCGTATTACAACACTTAGAACTGGCACAAGCCGGTCAAGCCTGTGAGGAACTCGACATGTCGCTGTTGATCCGTGGCGCCACCGTTATTACCCATGATGAAAGTTACCGCGCCGATGTGTTTTGCGCAGACGGTCTGATACGTGCGATTGGCACAGACCTGGATATTCCCGCCGGCACTGCAACACTCGATGGCAGCGGTCAATACTTGATGCCCGGCGGCATCGATCCCCATACCCATATGCAATTGCCGTTCATGGGCACTGTGGCCAGTGAAGACTTTTTCAGTGGCACGGCGGCGGGTTTGGCCGGTGGTACAACGTCGATCATCGACTTCGTGATTCCCAACCCGCAGCAGTCCCTGATGGAGGCGTTCCACCAATGGCGCGGCTGGGCCGAGAAGTCGGCGTCCGACTACGGCTTTCATGTGGCGATCACCTGGTGGAGCGACCAGGTACGCGAAGAAATGGCCGAACTGGTCAGCCACCACGGCATCAACAGTTTCAAGCATTTCATGGCCTACAAGAACGCGATCATGGCCGCCGACGACACTCTGGTGGCCAGTTTCGAGCGCTGCCTCGAATTGGGCGCGGTACCCACGGTGCATGCGGAAAACGGCGAGCTGGTCTACCACCTGCAACGCAAATTGATGGCCCAGGGCATCACCGGGCCGGAAGCGCATCCGCTGTCGCGTCCTTCCCAGGTGGAGGGCGAAGCGGCCAGCCGTGCGATCCGCATCGCCGAAACCCTCGGCACGCCGTTGTACCTGGTGCACGTCTCCACCCGGGAAGCCTTGGACGAAATCACCTATGCGCGGGGCAAGGGTCAGGCGGTCTACGGCGAAGTGCTCGCCGGCCACTTGCTGCTGGATGACAGCGTCTATCAACACCCCGACTGGCAGACCGCCGCCGGCTACGTGATGAGCCCGCCGTTCCGCCCGCGCGGGCATCAGGAGGCACTCTGGCACGGCTTGCAATCGGGCAACCTGCACACCACCGCCACCGACCACTGCTGCTTCTGCGCCGAGCAAAAGGCCGTCGGGCGTGACGACTTCAGCAAGATCCCCAATGGCACCGCCGGCATCGAAGACCGCATGGCGCTGCTGTGGCACGAAGGCGTCAACACCGGGCGGCTGTCGATGCAGGCATTCGTCGCGCTGACCTCCACCAACACCGCGAAGATCTTCAACCTCTACCCGCGCAAAGGCGCGATTCGCGTGGGCGCCGATGCCGACCTGGTGCTGTGGGACCCTGAGGGCACGCGCACCATTTCCGCCAAGACCCATCATCAGCAGGTCGACTTCAACATCTTCGAAGGCAAGACCGTACGCGGCGTGCCGAGCCACACCATCAGCCAGGGCAAGCTGGTCTGGGCCGATGGCGACCTGCGCGCCGAGCGTGGCGCCGGGCGGTATGTGCAGCGGCCGGCGTACCCGTCGGTGTTCGAGCAGTTGAGCAAGCGGGCAGCGCTGTCCAAGCCAGTGGCTGTGAACCGCTGAGACCGCCATCGGGGGCAAGCCCCCTCCCACATTTGGAATGCATTTCAATGTGGGAGGGGGCTTGCCCCCGATGAGGCCAGTGAAGGCAACAAAAATGCCCACTTAGAGGCAATCCAAAAAAAACCGTGAGGCCACTACCGTGATCCAGACCCTGACCCACCTCCCCCATCCCCGCGAAGACGGCGCCACCCTCGCCAGTCAGTTCACCGATCTGGCACCACCCCTCAACGCCCGCCAGGCCCGACTGGAAGCCTCGCGCTGCCTGTATTGCTACGACGCGCCGTGTGTGAACGCGTGCCCCAGCGACATTGATATCCCATCGTTCATCCGCAATATCCACACCGAAAACGTGCAAGGCGCCGCGCAGACAATTCTCTCGGCCAACATCCTGGGCGGCAGCTGCGCGCGTGTCTGCCCCACGGAGATCCTTTGCCAGCAAGCCTGCGTGCGCAATAACGCCGAAGAATGCGCCCCGGTGCTGATCGGCCTGCTGCAACGCTACGCCGTGGACAACGCCCACTTCAGCGAACACCCGTTCCAGCGCGCCGCGCCCACCGGCAAACGCATCGCCGTGGTCGGTGCAGGGCCTGCCGGCCTGGCGTGTGCCCATCGCGCCGCCTTGCATGGTCATGACGTGGTGATTTTCGAAGCCCGGGAAAAAGCCGGTGGCCTGAATGAATACGGGATCGCCAAGTACAAACTGGTGGACGACTTCGCCCAGAAGGAACTGGATTTCCTCCTGCAAATCGGCGGCATCGAGCTCCGTCACGGCCAGCGCCTGGGTGACAACCTCAGCCTGAGCGAGCTGCACACGCAATTCGATTCGGTGTTTCTCGGCCTCGGCCTGGCGGCCAGCAAACACCTCGGCCTGCCGCACGAGGACGCCCCGGGCGTGCTCGCCGCCACCGACTATATCCGCGAGCTGCGCCAAGCCGATGACCTTACCCAACTGCCGTTGGCCGACCGCTGCATCGTGCTCGGCGCCGGCAACACCGCCATCGACATGGCCGTGCAAATGGCGCGCCTCGGTGCCCGCGACGTCAACCTCGTGTACCGCCGTGGTGTGGCCGACATGGGCGCGACCCGGCATGAGCAGGACATTGCCAAGGCCAATCAGGTACGCCTGTTGACCTGGGCCCAGCCCGAAGCAGTCCTGCTTGACGACAAAGGCCATGTACGCGGCATGCGCTTTGCCCGCACGCACATGGAAAACGGGCGCCTGCAGCCCACCGGCGAAACCTTCGAACTGGCTGCCGACGCCATCTTCAAGGCCATCGGCCAGGGTTTTGACAACGCAGCGCTGCACGACCCGCTGGCCCGGCAGCTGCATCGCGTGGGCGAACGCATCTTTGTCGACGAACACCTGCGCACCAGCATTCCCGGCATCTATGCCGGCGGTGATTGTGTCAGTCTCGGCCAGGACCTCACCGTGCAGGCGGTGCAACACGGCAAGCTGGCCGCCGAGGCCATGCATGCCCAACTCATGCTTAACGTGGAGGCCGCGTAATGGCCGATCTGTCGATTGTGTTCGCCGGTATCAAAGCCCCCAACCCGTTCTGGCTGGCCTCCGCTCCCCCCACCGACAAAGCCTACAACGTGGTGCGCGCCTTCGAGGCCGGCTGGGGCGGCGTGGTGTGGAAAACCCTGGGTGAAGACCCGGCGGCGGTCAATGTGTCGTCGCGCTACTCGGCCCACTATGGAGCCAATCGCGAAGTGCTGGGCATCAATAATATAGAGCTGATCACCGACCGTTCCCTTGAGATCAACCTGCGCGAAATCACCCAGGTGAAAAAGGACTGGCCGGATCGCGCACTGATCGTGTCGCTGATGGTGCCCTGTGTCGAAGCGTCATGGAAAAACATCCTGCCGCGGGTGGAGGCCACCGGCTGCGACGGCATCGAGCTGAATTTCGGTTGCCCCCATGGCATGCCCGAACGTGGGATGGGCGCAGCCGTGGGCCAGGTGCCGGAATATGTGGAGCAGGTGACGCGCTGGTGCAAGACCTACTGCTCGCTGCCGGTGATCGTCAAGCTCACGCCGAACATCACCGACATCCGCGTGGCCGCGCGCGCGGCGTATCGCGGCGGCGCGGATGCGGTATCGCTGATCAACACCATCAACTCCATCACCAGCGTCGACCTGGAACGCATGGTCGCCCTGCCCATGGTCGGCACGCAAAGCACCCACGGCGGCTACTGCGGCTCGGCGGTCAAGCCGATTGCCCTGAACATGGTCGCCGAAATCGCCCGTGACCCGCAGACCCAGGGCCTGCCGATCTGCGGTATTGGCGGCATCGGCAACTGGCGTGATGCCGCCGAATTCGTCGCCCTCGGCTGCGGCGCGGTGCAGGTGTGCACGGCGGCGATGCTGCATGGGTTTCGCATCGTTGAAGAAATGAAGGATGGCTTGTCGCGGTGGATGGACAGCCAGGGTTACGCCAGCTTGCACGGGTTTTCCGGACGCGCGGTGGGCAACACCACCGACTGGAAATATCTGGATATCAACTATCAGGTGATCGCGAAGATTGACCAGCAGACGTGCATCGGCTGCGGGCGTTGCCATATCGCCTGCGAGGACACCTCGCACCAGGCCATTGCCAGTTTGAAGCAGGTCGATGGTACGCATAAATACGAGGTGATCGATGACGAGTGTGTGGGTTGCAACCTGTGCCAGATTACCTGTCCGGTGGCCGACTGCATCGAGATGGTGCCGATCGACACGGGCAAGCCGTTTTTGAATTGGACCCAGGATCCGAGGAATCCTTATCGGGAGGCGGTGTAGGCCTTCAGACCGCTATCGGGGGCAAGCCCCCTCCCACATTGGAATGCATTCCAAATGTGGGAGGGGGCTTGCCCCCGATGAGGCCTTCAGCCTCACCACAAGACTCAAGGCTGCAACCCAATCCCGCGCAATATCACCCCGGTCACCGTCTGAATCGCCCGCTCGAACTGCATATCCGACAGCGGCTGGTGATCATTCAAGATATTCACCTGATGATCGAAGTCCGCATAGTGCTGGGTCGACGCCCAGATCATATACAGCAGGCTCGACGGCTCCACCGGCAGGATGCGTTTGTCTTCTACCCAATGGCGAATTTTCGCTTCCTTCATCTTGGCCCAGTCGTACAGGCTTTCATCCAACGCCTCACCGAGGGTCGGCGCGCCATGGATGATTTCATTGGCCCAGACTTTCGAGCCGTAAGGCCGCGTGCGCGAGCGCTGCATCTTGGCGCGAATGTAGCTGCTGAGCACCACGCGCGGGTCATCGAAGGTTTCGAAACTCAGGGCGTCCTGTTTCCACACCTCCAGCAGGTCGAACAGCACCGCGCTGTACAGCTCGCTCTTGGTGGTGAAGTAGTAATGCAGATTCGAGCGCGGCAGTTGCGCCTCTTTGGCGATGTCGGCCATGGCAGTGCTGCCATAGCCTTTTTCAGCGAAGACCTTCTCCGCCGCCAGCAGGATTTTCTCGACGTTGACCCGCCGAATGCCGATCTTGTGATTGCCCATAAGGGCTCCCTGACAACAACACGACCTAGAGACTACCATCGGCTCTAGATCGGGGCGACACGCCGAACCGAAACTTCGTACACTGGCAACTTCTATCCTCTGATTGGTATTGAACAATGTTGATCAAGAAGTCCCTGATATCCTTGGCCCTGCTCGCCTCACTGCTGGGCGCGTCTGCGGCATTTGCCCATGCGCACCTTGAAAGCGCCACGCCAGCCAAAGACAGCAGCGTTACCGCACCGAAGGACCTGCGACTGACGTTCAGCGAAGGCGTCGAGGCGACCTTCACCAAGGTGTCCCTGAGCAAGGACGGCACGGAAATCGCGATCAAGGGCCTTCAAACCCCGGACGCCGACAAGAAAGTCCTGGTGGTGACACCCGCCGCACCGCTCGCGGCCGGCAACTACAAAGTGGTGTGGAACGCGGTGTCGGTCGACACCCACAAGAGCAACGGTGAATACAGCTTCAAGGTCGGCCAATAATTCATGGCAACCCTGCTGGTGCTGTGCCGTTTCGTGCATTTCATCGTTGTGCTGCTGATGTTCGGGGCCTGTGTGTTCAGGCCTGTGCTGCTCGGGGCAGGCGCGCAACCGGCGCTTGACCAGCGCCTGCTGCGCATCACCCGAGGCCTGGCCTGGCTGGGGCTCGGCTCAGGGGTGGCGTGGCTGTTGCTTATCACCGCCAGCATGGCCGGCGGTTGGGACGCGGCACTGCAACCGGCCACCGTCCAGTTGGTGTTGGGCAAGACCTTCTTCGGCCAGGTGTGGGCCTGGCATCTGCTGCTGAACCTGCTGCTGGTGATCGCCCTGATCAAGCCCTTGCCGGCGCTTCGCCTGCCGCTGATCGCGCTGATGCTGGCGACCCTGGCACCGGTGGGCCATGGCGCCATGCTCGATGGCCTCAGCGGACGACTGCTGATTCTCAATCAGGTGGTGCATTTGGCGTGCGTCGGTGCCTGGCTGGGCGGGTTGCTGGTGCTGGTGTTGATTCTCCGGCAGCCACAGCCGCTTGCGCTGCAGCCGATCCTGCGGCGCTTCAGCGGCGTGGGTTACGCCCTGGTAGCCGGCCTGCTGGTGACCGGCCTGGTCAACGTGCGCGTGCTCACCGGCCAACTGTGGCCTACCCCGCTGTTCGAAGGCTTTGCCTTGATTCTGCTGATCAAGGTGCTGCTGGTAGGCGGCATGTTGGTGCTGGCCTTGCTGAATCGGTTGCGCCTGGAACAGTGCGAACAGCGGGTGAGCAGCTTGAAGGCCAGTGTAATGACGGAATGGTTACTAGGTGTTGCAGCGGTGGCGGCGGTATCGCTGTTGGGCACCCTGCCGCCGATGGTCATGGCCGGCTGAAGCTTCATTCAAATGTGGGAGGGGGCTTGCCCCCGATGACGGTGTGTCAGTCAGGATTATTTTCAGCTGATACACCGCTATCGGGGGCAAGCCCCCTCCCACAGTTGACCGTGCCCACTTTTTATCCAGGCATTATCCAGGCCCGGCAGGTCATCCTATAACTTCTGCTTGACACCCCGTTAAAACCTCGTAAATATCCCGCCTAATGTTGTACGACAACGTATGACAAATAATAAAAACAACAAAAGAAAGGGAGCCTCACTGTGAGTCAATTCGCCCGCAATTCCTCCTGTCGCCTCGGTCTCATCAGCCTCGGCAGCCTCGCGTTCACCCTGCCCTTCACGGCCCACGCCGAAGGGTTTGTCGAAGACACGAAAGCCACGCTCAACCTGCGCAATGCCTACTTCAACCGCAACTTCACCAACCCCACCAACCCCCAGGGCAAGGCCGAAGAGTGGACGCAGAACTTCATCCTGGATGCCAAGTCCGGCTACACCCGTGGCACCGTAGGGTTCGGTATTGACGTACTGGGCCTGTACTCGCAGAAGCTCGATGGCGGCAAAGGCACCGCCGGCACCCAGTTGCTGCCGGTGCACGATGATGGTCGCCCGGCCGATAACTTCGGACGCCTGGGCGTGGCGCTGAAAACCAAGTTATCGAAGACTGAACTGAAGGTCGGCGAATGGATGCCGGTACTGCCGATCCTGCGCTCCGATGACGGCCGCTCCCTGCCCCAGACCTTCCGCGGCGGCCAGGTAACGTCCAACGAGATTGCCGGCCTGACCCTCTACGGCGGCCAGTTCCGCGGCAACAGCCCGCGCAACGACGCGAGCATGGAAGACATGTTCATGAACGGCAGAGCCGCGTTCACCTCCGACCGCTTCAACTTCGGCGGCGGCGAATACACGTTCAATGACAAGCGCACCCAGGTCGGCCTGTGGTACGCCGAACTCACCGATATCTACCAGCAGCAGTACCTCAACTTCACCCACAGCCAGCCGATGGGCGACTGGACCCTGGGCGCCAACCTCGGTTTCTTCAACGGCAAGGAAGACGGCAGCGCGCTGGCCGGCGACCTCGATAACAAGACCGCCTTCGCCCTGCTCTCGGCCAGGTACGGCGGCAACACCTTCTACGTCGGCCTGCAAAAACTCACCGGCGACAGCGCGTGGATGCGCATTAACGGCACCAGCGGCGGCACACTGGCCAACGACAGTTACAACGCCAGTTATGACAACGCCAAAGAAAAATCCTGGCAGTTGCGCCACGACTTCAACTTTGTGGTGCTCGGCATTCCCGGCTTGACCATGATGAACCGCTACATCAGCGGCAGTAACGTGCATACCGGCGCAATTACCGATGGCAAGGAATGGGGCCGCGAGTCCGAGCTGGCCTACACCGTGCAAAGCGGTGCGTTGAAGAATTTGAACGTGCGCTGGAGGAACTCGACCATGCGTCGGGATTTCAGCAACAACGAATTCGATGAGAACCGAATCTTTGTGAGTTATCCAATATCCTTGCTTTAAGACAGCAGGTGATCTGAAGGTGCCGCAAAACCCCTGTGGGAGGGGGCTTGCCCCCGATGGCGGTGTATCAGTCACACAGATGTCAGCTGGACCACTGCAATCGGGGGCAAGCCCCCTCCCACATTTGATCTCACTGACTGTAAGGGCGTTGACAACCCAGGGAATCCCTCACACTATTTCCACATAGTCATACGACAACCTACAACAAAAATTGGAATGCCCATGACCACCATCACGCCCACTCCCTTCAACCGCATCCTGCTCACCGGCGCCGCCGGTGGCCTGGGCAAAGTCCTGCGCGAACGCATGCGCCCCTACGCCAAGGTACTGCGCCTGTCGGACATCGCCGACATGGCCCCCGCCGCCGCCCATGAAGAAGTGCAGCCCTGCGATCTTTCCGACAAACACGCCGTGCACCATCTGGTGGAAGGCGTCGATGCGATCCTGCATTTTGGCGGCGTGTCGGTGGAGCGTCCGTTTGAAGAAGTGCTCGGTGCCAACATCAGTGGCGTCTTCCACATCTACGAAGCCGCGCGCCGTCATGGGGTCAAGCGGGTGATTTTCGCCAGCTCCAACCATGTGATCGGCTTCTACAAGCAGGGCGAACAACTCGATGCCCATTCCCCGCGCCGTCCGGACAGCTATTACGGCTTGTCCAAGTCCTATGGCGAAGACATGGCGAGTTTCTACTTTGATCGCTACGGCATCCAGACCGTGAGCATTCGTATCGGCTCGTCGTTCCCGCAACCGCAGAACCGCCGGATGATGCACACCTGGCTGAGCTTCGACGACCTGACCCAGCTGCTCGAACGCGCGCTGTACACCCCAGACGTGGGGCATACCGTGGTCTACGGCATGTCGGATAACCTCGACACCTGGTGGGACAACCGCTACGCCGCGCACCTGGGCTTTGCACCCAAGGACAGCTCCGAAGTGTTCCGCGCCCAGGTCGAGGCCCAGCCGCCGGTGGCGGACGATGACCCGGCCAAAATCTACCAGGGCGGCGCGTTCTGCGCGGCAGGCCCGTTCGGTGACTGAGTTCACGGCAACCCAAGGGAATGAGTGACGATGAGTGCAGAATTGATTGTCGACGCCCGCAACGCCGTGGGCGAATGTCCGGTGTGGGTGCCCGAGGAAAATGCCCTGTACTGGGTGGATATCCCCAACCGCTGCCTGCAGCGCTGGGATGCGGCCACAGGCCAGGTCGCAACGTGGCAAGCCCCTCAGATGCTCGCCTGTATTGCCCGCACTGACGCGGGCAACTGGGTCGCCGGCATGGAGTCCGGTTTTTTCCACCTGAGCCCGCACAACGATGGCAGCCTCGACACCACGCTCCTGGCCGAGGTCAAGCATCCACGCCCGGACATGCGCCTCAACGACGGCCGCTGTGATCGCCAGGGCCGTTTCTGGGCCGGCAGCATGGTGCTGAACATGGGCCTGAACGCCGCCGAAGGCATCTTGTATCGCTACGCAGCCGGCTCGGCGCCCCATGCCCAACTGGACGGTTTCATTACCCTGAACGGCCTGGCCTTCAGCCCCGACGGCCGTACGATGTACGCCTCGGACTCACACCCGCTGGTGCAGCAGATTTGGGCGTTCGACTACGACATTGACACTGGCACACCGTCCAATCGCCGCGTGTTCGTGGACATGCACCAGCACCTTGGCCGCCCAGATGGCGCCGCCGTGGATGCCGATGGCTGCTACTGGATCTGTGCCAACGACGCCGGGCTGGTCCATCGCTTCACACCCGAAGGTCGCCTCGATCGCTCCCTCACCGTCCCGGTGAAGAAACCCACCATGTGCGCCTTCGGCGGCAGTCGTCTGGACACCCTGTACGTCACCTCGATCCGTGACGACCAGAGTGAGCAGTCCCTCTCCGGCGGTGTGTTTGCCCTCAATCCCGGCACCACCGGTTTGCCGGAGCCCACGTTCACCCTCTAGCTGCATCGCTGTGCCTTGAATACAACAATAACAAGACAGGAATGAAACCCTATGGACTTCAAACGCACCTTGCTCGCCGCCACACTCGTCGCCCTCAGCAGCGCCGTCCAGGCGCTGGAAATCAAATTTGCCGACATCCACCCCGCCGGCTACCCCACCGTCGTTGCCGAAGAGAACATGGGCAAGGCCTTGACCAAGGAAAGCAACGGCGAACTGACCTTCAAGTACTTCCCGGGCGGCGTGCTCGGCTCCGAGAAAGAAGTGGTCGAACAGGCCCAGGTCGGCGCCGTGCAGATGACCCGCGTCAGCCTCGGCATCGTCGGCCCGGTGGTGCCCGACGTCAACGTGTTCAACCTGCCCTTCGTGTTCCGTGACCAGGCACACATGCGCAAGGTCATCGACGGCGAAATCGGCGATGAAATCCTCGCCAAGATCACCCACTCCGAGTTCGGCCTGGTCGCCCTGGCCTGGATGGACGGTGGCACGCGCAACCTCTACACCAAGAAACCGGTGCGCAAGATCGAAGACCTCAAGGGCATGAAGATTCGCGTGCAGGGCAACCCGCTGTTCATCGATGCCTTCAACGCGATGGGCGCCAATGGCATCGCCATGGACACCGGCGAAATTTTCAGCGCCTTGCAGACCGGCGTGATAGACGGCGCGGAAAACAACCCGCCGACACTGCTCGAGCACAACCACTACCAGAACGCCAAGTACTACACCCTCACCGAGCATCTGATCCTGCCCGAACCCATCGTGATGTCGAAGATCACCTGGAACAAGCTCACCCCCGCGCAGCAGGACATGGTCAAGAAAGCCGCCAAGGCCGCCCAGGCTGACGAGCGCGTGTTGTGGGACGCCAAGTCCGCCAGCAGTGAAGCCAAGCTCAAGGCCGCCGGTGTCGAGTTCATCACCGTCGACAAAAAGCCCTTCTATGACGCCACCGCACAGGTTCGTGCCAAGTACGGCGCGCCTTACGCCGACATCATCAAGCGTATCGACGCCGTTCAGTAAGCACACTCCCCCCAGCTAGGCCCGGCGCGGTCGACACCGACGCGCCCGGTTACGGTGAACGCCATGAAGAATCTACTGCTGCGCATCAATGACCGCATCTACATGACCTGCATCTGGGTCGCCGGCCTTTCGGTACTCGGGGTCGCACTGATCATTCCCTGGGGCATTTTCGCCCGCTACATCCTCGGCACCGGCTCAAGCTGGCCGGAGCCCACCGCCATCCTGCTGATGCTGGTGTTCACCTTCATCGGCGCCGCCGCCAGCTACCGCGCCGGTGCGCATATGTCGGTGGCCATGGTCACCGACCGCCTGCCTGCCACCCAACGCCGCGTCGTCGGCATTGTTTCGCAACTGCTGATGGGCACCATCTGCCTGTTCATGACGATCTGGGGCGCCAAATTGTGCCTGTCCACCTGGAACCAGTTCATGAGCGCCATCCCTACCCTGCGCGTCGGCATCACCTATATGCCGATCCCGATTGGCGGCTTGCTGACCCTGATCTTCGTGGTGGAAAAACTGCTGCTGGGCGACCAGAGCAACCGGCGCGTGGTGCGCTTCGACCTGGTAGAAGAAAGCGAAGGGGCCGCCTGATATGGACGCATTGATTCTGTTGGGCAGTTTTATCGCCTTGATCCTGATCGGCATGCCGGTGGCCTACGCGCTGGGCTTGTCGGCGCTGATCGGCGCATGGTGGATCGACATCCCGTTCCAGGCCCTGATGATCCAGGTGGCGGGCGGGGTGAACAAGTTTTCGCTGATGGCGATTCCGTTCTTCGTGCTGGCCGGGGCGATCATGGCCGAGGGCGGCATGTCGCGGCGCCTGGTGGCGTTTGCCGGGGTGCTGGTGGGCTTTGTGCGTGGCGGTCTGTCCCTCGTCAATATCATGGCCTCGACCTTTTTCGGCGCGATCTCCGGCTCGTCGGTGGCCGATACCGCGTCGGTCGGTTCGGTGCTGATTCCGGAGATGGAACGCCGGGGTTATCCCCGTGAGTTCGCAACGGCGGTGACGGTCAGCGGCTCGGTGCAGGCGCTGCTGACGCCTCCGAGCCATAACTCGGTGCTCTACTCCCTGGCGGCGGGCGGCACCGTTTCCATCGCCTCGCTGTTCATGGCTGGCGTGGTGCCGGGCCTGTTGATGAGCGCGTGCCTGATGGTGCTGTGCCTGATCTTCGCGAAAAAACGCGACTACCCCAAAGGCGAAGTCATCCCCTTGAAGCAAGCGCTGAAGATCGCCGCCGATGCGCTCTGGGGCCTGATGGCCATGGTGATCATCCTCGGCGGCATCCTCTCGGGTATCTTCACCGCCACCGAATCCGCCGCGATTGCCGTGCTGTGGGCGTTTTTCGTGACCATGTTCATCTACCGCGACTACAAATGGCGCGAGCTGCCCAAGCTGATGCATCGCACGGTGCGCACCATTTCCATCGTGATGATCCTGATCGCCTTCGCCGCCAGCTTCGGCTACATCATGACCCTGATGCAGATCCCGGCGAAGATCACCACGCTGTTCCTGACCCTGTCGGACAACCGCTACGTGATCCTGATGTGCATCAACGTCATGCTGCTGTTGCTCGGCACGGTGATGGACATGGCGCCGCTGATCCTGATCCTCACGCCGATTTTGCTGCCGGTGGTGCTGGGTATTGGTGTGGACCCGGTGCACTTCGGCATGATCATGCTGGTGAACCTCGGGATAGGCCTGATCACCCCGCCGGTGGGCGCGGTGTTGTTCGTGGGCGCGGCGGTGGGCAAGGTCAGCATCGAGAAGACCGTGAAGGCGCTGCTGCCTTTTTATGCGGTGCTGTTTCTGGTGCTGATTGCGGTGACCTACATTCCGGCACTGTCGCTGTGGTTGCCAAGCGTGGTGTTGTAAATCCAATTTCAAGAACAAGGATGCTTGAATGTGGGAGCAACTGTCTTAATGGATTCAATTCAGAAGTCATTTTTCATAGACAGCAAAGCTCCCACAGCCTTAAGTCGTGCGATGTTGGAGGAAATAGCTGCTACCGCGCTAAGCGGTACGCTCTTTCCATTCAGTACGGTCGCGCAGCATCGCGTTCAGGCGTACCAACAAAACGCGCATACAGGCGATCAACGCGACTTTGGCGCATTTCCCTTTATCACGTAGCGCCTTATATCGAGTCCCGAATTCTGGCTGGTCCCGGATGACCACCCAACAGGCCATGTAAAGTGGGCGACGAGCTGAAAACCTTCCGCCACTAATGTGGCGTGCACCTTTATGCCTTCCGCTGTCGTTGTTGTACGGAGCGAGGCCCGCTAATGCCGCGATAGGGCGCCCTCCAATCTCCCCCAGCTCAGGCAGGTAAGCCATAAGACTGGTGGCAGTAACCAGACCAATTCCTTTGACTGAACACAGTCGAGCCACCTTTTCGCTATCTAGCTCGTTCGCACTTTGACGAATCAGTCGATCTATCGCCTCCACTGCCGTGTTCAAATAGTCGATATGGCTCTGCAATGCAGGCTTTACCGCATCGCAGGAAGCCGTTTTCAGGCGTCGTCTGTCGTCATCTCTTTGCTGAACAAAATGTTCCCGCTGCTGGACCAGCGCGCGCAGCTTGTCGTGTTCCGGGCTTGTGATTCGGGCACTTGGCGAGTCTAGAACGGCTGCATAGTGCGCCAGAGACTTTGCGTCTATCGGGTCGGTTTTGGCTTTCTGGCCCATCGCTCTGGAAAACTCTTTGGCACGACGGGGATTAACGCACATAACCTCAAGGCCGGCAGCCTGAGCCGCTTTGACGATTTTGCGCTCGTAACCGCCCGTGGCTTCCACCAACACGCGACTAACCTGGTAAAGCATTAGCCACCCGATCAACGCTGGTAAGTCTCTTTCAGTGTTGGAACAGCTTACCCCAGCTTCAAGTAAATGAATCCGAGCCTCAAGACTGTCTTTGGAAACATCAATGCCTGCAGAGTAGGAAAACATTGCCAAACCCTCTTACACTTAGAGTGAGAGCGCTCTGGCTTGGCCCACGCTTGTAACTGTTCGAGGTGGGCTCGTTCAACTGTTCGGGCTCATGTCCAGAGCGGAGAGGTGAGTAGCAGCGTGGGCTCCCACACGTGCTTTAAGCACTCGGGGCATTCAGCTTGCTACTCACCGCTCTCACCCTCAGTCTAATCCTGACTCAAGACACAAGGGGGCTTGCTCCTGATAGCGGTGGTTCAGTCAAAGTTGCATCAGCTGACCCACTGCTATCGGGGGCAAGCCCCCTCCCACACTTCGAGCAGCGCTGTGTTTACCATTTCCATAAGGCAGGTCAATCGTGATTGAGCTTTCGGACCCCTTCACCCACCTGGTGCTCGCCCCGGCCATCGGCGGCGCCATCGTGAACTGGACGGTACGCGCCACCGGCCAGCCGCTGTTGCGCAATAGCGATGAGCAGGCGATCAACACCGGGCTGCCGGGCAAGCTGGGCTGCTACCCCTTGGCGCCCTGGTCAAACCGAATCGCCCACGGCGGCTTCGACAACCCCGACGGCTGGCTGGCCCTCAATCCCAACAGCCTCACTGACCCGCTGCCGATTCATGGCTCGGCCTGGCAGCAGGCGTGGCAGGTGAGCAGCCAAACCGCCGATGAAGTGGTGTTGCACTTGCTTTGCGACACACCGTTCGCGTACCGCGCCGAGCAACGGTTTCGGTTGCACGATGGGGTGCTGGCGATTGAATTGCGCGTGACTCATCTGGCCGAAAACGCGGCGTGGCATGGGCTGGGATTGCATCCGTATTTCCCGCGTCGTCCGGATACGCGGTTACAGGCGAAGGCGTCGCAGGCGTGGATGAGCGATGCGGCCAAGCTGCCGACGCAATTGGCGGCGGTGCCGCAGGATTGGGATTTTGGGCAAACCAAACCGCTGCCGGAGGGGCTGGTGGATAACGGCTTTTGTGGCTGGGACGGGCACTGCCTGATCGAGCAACCGCAGCTTGGGTACAGCCTCGAGTGCCAGGCCACCGGCGCCGATTACTTCCTGCTGTATTGCCCGCCGGGGTTGGAATTTTTCTGCATCGAGCCGGTAAGCCATCCGGTGAATGCCCATCACTTGCCGGGAAGGCCGGGCCTGAAACTGCTGGAACAAGGCCAGTCAACCCACCTCAATTTCAACCTGAAATACACTCCAAATGTGGGAGGGGGCTTGCTCTAATGCCAGTCAAAGGCTTTTTGTAGGAGCGAGCTTGCTCGCGAAAAACTCACAGGCACCGCGTTTATTCAGGAAGCACGCGTTATCGTTGACGTTTTTCGCGAGCAAGCTCGCTCCTACAGACTGTTGGAACAAGGCCAGTCGACCCACCTCAATTTCAACCTGAAATACACTCCAAATGTGGTGTCAATGTCAGGGCGGACTATTCTTCAGGCGCCCTGCCGTATCGATACTCACCACCACCGACAACCCCGGCCGCAATCGTTCACTCTCGGCCTGGTCAGGGTCCACGGTGATCCGCACCGGCACGCGCTGGGCGATCTTGACGAAGTTGCCGGTGGCGTTGTCCGCCTGCAACAGGCTGAACTCCGAGCCGGTTGCCGGGGAAATATGCTGCACCGTGCCGTGAAACCTGCGGTGGTTCAATGCATCCACGGTGAAGGTCACCGGCTGGCCGACCTGCACATTGTCCATCTGGGTTTCCTTCATATTGGCGATCACCCACAACTGCTTGGGCACCAGCGCCATCAACTGCGCACCGGAGTTGACGTAGGCCCCGAGGCGCACGCCGATCTGCCCCAACTGGCCATCCCGGGGTGCGGTGATGCGGGTGTTGGACAGGTCGATCCGGGCCAATTCCACCGCCGCCTCCGCACTGGCCACTGCGGCCTCCAGGGAGCCGCGATTGACGATCACCGTTTGCAGGTCCTGCCGCGCGATTTCCAGGCTGGCCTGGGCCTGGGCCACGGCGGCGACGGTCTGGGCATTGGCGGCGCGGGTGACGTCCAGCTCACGCCTGGACACCGAGCCGTCGCTGATCAGCTCTTCATTGCGGCGCAGGTCGGCGGTGCTTTTGCGCGCCTGGGCCTGGCTGTCGACCAGCGCGGCCTGGCGCAACTTGATGGTCGCTTCGGCGCTGTTGCGTTGCTGCACTACATTGGCCAGCGAAGCCTTCTGCACCGCCAGTTGCGCCAGGGCCTGGTCCAGGCGCTGCTTGTAGATGCGGTCATCGAGGCGCACCAGCAGGTCACCGGCCTTCACATACTGGAAATCCTGCACCGGCACTTCGAATACATAGCCGCTGAGCTGCGGGCCGATGATCGTCACCTGCCCACGCACCAAGGCATTTTCGGTGGTTTCCACGGCGCTGCTGAACGGCGGCAGTTGCCACGCGTACAGCACGATCAGCACGCCGACGATGGCAACCGCGGCAAAGCCCAGGGACGAAAGGAGGCGTACTCGCAACGAGCGCGGTTCGGTCACAGCGGCGCCCGGCGGCGTGGTGCCCTCGGGCGTGGAAGCGATGGCGTTGGTAGTCGTGGTCGTGGGTTCGGTCATGAAGAGGCGCCGACAGGTTGAACGGAAGGGGTGGCTGCTTTGGTGGTGCTCATCAGCCACAGGCTGCGGATAAAGATCCAGATCATGGTCAGGATCGCGATGATCGCAATCAACATGAAGACATCGTTGTACGCCATGACGTTCGCCTCACGGGTGGCCGCCGTAGCCAGGCTGCGGATGCCCATGAGGTTGCGCAGTTCCGGGTCGGCAACGATACCACCATAGGCCGAGCCGCCACTCTGTACCCGCGCCGCGACGCGGGGGTCGAGCAAGGTCAGGTGCTCGACGATCATGCTCGAGTGATACTTCTCGCGCACGATCTGGAAGGTGCCGAGCAACGCCGCGCCGATCAGGCCGCCGAGGTTCTGGCAAATCCCGAACATCACCGAAAAACTCACCAGGTTGCGCGGGTTGGTCAATACATTCCTGGTGCCCAGCACCATGGTCGGCCCGAGAAAGAAGGTACCGCCGAAGCCTAGCAGGAACTGGCTGATATACAGGTTCTGCGGTCGCGTCAGGTTGCTGGAAAAACTGTCCATGACCGACCCCGTCGCCATCAACGCCAGGGAGATGATCAGTGGCATCAGCAAGTGTGCCGGATTGATCGTCAAGGCGCTGACCACCAGGCCGGCAATCGCCCCGACCAGCATCACCACGTACAGCGTATGCATCTGCTGGTAACTCATGTTCAGCATCTGCATGAAACCCACCGCACCGGTGGATTGTTCGGACAGCACCATCCGAATCAGGATCACCGCCAAGGCCAGGCGAATCATGGTGCCGCTGCCCAGCCAGCGGGTCATCAGCATCGGGTTGGCGCGGTTATGTTCGATGGCCAGGCCGGCCATGATCAGCACCAGCGAACAGGCCGAGGCGATGCCGATCCAGGGCGCCTCCAGCCACCAGTCGATGCGCCCCAGGGACAACACCGCGCAGAGCAAGGCGACGCCGGTGGCCAGGATCGCGAAGGTGAGGAAATCGAGTTTTTCAAAGGTCTTGAACCGGTCGCCGGGCGGCAACTTGAGCAGGAACACACAGCCCAGGCAGATCAGCGCCAGGCCCAGCTCGAACAGGTATAGCCCGCGCCATTCGGCAATTTGCAGCAAATCTTCAGAGAACAAACGCGCCAGCGGCAATGCCAGCTGCGCAGTGCCCAGCCCCAGCACCAGGGCTTTCAAGCGCCACTTGGCCGGGAACGCCTGGATCATGTAGTACAAGCCCAACGAACTCAGCGCCGCCCCCACCATGCCGTGGGCCGCCCGCACGGCGATGGCCGAGTTGAGATCATTGACGAACAAGTGGCCGAAGGTCACCAGCGCATACAACACCAGGAACACCTCGGTAAACGCCCGCAGGCCGAACTGCTGGCGAAATTTTACCAGCAGCAGGTTCATGCACACGTTAGTCATCACATAGGCAGCGGGCAGCCAGGCCATTTCCGCCGTGGTCGCGCCCAGGGCGCCTTGCAGGTATTGCAGGTTGGCGATGACCAGGGCGTTGCCCAACCCGCCCGTGATCGCCACCAGCACGCCGACCAGCGCGAACAGCCAGCGCTTGTGGGTGGGGTGCAGCGGCGTCGACGGCGAACCGGGCAAGCTCGGCCGCTCGTGGGGTTGCCATGTATGCGGGGTGTATTTATCCATTCGGTGACCTTGATGAGCCGACGCGTAAGGCTGGTGGAGCCATTACTTAGAGAACAGTAACCTGAGGTACGTTCATCTCGCCATGTATCAAGCGTGCACGGTCAAACTGTGGGAACGATCAAAAATTCCGGTCGGCTCGAAGGCCGCCATCGCAGGCAAGCCAGCTCCCACATGGAATGCACGGTCAGACCCACCCCAACCAACTCCAATACGTCGCCGCAAACACCAGCATCAACCCATACCCGATCAACGTCACCAAAACCCCCACCTTGGCAAACTGCCGCGCCGTGAACGTTCCCGTCCCCAGGCACACCATATTCTGCGGCGCATTGATCGGCAGGATAAACCCGTAGCTCATCACAAACCCCAGCAGCATGGTCATGCCCAACCGGCTGAAATCCCCCGGCAAGGTCTGCAGCACCGCAATCAGGATCGGCAGCAACGCCGAGGTCAGCGCCGTGGCGCTGGCGAACCCCAGGTGAATCAGGATCAGGAACGCCCCAAGAATTGCAAACACCCCCAACGGCCCCACCTGATCCAGTCCCGTGTGGGCCACAACGGTAGAGCCCAGCCACTGTCCGGCCTGGGTCGTCAGCAACGCCGTGCCCAGGCTGATGCCCACGCCGAACACGATGACCGTGCCCCACGGGATCCGCGACTGCACATCCTTCCAGCTCATCACGCCAATGCCCGGCAGCAGCAGGAATACCAACCCGGCGTAGGTTGTGGAGGTGGTGTCGAAACTGTGCAGCCGGCCTTCTGTCGCCCAGGCCAGCAGCAGCAGGACCGACACGCTCAACAGCCGCTTCTGCGGCCCGGTCATCGGCCCGATTTCCACCAGCGACTGCGCCACCGCCTCTTTACCCCCCGGGATACTGTCGGTTTCCGGCGGCAACAGCTTGAGCACCAGGAACAGCAACACGGCCGACATGATCAACGCCCACGGCGCACCGGCGATCAGCCAGTCGATCCACGACACGCGTTGGCCGAGCATCTTGTCCATGAAGCCGACTGTCAGCAGGTTCTGCGCAGCGGCGGTCTGTATGCCGACGTTCCAGATGCTGGTGCCCTGGGCCACTACGATCATGATGCCGGCGGCGATGTTCGAGCGCTTGTCGACGCCGAACGCGGCGATCACGCCCATCATGATCGGCACCACACAGGCACTGCGCGCGGTGGCGCTGGGCACCACCAGGCTGAGCAGGATGGTCACCGCAATCGCCCCGAGCAGGATGCGCCGGGTGCTGGTGCCGACTCGACTGAGCGTGACCAGCGCGATACGCCGGTCCAGACCGGTGTGGGTCATGGCGGCGGCGATAAACAGCGCGCCCGCCACCAGCGCCAGCGCCGGATTGGAGAACCCGGTGAGCGCCATGCTGATCGCCGGGCTGGTGCCGATCAGGTGCGCGGGGTCCTGGATCGACGGCGCGGTACCGAGCAAAAACGCCATGAGCGAAGTGATCATGATCGCACTGGCTTCATAGGACACCGCTTCGGTGATCCACACCACCACGGCAAACGCGAGGATCGCCAGCATGCGATGCCCGGCCACCGGCAAATCGGCGGGCAGCGGCAACAGCAGCACGCCGATCATTACCAGCACGGCGAACACCAGGCCGAGGGGTAATTTGAATGATGCAGCGGTTGTTGCGGGGGCGTTCATGGGGGTGCTCCGTGAGCCGTCAGATCAAGCCCTGAGCATGGCGCAAACTGCCGCACGCGGTGTTGACGGGTATCAACTCCCCAGCCCGACGGCGCTGAACCCGCCGAAAAGTCATCAGTTGCCGCTCACCGCAAGCGCGCCCTTCCCTCACTTGGACTGTATTTCAGGTCCGGAGCAAAGCATTCATCAGCATTCCAGCCGCCACCAGCACACACAAGCCGGCAAACCCCACTTGCAGCGCACGCGCAGGAATCACTGAGCACAAGCGCCGTCCGGCCAACATGCCGACAATACTCGCCACGATAAATGCCCAGCCCACCGGCTCGATATTCACACCGGCGTGAAAGGCCCCCGCCACGCCGATCAGCGACAGCAGGCTGACCACCATCAACGAGGTCGCGACGATCCCGCGCATCTGCACATCGGTCAGTTGCTTGAACGCCGGCACGATCAGAAAGCCGCCGCCCACGCCGAGCAAACCCGAGACCGCACCGGTGACCGCGCCCAATGCCGCCAGGGTCGCACTGCATTTGGCGGTCCAGGCCAGGCGTCCGGTCTGCTGGTTGAGCATGCAGTTCTTCTGGCCCCAGGAGGCCGCGCCATGGTCACTCGGCCCGGCCTCGACCTTTTCGCGCCGCAGCATGCGCCAGGCCACCAGCACCATCAGGGCGCTGAACAGGCCCATCAGCACCGGCTCCGACAGTTGATGGGCGACGAATACGCCCAGCGGAGAGAACAACGCACCCAGCAACGCAATCAATAACGCCGCACGGTAACGCACCAGTCCATGGCGCAGGCCGTCAATCGCCCCCACCGCCGCCGCCGCACCCACGGCGAGCAACGACACCGGTGCGGCCTGGGTCATCGTCAACCCCAGTCCCAGCACCAGCGCCGGCACCCCGAGGATGCCGCCGCCCGCGCCGGTCAAGCCCATGACCAGGCCCATCAAGATACCCAACACACTCGCCAGCAGCATTCAGTCCACCTTGCTCAGCCGGGTCAGCCACTCGCGGCCCTTGAGCATGCCGTTCCAGTAGAACCACGGCAGCAGCGTGGCCTTGAGGAACCACATCGAACGGCGCGCCCGGGTCGGGTCGAGGGGAAAGGTCGGCAGCAGCTTGCCGCCGTAGCCGAACTCGGCCAGCACCACCTTGCCCTTCTCCACCGTCAGCGGGCAGGAGCCGTAGCCGTCGTACTTGAGCGGCAGCGGCGCCTGTTTGCGCAGGGCCAGCAGGTTTTCGGCCACCACCACGATCTGCTTGCGCACCGCTGCGGCGGTCTTGGCGTTGGCGGTGCCGCACACGTCGCCCAGGCCAAAGATGTGCGGGTAGCGCAGGTGCTGCAGGCTGTGAGGATTCACTTCGCACCAGCCGGCGGCGTCGGCCAGCGGGCTTTGGCGGATAAAATCCGGGGCGACTTGCGGCGGCACGACGTGGAGCATATCGAAGGTTTTCTCTTCGACGCTCACGTTACCCTCTGCGTCCTTGACTTCAAACCAGGCTTTGCGCGCCGGGCCGTCGACCTTCACGAGGTTGGCATTGAACGCCAGCCGCGCGTTGTATTTCTCGACGTACTTCATCAACGGCGGCACAAAGGTCGCCACGCCGAACAGCGCGGCACCGGCCAGGTTGAATTCGACCTCGATGTTTTTCAGGCTGCCCTGCCTGAGCCAATGATCGCAGGACAGGTACATGGCCTTCTGCGGCGCGCCGGCGCATTTGATCGGCATGGCCGGCTGGGTGAACAGCGCCTTGCCACCCTTGAGCTGCTGCACCAGTTGCCAGGTATAGGCGGCATGTTCATAGCTGTAGTTGGAGGTGACGCCGTGGCGACCGAGGGTATCCTGCAGGCCCTCGATCTTTTCCCAGGCCAGGCGCAGGCCGGGGCAGACAATCAGTTTTTTCCAGGTGACGCGCTGGCCGCTGTCGAGCACCAGGGTCTGTTCGTCAGGCAGTAATTCGCTGACGGCGGCCTGGACCCAGGTGACGCCATCGGGCAGTACGTCGGCCAGCGGGCGCCGGGTCTTTTGCAGGTCGTAGGCGCCGCCGCCCACCAGGGTCCAGGCGGGTTGATAGCAATGGTAGTCGTTGGGTTCGATCAGGATGAGGTTCAGTTGCGGGTCGCGCTTGAGCAGGCTGGCCAGCAGGCCGATGCCTGCCGAACCGCCGCCGATGACTACGATATCGCCACTGATGGTGGGTCCCCAGTGTTGTTCGGTCATGGTCTACTGCCTTTTTGAGTCAATGCACACAAGGGTCGCTGCCGGATGGCGTCACGCCCAGCTTTTTATCACCGCGCCGCAGTACAGGCCGGACAGGGTCTTCATCACTTGAATCACTTCGTGGCTGGCCAATCCGTAGAAAATGTATTTGCCTTCCCGACGGGTGGCGACCAACCCTTCGTCCCGCAGGATGCCCAACTGTTGTGACAGCGTGGGCTGGCGCACGCCGGTCTGGGCTTCCAGCTCGCCGACGTTGCGTTCGCCCAGGGTCAACTGGCAGAGGATCAACAAGCGGTCTTCATTGGCCAGCGCCTTGAGCAAGGAACAGGCCTTGGACGCCGATGCACGCAACTGGGCGACCTCGCCCTCACTCAACGTAGATTCCATTTGCCTCGGTTCCTTCATCTCACTTAAGCTCAAGACATTATGTTTAAACGTAAACTGATTGTAACCACATTTTTCCCAAACAGAGACAGCCGCCATGCCAGCGTTGATTCAAGCCTTTCTGGATGAGGCATCGTCGACCTACACCTATGTGGTCTATGAAGCCGATGGCGGCCCCTGCGCCATCGTCGATTCGGTGCTCAACTACGACCCGGCGTCCGGGCGCACCGATACCGCGCAGGCCGACAAGGTGATTGCCTTCGTCCGCGAGCATGGCCTGCAGGTGCAGTGGCTGCTGGAAACCCACGCCCACGCCGATCACCTCTCCGCCGCGCCGTACCTGCGCCGCACCCTGGGCGGCAAGATTGCGATTGGCCAGTCCATCAGCAAGGTGCAAGGCGTATTCAAGCAGCTGTTCAACCTGGAGCCGGCGTTTCGTGTCGATGGCTCGCAGTTCGATCACCTGTTTGCGCCGGATGAAATCTTCCATATCGGTGGCCTGCAGGCCCAGGCGCTGCATGTGCCCGGGCATACCCCGGCGGACATGGCCTACCTGATCGACGGGCGCTTGATCCTGGTGGGCGACACCCTGTTCATGCCCGATGTCGGCACCGCCCGCTGCGACTTCCCCGGCGGCGATGCGCGGCAGTTGTACGCGTCGATGCGCAAGCTGCTGGCGTTCCCCTCGGACACCAAGCTGTATGTATGCCATGACTATCCACCCGAGGGCCGTGAAGCGAAGTGCCAAACGACCGTGGCGGAACAACGAGCAGGGAATATTCATGTGCATGACGGGGTGGATGAGGCGGCGTTTGTAGCGATGCGCACCAGCCGGGATGCCGGATTGGGCATGCCGACTTTGTTGCTGCCGGCGATTCAAGTGAATGTGCGGGCGGGGAACATGCCGCCGGCTGAAGACAACGGTGTCACCTACCTCAAGATTCCCCTCAACCAACTTTGAAATGCAGTCAAAAATGTGGGAGGGGGCTTGCCCCCGATGGCGGAGGGTCAGCTACAGATAAGCTGACTGTCACACCGCTATCGGGGGCAAGCCCCCTCCCACATATTGTTCCGTGTTGAATCAGGAGCCCAGGTTTATGCCGTTGGCCGGCAGCGGCAGCGCGGTTTTATAGCGCACCTGCTTCAAGGCAAAACTGGAGCGAATGTTCGCCACCCCCGGCACCTTGGTCAGAAAGTCCATCATGAACCGCTCCAGCGCCTGGATCGTCGGCACCAGCACCCGGATCAGATAGTCCGGGTCGCCGGCCATCAGGTAACACTCCATCACTTCCGGGCGGTCCGAGATCGCGCCTTCGAACTGCTGCAACGCCAGTTCATTCTGCTTTTCCAGGCTCACATGGATGAACACATTGACGTGCAACCCCAGCAGGTCGGCGTCCAGCAGCGTGACCTGCTCGCGAATCAGGCCCAGCTCCTCCATCGCCTTCACCCGGTTGAAGCACGGCGTGGGCGACAGGTTGACCGAGCGGGCCAGGTCGGCGTTGGTGATGCGGGCATTCTCCTGCAGGGCATTGAGAATGCCGATATCGGTACGGTCCAGTTTGCGCATGAGACAAAATCACCTGTTTATTATGTTTATGCAGATTTTTTATCCGCAAATGATCCTGAGCGCAACGAAACACAGATAAATATTCTTCTACGCCACGCCTATGATTGTTGTAGGACAAGATTTCTTCTACCCGAAGACTGACTGTCAGCTAGCGCGCCCACTACAAGAAATTCACAAGATCGAGCGTAGAAAGCCATGAACCAGCCGTATGCACCGCTGCGCCTGCACGTTCCCGAACCCTCGGGCCGCCCGGGCTGCAAGACCGACTTCACCTACCTGCGCCTGACCGACGCCGGCCTGGTACGCAAACCCGCCATCGACGTGGAACCGGCCGACACCGCCGACCTGGCCAAAGGCCTGATCCGCGTGCTCGACGACCAGGGCCAGGCGCTCGGGCCGTGGGCCGAGGGTGTCTCGGCAGACATCATGCGCAAGGGCATGCGCGCGATGCTCAAGACGCGCATCTTCGACAACCGCATGGTGGTCGCCCAGCGCCAGAAAAAGATGTCGTTCTACATGCAGAGCCTTGGCGAAGAAGCCATTGGCAGCGCCCAGGCCCTGGCCTTGAACATCGACGACATGTGCTTCCCCACCTACCGCCAGCAAAGCATCCTGATGGCCCGCGACGTGCCGCTGGTGGACCTGATCTGCCAACTGCTGTCCAACGAACGCGACCCGCTCAAGGGCCGCCAGTTGCCGATCATGTACTCGGTCAAGGACGCCGGTTTCTTCACCATTTCCGGCAACCTCGCCACCCAGTTCGTACAGGGCGTGGGCTGGGGCATGGCCTCGGCGATCAAGGGCGATACCAAGATCGCCTCGGCCTGGATCGGTGACGGTGCCACCGCTGAATCGGACTTCCACACCGCTCTCACTTTCGCCCACGTGTACCGCGCCCCGGTGATTCTCAACGTGGTCAACAACCAGTGGGCCATCTCCACCTTCCAGGCGATTGCCGGCGGTGAAGCCACGACCTTTGCCGGACGCGGCGTGGGTTGCGGCATCGCCTCGCTGCGCGTGGACGGCAACGACTTTATCGCCGTGTACGCCGCCTCCGCCTGGGCAGCCGAGCGCGCGCGCCGCAACCTGGGGCCGACGCTGATCGAGTGGGTGACCTACCGCGCCGGTCCGCACTCGACCTCCGATGATCCGTCCAAGTACCGCCCCGCCGATGACTGGAGCCACTTCCCATTGGGCGACCCGATTGCCCGCCTCAAGCAGCACCTGATCAGGATTGGCCAGTGGTCCGACGAGGAACACGCGGCGGTCAGCGCCGAACTGGAAGCCGAAGTCATCGCCGCGCAAAAACAGGCCGAACAGTACGGCACCCTGGCCGGCGGCCAGATTCCAAGCGCCGCGACCATGTTCGAGGACGTCTATAAAGAGATGCCGGAGCACTTGAAGCGCCAGCGTCAAGAGTTGGGGGTCTGACATGAACGATCACAACAACAGCATCGAACTGGAAACCGCCATGACCACCACCACCATGACCATGATCCAGGCCCTGCGCTCGGCCATGGATGTGATGCTTGAACGTGACGACAACGTGGTGGTGTTCGGCCAGGACGTCGGTTACTTCGGCGGCGTGTTCCGCTGCACCGAAGGGTTGCAGACCAAGTACGGCAGCTCGCGGGTGTTCGACGCACCGATTTCCGAAAGCGGCATCGTCGGCGTCGCGGTGGGCATGGGCGCCTACGGCCTGCGTCCGGTCGCGGAAATCCAGTTTGCCGACTACGTGTACCCCGCCACCGACCAGATCATCTCCGAAGCGGCGCGCCTGCGTTATCGCTCGGCCGGCCAGTTCACCGCGCCCCTGACCATGCGCATGCCGTGCGGCGGCGGCATCTACGGCGGCCAGACCCACAGCCAGAGTATCGAAGCGGTGTTCACCCAGGTCTGCGGCCTGCGCACGGTGATGCCGTCCAACCCGTATGACGCCAAGGGCCTGCTGATCGCCTCCATCGAAAACGATGACCCGGTGATCTTCCTTGAACCCAAGCGTCTGTATAACGGCCCGTTCGATGGCCACCATGACCGTCCGGTGACGCCGTGGTCAAAACACCCGCAAGCCCAGGTGCCGGACGGTTACTACACCGTGCCCCTGGACGTGGCCGCCATCGTGCGCCCAGGTTCCGCTGTGACGGTGCTGACCTACGGCACCACCGTGTATGTGTCGCAAGTGGCCGCCGAAGAGACCGGCATCGATGCCGAAGTCATCGATCTGCGCAGCCTGTGGCCACTGGACCTGGAAACCATCGTCAACTCGGTGAAAAAGACCGGCCGTTGCGTGGTGGTACACGAAGCCACGCGCACCTGCGGGTTTGGCGCCGAGCTGGTGTCGCTGGTGCAGGAGCATTGCTTCCACCACCTGGAAGCGCCGATCGAGCGCGTTACCGGGTGGGACACGCCCTACCCGCACGCGCAGGAGTGGGCGTATTTCCCAGGCCCGTCCCGGGTGGGCGCGGCGTTGAAACGGGTCATGGAGGTCTGAATGGGCACGCACGTTATCAAGATGCCGGACATTGGCGAAGGCATCGCCGAAGTTGAACTGTCGCAATGGCATGTGAAGGTCGGCGACCTGGTCGTCGAAGACCAGGTGCTGGCGGATGTGATGACCGACAAGGCGATGGTGGACATTCCCTCGCCGGTTCACGGCAAGGTGATTTCCCTGGGCGGCGAGCCGGGTGAAGTCATGGCGGTGGGCAGTATTCTGATCAGCATTGAAGTGGAAGGCGCCGGTAACGCCAGGGAAGCGCCGGCAGCGGCCGCACCGGTGGAAAAAGCCGCGCCGGTGCTGGAGAGCAAGCCGGAACCGGTTCAAAGCAAGCCCGCGCCTGTGGCGGCCAAGGTCCAGGCACCCGTGGCCCGGGAGGCCAATGAGCGCCCGCTGGCCTCCCCCGCCGTGCGCAAGCATGCCCTGGATGCGGGTATCCCGTTGCGCCTGGTACAGGGCTCCGGGCCGGCCGGACGGATCCTGCATGAAGATCTCGAGGCCTACCTTCAGCAAGGCGCTAGCACACTTTCGGCAACCGCCAATCCCTATGCCGAACGCAACGACGAGCACCAGATTCCGGTGATCGGCATGCGCCGCAAGATCGCCCAGCGCATGCAGGACGCCACCCGCCGCGCCGCGCATTTCAGCTACGTGGAAGAAATCGACGTCACCGCGTTGGACGAGCTGCGCGTGCACCTCAACGAAAAACACGGCGCCGCACGCGGCAAGCTGACGCTGCTGCCGTTCATCGTGCGTGCCATGGTAGTGGCACTGCGCGATTTCCCGCAGATCAACGCCCGCTACGACGACGACGCCCAGGTCATCACCCGCCTCGGCGCAGTGCATGTAGGCGTCGCCACCCAGAGCGACGTCGGCCTCATGGTGCCGGTAGTGCGCCACGCCGAAGCCCGCAACCTGTGGGGCACGGCCGAAGAAATCACGCGACTGGCAACGGCCGCCCGCAACGGCAAGGCCAGCCGCGATGAGCTGTCGGGCTCGACCATTACCCTGACCAGCCTCGGCGCCCTGGGCGGCATCGTCAGCACGCCGGTGCTGAACCTGCCGGAAGTGGCGATTGTCGGCGTCAACCGTATCGTCGAGCGGCCGATGGTGATCAAGGGCCAGATCGTGGTGCGCAAGATGATGAACCTCTCCAGCTCGTTCGATCACCGTGTGGTCGATGGCATGGACGCGGCGCAATTCATCCAGGCCGTGCGCGGCCTGCTCGAACAACCCGCCAGCCTGTTCCTGGAGTAAGGGCATGACTCAGACACTGCACACCACGCTGCTGATTATCGGCGGCGGCCCTGGCGGTTACGTGGCCGCGATTCGCGCCGGCCAACTGGGCATCCCGACGATTCTGGTGGAAGGCCAGGCGTTGGGCGGCACCTGCCTGAACATCGGCTGCATTCCATCCAAGGCCTTGATCCACGTGGCCGAACAGTTCCAGCAAAGCGTGCACCACAGCCAGGGCTCGCCGCTGGGCATCGAAGTGGCTGCGCCGACTCTGGACATCCGCAAGAGCGTGGAATGGAAGGACGGCATCGTCGACCGCCTGACCACCGGCGTCGCCGCGCTGCTGAAGAAACACAAGGTGCAGGTGATCCACGGCTGGGCCAGGGTGGTGGACGGCAAGACCGTCGACGTCGGCGAACAGCGCATCCAGTGCGAACACCTGCTGCTGGCCACCGGTTCGAAAAGCGTCGAGCTGCCGATGCTGCCGCTGGGCGGGCCGGTCATTTCATCCACCGAAGCCCTGGCCCCTAGCCACGTACCGAAGCGGCTGATCGTGGTGGGTGGCGGTTATATCGGCCTGGAGCTGGGCATCGCCTATCGCAAGCTCGGTGCCGACGTCAGCGTGGTCGAGGCCCAGGATCGCATCCTGCCGGCCTATGACGCCGAGCTGACCCAGCCGGTTAACGAATCGATCAAACAACTCGGGGTCAAGCTGTACCTCAAGCACAGCGTCACCGGCTTTGCCGATAACTGCCTGCAAGTGCGCGATCCGAATGGCGACAGCCTTTCGCTGGAGACGGACCAGGTGCTGGTGGCTGTAGGGCGCAAACCCAACACTCAGGGCTGGAATCTCGAAGCGCTGAACCTGGACATGAACGGCGCCGCTATCAGGATCGACAGCCGTTGCCAGACCAGCATGCGCAATGTGTATGCCATCGGCGATCTCAGCGGCGAGCCGATGCTGGCGCACCGGGCCATGGCCCAGGGCGAGATGGTTGCCGAATTGATCAGCGGCAAATCCCGAGAATTCAACCCGGCGGCGATCCCTGCCGTATGCTTCACCGACCCGGAACTGGTGGTGGTCGGCAAGACCCCGGACGAAGCCAAGGCGGCCGGCCTGGACTGTATCGTGTCGAGCTTCCCGTTCGCAGCCAACGGCCGGGCCATGACCCTGGAGTCGAAAACCGGCTTCGTACGCGTCGTCGCGCGGCGTGACAATCACCTGATTGTCGGCTGGCAGGCGGTGGGGGCCGGGGTGTCGGAACTGTCCACTGCGTTTGGCCTGAGCCTGGAAATGGGCTCGCGGCTGGAGGATGTGGCGGGCACGATCCACGCCCATCCGACCTTGGGCGAAGCGGTGCAGGAAGCCGCGTTGCGAGCTTTGGGGCATGCGTTGCACCTGTAGGAGCGAGCTTGCTCGCGAAAAACGTCAACGAAAACGCGCGCATCCAGACGAAACGCAGTGATCTTGCGTTCTTCGCGAGCAAGCTCGCTCCTACAAGGGGATGCGGACGGCCCTGCGAATGAAGTATTGTTGAGCCCATCCAGAAAAAAATCCGACTTGACCAGAGATTAGAGGGTGTCATGGGTAACGAAAGCATCAATTGGGACAAGCTGGGTTTTGACTACATCAAGACCGACAAGCGGTTTCTCCAGGTCTGGAAAAACGGCGAATGGCAAGCAGGCACCCTGACCGACGACAACGTGCTGCACATCAGCGAGGGTTCCACCGCCCTGCACTATGGCCAGCAGTGCTTTGAAGGCCTCAAGGCCTACCGCTGCAAGGACGGCTCGATCAACCTGTTCCGTCCGGACCAGAACGCCGCGCGCATGCAGCGCAGCTGCGCCCGCCTGCTGATGCCGCATGTGTCGACCGAAGACTTCATCGAAGCCTGCAAGCAAGTGGTCAAGGCCAACGAGCGCTTCATCCCGCCTTACGGCAGCGGCGGCGCGCTGTACCTGCGCCCGTTCGTGATCGGCACCGGTGACAACATCGGTGTGCGCACCGCGCCGGAGTTCATCTTCTCGGTGTTCGCCATCCCGGTCGGTGCCTATTTCAAAGGCGGCCTGGTGCCCCACAACTTCCAGATCTCCACCTTCGACCGCGCCGCCCCACAAGGCACCGGTGCCGCGAAAGTGGGCGGTAACTATGCCGCCAGCCTGATGCCGGGCTCGGAAGCGAAAAAATCCGGCTTCGCCGACGCGATCTACCTGGACCCGATGACCCATTCGAAAATCGAAGAAGTCGGCTCGGCGAACTTCTTCGGCATCACCCATGACAACCAGTTCATCACGCCGAAGTCGCCTTCGGTGCTGCCGGGCATCACCCGCCTGTCGCTGATCGAACTGGCCCAGAGCCGCCTGGGCCTTACCGTGGTCGAGGGCGAAGTGTTCATCGACAAGCTGGATCAATTCAAGGAAGCCGGCGCTTGCGGCACCGCTGCGGTGATCTCGCCGATCGGCGGCATCCAGTACAACGGCAAGCTGCACGTGTTCCACAGCGAAACCGAAGTGGGCCCGATTACCCAGAAACTCTACAAAGAGCTGACGGGCGTGCAGACCGGTGACGTTGAAGCGCCGGCGGGTTGGATCGTCAAGGTCTGATAGCCACAACGCAAAACCCATGTGGGAGGGGGCTTGCCCCCGATAGCAGAGTGTCAGCCACCGAAGATGTGACTGATCCACCGCCATCGGGGGCAAGCCCCCTCCCACATTTGCCTCCTGTGTTCTCAAGATTGGGCAGGAATATTTCCCGCAATCTTCTTGCCCATGCTGATCCTCGGCTCCACCCCGTACCCCAACGCCTCGTAGAACCCCACCACCGCGTCATTGCCGCCGGTGATCTGCAGGTTGATCTTCATGCAACCCAACGCCGTCAACGCCTGTTCCGCGTAACGCACCAACGACGATCCCAGGCCGTGGCGACGATAGTCGGCACGCACCGCCACCGAGTACAGCCAACCGCGATGGCCGTCATAGCCGGCGAGAATCGTACCGATCACGGCCTTTTTATCGGTCGCGACAAAGAACAAGCCGTCATTGACCGCCAGCTTCTTGTCGATCGCCAGGGTCGGCAGGTTATGCGCGGTGTCGTAGCCGAACGCCTCCTGCCACAACTCAACCACTTGCGCACGGTGCTGACGGTCGCGATACGGGCCGATGGGGTGCCGGGACAGCAGGGCCTTTTCCATGACCAGCGTGCGCTCGTTGCCGTGATAGACATCGCGCACGGTGTGAAACCCCAGCTTGCTGTAGAACGGTTCGGCGGTCAGCGAGGACGGCACACTCAGCACCGTCACCCCGGCTTCGCGGGCGCGCAGTTCGATCTCGATCATCAACAGCCGACCAATGCCCTGCCCTTGCAACGCCGGGTTGACGAATACCGAGCGCACCACGTTGGCGTCGAGGGCGGCGGTGGCGACGATCACCTGACCCTGGGTGGCCACCAGCACGACACGGCGCTTGAGCAGCGCCAGCACGGCATCGGGGGTGAAATTGCTCGCCACGCGGGCAATCACATCCGCCGGGTAATCCTGCGCATTGCTGCTGTGCAAGGCCGCCAGGATGACTTGGCTGATGCCTTCGGCATCGGCGGTTTGGGCAAGACGAACAGCGGTAGACATGATTGCTCCTGGCTGCGGGCGCTATGACAGACACCACCATACCAAGTCCCCACCCACATGTTCTAACTGGGCCCGCCTGAAATGCGTTTGCCGGGTTTGGTGCCCACCAGTCTGGCCTGCCCATCCTTCTGTTTGCCCGTGCGCGCCTCGCTGATCAGCCCCGGAATCAACTTGCCCTCCGGCAGGTTCTTCCAGAACCGGCTCGGCAAATGCCCTTCCATCACCTTGGGGTTCAAGCGCGCCGGATTGAAGATGTGGCTGTAATAGGTCAACCACATGGCGCTGTGCGGGTCTTCGACATTCTGCGCCAGTTGCTGCCACGCCTCGGGGCACTGGCGTTGGTGAATCAATTGCTCGCCGTCGTAATACACCCCGTCCAGGGGCGTCGCGATCATCCAGCGATGACGGCCCATGCGCCCGATAAAATGCTGGCTGGCACTGTGCAAAATATCGTGGGCCGGCTCGTGCCAGGCCACGTACTCCGGCAGCTCGGGGCCCGCTTCGGCCGGCAGTGCAATAAACCGCACAAACGCATGCAAGTGATGGGCTTCACGGCTGACCTGCTTGATGCGGCGCTGCAGCTCGCTGCCCAACTTGTCACCGGCCAGCATGGCCGTGCGGTCGCCATGGCTGACCCGCCACAACACTTCGTAGAGCAAACTCCAACGCTGATCGCCGTGGTAACAGGCGGCCGACTCCAGCAGTGGCAACAAGGCCTTGGGAATGCGCGCCTGGAACGGACCCGGCTCGGACGCAATGGGCTGGTCGGTGGCAAACAAATCCGCCACTTCGGCCTCGCCCCAGCTCACCTGGCTGGGGTCGACCTGATGGCTGAGCAGCCAGCGCGCCTGTTCGCGCCAGGTGCTGAACAGGTTGTCGCATTCCAGGCTGATCATCCCCACAACCCCATCTGTTGCGGTTGCGGGCGATCGCGCAGTTGTTCGCGCAGCAATACGCTGGTGCTGTCGGCCTGCTGCGGGTGGTAATCGCTGGTGATGAAGAACGGCTTGGCCTTGGCCAGCACGCAGCGCATGCGCGCCAGGTCTTCGAAGCGGATCTTGCGTTCGCGGCGCAGGTCCACCAGGCGCTGGGTGGTGCGCAGGCCGATGCCGGGGATGCGCGCGATCAAGGTCGGCTCGGCGCGGTTCAGGTCCAGGGGAAACACCTCGCGATGCTCCAGGGCCCACGCCAGCTTGGGGTCGATATCCAGGGCCAGGTGGCCGGGGCCTTCGAACAGCTCGTTAGCGCTGAAACCGTAACTGCGCAGGAGGAAGTCGGCCTGGTACAAACGATGCTCGCGCATCAGCGGCGGCGCGGCCAGGGGCACGCTCTTGGGGCTGTTGGGAATCGGGCTGAACGCCGAGTAATACACGCGGCGCAGCTTGTAATTGCCATACAAGGCTTCGGCACCGTGCAGGATGGTGCTGTCGTCGGTATCGTCGGCGCCGACGATCATCTGGGTGCTCTGCCCGGCCGGGGCGAAGCGCGGTGCGCGAGGTTCGTTGAGCACCGTCTGTTCACCGGTGTAGATGGTTTGCATGGCCTGCTTGATCGAGACGATCTGCTTTTCGGGCGCCAGGGTTTGCAGGCTGGCATCGGTGGGCAGTTCGATGTTCACGCTCAGGCGGTCGGCATAGCGCCCGGCCTCGGCGATCAACGCGGGGTCGGCTTCGGGAATGGTCTTGAGATGGATATAGCCGCGAAAGTCGTGCTCCTCGCGCAGCAGCTTGGCAACCCGCACCAACTGCTCCATGGTGTAGTCGGCTGAACGGATGATGCCGGAACTGAGAAACAGCCCGCTGACGCAATTGCGCTTGTAGAAGTCCAGGGTCAGGGTGACCACTTCTTCCGGGCTGAACCGCGCACGGGGCACGTCGCTGGAACGGCGGTTGACGCAGTATTGGCAGTCATAGAGACAGAAGTTGGTGAGCAGCACCTTGAGCAGCGACACGCAGCGGCCATCGGGCGTATAGCTGTGGCAAATACCCATGCCATCGGTGGAACCCAGCCCGGCCTTGCCTTCGGAGCTGCGCTTGGGCGCGCCGCTGCTGGCGCACGAAGCGTCGTACTTGGCGGCGTCGGCAAGAATGCTGAGTTTTTCGATCAACTGCATGGAGAGCTACCGATACTGGTTTTTTGTACAGTATCAGCAGCAACGCCTTGTCACAAGTACCGCCTGTAGGAGCGAGGCGGGCGGCTAGCCCTTGCTCGCGAAAAACATCAACGATAACGCGCCCCTTCTGAATCAACCCGGCGCCCTCGCGTTCTTCGCGAGCAAGCTCGCTCCTACAGAATCCGGTCAGCTTGCAGTGGCGAGCAGCAGGTCCTGCACCGAGCGCGCGCTGCCACGGCTACGGTCATTGGCATACAACGACGCGGCAATTTCATCCGCGCGAATCGGCAGCACCGACAGCAACGTATCGCTCAGACCATGGCTGGCCTGGCTGAACCCCTGGATGTAGATCCCGGCCTTGCAGCGCTCGTCGGTGACGATGCGGTAATCGCGGGCCACTTCGAAATCGCCCATGTAGGCCTCCAGCGGCGCGAGCAGTTCGCGGTGCATCTGGCGCTCGTAACCGGTGGCGAGAATCACCGCGTCGTAGTGGCTCACGCTGGTTTCGCCGGTGGCATTGTTGCGCAGCGCCAGTTCGATGCCCAGCGAGCCGGGAGTGGCCTTTTCGACCACGGTCATGGTGCGGAACGCCTGGCGCGCGATGCCGGAGACTTTCTGGCGATAGAAGATGCCGTAGATGCGCTCGATCAGGTCCAGGTCGACCACCGAATAATTGGTGTTCTGGTACTCGGCGACCAGGCGTTCACGTTCAGCGCCGACTTGCTGGAACACCAGATCGGTAAAGGCCGGCGAGAAGACTTCGTTGACGAACGGGCTGTCATCCGCCGGCTTGAGCGCCGAACCGCGCAGGATCATATCAACCTGCACCGATGGGAAGCTGTCATTGAGGTCGATAAAGGCTTCGGCCGCGCTCTGGCCACCGCCGATTACCGCGATGCGCATCGGCTTGCCGTCGACACACGGCTGGCCGGCCATGCGCTCCAGGTAGTGGGAATGGTGGAAGACCCGGCTGTCGCCCCTGAGCGCCTTGAACGCCTCGGGAATACGCGGTGTGCCGCCGGCGCTGACCACCACTGAGCGTGTGGTGCGCACATGCTGCTCGCCCAGCGCATCGCGGGAAATCACGCGCAGCGCTTCAACCTGCTGCTGGTGCAGGATCGGCTCGATGGCCAGCACTTCCTCGCCGTAGCGGGCCTGGGCCTGGAATTGCCCGGCGACCCAGCGCAGGTAGTCGTTGTACTCCATGCGGCACGGGTAAAAGGTGCCCAGGTTGATGAAGTCCACCAGGCGGTCGTGGGCCTTGAGGTAGTTGACGAAGGAATACGGGCTGGTGGGGTTGCGCAGGGTCACCAGGTCCTTGAGGAAGGAAATCTGCAATTCGCTCTGGGTCACCAGGGTATTGCCGTGCCAGCGGTAGTCGGCTTGTTTGTCGAGAAACAGCACGTCCAGTTTGCCCTGGGCCTTCTCACGCTCCTGCAGGGCGATGGCCAGCGCCAGGTTCGAAGGGCCGAAGCCGATACCGATCAGGTCGTGAACCGCGGGCGAAGCAATTGCCTGTGTCATTCCAGTGTCCTCTGGATAAGCCCCTTGGCGGTTGGGGCGGGAATACCTTCATGGCCTGAACAACAGGCCGTGTGTTGATAGGAAACGAGGACAGTGAAATAAAATTTAACTAACAGCGCTTCAGTGCGCTTCCCACTCACGCATGCGCAACCGGCAGTGCTTCATGGCATTGACGATGTGCTTTTCCACCAGGGCGCGGGAAATGCACAGGCGCTCGGCGATTTGCAGGTGGGACAGGCCGTCGAGTTTGCGCATCAGGAAACTGTCGCGGCAGGCCGCCGGCAACTCGGCCAGGGCACGCTCGAGCATCTCCAGGCGCTGGCTCTGATCGTGGCTGGCGTGGGGTGAACAGGGCGCGAAGCGCTCTTCAGCGTCCAGCACCTCCAGGGGCTCGACCTGGCGCAGGGCGTTGCGCCGATGGCCGTCGATCACCAGGTTCAACGCGGTGCGGTACAGGAACGCGCGCGGCTGTTCGATCGGCGTGTCACTGGAGCGCTCCAGCACCCGCACATACGCGTCATGCACCACATCCTCGGCCACCTGACGGTTGCCCAGCTTGGCGTTGAGGAAACACACCAGCTCGCGATAGTAGTTTTCCAACATGACTCCTGGCCCATGGCCGTGGTGCGGACGATGCCAACCTGCGTAGAAACACATCCATCGATGATGGCAGTTTGAGTGTGTGCAATTTATAGTAATTCTCATCTACTTTTAAAGAAGTCTCGCATCAACGGTCGATTTTTTTCTTCATACAACCTGTAACCGCGCGTGTAACAGCCTAAATCCGCGGGCATTTTCTTCGTTTACCTGTCAGCTCTGCGCGACTGCGCCCCGATCTTTCCTGGCTGGAACCTACGCATGAAACGCCCTCGACCTGCCCGACGCGCCCTGCTTGTGGTGGCGTGCCTGATTCCCATCGTTGCGTTTGCCACCTGGCAAGGCCTTGCGACGGGTCGCGATACCCTGGCCACTGTTACCGTCACCCGTGGCGATATCGAGAACAGCGTCACGGCCCTGGGCACCCTGCAACCACGGCGCTATGTGGACGTCGGCGCCCAGGCTTCCGGGCAGATCCAGAAGATCCACGTCGAGGCCGGTGATCAGGTCAAGGAGGGCCAGTTGCTGGTGGAGATCGACCCTTCGACGCAGAAAGCCAAGCTCGATGCCAGCCGCTACGCCATCGAAAATCTGCAGGCGCAGTTGCAGGAGCAGAAAGCCCAGCACGCCTTGGCGCGCCAGAAATACCAGCGCCAGCAACGCCTGAGCGCCGGTAACGCCACCCGCGAAGAAGATGTGCAAACCGCCATGGCCGAACTGAGCGCGACCCAGGCGCGGGTCGACATGTTCCAGGCCCAGATTCGTCAGGCCCAGGCCAGCCTGCGCAGCGACGAAGCGGAACTCGGTTACACGCGCATCTACGCGCCGATGGCCGGCACCGTGGTCGCGGTGGATGCGCGGGTCGGCCAGACCCTCAACGCCCAACAACAGACTCCGCTGATCCTGCGCATCGCCAAACTGTCGCCCATGACGGTGTGGGCCGAAGTCTCCGAAGCCGATATCGGCCATGTCAAACCCGGCATGAGTGCGTATTTCACCACCTTGAGCGGCGGCAGTCGGCGCTGGACCAGCACTGTGCGCCAGATCCTGCCGATCCCGCCCAAGCCGTTGAACGAAACCCAGGGCAGCGGCAGCCCGAGCAGCGCCGGCAAGAGCGGCACCGGCCGCGTAGTGCTGTACACGGTATTGCTGGATGTCGATAACGCCGATAACGCGCTGATGGCGGAAATGACCACCCAGGTGTTTTTCGTCGCCAGCCAGGTCAAGGACGCCCTTACCGTGCCGGTGGCCGCACTGCAAGGCACGCCCACGGCGGACACGCAAATCGCCCGAGTGGTGGCGAAAAACGGCAGCATCGAGCAGCGCACGGTGCGCCTGGGGATCAGCGACCGCCTGCGCGTGCAGGTGCTGGACGGCCTCGACGAAGGCGATCACCTGTTGATCGGCCCGGCCGACGGCAGCGGGGGTTGAATTGACCACGCCACTGATCGAACTCAAGCACATCCGCAAATCCTACGGCGGCGGCGACAGCCCGCAGGTCGACGTGCTGCGCGGCATCGACCTGTCGATCCATGCCGGGGAGTTCGTCGCCATCGTCGGCGCGTCGGGCTCCGGCAAGTCGACGTTGATGAACATCCTCGGTTGCCTCGATCGCCCGAGCGAAGGCGACTACCTGTTCGCCGGGGAAAACGTCGCCCAGCTGGGCAGCGACGAACTGGCCTGGCTGCGCCGCGAAGCCTTCGGTTTCGTGTTCCAGGGCTACCACCTGATCCCGTCGGCATCGGCCCAGGAAAACGTCGAGATGCCGGCGATCTATGCCGGCATCAGTGCCGGCGAACGGCACGCCCGCGCCAGCGCCCTGCTCACCCGCCTGGGCCTGGCCGAGCGCACCGGCAACCGTCCGCATCAGCTCTCCGGTGGCCAGCAGCAGCGAGTGTCCATCGCGCGTGCGCTGATGAACGGCGGGCATATCATCCTCGCCGACGAACCCACCGGCGCGCTCGACAGCCACAGCGGCGCCGAGGTGATGACCCTGCTCGACGAGTTGGCGAGCCAGGGCCATGTGGTCATCCTGATCACCCACGACCGCGAAGTGGCGGCGCGGGCCAACCGCATCATCGAGATTCGCGACGGCCTGATCATCAGCGACTCGGCCGCCGCCCACACCGAGGCGCCAGCGAACGGCGCTGCGCTGCAAGCCGTGGACCTGCGCCAGCGCCTGGCCGATGGCGCCGAACACAACGGTGCCTGGAAAGCCGAACTGCTCGATGCGTTGCAGGCGGCCTGGCGCGTGATGTGGATCAACCGGTTTCGCACCGCGCTGACCCTGCTCGGCATCATTATCGGAGTGGCCTCGGTGGTGGTCATGCTGGCCGTGGGTGAAGGCAGCAAACGCCAGGTCATGGCGCAGATGGGCGCGTTCGGCTCGAATATTCTGTATGTCAGTGGTTCGTCGCCCAACCCGCGTACGCCCCTGGGCATCATCACCCCCGCCGACGTGGCCGCCCTGGCCACCCTGCCGCAGGTGAAACGGATCATGCCGGTCAACGGCGCCGAAGCCGGCGTGCGGTTCGGCAACATCGACTACATGGCCTATGTGGGCGGCAACGACACCCATTTCCCGACCATCTTCAACTGGCCGGTGGTCGAGGGCAGCTACTTCACCGAGGCCGACGAACGCAACGCCGCCACCGTCGCGGTGATCGGCGCCCGGGTGCGCGACAAGCTGTTCAAGGGTCTGGTCAACCCCATCGGCCAATACATCCTGATCGAAAACGTGCCCTTCCAGGTGGTCGGCGTGCTCCAGGAAAAAGGCTCCAGTTCGGGCAACAAAGACAGCGACGATCGCATTGCCATCCCCTACTCCGCCGCCAGCATTCGCCTGTTCGGCAGCTACAACCCGGAATACGTGGTGATTGCCGCTGCCGACGCCACCCGCGTGAACGCCGCCGAGCAGGCCATCGATCAGTTGCTCAAGCGTTTGCACCATGGCAAGGACGACTATCACCTGACCAACAACGCCGCGATGATCCAGGCCGAAGCGCGCACGGCCAACACCCTGTCGTTGATGCTCGGTTCGATTGCGGCGATTTCCCTGCTGGTGGGCGGCATCGGCGTGATGAATATCATGTTGATGACCGTGCGTGAGCGCACCCGCGAAATCGGTATCCGCATGGCCACCGGCGCCCGCCAGCGCGACATCCTGCGTCAGTTTCTCACCGAGGCGGTGATGCTCTCGGTGGTCGGCGGGCTGTTCGGTATCGCCCTGGCGCTGCTGGTGGGCGGCGTGCTGGTACTGGCCGAAGTGGCGGTGCAATTTTCCCTGGTGGCGATGCTCGGCGCCTTTGGCTGCGCGCTGTTCACCGGCGTCGTATTCGGCTTTATGCCGGCCCGTAAAGCTGCCCGGCTCGATCCGGTTAAGGCATTGACCAGTGAATAAACAATCCCTTCCCACGCCGCTTTCACTGCTCAGCCTGTGCCTGCTGCTCAGCGCCTGCGCCGACAACCCGCCCGCCGTCGACAGCGGCATTGCGCCGCCTGCCGCCTGGCACCAGGCCGAACGCGCGGCCAGCCAAGCCACTCACCAACGCTGGTGGACGCAGTTTGGCAGCCCGTCGCTCAACCGCCTGATCGACCAGGCCCGACGTGACAGCTTCGACGTGGCCGCCGCCATGGCCCGCGTGCGCCAGGCGCAGGCAACGGCAGTGATTGCCGGGGCGCCGCTGCTGCCCGAGGTCAAGTTCAACCTCACCGCCACCCGTGAAAAGCTGTTGCGTGGCAGCGGCAACGCGGACCTCAACGCGAGCGAGAGCGATAAAACCGTGACCAGCTATGACGCCAATCTCACGGCCAGCTACGAACTCGACTTCTGGGGCGGCCGCGCCGCAGCGCGGGACAGCGCGCTGCAGAGCGTGCACGCCAGCCGGTTCGACCAGGCCAACGTGGAACTGACCTTGCTCAGCAACGTCGCCGACCGCTACGCGCAAACACTGGCCGCGCGCCAACGCGTGCAGATCGCCGAGCTGAACCTGGCGAATGCGCGCAAGGTGCTGGAGCTGGTGCAAACCCGCTACGACGCTGGTTCCGCCACAGCCCTGGAGCTTTCGCAACAGAAAAACCTGGTGGCCGGCCAGCAACGGCAACTGCCGCTGGTCGAGCAACTGGCCGAAGAGGCGCGCATTACCCTCGCCGCGTTGCTCGGCCAGCCCGTGCAGGCGCTGGAACTGGGCGGCGAGACGTTCCAGGCACTGACCTGGCCAACCATCGGGCCCGGCGTGCCGAGCCAGTTATTGAGCCGGCGTCCCGATCTCGCCCAGGCCGAGGCACAGCTGGCGGCGGCGAGTGCCGACGTCAGCGTCGCCCGCGCGGCAATGCTGCCAGCGGTGACCCTGGGCGCGACCCTGGGCTCGGGCGCGTACCAGGCCGACGAGATCCTGCGCAGCCCGTTCTACACGCTGACCTCGGGTCTGGTGGCCCCCATCTTCAACAACGGTCGTTTGAGCGCCGAACGCGACAAGGCCCGTGCGCGCCAGGATGAGCTGCTGCAAATCTACCGTGGGGCGATCATCAAT
The DNA here is from genome assembly GCF_001439815.1 of Pseudomonas orientalis. Lineage (GTDB taxonomy): Bacteria > Pseudomonadota > Gammaproteobacteria > Pseudomonadales > Pseudomonadaceae > Aquipseudomonas > Aquipseudomonas orientalis. The sequence goes on along the minus strand of NZ_JYLM01000001.1, from coordinate 707,417 downwards.
GGCTTTGCCGATGTGGAAAAAGCCCTCAGCAGCATCCGTCGACTCGACCAGCAACGCCAATGGCAAACCGAAGAGCTGCAACAGGCCCAGACCGCGTTCCGCATCGCCCAAAGCCGCTACCAGGCCGGTGCCGAGGACCTGCTCACGGTGCTGGAAACCCAACGCACCCTGTACGCCGCCCAGGACTTGAACGTGCAGCTGCGGCTGTCGCGCCTGCAAGCCAGCATCGCCTTGTACAAAGCCCTGGGCGGTGGCTGGGATAGCGGCAGCTGATAAACGAAACTCCAGTTTCGTACACGATCCGTTTAATCGCCTTACATTATTAGACCCAAGGTCCTTGGTAAAAAAGCCGCCTTCACACGGCTCCCAGGGACCTTTAATGAAACCCAGCGTTGTTGGAAAATGCCTGGTCTGCCTCGGCGGCTGGCTGATTGCACACCTGGCCCTGGCCGAGCCGTTGATCGCGCCCACCGCCATTGACTGGTTACTCGATTGCCCTTTCCCGATTTTCGAGCGGCTCGACCCCGACGTACTCGCCCGCACCCAATGCGGCCTGGTGACGGTGCCCCGCGACCATACCGCCCCTGGCCGTGGCCGCCTGCGCTTGAGCGTGACACGCGTCGGCGCGCGCGACCCGCTCAACCGCGAGGGCGTGGTGTTTATCCAGTCCGGCGAGCCGCACACAGCTAAAAACGCCACCTTTGCCCTGCATCTGGCCGGCCGCTGGGAGTCCTACGCCACTCAGGCTTACCGCACGCTCGTCGACCGCTACGACATCATCGAACTGAGCAGCCGCGAGCTCAAAGGGGACGACGCCATCGAACAGGCGGCACAGGACATGGAGTATGTACGCGGGCAACTGGGCGAGGCCCGGCTCAACTACGTCGGCAATGCCGACGCGGCGCGCCTGGGCAACCGCTACGCCACGCGGTTTCCCGAACGCATCGCACGCATGGTGCTGGTCAACGCCGGACGCGGCGAACCGGGCGCTTCCGGCGTCGAGTTGCTGCTGCTCAAGGAACCCGACCAGGCAACTGCCGGCGGTTGTGTCAGCCGCTGGCTGGGTGAGTTTCTGGCCTACGGCAAACAGCCCCCGGCAAGCACCCGCTGTCTCGACCGTGGCGGCTGGGAGTGAGCCGCACCGGATCTACTGGAGTTCGCTCACTCTTGGTTCACCACACAACCCAATGTGGGAGGGGGCTTGCCCCCGATGACGGCGTGTCAGTAAATACATCTGTGACTGACGCACCGCTATCGGGGGCAAGCCCCCTCCCACATTTGCACTGCATTCCAATCAAAAATGCCTGCCCTAATCATAGCTATCTACCGCTTCCCGCCTCGCCAGCAGGTATCAACTGTCCAGCGTACTCAACCCTCCGGCGGCTTGACGACCGCCAGAGATTTGCGAACTGAACAGAGCGATCCCGATGGCCCCCCTTAAATACAAAGACTTGCTGATCAATTTCACCAACAACTTCACCCACTTCTGGAACAACCGGCGTCGCGAGGATGGGCATTTTGGCGATGCGCCCGCCAGTCTCTGGCGCCCTCGCATTCCTCCGAAGCTGGCTGGCTACTACCCGATCGGCGACAGGCTTGAAGATAATTTCAAGACCATCGACGGCGTCCAGGCGATGCCGGTGGTCGCCGATGCCAATGGGCCCACGGGTACCGCCTTGAAGCCACCTACGGATTTCGAACGGGTATGGGCCTTTGAGCAACCCGGGCACAACGTATCGATCTGGCGCCCGATTCCGCCCGAAGGTTATGTAGCAATGGGACTGGTAGTCGGCAACGGCCTGCTTGAACCTTCCGTGAATGCGGTTCGGTGCCTGCGTGATGATCTGGCGGTCACGTCGCACATCGACGAGCTGCTCTGGAGCGATCGAGGCACCGGCGCACCCGGGGATTTTTCCGCCTGGAGTGTCAAGCCGCCCACCGCGCCACCGGTTGAAGTGTATTTCAGCGCCGGCACTTTCATGGGCCAGCCGGGCTATGCTCGACCTTTGGCCAGTAGCCCCGCGCATGCTCTGCGCGCACATATGCTGATCGAATCGACGGCGCCCAGCGTCGCCCCCCTTCTGCACAGTTACGCCAAACCTTCAGCGTTCGAAAAAACCACCACGGCCTATGTCACCCAACTGCCCTGGTTCACCATAGAAGACCCCGACCTGACCCCCATGGAACAATTGACCCAGACGCCCTACTACCAGTTGGAGCGCAAGGATTACTACGTGTTGCTCAACCACGCGCATAACAACACGTCGACCGTACAACGTTACAACTGGGCCAGTACCAACATCGAAAATGGGTCGACCACCGAGAGCACCTCGCAGACCGTGGGTACGGAAAGCAGCGTCGAACTGCAATTCGCCAGTTTCTTCAAGGCCTCTGCCAAAATCAGCCTGAGCGTCACCCAGGTCAGCACGCAAACCAGGGGCTGGGCCAAATCCGAAACCTACACCGTCTGGTGCACCCTGGGGCCCCACAAAGCCGTGGCGGTCTACCTGATCAACAGCGACTATCGCCTGCTCAGGGCGGATGGGCGCCAAGTGGGCCAGATGTATACCCGAAGCAATGAAAACAGCCTGTACTGGAGCGAATACCCCGCGACCCAGGGCAATACCGTGAGGGTCAGCCGCTCCATAGCAGGAGAAACGTCCGCCGAAATTATCCTGCCCTGAGTGAACGCGGCATTGCAGATCAGGCCACTACCAGCACTTGCAGGTGCCATCCACCCCGCGGATACCGGCATGAAGGTATCCAAGGGGTGGACAATGCGGGTTCAGGTTACAAAATCAGTTTCTTGTACAGGCTCCTGACTGTCGATCTTGAGTGCGAAGTCGGCGCTACGATCGCCGTCCAGGTCAATCTGCAGCGTGGCTTGGCGGGTTTCGGCATCGTAATCGAGGATGGCCTGGCGTCCCGCGCCGGTAAACCGGCTGACAAAGTCCACAGGTTTCTCGGCAATGTCACGAAGCGGAACAACGCTCATGCCGTACCAACTGGTTCGGACCCTGTTGGCGTCAGACTCATCGACATAGGAGCTCGACGGCCCTGTGGCTCGCAGGTTGGAGATATCGACTTTGTCCTCTCCCGGAACGAAGTCGGTGATCCGGTCAGGCTGGTGCGCTGCAGATTGCCGCGGGTCCAAGTACAGGTAGGTATTCTTGCCTGCGCCGCCGGTCAATATGTTCTGGGTAAGGTTGCTGATGAAGATGTCTTTTCCAGAACCACCCTTGGCATTCTCAATCGTCGTGCCCTTGGCGATGAATACATTTTTTTTCATTCCCCCTACATCCGAAGGAGCGCCTTCGTTGAGGTTGATGATCTGGTCCTGATTGAATCCGGACAAGTCCAGCGTATCCATACCACCACCATCCCAGATCGTAAACACCGGCGCGTCGGCGGATGAACTCAAGCGATAGGCTGCCCGGTCGGCATTTGAATTAAAGCCATAGATGGTATCGCCCGCTCGGGTTTCGTGATTGGTACCGTACACCGATTGCCTGGCGGCGATATCATCCACCATTGGGGTCGAGGGCGAGTAGTGGACACCGTTCTTGGAAAAGGACTGCCCCGTGTTGCTTTCATTCCAATAGCTCAGGATGCTGTACCCGCTGGTGTCCTCTGCATAGGTCGCCGTGTGGTAACTCGCATCCGAACCTTCAGGTGGGCTTCTGAACGGGTGCGAGAACCCCATCGCATGATCCAGCTCATGTGCAATGGTCAAATGCCCTTCATTGGTATGGCTCGGTACCATGTGATCTTCATCCGTTGAATTAAGCCATACTTCAGAAGTGGCCCAGATCCGCGGAATATGCGGATTGTTCGCCAGGTGCCGCTGAAAAGCCTCAGGCGGAGGCATCTTCGCAAAAGCGTTCTGCCCATCCGTACTTTCAGCGAAATTTCCCAAGCTGATATTGCCCTCGCCCAACACGCCAGGCCCAGCCTCCGTGAACCTGACATTCGTCATATCCGACCAGTGATTCATCGCCTCGCGCGCCGAATCCTTTTGTGCCTGGTTGAACTCACTGAACCCGCTGAGGCCATGTATGCGAAAAAACGGCCCGGGCGTCGTTCGGAACTGGTAGGTGATATCTGTTTTTCCATCACCATTGGTATCGTGCCAACGGGACTTCTCACGGGTGATCTCAGCGGCCGCCTGCTGGACCGTGTATGAGGGCTTACCATTGATCATGCGCCCACCACCTCGCTGATCATCGTGAAGTACGCGATCCAAATGAGTGATCATATTGCTGGCAAAGAGAGAGACAGTAAACGTTACTGGACTGGACATAGTGACCGCTCCTTATTACTAGGTCAGTTAAGTCAAGAGACATGCCTGGGGATAAGCCCTTGCAGGCTCACGTCAAACTAGTCCGGCATCGCCCGGGCCGGCAGAGGTGTTTCCTTAACCGGAAGCCGTCCAGATACTTCCAAGAGCAAGCCTGAGAGCAATACGTTCGTGCGAAATACCCGTGTTATCGTGCAGACTTTTCCGCGCTTACACTTTCTCCTGATTCGGAATCGACATGGACATCGAACTGGCACGCACCTTCCTCGAAATCACCCGCTGCGGCAGCTTCGCCGCAGCGGCGGAGAAACTGCATGTCACCCAGACCGCTATCACCGCACGGGTGAAAAACCTGGAAAACCAGTTGGGCAGTACACTGTTCGTGCGCAATCGCGCCGGTGCCCGCTTGACCGCCGACGGCGAGGCCTTTGTGGTGTATGCCAACCAGCTGCTGCAAACCTGGGAAGCCGCCAAGCGCGACCTGCCGTTACCGGACGGCTATCGCAATGTGCTGCATATCGGCGGTGAGGTCAGCTTGTGCAATCCGCTGATGCTCGGTTGGGCCAAGGCCTTGCGCGAACAGATTCCGGGGCATGCGCTGCGCACTGAAGTGCGGGAAGGCGAGTACCTGCTGCGCCAGTTGGAGTTGGGCGTGCTTGACGCCGCGCTGGTGTTCCAGCCGCAGTACTGGCCGGGCTTGCAGGTGGAGCAGGTGCTGGAGGAAAAACTGATCCTCGTACAACTGACGAGCAAACCCGAACCTTACGTCTATATCGACTGGGGCCACGGTTTTCGCCAGCAGCACGACGCCGCCCTGCCCGACCGCGCCCGCGCCGCAGTGAGTTTCAACCTCGGGCCGCTGGCGTTGCAGTACATCCTGGAGAACGGCGGCGCCGGGTATTTCCGCACGCGGGTGGTGCAGAGCTACCTGGACAGCGGCGTGATGCAGCGGGTGGCCAAGGCGCCGGAATTCAGCTTTCCGACCTATCTGGTGTATTCACGGGCGCGGGATTCGGCGGTGCTGCAGCAGGCGTTGACGTTGTTGCGCGAGGTGGTCAAGGCCGAAGGTGACTGGTCGCAACGTTGGGACCCGCTGATTTGAATCACCCTGGGCGTACGCGCATGCTAGCCTGCGGGTATGTCCTCTTGCAGCCTTACCGATGAACAAGAAAAAGTCCGTCACCATCAGCGACATCGCCAAGCGGGTGGGCATGACCACCATCACCGTGTCCCGGGCGTTGAGCAAACCTGACCTGGTCAAACCCGCCACCCTGGCGCGCATTCTGGACGTGGCGCGCGAACTCGACTACGTGCCCAATGCCTTCGCGCGCGGGCTCAAGCGCAGTGAAAGCCTGATCATCGGCGTGATTACCGCATCGGTGGACAACCCGTTCTACAGCGAGATGATCAAGGCGATCTCCCGCGAAGCGAAAAAGCACGGCTACACCATCATGCTGGTGGACACCGATGAGCTCGAAGAACTGGAAAGCAAGGCGGTCGATACCCTGCTGGGTTATCGCGTGGCGGGGATCATCCTGTCGCCGGTCTCCGATGAGCCGAGCTACCAGCCCGACTATCTCGAGCGCCTGGGCAACGGCAAGACGCCGGTGGTGCTGCTTGACCGCACGCTCCACGACAGCCCGTTCAGCCGCGTGGTGCTGGACAACTACCACAGCGGCATCCAGGCCGCGCACTACCTGTTGCGCCAGACCCCGAACCTTGAGCGCCTGCTGGTGCTGACCGGCCCCGAGCACTCGCGCATCACCGTCGAACGCCTCAAGGGCCTGCGCGAAGTGCTGGCCGACCATCCCCAGGTGCAGGTTCAGGTGCAGGCCGGGGACTACACCTTGATGCCGTCCTACCTGCACACCCTCGACTACCTCGCCGCGCACTCGGCGCCGGACGCGATCATGGGCTTCAATCAGTTGATCACCCTTGGCGCCCTGCGCGCGTTGCGCATGCACAACATCGCCCACGACAGCCTGACCATCTGCGGCATCGACCGCCTGCCCTTCGCCGATATTTTCGGCGTGCCCATCGCCTGCGTGGCCCACGACGCCTCTCTGGCCGGCAGCAGTGCGGTGCGCCTGCTGCTCGATCGCCTGCAAGACCCGCACAAGCCGCGGGACAAGGTGGTCATCGCCGGGCAACTGGAGAACGGCTAGCGGCTGGTATAACCGCCATCGATGGGCAGGCTCACGCCGCTGATCATGCTGGCGGCATCGCTGAGCAGGAACAGCACCGGCAACGCGACTTCCACGGTGTGGGCAAAACGGCCCAGGGGAATGGCGGCCAGCGCCGGGTCGCGTTTGGCCGGATCGGACCAGGCCATGGTCGCCATCGGCGTGAGCGTGACGGTGGGGTTGACGCTGTTGACGCGAATGCCGAAGCGCCCCCATTCAGCGCATTGCACGCGGGTGATCGCATCAAGCGCGGCCTTGGAGGCGCAATAGCTCAGATGATCATCCAGCGCCACCAGCGAGGCCTGGCTGGAGACGTTGACGATGCTGCCGGGGATATGCGCCTGGATCATTTTTGCCGCAACACGGCTGGCCACTTGCGCAGCGGCGCGGGCGTTGACGCTCATCACCTGGTCGAAGGCCTCGGCGCTGATGGCGGCGGCGGGTTCCAGGCGCGATATACCGGCGCAGTTGACCAGGCCGTGCAGCGCTGGCAGCTCATTCAAGGCTTTGTCGAGGGCGGCGCTGTCGGCGATATCCAGGCTCAGGGTGTGACAGCCCAGTTCGGCCAGGGCCTGGGCGTCGCGGCCAAGAGCGAACACCTCGGCGCCACTGGCGATCAGCTGCAGGGCGATTTCGCGGCCAATCCCGCTGCTGGCGCCGGTGACGAGGATGCGTTGGTGAGTGAAGTCAAAAGTAGCCGGCATGAATAAAATTCCCGAAACGATGGAGATCCATTGTGGGAGGGGGCTTGCTCCCGATGAGGGAGTATCAGCAAATGCCTCTGTGACTGACCCACCGCCATCGGGGGCAAGCCCCCTCCCACATTTTTGACCCTATTGGGTCAGCTGGCCTGCAGGGTGTGCATGATCGGTTTCAGCGCGGGATACAGCTTCAGGTATTGGGCAAACGCGTGATCGTAGACCGCAACATTCTCCCGCTTGGGCTGCGCCCGCAATGCCAACTGCACCCAGCCCTTGTCCATCGCCGCATCACTGACCACCCCCACCGTATGCGCCGCCAGCAACGCCGCACCGAGCGCCGCTTCGACTTCCTGGACGATGGTGTACACCGGGTAGCGCGTCACATCCGCGATGATCTGCATCCACACATCCGAATGGCTCGCACCGCCTACCACAATCAAGTGCGGATCAAGGGAATGGGCGCCCCGTGTGCCGGCTTCGATATTGTGGCGCAGGGCAAAACTCACCCCTTCGAGCACCGCGCGGTACAGATGGATACGCGTGTGATACAGGTTCAGCCCGACAAAACTGCCACTGGCGCGGTCGTCCCAGACCGGGCTGCGCTCGCCCATCAGGTACGGCAGGAACAACAGGCCCTCGCTGCCCGCCGGAATATTCATCGCGCTGCGCTCCAGCAACGCCAGGCTGTCCTGGCCGCTGGCCTGGGCCTGTTGTTCCTCGGCCTGGCAGAACTGTTCGCGGAACCAGCTGACCGATGCCCCGGCGGTGATCGCGCCGCCGAAGATATACAGGTCGCGATGGCCGTTATAGACATGAGGCATGCTCACCAACCCGTGCTGCGCATCCACCCGCTGGTTGAGGTAGCCCCAGCACATGCTGGTACCGATCATCGCCACATGGTTGCCCGGTTGAGTGACGCCTGCTGCCAGGGTCGCCATGGCCGCATCCACGCCACCGGCCAGAATCGGCGTACCCGCCTGCAAGCCCAGGCGGGCGGCCCAGTCCTCCAGCAAACCGCCTACCACCTCACCGGAATACAGCAACCGCTGCGGCATCATCGACGGCGGGATGCCCAGTACCTCGAGCATCTCGCCCGACCAGCCGCGCGCGGCCACATCGTAGACACCGCCGATATTGCCGGCGCTGCTATGGTCCACCGCCAGCTCGCCGGTCAGGCACCAGTTGATATAGCTGTTGGGCGGCAACAGGTAACGCGTGTCGGCCCACACCTGCGGCCGATGCTGCTTGAGCCAGAGCATCTTGGTGAAGCCGTAGTAGCTGTCCAGCGAGTTGCCGGTGACGGCGAACAGCCGGTCCAGGTCCACATGCTCACGTACCCACTGCACCTGTTCGCCGGCGCGCCGGTCCATCCAGATAAGGCACGGGTGCAGCGGGGTGATCTGCGCATCCACCGCGATCCCCGAGCCGCCGTACAGGCTGCTGATACACAGCGCCTTGACCTGCTGCGCCGCGACGCCGGCCTTGAGCATGCACTGCGCCACACAGGCCTCGACCGCATCCAGCCAGACCTGCGGCCATTGCTCGGCCCAGCGCACTTTCGGCGTGTCCACGCGATACGCCTGGCTGTGCTGGGCGATGATCGTGCCGTGGGCATCCACCAGCAGCGCCTTGGTGCTCTGGGTTCCTATGTCTACACCCATTACGTAGTTCATGGTCAGAGCACCGGCTTCAACAGCACCTTGATAGACTTGGTCGAGTTGGCCAGCTCGAATGCCTCGGCGTAGTCATCCAGCGGGAAGTCATGAGTGACGATGCCTTTGGAAGTGACCAGGCCGCGTTCGAACAGGTCGATGGCAATCGGGTAGCAATACGGGCCGAGGTGGGCGCCGCGTACGTCCAGCTCCTTGCGGTCGCCGATGATCGACCAGTCCACACTGGTCTCGGCGCCGAACACGCTGAACTCGACGAAGCGCCCGAGCTTGCGGATCAGGTCCAGGCCCTGGGTGACGCCGGCCGGCACGCCGGTGGTCTCGATGTACACGTCGCAGCCGTAATTGTCAGTCAGACCGTTGATGATTGCGCGGGCGTCGTCGCGGGACGGGTTGATCACCACGTCGGCACCAAATTTTTTCGCCAGTTCCAGACGCTCGTCGACCATGTCGATCACCACTAGTTTCTTCGGCGTCTTCAGCGCCGCCACCTGCACCATGCACAGGCCCAGGGTGCCGGCGCCGGCAATCACCACCACGTCATCGAGCTGGAGATCGCCTCGGTTGACCGTATGGATCGAGCAGGCCATGGGCTCCACCAGCGCCGAGTCTTCCAGGGACACCGACTCGGGGATCTTGTGCACGATGGCGGTCTTGGGAATGCGCATGTACTGGGCCATGCCGCCCTCGGCGACTTCCCGCTGGAAGCCGAAGATATTGTGCACTTCGCACATCCAGTACTTGCCCGACTTGCAGAATCGGCATTTGGCGCAGGGCACGATCTGCTCGGCGATCACCTTGTCGCCCACCGCCACGTCGAAATGTTCCTCGGCGCCCTCGCCCGCCTCCACCACATAGCCGAAAAACTCGTGGCCCGGTACCACCGGCGCCTTGACCCAAGGATTGTCGCCGCCCCAGAACATCGCCGCACCGGAATGGCACTTGCAGTCGCTGGCGCAGATGCCGCAGGCGGCAATGCGGATTACCAGCTCATTGACGCGTGCCCGGGGTTTGCCGATGCGCTCCAGGCGGTAGTCTTTCGGGCCGTGGCAGACGACGGCTTGCATATCAGTGTGCTTGTCCATGGGGTTCGGTCCTGTGTGAATAAGGGGTTAGCGATGGCGCTGACGGCTGATAAAGATCGCCAGCAAAATGATTGCGCCCTTGATCACGCTCTGCACGTAAGGCGATACGCCGAGCATGTTCAAGCCGTTGTTCAATACGCCGAGCAGCATCGCGCCCAGCAACGTGCCGACGATCACGCCGCGCCCGCCGGCAATCGACGCACCGCCCAGTACCACGGCGGCAATCGCATCCAGTTCGAACGACACGCCGGCATTCGGCTGGCCGCTCATCAAGCGCGAGGTCAGCACCAGCCCGGCAATCGCTGCGGTGAGGCCGCTGATGCCGTACACCAGCAGCTTGAAGCGCGCCGCCCGTACCCCGGACAAACGCACCGCCTCTTCATTGCCGCCGATGGCGTAGATGTAGCGACCGATGCGCGTGTGCTGCAGCAGCACATAAGCCACCAGATAAGTGAGCAGCATGATCAGAATCGGCACCTGAATGCCGAATACGCTGGCGCGGCCGAAGACCGCGAACCACTCCGGCAGCCCGGAAATCGGATAGCCATCGGTGTACATCAGCCCCAGGCCCCGGGCGATACCCATGGTCGCCAGGGTCACGATGATCGGTGGCATGTGCAGGTAGGCCACGAACAGGCCGTTGCCGATGCCGAACGCCACACCCACCAGCATCCCGGCGCCGATGGCCAGGCCCGGCGGCAGCCCCGCGACCATCAAGCCGGCCGTCAGCGTGCCGGACAGCGCCATCACCGGCCCCACCGACAGATCGATGCCACCCGTGAGAATCACGCAGGTCATGCCCACCGCGATAATCGCGTTGATCGACACCTGGCGGGCGATGTTCGACAGGTTGCTGGCGGTGAGAAAGGTGTCGCTGGCAAGGATCATCACCAGGGTCACCACCACCAGCCCGACAAAGGGATAAAACGCCGGCGAGCGCAGCAACCGCGCCAGGTTCAGGCGCAACCGGCCGGCACCTGCGGTGTTAATGGACGTATTCACTTGAGCCCCCTGTTGCATGGCGCATGACCTCTTGAGGATTGACGGCGGACGCTTCCAGCACCTTGACGATCGCGCCTTTGTGGAACACCGCGACGCGGTCGCACATGCCGATGACTTCCGGCAGTTCGGAGGAAATCATGATGATTGCGTAGCCCTGTTCGGTGAGGCTGCGCATCAGCGCGTAGATCTGCGCCTTGGCGCCCACATCGATGCCCCGGGTGGGTTCGTCGAACACCAGCACGTCGCAGTGGTGGTTGATCCAGCGGGCGATCACGACCTTTTGCTGGTTGCCGCCGCTGAGGTTGAATACGCGGCTTTCCGCGCTGGGCGCCTTGATCGACAGCTGGCGCATCAGGGCCTCGACGCTGGCGCATTCGCTGGCCTTGTCGATCAGGCCAGCGGCGTTCTGGTACTTGGGCAGGTTGTTCAGCGAGATGTTTTCGCGAATGCTGAAGTCGGTGATCAGCCCTTCGCTCTTGCGGCTTTCCGGGAGCAGGCCGATGCCGTGCGCCAAGGCTTGGGCCGGGTCGTCAAGGGCGATTTTTTCGCCGCGCAGCCACACGTCTTTGCTCACCGACGGCAGCGCGCCCAGCATGCCCAGGGCCAGTTCGGTGCGACCGGAGCCGACCAATCCGGCAAAGCCGAGGATCTCGCCCTTGTGCAATTGGAAGCTGTTATGGGGGCCGTTGCGCACCAGCTGGATATCCTTGACCTCCAGCAACAGCGGGCCGCGCTCGGTGGTCGGCTTGGGCGGAAAACTGCATGCCAGGCGGCGGCCGACCATCATCTCGACCAGACGGTCGATATCGCTGTCGGCCACGGCGGTGACGCCCACATTACCGCCGTCGCGCAACACGCTGATGCGGTCGCACACCTGGAAAATCTCCTCCAGATGGTGCGAGATAAAAATCACCGCCACGCCCTGGCGCTTGAGTTCGCGCATGATCTCGAACAGCAGCTCGGCCTCGCTGGGCGTCAGCGTTGCGGTGGGTTCGTCGAGCACCAGCAAACGCGCCTCCAGGGCCAGGGCCTTGGCGATTTCGACGAACTGCTGCTCGGCCACGCTCAGGTGCTTGACCGCGCATTGCAGGTTGATGCTGACGCCCAGGCGCTTGAACAAGGCCTGGGATGCCTCGACCATTTCACGTTTGCGCAACAGGCCGAAGCGGTTGCTCAGCTCATGGCCGAGGAAGATATTTTCCACCGCCGTGAGGTAAGGAATCAGGCTGAATTCCTGGAACACGATGCCGATGCCGGCGGCAATCGCATCACGGTAGGTCGCAAATTGCCGGGGCTGGCCGTCGATGAGGATCTGCCCTTCATCCTGATGCTCGACGCCGCCGAGGATCTTCATCAGGGTGGATTTGCCCGCGCCATTTTCCCCGAGCAACGCGTGGATTTCGCCGCGTTCCACTTGCAGGTTGATGGACTTGAGGGCCTGCACCCCCGGGTAACGCTTACAGATATTTTCCAGCTTCAGAAGACTGCTCATGCCGCCGACCTCGCACTCAGAAGGAAGACCTGCGCCCCACGGCGCGCGTGGGGCGCATTGGGTTTACCAGCTGAAGTCCTTGGCCTTGGCCTGGTCGATCAGGGTGATGTCCACCGGGATCGTGGCGGGCACTTGGGAGCCCCACTTTTTGGCCAGGGCAATGCCCAGGGCCAGGCGAATCTGGTCACGGGGGTATTGGGCCGAGGTGGCGATGAACTTGCTGCCGGGTTTCTGGATCGCCTTGATCGCCTCCGGCGCACCGTCGACGCTGACCAGCTTCACATCCATGCCGCTGGCTTCGATGGCCGACAGCGCGCCGAGGGAGCCGTTGTCGTTCACACTGAAAATGCCCTTGAGGGTGGGCTGGGCCTGCAACATGTTTTCGGTGACGGTCAGCGCCTGGTCACGTTCCTGCTTGCCGTTCTGGATGCTGACAATCTTGATGTCCGGGTGCTTGGCCACCGCCTCCTTGCAACCGCGCACACGTTCGAGGATCGGCACCACGGCGATGCCGTCGAGGATGGCGATATTGCCCTTGTCGCCGATGTGTTTGGCCAGGTACTCACAGGCCTGGAAACCGGCATCGAAGTTTTTCGAGCCGACGAAAGAGTCCAGCGGGCCATCCGCCTGGGCGTCCACCGCCACCACGACCACACCGGCAGCATGGGCGGACTTGACCGCCGATTGCACACCGACCGAGTCGGTCGGGTTGATCAGCAGGATATCGATGCCTTTTTGCAGCATGTCTTCGACGTCACTGACCTGCTTGGACACATCATGACGGGCGTCGGTGATGATCAGCTTCGCCCCGATGCTCGCGCCGGCTTCTTCCAGGGAGTTTTTCATGGTGACGAAATAGGGGTTGTTGATTTCCTGGAACGAGGCGCCGATGCGGATCGGCTTGGCGGCTTCGGCAAACACAGGGGAAACGCTGCCCAGAGTGATGCTGGCAGCCAATAAACACAGGGTTTTCGGGAGCATTTTCATGGCGTGGGTCTCTGTTTTGTTTTTATTTTTAGAGCAAATGTTATCGTTAACATTTTGTCAGAAGCTAACAAGGAAATGAGAGGTGTGCAAGCCTCCACTGGTCGGTCGCAATCGAAATGTGGGAGGGGGCCTGCCCTAATGCCTGTCAGTTAAGCGAACGAAACATAGATATCTACACAACTCTGTAGCGCTCAACCGTCACCACGATGCGAAGCGAGTCGCTCTTGATCTTGATCTGGCTCTTGATCTTAGGCGCCCCGTTAAACCACGCTGGCCGAGCCCAAGCGAGGTGCCGAGTGGTGGGGCAAGAGCGTTTTGCTTACTTTTGACTGGGCCGGCATTCCGGCTTTTCAAAAGTGAGCCGCTGTAAAAGCGGAACCCTAAGTAGCCGTTACCGCAGAAACGGATATGTACTCGATCTGATCCAACATCCTGGTCGGTCCTGAGGCCGCCATCGGGGGCAAGCCCCCTCCCACATTTTGATATGTGCAGCCAGCAAATACGCGAGTACGCAACAAAAAAAGGGGCAGCCCCTGGAGGCTGCCCCTTCTGTTTTACCTCACTGTGTCAGTGGATGATGTCCTGGGTGCAGATATGCCCCAGGCTGACGTATTGCACGTTGTCACCACCGACGCCCACGCCGGGGAACTCGGCCAACTCGATGCGCCAGCCGCCCTCGTTGTAGGTGGTTCTCCATGTGTACGGCACACCGGTGCTGCTGTCGTTGATCACCGTGGTGTAATCACCGAAGCAAGTACCGATATTGGCCGTGGCCTCGGAAACACCCGCGCTGTTGGTGGTCGCTTTGTAGTCGACCCAGCGGTAGTTCAAGTCGACGAAGTGGTTGTCCACGCGCAACACAGGAGTCACGCCCAGCAGCGGCGCGCCGGTGGAGTCCGACCACTGGGTCGACCAATTCAACAGCCGCGCGGTTTGCGTGGCCAACCACACTTCGGTCACCCGCACGATATTGTCGCCTTTCACACTGCTGGTGTTCAGGCGCGGCGTGGAGCCCAGGCTCAACTGGTAATACTTGCCCGGGTCCTGCGCCACCGCCGGGTTGGCGCGCACGCGCACTTTCACGGTGGTGCCCGGCGTCACGCTCGGATAGGTCGAGGTGGAGCCGGCCGGCACGGTGACCCAATTGGCGCCATCGAAGCGGTCGAAGATCCACTGGTTACGGCTGCCGCTCTCGTCGCCCGCCAGGTACATGCTCACGCTCTGGCCACGTACCGCCTTGAAGTCGAAGTAATCGACATCGCCGGCATTGTCGAGGTTACCGCTGACCTTGTTCATCGAGTCGGGCAACGCGAATGCGGTTTGCGCGCTGTCGTTGGGCTCGAATGCGTCGATGTTGCTGTCCACCGCCACGCCGAAACTGAACTGCGCGTTATCGGCAACCTTGGCCACCATGTACCAGTAGTAGTCACCGGCCGGCAGTACACCGTTGAGGTATTCATCGGCATTGCCTGCGGCATCCGACGTACCCACCACACTCAGGTTGCCCTGGCCGTCATCCTGGAACAGGGTCAGCGACATGTCCGCGCCTGCACTCTGGTTGACCAGTTGCACCTGCACCCGCGCGTTCTGCGCCAGGTTGAAGTGGTAGGCAAATTCGTTACCTGCCTGCACCGCATCGACGGTGTAGAGCGTGTTGATATCCAGGGTCGGGAACAACGGTTCAAACGCTGCAACCGCCGCACTTTTCAGTTCGCTTTGCGCCGGTTTCTTCAGCTCACCGACCACGATGTCGAACGGCGCAGTCTTTAGAGCTTTGGTCACCGCTTTGGATTGGCCGGATTTGGCCACCGACAGTTTTTGCTTGAGCTCAGCCGACACCTTCGGCGCGTCCAGCTTGCCACCGGACTTGAGCGCCTTGTTCACGGCCTGCCTGACCGCGTCGGCACTGAGTTTCTGAGGCGCTTGATCAGCCAGGGCGAAGGCCGAGACAAAGCAGGAGGCCATCATGGCCGCGCCTAGCATAAGGGCTTTTTTCGATTTCATTTTTTATCCATCCATAGTTAAAAAATAGAAGTTCAGGTGATCGGCGACATCCGGTCACCTGGGATGGACTGTAGGATAATACTGGATAAATGAACAGTGTTTTTTGAAAAAAATATCGACCACGCACCCTGGCTCAGGAAAAAACGAGCCTCTCTAGAGCCAGGTAGCCCAATAGCCACAACCGAAAGCCCAGATTATGCGCACATCACCTCGCCGCCACTCCTCATGGAATTGGTATATCGCACCACCTGCGCCAAACCTCCCATACAACCATTTCGATGGCACACACATCCGCCAGGCGATACGGCCACAAAGCCCAGCGTTTAAGCGTCAAGGGGACGGATGCCAGCTCAGCCTCGGTCACAAGGCCTGCCTTCAGATATGCTTTCGGTCCTGACAGGATATCGATCATCAGGCTCATGCGATGATATCTGTCGATCGGATCATATCCTTCCCTGAAACGCTTATGTCTAAGAACCTTCTCGTTCTCACTGAAGTAACTTTCCAGTTCATCGAGCCTTGCGTATTCAGCAAACACTATCAGTCCGAAGACGACAATCAACCAAGCGAACGTCACAATGCTATATACAAGAAAAAGGGACATCGTTATGTTCCCTCGGGTTGGAATATCAGATCGCCGTCGACTTCCAATACTCTTCCCCCCAAAAACCCACCAAACTCACCAGAAAAAGAGCCTCCCGCCGCCCCGCCAACAGCGCCTCCGATAATTCCACAAACCAGTTCACCGTTGCCTTTCAGTGAAACATCCAGTGCAATCCGGCATGCACTGCGAGCAATATTTGCGGCACGCTTGCCCAGAACAGCAGCACCGAATGCTCCACCCACAAACCTCCCCGTCTCCACATACTTCGCTCGCCGACACTGCGCCTCCCTTCCCACTACACACGCCTCCCTGACTTCCAACCCCGCCACGCCCACATCCAACGCCAACCCAAGATAGGTTCCTTGCTTCAACCACTTCGACATCTGCGTAATCGTCCGCACCCGCTGCGCGTACCCCGCAATCTCGCCTTGATGCAGATAGCTTTGGGTCGAGATCCCAAGCGCTCCCTTCAGCGGTTGATTGCCACGCAACCCCGAGCCAAATCGCGCCGCCCCTTGCAGTTGCGAATCCAAAACGCCAAACATCCGTTGGCGCTGGCGTATAAACGTCTCTCTGTCCAACCCGCCGTCCTTCAATTGCCGATGCAGTTGTTCGATTTCCTCCAAAGTATTCGCAACTTCCTTCAGGTGCCGGCTCCAAGCCGACGTCGCACTGCCGATGCCTATCGAGCCATACCCCAGAATGCTCTGCGCCAGGTCGTAATTTGTATTTCCTGCTCTACCGATCGGCCTATCCTGATCCAACTGGCGGCCGATCTCTTCAGCGTGGCGCATCAACCAGGCTTCTTCGATTGTGCAATGGGTACTGGACGTTTCTGGAACGATCACCAACTCACCCGGCCTCACCATCCCTTGGCTCAGGTGTTGATTCAGCACATCAAAATGATCGGGGCCCTGCAACAAGCCTGCGTGCCACAGTTTTGATTTCAAAAATGCGTAGGGTATAGCCTGTTGATTGATGTAGCCGTACGCCATGTCCTGAGTTCCGATACCGAGCGAGATGGCATCGAAATATAAGCAGGCGCCTACAGCCTGGACACAAGCAGGAAGGGGTCAAAAAATACGTTTGGGAAGTTGCCTACATAGCAAAAGTTAAGCGCCTACGGAAAGCGCCCTAATAGCCGGTCATCTCCAGATACCCCACCCCACCGTCGAACTTCACCGGCCCTTCCCAGTAGGGGATGCCCAGGTTCATCCACGCTTTCGAATTGACGGCCTCGGTGGTGATGTCCAAGTGCTTGCCGGGGATTTTCAGCGACCAGCGTGTGGGAATGCTGCGCCCGTCAATCTCGGTGGTAGTCAGCGGCGTCAGTTGTATATCCGCGTTGTGCAGGGTCTCGGTGCGTCCCTGAGCGTCGATCCAGGTGCCGGTGAGATAGCCGCCGCCGTCCTTTTGCCGCACGCGAAACAGCATCAGTTGTTCGCCCCGGTCCAGGTGCAGGGAGAACCAGTCCCAACCGGTCTGGTTGGCGGCCAGGGGCTGGCTGCTCCATTCGCGGTCGAGCCAGGCGTTGCCGCTGACCTGGTAGGTCTGGCCGTCGAGCGTGACGCTGCCGTTGGCGCTGAAAAACGGCTGGCTGTAGTAATAGGACGCCTGGCCCTGGTCGGATTTGCGGCTGTAGCCGTTGTCGCCCTGCAGCACCAGCGGGCGGCTGGAGGTCAGTTGCAGGTCATAGGCGAACTGCTTGCCACTGGCCTTGAGTTGCATATCGGCCAGGGCGCTGGCAGCGCCGGGGCGGCTGGCGAAGTTCCAGTCATCGATCCAGGCGTTGAACGGCTGCGCCTGCGCTCCGGCCTGGCCGACACCGCCGCGGGCGAAGCGTTCGGCGGCGTAGTGGCGGGTGGCGGAGGTGACGGCGGCATGGCCGAGCCAGATCGTGGAGTCGCGCCAGCCCGGTTGCGGTGGCCCGGCTTTGACGGCATTGCGAAACAGTGTCCATTGCACGCCGAAGGCATTGCCCTGGGCATCCTTGAGGTTGGCGGTGACGTACCACCATTCAATGCGAAAGCCTGGATGCGGGCCGTGGTCCTCGGGGAAGGTAAAGACTTTTCCGGGCACCACCTGGACGAAGTCGGCGGCCTCGCTGCCCAGGCCGGCGAAGCTTTCTTCGGGCGCGGGCGCCTTGTCGCACGCGCTCAGCAGCAGCAACACCACCCACGCCAACGCTTTAATCTTCATGGGCAAAGGTCCTCAACAAATCCGCCGGGCGGCTGCGATACAGCTGCCACAGCGGCCAGGCCGACGCCAGCAGCGTGGCAAGCATCGCCAGCCCCATCAACTGCGCCAACTGCCACGGGAACACTTGCAACGGCAGGCGCCAGCCGAAGGCTTGCACGTTGATCACCGCATCCAGGCACCACGCCAGCAGCAGCCCCAAGGGCAACGCCAGCACCAGGGTGAGTACCGCCAGCAGCCAGGTCTGGCCGAGGTTGAGCAGCATCAGTTGGCGGCGCGTCACCCCCAGTGCCCACAGCGGCGCCAGTTGGCCGAGGCGACTCTGGCTCTGGGTCAGCAGGCTGATGAACAGCGCCACACCCGCCACGCCAAGGGTCAGGCTGTTCAGCGCGGCGGTGGCGGCGAAGGTGCGTTCGAACACCTGGCTGGACCAGCCCTTGAGTTGCTGTTGATCGACGATGCGGCTGTCCTCCAGGGCGAATTCACGCTGTACGTCACGCACCAGCGGCGGCACGTCCTGGGGCGCCACGCGCAGGTTGAAACGCACCGGTGACAGCGTCGGCCAGTGCGCCAGCAAGTGCTTGGCATTGACCAGAAGGTGGCCCTTGGGGTTGCCGTAATCGGCATAGATACCGACGATTTTCGGTGACCAGGGGCCCTGGGGCGTGGGGACTGGAACGGTGTCGCCCAAGCGCACGTTCAAGCGCCGCGCCAATTGCTCGCTGAGCATCACGCTGTCGTCCTGCAGCAAGCGGTCCCAGGGTGTGCTTGCCGCCTCCAGCAACGGCCAGTGCTGGCGATAGGTGGGGTCGTCGACCACGCCGAACACCTCCGCCGGCCAGCCTTGCAACTGCACCGCGACTTGCCAACTGGGCAGCACTGCCTGCACCCGCGGTTGTTGCGCCAGCCAGGTTTGCAAGTGCTGCGCCTGGGCCGGGTTTAGCGGGTTGAGGTACAGCTCGGCGGTGAGACGCTGTTCCAGCCAGTTATTGAACGTGCTGCGAAATCCCGACGTCATCGAGCCCGCGCCGATATTCGCCGCCAGGGCCAACAGCAGCGCCATCAGGGCCAGGCTCAAGGCCGGCAATTGCTGGCGGCAATCAGCGAGGAACCATTGGCCCAGCACCGAACGACTGCGCCCCAGCACGCCCTTCAACAATCCATTGAGCAGCACCGGCAAGCCCAGCGCGGCGCCCAGCAGCAAGGCCGCCATCAGCACGAACCCGGCAGCCAGGCTGTTGCCCCAGACCAGCGCCAGCAGCGCGACTAGCAGCGCCGCGCCCGCCACCCAGCCCTGGCGTCGCAACCAGCGCCCGTGAGCCTCATGCCAGGCCTGGGCGTTGGCCAGCGCCAGCAGCGGCAGGCGTGCCGCGCGCCACAGGCTGCTGGCCCCGGCGAGCAACGCACCCAGCAGGCTCAAGCCCAGGCCCGCCAGCCACCACCAGGGGCTCAAGCTCAGTTGGCCGGCGACTTCGGCACCGTAGAGGCCGCGCAAACTGGCCGCCACATCCGGCAGCAACAGGCTGGCGAGCAGATAACCGCTGGCGACACCGAGCACGCCGCCGAGCAAGGCCAGGAACCCCAGCTCCACGCCCAGGCTAAGGATCAGCAGGCGTGCGCTGACCCCGCAGGCGCGCAAGGTGCGCAGCAGGCCGCGGCGTTGCTCCAGGGCCAGGCCGATGGCCGCGTGCACGATAAACAGCCCCACCACAAAGGACAAAAAACCCAGCGCGTCGAGGTTCAGGTGGAAGCTTTCGGTGAGTCGCGAAAGGTTGTTGTCATCGCCCTGCTTGAGTTGCAGCCCGGCAGGCGGCACGGGATGACGGGCGGCGAAGGTGTTGTCCACCAAAAGGCGCGACAGCCGCCCGTGCATGTCGAGCAGCGGTTGGGCGAAACCGATATCGGTGAGCAGCATGCCGGGGGCCATGTCCGGCTGCACCTGCAACGGCGGCAGGCGTTGCCCGTTGGCCGTCAGCGGTTGCTCGCCCTCATGCAGGCCGAGCGCCTGCAAGGTTTGCGCGGCAATCCAGGTGCGCCCCGGCGCCTCGAAAAACGCCAGTATCTGCGCCTGGCTCAAGCGTTGCCCCGCCACGCTGCCGCTGCCGGGCAACGACACCGGCTCGATACCCATCAATTGCAGACGTTGCTCTTCATGGCCCTTAAGCACCACCCGCCCCTGCACCACCGGTGACACCGGCCAGCCGGCGCGGCGCAGTTCGGCGAACACCGCTTGGGCGAACCCGGCACCGTCCGGCGCACTCAGGCTGGCTTGCGGTTCGCCGCCGATCAATTGGCTGGCGCGCGCGTAGCCGTCCCGCGCCTGGCTGTTGAGGGCCTGCACCCCGGTCAATAACGCAGTGGCCAGCCACAGGCCGGTCAGCACGCTGAAAAACTGCACCGGATGGCGCCGCCAGTGGCTCAGCAGCGCACGCAGCGTCCAGTAGAACACCGCCATCTCAGCGCGGCTCCATCGGTACGACGCGACCGTGGTGCAGCACCACCTGCTGATCCAGGCGTGCGGCCAGACGCGGGCTGTGGGTGACCATCAACAGGCTGGTGGGACTGTCGCGCAACAGGTCGAGCAGCAGTTGCAGCACCTCATCGCTGGTGGTTTCGTCAAGATTGCCGGTGGGTTCATCGGCCAACAGCAAGCCGGGGCGCGACGCCAGGGCGCGCCCTACCGCCACCCGCTGTTGCTGGCCGCCGGAGAGCTGTTCCGGGTAACGCTTGAGCAAGTCGCCCAGCCCCAGGCGCTCCACCAGTTGCGCCTGCCACTGCGCATCGAAACGCCCGGCCAGGCGCGCCTGGAACGCCAGGTTGTCCTCCACACGCAAACTGCCGATCAGGTTGAACTGCTGGAACACCAGGCCGATTTCGGTACGCCGCCACTGGGCCAGTTGCCCTTCGTTGAGACGATCGAGGCGCTGATCGCCGATCAGAATGCTGCCGCCATCCACACGGTCGAGCCCGGCCACCAGGTGCAGTAACGTGCTTTTGCCACTGCCCGACTCGCCCATCAGCGCCAGGCTGCTGCGCGCCCCCAGGTGCAGGTCGACACCCGCCAGGACGGTCAACGGGCCCTGGGGGGTGGCGTAGTTTTTAACAACACCTTCTACCTGCAACATATGGACACTCGGATCAATGACTGCAAACGAGAATAACGGCTGATGCGCGTTCCCACGCAATTTTTTCACATTGATTTCACCGCTTGCCCACCCCGGACACTTTAAATTCCCCACCCAGGCAGCATTAACCGACAACTTTCAAGTTGCCTCAAACGGTGTTTCTTAATACCCACATGTTCAGCTGAAAGACAGCAGCCTTGTGACAGGCTTTTGCTCCACCAGGGACATCTGCCGTATGAGTTGCGCCTGTCTTTTAACAACAAAACAATCATTTGTGCCAAGGGTGAACAGCGTGGCAGACATTACCCTGACCAAACCCCGAAGGGCCAGGTTAAAGCGCCTGAGAAAATTCCGGGTGCCTGTGGCGAGCATCATTGTATTCGCCCTGCTATTGAACGTTTTTTTGTTCTGGCCAAGGTCACCGCAGGATCTGGGCATCGGCAACCGCCTGGTCACCTCCGGGGTGCTGGCCAGTTGGCGCAACGGCGACCTGATCGTGCTGGTGCGCCATGAAGAGCGCTGTGATCGCTCGAACAACCCCTGCTACGGGCCGGCCGACGGCCTGACGGTCAATGGCACGCAACGCGCGGCCGACCTGGGCATCGCCTTTGAAACACTGGGCATGGAACGCACCGACGTGCTCAGCAGCCCCACTACGCGCACCGCGCAAACGTCGTTGTTCATGTTCGGCAAGACCGAGCTGTCCCCCGGCCCCCTCGCCATCTGCGGGGACGCCATGGGCGAAGAAATCCTCAGCCATAAACAGGCGGATCGCAACCTCATGCTGATCACCCACAGCGCCTGCATGAGTGACTTCCAGGAGTCACTCGGCTACCCCCATGCGCAGGCCGCCGAGTACGGCAGCGCGCTGTTCGTGCAGGTATTGCCCGACGGCAAACTCAACGCCCTGGGCACTATGAAAAGCCAGGAATGGGCGGTCGCGCTGAAGCAACTTTAAATACACTTTTTTACATATTACCGAGTCGGGCGTTCAGCAAAACGACAGCCCGTGTCAGGCATTTTAAGTGCGCCTGTTAGTTCAGGACGCCCTAACTTTCTAATGAATCAGTGACTATCTTAATGCTCGACGCCTTTAACTATTTAAACCTCGCGCCTGTGACTGAATGTCAGGGAACGAGGTGTTCATGAACCGATTGAAGCCCTTGCCGGTGCTGGTGCTTGGCCTGGTCATTTTCCTGGTGCTGCCGTTGGGTTTGCACGGTTTGTGGACGCCGGATGAAACCCGCTACGCCCAGGTCAGTCAGGAAATGCTGATGAGCGGCAACTGGGTGGCACCGCACTTCATGGGGGTGCGTTATTTCGAAAAACCGGCCGCGGGTTATTGGCTGATTGCCCTGGGCCAGGCGGTGTTTGGCCAGAACCTGTTCGGCGTGCGTATCGCCTCTGTCCTGACCTCGGCGCTGAGTGTGTTGCTGGCCTACCTGATTGCACGCCGCCTGTGGAACGACCCGCGTAAAAGCTTCGCCTGTGCGTTGCTCTACATGAGCTTTGGCCTGGTGGCCGGGCAAGCCGGGTATTCCAACCTCGATCCGCAATTCACCTTCTGGGTCAACCTGAGCCTGGTCGCCCTCTGGTTTGCGCTCGACAGCGCCACGCCACGCGCGCGCCTGGGTGCCTGGGCCTTGCTGGGGCTGGCCTGCGGCGCAGGCTTTCTGACCAAGGGCTTTCTGGCGTGGCTGCTGCCGGTGCTGATCGCCGTGCCCTACCTGATCTGGCAGCGCCGCGTCGGCGAGTTGCTGCGCTTCGGGCCTTTGGCAATCCTGGTCGCGGTGCTGGTTTGCCTGCCGTGGGCGCTGGCAATCGATGTGCGCGAACCGGATTACTGGCGCTTCTTTTTCTGGCATGAACACATCCGCCGCTTCGCCTCGGACACGGCGCAGCATGCGCGGCCGTGGTGGTTTTTCCTGCCGATCATGGTGGTGGCGTGCCTGCCCTGGTCCGCCCTGCTGCCCACCACCCTGTGCAAGGCCTGGAAACACCGGCGCGAGCCCGCCATTGGCTTTCTCGCCCTGTGGCTGCTGCTGCCCCTGGGCTTTTTCAGCCTGAGCAGCGGCAAGCTGCCGACCTATATCATGCCGTGCCTGCTACCCCTGGCGTTGCTGATGGGCCATGCCTTGATCGACCTGCTCAACCGGCACGAGACCCGTGCGATCTTCATCAACGGCGCACTCAATTTCAGCCTCGGCATGGCGGCCATGGTGACGCTGATTTACCTGCAGATCGCCAACCCGATCTACAGCAACAGCCACGCCGAAATGTTCAGCCTGTCTCTCGCGTTTATCGTGCTGCTCGGCTGGATCCTGACCAACCTGCTGCAAGCGATGCGTCCGCTGACGTTATGGGCGATGCCGGCCCTGGGGATCGGCCTGCTGGTGGCGCTGTTGCCGGCGAGCATGCCGCAGATCATCGCGGACAACGAAATGCCCGACCAGTTCGTGCTTGAGCATCTGGATGAACTGCAACACACCCATGCTCTGCTGAGCAACGAACTGGGCTCGGCGTCGGCCCTGGCGTGGCGCCTGCGCCGGCCGCAGGTGGCGTTCTACAACACGGCGGGGGAACTGCGCTACGGCCTGGATTACCTGGATGCGCAACAGCGCAAAGTCACGCTGGACAACGTTCAGTCCTGGTTGAGCGAAGCACGCACCCAGGGTTCGGTCGGCGTGCTGATGCGCGTCAAAAGCACCAGCGAACACCTTGAGGAAGGCCAACTGCCGCCCGGTGGCAAGCGCTACCGCAAGGGCAACCTGGTGCTGACGATTTACCCCCGACAACCTTGATCGCCCTGACAGGAACAGCCCATGCGCGTGTGTAAAACCGAACGCGGCGCCCTCGCGTTATTGCTCGGCGTCTCGGCCTTGCTCCTGTTGCTGGGCCTGGGCAGTCGCGACCTGTGGGGGCCGGAAACGCGCTGGGCGAACATCGCCCTGCAGATGCTGCAAAGCGGCGACTACTTCGATCCGTATCTGAAGGGCGCCCCCTATTACGACAAACCCCTGCCCTCCTATTGGCTGATCACGGGTTTGGCCAACCTCATGGGCGGCCTGGGGCCGTGGTCACTGCGCCTGTCATCGGTGATTGCGGCCTGGCTGAGCATCTGGCTGGTGTACCTGATCGGCGAACAGCTGTTTCGCAAAGGCACCGGGCTGATCGCCGGCTGGATGCTCGCCACCACCTTCTACTTCCTGTTCTGGGCCCGCGTGGCCACCGCCGATGTGCTGACCGTGTGCGGCGTGCTGGCGGCAGTCTGGTGGTATTGGCGCGGGCCGGACGACACCCGGTTGGGGCGCTATACGGTGTTCTTCCTGTTGCTGGCGGCAACGTCGCTGTTCAAGGGCCTGATCGGGTTCGTACTGCCGGGGCTGGTGCTGCTGCCGCATCTGCTCAGCCAGCACCGCTACAAACGCCACCTCAACCCCCGGCTGGTCCTGGCGCTGCTGATCGCCGGCGCGTTCTACGCGATTCCTTTCGTACTGTCCCATCTCTACGGCGCCCCCACCTACGGCGAGAGCGGCCTGCAACTGGTGTTTCGCGAAAACGTGGTGCGCTTTTTCGACCCCTTCGACCATATGGGCCCGATCTACACCTACCTGATCTACCTGCCGGCCTACACCCTGCCATGGGCGCCGTGCTGGATGCTCGGCGCGTGGCTCGCCCTCCGTCACTGGCGCCATACACCGCCCAACGTGCGCTGGCTGGTGTGGGGCCTGGGCCTGCTGTTTGTGTTCTTCACCGCCAGCGGCAGCCGACGCAGCTACTACGTGCTGCCCCTGGTGCCCTTTGCCCAACTGCTCGGCGCCTGGTGGCTGAGTGAGCGCCTGTATCAACAACCGGCCCGTTGGCCGCGCTGGCAAAAAAGCTTCGGCATTGCCGCAGGCTTGATGCTGCTGGTGCTCGGCGTGATCTACCCATGGACCACCGGCAACGGCGGCGTCACCCGCTTTGCCGAAGACGTAAAAGCCCAGGCAGTGAAAAGCGCGCCCTGGAACCAATGGCAACTGGTGCTGGTGGAAGTGGACAACAAAGTGCCGATGTACTTGCAGAACGGCGGCAAGCCGTTCTACTACGTCAGCGAAACCCAAGACTTCCCGCGCCAGGGCGACAGCGCCGCGTTCATGGCCTGGCTGGAAAAAACCAGCGGCCAGGGGTTCGATCCGCAGCACACGATTGTGATTGCGCAGTACTCCAAAGAAGACCCGACGCCACTGGCCTTTCTGGGGGTTGATCATCAGGTGATCACGACGCAGCCGGATAATGGCGAGCGGTTGTTTCAGAAGCGGTCGGGGGGGAGTGTGGCGTTTATTCCCGAAGGGCATTGAGTGGAAGGGGGAAAGCCCCAATGCCAGTCAGTCAAGGCTTTTTTGTAGGAGCGAGGGGGACGCCTAGTTCTTGCTCGCGAAAAACTCACAGGCACCGCGTTCATTCAGAAAGCACGCGTTATCGTTGACGTTTTTCGCGAGCAAGCTCGCTCCTACAGACGGCGGCGGCGGTTGAGTTGGGGGATGGCGGTTTGGGGGACTTCAGCGCGGTGCACTTGCGTCACTGTTCGCGCCGCCAGTTGCGCCAATGTGGGTTGGCTGAACAGCGTCCGCGCATCCACCTCCAGCCCGGCCTTGCGCAAGCGTGCCACCAGGTTGACCGCCAGCAAGGAATGCCCGCCCAATTCAAAGAAGTGGTCGTGCCGCCCTACCCGTTCCAGTTTCAGCACCTGCGCCCAGATCGTCGCCATCAGGGTTTCCACCTCACCCTGAGGGGCTTCATAGCCGCGGCTGACCACAGCCTCCAGGCCCGGTTCAGGCAGGGCCTTGCGGTCGAGTTTGCCGGCAGGATTGAGCGGCAGGCTGTCGAGTTGCACGAAGGCGGCCGGCACCATGTATTCGGGTAGCTGTTCCAGCACATGGGCGCGCAACGCGTCCAGGCCGGGGGCCTTTTCGCGCAGGGTGAAGTAGGCCACCAGGCGCTCGTCGCGAATCAGCACCGCCACTTCACGCAAGGCGGGATGAGCGGCCAGGCGCGCTTCGATTTCGCCCAGCTCCAGGCGCACGCCGCGCAGTTTGACCTGGAAGTCATTGCGCCCGAGGAATTCCAGGTTGCCGTCAGGCAAGTAGCGCACCAGGTCGCCGGTGCGATACAGCCGGTCGCCGGCAACGAAGGGGCTGTCGATAAAGCGTTCGGCGGTCATCCGGGGCAGGCCCAGGTAGCCACGGGCGACACCCACGCCGCCGATGTGCAGTTGCCCGCTGATGCCCATCGGCACCGGTCTGTCATGTTCATCCAGCACATACAGGCGGGTGTTGTTGATCGCCCGGCCGATCGGCAGTTGCAGCGCGGGCACCGGCGCGCCCGGCTCCAGGGTCCAGGCGCTGCTGTCCACCGTGGCTTCGGTGGGCCCATACACGTTATGCAAGCGCACGCCGGGCAAGCGCGCCCGCACCCCGCGCGCCAAGGCTTCGGTCAGCTCGCCACCGCCGCACAGGATGTCGGTAAGGCGGGTGCACAGGGCCGATTCTTCCAGTTCAAGAAACTGCTGCAACATCGCCGGCACGAACTTGATCACGCTGATGTGCTGCTCGCGGATCACCTGGGCCAGGTACGCCGGCTCGCGATGCCCGTCGGGCCGCGCCAGCACCAGGCGCATGCCCTGGGTCAGCGGCCAGAACAGCTCCCACACCGAGCCGTCGAAGCTGAACGGCGCGCGTTGCAGCAAGGCGCCGCCGGGTGCCTGCGGACACAACCGGGCGCCCCAATGCATCAGGTTGCCCAGGCCGCGATGCTCGATCATCACGCCCTTGGGAGTACCGGTGGAGCCGGAGGTGTACATCACATAGGCCAGGTGGTCGACCGTCAAACCCGGCACCACCGGGTTGTCGGCCGGTGCCTGGTGCCAGGTGCAGTGGTCGAAATCAATCACCGGCACCGCCACATCCTGCACACAATCACGGGTCGCGGCCTGGAGCAGCAGCGCCACCGGTTGGCTGTCTTGCAGCATGTAGGCCAGGCGTTCGCGGGGGTAGCCTGGGTCCAACGGCACATAGGCGCCACCGGCCTTGAGAATCCCCAGCAAACCCACCACCAGGTCCAGCCCGCGCTCGACGCACAGCGCCACCCGCGAATCCGGCGTTACACCCTGTTCGCGCAGGTGGAAGGCCAACTGATTGGCGCGCTGGTTGAGTTCGCGATAGGTCAGTTGCTGCGCGCCTGCCTGCACTGCAACCGCATCCGGCAGTTGCCGCGCCTGGGCCTCGAACAGCGCCTGCACGGTGAGGGTGTCGGGATAGGCGGTGGCGGTGGCGTTGAAGTCCACCAGCAGTTTTTGCAACTCACCGGAGGGCAGCACCTGCACATCGCGCACCGGGGTGGCCGGCGCCTGTTCCAACGCCTCGACCAGACCGTTGAGCGCCGTGCCGAGGTAACCCAGCACGCGCTCGGCCCCCACGGTGCGTGGCGCCTTGGCCTTGAGCCGAAAGCCGCTGGCAATGTCGTCCACCGTGAGCATCAGCGGATAACTGAGAATGTCCTCGCTGCTGATCAAGGCGATGCCCGGCACCAGGTTCAACGTCGGCTCGGCGCTGGTGTGACGGTAGTTGAGCAGGCTGTTGAACAGCGGCGCGACGCTGCTGCAGCGCTGGGCCAGGGCCAGCGAGGCTTGCTCATGCACGAGCAAGGCGCTCAGTTGCTGGTGGGTGTCGGTCAATGCGTCCATCACGCTTTGCCCGGCCAGGCGCACGCGCAGCGGCAAGGTGTTGATGAACATGCCCAGGGCGCGATCCGCGCCCTCGCCCGCTTGCAGGCGACCGAGCAACACCGTGCCGAACACCACGTCCTCACGGCTGGCCACGCGGCTGAGCACCTGCGCCCACGCCAGGTGAAACAGGCTGGCGGCGCTGACCCCAACAGCCCGGGCCTGGGCACGTAACCGTTGGTTGAGTGACGCGTCGAGCGTCTGCACGAACTCCTCGATTTCATCCCGGTCCGCCTGGCGCTCCCGCAAGCCGAAGGCCAGGGTCGGTTCATCCACGTCCGCCAGGCGCTCGCGAAAGAACGCCTCGTGGGCCGCCTGCCGCTGCGCTGAACGGGTCTGCGCGACCACGTTGCGATACGGCACCGGCACCGGCAACTGCGCCTGTTGACCGAGCAGATGGGCACGGATTTCGTCCACCAGCACGGTGGTCGAGGTGGCGTCGTTGACCAAATGATGGAAGCGCAACCTGGCCACCCAGCGCTGGTGGTGCGGCTCTTCGGCGTAGTCCAGGGCCATCAGCGGCGCACGGCGCAGGTCCAGCGGCTGGGCGGGTTCACGCAGCGGTTCAAGCGGCAACAGCGCGTGCCGCCACACCACCTGCATCGGCTGTTCAAGGGCCTCCCACACCAGGCTGGTGCGCAGGATGTCATGGCGGTCGATCACCTGTTGCAGCGCCTGGGCAAACGCGTCCAACTGCTCGCGGTGCGCGAAGCTGAACATCGCCTGCTGCTGGTAGGGATCGCGCTCGTCGGTGATGTGGTGATAGAGCAGGCCTTCCTGCAACGGCGCCAGCGGGTAGATCTCCTGCACATTGCCGGCGCCACCGGGGATGTCGGCGATGATGCGGTCCAGGCTGGATGGGGCGAGGTCGGCCAGGGCAAGCATGTCCGGCGTAATCCGCGTGCAACCGGCCGAGATGCGATTGGCCGGCACCGCCACTGCGCTGCCGACACTGGCCGCCGCCAGCGCGGCCAGGGTCGGCTGGCCGAACAACACCCGCACGTCGGCCTGCAGGCCGGCTTCGCGCATGCGTTGCACCAGTTGCACCGCCAGCAGCGAGTGCCCGCCCAGTTCGAAGAAGTGGTCGTGCCGGCCGACCTGTTGCACCTGCAGCAATTCGGTCCAGATCTGCGCCAGGGTGGTTTCGACACCTGCGTTGGGTGCCTCATAGCGGCGGGTGACAAAGGCTGCCTGAGTCGGCGCCGGCAGCGCCCGGCGGTCGAGCTTGCCATTGGCGGTCAGGGGCAAGGCCTCGAGGCGGACGTAGGCGGCCGGCAGCATGTAATCGGGCAGCGAGGCTTGCAGATGCCCGCGAAGCGCTTCGATGTCCACCGGGTGATGCGCAATGAACCAGGCCAGCAATTGCCCTTCGCGATATTCCACCACGGCGGTCTTGATCGAGGGGTGCGTCGCCAGCGCCGCTTCGATTTCCCCCAATTCGATACGCACACCGCGAATCTTCACTTGGTCGTCATTGCGCCCCAGGTATTCAAGGTTGCCGTCCGGCAGCCAGCGCGCCAGGTCACCGCTGCGGTACATTCGGCCGCCGTTGAACGGGTCATCGAGAAAACGTTCGGCAGTCAATTCGTGGCGATTGAAGTAGCCCCGCGCCACACCCTGACCACCGACATACAAATCCCCCACGACGCCAATCGGCACCGGCCGTTGCTGCGCGTCCAGCAGGTAGACAAAGGCATTGGCGATGGGCGCGCCGATGTGCAGCGGCTGGCCGGCGACAACGCGCCCGGAGGTGGCGACCACGCTGGCTTCGGTAGGGCCGTAATTATTGATGACCTCGAAGGTTTGCGCGCGGTTGAACCCGCGCAGGCGGTCGCCGCCGATCAGCAGGGTGCGCAAGGTGGGGTGCGCCAGGTTCTGGCTGAAGGCGTATTCGGCCACCGGTGTGGGCAGGAAACACACGTCCAGTGGCTGGGCGCGCCACCACGTTAGCAGCGCATCGATATCTTCCGCGCCGTCGTGGGCGGGCGGTAGATGCAGGGTCGCGCCGACGCACAGCGCCGGCCAGACTTCCCAGGCCATCGCATCGAAACCAAACCCGGCGACACTGGCGGTATGGCTGCCCGCATGCAGGTCGAAGGCCC
Source organism: Pseudomonas orientalis (assembly GCF_001439815.1). Lineage (GTDB taxonomy): Bacteria > Pseudomonadota > Gammaproteobacteria > Pseudomonadales > Pseudomonadaceae > Aquipseudomonas > Aquipseudomonas orientalis. Next base: position 677,206 of record NZ_JYLM01000001.1, on the reverse strand, counting down.
GGCAATGCCAGTCCACCAGGTTGGATACGCTGTGGTGCTCGACCATCACACCCTTGGGCAAGCCGGTGGAGCCGGAGGTGTAAATCACATAGGCAAGGTGGGACGGCATCACCGCGACCTGGGGGTTGCTGGCGGCATCGCGGTCGCTGCAAGCGTCCAGTTCAAGCACCGGCACATCCAGGGCCGGCAGGCGATGCAGCAGGTCGCGCTGGGTCAGTACCGCCACGGGCGCGCTGTCGTGCAGCAGATAATTCAAGCGCTCGGCGGGATGGGCCGGGTCTATCGGCACATAGCAGGCGCCGGCCTTGAGCACCGCCAACAACCCGGCCAGAGTCTCCAGGCCGCGTCGCGCCAGCACCGCGACGCGGTCATCCGGCTGCACGCCGTGGGCCAACAGTTGATGGGCCAGCGCATTGGCCTGCCGGTTGAGTTGCGCATAAGTCAGCTGCCGCCCCTGATACACCGCCGCGACAGCCTGCGGCGTGCGCTCGACTTGAGCCTCGATACGCCCATGCAGGGTCTGCGGCGTGGTGCTGGCTTGCCCGGTGGCATTCCATTGCTGCAAGCGGGCCTGGTCCTGTGGCGTCAGCAACGCAAACTCGCCCACCCTCAGCGTCGTGTCCGCCAGGCCCTGCTCCAGCAACCCGGTGAGGCGCTGCGCCAACGCCTCTACGTCAGCCTGTTCAAAGTAGGCCTCGTTATACACGCAATGCAGGCACGCGGTGTCCTGGTACCGGTTGCTGCGCAAGTGGATCGCCAGCGGCAGCGGCTCATGGTGGTTGGACACCTTGACCGCACGGGCCTGCACCTGGCCATAGCGCAGGTCGTGGTCGTCCTGCTCGAACGACACCGACAGGTCGAACAATTGCCCGCGATCCGTACGCCGCAGGCCCAGCTCGCGGTTCATCTCACTGAGGGGGAAACGCTGGTGGCGCATGTCCTGCTTGAGCTGGTCACGCACCCCGCGCACCAGTTCAGCGAAGCTCAAGGCTTCGCTGAACTGCAACCGCACGGCGCTGACCTGGACGAACAAGCCGACCGTGGCGCGAAAGCGCGCGTTGGAACGGTTGAGAATCGGCAGGCCCACCACCCAATCATCGCGTTGGCCGGTACGGGTGAAATACACGTACAGCGCCGCCAGCAACACATGGAACGCCGACGCCTGGTAACGGTGGGCCACATGTTCCATGCGCTTGAGCAGCGCCGTCGGGAAGGGTTGCACGCAGGTGCTGCTCGCGGCCTTGGCGGTGTGCCGTGGCGTGAGCAGCGGCTCGGGCAGCACCGGGTATTTGTCCAACCAATAGTCGCGATCGCGGGCGTAGCGGGCCGACTGCCGATAGCGCTGGTCGGTGTCGATGAAGTCGATATAAGACGCTGCTACCCCTTCCGGCTGCCGGCCGTGCTGCACGGCGGTGTACAGCTGGGCGAGGGATTGCAGCATCTGGCCGAACCCCCAGCCGTCGAGAATCAGGTGATGGGCCTGGGTGCCAAGGCGGTAATGGTCGTCGTCGAGCTTGATCAGCAAAAAGCGAAATAACGGTTCGCCGCTCATGGCGTAGGGCCGGGCCATTTGCGCCTGGATCAGGGACTGGGCGGCGGCCTCGGGGTCGGCCAAGCCGCAGAAGTCGTATTGCGCCACGTCCACCGTCCATGCGGCGGCGAAGGTTTGCCGGGGCAAGCCGTCGGCGTCGCTGTGCAGTTGGGTGCGCAACGCGTCGTGCCGGGCCACCAGCAGCTCGACCGCACGCTGGATCCATTCAGGTGCGATGGCGCCGGCCAGATCGACGTAGCCGCCAATGTTGTACAACGGCGAGTCGCCCGCGCGCAGTTGGTCGAGCCAGATGTCCTGTTGCGCGGCGGTGAGGGGGAAACTGGCCGGCGGGCTGGAAAGTTGCGTCATAAGGTCCTTCTCATGGGGGTCAGGCACTGGCCGCGCAGGGTCGCCCATTACCACGAATTGGCCGGATTTGAGCATGGTCGGGCAACGGCGTCTGACACCCGAAACCCGGACATCCAAACGGATAGAGTGGGCTGGGCTGAGGGTTCACTGCTGAAACGATGAAAGCCCTGTAGGACATTGGCTATATCTGCCCGACGTTTAATTTGAAAAATATTTTTTAATTAGTATATTTTCTTTAACTATCAAACAGTTAATTAACTTTAAAGTCTCGCTCTTCCGGCTCGTAGGCCAAGTTTGCTATAGGAAGCGACGAATTAATGACGCGAATTTTATGGCAGCTTGTGTCCCTCGTTTCCGCTACATACGTAGGACAAATCGCTATGGCTAAATGAAATCTCGAACGCCGAGTTACGTTCAAGCAGTACGGAGCGCCCCGAACAGACCCAGGGCATCCGTTGACGGTTTTCGACATCAAGGATGAGATGGCTATGAGTCTGACCCCAAGTATTACCGACACCGAAAGCCCACAGTTTTACGCCCAAATGGGCGAGCTTATTTCCAGCAGCGGCCAGGAAAATTTTGCCGCCAACATGCTGCATCTGGTGGACAAATGGATACCGATTCATCTGGTGGACTTAAGCGAGTGGAGCCTCGATGAGCTGCGTGACAGCGTGCTGGATATCCAACTGCTGGGCAGTGCCGGCCTGAACGACGACCTGCCCGCGCCCCAGATACTGCACGCGCTGGACGACCACCCCTTGCTGCGACAGATGCTACGCATGCAGGACCCACTGCTGATCCAGATGAAAGCCAAGGCCAACAGCGCGCACCGGCGCGGCAGTTCGCACCAGTGCCACCTGGTCTCGCGCCAGGGTCATCGACGCTGTGTGATTTCGCTCTACCGCCCACCTGCCGAGCGCGGGTTTTCCCTGGCGGAACTGTCGTTTCTCAAATGCCTGTCCGAGACCTTGCTGCCGTTGATGGAGCGCCACGTGCAGATCCTGCGCCAGGCGCCGCACGTCGAGGCGGAGCCCGGGCACAACGGGCTGGAGCAGTCGCACTTGCAGCGTGAGTTCTACAAGCGTTTGGCGCTGAGCGACATCACCCTGTCGGCCCGCGAGCAGGAAGTCTGCCTGGGCCTGTTGACCGGTGGCACCGTGCCGCAGATCGCGGAAAAACTCAGTGTGAAAAACAGCTCGATTGAAACCTACCTCAAGCGCGCCGCCGCCAAGCTCGGCGTGAGTGGCCGACACGGGCTGGCCAAATGGATGGTGGGCGCCTGATGCACAAACTGACCCTTGCCGCCGTTGGCGTGGCCTGGATGCTTGGCGGATGTTCGCTGATCCCCGAGTATCAGCGACCCGACGCGCCCGTGCCGGCCTACTATCCCCAGGACGGGGTGTATCGCCAGGCGCAGGCCGGCACATTGCCCGAGGCCGTGGACTGGCGCCAGCTGTTCCACGACCCGGCGCTGCCCCCGTTGATCGATGCGGCATTGGTCAACAACCGCGACCTGCGGGTGGCCGCGCTGAATGTACAGGCGTTCCAGGCGCAGTACCGCATCCAGCGCGCCGACCTGTTTCCGGCGGTGTCCGCCACGGGGGCCGGCAAGCGTCAGAAGTTGCCGGAGGGTGTGACCGGCACCGGCCAGTCGGCGATCACCTCCAACTATTCCGCCACCCTGGGCCTGAGTGCCTATGAACTCGACCTGTTCGGCCGCGTGCGCAGCCTCAGCGAACAGGCCCTGCTGACTTATCTGGGTACCGAACAAGCCCGGCGCAGCGCACAGTTGAGTTTGGTGACCAACGTCGCCAATGCCTACCTGACCTGGCGTGCCGACCAGGAGCTGCTGGCCCTGGCCGAGCAAACCCTGGCGGCCAATGACCGCAGCTGGCAATTGACCAGCCGCAGTAAAACCGCCGGCAAGGCTTCGGCGCTGGACGTGGTACAGGCGCGCACGGCGGTGGAAAGCACCCGCGCCAGCGTGGCCCGCTACGAACGCCAGGTAGCCCAGGACCTCAACAACCTCACCTTGCTGGTAGGCGGCCCGGTGGATGCCAACCTGCCCGCGCGCGCGCTGTCCGACGACCTGGTGGCCCGCGTGCCTGCGGGGCTGCCTTCAGACCTGCTGCAACGGCGCCCGGATATTCTCCAGGCCGAATACCAGTTGCAGGCGGCCAACGCCAATATCGGCGCGGCCAGGGCGGCGTTCTTTCCGTCGATCACCCTGACGGCCAACGCCGGCAGCACCAGCACGCAACTCTCGGGTTTGTTCAAGGGCGGTGCGGGCACCTGGACGTTCCAGCCGCAAATCAACCTGCCGATCTTCAACGCCGGCAGCCTGCGCGCTAGCCTGGATTACGCCCGGCTGCAAAAGGACATCACGGTGGCGCAGTACGAAAAGTCCATCCAGACCGCTTTCCAGGAAGTCGCCGACGGCCTCGCGGCGCGCCAGACCTTCAACGACCAACTGGACGCGCAACAGGCTTTCGTCGCCGCCAACCAGCGCTACTATGACCTGGCCCAGCACCGCTACCGCAGCGGCGTCGACAGCAACCTGACCTTTCTGGATGCGCAGCGCGCGTTGTTCAATTCACAGCAGGCGCTGATTGTCGATCGCCTGGCGCAACTGGTGGCGCAGGTGAACCTGTATACCGCGCTGGGCGGCGCGTGGGATCAGCCGCCAAGCCTTGCAACTGCACGCTAGAGCAGCTTCAGGCCAATCGCGCGATGGCTGCTCCAGCCACGGTCACGCATGGGCTGCTTGAATCCGTAAACATCCAGAAAGCCATCGACGACGGCCATCGAATGGACGCCGTTATCAACCGTACCGATGGCGCCACTCAGGAAGTCTTCAAGACTGGCGGGTGCAACGAAGTCCTTGAGGCCCAGGCGACGCAGCGCCTGCCCCGGATACTCACCGTCATTCAAACTGCGCATGGCTGCGGCGAAGCTCTGCTTGCCAATCCCGTCGTTATTTTCGTGATACGCCCGCTTGGCACTGACCGCATATAAGAACTGCGCATTGACCAATACGTCGTTGGGCCGGTCGGCGCCGAAGTCCGCACCGGCCTTGGCCTCTTCCAACTCATCATGGGTGATATCCAGCTTGCATCCATCACGCATGACAATATGGTAACCGGCGTCGGTGGCGTGTATGGACTTGTAAATACCGTGAGGGTTGTGGCCGAATTTCATCATGGCGGCTTTAATGGCGGATATCGTCACGCAATTACCTTCCGTCATCTGATAAAAGTCTTTGAATATATCATCGGGCTTGACGCCTGTATTCGCCGCTGTTCCTCTTATAAACTCGCCGGGGGTTACTTCGCGATTATAAGGCAGATTATTGACAGCCGGCGCAGGTGACGGACTTACTTTGCTCTTTGCTTCAAATCGCGAAGATAACAACCCTAATAAACGTTCCAACTCACCTACTAGACTATTTAGTTGTTCGGCGGGACTGGCGGGCATAATCTCATTGGATAATCCTGAAGCACTCAGGCCACTGCTCGCCTCGGCGTAACCCGAGACAGCATAATTAACATTAGACACTAACATATTCATTCACTCGTATAACCCACTAAAAAAAGGCGCACAATTGCTTGGGCGCCATGATCACTGCGGCGCTACACTGCAATAAAACCCTGCAGACTTAATGGATTGACTGACTCACTTCAACCGCGAAGGGTTACTACCTTCAATGATGGTGAAACCGGCTTATTGTATAACTGCCCTTCCATGACACCTTCAAAAATGGCGCCATTCTTGTTTCTCCCGCCTTTGTCCAATGGCACGCCAATGTGCGTGCCCAGTGCACTGGCGTCGATCACCTGCACATGCTCCTTGAGCCCCAGATAGTTCAACGCCGTGTCACCGTCGACGCCCTGTCCCGCTGACGCCAGCACCCCCGGATAAGTACGTTGGGCATGGTACGCGCTGTCCTTGCCATAAAGGCTGAAGAACCGGTCCGTCGCGTTGCCCCGCTCCAGCTCCAGGTGTCGACGCTTGCTCATCACACCGAACAGAAAATGCGCATCCTTGATCATGCCTTCATCCCCGCCACTGAATTTCGCCGCCTTGGCCGCCAGGTGAAGCTCTTCGCCGGTGATGTGCAGCGTGAAGCTGTCTTTCATCGTAACGTCATAGCCGTCGCCACTTTTGACGACATCCTTGAAAATCCCGGCGGGGCTTTGCCCAAAGGTGGCCATGGCCACCTTGATCGCCGCGACGTGCTCCTCTCTGCCGTTGGTGCCCTGGTAGGGAAAGTTCTCATACGTGGCGCGCAGTCCGTTGCGAATATCGTCGGGTTTTTGCCCTTTGGTTTTTTCAGACAAGAACGTAGTTGAAGGATCCCTGTTGCTATCGGAAAACATTTCAATGAGTTCGGTATCAAAGGCGGTTCGACTAGTGGCCAGATTCGATCGATTCATGAACGGTGCCAATTGTTCTTTCCACACGCTCTTGCCCGATTGCACCGTCTCGGCGGCCGGCGCGACTTCAATCTGTGGCCTGGGCATGACATTTACCAGCGGTTTGGGTATCACTGTCACGGGTGCCGGGGGCGTGGGCCTCGCGTTTTCGTTATTCGTCCAGGTTTTAAGCGTTGAGACTAACGTACTTAGCAATTTCAACAACTCAGCCATTTCATGATCATTACGGTTGGCCTTGAAAATCTGGCCAGCTGCATGAGGTGTCGGCACTTGGCCAAACCGATCGAATTGTTCAGGTGTTTTATCTGGCTGTTGAGAAGTGGCATAGGCGGAATAAGCCTGTCTACTGTCAGCCGTGTTGAGCGTGACCATTGTATGGAGCCTCATTTAACAAAAGGATAGAAATCGCAGAGCGATTAAAGATGCATGACTTGCCAACCGTCACCGTTGCGCATTGAGTTCGACAAGTACTCATGCGTGGCAAGTCGGTAGGAAAGGTTCCTGATGCCAAAGTGGGCAACCGGTAACAACATCCTTCTATTTCGGCTGATTTCTATCGGAAAACTCCGCACGCTCGGGGTTTTCATCCGAATGCAATGCTACGCCGCAAACATACCGCCGGTCCTGTGGCGAGGCACCACTGCTGCGCCGGCAAAACCGTGCCTGCTCACCGACGTCCCACCGCCAGGCTATAGGGTGAAAACTCTACGAACTGCCAACGCGATGCCAAGGCTGCCGGGCGTCGGACGATATGTTCCACAGTCACCGTCCACAACCGCTGCGCCCCTTCGAATTCGGCCACCTGCGGCCCGCTGAGCATCAGCGAGGTACGCCCCGCCACGTGCAGCACATCCCCCGACGCGAAATCGATGAACAACAACCCCGCCACCGGGTTGGCTTGCAGGTTGCCGAGGGTGTTGAAGAACAGGTTGCCGGCAAAGTCCGGAATGGTCAGCACGTTGCCTTCCACGCGCACGAACCCAGTGTTGCCGCCACGATGAGAAACGTCCACCGAACGCTCGCCATGCAGGTCGATGTAGCTGGCGACAAAGAACGTGTCGGCGTTGCGGATCATCCGTCGTGCGGCATCATCCAGGCTGTCGCTGTGCTCGGCCCCGCTGCCGGGTTTGCGCGCAATCCTATCGACCGGGCGCAGTTGGATGTATTTGGGACAGTTGCCGAAGCTGTGCACCACATCGACCGCAAAACCGTCATGGCCCACTGCGCCAATGCGACCATTCATGCGATTGCGTCGGCGTGTGTTCAGGTCGATGCCCAGCACGCCAACGGCTGCGCCCGCCGTAATGCCGGCGCGAGCCGGATCGCTGTTGCAGGGCAGGCTGTCGACCTGCAACCGGTACGGATCAGGCGAATGCGCGAACCCTGGCGCGCCCTCAAGCATCGTCGCCCAGGGAATGCCCTGCTCATCCACCGCCCCCACCACCAGGTAAGGCAGCAAGGGATAGAAATCGCGATGCTGCTGCGGCAGATGATCGCGTATGACCTTGGGGCCGATCACGGCCATGCGCTCGGCTGCGCCGGCACTGGCCTGCAGTTGCCGTTCGCCGGCATGCCAGGGGGATTGCTCGATTGCGTTCATGGCGCTCACCTCTCGTTGAATAGCTCGATGCTGCGCCTGACCCGTCGCCGAGAGAATGGCCACCTCAGGCAATCCACTATTACGCCAGCTGAAACGCCGGGTGCCCACGCAGCGCCGCTACACAGTCATCGACAAAACTACGCACGCGCATCGGCGCATGACGACCTTCGCGGTAGACCACCTGCACCGGCACCGCAGGCGGCTCAAAGCCTTGCAATACGCGACGCAGCCGTCCGCTTGCCAAGTGCTCGTGCACGGGGTAATTCAGGCAACGCAGCAACCCCGCGCCCACCACGGCCGCGTTGATCGCGCCTTGCACCGTGGCGCAGCGCAGACGTGCGCGGGCCTTGAGCTGATAGTGCGCGAAGTCCCACTGCACCGGGTCGGCATGGGCGATCAGATGATGCCGCCTGAGGGCATCGGGATGCAGCGGCTCGCCGTAGGTGGCAAGGTAGCCGGGACTGGCGCAGAGAATATGCCGCACTTGCCCCACCGGTCGCGCGATCAACGACGAGCTGGGCAACTCGCCCACCAGCACCGCCACGTCCAGCCCTTCCTCATGCAGGTTCGGGTAGTAGTCGTGGTAGTGGGCGACCAGGCGCACCAGCGGGTAACGCTCCATGTACGCGGCCAGTACCGGCGCCATTACATAGCGGCTGAACAGCAATGGCATGAATACGCGCAGATTGCCCTGGGCCTGGCGGTGCGAACCCTTGGCCGAGGCTTCAGCCGCCTCCACCGCCGCCAGCAACCGCACGCAGTCGGCCAGATAGGCAGTGCCTGCGTCGGTGAGGCCGACCCCACGGGTGCTGCGCTGCAACAGCGTCACACGCAAACGCGCTTCCAGACGCGCAATCGCGCGCACCAGGGTCGGCCCTGAGACGTGCGCAAAGCGCGCCGCCGCCGCCAGGCTCGGTTGCCCGGCCAGCGCCACGAACAACTGCATATCGCGATAGCGCTCCATCAGCCGCGCTGCTTGATCGGTTTCAGGGCCACGTCACGCCCAAGGCGCTCGGCCAGAAAATCCACGAAGGTGCTGACCTTGGCCGGCACTCGACCGTTGTTCTGGAACACCACGCGGATCGGCAACGCCGCCGGCTCGAAGTCCTGCAGGACAATCTCCAGCTCGCCCGTCGCCACCGCCGCCGCGACCTGATAGGACAGCACCTGGGTCATGCCCCACCCCAACCGCGCCAGGTTGATCGCGGCATTGTTTGCAGTGACCACCAGCCGCGGTTCGATCGGCACCGTCAGCGGCAGGCCGTCCTGGACAAAGGCCCATTCACTCACCCGTTGGCTGGCGGATGAGGCGACGATCTTCGCTTCACGCAAGTGTTCGGGCCGCTGGGGCCGCCCATGCCGGGCCAGATAGGCGGGCGATGCGCACACCACCCGGCGCACTTCGCCCACCTCGATAGCCTGCTGCCCCGGCTCGTGCAGATGGCCGATGCGCACGGCCACGTCGACGCCTTCGTCGCTCATATTGACCACGCGGTCGACCAGCAGGGCGTTGATGTTCACCTGGGGAAAACGGTCGAGATACGCCCCCAGCGCCGGCGCCACGAACAACTCGCCGAACAGCACCGGGGCGGTCACGTTCAGTTGCCCGCAGGGGATCGAATAACTGCCCGCCGCCGCGTCCTCAGCCTCGCTCAGCTCGGCAAGGATGCGCCGACAGTCTTCCAGGTAACGCTGGCCGGCTTCGGTCAGGTGCAGGCTGCGGGTGGTACGCGCCAGCAGTTGAGTGCCGATACGTTGTTCCATGGCGGCAATCGCCCGGGTCACGCTGGGCGGCGAGGTGTTCAGACGCCGCGCGGCGGCGGCAAAGCCAGCCTCTTCGGCCACCGCGACGAACACCTGCATTTCATGAAAACGGTCCATCGACGCCCCTTGGGTTTACTGTGATTGCAGACCCGCCATCGTACGCGGCATGCCGACGAAACCCGGCAAGGCTTCAATGCTGGCGAGCCAGGCGCGCACCTGAGGATAGTCGGCCAGCGACACATTGCCTTCCGGCGCGTGGGCCACGTAGGTGTAGAAGGCAATATCGGCAATGCTCGGCAGGTCGCCGGCCAGAAAGCGGCTGTCGCCCAGTTGCTGCTCCATCACGTCCAGCAGGGCGTGGGCGCGGTTGATGGCAGCGGCTGTGTCCACCTCGGCGCCAAACACCGTGGCCAGGCGCGCCGTGGCAGGCCCGGCATGCAGTTGACCGGCCGCCGCCGAGAGCCAACGCTGCACACGTGCCTGCCCGGGCGGGTCAGCAGGCAGCCAACGGCCGTTGCCATAGATGGTGGCCAGGTACACCAGGATCGCGTTGGAATCGGCCAGCACGGCGCCGCCGTCGTCGATTACCGGCACCTGGCCGAAGCGGTTGAGGGTGGCGAGGAATTCGGGCGTTTTGTGGGCGCCCTGCTTGAGGTCCACCAGGATAAATTCCATGGGCAGGCCCAGCAGGGACAGCATCAGTTCGACCCGGTGGGAGTGGCCGGACAGGGGGAAACCGTACAGTTTGATTGCAGGCATGACGAACTCCAGGGCGTGGTCGACCGAGTATTCGTGTCGATGGCTGCATTATTCTTATGTGCCAACCGTCAATGGAATGGCCAGATTTTACAATCCAGCATTTCATAAAATGAAACAGTAACGCATTCACCACTCTTCCCCGCTATCTGGCAGCCAAATAAGCGCCCTCCAATTCAAGTGTGCGAATTCTGCGGTAATCCGCCTCGATCACTCCAGGGTCGGGGTGTACCAGATACACCGTGCCGGGTTGGCTGAACACATCCTGAGTGACGTCTATCTGCTGGCCGTTCTCAACGTAAAACACAGCCTCGAAGAACGACTCAAGTTTGAGCAGTTCTCTCAAAAATACGTCCTTTTCGAAATAGCCTTCCGAGCGGTTGATCAAGCAGACATTGTAGGTATGTTGCAGACGCTGGTAACCCACCTCACCCGCTGAACGCTGCTCAAATGCCGCAGGTTGCATAAGGGATAGAACCACAGCATCAATCTGACCCAGGCCAGTGGTCAGCTTCGAAACCCCGGGTCGAAGAATGCCATCAGTGCGAGCAGCGATTTCCACCAGTTTCGGACCGTCTTCGGTGAGCATGACCTCTGCATGGCTGGGACCGTTTCGGATACCCAGGCACCGCATCACGGCTCGCGTGTAGTCGACAAGAATTGAATAAACCGGCGTGTCAGGCCCAATCAGTTCGTCAATATCGTAGAGAATGCCACCGCTCGCCGTTCGCTGCTTTCGGTAACGTACGACCTCAGTGACAAGCTGTCGGCCGTTGAGTGAGACCATATTCACCACATACTCCATGCCCGCCAGGTACTCCTGAATCAGCACCTGCGTGTTGGGAATATTCAACTTGTTGGTCGTCCCCAGCAAACGCTCGACAGCAGCCTTGCAGGCGTACATATCTTCACAGATGAACACACCATCGGCGCCTGCGCTTTCAAGCGGCTTGATGACCACAGGGAAGCGTCCGTGCTCATCGATCCAGTGTTGAACAGACTCCCAGCCGTCAGCAATGAACTGCCGCGCCGCAGGCAGTTGCGCCTGGGTTATACATTGAATCATTTCGTACTTGTTTCGACGTGCGTTGGTTTTATCGAAACGATTGCGATAAGGCAGTTGCAATTGCTCGTTCAACTGGTCAGCCAGCAACACACCCGTTTCTGCACCTGCAAGAATGAACTGCGGTTTGAAACGCTGGAGTTGCGCCAAGGTCATCTCAACATCGCGATGGACGATCATCCGTTCATAGAGCGCGCAGTCAAAGCCCTTGTAATAGTAGCTGTCCAGCGTGTCGGATGAGGCCACATGCACCAGTACACAGCCTGCATCTTTTAATTGCTTGGCCAGGAATTTCCCGGATGAAAACCCATCGACCATCACCACTCTCATAACGCCTCCCTTTTCAAGGCATGCAGCGATCTACCCAGCAGCAGCAAAACAATCACAATCACCGCGGCGACGCTGGCGACGGAGAATTCAACTCTCGCATCCAAGTACTGGAGCAACAGGACGAATACAGGAAGCGTCAGCAATACCAGGGAAACGTGAATAGGCGTGAGGTAATAGATAGTTTTCTGGATCAGGTAAATGGGCAGCAAATGCCCTAACACTACCAGCAGCACGATAGGCGCAAGCCACTCACGATCGAGTATAAAACTGCCTCCCATGGCAGGAATTGCAACGGCACAAACGCCAACCATCGCGATGTTCCTGATACCCAGAATTTCGTATACGGTCCATTGACGAGCGAACATCTCTTTGGAAAAAACCGTGTACATGACCGTGCCCAATGCGCACGCCAACACGCTGGCGATACCAAGCGCTCGCTGGCCATCGGTGGTAGCCACGACGCCGCTGTCCCCCACAAAGGAATTGAACAACATGACCGCTACCGAGACGAGCACGAGCCATGAAACCACCGCGTCCGCGAGGGCGACCTTGGCGCCACGTTTGTTGAACAACGAAATAATCAACGTCAGCGCCGGGCCACAGGCTACCGACGCCACCCCCACTACTGCGGGTTCCAAATAGCGCAGTGCGTAGAACAACCCGCCCCAATTGAGCAGTACCGCCAGATTGACGATAACGATTAATCGCCATTGAGCTCTTAGTTTCGAAAACAGTGAGCGCCTATTTCGATAGAGCGCCCAGGCACCAAAAAAACAGGCCGACGTCATGAAACAATAAAAGACAACGTTCAGCGTACTGATCGACTGTGTGATCAACGCAACGTAAACGTCGAACGCTGCGCTAATCAAGCAAAATACCAAGCCGATGATTATTCCTGTCCGTTGCATTAACATTCAGCCACCCACGCGTCGTCGAATGTCCTCATTCAATCGTTACCCGATCTTCGCCAACCGCTACTTTAATAATGGTTTTAACGAGAAATCCAGTCGCTTTCCTTACATTATCAGCTCCCGCATTTCCAACTTTTTCCACAGCACAGACAATGTCTACTACTTCAGCTCCAGCTCCCTTAACAGCCTCTACCAGCGCAATCACCGCACCACCAGAATTTAGTGTATCGTCAACAATAATGACCCGATCACCCGCTTCAATGCCATTGAGATACAATTGACCCTTGAAATACTCAGAGTCAATAGACACCACTTGCTCGTTGGCATCACCTAGACTATAGGAATACCACCTAGCCATGGCCAGTGGAATGCCTGTCAGCAAAGAGACTGTGGTTGCCAGCGCAGCGCCCTTATCTTCCTCCGTGACAATCTTCGAGACATCAAGATTGGCCGACTTGATTATCTTATGAGCGACTTCCATTAGAACCGCTGGGCGCAAAGCAGGTATTTGATCAGTAAATTCATTCACCGTCGTCAAAGACTTTCCAGACCTCACAACCCTCGCTTTTTTATAAATCTCTTCCAGTAACATGGCGCACCTCACCGTACTCAGGGTAGAAGCCGTCCCAACGGCTTGCATATTTCCAAGAACTATCAAAAAACAAAGTCACTATGTTCTTATTTTGGAAAAGTTTAACAATTTCATCACACATCAGAAGATTGGCTCCACACGTAGGCCCAATGGGGAGTTTTTCAGATTCGATAAACTGCTTCATCCGAGGCCACGCGTCGGCGCCATCAATCACGCTGATCTCATCAATCAGACCGGGGTCCGTGTTAGCCGATATGACGCCAGCTCCCAAGCCCATTAAATTGTGGGGTTGGTGATTAAATGCCAGGTTGTTTCGCTGTGCAAATAAAGGCGCCGAGTTGCTAACCTCCAGTGCTATGGTTTTGATTCCGGAGTACGCTTGCTTGAACACCTCAGCAATACCCGAGAACGTGCCCCCCGTACCGATTGAACATACGAAAAAGTCAGGCACGACATTTTGCATGCTCAACTGCTTTACCAACTCGTTCCCACAGACTATCCAGCCCTCTTTATTTAATAAGCTATTGGACTGATCCAGACAGTAGCAATCTTTGGATGAGGTTTTCAACACATAATCTTTCGCTCGACGCACTGCCCCCTGCAAGAAAAACTCTCTTGGAGTTTCTACTATTTCCGCACCATAAGAGCGTATTTGTATTTTCCGTTCTTCGGTCATACCCTCCGGCATAAACACCTTTACTTTATATCCTTTCAACCTACCGATCCATGCCAATGCAGCCCCTCCATTTCCGGTAGAACTGTCAACCAGCGTCATGCCCGGACTAATGGTCCCAGCTTCCTCCAATCGATTGATGATATTTAAATACGTACGATCCTTATGACTTCCCGACGGATTCAAATACTCACACTTAGAGAACACCCTGTTTCCATTTGCGCAAAGCGTAGCCAATTCAACTAACGGCGTATTACCAATATCCTTCAGCTCCATATCCAAGCCTCTGCACCATTCGCGGCAGTCCTAGACGCTAGCAAATCACTTGGAAAAATAATAGCTAGCAAAACGGTTAGGTAGCAACAGGCAAAACGCAAACTTATTAATCCGGGAAATATACGTAGGAACATTCCGCCAGCACTGACTAAAACCACGTGACAGTTAAATAATTAATACATACAAACAAGACGTCTCCTACAAACCTTTAAGCTACGAGAGCAATTTCAGCCGATCCAGGTGAGTTCGCCCAAGCACATAAACGCGCGAATTCTGCCGGTGCGCTGGCGGATGAGGTGCCTCTGTGACGGCAATGGCGCGGCAGGCACACGAAGGCTGCACAAAAAAATTCAAACTATCGCCACTCCTGTCGTTCACACCTTCACGTGCAACGCAATGTAGGAGGCAACATGCAATACCGACAACTGGGCCATTCCGGCCTGCTGGTCTCGGAAATCATCCTGGGCACGGTGCCGTTTGGCGGTCGCGCCGAGTTCGAGAAATGCGGCGCGGTGGACGTGCCCCAGGCCAGGCGCATGTTCGATATCGCGTTCGATGCCGGGGTAAATATGATCGACACCGCCGACCTTTATTCCCATGGCCTGGCCGAGGAAGTGGTCGGCAAAGCCCTGGGCGACAAGCGCCACGACATCCTGCTGGCGACCAAGGGCCGCAGCCCGGTGGACCAGAACCCGAACAATTCCGGCTCGTCGCGCTACCACCTGATTCGCGCCTGTGAAGCCAGTCTGAAGCGCCTGGGCACCGACCATATCGACCTGTACCAACTGCACAACTGGGACGGCCTGACGCCCATCGAAGAAACCCTTGAAGCACTGCGCCTGCTGGTGGGCTCGGGCAAGATTCGCTACTTCGGCACCAGCAACTTCACCGCCTGGCAAATGATGAAGGCGCTGGGCAAGGCCGAGTTGCACGGCATGCTCAAGCCGATCACCCAGCAGATCTACTACACCCCCGAATCCCGCGAGGCCGAGTACGAGCTGCTGCCGCTGGCGCTGGACCAGAATATCGGCACGCTGGTGTGGGGACCGATGGGCGAAGGCCTGCTGACCGGCTCGACCCGGCGCGGGCACAAGCCACCGCCCACTACCCGCCAGGGCAGTGGCTGGCCGGAACCCTACGTGCATGACCAGGAGCGCGCGCTGGACATCATCGAAACCCTGGCCGCCGTGGGCGATGAGCACGGTGTGTCGGTGGCGCGCACCTGCCTGGCGTGGCTCAAGGATCGCCCGGGGATCACCTCGTTGATCGTCGGCGCCCGTACCGAAGAGCACCTGCGCGACAACCTCGCGGCGACCGAGCTGAAACTGACCGAAGAACAATCTTCGCGCATCGAGGCCGTGACGCGTCGCCAGCCGCTGTATCCGTACTGGCATCGGTTTACCGCAGGGATCGATCGCTTCGATCCGGCGGAACAGCCGTTCCTTGCCGAGCATCAAAAAACCATGGATGCGCGCAAGGACAAATAGCCCTACGCGCAGCAAATCAACCGGTGGGAGAGGCCTGCGCCCTCTCACCTTTGGTAAGGGAAATCGCTTTGATCGCGCAACTCATGATCGCCGCCCTCGGCGTCGTCGCCATCTGGTTCAGCCAAAGCAAACGCCTTAAAGTCCGCCGCTACGCCTGCCTGTTCGGCATGGCCGGCCAGCCGTTCTGGTTCTGGTCGTCGATCAATGCCGAGCAATGGGGCATTGTGTTGCTGAGCTGTTTCTATACGGTGGCCTGGGCCAAAGGGATCAAGACTCACTGGATTGATCGCAAGTCTGATGAACCCGTCTGAGTTTGCAATCGGCCGCCACTCTGCCTATATTTCCCGCCTGGCGCCCTCCACGCCACCTTCCGCGGAAAGGGCTGCGCCCAGGACATCACAGCTCCACCTCGTTTCTACGACTCCCAACCTTAAAGCGGAAAAGGTTTATGCAAGGAGCTCGTATGTCGCAAAGCCCTTTTACTTCCACTACCAATGGCCGCCTCAACCTTGAGCAGCAGCGCAAGCGTGCCAAGCAACTGCTGCTGCACCTCAAGCACGAGGACCCCAACGCCACCTTGTCCCAGGCGCAATGGCAGATCGCCAAAGCGCTGGGTTTCAGCAGTTGGCCCAAGCTCAAGGCTCATATCGCCGAAGCCGGGCCGGTGCCGTTTGGCCGGGTGTTCGCAGAACTGATGGCCAAGCGCGAACCGCTGCCGTTCCTGGGCGACATGATGTTTCACGCGCTGTTGCGACCGTTGATCGATGGCGACCAGCCGTTGCTGGTGGAAACCGAGACGCATCTGGAGTGGCCGCGACGGGAATTGGCGCTGACGCCGCTCGGTCTTGAAGTGCTCGACGCAAACGCCTATTGGCCTGACCACAGTTCACATGCGCGCTGGATAGGCGGGATCTGTATTGAACCGGCTCGGGCTCATTGGACGGTAGACGGGGATGCTCAGCCTGTTTGGCGAAGCGCCAGGGAATAGGCTTGCTCGTCAGGGAAGCCTTCCATAATGAGCTCGATGATGGCTTCTCTGTATTCACTTACATTCAACGGCAAGCCGGCTTTATTCGCCTGATAGTAAGCCGCCATGCGTTCGCGAGCCTGCGGCTTCTTGACCTTTTTTCGAGGTTTCACGGCACTCTCGGTCACTTCAACGAAACCTGCAAAATCTGTGGTTGCGGTATTCCAATCGTATGAGAAGACCTGCTCGCGCGCAGCCACGGGATCGAAGTGACGAGTAAAAAAGCTTCCACATTCTCCAGTGCCTTTACTGATCACCAGCGACGTCAGGTCTGGCAACTCACGCTCATCGGTGAACAGCCTGACCACATCCAGTCGTCGCCCCGTGGATACCGGAATAGCATTTTGAACAACCCCGCTGTCGGGGTGCTCATGCTTGGCTCGATCGACCAACTCCGTATAAGTCAGGCAATGCTTATGCTTGGCCAAGTCAACGAGAATCGGGTAATAGACGGATGCCAATTGCACGTCGATGAGCGTGACGTTTTCGTAAAGACCTTGTTGTATGTTCATGATGATCCTGAGAAGCGCATGGTTTCCTTAAGTGGGGTAACATCTCACGCTTTGCGAATTATGGCTAATAGCCACTTACCTTAATCAAGGATGATCCTGTGCCGTTAAAAACCGCCGCCGAGCTGTGGAATAGCTTGAACTCAGGGGACCGGCTGGCACCCAAGAGCCATGACCGGCAATTCGTCGCGGATTTGCGTGCGCAATTGCACATACCTGCGTTACAGGATGTGGGCGCATACCTGAAGCAGCATGACGTCGACATAACCACGTTCCTGATTGCCGTGCTCAATGCCCTGCAGCCGTTTAGCATGATGCTCACTGACATCTACGAGATGTTCACTGAAGGAGGCGTATCGCTCAGTAATGAGCAACTCCTGATTGAGTTCGATTTTAATGAGGGCGATAAACTCTCATTCAATGCCGATGCGTTTCGCCGCGCGCGTAACGCAATTGAAAACCTGCACAACATTGTTGCGCAACGTGCTTATAAGCCCGCGGACTTGATTGCAATCAGCAGAGGGCTTCAGACGGCTTTTGAAGAAACATTCGGAACCGAACGAGCCAAGGCGGCCATCGCAGCTCCCATCGCGAGTAATCAAGCCACAGCCTGGATAAACAACGTCGACTGGCCTTACCGGACACCCGCTCCGCTACCCACGGGGGCGATCACTGATCCCCTCAGCCAGGCACTCCTGCCTGTCGCAACGATGGTCGACGAGTTATGCCGCCGCACCGGCCGCTACACCAGCCAGAGCGATCTACGCAGCGCCCGCAGGAATGACGAGCCACAGATGTCAGAGCGCGCTCCGATCAGACAATGGAGCGAGTCCACACTGGCACACGCGCAAGACGATCACATCGCGCGTTTCCAACTCTTGCGCATGCTTTGGTATTACCAGCGCGTGCCCCAGTCGCACCGTGGCGTCCTGGCAGACAGAGTCGAAGCGCTGGTTAATGCTCACTCAGAGTTGGTCGCGGCTAAAGCGTCGTACCATGATCTTGAGGATTTACTCGACCTGCCCATCTGGAAGCATCGTTCACAGCTTTACTCCATATGGCTGGTTACCTTGATCAAACGCGAGGTGGAACAAGGCGGTGAACGCTTTCAGTTGGTGGGGGTAAACAAGTGCCTGACATTCACTTTCAGCCCTACCCATGTCGCCAACTTGCATGTCGGCAACGACGTTCTCGAGTTGATGGCGGAGTTCCGGGTCGCGGCGCAAGGTATTGCCCTGATGGGAACCGGCCGAAAACAAAATATTCAACCGGACTATTCACTGCTGCAGCGCCGAGCCGATGGAAGCCATCGCATCATTTATGTGCTTGAAGCCAAACAATACGCCAGAGCCAACACACGAAACTTCAATCAAGCACTACGTGATTACGCAAAACTCAATACACAGGCGCTGGTAGCGCTCGCAAACTATGGGCCTGTGCCGATCAGCCAACCTAAAAAGCTCCTTGAGCTTTGCCAGCAGGCAGGCGACGTAAACGTCAGCGAACGATGCGAGGCATTCGCCTGCGTCACACCCACTAATGCGGATTCGGCCCGTCAGTTACGCAAGCATTTGCGGCGGGCAATTACCGACTATGCCTTGCCGTTACCAAAGCTGATCGTCGATGTGTCAAGTTCGATGGCAGATGTCCTGACGCCTCAGGCGTACCGTGATTGGCCAAGTACTGCGCAGAGTATCAGCAACTCAGGCATGGAATTGATACTTGCCGACTCTTATCAGACAACGGTACGTTCAGGAGAGCCTGTCCGCCAGGCAATGCTCAATTTGTTCGAAACCGCCGTGCACGGCCCGTTGCAGGGCATTTACGACATCACCCGAGCCGAGCGCGGAGCCCTGATGCTGTTCACAGACCAAAGCGGCTTCCATGAAGTGATCAATTATCGCGACGACCTCGCCGGCATTATCGTCCTGCAACCGAATGGTTCATTAATCATATACATGAATAAAAACCAAGAAAGCTTGTTACGGCGGGCAATACAAAAGCTGATTGCACACTGCTCTATCGGTGAGTCTTATTGATTCAGTTCCCGCCCACTTCCCATTGCGAAACGACGCCATGCGTAAGCTGATCTTCGCCACTGCCTGTCTCTTGGCTAATACCCTGACAGGCTGCCAGCACACCCCACGGGCCAACGACCAACTCGACGCCGTGCTCTGGACCCAGACCTCCATCGAGCACGAGCTGATCTACCGTCAGCTCTTCGCCAACGCCACCCGTCAGCTCGACGTTGCCCTGGCTGATCCCACCTGGGACGCCCTGCCCTTTCCCGCGCGAGATCTGAAAGGCCTGCCGCCGGCCGTGGTGGTCGATATCGACGAAACCCTGTTGGACAACGTGCCGCTCAATGCCCGCGACATTCTGAACAACCAGGTCTATTCCTATGACCGCTGGAACACCTGGGTCGACCAGGCCAAGGCCCGGGCGCTGCCCGGTTCGGTGGCGTTCCTGCAGGCGGCCCGGCAAAAAGGCATCAAGGTCTATTACCTCACCAATCGCGAACACAGCCAGGTTGCGGCCACGGCTGCAAATCTGCGCCTGCGCGGTTTCCCGATTGAGAGCGATGAACAAATCCTGGCGGCCAGCACGCCTACCGGCCACTGCGAAAGCGCCGGCTATGGCAAGAACTGTCGTCGCCAATGGGTCGCCCGCCATGCGCGGGTGCTGTTGATGGCCGGGGATTCCCTGGGCGATTTCGTGCAGGCCGAACACAACACGCCGGCGGCCCAGCGCAAGGCGGTCCAACCCTACGTGAATTGGCTGGGGCAGCGCTGGTTCCTGCTACCCAATCCAACTTACGGCAACTGGTACAGCGCGCCCTATGGGGACAATGAGAAGTTGCCCTTCGAGCAAAAGCGCAGGCTCAAACAGCAGGCGTTGCAGCTGCAGGAGTAACGGCGCGCGCTACTCCCGCCTGGCTCAGCGGCGCGCGCTGACCGCCGAGCCGTCGTTGGACACGATCACTTCCACGCGGCGGTTCAACTGGCGTGACGGCGCGCTCAGGTTATCGGCCACCGGGAACTGCTTGCCGTAGCCGACCACGGTGATGCGTTCGCTGCCCACGCCGGACCGCTCCAGGCCACGCGCCAAGGCTTGGGCGCGGCGCTCGGACAAGGTCTGGTTGAACGCGTCGCCACCGGTGCTGTCGGTGAAACCTTCCACGCGAACCTGGCGCTCGGGGTTCTGCAACAGAAAATCCGCCAGTCTCTGGAGGTCCCGTTGGCTGCCCGGTTTCAGGTCGGCCCTGGCGGTATCGAACAGCACATCGCCAAAGGTAATCACCTGTCCGCGCTCCGACGGCTGCGCCTTCATGGCCTGCAAGGCCTTGAGTTGTGCGGTGCGGACATCAAGCTGCACCTGGGTGCGGTCGACCGCGATATTGTCGAGCTGGGCATCGATCTTGCGGCCGGCGATGGTCTGTTCGGCCACCGCGATTCGCTGCGACGCCAGGTACGCCAGCTGATCGATCTTCGGGTCGGTGCGGTCATGCAGCGAGACCTGGTTGGCGCGGTCCAGCGCATTCGAGGCGATGCGCGTTTCAACCGCCGCCAGGGTGTTGGACTCGGGCTTTTGCTGCAAGCTGGAAAACTGACTGCGCGCTTGCAGCAGTTGCGCGTTTTCCGGCGGCGTGGCGCAACCGGCCACGGCCAGCGCCAAGGCGGACAAAACGGGAATGAAGTAAGTGGCACGCATGGGAGAATCCTCAGTGGGTGGTCGCGGGGGCGTTGAGCATTTCCTGCTTGAGCACCTGGATGCCCTCGCGTGCCTGCTGCAGGACCTGCTGTTTACGCACCGTGTTGGCCTTGGTCTCGGCCAGGTTGGCGTCCACTTCGATCTGCTCGGCCAGCGCGTCCACTTCCGCGTAGTGTTTCTCGCCGATGGCTTGCTCCATACGCGCCAGTTTGTCTTGAGCGGTCTTCATCTCCAGCGGTGCGAATTGCGTGGCTTGTGCCGCCAGGGCACGCCCCACGGAGTCGCGAGCCAGGGAGATTTTTTCCGTCGGCGGCAGCGGCGTGGCGCAGCCGGCCAATGTTGCCGCAACGATCACCGCCCAGGCCGAGCGGCGCAGGCGTTTGCTCACACGGGTGATCCTCATGTTTTGACTCCTAAGCCTATTCGTATGGCTGGGGGCCTGAAAGACAGGCCCCATTGCCGTCTCGCTTGTGGTCAAGCGATGGCGCCATCCTAGGAGGAAAAACACGGGTGAGAAGAATGAAAACTCCCAGATACCTGTAGGGATTTTCTCGGAAAAAAGTGGCAGTCTGCCCTGGGCTCACACCGTCCTGGCAGCCACCGCCTCCACTTCCACCCATGCCCCGGGCAAGGGCAATGCCACCACCTGCAACGCCGTGCGCGCCGGCTTGTTCGGTTGTTCGAGGGTGCCGAAGAACTGCGTGTAACCGCGCTGCAATCCGGCGAAGTCCAGCTTGCCGTCGGTTTCCGGGGCGCCCACCAGGAAGACCCGCAATTGCACGATATCGCCCAGGTCCAAATCCTGCTGCTGAAGGATGTTTCGCAGTTTGTTGAACACCGACACTGTCTGCACTTCGGTATCGCCGTAGACCCCGGCAACGTTCGGGTCGGCCAGGTCCGGCAAGGTGCCGCTGACGAATACCAGGCTGGCCGAGGCCGGTACGGTCACGGTTTGCGAGATGGGAAAATCGCCGACGCTGGTGCGTTGGATGCTGTCGCTCATGGGGTTGCTCCTTGTTGGATGTCTACACAGGTTCAAAAGCTATGACGCCGCCAGTGCCGCACTGTGACGTTGCCGGGTCACCCGTTCAGCCAATTGCGCGACCACATGCCGCGCCGAGTTGGCTGCCGATTCCTGCCAGATGCCCACGCCGCTCTGCACCAGGCCGTCGCCGGCGAAATACACGCGGCCGTGGGCCTGCTCCAGCAATGCGCTGGCCTTGGCGGGGAAGTGCTCGCGTTGCAGCCATGGGCCTTCGCTGTAGGGGATCTGCTCCCACGCCACCGCCAACGGGTGGCGCAACTGCGCGGAATAACCGGGATGCAGCAATTCCACGGCGTGCCGGGAGGCGGCGTATTGCGTGGCAAACGACTGCGCGCCGAACGCGTCGGCGCCCTCCCCGGTGACGTAACCGGCCACCAGCACCCCGTCGCGGGTATTGAGGTCGTTGCTCGGGTACCACAGCAGGCGCGCCGGGTGTTCAACCCAGGACAGGCCGCCATAGATGCGGTAATCGGTCTCCCAGAAACGCGGCGATTGCCACGCCACTTTGGTTGCCTGGTCGTTGCGGGTGCTGAGCAGGGCGGCTTTGACCGGGTCGCTGAAGTCGGTATCGAGCCTGGCCAGCAATGGCAGCGGCAAGGTGGAGACCAGATAATCGGCACGCACCACCTGTTCACGGCCGCTGTGCCGGTCGTGATAGGTCACCGCGACGCCGTCTTCCAGTTGGCGAATCTGTCGCACCTGGGCGCCCAGTTGCACCTGCTCGCGCACGCGTTGGTAGAACGCCTCGGTGATGCGGTCCATGCCGCCCACCGGCTGGAACATGGTCGCCGAGAACTCCGGGAATTCGGTGTGCAGCAGCGCGCCCCACAGTTCGGGATGCAACAGGCGCTCAAGCCCGATCGGCTGCGCGCTGGCGGGCAGTGCGCCGGGGTGCACGGGCGATTCAAGGTGCCCGGCACGCAAGCTGCCTTCGTAGGCCAGTGCCTGGGACAGGTCGCCATACACCTGCAGGAACGCGAGCAGGCGCGTGCGTTCCTCGCCGGTCAAGACGTCGTCGAGCGCATCGCGCTGCACCGCCCTGGCCAGCAGGCCGGAGAGATGGCCGCGCGCATCATTGACCGCCTGGCCGACGGTGAACGCCGGTTGTTGCAGGTCCGGCCGCACCTGGGCGCCATGGCTGCTGTTGACCAGCACTTGCAGCGGCACACCCAGTTCACTGCAGTAGTCGAGGATCGTGCGGTGCTGGCTGGGAATGCGCGCGGGGCCGGCGTTGAAATACTGGTCCGGATCGAACGCTACGGTTTGCGAGCGGCCATCGGTGTAGTCCACGCGGTCGCCGTTGCGCAGGGTCCAGGTGCGACCGCCCACGCGGTCGCGGGCCTCCAGCACCTGCACGGTAAACCCGGCCCGGCTCAGTTCCAGCGCAGTGACCAGCCCGGCAATCCCGGCGCCCAGCACCAGCACGCGGGTGCCCTGCCCCAGGCCTTCCTTGAGTTTCAGCGGTTGTGGCCGCCGGTGTGAAGACGGCCCCAGGCCCAAGGCGGCCAACGCGTCCTTGGCCGCCTGCTCACCGCCGATGGCGGCAATGCTGGACAGCGCTTCACGTCGTGTCAGTCCCATGTTCGATACTCCTAATCCGGCAGGCCCGGTGGGTTGATCAGTGATTTATCGACGCGCTCCACATCCAGCCCCCAGCGCTGCAACACCTGGGCGTATTGACCGCCGGCAATCGCACCTTCCAGGGCGGTATGGATCGGCTTGACCAGGCCGTTGTCCTTGCGCGTGGTCACGGCGATATCGGCCTGCAACGGCCAGCCGCCGTTGACGGTGCCGACGCGCTTGATGCCGCCGGTGATCGCCGCCGAATAGGCGTACACCGAGTTGGGCCCGAACAACGCATCGCTGCGCCCCGACTGCACCGCCAGTTGCGCGGCGGCCTGGTCGTCGAAGTACTGCAACAGCGCAGGCTTGAGGCCGGCCTTTTCATTGGCCTCGTTCCACGCCAGCAGGACTTTTTCCTGATTGGTCCCGGAGCCGACGATGATCTTGAGCCCGGCAATGTCGGCGGCCTGTTTGATCTCGCTGATGGGGCTGGTGCTCTTCACGTAAAACCCGAGCACGTCCTGGCGATAGGTGGCGAAGTCAAACCGCTTCTTGCGCGCTTCGGTCACGGTGACGTTGCTGATCACCGCGTCGTACTTGCCCGAACTCACGCCCAGGGGCCAGTCCTCCCAACTGGTCTGCACTACGTTGAGTTGCAGGCCGAGGCTGTCGGCGACCAACTGCGCGGTGTCGGCTTCACTGCCGATGGTGGTCTTGTCATCGCTGGCCAGCAGCGCCAGAGGCGGCCCGGCCACACCGGACACGGCCACGGTGAACTTGCCCGGCTGGGCGAACTTGAAGCCCGGCGGGATCTGCGCGATCGCCGCTTCGTTACGGGGCGCATGAATGCGCGGGCGGTCCGGGCTGAGGTCGACCTGCTGCACGGCGAACGTCTGTTGCGCGGTGCCGACGGCCAGCGCCAGCACGGCCACACGCAGGGGATGGGTAAACATGGGCAGTCACTCCTTGAACTAAAGCACCTTGCCGAGAAAGGCCTGGGTGCGGGGATGTCGGGGTTGGCGCAAGATCTGTTCGGGCGGGCCTTCTTCGATCAACTGGCCGTCGCAGAGAAACACCACGTGGTCAGCCACCTCGCGGGCAAAGCCGATTTCGTGGGTGACGATCACCAGGGTCACGCCCAATCGGGTCAGGCCCTTGATCACGTCGAGCACTTCGCCCACCAGTTCCGGGTCGAGGGCCGAGGTGGGTTCGTCGAACAGCAGTACCTTGGGGTCCAGTGCCAGGGCGCGGGCGATGGCGACGCGCTGTTGCTGACCACCGGAGAGCTGGCGCGGGTAGGCATCGAGCTTGTCCGCCAGGCCGACCTTGGCCAGCAACTCGGCGGCGTTGTCCCGGGACCGGGCCTTGCTCCAGCGCTTGTGGGCCAACGGCGCTTCGGCGATGTTTTCCCAGGCGGTCAGGTGCGGGAACAGGTTGAAGTTCTGGAACACGAAGCCCACGTCGATGCGTCGCTTGAGAATCTCGCGCTCCTTGAGCTCAAACAGCAGATCGCCCTTGCGCCGATAGCCGACGTACTCACCGTCGATGGTGATATGCCCGCTGTCGATCTTCTCCAGATGATTGATGGTTCGCAGCAAGGTGGACTTGCCCGAGCCGGACGGCCCGAGGATCACCGTGACCTTGCCCGGATCAATCGTCAGGTCGATGTTGTCGAGCACCTGCTGGTTGCCAAAGCGCTTGCCGACGCCCTGGATCTGGATACGCCCTGCGCGTGCCTCAGCCATGGGCTTTCTCCTTGAGCCAATCGCGCAGTCGCTGCAGCGGTGTCGGCGGCAGCACGCGCGCGGTACCTCGGGCGAAATGGCGCTCGACGTAATACTGGGCGCTGGTCAGTACGGTGGTGATGATCAGGTACCACACCGTGGCCACGATCAGCAGCGGGATCACCGCCTGGGTACGGTTGTAGATGACCTGCACGGTGTAAAACAGCTCCGGCAGGGCCAGCACGTAGACAATGGACGTGCCCTTGACCAGGCCGATGATCTCGTTGAACCCCGACGGCAGAATCGAGCGCAGTGCCTGGGGCAGGATGATGCGAAAGATGCGGCGCGACGCCGGCAGCCCCAGCGCCGCCGCTGCTTCATGCTGGCCGGCCTCCACACCGATCAGGCCGCCACGAATGATCTCCGCCGCATACGCCGCCTGCATCAGGCTCAAGCCCAGCACGGCCACGGTAAATTGACTGAGGACATCCACCGTCGACCACTCGGCGAACACCACCTCGGTGAACGGCACACCGACCACGATGTGGTCGTACAGGTAGGCAAAGTTGTAGAGGATGATCAGCACCAGCAGCGCCGGCATCGAGCGGAAAAACCAGATATAGCCCCAGGCCAGCGCCGCCAGCAACGGCGAACCGGACAACCGCGCCAGGGCCAGCGCGGTGCCGAGGATAATGCTGAACAGCGTGCTCAGCAGCGTCAGCAACAACGTCTGCCCCAAGCCACGCAGCACCGAGGGCGAGAAGAACCACTGGCCGAACACGTCCCACTCCCAGCGCGGGTTGGTGGCCAGGGAATGCACGATGGCGAGCAGCACCAGCGCGGCAAAGATCGACCCGGCCCAGCGCCAGGGATGCCGGGCCGGCACTACCTGCAAGGCCTTGATCGGCGTGGCGACACGGCGCTGGTGACGCGGGTAAGGGTTGACTTCATCGATCAGGTCGAAGGGTTTGGCGACAATGGGCATGGTCTATTCCTCGCAGGTCTTAGAAGGCATAAGTCAGCCGGGTGTAGTAGTACCCGCCGGTAAAACCGTAGGGCGAATAGGTGCCGTAGCTGGCGAGCATGGTGCTGCTCGGCACGCCTTGTTTCTTGGGGTAGAGGTCGAAGAGGTTCTTGGCGCCGATGGCCACGTTGAGGTCTTTGGTGAGGTCGTAGCCAAGGTCGAGGTCGGTGATCCATTTGGCGCTGTAGACCCGGTCCAGCTCGCGATCGGCCGACGCGTTGACTTCCTTGTAGGCGCCGTAGCGCGTCAGGGCCAGGTTCAGGTTGAAACGCCCGAGGCTCCAGTCGCCGCCGAGGATCAGCTTGGTGCTCGGTTGTACGCCGGTGATCAGGTTGCGCGCCTGGCGGTCCATCAGCTCATAGGAAGTGCCGAGGATATTGGTCGACTGCTTGTAATTGAGGATTCTGGTCTGGTTCCAGTTGAACGCGGCGGTCCACTTCACCGCGCCGAACGTGCCCAGGTCCTGGTTGTAGCTGCTGACCAGGTCCAGGCCCTTGGTGCGGGTGTCGGCCCCGTTGATAAAGTACTGGCCGCCGGAGGTGGAGTTGACGCCGTTGTTCTGCAACACCTGGCTGACTTCGGGCCCCAGCAGGGTGCCGGTGAGGGTGATGCGGTCGCGCAGGTTGATCACGTAGGCGTCGGCGGTGAAGCTCAGGCGGTCGGTGGGGGTGAGGGTCAAACCGAGGCTGAAGTTGGTCGAGCGTTCGGGCTTCAGGTCCTCGGCGCCCAGGGCCCTGGCCGCCGCCGATCCGACCGGCAGGACGCCGTAGTTGATCGACTGGTACACCCCGTCCACCACGCCATAGGTGGTCGAGCGCGCACTGAACAGGCTGTTGGCCAGGGACGGCGCACGAAAGCCGTTGCTCACGGTGGCACGTACGGCCACTTGCGGCGTGAAGTCATAGCGCGTGGTCAGCTTGCCGCTGCGGGTGGCGCCCACCCCCTGGTTGTAATGCTCATAACGCACGGCGGTGCCGACGTACCAGTCCGGCAGCGGGTTGAAGCCCGCATCGACATACCCGGCGACGCTGTTGCGCGAGGCGCTGCTTGCTTCGTCGGGGGAAATGCCGTTGGTGACCTGGGCCCCGGACGAGGCGCAATTGCCCGGCGCCACGCAGTAACCGCCGTTGGCATAGGACGCGTAGTCACCGGCCTGCACCTCATAGGTATCGCGCCGGTGCTCGAAGCCATAGGACAGGTCCAGCGGCTTTTGCAGGCCGATATCGAAGCCGCGCTTGAAGTCCAGGTTGGTGGTCAGCTCGGTGGAAATCCACGTGCCGGAGGTGAAGCTGTTCGGCGTGGCCTCGCCCAGGGACGGGTTCTGGTTGTGGGTGGTGCCCTGCTCCGCCTCGTTGCGCCCGTAGGTGGTGGACAGATCCCAGTCCCACTCGCCCACGGTGCCCTTGCCGCCGATGGCCGCCTGGAAATCGTCTTCGTCGATGTACCAGGTGGGCGTGTAGCCGGAAGGATAGCCATTGGGCCCGGTGGTGATGGTGTTGGTGATGGTCGGCAGGCGGAAGTTCTGGCCCTGCTCGGCCTTGCGCCGCGAGTAGGTGGTGAAGGAGTACAGGCTGAGGCTGTCGTCGATCGGCAGTTCGGCGTTGTAGCCCAGGGTCAGCAGGTTGGTCTTGGGCGTGCCGTAGCCGCCGTAGGTGGACTTGCCGGCCAGGCCGTAGGCTTGTTCATAGGTGTAGCCGTTGGCGCTGGCCTTGTTGTCGTCATTCTGGCTGCGCGCATCCAGGGCCAGTTGCACGATGCCGCCGTCGCCGATTTCGAAGCCTTTGTTGAGGCTTTGCTGCACGGTCTGCTTCTTGCCGTCATAGCCTTGGCCCGCGTGGGTCACCGAGGTGCCGCGGGTATCGGCCTTGAGGATCACGTTGATCACCCCGGCGATGGCGTCGGAACCGTATTGGGCGGCGGCGCCATCGCGCAGCACTTCCACATGGTCGATGGCGCTGATGGGGATCAGGTCCAGGTCAGCCGGTGCGGCGCCGGTGTTGATGCCGTTGATGTTCAGGGTGGCGCTGGTGTGGCGGCGCTTGCCGTTGACCAGCACCAGCACTTCGGCGGCGCTCAGGCCACGCAGGTTGGGAGCACGGGCGATACCGCTGGCGTCCCAGCCGGTTTTTTCCGGCAGGGTCAGCGAGGGGATCACCGCGCTCAAGGCTTCCATCAAACCGGGCTTGCCGGTGCTTTGCAGCTGTTTGGCGCTGACCACATCGATCGGCACTGCGCTGCTGGTGACGGTGCGCTGCTCGGCGCCACGGTTGCCGGTGACGACGACGGTGGACAGGGTGCTGTCGTCCTGGGCCTGGACCGCAGCGGCCAGCAGGGACAAGGTCAAGGCGGCGGTGGGGGGTAGAACATGCTTCATCGCTATTCCCGGTTTTTTCAAATCGCAGGGTCGGGCAGGCACGCGCCTGGCGCGGCATGGCCGGTGTTGAAGGTGCAGGTGCGGTTTGAACTAGGTGTGGGGCGAGCGAGGGGTTTGAAGTGGCAACATACGTCGAACTCCGTTCCAACGATTCTGCTGCGGGGGAATTACCCCGTCAGGTGCGCAGAATCTGAATCACGCTGGGTACCATCCGGGGTCAGGGGTAGGCTGTTGCGATCAAACATAACGGAATGGATTTTAAAAATATAATGCTATTTGGGCATAAGCTAATATTCTTGTATTTCATTATTTCTTTGCGTTTTTATTCATATATTTGATGTTTTACTGAGCACATATCCGTTGTTTAGGTAACGGCTGCTTAGGGTTCCGCCACCTCGCCTAGGCTCGGGGCGCCTAAGATCAAAAGCAGAAGCGCGACGGCCTGGTAGCCGACCGATGTCTAATGCTGGAACTCGGTTGGAAATGTGGGAGGGGGCTTGCCCCCGATGAGGGAGTGTCAGTTGATAAATTTGTAGCTGACCCTCTGCCATCGGGGGCAAGCCCCCTCCCACATTTTTAACTGTGCTCAGGCGGCTGGATGGGTTTTGTCCAATGCCTTGTCGACCAGCTGTTGGACGCCTTCGAGCATTCGGCATATGCCCAGGGCGACGTTGCGTTGGGCGCCTTCTATTTCAAAGGCCAGGTGGGTGGCGATATCGCTGATGGAAGCTAGATCCTGGGAAGCGTTGACCAGTAGGGTTTCCGTGTCCAGGTTGGCGCGAAGCGTGAAGAGCCCTTCGTATTCTGGAGAGCTTGGCGGGTTGGGGCTGTCTTTGATCATGATGAAACTCCTCGGGGAATGGAGCCGCCACGATTCGCGGTCAAACGAAAGAGGGTGGCAGCTATACGCGGGTTGACCGACCGGTTCGAGGAACACCGGCATACCCGAAGGTATCCCGCGTACAACTGCCGCGACACGATACAACAGACGTGAAAAAAACGCCTGAGTCGATGTTGCCACAGGTGCACCTCGGAAGTCGGACGGTCAAATCCGGCCGCTGAATCGGCAGCGACGGCTAGGAGGTTAGTCAGCAGGGTTCCGAGCGACAACCTGAAAGCCTTGTGGGAATAATCTGAGCTCCAATTATGGAAGGAGGGGCCCCGATGAGGGAGGGTCAGTGAATAGATCTTCAATCTGACACACCGCTATCGGGGGTAAGTCCTAATGCCTGTCAGTTAAGCGAACGAAACATAGGTATCGACACAACTCTGTAGCGCTCAACCGTAACCACGATGCGAAGCGAGTCGATCTTGATCTTGATCTGGCTCTTGATCTTAGGCGCCCCGTTAAACCACGCTGGCCGAACGCAGGCTTGAATCCGTGGGCAACCCGGCAGGACGCCGGGTTAGCCGCACTGGGCCATGGATGGCCCATTGCGGCGGCCCACGGATTCAAGCCTGCGTTCGGGCACACCGAGCCTGGGCGAGGTGCCGAGTGGTGGGGCAAGAGCGTTTTGCTTACTTTTGCGCTTTTCAAAAGTGAGCCGCTGTAAAAGCGGAACCCTAAGTAGCCGTTACCACAGAAACGGATATGTACTCGATCTGATCCAACATCCTGGTCGGTCCTGAGGCCGCCATCGGGGGCAAGCCCCCTCCCACATTTTTAACCACGTTCCTTCAGTTAGCCGGTTTGAGCAGCTGCATCTGCTGGCGATAATCATCCGTCACCTGCCGCGCCTGGCTGCTGCTGGTGATCACACGGGGAGTGATCAGCACAATCAACTCGGTGCGGTCCTTGGATTTGCTGGTGTTACCGAACAACCAGCGCAAGCCGGGGATCTTGCCCAGGTACGGCACGGCACTGACGGAGTCCGCATTGTCCTGCTTGATCAACCCCCCCAGCAGCACCGTCTGCCCGCTCTGCACCGCCACCTGGGTGGACACCGAGCGTGTGGAAATACGCGGATTATTCGGCGTGTCATTACTCGATGCCGCCTGGTCCTGCGCATCGCTGACCTGCTGCTGAATATCCATATACACCAGGCCACCCGGATTGATGCGCGGCACCACATCCAATATCACACCCGTCTGCACATACTCCACACTGCTCAAGGTAGTGTCAGAAGTACCGGTGTTCACCGTGGTCTGGCTGATAGGAATGTTATCGCCCACCTGGATCTGCGCCGGCTGGTTGTTCATCACCACCAGCGACGGCGCCGACAGCACCTGGGTGCGGCCGTTGGTTTCCAGGGCGTGCAGGGCCACTTGCAGGTTGGAGCTGACGAAGGAATAGAACAACGAATCCGCCGCCCCCAGCCCGGCCCCGCCACCGCCCAGCGCGCCCTGGCTGCCGGAAGCGTTCGCCACTGTGGTGCTGGTGGAATTGCCGGCCAGGCGGCCGAGGTACCACTGCACGCCCAGGTCCAGTTCACCGGTGAGTTTGACCTCAAGGATGCGCG
This sequence comes from Pseudomonas orientalis, assembly GCF_001439815.1. GTDB lineage: Bacteria > Pseudomonadota > Gammaproteobacteria > Pseudomonadales > Pseudomonadaceae > Aquipseudomonas > Aquipseudomonas orientalis. The sequence continues at coordinate 645,985 of NZ_JYLM01000001.1, read as the reverse complement.
TCTCGATCTGCACTTGCAGCGGCGGGTTGTCGAGGCGTTTGATCGCCGATTCGATCTCCTTCCACTGCACCGGGCGCGTGCGCACCAGCAGCTGGTTACTGCTTTTTTGCGCGGTGATGCGGGTGCCGGCGTCGAGGCTTTTGGCCGGCGCGTCAGCCGTGCTACCGTCGTCGGCGCTTTCGGTGTCTTCGCTGGTCTGGGTGTCTTGCTCGTCATCCTCGCTGGCAGGCTGGGTGGTGTTGCCCATGCCGCTGCTGTTGCCGCTCAGCCCGCCAGGCGTGTTGCCGGACGTGCTGTTGGTGCCGGGCGATGACAGGGTCGCGGTGCGCAAACCGGGCGCGACCTTGGCCGGGGCGTCGTCCTTGATCGCGCCGCTGCCGTAGATCTGCCGCAGGTACTTGGCCAGGTCGGTGGCCTTCATGTTGCGCACGTCGTACACATACATCTGCGGCTCGTTGCCGCCGCCTTCGTCGATGGTGTGAATCCAGTCACCGACTTCGCTGAGGTACTGTGGCTGCGACGAAATCGCGACCACCGAGTTGGTCCGCTCGATCGGCAAAAAACGCACCATGCCCGCCAACGGCATGCCGCTGTCAGGACCGAACATTTTTTGCAGCTCGGGCATCAGTTCGGCGACGGAGGCGCGTTGCAGGCCGAACACGCCCACCGACATGCCCTTGAGCCAGTCCACGTCAAACGTGTCGATGGTGTCCTGGTAGTTGGCCAGCTCTTCCGGCGTACCGGCCAGGCTCAGCACATTGCGCGCCGGGTCAACCAGCAAAAAGGCATTCTCGCGGGCAAACGGCTTGAGCAGTTTCTGCATCTCGGTGGCCGAGATATAACGCAGCGGGAACAGCCGCGCCGACAGGCCGCTGGACGGTTGCGACACGCGCATCTGCGGCACCAGCTTGCCCGCCACCGCCTGGTTGGCCGGCAAAATCACATAGCGGTTGCCCTGCTGGATCATGGCGTTGTCGGTCCACGACAGCAGGGTTTCCAGAATCGACAGCGCCTGCTGCTTGTTCACCGGTTTGGAGGTGGAAAAGCTGACATTGCCCTTCACCCCCTGGGCAATGCTGTAGTTTTCATGCAGCAGGTCGCCCATCACGCTGTTGATCACCGCCTCGATCGGCTGGTCGGCGAAGTTGAACACGATGTCGCCGCCCGCCTCTGCCTTGTCGGCCGGCGCTGCTGTGGGTTGGCGCACGAACTGCTGGTTGCCGCGAATCAATTGGCGCTGGGGCGGTGTCCTGGCCTGGGGCTGGCTGTTATCGACCGGGGCCTGCTCGCTGGCCGGGTCGACGGGCGGGCGTTGCGCGCCGGTGCCCTGCATCGCCTCGTGCAACAAGGCCTCGTCCGGGTCCAGATGCTCGGGGAATGTGCCGCAGCCACCGAGGGAAACGGCGGTGGCCAGGCAAAACACGGTGGTGCGCAAAGCGCCGGGGAATGTATCGATCAAGGGGCGGACTCGTGAGGAAGGGTAATCGGGGGGGTGGTCGACGGCGGCGGCAGGCGCAGGCCTCGCAGGCTCAGGGTCTGCGTGCGGCCGTCGAGCACAAAGCGGGCTTCGCGGGGTGTCAGGTGTTCCAGGCGCCAGCCGTTGGGCAGGGTCTGGTCCTGGTGGACTTTCAGTGGCGGGCCGTCCGTGCGCTTGAGCAGTGCGACGCGCAGATCGCCGTCCAGCACGATGCCGGTCAGCGTCAGGCTCGACAGGCTGGAGACGGCGGCTTGGCCAACCGCGCGGTCAGGGCTGCGGTCAGGGCTGAACAGCGGCGCCTGCCAGGTGCCGGCGAGGCTTTCCAGGGATGCGCTCGGGGCCACCAGCACCTTGGCCGTGGCGTTGGCGCGCGCATCGGGTTCGGGCGCCGGCAACCACTCGGGCGCATCGCCGATGCTGCTGAGGATGCCGACCATCAACAGGCCCAACAGCCCGGCCACGCCGAGCAACAGCCACTCCAGGGGACGCAGTGCGTTGATCATCGGCGCACCTGCGCGGCGGAAGCCGGTTGCAGGTAGCCACGCACGAGCAGGTGCACCACCAGTTGACCGGCACCCCCGCTGGCGGGCGCGTTCGGCCCACGGCGGATGCTCATCTCGTCGACAAACAGAAACGGGCGCTGGTACTCCAGCTCATGCAGGATCGCGGTCAAGGGCTCGATGGCGCAGTTCAGGGTCAGGCTGACTTTGACTTGGCGGTAGGGTTCGCTGTCGTCCTGCTCGGGAGTGATCGGCATGCGCTGCGTGAGGCTGCAGCCGCCACCGAGGCCGGCGCGGCTGTTGATCAGGTCGGCGATGCGTTGCATCAGGTCCGCCGCCACGGCGCTGGGGTCATCGCCGGGCAGCAGGCTGGTGCTGCTGGCCGGGTCCTGGCGCGCCTCCTCGAGTTGCTGGCGCAGGGAATCGCCCTGGCGCAATACGCCGGCGTAGCGTTGCTGCTGTTCGCGCAACTGCTCGGCCTGCTCGCCCATCTCGCGCAAAGGGCCGGCGAACCAGCTGTCGACCAATAGCCAATACGCGGCGCCGAGCACCAGAGCCAGGCCGATCAGGGCTGCGCCACGGCGTTCACGGGGTGTCAGTGGTCGGCGCATCGGCGGCCTCCTGGTGCAGGTGGGCGCGCAAGGAAAATTGATCCTTGCCGGTTTGCGCATCGGGTTGGATCACCCCTTCGAACTGGGCGTTTTCCAGGCTGTGGCAGCCCTTGACCCGGGTGATCAGGGCGCTGGCCTTGGCGCTTTGCCCGGAGAATGAAACCTCGGCGCCATCGTTGAATTCCAGCTGGTCGATCCAGGTGTCGGACGGCAGGCAGGCGGTCAGCTCGTTGAGCAGCCCGGCCAGCGGCGGCTGGGCGGTCTTGCGGCGGATCAGGTACTGCGCGGCACCGCGAGTATTGAGCAGCTGCTGGCGCAGGGCCTGGACCTGGGCGACCTGAGCTTTTTGCGCGCGCACGCTTTGCTGCATGCTCTCGAGCACGCGCTGGCGGTCGTCGAGCCACAGCAGCATGGCGGCAATCAGCAAGGCACCGCACAGCCACGGCAGGCTGCGTTGCAGGCCTTTGCCCGCCGGGCGTTGCCGTGGGCGCAGCGGCACCGGCAGCAGGTCGATGCCCATCGGGACGCCCGCCGCGTCCGCCACATCCACCGCGTGGGGCTGCAAGCCGAGGGCGGCGCACTCGGTGAGGATCTGGTCGAGGCGCTCGCGCAGGATCGCCACCAGCGTCACGTGCACGTGGGTCGGAGTGCGCCGTTCCTGGCGCGCGACGAAGTACAGCTGCGCCGCATCGAACGGGGTGAAACGGTCCAGTTCATACCCCACCACCGTCGCCAGGTTGCGCGCCGCCGCCGGGGGTAGCTGCAAGGCTTGCACCAGCACCGCCGAGGGCGCCAGCAACAGCACCTGGCGCGCTTCGCCGGCCACGGGCGACACGGGCGCGGTCAGCGGCCATGGGTACACATGCTCGGGGATGTCCTGCAGCGACAGCCAGGCCGGCAGGCAGCCACGCAGCTCCTTGAGCCACAGCCGCCAGCCCATTTGCAGCAGGCTGCCGCGCCAGCGCTGGGTGATGGGTTCCGTCAGCAACTGCAGCCGTGCGGATAAGTGTTCGTTCATTCTTGCCAACGTAAGACTCGATAAGGTTGTGCGCTGCCTTGCGCGGGGCTCAATAACACGGTGGCCTGCAACTGGGCCTGGTAACCGCCGGGGCGTTGCGCGCGACTGTCGATCACCAGCACCTCACCGGGGTCGGCGCCCACCGCACTCAGGTGCGGCAGGTTCAAGGCGCGGCGCATCAGCGCGCTGGCGAAGGCCGGATCGGGCCGGTCCAGGCCACTCCACAAGCTGATCTCGGGGACCAGCGCGCTGTACAGCGCCTGGGTCATGCCCGGCAACTGCCGCACTTCTTCCATGACCCTGAACGGCGCCAGGCCCTGGTTGCGTCGTACCTCCAGGTCCTTGGCGAGTTGGCTGGCCTGGGCCTGGGTCGCACCGCAGGCCAGGGCCAGCCGCGCAAAATCGCCGACCTCGGCGCTGTTCAAGTACAACTTGCCGCGTTCACTGCGCAGGCTGACGTGCAGCTGCGCATCGTCGAACACCAACGGGATTTCACGCCCATCGGCGATCCATTGTTTGCGCTGCAACGGGTCGGCCAGGCCCTGCATCGCCAGCGCCACGCCCGCCTCGGCGGCCAGCACCGCCTGGGTGTGCTGGCGGTGCCACGCCGCCTGGCGGGTTTCCAGTTGCACCCAGCCGGCCAGGCCACCGAGCAGCAGGCTGAGCAACGCCAGCACCCACAGCACCAGCAGCAGCGCGACACCGCGCTGATGCCGGATCATTCGGGGCCCCCACTCGACAGGTTCAAGCGCAGCGCGACCACCTGGGTGACCCACGGCACCGGCCCGTTGACGCGCGCCGCAATCCGCACCGCCGAGGGCAAGCGCCTGGTCCACGGCCACTCGCTGATCCAGCCGGTGGCCTGGCCCTTGGGCGACACGCCGCGATAGCTGAACTGCAGATCTTCGACACCTTTCAATAACACCTGTGGCTCACTGCGCGACGCCGGTACATTGACCTGCGCTTGAGACTCAAACCGCGCGAACGCCACCTGCAAATCGCGCTGCGCCTCGGCGCCGGTCAACTGCAGGGTGAAGCGCTGAATCCCGCCACCGAGCACGCCCGGCAGGGTCGCGACAAACTGCATGCGCTGCGGGCTGCCGGCGAAAAACCCGTCGGTCTGGCTGTCGTCCTCGGTCACGTCAAGGGGCAGCGTCTCGCTGATCGCCGTGCGCAAAAACTGCTGCGCCGCACGCATTTCATCCAGGCTGACCGTGTAGCGCTGCGCCTTGAGCACCGCGCGATTGGCCCCCAGCAGCGCGCCACCCACCAGGGTCAGCAATACGCCGAGCAGGCTCAGCACGATCATGATTTCGAGCAGGGTGAAGCCCTGCTGACGGCGCTTCACAAACCGGTCCCTGCCGCACGCAGCTTCAAGGTGCTGAAACTGGCGTGGCGCGGCCCTTCGCTGACCGTCAGGTCGAGGCGAAACAAATGCGGCTGGCCGATGCGGGTCGGCTGCTGGGCGATGCGCAGTTGCCAGGCGATGCCGTCCAGATCGCCCTGGCGCACGCCATTGGCCAAGGGGCCCGCTGCTTCCTGGTCCATCACGCTGACGGCGGCATGGCTCAGGCGGTCGCTGTGGGCCACTTGCAGCAGCGAGCGCGCGCTCTGGCCGAAAGCGACCAGCAGCACCGTGCTACAGATCGCCATGAGCGTCAGCGCGGCGAGCATTTCCAGCAGGGTGAATCCGGCCTGCCGCTTCATGGCAGCGCCTTGGACTGCACGCTGCCGGTCAGCCAGCCAATATCGATGCGCCAGCGCCGGCTGCCATTGGCCAATAACAGGTTACCGCCGGTGGAACTGCCATCAGGGTAGAACTCCACCGCCGAGCCTGCGTGTTCGGCCGTGTGCAAGGTGACTTGCAGGTCGGCCGGCCAGTGTTTTTTCGGGCGGCCCGGGGCCTGGAAGCTGAGGCTGCGCAAGTCGAACACCGTGCGTTGCGGGGTGCCGCTGACAATCGCGCGCGCCCGCGTGCTGCGCAACGCCTCGACCATCTGCCCGACCGCCTGGCGCTCCTTGGCGGCGCGCAGGCCTTGCTGCAGGCCAAAACCCACCAGGCCGGCCGCGATGCTGATCAAGACGATCACCACCAGCATCTCCAGCAAGGTAAATCCACGTTGGGCGTTGGCCATGTTCAACCGTTATTCCCAGTTGCCCAGGTCGGCGCTGTAGCCTTCGCCACCGGGCTGGCCGTCCTGACCGTAGAAAATCAGATCGAACGCGCCGTGCTCGCCGGGGAAGCGATAGCCGAAGGCATGGCCGAACGGGTCCTTGAGGTCCGACGGCTTGGCATACGGCCCGGCCCAGCCGGCGCTGTTGCCCGGCTTGTCGACCAGTTGCTGCAGGGACTTGGGCGGCGAGCCAACGTCCAGTCCGTAGCTTTCGATTTTCATGCTCAGGCTGGCCAGTTGCGCCTTGCCTGCGCCGTATTTGCCCTTGTCCACGTTGCCGCCGACCTGACGCACCACGATGGTGGCGACGATGCCCAGCAGCACGATTACGGCGAGCATTTCCAGCAGGGTAAAACCGCCCTGGCGGCGGGCGGGCTTGAATCGGGTATGGCGCATAGGTGTGGGTCCTTGAGGGTTCATATATTGCTGGTCAGGCTCATCAGCGGCAGCATGATCGCCAGCATGATCACCGCCACCAGCACCGCCATGACCACGGTCAGCGACGGCACCAGCGCGGCGAGCAGGCGGTCGATGCCGCGCTTGGCTTCGACGTCGAACACATCGGCGACCTTGAGCAGCATGCTGTCGAGTTCGCCGGCCTGTTCGCCGACTTCAATCATTTGCAGCGCCAGGTCGGGCAGCAGCGGCTGCGCGCCGAAGGCACTGGCCAGGGTGCCGCCGCCCTTGACGGATTCGGCGGCCTGGGCGACTTGCGCTTGCAGCGCGCGGTTGGTGCAGACCTGCCGGGCGATCACCAGCGCCTGCAGCAGCGCCACGCCGTTGCTCAGCAAGGTGCCGAGGGTGCGCGTCAACCGCGCCGCTTCGACCCGTTGCAGCAGCGGGCCGATCACGCGGATGCCGAGCACACGCCGGTCGTAACGCTCACGGCGCTGTGGGTCGCGCAGGCGTGCGGCCAGCGTCCAGATCGTGACGATCAACCCGGCGAAAAGCGCCATGCCATAGGCCCCGAGAAACTGGCCGAGCCCGAGGATCACTTCGGTGATCAACGGAATGGGCACGCCCAGGTCCTTGAAGATCGGCACGAACTGCGGCACCACATAGGCCAGCAGCAGCGCCAGCGAGCCAAGTACGCCGACCACCAGAAAGGCCGGGTAGATCAGCGCGTTGATCACCTCGCCCCGCAACAATTGGCTGCGCTCGAGGTAGTCACTGAGCTGGCGCAGGGTGTTTTCCAGGGCGCCGCCCGCCTCGCCCGCGCGCACCATGCTCAGGTACAGCGGCGAGAACTGGCTGCCCTCTTCCTCCAGCGCTTTGGATAACGGCTGGCCGGCTTTGACCTGTTCGCGGATACGCTCGATGAGTGCGCGGGTCTGCGGCTGGCCAGGCTGCTTGAGCAGGATGCCCAGCGAGCGCTCCAGCGGCTGGCCGGCGCCCAACAGGGTGGCCAGTTGCTGGGTGAAACTGACCAGCGCCGCCCCGCTCAACTGACCACGGCCAAGGGCATTGCGCAGCCCCTGGGCACCGGCGACGTCAACCTGCAACACCAGCAGCCCGCGCTTGTGCAACAGGGCGACGGCGGCGGCGTGGTCCCTGGCCTCGAGCGTGCCGTGTTGTGCGGCGCCCTGGCTGTCGAGCGCGCGGTATTTGAACAGGCTCACGCGCCCTCCCCGCGGGTCACACGCAGGACTTCTTCCAATGACGTCACGCCGGCGACGGCCTGGCGCAGGCCCTCTTCATGCAAGGTGCGCAGGCCGCCACGGCGGGCGGCGGCTTCCAGGGTGGCGGCATCGGCCTGGCGCATCAGCAGGCTGCGCAGTTCTTCATTCATCACCAGCAATTCGGTGATTGCACTGCGGCCGTGGTAACCACCGCCCGGCGCATCGGCGCGGGGGCGATAGAGCATGATCGGGCGCGCATCGGTAAAGCGGTCCAGGCCATGCTCGGCGATCAGCTCGGGCGGCGCTTCGAAGGCTTCCCGGGTGGCCGGGTCCAGGCGGCGCACCAGGCGCTGGGCGAGGATGCCGTTGACGGTCGAGGCAATCAGGTAGCTTTCGACGCCCATGTCGAGCAGCCGAGTGATACTCGCCGCCGCACTGTTGGTGTGCAACGTAGAGAGCACCAAATGCCCGGTCAACGACGATTGAATAGCGATGCGGCAGGTTTCCAGGTCGCGGATTTCGCCGATCATGATCACGTCCGGGTCCTGACGCACGATTGAGCGCAGCGCGCCGGCGAAGTCCAGGCCGATGGCCGGCTTGACCTGAATCTGGTTGATGCCTTCCAGTTGATATTCCACCGGGTCTTCAACCGTGATGATCTTGCGCTCGGCAGTGTTGAGCCGTGACAGCGCGGTGTACAGCGTGGTGGTCTTGCCCGAACCGGTAGGCCCGGTGACCAGCAGAATCCCATGGGGCCGCTCCAGCACTTCGAGGAAGGTTTGCAGGCGCTGGCCATCAAAACCCAGGCTCTGGAAGTCGAAGCTCACGGTCTGGCGATCAAGCAAACGCATGACCACCGACTCGCCAAAGCTGGTGGGCACCGTGGACACCCGCAGGTCGAGTTCCTTGCCCTGGATGCGCAGCATGATCCGACCGTCCTGGGGCAGACGCCGCTCGGCGATGTCCAGGCGCGCCATGATCTTCACCCGCGAAATCACCGCGGCGGATGAGCTCGACGGTGGCGCCTCGGCCTCGTGCAGCACGCCGTCAATGCGGTAGCGCACCTTGAGCTGGTTTTCGAAGGGTTCGATATGGATGTCCGAGGCGCGATGCTCCACCGCGCGCTGCAGGATCAGGTTGACCAGACGAATCACCGGCGCCTCGGAGGCCATGTCCTTGAGATGCTCGATGTCTTCCAGCGCGCCGCTTTGCTCGTCGAGGTTTTCGATCAGCGTGCCCATGGCCGAGCGGCCCTGGCCGTAGTAGCGCTCGATCAGGGTTTCGACCTCGTTGCGCGGGCCGACCGCCAGCCACACCGGGACGCCGCAGGCATAGGCCATGGCCTGGAACGGATAGACCAGCGACGGGTTGGCCGCCAGCACGCGCAGGCCACCCTGGCTCCAGCCCACGGGCACGACCTGATAGTGGCGCATAAAGCGCTCGGTCAGGCTCGGTAACGGGTCAAGCAAAGGTGGCGCGGCGTCGGCCAGCAGCAGCGGCGCGCCGAGCAGGTCGGCCCAGGCGCGGGCCAGTTCGACTTCGGAGACCAACCCCAGGCGGGTCAGCAGGCCAAGCAATTCAGTGTCGCCGCCCTCCTGGGACAGGCGCCGGGCGCGCTCCAGGTCCACGGTTTTCAACCCGGCCTGTTGCATCAGCCACGCGCAGACCTGTTCGGTATCCGGGACGTGCATCTGGCAGGCGTCGATGGGCGTTGAGGGACTGGGCATGGGTAAAAATCTGAGGGGCTGTGAAAACCTCCTGTAGGAGCGAGCTTGCTCGCGAAGAACGTCAACGATGACGCGGACATTCTGGATGAGCGCGGTGTCTTTGAGCTCTTCGCGAGCAAGCTCGCTCCTACAGGGATCAGGCTTACTTGGTTGGGGTGGCCGTTGTATTCAACGGTCGGCCACCCTTGGTGGTTTCGGCTTTCTGCTTTTTCGCCGCCTTGGCGTCGTGGGTCTGGGTCAGCACGGTGGAATCGGCAGCACCCGACGTCGCATCGGCGTCGGTAGATTCAGCGGCCATGACCGCGCCACTCAGTGCAACGCCCAGCACGAGGCCGGCACCCAACAGGGATATTTTCATAAAGATTCTCCAGTTCAAAAACAGCGGACAGCTCAAGTGGCGCCTTGAATTCGATCAAGACCCTACACCAAAGCGTTGTGTATGACAGCTTGTATAAAACATGGCCTTTTAGAACTACCGGGCAACGCCACTAGTTCGCCATGCCGCCATATATTTTCTTAAACCAATCGACTGGTAGGTTTAGCCTTAGTTCCGAAAGGTAAGGAAATATTTCTTATTTCACGCAAAAATTAGCTTTTGTTTGACTTATAACCGCAAGAATTGCCTTAATTATGCAGTTTTAGCGGTTCAAAACGCCATCGCGTGATGCCACTTAGACACTACTCACAACAACAATCCATACAATTATTAAACTTTTAATACTGCGAAACCTGCCAAGTAGTTGCAATTAGCCATCGGTTAAATATTGCGATCAAGGCGGACTATTGCCCGTAAAAAGTGACGAGCGCGCTGTGTGAAGCGCGCGTTTTGGCACCCTATTTTCAATAAACAGTTGTCGGAGAAACCCATGAACAAACGCAAAATGATCGGTGCGCAGTCGGCATTTGCCCTGCTGGCACTGGCGGTGTCCCAGGTGCATGCGGCCACCAGCCCGGCCCTGGATGAGGGCCGGGTGAGCCGCGCGCAAAAGGCTGCGGACAACACCCTGGCGAAGATGACCATGGAAGAAAAGCTCGCCTACATCGGCGGCACTGGCGGTTGGGACGTCAAGCCGCTGACCCAATACGGCATCCCGCAGATCCACGGCGCCGACGGCGGTGTCGGCGTGCGCTACACCAGTGAAGGCAACGCCCAGGGCGTGGTGTACCCGTCCGGGCCGAACCTGGCAGCCAGCTGGAACCCGCGTCGCGCCATCGACCTGGGCCGTGCCCTGGGCTACGACACCGCCAGCGGCGGTTATCAGTTCGTCACCGGCCCCGGCGTCAACCTGTACCGCATGCCATACAGCGGCCGTGCGTTCGAGTATCTGTCGGGTGAAGACCCCTTCCTCGGCGCCAGCCTGGGGCCGGCGGTGATCAACGGGATTCAGTCGCGCGGCGTGTGGGCCAACGCCAAGCATTTCGCCGCCAACGACCAGGAAAGCAACCGCTTCCACCTCAACGAAACCATCAGCGAGCGCGTGCTGCGCGAAATGACCCTGCCGCCTTTCGAGTCCGCCTCGAAGAACAGCAAAGTCGCGATGATGATGTGTGCCTTCCAGAAGGTGAACGGCGAGTTCGCGTGCCAGAACAAGCACCTGATGCGCGACATCCTGAAAACCGAATGGGGCTACCCGGGCTTCGTCCAGAGTGACTACAACGCCGTGGTCGACGGCTTGCCGGCAGCACAGGCCGGTACTGACCTGGACATGATGGGCTACCAGATGAACAGCACCGTCCTCAAGCCGTACCTGGACAGTGGCGAGCTGAGCAGCGCGACCATCGATGACAAGGTTCGCCGCATCCTCAAGCAGATCTACCTGTACAAGTTCGACAGCAAAGCCCCGCTGACCAGCCACAACATGAACAGCGCCACCAGCAACCGCACGGCGCTCAATGCCGCGCGCGAAGGCATCGTGCTGCTGAAAAACCAGAACAGCCTGCTGCCACTGGACGCGAACAAGGTCAAGCGCATCGCCGTGGTCGGCACCCTGGCCAAGTACGCGCCGCCTACCGGTTTCGGCAGCGCCAACGTGATGGCCGCCAACTACATCAGTGAGCTGAGCGGCTTGCAGCAACTGGCGCCAGGCGCCAAGGTCGAGTTCATCGACGGGCTGTCGCTGGACCCGGCCACCTCCAGCTGGACCCATGCCGACAGCAACGGCAACAGCGTCAAAGGCCTGAAGACCGAGTTCTTCAGCAACACCAACTGGTCCGGTGACCCGGCTGCCACGCGCACCGACACCCACGTCAACCTCGACTGGTCCACCGACAGCCTGCCGGTGAATGGCGATACCGCCGCCACGTCGATTCGCTACAGCGGCCAGATCACCCCGACCGTCAGCGGCGAACAGGTGTTCAAGGTCCGCGCCGACGGTGCGGTACGCCTGTACGTCAACGGCAAGAAAGTCCTCGACAACGGCGACGGCAAACCGCTGCCGAACAACAGCATTCCGCCGACCATCCCGGTGTTCGCCAAGGTCAATCTTGAAGCCGGCAAACCGGTCGACATCAAGCTTGAATACTCGCGCCGCAACGGCTACCTCTCCACCATGGGCGGCCTGGTTGGCGTGCAGATGAGCTGGGCATCGCTGGTTGCACCACAGGACCTGGCCCAGTACGACGCCGTACTGGTGGCAGCCGGCAACAGCAATGAATACGAGGGCGAAGGCTTCGACCACAGCTTCGACCTGCCGGAATACCAGAACCTGCTGATCCAGAGCATCGCCAAGGTCAACCCGCACACCGTGGTCACCCTGCACGGCGGCACCGGCTTGAAGATGAGCGACTGGATCGACCAGGTGCCGGCCGCCCTGCACGCGTTCTACCCTGGGCAGAACGGCGGCCAGGCCCTGGCAGAGATCCTGCTGGGCAAGGTCAACCCGTCGGCCAAGCTGCCGATCAGTATCGAACGCAACATCGAAGACAACCCGATCTACGCGACTTTTCCGAAATTCGACAACCAGGAAACCCTGAGCGAGATGAGCTACAAGGACGACCTGTTCCTGGGCTATCGCGGCTATGAGAAAAAGGGCATCAAGCCGCTGTATCCGTTCGGTTATGGCTTGTCGTACACCACCTTCGGCTACAGCAACATCAGCGTCAGCCCTGGCGTCGCAGTGGCCGGTGCGCCGATCAAGGTGTCGTTCGACCTGGCCAACACCGGCAAGGTCGCGGGCGCCGAAGTGGCCGAGCTGTACGTGGGCCAGAACAACCCGAAAGTCGAACGCGCGATCAAGGAGCTCAAGGGCTACAAGAAAGTGTTCCTCAAGCCTGGCCAGAGCAAGCGCGTGACCATCGAGCTCAACGACCGCTCGCTGGCCTACTACGATGTGGCCAGCAAGCAGTGGGTGGTGGACGCCGACAGCTTCAACCTGTCGGTGGGCGCTTCGTCCCAGGACATCCGCCTGAACGCCAAGCTGGTCAACCCGTTCCGCCAGGAACTGTCGACCACCACCAGCAACCCGCTGCCGCGTTCGGCGCTGAACTCGACGCTGCGTGAGTCGACGGTGAAGACCGGCGGTGTGCTGCATCAAAACGAAGGGGACAGCGGCACCAGCGACGGTGGTGGCTATGACATGAGCGATGACAGCAGCCAGGGCAGTGCTGCGGGCAACTGATCCCTGTGAGAGGGGGCTTGCCCCAATGCCAGTCAGTTAAGCGAACGAAATGCTTAAAGCAGCGAAGATCAAATGTGGGAGGGGGCTTGCCCCCGATGACGTCGGCCCAGCAAGCACTGATGTTGGTTGACCCACCGCTATCGGGGGCAAGCCCCCTCCCACAGGGGATCGGCGCTAACTGACTGGCATTAGGGCTTGCCCCCGATGGCGGTGGTTCAGTCGACACTTGTACCGACTGAATCACTGCTATCGGGCACACCTACACAATACTGTAGCGCGCCCTCTAACCACGATGCGCAGCGAGCCGCTCTTGATCTTGATCTGGCTTTTGATCTTGATCTCAGGCGCCCCGTTAAACCACGCTGGCCGAACGCAGGCTTGAATCCGTGGGTAACCCGGCAGGACGCCGGGTTAGCCGCCCCGCGCCATGGATGGCGCGTGGCGGCGGCCCACGGATTCAAGCCTGCGTTCGGGCACACCGAGCCTGGGCGAGGTGCCGAGTGGTGGGGCAAGAGCGTTTTGCTTACTTTTGCGCTTTTCAAAAGTGAGCCGCCGTAAGGGCGGAACCCATAGCAGCCGTGACCGCAGAAACGGATATGTACTCGGTCTGATCCAACATCCTGGCCAGCCCTGAGGCCGCCATCGGGGGCAAGCCCCCTCCCACATTTGGACCGGGATCGACATCAAAATCCTGGTCGGCCCCGAGGCCGCCATCGGAGGCAAGTCGAATCGTCGCACCGCCCCTCCCACATTTGGACCGGGATCGACTCAGGCTCTAATGGCCGCTTCGACCCGCGCAATGTAGGCATCGAACCGCGCCACCAGGTCCACCTGCTCCGGAAAGCGCAGCCACTGGATCTGCAGGCCATCCATCATGGCCAGGATTTCTTCCACCAGCCCGGCGATGTCCACGTCGCCGCGCACCTCCCCCGCCGCCACCAGGTCGGCAAACTGCCCCTGCAAACGGCGCTGGATCCCCGCATAGCGCGCCTGGAACCAGCTCCACGCCGGTTGCGTATCAAGCAGACTTTCCGCATTCAAAATGGTAAACGCGCGCACCACGCCAGGCGCGGTGGCATTCGAGCGGTTGATCGCGCGCAGGCTGCCAAGCAACCCGGTCAACGACTTCTCGGCGCGTACTTCATCGGCAATCCGTTGGTTGACTTCGTCGCGGCGTTGCAGCACGCCCATCAACAACGAGATCTTGCTGGGAAAGTGATGCAGCAGGCCAGCCACGGAAATACCGACAATCGCCGCCACCTGGGCCACGGAGGCGCCGCTGTAGCCCTCCAGGGAGAACACCTGCAAAGCTGCGTCCAGCAGCTCTTCGCGGCGTTTTTCACCCTTGGGTGCACGGCGGGTTTTAGGGGGATTTTCTGTCATGGGAACATCCTTGTGGGCAGACTTGCACCGTATCCAAATTGCTCTTGGGCCGCAAATAAAGCTCAGGCGCTTTCGCGTTCGATCAGGCGGCAGTCCAACAGGTTCAAGCGCTGCACCTCATCCACCACCGCCAGTACGCCAAGGCTTTCCAGCACCCGCGTGGCCGCCAGCACACCGAATTCCAACGCCGGCGGCTTGCGATCGGGGGCAAGCCCTAATGCCAGTCAGTTAAGCGTACACCGCCGTCTGTAGGAGCGAGCTTGCTCGCGAAAAACGTCAACGATAATGCGTGCTTTCTGAATGAACGCGGTGCCTGTGAATTTTTCGCGAGCAAGCTCGCTCCTACAAAAAGCCTTAACTGACTGGCATTGGGGCAAGCCCCCTCCCACACTGGGGTCTGTTTACAATCCTCAGAAATCGACAGTGGCCGACAACAGATAGGTACGCGGTGTCGACAGGGTCAATCCCGGCTCGCTGTCATCCGACGCACCGGCCGAACTCCAGTAGCGCTTGTCGGCGACGTTCTCCACATTGGCGCGCAGGGTGATGTGCTTGTCATCGACCTTGAACGCGTAACGCGCGCCCACGTCGATGCGGTTCCAGGCGTCGATCTGCTTGACGTTGGATTGGTCCAGGTACTGTGAGCTGGAGTAGATGCCGCGACTGGTCAAGGTCAGGCCTTCGAGCGTCGGCACGTCCCATTCGGCGCCCAGGTTCACGTTGTATTTGGGTGTGGCGGGGGCGCGATTGCCGTCGAAAGCACCGTTGGTGGTGTGGGTCAATTCACTGTCGATGTACATCACCCCGCCAAGCAGGCGGAACCCCTTCAGCGGTTCACCAAACACACTCAATTCCACCCCATTGTTCTGGCGCTTGCCGTTGGGGCCGAACACCCGCGAGGTGGCGTTGGTTTCATACGCCGGCTGCTTGATACGGAACACGGCGGCGGTCACGGCAAAGGCCCCGGCGTCGTACTTGGCGCCCGCCTCGATCTGGCGACTGATAAAGGGCGGGAAGATCTCGTCCTCGTTGATCGAGGTGGACGGTGCGACCTTGCCCTGGCTCAAGCCCTCCATATAGTTGGCATACAACGAGAGTTTGTCGGTGGCCTTGAACAGTACGCCACCGGAGGGCGAGATCTTTTCTTCATCGTAGGCGGTGGCGCCTTTGACGTTGTCGGTCCAGTCATCCACCTTCACCCGCTGCCAGCGCGCCCCGAGGGTCACCAGCAAGCGGTCGTCGAAGAAGCCCAGGGTGTCGGACAAGGCCACGCCGCTGAACTTATTTTCGGTGTAGACCCTGGAATCAAAGCGCGTCGGCCGCGAGGGCACCGGGGTCTGTACCGGGTTATAGAGATTGCTCGGCGCCGCCGCATAGCGCGCCCCGCCGTTTTCAAAGTCCATGTAGAAATAGCTGGCCGCCAGGTTGACTTCATGGCTGACCGGCCCGGTGTGGAACCAGCTGCGCACGCCGGCGGTGGCGGTGCGCACATTTTCATCGCGGGTAAAATCACGCGGCAGCACGCTGAAATCCCCGGCGTTATTGGTGACCGACACTGCGTGGCGCAGGAAGTCATGGTTACTCTTGCGCGCGCCTACCCCGCCGTACAGCATCACACTGTCGCTGAGGTCGAACTCGCCGTTGAGCGTGCCAAAGGTGTCGTTGGTACTGGCCTTGCTCCAGGACTGCGCGTAGTTGCGTCGCACATCGTTGGCGCTCGGCACCTTGGCATTGGCGCCGACTTGCACGCGTTCCTGGGGCGCGTCGGTGTCGCGCTCGGTACGGCCGATATCGGTGGAAAGGCGCAGGCGCTCGCCGCGAAAGTCCAGGCCGAGCACCGCCATTTCGCGGTCGACCGACTGGTGATCCCACTCCGTATCCCCGGCCTGCTTCACCCCGTTGAAACGGATGCCGAACTTATTGTCCTCGCCAAACCGACGCCCGATATCCACCGCACCACCGGCCTGGCTGTCGGAGGCCCAGCTGCCGGTGAACGAATTGATGTCCTTGTCGGTAGCCCGCTTGGGCACCACGTTGATCCCGCCGCCGACACTGCCGCGTGGGGAGATGCCGTTGATCAACTGCGTCGGGCCCTTGACGATATCGACGCGGTCGGCCATTTCCATGTCGATGGTGTAAGTCGGCAACACACCGTACAAGCCGTTGTAGGCCACGTCGCTGTTGAACAGGCTGAACCCACGGATGGTGAACTGCTCATAACGCCCGCCGGCCGGGTTGGTGGCACGCACCGAAGGGTCGCTGGCGATCAGATCGCCGAGGGTGCGCGCCTGCTGATTCTTCACCGCATCCGCGGTGTAGGTGGTCATGCTGAACGGCGTTTCCATGAAGTCCCGCGCGCCCAACAGCCCTTGCGAACCCCGACGCGCCACCTGGCCACCGGCATAGGTGTCGCCATCGGCCAGACCGGTAGTGCCCACAATCGACGTTGGCGCCAATTGCAGGCTCGCGCCGTCCGGCACCGCCACCAACACATACGCCTGCTCGCCCATCGGTTGCAGCTGCAGACCGGAACCTTGCAGCAACCGTGCAAAGCCCTCCTCCACACCATAATCGCCGGACAAGCCACTGCTGCTGCGACCGCTGACCAGCGCCGGATCGATCGACAGGTTGACCCCCGCCAGCCCGGCGAAACGCGTCAGCGCCGCACTCAAGCTGCCGGCCGGCACCTGGTAACTGCGACGGGCGGCGGCGTCTTCGGCGTAACTGAACGGGATGAACAGCGGGCTGGTGCCGAGGCTGAGCAGCAGGCTCAGTTTCAGTAAGGGACGCAAGGACATGGCGGGGACGGCGGGCATGGGAGGGCTCTCGATTTTATTCACTGCCTGGAATGACAGGCGAGTTGAAAAAAAGGGACAGGCTCGGGTGATTATTCTCAGGCGCGATTAGATAACCATCCAGGTATCGCAGCAGCCTCCATCGGCCTTGCGATCAAATATCCCTGGACCTCATGACATCCCCAGCCACTGACAAGCTCATACGTTTGAAGGGTCTCAACGCCCTCAGCCACAACGCGGTACCCCAACGAATGGGCAAGTTTGATAATGGTGCGTACCAGGCACTGACTCCTGGACTGCTGGACCAGGTTTTCAATCAGTGAACGATCCAATTTGACGACACTGGCGGGGAGCCGTTGCAGGTGAGACCAATTACTATAGCCCGTACCGAAGTCATCAATGGCAATCCCGATGCCCAACGCACGCAGCTGATTGAGATGGAGCAGCACGCTGTCGAAGTCATCTATGCGGGCGCTTTCAGTCAACTCCACTTCAAGTAACCGAGGATCGAAATCAGCCTGTCGAACCCTGCGAACCAGAGCGTTTATGAATACTGAAGACTCAATATCCTGCACAGTTACATTGATCGACACCTTGAAATTCAAGCCCTGACGCTGCCACTGGGCAGCTTGGTCGATCGTGTTGTGCAAGACCCACAAACTGATCTGCCCCATTAACGCTGTTTTTTCAGCCAGCGGTATGAACTCTGAAGGTCCAATTGCCCCAAGAAGCGGATGTTCCCAGCGCAGCAGCGCCTCAACCGACGTGCATTTTGCGGTGCCTATATCAATACGAGGCTGGTAGACCATTCTGAATTGTTCATCGCTGGCTATAGCCGTTGCCAGCGAGCTCAAGATAATAAAAGTGCGCTGCTGCGCGGTGTCCAGTTTAGCCTCGTAGTAACACCAGCCCACCATTCGATCTCGAGCATCATCTGCGGCGCTGATCGCCAGACGTAAGCACTCATGCGGCGACTCACCTGCCCCCCCAAGTTTTAACAATCCCACACCGACGGTCATCTGCAACGGAATGTCGTGGCACAGCACCGGCGTAACGTAGTCATTGATAACAGCCTTGCTGACCGCTTCTGCAATTGGGTAAGGCAAAACAAGGCCGAACCGTGTAGGGCTGATTTTGTAAAGCGGGGATTCGGGTGGAACAATGCTTAACAGGCGCTCCTTGATAGCCAACATCAACTCCAGGGAAAACTCATAGCCCAACGTCTTGACGACCTCGTTCAAAAAGTCGGGAGAAATCACATCAATCGCTACGATGCTACAGACGTCTGCGCGATTCTGAGCCTTGCCGATGTCGCTCTCAAGCCGAGCGCGGTTGTATAAGCCTGTGGCAGGGTCAACATAGTTTTCTGATCTCAGCGCAATGATTCTACTCATCACCAGTGCGGCCAAATGCCTCAGCATCGAGGCATCTTGTTCGCTCATCCTTGGCCTGGCTACGGTATCAATCACGCAGAGCGCGCCAAGACCCAAACCGTCGTCAGTGGTCAGGGGCGCACCCGCGTAATAGCGGATACCTGGAAGCCCGGTGACCAGGGGGTTGTCTTGAAAACGCAGATCGAGCGTCGCGTCCGGCACTTCGAGAAACTCGTGCGAGTACAAGGTATGGGCACAGAACGATTCGCTGCGGGGCGTTTCATTGATACTCACTCCGACCTTGGCACGGAACCACTGTTTGTGTTCATCCACAATTGAAATAAGCACGATGGGTGCTCGGAAGTATTCAGCACAGAGCGCAACGATTTGATCAAACGTATCGTCGCGCTGATCGTCGAGCAGACACAGCTCTCGAATTCGCAGAAAACGACGTTGTTCAATGGGTGACAGATCTTCAGCGTGTTCCATCAAACTCTCAACGAAGGTAATGAGATAGAGGAGGTTTCTTTGACGTCGCGGGCAGAGGCTTCGAGCGGCGGGAACAGTGCGGCCAACGGTTCCTGCCCTAAGCCACTTGAGTCGCGAACCTGCCCACCGCTTCGACTACTCGCTTGGCGCCATCCTGAATTTCAACAATGACCTGGCCTGCCTGCGTGGCAAGTTCAAGGCCTTGCTCCGCCTGGGACTTACTGTTTGCCATCTCAGCGACGGTTTGTTCCACCAGCTTCTGGTTCTGCAACACAACCGATGCGATTTCTTCAGTGGCGGTACTGGTGCGGCCGGCTAATTGTCGGACCTCATCCGCTACCACGGCGAAGCCTCGCCCCTGCTCACCTGCGCGAGCAGCTTCAATCGCAGCATTCAATGCCAACAAGTTGGTTTGCTGAGCAATACTGCTGATCGTCTGAATGATCGAGCTGATCAACAGCGACTGCTTCCCGAGCGCCTCTACCCCGCCAGAGGCAGCCTGCATATCACCAGCGACTTTACGCATCGTGTGCATCGTATCGTTGACTACAACGGCCCCGCGCTGAGCAGTCACATCCGTCTGCCGGGAGATCTCAAATGCAGTTTGGGCTGCTTCACTGACTTCCTGCTCACGCGCAACCTGGTCGGTGATAACCGTCGCAAACTTGACGACCTTGCAGAGCGTTCCTTCGGTGTCATAAACCGGGTTATACGTCGCTTCCAGCCATACCGTCCTACCGCTGCTGTCAACACGCTCAAATCGCCCGGCGACAAACTCACCCTTGTTCAAGGTAGACCAGAACTCCTTGTATTTCTGCGATGACGCTTCTTCCGGCCTGCAGAAAATACGGTGGTGACTGCCCTTTGCCTGGTTCAGGCTGTAGCCCATCGCTTTCAAGAACTGCTCATTGGCCATGAGTACGTGCCCGGAAAGATCGAACTCGATCACTGCCGTCGAACGAAGTAATGCATCGATGAAGGATGTGTTTTCCGACGCTTCTTCCACTCGCGACGTGATGTTCGTGGCATGGCAGGTCACATGGCTCAACCTGCCATTTTCATCCTTTACCGGTTGCCAATGCGCGTGAAGCCACACCAGGGAACCGTCAGCGTGCAGGTATCTGTATTCATCAGAGATGGACTTACCCGCCGCTACCGCTGCTCGAAAGTTATGGAAGCACGGGAGCTTGGATACGTACTGCGGAACAACATCAGCCATGGCACGACCCACGAGCCGATCCTGGTTATAGCCCAAGGCACCTGCGAAATTTTCGTTGCATGCGATAATTTTGAACGCCGGATCAATACTCAACGTCAGCATTTCGCGGTTCAGGCCATCGCGCAGTTGGCGCAGTTCCAACAGCTCTGCCGTCTGGGCGTGAAGCTGGTTCTTGAGTTTGGTATTGAACATGGAAAACCGCCTATAGGGTCATAGCAAGTCTATCGGCACCCCCTGCATGATATTGAGGCCGTTCGACGCAGATAAAATTAAAGTACCGACCTCAGCCCTCCTATATGTCAAAGAAGCCGTCCTGCACCAACTGACATCCTAAGCCGCCGTGAAAAAAGCCACTTTCGCTGCAAGGCGATCCGCTAACTGCGAGAGTTCCATGCTAGCGGTTGCAATTTGATGGGAGCCGGTGGCTGATTGCACGGTGGAGCCGTGAATACGGTTGATGTTCTGAGCGACATCGTCAGCCACGCCACTCTGCTGTACAGAAGCGCTGGCAATCTGCGCGTTCATATGACTGATGGCGCCCACCTGCTCGCTGATCCTGGCCAGTGCACTCTGCGCGCTGCGGGTTTGTGTGACGGTTTGACTCGCCAGTTCGCAACTGTTGCGCATGGTTTGCGAGGCGGCTTCTGTCCCCGATTGCAGCGTGCTGATCATCTGCCGAATCTCCTCGGTTGACTGCTGGGTACGGTTGGCCAGCGAGCGCACTTCATCGGCGACCACCGCAAATCCACGCCCATGTTCCCCAGCCCTTGCCGCTTCAATAGCAGCGTTCAGCGCCAGCAAGTTGGTTTGAGCGGCGATGGAGTTGATGACATCGATCACCGACTCGATATTTTCGCTGTATTGGGATACCTGATTTACGGTACCCGTGGTTTGCTCCAGCGTTATTGCCAATTGCTCGATGGAAACAGCAGTACTCGCAACCAATCGATTACCGTTTTCCACTTCGATGTCAGCCAAGCGGGAAGCATCGGCTGCCTGCGCGGCATACCCGGATACTTCGCTGACCGTAGCGGCCATTTGCGTGATGGCTGCGGCTACCTGCTCGGCTTCGTGGGTTTGCAGGTTGATATGGTCATTGTTGGTCGACGAGCTGGCAGACAATTGAATGGAGGAATGATTGACCTCATGGGCTGCCCTGCGCACTTGCTGAATAGTCTCTGCCAAGTGCACAAGAGCGTCTTTGAGCACACCCATCACGCTCTTGGGGTAATCGGTGGAAATCGTCTGGTTCAGATCACCCGCCGCCAGACGCTCAATGGCTAATGCCACCTCAGTGGGCTCCGCGCCCAATGTCGATTTAACGAAGCGAATAATCACCGCCGATAGCGTGACGCTCAGCAGCAGGGCAATACCGGTCGCAATCAACATCAGGGTACTGAACTGGCTGGCCGTTTCCTGAACCGCGCCGAGCTTGGCCTTGATGGATGCCTCTTCATAGTCAATCAGCGCATTCACGCGCTTTAACCACTCACTGTAATCCGAAGACGTTTGACGCATCAAAAGCGCCTGGGCTCCCGGAATGTCCCCCGCTCGGCGCAGTGAGATGACCGCTTGGGTGGATTTCAGGGTTTGTTGTTCAATATCCTTAATGGCGGTCAGCAGTCGAAGCTCTTCGCCCGTAACGCTTGCGCGTTCGAACAACTGATCCATTGGCGCCGCCGAGTCGGCGTAGGCTTTTTCCAGAGCTTTAATCTGCGACAAGTAGGTGTCCAGATCAGGGTCGCTCGTCACCAGCACCGCATCCCGGATAGCGATGGCGCGGTTATGCACGCTGCCACGGAAATTGATGGCGTAGCGCTGCACCTTTGCTGCGTTTTCACTGACGTCGCCCAACGTGGCATCGATGAACCCAACGCGCTGGATGCCGATGGCAGTGATCATTATCAGAAGCGCCAGGATGGCTGCGAAACTCAGCCCTATGCGTGTGGCCAACGAAAGCGTTTTCTTCATGGCTTACTCTGGAATATGCCCGTCATGGGACTGGATTGATGCGGATGACGCGAGGGGCGCGGTGAGCCAATCACGCTGGGTGCCTTGAAGATACGTCGATGCCGGATAGCGAATCCATTGAGTATTACGCACTGCATTGATAGCTCGGTGCTATCACGGGGTCAGGTTGGAAAAGAGCGGGCTTCCAATAAACAAATGAATTTATTTTCGGTATGGACCTGATCCTGGCTCTTCCTTGACCTCTGATGCTCTGTTGTCGAGTCGAATGTTCCGCGTGAACGCTTGCCTCCTCGTCACCCGATTTGGTTACAATCCTATAGGCATTTTCAGGGTCTGGGGCACATGCATATTTCGTTATTTCGCGAGCGCTTTACGCGCCTGAACAAACGCCTGCGCCAAGAGGCGCAAAATCACCCCGATACTTGGTCGCAGATGCTGGTATTGAGCGCAATCGATCAAATGGACGGCATGGCAACGCCTTCGAAAATTGCCGAGGCGGAAAATATCCGCTCGTCCAACCTTGCCTCCCTGTTGAAGGACCTGGAGGCGCGAGACTTGATTACCCGCACACCAGATACCGAAGACCGCAGACGCACCTGGATCGGCCTTTCGGAGCAAGGCCGATGCGTGTTGCAGGCAAGTCGTCAGCGCCGTGATGAATGGCTTGCTGAAGCGGTAGACGCCTGTCTGACGGCCAGTGAACGCAAGCGACTGGAAGCAGCTGGATTGCTCATGGACAAACTCAGCAGCTATGGAAGCTCCGACTGGCGCTGAAGCTCGCTGTCGAATGCGCCCAAGGGGAAGATCCTGTTTTCGCACGTCATGCTCGCCGACGCGTAGGTACGCTCGAACTGCAACGGCGTTGCGGTGATATGTCCGCCAAGACTTTCAGCCGTTTCCGTCCCAGGTTCGTCCGTGCACGGGTGCCTGCGCAATTGCAGCCAATGGTATTCCAGCCCACGCGGGTCATTTTCCGAACGAACCGACACCCCCTCCAGGCGGCCTCTGCCTTGCCGCGTTATTTTCAGTGGCAACACGGCACCGGGTGCGCAGCTCGGGAAATTGACGTTCAAGCAAACGTCTTGCGGCCACTGCTGGGCCATCAGTTGTTCAATCACGGGGGCGCCGTGGTTGAGTGCGTTTTCCCAGGGCACCGCGCTGCGATCCGTAAACGCCTGGCTCAGTGCGATGGATGGGATACCGAAGAGTAACCCCGTCATCGCCGCTCCGACGGTACCCGAGAATACCGTTTCCGTTCCCAGGTTCGCCCCGCGATTCACGCCGGATAAAATCAGGTCGGGCTTGTCGTGACTGAGCAGATGCCCAAGTGCCAGGGCTATGCAGTCAGCGGGGGTTCCGGTAACCGCAAACCTGCGTGTTCCCTGGTAACTCAGCCGCAAGGGAGCATGCAGACTCAATGAATGTGACGTGCCGCTTTGATCAAGTAACGGTGCGACGACCCACACCTCATTCGCTAATTGGCAGGCAATACGTTCAAGTACCTTGAGCCCTGGGGCATCAATACCATCGTCGTTGGTGAGAAGGATTCGCTCAAATCGATGACTCTTCGCCATGGTCATGCCCCGTCGATGCTGCCGCAGGAGGCGTTCGGATTGACGCCTTCGAAGGCATAATTACCTATATTTAAATAGTTATCTACCCATAGGTATGAAAACAGGCCTGCCTTCGCTCACCAAGGCTTACGGGAAAAGTCACTGGTTTCAGAACCGGCCGCTCGCACTGGCCACCGGCGCCAGGTGCAGTCATCCACCCATTTTTCCGGGTTGATTGCGCGGGCGCTGTCGGCGTCGTTTTCGACAATGAAGACAGGTTTTCTTCACACAAAGAAGTCCCTTGATGAAACCTTGATAATTCACACACGGTTTATTGAAAGTCCGCTGCCAGTATTGCCCTACGCCCGACTTTCGCGAACCGACCCCATGCCGACCACCGTACTGCTGTCCAAGCCTGTCAAGCTGACTGAACGCCTCGGCGCGGTTTTGCTGCTGGTCGGCACGCTGGCCGGCTGCTCGTTGGCACCGGAGTACCAGGCGCCCGTGCTGCCGGTGCCGCAGACCCTGCAAGGCGAACCTTCGACGGGCACGCCCTCCTCCGTGACCGGTGAGGTCGAGGGGCTTTCCGAGGAGGAGCGACAATTGCTGGCCGGCCTGGATTCATCGGCGCAGTTGCCGCATCGGGTTGAACAAGCCCTGAACTACAATCGCGACCTGCGCCTGGCATTGCTGCGTGTCGAGCAAGCCCGTGCCCAGTACGGCATTTCCAGCGCCGATCGCATGCCCACCGTGGCCCTGGGCCTGCAACGCAACCGCCAGCACTTGCACGACAAGGCCGCCGACGAACGTTATGGACAAGACATTGCGGTGGCGTCCGTCGGCGTATCGGACTTCGAGCTGGATTTTTTCGGCCGAGTGCGCAGCCTGTCGGAGGCGGCGCAGCATGACTACCTGGCTACACGCTACGGGGCTTTGGCCGTGCGCAAGGCGCTGATCGTTGAAGTGGCACGCCTGTATTTGCAAGAGCGCTTGCAGGCAGGTGTGCAGTCCGACACGCAGTCCATTCTCGACAACCAGAACCTGCTGCTGAGCGTACTCGACGGCCAGCAAAAGGAAGGCCTCGTCGCCCAGGACACGGTCGACACCCAGCGCATGGAGGTTCGGCGTGCCGCCCAGCAATGGCAGGATGCAAGCGCCGACCACGCCAGTGCACAGCAGGCGCTGGCATGGGTGACCGGCTATCAGGCCGCGCCTTCGACCGTTGCCACGACAGGCCCGGTAATTGATCTGGATACCCCGCCCTGGCTGATCGAACTCTCGTCCCAACGACTGTTGCAACGCTTCGATGTGCGCCAGTGCGAACAAGCCCTGCGCGCCGCGAACGCCAACATCGGTGCCGCCCGTGCGGCGTTCTTTCCCTCCATCACCTTGAGCACCGGCGCGGGCATCGCCAGCCCGCGCTTGAGCAACTTGTTTTCATCCGGCAGCGGCGCCTGGCTGTTCACCCCGCAACTGAACCTGCCGCTGTTCGACGGTGGCCGCAACCAGGCCAACCTGGACCTGGCCACCGCTCGCCAACAGTCCGCCGTCGCCCAATACGAAAAGACCGTGCAGGACGCCTTCCGTGAAATCGCCGACCTGTTGAGCCAACGCCAACAAGCGCTGGCCAACGCCACCACGCAGATCGATCTGGCGTCGTTGACCGCATTAAAGGCCAAGCGTCTCGACCAGCAGATTGCCGCGGGTGCGGCCGCGCGTTCGGAGCACTTGGCCGCGGCAATTCGCCTGGCTGAATCGCACATTGAATTGCGCAAGGCCACCTACCAGTTGTTGTTCAACCGCCTGGCGCTGTATCGCGCGCTGTCCGGCGCACCGCTATTTTCCTCCGCTGAAAGGGTTTCACCATGAACTTGACCACTCCCCGTACCCGTACCGTGCTGTGGGGCGCCGCCGCCTTGATGGCCTGCACGCTCGCGATCCCGGCACAGGCGGCCGACGCCAGCCCGGCAGCCGACAAGACCACCGCCACCCTGGGCCTTGGCATGGGGGTCACGCCGCGCTACATGGGCGCCGACCGCTACCGCGCGCTCGTGCTGCCGATGTTCAGCATCCAGCGCGGCGCGCTGTTCGCCGACACCACCCGAGGCCTCGGCGTGCAATTTCAATCCGACAGCGGCTTTGGCGCCAGCGCGGCGATCAACTACGACCTGGGCCGTAAGGAGAAGGACAGCACCAGCCGCCCGGGCGACCGCGAGCTGAACGGCATGGGCGATATCAACGGCGCCACCGTCGCCGACTTCACCCTCAGCCAGCAGCTGTTTGACTGGCTGTCGGTCAGCGGCGAAGCCGAACTGCGCATGGCCGGCGAACACCGTGGCAACCGCTACCGCTTTGGCCTGGAAGGCATCCTGTTGCATACCGACAGCGACACCCTGGCCCTGGACATCGACGCCCATGCCGGCGACGGCCGCTACAACCAGACCTTCTTCGGCGTCACCCAGGCGCAGAGCCAGCGTTCGCTCTATGGCAAATACAACGCCGATGCCGGGATCTATGCCTACTCCGCCGCCTTGAACTGGCAGCACAGCCTGAACGCGCACTGGTCGACGCTGGCCAGCCTGACGCTGACCCAGTACGCCGACCAGGCGCGCAACAGCCCGCTGATCCGGCGTGAAAGCGCAGGTCTGGGCATGTTCGCCATCAACTACACCTTCTGATAACGAGGCGCCAGGCATGCAGGGTTTTGCTCAGTTGTTCCGTCCTTGGGACCGTCCCCTGATGTTCGGCGTTGTCTGCCTGATGGTGGCGGCCTGTTCGCGCGAGGAAGCGGTGCCGGAGCCGGCGGTAAGGTCCGTCAAAGTCGCCACCGTGCATGCTACAGAGGTCGACGCTGCGCCGTTGACCGGTGTGGTGCGCCAACGCCAACGCGCGGCCCTGGCCTTCGAAGGCGCGGGCCGATTAGTGGCGTTGAACGTCGACGTCGGCGATGCCGTAAAACAAGGCCAGGTGCTGGCGAGCCTGGACACGTCGGCCGTGCAGTTACGCCTGAAACAAGCGCAGGCGGCCTTGTTCGCCAGCGTGGCGCAAACCGGCGAGCGCAAGCGCAACAAGCTGCGCCAGCAACAGCTTTACGCCCAGGGCAGCGTTGCGGCCAGCGCCGTGGAGCAAGCCGAAGCCGCGTGGCAAGCCGCCGTTGCACAGCAGGCCGCCGATGAGGCGGCGCTGGACCTGGTACGCCGCGATCAACGCCAGGGCCAACTGATTGCGCCGTTTGACGGCCGCGTCGTGGCCAGACCCGCGCAGTTGTACAGCGAGTTGTCGCCCGGCCAAGGGGTGATGGAACTGGAGGCCGGCGGCGCGCTGCAGGTCATCGTGCAAATTCCGGTGGAACAGGCCGCCGGCCTCAAGCCTGGCGACCACGCCGCCGCCAACGACCCGGCAGCGCCCGGCTCAACCCTGCCGCTGGTGCTCGAAGGCTTGTCGACGCGCGCGCAGAACGGCCTGTTGCAAAGCGCGCGTTTTCGCCTGGACGCCCGCGCCCTCGCGCTCCCCAGCGGCGTGAACCTCAACGTGCGATTGGCGGCGCCTGCCGCGCGCGCGCTGTCGATTCCGACCCAGGCGCTGCGTATGGGCGGCGACGCCAGCCAGGTGCAGGTGTTCGTCTATGACCCTGCCCAGGGCAAGGTCGCCCTGCGTGATATTACGATCGGCCTGATCGACCAGGGCCGTGTCGCCATCGACAACGGCCTCAAGGACGGCGAGCAAGTGGTCGTCACCGGTGTGGCGTTTCTCACCGACGGCCAGCCCGTCAACCTGCTCTCGCCCTCCAGCCGTTTGAGCACGCCCGAATGATCAACCTGACCCGTCACGCCCTGGGCGCGAGCCGCCTGACGTTGTTTACTGCCCTGCTGATCCTGCTCGCAGGCGTGGCCACATTCCTGAGCTTTCCGACCCAGGAAGAGCCCTCGGTGACGATTCGCGATGCGCTGGTGAGCATCCAATTCCCCGGCCTGCCCAGCGAACGCGCCGAAGAGTTGCTGGCCCGGCCTACCGAAGAAAAACTGCGCGAGCTGTCGCAGATCAAAAACATCGTGACCACCGTCCACCCCGGCAGCGTGATCATCCAGGTGACGGCCCGCGATGAGATCAAGGACCTGGGCGTGCTGTGGCAGCAGGTACGCAATAAAGTCGCCGAGGCCGGTGCCAGCTTTCCACCGGGCACCCAGGGGCCGTTTGTCGACGATAATTTCGGACGCGTCGCCGTCGCGTCCATCGCTGTCACCGCGCCCGGCTACAGCATGAGCGAGATGCGCGGACCGTTGAAGCGCCTGCGTGACCAGTTGGGCGGCTTGCCCGGTATCGGCCAGGTGACGTTGCACGGCCTGCAAGACCAGCAACTGTCGATCGACATCAACCCACAGCGCCTGGCGGGGCTGGGCTTGTCCCCCCAGCAGCTGTTCCAACAACTGCAGCAACAGAACGTATTGGCGCCTGGCGGTATTGCCGACATTGGCGGGCAAATCACCACGCTAACCGTAACCGGCGAAGTGCTCAGCCTGGAGCAACTGCGCCAGTTGCCGATCCAGCTGCCCGGCGCCGACGGCACCGCGCAGTCGGTGGCCCTCGGCGCCATTGCGCAGATTTCGGTGATGGCGGCCGACCCGCCGCAGACCGCTGCGGTCTATCAAGGCCAGGACGCGGTGGTGCTGGCGGTATCCATGGCGCCCGGACAAAACGTGCATCAATTCGGCGTGGCCTTGCGCGAGCGTTTGGCCCAGCTGGAACAGCAGCTGCCGTTGGGCTTCAGCGCCCATATGGTGACGTTCCAGGCGGATGTGGTCGACCAGCAGATGGCCAAGATGAAGCATGTGATGATCGAGACGGTGGTCATCGTCATGGCCGTGGTCATGCTGTTCCTGGGCTGGCGCACCGGGCTGGTGGTGGGCGCCATTGTGCCGCTGACCATCCTCGGTACGTTGATCGCCATGCGCATGCTCGGGGTCGAGCTGCAAACCGTGTCGATTGCCGCAATCATCCTCGCGCTCGGCTTGCTGGTGGACAACGGCATCGTGATCGCCGAGGACATCGAGCGCCGGCTCCACGCCGGCGAGGACCGACGTCAGGCCTGCGAGGACGCCGGACGCACCCTGGCGATTCCGTTGTTGACCTCGTCCCTGGTGATTGTGCTGGCGTTCTCGCCATTCTTTCTCGGCCAGACCAGCACCAATGAATACCTGCGCTCATTGGCTGTCGTGCTGGCGCTGACCCTGCTCGGCTCGTGGTTGTTGAGCATCACGGTCACGCCGCTGCTGTGTCTGTATTTTGCCAAAGCTGCCCCCCAGGACACGGCAGAGGACAGCTATGACAGCGGTTTTTACCGAGGCTACCGGGCGGTCATCGGCCGCGTGCTGCAACACAAAGCGCTGTTTCTGATGGCCATGCTGGTGTTACTCGCCGCCGCGATCTTCGAACTGATGCGCGTGCCCTATGACTTTCTGCCTCAGTCGGACCGCTTGCAGTTTCAGGTGCCCATCAGCCTGGAACCCGGCAGCGGCTCGCGCAAGACCTTGCAAAGCGTGCGCGAGATCAGCCTGTGGCTGAGCAAGGAACCCCAGGTGGCCGACAGTATCGGCTACGTCGGCGACGGCGGGCCGCGTATCGTGCTGGGCCTCAACCCGCCGTTGCCGGCACCGGAAACCGCTTACTTCACTGTCAGCGTCAAGGCCGGTACGGATATCGATGCAGTCATCGCCAATACGCGTCGCTATCTGCTCAAGCACCACCCGGAACTGCGCGCCGAGCCCAAGCGTTTTTCCCTGGGCACCACCGAGGCCGGTGTCGCGATCTATCGCGTGCTGGGCCCGGACGAGCAGGTATTGCGCAGCCTGGCCGGCCAGATCGAAAAGGCCCTGCGGGAAGTGCCGGGGACACTGGATGTGCGCGATGACTGGAGCACACGTCTGGCGCGTTATACCGTCGAGGTCGATCAGCACAGTGCGCGCCGCGCCGGTGTCGACACCCAAGCCATTGCCCAGGCCTTGCAGCTGCACTTCGGCGGCATTCAGGTTTCGTCATTGCAGGACAACCAGACCCGCGTCCCGCTGGTGGTGCGCGAGCCGGCGACGACAACCGATGTCTCGCCGGCTCTGCGCGGCATCCTGGTCTACCCCGCCGACGGCTCGACACCCGTGCCGTTGGCGGCCGTTGCCCGCATCGTCGCGTCAAGCGAACCTTCCACCCTGATGCGGCGCAATCAGGAACGCGCCATCACTGTGGTCGGGCATAACCCGTCGTTGACGGCGACCTCCATCGTCGAACGGTTGGCGCCGCAGGTGGCGGCACTGGCCCTGCCGCCGGGTTACCGCATCGAGCTGGGCGGCGAAATCGAAGACTCGGCGGACGCCAACCAGGCATTGCTGCAATACCTTCCCCACGCGCTGATCGCCATGCTGTTGCTGTTCGTCTGGCAGTTCAATTCGTTCCGCAAGCTGCTGATCGTCGTCTCCGCCATTCCCTTCGTACTGATCGGCGTGGCCGTTGCGCTATTAATTACCGGTTACCCGTTCGGCTTCATGGCCACCTTCGGCCTGTTGTCACTGGCGGGGATTATCGTCAACAACGCCGTGCTGTTGCTGGAGCGTATCGAGGCGGAACTGCACGAGGGCCTGCCGGTGTACGAGGCGGTGGTGAATGCCGCCGTGAAACGCCTGCGCCCCATCGTCATGACCAAACTGACCTGCATTATCGGACTGGTGCCGCTGATGCTGTTCGCCGGGCCATTGTGGGAAGGCATGGCGATCACGCTGATGGGTGGCCTGGCGCTGGGCACGTTGGTCACCCTGGGGTTGATCCCCGTGCTGTACGTATTGCTGTTCACACCGCGTAAACATTCACACATCAAGGCGAACACACCATGAATTTTTCGTTGAAGGCAAAGCGCAACCTCAAGCGCGTAATTCTCGGGGCCGCGCTGCTTGGCGCGCTGTCGCCGAGTATCGGTGCTCAAGCCTCCGCGTTCGTCCACCCTGGCCTGTTGCAGACCGAGCAGGACTTCATACGCATCCGCGAAAAATTGGCCAACCACAACCAGCCGTGGCTGGCCGGTTGGCAGAAGCTGATCGCCAACCGTCATGCCTCACTGGCCTGGAACCCGAGCCCGGTCGCGGTGGTGTATCGGGGTGCGGATGGCCAGCATCCGGAAAACTACGCCAGGTTATTCAACGACGCCGCCGCCGCGTATGCCTTGGCCCTGCGCTGGCAGCTCTCGGGCGATCCCGCGTATGCCGACAAAGCCGTAGCGATGTTGAACCAATGGTCCACCACCCTGACGGCGATTGAAGGCACATCGGACCGTTTCCTGGCATCAGGCCTGTACGGTTACCAACTCGCCAATGCCGCCGAAATACTGCGCGGTTATCCAAAGTGGAAGGCGGCGGACTTTCATCGGTTCCAGAGCATGATGCTCACGGTGTTCTACCCGATGAACCATGATTTCCTGGTGCGTCACAATAACGCGCCGGTCGACCACTATTGGGCGAACTGGGACCTGGCCAATATGAACGCGATGCTGGCAATTGGCGTACTGACCGACCGCCGCGATATCTATGAGGAAGCGGTCAACTATTTCAAACACGGCGCCGGCAACGGTTCCATTGAACACGTGGTGTGGAAGCTCTACGGCAATGGCCTGGGCCAGGTCCAGGAGAGCGGGCGTGACCAGGCGCACACCCTGCTCGACATCGCTTTGCTCGGCAGTTTCTGCCAAATGGCCTGGAGCCAGGGCGACGACCTGTTCGGGTACCAGAACAACCGCGTGCTGCAAGGCGCCGAGTATGTGGCCAGGTACAACCTTGGCCAGGACGTGCCTTTCACCCCCTTTATCAACAGCGGTTTCAAGCAAACCATTATCTCGGCAGAGCATCGCGGCGACATCCGGCCGATCTGGGAACTGCTCTACAACCACTACGTGGTGCTTAAAGGCCTCAAGGCGCCGAACGTGAAAGCCTTCGCGCATAAGGTCCAGGTGGAAGGCGGTGGCGGCGATTACGGGCCGAACAGCGGGGGCTACGATCAGTTGGGGTATGGAACCTTGCTGTATTCGTTGGGCGAACAGGTTTTGTCAGGAAGCGAACTGGCGCCCTGAAAATCCGTCAATGCGCCTTCACGGCAACCACGCTCCAGGCATCCATACATCTCGAGTGCTGCGGCTAGTCCGAGCTATGTACGACGACCAGCAACTCGGCTTGCTCGTCGGAAACGGAGCGTAGCCGGTGAGATTTCTGGGCATTGAAATGCAGGGCGTCGCCTTCATCCAGCGTCTGGCGCTCGTTTCCGAAATCGACTTCGACACGACCACGGATCACATAGATGAATTCCTCTCCCAGGTGCTCCTTGAAGGCAGAGTGGCCGAATGAGCGCGGCGGGTAGACCAGAAATGGCAGCAAAGCCCGATGCCCGATATGCCGCGCCAGCGGCACGTGAGCTGCGGGTAGACCGCCATCAATGGCTTCGCGCGGCTGACGTCGCACCAGACTGTAGCCTTCGGCGGGCACCGCTTCGGTGCTGAACAGTTCTTCGGCTTGTGCATTCAAGGCCTTCGCCAGTTTGAGCGCCACTGCAATAGACGGCGAACTTACACCCCGCTCCACTTTCGACAGGTAGCTCTTGGTCAATCCGGTTTGCCCGGCCAGTTGCTCCAGGGTTATTCCCATCTTCTTGCGCAAAATTCTCAGCTGTACCGCCATCGAACGCTATTCCTTGAAAAATAATGACACGCGGGTTGCAAATGACACATTGTGTCATTACGATCTCAATGTGTCCTGGAGAGCCGTTGCAGCGACTCTTTGGCAATTTGAGCTGTTTTAAACCAGGTACTGACCATGACCACGACCCTGCAGACCCCGAAGGATCAGCTCGTCACCCTTGCCGAGAAGCAAATGGCGACGGCACTGATCGATAACGAATATACCCCGAGACAGAAGCTTGCACTGACTTGCCGAATACTTTTTGACGGCGGACATGATTCGGGACTTGCCGGGCAGATCACCGCCCGCGCCGAAGTGCCGGGTACGTATTATACGCAGCGCCTGGGCCTGGGTTTTGACGAGATCAGCGGCTCGAACCTGCTGGTGGTCGATGAAGACCTCAAGGTACTCAAGGGTCAAGGCATGGCAAACCCGGCCAATCGCTTCCACAGCTGGCTCTACCGGGCTCGCCCGGATGTGAACTGCATCATCCATACACACCCTCTGCACAGCGCCACGCTGTCGATGCTGGAAGTGCCGCTCGCGGTTTCCCATATGGACATCTGCCCGCTGTACGACGACTGCGCCTTTCTCAAGGATTGGCCGGGTGTTCCGGTGGGCAATGAAGAAGGCGAGATCATTGCAAAGGCAATCGGCGACAAGCGCGCCATCCTGCTTTCTCACCATGGTTTGCTGATTGCAGGCAGCTCAATCGAAGAAGCTTGCGTGCTCGCGCTGCTTTTTGAACGGGCGGCCAGGATGCAGTTGCTTGCTATGAGCGCGGGGGAAATCCGCCCCATTCCCGAAGCGCTGGGCAAAGAAGCTCACGACTGGATCTGCACCCCGAAACGCCACGGCGCCGCATTCAGTTACTACGCCCGACGGGCACTGCGCGCCCACGGCGACTGCCTGGCCTGATCCCTCCTACATCATAGAAACTGCAAAGGTGCCTTGTATGTCTACCTCTATAATTCGTGGCGTTATCGGCTATACCATCACCCCATTCGCGGTTGACGGCTCACTGAACCTGGTTGCCTTGGGCCAATCGATCGACAAGCTGATCGCCTCCGGCGTGCATGCCATTGCACCACTGGGAAGTACCGGGGAAGGCGCCTATCTTTGCGATCAGGAATGGGAGGCGGTGGTCCGCTTCAGCCAAGAGAAAATCGCCGGCCGAGTGCCCACAATCGTCAGCGTTTCGGACCTGACCACGGCACGCACCGTACAGCGTGCCCGATTGGCTGAGTCGTGTGGGGCGACAGCTGTGATGGTGCTTCCGGTCTCTTACTGGAAGTTGACCGACACGGAAATCGTCGATCATTACCAAGCAGTCGGCGCGGCCATCAGCATTCCGATCATGCTCTACAACAACCCAGGCACCAGCGGCACGGACCTGTCGGTCGATCTGATCCTGCGCATTCTGAGCGAAGTGAAGAACGTCACCATGGTCAAGGAGAGCACTGGCGACATTCAACGCATGCACCGACTGTTCAAGGCCACCGATGGCCAGGTGGCCTTCTACAACGGCTGCAATCCATTGACCCTCGAGGCATTGGTTGCCGGTGCGAGCGGGTGGTGTACCGCTGCGCCCAACCTTATTCCGGCACTGAATCTGGCGCTGTGGGATGCGGTGCAGAGTGGAAAACTGGAAGAAGCCCGCACGCTGTTCTATCGCCAGTACGAACTATTGGAATACATCACTCGTCGCGGCCTGCCGACCACTGTCAAGGCAGGTTTGAGGATGCAGGGCCTTGACGTCGGCGCCCCCCGCCTTCCACTTCAACCGCTCGATGCGTCAGCCAGCGCC
Organism: Pseudomonas orientalis; assembly: GCF_001439815.1. Classification (GTDB taxonomy): domain Bacteria; phylum Pseudomonadota; class Gammaproteobacteria; order Pseudomonadales; family Pseudomonadaceae; genus Aquipseudomonas; species Aquipseudomonas orientalis. The sequence continues at coordinate 611,947 of NZ_JYLM01000001.1, read as the reverse complement.
TACCTGAAAAAGCTGTTGGACGAGTTGGCGGCATAATTCGTGAGCGTTCGCTACCCGCTACGCAGCGCACGTTCATATGGGTGATTGCGAAGGCGGTCACCTTCAATCTATCCGGAATCCGAGGGTAAAACGTTGAAAGTCCATTTTGTGATACACGAGTCCTTCGAAGCACCTGGTGCGTTTGAGGACTGGGTAAATGCCCGAGGTTATCAAGCCACCTATTCACGCGTATACGAATACGCCGCCCTCCCGGAAGACGCCGCCTCATTCGACCTTTTGGTCGTACTAGGCGGCCCCCAGGACCCTGGCACATCGCTTGAGCAATGCCCCCATTTCAACGCATCGGCCGAGTGTGAACTCATAAACAAAGCCATCACCAGAGGTCGCGCTGTCGTCGGTGTGTGCCTGGGGTCACAGCTGATCGGTGAAGCGCTGAATGCGACTTTCGCCCACAGCCCGGAGAAAGAAATCGGCAAATTCCCCATTCACCTGACCGAGGAAGGTTTGGCGAATCCAAAGTTCTCCCATTTCGGCAAGACGCTCGATGTCGGGCATTGGCACAACGACATGCCTGGCCTCTCTGGAAACGCCAGGATCATTGCGTACAGTGAAGGCTGTCCGCGTCAGATCGTCGAGTACAGCAACCTGGTGTATGGCTTTCAGTGCCATATGGAGCTCACCAACGATGTCGTGGAACTGTTGATCCAAGCCTCGGAAACGGAACTGGCGACATTGACTGACCGCAGGTTTGTTCAGCAGCCCGCCGCATTGCGGCAGAACAACTACGATGAGATGAACCAGACGCTATTCATATTTTTGGACAAGCTTGTTGCCGATTACCTGGCCAATTAGCGACAGCCCGCCTCAATACTACTCGTACCGCCGTGGCCCCCTTCAACGGCGACCTCATAGCCTCCAGGCAGCTCGCGAAAGGCACTCTTGGGCTGTACGCAGTTCACTTTCCCGCTGAGGTGCCTGCCGCTTTGGGCACTTTGCCGAGCATAGACACCGGGATAGCCAGGATCAGCCCACCACTGACGAACAGACACAGGGCCAGCACATAGGTGCCGTTGTTGATGTTGCCGGTGAGGTTCTCAGCCACGGCAGTGATCATCGCCCCGGTGAATCCGGACAGGTTGCCGATGGCGTTGATCATGCCGATGCCGGCTGCGGCCGCTACGCCCGACAACAAGGTCCCCGGCAGAGTCCAGAAAATCGGCATCAGGCTGAGGATCCCGGAGGCGGCGACGCTCAAGAAGAGTACGGACAACACCAGGTTGTCGGCGAAGAAGGCACTGAAGATCAAGCCGACCCCACCGATAAAGGCTGGAATGGCCGCGTGCAGGCGCCGCTCGCCGGTACGGTTGGAGTGTCGTGCGTTGAGCAGCATCACCACCGTGGCGACCGCATAGGGTATGGCGGTCAGGAAGCCAATGTGCAAATTGTTGGTGATACCGCTGCTCTTGATAATCGAGGGCATCCAGAATGCCAAGCCGTAGAAGCCGGTGTTGAAGGTCAGCAAAATCAGCACCAGTAACCACACCTTGGGGTTGAAGAACACCTCGCTCAAGCGCGTTGCCTTGCCGTGATTATCGGTTTGCAGATTGGCCTTGAGCAGGCTCTTTTGCGCCGCTGAAAGCCACGTGGCCTTGTCGATGTTGTCGGCCAGACAAACGATCACGACAACGGCCATGATGATCGACGGGACACCCTCGATGATCAGCATCCACTGCCAGCCCGACAGGCCGTGCACGCCCTGCATGCTGTTCATCAGCCAACCGGACAACATGCCGCCCAGTGTCAGGCTGATCGGCATGGCCATCAGAAAGCCGGACATTACGCGGCTTTGCCGGTGCGTTGGAAACCAATAATTGAGGTACAGAATCACGCCGGGGAAGAAGCCGGCTTCACACACCCCCAGGAGGAAGCGCAACACATAAAACATGCTGCTTGACTGGATACCGAAGAACCCCGCCAGCGGCACGGTGTAGGCCACCGCCATGGAGATCACTGCCCAACTGAGCATGATCCGAGCGATCCAGAACCGCGCCCCGAAGCGATGCAGCAGCAGGTTGCTGGGAACTTCGAAAAGAAAATACCCCCAGAAAAACATACTGGCGCCCAACGCATAGACCGTGTTGCTGAACTGCAGCTCATTGAGCATATCCAGCTTGGCAAAGCCGATGTTGACCCGGTCCAGGTAGGCCGCCATGTAACACAAGAGCAGGACGGGAAGGATGCGCCAGATGACTTTGCGGTAGGTCTGGTTTTCAAAGTCGAGTTCGCGAGATGGCGCCTGCGCGGGCAGAGGCCCGGAGATGGTTTGCATGAGGTAACCCCTGGGCATATGGAGATGCCTGATTATTTTTATGAAATGGGTCAAGCCGAATGAGCACTCATCCGGCAGTGCTGCCGTCATTACAGTGGCTGGGCCGTGTGTTCTCCGTTGACCAGGCGCATCAGCTCCAAGGGATTGCTGTTCTTCAAGGCATCGGGAAGCAAGCCATCGGGGACGTTCTGGTAGCACACCGGCCGCAGGAACTCGGCATGACGGTCTCCTGACCCAGATGGGAATCTGGTCGGTACTCTACTGTCGCGAATCGATCCTTTCCCAATGGCATTTATTGATTATCCGATAACGATCCGTTATCGCAGCAACCGTCAGTTTTCCGCCCTTAACCCGGCTGATCCTTGGCCAGGCGCGCGTTTTCCTTGAGTATCTCGGCGAACTCCAGCGCCGCCCCTATCAATGGTTCGCCCTTGCGCGTGAGGATGCCGTAGTCCTGCGGCACCAAATGCAGCGGAGTATCAAGGGTCTTCAATTGGCCGCTTTCGAGCAGCGGGTTGACCATGGCGCTGGGCAGCATTCCGATCATCGGCCCGCGCTGCAGGACCTGAAGGAAGGTCTGCATGGAAATGGTGTCGACGGTGTTGCGCGGCATCCCGACCCCGGCTTCGGCAAAGGCCTGTTCCATGCGGCCACGAATCGGCGTGCCGACCGGATAGAGAATCCACGGCAAGTCCACCAATTGTTGCAACGAGAGGCGGCCCGCGTCCGCCAGCGGGTGACGACCGTTGACCACGATCGAGAACGGTTCAGGGGCCAAGGGCTCGAAGTCATAGCGTCGCTGCTGGCTTTGATCGGTAAACCGGGCCACCACCAGATCCAGTTGCTTCTCTTCGAGCATCTCCATGAGGCGATTGCTGGTCTGCTCCACCACTTCAATCGAGAGCAGCGGCCAGCGCTGCTTGATCTGCAGGACCGCATCGGGCAAAGCCGCCGCCGTTGCGGCAAAAATCCCGCCGACCTTCAGGGAGCCATGGCCGCCCTCCCGCAGGCTGCTGATTTGCTCGACAAACGAACGCGCGTCGTTCAAGGCAATCTGCGCGTAACGCAGCACGTGCTCACCCAAGGCGGTCGGCGGCATGCTGCGCGGCAATCGTTCGAACAGGGCAAAGCCGAGCAGGCTTTCGATTTCCTTGAGCATCTTGCTGATGGCCGGCTGACTGAGGTTCATCTGTTGCGCCGCCAAGTGCATGTTGCGCGTGCGTCCCAACGTATCGATCAACACCAGATGACGGAATTTCAGCCAGCCGCAGAAGCTGGAGAAGGACAGATCGGACATGGAGATTCCCTTGGCCACCAATAACCTGACGTTATCAAATACTGAATATATCTCATTGGAGTTTATCGGCTCGCCGCCCTAGCGTGAAGGCTTTAAGAACCAGGAAAACTCGCCATGCCATTATTGCTGACTCCCGAAAACACCCTGCCGGTCGATGGTATGGCCGCCACCCTGATCGGCCGTGCCTGGGTGCCAGGCAGGATCGCGGGGCCCTCGCCGATCGTGCTGCGCAGCGACGGTGTGTTTGATCTGTCGGAGCGTTTTGCGACCCTGAGCGAGCTGCTGGAAACGCAATCTCCACTGGCGGCCGTAAGGCAGACGCCCGGCACCTTTATCGCCAGCGTCGAGGCGCTCCTGGCCAACACTGGCCCCGCTTGCGATCCGTCCAGACCCTATTTGCTGCCGCCCCTGGACTTGCAAGTGATCAAGGCCGCCGGGGTCACGTTCGCCGCCAGCATGATCGAGCGTGTGATCGAGGAGCAGGCCGGCGGTGACATGGCGAAAGCCGAGGCGGTGCGCGCCACCGTCCGCAGCGTAATTGGCGACAACCTGCGCTCTATCGTGCCGGGCTCGGAGCAAGCCATGCGCCTCAAGGCTTTGCTCATTGAGCGAGGGATGTGGTCGCAATACCTGGAAGTCGGCATTGGCCCGGATGCGGAGATCTTCACCAAGGCGCCTGTCCTCGCGGCGGTGGGAAGCGCCAGCCACATCGGCATTCATCCCGGTTCGCAATGGAACAACCCGGAGCCCGAAGTGGTGCTGGCGGTGAACAGCCATGGCCAGATCCACGGCGCCACCCTGGGCAACGACGTCAACCTGCGCGATTTCGAAGGCCGCAGCGCGCTGTTGCTGAGCAAGGCCAAGGACAACAACGCCTCCTGCGCCATCGGGCCGTTTATTCGCCTGTTCGACGAACACTTCAGCCTGGATGATGTGCGGGCCTGCGTGGTCGATCTGGAGGTACGAGGCGAAGACGGTTATCGCCTGCAAGGCTCTAGCTCCATGAGTCAGATCAGCCGCGACCCACAGGACCTGGTGGGTCAGACGCTCAACGCCAATCACCAATATCCCGATGGTTTCTTGCTGTTTCTCGGCACGCTGTTCGCCCCCACTGAAGACCGCGATCAGGCCGGCAGCGGTTTCACCCACAAGCTGGGTGACCACGTCCGCATCAGCAGCCCGTTGCTCGGTAGCCTGCATAACCAGGTGACCCACAGCTGCGCCGCCACCCCCTGGACGTTCGGGGTGGGCGCCTTGCTGCGCAATCTGGCATCCCGTGGCCTGCTCGCCCGCTGAATCCCCAGCGATTTGTCGACTCATCCAATAACGACAAGAGAGAAAAGCATCATGAGTGAAACGCTAAAACGTCGCCTGCGCAGCGAGCATTGGTTCAACGACCCTGCCCACGCGGACATGACCGCCCTGTATGTCGAACGCTACATGAACTACGGGATGACCCGCGAAGAACTGCAATCGGGCCGACCGATCATCGGCATCGCCCAGACCGGCAGCGACCTGACCCCCTGCAACCGTCATCACCTGGAATTGGCGCAACGCGTCAAGGCCGGTATTCGGGATGCCGGTGGCATTCCCATGGAGTTCCCGGTGCATCCGATCGCCGAGCAATCGCGTCGGCCCACCGCGGCATTGGACCGTAACCTGGCGTATCTGGGGTTGGTGGAGATCCTCCACGGCTACCCGTTGGACGGCGTCGTCCTCACCACCGGTTGCGACAAAACCACCCCCGCCTGCCTGATGGCTGCCGCAACCATCGATCTGCCGGCCATTGTCCTGTCCGGCGGCCCGATGCTCGACGGCCACCACAAGGGGGAACTGATCGGCTCCGGCACCGTGCTCTGGCATGCACGCAACCTGATGGCCGCCGGCGAAATTGATTACGAAGGCTTCATGGAGATGACCACGGCGGCCTCGCCGTCCGTTGGGCACTGCAACACCATGGGCACCGCCCTGTCGATGAATGCGTTGGCCGAAGCCCTGGGGATGTCATTGCCCGGCTGTGCGAGCATCCCGGCGCCCTACCGTGAGCGCGGGCAAATGGCCTATGCCACCGGCAAGCGCATTTGCGAGCTGGTCCTGCAGGATATACGCCCGTCGCAGATCATGACGCGCGAAGCATTCGAGAACGCGATCGCCGTCGCCTCGGCACTCGGCGCATCCAGCAATTGCCCTCCGCACCTGATCGCAATTGCCCGGCACATGGGCGTCGAACTGAGCCTGGATGACTGGCAACGGATTGGCGAGGACGTGCCACTGCTGGTCAATTGCATGCCGGCGGGCAAGTACCTCGGCGAAGGCTTCCACCGCGCCGGCGGCGTGCCGGCCGTGATGCACGAACTGCAAAAAGCCGGGCGCCTGCATCAAGACTGCGCAACGGTCAGCGGCAAGACCATCGGCGAAATCGTCAGCAGCGCCCTGACCAGCAACGTCGACGTGATCTACCCCTTTGAAACCCCGCTCAAGCACCGTGCCGGCTTTATCGTGCTCAGCGGCAACTTCTTCGACAGCGCCATCATGAAAATGTCGGTGGTAGGCGAAGCGTTTCGCAAAACCTACCTGTCCGAACCCGGCGCAGAAAACAGCTTCGAGGCCCGGGCGATCGTGTTCGAAGGGCCAGAGGACTATCACGCCCGCATCGACGACCCGGCGCTGGACATCGACGAGCGCTGCATCCTGGTCATCCGCGGTGTAGGCACCGTGGGCTACCCCGGCAGCGCAGAAGTGGTGAACATGGCCCCTCCGGCCGCGCTGATCAAACAAGGCATCGACTCCCTGCCCTGCCTGGGCGATGGGCGTCAAAGCGGCACGTCGGCAAGCCCGTCAATTCTCAACATGTCCCCCGAAGCAGCGGTAGGCGGCGGCCTGGCGTTGCTGAAAACCAACGACCGCCTGAAGGTCGACCTGAACACGCGCACGGTGAATCTGCTGATAGACGAGGCCGAGATGAGCCGGCGTCGACGCGAGTGGACGCCGAACATCCCACCTTCCCAGACACCCTGGCAGGAACTGTACCGCCAACTGGTGGGACAGCTTTCTACAGGTGGGTGCCTGGAGCCTGCGACTCTGCATCTGCGCGTGATTGCCCGCAGCGGTGAGCCGCGGCATTCGCATTGACAACGACCCACAATTTACGTCCTCCTGAAAAACAGATCAGAAGGTGTAAACCTTATTCAGGACGGGACAGAGGTAAAAAAAAAGGGACAGGCCTGGGGGTGATTTTGGGGAGATATTTTTAGTGCAGCTCGAAAGGAATTCGAAGGCAAGAAGCGGATAGCGTACTTTTACTGAACCATGTTTGTCAGCCTGCAGATACGCCTTACCGAGCCGCGCACGCCATATTCATACGCGAGGGCGCCAGCCATCAATACAGCGCTGTCGACGATCGGTCTTGGCTTTTTTCGTGGGTGCCCGTAGCAATAGAATGCGTAGCAGCGATGAACGGGGTGCTGCTGCTCAGTTTGCTGCCGATAGAGTGGAATCATGAAGAGGTGTCAGTATGATTCTGCGCAAACTCAATATCGCCCCACGCTCCGCACTTAGCTTTGGCTTTTTTTGCTTGATGATCATTGGGTTGGGAGTGGTAGCTCTCATCCAGGCATCAAGCTTGAACGACGCTGAGAAGTTTGTAGAAAACAACGTGGTGCCCAGCATTTCGATACTCGCCAAGATGGATCGAGAGTTTTTAAGCCTCCGAAATAATAATTCAAGATTGCGTAACCCCATTGAGCCTGCCGATCGCAGAGCTCAAGCGCTTGTAGAGGTCAAAAAATCGCGCGGAAATTTTGAGGACCTTATCCAGCAACTCCGGCCTCTCATCGTGACAGCGAAGGGCAAACAGCTTATCGGGGAAGTGGCGAAAGAATACAGCACCTATGAGGGCGCTCAGGACCAATACCTGGCCCTTACAGGCGCTGGAAAATTCGAGGATGCAGTCAAGCTGTCCACCGAGGTAATGAAATCCGGGGCGGATGGCGTAAACACGGTTCTCCAGAACCTGATAGAGCTCAATAACAATAAAGCAATTAATGCCGGCAAAGAGGCAACGCGTATTTACGAACAAAGCAAACTGATCGTCGGCGGTTTCATTTTCGTGAGTACGCTGGCTGCAATCATCCTGGCTTTCATGTACACCCGGAGTCTCACCACCCCGATGAGTCGGTCGTTGGCCATCGCTGAGCGGATCGCGAAAAACGATCTTAGTGAAGTGTTAGAGGTGCAGGGCACCGACGAAGTAGCGCGGCTGATGCATGCTTTGAAAGCGATGCAGGCCAACTTGCGAACCACGCTCCTGTCTATATCCGACTCATCCAACCAACTGGCGTCCACCTCCGAGGAAATGCATGCCGTAACCGAAAATGCGAATGCCGGCATGCAGCAACAAAGCCACGAAGTGGAAATGGCCGCTACGGCCGTCAACGAGATGAGCGCAGCCGTTGACGAAGTCGCCCGCAATGCCTGCGCGGCATCTGAGGCCGCTACACGGTCCAATTCGGCGGCTATAGCCGGCCGCGCACGGGTGGACGAGACCGTCGAGGCAATTAGCCTGATGGTCTCAAGTGTGGGAGATGCGTCAAATGAAGTTCAAGGGCTCGCAGTGATGGCTACCGACATCAGCAAGGTGTTAGACGTCATCAGGGCTATCGCCGAACAGACTAATTTGCTTGCACTCAACGCTGCAATCGAAGCCGCACGGGCAGGAGAAGCAGGTCGCGGGTTCGCTGTGGTCGCCGATGAAGTCCGAGCGCTGGCGCATAGAACGCAAACTTCGACCAGCGAGATCGAACAAATGATCACGTCCATTCAAAAAGGTACTGGAGCCGCCGTTTCTGCAATGAGCAACACCAACACGCAAGCGCAAAAAACACTCGACACGGCGCGAGGTGCTGGGTCGGCGTTGGTGGAAATTACCCAAACCATTGACGACATCACCGAGCGCAATGTGCTGATTGCGACAGCGTCCGAGGAGCAAGCGCAGGTGGCCCGGGAAGTGGATCGGAGCCTGGTCAGTATCAGAGATTTGTCGAGCCAGGCGTCTGAAGGGTCAAACCAGACCGCGTTAGCCAGTTCGGAATTGTCGAAGCTGGCGGTTGAACTGAACCGGATGGTTAACCAATTTCGTCTATAGCTAATCGCTGCATAAAAAAGCCCTGCCTGACACTCGTCGGCATCAGTCACTTCCTTTTTTGCCGAGGGTATGGCGCTGCGGGTCCGTTATTGCTACGTGGAGGGAGAAAGAGATGCCAAGCCTCATGAAGTGCGTGCCCTGTCGCTACACGAAATCACCGGATAGTTTTGCGCAGGCACAAAAAAGCCGATCTATCTGATCGGCTTAAGTGTCTGATTTTACTCAGGAATAATGGTCGGGACGGAGTGATTCGAACACTCGACCCCTAGCACCCCATGCTAGTGCGCTACCGGACTGCGCTACGCCCCGACTAGGCGTGTTACTGGGTTTGCTTCTTGACGAAGCGAACCGGAATATACCGCAAGCTTTTGAAATGTGGAAGTATTTTTAAAGCTTGAATCATTTCTTCAACACCACCAGCACATCTTCAAGTTCGGAGATCATCTGGCGGATCAGTTGCTTGTATTGGGTGGTATCGTCTTTGGCCTCATCACCGGACATACGCTGGCGCGCGCCGCTGATGGTGAACCCCTGGTCGTACAGCAACGCACGGATCTGTCGGATCATCAGCACATCCTGGCGCTGATAATACCGACGGTTCCCGGTGCGTTTGACGGGGTTGAGTTGAGGAAACTCCTGCTCCCAATAGCGCAGCACATGCGGTTTTACCGCACACAGCTCGCTGACTTCACCGATGGTGAAGTAGCGTTTGCCCGGGATGACGGGTAGTTCGTCGTTATGACTTGGTTCCAGCATAAGCCTCAACTCGGGCCTTCAACTTCTGCCCTGGACGAAAGGTGACCACACGGCGAGCCGTGATCGGGATTTCTTCTCCCGTTTTTGGATTGCGGCCAGGCCGCTGGCGTTTGTCCCGCAGGTCAAAATTGCCGAAACCGGACAATTTGACCTGTTCGTTGTCTTCCAGAGCGTGCCTGATCTCTTCAAAAAACAGCTCGACCAATTCCTTGGCCTCGCGCTTGTTCAGACCCAACTCTTCGTACAGACGTTCCGCCATCTCAGCTTTCGTCAAAGCCCCCATACGTCACTTCCTTAACGTGGCGTTCAACCTTTGTTCGAGCGAGGTGAGGATATTTTGTGTCGTGGTATTCACCTCATCGTCATTAAGAGTGCGCGATGGATGCTGCCAGGTCAAGCCAACTGCAAGGCTTTTTCTATGCGGATCAATGCCTTTACCCTGATAGACGTCAAATAGCCTGAGGTCCGTCAGCCATTCCCCTGCATTTTCACGGATTACCTCCAGAACGGCAGTGGCGGCCACTTCACGGTCGGCGATCAGGGCCAGGTCACGACGTACTTCAGGGAAGCGCGACAACTCGCTGAATTTAGGCATCTTGCCCGATGCAACTTCAGCCAGAACCAGCTCGAAAACGAAGACTGGACGGTCCAGACCCAGGGTTTTCGACAGTTCCGGGTGAATGGCACCGACGAAGCCGACCAAACGCCCTTCGCGTTCGATGCGCGCCGTCTGACCTGGATGCAGCGCCGGGTGTTTGCCTGGCACGAAAGTGAAGGCGTCCAGCGCTCCGGCAAAGCCCAGCACCGCTTCCACGTCGGCTTTGACGTCAAAGAAGTCCACGGCGTCGCGGCCCTGTGCCCAGCCTTCCGGCAGGCGGCTACCGCAGACCACACCGGCCAGCATTGGCTCTTGCTTCAAGTCATCGAGTTGGCCGACGAAACGCAGGCCGCTTTCGAACATGCGCACGCGATCCTGCTGGCGGTTCAGGTTGTGAGACAGCGCCTTGACCAAGCCTGGCCATAGCGACGAACGCATGGCCGCCATGTCATTGGAAATCGGATTGGCCAGCAACAGCGGCTCAACGCCAGGGTTGAACAGTTCGAATTGCTTGGGATCGATGAAGCTGTAGGTCACCGCTTCCTGATAGCCACGAGCGACCAGCAGACGACGCAATTCAGGCAGGTGCGCGCGCGCTTCGGCCTTGGGTTGCGGCGCCAGACGCGCTTGCGGGTAGCGAACCGGCAGACGGTTGTAGCCGTACAGGCGAGCCAGTTCTTCGATCAGGTCGACTTCCAGGCTGATATCGAAGCGATGGCTTGGCACTTCAACGTGCCACTGCCCTTCCCCGCCCGCAGAGATGGCAAGGCCGAGGGCCGACAGCAGTTGCTCGATCTCGGCAGGCTCGATCACCAGGCCGAGCATTTGCTCGACGCTTTTGGCACGCAGGGTGATGGGTGCAATGGACGGCAGGTACTGTTCGTTGACCGTCTCGGTGATCGGGCCGGCATCGCCACCGGTGATATCCAGCAGCAAGCCAGTGGCGCGCTCCATGGCTTCACGGGCCAGCTTCCAGTCCACGCCACGCTCGTAGCGGTGCGACGCATCGGTGTGCAGGCCGTAGGAACGGGCCTTGCCGGCAATGGCGATCTGATCGAAGAATGCGCTTTCAAGGAACACGTCGCGAGTGGTTGCCGATACGCCGCTGTGCTCGCCACCCATCACGCCGGCAATCGCCAAGGCACGGGAATGGTCGGCAATGACCAGGGTGTCGGCGCGCAGGCTGACTTCCTGGCCGTCGAGCAGTACCAGCTTCTCGCCTTCCTCGGCCATACGCACGCGGATGCCGCCATTGATTTCGGCAAGGTCAAACGCGTGCAGCGGCTGGCCCAGCTCCAACATCACATAGTTGGTGATATCCACAGCAGCGTCGATGCTGCGCACGTCGGCGCGGCGCAGGCGTTCAACCATCCACAAAGGGGTTGGCCGGGACAGGTCGACGTTACGGATGACGCGTCCCAGGTAACGTGGGCAAGCGCTTGGCGCCAACACTTCAATCGAGCGCACTTCGTCGTGCACGGCAGGCACGCCGGCAACCACTGGGCGTGTGACGGGCACGTTGTACAGCGCCCCTACTTCACGAGCCAGACCGGCCAGGGACAGGCAGTCGCCACGGTTCGGGGTCAGGTCGACCTCGATGCTGGCGTCTTCCAGTTCCAGATAAACACGAATGTCCTGGCCCACCGGCGCATCGGCCGGCAGCTCCATCAAGCCGTCGTTGCCTTCGCCCACCTGCAGCTCAGCCTGGGAGCACAGCATGCCGTTGGACTCGACGCCGCGCAGCTTGGCCTTCTTGATCTTGAAGTCGCCCGGCAGCTCGGCACCGATCATGGCAAACGGGATCTTCAGGCCCGGGCGCACGTTGGGCGCTCCGCACACGACCTGGAAGGTCTCTGCGCCGTTACTGACCTGGCACACACGCAATTTGTCGGCATCCGGGTGCTGCTCGGTGCTCAGCACCTCGCCCACCACCACGCCACTGAATACACCAGCGGCCGGGGTAACACTATCGACCTCAAGACCGGCCATCGACAGACGCGCAACCAGCGCGTCGCGATCCACCTGCGGGCTTACCCAGCCACGCAGCCATTGTTCACTGAATTTCATCCTGCTCTCCTAAAGATTCGTTACGACTAGCGAAATTGCGCGAGGAACCGCAAGTCGTTGTCGAAGAACAGACGCAAGTCGTTCACGCCGTAACGCAGCATGGCCAGACGCTCAACGCCCATGCCGAAGGCAAAGCCCGAAAACTCTTCCGGGTCGATCCCGGACATACGCAGCACGTTGGGGTGGACCATGCCGCAACCCATCACTTCCAGCCAGCCGGTCTGCTTGCAGACGCGGCAGCCTTTACCGCTGCACATCACGCATTCCATGTCGACTTCAGCGGATGGCTCGGTGAACGGGAAGAAGGATGGACGGAAACGCACCGCCAGCTCTTTCTCGAAGAACACCCGCAGGAATTCTTCGATGGTGCCTTTGAGGTCGGCAAAATTGATGTCGCGATCAACCAGCAGGCCTTCGACCTGGTGGAACATCGGCGAATGAGTGATATCGGAGTCGCTACGGTACACACGGCCTGGGCAGACGATGCGGATCGGCGGCTTGGTCGCTTCCATGGTGCGGACCTGTACCGGCGAGGTATGGGTGCGCAACAACATGTTCGCGTTGAAATAGAAGGTGTCGTGCATCGACCGGGCCGGGTGGTGGCCTGGGATGTTGAGCGCCTCGAAGTTGTGATAGTCGTCTTCGACCTCAGGGCCTTCGGCAATGCCGTAGCCGATATGGGTAAAGAACTGCTCGATACGTTCCAGGGTCCGGGTGATCGGATGCAGACCGCCCGAGGCCTGGCCACGGCCAGGCAAGGTCACGTCAATGGACTCGGCGGCGAGCTTGGCCGCAAGATCGGCCTCCTCGAGCGACGCCTTGCGCGCATTGAGAACCTCGGTGACGCGCTCCTTGGCAACGTTGATCAGCGCGCCGACTTGCGGACGCTCTTCAGCCGGCAAATTCCCCAGGGTCTTCATCACCTGAGTCAATTCACCTTTTTTGCCAAGGTAGTGAACCCGGATTTGCTCCAGGGCGTTTACATCTTCAGCGCTTTGCACAGCCTCAAGGGCTTGGGCGACGAGCGCGTCCAGGTTTTCCATGTACAGACTCCAGATACAAAATAGGGGAAGAGCTTGAAGGCTCTTCCCCTATTTATGACGTTTACCACCCTGGGCTACAGGAGTAACCCAAGGTGACTGTCGGGGGTACTTAAGCCAAGGAGGCTTTAGCTTTCTCGACAATCGCAGCAAACACCGCTTTTTCGTTCACGGCCAGTTCAGCCAGAACCTTACGGTCGATTTCGATGGACGCTTTCTTCAGGCCAGCGATGAAACGGCTGTAGGACAGACCGTTAACACGTGCACCAGCGTTGATACGAGCGATCCACAGAGCGCGGAACTGACGTTTTTTCTGACGACGGTCACGGTAGGCGTATTGGCCTGCCTTGATTACCGCTTGCTTGGCAACACGGAATACGCGTGAACGCGCGCCGTAGTAGCCTTTAGCAAGTTTCAGAATTTTTTTGTGACGCTTACGGGCCATGACGCCACGCTTAACACGAGCCATGAGTTACTTCCTCTATTCTTGAACCAAAATTAACGAAGGCGCAGCATGCGCTCGACTTTTGCCACGTCAGACGGATGCAGCAAGCTGCTACCGCGCAGTTGACGCTTACGCTTGGTCGACATTTTGGTCAGGATGTGGCTCTTGAAAGCGTGCTTGTGCTTGATGCCGTTAGCAGTTTTCAGAAACCGCTTAGCAGCACCACTTTTAGTTTTCATCTTTGGCATGTTCGGTACTCCGCATTCAGTTGATAAACATAATCAGAAGGCCTGCCGTGCCCTGTTGATTACTTCTTCTTTTTCGGGGCGATGACCATGATCAGCTGGCGTCCTTCCATCTTAGGATGCTGTTCGACCGAACCGTACTCGAGCAGGTCAGCTTCAACCCGCTTGAGGAGTTCCATCCCCAGCTCCTGGTGGGCCATCTCACGGCCGCGGAATCGCAAGGATACCTTGGCCCTGTCCCCATCACTCAGGAAACGTACCAGGTTGCGCAGTTTTACCTGGTAATCCCCTTCCTCCGTCCCTGGACGAAACTTGATTTCTTTAACCTGGATCTGCTTCTGGTTTTTCTTGGCTGCGGCAATCTGCTTCTTCTTCTCGAAGATCGATTTGCCGTAGTCCATCAGCTTGCAGACAGGTGGTACAGCATCGGCGGAAATTTCCACCAAATCGAGCTTGGCTTCTTCAGCCTTAAGAAGCGCGTCTTCAATTGACACAATCCCAAGCTGCTCACCCTCAGCCCCAATTAACCGAACCTCGCGTGCCGAGATATTCTCGTTGATCGGGGCTTTCGGTGCAGCTCGTTTATCTTGTCTCATTTCACGCTTAATAGTAATTACTCCGAATCTGGGCGACCACGCCGGGAAACCGCTTGCGCGAGGAACTCAGCGAACTGGGCGACGGGCATCGAGCCCAGGTCAGCACCTTCACGAGTACGCACAGCGACAGTCTGCATCTCGACTTCCCGATCTCCGATAACCAAGAGATAGGGAACCTTGAGCAAAGTATGCTCACGGATTTTAAAGCCGATCTTTTCATTTCTCAAGTCGGACTTGGCACGAAATCCGCTTTCGTTGAGGGTTTTTTCAACCTCGGCGGCAAAATCTGCCTGTTTATCAGTGATATTCATGATCACTGCCTGGGTCGGAGCCAGCCACGCAGGGAACGCGCCCTCGTAGTGCTCGATCAGGATGCCGACGAACCGCTCGAACGAGCCGAGGATCGCCCGGTGCAGCATAACCGGGTGTTTACGGCTGTTGTCTTCGGAGACGTATTCGGCCCCCAGACGGATCGGCAGGTTAAAATCGAGCTGCAGGGTACCACACTGCCAGTCGCGGCCAAGGCAATCTTTCAGCGAGAACTCGATCTTGGGACCGTAGAACGCGCCCTCTCCCGGCTGCAGATCGTAAGCAAGGCCCGCGCTGTCGAGTGCTGCGGCCAGTGCAGCTTCGGCTCGATCCCAGAGTTCGTCGGAGCCGACGCGTTTTTCCGGACGAGTGGACAGCTTCATCTCGACTTCGGTGAAGCCGAAATCGCGGTAAACGTCCATGGTCAGCTTGATGAACGCGGCGGACTCAGCCTGCATCTGCTCTTCGGTGCAGAAGATATGGGCGTCGTCCTGGGTAAAGCCGCGCACGCGCATGATGCCGTGCAGTGCACCCGATGGCTCGTTGCGGTGGCAGGCACCGAACTCGGCCAGGCGCATCGGCAACTCGCGGTAGCTCTTCAGGCCTTGATTGAACACCTGCACGTGGCAAGGGCAGTTCATCGGCTTGATGGCATAGTCGCGGTTTTCCGACTGGGTGGTGAACATGTTGTCGGCGTAGTTGGCCCAGTGCCCGGATTTCTCCCACAGGCTGCGATCGACGACCTGCGGGGTCTTGATCTCGAGGTAACCGTTGTCACGCTGAACCTTGCGCATGTATTGCTCGAGCACCTGGTACAGGGTCCAGCCGTTCGGGTGCCAGAACACCATGCCCGGCGCCTCTTCCTGAAGGTGGAACAGGTTCAGGCGCTTGCCGATCTTGCGATGGTCGCGCTTCTCGGCTTCTTCGATACGCTGGATATAGGCGGCCAGCTGCTTCTTGTCGGCCCAGGCGGTGCCATAGATGCGTTGCAGTTGCTCATTCTTCGCGTCGCCGCGCCAGTAGGCGCCGGACAACTTGGTCAACTTGAACGACTTGAGAAAGCGCGTGTTCGGCACGTGCGGGCCACGGCACATGTCCACGTATTCTTCGTGGTAGTACAGGCCCATGGCCTGCTCGTCCGGCATGTCTTCCACCAGGCGCAGCTTGTAGTCTTCACCACGGGCGGTAAACACGTCGATCACTTCGGCGCGCGGCGTGACCTTCTTGATCACGTCGTAATCTTTTTCGATCAGCGCGTGCATGCGCTGTTCAATGGCGGCCAGGTCGTCCGGAGTGAAAGGACGCTCGTAGGCGATGTCGTAATAGAAGCCTTCATCGATAACCGGCCCGATCACCATTTTCGCGGTGGGATACAGCTGCTTGACCGCATGGCCGATCAAGTGCGCGCAAGAGTGGCGAATAATCTCCAGCCCCTCTTGGTCCTTGGGCGTGATGATCTGCAGGCTGGCATCGGAGATGATCAGGTCACTGGCGTCGACCAGCTTGCCGTCGACCTTGCCGGCCACGGTGGCCTTGGCCAGGCCGGCACCAATGGATGCGGCGACCTCGGCTACGGAAACCGGATGATCGAATGAACGTTGACTGCCGTCGGGTAGAGTAATAGTTGGCATGGCGCCTCCTCTCCTAGTGGTGACCCCTACCAAAGGTCACGTGGGTTGGGATGAGCCAGTACAAGATCCAACACCAGGCCGTTCAATGCTGAACGCCTGCCTTACAGCGGCAGGAGCCTTTCGGCCAACCGATAATCGAACCAGAGTGACTGGAGTGAACAAAAATAGCCCTGGCAAGGTGGCAAATGGCACACCTGGAAAGAGCCAAGCTCACGATGCTAACACAGATGAACGGTCATCGCGCCGACACGACCGGGGTAAAGGCAAATTCCAGGCTTTATGGCCGCGAAAGTGAACTTGAGCTGTACGTCACGCCTCAAACACCCCGAGAATCGCCGTTCGTCCTCGACCCAAAGGAGCATCCCATGATGCGTTTTACCTCGACCCTCGCCCTCGCCGCTTCCCTGGCATTCCTTTCGCTCGGCGCGCAAGCCGCTGCGCCATCGAACTGGCCGGCCGGCGCCCGTGACGCCTTCGTCCAAGACTGCAGCACTGCGGCCAGCCAGAATGTGGACGTCAAAACTGCCAAAGCCCACTGCGAATGTGGCGCCGACAAGATCAACGCCGAATTGAGCACTGCGGAAATCAAGGAATTGATGACCAATCAGAACGCCAGCGCGGAGCTCAAGAACAAAGCGGTCGCAGCTATTTCGTCCTGCAAGGTCGTCAAGAAAAAGTAAGAACGCCTGCAGATCGGACATCTGTTTTGCCAAAAAAACAGCCTGAAAACTGCTATTTCTCACAAATTACGTAGCTTTTACGGCTTTTTTTAATAGCTGATATTTCGCAGCAAAGCCCCGTAAATCGGGGCTCTCAGCTGGAATCGAGACTCAAGGCAACGCTATTGATAAGCAAACAGTGCCTTGGGGGGGCTCCCAAGTCGAACATTTCGACTATGATAGCCCTGTGTGCCCAGTTGGCCTGAGCAGCACAGCACTACTGAAAATATATGTTTCTTGGAGATACACCATGTCTAATCGCCAAACCGGCACCGTTAAATGGTTCAACGATGAAAAAGGCTTCGGCTTCATCACTCCTCAAGGTGGCGGTGACGACCTGTTCGTACACTTCAAAGCTATCGAAAGCGACGGTTTCAAAAGCCTGAAAGAAGGCCAAACCGTTTCCTTCGTGGCTGAGAAAGGCCAAAAGGGTATGCAAGCTGCACAGGTTCGCGGCGAGTAATTCTCCGCTGAGCTAAAAAAACCCCGTCCATGTGACGGGGTTTTTTATGGACGCTGCAAAAGCCGCAGGCTATCAGCCGCAATTGACCCGCGTGATCACCAGATTATCGTCGGTGTTCAGGTTCAGGCGGTCGGAGCGATACTCCAGCGTGATCATATCGTTAGGCTTGAGGATGCGCGCATTCTGCGCACCGGCACGGGTACGCGCCTGCTCCAGCAGTTGAGGCGAGGCTTTCTGGCCGACGGTGTACTCGGCGGCCTTCGACTCACAGCGGCTATGACCGGCATCGGTCACGGTGGCATCTTTGCCTGGCTCAGAGGCACCCGGGGTGCTGCAACCCGCCAACGCGAGCGCCGCCAACAAAGTACCGAATGATGCGAGCTTCCAAGGCATGAAGCCTCCTATGATAAAAAAGTGAACAGAGATCGTGCGACAGCGATTGAACCGATTGGTTTCAAGACGTTAACGCCTCATAGACAAGTCTGCCTGAGTCACGCCAGGCAAGCGTCCAGTCAATCGTGACCAGATATGAACATGTTCAGTAGATATCGATGTAGTCGGACGACGGCTCAGGCCAGTTCTGCTTCAGCGCGTTGAAAATCTGCGTCACCCAGACCTCGTCACTGGCAGCCACATTTCCTACATACCCGGATCCCTTCGCCCAGGTTTCCAAGCGAAACAGCAGCCCGTCGATATCTACACCGCCTACAACCTTCCCTGAAGAGATATAGGCGATGCCGGCCTTGGTGACCCGCAGTTGGGTATGCTCATCGTCACTGGCACTGGCAATCAGTTGGCGCACGGCTGCCAGCGTAAGGCTCTCAGGCTTATTCAAATCGATCTGCACGCGGTATTTCCCGGCCAATAAACAGGCCGACAGTGTCGCACACCCCTTCCCTCATGCCTAAGTAGCAGTGCCAAACCCCGCGCAAAATGCTTAACTGCGCCCGCTGCAGCCGCACGCCAGCGCATTGCCCAGTACTTACAGCCCGCGAGATCCCCCATGACCACCGTAACGCTCCAAGCCGATATCAAAGCCAAATGGCCCCAGGGGCAAAGCTCCTACAGCCCCGGTAGTGCGGAGGAGTTGGCGATCATTGGGATCGACCTGCTGGTCAAGGAGCTCGGCACCCAGGGCGCTCAAGCCTTCATTGGCCAGGTATTCGAGAAATACCCGGCCGACCACATGGGCGCACAAGAGCGCGAATGAACCGGCCGGCGAACGCCGACCGGCAAGCGGTTTACTTCAAGCGCGCCAGGCGTTCGGTCAGCAGATCGAAGAAGCCCTGGGCATCGCCGTTTTCGACCCAGAACGCGTTCTTCTCCTGCTTCAGGCCGTCATACCAATCGACAATGGTCTGGCCGAAGGTCGGGCCTTCCCGGCTGTCGACGACCACGTTGACCTGGCGACCACTGAACAGCGATGGCTTGAGCAAGTAGGCGACCACCGTGGCGTCATGCACCGGGCCGCCAGGAATGCCGTAGTGTTCCATGTCGCCCTTGACGTACTCGTTCAGGATATTGCTGACGACCTTGCTCGCGTTGTTGTTCAGGTCTGCAATCTTCTTCAGACGCGCTTCGCTGGTCAGCACCTTGTGAGTGACGTCCAACGGCAGGTAGGTCAACTTCACGCCACTTTTAAGCACAATTTCTGCAGCCACCGGGTCGGCGAACAGGTTGAACTCGGCCACTGGCGTGATATTGCCGCCATTGAAGTGCGCACCGCCCATCACCACCACTTCCTTGATGCCCTGGGTGATTTCCGGCGCCTGGGTCAACGCCAGGGCCAGGTTGGTCTGCGGGCCGAGCATGGCGATGGTGATGCTGTGGGGTTTGGCGCTCGTCAGGGTCTTGATCAGGTAATCCACGGCATTGCCTTCAGCCAGGCCTTGTTTCGGCTCATGCACGGTGACGCCGGAGATACCTTCCTTGCCGTGGATATTCTCGGCATAAATCGGCTTGCGCAGCAGCGGCGCTGGCGCCCCCGCGTAAACCGGAATGTCCTCGCGCCCTGCCCACTCGCGCGCCAGGCGGGCGTTGCGGGAGGTTTTGTCCAGGCGCACGTTACCGGCCACCGTTGTCAGTGCGCGAATGTTCAGTTCTTCCGGGGAAGCCATGGCGAACAGCAAGGCAACCACATCGTCAGCACCTGGGTCGGTATCGATGATCAGGTCGATTTTTTCCGCCGCCTGGGCGCTTGCAGCAGTGAGCGCGGACAAAAGCAGAACACTCCGGAACAGATTTTTCAGAGAGGGAAGACCACGTTGCATAAAACACTCCTTGTCGTAGGGAGACTCTAGAAGGTTACGCCGGATACCAGCGCGATATTGCAGTAAGGCTGACATTCGCCGGTGCGCACGATCGCGCGCGCCCTGCCGCTTAATTGCTTGAACGCCTCATGACTGAGCAGGCGTCGCTCGCCCAGCGCAGCCTGCTCTGCCAGCGCGTTGAGCGCGACCAGCGCGGGAGGCTGCTTGAGCAGGATTTCTTCAGCCAGCACGTGGCTTTCCACCTGCATTTCGCTGAGCACGACGCGCAGGGTGCTGATGAAATCCGGAATGCCCTGGGTCAGCGCCAGGTCGATCAATTCCACGCCGGGAGGCACCGGCAGGCCGGCATCCCCGATGACCAGGACGTCGCCGTGCCCCAATGACGCGATCACGCGGGACAGGGCGATATTGAGCAGAGGTGTCTTTTTCATGAGGGCACAAAACCTTGTACGTCGTGCAGTGTAGGAATGGAAGGCTGGGCGCCGGCACGGGTCACCGACAACGCTGCAGCGACCTGGCCAAAACGGATGGCCTCGGCTTCGCTCTTGCCGGCCGCCAGCGCGGCGGCAAAGCCACCCACGAAGGTATCGCCGGCAGCGGTGGTGTCCACTGCCCGCACCTTGGGTGCGGCCAGGTGCTCGAAGCTGTTGCCGTCAGCAAACAGTGCCCCCTGAGCGCCAAGGGTGATGATGACTTTACCGGCGCCGGCCTTGATCAGCGCCGTCGCGGCGAGCTTGGCGCTGTCGAGCGAATCGACCGCCACGCCGCTCAAGGCGCTGGCTTCACTTTCGTTGGGAATCAGGTAGTCGATCGAGGCATACCACTCGGCCGGCAAGGGCCCGCTGGCCGGCGCCGGGTTGAGGATCACCGTTTTGCCCAGCTCGCGGCCGCGCTTGAGCGTATGCCCGACGGTGTCCATCGGCACTTCAAGCTGGCAAATGATCACGTCGCCAGCCTGCAATACGGCATCGCAGGCCGTCAGCGATTGGGGCGTCAACTGGCCGTTACTGCCCGCCACAATCACAATCGCGTTCTGGCTGCTGTCATCCACCACGATCAGCGCGACACCACTGGAGCCTTCCACCGTGCTGATGGCGTGGCAATCGATACCTTCGACCAAGAGCGCATCGCGCAATTGGCCGCCATAGGCATCGCTGCCGACGCAGCCGATCATCGCCACATCCGCCCCGAGGCGCGCCAGGGCGACGGCCTGATTGGCGCCCTTGCCACCGGGCACGGTGGAAAACGTCTGGCCGATCAGCGTTTCACCGGCACGCGGCAAGCGACTGGCGCGGGTGACCAGGTCCATGTTCAAGCTGCCTACTACCACTACTTTTGCTGGCATACATCAGTACTCATCAATTCGGTTCAGCGGTATTGGGCAAAAACACCCGCCAACGGCGCCGTCGACTCACGCAAGACAATACTTGGCGTCACGATGCGTTGATCGACCGGCAGTTGGGGTGTCGCTATACGTCGCAGTAATAATTCGGCCGCTGTCTCGCCCAGTTGTACGATCGACTGCCCGACCGTGGTCAGCGCCGGATAGACGTAGCGACCCATTTGAATGTCATCGAAACCAATCACCGACAGCTCGCCCGGCACGCGGATATTGCGCTCTGCTGCGGCGCGAAGCACGCCAAAACCGATCATGTCGTTGCAAGCAAAAATCGCACTGGGTGGTTGCTGCGCAAGCAAATGCACGGCAGCGGCATAACCGCCGGTGCTGGTGAAATCACTTTCCCGGATGCGCTCGGCCGCTGTTTCAACACCCGCCTCGCGCAGCGCACGCCGATAGCCTGCCAGGCGCATCTGCGCCACGCGGGTATGGGCGGGGCCGGCGATGCAGGCGATGTCTCGATGGCCCAGCTCAAGCAAGTGCCGGGTGGCCAGGTAAGCCCCCTCTTCATGATCGATGCGCACCAGATCGACATTGATACCGTCCAGTGCCCGGTCGACGATCACCATCGGGGTGCGCACCGCACTCAAGCCAGCGGCAAGGCCGCTGTCATCGCCGCCCACCGAGGTCACGATCAAGCCGTCGACGCGTTTCTCCAGCAGCACGCGTAAATAGCTGCGCTGCTTTTCGGCGTTGTCGTCGGAGTTGCACAGGATCACGCAATAGCCATTGCGCTCGCAGTAATCCTCAATGCCCCGGGCCAATTCGGCGAAATACGGGTTGAGGCTGTTGGGCACCAGCAGCCCGATCGTCGCCGTGGTCTTGGCCTTGAGTGAGCGGGCTACCGCACTGGGCACATAGTCCAACTGCTTGATCGCCGCCTCGACCTTGACGCGCACCGGCTCGCTGACCGGCCGCGTCTTGTTCACCACATGGGACACCGTGGTGTAGGAAATGCCCGCGAGCGCCGCCACATCCTTGATCGTTGCCATGGTTCAGCCCCGCCGACTGGCGCGCTGGCTGCGGTAAGTATCAAGGACGACGGCAATCACGATCACCGCACCGGTAATGATGCGTTTCGTGGGTTCCGTCGCGCCGATCTGCGCCAGGCCCGCCGCCAGTACCGAAATAATCAGCACACCAAAGAACGTGCTGATGACCGAGCCGCGCCCGCCCATCAGGCTGGTACCGCCGATCACCACGGCGGCGATCACTTGCAATTCCAGGCCTGAGCCGGCATTCGGGTCCGCCGCTTCCAGGCGCGAGATCTGGAACAGCGCGGCCACACCTGCGAGCAGGCCCATCAGGCTGAACACCAGGATCTTGTAGGGCTTGGGGTTGATGCCGGCCAGGCGCACCGCTTCTTCGTTGGTACCGATGCCGATCAGGTAGCGACCGAACACGGTGCGGGTCAGTACCAGTTGGGCGGCGATGATCACCAGCAACGCAATGATGAACGACGGAGAGATCCCGAACGCGATCGGGTTGGACAGCCAGGCAAACGAGTCACCGATGTAAGCGGTGCGCGAGCCGGTCATCTGGTAAGCCACCCCCCGGGCCATCTCCAGCACGCCAAGGGACACGATAAACGAGGGAATACGCCAGGCCACAGTGATGGAACCGGTAAGCGTGCCGGCCAATGCGGCGCAGCCCATGCCCAGCACGGCAGCCGGCAATACGCTCCAGCCCCAGCTCAGAATCGCCACGCTGACCGCCGACGCCGCCAACGCCAGTACCGAACCTACCGAGAGGTCGATGCCGCCGATGATCAGGATGAAGGTCATGCCCACCGCCAGCACCATCAGGTCCGGGATCTGGTTGGCCAGGGTGCTGAACGTGTCGTAGGACAGGAAGTGATCGCTGAGTACCGAGAACAGCGCAATCATCGCCAGCAACGCGCCCGCCAGCCCCAGGTAAGTGCCCAGGCCGTAGAAGTTGCCGCCGGTTTTACCGGGGGAAGTGGTTGTTTTCATGGGGTATTCCTAGGCGCTGCCTCATTGAGCAGCGCGTCACGTTTCTGATAGCCGGCAAACGCGGCGGCGAGCAATTCGTCCTGGGTCCAGCGGTCGCGCTCGAATGTCTCGATCAGGCGTCCGGCAGACAGTACGCCGATGCGGTCACAGATCAGCATCAGCTCGCGCAGATCGCTGGAGACCACCACCAGCGCTTTGCCCTGGCGCGTCAACTCGCCGAGCAAGGCATAAATGTCGAACTTGGCGCCGACATCAATGCCGCGCGTAGGCTCATCAAACAGCATCACCGAACAATCGCGCTCGAGCCAGCGGCCAATCACCACTTTCTGCTGGTTGCCGCCCGACAGCTCGGACACCAATTGCGCCGGGCTGGAACTGCGGATGCGCATGGCGTCGATCTGGCGCTTGGCCAGGGCGGTTTCATCGCGGCGGTTGACCAGCCCGCCAGCAGAGATTTCCGGCATGTTGCCCAAGGCGATGTTGGCGCTGATGGACTGGGTCAGCAGCAGGCCTTCACCCTTGCGGTCTTCGGTGATCAGGGCAATGCCATGAGCGACCGCGTCGACCGGGGAGCGAATGCTGACTACGTCGGCCTGCGGCCCCAGCGCCACCGTACCGCTGTCGGCCGGGTCGGCACCGAAAATCAGGCGCAGCAACTCGGTACGACCGGCGCCGATCAGCCCGGAAATACCGTAGATTTCGCCGGCACGCACCTGGAAAGACACGTCGCGCACCTTGTCCGAGCGCGTCAGGCCTTTGACCGTCAAGGCCGGCTCACCGATGGTGCGCGGGCCCAGGTCGATGTGCTCGCCCAACTCGCGCCCTACCATCAGGGTCACCAGCTGTTCACTGTTGTAATTGGCCATCGGCTCGACACAGACCAGCTTGCCGTCGCGCAATACGGCAATGCGCTGGGCCACGCGGGCCAGTTCTTCCAGCCGGTGCGAAATATAGATGATCGCCACGCCTCGGGCCTGCAGGCGGGTGATTTGTTCGAACAGCATCTCGACTTCACGGGCAGTGAGCATCGCCGTCGGTTCGTCGAGAATCAGTACGTGGCAATCACCGATCAGATTGCGGGCAATCTCGACCATTTGCTGATGGCCAATGCCCAGGCTGCCCACCAGGGTGTCCGGGTCGATTGCGTCCAGGCCCACCTGGGCCATGGCTTCGGTCGCGGCAATGCGCAACTGTTTGCGGCTGATCCAGCCACCACGGCTGGGCAGGTTATGCAGGAACAGGTTTTCAGCCACCGTCAGCGTCGGTAGCAGGTTGAGTTCCTGCATGACCATGCGCACCCCCAGCGCTTCGGCCTGGGTGCGGCTGGCGGGTTGATAATCCTGACCGTTGAACTGCATGTTGCCGGTGGTCGGCGTGACCAGCCCGCCGATGATCTTCGACAAGGTACTTTTGCCTGCGCCGTTTTCACCGGTCAGCGCCAACACTTCGCCACGATTGAGCGTGAGCGTGACGTCGGACAGTACCGGTTGGGCATAGGTCTTGCCGATACCGCTGACCGAGAGGACAGCGTTCGGGGCGGAAGATGACATAGGAAAATCTCCAGGCGCCCGCTCAGGACGAACGGGCGCTGTTGGCTACTGCCGGGATTACTTCTTGAGGACGAGTTCGACCGGGGTTTCGATCACGCCATCGGTGGCCTCGACCTTCTCGCCCTTGACCAGCTTCAGCGCATTCTGGATGCCGAACACGGCTTGCTGGGCCGCGGCCTGGTCGGCGGTTGCCAGCACGCGACCGTCCTGCAGCATCGGCTTGATGGCTTCGATGTTGTCGTAGCCCACCACCAGCACTTTACCGGCCTTGCCTGCCGCACGTACGGCGGAGACGGCGCCCAGGGCCATGTTGTCGTTACCGGCCAACAATGCCTTGAGGTCCGGGTATTCGCTCAGCATCGCCGAGGCGACTTTCTGGCCCTGGTCGATTTCCCAGTTACCGGATTGGGTGGAGACGATCTTCATGCCCGCCGCATCCATCGCATCCTTGAAGCCTGCGGTGCGCTGCTGGGCGTTGGTGGTGGTCGGAACGCCTTCGATGATACCGACCTTGTCGCCCGCGGCCAGTTGCTTGGCCAGGTAGTCACCGACCAGCTTGGAGCCTTTGCGGTTGTCCGGGCCTACGAAGGGAATATCGAGTTTTTTGCTTTTCAGCACGTCCGGGTCAAGGCGATTGTCGATGTTGACCACCTTGATGCCGGCATCCGAGGCCTTTTTCAGCACGGTGACCAGCGCCTTGGAGTCGGCGGGTGCGATGACGATGGCGTTGACCTTGGCCAGGATCATCTGATTGACGATATCGATCTGCGCGCTGGTGTCGGTTTCGTTCTTGATGCCGTTGGTGATCATGTCGAAGTCGGCGGCGTGGGACTTCTGGTAGTCCTTGGCGCCCTCTTGCATGGTCACGAAAAATTCGTTGGCAAGGGACTTCATCACCAGGCCGACTTTGGGTTTGGCGGCGGCGTCGTCAGCGAATGCGCAAGAGAGAGGCAGGGCAGCGGATGCGGCGGCAAGCACGGCGACAGCGAGAAGACGTCCTGCAAATGGCAGCTTCATGGGTGTACTCCGATCTTATGATTATTGTGAGCAACGCTTGCACCGAAGAAACATCTCGCAAACGTTTGCGTTGCCAGAACTATGAGAACCTTGTTGAGATTTGTCAACGGTCGTCGCTCACCTTTCATTCTGAAAAATACCCTTCACGCTAACGCTGCTTGAAACGACAGCAGCCGCGACGATTTCACACATGGCCCCTGTAAATACTCCCGACATTTTCGGACAACCGAACGCCAACGCCTCCTGCGTTCGGAAAGCCGGACAGCACCCTGTCAGACCAGCCCGAACCGGCAACTAAAGTTGTTTCAAATCAACAAGTTAATTTATCTACTGGTTCATCATCGGCTTGGTACAAATCCTGCTCTTTCTCAGCACCTCGAGGCGTTCAGAGTCGCCCGGGTGTTCTGGATAAATCTGCTACCGCACTCGTTAAAAACCAGAGAGAAAAATAATGAAATCTGCATTGAAATCCTTTGTTCCAGGGGCGCTAGCCCTTCTGCTGCTGTTCCCTGTCGCCGCTCAGGCAAAAGAAGTCGAAAGCAAGACCAAGCTCGCCAACGTGGTGATCCTCGCCACTGGCGGCACCATTGCCGGCGCGGGCGCCAGTGCGGCCAATAGCGCTACCTACCAGGCAGCCAAGGTCGGCATCGAACAATTGATCGCCGGTGTTCCTGAGCTTAGCCAGATCGCCAATGTACGCGGCGAACAAGTGATGCAAATTGCGTCGGAAAGCATCAATAACGAGAACCTGCTGCAACTGGGGCGCCGCGTCGCCGAATTGGCCGACAGCAAGGACGTCGATGGCATCGTGATCACCCACGGTACCGACACCCTTGAAGAAACCGCCTACTTCCTCAACCTGGTTGAAAAAACTGACAAACCTATCGTGGTGGTCGGCTCCATGCGTCCAGGCACCGCCATGTCGGCGGACGGCATGCTCAACCTGTACAACGCCGTTGCTGTCGCGGGCAGCAAGGACGCGCGCGGCAAAGGCGTGCTGGTGACCATGAACGACGAGATCCAGTCGGGTCGCGACGTGAGCAAGATGATCAATATCAAGACCGAGGCGTTCAAGAGCCCATGGGGCCCATTGGGCATGGTCGTCGAAGGCAAATCCTACTGGTTCCGCCTGCCTGCCAAGCGTCACACCATGGATTCGGAATTCGACATCAAGACCATCAAGAGCCTGCCTGACGTTGAAATTGCCTACGGCTACGGCAACGTGAGCGACACCGCCTACAAAGCCCTGGCCCAAGCGGGCGCAAAAGCGATCATCCATGCCGGCACCGGCAATGGCTCGGTGTCGTCCAAGGTCGTTCCGGCGCTGGTGGAATTGCGTAAACAAGGTGTGCAGATCATTCGCTCTTCGCACGTCAACGCCGGTGGCATGGTGCTGCGTAACGCTGAACAACCAGACGACAAATACGACTGGGTGGCTGCCCTTGACCTGAACCCGCAGAAGGCCCGCATCCTGGCAATGGTCGCCCTGACCAAGACTCAGGACAGCAAAGAGCTGCAACGGATGTTCTGGGAATACTGATTCCAGACCTACCTGAAATTGTGGCGAGGTAACGTGCTTCCTCGCCACATCAGGTTCACGCTTAAAAATTTTTCTCGCAGCAAATCACAGCAAATTTCCAAATTCGCTGTCAGACGGATGTCTTTGAATTTAAGCAGTTGCGAAAACACCTACAGTTAAATACTGTATGTGCGTACAGCTTACTAAGGAATACTCCGTGGCAAAGCCCTCCTCCGCAGCACCTGCAACGCCTGACGCCTACCAACGCTTGGCCATTCGCGTACAAAAAATCATCAATTCGACCAATGCCCAGAAAGCCAAGGCGGCGTTGATCTTCCGCTTGCCGGATGAGCCCGAGGACGAGTGGGCGCGCCTGCTTGAAGAAATTGCGGAAAACGACAACGTCACCCTCGCCTACAGGGACGACGGCGGCGTGCAGATTTTCTGGGTTGTGCCGAAGGAAGATTGATTGAATGAGTGTCCGTTTTTTCGCTGTGTGCTGCCTGTTTTTTGCCGTCACCGCCAACGCCCAAGCCCCGCGAACCTTCAGTGAAGCCAAAAAAATTGCCTGGAAGCTCTACGCGCCCCAATCCACCGAGTTTTATTGCGGCTGCAAATACACCGGCAACCGCATAGACCTGAAAGCCTGCGGCTACATCCCGCGCAAGAACGCCAACCGCGCCGCGCGTATCGAATGGGAACATATTGTGCCTGCCTGGCAGATCGGCCATCAGCGTCAGTGTTGGCAAAATGGCGGGCGTAAGAACTGCACGCGCCATGACGACGTGTTCAAGCGTGCCGAAGCAGACCTGCACAACCTGGTGCCGAGCATCGGCGAGGTGAATGGCGACCGTAACAACTTCAGCTTCGGCTGGCTGCCGGTGCAAAGCGGGCAATACGGTTCATGCCTGACCCAGGTGGACTTCAAGGCCAAGAAGGTCATGCCGCGTCCGTCGATTCGCGGAATGATCGCACGCACCTATTTTTATATGAGCAAGCAATACGGCCTGCGCCTGTCCAAACAGGATCGCCAACTGTATGAAGCCTGGAACAAGACCTACCCGGTGCAAGCCTGGGAGCGCCAGCGCAACCAGACGGTGGGTTGTGTGATGGGACGCGGCAATGAGTTTGTCGGCCCGGTGAATCTGAAAGCCTGCGGCTGATGGTGGGCGCAACTGACGCCCACCCGGCCCGTTACTGCACGGCCTTGTGTTCGATGACCTCTGACACGGTGTCGTTTTTCTTGGCCCGTGCCATTTTTTCGTTGAGCAGTGCCTGCTTGGCCTCGGCCTCGGCCTTGGTGGCAAACGGGCCAAGCAGTACCTGATCCTTGCCGTCTGCCTTCGCGATATAAAAATTGAAACCATGCTCCAGCAACCAGGCGGTCAAGTCAGTGATCGCCTGCAGCTTGTGATCCGGCGACCCCACCCATACATCCCATTCCTGCGCGGCAATCGTACCGGTCTGCGGCTGGCTTTCGGTCACGACAGGCTTGGCCTTGGGGGCATCGACAGGTTTACCTTCGCCGCATCCGGCCAATGCCAACACCGCAATTGCCATCGCTACTTTACGCACTGCCCTGCTCCTTTGAAGATAAAGAGGCGACTTTACCATCCACTGTCTATTCTGGCCGTCATAAACGTTGGCTTAAACAATGCGAATCATGTATCGCGACCTGTATGATGCCGCCATGGGAATTAATGTCGCCTCTATGCGTCCTAAAAGAGGCAGTCACAGGGAAGCGCTTCGCAGTAAGCTACGCACATCCGACACCTGCCCTGTCTGAACATGTGTCCTTAAAAGTAATCAAGGAGAAGTCCATGCTTATACTCACCCGCAAAGTTGGTGAAAGCATAAACATCGGTGATGACATCACGATCACCATCCTGGGCGTTAGCGGCCAGCAAGTACGAATCGGCATCAACGCCCCCAAGGACGTTGCCGTGCATCGCGAGGAAATTTATCAGCGCATCCAGGCTGGCCTCACTGCGCCGGACAAAAACCAGACGCCTTGAAGCACCTCCAGTAGCCAGCCTTTTGCTTCACCGTGACGGCTGGCGAAAACCCGATCGGCCCGCTTCGCCTTCTTTACCAAGCTCTACGCCTCGTACATGCCCCCGTGCTGCAAGATGAAACTGCCATGATGCCAGGAACTTGTTGCATCATTTGCAGCCAAATCCCACGTCATCCTGCGGTCCGAGTGCATTCAGGAGCACGCCGATGAGGCCAACCGTTACACAGCCCATGGTTTCCCTGTCCTGGACGATCACCTTGCTGATAGGGCTGGTCTTTCTGGCGCTCGGGTATGGACTGCGCTTGGAAGTCGAGGGGGTCGTCGACGCCGCTGACCACTCCTGGCTGGACCTGGCGTTACTCCTGTGCGCCTACCTGTTTGCGTTCTGCCTCAAGCCGATCCAGAAGACAATCCTGCGCAAGCTGTGCCAGCGCGAGGCCCATCGCACCCATCAAAAAGCGACACGCTGACCTTCTTCCCGCTCCCGCACAGCCAGCAGGCCATCAGCTTCCTGCAGGACCTGCAGCCCTTCATACCCATCGATACAGGCATGTTCAGTCGGCATCGGAGCCAAGTGCGTCGAGGTCACCACCATCACATCCGCCCCCGCCGCTTCTGCGGCTCGAATGCCTACCATCGCATCCTCGAACACCAGGCACTCCTGCACCGGCACGCCCAAGCGCCGGGCACCGAGCACGTAACACGCCGGATCGGGCTTGCCGCTGGCGACATCTTCGGCGGTCACCATCACGGCCGGCACGGGAATACCCGCAGCTTCCATTCGGCGCAATGCCAGTGCCTTGGGCGCAGATGTGACCAGCGCCCACCGCTCGGCAGGCAAGCGTTTAAGAAACTCAACCGCGCCGCCAATCGCCACGATGCCCTCGACATCGTTCACTTCAGCTTCGGTAATCCACGCCGCTTCGGCCTGAGCGTCCACACCCGGCAACGCCTGGCGTGTGATCGTATCAATCGCGCGGGCGCCATGGATGGTGGTCAGGAATGCCTCCACATCCAGGCCATGGCGTTCAGCCCAACGGCTCCATACCCGCTCGGCGGCGGCAATGGAGTTGAGCAGGGTCCCGTCCATATCGAACAGAAAGGCCCGGTAATGCCGGGTAAATACGGCTGGATTTCGACTGGACACGACGCGGCTTCCCCAAGTATTCAAGCAATGATCAATGCCATGCAATCTACGGTTCACCCCGCCACTTGTAAACGCTGCAAGGTACCCGGCGCAAACCTTGAATGACGAACTTGTCATCATCCTGTTGGCTGGCTGTTCGGGTCGACTGGTTACTGTGAACTCACTGCCGGCCCCGGCAGCCAGCCTTCACAGTGAGATTTCGTCATGAAACGCTTTGCCCTCGCCTTAGCTGCCTTGCTCGCCACCGGCTCGGTATTCGCTGCCGACACCGCTCCAGCCGCTCCCGTGATCCATGATAAGACCGGTTTCTACGTCCATCTGGATGTCGCCAAAGTCCTGTCCAGTACCGACACCTATGGCCAATGCGGTATCGTCCCGGCGCAACTGCGCTATCTGGATCATCAGGAACGTGAGCACGTGCTGGACTACCAGGTACAAGGCACCGGTTGCGCCAGTGACAATTGATCAGGCTACACTGGCGCAACCCATTGAATCAGGGCATTTCCCATGAACATCCTCGTAGTCGAAGACGAACCCAAGGCCGGCAACTATCTGCTCAATGGCTTGCAGGAACTGGGCTACAGCGTGAGCCTGGCCCGCGATGGCGTGGACGGTCTGCACCAGGCCCTGGAGACGCCGTTCGACGTGATCGTGCTCGATGTGATGATGCCGAAAATGGATGGCTGGGAAGTGCTGCGCCGTCTGCGCAAGGAGGCCGATACGCCGGTCCTGTTCCTCACCGCCCGCGATGATATCGCCGACCGCATCAAGGGGCTGGAGCTGGGCGCCGACGACTATCTGATCAAGCCCTTCTCCTTCGCCGAACTGGTCGCGCGCCTGCGCACCCTGACCCGGCGCGGCCCGACACGGGAGGAAGAGCACCTGCACATCGCCGACCTGCACATCGATGTGCTCAAGCGCCGCGTCACCCGCGCCGGCACGCGCATTACCCTGACCAATAAAGAGTTCGCCCTGCTGCACCTGTTTGCCACTCACCAGGACCAGGTGCTGTCACGCTCGCTGATTGCCTCGCGGGTATGGGACATGAATTTTGACAGCGACACCAATGTGGTCGACGTGGCCGTGCGGCGCCTGCGCTTGAAAATCGACGACCCGTTCCAACTCAAGTTGATCCACAGCGTGCGTGGCATCGGCTACCGCTTCGATACCCAGCCATGAGCCGCAGCCGTCATTACTCGCTGACCCTGCGCCTGGCGCTGATCTTCGCCCTGCTCGCGTTCGCGTTGCTAGCCACCCTGGGCGTGGCACTGTACCGCGAGCTGGAACGCGAACTGATCCGCCGCGACGACACCGCGCTGATCTCCCGAGTGGATCAACTGCGCAACCTGCTCAGCGACAGCAACACCCTGGACCTGATCAAGACCAAGCCCGAGTTGTTCCAGAACATGCTCGGCAACCGTGAATCGGTATTGAGCATCGCCGCCCCCGGTCAACAACCCTTGCTGTTGGTGAACCCGGCGAATATCGAACTGCCTGCAATAGAGCCGGTGCCGAGGAATCACGTACTGGCGCTGAGCGATGTGCAGCACTTGCCGGGGCTCAACGGCATTCCCTTCTCGACCGTAGCCGCGACGATCAACTCCGGCGACCTGGGCAGCTTGCAAGTCACCAGCGGCCGCCTGATGACCGAGCGCACCGCCGTACTCGCCAGCTATCGGCTGAGCGTTTATATCCTGGCGAGCATCGCTGCGATCATCCTGGCACTGGCCGGTTACCTGCTGGTGCATCGCGGCTTGCTGCCCTTGCGCCGTCTGGCCCGGCACGCGCAAGGGATCGGCGTCGGCAACCTGGCCGAGCGCCTCGACAGCCAGGGCGCGCCGAAAGAACTGCTGCCGATGATCGAGTCGTTCAACACCATGCTTGAGCGTTTGTCCAAGGGCTTTGTGCAACTGGGCCAGGTCTCGACCGACATGGCTCACGAACTGCGCACGCCGATCAATAACCTGCTTGGCGAAACCCAGGTTGCCCTGCACCAGCAGCGCAGTATCGAAAGCTACCAGCAACTGTTGGCGTCCAATGTCGAAGAACTCGAACGCCTGGCGCGGATGCTCGACAACATGCTGTTCCTGGCGCGCACCGAACCGGCCAGCGCGTTGCGCCAACGCCAGACGCTGGACGCGGCGGATGAAGTGGAGCGCATCGGGGATTATTTCGAAGGGTTGGCCGCTGACGTGGGCATGCACATTGTTGTCCAGGGTAGAGGCGTGATCTGGGCTGAGCCGATGCTGCTGCGCCGCGCCCTGGCGAACCTGTGCGCCAACGCCATCAAGTATGGAGCGCCGGGCTCGCAGCTGAGCATTCAGGCGATTGCAACCGACGAGGGCGTCAACGTGAGGGTCGGTAACCAGGGTGAAACCATTCCCGCCGAGCATCTACCGCGGCTGTTCGAACGGTTTTACCGAGTGGATGAGTCCCGCGAGCGGTCGTCCCAATCCAACGGACTGGGACTGTCGATCGTGGCAACCATCATGCAACTGCACAACGGGCGGTATGGCGTCAGCAGTGAAGACGGCGTGACGACGTTCGAGTTGTTTTTCCCCGCACGGGAAGCGTGAAAACCCTTCAATCAAACGCCCCGTTGAGCACCTCGTAAATGATACCGGTGGCGATGGTCACCAATATCAGGTCGGTGCCCGCCTGCTGCCACTCATACCCATCGTAACGAGGCAGGCGCCCCGCCAGGCGTCCATCGAGTTTCTTCGCGATACCGGGCGGCAGCGGCTTGCCGCGCGCCAGTTTTTTCTGGATACCCGGCGGCAACGCAGGCCCCGGACTCCAGTAATCGCGGTTACCGCCCAACAGGCTCAGCACGCTGTCTCGATCAACGCTGGGTCCGTGGTTACCGGACGAACCTTTGCCTTTAGGTTTGTCGTGGCCCTGCCCCGCCGAGTTATTACCTTTGCTGTTTCCCTGGCCCTTGCCATTACCGGGATCAGCCAGGGCCATACCGCTGCCTGCAAAGACTGCGAGCAACAACGCGACAGAGACGAACTTCGAGGATTTGATCATGGTGTATTTCCCGGTTGGATGCCTGGTTAACTGTAGTCGAGGTTATAGCTTTTCGTACTGGGTCAGCTCACCCGACCGCCCGTTTCCACGATATCCGCCCGGGTGTGCCAGGCCGTCGAAACCGCGACGCGCAAGCCCTCCACCAAGATCGTCAGCGCCATCGACGGCTGACCGGACTCAGGCAGGCCCGGCACATGGATAAACCCACTGCGCACTGCCGAGCCCACCAGCGCATGCTGCAATCGATAAAACACCTGATTGCATACGAAAGTCCCGGCCGTCTGCGAAACCGAGGCCGCAATACCCGCCTCACGCACCGCCCTGACCATGCTCTTGATCGGCAACGTCGAGAAGTAAGCGGCCGGCCCACCCTCCACCACCGCCGTGTCAATCGGCTGGGCGCCGAGGTTGTCCGGGATGCGTGCATCATTGACGTTGATTGCGACACGCTCGATGGAGATATCGCTGCGCCCGGGACCCAAGCCAGTGGCGATGACCATGACCGGTTTCAATTCCTCGATCAGTTGAATCAAGATCTCTGCAGCGGTGGCAAAAGCACAGGGCAGTTGGCGCGCGACAATCCGCACATCCTCACTCAGCTCCACCCCCTCCAGCAGGCGCACCGCTTCCCAGGATGGATTCACCACGTCGTGGTCGAAAGGCTCGAAGCCGGTCAGCAATAGGGTTTTCATCCTGGCCTCACATCAACAGATAAAGCAGCGCGATATTGACCACCAGCATCATCAACGCAGTCGGCAATTGAGCCTTGATCACCGCGTTCTTGTCCGGCAGTTCCAGCAGTGCTGCGGGCACGATATTGAAGTTGGCCGCCATCGGTGTCATCAGCGTACCGCAGTAGCCGGAGAACATGCCGATCGCCGCCATTACCGCCGGATTGCCGCCGTAGATGCCCACCAGCACCGGTACGCCGACGCCGCCGGTCATCACCGGGAACGCCGCGAAGCCGTTGCCCATAATCACCGTAAACAACGCCATGCCCAGCACATAGACCATCACCGCCACCAACTTGAAATCCAGGTTGATATACGTGGTGGTCACGTGGGCCACAGCCGTGCCCACCCCGGCCTCGTTGAACAACAGCCCGAGCATCGCCAGCATCTGCGGCAGCACCATGGCCCAGCCCAGGGCTTCGGTCAGGCGACGCGATTCGCGCAAGGCCTGCACCGGTGTATCGCGAGTCAGCCAGCAGGCCAGACCAAGGGCGATCAGGCAGCCGATGCCGAGAGAGACGAACGTGGTGTTCTTCGGATCGAGCAGGGGCACACCGCCGATTTCGGTGTGCTTGAGCAAGACCGAGCCGATTACCGTGGTCAGCGGAATGGCCAGCGCAGGGATAAACAGCTTGTGTCCCAGGCGACCGGCACTGGCGCGGGATGCCTTGTCATGCAGTTCGGCATGCTGCCCACGCCCCACCCCGCCCAGGCCGGCGATCACCGCCATTACCACGACGCCGACACCAATGACCACTGAAGGCAGACGCTCTCCCATGAGGAACGGAATGGCAAACAGCAGCCAGAACAGCGCGCTCGACCAACGCTTGGGATGGGTGCGATCCAGCAGGATCATGCCGGCGGTGATCAGCAACAGCACACCGGCCAGCCAGTACAGGTATTGAATGGAAATAATCATTGCACGGCCTCCACCGAAGGGGCGGCGCTCATCTCACGGGTCAACCTCCGATCGAACCGATGCAGCCGGATGGCATGAATGATAAAGGCACAGATCGCTGTCGGGATGCCCCACACCGCGATATGCAGCGGTTCCACATCGATCCCCGAGCCCAGCAGAAAGGTGTGCATCAAGGCTATCGCACCAAAGGCGACGAAAATGTCCTCACCGAAAAACAGCCCCACGTTGTCGGTAGCAGCGCACATGGCCAATACCTTGTGACGCAACTTGTCCGGCAGCTTGCCATAGCGTTTTTCCGCCGCACCTTCGGCCATCGGCGCCAGCAATGGCCGCACCATCTGCGGATGCCCGCCCAGGCTGGTCAGCCCCATGGCTGCGGTGGATTCACGCACAAACAGATAGATGATCAGCAAACGTCCGACCGTCGCGCGCTCGAAACGGGCGATCCAGTTCTGTGCATGCAGGCGCAGGCCATGGCGCTCCAACAGGCCAATCACAGCCAGCGGTAATAACAGGATCAATTGCAGCGCACGGGTCTGGAGGAAACCATCACCCATGGTGGCGAGAATTTTCTCCAACGGAAACTGGGCGGCGAGCCCGGTGGCGATAGCGGCGGCGGTGACCACCAGCAACGGATTGAAGCGCAATACAAAGCCGACCACGATGACAAGTACGCCGATCAACGGCCATAAATTCACAACAGTTTGCATGGCGAAGAGGTCCTTTAGTGCGCGCTGCGGCGCCATTACAGCAGGATGTGAGCAAAGGGCTCACAGCATGAAAGTGGCGTGCAGTCGGCTCGGTTTTTTATTGTTGACCCGGAAGGTCGAGCAGTGGCGGCAACTTTGCTGCCTTGAGGCGGGAGGTGTCCAACAAGAAAAACTGTTGCTGCAGACCAATAAATTTTGTCGAGATTGGCGCGGTTGAAATCGGCAACTGGAGGGATTCGGGATTCGCCCTATACTCAGCAGTGATGCTCCTGCGCAGCATCCACGGTGCTATTGCCGACAATGAGGGCTCCAGCTATGTATGCCGGTCAAATGAGCAGTATGGCGACAGCAATTGGCGAGATACGCTGCCAGATGGTGGTCCAGATCATTTGTCTGCTGTCGGTGGCGACGCTTTTCTGTTGACCGAGACGCCATCGCCCCAAAAGCGCGGCAAGACGCTGTTGACCTGATCGTTCCCATGCTCTGCATGGGAATGCCTCACTGGACGCTCCGCGTCCCGCTTTCAGCGCAACATTCAGACCTGCGCAAGGGTGACGCGGAGCGTCACTCGATGCATTCCCACGCGGAGCGAGGGAACGATCAAACGCCAGACAACAAAAAAGAGCCCACCTTTCGGTGAGCCCTTCCAGACCGCCCAGCAGAGCGGATTTTGTTTGGTAGGCGCGATTGGACTCGAACCAACGACCCCCATCATGTCAAGGTGACTACGGAACGACTGTAACCATTTGATATCTGTAGAAATACGCCCTGTTTCAGACGCTCATAAAACAGGCGTATTTTCCTATAAAAATCAATAACTTAGCGTTGTATATTGCTACAGTGATTCCCTCCCCCGACGCCCTGCCTACGAACATCACTCCCAGATCCTAAAAACCTCGTCATAACGCCACCTTTAATCAGCAGCTCGTAAGCGCTACCAGCGCGTCGTCCAACGCAGTGACTGATTCCGTAACTTTGAATACCCTCCTCACCGCAGGAATATCGATCTCAGCGGACCGTTTATGACTTAAATCTCCCCACCAGTTGACTTAGCTCGTCAGCCATAACTGACAAGCGTCCAGAATCGATCTGGGCCGAGCTTGCCAAACTTTCAACAAGTCTGGCTTCGTCGTAGATCTGCTGAATGTGGCGGTTGATCTCTTCAGCGACACTGTGCTGCTCTTCAGCTGCGGCAGAAATTTGCAAATTTTGGTCACGTATCTCGTTAACCGAAGTCTGTATTCCTTCGAAACTTTCCTTAGCGTCGTTAATAGATGAAACGCTTGCGCGGGAGAGGTCTACACAACTTCCCATTTTCTGGGTAACCTCTTCTGTTTTACTGCTCAAAGTACCCAATAACTGTTCGATTTCGCCTGTAGAATCTGATGTTCGTTTTGCTAAAGCGCGGACTTCATCTGCTACGACTGCAAAGCCTCGGCCTTGATCCCCGGCCCGAGCGGCTTCGATCGCAGCATTCAGCGCCAGCAAATTTGTTTGTTCCGCGATCGCGCGAATAGTGCCAATGATCTGGTTAATACTGCGGCTGCCAGCCTCGAGCTCTAGCATCGCCTGCGAGGACTCCGTTAAGCGCTGGCCTAGTCGATTGACATTTTCAGTCGTCGTTTCGATTTGTCGTTTACCCTCAGCGACACGTTGATGGCCATTCTCCGCTGACCCAGCAGCGCCGCTGCAGGCTCGCGCGACTTCGTTAGCCGTAGCAACCATCTCATTGAAAGCAGTGGAAACTAGCTCGACCGCCTCACGTTGCCGGCCTGCGGCTTCGTTCATGTTGGTGGCCACCCCACTATTCACTTGAGAGGCAGACTGAAGGTTGGATGACGCAGCACCGATGCTCTGAATCAGTTGGCGAATCGCGCCTAGGAATTTGTTGAACCAGCCTGCCAGCTCGCCGGTTTCGTCTTTACCTTGTACTGTAAGCTCATGCCGCAAATCGCCCTCACCTTCTGCGATAGACTGTAAGCCAGTGCTTACTTGACTTATTGGTCTAACAATTAGGCGAGAAAAGCCAGCCGCCACAAATGCGAAGACAAAAACTAGCACGGCAACAATAATTACTGTCAGGTAAGTCATGCGAGTCGCGCCGGCCATAACTTCGTCACGCTCAATCAGCCCAATGTATCGCCAGCCCAGGACTGGCGAAGTCCACACGTTCGCCATATACAAGATGCCGTTAATCTCTACCTCAGTGGCGCCTTGATCAGTTTTTGCAAGCTCACCATAGGAAGTACCAAGTTCCTTCATTGGCTTGAAGCTGTGAGCTCCATCAAGCGGATCCACAAGCATTACGCCGTCCTCTACCAGCATCACAAAACCACTTTTTCCAAGCTTGATACTTTTGATGAGCTCAGTAAGGTTTTTCAGAGAAACGCTTACTACCAAGGCCCCTTTAGTTTTTCCAGCATCGTCAAGCAAGGTACGTGCGGTGCCCACTAGCGCTACGTCATCTTTGGCATAGTAGTAGGCAGGTGTTCTGACACTTTTACCAGGTGTAGACATAGCGGCTTTGTACCATGGGCGTGAACGAGGATCATAGCTGGCCAGCTGCGGATCGTCTGGCCACTTTGCATAGGTACCATCTTCCAAGCCAATTGAAATGATGGCTGCGGCAGGATGAGTCGCTCCATAACGTGAAAAAAGTTCAATGACTCGCTGTGCTGATGGAGGGAGTGGATCATTTGCGGCGGTGGGTGACCTAAAATCCTTTAAGGTATCGACAGATCGGTAGGCTGGGTCTGTCGCCATCAGATCAACGTTTTGGGCGGTATCATCAAAAAACTGCCTTACGCTCCCGTCAA
The DNA here is from genome assembly GCF_001439815.1 of Pseudomonas orientalis. GTDB lineage: Bacteria > Pseudomonadota > Gammaproteobacteria > Pseudomonadales > Pseudomonadaceae > Aquipseudomonas > Aquipseudomonas orientalis. Next base: position 573,214 of record NZ_JYLM01000001.1, on the reverse strand, counting down.
TTTGACGAATTTCTCGAGTGCTGCCGTCTACAAATTGTTCGTAAGCCTGAGTTCGTGTGTTCTGGATGGCTATCACCGCGACTATCGCAACGGGTATGAATGCGACCGAAATAAATGCCAAAATGAGCTTTTTCTTTATATTCATTTGAGATAACCATTAGGTTGATAACACGCGTTGCCAGGCGCCGCAGACATTCGCTAACAATGCATCGGCTGCATTAAATATAACTTTACGTGTGCACCAATAAATATTTTCGCAGAATAAATTGCCACCTTGAGAACTGAAAAAACCTAATAAAATCAGATCATTAACCATCCGGCACATTGCAATAATTTCCGTAGCGTTTTTCTATATCTACTCGAAGGCACATGTACGTACAGGTAACGCCAAGTTGAGATTCCGATGCGTTTCGGAGTCGAACTGTCACTGAAAGGTTAAAAGTAATCCGCTTTTTTTAACTTTTTAACGTAGCCCGAAAATTCATCTGAGTGTTATAGCAGCCTATAGCCTGTCAATAATGAGCTTTTTGCTCCATAGAATGTTGTCTGATTGCTCGCAAACATTGCTGAGAACTCGCATCTTTGCATCGTATCGGAGGGCCCGCTTACTTATTTTGTCAACTCAGTTCGTAAAATGCTCAGGTTGCATAGATAGTTTCAAGCTGCGGGAAGTTGCAGCACTTGTTTAATGCTAATGATTTATATGAGGTAATCAAGTCAACCAAGCTCATCAGCGTAGTCCAATACATCTCCCACCGTTAGCTCAAGCCATTCCTCATCGTCAATCATGCCTTGTTGCTTGAGGCCGTTGGCAACAACAGGCTGCATATCGTAGCGTTCTTCAGGTGTCGTCGTGATATCCATGATGATCCCCCTCATCTGATTCTTGATATTCAGTTAGCGAAATGGCCGCAGACGAATGCGGCCAGATATGTCGAAGCGCTAATAGCGGCCCCTACCAGCTCATAATCGCCAACTCGCCTGTTTTTTGGGCTACACCCTTCCGCGGATTCGCTGTGCTGTAGCGAATGTCCATCGTCTCCAACCCGAAACCTTCAAAAACTCGACGGATTTCAGGACGGTCATTGATACTGACCATTACCTTGCCCTGGCAAGAGCGCATGAATTCGGCCATTCGCTCGTATTGGTCAAAGCCGAACTCGGCGCCGTAACCCTCTGTTTTCCAGTACGGAGGGTCCATATAGTGGAAGGTGTGTGGTCGATCGTACTTTTCAGCGCACTTCAGCTACGGCAGATTCTCGACATAGGTCCCGGAGAGGCGCTGAGGCAACTGGATGTGCTGGCAATGGCCGAATACTTGGATAGCTTCAGCAACAACGCCTACACGAAGCACCACGGGCTGTGGGTGCAGATCTTCGCCTTCGCGGTGGCCAAGGGCCTGGCCGAACGAAACAACGCCGAACTCACCCTGGTGAAGAAAGAGGCCGAGAAAAAGCGCCAGCGCCACACGCTGGATGGATTGAAGCTGATCATCGATGCCGCGACAACGCCGCCATGGCTGAAGCGGGCAATCCGCCTGGCCCTGGCCAGCCTTCAGCGACGGGACGACATCGTGACTTGGCTGAAGTCTGCAGCTGATATGGAAAAGAACACCCTCACGGTGTCGCCAGATAAAACACAGGGATACGAGAACCCGGTACACCTGAAGATCACCATGGGCGCAACGCTGCGGGAGGTAGTCGGGGAGTGCCTGCGCTCGCCTCGCCCTACCTGACCCACTACAAGCCCAAGGCCCGCCGGCGGGAACAGATAGACGCCAAGGATCACTGGACATCCGTGACGCCGGACTACTTGACCAAGCAGTTCAGCAAGGCCAGGGACGCGGCTCACGCCTATGACCAGGTGCCGGCCGGTGAGCGCCCCACTTTTCATGAGATCCGCGCATTGGGGGCCTGGCTATACGGGCAACAGAAATTTCCACAGGAGTACATCCAGGCGCTCATGGGCCATGCGGACGAGAAGATGACGAAGCACTACCAGGAGGGGCACGACGAAAAGAAGATCGAGTATGTCGAGGTGGGCGCCGAGTTGGCGTTTTGAGATGGGAGTTTTGCAAAAGCTTTGCAAAAGTTTTGCAAATCGCGGAAAGCAAAAAGGGGTCACCGTTTCCGATGACCCCTCTAGACCGCCCAGCAGAGCGGATTTTGTTTGGTAGGCGCGATTGGACTCGAACCAACGACCCCCACCATGTCAAGGTGGTGCTCTAACCAACTGAGCTACGTGCCTGCTGTGAGGCGGCATTCTACGGAATTCCGTAGGGGTGTCAACATCTTTTTTGCAGCTAACCCTATGAATATGCGAATTATTTATTCGCGGGCGATACGCCCGCGAATTACGGGTGGCTGGCAGGCAATTTTCAACTCAGGTAGGATCGCCGCACTCGTAAAAAATATAAAACAGAGGTTCCAGGATGGCGAACACCCCCTACCCCCAGTCGTATTACGCCGCCTCCGCGAACGCGGCTCCGCCGCGCCCGGTGTTGCAAGGTGAGGTCGAAACCGATGTGTGTGTGATTGGTGCCGGTTATACCGGGCTTTCCAGCGCGCTGTTTCTGCTCGAGAACGGCTTTCGCGTAACGGTCCTGGAAGCCGCCAAGGTAGGTTTTGGTGCGTCCGGTCGTAATGGCGGGCAGATCGTCAACAGCTACAGCCGCGACATCGACGTCATCGAGCGCAGCGTCGGGCCCGGGCAGGCGCAGTTGCTGGGCGAGATGGCCTTCGAGGGCGGCAGGATCATTCGTGAGCGCGTGGCCAAATATCAGATCCAGTGCGATCTGAAGGACGGCGGTGTGTTCGCCGCCCTCAACAGCAAGCACATGGGCCATCTGGAATCGCAGAAGCGCCTGTGGGAGCGCTACGGCCATACGCAACTGGAATTGCTGGACGAGCGACGTATCCGCGAAGTGGTGGCGTGTGACAACTATGTAGGCGGCCTGCTGGACATGAGCGGCGGGCATATCCATCCACTCAACCTGGCCTTGGGCGAAGCGGCGGCTGTCGAGTCCCTGGGCGGCATTATCTACGAGCAGTCGGCTGCCGTGCGCATCGAACGTGGCGCCAATCCGGTGGTGCATACCGCAGAAGGCAAGGTCAGGGCCAAGTTCATCATTGTTGCGGGCAATGCCTACCTGGGAAACCTGGTGCCGGAGCTGGCGGCGAAATCAATGCCGTGCGGCACCCAGGTGATCACCACCGCGCCACTGGGCGACGAATTGGCCAGGACGTTATTGCCGCAGGATTACTGTGTCGAAGACTGCAACTACCTGCTCGACTACTACCGCCTCACCCGCGACAAGCGCCTGATTTTCGGCGGCGGCGTGGTGTATGGCGCGCGAGACCCGGCGAATATTGAAGCGATCATTCGGCCAAAGATGCTCAAGGCGTTCCCACAGCTCAAGGATGTGAAGATCGACTACGCCTGGACCGGCAATTTCCTGCTGACCCTGTCGCGCTTGCCACAGGTGGGCCGCCTCGGTGACAACATCTATTACTCACAGGGCTGCAGTGGCCATGGTGTGACGTATACGCACCTGGCGGGCAAGGTGCTGGCAGAAGCCTTGAGAGGTCAGGCCGAGCGCTTTGACGCGTTTGCCGACCTGCCCCATTACCCGTTCCCAGGCGGACAGCTGTTGCGCACACCGTTTGCCGCGATGGGCGCGTGGTATTACGGCCTGCGGGATAAACTGGGTTTTTGATGAACAAGGGGAGCCGGTTCGCCGGCTCCTCGTTTGGATAGACAAATCGCAGACACAAAAAACCCCGGTCTTTCGACCAGGGTCTTTGCTATCGAATCAAGGTCAGCCAATGGCTTCGCTTGTGCTTCAAGGCGTTCAGCGGGCCTTGAAGCTGATATGGCGCAGCGGACGGGACTCGAACCCGCGACCCCCGGCGTGACAGGCCGGTATTCTAACCGACTGAACTACCGCTGCGTATCGCTTGGCTGACTGAGCATGAACCCTCAATCACCTTTAAACATCTGATCGATCAACCTGGGTTGTTCAACCTCAAGTCCGACACATCGAACCTGGAAAATATGGCGCAGCGGACGGGACTCGAACCCGCGACCCCCGGCGTGACAGGCCGGTATTCTAACCGACTGAACTACCGCTGCGCGTCGGTGCAACCTTTAACGTTGCGTCTTGCACATGTGCAAAACTCTCAAGAAGTGGTGGGTGATGACGGGATCGAACCGCCGACCCTCTGCTTGTAAGGCAGATGCTCTCCCAGCTGAGCTAATCACCCTTTGCTTCGTTGAGGCCGCGAAATTTACGCAGGTAGCGGACCTAAGTCAATAGCCTGCTTGAAGTTTTTCTGAAAAAGACAAAAATGCTTCAAGACCGCCCTACTCGCTGTAGATCATCTTCTTGCTCATGCCGCCGTCCACCACGAACTCCTGCCCGGTGACAAACCCGGCCTGGCGCGACAGCAGCCACGCCACCATGGCCGCGACGTCCTCCACTGTCCCCACCCGGCCCGCCGGATGCTGGGCATGATCGGCATCGGTGAGCGGCTCGGCACGCCGCGCAGCCGGATCACGCGCATCGATCCAGCCCGGGCTGACCGCATTGACCCGCACTTCCGGCCCCAGGCTCATCGCCAGGGCGTGCGTCAGCGCCAGCAGGCCACCCTTGCTCGCCGCATAGGCTTCGGTGTCCGGCTCCGATTGGCGGGCCCGTGTCGAGGCCAGGTTGACGATAGCGCCGCCATGGGCGCGCAGGTACGGCGCGCAGTGCTTGGCCAGCAGCATCGGCCCACTGAGGTTTACCGCCAGTACGCGGTTCCAGTAAGCCAGGTCGAGGCTTTCGAGGGTGATATTGTGCGGATCGGCCACCGCTGCATTGCACACCAACGCATCCAGACGCCCAAACTGCCCCAGCACCTCGGCGACACCTTGGGCCACTTGCTTCTCGTCAGCTACGTCCATGGTGATAAACCAGGCATTCTCGCCCAGCACCTTGGATACTTTGGAACCGCGCTCGCGGTCCAGGTCGGTCAACACCACCTGCCAGCCTTCGCTGATCAGCCACGCCGCGATCCCAAGGCCAATGCCGCGCGCCGCGCCGGTCACCAGCGCAACGCGCCCGTTACTGGCTGCAGCGGCCTCCATGGACCACTCGATCACAAGGCCGCCAGCCCGCGGGCCAGGTCAGCCTGCAAGTCAGCCACGTCTTCCAACCCGACCGCGATGCGAATCAGGCTGTCACGGATACCCGCGGCTTCACGCTCCTGCGGCGCCAGGCGCCCGTGGGAGGTGGTGCTCGGGTGGGTGATGGTGGTTTTGCTGTCACCCAGGTTGGCGGTGATCGAGATCAGGCGCGTGGCATCGATAAAGCGCCAGGCGCCCTCTTTACCGCCCTTCACTTCAAAACTCACCACTGCACCGAAACCGCGCTGCTGGCGCTGAGCCAATGCATGTTGTGGATGACTCTTGAGACCGGCGTAATGCACTTTCTCGATGCCGTCCTGCTGCTCCAGCCACTCGGCCAGCGCCTGGGCATTGGCGCAGTGGGCCTTCATGCGCAGGCTGAGCGTCTCCAGGCCTTTGAGGAAGATCCAGGCGTTGAACGGGCTCAGGGTCGGGCCTGCGGTGCGCAGAAAGCCCACCACTTCTTTCATCTGCTCGCCGCGACCGGCCACCACACCGCCCATGCAACGACCCTGGCCGTCGATGAACTTGGTGGCCGAATGCACCACGATGTCCGCGCCCAGCTTCAACGGCTGTTGCAGGGCCGGGGTACAGAAGCAGTTGTCGACCACCAGCATCGCGCCCTTGGCATGCGCCACTTCGGACAACGCGGCGATATCCACCAGCTCGGCCAGCGGATTGGACGGCGACTCAACGAACAGCAGCTTCGTATTGGCCTTGATCGCCGCATCCCAACCGGACAAATCCGCCAGGGGCACGTAGTCCACTTCGATACCAAAGCGCTTGAAATACTTCTCGAACAGGCTGATGGTCGAGCCGAACACGCTGCGCGACACCAGCACATGGTCGCCGGCGCTGCACAGGCTCATCACCACCGCCAGGATCGCGGCCATGCCGGTCGCCGTGGCCACCGCCTGCTCAGCACCTTCCAGGGCGGCGATACGCTCTTCGAACGCACGTACGGTCGGGTTGGTATAGCGCGAGTAGACGTTGCCCGGCACTTCACCGGCAAAGCGCGCGGCGGCGTCGGCCGCCGTGCGGAACACATAACTTGAGGTGAAGAACATCGGGTCACCGTGCTCCCCTTCCGGGGTACGGTGCTGGCCGGCGCGCACAGCCAGGGTATCGAAAGCTACGCCATCGAGGTCGCTGTCCAACCGACCGGCATCCCATTCCTGACTCATGCTGCGACTCCTTACTCAAATGCTTTATTTAACATACAAAACCGGCCCCTCAGGGCCGGTGCTTACTCAGTTGTTGTACAGATCGATGATCGCACTGACCGCCTGGGTCTTGATCTTGGACGAGTCGTTGCGCGCCTGCTCGATCTTGTTCAGATAGGCGTCATCGATATCACCGGTCACGTACTTGCCATCGAACACGGCGCAGTCGAACTCGGCGATCTTGATCTTGCCGCCACCGACCGCTTCGATCAGGTCAGGCAGGTCCTGATAGATCAGCCAGTCGGCACCGATCAGGTCGGCCACGTCTTGCGTGGAACGATTATGGGCGATCAGCTCGTGGGCGCTCGGCATGTCGATACCGTACACGTTCGGGTAACGCACGGCAGGCGCAGCAGAACAGAAGTACACGTTCTTCGCGCCGGCTTCACGGGCCATCTGGATGATCTGCTTGCAGGTAGTACCGCGCACGATCGAGTCATCCACCAGCATCACGTTCTTGCCACGGAATTCCAGCTCGATGGCGTTGAGCTTCTGGCGCACCGACTTCTTGCGCGCCGCCTGGCCGGGCATGATGAAGGTACGGCCTATGTAGCGGTTCTTGACGAAACCTTCGCGGAACTTGACGCCCAGGTGGTTGGCCAGTTCCAGCGCAGCGGTACGGCTGGTATCCGGAATCGGGATGACCACGTCGATGTCGTGCTCGGGGCGCTCGCGCAGGATCTTCTCGGCCAGCTTCTCACCCATGCGCAGGCGTGCCTTGTAGACCGACACGCCGTCGATGATCGAGTCCGGACGCGCCAGGTAGACGTGTTCGAAGATGCACGGAGTGAGTTTCGGCGCCACGGCGCACTGACGGGTATGCAGCTTGCCGTCTTCGGTGATGTAGACCGCTTCGCCCGGTGCCAGATCGCGGATCAACGTGAAGCCCAGTACGTCCAGGGACACGCTTTCAGAGGCGATCATGTACTCGACGCCTTCGTCGGTGTGACGCTGGCCGAACACGATCGGGCGGATGCCGTGGGGGTCGCGGAAACCGACGATGCCGTAACCGGTGATCATCGCCACCACGGCATAACCACCGACGCAACGGTTGTGCACGTCGATCACGGCGGCAAACACGTCTTCTTCGGTAGGCTGCAGCTTGCCGCGCTGGGCCAGCTCATGGGCGAACACGTTGAGCAGCACTTCCGAGTCGGAACTGGTGTTGACGTGGCGCAGGTCGGATTCGTAAATCTCCTTGGCCAACTGTTCGACGTTGGTCAGGTTGCCGTTGTGCGCCAGGGTAATGCCGTAAGGCGAGTTGACGTAGAACGGTTGAGCTTCGGCCGAGGTCGAGCTACCGGCCGTCGGGTAACGCACATGGCCAATGCCCATGTGCCCGACCAGGCGCTGCATATGACGCTGGTGGAACACGTCACGCACCAGGCCATTGTCCTTGCGCAGGAATAACCGGCCGTCGTGGCTGGTCACAATACCGGCAGCATCCTGGCCGCGGTGCTGGAGGACGGTTAGCGCGTCATACAGCGCCTGATTGACGTTCGACTTACCGACGATACCGACGATGCCACACATGCGACGCAACCCCTACTTAATGAATCTTGACTGAACACTCTTACTGAGGCGTTTTGGCCGGCAAGAGGTGTTCCTTGAACGGAAGATCAGCGGGTACGCTGATTCCGCTGGCCAGCCACTGACTGCTCCACCCCAATATGAGGTTCTTGGACCAATCTGCAACCAATAGAAATTTTGGCACGAGTACCGACTCCTGCCACCACGCATCCTGCTGTACCGGCCCCAGGCTCAACAGCCCGACCGCCACGACCACCAGCAACGCGCCACGCGCGGCACCGAAGGCCATGCCGAGAAATCGATCGGTCCCGGAAAGGCCGGTGACACGTATCAACTCGCCAATAAGATAATTGACCATTGCCCCCACCAGCAGCGTGGCGATGAACATGATGGCGCAGCCCGCGATGACGCGGGCCGAAGGTGTCTCTATGTACCCGGCCAGGTAGACCGACAGTGAACCACCGAACATCCAGGCGACGACTCCTGCGATGATCCAGGTCAGCAACGACAGTGCTTCTTTGACGAAGCCGCGGCTCAGACTGATCAAAGCGGAGATGGCGACGATTGCAACGATCGCCCAATCAACCCAGGTAAATGGCACAGTGCAGCCTACGTACGGATAAGGCGGCGCATTTTAGCAGAGCGCCGGGCTATCGGTAAGCGGTGATTGCGGGCGCTTTGCAAATCAATAAATTGGGCAGTGTGAACACAATTTCAAGACCACTGGAAACCAATGTGGGAGGGGGCTTGCCCCCGATAGCAGTGGGTCAGTGACAGATGTACTGACTGATCCACCGCTATCGGGAGCAAGCCCCCTCCCACATTTGACTGCATTTCAGACTGAAACCGAGGGAACTTAGCCGCGCTCAGGCTGGAACCTTGTCACGAACCCCTTCAGATTCTGCTGACGATCCAGCAAATCCCGCAGGCGATCCGCTTCGGCACGCTCGATCAGCGGCCCGATAAACACCCGATTCTTGCCATCGGCGCTGCGGATATAAGCGTTGTAACCCTGGGCACGCAGCTTTTTCTGCAAGGCATCGGCGCCTTCGCGGTTGCCCAGACTGGCCACCTGAATCGACCAACTGATCGGCAACCCGTTCGGGTCAATACGGCTCTGCCCTACGTCCGGCTTGCCTGGCGCGGCAGGCTGTGGCGCGACCGGCTTGGGCGCAGGCGTCGGCGCGGCAGGCTTGGCGGCTGCGACAGGCGCGGCCGGAGCCGGCTTGATCACCGGAACACTCGGCTGCACCGGCATGGACGGCGCCTGCTGTGCGGCGACCTCGGCATCAGTCGGCACGGGCTCCTGCTCAGGCAGCGCCTGCGGTTCAGGCACCACCACCGGTTCCACCTGAACCTGAGGCACCACCGGCGCCTGGGGCGCAGCGGGGGCTTCAACCACCACCTGGCGCTGTTCGTCCTGACGGGAGAACAGCATCGGCAGGAAAATCACCGCCAATGCCACCAACACCAGGGCTCCCACCATTCGCTGCTTGTATGCGCTATCGAGTAATGCCATGTGCAGCTTCCTCCGTGGAGCGCCGGGTCAGCCACTCGAGCGCCTCGGCAACACAATAAAATGATCCGAACAACAGAATCTCGTCGTCGGCCGTTGCCACCGCACAGTGCGCCTCGAGGGCTGCGGTGACGCTTGCATACGACGTCACCGGCGCACCAAGGTTCTGCAACGCGATTTGCAGTTCAGCCGCCGCACGGCTACGCGGCGTATCCAGCGGCGCGACGGCCCACGACTGTACGCTGCCGAGCAGCGGCGCAACCACGCCGTCAAGATCCTTGTCGGCCAGCAAGCCGAACACCGCCAGGCGCCGGCCGGACAAGGGCGCGCGCTTGAGCCGCTGCGCCAGATATTCGGCGGCGTGAGGGTTATGACCCACATCCAGCAACAGGTTAAGACGCTTGCCCTGCCACTCGACGGTACGCCGATCCAGACGCCCCACCACCCGCGTCGCCAGCAGGGTGGCGGCAATCTGCCCGGCATCCCACGGCAGATCCAGCAGCAGATAGGCTTGCAGCGCAAGCGCGGCATTTTCCATCGGCAGGTTCAGCAGCGGCAAATCGCGCAATGCTACCTCCTCGCCTCGCGCATCGCGCCCGGACCACTGCCAATGCTGATCGCCGATTTCCAGCTGGAATTCGCGTCCGCGCAGGAAGAACGGGCAATCGAGCTCACGCACCTTGTCCAGCAAGGGCTGCGGCGGGTCAAGATCACCGCACAACGCAGGTTTGCCCGGGCGAAAGATCCCGGCCTTTTCGTAAGCCACGGATTCGCGGGTATCGCCCAGGTAATCGACATGGTCGACGCCGATGCTGGTGACCAGCGCCAGGTCGGCATCCACCACATTGACCGTGTCCAGACGCCCACCCAGGCCCACCTCCAGCACAACGATATCGAGCTGCGCACGTTCGAACAGCCACAACGCCGCCAGAGTGCCCATCTCGAAATAGGTCAGGGAAATATCGCCACGCCCTGCATCGAGGGCGGCGAAGGCTTCGCAGAGTTGTTCGTCGCTCGCCTCGACGCCATTGAGCTGCACCCGCTCGTTATAGCGCAGCAGGTGCGGCGAACTGTATACGCCGACGTTCAGCCCCTGGGCTTGCAGCAGCGCGGCGACAAAAGCACAGGTCGAGCCCTTGCCGTTGGTGCCGGTCACCGTGATCACACGCGGTGCCGGGCGCCCCAACCCCAGGCGGGCCGCTACCTGTTGCGAGCGCTCCAGGCCCATGTCGATGGCGGACGGATGCAACTGCTCAAGGTAGGCGAGCCATTCGCCCAGGGTACGTTGGGTCATAGGTTGGCCGGTACCGGCGGCACGACGATCGGCTCGACTTTAGGCGCGACGTAGACAGGCGTCGGCAGGCCCATCATTTGCGCCAGCAGGTTACCCAGGCGTGGTCGCAGCTCACCGCGCGGGATGATCAGGTCGATGGCGCCGTGCTCCAGCAGGAACTCGCTGCGCTGGAAACCTTCCGGCAGTTTTTCCCGCACGGTCTGCTCGATCACGCGCGGGCCGGCAAAGCCGATCAGGGCCTTCGGCTCGCCGACGATCACATCGCCCAGCATCGCCAGGCTGGCGGAAACACCGCCGTACACCGGGTCGGTCAATACCGAGATGAACGGAATGCCTTCTTCGCGCAGACGCGCCAATACCGCCGAGGTCTTGGCCATTTGCATCAGGGAAATCAGCGCTTCCTGCATACGCGCGCCACCGGAGGCGGCGAAGCAGATCATCGGGCAACGGTTTTCCAGGGCATAGTTGGCGGCGCGCACGAAACGCTCGCCGACGATGGCACCCATGGAGCCGCCCATGAAGGAGAACTCGAACGCCGAAACCACCACCGGCATACCCAGCAGCTTGCCGCTGACGGAGATCAGCGCGTCTTTCTCGCCGGTCTGCTTCTGTGCACCGACCAGACGGTCCTTGTACTTCTTGCTGTCGCGGAACTTGAGACGGTCGACCGGCTCCAGGTCAGCGCCCAGCTCGTTGCGGCCGTCGGCGTCGAGGAAGATGTCGATACGCGCGCGCGCGCCAATACGCATGTGGTGGTTGCACTTGGGGCAAACGTCCAGGGTCTTTTCCAGCTCCGGGCGGTACAGCACCGCGTCGCAGGACGGGCACTTGTGCCACAGACCTTCAGGAACCGAGCTTTTCTTCACCTCGGAACGCATGATCGAAGGGATCAGTTTGTCTACTAACCAGTTGCTCATGCTTTCTTTCTCCAGTACCGGTGGCTTGAACACAGCCCCGCGTATGCCCTTGAGCTAAATTCATATGTGGCGATGATACCGGTGGGACGGGGTCAGGGGTTCGACCAGCCATTTCCCGCCTGCATCCTCAGCCTTCCAGACAACCTGCCAGCGCAGCGTTGCCACTTCGTTTCCGGGCCTCCCGCGGGCGGCGCCGGTGCTGTTTTACACAGTGGTAGTTATGGACGGCGGCAGACTGCCAGCCGTCACATCGCACCGCTGCTGTTGCGCACGGCCTGCACAAATGCGCGAATCCTGGCGTGATCCTTGATGCCCTTGCCCTGCTCCACCCCGCCGCTGACATCCACGGCATACGGCCGCACCTGCTCGATGGCCGCGCCGACATTCGAGGGCGTGAGACCACCGGCCAGAATCACCGGTTTGCTCAAGCCCGCCGGGATCAGCGACCAGTCGAACGCTTCACCCGTACCGCCGGGGACGCCTTCGACATAGGTGTCCAGCAGAATCCCGCGCGCCCCGGCATAGGCAGCGCAGGCTGCGGCGATATCGTCGCCGGCCTTGACGCGCAGCGCCTTGATATAGGGGCGCTGATAGCTGTCGCACTCGTCCGGGGTTTCGTCGCCATGAAACTGCAGCATGTCCAGCGGCACGGCATCCAGGGTTTCGTTGAGTTCACACCGACTGGCGTTGACGAACAAGCCCACGGTGGTCACGAACGGTGGCAGCGCGGCGATGATGGCCCGCGCCTGCAACACATTCACCGCGCGCGGGCTCCTGGCGTAAAACACCAGACCAATGGCATCCGCCCCCGCCTCGACCGCCGCCAACGCGTCTTCGATGCGGGTAATCCCGCAAATCTTGCTGCGAACGGCTGACATATCGTAGAAACCTCAGGGATTGAACCGAGAAAGTCCCGGATGGTAACAAAAGCTTTTCCGGGCGTCAGCCGCCAAGTTCGCTGAAACCAGTGAGGAAGTGTGGCCCGATGAAACGCTGGGGCAGTTCGAACTCGTCTCTGTACTCCACCTCCACCAGGTACAGGCCGAACGGATGCGCCGTCACCCCGCCCGTACGGCGCACGCGGCTTTCCAGCACTTCCCGGGCCCATTCCACCGGACGCTCGCCGGTACCGATGGTCATCAGCACGCCCGCGATGTTGCGCACCATGTGATGCAGGAATGCCCCGGCACGGATATCCAGCACAATCATCTTGCCATGACGGGTTACGCGCAAATGGTGGACTTCCTTGATCGGCGACTTGGCCTGGCATTGGCCGGCACGGAACGCGCTGAAATCATGCACACCCACAAGATGCTGCGCAGCCTCGGCCATGCGCTCGGCATCCAGCGGGCGGTGGTTCCAGGTAATTTCCTGGTTAAGGTGCGCCGGGCGGATCTGGTCGTTGTAGATCACGTAGCGGTAGCGCCGGGCGATGGCCTTGAAGCGCGCATGAAAATGCGCCGGCATGACCTTGGCCCAGGTGACACTGACGTCATGGGGCAGGTTGATATTGGCGCCCATCACCCACGCTTTCATCGAGCGTTCGGCCTGGGTATCAAAGTGTACCACCTGGCCGCAGGCATGCACGCCGGCGTCGGTACGCCCGGCACACATCAGCGACACCGGCGAGTCGGCGACTTTCGATAAAGCGTTTTCCAGGGTTTCCTGCACCGTCAGCACACCGGATGCCTGGCGCTGCCAGCCGCGATAGCGCGAGCCTTTGTATTCCACGCCCAGAGCGATGCGGTAAAAACCTGCGGCCGCCATTTCGGCGGCCGCGTTATCTATATTTGCCAAGAACTGAGAGCCTGATGAGTTGCGCGAAGGCGGGGATTATAAAGGCGACGGCTGCGCGGCGGGCGCTTTTGTTGGGGAGGATGCCGCGTCAACTATGGGAGGGAGCAAGCCCTCCCCACAGTGGACGTCTATCAGCCTTCAGATTCGGCCGAGCATTTCCTTGGCTTCGCCGCGCTGGGTCTCGTTGCCCTCGGTCAGCACTTCGGACAGGATGTCCCTGGCGCCATCGGCATCGCCCATATCGATATAGGCCTGGGCCAGGTCCAGCTTGGTGGCAACTTCATCGGAGCCCGACAGGAAGTCGAACTCAGGCTCATCGTCACCGAGCGCGGCATCTTCAGCGGTGAAGGACGGCTCGATGGAAGGATGCTCCAGGCTCTGGGACAGACGATCCAACTCGGCGTTGACGTCATCCAGTTCCGACGTGAAGGCATCCGGTTTGGGCGCCGATTCGGGCTCGTCCGCCAGGGAAAGGTCGAAATCTTCCGGCAAATCGAAGTCGTCCAGAGCACCCGGGGTCAGGGTCGGCGGCTCGACGGCCGGCACGTCCTTCGTCGGCTCTTCGAGCCCGGACAGGAAGTCATCATCCGATTGCGCGGACGCCGGCGCATCCAGTTGCAGATCCAGATCGAAGTCCGACAGGTCGTCGGCACTTGTATTGGCGGCCGTCTGCTGCTGAAGCAGCGCCTCGAACGACTGCTGATCGTCCTTGAGCTCAGCCGGCGATGCCGCTTCCAGCTCGTCCAGGCTCAGATCGAAATCGGTATCCAAAGGCTCCGGCGCAGGCGCAGCCGGCTTGTCTTCCAGCAAGTCCTTGACGTACTGGGCGTCCAGGGCTGCCGCGGCCACGGCGGCACTCACGCCTGCCGCCAACACCGCCATGGCCGGGAAACGGCGTTTGAGCTGCTCGACCTGGGCATGGTTTTCACCGTTGGCCACCAGTTGACGCTCCTGGTTGACGAAACCGTCCTTGTCATTTTGCAGGCCGTACACTTCCATCAGTTTCAAACGCAGGTCGCTGCGCTTGGGCTCGTGCTTGATCGCTTGCTCAAGCACATCGGCCGCCTGGTTCAGGTGACCACGGTCAATATGGGACTGGGCCTGGGCCAACGCATCGCTGGCGTTCTGCGGGGCGACCGCAACCGCCAGCGGCGCCAGCACGGAGGCCACGGTCGGCACGACCGGTTCAACCACCGGAGCGGGCGCAGGCGCGGGCGCCCGTGGGACGGCCGGAGGTGGCACTTCCAGGCCTTCGAAACTGTCGGAGGGCAGGTCGCGCTCCAGACTCGAGGTGAACTCCGGCTCTTCAGCCAGCGCTCGCGCCATGCGCAGGTGCTTCTCTTCTTCAAGACGGGCGTTGCGATGGCGCGCCCACAACAGCAGGAGCAACAACGCCAGAATGACGGCCGCACCACCGAGCACACCGAGCACGATAGGGTTGGTCAACAGCTCATTGAATTTGCCTTCGGTGGTTGCAGGCGCGGCAACGGGCTTGATCGGCTCGGGAGCGGGAGCGGGAGCGGCAACCGGGTCTTGCGTGGCAGGCGCCGGTTCATCGGCCACCGGCGCAGGCACCGCCGCCGTCGCTGTCGCGGGCAGTGCTGCATCGCCCTTCTCGGCCTGCAGCCGGGCCAGTTGATCGTTTTTCAGTTGAATCAGCTTTTGCAGCTTGTCCAACTGGCTTTGCAAATCTGCCGCGCGGCTTTTGAGCTCTTCGTTATCGCGACGGGTGGTGTCCAATTGCTCTTGAGTCATTGCCAGCTTGTCGCTCAACGCCCGGCTGTCACCCGCCTTGCCGTCGGCACCTTTTTTGGCTGCCTCGGCCGACACCAGGCTCAAGTTATCCTTGGCGTTGGTGCTCGACGGCGCATTGCCCGTCTCGGTGCGCTTGGTGGCGTCCAACTGGGCCTTGCCCGCCACCTTCTGGTTGGCGGTACGGCGGCCCTGGCGCCAGGCGGCGTTCTGCGCAGCCACTTCGGCGATCGCCTGGGGTTGCGCCAGCGCGGTGCTTTGCACGGTGTCCGGCAGGCGCAGGACCTGGCCGGTTTTCAGGCGATTGATATTGCCGTCGACAAAGGCGTCCGGGTTGAGCGCCTGAATGGCCAGCATGGTCTGCTGCACAGAGCCACCATTGCGGTTTTTCTCGGCAATTTCCCACAAGGTGTCGCGAGCCGTGGTGGTATGTTGCGCAGGCTTGCTGACGGCGGACGCGGTTCCTGTCGGCGCACTCAGGCGCGGTGCCGGTGCGCTGGCGGCCGGCGTGGACTGGTCGAATTTGGCAGGATCGAGCAGCACGCTGTAGTCACGCATCAGGCGGCCATTGGGCCATTGCACCTGCAGCAGAAAGCGCACATAGGAATCGGGCAGCGGCTTGTCGGAGGTGACACGCACCACGCTGCGGCCATTGGGATTGACCACCGGCGTAAAGGTAAGCTGGTCGAGAAAGGCCTGGCGATCGACACCGGCATCGACGAACGCCTGGGACGACGCCAGGCTCGGGGTAATCTCGGACGCCGTGAGGCCGCCGACGTCGAGTAATTCGATTTCCACCGACAGCGGCTGGTTCAACTTCGACTTGAGGGTCATCTCCCCAAGTTGCAGCGCCTGCGCCATACCGGAGGACAGCGCCGAGGCGGCCGCTATTGCTAACACCAGTTTGCGAACTTGAACCATAGCCTCATCCTTTGTCTGAACACTCCCCGACTTGCGAGAAGGTTGGTAACCGCTGCCATAAGGCATGGCGAGCCGATAGGTCACCGACGCGCTTGTGTTCCGCTTTGGGCCAAGCATAGCGCTTGGTGAGAATCAATCTACAAATTGACGCCAAGTATCTTTTACGCAAGGCCTTTTATCAACAACTGCGCCACTTGCACGGCGTTAAGCGCCGCGCCTTTGCGTACGTTATCTGACGTCAGCCACAGATTTAGTTCAGCCGGGTCGTCGACACCCGCGCGTACTCGTCCTACATAAACAACGTCCTGGCCCACCGCATCGCCTACCGCCGTCGGGTAGTCGCCCGCCTCGACCAGCTCGATACCCGGCGCCGCCTCGAGTGCGCCGTTCACCGCCTGCAAATCGACCGGCCCACCCAACTGCAGCGACACAGTCAGGCTATCGCCGAAAAACACCGGGGCTTGAACGCACGTCGCAGAAATCTTCAGCAATGGTGTTTCCAGCACAGCCCGTAGCTCTTGTACGAGACGTTTCTCCAGGGCTGTGTGACCTTGGGCGTCTGGGGTGCCGACTTGCGCCAGCAGGTTGAAGGCCACTTGCCGATCAAAGAAGGTCGGCTCCAGCGGGCGCACATTCAACAGCTCGGCCGTCTGGCGGGCCAACTCACTGACCGCCTCGCGGCCCAGGGCAGACACGGCCAGGTTGGCGGTGACGCTCACACGCTGGATGTCCAGCAGGCCGCGCAGTGGCGCAAGCACCACAGCCAGGTGTGTGGCGGACGGGCTCGGGCTGGCGATTTGAAACGGCTTTTTCAGGCCGTTGAGCACGTGGGCATTGGCTTGCGGCACTACGTGCGGCGCCTGTTCGGCAGGCAACGCGCCAGACAGGTCGATCACCGAACAACCGGCGGCGATGGCGCGGGGAGCGAAGCTCAGGGTCACCGCCGGGCCGGCCGCGAAGAAGGCCAGTTGCGCCTTGCTGAAATCGAACTCGTCGACCTCCTTCACCCGCACGTTCTTGCCCCGGAACGGCACCGAGGCACCGGCGGAATTGTTGCCCGCCAGCAAATAGAGGGTGCCTACCGGGAAGTCCAGCTCTTCGAGAATCTGCACCAGGGTTTCGCCAACGGTGCCGGTGGCGCCGATCACGGCAATTTCAAAGGTCTGGGTCATGGAGGTTGCCTCGGGCATTGCGGGGGAGCGGCACTTTACCGGGTGGCAGGGGGTGAGGCAATTGGCCTGGGGGCTGTGGTGTGGCTGAGGGCCTCATCGGGGGCAAGCCCCCTCCCACAGTTGACCGAGTTCCAACCTTGAAATGAGGGCAAATGTGGGAGGGGGCTTGCCCCCGATGAGGCCCTGGCAGGCAATAAAAAACCCGCGCCTGTCACCAGAGCGCGGGTTTCCCGGAACAAGCAGCAATCACCGCTCGAGCAAAATCCGCAGCATGCGGCGCAACGGCTCAGCCGCACCCCACAACAGCTGGTCGCCAACGGTGAACGCGCCAAGGAACTGGCTGCCCATGTTCAGCTTGCGCAGACGGCCCACCGGTACATTCAGGGTGCCGGTGACCTTGGTCGGGCTCAGCTCCTGCATGCTGATATCACGGTTGTTCGGCACCAGCTTGACCCAGGGGTTGTGCTGGCTGATCAGCCCTTCGATATCGGCGATCGGCACATCTTTGTTCAGCTTGATGGTCAGCGCCTGGCTGTGGCAGCGCATGGCACCGATACGTACGCAGATGCCGTCCACCGGGATCGGGTTCTTGAAGCGACCGAGAATCTTGTTGGTCTCGGCCTGGGCCTTCCACTCTTCGCGGCTCTGGCCGTTCGGCAGTTCCTTGTCGATCCACGGAATCAGGCTGCCGGCCAATGGCACACCGAAGTTTTCGGTCGGGTAGGCTTCGCTGCGCATGGCGTCGGCCACACGGCGGTCGATATCGAGGATCGCGCTGGCCGGGTCGGCGAGTTGATCGGCAACCGCCGCGTGAGTCGCACCCATCTGCTTGATCAGCTCGCGCATGTTCTGCGCGCCGGCACCGGAGGCGGCCTGATAGGTCATGGCACTCATCCACTCGACCAGGCCGGCTTCGAACAGGCCGCCCAGGCCCATCAGCATCAGGCTGACGGTGCAATTGCCACCGACGTAGTTGCGGGTACCGGCGTCCAGCTGCTGGTCGATAACCTTGCGGTTGACCGGGTCAAGAATGATCACCGCGTCATCCTGCATGCGCAGGCTCGATGCGGCATCGATCCAGTAACCCTGCCAGCCGGCTTCGCGCAGCTTGGGGAAGACTTCGCTGGTGTAGTCGCCACCCTGGCAGGTCAGAATCACATCGAGGGTCTTGAGCTCTTCAATGCTGTAGGCATCCTTGAGCGGCGCAATATCCTTGCCCACGGACGGCCCTTGGCCACCCACGTTCGACGTGGTGAAAAACACCGGCTCAATAAGATCGAAATCCTGCTCTTCCAGCATCCGCTGCATGAGCACGGAACCGACCATACCGCGCCAACCGATCAGACCTACACGTTTCATCGCAACTACACCTTGTTAAAAAGTGGGCCGCCTTGCAGCGACAACTGCAAGCGGGCCCGAGAGATTACAGATTCCGTAGCGCGGCGACTACAGCATCGCCCATTTCTTGCGTACCGACCCTGGTGCAGCCCTGCGACCAGATGTCGCCGGTGCGCAAGCCCTGGTCCAGCACCAGGCTCACGGCCTTCTCGATCGCATCGGCCGCATCGCCCAGGTTGAAGCTGTAACGCAGCATCATCGACACCGACAAAATGGTCGCCAGCGGGTTGGCAATGCCCTGGCCTGCGATGTCCGGCGCCGAACCGTGGCACGGCTCGTACATGCCCTTGTTGTTTGTGTCCAGGGAGGCCGACGGCAGCATACCGATGGAACCGGTGAGCATCGATGCCTGATCGGACAGGATGTCGCCGAACAGGTTGTCGGTGACGATCACGTCGAATTGCTTGGGCGCACGCACCAGTTGCATGGCAGCATTGTCGACGTACATGTGGCTCAGCTCGACGTCCGGGTAGTCCTTGGCGACTTCTTCGACGATTTCGCGCCACAATTGGCTGGACGCCAGTACGTTGGCCTTGTCCACCGAGCAAACCTTCTTGCCGCGCACGCGGGCCATGTCGAAACCGACACGGGCGATACGCCGGATTTCGCTTTCGCTGTACGGCAGGGTGTCGTAGGCCTGGCGCTCGCCATTTTCCAACTCCCGCACACCGCGTGGCGAGCCGAAGTAGATACCGCCGGTCAGTTCACGCACGATCAGGATATCCAGCCCCGCCACCACTTCCGGCTTGAGGCTCGAGGCGTCGGCCAGTTGCGGGTAGAGGATGGCCGGGCGCAGGTTGCCGAACAGGCCCAGTTGCGCGCGGATTTTCAGCAGACCACGCTCAGGGCGGATATCACGTTCGATCTTGTCCCACTTCGGCCCGCCCACGGCGCCGAGCAGCACGGCGTCGGCGGCGCGGGCGCGGTCCAGGGTTTCGTCGGCCAGGGGCACGCCGTGCTTGTCGATGGCGGCGCCGCCGATCACGTCGTGGCTCAGTTCGAAGTCCAGGCTGTACTTGCTGTTGGCGAGCTCCAGCACCTTGACCGCTTCGGCCATGATTTCCGGACCAATACCGTCGCCAGGGAGAATCAGAATCTGCTTGCTCATGGGTTCCTCATTTCATCAAGCGACCTGCCCATGGGCAGGTCGGGAAAATTCATCAGCGTTGGGCGAAGACCACCAGCACGTCGGTGCTGAAGGTGCCGTCGGCCTGGATTTCGTAATAGTCGCGCACTTCCTGGCCCATTGCCTGTTGCAGTTCAAGGATGGCTGCGCGCAACGCCGGCGGGGTCCGCATGCGCTCGACCCACGACGTGTATTCCAGGCGCAGGCGCTGGCGCAGGCTGTTACGCACATGCAGACCGGACTCGCTCAGTTGCTGCATCCACTCTGCGGCAGAGTAATCGCGCACATGGCTGGTATCGCGCAGCACTTCGACGGTTTGCAGGTAAGTGTCAAGCAACGGGCTGCCCGGTGACAACACATCCACGAACGCCGCCACGCCGCCCGGCTTGAGTACCCGGCGCACTTCGCGCAAGGCCAGGCCGAGGTCGCTCCAGTGGTGGGCCGAGTAGCGGCTGAACACGAAGTCGAACTCGCCGTCGGCGAAGGGCAGGCGCTCGGCGGCGCCGTTCACGGTGCTGATATTGGTGAAACCGCGATCTTGCGCAGCGGCGGCCACCACATCGAGCATTTGCTGGGACAAGTCGTAGGCCACCACTTCTTTCACCAACGGCGCCACATGGAAGCTGACATGACCGGCACCGCAGCCCAGGTCCAGCAGTCGTGCACTGCCCTGCCCGGCCAGTTCGGCCTGGAGCAGTGCGAATTCGGTGCCTTGGGCGTGAACGGTGCTGCTCAGGTAGGCGGCAGCCTGTTCGCCGAATTGTTTTTGCACGACTTGGGTGTGGGCGGTGGTGGTCATGGGGTTTCCTCAATGGACCTTGTGGTGTTTGTTCTGGCCTCATCGGGGGCAAGCCCCCTCCCACATTTGAATGTATTCACAGATCAAAAGGTGGGAGGGGGCTTGCCCCCGATAGCGGCGGTCCTGCTTACATCAATCGCGAAACAACCACGGCTGGCTCGCCCGGTGCTTGCTTTCGAACGCCGCAATCGCATCGCCGTCCTGCAAGGTCAGGCCGATATCGTCCAGGCCATTGATCAAGCAGTGCTTGCGAAAGGCGTCCACTTCGAAGTGATACACCTTGCCATCCGGGCGGGTCACGGTCTGTGCGGCCAGGTCCACCGTCAACTGGTAGCCCACATTCGCTTCCACTTGCTGGAACAGCTCATCCACTTCGGCGTCGCTCAGGATGATCGGCAACAGGCCGTTCTTGAAGCTGTTGTTGAAGAAGATGTCGGCGTAGCTCGGCGCGATGATGCTGCGAAAGCCATATTCTTCCAGGGCCCACGGCGCGTGTTCACGGCTGGAACCGCAACCGAAGTTTTCCCGGGCCAGCAACACGCTGGCGCCCTGGTAACGTTCGGCGTTGAGCACGAAGTCCTTGTTCAGCGGGCGCTTGGAGTTGTCCTGGTAGGCGTAGCCCACGTCCAGGTAGCGCCATTCGTCGAACAGGTTCGGGCCGAAACCGGTGCGCTTGATCGACTTCAGGAACTGCTTGGGGATGATCTGGTCGGTGTCCACGTTGGCACGGTCCAACGGCGCAACCAAACCTGTGTGTTGTGTAAAAGCACGCATCGGGTATTCCTCAGATCAATTCGCGAACGTCGATGAAACGACCGTTGACGGCGGCGGCGGCGGCCATGGCCGGGCTGACCAGGTGGGTACGGCCACCGGCGCCCTGACGGCCCTCAAAGTTACGGTTGGACGTCGACGCGCAATGCTCGCCGCTCTCCAAACGGTCCGGGTTCATCGCCAGGCACATGGAGCAGCCCGGCTCGCGCCATTCAAAACCGGCTTCGAGGAAGATCTTGTCCAGGCCTTCCGCCTCGGCTTGCGCCTTGACCAGGCCCGAACCCGGCACCACGATGGCTTGTTTGATGGTCGACGCCACCTTGCGGCCCTTGGCGATCACGGCGGCCGCGCGCAGGTCTTCGATCCGCGAGTTGGTGCAGGAGCCGATGAACACGCGATCCAGTTGGATATCGGTGATTGCCTGGTTGGCTTTCAAACCCATGTACTTGAGAGCGCGCTCGATGGAACCGCGCTTGACCAGGTCGGTTTCCCGGGCCGGGTCCGGCACGTTCTGGTCGACGGCCAATACCATCTCCGGCGACGTACCCCAACTGACTTGCGGCTTGATCTGGGCAGCGTCGAGTTCGACCACGGTGTCGAACACCGCGTCGGCGTCGGACACCAGATCTTTCCAGGCTTCGACGGCGGCGTCCCAGTCAGCACCAGCCGGTGCGAAAGGACGACCTTTGACGTATTCGACGGTTTTCTCGTCCGCCGCGACCATGCCTACGCGGGCACCGGCTTCAATGGACATGTTGCAGATGGTCATGCGGCCTTCGATGGACAGGTCGCGAATGGCGCTGCCGGCGAACTCGATGGCATGGCCGTTACCGCCGGCGGTGCCGATCTTGCCGATCACCGCGAGCACGATGTCCTTGGCAGTCACGCCAAATGGCAACTGGCCTTCGACGCGTACCAGCATGTTCTTCATTTTCTTGGCGACCAGGCACTGGGTGGCGAACACATGCTCCACCTCTGAAGTGCCGATGCCATGGGCCAGGGCGCCGAACGCGCCGTGAGTGGAGGTATGGGAGTCGCCGCATACCACGGTCATGCCCGGCAAGGTCGCGCCCTGCTCCGGGCCGATCACGTGGACGATGCCCTGGCGCACGTCATTCATCTTGAATTCAGTGATGCCGTACTCGTCGCAATAGTCGTCAAGGGTTTGCACCTGCAGACGCGACACGGTGTCGACAATGGCATCAATCCCGCCCTTGCGCTCCGGGGTGGTCGGCACATTGTGGTCCGGGGTGGCGATGATCGAGTCGACGCGCCATGGCTTGCGCCCGGCCAGCCGCAGGCCTTCGAACGCTTGGGGCGAGGTCACTTCATGGATGATGTGACGGTCGATGTAGATCAGCGACGATCCATCATCGCGACGTTTCACTTCATGGGAATCCCAAAGCTTGTCGTACAGCGTTTTGCCGGCCATCAGTCGGTCCTCATCAGCGGTGTTTCTATGCGCCGGGCTTTCAATAACCCTTTGGCTTGTGAGGCTGATGGTATGGCGCTACATTAAATAACTCAAATTCATATTTTTTATGCTTTGGATTACCAACTGGAATAGCACCATGGACCTGGCCAACCTCAATGCCTTTATTGCCATCGCCGAGACCGGCAGCTTCTCCGGCGCCGGTGAACGCCTGCACCTGACCCAACCGGCCATCAGCAAACGCATTGCCGGCCTTGAGCAACAATTGAAGGTGCGCCTGTTCGATCGCCTGGGCCGTGAAGTGGGCCTGACCGAAGCCGGGCGGGCCCTGCTGCCGCGTGCCTATCAGATCCTGAATGTACTGGATGACACCCGTCGCGCCCTGACCAACCTGACCGGAGAAGTCAGCGGGCGCCTCACGCTGGCTACCAGCCACCATATCGGCCTGCATCGCCTACCGCCGATCCTGCGTACCTTCACTCGGCAATACCCGAGCGTGGCGCTGGATATTCAATTCCTCGATTCGGAAGTGGCCTACGAAGAAATCCTCCACGGCCGCGCCGAAGTGGCGGTGATCACCCTGGCGCCCGAGCCGCACAACCTGGTGCGCGCGACGCCGGTGTGGGACGATCCGCTGGATTTCGTGGTGGCCCCCGAACACAGCCTGATCAGCCACGGCTCCGTCAGCCTGGCCGATATCGCCGGGCACCCTGCGGTGTTTCCCGGCGGCAACACCTTTACCCACCATATTGTCAGCCGCCTGTTCGAGGCCCAGGGCCTGACGCCGAACATCGCGATGAGCACCAACTACCTGGAAACCATCAAGATGATGGTGTCCATTGGTCTGGCGTGGAGTGTGTTGCCACGCACCATGCTGGATGATCAGGTGGCAAGTATCGCTTTGCCGGGCATACAGCTGCGTCGCCAGCTAGGCTATATCGTGCACACCGAAAGGACGCTGTCGAACGCTGCGCGGGCTTTCATGAGCCTGTTGGATGCCCAGGTCGATCCGCCAGGGACACCGGCATGACCTCGTGCGGCCTCGGGTTTCAAGCAAACCGCGCTGTCTTCCCATCGAGCCGAGGCCCTTTGAATAATGCCCAACCCCGTTGATTCCGTGCCTCCACTGCCCCGCATCTACGCCCTGGACCCACAAGAGGCGGAACAACGCTGGGACAGTGCACCGCAACTGCTGTCGGCGCTCAATGCCGCGCGGCTGGGCGCATGGTGCTGGGAAATCGACACGGGAAGAATCAGCTGGTCTCGGGGCACCCAGGCATTGTTTGGCTACGATCCGCGCCAGCCCCTGCCCAACGACCTCAATTACCTCGACCTGCTGGCGCCGGAAGACCGCGCCCGCGTAGTGCGGGCGTTTCATGCAGTGCTGGCCGGCGAGCCGGTCGAACAGGCCATGCATCACCGTATCCAATGGCCCGATGGCAGCCTGCACTGGCTGGAAATCAATGGCAGCCTGGTGCCGGACAAAAACGGCAGGCGCCGAATGATCGGGGTGATCCGCGAGATCACCCACCAGCGCGAGCGGGAACACGCCCTCAGCCACTCCGAAAAACGCTTCGCCACCCTCTTCCACCTGTGCCCGAACATGGTGCTGCTGACGCGCCAGGCCGACGGCCGGATCAGCGAAGCCAACCATCATTTCGAACTGCTGTTCGGCTGGCCGGTGGCGCAAGTCATTGGCCGTACCACCCTGGAACTGGGCCTGTGGCGTCATCCGGAGCAGCGCACGCACCTGGTCCTGGCCACCCAGCGCAAAGGTGAATCCATCACCATGGAAGTGCAGTTCTGCGCCAGCAACGGCCAGATCCACGACGGCACGCTCAGTGCGCAAAAGGTCGAACTGGACGGCGAGGCCTATCTGATCAGCACCTTCCTTGACACCACCGAGCGCAAAAACGCCGAGCAAGCGCTCAAGGACAGCCAGGAGCGCCTGGACCTGGCGCTGGACTCGGCGCAACTGGGCACCTGGGACTGGCACATCCCTACCGGCATGCTCTACGGCTCGGCCCGTGCCGCCCAGCTCCATGGCCTGCCGAGCGAACCGTTCCATGAATCCTTCGATGCATTTTTTGAAGGCATGTCCGATAAAGACCGCGAGGGCATGCGCCACGCCTACCGCAGCTTGCGCGAAGGCCCGGACGGCAACTACCAGTTGACCTACCGCGTACCCGCCGAGGACGGCAGCGTGCGCTACCTTGAAAGCCGCGCACGTTTGTATCGCGACGAATCCGGCAAGCCCCTGCGCATGGCCGGCACCTTGCTCGACATCACCGATCAGGTGGAGCGCGAGCAACGCCTGAGCGCTTCCGAAGAAAAATTCGCCAGCCTGTTCCAGGCCAGCCCCGACCCTATCTGCGTCACTTGCCAGGACAGCGGCGAGTTTATCGAGATCAATCCGGCGTTCACCCAGACCTTTGGCTGGACGGCCGCCGAAGTGATCGACAAAAGCGCCGAGCAGATCGGCCTGTGGGATGAATCAAGCAAGCGCCTGCAACGCATCCAGCAGGTGATTCGCGAACAGTCATTGAGCAATGTGGCCATCGTGGTGCATGCCAGGAACGGCCAGAGCCTGACCTGCGTGATTTCCAGCCGCCTGATCAAGGTCAACGGGCAGCCATGCATCGTCACGACCCTGCGCGATATCACCCAGCAGCAACGCTCGGAGGCGGCGCTCAAGGCCAGCGAAGAGAAGTTCGCCAAGGCCTTCCATTCCAGCCCCGACGCCATTTCGATCACCGAGCGCGACACGGGTCGATACGTGGAGGTCAATGATGGGTTTTGTCGCCTGACCGGCTATCGCGCCGAAGAAGCCATCGGCCTCACCCTGTACCAGATTGGCATCTGGGCCGATGAAAACCAGCGCACCGCGCTGTTGGCCGAACTGCAGATCAAGGGACGCATCCATCACCTTGAGATGCTTTGGCACAACAAGCGGGGCGAGGTGCTGGCGGTGGAGGTGTCGGTCGAACCGATTACCTTGAATGAAACGCCATGCCTGCTATTGACCGCACGTGACGTGAGCCTGCTGAAGAATGCCCAGGCACAGATCCGCCACTTGGCCTATCACGACCCGCTGACCAACCTGCCCAATCGTGCGCTGCTGATGGACCGTCTGAGCCAGCAGATCGCCCTGCTCAAGCGCCACAACCTGCGCGGCGCCCTGCTGTTTCTCGACCTCGACCACTTCAAGCATATCAACGACTCCCTGGGTCACCCGGTGGGCGATACCGTGTTGAAAATCGTCACCGCACGCCTGGAAGCCAGTGTGCGCACGGAAGATACGGTGGCGCGCCTGGGCGGCGATGAGTTCGTGGTGCTGCTCAGCGGCCTGGAAGGCTCACGCACGCAAGTCAGCGGCCAGGTGCAGACGCTGGCCGATACCCTGCGCGAACTGCTCTCTGAACCCATGTTCCTCGACGGCCACCGCTTGCAGGTGACGCCCAGCATCGGCGTGGCGCTGATTCCCGACCATGGCACCACCCCCGCCGACCTGCTCAAGCGCGCCGACATCGCCCTGTACCGCGCCAAGGATTCCGGGCGCAACACCACCCAGATGTTTCACAACAGCATGCAGAAAACCGCCAGCGAGCGCCTGCGCATGGAAACCGACCTGCGCCTGGCCCTGTCACGCGGTGAGTTCAGCGTGCACTACCAGCCTCAGGTGGATGCGCGTGGCAACAGGATCGTCGGCGCCGAGGCCCTGGTGCGCTGGCAGCACCCGCAACTGGGAGCGCAGTCGCCCGCCGAATTCATCAAGGTGCTGGAGGACAGCGGCTTGATCCTGGAGGTGGGCACCTGGATCCTCGATCAAGCGTGCGGCGCATTTGCGCGGTTGATTGCCGAGGGCCTGGTGGACCCGCTGAATTTCAGCCTGTGCGTAAATATCAGTCCGCAGCAGTTTCGCCAGAACGACTTTGTGGAACGGGTCGAGCGCAGCCTCACGCACCATCAGCTGCCCTACAGTTTGCTGAAGCTGGAAATTACCGAAGGTATCGTGATCCAGAACCTGGACGACACGGTAATGAAGATGCGTCGCCTGAAAAAACTCGGCGTGAGCTTTGCAATGGATGACTTTGGCACCGGTTACTCATCCCTGACCTACCTCAAGCGCTTGCCGGTGGATGCGCTGAAAATCGACCAGTCGTTTGTGCGCGACGCGACTCACGATCCCAATGACGCTGAAATCATCCGCGCCATTATCGCCATGGCCCGCAGCCTGAATCTGGAAGTGATTGCCGAAGGCGTGGAAACCGTGGAGCAACTGGCGTTCCTGCAAAAGCTCGGCTGTCATGTGTATCAGGGGTACTTGCATAGCCGGCCATTGCCGATGGAGGGGTTCAGGCAGTTACTGGAATAGGCGTTTTTGAAACGCCGCGTGGAAACAAATGCACCCTGGGTTATCCCTGCCCAGGTGCATCATGGTCAAATCAGTGCAACGGCCTGACCATGCGTGGGGGCTCGCCCCTGTTTTCCCCATAACTCCTCGCGGCCGTTGATGACCGCCACCGAATGCCCGGTACGGTTCACCATACCCAATTGTCCCTGGGCCAGATCACGCACCCGCACTCGTTTCATGTGTTTTCTCAACCCAAGGCGCAGAAAGCCTTCGCCCGGACCGGTTTCGTCCTCCCCGTTGTTCAGGCTACGAATCGCAGCCTGATAACTGCGACCGGCCGTCCGATCGTTGTTTTCCATCTGCGCACGCTTGGCGCTGACGGAAAACAGGAACTGCGCATCCTTGAGCATGCCTTTGTCGGGCCCATGGAATTTGGCGCCCCGGCTGCCCTCGACCAATTCGCGATCGGACAATGTGAGCCGAAAGCCGTCGCGCATGAGGACATGGTATCCGTCATTGGTTTTGGCCACTTCCTGGAAAATATCCGTGGGGCTTTGTCCGAATCGGTGCATCGCAGCCTTGATGGCCGATACCGTCACGCAGTTGCCATCCGGGCCCTGGCGAAAGCCACTCCAGATATTGTCGGGCTTCACGCCGCCGCGCTTGTTCGACAAACCCGGAATGCTTGCTGCGGCATCCGGTTTTGGCAATACCGGTTGGGGGGTTACCTGCGGAACAACAGGTGAAGGAATAGCGTCAGGCATATTCTTTTGTTTTTTATCAGCGACCAGCGCGAGTAACTGAGTAAAAAAAGAAGCGAATAGAGCCACAACTGCATTGATCGCCTGCGCCTCATTGCCGACAGCCGCCGAACGCTGCGATATATCACCAAACCTTATCTCAGGCGTCGCCCCGACCGATGCATGACTGACACTTGATTGAACAGTGGGCTCATTACTTGCGCTGAGTGCATCGACCGATAATGACTGCCTTACATCGATGACCCGCGCAATGTTATTAATTGCAAAGAGTGACATAGAGTTCTCCGTGCACAGGCATCTCTTCGACATATAATTTCGAAAAAATGCCTGCACTTATAAAAAGACTGAAACGCGATGACTGTCTTTAGAACCTGGAACTTAGCCGATGATTAAAGCGCCCATGCCTGCCAGAAGATCGGTCGTCAGCAGGGCCCGGACTGGTCAGATCCGGAGTGGGAGCGTCGGGCAATGGTGTTGGCTTGGCGTCCGGCAACACAGGGGGCTGCGGTTTGGTATCCGTTGGCACATTGGGCCTTGGGAAGTTGCTCGGAAGCACGGGTGGCTGAGGTTTGGTATCCGGCCCCACAGGCAGTTGGGGTTTGGTATCCAACTGCACAGGTAGCTGGGGCTTGGTATCCGTGGAAACCTTTGGCGTTGGCAGGCGGTCCGGCGAGAGTTTTCCATCAGGGCAGTGGCAATGACCGACCACCACATTCACGTTTACGTTTGTCTTGGGGTCGTTGTTTACGCTTATCTCGGGCCTGGGCACCGTTGGGGAGAGCGGCATGGGGTGCGGTTTATTCCCGCCAGGCAGGTTGACCGAAGGATCATTGGGTTGTGGCAGCACCCGTAGCCCGCCTGCATCCGGCTTCACAAGCTCTTTGCCGGTATCCGGCAGCACTGGCAGCTTGCCTGCATCCGGCTTGACCAACTCTTTGCCGCTATCCGGTTTCACCGGCAGCTTGCCCATATCCGGCTTGACCAGCTCTTTGCTGCTATCCGGTTTCACCGGCAGCTTGCCCATATCCGGCTGAACCAGCTCTTTGCTGGTATCCGGTGCAACAGGCAATTTGCCTGAGTCGGGCTTGACCGGTGTCTTGCCCGAAAATATATCGCGCATGGCCCTGAAGATACCTTCAAGCATATCGAACAACTGCCTCAGAGCGGTCTCGGGGGTAACTGCCGTATTATCGGGACGCAGTGACGTCTGAAGAGGTGTCGTGCCTAGAGATAGAGTGGTCGGTTTGAGAGTAACTTTATTGTTCGAAACCGTTTGTTGCTCCAAAGCGGAGGTATCGACTTTTACCAGCGGCGGAGTGTTAATCGACATAGACATACGCACGTTCCTTTATTTCATACAACCGACCGATTAAGGGTCAGAAAGAGTGATAGTTTTATTGACTGAAAAACAACAGCGCTGTTTCAGTCCCTCCATTCGTGGGAAGTTGAGCTATCGAGTTCCGCAAATCGCAGTTCATATAAGGAAACCAAAGCGCATTATCAGACTTTGCCTCATGGACAATTTCCGCCAAGCCTTGATTTATGGCTTTTTCGATACGCCGGTGTGGTCACACGCGTTAATACTCTGTAGGAATGTCACTCGTCGACAACATTCCACGTAATTACTCGCCCATGGTTTGTGTTAACTCGCACGCGTAAAAAAGGCGCCTGCGGTGGCGCCTTTATGGAAGTCGGATGCAAGAACTCGATTGCCTGGGCTCAGCCAGCCACCGGATGAGGCATCTCCAGCAGGCGACTGACCTGCTCCAGGCCGGTCTCACGGCGCAGGGCGGTAAACAGCTCCACCGCTTCGGGGTAGTTGCGCGTCAGCATCGCCAGCCACTGCTTCAAGCGGCCAGGCGCCTGGCGCTCAGTCAATTGCGCCACCGACTGGGTCCAGAAATCCTGGAGCATCGGCTGCATCTGCGCCCATGTCATCTCCATCACCTCTTGCCCTGCACGCGCCGCCGCAATCTGCCGCGCCAGGTCCGGGCGCGCCACCAGGCCACGGCCGAGCATGATGTCTTCGGCGCCGCTGACTTCGCGGCAACGTTTCCAGTCCTCGACGCTCCAGATGTCGCCATTGGCAAACACCGGCACCTTGACCACCTCCTGCACCCGAGGGATCCACTCCCAATGGGCCGGCGGCTTGTAGCCATCGGTCTTGGTACGGGCATGCACCACGATATGCGCAGCGCCGCCTTCGGCCAGCGCAGTCGCGCAGACCAATGCGC
This sequence comes from Pseudomonas orientalis, assembly GCF_001439815.1. GTDB lineage: Bacteria > Pseudomonadota > Gammaproteobacteria > Pseudomonadales > Pseudomonadaceae > Aquipseudomonas > Aquipseudomonas orientalis. The sequence goes on along the minus strand of NZ_JYLM01000001.1, from coordinate 543,051 downwards.
CATCCGGACTGTCGAAGCCCAGGCGCATTTTGGCGGTGACCGGGATATGGGCCGGAACCGCGCGACGCACATGCTCGACGATCCGGTTGAGCAGCTCCGGCTCCTTGAGCAGCACCGCGCCGCCACGGGACTTGTTGACGGTCTTGGCCGGGCAGCCGAAGTTGAGGTCGATCACCTGCGAGCCCAACTCGCAGGCCAGGGCGGCGTTTTCCGCCAGGCATACCGGGTCAGACCCCAGCAATTGCACGCGCAGCGGCACGCCCGCTGCGGTGTGGGCACCCTGCAGCAGTTCCGGAGCGAGCTTGTGGAAATAGGCTGGGGTGAGCAAGCGGTCGTTGACGCGGATGAATTCGGTCACGCACCAGTCGATACCGCCCACGCGGGTCAACACGTCCCGCAGGATGTTGTCGACCAACCCCTCCATGGGCGCCAAAGCAATTTGCATGGGTAACACTCAACAAAAATCGTGGCGCAGTTTACTGGGTTTCCCGCAACAACCGTTAACCCCCCGTCAGCGCAGGTCCATATCCTTCGATAAACTCGGCGGGCATGCGTTTGGGCCGGCCGCTGGACAGCTCGATGCAAACAAAGGTGGTGTGCGCACGCAGCAAGGTGGCACCGTCCCGCGGGCGTACCAGTTGAAAACGGCGCGTCATCTTCAGGCGCTGGTCCCAATCGACGATCCAGGTGGCCAGTTGCAGTTCGTCGCCTTCGTAGCCGGCCGCCAGGTAGTCGATCTCATGACGCACCACGGCCATGGCGCGGTCCAGGCGCCGGTACTCGGTGAGGTCCAGCCCCAGGCGCTGGGAATGGCGCCAGGCGCAACGCTCCAGCCAGGACACGTACACCGCGTTATTGGCGTGCCCCAGGCCGTCGATGTCTTCAGCGGCGACCTGCAGGTCGATGATGAACGGCGTTGCCAGATCCCAGCCCATGCCTTGCTCCAGTCGATTGATGTCGGCCGGCGCAGTGTATCAGGCGCTCTGGCGCTCCTGTACATGACAGGCCGCCAACAGAGCGAGTATGCCTTCGATCACCTGTGGATCGGCCAGCACTTTCTGATGCCCGCCCTGCTCCATCCGCATCAGACGGCTGCCCACCCAGGCCTCGTGGATAGTTTGCGCGGCTTTGACCGGGACGAACGTATCGTCTTCGGCATGCACGATCAGGCCGGGAAGGTTCATCTGGTAGCGGGCGACATCCAGGTGCTTTAGCGGCATGCCGAAAGCCCGTTCCACCGTCTGGATAAACGCCAAACACGCGCGCGGCGGCAAACCCATCATGCGTGTGAAACCGCGCAGCGCATCGAGGAACCGCGACGGTGCCGCAATACTCACCAACGCCCGCGTGCGCAGCCCCAACTGCACCGCCAGCATCGCGCTGGCACCGCCCATCGAGTGGCCGACCACCGCATGCAGCGGGGGCAGCTCAGCCGCAGCCTCAAGCATGGCACGGGCGAACAGCAGCACGTGTGCTTCACGCCCCGGCGACTGCCCATGGGCCGGGCCATCCAGCGCAATCACCGAATAGCCGCCCTCCACCAGCGCCGTGATCAGGCTGGCGAATTGCGTTGGCCGGCCTTCCCAACCGTGCATCAGCAACACCGCCGGCCCTTGCCCCCAGCGCAGCGCCGACAGGCCGAAACGCAAGGTGATGCGCTCCGACTGCGCCAGCACCGGCAGCTCCCACGCCCGCGGCGGCAGCGCGCGGGGCGTCATGAAGGTGCGGCGCATCCGGTTGGCCACCGTTTGCGGCGCCAGTCGGCCGACAGTACCGTTGAAGCCACGCACCCAGGTCAAGCCGCCCATGCTGTGAACCCCTCTTCAGCGTACCGCCGACTTGGCGGCGCGCAGCACACGATCGGACAGCTCGCCCGGACCCAGGGCCCGCGCCAGCGTCAGGCCACCGACCATCAGCGCCATGTCGGCCAGGGCCTTGTCGGTATCTTCCGGGCTGGCCGCCAGTTGAGCGGTCATCAGCTCGCAATGCTCGTTCAATGCCTGACGGAATTCGTCCGGCAAACGACCCATCTCGCCGACGGTCGCCGGCAGCGGGCATGCCTGGCCGGTGGAATCGCGGTGCTTGCGTGACAAGTAAAACGCCGCCACCAGGCTCCTGCGCTCTTCACCGGTCAGTTGGGCGTCCAGGTCTTCAATCGCCGCGCGACGCTTGGCCAGCAGCTGAGTGAAGGCCTCCAGCATCAGCGCATCCTTGCTTTCAAAGTGCGCATAAAAACCACCCACCGTCAGCCCTGCCGCGCCCATGACTTCACCGACACTCGGCTCAGCCGGGCCGCGCTGAATCAATGCCGCGCTGGCCGCCTGCAGGATGCGTTCGCGTGTTTGCGCTTTTTTATCGCTCATCAAAGCCTCCGTCTCTCATGGGTTGAATATTATTACCATAATAATATTGCGCAAGCGACAAACACGACCATTGGTCAGAACAGAAGAAAGGACGTGGAAAGAGAATTGGCCAAACGCCAGACAAACAAAAGGGCCATTCAATAATTGAATGACCCTTAAAAATCCCGCAGAGCGGGTAATCGTGGCGTCCCCTAGGGGACTCGAACCCCTGTTACCGCCGTGAAAGGGCGGTGTCCTAGGCCACTAGACGAAGGGGACACAAACCTTCTGTACAACTGATCGACGCTGAGTGCCGATCGATTCAAGGACGGTGTGGCCAGACCTTGAACCTGTAGATTGGTGGAGCTAAACGGGATCGAACCGTTGACCTCTTGCATGCCATGCAAGCGCTCTCCCAGCTGAGCTATAGCCCCGATTTTTCGCCTGGCGGCGCAGCAGACCTTTCGAGCTGCTTGTTGAAACTGGCGTCCCCTAGGGGACTCGAACCCCTGTTACCGCCGTGAAAGGGCGGTGTCCTAGGCCACTAGACGAAGGGGACAAAACCTTCTGTACAGCTGATCGGCGCTGAGTGCCGATCGATTCAAGGACGGTGTGGCCAGACCTCGAATCTGTAAATTGGTGGAGCTAAACGGGATCGAACCGTTGACCTCTTGCATGCCATGCAAGCGCTCTCCCAGCTGAGCTATAGCCCCTCATCGGTGAGGACGGGGCGAATCTTAATGGCGGTTTCGAAACGTGTCAAATTTATTTTCAACAATTTCCAAAATTTTTTGCCGGGATAACAATCACTTACCGACGAAACCCCGGAAAACCGGGGTTTCGTCTCTACATGGGTCTGCTTAAGCGATAGCGCCCAGCAGCTTTTCCCACTCCTTGTTTTCTTTCTTCGAGACACCACCAAGCAAATCAAGGGCTTGGCGCAGACGGAAACGCGTGAGGTCCGGGCCGAGGATTTCCATCGCATCGAGCACCGACACCGAACTGGCCTGCCCGGTAATCGCGGCAAACATCAAGGGCATGGCATCGCGCAATTTCAGTTCCAGGGACTCGACCACCGCCTGGATCGTCGCGGTGATCGCATCCTTCTCCCACTGGCGCAGGCTTTCGAGCTTCCACAGGATCAACTGCATCAGCTGGCGAACCTGATCAGCCGAGAGTTTCTTGGACTCAAACAGCTTGGCATCCGGGTTCACGCCCCCGGCGAAGAAGAAACTGGCCAACGGTGCGACCTGGCTGAACGTCTCTACCCTGCCCTGCACCAATGGCGCAATCTTCATCATGTACTCAGGGTTCAACGCCCACTGCTGCACACGGCTGGCGAACTCTTCCACCGGCAAATCACGCAGCCACTGGCCGTTGAGCCACGACAGTTTCTCGATATCGAAAATCGGCCCGCCCAGGGACACGCGGGACAGGTCGAAGTTGTCGACCATTTCCTGCAGCGAGAATTTCTCGCGCTCGTCCGGCATCGACCAGCCCATGCGGCCCAGGTAGTTGAGCATCGCTTCAGGCATAAAGCCCATGCGCTCGTAGAAGGTCACCGACGTAGGGTTCTTGCGCTTGGACAGCTTGCTCTTGTCCGGGTTACGCAGCAGCGGCATGTAGCACAGCTGCGGCTGTTCCCAGCCGAAATATTCGTAGAGCAGGATCAGCTTGGGCGCCGACGGCAGCCATTCTTCGCCACGCAGCACATGGGTGATGCCCATCAGGTGGTCGTCGACCACGTTGGCCAGGAAGTACGTCGGCAGGCCGTCGGTCTTCATCAGCACCTGCATGTCCATGCGGTCCCACGGAATCTCGACATCACCGCGCAGCATGTCCGGCACCACGCACACGCCTTCGCTCGGCACTTTCATGCGGATCACATGGGGCTCGCCGGCGGCCAGGCGCGCGGCCACTTCTTCCTTGGACAGCAGCAGCGCGCGGCCATCGTAGCGCGGTGTCTCGCCACGGGCCTGTTGCTCGGCGCGCATCTGGTCCAGCTCTTCGGCGGTGCAGAAGCACGGGAACGCATGACCCATGTCCACCAACTGCTGGGTGTACTGCTTATAGATATCGCTGCGCTCGCTCTGGCGATACGGGCCGTGGGGGCCGCCGACGTCCGGGCCTTCCGCCCAGGTGATGCCCAGCCAGCGCAGGGCATCGAAAATCTGCTGTTCCGACTCACGGGTCGAGCGCAGTTGATCGGTGTCTTCGATCCGCAGGATGAATTCACCGCCGTGCTGCTTGGCAAAGCAGTAGTTGAACAGGGCGATGTAAGCAGTGCCGACGTGGGGATCCCCAGTAGGCGATGGCGCAATGCGCGTGCGGACGGTGGTCATGGCTGGTCTCGAATGGGCGATGAAACTGAAAATTGAAACAAGGGGCGAATGGTAACACCAGCTTGGGTGATTCCGGGAGACCGAGGCGCGGCCATCGGGGGCAAGCCTCCTCCCACACTGAATGGGGTTCACACATCTGCATGTGTGAATACAGTCAAATGTGGGAGGGGGCTTGCCCCCAATGAGGCCAGTGAAGCCACCACAGATCAGACAGCCAACAACCGCTCGCGCAACTTGCCAATCTCATCGCGCGTCTGCGCCGCCGCCTCGAACTCCAGATCCCGCGCCAACTGATACATCTTCTCTTCCAACTGCCGAATGCGCTTGGTGATCTCACTCGGCGAGCGCAGTTCGTTCTCGTACTTGGCGCTTTCTTCGGCGGCCTTGGCCATGCCCTTGCGCTTCTTGCTGCGCGAGCCGGGCACGGTGGCGCCTTCCATGATGTCGGCCACATCCTTGAACACGCCTTTGGGGGTGATGCCGTGTTCCAGGTTGAACGCAATCTGCTTCTCGCGACGACGTTCGGTCTCGCCGATCGCCCGCTCCATGGAGCCGGTGATGCGGTCCGCATACAGGATCGCCCGGCCGTTGAGGTTACGCGCCGCACGGCCGATGGTCTGAATCAGCGAACGCTCGGAGCGCAGGAAGCCCTCCTTGTCCGCGTCCAGGATCGCCACCAGCGACACCTCGGGCATGTCCAAGCCTTCGCGCAGCAGGTTGATGCCCACCAGCACGTCAAAGGTGCCCAGGCGCAGATCGCGAATGATTTCCACACGCTCCACGGTGTCGATGTCCGAGTGCAGATAACGCACGCGCACGCCGTGGTCGGCCAAGTAATCGGTCAAGTCTTCGGACATGCGTTTGGTCAAGGTGGTGACCAGCACCCGCTCTTCCAGGGCCACGCGCTTGTTGATCTCCGACAGCAGGTCGTCGACCTGGGTCAGCGCCGGGCGGATTTCGATCTGCGGGTCCACCAGACCGGTCGGTCGCACGACCTGCTCAATGACCCGGCCGGCATGTTCGGCCTCGTAGTTGCCGGGCGTGGCGGAGACGAAGATAGTCTGCGGGCTGATGGCTTCCCATTCGTCGAAACGCATCGGCCGGTTATCCAGCGCCGAGGGCAGGCGGAAACCGTATTCCACCAGGGTTTCCTTGCGTGAACGGTCGCCCTTATACATCGCGCCCACTTGCGGCACGCTGACGTGGGACTCGTCGATCACCAGCAACGCGTCCGGCGGCAGGTAATCATAGAGTGTCGGTGGCGGCGCACCGGACTCGCGACCCGACAGGTAGCGCGAGTAGTTTTCGATGCCATTGCAATAGCCCAGCTCCAGAATCATCTCCAGGTCGAAGCGGGTACGCTGTTCCAGGCGTTGGGCTTCCACCAGCTTGTTGTTGGCGCGCAGGTATTCCAGGCGCTCGGCCAGTTCGACCTTGATGCCCTCGATTGCGCCCATCAGGGTTTCACGCGGGGTCACATAGTGGCTTTTCGGGTAGAAGGTGAAGCGCGGCAGTTTGCGGATCACCTCGCCGGTCAAGGGGTCGAAGGCCGACAGGCTTTCGACTTCATCGTCGAACAGCTCGATGCGGATCGCTTCCAAGTCGGATTCGGCCGGGTAGATATCGATCACATCGCCGCGCACGCGGAAGGTGGCGCGGGCAAAGTCCATGTCGTTACGGGTGTACTGCAAGCTGGTCAGGCGCCGCAGCAGTTCGCGCTGGTCGAGCTTGTCGCCCCGATCAACGTGCAGCACCATTTTCAAATAGGTTTCCGGGCTGCCCAGACCGTAGATGCACGACACCGTGGTGACGATGATCGCGTCCTTGCGCTCCAACAGGGCCTTGGTCGCCGACAGCCGCATCTGCTCGATATGGTCGTTGATCGAGGCATCTTTCTCGATGAAGGTGTCGGAGGACGGCACATAGGCTTCGGGCTGGTAGTAGTCGTAGTAGGAGACGAAATACTCCACCGCGTTGTTCGGGAAGAACGCCTTGAACTCGCCATACAGCTGCGCGGCCAGGGTTTTGTTCGGCGCCAGTACCAGGGTCGGGCGATTGATCTGTGCGATCACGTTGGCGATGCTGAATGTCTTGCCTGAACCGGTCACCCCGAGCAGCGTCTGATGCGCCAGGCCGGCCTCGATGCCTTCGACCATCTGGCGAATGGCTTCCGGTTGGTCGCCGGCGGGTTCAAAACGGGTGACGAGCTGGAAATCCGACATAACGTACCTCGTGTGGTCACCCCAGACTCAACACCGCCAGGGACGAAATAGCTCAGCAACCCACGAATAATCATCGCAGGTTGCAGGAAAAAACCATGATAGCCGTAGTAGTGGTGACGAAGGTGTCGGGTTTCAAGGCAATCGTCCTACCTGCGGTCCGGGATCAATCTGCAATAAGACTAACGGTCGGCCATTAAAGCGAAAAACTTGGCCGAAAAGCCATTTCCGCTGTCGCCCTCAGCCGTGATGGCCTCTATACTAGCTCCCCGTTTGTGCACCGCTCTAGTGCAACCGGCTGGAGCGCGACACGTCCCTCCCCTCCCCCATAGAGCTGCCGCAAAAATGAGCCTGTTCTCCGCTGTCGAAATGGCACCACGCGATCCAATCCTGGGCCTCAACGAAGCATTCAACGCCGATACTCGAACCACCAAGGTCAACCTTGGCGTGGGCGTTTACTGCAACGAGGAGGGGAAGATTCCGCTCTTGCGTGCCGTTGCCGAAGCGGAAGCCATTCGCGTGGCGCAGCATGCCGCCCGTGGCTACTTGCCGATTGACGGCATCGCGGCCTACGACAAGGCCGTGCAAACCCTGCTGTTCGGTGATCAGTCGCCACTGCTCGAAGCCGGCCGTGTGGTCACCGTGCAGGCCGTGGGTGGCACGGGCGCGCTGAAGCTCGGTGCCGACTTCCTCAAGCAGTTGCTGCCCGACGCCGTCGTCGCCATCAGCGACCCAAGCTGGGAAAACCACCGCGCACTGTTCGAAACCGCCGGTTTCCCGGTGCAGAACTACCGCTACTACGACGCCGCCACCCACGACGTCAACCGTAGCGGCCTGCTCGAAGACCTCAACGCCCTGCCGCCACAATCCATCGTGGTGTTGCACGCCTGCTGCCACAACCCGACCGGCGTCGACCTGAGCCCGGCGGACTGGCAGAACGTACTGGACGTGATCAAGGCCAAGAACCTGGTGCCGTTCCTTGATATGGCCTACCAGGGCTTCGGCGACGGCATCCACGAAGACGCCGCCGCGGTGCGCCTGTTCGCGCAGTCGGGCCTGACCTTCTTTGTGTCCAGCTCGTTCTCCAAGTCGTTCTCCCTGTACGGCGAACGCGTGGGCGCCTTGTCCATCGTCGGCGACTCCAAGGAAGAAAGCGCGCGCATCCTGTCCCAGGTCAAGCGTGTGATCCGTACCAACTATTCCAACCCGCCCACCCACGGCGCAGCGATCGTTGCGGCGGTACTGAACAACCCTGAACTGCGCGCCCAGTGGGAAACCGAACTGGCCGAAATGCGCCTGCGCATCCGCGGCATGCGCGAGCAGATGGTGGCGCAGCTGACCAAGGCTGCTCCCGGCCACGATTTCAGCTTTGTCGGTCGCCAGCGTGGAATGTTCTCCTACTCCGGGTTGACGGTTGAGCAAGTGACCCGCCTGCGCAGCGAATTTGGCATCTATGCACTGGACACCGGCCGTATCTGTGTGGCGGCGCTGAACCAGTCGAACATTGCCGCGGTCACACAGGCAATCGTTCAGGTGCTGTAAACCTGCCAGCGTTGAACGAGGGGGAAGCCGAGGGCTTCCCCCTTTTTGTTGGCGAACCCACTAGACTGCACACCGACTGCCCCTTTGCTGTGAGAGCCCTATGAGAGACGACGACCTGGACCTGCGCGCCGACCGCGACGAACTGCACGACTATGCTCCACGCGCGCCGCAAGCCAAGCGCCAGAAAAGCCTGGTGCTGCAAGTGGCGCTGGGGGTGTTCCTCGGTGGCCTGGCGTTGTGGCTGGTGCAATTGGGCGCGACCGCGCTGATGGCAAAATTGGCCATGGGCACCCTGCAATTTGGTGGCTGATGAGCGAAATGTGGGAGGGGGCTTGCCCCCGATACCGTAGGAGCGAGCTTGCTCGCGAAGAACTCAAAGACACCGCGGGCTACCAGGAACACGGCGTTATCGTTGACGATTTTCGCGAGCAAGCTCGCTCCTACAAGATTAGGGCAAGTCCCCTCCCACATTCGATTCAGGCTGCTGCAAGCCCGCGCTCCTCCAGCAGTTTTACGAAGCTGTTCAGACTCTGCGACACCGTGCCTCGGCGCCAGATCAGCCAGGTATGCAGAATCCGAAACGTATCGCTCAACGGCCAAACGCTTACCGCCGCAGCCCCCGGCATGCTTTCCAGCATACTGCGTGGCATCAAGGCCAGCCCTGCCCCGGCGCTGACGCACGCCAGCATGCCGTGGTAGGACTCGATTTCGAAGATCCTGCCCGGCACCGCACCGTCCTGTGAAAACCAGCGCTCGAAATGATGCCGATACGAGCAGTTGGAGCGAAAGGTATAGATATTCTCGCCAGACACATCCTGCCCGCGCGTGATCGGCCCGTGGTGCAGCGGCGCGATCACCACCATCTCCTCTTCAAACACTGCCACGCCTTCCAGGGTGGAGTGCAGCACCGGGCCATCGACAAAGGCCGCCGTCAACCGCCCGGACAGCACGCCTTCGATCATCGTGCCCGACGGTCCCGTGCTCAGGTCCAGCTCGACCTTGGTGTACTGCTGGTTATACGCCGCCAGCAACGCAGGAATTCGCACCGCCGCGGTACTTTCCAGCGAGCCGAGGGCAAAGGCGCCCTGGGGCTCCTCCCCCGCCACCGTGGCGCGGGCTTCCTGGACCAGATCGAGGATACGCCGCGCATAGCCAAGGAAATTCCACCCGGCCGGTGACAGGCGCAAGCGGCTTTTCTCGCGGATAAACAACTCCACGCCCAGATCCTGCTCGAGTTGTTTGATCCGGGTGGTCAGGTTCGACGGCACCCGGTGAATCAATTGCGCGGCGGCGCTGATGCTGCCTTGTTCGGCAACAGCCTTGAAGATTTCCAACTGAACCAGATCCAATTCATTCTCCATTCGTGAATGTATTGCTTAATATTATTCAGTTTCCAGAAAAGATCCAGCACCGTACGCTGGCCTCCATCCCATCACCCCAGCAGGACGGTGCCATGAACGCTATTGCTCATCAGACCCACGCCTTGTCGATCAACCCGGCCAATGGCGAAACCATTGGCAGCTACGCGTATGAAAGCCAATCGCAGCTGGATGCCGCGCTCAGCCGTTCCACCGCAGCCTTCCGCACCTGGCGCCGCCAACCGGTCGACCAGCGCGCGCAATTGCTGGTGGCCCTGGCCAATGCCCTGCGTGACCAGGCCGAAGCGATGGCCCAAATGATTACCCTGGAAATGGGCAAACCCATCGCCCAGGCCCGCGCCGAAATCGAGAAATGCGCCCAGCTCAGCGAGTGGTATGCCCAGCACGGTCCCGCCATGCTCGCGCCGGAGCCGACCCTGGTGGACAACGGCAGCGCCCGGATCGAATACCGCCCGCTGGGTCCGATCCTTGCGGTAATGCCGTGGAACTTCCCGGTATGGCAAGTGCTGCGCGGCGCCGTACCAACGATGCTCGCCGGCAACACCTACGTGCTTAAACATGCGCCGAACGTGATGGGCAGCGCCTACCTGATCCAGCAGGCGTTCCAGAAAGCCGGCTTCGCTGAAGGCCTGTTCGAAGTCATCAACGTCACCACCGAGGGTGTGTCCAGCGCCATCGCCGACCCGCGCATCGCCGCCGTCACCCTCACCGGCAGCGTACGTGCCGGTATCGCCATCGGTTCCCAGGCCGGTGCAGCACTGAAGAAATGCGTGCTGGAACTGGGCGGCTCCGACCCATTCATCGTGCTCAACGACGCTGACCTCGACGCCGCCGTACAGGCCGCGCTGATCGGCCGCTTCCAGAACAGCGGCCAGGTTTGCGCCGCCGCCAAGCGCCTGATCATCGAGCAAGGCGTGGTTGAAGCCTTTACCGCCAGGTTCGTCGAAGCCAGCCGCAACCTGGTGGTGGGCGACCCGACCTCGCCTGCCACCTACATCGGGCCCATGGCGCGCTTTGACTTGCGCGATGAGCTGCATGGCCAGGTCCAGGCCACCCTCGAAGAAGGCGCGACTCTGCTGCTGGGCGGCAACAAGGTGGCTGGCGCAGGCAACTATTACGAGCCCACCGTACTGGCTGACGTCACCGACCAGATGACCTCGTTCAAACAGGAACTGTTCGGTCCCGTCGCGTCCATCATCACCGCCCGCGACGCCGAGCATGCGGTGGCGCTGGCCAACGACAGCGAATTCGGCCTGACCGCCAGTATTTTCACCACCGACCCGGCCAAAGCGCGGGACATCGCCGACCAGTTGGAAACCGGTGGGATCTTCGTCAACGCCTACAGCGTCTCCGACCCGCGCGTCGCATTCGGTGGCGTGAAAAAAAGCGGATTCGGCCGTGAGCTGTCGCACTTCGGCGTACGCGAGTTCTGTAATGCACAGACGGTATGGCTCGATCGTCAATAAACAGCCCAAGCTTCAATACACATCAAATGTGGGAGGGGGCTTGCCCCCGATGGCGGTGGTTCAGTTACAGATACTGAGACTGACACACCGCAATCGGGGGCAAGCCCCCTCCCACATTTGGACCTAGGTAACCCTGAGGACCGTATCCGCCTTTCAGCAATCAGCGAATATGCCGCCGCACACACTGCACCAACCCATCCAGTGCCTGCGACTTCACCGGCGCCAATACGCACACCGTGTGTTCACGCTCGCCCTCTTTCACGGTGAGCGTGTAATGCACCTGCCCCGGATTGCCGGAGGGTCGAGTACTTTGCGGCAACTGGAAAAACTTCGACTGCTCGATCAGTTGCCGCAACTCCTGCTGGTCCTGCTCGGGCAGTGCATCGAGCTCGACACTGCGGGGTGTGGCCAAGCCCGGAAAATACGCCGGGCCGCCGTTTTCCTTGATCGAGATTCGCATGGCTGTTCCTCACCGCCCAGGCGGCGTGTCAGACGTTGATACCCACCGCTTTCCAACCTTCCTTGACGGCCTTCTGCTCATCCTTGTTCGCGCCGTACAGACGCCCGGCAACATCGTAAGTGATACGTGCAAAACGCAGAAACCCCGAGTTCGGCCGCAACCGCGCGTCACGCAGCGCGTCGTACCAGATGCGCCCGGCACGCTCCCAGGCAAAACCGCCGATACGGGTGGCGACCTGATAGAACGCATGGTTGGGAATGCCGGAATTAATGTGCACGCCACCGTTGTCGTCATAGGTTTGCACAAAATCATCCATATGCCCCGGCTGCGGGTCCTTGCCCAGCAATTTATCGTCAAACGCCGTGCCGGGGGCCTTCATCGAGCGCAGGGCGGTGCCCTTGATCTTTTTGGTAAACAACCCTTTGCCGATCAGCCAATCGGCGTCCTCGGCCTTTTGTTTCAACGCGTACTGCTTGATCAGCGACCCGAACACATCCGACAGCGATTCGTTCAGCGCACCGGATTGATTGAAGTACATCAATTTGGCTTCATCCTCGGTGACTCCGTGGGCCAATTCATGGCCAATCACGTCGAGGGCCACGGTAAAGCGGTTGAACAGCTGCTGGTCGCCATCACCAAAGACCATCTGGGTCGAATTCCAGAACGCATTGTTGTAGTCCTGGCCGAAGTGCACGGTGGCATCCAGCACCATGCCGGCATCGTCGATGGAATTGCGGTCGAACACCTGGTCGAAAAAGTCGAAGGTCGCGCCCAGGCCGTCGTAGGCCTCGTCCACCGCGGCATCACCGCTGGCGGGCTGCCCTTCGCCGCGGATCAGCTTGCCGGGCAGGCTGTCGGTGTTGTCGGCGCTGTAGATCGAGCGCTGTTTCTCGGCGCCCGCCGCCAGCGCCATGCGCGCCGGGCCTTTGGCGGGCACGGCGACCATGCGCAACGAGCGGAACGTGCTGTCCTTGGCGCGCGTGCGCAACGCGACCTCGCGTTGGGCTTTGTCACCGTGGCGCGCGATCTGGTCGAGCATGTACGGCGGGATCAGGCAGAAAATCGGATTTCGCGGTTGGCGAACACACATAAGCTGGCTCCTTTTTGGCGTGTGGTGAACGGCCGGTTGACGACTTCAGGATAGACGCGGGTTTGCCGCCTGGGCCAAATTGTCATGAAATCATGTTGCAGTCGTGTTTATCCGAGGCCCCATAAGGAATACCCCATGCCCGCACGCCACGTCAAAATCGACCTGTCCTATCGCCCAAGGCTTGCCGACCTTCGTCCATTGATCACGCCCAGCCCATCCTTGCTGGAGGCCAGGGCCGCGACGCCGCGTGTCACCGCAGCCAAGGACCTGCAGAACCGGCGCGGCTTCGCCGAGGACTTTCTCGGCAGCTTCGCGGTGCACTGGCCCACCCTTGACTCGGCCGTGGCAGGTGATGCCCAGCCCGGGCGCCTGGACTACACGCACTTTTCCATCAGCATGTCGCGCGCCCGACGACTGGCGCTGTATGTCGGCGTCAACATCGACGGCGACAAGCACGTGGATATCGTGCGCAGCAACGACACCTGGGCCTACGACGGCCGCCTGCCCCTCGACGCCCAAGTGGGCGAAGACCTCTACGCCGGCAATGGCCTGGACCGTGGCCATCTGGTGCGGCGCCAGGACCCCAACTGGGGCGACGAGGCGAACACCGCCAACCTCGACACCTTCCACTTTACCAACTGCTCACCGCAGATGAGCGGCTTCAACCAGAAGACCTGGCTGGAACTGGAGGACTACATTCTCGACAACACCCAGCGCTGGAAAGCCCGCGCCAGCGTATTCACCGGCCCGGTGTTCGCCGACGACGACCGCCTGTACCGTGGCGTGAAAATCCCCCAGGCGTTCTGGAAAGTCGTGGCCTACCTCAGTGACGACGGCAAACCTTCCGCCAGCGCCTACATGATCGACCAGCGCAGCGAACTGGGCCAACTGGACCTGGTCTTCGGCCCGCTCAAAACCTACCGGCGCAGTGTGTTGCAGATCGAACAATTGACCGGCATCCGCTTCGGCAACCTGGCCGACTACGACGGCTTCAGCAACGAGGAGCGCGCCACGGGGACGCGGATCGAAGCGCTGATCCAGGGGCCGCAGGATATCCGACTCTGACCACGGCCCACTGTAGAAGCGAGCTTGCTCGCGAAAGACGTCAACGATAACGCGGGCAACCTGATACGCCGCGGTGCTCTAAAGTGCTTCGCGAGCAAGCTCGCTCCTACAGGCCGTGATCGACTACCATAGCGCCGCCGGTTCCCCCACGGGACTAATAGGGAATTCGAAACGCCGCCCGCGACGTCAATCGAAACTGCCCCCGCAACTGTAGGTGCCGAGCCTGCTCCCCATTGCCACTGGACGTTGTCCGGGAAGGCCGGAGCCTGGCGACGACGCATCAGTCAGGAGACCTGCCGGCCAAGTGACTCACTAACCGGCGGGGTGTCCGGGAAGGCCATCCTTGCGCTGCCCGACCGGCGGCGCGCGCGGGTGTATTTCCGAACCGTCCCTGCCCTGCTTCACCGACGGTTCAAACGGAGATTGCCCCATGCTGCCACGCGTTACGGCCCTGATCATCGGCCTGGGTGTCTGCGCCCTGGCCCAAGCCGCGCCGACCCACTACCCGCTGACCCTGGAAAACTGCGGCAGCCACCTCACCTTTGCGCAAGCGCCAGCACGCAGCGTGACCATCGGCCAGGCCGCCACCGAGATGCTGTATGCGCTGGGCGTGGGCGATAAAGTGGTCGGCACGTCGCTGTGGTTCAACGATGTACTGGCGCAGTACAAGGCACAGAACGCCAGCATCGAACGCCTGGCCAATAACGAGCCGAGCTTCGAGGCGGTGATCGCCAAGCGCCCGCAACTGGTGGCCGCCGAGCTGGAATGGGTGGTCGGCCCCCAAGGCGTGGTGGGCACCCGCGAGCAGTTTCACGAACTGAATATCCCCACCTACCTGCTGCCCTCCGACTGCGAAGGCAAGGACAACCTGGTAGGCGCCGACGGCACGCGGCTGGAGCCGTTTCGCATCGAGACGATCTACAAGGGCCTGAGCCAACTGGCCGAGATCTTCGACGTGCAAGCGCGCGGCCAGCAACTGACCGATGACCTCAAGGCGCGCCTGGCAAGGTCGATCGCCACCGCGCAGGGCAAAGGCTTGAAGCAGGCCAGCGCGCTGGTGTGGTTCTCCAGCGCCGAAATGGCCAGCGACCCTTACGTGGCCGGCCACAAAGGTGTACCGCAATTCATGCTGCAAACCCTCGGCCTGCGCAACGTGGTGCAGTCCGATGAAGAGTGGCCCGCCGTCGGCTGGGAGACCATCGCCAAGGCCAACCCTACCTTCCTGGTGATCGCGCGCATGGACCGCCGCCGCTACCCCGCCGACGACCATGAAAAGAAGCTGGCCTTCCTGCGCAGCGACCCGGTGACGCGCAACATGGACGCGGTGAAGCACAACCGTATCATCATCCTCGACGCCCTGGCGCTGCAGGCCAGCCTGCGCACCTTCGACGGCCTGGAACAACTGGCGGCCGCCATCGACGGCTATGACCTGCCGCAATGATACGGACCCTGCTCGCCCTCACGCTGCTGCTGATCGTCCTGCTTGCCGGCGTGGCCATCGGCGAAACCGCTATCTCGCCGCAGGTAGTGCTCCAAGTGCTTGCCAATAAACTGTGGGCGGCCGGCTATGTGCTCGACCCCATCGATGAAGGCGTGGTGTGGAACTACCGCCTCACCCGCGCCCTGGTCGCCGGTGCCTGTGGCGCGGGCCTGGCGACCTGTGGGGTGATCCTGCAATCGTTGCTGCGCAACCCGTTGGCCGACCCGTATTTGCTGGGCATCAGCGCCGGCGCCTCGACCGGTGCGGTGCTGATTGCTTTGCTCGGGGTGGGCGGCGGTCTGATTTCGTTGTCGGCCGGCGCTTTTGTCGGCGCCATGGCCGCGTTCGCACTGGTGATCCTGCTGGCGCGGGCCAGCGGTTCGTCCAGCGGCACCGGCCAGATCATCCTCGCCGGCATTGCCGGTTCGCAGTTGTTCAATGCGCTCACCGCGTTCCTGATCACCAAATCCGCCAGTTCCGAACAGGCCCGCGGCATCATGTTCTGGCTGTTGGGCAACCTCAGCGGCGTGCGCTGGCCGTCGGTGTGGCTGGCGGTGCCGGTGGCGATTGCGGGGCTGGTGGTGTGCCTGTGGCACCGACGTGCGTTGGATGCGTTTACCTTCGGCACTGATTCGGCGGCCTCGCTGGGCATCCCGGTGCGCCGCGTGCAGATTGTGCTGGTGGGCTGCGCGGCGGTGGTGACGGCGGTGATGGTGTCGATTGTCGGCTCCATCGGGTTTGTCGGTCTGGTGATCCCCCACGCCGTGCGCTTGATGCTCGGCACCGGACACTCGCGCCTGTTGCCGGCCAGCGCCCTGGGCGGCGCCTTGTTCCTGATTGCGGCGGATGTGCTGTCGCGTACCTTGATCAAGGGCCAGGTGATTCCGGTAGGCGTGGTCACGGCACTGGTGGGTGCGCCGGTGTTTGCGCTGATCCTGATCGGCCGGAGGAATGCGCGATGACGGTACTCAGTTGCACCGGCCTGGGCTTCAAGGTACGTGACGCCGAGTTGCTGCGCGATATTGATCTGGACGTACGGTTGGGGGAAACCCTCGGCATCGTCGGGCCGAACGGTTCGGGCAAATCCACCCTGCTCAAGTTGCTCGCCGGCTTGCGCGCCCCGGCCAGCGGCGAAGTGCGCCTGGGCGGCAAGCGCCTGGGTGAGTTATCCCGCCGCGCCATCGCGCAGCAATTGGCCTTGGTGGAACAACAGGCCGACACCGACGACGCCATCCGCGTGTTCGACGCCGTGGCCCTGGGCCGCACGCCGTGGCTGTCGGCACTGAGCCCGTGGTCCGCTGAAGACGACCGCATCGTGCGCCAGGCCCTGCACGACGTGGACGCCACCCACCTGAACCACCGCGCCTGGCGCAGCCTCTCGGGCGGCGAACGCCAGCGCGTGCACATCGCCCGCGCATTGGCGCAACGGCCCCAAATCCTGCTGCTGGACGAACCGACCAATCACCTGGATATCCAGCATCAACTGACAATTCTCAAAGGTGTGCAGGGTTTGCCGGTCACTACCTTGATCGCCCTGCATGACCTGAACCAGGCGCTGACCTGCGATCGCCTCGCCGTGCTGGACCGTGGGCGCCTGGTGGCGCTGGGCACGCCGCTGCAGGTACTGACACCGGAGCGGTTACACGAGACATTCGGGGTGCAGGGTCACTACCTGACGGACCCGTTCGACGGCGCGCAAATCCTGCGCCTGCGCTGCAGTTGAACCCTGTGACGGCGGCACAGCTGGCAGTGATCCAAAATGTGGGAGGGGGCTTGCCCCCGATGAGGGCGTGTCAGCAAAAGCATCAGTAACTGACCCACTGCTATCGGGGGCAAGCCCCCTCCCACCTTTGATCACCAGAGGCCGGTACATGGGTGTCGTCTGTCCCGCCGCACTGAGCGCGCAGAGACCTTACCTGACGAACCCGCTCGACGACGCGCAGTGATCCAAATGTGGGAGGGGGCCCCTCCCACCTTTGATCATCAGAGGCCGGTGCATGGGTGTCGTCTAGCCTACCGGATTGGGCGCGCAGAGACGTTACCTGACGGACCCGTTCGACGGCGCGCAGTGATCCAACTGTGGGAGGGGGCTTGCCCCCGATGAGGGCGTGTCAGTAAAAGCATCAGTCACTGACCCACCGCTATCGGGGGTAAGCCCCCTCCCACATTGGAACACCAGAGGCCAGCGCATCGGTGTCGCCTGCCCTACCGGATTGGTGGGCTCATACCACCTTGATATGGGTGATTCCCACCACCCGCGCCTGCTCGAGGATTTCCTCCGGCGTCGCATCCGCAGCAGGCAGGATCAAGCCGTTTTCCGCATCGCCAAAGTGCAACTGCAGCAAATGCATCGCCGCTTCATGCACAGGCAATCCGGACTGCTTGAGGTCGAATGTATGAGTGCGCGGTTCGTCATTGAACCGGTAGTTCAAGGTGTAAACAGGCATGCGGGCATCCTTGTAATGGGAAACAACTGATTAACCTGACTCAGCGATCAGCTTTGTAGTTCCCACTCGATGCAGGTGCTGCGTGATCCAGGCACGACTGTACGCCAACACGCTGTCCGCCATCGCCAGCGGAAAATGAATGAACCCATGGGCCGACTCCGGCAACAAGTGCGCTTCTACCCCGCCCCATCGCTCGGCCATCAGCAGCGTGTCGTCCTTGAGCGGGTCCAACTCGCCCACAAACATCAACGCCGGCGGCAGGCCGGAAAAGTCACCATACAAGGGTGACAGCGGCGGCTGTCGACGCGCTTCGTCGCTGATGCCCGGCGTGAGCAAGCGCAGCGCCGCGACCATGCCCGGCCCGTCCAGCAACAGCGTCTGTGGCCCGGCCGCGCGCACGCTTGGCGTGCCGGTCAAGTCGTAGACCCCGTAGTACAACACCGCGCCAGCGACGCGTTCGAGCAACGCCGGCCATTGCTTCAACGCCAGCAAGGTCGCCGCCGCCAGGTGCCCGCCGGCCGACTCGCCGACAAAAAACACCGGCAACCCGGCAAACTCCGTGCAGTCCGTCAACAGCCAGCGCGCAGCGCTCAGGCAGTCTTCCAGCAGGCCTTCGACCGGGGTGTTGACCGCCAGCCGGTAGTCCACCGACACCACCGCCACGCCGCAGGCACGCACCATGCCCAGGTTGAGGTCGTCATTCATCTGCGCGTTGCCGATCACCCAGCCGCCGCCGTGGATATCCAGCACCACGCCTTTGGGCGCACCGTCGGGCCGCATGATGCGCACCGGCACACCGCCGACCAGCCTGCATTCCACCACAGGGGCCTTCTTGAACCGCTGACCGGTGCGCAGCAGTGCCTGGATCACACGCGGGGTGACGCGGTTGCGGACTTTAAAGCGCGGCATCCACGAAAGCTTCTGATTGAAACGGCGCATCTGGGCCAGTTCGGCCTCGCTGGCGGGCCAGAGTTGGTAAGCCATCAACGGTTATTCCGCAGAATCGAGAAATTCAACGCCGCCGCCACACACAGCCACGCCAGGTAAGGAAACAGGATCAAGCCGGTAATCAGGTCCAGGCGCACCGCCAGCACCACCATCGCCGCCACGGTCAGCCACAACAACACAATGATCACCATCCCGGCGAGCAAGCGGTGCGCGCCGAAGAACACCGGTGTCCACAGCGTGTTCAACGCAATCTGCGCCGCCCACAGCGCCAGCACCAGCTCGCTGCCGGGGATCAGGCTCAAGCGGTAACCGGCCCAAGCCAGCAGCAGGTAGATAATGGTCCACGCCACCGGGAACAGCCAATTGGGCGGGGTGAAGCTGGGCTTGACCAGGGATTCGTACCAGGCGCCGGGTTTGAAGATCACGCCGGTACTGGCGGCGGCGGCGCAGGCGAGCAGGAAGATGAAAAAGGTCATGGTCGGTCCTTGAGGGGCAATGGTGGAAAGCAACACTGTGTTTTTCAGTGACTCGAACGGGCGCGCATAAATTCCCTATACGCGGCAAAAATGACAGCCAGGCCATCTCTTCTGCGCGTCATGAAAAATGGGTAAGGTGGCCACACCACCGCACGTTGCCCAGTTCAACCACCTCATCAGAGCGCCCCCTCTTGGCTTCCACTCACCGCAGCACGCCCTGGTCTGTGTTCCTGATCTTCCTGCGCCTGGGCCTCACCTCCTTTGGCGGGCCGATTGCGCACCTGGGCTATTTTCGCGAAGAGTTCGTCACCCGCCGGCGTTGGCTCAGCGAGCGCAGCTACGCCGAACTGGTCGCCCTGTGCCAATTCCTGCCCGGCCCGGCCAGCAGCCAGGTCGGCATCGCTTTGGGCCTGTCGCGCGCAGGATATGCTGGCGCGGCGGCAGCCTGGGCCGGGTTCACCTTGCCGTCGGCCATCGCCCTGATCCTGTTTGCCCTGGGCCTGTCGCGTTATGGCGCCGCCCTTCCGAATGGCGTGCTGCATGGCCTTAAAGTGGTCGCCGTGGCGGTGGTGGCGCAGGCCGTGTGGGGCATGGCGCGCAACCTGTGTCGCGGCTGGGCGCGGATCACACTGATGCTGGGCGCTACCGCCCTGGTGCTGCTGGAACCGTCCGCCTGGAGTCAGGTCGCGGTCATCGCCACAGCAGGCGTGGCCGGCCTGCTGCTGTTCAAGCCCGAGACCCACCCAGAGCCCGACGCGCTGCCCATCGCCATCAGCCGCCGCACCGCAACGCTGTGGCTGGCGCTGTTCCTGCTGTTGCTGGTGGGCTTGCCGATCCTTGCCGACTGGGTCACCCACCCCACGCTCGCCCTGGTCGATGCTTTCTACCGCACCGGCTCACTGGTCTTCGGCGGCGGTCACGTGGTGTTGCCGTTGCTGCAAGCCCAAGTGGTGCCCACGCACTGGGTAAGCAACGACCTGTTCCTCGCCGGCTACGGCGCCACCCAAGCCGTGCCCGGCCCATTGTTCACCTTCGCCGCGTTCCTTGGCGCCTCGATGAGCCACGCCCCGACCGGCTGGTTGGGCGGCCTGATCGCCCTGCTGGCGATCTTCGCGCCGTCGTTTCTGCTGATCTTCGGCGCACTGCCCTTCTGGGCCAGCCTGCGCCGAAGCCCGCGCACGCAAGCCGCACTGGCCGGCGTGAACGCAGCGGTGGTGGGCCTGTTACTGGCGGCGCTGTATCAACCGGTGTGGACCAGCGCAATTTTCACCCTCTACGACCTCGCCTTCGCCCTGCTCGCCCTCGCGGCGTTGATGGTCTGGAAGCTGCCACCGTGGCTGGTAGTCGCAGCAAGTGCCGTAATCGGATAGCTGCTGAACCTGGGAGGCGGCTGAGATCAAAGGTGGGAGCTGTCGAGCCCCAGCGAGGCTGCGATGGGATCGCCTCGGTCGCCCTTCAAACCGCAGCCCGCGCATCGCCCTGGTCTCAGTCCGGCTCCACAATCCTGAGCCAAGGCCAGCGCACCTGATAACTTCTGGCCTTTTCAGCAAACAATTGCGGCTCCGGATGCAGCGGATTGATCCGCAGCAGCCCCTGCTCCACATCCGCCAACCCATAGGGCGCGTACACCTCACCGGTGGCAATGTCCAAAGCGATGCACGTACCCGCCACCAGATACCGGTCCACCCCCTGCCGGGCCGACTGCAACTGCGGGTATGGCCGGCCAAAGCGCTGCCCATACCAGAGATGAACGCGCGCCTGGTTCTTGACCTCCACGCTGACGCCCAGGTCCTTGAACAACGCCTCGGCTCTTCGAATCACCGCATCCTCCGCCGCGTAGGACAGGTCCTCATCGAAGTAAAACACGTCATAGTCCTTCACCCCCGCCTCCGCCGGCCGCTGCGCCTGATGATTCCACACCGCCTGGAACAGACAGCCCGCCGTCAGCATGCACTGCGCCACCTCCAAGGCCGGCAAGCGCGCGGTGATCTCAACGTTGACGGGGTTGGCCATGGCCAGGTCGAGGAAGGTATTGACGGTCAATGTCATGAAGATTCCTGGGTAATCAGTGCGGTGCGCTCGACTCTACAACAGCACGGTGAACGGTGACACCGCTCGAAACGCGACTGCCGGTATGATGCACGCAAGCCCCCACGCACAACCGGAGCCCCGATGCCGCTGACCAAACGCGACTGCGCCCGCCTCGAACGCCAACTGACCGCCGCCCTCACCGACGCCTGCGAAACCGCCAAAGCCGAAATCTTAGGCTTCGACTGGCTGACCCACACCGTCGACTACAGCGCCTTCCCGCAAAGCCTGCGCGTGACCTGGGTATTCGACACCCGCGCCAACAAGGCACTTGCCCTCAGTTGCGGTGCCGATCAACGCATGCGCGAACTGACCGCCACGGCTCTGCACGAAGCGGACGTGCCGCCCCTGCCGATGGAGCGCTGCGTGCACTTTGATTGCGAAGAAGACTGCCGCCTGCAACACGCGGGCGACTGGCGTGCGCGGCTGGCGCGCCACTGACCCGACCAGACGCGCCGAAGCCCGCAGGAAAAATCCCAACCCCCTGCAACGCCTTGCTCCCTTGCCTACGCATGGGTCAGAATCCGCCAGCTTGTGCGCTGGGATGGCCGTTATTAAGGTGGCTCGGTCGCTGAATGTCTCGGCGATCGGGTTTAGTAGCCTGAAGGTTTATCCAAACAAAAGTGCATGAGCTGCATCAATCAGACATTCCTGTCTGTACTTGATGGTGGCTGTGCGCAGGGCACCTTCGGGTGCGCCGGCTTTCGTTTGGATTCCCCGGTCTACTAACCTGCGCACAGCTGCCACCCTTCTGTTTAGTAGCTAAAGGGCGGTAGCCACACTCAGGAATTCAAACATGCTATTCACCGTCGCCTCCAACGCCACCCACGAAACCCTCATCACCAACAGCTACGAAACCTTCACCAGCGTCAGCACCCTGCTACTCGACCTGTCCGAAGACCTCAACGGCAAACACCGCGACATCGCCCTGGCGATCCACCAACTGAGCGAACTGGGCGTACTGCTCACCGCCAGACTGCTTGACCGCGAAGTGCCGTGCGCTGGCTGATCTTCAAGCACCCGACGCGAAAGCCCCTTTAATCGCCGCGTCGTTGTACGCACGTACGACGACTTGGCGATTTGCTTTTGATGGCTGGTTCGAATGACGCAACTGCGCAGTTTTCGGCCGAGAGCAATTCTCACGATAACTGCTTTTTGACGCCAACGCATGACGTGGCATCTGGCAAAAAAAGGACCTCATTCGCACGCTAGGTATCGAGAAATTCAAACGAAGAGTTTTAGCAGATTCTCCAACAGCGCTTTAAACTCAGCGCGATCTGTATATCCGTAAAAATATTCGTCATTGACATGTAATTTCCAGCAGCAAAGGACGCTTGATGAGAACCCCACTACTCGCCCTGACTCTCGCAGCGCTATTGAGTGCATGCGCCATCCCTTACGAAACCCCGCAAGACCGCGCCAATATTGAACGCGACCTGAAGCTCAGCGCAGACGAAATCGTCACCATCACCGAAACCAACTGGTGCTTATTTCCCTATGGTGATTTGCACGTGTGTAGAGCCACGCAAGGCTTGGGTGTGCTGACGAAGAACAAGCTAGTGCTGGCCCTGTATAAGGGCGGTATTTACCAGCAAGCTGAAGTCATCAAAGCAAGTGATGTGCAGTGTGCCCACCTGCAAAGTGGCAGAGACGCAGCCGATACCTTCTACCTGTTCAGTGAACATTGGGCAGCCATGCTGGCGCCCATTACCGTAAGAGGTGCCTTGGCCCTCGACAAGAAAGCCCAGTTCCTGAGCGTGTTGGTGCCGCCGAGCACTGAGAGCTTCACGGCTGCGCAAGGCAATTTTATTCGGGTCACCGATCGCAAGAATTACTCGGCTGTGGCGGTACCAGGTACCAAAGCCTATGTAGGCACAAGCGAGAGTATTCGGGAGATTTTTAATCCATGTACTCAGGGAAAGAATCGCTCAACCGCATCCTAAGTCCTGACCTTTCGAATGAAACAATCCGGCAGCAGTTGCAGCGCAAGTAGCTCAACGCAGGCTCGATGCGCCGGGCGTGTAGAGCGCCGGCAGTGATAGACACAATGAAATAGGCCGCAAGACATTGAGTCCCGCGCTCACCATCAGCCCGCAAGATGGCTCCGTTCATATCGCAAATGTGATGAGAAGGGATTATCGGCTACCGTCGGGATAAGCTACTGACTGGTAACTTTCGGTTATTTTATGCATGCCATCACCGGCTGCTCTGGGTCGAAAACAGTCACTCCTACCCGAAACGTCCACGGAGAATTGGCCCATGAAAACCGCCCTAATATCCGACACTCACAATCTTCTCCGCTCCGAAGCCATCGGCGCGCTCCAAGGCTGTGACCTGATCATCCACGCCGGCGACATCGGCAACCCGGACATCCTCGTCCAGTTGTCCAAAATTGCTCCCGTCCACGCCGTGCGCGGCAACAATGATCTCACCAGTCCATGGGCCAAAGACCTCCCCGACCTTCTGACCTGCACTCTTAACGGCTGGCATACTCTCCTTATCCACGACATCGCCGACGTCCCCGCCGATGTAGATCCAGACATAAAGCTCATCATCACCGGCCATTCCCACAAACCGCGCATAGAATGGCGCGGCGATCGTCTATACGTGAACCCTGGTAGCGCCGGCCCTCGGCGTTTCAAATTGCCGGTCACGCTGGCAATTCTCGAGATACAACCCGACAGCATCGAGCCGCGCCTGATTTTCCTGCTGGATCCCCCCGCCTGAAATCGCTACGGTTACCGCGATCCATAACAGGGAATCCACGCATGATCTGCAGCGCCAACAGTTGCGGCTGCGTTTTGTAGGAGGCGGTGTTTAATCACCTGGCGCCACCCGGTTTCGAAGCGGTAAGGGGCACAAAAGGGAACTCATTTATTTCTCAGAGGAAATGAGCGTTGGCAGAAGCTGCTGGGTGACTGGCAGCTATCGGCCAGAAGCAGCCGTTCAAGAGCGACCGCTTCCCGCCACTTACGGAGTGACAAGCAGGCCTCTGGAATAGTTTACAAGCGAGCCCACTATGGTGTTTACGGAAAGTTGGTTATTAACGACGTCGCCGAACGCACCAGCATGAGTCAGTCCGAAGCCGGTCGCGTGATAGCGTGGGAATGACGTTCCGCTGGTTGGCTTCGGCATCTTCTCAGTGCGTGCGCGATCGGCCAGGATCGATCGCAACCCACAAACCGGTAAAACGATCAAGATCCCGGCCGCCAATGTCCCCCTCGTTCAGGCCCGGAAAAATTTCAAGGACTAGGTGAACTTACTGCAACACCGCGCGAGAAAAACAAAAGGGCCCGAGCGGGCCCTTTTGCTTGTCAGCGATGTACCGACCCGAGGAACGTCAGTTAACGCGCTGCAACGTTCCGTTGGCCAGCGGGGCAGCTAAAAGTTGGCTGGGCCCACCGTGCTCCTTGGAGCTCGATATCAGGACCTGGCGCGCTGCCCGGCTGGCTCCGAGGTAGACGCGTGAAACGTAACGGCGGCGCGAGCCCTGGCCTTGGTCTTCGTCATAGTCCGCGCTATCCGAATGGATGAGAAATACAGTGTCGAACTGCAACCCTGCCACAAATTCTGGCATGCTGAAGACGCACTTGTTCTTGGCGTTGCGTAACTCCTTGAGGTCTTCGCGGGTGGTTATCGCCACGACTCTTTCCCGTACCCTCCCGGCAACACGAATCTTGTCGAATAGCGCCTCATTCAGACAGAGCACTGCCACCTGGCTACCGCCACTATCAATGCTACGCCCTCTGCGGATGGCCTGGTCAAGGACGCCGTCAATCAAGTTGATATCGGTGTCGTATATGGTTAGGCTCGGAGTTTCGCCATTTTCCTGCTGCGACTCGGCCACGTAAGTCGCGTACTCGCCCTCCAAATCCATGGCTGGGAAAGCGGCGTCCAGGTCGCGCAGGAGCGCGGTGATCTGCGGCGTTGAACGGTAGACCTGCTTAAGCTCAGTCAATACGGACTCCCCAACGCCCGGGTTGCGGAACCTCTCCATTCCACCACTGATGGCGATGTCGTTTGTGGCCTGCTTTATGTCGTAGGCCATGAGTAAGGGCCATCGGCCGGAAATCTGCGCCCGCGTCTTGAACAGGTTGTGCAGCAACATTGCCTCGGCGCGGGTAAAGTAGTGATATTCGTCGACGAACACCAGATCAAAGCCATCGCGCTCCCGCAGCGCCCCCCATTCATGGGTACCAATGTACCGATCGAAGTCGGCGATCATCTGGTCCATGCTCAGCATCTGCTCAGTACGCAGTAGCGCCCGGTAGATGTCATGAATCTCCAGCACCACGCGCCGGTGGGCTTCGGTGGGCAAAACCATCTGCCAGAGCTCCCTGGAGCCCCCACGCGCATAACGGTTGCCTTCGGTGGTGTCCTTCTTGATCGACTCCAGGTCAAGCACACAGCCGAACTCATTCATGAGTTCGTCAATGAGCGTGGCGTCGGTTGCATGATTCACCAAACGCGCCTGGAAGTCAGGACAGCCGGGGAACAGGTCAAACACAATACGAGCATCTTTCACGACCTGGTCGATGGCCTGCTCAATGAGCATCCGCTGGAATTCGCGCCCTTCACGACCGTCCAGCGACAAGGGCCTCAGGCCCTTTTTCTCGTAACCTAACTTCTCCTGTGCAAGCTCGTAGATCGTACCGATCCAAAGTCTGGGCTGCTCGCAAGAGCACTTCAACGATGTCCAGCGTTCGGTGGGGTCAAGTGCGTGGAGCATGCCACGCACGACTGTGTGGGCCAATGCCGAGCTATGGGTCAGGAAAGCGAAGGTTTTATTGCCCTCTGTGTCAGAGTAAAGATCGCGCAGGCACTTCACCACCATCGATTGTGTCTTGCCGGTACCGGCTGCACCACGCAATCGTACCGGCCGGTCATGCGGTCGATCGACGAATTCGCGTTGCTCACGGTTCAAACGATGCAGATACCATTCCTCCAGTGTTCCCGCACTTGCCAGCCGGACGCCCAGGGTCTCCGACAGTAGGACCCCGAAGTTACCAACTTGGGGAGGCGAGGGCGCGTCGGCCAGTAGGGCATCTGGGATACCTTCAATTGCGCGCTGATACAGCGCATCGTCCTCTGGCACTCCATCCAAATCAGCAGGGTTGCTAGTAACAGCAAATGCGTAGAGATTGCCGGTGCCATCCGGCGATTGATCAAAGTAAATTCGCTGCAGGGCGGCTCGGGAAGCCTGTGCGAAAACTGAAAGTCGAGGCCCTGCGTGATAAGGCTGCCACTGGATAGGGATAGCTATGTTGCGATCGAAGTGGCGCAACGCGACACGGATCACTCGCTCAAAGGCGGTGCGTAGCCTAGCAAGGCCTGCAGCAGGCCCGAAAACACCAGTGTTGATCACCAGGTAGCCGTCTTCGAGTTCGGCATTTTCCGAAAGCAGGTAGACGATACCATTCGCCTCCACACGGCGAAGCCCATCAGAGTTCTCTGGTACTTCGAACTTTTGCAGCCAAGCATCCTCTACGAACGCCCGGTCCAGAATGCTGATCGCCCTCTGGTCAACGACAAGAGCGGATACGGTCGTCGTCATCGTCATGCCTCCTGGAGTTTTTTCTTGAAGAATTCTTCGACCGTAAGCTCAGTCGCCGTCTCGCAGGCGGATTCGAAGGTCGTAGGCATACCGATACGGGAAAACAGGAATGCGAGCTTTTGTGTGATCGAGAAACGTATGCCATCGTTGAGACGCCCTACGCGATGGAATGCGTCCGGGTGGTCATGGATGCGCGCATCCTGCTCGGTGAAGTACAAGTCTGAGGCCATAATGGACCACATAGAACGAAGCATAACCACAAAACCCAGACCGCTCTGTCGAGGCAGCTCCGGGAGCACGAAATAATCCTGAAAGCCACCGCTGTCCTTGAAGGCATCTCGTACGTTGTCCTGTTGGGTTTTTTCGTCTGTACCGTAGAGGTTCCAGGCGCCTTTCAACCGGCTGAAAGCGGTCTGGGTTTCGTCGGAGTTCACCGTTAGCGCGAAGGCCTGTAGGCTGCGTAGCTGCTTGTCATCTGCGGCAGGGGATTTGCCGGTGACGCTCGCCAAGATTTCTTCGGCCGACTTACTGCGCAGCCATAGCACCAGATTCTCATGCGTCACCGCTGTAAGACCAAGATCCCGCTTGCGGATCTGGCCATTGAGATATTCCAGTACTCCTTTGGAACGCTTTTCCGAGAGCTTTCGCAGCTGCTCTTGAGCCCAGGGACCTTCCACATAGGCTGTCATGGGAACAATTTCCAGCCACGTATAGCGGTTACCCGCCTTGCGCTGAGCAATGTCGCAATCGGCCGTTATCACGATCCCCAGCGTCTCGGTCTCCCCGTTCGTGGGATTCACCTTGCGGATGACGTCGCCTTGGCGCACCTCCTCCGTGTCTTCGATCTGCGTGAAAAAACCCAGCATGTAAACGCGCCTCCGAAAGCATCAATGATCCATTTTGACAAGCTATGCTAGATGCTGGCAAATCGCCTTGCATTCCGGCCAGACTGCGAACTCAAGAGTTGGCAAACCGCGCGCCGAGATTGGCTCGGCTAGTCCTGACGCTTCATCAGGTCGCCGCCGCTATCCGCATGCTCATGGCTGAACTACAGGGCCTGCACAGACCGTTCCCCAACCTTCTCGGTTGCCCGAACGACTTCACTTAAAACCAGTTCTAGGAAAATTGAAGGCACAGTTCCACTCATTGGGTTAGTGCGAAATTGCACCCTACTGGAACAACTACTTACATTCGAGCTGACCAGCGTTTTGCATTTCTACTGACCACCGATTGCGTCGAGCTTGACTAGGCACCCAACGTCGCCAATTTCGGCAGAAAACGGCCATTCGTACGCTTATATAAAGTCTCGAATTCACTTTTCCCTATAAATGGCAACTTGGTTACGGCCACGGCCCTTTGCCAGATATAGCGCCTTGTCAGCAAGCTCGATCAGCAGTTTGCTGCTTTCCGAACCTATCGGTGCGAAAGTAGCCAGACCAATGCTAACTGTAACTACCGAATCAGCATTTGGTGAGCAGTGCGGTATATTTAGTAACTCCACATTTTTACGTAGTTTTTCCGCAATGAATTTGGCCTCATCTGACGACGCTCCTGGCAAGATCGCTGCGAATTCTTCTCCCCCGTATCGTGCGGGCAAATAATTCTCATTGGCAATCGTATCCCGCACTGCAGATGCAACACTTTTTAGTGCCTCGTCGCCACCCAAATGCCCAAAACGATCGTTGAACAGCTTGAAGAAGTCGACGTCAATCATCAATAAAGATATCTCTAAATGTTCATTGCCGACGCGCCGCCATTCGGTCTCTAAGAATTCGTCAAAATGCCTACGATTTGACAGTCCAGTCATGCCATCAGAATGTATTAGCCGTTGCAACTTATTGTTAGCGCGTTGCAAAAATAGATTTGTGTCTAAAAGCTGCTGCTGACTAACTCTTAAGGCGCGATATGCTTGATCTAGTTGTGTTGTGGCATTAAAAGATCGGGAATGATATCGAAGCCGAGCCGTAAGTTCTATGGGGTCCGGCAATTTAACTATATAGTCGCTATAACCAACTTCAAAGGCGCGACTTTTTTACTATTGAATCCTCTTTAGTGGACAAGGCAATTATAGGTATATTTCGAGTATTCTGGTTCTTTTTATAATCGTTTATTAGTGAAAAACCGTCAACGCCTGGCATGACTAAATCTTGAAGAATCACTGTGGGTTTTATTTTCTCGGCTTCAATAACGGTCTGCATCGCGTCAGCGCAGTAATGAAACTCTATATTGTTTTCACCTGCTAGGTTACGGCGTACGGCCTCGCCAATCATTGGTTGATCATCAACTACCAGAACGATGACGGTGTTGATGTCGGTATTCAATAACAGTTGAGCAGGTATTTCATCCATGTCTCGCCTCGCTTGATATTTCACAGCCTGCCTGAAAACGATTTACCGTTCACTCGCTATGAATTGACAACAGTTTAGTAGATTTTTTGAAGATCCGCTTATGGCTAAAAAACAGGCGGTCGCGATCGGCTGTTTGGCCGATATCTGGCTGTCGCGAAGAACAGCAACGACCCTTTGAAGAGGGTTGGTCATAGAAGATTGATCTGCTCACATTTCACTCGGCGGGTGATGCATGCTGTTAGAAGATTGTCAGGTACCGGGTTTGTCGAGACCATATTCCATACCGCCAACTATCCACTCTCTAAACCAGCGAGGTTTAATATCATAAAACTCAAGGAATCGCAGGTAGTCTTTGATGTTTGATCCGTCAAAAGTTCGGCCATCATAACTTTTTTGAATATTGGTTTTGCAGAATTCAGATAACTCAGGATTCTCGACATCCGCCAAAAAGATCATAATATATATTGAGTCACCGGCTCCCAGCATCGCCTTATCAATTGTTATGTTTTCAATATGCCCTTCCAGTGACCTTTCAACATCTGAAAGCTTAATTTTTCTTTTAATATATGCTTCCACAATTGATGAGGGAGTTACTGAATCAACTTCACCAGAGCAAAACTGTTCAGTTGTTAAGTGTGCGTAGCTTTTACAGCTTATGAAGTTTTTAATTATATCAATTGATGGCGAAAGAGTTAAAAGGGTTTTATTCCACTCATCACTCCAAAGCTCTAGTTGGTAGTGAGTGGCAATAACTTTTGCAGTTAGCACCCTAATGAAAATGCCCAGATTAAAATGATTTGAGTGAAGCATGAAATACGGTGGTAATGGCCAGATCAAGCTTTCCCTGAAAACCTGACGTCCATGGGCAATTGAGTTTCTCGCAAAAATTAATTCTCTAATCAAATGTTGAACGCGATCATCCAGCAAGCCCTGCTGCTCAAGCATGTAATTTATCCTTGATCCCACAGACAGCAAGTCACCACCAAGCAAAACATCCTTCATTGTACGTGTCTTTTCTCTGACTTTCTCATCCAATGAAGACCCTCTATTTTTAAATGTATCGCCTATTAAATCGATTAAAAATGATGAGATTTTTCTTTCGGCCTCAGTTATTTGCTTAGTCTGATACTCACCCACCAATAGTTCTAATACGTGAAAAAAAGACAATATTGACTCATCCTCAAAAAGTCCTTGCCCTTCGCTTTCTAATAATTGATGCTGTGCCTTTCTCCATCTATCCAAGAGCGAAAAAAGTAGAGTATTCTGCGAGCTTGTTTCGCTATTGATGGTGTGGCAAATAGCCTTTAGATCCGTTGAGTGGTCACAACCATAAAGATGGCAGCGTGTTTCTATTTGTTCAAAAAAAACATGCTCCACTACCACGGACGAGTGTGAAGCTATAATGTCACATATAGTAAAGTCTCTTCCAGAAACGAAACTCAATATACCCAGCGCAACTAAAAGTTGAGGCCTGCTATACCGAGCGCTTTCATGCGCGGAGTCAAAGGACTCAATTTTTTCGTATATTTTTATGCACAGTAAAACTTGCCCTTCGGGGTTGGATGATTTTAATGTCTCAGCTATTACATTCAAAAAGCTAAACTGAATATCATCCTCTGACTCTAATGGAATACTGAAAGCTGACAGGGCCAGAGTGTGCTTTTCGATGCTCATCAATAATAAAGTCCATTTTCTGATAAATGTCTAGGAGCTAGCGAACACCCCTGATGCCAATAGTTCAACTTCTCAGTCAGTGATGATTGTAGCCTGGCATGCCAGCTAAACAGACTAGCTGGAGGGCTAACATTATGTGAATGATCAGCAGCAAGATTGATGACTTGCCTAATTCCCGCAGGTGAGACAAGTATCACCCTCAGATATGACATTTCCTGGACAGCCATCTTTGCAGTCCTCCCGCCTAACATCGTGTTCAACATTACATACGGGGCAATATAGAAGCGTTGCACTAGAGCTCTTTGGGCGAAGGTTTGCAAGTTTGAACTCAAAACCTGCATCAGTGTTTGCGCCTGCTAGGCACTCGGGACAGAGGTAAGCCCTTTGTTTTGCATCGATACCCATGTAATCTAAAATATCCGCTCTTTTGAGGATACTTTTGACTATAGAAAACTCCCAGCATGTTCGATTGATTGCGAACTCTCCGCCGCCGAGCTCAGAGTCCGGCGAGTTCTCAAGAAAATTCCTACGATTCCAGGCCCATGTTTCGGCGGGGAAAAGTGACTTGTGCATGTACAAAACCGCTTCGATGACTTCTGCAACTTGGACTGCGTTACTTTTTCCGACGGAGTGGATGATGACGTTGCGACGTTCACGAAGCGAGTGAAACCTTGCTGCGAATGTTGAACTAAGGGGAACAGGGGAAAATGTATCGTGGATTCTAATCAGGTCCTGGGCATCTACAGTTCTAAACTGAGAAAAGTCAATCGATTTCCCCACTTCACTGGAAGGCCATCGCGATGGGGGGTCTGAAATCAATAGATATGGTGAAATCGCCGCAATTTTTCCTTTAAGGACAAATTCGACGCCTTGTTGCACGATGGCTAATGACGTAGTCAGCGTACGTTGGGCACCTGCCCAATACTTCTCCGAGACCTCGTTTTTGTCGAAGCCGTAATAGTCAGCTTGATCTAGCTCGATAAGCAGACTTGACAGGGCATCCCATGCGAAGTTGAAAAGCTCTTTTCCTGACTGGTAGAAATCGCCTGACTCGGGAACATTAACGACCATGATACTTAAGCTCCTTTCCACATTGTTGTAAGCACTAGGTTCGGTAGTTATGCGTTTTGATTCAGTATTGAATCTCTCTTAAATGGAAGTTCTCGATTCAGAATGACTCAACCGAAAGATATCAAAGTGCCATCCCTTTGTCGAATGACTGCTTTCGGCCGAAAGCCGCCCTTCATCTCTACTCCAAACAACAGGATATCCGTAGGGGAAAGACAACAAAAACTCACAACACCGCTGGTCGCCCCCCACTCAAGAACCGCTCTAACCCGCCGATGACAAGGCTAATAGCTTGCGCGGCCACAGCCGCCAACCGAAACCACAGACAGGGAAGTTTGGACGTCTTTCACGCCCAACCCGGCGCACCTCAATCCTGTCATGAGTACCAACCCATGCTGCAAAAATCCCTGAGAGGCCAAATCCTCACGCTGCTGAGCGCCAGCCTGCTGGCGATATTGCTGATTGCCTTGGCCTGCTTTCATTTCCTGTCCAACGGCGTGCAAAACTACGCCAACCTGATCGAAGGCCCGCTGCATACTTCGCAATTGATCGATGAGGCCAACCTGCAATTCAAGGTGCAGGTTCAGGAGTGGAAAAACGTATTGCTGCGGGGCAAGCAGCCGGCAGATCTGGATAAGTACTGGAAGCAATTCGAAGACCGTCAGCGCGACGTGCAGGGGATCCTCGGCGAGCTGGCCGGCCAGAAAGGCCTGGACGGCCAACTCAAGGCCCGCATTGAACGCCTGCGTGACGAACACCGTCAGTTGGGCAGCGGTTACCAGAAAGGTCGCGATGCCTATATCGCCGCCGGTGCAGACCCCGCCGCAGGCGACGCTGCGGTCAAAGGTGTGGACCGCGCCACCAGCGATCAGATGAGCGAACTGGTCAGCGAACTGCGCAAGCAGGGCACCGAGCAATCGATGCTGATCAACGCCGCAGCCGCGCGCACGGTGATGGTGGGCACTGTCGTGATGCTCGCTTCGGGGCTGTTGATCGGCCTGTTGAGCCTTTGGTTGATCAACCGCAACCTGGTTGCCCCCATCCGCAAGCTGATCGACTACGTGGAGCAATTGAGCCGAGGTAAATTTGCCGAACGCGTGGCCAGCGCCCGTGAAGACGAGTTAGGCAAACTTGCGGTGGCCGCCAACACCTTGCGCGACTTTCTCGCCGAAACCTTCAGCCGCCTGCAGCGCAGCGCCAATGACCTGGACAGCGCCAGTGGCGAGTTGAGCGCCATCGCCGGCCTCATCGCCAGCGGCACCAATGAGCAGTTCAACCGTACCGACCAAGTGGCGACGGCGATGAACGAAATGTCCGCTACCGCCCAGGAAGTGGCGCGTCATGCGGCCGATGCCGCACGGGCGGCCGATGATGCCGACCAGTCCGCGCAGCAGGGCGAAAAAGTCATGAGCAACACCATTCACACCATCACCCAAATGCGTGGCGAGATCGTCAACACCGCCACCGTGATTCGTCGCCTGGAAACCGACAGTGGCCGCATCAGCAAGGTGCTGGAGGTCATTCGCGGCATCGCCGAGCAGACGAATTTGCTGGCACTGAACGCGGCGATCGAAGCGGCCCGTGCAGGCGACGCCGGACGCGGTTTTGCGGTAGTCGCAGACGAGGTGCGCAGCCTGGCTCAGCGTACCGCGACATCGATCATCGAGATCAATCAGATCATCCAGACCGTGCAAACCGGCGCGGAGGACGCGGCCAAGGCGATTGAAAGCGGCCAGACGCGCAGTGAAGAAAGTGTCGCGCAAGTGAATCAGGCCGGCGCTATGCTGGAGCGCATCACCCAAGCGGTGGAAGCCATTCGCGACATGAACCGTCAGATTGCGACCGCCGCCGAAGAGCAAACCTCTGTGGCCGAAGATATCTCGCGCAACCTCACCGAAATCACTTCGATTGCCAGTACCAACCTGGATAATGTGCAGCGCACCGAAGCGGCAAGCCACAACCTTCATGGGTTGTCCGGGCAGTTGAACGAAGTGACGGCACGCTTGAGTGCCTAGCTAATAGCTGATAGCAAGGATGCCTCCGCCATGGACCTCCACCAAATCAAACACCACCTGGCCCGCCCCACACTGAAACTTATCGCCGGGGGCTTCCGCCCTCTCGGTACTGACGAAGAAAGCTGGCTGGGTAATGTCTTCCTGTTCCGTCCCGATGAAGGCGTGCCGGTCAATCAGGCCGGGCAGCCGTTGCTGCCCTATGCCCAGTTCTACCTGCCCGCCCTGCCCTTCATCAGCCCGTTACTGACGGGGGTACGTGTGCTGACGGTCTTTATTTCAAGCCCGTTTCCCGAACCTTTTGAGCCCATGGGTGACAACTGGGTGATCCGCGAATACGGGCCACAGGATGTGTTGGTGCGCAAGGTGCTGCCGGTGGAGGGTGCGTTTCTCAAAGCCTTCGCGCTGAACGCCCAGGTCGTGCCGGATGATTTTCCACTGTGGGATGGTGGCGGCGTACCGGCTGATGTTGAGCAGGCGATACTCGAGCTGCAACGCGCAGGCGAACTACAGAGCTACTACGACCTCGTCACGCACACCTACGAACACAAAATCGGCGGCTATCCGTCGTTTTGCCAGTCAGGGGTGGATCCGGGCGAAGGCTTTGAGTTTGTCTTCCAGATTTCGTCGGATGCGAAGATCAATCTGAATGTGGTCGACAATGGGAGCCTGATGTTCTGGAAGCACGTCGAGACTGGGGAATGGGCGTTTTATTATGATTTTTACTGAGGTTTGAAGAGGCGCAAGCGCATGTCCCCGCGCACGCATGAAGCAGAGCCAATTTCCCCAAATGTAGCTGCGCCGTTCCAAAACCAGACATTTAAATTTGTCTGTAAACCATGAGCGCCTTAGCATCACTGCAAATAACGGATCGTTGAAAGGCCCCTCATGCATCTTCATGGACTGAAAGCTCTATTACCGTGGTCACTGCTCGTCATGATGTGTTGCGCCGAAGCCGCCACAGGGGCTACGAGCGACAAAGCGGTAAGCCTTTTCGAGGCGCACCAATACCAGGCGACGATCGAGGAAGCGGACCGTGTGCTTCAAACCGATCCGGCCAACCCCGAGCTGTTGAATATCAAGGCGCTGGCAGTCTCCGCGCTGGGTGATGACCGCACCGCGATCCGCCTGGTTACCCAGGCACTGGAGGCGGCTAAACAGAATGGTCAGGTATCCATCGCACAACAGGCGACCTACTGGAACAACCTCGGTTATTTGCACGAACGACAACGCAATCTGGACATTGCCCTGGGCTACTATGAAAAAGCCTTGAAAATGCGCCTCGCCGTTCTGAGCGCAGATGACCTGCTGATTGCCGATACCTATAACAACATCGGTACCGCACAGAGCAAATTGGGCCGATATGAAGAGGCCTTCGAAAACCTGCGCAAAAATCTCGCGCTGAGAAAGCGAATAGTGGGAGACCACGACGCGTCGGTCGCCGTGTCACTGAACAACCTGGGCAATGCCTATAACCTCCAGGGCAACCACCAGGCCGCGCTGCCGCTTTTTCAACAGGCACTGGACATCGACATGGCCCTGCACGGGCCACGGCATCCGACGGTCGCCATCCGCTGGAACAACCTCGGCGACGCCTATCGCGGCCTGGGCCAGTACGACAAAGCGCTAGCCTACCTGACCAAGGCGCTGAACAGTGACCGCGTAACGTTCGGGGAGAACCACCCCAAGGTGATTTTGCGCTATTTCAACCTGGCAAGAGTCTACGAGGCTGAAGGTGACACCGCCAAGGCGCGCGAGGCCTATACAAAAGCGCTGCAAATACTCAGGCAGGTCGACCCCGAAGATGTTGCGCAAATCCGCTACTTCGAAGAAAAACTGCGAACACTGAAAGGCTAGTGAAACCTGGGGCTGGACGACATTTGAATAGTGATACTCCGCCTCCCGATTTGTAAGAATCGTGAAATAGTGAATTCAACTCCAAACCCACTTAACGCCAACAACAAACTTACAAACCATGAGCAAGCATTAAATATGACCAATATTAACAGCCAGATCGAAGCGCTCGCCTTCTTTACCAGCATAAACACTAGACTTGGCGGCATTGCCCTATCATATCTGGCCACACTGGAGAAAATCTCTGAGGTTTCAAGTACGAATTGGTCTAATAACGAGCTGGACAGATATGAACTGAAGCAGC
Source organism: Pseudomonas orientalis (assembly GCF_001439815.1). GTDB lineage: Bacteria > Pseudomonadota > Gammaproteobacteria > Pseudomonadales > Pseudomonadaceae > Aquipseudomonas > Aquipseudomonas orientalis. The sequence goes on along the minus strand of NZ_JYLM01000001.1, from coordinate 506,893 downwards.
GAATGAAAGAGGTCGGCAGTGCAACATATCAATTTTACGAATCCCTACATGAAAATTCTATTATGGCGCTATCCAAAGCTATCGAGGATATAACCATTGAGCTGAAGAGATACGTAAAATTTAAGTTCGACCCCATAAAAAACAATCACGATGTAATATACCTTAAGGACTTACAAATTATCAGGGCCTTAGCTAATATTATCAAACATAACATAAGTCAACTAGAAAGGAACACTTCTGAATCTGCAAAATTTTTAGTTGATGAGTGCGCCATGGAAAATGATAGGGAGCTACGCACCTTTATTCATAAAAGACATGAATCATTTAACATTCCAGAGCACATCCCTAAAGTTTATCTCGCAATGCTAGACCTGGTAAAAAAAGCCTTGAGAGTAAATCACCCACTCCTAGACCTAGAATACAATGAGGCTTTTAACCTGATATACATACAACTTTTACCTGAGGTTCTAAACATCACCAGACCCTATAAATAAGGCGAACATCAAACTGCCAACTTCCAGAAATTACAAATAGACTATTTTTTTACTGAACCCGGCAGTTCACGAACGACAGTTTGGGACGATAGCGGCCAAAGACGAAGAGTAAAATTGGGGTCACACCACCACTCAGAATAATGACAGTCGGCCCCCGGTATTCGGAAGCACGACCGCTTATCGCCAAGCAGGCACGAAGGAAAACCAATGTCCGCCGAAATCGAAAAATACCTGCAGATCAATGCCGAGATCGAGCGAACCTACAAACAAGCGCTGCGCAGCAAACGCCAACAAAGTCGAGCAGGCAAGGATGCTCGGCTGGACAGGGCTTACTTCTGGTTCGCCCTGGTCGGGCCGTCGATTCTGGCCATACCGCTGACCATTATTGGTAAATGGACTCACGCGTACTGGCTGTACAACGTAAGTGCGGGACTGATTGCGGTATCTTACCTGGCGATGTTTTTCTATCCGCTGCTGGGGGTATTGCTCTACCGCGACTCGCTGAAAAAAGTGTTCACCGCGCCCTTCGCCAATCTGCTGGACTTGAACGTCAAAACTCTGATGCAGGTGGAGGCCCGTTATTTACCGGAACTGGCGACCCTCTCGCGCGAGACGCTGAAGCTGGGTGCGCTGGAACTTAAAAGCGAGCGCGACAGCCTGGAAAAACGCACGCATATGGTGACTGGCGCGCTGGAGAAGGTCGGTATTCTCCCGGGCTTGTTGGCGTTGGTCGTCGCCCTTTCCAGCCTGAACGATATGTTGGTCAGGGTCGGTATTGCCGAGCGTACGGAGTGGTTATTGGCGATAGCGGCGACCAATACCTTTTTCTTCGTGATGTGCTGCTATGTGCAGTTCATCATTGTGCGCTACGAGCGCATGATCGCCCTCACCGAACTGGCGGTGGACTGCAAGGATCGGCAAACAACCTGAGCGTTGCCTTGAGTTGGGGGCCTGATGGCGGAAAAAACCGGCATCAGGACCGTCGTACCTTCAGCCCTTCAACTCGCCGGCACGATTGCTCGCCGCATCATCGTAAGCCACATACAACGACTCGGCGATCTGGCTTTTGATGGCCTTGGTGGACTCCAGGCCCAGCACGAACCCTTCGGCCTTGCCGCCGGCGCGGTTGAGTTCTTCGTGGGTGGACGCGCCGGTGATGGCGTCGAGGAGTTTGGCGGCATGGGAGCCTACGCCTTTGGGCAGGGAGATTTGGTCGATGGACATGGCGGTACCTTTAAGAATGAGGTCGGTAGCGCGTGTAACCACTGCCGGGGCGAGCATGGTAAACCGGCTGGCGAAGCAAAGGGGCCGCTTTCGGTTAATACCAGTCAGTTAAGGCTTTTCGTAGGAGCAAGGGGGGCGCCTAGCTCTTGCTCGCGAAAAGCTCACAGGCACCGCGTTCATTCAGGAAACACGCGTTATCGTTGACGTTTTTCGCGAGCAAGCTCGCTCCTACAGAGGGCGGTGTTCGCTTAACTGACTGGCATTAGTCGCTTTCGGCCCTTGAAATGCTCCAGCGCAGCGTCACGGCTGGCAATCACTTCGCAGCTGCTCAAGCATTATCTCGGCCGCGGGACTTCCATTTGAAGCATTAATTTCTTTTTCAAGCAGGTACATGTTGATGCCTTCCCTGACCAACTTATCGACAACGCCGGAGTACTGCATAGCGTTAGCCATAGGGCTGTTCAGATAAAGCGCATGGTACTTGAACTGATCTCGAATAGTTTCACACCACCCGCGCTGCGCCCTTAAGTCGTCAACCTCAAGAACCTCCTCTGCCGAGAAAATCAGATAAGCGACATAGTTTTCGTACTGTTCAAGGTCTTTGCCGGCCTTGAGGCTATAGAGTTTAGGGTCATTGAACGGATAGGAGGCGGCCGAAAACTGCGGATGGGATAACGCCGTACTCAAATACTCACGGTATATCGACTTCGCGGCAGCAACCCTTGACTCATTCAGCTGATTATAAGCAACACCTGCCGCCGCCACTGCAACCAAAAAAGTTAACAACGATGAAATTGCTGATACGTGGGAGTATTTTCCCATGCAGAGTTTGCGCACTATGAAAACACCGAAAACAACAGCAGTTATACAAATTGCAATTACCATGACACGCCTTAATAAATCAGCTTTAGAAAAGTAAAACCTGGAATCATTTTGATCGTGCCTGTCTCAGTCTTCGAGACTCCACCCACGCCGCTCAAACATCGCCCGCTCCGTCTCCTCCGTCGCCCGCTCCCCCTTGTACGCCAACTGGGTCACCAAAAACCGGTCCTTGATGTCCGTCATATCCGACGGGTCATAGGTTCTGAGCATCGGCGCCAGGTCGATGGATTTGGCGAAGTTTTCGTTGGTCACGCTGTAGTAGCCCATGACACTGCCGGACCAGGGCGAGCTGGCGTCCGTCATGTCGATGGTGGCGTTGCGGTAGGCCACGGCGGCGGTTTTCAGGGCGGCAGAGCCGTTGAGCAGATCGGTGAGGCGCTGGATATTCGCTTCGCTTAGCTGACCGGCCTTGTCGAGCACTTTCAGGCGGCCGTCGGCTTCGACGGTAAAGCCGTAATCGGTTCCGGCCAGGTCGGGGGCGGTGCTCGCCAACGATGATTCGAATGTGGTGAAGGCGCTTTTCAGCAGCGCTTGTGCCCCGTGGAAGCGCTCGACAAAGCGAGGATACTCCGGCGATTGAGATCGGCCGACCCAGGTGTCGATCACCTGCACGGGTTCGCGCAGGGTTTGGGTGGCTTCGCTGGGATGGTAGACGGCCGCCGGGCCGGCGTTTGCCAAGGCTTGGCTGGCGGCCTCGGGCGGCGCCTGGGGCGTGAGTGTCTGCTCGGAAAGCGCAAGGCGGGTATTGGCAGGGGCTCTGTGGGCAGCGCTGACGGAGAATGACATTTCAATCGGTCCATGATTGGCGGGTTCATTGAGGTTATCGACGTAGAGGGCTCGATCTTTAGATCAACTCGGGCCCTCCCCTCATTCAACCGCCTGCGACAACGGCCGCGCCACCCGTTCCAGGGACTTGCGTTCAGCCGCAACGCCCCAGATCGCCTGCACCACCGCGGCGATGAGCATCAGCGCCGCGCCGATCAGGTAGCCGATCAACAGGCTGCTACGCTGCTGCGTCTGGATCAATTCGCCAAACAACGTCGGCCCGATGATCCCGCCCAGCCCCGTGCCGAACGCGTAAAACACCGCAATCGCCAGCGCGCGTATCTCCAGGGGAAAGGTCTCGGCCACGGTCAGGTACGCCGAGCTCGCCGCCGCCGAGGCGAAGAAGAAAATCACCATCCACGCGATGGCTTGCTGGGTCACGTCGAACCAGCCTTGCTGGAAGGCGTAGCCGCTGAGCGCCAGCAGCACGCCGGAGGTGCCGTAGGTAAAGCTGATCATCACGCGCCGGCCGATCACGTCGAACAGGCGCCCGAGCAGCAGCGGCCCGCAGAAGTTGCCGAGGGCGAGGGGCAGCACGTACCAGCCGACACGCTCGGCGGGTACCTGATAGAAGTCGGTGAGCACCAGCGCGTAGGTGAAAAAGATCGCGTTGTAGAAGAATGCCTGGGCGGTGAGCAGGGTCATGCCGACCAGGGCGCGGCGGCGAAAGCTGACGAACAGGGTGTGGAAGATTTCCGCCAATGGCGTGTGGTCGCGGGCGTGCAGGCGCAGCGGCGGGCTGGTGACGGGTGCCAGCGCATGGCCCTGTTCGCGCAGGCGCGCTTCGATGCCGTCGACGATGCGCTGTGCTTCGGCATGCTGGCCGTGGATCAGCAACCAGCGCGGACTCTCCGGCAGCCACAGGCGCATCACCAGGATGAGCAGGCCCAGCGCGGCACCGATGCCGAAGCACAGGCGCCAGCCGAGGTCGCCGCCGACGATCTGCGGGTCGAGCAGCACAATGGCGCCGCCGGCACCGAGGGCGGCGCCCAGCCAGAAGGTGCCGTTGATGGTCAGGTCGACCCAGCCGCGATAACGCGCCGGGGTGAACTCCTGGATGGTCGAGTTGATCGCCGTGTATTCGCCGCCGATGCCCATGCCGGTGAGGAAGCGGAACAGCAGAAAGCTTTCCAGGTTGAAGGAAAACGCCGTGGCGGCGGTGGCGCCCACATAGAGCCACAGGGTGATGAAGAACAGTTTGCGCCGGCCCAGACGGTCGGTGAGCCAACCGAACAACAGCGCACCCAGCACCGCGCCGGCGATGTAGACGCCACCGGCGAGGCCGATGTCGACGTTGCTGAAGTTCAGGCCGGTGCTGCTTTTCAGCGCGCCGGACACCGAACCGGCCAGGGTCACTTCCAGGCCGTCGAGCAGCCAGGTGATGCCCAGGGCGAACACCAGCAAGGTATGGAAGCGGCCCCAGGGCAAGCGATCCAGGCGTGCGGGCAGGTCGGTTTCGAACAGCGCGCCAGGGGTATTTGAGTGTGGTTGGGTCATTGTCACATCCGTCATGTGCAGTGCCTCGTCAGTTATGAGTGAATCTGTTGAGAGGGAGTTCAACGCCGTTGCGCTGAACGAAGGGGCGGTTGGCGCAGTCGCACTATCAGGCCCCGGCAAGGAACCCACTGATGCCTCTGAACCCTGCTGCTCTCATGTTGCTGTTGACCCTCGCTGCGGACACGGCGCTCGCCAACCAGGAGCCCCTGCGCCTGGAGCAACTGAAACGCTGCGGTGACCTGCTGGAAAACCAGCAGCAGGACTGGTGCCTGCGCGTGCGCGGCATGGGCGACGCCGCCGCACACTTGAAACTGGGCGGCAAGGTACTGCCGCAGGACGCCGTGCAGCGCGACGGCGACCAACTGCGCCTGCGCCTCGATAGCCGCCGCTACCAGAGCGGCCCGCTGTGGCTCGAAGACGGCCCGCGCACCAGCAACGCCGCCTGGCTGAGCCTGCGCAACAGCCAGGTGGTGGCCGCCGGGCCCGGCGAAGTGGCGAAGAACATGGACGGCCTGACCACTTATGTGGATCTGGTCAGCCTATTGATCGAAGAAGACCAGGAGGGTCGCCAGGAAGCCGAGCGCCTGGCGCGCAAATACGGGGCGAAGGTGGTCGGCAGTATCGCACCGCTGAATGTCTTTCAACTGCGCCTGCCGGCCACCGACCTGATACAGCGCGACGCCCTGGTGCTGCGCCTGGGCAGCGAGACCAGCGTCGATGCGGTGGTCATCGAAGAATCCGCCGCCGAAGAAGCTGAGCAAGCCGCCCCGCGCCGTGAAGCGCCGAAGAAGCCATCGCCCGACTCCGATGAATGGGCCGCCAACCGCTTTCTCGATGCAGTGGCCTATTACCAGCGGCGCATTCCGGGACAGCGCTCGCCCATCGTGGCGCAACCGGTGCGCATCGGGGTGATCGAGCGCGGCGTGGATTTCGACACGGCGGATTTCGCCGACTACCTGGGCGCCTGCGCGCCTCGGCGCACGTGCGTCTACGCCGGCGATACAGGTTCAGCGGACAGCCATGGCACCACCGTGGCCGGCATCCTCGCGGCAGGCTGGAACAACGGTGGCAATACCGGCTTTTTGCGTGGCCTGGACAAGGCCGGCGGGGGCTTCGATGTGATTGTCGAACGCAACTCCGATGCCGGAATTACCGCAAACATCGCCGCGTCAGTCAACCTCGTGGAGGATGGGGTGCGCGTACTCAACTGGAGCTGGGGCATTCATCGCGTCGGCACCAAGGACGTCAACGGCCAGGACGTCGACTCGCTGGTGCGCTCAGGGATAGCCATGAGCGGCTACGAAGAACTGCTCGAAGAATTCTTCCTGTGGCTGCGCAAGGAGCACCCCGATGTGATTGTGGTGAACTCCGCCGGTAACGGTTCGGCCTTCTCGGGCAGCGACGAGTACCGCCTGCCCTCCTCCTTCATCACCGAGCAATTGCTGGTGGTGGGTGGGCACCAGCGCAACGAGCGCGACGGCATCGCCATCGATGACCCGGCCTACGCCGTTACGCGCAGCTCCTCGAACGTGGACATGCGCGTCGACATCACCGCCGCCGCCTGCGCGCACGCGTCCACGCCGGGCGCCGACCAGGAAGGCGCCGTGCATTGCGGCACCTCCTACGCCACGCCGATGGTCGCGGGCCTGCTGGCGGCGATGCTGTCGATCAACCCGCAGCTGCAGCCCGAACAGCTGCGCACGCTGTTGCGCCGCAGCGCCCTGGCGATCGGCGATAACCACGACTTCGAACGCAGTGACGCCCAGGACCTCACGGCACCGATCCTGCCATCGGAGCGCAATTACCAGCTCAATGACAAGGATGTCGGGCGTTCGGCGCGGCTGGATATGCAAAAGGCGCTGGACCTGGCGGTGCAGAGTCGTTCGCGGGTGCGGTAATGGTCGCAGCCAAGGCTACCGCGCAGCATGCCCCAGGCACCTCAACGCCGCTGAATTTTCACACTGGCAAACGTCGATTCTTCCCGTGCCTGCTCCAGCATGTTCTTCGGTTTGGCCGGAGCCCCCTGTTTGGCCACCGGGCGCGGCGCAACCGGCGTGCGCAGGCGCATGTCCGAGCGTTCGTCACTGGGCGCCACGCCGAAGAAATCCCGATAGCACTTGGAAAAGTGCGGCGTGGACACGAAGCCGCAGATCGCCGCGAGTTCGACCATCGATATCGGCGTCTGCATGAGCAACTGGCGAGCCCGGGTCAGGCGCAGCTTGAGGTAGTAGCGCGACGGCGTGCAATACAGGTAGCGCTGGAACATGCGCTCCAGCTGGCGCCGCGACACCTGTACGTAGACGGCCAGTTGGTCGAGGTCGATGGGTTCTTCCAGGTTGGCCTCCATCAGGGCCACCACTTCCTGCAGCTTGGGCTGTTGCGTGCCCAGCAGGTGCTTGAGCGGTACGCGCTGGGTGTCGCGCTCATTGCGGATGCGCTCGTACACGAACATTTGGGAAATCGCCGCCGCCAGTTCATGCCCGTGATCGCGGCCGATCAGGTGCAGCATCATGTCCAACGGCGCGGTGCCGCCCGAACTGGTGAAGCGGTTGCCATCGAGGGAAAACACGCTGGCGCTGACCGTGACACGGGGAAAGGCTTCCTGCAGGGAGGCCATCAGTTCCCAATGCACGCTGCACTGGAAGCCATCGAGCAGGCCCGCCCTGGCCAGCGCCCAACTGCCGGTGCACACCGCACCGAGGCGGTTGCAGTACAGACGCGCCTGGTTGCGCAACCAGGTGAGATGCGCAGGTGTGGCGGCCTGTTGGATGCCCACGCCGCCACAGACGATCACGGCATCCAGGTCGCGCTGTTCATGCGCCACCGCATCCGGCGTGACCGACACGCCATCGCTGGCCCACACCGGTTCACCGTTAAGGCTGAGGGTTCGCCAGCGATAGAGTTCTTCGCCGGCCAATTGATTGGCCATGCGCAAGGGTTCGACCGCGCAGGAAAGCGATATCAGGGTGAATTGGTCCAGCAGCAGAAAGCCGAGCGTCTTGCAGGCCGGCGCGTCAGCTTCCATCACCGGTACTCCCCGCGCGTGCTCACGAGGGCTCAACCACAATGGCCTTGGCCGACTGCCCGTGCTGACGCGCCGTGACCACGCCAATCAAGGAGATCACCAGGGCCAGGCCAATCGTCGAGGACACTTCCGTACGGTGTTCCGGCGTCACCATCATCACGGCCAACGCTGCGCAGATGAACCCAATCACCAGGTAAGTCAGCCAGGGGAACAGCCACATACGAAAGGCCAGCTCGACGTTCTGCCTGACCAGCAACCGGCGCATGCGCAGTTGCGAGATGGCGATGACCAGGTACACCAGCAACGCGATGGCGCCGGAGCTGGCGAGCAGAAACTGGAACAGGCCGGCGGGCATGAAGTAGCTCAGCAGCGTCACCCCGGCGCCGATGATGGTGCTGGCAATCACCGCCGCCCTGGGCACGCCCGCCGCCGAGGTGCGTTTAAGCGCAGGGGGCGCGTCGCCGCGTTTACCCAGGGAGAACAGCATGCGCGAGGAGATGTAGATCGAGGAGTTCATGCAACTGGCAACGGCGATCAGCACTACCACGTCGACCATGAATTTGGCGTTGGGGATGCTCATCAGCTCCAGCGCGCGCTGATAGGAACCCACGGACGCCAGCAGCGGGTCGTTCCAGGGCACCACGGAAATGACGACAAAGATCGACAACAGGTAGAACACGCCGATGCGCCAGATCACCGAACGCGTGGCCCGGGCGATGTTCTGCGCCGGGTTGCTCGATTCGGCCGCGGCGATAGTCACGGCCTCCGTGCCGATAAAACTGAACATGATGGTAATGAACGCTCCGACCACCGCCGACAAACCGTTCGGCGCAAAACCGCCGTGCTCTTCCATCAACCGGCTCAAGCCACTGGCTTCGTGATCTGGCATCCAGCCCATCAGCACGCTGAAACCCAGACCGATAAAGCCGATAATGGCGATGACCTTGGCCATCGCGAACCAGAACTCGAATTCACCGTACTTGGCCACGCTGAACAGGTTGGTGATCACCAGCAGGATGATCGACAACAAGGCGAACAGCCACGCATCGACCTGGGGAAACCACTGATTGAGCACGTGACCGGCCGCCAGCGCCTCGATCGGAATCACCAGCACCCAGAACCACCAGTACAACCAGCCGATGGTGAAGCCCGCCCAGCGGCCGATGGCCTGGTCGGCGTAGGTCGAAAAAGAGCCGGTGTCCGGGCGCGCCACGGCCATTTCCCCGAGCATGCGCATCACCAGCACCACCAGCAGGCCGGAGAACAGGTACGCCAGCAACACCGCCGGCCCCGCCGCCGCGATGGCATGGCCGGAACCGACAAACAAGCCCGCGCCGATAATGCCTGCGATGGACAACATGGTGACGTGGCGCGGTTTGAAACCCTGCGCCAGCTGACCGTTGGAATCGTTGCAATTGAGGCTATTCATTGTTTTTGTTGTTCTCGGGCGACCAATACCCCTCACCTTAAGGGCGCTGCGCCAGGCCAAAGCAGCCTGAGCACGCCATCATCGTGTCTGATCTCGACATTTGCCGATCGGCTGCGGCGACTTACGAACCGGCGTCTGCACCCGGCCACTCCTCAGGTGGCCGTACCGGCCTTGAATAATTCGCTCATGAGTTCGGTGGCCGCCCCATGCCCGAAGACATGCGCGGAGTCGCGCTGGGAAGGGTCCAGCGTGCCCTCGCCTCTGATGCTCTGCCCGGTATAAACCAATGTGCCCTCAAGCACTTCGACCGCACTGTGATAGCCCAGGCCGACCAAAAACGCGCCGGCTCCGGCCGCACGCGCATACCGCTGCTCCTGCTCGGCTGGCGTCAAATCAGACATAGGCGTGAGCCTGCCAGCGTCCTGAGCGGGCAGCGCGCCCACGTATTGATCGCTCGCGCTCACTCCGCGCAGCATGTCCCAGGCCTGTAGAATCTCGGCCGGAGACGCTGACATATGCCCGACAAGTGGCTCGGTGGTTTCCTTGACGCGAGCCGTACCGATATCGAAAACCGCCCAGCGATTATCAGGAATACGCTCGGATGCAGGCACATTGAGCGCCTTATCCGCCTCCAGCCCGCTGTTATGCACGCCTGCTCGAAAAGGCATGTCGGCAGGTGAATCGAACGCACGGACTTTTCGTTCAGCGCGCTTATCCGGACCTACCGCCGCAGAGCCGCCGTGCTCGCGCATACGTTGGGCAGCGGCGGCATCGGGCACCTCCAGTCCCTGTGCCTGGAGCTGACGGTTGAGGGCCGTCATCAGCCCCGGGTCCGCGTGGCCGGGGGTGGTGTAGAACCCGCCGATATCGCCCATCAGTGCGATGGCCACCGCTCTATCGGTGGCGCTCGCCGCTGCGCTGCCGGCGCGCGCCAACGCAGCCAGCAAGTCATCGGTTGTTTGTCCCGCCAGCAGCCTGCCTTCCCCCAATAAATGAGCCCCGAGCAGGTTCCGATGCTGGGGGCTAAGGTTCGAGACCACCCGATGCAATGCACTGGCGGCGCCGGCCAGTTCTTGAGTCAGGACGTCGCTGGGTTTGTAGAGCACGTTTCTCGCTGCGACGGTCTGCGCCAGCGCCAGCGCCTTGGTGGTCGTTCGAGCGGCCTGGCCAGCCGGGTTGCCATGGGTGATCTGTTGATGCGTGGCGTCCTTGGCCTTGAGCACATCATTGAAGACCGCAGCGTCCTTGGCGGCGTTTTCCAGCGCGCCGTGATTCATGAACAGCTTGTCGCCGATATGCTCGAAGCCGGGCTTTTCGGAAAAGGCCTGGCGCAGTTTGTCCTGCACGGTCGGATGGGTCAGCGCGTATGAGATTTCATCCATCGAATGCCCGCCATCCACATAAATGAACAGCAAGGCTTGAATGGCCAAATAGGTTTCAAGGTCGTCCGGGCGGGTATTGGCATGCACATCCTTGCAGGCGCGCACCGCCCCCTGTTCGATCACAATTGAACCCGATGGCCCGTTGACGTAGGTCCCCGTGCCTTTTTCAAAAAACGTCTTCAGATAAGAGCTGGGTTTGGATGCATCCGGGTGCGCAGGATCCTGCATCTCAAGCCTGTCGGGGCAACGGGTGCTGGCGCTGGCCAGCAACTGGCTCTGGTAATCGTTTTCATACTTGATATTGAAAGGCTCGTTGAGGCGCAGGTCCCTGGGCGTCGCATCGATATTTCGCAAAATACCGACGTTATGACTGTCTGCCTGCCTGAACAAATTACCTTCTCGGGCGTTGAGTTCGATACGGCCTTTTCCGGGTGCCTTGATGGGGTCAAACACGCCGTCCCAATGGCCTGCCGGAAGTTTTGTCTCGGCATCCGGTTCGTTCTTCAGCGCGTAGCTTAGATACCGGTGTTTGTAGATATCAAACAAGGCCGTCCTGGCCTCGGGCGATATATTCAAGGTTTCCAGAGTCTTCTCGGCACGCGTATAGAATCCCTGAAGTTGATCCAGACCTACGATCCGCGTGTCGAAACTCTGGTTCTTCCAAGCCGCCTCATATTTTTCGAACAACGGCGCAGACACGTAGTTGTCCTTGATGTACTTCACTTGGTTGTTTGAGATATCGACAAACGTTTTATAGGTATCCGGCGAGCGAAAATAGTCCTGCAACGCATGCTTGGCATAGTAGCTTTCGAACGCGCGCCGTACCGGGTCATTGACCATTTTCAGCCTCATTGAACCTTCGGCACTTTGCGTCGAGCCGTTGGCAACCAGCTTGGTCAGCTCAGCTTTGCGCTGCTCGGGATCGGTGATGCCACGCAGTCGGGTAAGGATTTTCTGGGTTTCGGTTTCAGCCGGCCCCGCGACCCTGAACCGGTTCAAACCCAGGCTCAGCGCACCATCCTTGATTGACGCCTTGCCCGGCGCGATACGGTCCTGGGAGTGTTTCTCAACGATATCACTGTCAATCACGGCGTTATAAATAGCGCCGTTTCTGATTTGCGCGACCTGCGTGTCGCCGTAGAGAAAACTGACCGGGCGCTCCTGCCCGTCGGCTTTGAGCGTTACCGTGGGCAGGGTGTTGGAGGTGACTTCAATAGGCTTGTTCTTTATGTAGTCGAAGTTCTTCACAAACTCGACATTCTTCACTACCCGGCTATCGGCATTAGCCTGTAATTCGGCCACCGCGCTGGAGACGTTATCATTCGTGATCGGCATGGTGATTGCCTCTACCGTTGAATAAGGTGGCGAGCGCCGTAGCGACTGTTTATTTGAAAATACTGTGCAGCGATGTCATCAGTCTGAAAAAACCGTCCAATGCCCCCTGCAATGTTTTGGCTGACCCCCTGCACGCATCGTCCAGCAGGGCTTTGACTTCGTAACCGCGCAGGCCTTTGCCCAACACGGGCTGGCCCGTAACCACCGACGGCAACGCGTGCTGCAGTAACAGCAGCAGTTTTTCCGCATGGATATTCAGCGTGGCGCTGTTCAGGTTGTTTAACTCGCTCCACATCCACACCCCATGACGGTCGGCAGTGAGCATGATCGGACTGATGGTTTTAAAGTTAAGCGCGATTGACGCGTGGCGATCAAAGTAGCCGATTTGTTCCTGGGGTACGCCAAGGTCCAATAAGGTTTCGCGTAGTGTTTTCGCAATGTCATCACTCACAGCCTATACCCTCAAGCGTAAGCAACCTTGCTTCCGGAGTTATAACTGGCGTCCCTGAGTTATGCGTTGGCGCCCCGCTCATTGAATGTGAGAGAGGCTAGACATGAGTGGCGGCCGTCCACCAACAGTTCCATCGGGCAATAACAGCGCGATTCGCGTGTCAACTTGCCTGCACCATCATTTGCCACAAGGAAGCTCCGACGCCAGTGATGCTCTCGCCTGCAATAAGCCCGGCCGCCGCGGTAATCGCAAACCGTTCGGTAAGACTTGGCCAACGCTGGCTGACTGACCAGGTCAGCACCGCACCCAAGGCCATCATCAGGGAAATGGATGCCGGCAGCACAAACGCCAGCCCCAGGGCGGCAGCACTGGGCAGGTAGCGGCTGCGATGGGCAGGCAAGGTGCTGTCGAGCACACCCAGCACGACGCCGAGCAGGCCAGCTATACCGATGGCCCAGCGGATGCTCGGCGACAATGAGTCCAGCCCGTGGGTCAGGGTTTGCGCCACGGCTTTCCAGGTGGCGACGGCCGGGGCCGGCCATTGTTCGGTGAGGAGCATGGTCTGTGGGTCGGGAATCAGCGCCAGGTAGGCGAATACGCCGACGATACTGCCGACAAAAATCCCCAGGATCTGCGCGATCACTTGCTTGTGAGGCGTGGCGCCAATCGCCTTGCCGACCTTGAAGTCATTCATCAAGTCCGTGCATTGCCCGGCCGAGCCGCCGGCCGTGTTGGCGCTCATCAGGTTGATCGGCACCTGCCCCGGAGCGACGATGCCGAAACTCAGCTGGGACAATTGCCCAATCGCGCCAATCGGCGGAATGCCGGTGGCGCCCACCACCCGCGCGGCCACAGCCGCCAGGCAGATGGCCAGTGGAATGGTGAGCAGCGCCATCCACGGGTTGATGCCGAACAGCACCGCCTGCAGGCTCACGACCAGGATGATTGCCAAGGCGAACCCGGCAGCCGGGCCCGGTTTGGGCAGGGTCCAGGGCGTGCCGCCGTCCGCCCGGGTGGTTCGGTGCAACGCCCACAAGCGAAGCGCCAGGGACGCCAGGGTGGAACACACCATCAGGCTCACGCCCGGCCACAGCAGCCATTCCACCAGCGCGGCGAATTGCGGGCCGCTGCTGCCCGGCGCGACATTTACCAGCCCGTGCGCCAACAGCCAGGGCCCCAGCCCGCCCCAGGCCAGCAAGGCGCCGAGCAGCAAGGTCAGGCCCACGCGGATACCGATGATGCCGCCGAAACCGAGCAGCAACAGCGACGGATCCGTGGTGAAGGTCAGGCGTTCGAGCTGGGCCGTCGGCGACCAGCGTGGGAACGCCCACAGGAAGGTATCCAGCCACTTGACCGACCCCGACAGCAAGGCGGCGCCGAGCAGCACTTTCAAGCGCGTCGCCGCTTCGCGACCGTGGTTGTAGATATGCAGCAGGGTCTCCAGGGTGGCCATGCCTTCGGGAAACTTCAGCGCCTTGTCGTTGAGCAGTGAGGGCCGCAGGTACCACGCGATCCAGATCCCCAGGAAGCTCACGGAAAACACCCAGGCGATCATCGGGATCGCCTCCAGTTGGTTGCCGGTGAGCAAGGTGTAGGCCGGGATGGGCGCAACCAGCCCGCCGGAAATGATCGACGCGGCGGCCGAGGCGACAGTCTGGTTGATGTTGCTTTCGTGCAGCGTCCACGGCAAGGACGCGGCGGAGCGTTTGGCCAGGCCTTGCCAGATCGCGTAGCCGATCAGCAATGCGATGATCGACATGTTGAACGACCAGCCGATCTTGAGGCCGGCGTACACATTGGAGGGTGTGAGCAGGATACCGAGCAGGATGCCGGTGATGACCGCTCGCAGGCTCAGTTCACGTTCTACGGGGGTGGTTGCCGAGGTGGGGTGCATGCAGATTCCTTCCGACGGAAAACAGTGCCACCTCATAAGTGAGCGCTGGAAGGCTCGAAGGTTCATCGAAGCCCTGATGCCAGCCAGTTAAGCGAACGAAATGCTCGAAGCAGCGAAGATCAAATGTGGGAGGGGGCTTGCCCTCGATAGCGGTGAGTCAACCAACATCACTGTTTGCTGGGCCGACGTCTTCGGGGGCAAGCCCCCTCCCACATTTGGACCGAGGTGTATCAGATGGGTAACCGTAGGTTGACAGGCGGCCATCGGGAGCAAGCCCCCTCCCACACTGAATCTGCATCCAGTCTTCAACAGTTCATTCGCGTACGTTTATTTAGCAAACGCGTACTCGCCGCCCTGCTCCACCGCCTTGCGATAAGCCGGCCGCTGTTGGAGCTTGTCCACCCACGCCGCGAGATTCGGATAGGCCTGCAATTTGCCCTGGGCCTTGGCGATTTCGCCGATAAAGCTCATCTGGATATCCGCGCCGGTCAGTTCGTCGCCCACCAGGTACGGCGTTTGCCCGAGTACGTCATTGAGGTAGCCGAGGTAGTTGGCCAGCTCCGATTCAATGCGCGGGTGCAGCGGTGCGCCGGCTTCACCCAGGCGCCCGACGTAGAGGTTGAGCATCAGCGGCAGCATGGCCGAGCCTTCGGCAAAATGCAGCCACTGCACGTATTGATCGTAGGCGCTGCTGGCCGGATCGGGTTGCAGTCGGCCCTTGCCGTGGTGGCGGATCAGGTAGTCGATAATAGCGGCCGATTCAATCAATACGCGGGACCCGTCCTCGATCACCGGCGATTTGCCCAGGGGATGAATCGCCTTGAGCTCGGCTGGCGCGAGGTTGGTTTTCGGGTCGCGTTGGTAGCGCTTGATCTGGTAAGGCAGGCCCAGTTCTTCCAGCAGCCAGAGGATGCGCTGGGAGCGGGAATTGTTGAGGTGGTGGACGGTAATCATAGGGGGGCAGCTCCGTTGGGGTTAAGGAGAAGACTACACCACGGCGATGGAGTGCCCTGAATTCGCTTCATCCCAATCGAAACCGCGCCGTGTTATCGCTCAACGCCCGGCTGCCCTGGCTCAGGCTGTCGGCAGCCTGATTGACCGCACGCGCGCCGTCGAGCAAACGCCCGGCCGCCTGGTCGACCTGCTGGATATTGCCGCTCACTTCGTCCGCCGTCGCAGCCTGTTCTTCCACGGCGGCGGCGATGTGCGCCAGGGTGTCTGTGACATGCTGCACGGCACCGGCAATTTCCCCCAGGCGCGCGCCCAGGCCGGTGACGGATTCGGCATCGCTGAGCGCCTGCTCACACGCCGCGCCCATCAGGCTGACGGCCTGGCTGACCGTGGCGCGCAGGCTGTCCACGGTGCCGGCGATCTGCGCGGTGGACGCCTGGGTGCGTTGCGACAGGCTGCGCACTTCATCGGCGACCACCGCAAAGCCTCGGCCTTGCTCGCCGGCGCGGGCGGCTTCGATGGCGGCGTTGAGGGCCAGCAGGTTGGTCTGCTCGGCAATGCCGCGGATGGTGTCGACCACCGATTGAATCTGCTGGCCCTGTTGGCTGACCTGTTCCAGGGCATTGGCGGTGTCGGTCAGGCGCTGGTTAAGCTGCTGGATACTGGCGGTGGTGCGCTGGCTGTCGCGGCTGCTGTCTTCGGCGATACGACGGGTGTGCTGGGCGCTGTCGGCAGCCTGCTCGCAGCTTTTGGCGACGCCCAGGGAGGTGGCGGCCAATTGGGTGGCGGCCGCGGCGATCTGGCTGATCTGGTGCCGCTGGTCTTCGACATCGGTGAGGGTGCTGCCCGATTGCGCGCTGAGGGTGAGCACGGTGGCGCCCAGTTGCTGGGTTTCATGATTGACCCCGAGCAGGCTGGTGCGCAGTTGCACCACGGCAACGTTGAGCGCCGTGCTGATGGCGGCCAGTTCATCACGCCCCTGCACCGCCACTTCGACGTGCAGGTTACCGTCACGCAGGGACTCGGCGAGGGTGGTGATGCCACTGGCGCTGCGACGGATCGAGGCTTGCAGGCAGATGAACAGGTACAGCGCCGCCAGCGCCAGCAGGCTGAACGTCGCCGCCAAGGGAATGAAGTGCTGCAATGATTGCTCGCGGTAGTAACTCAAGCGTGCATCCAGCGAATGCAGCGACTGGCTGCGCAGCGCACCCAACGCCGCGAGCATGGCGTCGACACTTTGATCGAACGCGGCAGGGTCGAGCTTGATGGTGCCGCCGAATACGCCGTCGTCCAGGGTTTTGAGTTCGCTGTCCAGGCGTTGCAGGCTGGCGTCGTATTGTTCGGTCCAGGGTTCAAGGCCTGGGTATTGCTTGGCCTTCAGCGCCGTCGCGGCCTTGACCAACTGGTCCCGCGCATCGCCGATGCGGCCGCGCAGGTCCCGCATCTGCAAGCGGCTTTGCAGGGTGAACTGGCCCGAGGCAATCGAGGATTGGCCGACGCTGGCCGTACGGCCGATACGCTCGATCAGGTCTGGTGTGTGCTGGCTGGACATCTGCATCAGCAGGTAGGTTTCCAGCCAGGGATCGAGGATCAGGCCGGCGTCCAGGGTGATCTGCTCGCGCAGCGATTGCATGGCGGTCAGGGCGGCGGTGAAACGGTCATAGCCATCCGGCCACCAGCCGACGGTGCGCAGGGCCTGGGTGTCCATGCCCTTGACCGCGGCCTGCAGGGTGTCAAAGCGCGCTTGGGTAGCGGCGCTGGCGTGATGGGTCTTGAGTGTGTCACCCAGGGTTTGCAGGCCTTGCTGAATCAGCGGGCTGCCCGCATCCACCCTGGCCATCGCCGCCTGGGCGGCAGGCGTCGGGGTATGCAGAATATCCAGGGCTTTCCAGCGCGCGGCCAGGTTGCGCTGGGCGCTCAGTTGCGCATCGAGCGGGTCCAGCGCCAACAGCTGGCGCACGCCGGACTGTTCGCTGGTTATCACCGCGAGTTTGTCGTGGTAATCCTGGCCGATCATCCACAGGCTGCCGGCGAGCGGCAGCATGAACAGCAGGAACAGCACCTGGAACTTACGCGCGAAACCGAACCGCCCCAGCAGACGGATTCCGGGTGATAAAAGTCTTTGCATGCCCTACAAACTCCCCTGAACAACCCCATACTTCACAGCCGGGAATGAATAACGGCAAAATGCCATGTCATTGATTAATCTGGCTCAAGCAAGATCTGGGCCGTGAGGTGAAGGCGTGACTGCACGTGTCACGGCGCTAAGAAACCATCGAGCGGTGCGCGAAAATGGGGCGAAAGCACTCATTACCGGGCACGCGCCTGTAACCGTCGGGGACACGCCTTAACGTGGGAAGGGTCTAGCGTTGGCAACCCCGAACGATCTTCAGGTCAGCAGTTGAGTCATCCACTGTATATGCCGGGCGGTCCGGTGGATTTTTTCTTCCGGCACCGACTGCCTGGCGTTCTCGAAACTGGCCAGGGTCTTTTGTTTCTGATGCAGCAAGCGCTGCCACTTCGCCACAAACGCCGGACTGCGCTCAAGCAAATGCAGCGGCCCGAAATACAGCTGCTCATCGGTGTAAGACACAGGCCCCGTCCGTTCAGCAACGATGATTTCGTAGAAGAAGCGGTTCTCGTGCAGCAGCTCTTCGTGCACGATTCGGTAGCCGTTGCTCATCAACCAATGGCGCAACGGATATTCGCCGCCATTGGGTTGCAGGATCAGGCGCTCCTGGCCGCTCAACTGCGCCTTGCCGCGGTCGAGAATGTCACGAATGGTCTCGCCGCCCATGCCGCACAAACTGATGGCCGTGATGGCATCGCCTGGCTCGAGGGCCCCCAGACCATCGGCCAGGCGCACGCGAACATGAGCTTCAAGGCCGTGGTCGCGCACGGTGCGCCGGGCCGCCTGAAAGGGCGTGTTCGCGGCCTCCCCCGCCACCGCGCCGCCAATTGCGCCACGCAGCATCAGCGCCACCGGCAAGTAGCCATGGTCCGAACCGATATCGGCCAGGCGCGCGCCGGCCGGCACCTGCGCGGCCACGCGCTCCAGGCGCAGGGACAATGTCTGTGGGTTCAACACGGATTCCTTTTTATTCGCCGGAAAATCGATCCCGACTGTTGGTCAAATGCAGCACCATTGCCGCCCGCGCGGCATCCGGGTCCTGGCGCTTGAGCGCATTGAAGATTGCCTCATGCTCCAGACTCGCCAGTTGACCCAGCTGGGCAAAATCCGCCCCGCCGCGCTCGTCAGCCTTGACCTGGGTGCGGGGGATCATCGCGGTACCCAGGTGCTGCATGATTTCACTGAAGAACGTATTGCCGGTGGCCTCGGCGATCAGTTGGTGAAAGCGTTTGTCTTCTTCCACGCAGCTGTCGTTGTTGGCCAGGGAGGCCTGATAGTCGTCCAGCGCCTGGCGCATGTGGGCCAGTTGCGCGTCGGTACGGCGCAACGCGGCCAACGCCACCGCCTGCACTTCCAGGCCCAGGCGCAGTTCCAGCATGTTGCGCACGCTGGCGACGGTGTCGACGTGCAGGCGCAGGCCCTGCCGGGCGTGTTGCGCCAGGACGAACGTGCCGATGCCGTGACGCGTCTCCACCAGCCCCGATGCCTGCAGCTTGGAAATGGCTTCGCGGACCACCGTACGGCTCACCCCGTGCTCAAGCACGATGGTGGATTCGGACGGCAGTTTTTCGCCCGGCTTGAGCTGCCCGAGCAGGATGCGCCGTGTCAGGGCGTCGACCACGCCTTGGGCCAGGTTGGTGGAGCGTCTGCGCACAGGGGGTGCGTTTTCAATGGGCATCGCTGAGGGTCCACGGGATTGGGCTGATGGGAGCTTAACACCCCGCTCACGGAGGGCGCCGAGTTGATTCACGAGGCAGCCAGCTTGTATGACAACCAATCTGACAACCCTTCAAAACGCGCGGGGGATTTCATGCGGGGCAGACTCCACTCCGATGACACAAACCGCCTGCAAACACGGCAAATAACCAAATAACCAGCTAAATAGCGCTCTTATAAGAACAAATACTCTCCGCTCCACATTGCGGTTTTTGAAAAATCACTTGTATGATGTCTGTCAACAAAACCCAAACCCGCATAAAAACAAATCAGGGGGCGTTTTCAATCGTGGACAATTCCAGCCATGCATCCGCTGCATCACAAACCGATTCGGTGCTCACCCGCGCCGTGAGCAAAGTGAAGAGCCATGTGCTCCCACTGTTCGTGATCATGTTCATCCTCAATTACATCGACCGGGTCAATATCGGCTTCGTGCGCACGCACATGGAGCACGACCTGGGCATCGGCGCGGCGGCCTATGGCTTCGGCGCCGGGCTGTTCTTCATCGGCTACGCGCTCTTTGAAGTGCCGTCCAACATGCTGCTGCAAAAAGTCGGCGCGCGCATCTGGCTGACCCGCATCATGTTCACCTGGGGCATCGTCGCCACGTTGATGGCGTTCATCCAGAACGAAACCCACTTCTATATCCTGCGTTTTTTGCTGGGTGTGGCGGAAGCGGGCTTCTTTCCCGGGGTGATCTACTACTTCACGCGCTGGTTGCCTGGGGTTGAGCGCGGCAAGGCCATCGCGATCTTCCTCAGCGGCTCGGCGGTGGCGTCCTTGATCTCGGGCCCGCTGTCGGGTGCGCTGTTGCAGATCGAAGGCTTCGGCCTGCACGGCTGGCAATGGATGTTTGCCATCGAAGGCCTGGCCTCGGTGGCGCTGGGCTTCTTTGTGTGGTTCTGGCTGGACTCCAAACCCCATGACGCCAAGTGGCTGAGCCGCGAAGAACAGGACGCGCTGGTTGCGGCCATCGATCAGGAACAGCGTGACCGCGAAGCCCTGACCACGGCCAAACCGACCCTCGGCAAACTGCTCAAGGACCGTCAGATTCTGCTGTTCTGCGTGTTGTATTTCTGCATCCAGTTGACGATTTATGCGGCGACGTTCTGGCTGCCGAGCATCATCAAAAAGATGGGCGACCTGAGCGACGTACAAGTCGGCTTCTTCAACTCGATTCCCTGGTTGATCTCGATCATCGCCATGTACGCCTTCGCAACGCTGTCAGGCAAGTTCAAGTTCCAGCAGGCCTGGGTTGCCGCGGCCTTGTTGATCGCAGCGGCCGGGATGTTCATGTCCACCACCGGCGGGCCGATCTTCGCCTTCGTGGCGATCTGCTTTGCGGCCATCGGGTTCAAATCCGCGTCTTCGTTGTTCTGGCCGATTCCCCAGGGCTACCTCGACGTGCGCATCGCGGCCGCAGTGATCGCCTTGATCAACTCCATCGGCAACCTGGGCGGCTTTGTCGCACCGACTACCTTCGGCTTTCTGGAACAAACCACCGGCTCGATCCAGGGCGGGCTTTACGGCCTGGCCGGCACCTCGGTGCTCGCGGCCATCCTGGTGTTTTTCGCCAGAACCTCACCTGCCGCCGGGCTGATGTCGCCCGGCATTGCGCCCACCGCCAACGCCATCAGCAAACCTCTTTGAGCGTATTAAGGACCTTGCCATGAATACTCCCGTCATCACTCACTTGCACGTCATCCCGGTCGCCGGTCACGACAGCATGCTGCTCAACCTCAGCGGCGCCCACGGCCCTTACTTCACGCGCAATATCGTGATTATCAAGGACAGCAGCGGCAACACCGGCGTGGGTGAAGTGCCCGGCGGCGAACGCATCCGCGAAACCCTGGAGGACGCACGCAGCCTGGTGATCGGCCAGCCGATCGGTCAGTACCAGCGCATCCTCAACCAGATGCGCAGCACCTTCGCCTCTCGGGACGCGGCCGGCCGTGGGCTGCAAACCTTTGACCTGCGTATCACCATTCACGCCGTTACGGCGATGGAGGCGGCGCTGCTCGACTTGCTCGGTCAGTTCCTCGAGGTGCCGGTGGCCGCCCTGCTCGGTGAAGGGCAGCAACGCGATGCGGTGAAAATGCTCGGTTACCTGTTCTACGTCGGCGACCGCACCGCCACGGACCTGGCCTACCGCAACGAGGCGGAATCGGACGACGACTGGTTGCGCCTGCGCCATGAAAAAGCCCTGACTGCCGACGCTGTGGTGCGCCTGGCCGAAGCCGCCAGGGCCCGATACGGTTTCAACGACTTCAAGCTCAAAGGCGGCGTATTGAGTGGCGATGCCGAGATTGAAGCGGTCACCGCCCTGGCCGAGCGCTTCCCGCAGGCGCGCATCACCCTTGACCCGAACGGCGCCTGGTCACTCAAGGAAGCCATCCGCCTGTGCCGCGACCAGCATCATGTTCTTGCCTACGCCGAAGACCCCTGCGGCGCGGAAAACGGCTATTCGGGCCGCGAAGTCATGGCCGAATTCCGCCGCGCCACGGGCCTCAAAACCGCTACCAACATGATCGCCACCGACTGGCGCGAAATGGGCCACGCCATTCAGTTGCAATCGGTGGACATCCCCCTCGCCGACCCGCATTTCTGGACGATGCAAGGCTCGGTACGCGTGGCGCAGATGTGCCACGAATGGGGCCTGACCTGGGGCTCGCACTCCAACAATCACTTCGATATTTCCCTGGCCATGTTCACCCAGGTGGCGGCCGCCGCGCCGGGCGAGATCACCGCCATCGACACCCACTGGATCTGGCAGGACGGCCAGCGCCTGACCCGGCAGCCACTGAAGATCGAAGGCGGCTACGTAAAGGTGCCGGCCAAGCCTGGCCTGGGGGTGGATATCGACATGGACGCGGTGGCCAATGCCCACGAGCTGTACAAGGGCATGGGCCTGGGCGCGCGGGATGACAGCGTGGCGATGCAGTTCCTGATGCCGGGCTGGCGCTTCAACAACAAGCAGCCTTGCCTGGTACGGTGAGACCGCTCCTGCCAATGGTAGGCCCGGCAAGAAAGAATCTAATCCACACCCGCGCACGATGTGGGAGGGGGCTTGCTCCCGATTGCAATGCCAGTCAGTTAAGCGTACACCGCCGTCTGTAGGAGCGAGCTTGCTCGCGAAAAACGTCAACGATAACGCGTGCTTTCTGAATGAACGCGGTGCCTGTGAGTTTTTCGCGAGCAAGCTCGCTCCTACAAAAAGCCTGGTGTATCAGCTATTGAAATGTTGGCTGTTCTGCCGCTATCGGGAGCAAGCCCCCTCCCACATTTTGACCTGCGCTTGGCGTCAGAATGCCAATGATGCACCGTCTTCAGGGATATCCACCCGCCCCTCGATACCGTGCTGCTTGACGTAGCTGCGCAACGCCTCGCGGGTCAGGGACATGTGGTTGATGGCGTCCATATGCACCGCCACGATCTTCGCGGTTTGTGCGGTCTGTGCAGCGCGCAGCACATCTTCCTCGCCCATGATGATCGAGCCTTTATACCCTGCCATCATGGCCTTCCCGGCATTGAGCACGATCACTTCAGGGTGAAACGTCTCGATGGCCTGGTCGACCTCTTTGCGCCACACCGTGTCACCGGCCAGGTACAGCGTCTTATAGCCCGGCGCTTGAAACACCACGCCCATGGCTTCGCCCAAAGGCTTGGCCAGTGCCGGCACGGCATACATCTCGTCGGTGCCATGCTGGCCGCCGGTCCTGGTGATCTTGACGCCACCGAACTGCGCCTCGTCGGTCAGCACACGCACGTTCTTGAAGCCCTGGGAACGAATCAGCTGCGCGTCTTCTTCATGCTGGGCAAACAACGGGATGTCCTTGGGCAGCGCTTGCTGTGCGGCGTCGTCCCAGTGGTCAAGGTGCGTGTGAGTAACGATTACAGCGTCGACGCCGGAAATGACCTCGGCCGGGGATTCGGTCAACTCCACCAACGGGTTGCGCAGTTCGCTGCGGTAGGTATTTTCAAAGCCTGGGTAGGTGCCCTTTTTGGCGAGCATCGGGTCGATCAGAAAGGTGGTACCGCCATAGGTGATTTTCACCGTCGCGTTACGCACTTGTTGAAGGTGCACTTTATGGGCTGCTTCAGGTGTGCTCGAGCCCGCAAATGCGGGGACGGCGGCAGCGCCGCAAGCAATGCCGAGGGCCAGGGGGAGCGTTGTAAATTTCATCAGCTTTATCCTGTTGATGTATTGAGGCGTTCATTCTTGCCAAATCCGCTGAAGGCCAACAGTGGCCTGAATGACAGATAGCGATATAATCGGGCCAACCGCCCTGCGCTCCCGAGATTGCCCCGATGCCCCCCATACGCGTAGCCGTCCTCGCCTTCGACGGCGTCAGCCTGTTTCATCTCTCCGTGCCGGGAATGGTGCTGGGAACGGCCCAGTCCAGGCCCGACGAGCCTCATTACCAGGTCGATTACTGTGCACAAGTGCCCGGCATGATCAGCAGTGACCAGGGCCTCGAATTATCGGTAGGCCTCGGCCTGGAACTGATGCACACGGCCGATGTGATCATCATCCCCGCCTGGGGCGATCAGTCGGTGACGGCCTCCACCACGCTCATCAACGCGCTGCAGCTGGCCGATGCACAGGGCAAGCTGATTGTGGGCTTGTGTCTGGGCGCATTCGTGCTGGGCGATGCGGGTCTGCTGGACAACAAGGAAGCGACCACCCACTGGGCCGCCCGCGACGAGTTTGCGCGGCGCTTTCCCAACGCTCGGTTCCGGCCGGAGGTTCTGTACGTGTGTGACGGCAACATCATCACTTCCGCCGGTACCGTAGCGGCCATCGACTGTTGCCTGCACCTGGTACGCCAGCGCCTCGGCGCCGATGTGGCGAACCGTACCGCGAAGATGCTGGTCACCCCGCCCCACCGCCAGGGCGGCCAGGCGCAATACGTGGAGCACCCGGTGCCGCAACTGCCCAGCGCGACGCACCTGTCGCAGATGCTGGCGTGGGCGCGTGCGCACCTGGCCGAGGACCTGTCACTGGACGTGCTGGCGGACCGGGCCAGGATGAGCAGGCGCACCTTTACTCGTCGGTTCAAGGAGGCCACCGGCACCACGGTATCCAAATGGCTGAGCGCCGAACGCGTGGCCAGGGCGCAGGCGCTGCTGGAGACGACCGAGCTGGCGGTTGAATGCATCGCAGGGGAAGTGGGATTTGGCACGGCACTGTCACTGAGAGAGCATTTTGGCAGGCAACTGGGCACGTCGCCTTCGGAGTATCGGAAGATGTTTTGCCTGGGACTGGAATAGTGGCGACACCCTGTAGACATGTCCTACAGCGGGCTTCAGTGCCTTGCTCCATTGCCTACAGTTGCGTCAGAATCCGCCGGCTTGTGCGCTTGGATGGGCGTCTCTAAGGTGGCTCGGTCGCTGACAACTCAGTGATCGGGTTTAGTAGCCCGAGTGACAACATAAAGTGCATGAGCCTCATCGATCAGATGTTCTTGTCTGTGCTTGATGGTGGCTGTGCGCAGGGCGCCCTCGGGCGCGCCGGCTTTGTGTGTTTCCCCGGTCTACTAACCTGCGTACAGCCGCCACCCTTTCGTTTAGTAGCGAAAAGGTGTTGGCCCTAAAACAGGTACAACACACATGTTCAAAGTCACGCCAAACCCTCCAAACGATCCCGACCTGAAACTGAACCAGGCGGCGCATCGTGCGATCGATCACTACCTCAACGCTGGCGCCGAGGCGCCTGCACGACCATCGTCCACGCTGTTCTGCGTCGCTGAGGACGCCAGCAGCGAAACGCTCATCGCCAACAGCTATGAAACCTTTTCCTCGGTTACCGCATTGCTGCTCGACCTGTCGGATGAACTGACCGGCAAACAGCGCGATGTGGCGCTGGCGATTCACCAACTCAGCGAGTTGGGGGTTTTGTTGGTGGATAAGCTGATGGAGCGCGAGAGCGCTGGAGCGGGAAGCTGACTCTCCAGTAGTTCGCTAGATCGCGGAGTCGTTGTAACCCAGGTCACGACGACTCCGCGACTTGCTTGCGATTAGCCAAATCCAGGGCAGACCACTATAAGATGGGGCCTGAGCCCGCCGCGCGGCGCCAACCGCCCTCTCACGCACCGGAAAAATTCTCCATGAAGCCACCTGAGATCAGCACATTCATCACTCAATGGCCCTCCCTTGGCCTGGGCACCGCCGCCGCCTGGCAGGTGGCCCAGGACTGCGAAAATCACGTCCTGACGTCGCTTTCACGCCTCGGCGCAGGCTACCGCCGTCACGGAAATTGCGCCATCCATGAAGGTGCCACGGTCGAAGAAGGCGCTGTGCTGAAGGGGCCGATCATCATCGGTGAAGGCTCATTCGTCGCGGCAGGCGCCTACCTGCGTGGCGGCGTTTATCTGGGCAAACAGTGCATCGTGGGCCCAAGCTGCGAACTGAAAAGCAGCTTCATGCTTGGCTCGAGCAAGCTGGCGCATTTCAACTTTGTCGGCGATTCCGTGATCGGCGAAGGCGTCAATATCGAGGCCGGTGCAATCATCGCCAACTATCGTAACGAACTGGATGGGGCGGATATCAGGATCCGCTATGCCGATGCCGTCATTGAGACGGGGGTGAACAAATTCGGCGCCCTGGTAGGCGATGGCTGCAAAATTGGCGCAAACGCCGTCATCGCTCCCGGCGCATTATTGCAACCGAACAGCCGGGTTCCGCGTTTGGGCCTGATTGATCAGTTCGCCTACGACTAAGCAGCGGCAGCACGATCTGCAGTGTGGGTACGGAACAGGGATTGCGCCACTTGCGCACTACCCAAATTGCCGGTTTCAGATCATGCTGCGCCTCTCACTTCAAGGACGATAAAAACAGTGAAAACTACCCTCGCCGCCTTGCTCCTGATTGGCCTGATCACTCCCGCATTGGCCAACGACAATCCCATCGGTTTCAAAACCACCAACCTGCCCGACGCACGCAACCAGCGCGCGCTGGAAATGGTGGTCTGGTACCCCACGGCAACCAGGGTCGCTCCCCAGTTGATCCGAGATGACGCGGTGTTCTTTGGCGCTCTGGCAGTGCCCGATGCGCCGCCGGCCGGTGGTGAGCACCCGCTGGTGGTGCTTTCCCACGGCTATGGCGGCAATTGGGGCAACCAGGCGTGGTTGGCGAGTGCGCTGGCTCAGCGGGGTTATATCGTGGCGGCGGTGAATCATCCGGGCACTACCAGTAAGGACCGCAGTGCAGACGCGGCGGCGCAGTTATGGCAGCGGCCCAAAGACCTGAGCCGCGCCATCGATGCTGTGCTTGCGCGGCCGAAGCAATTTGGTGCGGTGGCGCAAAACCGGATTGCGGCGGTGGGCCATTCTCTCGGTGGCTGGACGGTGCTGGAAATCGCCGGTGCGCGTTTCGATGCTGATCTGTTCGCCCGGGACTGCCTGGCCCATCCCAAGTTGGGCGGTTGCATCGGCTACGCGCAGATGAACCCCACCGGCGCTACTCGACGAGGAGGTGCCCGGTGACAGCATGATTTGCCGGGACGGCGAGGCCGGGCGGCCCCGGGCGCAGATCCAGCAGCAGGTGATCACGCTGATCAGCGCGTTCCTCGCACATTGATCGGTGGTATCCCTGGCGGGTAAACCTTTCGATCCGCGTTTTTTATAGCTGGTATCATTCGCGCCTTTACCTGCCAGGCCAACGCACATGAACCGCCAGAAAAAACTCCAGCAGCTTTTCAAGGCCAAAGCCAAAAAAGCCAACGCCAAACTGGCGCCGAAAAGCAAAGATAAGTACATCAGCAAGGCGGACCGTTTGAAACTGGAAGCCGAGGCTGCTCAAGCCTCGATCACGCCTCCCGAGACGCCTGCTCAATAAGGCGTATTGCCGAAGGCGTGCCCGCTTCATCTTTGCCCCAGATATGCCACAGACAGTGCAGGTAATCCAGCGGACTGATCATCCACCTGCGCGGCCAGATCCAGCACATGCCAGAGCAACCTGCAGCCGCTCGCTCAGCAACCGCTCAAAGCCACCTGGCGCCGTTCACCAACGAAGAACAACGGTCGCAGCCGCACGCCCACGCTGTTCCCGATAAACGCTGCCACCAGCCACAGCCAGCCATGCAGGCTACCCGAGGCGATGCCGCTGAAATAGGCGCCGATGTTGCAGCCATACGCCAGGCGCGAACCATAACCGAGCAACAGGCCACCGATGACCGCCGCGATCAACGAACGCGCCGGTATCTTCAAGCTCGGCGCAAAACGTCCGGCGAGGCCCGCGGCCAACAGCGCGCCAAGCACGATGCCGATGTCCATGACGCTGGTGATGTCCTCCCAAACCGGTGCCGCCAGGGCCTTGGCGTTGGCCGGCATCTGCCAGAATGCCCAGCCGGCCACGTCTACACCCAGCCCATTCGCCACCTTGGCGCCCCACAGGGCGAACGCTGAAGTAATGCCCCACGGCCGCCCGGCCAGGGCCAGCGTGGCATAGTTGAGCAAGGCCAGGCCTATCGCCCCCCACACCAACGGCCAAGGCCCGCGCAGGAAGCGGCGCAGCCCTTGATGCTCGCTGGTTACGCCGGCTTCAAGCTGGCCATGGCGGCCCTTCTCCAGGCGCACGCTTACCAGCGCGATGATCGCGAACACGGTCAGGCTCAGGAGCAACGCCGGCAGTACGCCGAAACTTTTGACGATTGAAACCGGCGGGAACGACGGCAAGGCAAACCACCAGTCGACGTGATGAGTGGCAATCAACGAACCGCAGATAAAGAACAACAGGGTCACCAGCATGCGCGCATTGCCGCCGCCTACGGTGAACAGGGTGCCCGAGGCGCAACCGCCGCCCAACTGCATGCCGATGCCGAAGATAAACGCGCCGAAGACCACCGACACCCCGGCCGGCGCCACCAGCCCGACCACCGGCTGGCCGAACAAGGTTCCCGCACCCAGCGCCGGGAAGAACAGCACTACCGCCACTGCCAGCATCACCATCTGCGCGCGCAACCCGGCGCCGCGCCGATCATTGATAAACACACGCCAGGCCGAGGTGAAACCGAAGGCGGCGTGGTACAGCGTCAGGCCCAAGGCGGCACCGACGATCAGCAATAACACCTGGCGCATGCCCACCGCGTTCTGCAGGAACAGGGCGCCTGCCACCAGAATGATAAAGGCCACCAAGGGCGCGGCCGGCTTGCGTGCCGGCGTCAGGGAAAGAGAGGTGCTCATGGGAATCTCAACGTGTTTGAAGGTGGCCAGTATAAACCCGGTGTGATGGCGGTCAGGCGCTGACATCGCTCGCGTCGCCTGGGTTGATCGAGTTCCACGCGGCCTCAGCCAGCAGTTCTCGGTACTCCCAGGGACTCTTCCTGACCTTCGCCGATAACCACGCGCGCGCGTAGCTTTCTGCCGTGCCAATGATCAGCGAAGGAATCAGCTCGGCGGGCAAATGGCTGAAATGTTCCTTGCGCCCTGCCCCGCTCATCCAGTCCTTCAACTGTTGGTTACGGCGTTTATTGCGTAAAACCAGCTCGTCCCTGAACGGTCCATTGGACACTGCGAAGGCACTCTGGAACACAAAGCGCGCCCAGTCCGGCTGTTCAGTCACCCACTCGACGTAGCTGTACACCAGCCCGATCACCCCCGCCTGGGCGGTATCCGCCGCTTGCAGATAGCGGTCGCGCAGACTGGCCTGGTCCTCGAGCGCGGCGAAGAACAGCGCCGCGACCAATCCCTCTTTATTGCCGAAGTGATGGTAAATGGCACCCACGCTGGTCTCGCACCGGGCGCGGATGGTTTCGATATTCGTCGCTTCAATGCCCGCCTCGTTAAAGCACGCCAGCGCCTCACGCAGGATGGTGCGCTTGAGGTCGCTGCGCCTGCCGGGGAAGGTGCGCTCGATAAGGTCGGTGGAATGCATGCACGGGGACGCCAAATGAAAAGAGTCTATAGGTTCTGCGGGCGGCAGAGAAAGGCTGGCTTGACACGCAGTAAAATAACGGAATATTGTTCCGTTACAGAATATTATTCTGTAAACCAATCATGAGGACACCCAATGAGCCAAGCACTCAGCATGTTCAACAGCGTAGGCCCTGCCGCATTCAGCAACCTGGCCTGCCAAATGGCACCGTACTTCAGCACAATCACGCCCGAGATCGCGGAACTGCGCCCCAACCACGCGGTGGTCACTGTGCCGTTTCGCAAGGAAATCACCAACCACCTGGCTTCGGTGCACGCGATTGCGCTGTGCAACGCCGCGGAACTGGCCGGCGGGATGATGACCGACGCGTCCATTCCCCCTGGCGCACGCTGGATTCCCAAAGGCATGACCGTGGAATATCTGGCCAAGGCAAAAACAGACATTCGCGCGGTCGCCGATGGCAGTGCCATCGACTGGCAAACCGCCGGGGACAAGATCGTCCCCGTAGAGGTGTTCGATGACGGCGGCGTCAAGGTCTTCACCGCCCACATCACCATGAACGTGAAACTGGCTTAACTCAGTGCCCCACCGCCGCAGGCCCATCGGCAGACCGCCGTCCCGGTTTGAAGCCATGGGCATGCGCCGACCAGGCGATCACCAGCGCCACGCTCGCCAACACCAGCATTACCCACGCAAACCGGGCCACACCCCAACGGTCAAGCAGCACGCCCCCCACCACCCCGCTGCCGGCAATCGCGCTGTTCCACGCCACCACTTTCAGCGACAGCGCGACATCCGCACCATCACCTGCGGCATCGGCCAGGGCGGTTTGCAGCAAGATGGCGGCACCGCCCCCGCACCCAGCGGGTATCCTGTCATAAAGGGCTATGCTGATTCTGCTCAGTCGTCAGTGGATATTTCGGTTAGGGAGAACGCAACATGTTCGCAGTAGGCGTGGCGCTAGTCGCAGTAGGCTTGGGCACCGGAAATCCTGGTTTATGGATACCAGGCTGTGTGTTCATGGCAATTGGGGGCTCTCGAAGAGGCAATCGTCGAGACTGATGGCAGGTGTAAGCGAGGGCGAGAACGTAACGCTGGGACCGGCTGATGGTCGATCCTCAAAACGGTTACCGCAGGCGGCTCCAAGCGAGGCATGAAGTCTTGGCTACGCACAAATCGCTATAAACTCGACGACATTCACACTGAGGTTCGCTACTCATGGCAGGTATTCAAAAGATTGCTCAGATTGGCTTCTCATCGCAAGCAGATACCTACGCCAAGGGCCGCCCGGGCTACCCAATCGAACTACATACATGGCTTAGAGAATTACTCGGCATCCTTCCGGGGTCGACGGTTATCGATTTGGGGGCTGGCACTGGAAAATTCACTCGATTGTTGAAATCCATGCAGATCGATGTTGTTGCAGTCGAACCCGTTGAGGCTATGCGAACCGAGTTTGCCAAGAGCCTACCAGACATCAGGATTCTAGACGGGACCGCCGATTGTATCCCGCTGGAATCTGAAACAGCGCAAGCATTGGTGTGCGCCCAAGCCTTCCATTGGTTTGCAAACGAAAAGGCTCTTGCCGAGATTCATCGAGTGCTCGAACCGAACGGTCGACTGGGACTGATATGGAACGTACGCGATGAGTCAGTGGATTGGGTGGCTGCGATCACCGACATCATTACTCCGTACGAAGGGAATACCCCACGCTTTCATACCGGGTTATGGCGGTTACCATTCACGGGGCACCAATTTTCTACCCCCGAACTGACCTGTTTTCGATACACGCATTCAGGTAGTGCCAAGGAAGTGATCATTGACCGGATCCTGTCGGTGAGCTTCATCGCTGCTCTACTTCCTAACGAAAAGGCGAAAGTGACCGAACAGTTGCAGAACCTGATCGAAACTCACCCACTCCTGCGCGGGCGTGAAACTATTGAATTTCCCTATCAAACCCAAGCCTATTTATGCCGCCGTTTGGATTGATTGTGCTGGTGCAGCAGAGCTGCGCGCCGGTATAACTATAACTCTGAATGAGAAATGGCTGACCGACATCTCGGAGTTCTAGATCCCAGCCGGCAAGGTGTGCCTGTCCCCCCATATTCGACTGCTTAGGTGGAAAGTCATAAGTTGGTCGATTGGCATGCCTCCCGGGGCCGAGCTTGTGAACACGATGCTGGATGCCGCTGTATAAACAGTACCAGCAGCGATAAACGGCCTGTTATTCACTCCGATCATGGCGCTCACTATCGCTGGCCGGATGGTTAACGCGCATCGCTGATGCAAAGTTGATTGGTTCGATGTCGCGCTAGAGGCTGCTCACCTGACAACGCGGCTAGTGAAGGTTTTTTCGGCCGACTGAAAACGGAGCTGTTCGATTCTCGCAACTGGCAGTCAGCGAGGATCGAGCAATTCATCCAGGCCTTGGATTCATACATTCGCTGGCACTACGAAAAATGTATAAAGATTTCCTCGGCACGCTCACTCCCATCGAGTATCGTAAAGCCTGGGCTTCGAAACATAACCAGACAAGTTTCGTACGCATTGCCAGCTTAATTCAACTCAATAGATTTAAGCTAACGTCACCTGTCAGAAAAAATCCTCAACCGCCTCTTTTACGATGCCTCTATTTTTGTATTTACACGATTAGCTATTAATGTCGGCTCATCAGCTTTTGCTTGAGAACCGGACCTGGCCTTCTGGTTAACATCAGTGAACGCCTGACCATCAACCTTACCTTCCGCCGTTACTTTCGGAGCAGTTGCGTTTAGACCAACTAATCCTCAACAAAATAAATATCAAAAGAGCACTCTAAATCCAAATCTGCCAAAGCTCTCATTTGCTCCGGCCAAAGTACAGGCCCACTATGACCCAGCAGAGAGAACCACACACATTTCAACGTAACTTTAACGCCATCAATTTTTTGAACTACTCTCAGCGACTCACTATGCGGAGAAATCTTTTCAACTACCCAGTCAATATGTTCTCTAAGATCTTTTGACAATACATGCCCTTCGGTAGACAAAAACCAACCAGAGTCCTTTACCTCTCTTGTTAGTCCACGGCTATTTGTAATCTTCTCCCCTGCCACATTAATCAATGTTGGCGAAACCTGCATGACATTAGTGATTTCATCCGGGTGCATCTCACCAGGATAAATCATCAATTTTACATAACATTCAGCACACGTTTCGTAGTCCGACGAAACAGGGGTAATCCTAGACTTTTCACTCATGGCAGATAATCTCTAATATTCCCAATAATTTCGCCACTCTTGCCTACATAATTT
This sequence comes from Pseudomonas orientalis, assembly GCF_001439815.1. GTDB lineage: Bacteria > Pseudomonadota > Gammaproteobacteria > Pseudomonadales > Pseudomonadaceae > Aquipseudomonas > Aquipseudomonas orientalis. The sequence goes on along the minus strand of NZ_JYLM01000001.1, from coordinate 474,492 downwards.
CCATTATCCAGTATTCTGCCATGAAAATTATTAGGAAGCTTTCCAGCGTCAGCTTTTAATGCCTCAAGTGCTCTGCCCCACTCACGCGGAGCCAAACTTTCACCAAAATGCTCATTCAGTGCGTTAGCTGTACTCTTATTGAGAGTATTCCCCCCGGTTTGCAAAACATTCGGGACTCGCCCAGATGCACCTACGCTGGACGGAACAGGTAATGGAAGCCCTTCAGCATCAAACCACTTCCCATTTACTAGCTGATTTCCTTTTGCACCAGCTAATCTTCGATAATTACATCTACAGCTTGCCCCTTGATAGCTACTCGCCCCCAGTCGCCGGTCAGTTCATAGCCACCATCACAACCAATAAAGCTGTCTATATTTCCATAATCGAACTCGCCCAATGCATCTGCATAAACCATAAAACTCCTATCAAGCCATTCGAAAGAATCTACATTTAGAAAGCGCAAAAAAATCTTTCTATAGCAATACATCTCTCCTTCTTGTGGATTTTTATATTTCGGATGATTTTCAGTAAGAACTGCCTCTAATTCAAAGGCTAGAGAGCCCTCCCCCTCACGAATAGATAAAACATAGCTATCTTCTAAATAAATATTTGAAAGCGATGGAATTTCATAGTAATTCATATTCATCCTCACAAATCAAAGTCAATTGACGTGTGATTATCCGGACTTTTTCTTGTTACCGGATTACCAAAGGCGTCTGTTCTTTGACCTGTCGCGCTTTTAAACTCAACATGTGGATCAGCACTTCCTGGCGCCCGCGAACTGCCTTGTTTGATTGTCACACGAGGAATGCCATTCGCGTCAAGATATTTGAGAGGGCCACCGTCAGTCTGAGTAGGCTTCCAACCTTGAGCTTCCGCATATTGCTTCAACTCGCTAGCTTTTGGCGTTCGACCAGGTTCAAAAATCTTATTAATGCCTTTTGGACCATTTAAACCAAACCCATCCGCATCTGCCGAAATACCGGGCCCTTTACCCTCGACCTTCCCTGTCGATATGCCTGGTTTAGGGGCCCTATTACCCCAACCATTAGTGAGTAACATCTCCCCCATTTCAGTGAGCTTACGCGCCCGTTCAGACACACTCAACTCACGACCCGCAGCACGTTCCATCCAGGAAGTGTCCTTTACCCACTCATCCAGATGTGCTGCCTCGTCCGGCGTCAACCATCCTTCCTGAATGTACTTGGCTTTGACCATCTGCTCGTCTGTGACATAGGTCGCTCCCCACTTGTCAAAGCCTTGCGGTGGCGATGTAGTGGTCAACTAATCCCGGACACGACGTTAAGTTTTTCCTCGGCCCGCGCTGGGGCCAACCCATCGTTGAATTGATGAGGCCTAATCCAGTTGTAGCGATGCATCAAAAAATGGCTGATATCGCGCTGTGCTTCCTGCGCAGTTCGATAGCCCACGGTCGGTATCCATTCTGTTTTCAAGCTGCGAAATACGCGCTCCATCGGTGCGTTATCCCAGCAGTTTCCTCGTCGGCTCATGCTCTGTCGCATGCGGTATCGCCACAACCGCTGGCGAAAGAGTCGGCTTACATATTGCGATCCCTGGTCCGAGTGGAATAGCAGATCCGAAGGCCTGCCACGCTGCTCGTAAGCCATATCCAGCGCTTTGATCACCAGCTCAGCGTCTGGCTTTTCCGACAGCGCCCAGCCCACGATCCGACGCGTACAAAGATCAGGACGACAGCCAGGTAATGCCACTTTCCTTGCGCCCAAATGTAGGTGATATCGCCGCACCAAACTTGATTGGGCGCTGGCACGTCGAACTCGCGGTTCAATGTGTTCGGGATATCCAGTCTTTCTACTGTTGCTCGTTTGTAGGCATGGGAGCCGGGTTGTTTGCTGACTAAATCAAGCTCGCGCATCAAGCTGCGCACTTTGAATCGACCGATCTGCTCACCGTCTTCACGCATGAGCGACAGGATGCTGCGACTGCCCGCAGAGCTGCGACTTTGCGAGAACAGCTCACTGACGCGACTTCGCAATCGAAGCCGTTCAACATCGGGCGTGCGGCGCCGCAGGCGCTGGGCGTAGTAACACGAGCGCGTGACGTCAAACACCTTGCACAGCCAATCAACCGGCTCATGTGCACTCAACTGGTCAATCAGCGCGAACGCTCGTGATCTTCCGACATCAAGAGCGCGGTAGCCTTTTTTAGTATTGATTTCTCTCGCTCAAGCCGAGCAATCCGGACTTCCAGCTCCTGAATTTTTTGCTGTTCCGGAATCAGAGCCTTGCTCTGCGGGGTGATGCCTTTATGTTCTTTCTGAATCTGGTCAACCCAGCGGCGCAATGCCGACTCACCAATGCCGAGTGAACGGCTGGCTTCGATGTAGCTGTAGTTTTGTTTGAGCACGAGGTCGGCAGCCTCGCGTTTGAATTCAGGAGTAAAGGAGCGGCGTTTTTTGGTCATCTGACACCTCGATCTGGCGAGCATTCTCGCCTAAATGGGTGTCCGGTTTCATTAGACCACTACATGATCACTCCCTAGTAATCAGAAATTGGCACTCCCAAAACGTGGAGCGTTCATGCGTGCGGTAGACTAACCTGTAAATCATCACAGACTTTACTCACGATGCCCTAGCTCATGGACTAAGGGCCACTGAATGCAGTTGTCGCCATCAGCTCACGCAATAGCTTTCATAGACCAATTACTTGATGAAAAACTATCGAAACATCAGATAGGAAGGTGGTAAATGCTAGCATTGATCATTTCGAAAAGACGGGAGTGACTGCTAGCTTCAATACGTTAAAAACGTCCAGCGCATAGGATCCCGCAATTTACGCGGAGTCCTGCCCGATCATCATAACGAAGGCAGTCCCATTATCCTATGCGCCAGATTCGTTTGACAGCGTTGAGGCTTGGCAGAGCTATAACTTTGGGGCTGGCGTAAATTTAGGTAACAGCAACAATGTTCCGTGGCTATTCTAGGGCACGAAGTTCTATAGAGGTCGTACGTATGCAATCGGCGAGATGGTCGACGATCAGCGAAGCGCCTGGTTGCAAGGGCCTAACGAGGCTGATACTGAACGGGACTGAGACAGAAAGCGGTCTGATAACCAAACCTTGGCTTAAGTAGGTCTTAGCCACCAACGGGTTGATTATTGAAACACCAATTCCGCTAAGTACCATCTGGCAGATTGCCGCCGCATTGTCGACCTCAATAATGCTTGTACGAGAGACGCCCAGCTTAGCAAATAGGCCGTCTAAGTGATGCCGATAGGGGTCGCTAGGAGCTAAATGCACGAAGGGATAGTTACTCAAAGCACGAGGATCTATAACCGTGTGCGCCGACAATGGATGACCAGTTGGTAAAATACACACCTCGTCGACGTCCATCAGATGCTCAATACTGGTGCCCAGCGGCGCTTTCATCCCCTCGATTAATCCGATGTCATAGACTTGGCTGGCCAACAGACTCTCAATATCAGGGGAGTCATGAGTTGATAGGCTCAGGTTAATGTCAGGATAGTGCTGTAGGAATCGAGCAAGGCTTGCTGGTAGGACGGTTTGTGAAAAAACTGGAAGACTAATTATGTTAATTTTCTCTCGTAACCCAAGCCTTATAGATAAGGCTGCTGCATTGATACGCGACAATCCCTCGTACGTTTTCAATATTTCGGAGTGCAGCGCCATGCCCTGCGCCGTCGGTTTGAGACGCCCCTTAGAGCGTTCGAACAAACGCATACCAATAATATCCTCGAAACGAGAAAGTTCACGACTGACTGTGGGCTGTGACGTTTCCAGCGCCAAAGCAGCGCCGGTAACAGTGCCTGTGACCATGACGGCCTTAAATATTTCTACATGTCGGAAAATAATTTTCATACCACATCCATGAATGAGAATTGATGACATCATTAGCGCATGAGCTTTCATTTACCTAGGCAAGCGCGGCCAAAAATTGAGAAAAGAAAAAACTGAAATACAAAGTTTGCACGACTTATCTTTCATAGCGGCAATCCTCAGCCTTATCACGCATACAACTATTATTAGATTTACGACACTCATCCACCATAAAGCGAGCTGCCAAACGAATAGTTAATAGATACTTCTAAAACAAGTACATCTATTTAACACACACCTATCATCAAGCGCATTGTGTTCTGGACCGACTCCACGACACTTACGACCAACACATATCAGATATTTAGCGACCTATTCATTTTTGACATATATTGACAGCGGAGGATTAGGTAACAGAATATCGCCGTGTCGTAGTCGCTCTTGCATAAGAATTTCCCATGGATTTTGGGTTGAAGGAATCACGAAGGAGGTTGTGTATCGCCATGCCTGATAATAAATTATTCGACGATTTACTGACCGAAACAATGGATCGAATGACCCATTGTTACCAGCATATTCCGACGCACTTCTGGGCAGGTCGGAACGCCTTTAACCACCGTTTCGACAATCTTCGACAGATGGCTGATCGAAGTACGAATGCCAGACTGAAACCGAGACAAGCTGAACAGGAGATATCTAATGAATTGATGTCTACTAAGCGGACAGCACTCTACTTAGGTGTGCCTTGGTGTATTCAGTCCTGTTCGTTCTGCGACTTAGCCTACTCCAGAAGCCCAAGGGCAGAAGAAAAGCGAGAATACATTGAGGTTATTCTCCGAGAACTCGATATCTATAACGAGCTAGGGCTAAATAAAGTGCCGGCCAGCAGCCTTTATTTTGGTGGAGGCACGCCGTCCATTCTTGATAACGAATTGCTGGCATCCCTAGTCGACGGTACCTTGCAGCGTAGTAGCCTGGCCGACAATGCCGTAATTACCTTGGAAGCGAGTCCGGCTACGCTAACCGACTCAAAACTTAAGCTGCTGAGTTCAAGAGTCAACCGGATCAGCCTTGGTGTGCAATCAACGAACACCGAGTTACGACAACGCGAGGGCCGGATTTTGCCAAGGGAGAAGCTACTCGATAGAGTCGCAGCAACCCTCGACAACTTTGAGTTAGTTAATACCGATGTGTTATACGGCATGCCAGGGCAATCTCTGGAGTCGGTATTCCAGACTCTTGCAGACTTAGTCAGTCTTAATGTTCCATCCATAACCTTTTACAGAAACGAACTGTTCCCAGGCACTAAGAGTTATCGCCTCGCTCAACAGGAACCTTGGCCAGCCATTGAAGAGCACGCGGCAAGGCAAATGTATTTTCTTGGCAAGACCTACCTAGAGTCATGTGGTTACAGCGAAAATCCACTGGGGTGGTTTGTTAAGAACAAGCAGTCTAACGCCATTAGCTCTTGGGAAAATATGATTGAGAATTGGAGTACTGTCGTGCCGTACTTCGGCTTAGGTATGGGGGCGTTTTCGACGGCATCAGCTCACTGGATGCAAAATAGTGAATCACTAGACAGTTGGATGCAAAGTATACGCGGGGGACGACTCCCACTAGCTGGAGGCACGCTATTCAATGAGCAAGAGCGCTTCATGGTGAAGTTCATGCGGTACATCCGTGTATTCAGTAGGGTGAAGCGAGAGTTTCTGTTAACGCAAAGCGGTTCGAATCGTTTTGCAGTTGAGCTTTTGATCGAGTCATGGAAGCAAATGGGTTTGGCAGTTGACGAGGCCGAGTGGGTAGTCTTCACCCCAGCGGGAGACTCGCTAATACATTGGCTTATTGATGATTTAGCCCAAGCCTTTGTCGATGGAAAAATCAGGTCCGCAAAAAATATTCTTGCGGTCAATATTTAGCCAGATGAAAAATGGGGCCTGCATATGCCTGATCTACTGATAACAGAGAAAATAGTTGAAATCCTTTCAAATATTTCTGAAATTGAAATCTTCGACGAGAGAATTGAATTATTTGACCAAGGCATTAACTCTTTGCAAATAATAATACTAGTCGACGAACTGAATAAATACTTTGATCTTGGGATTGGCTTAGAGATTCTCGCTAAGGGAGCATCGATTGAAGCCATCGCAGAAGCACTTAAAAAACAAGCTGTTACTCGGATAAACTTATAAGGGAATAAATCATGACTAACGATCAGCTTTTTGAACTGAGTGAAGCGCAGGTTGAATTTTTCAAAGATGAAGGATACCTCGGGCCGTTTCGAGCCTATTCCGAGGAAGAAATCGACAGCCTTTGGCGCAGCGCTAGACTTAAAACTTTTGACTATTCTATGTCGGTGTTTGGTAAGGCAGAGAACAATAAGGACCCCATCTCGAGTTATGATCGTCACTTGGATATAGAGGAACTAGCAGACCATATCTGCCACCCTTCTATTGTCAGTAAACTCCAATGCTTGTTGGGCCGCGATGTAGCGTGCTGGCGATCCGAGTTCTTCCCAAAGTATCCGGGTGATGAGGGAACCGATTGGCACCAAGGCGATACGTTTGCTGGGCTTAACGGGGGCAAAGATGCCCTTCGCTGGCCTGAGGGTGCTACGGAGGGGGGAACAATAACAGTTTGGACAGCCTTATCCGATGTCACGCTGGACATGGGTCCGATGGGCATTATTCCTGGGACGCAGCACACGCGATTTTACGACGAAACCAAGTCGACAACCTATGCCGAAGACAAGTTTGGAATTACGAAGAATAATGTTCGTAGAGGCTTTTATGGTTACGACTATCGGGATCTTCAAGTAGATCCAGAATGGAGTCCGGACGAGTCAAAAGCAATCTACTTCACTATGAAAAAGGGCGAATTCATAATCTTTTGGTCGACTCTCTTGCATGGTTCACTTCCACACCTAGGCGAAACAAAAACGCCTCGTTTGGGATATGCAGCTAGGTACGTCCCTACATCAGTAAAAGTCTATCCGGACGCCGACACCCTAACTGAGTTCGGCAGAACGGTGAGCCTTGAAAAATATGGAATTGTTATCGTCGGCGGGGAAGATCAATTTGGCCATAACCGTGTTCGCTCACACACCACTCGAGGTAAACAACTCAATAGAATCCCTTGAGGTGATTCATTCCGAACTTGGTAAACATATTTATGCGTCAGCGATATGGAGATGATCAATGGACAATCGTACTTCTTCCTGGTGTCAAACACTGTCAGTAAACTTTGGCGGCTCGAATCATTATTTTCAGGGAGCACAATGTACAGCCGAAGATTTCAAAGCTTGTTTGTCTGAGCTCTTGGCATTGTCCACTCCCGACGCGCCCGGTAGTGATGTGCTTCGCGTATTCGTTGCTGTGAGCGATCAATGGCAGCTAAAAAAGATTAATAATCAGTTTGGGGTTCATTTCGGCGCGCTCGTTCAGCGAACTGAAATCGTTGTCCAACCGCCGTTGCTTGGCCAGGTACAGATTAGCGTATGGATGATCAGACAAGAGGAGCGCTCAACTGGCACGTCAGAAAGCACTCTGCCGGCAAAGACCAATAGTTTGGACTGGAGCTTTTCGTCCAAAAATTTTAATACGGTTGACAATGCACAAGTAACTTCATCATTCACTTCACAATTCTATGATTGCTTATTAGCCAGTGAGAGACAGGGGCATTCGATAGAGGATCTTCTCAGAACGTGGATTTACATCGGAAACATAACCGAAGGGCCTCACGATCACACGCGCTATCAGATTGTAAACGCCGCACGTCGAGAGGTATTTAACGAGTTGAAGCTGAGCTCCGGGGAGAAAAGAACTAAATTTCCAGCCAGTACCGGCATCGGTACTCACAGCACCTCAATTAACCTAGGTTATCTATCTTGCAAGATAATGACCAAGGGTGATTATCGTGTTGTCTCTTTAGAAAATAGACGTCAGGCCAGTGCATTTGATTACCCGAAGGAGGAAAGCCTAGTTGCTCCTCTATTTTCCCGTGCTATGGCGATCTTGGCTGCGGCAGAAGCGATGATCTTCGTGTCGGGTACTGCGAGTATCATTGGCGCCAAAAGCGTTTACCTAGCCGATATTGAACGTCAAACCAGACAAACAATAGATAATATTTCCCTACTCTTATGTGCGCGCTTGCTGTCTGATTACGACTGCTATCCGACCAGAACAGGGCTTGAGTGCGTAGTTTGCTATACGGTGTATGTGAAACACCGCGATGACTTTGCCGTTGTCCAGTCGATATGCGAGTCGCTGCTTCCTGCCCGGGCGATTGCGACATACGTCGAAGCGGACATTTGCCGGAATGAACTACTTGTCGAAATCGAAGCAACGGCCGTGATGCCAGGGTGACTAAAATGGCTATTACAGACAACGCAGAATTTTTCGAGAAAAACTTTCCAACCGACTGGACCATTCCTGCTGATCTCACAGGAAGAGTGTTCATTGCCGGGCTCAGAGAAAACAAAGAATGCTACTACCTAGTTGACTTCGCGCAGAGGACGATCAAGAGCTGCGTTGTTAGTATAGACGATTATATTGCAACCTTTTCTAAGTATATCGAACAGAATTTATCCAACAGCAATTTTCCCTATGCTTGCAAGTCCAGTACTGCTGTAGCATTTAGCTTTGTACAGCCGCATGAAGGGTTTGAGCTGGCAGACGGCAGAGTTGTGGTTGGTATGCATAACTGCAGCTATGCACGGGAAATCGATTTCTCTCAGCAGCAGGTAGGACATATGTCAGAGCAAGATGCGTTCATCCCTAGGATGATGTCTGCTCAGAACTCGCTGGATCGTGTAAATGGAGAATACCTTTATACAATGACGGACATGCAGCAACGTCTGCGTGTATACGGAGGGGAGAAGCTTGAACTTGAAACCGAATTATATTCCGTTGATACCGCTTGGAATAAACCTCGAAAACTAGCGTCATTGAAGACTTTGGAAGCCATTCATGAAGTTAAACAAACTCCTGATCCTGACTATGTGATATTGACTGAATTCTGTTTGACCGCCCAAGGATCTGCGCCTGTGCTAGAGGAGGATCCTTTTGCTACTTATAGTCTGTGGCGGGAATACGAACTAGCAGGTCTTCAAACAAATAGAATCTACCTCATTGAGAAAAATTCAGGCTCAGTCAGTGCGAGTGAAGTTGATGGGAAAACGCCAGGACATATTGAGTTCTCGCGAGCCGACCCTGAGCGCTTTTACCTATCATGCCACAACCTTTCTAAGGCACATGGAAAGCTCATACTACATGGAGAAGCGAAGCTCTTGGGCGGCAGGATGCACAAAGGAGAATTGCAGTTTTCTAAACACTACCACCCAAAAGGACTTTATCGCCTGACTAGTCATAAGCTTTTCAGTTATAAAGGCGAAAATTATATCGTACTCAGTGCGTACCCCAACCGCTTTCATATACTTTTGGAAAGCTCGTTACACCTGCACAGGGACGAGCAGCTTTTCAATCATGAGCCTATTGAAGCAGAAGGCTTACATTTCTGCACCTTACTCGGACACATGCCAATCTGGATAGAAACATCAGACAATGGACGCTATATCCTGCTGTTTTCCAACGAGCTAATATACATTTATGATATGCAAAGTCATTCACTAAATCATGTACGGGGTTACAGCCACCACGGCTTGTTCGTTGGAACAGCGCACCTGACCAACTTCAATGACTCGCACTATTAACTATTCATCGAGCAAAAATATGAATTTGGTCCGCTTCAACGATTTTTATCGTGATAAAAAGCTGAGCTCTGACAGTGACGATTTCTTTAGTTGGGTCCGCGCTTTCAAGTCGACACTTACGGGACCGTTACTTTTAGACTTTGGTGTAGCCGACGCATTCCTTCCTCCAGCTGAAAAACTATCGAGCGCATTGTCTGGATTGGCAGGCATAACTGGTTATCACGGGTATGTCTACGACCATCAAGCTTATCAAACTGCTTGCTTAAAGCGTTCTACACGATTTGCAAACTCTGACCTACCTTTGCAAGTACTCCCTACAAGCGGCTCCAAGTCGGCGCTCAATCTACTTTGTCTTGCACTTATCAACCCAGGCGATGTGATCCTAGTTACGACTCCTGCGTATCCGATTTTTTCTGTCATGGCACAACGTCTTGGAGGAACAGTGGTACACTTGCCTCTCTTACCGGAAAACAACTTCATGCCTGATCTGGAGAGCCTAGATCCCACACTAATGACCAAGGCCAAGATACTGGCGGTGAACTATCCTAACAATCCTACAGGTAAGATCGCCTCGCAAGATGAATGTGATTTGCTGCTTGAGATATGCGTGCGACACAATATCTTGCTTATCAACGATGCCGCCTACTCAGGCCTGCTGACGGCCACGCAGCCAACTGGAAATTTTTTTCGCGGCGCGGGTGCGGCAGCGCATTGTATTGAGGTGCATTCGTTATCTAAGTCTCTCCAGATCCCCGGGTGGCGCCTAGGTTTTATTCTAGCTGCGTCGGAAATCATCGAACCTTTACGCGTACTTGGTTTACTGCAAGAGAGCGGGCAACCCAAGCTTCTATTAGATGCAGTGGCTGGCGTAATCAATGATCAGGAGATCTCTGAAGCGCTATCCGAGTGCGTCGCCGAACGCCGTCGCGCTTTAATAGACATACTCGCGGCAAGCGGCTTCAGCATCCAAAATGTGAATGGTGCTTTTTTTGTCTATGTGCAATGTCCGCTTGGAGTGGTCGATGGCGCAAGATTTGAGAATGCAGCGAAATTTTCTCATTACTTGGCAGCAGAACACGGCATTTTGACCATTCCTTATGAGGTTTCAGGACAAAGCTATGTCCGGTTTTCCGTGGCTTTCAAGGGTGAGGCAACTGTCGTGTTCGCCCAGTTGCGGCAAAAGCTCTCTGCCGTGCGCTTCTGTTTTCCGAAGAGCGTCACGCTATGACGATCTTTATCAATGATATTGACAGCACCCTCGGCGAGCACCGCTTCCCATATAATAAAGTGGAGGATTTTGATCAGAAACGTCGACATTATGGGCTGCCTGATGCTCCTCACTTAATGGGCTGGCACAGCCTCCACCGCACATCGGGCAATGTCCTGGACCTAGCTGAACGAGTGATCGAGAAAATTGTGGGTAGATCTTCGGCTGCACAGAGTACGGACCATCTTGTCCTATGCTCGAGTCGTTTTTCTGTTGATTTCATGCAAGGCAACGATCGCTTGGACGAGATGATGACCCGCTGTGCTATCAGCAATGTCCCAGTTACCGGTTTGACCCTCAGCGGATGCAATAGCCTATTCAATGGTTTGCACCTAGCCAGCGCCATGATCGAGTCGTCTAGGGCTGACAGGGTATTACTGGTTACGGCGGATGCTTCGGCTGGTGAATCGAAACGATTCGACAGTAATTGCATGTTCAGCGATGCAGCCAGTGCAGCAATCCTGTCGAACAAGGGGCCGTCGTCATTGACTCTGCTGGACGTTGTTTGCGGATTTGGCCGCTCGACAAATGACAGTTCGTTTTTCCGGGGTAATCTGCCAGAGATCGGCAAAAAACTGAAGGACATGCTAGCCAAACACGGCTTGCAAGTCTCAGACCTCACTAAGGTGGTCACTCCCAATTTTTACCTGCCCGTCGTCAATATGCTGATGAACAGCTTGGCGTTGCCGGCGCACTTGCATTTTTCGGGTCAGGCTACTCTCTCTGCGCATTGCTTTTCCAGCGACTACCTGATGGCGCTGGCAGAGATTGCGCAGACGGAAACACACCTTGATGAATATTACTTGTTACTAGGATACGCCGACCTTCATCAGGGCATAGGACTGGTCCGCAAGCCGGCCAAAAGGAAGTGACAACATGAACAAGGCGGTTTCAACGGTAATGGGTGGAGTAGCCTATCCCGTAGATTTTTCTCTCATTCAACACATGGAAAAAATCATCGAAGAACGGGCCACGAATACGGCCGTATTCGATGCGCAAACGCGTTTGTCCTATCAGGAGACTAGGACAGAGCTGCTCAAGCTTCATGCATACTTCTTTGAAGCAGGATTAAGTCCCGGGGACGTAATCGGCGTGCATCTAGACCTGCAATTGCGTTACCCGATCATTGTTTTGGGTATCCTGCTGGCTGGTCTCATTTATCTGCCGGTGGCAACGAGTCTACCTGATGAAAGAAAGCGAATAATTTGTGACATTGCGCAGCCGGCGCTCCTGATCACCGATACACCAATGCCTGGCGCTACGGAGCGATGCTGTAATCTCGCCACACTGTTTGCGTGCGAAGTGCAGCATGATAGGTTTGATTTTTTTCCAGAGCAATTGTCCGACGCCACAGCCTATTTGATATTCACCTCGGGCACGACTGGGGTGCCGAAGGGTGTAAGTTTAACGAGAAAGGGGTTCTTTAATAGACTGCAATGGGCGCGTGACTATTACTCACTCGATCACACCGATGTCACGGCACTGAAAACTCCCTTTTCGTTTGATCCGTCCATACAAGAATCGATTCTTCCATTCTTCTCTGGTGGAGCCGTGTTCATTCCAGATCACAGACTGGTCAATTTTCCCAACTATTTGACAGAGTGCATCGGCCGTTTCGCTGTCACGATGCTCATAATGGTGCCGAGTCAGCTCAGGCACCTTCTGTCGAGCCCAGCGATTCAACACTGCCATCAGCTGCGACATATCGTCTGCTGTGGCGAACCGTGGGGGGTTGATTTGATCTCTGCCTTGCATGGGAGACTACCTGAGTGTCACATCTATAACGGATACGGCCCTACAGAAGCAACCATCGGAACATTAGTGTTCAATCCTCAGAGAGGCTACGACCAAGCAGTTATCCCGATCGGTAGGCCTATAGCAGGGACACATATTGCGATTGTCGACGATGATCTGCAGTCGGTCGCGCAGGGAGAGACCGGTGAGTTGATCATTGGCGGCGTTTGTGTGGGCAATGGCTATTTGAACAATGAGTCGTTGACAGCAAAAATGTTTAGAACGCTGGAAGTGGAGGACGTCGGTCCTATTCGCTTTTACCTGACCGGCGACCTAGCCCGGTTTCTGCCTTCAGGGGATGTCGTATTTCTGGGACGGAAAGACAATCAGGTAAAAATCAACGGCGTACGCGTCGAACTCGAAGAAGTCGAGCTGGCCCTACGCAATTGTCCTGGTGTCAAAGACGCCGTGGTCATGAAGGTGCCAGGTAAGGTGAGCGATGAATTGCATGCCTTCTTGATCTCTGACGCTCTGCTGGATGTGGGGGTAATCACAATGACATGTGCACAGCAAATCGGCCGCGCGACAATTCCTTCGCGCTTTACCCTAACCGACAACTTCCCTCTTACCCAGAATGGAAAGGTGGATCGAAGAGCGCTGGCTGCACGAGTAGATTCAGAGGTTGATCTGTGATGAGTGATGAAAATATAGCCGCTCTCGGTCTCGAAGCCTTGTTGTTTCGTTTGTTTCCTAATCTGGCTCAGCAAATCGACGCGCATTTGCCCTTGCATGATCAAGGAATTAGCTCGATGGGCATGATCGTATTAATCACTCATCTTCAAGACGAATTCCACATTGTCTTCGACTGCGATATGTTGGCGGACCTGCATAAGCTGACGTTTGCCGCACTCCATGACCTGTGTGCTGGTCAACGGTAGCCCAGTAAAATATGTTCCACGGATCTGGATGTCGCGCATGCCCACCCTTTCACTGAAATATCTTTCCTCACCTCTTCAGAGGTTGTTGCTCAGCTCGTTGCTTTACGACCTATGCAAAGGGATTGCTAGCCCTCTGATAGTGCTTCTACTCACCACGCAGTTCGGTATGAGCAGTTGGCAATCGGGAGTCCTATTGAGCTTGACAATGATAGTTGCCACAGTGCTTTCACTGCCGGTAGGTTTAGCCTTCGACAACTACAACCGATTGTACCTTTCAATCGGGACCTTAATGATTCTGGCGGTAGCGGTTGGCGTTCTGCCTTTCGCTCAAATGGTGCTCTTAGTCGGAATCTTGCTTATTTTCATGGAGTTCGCAGCCGCGCTTTTCAGCATTGGGCTAAAGGCAATGCTGGCCGATTACCTTGATACAGAAAAGCGAGTAGCTGCGTTTTCTTATCGCTATATCCTAACGAACGTAGCTTTTGCCATAGGTCCTGTCTTGGGCGTATATCTGGTCGCACAGTCGATTGCGTTAGCAATGCTGGTGGCGGCCTCTGCAAGTCTAGCCGCAGTTTTCGTTCTCAGTTTTTTGGCCAAGCAGCAACCAGTCCAATCGCAGCCAGTCAATCGACCATCGTTCTCACAGGTTCTGAAGGTACTTGGAAGAGATAAAAATCTAGTTTTGTACACTGTAGGTTCATTTTTCAACACTATTGTCCATGGTCGTTTTACCTTTTTTCTATCCTTGTTATTGTTGTACAAATATCCAGCTGCGAAAGGCATGGAAATACTGTCTTGTCTACTGCTAACAAATGCACTTGTCGTTATATTCCTGCAACACTTCGCCAGCCGTTACATAACCCTTACATCATTGAACAAAATTGTGCTACTCGGTGCTTTTTTCTTTTCCATCGGACTGCTTGGATTTTCAGTGGCCGAAAATTTGGTTTTCTGGTGCCTATCAATGTTTATATTCACAATCGGAGAGGTTCTCATACAACCAGCTGAATATTTATATATTGACTCAATCAGCCCTCCCGAGTTAAAGGGTAGTTACTTCGCGGCTCACAATCTGGCCAGTCTTGGTGCGGCAATCAGTCCGGCGTGGTGTGGTCTGATGATTTCTGCCTTTGGTGTGAGCGGCCTGTGCTATTCGCTGGCCTTCTGCATACTGCTTGGTGGTTCCTTGTGCGCTATGCGACCAAGTCTGCGGGTCTGTGTCCCTACGCCCAGTGGCCCCTAGCCGCGCCTATGCTATAGTCAAACACTATTCTACTTTTGACTTGTTCTGGTGTCTGATTTATGCGGTTTTCCAAATATCACGCTGCGGGTAATGATTACTTAGTTTATACAGCATCAGCCCCCTTCTGCTTTACCGAGCAGGAAATATCTAGAATTTGTGACCGCCACCATGGGTTGGGCAGTGATGGAATATTGGTTCCGTTGATCAATGCCGGTGAGATGCTATCGGTAGATATCTACAACACTGATGGTTCGCAGGCAGAAAAAAGTGGAAATGGCTTGCGAATATTTTGTCGCTATTTGTGGGATCAAGGCATTGTTGAGAGCTCACACTTCGAGGTCTCCACAAAGGGAGGCGTGGTTAGCTGTCAAGTACTGGATGTAGGCAAGCGTATATCGATTGCCATGGGTACGGCCCGCTTTATAGAAACTACCGAGTCGAACTATCTCATCGATGGAACAGAGCTTCTATTGAATCCCGTGTCCATGGGCAATCCTCATTGCGTGATATTTGTTGCGCAACCGACGGAGATATTGGCTAGAAATCTGGGGCCCATCATTGAGAATCTCTCTATTTTTCCCGATCGTACCAATGTGCAGTTTGTAAGAGTTATCGACAGGAAAAATCTCGAGGTACAGATCTGGGAACGAGGCGTAGGCTACACACTGTCTTCAGGCACCAGCAGTTGTGCGGCGGCGGCTGTTTCTCGAAAACTTGGTTTGGTCGATGCTCAGGTCGCCGTGCTAATGCCCGGAGGTGTGATTAATATCGAACTTGATAATGATTACCACGTTCTGATGCAAGGCCCAGTGTGCAAAGTCGGAGAATACTCACTGGATGCTGAATGCCTTGTCCAAATAGATTTCTAGGGTCATTAGTGATACCAAGGGCAGGCAGAACATAGTGCAAACTCAAACCATTATGTAATGTAACGTTAAACCTTCGACTCACCCCATGGCCGCCACTACAGCGGCCCTAATATTGAACTTAGCGTTCAGACTTGATATTTTCGAGGCATGAAGTTTTTTACTATTTCTTCGCATGTCCAGTCCATCATATTAGTGCCTAGTGCAAATTACAGCGATAGTCTTACAGAACATCTAAGGCGGAGACACAGGCAAATCGGATCAATTTGGCTGTCATTAGCTTCCATCAAACGCGTCCAGAACGCGCAGCTCACTGGATGCCGCACGTTTCCTACAAGATTCCAAGAAATGTCTGACTGGATCATCACAACGTTTAAGTCGACTATTCGGACTGGATCGCTGTCGTAGACAGCACCAACCTAGGTGACCTTGGTCTTGAAGATCACGACGCTATTCGCGTTGATCAGCTGCAGTTCGCAAAGCATTCGGTAGCGCGAACAGTCGTCGACATTCTCGCCGACCGAATGCACCAACCCTCACTGTGACGGGAACCTACCGTCAGGTGGGGTCTCTACGTCACTTGCCAATCGCAGGAGACATAATGAAACTTTCGCTTGCCTTATATGACGCGCTGACATCCATCAGTGTGCCAAATAACAAAGCTAAAGCTGTTGTCGAGGTTTACGGGAAAGTCGTCACGCCTTGATCTATCGCGTCACCCTCAGCCATCAGTAACCAACCTGTGGCCTATTAGCTCTAAGACATCGGCCTTATCCGTGTCCTGATACATACCTATTCAGCCCATGCGGGGAACACTCCCCGTACGGGCGACGTGTCTCTCCGTTTTGGGCTTTTTTCGGAGAAACACACGAAACTCGAAAACCTCACTTCGCTGCAAACTCAACTGTTCAAACTGCCAGTCGTCTTCACAGAGTGCGCTTGGTATGAAGCTGCCTACCTAGAGCAACCAGCGAGCTTCGGAGACCCGCGTCGGCGCAGAACGCGCCTAGATTGGCGCCAACCGTAGTTTCCCCGGTCCGCCTTTGGTTGAAACGACTGCTGCGACTTTCATTGGCCTTACCTCTGAATCGAAGGATTAGAGATGGCGTTATGGGAAGCGCGCTAAGCGTTTGGTTTGCTGGGTCAAATCCCAAGCAAAAAAAAACCTGTATTTCTACAGGCTTTTCTCTATCTGGCTCCACGACCTGGACTCGAACCAGGGACCCAATGATTAACAGTCATTTGCTCTACCAACTGAGCTATCGCGGAATGCGCCGTATGTTACTGATTAAAAAGAAGAAGTCAAGCCTCCTCTGACATTTTTCACGACTGGCCAGGCTGACCGGTCGCAACCGCCTGCTCCCTGGCCAGTTCCAGCCACGCCCGGGCTGCCGGTGGCAAGTGGGCACTGGCGCGCCAGGCCAGGGCGATGTGCCAGTCGGTGTGGGGTTCGTCCAGCGGGATCAGGGCGATGCCGGCATGTTGGTGTTTGTGCGCCAGCATCCGTGGCAGGAAGGCTACGCCCAGGCCGGCGGCGACCAGATCGACGATGAAGTCGATCTGCCCGCTGCGCGCCGTCACCTTTGGCACAACGCCCTTGCGTTCGCAGGCGGCGAGGATTTTCGCGTTGAGGGCGAAACCGGCTTCGAACAGGATGAACGGTGAGTCCGCGAGGTCAGTGAAGTCGATGCGTTCGCGGCGCGCCAGCGGGTGGTTGAGGGGCAGCACGGCGATCAGCGGTTCGTTGCGCACCGGCTGGTAGTCGAAGCCCTCGTCCACCGGTAGCAGCAGCGCCGCCAGGTCGACCTCCCCCGCTTCGAGGCATTCGCGCAGTTTTTTGCTGCCGTACTCGGTGAGTTCGATGTCGATGTCGGGGTAACGCGTGCGGTAGGTGGCAAACATCGCCGCAAACAGCAGGCCGCAACCCACCGGCGGCAGACCGATGCGCAGCACGCCGCGCTTGAGGCCGCGCAGGTCGTTGATCTCCCCCACCAGGTCACGGTGTTCGGCAAGCAGCACCAGGGCGCGACGGTAGGCAATTTCACCGGCGGCGGTGAGTTCGTTCCTGTGGCCGAGACGATTAAGCAACGGGGTGCCCAGCTCGTCCTCCAACGTCTTGACCGCCTTGCTGACGGTGGACTGGGTCAGGGACACCACTTCAGCCGCCTGGGAAAAACCGCCCTGGCGCACCACTTCGACAAACGCCCGCAGGGTTCGCAGATTCATCGGTATTCCCTTTGCGACTGGATCGCAGCGATAAAAGTTGTTTTTATCATGCCATAACTTTGCTTATGGTGGAGCGCTTCGCCGAGTGGAGCTCATGTACATGATCATTTCGTCCGCATCCGATTATCGCGCTGCCGCCAAGCGCAAGTTGCCGCGCTTTTTATTCGACTATATCGACGGCGGCGCCTACGCCGAGCACACGCTGCGGGCCAACAGTTCGGACCTGGCCGAGATCAGCCTGCGCCAGCGCATTTTGCGCAATGTCGATAACCTGAGCCTGAAAACCTCGTTGTTCGGCCAGGAACAGGCCATGCCGGTCATCCTCAGCCCGGTCGGCCTCACCGGCATGTATGCGCGACGTGGTGAAGTGCAAGCGGCCAAGGCCGCAGCGAATAAGGGGGTGCCGTTCTGTTTGTCGACGGTGTCGGTGTGTTCGATTGAGGAAGTCGCATCGCAAAGCGCGCAGTCGATCTGGTTCCAACTGTATGTGCTCAAGGACCGCGGCTTCATGCGCAATGCCCTGGAGCGGGCGCAGGCGGCGGGTGTGACGACGCTGGTGTTTACCGTCGATATGCCGACCCCGGGTGCGCGTTATCGGGATGCCCATTCCGGCATGTCCGGCCCCTATGCGGCGCAACGACGGATGCTGCAAGCGGTGACCAAGCCGCAATGGGCGTTCGATGTGGGCCTGATGGGCCGCCCCCATGATCTGGGCAATATCTCCACGTACCTGGGCAAACCGACGCATCTGGAGGACTACATAGGCTGGCTGGCCAATAACTTCGATCCCTCGATCAGCTGGAAAGACCTGGAGTGGATTCGCGACTTCTGGAAGGGGCCGATGATCATCAAGGGCATTCTCGACCCGCAGGATGCCAAGGATGCTGTGAGCTTTGGTGCCGACGGCATTGTGGTCTCCAACCATGGCGGCCGCCAGTTGGATGGGGTGTTGTCTACCGCCAGGGCGTTGCCACCGATTGCCGAAGCCGTAGGCGATGACCTCACCGTGCTGGTGGATTCCGGCATTCGTTCCGGGCTGGACGTGGTGCGCATGCTCGCCCTGGGAGCCAAGGCCTGCCTGCTCGGGCGCGCCAGCGTGTACGCCTTGGCCGCCGACGGGCAGAACGGCGTGGAAAACCTGCTGGATATTTTCGCCAGGGAAATGCGCGTGGCGATGACGCTGACCGGTGTCACTTCGATCGAACAAATCGACGGTTCTACACTGGTGGGCCGGTAATTCTTCAACCGACTCAGCCAGATAAATGACGCCATACGTTGTCGACTGTTTTTCGCGCCAAGGCAGTCGATTGATTCATATAGCTATTTATTAAATAAAACGATTTGGCACGAATCTCGCTCTAACGCTCTTCAAGCAGGTCAAGCGATGACAAGACGTGTGGCAGTGCCCCGGGGTTATAACCCTGCAAAAAGCGGTTTAAACTGTTTCCAATGTTTTACGGAACTGAAGGAACAGTAAGACGCCAGGCATTTGCCACTCTCATCCGCCTGTAAGACAGTCATGTGCTTAGAGGCCGCCCACCGATGAAAACACCTACCCAGACCAACGCAATTGACTTTGACAGTGCCAAATTGCAACGCCTGGGATTTGGTCAGCCATCCCTGCGTTCACCTCGCCCCGCCTCCCTCGGCCAACTTCGCCAGCAACTTAACCAGCAATTGCAAACCAGCCTCGAGCCGGAACGCATTCTTGGCCTGTTCTTTCGCGAAATCCAACGCCTGGTGCCGCTGGACGCCTTGCAATACCGCCACGTCACCAGCGACCTGCGCCTGGAGTTCGGCCATCGCGGCCATCATTCGGTGAGCTACACCTTGAGCCATGACGGTGAGCACTTGGGCGAGTTGGTGTTCCGTCGCAACCAGCGCTTTATGGAAGAGGAGCTGGGCCAGCTGGAATCCCTGTTGGCGACGCTGCTTTACCCGATGCGCAATGCCCTGCTCTACCGCGCCGCCACCCGCAGCGCCCTGCGTGACCCGTTGACCGAAACCGGCAACCGCATCGCCATGGACCAGACGCTGCAACGGGAAATCGACATGGCGCGCCGGCATATGCACCCGCTTTCCCTGCTGATGCTGGACATCGACCACTTCAAGCGCATCAACGACACCCATGGCCATGCCGCCGGTGACAGCGTACTGCGCGCTGTAGCTGCAGCGATCAAGAGTCAGTTGCGTAACGTGGACATGGTGTTTCGGTTCGGCGGGGAGGAGTTTCTGATCCTGCTCTCCAACACCGGACGCGATGCGGCGCGGATGGTCGGCGAGCGCCTGCGCCAGGCGGCGCAAGCCCAGGACTACTGGGTAGAGGGGACGCGAATCGAGTTGACGGTGAGCCTCGGCTGCTCGACGCTGCTGGCGGCTGAGTCGGGTGAAAGCCTGCTGCGTCGGGCCGACAATGCCTTGTACGTGGCCAAGCGCGAAGGCCGTAATCGCCTGGCAATGGCGGGGTAAAACCCCGCCATCACCTGTGCATCAGGCCTCGCTGGCGACGCGGGCCTGGCGCTCACGCACGAGCGCGGGTGCCTTTTCTTTCTCTTGTTCCAGGCGCATGCAACTTTCCAGGAACAGGTACATATAGTCGTAGCTCTTGCACACGGCCTGGCGCAACTCCACCTGCAGGGGCCTGCTCGGGTTTGTGCCGGCAAGGGTGCAGATGATTTCCAGGGCTTCCCAAGGGTGCGCGTCATCATACTGGGCGTGCATCTTCAGCCACTTCATCGCGCGTTTGCGCTCTTCCTCGGGGAAGGCGGCGGCATACACGCCGGTGGAGCAGACGACGGCGGACCACTCCCCCGTCGCGCCCTCGATGGCGTAGTTGGTGGCGGCAATCGCGACGATCAATGAATCAGCCGAACTGGTATGCCAGCACCAATGACTCAATGCGTGCAACTCCGGCGGTACGTCCTGGGCCTGCAGCTCTTCGAGACTGACGCCATGGGCATGCGCCCAATTCACCCAATAATCGGCATGGTTCAGTTCCACGCGAATATTGCGCATCAGCCAGCGTCGTGCCATGTCCTCTCCAGGATGACGGGCAAATTTGGTCTTGGTGAGGTTCTGCGCCATGTACAAGGCAAACTGCTCCACCACAGGCCAGCCGCCGATCAGGTAGTGGCGCATGGTCCTGGCGCTGAGCGTGTTATCGCGCATGCGCTGGTACAGTTCGTGTTCGACAACCCGACGCTTGCTCTCGCTACAGTCCTGGATCAATTGCTGGGCCCAGGCGGGGTAACTCGAGGCTTCCATAAGCGGGCCGGTTCTGTTGAAGGTGTCGATCACTGTAGGGCTCCTTTTTAAGTGTGATGTACAGACCAGCAAAGGTTTCAGCGGAATGTGCCGGGCGCCTTGAATAACAGGGGCTGTGGCCGCACGGGTCGGCACTGCAGGCGATCACAGGTAAACAATTGCGGGCGTTCGATCAGATAGCCTTGAGCGTAGTCCACACCTATCTCAAGTAACGCCTGTTCGATCTGCGACGTTTCAACAAATTCGGCAATTGTGCGTTTACCCATGACATGGCCGATGTGATTGATCACTTCGACCATGGCGCGGTTAATCGGGTCGTCCAGCATATCCTTTACGAAACTTCCATCGATCTTCAAGAAGTCTACAGGTAAATGTTTGAGATAGGCGAATGAGGACATTCCGGCGCAAAAATCATCCAGGGAAAAGTGGCAACCTAACGCTTTGAGTTCATTAATAAAACGAATCGCACTGCCTAAATTCGCGATAGCGCTGGTCTCAGTTATTTCAAAACAAATCATTTCCGGAGGAATGCTGTAAGTGCCGAATTTCTCACGCAAAAACCCGAGAAAATCGTCATCGCCAATCGTTATGCCTGACAGATTAATCGCACACATGGCCATGGGTCGGCCCGGACGCTCGTGCATGCAACGGGCGATGATCTTGAATACGTTTTCCACCACCCAGCGATCCAGTGAAGTCATCAGGCCGTAACGCTCGGCCGCCGGAATGAAACTGTCGGGCAGGATGATTCGCCCCGCCTCGTCGTGCAGGCGCAAGAGTATTTCAATATGCCCGGTGCCCGCTTCGGTATGACCCAGCGGCGAGATTTCCTGGGAGTAGAGGCAAAAGCGATCCTCCTCAAGGGCCATGTGCAGGCGTTGCACCCACGCCATTTCGCCAAAGCGGATGGACAATTCCGAGTCATCGGCGTGATACACCTGCACCCGGTTACGCCCCTTCTCCTTGGCCATGTAGCACGCCATGTCGGCGGCGCGCAGCGAGGTTTCCAGGGTGGTGGGGGTTTGCGAGATATGCACCAGGCCGATGCTGACGGTGGTCATGAACGGCCGGCCCTTCCACACAAAATGCAGGCTCTGCACGGTGTGGCGCAGGCTCTCGGCGATCTTCTCGGCCACGGGTGCCGGGCAGTTCTCCAGCAGGATACCGAACTCGTCGCCACCCAGCCGCGCGAGGGTATCGCCTTCGCGCAAATCCGATTGCAGCAGCGCGCAGATGTGTCGCAGCAACTCGTCGCCGGCGGCATGACCGCAGGTGTCATTGACCAGCTTGAACTGGTCCAGGTCGAGGAACATCAAGGCATGCCGGCCGTTCTGCTGGCGTACCACCTGCTGCAGCACCTGCTCCAGGCGGTATTCGAATTCACGCCGGTTGGCCAGGCCGGTCAAGGCATCGTGGGTCGCCTGCCAGGAAAGATTGGCGATGTACTGGCGCTCCTGGGTCATGTCATGCAGCACCAGCACCGCGCCACTGACCTTGCCCGCGCTGCGAATCGGCGCGCCCACCAGGGTCACGGAGACGGTGCTGCCGTCCAGGCGCTGGATCAACTTGGAATGTTCACTGCCGCCACTGAGCTCGCCCTTGATGATGTGCTCAAGCAGGGTGAAGCCGTCCGGCTCGGCGTTTTCATCCAGCAGCTTGAACAACGCCGCCAGCGGCAGGCCCTGGGCCTGGGCCGACTTCCAGTGGGTCAGCGCTTCGGCGGCGGGGTTCATGTAGGCGATCGCACCGTCCACGTCGGTGGTGATGACTCCGTCGCCAATCGACTCCAGGGTGATCTGTGCCCGCTCCTTCTCCGCCTGCAGGGCGTCGGCAAACGCATGACGCTGGGCCAGCAACTTGTGCGTGCGCAGCAGCGCCAGAACGATCAGGCCCAGGGCCGTGGCCAGGTTGGTGATCAACAGCAGGCGCAGGATCATCCGCGAGCCTTCGCCCAACGCATCGCTGAACGCCTTGGCCGCCGGTGTCACACCTTCGTTGATGGCCGTGATGCGCGCCTTCCACAACCGCACGTCGTTGTCATCGACCCGATCAGCGGCAATGGCGCCATGCATTTCCCGGGCAAGGTCGTCCAGTTGCAACAGGTAGCCGTCGCCCACCGTCCAGAGTTCGATGGCTTTTTCCAGGTAGCTGAAATGACGGAAGTTGAGGTACAGCCAGATCAGGCTGGAGACGTCGTCCGGGTGGTTGCCGCCCTTGATGATCCCCAGGCGCGCCGCCGCAATGTCAGGGGTGGGGCGATCCAGGGCGATGCGCAACTCATGCCCGCCCTGGGGCACTGCAATGGCTTGCTGATATTTGAGGTAAGTGGCGGCTTCGCGATTGTCGGCGTAGAGGGTCAGGTAATAGATAGCGTCTTTCTGGCCCTTGGACCACAGACTTTCACCGGCCACATAGCCGCGCACCGCCGAGAGCACGTAGAGACTGACGCAGCCTAACAATGCCTGGAACAGCACAACGGCGATAAAGGGCCAGACAATGCCCAGCAGCCGTGGCGTTCCGAGAGTCCGCTTTTGCTTCATGAAGTCCCTTGCACATGCACAGCTCAATACGCACGCGAAAATCCGCTCCCGATAGCACAGCCTAAGCTAAATCAACGCACTTGTTGCAGGTGTCCATACAATTTGGCGTACAGCCCGCCATCGGCAATCAATTGCTGATGGTCGCCATCCTCGGCGATACGCCCGCCGTCGAACACCAGGACACGGTCGGCCTGTTTCACTGCCGAGAGCCGGTGGGCGATGATCAGTGTAGTACGCCCACTGAGAAACCGCGCCAGCGCCTGGTGCAGGTTGTACTCGGTGGCCGCATCCAGTGCCGAGGTGGCTTCATCCAGAATCACCACCTTGGGTTCGGCCAACACCATGCGCGCGATGGCCAGGCGTTGCCGTTGACCACCGGAAAAGCGCACGCCGGAACGCCCCACCACGCTGTCCAGGCCCAACGGCAATGCCTTGACGGTAGCATCGAGCTGGGCGATTTCCAGTGCCTGCCAGCACGCCTGGTCCGTACGCTCGCGGCCCATCGTCAGGTTGGCGCGCACGGTATCGTTGAACAGCGCCGGGTGCTGCAGCACCACCGCGACGTTTTCGCGAATGGTCGCCAGGCCGATCTCCTGCTGGGTCGCGCCGCCAAAACGAATGCTGCCGGCCTGCGCGGTGTAGAGGCCCAGCAACAGTTGCACCAGGGTACTTTTGCCGCCGCCGCTGGCGCCGACAATGGCGACCTTCTCCCCCGCTGCGATGGTCAGGTTCAACTGGTCGAGCACCAGGTCGTCACCGTAGCCGAAGTCCAGGCCGCGCACGTCGATGCCGACGGTCGCACGCCCGCTGAAGGGGTCGGCGCCTCCCGCGTATTGCGGCTCGTCGGCGCGGGCCAGCAGTTCGTTGATGCGCGTCAATGCGCCGCCTGCCGCGTAATAGGCGTATTGCAGATTGAGCAATTGCTCCACCGGGCCGATCATGAACCACAGGTAACTGAACACCGCGAGCATCTGCCCGATGGACAGGTCGGAAAACAGCACGGTCAACATGGCTGCGGCGCGGAAGATGTCGATACCGAACTGGAACAACAAACCGCTGGCCCGGCTGGACGCGTCGGTTTTCCATTGCGAGTGGATGGCGTAGTCGCGCACTTCCCGGGCACGCTGGCCCAGACGCCCAAGGAAAAAACCCTGGCGGTTGCCGGCCCGCACTTCCTGAATGGCATCCAGGGTTTCGGTGAGTGCCTGGGTGAACCGCGAGGTGCTGTCGTTTTCCAGTTTCTTCAGGTGCTTGACGCGCTTGCCCAACTGCACCGTGGCGTAGATCACCAAGGGGTTGAACAGCAGGATCAGCAGCGCCAGTTGCCAGTGCATCCACACCAGGATCGCCGAGGTGCCGACCAGGGTCAGCATCGCCACCAGGAAGCGGCTGAGGGTTTCGCCGACGAATTTGTCCAGGGTGTCCAGGTCGGTGACCAGGTGGGTGGTCACCGTGCCGCTGCCCAGGCTTTCGTATTCGCCCAGGGAGATGCGCTTGAGCCGCTCGATCAGGCGCACGCGGATGCGGTAGACAATGTCCTTGGCCAAGCGCGCAAACAGCCGCGCCTGCACCACGTTGAACACCAGCGCGCCACAGCGCAGGGCCAGGGTCACCAGCAGCATCAGGCCGATATAACCGGCGGCTTTCTGCCAGCCCAGGGGCAGCGCGTGGTTCATCACCTTGAGCGCGGCGTCGCCATGGCCCAACAGCACTTCGTCGACCAGCAGCGGTAACAGCAACGGGATGGGTACGCTGCACAAGGTCGCCAGCACGGCGACGCTGTTGGCGATCCACAGGGATTTCCTGTGACGCAGGGCCAGACGGCGAATTTCCGCCCAGGTCAGGCGGTCGCTGGTTTTTGTCTCATCCTGCACAGGTGGCTCGCTCCAGCCATCGGGCAAGCAACGGTGACAACTCGTCCAGCGGCTGGTAGCCATTGGTGAGCAGCGCCAATTGGCCATTGCGCTCGGCCAGCAAGGTCGGGAAACCGGCGATGCCCAAATCCTGCACCCAGGTGAAATCCGCTGCCGTGGCCGCGTGCTGCTCGGCGCGGTCGAACGCGCCGGCAAATTCGATGCGTGGAATACCGGCCTGTTCGGCCAGTTCCACCAGCACGTGGGCATTGGTGACGTCGCGTCCCTCTACATAGAAAGCCTGCTGGATCAGCCCCAGCAGCTTCCAGGCGCAATCGGGCGCCAGGCTGCGCGCAGTGACGATGGCACGGCACGCAGGCTCGGTGTCATAGACAAACCCATCGGGCAATGCGCCCTCGCGCTTGAACGGCTGGCCGGTGGCGTCGGTCACCGCTTGCCAGTGCTCGAGAATATAGCGCCGGGTAGTCGGTTCCAGCGCAGCGCCGCTGCCGGTGCGCAAGCCGCCCACCACCAGATGCAATTCCACGCCGGCCGCCTGGGCCTGCTCAACCAGCGCCTGCGCCACCGGGGCAAAGCCCCAGCACCAGGAACACATCGGGTCCATTACATAGAGCAGGCGCGCGGACATGGTTCAAGCCTCGGAAGGGGTTTGCTTGTAATTGAAACCAATCGGATGCGGCATATTGCGGGCCTTGGCCAGTTCGATCTGCTTTTGCCGGTCGATGGCGCTGCGACGGGTTTTCTCCGGCAGCTTATCCCAGCAATGCGGACAACTGATGCCGGCCACGTAGTGCTCGGACGCGCGGTCTTCTACGCTGACCGGTGTGCGGCAGGCATGGCACTGATCGTAGTCGCCTTCGCTCAGATCGTGGCGCACGGTGACGCGATTGTCGAACACGAAGCAGTCGCCCTGCCACTTGGTCTCCTCCTGCGGCACCTCTTCGAGGTATTTGAGAATACCGCCCTTGAGATGATAGACCTCGTCGAAGCCTTCGCTGAGCATGAAGCTCGATGCTTTCTCGCAACGAATGCCGCCCGTGCAGAACATGGCGACTTTCTTGTGCCTGGCCGGGTCGAAGTTGGCTTTGATGTAGTCGGGGAACTCGCGAAAACTGGTGGTCTTCGGGTCGATTGCGCCCTCAAAGGTGCCGATCGACACTTCGTAGTCGTTGCGGGTGTCGATCAGCAGCACTTCGGGGTCGCTGATCAGCGCGTTCCAGTCCTTGGGGTCGACATAGGTGCCGACCTTCTTGTTCGGGTCGACGCCTTCCACGCCCAGGGTCACGATCTCTTTTTTGAGCTTGACCTTGGTGCGATAGAACGGCTGGTCGTCGCAGTAGGACTCCTTGTGGTCGATGTCGACCATGCGTGGGTCTTTCCTGAGCCAGGCCATCAGGCCATCGATGCCTTCACGGCTACCGGACACGGTGCCGTTGATGCCTTCTTCGGCGATCAGCAGGGTGCCTTTGATGCCGTTGTCGACCATCGCCTGCAGCAGTGGCTCGCGCAGGGCGACGTAATCTTCAAGGGTGACGAACTTGTACAGTGCCGCCACGACGATCGGTTGAGTCATGGGTAATCTCTCCAGGTGGCTACCCTCGTAAGGGGTGAACCGGATGCAAAATGACGCCGGCCAGGCGGCGCGGCGCGCATTCTAGCAAAACCACGCCGCCGCCGCATCGACACGCGGTCGCTGATAGGTCCTCAACGGTGTGGGTTGCGCACGCCCTCCACTCGGTACCGCTGGCCACCCAGATGCCTGAGCATCAGGCGATAGGCGCCGCGTCCACGGGCAGAGGCGTAGCCGTGCAGATCAGCGGACCACAACAGGTCTCTGTGGCGATGCCAATAGACAGCGCTTAAACGACCTTCACGCAAGTGACCGAGGGTAAGGGCAATACTCCGTCCCTCGCGGCTCGATGGGTCGGTACCGCCAAGCACCTGGGTATCGATCTCCATAAGCGGCGTAACCGCTCTCACCGCCGTCGGCGCCACCATCGCGCCCCGGCCCTGACCTTGCCGAGCGGCGCGGGTGCGGCTTGTGCCGGCAACCTGGGTCGTCTCCCCCACCTCGAACGCACTTGCCCCTGCCTGCTGACCGCTCGCGGCAGCCGGATCACGGCCCGGGGATCGCAGCACAATCACGCCGATGCCCATGCGCCTGAGCTCGGGCATCGGGTTGCGATGCTCCGCCAGTACCCGTTCGACTTCCCCCGGCTGGTCCACCGGCCCTGCATAGCCATAGATGGACCCCTGCCGTGAATAAACGTAAATGGACATGCCGCCTTCAGCAGGACGGCGGGCATAGGCAAAATTCACCAGCCGCTCCGTTTCGTCGTGACTCAATCGCGCCTGTTGCGCCAACTCGATCGCCATTTCCGAAATATTCCTGGCGAACTGTTCTTCGACTTCTTCCGCGGTCCTGGCCATCGCCTGGGGTTGCATGTCCTGATAGGCACTGAGGCGGCTGGCGCCAAACAGTACGCCTCCCACCAGAGCGCCCACGGAGGCCCCCACCGGCGCATTGCCCAGCAGCGCCCCCGCTCCCAGGCCCAGCAAGACCAGAAGCAAGAGGATGATGATGCCTCCCTGTATCTGGGTATTTTCCACGGCGGCCGGCTGCAACCCCATTGAATCAACAAAGGTGATCGGGTTGTTGGACGCCATGAGATAAGGATTCAACTGCATCCCGCCTCCTATGGGGTCGGGACTGATCCAGCGCTGCAACCACGGGGCGTAATAGCGAAAGCCGTAGTAATACAAACCACTGGCGTCACGCTCCTTGCCTGAATACCGGCGGGTTTTGCAACTGCCCTGCAGCGCATTGCGCGAGGCCCACCAGGCGGTCCCTCCGTACGGAAAATAACTCTCCTGGCTCAACAACTCGGCCTGCTCGCCCAACTCCAGCCCATGACTCGATTGCTGATCCTTCAGGCAATAACACAGGGTTTCATCGACTGCCTCTTCATCGGGTTCCAGCTCCCATTGCACGACCTCAACCGTGCAACGCGCCACTTCAAGGCGCACTATGTTCAAGCGCCGCGTTGGCCGATGGCGCAGTTCCAGGCCTGGCAGGTAATACACCCGCGCCGTTTGCCGGCTGCCGGCCACCTGCCGATGAGTGAGCTTGAGCGCACGCTGGCCGTCGCCTGCATACACATAAGCCTCTTCATCGGCTTCCTCTCCCACCCGCTCAATGGAGGCGACCCTGGTCAGCTGATTACGCACGTTCCACAGCATTGGCTGGGCGCGCCCCAGCGACTGCTGATTGCCATTGGCGTCAAAGCCTTGCGCCCACTCGGTGGCCGGATGTTCGCTCGACAACGCACGGTTACTGCCCGTCGCCACCTGCATGGCGCGGGTGTAGCCGACACCAGTGGACGGCACATGACGCAGCCGGGTCAGGTTGCCCCCCTCGTCATAGGCATAGTGCTGGGTGTAGTTGCGCCATAAACCGGCATCGGTGGACCCGAACGAAATACGCGCGGGCAGCGCCGGCCCGATGGCGGCGCCGGCACTTTCCCGGCCTGTCGCCCGGGTCAGTTGGTACAGCGAGTCGTATTCATAGGCATATGACGCCTGCACTTGCGTGTTGTGGCTCCATTGCGTCGGTTGCGCCTGATCGCGCAGGCTGGAAACATTGCCCACGGGATCATAGTCGTAGCTCAGATCCTGCAAGGGCGCCGCCCGCTCGTTCTTGCGGTACGCCATCAGCCGGTGCAGCCGGCCGTCCTCGGCCCGATAGGCGGCCAGACTGCTTACGCCGTTGCCCAGCAGGGCCGCCTCCACCTGACCGGCGGCGTTGTAGTCATAGCGTTCTACGACGGTCTTGCGTGCGCCACTGTTCAAGGTGAGGTGAATCTGTTTCGCCTGTCCGTCCAGACCATAGGCAAAGTGCCGACCATTACCCTTGGCATCGACCTGTTCCACCGTGCCGCCCAAGGCATCAAACGTCCAACGCGTGGTGTAACGCGCGCTTTCCAACTGCCGGTTCTGATCGGCCTGGGCAAGCGGCCAGTCAACCTCATCGGGCGCCTGGCGAAACCGCCGCGTTTGCCGCAGCGCCTGCCCGGTCACCCCATACTCATCGAACACCTGCGTGCCCGCCGGGTCGGCATGGCGTACCAGACGGCCGCTGCGGTTAAGTGCTCGGTCCTCGGGGGTTGAAGGCGCATACTCCAGGCGTTCGACACAGCGGGGGTGTGCTTGATCGGCCGCTTGTTCGAACACCGCCACCGGACGCTGCAAGGCATCGTAGTCGTGGCGCTGGTAGGCACCCCGCCCATCCCAGGCATGCAACGGTTGCCCGCAGGGTGCCGCCAGCATCAGCCGCATGCCGGCGTCCACATCGTTGCGGCGCACCAGCGTACCGGACAGGCTGTATACCGACACCTGGTTGGCCTCGGTCGAGGGTTCGCTCAATGCAAGGGCCTGCAGGCGCGAATCCCACTGCTGCAGCAGCAGGCCGCTGGCCCCATAGACCTGGCGCCTGACACGGGCCGTCGGCACAGCCTGGGACGCAGCGCGCAGGTAAGCGACGCTGCGCACGATCAACCCACGGGGGTCGAATGCCGCAAGCGAGGGCGTATTTCGATGAAGTGAAGCAGACATGATCACATGACCTCAATTGCACAAAGGTCAGCCAAGCCTGCACTTGATGTCTTGGATAAAGGTGGTAGCGGCGTATGGGCGCCGGCGATGCCTGTACATACCTATACCTGGCGCCGTCAACCTGCGTGATAGCGTTTTTCATTGCCCGCCGGACCCATCGGCGGGCGTGAAGGAACGTATGAATATGCAAGCCGACAGCAGCTCCGTGCTCGCTCAACTGATTGATCACTCACGCCCTCCCGCCCCCGGTCGGGACGATTTCAGAACCGCGTTGCAGCGCCTCGACATTCACTCGGTATTCGATATTGTGCGACTCGGCGAGAAGGCCTTCGCAGAGCAACTGGCCACCTGCAACGACGACGATGCCCACGCGGTGTACCTCAAGGCCCGCAGTGCTGCAGCGCAACTGGACAGATTGTTTCGCGAGCAGCAAGTCTCTTCGGACCGCCCTGCCCTGCGCGATAAACGCGATGTCGCCGCCGATACCGGTGCCACCTACCAGGCGTTGTTCAAGGAAAACCGCGAACAGTTCTGCGCCAGTTCGTCCATCGCAGCGGTCGACTCGCCGGTGGCCTACCTGCGCGCGCTTTATCTGTTCGCCCTGCAACTGGAACAGAATGCCAAGGAGGCGGACGCGATCAAGCTGTCGGACCGGCGTGCGGACCTCAAGGCGCTTTTGATCGACCAACACAGCGTCGCGGGCCAGGTGCCCATGTTGTCGATCGTCAATCAGACCTTGCTGCGCACTATCGCGGGCGCCAACGCCAACGACGCTTACACACTTCTGAGCAGGACCTGGTACCCGTTTTCGCTGCCGTATCATTTCCACCACCAGCAATGCCGGCTGGGCCTGTCGGGCGACAAGCCGCTGTTGGGTGAGTTGAACTATCGCATCAGTCGCCAGTTGCCCCTGACGGGAGGAACCAACACTTATGGGCAGGTCGTTACCCACAATAATGAGGTTCAATGTCTGTTATCCGGGTTGAGCCCTGAACAACAGGCGATGCTGAAAAGTGACTGGGCAGCGGTGCAGGATGCGCAGACGTTCTATCTCACGTACTTCAACTGGAAGGCTGGGAAGGGCCCGGAAAACGTCGCTGACTTCCTGCACCATACGCAGCTGGATGCTGAACAACTTCAAGCGTTGCTGGCACAACAGACACAAACACCGCGCAAATCGCCCTACTGCAGGCAGGATACCGGGCTCAACTACGGGGCCTGTTACATCAACGGCGCGACTGCCCCCACCCCCTCAATCAGCCTGGGCAACGAGGCCCCCGCCAAGCTGCTCAACGTGAGCCTTGAACGCTTCGACAGGCTGCAACGGATGATTCGCCTGCAGCGCTGGCTCGGCCTGCCTTTCGCACAAGTGGACACGTTGCTGGTCAGCGCCATGCGCTGCGAAGGCGCCAGCAACCGCGCGCTGCTGATCACCCATAACACCGTTCGGGCGCTGGGAGTCTTCTGCTATCTGAACCGGCGCTACAGCTTGCAAGCCGAAGAGTTTGCCGCCTGGCTCCATCAGATGCCCGTTCACGGCTCGGGTGAGCACGTGTCATTGTTCGATCAGGTATTCAACCGCGCAGGTTCCGCCCTGCCGCCCCTGTACCTGGACGGCCATGCGTTCGACGCCACCACTGTGCACCAACTCTGCGCCGGGCTGGACCTGCAAGACACCCGGGAATCGCTGCAACTGCTGATCGCCGACAGGCCTGCAACCCGTACGATCGAGACCGTCAGCGCACTCTATCGGCAAGCGCGAATCGCCCGCCTGTTCGGCTTGTCGGTCATGGAATGCCAGCAACTGGCGCAGTTGCTCGGCAAAGCAAACGTTCTCACGCAACTGCGCAACCCGACGCTGCGTCGCAAGTCCAAAGGCGCGACTGACTTTCTCGATGTGCTCATGCACCTGGAATGGGCCAGCCGCTGGCTCAAGGAAAACGGCAACAGCCTGTCACTGTTAAGGCATCAGCTGTTGCTCGATCAGCAGGTCCAGGACCCCGCCATCAACCTGCTGTTGAAAGAGTTCGCCGCCTATGATCAGGCTTCTCTCTCCACCAAGTTGAACCTGCTTGAGCTGCCTCAACAACCCGATGACGAAGACAACCGCTTGCCCGTCGTTGACTGGAAATCCGTGATCCATCAGGTGCTGCAACGGATGCGCTCAAACGCGAGCATCGAGGTGGCGCTCAATGAAGGGCTGGCTGGCGTGGCAATCAGCACGGACGCCAAACGCACAGCCTTCATCATCGAACAGACCAGACCCAGGCTTCATACCCTGGTGAGCACCCTACGTGATGAGCTCTGGGCGCTGTATAGGCGCCTCAAAGACATCATCCACGCCGTCCCGCATCTGCCGGGCAACGCCAACGGGCATCAAAAATATGACCATTACGGCCATTTCCTGCGCTTGTATGCGCCAGATGTCCCACCGCTGCAAACCCTCGGCTATTTGATAGTGCTGTTCCCTCACGCCGTCGATGTTCTGCAATGGCCACTCAGCCGCCAGGCGCTTGATCAATTCCTGATAAACCCGCATTGGCTGGACAGCGATTATCAAGTCTCTTCGTTACTGGAACTGACCCCGCACACCCTCTACCTCATGCAACAGTTCAACCATTGCATTGACCGCTTTGGCCTGACGGAAGGACAAATTCTCGATTACTTCAGACAGGCCAACACACCGCCCGGTAGCGCGGCACAAAACACCAGTGACGAAACCAACGAGCGTCTCGCCCGACTTTGTGGCTGGAGTGCCAGCGAAATAGGTGTATTCAGCAGCCAGCTGAAACCACCACGCATTACCTCAATGGATCGCCTGGACTGGCTGCTGCGTTGCCGCCAGACCTGCACCGCCACCGGCCTGTCGGCCACCCTGCTGATTGCAGCCAGCCAACTTAAAACCGACTCGACGTTCGCGCAATGGAAGGCCGTCGGCGAGGCGCTCACGAGCGCCCGTGCATTCCCCGTTAACACGCCTTCCCCGGCCGACCTGTTCAAGGACTGATCATGTCTGACTCGCTTGACCAACACCTTAATGAAAGCCTGCGCGACGCCATGCTCGCGTACTACCTCACCCACAAAGTGCCTGACGCCCTGAAGGCAACCCTGCGCAATGCCGATGACCTTTACGCGTATTGGTTACTCGATGTGCAAGTCAGCCAAGCCGTGCCAACCAGCCCGGTAGCCTGTGCCATTTCCAGCCTGCAGCAATACATCACGCGTATTCAGCTGGGCCTTGAGCCGGGCTATGAACAGCAGGGCATGACCGCGCAACAGGACAAGGTCTGGCGCGAACACTTGCACAGCTACCCGCTCTGGAATGCCAGCCAGCAATTGCGCTACCACCCGGCCAACTATCTGGACCCGACGTTACGACGTGACAAGACCGACAGTTTTCAACAGTTGGAAAACGACCTCAGCCAATACCGAATTCAAGCGGACACCGTCGTCACGGCGGTTCAGAGTTACCTGGCCAGGTTCGAGGAAACCGCCAACATACGCACGATCAACGGCTATATCGACGCGGACTTGAACAACCTGCATAGCGGCACCTATTACTTCGTCGGTAAATCGAGCTCCGGGAACACCTATTACTGGCGTTCCCTGGACCTGTCCAGGCGCTCCGGCGCGGTGCTGCTGCAGGATGCCTGGTCGGACTGGAAAAAAATCAACCTGTCGGTCTCCGACGCCACCGCCGAGCAAAGTATCCGGCCGGTGTACTTCAACAGCCGGCTGTTTTTCATCTGGGCCGAGTGCATCAAGCCCACCCCGAGCAGTTCGTTCAAACCGGCGCGATGGGATACGCAGGAAAAAGAACATCTGGCCGATTGGATCAATACCCACTACGTCAAATTTCGACTCAACTTCTCGTATAAAAAACATGACGACAGTTGGAGCGCGCCCCAGGCGTGCATCGAGAAATACTGTGCGACCGAAGACGTCAACGCCTCGACTTCCGAGCTTCTGAAAAGCATTACGCAAACGGTGGCGATCGTCGATGACAACAGCACGCCTGCGCTGTTTTTAGGTGTGCTTGCCACCAGCCGTAAAGATCCCAAGCAGCAGGATAATTTCATCGGCAAATTTTTCCAGGCCGTGCATATCGACCAGTCTTTCAACATCACCACCGTTGCCGATGGAGGCAGCCCCGAGCGCTATAGCGTGCTGCCCGACTCAGACGTTGCCGAAGAAATAAACCGGCTGCTGGAACCCTTCGACCCGTCCCAGAAGACTAAAGTACAGGCCATACTCAAGGGCGAGGTGCACAGTACCAACGGGTATTACAGCGAATTGTTGCCTGACAGCGCCCGGCAATTTCTCGCGCTCTTTGCTCATAAGAACCAGGGCAACTTGCAGTTCAAAATAGCGCCCACGGCGGAGTACACGATTTCCATAACGTCGCAGAAGATTTTCGAAAAAGAGGACCATTGGAATTTTGAAAAAAATCAGGCAAGCATAAAAGACACCGACAGCACCCAGGTGTTTTTTGATTCAAACACCCATGAACTTGTTTTCTCCTCTACCCTCAACGGTGGTTTCCAGCAGCCCTACACTGTCACATTAAACAAACCGCAGGGTGCGATCATTACGCTGATCACCCATGACGCATTGGATGACCCGACAAAGACTCAGCTTGAACTGAGCAAGGGCTCGACAATTACCGGCGTCTCGACAGGCTTGAAAACCGACTTTTACGCGCTTTATTTTAAGAATTCGATCACGCAGGAGGAGTTTCCCAACGCGGTGCATAATGCTGACGGGGCGCTCTTTACCCATACAACAGACCCGAAAGAGCCAGGCAGCCTCTTGCTCGAAGGCCACTTCATCGACAAAAACGCCTTCGTCAATTTATACACACACAGACACTTCCATATCACCCTTAACCGTTACGGCACTTTTTCCACGCACGAAGATAAAAAAAACAAGCTGCATTCACAGAATGTTTTGCTGATCAAAAAGGCAAAAGTGACCACGCTTAACTTGCGCGCCTTCAAACACGTCATCATGAGCGCGAACTTCAAAGACTACCCCTTTACCGAGACCATCAACGCCAACTCTCATCGCATCATCAACTTTCAGGACACTGCTCACGAAAGCCTCACCGGATCAAGTGCCGAATTACCGGCCGGGCATCGGGTCACAACGCGCATGCCGGTGACGCAGGCGCAGTTGATATCCGGCATCACCCTGATCCATGGCGTGGTGACTCTTGAGCCTGAGGAAAACGGCACGAAAATCCTCGGCTATGCACTGAATACGGCAACCCTGAAACTGACAACACCTGCTTCCGGCACCACGCTCAACCAGCAACTGGCGCCGACGATCAAAAGGCTCGAATCGGACAGCATCGGCACCGCTGAATTCATCGACTTCTCCAACAGCTCGGCAAGACTGCCTGCCGGCCTATCCGCCACCCTGCGCATGAATACCTGCTTTGCCGCAAAGCTGGTCCAGGCGGCCACTATCAGCCTTGAACATTTATTCTCGTTAACGCCGCAAACCTGGCAAGAGCCTCCGCTCACATCCGACGGTACAGCAGAAGGCATTGACTTTCGGGGGGCCAACGGCAAGTACTTCTGGGAGCTGTTCCTGTACGTGCCCTGGTTGATAGCCCATCGTCTGAATCAGGAGCAGCAGTATGTCCAAGCCCAGGTCTGGATCAGCTGTCTGTTCGACCCGGGCCGGGCAGCCGACGCCGCGAGCGACCGGCCTGCCTTTTGGGGTTTGCGCGAACTCGCCCGTGAAGAACCGCTGCCCGGTTACATCAGCCACGATCCCCACGAACTGGCGATACGCGCGCCCGTGCATTTTCGCAAGGCAATCTACCTGTTTTATCTGGACATCCTGCTCAATCGCGGCGATGCCGACTATCGCCAGCTCACCCCGGACAGCCTGACCCAAGCCAAACTCTGGTACACCCGAGCCCAACACTTGCTTGGCCCACGCCCCAGGGTCATCACCACTGAACCGTGGGCGCAAATTACCCTGGCCAAGTTGGCAACGGAGGGCTCTGAAAGCCTGAAAAAACTTGAGCGAACCAACCCGACAATCGACGTCAACCTGTCGCGCGAAGGCGATGCACTGGCTCCGCTCACAGACACCGACAATCTGCGCCTGCCTTTCAATGCCCAATTGGTGACGCGCTGGGACAAGCTCGAAAGTCGACTGCATAATCTGCGGCACAATCTCGACATCACGGGTAAGCCCTTGAGCCTTGCGCTCTACGCGGCCCCGCTGTCGCCTCTGAAATTATTGGCCAGCCAAGGCAAAGGGGCTTTCGGCGAAAGCGGTACAGCGCCGTTTCTCGACGCGCAGGTCGGTCATTATCGCTTCCAGGTCATGTTCGGCCATGCGCTCACGGCCACCGAAGCAGTGATTCAATTCGGCAGTACGGTGCTGACCCTGATTGAACGCAAGGAACAGGCGGAATACCTGGAGTTACAGCAACAACAAGCGTGGGACCTGGCCAATATCGTCGTGACCCAGCAAACCCAGGCATTGCGCATCGATGGGAAGAACCGGGAGGCACTCGACGCCAGTCGCCGCATGATCGAGTCGCGGATGCATTACTACGCCCACCAGCTCACCGAAGGCATCAGCCCCGGGGAATCCCATGCCGGCTTGCTCTACCTGATCAGCGCCGGGTTCGACACCGCCGCTTCGGCCGCGGCCGTGGGGGCCGGCCTCGCGATGGTGGCGCCGAATATCTTCGGCACCAGTGTCGGCGGCTCGCGCTGGGAAGGGCCTTTCTATGCCGCCCAGGCCTTGGCCCAAGGCGTTGCCACGGCGCTGCGTGGCGACGCCGCAGACCTGGATCGCTCCGAGCAATTCAACCGCCGGGCGCAAGAATGGGCCCATGCCCAGGACCAGGCCCGACTCGAACTGGCCCAGGTCGATGCTCAATTACAAGCCTATGCCGAGCAGGAAAAAGCCACGCGCCTGCAACTGCGCCTGGCCCAGACCTCCCTGGCACAGGCCTGGTCGAGCTATCAACTGCTGGCCAAGCGCTTTTCCAAGGCTCAGCTGTATGACTGGCTCAATGCCCAGTTGAGCAAGTTCTATTATCAGGTCTATGACCTCGGCCTCTCCCTGTGCCGCACCGCCCAAGCGTGCTGGCAGTACGAGGTAGCGGACTATGAGCGCACCTTTATCCAGACAGGCGCCTGGAACAACAACTACCGTGGCTATCTGGCGGGTGAAGCCCTGAAGCTCTCGCTGTTGAACATGAATACGGCCTATTTGAACCATAACGTGCGGGATCTGGAAATTGTAAAGACCATTTCCCTGCGTCACCGCCTGACCCAGTGCGAGGTCGCTTCCTCCTCGACAAGCACCTCACAGACGTCACCTTCAGCAACTGAAGACAAGTGGACCGGCCATAAGCGCCAACTGATCAATAAAGGCAGGCTGTGCTTCAAATTGCCCGCCGCCCTGTTTGAAGAGGATTACCCCGGGCACATTCTGCGCCGGATCAAAGGCATCAGCGTATCGTTGCCCGCGACGCTGGGCCCCTATGAAGACATCAAGGCGATACTGACGCAGACCCGCAACGACATCCAACTGCCTACGGGCGAGGTGCGTACGGACATGCGTGCCCACCAGCAAATCGCACTGTCCACCGGGCTGGATGACAACGGCCTGTTCACCCTGACGTTCGACAGCAACGAGCGTTATTTGCCGTTCGAATACACCGGAGCCATATCCGACTGGACCCTGGAGTTTCCCAACCCGGACCGGCAAAAGGCGATTCTGGAATCCATCAACGATATTGTCATTCACCTGCGCTACACCGCCAGGGTGGCCGCTGCCGTCGGGGGTCAGGCATGAGCGACGACCCTCACAACCTGCAGATCAATACCCCGACCCTGCCCAAAGGCGGTGCGGCCATTCAAGGCACTGGCAAGGGCTGGGGCGATATCGGTTCCAGCGGTACGGCAAGCTTTGAAATTGCCTTGCCGATCTCGCCCGCACGCGGCTACGCGCCAGCCATGTCGCTGACCTACCAGAGCGGCGCCGGTAACGGCCCCTTCGGCCTTGGCTGGGGGGTGCCTCAGCCTGCCGTCAGCCGGCGCACGTCCCATGGCGTGCCTGGCTACACGATGGACGATGTGCTGGTGGGCCCCGACGCGCACATCTGGCTACC
Organism: Pseudomonas orientalis; assembly: GCF_001439815.1. GTDB lineage: Bacteria > Pseudomonadota > Gammaproteobacteria > Pseudomonadales > Pseudomonadaceae > Aquipseudomonas > Aquipseudomonas orientalis. The sequence goes on along the minus strand of NZ_JYLM01000001.1, from coordinate 436,260 downwards.
GGAACGCGACGCCGAGGGCGCGATCATCAGCAGCACCCTTGCATCATTCAATGGCTTGCCACTGCCGCACGCGTATACGGTTACCCGCCACTTCCCCAGGGTCGAGGGCCGCTTCGACCGTATCGAACACTGGCAATCGGCGACCGACACGGCCGGCTTCTGGTTGATACGCGGTGCCGATGGCAGTCAGCACTTTTACGGAAAAACCCCGCTGGCCCGGATTGCCGACCCGGACCAGGCGCACCATGTGGCGCAGTGGCTGTTGCAGGAAAGCCTGAATGCCCACGGCGAGCACATCTATTATCACTACGCCAAAGAAACCGATGACACGCGCTACCCCAGGGACTGCCGCGCCCGGCATTACCTGGAAAGTGTCTGCTACGGCAACTTCACCGCCAGGGAGCAGGAGCAGCTTTACCTCTGGCAGACCGACGATACACCGGGCATGGGCTGGCACTTTCAATTGCTGTTTGATTATGGCGAACGCGCCCTCGAACTCGATGAGCGCCCGACGTACCGGAAAATCCGCGAATGGCCGACCCGACCCGACCCGACCCCTGCTCGGATTTTGCCTACGGCTTCGAGCTACGCACCCTGCGCCGTTGCAGCCAGATACTGATGTTTCACCACTTCCCCAAAGAAGCGCGAATGGGCGCCGACCCGGTACTGGTCAAGCGCCTGCTGCTGGAATACCGCACCTCCAGCCATGTCAGCCTGTTGAGCGCGGTCCATGAACAGGCCTTCGACAGCGCAGGCAATAGCGTGAGCCGCCCGCCGCTGGAGTGCCTTTACCAGACGAGCCAACTCAAGGTCGACCCGAGCCGCTACCAGGCATTCAGTGCATTGCCCCGGCTGCATGACGGCGCTCGTTACCAACTGGTGGATTTGTATGGCGAAGGCTTGCCCGGGGTGTTGTACCGCGCAGACAAAAGTTGGTATTACCGTGAACCGCTGAGGCCGCAACATCCGCACACCAGCGATGAGGTGAGTTACGGCGCAGCCGTGGAATTGACGCGGGTGCCGGTCGCCGACAGCACCCGGCCCATCCACCAGGCGCTGGCCGATGTGAACGGCGACGGGCGTTTGGACTGGCTGGTGGCCGGGCCCGGGATCAACGGTTTTTTCAGCCTGGACGAACAGCGCAACTGGTCAGCCTATACGCCGTTCGATGCATTCCCCTCGGAGTTCTTCCACCCTCAGGGCATGCTGGCGGACTTGACCGGAGCAGGCCGCCATGACTTTGCAATGATCGGCCCGCGTAGCGTGCGCCTGTATGAGAATCGTCGAGCATCCGGCTTCGCACCCGCCACCGAGGTGCCGCACACGCCCGACGATGGCTTGCCGACCGTTTCCGGCTCGCCCAACGAACTGGTGGCGTTCAGCGATGTGCTCGCCACGGGCCAACAGCATCTGGTGCGTGTCCGGCATAACGAAGTGAAATGCTGGCCGAACCTGGGTCGTGGCCGCTTTGGCCAGGGGTTTGTATTGGCCGCCTTGCCGTTGCGTTATCAGACGTTCAACGCGGCCCATGTACTGCTCGTCGACCTCAATGGCGGCGGCGCAGCAGATTTGCTGTATCTGAGCACTACTCACTTGAGTATTTTCCTCAACAAAGCCGGCAACGGCTTCGAAACCCAGGCGCTCAACGTCCCGTGGCCGAAGGGCGTGCAGTATGACGATCACTGCCAGGTCAGCGTCATTGATGTGCTCGGCCTGGGGTGCCCGAGCCTGATCCTGACGGCTGCTCACCAGACCCCCATCCAGTGGCGCTACGACTTTTTCAGCCACAAGCCCTGGCTGCTGATGCGCACCTACAACAACCTGGGCGCCCAGGCGTCGATCAAATATCGCAGCAGCGCCCAGGAGTGGCTGGACGAAAAACGCGAGCTGCATGCCCAGGGCCAGCCCGCGATCAGCCGGTTACCCTTTGCACTGCTGCTGGTCTGCCAGCACACCCAACGCGACGAAATTACCGGTAACCAACTGACCAGACGCGTGAGCTATCGCCAGGCTTATTACGACCGCGTGGACCGCGAGTTCCGTGGCTTCGGGCTGTTGCTGCAAACCGACACCGACCACCGCAAGGACGCCCTCCAGGCGCCGGGCTCCAGCGCCCCCGCGCTCAGTAAAACCTGGTTCCATACCGGGCGATCGCTTGACATGCCCTGCCTCGGCCACAGCACTCACGACCCGCACGCCAAGCCTCCCGGCCGCACGCTGGTCAGCCGCTACAGGGGGACGGCCCAGGCACAGCCGCTGGATCATCATGACGACTTGATCAGCGACCCCGCGCCGGCGCTGGCACGCGACGCAGCCCGTGCCCTCAGTGGCGTGGTGCTGCGGGTCGAGGTGATGGCGGCGGACACGGCGCACGACGGGGTGCCCTATTCGGTACAACACCAGCGGTATCTGGTCCGCGAACTGGCACCGGCCAGTGCCCATACGCCCTACGCGCGGCTGCTGCCATTGGCTCTGGAGTCGGTCAGCTATCAATATGAAGGCGTGGCAGACGATCCGGTCTGCCAGCACCAGATCAACCTGCGCTGGGATGCCTACGGTTGCCTGGTGCATGGCGTGACCCTGCATCATGCCCGCCGTACCACCGCCGACAGCCCACCGCCCGCCGTGCTGGTGGATGGGCATCAGCAGCGCTGGTGGCGCGATACCCATGACAACGCGCAACAGTTCCATTACCTGAGCGAAACCCTGGCGCAGCCGATTCACCTGGACGACGCACAGCAGTGGCGCCTGGCCTTGCCCTACCGCCAACGACACAACGCCCTGGTGCTCGGCAAGGCGCCGGCGCCTGGCGGGCTGGACCCCGCGCGCATTAATTATGAAATGTTCATCGACACCCGCGACGGGCCGTTGGCTGCAGGGGTCGGGCGCACACTGAGCGGCTTGTCGGTGCAGCACTACCGGCAGGCCGGTGGCTTCGGTAAAACCCTGGCGCCCGGCGTCGCCACGGCCCAGGCATTGACCGATTACCTTGAAACCGCCGAGCTGGATGACCAGGCCTTGAACGTCTACAACGACATTCCGGCCATGCCCGGCCAACCCACGGTGGACCTGGTGCAAAAGCTCACCGACAGCGGCTATCACACCATGGCGATGTTTTTCCTGTTCGACGGCGAGGCGCCCCCGGCGCCAAACCGCCTGTGGTCGATCCGCCGCCACTTTCCCCGCTATGACAAGCCCGGCCGGTTTTGTCGGTTGAGGGCGCTGCGGGCCACCGAGGCCCACGGCGAAACAACCCTCCACTATGACCCCTACTCACTGCAGACCCTGCAGGTAAAGACACCCGACGGTTGCGTGACCACAGCCGAATACGACTATCAATTGCTGCTGCCGACAAAAATCGTCGACCCCAACGGCACTGTTCAAGAGGCGCTTTATGACGGTTTCGGGCAGTTGCTCGTCAGCAGCTTTCACGGCCATGAACAAGGCCTCAGAGTGGGCTTCGCCGCCCTGGAAAGCTACCGCCCGCTCGACACTGTGACGCCCGGATTGGCCATCGAACAGGCACAAAGCGTGTTGCAAGACATGGCCAGCGCGCACTGCTACGCCCCGTTCAGTTGGATGGGCAGCATCGACCCGGCCCTGGTCAAGCCCGAGTGGATCAGCAAGGCCTACCTGCTCCCCGGCGGGCATATCCGCATGAGTACACGAGCGCGCCTGAGTGCTGGTCGCCGCCCCCTCAGTGATGGCGAAAAACAACTCAAGGCGCTGATCGACAAGGCCAGCCGCACGCCGGTGCATGGGCTCCTATTGCAGGCCGACCGCTACCCCGGCGATGCCGAACGGCAGATTCGCATGACCCAGTCCTGCTGGGATGGCTTCGGCCGTTCGTTGCAGACCCGGCAGAAGACCGAACCAGGCCCGGCTCACGCGGTCGACGCCATGGGCAACCTGCTGGTCGACGAACTGCCGGATACTTTCGGCACCTTGAAGAAACAGCTGCGCCAAGTGCATGCCGACCCCCGCTGGCGCGTCAGCGAGCGTGTCGAATACAACAACAAGGGCTTGGTCATACGCGTCTATCGCGCCTACTTCACCAACAGCCACGCCTACGTCAATGATCACTGCATGCGCGAGCTGGGCCACAGCGACCGGCAATTGTATGACGTCCTCGGACGCCCGACCCAGACGCTGACCGCAGGGGGATTCATGCGGCGTACCACCTATTGGGCCTGGTACACCGTCAATGAAGACGAAAACGACACCTATGAAGAGCGCAATTCCTGACGAGCCCTGATCGTTCCCACGCTCTGCGTGGGAACGATCGCATTCAAGTTCTCGTCAGGACCGCGGCGCGGCGCGCCAGCTCGACGCCAGGTTTGTGTACCCGCGCCTGGCAAACGCTACGACAAAGCCGCGCCATTCGGTCATTGATGCAATCACGCCGCGGGCCACCATGACAATCGTTCGAGTGGTGCGGCTTTGCGCGGCCTGGGGCTGGCCCGTCAGCGCAACGGCCAATGCCTCGACCCCGGTCGTGGCCCAAAATGTCCACACCTGATTGAACATTCTGCTCAGCCCGCCGTGCATCAACGCAACAGGGTCAGGTGTCTGCAAGGTCTGCCCATGGGGATCGTGGGCCGCCGTGGGGTGACCGCTGCGAATCAACGTTCCCATCGCCCCGTCGTAGGCTTCAATTGCGGGTGACACATTGGGTTGCATCAACGCAGGCACTTCCCCGCCGTAGACCGCGCTGGTGACGGTTGCAACCGCGTATGCCGCCGTGGCGCCGGCGGTACGGCCGACCCTGGCCCGCAGAGCCGTGCTGCCCCAGGATGCGCCGGTGCCGTGCCCACGCATGATCTGCTGCACCAGTTCCCTGGAGAGCGAACGTATATGCCCGCTCAATCGCTGCACCGCCACGGGATCCCAGCGTTCCCCGGCTTGAACGCTCTGCGTGTCAGGGTGATAGACATAACCGATACCCGCCATCGCTGCCGAAACAACACCGATCTGTGGAGCAAAACGTGTCCAGTTACCCGCAATACCCGTGCTCATATGCATCGTGGCCAGGGCGTCCAGCGACGCAACGGTATAGCGCAAGACCTGATTGCGCTCCGGCGTGGCCTGGAGGTTGCCGAATACTGCAAGATCAACGCCCGTCGCGATGGCATTGGCAATATAAGTGGATAAACCATCGCGAATCGCGGCCGAAGACGCTGCCTGGATCCTCGGACGGATAATCCGCCCCATGGTCGCGAGCCTGCGGCTGATGGAAAGCCTGCGTATTTGTTTATCCTGGGACGCCTCCAACGCCGGTGCGCCGACCAGCCCTTGCGCATCGGCCTGGGTAACCGGGTTACCACCCACCATGGCGTACAGATTCAAGCCATCGGCATCGCCGGCCGGGTCCGGGCTGATCCAGCGGCACAACCACGGCGCGTAATACCTGAAGCCATAGTAAGACAGCCCGCTGGCATCGCGCTCCTTACCCGAATAACGGATGAACCTGTAACTCGCCTCGCTGGCATTTCTCGCCGCCCGCCACGCGGTCCCGCCGTAGGGGTAATAACTTTCCTGGCTGAGCAGTTGCGCCTGCTCGCCCAGTTCCAGGCAACTGCTGCCCAAGTGGTCCGGCAAGCCGTAACGGATCTGCGCGTCCTGGCGCCCTCCCGAAGGGTGACGGTCCCACAGCAGGACGCGCACCGTGGTCGTACCGGCATCGAGGTTGAGTACATTGAGTTGCTCACCGGTTGCGCTGTCATGGCGGATTTCCAGCCCCGGCAAGTAGCGCACCTCGGCGGTATGCAGCACGCCACGGGCCTGGGAGAGCCGACGTTTGAGAATGCGCTGGCCCGTGGCGTCGTAGGCGTAGCGTTCCTCATCGTCGTTACCGCCCTCGCGCCGCACCAGCGTGAGGCGTACCAGCTGATTGCGCACATCCCAACCCATCTGCTCGCCTGCCAACGCTTGCAGGTTGCCGTTGCGGTCAAAGCCCTGGCCCAATCCCGGCGCGGCCTTGCCGTCGGCCTGCGGCACAAAGTGATTGCTGCCTGCGGCCACGCTCATGCGCCGCGTGAAGCCCGTGCCGCTGCTGGGCACATGCTGCAACTCAAGCACATTGCCAGCGGCGTCATAGCTGAACCGCTGGGTGTAGCGACGCCATACGCTGTCGTCAGTCGAGCCGAACGCCACCCCTGCCGGTAACGCCGGGCCTCCCGTGTTGCCGGCGGTTTCGCGTCCGGTGGCGGTGGTCAGTTGCGATAACGTGTCGTACTCATAGACGCTGGTCGGACTGATCCGGGTGTTGCTGGACCATTGCGTCGGCTGGGCAAGGTCGTCGATCCGCACGATGTTGCCCACGCCGTCATAGTCGTAGCGCAGGTCTTGCAGCGCTGCGTCAGGTTGTGCGGGCAGATGGGCAGTCATTTGCCGCAACCGACCGTCGAACTCACGGTAGTGCATGGCGCGCACCACGCCGTTGCCGGCGCGTTCGCTGAGCACCTGGCCGGCGGCGTTGTAACGGCGCTGGCCCAGCACCTGCTTACGCGCGCCGCCCCTGGGCGTCACGAAGATACTCGCCGGTTGGCCGTCAATGCCGTAGGCGTAGTCGAAGCGATTGCCCTTGGCGTCCGTGTGATGCAGGCGCTCACCCAGTGCGTTAAACCCAACGGATGTCTCGAACCGCTCGGGCTCCAGGCGCAGCTCGCGTTGCGCATCGGGCTGCGGCCAATCCAACGCGGCACCCGCCTGCCGGAAGCGTCGGGTCTGCTGCGCAACCTGCGCGTGCAGTCCGTACGCCTCATGAAACAACGAGCCGCCGCCGTCATCGTGGCGAACCACCCGACCACAGCGGTTGCGCGCTGTCTCCTCATTGGACGATGAAGCGTAGGCAAGACGCTCGACGCACAGCGCTAGCCGGTCACTGGCCGCCTGCTCGAAGACCGCGATCGGCCGCAGATACTGATCGTAGTGATGAGCCTGGCGAGCGCCCCGTCCATCCCACTCTTCCAATACCTGCCCGGCCTCTCCCATCAGCGTCAGCCGCCGGCCGGCATCCACGCTGTCGCTGCACAATGCATGCCCACCGAGACTGTAGACCGTGCGTTGATTGGGCGCTGTGTCAGGTTGCGCGCGTGACAACTGCAACAGACGTGGGTCCCATTGCTCAGTCATCAAGCCCGTACTGCCGAATACCTGGCGATGAATGCGCACCTGCGCGTCAACCTCTGCGCTTGAGCGGTGGTAATCGATGTGACGAACAATCAACCCACGCGGGTCGATGGCGGCCAGGGACGGCGTGTGTCGATGGATGGAATAAGACATGACCTCAAGACCTTATTGCTGAATAAGTGGTCCTGAAAGCCTAGGGATGAGAGGGAGAGCGAGGTGGTGCTGGAGGATGTTTTGTGTGTCGGGTTACTGGCATCGCCCCGACCCGCTCACGCGGGTCGAGGCTGCGCTCAATGCCCGCCGGCGCAGGTCGGCGAGGCCGGGGCTGCGTCGATCTGCGCCCATTCCTCAGGCGTGTAGGTATGCAGCGCCAGCGCATGAAACTCGCTCATCAGGTCACCCAGGGTGGCGTAGACCTTCTGGTGGCGCTTGACGCGGTTAAGCCCCTCGAACTGCTGGCTGACCAGCACGGCCTTGAAGTGGGTCTGCAACCCACGGCTGTGCATGTGGCTCTCATCCAACACACTCAAGTGTTCCGGGGCCAGGGCGGCAAGCGCCGTTTCGATACGCTGTTGCATAGTCATTGCTGCTTACTTCTTCTTGGCGGGTGCGGCGGCTTTTGGCGCCAGCTCGTTGGTCATGTCTTCCAACAGCTTGTTCACCACCGGCACGGCGCTTTCCAGCTTGGCCTGGGTCATTTGAGCCGATTGCTGGGTCAGCTGCGGCATTTTTTCCAGGACTTTCTTGCCCAGCGGCGACTGGTAGAAGGCAACCAGGTCCTTGAGCTCGGATTCGCTGAAATTGGTGGTGTAGAGCTTGACCATGTCCGGTTTCAGCTTCGGCCAGCCGATAGCCTGGTCCAACGCGGCGTTGGCCTTGGCCTGGTAGCTGTCGAGGACGGACTGTTTGGCGGCAGGCGCCTTGGTCTGCTCGAAACGCTGGGCGAACATTTGTTGCACTTGCATGTACACCGGGGTACCCAGCTTGTCAGCGTGGGCCAGGGTAAGGAAGGCTTCGGCACTGGCGTTGTGGCTGGCGGTATCGGCAAAAACCTGGCCGCTGGCGCAAACCAGAGCAACCGCGGTACAGATGGCACGAAGACGAGTCATCGAGTTTCCTTTTCTAGCAGGCGAGGTAAGACCCCAAGGGCGACCATTCTGCGCCTAAAAAACCTCGCGGCTCAACCCCGGGGCGTGTCGGGTGTGGTTTGATCGATGAAACGTCTTTTATGGAACCCCCTTGGCCAATCACAGCCTAAACTGCGCAAACGAACCTGAAGGAGTGTGCCCGATGAGCCGTATCGAAACCGACAGCCTGGGAGAAGTCCATGTCCCGGATGACGCTTACTGGGGCGCCCAGACCCAACGTTCGCTGGTGAATTTTGCCATCGGCGAGCAGCGCATGCCGCTGGCGGTGCTGCATGCCCTGGCCCTGATCAAGAAGGCTGCCGCGCGGGTCAACGACCGCAACGGCGACCTGCCGGCCGATATCGCCCGCCTGATCGAACAGGCCGCCGATGAAATCCTCGACGGCCAGCATGACGACCAGTTCCCCCTGGTGGTGTGGCAGACCGGCAGCGGCACCCAGAGCAACATGAACGCCAACGAAGTGATCGCCGGGCGCGCCAATGAACTGGCCGGCGGCAACCGCGGCGGCAAGAGCCCGGTGCACCCCAACGATCACGTCAACCGTTCCCAGAGTTCCAACGACTGCTTCCCCACCGCCATGAGCATCGCCACCGTCAAGGCAGTGCACGAACAGCTGTTGCCGGCCATCACGCTGCTGTCCGGCGGCCTGGCGGAGCTGGCGGCGCGGCACATGAAACTGGTCAAGACCGGCCGCACCCACATGATGGACGCCACGCCGATTACCTTCGGCCAGGAAATCTCGGCGTTTATTGCCCAACTGGACTACGCCGAACGCGCCATCCGCAGCGCCCTGCCCGCCGTGTGCGAGCTGGCCCAGGGCGGTACCGCCGTGGGCACCGGGCTCAATTCACCCCATGGCTTTGGCGAAGCGATCGCCGCCGAGCTGGCCGCACTGTCGGGCCTGCCGTTCGTCACCGCGCCCAACAAATTCGCCGCCCTCTCCGGCCATGAGCCGCTGGTGACCTTGCACGGCGCACTGAAAACCCTGGCCGTGGCCTTGATGAAACTTGCCAACGACCTGCGCCTGCTCGGCTCAGGCCCTCGCGCCGGGCTGGCCGAAGTCAAGCTGCCGGCCAACGAACCCGGCAGCTCGATCATGCCCGGCAAGGTCAACCCGACCCAGTGCGAAGCGCTGTCGATGCTGGCCTGTCAGGTACTGGGCAACGACGTGACCATCGGCATTGCCGCGAGCCAAGGGCACTTGCAGCTCAACGTGTACAAACCGGTGATCATCCACAACCTGCTGGAATCGATCCGCCTGCTGGCCGATGGCTGCAACAACTTCCAGGAACACTGCATCGCCGGCCTGGAGCCTGACGCCGAACAGATGGCCAAGCACCTGGAACGTGGGCTGATGCTGGTGACCGCCCTCAACCCGCATATCGGCTACGACAAGTCCGCGCAGATCGCCAAGAAGGCCTATGCCGAAGGGCTGACGCTACGGGAGGCGGCGCTGGAGCTGGGCTACCTCACCGACGCCGAGTTCGATCAGTGGGTACGCCCGGAAAACATGCTGGAAGCCGGGCACTGAGACCAAAGGTTGTGGTAATCAAATGTGGGAGGGGGCTTGCCCCCTCCCACATTTGCACCGGGATTGACACAAAATACCGGTCGGTTCTAAGGCCGCCGCGCTTTTGCTTTTGATCTTGGGCGCCCCGTTAAACCACGCTGGCCGAACGCAGGCGAGGTGCCGAGTGGTGGGGCAAGAGCGTTTTGCTTATTTTTGCGCTTTTCAAAAGTGAGCCGCTGTAAAAGCGGAACCCTAAGTGGCCGTGACCGCAGAAGCGGATATGTACTCGATCTGATCCAACATCCTGGTCGGTCCTGAGGCCGCCATCGGGGGCAAGCCCCCTGCCACATTTGGATCGTCATGCACCTAGACCAACCGCGCACGCCGGGCCCTGAGTCCCGCCATCAATGAAGGCGCCAGCGCCACCAGCGCCGAGCCCATCACTACCACCAGCGCGCCAAAATAACCCAGGGCGTTGATCTATCCGGCCACAGCCACGCCGCCAGGGCCACGGCCACAAAGGTCACCAACGGCGTCAGGGCCAGGTAAACAAACAGGCAACTGCCCGCGACGATCAGGCGAAACCAGGTCACCGTGATCGGATCCATCACCTGAAGGACCTGTTTGAGCTTGATCGGCAAAATACCCCAGAGCAGCGCGGTCAACAGGGTCAGGAGAAAACCGTAGACCCAGCGGCCCGAAGAGATGTGCATGAGTGCCCCAGATGCCAGAGGAAGTGGACCGGCATTCTAGGGGCATGCGGTGCCCTTTGGGTATCACGCAGTGTTCATGGCACGCCCATCACCAGCACCCCGCTGCCGCTGATGGGGCCGGCGGCCGGCAACGAGCCCGCTCGACGCACCAGGGAAAACGTCACGTCGTCCGCGCCCGTGCTGTTGGTGATGCGGGTCAGGAACGAACCGTTGACCGGTACGGCAGACCCGCTGCGCACGAGGGCTGTGCCCACATCGGCATTGGTCATCATCAGCAGGCGTGAATCGAACGCGGAGCGGGTGCCTTTGTACGTGATGGTGATGGGTGTATTGATCCCGCCATCCGGGCACGAATAGGTCAGCCTGCGGTTGCTGATAATGGACGATGTCAGCGGGTCGGTGCCTATCCCCCGCTGGTGCACGTTGCCGAAATTGATCTCGATGGGAATGTTGTTGTTGATCGTGCAGGTCGACGGGGAGACGGTGAAGTTGTTGGCGGCGGTATAGGTGACCGTAAGTTGCGGCCGGGTGCCGTCGTAGTTGTTCGAACTGGTGAGGCGCAACAGACCGAGGTTATCGCCGATTCGCACATCGAACGGGTTGGACGGATAGTTGCGTAGCAAAATATAGGGCGTGACATCGATCGGATAAAAGGTTCCGTTATTGGGGATGGTGGCTATGCCGATACCCGACGGCACCGGCGTGTTGTAGAAGGATCCATTGATTCGCAACCCGGTTCCTTCACGGACAAATTTCGGGCCGGGCGTCCACGCAGTGCCTGCCGCACTCCCACTCGCCCAAAAGTCAGCGTGCCAGGCGGGGCCGCCGCTGTAGGTGAATCGGCATTCCAGCCTTGCGCCCTCCAGCATGATCCTGCTGCGGTCTGCGCTCAGGGTGACGGTAACCGGGACCTGCAGGTTCGGGTTGCCATTCTGCCAGGGGCCCCCATTGACACGGCAATCGACAGCGTGCGCGGTGGTCGCCACACCCGCCAGAACAAGTAGCCCGAAGGCCCCTGATAATCGTTTCATCCTGAACTCTCTCGAACGTCTGAAAAAAACAGCGTATCCCCCTGTGTGAGCGGGCTTGGTCTTATGCATCAGGGCACTCCCATCACCAGCACACCACTCCCGCTAACGGCCCCCGCGCTCGGCAGCGCCCCGTTACGCCGCACAAGGGCAAACGTCACATCGTCCCCGCCTACGCTGTTGGTGATACGGGTCAGGAACGAACCGTTCACAGGTACCGTTGAACCCGCGCGCATAAGCGCTGTGCCCACGTCCGGATTGTTCATCAGCAACAAGCGTGAGTCGAACGACGATGGGCTGCCTTTGTAAGTAATGGTGATCGGTGTATTGATCCCGCCGACTGGACATGAGTAGGTGAGTCTGCGGTGGCTGACTATCGAGGTTGTCAGCGGGTCAGTACCAATGGCCCGTTGATTCACGGTGCCGAAGTTGATCTCGATGGGATTGTTATTGTTGATCGTGCAGGTCGATGGAGAGATGCCGAAGTTGTTCGCGGCGATGTACGTCAATACGAGCCTCGTACTTCCCGGATTGTAATTGTTGGTCTGGTGGAGATTTAACGCGCCCAGGACATCCCCTCTTTGAACGTCGATAGGGTTGCTCGGGTCGTTTCGCAGCAAGATATACGGGGCTACCTGGATGGGATACGCCCCACCGTTATTAGGCATGGTGGCGATATGGATATTAAACGGCACAGGAGTGTTATAAAACGCGCCATTGATGCGCAAGCCAGTACCCTGGCCGGAAAATTTCGGACCGGGCACCCAGGGGGAACCGGCTTGCGCAGACGTTCCCCAAAAGTCTATGCGCGTAGGGTGAGCAGGCGAAGGCGTAAATCGACACTCCAGCCGTGCACCTTCCAGGATCAGACGAGTACTGTCCGAGCCCACGCTTACATTGACGGGGACCTGCAGGTTCAGGATCCCACCGTTGCCAACATATTGCCATGCCCCGCTATTAACGCGGCAATCAGCTGCTCGCACGGCCGTGCTAACACCCAGCAGTACAAGAAGCGCTATGGCGCCATAGAGTCGTTTCATCTTGTTCTCTCGTTGTTCCGCCACCCGGCCACAGCCTATGGATAATCCAGCGTAAAAGTTGAGGTCACCGTGTAGGCACCGTGCCCGATGGTTTGATCCTGGATGGCGGTCGGCTCGCCCTGCACATAAGCCTTGAGCTCGATGGCATTGCTGCCGTCGCTCAACACCTGTTTGTCGCTGACGGTATTCAAGGGCAAGGGTTTGTCGCTCAGCGTCTCCATGCCGACGCCAATGCCGGAGGCTCCGCTGCCACCGTCCAGCGCGAGCAAGCCGGGAAGCTCTCTGTTCTCGGCGCCACCGAAGGTGATGGTCACCGAGTTGCCGATCGTGGTGTCGCAGTCTTCCAGGTGCAGCTTGAAACGCTTACCCACCGAGCGCGTGTTGAGATAGAGGTACTTGCTGGTGAGGTCCCAGAGTTCCAGCGTGATGGCCTCGTCGCCGGGGCGCAGGGTGCAGGCCTCTTCAACCAGGTTGCCTTTGAAACGCAAATTGTCCGCCGCCTGCCCCAGGGGGATCAGGCCGACGCCGAGCAGGACGGCCAGGCCTGCCGTTTGAACCCTTTGATATCGCATCGATTCAGCTCCTACTGATATTCGGCCAACAACGTGGCCACCGCTGTGAACCTGGCGGGAGGCAGCGTTGCACCCGGTTGCTGCACGGGCACTACCTCCAGGGTCGGCGGTGACGACAGGGTGATGTCCAGAGGCGTATTGAGGGCAAACGGCAGGTTGTTCTGAAACACCCGAATGCCCAGCGCAGGCACGCTGGTCTGCACCGCTGAACCGTCAAACGCCGTGGGGGTGCCGTTGACGCTCAGTTTCAATGCCCATGGCAGGGTGTCGGTGCCGCAACTGATCGCGTAGCCAACCCCTCTGCGATACCTCTCCCCGTCGACGCGTTTTACCCCGACATCGCCAAAGTCAATCTCAAGGGTGTTGCCCGCATCGATCGTGCAGGGAGGCGGTTCGTTCAGCGTTCCGCTGAAGGTCACGTTGGCCGACGCGCCACTGCACAGGCCGATGCAACACAAGGTGAGCAATGCTCGCTGCTGCCAAAATGTCATTGATCATTCCTCGTCATTGGTAATCGACCACCAGGGTCGCGGCGGCATCGAAGGCTCCGCCGGTCAGCTTGCTGCCCGCACGTTTGACCGGCACCGCCTGCACCACGGGAAAATTGGGATAGGTGAAATTCACCGCCGTATTCAGCGGCCAGTCAGCACCATTCACAAACAACCGGACGCCCAGGTCCGCTTTGCGGGTGGCGAGCACACGGTTGTCAAACGCCGCCGCCGTGCCCTTGAGCTCCAGGGTCAAGGCATTGCTGAACGGGGAACTGCAGGTGACGGTATACGGCACCCCGCGACGGTAATTGACCCCGTCAACCCGTGACGTCAGCAGGTCATTGCCGAACGGCACGTCAAGCGTGCTGCCGCCATTGATCACGCACGGCGGGGGCGCAATGATCACCGCGCGAATAGTCAAACTGGTGTCGGCCTGCAGGCCCTGGCTGACCGCCAGCCACACACCGCCGGCAATCAGGCCGATTGATTTAGCCATCGTTGCACCCTTACTCATAAGTGAGCCTGAAATCCACCACGGCCCTGAATGGCCCGCTGATCAACGGCGCAGCGGTGCGCGTGGGCCGTACATTCCAGGTCTGGGTATTGCGACCCACGGGCATGAACAGCGGCTGGCCCCGGGTGCCCAACTGCACGTCGCGGCCGAGGGCGTCGGTCAATTGCAGGCCCATGCCGGTGATGCCCTGCACTTTGACCAGCCGTGGATCGTCGGCATCGGCCGGCGCCTCGAACGTAACCGACAGCACCGGTTGGTAAGCACTCCAGGTCAGGTTGCCCGTACGTTCATTGCGTATACGGCCGGCGGTGCGCAGGCAATCGGTGAACCGCAGTTGAAAAGCCTTGGGGGTGGCCTGGTCACCGGGCCGTTGCAACTGGCTGGTCGAGACGGCGTCCAGGTCGACGGTCTGATGCAGCGACGTCATTTCCAGGCTGCAAGGCGACTCATGCATGGACCCGAGCACATTCAGCAGGCCGCTCATGCCTTCGATATCGTCCTCATCGGCGGCCTGTGCGCTCACCGCCAGGGCCCATAACAGACCGCCCAGGACCTTCACTTTTCGCGACTTCATGACGTTCTCCAGCCCCCCTTACTCATTCGCCGGCACGGCCTGCGGGTTCACTGCGCAGGTATCGCCCGTGCAGGTGAAAGCCAGGAGCGGACGGCCGCCGTAATCGTTCACATAAGCCAGATACGGGGTTGTACCCATGGCCTTGGCGGTAGGCCCCAGAACCAGGGTGCCTTTGGGGGGCACCATCAGTGGCACGAAACCCGGCACGGTCTTGCCGTCCTTGCTGTTACGCGCATCCACCAGCGTCACGTAGTACGGCGTGGGGTTATTCACGCGGTATTGATCGCCCTCGCGGGTCAGGGTCAGTTTTTGCTGCCACGGGTTGGACAGGTCCTGCTGGCTCGGCTCGATGGCTTGCGGGCGGTAGAACAGCTTGATGCGGGTTTGCAGGGCGATCTGCAGGGTGTTGGACTTATCGCTGCGCGGCGGAATCTCCCTCAGGTTGAAGTAATACACCGTCTCCCGATCCTGGGGCAGCAACTTGGCCGCCGGCAACGCCTGGACCTTCACCTGGCTTTGTTTACCCGGCTCCAGGCGTTGCACCGGCGGGAGCACGATCAACGGCGTGGTGATTTTTTTACCGGTTTCATCCTCGATCCAGCCCTGGGCCAGATAGGGCAACTGGGTATTGTTGTTGGTGATGTTCACGCTGGTAGCATCTTTGCCACCGTCGAAAATCACGCGGGTACGGTCCAGGCCCACCGCAGCGTTGGCGCTTTGGCTCAAGGCCAGGGTCAACAGCGCGAAAGTCGGGAATAGGGGACGTGTGTTCGGCATCATGAGGCTGTGTTCTCCGTATCAATAGGCGTGCCGGACAGCCCGGCGGGCTCGGGCAAGGAGGGTTCGGCGGCTACCGGCTGGCAGCGCAGTTGCAGGGCATCGGTCAACCCATCGGCAGGTAACGTGGCAGGCAGCGTGAGCAGGCAGCGTGCGTCGCCGCCCCAACTGACGGTCATCTGCTCGCCGGCCTGGATGCCGCTCAGGTAGACCTCGCCACCGTCATTGACAATGCCGGTGTCCTGCTGCTTGAGGTTCTGCACCGTCGCGCCGAAGGGCGGCACGCTGCCATCCGCCAGGCGCAGTACCGCCATGGCCTTTTCACCGGCAATCACATCCAGCGAGCGATAACCGATTGCCCCTTCGGTGAGCGTCAATTGCGTGACCGATTGAGTGGCTTCGACATTGCTCGGCAGGCGCTCCAGATCCACGCTGGCCGCGGTACGCTGATAGCTGCTGATATCCGAGATCACGGCCTTGCCGAAGGCATTGCTGCGAGTCGGCGCGCCATAACCGCGCACCGGCACATCGGGCACGCCGGCGGTATCGACCATCAGGCGGGTACCGCCGGTGCTGGTGGTTCGATGCAGCGCCGCACCATGGGCCGTGAGCGTGGCACCGCCGCGCGCGGAGACACCGAGGCTGCTGGAGCCGCCCTGTTGCCGGCTGGCGCTCACGTCGATGTCGGCATGGTCGCCCATATGGCTCAGGTAACCGCTGGCGGACGTGTCGCTGGCACTGAGCTGGTAGCTGTTGCGCTCATCGAAGCGATCGCTGTAGCGCGACGCAAAGCTGTTCTTGCCGGCGGCGCGATTGGCATCCAGCGAGAGTGTGCCGGTACGCCCCAACGGCAGGCTGACCGTCAGCGCCATGCCGTTATCCTTGTAGTTATATTCCTGGGTGCGGTACATGTTCAGGGACAGGCTCATGTTCTTGACCGTGCCCACATTGAAGTAGCGCGACAGCGACAGGTTCCAGCGATGCGTGTCCGGCCGGTCCCAGTAGGTCTGTTTGTTGTAACTGGCGTAGACGGTGGCGCCCAGGTCACGAAACTGCTTGTTGACCGTCACCGTATACAGCGCCTTGCTGCCACCGATAGGCTTCCATCCCTCGTTGGGGTCGCGATAATCCCCACGCCCGCCGAGTTCGCCGTTCAACCCGTAATGCCGGGCATCCAGGTATTCGCTCATGCTCAGGAAGTTCTTCTCGGAAAAGCGGTAGCCGGCGAAGGTCACCTGGCTGTCGTACTCTTCGAAGTTCTTCGAATATTGAAGCCGGTAGGATTTACCCGAGAGGGTCTCGTTCCACACGTTGGCACGGGACTGCGTGACATCCAGCGAGACGGCGCCGAACGCCAGCAAGTCCCGCCCGGCACCCACGGATAACGCCCGATAGTTGTTATCGGTGATACCGCCGCCGAACAACGACCAGCCATTGCTCACGCCCCAGGAAAACTCCCCGGTACCGAAGAACGCGCCATCGGAGCCATTCTGAAGATTGGACGGTCGCCCGCTCGCCAGCTTGTAACGCACTTGACCAGGGCGCGTCAGGTAGGGCACGCCGGCCGTATTGAGCTGGAAGGTATGGACCGAACCGTCTTGTTCTTCCACCCGCACATCCAGCTTGCCGGTCACTGCATCATTGAGGTCCTGAATGCGAAAGGGGCCCGCCGCCACCAGGGTTTCGTAGAGCACACGGCCCTGCTGGCTGATGATGACTTTGGCGTTGGTCTTGGCCACGCCGACCACTTCCGGCGCGTAACCGCGCAAGTTGGGCGGCAGCTGGCTTTGATCCGAATTGAGCGCGGCACCGGTGAAGCGGAAGCTGTCGAACAGGTCCGAATACAGGTAGCTCTCACCCACTACCAGGCGCGCCTTCAAGGCCGGAATGGCGCGATACGCGTAGTAGCGGCTCCACTCCAGCTTTTGCGGGCCGGCCGCCTCCTGCCGGCCGCTCTCCACCCGCCCCTGCCAATCCGCCCTGAGACGCCAGGCACCGGCATTGGCCCCGACGGTGCCATTACCACTGAGATTTTGGCGCTGGCTATCGTTGCGCTGGTAATTGGACTGCGCCGTCAGACTGTAGTCCACCAACAGCCCCGGCACGCCTTCATCCCATCGGGAAGGCGGGTCCCAATTGATAGCGTTGTATTCAAGGTAGGCCTGGGGCACGTTGATGCTCAGGGCGGAGGTGGCCAAATCACCACTGACCTCCACGCCGGGCAAGCTGGTTATATCCAGGCACTCGCCGTCCTTCCACCACAGCAATTTGCCGGCTTCGGACACTTTCAGGCCCAGTTGCTCGACCAGACTGTGCGACAAACAAGCCTGGCTGCCCTTAGGGTCGTTATCGGGGGGATAGAACGCTACCGATTGTTCAGCAATAGGCTGGGCATTGAGGTGCACCGCCATCGAGTAAGTGCCGGACAGAATGAATCCGCTGCGCGCAAATTGAGACAAGTCAATATTGGCGCGATCGCTCAGATCGAGCACGTCGGTATTGAACTCGATATCCCCAGCGCCCAGTGCAGTGCCCGCCAGTGACATCAACCCGCCGAACAGCCCGGGGCGAAGCGTATTTTTGATCTTCGACGTATTCAACATGCAAGCCTGTCCATCACTGTTCAAAAGTATTCCAACTTGAACCGCACCGCGGCACTGTGAGCCCCGACCACCAATGGCAAGCCGTTGCCGACCAGGAAAAATCGGTAGTTGAGGGTCATGTCACCTTCGGCCAACGGCACCGGGGCCATGCGTTGCCCCGGCAGACTTTCCTGGCCGGCGGCGTCGACGATGTGCAGGGCAACACCCTGCGAGTCGCCAGACACGGCGAAGGACAGCCCTGCCCTGTCGGTGGGGCCTTCGAACGTCACGCGCATGTGTTCCCAATCCGGCAGGTTTGTACCTGGCCGCGACGGGTCCGGGCGGGTCAATGAGCAATTGACCAGACGTAACTGAAAGGGATGATCTTCGCCCCGCGTGTTGCGCAAGAGCCGACCCACCGGTTCGGGCGGCATCTCGATGGTTTGATCGACACTGGCCAGTTCCAGCCCGCAGGCGGAATCAACCACTTCGCCCCCCAGCAACACGACCCCATCGCCTTGCGCAGACGCCTGGGCGACCACGCAAGGGCTGATGAACGTCGTTAATGAAGAGGCGATAGCCAGACGCATGAATGTGTTCACCTGGATCTCCCGTCAGCATCCCCCCGCCACACAGGGTGGCGGGGGCGAAACTTACTGATAAGCCAAAGTGAAATTGGTGACCGCGCTGAAGTCGCCGGGAATGATGTCCCCCGTGGCGGCGCCCTGTACGTAGGCACCAAACTCCAGCGTGTTATCACCCGCGCTGATGACTTGCGGGTTGGTAGGAACACCCAACTTAACGAGGTCACCGCCATGGGTCATCATGATGCCCAGGTTGCCTGCACCGCCGACCGTGCCGATGGCACCCGGCACCACCGTGGATGGCGCGCCGGTGAAGGTCGTGGTGACCGTGTTGTCCGTGAGGCCGGCAAGGTCGCAACCTTCCAGTTCGATCAGCACGCGTCGGGCTTCCGACTTGCCACCTGCCTGTAACTGATGCTTGGCAATCGCGCCCAGGCGAACGGTCTGGTCGACGGAGTCAGGCTTGATGGAGCAGGCCCCTGAGTGGACCGACCCGATAAACGTCACCGTTCCATCCGCCGCGTGCGCCATCGACATCGAACCCGCCAGCAGACCGACAGACAACAGCACAGTTTTCATTTTGGTTTTCATCTACAGATTCCCACTTAACAAATGTCATTAAGGAGCCTTGCACCGGCAGGCGCAGGGCTGATTAAACGAGCGGTACGACCCATGCATCGAGGACGTTCTTCTGACGTGCTTTTCCAACTTTTTGTATTGCATTTCAGAAGTACGTTCAACGCCGGGCAAGTGTCCACTTCACACTTGAGTAAGTAAGCCAGCTGTTTCTCTTAATGATGTAGCCTTTGAATATCAAGGCTTGCAGGAAAATTATGGCGATTTGCCAAAACTTTGAAAACGACTGAAGGAACAGGACTACACACAAGTTAGATGAGAATTATTTAGCGCTGGAGACGTCCGTAAGAATATGACTACATGCCGCCTGAGACAACAAACCTAACGGGGTTTTTGAAACTAAGTATTTAGTCGAAGTTAAAGGAGATTTATCGAACGGCAGAGGCAAAAAGAGGGAGCAACGCTCCCCCTCCGATAGTGTGCGCGCCCCTCATCAATGCCTAGCGCACAGCTTCAAACAACCCGGTTGCGCCCATGCCGCCGCCCACGCACATGGTGACGATGCCGTAACGCAGATTGCGCCGCTGCAACTCACGCACCAAGTGCCCCACCTGCCGCGAGCCGGTCATGCCGAACGGGTGGCCGATAGAGATCGAGCCGCCGTTGACGTTGTACCTGGCATTGTCGATTTGCAGGCGGTTACGCGCATACAGGCACTGCGAGGCAAACGCTTCGTTGAGCTCCCACAGATCGATATCCGCGATCTGCAAGCCTTTGGCCTTAAGCAGTTTGGGCACCGAGAACACCGGGCCGATGCCCATTTCATCCGGCTCGCAACCGGCCACGGTAAACCCGCGAAAGAACGCCTTGGGCTTGAGCCCCAACGCGAGGGCTTTTTCCAGGCTCATCACCAGGGTCATCGACGCACCGTCGGACAACTGCGACGAGTTACCCGCCGTCACCGAACCGTCTTCGGCAAACACCGGTTTCAGGCCACTGAGGCTGGCCAGGGTGGTGTCGGGGCGATTGCAGTCGTCGCGGTCAACCACGCCATCGAGCACCTGTGTGTGGCCGGTGTGCTTGTCTTCGACGATGTACTTGACCGCCATCGGCACGATTTCATCGTCAAACAGCCCATCCGCCTGGGCCTGGGCCGTACGGCGCTGGCTTTGCAGCGCGTACAGGTCCTGATCCTCGCGGCTGACGTCATAGCGCCGCGCGACGATTTCGGCGGTCTGGCCCATGGGAAAGTAGAGGCCCGGCACCTGTTCCTTGAGCAGCGGGTTGATCAGGTGGTCGGTGTTGACGCTTTTCATGGTCAGGCTGATGGATTCCACGCCGCCGGCGACAATGATGTCGCTGCAACCCGAGGCAATCTGGTTGGCCGCAATCGCAATCGCCTGCAGGCCCGACGAACAGAACCGGTTGAGGGTCATGCCCGCCGTACCGGTGCCCAGTTGCGACAGCACCGCCACATTGCGTCCGATGTTGTAGCCCTGGGCCCCTTCGTTGGAGCCGGCGCCGACGATGCAATCCTCGACCGTGGCCGGGTCGATGCCATTGCGGGCCAGCAGCGCGTTGACGCAATGGGCCGCCATGTCATCAGGGCGAGTCTGGTTGAACTTGCCGCGAAAGGACTTGGCCAGGCCGGTTCGCACGCTGTCGACGATCACTACTTCACGCATGGGGCTACCTCGATCTTGTGGTTTTGGATCGAGGATAGAGGCGGGCCTGGCTGACCGCGATGATCATTCACTGCATGGATGCGAAAGCATGGAGGCCGGACAGACCGGTCTATATGATCTGTGGAGACCAAATGTGGGAGGGGGCTTGCCCCCGATGGCGGCGGGTCAGTCAAAAATCTATCGACTGACACACCGCTATCGAGGGCAAGCCCCCTCCCACAGTTGGACCGAGTGAGGTTCAGGCTATTTCTTCTTGTCGTATTCGTCGGTTTTGGCAAAGCATGGGCGCGCAGGCAGTCTATCTGTTGTGCGCAGACCAAATGTGGGAGGGGGCTTGCCCCCGATGGCGGCGGGTCAGTCAAAAATCTATCGACTGACACACCGCTATCGAGGGCAAGCCCCTCCCACATTTGGACCGAGTGAGGTTCAGGCTATTTCTTCTTGTCGTACTCGTCGGTTTTGGCGAAAGCATGGGCGCGCAGGCAGTCTATCTGTTGTGCGCAGACCAACTGTGGGAGGGGGCTTGCTCCCGATGGCGGCGGGTCAGTCAAAAATCTATCGACTGACACACCGCTATCGGGGCAAGCCCCCTCCCACAGGTGGACCGAGTGAGGTTCAGGCTATTTCTTCTTGTCGTATTCGTCGGTTTTGGCGAAAGCATGGGCGCGCAGGCAGTCTATCTGTTGTGCGCAGACCAACTGTGGGAGGGGGCTTGCTCCCGATGGCGGCGGGTCAGTCAAAAATCTATCGACTGACACACCGCTATCGGGGCAAGCCCCCTCCCACAGTTGGACCGAGTGAGGTTCAGGCTATTTCTTCTTGTCGTACTCGTCGGTTTTGGCGAAAGCATGGGCGCGCAGGCAGTCTATCTGTTGTGCGCAGACCAACTGTGGGAGGGGGCTTGCTCCCGATGGCGGCGGGTCAGTCAAAAATCTATCGACTGACACACCGCTATCGGGGCAAGCCCCCTCCCACAGTTGGACCGAGTGAGGTTCAGGCTATTTCTTTTTCTTTTTGTCGTGCTTGTCGGACTTCTCGAACGCGTCTTCCAACGCCCGGTTGATCGTGCGCAACACCTTGACCCGCGCCCAGCGCTTATCGTTGGCTTCCACCAACGTCCAGGGCGCCACCTCGGTGCTGGTGCGATCCACCATGTCGCCTACCGCCGCGCGATAGTCGTCCCACTTGTCACGGTTGCGCCAGTCGTCTTCGGTAATCTTGAAGCGCTTGAACGGAATTTCCTCGCGAGCCTTGAAGCGTTCCAGCTGAGTGTCCTTGTCGATGGCCAGCCAGAACTTGACCACGATCACACCGGCATCGCGCAACTGCTCTTCGAAATCATTGATCTCGCCATAGGCGCGCATCCAGTCCGCCGGGGTGCAGAAGCCTTCGATGCGCTCCACCAGCACACGACCGTACCAGGAGCGGTCGAACACGGTGAACATGCCCCGCGCCGGGATCTTCTGCCAGAACCGCCACAGGTACGGCTGGGCGCGCTCGTCCTCGCTCGGTGCGGCAATCGGCACGATGTGGTACTGGCGCGGGTCCAGCGCGGCCGCCACCCGACGGATCGCTCCACCCTTGCCGGCCGCGTCGTTGCCTTCAAAGACGGTGACCAGCGCGTGCCGGCGCATACGTTTGTCGCGCATCAGGCCGGAGAAGCGTGCCTGCTCGGTAATCAGCTGCTCTTCGTAATCGTCCTTGTCCAGGCGCAGGCTCATGTCGAGGCTGTTGAGCAGGCTCATCTGGTCCACCGACGACGGCAGCGGCGCCGGGTTCATGCCACTGGCCTTGACCTTGGCCTGCTTCAACGCGCTTTGCAGGCCCTCGAGCAGAATCTTGCCCACGGTCAGCCCACGGTAATGCGGGTCGACGCCCTCGATCACATGCCACGGCGCATAGTCGCGACTGGTACGGCGCAGCACGCGCTCGCCGAAATGCACGAACTTGTCGTAGGTCTTGGACTGCTGCCAGTCCAGCGGGCTGATGCGCCAGCTGTGCAGCGGGTCATCGGCCAGGGCCTTGAGGCGCGCCTTCATCTGTTTCTTGGACAGGTGGAACCAGAACTTGAAGATCAGCGCGCCTTCGTCGCAGAGCATCTTTTCCAGGCGCTCGGCACCGGCGATGGCCTGGTCCAGGCGCGCGTCCTTGATCTGCCCATGCACGCGGCCTTGCAGCATCTGGCTGTACCAGTTGCCGAAAAAAATCCCCATGCGCCCCTTGGCCGGCAGTTGTCGCCAATAACGCCAGGCCGGCGGGCGCGCCAGTTCTTCATCGGTCTGCTGGTCGAAGGTGCGCACTTCGATCAGGCGCGGGTCCATCCACTCATTGAGCAGCTTGACGGTTTCGCCCTTGCCCGCCCCCTCGATGCCGTTGATCAGGATGATCACCGGGAAGCGTTTCTGCTGCTGCAGCTCGTACTGCACCTCAAGCAACGCTTCGCGCAGGGCCGGCACTTCGGCGTCGTAGGTGTCTTTGTCGATGGCGTGACCGATTTCGGCGGATTCGAACATGGGCAGCTCCGTTTCAAGATGGCTCAAGACTAGCGGATTGGGCAACAACACGCGGGGGGAAATTCAACCGCCGCTTGCCGTGGATCAATTCAAGACCGGTTGATCGGCTAGAATGGCCGCCTTGTCTTCACCTGCCGTTATTTTTATGAGCCCTCCATGAACCCGATCACCCACGCCCAGCTCGACTGGGACGACCAAGGCCGCCCGCACTCACGGACGTTCGATGACGTGTACTTCTCCGATAAATCGGGCCTGGAAGAAACCCGTTATGTGTTCCTTGAGCAGAACCGCTTGCAGGCGCGTTTTGCGGCCTTGCCGGCAGGCGGGCGCCTGGTGATCGGTGAAACCGGATTCGGTACGGGCTTGAATTTCCTGTGCGCCTGGCAGTTGTTCGACCAACAGGCGGTGGCCGGTGCCCGCCTGCATTTCGTCAGCGTGGAAAAATACCCGCTGAGCCATGCCGACCTGCAACGCGCCCTCGCCCTCTGGCCCGAACTGCAACCCTACGCCGAACAATTGCTGGCCCAGTACCTCGCCATCCATCAGGGCTTTCAGCGCCTGGTGCTGGACAATGGCCGTGTAACCCTGACCTTGTTGATCGGCGACGCCCTGGAACAATTGCCGCAACTGGACGCGCAAATAGATGCATGGTTTCTCGACGGCTTTGCCCCGGCGAAAAATCCCGACATGTGGACCGCCGAACTGTTCGCCGAACTGGCGCGCCTGGCCGCACCGGGCTCGACCATCAGCACCTTTACCAGCACCGGCTGGGTGCGCCGGTTGATCAATGCCGCCGGGTTCAAGATGAAACGCACGCCGGGTATTGGTCACAAGTGGGAGATCCTGCGCGGCGAGTTCCTCGGCTGGCCCGAGCAAACGCCCAGGCCCGCCGCCACTGCGCCGTGGTTTGCACGCCCGACGCCCCACGCTGGCGAGCGCCGGGCACTGGTGATCGGCGGCGGGCTGGCCGGCTGCTGCACGGCGGCCAGCCTGGCGGCATGCGGCTGGCAGGTGTGCCTGCTGGAACGTCACGCGGCCCTGGCGCAGGAAGCCTCAGGCAACCCCCAAGGCGTGCTGTACCTGAAACTGTCGGCCCACGGTACCGCACTGTCGCAGTTGATCGTCAGCGGTTTTGGCTACACACGCAGGCTGCTTGAACATCTGCAGCGCGGCGTCGATTGGGACGCCTGCGGCGTGCTGCAACTGGCGTTCAATACCAGGGAGGCCGAACGCCAGGCGCAACTGGCCGAGGCTTTCGCACCAGACCTGCTGCATCCGGTGGATGCGGCCCAGGCACAAGCCCATGCCGGCATCGCGCTGGAGCAGGGTGGATTGTTCTTTCCCGAAGGCGGCTGGGTGCACCCGCCGGCCTTATGCGAGTGGCAGGCCCGGCATCCGAATATCGAGGTGAAGCTGCATCAGGAGGCTCTGACCTTGCAACGCGTCGATGGCCGGTGGCAGGCCTGGGACGGCGACACGCCGATTGCCGATGCGCCCGTGGTGATCCTCGCAGGCGCCGCCGAAATCAAGCGCTTCCCCTTCAGCGCCGCGCTGCCGCTCAAGCGCATTCGCGGGCAGATCACACGCCTGGCGCAAACCGCGCAAAGCCAGTCACTGAGCACCGTGGTGTGCGCCCAAGGCTATGTCGCCCCGGCACGGTTGGGCGAGCACACCCTGGGCGCCAGTTTTGACTTCGCAAGCAGTGACCTCACGCCCACCCTGGCCGAACACGCCGACAACCTGGCGCTGCTGCGGGAAATCTCCCCGGCCCTGCTGCACGCGTTGCATCCCGACAGCCAGACGCTGGAGGCCCTGGAAGGCCGCGCCGCCTTCCGCTGCACCAGCCCGGACTATCTGCCCATCGTCGGGCCGCTGGCCGACGCCGAGGCGTTTGCACAGGCCTACGGCGTGCTGGCCCGGGATGCGCGACAGGTGCCCGACACGCCCTGCCCCTGGCTGGACGGTCTGTACATCAACAGCGGCCATGGCTCACGCGGCCTGATCACCGCGCCGTTATCCGCGCAACTGCTGGCGGCTTGGCTGGACAACGAACCGCTGCCCGTGCCGACCAGCGTCGCCCAGGCGTGCCACCCAAACCGGTTTGCCTTGCGCGAGCTGATTCGCGGCAAATCGCGCCACACGCCCTGAGCCTGCATTGACCGCGCGCAGCCCCTAGCGGATTTCGCACACGCCCAGTTCGTCAGCACGCATGGCGGCCAGGGTCAGCCGTTCGATCTCCGCCTGCGCGACCGTGCTGCGCTCGGCCAGAATACTGTCCATGCGCGATCGGTAATCCGCGTCGTTGAGCGTCAAGCCTTGGTCGAACACCTCTTGCATACGCGTCTCGAACGGCTCGTCCAGGCTCGCAAAGCGGGCGGCGTAAGCACGCTTGAGGTAATCCGTCCAAAACGGCAACTCGTTGAGGAACCGCAAGAGCTCAGGGGACACTTCGGCGGCCTTGACCTTGAGCTCGGCATCGCTAAGCGCCGCCGGGGTGACGCCACTCAGATTGGCGTAGCGCATATGCCTGGTCTGCCCGGGCAGATAGAACCGGCTTGCCAAACCGGTCCGCAGGGCCAGGCTGACCTCCAGGGGGTCGGTGCCCGGATGCTCGATACTGTGACTGCGCGCAATACTCTCCAGGCGATCAAGCCGGAACAAGCCTCGCCCCAGCGCCAGCAAGGGCCTCGCGGCGAGCCGCCCGCCCTCGACCAGCCTTCGCGCATCGCTGATCTCGGTCAATATCTCCAAGGCGCTGAAATTCACCGCAGCGCCATCATCGCAGTTGAACGGCGTGGCGGCACGTTCAAACACCTCGTCGGCCAGATCGGCGCGCTGGCTGCTCGCTTCAAGCACTCGCCACACACGTTGCGCCATATCTTCACGCACATACCGGCTATCGGCCGTACCTCCCAGCTCGGCCAGCAGCTTGAACAGTCCGTCACTGCGCGGCTCATCACTGAGCATCCGCCATATGACCTCTTTTTGCGCGTAGTCAGCCGCCCTTGTGTCAGGCATCCACAGTTCACGTGCGGCTTGCTCGTTCAGACGCGCTATATCATCTTCATAGAACCCCATGCCCACCCCGCGCCGGCGTCGATGTTCGAGCACTCTGATACGCATCGGGCCCGACAACGGGTTGTGGCGCAGGTTGATGACGTGGGCGAGCTCGCGAAATTCGTCGAACAGCCAGGCCGGCAGCTCGGTTATATCGTTCTGGCGCAGGTCGACGTGTTCCAGGTCGGTCAAACGCCGAATCTGCCCCGGGAAGGTCTTCAGCTTGCAGTCACGCAGAATCAATTGACGCAAGTACAGCATGTTGGCCACCCCGGGCGGGTCAATCAACGGATTGCCGGCCAGGTTGAGTATCTTGAGCTGCTTCAAATCCGCCAGCTTGGTACGGGTGTACTCCGTCAGCACCAATTGATTGCCGTCCAGATAAAGGGATTCGAGCTGTGACATGCTCGGGATGGCTGCCGGCAGGTGCTTCAGGCGGTTACCGGACAGGTCCAGGGACTTGAGTCCGGGGAAATGTTTGAT
Source organism: Pseudomonas orientalis (assembly GCF_001439815.1). Taxonomy (GTDB): domain Bacteria; phylum Pseudomonadota; class Gammaproteobacteria; order Pseudomonadales; family Pseudomonadaceae; genus Aquipseudomonas; species Aquipseudomonas orientalis. The sequence goes on along the minus strand of NZ_JYLM01000001.1, from coordinate 409,282 downwards.
GAAATAGGCCACCTCATCACCCAGCCCCATGTTTCGCATGCTCAGGTGGCGCACATGCTCAATAGTGAAGTCGGCCGGAAAAGCAGGCAGTGGCCCGCCGAGCATTTCGTCGAGTACCAGGCGGGCCCTTTCACCCAAGCCACTCATGCGACGCCAGCACGCCTCGATGCGTTGCGCCATGATCTTGCGACTCAACCGCGCGTCGGGCAATGCCCCCGAGATCTTGGCCAGCGCCGCTTTATCCTTGCGCCAGGTGGCGAGCAGCGAATGCAGGGTTTCGTATTGCGTGCGCAGCCGCTTGACTGCCTCGGCCCGCGCAAGATGATCCTCACCCAATGTTTCAATGAAACTCGACGCCTGGTCGGTATTGAACAACGGGAACAATTTCTTCACTTTGCGCACCAGTGAGCGCGGCTGCGGTGTGATGGCGGGCGGTGCGGCCTGCACGCACCCGTCGCGCCACGCAGGCAAGGACTCTTCGGCTGGCGCGCGCAGGTAACGGGCTATTTCTGCACGTTCATCTGCGACCCGCCAACGCAACTTCAATTGCAACTGCGAAGCACCAAGCTCGCCCGAAGCATAGATGCCCAGCCGGGTGCGCTGCGCCGCCCACAGCGTGCTCAGCAGCGCCTGGTAAAAGCCTGACGGGCCGGGCAGCGGTTCGTGCACAGGGCGACCCTGCTCGTCAAAGGCCTGATAGCCCCGTGCCGACTTGACCACCTTGTGCAACACGCTGGCCGAGGCACTTTCCTGCTTGCCCAGCAGGGCGCCATCCAGGCTCTGGTCATGCAACTGCACGCGCAGTTCCGCCGGCCAGCCGGGCAACCGACCCAGCAGGGCGACAGCCAGCCGCTCGGTCGACTCGGTTGCCAGTTGCGGCAAATAAAATCCTGCCACCGCACGGTCTTCCCTGAGTGTTTCCAGCGCCTGTACGGCACGCTGTGCCAGGCGCAGGGGCACCCGCCGGGCGTTGCGCAGATGCAGGCGTTCAACCGAGGTCGCCTGGGATACAAGCTCTTGGGCCATTGCCGTCGGCAGTTGCGGGAACTGATGTTTGAGTACCCCGGCACTGCCATGGGGGAGCGGGTCATCGTCGGCGTAAAGCTGCTCGAACAACTCGCCATGGTGTTGCTTGACCACCGACAGCAGACGGGCCGACAAGACCTTTTGTGCCTCGCCAGGCAGAACGCTTGCGCCCAGCAACTGCCGGCGCTCCTGCGGACTCAGTGCCTCAAGCAGGGTGAGCATTAGCTGACCCTCCTTGATTTGCTGTTCGCTGACGTGAATGCTCAAGTCCTCATAGTCAAACGGAGCCGTGTCGGGGAACCGTCGGAGCAAATAGCCTTCTTCGTCCAGCAACTCGAAAAAACGTCCTTTTGGCCAGCCCTCCAGCAAGGGCAATGCAAGCATTTGCAGGCGCGCCGTAGCAGGCGAGGTATGGCTCTGGAATTGCAACTGCCAGATCAGGTCGCGAATCAGTTGCTCCTGCCGCCAGCGAGCGACGCTGTCGCCCAGTCGTTGCGGCAGTGCCAGGTTGTGCTCGGCCAACTGCCGCAACCACGGCAACTGACTGTTGGTTGTGGTGACGATTTCATCCAGTCGACCATCCGGCAGCGACTTCAGGCTCGGCGCCAACCGTTCCAGCACATACGCCGGACTGTGCCACTGCTCCACCTGCTCGGACTGATGGCGCCAGCCGCCGGCGCCGTTGTGCTCCAGCAGCGGGCTGTAGGCCGACGCGCGCGCAGGATGGAGCACTCGCCAGCGATTGAGCGCGGCATCGAAATACACCCGATAAACCGCGCCATCAATCGCCGCGTAGGAACGCCCGCGATGTTGGTAGATACCGCGGTAACCGGGCTTTGCGAGCACCTCGCCGACATCGCTTTGCCGATACGGCTGCAGGTCACGCCTCCAGAGCCGTGAGCGACCACTGGGTAATTGCACTGGGTCAAACTGCTCGAAAAAAGCTGCCGAGGAGGCGCGTGTGCGGGTGAACATCGTCCCTACGACCTTGCTCCCTGCCGCCAGCAGCATCATCGAGCCGATGCCTTCGGCCACATTGATCAAGTGCGTCAATGCATCAGTTTTATGTTGATGCCGCCAATCCTGGACGCCTTCGTAAACTTCCCCGAGCAGTTGCCCGACCCCCACGCCCAACATCAACTGCCCCAGGCCGGGTACGAAAAAACCGGCGATATTGGCCAACGTCAACCCCAGGTCGACATAGCGTTCAAGCAGTGCCGTACGAGCCTCTTCGTCCACTTCCGCCACGGGCACGGCCAACACCCTGGCGTCCAGTTGCGCCTTGCCGATATAGGTATCGGAGAAAAACCGCGACAGGCTGACGGCGACCGACACTGCCTCCAGCGTTTCCACCGCATTGCGTTGATCGAAGCGTACAAAGAAATCCGCGCGCTCGGACTCATCCAGATAACCTTTGAAAAACTCGCGATAGGCCGGTATCTGCAGGCTGGAAGACAGGTAATGCTCGAACGCTGCGAGGGTGTCGTACTCAAACCAGGGCCGTTGCGGCTCATTGGGCATGTACACCACGCAATGCCCAGTGGGCAGGCTGTGCAACGCGCCACCGGAAAACACCAACACACTCCACGCGCACGCCTGGTCGACATTCAATCCCTGCCAGGTCACCGGCCGCCCATTCATCGGCAGGTCCTTGATGGGCGGAGCCTGGCCATTACCTCTCAACACCTTGAGCATCAGCTCGCCAGTCGTCGCGCTCACATGCCCCTTGCCCACGGCCATATGCAGGTCCAGGCGCATGTCGCTCAACTTGAGAGCGCCGATGCTCCTCGCCACCGGCCCGTCGGTATTCGTTGCCGACACGTCGCGCGGAGCCGGCAGGTCAAACACCTCACGCAGATGCCATTGATAGGCGCCGCCCAAGTCCAACTCGCGACAGTAACGTACAAACTCCAGGGCGCTGAGGGAATCGACTTCCAGGCCTGAAGCCGCGCTGCGAATCAATGCGCCAATTGCCAGGCCATTGGTCTGCGCGCGTGCGGCACTGAAGTTCTGCATGGCGGCCTGCAACAGGGTGTGCTTTTCCAGGGTTACCGTTATCGTCATTGGCCCCAGCAGGTCAGGGTTGAGGTTCGTCATCGTGCGATGCGGCATCTCCAGCACATCGTTCTGCACATCCAGCGTGTGTCCCTTGGACAAGAGAAAGGCTTCAAGGCGTTCGGTGCAAAATTCATCCAGAGGCTCCAGGGTTTTTAACTGTGAGCCGACCAATTCCCGTAGCGGCGCGCCGTCCTCATGGGCCTGTCCAATCCCGACCAGTGTTTGCGGATCGGCCTGCACCAGCCAACCCGGCAGGATATCGATGAGCGTCTGGGCAATATCCAGATCCTGAGTCATCTCCAGTAACTGACGGGGCAGTTGCGCACTCAGTTGGGGGCCGATCACTTCGCTTACCTGCGTCATGCCTCCTCCCTGGGCGCCAGCCCGCCGAAACGGCTTGATCCGTGTTGTGTCGTCATGGGTAACCTTCCTTGATAGCACTCAATAAGTGACGCTCCAAGATAGGCCCATCGCGACCACCGAAGGGTTCGAATACTCGCTGGATCCAGCCCGTTAATGACCCGTAATTTGCGTCCAACCTCGACCTGTCTACCACCCCGACGACGCGGGCCACACCCGCCGGCGAGCGCTAGACACAGCCTGACCGAATGCCGACTTATAACTTATCGTTCTAAAACTCCCGCAGTGTGCCTGGGTCAGTTTCTGGGTACGCGCCCCTTTCGGGCGTATTGAGTATTGACCCTCCCCAACGGAAAAACCGGTAAGGAACTTATGTGTGGACTAGCTGGCGAGTTACGCTTTGATCATCAACCTGCCGACCTGGCAGCCGTGGAACGCATCACGCATCACCTCGCCCCCCGTGGCCCCGACGCCTGGGGCTTTCATGCCCAGGGGCCGATTGCCCTGGGCCATCGTCGCCTGAAAATCATGGACCTGTCGGACGGCTCCGCCCAACCGATGGTCGACGCCCACCTGGGGCTGTCCCTGGCCTTCAATGGCGCGATCTACAATTTCCCGGAACTGCGAAAAGAGCTGGAAGCCCTCGGCTACGCCTTCTATTCCGGTGGTGACACCGAAGTGCTGCTCAAGGGCTATCACGCCTGGGGCGAAGCGCTTCTGCCCAAGCTCAACGGCATGTTTGCGTTCGCCATCTGGGAACGCGACGCCCAGCGTCTGTTCATCGCCCGCGACCGTCTGGGCGTGAAGCCTTTGTACCTGTCGCGCACCGGCCAGCGCCTGCGCTTTGCCTCGGCCTTGCCGGCCTTGCTCAAGGGCGGCGATATCAACCCGATCCTCGATCCGGTGGCGCTCAATCACTACCTGAATTTTCATGCCGTGGTGCCAGCACCGCGCACGCTGTTGGCGGGTGTTGAAAAACTGCCGCCGGCGAGCTGGATGCGCATCGATGCCAGCGGCAAGACCGAACAGAAAACCTGGTGGACCCTGCCCTACGGCCCACACGAGGACGAAAAACACCTGACTCTGGAAGACTGGACCGATCGCGTACTCGACAGCACCCGCGAAGCCGTGGCGATCCGCCAACGCGCGGCCGTCGATGTCGGCGTGCTGCTTTCCGGCGGCGTCGATTCGAGCATGCTCGTCGGCCTGCTGCGCGAAGTAGGTGTCGACGATTTGTCGACCTTCTCCATCGGCTTTGAAGACGCCGGCGGCGAGCGCGGCGACGAGTTCCAGTATTCGGACCTGATCGCCAAGCATTACGGCACCCGTCACCACCAGTTACGCATCGCCGAAAGCGAGATCATCGAGCAACTGCCGGCCGCGTTCCGCGCCATGAGCGAGCCGATGGTCAGCCATGACTGCATCGCCTTCTACCTGCTGTCGCGGGAAGTGGCCAAGCATTGCAAGGTGGTGCAGAGCGGACAGGGTGCCGACGAGCTGTTCGCCGGTTACCACTGGTACCCGCAAGTGGATGGCGCCAGCGATCCGTATGCGGCTTATCGCGATGCCTTTTTCGACCGCAGCTACGACGACTACGCCGCCACCGTCGCGCCGAAATGGCTGACCGCCAACGACGCCGCCGGGGACTTCGTGCGCGAACACTTCGCGATGCCGGGGGCTGATGCCGCCGTCGACAAGGCCCTGCGCCTGGACAGCACCGTGATGCTGGTGGACGACCCGGTCAAACGCGTCGACAACATGACCATGGCCTGGGGCCTGGAAGCGCGTACACCGTTTCTCGACTACCGCCTGGTGGAACTGTCGGCCCGCGTGCCGGGCAAGTTCAAGTTGCCCGACGGCGGCAAGCAGGTACTCAAGGAGGCCGCGCGCCGAGTGATCCCCAGCGAAGTCATCGACCGCAAGAAAGGCTACTTCCCGGTGCCGGGCCTCAAACATTTGCAAGGCGACACCCTGAACTGGGTACGCGAGTTACTGCTGGATCCGAGCCAGGACCGTGGCCTGTTCAACCCCACCATGCTCGACCGCCTGCTGACGGACCCACAAGGCCAACTGACCCCGTTGCGCGGCTCCAAGCTGTGGCAACTGGCGGCGCTGAACCTGTGGCTCAGCGAACAAGGAATCTGATCGATGAAACCTAACGCCGCGGCGTACAGCCAACGCTTGATCAAGGGCCAGGCGCCGACCTACGAGCGCCTGCAGGCCCGGCTTGCCGAAGACGGCAGCGCCCAAGGCCCCGAACCGATTGCCGTGCACTGCGGTTGGGGGCGTCTGTTGATCGGGCACACCTTCCCCGACCCGGCCAGCCTCGCCCAGGAACTGCTCAACGAACAACCCGGCGAGCGCGATATCGCGCTGTATGTGGCCGCGCCCCAGCAGATCCTCGGTATCGATCCGCAGCAGCTGTTCCTCGACCCTTCCGACACCCTGCGCCTGTGGTTCAGTGATTACCGACCGGCCACCCGTGTGTTTCGCGGCTTTCGTATCCGTCGGGTGCAAAGCGAGGCCGACTGGCACGCGGTGAACCTGCTGTATCAGGGCCGCGGCATGCTGCCCGTCGACGCCGAGCGCTTGACGCCGCGCCATCAAGGCGGGCCGGTGTACTGGTTGGCCGAAGACGAGGACAGCGGCGCGGTGATCGGCAGTGTGATGGGCCTCAATCACCAGAAAGCCTTCCACGATCCGGAAAACGGTTGCAGCCTGTGGTGCCTGGCGGTAGACCCGCGATGCACCCGGCCCGGCGTGGGTGAAGTGCTGGTGCGCCACTTGGTGGAGCACTTCATGAGCCGTGGCTTGAGCTACCTGGACCTGTCGGTGCTGCACGATAACCGCCAGGCCAAGAGCCTCTACGCCAAGCTGGGTTTTCGTGCGTTGACCACGTTCGCCATCAAGCACAAGAACGGTATCAACCAGCCGCTGTTTCTGGGGCCCGGGCCGCAGGCGGGGTTCAATCCTTACGCGCGGATCATTGTCGAAGAAGCGCATCGACGTGGCATCGATGTACACGTAGACGATGCCGATGCCGGCCTGTTCACCCTCAGCCACGGCGGGCGCCGCGTGCGCTGCCGCGAGTCGTTGAGCGACCTGACCAGCGCCATCAGCATGACCCTGTGCCAGGACAAGAGCCTGACCCACAAGGTGCTCAAGGCCGCCGGATTGAAGCTGCCTGCACAACAGCTGGCGGGCAGTGCCGATGACAACCTGGAGTTTCTCGACGAGCACCAGCGTATCGTGGTCAAGCCGCTGGATGGCGAGCAGGGCCAGGGCGTGGCGGTGGATCTGCACACCATCGAGGAGGTGCAGCAGGCCATCGAAGCGGCGCGCCAGTTCGACAGCCGGGTACTGCTCGAAAGCTTCCACGAGGGCCTGGACCTGCGCATTCTGGTGATCGGTTTTGAAGTGGTCGCCGCTGCGATTCGCCGCCCGGCCGAGGTGATCGGTGACGGTCAGCATTCGATTCGTGCCTTGATCGAAGCGCAAAGCCGACGGCGTCAGGCCGCCACCGATGGCGAAAGCAAGATCCCCCTGGACGCGGAAACCGAGCGCACCCTCAAGGCCGCCGGCTACGACTACGACAGCGTGTTGCCCCGTGGCGTGCAACTGGCCGTGCGCCGCACCGCCAACCTGCACACCGGCGGATGCCTGGAAGATGTCACCGCTATTTTGCATCCGACCCTGGTGGATGCCGCCGTGCGAGCGGCCCGCGCCCTGGATATTCCCATGGTCGGCCTGGACCTGATGGTGCCCGCCGCCGACCAGCCCGAGTACGTCTTCATTGAAGCCAATGAACGGGCCGGCCTTGCCAACCATGAACCGCAACCTACCGCTGAGAAGTTTGTGGATTTGTTGTTTCCACACAGTCAGCCGGCCACCTGACCACCGATCGCTCCCACGCTCCGCGTGGGAGTGCAGCCGTGACGCTCTGCGTCACCACAGCGGACGCAGAGCGTCCCTGGAGGCATTCCCACGCGGAGCTTGGGAACGATCGCCCTCAACTCATCAGGAGTTTCCATGACCCGAACAATCCCCGAACCCGACCTCGTCTACCTGCAAAAAGTGCTGCTGGAAATGCTCGCCATTCCCAGCCCCACCGGCTTCACCGACACCATCGTGCGCTACGTCGCCGAACGCCTGGAAGAACTGGGCATCCCGTTTGAGATGACCCGGCGCGGCACGATTCGCGCGACCCTCAAGGGCCAGAAAAACAGCCCTGACCGCGCCGTCTCCGCGCACCTGGACACCATCGGTGCCGCCGTGCGCGCGATCAAGGACAACGGCCGCCTGACGCTCGCGCCGGTCGGCTGCTGGTCGAGCCGCTTTGCCGAAGGCAGCCGCGTCAGTCTGTTCACCGACAACGGTGTGATCCGCGGCAGTGTGTTGCCACTGATGGCCTCCGGGCACGCGTTCAACACCGCCGTGGATGAAATGCCGGTGAGCTGGGACCATGTGGAACTGCGCCTGGACGCCTACTGCGCAACGCGTGCCGATTGTGATTCCCTGGGGATCAGCGTGGGTGATTACGTGGCGTTCGACCCACTGCCTGAGTTCACCGAAAGCGGCCACATCAGCGCACGTCACCTGGACGACAAGGCCGGCGTCGCCGCCCTGCTCGCCGCGCTCAAGGCCATCATCGACAGCGGCGAACCGCTGCTCATCGACTGCCACCCGCTGTTCACCATCACCGAGGAAACCGGCAGTGGTGCCGCCGCCGCCCTGCCCTGGGATGTGAGTGAGTTCGTCGGCATCGACATCGCCCCGGTCGCGCCGGGCCAGCACTCCAGCGAGCATGCGGTAAGCGTGGCGATGCAGGATTCCGGTGGACCCTATGACTATCACCTGTCACGGCATTTGCTGCGCCTGGCGGCGGATAACGACCTGCCGGTGCGCCGCGATCTGTTCCGCTACTACTTCAGCGATGCGCATTCGGCGGTCACCGCCGGGCATGACATTCGCACCGCACTGCTGGCGTTCGGTTGCGACGCCACCCACGGTTACGAGCGCACCCATATCGACAGCCTGGCGGCGCTGAGTCGGCTGCTCGGCGCCTATATCCTCAGCCCACCGGTATTTGCCAGCGATGCGCAACCGGCACAAGGCTCCCTGGACCGCTTCAGCCATCAGATCGAACATGAGACGCAAATGGAGAGCGATACCCGGGTGCCGTCGGTGGACAGCCTGGTCGGGCACAAGTCCGATGCCGGCAACAGCTGATACGGCAAACGCCTGATACTGGCAACATAGGTCCCGGCACAGTAGCATCGCCGGGACTTGACCTCTGAGGCTTATATGCTGATTCCCTACGACGCGCTTGAAGTCGACACCCTGACCCGCCTCATCGAAGATTTCGTCACCCGCGATGGCACCGATAATGGCGACGACACGCCGCTGGAAACCCGCGTACTGCGCGTGCGCCAGGCACTGACCAAAGGCCAGGCGCTGATTGTGTTCGACCCCGAGAGCGAGCAATGCCAATTGATGCTCAAGCACGATGTGCCCAAGCATCTGTTTGATTGACCGCGCGTACTAAGGCATGGACTCCGATTGGGCCAGTGCCTTTTGGCGCTGCTGTATTTTCTGGTAGATCTCGGCGCGGTGCACCTTGACCTCGGCTGGCGCGTCAATGCCAAATTTCACGTGAGAACCATTGATTTCAAGAATATGCACGGCGATGCCATCGCCGATCGACAGGGTTTGGCCGACGAGGCGGCTTAAGACCAGCATGGCGGTTGTCCTTTTGGGTGACAGGGCCATGACCATGCGCGAATGCTGGAACAGCAGCAATGGCTCGCGGCCAAATCAGGCGTTACCTACGCAGACTGGTAATTTCCCTGACAGACCGCGCCTGGTTTTAAGCTTTTATGGCCTGCGCCTTGGCGCGCATTTTGTCGGCCATCAGCGTCATCTCGTCATACAGCAATTGCGGGTTTTTCTGTTTGAGCGTCCACGCCATCCGTCCCTGCTCGTGGGGAAGAATCATGAACTCGCCTTCGCTCACGCGCTGATAAATGTAGTCGGCGATGTCCGTCGCCGAGATTGGCGAGCTCTCGAGCAACTTGCCCACCTGCGCTTTCATCGCCGGTGTCGGCCCACGAAATGAATCAAGCAGGTTGGTCTGGAAAAACGACGGGCAGACCACATGTACGCCGATTTCCTGCTGCTTGAGTTCCACCAGCAGGCTTTCCGACAGCGCTACAACGCCGGCCTTGGCCACGTTGTAGTTGCTCATGGCAGGCCCCTGCATCAGCGCAGCCATCGAGGCGATGTTGATGATGCGGCCCTTGCTCTTTTCCAGCAGCGCCAGGAACGCCTTGCAGCCCTTGACCACACCCATCAGGTTGATTGCGATCTGCCAGTCCCAATCCTCGAGCGACAGTTCGGCAAAGAACCCACCGGAGGCCACACCGGCGTTATTGACGATCACATCGATGCCGCCCAGCTTCACTTCGCACGCCTGCGCCAACGCGGTGAGCTGGCTGTAGTCACGCACATCGCAGCGCTGGGTGAAACCGTCGCCACCGGCGTCGCGCACTAACCTCAGGGTTTCCTGCAAGCCGGGCTCGCTGACATCCGACAAGGCCAGCTGCCAACCCTCACGGGCCCAGCGCAGTGCGATTTCACGACCCAGACCGGACCCGGCGCCCGTGATCATCATGCGGTTTTGCATAGGAAGTAGCCTTGTGGTTCACGATTGAAGTGATCGGCAGTGTAGCGAAGGTTGTTGCGCCGCCCACGCACCATCAGAGTGATGAATGCCCCAGGCAAACCGCGGGCTCGGTCGGATACTTGCGTATAGCCTAAGTTCAATCTTTTTCAACTAACATTGCGCATTTGCGCAGGTGTTAAAAGAAATAAGCGAGCAAGCGAAATGCTTTAAAAAAATAAGGAATTTTTTATCAAATGACAGAGTCGGAGTTGGTAAGCCGTCCATTATCAGATGGACGAGACTCCCGCTGAATAACCGGTCTTTACAGAAGGCCTATAAGGAATAAAACCATGAGCCTGATTCTGATCATTATCCTGATTCTCCTGTTGGTCGGTGGCCTGCCAGTGTTCCCGCACTCGCGTAACTGGGGTTATGGCCCGTCGGGTATCCTGGGTGTGGTACTGGTGGTTCTGCTGGTGCTGTTGTTGCTCGGCAAGATATAAGCCCCGTCCAAGGGTAAAAAAAAGAGGCCTCAATGAGGCCTCTTTTTTATTGCAGGTTTATCAGTCCGGCTTACCGTCCACTACACCTGCGGTGTTATCCAGCAGGCTCTTGGTAGCGGTTTGCAGGAACGACTCGAGTTTCTGCTTGAGTGCCGCTTCGTCCGGCGATTCAGCGATGACCTTGCCGGTCGGATTGGCGCCCAGTTCGTATTGCCACAACTTCGGTGGCATTTCCTTGGGCAGGACCAGTACGCGGTCCGCCGTCAGCAAGGCCACGGTCTGGTCGCTGCCCGATGGCTTGATCACGCCGAAGCCCTTGTCGCCTTCCGGCAGGTTCAGCAGGTCACGGCCCCAGCACTGGTGCAGGGTGTCACCGCCGAGGCGGCCCATGATGGTCGGCACGATATCAATCTGGGTGCCCACGGTGTGGTCACGCTCGCCGAATTTTTCCTGCATGCCCGGTGCAATCATCAGCATCGGCACGTTGAAACGGCCCAGGTCCATCTCGGTGATCTGCTGCTCGTTGCCGAAGCCGTGGTCGCCCACCACCACGAACAGGGTTTCCTTGAAGTACGGCTCCTTGCGGGCCTTCTCGAAGAATTGACCCAAGGCCCAGTCGGAGTAACGCATGGCCGTCAAATGCTCGTTGAGGCTGCCACGGTCGGTGACCGGCTCAACCGGCAAGGGCGTCGGCAACGCGTATGGCGTGTGGTTGGACAGGGTTTGCAGCAGGGCGTAGAACGGCTTGCCGCCTTCGCGGGCTTTGAGTTCTTCCAAGCCACGGTTGAACATGTCCTGGTCGGACACGCCCCAGGTCGGGTCGGAAAACACCGGGTCGACGAAGTCATTGCGGCCGATGAAGTTGGTCATGCCCTGGTTGCTGAAGAAGCCCGACTGGTTGTCCCAGGCGAAGTCGCCGTTGTAGACATACACATCGTCAAAATCACGCGCACTCAGCAGCTGCGGCAGGCCCGACAGCTTGTGGCTGCCCTCGGGGGTCTGCATCAGGTATTCGAAGCCAGGCAGGTTCGGAAAGCACGCCATGGTGGCGAACATGCCCTGGTGGGTGTGGGTGCCGTTGGAGAAGAAGCGATCGAACAGCAGGCCTTCCTTGGACAGTTTGTCGAAGTACGGCGTGATATTGCCCGGACGGCCCAGGGCGCCCACCGAGTGACCGGCGAAGCTTTCCATCAGGATCACGACCACGTTCTTGATCGGCAGCGTCTTCTCGGCCGGCGGCGTGAAATCACGGCGTACGGCGGCAGTGTCGGTATCCACCAGCTTCTCGCTCGGCAGCAGCAGCATGTCACGCACGGTCTGGGTGGCCAGCGGTTGTTCCAGGGTGGCTTTCCAGACGTTGTCGCGATGGGCGGAGAAACGCGCCTTGGCCGCGCCGATCAACGACAGCGTACCGTTCAGGCCCAGCTGGTTGGCGAAGTTCGAGTCGGTGGTGTACACATCGCCCCAACGCAACGGCGGGCCCTGGCGCAGGGTGCCACGGATGGCGACCACGGCGACCAGCAGGCACACCACGAACACCGCAATGCGGCTGTACCACGGCGCCACCTGGCGCGTACCGATGCTGCCGCCACTGAACGGGCCGCGCGGGCGCGTTGCGCGGTCGGCACCCTTGAAGGCCATGCTCAGGATCAGCGTGCCCACCGCCCAGGCCAGCAGGTAGCGCACCACCGGGAAGCCATACCAGAGCATGCTCACCACGGTTTTCGGGTCTTCCTTTACATACTGGAAGACCAGGCCGTTGAGGCGCTGGTGGAACTCGCGGTAGAAGTCCATCTCCATCAGGCCCAGGAACAGCGCGATGCTGGACGCGACGGTCAGCCACAGCCGGAAGAACCCGCGCGCCGCCATCGCCCGTACGCTGAACAAGGCCAGCAGCAGCGGGACCAGCAGGTACATCACCAGGCGGATATCCAGGCGCAGGCCGTTGGCGAACGCTTCCAGGAAAGTCGAGGCCGGTGTGTCGAGGATCATCTCGCGGTTGTAGACCAGCAACGCCAGGCGCAGCAGGGAGAACATCACCATCATGACCAGTGCGCAGAGCAGCGTGTACGCCAGATGGGATTTGACGGTCGGTTGCAGCAGGCGATTTGAAGCTCGCTGCTGATTCAGGGCGTCCGGGTTTGCCATGTCGTTTTAGGACCCATTGGAAGTTGAAGTTGCGAAATAATGCAGTGGCGTGCGCCCTCGCCCAGGCTGGCCGGGGTGGGCGGTTAACGCGGTGGGGCAAATGGTGCCCGATCAACGGCATCAACGCTATAGATTACTGAACGTGCGCCACTGCCCTGCCTTCAGTGCACCAGGGGATGGAGCCTTGGCAGAGGAACAAAGCGGGCGAATTGTCTTGGACGGGATGTGAAAATTTCGTACAGCGAATACTTTCGACACACAAATTCAGCGGGTGTAATCAAACCCATGTGGGAGGGGCTTGCCCCCGATAGCGGAGGGTCAGCAACAGATACAGTGCTGACCCACCGCCAATCGGGGGCAAGCCCCCTCCCACATTGACTGACTGAGTGACGCGTTAGATCCGCACGTTACCGCGTGGCCCGGCAATCGCCCAGATGATCAGGCCCAGGACCGGCAGCAGCAGGATCAACAGAATCCACAACACCTTGGCGCCCGTGCTCGCGCCGCTTTTGAACACGTTGATGATCGCCCAGATGTCCAGTGCGAGGATGATCAGGCCAATCAGGCCATTGAAAGTCGAACCCATGGTGTCGCTCCTAAGTGAGGGCATGCCCTTGTAGGATAGTCAGCCCTGGCGGGGGTTCCGTTTTATTTAGACGTGAACGGCAATCTTCAGGGCTTCCAGCGACGGCGCGGCCTTGATGCCAGCCTCGGCGCACAGTGCCAGCACGCGCGGCAGATCATTGCCGAACACCAGGACGGCCTGGATGTCGTCATCGAGCGGTTGGCTGAAGTTGAGCAGCACATAGCCACCGTCTTCCGGGCTCAGGGCGCTCATCTGGATCTGGATGCGATTGAGCGCCGTCAGGTCTTCGGTCTTGGCCAATTGCTTGGGCTTGAGGTTGAACGCCACCCCCGGGCCGAATGAGGCAACGATCTGGGCAAACAGGTCCGCATAGGTATCGGCCTGGAACAGCACAGTCTCCGGCAAGCTGCCGACCACCACCCACTCCCCCAGGGCAATCGGGAAGCTGTCGTCGTAGTTGATATCCGGATTGGCCGCCAGAAAAGCCGCAGGATCTGCGTAGGCCTGGGCCGCTTCGTCAGCGATGCGTGCCACTTCATCCTCGCCCATGATGCCGGTACTGATTTTGCTGATGAGGTCGACGAGAGCGGTTTGCATGGGCGAGTCCTGTGGCGGGCGGGTTTTCGAGGGCGCGTAGCCTACACCAGTTTTTGCAACGCCGCTGCCGTGTCCACCGCCCCCATGGTCTGCGCCGCCGCCAGCGCCGTTGCGCCCTGGGCATCGGTGGCCCTGGGGTTGGCACCCTGGACGAGCAGGTAGTCGAGCATTTCGACGCGGTTGAACATGGCGGCCATCATCAACGCGGTGCGCCCGTCCGAAGACGCCGCTTCAACCGGGGTGCCGCCTTCGATCAGCGCCTTGACCACGGCCAGGTGGCCCTTGAATGCCGCGCCGGCAATTGGCAGTTGGTTCTTGTCGTTGGCGATCAGGGGATCGGCCTTGAACTCCAGCAGCACTTTTACCGCCTCGGCGTGGCCATGATAGGCGGCGAGCATCAACAGCGTGTCGCCATTGTGGTTGCGAAAGTTGGCCGGCAAGCCTTTGGCCAACAGTGCTGCGAGCATGGCGGCGTCGCCCTTGCGGGCGACGTCGAAGACTTGCTCGGCGAATTCGGCGGCTTCGTCATCGGTCATTTGTTTGGGCTGGGTCGACATGTAGGGCTCCTTTCTGATGCTTTATATGGCGCCCAGTGTCGCGATGGAGTTCCCTGCTGTCATGGCTTTTTTGTCAAAAGCGGCCATAGGCAGAATCAATAGTGCAGGCCGTTACCGACCGCCAATGGCCTGGATGGAATTTATCCGGGAAACATATGGTCTTAATCGGTAGGAAAAGAGCGGTTGCACGTGGGAATTAACCGCCTGGATAACGCAAAATGCAGGATGTACGATAGCCTTTCATGCAAATTGCACGAAAACGAAAATTCCTATAATTTTTAAGCTGCTGATTTATAACGATTTTTTAGAATATTCAATACTGGCACAATCGCTGCACCTATCACTCCATGCTTGCCAACTTGAGCCAATGGAGCTGATAGACATGAGCCTGATCCAAGATAAATTCGCTTCGGTATTTTCCAACTACGACGTCACCACCCAACCACGTCCGGACGGCGGCATCCTGTTGACCCTGCGTAACAGCGAAGGCAAACAGGTCAAGCGCTCGATCTCGTATCAGCAGCTGCACACCGCCGACCAACTGACCTGGGTAATCAGTGCCATCCGCCGCGATCTGGCTGAACAAGCCAGCGAGCTGCCGCAAATTTCGATGCTGCAAAGCCAGAACCGCTTTGCCCTGCCGACCTACCATTCGGCATAAGCTCCAGTTTAAAAAGAAGGGCCGCGACGCCGTTGAGCGTCGCGGCCCTTTTTTATGCCGTCAGCACAGTCCCTGACGCGTTGATCGTTCCCTCGCTCCGCGTGGGAATGCATCCCGTGACGCTCCGCGTCACCCTTGCGCAAGTGCCGGATGTTGCATTGAAAGCGGCACGCGGAGCGTCCTCGGCGGCATTCCCACGCGGAGCGTGGGGACGATCTTGTGCCTGGTTGAGCGTCGCGGCCTTTTTTTATGCCGTCAGCACAGTCCTTGACGCGTCGCCTCATTCATCGCCTGCACCCGGTTATTCACATCGAGCTTGCCGTAGATATTGCGCAGGTGGAATTTAACCGTGGCCTCCGACGTGCTGCGAATCCTGCTCATCTCCCAAATGGTCTTGCCCTCGGAGGCCCATCGCAGAATCTCCAGTTCAGTCTTGGTGAGGGGCTTGCCGAGCAGACTCAAGCGTCGTCTGATGACCGTCGGCACAATTTCCAACGGGTGAGATATCTCCTCTGGGCGACTCATTGCTCTCTCCTTTTTATATGCCGATGCGCTGCCACTCTTCGGATTCTTCCTATTGACAGGCGCCATGAACATTGAACAAAGCGAGAGTTACACAATCTGAGCAATGAGAAACCAAGGCTGAGGATAAACAGCCAAGCCCTACAGGTATTTAGGCTTCTTCCCACAACAAATTCCAACTTGCCTGGGTTGAACCTTTAAAAGATTTGTTTTAATCGTCCAATTTCGCAGCACCACGGGCGATGTCATTGCCCGTCAACTTCACCATCGAGCCCTCGACGGTGTTGAACAAATGCAGCAGCACACAATAAGGATGCTCGCCCATGTCGAACCAATGGGGCATGTCGGCGGGCACGATCAGCAGATCGTTCTTCTCACACCGCACGCCGTAGACATACTCGCCAATGCGCAACGAGCACAGTCCCTGGCCGGCGACGAAAAATCGCGCCTGGTCCTCACCACAGGTGTGTTCATCCAGGCGTTCGGCCTGCAGCGCTTCTTTGGCGTGATCACCGGTGATGCTGATCACCTCGGCGCGCGCGTAGCCAAGCGCGTCGATCTGCGTCTGATACGCCGCAATCAGTTGCGCCTCACTGGCGCCCTTTTCAAGTGTGCCGGGCTGCCAGCATTCGAAGCGCACGCCGTGTGCGGCCAGGGTCGACTGAATGTCATCGAAGTGGGTCAGCACCTTGTTCGGGGTGCCCGGTGTAGTGAGGTCATAGACAGCGACATAGCTCATTGCACGACTCCTTTGTTCGGCTCTTGCAATCGAAGGCCAATGATAACGGCGGCAGCGAGCGCCGCGATGCTGGCAATACTGAACGTCAGCGTGGGCCCCAGCAGGTTCCAGCTATAACCGGCATAGAGCGCGCCCAGCGCACCGCCGGTGCCGGCCAACGCGGCGTAAAGCGCCTGGCCCTGGCCTTGCTGACGATCACCGAAACTGCGCTGCACGAAGGCGATGGCCGCCGCATGGAAACTGCCGAACGTAGCGGCATGCAGCACTTGCGCCAGCAACAGTACCCAGAAAAACTCGGCAAATGCGCCGAGCAGCAGCCAGCGCAGCGCCGCCAACAGGAAACTGGCCAGCAGCACCCGGCGCACCGAAAAGCGCGCCAGGATGCGACTCATGCCCAGGAACATCAACACCTCCGCGACCACCCCGAGGGCCCACAACAAGCCAATCACGCCACGGCTGTAGCCCAGGTGTTCGAGGTGCAGCGTGAGAAAGGTGTAATACGGGCCATGGCTCATCTGCATCAGCGCCACACAGGCATAGAACGCCAGCACGCCGGGGTGGCGTAACTGCCTGAGAAAACCGTCGCCGGCCAGGCGCTGGCCGTGGCTGGCGGGATGCGCATTCGGCACCCACAGACTGGCGCCGATGATACCGGCCATGATCACCACGACCACCACCGGGTAGATATCCACGCTCAGCCATTCAAACAGACGCCCCATGATCACGACAGTGAGGATAAAGCCGATGGAGCCCCACAAGCGGATCTGGCTGTAGCGCGACGTCTGTTGCTGCAGATGAGCCAGGGTGATCACTTCAAACTGCGGCAGTACCGCATGCCAGAAGAACGCATGCAGGGCCATGACCAGCGCGAGCCAGGCGTAGGTCTGGCTGACGAAAATCAACGAGAAACTCAGCAGCGTGCACACCGCGCCAAACCGCACGATGGCCAGGCGGCGGCCGGTGTAGTCACCCAGCCAGCCCCAGAGGTTGGGCGCCACGCAACGCATCAGCATGGGAATAGCCACCAGCTCGCCGATACGCGCGCTGGAAAAACCCAAGTGATCGAAGTACAACGCCAGGAACGGCGCCGTCGCCCCGAGCAGGGCGAAGTAGAACAGGTAGAAACTGGAGAGGCGCCAATAAGGGAGGGCTGTCACTGTCAGCCCGTCACAGCTGGCCCAGCACCGGCGTGCTCACTTGCACATCGGCATTTTGTCCACGGTTGCGCAGCAGGTGGTCCATCAACACGATGGCCATCATCGCCTCGGCAATCGGTGTGGCGCGGATGCCGACGCACGGGTCGTGGCGGCCCTTGGTAATCACGTCGACCGGGTTGCCGTGCACATCGATCGAGCGCCCCGGCGTGGTGATGCTCGACGTGGCCTTGAGCGCCAGGTGCGCAACGATCGGCTGGCCCGAGGAGATGCCACCGAGGATGCCGCCGGCGTTGTTGCTGAGGAAACCCTGCGGGGTCATCTCGTCGCGATGCTCGGTGCCACGCTGCGCCACACAGGCGAAACCGGCGCCGATTTCCACGCCCTTGACCGCATTGATGCTCATCAGCGCGTGGGCCAGTTCGGCATCGAGACGGTCGAAGATCGGCTCGCCCAGGCCAGGTTTCACGCCCTCGGCCACGACGGTGATCTTCGCACCGACCGAGTCCTGATCGCGGCGCAACTGGTCCATGTAGGCTTCCAGTTCCGGCACCTTGTCCGGGTCGGGGCAGAAGAAGGCATTGTCTGCGACGCTGTCCCAGGTCTTGAACGGGATTTCAATCGGGCCGAGCTGACTCATGTAGCCCCGAATGACGATGCCCTGGGTCGCCAGGTATTTTTTCGCAATGGCACCGGCCGCCACGCGCATCGCGGTTTCGCGAGCCGAGCTGCGGCCACCGCCACGGTAGTCGCGCTCACCGTATTTGTGATGGTAGGTATAGTCGGCGTGGGCCGGGCGGAACAGGTCCTTGATCGCCGAGTAGTCCTTGGACTTCTGGTCGGTATTACGGATCAGCAGGCCGATGGCGCAACCGGTGGTGCGGCCTTCGAACACCCCGGAGAGGATCTCGACTTCGTCGGGTTCCTGGCGCTGGGTGGTATGGCGACTGGTGCCGGGCTTGCGGCGGTCCAGATCACGCTGCAGATCCTGCACGGACAGCTCGAGGCCGGGCGGGCAGCCGTCGACAATGGCGACCAACGCCGGGCCATGGCTTTCGCCCGCGGTGGTGACAGTGAACAGCTTGCCGAAGGTATTGCCGGACATGCGGAGCGCTCCGTGAAATCAGTTGAATCAAGTCAACCGTAATAACTTAAGGCGGCCAGTATACGCAGGCTAACCGACTAGTTCATCCTCGAAACCTTACCGGTAGACGTTGGTCCAACCGGCACCTCTCCAATGATGGCGCGATGATGCTGCGAGTTCTGCTGTTCACCCTCACCCTGTTTACCGTTGCGGCCCAGGCCGCTTCCCCTGTCGTGCTGCAACGGCCCATCAGCCTGGACACCGGCAGCGGTGAGCTGTTTGGCTCGCTGCTGTTGCCGCAGTCCGACCAACCCGTGCCGGTGGTGCTGATCATCGCCGGTTCAGGCCCCACCGACCGCAACGGCAACAGCGCCGACGGCGCGCGCAACGACAGCCTCAAGCGCCTGGCCTGGGTGCTGGCCCGACACAATATCGCCAGTGTGCGCTATGACAAACGCGGCGTGGCCGCCAGCCTTGCCGCGACCCCGGATGAACGCAACCTGAGCCTCGACGCCTACGTGGCCGACGCTGTGGCCTGGGGCAAGTTGCTCAAGGCCGACAAGCGCATGGGCCCGCTGATTGTGCTGGGCCACAGCGAAGGCGCGCTGGTCGCCGCCCTCGCCGCGCCGCAGTTGAACCCGGCCGGGGTGATTTCCTTGTCCGGCAGCGCGCGCCCGGTCGACCAGGTGATTCGCCAGCAACTGGCCGATCACCTGCCCCCTGCCCTGTTGCTGCGCAGCAATGAAATTCTCGATCACCTCAAGGCCGGCCAGGTCGATGACGATGTGCCACGCCCGCTGGAAGGTATTTTCCGACCCAGCGTGCAGCCCTATCTGATCAGCCTGTTCCGCGCCGATCCGTCTGCTGCCTTTGCCCGCTTGAGCATGCCGGCCCTCATCATCCAGGGCACCAACGACATACAGGTCGGCGTAGGCGATGCCCGGCAACTGAAACAGGCCAAGCCCGACGCACAGTTGACCGTGATCGAAGGCATGAACCACGTGATGCGCATCGTGCCCAACAACGTCAAGCAGCAACTGGCCTCCTACAACGACCCCAAATTGCCCCTCGCCGCCGAACTGGGCGAGCGGATAGTGCGCTTTATCGACGGACTTGAACCCCGTTAACGGCAATTTGCCTCCAGTCCTGAGGAAAGCGGCCGATAAGCTCAGGGTCGACAGTAAAAAGACTGTCGGCCCGCAGGGCTTGGACAGGATCGCGCCGCATGACAACCACAGAAGCAATACCAGAATCCACCGCCGACACCCCGGCTGAAACCGAAGCCGCCGCCGCTGCGGCGCTGCCGTGGGCGGACGTGCACGCCGAACATTTCAAGATGCTGCGCCTCGCCCCGTTGGCCATAGACCGTGCGACCGGCGCGCGACCCTTGCGGTTTGTGCAGTTCGGCTACGCCGAGCGCCATGACTCGCATCACAGCCTGTTGCGCATGGTGATCCAGTTGCCCGGCCAGCGCGTACGGCGCGAGCAGAACCAGCTGGATATCTGGGTGGATCACGATAAACATCGCGTGCACTTCGGCCCGGGCAACAGCCTGGAAATCGAACCGGCGAACCGTGGTCTTGGCCGCTTCCTGGTGGCCCAGGCCGCTGCGTGGGCCAAGAAGAAGTGGTCACATTACCGCGTCGATGGCGTGGACCTGGCCAACAAGGACGCGCTCAACGAAGCCACGCGCCTGCGCCGCGATCACTTCCTGCGCATCCAGGGTTTTGACGTGGCCTATGCCGACGTGCAACACCTCAAGGGCAACGTACAGCCGGGCAAGGTCAGCGATGTGCTGGACAGTTGGAACACCGAGAAGGTGCAATTCGTGGAAATCCTCGAAGCTGCGCAAATGCTGCAACAGGCCGAGCACAACCTGGCCGAGCAGGAAGTGAAGCTGCGCAAGGAAGAGGAAAAGGTGCTCAAGTTCAAGCGTGAGGACAGCGGGTTGCGCTTTACCATCACCTGCCTGGTGGCGTTTACCGTGTTTCAGGCGGGGCTTCTGATCTGGATTGCCACGCACCGCTAACAGATTGAAATACCACCAATGTGGGAGGGGGCTTGCCCCCGATAGCGGTATGTCAGTTAGCAATGCATTTGCTGACACTGCCTCATCGGGGGCAAGCCCCCCCCACATTGACCCTACTTCTTCAGTTAGATCCTGGCGGCGAAGACGGCCTGATGCGTCCGGCACTGCTCCGCCGTCAACATGAACACCCCATGCCCACCCCGCTGGAAGTCCAGCCAGGCGAAATCCACTTCCGGGTACAGCGCTTGAACATGCACCTGGCTGTTGCCCACTTCGACAATCAGCAAGCCCTTTTCGGTCAGATGCTCCGCCGCTTCGGCCAGCATGCGCCGTACCAGATTCAAGCCATCATCGCCGCACGCCAGGCCCAATTCCGGTTCGTGCTGGTACTCATCCGGCATATCGGCGAAATCTTCGGCATCCACGTACGGCGGATTGGACACGATCAGATCGAAGCGCTGACCCGGCAGCCCATCAAAGCCGTCGCCCTGCACGGTATATACGCGCTCATCGACGCCGTGGCGCTCGATGTTCTGATTGGCCACTTCAAGGGCTTCAAAGGACAAGTCGCCCAACACCACCTCGGCCTCCGGGAATTCGTAGGCACAGGCGATGCCGATGCAGCCGGAGCCGGTGCACAAATCGAGAATGCGCGCCGGCGGCTGGGCCAGCCAGGGCTCGAAGCGGTTTTCGATCAGTTCGCCAATGGGTGAGCGCGGAATCAGCACGCGCTCATCTACGATAAACGACATGCCGCAGAACCAGGCCTCCTTGAGCAAGTAGGCCGTGGGCACGCGCTCATGGATGCGCCGATGCAACAAACGCTGCACGTGGGAGATTTCCTCTTCTTCCAGATTGCAGTCCAAGTAGCTGTCGGCAATTTCCCACGGCAGGTGCAGGGCGCCGAGTACCAGTTGCCGGGCTTCATCCCAGGCGTTGTCGGTGCCGTGGCCAAAAAACAGGTCTTCCCCATGGAAACGGCTGACAGCCCAACGGATATGGTCGCGCAAGGTGCGCAGGCGGGAAGTGATCACGGGGGCAGACTCCTGGAAAAAACGACTGGCGATTCTAACAGTGTTCATCTGTACCGACGATGTACGAAATGCCGTTGCCGTATGTCGGATTTCATCCAAATCATCACGAATGGCTTAAACAAGCCACCCTCTTGACATGGCTGCACGCCAGCAACGGCGTACCTTACGATGGTGGCGATTCACAGAACCGCTCAGCCAGTGGACAATGTCGCAAAAGCCCCCCTCACAGGAGCCCCAGAATGTCCGTTCCAAAGACGATGTTTCAACTCAGCGGTCGTGGTTACGCAGCTGCCAACCTGGCCCATGCGACCCTCGTGATCATCGACGCCCAGAAGGAATACCTCAGCGGCCCACTCGCCCTCTCGGGCATGGACGCGGCGGTCGGCAACATCAAGCAACTGGCGAATGCTGCGCGCAACGCCGGACGCCCGATTGTGCATGTGCGCCACCTGGGGACCGTCGGCGGCCTGTTCGATCCGCAAGGCGAGCGCGGCGAATTCATTCCCGGCCTGGAGCCTGAAGGCGACGAAACCATTATCGGCAAGCTGCTGCCCAGCGCCTTTCACGGCACCGGCCTGGAAAAACACTTGCAGGACCTGGGTTCGCTGGACCTGATCGTCTGCGGATTCATGAGCCACTCCAGCGTCAGCACCACGGTACGCGCCGCCAAGAACCTCGGCTTTCGCTGCACCCTGGTGGAAGATGCCTGTGCTACACGCGACTTGCCCTACAAGGGAGGCGTGCTCAGTGCCGAGCACGTGCAACAAACCGAAATGGCCATCATGGCCGACAACTTCGCGACCCTGGCGTTGACCAAAGATCTGATCTGATCGTCTCTCTGATGAGCGGTGTGCCGATGTTCATTGCCCCGCTCATCCGCAAAGCCCGCTCATTTCGCGCATTTACCTCGGGCACAGGAACAACCTGTGCATCTTCCGGTCGAAGGGCCGATACCCTG
This sequence comes from Pseudomonas orientalis, assembly GCF_001439815.1. Classification (GTDB taxonomy): domain Bacteria; phylum Pseudomonadota; class Gammaproteobacteria; order Pseudomonadales; family Pseudomonadaceae; genus Aquipseudomonas; species Aquipseudomonas orientalis. The sequence continues at coordinate 386,605 of NZ_JYLM01000001.1, read as the reverse complement.
GAGGAAAGGTCGGAATGAAGATATCCGATGGTTTTGATGCTCGTCGCTTGCGCCCCAAGGGCCCGAGCAATTGGCGTCTGCGCCTGGTGGCGGGCTTTGCCGCGCTGCTGGCGATCGTAGGTCTGTTGTTGGCAGGCGCTGGTGGCGCCGGTCTGTTTGGGCATTCGCCGGCACTCGGCGAACTGAATGCCAGCCCTGGCGGCTCGGCGATCCTGCTGGGGATCGGCCTGTTGGTGCTGTGGTTGGGTGTATGGCTATGGCGCCGCAGTCGTCGGAAAATGCGCCAACCGTTGTCGTTGAATATCGCCTCGCACCTGATGAAAAAGCACGACTAATGGCGCTTGGATAGCATTTGCCGCGCCCCAGCCGCCGCGATTTAGGTAAACTGCCCGCCCTTCGCGGAGGCTGACATGCAAGACGACGATTTTTCCCTGTTCAAGAACGAGCTGCGCGGCGTCAAGCCGATCAAGCACGACCGCGCCGACACCGGCAAACCCAAGGCTGATCGGGCGCAAATCGCCAAGCTGCGTCAGGCCGCGACCGTGCGCACCGATGCCACCACCGTGGATGGATTGTCGGACCAGTTCGTGATCGACGTCGGCCCCGAAGATGAGTTGATGTGGGCCCGCGACGGGGTACAGGAAAGCCAGATGCGCAAGCTCAAGGCCGGCCAGATCCCATTCGAAGGCAGCCTCGACCTGCACGGCATGACCGTGGAAAAAGCTCGGGAAACCCTGTGGGCCTTCCTCGCCGAAGCCACCAAATTCGAAATCCGCTGCGTGCGCGTCACCCACGGCAAGGCCGTGCGGCTGGACGGCAAGCGGCCGATGATCAAGAGCCACGTCAACACCTGGCTGCGCCAACACACCCAGGTACTCGGCTTTACCTCCTGCCAGGCCCGCCACGGCGGGGCCGGCGCGGTGTATGTGATGCTCAAGCGCACCATGATGGAAGGGCGCGACGAGTAACAGACAAAAAGCCCAGCACTCAGGCTGGGCTTTCAATCAGAAAATCCGGGCTTTATTCGCCGGAGAACTCTTTAGCCTTCTTCTCTCTTGCCAGTGAAATCATGGCTTTTTGCATCGTGATTGCAGTATTGGCTGCGCTTCGATAGACCGCCCGCTTCTCCTCTACCGAACAGCTTCGGAAAAAGTCGGACATGGTTGTAGAAGGGTATTTTTCCAGTGTTTCCGTGATTTCGCCTTTCATGGGGCTACTCCGGCCAACATTTGCTCAAGTTGTTCAGGATGGTAGGGCTGCCTGACCAGTTCGTCAATTTCGTCGGTTGACAGGTCAATACCAACCTCGGCATCGGCCCCATCAGTATCCTTGAGAATCACATCGACCTGGATTTTCCCCAGAAGCTCGCGCTTCAATTGGCACACCGTCGCCTTGGATGCATAGAACTGGCGAACAAATTCCACACAAGGGATATTTCTGCCTTCAATGGCTTCCCGTGCAAGCACGAATTCCCATGCCAGTTCCGGCTTCTGATACACATACATGATTTGAACTGACCGGTTTTTCTTGCCGAGCGCACGCTGGATGTTTTTTCGCGCAACGTCGATATTCGCAAGAGTCCCATCCAGAAGAAACGACTGTCGCTGCTGATAAACGAGGTCGATGGCCCGCTCCACCATAACGGTTACGCCGCGCTGAAACAGGCTCGAATTCGCACCGGTATACTCAGGAAAATAATCTCTGAAGTCGTCAGGGTCGATACGAAGCGTTTTGGCCCCATGTGCCTCCATCAAATTAACAAAGGACTTCGAGACCTCAGTCTTACCGGCGCCAGGAGAACCCGCCATAAAAACCGATACGGGATATTCTTCACCGGGGTAGCGAGTCAAGCAGGCCAAATCCCTGGCGATTCGTGTCCGATTCGCCTTCGCAAAGCCGATAGCACGCTCAGCAATACTTCGTTCCCGTGGCGTCATCACATACTCCTCACTGGAGGCCGACTTTAACATCGGCTTCGTCCGGGAATACACCTGTCGCCGTACCTACGCTACTATGTGCGCCAATCACCAGCGCACACTGCGATATCAGCGCGATAACAACGCTTCATATTGGTACAGGCATACACCGTACCGCTCTGAAACTCATACGGAAACAGTCCTGTGACATTGGAACAAAACTACACCGCGATTCTCGGCCAACTCGGCGAGGACGTCTCCCGCGAGGGCCTGCTCGACACGCCAAAACGTGCCGCCAAGGCGATGCAGTACCTCTGCCGCGGGTATGAACAGACGCTCGAAGAAGTCACCAATGGCGCCTTGTTCAGCTCCGACAACAGCGAAATGGTGCTGGTCAAGGACATCGAGTTGTACTCGCTGTGCGAACACCACCTGCTGCCCTTTATCGGCAAGGCCCACGTTGCGTACATCCCGAGCGGCAAAGTGCTGGGCCTGTCGAAGGTCGCACGGATCGTCGACATGTATGCGCGGCGCCTGCAGATCCAGGAAAACCTCAGCCGCCAGATCGCTGATGCGGTGCTGGAAGTGACCGGCGCCCTCGGCGTGGCGGTGGTGATCGAAGCCAAGCACATGTGCATGATGATGCGCGGTGTGGAAAAACAGAATTCGTCGATGATCACCTCGGTGATGCTCGGTGAGTTCCGTGACAACGCGGCCACCCGCAGCGAATTTCTCAGCCTGATCAAGTAAGTGGCTGTGTAGGAAAAACCGGCGTTCATCGCCGGTTTTTTTTTCGCCGGTAAAATTCAGGTAAGCTGCGACCCCTTCTCCATGGGCAAGAGGCTTTCAGCCATGTTCGTCAAAGCACTACGAATCGGCCTCGGCCAGATCATCATCGCCGGCGACTTCCTGACCCGTCCGCGCAAAAAGCAGCGCCCCGCCGAACAACAGGCGCAGGTGAACGCAGCGGCCAAAGACCTGACCCTGTATCAGTTCCATGCCTGCCCGTTCTGCGTGAAAACCCGGCGTACCCTGCATCGCCTGAATGTGCCGGTAGCGCTCAAGGACGCGAAGAACAACGCACAGGATCGCCAGACCCTGTTGGAGCAAGGCGGCAAGATCAAGGTGCCGTGCCTGCGTATCGAAGAGAATGGCCAGACCACCTGGATGTATGACTCCAAGGTGATCATTGATTACCTGGACAAGCGCTTCGCCGCGATCTGACAGACCTGCGCGGATCCACTGTGGGAGGGGGCTTGCCCCCGATGACGTCGGCCCAGCAAACACTGATGTTGGTTGACCCACCGCTATCGGGGGCAAGCCCCCTCCCACGGTGTTGGCAAATCCAGGTCCAACAGTGCCGACCCCAGGCACTTGCCATGAGCATCCAGCGCCAGCGAGCGGGTCACGCCGCCGCGCAGGATGCCCGGCAACACAAAATTCAGCGCCTGCACATTGGGCAACTCATAACGCCGGACCGGCGCAGCGCCGGGTTCCAGCAAGTCGGCAAAGCACTCGGCCACCCGCTCCGCCGTAAGCTGTTCGCACAGCAATGGATAGTCTTCGGCGCGATAGGCAATGATCGAGACGTTCGACGTATCGCCCTTGTCCCCGGTGCGGGAATGGGCCAGCGTGTGCAGTTTCATCCTTCAATCCTCGGTGTGACGGCGCCACGCGGCAGCAGCAACGACGCCACCGCCACCACCTGACGCACGCTCTTGCTCGCTCCACCACCGCCGGCCGGGCCGTTGGTGTAGAGGGTTTCCACTTCATTGCCGACCCGTACGGCATCACCGCGATCCGCACAACGGGCAGCGACGCGCAGGCGCACTTCCCACGGTTCGACGTGGCTGCGCGGACCGTGCAATGAGTCCATGCCGATCAACTCGGCGCGCACGTCCTGCATCGTCACGCCGATCAGTTCCAGACGCTTGAGCACTACATCCCGTGCCAACTGCGCCCGCGCGACAGCGCCAGGGCCGCCGTAGGACATTTGCCCTTCACCAATCCAGCCATCCAGATAACCGACGCTGACCTTCAGCTGTTCAGGCCGGGCACGGCCGTCGGCCCCCTGAACACGCACCCGGTCAATACCCTCCTCGACAAAACCCACTCGTGAGAAGTCGGCCGTGACATCCGGAGTCAGATAGGCCGCCGGGTCGTGCACTTCGTAGATCAATTGTTCGCTGCAGGTGGCGCGACTGACCTGCCCCCCGGAGCCCGCTACCTTGGTGATCAATGCATGGCCGTCGGCGTCGACCTCGGCCAACGGAAAGCCCAGGCGTGCCAGGTCATCCACATCCTTTAAGCCTGGGTCGGCGAAATAACCACCGCTGACCTGCCCCGCACACTCAAGCAAATGCCCGACCAAGGTGCCGCGGCCCAGGCGCAGCCAATCGTCGGCGGCCCAGCCGAACTCAAACATCTGCGGCGCAAGAAACAATGACGGGTCGGCCACACGCCCCGTAATCACTACATCGGCGTCGGCGCGCAAGGCTTCCAGGATGCCGTCCACACCCAGGTAGGCATTCGCCGAAATCAGCCGGTCGCCCAGTGCGCCCAGGGTCTGGCCGTTGTCCAGCATCTGCTCGGGCCGCAACGCCGACAGCACATCGTCGCCCAGCACGGCCACCACTTTGAGCTTCACGCCCAGCTCACCGGCAATGCGCCGCACTTGAGCGGCAGCAGACACGGGGTTGGCCGCGCCCATATTAGTGATCACGCGCAGACGGCGGCGACCCGGTTGCCGCCCGACAAAGGGCAGCACACGGTGCATGCGCTCGCTCAACAAGGGGTCGTAGCCGCCCGCCGGATCACTGATACGCGCCTGTTGCGCCAGGGCAATCGTGCGTTCGGCCAGGCATTCGAACACCAGGTAATCCAGGTCGCCCTGTTCGGCCAGTTCCACGGCGGGTTCGATACGGTCACCGGAATAGCCGGCACCGGCGCCGATGCGCAAGGTTTTCATCTCAGATAACTCCTCTTAGATAATTCCCAGGAGCAGCGCGGTCAGGGTCATCAGCACCGACGCGGCGAATAGAAAAGGAATGGTGAAGCGCTGGTGATCGGCCAGTTCGATCTTGCACAGGCCCACCAGCAGGAAGGTCGCGGGGGTCAGCGGGCTGACCGGGAAACCGGTTGTGTGCACGCCCAGCAACGAGGCCTGGGCCACTTGCAGCGGATCGACACCCAGGGCCTTGCCGACTTCGGCAATCACCGGCATCACGCCGAAATAGTAGGAATCGGGATCGAACAACATGCTCAACGGCATGGAAATAAAGCCGACCACCGCCGGGATCAGCTTGCCATGGCCGGCCGGGATCTGCGCCACCGCCACTTCGGCAATCGCCTTGAGCATGCCGGTGCCTTGCATGATGCCGGTGAACACGCCGGCGGCGAGCAGGATACTGGCCATGGTCAGGGCGGTTTTGGCATGGGCGTCGATACGCGCGCGCTGGGCGTCGACATTGGGGTAGTTGATGCACAGCGCCACTACGGTGCCGAGCATGAACATCACCACCGGGTCGACCCAGCCGGCAATCATCACCACCATCACCAGCACGGTGAGGATCAGGTTGACCCAGAACAGCCGTGGCCGGCGCAGCTTGATATCGTCGTCACTGAGCACCCGCTGCGGTACTGCGTCCACGCGGGAACCGGCGCCCAGGCCCAAGCGTTTTTCTTCCCGATGGCCCAGCCACCAGGCGCAGGCGAACACAAAGATCAGACCGACAATCTGCACCGGGATCAGCGGCTGGAACAGGTCCGCCACCGGCACATGCAAGGCTGCGGACGAGCGCAGCACCGGACCGGTCCACGGCAGGAAGTTGACCCCGGCGGCCATCGCACAGACACAGGCCAGGATGCGCTTGTCGATACCCAGCCGGGTGTACAGCGGCAACATCGCCGGCACCGTCACCAGAAAGGTCACCGCGCCGGAGCCGTCCAGGTGCACCAGCAGCGCCAGGGTCGCGGTGCCGACGACAATCCGTGTAGGACGCGTGCCGACCGTGCGCAGGATGCGGTCGATAATCGGGTCGAGCATGCCGGCGTCGGTCATGATCCCGAAGAACAGGATCGCAAACACAAACATGCCCACCACCGGGGCGACGTTCTTGATGCCGGTGATGATAAAGGTGCTGGTTTGCAGGCCGAACCCGCCGATCAATGCGGCAATGATCGGCAACGCAATCAGGGCCACCAGCGGCGAGAGGCGCTTGCTCATGACGGCGGCAAGCAGGCAGAGGATGGTGATGACACCCAGGGTCGCGAGCATGGGGTACTCCAGAGCGGCCTTGATGGCCGGTTATTGTTTTCCCTGGAGTATTGGAAGCGGGTTAGTCTTTGTAAATTGGAATATTCGGCATAGCGCGTTCGGAAAAACAAAATGAAGCCGCTCTTATGAAAAATAGCATCCAGCACATCCAGGCCTTTCTCGCCGTCGCCCGTACCGGCAGTTTCACCAAGGCCGCCAACGAGCTGCATCTGTCTCCGTCAGCCCTCACCGTGCAGGTGCAACAACTGGAAGACTGGCTCGGCGTCGCCCTGCTCGACCGCAGCCCGCGCCACGTGAGCATCACCGCCGCCGGCCAGGAGGCGCGTGGCCCCATGGAAAAATTGCTGCTGGACCTGGACAACATCGTCACCGGCTCGCGCGACCTCGCGGCCCTGCGTCGGGGGGTGGTCACCCTCGCCGCCCTGCCCTCGGTGTGCGCCGGCAGCCTGCCGCCGGTGTTGCGCCTGTTTCGCGAACGTTTTGCCGGGATCGAAGTGCGTCTGCATGACCTGGTAGCCCATCGCATTCATGCCCAGGTGCGTTCCGGCGAGGTGGATTTCGGCATCGGCGTGCGCGCGCGCCTGAGCCACGGCCTGGACTTCGTGCCGGTGCTGAATGATCGGCTGTGCGCGTTTGTGCCGCTGGGCCATGGGCTGACGCGCTATCGGTCACTGACCCTGGAGCAACTGGCAGACCAACCGATCATCCTGACCGGACGCGACAGCAGCGTGCGCGAGCAAGTGGACGCGCTGTTTGACCAGACGCGACTGACGCTGAACGCGGGCATGGAGGCCAACTACATGTCCACGGTGCTGGCGCTGGTGCGCCAGGGGTTGGGGATCAGTGTGCTGCCGGAGTCGGCGGCGGACAGCCTGGAGGGGTTGCAGCGGATCAACATCGATCATCCCGGCGTGAACCGGGAGATCGGGTTGATCAGCCGCAGCGGGGCGGCGTTGAGCCCGGCAGCACAGCGCTGTTACGACCTGCTGAATAAAGAACTAGCAGACTCACCATTGAGCTGAATGCGGGAGGCGGCTTGGCGAACACCACCCTCTGTAGGAGCGCGCTTGCTCGCGAAAAACGTCAACGATAACGCGTACCTCCTGAATGAACGCGGTGCCTGTAAGTTTTTCGCGAGCAAGCTCGCTCCTGCATCAGGACGTGCCCCCACCTTTTGATTGCATGATCAGTCCAGCATCGGGACATGCCGAGGATGACTGGCCACGCGCTGCAGCCAGGCCTGCACCGCCGGATACGGCGCCAGATCAAACCCGCCTTCATGGGCCACATGGGTGTAGGCATACAGCGCGATATCGGCAATCGAACAGTGCTCGCCCACCAGATACGGCGTGGCTTGCAGCTGGCGCTCCATCACCTTCAGGGCCTTGTAACCGCCCTTGTGGGTCGTCTTGTATTCCTCGAGGCGATCCTGCGGCATGTTCTGGTAAAACTGAATGAACCGCGCCACCGCAATATACGGCTCATGGCTGTATTGCTCGAAGAACTGCCACTGCAATACCTGGGTGCGCAGACGCGGCTCGCTCGGCAAAAAGTCGCTGCCATCGGCGAGGAAGTTGAGAATCGCGTTGGACTCCCACAGGCAGGTGCCATCTTCAAGTTCCAGCACCGGGATCTTGCCGTTGGGGTTCTTGGCCAGGAATTCAGGGGTCTGGGTGTCGCCCTTGAGAATATCGATATCGATCCATTGGTACGGGATGCCCAACAGATTGAGCATCAATTTGACCTTGTAGCAGTTGCCCGATTGGTAATCGCCATAAACCTTGTACATGGGCTCCCCTTATGCCGCTTGACGCGCTCTGAACGAACGCTTGCGCCCACAAAGTGCGGGTATCGAAGGTTTGTTTCAAGGCATTGCGCAGAATAAATCCGCCCGCCTGCCGTAGGGACAGCCTTTCATCCCTTTGCGCCGAGATAATCGAAAACATTATTTGCTTTATTTGTATACAAAAGCATAATTCGCTTCGTGCGAGTTCCTGACCTATCAGTCAACAAAACCCGCCAGTACCTCAAAGCGCTGTTGCCCACTCATGTGACCGGCGCTGGAAATAACAATAAAACGATTGAGGAGTACTCGCTGTGGATAGCCGTAAAACCGAAGCCCCTGCCCTGGACGTCAGCCCGCCGCCGCATGACTGGCTCGAACGCCTGTTCAAACTGCGCTTGCATGGCACCACAGTGAAGACCGAGCTGATCGCCGGCCTTACCACCTTCATCACCATGGCCTACATCATCTTCGTCAACCCCAACATCATGGCCGATGCGGGCATCGACCACGGTGCGGCGTTCGTCGCCACCTGCATCGCCGCCGCGCTGGGCTGCCTGTTGATGGGCCTGTACGCCAACTGGCCGGTGGGCCTGGCGCCGGGCATGGGCTTGAATGCGTTTTTTACCTACACCGTGGTCGGCACCATGGGCTACCACTGGGAGACCGCCCTCGGCGCGGTGTTTATCTCCGGCGTATTGTTCATGATTCTTACGCTGTCGCGCATCCGTGAATGGCTGCTCAACAGTATTCCCGTGAGTCTGCGCCACGCCATGGGCGCCGGGGTGGGCCTGTTCCTCGGCGTGATCGGTCTTAAAACCGCCGGGATCATCGTGGACAGCCCGGCGACCCTGATCAAGCTCGGCTCCCTGCATGAACCTGCGCCGCTGCTGGCGGCGGTGTGTTTCCTGCTGATCGCCATTCTCAGCTATCACCGCGTGTTCGGCGCGATCCTGATCAGCATCATCGCCGTCACCCTGGCGGGGTGGGGCCTGGGCCTGGTGCATTACAACGGCATTCTCTCCACCCCACCGAGCCTGGCGCCGACCTGGATGGCCATGGACGTGATAGGTGTGTTCAATGTAAGCATGATCAGCGTGGTATTCGCCTTTCTTTTTGTACACATGTTCGACACGGCGGGTACACTGATGGGCGTTGCGCAGCGTGCCGGCCTGGTGAACGCCGACGGCAAGATCGACAACCTGTCCCGCGCGCTGAAGGCCGACAGTGCTTCCAGTGTATTCGGTGCCATGGTCGGCGTGCCGCCCGTGACCAGCTACGTGGAAAGCGCCGCCGGTGTGGCAGCCGGGGGGCGTACCGGGTTGACCGCTGTCACGGTGGGCGTGCTGTTTGTGGCGGCGATGTTCTTCGCGCCGCTGGCCGGTATGATCCCCGCCTACGCCACCGCCGGCGCGTTGATCTACGTGGCGATGCTGATGATGGCGAGCATGGCGCATATCAACTGGGATGAAGCCACCGACAGCATTCCGGCGATCGTCACCGCGATCATGATGCCGCTGACGTTTTCGGTCGCCGACGGTATCGCCCTGGGCTTTATCACGTATGTGGCGCTCAAGACCGGCACCGGCAAGTACCGCGAGATTTCCGTCAGCCTGTGGGTGCTGTGCGCGATTTTTATCGCCAAGTTCATCTTCCTGTAATTCAGGAACGGCTGAAAAACCGCCTCATCTTCGGGTGAGGCTTTTGCATGAAGGGAGAAACGTAGATGAACCTGGAAACCTGGCTGCTGTTCAGCGGCGCCGCGCTGGTGGTGATCCTGATCCCCGGCCCGTTGTCCCTGCTGATGATCAGCAACAGCCTGAACTATGGCCTGCGCCGCTCGTACCCGGCATTCCTGGGCGGGGTGTTTGCCTCGATCTGCCTGCTGAGCGCCTCGGCCCTGGGCCTGGGCGCCCTGCTGTTGGCGTCCGAGCACGTGTTCAGTGCATTGAAGATCGTGGGTGCGCTGTACCTGTTCTACCTCGCCTGGCAGAGCTGGCAGCAATCGCGCCTGCCGGCCCAGGGTGCACACGTGCCGCAGACGCCGGCCGTGCCGCGCTTTCGCGCCTTGTTTGGGCGGGCTTTTGTGCTGGGTGCGAGCAACCCCAAGGACATCCTGTTTTTCGCCGCCTTCCTGCCGCAATTTCTCAGCAGCCAGCAACCGTTCCTGCCGCAATTGCTGACCATGATCGCCACGTGGACAGTGCTCGACCTGCTGTGCAAACTGGCCTATGGCTCGGGCGCCCATGGCGCCGCACGCTATTTGCGCAGCGGTTCGGGACAGAGCTGGTTCAACCGCATCAGCGCGGCGCTGTTCGGCGGCGCCGGCATTGCGTCATTGATCAAAGCTCCCCTGGCCTGATGAAGTAGATCGTGGGCGGCCTGACGTTCTGGACCCCCGCGACCAGCTTGACCAACCGTCCCTCGTTCGAGGCTTCGATGACCTGCCGATATAACGCCGGATACACCTGGCTCTTATTCAGAAACCAATCATTGGAAAGTAGTCGCCTGGCGCCCAGTTTCATAGGCATGCTTTTTCCGTCCAGCCATTTGGGCATGATGTAATAGAGCTTATTGGAGGCTGGATGGGTCGCCAGAAGATGGGGATAACGAGGCGCATAGACAAGATTCAAGCGTTGTACCGCAAACCCTTGTTGCTGCAGTATCCGCGTGGCTTGCTCAAGACTGGCCACTACTCGTCTTTGGGTGATCGCATTCTGGCCTTTGGGTTTGACGAACAGGGAACGGTCAAACGTCGACGGCAAGTTGAAATCCATACGCTCGAAATTGCCGACTTGCCCGTCTGCGCCCACATACAGGCTGAACGGCTTGCGTGGCTGCAAAGGCCGCAACATTCTTATCAAGTCATCGGTTCGAACCGTTTGCCCCGGCGCTTGAGGCCTCCACTCGTCCAGAGCTGCGCGAATCCTTAATAAGCGAGTGCTCGTCAGTGCGCGCTCACCCGGATCGGCCAGTTCAACCAACCTGCGCGCCGCATGCCGTGCACTGGACGGTGTCAGCTCTGGAAATCTGGCGTTGATCGAGGCAGACAATGGCTGGTTGAACAGCGCCTCCCGGGCGGTCCAGCGCAGGTCCTCGCCATAGGTGAACAGCACGGGCTGAGGCGTGGTCCCGTCCCCCAGCAGCATACTGATGCTGTCGATACTGTCCATCAGCGATCCTGGCGGCTTGAGAAAAACCACGTCGGGATCGACCCGGGAGCCGCCGGACAGGGTTTCATAATACTGATCGCCCACTTTAAGGCTCGGATTGCTGACCTGTTCCATCGTAAATATTTTGCGGTGCGGCGCAAGCTCCACCGCCTTGCGCGAGCCCAGTGGTTGCCCCCAGTTCCGCCAGGCGCTCGTCAGATTGTGCGGGCGCCTGCCCAGTTGTTCCGCCGACGCAACGGGCGGCGGCGTCCAACTGACCGGAACCTTCGAGGGGGGGAGTGTCTGCTGCCAGAATGGCGTGGCGCTCGAGCTGGGCCCCGGCTGCGGCTCGGGGGCATCGGCCCCCAACAACCACTGGCGCGGTTCCTCGATGTTCAATATCAGTTCGTTGTCCCCAGGTGTTTGCGCGTTCTTGAAGCGCAGTTGCTGTTCGCCATCGCGCTGATACACCTGATAACGTTCGCCCTTGGCATCGGTGACGAATTGTTCGCCGTTTTTAAGCCGGGAGCCTTTGCTCACAGGCCCTTTCAATTCAATCGCATCACTGGCCAACCCCGAGAGTTTGTAGGGCTCCAGGCCCTTGAAGGTCAGGGGGGAGGAAGGTGGGCGCAACGACAATCGGCTCTGAACAGGCTGGCGCCGACGCAACTGATTGAGGGCCGATCTCAGCGGTCTCACGGCGACCTGCTTGAGCGGTTTGGCGACGGGTCCGATCTTGAACGGAGCGAACGTCAGCGCCACATCCAGCACCAGTTGATGAATGGCAATCGCCAGGTCAACGCCGTCGCCCGTGCTGTGATAGAGACGTCGTGCGGCCAACAGGACATCATGCAGCAGCACGCCCAGGGACACGAAGGGGATCATGGACAACAGCCCCTTGATCGTTTGAGCCTTTTGCTCAGCCAATCGCCAGCGACGATAAACCTCCAGCGAAGCCTGAGAGTTGGACTCGGCACGCCCCTGGCGCTGCACCCTCAGCACCTGTGCATGGGCCAGCGCTGCGACCATGTCGCGTGCGTCAGTTTGGGTGATACCCAACCACTGTGCAGGCATCACCTCCTGTTGTTCACGAATCTCCAGCTCGATCTCGCTGAGTGCCGTGGCCGGGAATACCCGCTTGCTTTTAAACCAGCGATACAGATACCGGCCAACGAATAACGCGCTGGGCTCGGTAACCCCCACCAAGGCAAACATCCGCAGTTGCTCCAGCATGCTGCGCCAGAGCGTTCGCGGGGTGACTACAGGGGTGATTGCTCCTGGATAACCGGCGAGCGCTTGCGTCTCTGAGCCAGGGGCAATGAATTTCGCAAGCTCGACAATGTGCTCCTGCGCCTGCCAGTGCCTGGTCAGGGTTTCACGTAGAGCGTCGAGACTGATGTGCTCCGAAAGCACCGGGAAATTGGTTGCAGCGGGCCAGTAGAAAACACAGTGCTGCGCGTCGGGGTCCTGGATCACTATCATCCCGGCAATATGACGCGCCCAGGGCACCGTCACCGCCTCAAGCCTGAGGAAACACAGGCGCAGTGACGAGGATGCGCCGTGTTGCAGGGCTATTGCGCGACTGAACAGCTTTAGCCCTTGCTCGCTCAGCTTGAGCTGTCGGGCACTGATCAGGTCTATTTTCGTCTGACGCCGTACCGGCCTGCGCAACAGTTCATGGCGCAGCGGCGAGTGCGTAGCGGCATCCGCGATATCGCCTTCACCGTAGCAAACACTGAGGATTTTTCGATCGTACTGGTCACCGATATCCAAGGCGGCGATGGTCTTGATCAAATAATCCACGCTCAAGCGCTCCTTCCATGAAGGGATCACGTACCGCATGCGTTTCAGGCGCCAGGCGGTCCAGGGCGCTTCGGGGTCGAGGTTGTTCAGCGCCAGCTGCAAAAAGCTGTAGGTGGTGCGTTCTTTGCTGACCACGGTTTTCGCTCCTGCCTCACCGGGAGGACGCTCCGGATGGCCGGCCCAGACTTTGCTCACATCATCGGGGATATCGAACAGCGGCTGATCGATATCCAGCTCAGGGTAGAGCCCATCCAGGGTCAACTGCCGAATCAACAGGGGGCGGGCGAAGTTCTCCACACTCCCCAGCGCATCCACCAGTTGACGCTGCAGGTTCAGCGCACTGCGGTGCTGGCGATTGACCAACCGCGCGTGCCGCCTGCTGATGGACACCGGCGCCTGGGCGTACCAGGCCGGCATTGCGGTTGCCAACGAGGCCCCCGTCATGACCATCTGCAGGTTGTTCAGGGCCACCTCCCTGACATCGTGGCCCGGTACCTGCAGGCTTTGGGCAACCTCGGCCGCCAGCAGGGTCGTTGCCAGCGCGGCATCGCTGACCTCGGTAAACACCCGTTCGCCCGCGATGATTTTCTGGCGTGCGTCAGCGAAACCCTTTACCTGTTCCTTGAGGCCGACCAACAGCACGTCGCCATCGATGTCCGCAAAGCACACCGTGACGGCCTCGTTGGGTGGCAGGCACCGGACCCAACTGCGCGCTGCATTGCGCTCGGCACGTCCGACGCCCTGCCACAGCGGGCTCGGCTCGCGCGCCATGAAACTGGCCTGCAAGCGCTGCGTCAGCGCCGGCAGGGATTTGAAGCGCTGCAGCCCGCCTTCCAGCCCCGGCATGTACAACAACGTCGCCTGATGAGCCTGGTCCGAGGCGCCCGCCACCACGAACACGCCAAGCAATCGGAAAGCTGGCTGCGTGCCCCCTCCCAGCGTCACAGAAAGCACTCTACCGGCACCGAGGCCACGCATTTGCGACGGTTTCTCGACCACCGCCCTGACCCGCGCCAGCAAGTGTTCGTCAATGAACTTGAGCCGATGCATCAACTGCGCCTCGTTGATCAAGGCCGCGCCACGCGCCGCCAGCAAGCGCTCCCGGCGGCTGGGCTCACCGCTGGCAGGCCCCACCCAGAATGACTCGTCATCCAATCGATGTTCATGGCCTTCGAGCAAGGTCGAGCAGTGTTGACGCTGCTCCAGCCACTGCTGGTGCAAGGCAGTGAAAGCCTTGAAGTCGACCGTTTCCTCACTCGGCTTATCATCATCAAGCAAACCTGTCAGCGCCTGTTCATACTGCTGCTGTTTCTGCTCGCGCAGACGCAATGGCAGGCTGTGGGACAGGCTGGCGAAGCTGATTTGCACATGCCGCTCGTGCTGGTCGCGGCTCAGCAGGTGTGCCAGGGTCGAATTCCAGCCAGCCGGCATGCACAACAGCTTGCGCCCCTGTTCCACCTGCAATAGACGCTCGACCGGTTGCATGTAGGCGCCTTTGATCGCATCGCCAGCAAACAGGTAAGCAATATTGATATCCAGCAACGTTGCCATCTCGTTGTCCCACTGCACATGCAAAAGCGCCCTGGCGCTGTTCTCGAACGCATGGCTATCGACCCGCGGACCCAACTGCCCTGCCACCATGGGCAGCGCGGAGGATGCGGTGACATCGGGTAACTCATGGCGCCTGCGCAGCGCCAGCAACGGCCACAACGAGTGTGCCTGTGCCGTCACCAGCTCAGGGAAGCGACTCTGCCAGGCCTGGTGCGTTTCGAACTCATAAAACGGTGGCGCAAGACCCGGCAGGAACAGCACCTGTCGGGTGTGAGCAGGGTCCGCTTCGTAGTAGAGATGCAGCGCGCCACAGAAGGGAACAGTGGCGCCGGACTTGCCTGGGCATACCACTTGCGCCACCCGCAGGTCGGCACGCAGGCCGCCTGCCCGTGTACGTTGCTCGGCGGTGGGCGCCTCGACCACCGTCATGACCATGGCTAATCCTTCCTCGGTTAACTGGTTGAGTCCGTGGGCCAGCAGCGCCTGGTCGCCGACCAACTCGTGGTACAGCTCACACCAGTACGCCTCGCGCGTCGCTAATCGATCCTCAGCCAGCACTTGCCAGAAGGCCGGTGCCGCAGACTCGATGCGCGCCAACAGATCCACTTTCAGCACCCGGCTCAAGGCCGCGTCGGCCAGTTGCCGGGACTGACACGCTCGCTGACTCAGCTTGCCCTCACGGACACAGGCGCGCTCAGCCAGCAAGCGCATCACCGTGTCGGTCAAGCTAAGACGCCAGGGCATCTCGTCAGGGGCCAAGGGCACATTGAGCAACAAGGAGTCGGGGTCCATTTGAAAGGTGTCGCGCAAGGTCTGGCGAATCAGACGACTGATACGTGGCGCGCGGACTTGCATCCGTTGCAGTACATGCGCCCGGTCCGCGCAGCGTGCATGGGCAAGGTAGAGCTCGTTGAGCTGGCGACCGGATGTGACGGTCGTGTTGAGGCGGTCGAGCAGAAAGGGTTCGGGTCCCATGTCTACGTCCATTTTTTCTGAAAAAAAAAGACTAGGCAGTTGGAGTGAGCCGCCGGAGTTACATAGTTGACGGTCGAAAAAAAGCCCGCAGTGTGCGCGGGCGAAACCAACGAAGAGCATTTGGGGGTGTGAAGCGAGGTGACGCTCAGCTACCGCGATACGTGGAGTAGCTGTAAGGCGAAATCAACAGGGGCACATGGTAATGCGCTTGCTCGGCGCTGATGCCGAAGCGTAATACCACTACATCCAGAAAAGCCGGTTCGGGCAACTGCACGCCACGGGCGCGGTAATAATCACCGGCGTTGAATTGCAGCTGGTAGACACCGCTGCGGTAGTCGTCGCCTTGCAACAGCGGCGCATCGCAGCGGCCGTCGCTGTTGGTCGTGGCGGTGGCGACCCGTTCAAGCCGGGCGCCTTCGACGCGGTACAGCTCAACGTTGATTGCGGCGCCGGGGCAGCCGTGCGCGGCGTCCAAAACGTGTGTGGTCAAACGTCCCATGGCGTCATGCGCCTCCCGAAGTCAGTAAAGAAACAACCCGCACTCTTTCAGGGCAGCGAAAAAGCCGGCGATGGCTGATTAAGACACTTTTTAAAAAAATTGTACACAATAAATTCCACAGCCTTCCAATCCCCTGTAGGAGCGAGCTTGCTCGCGGAAAACGCCAACGATAACGCGGGCTTTCAGAATGAAAAGTGGCGCGCTCAGGTTTTTCGCGAGCAAGCTCGCTCCTACAGTGGGGTTTTTCGCCTTTAGCTGACCAGTCAGGCAGGTTTCTTGCAAGGCAAGGCGTGGAGTCCGTTCAGAAAAAATGCAGAAATGCAGGCTTACAAAGTTCGCGATAAGTTGTATACAATCACTCATCGCTGTGACGCCCCCCAGTCTTTCCACTGCCCGGCCGCCACACATTTGCTACCACGAACAAGAAGGAAGACTGCAGTGAGCGCTGACTACCCACGCGACCTGATCGGTTACGGCAGTAACCCTCCTCACCCCCACTGGCCGGGCAAGGCACGCATCGCGCTGTCGTTCGTACTCAATTACGAAGAAGGCGGTGAGCGGAACGTATTGCATGGTGACAAGGAATCCGAAGCCTTTCTCTCGGAAATGGTCTCGGCCCAGCCACTGCAGGGCGCGCGCAACATGAGCATGGAGTCGCTGTACGAATACGGCAGCCGTGCCGGTGTGTGGCGCATCCTCAAATTGTTTAAAGAGTTCGACATCCCGCTGACCATCTTTGCCGTGGCCATGGCCGCCCAGCGCCATCCGGATGTGATCCGCGCCATGGTCGCCGCAGGCCACGAGATCTGCAGCCACGGCTACCGCTGGATCGACTACCAGTACATGGACGAGGCCCAGGAGCGCGAGCATATGCTCGAAGCGATCCGCATCCTCACCGAACTGACCGGCGAGCGCCCGCTGGGCTGGTACACCGGCCGCACCGGCCCCAACACCCGGCGCCTGGTAATGGAAGAAGGCGGTTTCCTGTACGACTGCGACACCTACGACGACGACCTGCCCTACTGGGAACCCAACAACCCGACCGGCAAGCCGCACCTGGTGATCCCCTACACCCTGGACACCAACGACATGCGCTTCACCCAGGTGCAGGGCTTCAACAAGGGCGATGACTTTTTCGAGTACCTCAAGGATGCCTTCGACGTGCTGTACGCCGAAGGGGCCGAAGCGCCGAAGATGCTGTCCATCGGCCTGCACTGCCGCCTGATCGGCCGTCCGGCGCGCCTGGCTTCGCTCAAGCGTTTTATCGAATACGCCAAAAGCCATGAACAGGTGTGGTTCACCCGCCGCGTCGACATTGCCCGTCACTGGCACGAAACCCACCCGTACACGGGAACCGCGAAATGACTGCATTCCAGACCCTGAAACCGTCGAGCCTGAGCCGCGATGAATTCGTCGCCGCCTTCGCCGATATCTACGAACACTCGCCATGGGTAGCCGAAAAGGCCTTTGAGCTGGGCCAGGACACGTCGATCGACCAGATCGAAACGCTGCACCAGCGCATGAGCGATATCCTGTTGAGTGCTGATCATGCCTCGCAACTGGCGCTGATCAATGCTCACCCGGACCTGGCAGGCAAAGCCGCCGTCCAGGGCCAACTGACCCAAGCCAGCACTGATGAGCAAGCTGGCGCGGGGATTCACCAATGCACGGCCGAAGAGTTCTCGCGCTTCACCGAGCTGAACGAGGCCTACAAGGCCAAGTTCAAGTTTCCCTTCATCATGGCGGTAAAAGGCAGCAACCGGCATCAGATCCTCGCCGCGTTCGAAACGCGCATCCACAACTCTGCAGACGCCGAGTTCAAGTGCGCGCTGGACGAGATCAACAAGATCGCGTTGTTCCGCTTACTGACCCTCTAAACGACCATTCCCAGCCACTCTATCCAAGGCAGACAAGAAGAATGAATGCTTACGCCGTACCTTTCGAAAAGTTCGTCAACCTGGCCGACGCCCGCCTGGGCACCAAAATCATCTCGGTGACCGATGACTGGTTCGCCGACGCCAACCGGCTGTTCCAGCCGACCCCGGCCGTGTGGAAGGAGGGCGTTTTCGATGACAACGGCAAGTGGATGGACGGCTGGGAGTCACGTCGCAAGCGCTTCGAAGGCTACGACAGCGCGGTGATCCGCCTGGGCGTACCGGGTTCGATCAAGGGCGTGGACATCGACACTTCATTCTTCACCGGCAACTTCCCGCCGTCGGCGTCCCTGGAAGCCTGTTTCCTGGCCTCGGGCGAGCCTGACGAGCACACTCAATGGGTGGAAGTGCTGTCGGCCGTCGAGCTGCAGGGCAACAGCCACCACTACCATGAGATCAACAACGCGCAGGCGTTCAGCCACCTGCGCTTCAACATCTACCCGGATGGCGGCGTGGCCCGTCTGCGCGTGTACGGCGTGCCGTTCCGCGACTGGTCCGCGGTGGGCGACAACGAACAGGTCGACCTGGCCGCCGCGCTCAATGGCGGTCGCGCGCTGGCCTGCTCCGATGAACACTTCGGGCGCATGAGCAACATCCTCAACCCGGGCCGTGGCATCAACATGGGCGACGGCTGGGAAACCGCGCGTCGGCGCACACCGGGCAATGACTGGGTGATTGTCGCCCTGGGCCATCCGGGCGAGATCGAGAAAATCATCGTCGACACTCTGCACTTCAAGGGCAACTACCCGGACACTTGCTCGATCCAGGGCGCGTTCGTCAAGGGCGGCACCGACAGCCAGATCGAAACCCAGTCGCTGTTCTGGCGCGAACTGCTGCCGGCGCAGAAGCTGGAAATGCACGCCGAACACACCTTCGCCGAGCAGATCAAGGCGCTGGGGCCGATTACCCATATCCGCTTGAACGTGTTCCCGGATGGCGGTGTGAGTCGCCTGCGAGTATTGGGCAAAGTATCGAAGTAATGCTGAGACTGTAGGAGCGAGCTTGCTCGCGAAGATCGTCAACGATAACGCGCCCATCCTGGATACACGCGGTGTCCTTGCGTTTTTCGCGAGCAAGCTCGCTCCTACATAGATCCAATAACAACTCAAGATTAAGAAGACAGCCATGCGCACACTGATGATCGAACCCCTGACCAAAGAAGCCTTCGCCCCTTTCGGAGACGTGATCGAAACCGATGGCAGCGATCACTTCATGATCAACAACGGGTCGACCATGCGCTTTCACAAACTGGCGACGGTCGAAACGGCACAGCCCGAAGACCACGCCATCATCAGCATCTTCCGCGCCGACGCGCAGGACATGCCGTTGACCGTGTGCATGCTGGAACGACACCCGCTGGGCAGCCAGGCCTTCATTCCGCTGCTCGGCAACCCCTTTCTGATCGTGGTCGCGCCCCTTGGCGATGCACCTGTATCAGGCTTGGTCCGCGCCTTCGTCACCAACGGCAGGCAGGGCATCAATTACCATCGCGGCGTCTGGCACCACCCGGTGCTGACGATCGAAAAGCGGGATGACTTCCTGGTGGTTGATCGCAGTGGCACAGGCAATAACTGCGATGAGCATTTTTTCAAAGAGGATGAGCGGTTGATCCTCGCCCCCCACCAATAAGAGAAGGTCTGATCACCCGACAACAAGGGTGACAGGCGAGAGGTAAGGACTGTGGAAGCACATCTGTTGGAATGGCTGAACCTGAGCGTGCGCTGGGTTCACATGATCACCGGCGTCGCCTGGATCGGCGCTTCGTTCTATTTCGTCTGGCTGGAAAACAACCTCAATCGCGTCAACCCCAAAAGCGGCCTGGCCGGTGACTTGTGGGCGATCCACGGTGGCGGTATCTACCACCTGGAGAAATACAAACTGGCCCCACCGAGCATGCCGGACAACCTGCACTGGTTCAAATGGGAAGCCTATTTCACCTGGATGTCGGGCGTCGCGCTGCTGTGCGTGGTGTTCTACTGGAACCCGACGCTGTACCTGCTGGCCCCCGGCAGCACATTGAGCGGCACCGAAGGCGTGTTGCTGGGCATCGTCTCGCTGTTCGCCGGCTGGTTCATCTATTCCTTTCTCTGCGACTCGGCCCTGGGCAAGCGCCCTGCCCTGCTCGGCCTGATTCTGTTCGTGCTGCTGATCGCGACGGCCTACGGCTTCAGCAAGGTGTTCAGCGGCCGTGGCGCCTACCTGCACGTGGGCGCGGTGATCGGCACGATCATGGTTGGCAACGTGTTCCGTATCATCATGCCCGCCCAGCGCGCACTGGTGGCGGCCATCGCCGAGAACCGCACGCCCGACCCGGCACTCCCGGCCAAAGGCTTGCTGCGCTCGCGCCACAACAACTACTTCACCCTGCCGGTGCTGTTCATCATGATCAGCAACCACTTCCCGAGCACCTACGGCAGCCAGTACAACTGGCTGATCCTGGCCGGGATCGCCGTGGCGGCGGTGCTGGTGCGGCACTACTTCAACACCCGGCATAACAGCCAGAAGTATGCATGGACCTTGCCGGTAGGCGCGCTGGCGATGATCAGCCTGGCGTATGTGACCGGGCCCAAGCCGGCACCGGAAGTGGCCAAGGCACCTGCGGCCATCGAGTACCAGCCACTGCCGGAAACCGCCCTGGGCGGCGGTTTGAAACCCGCAGCGCCTGCGGCACCCGCCGCTGAACCGGCACCGGCCCAGGCCGGCACCGACTTCGGGCAGGTGCACCACGTGATCGAGCAACGCTGCACGGTCTGCCACTCGGCCAAACCCACCAGTCCATTGTTCAGCACCGCACCGGCTGGCGTGATGTTCGACACGCCGGAGCAGATCCAGCAACAGGCTGCGCGCATTCAGGCGCAGGCGGTGGCGAGCCAGATTATGCCGCTGGGCAACATCACGCAGATGACCCAGCAGGAACGGGATCTGATCGGCACCTGGATCAATCAGGGAGCCCGTACCAACTAACTGATTCACAGAGATCCAATGTGGGAGGGGGCTTGCCCCCGATAGCGGTGTGTCATTCACAGCATCTATGACTGGACCGCCGCCATCGGGGGCAAGCCCCCTCCCACATTTGGACAGGCTGTGTGTTGACGATTGCGTTCCAAACGACACAACAATAAAAAGATCCGAGGTGTTGCATGTCCCAGTTAGAAACCCAGACTCCTGCCGCGCCCGCCATGGTGCGGCTGCCCCTCCTGCAACTGATTCTGGTTGGCTTGCAACACGTCTTGCTGATGTACGGCGGCGCCGTCGCCGTACCCCTGATCATTGGCCAGGCCGCAGGTTTGAGCCGTGAAGAAATCGCCTTCCTGATCAACGCCGACCTGTTGGTCGCCGGCATCGCCACCCTCGTGCAGTCGTTCGGCATCGGCCCGCTGGGCATTCGCATGCCGGTGATGATGGGTGCCAGTTTCGCCGCCGTCGGCAGCATGGTCGCCATGGCCGGCATGCCCGGTATCGGCTTGCAGGGCATCTTCGGCGCGACCATCGCCGCCGGGTTCTTCGGCATGCTGATTGCGCCATTCATGTCCAAGGTGGTGCGCTTTTTCCCGCCGCTGGTGACCGGCACGGTGATTACCGCCATCGGTCTGTCGCTGTTTCCGGTGGCCGTGAACTGGGCCGGTGGCGGCAGCGCGGCCGCTACGTTCGGCTCGCCGGTGTACCTGGCGGTCGCCGCGCTGGTGCTGGCCACCATCCTGCTGATCAACCGTTTCATGCGCGGTTTCTGGGTGAACATCTCGGTACTGATCGGCATGGGCCTGGGTTATGCGTTGTGCGGCGTTATCGGCATGGTCGACCTCAGCGGCCTGGCCCAGGCGCCGTGGGTGCAGGTGGTAACGCCGTTGCACTTTGGCATGCCGAAGTTCGAGCTGGCGCCGATCCTGTCGATGTGCCTGGTGGTGGTGATCATCTTTGTCGAGTCCACCGGCATGTTTCTCGCCCTGGGCAAGATCACCGGCCAGGAGGTCACACCAAGGATGCTGCGTCGTGGCCTGCTGTGTGATGCCGGGGCGTCATTTTTCGCCGGGTTCTTCAACACCTTCACCCACTCTTCGTTCGCGCAGAATATCGGCCTGGTGCAGATGACCGGCGTGCGCTGCCGTTCGGTGACGATCATGGCCGGGGGCTTTCTGATCGTACTGAGCCTGCTGCCCAAGGCTGCCTACCTGGTGGCCTCGATTCCGCCGGCGGTACTGGGCGGCGCAGCAATTGCCATGTTCGGCATGGTGGCGGCGACCGGTATCAAGATCCTCCAGGAAGCCGACATCGCCGACCGGCGCAACCAGTTGCTGGTGGCGGTGAGCATCGGCATGGGCCTGATCCCGGTGGTGCGCCCGGAGTTCTTCGCGCAGTTGCCGTTGTGGATGAGCCCGATCACCCACAGTGGCATCGCCATGGCCACCCTCAGCGCGCTGTCGCTGAATATCCTGTTCAACATTCTCGGCGGTGCCGAGCGTCCTGCCGTTGAGCACGCCCACACCTGACCCTGCCCCATTGTCGCCCTGTGCGCGCTGTAACGGCGCA
Organism: Pseudomonas orientalis; assembly: GCF_001439815.1. Taxonomy (GTDB): domain Bacteria; phylum Pseudomonadota; class Gammaproteobacteria; order Pseudomonadales; family Pseudomonadaceae; genus Aquipseudomonas; species Aquipseudomonas orientalis. The sequence goes on along the minus strand of NZ_JYLM01000001.1, from coordinate 364,189 downwards.
CTTGAGCCCCGACGTGGGAGCCAGTATTCTCCGCGCCCGCTTGAATCGACGGTTTTTTACCGCCTTGGCGCGGCTTTTGCTGTAGCCATAAAGCTGACCAATCAGACGAGTTTTCAGCAACACCCAAGGCGCCGTATCAGAGCGCCAGATTAGAAAAAACATAAAACTTTAACTCGGGAGCACCGAATGAAACCTATGTTCAAAGGCCTGATGCTGGCGGGATCCCTGCTGGGCGGTGGCCAAGCCGTGGCCGGTGACTTGTTGCAGTGGCAGAACAACAGCCTGACCTATCTGTGGGGCAAGAGCTTTACCGTCAACCCGCAGATCCAGCAAACCGTCACCTTCGAACATGCCGACGCGTGGAAGTACGGCGACAACTTCTTCTTTCTCGACCGTATCTTCTACAACGGCAAGGAAGACGGCAACGTCGGTCCGAATACCTACTACGGCGAGTTCAGCCCGCGCTTGTCGTTCGGCAAGATTCTGGACAAGGACCTGTCATTCGGCCCGATCAAGGACGTGTTGCTGGCCTTCACTTACGAGTTCGGCGAAGGCGACAACGAGTCGTACCTGCTGGGCCCGGCGTTTGACTTGAATATTCCGGGTTTCGACTACTTCCAGCTGAACTTCTACCAGCGCCAGACCGAAGGCAACCGCCCGGGTGACGGCGTGTGGCAGATCACCCCGGTGTGGTCGTACACAATTCCCGTGGGCAGCTCCGATGTATTGATCGACGGCTTCATGGACTGGGTGGTGGACAACGACAAGAACGCCCGTGGCACCTACCACGCCAACCTGCACTTCAACCCGCAGGTCAAATACGACCTCGGTAAAGCGCTGCATTGGGGTGACAAGCAGTTGTATGTAGGTTTTGAATACGACTATTGGAAGAACAAGTACGGGATCGAGGACTCGGGCGCATTCAAGACGACCCAGGACACCGCAAGCTTCCTGGTGAAATACCACTTCTGATCAAACACCGCAGTTCAAATGTGGGAGGGGGCTTGCCCCCGATGGCAGTGTGCCAGTCAACAAATCCAGTGACTGACACACCGCTATCGGGGGCAAGCCCCCTCCCACACTCAGCTCTCCACATTCAGTTCTGCATCAGGCCGAGGAATCGGGTGATTTCCTCACGCTTGGCCAACGCATCCTTGCGCCCCAATTCGATCAGTTCGCTGCAATATCCCGCCTCGAACAGCAAGTAACTCAACACCCCCGCCCCGCTGGTTTTGGTCGCCCCAGGCCCACGCAGGAACATGCGCAACGCCGCCGGGAGTTCCTGGCGATGGCGTGCCGCAATTTCATCGATCGGCTGGCTGGGCGCAATCACCAGCACTTCCACGGCCGCCAACCCGGGCGAGACATCGCTGAATTGATTCAAGCGTTCCAGCAATTCGATATCGCTTTCCAGGCTGTCAATGAACGTGCTGTTGAGCATGTGCCCGCCAATCTGCGCCAAGGTTGGCTCCTGGCCGGTGCAGGTGCGCGGCATCGACGGTTCGTTGCCGCGCGGGTTACCGCTGACGCCCACCACCAGCACGCGATTCGCGCCCAGGTGCAGGGCCGGGCTGATCGGGGCCGACTGACGCACGGCACCGTCACCGAAGTATTCCTGGTCGAGTTTCACCGGGGCGAACAGCAGGGGAATCGCCGAGCTGGCCAGCAGGTGTTCCACCGTGATTGGGGTCGGCACGCCAATCCGCCGATGCCGCAGCCAGGGGTCAATGGTGCCGCCGCCCTGATAGAAGGTCACCGCTTGCCCGGATTCATAGCCGAACGCGGTGACCGCCACGGCGTGCAGTTGTTTGCGCTGGATGGCTTCGTCGATACCCGCCAGATGCAGTTTGTCCTGCAGCAAATCGCGCAGCGGTGAACTGTCGAGCAACGCCACCGGGAACTGCCTGCCCAAGCCCAACAGGCTATGAAAGAGGAAGCGACTGGCCTGGCGGATCACGCCCGGCCAATCGCTGCGCAGCACCAGATGGCTGCGAAAGCCCTGCCAGAAAGCGGTGAGGCGTTCGATAGCGGCGGTAAAATCAGTCGCGCCACTGGCCAGGGTGACCGCATTGATCGCCCCGGCCGACGTGCCGACGATCACCGGAAAGGGATTGGGCGCCCCGGGCGGCAGCAACTCGGCAATCGCCGCCAACACCCCCACCTGATACGCCGCTCGCGCCCCGCCGCCGGAAAGAATCAAGCCTGTGACCGGTTCAGCTGGGCGCATTGCGTCACTCCATGTGGCGAAAAATTGGGCTTAACAACGTCACATCATTGTAGGAGCGAGCTTGCTCGCGAAGATCGCCAATGATTACGCGTACATCCTAGGTGAACGCTGTGCTATTGGTTTTTTCGCGAGCAAGCTCGCTCCTACAGTGACAGCAGGGTTATCGACGGCGTTTTTCGTACAGCTTGGGTTCGCCCGGTGGCCGGCTTTTGAAGCGGCGGTGGGTCCACAGGTATTGCTCGGGGCATGCGCGGACCGAGGCTTCGACCCACTGGTTGATGCGCAGGCAGTCGATCTCGTCCGTCTCGCCGGGAAAATCGCTCAACGGCGCATGAATCACCAGACGGTAACCACTGCCATCGGCCAGGCGCTCCTGGGTGAACGGCACCACCAGGGCCTTGCCCAGGCGCGCGAACTTGCTGGTGGCGGTGACGGTAGCGGCCTGGATGCCGAACAGCGGCACGAAGATACTTTGCTTGGCGCCGTAGTCCTGGTCCGGTGCATACCAGATCGCACGGCCGGCGCGCAGCAGCTTGAGCATGCCGCGCACGTCGTCGCGCTCCACCGCCAGGGAATCGAGGTTATGGCGTTCGCGGCCACGGCGCTGGATAAAGTCGAACAACGGGTTGCCGTGCTCGCGGTACATGCCATCGATGGTGTGCTTCTGCCCGAGCAGGGCGGCGCCGATTTCCAGCGTGGTGAAATGCAGGGCCATCAGAATCACGCCCTTGCCTTCCAGATGCGCTTGCTTCAGATGCTCCAGGCCCTCGACATGGGCCAGCCGCGCCAGACGCGGTTTGGGCCACCACCAGCTCATCGCCATCTCGAAAAAGGCGATCCCGGTGGAGGCAAAATTTTCCTTGAGCAGGCGTTTACGCTCTTGCGCGGATTTTTCCGGGAAGCACAGTTCCAGGTTACGCGCCGCGATACGGCGGCGATCGCCCGCCACCCGATACATGCCCGCGCCCAGCAGGCGACCAATGGTCAGCAGCACGCGGTACGGCAGTTGGGTGACCAGCCACAACAGGCCCAGCCCCAGCCATAACGGCCAAAAACGCGGGTGAAGAAATACAGCTCGAAAACGCGGGCGATCCATTACAGATTCCGGTAAAGACAAGGGCCGCGCATTCTACAACGGTTCGACTCGGCTTGCGGCGGGTGAGTGTTCTCGTTATAAGTCTCGACACTTTTCGTGACAAGCCGCTTTCGCCGACCATGAGCCAAACCGAACCGCTAGACCAAGATCCCGTGTTCCAGCTGAAAGGCAGCATGCTCGCCATTACCGTGCTGGAACTGGCCCGCAATGACCTTGATGCCCTCGACCGCCAACTGGCCGCCAAGGTCGCCCTGGCGCCGAATTTCTTCAACAATGCCCCGCTGGTGCTGGCCCTGGACAAACTGCCAGCCGGCCAGGGCGTCATCGACCTGCCCGGGCTGATGCGCGTGTGCCGCTCCCACGGCCTGCGTACCCTGGCGATTCGCGCCAGCCGTATCGAAGACATTGCCGCGGCCATCGCTATTGAACTGCCAGTATTGCCGCCATCCGGTGCACGCGAGCGTCCGCTCGAACCATTGGTCGGTGAAGAGAAGAAAAAACCGGAAAAACCACCTGAACCGGTGATCAGGCCTACAAAGATCATCACCTCGCCCGTACGCGGCGGGCAGCAGATTTACGCCCAGGGCGGCGACCTTGTGGTGGTCTCCTCGGTCAGCCCCGGCGCGGAACTTCTTGCCGACGGTAACATCCATGTATACGGCCCGATGCGCGGCCGCGCCCTGGCCGGCATCAAGGGTGATACCAAAGCGCGTATTTTCTGCCAGCAGTTGACCGCTGAGCTGGTTTCCATCGCGGGTCAGTACAAGGTTTCCGAAGATCTGCGCCGTGATCCGCTATGGGGCGCTTCGGTACAGGTCAACCTGTCGGGCGATGTGTTGAACATCATTCGTCTTTAACGGATACTGCCGCATTTTCCAAGCATCTCTAGACTCTGATAGCAAAGCGAAACTGGCAATACTTGCGTAGGACTATTTGGAAGCTGGCGTTTCCCTTGGGCAAACCCTGGCTTTTCCCTACAAAGGCTGTCCGCCTGCAGCGAGTTTCAAGAGATGTTTTTCAGGGACTGAACGTCCTTTTTCCTTAGGGGTGAAACACCTTGGCCAAGATTCTCGTGGTTACATCCGGCAAGGGTGGTGTGGGTAAGACCACCACCAGCGCCGCTATCGGTACCGGCCTCGCTCTGCGCGGCCACAAGACAGTCATCGTCGACTTCGACGTCGGTTTGCGTAACCTCGACCTGATCATGGGCTGCGAACGCCGCGTGGTGTACGACTTCGTCAACGTGGTGAACGGCGAAGCCAACCTGCAACAGGCCCTGATCAAGGACAAGCGCCTTGAGAACCTGTATGTGCTGGCCGCCAGCCAGACCCGTGACAAGGATGCGCTGACCAAGGAAGGCGTAGGCAAAGTCCTCGCCGAGCTGAAAGAAACCTTCGAATACGTGGTGTGCGATTCCCCGGCCGGCATTGAGACCGGTGCTCACCTGGCGATGTACTTTGCCGATGAAGCCATCGTGGTGACCAACCCGGAAGTGTCCTCGGTACGTGACTCCGACCGCATGCTCGGCCTGCTGGCCAGCAAGTCCCAGCGCGCCGAGAAAGGCGAAGACCCGATCAAGGAACACCTGCTGCTCACCCGCTATAACCCTGAGCGCGTCAGCAATGGCGAAATGCTCGGCGTTGAAGACGTCAAGGACATCCTCGCCGTGACCCTGCTGGGTGTGATTCCGGAATCCCAGGCCGTGCTGAAGGCTTCCAACCAGGGCGTACCCGTGATTCTCGACGACCAGAGCGACGCCGGCCAGGCGTACAGCGATGCCGTCGACCGTCTGCTGGGCAAGACCGTGGAACACCGCTTCCTCGATGTCAAGAAGAAGGGATTCTTCGAGCGTATCTTTGGAGGCAACTGAACAATGAAATTTCTCGACTTCTTTCGCGCCAACAAAAAACCAAGTACCGCATCGGTCGCGAAAGAGCGTCTACAGATCATCGTGGCGCACGAACGCGGCCAACGCAGTACCCCGGACTACCTGCCGGCCTTGCAGAAGGAACTGGTCGAGGTAATCCGCAAGTACGTCAATATCGGTAACGATGACGTGCATGTCGCCCTGGAAAATGACGGCAGCTGCTCGATTCTGGAACTCAATATCACCCTGCCTGATCGTTGATCGAACAGGCGGCCGCCACGGCGGCTCTGCTACCTGGCCCCTGTACTGCTGTAGGAGCGAGCTTGCTCGCGAAGAACCTGAGAACAACGCGTTTCACCTGAATGAACGCGGTGCTGTTGAGTTTTTCGCGAGCAAGCTCGCTCCTGCAAGGTGAGGGGGCAGTCAGTGGAGCCGCCGTTGGCGTTTGTTACGAGGCTGTTTAATGCCGCTGTCCAACATCCATATCCTGCATCAGGACGACGCTGTCCTGGTGGTGAACAAGCCGACCCTGCTGCTCTCGGTGCCCGGCCGCGCCGATGACAACAAGGACTGCCTGATCACCCGCCTGCAGGAAAACGGCTACCCCGAAGCCCGTATCGTCCATCGACTGGACTGGGAAACGTCCGGCATTATCCTGCTGGCCCGGGACGCCGATAGCCACCGCGAACTGTCCCGCCAGTTTCACGACCGCGAAACGGAAAAGGCCTACACCGCCTTGGCGTGGGGCCAGCCGGAACTGGACAGCGGCAGCATCGACTTGCCCTTGCGCTATGACCCGCCGACCAAGCCACGCCATGTGGTGGATCACGAATTCGGCAAGCACGCGCTGACCTTCTGGAAAGTGCTGGAGCGTTGCGGCGACTGGTGCCGCGTGGAACTGACGCCGATCACCGGGCGCTCGCACCAGTTGCGCGTGCACATGCTGTCCATCGGCCACCCGCTGCTGGGTGACGGCCTGTACGCCCACGAACAGGCCCTGGCGGCCTGGCCGCGGCTGTGCCTGCATGCGAGCATGCTCAGCTTCACGCATCCACAGAGCGGCGAGCGCTTGCGCTTCGAGTGCCCAGCCCCCTTTTAAGTTGTGAACACAGTCAAATGTGGGAGGGGGCTTGCCCCCGATGGCGGTGTATCAGTTATAAATATTCGACTGACACTCCGCTATCGGGGGCAAGCCCCCTCCCACATTTGTTCTGTGCACTACTGGCCATCGAACGGTAAACTCCGCGCATTGCTGTCTGGAGCTATTTATGCGCGAAGCGTTGAATCAAGGCCTGATCGACTTCCTCAAGGCCTCCCCTACTCCTTTTCATGCCACTGCCGCCCTCGCCCAGCGCCTGGAAGCGGCCGGCTACCAGCGTCTCGACGAGCGCGACACCTGGGCCACCGAGTCCAACGGTCGTTATTACGTGACCCGTAACGACTCCTCGATCATCGCCTTCAAACTGGGCCGCCACTCGCCGCTGCAAGACGGTATCCGCATGGTCGGCGCCCACACCGACAGCCCATGCCTGCGGGTCAAGCCGCAGCCCGAGCTGCAACGCCAGGGCTTTTGGCAGTTGGGCGTGGAAGTCTACGGCGGCGCCTTGCTGGCCCCGTGGTTCGACCGCGATTTGTCCCTGGCCGGCCGCGTGACGTTCCGTCGCGATGGCAAGGTCGAAAGCCAACTGATCGACTTCAAGCTGCCGATCGCGATCATTCCCAACCTGGCCATTCACCTGAACCGTGAGGCCAACCAGGGGTGGGCGATCAACGCCCAGACCGAACTGCCGCCGATCCTCGCGCAATTTGCCGGTGACGAGCGCGTGGACTTTCGTGCCGTACTCACCGAGCAACTGGCGCGCGAGCATGGGCTCAATGCCGACGTGGTGCTCGACTACGAGCTGAGCTTCTACGACACCCAAAGCGCCGCCGTGATTGGCTTGAACGGCGACTTCATCGCCGGGGCGCGCCTGGACAACCTGCTGTCGTGCTACGCCGGGCTGCAGGCCCTGCTCACCAGCGACACCGAAGAAACCTGCGTGCTGGTGTGCAACGATCACGAAGAAGTCGGCTCCTGTTCGGCCTGCGGCGCCGATGGCCCGATGCTGGAACAGACCTTGCGCCGCCTGCTGCCCGAAGGTGAAGAATTCGTACGTACCATTCAGAAATCCCTGTTGGTGTCTGCGGACAACGCCCACGGCGTGCATCCGAACTACGCCGACAAACACGACGCCAACCACGGCCCCAAGCTCAACGCCGGCCCGGTGATCAAGGTCAACAGCAACCAGCGCTACGCCACCAACAGCGAAACCGCCGGGTTCTTCCGCCACCTGTGCATGGCCCAGGAAGTACCGGTGCAGAGCTTCGTGGTGCGCAGCGACATGGGCTGCGGCTCGACCATTGGACCAATCACCGCCAGCCACCTGGGTGTGCGCACCGTGGACATCGGCCTGCCGACGTTTGCCATGCACTCCATTCGTGAGCTGTGCGGCAGCCATGACCTGGCGCATCTGGTCAAGGTGCTCGGGGCGTTCTACGCCAGTCGCGACCTGCCCTGATTCGATGGGCTAACTCGGTCAAAAATGTGGGAGGGGGCTTGCCCCCTCCCACATTTGGTTTGGCGTACACCTGACTTGCATCACATGCATTTTTAACAATCCAGCCTAGACTTGTCAGTATTCCCAATTCGACAAGGCCGTCACCCCCATGATCTCCATGTCCTCGTTCCACACCCTGCTGATCCCCATCCTGATCGGCATGATCCTGCTCGCCGTCGGCTTCAACTTTCGTGACAAACCCCTTGGCGTGTTCGGCATGTGGGTCGGCATGCTGCTGATTCTGGGCACCGTGGTGTACAAGATCCTCGCCAAATTGGCGCAATGACACTCGCATCTGGCATAGCGGCCTCGTACACTCGGTCGATTCGTCGTTTTCAAGGTTGACCGCCTCGTGCTTTCCCGTCTGTTTGCCCTGCCCCGCTACCTGCTGATCACCCTGCTCATGTTACTGCCGCCGACGTCCGCCCAGGCCGTGGGCCTGCCCGGGATGCTGGGCGGCTCCACCAAGGCCCAACCCCAGGCCGAGGTGCCCTTGGGGCAGTCGCTGGATGAGGTGATCAAGACCCTGGAGAACGACCAGCAGCGCAGCCAACTGCTGAGCGACCTGAAAAAGCTGCGCGCCGCCACGCAAAAAGCCCAACCGGCCGCCGAACTCGGTGTACTCGGCCTGATCGGCAGCACGTTGTCGGGCTTTGAACAGCAGTTCTCCGGCGCCGACAGCCCGCTGGGGCGCTGGTCCAATGAAGTCGACCTGGCCAAGGATGAACTCAGCGCACTGATGCTGCCGGCCAACGAATGGTTGCCGATCATCTTTGGCTTTGCGCTGATCCTCGCGGTGTGGAGCCTGCTGGCCGCCGCGCTGATCTGGCTCAGCCACCGCGTGCGCGAACGCTTCGGCCTGCCCGAAGAGTTACCACAACACCCGCGCACCTGGGACATGCTGCGCTTCGCCCTGCGCAAGCTGGGCCCGTGGTTGATCGCCCTGGTGATCACGGTGTACCTGAGCTACGCCCTGCCTTCGTCCTTGGGCAAATCCTTGGCAATGGTGCTGGCTTACGCGCTGGTGGTTGGCACCTGTTTCTCCGCCATCTGCGTGATTGCCTTCTCCGTGCTCGACGGCCCGCACCGTCACCGCGCCCTGTATATCCTGCGCCACCAGGCCTTCCGCCCGCTGTGGTGGATCGGCAGTTTTGCCGCCTTTGGCGAAGCCCTGAGCGACCCGCGCCTGGTCGCGGCGCTCGGCCAGCACCTGGCCCACACCGCCGCGACCGTTGCCAATGTAATGGCGGCGCTGTCCACCGGTGTGTTTATCCTGCGGTTCCGTCGGCCGATTGCCCACCTGATCCGCAACCAGCCGCTGTCGCGCCGCTTGACCCGTCGCGCCCTCACCGACACCCTCTCGATCATCGGCACCTTCTGGTACCTGCCGGCGCTGTTGCTGGTGGGCATTTCGCTGTTCGCCACCTTCCTCTCCGCCGGTGACACCAGCACGGCCCTGCGCCAGTCGCTGCTGTGCACGGTGCTGCTGGTGTTGTGCATGGTGATCAACGGGCTGGTGCGACGCCACGCCCTCAAACCACAACGCGGGCACAAGCGCCATGCGCTGTACTCCGACCGCCTGAAAAGCTTCGTCTACACCCTGGTGCATCTGGTGGTGTGGCTGGTGTTTATCGAGTTGGGGCTGCGGGTCTGGGGCCTGTCGATGATTCGCTTTACCGAAGGCGACGGCCATGAAGTCAGCGTCAAGCTGTTCGGCCTGGGCGGGACCCTGCTGTTCGCCTGGCTGATCTGGATCCTCAGCGACACCGCGATCCACCACGCCCTGACCCGCTCACGCAAAGGCCTGGCCAATGCGCGCGCGCAGACCATGATGCCGCTGATCCGCAACGTGCTGTTCGTGACAATCTTTATCATTGCCGCCATCGTCGCCCTGGCGAACATGGGCATGAACGTCACGCCGCTGCTGGCCGGTGCGGGTGTGATCGGTATCGCCATCGGTTTTGGTGCGCAGTCGCTGGTGGCGGACTTGATCACCGGCCTGTTCATCATTATCGAGGACTCCCTGGCCATCGATGACTACGTGGACGTCGGTGGCCACCTGGGCACCGTCGAAGGCCTGACCATTCGGACCGTGCGCCTGCGCGATATCGACGGCATCGTGCACACCATTCCGTTCAGCGAAATCAAGAGCATCAAGAACTATTCCCGCGAGTTCGGCTACGCGATCTTTCGCGTGGCGATCCCCTACAACATGGAGATCGACGACGCGATCAAGCTGATGCGCGATGTCGGCCAGGCCATGCGCAATGACCCGCTGCAACGCCGCAATATCTGGTCGCCGCTGGAGATCCAGGGCGTGGAGAGTTTTGAATCGGGCAGCGCCATCCTGCGCGCGCGGTTCAAGACCGCGCCGATCAAGCAATGGGAAGTGTCGCGGGCGTTCAACCTGTCGCTCAAGCGACACCTGGATGAAGCCGGGCTTGACCTGGCGACACCGCGCTTGAGTGTGCAGGTGGTGACGGGGGGACAGGAGAAAGAAAGGCCTGAAGTCAACGCAAATTAATTGTGGGAGAGGGCTTGCCCCCGATAGCGGTGTGTCAGTTGATGCATCTGTAACTGATCCACTGCCATCGGGGGCAAGCCCCCTCCCACATTTTTGATCGGCGGTGGTTACGCGAGTGCAGCGCCATCCATCTTCTGACGCAGGCTCAGCGGACGCATATCCGTCCAGTTCTCTTCGATATAGGCCAGGCACTCTTTCTTCATGCCGCTCTTGCCCACGGTGCGCCAGCCCTCCGGCACCGCCTTGTAGTCGGGCCAGATCGAGTATTGCTCTTCGTGGTTGACCACTACCTGAAACAGGATGTCGTCGCGGTCAAATACTGAGGTCATTGCGGTTCTCCGTCGCTCAAAGGCCGGCTGCGCACCATGCGCAGCACTGATATCTGTAGAAACGTATCAAGGGCCAGGAAAATTAGACGCCGGCGACCGCCGCCGCCAGGGCGCGCCCGAAGATCTCGGCGACGCGGTCTATCTCGGCGGCGGTGATCACCAGCGGCGGCAGGAAGCGCACCACACTGCCATGGCGCCCACCCAACTCGAGGATCAGGCCGCGCTTGAGGCATTCGCGTTGTACCAGCGGCGCGAGCTGGTGATGCACCGGCGGATGGCCCTGGATGTCGCACATGCCATTGGGGTCTACCAGCTCCACGCCGAGCATCAGCCCACGCCCGCGAATATCCCCCAGGTGCGGAAAATCGCGCTGCAGGATGCGCAAATGCTCACCCAGGCGCTCGCCCATCGCCGCCGCATGCGCGGCCAGGTCGTGCTCCTTGAGGTAGCGCATCACCGCAGACCCCGCCGCCATCGCCATCTGATTGCCACGGAAGGTACCGGCATGCGCACCCGGCAGCCAGGTGTCGAGCCAGTCGCGGTAGACCACCACCGCCAGCGGCAAGCTGCCGCCAATCGCCTTGGACATTACCACCACGTCCGGGATGATCCCCGCGTGCTCGAAGGCAAACATTTTGCCGGTGCGGCCAAAGCCACTCTGGATCTCATCGACGATCAGCGCGACGCCCGCCTGTTCGGTGATCCGTCGCAGGCCGCGCAGCCAGTCAAGATCCGCCGGTATCACGCCGCCCTCGCCCTGCACCACTTCGACAATCACCGCCGCCGGCGGCAACACGCCGGCTTCGGGATCGTTGAGCAGGTTTTCCAGGTAATGCAGGTTGACCCGTACGCCCTGCGCGCCACCCAGGCCGAACGGGCAACGGTAGTCGTAGGGGAATGGCAGAAATTGCACGCCATTGCCGAGCAACGCGCCCAGGGGTTTCTTCGGCCCGAGGCTGCCCATCAGGCTCAACGCGCCCTGGCTCATGCCGTGATAACCGCCCTGGAACGACAACACCGTACTGCGCCCGGTGGCGGTGCGTACCAGCTTCAAGGCCGCTTCCACCGCATCGGTGCCGGTGGGGCCGCAGAACTGGATCTTCGCCTCCCGCGCCAGCGCCGGCGGCAACAGGCCGAACAGGTCCTGCACGAACTGATCCTTGACCGGCGTGGTCAGGTCCAGGGTGTGCAACGGCAACTCGTCGCTCAATACCTGTTGAATGGCCTGGATCACCACCGGGTGGTTATGCCCGAGCGCCAGCGTGCCGGCGCCGGCCAGGCAGTCAATGAAACTGCGGCCTTCCACGTCTTCCACGTAGATACCCTTGGCACGCTTGAGCGCCAGCGGAATGCGCCGCGGATAGCTGCGGGCGTTGGATTCCTGCTGGCGCTGGCGAGCCAGCAGCGGGGTTTCGTCGAACTGGTAGAGCGTTTCGCTGGCGTGCGCAGGCGCGGCTTCGATAGGGCTGGTGGCGACTGACATCTCTCGATCCCTCAGGTGGTGATCCGTGGGAGTGGGGAATACGCACGGACTTCATGTTCTGAAGACGCATCAGGTGCGCAAGGATTTAGAGACCCGGTCGGATTTACAGATGTATGCAGATCGAATGTGGGAGGGGGCTTGCCCCCGATGGCGGTGGGTCAGCCAGCCATTTTTCAACTGACACACCGCTATCGGGGGCAAGCCCCCTCCCACATTTGAATGGTGTTTGGCTTTAGAGGCCGCGGTATTTATCGTTGAGTGCATACAGGATCGCGCAGGTCTCGGCATCCAGACGCCCGGTATAATCGCGCGGTCGAAAGTGCATCTGAAACGCCCGGGTGCGCTGTTCAAAGGCCTGGCGATTCCAGGCCGGTTTGTAGCCATAGCGCTGAAACGCCCGCTCGACTTCCACTTCCGGCGGCAGCCCCACGCAAAACCGGCGTTGGTACATCGCCCGGGTGCTTTCGTCAAACCAGGCCCCTATTCCGGCTTCGTACAGGCACCGCCAGGGTAGTCGAGGGCCCGGGTCGCTCTTGCGCCAGTACGCCACATCCGAATGCCCGAGGATATCGACCGGGCCGATGCGCGGGTAGCGCTCGAGAATGTCGCGCACCAGCGCAATCAACACCTGCACCTGTTCCTCGCGATACGCCGGAAAAGTGAACACGCCTTTGTCGTCACGCGCCAGGTTGACGATTTCGATGCCGATCGCGCGGCTGTTGAGGTTATCCCGCCCGCCCCAATGACTTGCTCCGGCATGCCAGGCACGCTTGTCCTCGCCCACCAGGCGAAACACACGCAGCTCGTCATAGCCGGCAGCGCGGTAGGCGGGCTCATCGGGATCGGGCAGCAGATAGTGCGCGCTGACCCCATTCCGGGTCAGGGTGCGCAGGGACGATGCGAAGGACGCCGCAGTGTAGTGCAGGATCACCTGCCCCACCCGCTCGCCGTTACGTTCGTTGAAATCCCTGGCAGGGAAACTGGTATCGATGACCAACATAAGATCCGTCCTTTTCAATACGGGCCGAATCATTCGGCCCTTTCAAGCGCAAAAAAATTACCGCCATCCTGAAGACTTGAAGCTCAGGCGGGCGGTAATTATTTGGCACTTGCAGAAAAGCGTTCAGCGTCGCAACGGCATGCCCAAATCAACGCGCAGGCCATCCGCCTGGCTGTCGAATGTCAGCGAGCACGCGCAGCGCTGGACGATCGCCTGAACGATCGCCAGGCCCAGGCCACAGCCTTCGCTGCTGCCGTTGCGCCAGAAGCGTTGGGTGAGGTATTGCAGGTCCTCGCTGGAAATCTGCGGGCCGTGGTCGCGCACGCGGAACACCACCTTGTCGGCGCTGGAGAAAACCCTCAGCTCCACACGGGTATCGGCCGGGGTGTGGCGCAAGGCGTTGTCCAGCAGGTTGCGCAAGGCCGCGACGGCCAGGCCCACGGGCATGTCCACCGGCGTGTCGGCAAGACCGTCCGCCAGGATCAGGTCGATACGCGAATTGTCCCCGGCATTGGCATCCTGGATCGCCAGCCGGGCAACCTCGTCGGCGCTGCACTGCAAACCATCGTCAAACGACAGGCTGCCCTCCACCCGTGCCAGCAGCAACAGTTGTTCCAGGGTGCGGTGCAAGCGGTCGGCGCCTTCCTCGGCATGAGCCAGGGACTGGTCACGGGCCGTACCCTCGGTCATGCGGGCCACCTGCAGGTGGGTCTTGATCGCCGTCAATGGGCTGCGCAGCTCATGGGCGGCGTCGCCGGTGAGGCGGCGCTCACGCTCGATGGTCTTGGCGATGCGTTGCAACAGTTGGTTCTGGGTGTCGAGCAATGGCTTGAGTTCGCTGGGCAGCGGGTGGATCTGCAGCGGTTCAAGGGAGTCGGCGCTGCGGCGCATCAAGGCGTCACGCATGCGATTGAGCGGCACCAGGCTTTGGCCGATGCCCAGCCACAGCAGGCACAGGCAGCCCAGCAAGGCCACGCCAACCGGCACCGAGGCCGCGAGCAGGATCGACAGGTTCAGCGCCTCACGCTCCACCTGACGGTCGGCGGTGGTGATCAGCAGGTCGCCACGGGACAGGGTGAAACTGCGCCAGCCCACGCCATCGATTATCTGGTCGCGAAAACCGCTCTTGCGCGACTCCAGCCCTTCATCCGGCGTGGTGTGGCTGCGCGCCAGGATTTCACCGTGCAGGGAACTGACCTGGCAGGCCATGCCCCCCGGTACGTTGAGTTGTTCGGTGCGCAAATGGGTGCCGGCGCCGACACTGGCCAGGCCCGGCATCTGTTCGGTCAGCCCGGCCACCATGCGCGCCGAGGCGACCAGCCGCTGGTCGAGAGAAAACATCATCTGCTTGCGCAGGTCGTTGAGCATCCAGGCCGCCGCCAGGGCCCAGATCAATACAAACGCGGCGCCGAGCTTGAACGTCAGGCGCAGGCGCAGGCTCATCACGAAGCCTCCTCTCCCGCATCCGCCGGACCCAGGCGATAACCGAGGCCGCGGACGGTCTCGACGATGCCATTGCCCAATTTGCGCCGCAGGTGGTGGATGTGCACGTTCAGCGCGTTGCTTTCCAATTCGTCGTTGAACCCGTAGACGCTGTCCTTGAGCTGCTCACTGGAGAGCACGCGGCCCTTGTTGTGCAGCAAGGCCTGCAACAGCGCCTGTTCACGGCGCGACAGGTCCACCGGCTGGCCGCCCAGGAACGTCTCGCGGCTGCTGGGGTTGTACGCCAGGCGGCCATGTTCGATAAGGTTGACACTGCGCCCCGCCACGCGGCGCAGCAGGGTTTGCAGGCGGGCGGCAAGTTCGCGCAGGTCAAAGGGCTTGAGCAGGTAGTCATCGGCACCCGCCTGCAGACCGTCGACGCGGTTGGTCACCGAGTCACGCGCGGTGAGGATTAACACCGGGATTTCCAGGCCCTGGCTGCGCTGCTGCTGCAGCAGTTTCAGGCCGTCTTCGTCGGGCAGGCCGAGGTCGAGCACCATGATGTCGAAGGTCGCCGCCCTGAGCATCGCCCTGGCCGCCGCAGCCGTGCCCACGCGTTCGACCGTGAAGCCCTGGGCGGTGAGGCCGGCCACGATGCCGCTGGCGATCAGTTCGTCGTCTTCACAGACCAGTACGTGCATGCTGAACCCTTCATGAAAGATGCGGGTGATTAGAAAGCGCACGGATTAAGCGCGCATTATGCCGCTAACTTCGCAACACCCGATAACCCCTACACTCTAGAATAGCGTCCGGTTAATCATCGGTTAATCAACGCCACACATTGTGTGCCTCACTTGCATCGAATTAAGGCTGGACCATGCGGTATCTATTTACTTTTCTGCTGGTGTTGCTGGCGGGGTTCGCCCAGGCCGCGCCGGGCAATCCGTTCGATACCAAACCCGATTTCCTGCCGGTGGGCAAGGCCTTCACCTTTACCTCCGAGCGTCTTGAAAGCGGCGAGACCCAGCTGTATTGGCAGATTGCCGACGGTTATTACCTGTACCAGCAGCGCATGAAATTCGACGGCCTGGCCGAAAAGCCCGTGCTGCCCCAGGGTGAAGCCCATAGCGATGAGTTCTTCGGCGAACAGCAGGTGTATCGCCAGGGCCTGGAAGTGAAGCTCCCGGCCGGCACCACCGGCCAGGTCAAGCTGGGCTGGCAGGGCTGTGCCGATGCCGGCCTGTGCTATCCGCCGCAATCGATCACCGTGGACCTGGGCGGCAACCCGGCGGTCGCCGCCACCGCACAGGCCCAGGACCAGAGCCTGGCCAGCGGCCTGCAACAGCGCAGCCTGGGCTGGAGCCTGCTGATCTTTTTCGGCCTGGGTCTGTTGCTGGCGTTCGCCCCGTGTTCGTTGCCGATGCTGCCGATCCTCGCCGGCCTGGTGGTGGGCAGCGGTGCCAGCCCGCGTCGCGGCTTTGCCCTGGCCAGCAGCTACGTGGTGTGCATGGCGCTGGTGTATGCCGCGCTGGGCGTGATGGCCGCGCTGCTCGGCGGCAATCTGGCTGCGCTGCTGCAAACCCCGTGGATCCTCGGCAGTTTCGCCGCATTGTTCGTGATCCTCGCCCTGCCGATGTTCGGCTTCTTTGAACTGCAACTGCCGGCCTTCCTGCGTGACCGCCTCGACACGGTCAGCCGCCGGCAGAGCGGTGGCAGCCTGGTCGGTGCCGGCATTCTCGGTGCGTTGTCCGGCCTGCTGGTGGGCCCGTGCATGACCGCGCCCCTGGCCGGCGCCCTGCTGTATATCGCCCAGAGCGGCAATGCGCTGCATGGCGGGCTGATCCTGTTCGCCATGGGCATCGGCATCGGCATCCCGTTGCTGTTGCTGGTCACCGTGGGCAACCGCTTCCTTCCCAAGCCGGGCACCTGGATGAACATGCTCAAGGGCGTCTTCGGCTTCCTGTTCCTCGGCACCGCCGTGCTGATGATTCGCCCGGTGGTCGGCGAAAGCCTGTGGCTCGGCCTGTGGGGCGCACTGGCACTGGTCATGGCCTATTGCGGTTGGACGCTGGCGCGTGAATACGGCCTGGCCGCCAAAGTGTTTGGCGCAGGCTCCCTGGTGCTGGGCCTGTGGGGCGCGGTGCTGGTGGTGGGCGCGGCCGGCGGCAGCGATGAGCTGTGGCAACCGCTGAAGGTCTACAGCGGCTCGCGGGTCGCCGCCACAGCCGGCGCTCACGATGGGTTCACCACCATCAACGACCCGGCCGCCCTGCAAAGCCAGCTCGACAGCGCCAAGGCCCAGGGCCAATGGGTGCTGGTGGACTACTACGCCGACTGGTGCGTATCGTGCAAGATCATGGAAAAACAGGTGTTCGGCAAACCGGAAGTCATGGATGCCCTGAAGGATGTACGCCTGCTGCGCCTGGACGTCACCGCCGACACTGCCGCCAGCCGTGAACTGCTCGGCCGCTACCAGGTGCCGGGGCCACCGAGCTTCGTGTGGATCGGTCCGGACGGCAATGAGCGCCGCGCCCAGCGCATCACCGGCGAAGTGGATGCCGCCGCCTTCCTGCAACGCTGGACGCACACCCGAGACGCGCGCTGATGTTGACCCTGACCATCGGCACCTTCGCCATCGCCCTGAATCACATTCTGCTGATCAGCGCGCTGATTCTCGCCACTTTGGTGGGCTGGCGCGTGGCCAAGCGTGGCGGGGAAAACCCCGAATCGGTGCTGTTCAGCCTGTTCCTGCTGGGCATGCTCACTGCCCGTGTCAGCTTTGTGCTGATGTACTGGAGTGATTACCGCAACGACTGGCTGCAGATGGTCGACCTGCGCGACGGCGGTTTCCTCGCCTGGCCCGGCGTGATCGCATTGGTACTCGGTGCGCTGGCCTACGGCTGGCGACGCCCGGCCCTGCGCAAGCCCCTGAGCGCCGGGGTGATCAGCGGCCTGGTGTTCTGGGGCATGGCCAGTCTGTCCCTGAACCTTTACGACAAGGGCTCGCAACTGCCGGACATCACCCTGCGCGATGCCAATGGCACTGTGGTGCAACTGGCCGACTACAAAGGCGGCCCGCTGGTGATCAACCTCTGGGCCACCTGGTGCCCACCCTGCCGCCGCGAAATGCCGGTGCTGGAACGCGCGCAACACCAACGCCCGGACGTCACCTTCCTGTTCGTCAATCAGGCCGAGAGCATGCAAAGCGTCAGCACCTACCTGGCCACCCAGGGCCTGAACCTGGACAACGTGCTGTTCGACGCCAGCGGCCGCCTCGGCCAGGCCGTCGGCTCCATGGCCCTGCCGACCACCTTGTTCTACTCGGCCGACGGGCGCCTGATCAACAGCCACCTGGGCGAGCTGTCCCAAGCCAGCCTGGCCCGCGCCATGGAACCCTTCGACACCGCCCCACAAAGGAAACCCACATGCCTCGCCTCCGCCACCTGCTGACCCTGCTGCCACTGACGCTTGCCGCCACCCTGGCCCAGGCCGAAGACTGGCCGGCCCCGATCAAGCAAATCGAAGCCAAGGGCGCCAGAATCCTCGGCAAATTCGACGCCCCCAGCGGCCTCACCGGCTACGCCGCGCAGTACCAGAACCGCGGCATGGCGCTGTACCTGACCGCGGACGGCAACAGCGTGATCGCCGGCAACCTGTACGACGCCCAAGGCAACGACCTGAGCAGCGCGCCCCTGGAAAAACTGGTGTACGCCCCGATGTCCAAGGAAGTCTGGGCCAAGATGGAAAACAGCAGCTGGATCCAGGACGGCGACAAGAATGCACCACGCGTCGTCTACCTGTTCAGCGACCCGAACTGTCCGTACTGCAACATGTTCTGGGAACAGGCCCGCCCGTGGGTGAAGGCCGGCAAGGTGCAGTTGCGCCACATCATGGTCGGCATCATCCGCGAAGACAGCCCAGGCAAATCCGCCGCGCTGTTCGCCGCCAAGGACCCGCAAAAAGCCCTGGAAGAACACGAAGGCGCCGGCAAGGCCAGCAAACTGCAGGCGCTGAGCAAAATCCCGGCGGATATCGAAGCCAAGCTCGATGGGAATATGAAGTTGATGGAGGAACTGGAGTTATCGGCCACGCCGGCGATTTTCTATCTGGATGACAAGGGTGCGTTGCAGCAACAGCAGGGGGCGCCGTCGCCGGATAAGCTGGTGAAGATACTGGGGGTGAAGTAGTTAGCCCACCAACAAACAACAAAAAAGCGGGGTCTGCGTGACCCCGCTCTTCATTGCCTGGTTCTAGGCATCCACGACGCTGCACATGGTGAAGTTATCCAGGTAGCCGTGCTCTCCCACTTCAACCTCAAAGCTTGCGAGCAATTTACCTTTACCCGCCTTGAACTCGACCCATTGGTGCCGCCCGCCCTTGGCTGAGTCCACGATCCGCGTCTCCATGAGCGCGCCGCTTTCACCGTAAAACCGCACCGTTGCCTTACCGTCCAGATGAACATATGCAAACCGCAGACAGGCGCAAGGCACGATGAATGCAAAGCGCGTTATCTGAGCCGGGATGATACTGCCGTTAGCGTCGATGCAAAGCCCAAAAGCTGGCCCTGACATAAAGTCCCCTACGGTCCCGTAGGTGTAGATACCGCCGCGAGCATGTGCAGCCAATTGAACCATGGTGATGGTCATCGTCGAAAGGCGGATACTTTCCCCGGACTTGAGCAGCTTGTTGGGCTGTCCATCAAACCTTTCGATGATCTGCCTGCTTTTGATCAGCTTCAGCGACACAGGATCGAAGGGCCGCAATGCATCATTCGGGAATCTCACATTAAGTTGCAGCGTGATTTCACTGCCATTGGCAAACGATGCGAGTTGCGCGTTAGTAATCGCAATATTCAAGCCGTACTGGACTTCCGAGGGGGTCACTGGACGCTCTCGCAGCAGTTCAACGGAGTGTTGACCGCCGCCGACCGTGCTACCGGTGCAGCTCAGCGAGACCTGGTTATCCGTAGCGATCCGCGTCCAAGGGTTCACAACCAGATGGGCGTCCTTTTCACAGCACAGTTGTAGAAAATCCAACACGCCATCGTTCGCCTCCGGCACATGGGGTGCGGGCAGCGCAATTGCTTTTTTAAACAGCAGTGTTAACGTCTGAAATTCATGCGCATCGCTCTCAAGTTGACTTTGATCTGTCGTGCATTTGAAGCGCAACGTTAACTCCGCGCCATCTTTGAACCTCTCGAATTCCTCACGTAAAACCGTCCGCGATAACCTGTTCAGGTCATCAAGTTTGATAGGTTCCTTGTGCATGATGCTAATTGTGTGGGGAGAGCCATCTTCTGCAGGCCCCGTACACGTCATATAGGCGATTTGATCTTCAAGAATAAACCACCAGGCCTTCTCGATATCCTCTCCAGGGTCTTTCACAAAGACGTTTATATCTCCTTCGAAAGTGCCCAGATCCAAGTAGCAGCGCTGCCCAGGCGGACACGCCGCCTGGTGGACCCTCAGCGCTGGTCGCCGCGCCAGGACAGGAATACTGACTTCCAACTCCAATGTCCCGGAAGACGCCTGCTGGCAGGCACTCGTTACCGAGTAGCTGATAGGAATGGCTTTACCTGCAGCCCGAATCACTTCTTCACGCGGGATCTTGAAATCGACGTGCCCCAGGTCGCTGTCGCCCGGCTCGGGGCCTAGCGACAGGCTTGTACCGTCTCCTCTGTCCCACGTCAGGCAAACCTTGTGATGCCGGCTGATGCGTTTATACCCCACCCGAGCGGTCACACCCGCGCGGCCGTTCCATATGGTCAAAACATTACCCACCGCCTCGAGCACCGAGGGCGGCTGCAATACCAGACTTGCCTGGACCATGTGCAGCGTCAGCGGGCGAAACGCAACAGCGTTTGCCAGTACCTCCGAGCCACGGAAATCCACGGCGAAACAAAGCTTGAATTCGTGGCAGTCAGCCAGCGCCTCCAACTGCTCACGACTTAATAGCGCACTCACCCCCCCACTCACCCACTCAGGCTTGACCGGTTCGGCTTCCAGGATAGTCCAGTGAAACAGGCGGCCGTCTTCGTACTCACCAACAATATGAAGCCAGCAGGTTTGACCTGGGCCAGGCGCAGCGTAATCCCACCTGGCAACCCGCGCCGTAGCGTCACCGGTAAAGGTATTAAGGCACAGCTTGTCACCCGTCCTCTCGTCAACGTCTATCCCCTCCAGGTCGGTAAGTGCCAGTACCTTGACGGGCAACTCCGGGGACGGCCACAAGACGTCGCCGCTCAGGACCGTATAGGACGCAACGAACGTGTTGTCGAAGTTGGCGCTGATCGCTGAAGGTGGTACATCGAACACCACGCTGGTCTGGCCGGACTGTACCACCTTGCACGCTAATTCCGGGGAGCCCGGGCCCGGTGCGCCTTTGATGTTCACACAGACTTTATGGCCAGGACTGATGCCATCGTACGCCACTATCAAATGCGCCCCGTTGACAGTATTGACTGGATTGAGCACATACCCTTGACCCTCGATATACGTCGCTTCGCGCAATGTCGGTGGTAATAGCCTGAGCGCAGGATTACCCAATCGAAGGACAGTCGTGGTCCGCTGGAACTCATGGGCGTTTTCGGGTAGATGGGAAATACTTGGATCCTTGGGCGGTGTACCCGGTGCTCCATCGTACGTGACGCCAGCTTGTATCGTGACCGAAGACCAGTCCACGTTGTTCGCCAGCCACTCACGCAGAATCTCCAGCACGAAACAGAAACCTTTCTGCGACTCCACCTCTGTCACTCGATGGTTTTCAAGAATCCAGTGAAAACGCCTGGGCGTCAGGTGCTCGTTGCTGCTCGCCTCGACCCATAAAAGCTGGCCATCGGCAATAAAGGGCCACCCGCAGAGCTTGATACGAGCGTTGCCGTAAAACTCTTTCATATCCAACCAGCGGTCCGAGCCATTGGGCGTCAGGTCCAGGAACTCGGGCTTGGGCATCTCCTCGGGTTTAATCACTTCAACGGTCAGTTCCAGCCGAAGCGAGCTTTGCGTCGGCGTTCGATACCAAATGGTCGTGGTTTTGCCGATACAAAAACCCACGACCCAGGCCGGAACCGGTACGTGAACGTCAGCGCTGCCGTTACCCTCGGCTTTTGCGGTAAATAGCGGGGCGTGCTCCTGCCCCAGGACTGCCCAATACACCGTTATTTCAACCCCGCTCGCGACGGCGGCGGTGATGATGACATCCGTACCGGTTATCGACGTCATAGGGTACAGGGTGCTGTTGGCCGAAGCATTGCGCACCCGCGGCAGCGGCAGATCTTCGATTGGAGGGCTGACCGCCGGAGGTGAAGCCGCAGCTCCTGCAGAATTTGCAGTAGTTCCGGATTTTTGGGTTTTAGTCATGACTTACGCTCCCGTCCAAGGAAAAATAATCCGATGGCCCGCTGCTGCAAGCCCTGTGGTATCTAATCCGATAGGAACTTCGTCCGCTACTGTCATAGTTGACAGTTCTGAACATGTAGAGCGTAACGAACAAGGCCTCCATTGCTGGAGGCCTTGTTTTCTATACACGTCAAAAACGCTCGATCAGACGGTTTCTTTCACCGTCAGGTAAGTCACCTCAAAGTCATTAACCGGGCCTATCCCCATTACCGCATTGTGAAAAGCGAGCCTCATCGTACTGGAGGAGGCGACGAACTCGCCTTCAAGTAAATGCCAGGCAGTGCCTGCAGGGTAAGTTATCGGCGTAATGTCTTTCCCTTCGGCAACCAAGACCAAGCCTGGTTTACTCGCAGCATTGCCATCGGGATCACGAACCCAGGCGCTGAATATATAGCGGCGCCCCACTTCAAGCACTGTGTAGACCTTGAACAGCTTCTCACGCTGGGTATTAGGATCGGTTGTGTTGGTGTACCCCCAATCCTCCAAAAACCAGCCCGTAAGCCCCCCTGGTACAAGCCCAGTCTTGCGGCGCAAGTCTCTAGAATCCGCAGCACCCTTTCCTTTCTGCCAGCCGTTCCAGTCCTTTGCGTTAGGGTCAAAGAATGTCTCGTCAACCAAACGCTTGCGAAGGATTAACTTCAATTCAGGAAAACCAATCATCCGCGCTGCATCAGAACTGCCGTCTGCGGTCACCTTGAATGTGAACGTCAGCTCGGTGCCAATCTCATACTTCTCCAGCTCTTGACGCTTGACCTTGCGTGACAACTCGTTGGCGACATCCTCAACGGTGAATGATTCGGCGTGCATTATCGCAAAGGTATGGATCGATCCATCCCACAGCTTGCCCGAGCACTCCAACCAACCTAATTGTCCCGCCAGCATAAACCACCAGCGCGGCACAACTACGTCAGCATCTGCATTAAATGTACGCAAATCGATAATGCCGCGTTGGGTTGCAGGTGGCGTGGCTTGCAGGACTTTTGGCGTAGGCAGGCGTACTGGCACGCTGATGTGCAAGTTCAGATCATCGGAAGTCTGCATCTTGCAATCACTGGTCACGGTGAAGTTGATCTTCACCGTTTTGCCCATACTCTCGATCACAGCTCCCCGTGGCATGAAGAAGGAGACCGGTGCCGCGGTACTGCCTGGCTGGGTAGCCAGCCGCCAGCAACTTCCATCTGGCCTCGTCCAGCAAACACTGAGCGTATGATTGCGATTGCTGCCGATGTAATCCACCTCGACATGCACACCTTCACGTCCATTCCACGCGGTCAATTCGCTGTCCACGGCTTCGATGACTGTCGGCGCGTTCAATACCAGATCTTCCTGGCTGAGCGCAAATACCTGCATGGGGAATTCAATGGCGGTTGCCCGATCACACTTGCCATCAAAGCTCGCGGCAAAATGCAGTTCAAATCCCGTGCAGTCGGCAAGTTTCTTCAATTCGCCCCGTGGAATAGGCGTGTCAACACCATTGGTCAGCCATTGTGCAGTGAGGGGCTGGTCATGCAATACGTCGAACCGGTAGTCGGTACCGTCTTCACGTGTTCCGCTCACCCACATCCAGCAACATTCACCTTCTTTTGCATAGTCCCAAACGGGCACCACACCCGTGACACTATCAATATTGAGATCAACGATGCCCGCTGTCGCCTCTTCGATACACGGCTCGGTCAGTCGAGGACCCAGCACCTGAATTACACACTCGGGAGAGTACTGAGGCATGTAATTGTTAAATTGAACACTGTAGATCAGCGTCAGTTTTTTATGGAACAGGGCTGCGAAAATCTCAGGGCCACAATCGAATGAGAGGCTCACATCGCCCGCCTTCACGTCCTGGCAACCGAGAGATACGGGCCCATAATCCGGCCCGCAGGCTTGCACACAGACACGATCACCTTCGGTCATGCCTTGGTAGGCCACTATTACATGCCCGCCCTGGGTAGTATTTATCGGGTTGACTTGCCAATTACCCGGGGATATCTGCACAGCTTCCCGTAGACGTGGCGGATTCAAATCCAGTGCAGGATCGACGCGCAGCAGCACTGTAGAACGCTGATGGAAATCCTGAGCGTTTCTAGGCAGCGGGTTCACACTCGACACCGGAGCCTCAGGTTCACAACCGTCCCAGATAACCCCCAAATGGCAGGTACAGGAGGTGTAGTCATTCAAGCGTGCCAGCCAGATGCGCGACAACTCAAACTCGAATACATACCCCTCATGCGCTTCCTCTTCAGTCACTACATGATCAAAGGCTACCCAATGAAACAAAGGCGGCACGTTTTCCTCATTACCGGCGGCGGCGACAAATAAGCGCGAGCCCGCCCGAATCATCAGCCAAGCCTCGAACCTGATAGTTGCATTTCCTTCGAGCTCGAACATGTCCAACCACAGCGTGCCCCAATCCCATTCGGCATTCGCAAACTCAGGCATTGAGCTACGCAGATGCTCTTCGCGGACGTCCTGAATCTCGAGCTCAAGTACCAGTGACTCCTTGCGCACACCACCGACAACGGCCTCGTACCAGATCAGCACCGTATGCCCGATACAGGTACTGATCCATTGCCAGGGAATATCGGCTATATCGCCGCTCGTGACACTGATCGGAGGAAAGGTCGCACAGGTCTGGCCTTTGATAGCGAAATGCACAATTACCCGTGTGCTTCCTGCGGGAAGCGTCAGTTTCGCAGTCGTACCCAGACGTGCGTCCAGAGGGTAGAGCAGGCTATTGTCCTTAGCGTGCTCGATGATCGCGAAGGGGAGTTCAGCTGTGGCCGCCCTGGTTGATTGGGCGGAAGCAACGCTCACAGCCTGAACTTGGGAAGTTTTTTGGGGGATCGGTTTTTTCGCCACGATAAGACTCCTGTCCAGCGTTATATCACCGTCGGGCCCGGCCCAGGGGGCCGGAAACTACGGATATCTAACACTTGGATCAGGAACCTTGCCTACTGTCAGAATTAACAGTTCTTCTGGAAAAACGCGGCATTCCAGACCAGTGGCGTACTCACAACCCCTCCAACTGCGCCATCAAATCACTCAACCGGTCCACCTTCTCTGCACTGATCTCGTTCCCCGCCAACCCCTCGATATACTCGGCCAGTTCCGCCACCGTGCTGCACTCGAACATTGCCCTCAACGGCACATCGCGCTGCAAGGTTTTCTGCACACGCGAAGCGATCTGCGTGGCCAGCAACGAATGCCCGCCCAGTTCGAAGAAGTTGTCCTGCACCCCTACCCGTTCGACCTTGAGCACTTCGGCCCAGATCGCGGCCAGGGTGGTTTCCAGTTGATTGCGCGGCGCCAGGTAGTCCTGGCTGTGCAACTGGCCGATTTCCAGGGCCGGCAGGGCCTTGCGGTCGAGTTTGCCATTGGCGTTGAGCGGCAGGCGCTCGAGCCACAGCCAGTGCAGCGGCACCATGTATTCCGGCAGTTCGGCGCGCAGGCGTTGCTTGATGCGGTCCAGGCGTTCGCTTGGGTTGAGGGTTTGATCAGCCGCCACCAGGTAGCCCACCAGGTGCTTGCCGTTGACGCCATCCTGCACGCCAATCGCCGCATCACGCACCTCGGGCTGCTCGTGCAGGCGCGCTTCAATTTCGCCCAGTTCGATGCGGTAGCCGCGAATCTTCACCTGATGGTCGATGCGTCCGACGTACTCCAGCACGCCATCGCTGCGTCGACGCGCCAGGTCGCCGGTGCGGTACAGGCGCTCGCCCGGTGCGCCGAACGGGTTCGGCACAAACACCGGTGCGGTGCGCAGCGGGTCGCTGACGTAACCCCGACCGACGCCGGTGCCGGCCACGCAGAGTTCACCGGCGGCGCCTTGAGGCACCAGCTCCAGCGCGCCGTCCAGCAGGTACAAACGGTTGTTGTCGGTGGGCGTGCCAATCGGCAGATAGGTGCCACGGGTCGAGGCCAGGTCGACGCGGTAGAACGCCACATCATCCGAGCATTCCGCCGGGCCGTAGGCGTTGACCAGGCCGATCTGCGGATAGCGCAGCAACCATTGGTGCGCCAGTTCCGGCGGCATCGCTTCACCGGTGGGCAGCATCCAGCGCAGGCCGTCGAGACGAATGTGATCCTGGGCGAGCATGCCCTGGATCAGCGACGGCACACTCTCCAGCACAGTGATGCCCTGTGCCTGAACATGTTCCAACAACCCCTGCGGATCATGAGCAAGGGCGTTCGGCACAATATCCACCCGCGCGCCGAACAGCGGCGCGGCGAGGAACTGCCACACGGAAATATCGAAGCTTTGCGAAGCGGTCTGCGCGATCACATCGGCGTCGCTCAGTTGCAGGTACGGCACCTTGCTCAGTTGGTTATTGAGCATGCCGCGCTGTTCGACCATCACGCCCTTGGGCAGGCCGGTGGAACCTGAGGTGTAGATCACGTAGGCGAGGTTGTCGGGGGCACTGTAGACGCCCGGGTTCTCGCCACGGGCGGGGATTTCCTCCCACACCAGCAGCTGGCACTCGACGCCGTCGAGCAGTTCGATGGCCTGTTCCCGGCACGCTTCGGTGCACACCAGCAAGGGCGTGCGGCTCAGGTCGATGATACGGCTCAGGCGCGGGCCCGGCAGGCCAGGGTCCAGCGGCAGGTAGCCGGCACCGGCCTTGAAGCTGCCGATGATCATGCCGAGCAGTTCCAGGTCACGCTCGGCCAGCAAGGCCACCGGTTGGTCCGGGCCCACGCCTGCGGCAATCAGCGCATGCCCCAGGCCGTTGCTGCGCCGGTTCAACTCGTCATAGCTCCATTGCCGGTCGAGGCAGCTGGCGGCGATACGTTGCGGATGCTGTGCCACCCGTTCTTCGAACAACTCGACATAGCTGCGCGCCAGCGGGTAGTCGTGTTCGCTCTGGTTGCAGCCATCCACCAGGAACGCGCGCTCCGGCTCGCCGATCAGCGGCAGGTCGGCCATGTCGCCATGAAAGCCCTGCACCAGTGCCAGCAACAGGCGCTTGAACTCGGCGAGCATGCCTTGCACGGTGGTTTCATCGAAGTAGCGCTGGTCGTAGGACAGGTGCAAGCCCAGGTCATCGCCCGGGTAGCACACGGCGGTCAGCGGGAAGTTGGTGTGGGTACGCCCGGAATCGGAGGTGGCATTCAGGCTTTGCGCATGGCTGAGCACCGAGCTTTCCACCGGGGCGTTTTCGAACACGAACAGGCTGTCGAACAGCGGCTGGCCCTTGGGCAGTTCGCTGTGCTCCTGAATAGTCACCAGCGGCAGGTATTCGTATTCGCGCAGTTGCATATTGCTGTCGAGCAAGCCGCTCAACCACTGGCGCACGCCGCAAGGCTGGCCGTCCTCGGGCAGCTTTACCCGCAGCGCGATGCTGTTGATAAACAGACCCACGGTGCGCTGCATCTCGGGCATGTCCACCGGACGCCCGGCCACGGTGACGCCGAACACCACGTCGCGATCACCGCTCACGCGCCGCAGCACCAACGCCCAGGCCGCCTGGGCGAAGGTGTTGACGGTGAGCTGGTGAGCCTGGGCCAGCTCGCGCAATTGCGCGCCGTCACGGGCATCCAGACGGGTGTAGCAGTCGCCCACCACCATGCCGCCGCTGTGGCCTGCATGTTCGCGCAGCAACGGCCGGTCGCTGGGGATCGGCGTGGTGCGCTCGAAACCTTGCAGGTTGCGCTGCCACCACTGGCGCGCTTCGTCCAGGTCCTGGCGTTGCAGCCAGGCGATGTAGTCCCGGTAGCGCGGCGGCGTGGCCAGTTGCGCGTCGCGCCCTTCGCCCAGGGCGCGGTAGATCTCGAAAAAGTCGTTCATCAACAGCGAACGGCACCAGGCATCGATAAGGATGTGGTGGTTGCTCATCATGAACCAGTAACGCGCCTCGCCCACGCGGATCAGGCGCAAGTGGAACGGCGCCTGGTTGAGCAGATCGAATCCGGCCTCGCGCTCGGCCTTGAGCAAGGCTTGCAGACGCGGCTCGTGCTCGCTCTCGGGGTCGGCGCTCCAGTCCAGGTAGTCAATCGGCGTGCTGCCCGGCTTGTGGATCACTTGCAGCATGTCTTCGCCGACGTTCCAGCAGAACGAGGCACGCAAGGCTTCATGGCGGGCGATCACCGCCTGCCAGGCCTGGGCGAAACGCTCGGGATCGAGGGCACTGTTGATGCGGTAGCGGTCCTGCATGTAATACAGGCCGGTGCCCGGTTCCAGCAGGGTGTGCAGCAGCAGACCCTCTTGCATCGGGGTCAGCGGGTAGACATCGTCGATGACGCCGGCCGCTACCGGCAGGCTGTCCAGTTGCGCCTGGGTCAGCCGTGCCAGCGGGAAATCAGACGGCGTGAGGCCACCGGCATCGTCCTTGAGGCAATGGGCGATCAGGCTGTGCAATTCGGCCAGGTACGCCTCGGCCAGCTCGCGGATGGTCTGCTGATCGTGGCGTTCGCGGCTGAAGGTCCAGCGCAGCACCAGTTCGCCGCCGTACACCTGGCTGTCGACACTCAGCGCGTTGGGCAGCGGTGCATCGGGGTCGTGGGCAAGGCCGGCGGATTCTTCCAGCGGATGGAACAGCGCATCGGCGCCAAAGCTCTGGTCGAACTGGCCGAGGTAATTGAAGGTCATGTCGGCGCTCGGCAGCGCGGCGAGGGTGAGTTGGCACGGGTCATCCGCCAGATAGCGCAGCACGCCGTAGCCCAGGCCTTTGTGCGGTACACCGCGCAATTGCTCCTTGATCGCCTTGATCGAATCACCCTGCTCCGCCTGCGGGGTCAGGCGCAACGGGTAAGCGCTGGTGAACCAGCCCACGCTGCGGGTCAGGTCGATGTCATCGAACAGGCTTTCGCGGCCATGACCTTCCAGTTGAATCAACGCCGAGTCGTGACCGCTCCAGCGGCACAGCACGCGAGCCAGGGCGGTCAGCAGCAGATCGTTGACCTGGGTGCGGTAGGCGCTCGGCGCTTGTTGCAGCAACTGTTGGGTGCGCTCGACATCCAGGCGCACGCTGACGGTCTCGGCGTCACGCTGGCGCAGTGCACCGTGTGGACGATCCGCCGGCAACGCCAGCGCCGGGCCGGCCAGTTGCGCTTGCCACAGGCCCAGTTCTTCGCGCAGGGATTCGCTGTGGGCATAGGCCTGCAAACGTGCGGCCCAATCGCGCAATGCGCTGGTCTTGGCCGGCAGGCTGACGGACTGGCCTGCGCTCAGTTGGCGATAAACCGTTTGCAGGTCTTCGAGCAACACGCGCCAGGACACGCCATCCACCACCAGGTGATGGATGGCGATCAGCAGGCGCTGTTGACCCTGCGGGCCGTCCACCAGCAAGGCGCGCAGCAGCGGGCCGTGTGCCAGGTCGAGGCTGCGTTGGGTGTCGGTGAACAGCGCGGTGCAGTGATTCATCTCGCGCACCTGCGCCTGCATCAATACGCCGCCCTGGGGCACGGCCAGGTGTTCGGCGTGCCACTGGGCATCGCGCCGGGTGAAGCTCAGGCGCAACGCGTCGTGATGTTCCAGCACCGCCAGCAGGGCCTGTTCCAGGCAATGCGGGTCGAGCAGTTGCAGCGGTTTGAGCACCAGGGCCTGGTTCCAGTGCTGGCGCGCCGGAATGTCGGCGTCGAAGAACCAATGCTGGATCGGCGTAAGGCCCGAACGGCCGGTGAGCACACCTTGCTCGGCGCTGAGCGTGTCGACGCGCGTGGCGACAGCGGCCAGGCTTTGCACGGTCTGGTGCTGGAACAGGTCACGCGGGCTGAAATGAATGCCCGCCTGCCGCGCACGGCTGACCACCTGGATCGACAGGATCGAATCGCCGCCCAGCTCGAAGAAGTTATCGTCCAGGCCGACCTGCTGCAGGTTCAGCACCGCGCACCAGATGTGCGCCAATGTGCTTTCCAGCGCATTGCGCGGCGCCACGTACGTTTGGCGGTTCGCTTCAGGATCGGGCTGCGGCAGGGCGCGCCGGTCGAGCTTGCCGTTGGCGGTCAGCGGCATGCTGTCGAGTACGATCAGGTGCGCGGGCACCATGTAGTCCGGCAAGTGCGCCTTGAGGTGAGCCTTCAGCGCATCGCGCAAGGCGCCGTGCGCGGCGTCGCTGACCAGGTATGCCACCAGCTGTTTGCCGCTCGGCGAATCCAGTGCCAGCACCACCGCTTCACGCACGGCCCCATGCTCCAGCAGGCGCGTTTCGATCTCGCCCAATTCGATGCGGAAACCGCGAATCTTCACCTGATGGTCGATACGCCCCAGGTACTCCACCTGCCCATCGGCGCACTGGCGCACCAGGTCACCGGTGCGGTACAGGCGCCCGCCATTGCCAGTGAATGGATCGGCGACAAAGCGCTCCGCCGTCATCGCCGGACGCTGGTGATAGCCCTGAGCCAGGCCCGCACCGCCGATGTACAACTCACCGCTCGCGCCTTGCGGCACCAGGGCCAGGTCGGCGTCGAGAATGTACGCCACGCGCGCGCCGACGATGCTGCCGATCGGCACGCTGGCCACGCCCTCCTCCAGGTGTTCCGGCGCCAGGCTGGCCAGCGGCATCACCACGGTTTCGGTCGGGCCGTAGGCGTTGAAGAACACCTCTGGCTGGAAAGCCGCGCGAATACGCTGCAGATGTTCACCGGTCAATGCCTCACCGCCGGTGATGCACATGCGCACCGGCAAGGTCTGGTTTTGCGTGGCCAGCCACTGCGCCAACTGACTGCCGTAGCTGGGGGTGAACCCGAGGATATTCACGCGATGACTGCGGATCAGCGCGCAGATTTCTTCGGCGTCCCACTGGCCCTGGGCACGCACTACCACCTGGGCACCGCTGAGCAACGGCACCAGCAGGCGCTCGGTGGCGGCATCGAAGTTGATCGAATAAAAGTGCAGTTCGCAGTCGTCCGGGCGCATGCCGAAACGCTCGATAACAGCCTGGCAATGCATGGCGATTTCACCCTGGGTCACCACCACGCCTTTGGGCTGGCCGGTGGAACCGGAGGTGTAGATCAGGTATGCCTGGTGTTGCGGCAGGCTGATAAACGGCAACTCATCGGCCGGATAATTTTCCAGTGCCGGTGAGTCTTCTTCCAGGCACCAGCACGCCAGCGTCTGCGGCAGCTCGCCAAGGGCCTGGAACATCGCCGCATCGCTGAGCAGCAGGCCGATGCCGCTGTCTTCGATCATGTAATGCAGGCGGTCCAGCGGGTATTCCGGGTCCAGCGGCACGTAGGCGCCGCCGGCCTTGAGGATCGCCAGCAGGCCGATGACCATTTCCAGCGAGCGCGGCAACGCCAGGCCGACGCGCACCTGCGGGCCGACGCCGCGTTCGCGCAGCATCCAGGCCAGGCGATTGGCGCGGGCGTCGAGTTCGGCGTAAGTGAGGGTCACACCGGCAAAGGTCAGCGCCGGCGCATCGGCACGCTTGCGCGCCTGCCGGCTGAACAGGGTTTGGATGCACTGGTCCAGACGATGCGCTCCGGCTTCAACCCCGAGACTGTCCTGCAGGGCACGCTGCTCGGCGGCGCTGAGCAACGGCAGTTCGCTGAGGCGTTGGTGCGGATTGTCGATCAGCGCTTCCAGGAGGTTGCGCCAATGCGCGGCCATGCGGGCGATGCGCGGTTCGTCGAACAGGTCGGTGCTGTAGGTCAGGCAGCAGCCCAGGCGATGGTCGAGGTCGGTGACTTCCAGGTTGAGGTCGAACTTGGTGGCGCGGGCATCGTTGGCCAGGTACTCGACGGTCATGCCGGCCAGTTGGCGGCTCTGCTGGAACTCCCAGCGCTGCACGTTGCACATCACCTGGAACAGCGGGTTATACGCCGCGCTGCGCGGCGGTTGCAGCGCCTCCACCAGATGGTCGAACGGCAGGTCCTGATGGGACTGGCCTTCGATCACGGTGTGACGCACCTGCTCGAACAACTGCGCCACACTCATCTGCCCATTGAGCTGGCACCGCAACACCTGGGTGTTGAGGAACGCGCCGATCAGCCCTTCGCTTTCCGGGCGGATACGGTTGGCCACCGGCGCGCCGATGCGCAGGTCGGTCTGGCCGCTGTAGCGGTAGAGCAACACGGCGAGGGTGGCGGTCATGGTCATGAACAGGGTCAGGCCCTGTTCGGCGTTGAAGGCGCGCACGCGGGCGGCCAGCGCATCGCTCAGGTCGAAGCGGTACAGCTCGCCGCGATGACTTTGCACCGCCGGGCGCGGGCGGTCGCCAGGCAGTTCCAGCAGCGGATGTTCACTGCCCAGTTGCGCCGTCCAGTAATCCAGCTGGCGTTGACGCTCGCCCGATTCCAGCCATTGGCGTTGCCACACGCTGTAGTCCAGGTACTGCACCGGCAGCGGCGCCAGCGGTGAGTCGCGCTCGTCGATGAAGGCTTCGTACAGCGCACTGAGTTCACGGGCAAAGATGTCCATGGCCCAGCCTTCGGTGACGATATGGTGCAGGGTCAGCACCAGGTAATGTTCCTGCTCGCCGGCCTTGACCAGGCAGGCGCGCAGCAACGGCCCGCGTTCCAGGTTGAACGGCGTATGCGCTTCCTGATCGGCCAGGCGCTGCAAACGCTGCTGGCGCTCGGTCTCGTTGAGTGCCGAGAAGTCCTGCCAGTCCATGCGCACGCCGGTCTGTGGCGATACATGCTGACAGGCCACGCCATCGACGCTCGGAAAGGTGGTGCGCAAGGTTTCGTGACGCATGATCAAGGCCTGCAACGCTGCCTCGAAACGCCCCACATCCAGCACCCCGCGCAGCCGTGCCATGCCACCGACGTTGTAAGCCGGGCTGTCCGGTTCCATCTGCCAGAGGAACCACATGCGCTGCTGGGAATAGGACAACGGCACGGGCGCGCTGCGGTCGACCCTGGCGATTGGCGTTTGTTGGTTGCGCTGGCCCGACGCCTGGATCAGGCCCACGTGTGCGGTGAAATCGCCCAGCTCGCTGGCGTCGAACAAGGTGCGCAAGGGCAGCTCGACGTCGCAGGCCTGGCGGGTGCGGGAGATGATTTGCGTGGCCAGCAACGAGTGGCCGCCCAGGGCGAAAAAGTCGTCGCGCAGGCCGATACGCGGCAGACCGAGCACTTCGCGCCAGATTGCCGCGATCTGCTGCTGCAATGGCGTCTCGGGTTCGACATGTTCGCGGGTTTGTCGCACCGGTTGCGGCAATGCGCGGCGGTCGAGCTTGCCACTGGGGCTCAAGGGCATGGCTTCCAGGTGCATCAGGTGGGCGGGCACCATGTACTCGGGCAACTGGGCCGCCAGTGCGGTTTTTACCGCCTGTGCATCCAGTTCGACAGGGCCGGCGTAGTAACCGATCAACTGATCGTCACGCACCAGCACCACGGCCTGGGCGATGCCCTCCACCGCCAGCATGCGCGCTTCGATTTCCTGCGGCTCCACCCGCAGGCCGCGCAGCTTGACCTGCTGATCGAGACGCCCCAGGTAATCAAGCACACCCTCAAGGCTCCAGCGCGCACGGTCGCCGGTGCGATACAGGCGCGCCCCGGGCTCGCCCAGCGGGTCGGCCACGAAGCGTTCGGCGGTAAGCCCCGCACGGCCGAGATAGCCGCGCGCCAGGCCTATGCCGCCGATGCACAGTTCACCCGGCACACCGGCCGGCAGCGGGTTGAGCTCTTCATCCAGCACGCGGCAAATCACATTGCCCAGTGGCCGGCCAATTGGCGAGCGCGCGCCATCTTCCACCGAGCAGCGCCAATGGGTGACGTTGATCGCGGTCTCGGTCGGGCCATAACGGTTGTGCAATTGCACCGCCGGCAGGCGTGCCAATACGCGGTTGCGCAGTTCGGCGGGCAAGGCTTCGCCGCCGGAGAACAGGCGGCGCAGGCTGGTGCATTCGGCCACCAGCGGTTCGTCGATAAACAACTGCAGCAACGGCGGCACGAAGTGCAGCGTGGTCACGCCGTGCTCCCGCACCAATTGCCCGATGCGGTGCGGGTCGCGATGCTCACCCGGCCCCGCCAGCACCAGGCGGCAACCGACGATCAGCGGCCAGAAGCACTCCCACACCGACACGTCGAAACTGATCGGCGCCTTTTGCATCAGCACGTCGCTGGCGTCCAACCGGTAGGTGGCCTGCATCCACTGCAAGCGCTCGGCCAGCGCCGCGTGGGTGTTGCCCACGCCCTTGGGCTGGCCGGTGGAGCCGGAGGTGTAGATCACGTAGGCGAGGTTGTCGCCGTGCAGGTGCAGGCCCGGTGGCTGGCTCGGCCAGCTGTCCAGATGCAGGCTGTCCATGGCAATCACACAAACGCCTGGAGTCGTCGGCAGTCGTTCCAGCAACGCGGTCTGGGTCAACAGCAGGTGCACGCCGCTGTCCTCGAGCATGAAGGCCAGGCGCTCGGCGGGGTAATCCGGGTCCAGCGGCACATAGGCGCCACCGGCCTTGATGATCGCCAGCAGACCGATCAGCAACTGCGGCGAACGCTCGGCGGCGATGCCCACGCAGACGTCCGGGCCCACCCCCTTGTCGCGCAGGTAATGCGCCAGGCGGTTGGCCTGGGTGTGCAGTTGGGCGAAGCTCAAGCTGCCGTCCTGCCAGACCAGCGCAGGGGTGTCCGAGGTGTGCAGGTTGAGCAGTTCGGGCAACCACTGTCGGGCCGGTGCGCACGGCGCCTGGCTCCACGCGTGTTGCTCGTCCTCTGCGGTGAGTTTCAGCTCGCCCACGGCGTGCTGGGGTTGCGCGCAGACCGCTTGCAGCAGGTGGATGTAATGCTCGGCCAGACGCTCGATGGTGGTGCTGTCGAACAGTTCATCGGCGTAGTCGAACGACAGGCTCAAGCGTCCGCTTCGATCTTCTTCACTGTGCAGTTGCAGGTCGAACTTGGCCTCGCGGCTGTGCCATGGCAGCTCATCGGCGAGCAGGCCCGGCAGGCGGCGCAGGGCGCCGAGGTCACGTTGCTGGTGGTTGAACATCACCTGGAACAGGCCCTGTTCACGCGCCTGGGGGAAGGCCTCCAGCAGTTGCTCGAACGGCAGGTCCTGATGGGCCTGGGCGTTCAGTGCAGCCTGGCGTGTCGCGGCCAGCAGCTGGTTGAACGGCAGGCGCCCGTCGAGCTCGGCACGCAGCACCAGGGTGTTGATGAAAAAGCCGACCAGGCCTTGGGTTTCCTGGCGCGGGCGATTGGCATTGGGCACGCCGATGCGGATATCGCGCTGGCCGCTGTAGCGATACAACAGGGTCTGGAACGCTGCCAGCAGCAGCATGAACGGGGTGGATTCATGGGTGCGCGCGGTCTGGCCAATCGCGGCGCTGAGGGACGCGTCCAGGCGTACGGTATGCCGCGCGGCGCTGTTGCGCGCCTGCGCCGAGCGTGGGCGGTCGGTGGCCAGGTTGAGGGGCGGATGCTCCTCCCCCAGCGTCGCCTTCCAGTACGCCAACTGCCGCTGGCCTTCACCGGCGGCCAGCCACTGACGCTGCCAACTGGCGTAGTCGGCGTATTGCAGGGTCAGTGGCGGCAACTCAAGGGGCTGGCCCTGGACAGCAGCGGCGTACAGGCGCGAGAACTCGTCAATCAGGATATTCAGCGACCAGCCATCGGCGATGATGTGGTGCAACGTCACCAGCAGTTGATGGTCCTCATCGTCCAGGCGCACCAGGGTGACCCACAGCAGCGGGCCTTTCTCCAGGTCGAACCGGGTACGCGCCTGATCTTCGCGGACCTGCTGCGCACGCGCCTGGCGCTCGGCATCGGGCAAGTCGCCGAGGTCGATGACGTGCAGCGCGAAATCCGTTGCGGCCTCGACACGCTGAAAGCCCTGGCCATCGCGCTCGTAAAAGCGTGTACGCAAGGCTTCGTGGCGCTGGATCAACTGCTGGAAGCTTGAGCGCACGGCGTCTTCGTCCAGCTCGCCGCGCAGGCGCAGGGCGCCGGGGATGGTGTAGGCGCTGCTGTTCGGGTCCAGTTGCCAGGTGATCCACAGGCGGTTCTGGGCCAGGGATTGCGGCAGGTCGTCCTGGCGCGACACAGAGGCCATCGCGCCCTGAGCAACGCCGCCGTCCTGTTGCAGGCGCGCGACGCTGGCGGCGAAGCCTTGCAGGGTGGGCGCTTCGAACAGCAGGCGCAGGTTCAGCTCCAGGCCCAGGGTTTCGCGCAGGCGCGCGACCACTTGGGTCGCGCTGATGGAGTTGCCGCCGAGCAGGAAAAAGTGATCATCGGCGGCGACCGTGGCCACCTGCAGTTGCTCGCACCAGATCGCGGCGATCCGGTTTTGCAGGGCCGATTCCAGCGCGGCTTCACTGGCTGGCGCTTGCAGATCGGGGAACTGCGCATAGCGGTCGAGGCTGCCATCGGCATGGCGCAACGCACACGCCGCCCGTTGCACCTTGCCGCTGGAGGTTTTCGGCAGCGCGCCCGGATTGAGCAGCACCACCACGCACGGCGCTTCCTGGCAGGCCTCGGCCACCGCTTGGCGAATCGCTTTGATCAGCGCTTCGGGCGGCAGGATTTTCTGCACGCTGCGGCTGATTTCCGCAGCAATGCCGATGCCTTCCACGCCGTGGTCGTTCACCGCAAAGGCGGCCACCCGGCCCTTGCGCACCACCTCCACCTCACGCTCGATGGTTTGTTCGATGTCCTGCGGGTACAGATTGTGCCCGCGCACGATCAACAGGTCTTTCAAGCGCCCGGTGATGTACACCTCACCGTCACGGATAAACCCCAGGTCGCCGGTGCGCAGCCAGGTCCGGCCGGCGTGCTGGACGAAGGTTCTGGCGGTGGCTTCGGGGTTGCGCCAGTAACCCTGGGCAATGCTCGGGCCGCTGGCCCAGAGTTCGCCCACGCAATTGTCGGCCAGCTCGCTGAGCGTGTGAGGGTCGGCAATCAGCACGGCGTGGTCCGGCTGGTGGGTGCCGCAACTCATGACCGCACTGCTCATCACAGCACTGTCCTGCCCCGGCTCGGCGCGGTTGGCGGCCAGCGCCTGCGCATCCAGGTGCAGCGCCGGGATGCCGTGGCCACGGCGGCCACCGGCGACAAACAAGGTCGCTTCGGCCAAGCCATAGGACGCGAAGAAATGATTCGAGCTGAAACCACACGCGGCGAACTTTTCGGCAAACCGCTCCAGGGTATCCAGGCGGATCGGCTCGGAGCCGGAATAGGCCACGCGCCAGGTGCTCAGGTCCAGGCGTTCCAGGGCCGACTCGCTGACCCGTTCGCTGCACAGGCGGTAGGCGAAGTCCGGGCCACCGCTGATGGTGCCGCCGTATTCGCTGATCGCTTCGAGCCAGCGCAGCGGCCGCGCCAGGAAGTAGCCCGGCGACATCAACACGCACGGCACGCCGCTGAAGATCGGTTGCAGCAGGCCGCCGATCAGGCCCATGTCATGGTACAGCGGCAGCCAGCTGACGATCACATCGTCGGGGTTGAGGTCGATGCCAAAGCCGCGGCGGATCAGCACTTCGTTGGCCACCAGGTTGGCGTGGCTGACTTGCACGCCCTTGGGCAGCGCGGTGGAGCCGGAGGTGTATTGCAGGAAGGCGATGTCGTCGGGCTGCAACTCGGGGGCGACCCAACGGTCGGCAAGCTGCGCGTCAAGAGTGTCCACGCTCAACAGCGGTGGCGCGTTTTCGATCTGCGCCAGGCCTTCGGCGAGACTGGCAATGGTCAGCAGCAGGCGCGGCTCGGCATCGCTGATGATCGACAGCAAGCGCTCCTGATGATGGCGCTTGCTCGATTCCGGCGGGTAAGCCGGCACCGCGATCACCCCGGCGTACAGGCAACCAAAGAACGCCGCGACATAGTCCGGGCCGCTGGGAAACAACAGCACCGCGCGCTCGCCCAACGCGACATCCGCTTGCAAGGCGGCGGCGATGGTGCGCGCGCGCTGGTCCAGGTCACGGTAGCTGAGCACCACGCTGTGCTCGGCGGACTCGGCCAGAAAGCGCAGGGCGATCCGGTCCGGCGTCTGCGCGGCACGGCGTTGGAGGGACTGGACCAGAGTGCGGGGAAGTTCGAAGGCGTCCATCATGGGGTTCCTGCCTGAAATCGGCTTACGGGAAATTCGGGAAGTCGGTGAGGTTCAGCCGGCGACGCGTTGCTGCGCCGCGCCATTGCGCCAGCGGGCCAGGTGTGCCTCGGCATAGCGCCGCACGCAGCGCAGCACGGCGCTTTCGTGCTGCACGAGAAAGAAGTGATGTCCCTCGAACATGTCGAGGGAAAAGCCGCTGGCGGCTTCGAGTTGCCAGTCGAGCAACTGGTCGGCGCGCACGCTGTCCTGCTTGCCGCCCAGCACATGGATCGGCAGGCCCAGCGGCTCGCGTTCGCCATAGGTGAAACTGCCGCATAGCAGGAAATCGGCGCGCAGGATCGGCAGCATCAATTGCATCAGCTCAGGATTGGCCAACGCGTCGTCGCTGGTACCCTGCAGCTCGCGCAAACGGGCGATCAACTGGGCGTCGGTCTTTTCGATGGCGTATTCGCTGACATCGCGCCGCGCCGGGCCGGCGGTGCCGGAGACAAACAACGCCAGCGGCGCCGGCACCTTGCGCGCGTTCAGGGCATGCGCCAGCTCGAACGCCAGCAGGCCGCCGAGGCTGTGGCCGAACAGTGCATAGGGACCGTTCAGGTCGCGGCTGATTTCGAGGGCGAGCTGGGCAGCCAGAACCTTGATATCGCGCTGCAGCGGTTCGCCCATGCGCATGCCCCGCCCCGGCAGTTCCAGCGGGCAGACCTGCAACCAGTCCGGCAATACGCGGCGCCAACGTGCGTAGACCGAGGCGCTGGCGCCTGAATGGGGCAGGCAGAACAGGCGCAGCGACGGTGGCGTACTCATCACTCGAGAACTCCAAGCTGAAACACGCTGTGTGCACGATAAAAACCCATTTCGCCCTCCTGCGGGTGCTGATCCCTGGCCGTTTGCTAACGGACCTGTCACCCAGAAGAACGGACGGCCCCGGCAAATAATTAGTCGCCGGGGTCGAGCGAGACGCGGTTCACACCTTCCTCAAAGGCATAAGATTAGTTCGCCTTCTCATTTGACAATCATTATCATTCAGCATAATTTGTTGCCCGATGTGTAGGAGGCCTCAGCAAGGATGCCCTCCCCTAACCTCTTTGCAACAAGGTGATTTCCATGACGGAACAAGTATCCACAGGCAGGTGCGACTCACCACTTCTCCAGGCGTTCGTCGACAATCGACTGATTCTGGTGAAGATCGCAGCACGTATTACCGGCTGTCGTTCCCGTGCCGAGGATGTGGTGCAGGACGCCTACTTTCGGCTGCAATCGGCACCGACCATCACCTCCTCGTTCAAGGCCCAACTGAGCTATCTGTTCCAGATCGTGCGCAACCTGGCGATCGATCACTACCGCAAGCAGGCCCTGGAACTCAAATACTCAGGGACCGAAGAGGAAGGCTTGAATGTGGTTATCCACGGCGCTTCACCGGAAACCTCCCACATCAATTTCAACACCCTGGAAAACATCGCCGACGCCCTGACCGAGCTGCCGCAGCGCACCCGCTACGCCTTCGAGATGTACCGCCTGCACGGCGTGCCGCAGAAAGATATCGCCAAGGAACTCGGGGTCTCGCCGACGCTGGTGAACTTCATGATTCGCGATGCGCTGGTGCACTGCCGCAAGGTGTCGGGCAGCCATAGCGATACGTTTGCGCGCAGGGTTTGAACAAAAAAGAAACCACTGTAGGAGGGGGCTTGCCCGCGATGCGGTGTGTCAGCCAGCTCTGTTGTAGCTGACACACCGCCATCGGGGGCAAGCCCCCTCCCACATATGGATCCCAGACGTCAGATAGATATGCGCTGGCTGTCCGGCTGTCACGGGGGGCAAGTCGAATCGTCGCACCGCCCCTCCCACATTTGATCGGCTGCGATTTTAGGGCAATGGGGTTAGATCAATGCGATACGGCTCGAAAATCCTGAGCATCTGGCCGTTATCGCGCAAGCGCTTGAGCAGCTCGGCAAAGACCGGCCCGGTGATCGGTGCCTTGGGCCGCAGCAACGCGTAATGGTGATAGACCTGATCGATGCGCTCCGACACCAGGAATCTGTCCGCCATGTCGGCGTTGCGCACCATGAAATCACTCAGGTAAGAACGGGTGACCAAGGCGATATCGGCACGCCCGCGCGCGACCATCAGCAAGTTGCTGTCATGGGAATACGTCAAGGTGGCGTTGAAGTGCTCGGCCAGGTACTTGGGGTCGGCGTTGAACTGGGCGAAAGCGTAGTGATAACCGCTGAACACCGCCAGGCGCTTGCCGGCAAGGTCAGTGAAAAAGCCCTGGTCGCGCCCGGGTTCACGCTCGGCGACGAAGATTTCAGCGTCCTCCAGCCCCATATCGACGCTGGTATGGGCAACGTTCGTCCAGCCCCAGGAGGGGTTTTCAAAGATCGCCATGTCGACCCGGCCCTGCTCGAAATCGCGGAAACGCCTGGGGATCGAGGTGGGCACCAGCACAAACTGATAGTCGCTCTGCACAGCGTTCAACGCGTCGACCAATTGCGGCAGCAAACCGGTATCGGCGCCTTGCTCAGGGCGTACGGTATACGGCGGAAAATGCGCCGCGCCGACCCTCACCAACTGCGCGGCGCCAGCTTGCGTCCACCCTGCGGTACCCAGTGCAAAAAATGTAAGTCCTGCAGCCAGTCGCCATGGCGAAAACATCTAGGCACACACCGTTGAATTCTATGATGGCGTTAAGCTAGGCGTTTTTCCCGGGAGAGACAACGGTTGCCAGTAAATTGATGGCTTGTGCCTCAATCCGCCTTGAGCACCATCAGCAGGGCTTCTTCGGCCAGTTCTTCGAGTGTCAGGCTGCCTTGGGTGCGCAACCAGGTGGTGGTCCAGGACAACGCACCGGTCAGGAAACGCCGGGTGATAAACACGTCGCCCTTGATATAGCCGGCGGCCTTGGCTTCGCCCAGGACCTGCAGCCAGATGTCCTCGTACACGTCACGCAAGGCCAGTACCTGCGCCTGACCTTCGGCAGACAACGAACGCCATTCGTACACCAGCACCGCCATCGCCTCCCCGCTGCCGCCCATGATCGACTGCAATTCGCAGCGGATCAGCGCCCGCACACGCTCGCGCACAGTGCCCGCCTGCTCAAGTGCCGCGCGCATCATCGCGGTGTTGTAGAGGATGGTTTCTTCCATCACCGCGCGCAGGATCTCGTCCTTGCTCTTGAAGTGATGAAAGATGCTGCCCGACTGGATGCCCACCGCGCCGGCCAGGTCGCGCACAGTGGTGCGCTCGAAGCCCTTGTTGCGAAACAGGTGGGCCGCGGTTTGCAGCAACTTGCCCCGGGCACTCTCGGGGTCGGTCAATTGGCCACCGTCGATCATGGTGCGCATTACCCGCAGGGCTTGGGGGTCATCCATGCTGCTTTCCCTTATGTCTACTCTCGTCTTGGCGGGCAATTTAGGCCGTGGCCGCCACCCAAGCAAGCGCTTGGATAAAACTTGTGTACAGGGTTTATCCAAGCGCTTGCCTGGTAGCCGCGCCACCAGCCATTGGAAGATTGAATAAGCCCCTGGGCGGAACTACACGGCCCGGCTACGCTCTATCCCCATCAGGACAGGAACAGTACGGGAACCTGCGCATGCCTCATTGGCTGATTATTGACCTTGAAGCCACAACGGATGACGGCGGCTGGCCCGTGACGGAGATGGAAGTCATCGAAATCGGCGCGAGCCTGGTCAACCGCCAGGGTCGCGAGCTGGATCACTTCCAGCGCTTCGTACGACCGCTGCGGCGGCCACTGCTGACGCCCTTTTGCCGCCAATTGACCCATATCACCCAGGCCAACATCGACGCGGCAGCGCCCATCACCGAGGTGTGGCCGCTGTTCGAACGCTGGCTGGGCCAGCATCAGCCACGCCTGGAAGGCTGGGCCAGCTGGGGTGACTACGATCGCGCGCAGCTTGAGCTGGAATGGCAGCGCCATGGCCTGGCCAGTGCGCTCGGACAGACGCCCCATGTCAACCTCAAGCAGCGTTTCGCCAAGGCCCGCCGCCTGGACAAGCCGCTCGGGCTCAATGGCGCGCTGCAATTGGCGGGGATGCAGTTCGTTGGCCAGCAGCATCGGGCCCTGGAAGATGCGCGCAACACGGCGCGCCTGCTGCCGTTGATTTTGCCGGTCTAGGCAGCTCTGAAAGGCTTGGGCATACTGATCAACCTTTTTGCCCTAATGCTGCCCACCTGTAGGAGCGAGCTTGCTCGCGAAGATCGCCAACGATAACGCAGCGCATCTGGTTTAACGGGGTGCTCTCAGGTTTTTCGCGAGCAAGCTCGCTCCTACAGTGGTTGGCGTAAGCTTTGACCCTTTTCCGAGGATTCACCCATGTTCAAAGTCAACGAATACTTCGACGGCACCGTCAAGTCGATCGCTTTCGGCACCAAGGAAGGTCCGGCCACCCTCGGCGTCATGGCCCCGGGTGAATACGAATTCGGCACTGCCCAGCGTGAAATCATGCACGTGATCTCCGGCGCCCTGGTCGTCAAATTGCCTGACGCCGAGTGGGAAACCTTCGCCGCCGGCAGCCAGTTCAACGTACCGGCCAACAGCAAGTTCCAGTTGAAGGTCGCCGAAGACACCGCCTACCTGTGCGAATACCGCAGCTGAACGCCAACCGGCGCCAAAAAAAGCCCGTCTCCTGCGAGACGGGCTTTTTTCATTCCAGCACCGTCACCGGCATGCCGACTTCCAACTGCCCCACTCCATCGTTGACCAGGTTCTGGCCGAACATCGCGCCCTGCTCGGTGCCGCGATAGGCCTGAAGCGTCGCAAATGGCTCGCGGTCCGTGCTGCGCTCGCCGGTCTGCGGGTCGATGGTGGTGAGGATGCAACGTGAACAGGGCTTGACCACGCGAAACTCCACCTCGCCGATGCGCAAGCGTTTCCAGCCATCCTCGGCGAAGGCCGCGGCGCCTTCGATGACCAGGTTGGGACGAAAGCGCAGCATCTCCATGGGCCGGCCGATGTGGGTGCACAAATCGTCCAGGGAGGCCTGGCCGATCAGCAGCAAAGGGTAACCGTCGGCGAAGCCCACCTGATCGTCATCCTCGCCGAAACCATGCTGGGTGAAGCGTGCGCGGTCCACGGGCATATACACCAGGCGTGTGGGTTTACCGATGAAGGCGCTGACCCAGGCCGCCGCGGCATCGCCTGCGTCCGGCACGCGCAGGGTGTCGTGCCAGAGGGTTACACCGCGCAACGCGTCGGCGCCGGGCAGTGCCACATCCAATGTCCCATGGCCCGGCGAGCTGAGGGTCAGGCCGCCCGCCGTGCTCCACAGCGCAGTCAACTGGCTCATCTTTGCCACGGCGCGTTGCGTAAGGAATCGCCCGCTGGCTTCGTCCACCAGCATCCAGCGGCGATCCCCTTCCAGCCCGAGCTTGTCCAGGCCACTCTGCTGCAGGGCCTCGGCCTTGCCGGACTTCAAGGGGTAACGGTACAACGCGCTGAGACGGAGCATGGGCCTGCTTTCCTGGGAAACAAAGGGTCATACCCTAAGGTCAGGCGGGCGCTTCGTCCAGCATCAGTCGCTCACGCACCACATCCACCAGCTTGTCGGGCTGGAATTTGGAGAGGAAATTGTCGCAGCCGACCTTCTTCACCATCGACTCGTTGAAGCTGCCCGACAGCGAGGTGTGCAGCACTACGTAAAGGCCACGCAGGCGCGGGTCGTTGCGTATTTCGGTGGTGAGACGGTAGCCATCCATCTCGGGCATTTCGGCGTCGGTGAAGATCATCAACAGCTTGTCGGTCATCACCTGGCCGCTGTCGGCCCAGGCCTTGAGCATGTTCAGCGCCTTGAGGCCGTCGCTGGCGATGTGCATCTTCACGCCCAACTGGCCGAGGGTGTCACGCAATTGCGAGAGCGCCACGTTGGAGTCGTCCACCAGCAGCACTTCGCGCCCACGGGCGCGCTCCAGCACCGGGTCTTCGAGTTTTTCGCGGGAGACCTTGGCGTTGTAGGGCACGATTTCAGCGAGGACTTTTTCCACATCGATGATTTCCACCAACTGGTCGTCGACCTTGCTGATGGCGGTCAGGTAATGCTGGCGCCCGGCGCTGGCCGGCGGCGGCAGGATGGCTTCCCAGTTCATGTTGACGATGCGGTCGACGCCGCCCACCAGGAAGGCCTGCACCGAGCGGTTGTACTCGGTGACAATGATGGTGCTGTTGGGCCCTGGCACCAGCGGGCGCATGCCGATCGCCTGGGACAGGTCGATCACCGGCAGGGTCTGGCCTCGCAGGTTGACCACGCCACACACGAAGGGATGACGCTGGGGCATCAGCGTCAGCTTGGGCAGTTGCAGCACTTCCTGCACTTTGAACACGTTGATCGCGAACAGCTGCCGCCCGAACAAACGGAACATTAGAATTTCCAGGCGATTCTCACCCACCAATTGCGTGCGTTGATCTACCGTGTCGAGAATGCCGGCCATTGAGAGCTCCTGGTGTGCACGTGGGTTTCGCGCTGAGAGAATGCAGTTCTGAGAGTGCATA
The DNA here is from genome assembly GCF_001439815.1 of Pseudomonas orientalis. Classification (GTDB taxonomy): domain Bacteria; phylum Pseudomonadota; class Gammaproteobacteria; order Pseudomonadales; family Pseudomonadaceae; genus Aquipseudomonas; species Aquipseudomonas orientalis. The sequence goes on along the minus strand of NZ_JYLM01000001.1, from coordinate 319,829 downwards.
GTTCATATAGGCAAGTTATCGGCGCCAAGCGCCAGACCTTGACCCCGGTAAAATGCCATGTAAATACATTGATGTCACACTGACATCATGGTTTACTGCATCAGCCCTCTCGCAGGGCTGTGTTGGCGCCTTGCGCGACACTCGAATCGCCATGCGGTTCCACTGCATAGGGGTTTCCCCTATACGCAATCAGGCCCGACCTGATATTCGCAATATCTAATAGCCATTAATGTGACGCCATTCTCATTGCATGAATGGAGTCAGGCTTTTGTTTGCCATCCCCAGCCCTTGGCCCACGGGCCTTCCCGGCACTCACGTATCGGCAACTGAAGTCGTGTCATCCCGCTTAACTGGGGTTACGCACGACTTTCGTGGGCATTTCAATAAACGTCCTACAGGAATATCGGAAGCAGCCTACAAGCCTCAATCCTATTTCAGCGCTAGCTTTAAGCCATTCACCCAGTGCGATATCTCATCACCCGAGCTTGAGTTGCGGAGACATGCATGATGAATAGCGCCAACGAAACGGCACTTCCCGAGTTTCTGCTGGAGGCCGAAAAGCTGCTGGTCAAATCCCAGGAGTGCCTGAGCCACCTGCATTTGATCCGCGACGACAGCGACGCCATCGACTGCATGAAAACCAGCCTGGCCAAGCTGGCTGAAAAGGCCGAAAGACTGGCGCTGAAGGCGATCAGCGATTTCTCGCGGCGTCTTCAAGCGCTCATTGCCAACGCCCAAAACCCCACGCAACTGCACGACCAGGCATTGGATGCGTTGCATGACTGCCTGACGCTGCTGGCCTGGCAACTGGATCTGATCGACACGCGCACCGGTGAACTGCCCCTGGACGAGAGTGAGCAAACGACGTTGATCGCGACGGTGACCTTGCAGATTCCGCAAAAGGATTTCAGTCAGGAACCGCAGCAACGGTTGCATCGCGGGGCTTGAGCCTTATACATGTCGTATTTGATAACCGACCTATCAAAAAACGACCGATGATGGCGAAGCAGGAGTGAATTTCCATTAGCCACCAACGCAATAACGATACAAACCAACTTTAATAATACAACTTCTACCTTTTAACTCTGGGAATACCCCCCAGAGTATTTGCGCGGGCCATAAACCAATCAGGCGACCAACGGTAACAGGGGTGGTACTATGCCCCGCTCGAAGTGACTCAACTTCATCATGTTTAAAAACGATCCGGCAGCGTATTCCAAACAGAGCCCGGTAAACCGGTCTCCCCGCAGCGAACCCTCAGTGGCTTCATCCGTTATGTACGCCAATCTCAAGCCACTTTTCTCAAGGTCTGGGTCGCGCGGCACCGCACGCCGCATCGTCCTTGCGTTATGCCTGTGTTCGTTGTCCGCCAGCGCGTGGGCATACGTACACGCCTCACCCTTGTCACTGTTGATCCTGCTGCTCAACCTGGCCACGCTGGCGGTGGTCGGCCTGCACCAATGGCGTTCGCGCAAATCCATCAAGTTCCAGCCACAGGAATTGGCCGACCGCCTGTTGCAGGTTCAGGAAAACGAACGCCATCGCCTCAGCCGCGAGCTGCACGACGACATTGGCCAACTGCTGACCGCCGCCAAGCTGCAAAGCGAATGGTTGCAGCGTCGCCTGCCGTCAGAGCTGCAGCAGCAGTGCACGGTGCTGTGCAATACCCTCGACGAAACCCTGGCCAAGGTGCGCGACGTGTCCGCCATTCTCAACCCGCGCCAGTTGGCCAGCCTGGGCCTGGAAGCCAGCTTGCGCGCGCACCTGCTCAAGACCCTGGAAAACACCCAAGTGTGCTGGAGCCTGGAATGCCAGCAACGCCTGGCCGGGATCCCTGAAGAAATGGCCGTGGCGGCGTTTCGTATCACCCAGGAAGCGGTGACCAACATGCTCCGTCACGCTCAGGCGCACAACCTGCTGGTGCGCCTGCAACGCCTGCCCGAAGGCCTGTCACTGATGATCTGCGATGACGGCGTGGGCTTCTCCCCCGCCACCGATCCGGCCAGGGAGGGCCAGCGCGGCATGGCCGGCATGTACGAGCGGCTGGAGCAACTGGGAGGCACCTTGTCCGTCAGCAGCCGGCCGGGCAAAGGTACGCGGATCGACGCGTTGTTCCCGTGGGCGCCTCGCGCTCTGGAACGGGCCAACGCGCCTGAGGTTGCCCGGTGACCTGCAACCTGCTCCTGGTGGATGACCACGCGCTGATTCGCGCCGGCGTTCGTGCGCTGATCCTGGATATTCCCGGCTACGACGTGATTGGCGAAGCCAGCGATGGCGCGCAATTGCTCGAACAGTATCGCGCCCTGCAACCGGATATCGTGCTGCTGGACCTGTCGATGAAACACACCGGCGGCCTCGACGCCCTGCAGCAACTCAAGGGGGCCTACCCCAAGAGCAAAGTGCTGATCCTGTCGATGCACACCGAGCCGGACTTGATCATGCGCGCGCTGGAGTCGGGCGCTCACGGTTACCTGCTCAAAGACATGACCGGCAACGAGTTGGAACACGCCCTGCGCGCCTTGCGCAACAACGAGCGCTACCTGAGCCCGGCCATCGCCCACACGGTGATCAACCAGGCGCTGATCCGCGGCCACGGCCCGGCCTCGCCCGTCCCCCATAGCCACAACCTGACGGCGCGGCAGTTGGAGATCCTGCGCTTGATCGTGCGCGGCAAGTCCACCCGGGAAATCGCCCACGGGCTGGGGTTGAGCATCAAGACCGTGGAAGCGCATCGCTCGCAGATCATGAAGCGCCTGCAGATTTTCGACGTGGCGGGCCTGGTGTTATTCGCGGTGCGCGAGCAGATCATCAGCCTGGACGACTAGGGGCGACCCCAGCGGCAGGTGTACCCGCAGGGCCTTGGGCAAGGCTTCGAAATGCAGGTCATCGCCTTCCAGCGGCTCGCCATCGAGGTTGATGTACAAGCCTTGCGCGCCCTTGATATTGACCCACGGCAGACGCGCGCGCACGAACATGGTGTCCAGGCCCCAGCCGTTGCTCATCAATTCGCGCAGGGTGCCCACCACTTCCTGGGGCGCCGGCAGGATGCTCACGTCCAGCAACCCGTCATCGGCCAGCGCTCCGGGGCACAGTACATGCCCGCCGCCGGCCTGGCGTCCGTTGCCGATGCCCAGCGCGAGCAGCTCGCCTTTCCAGTGGAAGTCCGGGCCTTCCAGCTCACCATAGGCGGCCTTCAATTCACTGAAGCGCGACAACCCGGTAAACAGGTAGGCGGCGCCGCCGAGGACTTTCTTCAGGTCTTCGGAGGTGTTGGCGGTGACCTGACTGCCGAAACCGCCGGTGGCCATGTTCAGGAAGATCTGCCCGCCGACCTGGCCGAGGTCGATTGCCCTTGGCTCGACATCCAGCAACGCCAGCGCGCCGGCCGGCTCCAACGGCACACCGGCGGCCTTGGCGAAGTCGTTCGCGGTGCCCAGGGGCATCAGCACCAGGCTGGCGTCGGTGCCGGCCTGAGCCATGGCTTCGGCCACATCGCGCAAGGTGCCGTCGCCGCCGCCGGCGATGATATGGGTGAAGCCGTCGGCCAGGGCTTCGTTGACCAGGCGCCGAGCATCGCCGCCCTCCCACGTGACCCGCACCGCCAGTTCCCAGCCCTGCTCACGTCGGGCCAGCACGGCCGCACGCACGTCCTCATTGAGGGCTTGTTTGCCGTGGAGGATCAGCAGGGCTCTGGGGGTGGTCATTTGGGAGGGTCTCCTGGGTCAAGGTGCTTGAAGGATGTTGACCCTTGGGGGAGTGGAAAAGTCTGTGGCTTAAGAAAATTGATGGATGTACGGCGATCAACATGTGGGAGAGGCCCTGATGCCTGTCAGTTAGGCTTTTGTAGGAGCGAGCTTGCTCGCGAAAAACTCACAGGCGCCGCGTTCATTCAGGAAGCACGCGTTATCGTTGACGTTTTTCGCGAGCAAGCTCGCTCCTACAGAGGACGCTGTACGCTTAACTGAATAGCACCAGGGCTTGCCCCCTCCCACACTGTATCCAGCAAGCCTGCCCGAATCAGCTCTTGTGCAACTTGCTCATCAACTGCGCCTCGGCCTGGGTCAAGCCGCAGGACTGGGTCAGTTCGTCCACCGTCGCGCCCATGCCCACCAGCTTCGCCGCCTGGGCGAACGACAGGTTCGAAGGATCGCGCTGTTCCAACTGCACCAGCTTGTCCGGCAACGGCCCGAGAATCGCGCGCAGTTCATGCACCTCATCGCCGACCCGCACCACCGTCTGCTGGAAATGATCGACGCGCTTGACCAGCTCCAGAATACGCCGGTCACGCACCACATCGCGCTCGGCCTGTTGCAGGGCCAACTCGCGTTGCTGGCGCATGTAGCGCAGCAGGAATGCCAATGTCCCGGCCCATAACAGGGCCAGGACAATCACCGCCGCCTCAAGGAACAATCAAATGCTCTCCAGTTCCGACCATTCTTCTTCGCTCATCATTTTGTCCAGCTCAACCAGAATCAACAGTTCGTTGTTCTTGTTGCACACGCCCTGGATAAACTTGGCGGATTCTTCGTTGCCCACGTTCGGCGCGGTTTCCACTTCCGACTGGCGCAGGTAGACCACTTCGGCGACGCTGTCGACCATGATCCCGACCACTTGCTTGTCGGCTTCGATGATCACGATGCGCGTGTTGTCGTTGACGTCGGTCGGCGCCAGGCCGAAGCGCTGGCGGGTGTCGATCACCGTCACCACGTTGCCGCGCAGGTTGATGATGCCCAGCACGTAGCTCGGTGCACCCGGTACCGGGGCGATCTCGGTGTAGCGCAGCACTTCCTGCACGCGCATCACGTTAATGCCGTAGGACTCGTTGTCCAGTTTGAAGGTCACCCATTGCAGGATCGGATCATCCAAACCTTGTGCGGACGCTGACTTGTTCATCTTTCTGACCCCTCAAATGCCGCTATCGACGGCGTGTGTGCTAATGGGTCGCGCAACCGCACGACCTTTATTGTCCCATCAACTGCGTGTGTTCTGCGCCATCGTCTTGACCGCGCCACTGGCGATCAACTCGGCCAGTTCGGCGACGTCGAGCAAGGCGCACATGTGTTCAATCACGGTGCCCGCCAACCACGGCCGTTGGCCACGGTGGCTGCGCCATTTGATTTCGTTCGGGTCCAGGCGCAACGAGCGGCTGACTTGATGCACCGCCAGCCCCCACTCGTAACCCTGCACCGAGATCACGTACTGCAGGCCCTGGCGAAAGTCGTCGCGGTAGCGGTCGGGCATCACCCAGCGCGCGGTGTCCAGCACCTTGAGATTGCCGGCCTGGCTGGGCAGGATGCCGAGAAACCACTCCGGTTGCCCGAACAGTGGCGTCAGCTCCTGGCCTTCCAGGGAATAGATCGAGCCCAGGCACACCAGCGGCACCGCCAGGGTCAAGCCGGCCACATCGAACAGCAGGCACTCGAACGGCTCGGCGGCCCATGACGGGCGACCATCGCCGGTTACCGGCGGCGGCGTGATGCTCGGCGGCAGGTGCACTTGCACGATCGGCTCGACCACCACCGGCGCCGCTACCTCAGGCGAGATCGGCACCACCACGGGCAGCGCCTCGACCAGGGCGTCGCGGGCCTGCTCCTCGAGCACCGCCAACTGGAACTCATCCAGCGCAGCTTCAGCCTCGACGATCGGCTCCGGCACCTGAATCGGCTCCGGCAGTTCTTCGGCGGTCGCATCCTGCAGCAAGGCATCCAGGTAGGATTCCAGTGCCAGTTGCGGCCGGGTCTTGAATTGAACGGGACGGTTCATCACGCCACCTGCGCCACGAGTTGCTGGGACAGCAGGTGCTTGAGCAACGCCCGGTACGCCAGTACGCCACGGCTCTTGCCGTCGAATTGCGACGGCGTAAGCCCTGCGCGGCTGGCGTCGCGCAGGCGCGTGTCCACCGGGATGTAGCCATTCCAGATGCTGTCCGGGTAGCCATCGCGCAGTACGCGCAGGGTGCCGAGGGACGCCTGGGTACGCCGGTCGAACAAGGTCGGCACGATGCTGTACGGCAACGCCTGTTTGCGCGAACGGTTGATCATCGCCAGGGTGCTGACCATGCGCTCCAGACCTTTGACGGCCAGGTGCTCGGTCTGTACCGGGATCACCAGCTGCTGGCTGGCCGCCAGGGCATTGACCATCAGCACGCCGAGCAACGGCGGGCTGTCGATGATCGCGTAGTCGAAATCCTGCCACAGTTGCGCCAGGGTCTTGGCGATCACCAGGCCCAGGCCGCTCTGGCCCGGCGACTGACGCTCAAGGGTGGCCAGGGCGGTGCTGGACGGCAACAGCGAAATACTGTCATTGCTGGTGGGCAGCAGCAGTTGCCCGGGCAAGTCGCTCGGCACGCTGCCCTTGTGCAGGAACAGGTCGTAGCAACTGTGTTCCAGTGCATCCGGGTCGTAGCCGAAATAGCTGGTCATGGAGCCATGGGGGTCGAGGTCGACCACGACCACGCGCTTGCCCGCCTCGGCCAGCAAGCCGGCTAAAGCGATGGACGTGGTGGTCTTGCCGACTCCACCCTTTTGATTGGCAACTGCCCAGACTCTCATTCGGTTGATTCCTCCCGGCGGGCACAGGCGCGACCGAGACATTGCATGGGTTATTGAGCCGGTGACGGAGAATTGACGGAGCTTGTCCGCACCGGCGGCTTTGCAGGGGCCGGTGCAGTTTGTGTGCCAGCACGCCTCAATGCCGCATCCGGTGTTGCATTCGCCGTGCCGGTGCCGGTCAGGCTGCGGCGTACATCCAGGTTACGTGACACCACCAGCACCACGCGCCGGTTACGCCCGCGGCCTTCGACCGTGGCGTTATTGGCCACCGGCTGGAATTCACCATAGCCCACCGACGCCAGGCGCTGAGGGTTGACCCCCTGCATCGCGAGCATGCGCACGATACTCGCCGCGCGCGCCGAGGACAGTTCCCAGTTGGTCGGGTACTGCGCGGTACTGATCGGCACATTGTCGGTAAAGCCTTCGACGTGGATCGGGTTTTCAAACGGCCTGAGGATCGCCGCCACCTTGTCGATGATGGTGAAGGCCTGGTCGCTGGGCAGCGCATCGGCGCTGGCGAACAACAGGCTGGAATTCAGTTCGATCTCCACCCACAGCTCATTGCCGCGCACGGTCATCTGGTTGGACTTGATCAGGTCACCAAACGCGGCGCTGATATCGTCGGCGATGCTTTTGAGCGGGTCGCTGGTGCCACCGATGCCGGCAGCGGTTTCATCGCTGTCGTTGACCAGTGGTTTGGCCGGCGTCACTGTCTTGGGCCGCTCTTCGCCAATGGGAATCGGCTTGAGCGCACGCTCGGAATCGTTGAACACCCCCACCAATGCCTGGGAAATGATCTTGTACTTGCCTTCGTTGATCGACGAGATCGAGTACATCACCACGAAAAATGCAAACAGCAGGGTGATGAAATCCGCGTAGGACACCAGCCAGCGTTCATGGTTGACGTGTTCTTCAGGCTCGCGACGGCGACGGCTCACAGGCACTCCCCTCCACAAACCGAATCACCTGTAGGAGCGAGCTTGCTCGCGAAAAACCCGAGAGCAACGCGTTTATCCAGGATACCCGCGTTATCGTTGACGATTTTCGCGAGCAAGCTCGCTCCTACAGGGTTCATACCCATCAATCCGAGAAGCCCTGGAGCTTCAATTCGATGGAGCGCGGGTTTTCGCCCTCGGCAATCGACAGGATGCCTTCGAGCAGCATTTCGCGGTAGCGGGACTGGCGCATGGCAATCGACTTGAGCTTGCTTGCCACCGGCAGCAGCACCAGGTTGGCACTGGCCACGCCATAAATCGTCGCAACGAATGCTACGGCAATGCCGCTGCCCAGTTGCGAAGGGTCGGCCAGGTTGCCCATCACGTGGATCAGGCCCATCACCGCGCCGATGATGCCGATGGTCGGCGCGTAGCCGCCCATGCTTTCAAACACCTTGGCCGCATTGATGTCACGGCTTTCCTGGGTGTAGAAATCCACCTCGAGGATGCTGCGGATCGCCTCCGGCTCGGCGCCATCCACCAACAGCTGCAGACCCTTGCGGGCATAGCTGTCGGGCTCGGCATCGGCCACGCCTTCCAGGCCCAGCAAACCTTCCTTGCGGGCGGTGAGGCTCCAGTTGACCACGCGGTCAATGCCGCCTGGCATGTCGACCCGTGGCGGAAAAATGATCCACACCAGGATCTGCATGGCGCGCTTGAACGAGCTCAGCGGCGACTGCAGCAACGCCGCGCCCACGGTGCCGCCTATCACGATCAGCGCCGCCGGGCCGTTGGCCAGGGCGCCGAGGTGGCCGCCTTCCAGGTAGTTGCCGCCGATGATGGCGACAAACGCCAGGGTGATGCCGATCAGGCTCAAGACATCCATCAGAGGCAGGCCTCCACCAGGTGCTTGCCGATGTCGTCCAGGCTGTAGACGGCGTCAGCCAGGTCGGCCTTGACGATGGCCATGGGCATGCCATAGATCACGCAGCTGGCTTCGTCCTGGGCCCAGATGGCGCTGCCGCCTTGCTTGAGCAGGCGCGCGCCTTCACGACCATCGGCGCCCATGCCGGTGAGCACCACCGCCAGAACTTTGTCGCCGTAGGACTTGGCCGCCGAACCGAAGGTGATGTCCACGCACGGCTTGTAGTTGAGGCGTTCGTCGCCCGGCAGGATTTTGATCGCGCCACGACCGTCCACCATCATCTGCTTGCCACCTGGCGCCAGCAGCGCCAGGCCAGGGCGCAGGATGTCGCCGTCCTCGGCTTCCTTGACGCTGATGCGGCACAGCTTGTCCAGGCGCTCGGCAAAGGCCTTGGTGAACGCGGCGGGCATGTGTTGGATCAACACGATCGGCGCCGGGAAGTTGGCCGGCAGTTGGGTCAATACCCGCTGCAGGGCGACCGGGCCGCCGGTGGACGTGCCGATGGCGACCAGCTTGTAGGCCTTGCGCTTGGGCGCGGGCGAATGGGCGGCAGCGGGCGAAGATGTGCGCACCGGCGGCGGGGCTGTACGTGCGACTGGAGCAGGCGCGGGCGCCGGGCGACCGAACGTAGAGCCGGTGGACGCAGCAGGTGCGGCAACCGGCGCCGGCGCAGGTGCAGGCGCGCTGAACAGACTGCGCCGGTTACTGCGCGAAATGCTGTGCACCTTCTCGCACAGCATCTGCTTGACCTTCTCGGGGTTGCGCGAGATGTCTTCGAAATTCTTCGGCAGGAAGTCCACCGCGCCGGCATCCAGCGCATCCAGGGTCACCCGGGCGCCTTCGTGGGTCAGCGAGGAGAACATCAACACCGGTGTCGGGCAACGTTGCATGATATGACGCACGGCCGTGATGCCATCCATCATCGGCATTTCGTAGTCCATGGTGATCACGTCCGGCTTCAACGCAATGGCTTGATCGATCGCCTCTTTGCCGTTGGTGGCCGTGCCGACTACCTGGATCGTTGGATCGGCGGAAAGAATCTCCGAGACGCGGCGGCGGAAGAAACCCGAATCGTCCACCACCAGGACCTTGACTGCCATAAACACTCCGTTAGACGGGGCGGGCACTGGTGCCCTGCCCCGCCAGAATCAAATACGCCGTGCGGCGTAACGCTTGAGCATGCTCGGAACATCGAGAATCAGCGCGATGCGGCCGTCACCGGTGATGGTGGCGCCCGACATGCCCGGGGTGCCCTGCAGCATCTTGCCCAAAGGCTTGATCACCACTTCTTCCTGGCCCACCAGTTGATCGACCACAAAGCCGATGCGCTGGGTGCCCACCGAGAGAATCACCACATGGCCTTCGCGCTGCTCTTCATGCTTGGCCGACGCCACCAGCCAGCGCTTGAGGTAGAACAGCGGCAAGGCCTTGTCGCGCACGATCACCACTTCCTGGCCGTCCACCACGTTGGTGCGCGACAGGTCGAGGTGGAAGATCTCGTTGACGTTGACCAGCGGGAAGGCGAACGCCTGGTTGCCCAGCATCACCATCAGGGTCGGCATGATCGCCAGGGTCAACGGCACCTTGATGACGATCTTGGAGCCCTGGCCCTTGGTCGAGTAGATATTGATCGAGCCGTTGAGCTGGCTGATCTTGGTCTTCACCACGTCCATGCCGACGCCACGGCCGGACACGTCGGAAATCTCGGTCTTGGTCGAGAAACCCGGCGCGAAGATCAGGTTGTAGCACTCGGTGTCGGTCAGGCGGTCGGCGGCGTCCTTGTCCATCACGCCGCGCTTGACCGCGATATTGCGCAAGATGGCCGGGTCCATGCCTTTGCCGTCATCGGTGATCGACAGCAGGATGTGGTCGCCCTCCTGCTCCGCCGCCAGGATCACCTTGCCGTTGCGTGACTTGCCCGAGGCTTCGCGTTCTTCCGGGGTTTCCACGCCGTGGTCGACGGCGTTGCGCACCAAGTGGACCAGCGGGTCGGCCAGGGCCTCGACCAGGTTTTTGTCCAGGTCGGTTTCTTCGCCCACCAGTTCCAGGTTGATTTCTTTCTTGAGCTGGCGCGCCAGGTCGCGAACCAGGCGCGGGAAGCGGCCGAAGACTTTCTTGATCGGCTGCATCCGCGTTTTCATCACGGCGGTCTGCAAGTCGGCGGTGACCACGTCGAGGTTCGACACGGCCTTCTGCATGGCTTCGTCGCCACTGTTCAGACCCAGGCGCACCAGGCGGTTACGCACCAGTACCAGTTCGCCGACCATGTTCATGATGTCGTCCAGGCGCGCGGTGTCCACGCGCACGGTGGTTTCGGCTTCACTGGCAGGCTTGTCCGCGACCGGTGCCGGGGCAGCACGCGCCGGGGCTGGCGCCGCAGCCGCAGCAGGCGCGGGCTTGGCAGCCGGCGCTGCGGCTTTGGCGGCAACCGGTGCGGGCGTAGCGACTGCTGCGGCTGCGGGAGCGGCTGCGGCCGGGGCCACCTCGGTGAACTTGCCCTTGCCGTGCAACTCGTCGAGCAACGCTTCGAATTCGTTGTCGGAGATCAGCCCGTCACCGGCCGGTCCAGCCTTGGCGGCCGGGGTGGCTGGCGCGGTGGCGCTGGCAGTAGCTGCGACTTGCGGCAAGGCGTCGGCGACAAACGTGCCTTTGCCATGCAGTTGGTCGAGCAGTGCCTCGAACTCATCGTCGGTAATATCGGTGCTGGCATTGGCGGGCGGCGCCTCAGGCGGTGGCACCGGTGCCACGGCGTCGGCTGCGAACTGGCCTTTGCCATGCAACTGGTCGAGCAGGGATTCGAATTCGGCGTCGGTAATGTCTTCGCTGGTCGGCGTGGCGACCGGCGCCTTTGCGGCCGGTGCTTCAGCCTCGGCCTTGACCGCATTGAGCGAGTCGAGCAGTTGCTCGAACTCGCTATCGGTCACATCCGCCTCGGCTTCCACCACCGGCTCAGGCGTGGCTTGCACCGCCGGCGCTTCGGCAGCCGGTTCAGCCAGGCGCGCCAGGGCGGCCAGCAGTTCCGGGGTGGCGGCAGTGATCGGTGCACGTTCGCGCACTTCGCTGAACATGCCGTTGACCGCATCCAGTGCTTCGAGAATCACGTCCATCAATTCCGAGTCAACCTGACGCTCACCCTTGCGCAGGATGTCGAACACGTTCTCGGCGATGTGGCAGCACTCCACCAGCTCATGGAGCTGGAGGAAGCCGGCGCCCCCTTTTACAGTGTGAAAACCGCGAAAAATTGCATTGAGCAGGTTCGCATCATCCGGTCGGCTTTCCAGCTCGACCAGTTGTTCGGACAGTTGCTCTAAAATTTCGCCGGCCTCTACAAGGAAATCCTGAAGGATTTCTTCATCGGCGCCGAAGCTCATGGGTGTGCTCCTTAGAAGCCTAAACTGGATAACAGGTCATCGACATCATCTTGACCCGATACAACGTCTTCACGTTTATCGGCATGAATCTGCGGACCTTCACCCTTGGCGAGATGTTTTTGTGGATCTTTTTCCGAGAGGATCGCTTCGCGGTCATGTTCGATGCCGGCAAAACGGTCGACCTGGCCGGCCATGAGCACCAGTTTGAGCAGGTTGCTTTCCACTTCGGTGACCAGTTGGGTCACCCGCTTGATCACCTGGCCTGTGAGGTCCTGGTAATCCTGGGCCAGCAGAATATCGTTGAGGTTGCTGGCCACCGTGCGGTTTTCCTGTTCGCTGCGCGACAGAAAACCGTCGACGCGACGGGCCAGCTCACGGAACTCTTCAGCCCCCACTTCGCGGCGCATGAAGCGGCCCCAGTCCAGGCTCAGGGCCTGGGCTTCGCTGGCCATGCCGTTGACCAGAGGCGTGGCGTTTTCCACCAGGTCCATGGTGCGGTTGGCCGCCGCCTCGGTCAGCCTGACCACATAGGACAGGCGTTCAGTGGCATCGGTGATCTGCGAAATTTCTTCGGCCTGGGGCATGCGCGGGTCAATCTGGAAATTGACGATCGCACTGTGCAGCTCGCGTGTGAGCTTGCCCACTTCCTGGTACAGGCCGCGGTCACGGGTCTGGTTAAGCTCATGGATCAACTGCACCGCGTCGGCGAACTGGCCTTTTTCCAGGCTGTCGACCAACTGGTGAGCGTGCTTTTTCAGGGTCGACTCAAAGTCGCCCTGTGACGTTTCGTTATGCTCCATAGCTCCCCCGCGATGGCATTAGCCGTGGATGCGTTCGAAGATTTTTTCGATCTTCTCTTTCAAGGCCAACGCTGTGAATGGCTTGACCACGTAACCGTTGACCCCGGCTTGGGCGGCTTCGATGATCTGTTCACGCTTGGCTTCGGCGGTCACCATCAACACCGGCAGGCTGCGCAGTTTTTCATCGGCGCGCACATGGCGCAGCAAATCGATACCGGTCATGCCCGGCATGTTCCAGTCGGTTACCAGAAAGTCGATGCTGCCGCTGTTGAGGATCGGAATCGCCGTAATGCCGTCATCCGCCTCGACCGTGTTAGTGAACCCAAGGTCACGCAACAGGTTTTTTATGATCCGCCGCATCGTTGAGAAGTCATCAACGATGAGGATTTTCATGTTCTTGTCCAATTCGACCTCCAAGCAGTCTTAAACGCGCCCAGCACCTGGACGCGCCACTTCAATCAACAGGCGTTACACAAAAAGGACTGCCCAGGGCACCACGGAGCGAATCCGCAAAGGCCGAAACCTTCGCGGTAGCGTCTGCAGTGTCCCCACACTGCCTGTCAGCGCGCGCGCCACTCTCCCAACCGCCCCCGCAAGCGGGCCGCGCACTGGCTATGCAACTGGCTGACACGCGATTCGCTGACCCCCAGGACCTCACCGATTTCCTTGAGGTTCAGCTCTTCGTCGTAGTACAGCGCCAACACCAGGCGCTCGCGCTCCGGCAAATTGGCAATGGCCTCCGCCAACGCTCCCTGGAAACGTTCATCTTCCAGATCGCGCGACGGCTCCATATGCGCGCTCGCGCCGTCCTCGTGCAGCCCTTCGTGTTCGCCGTCCTGCAACAGGTCGTCGAAACTGAACAGGCGGCTGCCCAAGGTATCGTTCAAAATCCCGTAATAATCGTCGAGACTCAATTGGAGTTCGGCCGCAACTTCATGATCTTTAGCGTCACGACCGGTTTTTGCTTCAATTGCCCGAATTGCGTCACTGACCATGCGCGTATTGCGGTGCACCGAACGCGGCGCCCAGTCGCCTTTACGCACCTCATCGAGCATCGCGCCACGGATACGGATACCCGCGTACGTCTCGAAACTCGCGCCCTTGCTCGCGTCATATTTGGTCGACACTTCGAGCAGGCCGATCATGCCGGCCTGGATCAAGTCTTCGACCTGGACGCTCGCGGGCAGGCGTGCCAACAGGTGGTAGGCAATGCGCTTGACCAATGGCGCGTAGCGCTCGATCAACTCGCCCTGGCTGTCACGGGCGGATTTCTTGTAGGCGTTGTAGCCGTTCGCTGTCATAGCACCGGTCCTGCGCTCGTCTGATGCACCAATCGCTCGACGAAAAACTCCAGATGCCCCCGCGGGTTGGCGGGCAACGGCCAGGTATCGACCTTCTGGGCAATAGCCTTGAACGCCAAGGCGCATTTGGAACGAGGGAACGCTTCGTAGACCGCACGCTGCTTTTGCACGGCCTTGCGTACACACTCGTCGTAGGGAACTGCGCCAACGTATTGTAAGGCGACATCGAGAAAGCGATCCGTGACCTTGGTCAACTTGGCGAACAGGTTGCGCCCTTCCTGCGGGCTCTGGGCCATATTGGCCAGCACGCGGAAGCGGTTCATGCCGTAATCACGGTTAAGCAGTTTGATCAGGGCGTAGGCGTCGGTGATCGAGGTGGGTTCGTCGCAGACCACCAGCAGCACTTCTTGCGCTGCGCGTACAAAGCTGACCACCGACTCGCCGATCCCGGCGGCGGTGTCGATCACCAGCACGTCGAGGTTGTCGCCGATATCGCTGAAGGCCTGGATCAGGCCGGCATGCTGCGCCGGGCTCAGGTGCACCATGCTCTGGGTGCCGGAGGCGGCCGGCACGATGCGGATACCCCCGGGGCCCTGCAGCAGCACATCGCGCAGCTCACAGCGGCCTTCGATGACGTCGGCGAGCGTGTGTTTGGGTGTCAGCCCCAGCAGAACGTCCACGTTCGCCAGGCCCAGGTCAGCATCCAGCAGCATGACGCGACGGCCAAGCTCTGCCAGGGCCAGGGACAAATTCACTGACACGTTAGTTTTGCCGACGCCACCTTTGCCGCCGGTCACCGCGATCACCTGTACGGGATGCATGCTGCCCATTTTATTTCTTTACCTTGTCTTGCTTAGACGCAGGCTACATGGCTTGGCCGCGTGTATCGCTTGCAGGCCATCGATGTAGGTACATTTCACGGTGTTCATCCTGCCTCATCCCACCCGTTTTGCCGGGTTGTGATAAAGGTCGGCGAACATATCGGCCATCGCTTCCTCGCTAGGCTCGTCTTGCATTTGCACGCTGACAGCACGGCTGACCAGCTGATGACGGCGCGGCAGATGCAAATCATCCGGGATCCGCGGCCCGTCGGTCAGGTAGGCGACCGGTAGTTCATGACTGATTGCCAGGCTCAACACTTCGCCCAGGCTGGCGGTTTCATCCAGTTTGGTCAGGATACAACCGGACAGGCCGCAGCGCTTATAGCTGTGGTAGGCAGCGGTAAGAACCTGTTTCTGGCTGGTGGTTGCAAGCACCAGGTAATTTTTCGACTTGATGCCACGCCCGGCCAGGCTTTCGAGCTGCATGCGCAGAGCCGGGTCGCTGGCTTGCAGGCCGGCGGTATCGATCAGCACCACGCGCTTGCGCAGCAGCGGGTCGAGGGCGTTGGCCAGGGACTGGCCCGGGTCGACGTGGGTCACCGGCACATTGAGGATGCGGCCCAGGGTCTTGAGCTGTTCCTGGGCACCGATGCGGTAGCTGTCCATGCTCACCAGCGCGATGTTCTGCGCGCCGTACTTGAGCACATAACGGGCGGCCAGCTTGGCCAGGGTGGTGGTCTTGCCCATGCCGGCGGGGCCGACCATGGCGATCACACCGCCCTCTTCCAGGGGTTCGATTTCCGGGGTGGCAATCATGCGCGCCAGGTGCGCCAGCAGCATGCGCCAGGCCTGGCGCGGCTCCTCGACTTCGGCGGTCAGCGCCAGCAGGTCACGGGACAACGGGCCGGACAGGCCGATGCGTTGCAGGCGACGCCACAGGTTGGCCTGCTGCGGCTTGCTGCCTTGCAATTGGGTCCAGGCCAGGGAACCGAGTTGCACTTCAAGCAGTTCGCGCAGGCCATTGAGTTCAAAGCGCATCGAATCGAACACGCGCTGATCGACTGCGGCGGCCTGGGCTGGCGCAGCGGGACGTGGCGGTTCGACAAACGTGGGTTCCACCAGCGGCTCGGACGCGGTCAGCGGCAGGCCGGCGAACAACTGGCGATTGGTGGTGGCGTCGCTGTCGCCGCGCATGCTCAGTTCGGCCTGGGCCGAGACGATGCGCGAAGCGGTCTTGCGCAGCTCGTCCTCAAGCTCCATGTTCGGCACGCGTGGCGCCAGGGCCTGTGGGGCGTAATCCAGGGCAGCCGTCAGCTCGACACCGCCGGCAATACGACGGTTACCGATAATCGCGGCATCGGCGCCCAGCTCATCGCGGACCAACTTCATGGCCTGACGCATATCGGCGGCGAAAAAACGCTTCACTTGCATAACCCACTACCCTCAGCCGTTGGGCCCTACTGTCGCGACGATAGTCACTTGCTTATTGTCAGGAATTTCCTGGTAAGCCAACACGTGCAAATTCGGTACTGCCAGGCGTCCAAAGCGCGACAACATCGCGCGGACCGGACCGGCCACCAGCAGAATCACCGGTTGGCCCTGCATTTCCTGGCGCTGCGCGGCTTCGATCAACGAACGCTGCAGCTTTTCAGCCATGCTTGGCTCCAGCAAAACGCCCTCTTCCTGGCCTTGCCCTGCCTTCTGAATACTATTGAGCAATATCTGTTCCAACCTTGGCTCCAAGGTGATAACAGGCAGCTCAGACTCAACGCCTACAATGCTTTGCACGATTGCGCGGGACAAACCGACGCGCACCGCCGCCACCAGCGCGGCAGTATCTTGACTCTTGGCGGCGTTGTTGGCGATGGCCTCGGCAATGCTGCGAATATCGCGTACCGGCACTTGTTCGGCGAGCAGGGCCTGCAGCACCTTGAGCAATTGCGACAGCGACAGCACGCCCGGCACCAGCTCTTCGGCCAGTTTCGGCGAGGCCTTGGCCAGCAGGCCCATCAATTGCTGGACTTCCTCGTGGCCGATCAGCTCGTGGGAGTGCTTGTAGAGAATCTGGTTGAGGTGGGTGGCGACCACGGTGCTGGCGTCGACCACGGTGTAACCCAGCGATTGCGCCTGGCTGCGCTGGCTGACTTCGATCCACACCGCTTCCAGGCCGAAAGCCGGATCTTTGGCGGTAATGCCGTTGAGCGTACCGAACACTTGCCCTGGGTTGATCGCGAGCTCCCGGTCCGGGTAGATCTCGGCTTCGGCCAGGATCACGCCCATCAAGGTCAGGCGGTAGGCGCTGGGGGCCAGGTCGAGGTTGTCGCGGATATGCACGGTGGGCATCAAAAAGCCCAGGTCCTGGGACAGTTTCTTGCGCACGCCCTTGATCCGCGCCAGCAACTGGCCGCCCTGGTTGCGGTCCACCAGCGGAATCAGGCGGTAGCCGACTTCCAGGCCGATCATGTCGATCGGGGTCACGTCGTCCCAGCCCAACTCCTTGGTTTCCTGGGCGCGGGCCGGGGATGGCAGCAATTCCTGCTGGCGTGCGACCTCTTGCAAGGCCTGGACCTTGACCGCATTCTGCTTTTTCCAGAACAGGTAGGCTCCGCCACCCGCCAGTGCTGCCATGCTCAGGAACGAAAAATGGGGCATGCCCGGCACGATGCCCATGACGGCCATGATGCCTGCGGCCACCGCCAACGCCTTGGGCGAGGCGAACATCTGGCGGCTGATCTGCTTGCCCATGTCTTCGGAGCCCGACGCACGGGTCACCATGATCGCGGCGGCTGTGGATAACAACAGTGATGGCAATTGCGCCACTAAACCGTCACCAATGGTCAGCAAGGCGTACACCTTGCCCGCATCGCCAAAGGTCATGCCGTGCTGGAACATACCCACGGCCACACCGCCGATCAGGTTGATGAACAGGATCAACAGGCCGGCGATGGCGTCACCACGTACGAATTTGCTGGCGCCGTCCATGGAGCCGTAGAACTCGGCCTCCTGGGCGACTTCCGCCCGGCGGGCCTTGGCCTGGCCTTGGTCGATCAGGCCGGCGTTGAGGTCGGCGTCGATGGCCATCTGCTTGCCGGGCATCGCATCCAGGGTAAACCGCGCGCTCACCTCGGAAATCCGCCCGGCGCCCTTGGTCACCACCACGAAGTTGATGATCATCAGGATCGCGAACACCACGATACCGACCACGTAGTTGCCGCCGATCACCACTTCACCGAAGGCCTGGATCACCTTGCCGGCGGCGGCGTGACCGTCCTGGCCGTGGAGCATCACCACCCGCGTGGAAGCTACGTTCAATGCCAGGCGCAGCAGGGTCGCCACCAGCAGAATCGTCGGGAACACCGCGAAATCCAGTGGTCGCAAGGCGTACACGCACACCAGCAGCACCACCACCGACAGGGCGATGTTGAAGGTGAAGAACACGTCGAGCAGGAACGGCGGCATCGGCAACATCATCATTGCCAGCATCACCAGCAACAGCAACGGCACACCCAGGTTGCCCCGCGACAGGTCTGTCAGGGTGCCACGGGCCGTGCTGAGCATTTGAGAGCGATCTACCACCGGTATTCCTCGTGTCCTTGAAGCAAAGTTTTGACGCCGGGAGGCGTCCTGGAAGCGGTATTGCAAGAAGCCTTCCAACTTTTGTCCTGTGGCTGGGATGACTTTGCCAGCGACCAAATCTACTGGATGCAATCAATTCAAATGTGGGAGGGGGCTTGCCCCCGATAGCGGTGGTTCAGTGATGAATTGATTGACTGATACACCGCCATCGGGGGCAAGCCCCCTCCCACATTTGGTTTTGTGTGCAGCCGGGCAATGCCGAGGAAATTTCCGACATGGATTTGGGGTTGCCCCTAGGAAACTCGCTCTCTAGTCACCGTACACCGCTGCAAACGCAGCGGACGGGCGCAGGACTGACGAGCACCGCAAGCAGCGGTTGACACGGTCCACCTGTGGGAGGGGGCTTGCCCCCGATGGCGGTGTATCAGGCAATAGATTCATTTGATCGTCCCCACGCTCTGCGTGGGAATGCCGCCTGGGACGCTCCGCTTCCCGCCATCCGTGCACGGCTCAAGCCCTGAGCACGTTGTGACGCAGAGCGTCACAGGCTGCATTCCCACGCGGGAGCGTGGGAACGATCAACTTCACTTAAGACCCGGTTCACCTGGGCTGCACTGCTTGACGGGCAACGCATAGATCCCCTTAGGTCGATGAACCATTTGAAACTCCATGCGCTTACCAAACCAAAGCGCGGTGCAGCGCCAGTCTTCCCCATTGATAAACACATCCTCTCCCCCGCAATCAGGTTTGATCAACCAATCACCCCTGGTCCAAACGAAGTATCTGACAGTCCCCGTAGCCACCTTCAATCCCGCTCTCCCTGCATCTCGTGTACTACATGCGCGCAGTCTCTGGTGTGTAAATGAAACCGTGGCAAACCCACGCTTGGCTACTGTCAAAGTTGACAGGTAGACGCGGGTCGACGATGGGTGGTAGGCAGGCGAGGTAGCGGATCATGCATCCGAAGGCTTTTGGCGCTTGCGCAAGGTTCGCGGATTGGGAGGCGCCTGCGGGGATTCAATGTTTTTGATGGCTGTCGACTGAACGGCAACCTCATTGCCATCGCGATCCAGAGCCTTGAAGCCAATGCCCTTGACCGCATCGCACCACCTGACCGTGCCCCTGCCCATCGCCGCCTCCCGAGCCGCGCATGGCTGCGCGGCTCATCGCTGTATCAAACAGTGAAGGCGGCGTTATGGCTACTGTCAAAGTTGACAGGCAGACCGCACACCTCTGTAGGAGCGAGCTTGCTCGCGAAGGCGGGTAACGATAACGCAGGGAGTCAGGATGAACGCGGCGACGGTGAGTTTTTCGCGAGCAAGCCCGCTCCTGCAGTGAGCAGCAGCGTTCAGGAATCGCGACGCAAATCCGGCGGGATCGGCAGGTCCTTGAGCGGATCAGGCCGCTTGCCCTTGCCCGCCCGGTATTGGCGGATCTGGTAGACGTAGGCCAACACCTGGGCCACCGCCAGGTACAACCCGGCGGGGATTTCCTGGTCCAGATCCGTGGAGTAGAAAATCGAGCGTGCCAGCGCCGGCGATTCCAGCAGCAGAATGTCGTTGGCCACGGCGATTTCGCGGATTTTCAGCGCGGTGAAGTCGCTGCCCTTGGCCAGCAGCATCGGCGCGCCGCCCTTCTCCGGGTCGTACTTGAGGGCCACGGCGTAGTGGGTCGGGTTGGTGATGATTACATCAGCGTCGGGCACCGAGGCCATCATCTTGCGCTGGGACATTTCCCGCTGCAGTTGGCGGATGCGCTGCTTGACCTCCGGGCGCCCTTCCTGGTCCTTGTGTTCGTCGCGCACTTCCTGCTTGGTCATCAGCAGTTTCTTGTGGCTTTCCCACAACTGGATCGGCGCGTCCACCGCCGCGATGATGATCAACCCGGCGGACATCCACAACGCGCTCCAGCCCACCACTTGCAGGCTGTGGATGATCGCCGACTCCAGCGGTTCATGGGCGATGCGCAGCAGGTCGTCGATGTCAGACGACAATACCGCCAGCGCCACGAACAGAATCAGGATGAATTTGGCCAACGCCTTGAGCAGCTCTACAAGGGCCTTGGTGGAAAACATGCGCTTGAGCCCGGCGCCCGGGTTCATGCGGCTGAACTTGGGGGCCATGCTGCCGGCGGCAAACAGCCAGCCACCAAGGGCGACCGGGCCGATCAGCGCGGCCAGCAGCAACGTGATCAGAATCGGCTGCACCGCCAGCAGCGCGATCTTGCCTGAATGCAGCAGGTACTGGCCCATGGAGTCGGGGTTGAGCAATACCTCCCGGGGCAGAGTGAAGTTGTGCTTCATCAGCTCCAGCAAGTCCAGCGCCAAGCCACCGCCATAGATCAGCAAGGCACCGGCGCCGGCCATCATGGTTGCAACGGTATTGAGCTCTTTGGAGCGTGCGATCTCGCCCTTTTCCCTGGAGTCCTTTTTACGTTTCTCCGTGGGGTCTTCTGTCTTGTCCTGACCACTCTCGCTCTCGGCCATGGCTCAGCGCGCCCGTGCCAGGTCACGCAAGAACTGCAGGGCTTCGGTCGCCAGCGGTTGATACTGATTGAGAATGTCAGCCAGGCCGACCCAGAAAATCCCCATGCCCATCACCAGCGTCAAGGGGAAGCCAATCGAGAAAATGTTCAACTGTGGCGCTGCGCGGGTCATCACGCCAAACGCGATGTTGACCACCAGCAGCGCGGTGACCGCCGGCAGCACCAGCAGCAAGGACGCGCCCAGCACCCAGCCGAGGCGGCCTACCAGCTCCCAGAAATGGTTGACCACCAGCCCCGAGCCCACCGGCAAGGTGGTGAAGCTTTCGGTGAGCACCTCGAACGCCACCAGATGGCCGTTCATGGCCAGGAACAGCAAGGTCACCAACATGGTCAGAAACTGCCCGATCACTGCCGCCGACACACCGTTGGTGGGGTCGACCATGGACGCAAAGCCCATGCCCATCTGGATCGAGATGATTTGCCCGGCAATCACAAACGCCTGGAAGAACAGGCTCAGGGAAAAGCCCAGCATGGCGCCGATCAGGATCTGTTCGGCAATCAGCAGCAGCGCACTGAGGTCCAGGGCGTTGACCGGCGGCATCGGCGGCAGCCCAGGCACGATCACGACCGTGATGGCCACCGCGAAATACAGGCGCACGCGCCGTGGTACCAGGGTGGTGCCGAACACCGGCATGGCCATCAACATGGCCGTGACGCGAAACAGCGGCAGGATGAACGAGGCCACCCAGGTACTGATCTGGGTGTCGGTCAAAGCCAACAAGGACTGCATCCGCTCAGCCGATCAACTGCGGAATACTGCCGTACAGCTGCAGGATGTATTCCATGAAGGTTTGCACCAGCCACGGGCCGGCGACGATCAGGGTGATCAGCATCACCAGCAGGCGCGGCAGGAAGCTCAGGGTCTGTTCGTTGATCTGGGTGGCGGCCTGGAACATCGCCACCAGCAGGCCGACCAGCAGGCTCGGCACCACCAGCACGGCGACCATCAGGGTGGTCAGCCACAGCGCTTCACGGAACAGGTCGACGGCAACTTCCGGGGTCATAACCCTATACCCCCCCGAAACTGCCGGCCAGGGTGCCGATAATCAGCGCCCAGCCGTCCACCAGCACAAACAGCATGATCTTGAACGGCAGCGAGATAATCAGCGGCGACAGCATCATCATCCCCATGGCCATCAGCACGCTCGCCACCACCAGGTCGATGATCAGGAACGGGATGAAGATCATGAAGCCGATCTGGAACGCGGTCTTCAATTCCGAGGTGACGAAGGCCGGCACCAGAATGGTCAGCGGCGCCTGGTCCGGGGTGGCGATGTCGGTACGCTTGGACAGGCGCATGAACAACTCGAGGTCGCTGGAGCGGGTCTGCGACAGCATGAAGTCCTTGATCGGGCCCTGGGCCTTGTCGATCGCGTCCTGTGCCGTGAGCTTTTCCGCGAGGTAAGGCTGCAGGGCCTGCTGGTTCACCTTGTCGAAGACCGGCGCCATGATGAACAGCGTCAAGAACAGCGCCATGCCGGTGAGGATCTGGTTCGACGGCGTCTGTTGCAGGCCCAGGGCCTGGCGCAGGATCGAGAACACAATGATGATCCGCGTGAAGCTGGTCATCAGCATGACGAACGCCGGAATGAAACTCAGCGCGGTCATGATCAGCAGGATCTGCAGGCTGACCGAGTACTCCTGTGCGCCGGCCGCATTGGTGCCCAGGGTGATCGCCGGGATCGACAACGGGTCGGCGCCCAGTGCCATCGGCGCTGCCAGCAACAGCATGAGCGTCAATAAAACGCGCATTACTTCTTATCCTTCTGATCCTTGCCCAGCAATTCCATCAGGCGCTGAGCGAATTCTGGCGTGGCGGCCTCGGTCTTGGCCGCGTCCACCGGGGTCTTGAGTACGTGCAACGGGGTAATGCGCCCGGGGGTGATGCCGAGCAGGATCTGCTCCTCGCCCACCTGCACCAGCACCAGCCGGTCCCGCGGGCCGAGGGCACGCGAGCCGACCAGCTCGATCACCTGGGCATTGCCCGGGCCGATACGCTGCACGCGGCGCATCAGCCAGGCCAGCACAAAGATCAGGCCGATCACCAGCAACAGGCCGAGCAGCAACTGCGTCAATTGCCCGCCGACGCTGCCGACCGCAGGGGCCGCCGCCGCTTGCGCGACCGGTTCGGCCGCCAGCGCGCTCAATGGCAGCGCCAGCCACAGTCCCGCCATCGAGTACTTCATTTCAGCGCAACTTCTTGATGCGTTCGCTCGGGCTGATCACGTCGGTCAGGCGGATGCCGAACTTTTCGTTGACCACCACCACTTCGCCATGGGCGATCAACGTGCCGTTGACCAGCACGTCCAACGGCTCGCCGGCCAGGCGGTCCAGCTCGATCACCGAGCCCTGGTTGAGCTGCAGCAGGTTGCGGATATTGATTTCGGTGCTGCCCACTTCCATGGAAATCGACACCGGAATGTCCAGGATCACATCCAGGTTCGGGCCGTCGAGGCTCACCGGGTCGTTGTTTTTCGGCACGCTGCCGAATTCTTCCATCGTCAGGCGCTTGCCGGCCGGCGCGGAGGCGGCGTCGGCGGCCAGCAGCGCATCGATATCGTCCTGGCCGACATCGCCGGTTTCTTCCAGGGCCGCAGCCCACTCGTCAGCCAGGGCCTGGTCTTCGGCGGAAGTGTTTTCGTGTTCGGTAGCCATTACATGTCCTCGGCGTAGCAAAAATGAATGTTGATCAGCGGCGGTTGATCGGTTCGATCACTTGCAACGCCAGGTTGCCTTTGTGAGAGCCGAGCTTGACCTTGAACGACGGCACGCCGTTGGCGCGCATGATCAGTTCTTCCGGCAATTCCACGGGGATCACGTCCCCCGGCTGCATGTGCAGAATGTCGCGCAGGCGCAGCTGGCGACGGGCGACGGTGGCGCTCAGGGGCACATCGACGTCCAGCAAGTCTTCGCGCAGGGCCTTGACCCAGCGTTCGTCCTGGTCGTCGAGGTCGGACTGGAAACCGGCGTCGAGCATTTCGCGCACCGGCTCGATCATCGAGTACGGCATGGTCACGTGCAGGTCGCCGCCGCCGCCATCGAGTTCGATGTGGAAGGTGGATACCACAATGGCTTCGCTCGGCCCGACGATGTTGGCCATGGCCGGGTTCACTTCCGAGTTGATGTACTCGAAATTGACTTCCATGATCGCCTGCCAGGCTTCCTTCAAGTCGATGAAGGCCTGCTCCAGCACCATGCGCACCACCCGCAGTTCGGTGGGGGTGAATTCGCGGCCTTCAATCTTGGCGTGACGACCGTCGCCGCCGAAGAAGTTGTCCACCAGCTTGAACACCAGCTTGGCGTCGAGGATGAACAACGCGGTGCCGCGCAGCGGCTTGATCTTGACCAGGTTGAGGCTGGTGGGCACGTACAGCGAGTGCACGTATTCACCGAACTTCATCACCTGCACGCCGCCTACCGCCACGTCCGCCGAGCGGCGCAGCATGTTGAACATGCTGATGCGGGTGTAACGGGCGAACCGTTCGTTGATCATTTCCAGGGTCGGCATGCGTCCACGGACGATGCGATCCTGGCTGGTCAGGTCGTAACTTTTGACGCTGCCGGGCTCGGCAGCCATTTCGGTCTGTACCAGACCATCGTCGACGCCATGCAGCAGCGCGTCGATTTCATCCTGGGACAGCAGGTCTTGCACGGCCATGTCGTGATCCTACTGCAATACGAAGTTAGTGAAGAGCGCCTGCTCGACCACGACTTTGCCGAGCTCTTTCTGGGCCACTTCCTGCACGCTGGCAGTGACCTTCTGGCGCAGCATTTCCTGGCCAACCGGCGTGGCCAGGCTGTCGAAGCTCTGGCCCGAGAACAGCATCACCAGGTTGTTGCGGATCACCGGCATGTGCACTTTGAGCGCGTCCAGGTCGGCCTGGTTGCGCGCCAGCAAGGTGATGCTCACCTGCAAGTAGCGTTGGCGGCCGTTCTGATTGTAGTTGGCGACAAAGGCCGGCAGCATCGGTTCGAAGATTGCCGGTTGCTTGACGTTAGTGGCGGTGTCGGCGGCGGGTGCCGGCTTGCTTGCATTGCTGTGCATGATGTACCAGGTGCCGCCAACCGAGGCGCCAATGGCCAGGAGCAGGCCCAGCACAATCAGCAGGATCAGCTTGAGCTTGCCTTTGCCTGCGGGGGGAGTTGCTGCGTCGTCGCTCTTCGCCATGCCAATAATCCGTCACTATTCGGGGATTCATAGATCTACGGATAGGCAAGAGCAAGTGTTATGCCAGAGTTGTCTGAGAAGCCAGCAACACAAACCAATGTGGGAGGGGGCTTGCCCCCGATAGCAGTGTGTCAGTCAACAAATCTGTCGCTGATACACCGCCATCGGGGGCAAGCCCCCTCCCACATTTGGATCTTCATTTGATTCGGTTCAGGCGTAGTAGTCGACGGCGCTGGAGCCGATCACGGTCTGTGTCACCGGCGCAACGGCCTCAGCCACCTCCACCTGGCCGCCACTGTCACCGCCGCGTCCTGCCCTGGCGCTCACACCCCGCGCCTGGCCCTGCTGTTGCTGCTGTTCCTGCCCCCGGGACTGGTCGGACACGTTCACATCCACCTGCCCCATGCCCTGCTGGGCGAACATCTCGCGCAAGCGGCCGGACTGGCTTTCCAGCGCTTCACGCACCACCGCATGGCCGCTCATGAAAGTCACCTGGGCCTGCTGGTCGGGCGTCATGTTGACCTTGATATCCAGGCGTCCCAGTTCGGCCGGCTGCAATTGGATTTCGGCCGATTTGAGGCTGGCGCTGGAGAGGTACATCACGCGGTTGACCACTTCTTCGGTCCAGCCGCTCTGGTGCATGGCCAGCGGGGCGTTGACTACGGGTGGCAAGGCGTTGGCGGTTTTCGGCGTGGCGGCCTGGGTCAGCGCGGCCAGGCGGTTGGCGAAGTCGTCCACGCGGGTGTCGCTGCCGGCGTCCTTGAGGTCCTTGAGGCCGTCATCGATCAGCGCGCCGAAGGCTTTGTCGCCGCCGGTGTCGGTGCTGTCCTTGGTGGCTTGTTGATCGACCATGGTGGCCAGGCCGGTCGCAAAATTCTGCGCAGCGGTCGGTTGATCCTGAGGCGTGGTGGGCGCCGTTTTCTGCGGTGCCTGGCTGCTGGCCGACACATGACCGCCCTGCTCCATCGCCAGGCGCACGGCAGGCATGGCGTCCAGCGGGTCGGCTGCGGGGTCGAAGGCCGGCGACTTGGCCTCATCGACCACGGCGACGGCGGCAGCGGCAGCCACCGGTCGGGGCGTGTCATCCTCCACGGCACCCGCAGGTACCAGGGTTTGCAGCGGGACGGCGACGGGTGTGACCGCGGCAATCAAGGCCGGATCGACCGGCGTATCGGTCGGGGCCTGTTGCGTCAGGGACGGGTCGACGGGTGTGTCGTCGGCCGCTTTGTCGGTGTCGGCCGCTTTATCGGTGTCGGACGGCTTGGCAGGCAAGGGATTGCCGCTATCGGCAAGCGCCGGCGTGCTGGCGGCAGCGGTGTCGTCCGCCGCTGCAGGCGCCGATTTTCCCGGGGCGCTGTCGGTTTTCAGCGCCGGTTTGGCGCCCTGGTTGGCGAACACTTGAGCGAAGCCAGGGCCCTTGTCCCGTGGGTCCGCAGCCGCTGCCGCAGGGGCGGCGACAGGCGCTTGAGGCTTGGCCGCAGGGGCAGCCTGAAGAAGCGAATTGGGCGCGACTGGCATAGGTAAAGGTCTCCACTGCATGGGAACGGGGATGCAGTACCTGGAGATAGAGCAAGAGTCGGGCCAGGTTTGCAGCGAAGGCTTACGCGCTGAAACGCTGGCGCTCCGATTCGTACAGCGGCTTGACCAGCGCGAACTCGTGATCAATCTGGTCAACCAATGCGCCCAGATCCGATGCGGGCTCGTCGGACTCAGCTTCCAATCGCTGACACAACTGCGCCAGGCGCACCGCGCCCAGGTTGCCACTGCTGCCCTTGAAGCTGTGCGCTATGCGCCCCAGCGCCTTGGCGTCGTCGCGCGCCGTGCGCAACGCTTCGATGCGCTTTTGTGAATCATCGAGAAAGGTTTCCAGCAACTTGGGATACTCACCTTCCATGACCTCTTGCAAACCCGACAACACCTCCGGGTCCAGATGTAGATCAACCACTTGCTCGCTCCTTGATCAAGAATTGACGGATTATGCCAGAGCCTTCCAGCAAAACTCCACGCAGACGCAGCGCCCGCCATCGGACCAGCGTACGTCGCCGCTCAGTTGACGCACCAGGTTCAAGCCACGGCCGGACAGACGGTCAGCGTTCAACGGCCGCGCCAGCACTTCGTCAACATCGAAACCCGGCCCGCTGTCCTCGACACGCAAGGTCATCTTGCCGCCCTGCGCAGTCGGGGTCACCTGCACATGCACGCGGATATGGCCGCTGTTCAAGTGCGCCAGCCGCTCATTGCGCAGGCGGTAATACTGCGCAAACCCTTCGGCGTCGCGCTTGAGCTGTGAATCCAGGCCCAGTACGCCATGCTCGAGGGCATTGGCATACAACTCGGCCATCACCGTATAGAGCGCACCGCTCTGCTCACGCAGGCCATGGACCTCCAGCAGCAATTGCAGCAGATACGGCAATGGGTTGTAGCGCCTGAGGGTCTGCGCGCGAAATTCGAAACTCACCGACCAATTCAGCGGGCACGACTGGCCACTGTCGGAATACATAGGTTCGGCCATGCGCAGCGGCTGGCCGGACAGCAAGGTGATTTCAACCATGCTGACGTCGTCCCGCGCCTCACCGCGAAAGGCCGCCAACGCCTGCTCGATCTCCTCGAACAGGCGGTCGGGCTCGCGGTTGGCGGCAAACACCTGCTGCAAACGCTCGGCGCCGAATAACTGGTCATTGGCGTCGGCGGTGTCCAGCACCCCGTCGGAAAGCAGGAACACCCGGTCGCCCAAGGCCATGGGCCAGACTTCGGTGCTGTCAACGAATGCCTGGGCCGACAGCACGCCCAACGGCAGATGCCGCGACATCAACGGCGTGCGCTTGCCGGTGACGACCTCATGCACATAGCCCTCGGGCATGCCGCCGTTCCACACTTCCACCACGCGCCGCTCGGTGCTCAGGCACAACAGGGTGGCGCAGCAGAACATGTCCACCGGCAGGATGCGTTTGAGCTTGGCGTTCATCTCGCGCAGGATCTGCGCCAGCCCATAGCCCTTGGCGGTCATGCCGTAGAACACTTCGGCCAGGGGCATGGCACCGATAGCGGCCGGCAGGCCGTGGCCGGTGAAATCGCCGAGCAACACGTGCATGTCACCGGACGGCGTATAGGCCGCCAGCAACAAGTCCCCGTTGAACAGCGCATAGGGCGATTGCAGGTAGCGGATATTCGGCGCCGCGTTGATGCAACCCGAATGCGCGACCTTGTCGAACACGGCCTTGGCGGCGCGCTGCTCATGTAACAGGTAATCATTGTGCCGGGCGATCTGGTCACGTTGCTGCAGCACCATGGCTTGTAACCGCCGCAGGCGGTCCATGGCGTTGATCTTGGCGGCCAGGATCAGCTGGTTGTAGGGCTTGGGCAGAAAATCGTCGCCACCGGCATCCAGGCACTCGGCCAGTGCGGCGTTTTCGCGCAGCGAGGTCAGGAAGATGATGGGGACCAACTGCTCGCCCGCCAACTGCTTGATCCAGCGTGCAGCGAGAAAACCATCCATCACCGGCATCATCGCGTCCATCAACACCAGTTGCGGGCGCTCGCGCGCAAACACTTCAACGGCCTGCTCGCCATTGGTCGCGGTGAGCACATGGTGACCCTGACGCCGCACGATGGTCGACAACAACAGCAAGTCGGCGGCACTGTCTTCGGCAATCAGGATGGTCAGCGGCTCGGACAAGGGGGCCAGGACTCTCACGAGATATCGAACAGCTTGTCGAAATTGGAAATGGCGAGGATCTTGCGCACGTCGGGGCTGCTGTTGCTGACGCGCACTTGCGACTCATCGCCACCGGCATGGTCCCGGAGCAGCAGCAGCATGCCCAGGGCCGAGCTGTCCATGTAGGTGGTTTCCTTAAGATCGACCACATACGACTCGGGCACCTTGTAGTAACGCTCGTAAGCCTCGCGAAATGCCTGGTGGCTGCCGAAATCGAACCGGCCCTTGATTGAAATCGTCAACTTCTTCCCGTCCAGGGATACTTCTGACTCGATTGACATGTGACTGCTTCCTTGTCATGGGTCTGTGCAACAAGGTTTAGCAGGCGAACCCGATCTGAGCAACACAGCAAATCAAATGTGGGAGGGGGCTTGCCCCCGATAGCAGTGTGCCAGTCAAGAAATCCTCAGCTGATACACCGCAATCGGGGCAAGCCCCCTCCCACATTTTTTTCCTGCTGCGTTGGTTAGAACTGTTCCTGGCGGGGAAGGCGTTGGGACAATTCATCCAGCAACTTTTGCTCGCGCTTGTCTTCAATCGCACGCGCTTCATCGATATAACGCTGCACCAGCTTGCGCAACCCTTCGACGCGGGCGAACGCCGCCTGCCAGCTTTCGCGGGCCTTGTCGAGGTTGTTCTGGTGCCAGGCCAGGCTCTGGCGCTGCTGGCCGACGGCGGTTTCCAGCTGATTGAGAAAGCCCTGGTACCCCATCAGCCACTGGCCGGACACGCCCTTGCTGCCGCGCTCGATCCACTGCTGTTGGTACTCAAGGCGAAAGCGCTCCAGGTCGCCCAGCTTGCTTTCCGCCAGGCGCACCTGGCCCTGGAAATACCCCAGGCGCTGCACGGCGGCTTTTTCGGCCTTTTCGGCCATGTCCACCACCGGGGCCAGGCGCGCGGCGCGGCTGTTGGCCATGGCTTAGCCGCCTGGCGCGGGGGCGAAGATGGACTGCAGATGCGCTTCGCTTTCGCCCATGCTGATCTTGTCGTTGAGGCCCTGGCGCAGGTAGGTCACCAATTGCGGTTGCAGGGCAATGGCCAGGTCGGTCTCGCGATCGCCACCGGCCACATAGGCACCGACGCTGATCAGGTCGCGGCTCTGCTGGTAACGCGACCACAACTGCTTGAAGTATTGCGCGCGGGCCATGTGTTCCGGCGTGACCACCGCCGGCATCACCCGGCTGATGGACGCTTCGATATCGATGGCCGGATAGTGCCCCTCTTCGGCCAGGCGCCGCGACAGCACGATGTGCCCGTCGAGCACGCCCCGCGCCGAGTCGGCAATCGGGTCCTGCTGGTCATCGCCTTCGGACAATACGGTGTAGAACGCGGTGATCGAGCCCCCGCCCGCCTCGGCGTTACCGGCACGCTCCACCAGCTTGGGCAGCTTGGCGAACACCGACGGCGGATAACCTTTAGTCGCGGGCGGTTCGCCGATGGCCAGGGCGATCTCGCGCTGGGCCTGGGCGAAACGCGTGAGCGAGTCCATCAGCAACAGGACATTCTTGCCCTTGTCGCGAAAATATTCGGCGATGCGTGTGCAGTACATGGCGGCGCGCAGGCGCATCAGCGGCGCGTCGTCCGCAGGCGACGCCACCACCACCGAGCGCTTGAGGCCTTCTTCACCCAGGCTGTGCTCGATGAATTCCTTGACCTCACGGCCGCGCTCGCCGATCAGCCCGACCACGATGATGTCGGCCTCGGTAAAGCGCGTCATCATGCCCAGCAGCACCGACTTACCCACACCGGTACCGGCGAACAGGCCCAGGCGCTGGCCGCGACCGACCGTCAATAAACCGTTGATGCTGCGAATGCCCACGTCCAGCGGCACGCTGATGGGGTTGCGGTTGAGCGGGTTGATGGTGGGGCCGTCCATCGGCACCCAGTCCTCGGCCTTCATACCGCCCTTGCCATCCAGCGGACGGCCGGCGCCGTCGAGCACGCGCCCGAGCATGCTGATGCCCATCGGCAAGCGCCCGGTATCGGCCAATGGCACCACGCGGGCACCCGGGGCGATACCGGCGAGGCTGCCCACCGGCATCAGGAAAATCTTGTTGCCGGAAAAGCCCATCACTTCGGCTTCGACCTGCACCGGGTGGTAGCTGTCGTCGTTGATCACCATGCAGCGGCTGCCCATGGCGGCGCGCAAGCCCTCGGCTTCGAGGGTCAGGCCGACCATGCGCAACAGGCGCCCTTCGAGGATCGGCTGGCCGGGCAACTGCGTGGCCTCGGCGTAGCTGTCCAGGCGTTTGGCGAAGCTGGTGCGATCAAGGCGCATCGGTGGCGTCCAGGTCAACGCTCAGGTCAGGCTCGGCCGGGTGCAGCGCCTGTTCATGCAACTGGTCGAGCAGCTTGGCCATGATCTGGCTGATGCGGGTTTCCACCGTGGCATCGATACGGCTGTGCTCGGTTTCGACGCGACAACCGCCGGGCTGCAGCGCGGCGTCCTCGACGATGCGCCAGGTTTCTTCATGGCGCTCGCGCAAGGCTTTGACCTGCTCGAAATCCTGCGGATTGATGTACAGCCGCACATTGCCCACGCCCAGGGGCAGCAGCTTGAGGGCTTCGCGCATCACGCTTTCGATCTGGCTCGAATCAAGCACCAGTTCGCGCTGGATCACTTGGCGCGTGATGTGCTGCACCAGGCCGACCATGGATTTTTCCAGCTGCGAGTCCTGTTCGGCGATGGGGTCGAACAGGCTGCCCATCAAGCGCTCCAGGCTGCTCAGCTTGACGCTGAGCGCCTCTTCGGCTTCCTGGCGGACCTTGAGGGTGGTGCTGCGAAAGCCATCTTTTTCACCCGCCGCGAAGCCTTCGTTGTAGGCCTCCTGGCGGATGGCTTCCAATTCTTCTAGGGTCAGCGGCTGGACTTCGTCCAGCGGCACTTCTTCCATTTGTGCCGGTGGTTCTTCCACCGGTTCAGGCTCCGGTTCCGGCACGTGGGGGTCGAAGCTGGGCAACGACCAGATGTCGAACCCGCCGACATCCCGCGCGCGAATCAGATCGCTGGGCGTCTCATCTTTGTTCGACATGCAGGGCGCCTTAGATCATTTCTTCGCCGCCCTTCCCGCCGAGAACGATTTCTCCGGCTTCGGCCATACGGCGGGCAATGGTGAGGATTTCTTTCTGCGCGGTTTCCACGTCGCTGACGCGTACCGGGCCCTTGGCTTCGAGGTCGTCGCGCAACAGTTCGGAGGCGCGCTTGGACATGTTCTTGAAGATCTTTTCCTTGACGCCCTCGTCCGAGCCCTTGAGCGCCAGCACCAGCACGTCGGAGGACACTTCGCGCAGCAACGCCTGGATGCCACGGTCGTCGACATCGGCCAGGTTGTTGAACACGAACATCAGGTCTTCGATCTGGCCGGACAGGGTGTCGTCGATCTCGCGGATCGAGTCCATCAACTGGCCTTCGACCGAGCTGTCGAGGAAGTTCATGATGTCGGCCGCCCGCTTGATGCCGCCCAGGGTGGTGCGCGAGGCGTTCGAGTTGCCGGAGAACTGTTTCTCCAGAATCGTGTTGAGTTCCTTGAGCGCCGCCGGCTGCACGGTGTTGAGCGACGACACGCGCAGAATGATGTCCAGGCGCACTTTATGGTCGAAGTGGCCGAGCACTTCACCGGCCTGGTCCGGGTCCAGATAGGCGACGACGATGGCCTGGATCTGCGGGTGCTCGTAGCGGATCACGTCGGCGACCGCGCGCGGCTCCATCCACTTGAGGCTGTCCAGGCCACTGGTGTTGCCACCGAGCAGAATGCGGTCGATCAGGCCGTTGGCCTTGTCTTCGCCCAGGGCCGAGGTGAGCATCTTGCGAATGTAGCTGTCGGAGCCGACGCCCAGGCTGGTCTGGTCGCCGACGATCTCGACGAACTCGCTCATCACCTGCTCGACTTGCTCGCGGTGCACATTGCGCATCTGCGCCATGGCCACGCCCACGCGCTGGACCTCTTTGGGCCCCATGTGGCGCAGCACTTGGGCAGCATCGGTTTCGCCCAGCGACAGCAGCAGCACGGCGGCTTTGTCGACCCGGGAAAGCTTGGCCACAGCGA
The DNA here is from genome assembly GCF_001439815.1 of Pseudomonas orientalis. Classification (GTDB taxonomy): domain Bacteria; phylum Pseudomonadota; class Gammaproteobacteria; order Pseudomonadales; family Pseudomonadaceae; genus Aquipseudomonas; species Aquipseudomonas orientalis. The sequence goes on along the minus strand of NZ_JYLM01000001.1, from coordinate 287,076 downwards.
CTCGATCATTCATCAGCGTTAATCCACTCTTTCACGACCTGGGCCACACGGCCCGGGTCTTCTGCCACCAGACTCTTGATTGCGTTCAACTGAGCGTCATAGCCTTCGCTCGGGCTTGGCAACAGGATGCTTTGCGGGCCGCCCAGGCTGACGCGGTCGTTGGCCAACTCGCCGTCCAGGCCACCCATGCCGCCCAATTCGACGTCGCCGCCGGCCAGGGCCAGTTGTTTCTTGTTGCCGCCGGTGATGTTGTTGAGCACCGGGCGCAGCACGCCGAACACCAGCACCAGGATGAACAACACCCCCAGCACTTGCTTGACGATGTCCCAGAACCACGGCTGGGTGTAGAACGCCGGATCCGCGATCACTTCACCGCGCTCGGCGGAGAACGGCATGTTGATCACGCTGACGCTGTCGCCACGGCTGGCGTCGAAACCGACGGCGTCCTGCACCAGGCGGGTGAAACGCGCCAATTCGTCGGCGCTCCACGGCGCGCGGGTAACGGCGCCGTCAGCGGCGTTGACCTTGACCTGGTCATCGACCACCACCGACACCGACAGGCGATTGATCTTGCCCTGCTGCTGCTTGGTGTGGCTGATGGAGCGGTCGAGCTCGAAGTTCTTGGTGGACTGGTTACGTTTGTCCGCCGGGTACGGTGCGAGCATCGGCTGGCCGGTGGCCGGGTCCATGATCTGTTGACCGTTGGCGTCCAGCAGCGGTTGGCCAGCGGCGATCGCGCCGGCAGTGGCAGCGGCGCCACCGGTGGTTTGCGGTGCCGAAGCCGGTGCCGGTGGCTGGTTGCTCAGGGCACCCGGCACGCCTTGCGGACCATTGCTGGCGGTGCGTTGTTCGCTGGTGGACTGCTCGCTGCGCAGGGCGGGCTGGTCCGGGTTGAATTGCTCGGATGTCGATTCGACGGCGCTGAAATCCACGTCGGCGGACACTTCGGCCTTGTAGCGGTCGTTGCCCAGCACCGGTTGCAGGATGTTGTGCACGCGCTGGGTGAGCATGCTTTCCATGCGGCGGCTGTAATCGAACTGCTTGCCGGCCTGGGTCAGCGCGGAGTTTTCGGCCATGTCGGAGAGCAGGTTGCCCTTCTGGTCGACCACAGTGATTTGCGACTTGCTCAGTTCGGGAACGCTGGTGGCCACCAGGTTGATGATCGCCATCACCTGGCCAGGCTCAAGGGAGCGGCCGGAAAACAGCTCGACCAGCACCGAGGCGCTGGGCTTGCGTTCGTCACGCACGAACACCGAGCTTTTCGGAATTGCCAGGTGCACACGGGCACCCTTGACGTTATTCAAGCTGGAGATGGTGCGCGCCAGTTCGCCTTCCAGGCCGCGACGGTAGCGGGTGGCTTCCATGAACTGGCTGGTACCCAGGCCCTGGTCCTTGTCGAGGATTTCAAAGCCGATGTTGCTGTCGGACGGCGTCACGCCGGCGGCCGCCAGTTTCATGCGCGCCCGCGCCACATCATCGGCCTTGACCAGCAAGGCACCGGAGTTGGGCTCCACGGTGTAGGCGATGTCGGCGGCGGCGAGGGTTTCCATGATCTGCTTGGAATCCATGCCCGCCAGACTGCCGTACAGCGGCCGGTAATCAGGTTGCTGCGACCACAGCACCACGGCAAAACCAATCGCCACGCTGGCAGCCAGGCCGACCATCAGGCCCACCTGACGCAACATGGTCATTTCGGAGAGATTTTCCAGGAACGACAGGCCAAACAGCGGCGGTTTACCGTCTACCTTGGCGGGTACGTTGTCGATTGCTTCAGCCATGAGTTAACTCTCGCCCTTAAACCGGCATCTGCATGATGTCTTGATAAGCCTGGACCAGCTTGTTACGCACTTGGGTCAAGGCCTGGAAGGACACACTGGCCTTTTGCGAAGCGACCATCACATCGGTGAGGTCCACGCCGCTTTTACCGATCTCGAACGCCGTCGCCAGCTGGCTGGAGGCCTGCTGGGTATCGCTGACTTTATTGATTGCCTGACCGAGCATGTCGGCAAAACTGCTTTGGCCCAATTCCGGCGCTGGCGCGACGGATTTCGGTTGAGCCATGGCATCCATTTGCATGGAGCGCATATCCAACATCAACCGATTGAACTCAATACCCTGGCTCATGAACTTCTCTCTCCGACGACCCGCAATTTTTTGACACTACGCAGCGGTTACCAGGGGGAGGTGCAACAAGGGTGCCAGCTCTGTAGCAACTCGTAAGAAAAGGCGACAAAGCTTGTCGACCTTGTTACCGCACGGTTTTGTAGGAGCGAGCTTGCTCGCGAAAAACTCATGGACGCCGCGTATATCCAGGAAGCGCGCGTTATCGTTGACGTTTTTCGCGAGCAAGCTCGCTCCTACAAACGGCATTCGCGCGAAGTCAGGTGGCGAACAGATACGCTTCCACGTCCATTCCGGCGTCGCGCATCTGCGCCAGCTTGTAGCGCAGGGTGCGCGGGCTGATGCCGAGACGTTCGGCCGCTTCCTTGCGACGGCCGCGCTCGGCACGCAGGGTGTCGATGATCATCTGGAATTCACGGCGGCGCAGGTCATCACCCAGGGCGCCGGCCGACTCCGTTTCGGCGGGGAGCGGTGCAGGCGCCAGGCTCGGCAACGGCGCCACGCCACTGCCCATGGCCAGACAGAAATCCTGGGGTTGGATCAAGCCGCCCTGCTGCAGGATCAGCGCGCGCTGGATCGCATTGTCGAGCTCGCGCACATTGCCGGGCCACGGATAAGCGACCAGGCAGGCCTGGGCCTCGGCCGACAACCGCGCCTGGGCGTGCTTCATTTTTTTGACGTGGTTGTTCAGCAGGCGCTCGGCCAGGGGAATGATATCCGCCGGGCGTTCGCGCAACGGGCGCCAGGCCAGGGGGAACACCGACAGGCGGTAGAACAAGTCTTCACGAAAGCGCCCCGCCGCCACTTCGCCGGCCAGGTCGCGGTTGGTGGTGGCAACCACGCGGATGTCCAACTGGATCGGCTTGCGCGCGCCCACCCGCTCCACTTCGCGCTCCTGCAACACGCGCAGCAACTTGGCCTGCAGGCCCAGGGGCATTTCCGAGATTTCGTCGAGCAGAATGGTGCCGCCGTCGGCCTGTTCGAACTTGCCGGCCTGGGCCGCGATGGCGCCGGTGAACGAGCCCTTTTCATGGCCGAACAGGGTGGCTTCAAGCATGTTGTCCGGGATCGCCGCGCAGTTGATCGCGATAAAGGGTTGCAGGGCTCGACTGGACTGCTGGTGGATATAGCGCGCCAACACTTCCTTGCCGGTGCCGGACTCACCCGAGATCAACACGGTGGAATCGCTGCGCGCCACGCGGGCCGCCAGTTCGAGCAATTGTGCGCTGGCCGGTTCGAAGGCAATCGGGCCATCGCCCTCCACCGTCGAAATGACGCCAAGCGCATGCCGCGCCACCAGCTCGATCAACGCCTTGGGTTCGAACGGCTTGACCAGATAATCCGCCGCGCCCTGGCGCATGGCGTCCACGGCCCGCTCCACGGCGCCATGGGCGGTCATCAGCAGCACCGGCAATTGCGGCTGGCGCGCGCGCAGCAGGGCGAGCAGTTGGTGACCGTCCATGCCGGGCATGTTCACGTCGCTGACCACCAGGCTGAAGGTTTCCCGCTCCACCGCTTCCAAGGCTTCCTCGGCAGAGCCGACCGCGCGGTAGTCATGGCCCGCCAGCAGCAGCGTGTCAGCCAATGCTTCACGCAGGGCGCGATCGTCTTCAACCAGTAAAACCTTGATAGTCATGATCCTTTACTCCGCGCTTGCCGCGCTGGAAAACAGCGGCAAGGTCATCAATGCACAGGTGCCGCGCCCCAGGCGGGAGCGCAGCTGCAATTCTCCCTGATGGGCGCGTGCCACTGCCTTGACCACGGTCAGGCCCAGGCCGGTGCCGTTGGTCTTGGTGGTGAAAAACGGCTCGCCCAGGCGTTGCAGCACGGCCGGCGCGATGCCGCTGCCGCTGTCGCTGATGCACAGGCGCAGGGTTTGCTCACGAGCGTAGAGGTGAACCTTGAGCCGCGCCCCCGGGCCGCTGGCCTGGGTGGCGTTTTCGATCAGGTTGAGCAGCGCGCCGACCAGGGTGTCGCGATTGCACAGCAATTCGCCCTGATGGCTGTCGCATTGCCAGCGCAGGCTGGCGCCCTCGGTATGGGTGGCCGCCGCCGCTTGCAGGGCTTGCATCAACCCGGCCGGGGTCACGCGATCGGTCAACGGCAATTCGCCGCGGGCAAATACCAGCATGTCGCGCACCTGGTGCTCCAGCTCGTGCAGGCGCTCCTTGAGGCGCCCGGCAAAGCGCTGGTGGGTGGCCGCCGGCAATTGCTCATCAGTCAAATGACTGGCGTAGATCAATGCCGCCGACAGCGGTGTACGGATCTGGTGCGCCAGGGACGCGACCATGCGCCCCAACGACGACAAACGCTCATGACGCGCCAGTTGGTCCTGCAGATGACGGGTTTCCGTCAGGTCGTTGAGCAGCACCAACTGGCCCGGTTCGGCATCCAGGGAACGGGTGGCAATGGACAGGCGACGCCCGTCTTTGAGCGACACTTCGTGGCCGTCATCCTCGCGCGGCGCGAAGCAGCGGGTGATGACGTGGCGCCACAGCTCGCCCTCCAGCGGCAGGCCGAGCAGGTCGCAGGCCGCCGGGTTGGCTTCGCGCACGCGGCCCTGGTCGTCGATGACGATCACGCCACCGGGCAACAGCGAGAGCAGGTTCTGCAGGCGGTTGGCCAGGCGTTCTTTTTCCGCCAGCTCCTGCATGCGCTGGGCGCTGACCACCGCCAGTTCGCCTTTAAGCTCGGACACCCGGGCTTCAAGCAGGCTGTAGGAATCGGTCAGCTGGCTCGACATCTGGTTGAATTGCGAGAACGCCTGCTCAAGACCCTGGCGGGTCGGCGGTTCTACAGGCGAGACCAGCCCCTGGATGGCAGGGGCTGCAGATAGTTGGGCGGCGTGGGGCATCGTGCTCTCTCGCTTGGCTGACCGTCAGTTAAACGGAACGTTGCGAGGGCTATAGCAATACCCGTGCCGAAAAAAATCTACTTATAAATCAAGACGCTGAAAAACACGCGTCAATCATCCGCCTGTTCATCCCCTTCTTTGCGGCTCATGCCGTACTTGCGCATCTTCTCCACCAGGGTGGTGCGACGGATACGCAGGCGTTCGGCGGCGCGGGCGACGATGCCATTGGCGTCATCCAACGCCTGCTGGATCAGGCCTTGTTCCAGGTTGCCGAGGTAGTCCTTAAGGTCAAGCCCTTCGGGCGGCAGCATGGCCGTGGCGCCGAAGTCCGGCGTATGGCCGTTGATCGCCACGCGCTCTTCCATGTCACTGCGCAGGCTGTCGACCATCTGCTCGTCTTCATCGTCGACGTAGCGAAATTTCTTCGGCAACTCGACCACGCCGATCACACCGTAGGGGTGCATGATCGCCATGCGCTCCACCAGGTTGGCCAGCTCGCGCACGTTGCCCGGCCAGCCGTGGCGGCACAGCGACATGATGGCGGCGGAGTTGAAACGGATGGAGCCGCGTTTTTCGTGCTCCATGCGTGAGATCAGTTCGTTCATCAGCAACGGGATGTCTTCCACGCGCTCACGCAGCGGGGCCATCTCGATCGGGAAGACGTTGAGGCGGTAGTACAGGTCTTCGCGGAAGCTGCCGACCTCGATCATGCTTTCAAGATTCTTGTGGGTGGCGGCGATGATGCGCACGTCCACGCTCTGGGTCTTGTTGCTGCCCACGCGCTCGAAGGTGCGCTCCTGCAACACGCGCAGCAACTTGACCTGCATCGGCAGCGGCATGTCGCCGATTTCGTCGAGAAACAGCGTGCCGCCGTTGGCCAGCTCGAAACGCCCGGCACGGCTGGTGATCGCCCCGGTAAAGGCGCCCTTCTCGTGGCCGAACAATTCGCTTTCCAGCAGCTCTGCCGGGATCGCCCCGCAGTTGACCGGCACGAACGGTCCGTCGCGGCGCTTGGAGTGATAGTGCAGGTTGCGCGCGACCACTTCCTTGCCGGTGCCCGACTCGCCGAGGATCAGCACGCTGGCGTCGGTATCGGCCACTTGCTGCATCATCTGGCGCACGTGCTGGATCGCCCGGCTGGTGCCCACAAGGCTGCGGAACAGGTTGGGTTCGCGGTGACGGCCGCGCTCGCGGGCCTGGTCGTACATCTCGCGATAGACCTGGGCGCGGTGCAGGGAATCGAGCAGTTTGCTGTAGCTGGGCGGCATTTCCAGGGTGGACAGCACGCGGCGGCGCTGGTCTTCCGGCAGGTCCACGGAAGAAACTTCACCCATCAGCAACACCGGAAGGAACTCATCCCAGGTTGACAGTGTCTTTAACAAGCCCAAAACAGCGCCAGGAGCGTTTACCGTCCCGATCAGCACACAGATGACTTCACGGCTCGATGCCAGCGAGCTGACCGCCTGCTGCCAATCATGGCTACCGCAGGGCAAATTTTCTTCACCGAGAAAATTCAAAATCACCGCTAAATCGCGGCGGCGGACGCTATCGTCATCGATCAGCAGAATTTTGGTTTCACGCCACATGCAATAGCAACTTCCCTAGTAAAACTTCCTGCCCCGAAATGGGGGCAATCAAGACGTCTGTAAGATTTATTACCTACTAGACGTCTGAAATCTGAAAACAACACTAGTTAAGTCAAAAATGCTGGCACAGTCAAATATATGACGCGCCGTTCGGACCAACTGAGCCTCTATCAGCCGAACAGATGGTAGACCTTTGACGCATTTTTAGCTTGGTTGATCTGCGCCATCTCTTCGAAAATCGCCTGGCGCTCGCCGGTCGTCACCTCGAGTAACTGCTGATAAACCGCCAACAGACTCTCCAGCTTTTCCCGCAGCGCATCCTCGTCCACCGGCGCCTGGCTGAGCACGTCATCGATCACGTTGCGACAGCCCAGGTCCAGTTCGCCGATGGCGTCCCAGTTGCGCGCAGCGAGTGCGTCGACCAGGGCTTCGCGGGTTTGATCAATGCGTTGCAGTGCGTGGCTCATGACGTGTTCCTCAAGGCCGATGGCCTTATTGTGCGGCGCCTTGGGGTGCAGCGATTGCATCCCAGCCTTCCTTGACGGTAATCAGCAGCTTGGCGACTTCGTCGATCATGTCGGCGTCATTGTGCAGATTGGCTTCCATCAGGCGATTGGTCATGTAGACGTACAACCCTTCCAACTGCTGCACATATTCCTTATTGCCGCCCTTTTCGGCGTCCAGGCCATCACGCAGGCCAATCAGGATGTCGGTGGCCTTGCCCAGCATCAGCCCCTTCTGGGCGATGTCGCCGCGCGCGAGCGCGCCTTTGGCCTGGGCCATACGGTCAAGCCCGCCCTCCATCAGCATCTGCACCAGGCGATGCGGGCTGGCTTCGGAGATTTGCGCGTGGGAATTGACCTTCTGGTATTGGCGAAGGGCTCTCATGGGATTCATGTTTCTACCTCGTGACAGGCAACAGCGAGAAGGGTTGCAGTAACCATTATGTCGACGTAATCGCAAAAAACTTTAACCCGCCGGCCTTAGAAAGAACAAAGCCCAGGTCAACCGACCCGGGCTTTTTCATGCGCATTCAATCAGCTGTCGCTGCTTTGCGATTTACTGATCGCATTGAGCGTACCGAGGATGCTGTTGCTCTGTTGGCGCAGCTGCGCGACCAGGGTGTCCATGGCGGTGTATTTGCGCGTCAGCGAATCCTGCAAGGTGGTCAGGCGCTCATCCAGCGAGGTCTGTTGCTTGGTCAGGTCCTTCAGGCTGTCGGCCAGTGACGTGGTGCGCGTTGCCAGGATCCCGGTGGTGGGCTTGGCATAGGCGTCGGTCGCCGCCGTCAGGCGCGCCAGCAGACCGGTCTTGCCGCTGAAGATACTGTTGATATCCGCAGGATTGCTCAGTACGGCCTTGTCCCACTGCTTGCTGTCGATGCTCAGTGCACCGGTGTCCTGGTCGGTCGTGACGCCAAACTGCGCCAGGGACTTCAAGGTGCCGTTACCGGACAGCGCGTTGAACTCGTTGCGAATCGCCCCCTGCAAGGTGCGCATGGTCGAGTCGCCGGTCAGGGTCGCCGCGATGGAGTTACCGGCGGCATCCTTGGTCACCTTGGTCTCGGCGTTCATGGCCTTGAGCAAAGCGTTATAGGTGTCGACGAACCCCTTGACCCCGGACTTCAGTGAGGTGGCACTGGTGGACACGGAAATCGTCACCGCCGAACGAAGCGGATTGTCTTTATTCGGATCGTTGGCAAGAACGGTCGGCGAGACGGTGAGCAGCTTGATGCTCACACCACTCACCGCATCAGTAATGCTGTTGGTCTTGGATTCGGCAGCAATACCATCAATGGTGTATTTGGCATTCTGCGGAGGAGTCACCACGGTATAGCCGGTATCCACCCCCGAGTTACCCGACATGGTCAAATCCGAACCGACGCCGCCATTGGTGGACGTCAGGATCAGGCGCGAACCGTTGGAGTCCGTCAGGATGTTCGCGCTCAGGCCGGCCGTGCCGAACTGCGAGTTGATCGAGTCACGCACCTGTTGCAGCGTCGCACCCGCCGGCACGCTCAAGTCGAAGTTCTTGCCCGACTGGCTGATCGTCAGCTTCGTTGCGCTGGTGGTGTTATTCACCACGGTCGAGGCGCCACCGGCAAAACTTTTGGTCGACAGCTTCGAAGGCGTTGCCAACTGATTGACCACCAGCGAGAAGCTGCCGTTGGCGGCGCCCGGGTTGGCCGTCATGGTGGCGACCTTTTCATCCGAAGAGCTACCGCTCAAGCCAGTAAAGCTGTTGTCGGTGCTCATGCTGGTCAGCGCACCGCGAAAGGCGTCCAGGGCAGCCTGGATCTTGCCGATCGAAGAAAGCTGGGTGGTCGCCTTCTGCGACTGGAGGTTGATCTGCGCCTGCTTCGGCGCACGCTCGGCATCCACCAGGGATTTCACAATCGCCTGGGTGTCGAAGCCCGACCCCACGCCAGTAATCGTTGTACCCGCCATCATCATTCTCCTGTTGCGGTGGCTGCCGTTATCTTGACGAACAACGCTTCAAGACCTGACAGCAACAAGTTTCATGCCAGCTCAAGCCTTGTCGTCAAACAACACATGACTGGCGCTGGACAAGCTTTGCGCCAGCTTCAACGCGGTTTCCGAGGGGATCTGGCGGATGACTTCACCGGTATCGGTGGCAATCACCTTGACCACAACCCTGTGGGTGGAATCGTCAATGGAAAAATCCAGATTGCGCTGGGCCGCTTGTACGAATTCTTTAATATCAGTGACCGCTTTTTCCAGATCGCCCGTTTGGGACTTATCTGCGGCTGGCGCGGCCGGCTCAACCTTGCTCTTGTCTTTTTCGGCAACCACAGGCGCCATGGAGGCTTGAACGGCCTGGGGCGGATAAGACAGGTTCAGCTTCACATTCATGTCCACGTCCAATCTCCTCTGACTGGAAAAGACGAAAGGGCACGTAAACGCGCCCTTCCGTCAGTTACCAAGCGCCGTGATTACTGAAGCAGCTTCAGTACAGCCGATGGCAGCTGGTTGGCCTGCGACAGGATCGAGGTGGAAGCCGACTGCAGGGTTTGCTGCTTGGTCAGTTCAGCGGCTTCGGAAGCGAAGTCGACGTCCTGAACGGTACTACGGGCAGCGGTGCTGTTTTTCTGGATGTTGGACAGGTTGTCTACAGTGCTGGTCAGACGGTTCTGCACCGCACCCAGGCCCGAACGGGAGCTGGAGATGGTAGCGATAGCCTGGTCGATCACCGAAACAGCGTTCTGAGCCTTGGTGGCGTCGGTCACGTCAGTTTGCGAAACCGAAGTCTTGGCCGAAGCAGCCGAAGTGGCGGCGCCGAAGATACCGGTCACACCAGCGCCTTCCAGGGAGTAGCCCTTGGAGGAGTTCATGTTCACAGCACCGGTAGCGATGATGCCGTCGGCCAGTGCCACGCCAGCACCGTAAGCGCCTGCGCCGTCTTTGGTGGCAACGGTGATGGTGCCGGCAGCGGTCGAAGCGCTGAAGGACAGGTTCTCACCGGTATCGGATTTAACCGACAGGGTACCCTTGGATTCGTCGTAGTTAACGCTGATACCCAGTTTGGCGGAGTTGGACTTCAACTGGTCAGCCAGGCCGGCAGTGTCATTTACGCCAACGAAAGTGGTGGCTTGGCCGCCAACGGTCATGGTGAACGAAGCTGGAGCTGTGGCAGCACCGGCGCCAACCACGAACTGAGCTTCAGTGCTGGCGGTAGCGCTCAGGCCACCGATAGCGCCGTTCAGTTGAGCAGCGATGGTTTTAGCCGAAGCGGCGGCCGCTACAGTAACGCTGGAAGTCTGGCCGTTACCGGTAACGGCGATTGCGCCACCGGCAACACCGGCGCCTGGAGCGATAGCCAAGCTGTTGACTTGCTGCGAACCAATGTTGTTGGCTGCAACGTTGTCCAGGCTCAGGTTGATGGTTTCGTTAGCGTTGGCGCCAACCTGGATGGCTTTGGTACCGTACGAACCGTCCAGCAGCTTCTGGCCACCGAAAGTGGTGGTTTGAGCGATACGGGTCAGTTCCGAAGTCAGAGCCTGGTATTCGTCGTTGTTCGACTTACGGTCGTCGGGGCTCAGGGAGCCGGTAGCCGAGGACAGAGCCAGGGTACGCATTTTTTGCAGAATGTCGGTCGAAGCCTGCATTGCGCCTTCAGCGGTTTGCGCGATGGAGATACCATCGTTGGCGTTCTTCACTGCTTGACCCAGGCCGTTGATCTGGCTGGTGATACGAGTAGCGATACCCAGGCCGGCTGCGTCGTCTTTAGCGCTGTTGATACGCAGGCCGGAAGACAGGCGCTGCATGGAAGTGGCCAGGGCGCCGCCAGCTTTGTTCAGGTTGCCCTGAGTAGTGATCGAAGCAATGTTGGTGTTTACTGTTAAAGCCATGACGAAATCCTCGATGGATGGATACTGCGGCTTCCGGCCCTGGCAACCGCCGGGTGTGGCCTGAGAACCTACGTAATAGTTATCGTCGTGGTAGCCGGTTGCTTGAGGGTTTTTTTGATTTTTTTTACTAGCCCTGTGCCAGCCCTTGCAATTCAAGCAGTTAGCGAGATCAAAAACCCCGGTTTCATTGGCTTTTCTGGCGCCAAATAAAAAACGCCGATGATCTTTCGATCATCGGCGTTTTTATATGACCCTTAAAAAGTCATGGTCGATACAGAATCGCCGAGCCCCAGGACAGGCCCACACCAAAACCGCTGATCGCCACGCGCTTCCAGGTGGCATCCATCACGTGCTTTTCCAGCAGCAACGGAATGCTCGATGACACGGTATTGCCGGTCTCGACCATGTCCTTGATGAACTTGTCCACCGGCGCATCTTCAAAACGGCGCGCCACGGCGTCAACGATGGCCGCACTGCCCTGGTGAATGCAGAACGCATCGATGTCATCGGCCTTGAGATCCGACTCGTCGAGCAGCTCGTGCAAATGCGCCGGCACCTTGAGCAAGGCGAAGTTGAACACCTGGCGGCCGTTCATGAAGAACACGCCGTCGCTGACCTTGAGGTGCGGCGCGCCGGAACCGTCGGTACCGAACTTGGATTTGCCCAGCAACCACGGCGCGTCTTCGCCCATCCAGGTGGCGGTGGCGGCATCGCCGAACAGCATGGTGGTGTTGCGATCTTCCGGGTCGACGATTTTCGAGTACGGGTCGGCGGTAATCAGCAGGCCGTTTTTCAGGCCAGTGGCTTCCATGAAGCCCTTCATCGCGTAAATGCCATACACATAGCCGGAACAACCCAGGGAAATATCGAAGGCGGCCACATGGGTCGGCAGGCCCAGTTTGTCCTGGACGATGGCGGCGGTGTGGGGCAGCCCTTCTTCGTCGCCGTTCTGGGTGACAACGATGACCGCGTCGATGGACTCGCGCTTCAAGTCCGGGTTGCCGGCAAACAAAGCGTTGACCGCCTCGACACACAGATCGGAGGTTTCCTGCGCCGCTTCCTTGCGCGGCAGGAAGGCCGACCCGATCTTGCCAATGATGAATTCCTCATCCTTGGCGAATTTGGCACCCTGGGCGTAGTTATCGATACCGTCCGCCGGCACGTAACTGGCGATGCTTTTTATGCCAATCATTGTGGCTTCCCAATACTAAATAGCTGGAGAACACCTCAGGGCCTGCGCCCGAAGTGCTGACAATAAAAGGGGATAACCCCGAAAAAATTCGCTGAAAGCCGTCCCGCAAGGACCCTGTGACGACTCATCCTTTTCACACGATACAGTGAAGATGCGCTTTATGACTCACAGGTCACTCAATTTTGTGCGCTTTATGCAAAACCCCGCAACATTTCTGCCCCCAGAAACGACAACGGCCTCCCCTGTCGCCAGAGGAGGCCGCTTGCCGAACGCGCCCATTACATGCGGCTGAACAGACTCAATTGGGAGATTTTCACAAACGCCAGCTGGGAGGCCTGCAACATGGTCTGTTGCAGCGTCAGGTTGATCGCCGCCTCGCCCATGTCGATGTTGGCCAGGTCACTCATGGTGCTGGTATTGGCGATCCCCACGCTGGTGTTTTCGCTGGTCTGGATATCCAGGGCATTGCCCCGCGCACCGATGGAACCGCGTACGTTGGTGATCTGGGAACTGGAGTTGGCGAGGTTGCCAATGGACGCGTCCAGCACGTCCTTGAGCTTGATGGTTGCTGCAGGATTGCCGTCAGCCGGCAGCTCCAGCGCTTTACGCAACTGACCAAGGGTATCCAGCGCATTCTGGGTTTTCTGGGTATTGGCCCCCACGGAAAACTGGTCGCCCGGTTGCGGCGGCCCGGCACTGACGTCAAAGGTCACGCCTGCGGCCGTTACCGTGGTACCGCCGCCGGTATCGCCGGTGGCGATGGACTTGCTGTCGCTCGAGTAGGGCTGTGCATACACCTCATAGGCGGTCGCACTGGTGAACTTGATCAGCGCACCGCTGTTGGTCGGAAACGTGCTGGTGTAGTCCGCCTGGCTGGATACGCGGGCACCGGTCAGCTGCGCCGTGGAAGCGTTGCCGGGGGTACGCGAGACGCTGAAGGTATCCGGCTTGGCCTCCAGACTGAAGGAGCGGTCCTTGACCAGCGCATCGGAGTCGGCGCCTGGCGCGACATCCCCCAGATTGAGGGTTATGTCGAACTTCACCCCCCGCAAGGCCACGCTGGAGCTGCCTTCCTTGGTGGAGTCGAAGGTGCCGTTGCCGGCAATCTCCGAGGTCACATCGTTGCCGTTCTTGTCGGCGACCTTGTATTGCGTGCTGCTGGTAAAGGTCAGCTTGTACGGCTGGCCGTCCGCGAACTTGCCGGCGTAGTCGCTGCTCGACGTCACCAACCCGGCCGACAGCGCCACTTTGTTGTCGTTGACCGTGGGCGGCACGGTCTGCGGCACGGGGGCCAGCCACGTGGCCTGGGTACGGCTGGAGTTGGCCGCGCCTTCCAGGATGGTCTTGCCGGTATCGCCTGCATTGACCCTCAGGGTATTGGAGACCTGCAGGCTCAGCGGCGTTTCGTCGCCCTGATAGCTGTAAGTGCCATCGTTGTTGCGGCTGTACGGCGGGGTCTGGGTCTTGGAGCCGGAAAACAGGTAGTTACCGGAGGAATCCTTGCTGTTGAGCAAGCCCAGGACCTGATCCTCAATCGCGCCCACTTCACTGGCAATCGAGCGTCGATCGGCGTCGCTCACCGAGCCGCCGGCACGCAAGGCCAGTTGCGTGGCGCGCTGCAACGCATCATCGATCGAGCCCAACACGCTTTCTTCGTTGGTCAGCGAATTCTTCAGACTGGTGATGTTGCCGTTGAACTGCCCCAGCATGTCTTTCTGCTGCTGCAGCAGCAACAGCCGCGCGGCCGCCACCGGATCATCCGCCGCGGTTTGCACGCGCACGCCGGAACTGGCTTGTTCCTGGGCCTTGACCACGCCGGAATAGTTATCCGAATACTTGGCCGAGCTGGTTTCGAAATATTGAGCGGTGGAAATACGCATCGTCCCAGACTCCCTTAAAGACTATTGATCAGCGTGCTGAAGGTTTCTTGCGCAGCCTTGATGATCTGCGACGACGCGGTGTAGTACTGCTGGAACTTGATCATGTCGCCCGCCTCTTCATCCAGGTTGACCTGGGACACCGAGTTGCGCGCATCCTGGTTGGCCTTGAGCAGTGCGCCGGTGGCGCTGGTGTCGGTATTGGCCGAAGCGGCTTTGGCGCCGACCGTGGAAACCAGGCGGCTGTTGGCCGTCACCAGGCTCACGCCGCCACCGGCATCGGCCAGGCCGACCGTGGCTTTGGTCTGCAGGTCGAGCAACGCCTGGGCGTTACGGTTATCCGACTTGCCCGAGGCGTTGAAGGAAAACGTGGTGCTGTCGCCATTGGCGGGCGCACCGCCGATGGTGGTATCGAACTTGAAGCTCTTGGCCGGCACCAGCAGCGCGCCGTTGGCATCGCGCATCGGTACGTCGACGGTGATCTTGTTGCCCTGACCGGGAACGATGGTGCCGGTCCCGATCGAATTACCCTGGGCATCGTTGAGGGTGTAGCCCTGGGTGCCGTCAGCCGCAGGCTTGCCGAAGACCATCTTGACCGGCATCGAGTGTTCAATACCGGTACGCAATTGAGCGGTGTCGGCGCCGCCATGAATATCGATCGGCAGCGTCAGGGACGGCGGCGTAAAAGTGCCGGTGCCCTGGTTGGTCTTGCTGCTTTCACCCAGCAAGGGCGCTGCAAAGGCAATTTTATTGGCGTCCGTCAGCTCGGTGCCGATAGCGCTGGCGCCGTTGGCGGTGGGGCTGACCTTGAAGCTGTCCCCTGCCGCCATCGGGCCCTTGCCATCCAGGGCCAGGGTGAAACCTTCGATGACCGGCGGCGGCGTGGTATTGGTGTCGAACGCGCCCATGGCCTTGCCGTCGGAACGCATCACGGTGTAATTGTTGCCGCTGGTAAAGGTGACTTTGTAGTCGTAGGTCGACAACTTGCTCGCGTCGCTGATGCTCACGTTCAAGTTGCCCGAGCCGCTGCTGTTGCCCATTGCGCCCTGACTGCGCTGGGCGATGGCGGCTGCGCTATTGATGTCCTTGAACAAGGACGAGCCGAAGTCGCCGTTCAGGTCCAGGCCCTGGCCCAACTGGCTGTTGACGGTATCGGCGGTCGCCAGGGCGATTCGCCCCAGGTCATTGATGGCCGGCATCAGCGCGTCGCTGCGATAACGCAACAGGCCGCCGATGCTGCCGCCGCTGAGCACGTTACCCAGGTCGATCGCCGTACCGCCGCCGGCATTGAGCACGATGGTGTACTGGCTTGGGTCGCTGTTGCTTGAGACCGCCGAAATCGTATTGGACTGATCGCCCAGCACCAGGGATTGGCCAGTGCCGGTGCTGACGCTGAACACGCCGTTTTTTTCACTGGTGGTCACGCCGACCAGTTCATTGAGCGAACGCACCGCTTCGTTGCGCGCATCCAGCAGGTTGGCCGGGGCGCTGCTGGCGGAGCCCTGGGCCAGGGTGATCTGCTTGTTCAGCGAGGCAATCGAGGTGGTCAACTGGTTGACTTGATCACTCATGGTGCCGAGTTGACCGTTGATCGACTGTTTCTGCTCGTTCAACTGGCCGGAGATCGCGTTGAAACGGTTGCTCAAGGTCTGGGTGTTGGTCAGCAGCACTTGCCGGGCGGATACATCGCTGGGGTTGGCCGCTGCGGTTTGCACAGCGGTGAAGAACGCACTGAGCACCGACGACATGCCGGTGGTCTTGTCCGACAGGGTCTTGTCGATGGCGCTGGCCTGGCTGGCATAGGCCTTGGCATCGTTGCTCAGCGCCGTACTGTTCTGGTAGGCCGCATCGAGGAACTCGTTATACACCCGGCGCACATCCGCCAGGGTCGTGCCGCTGCCGATGTACACACCGCCGTAGGGGTTGTTGGCATTGGCATTCTGCGTGGTCTGCTGACGCGAATAACCCGAGGTGTTGGCGTTGGCAATGTTATTACTCAAGACCGACAGCGATCCTTGAGCGGCATTGAGTCCTGACATCCCGATACTGAGCAAACTCATGGTTCAGACCTTATAAATGTGTGGTTGCGCCAGCGGCAGCGTAGTTCTGGTAACTGTTCATGTTTTTGGCGATCTGCGAAATCTTGCTGGCGTAGGCCGGGTCGGTTGCATAACCGGCTTTTTGCAACTCGCGTACAAACTGTTCCGGGTTATCGGCTGATTTCACGACTTCTTTATAGCGATCATTGCTTTGCAGCAGGGTCACGAGGTCATGGAAGCTGTCCTGATAGGAGCTGTAGGAGCGGAACTGCGCCGTCTCCTTGACCATCGCGCCGTCGCGAAACTCGCTGGTGATCGCCCGCGCCTGGCCGCCCTGCCAGCTCTGGCCGGCCTTTATGCCGAACAGGTTGTGGCTGCTGCTGCCGTCTTCGGCGCGCATCACCGATTTACCCCAACCGGTTTCCAGGGCGGCCTGGGCCACCAGGTACTTCGGATCGATGCCGATCCGCGCGGCGGCGGCCTTGGCCATCGGCAGCATGGTGGCGACGAATTCGTCCTGCGAGCTGAAGGCCTTTTTCGCCGGTGCCAGCGGTGGCTGGGCAATGGCGCGGCCGTACACCTGCATCTTGCCGCTCGGCACGGCAACGCTGCGGGCGCTGCTGTTGACCACATTGTCAGCGGCGGCGCTGTTGCGCAGTGGCGCGACCTTGGCCTCGACCTGAGTGCTCGGCACGATGCCCGCGAGCAGGCGGTCGGTCAGTTTGCTCGGCAAGGCGATACGGCGCTGGTTCATCAGCTCCATGTCGTTGCTGTGGGACGCGGCGGCACCGGCCTGTGGCTCGGCGACGCGGTAGGCCCACAACGGACGCTGGCCATTGGAGCGCCCCAGCGGCCCCTCGGCCTGGGTGCCTGCGGCAATTTCAGTCGGCACATCGACCTTCTTCACCGCCTCGGCCGAGGCAGGGCCCTGCAAGGTGGCCGCCTGGGCGTCCACCGGCTTGTTCTTCTGCATCTGGCGCATCAGCACGTCGGCCAGACCGATACCCCCGCCTTCGCGGGACATCGACACCGCCAATTGCTGGTCGTACATTTCCTGGTACTGCTTGGCCGCAGGCGTGTTCATCGGGTTGTCCTTGCCCAGGACCTCGGTGGCCGAACGCATGGACTTGAGCATCTCGCTCAGGAACAACGACTCGAACTCCTGCGCAACCTTGCGCATGTTGCCGTCGCTGTTCTTGTCGTCGCCGACCTTGAGCTGGTTAAGCCGGTTCAGGTCGGAGTAGGACCCCGAGTCCGCCGTGCTGGTAAAACCGCTCTTGCGCATATCCATGACCATGGCCTCAGATCACGATCAGGTCGGCTTGCAGGGCGCCGGCCTGTTTCAGGGCTTCGAGGATCGCCATCAAGTCGCCGGGGGCGGCGCCCACCTGGTTCACCGCGCGGACAATCTCATCCAGGGTGGTACCGGGGCCGAACTTGAACATCGGCTTGGCTTCCTGCTGGGCATTGACCCGCGAACGTGGAACCACGGCAGTCTGGCCATTGGACAGCGGCCCGGGCTGGCTGACGATCGGGTCTTCGGTAATGGTCACGGTCAGGCTGCCGTGGGTCACCGCCGCCGGCGAGACCTTGACGTTCTGGCCGATCACGATGGTGCCGGTGCGCGAGTTGATGATGACTTTGGCCACCGCCTGGCCGGGGTCCACCTCCAGGTTTTCCAGGATCGACAGGTAGTCCACGCGCTGGCTTGGGTCCAGGGGTGCGGTCACACGCACCGAACCGCCATCGATGGCCTGGGCCACGCCAGGGCCGAGCATGTCGTTGATCTTGTCAACCACGCGCTTGGCGGTGGTGAAGTCGGAACGGTTAAGGTTCAGGGTCAGGCTGTTGCCCTGGTTGAAACCACTCGGCACGGTGCGTTCAACCGTGGCCCCACCGGGGATGCGACCGGCCGACGGCACGTTGACGGTGATCTTCGAACCGTCGCGGCCTTCGGCGTCGAACCCGCCCACCACCAGGTTGCCCTGGGCGATGGCATAGACGTTGCCGTCGATACCTTTGAGCGGCGTCATCAGCAAGGTGCCGCCACGCAGGCTCTTGGAGTTACCGATGGACGACACGGTGATGTCCACCACCTGCCCCGGCTTGGAGAACGCCGGCAAGTCGGCACTGATCGACACCGCCGCGACGTTTTTGAGCTGCACGTTGCCCGACCCCGCAGGGACCTTGATGCCGAACTGCGACAGCATGTTATTGAAGGTTTGCAGGGTGAACGGGGTCTGGGTGGTCTGGTCACCCGTACCACTGAGACCTACCACCAACCCGTAGCCGATCAACTGGTTGGAACGCACGCCGGAAATGCTGGCGATGTCCTTCAGGCGTTCGGCCTGGGCGACAGCGCTCACGCAAAGCAGGAATGCCGCCGCCAGCAGGGGTTTGAAGTTCAAGATGGCCACCTAGAAAGGGAACAGCGGGCTAAGGAAGAAACGGTCGAACCAGCCCGGCTGGCTTGCATCGGCAAACGAACCCGTACCCGAGTAGGTAATCCGTGCATCGGCAATCCGCGTCGACGGCACGGTGTTGTCGGTGGCAATGTCATCGGCGCGCACCATGCCGGCAATGCGCACCAGCTCGTCGCCGGTGTTGAGGGTCATCCACTTTTCACCGCGTACGGCGATGATGCCGTTGGGCAAGACGTCGGCCACGGTCACGGTGATCGAACCGGTCAGCGTGTTGCCCTGGGCCGCCGCGCTTTTGCCGTTGGTGGCACGGTCGCCGCTGTAACCGGCGTCGAGGCTCAGGTCACCACTGCCCAGCGGGTTATTGGTGTTGGGCACGCCGCCGAACAACGACGTCAGGCCCAGGCTGGCCTTGCTGGTCTTGCCGATCTGCGAGTTGGCGTTCTTGCTGGCCTGGGTACGCTCGTTCAGGGTAATGGTGATGATGTCACCGACCCGGAACGCCTTGCGGTCGCTGTACAGGTTCTGCTCGAAACCGGCCTGGTAGATCGAGCCATTGTTGGCCGCCGCCGGCAACGGCGTGCGCGGCAACACCGGCGCGTAGTACGGGTCATTGGGTTTCGGCGACGGGGCGACACAGCCCGCAAGTACGGCGATCCCACTCAATGCCAAGACAGAAACAAAGCGATTCATGACCCTAACCTCACGGTGTTGCAGGCGCTTTCGAAGGCGCCCCATAGACTGATTACAGATTTTGCGTAACGAACGAAAGCATCTGGTCGGCGGTGGAGATCACCTTGGAGTTCATCTCGTAGGCGCGCTGGGTGGTGATCATGTTGACCATCTCCTCGACCGTGCTGACGTTGGAGGTTTCCAGGGTGCTCTGCAGCGTGGTGCCGAAACCGTTCAAGCCAGGGGTGCCGATTTGCGGCGCGCCGCTGGAGGCGGTTTCCAGGAACAGGTTGTTGCCCATGGCCTGCAGGCCGGCCGGGTTGATGAAGTCGGCGGTTTGCAGGTTGCCGATCACTTGCGACGCCGGGTTGCCGGCCACGGTGATGGACACGGTGCCGTCGTTGCCGACGGTGAAGGTCTTGGCATCTGCCGGAACCACAACGGCAGGCTCCAGGGCAAAACCGTTGGCGGTCACGATCTGGCCGTTGGAGTCCAGGTGAAAGGTACCGTCACGGGTGTAGGACGTGGTCCCATCCGGTTGCAGGATCTGGAAGAAACCACGGCCGTTGATCGCCATGTCCAGCGGCTGGCCGGTCTGTTGCAGGTTACCGGCGCTGAAGTTTTTCTGGGTGCCGACGATCTGCACACCGGTACCCAGTTGCAGACCCGACGGCAGTTCGCTGTCCTGGGTCGACTGGGCGCCCGGCTGGCGCTTGATCTGATAGAGCAAGTCCTGGAACTCGGCGCGATCACGTTTGAAACCGGTGGTCGACACGTTCGCCAGGTTGTTGGAAATGGTCGTCAGGTTGGTGTCCTGGGCGGACAGGCCTGTCTTGGCAACCCATAGAGCCGGAAGCATGCTGTTCTCCTCTGTGCGCCTGTTTGTTGGCGCCGCGTTACACAATTAGAATTCGGGGGTCGCCTGTCAGCTCATCTGCATGACGCGGGTCATGGCCTGGTCGTCTTCCTTGGCGCTGTTCATCATCTTGATGTGCAGCTCGAACTGCTTGGAAAGCGCCAGTACCGCGGTCATTTCCTCAACGGCATTGACGTTGCTCGCCTGCAGGAAGCCCGAGGTCAGCTTGACGTTCGCGTCGGCCTGGGCCGGCTGGCCATCCTTGGTGTGGATGGTGCCGTCCAGGCCTTTAGTCATGTTCTTGAGGTCGGGCTGGACCATCTTGATGCGGTCCACTTCGGCCATCACTCGCGGGCCTTCGCCCATGGCGCGGATGCTGATGGTGCCATCAGAACCCACTTCGATTTTCTGCTGCGGCGGCACGGCAATCGGGCCGCCGTTGCCCATGATCGGCATACCGTTACCGGCTCGCAGCACGCCCAGCGCGTCGACGTTCATGCTGGCGCTGCGCACGTAGGCTTCGCCGCCATCCGGGGTTTGCACAGCCATCCAGCCGTCGCCGCTGACGGCCACGTCCAGGTCACGCCCGGTTTCGATCATCGCGCCGGGGGTGAAGTCGGTGGCTGGCCGCTCGGTCAGGGCAAAGGCCCGCGCCGGAAAGCTGTCACCGAACACCGGCATCGAGCGCGCCTGCTCCAGGTCGCGCTGGAAACCGTTGGTGGAAATGTTCGCCAGATTGTTGGCATGGGCCTTCTGCGCCAGAGCATTCTGGCTGGCGCCGGTCATTGCCACATAAAGGTACTTGTCCACGCTCTATCCTCTTTCTGACGGACGCTTGCCGCCCACCGTTGTACTGAGGAGGCTTAAGCAATTTGCGAACCAACTTTTAAAAAGAGGACGAAGTCCAGGCGCGGCGGGGGTTTATGCGAAGGTGTTTGAAAACAGGGAGGGAGGGAGAGTCGAAAAAACGGCGGACTACTGCCGCTTTCGGCAACGGCGCAATTTAAATGTGGGAGGGGCTTGCCCTAATGCCAGTCAGTAAAGCGAACAAAATGCTCAAACCTGCGAAGATCCACTGTGGGAGGGGGCTTGCCCCCGATAGCGATGTATCAGTCAGCTCATCTATAACTGACCTACCGCCATCGGGGGCAATCCCCCTCCCACATTGGTTATTTGTTGGCCTTGAGGATTTCGTAATCGCGCAGTTTGTTGGCGATGGTGGTGTGGGAAACGCCCAAGCGTTTTCCTAACTGCCGGCTGCTCGGATGCTCCGCATACAGGCTTTCCAACACCACCTTCTCGAAACGTCCGACGATGTCTTCCAGCCCACCCTCCAACGAGAAATCGCCAAGCGGCTGACGCACGCCATAATCGGGCAAGCGAATATGCTCAACCTTGACCGTCCCGCCTTCGCACAACGACACCGCCTGGAACAGCACGTTTTCCAACTGCCGCACATTACCCGGCCAGTGATAGTGACTGAGCTTGTCCATCGCGGCCGGCGCCAACCTGGGCAGCGGGCAACCGATCTGCCGGCTGGCTTGATCGAGAAAATGCTCGACCAGCGGCGCCAGCCCATCAAGGCATTCGCGCAGCGGCGGGATATGCAGCGACAGTACGTTCAAGCGGTGATACAGGTCCTGGCGGAATTCGCCGCGCGCGCACAGTTCGGACAAATCCACCTGGGTCGCACAGATTACCCGTACGTCGAGATACACCTCTTCATCGCTGCCCACGCGACGAAAGCAACCATCCTGCAAAAAGCGCAGCAATTTGACCTGCAGGCGTGCGCTCATTTCCCCTACGCCGTCGAGAAACAACGTACCGCCCGCCGTCAGCTCCAACAGCCCGAGCTTGCCTTCGGCCCGCGCGCCTTCAAACGCACCGGGGCCGTAGCCGAACAGTTCGGTCTCGGCCATCGACTCCGGCAAGCCGGCGCAGTTAAGCGCCATCAACGGCGATTGCCCACGCGGGCTGGCCAGGTGACAGGCCCGCGCCAGCAATTCCTTGCCGGTGCCGGTTTCGCCTTCTATTAATAGAGGCGCATCCAGCGGCGCCATGCGCCGGGCTTCACGCACCACCGCTGCCATGACCCTGGAGCTTTGAAAAATGCTGTCGAAGCCGCGCAGTTCCTGCTTGCGTACATTGTAGATACGCTCGCCGACCCGGTCGGCGCGGTGCAGGGTCAACACCGCGCCGGCCATGGCCTCGCTGTCGTCGTGTTCAGAGGACTGCAACGGCGCGATATCGGCCAGGAACACATCGCCCTTGACCTTGACCCGCAGGCCATTGATCCGCGATTTGCTCGCGCGCACCAGCTCCGGCAAGTCAAAGTCCTCGGCGTAGCGCGACAGGGGAATACCCGGCACTTCGTCCACGCGCACACCCAGCAACTGCGCCGCCGCCCGGTTGGCCGCGACAATGGAGCCGCCCATGTCGATGGACAGCACCGGAAATTCCAGGGCACCCAGCAGCGCATTGAGCTCCATATGCCGACGCTCGCTGGGCATCAGCCCTACCCTTTTCACGCCGAACACCCCGGCTATTGCCTCGAACTGCGGGCGCAGCGCCTGGAACTGCATGTTCACCAGGTTCGGGCAGAACAGGTAGATGGCATTGCCATGCTCGCCGCCGACCTCGCCCTTGGCGACGTTCACGCCGTACTCCACCAGCAGGTTGAGGATGTCCCGCAGGATGCCGATGCGGTTCTGGCAATGCACTTTGATACGCATGAAGAGGCCCGAAAAGTGGGGAGGCGCCGCGTCTTTTTGCCGCTGGGCGCAGATAGTCGTCAAGATTATGTGACAGCGCGCGGACATTTCCCAGCCCAATACCGCGCCGAGTCACGCATCCGTAACGAATAGTTTACGAAACGCAGTAACTTTTCCTACCCGGAGGCTTTTGAACCCGATGGAAACTCGCCGCGCGCGGGTTATCAATAGAGACACAGCAGGACATAACAAGAACGAATGCCTAGCAGGAGAGCCGTATGAAGCAGACGCACTACGTGGCCCGCGAGCCCGATGCGCAAGGTTTTATCCACTACCCGCCGGAAGAACACGCGGTGTGGAACACCCTGATCACGCGCCAGTTGAAGGTGATCGAGGGCCGTGCCTGCCAGGAATACCTGGATGGCATCGACAAGCTCGGCCTGCCGCTGGATCGCATCCCGCAGCTGGGCGAGATCAACCAGGTGCTGGCCGACACCACCGGCTGGCAAGTCGCCCGCGTGCCGGCGCTGATCCCCTTCCAGACCTTCTTCGAATTGCTCGCCAGCAAGCAGTTTCCGGTGGCGACCTTTATTCGTACCCGCGAAGAACTGGACTACCTGCAAGAGCCGGATATTTTCCACGAGATCTTCGGCCACTGCCCGCTGCTGACCAACCCCTGGTTTGCCGAATTCACCCACACCTACGGCAAGCTCGGCCTGGCGGCCACCAAGGAACAGCGCGTGTACCTGGCGCGTCTGTACTGGATGACCATCGAGTTTGGCCTGGTGGATACCCCTGAAGGCCGGCGCATCTATGGTGGCGGTATTCTGTCATCGCCCAAGGAAAGCGTGTATTGCCTGTCGGACGAGCCCGAGCACCAGGTGTTCGATCCGCTGGAAGCGATGCGCACGCCCTATCGCATCGACATCCTGCAACCGCTGTACTTCGTATTGCCCGAGCTCAAGCGCCTGTTCGACGTGGCGCAGGAAGACATCATGGGCATGGTCGAGCGCGGTATGCAGTTGGGCTTGCACGCACCGAAATTCCCTCCCAAGCCCAAAGCCGCGTGAACCTCGCGTTTTAACGCCAGATGAGTCTGTTCCCTGGCCCCGCGTTGCTTTAGGGTAACGCCACTGACCTTCAATCATTCGAATTCAGGACACCTTCATGACCACCTTGAACCAAGCCCATTGCGAAGCCTGCCGCGCCGACGCCCCGCAAGTCAGCGATGAAGAACTGCCGGTGCTAATCAAACAGATCCCGGACTGGAACATCGAAGTGCGCGACGGCGTGATGCAGCTGGAAAAGGTTTTCCTGTTCAAGAACTTCAAGTTCGCCCTGGCCTTCACCAATGCTGTAGGTGAAATCGCCGAAGCCGAAGGCCATCACCCGGGCCTGCTCACCGAATGGGGCAAAGTCACCGTGACCTGGTGGAGCCACTCCATCAAGGGCCTGCACCGCAACGACTTCATCATGGCCGCACGCACCGATGACGTGGCCAAGAGCGCCGAGGGCCGCAAGTAATGCACTTCGATGCGATTGGCCGCGTGCCTGGCGACCCGATCCTCGGGCTGATGGACCTGTATGCCCAGGATAGCAACCCGAACAAGTTCGACCTGGGCGTGGGCGTGTACAAGGACGACCAGGGCCTGACGCCGATTCCAGACTCGGTAAAACGTGCCGAGCAGCGCCTGGTCGATACCCAGGTCACCAAGACTTACATCGGCGGGCACGGCGATGCCGCCTTCGGTGCACTGATCAGCGAACTGGTGCTGGGCGCCGATTCGGCGTTGATCGCCGAACGTCGTGCCGGCGCCACCCAGACGCCAGGGGGCACCGGTGCCCTGCGCCTGAGCGCTGACTTTATCGCCCACAGTCTGCCTGGCCGTGGCGTGTGGCTGAGCAATCCGACCTGGCCGATCCACGAAACCATTTTCGCCAAGGCCGGGCTCAAGGTCAGTCATTACCCGTACGTGGGCAGCGACAATCGCCTGAATGTGGCGGCAATGCTGGCCACCCTGTCCACGGTGCCCAAGGGCGATGTGGTGCTGCTGCACGCCTGCTGCCACAACCCGACCGGATTCGACCTGTCCCGGGACGACTGGCGCCAGGTGTTGCAAATCGTGCGCGAGCGCCAGTTGCTGCCGCTGATCGACTTTGCCTACCAGGGCTTCGGCGACGGCCTGGAGCAGGACGCCTGGGCGGTGCGCCTGTTCGCCGCCGAACTGCCGGAAGTCTTGATCACCAGTTCCTGCTCGAAGAACTTCGGTTTGTATCGCGACCGCGTCGGCGCATTGATCGTGTGTGCGGCGGATGCCGAGAAGCTCACGGATGTGCGCAGCCAGCTCGCCAATACGGCGCGCAACCTGTGGTCGACGCCGCCGGATCATGGTGCGGCCGTGGTGGCGACCATCCTTGGCGATGCCGAGCTCAAACAGCAGTGGAGCGACGAAGTCGAAGCCATGCGCGTGCGCATTGCGCAGTTGCGCGCCGGGCTGGTGGAAGCGCTGGCGCCCCACGGCCTGGCTGAGCGCTTTGCGCATATCGGCACCCAGCGTGGGATGTTTTCCTATACCGGCTTGAGTGCCGAGCAGGTCCGGCAACTGCGTGAAAAGCACAGTGTGTACATGGTCAGTTCGGGCCGGGCGAATGTGGCCGGGGTTGATGCCACACGACTGACGCTGCTGGCCCAGGCCATCGCCGACGTCTCTGGCTGACGAAACCGAGGCCAAATGTGGGAGGGGGCTTGCCCTAACATGTGTAGGAGCGAGCTTGCTCGCGAAAAACTCACAGGCACCGCGTTCATTCAGGAAGCACGCGTTATCGTTGACGTTTTTCGCGAGCAAGCTCGCTCCTACAGGCATCAGGGCTTGCCCCCTCCCACATTTGGATTGAGTTGCCCCCTAGCCTGCAACCATTTCGGCTTTCAGCAGCGCCTCCCTGGCCTGCGCATCCGCCAACCGATACAACTCGATATGCCCATCCCAGTGCTCGATCAACGCCGTGCACGATTCCACCCAATCCCCGCAGTTGAGGTAATCCACCTCCCCCACCTTGCGGATCTCGGCATGATGGATATGCCCGCACACCACGCCGTGCAACTCGCGCTTGGTCACCTCGTGGGCGATGGCCTCTTCGAAATCGCTGATAAAACTCACTGCGGTTTTTACCTTGTGCTTCAAGTACGCCGACAGCGACCAATAACCGTAGCCATAGCGCGCTCGCCAGTGATTGAGCCAACGGTTCAGCGTCAGGGTGAACTCGTAGGCCGAGTCGCCCAGGAAGGCGAGCCAGCGGTGATAACGGGTGATCACGTCGAACTGATCGCCGTGAATCACCAGCAGATGGCGGCCGTCAGCGGTCACGTGCACGGCCTCGTCCACCAACTGGATATTGCCCAGGATCAGCTTGGAATAGCGCCTTAGAAACTCGTCGTGGTTGCCGGTGACATAGATCACCTCGGTGCCGCGCTTGGCCATGGTCAGCAGGCGACGGATCACGTTGGTGTGGGCCTGGGGCCAATACATGCCGCCACGCATTTTCCAGCCATCGATAATGTCACCGACAAGGTACACCTTGTCGGCATGATAGCCCTTGAGAAACTTCGATAAATGCTCGGCCTGGCAATCCCGGGTGCCCAGGTGCACGTCGGAAATCCACAGGGTTCGCACCCGTTGCTTGGGGCTGGGCTTGGCGAATTCGGCACGGGTCATGGGTGTCCCTCGACGCTGTTTTCGCGAGCTTGCGCCCGGGCGGTGAATAGCCCATGACAGCGGCGCGTCAGTCTGATGACAGCGCATTGCCCGGCAGGCGTTGTAGACTGCGCCCCTGTTACCCCTTGGTTCAAGGATCGCAATGACTCCCCGCTCAGCCCTCGGCGCCCTGCATATCGGCGCATTGATGTTCGGCCTTACCGGCGTGTTCGGCAAACTGGCGGCCGCCTCACCGGCCATCATCGTATTCGGGCGCGCTGCGTTTGCCGTGCTCGCTCTGGCGGTGTTTGCGCGCTTTGCCAGCAATGCGCCCTGGAAAACACTGCAAGGTCGCGACTGGCGCCGTTTGCTGGTCAGCGGCGTGCTGCTTGCCGCGCACTGGGTCACCTTCTTCATCGCCGTCAAAGTCGCCGGGGTGGCCGTGGCAACCCTGGGGTTCGCGGCCTTCCCGGCCTTTACGGTGGTGCTTGAAGGGCTGATCTTCCGCGAGCGGATTCGCGCCAATGAAATGATGCTGGTAGCGCTGGTCAGCATCGGCCTAGTGCTGGTGACCCCGGACTTCAACCTGGCCAGCGCAGCCACGGGCGGCCTGCTCTGGGGCATCGCATCGGGGCTGATGTTCGCCTTGCTGTCACTGAACAACCGCGCCAGTTCCGCACGCATCCCAGCGGTCCAGGCCGCGCTGTGCCAGAACGTGGTGGTCGCGGTCTGCCTGTTGCCCGTGGCGGCGCCGGGGCTGGCGGATGTGCGCGCTCTGGACTGGCTGTGGATCGGCCTGCTCGGCGTGTTCTGTACGGGCCTGGCCCACAGCCTGTTCGTCGCCAGCCTTGCCGTGATCAAGGCACGCACCGCCTCGGTGGTGTTTGCCATGGAACCGGTCTATGGCATCACCGTGGCCTGGCTGCTGTTTGCCGAAACGCCCACCCTGCGCATGCTGCTGGGTGGCGCGTTGATCATCGTCGCCATTGTGCTGTCCGGCCTGATGGGCAGCGCGAGCCAGGCCAGGCAGCCGCAGGCGACCTGACCTTATTGCGTGCGGTCGTTATGCCCCAGATCGCGCTGCGGGTCGATCTGATCGCGCACGCGCTGCTTGAGCACCTTGGCCTCGGGAAAACCGCCATCGACCTTGCGCTCCCAGATCTGTACAGCGTTACAGGTGATGCGAAACGCGCCGCCGGTTGACGGTTCCAGCGACACCCGGCCCAGGTCTTCGGCAAACGTACTCAACAACTCCTGGGCCAGCCACGCGGCACGCAGCAGCCACTGACACTGAGTGCAATAGGTGATCACGATCTCGGGTTTGCTGGCGGACATAACGTGAAAGGCTCCTGGGTGACGGCTTGAACGGATCGAGTGGCTATAATACCGGCCTTTATCGCCCAGCCTCGAGATTCATGATGCGCCGCCTGTTGTCCTGCCTGTTCCTGTGCCTGCTCCCCCTTCTCGCCGACGCCGTTGAAAGCCCGCGCCCGAAAATCGGCCTGGTGCTGTCCGGCGGCGCCGCCCGTGGCCTGGCACATATCGGCGTGCTCAAGGCGCTGGAAGAACAAGGCATCCAGGTCGACGCGATTGCCGGCACCAGCATGGGCGCGGTGATTGGCGGGTTGTACGCCTCGGGCTACAAGATCGACGAGCTGGAAAAGCTCGCCCTCGGTATCGACTGGCAACAGGCCTTGTCCGACGCACCGCCCCGGGAAGACGTGCCATTCAGGCGCAAGCAGGATGACCGCGATTTCCTGGTCAAGCAGAAACTCAGCTTCCGCGACGACGGCAGCCTCGGCCTGCCGCTGGGCGTGATCCAGGGCCAGAACCTGGCGCTGCTGCTGGAAAGCATGTTCGCCCACAGCAGCAACACGCGTAACTTCGACAAGCTGCCGATTCCGTTCCGGGCCGTGGCCACCGATATCACCACCGGAGAAAAAGTCGTGTTCAGCAAGGGCCACCTGCCCCAGGTGATACGCGCCAGCATGTCGATCCCCGCAGTGTTCGCGCCGGTGGAGCTGGACGGGCGCCTGCTGGTCGACGGCGGCATGACCGACAACATTCCCCTGGATGTGGCGCGGGAAATGGGCGTGGACATCGCCATCGTGGTGGATATCGGCACGCCGCTGCGCTCACGCAAGCAATTGGCGACCGTGGTCGATGTGCTCAACCAGTCGATCACCCTGATGACCCGGCGTAATTCCGAGGAACAGCTCAAGGCCTTGCACCCCAGGGACGTGTTGATCCAGCCGCCTCTGGCGGCCTACGGCGTGACGGATTTCGGACGCGCCAAAGACATGATCGACGCCGGCTACCGCGCCACCCGTGCCCTCGACCTGCGCCTGGCGCACCTGCGTCCCGCCGAGCCGGTCGACCCGCAACTGACCGCCGCCCGCACGCCGGGCGAGCGCACCCCGATCATTACGGCGATCGACGTGGAAAACGACTCCAAGGTCAGCGACGACGTGATCCGCTACTACATCCGCCAGGCGTTGGGCGAACCGCTCAACCTTGGCCGCCTGCAATCGGACATGGGCACGCTGTACGGCCTGGACTACTTCGAGCAGGTGCAATACCGCGTGGTGAAAAAGGGCAAGGACAATACCCTGGTCATCAGCGCGCGCGGCAAGCGCAGCGGCACCGACTACCTGCGCCTGGGGCTGAACCTGTCGGATGACATGCGCGGCGACAGCGCCTTCAATCTCGGCGCCAGCTACCGGGTGAACGGGATCAACCGCCTCGGCGCCGAATGGCTGACGCGGGTGCAGATCGGTGACCGCCAGGAGCTGTACAGCGAGTTCTACCAACCCATGGACACCGGCTCGCGCTACTTCGTCGCGCCTTATATCAGGGCCCAGGCGCAGAACGTCGAGCTGACCCTGGACAACGATCCCATCTCTGAATACCGGCTGGAGCGCTACGGTTTCGGCCTGAACGTCGGGCGGCAGATCGGCAACAGCGGCGAGATCCGCTTCGGCGTTGGGGAAGCCTGGGGCAAGGCGGACGTGCGCATCGGCGATCGCGACCTGCCGAGCATGAGCTTCAGCGAAGGTTTCTATGAGTTGAAATACTCGTTCGATTCTTTCGATAACGTCTACTTCCCGCACACCGGCGAAGACATCGGCCTGGCCTTCCGCGAGTTCGCGCCCGGGCTGGGTTCGGACCAGCGCTACCGTCAATGGGAGTTCAAGCTGGACAAAGCCATGAGCCACGGGCCCGACACCCTGATCCTCGGTGGCCGCTACGGACGCACCCTGGATGATTCGGATGTGGTGGTGTCCAGCTTCCTGCTGGGCGGCGCGCGACAATTGTCAGGCTTTCGCCAGGATGCGATCTCGGCCCAGAACATCAGCCTGATGCGCGCGGTGTACTACCGCCGCCTGACGCCGCGCTCGTACCTGCCGCTGGATTTTCCGCTGTACCTCGGCGCCTCGGTGGAACGCGGCCGGGCATGGAACAATGACAACGAGTTCGACAGCGGCTATATCAACGCGGCGAGCATTTTCCTCGGCTTTGATACGCCCTTGGGGCCGTTGAATTTCAGTTATGGGTTCAACGATGACAACCAGAAGGCGGTGTACTTGAACCTGGGCCAGACTTTCTAGAACGCTGCGCAAATCAAATGTGGGAGGGGGCAAGCCCCCTCCCACATTTTTGATCTTCACTGAACCTGGAACCTGGAATCAGGACTTTTCCAGATTCGCCAGGATGTGCCCATGGACGCGCATGCATACGCGCAGATCCGCTTCGTCCACCCCAACGAACAGTTCATGGCGCAACGCCGTGGCGATGGTCTCGATCTGGTCGATCAGCGGGCGGGCGGTGTCACACAGCAGGATACGTTTGGCGCGGCGGTCTTCCACGACGGCCTGGCGTTGCACCAGGCCCTGGCCTTCCAGGCTGTCGAGCAGACGCGCCAGGGTCGGCCCTTCCACGCCGACACTTTGTGCCAGTTCACGCTGGGTAGGTGCTTCGGTAAAGCGGGCCAGGTGCAGCAGCACCAGCCACCGCGCCTGGGACAGGCCCAGCCCCGCCAGGCGGCGGTCCAGCTCGGCGCGCCAACCTCGGGACATTTGCGCCAACTGCATGCCAAAACGGTGTTGATCGGTTAACGGCATAAAAAACTCATGGTTTAGACTGAAAATAAAGTGTGGCTAATTATTAGTCAGCTAAGCATGAGCCATGCCAGGAGGCAAGGCCCGGTATGTACTGATTCGTTACATTGTCGTAATTGCCACACTAAATTTCGAACTCCGACTGCAAAGCGGCCCGTACGCAGTACAAAACGCCCTCGGGAACCCGCCCGGCAAACAGCGGCGCCATCTCCGCGACAGGTGGCAATTCGCCCTCTCCGTCGAGGAAAGCATCCTGAATTTCGCCGAGCAGATCCTCCGGCAAATCAAGGGCCTGCTCCAGGGACAATTGCTGCTTGCCGATGGCTTCGGCCAGCAACGTATACACATTCTTTTCCGAGCATTGCAGCTGGCCGGCGATCTGTATCGGGGTCATGCCGGCGCGGGCCAGGCTGATCAGTTCGTGGCGAATATCGGCGATTTCCCTGGGTGCCTCGGCCTGGCCGCCGAGCACCTCGAGGAAGGCCTGGCCATAACGCTCCAGCTTGCGCGCGCCCACGCCGCTGACCCTGGCCATCTCGGCCATGCTGGTGGGCTGCTCGCGAAGCATCTCCAGCAAGGTGGAGTCGGGGAAGATAACGTAGGGCGGCACGCTGTGTTCCTGCGCCAGTTTGCGCCGCAGGGTACGCAACGCCTCCCACTGTTCACGCTCCTCGCCACGCACCAGCTGGCTGGCCTGGCTGGTGCTGCTCTTGGCGGTGGTCTGCGGTTTGAGGTCGCGGCGCAGCTCCAGGCTGACCTCGCCCTTGAGCAAGGGCCGGCAGCTGTCGTTCAGGCGCAGGCCGCCATAGCCTTCGATATCGATGTCGACCAGCCCGCGCGCGACCATCTGGCGGAACAGCGAGCGCCACTCGCCTTCGGCGCGCGCCTTGCCGACGCCGTAGACCGAGAGTTTCTCGTGGCCGAAGCTGCGGACCTTTTCGTTGTCCTTGCCCAGCAACACATCCACCAGATGACCGACGCCATAGCGCTGGCCGGTGCGGTAGATCGTCGACAACGCCTGGCGCGCCGGCTCGGTGGCGTCCCAGGTCTGCACGCCGTCGATGCAGTTATCGCAGTGGCCGCAGGGTTGCGGCATGTCTTCATCGAAATACGCCAGCAGCGTCTGGCGGCGGCAGCGGGTCTCTTCACACAGCGAGAGCATCGCGTCGAGTTTGTGCTGCTCCAGACGCTTGTGGCGCTCGTCGCCTTCGGAGTTCTGCAGCATCTGCTTGAGCATCACCACATCCTGCAGGCCATAGACCATCCAGGCATCCGCCGGCAGGCCGTCGCGACCGGCGCGGCCGGTTTCCTGGTAATAGGCCTCAAGGGACTTGGGCAGGTCCATGTGCGCCACGAAACGCACGTTGGATTTGTCGATCCCCATGCCGAAGGCGATGGTCGCCACCATGATCAGGCCTTCCTCGTTGAGAAAGCGCTTCTGGTGCGCCGAGCGTGTTTCATTGGGCAAGCCGGCGTGATAAGGCAGCGCCGGGTAACCCTGTTCACAGAGGAACGCGGCGACTTCATCGACCTTCTTGCGTGACAGGCAATAGACGATACCCGCATCGCTGCGCCGCTCGGAGAGGAACGCGAGCAACTGCTTGCGCGGCTGCTCCTTGGGCACGATGCGGTAGAAAATATTCGGTCGGTCGAAGCTCGACAGGAAACGCTCGGCGTTCTGCAAATGCAGGCGCTCGACGATTTCTTCGCGGGTACGCTTGTCGGCGGTGGCAGTCAGGGCGATGCGCGGCACGTCGGGAAACAGCTCCGCCAGTTGACCGAGCTGCAGGTATTCGCGGCGGAAATCGTGGCCCCATTGGGATACGCAGTGGGCTTCGTCGATGGCGAACAGGGCAATTTCCAGGCTCTGCAGGAACGCCAGCATGCGCGGCTGCACCAGGCGCTCGGGGGCCAGGTAGAGCATCTTCACTTCGCCGCGCTTGATCCGCGCGGCCAGGTCGCGCTGTTGCTCGGCGCTGAGGGTGGAATTCAGGGAGGCGGCGGCGACACCCAGTTCTTCCAGGGTCGCGACCTGGTCGTCCATCAACGCGATCAGCGGCGACACCACCACGGCCAGGCCATTGCGCAACAGCGCCGGCACCTGGAAGCACAACGATTTACCGCCACCGGTAGGCATCAGGACCAGCGCGTCACCGCCGCTGGCCACGCGCTCAATGATCGCACCCTGGCGGCCACGAAAACTGTCGTAGCCGAAGATGTCCTTGAGGACGCGTTGAGCCTGCTCGAGCATGTATAACTCCAAAAAATAGTCCCGAAACCCTCTGTACAGGCTGGCCGAAAAAATACGCCTTCACGGAAAATAATCCGTAAGCGAAGTTTTCGCGGACTGGCGCCTGGCCTGCACGGGCATCACAAAACGCGGCAGTATACCCGAGCGTCATCCGCCAAAGGACACCACTGACGAATTGCAGCCCGTCTCTAAAACCCGGCAAATATGCATGGCGACTGGCTTGGGCGCGCAAGAACGCCTAGAATTCAGCATCGTTTATTCCCAAGGTAACTCTTCAATGTCCTTCGCTGAGCAACTAACCCGCCTGCAAGCCTTCCTCGACGCCGATGAGCTGCATGACGAGGCG
The DNA here is from genome assembly GCF_001439815.1 of Pseudomonas orientalis. Lineage (GTDB taxonomy): Bacteria > Pseudomonadota > Gammaproteobacteria > Pseudomonadales > Pseudomonadaceae > Aquipseudomonas > Aquipseudomonas orientalis. Next base: position 253,972 of record NZ_JYLM01000001.1, on the reverse strand, counting down.
CTGGACTACGTGGCCGCCCACGGCTACCTGACCGCGCTGTCGATCTGCTCCGAAGTCGTACCGGACCGTGAGTGGATCGACGCGCTGTTCGCCGAAGAACCTCACTACGCCGACGACGCCCAGCGCGAAGAAATCGAAGCCACCCTGCTGGCCCTCAAGGCCCACATCAGTCGCCAACTGGCTTCCGATGAAGAGTTCGAGCTGCCCTGCGAACTGGACCTGGGCGACGATCCGGACGACTCCGACCTGCGCGGCTGGTGCATCGGCTTCATGGAAGGCGTGTTCCTGCGCGAAGCCGCCTGGTTCGAAACCGCCGAGGAAGAAGTCAGCGAAATGCTGCTGCCGATCATGGTCGGTTCGGGACTTTTTGAAGAAGAAGCCGAGTTTTCCGATATCGCCGCCGACGCCAACCTGATGGACGACATGATCGTGCAGATCCCGGAAGCCCTCACCGCGCTGTACCTGCTGTGCAACGCGCCTGACGAAAAACCGGCGATCCTCAAGCCACGTCACCACTGAGTCGTTTGCCCGTGGACCCCATGGGCAAGCGCTCGCCGCTCCTGCGTTACGCGCTGCTGGCCGTTGGCTGGCTGAGCGTAGCGCTGGGGGTGATCGGCATTTTCCTGCCGGTACTGCCGACCACACCCTTTCTCCTGCTGGCCGCCGCCTGCTTCGCTCGAAGCTCCCCGCGTTTCTATCACTGGCTGGTGGAACACCCGCGCCTGGGCCCCTGGATTCGTGATTACCTGGACGGTAACGGCATCCCGCTCAAGGGCAAGGTCTACGCCATCGGCTTGATGTGGCTGAGCATCGCCGTGTCCTGCTACCTGGTGCCGTTGCCGTGGGCACGCGGGTTCATGCTGACCAGCGCGGTGCTGGTGACGATTTACATCCTGCGCCAGAAAACCCTGCCCCCACGATAAGCCGCGACATCACGTCGCGCTCAGACCTTGGTCGACACTGACTAACCCCATGCATCATGCGAGACTGTCCAACCGGGCCCGCACGGCCCGGGTGTTCTTATGCTCGGAGTTACCATGACGCTGTCCAGCGGGCTGATCGCCGCCGTTGCCCTGGCCTATATGGCCATTATGTTTGCCATCGCCTTTTACGGTGACCGCCGCCACGCGCCGCTGCCGCCGCGTGTGCGTGCGTGGGTGTACAGCTTGTCGCTGGCCGTGTATTGCACCAGCTGGACGTTCTTCGGCGCCGTGGGCCAGGCGGCCGAACAGCTGTGGGCATTCTTGCCGATCTACCTGGGGCCGGTGCTGTTGCTGGTGCTGGCGCCCTGGGTGCTGCAGAAGATGATTCTGATCAGCAAGCAGGAAAACATTACGTCCATCGCCGACTTCATCGCCGCCCGCTACGGTAAATCCCAGTCCCTGGCGGTGGTGGTCGCGTTGATCTGCCTGGTGGGCGTATTGCCTTATATCGCCCTGCAGCTCAAGGGCATCGTGCTCGGCGTGAACCTGTTGATCGGCTCCGGGCCCGACACCACGGGCACCCGGGCACAGGACACCGCTTTGGTGGTGTCGCTGGTGCTGGCGCTGTTCACCATCGTGTTTGGTACGCGCAACCTCGACGCCACCGAACACCACCGGGGCATGGTGCTGGCGATTGCCTTTGAAGCACTGGTCAAGCTGTTCGCATTCCTGGCGGTCGGTGCGTTTGTCACCTACGGGCTGTACGACGGTTTCGCCGACCTGTTCAGCAAGGCGATGCTCGCACCGCGCCTGGAAGAATACTGGAAGGAGACCATCAACTGGCCGTCGATGGTGGTACAGACCGGCGTCGCGATGATGGCGATCATCTGCCTGCCCCGGCAATTTCATGTGACGGTGGTGGAGAATATCGACCCACAGGACTTGCGCGTGGCCAAGTGGGTGTTCCCGGCTTATCTGATCCTTGCCGCGCTGTTCGTGATCCCCATCGCTCTGGGCGGCAAGATGCTGCTGCCCGGCTCGGTACTGCCGGACTCCTACGTGATCAGCCTGCCGATGGCCGAAGCCCACCCGGCCCTCGCCGTACTGGCCTTCATTGGCGGCGCCTCGGCGGCCACCGGCATGGTGATCGTGGCCAGCATTGCCTTGTCGACCATGGTCTCCAACGACATGCTGCTGCCCTGGCTGTTGCGTCGCTCCAGCGCCGAACGGCCCTTCGAAGTGTTCCGCCACTGGATGCTGTCGGTACGCCGGGTCAGCATCGTGATCATTTTGCTGCTGGCCTATGTGAGCTACCGGCTGCTGGGCTCTACCGCGAGCCTGGCGACCATCGGCCAGATCGCGTTTGCCGCCGTGACCCAGCTGGCCCCGGCGATGCTCGGCGCGCTGTACTGGAAACAGGCCAACCGGCGCGGGGTGTTCGCGGGCCTGGCGGCGGGCACATTCCTGTGGTTCTACACCCTGGTCCTACCGGTTACCGCGAAAAGCCTGGGCTGGTCGCTGGCTCTTTTCCCTGGCTTGACCTGGATGCACTCGCACCCGTTCGGGCTGTCCGTGACCTCACTGACCTTGGGCACGGTGTTCTCCCTGGCGGGTAATTTCACGCTGTTCGTGTGGGTGTCGATGCTGTCGCGTACACGGGTCTCCGAACACTGGCAGGCCGGCCGCTTTATCGGTCAGGAAATCAGCCAGCGCGCCAGCGCCCGCTCCATGTTGTCGGTACAGATCAGCGACCTGCTCAGCCTGGCGGCGCGCTTTGTCGGTGAAGAACGAGCCCAGCAGAGCTTTATCCGTTTCGCCTATCGCCAGGGTAAAGGCTTCAACCCCAACCAGAATGCCGACAACGATTGGATCGCCCACACCGAACGTTTGCTGGCGGGCGTACTCGGTGCGTCCTCGACGCGCGCCGTGGTCAAAGCCGCCATTGAAGGGCGGGACATGCAGCTGGAGGACGTGGTCCGGATCGCCGACGAAGCCTCCGAAGTGCTGCAATTCAACCGCGCCCTGCTGCAAGGTGCGATCGAAAACATTACCCAGGGCATCAGCGTGGTGGATCAGTCGCTCAAGCTGGTGGCCTGGAACCGGCGCTACCTGGAGCTGTTCAACTACCCCGACGGCCTGATCAGTGTCGGCCGGCCGATTGCCGACATCATCCGCTACAACGCCGAGCGCGGCCTGTGCGGCCCCGGTGAGGCGCAGGTGCATGTGGCGCGACGCCTGCACTGGATGCGCCAGGGCCGTGCGCACACGTCCGAGCGGCTGTTTCCCAACGGTCGGGTGATCGAGCTGATCGGCAACCCGATGCCAGGCGGCGGTTTCGTCATGAGCTTCACCGACATCACCGCGTTCCGCGAAGCCGAACAGGCGCTGACCGAGGCCAACGAAGGCCTCGAACAACGGGTGACCGAGCGCACCCATGAACTCTCGCAACTCAACGTCGCGTTGACCGAGGCCAAGGGCGTGGCCGAATCCGCCAGCCAGTCCAAGACTCGCTTTCTGGCGGCCGTCAGCCATGACCTGATGCAACCGCTGAACGCCGCACGCCTGTTCTCCGCCGCCCTCTCCCACCAGCACGATGGCCTTTCCAGCGAGGCCCGGCAACTGGTGCAGCACCTGGACAGTTCGCTGCGCTCGGCCGAGGATTTGATCAGCGATTTGCTGGATATCTCACGCCTGGAAAACGGCAAGATCAATCCCCAACGCCAGCCGTTCGTGCTCAACGAGTTATTCGACACCCTGGGCGCCGAATTCAAGGCACTGGCCCATGAGCAGGGCTTGCGTTTTCGTTTGCGCGGCAGTCGCCTGCGGGTGGACAGCGACATCAAGTTGCTGCGGCGGATCCTGCAGAATTTCCTGACCAACGCCTTTCGCTATGCCGACGGGCCGGTGCTGCTCGGCGTACGTCGCCGCCAGGGCCAGTTGTGCCTGGAAGTCTGGGACCGTGGCCCCGGCATCCCGCTGGATAAACAGAAAGTGATTTTCGAAGAGTTCAAGCGCCTGGACAGTCACCAGACCCGCGCCGAAAAGGGCCTGGGCCTGGGTCTGGCGATCGCCGACGGCCTGTGCCGCGTGCTGGGCCATCGCCTGAGCGTACGCTCCTGGCCGGGCAAGGGCAGCGTGTTCAGTGTGCGTGTGCCGCTGGCGCGCAACCAAGTCAGCCCGCAGCACCTGCCCTCTCAGGAAAACGGCCTGCCGCTGAGCGGCGCGCAGGTGTTATGCGTGGATAACGAAGACAGTATCCTCATCGGCATGCGCAGCCTGCTCACGCGCTGGGGCTGCCAGGTATGGACCGCCACCAGCCAGGCTCAATGCGCGGCCCTGCTGGCGGAGGGCATGCGCCCGCAACTGGCGCTGGTGGATTACCACCTGGACCACGGCGAGACCGGCACTGAATTGATGGGCTGGCTGCGCGCGCAATTGGCCGAGCCGATTCCGGGCGTGGTGATCAGTGCCGACGGCCGTGCGGAGACGGTGGCCCAAGTGCATGCGGCGGGGCTGGACTACCTGGCCAAGCCGGTGAAACCGGCGGCGTTGCGGGCGCTGTTGAGTCGGCATCTGCCGCTCTAAAAAGGTCGCACTCCGTCAAATGTGGGAGGGGGCTTGCCCCCGATGGCGGCCTCTGGGCCGACCAGGATGTTGGATCAGATCGAGTACATATCCGTTTCTGCGGTAACGGCCACTTAGGGTTCCGCCCTGACGGCGGCTCACTTTTGAAAAGCGCAAAAGTAAGCAAAACGCTCTTGCCCCACCACTCGGCACCTCGCTTAGGCTCGGTGTGCCCGAACGCAAGCTTGAATCCGTGGGCCGCCGCAATGGGCCATCCATGGCCCAGTGCGGCTAACCCGGCGTCCTGCCGGGTTGCCCACGGATTCAAGCCTGCGTTCGGCCAGCGTGGTTTAACGGGGCGCCTAAGATCAAAAGCAGATCAAGAGCGACTCGCTTCGCATCGTGGTTACGGCTGGGCGCTACAGAGTTGTGTAGATACCTATGGCCATCGGGGGCAAGCCCCCTCCCACATTTTGATCTGCGGTTATTCGGGCAGATGCGCCACACCGTCAGAATCGGTCATTGCCCTTTCCAGCAGATCCGCCGGCAGGCTTTTGCTGGCGCGGGCGCCGAGCAATCTCAGCTGCTCGGTGCGGCTGACCAGATTTCCGCGTCCGTCCGTCAGCTTGTTGCGCGCTGCGCTGTAAGCCTTGTCCAGCTGCTGCAGGCGATTACCCACTTCGTCCAGATCCTGGATAAACAGCACGAACTTGTCATACAGCCAACCGGCGCGCTCGGCGATTTCCCGCGCGTTCTGGCTCTGGCGCTCCTGCTTCCACAGGCTGTCGATCACCCGCAGGGTGGCCAGCAAGGTGGTCGGGCTGACAATCACGATATGGCGATCAAAGGCTTCCTGGAACAGGTTCGGCTCGGCTTGCAGCGCGGCGGAAAACGCCGCTTCGATGGGTACGAACAAGAGCACGAAATCCAGGCTGTGCAAGCCTTCCAGACGCTTGTAATCCTTGCCGGCCAAGCCCTTGACGTGATTGCGCAAGGACAATACATGCTGCTTCAACGCCGCCTGGCCAATCACCTCGTCGTCCGCCGCCACGTACTGCTGATAAGCGGTCAGGCTGACCTTCGAGTCAACCACCACCTGCTTGTCGCCCGGCAGCATGATCAGCACGTCCGGCTGGAAACGTTCGCCATCCGGGCCTTTGAGGCTGACCTGGGTCTGGTACTCGCGACCTTTTTCCAGGCCCGCATGTTCCAGCACCCGCTCCAGGATCAGTTCGCCCCAGTTACCCTGGGTTTTCTGGCCCTTGAGGGCGCGGGTCAGGTTGGTGGCTTCGTCCGACAGGCGCAGGTTCAGTTGCTGCAGGCGTTCAAGCTCCTTGGCCAGGGAAAAACGCTCGCGCGCTTCGTTCTGGTAGCTTTCTTCAACGCGCTTCTCGAAGGACTGGATGCGCTCCTTGAGCGGGTCCAGTAACTGCCCCAGCCGCTCCTGGCTGGTTTCGGCGAAGCGTTGTTCGCGCTCATCGAAAATCTTTCCGGCGAGTTCGGCAAACTGCGCGCGCAGCTCATCGCGGGAACCTTGCAGGTCGGCGAGACGTTGTTGATGACTGTCCTGCTGTTCACGCAGCTCGGCGCGCAAGGCTGCGGCCAAGGCGTCGAGACGCCGCAGTTCGGTTTCCTTGGCGCTGCGGTCAAGATTCCAGGCATGGGCGGCGTCGCGGGCGTTATCGCGGTCGATCTGCAACAGCTCGACTTCTCGGCGTACCGCAGCCAGGTCGGCCTGCTTGGCGGCGTTGGCCTGGCTCAGATCGCTGATCTCGTCGCGGCTGGCGTCCAACTGGGCGGCGAGCCCTTCCTGGGCCAATTGCGCAATCGCCAGACGTTCTTCCAGCAGCTCCCAGCCGGTGGTGCGCGCGGTCAGCCGCCGCTGGATCTGCCAGCACCACGCCAATAAAGGCAGGGCTGCACCGGCAAACCCAAGGGCGACACTGGTCCAGTCAAACACCATAGTCATTTCTGCCTTCACCCAAAAACAGCAAGGTTAACCAAGCAAGGCACGGGAGGACAGCTCAGTCTTCGACCTGGCCCAATTCGCGCTGGGCGCGACGGTCACCGGCGCGGGCCGCCGAACGCAGCAGGTCCTGGCCGATACGCCGGTCGCGGGCATTTTCGCATTCACGGCACATCAATTGGCCCAGGCGGCTCTGCGCGGCAACCACGCCTTCGCGGGCTGGCTGCTTGAGCAGACGACCAGCCAGATGCTTGATATTGGTACTCTGCCCCAGGCGCGGGCTGTCGAGCAGCCATAACGCGACCTTCAAAGAGAATCGCTTGGGCGCGGTAACAGTTTGGGGAGTACCGGTAACAGAGGGTGATACTGAGCGAAACTTCATAAAGCACTGTGGGACAGAACGGAAGGCGCGCCACTCTACTCTTTTTTTCGTACAGGTAAAGCTCAAAAATCGCTGCACGCCCGTTCTAGAGCAAGCGCTTGGGACAATCCACAGAACCTGTGGATAACTCAGTGGACAACCCGGCTTTAACTCGCGCAAAGCCCCATGGAACGGGGGCTGCAGTCAAACTGACGATTTTTTCACCAATAAAAAAAAGCGAGATTTTTCATTGACTTAAATTTTGATTGCAGGCAAATGGGCAGGATTCCAGGCTGTTGCCAGCAACGTTACACCCGCTGCGACTAATGTGCACAAGTACCCAGTCAACGGTTATATCTGCGGCTTTTTTGATCCCACACGCTCGAAAAATGTTACGTCCAGCAAACCGGGGGCTTTTAAAACGGGCCGCAGCCCGCCACACGCCCACGTCGGCAACGGTTAATTGGGATTTTTTCACCCGGCCACTTCCTTTCCTTGTTTCGATCCATTACTATCGGCAGCGTTAGTACCAAGCTGAAAGTCAATTCTGGTCGAACATATCCCTTGAACCACATGGGATCGACCACCTCGATGGTTTCCAGGTATCACTTGCGACGACACGGCCTTTGAACAAGCAAAGGGTGTCGCGAAGTCTCCATACTCTGACCGAACCAACCTGCAAATTGATCAGGATCTTCACCCTGGGCCCAGAACCTTTGCCCCTGTTGTGTTGCCTGCCCTCCTAAGTACCTACCTGCCAGCCCAAGCGCGCCTCATTCAATAGCGCTTCAAACTGGCTGCTTTGTTCCAGTCGGGTTCTTCGTTTGATCAATGGTGATCAACGTCACTGGAACGTTTTAATACGGCACGGTTCTTATCTGTGTCATTTGTAGGAACACCCATAATATGAACGCTCAAATCCACACTCAGGATGCCATTCGCACCCTCACCAACGCTTTTGCCCCAATGAACTGCCTGATCATGGCCGCTCGCAAAGGCTGCTTCAGCTTCACTCTGGTCAACGAACACGGCATCGCGCGTCACAGCGAGCGCCTGTACCCCGATCAATACTCCAGCGCAGAACCGCTGCAGGCCGTGATCGAGCGTACCCGTCAGGCATTGATTGCCTGATCGACCCGAGTCGCTGAAACACAAAAACCCTGTCTGAAAAACAGGGTTTTTTATTGCCTGGAATTTAGCCAGGCGCTTTTTACTAATCACGAATAGATATAACCGTTATAACCGAATAAATAAGATGTTTTAAAAACAGTCCTTTACAGGATGAATATGACACTACACTTCAACTCAAGCGGCATGATCCGCTTGCGACGGGCCTGAGATCCGATTCACCGCTGCCAAGCCCGCCTTCTCGGGCCCGTCATTCATTAAAAATATTTTGCCCTCAAGTACGCGCGCGAGATTTCCACCAGGCCTGGCAAACCTGTGTCTCCCCTATGAAAGAGGTGGGCTGTTGACCGGGCAATTTGCAAGATTCGCCAAAAAACCGTAAATCTGGTCGGATTGTCCTACAAAACCGCTCTATCTCCTGCGTTACAGGCTATAGCGCGATGTGAGATTTATTGATACTTTCCGCAGCGGTGATCACACGGAGTTCTAATAATGAAAAAAGTAATGCTCAAGACCACACTTAGCCTCGCCGTTGCCATGGCCTCCTCCCACCTGTTCGCCAGCGGCTTCGCCCTGAACGAACAGAGCGTCAGCGGGATGGGTACCGGTTTCGCGGGTCGCTCTTCTTCTGCCGATGATGCAAGCACGGTCTATGGCAACCCTGCCGGTATGGCTCGCCTGAACGGCCAGCAGATCACCGGCGGTGTCGCAGCCATCGATGCCTCCACCGACCTGAGCGATACCAGCGGTCGCTCCGCCGGCAGCAACAAAGGCGATATGGTGCCGTTCACCGCCGTCCCTTTCGGTTTCTACACCAATAAACTCAACGATCAGTGGTCTGTGGGTTTCGGCGTCTATGCACCGTTCGGCCTGATAACTGACTACGAAAGCGGCTTCCAGGGCCGTGGCTTCGGCAGCAAAAGCGAAGTGAAAGTCATGACCTTGCAACCGACGGTCAGCTACGCCTTCAATGATCGCGTTTCCGTGGGTTTTGGCCCGACCATCAACCGCATTGCCGGTACCCTGGAATCGGACCTGACGCTGAACCCCCGCGCGCCGGACACCAACATCAAGATCAAGGGTGACGACACCGCGCTGGGCTTCAACATCGGCGTGCTGGTACAGGCCACCGATACCACCCGCGTCGGCCTGACCTATCATTCCAAGGTCAGCTACAAGCTGGACGGCCACACCGAAGTCACCGCACCGACCGCGACCTCGCCGTTCCTGCGCAGCAATCGCTACGACGCTTCGCTGAAGATCGACACGCCTGAGTCCTACGACCTGTCGGTGACCCAGGACCTGACCGACGCCTGGAAACTCTACGCCGGTGCGACCTGGACCCGCTGGAGCCGCCTGAAAGACATCACCGTCAAGAACGAAGGCGTGACGGCCGCAGCGGGTGGCGCACTGGCCCCCGGCCTGGTCAGCACCATCAAGGAAGACCAGAACTGGCACGACACCTGGGCTTACGCCGTGGGTACTTCGTACCAGCTGACCAAGCAGGTGGTATTGCGTACCGGCCTGACGTTCGACCAGTCGCCGACCAACAACACCGACCGCTCGCCGCGCATTCCCACCGGCGACCGCACCATCTTCAGTCTGGGCCTTGGCTACGAGGTCATGCCGAACATGACCATCGACGTGGCTTACTCCTACCTGAAGGAAGAGGACGTCAAGGTTGCACGCTCCAACCAACTGGCCAGCTACAACGCCAAGTATGAGAACAGCGCCAACGGTTTCGGCCTGGGCATGACCTACCGCTTCTGATTCATGGCGACATAAAAAGCCCCGCTCTCCTGCAAAGGAGGCGGGGCTTTTCAATGGACGCTCATGTATTGATCGTTCCCTCGCTCCGCGTGGGAACGATCCTGTATCAGGGTCTGGAAGCTATTGCCTGCTCCACCGCCTTGATCAGCTCCGGACTGTCGGGCTTGGTCAGGCTGGAAAAGTTGGCGATCACCTTGCCTTGGCGATCCACCACGTACTTGTAGAAATTCCACTTCGGCGGCGTGTCGGTCTGCTGCGCCAGGCTCTTGAACAGGTGCACCGCGTCCGGCCCCTTGACCTTCTGCGGCTCGGTCATGGTGAAGGTCACGCCGTAATTGACGTAGCAGACCTTGGCCGTTTCCTCGCCGGTCTTGGCCTCCTGCTTGAAGTCGTCCGAAGGCACACCAATCACCTCCAGGCCTTCGCCCTTATAGCGCTGATACAAAGCTTCGAGGCCTTTGAATTGCGGGGCGAAGCCGCAAAAGCTTGCCGTATTGACGATCACCAGAGGCTTGCCTGCAAAACGCTGGCACAGGTCAATGGACTCCTTGGCCCGCAGCTTGGGCAATTGGCCTTCCAGCAACGGCGGGCATCCGGCGGCCAGGGCCACACTGCCAGCAGCCATCAGGACGGGTAGAGCGAGCCAGCGCATCAACATATCAAAGGTCCTTGATTCGGTTCAGACACAGAACTTAACAGATCGCCATGCCCAACTGCATTAACGCCAGGCCGCCTTGCTGCCAGCCCCACCAGGCCAGCAGCAGCAACACCAGCGTCGCCGCCAGGATCAAGCACCGCAGCGCTGCACTCATGCCGCCTCCATTTGCGCCTGCACACGCGCCACCGGCCGTTCGCGCACCGGCCAGTTAAGGGCCGCCGCGAGCAGGCTGAGCAGGATCGCCACTTGCCAGATCAAGTCATAGCTACCGGTTCGATCATAGACCACCCCGCCCAACCAGCCACCAAGGAACGAGCCGAGCTGATGGAACAGGAACACAATCCCGCCCAACATCGAAAGGTTTCGCACGCCGAACAAGGTGGCCACGGTGCCGTTGGTCAGCGGTACGGTGGACAGCCAGAGAAACCCCATGGCCATGCCAAACAGGTATGCCGTGACCTCGGTGATCGGCGCCCACAGAAACAGCACGATCACCACCGCACGCAACAGGTACAGGCCAGTGAGCAAGCGCGGCTTGGACATGCGCCCACCCAGCCAGCCGGCGGTGTAGGTGCCGAACACATTGAACAGGCCGATCAGGGCCAGCACCGTGGTACCCACCGTGGCCGGCAGATGCTGGTCCACCAGGTACGCCGGCAGATGCACACCGATAAACACCACCTGGAATCCGCAGACGAAAAAGCCGAAGGCCAGCAGCCAGAACCCGGAGTGGGAGCACGCCTCCTTCAACGCTTCGCGCAGGGTCTGTTGGCCGACCGTCACCGGCAGCGGTTTATCCTTGAGCATGGCCACCAGCGGCAGGATCAACGCAACCATCAAGCCCAGCGCCAGCAGCGCCGCCGACCAGCCCAGCCAACCAATCAGGCCGAGAGTACCCGGCACCATGGCGAACTGGCCAAAGGAGCCGGCGGCGCTGGCGATGCCCATGGCCATGCTGCGTTTTTCCGCTGGGACGGCGCGGCCGACCACGCCGAGAATCACTGAAAACGATGTGCCGGACAAACCGATGCCGATCAGCAATCCGGCGCTCATGGACAATGACCATGCCGAGTCCGCCATGCCCATCATCACCAGGCCCACGGCGTACAACACGCCGCCGACAAACACCGCCCTGGTCGCACCGAAACGGTCGGCCAAGGCCCCGGTAAATGGCTGCGCCAGTCCCCATATCAGGTTCTGCAAGGCAATGGCGAAGGCGAACGTCTCACGCCCCCAGCCGAATTCGCTGCTCATCGGCGCCAGGAACAGGCCGAAGCCGTGCCGCACGCCCAGGGACAACGCCAGGATCAGCGCACTCCCCAAAAGAACCCAGCCACTGGTGCGCCACATCGAGGTCATTTTCTTATTCTCCGCTCGCGGGTATATACCCGCTTATAGTCGGACAAACCGCCGTTCAGGCGAGTTCATCGAGCAAGGCCAACAGGGTTTCGCGCTTCTCGGCGCCAAGCTGATCGATCAATTTTTGTTGCGCCGCTTCCCATGCCGGCAGGGCAGCCGCCAGGCGCTGCTCGCCCGCCTCCGTCAACACCACCAGGCGGTTGCGCAGGTCATCGCCCTCGACCAACCGCACCAAGCCCTCACCTTCCAGTACGCGCAGATTGCGTCCCAGGGTGCTGCGGTCCAGGCCCATGGCTTCGGCCAGGCTGGAAATGCTCGGCTGATCGAGACGTTGCAGGTTGCACAGCAAGGAATACTGCGCAACGTTGATCCCGAAGCCGTCGAGGGCGCCGTCGTAATGCCTGCTGACGCCACGGGCGGCACGTCGCAGGTTGGTGCATAAACATTGGGAGGCAAGCATGGAGCGTGTATATACCCGGAGTTGAGGAAATGCAAGGAAGTGTTACAACGCCAGCCCGATCAACACAGCCGTTTCCAGCAGTTCCAGCAGGGCGCCGGCGGTATCGCCGGTGGTGCCGCCGAGGCGCTTGACCATCACCTGGCGCAAGCCGATAAAACACACGGCAGCAAGCAGCACCGCCAACCCACCGTTGAACCCGCCGATCAGGATGCAGGCCAGGCCGCTGAGGATCAGCACCTGTTGGCCGACAACCCTGGGCAAATGATCCGACAGCGCCTGACCCAATCCACCCGCGCGCACATAACGCGTGGTCAGAAACAGCGCCAGCATCGACGCCCGGCCGATCAACGGCGCAAGCATCAGCGCAGCGCCATTGTGCTGCTCGATCAGCGCCACCAGCGCGGTGAACTTGAGCAGCAACACCAGGCCCAGGGTGACCACGGCAATGGGCCCGCTGCGTGGGTCCTTCATGATGGTGAGGGTGCGCTCACGGTCGCCGAAGCCACCCAACCAGGCGTCGGCACTGTCCGCCAGGCCGTCCAGGTGCAGGCCACCGCTGAGCAGCACCCAGGCGCTCAACAGCAGCGCGGCGTGCAGCAACAGTGGCGTGCCCATCAACAAAGCGTTCAGACCCCACAGCAGCAGGCCGAACAGTACGCCCACCAGCGGATAAAACAGCAGCGAACGCCCCAGTTGCTGCGGCTGCGGCATGCCCGGCAGGCGAATCGGCAGGCTGCTCAGGAACTGCAGGGCGATCCAGAATGGCAGCATGGTCAGCCTCTTTCCTTCAACGTGCCATCGACAGCCACCTGCAGGCCGAACAGCCCGCCATGGCCGACTTCGACATTCAGCAATAGTTCGCGGGGCAAGCCGCGCGCGCGCGCCAACAGCAGCCGCATCACGCCGCCGTGACTGATCAACAGCACGCGCTCACCGGCATGGGCCTGGCGCAGACGTGACACAGCACCCAGCACCCGCTCGGAAAATGCGCACACCGGTTCACCCTGCGGCGGCGTAAAACTGTAGGGATCGGCCCAGAACAAGCCCAGGCCCTCGGCATCGGTTTCCATCAACGCCGCCGCGCTCTGCCCTTCCCAGGCGCCGAAGTGCAGCTCCTGCAGGTCATTTTCCAGGCTGACCGGAAGGTTCAGATGCTCGCCCAGTTCCTCGGCAAAGCGCGCGCAGCGCTGCAACGGCGAGCTGATCAGCCGGTCCCACGGCCCCTGCCCCACGACGGCGGCACGCATCTGCTCCCAACCTTTTGCGGTCAAGGCGTCATCCAGGCTGCCGCGCAGGCCGCCGCCCAACTCGGTTTCACCGTGGCGCAGCAGGTCCAGGTGCAAGGTCATGCGGGGCGATCCGCCACGGCCGCTTCGGCGAAGGTCGCCATCTGTCCGTGCAACGCACAGGCCAGGCGCAGCAGCGGCACCGCCAACGCCGCACCGCTGCCTTCGCCCAGGCGCAGGCCCAGGTCGAGCAGAGGCTGCGCGTCAAGGCTGTGCAGCACGTGGCGATGGCCCGGTTCGGCACCCCGATGACCAAACACCAGCCAGTCACGGCATGCCGGGTTCAGGCGCGTGGCGACCAGCGCGGCGACGCTGCAGATAAACCCGTCCACCAGCACTACGATGCCTGCCTGGGCGCAGGCCAGGTAGGCACCGACCAGCGCGGCGATTTCAAAGCCCCCCAGGTTGAACAGCGTCTGCAGCGCGTCGTCGCGCTGGGCCGCGTGCCGTTTCAGGCCGCGCTCGATGACCGCCACCTTATGGCTCACACCCTGGGCATTCAAACCCGTGCCCGGCCCGGTCAGGTCAATCACCGCGCAATCAAGCAGCGCACAGGCCAAGGCACTGGCGGCGGTGGTGTTGCCGATGCCCATCTCCCCTCCGACAAACAGCTGTGCGCCGTCTTCCAGGGCGCGGCGTGCGCTGTCTCGTCCGGCTTGAAGGGCCTGGCATCCCTGAGCGGGGGTCATTGCCGGGCCGTTGACGAAGTTGGCCGTGCCCCCGCCGATATTCAGGTGACGCACGCCGGGTAACGCCAGGGATGGCGTCACCGTGCCGAGATCAACCACTTCCAGCTGCGCATCCAGCTGCCGGGCCAATACGCTGATGGCCGCGCCACCGGTGACAAAGTTGTGCAGCATCTGCCCGGTCACTTCCTGGGGAAACGCCGACACACCTTCGGCGACCACGCCATGGTCGCCGGCAAAAATCGCGATCCACAGCTGATCCACCGACGGCTTGACCCGGCCCTGCAAACCGGCCAATTGCACCGCCAGCGCTTCCAACTGGCCGAGGGAACCGGCGGGCTTGGTCAACTGCTGCTGACGGTCCCGCGCCTGTTCCTGCGCAGAAGCATCGATGGCCTTACAGGGGTTGATCCACCAGGAATCGGTCATAGCGCACTACCTTTCAAAGTCAGGGGCAGGCCGGCCACCGTCAGCACCACACGCTGACACCGCTCGGCCAAGGCTTGATGCAGCCAACCGGCTTCATCCACATAACGGCGAGTCAATTCGCCCAGCGGCACGACACCCAGTCCGGTCTCGTTGCTGACAAAAATGATTTCCCCCGGCAGCGACGCCAGGGTTTGCAGCAGTTGATCGCGCTCGAAGGCCAAGCGCTCGGTGTCTTCCAACATCAGCAGATTGGTCAGCCACAGGGTCAGGCAATCCACCAGCAGGCAGCGTCCGGCAGCAGCGTTTTCGCGCAACACCCGCGCCAGTTCGACGGGTTCTTCAATCAAGCCCCAGTGATCTGGGCGCCGTTCGCGATGCAAGGCAACGCGCTGATTCATCTCACCGTCCAGCGGTTGGCTGGTGGCGATATAGATCACGGAGAGACCACTGTCGCCGGCGAGCTTTTCAGCCAGACGACTCTTGCCCGAGCGAGCGCCGCCAAGAATTAATTGATGCATGAACACATACCTTCCAAGGCCCGCCGACCGGCTGAGGCCGCCACCGAAAAATGTGGGAGGGGCGGTGCGACGACTCGACTTGCCCCCGATGAGGGAGTGACAGTGAATACATTGATAGCTGACCCACCGCCATCGGGGGCAAGCCCCCTCCCACATTTAGTCCACTCAGTAGCGCCCAAGCCTAACCACGATGCGCAGCGAGTCGCTTTTGATCTTGATCTTAGGCGCCCCGTTAAACCACGCTGGCCGAACGCAGGCTTGAATCCGTGGGCAACTCGGCAGGACGCCGGGTTAGCCGCCCCGCGCCATGGATGGCGCGTGGCGGCGGCCCACGGATTCAAGCCGGAGAGAGGGCACACCGAGCCCAGGCGAGGTGCCGAGTGGTGGGGCAAGAGCGTTTTGCTTACTTTTGCGCTTTTCAAAAGTGAGCCGCCGTAAGGGCGGAACCCTAAGTGGCCGTTACCTAAATAATGGATATGTACTTGATCTGATCCAAAATACTGGCCAACCCAGAGGCCGCCATCGGGGGCAAGTCGAATCGTCGCACCGCCCCTCCCACATTCTGTCCGCGTACATACCGTCAAAGCCCGCATAGTTCGCGCAACAAGTCCGTATCCAGATGGTTCTCCACCAAATCCGCCAACCGCTCGATATCCCGCTCACGCAGCGCGTGATAATCCACCTCCTGCACGTCCTGCAAACCCGCCCAGCGCAACAACGCGCTGCACGCGGCCGGGGTTTCGAACAGCCCATGCAGGTACGTCCCGAGAATCTGCCCATCAGCACTCTGCGCACCCTCACTGCGCCCATCATCGAGCAGCACGGCGGCATTCGACAGCGCCGCGCCGCTCGTCACCCCCGCATGAATCTCATACCCGCTGACCTCGGCGTCCTCCAGCAACAAGCGCCCGCGCACATTGCGCAACTGCTTCTCCTGCGCAAGCGTGGTACTGAACGCCAGCAGCCCCAACCCGTCACTGCAGCCGGCGGTTCCTTCCAGGCCAAGCGGGTCATGCACCTGCTCGCCGAGCATCTGCAACCCGCCGCAAATGCCCAGCACCTTGCCGCCATAGCGCAAATGCCGCGCCAAGGTCGTGTCCCAGCCATTGGCACGCAGATACGCCAGATCACTGCGCACACTTTTCGACCCCGGCAGGATGATCAGGTCGGCAGCCGGGATCGGCTGGCCCGGCCCGACGAATTGCAGATCCACCTGCGGATGCAGGCGCAGCGGATCGAAATCCGTGTGGTTGCTGATGCGCGGCAGCACCGGCACCACCACCTTGAGCACCTGGGCGGCCTTGGCGATCTGGCGCTGATCGATGCCGTCCTCGGCCTCCAGGTGCAGGTCCATCACATAGGGCAGCACGCCCACCACCGGCTTGCCGGTGCGCGCCTGCAGCCAATCGAGCCCCGGTTGCAGCAGCGCGATATCACCGCGAAAACGGTTGATGATGAACCCCCGGACCCGTGCCTGTTCGCTGGGGGACAACAACTCCAGCGTGCCGACCAGATGGGCGAATACCCCGCCGCGATTGATGTCGGCGATCAACAGCACCGGGCAGTCCACGGCCTCGGCGAAGCCCATATTGGCGATGTCATTGGCGCGCAGGTTGATTTCAGCCGGCGAGCCCGCGCCCTCGACCATGACCACCGCATAGGCCTGGCTCAACCGTGTGTGGGAGGCCAGCACCGCCTGCATCGCGATGGCCTTGTAATCATGGTAGACGACCGCGTTCATGCTGGTCACGGCGCGGCCATGGATGATCACTTGGGAACCGGTGTCGCTGTTGGGCTTGAGCAGCACCGGGTTCATGTCGGTGTGGGGCGCCAGGTTGGCGGCCTGCGCCTGTACGGCCTGGGCGCGACCAATCTCGCCGCCTTCGGCAGTCACCGCGCTGTTAAGCGCCATGTTCTGTGGCTTGAAAGGTGCTACTGGCACCCCCTGACGTATCAGCCAGCGACACAGCGCGGTCACCAGCGTGCTTTTACCGGCGTCGGAGGTGGTGCCCTGCACCATCAATGTGGTCATGTCACTTCCTTGTAGGCGGCCAGGGCCGTCTCGAGACGCTGCCAATCGGCCTCGCTGTCGGGCAGGCCGAAACGCACGCTGCTGTTGTGCACGAACAGGCGCAACAGAATGCCGCGCTGGGCCATGAATGCGTGCAAGCGTTCGGCGTGCGGTGTGATCAACCACTGGAACAAGGCGCAGCCGCCATTGGGTTCAAAGCCCTGACGCTGCAGCAGGTCGAACAGACGCTGGCCGGCCTCGATGCAACGGGTGCGCTGGCGGGTATGACCGGCGCTGTCGCGCAGGCAGTGCTGGCCAATCACCCGTGTCGGCCCGCTGACCGCCCAGGGCCCGACCTGTTCGGCCAACAACTTGAGCAACCTGCGCTCGGCCAGCACAAAGCCCAGGCGCACGCCGGCCAGGCCGAAGAACTTGCCGAATGAGCGCATCACGATCAAGCCGACCTGATGGGTGTGACTGGCCAGGCTCAAATGCGGGGTAACGTCCATGAAGGCCTCGTCCACCACGAGCCAGCCGCCACGCTGGGCCAGCCGCGTATGCCAGTCGAGCAAGCGCTCCGGGGACAGGCTCAAGCCAGTGGGGTTGTTGGGGTTGACCACCACCAGCACGTCCAGGCCGTCGAGAAAGAAGTCGACTTCCTGCTCCTGCACTTCGCGTACGACATAACCGGCACGCCGCCAGGCCTCGGCGTGCTCGGCATAGCACGGCGACAGCACCCCGACCTTGCCCGAACGGCGCAGGCGCGGCAGTAACTGGATCGCGGCCTGGGAGCCCGGCACCGGCAACACGTGAGCGGCGCCGTAGTAGTCGCCGGCCGCTTTCTCCAGGCCGTCATCGACTTCAGGTAAACGCGCCCAGGCGCGCAAAGGAATCTCGGGAATCGGCCATGGCCAGGGCGCCAGGCCACTGGACAAATCAAGCCAATCCGCTTCGGCGATCCCGTATTCAATTGCGGCCTTACGCAGCCGACCACCGTGTTCAAGCATAAAATTGCGCCCCCGCGCACAGGATCAGCAGCCACAACCATACGCCGCGCTGCACCAGTTGCCAGCCGCGGTCGATGGCGTCAGCGTCGGCCGGCGGACCTTCGCCCAACGGCGGGCGCTGGTGCAGCTCGCCGTGATAGATCGCCGCGCCGCCCAGTTCAACACCCAACGCGCCCGCGCCGGCGGCCATCACCGGGCCGGCGTTGGGGCTGTCCCAGGTCGGACCCTGGGTGCGCCAGCATGTGAGCGCCAGGCGCGTCTTGCCCAGCAGTGCGTAGGTTACTGCCACCAGACGTGCAGGAATATAGTTGAGCCCATCGTCGATCTTCGCCGCCGCCCAGCCAAAGCGTTCGAAGCGTTCATTGCGATAGCCCCACATGGCGTCGAGGGTGTTGCTCAGGCGATAGAGCACCACGCCCGGCACGCCGGCGACCACAAACCAGAACAGCGCGGCGAACACGGCGTCGCTGCCGTTTTCGAGCACCGACTCGGTGGCGGCGCGGGCCACTTCGGTGTGATCCAACTCGCTGGTCTGGCGGCTGACCAGATAGCTCACGCGTTTGCGCGCCTCTTCCAGGTCGTCGCTGCGCAGGGCCTGGGCGACCGGGATGACATGCTCACCCAGGCTGCGCATGCCCAGGGCGCAGTACAGCGCCAGGATTTCCAGCACCCAACCGATATAAGGCGCCCAGGATAATGCGGTGGCCAGCAGGGTCAGCGGCACCACCGCAATAAACCAGGCGGTCACGCCATGGCTGCGCCAGCCACGGCCCCCTGTGTTGAAACGTTGCTCGATGCGCCCGGCAAAATTGCCGAACGCCACCAGCGGATGCCAGCGCCTGGGCTCGCCCAGCAGCGCATCCAGCGCCACCGCGGCGACACACAGCAAGGCCACACTCATTGACTCACTCCCCACAGGTTTTCATACAGCATGTCACTCAACGGCCGAGGTTCGGTCCAGCCTTCGAGTTGCAACATCGGTGCCGGATAGAACTGCGCGACCGGTCCCAGGCACAGCACCGCCAGGGGTTTGGCGCCCGCCGGCAACCCCAGCAGGTCGGCCAGGGCCTGGGGCTCGAACAGCGAGACCCAGCCCATGCCCAGGCCCTCGACGCGGGCGGCCAGCCACAGGTTCTGAATCGCGCAGGACAAGGACGCCATGTCCATTTCCGGCAAAGTGCGACGGCCGAAGATGTGCCGCTCGCGATCGTCCATCAGCGCCGCCACCAGCACTTCGGCGCAGTCGTGGATGCCTTCGACCTTGAGCTTCATGAAGTCATCGGAACGCTCGCCCAGGGCCTCGGCGGTGCGGATGCGCTCTTCTTCCACCAGGTGTTGAATCCGGCCCCGCAATTGACGGTCGCTGATACGGATGAAGCGCCACGGCTGCATCAAGCCGACGCTCGGCGCCTGGTGGGCGGCCTGGAGCAGGCGCTGCAGTAATTCAGGCGCGACGGTGCCGCCGCTGAAATGGCGCATGTCGCGGCGTTCGGCGATGGCGCGGTAGACGGCTTGGCGGTCGGGCTCGGGGAAGGCGTGGTCAGTCATGGCCCTATCGGGGGCAAGCCCCCTCCCACAGGTGATTGCATTTCAAATGTGGGAGGGGAGTTGCTCCCGATAGCGGTATCGGGACCTGGCGCAAACAAAGCGGCCACCGCTGCCGGATTGGATGGAAAGTAAAAGTGCACATAGGAGGCCGTCATCCGCCCCTGCCGATAGACCGCCTCGGCCCCGCGCCCGCCATTGGGGCTGAGCCCGCGGGCGATCGGTTCCCACTCAGTGCTGGTCAAGGAGTGGTGATAGGTATGCCCGCGCAACGTGCCCTCGGGCAGCTCCACGCTTTGCAGCGCCAGGGCCGCCAATTTCTTTTGCATCACGGCATCGCCCTGCAGCAGGCCGAGCAGTTCGGCGCGATTGCCGTCGACATCGGTAAGCGAGTCGAGCAGATACAGCATGCCGCCACACTCGGCGAGCAATGGCTTGCCGGCGGCATGATGGGCGCGGATCGCCTCGAGCATCGGGATGTTTTCCGACAGCGCCTGGTGATGCAGCTCCGGGTAGCCGCCTGGCAGATAGAGGCTGTCGACCGCAGGTAATACGCAGTCATGGATCGGGGAAAAGAAGCTCAACTCGGCCCCCATTGCCCGCAGCAGGTCGAGGCTGGCGCCGTAGGTAAAGGCGAAGGCTTCGTCACGGGCTACCGCAATGCGGACTCCGGCGAGCAGCGGCTCGGCCGCGATGACTTCGGGCGCGGCAAACGTCACCGGCGGCGGCACGGCCACTTCGCAACTGCTGCCCAGCGCATGGGCGGCGGCGTCCAGGCGCGCGTCGAGGTCATTGAGTTCGCTGGCTTGCACCAGACCCAGGTGACGGCTGGGCAATTCAATACCGGTTTCGCGCGACAGCGCGCCGTACCAGCGCAACCCTTCGGTCAGGCTGCCCTCGAGCAACTGCGCATGGCGCAGCGTGCCGACGCGGTTGGCCAGCACGCCGGCGAATGGCAGGTCCGGCTGGTAGCGCGCCAGGCCCAACGCGAGCGCGCCGAAGGTCTGCGCCATGGCCGTACCGTCGATCACCCCCAGCACCGGCACACCGAAATGCCGCGCCAGGTCGGCGCTGGACGGGGTGCCGTCGAACAGGCCCATCACGCCTTCGATCAGGATCAGGTCGGCCTCCCCCGCCGCTTCCCACAACAAGCGACGACTTTCCTGCTCGCCGACCATCCACATGTCCAATTGATACACCGGCGCGCCGCTGGCGCGTTCGTGAATCATCGGGTCAAGAAAGTCCGGCCCGCATTTGAATACGCGGACCTTGCGCCCCAGGTTGCGGTGCAAACGCGCCAACGCGGCGGTGACGGTGGTTTTGCCCTGGCCGGACGCCGGTGCGGCGATCAATACGGCCGGGCAATGACGGGGCTGATTCAAAGTTCGACGCCTTTCTGAGCCTTGATACCGGCCTGGAACGCGTGCTTGAGCATGCCCATGTCGGTGACGGTATCAGCCATTTCAATCAGTTCAGGCTTGGCGCCACGACCGGTGACCACCACGTGCTGCATCGGCGGACGGGCTTGCAGGTCGCTGAGCACCTGATCCAGGTCGAGGTAGCCGTGCTTGAGCGCGATGTTCAACTCGTCCAGCACCACCAGGCCGATGGAAGGGTCATTGAGCATCGCCCTGGATACCGCCCAGGCGGCTTCGGCGGCGGCGATATCGCGCTGGCGATCCTGGGTTTCCCAGGTAAAGCCTTCGCCCATCACATGGAAGCGCACTTGTTCGGGGAAACGGCGGAAGAACAGCTCTTCGCCGGTACTGTGACGCCCCTTGATGAACTGCACCACGCCACACTGCATGCCATGGCCCATGGCCCGGGCCAGCATGCCGAAAGCGGAGCTGCTCTTGCCCTTGCCGTTGCCGGTCAGCACCAGCAGCAAACCGCACTCATTGGGCGAATTGGCGATGCGTTCATCGATCACGGCTTTTTTGCGCAGCATGCGCGCCAAGTGGCGTTCGTCGCGGTCGGGGGTATCGGTCATGGCAGCTCTCCGTTGGGGCTGGACAAAAACGGCGGGCAGGAAAAAAGAAAAACAGACTGCCAAGCATCGCCCACCGTGATGCTGTTGGATGTTTCAGGCCGGTCTCCGGGCTCATGAGTGGCGCGCTGTCTATGTAAAAGACCGTGCAGGCCAACGGCGCGCCTTCCCATATCACCTGCGATACAGTGGCCAACAGCGCCGTCTTGACTCATTTACCGTTGCGGGGGCAGCGCCGGAATTGCGGCAGCACTGTGTACAAGTGCGCTCACTCACCGGCTTCCCTGTTTCACTCCGTCGACGCGTACGCCACAGAGCACCTGGAACAAGCCGCGAAGGTTAGTGGGTTGGGGGTGGAGCGTCAATTAAAGCTGGTCCTGTACTTGAACCATCAAGGTGATGTGCTTCTCTACCCTTACAGGTATTCAGGAGAACACCATGCATAAAACCAGACTTGCCTTACTGATCATGCTGGCCGGCACCCTCGCCGCCTGCGGAGAAAGCTCCACCCTGCAGGTGGCGGACGGCACCGGGCCATCGCCCCGGTTGCCGGAGCCGAACAAGACGCTGATCCCCACCGTGAACATCGCGCCGGCTATCGGTTGGCCCGACGGCGCCAGGCCAACCGCCGCCGCCGGCACGCAGGTGGCCGCATTCGCCGAGGGCCTGGAGCATCCGCGCTGGCTCTATGTGCTGCCCAACGGCGACATACTGGTGGCCGAGACCAACGCACCGCCCAAGCCGGATGACACCAAGGGCATTCGCGGCTGGGTCATGGAAAAAGTCATGGGCCGCGCCGGCGCGGGTGTGCCGAGCCCGAACCGCATCACCCTGCTGCGCGACGCCGACCACGACGGCGTCGCCGAAACGCGCACGGTGTTCCTGGAAAACCTCAACTCGCCATTCGGCATGGCGCTGGTCGGCAACGACCTGTACGTGGCCGACTCGGACAAGTTGCTGCGCTTCCCCTATCAGCCTGGCGAAACCGCGATCAAGGCGGCCGGCACCAAGGTCGTCGACTTGCCGGGTGGCAGCCTCAACCATCACTGGACCAAAAACGTGGTGGCCAGCCAGGATGGCAGCAAGTTGTATGTCAGCGTCGGCTCCAACAGCAACGTCGGCGAGAACGGCCTGGAAGCCGAAGAAGGCCGGGCGGCGATCTGGGAAGTGGACCGTGCCACGGGCCAGCATCGTATTTTCGCCTCCGGCCTGCGCAACCCCAACGGCATGGCCTGGGAACCCCAGAGCGGCAAGCTGTGGACGGCGGTGAACGAGCGCGATGAGATCGGCAGTGACCTGGTGCCGGACTACATCACCTCGGTCAAGGATGGTGCGTTCTACGGCTGGCCGTTCAGCTACTACGGGCAACATGTGGATGTGCGCGTCACGCCGCAGAACCCGCAACTGGTGGCCAAAGCCATTGCGCCGGACTATGCGGTCGGCCCGCATACCGCGTCGTTGGGGCTGACCTTCGCGCAAGGCAGCAAGCTACCGGCGCAGTTCAGCAACGGTGCATTCATCGGCCAGCATGGCTCGTGGAATCGCAAGCCGCACAGTGGCTACAAGGTGATCTTCGTGCCGTTCGAGGGTGGGCAGCCCAAAGGCAAGCCGGTGGATGTGCTGACCGGGTTTCTCGACAAGGATGAGAACGCCATGGGTCGGCCGGTGGGCGTAGTGATCGATCAGCAGGGGGCGTTGCTGGTGGCTGATGATGTGGGGAATAAGGTGTGGCGGGTTTCCACTGCCAAATAAAGATTTCCGAGACAGATACAAAAACCAATGTGGGAGGGGGCTTGCCCCCGATAGCGGTGGATCAGCTGAAAATCTATCAACTGACCCGCCTCATCGGGGGCAAGCCCCCTCCCACATTTGAATCTATGTCTGACTCAGGGATTGCGTGCCAGGTTGGCCGGCAGCACGCGCTTGGCACTCAGGTAAGCATTCTGCCAATACGCCTTGGACAGCGTGTCCAGCTTCACCGTACCGCCGGTCTGCGGCGCGTGCACAAAGCGGCCTTCGCCCACGTAGATCCCGGCGTGGCTGACCCGCGAGCCGCCACCGGTGGCGAAGAACAGCAGGTCACCGGTCTGCAGGTTTTGCTCGCTGACGTCCTGGGCGCGCATCACGATCAGCTCACGGGTGGTACGCGGCAGCGAGATACCGGCCGCATCGCGATAGACGAAGCCAATCAGGCCGCTGCAATCAAACCCCGAGTCCGGTGTGTTGCCGCCCCAACGATAAGGCGTGCCGACCAGGCCCAGCGCGCGGAAGAGCACGTCTTCAGCGGCAGGCGAAAAATTCTGGGTGGAATAGTTGAACACCGGCTTGGGCTTGACCGCGACGGGAGCGGGCGGCGGTGGACGGTTCGCGCAGGCGCTGAGGAGCGCGGCGCAAACAAGCAGAATGACGCGGGCCGAGGTCGACATGTGCAGAACAATCCTGGTCTGGATGCGGCTTTCGCTGCCGAACGCTGAAAACCAGAACGCGCAAGCAGGGCTCGCGCGAACGGATTACAGCAATGTCCAGGGATTCTAGCGCTTACGCGTCAAACTTCAAGTATCACTTTAACTTTACTTACTGGCGGTAACCGTAGCGGGAGCCATGGCGAGTGCGCGCTTGGCTTCGATGAAGGTCTTGCTCCAGTAGCTGTCGCCCAGGTTATCGACCCGCACCCCACCGCTGCGGCGGCTGCTGGAGTGGATAAACTGGTTATCGCCCAGGTAGATACCGGCGTGGCTGACCCGACCGCGACCGGCTGTACTGAAGAAAAGCAGATCACCGGGCTTGAGGTTGTTGCGCGCGACCAACGGTGCTTTGACGTTGATCATTTCTCGGGTGGAGCGCGGCAGGTTCATGCCGGCTTCTTCACGAAACAGGTAGCCGATAAAACCGCTGCAGTCGAAACCGGCTTCGGAAGTGCCGCCGAAACGGTAGCGGGTACCGATCAGGGACATACCGCGTTCGAGAATGCTGTCGGCCAGAACGGGGAGTTGGTAAGGCTTGCTGCCGGAGAAGTCGGCGAGTTCTTTTTCGGTTGCCAGCTCTTCTTCATAAACAGAAGCAGACTGTGCAGCAACGAATTTAGCCTGATTTTGAACCTGTGGTTTTTGCTGTTCTGCCACCTGCTGAGGGTGGGAGGCGCAACCAAACAACAGGGTAACGAGTGCGAGAGGCACGAGGGGTGCGAAGCGATTTAGCATGGGCACGACCGTGGCTGATGTGTAAAGAAGGCGAGACTATGCCCGCTATCACATCGATTTGCAAATTCAATCGAGTTCTTTGTGACTTCTTGTTTGGACTATGCCATCTAAGCCCTTGATCCCTGATACCTGCCTTCTGCGTGGCCAAACCGGCTCCAACGCAGGTTTTCTGGCGCCTGGAATTTGCCGAAAGCCTGGAAACGCGAGGGTTGGCTACCAGCCGAGGGTTTCCTTGAGGAACGGAATGGTGAGCTTGCGCTGGGCCTGCAACGAGGCCTGGTCGAGCTGTTCGAGCAGATCGAACAAGGCGCTCATGCTGCGTGTGCCACGGGTGAGGATGAAGTGCCCGACCTCGTCGGTCAGGTGCAGGCCGCGACGCGAGGCGCGCAGTTGCAGGGCGCGCAGTTTGTCCTCGTCGGACAGGGGGCGCATCTGGAAGATCAACGCCAGCGTCAGGCGCGACTTGAGGTCGGCCAGCTTCACCGGCAGCTCACGCGGCGAGGTGGACGCGGCGATCAACAGGCGCCGGCCGCTGTCGCGCAGGCGGTTGAACAGGTGAAACAGCGCTTCTTCCCAATCCGCCTTGCCCGCGATGGCCTGCAAGTCGTCCAGGCACACCAGTTCGTATTGCTCGAGGTTGTCGAAGATCGCCACACCATGGTCCATCAGCTCGGCCAAGGGCAAGTAGACCGCCGGCTCGCCCATTTGCTCAAAGCGCAGGCACGCGGCCTGCAGCAGGTGGGTACGCCCCACGCCATGCTTGCCCCACAGATAGATCAGGCTTTCAGTCCACCCGGCGTCGGCTTCGCAGAGGCGCTCGACATAGCCGAGTGCTGCGGCATTGGCGCCTGGGTAGTAATTGATAAAGGTAGCGTCGTCACGCAGACGCACACCTAGGGGCAGCTGAATCGGTTTCATGCTGACTGAACGGCTCCCATCGAACCGTGAGTGGCCTCTGTGTAAAGTTGACAAAGTTTATACGCGTGGCGCCGGGCGCACAATGCAGCAGACCACAAGCAAAATCAAAGGTTTGCGTTAACCTGCTGGTTTTACGCGAATTGTTTGACGCACCCACCCCATAAACAACAAACCCGGCGATGAGCCGGGTTTGGAATGCTGCGCTTACAGATCGGGGTCTTCAACCCCCGTGTACACATCCGAATCCTTGTACAGATCGTGCACATGCCGCACCAGCACCATGATCACCGCCGCCACCGGCAGCGCCAGCAGGATGCCGGTAAAGCCGAACAGCTCACCGCCCGCGAGGATCGCAAAGATCACCGCTACGGGATGCAGGCCGATGCGGTCGCCCACCAGCAGCGGCGTCAAGACCATGCCTTCGAGCGCCTGACCGACCATGAACACCGCGACGATCCCCAGCATCGGGTAGAGGTCGCCGCCGAACTGGAACAGCCCCGCCACCAGCGCCGCACCGATACCGATCACAAAACCCATGTACGGCACGATCGCGGCGA
The DNA here is from genome assembly GCF_001439815.1 of Pseudomonas orientalis. Classification (GTDB taxonomy): domain Bacteria; phylum Pseudomonadota; class Gammaproteobacteria; order Pseudomonadales; family Pseudomonadaceae; genus Aquipseudomonas; species Aquipseudomonas orientalis. Next base: position 227,639 of record NZ_JYLM01000001.1, on the reverse strand, counting down.
GACCGGCGATCAGGCCGATCAACAGGCCCAGCTCAAGGCCGATGGCCATCAAGCCCGCGGCGTAGATGATGCCCAGCGCCAACATCACCAGCAGTTGCCCACGCACGAACGCGCCGAGTACTTCATGGCACTCGCCCGCCAGGGACACGATGCGTTCCTCGCGGTCGCGCGGCAGCAGGCTGCGGATCTTGGCCATCATGATGTCCCAGTCACGCAGCAGATAGAACGCCACCACCGGGATCAGCACCAGGTTGGTCAGCCAGCCGATCAGCGCAAGGCTGGAAGCGGTTGCCTGGCTGAGCACCATACTGACGATATCGGTGGTCTTGTCCATGTGTTCACTGATGGCCGCCTTGACCTTGTCGAACTTCCAGAACCCGTCCGACAGCCCCAGCTTGGCCTGGGCCCACGGCATCGCCGTGTGCTGCAACCAGTCGAGCATCTGGGGTGCCAGTTCGTAAAGTCGATACAGCTGCTTGGCCAGCATCGGCACCAGCACCAGCACCAGTGCGGTGATAATCAGCGTGAACAAGGCAAACACCGTGACCACACCCAGGGTTCGCGACAGGCCGGCTTTCTCCAGGCGATCGACCACGGGATCGAACAGATAGGCGAGCAGCAACGCCACCAGAAACGGCGTCAGGATCGAATGCAGCAAGAACACAAAAACGCACAGCAGGACGATCCCGCCAAGCCACACCCAACGACGCGTATCCGCCATAAACCACTTCCTCTGTTATTGGCTTCTTTCTTCTATAGAAGGAAGACCCCTTACTCGTTTACCAACGAAAACGTAACTGCGCCTGAGGCTCAGGCGCGGTGGCCGGCTGTGCGCCATCGGCCGGCGGTTGCTGGACGGGGATTTCACCGGCCGGCACTTCCTGCAGCCTGGCCAGGCTCAGCTGGGTGCGCAACTGCTCGGCACTGCCATTGACGCGATACACAATTCGATCGCCGTCCACCCGCTGCGGCTGGCCGCCAAAGGGCTCCAGCAAACGACCCAGGGCGGCATAGCGCTCCAGGTTCATGCCTTGCACCTCAAGCAACTGCTCGGAGCTGACCCCAGGCTTGACCGCAAAGCGCGGTGCCAGCGTTTGACTGACAGCGAGCAATACGGCATCGGCGACCGCAGCGGTGTCGGCCCCCTGCACGCTGCCCTGCTCGGTCTTGTCGCCCAGCCACAGGCGCCATTTGGCCTGCCACTGGCTGCCTTCCTGGCGCGCATGCACCGCCAGCAACGCATCGGCGCCATAGCGCTCGGAGGCGGCGCGCAGCGGCGTGGCGTCTGCGCTTTCCAGATTCGGCGCGGTGGCGACGACCTGTTCGTCCAAGTCACCCAGCGGCAGGCGCAACGGCAAGCCGCGATGCTGGGCCGCGCGGCGCAGCGTCTGCGCCACGGCCTGGCCGTCGCCGACCAGGCTGCTGCCGTCAGTGGAGTCGTTCAGCCACCAGCCGAGGATCGAAGGTCGATTGCTGCCCCAGATCGCCAACCCGGCGTCGCGCAAGACGCGATCGGTGCTGACCGGATCGAAATCCACTTGCAGGCTTTCCGGCGGGCCGGCGTCGTAGCCGTACTGGCTGATGATTTGCTGCGGGTCCTTGCGGATCGCCGCCAGGCCTGGGCCCTCGGCGGCCTTGGCATCGCCGGTCAGGCGGATGACCAGGGTCTGCACGGCGCGCTGGGTGGCCTGGTCGCGCTCCTGGGGCGACTGGCTGCTGACCGGTTCGAGGACTTGATAGAGGCCATTGAGGGTTTCGGCATGACTCGCCAGGCTGACCAACGACAAGCAGCCTACAAAAAAGAATTTACACAGACGCATGGAAGATTCCCGAACGACAAATTTAGCGGCTGGAACAGACCGCGTGATCTCGGTTTGGCAAGGCTGTGACCCAGCGACCGGTAAAACATTCACGGGTCTCGACAAGTTTTCATACTGTCATAACGATAGCGGGTTCAAGGCTATACCTTAATACGCTCCATTACCGCGCCGATTCCGGTTTTTTTAAGCTCATATGCCCTGCCCGTCGGCCCGAGGATGGCCGCTGCCCCTCAAGCCTGATAAAATCGCGCGCCTTCGCAGACCGTCGACGGCCGGGCCTTTGCCAAAAGTGCCCGCCCGTCCGGTCGTTACCCAGAAATCCCCCCTAAAGGCCTGGATCATGAGCAAGCAACCCTCCCTGAGCTACAAGGACGCCGGTGTAGACATCGACGCCGGTGAAGCATTGGTCGAACGCATCAAGAGCGTCGCCAAGCGCACTGCGCGCCCCGAAGTCATGGGTGGCCTGGGCGGTTTCGGCGCCCTCTGCGAAATCCCGGCCGGCTACAAGCAGCCTGTCCTGGTATCCGGCACCGACGGCGTGGGGACCAAGCTGCGCCTGGCCCTGAACCTGAACAAGCACGACAGCATCGGCATCGACCTGGTCGCCATGTGCGTCAACGACCTGGTGGTGTGCGGCGCCGAGCCGTTGTTCTTCCTCGACTACTACGCCACCGGCAAGCTCAATGTCGAGACCGCGACCCAGGTGGTCACCGGCATCGGCGCCGGCTGCGAACTGTCGGGTTGCTCCCTGGTGGGCGGCGAAACCGCTGAAATGCCAGGCATGTACGAAGGCGAAGACTACGACCTGGCGGGTTTCTGCGTCGGCGTTGTAGAAAAGTCTGAAATCATCGACGGCTCCAAAGTGGCCGCCGGCGACGCCCTGCTCGCCCTGCCATCCTCCGGCCCGCACTCCAACGGCTACTCGCTGATCCGCAAGATCATCGAAGTGTCCGGCGCCGACATCGAGAACATCCAGCTCGACGGCAAGCCACTGACCGACCTGCTGATGGCCCCGACGCGCATCTATGTCAAGCCACTGCTCAAGCTGATCAAGGACACCGGCGCCGTCAAGGCCATGGCCCACATCACCGGCGGCGGCCTGCTGGACAACATTCCACGCGTGCTGCCAAAAGGCGCCCAGGCGATTGTCGACGTGTCCAGCTGGCAGCGCCCTGCGGTCTTCGACTGGCTGCAGGAGAAAGGCAACGTCAACGAAACCGAGATGCACCGCGTGCTCAACTGCGGCGTGGGCATGGTCATCTGCATGGCGCAGGAACACGTTGAAACCGCGCTGAACGTATTGCGTGAAGCCGGCGAGCAGCCTTGGGTCATCGGCCAGATCGCCACGGCTGCCGAAGGCGCAGCCCAGGTTGAACTGAAGAACCTTAAGGCCCATTGATGCACGAGCGGATGCCCGCAACCTGTGATGTCGTGGTGCTGCTTTCCGGCACCGGCAGTAACTTGCAGGCCCTGATCGACAGCACGCGTACCGGCAACAGCCCGGTGCGCATCGCTGCGGTGATTTCCAACCGCAGCGACGCCTATGGCCTGCAACGCGCCCGGGACGCGGGCATCGAGACCCGGTCGCTGGATCACAAGGCGTTCGAAGGTCGCGAGGCCTTCGACCAGGCCTTGATCGAACTGATCGACGCCTTCGACCCCAAACTCGTGGTGCTCGCCGGCTTCATGCGCATTCTCAGCGCCGATTTCGTGCGCCATTACGAAGGGCGCCTGCTCAATATCCACCCGTCCCTGCTGCCCAAGTACAAAGGCATGCATACCCACCAGCGCGCCCTCGATGCCGGTGACAGCGAGCATGGCTGCAGCGTGCACTTTGTCACCGAGGAACTCGATGGCGGGCCTCTGGTCGTACAGGCAGTGGTTCCGGTAGAGTCAGGCGACTCGGCGCAGACGCTTGCGCAACGGGTTCATACCCAGGAACACAGGATTTACCCGCTGGCTGTTCGCTGGTTTGCCGAGGGTCGGTTGATTCTGGGTGAACAGGGTGCATTATTGGACGGTCAGTTACTCGCGGCCAGCGGCCACTTGATTCGAACCTAGGAGATTTTATGCGTCGCGCCCTGCTTTTCGCTTTTGCGCTGTTCGCTCTGCCTGCCGTGCAAGCGGCAGACCTTCACCCTTTCTCCGTCAGCTACACCGCCGACTGGAAGCAACTGCCCATGAGCGGTTCGGCTGAACGCAGCCTGACCAAGAACGGCGACGGCACCTGGACCTTGAACTTCAAGGCCTCGATGATGATTGCCAGCCTGACCGAAACCAGCGTGATCCTGTTCGACAAGGACACTCTGCAACCCAAGAGCTACAGCTTCGAACGCGGCGGCTTGGGCAAAGCGAAGAAGATCAACCTGGATTTCGACCAGGCGACCAAGAAAATCACCGGCTTTGAAAACAAGGACCCGGTCAACGTCACCCTCGAAAGCGGCATGCTCGACAAGTCCACCTACCAACTCGCCCTTCAGCGCGATGTGGCGGCCGGCAAGAAAAGCATGAGCTACCGAGTGGCCGAAGGCACTGACGTCGACACCTATGACTTCCGCGTGATTGGCGCGGAAAAGGTCCAGACCAAGGTGGGCGCCATCGACGCGATCAAGGTTGAACGCGTGCGTGATCCCTCCCAGAGCAAGCGCATCACGCAGATGTGGTTTGCCAAGGACCAGGGCGGCATTCTGGTTGCTTTGCGCCAGGTTGAGACGGATGGCAAGGAATACAACATCATGCTGCAGGATGGCACTGTTGACGGTAAGGCCGTTAAAGGTAGCTGATTGCCCTGATGCGTTGAAAAGAGCCTCGCTGAATGCGGGGCTTTTTTTCGCCTGGATATTTGCTGTGAAGCTTCTGGCCCCATCGGGGGCAAGCCCCCTCCCACATTTGGAATGCAGTCCAAGTGTGGGAGGGGGCTTGCCCCCGATGGCGTCAGTGGGGTTAACAAACCCTTCCAAAACATGAAACTTTTGTCATCTAACTACCCCTCCTGCGACCGAATGCCACGGCTTACGCGGCCTGCAGCACTGTTGCGTTTCCTGCAATGAATTGTTGCACGCAAAACCGGTTTACTTAGCAAGCTAACAAATCATATAACAAAGACCTGCGACGACTTGCCGCAGGTCAACCAGAGATTGGAGCAAGCAGATGACTGTAAAAGTAACTGAGCGCGACGACGAACATATGTCCCATGAAGCAATAGGCCACGGGATTCACATCTGGGATGTACATCAACAAGATTTGCTGGTCGGCATGTTTCACAACGAGAGCGATGCCCATCATTATAAAAACGAACTTGAATCGCTTGAGATGAAACGCCAGGCGGAAGGCTCCTGATACCCTGAAATCGCGTAGACGCCCGGCCCACGCAGCCGGGCCGCCTGCAAACGAAAACCCCGCCTTTGAGCGGGGTTTTTGTTTTTAAAAAATGCCATTCGCTGTCCTGAATAATCGTTTCCGCAAAAAGCGTAACAACAAATAGACATTTGGTAATGATTCTCGATAGTATCGCTGCGCTTTTACTCGACCCCACGGAAACGGAGTTTGACTTGATGCACGGACATGTCACCACACCGGAAAAATCCCTGCTTGGCCGTTGGGGTGAAGCACTCGCCACCCGTCAATTCCAGGCCAGGCACATCACGATCGATACGCTGGTCGCCACCCTGGCGCCCGCCTGCGAACGTAGTTTCCAGCGCCTGGTCCAGGCACTGTTTCGTGAAGGCCTGCTTGATCCAGGCGCACTCAGCCATGACGAACACGGCCACTGCTGGCTGGTGCTGCCCGACCAGACCCGCGTGCGCTTCGAGCATCTGCGCCCCGGCCGCATGGCCAGTTGGGATCTGCGCGGCCAGGTCAGCGTGCTGCGCGCTGGGCAGCCCGAACAGAAGATCCAGTTCCCGTCGCAGTTGCTGAGCTTGCTGAACACCCGCCTCGAATCGCCTGCCACCCCAGAGGTCCTGGACCGTCTCAACACAGAGATCGACGACAGCTTCATCAACGATACCCTGTGCCTTGCCTTTCACGAGCAATGGACGCTCCACTTGCAGGCCGCAATGGACCCTGCGCATCAAGGCAATCTGCTCGGCTATCTGAAAAATGATCCAGGCGTCGGCAACCCGACGTCAGTGCTTGAACAGTGGGGAACGCTCGGCCATCCCTGGCACCCGAACTACAAGACAAAGCTGGGTCTGGGCACAGAACAGGTGATCGATTTCTCGCCGGAGTTCGAAGCGCGCTTCCCGGTATTGCTGTGCGCCCTGCACCGCCAGTACGCCCACGTCGAAAGCCTGGCCGGGACTGCGGACTACTGGCAGTGGTGGCAACACCAATTCCCGCAGGCCGCCCTCCAGTTGACGGCGCAACTGACCGCCCAGGGCCTTGAGGTCAGCGATTATCTGCCGCTGCCTGCCCACCCCTGGCAAGCTCGCCAGGAGTTACCGCACCTGTTCGCCAACGAAATCGCCGACCGGCTGCTGGTGCTGACCGACATCGTGGCCTTCACCGCCCACCCGACCATGTCGTTCAGGACCGTCTTGCCTGAAGGCCGCAGCGATGCGCCAATGGTCAAGCTCCCGGTGTCGTTGCGCCTGACCAGCGTGCAGCGCACGGTGTCACCCCGCTCCGCGCGCATGGGCCCGCGGATCAGCCATCTGCTGCAGACCATTCTGGCGCGCGAGCCCGACATCCAGCGCCTGCTCAGCATCGTGCCCGAGCGCCTCGGTGTGCATTTCAAGCCACAACCGGTGAATGACGAACACTCCCGCCACCTGGCCGTGCTCTACCGCGACAACCCGCAAAGCCTGCTCGAAACGGGCGAGATGGCCATCCCCGTAGGCAGCCTGTTCGCCACCGACCAGCATGGACAGCCGTTGCTCCGCCAGTGGGTGCGTCTGAGCAAAGGCACTGACGACGCACAGGCCATACGCGCATTTTTCAAGGACTATGCGTCCATCGCCGTGCCGGCCCTGCTGGGCATGTACCTGCGCTATGGCGTTGCCTTCGAGGCCCATCAGCAGAATTCCTTTATGGTCATGGGCGCAGACGGGCACGTCAGCCGCCTGCTGTTACGCGATTTCGGCGATATCCGCATCGACCGCAAGACCTTGCATGCCCACGGTCTGGATATCGAACTGCACGATCCGAAGATGACCTTGTACGATGACGCGGGTTTCGTGCGTGACAAGTTGCTGCACACGGTGTTCATGTGCCATCTGGGCGAGTTGGTATTGCTCTGCGCGCGCCACTTCGATATTGACCAGGCACTGTTGTGGGAAGAATTGTCAGCGCAGGTCAGCCAGTGCTTCGATGACGTACGCAGCCAGGTCGACCCCCAACGCTGGCTGACCGAACGCGCCGCGCTGCTGGAACAGGACTGGCCGGCCAAGTCGTTTATGCGCATGCGGCTGATGGAAAGCCATGCCGATATCGTCGGGCGCCTGCCCAACCCGTTGAGCACTGCCGCCAATGTCGGCTAACAGCACTGCGCTGCGCTTGCTGGTGGTGATTCAGCTGGTGTCGATGGGCGCCATGGAAATGAGCGGGCCTTTCTGGCCCTTGCAGATCCAGAAGTTGCTTGGCACTGCAAACGCCCATTACACCGGCCTGCTGTCTTCGCTGGTGTACGCCGGGCCAATGATGGCGGCGATGATCCTCACGCCCATGTGGGGACGCCTGGGCGACCGCACCGGCCACAAGCCGATGATCATTCGTGCGTTGCTGGCACTGGCGGTGTGCCAGGCCTTGGCTGCCATCACCTACGACCCCTGGTTGCTGGTGCTTATCCGTGTGGCGCAAGGCGCGTTGGCCGGATTCATCGCGGCAGCCCAGGCCTATGCACTCGCGTGCTGCGGTGAGGGCGGTCGCGGACATATTCTGGCGCGGCTGCAATCAGCCACCGCCGTGGGCTCCCTGGCCGGGCCGGTGCTGGGTGGCTGGCTGATGGATATATCCGGTTTCGCTTTGCTGTGCTACAGCGCCACCGCAGTCTGCCTGATATGCGCAATAATCAGCGTGTTCCTGCCCAGCGATTCACCACGATCCAGACCTGCGCTCACGTCCAAGCCTGCTGCCCTTCCCAAAGGTTGGCTTGGCGCGATGCTGGGAATCATTGTATTGATCCAGGCCGCCAAGATGATGCCGCAACCGTTCTACGCGTTGTATGTAGCCGATGTTTTACACGCGCCCGCCTGGCTGATCGGCGCCAGCTATGCCGCCAGCGCACTGACCCTGGCGCTGTCCGCGCCGTTGTGGGGCCGTTTGTTTGACCGGCACTCACCTGCGCGCACGCTGCACATCATCGAATGGATCACCTGGTTCTGCGCCCTGACCCTGGCTTTCACGGCGCTGGCCGGCGAATGGCTGGGATTCCTCGCCAGCCGCCTGCTGTGGGGCGTATGGCAGGGCGCATTGCTGCCGGTCGCCTACACCTTGATCGCCAACACCGTTGCTCCCAGCCAGCAGGGATTTGCCTTGGGCATGGGTAACAGCGCCGCCAAGGCCGGCGCGTTGTGCGGCGCGCTGCTGGGTGGCATCGGCATGACAATGGTGGGCCTGGCGCACAGCTTCTGGCTGGTGGCACTGACATACGCCCTGGCTGCCGTGGGCATCCGCGCGATTCGTTCGTTCACCCGAACACCCCAAATGTCCGATTTTTCTGTCAATACTTCTAATAACTCAAAGGCAAGGTCATGAATACAACACAATGGGCGATTCTGCTGCCCCTGCTCGGGTCAATCAGCGCCCCCGTCTGGGCCGACCAGACTGAAGACACGCCAGCGGCAACCAACCTGCAATTACAGGCCACGGTGGTTTCGGCCACGCGCAGTGAAACCAGCATTGCGGCGATACCGGGCTCGGTGCAGGTTATCGATGAAGAACAGATCCGCCAGCAGACGTCGGCGGGACGCCGGGTTGCCGATATCCTCGGGCAACTGGTGCCTGGCATCGCCCCTTCCAGCGGCGGCATGAGCAACTTTGGCCAGACGCTGCGCGGACGCAATACGCTGATCCTGATCGACGGGGTGTCCCAGAACGCCACGCGCGACAACTTCCGCCAGCTCAACAGCGTGGCACCGGAGAGCATCGAGCGCATCGAAGTGATTTCCGGCGCCAGCAGTGTCTACGGCGCCGGCGCATCGGGCGGCATCATCAACATCATCACCAAGCGCAACACCGGTGAAGACCTGGCCTTCAGCAGCAAGATCGGCATGACGTCCGGTGACAACCTCAGCCGCAAGGGCTTTTCCTACCAGGCCTTCCAGAGCGCAACAGGCCGCGAGGGCCCCCTGGACTGGTATGTGTCGGGCAACACCGTGCAACGCAACGACCAGTTCGACGGCAACGGCAAGCGCATTCCCCAGGACACGTCCCAGGGCAGCAACATGGACACCGACACCTACGATCTGCAAGGTCGCTTCGGCTACGCGCTCGATGACGACAAGAAGATCAGCCTGTCGCTGCAGGACTACAAAGACGAACAGGACACCCGCTACACCAAGAACCCCCGCATCACCAGCGAGGCCGTCGCGGTGAAGGGTCTGGACCTGGATGACCAGCCGTCCACCCACAACCAGGCGGTCAACCTCAATTACGCCGACAAGGACTTCTACGGCCAGGGCCTGCAGGTCGAAAGCTACTGGCGCCGCGCGGATGCGCTGTTCTTCCCTGACCTGTCCCGGGGCCGAGCCGGCGTCTCGGACAACAACAGCGTGCAAGACGTGTATGGCCTGCGCGCCGCCATCGACACGCAGATGCCGGACATCGGCGCCGCGACCGGCAACCTGGTGTGGGGCGCCGACTACGATCACGAAACCTCGCGTCAACGCGGCGACCAATACCGGGTCAACGGCCTGACCTACACCAAGACCGGTACCACCTTCGAGCTGGGCCCGGATATCCAGACCACCACCAAGGCCATCTTCGGCCAGCTGTCCTATGACATCGGCGACTGGACCTTGCGCGGTGGCGTGCGCCGCGAATGGATCCAGAGTGAAGTCGACGACAGCATCGCCTACGGCGAAATCGTTCAGACCGGCAACCGCGCAACGCTGCCGGGCGGCACCCTCAAGTATGACGACACCCTCTACAACCTCGGCGCGGTGTACCACCTGAGTGAAAACCAGGACGTGTTCGCCAACTTCAGCCAGGGTTTCTCCCTGCCGGATATCCAGCGTTTCCTGCGTGACGTCAACAGCACCTACAACATCCAGGACCTCAATGCCCAGGCGCTGAAGGTCGACAGCTATGAGCTGGGCTGGCGTGGCAACTGGGACAAGTGGCTGGCCAATGTTACGGCGTATGAAAACACCTCGGATGTGACCCAGTTCTATGACGCCAATGACCGCGTGCTGCGCCTGATCAACCAGAAAGAGCGCGTGCGCGGTATCGAAACCAGCCTGACGTACAACGTCACCGACCAGTGGTCGGTAGGCGGCACGTACGCGTATTCCAAAGGCGAAACCCAGCAGAACGGCAAATGGATCGACCTGCCCGCCACGCGCATTTCCCCGGCCAAGACCACCGCCTTCGTCGGCTATCAGCGTGACGACTACAGCCTGCGCCTGCAGGGCATGCGCCTGGCCAATTACGACGCTGCCTTCAAGGACAACAATGGTCGCGATATCCAGGGCTACACCCTGGTTGACCTGCTGGGCTCGGTCAGGCTGCCGGTCGGTCGCCTCGAGGGTGCGGTGTATAACCTCACCAACCGCAACTACCAGAACATGTTCGCCCAGGCCAATGCCCGCGCACCGTACCCGAATGCCGAAGGTCGCACCTTCAGCCTGAGCTACGCGGTGGATTGGTAACCGGCAGGCGCTGCACGGTAAAACACAAACCCCGCCTGTTGGCGGGGTTTGTTGTTTCTACGGCCTTACCACATCAGATCATCCGGGATCTGGTACGCGGCGTATGGATCATCCTCATCCGGCACCTGGCTTTCGGTCAGAAGGTTAAGCTGCACGATACGTTCCGGCGCGCGCTCCTGGATCTTCAGCGCGGCTTCGCGCGGGATCACTTCGTAGCCGCCACCGTGGTGCACGATGGCCAGGGAGCCATTGCTCAGTTTATTGCGCATCAGCGTGTTGACCGACAGGCGCTTGACCTTCTTGTCATCCACGAAGTTGTAGTAGTCCTCGGTGGTCAACTTTGGCAGGCGCGAGGTTTCGATCAACTGCTTGACCTGGGCCGTGCGGGCCTTGGCCTCGGCTTTTTCCTGCTGCTGGCGGTTCAGCTCCTGGTCGCGCTTGACCTTTTCGGCGTGCGCCTCGGCCGCCAGGCGCGCCTGGGTGTCATCGACCTCAGCCTGGCCCTTGTGGACCAGGCGCTGCTGTTTCTGCTTCTCTTTGCCGACCTGTTTGGCCTGCTTTTGGTTGACCAGACCTGCTTTGAGCAACTGGTCGCGAAGGGAAAGGCTCATGGTGCTTACTCACTTGGGCAACTGCTCAACCGCAGCTGGATACATTCTTTTCCTGGCGTTTGGCTTCGCCCCACAGGGCGTCCAACGTTTCGAGGGTGCAATCTTCTATGGGTTGGTGCGTGTCGCGCAATGCCTGTTCGATAAATCGGAAACGTCGCTCGAATTTGGCATTGGCGCCACGCAATGCGGTTTCAGGGTCAACCTTGAGGTGACGGGCCAGGTTGACCGCCGCGAACAACAGGTCGCCGACCTCATCGGCAATCGCTGACGGATCGTTATCGGCCATGGCTTCGAGCACTTCATCAAGCTCTTCGCGCACGTTATCCACCACCGGCAACGCCGACGGCCAGTCGAAACCCACCTGGCTGGCGCGCTTTTGCAATTTGGCGGCACGGGACAGTGACGGCAAGGCGGTGGGTACATCATCGAGCAGGGACAGTTGCTCGGGTGCGTCGGATTTTTCCGCACGCTCCTCCGCCTTGATCTGCTCCCAGCGCTGCTTGACCTGCTCTTCGCTCAACTGCGGGATATCCAGCGGTGCGTAAAGATCGCCGGTAGGAAACACATGGGGATGGCGCCGGATCAGCTTGCGGGTGATGCTGTCGATCACTCCGGCAAATTCGAAGCGCCCTTCTTCGCGCGCCAACTGGCTGTAATACACCACCTGGAACAACAGGTCGCCCAGCTCACCTTGCAGGTGATCGAAGTCGCCACGCTCGATGGCATCGGCCACCTCGTAGGCTTCTTCGAGGGTATGCGGCACGATGCTGGCGTAGGTTTGCTTGATGTCCCACGGGCAGCCAAATTGCGGGTCGCGCAGGCGGTTCATCAGGTGCAGCAGGTCATCTAGTGAATACATCGATCTCTTTCCAATCAGGTATGAACACCGCCGATCCAATGTGGGAGGGGGCTTGCCCCCGATGGGGAAGGATCAGCCGACACCTGTATTGACTGACCCACCGCTATCGGGGGCAAGCCCCCTCCCACATTATTTAACTGCGTTCACCCAGGGGTGCGATTACGCCGTGTCTCAATGATGTTCGGCAACTGGGAAATCCGCCCCAGCAGCCGCCCCAACGCGTCCAGCCCCGGAATCTCGATGGTCAGGGACATCAGCGCGGTGTTGTCCTCTTTATTCGAGCGGGTGTTGACCGCAAGTACGTTGATCCGCTCGTTAAGCAGCACTTGCGACACGTCACGCAGCAAACCGGAACGGTCGTAGGCGCGGATGATGATGTCCACCGGGTAGGTGAGCACCGGCACCGGCCCCCAACTGACCTGGATGATCCGCTCCGGCTCGCGCCCGCCCAGTTGCAGCACCGAGGCGCAGTCCTGGCGGTGAATGCTCACGCCACGGCCCTGGGTGATGTAGCCGACAATCGCGTCGCCCGGCAACGGCTGGCAGCAGCCGGCCATTTGCGTCATCAAGTTGCCTACGCCCTGGATCTGGATATCGCCGCGCTTGCCGGGTTTGTAGCCGGTGGCCTTGCGCGGGATCAGTTCCAGCTGTTCGTTGCCGCGCTCCGGTTCGACCAGTTGCTGGGCCAGGTTGACCAGCTGCGCCAAGCGCAGGTCACCGGCACCGAGGGCGGCGAACATGTCTTCGGCGATCTTCATGTTGGCCTTTTCGGCCAGCTTGTCGAAGTCCACCTGGGGCAGGCCCAGGCGCGCCAGTTCGCGTTCGAGCAGGGTCTTGCCGGCCGCGACGTTCTGGTCGCGGGCCTGCAGCTTGAACCAGTGGACGATCTTCGCCCGCGCCCGCGAGGTGGTGATGTAGCCCAGGTTCGGGTTCAGCCAGTCGCGGCTCGGCGTACCGTGCTTGCTGGTGATGATCTCGACCTGCTCACCGGTTTGCAGGCTGTAGTTGAGCGGCACGATGCGCCCGTTGATCTTGGCGCCCCGGCAGTTGTGGCCGATTTCAGTGTGCACGCGGTAAGCGAAGTCCAGCGGCGTGGCGCCCTTGGGCAGGTCGATGGCGTGACCGTCGGGAGTGAAGATGTAGACCCGGTCCGGTTCGATATCCACGCGCAGCTGTTCGGCCAGGCCGCCGATGTCGCCGAGTTCTTCGTGCCACTCCAGCACCTGGCGCAACCAGGAGATCTTCTCTTCGTACTGGTTCGACCCCGCTTTGACGTCGGTGCCCTTGTAGCGCCAATGCGCGCAGACGCCCAGCTCCGCCTCCTCATGCATCGCATGGGTGCGGATCTGCACTTCCAGCACTTTGCCCTCAGGACCGATTACCGCCGTGTGCAGCGAGCGGTAGCCGTTTTCCTTGGGGTTGGCGATGTAGTCGTCGAATTCCTTGGGGATGTGGCGCCACAGCGTATGGACGATCCCCAGCGCGGTGTAGCAATCGCGCATTTCCGGCACCAGTACACGCACGGCCCGCACGTCGTAGATCTGGCTGAATGCCAGGCCCTTGCGCTGCATTTTGCGCCAGATCGAATAGATGTGCTTGGCGCGACCGCTGATGTCGGCATCGACGCCGGTGGCCTGCAACTCGGAGCGCAACTGGCCCATCACGTCGCTGATAAAGCGCTCGCGGTCGAGCCGCCGCTCATGCAGCAGCGTGGCGATCTGTTTGTATTGATCGGGCTCGAGATAGCGGAAGGACAGGTCCTCCAGCTCCCATTTGATATGACCGATACCCAGGCGGTGCGCCAGCGGTGCATAGATGTCGAAGACTTCGCGGGCGACGCGGTTGCGCTTTTCGTCGTCGGCGGTCTTCACTGCACGGATCGCGCAGGTACGTTCGGCCAGCTTGATCAGCGCGACGCGTACGTCGTCGACCATCGCCACCAGCATCTTGCGCAGGTTTTCCACCTGGCCCTGGGTACCCAGCACCATGGACTGGCGCGGGCTGAGGCTGGCACTGATGGCCGCCATGCGCAGCACGCCGTCGATCAGCTTGGCCACCACCGCGCCGAAACGCTGGCTGACGGTCGGCAACGGAATATGCCCTTCGCGCACGCCGCGATAGAGCACGGCGGCGATCAGCGAATCCTGGTCCAGCTTGAGATCGGCCAGGATCTCGGCGATTTCCAACCCGGTACGAAAGCTTGAAGTGCCCTCCGCCCACAGGTTCTTGGCCGCATTGTCCTGCTGTTCAGACTCACGCGCGAACTCGCACGCTGCTTTCAAGGCTTCACGGTCCAGTGCCGGGTCGACACTGACGGCATGATCCAGCCATGCCTCGAGATTGATACTGCCGTCGGTGTTGATCGGCTGGTGTGCTCTCACCTGTACCATCTTGCTTACCTTCCCTACGACGCACCTTGGATGCGCCAAAAATCATCGCCGACCTTGCTGCAGATTCCCTGGCAGTTCACGGCCCTGGAGACTGCAGGCCAGTCGGATTAAACGGGCATCCTAGCCCGCTTCAAATAACGCCATGGCCTCGACATGCGCGGTCTGCGGAAACATGTCGAGGATCCCGGCACGCTTTAGCCGGTAGCCTTGCTTGACCAACTCAACCGTGTCCCGCGCCAGCGTGGCCGGATTGCAGGACACATACACCAGGCGCCTGGCCCCCAGAGTGGCAAGTCTGCGCACAACTTCCTGGGCACCGTCGCGAGGTGGGTCCAAGAGTACCGCAGAAAAGCCTTGTTTGGCCCACTCCGCGTCAGTCAGGGGCTGGGACAAATCGGCCTGAAAAAACCGTGCATTATGCAAATTGTTGCTCAGGGCATTCTGTGCCGCGCGCTCTACCATGGTCTGCACGCCTTCCACCGCCACGACCTCACGTACCTGCCCGGCCAGTGGCAGGGCAAAATTGCCCAGCCCGCAAAACAGATCCAGCACCCGCTCATCGGGTTGCGGCGCCAACCATTCCAGGGCCTGGGCCACCATCGCCTCGTTGACTCCGGCGTTGACTTGCACAAAATCGCCCGGCCGGTACGCCAGCTCCAGATCCCATGCCTCCAGGCGGAAACCGAGCGTGTTACCCGGCTCGACCGGCTCCGGCTGGCCCTCACCCTGCAGCCACAACTGGGCATCATGGAAGCTGCAGAATTCTTGCAACACCTGCATGTCCGCGTCGGACAGCGGTGCCATATGCCGCAGCAACACCGCGATGGACGTACCACTGAACAATTCCACATGCCCCAACGCCTGGGGTTTGCTCAAGCGGCGCAGCATGCTCGGCAGACGCTGCATGATCGGCTGCAAGGTCTGTACCAGTACCGGGCAATCATCGATGGCGACGATGTCCTGGCTGGCCACGGCACGAAAACCGACCTCCAGGTGTTTGGCCTTGGCATCCCAGCGCACGGCCACGCGGGCACGGCGGCGGTAGGCGAATTCCGGACCGCTCAACGGCGGCGCCCACGCGTGCGGTTCGACACCGGCCACACGGGACAATTGCTCGGCGAGCATGCGCTGTTTCAGCGCAAGTTGTTCGGCATGGGGCAGGTGCTGCACGCTGCAACCGCCACAGCGGCCAAAATGCGCACAGGGTGCAGCACGACGCAGTTCGCTGGCCTTGAACACACGCTCGGCGCGCGCCTCGACCACCTTGCCGTGGGCGCCCAGCACCCGCGCTTCCACCTCTTCGCCGGCCAGCGCACCGTTGACGAACCAGGTACGCCCTTCGAAGAACACGATGCCGCGCCCGTCATTGGCCAGGCGCTCGATGGTCAGGCGTTGCTTCTTGCCCACAGGAATCTGTGGGGCCCGGCTGCCGCCCGTCGGTTGGAAGCGCAGGCCTCTCTCGTGCTTGGCCATCAGTTGGGTTCGTCGAAAATGCCGGTCGACAGGTAGCGGTCGCCTCGGTCACAGATGATCGCGACGATCACCGCGTTTTCCACCTCTTTGGACAAGCGCAACATACCGGCCACGGCGCCACCGGACGACACACCGCAGAAGATGCCCTCTTCACGGGCAAGGCGCCGGGTGGTGTCTTCGGCTTCACGCTGGGCCATGTCGATGATGCGGTCCACGCGCGTGGCGTTGTAGATCTTCGGCAGATACTCTTCGGGCCAGCGGCGGATACCGGGGATGGCCGCGCCTTCCATCGGCTGCAGGCCGACGATCTGAATCGCCGGGTTTTGCTCCTTGAGGTAGCGCGAATTGCCCATGATCGTGCCGGTGGTGCCCATGGAGCTGACGAAATGGGTGATGGTGCCCTGGGTCTGGCGCCAGATTTCCGGGCCGGTGCTGGTGTAGTGCGCTTCGGGGTTATCACCGTTGGCAAACTGGTCCAGCACTACGCCACGGCCTTCGGCGGCCATGCGTTCGGCGAGGTCGCGGGCGCCTTCCATGCCTTCTTCCTGGGTGACCAGGACAAGTTCGGCGCCATAGGCGGTCATTGCCGCCTTGCGCTCGGCGCTGCCGTTGTCGGGCATGATCAGCACCATCTTGTAACCCTTGATCGCGGCGGCCATAGCCAGGGCGATCCCGGTATTACCCGAAGTGGCTTCGATCAGCGTGTCTCCCGGCTTGATCTGCCCACGCAACTCGGCGCGGCTGATCATCGACAGCGCCGGGCGGTCCTTGACGGAACCGGCGGGGTTGTTGCCTTCAAGCTTGAGCAACAGGGTATTGCTGGTTTCACCCGCCATGCGTTGCAAGCGGACCAGGGGCGTGTTGCCGACGCAATCGGCGATTGTTGGGTACTGCAAGGTCATGGCGTATTCGCAATCCAGACTGCGGGGCGCACATCATACCGGGAAAGGTCGGCAGGCCATATCACGCAAAGTGTGGTGCTTATGGCTTATAGGAATAAGGAAGGGATGTGGTGCCAGTGAGGGCGCCATCAGGGGCAAGCCCCCTCCCACCCTGGACCGCAATCCCATGCTGGAACGCGGTCGAATGTGGGAGGGGGCTTGCCCCCGATGGCCGCGCCTCGATCATCCGCCTGGCCCTAATCCCCACCGCCATGATTTCTCTGAAAAACCTCTTCCCCCATCGCCGCAATCTGCCCCTCGATCAACACTTCAAAGGGTTTGAGCAGCGTCTCGAACGATGCTGGCGCTTCCAATACCTGCAACGCTTGCACGATCGCTTCGACCGTCGACAAGGCGCCAGGCCCCGGCGCCTTGCGCAAGCGATACCGGGAGATGCCGCCGTTGGCCAGCGTCACCCGAGGCAACGCCGCCAGCAATGGGTTGAGGTGCAGCAACTTGCGCGCCTTGCGCCAGGTGCCGTCGGGCACCACCAGCAGCAGCGGCTGATCGTGTTGTGCGTAGGCGTGAAGAGATTGGGCATCGTCGGCCGGAAACAGCAGGCGCGCCTGATAACCGGGCGGGTTCAACAGGGTCGCCAGGTCATCAAACACCTCCCCCACCACCAACTGCGCATTGTTCAATCCCAACGCCGCCAGCCGCGCGGTATTGAGCGCGTGGTTGACCTCGCTCGGATGCTGCAAGAGCAACACGCGGGTTCGGCTGTCAAGCTGGGGAATCAGCGGGCACAAGCAGTGGCTGAGGGGCCTGAGGCAACGGGAACACTGGGGTCTGGACATGTTTTTTCAGGCTTGGTTGAGCTGGGCTTTTTTAAGTGAATTGCGATGACTCTGGTGTTCGTGACCGCGCGGGCGTTTATGCACAACGACGGACTGGCGCTCGGCCCTCCCGTTTTATTATTAAGTCAGGCGCCCTATCCGCTCGTCTTGCCGGACACAAACAAAATGTGGGAGCGGGCCTGCTGGCGAATGCAGTAAACCAGTCAACTATTTATCGACTGACTCACCGCATTCGCGAACAAGCCCGCTCCCACACGAATACCGGGTTGGCTTGAGCTCAACGCCGACGGGGGCGGCGTTGCTCGTCATCGGTACGAATCGGTACCGGCTGCAGCGGAGGCTCGATCAAGCCCAGCGCAACGCCAAGGTCATGGAGCCAGGTTTGAATTTTCTCTTTCATGATGTGCCCCCTTTGAGGGTGATGCGGGTAGGCGTCTGTTTTGTCGCCCTTTCCTACACTGATAGTAGCCCTAAGTCCTATGTATTGCTTGCGCCAAACCACAACGAACTATTACTGAATGGATCAGAATCCTGTCGGATCGTTCAAGCGATCTTGCGCCCGTCTTGCACGCTCTCTGCCTGGCCCGCCTGCTGCAGCTCGATCCATGCATTGAGGTTAGCGCCGAGCATACCCTTTCGCCACATCAACCAGGTGGTGGCAGTGGCAAAAGGCCCAGTCAGCGGATGAACGGACACACTGTCCCTGCCCGGCAGGCTGTCGAGCATGGATTCGGACATCAACGCCACACCGGAGCCGGCGACCACACAGGCGAGCATGCCTTGGTAGGACTCGATCTCGATGGCGCGGCCCATGGCCACGCGTTCGTGGGAAAACCAGGTCTCCAGGCGGGTGCGATAGGCGCAACTGCGGCGGAAGGTGAACACCGAGCGGCCGGCCACGTCCTGGGGGCCACGCACCGGCGGATGGTCGGCCTCGCAAATGATCACCAGACGCTCTTCGCACAGCGGCACGCCATCGAGCGTGGCAATCGTCAACGGACCATCCACCAGCGCCGCATCCAGCCGACCGGTGATCAAGCCTTCCAGCAGTTCGCCGCTCGGCGCCGATTGCACCTGCAGGTTCACCATCGGATAGGCCTTGTGATAACGCGCCAACAGTTTGGGCAAGTGAATCGCCGCCGTGCTGTACATGCTGCCGAGCACAAAATCCCCGGCCGGTTGCCCGCCCTGCACGGCGCCGTGAGCTTCGTCGTGTAGCGCCAATAAGCGTGTGCTGTAGTCCAGCAGCACTTTACCCGCAGGAGAAAGCTGCAAACGCTGGCGCTCACGCACAAACAGCTCGACGCCAAGCTGTTCTTCCATTTGCTTGAGGCGGGTCGACAGGTTGGACGGCACACGGTGCAGGCGCTCGGCGGCGCGGGTAATGGAGCCCTCCTCCGCCACCGCCTGGAAGATGCGCAGTTGACTGAACTCCATACCCTTTCTCCAAAACTGAACAAGTTGCTCACTATTATTCATTTTTACAGAAAGTCAATCCGCTTTAGCCTGACGGTCTTCGCTTTTTCGCAGGACACTTGAACATGTCACCGTTGATTCGCTTAACCGCCAGCTTTGTCGCCTTGATGATGGCCATGGGCATTGGCCGCTTTGCCCTTACCCCGCAGATGCCGCATTTGCTCAGCGAAGGCCAGATCGACCTGACCGGCGCCGGGTTGATCGCGGCCGCCAACTACTTGGGTTACTTTGTCGGTGCGGTGGACTCGATATTCGCCCGCAGTCACCATCATATTAAGGGGCGCTTGTACGGCGGATTATGGCTCTGCATGCTGCTGACCCTGGCGTCCTGTTGGGCCCACGGTTTCTGGCCGCACCTGCTGCTGCGTTTCGGCACCGGTGTCGCCAGCGCCTGGGCCCTGGTGATGATTACCAGCCTGAGCCAGCCGTTGGCGATTGCCGCCGGCAGGCCACGTCTGGGAGCACTGGTGTTCGCAGGGCCTGGCCTGGGCATTGTGCTCACCGGACTGCTGGCGCTGGGCTCCAACCTGTTGGGGCAAAGCTCCGCGACGCTGTGGTTGGTGTATGGCGCGGTGGCACTGGTGATGCTGCTGGCCATCCTGCCCTTCCTGCCAAAGCCGACCACGCTGGCTGCGCCCGCCTCCAGCGCTGGCAATAACGGCAGCATCGCGCACTTGGGCTGGATCTATTTCCTGTACGGCCTGGGCTACATCATTCCCGCGACTTTCCTGTCGCAGATGGCCAGTGCGCAGTTCAAGGGCGCCTGGCAGGCCGACTTGTTCTGGCCGTGCTTTGGCCTCGCCGCAGCGACGGGCGTGGCGATTGCCAGCCTGCGCCGCAAGGATCCGAACACCACCCGGCGCTGGCTGATGACCACGCTGTGGCTGCAAGCGGCCGGTGTATTCA
Organism: Pseudomonas orientalis; assembly: GCF_001439815.1. Taxonomy (GTDB): domain Bacteria; phylum Pseudomonadota; class Gammaproteobacteria; order Pseudomonadales; family Pseudomonadaceae; genus Aquipseudomonas; species Aquipseudomonas orientalis. Next base: position 207,556 of record NZ_JYLM01000001.1, on the reverse strand, counting down.
CTTGTCTGTTGGGCAATGGCTGGGGCCTGGCGCTGGGAGTGTTGCTGTGCGGTGCACCGTTTCTGGCATGCATGCAATTGGTCATGGCGCGTTTGCGCGAGATCGCGCCCCACGGCTACCAGCGCAGCACCGGGTTGTTGACGGCCAGCTTTGCCATTGGTCAATTGAGCGGGCCGCTGCTGGCCTCGGTAAGCAGCCACTTGAGCGGCGGCCTGCAACCGGCGCTGGTGATCGCCGGTTGCGGCCTGTTGGTGGCGGGCGGTGTATTGCTCAGCCAGCGACCACAGGGCTCGGCAAGCGCACCTGCTCACGGCGTGCCAGTACCAGGAAAAACAGCCCTCCCAGGAAGCAGCCGGTAAACCAGGCAAAATTCGCCATGCCCTGCAACGCCGGGGTGAAGGTGATCGCGACACCCACCAGCGTAGCCGGCACCAGAGCCTTGACCGCCGTCCAGTTGACCCCGCCGTCGAAGTAATAGCGCCCGCTCGGGCTGTCATCGAACAGCGCATCCACGTCGATCTGCTGCTTTTTGACCAGGTAAAAATCCACTAGCAGGATGCCGAACAGCGGCCCGATAAATGCGGCGAGGATATCCAGGGTGTAATGAATCATCAGCGGATTATTGAACAGGTTCCACGGCGTGATAAAGATCGATGCCACGGCCGCGATCATTCCACCCGCACGCCAGCTGATTTTGCTCGGCGCAATGTTGGCGAAGTCAAATGCCGGCGAGACAAAGTTGGCGACGATATTGATGCCGATGGTCGCGGTGACGAAAGCGAAGGCGCCCAGCAACACGGCCATGCTGTTGTCGATACGCGACACGGTGGCGATGGGGTCATGCAGCATTTCGCCAAACACCGGCAGGGTGCCCGAAACGATCACCACGGTTACCAGGGAGAACGCCAGGAAGTTCACCGGCAGCCCCCAGAAGTTGCCACGGCGCACGTCCTGCATGCTGCGGCAATAGCGGCTGAAATCGCCGAAGTTCAGGGTCGGCCCGGAGAAGTACGACACCACCAGCGCCGTCGCCACGATCACCTGGCCGAACGCCTGCCAGCCTGACAGCGATTTTTCCGCCAGGGTAAAGCTGATATTCGCCCAGCCCGCTTTCCACACAATCCAGCCGGCCAGGGCAAACATCACCGCATACACCACCGGGCCGGCCCAGTCGATAAAGCGGCGGATGGACTCCATGCCGGCCCAGAATACGGCGGCCTGCAAGACCCACAGGGTGAGAAAACCGAACCAGCCCAAGTAAGACAAACCGGCAAAATGCGGCTCTGCATATACAGCCATCGACGGGAAAAAGCGCAGCACCACGATGATCAAGGCACTCGAGGCCAGGTACGTCTGAATGCCGTACCAGGCAACCGCGATCAGGCCACGGATCACCGCAGGAATATTCGCGCCAAACACACCAAATGCCAGGCGGCAAATCACTGGATAAGGCACCGCCGCTTGCTGACTTGGCTTGGCCACCAGGTTGGCAATCAGTTGCACAATGCCAATGCCCGCGAGCAGGGCAATCAACACCTGCCAGCTGGCCAGCCCCAGGGCGAACAGGCTGGCGGCGAACACGTAGCCGCCGACGCTGTGCACATCACTCATCCAGAAGGCGAAGATGTTGTACCAGGTCCACTTCTGCGGCAATGGGCCCAGGTCATGGTTATACAGCCGCGGACTGTAGCCTTTGGGCAATTGTTCTGTCATTGCTGGGCTCCTCGAAAGCTCGCCGTGCGCCGTCGTAGCGATATGCATACGGTGGACGATACGGGTTGTATACGAGGTATTCAGCAGAATGCGTGCCAATGGCACACAATCCCTCTGGAACGACGTTCCAAAGGATCTAAGAAGGTTTAGAAATAGAAGCTATGCGCAGCAACGGTGCAAGACAATCCTGTACACAATCACTGGCGCACCCGTTGTGCACACAGGAAGCCGACTGTGCAACAGACCGCCGTGAGAACAGTACCCCACGCCATGTCCATCATCGCCAGGCCGGCGGACCAGCCTTGCAGTGTGGCCCAATTGCTCAGGTCGTAGGTGCCATAAGCCACCAACCCAAGCAAGGCGCCCAACCGCGCAGCGCGTTGCCAGCTTGCGCTGGGCAAGACCACGAAGATCACGCAACCGAGGACATACAGCAGATAAAACACGACGGCGGGCAACAGGCGGGGCTGATCGAGCATCAGCGCGCCGAGCAGGCTTTTATAGGTAGGCCCCATGAGGACGCCGAGCCAGAGCCCGTCGAGCACCAGAAAGGTGAATAAGGTACCGAGATAGGCAAACAAGGTTTTCTTCGACATCTGACCGTTCCACTGCAGGAGCAAGCGTGCTCCTACAGCAGAGCCAGCCGCACTCAGCTTAGTTCAATGCGATCGGCATGAATCACAATCTGCCCTTGCTTGTAGAGCGCGCCAATGGCCTTTTTGAAGTTGCCTTTGCTCACGCCGAACAAGTTGCTGATGACGGCGGGATCGCTTTTATCACTGACCGGCAAGGTGCCGTTGTTGTCACGCAATTTGGCGAGGATCTTCGAGTTGAGGCTGGAAGCCGCTTCCTGGCCAACCGGCTGCAGGCTCAGGCTGATATTGCCATCGGCGCGAATCTCTTTGATAAAGCCTTTCTCTTCCTTGCCTGGGCGCAGGAACTTGAACACTTCGTTCTTGTGGATCAGTCCCCAATGTTTGTTGTTGATGATCGCCTTGAAGCCCATGTCCGTGGCTTCGGCCACCAACAGGTCGACTTCCTGGCCCACCTGGTAATTGGCCGGCGTCTTGTCCAGGTAGCGGTCAAGGCGCGCGGTGGCGGTGATGCGTTTGGTGTGCTTGTCGAGGTAGACATGCACCACGCAATATTCTCCGGCGCTCAACTGGCGTTTTTCTTCCGAATAGGGCAGCAACAGATCCTTGGGCAGCCCCCAATCGAGGAAAACACCGATACTGTTGACTTCCACCACTTTCAAACTGGCAAATTCGCCCACTTGAACTTTGGGTTTTTCAGTGGTGGCAATAAGTTTGTCATCACTGTCCAGATAAATGAAAACGTTAAGCCAGTCTTCATCCTCACTGGGAATATCTTTGGGGATATACCGATTAGGCAAGAGGATTTCACCGTCTTGCGCCCCATCGAGGTACAAACCAAAGTTAGTGTGTTTAACCACTTGCAAGCTGTTGTAGCGCCCGACTAAAGCCATTTCCAGATACCCTCATTGCGTGGGCGGCATTCTACCCGAGTTGAGCCGGACACGCGCGCGCGCCTGAAAAAACCGAAGGCTGGCGTGGCGCTCCAATGGCACTGCCCCGCTCGTCTGATCAATCCTGCGAATTTTTGCTCATCGCCAGCGCCCGTTCATCTCGAGCTTTCGAGTTAAAACAGTCAGTTAGGGGATTAATTCGTTGATCAAGTTCAGTGTTTTGCAGACGCTGCATTTAATTCTTCGGGGATATTGGCCAAGCAATTGTCAAGTATTTCCTGTACGATGCCTGGCCAAGTTAATTTTCTACAGGTTAGTGGCCGCCATGCGTGTAAAAGCATCCAACAGCAAAGCAAAGCCAGCTCCCGCCGTTGAAACCAGCGAATCGATCAACAACCAGATTGCTGCGTTCCTCAAGTCCGGCGGCGAAATCCAGCAAATTGCCAAGGGCGTGAGCGGCCAGACTTTCGGCCCGTCCAAGCAGATCAGCCTGGGCAAGAAGTAATACCTCGCAACGCACCTGGTCCCTAAGCGTCTTGCCCTCAAGGCGCTAGGACTAGAGCCCGAAACACACCCCGCAGCACCTGGATTCTCACGTCAATCGACGAACGGGCCTCATTGCCGAGCATTCGCCGGTATCCTTGCACACGTCTGGCACGGGCATCTGCCCAGTTTTCTTCATCACTGCTCCTCGCTTTTCATGGAGTGAAGCATGCTCAAATCCTGCATTTTCCTGATCAGCGCGCTTGCCGCTTGTCCACTCGCCGAAGCGCATATTTTCCAGCGCGAATTGGGCGACTTCGACCTCAAATTGGGTACCACTCCCAGCCGTACCATGGCCCAGGGCCTGGTCAAACCGACCTCCCCCGGCAGCGATGCGTTCCATGGCGGGCTGGACCTGACTCACGACAGCGGCCTGTACGTCGGCCAGTTTTCACCGAACATGGGGTTGTCCTCGCCCAGTACCCTTGAAGTCGATTCCTACATGGGCTTCAAACACCCTTTCGACCAGACTCTGGGCTACGAAGTGGGTTTGATCCACTACAGCTACCCCAAGGTCAGCCCCCTCGACAGCCAGGCGTTTTATGGTGGGCTGAACCTGCTGGGCAACCGTTTCGGCGTATCCTTCAGCAACGACCCCGACCGCCAGGACAGCACGCTGTTTGCCGACCTCGGCGGCACCCAGCCTTTCGGCATCGGCGTCAGCATGAAGTACACCACCCATCAACTGGGCACACCGGTGTCAGTGGAGAACGGCGCTATCAGCAGCTTCAGCGACTGGTCGGTGCAACTGTCCCGAGCCTGGAAAGGGGTGGACCTGGACCTGATCTACAGCGACTCCAGCCTCAGTGGCGGTGACTGCTCGGCGTACTCCGGACACAATTCGCAATGTGACGGCCTGTTGACCTTGAAGGCTGTCCGGTCGTTTTATTGATGGGCTGAACTGTCGCACCCTGCGCAGGTTCACATGCATTAATCCCATCCGTGCAAGGACCCGCCCATGTTGCGTCGGCTCAAATTCCTGGTGTTATTGCTGACCCTGAGCCTGGCGCTCGCCGGCTGTAATCGCGTGGGCCTGGCCTACCGCAATCTTGACGTGATCATTCCCTGGACCCTCAACGACTACCTGGACATGAACGCCGGGCAGAAGAGCTGGTTCAACGACACACTCAAGGGACACCTGGCTTGGCACTGCACCACGCAATTGCCGGGTTACCTGGGCTGGCTGGACCGCCTGCAACAGATGGTCGACAGCAACCAGGTCACCGACGCCGCCTTGCAGGCCCGCACTGTCGAAGCAAAACAGGCTATCGCCGAGATCGCGCGTGAAATTACCCCGTCTGCGGTTCAACTGCTGCAAGGTCTGGACGATCAGCAGGTCAAGGAAATGAATGACGCCTTGGCCAAGGACCTGCGCAAGCGCCAGGACGAATACCTCAAGCCACCACTGGCCCAGCAGATCAAAGAGCGCGCCGAGCGCATGAGCAAGCGCCTGGATGCCTGGATCGGCCCACTCAGCGCCAGCCAGCAGCAACGGGTGATGGACTGGTCTGTTGCGTTGGGGGATCAGAACGGCGCGTGGATCGGCAACCGCGCCCATTGGCAGACGCAATTCAGCGAGGCGGTGCAGCAGCGCAACAGTCCGGGTTTTGCACAAAAAATACAGCAGTTGCTGGTGGACCGGGAAAGCCTTTGGACACCCGAGTACCGTGCTGCCTATGCACAGACCGAAGCGGCGGCGCGTAGCCTGATTGTGGATTTGATGGCGCAGAGCACCCCGCAACAGCGCATGAAGCTGACCCAGAAAATCGACAGCGTACGCAACGACTTCAAGGCCCTCAAATGCCTCAAGGCTGCCTCGATTTAATGTGGGAGAGGGCTTGCTCTCGAGAGCGGCGGGTCAGACTTATCTTTGATGACTGACAAACCGCTATCGGGGAAAAGCCTTACCGCCGTCTGTAGGAGCGAGCTTGCTCGCGAAAAACGTCAACGATAACGCGTGCTTTCTGAATAAACGCGGTGCCCGTGAGTTTTTCGCGAGCAAGCTCGCTCCTACACGTCCCACAGGCTTATGCGGGGCTTCAGATGGCGCCGCCGGCAATTGCGGCTTTGGAGGCCACTTGGTCGAAAGTTGCTTCGTCCAGCGCATCTTCCTGTTGATCCAGGACATGGCGTGGATGGTGTTCACCTGGAATCGAACTGTCGATCAGGGAAAGCAGGCTTGAACCTCGCGGGGTCAAAATGAAATTCTCGCCATTGCCGCCCTCTTCCTCCGGACGCGATTCGATAAATCCACGCTTGAGTAGCAGTGCTTCGTAATCCGCAGCCTCCTTTTTCAGCGCATCCAGATTGCCAACAGACTCGCCCGCCGTGGCCTTGTCGGCGGCTTCCTGTTCCGCATATTTGCGCGGGGCAAAGCTACCGTCGCCGTTTTGTACTTCATGCAGCAGACGTTCGATCAGATCCCAGTTGTAAGTCGTCATCCTGATTCCTCCTGCAGGCCCACGAAAAAGTAGCCCGTCTGAAGGTGTGACACGCCAGCTCACTCGCCGTTCAGCCTGATCGACGGCGGTCATTTCGCTGAACTTTCCCGACGTTCGCGCCCTCAACCGCACACAATCGCCAAGGAGGTCCCCGATGAAAACCCTGATGAACCTGGCCATCGCCGCCACGCTGCTGAGCAGCGTGTCCGCCTGGGCCTGCACGCCGGACGAAGCCACAGCCAAGCGCGAGCAACTCGCGCGGGAAGTGACTCGACTCACTGAGCAGAACCCGACCAAGGCCAAAGAGATGAATGACGAGCTGCAGAAAATGGACCTGGACACCGAAAGCGCGGAATTTCCCGACAAGTGTCAGTTGATTGATGCGCGCCTCAAGGAACTCAAGGAAGCAGCGGCTAAAGCCAAAAGCTGAATGCAGGCATGGACGCGGAGCGTCCCGGGAGGCGTTCCCACGCGGAGCGTGGGAACGATCGGTCAGACGGATGTTACTCGGCAGCCGGCGCTTCCGGCTTGCGGCGCTTGAGCGGGGCCATGCCGTCCTTGCTGACGAGCGACAGGTTGTCGGTCTTCGGCCGGTTGGCGATCTTGCGCTTGGTCGGCGACTTGGCGCCGGCTTTCTTCTTGTCGCCCTTGGCGTCGACTTTTTTCTTCTTCACCCCAACGGCCTTGCCCGACGCCTTGACCTTCTTCGGACCGGTGTAAGCGCCTTTGACTTCCTTGATGGTGCGGCGCTCGAACGATTGCTTGAGGTAGCGCTCGATGCTCGACATCAGGTTCCAGTCGCCGTGACAGATCAGCGAGATGGCCAGGCCATCATTGCCGGCACGCCCGGTACGGCCAATGCGGTGCACGTATTCGTCGCCGCTGCGCGGCATGTCGAAGTTGATCACCATGTCCAGGCCGTCGACATCGAGACCGCGCGCGGCAACGTCGGTGGCGACCAGGATTTTCACGCCGCCGGCCTTGAGGCGGTCGATGGCCAGCTTGCGGTCCTTCTGGTCCTTTTCGCCGTGCAGCACGAACGCCTTGTATTCCTGCGCCACCAGCCGGCCGTAGATGCGGTCGGCCGCGGCGCGGGTATTGGTGAACACAATCGCCTTCTGGTAGGTCTCGTTGGCCAGCAACCAATTGAGGATCTGTTCTTTATGCACATTGTGGTCAGCGGTGACGATCTGCTGACGCGTGGTCGCGTTCAGGTCGCTGACGTTGTTGACCTGCAGGTGCTCGGGGTTGTTCAGCACCTTGGCGACCATGTCGCGCAGGGTCGAGCCGCCAGTAGTCGCGGAGAACAGCATGGTCTGCTGACGATTGACGCACTCGGCCACCAGGCGCTGCACGTCATCGGCAAAACCCATGTCGAGCATGCGGTCGGCTTCGTCGAGCACCAGCACTTCGACTTCCTTGAGGTCGAGGTTGCCGGCGTTGAGTTGCTCGATCATGCGCCCCGGGGTGCCGATCAGGATGTCCGGGACCTTGCGCAGCATGGCGGCCTGGACCTTGAAGTCTTCGCCACCCGTAATGATGCCGGACTTGATGAAGGTGAACTGCGAGAAGCGCTCGACTTCCTTCAGGGTCTGCTGGGCCAGCTCGCGGGTCGGCAGCAGGATCAGGGTCTTGATGCTGACGCGAACCTTGGCCGGACCGATCAGGCGGTTGAGAACCGGCAAGACGAAAGCGGCGGTCTTTCCGCTGCCGGTTTGCGCCGTCACCCGCAGGTCACGCCCCTGGAGCGCGAGCGGAATGGCCGCTGCCTGCACAGGCGTAGGCTCGACAAATTTAAGCTCGGCCACGGCTTTGAGCAGGCGTTCGTGCAGGGCGAATTGGGAAAACACGGGTGCTACCTCGAAGAAATACAAAATATCAGCGGCATAGGTTACCGGTTTCGGGCGTCCAAACCGAGTTTCTTTACGCGAACGGTGCTAATCAGCTGCTTTTTTGTCAGCGGTTTTGTCCGTGGCGTCAACTTTGTTGCACTTAAATGCTCTAATCGGCCCGTGTTGTCTTACAGAAGAATCGGTTAACCCATGGATACCAAACAGCTCTGGCGCAACGTCCAAGACCTCTGGGGCGCCCTCGATGAACACCCGGTCCTGCATTCCAGCCTCGGTCTGCTGGTATTGCTGGTGGTGGCCCTGGTGGTGGGGCGCGTGGCGCGTTACCTCATCCTGCACGCGGTCAAGCTGCTCGGCCGGCAACCGGCGCTGCACTGGCTCAACGATCTGCGGCATAACAAAGTGTTCCAGCGCCTGGCGCAGATGACGCCGTCCCTGGTGATCCAGTTCGGCCTGTATCTGGTGCCGGACCTGAGCAAGACTGCCATCCTGTTCATCGGCAACGTGGCCCTGGCGATCACCATTCTGTTCATGGTGCTGGCGATGAGTGCCCTGCTCAACGCGCTGCTGGATATCTACGCGCGCACTGAACATGCGCGCACCCGCTCGATCAAGGGCTATGTGCAGTTGGCGAAGATGGTGCTGTTCGTGTTTGGCGCGATCATCATCGTCGCCACCCTGATCGACCGTTCGCCGCTGTTGCTGCTGTCGGGCCTGGGCGCGATGTCGGCGGTGATCCTGTTGGTGTACAAGGACACCCTGCTGTCGTTCGTCGCCAGCGTGCAATTGACCAGCAACGACATGCTGCGGGTCGGCGACTGGATCGAAATGCCCCAGGTCGGCGCCGACGGCGATGTGGTGGATATCACCCTGCACACGGTCAAGGTGCAGAATTTCGACAAGACCATCGTCTCCATTCCCACCTGGCGCCTGATGTCCGAGTCGTTCAAGAACTGGCGCGGCATGCAGCAATCCGGCGGACGGCGCATCAAGCGCAGCCTGTTCATCGACGCCAGCGGCGTGCGCTTTTTGCGCGATGACGAAGAAGAACGCATGACCCAGGTGCACCTGCTCACCGGCTACATCTGCCGCAAGCAGGCCGAACTCAAGGCCTGGAACGAGGCCCAGGGCCACAGCGCGCAGCTGTCGGCCAACCGCCGCCGCATGACCAACCTGGGGACCTTTCGCGCCTACGCCCTGGCCTACCTGCAAAGTCACCCGGACATCCAGCCGAACATGACCTGCATGGTGCGCCAGATGCAGACCACCGCCCAGGGCGTGCCGCTGGAGATCTACTGCTTCACCCGCACCACGGCGTGGGCGGATTACGAGCGGATCCAGGGGGATATCTTCGATTATCTATTGGCGGTGTTGCCGGAGTTCGGCTTGAGCCTGTACCAGCAGCCGAGCGGCACGGACCTGCGCGGCGGGCTGTTTGCGATGACGCAGAATGCCAAGGCCGTGGAAACCCTGGAGCATTGAGCAACTGAGCTGCGAGGGGCTTGAGCGGCCCCTCGCAGTGGCGCTACTTAAGCTGGAACTGCGGGTCACCGGTCAATTGGTAAAGGTATTCCACACCCTTTGGCCAAGGCCCGTACCCCGCGTCGCCTCTGATATGGCCGGCGTCCTGCTCCCACACCAGTTCACTGCCCCATGCCTCGCCGAACGCTCTCGCCCTTTGCTGGGTGACGTAGGGATCATTGGTGCTCGCCACCAGGATGGTGCGAAAAGGCAGGCGCTGCATCGACATCGGAGTAAAACCGGTTGTGCCCGACGGATACGAGTCCGCCTCGGTATCGCTTGGCGCCACCAGCAAGGCGCCCTTCACCTTGTTCGACTGCGGATACTGCGCCGCCCAGCGCGTAATCAGGGTAATCGCCAGGCTGTGCGCGACCAGCACAACCTCGCTGTCAGCCGCCTCTATCGCCTGATTCAGGCGCGCCACCCAATCGGCAGCGACCGGTGTTTCCCAGTCCTGCTGCTCCACCCGCTGCAACCCGTGGAATTGACGCTCCCATTGCGATTGCCAATGGGCTTCACCGGAGTTGAACAGGCCCGGCAGGATCAAAACGTTGACTGTCATCTTCCCTCTCCTTCCCGGCCTTTCAGCCCGCATGCCGGAAAAACGCCGGCGAACATGTCTAGCCGTCGCCCCGAAATAAATCAACTCACCCAAATCACAAAGCAGACTCCACCTATTGATTTAGTGAAATTCACTATCTACGCACCCAATTTTCAATCTGTTTTTAGAAAAACCAAATCTATAGCATCTGGCCATCGAACAAATCAGCCAGAAGGCATTTCTTATGTTATGGACAACTAAGCTGTCAGATGATGCGCCACACTTCGCACTCAGCTCAGATGCCGAGGCGCTTACCCACTACGGTAGCGCCAGTGCTTTTGCCCAGCCGCGCAGCTTTTATACCAACAGTCCCTTTCAGCGCCCTTCTCGGCCGCAGGACATATCAGACGTAATTATCAGTAGTCGTCTAACAAGCGATCAACTTTCCGACAGCCATCATTTATTGGCACAGCGGTTGTTACTGAATATCTACGAGCAGGACCTGGTATTTCTGCCCAAGCCGCCCATGGAACTTGATCTCAAGGCGTTCAAACAGTTCTACGACCCTGAACACGCCGCCAGCGGCAAGAAGATCCGTCCACTGCTCGAACAGTACTTGTATGACTGGCTCAAGCAAGAAGTGCATATCAACGGTTCGTGGTGCCTGGAATCGTTTGTCGCCCACACCGACAAGGTCCTGGAGGATGTCGCGCAGTCGGAGTCCAAGCTGCACAAGGTGCTGACCACCAGCCGCAACCCTGAACGTGCCGCGCGTTTTTTCATGACCCAATGCGCCGGCGATTTCCTCAGTGAAGCCTCCGCAATGGCGCGCAATGTGCTGGGCAACTGCGGCGTTTACACCAGCGAGCTGTTCAAGATCCTGATCGATGAATATGGCTACGGTGTCGATAAAAAGAAGCACAGCACCATTTTTGAAGACATGCTCAAAGACATGGGCATGTCTCATCATGTGCACCATTACTGGCAGTTCTACACCGCAGGTTCCCTGTCGCTAACCAACTACTTCCATTATGTATCCGCCAACCATGGCGAGCTGTTCCGCTACATCGGCGCGATGTATTACACCGAGGCCAGCCTGGCCCTCACCACCAAGCACCAGTCGAGCGCCATCAAGGCCATTTTTGGCGACAGCGTCTCCACCGATTATTTCGATGAACATTCACACATCGATGTCCATCACGGAAGAATGGCCCTGCAGCGCCTCATCCTGCCCATGATCAAGCAATTTGGCAGCAAGATCATTCCCGACCTCGTCCGCGGTTTCGAGGAATTCAGGTTGCTGCAGGACATCGCCGACGAAGAGCTCTACGCCCATATCAAATGGCATGACGAGCTGGATGAACACCGTGCACTGGCTGCCGCCCGCCACGGCCTGAAGCCGGTTGACCTGCGCATTACCGAGACCGAGCACGAACTCTCGGTGCCGCACACCCACCCCAATGACGAGCTGTTCTGGGTTGAAACCGGCGAGCTGGATTTTGTCGCCAGCCCCGAACTCAGCGTGCGCCTGAAGGCCGGGGAAGGCGTGGTGATTCCCAAGGGCATGCTGCATGGCACACGCGTCGTCAGCCCATCCTGCACCTATACCGTCACGGCACTTTGAGTAGGCACCCCATGAAAGCTATCCGTCTGAACCTGACCGACGCCAACTACGTGGCCGTGGAAGACACCACTTATTTTCTCAAGCGCCACACCTATTCGACGCAGCTGCTGCCGACCACTTGCCCCCATCGCGGCGGCCCGTTGCACATGGGTGAAACCAGCGGCGACGGGCAGAGTGTGATCTGCCCCTGGCACGACAACGCTTACAAGGTGTGCAACCTGGAAAAGAAGTCGCCACCCAGCGTTCGCGTCAGAAACCAGTTCAGTACCGTCGTAGGTGACACCCAACGGTGCGTGCCTTTACTCAAACTCTCTCGTTACGACTGATCCCTATGACTAATAAATCAACACTGACAGCGTTCTACTCGATCGTGACCCTGTTTACCGGCCTGGACATGGCGATTGTGATTGCCATGGTCTGGTTCGGCCTGGAAACCACCGGCTCGACATTTCTGGTGGGGGCCACGCTGTGCGTGGCGACGGTGGTGCCGTATGTGTGCGAACAATACATCGGCAAATTCTTCACCCTTGAACTGAGCATGAAACGCCTGCTGTACATCCGCCTGACCGCGTTCGCCGCCGTGCTTGGCTTGTCGTTCACGGACGCCGCCGTGTTGCCCGTCGGCTTCCTGGCCATCGCTTTTGTGGTCGGTGTCACCGACTATTTCACCATCAGCACCCTCGAGTCGAAAAATACCAAGCTGGTGCTGGCCGGTGCGACCGACAGCGACACCTCGGCGCGGCTGATGCAAACGTCCATCCAGATCGGCGCCTTTGGCGGCGCATTGCTGGGCGGGGTGATCGTGGACGTATTCTCGGTCAGCCAGACCCTTCAGATCATCAGCCTGGCGGCGATTGTCTCGCTGGTGGCGATCCTGTTCGTGCAGGCCACGCCAGGCAGCGACGCCGCCGAACAGACCAGCGACAGCCCTGTCGCCCAGGCGCTGAACCTGCCGCGAAACCTTTACGTGCTGATCATCGTATTAAGCATGATCGGGTTCCATATCGGCGCCTTCAACAGCCTGGTGCCGATCGTGTTTCAAAAACTCAATGAGTGGAACGCCACCCTGTTCGGCGTGGCCAGCGGTCTGGCGGGCCTGGGTGCATTCAGTGCGGCAGTGCTGCCACGTATCAAGCTCAACAGCTATGGCGCCATCGTGCTGGTGCTGCTGGCCGACGTGGCAATCGTGTATTGGCAGAACCTCTACGTGATGATGGCGGCCGCGTTCCTGCTGGGCTTTTGCATCAACAGCCTGCGCATCCAATTGCGTAAAAACCTGATCGAGTCGGCGCCCAACGCTCGGGTGGCTGACGTGATCGCCGCAAAAAGTTCGCTCTACTACCTGCTGGTCAGCGGTTCAGCGCCGATGATCCTGACGTTTTTTACCACGGCGGGGTTCCTCGGCCTGGAAGGCGCGCGCGCGTTGATGATCGTCTCCGCCGGCCTGTTGGCCGCCGCCGTACTGGCGTGGAACCTCACGCCGGCGGTTCCGGCCACCGCGACCCTTGAATAAGGAATGCCTCAATTGCAAACCGTACTGATCGTCGATCCGTTCTCCACCGGTAAACTCTACGCCCCGTTATTCAAGGCCCAGGGCGTGAAATGTATCGCGGTGATTTCCACCGACACCTTGCCCAGGCACTTCACCGATGACCTGATCAGGGAAGATTTCGAAGAGGTTTACCACTGGGAAGAAAGCTTGCTGGAAACCCTGGAGAAACTGTCATTGAGCGCGGTGATCGCAGGCTGCGAAACCGCAATCTACCTCACCGATTACCTCACAGAAGTGCTGCGTATTGCAGGCAACAGCCGCATCACCAGCGACCTGCGGCGCAACAAGTTTTCCATGCAGCAAGCGCTCAAGAACAAGGGATTGGCGAACATTGCGTCCCAACTGCTGAGTTCGCCAAGCCGCATTCGGGCGGTGGTTGAATCACTGGAGGAAGCCGCCACCTACGTGGTCAAGCCACTCAATTCCGCCGCCACCGAAGGCGTGGTATTCGCCCAGGGCAAACACGAAGTGGAAGCCGCCTTGAACAATGCGGCCTGGCGGCAGAAAAACGACCTTGGGGAGTTCAACCTCGGGTTTATCGTGCAGCCGTTCGTGTCGGGCCCGGAGTACGTGGTGGACATGGTCGCCTTTGACGGCGAGTACACCATCGCCACGGTGTGCAAATACACCAAGATCCACAGAAACGGCAGCAAGTTTGTCTACGAAAGCCTGGACACCCTCGATCCCCAGGCACAAGCGCTGCAACCCTTGATCGACTACGCCCGTCAGGCAGCGGCGGCCTTGAGCATCGAGATCGGTCCGATTCATATGGAAATCATCTGGTCCGACACGGGCCCGGTGATGATTGAGGCGGGCGGCCGCTTGCATGGCGGCATCGCGCCACTGCTGTTTCAACAGGTGTACCAGCCGGACCTGCTGTCGCTGGCCATCGACAGCTACCTCGGCCGGCCTCGCCCGCCGGCCGGCGCTGCACGCGAGATCAGCCATGGTCGCATCGGCTTTTTCTGTTCCGATGAGCGCCGCACCTTTACCGCCCCTTCCCCCCAGGCCCTGCAGAGCGCGATGCTGGATGAAGCCTACTGCGGCCATCGCTTCTTCATCAGCCCGGGCGACACCACACCGGTCACGATCGACTTCGCCACCTGCCCCGGGCTGTTCTGGTTGCAGCACCCAAGCACGCAACAGCTGGATGCCAGCACCGACCTTCTGCGCAAGAAGCTATGGAGCTGAGGGTATGAAAAGTCGTTTGATCATTCAACAGTCTGCCCTCGACCTGGGCCTCAATAATGCGTGCGCCGCCGTTGTCGAAAACATCAGCGTGTCTGACGACCCGAGTTTCGTCAGTCTCCTGCAAAGCAACTTGAACCACGTGGCCTCACGCCTCAACGAACTGGAGTCGAACCCCGTTTACGAAGGATTTGCCCGCCAGCTTGAAAAGCTCGGCTACACCAACACCGTCAGCGCCAATGAAAAACTGCTGCGGCGCTTGATCGCCAACGGTGTGCGCCCCATCAATAACGTCGTCGACGCCTATAACGCCGTGGCAATCCGACACGGCGTCAGCATAGGCGTACATACCTATCATCAGCGGGACGATATACACGTCATGCGTTCGCCTGCACCGAGGGCGTTCCGTCCGCTGTTTGCCAAAAAGGACGTGATGATCCCCGCCGGCGACATCGTCTATACCTGCGGCGACGTGCCCTTGGCGAGCATCGGCAAAGTCGATGCCGATGCCCATGACTTCAGGCTGACGGACGCATCGTCCAGCCTGCTGGTGGTGGTACTGGGGCATGAGGACACGACGCTGGCGTTCAACCAGACGGTCATCGCAGAATTCGTGGACACCCTGCGCCAGACAATGCCTGCCTTGAACCATTACTTTCTCGAAACCTTCCACGACCACGCGCCAGCCTGATCGGGCGTCAGCCGCTGCCGTCGCGGACGGCACCGGCTAGCGCCAGGCCTTGAGCACCGGGTTGACCACCACCTCATTCACATGCTCGATCTTGAGCAGGTTTTCCTTGAACACCATCAATTCTTCAAAATTGCGGTAGCGCACCTCAAGCATCATGTCCACGTCGCCAAACAACGAATAGGCCTGCACCACCTCGCGATACTGGTAGATTTTGGGGAACACCAGGTGGCAGCTGCTACCGTTGAGCTTGAGCATCAAGAATGCCGATTGCAGGGTTTGATCGTCCTCAGCGACGTTGATGGTAAAGCCCAGGATAATGCCCTTTTCGATCAGTTTTTGAACCCGCGACTCCACGGCGGTTCGAGACTTGTGAACCTGGCGCGCCAGTTCCGCCAGGCTGACGCGGGAGTCATCCTTCAAGGCAGCTATTATCAGTTCATCAACCTTGTCCACTCTGCCACCCCCACACCGTTCCTTTCGATAACACACTTTCATTACCGCTCACACATCGCTGGCACCCTCAGGTCGCAGACTTTACGCCAGCGGCGGGTTTGATACCCAATCGACTGACCGCCACCGCCGCCAGAATCACCAGGCCGCCCAGGGCCAGCCTTCCCAGCGGCTCATGCTGGTTCCAGATCAGCAGGTTCAACAGCAGCCCCACCGGCACATGCAGATTATTCATCACCGCAAGGGTGCCGCCATTGACCAGGCAGGCCCCCTTATTCCACCAGTACATGCCCAGTGCGGTGCTGACCAGCCCCAGGAATACCAGCACGCCCCATTGCAACGGCGCTTGAGGCAGAAAGTCCGCCTTGCCGAACAGCAGGAACGCGGGCAACACCACCAGCAAGGCACCCAGGTAGAAATAACCGAAACGCCGGTAGTGCGGCTGATCGCTCGGATAGCGCGCCACCAGATGCTTGTACATGACTTGCCCGGCGGCATAAGTGAAATTGGCCAGTTGCAGCAGCAAAAAGCCCATCAGAAAGTTCGGGGTGATCTGGTCGAAGCGAATCACCGCCGCGCCCGCCACCGCCACCAGCGCGGCGACCAGTGCCCAGGGATTGAACCGCCGGTTGAGCGCGTCTTCTATCAGGGTCACGTGCAACGGTGTGAGAATGGTGAACAGCAACACCTCCGGCACCGTCAGTACCCGGAAGCTCAGGTACAGGCACACGTAGGTCACGCCGAATTGCAGCGCACCGATGACCAGCATGCCGCGCATGAACGCCGGTGCCACCGAGCGCCAGCGGGTCAGCGGAATAAAGATCAACCCGGCCAGTACCACACGCACCAGTACCGCGAAGTAGCTGTCGACGTGACCGGCGAGGTATTCGCCAATCAAGCTGAAGGAAAATGCCTGAATCAGGGTGACAACCAGTAGATAGCCCATGTGCGCCTCGTTTCGAATGGGCGCGACATTAAAGCTTTTCGACGGTTGAAGAAACTCGAGGCAAAAAAAACCCGACCTCGCTGAAGCGGCAGTCGGGCAGGAGCACTCAGGAGCAACAAGTGCAAAGGGAGGTTCGGTACGCGTACTTGAAGGGATTGCGTGGCGCTAGATAAACACTGGCGGATTATCTGGCGATTAAAGGATCAAGCCACCTGCGCAAGCAGGGCTTTGGCATCGTTGATGCCTTTTTCCTGGAAATCGCCGCTCAGGTTCACCCCTTCGGCATGAATGAAAGTGACGTCGTGAATCCCGATAAAGGCCATGACCTGGCGCAGGTAAGGTTCCTGGTGGTCCGAGGTGGCGCCGGTGTGAATGCCGCCACGGGCGGTGAGCACGATGGCGCGCTTGCCGGTCAGCAAACCCTGCGGCCCGGTGGGGGTGTACTTGAAGGTCACCCCGGCGCGCAACACATGGTCCAGCCAGGCCTTGAGGGTGCTGGGGATGGCGAAGTTGTACATCGGCGCCGCCATCACCAATACGTCGGCGGCGAGCAGTTCGTCGGTCAATTCGTTGGAGCGGTCCAGGGAAGCCTTTTCGACCACGCTGCGCTGTTCGGCAGGTTTCATCCAGCCGCCCAGGAGGTTGGCGTCCAGGTGAGGCACCGGGTTGAGCGCCACGTCGCGTACGTTGATCTGATCGGCCGGGTGGGTGGCCTGCCATTGGCTGATGAACTGCCGGGTCAGTTGGCGGGAAATCGAATCCTGCTGGCGGGCGCTGCTTTCGATGATCAGAACGTTGGACATGGCTATGTAGGCTCCATCGGGAAATGCTGTAAGTCGATGCAGAAAAGATTAACCATGGCCACTTCGATTAAAAAGCGCAAAAAACTGCTATAACCCATCTATAAATTCGTTTATAAGCGGAGTATTCCTATAGGCCTGCTCCGCTGTCGCTTTATTTCGGCGCGCACGCCAGGGCAATGCGCATCTTGATGATTGCGCGGTTGAACTTGACCGTGGTGTGGGTGCTTTTGCCTGCGGGTACGCTGACGGTGCGTCGGCGCGGCGCTTCAGGGCCATTGGTAAAGATGACAGAGCACAGCGCATCTTGAGTGCCGTAGTTATTCAACTGAATCGAGCTGATATCGCCGTCCACATCGGATGCGGTGTAGTCGATGCTGACGCCGTCGATCTTTTTGGTCACGTCGATGGGGTAGGCAAACGCGCTCATCGGCAGCAGCGCCAGCCACACACAACACAATTTTCTCATTCGGCAGTCTCCAATAAGGACCGCCAGCTTAGGACAAGAGGAGCTCATCTTGAAAGCGCCCCGCGTTACCCTTGATCAATGGCGCACATTGCAGGCCGTGGTCGACCATGGCGGCTTCGCCCAGGCGGCCGAAGCGCTGCACCGTTCACAGTCCTCGGTGAGCTACACCGTGGCGCGCATGCAGGACCAACTCGGCGTGCCGCTGCTGCGCATCGACGGGCGCAAGGCGGTCCTCACCGATGCGGGTGAAGTGCTGCTGCGCCGCTCGCGGCAACTGGTGAAAAACGCCAGCCAGCTGGAAGACCTCGCCCATCATATGGAACAAGGCTGGGAGGCCGAAGTGCGCCTGGTCGTGGACGCGGCCTATCCCAACGCGCGCCTGGTACGTGCCCTGACCGCCTTCATGCCGCAGAGCCGAGGGTGCCGGGTACGCTTGCGTGAGGAGGTATTGTCCGGCGTCGAGGAGCTTTTGATAGAAGGCGTGGCCGACCTCGCGATCTGCGGTTTCAGCATTCCCGGTTACCTGGGCACCGAAATGAGCGATGTTGAATTCGTCGCCGTGGCCCATCCAGAACACGGGTTGCACCGCATGAACCGCGAGTTGAGCTTCCAGGACCTGGAAAGCCAGATGCAGGTGGTCATCCGAGACTCCGGCCGCCAGCAACCACGGGATGTGGGTTGGCTCGGCGCCGAACAGCGCTGGACCGTCGGCAGCCTGGCCACCGCCGCCGCGTTCGTGGGCAGCGGCCTGGGGTTTGCCTGGTTGCCCCGGCACATGATCGAGCGCGAACTGGCCGAAGGCGTGCTCAAGCAACTGCCGTTGGAACAGGGCGGCAGCCGCCACCCCACGTTCTATTTGTATTCGAACAAGGACAAACCCTTGGGGCCGGCGACGCAGATCCTTGTGGAATTGCTGCGCACCTTTGACACCGCTCCGCTGGATGCGCCCTTCGCGGCCCCCCGGCAAGCCTGAAACGGAGTTTATCCATGGCCTGGTTCAATCCCGCGCGCTTCGACGCGATTGTGGGCTGTGGCGACAGGAACAACGTTCCAGAATCACCTGTCGAACCCTGGTCATCAACGTAGAAAACTATGTAAAACTGCTGCCCTACGCGCGACTGGTGGTAATCGAAGATTCCCGCCATGCCACGCCCTTGGATCAACCCGACGTGTTTAACGCTACCCTGCTCGAAACACCGTCGACCCCACAACCCAGGATCACTGACCCATGCTGAAAAAAATCGCCTTCTTTGCCGGTTCCGTTCTGTTCGCTGCCAACCTGATGGCGGCCGAGCCCGCCAAGGCGCCCCACGTATTGATCTCCACCACCAATGGCGACATTGAAATCGAACTCGACCCGGTCAAGGCGCCGATCAGCACCAAGAATTTCCTCGCCTATGTCGACAAGGGCTTCTACACCAACACCATTTTTCACCGTGTGATCCCGGGCTTCATGGTCCAGGGCGGCGGGTTCACCCAGCAGATGTCGCAAAAGCCGACCGAAGCACCGATCAAGAACGAAGCCAGCAACGGCCTGCATAACGTTCGCGGCACCTTGTCCATGGCCCGCACCAATGACCCGAACTCGGCCACCAGCCAGTTCTTCATCAACGTGGCCGACAATGCCTTCCTCGACCCGGGTCGCGATGCCGGTTACGCCGTATTCGCCAAGGTGGTCAAGGGCATGGACGTGGTTGATGTGATCGTCAACTCGCAGACCACCACCAAGCAAGGCATGCAGAACGTGCCAATCGATCCTGTCTTGATCAAGTCGGCCAAGCGCATCGACTGAGGTCCGCGGGAACTTCCGCACGTTGCCCACAAGGCGACGTGCGCATTTGAAAGGAGAGCCCGCACGGCGGGCGTCAAGCCTAATGCTCTATCGTCGTTTTGAACAACTGATCGACATCTTCCGCGATGCTCCCAGCGCGGCCCCGCCCGATAAAGTCCTGCCCTTCTACCTCTACTACCTGCGCCAGGTGTGGCCGTGTTTTGCCGCGCTGTTGGTGGTGGGCCTGATTGGTGCACTGATCGAGGTCGCGCTGTTCAGTTACCTGAGCCGCATCATCGACCTGGCCCAGGGCACGCCACCCGCGAATTTCTTTCAGGTGCACAGCACCGAGCTGATCTGGATGGCAGTGGTCGCCCTGCTGCTGCGGCCGATCTTCAACAGCCTGCATGACTTGCTGGTGCACCAGACCATCAACCCCGGCATGACCAGCCTGATCCGCTGGCAGAACCACAGCTATGTGCTCAAGCAGAGCCTGAATTTCTTCCAGAATGATTTCGCCGGACGCATTGCCCAACGCATCATGCAAACCGGCAACTCATTGCGTGACTCTGCGGTGGCAACGGCGGAAGCCATCTGGCACGTGTCGATCTATGCCATCACCTCGCTGGTGTTGTTCGCCGAGGCCGACTGGCGACTGATGATTCCGTTGATCATCTGGATCATCTGCTACTGCCTGGCATTGCGTTACTTCGTGCCGCGGGTCAAGGAGCGTTCGGTGATCTCTTCCGAAGCACGCTCCAAACTCATGGGCCGCATCGTCGACGGCTACACCAACATCACCACCTTGAAGCTGTTTGCCCATACGCAGAATGAGCAGGAATACGCCAAGGAAGCGATTGTCGAGCAAACCGAAAAAACCCAACTGGCGGCGCGCGTGCTCACCAGCATGGACGCGGTCATCACCGTCCTGAACGGCCTGCTGATCGTCACCACCACCGGCCTCGCCCTGTGGCTGTGGACGCAGTCGCTGATTTCCGTCGGCGCCATTGCCCTGGCCACCGGCCTGGTGATTCGCATCGTCAATATGTCCGGCTGGATCATGTGGGTGGTCAACGGCATTTTCGAAAACATCGGCATCGTGCAGGATGGCCTCAAGACCATCGCCCAGCCGCTCGCAGTGGTCGACCGTACCGACGCCCCGCGCCTGACAGTGCCCCATGGCCTGGTGCGCTTCGAGCAGGTGGATTTCCACTACGGCAAGCAGAGCGGGATCATTGGCGGCCTGAACCTTGAAATCAAGGCCGGGGAAAAGATCGGCCTGATCGGTCCGTCCGGCGCGGGCAAGTCGACCCTGGTCAACCTGCTGCTGCGCTTGTACGACCTGCAAGGCGGCCGCATTCTGATCGACGGGCAGGACATCGCCGAGGTCGCCCAGGAAAGCCTGCGCGCGCAGATCGGCATGATCACCCAGGACACCTCGCTGCTGCACCGCTCGATCCGCGACAACCTGCTGTATGGCAAGCCGCAGGCCACCGACGAAGAACTCTGGGCCGCCGTGCACAAGGCGCGCGCCGACGAGTTCATCCCGCTGCTGTCGGATTCCGAAGGCCGTACCGGGCTGGATGCCCATGTGGGCGAGCGTGGGGTGAAACTCTCCGGCGGCCAGCGCCAGCGGATCGCCATCGCCCGCGTGCTGCTCAAAGACGCGCCGATCCTGATCATGGACGAAGCCACCTCGGCACTGGACTCCGAGGTGGAAGCGGCGATCCAGGAGAGCCTGGAAACCCTGATGCAGGGCAAGACCGTGATTGCGATTGCGCACCGACTGTCGACCATCGCGCGGATGGACCGCCTGGTGGTACTGGAGAAAGGCCAGATCGCCGAAAGCGGCAGCCACGCCCAACTGCTGGCTCATGGCGGGCTGTATGCACGTTTGTGGCAGCACCAGACGGGTGGGTTTGTTGGCATCGATTAATGAGAGCCGGCCTTGATCGTTCCCACGCTCCGCGTGGGAATGCATCCTGTGACGCTCTGCGTCACGACTTCAAGCGCGGACGCAGAGCGTCCAAGGCGGCATTCCCACGCAGAGCATGGGAACGATCTTAGGGTCAGGCCTGCCGATAGGGCAGCGCCGACCTCGCCTCTTCGGCATAGGCCAACACGCCCACACGCTCGCGCTCGAGGAAATCCTCCACGGCGTTTTTCAGCCCCGGATGGCGCAGGTAATGCCACGAACGGGTAATCACCGGTTCGAAGCCGCGAATCAGTTTGTGCTCGCCTTGAGCGCCGGCATCGAAGCGTTGCAGGCCGTGGGCGATGGCGTAGTCCATGCCCTGGTAGAAACAGGTCTCGAAATGCAGTCGATCGAACTCCGCCAGGCAGCCCCAATAGCGGCCGTAGAAGCTGTCACCGCCGATCAGGCTGAACGCCATGGCCACCGGGCGTGAGCCCTGTTTGGCCAGTACCACGCGAATCGCCTCGGGCATGCGCTCGGCCAGCAGGCTGAAAAACGCCCGGGTCAGGTAGGGCGACTGCCGACGTATCGCGTAGGTGTTGGCATAGCAGGCATAGACAAAATCCCATTGGGCTTCGCTCAGTTCATGGCCCTGCAGCCACTCGAACTCGATACCCTGCCCCGCCACCTGCTCGCGCTCTTTGCGCATCTGCTTGCGCTTGCGTGAACTCAGGGCGTCGAGAAAGTCCTGGAAGTCGCGGTAGCCACGGTTCTGCCAATGGAATTGACAGCCCAGGCGCTGCAACCAGCCAGGTTGCCGGGCCAGCGCATCGTCAGCCAACGGGTCGGTGAAATTGATATGGGCACTGGAGAGCCCTTCGATTTCCAGGTAACCGGGCAGGCTGTTCAGCAGTTCGAAACCGTCCTCGGCGTTGGCGGCCAGCAGCCGCGGACCGCTGACCGGACTGAACGGCACCGCCGTCAGCAGCTTGGGATAGTAGTCGATGCCCGCACGCGCGCAGGCGTCGGCCCAGCCGTGATCGAACACGTACTCGCCATAGGAATGCCACTTGCGATAACCGGGCAATGCCGCCACCAGCCGCTCGCCTTCCCAATGCAGCAAATGCTCCGGTTGCCAGCCCGAGTGGGCCCCCAGGCTGCCACTGTCTTCCAGCGCGCTCAGGAATGCATGCCGCACGAATGGCTGGGCCTGCGGCGCCAGGGCATCCCAGGCCTGCGGGGTGATGTCGGACAGGCTGTCCAGGCGTTGCAGCGGCATCGGCATCTTCTCTGTGTCCAGGGCGTGAAGGCCTGGCGAGTATCGCCTATCACAGCCCCGCGCACACCCCGAAAAATCCCCTGACACAACTCGAAATCAATAGTTCCGTGAGCAAACGAATTGTCATACAGATGAAATCACTTAGCCACTACTGCGTCATAAACCGTCGCGATACTGACGCCTGTTTTTAGAGCACCCGGGTTTGCCAGGTGGCCTTTTTCCGTCCGTCAGCGGTCGGTTGTGTCCTGGAGGGTTTGTTATCCCTCCTCACTTTCGGAGATTGATATGCGTCTTGCTTCCACTAAAACTGCTGCGGCCCTGTGTGGCGGCCTGTTGCTGGCCCTGAGCGTTCCGGCCAGCGCTGCAGTCGACGCTAAGTTGCTCGACATGCTCAAGGCCAACGGCCAGATCACCGCTTCGCAGTACACCGAATTGCAGAACGAGCTGGCCAAGGATCAGAAAGAACAGCAGATCGCACGGCAGGCTCAACAGGAAAGCAACGAACAGATCGCGGCCACCGCGAAAAAGACCAGCGAGCTGAGCAGCTTCGACCAGAAACTGGCCTGGGCCGCCAAGACTCAGTTCAAGGGCGATGTGCGCTTTCGCCAGGAAACCATCAAGATCGACGGCGAGCCCAACAACGGTGGGCGTGACAAGGACCGTCAGCGAATCCGCGCGCGTCTGGGCGCCTATACCGAGATCAACCCGCAAGTGGACACCGGTATCCGTATCGCCACGGGTGGCGGCGACGATGCGCGTTCCACCAACCAGGACCAGGATGGTTACTTCGATAAAAAATCGATCTGGCTGGACCTCGGCTACATCGACTACCACCCGGACCAGATCAAGAACCTGCACGTGATCGGCGGCAAGATGCTGCAGCCGTGGGTGAGCATGGGTGACGTGATCTGGGATAGCGACATCAACCCCGAAGGCCTGGCAGTCACCTACAAATACCCGCTGGGCAGCAGTGCCGAACTGTTCGGCAGCCTGGGTAACTACAACCTCAAGGACAACGTCGACGGCGACGGCGTGCAATTTCGCCACGACCTGCGTCTGACGTCCGGCCAGTTGGGTACGCGTTTCTCGCTGACCGACAACCTGAAAATGACCCTGGGCGGCAGTGTCTACGCCTACCAGAACGACAAGGACAGCCGCTGCACGACCACCACCACGCCTTGCGCACTGGCGGTCAATGGCAACTCGGCCAATAACGAATTCCGATTGTATGAAGGGTTTGCCCAAGCCGACATCGGCGGCCTGGCAGTGCCGCTGGCCTTCTACGGCCAGTACGTGAAAAACAACGATGCCGTGACCGATCAGGACACCGCCTGGTTGGTGGGTGCCAAGTCCAAGGTGTTCGGTTTCAACCTCGACTATAACTACCGCGATACGCAACGTGACGCAGTTGTAGGCGCCTTCACCGATTCGGACTTCGCCAACGGCACCACCGGTTCGCGCGGTCACAAGATGAAGGTCAGCTACGACATCGACAAGAACTTCGCCTTGGGCGCCACGTACTTCCTGACCAAGGCAGACTACGCCAGCCGTACCCAGCGTGATGCCAACACCAACACCTTGCAGCTGGATGCTGAAGCCAAGTTCTAACCTCACCACTGTAGGAGCGAGCTTGCTCGCGAAGAACGAACAGGCAGCGCGTTTATCCTGGATACCCGCGTTATCGTTGAGGTTTTTCGCGAGCGAGCTCGCTCCTACAAGTCTTTACGCCGCTCGGCAGCGAGTCGCTCCGCCAGCACATCCGCATCCCTGACCGGCTCGTCCGGCATGATCCGCAATGTCGCCTGCATCAGGCGCATCTGACGGATGAATCGTCGGCAGTTCGGGCAGAACATCAAGTGATGACGCACCAGCAGACGCTCACGAAAGGTCAATTGCCCATCGAGATAGTCACTGGAACGTGCCACTTGTTCCTTACACGTCAACATTCGCCCGTTTCCTCAAAATGCTCCACTGTGGCAAAGACTTTGAGCCTTGCTCGATGCAACAGCACACGCACATTGGAGAGCGAGAGCGTCAGAAGATTACAAATTTCTTCCAGCTCCAGGCCCTGGCGCTCACGCAGCACCAGCACGCTGCTTTGCAATTGGGACAAACTCAGAAGCGTATGCTCCAGGCATTTTCGCAATTCCTCCTCGGTCAACAAGGCTTCCGGCGTGTCCTGGTGCCAGGCATACGGGGCCACTGCCCAGTGCCCATCGTCAGGCGTAAAGCGTTCATCACCAATGGTCCCATGGGGAGACGGCAGGTCGTCGAGCAACACCTCCCGGCGATTTTGCTTGTAGCGACCCTTGGCGGCGTTCGCGGTGATGGTCAGCAACCAGGTCTTGAGGCTGGAACGCCCTTCGAACCTGGCGAGGTTGCGTACCACTGACAACCAGGCATCCTGCACCACCTCATCGGCATGCCGCTGGCCGACGATGGCATAGGCCACCGCCCGCATCGCACTCTGGTAAGTGGTGACCAACTCCTTGTAGGCCCGCTGCTCACCCTTGAGCAGGCGTTCAAGCAGGTGCGCGTCGTCCGCTGCTGCCATTCAACACCTCGATAAAAACGTGCAGACCCGCTCCGCCATCAGCGTTTGCGCAGGATCACACTGCCGATGGAGTAGCCCGCACCAAACGAGCTGAGCACCGCCACGGCGCCTTTGGGCAAGTCGTCCTGATAAGTGTGAAAGGCAATCACTGAGCCCGCCGAGCTGGTATTGGCGTAGGTATCGAGGATCACCGGCGCTTCTTCCACCGACGCCTCGCGGCCCAGCAGTTTCTTCACGATCAGGTGGTTCATGCTCAGGTTGGCCTGGTGCAGCCAGAAGCGCTTCACATCGGTGACGCTCAGCTGGTTTTGCGCCAGGTGCTCGCCAATCAACTCGGCCACCATCGGGCAGACATCGCGGAACACCTTGCGGCCTTCCTGCACGAACAATTTGTCCGGCGCGCCGACGCCTTCTTCGGCGGTGCGGTTGAGAAAGCCAAAGTTGTTGCGAATGTTGTTGGAGAACTTGGTCAGCAGCTTGGTGCTCACCACATCGAACTGGTGCTCGGAGGTTGCCAGGTCGGCACGCTCGAGGACCACTGCGGTGGCAGCGTCACCAAAGATGAAGTGGCTGTCGCGATCACGGAAATTCAGGTGGCCGGTGCAGACTTCCGGGTTGACCATCAGGATCGCCCGGGCCTGGCCCAGCTGGATGCTGTTGGCGGCATTCTGGATACCAAAGGTGGCCGAAGAGCACGCCACGTTCATATCAAACCCGAAGCCCTGGATACCCAGGGCTTCCTGCACCTCGATGGCGATGGCCGGGTAGGCACGCTGCAGGTTGGAACAGGCGACAATCACGCCATCGATATCGGCGGCGGTCTTGCCGGCGCGCTCCAGGGCCTGTTCGGCGGCGCCGACGGCCATCTGGCAGAGCACCGACCATTCGTCGTTGCTGCGCTCGGGCAAGCGTGGGGCCATGCGCCGTGGGTCAAGGATGCCGTCCTTGTCCATCACGAAACGGCTCTTGATGCCCGAGGCCTTTTCAATGAACGCCGCGCTGGACTCCGTCAGCGCCTGCACGTCGCCGCGCTCGATGGCCGCGGCGTTTTCGCTGTTGAACTGCTGCACATAGGTATTGAAAGACTGCACCAGCTCTTCGTTGGAGATGCTGTTGGCCGGGGTGTACAGGCCAGTGCCGCTGATGACGACGTTATGCACGGTCGTTCCTCTAAATCTGTCAGGCAGAAGATATTGGTACCGTCGTACCAAACTGTAGGTCGTTTGATTCCGTCCAGCGGGCATCAAACTGGCAACGCTTTATTCCATCGCGTCGCTGCTACGACGAACCCGGCATTTATGGGCGCGAAGTTTGCCACAAACACTGGGGTTTGGCGCCACTTCCCGGACAAACACCGTTTAAATATGGGAGGGGGCAAGCCCTAATGCCAGTCAGTTAAGCGAACAAAATGCTTAAAGCTGCGAAGATCAAATGTGGGAGGGGGCAAGCCCCCTCCCACATTCGACTTTGCCCAAATCAGGAATCGGGAACGTTTTTCAGGGCTCTACCTGGCTCCATTGCTTGCTCAGGCGCTTATCGGAAATCGGCACCTTGGTCCCCAGTTGCTGGCCAAACAACGACACGCGATATTCCTCCAGCCACCAGCGATACAGCTCCAACTGCAGATCGCGCTTGCCTTCCTGGGCGTGTTTGTTCAGGCGGTTCTGGTACTGGGCCCACAGGCCGCTGAGTTCGGTGCTCCACACACGGTCCTTCTGCACCTGGCTCGGCAGTTTTTCCAGGCGCAGCTCGATGGCCTTGAGGTAACGCGGCAGCTCCTTGAACCACTGCGCCGGGGTTTCGCGCACAAACCCTGGATAGACCAGGTTGCTCAACTGCTGCTTGATATCGTTCAAGGCTACCGCCTGGGCCAGGTCGATCTTGCCCTTGAAGCGTTTTTGCAGGCCATGCCAGAGCTTCAGCACGTCCAGGGTCAGGCGCGCCAGACGCTCGGCGTGTTCGGTCCAGCCGCCACGCTTGCGCTCGGCCAGCGCGGCCAGCCCGGCACCATCGCGCGGTAAAGTGGCTTCGCCTTCCAGTACGCAGGTGTCGAGACTGGCGAGCAGGATGTCTTCCACCAGCGCATCGATGCGCCCCAGTTCGCGGTACATCAGGCCCAACTCGGTCAGCCCCGGCAATTTGCCGCGCAAAAATTTCGCCGGCTCCGCCAGTTGCTGCAGCAGCAAGCGCTGCAAGGCACGACGGTGCTGGAACTCGGCCTCGGCGGCCGTGGAGAAACGCCCTTCCTTGACGGTGCCGTTTTCTTCCACCAGCGCCGGATACACCGTCATCGACAGGCCGGCGATGTTCTGCTGGGTCTTCTCAGCGACCGCCGCAAACACCTTGGCCTCCACCGGCTGCTGGCTTTTCGCAGTTTGCGGTACCGCCAGCGCCGCCTGGCTGGCCTCGGCGAAACGTGCCGTCAGCTGCGCCAGATCCCGGCCTTCGCCGAGAAACTTGCCCTGGCCGTCGACCACCTCCAGGTTCATCTTCAGATGGTTTTCCACCTGCTGCGCGGCCTCGGCCCAGGCCTCGTCGCTGACCCGCGCACCGGTCATGCGCAGCAATTCACGGCCGAGCGCCTGGGGCAGCGAGCCCTGGCCAAACTCGATGCGCTGCAGCGCCGCCTTGACGAAATCCGGCACCGGCACGAAATTCTTGCGCAGCGCTTTCGGCAAGTTGCGCACAAGAGCGATGCACTTGGCTTCGATCACCCCCGGCACCAGCCATTCCAGACGCTCGGCCGGCAAGGCCGGCAGCAACGGCGCCGGCACGCGCAAGGTGACACCGTCGCGCGGGTGGTTGGGCTCGAAGTGGTAACTCAAGGCCAAGGCCAGGTCGCCCAGGTGCAAGGTGTCCGGATAATGCGCGGCAGTCACTTCACTGGCTTCGCGGGCCAGCACGTCTTCTTCGCGCATGATCAGCAGTTGCGGGTCTTTCTGGCTGTTGACCTTGTACCAGCTGTCGAAGGTCGCCGTCTGGTGAATCTCGGCCGGCAGGCGCGCATCGTAGAAAGCGTAGAGGGTTTCCTCGTCGGCCAGGATGTCGCGGCGGCGCGCCTTGGCTTCCAGTTCGTCGAGCTGCTCCAGCAGTTGCTGGTTGGCCGCCAGGCACTTGGCTCGGGACTGGATTTCGCCGCGCACCAGGCCTTCACGGATAAATAACTCGCGCGACACCACCGGATCGATCGGCCCGTAATGCACCGGCCGGCGTCCGACCACAATCAGCCCGAACAAGGTGATCTGTTCAAATGCCACCACCTGCCCGCGCTTTTTCTCCCAATGCGGCTCGAAGTGGTTTTTCTTGATCAGGTGCCCGGCCAGCGGTTCGATCCAGTCGGCGTCGATCTTGGCCACCATGCGCGCATACAGCTTGGTGGTTTCCACCAGTTCGGCGGTCATCAGCCACTGCGGGCGTTTCTTGCCGATACCCGAGGAGGGATGAATCCAGAAGCGCCGCTGACGCGCGCCCAGGTAGTCGCCGTCCTCGGTCTTCTGGCCGATCTGGCTGAGCAAGCCGGACAGCACCGCCTTGTGCAATTTCGGGAAATCGGCCGGTTCCTTGTTGATTGTCAGCTGCATGTCGCGGCAGATGAGGCTCAACTGGCGATGGGAGTCGCGCCATTCGCGCAGGCGCAGGTAGTTGAGAAAGTTCTTTCGACACCAATTGCGCAGCGGGCTGGCGGTCAATTCCTGGCGCTGTTCTTCAAAGCCGCGCCACAGGTTGACCAGCCCGGCGAAGTCCGAATCCGCATCTTTCCACTGCGCATGGGCCTGATCGGCGGCCTGCTGGCGTTCCGGCGGGCGCTCGCGCGGGTCCTGGATCGACATGGCGCTGGCCACGATCAACACTTCCTGCAAGCTGCCCAGCTTGGCGGCCTCGAGCAGCATGCGGCCCATGCGCGGATCCACCGGCAAGCGTGCCAGCTGGCGGCCCAACGGCGTGAGCTGGCTGTTGCGGTCCACCGCCGACAGCTCTTGCAGCAGGTTGAAACCATCGCTGATGGCCTTGCCATCCGGCGGTTCGATAAACGGGAAGTCAGTGATTTCGCCCAGGCGCAGGTGCAGCATCTGCAGAATCACTGCCGCGAGGTTGGTGCGCAGGATTTCCGGGTCGGTAAATTCCGGGCGCCCGATAAAGTCTTCTTCGCTGTACAACCGAATGCAGATGCCCGGCTCGACCCGGCCGCAACGGCCTTTACGCTGGTTGGCGCTGGCCTGGGAAATCGCCTCGATCGGCAATCGCTGCACCTTGGCGCGGTAGCTGTAGCGGCTGATGCGCGCGGTGCCGCTGTCGATCACATAACGAATGCCGGGCACCGTCAACGAGGTTTCCGCAACGTTGGTCGCCAGTACCACGCGGCGACCCGGGTGCGATTGGAAAATGCGCTGTTGCTCGGCCGGTGACAGGCGCGCATACAGCGGCAGGATTTCGGTGTGCTTGAGCTGGGCCTTGCGCAGCATTTCGGCAGCGTCGCGGATTTCGCGTTCGCCGGGCAGGAACACCAGCACATCGCCGGGGCTGCGCCGTTCGCTGCGCTCGTAGGCGGCGATTTCATCGAGAGTGGCGAGGATCGCCTGGTCGACGGTGAGGTCGTCCTCGACGCGGTTGCCCTCCTCGTCCTGCTCCAGCGTCAGCGGGCGGTACCAAGTGTCGACCGGGAAAGTACGGCCCGAGACCTCGACAATTGGCGCGTCGTCGAAGTGTTTGGAGAAACGTTCAAGGTCGATGGTGGCCGAGGTGATGATGACTTTCAGGTCGGGGCGGCGCGGCAACAGCGTCTTGAGGTAACCGAGCAGGAAGTCGATGTTCAGGCTGCGCTCGTGGGCCTCGTCGACGATGATCGTGTCATAGCGTTCCAGGTACCGGTCGTTCTGGGTTTCCGCCAGCAGGATACCGTCGGTCATCAGCTTGATCAGCGTATTGGAATCGCTCTGGTCCTCGAAGCGCACCTGATAGCCGACCAAGGCGCCCAGCGGCGTGGCCAGTTCTTCGGCGACGCGACTGGCCACGCTGCGCGCAGCGATCCGGCGTGGCTGGGTATGGCCGATCAGGCCGTATTGACCACGGCCGATTTCCAGGCAGATCTTCGGCAACTGGGTGGTTTTACCCGAGCCGGTTTCGCCGGCAATGATCAGCACCTGATGCTTGTTCAGCGCAGCCTTGATCTCGTCGCGCTTGGCCGCAATCGGCAGGCTGTCGTCGTAACGAATCACCGGCAGGCTCGCACGCCGCGCCGTGACCTGGGCGCATGACGCCTGCATGCGCGCCACCCACTGCGCCAGCTTTTCCTCGTCGGGCTTCTTGCGCAGCTCGAGCAACTGCCGGCGCAAGCGGTGGCGGTCGGCGAGCATGGCGTGATCGAGGGATTTGAGCAGTTGGTCGAGGGTGGGTGCTTGGTCAGTCATCTGGGTGGCAAGGGTCTTTTGGTGAGGCAGGTCTGCCCTGCACAGCGTGGATCGATTGCATGGGGGAAAGATTGTCGCAGATTTCTTCCGGCCTTGAGACGGTCAATCAAAAATGAACGCGCGGGCTTAGCCGTCTGGGGCGACTTTTACTACAAATCCTGGATCCAATTTCTCATGGTTGAAAAGCGAAAATCCGATGTAATGGACCCAATACGCGAGTTTCAATAAAGCTCTGGACAGGTCTAGAAAATTAACGTGTCCCCTATTGAAACTGGAGTTTAAAATGTCAATCGATTCCGTCACCCCACGCCCGCCAAGCTACACACAGTCCATGCAGGCCCAACCGCGCTCAAAAGAGTCGCTGCCACCTCCCCAATATGAATTCCCCCCCGCCTACACAGAAAAGGCGTCTTCTACATCAAGCCCTCGAACCACGTCAGCGCCAGTCACCAGCCTGGCGGCCCAAAGAATTGCGAATTACCACACAACCAGCCAGGCAGTACGCGGCATGAACTTCATGAGCGGGATTTGACACTGCCATCATGCGGTTCAAACACCGCTCGTTCTTATGATTCATCGCATTGCTTGCGCCGGTAAGGGAATACATCAATGACCTTACCGGCACGTATCGCCTCCTGCAGGCCTTTCCAATAATCGGCGTTATACAACTCGCCATGCAGCTCATCGAACAACCTGCGCTGGCTGGCGTCGGCAAACAGGAAGGGCGGAAATTCTTCGGGGAACACATCCAGCGGACCGATGGAATACCAGGGTTCCGACGCCATCTCATCCTCGGGAGTGCGCGGCGCGGGAATGTGGCGGAAGTTGGCTTCGGTGAGAAAGCAGATTTCATCGTAGTCGTAGAACACCACCCGGCCGTGACGGGTGACGCCGAAGTTCTTGAGCAGCATGTCACCCGGAAAGATATTGGCCGCCGCCAATTGCTTGATCGCCAGGCCATAGTCCTCCAGGGCTTCGCGCACCTGGGCGGGGTTGGCATTCTCGAGGTAAAGGTTGAGCGGGGTCATGCGCCGTTCGGTCCAGCAGTGACGGATCAGGACGGTGTCGCCCTCCACTTCGACGGTGCCGGCGGCGACTTCCAGCAACTCGGCGAGGCACTCGGGCTCAAACTTGCTCAAGGGGAAACGGAAGTCGGCGAACTCCTGGGTATCGGCCATGCGCCCTACCCGGTCGACACTTTTGACCAGGCGGTACTTCTCGATCACCGTGGCGCGGTTGACGTTTTTCGACGGTGAGAAACGGTCCTTGATGATCTTGAACACGGTGTTGAAACCCGGCAGGGTAAACACGCTCATGACCATGCCACGCACTCCCGGCGCCATGATGAATTGATCATCGGTGGTCGCCAGGTGATTGATCAGTGCGCGGTAGAACTCCGACTTGCCGTGTTTGTAAAAGCCGATGGAGGTGTACAGCTCGGCAATGTGCTTGCCGGGCAGGATGCGCTTGAGAAAGTCGATGAATTCCGCAGGTACCGGCACGTCGACCATGAAGTACGAACGAGTGAAGGAAAAGATGATCGACACGTCGGCTTCGTCAGTGATCAACGCATCGATCTGAATCCCCTGCCCTTCGCGGTGCAGCAACGGGATCACCAACGGCCATTGTTCGTCGCGGGTGTGGATACGTCCGACGAGGTAGGCGCCTTTATTGCGGTAGAGCACCGAGGAAAACAGCTCGACGGTCAGGTCCGGGTCCTTGCATACCCAGTCCGGCAGGTTTTCCCGCAGTTGAGCTTCCAGGCGGCGAAGGTCGGCAGGCAAGTCGGCGTAGGGCTCACTGAAGCGGTAGTCCGCAAACATCTGCGCGAGCATGTCCGCTATCTTGCCGACAGGCGTATAGGTGCGGGTTTGCGCCGCCCGCGCCCGCCGCAGGCTGGGCCGCGTGGTGTGGATAAACATGCAGCCGTCGCTGATCAGGTCATGGCTGAACAGGCTGCAGAACACCGAGTTGTACCAGGTTTCCGACAGCTCATCGTCAAAGCGCAGATCAATCAGACCGATGTAGGCACTTTTTACCAGCGGCCACAGATCGATAGCCTGCAACACGCCCGTATCAAAAGCCGCCCGCAGACGCGTCGTGACCTCCCCCACTTTCTCTTCGTAGAGGTTGATGCGCGCCGCCGAAGCCGCCTGCCCTTGCTGCCACTGGGCCTTTTCGAAACGCTCGCGAGCGCCATCGGTGATCTGGCGAAAGTGTTCACGGTAGTCGTCGAAACCGTCGAGGATCATCCGGGCGATAGCGAGGGCGGGCTGCGACATGCGGAAAACCTCGAACGGGTAGCGGGAAGCCCTGAGCTTAGCCAGTGAACCGAGGCAGGAGAAGGCCGATTTTTCATCGACAGCGATACTTAACGATTGTGCCGACCGAAACGCTGGGCAACACTCCGCCGCCCGATTACGTAGGAGTTTTCCGTGAGACCTGTCGACACCCTGTACTTGCTGGGACTGGCCGCCATCTGGGGGGCGAGTTTCCTGTTCATGCGCATCATTGCGCCGGAAATCGGCAGCGTGCCGACCGCGTTTTTCCGCGTATCAATCGCTGCCGCCGGATTGTTGGTGATTCTTGCGATTATGCGCGTGAACTGGGATTTCAAGGGCAAGTTCAAGACCATTTTACTGCTGGGCGTGATCAACTCCGGGATTCCGGCGACCCTGTATTCGGTAGCCGCACAGGTGTTGCCGGCGGGTTACTCGGCCATTTTCAACGCCACTACGCCATTGATGGGCGTGTTGATTGGCGGGATGTTTTTCAGTGAACGCCTGACGCCGTCGAAAATCGCCGGGGTGTGCCTGGGCCTGTTCGGCGTGGGCGTGCTGACCCGTGCGGGTCCGGTAGCTTTTGACATGGACTTGTTGACGGGGGCGCTGGCGTGCCTTTTGGCCACCACCTGCTATGGCTTTGCCGGATTTCTCGCACGGCGCTGGCTGGATCAGCGCGGTGGGCTGGACAGCCGCCTGTCCGCGCTGGGCAGCATGCTCGGCGCGACGTTGTTTTTGCTGCCGTTGTTCGCTTACAGCACCATCAGCCAGCCGCCAGCGAGCTGGGGTGGCTGGCAGGTGTGGCTGTCCTTGCTGGGGTTGGGCCTGGTGTGTACGGCGTTCGCCTACATTCTGTATTTCCGCCTGCTGTCATCCATTGGCCCGGTCAAGTCGATGACCGTGACCTTCATGATTCCGCCGTTCGGCGTACTGTGGGGCGCGTTGCTGCTGGACGAGCCGCTGTCGATGGCCCACGTATACGGCGGGGTGTTGATTGCCGGGGCGTTGTGGTTGGTGCTGCGCCCGGCCAAATAACAACTGCGTTGCAGGAGCGAGCCTGCTCGCGAAAAATCCGAGAGCACCCTGTTCATTCAGGATGCCCTCGTAGTCGTTGATGTTCTTCGCGAGCAAACTCGCGCCTGCAGGGGGGCTAGTTCTTACGGAATACGAACACCAAACCAACGATGATCAACGCCATCCCCAACAGGCTCAACAGAGCCAGCCGGTTGCCGAAGATCAGGTAGTCCATCACCGCCGTCACCGCCGGCACCAGATAGAACAAACTGGTGACATTCACCAGGTTGCCGCGGGCGATCAGCCGATACAGCAACAGCGTCGCCAGCACTGACACCACCAGCCCCATCCACAGTACCGGCAGGTAAAAGCCCGCCTCGTGTTCAAAGTGAAATGGCTGGAACGGCACGAACACTGCGCACAACAGCATCCCGGCCAGGTATTGCAACGGCAATGTGCCCAACGGGTTGTCGGTGATGCGCTTTTGCATGATCGAGCCAAACGTCATGCTCGCCAGCGCCAGCAGCCCGAACAGCATCCCGGCCAGGGACATGCCCGCCAGCCCGATGCCCTGGTACACCACCATGATCAAGCCGGCCAGCCCTAACCCGAGGCCGAACAGCCGGCGCCAGGAGCGCTGGCGCTCCATCAGCACCACGGTGAGGATCGGCTGGACGCCCATGATGGTCGCCATCACCCCGGGGGTGACTTTGAGGTCCAGGGCCAGCAGATAGAAAATCTGATAGGCCCCCAACAACACCAGGCCCGTCGCCGCCGCATACAGCATGGGCTTGCCGGGACGTGGCAGCGTCAACTTGAGGAGCGGTACCAGCAGCACCAACCCCAACAGGGCGATGGCAAACCGGATCAGCAGAAAGGCAAAGGGCGAAGCATGCGCCAGGCCCAACTTGGAAAAAATCGCCCCGCTGCTCCATAGCAGAACGAACAAGCTCGTCGAGGCCGCCGCGGCCACGGATTGTTTCGAAAGAACAGACATGAGTTACCACCTGTCATCAGGCAAAAAAGCCGACTCAGTAAGGACTGAATTTCAGTAGGTTTTTTTCAGGCAGGCACCGGACGGCAGCGAATCGCTGATCAGCCCGAAATGCCCAAACCCGGCGGTGATACGACTGCGTACACCGGCGTGCTACTGACAGGTGGGGGGGTAGTGACTGATCTGCGCAGGCTGCTCGGCGCCGCACGGCACGACCACAGCGTTGACCGCTGAATCGACTACCGCTATGCGCTGGGAAGCTGGCATGTGCTGATCTTTTTGAAGGGATAAAGACGCGACGACTATAACCAGCCGCAAATACATTTTGCAATCCTTTCCCCTCACCCTGTGCGTGGCGGAGTTTTCATGCCGCCCAGGCAGACCGCTCGTTATAATGCCGCCCAGTTTATTCAAGGATTGCACATGATTGCTCTGCCCTGGCTGTACCTCACCCTACTTTCCATTGGCTATGTCGTGGCCTTGATCTACGGCCAACTGGGCGTACTGGCCGCGGTCTCCATCGCACTGCTGTTAGTAGCCGGGTACGCCGTACGCCAGCAACGCAACCCTTGGGCACGCTACCTGGGCCACGGCTTGTTTATCGTCCTGGCCCTGGGCCTGGCGATGCACTGGTTGCCGGGGTTCCACAATGGCCGCGCCATCGCGCCTCAGCGCTTCACCCCAGACGCGGTGCCGTTCTCGATGTACCTGAACCAGGACAAACCGCTGATCGGCTTCTGGCTATTGCTGGCCTGCCCGTGGATTGTGGCGCGCCGCTCACTGCGCCTGTCGATCTGCGTTACGGCCGTGGCCCTGACCCTGGCCGCCATCGCCGCCCTGGGTGGTGCAGCGCTGCTAGGGATGATCAGTTGGGCGCCGAAATGGCCGGACGAGGCGTGGCTGTGGGTGTTGAATAATCTGCTGTTGGTGACGCTGGTCGAAGAAGCGCTGTTTCGCGGGTATATCCAGGGCGGCCTAAGTCGGCGCTTCAAACACCTGCCCTACGGCGAGAACCTCGCGCTGCTGCTGGCCTCGCTGTTATTCGGCCTGGTGCATTTTGCTGCGGGTTGGCAGTGGATGCTGCTGGCGAGTATTGCCGGCGTGGGTTACGGCCTGGCCTATCGCTTTGGTGGTTTGGGCGCGGCGATTGCCACGCATTTTGGCTTGAATCTGCTGCACTTCGGGTTGTTCACCTACCCTATGCTCGCCGGCTAAACCTGCGTTACTGTAGGAGCGAGCTTGCTCGCGAAGGACGTCAACGCTAACGCAGGCATCCTGAATGAACGCGTTGCCCTTGAGTGCTTCGCGAGCAAGCTCGCTCCTACAGGGGCAACGCTGCTCGCTGGATTGTTGCAAAAATAAGTTAAATAAACGCCCGGCATGGCCGATAACCCGTGAAAGCCTTGCGGATTGAACAATCATGCGTAATAACCAACCCGTTACCCAGCGCGAACGTACCTTCCCCGCTCAGCAACGGTTGATCTCCACCACAGACGCCAAGGGTGTGATCACCTACTGCAACGACGCCTTCGTCGAAATCAGTGGGTTCACCCGCGATGAACTGGTCCGTGCCCCGCACAACCTGGTGCGTCACCCGGACGTTCCGGCGGCGGTGTTCGCGCACATGTGGTCGACGCTCAAACAAGGCTTGCCATGGATGGGCATTGTCAAGAATCGCTGCAAGACCGGTGATCACTACTGGGTTAACGCCTATGTGACGCCGATTTTCGACGGCAACCAGGTGATCGGCTACGAATCGGTGCGCATCAAGCCCACCGCCGAGCAGATCCGCCGGGCCGAAGCGCTCTATCAACGCATCAACCAGGGCAAGTCGGCCGTTCCTCAGCGGGACAAGTGGCTGCCGGTGCTGCAGGACTGGCTGCCGTTTATTTTGGTCAGCCAGTTGAGCTTCATGATCGGCGCGACCCTCACTTCCCAGTGGGGCTTTGCCCTCGCGGCAGGGTTGTCGGTGCCACTGGGCCTGCTGGGCCTGAGCTGGCAGCAGCGCGGCCTCAAGCGTTTGCTGCGCCTGGCCGAACAGACCACCTCCGACCCGCTGATCGCGCAAATGTACACCGACAGCCGTGGCGCCCAGGCGCGCCTGGAGATGTCGATCCTCAGCCAGGAAGCGCGTCTGAAGACCTGCCTGACCCGCCTGCAGGACACCGCCGAACACCTCAACGACCAGGCGGCGCAGTCCAACACCCTGGCGCACAACAGCTCCAGCGGCCTGGAGCGCCAGCGCGTGGAGACCGAACAAGTCGCCACGGCCGTCAACCAGATGGCGGCCACTACCCAGGAAGTCGCCAGCCATGTGCAGCGCACGGCGGATGCCACCCAGGAAGCCAATCGCCTGACCGGTCGCGGCCGCGACATCGCCGGGGAAACCCGCGAGGCGATCCAGCGCCTGTCGGTGGCGGTGGGCGAAACCGGTGTCACCGTCACGCAACTGGCCAAGGACAGCGATGAAATCGGCGGCGTGGTGGATGTGATCAAAGGCATTGCCGACCAGACCAACCTGCTGGCATTGAACGCCGCCATCGAAGCGGCGCGCGCCGGTGAGATGGGCCGTGGGTTTGCGGTGGTGGCTGATGAGGTGCGCCAGTTGGCGCAACGCACCGCCGAATCGACCGGGCAGATCCATACCCTGATCGCCAAGCTGCAAAGCACCGCGGCCGCAGCCGTGCAAACCATGGACGCCGGGCATCGCCAGGCCGAAGAGGGTGTGGCACGGGTGATGGAAGCGGATCAGGCGTTGGTGGGCATCAGTGAGGCGGTAGCGAATATCACCGACATGACTACCCAGATCGCTGCTGCTACCGAAGAGCAAAGCGCAGTGGCCGAAGAGATCAGCCGCAATATCAGCACCATTGCGCTGTTGGCGGATCAGACCTCGGAGCAGGCGATGAACTCGGCGCAGTTGAGTGAAGAGCTGACGCATACGGCCAATACCCAGTATTCGCTGGTAGAGCGTTTTAACCGGTAGACCGCTATCGGGGGCAAGCCCCCTCCCACATCCGACCGAGTTCCAACGTTGGAATGTGGTCAAAATGTGGGAGGGGGCTTGCCCCCGATAGGGCCCTAACAGGCACCCAGAAACTCAGCCACTCGCACCGCCGCAGCCTCCAGATGCTGCTCATGGGTAAACCCCGACGCCTTCAACGGCTTCAAATCATGATCCCCCGCCACCAACCACATCACCTCGATACTCTGCGACACGTCATACCCCTCCACCGCCGCCCGATTACCCAGCGCATCCCGCTCCCCCTGCACAATCAGCGTCGGTGTCTTAAGCGCAGCCAAATGTTCGACCCTGGGTTTCTCCGGCTTGCCCACCGCATAGAACGGATACCCCAGGCACACCAACCCATCGGCACCCAGCTCATCGGCCAACAAACTGGCCATGCGCCCGCCCATGGATTTGCCGCCAATCGCCAGTTTCCCAGCGACATGGCGTCGCACCTGCGCATACACCTCACGCCAGCATTCCAGCAGTTTCGGCGCCGGATTCGGCGGGCGCTTGCCGCCGTCCGAACGGCGCTGGACCATGTAGGGAAACTCGAAGCGCAATACGCTCACACCATGCCCGGCAAGGCGCGCAGCCATGTCGTTCATGAATGCCGAGTCCATCGGCGCACCGGCGCCGTGGGCCAGGATCAGCGTGACAGGCTGGCCTGAAGGTGCCTGCGCCGCGACATCCCATAACCAGCCGCGTTCGTGCACACACTGTGCCCATTGATCCCCGTCAATACTGGCCTTGTGCTCTTTGCCCATGCTTGCCTCGCTTTTTAGTCTGCCTATAACTCCAGCCCAAGTGCCGCATCTGCTTGGGTTGAACCGTGGATGGGGAACCATGAACACTACTTTAAGTACCGCCTATAACTACAAGGTGGTCCGCCAATTCGCCATTATGACGGTGGTGTGGGGCATCGTCGGCATGGGGCTCGGGGTTTTTCTCGCGGCCCAATTGGTCTGGCCTGCGCTCAACTTCGATTTGCCCTGGACCAGCTTCGGTCGCCTGCGCCCGCTGCACACCAACGCGGTGATCTTCGCCTTCGGGGGCTGCGCGCTGTTCGCCAGCTCCTTCTACTCGGTGCAGCGCACCTGCCAGACAACGCTGTTCGCGCCGAAAATCGCCGCGTTCTGCTTCTGGGGCTGGCAACTGGTGATCCTACTGGCCGCAATCACCTTGCCGCTGGGCTACACCAGTTCCAAGGAATACGCCGAGCTGGAATGGCCGATCGATATCCTGATCACCATCGTCTGGGTCGCCTATGCCGTCGTGTTCTTCGGCACGATCATGAAACGCAACACCAAGCATATCTATGTGGGTAACTGGTTTTTCGGTGCCTTCATCATCACCGTGGCGATCCTGCATATCGTCAACAACCTGGAAATTCCGGTCAGCCTGACCAAGTCCTACTCGCTGTACGGCGGTGCGACGGATGCCATGGTGCAGTGGTGGTACGGCCATAACGCGGTAGGTTTTTTCCTCACCGCAGGCTTTCTCGGGATGATGTACTACTTCGTGCCCAAGCAGGCCGAACGCCCGGTGTATTCCTATCGCTTGTCCATCGTGCACTTCTGGGCGCTGATCACCCTGTATATCTGGGCCGGCCCGCACCACTTGCACTACACCGCCTTGCCGGACTGGGCGCAGTCGCTGGGCATGGTGATGTCGTTGGTACTGCTGGCCCCGAGCTGGGGCGGCATGATCAACGGCATGATGACGCTGTCGGGCGCCTGGCATAAGTTGCGCAGCGACCCGATCCTGCGCTTTCTTGTGGTATCCCTGGCGTTCTACGGCATGTCGACCTTCGAAGGCCCGATGATGGCGATCAAGACCGTCAACGCCCTCTCCCACTACACCGACTGGACCATCGGCCACGTACACGCCGGTGCGCTCGGTTGGGTGGCAATGATTTCCATCGGCGCGCTGTACCACATGATCCCGAAAGTCTTCGGCCGCGAGCAGATGTACAGCCTCGGCCTGATCAACGCGCACTTTTGGCTGGCCACCATCGGCACCGTGCTCTACATCGCCTCGATGTGGGTCAACGGCATCGCCCAGGGCCTGATGTGGCGTGCGGTCAACGAAGACGGCACCCTCACTTACTCCTTCGTCGAAACCCTGGTGGCCAGTCACCCAGGCTTCATTGTGCGGCTGGTGGGCGGTGCGGTGTTCCTCAGCGGCATGTTGCTGATGGCCTACAACACCTGGCGCACCGTGCGTTCGGTGCAGCCTGTCGAAGCCATCCCTGTCGCGCAGCTGGCCTGAGGAGTCGATGATGAAACACGAAACGATTGAAAAGAACGTCGGCCTGCTGATGCTGCTGATGGTGCTCGCCGTGAGCATCGGCGGCCTGACCCAGATCGTCCCGCTGTTCTTCCAGGACGTGACCAATAAGCCGGTGGAAGGCATGAAGCCCTATACCGCGCTGCAACTGGAAGGCCGTGACATTTACATCCGCGAAGGCTGCGTGCAGTGCCACTCGCAGATGATCCGCCCGTTCCGCGCCGAGACCGAGCGCTACGGCCACTATTCGGTGGCCGGCGAAAGCGTGTGGGACCATCCGTTCCTATGGGGCTCCAAACGCACCGGGCCGGACCTGGCCCGCGTGGGCGCACGCTACTCGGACGACTGGCACCGCGCGCACCTGTACAACCCGCGAAACGTGGTACCGGAGTCGAAAATGCCGGCTTATCCGTGGCTGGTCACCGCCGCCGTCGACAGCAGCCACACCGAGACCAAGTTGAAGGTGATGCGCACCCTCGGCGTGCCGTATACCGACGACGACATCACGGGCGCGGTCGCCAGCCTCAAGGGCAAGACCGAGATGGACGCGTTGGTCTCCTACCTGCAAGTGCTCGGCACTGCCATCAAGAGCAAGAGGTGAGCCATGGGATTTGAATTCGATGCGGGCACCATCCGCGGCCTCGGCACGCTGGTGGTGGCCATCGCCTTTATCGGCCTGTCGCTGTGGGTTTTCAACAACCGGCGCAATGCGGAGTTCGAGCAGGCGCGCCTGCTGCCGTTCGCCGATGAACCTTCTTCACACAATGCTCAAGAAGAGCCTGCAACAAGGAGCAACCAGCCATGACCCTGTTTTGGAGTACATGGATCTGCGTATTGACCCTGGGCAGCCTGATCGGGCTGACCTGGCTGTTGATCGGCACCCGCAAGGGCGAAACCCGCGGCAGCGTCGACCAGACCATGGGCCACGCCTTCGACGGGATCGAGGAATACGACAACCCGCTGCCCCAGTGGTGGTTCATGCTGTTCGTCGGCACCCTGATATTTGCCGTCGGCTACCTGATCCTCTACCCGGGCCTGGGCAACTGGAAAGGTGTGCTGCCGGGCTATGAAGACGGCTGGACGTCGGCCAAGGAATGGGACAAGGAAATGGCCAAGGCCGACACCAGGTTCGGGCCGATCTTCGCCAAATTCGCGGCCATGCCCGTGGAAGAAGTGGCCAAGGACCCGCAAGCGTTGAAGATGGGCGGTCGCCTGTTCGCGTCCAACTGCGCGGTGTGCCACGGCTCGGACGCCAAGGGCGCGTATGGCTTCCCGAATCTGGCGGACAATAACTGGCGCTGGGGCGGTTCGGCCGAGGCGATCAAGGCCACCATCATGAACGGGCGCCACGCGGCGATGCCGGCCTGGGGCGAAGTGCTGGGCGAGGATGGCGTGAAGAATGTCGCCGCGTATGTACGCCACGACCTGGCCAAACTGCCACTACCGGCCGACAGCACCGCTGACCTCGCGGCGGGCCAGGCCACCTTCAACACCACCTGCGTCGCCTGCCACGGCCCGCAAGGCCACGGTGTGGAAGCCATGGGCGCGCCTAACCTGACCGAGCCAGCAGGGTTCATCTACGGCACCAGCCTGGCGCAGTTGCAGCAGACCATCCGGCACGGCCGCCAAGGCCAGATGCCGGCACAGGACGTGCTGCAAGGCAATGACAAGGTGCATCTGCTGGCGGCCTATGTGTATAGCCTGACCCATTAGCACCTGTAGGAGCGAGCTTGCTCGCGAAGAACGTCAATACAACGCGATAGACCAGACTGACCGCGTTACCGTTGACGTTTTTCGCGAGCAAGCTCGCTCCTACAGTGTTGCGACATTCGCGACCACGTGTCACACCCTGCCATAGCCCAGCTTTCCCCTCCTCATATTCGGGTCTACGCTTGTTCCTGCAGTGGGCCAATCCTGGCGTACGCGACGGTATCCGTTGCGCCCTCGAAATTTCCTGTCCACTCGATCAGCTTTAGAATTCTGATCTTATCCTTACACAAAACAGGGAAAGGGCGCAGAATCTGGCGTGGAACGCCTTGATACAGGTCAGTCATTGCGTTGCAATGGCCCCTCGCTTTCTACATACTTGCGGCCGATTTTACCTATAAAAATACTTAAACCGTGGAACCTTAGAATGAGCACAGCAATCAGTCCGACTGCTTATAACTATAAGGTCGTCCGCCAGTTCGCCATCATGACGGTGGTCTGGGGGATCCTTGGCATGGGGCTCGGGGTGTTCATCGCCTCGCAACTGGTCTGGCCGCAATTGAATTTCGACCTGCCCTGGACGACCTTCGGCCGCCTGCGCCCGCTGCACACCAACTTGGTGATCTTCGCCTTTGGTGGCTGCGCCTTGTTTGCCACCTCCTACTACGTCGTGCAACGCACCTGCCAGACGCGATTGATCTCCGATGGCCTTGCCGCCTTCACCTTCTGGGGCTGGCAGGCGGTCATCGTCGGCGCCATCATCAGCCTGCCGCTGGGCTACACCACCACCAAGGAATACGCCGAGCTGGAATGGCCGATCGCCATTTTGCTCGCCATCGTGTGGGTGACCTACGCCGTGGTGTTCTTCGGCACCATCGTCAAGCGCAAGACCAAGCACATCTATGTCGGCAACTGGTTCTACGGGGCGTTTATCCTGGTCACGGCGATGCTGCATATCGTCAACCACGCGTCCTTGCCGGTGAACCTGTTCAAGTCCTATTCGGCCTATTCCGGCGCGACGGATGCGATGATCCAGTGGTGGTACGGCCACAACGCCGTAGGTTTCTTCCTCACCACGGGCTTCCTGGGGATGATGTATTACTTCGTGCCCAAACAGGCCGAGCGTCCGATCTATTCCTATCGCCTGTCCATCGTGCACTTCTGGGCGCTGATCACCCTGTACATCTGGGCCGGCCCCCACCACCTGCATTACACCGCGCTGCCGGACTGGGCGCAGTCACTGGGCATGGCGATGTCGATCATCCTGCTGGCACCCAGCTGGGGCGGCATGATCAACGGCATGATGACCCTGTCGGGCGCCTGGCATAAGCTGCGCACCGACCCGATCCTGCGTTTTCTGGTGGTGTCCCTGGCGTTCTACGGCATGTCGACCTTCGAAGGGCCGATGATGGCGATCAAGACCGTCAACTCGCTGTCCCACTACACCGACTGGACCATTGGCCACGTACACGCCGGGGCCCTGGGCTGGGTGGCAATGATTTCCATCGGCGCGCTGTACCACATGATCCCCAAGCTGTTCGGCCGCGCACAGATGCACAGCGTCGGGCTGATCAACACGCACTTCTGGCTGGCAACTATCGGCACCGTGCTCTACATCGCCTCGATGTGGGTCAACGGCATCACCCAGGGCCTGATGTGGCGTGCGATCAACGATGACGGCACCCTCACGTATTCCTTCGTCGAAGCGCTGCAAGCCAGCCACCCGGGCTATATCGTCCGCGCCCTGGGCGGTGCGTTCTTCGCCGCCGGCATGCTGTTCATGGCCTACAACGTCTGGCGCACCGTGCGTGCCTCCGACCCGGCGCAAGCTGAAGCCGCCGCCAAGATCGCCGTTGTGGGAGCCCACTGATGAAGCATGAAGTCGTCGAGAAGAATATCGGCCTGCTGGCCTTCTTCATGGTCATCGCCGTGAGCATCGGCGGTCTGACCCAGATCGTGCCACTGTTTTTCCAGGACGTGACCAACAAACCGGTCGAAGGCATGAAGCCGCGCACCGCCCTCGAACTGGAAGGCCGCGACGTGTATATCGCCAACGGTTGCGTGGGCTGCCACTCGCAGATGATCCGCCCGTTCCGCGCCGAAACCGAACGCTACGGCCACTACTCGGTGGCCGGTGAAAGCGTGTGGGACCATCCGTTCCTGTGGGGTTCCAAGCGTACCGGCCCGGACCTGGCCCGGGTTGGCGGGCGTTACTCAGATGACTGGCAGCGTGCGCACTTGTACAACCCGCGCAACGTGG
The DNA here is from genome assembly GCF_001439815.1 of Pseudomonas orientalis. Lineage (GTDB taxonomy): Bacteria > Pseudomonadota > Gammaproteobacteria > Pseudomonadales > Pseudomonadaceae > Aquipseudomonas > Aquipseudomonas orientalis. The sequence continues at coordinate 163,261 of NZ_JYLM01000001.1, read as the reverse complement.
TGCCCGAGTCGAAAATGCCGGCGTACCCGTTCCTGGTGGAAAACAAGCTCGACGGCAAGGACACTGCGAAAAAGATGGAAGTCCTGCGCACCCTGGGCGTGCCCTACACCGACGAAGACATCGCCGGTGCAGCCGCAGCCGTGAAGGGCAAGACCGAAATGGACGCATTGGTGGCCTACCTGCAAGGCCTTGGCACCCTCATCAAAAGCAAACGGTGACCGGCATGGATATCGGCATGATTCGCGGCCTGGGCACTGTTGTGGTGATGGTGGCCTTTATCGGCCTGGCGCTGTGGGTGTTCAGCCCACGGCGCAAATCGGAATTCGACGACGCGACCATGCTGCCCTTTGCAGATGATCCCGAAGCCATCAAGCACGTCGAGCAAGCGTCTAGGAGTAACAAAGAATGACTACGTTCTGGAGTCTGTACGTCACAGTCCTCAGTCTGGGTACCATCTTCGCCCTGACCTGGCTGCTGCTGTCGACCCGCAAGGGCCAGCGCGCCGAGCAGACGGACGAGACCGTCGGCCACTCGTTCGATGGGATCGAGGAATACGACAACCCGCTGCCCAAATGGTGGTTCATGCTGTTTGTCGGCACCATCATCTTCGCCCTCGGCTATCTGGTGCTGTACCCGGGCCTGGGCAACTGGAAAGGCCTGCTGCCGGGCTATAACTACCTCGACAACGACAAGCAAACCGCGTTTGCCAACGGCCAGACCGGCTGGACCGGCGTGCATGAATGGGAAAAGGAAATGGCCAGGTCGGAGGCCAGGTTCGGGCCGATCTTCGCCAAATTCGCCTCGATGCCGATTGAAGAAGTCGCCAAGGACCCACAAGCCCTGAAAATGGGCGGCCGCCTGTTCGCTTCGAACTGCTCGGTGTGCCACGGTTCCGACGCCAAGGGCGCCTACGGTTTTCCCAACCTGACCGACGCCGACTGGCGCTGGGGCGGTGACCCGGCAACCATCAAGCAAACCATCATGCAAGGCCGCCACGCAGTGATGCCAGGCTGGGCCGAAGTGATCGGCGAGCAAGGCGTGGCAGACGTAGCGGCCTTCGTGGTGACCAACCTCGACGGCCGCAAACTGCCCGAAGGCGCCAGGGCCGATGCCGCCAACGGCGAGAAACTCTTTGCCGCCAACTGCGTGGCCTGCCACGGCCCGGCCGGTAAAGGCACTCCCGCCATGGGCGCGCCGGACCTGACGCATCCAGGTGCGTTCATCTACGGTTCGAGCTTCGCCCAGTTGCAGCAGACCATCCGCTATGGCCGCCAGGGCCAGATGCCGGCGCAGGAGCAACTGCAAGGCAATGACAAGGTGCACTTGCTGGCGGCGTATGTGTACAGCTTGTCCCATGGGGAGAAGAAGGCCGAGGAGCAGTAAGCCCTCGAATACAACTTCGAATACAACTAAGCCCCGCCCAGCGAAAACTGGCGGGGCTTTGTTGTTTCTGGCTCCCAGGAACTCATGACTTGCCACGCGCAACCATCAAGTAGTAACGTAACTACATCAAGCCCGACAAAGGGGGGTACCCCATGACCATCACGACGATTTCCAGCCGCGAGTTCAACCAGGACACAAGTGGTGCCAAAAAAGCCGCCCGCAACGGCCCGGTTTTTATCACCGATCGCGGCAAGCCCGCCCATGTACTGCTAAGCATTGAGGACTACCAGAAACTCACAGGTCTGAACGCCGACATCGTTGACCTGTTGGTGATGCCGGAAGCGGCCGATATCGACTTCGAAACCGAACGCGCCGTGATCATTCATCGACCCATGGACCTTTCTTGATGTATCTACTCGACACCAATGTAATCTCTGAACTGCGTAAACCCCAGGCTGATGCAAAGGTCGTTGCCTGGGCCAAAAGCGTGATAGCGCCGCGTATGTTTATTTCGGCGATCACGTTGAAGGAACTGGAAACCGGCGTCCTGCGCATCGAGCGGCGAGACCCGGCTCAGGGGAAGGTATTGAGGAACTGGCTCAGGCGTCACGTGATGCCCGCCTTCGATGCCAGAATCCTGCCCGTCGACGCGGCCGTCGCATTACGCTGCGCACACTTGCATGTTCCAGACCGGGCCAACGAAAGTGACTCATTGATTGCCGCAACTGCTCTGGTTCATGGGCTTACCGTGGTCACGCGTAACGTCAGCGATTTCAAATCCAGCGGCGTTGCGCTGATCAATCCATGGGACGAATGACCATCCAGCGAGCAAAAACCGTCCATACTTCACAAGTCAATTGATCCAGATCACGTACACCATCAATTGATTTCCCCCAACGCGACCAAAGGTCGCACCCTTCGCACACTACCGGGGGCGTATCATTAGGCCACTGCAACACCCTTAATTTGACCCCGGTTGGCACGTACTGGCCGAGGCAAATGTCCACCGCCGTGGGATGCAATGATGAGCGACCAGATACCGGTACACGACGTTACCCCGCCTGCCAAAGCCGTCGACCTCTACGCTTCGCGAGAGAAGATTTATACCCGCGCCTTCACCGGCCTGTTCCGCAATCTGCGCATGCTCGGGGGTGCGGGTCTGTTCCTGCTGTACTTCGGTACGGTGTGGCTGAACTGGGGCGGTCATCAGGCGGTATGGTGGAACCTGCCGGAGCGTAAGTTCTTTATTTTTGGCGCCACCTTCTGGCCTCAGGATTTCATCCTGTTGTCGGGCATCCTTATCGTCGCGGCGTTTGGCCTGTTCTTCATCACGGTGTACGCCGGGCGCGTGTGGTGCGGTTATACCTGCCCGCAAAGCGTGTGGACGTGGATCTTCATGTGGTGCGAAAAGGTCACCGAAGGCGACCGCAACCAGCGCATCAAGCTGGACAAGGCACCCATGGGCGCCAACAAATTCCTGCGCAAGTTGAGCAAGCACACGCTGTGGCTGCTGATCGGTTTTGTCACCGGCATGACCTTCGTCGGCTACTTCTCGCCGATCCGCGAACTGGTACTGGACTTCTTCACCGGCCAGGCCGACGGCTGGTCGTACTTCTGGGTGGGCTTCTTCACCCTCGCCACCTACGGCAACGCCGGCTGGCTGCGCGAACAAGTGTGCATCTACATGTGCCCCTATGCGCGTTTCCAGAGCGTGATGTTCGACAAGGACACGCTGATCGTGTCCTACGACCCACGCCGTGGCGAAGTGCGTGGCCCACGCAAGAAAGGGGTCGACTACCAGGCCCAGGGCCTGGGCGATTGCATCGACTGCACGATGTGTGTGCAGGTGTGCCCCACCGGTATCGACATCCGCGACGGCCTGCAGATCGAGTGCATCGGCTGCGCCGCCTGTATCGATGCCTGCGACACCATCATGGACAAGATGGACTACCCGCGCGGCCTGATCAGCTATACCACCGAGCACAATCTGTCCGGGCAGAAAACCCATAAACTGCGCCCGCGCCTGATCGGTTACGCCCTGGTGTTGCTGGCGATGATCAGCCTGCTGGTGGCCGCATTCTATATGCGTTCGCTGGTGGGCTTTGATGTGAGCAAGGACCGGGTGCTGTACCGCGAAAACGCCGAAGGCCGCATCGAGAACGTCTACAGCCTGAAGATCATGAACAAGGATCAGCGCGACCACACCTACGTGCTCGACGCCGCCGGCCTGCCCGACCTCAAGCTGCAAGGCCGGCGCGAAATCAAGGTGGCCGCCGGCGATATCGTCAGCATGCCGGTGGAGTTGTCCAGTGCTCCCGAGCAATTGCCGTCGAGCACCAACGAGGTCACGTTCATCCTCGAGGACGCCGACGACACCAGCGTTCACATTGAAGCCAAGAGCCGATTCATCGGCCCACAAGTTCGTTAGACAGGGAATACAAGAATGCCCGCAACCACTGCCGCAAGCCCTTGGTACAAGCACCTCTGGCCCTGGATCATCATCGCCATCCTCGCCTGCTCGGTGACGCTGACCTTGTCCATGGTGACCATCGCGGTGAATAACCCGGACAACCTGGTCAACGACAACTATTACGAGGCCGGCAAAGGCATCAACCGCTCCCTGGACCGCGAACGCCTGGCCCAGACCCTGCAACTGCGCGGCAAGCTGCACCTGGACGAACTGACCGGTGAAGTCGAACTGCACCTCACCGGCTACAGCAACCCGAACACGCTGGAACTGAACCTGATCTCCCCGACCCAGCCGCAGAAGGATCGCAAGATCAACCTGACCCGCAGCGACAGCGAACCCGGCCGCTATATCGGCCAGGTCACCGACAAGGTCGAAGGCCGGCGCTTCGTGGAATTGCTCGGCGTGGAAGGCGACAAGACCTGGCGCCTGTTCGAAGAAGAAGAGGTCAGCCACGACAAGGACTTGCTGCTCGGAGACGAACCGTTGCAGGGTGCCGAAGACCTGAAGAAGTAAACGATCGCGCTTCGCGCATCGCGGGCAAGCCCACTCCCACATTGGAACGCGTACCCCTGTGGGAGTGGGCTTGCCCGCGATGAGGCCCTTCCAGCCACCAAAGATCCCGACCATGACCACCCCCTGCTACCACTGCGCCCTGCCCGTCCCCGCCGGCAGCCGGTTCACCACCGACATCCTCGGCGCGCGCCGCGAACTCTGCTGTCCGGGCTGCCAGGCGGTGGCCGAGGCGATAGTGGCCGGCGGGCTGGAAAGCTATTACCGGCACCGCAGCGAAGCCTCGGCCAACCCCGAGGCATTGCCGGTGCAACTGCTCGATGAATTGGCGCTGTACGACCGCGCCGATGTGCAAAAGCCATTCGTACGCCACTCGGGTGAACTCGCTGAAATCACCCTGCTCATGGAAGGCATCAGTTGCGCGGCCTGTGGCTGGTTGATCGAGAAACACCTGTGCAGCCTGCCCGCCGTGGCCGAAGCGCGGCTGAACCTGTCCAACCACCGCCTGCATGTACGCTGGGCCGACGCGCAGTTACCGTTGAGCCAGGTGCTCAGTGAACTGCGCCATATCGGCTATGCCGCCCATCCCTATCAAGCGGACCGTGCCGCCGAACAACTGGCCGGTGAGAATCGCCTGGCCCTGCGTCAACTGGGCGTTGCCGGGTTGCTGTGGTTCCAGGCCATGATGGCGACCATGGCCACCTGGCCGGAATTCAATATCGACCTCAGCCCTGAGCTGCATGTAATCCTGCGCTGGGTCGCGATGTTTCTTACAACACCGATCGTGTTCTACAGCTGCGCACCGTTTTTCAAAGGCGCGCTGCGCGATCTGCGCACACGCCACCTGACCATGGACGTGTCAGTGTCCCTGGCCATCGGCGGAGCTTATCTGGCGGGAATCTGGACGGCGATCACGGGCGTGGGTGAGCTGTACTTCGACGCGGTCGGCATGTTCGCGCTGTTCCTGCTGGCCGGACGTTACCTGGAACGGCGCGCCCGCGAACGCACCGCCGCCGCCACCGCGCAGTTGGTCAACCTGCTGCCCGCCTCGTGCCTGCGCCTGGGCGCGGATGGCCAGAGCGAACGCATCCTGCTGGGCGAACTGGTCGTGGGTGACCGGGTGCTGGTGCACCCTGGCGCGGTGCTGCCGGCGGACGGCGTGATTGTCGAAGGCCAGTCCAGCGTCGACGAATCCCTGCTCACCGGCGAATACCTGCCGCAGCCCCGGCACGTCGGCGACGCGGTCACCGCCGGCACGCTCAATGTGGAAGGCGCGCTGAGCGTCCAGGTGCGCGCTTTGGGCCATGACACGCGTCTGTCCGCCATCGTGCGCCTGCTGGAGCGCGCCCAGGCCGAGAAACCGCGTCTGGCGCAGATCGCCGACCGCGCCGCGCAGTGGTTTTTGCTGGGCTCCCTGCTGGCGGCTGCGGTGATCGGCCTGGTGTGGTGGCAGCTGGATCCATCACGGGCGTTCTGGATTGTCCTGGCCATGCTGGTCGCCACCTGCCCGTGCGCACTGTCCCTGGCGACACCCACCGCCCTCACCGCCGCCACCGGCACGCTGCACAGCCTTGGCTTGCTGCTGACCCGCGGCCATGTGCTGGAAGGCCTGAACCAGATCGACACGGTGATTTTCGACAAGACCGGTACGCTCACCGAAGGGCGCCTGGCCTTGCGCGCCATCCGGCCCTTGGGCGAACTGGACAGCGACCAGTGCCTGGGCCTCGCCGCCGCGCTGGAAAACCGCTCCGAACACCCGATTGCCCGTGCCTTCGGCCGTGCGCCCGTGGCGGCCTGTGACGTATCCAGCAGCCCCGGCCTCGGCCTGGAAGGCCGTGTGGGCGAACGCCTGTTGCGCATCGGTCAACCAGGTTTTGTCTGTGAACTCAGCGCCTGCCCGATCCCGGCGTCACCGGACGAAGCGGGCCAATGGCTGCTGCTGGGCGATCAACGCGGCGCGCTCGCCTGGTTCGTGCTCGACGACCGCCTGCGCAGCGATGCGCCGGCCCTGCTGGCGGCGTGCCAGGCGCGCGGCTGGCGCACCTTGCTGTTGTCGGGAGACAGCTCGCCGATGGTCGCCAGTGTCGCGGCTGAGTTGGGCATCGATGAAGCCCACGGCGGCCTGCGTCCCGACGACAAGCTGCAGGTGCTGCAACGCCTGCATCGAGAAGGCCGCACAGTGCTGATGCTCGGCGACGGCGTCAACGATGTGCCGGTACTGGCCGCTGCGGATATCAGCGTGGCGATGGGCTCGGCCACCGACCTGGCGAAAACCAGCGCCGATGCGGTGCTGCTGTCCAATCGCCTGGAGGCACTGGTGCAGGCGTTTACCCTGGCGCGACGCACGCGCCGGGTCATCATCGAAAACCTGCTGTGGGCCGGGTTGTACAATGGCCTGATGCTGCCATTCGCGGCCCTGGGGTGGATCACCCCCATCTGGGCGGCGATCGGCATGTCCCTCAGTTCGTTGACGGTGGTGCTCAATGCCCTGCGCCTGACTCGCCTGCCGAGTGCGCCGGCCGTTGGCGCCCCCCTGATCAATCGTCCGCTGCCGGCATGAGCCGCGCGGGCCTGGAGTGCAGATGCCAGCTCTATACGTGATGATTCCGGCGGCGCTGCTGTTAGTGGGCGTGGCCATCTACATCTTCTTCTGGGCCGTGGACAGCGGCCAGTACGAAGACCTCGACGGCCCGGCCCACAGCGTGCTGTTCGACGACCAGGACCCGAATCACCTGGCCGCCATCGACGAAGCCAACCGCGCCGAGCAGCCGCCCAAGGAACCGCCCCATGCTTGAGCTGGCGCCCATGCTGGTCTCTGCGCTGATCCTCGGCCTGCTTGGCGGCGGCCATTGCCTGGGCATGTGCGGCGGGTTGATGGGGGCGCTGACCCTGGCAATTCCCAGGGAACAGCGCAGCCGCCGTTTTCGCCTGCTGCTGGCGTACAACCTGGGGCGCATCCTCAGTTATGCCCTGGCGGGGTTGCTCATCGGACTGGCCGGCTGGGCCGTGGCCAACAGCCCGGCGGCGATGTTCATGCGCGTGCTCGCCGGGCTGCTCTTGATCAGCATGGGCCTGTATCTGGCCGGCTGGTGGAGCGGCCTGACCCGTATCGAAAGCCTCGGTCGCGGCCTGTGGCGACATATCCAGCCGATTGCCAACCGTTTGCTGCCGGTCTCCAGCCTGCCCCGCGCTTTACTGCTGGGCGCGCTGTGGGGCTGGTTGCCATGCGGGTTGGTCTACAGCACCCTGCTCTGGGCCGCGAGCCAGGGCAATGCGTTGGACAGCGCGCTGCTGATGCTGGCGTTCGGCCTGGGCACATGGCCGGTACTGCTGGCGACCGGGCTGGCCGCCGAGCGTGTCACCGCGTTGTTGCGCAAGCGCAGCGTGCGCATGGCCGGTGGCTTGCTGGTCATTGTCTTCGGGATCTGGACCCTCCCCGGGCCGCACCAGCACTGGCTGATGGGGCATTGACCGGCCCTGTGGCATAGCGCCGCTCCCCGTTGATGCAAATCAACATGCCCTTCTCACCCTGCACCTAGACTCGGCCCACCAGCCAAACCCGGGGACCGCCCGCATGCTCGACGCCATTCGTTGGGACACCGATCTGATTCACCGCTACGACCTGGCGGGGCCGCGCTATACGTCCTACCCCACCGCCGTACAATTCGACAGCCAGGTCGGCACCTTCGACCTGCTCCATGCGCTGCGCGACAGTCGCAAAGCCACGCGGCCCTTGTCGCTGTATGTGCACGTGCCGTTCTGCGCGAACATTTGCTACTACTGCGCCTGCAACAAGGTGATTACCAAGGACCGTGGCCGCGCCCAGGCCTATTTGCAGCGCCTGATGCAGGAGATCCAGCAGGTGGCCTGCCACCTCGACCCGAAACAGCCGGTGGAGCAACTGCACCTGGGCGGCGGCACGCCGACTTTTCTCAGCCACGACGAATTGCGCCAGGTGATGACACACTTGCGTCAGCACTTCCATTTGCTCGACGACGATTCGGGCGACTACGGCATCGAGATCGACCCTCGCGAAGCCGACTGGGCAACCATGGGCCTGCTGCGCGAACTGGGCTTCAACCGCGTCAGCATCGGCCTGCAGGACCTCGACCCCGAGGTGCAACGGGCGGTCAATCGCCTGCAAAGCCTGGAAGAAACCCGTGCTGTGATCGAAGCGGCGCGCACCCTGCAATTTCGCTCGATCAATATCGACCTGATCTACGGCCTGCCCAAGCAGTCGCCGCTGAATTTTGCGCGCACCGTGGAGGAAGTCATCCGTCTGCAACCCGACCGCCTGTCGGTGTTCAACTACGCACACCTGCCGGAGCGCTTCATGCCCCAGCGGCGGATCAACTCCGATGATCTGCCTTCGCCGGCAGAAAAGCTGTTGATGCTGCAAACCACCATCGAACAACTGACCCAGGCCGGCTACCGCTATATCGGCATGGACCACTTCGCCCTGCCGGACGACGAACTGGCCATCGCCCAGGAGGAAGGCAAGCTGCAACGCAACTTCCAGGGCTACACCACCCATGGACACTGCGATCTGATTGGGTTGGGCGTGTCGGCGATCAGCCAGATCGGCGACCTGTATTGCCAGAACAGCAGCGATCTCAACGGTTACCAGAACGCCTTGGCGGGCGCGCAACTGGCGACCAGCCGTGGTTTGATCTGCACCACGGATGACCGCTTGCGACGGGATGTGATCCAGCAGTTGATCTGCAATTTCAGCCTGGGATTCGCGGGGATCGAACAGGCATACAACATCGACTTTCGCGGCTATTTTGCCGAGGTGTGGCCGCAACTGGAGACGATGGCCACCGATGGTTTGATCGAGTTGGACGCCCGGGGCATTCGTGTACTGCCGGCCGGGCGCTTGCTGGTGCGTTCGGTGTGCATGGTGTTCGATGCCTACCTCGAGCACCAGAACCGGCAGCGTTTCTCACGGGTGATCTGAAACTACCTACGCCATCGCCAGGGAGGCGGCCTTCATTGCGTCGTCGCCACTGAGCCCCTTCATGGCCTTGCTCAACGAGCCCTGCGCCGTGACGAGGCTCGCGTTCAGCGCGGCAAGCGCACTCTGCAGATTATTGACCTTGACCCTGGCCTGCTCCGGAGAAAGGGATTTATCGGCCATGACAGCGGCCAGTTCGGCCTGCTTTTCTGCAATCTGTTTCTTGATCTCGCGGATCATCTTCAAGACTTCCTGAACATCGTTGGGCAGGCCGCTTTCCTCGATGTCACTGTTGGACTGCTTGGTGTCACTGATCGCCAGTAAGGCCGCTCCGGAGAACGTCACTTTCACGCCTTCCTCCGCCTTGGTACTGAGGGGCGCTGACGTAGCGTCCTTCAGCTCCTTGGCAGCCGCAGCCGATTTGGCCTCCGCCACCCGATCTTTCGGCTCCGGCAAAGGCAGCGCGCTGAGGCTTGCCGAGGTATTGGCACCGATGGAAATCATGGGTCTGGCTCCATATTCAAAGAGTATCGTCACTTTGTATCGGCCATGACACACGAACCTTTATACCCCTGAGGCTTTTTTGTACACGCTGGCCTCAGCTACCCCCAGTGCGTTACCCTTACGTCTTATGTGTGTTTTCCCACAAGGATTTAAGAAATGTCCGAGCCAGTCAAACTGCGCGCTCACAGCCAGGCTCATTGCAAGGATTGCAGCCTGGCCCCCCTCTGCCTGCCACTTTCGCTGAATCTGGAAGACATGGATGCGCTGGACGACATCGTTAAACGCGGCCGCCCGCTGAAGAAAGGCGAGTTCCTGTTTCGCCAGGGCGACACGTTCGATTCCGTCTATGCAGTACGTTCGGGCGCGTTGAAGACGTTCAGTCTCAGCGACGGCGGCGAAGAGCAAATCACCGGCTTCCACTTGCCCAGCGAACTGGTCGGCCTGTCGGGGATGGACACCGAGATGCACCCCGTGTCGGCCCAGGCCCTGGAGACCACGTCGGTGTGCGAAATTCCTTTCGAGCGCCTCGATGAGCTGGCCGTGCAGTTGCCACAGCTGCGCCGTCAGTTGATGCGCGTCATGAGCCGCGAGATACGTGACGATCAACAGATGATGCTGCTGCTGTCGAAGAAAACCGCCGACGAGCGCATCGCAACGTTCCTGGTCAACCTGTCGGCGCGCTTTCGCGCCCGTGGGTTTTCGGCCAACCAGTTCCGACTGAGCATGTCGCGCAATGAAATCGGCAATTACCTGGGCCTTGCGGTGGAAACCGTGTCCCGGGTGTTTACCCGCTTCCAGCAGAACGCGTTGATTGCCGCCGAGGGCAAGGAAGTGCATATCCTCGACCCCATCCAGCTGTGCGCGCTGGCCGGTGGCTCCCTGGAAGTGTGATCCGGGATCTGCGGCCGAGCGAACCCGCAAGGCCGCAGGTATACTTCGGGTCCGTTTTCCGCCCAGGACTCTTCGACGATGACTTTCGATTCGTTCGACATCAAATCCCTGATTCGCCCCGTCATCGACTTCCCCAAGCCTGGGGTGATCTTCCGTGACATCACCCCGTTGTTCCAATCGCCCCGCGCCCTGCGCCTGGTCGCCGACAGCTTTGCCCAGCGTTATGTCGAAGCCGACTTCAGCCATATCGGCGCGATGGATGCGCGTGGCTTCCTGATCGGCTCGATCGTCGCCTACCAGCTCAACAAGCCACTGATCCTGTTTCGCAAGCAAGGTAAATTGCCGGCTGACGTGCTGGCTGAGGCCTACCAGACCGAATATGGCGAAGCGCTCCTCGAGGTTCACGCCGACAGCCTTTGCGACGGTGACTCGGTGCTGATGTTCGATGATTTGATAGCGACCGGTGGCACCCTGATTGCGGCGGCGAACCTGGTGCGGCGCATGGGCGCACAGATATTTGAAGCAGCGGCGATTATCGATTTGCCGGAGCTGGGTGGGTCGCAGCGGTTGGAAGATATGGGCATTCCCACGTTCTGCCTGACGCAGTTCGGGTTGACCGAACGGTAGTTTTTGTCAGGACGGGCCCCATCGGGAGCAAGCCCCCTCCCACATTCGACCGAGTTCCAAGTTTGGAATGTGGTCAACATGTGGGAGGGGGCTTGCCCCCGATAGCGGAGTGCCAGTCAACAAATTCATTGCTGATCCACCGCGATCGGGGGCAAGCCCCCTCCCACATTGTTTTGTAGTGGCTGTTAGAGAGCGATCGGCTTGCGGCCGGCGAACGAGTGCGCCAACGTGCCGCCGTCGACCAATTCAAGCTCGCCACCCAGGGGCACGCCATGGGCGATACGCGAAGTGATCAACCCCTTGTTGATCAGCAATTGGGCGATGTAATGCGCCGTCGCTTCGCCTTCAACCGTAGGATTGGTCGCCAGGATCACCTCGGTAAACGTACCCTGCTCTTCAATCCGCGCCACCAGTTGCGGAATGCCGATGGCTTCCGGCCCCAGGCCATCCAACGGCGACAGATGGCCCTTGAGCACGAAGTAACGCCCGCGGTAACCGGTTTGCTCCACGGCGTACACATCCATCGGCCCCTCCACCACGCATAGCAGGGTATCGTCGCGCCGTGGGTCGGCGCATTGCGGGCAGAGTTCTTCTTCGGTCAGGGTGCGGCATTGGCGGCAGTGGCCAACGCCGTCCATGGCCTGGCTCAGCGCCTGGGCCAGGCGGGTGCCGCCGCTGCGATCGCGCTCCAGCAGTTGCAGCGCCATGCGCTGGGCAGTTTTCTGGCCGACGCCCGGCAAGGTACGCAGGGCGTCGATCAGTTGGCGAATCAGGGGGCTGAAGCTCATGGGCGAAGGGTCCGACAAAACAACGAGACGCGGTTTATACCCGCGCCTCGGATTAGCGTCAAATGCTCAATCCTGTGCGACGCGCACGACCAACTTGCCGAAGTTGCGCCCCTCGAGCAAACCGATAAAGGCTTCGGGCGCCTGCTCCAGGCCATCGACCACGTCTTCACGGAACTTGATCTTGCCCTCGCGAACCCAGGGCGCCATGGCGCTGAGGAACTCCGGCTGGCGATCACCATAATCATCAAACACGATAAAGCCCTGGATACGCACGCGCTTGGTCAGCAAGGTGCGCTGCAGCGTCGGCAGACGATCCGGGCCGCTTGGTGCTTCATGGGCGTTATACCCGGCGATCAGCCCGCACAGGGGCACCCGCGCCTTGGGGTTGAGCAGCGGCATCACCGCATCGAACACCTTGCCGCCGACGTTCTCGAAATAAATGTCCACGCCATTGAAACAGGCCTGGGCCAGCTCATCGGCAAAATTTTCGCTCTTGTGGTCGATACAGGCATCGAAACCCAGCTCATCGACCACGTAGCGGCACTTGTCCGCACCGCCGGCAATGCCCACCACGCGCAAGCCCTTGAGTTTGGCGACCTGACCCACCACAGAGCCCACCGCACCGGAGGCCGCCGCCACCACCAGGGTTTCACCGGCCTTGGGCTGGCCGATGTCCATCAGGCCCATGTAGGCGGTCATGCCCGGCATGCCCAGCACCCCCAAAGCCATTGATGGGCTGGCCAGGCCGTTGGGCACCGGCATCAGGTTGCGGCCATCGGAGATACTGTGGCTTTGCCAGCCGGTGGAGCCCACGACCAGATCGCCCACCTCGAACTTCGGGTTACGCGATTGCTCGACACGGCTGACCGCACCACCGGTCATCACGTCGTCGATTTCCACGGGCGCTGCGTAGGACGGCGCGTCGCTCATGCGTCCGCGCATGTAGGGGTCCAGCGACAGGTAGAGTGTCTTGAGCAGCACCTGGCCGTCGGCCAGCTCTGGCAGGTTTACGCGTTCGAGACGAAAATTTTCCGGGGTCGGCGCGCCTTGAGGGCGTGAGACCAGGACGATGCGTTGGTTCAGTGTGGGTTCTTGAGGCATCAGGGGCTCCTTGGCGATGCATGCGTATAGGGTGCAGACCCTGCTTGCTGTGCCAGGGTTCAGATCTTATGGGCACAAACAAAAATGCCAGGCACGAGGCCTGGCATTGGAGTGCAGCTAAAGCCTGCCGATCAGAACGGCAGCTTCATGCCCGGTGGCAGTTGCATGCCGGCGGTCATGCCGCCCATTTTTTCCTGGCTGCTGGCTTCGATCTTGCGCACTGCGTCGTTGACGGCCGCGGCGAACAAGTCTTCCAGCACCTCACGGTCGTCATCGCTGACGCCCTCGAGCAGGCTTGGGTCGATGCTGACGCGCTTGATGTCGTGACGACCAGTCATCACCACGCTGACCATATCGCCACCGGCTTTACCGGTGACTTCGGCGTTGGCCAGTTCTTCCTGCATCTTGGCCATCTTTTCCTGCATCTGCTGCGCCTGCTTCATCAGGCCGGCCATGCCACCTTTCATCATGGGAATCACCTCAAAAGTACGTGGATCAAAAAGTCGCCCGGTTCATGACGCCTGGGGCGCCGGGGCTTCGACAGGTTCAATAGTATCGTGACGGACGACCGCACCGAACTGCTGCATCATTTGCTGGATAAGCGGATCAGCCTGGATCGACGCCTCGGCATCGCGTTGGCGGTTCAGGCGCCGACGGGTCGCAGCCTGGGCCGGGGTTTCCTGCTCGGGCTTGATCAGCTCGATGGCGATGGTCAGCGTGCGCCCATGGTACTGGTTGAGCGCGTCGTTGAGCCGGCGCTGCTGGGTGGCATTGAACAAGGCGCTGTGGGCCGGGTCCAGGTGCAGCAGCCAGTGGTCGCCGTCGATGGCAATCAATGTGCAGTTGGCGGCGATACTGCCGGTCATGCCGGAGATCGGCAACTTTGGAAACAATTCCAGCCATTGCAGGGCCAGGCCGGTGGCCGGGGCGGCGGCGGGCTCCACCTCAGGCTCGGGGGCCGGCTCGGCAGTGTGTTCGCTGGCGAGTTCGTCCAGGTAGCTGTAGGCCGAATCCATGTCCGGCTCGATGTAGTCTTCGTCCAGCGGCGGTTCGTCGTCGAGGTCGATGCCGGGCGTGGCAGCCTCGACCTGGGCCACGGTCGGCTCCGGCACCGGCGCCGATACCCACTCCGGCGCATCCGGCACCACGCTGTCCGGGGTCGGCGCGGGCATTGGCGTCAGTTCGGGCTGCTCGCCGGTGGTGTCCAGTACCGGCTCCACGGCGGGCTGTTGCTCGGGCTCGACGGGCGGTTCAACCGGGTCGTTCCAGGGCAGATCGACCACCGGGGCGACTTGCGGTTCAGGCTCAGCCTCGATCACCGCTTCAGGCTCGGCCACCGGGGCAGCAACCACCGGCTCGGCAACCGCCGCGGGCGCAACCTCCACTGGCGCAACCACCGCCGCGCCAGCCACTGGTTTGGCGGAATCAGCTGTGGCCTGGCTGATCCCCACTGGCTTTAGCGGCTGTCTCGGCGCATCCGCCGAGTCGGCGGGCCGGAAGGCCAGCATGCGCAGCAGGACCATCTCGAAGCCCCCGCGCGGGTCCGGCGCCAGGGGCAGGTCGCGACGGCCGATCAGGCCCATCTGGTAATAAAACTGCACGTCTTCGGCCGGCAGCGCCTGGGCCAGCGTCAACACGCGGTCGCGGTCACCATGGCCGTTGTCGACCGCCTCGGGCAATGCCTGGGCGATGGCGACGCGGTGCAGCACGTTGAGGATTTCCGAGAGCACGCCATTCCAATCCGGCCCCTGCTCCGACAAGTGGCGCACGGCTTCGAGCAACGCCTTGGCGTCGCCCTCGATCAGCGCGTGCAGCACGTCGAACACCTGGCCGTGATCCAGGGTGCCGAGCATGGCACGCACATCGGCGGCCATAACCTTGCCTTCACCAAAGGCGATGGCCTGGTCGGTGAGGCTCATGGCATCGCGCATCGAGCCATCGGCGGCGCGGCCCAGCAGCCACAGCGCGTCGTCTTCGAACGGGACGTTCTCAACGCCCAGCACGTGGCTCAGATGCTCGACCACCCGCTCGGGGGTCATGTTCTTCAGGGAAAATTGCAGGCACCGCGACAAAATCGTCGCAGGAAGTTTCTGCGGGTCGGTGGTGGCCAGGATGAATTTGACGTAGGGCGGCGGCTCTTCCAGGGTTTTCAACAGCGCGTTGAAGGAATGGCTGGACAGCATGTGCACTTCGTCGATCAGGTAGACCTTGAAGCGGCCACGGCTCGGTGCGTACTGCACGTTGTCGAGCAACTCGCGGGTGTCTTCGACCTTGGTGCGGCTCGCGGCGTCGATCTCGATCAGGTCGACGAAACGCCCTTCGTCGATCTCGCGGCACACCGAACAGGTGCCGCACGGTGTCGAGGTGATCCCGGTTTCACAATTCAGGCATTTGGCAATGATGCGCGCAATCGTGGTCTTGCCCACCCCGCGGGTACCGGTGAACAGGTAGGCGTGGTGCAGCCGCTGGCTGTCCAAGGCATTGATCAGAGCCTTGAGCACATGGGTCTGGCCGACCATTTCGCGGAACGAGCGCGGACGCCATTTACGTGCAAGAACCTGATAACTCATCGAAAACCGTCGCAACTGGGAAGCGGAAGCCGGTAATGCTAGCGGAGCAAGGGGGAAATTGCATCCGGCACGCTCGTCTTATCTGACTAAGCGCGCCTCGAAGGCCTGAACCCGCAGCGCCAATCGAGGTGATTATCCGGCTGTAGGCCGCAAAGAACGCACCCAACGCGCCTCCAGTCCGATAGCGGCGACACTGGCCAACACCATCAGCCCGCCCAGCACCACCTGCTGAGTGATGCGTTCGCCCAGCAGCAGCGCCGCCAGGATCATCGCCACGGGTGGAATCAGGTACATCGCCACCGAAGCGCGGCTGACCTCGACATGCTTGAGCACGAAACCCCAGCCCAGATAAGCCAGGGCACTGGGGAAAATACCGAGCACCAGCACCGCCATGTTGTCCGGCAGCGCTGCCTGTGCCACCGCAGCGGGCAGGCCCGGCAGGTTCACGCACAGCATCAAGGTGCCCGACCAGACCATATAGCAGGCCAGCGTCAGCGGGCTGTAGCGGTGGGCGTAATGTCTCAGCACAGCGAAATACACACTCCAGGACAGGGCCGCCAGCAGGATCAGCAAGCCGCGTGGATCCATGTCAGCCATGCCATGATCGCCCCGGATCACCACCAACACACCACACAACCCCAACAGCACACATCCCCAGCGCCAGGCGCTGACCCGTTCCTTCAAGCAGAAAAACGCAATCAGTACGCTGAACAGCGGCGCCGACTGCGCCAGCACGCTGGACGCCGAGGCGCTCACCCATTGCTGGCCGCTATTGAGGCTGGTGTGGTGCAGGAACACCCCGAAAAAACCCAGCACCAGCAGCCACGGCATATCACGCAGGCGCGGCCGGCCGATGCCCGCGACCAGTGCCACCGCGCCCATGCACACCGACGCGACCAGGAACCGCAGCAGCGCCAGTTGACCAGGGCTGTAGCTGTGCAAGCCGATGTGCACGCCAATCGGTGAATACGCCCAACAAAGGATGACGACGGCAACGACTAGCGTAAGCTTTACGGGAGAGGGGGCATTCATCGACGGCATCCGGGGACTGGGAAGGAATGCCGTCAGTCTTGGCCCGCGCCAGGCGCAGCACAATTAAGCGTTTCTGACTTCTGAGATCACTGGAACTGAGCAATGGAACTGGCCCAACTGAAAATGGTGCGAGCCGTGGCGCAAACCGGCAGCGTGGCCCAGGCCGCCCTGCAATTGCACTGCGTACCGTCCAACATCACCACGCGAATCAAGCAACTGGAAAGCGAGTTGGGCACGCCGTTGTTCATTCGTGCCGGACGCGGGCTGGCGATCAGCGCCGCCGGGGAAATCTTCCTGGATTATTGCGATCGCATCCTGGCACTGGTGGAGGAATCCAAACGCGCGGTG
Organism: Pseudomonas orientalis; assembly: GCF_001439815.1. Classification (GTDB taxonomy): domain Bacteria; phylum Pseudomonadota; class Gammaproteobacteria; order Pseudomonadales; family Pseudomonadaceae; genus Aquipseudomonas; species Aquipseudomonas orientalis. The sequence continues at coordinate 146,083 of NZ_JYLM01000001.1, read as the reverse complement.
GATGCCAACGCGACGCCTCGCGGTACCTTGCGCATCGGCGCGGTGGAGTCCAGCGCCAGCGGGCGCCTGCCGCCGCTATTGGCCGAATACCACCGGCGCTACCCTGAGGTCAGCCTGGAACTGGTCACCGGCGCCTGGGCGCAACTGCTGGACGACCTGCAGCACCATCGGCTCGATGTGGCGCTGGTGGCCGCCAGTGGCAAACACCCGAAACTGGAACACAGCGTGGTTTACAGCGAACGCCTGGTATTGATCGCCAGCGCATCCAGCGCCCCTATCAACAACGCCGAAGACCTGGCCGGCCGCACATTATTGGTGTGGCCGCCAGGCTGCCCCTACCGCGCGGCCCTGGAAAACTGGCTCAAGCCCCATGACATCAAACCGGCGATTGCCAGCTATGCCAGTTGGGGCACGATCATCGGTTGCGTCAGTGCGGGGATTGGCGTGGCGTTGGCACCTGAGGGTATTCTGGCGCGCTATGAGCAGGTCAATCAGCTGACGTCGTATCGCTTTGAAGCGCTGGCGCCCGTGGACAACCTGCTGTTCTGGCACACGGACACCCAACGGCACCTGGCAAGGGACGCGTTCGCCGGACTGCTGCGCGAAACCTTCGGCTGACACAGTCCAAAATGTGGGAGGGGCAAGCCCCATGCCAGTCTGTAGGAGCGAGCTTGCTCGCGAAAAACGTCAACGATAACGCGTGCTTCCTGAATGAACGCGGTGCCTGTGAGTTTTTCGCGAGCAAGCTCGCTCCTACAGACTGGCATTAGGGCAAGCCCCCTCCCACATTTTTTAGATCTTCGGTGCAGTCAACCGTGCGTATTGGTCCTGGCTGATCCAGCCGGTGAACGAACGCTCGTCAGCATTGATAAATTCCACCTGCGCCCAGCCGTCCTTGAACGCCAGTACGCCCACCACATCATTCCTGACGATGTAGGGACGCTTTGTCGCCTTGGCGCCCGGCGTTTTCAACAGGTAGGCCTTTTCGGCCGCTACCGTCACCAGGCCGATCCATTTTTTCCGGGCGGTCTGGCTCAACTCCAGACCCGTAGCGATGTCCGGCATCAACACATTGATACAACCTGGATGCTGGCGACCTTGCTCCACGGTCAGGGTCACGCCGTCGGCCGCTGCCGCCACACTGCCGGGATAAGCCACATCGCGCCAGGTGGTCAGCGCCTCGGGCTTGCCCTGCAAAAAGAAGCTGCACCCTCGTGTCACGCCCTCGCCCATCGCCTCCGAGTAGAATCCCTCGACCTGCTGCTGCGGTGTCACCGCCAGCATCAGCCCTTCGTACTTGCCCGACTGCAACGCGCCAGGCCCTGCAAACGCAGGCACCACCACGCATAACGACAACACACCCATCGCCAGAAATCGCATCATCTTATTTCTTCCCTTCCAGGACGTCGTAGGCCTGCTTCATCAGCACGTCGTAGTTGCCGTAGTCCTCACCGTTATAGTTGCGCGCCATGGCGGTAAAGTCCTTGTTTTTCATGGCCGTCATCAACGCGGTATTTTTGCCGCACAGGCTCAGATAAGCCTTGAGTTGATTGCCGGCATTGATCTTCAAGGCCGCCACGAACTCGAACACGGTTTTGAATCCGCAAGACGCGAAGTTGAACCCCATGATCTGGAACATGCCCCACGAAGCCGACAGCAACGCCGCTTCCTGATCCAGCGCAAACGCCGTGGCCATGGTTTCCCAGGCCTTGACCTGGTCCTTGTTGTTGGTCTGCCACTGCGGGCCGGCTTTTTTCTTGTAGATGTACGACAGCAACGGGTGCGACTGGTCGTAGATGTGCTTGGTGTATTTGCGAAATTGATGGCCTTCGAAGGCGATGATCGGCAATTTGGCCGGCCCGAAGCCCACCTTCCCGCCCGACTCGATGGTGGCGAACGCCTTGATGACATTCACCGAGATCCCGTTGCCCAACTGCTTGGCGGCATTCTGAAAGTCCGTGTCGCTGAGCGTCATGCCGCCATCGCAGGTGGACTGCATCATCAACTGCCGGTTACGCCGCTCGGCCTCGATCACCGCACGCACCTGGTTCAGGTAGACATTGACGGTGGCCTGCACCGCATCGGCATTGTTATTGCCGAAGGCGTTGAGAAAGCTCGGAATGCGCATCGCCGGGAAGGCCGTCACCGGCACCTTCAACGCCTCTTCGATCAAGCTGTTGAAGGTACGACCGGTAGGGTCGATTACGCCATCGGGGTGGGCGTACTTGAGATGACGGAACTGGTACTGGCTGATGCACTGCACCAATTGGCCGTCGCACTTGCCGTTTTCGGGCAGGGCGAACCCCAGCTTGGGAATGATCAGGTTGAACAAGTACTGGATGCACTGAACATCGGCGGGCAAGTTGCGGGCTTTACCGGGCGTGCCGACCGAGGCACTGATAAGACGAGGCAACCCTTGCAGGCTTTTCATGACAGACATCCTTGTGAGGTAAAGAAGCGATTGCGCTTCGAAGTTCACGCCCTTGTCATACTCTGAAACAAGTGGCCGGCGGAAGCTAACAAGGTGCCTTGAGGTTGTCCAGAGAGGCTTTCGAAAGTTGTGAATCAGCCAGAGCAAATCACTCAGTAGCCATGCACTTCACGGGTTTTCTGGTACTGGTGGTAGTCGATCCATTCGACTACGTCATAGGGCAGATAAAGCTGCACCATGGCGCGGGAGATCGCGATGTACACCTCGCACAAGCGCTGATCGAATGCATAGGCGTCCTGGAATTTCACATTGGTGAGCAGCTCGGGCGTGAGCAGCACCCGTTCGAATTCCATGCCGCCGGCGTCTTGCGCCAGCATCAATAAACAGCGCTCACCCGGGTGGCCGCTGAGCCGGTTCAAGCGTGTCACGTCGGCCACGTTGAAGCCTTTTTCCAGCTTGGCCTCGACCCACAGAAATGCTTCATCGAACCGGCACGCATCGCGCACCTGCTGCCAGTCGGCCATGTCGCTGAAAAACGGATGAGGTCCACGGTCGCTGTACTCGCTGCCATAGAATTCGGGCTTGAACAACGCGATGACGGTTTCCATGAAGTACTTGAGATCCTGCTGCGCCTCATTGCTGGCAAACGTACAGGCACAACGCTCTTCGCTCAGTTGAATGAGCCACTTCATGGTGTCCCAGTGGGACGCGGTCAACACCACGCACCCCGGTGGCGGCACAAAGCCCTGGGGATACAGCTCGATACCCACGTCCGCATCCCGTGCGCCCTCGAAGAGTACCTTGCTTTTCTGCGAGTGCCGGCTGATCAGCGGATTGACCAGGCGCTCGACATTGCGCCCGGAGCGCACCGAATAGCTCACATCCGTGTGGCGAACCTCACGGGCGCGCTTGACCGGCAACCCGCTGGCCTGCTGATACTCGTCGCCCAGGGTGATCAGCACCTGGCGCCCGCGCTCGATGATTTGCAGCAGGGGCGCCGGAATGTCCTGGCTCTCGTCAATCAGCACATGGGTATAGCGCTCAGGCACCACTCTGCCCGCGAGGCTGGCGCGCTTGATCATCAACAACGCTTCAAACCCGGTGTGACTGCTCCAGGCCGGATTCGCCTCAAGGTAGGTCCATAACCGGCTGGAATATTCGACAAGTACCTTGGCATCGACGCTGGACAGCGCTTGCTTGAAGTGCGGCAGATGCTTGGCCGACAGGCTGTAATCCCAGGAGCCGCAGTAGTTTTCAAGCACCTTGAGGCAGATATCCAGCAGCGCCTGCCCTTCCAGATGGCGAAAACCGAAGATGTTCAGTTCCTGCGCCAGCGTCTGCTTGCTCGGGACGCGCCCTTGGGTATTCAGCGGCTGCGGCCTTGGGCCATGTAATAAGGCGTGGGCAAACTCATGAAAGGTTTGCCCCGCCTTTCTCTCCCGTACGCCCACCATGCGCGCGCGCAGGGTTTCCAGCTTTGCCGGTGTACGGGCCAGCAACAAGGTCTTCTCGGGTCGCAGATGCTCCATCAGCGCCACCAGCAGGTGACTCTTGCCAATGCCCGCGTACCCTTGGACATGCAAGTCTTCGTTCAGGTTGGCGCGAAAGGTGCGGACCAGCTTGTCCTGCTCGGCGCTCAACCAGCGCTCGCGGTGCCTGGGCGTGACCATCTGCTGGCGGAAGGGATTGTTGGCCTTGAGGTGACGGACTTTGTACTCGACGTCCCATTGGCCGTCGGGCAATAAATACTCTCGCGCCAGGACTTCATCCGCTAAAAGAAAACGCAACTTCAGGCTCTTGACCACATTGAGGCCGAAGTACAGCTTGCGCGGGTCAAACAGCCGTTGGGCCTCCGACAGCAAGCTGACGGCGGCTGAATGCCGGCCCTGCGCCGCCCAGCCAATAAGCTTGGCCAGCACCCTTTCAGCGCCCACCGCACTCAACTCGTGTTCCGGCATTTGCGCCAGATTCTGGATAACCAGCAGCGCCGCCAGCTCCGGCTCACTCAGGGCTACCAGCGCATCCGTGCCGTCAGCGCCCAACAAACCCGCACAGGTTTCATCGGTGATCGGCAAGAACACGGGGCTGGATAAATCAAAATGTTCCGAGTGCATACAGCCTCGTAGCCAGGGGGAGAGACGCTTGGGAGTATGCCACTAGTCGTGGAATGGTCGTCATGCACTGTGCACTAAGCATCACAGATGACTGGCTTGATCGTTGGATTTTGAGGGGTGTCACAGGAGGGAGCGTTATGGAGGCAACCCCACCAGCCACACCCCGGCACACAATGTTCCCGCTGTGGCTGCTGCCTTCCGGCTCTGACCAGGTTCACGGGTAATCGTTGCGGGGGGACCGATGGGGTCACCATAACGACGCTGGCCTCTCGGCAAGCGGGGCCATTGTACCGATCTCATCGGAAGTTACAACCGTAAAAAATGAGAAGCTTCAAGTACTTGCCATGGCCTTCAACGATGACGCTCTCCCAATCACTCTGTAGGAGCGAGCTTGCTCGCGAAAAACGTCAACGATAACGCGTGCTTTCTGAATGAACGCGGTGCGTGTGAATTTTTCGCGAGCAAGCTCGCTCCTACAGGCTGGCATTAGGGCTTGCCCCTCCCACATTTTCATCATTGTGCCTGTAGCACCGCATCCGCCCTGCCGCCCTCTTCCTGGATGACCAGGTGGATAAAGTGCAACTTGGCTATCACCGCAGGCGGCAGCACGAAGGGGTAGAAATCCGGCTGGCCCATGGCGCGGGACAATTCGTTGAGCATGCCGGCCAGTTCGATCCAGGCGTTGACGAAGGAGAGGAATGCCGCCCCGCCAGGGTGTTCGGGGTCGTACAAGGTGGCCGGGGGAAACGGCTGGTAATCCAGGTCCATCTCCCGAGCGCTCATGCCAAACCCCAGGGCGGTGTCCACCGCGTCCATCATGTGCAGGTAATGGGCCCAGGTCTCGGCCCAGTCTTCCCAGGGGTGCATGGTGGCGTAGGCGCTGACGCAGGTTTGCTGCCAGTCCGGGCGTGGGCCGTTCTGGTAATGCTGGTCGAGCGCGTCGGCGTAACTGGCGCGCTCGTCGCCGAACAGGTTGCGAAACGGCTCGAGCCAGTGGCTGCCAGCGACCAGGCGATCCCAGTAATAGTGGCCGACCTCATGGCGAAAGTGTCCGAGCAAGGTGCGGTAGGGCTCGCGCATCTGTACGCGAACCTTTTCACGATGGGCGTCGTCGGCCTCCTTGATATCGAGGGTGATCAGGCCATTGGCGTGTCCGGTCGTGGGTGCATTGCCTTGCAGGTCGATGCCGACGAAGTCGAACGCCAGGCCAGTGTCTTCGTTGACGCTCTTGGGCACCACCTGCAGGCCCAGGCTGATCAGTTGCGCCACCAGCCGGCGCTTGGCGGTTTCCACCTTGCGCCAGCGCTCGGAATTTTCCGCGATGGACAGATCAGGGATGGTGCGGTTCAGGCTGCACGCCACGCACAGGGCCGAGGTGCTGTGCGCCGGGATCAACCAGTTGCAGGCGGCCGGGGTCTGAAGGTTGGCGCAGCGGCGAAAGGCGCCGGCGTCGAGGTTGTCGTCCATCAGCCAGGTGTCGGTGACGGGGCCGGGTTGCAGTGAAGACAAGCGGCTTTGCTGCGGGTGGTAGCCCAGCAGCGCCGAGCAGGCCAGGCACTGGCTGTTGCGAAAGAACAAGGATTGGCCGCAGCGGCATTGCCATACCTTGCTGTTGCGCGAGGATCCGGCCATGAACGGTGCGGCGATGCGCGTGCTGAGTTGCTCGAAGTAGCGGAACATGGCGATCTCTCCCTGGGGTGACTGAGACTAGATCATTTACCGCGCAGGATCGTTCCCACGCTCCGCGTCATGCCTTGGAAGAGCGGACGCGGAGCGTCCAGGGCGGCATTCCCACGCGGAGCGTGGGAACGATCATCAGACTAGGATGTTGTACTTGGCGAGGAAGGCGACGAAGGCCTCTTCGTCGAGCACCTTGAGCCCCAGTTCGCTGGCCTTGGCCAGTTTGGAACCGGCACCCGGCCCGGCCACCACGCAGTGGGTCTTGGCCGAAACGGAACCGGCCACCTTGGCACCCAGGCTTTCGAGCTTGTCCTTGGCCACATCGCGGCTCATCAATTCCAGGGAGCCCGTCAGCACCCAGGTATGCCCGGCTTCCGGCAGGCCTTCGACAACCTTTTTCTCGCTCTGCCAGTGCATGCCGAAGTCCTTGAGCTGCTGCTCGATGGCCAGGGCGCGGTTGGCGTTGTCTTCGCTATCAAAAAAGTCGCGCACGGCCTTGGCCTGCTTCTCGGGCAGGGCCTGGCGCATGTCCAGCCAGTCGGCCTTGATCACGCCGTCGAGGCTGCCGAACTTGTCCGCCAGTTTCTGCGCCGCGCCCGGTCCCACGGAGGGCACGTGCAGCTTGTCGAGCAGGCCGCCCAACGTGGTGCTGGCAGCGAACTCGGGGCTCAGGTCGCCCTGCTCCTGCAATTGCAGAGCGCATTGGTCGGGCGACAGCAGCGCGCCGATCACGTCCTGGTTATGGCTGTCTTCAAAGAAGCTGTGGATTTCGTGCGCCACTTCCAGGCCCACGTCCGGCAAGTACGTCAGCACTTCCGGCAGCGCCTTCTGCACGCGCTCCAGGGAAGCCAGGGAGCGCGCCAGCACCTTGGCGGTCTCCTCGCCCACATCGGGAATGCCCAGGGCGTAGATAAACCGTGCCAGGGTCGGCGTCTTGCTGTTTTCGATAGCGGCGATCAGCTTTTTGCTGGAAATATCGGCGAAGCCTTCCAGGTCGATGATCTGCTCGTACTTGAGTGTGTAAAGGTCGGCTGGCGAGCCGATGAGTTTTTCATCCACCAGTTGCTCGATGGTCTTGTCGCCCAGGCCGTCGATGTCCATGGCGCGGCGCGAGACGAAATGAATGATCGCCTGCTTGAGCTGCGCGCCACAGGCCAGGCGCCCGACGCAGCGGTACACCGCACCCTCGCTGACGGTTTCCTTGCCCTTGCTGCGCTTGACCAGCTGCGTGCGTTCCACATGGGAGCCGCACACCGGACAGCTTTCGGGGATCTGCACGGCGCGTGCGTGTTCCGGACGACGCTCGGTGACCACCGACACCACTTGCGGGATCACATCCCCGGCACGGCGGATGATCACCGTGTCGCCGATCATCAGGCCCAGGCGCGCCACTTCGTCCATGTTGTGCAAGGTGGCATTGGACACGGTCACGCCGGCGACCTTGACCGGTTTCAAACGTGCCACGGGCGTGACGGCGCCGGTGCGGCCGACCTGGAACTCTACGTCGAGCAACTCGGTCAGTTCTTCCATGGCCGGGAATTTATGCGCAATGGCCCAACGCGGCTCTCGGGCGCGGAAACCCAGTTCGCGCTGGGCGGCGATGCTGTTGACCTTGAACACCACCCCGTCGATCTCGTACGACAGGCTGTTGCGCCGCTCGCCGATGTCGCGGTAGTAGTCCAGGCATTCCTGAATGCCCTTGGCCAGTTTCAGTTCATGACTGATCGGCATGCCCCACTTCTGCAACTGCTTCAGGTTGCCGATATGGGTGTCACTGATGTCCGCCGTCACCTGGCCGATGCCATAGCAGCAGAATTCCAGCGGGCGGCTGGCGGTGATCTTCGAATCCAGTTGGCGCAGGCTGCCGGCGGCCGCGTTGCGCGGGTTGGCGAAGGTCTTGCCGCCGACTTCCAGCTGCGAGGCGTTCAGGCGCTCGAACCCGGCCTTGGACATGAACACTTCACCGCGCACTTCCAGGGTGGCCGGCCAGCCGCTGCCGTGCAGCTTCAACGGGATGTTGCGCACGGTGCGCACATTGACGCTGATGTCTTCGCCGGTAGTCCCATCGCCACGGGTGGCGCCGCGCACCAGTTCGCCGTCCTGGTACAGCAGGCTGACCGCCAGGCCGTCCAGCTTCGGCTCGCAACTGTATTCGACGCTGGCGAACAGGTCGCCGGCCGGCAGATCCAGACCCTCGGTCACCCGGCGGTCGAATTCCAGCATCGTCGCTTCATCAAAGGCATTGCCCAGGCTGAGCATCGGGATTTCATGCCTGACTTGAGTGAACGCCGACAGCGCCGCGCTGCCGACCCGCTGCGTCGGCGAATCACGCGTGACCAGTTCCGGATGTTCGGCCTCCAAGGCCTTGAGCTCATGGAACAAGCGGTCGTACTCGACGTCCGGAATGCTCGGCTCATCGAGGACGTGATAGCGGTAATTGTGCTGATCCAGTTCAGCGCGCAGTTCGAGGATGCGGGTATGGGCGGCGGTCATGGTGTTCTCTCAAAAAGCAAAAGAGCAGCCGAAGCTGCTCCAATGGTAGTGCGCTTATTCTATCCGACAACGCCGAGGCGCAATCCTCAGCGTTTTTGTGTCAGGGCGCGACGCTCGAACTCGACGATGCGCTGACGGTAGTGCTCGATGGTCTGGGCGGTAAGGACGCTGCGCTGATCGTCCTTGAGCTCGCCGTTGAGTTCCTGGGACAGCTTGCGGGCAGCGGCCACCATCACGTCGAACGCTTGCTTGGGGTGACGCGGGCCTGGCAGACCGAGGAAGAAACTGACCGCCGGGGTGCTGAACAGATCGATGTCGTCCAGATCGAAGGTGCCCGGCTTGACCGCGTTGGCCATGGAGAACAGTACTTCGCCATTCCCGGCCATGCTTTCGTGACGGTGGAAAATATCCATCTCGCCGAAGCGCAGGCCGCTCTCGAGAATATTCTGCAACAGGGCCGGGCCTTTGAAGCCACCGGCATCGCGGCAGATTACACTGATCACCAGCACTTCTTCGGCCGCCGGCTGATCGTTGACCGACTGGCGCGATGGGGTCTTGCCGCCGTTTTCATCCGGAAAATCATCGTCGCGGCTGCTGAAGCTCGGGCCTTCGTCAACGCCCAGGTTCAGGTCGCCCTGATGCGGCTCGGCCACGCCGGCACTGCCGCGCTTGCCACGTTTGGACGACGGCTCACGGGCTTCACGCACCGGCGCGCTCATCGACGGCAAGTCGTGCTCGTCCAATTGCGGTTCCTTGTGGGTATCCAGCACACGGGGCGGCCCCAGCAGCTCGGCGCTGCCGTCGTCGTCGGGCAAGTTGGACAGGTTTCGGTCCAGGCGGAATTTAAGCTTGCCCTTGCCGCCGCGCATGCGGCGCCAGCCATCAAAAAGAATACCGGCAATGACAATAATGCCGATGACGATCAGCCACTCGCGCAGACCGATTTCCATGTAATCCCGTGCCTCTAATAAAAAATGCTGAAAAATAAGGGGTTTAGCACCGTGCAAACCGCTTTAAAACGTGGCGCCAACTCTATGTTCTGACTGACGTTTTGCCCACGCATACGAAAAATTGACATTAAACTAGCACGACCAAAGATAACTTTACACCGTCTGTCAAAATGCCTTGAACAAATATGTCCATTTGCCACTTTTCCCAGACCGGTAAACCATCCTACGGCGTGCCGTAAAATTCCTTCCTGACAGACCTCAGGATTCCACCATCGCCATCGCTTCTTCCACATCCACCGCCACCAGACGCGAACAGCCCGGTTCATGCATCGTCACGCCCATCAACTGATCGGCCATTTCCATGGCGATCTTGTTGTGGGTGATATAGATGAACTGCACGGTCTGGGACATCTCCTTGACCAGCCGAGCGTAGCGTCCAACGTTAGCGTCATCCAGCGGTGCGTCAACTTCGTCGAGCATGCAGAACGGCGCCGGATTCAGCTTGAAGATGGCAAATACCAGCGCCAGGGCCGTCAGGGCCTTTTCGCCGCCGGACAACAAATGGATGGTGCTGTTCTTCTTGCCCGGTGGCCGCGCCATGATCGTTACCCCTGTATCGAGTAGATCTTCGCCCGTCAGTTCCAAGTAGGCACTGCCACCACCGAAAACTTTTGGGAATAACGCCTGTAAACCGCCATTAATCTGATCAAAGGTATCCTTGAAGCGGTTGCGGGTTTCCTTGTCGATCTTGCGAATGACGTTTTCCAGGGTGTCCAGCGCTTCGACCAGGTCGGCGTTCTGGGCATCCAGGTAACACTTGCGCTCGGACTGCTGCTGGTACTCGTCGATGGCGGCGAGGTTGATCGCACCGAGTCGCTGGATACGCGCGGCAATGCGCTCGAGTTCTTCTTCGGCGTCTTTCTCGTTGGCCTCGGCGGTCAGCGTGTTGAGTACGCCGTGCAGGTCATAGCCGTCTTCGAGCAATTGGTCCTGCAAGGTCTTGCGACGCACGGTCAGGGCTTGCCACTCCATGCGCTGCTGTTCGAGCTGACCGCGAATCAGCTGGGATTGCTGTTCGGCCGTGGTACGGCGCTTTTCAGCGTCGCGCAGTTCGCGATCGGCGTCCTCCAGGGCGATCTGCGCGGTCTTGAGTTCTTCGTCGACGCTCATGCGCTTGTCGAGCAACTCTTCAAGCTTGAGGCGCAGCTCTTCCAGCGGCGCTTCGCCCTCCTCCAGGTTGAGGCTCAACTGCTCGCGCTTTTCGGTGAGGCGTTCCGATTGCATCTCCAGGCGTTCAAGGGCCTGGGCCGTAGACGTGTGCTGGGCGCGCAGGGAGCCGAGGCGCACCGCCAACTGATGCGCGTGATCCTTGTGCTGGCGCGCTTCCTGGCGCACGCGGTCGAGGCGTTCACGCAGGCTGTCGCGCCGGGCCAGCAGCAGTTCGCGCTGCTCGGTATCCAGGGCCATGCTGTCGAGGGCTTCCTGCAGCAGCAGGCGCGCTTCTCCGATCTGTTCATGTTCCAGCGCACGCTGTTCGCCCATTTCGGCGACTTCTTCGTCAAGGCGGGTGCGGCGCAGGGTCAGTTGCTCGACCTTGGCCTTGCTCGCTGACAGTTGCGCCTTCAATTCGCCTTGCTGGCGCGCTTCGTCCTGCAACAGGCGGCGCAGGTGCTCGCGACCGGTCTCTTGCTGGCGCTGGGTGGCGCGCAGGGTTTGCAGTTCGGTTTCCAGGCTTTCGAGGGTCGCCTCGCGCTCTTCACGCTCGGCGCTGAGGTTGATGATTTCCTGGCCACGGGCCAATACGCCGCTCTCGGCCTCACTGGCACGGCGTACCCGCAGGAAGTGGCGGCCGACCCAGTAGCCGTCGCGGCTGATCAGGCTTTCGCCGGCCGCTAACTGGCCGCGTTGGGCCAGGGCCTGCTCAAGTGACTCGACCGGCTTGACCTGGCCCAGCCACGGCGACAGGTCAATCGCCGCCTCGACCTTGTCCAGCAGGCTGCCCGGCACCCGCGTGCCATCGGCTGCGGGACTGAGCAGGCGCAGGTCGCCCTGGGTGAAACCGGCGAGGTCAAAGCCGCCAAAATCGTCCACCAGCACGGCTTGCAGGTCGGCGCCCAGCACGGTTTCCACGGCCAGCTCCCAACCGGCCTCGACCTTCAAGCCTTCGGCCAGGCGCGGGCGCTCGGCCAGGTGCTGGTCGCGCAGCCATTCGGCGGTGCCGGTGCCGGGGTCCAACGCCGCTTGCTGGAGGGCCTCAAGGGATGCCAAGCGCCCGTTGAGCCGCTGCAAATCACCCTGGGCCTGTTGCTGCGCCTGGGTCGCGGTTTGCAATTGCTGGCGCAGTTGCTCGAGGCGCTCCACTTGCTGCTCTTCGCTGGCCTCAAGCTCTTCGAGAGTCATTTCACTTTCGGCCAGTTGCTCGCTCAACTGCATGATCGCCGCATCTTCCGGGTCGGCGGCGAGCAACACGCGCTCTTCCTGCAGGCGGCGCTGGCGTTCAGCCAGGCGTTCCATGCTGGTTTCCAGTTGCTGGATACGCGATTGCTGCACCTCGGCCTGGCGCCGCGGTTCGGCGGATGTGAGGTTGAACGTGTCCCACTGTTCCTGCCAGCCGTGCATGCCGGTTTCGGCTTCTTCAAGGGCGGCCGCCGCTTCTTCGGCGGCGGCGCTGGTGATTTCCTGCTCGGGGGTGAGCATGTCCAGCTCTTCGCCCAGGGTCAGCAGCAAGGTGCGGTCGTGGCCCAGGTGCGACTCGGTCTCCAGGCGTGCGCGTTCGGCTTCCTTCAGATCGTCCTGCAACTGACGCAGGCGTTGCTGGCCGTGCTGGATGCTCTGTTCGACGCGGGCGATGTCGCCGCCCACCGAATAGAAGCGGCCCTGCACCAGATTGAAGCGCTCGGACAGTTCATGGTGCCCGTCGCGCAGGCGTTCGATGCTGGCATCGGCGTTGCGCTGCTCGGCCACCAGCGCTTCAAAGCTGACTTCCTGGGTGCCGATGATCGCTTCGCGCTGGCCGACCTGGTCGTTCAGCGCCTGCCAGCGCAGGGCCGACAGCTGTGCCTTGAGCTGGCGCTCTTCGGCCTTGTATTCCTGATACTTCTCGGCGGCCTGGGCCTGGCGGTGCAGGCGCTCCAACTGGCGCTCCAGCTCTTCGCGCAGGTCGGTCAGGCGGGCGAGGTTTTCGTGGGTGCGGCGAATGCGGTTTTCGGTCTCGCGGCGGCGCTCCTTGTATTTGGAGATACCGGCCGCTTCCTCGATAAAGTTGCGCAGGTCTTCGGGCTTGGCTTCGATCAGCTTGGAGATCATGCCCTGCTCGATGATCGAATAGCTGCGCGGGCCCAGGCCTGTGCCGAGGAAAATATCGGTGATGTCGCGTCGACGGCATTTGGTGCCGTTGAGGAAGTAACTGTTCTGGCTGTCGCGCGTAACCTTGCGGCGGATGGAGATTTCCGCGTAGGCCGCGTATTCGCCAATCAAGGTGCCGTCGGAGTTGTCGAACACCAACTCGATACTGGCCTGGCTCACCGGCTTGCGACTGGTGGAGCCGTTGAAGATGACGTCGGTCATCGACTCGCCACGCAGATTTTTCGCCGAGCTCTCGCCCATCACCCAGCGCACGGCGTCGATGATGTTCGACTTGCCGCAGCCATTGGGCCCGACCACCGCCGCCATGTTACTGGGGAAGTTCACCGTGGTCGGGTCGACGAAGGATTTGAACCCCGCCAGTTTGATGCACTTGAGCCGCACGTTTAGGCGTCCGCCAACGCGGCGATCACCAGCGAGCTGCTGCGCTGGCAGTAGGCCGACAGCACCTGGCGGATCTGCGCCAGGTCACGGGCCAGTACGGCAGCGAGCAATTGCTCGAATAGCGTGAGGTACTCGCTCATTTCCGCCTTGCGCTGGTCAAGGGCCAGGTAGTAGGCGCGGTTCATCGCCGGCTGCAGGTTCTCGACGGTTTCCTGCAGGTACGGGTTATTGGCGAAGGGGTACGCAGCGCGCATCACATTGAAGCTTTCTTCGACAAAGGCGCGGATGTCCTGGCGCTCGTAGCTGGCCATCAGACGCTGCTGGATCTGCAGGAAGGGCGCCATGTCGGCCTGGGTCTGCCAGCCTTCGGCCACTGCGTTGCCGAGCAGGATGTACATTTCGCCCATCAACGTGCACAGGCTCTGCACCTTGTGTGCGGTCAGTTCAGTGACATGAGCGCCACGGCGCGGCAGGATCGCGATCAGGTGCCGGCGTTCGAGGATCAGCAAGGCTTCGCGCACGGAACCACGGCTGACATTCAGCGCCAGCGTGACCTTCTGTTCCTGGATCCGCTCCCCAGGCTTGAGATCGCCGCGAATGATACGTTCGGCGAGGTGGTGAGCGATTTGCTCGGCGAGACTGTCCGGCGCCTTGAACGTCATGTTTTCCCTTCAAAATCTTCTATCGGTACAAGCGCGGCAGTGTAGCGCATTGGCCCGCTGATGGCGCTACGCCCACGGTGGCGAATTTGGCATGAAACACGCAAGCCTGAACCGCCATAAGCCCCTGAAAACACCGGTTCCAGAAGACTGAACCATAATTGAATGTGTTGTGACCGGATTTTCTTGACCTTTAGGTCAGAAAACAATTGACCGAAAAGTCAGACATGACTAGATTCGGCGCAAAGCGGTTAACAACAATAATGAATCTGCGAGGCCTTCCGTGATCCAGTTTTTACTCAACCAGGAACTCCGTAGCGAGCACGCCCTGGACCCCAACCTGACCGTGCTCAACTATTTGCGTGAGCATGTGGGCAAATCCGGTACCAAGGAAGGCTGCGCCAGCGGCGACTGCGGTGCGTGCACCGTGGTCGTCGGCGAGTTGCACCGCAACGATCAAGGCGTCGAGCAGATCCGTTATCGCAGCCTCAACTCGTGCCTGACCTTTGTCTCGTCGCTGCACGGCAAGCAACTGATCAGTGTCGAAGACCTCAAGCACCAGGGCCAACTGCACAGCGTGCAACAGGCGATGGTCGAATGCCACGGTTCACAGTGCGGCTTCTGCACCCCGGGCTTTGTGATGTCGTTGTTTGCCCTGCAAAAGAACAGCGACGCGCCCGACAGCCAGAAAGCCCACGAAGCCCTGGCCGGCAACCTGTGCCGCTGCACCGGTTACCGCCCGATTCTGGCGGCGGCCGAACAGGCCTGTTGCAACAAGCCCCAGGACCAGTTCGACAGCCGTGAAGCCCAGACCATCGCGCAGCTCAAGGCGATTGCGCCAACGCAAACCGGCGAACTCAACAGCGGCGACAAACGGTGCCTGGTGCCGTTGACCGTTGCCGACCTGGCCGATCTCTACGACGCCTATCCCCAAGCCCGCCTGCTGGCCGGCGGCACCGACCTGGCGCTGGAAGTCACCCAGTTCCATCGCACCCTGCCGGTGATGATCTACGTCGGCAACATCGAAGAAATGAAGCGCATCGACGCCTTCGATGACCGCCTGGAAATCGGCGCCGCCACCGCCCTCTCCGACTGCTACGCCGCGCTGCATCACGAATACCCCGACTTCGGCGACTTGCTGCACCGCTTTGCCTCCCTGCAGATCCGCAACCAGGGCACCCTGGGCGGCAATATCGGCAACGCCTCGCCCATTGGTGATTCGCCGCCGCTGCTGATCGCCCTCGGTGCGCAGATGGTGCTGTGCAAGGGCCAGACCCGTCGCACCCTGGCACTGGAAGACTACTTTATCGACTACCGCGTCACCGCCCGCCAGGACAGCGAATTCATCGAGAAAATCATCGTGCCCAAGGGCCACGCGCTGTTTCGCGCCTACAAGGTGTCCAAGCGCCTGGACGACGATATTTCCGCCGTTTGCGCCGCGTTCAACTTGAAGCTCGACAACGGTGTGATCCGTGACGCCCGCGTCGCCTTCGGCGGCATGGCCGCCACGCCAAAACGCGCCAAACACTGCGAAACGGTATTGATCGGCGCCACCTGGAATGCCGCCACCGTCGAGAAAGCCTGCGCCGCGCTGGCCGAGGATTTCACTCCGCTTTCGGACTTCCGCGCCAGCAAGGAATACCGCCTGCTCAGCGCGCAGAACCTGCTGCGCAAATACTTCATCGAACTGCAAACGCCGCACATCGAGACTCGGGTGACCGCTTATGTCTAACCATCATGCCGTGGTAAAAACCCAGGCCGAACTGGCCGAACTGTTTGCCCAGGACCTGACCACCGGGGTCGGCCGCAGCGTCAAGCATGACAGCGCCGCCAAGCATGTCAGCGGTGAAGCGCAGTACATCGACGACCGCCTCGAATTTCCCAACCAGTTGCACCTGTATGCGCGCCTGTCCGACCGCGCCCACGCGAAAATCCTCAGCATCGACACGGCGCCCTGCTACGCCTTCGATGGCGTGCGCATTGTGATCACCCACGAAGACGTACCGGGCCTGAAAGACATCGGCCCGTTGATGCCCGGCGATCCGCTGCTGGCCATCGATACCGTGCAGTTTGTGGGCCAGGTGCTGCTGGCCGTGGCCGCCCGCGATCTTGAGACCGCGCGCAAAGCGGCGATGGCGGCGGTGATCGAATACGAAGACCTGGAGCCGGTACTGGATGTGGTCGAGGCGTTTCGCAACAAACACTTTGTGCTCGACAGCCACACGCACCAACGCGGCGATTCGGCGTCTGCGCTGGCGAGTGCCAAGCACCGTATTCAGGGCACGCTGCATATCGGCGGCCAGGAACACTTCTACCTGGAAACCCAGATCTCTTCGGTAATGCCCACCGAAGACGGTGGCATGATCGTCTATTGCTCCACGCAAAACCCCACCGAGGTGCAGAAGCTGGTGGCCGAAGTGCTCGACGTGTCTATGAACAAGATCGTGGTCGACATGCGTCGCATGGGCGGTGGTTTCGGCGGCAAGGAAACCCAGGCCGCCAGCCCGGCCTGCCTGTGCGCGGTGGTGGCGCGCCTAACCGGCCAGCCGACCAAGATGCGCCTGCCGCGTGTGGAAGACATGCTGATGACCGGCAAGCGCCACCCTTTCTATATCGAATATGACGTGGGCTTTGACGACAACGGCCGCTTGCACGGCATCAACCTGGAACTGGCCGGCAACTGCGGCTGTTCGCCGGACCTGTCCAACTCGATTGTCGACCGCGCGATGTTCCACGCCGATAATTCGTATTACCTGGGCGATGCCACGGTCAACGGCCATCGCTGCAAGACCAACACCGCGTCCAACACCGCCTATCGCGGCTTCGGCGGCCCCCAGGGCATGGTCGCCATCGAGGAAGTGATGGACGCCATTGCCCGCCACCTGGCGCTGGATCCGTTGGCCGTGCGCAAGGCCAACTACTACGGCAAGACCGAGCGCAACGTCACCCACTACTACCAGACCGTCGAGCACAACATGCTCGAAGAAATGACCGCCGAACTGGAAGCCAGCAGCCAATACGCCGAGCGCCGCGAAGCGATTCGTTTATACAACGCCCACAGCCCGATCCTGAAAAAAGGCCTGGCGCTGACCCCGGTCAAGTTCGGTATTTCGTTCACCGCGAGCTTCCTCAACCAGGCCGGCGCGCTCATCCATATCTACACCGACGGCAGCATTCACCTGAACCATGGCGGCACCGAGATGGGCCAGGGCCTGAACACCAAGGTCGCCCAGGTGGTGGCCGAAGTGTTCCAGGTCGACATCGACCGCGTGCAGATCACCGCCACCAACACCGACAAAGTGCCGAACACTTCGCCAACCGCGGCCTCCAGCGGTGCCGACCTGAACGGTAAGGCCGCGCAGAACGCCGCCGAAACCATCAAGCAGCGCCTGGTGGAATTTGCCGCGCGCAAGTACGACGTCAGCGAAGCGGATGTGCAATTTCGCAACGGCCATGTGCGCGTGCGTGAGCAGATACTGAGCTTCGAGGCGCTGATCCAGCAGGCGTATTTCGCCCAGGTCTCGCTGTCGAGCACCGGCTTCTACAAGACCCCGAAGATCTTCTACGACCGCAGCCAGTCGCGCGGACGGCCGTTCTACTACTTCGCGTTCGGCGCGGCCTGCTGCGAAGTGATCGTCGACACCCTGACCGGCGAATACAAGATGCTGCGCACCGACATCCTCCATGACGTGGGCGCCTCGCTTAACCCGGCCATCGACATCGGCCAGGTCGAAGGCGGGTTTATCCAGGGCATGGGCTGGCTGACCATGGAAGAGCTGGTGTGGAACAGCAAAGGCAAGCTCATGACCAACGGTCCGGCCAGCTACAAGATCCCGGCGGTGGCCGACATGCCGCTGGACCTGCGGGTGAAGCTGGTGGAAAACCGCAAGAACCCGGAAGACACGGTGTTCCATTCCAAGGCCGTGGGTGAGCCGCCGTTCATGCTCGGGATCGCCTCGTGGTGCGCGATCAAGGACGCCGTGGCGAGTCTGGCTGACTATCGCCAGCAGCCGAAGATCGACGCGCCGGCCACGCCAGAGCGGGTGTTGTGGGGGTGTGAGCAGATGCGCAGGTTGAGCGCCGCTGTAGCTGTGGATACCGAAACCGAGTTGGCTTCGCTCTAGACCGAGGCGCTGCCATCGGGGGCAAGCCCCCTCCCACATTTTGAACTGTGAATACATTCAAGTGTGGGAGGGGGCTTGCCCCGATGACGGCCTGACAGACACCACAAGAGGTGACTATGAACAACTGGATCAGCGCCCTCGCCGACCTGCAGAACCAGGGCGAGCCCTGCGTACTGGTGACCATCATCGAAGAGCTCGGCTCCACGCCGCGCAATGCCGGCTCCAAAATGGTGATCAGCGCCGCCCACACCTTCGACACCATCGGCGGAGGGCACCTGGAATACAAGGCGATGCAGATCGCCCGTGAGATGCTCGCCCGTGGCCAGCAGAACACCCATCTGGAGCGCTTCAGCCTCGGCGCCAGCCTGGGCCAGTGCTGCGGCGGCGTGACGGTGCTGCTGTTCGAACCGATGGGCCAGGTGCAGGCGCAGATCGCGGTATTCGGCGCAGGCCATGTCGGGCGGGCGCTGGTGCCGTTGCTGGCGAGCCTGCCGTGCCGGGTGCGCTGGATCGATTCCCGTGAGCAGGAATTCCCGCAGAACATCCCGCAAGGCGTGCGTAAAATCGTCAGCGAAGAGCCGGTCGACGAAATCGCCGACTTGCCGGTGGGCAGTTACTGCATCGTCATGACCCACAACCACGCGCTGGACCTGCAACTCACCGCCGCCCTGCTCAAGCGCAATGATTTTGCCTACTTCGGCCTGATCGGCTCGAAAACCAAGCGCGTGAAATTCGAACACCGCCTGCGCGACCGCGGCTTCGACACCGCGCAACTGCAACGCATGCGCTGCCCCATGGGCCTCACCGAGGTGAAGGGCAAATTGCCGGTGGAAATCGCCATTTCCATCGCCGGCGAAATCATCGCCACCTATAACGCCAATTTCGGCCAGCACACCGCCAGCGCCGAACCCATTGCCAAATTGCTGCCGGTGTCACGCCGCAGCCAAGCTATCAATTGAGATGACCATGCCTTTGACCCGCAAAGCCTACCGCGCCGCCATTCTGCACAGCCTCGATGACCCTGCCGTCGTGGGCATCGAAGCGTCCTACGAGTATTTCGAAGACGGCCTGCTGGTGATCGATAACGGCCAGATCAGTGCGCTCGGCCACGCCAGCGACCTGCTGCCGACACTGCCCGCTGACATCGACATTACTCACTACCAGGACGCCTTGATCACCCCCGGCCTGATCGACACCCACATCCACCTGCCGCAGACCGGCATGGTCGGCGCCTATGGCGAGCAGTTGCTGGACTGGCTCAACACCTACACCTTCCCCTGTGAAAGCCAGTTCGCCGACAAGGCCCACGCCGAGGAAGTCGCGGACATCTTCATCAAGGAACTGCTGCGCAACGGCACCACCACCGCGCTGGTGTTCGGCAGCGTGCACCCGCAGTCGGTGAACGCATTCTTTGAAGCCGCCGAAAAACTCGACCTGCGCATGATTGCCGGCAAGGTGATGATGGACCGCAATGCGCCGGAATATCTGACCGACACGCCGCAATCCAGCTACCAGCAAAGCAAGGCGCTGATCGAGCGCTGGCACGGCAAGGGCCGCCTGCATTACGCGGTGACGCCACGCTTCGCCCCCACCAGCACGCCGGAGCAACTGGCGCTGGCCGGGCAATTGCTGGGCGAGTACCCGGACCTGTACATGCAGACCCACATCAGTGAGAACAAGCAGGAAGTCGAATGGGTGAAGGCGCTGTTCCCCGAGCGCGACGGCTATCTGGACGTGTACGACCATTACAAACTGCTCGGCGAACGCTCCGTTTTTGCCCATGGCGTGCACCTGTGCGACGACGAGTGCGCACGGCTGGCCGAGACCGGCTCGGCCGTGGCGTTCTGCCCGACGTCGAACCTGTTCCTCGGCAGCGGCCTGTTCAACCTGCCGATGGCCGAGAAGCACAAACTGAATGTCGGCCTGGGCACCGACGTGGGCGGCGGTACCAGCTTCTCGCTGCTGCAAACCCTGAATGAAGCCTACAAGGTCATGCAGTTGCAGGGCGCGCGATTGAGCCCGTTCAAGTCGCTGTACCTGGCGACCCTGGGCGGTGCGCGGGCGTTGCGCCTGGAAGACAGGATCGGCACCTTGCAGCCGGGCACGGATGCGGACTTTCTGGTGCTGGACTACAACGCCACGCCGCTGCTCAGCTATCGCTTGAAGCAGGCCAATAACATTGCCGAGACGTTGTTTGTGTTGATGACACTGGGGGATGATCGGGCGGTGATGCAGACCTATGCGGCCGGCAATCTGGTGCATCAACGCTGATCCCAGCCACAACACAAATCAAAAAATGTGGGAGGGGGCTTGCCCCCGATTGCGGTGTATCAGCCAACCTATTTGTGACTGACACACTGCTATCGGGGGCAAGCCCCCTCCCACCTTTTTATTCCCGGTGTGTCGGGGAAATTACAACTTTACAGACGAGCGCCCCGCCTTTTTGGTCTGCAACAGATGCGAGAACACTGCATGCAAATCATCCGACGCACTCTCCTCATCGAGGTTGAGCTTGCTGTCGATGTGATCCATGTGATGCATCATCAGATCCACCGCGAGTACCGCATCCCGGGCTTCGATCGCGTCGATCAACTGGGTGTGTTCATCGTAGGAACAGTGCGAGCGGTTGCCGCTTTCGTACTGGGCGATGATCAATGAGGTCTGGGACACCAGGCTGCGCTGGAAGCTGATCAGCGGCGCGTTCTTCGCCGCCTCGGCCAGCTTCAGGTGGAATTCGCCGGAGAGGCGAATGCCGGCACCACGGTCCCCCCGGGAGAAACTGTCGCGTTCATCGTTGACCATCTGGCGCAATTCGGCCAGTTGCTCGGCGGTGGCGTGCTGCACCGCCAACTCGGTGATCGCGCGCTCCACCAGACGCCGCGCCATGAACACCTGCCGGGCCTCCTCGACGCTCGGGCTGGCGACGACCGCGCCACGGTTGGGCCGCAGCAACACCACGCCTTCATGGGCCAGGCGCGACAATGCGCGGCGAATGATGGTGCGGCTCACGCCGAAGATTTCGCCCAGTGCCTCTTCACTCAATTTGGTACCGGGTGCCAGGCGTTGTTCGAGGATAGCTTCGAAGATATGCGCGTAGACGATATCGTCCTGGGTTCCGCTGCGACCGGTCTTGCCGGCTCGCGGTTGTTTCTTGAGAGGTTGCAACTGTTCGTTCATGGGCACTCGGGTTTGGAGAACGGCGGCGAAATAAGGTAATACGGCAACAACGGTACGCTGGCAAGTATCACCTGAAAACAGGGCACATTGTACACAACCCACTGCGCCAACACACTGTACGGCTGTTTGCGGCGCCGGCTGTATTGCAATGGGTCGTTACGTTTGAGTTTAGGCTTGATTCCACGATTTCCCATGAACGACATCCCACTGTAGGAGCGAGCTTGCTCGCGAAGAACCCAAGGGCGCCGCGTTTAATCTGATTGCCCGCGTTATCGTTGGCGATTTTCGCGAGCAAGCTCGCTCCTACAGCGTGCGGAGTCAGGTAAAAGGAACACCTTTCCATGACCGACGCCATCCAAGCGCCGTTACGCCCGCTGGCCGACACGTCACCTTCGGCCGTCGTCGCCGGTTTCATCGCGATGATGACCGGTTACACCAGCTCGCTGGTGCTGATGTTCCAGGCCGGCCAGGCCGCCGGTTTGACCACGGCGCAGATTTCCTCGTGGATCTGGGCGATTTCCATCGGCATGGCGGTGTGCAGCATCGGCCTGTCCCTGCGCTACCGCACGCCGATCACCATCGCCTGGTCCACACCCGGCGCGGCGCTGTTGATCACGAGCCTGGGCGGGGTCAGTTACGGCGAGGCCATCGGTGCCTACATCACCTGCGCGGTACTGGTGACGATCTGCGGGCTGACCGGCAGCTTTGAAAAACTGGTCAAGCGCATCCCCGCCTCACTGGCGGCGGCGTTGCTGGCGGGGATTCTGTTCAAGATCGGCAGTGAAATCTTCGTCGCCGCGCAGCATCGCACCGGCCTGGTGCTGGGGATGTTTTTCACTTACCTGATCATCAAGCGCCTGTCGCCGCGTTATGCGGTGCTGGCCGCGCTGGTGAGCGGCACCCTGCTGTCGGGCTTGATGGGGCTGCTGGATTTCAGCGGCTTTCATCTGGAAGTCGCGACACCGGTGTGGACCACGCCGCACTTCTCGCTGGCGGCGACCATCAGCATCGGCATCCCGCTGTTCGTGGTGGCGATGACCTCGCAGAACATGCCGGGGGTCGCCGTGCTGCGCGCCGACGGCTACACCGTGCCGGCCTCGCCACTGATCACCACCACAGGCCTGGCCTCGCTGGTGCTGGCGCCCTTTGGCTCCCACGGCATCAACCTGGCGGCCATCAGCGCGGCGATCTGCACCGGGCCGCATGCTCATGAAGACCGCAACAAGCGCTACACCGCAGCCGTCTGGTGCGGGGTGTTCTACGGGATTGCCGGAGTCTTCGGCGCCACGTTGGCGGCACTGTTCGCGGCATTGCCCAAGGAACTGGTGCTGTCGATTGCGGCATTGGCGTTGTTTGGCTCGATCATCAATGGGCTGAGCATCGCCATGAATGAGCCCAAGGAACGGGAAGCGGCGCTGATCACCTTCATGGTCACGGCGTCAGGCCTGACGTTGTTTTCCATCGGTTCGGCGTTCTGGGGAATTGTGGCGGGAGTGTTGACGCTGCTGATCCTGAACGGACGCAAGGCATAAAAAAACGGCGACCCTCAGGTCGCCGTTTTGTTTGGTATCACTTGGCCGCGTTGATCGGCTTTTCCGGATACCACACGTCCAGCAACGGGCTGACTTCAGCCTTGGTCAGCTCGGAACGGGTTTTCAGCCAGGCCTCAACGGCAGCACGCTGCTCTTCGTTGACCGAGCCGCGCTTCTGCAGGCAAACCAGACCGTAGTCATCGCCGCCGACATAACCCAGACCGTTGGCTTCCATGGCTTCTTTGATGAATGCTTCGAGGAAAGCGTCGATAGCTTCTTCACTCAGGCCTTCTTTGAAGTCCAGGTTCAGTTCGAAACCCAGCTCTTGAAATTCATCAACGCACAGTTTTTTGCGCAGACGCTGGGAACGGTTAGTCGCCATTGGAACAATCCTCTTAAGTAATAACGGCCGGCACTTTAGCAGTTTAAGGCGGCGATTGCCCGACTCTCTGGGACGGGCGGCGCTTTGCCGATAAAAAAACCCGGATTACCCGCTATCGTTCAGCTACAAGTAAGCTCGGCTTGGGGCATAATGCCGACACTTTCATGACCAATGAGGGATTTTTCTTATATACCCCTCGCCTTTTTCACCCTTCTCAGCAGTAGGGTCTTATTTTTTATGATCAAATCGTTGCGTTCTGTTTTCCTTGCCGGTGTTCTCCTGCCATTGGCCCTGCATGCCACCGCCGCCCCCATCAATACCACCCTGCCCCCCAGCGTTGCCCAGGCCCTTCAGAAGGCCAAACTGCAAAATACCGCCTTGTCCCTGGTGATGCTGCCCTTGAACGGCCCCGGTACGCCGACCGTGTTCAATGCCGACGTTTCGGTAAACCCGGCCTCCACCATGAAACTGGTGACCACCTACGCGGCCCTGGAAATGCTCGGCCCCAATCATCAGTGGAAAACCGAGTTCTACACCGACGGCGTGCTCAGTGGTGGCGTGTTGCGCGGCAACCTGTATCTCAAGGGCGGCGGCGATCCCAAGCTGAACATGGAAAAGCTCTGGCTGTTGATGCGCGACCTGCGCGCCAACGGCGTGCAGCAGGTCACCGGCGACCTGGTCCTGGATCGCAACTTCTTCCAGCAGCCACAATTGCCGGAATTCAATGACGACGGCAACGACGAGAACAAGCCGTTCCTGGTCAAGCCCGACGCCCTGCTGGTCAACCTCAAGGCCCTGCGCTTCGTGACACGCAATGACGCCGGGCGGGTGATCGTGTCGGTCGAGCCGCCGATTGCGACCGTTCGCATCGACAACCAGGTGAAAGTGTCCAACGCCAAACAGTGCACCGGCGATGTGCGCTACAGCCCGGTGACCGCCGCCGACGGCAGTGTAACCGTGACCGTCAGTGGCCAGTTGGCGGACGGTTGCAGTTCGCAGACCTACCTGTCGCTGCTCGACCATGCCACCTACACCGCCGGCGCCGTGCGTGCGATCTGGAAGGAATTGGGCGGCACCATCCAGGGCCGCGATATCCAGGCGCCGGTGCCCAAGGATGCCAAGGTGCTGGCCCGTGCGTTCTCGCCGGACCTGGCGGAAATTATCCGCGACATCAACAAATACAGTAACAACACCATGGCCCAGCAACTGTTCCTGAGCCTCGGCGCGCAGTTTCGCAACGATGCCGATGGCGACGACGCCAAGGCCGCGCAACGCGTGGTGCGTCAGTGGCTGGCGAAAAAAGGCATTACCGCGCCCCACCTGGTGATGGAGAACGGCTCCGGCCTGTCCCGCGCCGAACGGGTCAGCGCCCGTGAGATGGCCGCCATGCTGCAAGCGGCCTGGAAAAGCCCCTACGCCGCCGAATACATCAGTTCGCTGCCGATCGCCGGCACCGACGGCACCATGCGTAAACGCCTGAAGACTACCGCCATGCGCGGCGAAGCCCATGTGAAGACCGGTACCTTGAACACCGTGCGCGCCATCGCCGGGTTCAGCCGCGACAACAATGGCAACACCTGGGCGGTGGTGGCGATTCTCAACGACTCCAAGCCGTGGGGCGCGTCGTCGGTGCTGGACCAGGTGCTGCTTGACCTGTATCGCCAGCCGAAGGCGGTGGCAGCCGCGCCGGTCCTCTAGAACAGCGGATCAGCCTGTGGGGCGGGCTCCACCCGGTCCCTGCCCGCCTGTTTGGCGACATAGACAGCCGAGTCCGCGCGCAGCAGCAACCCATCGATACCTTCATCGATGCGCCAGCTGGCGACCCCGAAGCTGGCGGTGACGACGCCCACCGGCGCCATCGGCACGCTGCGCAACGACTGCCACAACTCCATCGCCAGGCCATAGGCCTGGGCGCCATCGGTATGCGGGCAAAGCACCACGAACTCTTCCCCGCCCAGCCGGCAGAATACGTCGGTGCGGCGCAGGCGCTGGCTGATTCGCCTGCACAGCTCCTGCAATACTCCATCCCCGACACCATGCCCGTGCTGGTCGTTGATCCGCTTGAAGTGGTCGATATCCAGCATGATTACCGCCAGCGCGCCCGACGTGCGGTTCAGGCGCAGCAGTTCGATCTTCATGCGGTCCTGGAAATACCGGCGATTGTGGATGCCGGTCAGGGAGTCGGTGATGGACAGCGTGCGCAATTCGTCTTCCACACGCTTGAGATCGGAAATATCCGATACATAGCCGTGCCACAACGTACCGCCGCCAGGTAATTCCTCCGGGGTCGCTTCGCCACGAATCCAGCGCAAGCCTCGCTGTGGCAACTGCACGCGATATTCCTCGCGCCAATGGCTCAATTGCAGCGCCGACAAGCGTATCGACGCGCGTACCCGCTCAAGGTCCTGTGGATGAATGCGTTCCAGGACTTTGCCCCCATCCTGCTGCAACACGCCCAGCTCGATTTCATAGATATCGCGCATGCCTTCGCTGGCATAAATGAAGCGCCAGTGATCGTGGGGTTCCAGCGTGAACTGGAAGATACCGCCAGGTACATGGGCACTGAGCTTTTTCAGCAAGCGATCCCGCGCGGCCAGGGCCTCGTAGGCACGCTTCTGCTCAGTGACATCCAGGTAAATGGCCAGGTGCCCGACCCACAGGCCATGATCATCCAGCAGCACAGTGGTCAGCATGTTCACGGTCAAGAGGCTGGCGTCCTCACGTACCAGCGTCCACTCGCGGGCGTCGTGCCGACTGTCCGGACTGTCCACCAGCATCGCCTGGCTCGGCGCAATCCGCTTGCCCAGCGCCGCGCTCAACCGCGTGGCGCGGGCCTCGAGCTCCGAGGCCAGATGCAGGCTTTCCAGCGTCAGGCGGCCCACCACCTGCTCGCCCTTGAACCCCAGCATCCGTTCGGCGCCGGCATTGAACATGTTGATGACACCGCGCAAGTCAGTGGCAATGATCGCGACCTGCGTCGCCGCGTTCAGCACGCTGCGCAATTGGCCGTGCGCACCGCGCAGCTCCTGTTCACGCAGGCGCAACTGCGCGGTGCGTTGCTCCACCAGTGTCAGCGCCCGTTGGCGTTGGCTGACCAGCACGTAGAGCAAGGCCGAGAGCAGCACACTCAGCAGCACGCCCATGGCCAGGATGGTCTTGGTCGAAGAATGGTTGGCCTCGTCAAATGCCTCGCTGGCTCGCAGGCTCAGCGCGTAGACATGGTCTCCGAGGGTAAGACGTCGAGCAGCGACAAGGCCACTGTCGCCAGGCACATTGCTGGACGCATACAGCACACGCTGCTCAGTGTCGGAGGTGTCGACGATCTGCATCACCAGGTTGTCCCGGCTCGACTTGGGCAAACCCTCGGCCACCAGCTGGCGCATGCTGATCACCGCCATGACATAACCGTACGGCTGGGGATCGCCCGTCTTGCTGACCGGCGCCACCAGCAGTACCCCGGCGGCATACGCGGGCTCCACGCCCACCAGTTGCATGGGCTGGGACACCGCCGCCTGGCCGCTGGCTTGCGCGCGCTCGACAACCGCACGCCGCAGCGGTTGGGCCAGCAGGTCAAAACCCAACGGCGAGCCCAACAGACTCTGGGTCTGGCTGTATAAGACCGGTACGTATTCATCGCGCTCGGAAGCCGGCGCCAGTTCACCTGCCGAATTCAGTTCGCGGATAGTGAAAGGCGCGCCACGCTGGCGCGAGATCGCCTGTTCGAATTGGCTGCGCTGATCCCCAGGCACTCGCGGCGCCCAGGCATAGGCACGCGCGTGCAACAACAGGGGCTGGGCGAAGCCGTCAAATTCGGCGCGGGACACTTCACCGGAGTTGACGAAGAAGCGGCGCAGGGTATCCAGGCGCAGCTGCTGATCTTCGAAGCGTTCCTGAATCCGGCTGTAGCGCTCGTTGACCAGCAACTGAAAGCGCTGGCGCACCTGTTGCTGATAGAGGTCGGCAGCGGCCCACGCGATCACCAGGGTCAGCGCGCTACCGGTTGCCACTACCACCAATGCCACCAGCCAAGCCGATGCCTGTTCACTGATTAAACCAAGGATTTTCGGGCGTACGGCTTGCATCGGCATAGGCAACACTCACAGCGCCAGCGTGCGGGGGTGTCACTTTGGCTGGACGTTAAGTTATAGCCATCGGTCGGGTGTTTGACCAGCGTAAAAAGTGCGCACGCTTAATGTGGGAGGGGGCTTGCCCTAATACCGTCAGGTAGGAGCGAGCTTGCTCGCGAAAAACTCTCAGGCACCGCGTTCATTCAGGAAGCACGCGTTATCTTTGACGTTTTTCGCGAGCAAGCTCGCTCCTACCTCCCACATTGGCTACTCAGCGTGCAGTGATTTTCCAGGCCCGGTGGATCTTCGCATTACGCGCGAAATCCGGGTCGAGGGTCTTGTCGCTGATCTCTTCGACCGCATAGCGTTCGCTGAGGTTGTCTTCCAGCTGGAACTTGCGGAAGTTGTTCGAGAAGTACAACACGCCCCCCGGCGCCAGGCGTGCCATGGCCAGGTCGAGCAACTGCACGTGGTCACGCTGTACGTCGAAGATGCCTTCCATGCGCTTGGAATTGGAGAAGGTCGGCGGATCGATGAAAATCATGTCGAACTCGTCACGACTGGCTTCCAGCCACGCCATCACGTCACCCTGTTCCAGGCGGTTCTTGTCGGAGAACCCGTTGAGGGAAAAATTGCGCCGCGCCCAGTCCAGATAGGTCTTGGACAAATCGACACTGGTGGTGCTGCGCGCGCCGCCCTTGGCCGCGTGCACACTGGCGGTGGCGGTGTAGCAATACAGGTTGAGGAAGCGCTTGCCGGCCGCCTCCTTCTGGATGCGCATGCGCATCGGCCGGTGATCAAGGAACAGGCCGGTGTCCAGGTAGTCGGTGAGGTTGACCAGCAGCTTCACGCCGCCTTCGCTGACTTCGGTGAACTTGCCCTGGGCGCTTTGGCGCTCGTATTGCTTGGTGCCGCTCTGGCGCTCGCGACGCTTGACCACCACCCGGCTCTTATCGACGTCCAATGCCTGGGGAATCGCCGCGAGTGCGTCAAACATGCGCGCCGAGGCTTTCTCCGGGTCAATGGACTTGGGCGCGGCGTATTCCTGCACATGCACCCAATCGTGATACAGGTCGATGGCCATGGAATATTCCGGCATGTCGGCGTCGTACACTCGGTAGCAATCCACGCCCTCACGCTTGGCCCACTTGCCCAGCAGCTTGAGATTCTTCTGCAGGCGGTTGGCGAACATCTGCCCGCCTTCGCTCAAGCGCGCCTGTTCGACCACCGGGGCCGGGGCCGGCTTGATCGGGTTGCCGTTCTTGTTGTACTGACGCTCCGCCGGCTCGGCCGGGGCCTGATCATAGGCCGCCTGCTCACGTTCAGCCTGGCGCTGCTCAGGGGTACGGCGCTCGCCGGTGACGAACTGATCGGGGTTGACCTTGATCAGCAACAATTTGCACGGCAAGGCGCCGTTCCAGAACGAATACTGTTTGTGGCTGCGAATGCCCATGCGCTTGCCCAGGTCCGGCGCGCCGGTGAACACGGCGGCTTCCCAACCCAGGCAGGCCTGACGCAGACGCTCGCCAAGGTTCTGGTAGAGGTACAACAGGCTGGCTTCGTCACCCAGACGCTCGCCGTACGGCGGGTTGCAGATCACCAGGCCTTTCTGGTTCTGGTCCGGGCGCGGCTCGAAGGTGCCGACTTCGCCCTGGTACACCTTGATCCAGTGGCTCAGGCCTGCGCGCTCGATGTTGTTGCGGGCCGGCTGGATCAGGCGCGGATCGGCTTCGTAGCCGCGCACCCACAGCGGGGTTTTGTTCATGCCGACAGCGGCACGTTCGGTGGCCTCGGCGTGCAGTTTCTTCCACAGCGCCGGGACGTGTCCGAGCCAGGTGGTGAAGCCCCACAGTTCGCGGTTGAGGTTGGGGGCCATGTCGGCGGCGATCATGGCGCCTTCGACCAGGAAGGTGCCCACACCGCACATCGGGTCGGTCAATGCGCCGCCTTCGGCAGCAATGCGCGGCCAGCCGGCGCGGATCAGGATCGCCGCCGCCAGGTTTTCCTTCAACGGCGCGGCGCCCTGCTGCAGGCGGTAGCCGCGCTGGTGCAGGCTGTGGCCGGACAGGTCGAGGGACAGAATGGCTTCGCCACGGTCCAGGCGCAGGTGAATGCGCAGGTCCGGGTTGATCTTATCGATGGACGGCCGTTCGCCGGTCGGGGTGCGCAGCTTGTCGACGATCGCATCCTTGACCTTCAGCGCGCCGAAGTGGGTGTTGTCGATGCCCGAGCCGTGGCCGCTGAACTCAACCGCCAGGCTGCCGTCGCTGACCATGTGGTCGGCCCATTCGATATCCAGCACGCCGTGATAGAGGTCTTCGGCGTCCTTCATCGGGAAGCGCTTGAGTACCAGCAGCACGCGGTTGGCCAGGCGCGACCAGAGGCACAGGCGGTAGGCGGTTTCCATGTCGGCCATGCCGCGCACGGCCGAGGTGTGCTCGCGGGCCTCCTCAAGGCCAAGCCCGACGGCTTCCTCGATCAGCAGGCCTTCGAGGCCCTTGGGGCAGGTGAGGAAGAGTTCAAAACGGTCCGACATGGGGCATTCCAGGCTTTTCAGCAATAAATGAACGGGCGACGCATCGCCGGCTCGGTTTTCAATCAAGCACTTTTCTTGAAGAGCGCTCGCGTGGCACGAATGTGCCGCTCCACTCCGTCTGACGGGCCCTCGGGCCTTTATTGACGGTGCAGAAAAAGAATTTGAAGCAACAAAAATAAATATTCCGACCCTTCGTCGAATAATAACCGACTGCAACAGGTGGTCATTCTCACCAAAGGATTAAACACATTCTCTTCGCAGGGCACATCATAGCTGGCTTTGCCCCGGAAAAGGGGCGAAAAGCCATGCCAGCTTATGGCTATAGCATCGTTATCGTTACGTGCTTATGACAAAACGATCATTGAATCCATGTGACCTATTGGTTAGAACTCAACACAGGTCGGCGCCGTTACGGTGTCGACACATAGGCTCGCCACGCCGGCAGCGAGCCCACCAACGGCAGAAAAACTCTGCCCGGCCCCACACGGGGCCGAAGGATATCAAGACAGTCAACAAGTGAGGGAAACACCCTATGAGAAGACTTAAGCGTGATCCGTTGGAAAGAGCATTTTTACGCGGATATCAATATGGCGTTCATGGAAAATCCCGTGAGCTTTGCCCATTTACTCTACCGTCGGTACGCCAAGCCTGGATCAATGGCTGGCGAGAAGGACGCGGCGACAACTGGGACGGTATGACTGGCACTGCGGGTATCCACAGACTCAACGAACTTCACGCCGTCGGCTAATCAGGGCAGCTAATTCCGACACATCAACTTGAATAGATAAGACTTAACCACGCACGTCCTATCCGGGCGGCGGGCTTCGGCCCAGGGGCTCCTTCAGGGAGCCCTTTTTATTGCCTGTGACTGATCGTTCCCGCGCTCCGCGTGGGAATGCATCCCGTGACGCTCCGCGTCACCATTGCGCAAGTGTTGGATTTTACGCGCTGAAAGCAGGACGCGGAGCGTCCTGGGCGGCATTCCCACGCAGGGCGTGGGAACGATCTTCGGGGCGCGTGGGAACGAGCCTTGTGGGATCCTCAGCGCAACGCGGCGATCGCGTCCACCGATTCGCGAATCAGCGCGGGGCCCTTGTAGATAAAGCCCGAGTACAGCTGCACCAGGCTTGCGCCCGCCGCGATCTTTTCAGCCGCGTGCCTGCCTTCGGTGATCCCGCCCACGGCGATGATCGGCAAGCGCCCTGCCAGTTCGGCGGCCAGCACCTTGACGATATGGGTGCTTTTATCCCGTACCGGCGCGCCGGACAGACCACCCGCCTCGTCACCGTGGGCCAGGCCTTCGACACCCACGCGACTGAGGGTGGTGTTGGTCGCGATCACCGCATCCATGCCCGCGTCCACCAGGGCCTGGGCCACCAGCACGGTTTCTTCATCGCTCATATCAGGAGCGATCTTGATCGCCAGCGGCACCCGCTTGCCGTGGCGCACCGCCAGGTCTTCCTGGCGCTGGCGCAACGCTTCGAGCAATTGCTTGAGCGAGTCGCCGAACTGCAGGCTGCGCAAGCCCGGGGTGTTGGGCGAGCTGACGTTGACAGTGACATAGCTGGCATGGGCGTAGACCTTGTCCAGGCAGATCAGGTAATCGTCCACCGCACGCTCCACCGGCGTGTCGACATTCTTGCCGATATTGATGCCGAGGATGCCCTTGTACTTCGCCGCCTGGACCCGCGACAACAAATGGTCCATACCCAGGTTGTTGAAGCCCATGCGGTTGATGATCGCCTCGGCTTCCGGCAGGCGGAAGATCCGTGGCTTGGGGTTGCCCGGTTGTGGGCGCGGGGTCACGGTGCCGATTTCGACGAAACCGAAACCCAACTGCGCAAACCCGTCGATGGCGGCACCGTTCTTGTCCAGGCCGGCAGCCAGCCCGACCGGATTGGGAAACTCAAGGCCCATCACCGACACCGGCACCTTCGCCGCAGCCTTGCATACCAGGCCGTTGAGCCCCAGGCGGCCACCGGCGCCGATCAGGTCCAGGGACAGATCGTGGGAGGTTTCCGGGGAGAGTTTGAACAACAGCTGGCGGGCCAGGGTATACATGGGCGGGCTAGACTCGGATGGCGGCGAAAGGTGGCGCGATTATAGCCGGGGAGACGGGCTGCATGCGAGGCGTGCTGCCCACTCGTCAATTACGATGAGCCATCAGCGCCTCATAACGTGCCCAGACTTTTTCGGCGTATCGCATACGCAACGCGTCACGCTCCGCCCCGGCGCCCGCCCCCACGTTGTAGGAGCCCACCGCCGTCCAGTTATAACCGAAACGCTGAACGAACCCGGCAAGAATCGAGGCGCCAACTTCCACCGACAGACACGGCTCGCTCAACAATCGTTCTTCAGTAATGCCCAGCTTGAGCAAGCGAGGCAGGTGACTGCTGTTGATTTGCATCAAACCGATATCGTGGGTGCCATTGGCGTTGGCATAGTTGATCGCCTCCGCGCGATATCCCGACTCCACCGCCGCGATAGCCTGCAGCAACTCTGGCTCGAAGTCGTAGCGACGCGCCACTTCATCCCAGCAGTACGCCAAAGCCTGGTTGCTGCCCAGCAGCAGGCTGAGTATCAGGCCCCTGCCCCACGTCTTAGACACTGCTGATCTGTCCGCACGCCGCGCACACATGCATGACCTGCCCTGGCTCAGCCTCTTGCACCTGCACGGGGCAGGTAAAACGATACCCCTTGCCGTACACGGTCTTGATAAACCCTTTGTCGGCGCTCAAGTGTTTGCGCAAAGCATAAATACACCGTGTCAATGACTCATCGGCCACCTCGCCACTGGGCCAGGCGAGCGCCAACAGGCGGTCCTTGGTCATCAACGAGCCTGCGCAAACCAGCAGCAATCGAAGCACGCTGCTCTCTTTGGGCGGCAGTTGAACATCGGTGTCCCTGCCGGTCAGCCGACCATCGTCATGCAAGGTCCAGCCCGCAAAAACGTAGAACTTTGTGGATTTTTCAATCATGACGGCCATACGGCACCTGCACACTCGACTGCTGACATTCAATCCATTCTTCCTGTGACGGCTCACTTGCCCGGTGCCATGACTATAAAAATCTCTCTCTCGTATCACGTTAGGAAAAACCCGATTCAGTCAGCGTCTTTCAGCCTTTTGTCGTAAGGCAATTCGCTACTCAACCCGACTGAGGCAGCCACTCCTGATACACCTCATGCAATTCAACCCCTAACCGGTCCTCCAGCTGCACCAACTCACCCACTGCCATCAGTTGCCCATTGACCCGTACCTCCACGCAATGGATGACCTCGGGCGCCAACGGCAAGACTTTCCCCGGCGCAAACGCAGCCAGACGCTTGCGGCTGATCAACTGCTCCTGCAGCAATATTTCCAGGTACATGGACTAACGCCTTTATTCAGGGAGAACGCTCGCGGCCCGGTCTTACGAACGCACGTTGCACACGTTCATATTGCGCGGCCGTCAACGGCGGCGGCCCGGCCGGGGGCTTCGACTCGTCACGGCCAGCTTCCACACGCCATGACGAGACTTCATTGAGTTGCTTGGGCACATCCAATTCATCCACCAGTTTTTCGATCAGGCTGACCTGGGCAGGTTTGCCCTTGATCAGCAGGCTGTTGGTGTCCGGATAAGCGATCAGCGTCAGGTTCTTGTCCGCCAGCGGGCCCTTGCGCTCGCTGGCCAGCAGTCCTTGGATGACGGAGGCCATGCCCGGCACCGTGACTGTGTTTGCGCCGGTCCCATACTGCCGATCCTCGACGTGGGTATTGAACACCTGCACCACGCCAAAGGCGTGCGCCCCCACACGCAGCTCACTGCGTTGCCGGTCGGTCAGTTGCGCCAGCCGCAGTATCTGGCTGACGTAGCTTGGCGGCCCGGACACGTAGAACGTACGCACCCCGCTGTCGCGCAAGGGATAGCGCGATTCATCCATGCCTGTTCGGCGCATGATGCCGCGCAGCCGATTGACCGAGATGTAGCGCAGCGACACCGCAGAGGTTCTGGCTTCGCTCGCGTTGTAGAGGTGCACGGCTTGCCCGTCGCTGTGCCAGATCAGGCCTTCCTGCCGGGCCAGCGCTTCAAGGACCTGTTGCGGCGCGTCGAAATCGAATGTCCCGCTGACACGCTTGTGCGCCGCTTCCTGGCTGACCACGACAGGCATGCCCAAAGGCACCGCCAACGCCGTGAAAAAACTCTCCAGGCTCTCATCTCGGGCCTGATACGGCTCGCCCCGGGCCACACAGGCGACCAGCAACAGCGCGACCCAGAGCAACGTTCTGCCGAGGCAGTGGCGGTTCGTCGTAAGGGAGGAATCAACATGCACCGTGGATTTTCCTGGAGCGGTAGGACGCAAAAGAGCGGCCATACTGAAAGGCAGGCGCGGTTCAATCATGATGGAAAGCTGACGGCCGCCCCGTGGCATGTGCCTTGCTACGCACTCTTTATCAGGGCGCGCGCCAGCGACGGCGCGGGCCTACGGACAAAGGCGTCGTTTCCCTGCAATGGCTGGTATCGCCATCCGCAGGAGCGACGCTTTTTTTTGCGAGAAAAGGTAGGTGTTGATGAACGATTCGGTCGACAGTAGCGCGGTGAACCCTGCGCTGGCCTGGGTAAACGGCAGTGACGCCCCGGAAAAGAGCAGCCTGGACCTGGGTTTCATGGCCCTGACTGATTGCGCCTCGCTGGTGGTCGCCGCCACCCAGGGGTTTGCGCAACCCTACGGCCTCACGCTGAACCTCAAGCGTCAATCGTCCTGGGCCAGCTTGCGCGACAAACTGGTCAGCGGTGAACTGGACGCCGCCCACAGTCTCTACGGTCTGATCTATGCCGTGCACCTGGGCATCGGTGGCGTTGCGCCGAGCCCGATGGCGGTGCTGATGGGGTTGAACCAGAACGGACAGAGCATCAACCTGTCCCGTGGGCTGCAACAGCAGGGTGTGGTCACTCCTGAGGCACTCGACCGCCACGTGCACCAAAGCCGCACAAAACTGACCTTCGCCCAGACCTTTCCCACAGGCACCCACGCCATGTGGCTGTATTACTGGCTGGCGAGCCAGGGCATCCACCCGCTGCGGGATGTGGACAGCGTGGTGGTGCCGCCGCCGCAAATGGTTGCGCACCTGCAAGCGGGTCGCATCGACGGCCTGTGTGTCGGTGAACCCTGGTGTGCCAGCGCAGTCAAGCAGAACCAGGGCTTTACCCTGGCGACCAGCCAGTCGATCTGGCCGAATCATCCGGAAAAAGTCCTCGGTTGTACTCAAGCCTTCGTCGACCAGTACCCCAATACGGCGCGCGTGTTGGTGATGGCGATTCTCGAGGCCAGTCGCTTTATCGAAGCGAGCACGCAAAACCGTCGTTCCACTGCGCAACTGCTCAGCGCGCGCGAATACCTCGAC
Source organism: Pseudomonas orientalis (assembly GCF_001439815.1). Taxonomy (GTDB): domain Bacteria; phylum Pseudomonadota; class Gammaproteobacteria; order Pseudomonadales; family Pseudomonadaceae; genus Aquipseudomonas; species Aquipseudomonas orientalis. The sequence continues at coordinate 110,807 of NZ_JYLM01000001.1, read as the reverse complement.
GCACCGCTGGACTGTATCGAGCCGCGCCTGCTGGGCCACTACGAAGACGGCCTGGGCAACCGGTGGCAGGACCCGCATGCGCTAAGGTTCTTCGCCGATGGCGCGGTCAACCTGCCTTACCTGTGCGACGGTATGTGGTTCATGACCCAGTTTCGCCGCTGGGGCCTGCTGCGCGAAGACCCGGACTACCTGGGCATTGCCCGCCAGGTGCAACAACTGGATGTGTATCGTCAAGCCGCCAGCGCCGTGGGCGTGCCGACCCATGCCGAGGACATGCGCAGCAGCCAGTTGATCGACGGCAGGATCTGGGACGGCTCCGACCCCGCCGGTTATGCCCGCAGCTTCCGCCTGCATGCCATGGCGGATGACATCAGCCGCCAAGCGCTGCGCTAGGAGCACGACCATGCTGCGAATCCTGTTGATCAACGACACCCCGCGCAAAGTCGGCCGGCTCAAGGCTGCGCTGACCGAGGCCGGTTTTGAGGTGATCGATGAATCCGGCCTGACCATCGACCTGCCTGCGCGCGTCGAAACAGTGCGCCCCGACGTGATCCTGATCGATACCGAGTCACCCGGCCGCGATGTAATGGAACAGGTGGTGCTGGTCAGCCGCGACCAGCCTCGTCCTATCGTGATGTTCACCGATGAACATGACCCCAATGTCATGCGCCAGGCGATCAAGTCCGGGGTCAGTGCCTATATTGTCGAAGGCATCCAGGCCCAGCGCCTGCAACCGATCCTCGATGTGGCCATGGCCCGCTTTGAAAGCGACCAGGCCCTGCGCGCCCAGTTGCACGCCCGCGATCAACAGTTGGCGGAACGCAAGCGCATCGAGCTGGCCAAGGGCCTGCTGATGAAAATGAAGGACTGCAATGAGGAAGAGGCCTACACCCTCATGCGCCGCCAGGCCATGAGCCGTCAGCAGAAACTGATTCAGGTGGCCGAACAGATTATTGCCATGAGTGAATTGCTCGGCTGATCTGGCGCGGCTCTTGCTAAAGAACCTTTACAGGTAGCCAACGGCGGTTGCCCCACCAACGACAAAGACGTCGCACACCCGGTTTGCCCTCGCGAACCCGGTGGCGGCGTTTTTTTTCGTTCCGGCCCCAGCGCATGGAGCCACCAGGCCTTCTGACAAGACCCCCAACCGTTGAGGTGCGTGATGAAATCAAGCTTCTGGAAATCCGGGCACACCCCGACCCTGTTTGCCGCGTTCCTGTATTTCGACCTGAGCTTCATGGTCTGGTACCTGCTGGGCCCCTTGGCGGTACAGATTGCCGCCGACTTGCACCTGACCACGCAACAGCGCGGCCTGGTGGTCGCCACGCCGATCCTGGCGGGCGCGGTGCTGCGCTTTCTCATGGGTATGCTGGCCGACAAGCTGTCGCCCAAGACCGCCGGGCTGATCGGCCAGGTGATTGTCATCGTGGCGTTGTTCTGCGCCTGGAAGCTGGGCATTCACAGCTACGAGCAAGCCCTGCTGCTGGGTATGTTCCTCGGCATGGCCGGTGCCTCTTTTGCCGTCGCCCTGCCGCTGGCCTCGCAATGGTATCCGGCCGAGCACCAAGGCAAAGCCATGGGCATCGCCGGCGCCGGCAACTCCGGTACCGTATTCGCCGCCTTGCTCGCACCGGTACTGGCGGCGGCCTTTGGCTGGAGCAATGTGTTCGGCTTCGCGTTGATTCCGCTGATCCTCACCCTGATCGTGTTCGCCTGGCTCGCCCGCAACGCCCCGCAACGTCCGAAAGCCAAGTCGATGGCCGACTACTTCAAAGCCCTGGGTGATCGCGACAGTTGGTGGTTCATGTTCTTCTACAGCGTGACCTTTGGCGGCTTTATCGGCCTGGCCAGCGCCCTGCCCGGCTACTTCAACGACCAGTACGGCCTGAGCCCGGTGACCGCCGGCTACTACACCGCAGCCTGCGTCTTCGGTGGCAGCCTGATGCGCCCGCTGGGCGGCGCCCTGGCGGACCGTTTCGGTGGGATCAAAACCCTGCTCGGCATGTACAGCGTGGCGGTGATCTGCATTGCGGCGGTGGGTTTCAACCTGCCCAGTTCCTACGCTGCGCTGGCGCTTTTCGTCTGCACCATGCTCGGTCTTGGCGCCGGCAATGGCGCGGTATTCCAGCTGGTGCCCCAGCGGTTTCGCAGTGAGATCGGCGTCATGACCGGCCTGATCGGCATGGCCGGCGGCATCGGCGGCTTTGCCCTGGCAGCCGGCATGGGCGCGATCAAACAGAGTACCGGCAGTTACCAGTTGGCCTTGTGGTTGTTCGCCAGCCTTGGCGTGCTGGCCTGGTTTGGCCTGCACGGCGTCAAACGCCGCTGGAGAACCACTTGGGGCTCGGCTGCCGTGACCGCCGCACGCGTCTGATGAGCCTGCAACTGAGCATTGCCCAGGCCAGCGCGATCGGCCCCAGGGCAGAAAACCAGGACGCGTTGCGGGTGGTCACGCCCGTGGCGGAGCTGGCCGCGAGCAAAGGCTACCTGTGCGCATTGGCCGACGGCGTCAGCCAATGCGCCGACGGTGGCCTGGCCGCGCGCTCGACCTTGCAGGCGCTGGCCCTGGACTACTACGCCACGCCGCAGACCTGGGGCGTGGCCCAGGCGCTGGAACGTTTGCTGGTGGCACAGAACCGCTGGCTGCAAGCTAATGGCGGCGGTCAGCCGCTGCTGACCACCCTCAGCGCCCTGGTGTTTCGCGGCCAGCGTTTCACCCTCGCCCATGTCGGTGATTGCCGCGCCTATCGCTGGCTGGACGGCGAATTGCAGCGCATCAGCGAGGACCATGTGTGGGAGCAACCGGGCATGCAGCATGTGCTCAAGCGCGCCCTGGGCCTGGACCAGCACCTGGTACTGGACTTTCTCGATGGCGAACTGCGCGCAGGTGAGTGCTTCCTGCTGCTCAGCGATGGGGTCTGGGCCACCTTGGGCGACCACAGCATCAGCGCGATTCTGCGCGAGCAGACCGACCTGGACCTGGCAGTCAACACCCTGGTCAATGCCGCGCACTTGGCGGGAAGCCAGGACAATGCCAGCGCCTTGCTGGTGCGCATCGACGCCCTCGGCGCCGCCACACTGGGCGACGCACTGGTGCAGTTGCAGCAATGGCCGCTGCCGCCACCGCTCAAGGCCGGGCAACGCTTCGAGGGCTGGCAGGTGCACAGCCTGCTGGCGCAGAGCCGACAGTCGTTGCTGTATCGGGTGCAGGATGATCAGCAGCGGCCCTGGTTGCTGAAAACCCTGCCGTTAAGCCGCGACGACGACACGGACGCCGCCCAGGCCCTGCTCTCGGAAGAATGGTTTCTGCGCCGGGTCGCCGGCCGCGCGTTCCCTGAAGTGCATGCCGCCAGTGGGCGTCAGCATCTGTACTACGTGATGCGCGAATACCCGGGGCTAACCCTTGCCGAACTGTTCACGCGCCAGGGCCCGTTGCCCCTGGCGCAATGGCAGTCCATCGCCGAGCGGTTGCTGCGCGCGGTCGGCCTGCTGCACCGGCGGCAGATCCTGCACCGCGATATCAAGCCGGAAAACCTGTTGCTGGGCGACGACGGCGAACTGCGCGTGCTGGATTTCGGCCTGGCCTATTGCCCGGGGCTGTCGCAAGACCGCGCCAGCGTGCTGCCCGGCACCCCGAGCTTTATCGCGCCGGAGTCGTTCAACGGTGAGCGTCCTACGCCACAACAGGATTTGTATAGCGTCGGCGTCACGCTCTATTACCTGCTGACCGGCCATTATCCCTATGGCGAAATCGAAGCCTTCCAACGCCCGCGCTTCACTCAAGCGGTCAGCGCCAGCCGTTACCGTCCCGATGTGCCGGACTGGCTGCCCGCAAGCCTGGAACGTGCCGTCGCCGCGCAACCGCAGCAGCGTTATGAAACCGCCGAAGAATGGCTGCTGGTGCTGGAGCAGGCCGACCGCCGCGAACTGAGCGTGCGTCCGCGCCCGTTGCTCGAGCGTGAGCCGCTCAAGGTCTGGCAAACCCTGGCGACGGCTTCGCTGCTGATCAATCTGGTGCTGCTGTTCTGGCTATTGCACCACTAACGGGCAAAATCCTGACGCCTCCGCGTTGAATCCCGAATAAACCCGGGGCCATCGACACTTGGCACAGCTGCTGCATTAGCCTCTTCAACAACCCACATATAGCCGCGCCTTCAACGTCGAAGGATCGAGCTTCCCGAGAGAACGGGACCAGGACAAAGGCGTCCTCGCTAGCACACTAGCGGGGACGCCTTTTTTTGTTTGCGCGTGATTGGTCGGAGAGCGACATGAAAAAACTCAAACTGGTGATGATCGGCAACGGCATGGCCGGGGTTCGCACCCTGGAAGAATTGCTCAAGCTCAGCAGCGACCTGTATGACATCACAGTGTTCGGCGCCGAGCCCCACACCAACTACAACCGCATCCTGCTCTCGCCGGTGCTGGCCGGCGAGCAGACCTTCGAAGAGATCGTGCTCAACGATCTGGACTGGTACCTCGATAACAACGTCAAGCTGCTGCTCAACCGCAAGGTGGTGCAGATCGACCGGGTCAAGCGCCGCGTCATCGCCGAGGACGGCACCGAGGCCGAATACGATCGCCTGCTGATCGCCACCGGCTCCACGCCGTTTATCCTGCCGATTCCGGGCAACACCTTGCAGGGCGTGATCGGCTACCGCGATATCGCCGATACCCAGGCCATGATCGACACTGCCAAGACCCACAAGCACGCGGTGGTCATCGGTGGCGGGCTGCTCGGCCTGGAGGCCGCCAACGGCCTGATGCTGCGCGGCATGCACGTGACCGTGGTGCACATCGGTGAATGGCTGCTGGAACGGCAACTGGACAAGACCAGTGGCCAGCTGCTGCAAACCGAGCTGGAAAGCCGGGGCCTGGTGTTTCGCCTGTGCGAACAAACCCAGGCCCTGCACGACGCCGGCAATGGCCGCGTCGGCTCGGTGCAGTTCAAGAACGGTGACATCATCCCCGCCGATCTTGTAGTGATGGCCGCCGGTATCCGCCCCAACACCGAACTGGCGGAAAAGTCCGGCATTCCCTGCAACCGCGGGATTCTGGTCAACGACACGATGCAAACCTACGACCCGCGCATCTATGCAATCGGTGAATGCGCCAGCCACCGTGGGATTGCCTACGGCCTGGTCGCCCCGCTGTTCGAACAGGCCAAGGTCTGTGCCAACCATCTCGCCCAGTTGGGTTTCGCCACCTATAAAGGCTCTGTGACCTCCACCAAGCTGAAAGTCACCGGCATTGACCTGTTCTCCGCCGGCGATTTCATGGGCGGCGAAGGCACCGAGACCATCACCCTCTCCGACCCCATCGGCGGGGTGTACAAGAAACTGGTGATCAAGGACGACATCCTGGTCGGCGCCTGCCTGTACGGCGATACCGCCGATGGCGGTTGGTATTTCCGCCAGATCCGTGAGAATCACGCGATTGGCGAGATTCGCGATCACCTGATGTTTGGCGAAAATGCGCTGGGCGACGTAGGCCATCAAGGCCAGGACAAAGCCATGAGCATGGCCGACAGCGCCGAGGTCTGCGGCTGCAATGGCGTGTGCAAGGGCACCATCGTCAAAGCGATCCAGGAACAGGGGCTGTTCAGCGTCGATGACGTGAAGAAGCACACCAAGGCGGCCAGTTCCTGCGGGTCCTGCGTGGGGCTGGTGGAACAGATCCTGATCAACACCGTGGGCGGTGCCGCCGACGTCAAACCCAAGAGCGAAAAAGCCATCTGCGGTTGCAGCGACCTCAACCACGGGCAGATCCGCCAGGCCATCCGCGACCAGCACCTGCTGACCATCGCCGGCACCATGAGCTACCTGAACTGGCGCACGCCCAACGGTTGCGCCACCTGCCGTCCGGCGCTGAACTACTACCTGATCTCCACCTGGCCGGGCGAAGCCAAGGACGACCCGCAATCGCGCCTGATCAACGAGCGCGCCCACGCCAACATTCAGAAAGACGGCACCTATTCGGTGGTCCCCCGGATGTGGGGCGGCGTGACCAATCCGTCGGAACTGCGCCGCATCGCCGACGTGGCCGACAAGTACAACGTGCCGATGGTCAAGGTGACCGGCGGCCAGCGCATCGACTTGCTCGGGATCAAGAAGCAGGACTTGCCCGGCGTGTGGAAGGACCTCGACATGCCGTCCGGGCACGCCTACGGCAAATCCATCCGCACCGTGAAGACCTGCGTGGGCAGCGAGTTCTGCCGCTTCGGTACGCAAAATTCCACGCAACTGGGCATCGAGCTGGAGCACGACCTGTTCAACATGTGGTCGCCGCACAAGGTCAAGCTGGCGGTGTCCGGTTGCCCACGCAACTGCTCCGAAGCGGGCATCAAGGACGTGGGCATTATCGGCGTGGATTCAGGCTGGGAGATGTATATCGGCGGCAACGGCGGGATCAAGACCGAAGTCGCGGAGTTCTTCGTCAAGCTCAAGACCGCTGAAGAGGTGCGCGAATACAACGGCGCATTCCTGCAGCTGTACCGCGAAGAAGCCTTCTACCTGGAGCGCACCGTGCACTACCTGCAGCGGGTCGGCATGGACCATATCAAAAAAGCCGTGCTGGAAGACCCGGCCCGGCGCCAGGCTCTCAACGAGCGCCTGCAGTTTTCCCTGTCGTTCGAGCAAGACCCCTGGAAAGAACGCCTGGAACAGCCGCTGCTGAAAAAAGAATTCGAGGTTATCCCGGTCAAGCAATTGGAGGTGCCGGCATGAACTGGCTGGATATCTGCGCTCTGGAAGAAATCAACGCATTGGGCTCACGCATCATCAACGGGCCCAAGGGCGACATTGCGATTTTTCGCACCAGCGACGATGAAGTCTTCGCACTCGATGACCGTTGCCCGCACAAAGGCGGGCCGCTGTCCCAAGGCTTGATCTACGGCAAGCGCGTGGCCTGCCCGCTGCACAACTGGCAGATCGACCTGGCGTCCGGCGAAGCCCAGGCACCGGATATCGGTTGCGCCCATCATCACCTCGCCCGCGTGGAAAACGGCCGAGTGATGCTGGCCCTGCGGGATGCAGGGTGATGAACCGCCAGGTCACCGCGTCCACCTGCTGTTATTGCGGGGTGGGCTGCGGCGTGCTGATCGAGCATGACGGCACCCGGATCCTCGGCGTGCAAGGCGACCCGGAGCATCCGGCCAACTTCGGCAAGCTGTGCAGCAAGGGCGCCAGCCTGCACCTGACCGGTGACCTCGATGCCCGCGCCTTGTACCCCGAGTTGCGTCTGGGCAAAGACCTGGCCCGCGCCCGCACCGACTGGGACAGCGCCTTGGAACATGCGGCCACTGTATTCGCGGGCACTATCGCCGAACACGGCCCCGACAGCGTGGCGTTCTACATCTCCGGGCAATTGCTGACCGAGGACTACTACAGCTTCAACAAATTGGCGCGCGCGCTGGTAGGCACCAACAATATCGACAGCAACTCGCGGCTGTGCATGTCCTCGGCAGTGGTGGGCTACAAACGCAGCCTGGGTGCCGATGCGCCACCGTGCAGCTATGAAGATCTGGAAACCAGCGACTGTGTGATGATCGTCGGCAGCAACATGGCCTACGCGCACCCGGTACTGTTCCGACGCCTGGAGGAAGCCAAGGCGCGACGACCGCAGATGAAAGTGGTGGTGATAGACCCCCGGCGTACAGACACCTGCGACCTGGCTGATCTGCACCTGGCAATCCTGCCAGGCACGGACGTCGCACTGTTCCATGGAATTTTGCATCTGCTGTTGTGGGAAGACTGGATCGACCGCGACTTCATCCATGCCCATACCGACGGCCTGGCAGCGCTCAAACGCCTGGTGCATGACTACACGCCGCAAATGGTCACGCAACTGTGCGGCATCAGCGTCGAGCAGCTGCGCCTGTGCGCGCAGTGGGTGGGCACCTCCAGCAGCTTCTTGTCGCTGTGGTGCATGGGCCTTAACCAGTCGACGGCGGGCAGTGCAAAAAACAGCGCACTGATCAACCTGCACCTGGCCACCGGTACGATTGGCCGGCCAGGCTGCGGGCCGTTTTCCCTGACCGGCCAACCCAATGCCATGGGCGGGCGCGAGACCGGCAGCTTGTCGAACCTGCTGCCTGGGCACCGCGACGCCGCCAACCCCGAACACCGCGCAGAAGTAGCCGCTTATTGGGGTGTCGATCAACTGCCGGCAACCACCGGCCTCACGGCCATCGAACTGTTTGAGCAGGTGCAGGCGGGCAAGATCAAGGCGCTGTGGATCGCCTGCACCAACCCCGCCCAATCGCTGCCGGACCAGAATGCCGTGCGTGCCGCCCTGGCGGCGTGTCCGTTCGTGGTGTTGCAGGAGGCGTTTCGAACCACCGAGACCGCCGCCTACGCCGACCTGCTGCTGCCCGCCGCCAGTTGGGGCGAAAAAGAAGGCACGGTGACCAACTCCGAACGGCGTATTTCCCATGTGCGCCGCGCCATCACCCCACCGGGCGAAGCACGACCGGACTGGGCGATCACCGTGGATTTCGCGCAGCGCCTGGAGCGCCGTCTGCGGCCAGGGCTCAATAGTCTGTTCGCCTTTGAGCAACCGGCGCAGATCTTTGACGAGTTCAAGCTGTTGACTCAAGCACGCGACCTGGATGTGTCCGGCCTCAGCCACGCCCTGCTTGACCAACTTGGCCCGCAACAGTGGCCGTTTCCCGTGGGTGCACAGGCCGGGACGCCACGTCTCTACGTCGACGGTATTTTTCCCACCGAGAACGGCCGTGCGCAGTTTGTTGCCGACCCTTATCGCGCCGCCAAGGAGCAGCGTGACGCACGCTTTCCCCTGACCCTGATCACCGGCCGCCTGCGCGACCAGTGGCACGGCATGAGCCGCACCGGCACGGCGGCGCAGCTGTTCGGGCATGTCAGCGAGGCGCTGTTGAGCCTGCACCCGGACGAGTTGCGTCGTCACCGCTTCAAGGAAGGCGACCTGGTCAGCTTGAAGAGCCGTCGAGGCAATGTAGTGGTCGCGGTCACCAGCGATGACAGCGTGCGCCCCGGTCAAGCGTTCCTGCCGATGCATTGGGGCGACCGTTTTCTCAAAGGCGGCGTCAATGTGCTCACACAGCCGGCGTTCGATCCGTTGTCGAAACAGCCGGAACTCAAACACAGCGGTGTGCGCCTTGAGGCTATTGAACTGCCGTGGCAGCTGTTTGCGCTGATCGAGGGTGACGTGCAGCGCCATTTCGACGCCCTGCGCCCGCTGTGCGAAGCATTTGCCTACGTCAGCCTGAGCCTGAACGGACGCGAACGGCCGGCGCTGCTGGTGCGCGCAGCCCATACCGAAGCGCCCGACCTGCAAATACTGACCCGCATCGACCAGTTGCTGGGCCTGCACGACGGCCCGGTGATGGCCTATGACGACCCGCGCCGCTCTATCGGCAAACGGGTGAAAATCGAACAGGGCCGTATCACGGCGGTTCGCCTGGCCGGTGAAACCCTGGCCCGGCATTGGTTGCAAAGCCTGTGGCTGGAGGGCCGCACCGACGATCAACTGCGTCGCTGGCTCCTGGCGCCCCTGAGCGCACCACCAGGGGGAGCGGCCGCCGGCAGCAAGATCCTGTGCAATTGCAAGAATGTCAGCGAAAACGCGGTGTGCGCCGGGATTGCCCGTGGTTTGGACCTGAATGGGCTCAGACAGGAGCTGCAATGCGGCACGCAATGCGGCTCCTGCGTGCCGGAAATCAAACGTCTGCTGGCCGCCAGCCCGCAGCCAATCGCAATCAGTGTGTGAGGGGAAAAAATGAGCGCAAAAGTGTGGCTGGTAGGCGCCGGGCCCGGTGATCCGGAATTGCTCACCCTCAAGGCGGTAAGGGCCCTGCATGAAGCCGATGTGGTGTTGATTGACGATCTGGTCAACCCGGCTGTCCTGGAACACTGCGCCGACGCGCGTGTGATCACCGTCGGCAAGCGTGGCGGCTGTCGCTCTACGCCGCAGGATTTCATTCACCGCCTGATGCTGCGCTATGCGCGCCAGGGCAAGTGCGTGGTGCGGCTCAAAGGCGGCGATCCGTGCATTTTCGGCCGGGGTGGTGAAGAAGCGACGTGGCTGCGCGAGCGTGAAATCGAGGTGGAGCTGGTCAACGGCATCACCTCGGGGCTCGCCGGAGCGACCAACTGCGATATCCCGTTGACCCTGCGCGGCGTGAGCCGTGGCGTCACCCTGGTCACCGCGCATACCCAGGATGACAGCAGCCTGAACTGGCGCGCCCTGGCCGAAGGCGGGACAACGTTGGTGGTGTACATGGGCGTGGCCAAGCTGGAAGCTATCCGGCAACAGTTGCTGGAGGGCGGCATGGCTGCGGATATGCCGGTGGCGATGATCGAAAATGCATCGTTGCCCGCACAGCGCGAATGCCGTAGCCACCTGGCCGCCATGCATGAAGACGCGCAGGCTTTTGCGCTCAAAAGCCCGGCAATCCTGGTGATTGGCCGTGTCGCCGGTGCGGCGCAGGTGGCGTGCGTTGCGGCGGCGGTCAGCGCCTGAGGCAAATCGCAGGCGAAAAAAAGCCCGGCCTGAGCCGGGCTTTTCTCTACGACTCAGTAATTACTGAGCTTGAGCTTCAACCGACGCTTCTACGCGACGGTTAACAGCACGACCAGCTTCAGTTGCGTTGTCAGCAACTGGGCGGGATTCGCCGTAACCTACAGCAGTTACACGGCTAGGAGCCACGCCGTCTTTAACCAGGACTTGCTTGACAGCGTCAGCACGACGCTGGGACAGCTTCTGGTTGTAAGCGTCTGGACCTACGGAGTCAGTGTGACCAGCAACTTCTACGTTGGTGGACGGGTACTGAGCCATGAAGTCGGCCAGGTTTTTCACGTCGCCGTAGCTGTTAGGCTTAACAACGGCCTTGTCGAAGTCGAACTTAACGTCCAGCTCAACACGAACAACCTGAGCAACCGGAGCTTCTGGCTCTGGAACTGGCTCTGGAGCCGGTGCTGGGGTAGGAGCTGGAGCAGCTGCGCCAGCGTTACCGCCGAAGTTCACACCCAGGCCAACCAGTGCGGAGTAGTCCCACTTGCCGTTGTCCAGACCGTAGTCAGCTTCAACACCAGCACGAGCGTACAGGTTGTTGGTGAAGTAGTACTTCACGCCGGTACCGATGGTAGCGAAAGTGGTCTGGTCGCGACCGCTGTGGCCGTCAGCTTGCACGTTGGTACGGCTCTGGTGGCCGAAACCGCCTTCAACGTATGGACGCAGGCTGTCAACGCCAGCTTGACCGAAGTGGTATTGGGCAACCAGGCTGCCGGTATCACCTTTGATCTTCTGGCTACCAGTGCCGTCGTTCGAACGGGTGTGGTTAGTCTTGTCGTAGGACAGGTTCAAGGACAGGTCGTCGGTCAAGAAGTAACCGATGCGAGCGCCAGGGTTGAAGCCGTCTTCGATGTGCTTGACGCTATCGTTGTACTGCTTCTTGTAGAACAGCTCGCCTTCAACTGCGCCTTGGCCTTGTGCCAGAACGCCGAAAGAAGTAGCGGCAATAAGAGAACCAATGGCCAAGCCCAAGGTGTTTTTCAGTTTCATCCGTTAAATCCCCATCTGGTGATTGTAAAGCAGTCCCACAAACCGGGGGACAACTCGGCGACAAGTCTAACAGAACTTGCCTACACGTAAGAGATATTTGCTACGCACTAAGTTTCAGTCTCGCCCGCAAATTTCTCACGTAATTTATCAAGAGCACGTTTGTAACGCATCTTTGTAGCACTCAAGCCCATATGCATGATGTCAGCGATTTCTTGAAATTCCAATTCTGCGACGAATCGTAGCACCAGAATTTCACGGTCAATCGGGTTCACATGCACCAACCAGCGATCAAGTCCGCCCTTTTCCTCGGGTGTCGGCGCCTTTTCTTCAGACGCTTCCTCAAGGGGGTCCAGACTCAAAGCGTCCATCAAGCGACGCTTTCGCCGTTCCTTACGATACTGCGTGATGCACTCGTTGTACGTGATGCTGTAGAGCCAGGTCTTGAACTTCGATTTGCCCTCGAAGTTCTTCAGGCCGTACAGCACCTTGAGCATCACTTCCTGACAGACATCGTCCGCATCTCTATCGTTCCCCAAATACCTTGAACAAACGTTGAACAGAGTGCGTTGATACCTGCGCATCAATTCTTCGTACGCGCGTGTTACGTGAAACAGCTCCGTGTGCGAACGCGCGACCAACTCCTCATCAGAGAGCTCACGGGGGTCATAGCGCGTGGACAGCGTTTGGGCTTTATTCAAAACAAGTCGTGCCGGCAGTCAGGTCAATGTCCGCTGCAACCCGGTCAGCCGGGTTTGCGGCGGCGTACATTAGCAGGGTTTGCCGGTTTAGCGGCTACTGACCTGCTGCTCCAGGAGAATCCGGTTGGACAGCGACACCAGTTCTCCGTCATCGGTCAGCACGGTCGTCTTGACGGTGCCGATCTCCTCGATTTGCCCTTCGACCTCGCCCACACGCACCTGTTGCCCTACCTGATACAGCTCACGCACATAGATTCCCGCAAGAATCTGACCGGCAATTTCCCGGCTTCCCAAGCCCATGGCCAGTGCAACGGCCAGACCAACGGTAATCAAAACAATCACGATAACGTGGTTGAGCAGGTCAGTCTTGACCTCCAGCTGGCTGATCGCGACCGAAATACTGATGATGATCACCAGTCCCTGGGCAATTCGCCCCAGTCCGGCCGCATAGTCCAGGCCGACGCCTTCGGCGGCTCCGCGCACCAGGCCGTTGGCCAGTTGCGCGAGCAAAACGCCTACCAGCAGCACCAGCGCGCCGCCGAATACTTTCGGCAAATACAGTGCCAGCATGTCGAGCGTAGCTGAAACTCGCTCAAGTCCAAGGGACTGAGCCGCAGAAACCAGAAAAATAAGTAGAACGAACCAATAGACGATCTTGCCGACCAGCGTGGAAATCGGCACCTGCAGCCCGGCACGGCCCAGCAGCTTGGTCAGGCCGGTACCGGCCATCAGGCGATCCAGCCCCAGTTTTGCGAGCAATTTGGACAGCAGGGTGTCGAGCAGCTTGGCCACGACAAAGCCCAGCAATACCAGGACCAGGGCACCAAACAGGTTGGGAATGAAATTCGCCACCTTGGTCCACAATGCGGTCATCGCAGTGACCAGGCTCTGGGTCCAGAGATCAAGTTCCATATTCAATCAGCCTTATCAGCAGTGCGAGCAAGAGGTTTTTTCCGGGATACCGGTGATACATGGGCCGAACCGTTGTTCAGGGCCATCATCAACGCCGGCACCCAACGCCCGAGCAGACCGAACAGATCCCCCGCCCCTACCTGACGGTTGGCGGTTTTCAGTACGCGGCCCAGGCAGGCATCGTCATCACGGTTGGATGGCGAAGCATTGAGCATGTCACGCAAAGACTGTTCGAACGGATCGTGCATAGAGACCTCTCGCAAGTGATTTAAAAGACGAGGGTAAAATTCATCGGGTCACATCGACCCTTTCCTACGTTCAGCTCATATTCAGTTCAAACCCAGCGTAATCGTCGAAAAAGCCACCATTGCCCCAGCGCCACCGAGACCATCAGCAGGCAGGCAATCATGAATCCGTAGGGGCTGCCGGAAAACGGTATTCCCCCCACATTGATGCCCAGCAAGCCGGTCAGGAAACTCATCGGCAAGAAGATGCCGGTGATGATTCCGAAGCGGTACATGGTGCGGTTCATGCGCAGGCTCAAGCGCCGGTCTTCGGCCTCAAGTACAAGCCCCACGCGCTCCCGAGCCAATTCCAACTCTTCCAGGTAGCGGGTCAGGCTGTTGTGCAACTCGTTCCAATAGTCGGCGTCGTCATCGCAGAACCATGCCAGTTTGATCCGCGTCAGCTGCGCAAAAATATCCCGCTGCGGCGCCAGGAAACGCTTGAGCCCGGCCGCTCGCCGACGGATCTGCAGGACGCTGCCATGCTCGGGGGTGTACCGTTCGTCGGCATCGAGTTTTTCTTCCTCGGCATCGACGATTTCAGACAGCCCAGTGACCAGATCCTGCACTTTGTTGGTCAGGTATTGCGCCATATAAAGGATCAGTTCCGACGCGGTCCTGGGGCCCTTGCCCTCGGCCAATTGCACCAGCAGCTCATCGGTGGCGCGTAACGGGCGCAACCGCAGGGAAATCACACGACTGGCCGCTGCGAATATACGTACCGAAACCATGTCTTCCGGTTCCGCGCCGGGATTCAGATTGATCCCGCGTAGAAACAGCAACAGTTCGGCATCGGGCAACGGCAGCAGCCGCGGGCGGGTATTTTCTTCCAGCAGCAGGTCACAGGCGAATTCGCTCAAACCGCTGGATTTGCGCAGCCAGGTCTGGGTTTGCGGATGACTGCGGTCCCAATGCAACCACAGGCTTTCCTGGGGCTGCAGTTGCAGCGCGTCAAGCTCAGTCCGGACAATCGAACGCGCACCGCCTTTACCGTCCAGCACCAGGGCATGCACCAGCCCCCATTGCGCGTTGTCTTCCTCGAACATCCTCATCCCTTTCGGCTACCGCGATTTATTCAGGCATTTTCAGTGGGCTGGGCGAGACGATCACCCCGTTGTTATCGGCGTACACGTACTCGCCCGGGCGGAACGTCACGCCCGCAAAGGTCACCACCACGTTCAGGTCACCCAGGCCACGCTTGTCGGTTTTCATCGGATGGGAGGCCAGGGCCTGCACACCCAGGTCGGTCTGGGCAATGACATCGACATCGCGGATGCAACCGTAGATCACCATGCCTTCCCAGCCATTTTTCGCGGCCTTCTCGGCGATCAGGTCACCGAGCAACGCACGCCGCAGCGAACCGCCCCCATCGACCACCAGCACCTTGCCGGCGCCCGGCTGCTCGGCCTGTGCCTTGACCAGGGAGTTATCCTCGAAGCATTTGACGGTGACAATCTCGCCGCCGAAGGAGTCTCGGCCACCGAAATTGCTGAACATCGGCTCGAGCACCTGTACCAGATCCGGGTAGGCGTCGCACAGGTCGGGGGTCACGTAATGGTCCATCGCGAAACTCCTGTCGTCAAAAAAGGGGTCGAACAGTTCACGGCTACATCAGGAAAAACGTGCTGCAACAGGCATTCTTTAGATGCCGAGCCACTGGCGCCGGCCATGATCAAACCGCAATCAATGCAACGCAATAGCCGTTACGCGACTGAATATGACCAGAAGCGCCTGAGGCGTCATATCTTAGCCGCAACCACTCAAGAGTGAAACGCCCTCGCAGGCGCGCCTGGTCACACCGCCACAGCCACCTCGGGCCGGGTACCGGACACAGGTGTCAGCGGGTCTTTCAGCCAGCGCTCCACCAAGGGCCACACCTGTGCCTGTGCGGCTTTACTGACCAGCATTTGTACATGCCCGAAATCTTCGGTAAAACCCTGTTGCCGCCCCAGGCACAGGTACTGGCGATGCTCGCTGCCGACTTGCTCGAACAGTTTGCGACAGGCCCAGTCCGGATCCTGCCGATCGCCCGCCGCGCTGACCGCCAACAACGGCACGTCGACCTCTGCCAGGCCTTTCCACCAATCGCGCTCGGCATCGCCAAACCGGCCGAACAGGCCATTCCAGCGCAGCGCTTCGATCATCACACCGGCCGGTTCGTCCTCCGGTCCGCGCTTGAATCGTGGGCCGGACACCTGGGCCAGACGTTTGAGGATAAATCGACCGCCCCACTCCACCGGTGGAATTTTCAACGGCCAATGCGTGCGGCTGACCTGGCAGCCAAATAACGCCACTGAGGCCACCGACTGCGCGCCTAAGGTTTGCCCACCCAGCGCCGCAGCCAACGTCGTGGCGCCGAGGGAATGCCCGATCCAATGCGGCACCTGCCCGCTTTGTTCGTGCACAAAGGCGCCAATGGCCGGCAAATCGTAGCGCGCGTAATCGGCCACACGGTTGCGCACGTAGTCGTGGTTGCGCTTGGACAAGCCATGGCCGCGCATTTCGGGAATCCACACATCAAATCCCCGGCGCGCCAGGTGCGCCCCCAGGCCGATGCCCTTGGGCGAATACCAGAAGCGCCGATTGGAAAAACTGCCGTGCAGGAAAATAACCGGCGTGCCCCGGTTTTCCGGGACATCGGCCAGGCCCAAACGGGTAACCGCCAGCTCGACGGTAGCGTCGGGGCTGTTGCCGGGTTTGAGGCGGTACACATCTTCGCTCAGGTCACCGCGACGTTCAGCGCTGATCAGGGCGACGGGAAACAGGTTGCTGCTGCTTTGCATAATGCTCTTGCACAAAAAAGGGCGGCGTCCGGTAGGAGTTCCGCCCTGTACAGATAAGAATGCCGGTCACCCTCGACAGGTGACCGGCACTTTTGACGTAGCGGCTTTACGCGGACGCTTGGCCTTCAGCGAGGAAGAACCAGGTTTCCAGCACGGAATCAGGGTTCAGCGAGACGCTTTCGATGCCCTGCTCCATCAGCCATCTGGCCAGGTCAGGGTGATCGGAAGGGCCCTGGCCGCAGATACCGATGTACTTGCCGGCCTTGTTACAGGCCTGGATGGCGTTGGACAGCAGCTTCTTGACCGCCGGATTTCGCTCGTCGAACAGGTGAGCGATGATCCCGGAGTCACGGTCCAGGCCCAGGGTCAGCTGGGTCAGGTCGTTGGAACCGATGGAGAAACCGTCGAAGAACTCCAGGAACTCTTCGGCCAGGATGGCGTTGGACGGCAGCTCGCACATCATGATCACGCGCAGGCCGTTCTCGCCGCGGGTCAGTCCGTTTTCAGCCAGCAGATCGACCACCTGGCTCGCCTCGCCCAGGGTACGCACGAACGGCACCATGATTTCGACGTTGGTCAGGCCCATCTCGTTGCGCACACGCTTGAGGGCGCGGCATTCGAGTTCGAAGCAGTCACGGAAGGCTTCGCTGATGTAACGCGAGGCGCCACGGAAACCCAGCATCGGGTTTTCTTCTTCCGGTTCGTAAAGCTTGCCGCCGATCAGGTTGGCGTATTCGTTGGACTTGAAGTCCGACAGGCGCACGATAACCTTTTTCGGGTAGAACGCCGCCGCCAGGGTGCTGATGCCTTCCACCAGCTTCTCGACGTAGAAGCCTACCGGGTCGTTGTAGCCGGCGATGCGCTTGTCGACGCTTTCCTTGATGTCCAGCGGCAGGCCGTCGTAGTTCAACAGGGCCTTGGGGTGCACGCCAATCATGCGGTTGATGATGAATTCCAGGCGGGCCAGGCCCACCCCGGCGTTCGGCAGCTGCGCGAAATCAAAGGCGCGATCGGGGTTGCCGACGTTCATCATGATCTTGAACGGCAGGTCCGGCATGGCGTCGATGGAGTTCTGCTTGATGTCGAAGCCCAGCTCGCCTTCGAAGATGAAACCGGTGTCGCCTTCGGCGCAGGACACCGTCACACCCTGGCCGTCTTTCAACAGCTGCGTGGCGTTGCCGCAACCGACGACCGCAGGAATCCCCAGCTCACGGGCGATGATCGCCGCGTGGCAGGTGCGCCCGCCACGGTTGGTGACGATAGCGCTGGCACGCTTCATCACCGGCTCCCAGTCCGGATCGGTCATGTCGGAGACCAGCACGTCACCCGGCTGGACTTTGTCCATCTCGGACACGTCCTTGATGATGCGTACCTTGCCGGCGCCGATGCGCTGACCGATGGCACGGCCTTCCACCAGCACGGTGCCGGTTTCCTTGAGCAGGTAGCGTTCCATGACGTTGGCCGAGGTGCGGCTCTTAACGGTCTCGGGACGAGCCTGCACGATGTACAGCTTGCCGTCGTCACCGTCCTTGGCCCACTCGATGTCCATCGGGCACTGGTAGTGCCTTTCGATGATCATCGCCTGTTTGGCCAGTTCGCTGACTTCAGCGTCGCTCAGGCAGAAACGCGCACGCTCGGCCTTGTCGACGTCAACGGTCTTGACCGAACGACCGGCCTTGGCCTCGTCGCCGTAGATCATCTTGATCGCCTTGCTGCCCAGGTTGCGGCGCAGGATGGCCGGACGGCCGGCTTCAAGGGTGTGCTTGTGGACGTAGAATTCGTCCGGGTTCACCGCACCTTGTACGACGGTTTCGCCCAGGCCGTAGGCGCCGGTGATAAACACCACGTCACGGAAGCCCGACTCGGTGTCGAGGGTGAACATCACGCCGGCGGTGCCGGTTTCCGAACGTACCATGCGCTGCACACCGGCAGACAAGGCCACCAGCTTGTGGTCGAAACCCTGGTGCACGCGGTAGGAAATGGCGCGGTCGTTGAACAGCGAGGCAAATACTTCCTTGGCCGCGCGGATCACGTTTTCCACGCCGCGGATGTTCAGGAAGGTTTCCTGCTGACCGGCGAAAGAGGCGTCCGGCAAGTCTTCGGCGGTGGCCGAGGAGCGCACGGCGACGGCCATGTCCGGGTTACCGGCGGACAAGGTGGCGAAGGCGGTGCGGATTTCTTCGTTGAGCTTCTCCGGGAACTCGGCTTCCATGATCCATTGACGGATCTGGGCGCCGGTTTTGGCCAGGGCATTGACGTCATCGACGTCCAGGGCGTCCAGCGCAGCGTGGATCTGGTCGTTGAGGCCGCTCAGCTCGAGGAAGTCACGGTAAGCCTGGGCCGTGGTGGCGAAACCACCCGGCACCGAGACACCGGCGCCTGCAAGATTACTGATCATCTCGCCGAGGGATGCGTTCTTGCCCCCCACATGCTCTACATCATGGACGCCGAGCTTATCGAGGGAAACTACGTACTCTACCAAGGTGATCTCTCCACTTTCTGTGTTGGAAAAGCTCAGGACGCGGCTTGCTCAGTAGGAGCGAACGCCAGCGCTTGTGGCCTGGACCTGGAAAATAAGTGAGAATGCGGCCCACTGCGGGACGGCAAAATCGCGCCTATCATATCCAAGATTCGCCATCAGCTTAAGGCCCAGGGCTCAAATGAAACGATCTGCTTTCTTTATTTCCGATGGCACCGGCATCACGGCCGAAACACTGGGCCAGAGCCTGCTCGCGCAGTTCGAAAACATTACCTTCGCCAAATTCACGCGGCCTTATATAGACAGCGTGGATAAAGCGCGGGCCATGGTACAACAAATCAATCTGGCGGCAGAAAAAGACGGCTGTCGCCCGATCATTTTCGACACCATCGTCAATCAAGACATTCGTGAGATTCTCGCGACGTCGAATGGTTTCATGATCGACATTTTCTCCACGTTCCTGGCGCCATTGGAACAGGAGCTGAGCGAACATTCCTCTTACTCCGTCGGAAAGTCACACTCCATTGGTCATAATTCCAATTACATGGAGCGTATCGAGGCGGTGAACTTCGCCCTCGACAATGATGACGGCGCCCGCACGCACTACTACGACAAGGCCGACCTGATTCTGGTGGGCGTGTCGCGCTGCGGCAAGACCCCGACCTGTCTGTACATGGCCATGCAATTCGGTATTCGCGCGGCCAACTACCCGCTGACCGAAGACGACATGGAACACCTGACGCTGCCCGCCGCCCTGCGCGCGCATTCGCACAAGCTGTTCGGCCTGACCATCGACCCGGACCGCCTCACCGCGATCCGCAACGAACGCAAGCCCAACAGCCGCTATTCAAGTTACGCCCAGTGTGAGTTCGAAGTGCGCGAAGTGGAAAATCTGTTCCGGCGCGAGAATATTGCGCACATCAATTCCACGCATTTTTCGGTGGAAGAGATTTCGGCGAAGATTCTGGTGGAGAAAGGTGTGGAGCGGCGGTTCAAGTGACCTGCATTGCCCTATCGGTGTGAACGAAACTTCTGCTACGCCGCTGAACCTGTGGGAGGGGGCTTGCCCTCGATGGCGGTGGATCAGTCACCTGATGCACTGACTGACACTCAGCTATCGGGGGCAAGTCCCCTCCCACATTTGATCTTCGCTGCTTTGAGCATTTCGTTCGCTTAACTGACTGGCATTAGGGCAAGCCCCCTCCCACACGACCGAATTGTGTCAGTCCGGCTACAGGTGGAACCTTCCACCCCCCTGCCCCAGCGCCGTCGCCAGCGCATCGAACCCGGCCCGCAGCAACTGATCATCCCCCGACGTGTTGCAAATACTCGCCCGGATAAACTGCGGCACCGCCGTCTGTCCCACGGCAAACGCTTCGGCGGTCGCGATCAGGTAATTGTTCTGCTTGAGTTCCGCCTCGATTTCCGACGCGCGCCAGGGTTCCGGCACCTCGATCCAGAAGTGCGGGCTGTTGAGGTGAGTGCGGTACTGCAGTCCGCTCAACAAGCCTTCGACCAAAGCCTTGCGCCGGCTTATCTCGTTGATCTGCTGGCGCAGCAGGTATTCGGCCGTGCCGTTTTCGATCCATTGGGTCGCCAGTTCCAGGGTCACCGGGGTGGCCATCCAGCAGGTCGAACGCAATGCCGCCGAAATCCGGCTGACCAGCGCTGGCGGCGCATGCACATAGCCCACGCGCAACCCGGCCGATACCGCTTTGCTCAAGCTGCTGATCAGGATCGTACGCTCAGGGGCGAAGTAACTCAGGGGCGGAGGACGATCCTCCACCAGCACTCCATGGGCCTCATCTTCCAGAATCAGCAGATTATGTTCACGACAGACCTTGGCCAACGCTTCACGGCGCGGGACCGACAACACTGCGGTTGTAGGATTCTGGATCGTCGGCGTGCAATACAACGCCGAAACTCGGTGATTTCGACAGACTTCATCCAGCGCCCCCGGCAGCACGCCTTCTTCATCCATTTCCAGCCCGATCAGCCGCACACCCAGCATGCGCGCGGCGGTGATCAATCCTGGGTAGGTCAATTGCTCGGTGACCACCGTGTCGCCGGCGCGCAGCAGCGCCATCATTGCGCAAAGCAAGCCGTGCTGGCCGCCATTGACGCAGATGACCTGCTCGGGAATCGGATGAAAATCGCGCTGCACCAGCCATTGCGCACCGGCCTCGCGGTAGCGCGGCAGACCCGCATCGGGGGTATAGGCGCTGATGTCCTGGAGAAATTTGCCGTTGGTCGACAGGGTCTGGAAGCTCTGGGCGAGGAATACCGTTTCCTGACCCGGAATATGCATGTTGCGGCTCATGTCGAAATACTGGCGTGGCTCCTCGCTGACGTTGCGAAAGCCTTCATCACGCTGGCGCTCCATCCCACGCTTGCGCACGAAGGTGCCGTCACCCACGCGCGCCACCACCAACCCCAACCGCTCCAGCTCACCGTAGGCCCGGCTGATGGTGCCGATGGTCACGCCCAGATTGTCGGAAAGCACCCGATGGGGCGGCAGTTTTCTTCCCGGTTCAATCGTGCCTTCAAGAATGCCCCTTTCCATGACATCGGACAGGCGCTTGTACTTCACGCCCTGACCGTTGGACAACCCCTCACGCATAATTGACACCATGTCAATATTTGTTTTGACAGTCATCATTCGCCCTAATAGTGTGCTTTTGCGGGTTCAATCACCGGATTGAATCACTTATAACAAGTTCAATATAGAGTTCAATTCCGGCTCAGGGAAGCAATAAACGATGCCAATGTCCGCCGTTCTTGAAAACACCGCGAAAACCAAAACCCCGAAACAGTGGCTGGCCGGCTTGGTCACCAGCATCATGTTCCTGATCGTGTGCCTGAGCTGGGGCACCACCTGGCTGGGCATCAAGATTGCCGTGGAAAGCGTGCCGCCGCTGACGTCCGCCGGCCTGCGCTTCCTGATCGCCTTCCCGTTGTTCCTGTGTTTTGCCCTGGTGCGCCGCGAGCCGATTCTGTTCCCACGGGAAAGCCGCTGGTTCTTCGTGTTCGTGACCCTGTCCTACTTCAGCATTCCCTATTACCTGCTCAACTACGGCGAGATGCACGTCTCGTCCGGCCTGACGGCCCTGCTGTTCAGCTGCATGCCGGTGTTCATTCTGATTTTCTCCGCGCTGTTCCTGCGTGAGCGCATCTACCTGTCCCAGGTGATCGGCATCGGCATCGGTTTCGGCAGCCTCTACATGATCATCAAGAGCCAGGGCCTGCACCTGGACCATGCCGAATTCTTCGGCGTACTGGCGATTCTGACCGCCGCGATCATGCATGCCTTGTGCTACGTGATTACCAAGCAAAAGGGCAGCGCCATCAGTGTGATCACCTACAACACCCTGCCCATCGGCATTGCCGGGCTGATGCTGTTCGTGGCCGGCCTGTGGTTTGAAACCCCGACCTTCGACGCCATCACCCTGCGCTCCTGGAGCGCGCTGTTCTACCTTGGGCTGGTGGCTTCGGTGGGCGGTTTCATTGTGTATTTCATGCTGCTCAAGCGCCTGAGTCCGATCATCCTGTCATTCGTGTTCATCATCTTTCCGGTATTCGCGGTGATCATCGGCGCCTGGTACGAAGGCGTGGCGATTTCCCGTGACCTGATGCTGTACTCGGCGATCCTGCTGGCCGGTTTTGCAATCACCAAGTTGCCCATTGAAAAACTGCTGGCCAAGAAAAATTGACCCTTCCCCCTATCACCCAGCAACGCGAGAGAAACATGGACGTCCTCCGCCCAAAAGCCCTGGAACAGATCTACGCCCACGCAAGCCGCAGCTATCCCGAGGAGTGCTGCGGCTTTATCTTCGCCGACGGCAGTGTGTACCTGGGCAGCAATATCCAGAACGAGCTGCACCACAGGAACCCGCAGATGTACCCGCGCAGCGCGGCCAACGGCTACACCTTTTCAGTCGCCGATACGCTGCTGCTGAACAAGGCACTTCGCAGCGACAACCCGGTGGTGGTGATCTACCACTCGCACCCGGATGTCGGTGCCTATTTCAGTGATGAAGACCAGGACAAGGCGCTGTTCCTGGGCGAGCCGATCTACCCCGTCAGCTACCTGGTGGTGGATGTTCGCCGGGGCCGGGCCCTGGGGTCCAAGCTGTTTGCCTGGGATGGCAAGCAGTTCGCCCTTCAACCTTTCAACGACCTGCACACGGAGTTGTCCATGAACGCTGTCTCTTTCCCCGACATTCTGGTTCGCGTGGCCAAGCTGCCGCAATCGACCCTCGAGGGCGCCGGGTCGACATTGCGCGAAGTCATTGAAAACCTCTGCGACAGTCACCCACAGTTGCGCCCGCATCTGTTTCACGAGAAGAACAATCACCTCAAGGAACACTTTCTGTTTACCGCCGAGGAAGAACTGATCGACGCCGACGAGCCGCTGCCCGAACAAGCCCGGATCGAAGTGTTGCTCGCCACCTCCGGCGGCATCGACGTCGACACCTTGAGCAACGAAGAAGTACAACGCTACGTACGCCATATCACCTTGCCCGGTGTCGGCCGTGAAGGTCAGTTGAACCTGAGGAAAGCCAAGGTGCTGATCATCGGCACCGGCGGCCTGGGCTCACCCATCAGCCTGTACCTGGCGGCGGCCGGCATCGGCACCCTGGGGCTGGTGGACTTCGACGTGGTGGAAAGCAGCAACCTGCAACGCCAGATCGTACATGGCACCAGCACCCTGGGCATGCCCAAGGTGGAGTCCGCCAGGCAGCGTTTGCAGGATCTGAACCCCCATATCCAGATCAACACACACAACACCGCGCTCACTGCCGACAACGCCCTGGAACTGGTGGGCGACTACGACCTGGTGATCGACGGCACGGACAATTTCGATACCCGCTACCGGGTCAATGACGCCTGCGTGCAGTTGGGCAAGCCCCTGGTATACGGTGCCATTTACCGCTTCGACGGGCAAATCAGCGTGCTCAATTATAAGGGCGGGCCGTGCTATCGCTGCCTGTTCCCCAAGGCCCCGCCCGCAGAGCTGGCGCCCAATTGCAGCGCCGGCGGGGTCATCGGCGTGTTGCCGGGGGTGGTCGGCATGATCCAGGCGACCGAGGCGATCAAATTGCTCATCGGCATTGGCGACCCGTTGTCCGGGCGCTTGATGCGCTTCGATGCGCTGGCCATGAAGTTCAGCGAGATTCGCTTCAAGCGCCGCCCCGACTGCCCGTGCTGCTCGGACCTGCGCCACAGCGAGACCGCCACGCCGGCGGTGTGCGCGGACGCCGTGCCGAGCCAACCGTCCCTGGCCGAAGAGCGCTATATCGAGCCCCGCGTGCTCAAGCAAGTGATCGACAACCCCCGCAGCGCCGACGTGTTGCTCGACGTACGCGACGCCAGCGAACTGGAAGTGTGCAAATTGCCGGGCGTGGTGCACATCCCCCTGGCCGAGCTGGATGAGCAGCTCGGCAGCCTGAGCCGCGACAACACCCATTACCTGATCTGCTACGCCGGCACCCGCGCCGAGCAGGCCGCCAGCACCTTGCTGGCGGCGGGCTTCGCCAACACCAAAGTCCTGCAGGGCGGCATGAAACATTGGGTGCGCGACGTCGAACCCGACATGCCGCTGTACTGACCGGGGGCCCACTGATGCTGCATAACTCCATTCTCGAGGTGATCGGCCAAACCCCGATCGTGCGTCTGGCGCAGTTTTCCGAAGACCTCGGCATCGAGGTCTACGCCAAGCTGGAATCCCTCAACCCGGGCGGTAGCCACAAGGCGCGCATCGCCCTGGGCATGATCCTCGACGCCGAACGCCGTGGCGTGCTGATGCGCGACTGCGGGCAAACCATTATCGAACCCAGCGGTGGCAACACCGGCATCGGCCTGGTGATGGCCGGCAATGTGCTCGGCTACAAAGTGGTGCTGGTGATTCCGGACAACTACAGCCCGGAAAAACAGAAACTGCTGCGCCTGTATGGCGCCAGGGTGGTGCTCTCGGACAGCCGCCTGGGTAACAACTCCCACGGCGAAAAGTGCATGGAGCTGCTGCTGGAAAACCCCAACTACGTGATGCTCAACCAGCAACGCAACGGCGCCAACCCGCAGACCCACCGCGACACCACCGCGCCGGAAATCCTCCGCGCCTTTGGCGAGCGGCGTGTGGACTACTTCGTCAGCGGCATCGGCACCGGCGGGCATATCACCGGTATCGGCGAAACCCTCAAGGCCGCCTGGCCGGCACTGCGCATCATGGGCGTGGAGCCGGAGGAATGCGACCTGCTCAAGGACCGGCACGCGCCGCACGCCATCCAGGGCCTGTCGATCGGCCTGATCCCAAGCATTCTCAACCTGGACGTACTGGACGGCATGCTCAAGGTATCGCATGCCGCGTGCCTGGAGATGATCAAACGCATCATGCGCACCGACGCCATCAGCCTGGGGCTGTCCTCGGCCGCCAACATGGTCGCCATCGCCCAGCTCGCCCCGGAACTGCCGCCCGAAACGGTGGTGCTGACCATGGTCTACGACAATGCCGACAGCTACCTGCCCAGTTTCGAATAACCGGTTACCCAACCAACCAGAATGCGGGGGTGCCTCCATGGGAGGCTTTATCGACATGCAACAGCTGCACGATGAGTTGCTGACCCACCTCATCCAGACCCTGACGCCCGGGCAGATGAAGCAGCTGGAACCGCACCTGGCGCCGCTGGTCCAGAACGCCGCCCAGGCGGTGGCCGAGGACCTGATCGCCTACGCCTATCGCGACCCGGCGTCGCGCGGACGCGGTGAGCTGATCCTGGAATCCTATGCCTCGTTCAAGGCGGTGTTGTTCTACCGGCTTGCGCACCTGGTGTGGCATTTCCCGGAGCCCGCCCACGGCATGTTTACGCGCATGGCCCTCAAGCTCAGCAACCAGGGCAAGATCCTGTCCGGGGCCGAGATCCACCCGGCTGCGCGCATCGGCCGGCGTTTCGTGCTGGACCATGGCTACGGCACGGTCATTGGTGAAACCTGCGAGATCGGCAACGACTGTTACATCCTCTGTGGCGTGACCCTGGGCGCTCGCGGTATCGCCAACAACCCGGACGGCAAGCGCCATCCACGCCTGGGCAACAATGTCGAGGTCGGCGCCGGAGCGCGGGTGCTGGGCTATGTGCAGATCGGTGACAACGTGTTTATCAGCCCGTCCTGCGTCATTACCCAGGACGTGCCGGCGGGCACCAAGGTCAAGGTGGTCAACCAGATCCAGTTGCAGAAAAACGATGAATCGGAGCACAGCAGCTACCTCGGCGCATTCGCTCTGGATGAGCGCCTGCACGTGGTCGGCGAGGTCGATGCGGGGCACAAGGTCACGGTGCTGGACGCCGACTTTCATCCGCTGCCGGGGCTGATGCTCGAACCCACGGTGAAAGAGCGTCATCACCTGCAATTTCGCCTGCGCCGTCTCGACCTCGGCGAACAACTGCCGCGCCTGCCGCTGAACCTGAAAGTCTGCGGGCCGGCGTTCGAAATCACCCTGCTCTCCCCCCCTGGCTTGAGTGCGATGGTGCGTCACCTGTTGCAAGCCAGCCCACTGATCGTCGGAGGTTGAACATGTCCGTGCATACCATGGAAACCCTGGCGCTGTTCGACAGCGCGCCTTATCAAAACGTCTTCAGCGCCCGGGTGATTGCCGTCAGCGAACACGGCGTCGCGCTGGAGCACACGTTGTTCTACCCCACCGGCGGCGGGCAACCAGGCGACACCGGGCACCTCACCCTGGCCGACGGCACGCGCGTGCAGATCACCGGCACGGTGCGCGATCCGGTGCTGCGCTCGATCATCTGGCATCAAGTGGAACATTGCCCGGCGCAACTGATCGCCGGCGCCCAGGTAGACGCCGGCCTGGACTGGGAGCGCCGCTACCAGCATATGAAGATGCACACCTGCCTGCACTTGCTGTGTTCGATCATCGACGCGCCCGTCACCGGTTGCAGCATCAGCGCGGACAAGGGCCGCCTGGATTTCGACTTGCCGGAAATGACCCTGGACAAGGACAGCATCACGCGCGATCTCAACGCACTGATCGAACAGGCGCACCCGGTCCAAACCCTGTCGATGGCCGCGACCGAGTACACCACCCTGCTGCAGATCACCCGCACCCAGGCCGTTGCGCCGCCGGTCATTCAGGGTTCGGTGCGAGTGATTGAAATCCCGGGCATCGATATCCAGCCGTGCGGCGGTACCCATGTGCTCAATACCGAGGAAATCGGCCGGGTGTTCTGCGAGAAGATCGAAAAGAAGAGCAAGCACAACCGCAGGGTGATTTTGCGGTTTGAAGGCTGAACACGGACAAAAAATGTGGGAGGGGGCTTGCCCCCGATGGTGGTGGGTCAGTCACCTGATGCACTGACTGACACTCAGCTATCGGGGGCAAGCCCCCTCCCACATTGACCGCGTTGTTTTCTAGATCATGAACAGGTCCATGAAACGGTTGACTGGGGTAGCCTCAAGCCGTGCCTGGTCCTTGCACAGGGCAAAAATCTCGGCGCTGCGCTGCGCAGGGAAGCGTGTCGCCAGGTTGTTCCTGAACTTGTCTTCCAGCAAGGGGATGCCCTCCACCCGCCGACGGCGATGACCAATCGGATACTCCACCGCCACCTGCTCGGTGCAGGTGCCGTCGGTGAAGAACACCTGCACCGCATTGGCAATGGAGCGCTTGTCGGCCTCCAGGTATTCGCGGCTGTAGCGCGGGTCTTCAACGATGACCATTTTCCCGCGCAGCGCATCGATGATCGGATGGGCGGCATGGAATGGATCTTCATAGTGTTCGGCCACCAGGTCGCCGAAGGCCAGGGACACGGCGGTCATGTATTGCAGGCAATGGTCACGGTCCGCGGCGTTGGCCAATGGGCCCACCTTGGAAATGATACGAATGGCCGACTCGTGGGTGGTGATCACGATGCGTTCAATTTCATGCAGGCGCTGCTTGACCCGCGGATGCAAGGTGACCGCCGCTTCGCAGGCAGTCTGCGCATGGAATTCAGCGGGGAAGCTGATCTTGAACAGCACGTTTTCCATGACGTAGGTGCCGTAGGGCCGGGACAGCCTGAAGCGGCGCTGATCCTCAGGCTTGAGGGCCAGGTCCTTGTTGGTGTGGCTGAACAACACGTCGTAGAAGCCCCACTGCGGCGCGCTCAGTACACCGGGTATGCCCATCTCGCCGCGCAACGCGATATCCGCCAGACGCACCCCGCGACTCGACGCATCGCCCGCCGCCCAGGACTTGCGCGAACCGGCATTGGGCGCATGGCGGTACGTGCGCAACGCTTGCCCATCGACAAACGCATGGGACAAGGCGGCGAGCAGTTGCTCACGGCTGGCGCCCATCAGCTTGGCGGTGATCGCCGTCGAGGCGACTTTCACCAGCAGCACATGGTCGAGGCCGACGCGGTTAAAAGAATTTTCCAGGGCAATAACGCCCTGGATTTCGTGGGCCATGATCATCGCTTCCAGCACGGCGCGTACGCTCAGCGGTGCGTCGCCATTGGCCACGCGTTTCTGCGACAGATGATCAGCCACCGCGAGGATGCCGCCCAGATTGTCCGAAGGGTGACCCCACTCAGCCGCAAGCCAGGTGTCGTTGTAGTCGAGCCAGCGCACGATGCAGCCGATGTCCCAGGCGGCCTTGACCGGGTCCAGCCGCAACGAAGTGCCCGGCACCCGTGCGCCGAACGGCACCACGGTGCCTTCGACGATCGGCCCCAGGTGTTTGGTGCACTCTGGAAAGCGCAACGCCAGCAGGCCGCAGCCGAGGGTGTCCATCAGGCAGTTGCGCGCGGTGTCCAGGGCGGTTTGGGACTCGATTCGGTAAGTGAGGACATAGTCGGCAATGTCCTGCAGGGCCTGGTCGTAGTCGGGGCGGTTGTTCTGGTCGACGTTGGCGCTCATGGCGGTTCTCCAAAAAGGTTGGGTTATTCCTCAGGCTCACGGTTGATCATCAGGGCAGGTCTGGTTGCCTGCCTTGGAATAGAAATCCACTGTGGGAGGGGGCCCCTCTGTAGGAGCGAGCTTGCTCGCGAAAAACTTACAGGCGCCGCGTTCATTCAAAAAGTCCGCGTATTCGTTGACGTTTTTCGCGAGCAAGCTCGCTCCTACAGTGGCAATTAGGGCAAGCCCCCTCCCCTGGGATTGGTGCCGGGTTTTAGAATGAGTCGCCGGGGACACGCACAAATCCCTCCATCAACACCCGCGCACTGCGGCTCATGATGGCTTTCTTCACCACCCATTCCCCGTTGACTTGCGTCGCCTCGGCACCCACGCGCAAGGTGCCCGACGGATGACCGAAGCGCACGGCATTGCGCTCCACGCCACCTGCCGCCAGGTTGACCAGGGTGCCGGAAATTGCCGCCGCCGTGCCGATCGCCACCGCCGCCGTGCCCATCATGGCGTGGTGCAACTTGCCCATGGACAGGGCCCGCACCAGCAGGTCCACATCGCCGGCCTTGATCGCCTTGCCGCTGGACGCCACATAATCCGCAGGCTTGGCCACGAATGCGAGCTTCGGCGTGTGCTGGCGCTGGGCCGCTTCATCAAGGTGTTTGATCAGGCCCATGCGCAACGCGCCATAGGCACGCACGGTCTCGAACATCGCCAGGGCCTTCGGGTCGCCGTTGATCGCGCCTTGCAGCTCGGTGCCGGTGTAACCCAGGTCCTGGGCATTGATGAAAATCGTCGGAATGCCGACGTTGATCAGGGTGGCCTTGAAGGTGCCGACACCCGGTACTTCCAATTCGTCGATCAGGTTGCCGGTGGGGAACATCGAGCCACCGCCGCCCTCTTCTTCCGCCGCCGGGTCGATGAATTCCAGCTGCACTTCGGCGGCTGGAAAGGTCACGCCGTCGAGTTCGAAATCACCGGTTTCCTGCACCGCGCCGTCGGTGATCGGCACGTGGGCAATGATGGTCTTGCCGATATTGGCCTGCCAGATGCGCACCACGGCCACGCCGTTGTGGGGCACGCGGGCCGGGTCGACCAGACCGGCGCTGATGGCGAACGAACCGACCGCCGCCGACAGGTTGCCGCAGTTGCCGCTCCAGTCGACAAACGGCTTGTCGATGGAGACCTGGCCAAACAGGTAGTCCACGTCGTGCCCGGCGCGGGTGCTCCGGGCCAGGATCACGCTTTTGCTGGTGCTGGAGGTGGCGCCGCCCATGCCGTCGATCTGCTTGTCATAAGGATCGGGGCTGCCGATCACCCGTAACAGCAAGGCGTCACGGGCAGCGCCCGGGACCTGGGCCGCTGGCGGCAGGTCTTCGAGGCTGAAGAAAACACCCTTGCTGGTGCCGCCACGCATATAGGTGGCGGGGATCTTGATTTGCGCTGCGTGTACCATGGTTATCCTCTTCAGGCGGTCGCCGCCGATTCCAGGAAGTCCTGGGCAAAACGTTGCAACACACCGCCCGCCTCGTAGATCGACACTTCTTCAGCGGTATCAAGGCGACAGGTCACCGGCACCTCGACACGCTCGCCATTCCTGCGGTTGATCACCAGGGTCAGTTGCGCACGCGGGGTGCGTTCGCCGACCACGTCATAGGTTTCGCTGCCGTCGATCTCCAGCGTGTGGCGGTCGGTGCCCGGCAGGAACTCCAGGGGCAACACGCCCATGCCGACCAGATTGGTGCGGTGGATACGCTCGAAGCCTTCGGCGGCGATCGCTTCCACCCCGGCCAGGCGTACGCCCTTGGCCGCCCAGTCGCGGGACGAGCCCTGGCCGTAATCGGCGCCGGCGATGATGATCAGCGGCTGCTTGCGTTCCATGTAGGTTTCGATGGCTTCCCACATGCGCGTGACCTTGCCTTCCGGCTCGATACGCGCCAGGGAACCCTGCTTGACCTTGCCGTTTTCCCGCACCATTTCGTTGAACAGTTTCGGGTTGGCGAAGGTGGCACGTTGCGCGGTCAGGTGATCGCCCCGGTGAGTGGCGTAGGAATTGAAGTCAACTTCCGGCAAGCCCATTTTCGCCAGGTACTCGCCGGCGGCGCTGTCCGGCATGATCGCGTTGGACGGCGACAAGTGATCGGTGGTGATGTTGTCCGGCAGCACCGCCAGCGGGCGCATGCCCTTGAGCGGGCGCGCACCGGCCAATGCGCCTTCCCAATACGGCGGACGGCGGATGTAGGTGCTCTGCGGGCGCCAGTCGTACAGCGGCGCGACTTTGGGGCCGGTGTCTTCATGGATCGCGAACATCGGGATATATACGGCGCGGAACTGCTCCGGCTTGACCGAGGCCTTGACCACTGCATCGATCTCTTCGTCACTTGGCCAGATGTCCTGCAGGCGGATGTCCTTGCCGTCGGTATCAAGGCCCAGCACGTCTTTTTCGATATCGAACCGAATGGTGCCGGCAATCGCATAGGCCACCACCAGCGGCGGCGAAGCCAGGAACGCTTGCTTGGCGTACGGATGAATCCGCCCGTCGAAGTTGCGGTTGCCAGAGAGCACGGCGGTGGCGTAGAGGTCGCGGTCGATGATTTCCTGCTGGATCACCGGGTCCAGCGCGCCGGACATGCCGTTGCAGGTGGTGCAGGCAAACGCGACCACGCCAAAGCCGAGTTTCTCCAGCTCATGGCCCAGACCGGCCTCTTCCAGGTACATCGCCACGGTTTTCGAGCCGGGCGCCAGGGACGATTTGACCCACGGCTTGCGCGTCAGACCCAGTTTGTTCGCGTTGCGCGCCAGCAGCCCTGCGGCAATCACGTTGCGTGGGTTGCTGGTGTTGGTGCAGCTGGTAATGGCGGCGATGATCACCGCGCCGTCGGGCATTTGCCCCGGTACGTCGTCCCATTGGCCACTGATGCCTTTGGCCGCCAGGTCGCGGGTGGCGACACGGGCGTGAGGGTTGCTCGGGCCGGCCATGTTGCGCACCACGCTGGACAGGTCGAAGGTCAGGCCGCGCTCGTATTGCGCGCCCTTGAGGTCGTCCGCCCACAGGCCGGTGTGGCGTGCGTATTGTTCCACCAGGGCGACCTGCTCTTCTTCGCGCCCGGTGAGTTTGAGGTAGGCGATGGTCTGCTGGTCGATGTAGAACATCGCTGCGGTGGCGCCGTATTCCGGGGCCATGTTGGAGATGGTGGCGCGGTCGCCCAGGGTCAGCGCCGATGCGCCTTCACCGAAGAACTCCAGCCACGCGCCGACGACTTTCTGTTGGCGCAGGAACTCGGTCAGCGCCAGCACCATGTCGGTGGCGGTGATACCCGGCTGCAGCTTGCCGGTCAGCTCCACGCCGACGCTTTCCGGCAGGCGCATCCACGAAGCACGTCCGAGCATCACGCTCTCGGCCTCCAGGCCGCCGACGCCGATGGCGATCACGCCCAGGGCGTCCACATGGGGGGTGTGGCTGTCGGTACCGACGCAGGTATCCGGAAAGGCTACACCGTCACGCACCTGAATCACCGGCGACATTTTCTCCAGGTTGATCTGGTGCATGATGCCGTTGCCGGGCGGGATCACGTCGACGTTCTTGAAGGCCTTTTTGGTCCACTCGATAAAGTGGAAGCGATCTTCGTTGCGACGGTCCTCGATGGCGCGGTTCTTCTCGAACGCCTCGGGGTCGGCACCACCGGCTTCGACGGCCAGGGAATGGTCGACGATCAACTGGGTGGGCACCACCGGGTTGACCTGCGCCGGATCGCCGCCTTGCAGGGCGATGGCGTCGCGCAGGCCGGCCAGGTCCACCAGCGCGGTCTGGCCAAGGATGTCATGGCAGACCACGCGGGCCGGAAACCAAGGGAAATCGAGGTCACGCCGGCGTTCGGTCAGTTGGCTCAGGGAAGCGTTGAGGGTGGCCGGGTCGCAGCGACGCACCAGATTTTCCGCGAGTACGCGGGAGGTATACGGCAAGGTGGCGTAGGCACCGGGGCTGATCGCCTCGACAGCCGCGCGGGCGTCGAAGAAATCCAGGCGGCTGCCGGGGAGCGGTTTGCGAAATTCAGTGTTCATCGTCAGGACTCGGTCACGGTGATTGCAAAAGGAAGACCTACGCCGGTCGGAAAATTGAAATGCACTTTAAAATGTGGGAGGGGCTTGCCCCCGATGGCGGTGTATCAGTCGATACATGTGTTGCATGACACACTGCTATCGGGGGCAAGCCCCCTCCCACACTTTAATCGCATTCCAATCCCGGGACCCGTGGGCCCTCTCATTCAGCGACGTTCGATTGGCACGAACTTGCGCTGCTCAACGCCGATGTACTCGGCGCTTGGACGGATGATGCGGTTATTGGCGCGCTGCTCGAACACGTGCGCCGCCCAGCCGGTGAGCCGCGAACACACGAAGATCGGCGTGAACAGCTTGGTCGGAATGCCCATGAAGTGGTACGCCGAGGCATGGTAGAAATCGGCGTTGGGGAACAGTTTCTTCTGTTCCCACATGGTCTTGTCGATGGCTTCGGACACCGGGAACAACACTGTATCCCCCACTTCGTCAGCGAGCTGTTTCGCCCAGCCCTTGATCACTTCATTACGCGGGTCGCTGTCTTTGTAGATCGCATGGCCGAAGCCCATGATCTTGTCCTTGCGCGCCAGCATGCCGAGGGTGCCTTCGACGGCTTCTTCGGCCGAACCGAAACGCTCGATCATCTCCATCGCCGCTTCGTTGGCACCGCCGTGCAGCGGGCCGCGCAGGGAACCGATGGCCGCGGTGACGCAGGAATACAGGTCCGACAGGGTCGACGCACAGACCCGGGCGGTAAAGGTCGAGGCGTTGAATTCGTGCTCGGCATAGAGGATCAGCGACACGTTCATCACCTTGACATGCAGCTCGCTCGGCTTCTTGCCATGCAGCAGGTGCAGGAAGTGCCCGCCGATGCTCGGCTCGTCGGTGACGCAGTCGATGCGTTTGCCGTCGTGGCTGAAGCGGTACCAGTAGCACATGATCGCCGGGAAGGCGGCGAGCAGGCGGTCGGTGACGTCACGCTGCACGCTGAAATCCTGTTCCGGCTCGATATTGCCCAGGAACGAGCAACCGGTGCGCATCACGTCCATCGGGTGGGCGTCGGCGGGGATGCGCTCGAGCACTTCCTTCAACGCTTGCGGCAAGTCACGCAGCTTGCCCAGCCTGGCGCTGTAGGCCGCCAGTTCGGTGCGGGTCGGCAGTTCGCCGTACAGCAGCAGGTAGGCAACTTCTTCAAATTGCGCCTCGGCGGCCAGTTCACGCACGTCATAGCCGCGATAGGTCAAGCCGGCACCAGCCTGGCCCACGGTCGACAGTGCGGTCTGCCCGGCCACCTGGCCACGCAGGCCGGCGCCACTCAATACTTTTGCTTCAGCCATGGTTCTTCTCCCATTTTATAGTTGTTCAGAGAGCCGTTACTTCTTCGCGGCAAACAGCGCGTCGAGCTTCTGCTCGAAGGTGTGGTAGTCGATACGATCATAAAGCTCCATGCGGGTTTGCATGGTGTCGATCACATTCTGTTGCGTACCGTCGCGACGGATCGCGGTGTAGACATTCTCGGCGGCCTTGTTCATGGCGCGAAAGGCCGAGAGCGGGTACAGCACGATGGAAACATCGGCAGATTTCAACTGTTCGGTGGTGAACAGCGGGGTCGCGCCGAATTCGGTGATATTGGCCAGGATCGGCGCTTTCACCCGGGAGGCGAACAGCTTGTACATCTCAAGTTCGGTGATGGCTTCCGGGAACACCATGTCGGCGCCGGCCTCGATGCAGGCGGCGGCGCGTTCCAGGGCGGACTCCAGACCTTCTACGGCCAGCGCGTCGGTGCGGGCCATGATCACGAAGCTGTCATCGGTGCGGGCGTCCACGGCGGCCTTGATGCGGTCGACCATTTCCTGCTGGGACACGATTTCCTTGTTGGGGCGATGGCCGCAACGCTTGGCGCCGACCTGGTCTTCGATGTGGATGGCCGCGGCGCCAAACTTGATCATCGACTTGACGGTGCGCGCCACGTTGAACGCCGAGGAGCCGAAACCGGTGTCCACGTCCACCAGCAGCGGCAGGTCGCACACATCGGTGATGCGGCGTACATCGGTCAGCACGTCATCCAGGCCGGTGATGCCCAGGTCCGGAACGCCCAGGGAGCCGGCGGCCACGCCACCGCCTGACAGATAGATCGCCTTGAAGCCGGCGCGCTTGGCCAGCAAGGCGTGGTTGGCGTTGATTGCGCCGACCACTTGCAACGGCTGTTCACTGGCGACCGCGTCACGGAAACGCTGGCCTGGGGTGCTCTTGTTCGTGGAACTCATGACTCACCTCTATTTATTGGGGAGCGCCGTCCGGGAAGTGACGGGCGATGTTGCGTTTGGAAGCGCCGATATGCCGGCGCATCAACAGTTCGGCCAGTTCACCGTCGCGATCGGCGATCGCGTCAAGAATGCGGTGATGCTCGGCAAAGGCCTGGCGTGGACGATTGGGGGTAGTGGAAAACTGGATGCGGTACATGCGCACCAATTGGTACAACTCGCCGCAGAGCATCTGGGTCAGGGTGCGGTTACCGGCACCTTGGATGATCCGGTAGTGAAAATCGAAGTCACCTTCCTGCTGGTAATAGCCGACACCGGCCTGAAATGCGGCATCCCGCTCATGGGTGTGCAATACCTGGCGCAGTTCTTCGATTTCCGCGTCGGTCATGCGCTCGGCCGCCAGCCGGCAAGCCATGCCTTCCAATGACTCGCGGATTTCATACAGCTCGATCAACTCGGCGTGACTCAACGACACCACCCGTGCGCCGACGTGGGGCACCCGCACCAGCAGGCGCTGGCCTTCCAGCCGGTGAATCGCCTCGCGCAGCGGACCACGGCTGATGCCGTAGGTGCGCGCCAGCTCCGGTTCGGAAATTTTACTGCCGGGGGCGATCTCGCCCTTGACGATGGCGGCCTGGATTCGTCGGAAGACGTTTTCCGACATAGTTTGGGATTCTTCCGACAGCGCCGACGGAGCTTCCGATTGATCCAGCATATTGTCGACACCTTCAAGAGCAATGCGGCAAAAACTAGCCAATCCACGCTACTTAGTCAAAGAATAAATCAACATTGTCGACAATCGTCTAATAACCTTCTTGTACGTCATCGAGCATGGCCGCCTGCCAGCGCTGGCGCCAAAAAAGCATCATGCTAGAATGCCCGCCGCATTTGCCTGACATCCCTGGATGAAATGGCGCACGAGGGAGCTTGCGCAGTAATGCCAGTCGCCTTGAATTTCGCACTGCATCGCCTCAGGAATTATGAGACTCAAGCCCTTCCCCCTACTGTTATGCCTATTGTCCATACCGAGCCTTGGCGTTGCCGCCGAGAAGACGGTGTATGGCCTGAACGAATACGCCAAGCTGGCGGGCATCGACCTTGAAGTCGCGGCCAAACTCGACACGGGCGCCAAGACCGCATCGCTGAGCGCGCGCGATATCAAACGCTTCAAGCGCAACGGCGAATCCTGGGTACGCTTCTACCTGGCCATCGATACCGCCCACTCCCACCCCATCGAACGTCCTCTGGCACGCGTCAGCAAAATCAAGCGCCGCGCCGATGATTACGATCCCGATGAGGACAAGCAGTACACCGCTCGTCCGGTGATTGCCCTGGATATCTGCATGGGCAGCGCTTTGCGCAGCATCGAAGTGAACTTGACTGACCGCAGCACCTTCCAATACCCGCTGCTGATCGGCTCCGAAGCGCTCAAGCGCTTTGATGCGCTGATCGATCCCAGCCTTAAATATGCAGCAGGCAAACCTGCCTGCGCCGCCGACGCTCATACCGCCGAGTAAACCGAAATGCGCTCTCTGACCCTGCACCTGAAAATCCTGATCACCCTTCTGGTGGTGCTGGGTATTTCGGTCACCGCCTACCAGATCTTCGTGCTGGGCATCCCTGTCACCGAGGACGCCACCGACGACTTGTGGAACATCGACGCCAAGGTCGAGTTCGTCGCCAATCCCAAGGACCCGGTGAAGATTTCGATGTTCGTGCCACCGTTGAGCCGCGATTTCGTCAGCCTCAATGAGAGTTTTATCTCGAACAACTATGGTGTGAGCGTCAACCGCGCCGACGGCAACCGCAAGGTCACCTGGTCGGCGCGCCGCGCCAAGGGTAACCAGACGCTGTATTACCGCCTGGTGCTGACCAAGCGCTACAGCGGAGAAAAGGTCAAGATCAAGGGCCCGACCTTCCGCGACAGCATTGCCGTGGAAGGCCCGGAAAAAATCGCCGCCGAAGCCCTGCTCGCACCGATTCGCCAGCACTCGGCGGACGTCGAGACCTTTATCACCGAAGCCATCAAGCGCACCAACAACCTCAGCGACGACAATGTGAAACTGCTGCTGGCGGGCGACCCGTCGACGTCGCACAAGGCCAAGATCGTCGAATTGCTGTTGTCCATCGCCCACGTACCGGTGGAAAAAGTCCACACCATCCGCCTCGTCGCCGACCAGCCGCAATCGCCTGAACTGTGGTTACGCAGCTTCAATGGCAATGACTGGCTGTACTTCAACCCGGAAACCGGTGAACAGGGCCTGCCCGCCGACCGCCTGCTGTGGTGGACCGGCGACGAAAACCTGATCACGGTCGAAGGCGGCAAGAAAGCCATGGTCACCTTCAGCCTGAACAACAGCGAGATGAACGCCATTCGCCTGGCCAAGCTGACCGACGAAAACACCGACGCCAACTTCCTCGAATACTCCCTGTACGGCCTGCCGCTGCAAACCCAGCAGACCTTCATGATCATGGTGATGATCCCGATTGGCGTGCTGGTGATCCTGATCCTGCGCAACCTGATCGGCCTGCAAACCCTGGGCACCTTTACCCCGGTGTTGATTGCGCTGGCCTTTCGCGAGACGCAACTGGGCTTCGGCATTGTGCTGTTCACCATTATTACAGCGCTGGGGCTGTCGCTCAGGTCCTACCTTGAACACCTGAAGCTGCAGATGCTGCCGCGACTGTCGGTGGTGCTGACCTTCGTGGTGGTGCTGATTGCCGCCATCAGCCTGTTCAGCCACAAGCTGGGCCTGGAACGGGGCCTGTCGGTGGCGCTGTTCCCGATGGTGATCCTGACCATGACCATCGAACGCCTGTCGATCACCTGGGAAGAGCGCGGCGCCAACCATGCGCTGAAAGTGGCGATCGGCACGCTGTTCGCGGCCTCCCTGGCGCACATCATCATGAGCGTGCCGGAGCTGATCTACTTCGTGTTCACCTTCCCGGCGATCCTGCTGATCCTGGTGGGTTTCATGCTGGCCATGGGGCGTTATCGCGGTTATCGCCTGACCGAGCTGGTCCGTTTCAAGGCGTTCCTGAAGGCTGACTCGTAATGTTCGGCTTCTGGAAGACCTGGAAAGCCCTGGAGGCACGCGGGATCATGGGCATCAACCGGCGTAACGCCGACTACGTGCTCAAGTACAACAAGCGCAGCCTGTACCCGATCGTGGATGACAAGATCATCACCAAGGAGCGGGCCATGGCGGCCGGCATCCATGTGCCGCAGATGTACGGGGTGATCTCCACCGAGAAGGAAATCGACAAGCTCGACGAGATCATCGGCGGGCGCAGCGACTTCGTCATCAAGCCCGCCCAGGGCGCCGGCGGCGACGGCATCCTGGTGGTGGCTGATCGCTTTGAGGGGCGCTATCGCACGGTGTCCGGCAAGATCATCAGCCATGAGGAAATCGAGCACCAGATTTCCAGCATCCTCACCGGCCTCTATTCCCTGGGCGGCCACCGCGACCGCGCCTTGATCGAATACCGCGTGGTACCCGACCAGATCTTCAAGAGCATCAGCTACGAAGGCGTGCCGGATATCCGCATCATTGTGCTGATGGGTTATCCGGTCATGGCGATGCTGCGCTTGCCGACCCGCCAGTCCGGTGGCAAGGCCAACCTGCACCAGGGCGCCATTGGCGTGGGCGTGGACCTGGCCACCGGCCTGACCCTGCGCGGGACCTGGCTGAACACCATTATCACCAAGCACCCCGACACTACCAACGCGGTGGATGGCGTGCAGTTGCCCAACTGGGACGGCTTCATGAAGCTGGCGGCCGGCTGCTATGAGCTGTGCGGCCTGGGCTATATCGGCGTGGACATGGTGCTGGACCAGGAAAAAGGCCCGCTGATCCTGGAGCTGAATGCGCGGCCGGGGTTGAATATCCAGATCGCCAACGACTGCGGCCTGACCCTGCGCACCCATGCGGTGGAGGCGCGGTTGGAGGAGCTCAAAGCCGCCGGCGTGACGGAAACCGTGGAAGAGCGGGTGAAGTTCGTACAGGAAATGTTCGGCCATATACCGCCGGTGGAAGGCTGATACGGTCTTCGAACGGTCTATCCCCGACATCCCCTCTAGGAGCAAATCCTACAGGGGACTACAATCCCCTCCCTCCGCGCCACTGGCTGATCCACCCCCGCATGTCGACCTGTTCCGTATACCCGTTGCCCTACCGGGCCAACCCCGCCGAGTACTTTGCGGCGATTCGTCATGCCCCTGGCGCGGTGCTGCTCGACAGCGGCCGGCCGGCTGCCGAGCGTGGCCGTTACGACCTGCTCAGCGCCTGGCCGGAGGCGACCCTCGCGGTTGCGCCGGAGGAGAGTGGCGGCAGTTTCCTGCAACGCTTGCGCGAAAGCCTGACACACCTGGGCGAAGCGGCGTTGCCCCCCGGATTGGAGCTGCCCTTTGCCGGCGGTTTGATCGGCTACCTGAGTTATGACTTCGGCCGACACCTGGAACGCCTGCCGCACCTGGCGGTAGACGACTTGCACCTGCCGGACGCGCGCCTGGGCCTGTATGCCTGGGCGCTGATCAGTGATCACCAGGCGCAGACCAGCCAGTTGGTGTTTCACCCCGCCCTGGCCGATAGTGAGCGGCAGCGCCTGATTGCCCTGTTCAGCCGGCCCGTCGCCGAGCCAACGGCCAGCTTCAGGCTGCATGGCCCGATGGCGCCGGACCTCACGGCCGAGGCGTACCGTCAGGCCATCGTGCGCATCCAGGACTACATCCAGGCCGGCGACTGCTATCAGGTCAACTTTGCCCAGCGTTTTCGCGCGCCGTGCGCCGGTGATCCCTGGGTGGCTTACTGCGCATTGCGTGAAGCGTGCCCGACGCCGTTCTCCGGATTCCAGAGCCTGCCGGATCACGGTGCGGTAGTGAGCCTGTCGCCCGAGCGTTTCGTGCGGATCAGCGAGCGCCATGTCGAAACCCGCCCGATCAAAGGCACCCGCCCTCGTGGCCTGACACCTGAGGAAGATGCCGCGCACGCCAATGAACTGTTGGCCAGCGCCAAGGATCGCGCGGAAAACCTGATGATTGTCGACCTGCTGCGCAACGACCTCGGCCGCAGTTGCCGTATCGGCTCGGTAAACGTACCGGAGCTGTTCAGCCTGGAAAGCTACCCCAACGTGCACCACTTGGTGAGCAGCGTCACCGGCACACTGGCCGACGATAAGGATGCCCTCGACCTCATCAAAGGCAGCTTCCCAGGCGGCTCCATCACCGGCGCGCCGAAGATCCGCGCCATGCAGATCATCGACGAACTGGAGCCGACCCGACGCGGCTTGTACTGCGGCTCGCTGATGTACCTGGACGTGCGCGGCGAAATGGACAGCTCCATTGCCATCCGCAGCCT
This sequence comes from Pseudomonas orientalis, assembly GCF_001439815.1. Classification (GTDB taxonomy): domain Bacteria; phylum Pseudomonadota; class Gammaproteobacteria; order Pseudomonadales; family Pseudomonadaceae; genus Aquipseudomonas; species Aquipseudomonas orientalis. Next base: position 70,542 of record NZ_JYLM01000001.1, on the reverse strand, counting down.
GCTGGTCAAGGACGGGCAAGCGTGCTGCTGGGGCGGCGGCGGAATCGTGGCGGACTCGCAGTGGGAGGCGGAATATCAGGAGTCGCTGACGAAGGTACGGGTATTGTTACAAACGTTGGAAGGCCTCTAGAACCCAGCCATTGCTGCCGGCAAAGGCAGCGACTTCGACACGCAAAAACCTGAATCAGAACGGTTGTGGACCTACGGTGAGGCAGGCGATAGCGTCCGTCTTCCACCGCCCACCGGCCGCCTGTGAAGGATCACCTATGCGACTGCTCAATCGTCAGGATTTGTTTCAGGAATTGCATCCTCGCCCACTCCACCCTACTATCTCCCAAAACGGGAGGTCAGAACGATGCGAATAATCGCTCTTTCCACCTTACGAATATTCTGGGAAAGCCGCCCGGCGTTTGCCGATGCGAAAACGCCCTTGGTCGAGTTGTATCGCCATATGGAAAAGGCCACTTATCCGACACCACAGGCCCTCAAGGCAGAGCTCAGGACCGCGAGCATTCTCAGAAGCGGCAAGGTTGTGTTCAACGTGGGTGGCAACAAGTATCGGGTGATCATGTCGATCGATTATGAGCGACAACTTGGGTTTATCCGCTTCGTCGGCACCCACGCGCAGTACGACTCAATCAACGCGGAGACCGTGTGATGAACATCAAACCTATTCATTCTCAGGAAGACCTGGCCACCGCGCTCGCGCGCGTCGAGCAGATTTGGGGAGCGGCCATCGGCAGCCCCGAAGGGGCCGAGCTCGAAATTCTCGCTGTTCTCATTGAGAAGTACGAGGCGGAACATTTTCCAATGCCGCCTTCGAACCCTGTGGAGGCGATCAAATTCCGTATGGAGCAAATGGGCCTGACCGCCCGCGATCTTGAGCCCTTTATCGGACCCAGCGGGCGAGTGTCAGAAGTGTTGAACGGCAAGCGCAAACTGAGCCTGGCGATGATCAAACGCCTGCATGAGGGACTGTGTATTCCTTATGAGCGATTGCTGGCAGGTATTTAGGCGATAACCGGGAGGCCTTTGTGGGAGGGGGCTTGCTCCCGATGAGGCCATCAGCCCCGCCGAATAACCTACAGGCTCAACTGCCGATTCGAAGCCTTGATGAACTCCCGCTTCAAATCCTCAAACGTGTGCACGGCCGGAAACTGGGGGAATTCACGCATCACATTCTCTGGCGCGTGGAACAGAATCCCACGATCAGCCTCACCCAGCATGGTGGTGTCGTTGTAGGAATCGCCGGCAGCAATCACGCGGTAATACAGCGTCTTGAACGCCAGCACCGACTGGCGCTTGGGATCTTTCTGGCGCAGTTGGTAGCCGACCACCCGGTCGCTTTCATCAGTAATCAGGCGATGGCAAAGCAAGGTTGGAAAGCCCAACTGGCGCATCAGCGGCTGGGAGAACTCGTAGAAGGTGTCGGAGAGGATCACTACCTGGAAGCGTTCGCGCAGCCAGTTGACGAACTCGACGGCACCGTCCAGCGGCTTGAGTGTCGCGATCACTGCCTGGATATCGGCAAGCTTGAGCCCGTGCTCGTCGAGGATGCGCAGGCGCTGCTTCATCAACACGTCGTAGTCGGGAATGTCACGGGTGGTGGCGCGCAGGGATTCAATACCGGTTTTGTCGGCGAAGGCGATCCAGATTTCCGGAACCAGCACCCCTTCCAGGTCGAGACAGGCAATTTCCACAAGACACTCCGTTCGTATTATTCAAGTTGAGCGAGCAAAAGGACTGCCGAACTCTAGCGACTCAAGCACGCCGCCGCAACGCAGGGCGGATTTTGATACCATCGCCCCCTATAGAGCGCTCAGCGCCACTGACCTGTAGGAACCGTCCTGATGAACCAAGCCTTCGACGTCGTTGAACTCGCCACGACCTATGCCAACAAGTCCGCCCAGGACATTCTCAAGCTGGCGTTCAGCCAGTTCGGTGACGACCTGTGGATTTCCTTCAGCGGTGCCGAGGATGTGGTGCTGGTGGACATGGCCTGGAAGCTGAACAAGAACGTCAAGGTGTTCAGCCTCGACACCGGTCGCCTGCACCCGGAAACCTACCGGTTTATCGAGCAGGTGCGTGAGTTCTACAAGATCGACATCGAACTGATCTCGCCGGACCAGAGCAAGCTGGAACCCTTCGTCAAGGAGAAGGGCCTGTTCAGCTTCTATAGAGACGGTCATGGCGAGTGCTGCGGCATCCGCAAGATCGAACCGCTGCGCCGTAAACTGGCAGGCGTGCCTGCCTGGGCCACCGGCCAGCGCCGCGACCAGAGCCCGGGCACCCGCAGCCAGGTGGCCGCGCTGGAAATCGATACGGCCTTCTCTACCCCGGAACGTACCCTGTACAAATTCAACCCGCTGGCGCAGATGACCAGCGAGGAAGTCTGGGGTTACATCCGCATGCTGGAGCTGCCCTATAACAGCCTGCATGAACGCGGCTTTATCAGCATCGGCTGCGAGCCCTGCACCCGGCCGGTGTTGCCCAACCAGCACGAGCGTGAAGGCCGCTGGTGGTGGGAAGAAGCCACGCAGAAGGAATGCGGGCTGCATGCGGGGAATATCATCAGCAAGGCTTGAGTTAATGCGATAAAACCTGTTGGAGGGGGCTTGTCTGGGAGGGGGCTTGCCCCCGATGAGGGAGTGTCAGTAGACACATCTGTGACTGGCCCCCTGCAATCGGGGACTCGAATTTTCCTTGAGATGTACACATGCCTGTAACCAACGGTGCCATTTATGTGTGCAATCGCGCTTGAAGCGCACCAAAACGTAACACTTCCTTTCTAAAATTTTTTGCCCTTCCAGATCCATCCCCATCCTCAAAAAAATAAATAGCTGTACGAACGGTCAATTTATATCGCTTTAAATTCAGCCAGTTATTCAACCAACCAATAAAAACGAAATTAGCTTCGATTTTCATAGATCGAAAGCTGGCACGCATGTGGCTTAAGGGTATTTACGCTTTGTATACAATAAATACAAAACCTACATACAATTTGCCATCTGCCGCGCTGCTGCGGATGTGCTGGAGCCCGCCGGCATGCGTACAAGCCTCTCGAATAACATCGCATTGAATCTGCCCTCCTCCGCCCTGAATACCGAGGCAGCAGGCCCCGGCCCGCTGGTACTCAGCCCACGCCTGCACAACAAGGACCTGGCGCCGACCAAGGCCGAAGGGCGTCGCTGGGGGCGCTACAGCATCTTTGCGCTGTGGACCAATGACGTGCACAACATCGCCAACTATTCATTCGCCATCGGCTTGTATGCATTGGGCCTGGGCGGCTGGCAGATCCTGCTGTCGTTGGGGATAGGCGCGGCACTGGTGTATTTCTTCATGAACCTGTCGGGCTACATGGGCCAGAAGACCGGCGTGCCGTTCCCGGTCATCAGCCGTATCAGCTTTGGTATCCATGGCGCACAGATTCCGGCGTTGATCCGTGCGGTGATTGCGATTGCCTGGTTCGGCATCCAGACCTACCTGGCCTCAGTGGTGTTTCGCGTGCTGCTGACGGCGATTCATCCAGGGTTTGCCGACTACGATCACAACTCGATGCTCGGCCTGTCATCGCTCGGCTGGGCGTGTTTCGTGGCGATCTGGCTGGTGCAATTGGTAATCCTGGCCTATGGCATGGAAATGGTACGTCGCTATGAAGGATTCGCCGGACCGGTGATTCTGCTCACCGTGGCCTCGCTGGCCGGCTGGATGTACTTCCAGGCGGGCGGCCACATTGCCTGGTCGATCCGCGAGCCCCTGAGCGGCGGTGAGATGTGGCGCAATATCTTTGCCGGCGGCGCACTGTGGCTGGCGATCTACGGCACGCTGATCCTTAACTTCTGCGACTTCGCACGCTCCTCGCCCTGCCGCAGGACGATCCTGGTGGGTAACTTCTGGGGCCTGCCGGTGAATATCCTGGTGTTCGCCGCCATCACCGTGCTGCTGTGCGGCGGGCAGTTCCAGCTCAATGGCCGGGTGATCGAAAGCCCGACCGAAATCATCGCCGCCATTCCCAACACCTTCTTTCTCGTGCTCGGCTGCCTGGCCTTCCTGATCGTCACGGTGGCGGTGAACATCATGGCCAACTTCGTCGCCCCGGCCTTTGTACTGAGCAACCTGGCGCCCAAGTACCTGAACTTCCGTCGCGCCGGGCTGATCAGCGCCACCGTGGCGGTGCTGATCCTGCCGTGGAACCTCTACAACAGTCCGCTGGTGATCGTGTATTTCCTGTCCGGCCTGGGCGCACTGCTGGGGCCGTTGTATGGAGTGATCATGGTCGACTACTGGCTGATCCGCAAAAGCCAGGTGGATGTACCGCAGCTGTACAGCGAAGACGCACAGGGGGTTTATTACTACAGCCGGGGCGTGAACCTGCGCGCAGTGGCGGCGTTCGTGCCGGCAGCGGTGATCGCCATCCTGTTGGCATTGTTGCCCGGGTTTGCCAGCGTCTCGCCGTTCTCCTGGCTGTTTGGCGCCGGTATTGCCGGGTTGCTGTACCTGCTGATCGCCAAGCGCCAGCCGTTCTACGCCGATGTCAGCGGCGAAAGCATTGCAGTCGATAACGTCAGTCATTAAACAAGGACATTCCATGCGTATCCTCGTGGTCAACGTCAACACCACCGAATCCATCACCCAGACCATCGCTGAGCAGGCACGCAGCGTCGCCTCGCCGGGCACCGAAATTGTCGGGCTCACCCCCTACTTCGGCGCCGAGTCGGTGGAGGGCAACTTTGAAAGCTACCTGGCCGCCATTGCGGTCATGGACCGCGTAATGGCCTACGACCAGCCATTTGATGCCGTGATCCAGGCCGGCTACGGCGAGCATGGTCGCGAAGGCTTGCAGGAGCTGCTCAACGTGCCGGTGGTGGACATCACCGAGGCTGCAGCCAGCACGGCGATGTTCCTGGGCCATGCGTATTCGGTGGTAACCACCCTCGACCGCACCGTGCCACTGATCGAAGACCGGCTCAAACTCGCCGGCCTGTACCAGCGCTGCGCCTCGGTGCGGGCCAGCGGCATGGCGGTGCTGGAGCTGGAAGAAAACCCACGGGCGGCCATGGAAGCCATCGTGCGCCAGGCGGAACTGGCCATCCTTGAAGACAAGGCAGAAGTGATCTGCCTGGGCTGCGGCGGCATGGCCGGGCTGGACGAGCAGATTCGCCAGCGCACCGGGGTGCCGGTGGTGGATGGGGTGACGGCGGCGGTGACAATCGCTGAGTCGCTGGTGCGGTTGGGGTTGTCGACGTCCAAGGTCAGGACCTATGCGACGCCAAGGCCGAAGAAAATCCTGGGCTGGCCCGGCAAGTTCGGCCACTGAAAATCAAAATTTGGGAGGGAGCTTGCCCCCCTCCCACACTTGAATTCTGTTTACTTTGCGACCGCACTGAATCTGCGGCCCAATTGCTGCTCGGCAAACTGCTCGATCACAAAATCCACAAACGCCCGGGTCTTGCCGGGCAGCAACTTGTGCTCGGCGTAGTAGATGGAGATATTGCCGTCATCCACATACCAGTCCGGCAACACCCGCACCACCGCGCCGCTGTCGAGGAACGGCACGGCCATCGGCATGCTGACCAGCGCAATGCCCAGGCCCTGGGCGCTGGCGCAGCAGGCGGCCTCGGAATCACTCATGGTCATGACAGGCTTGAGCAGCAGCGGGCTGTGCTCGCGCTCGCGGTGGGTCAGTTGCCATGAGCGCACCCGGCCTGTCTGCGGCGAGCGGATCAGGATGCCGTGGCAGCGCGACAACTCCTCGGGCGCACGCACTGCGGGGTGTTGCGCCAGATAAGCCGGCGACGCCACCAGCACCCGGTGCGCAGGGGTCAACTTGCGCGCCACCACGCCCTGGGGCAGTTCAAAGCCACCGCCAATGGCGGCGTCAAAGCCCTGACCGATCAAGTCGACCTGGCGGTTATCGAAATGCCAGTCCGGGCTGATGTCCGGAAAGCGTCGCATGAACTCACCGAGCAGCGGCACCACATAGCGATTGCCGAATACCGTGCCCATGCTGACCTTCAGCGTGCCCACCGGTCGCCCTTCGGCGCTGGCCAGGTTGGCCACGGCGTTCTGAATCGTGATGAGGCTCCCGCTGACTTCGCCCAGGAACAGCTTGCCAGCTTCGGTCAGGGTCAGACGCCGTGTGCTGCGCTGAAACAGCCTGACGCCCAGGCGTGCTTCCAGCTTGGCCACGCTTTTACCGACCGCCGCCGGCGTCAGGCTCAGGTGCCGCGCCGCCTCCGCGAAGCTGCCGCCCTCGGCACTGCGCACAAAGCATTCGATACCGCCAAAGCTCTCCATGACCCACCACTCTAAACTTTTGATTTACACAGACTATAGCAATCACGCTCTACCGGCCGCGTCGAGTGAGGTCGATACTCGGCTCATCAACTACTTGGAGATCGACATGACCACAGCACATCTCACCGGTAAAGTCGCCTTGGTTCAAGGCGGTTCCCGCGGCATCGGCGCCGCCATCGTCAAACGTCTCGCCGCACAAGGCGCTGCCGTTGCCTTTACCTACGTCAGCTCGGCCGCCAAGGCTCAAGCCCTGCAGGACAGCGTGACCAGCGCAGGCGGCAAAGCCCTGGCGATTCAGGCCGACAGCGCCGATGCCACAGCGATTCGCACTGCGGTCAACGCCACCGTCGAAGCGTTTGGGCGTCTGGATATTCTGGTGAACAACGCCGGCGTGCTGGCCATCGCCCCGCTGGAAGACTTCAAGCTGGAAGACTTCGACCAGACCCTGGCGATCAACGTGCGCAGCGTCTTTATCGCCACCCAGGAAGCCGCCAAACATATGGGCGAAGGGGGCCGGGTGATCAATATCGGCAGCACCAACGCCGAGCGCATGCCGTTTGGCGGCGGCGGCCCGTATGCGATGAGCAAGGCGGCGCTGGTAGGTTTGACCAAAGGTTTGGCGCGAGACCTCGGGCCACGGGGTATCACCATCAACAACGTGCAGCCAGGCCCGGTGGACACGGATATGAACCCGGCGAACAGTGAGTTTGCCGAGAGCCTGATCGGGCTGATGGCGGTGGGCCGCTATGGCCATGTGGAAGAGATTGCCAGTTTCGTGGCCTATCTTGCCGGGCCGGAAGCGGGCTATATCACGGGCGCCAGCCTGACCATAGACGGTGGTTTCAGCGCCTGAGATTTTTACAATACTGCATAACCAATGTGGGAGGGGGCTTGCCCTAATGCCGTCTGTAGGAGCGAGCTTGCTCGCGAAAAACTCACAGGCACCGCGTTCATTCAGAAAGCACGCGTTATCGTTGACGTTTTTCGCGAGCAAGCTCGCTCCTACAAAGGTCGGTGTACGCTTACTGACTGGCAAGCCCCCTCCCACATTTTGCCCTGTGCTGAATCAGGCCATGGGTGGCAAGCCATAGGCCGCCAGATCAAACTCCGCCAGCCTGCGGATAATCTGGTCGGCATGCTGATACTTGCTGTCAGCCATGGCCTCATCGGGCACGGCGATGGCGGTCATGTGCGCCGCTTTCGCCGCCGTCACGCCGAATGGCGAGTCCTCGAACACCAGGCAATCCTCAGGCGCCACGCCCAGGCGACGCGCTGCGGTGAGGAAGATATCCGGCGCAGGCTTGGCGGCGCCGACTTCCGGGTCGTCGGCGGTGACGATGGTGTCGAACAGGCCAAACCACTCGCGGTGCAAGGTGGTCTTGTGGCCGAACGAATTGCGCGACGAACTGGTGCCCACGGCAATCGGAATGTGATGCGCCTTCAAATGCCGTACCAACGCCTCGGCGCCGGGCATGCCCAGGGCCTTGGGGAAACGCTCGCTCATCAGCGGCTCACGGATCTCGAGAAACTCGGCCGGTGTAATCGGCAGGTCCAGCGCCTTGACGACGTAGTCGGCCAGGTCCTGTGCACCGCGCCCGATGATGTGCTGCTTGATGCTCCAGTCATAGGTGCGGCCGTAGCGTTCGGCAATGATTTGCGTGACTTCGGTATAGATGCCTTCGGTATCCAGCAACAACCCGTCCATATCGAAAATAACGGCCTTGATCGGGACAGCGGTACGCGGTGCATTCATCACAACAGAACCTTGGGGGAAGGACTAAATGGTTTCAGCACAATAACGGCCGCACTCGCTTGCGGGCAACCCTTTACACTGCCTGCTTTCCCTTAGAAGTACCTGCGATGCTCTTTCGTCTAGCCGCCGACAGCCTGGTGCTGTTCCATTTATGCTTCATCCTGTTCGTGCTGTTCGGTGGCCTGTTGGCGCTCAAATGGCGACCGCTGATCTGGCTGCACCTGCCCGCAGCCGCCTGGGGCATTGCCGTCGAGGTGTTTCACCTGCCCTGCCCGCTCACCCGCTGGGAAAACCTGTTACGCCATATGGCCGGGCAGGAGGGTTATGGCGCAGGCTTCATCGAACATTACATCATCGCGCTGATTTACCCGGCCGGGCTTACGCCGCAGATCCAACTGGGCCTGGGCGCGCTGGTGCTGTTGATCAACATTGCGGTGTATGGGCACCTGATCCGACGTTATCGACAGGCTTGAGACAGCCGCACTGTTGAAGAATCAGGCTCCCCTGCCTTTTCATAGACGCCGCCATGTCCGAAGCCTTCGAAGTCCCCAGCCCCCACGAAAAACACCTCGAGCACACCACCGAACAGGCCCACCGCCAAGGTGACACCTTCGCCAGTCGTATCGCGGTGATGACCGCCATCATGGCCACCGTTGGCGCCATGCTCAGCTACCAGGCCGGCTCCAGCGAAAGCGAGGCGGCGATGGACAAGAACAACGCCGCGATCATCAAGACCGAAGCCGCCAACCAGTGGAATTACTACCAGGCCAAATCCAGCCGGCAGAACCTGGCGGAACTGGCCACGCATATTCCCGGCGTGGACGCCGCGCACTACAACGACGAAATCCAGCGCTATAAAAGCCAGAAAGAAGACGTGCGCAAACAAGCCGAAAAGCTTGAAGCCACCTCTCTGGAATGGGACCGAAAATCCGAGGAAGCGCTGCACCAGCACCATCGCTGGGCCCAGGCGATGACGGCGATTCAGATCGCGATTTCGTTGGCGGCGATCACCTTGCTCACGCGCAAGGAGTGGCTCAAGCGTATGTCATACGCGGCTGGCGGTGTGGCCGTGGTGCTCGGCAGCCTGGCGTGGATGCATCTCTGACGGTGGGAGGGGGCTTGGCCTGATACCAGTCTGTGTAGGAGCGAGCTTGCTCGCGAAAAACGTCAACGATAACGCGTGCTTCCTGAATGAACGCGGTGCCTGCGCGCTTTTCGCGAGCAAGAACCAGGCGTCCCCCTCGCTCCTACAAAAAAGCCTTAACTGACTGGCATTAAGGCTTGCCCCGATGGCGGCCTGACTGTCGCCACGAAACCTTGGCTCGCTGATTTCAATCCGCCACCTGAGCGATTAAAGTGTCGCGCCTCGAGAATTGGATCTCGAGATTCAGTCCATGGAGTTTCTTGTGAAGTACGTCAGTAAAGTAGTTGCAGCAGCCGTTCTTGGTCTCACCCTGGCAGGTTGCACCGGCACCGCCATGAAAACCCAGCAATACGACGCCAGCCAATACACCGTACTCGGCCACAGCGAAGCCAGCGCCACCGGCATCATGCTGCTGGGCGTTATCCCGATCGGCCAGAACAGCCGCTTCGTGCGCGCTCAGGATGCAGCCATCAAGGCCAAAGGCGGCGACGCAATGATCAACACCCAAATCCAGGAAAAATGGTTCTGGGCCTGGGTACTCAACGGCTACACCACCAAGATCTCCGGTGATGTGATCAAGTTGAAAACCGCGCAATAAGTATCCGGCTGCCAGAGCGCAAAGCCTGGCAAGCGACGTATCATGGGCCTGACTCCAGAGGATGGCCCATGAACCTCAGTATTCTTTACGCCCTCGCGGCCGCCGCCCTGTTCGGCGCCAGCACCCCGCTCGCCAAAAGCCTCGGCCTGGGCCTCTCGCCCGTACTGCTCGCCGGCCTGCTCTACCTCGGCAGCGGCATCGGCCTGGCCGGCGTACGCCTGATCCGCGATCGCGGCTGGGCACCCACCGGGCTGACCCGTTCGGAATGGCCCTGGTTACTCGGCGCCATCGCCTTCGGCGGTATTCTCGGTCCCGTCGCCCTGATGTTCGGCATGACCCGCACCACAGGCGCCACCGCCTCGCTGATGCTCAATCTTGAATCGGTGCTCACCGCAGTGATCGCCTGGGTCGTCTTCAGGGAAAACGCAGACCGCCGCATCGTCCTCGGCATGCTCGCCATCGTGCTCGGCGGCGTGGCGTTGTCATGGACCGGCGTTGGCGGCGCCAGCCAGGATTGGACCGGCCCACTTGCCGTAGCGTTGGCCTGTTTGTGCTGGGGCATTGATAACAACCTGACGCGCAAGGTGTCCGCATCCGATGCGCTGTTTATCGCCGGCGCCAAGGGCCTGATTGCGGGGCTGGTCAATTGCAGCCTGGCGCTTTACCTCGGCGCGCAGGTTCCGGGCATCGCGCAACTGGCGCCTATCCTGGCGGTTGGGTTCCTGGGGTATGGGGTCAGCCTGGTCATGTTCGTGCTGGCGCTGCGTGGGCTGGGCAGCGCGCGCACCGGCGCCTACTTCTCGACGGCGCCCTTCCTCGGCGCCGCAGTGGCGTTGCTGGGTTTCGGAGAGTCCGTAACCGTGGCCTTCTGGATTGCCTCGGCGCTGATGGCCGTGGGGGTGTGGCTGCACCTGACGGAGCGACATGCCCATGAGCATCTGCATGACGCGACGGAACATGGGCATCGGCATGTGCATGATGAACATCATCAGCATGAACATGGGTTTAAGTGGGACCCGAAGGTGCCGCATAGTCATGTGCATGTACATGGGGTGATGAGGCATAGCCATGCGCATTTTCCGGATGTGCATCATCGGCATAGGCATTGAGAGGTGCCGCGAAAGCATCAGGGTGGCTCTGTTAGCCACCCTGTTTATAGGCCCATTTACGCGTGATGGCCCGTGTAGCCTTTATGCTCATACTCCCATCCCCTGCATGCCAACCCGACATGCTTGGGAATCAACGCAGCACCACTGCTGTACGCGGTGATAGTCCTACGCGAAAAGCCCAGTTCTACGGCAGCTGCAGAGAGAGACAAATTATTGCTGAGCATCCACTTTCTGAAATCCTGCGTCAGCATAACCTCGCCAGATTGTTCCAACGCCAAGCGGTGCAGCGTGACTGCGGACAGTTCGAGATCATTACCCCATGTCACGTCAAAACCCCATTCACCGACTTTCGCTTGACTGAATAGCGCCAAATCCAAGAGCGGCGTGAGAACAGTAAACGTACTTATATAATCGGCGAGATCGACAGTGTGTCGCTTACCGTTGTTCCACTCGATCTCTAACGCATGCTTGCCGGCAACTGGTTGCACAGCAGAAATGCGAAGCTTGCTGGTCATATGTCAGTCCCTCCGGTTTTGTTCATCCCATACCCGCTTAAGATCAGCGATATGAGCGCTTGCCCAAAGCAGGGCAGCTTTCAAAGCTTTCTTCTCGGCGCCTGTACCGAGCACAACAAGCCCTTCTATCTGAACCAGCGACTCACCCTCCGGTGTCTGCACATGAAAATGCGGCGGCGCGTGGTCGTCGGGATAGATTTTTATTTTCCAGTTTCGTTCACTGTGAAGGGTAGCCATGACGTCAAATGCTAGAGAAATATTTTCCCTAGCACAACCTTCAGGTTCGTTCTGCATCCCTAGCGCGGCTAAAAGCCGCGACCACAGCCCATTCATTTGGGCAACGTCCTACACGCCGCGCAGAAACGGGGGGCTCCCGTTTCAAAATTACGATGCCTATAGTCACTCGGTCACTCATAGGGTGACCGGGTTTGGCGACTCGACTATTAAGACGGCAAAAGCCTCCCGGCTGATTTGCGGGATGCCCCTGCACGCAATAAGCTGCTCAATGGTAGCTGTGCGTGGGAGACCTTCGGGTCTGCCGGTCTTTGTCCGTTCTTAATGCCGGTTCGCCAACCTGCGTACAGTTGCCACCTTTTGTTTGGCGACAAAAAGGTGGCTCATACCCCACAAAACGAACGGACATAACGCATGAATCAATTCATAGCCCTGACCAACAACGACAGCGCCACCCCTGCTCTTTTTGTCGACACCACCGCGCCGCTGGAAATACTTCTCGACGCTGCAACCTATCGACTTCGCGCCGTTACCCAGGTCCTTGAGAACCTCGCACTACGCAGTGACATCAGCAGTGATGCTGTCGTACTCAGCGATTTTGCACTGCTGTGCTCAATACCATTGCGCGACGGATGCGATTTGCTGGACGTCATTGGGCGGCGGATGGATATGCCTTGCGCCTGACCTAGATCGCCACATTTTCAAACCGCAGAAATAACAAAACCCCTGATTTTTCGCAAAATCAGGGGTTTGTTTTACTTTTCAGCTCAAGGTGCAGAAAATCAAGACTCGCCCATCGGTTAAACCTATAAAAATGAAAGCCTTATACATCTCCATGCTTCTAGTTCTACTGTCTTACACCACGCTATCTGTCGCAGACAATACCAATGGCAAAACCCTTTATTTGCAAAGGTGCGCCATGTGCCACGGAGCCGATATCAAAGGCACGGGGCCGCTGGCGACTAAAAGCACCCCGCCTACGCCTGATCTCACAACGCCTACATTCAAAAAGCGGCTGCATGATTATCCCGGCGTTATCGTGTCGTCGATAATCCTTCGTCCAAATGGAGACTTGATTCCGAAAACCTTGCGGGAGAATGGCGTGAAGCTGCCGCCGCACGCCTGGAGCGTTAAGGACTTTCGCGATTTGAATGAATATATGGGTGGTGTCATCTCAAAAAGCCGATGACTTACCCGTCTGCAAGCGCTTCGATCAGCAGCGTTTCAAGTTGCCTGGGACACTCTCGTCAGTAACACGGCCCCAAAAGCCCCGTGCTCCCATTACTGTTCCCATACACCTATTTTTTAGACGCCAGAAACCACAAACCCCCGGCTTTCTCTAGGAAAACCGGGGGTTTGTGTTTACTTAATGTGGCGGTGAAGGAGAGATTCGAACTCTCGATACAATTTCTTGTATACACACTTTCCAGGCGTGCTCCTTAAGCCACTCGGACACTTCACCGTATCTCGGCAAACCAGTTCAGTCTGTCGAGGCGCGCTAATGTAGTCGAAAGCCTTTCTGATGGCAAAGGTTTTTTTCAGAATTTTCATGCGCTTAGACGGGTATGCCGGAACGGGCTCTGTGGGCGGTGATGATTGTGCCAATCTCAGGCATGGATCGGGATGGTCTACGCTGGCTGTTGTGCCCTGCTTCAGGCGCTGTGCTGCCGGTTGTGAAGCAAAAGCCTGACTGGGCAGTCAGTCACGGCGCTTTACCCGCGCGGGCGCTGTGGGTAACGTCTGCTGCATTCTTCTATAACAATCCCTATAAGGAATCGCGTCATGAGTGAGTTGATTGCCTACCACCTCGAAGACGGTATCGCGACCCTGACCCTGAGCAACGGCAAGGTGAATGCCATTTCTCCAGACGTGGTCAGTGCGTTCAATGCGGCGCTGGATCAGGCGGAGAAGGATCGGGCAGTGGTGGTCATCACGGGCACGCCGGGGATTCTGTCGGGTGGTTATGATTTGAAGGTGATGACGGCCGGCCCCAAAGAGGCCATCGGCCTGGTGACGTCCGGCTCGACGCTGGCGCGTCGTCTGTTGTCGCATCCGTTCCCGGTGATCGTGGCTTGCCCTGGGCATGCGGTGGCCAAGGGGGCATTTCTGCTGCTGTCGGCGGATTATCGAATTGGGGTTGAAGGGCCGTTCAGCATTGGCCTGAATGAAGTGGCGATCGGCATGACCATGCACCACGCCGGGATCGAGTTGGCGCGGGATCGTCTGCGCAAGTCGGCGTTTCATCGCTCGGTGATCAATGCCGAGATGTTTGACCCGCAAGGCGCATTGCAAGCGGGTTTCCTCGACAAGGTGGTGGCTCCGGAAGAATTGCACGCGGCGGCATTGGAAGCGGCGCGGCAGTTGAAGAAGATCAATATGAACGCGCACAAGCACACCAAGTTGAAAGTGCGTAAAGCGCTGCTGGAGGCGTTGGACGATGCGATTATCCAGGACCAGGGCCACAGCCTGATTTAACAGGCTACACGTGCTGTACCGAAGCCCGACATTGAGTCGGGCTTTTTCTTAAAGCCCAAGCCGAAACAGCCTGCGCCGCTCTAGATAGGCTTTATCGGCCGATGTTGAAACATGCGCTTAAACATCGCCTATCTCCTACGTCTGTAGGGGCAATTGCCGAATACAGTGCACATCCGTACACTGCGCCACCTTTTGTCCCGACAGGCTGTTTCGATGCTTTTTCTGTTACGTATGTTGTTGATGGGCCTGCACTTTATGCTCGCTGGGGTATTGGGCGTGCTCGTAGGGGTGTGCCGGCCGTTCAATCCGGACAACAGTCGCCTTTGCGCCCGCCTCTATGCACTGCCCGCCATGTGGATACTGCGCCTGAAGTTAAGGACGGATATCGACTCGCTGCGCAACAAGCCTGGCGCCTGCGTGGTGATCGCCAACCATCAGTCCAACTACGATCTGTTTGTGCTCGGCACCGTGGTGCCGCACCGCACGGTGTGCATCGCCAAGAAAAGCCTGAAATGGGTGCCGTTGTTCGGCCAGTTGTTCTGGCTGGCCGGCAATGTGTTGATCGACCGCGGCAATGCGCACAAGGCACGCCGGGCCATGCTCACCACCACCCGGACCCTGCAGCATGAAGACACCTCCATCTGGGTATTTCCGGAAGGTACGCGCAACCTGGGCAAAGGTCTGTTGCCGTTCAAAAAGGGCGCGTTCCATATGGCGATTGCGGCGGGTGTGCCGATCGTGCAGGTGTGTGTCAGTAACTACGTCACGCATATGCGCCTTGATCGCTGGAACAGTGGGGAGGTGCTCATACGTTCGTTGGCGCCAATTCCTACTGTGGGGATGACGGCGGACGACGTTCCGACGCTGATGAAGGCATGTCAGGCGCAGATGGACGCGTGCATTGCGCAAATGGATCGCGCGCTGCAAAGCGCTTGAACGATCACTCCAGGGAACGCCATTCACGCTAAGCTGCCCAACATCTGTCCTCTTGATAAGAAGTGATCAGCACCATGGGTAGAGTCGTTGCGGCCGCCGTCTACAGCGCCGGAAAGAAAGTCACGGATATCACCCTCGACGAAGGTGCGGCCTGGGCCGCCAAACCCGGCCACTTCGTATGGATCGGCCTGGAAGAGCCCAGCGCTCAGGAACTGAACAACCTGCAACGCCAGTTCAACCTGCATGAACTGGCGATCGAAGACGCCATGGAAAAGCACAGCCGCCCGAAGCTGGAAACCTTCGGCGACGCGCTGTTTATCGTCACGTACTCACCGGTGCGCGAGAACGGCAAGCTGGAGTTTATCGAGACCCATATCTTCGCCGGCAATGGCTACATCATCACCGCCCGCAACGGGCATTCGGCGTCCTACGGTTTTGTGCGCCAGCGCTGTGAGGCGCGTCCGTTGTTGCTGGAGCATGGGGAAGATTTCGTACTCTATGCCCTGCTGGATTTCGTCACCGAAAACTACCAGCCGGTCAGCGAAGCGATCCACGCCGAGATCGATGAACTGGAGCGCAATGTGCTGTGCAGTTCCCTGAGCGAGCGCGACATCCAGAACCTTCACGGGCTGCGCCGCGATGTGCTGCGGCTCAAGCGTTATGTGGCGCCGATGGTGGAGATCAGCCAGGAGTTGCAGAAGCTGAGCTTCCCGTTTATCGACAAGAACATGCGCCCGTATTTCCGTGACGTGCAGATCCACGTCACGCGGCAGATGGAAGACCTGACGACCCTGCGCGACATTGCCAGCCAGACCATCGAGATCGGCGTGCTGCTGGAGGCTTCGCGCCAGAGTGTGGTGCAGCGCAAGTTCGCCGCCTGGGCGGCGATCCTCGCGTTCCCCACGGCGGTGGCGGGGATTTATGGGATGAATTTCCAGAACATGCCCGAGCTGCAATGGCACTACGGCTACTTTGCAGTGCTCGGGTTTATTGCGGTGGGCTGCACCAGCCTGTGGGCGAGTTTCAAACGGTCGGGGTGGCTTTAGAATTGTGCGCCACAAAGCGCATCATCCATTGCGCCACGGTCGCACCGTGGTGGTCGCGCTCAAGGCTGGCCACGCCGTTGGTGTAGACCTTTTCGCCCAGGGTTGTCTGAAGAATCTCCAGCAGTTCGCGGGAATAGTCCTGAACAAATTCCGGATGGCCCTGGAAGCACAGCACCTGGTCACCGATGTGATACGCCGCGATGGGGCAAAACTCACTGGAGGCGATGACCGTGGCATTGTCCGGCAAGGTGGTGACCTGGTCCTGATGGCTGATCAACAGCGTCAGCTGCGGTACTTCAGGGCTCATCCACGGTGCCTTGGCATTGAGCTTGTAATCGTGGATGCCCATGCCCCAACCCTGGCTGGCGCGTTCGGTCTTGCCGCCGAGCAGCAGCGCCAGTAACTGATGGCCGAAGCAGATACCCAGCAGCTTGTCGCCGCGTTCATAGCGCTGGAGCACGTAGGCCTTGAGGGTTTGGATCCACGGGTCGGTGCCGAACGAGTCGGCCTTGCTGCCGGTGATCAGGTACGCGTCAAACACTTCGTCATCCGGCGGGTATTCACCCTGCACCACGTTGTACACCACAAACTCGGCGGCAATCGGCTGCTTGGCGAACAGGCGCTTGAACATCTGCCCGTAGCCTTGGTACTGATCAATCAGGCCCGGACGCAGGATATCGGTTTCCAGGATGCACACGCGTAGCGACATAAAAAATACCTGACACGGCGATGGGAATATTGAACAGCCAGAGCGTGCCTTGAAATACACCTTCAAGGCAAGCGCCCTCCCACATTTCGATCAGCTGAACATCTCGCCCTGTGCCGCTTTCTCCAGCAACAACACCGGTGGCGCGAAGCGCTCCCCGTATTCTCAGCCAGATAGCGGGCTCGGGCGACAAAATCGTTCAGGCCGTACTGGTTGATAAATTGCAGCGCCCCGCCACTCCACGCCGCAAAGCCAATGCCGAAGATCGATCCAATATTGGCGTCGGCTGTGGACATCAACACGCCCTCCTCCACACAGCGCACGGTTTCGATGGCCTGGATAAACAACAAGCGGTCGCGCACGTTCTGGGGCGAAATCTGTTTATCTTGACGCTGTACAGGGCGCCGTCGGCCTTGCCCTTGCCACGGGGTGTGCGTATCGCGTCAAAGATCAAAGCTTGGGTCATGATGTCTTCGAACCACAATGGGCGTATGCCCTTACCTTAGGCCCGATTGACACGGTTTCAATGACGGATGCGCTCAATGCTTTTGACCCCCTCGCTCGGACGAACGGTAGGCAGCTATGGGAAACCCCGGGTTAATCGTTTTAGCTGTCTAGCCTTGGGGTTGGCGCCAAGATGGCACTAAGCCTCATGCCGTTTTAAGCAGAAAACGTGCTGAGTTGATATGAAATGGATCTATGCGCCGAAGAACGAGGGCTCTAAGGTTGAATCTGTAAGAGACTGCTGCCGGGTTTTGCTGGAGCGGTTGTAAGAAAAGTGTCACGCCAGATCGCGATACTGGATTAACCGGCACGCATTTGACGCTCAGGAATAACAACAAAAGGCAGTCAGCCATGTTCAAGCATTCGAAAGTACGTCAGGCGGGACTTATTCTGTTCGCCACCACACTGATTCTGATCTTGCCCAATTTAACCAAGGTTATCGGGTGACCACGCGAGCGACCTGTTGCGTGCCCCCACAGCATCGGGACTGCAGCTTTTGGCAGCACCTGCCGGGATATTGCCAATAGCGGTCCCGTTGCGGGGGCTGTCTTTTTGCGTGCGGATTTGCGCTATCGTGCCTTTCCCGCCACTTCGAACCCGGGCTCTCCTTTGAAATTGATCCTCGCCTTTGTTGCCCTGTTGCTGGCCCTGCCCGCCTGGGCGGCGCAACTGACCGTTGAACTGGACCACGCCAGCAAGACCTGGCAGACCTCGGACCTGCTCAAGCACCCCGACGCGCAGACGGTGCAGATCGTCGATGATGTTTCCTACAAACGCAGCATGACCTATCGTGCGGTGCCCTTGGCGGTCCTCCTACCGGGCCTGAAACCGGCAAGCCACCTGCAAGCCGTTGCCCTGGACGGTTTCGCCGCCGAACTCGCCGCCGCGCCGCTGTTGGAAAAAACCGGCGCCCGCGCCTGGCTGGCGGTGGAAGACCCGGCCCATCCCTGGCCCGCCCTGGCGCAAGGCAAACCGAGCGCCGGGCCGTTCTATCTGGTGTGGACCCACCCGCAGGCAGGGCACATCAGCCCTGAGCAGTGGCCGTTCCAGATCTCCAGCATCAAGCAGTTGCAGACGGTTGCCGAACGTTTCCCCGCCTTGTTACCCGACCCCAAGTTGCCGGCGGACGGCCCGGTCAATCAAGGCTTTGCGTTGTTTCAGAAGAACTGCCTGGCCTGCCATCGCCTTAATGGTGCCGGTGATGCACAGGTGGGGCCGGATCTGAATATTCCCTACAACCCCACCGAGTATTTCAGCGGCGATTTCCTCAAGCGTTACATCCGTGACCCGCAGAGCCTGCGGCGTTGGCCGCAGGCGAAGATGCCGGCGTTTGCGGCCAGCGTGTTGCCGGACAATGAGTTGGATCTGCTGGTGGGGTACTTGCAGCATATGGCGGGGCGCAAGCAGAAACCTTGAGGCTCGCGTAGATCCAATGTGGGAGGGGGCTTGCCCTACTACCCGTTGTAGGAGCGAGCTTGCTCGCGAAAAACTCACAGGCACCGCGCTCATTCAGAAAGCATGCGTTATTGTTGACGTTTTTCGCGAGCAAGCTCGCTCCTACAGACTACATTAGGGCAAGCCCCCTCCCACATTTTTGAACTGCATTTGGTCTTCAGATTATTGCTGTTGGACCGAAATCACCGGGGTCGGCGCCACGAACACCTTGGCATGCATCTGCTCATGCCCGCCCCCACGGCGCATGCCGCGTACCGGGCAGGCATCCAGATAGTCCAGGCCCACGGCCAGCTTCAGGTGCCGCTCCGGCCGGGCCAACTGGTTGGTCACATCAAAACTGTACCAGGCGTCATCCAGCCAGGCTTCGGCCCAGGCATGGCTGGCCAGGTGCGTAGTGTCTTCGGTGTACAAATAACCTGATACATAGCGCGCCGGAATCCCCAGGCTGCGCGCACAGGCCAGGAACGCATGGGTATGGTCCTGGCACACGCCCGCATGGCCGGCGAAGGCTTCGGCCGCGCAGGTGTCGACTTGGGTGGCGCCCGGCGTGTAGCGCATCGATTGGTTCAAGGCCTGCATCAGGTCGATCAGGGCCGTGCGGTCACGCCGCTGGTGGCAATGCTGCCGGGCAAAACCGCGCAAGGCTTCGTCGGGCTCGGTCAGGCGCGTGCAGCGCAGGAACGGAAAGGCCGACTGGGTCTCGTGCTCGGCCTCACGCAGCTCGTCGATATCCACCTGGCCACGGGCACCGATGATGATGCAGTCGTGAGGTTCGTCCAGGGTCAACACATGCAGGATGTTGCCGAACGGGTCCACTTGCGCCCGCACGGGGCGCGGCAGGTCGAGCTGCCAGCTGATCACCTGCTGGCGCTCGCTGTCGTGGGGCGTCAGGCGCAGATACTGGATGCTGGCGCGCACCTGGTCTTCGTAGCGGTAGGTGGTTTCGTGGCTGATGGAAAGTCTCATGCCGCCTCCATGTAGGAACAGTTTTCAATCGACATAGGTCAGTCCTCGACCACCCAGGTGTCTTTGGTACCACCGCCCTGGGACGAGTTGACCACCAGCGAACCTTCGAGCAGCGCCACGCGGGTCAGGCCACCGGGCACCACGCGAGTGTCCTTGCCGGACAGCACGAACGGGCGCAGGTCGATATGCCGCGGGGCGATGCCGTTTTCAACAAACGTCGGGCAGGTGGACAGACACAGGGTGGGTTGGGCGATGTAGGCGTGGGGCTTGGCCTTGATGCGTGCGCGGAAGGACTCGATTTGCGCCGTTGTGGACGCCGGGCCCACCAGCATGCCGTAGCCGCCGGAGCCTTGGGTTTCCTTGACCACCAACTCGGGCAAGTTGGCCAGTACGTGGGACAGTTCGTCGGGCTTACGGCATTGAAAGGTCGGAACGTTCTGCAGGATCGGTTCTTCATCCAGGTAAAAACGGATCATCTCGGTGACGAAGGGGTAGACCGATTTGTCGTCCGCCACCCCGGTGCCGATGGCATTGGCCAGCACCACATTGCCCGAGCGGTAGGCGGCCAGCAGGCCCGGTACACCGAGCATCGAGGCCGGGTTGAAGGCCAGCGGGTCGAGATACGCATCGTCGAGACGCCGATAGATCACGTCCACCGCTTTGGGACCGTCGGTGGTGCGCATGAATACGCGATCATCGCGCACGAACAAATCGGCGCCCTCCACCAGCTCCACGCCCATTTCCCGGGCGAGGAAGGCATGCTCGAAAAACGCACTGTTGAAGCGCCCCGGAGTCAGCACCACCACGCTGGGATTATCCAGAGGGCTGGCGCTTTTCAGGGTGTCGAGCAAGAGGTTGGGGTAATGATCAATCGGCGCAATGCGCTGGGCCGCAAACAGCTCGGGGAACAGGCGCATCATCATCTTGCGGTCTTCGAGCATGTAGCTGACACCGCTCGGCGTACGCAAGTTGTCCTCGAGTACGTAGTAAGTGCCATCGCCATCGCGAACCAGATCGACCCCGGAGATGTGGGAATACAGATCACGGTGCAGGTCCAGGCCCTGCATCGCCAACTGGTATTGCTCGTTGGCCAGTACCTGTTCGGCCGGAATGATCCCGGCCTTGATGATGCGTTGTTCGTGGTACAGATCGGCGAGGAACATGTTCAGCGCCTTGACCCGCTGGATACAGCCGCGCTCGACCGTTCGCCATTCACTTGCCGGGATGCTGCGGGGAATGGTGTCGAAGGGAATCAAGCGCTCAGTGCCTTGCTCGTCCCCGTAAAGCGTGAAGGTGATCCCTGCACGGTGGAACAGCAAGTCGGCCTCGCGCCGACGCTGGGCCAGCAATTCAGCCGGGGTGTCGGCCAGCCAACGGGCGAACTGGCGGTAATGGGGCCTGACCTGCCCTGCGCCATCGTACATTTCATCGTAATAAGTGCGGATCATGCCTTACTCCTTGTCACCCGGACGCAAGGACCTTCGCAAGGCCCGTGCCAGCGGCATAAACACTTTAAAATCAAACGGCTGGACAGCTCGGGAATTCTCATCGCACCGTCCTGGTGCGCGAAATGACCGACGACTCGCCGCACGCTTCATGGCAATGCGGCCTCTGACTATCAACAGCATAGTCAGAGTTGATTTCACTGCCTGCCTACACCTGCGGATAATCGTCCCCATCAGCTGAACAGGACATGTCCTACAGCTAAACCCTTTGCACAGCCAGTACTGTGTCAACTCGTGTACTGATCTGCTCCTTGATCTTCCCTTTCAGCCACCCTACTCGGGTGGCTTTTTTTTGGGTGCCCAAAAAGCGCGATGCACATGCCGAACACTTGCGGGGAGCCCAAACAAAATCGGCCGACCCAAAGGTCAGCCGATACGCTGTGTTGCTCATAAACGCTACATGGGTAACCCACGCACCTCCTGCTTGACGCCCCAGCCTTCGATGATCCCGCCAAGCGGCTCTACCACTGCCTCAAAGTCCTGCTCGAAGTCTCCTATACCGTCGTAGGTGGCGGACATGATTTTGCTCAGTTCCAGGTACCAGGCGCCATCGTCGCGGGCGCTGACCTGGGCGTTCAGCGATTCTCCACGAAATCGACCCGCCGCCCTGCGCGCCCGTTCTTCATCAGGAAAAATGGCGTAGAACTCGATGGGGTGAAAACGTGAGAAGTCGAAGCCGCCTTCTTTCATGCGGCGCAGAACGTTGGTGCTTATGTCTTCTTGATAGGCTGTGCTCATGAAACGTCCTCCTCAGACTGATGGATAGACTTTCCGTGCTTCCTGAAGCCCGCGCGCAGCTGGCGCGGGTACCACGGCAATGACCACCGCAGGAAAACAAGCATGTAGCTGACAAGACCAGACCTTAGCGAATCATTCGCTGATCTCGATTGCAGAGTAGCGCGAAGCAATCGCCTGCACCAGAGGTGCAAGAATGGCGTATAGGAATATTCAGGCGGCGGGTTCGACCCTGAGGTCTTTGATGCCATTTTGGTCGTGCAAGCTCTTGACCGTCGGATCGGGGACACGATCGGCAAGATCGTTGAGGTCCAGCTTTTCCAATACCGGTGACACGCGCACGCGCACCATCTGTGCAGCTTCTTCCAGCGTCGGCTCATGATCGCAGTCAAATTGCTCGACTACCGGCTCACCACGGTCATTGATGAAAGAAATGTTCCACTTCGGCATCGGTGCCTCCTCGATAAAACCCATGTGTGGGCTCACATCTATCTGGACCTTAAGGCTTCACCAAACGTTCCACTCAAGGCAGGAGGCACAGGATCAGCCGCATTTACTTCTCGGCGTGTTCCTTCAGGGCTTTCAAAGTGTTGAACGGCGCGTCCACCACAAACTTGTTGGCCAACCATGACGGCACGCTGCCGCCTGGCTCGGTGTGCACCTGATAGGTCACTTCGGTCTCGTTGGCGCCCTTGGGCACCAGCGTCCAGGCACCTTCCACCTGGGCAACCCGCACATAGCCTTTTTCCTCAGGCTTGTAGGCCGGCACACCCACCAGTTTGCGCGTCACGGTGCCGTCAGCGGACTTGGTGGTGGTCACATGGATGTAGGAATCACGGTCCGTCACCGGGAACGGCGCCTTGAACTGGGTATAGGTCCAGGCCTCATCGCCTTTCTTGTCGACGAGCTTTTGGGATTTGCACTCATGAATCCACTTGCAGGCACCCGCTACGTCCTCCTGCAGCGCAACGATCTTCGCCACTGGCGCCTTGATCACCGTCACCCCGCGATAGGCCTTGTACTTGGAACCGGCCACTTCGCTCAGGGACACCTTGATCCCGTCCTCGTCCTTGGCCACTTGCCAATCCTCGGCCTGGGCAGCGCCCGCGAACATCATTGTAAAACCGCATACCACAGCCATTCGTTTCAGCGAACCCATCGATGTATTCCTTATTGTTGAAGTTCCGATAGTAAAGCCCATCAAGCCGCCGTCATCTGCTCCCACCAGCCGATCAAGCGGATGGCATCGGCCTGATCATTGCCGCAGACGTCGATATCTGCCTTGAAATCGCTGCACACCGCCGGCCGCTCAGGTTGACCGAACAGTTGGCACAGGTGTTCGACCGACAAGTGCAGGCAGCGTTCTCCCGCAGGTTTGCCCTGGGGCATTCCCGGCAGCGGCGAACTGATGGAGGGAGCGATGCAGCAGGCGCCACAGCCTTCACGGCATTTCATGACCAGCAGGTCCTCGACGACTCAATGGGATGGCCGGGCTAGAGTACGC
Source organism: Pseudomonas orientalis (assembly GCF_001439815.1). Classification (GTDB taxonomy): domain Bacteria; phylum Pseudomonadota; class Gammaproteobacteria; order Pseudomonadales; family Pseudomonadaceae; genus Aquipseudomonas; species Aquipseudomonas orientalis. The sequence continues at coordinate 47,060 of NZ_JYLM01000001.1, read as the reverse complement.
CCTTAAACAGCCGTTTTAAAATGGTCCAACAGGGGTTTTTCGTACAAAACACAAGTGACCGACCAGTCTGCGACAGATGGTCGGGAGCGTGAGTCACTGAGAGTCAGACGTTTATTGCTTGAATTCGAAATCCAGCGCAGCACCTTCCACGTCACGCCGCTCTTCGTTACGCAATTGCAGCTTCATCTCGTTGCTAAGCAAGCGGCCATTGATCTGGAATGCGCTGTTGTCGGAAGGTCTTTCACTGAACATCGGTGGCAATAGCGGCACGCTCTTGGGCTTGGGCATGGTGCCGATGGGTTGCAACAGCCTGACCATGTCCGATGGCAAAGACAGGTCCAACTGTGCCGGTGGCAGCTTGGTCTGGGCGACTTCGCGGGCGGACTTGGATTTGCTCGCTATCGGTGCGCGCTTTTTGGATTTGGCGGTTTTTTTCTTCGTCTGCGGCGCTTTCTTTACCGCGGCCGGCTTTTGCGCAGCGCTGTTCTGCTCGGTGCTTGCGGCAGGCGGGGATTGCGTGACGGGCGATGCCGCCAGCGCAGTGCCAACGTTGCACAGGCTTAACAAGCCAACCATCCAGACAGCGCGAAAAATAGAGGTCATATCGCCAACAGCATTAACGGCAGAAGGCCATATGCTCGCTTGTTGTGCGCGGCATGACAAGCACGCAGATCAATCTTGTCCCCATTGCCCCGCTCAAAAGCCCGACGCCGTCTCCTGGCACAACTGGCTGGCAAGCATGCCCAGGGTCATCAGCGCACGCTCTGCCTCGCGGTTCCACGGGGTGCCGCAATTGAGCCGGATACAGTGGTTGAACTGTTCCGTATTACTGAAAATCAGCCCCGGCGCGATACTGATGCCCTGTTGCAGGGCGCGCACGTGCAGTTCCTGGGTATTGACCCTTCCCGGCAAACTGACCCACAAAATAAAGCCGCCGGTGGGGCGGGTCATCTGGGTGCCTTCGGGGAAATGCTGCTGCACTGCCAGTTGGAAGGCGCTGAGGTTCTTGCGGTATTCCTGGCGAATGTAACGCAGGTGCCGGTCGTAACCGCCGTTCTCCAGGTAAGCGGCAACGCCCATCTGGGTGACGCTGCACGCCGAGTGGGTGCTGAACATCTGCAGGCGCTGGATTTCCTGCTGGTATTTGCCGGCGATCATCCAGCCGATGCGCACGCCGGGGGACAAGGTCTTGGAAAAACTCGAGCAATAGATGACCCGGTCAAGCCGGTCATAGGCTTTCAGGGCCTTGGTACGACCCAGTTCGAACATCAGCTCGCCGTAGATATCGTCCTCGACGATCTGGATATCGAAATCCGAGGCCAGGCGCAGCAACTGTTTCTGCCGCTCTTCGGGCATGGTGCCGCCCAACGGATTACTCAGGCGCGTGGTCAGCACCAGCGCCTTGATCGACCACTGGTTGGCAGCCAGTTGCAGGGCTTCCAGGCTCATGCCGGTGGCCGGGTCGCTGGGAATTTCGATGACCTTGAGGCCCAGCAGGTCGGCCAGTTGCAGCAAACCGTAATAGGTCGGTGACTCGGCGGCGATCAGGTCGCCGGGGCGGGTCAGCACGCGCAGAGACATCTGCAACGCGTCGACGCAGCCGTGGGTGATCACCACTTCGGAGGGGTCCACCACCACGCCGGCATCGCGCATGCGAATCGCCACCTGACGACGCAGCGGTTCAAACCCCGGGCTGAACATGTAGCTGAAAGCGCGCGGGCTCTGGAAGCGCGTGACCTTGGCCAGTTGCTGGTGCAACGCCCGTACCGGCAGGTAATCCACACTCGGCACCGCCGCGCCCAAGGGAAACACGCCTTCACGGCGCGATTCGACCAGCACTTGCTGGATGATGCTGCTGCGAGTGACCAGGCCCGGGCGTTCAACCCGCGCGATGTCCGGTGTTGGCGCCGTGAGTGCCGGTGTCTGGTGCACGTAATAGCCCGATTGCGGCCGCGCCCGGATCAGCCCCTGGTCTTCCAGGTTGGCATAGGCCTGCAATACCGTGGCATGGCTCACATTGAGCTGGGAGCTCATCTTGCGCACCGAGGGCACGCGCTCCCCCGGCTGATAGACACCACGTCGGATGTCCTCAGCCAGTTGCTGGGCAATACGTTGGTAGAGCAACAGATTGGTCATGACGCAGCACTCGATTTCACGGGCATTTTATTTTTGTGTGAAACATACCGGCACAGTTTAGAAGTGTACGGGGACAGTTGCCACAATAGTCGAGCACGGGCCGCAGTGACAGAAAAAACTGTAAGGGCGTACGCCTGACGAAATGTGGGAGGGGGCTTGCCCCCGATAGCAGCGTGTCAGTCAAAAATGTTCCAACTGAGCCACCGCTATCGGGGGCAAGCCCCCTCCCACATTTTGATCCGTGTCTGGTTCTTAGCGAGCGGCGCCCAGTTGGCCTTTTTCGTCGGAGAACACAATTTCTACCCGGCGGTTCTGCGCACGGCCACGTTCGGAGGCATTGGCCTCCACCGGGTACCTGTCGCCATACCCCTCGACCTGAATGCGCTTCTCGTCGATGCCCAGGTCGACCAGCACATCGGCCACCGACTGAGCACGGTCATGGGACAGGTTCAGGTTGTCGTGTTCGCCCCCGGTATCATCGGTGTAGCCCTCGATGCGCACCTTGCGTTTGGGGTTCAGTTGCAGGAACTGCACGACCTTCAACACTGTACGGTTCGCTGAATTCTGCAGCTCGGCTTCGCCGGTATCGAACAGTACGTCGCCCAGGGTCATCACCAGGCCACGGTCGGTCTGGGTGGTCAGGCTGGCGATTTGCTGTTCGACCCACTTGCCTTGCTGCTGCACGCTGGCCAACTTGCTTTCACGCAGCGCCAATTGCAGGCGCTGGCGTTCCAGCTCGAGTTTGGCCAGACGCTCAGCGTTCAGCCCCTGCTCGGTGTGCTCACGGGCGATGGCACTGTAGCGCTGGCTCAGGTAGGCGTAATGCACCACGTCGGCGCCGCTGCCCCAATAGCTGGACAGGCGATCGGCACGCGCCAGGGATTCCCCGGCGCGGATCACATCCTTGGGCGCGAAACGCAATACATTGGCGTCTTCCTTGACCAACTGAAAGTCACTGCCGGCCTGCTGCAATGCCTGCTCGCTACTGGGTTGGCTGGCACAGCCGCCCAGCGCCACGCTGCTGAGCAGCAATGCAATACTCAAACCGCGGATCATTGGGCTTCTCCCAACTGCAACTGCTTGCGCAGGCGCGCGATGCGGGTGTTGACCACGTTCAATTGTTCCTGGCTCTTGCCGGTCAGCACCTTGGCCTCGGCCAGACGCGCATCCAGCTCAGCCTGTTCGGCGCGCATGCGTGCGTGTTTGTAGGACTGGTCGGCCATGTTGCCTTTGGCCCTGGCAAATTTGTCTTCGGCCAGTTTCAGCTCGGGGGATTCATCGGTATTGGCGCCGACCGCGTTGGCTTGCTCCAGGGCTTGCTGGGTCAGGCGCAGTTGTTCAGTTGGCGCAGGATCGGTGGCACATCCCGCCAGAGCGACAACGGCCAGGGCCGCGTAAAGAGGTCGAAGAGTCACTGAAAATCCCTACTTTGTTGAGGTGCCGACGGGTTGTTGCAATTGCGCCTTCCAGCGCTCGAGATTGCGCTGCAACGCGGTTTCCGCCACACCGGACGCGGGCAATTCTGTCATCTTTTTAGCCAGCTGTCCGCGCAGCCACGGATCATTGCACGCCGAATTGTGGGATAGGGCCAGGTACAGGCCGGGCTGGTCGATGGGTACTTCGCGGGCGACCAGGTCGTTGTTCATGCCCAGGGTCTGGGCCATGGCCATGCCGGAATAGCGGCTGGCGAGCACATAGTCAACCTCCCCCAGCAACAGCTTCTGGAACGCTGGCGTCAGGCTGGGCAGACGCTGCAGGGTCAATTGCTCGCGGGCAAAGGTGTCGAACCCGGCACTCAGGCGCGCGCGCTCGGAGGCGGCGCCCTTATGGCCGTGCAAGTCGGCAGCGGTGGTGTAGACCAGGGGCGAGTCCTTGCGCGTCCACACCAGGTAATCGATCTGCATCAATGCCGGATGTATGTAGTCGAGGGTTTCCAGCTCGCCCAGATTCAACGGCGCATCGGCGAGGATATCCATGCGTCCGCTGCGCACTTCATCCAGGGCCAGGGAGCGCTTGCCGCCGTACAGCAGGTCGATTTTCAGGCCCAGGTCCGTGGCGACTTGTTGCAGCACATCGGCGGTGGCGCCGATCAGGTGAGTCGGGTCCTGCGGGTCGCGCCACAGCAACGGCGGCGCATCCGGGCTGCCGGTAATGACCAGACGCTCGCATTTGCCGGCCGCCAGCGACAAGGTCGGCAGCAGCGTAAGGCCCAGCAGCGGGATCAGGGAACGCAGTTGCATGGCGAGGTGCTCCAACACGTCAAAAAAAAGCCCGGTCACAAGACCGGGCTCTTTATAAGTGAAGCGACTGGATTAGACCAGCTTCTCCAACTCAGGGACGGCTTCGAACAAGTCCGCGACCAGGCCATAATCAGCCACTTGGAAGATCGGTGCTTCTTCATCCTTGTTGATCGCAACGATCACCTTGGAGTCTTTCATACCGGCCAGATGCTGGATCGCACCGGAGATACCGACGGCAATGTACAGCTGTGGCGCAACGATCTTGCCGGTCTGGCCGACCTGCATGTCGTTGGGTACGAAGCCTGCGTCGACCGCCGCGCGGGAAGCGCCGACCGCCGCGCCCAGCTTGTCGGCCAGGGCGTACAGGTGCTTGAAGTTGTCACCGTTCTGCATACCACGCCCGCCGGAAACGACGATCTTGGCAGCGGTCAGCTCCGGGCGATCCGACTTGGCCAGCTCTTCGCCGACAAAGCTGGATGTACCGGCGTCGTGGGCGGCAGCGACGGCCTCAACGGTAGCCGAACCCCCTTCGGCGGCCACCGGGTCGAAACCGGTGGCGCGTACGGTGATGACCTTGACCGAGGCGTTGGATTGCACGGTGGCAATGGCGTTACCGGCGTAGATCGGGCGCTTGAAGGTGTCGGCGCTTTCGACCGAGATGATCTCGGAGATCTGGTCAACGTCCAGCTGCGCGGCGACGCGTGGCAGGATGTTTTTGCCGTTGGAAGTGGCGGCAGCCAGGATGTGGCTGTAGCTCTTGCCCAACTCTGCAACCAGCGGCGCAACGTTTTCCGGCAGTTGGTGCGCGTAAGCGGCGTTGTCAGCGTTGAGCACTTTGCTCACGCCAGCGATTTTCGCGGCGGCTTCAGCGACCGGGCCAGCGCCCTGACCTGCTACCAGCACGTGGATGTCGCCACCGATTTTAGCGGCAGCGGCCACGGTATTCAGGGTGGCCGGGGCCAGCACCTTGTTGTCGTGTTCGGCGATTACGAGGATAGTCATGTTCAGATCACCTTCGCTTCGTTTTTCAGTTTCTCGACCAGTTCAGCCACCGACTTGACCTTGATGCCCGCGCTGCGTGCAGCCGGTGCTTCAACCTTGACGGTCTTGTTGGTGGAGGCGGTGGAAACGCCCAAAGCATCCGGAGTCAGCACTTCAAGCGGCTTCTTCTTGGCTTTCATGATGTTCGGCAGGGACGCATAGCGCGGCTCGTTCAAACGCAGGTCGGTGGTGACGATGGCCGGCAGTTTCAGCGAAACCGTCTGCGCGCCGCCGTCGATTTCACGGGTGACCGCAACGCTGTCGCCGCTCACTTCGACTTTGGAAGCGAAGGTGCCCTGACCGTAACCGGTCAGTGCAGCCAGCATCTGGCCAGTCTGGTTGTTGTCGCTGTCGATGGCTTGCTTGCCGAGGATCACCAGTTGCGGCTGTTCCTTGTCGACAACGGCCTTGAGCAACTTGGCCACGGCCAGGGAGGTCAGCTCTTCAGCGGACTCGACCAGGATGGCGCGGTCGGCGCCCAGTGCCAGGGCGGTACGCAATTGCTCCTGGGCAGTGGTCGGGCCGATGGAAACCACGACGATCTCGGTCGCCACGCCTTTCTCTTTCAGGCGTACGGCTTCTTCCACGGCGATTTCACAGAATGGGTTCATCGACATCTTGACGTTAGCAAGGTCGACGCCGGAATTGTCCGCCTTGACGCGAACTTTCACGTTGTAATCGACAACGCGTTTGACAGCTACAAGAACCTTCATGGATTCCTCGTTACTCTCCGGTGAAAAGAAAGTCGCCTAGGCGAACCTGGCGGTTGATGCTCATCGGCACACAAGGGCACCTCCAAAACGGTCGGCGGATGACCCAGCGATGGAGAAGTAATGACCGTTCGTCAGGGGTGACCGAGAAGTCATTCTTAATCGCAGCGTGTAAACTGCGCGCCATAGCTGCGCGCGCGTCACCTGTCTTGCTTTTGGACGTGCTCTTGAAACCAGCAGTCTGCCTACGGTCAGCGCAAAACCGACCGTATATTGACCGGAACGCCTATTCTGGTCAATACGGCAAAATGGTCAGTCATAAGCCGCGTTGCTTTGATTTACCTAGCCTGCGGGCAATTCAAACAAACGTTTGTATTGGACGCTGCCAGTGGTGTAGATATAATGCGCCACCTAGAGAGAAAGGTGGGTCGTGCCGTTGCAGCATGCCGACACCGAACCTCCACCCATTAGAAAAAAAGCCTGTTGAGCCTTGAGTAGGAGATAGCCTGTGGAACGCGAATACATGGAATTCGACGTGGTCATCGTCGGCGCCGGCCCGGCTGGCCTGTCCGCCGCCTGCCGACTGAAGCAGAAGGCCGCCGAAGCCGGTAAGGAAATCAGCGTCTGCGTGGTCGAGAAAGGCTCCGAAGTCGGCGCACACATCCTCTCCGGTGCCGTGTTCGAACCACGCGCCCTGAACGAACTGTTCCCGGACTGGAAAGCACTGGGCGCCCCGCTCAACACGCAGGTGATGCGCGACGACATCTATGTACTGCGCAGCAGCGATACCTCCACCAAGGTTCCCGACTTCTTTGTGCCCAAGACCATGCACAACGAAGGCAACTACATTATCTCCCTGGGCAATCTGTGCCGCTGGCTGGCCCAGCAGGCCGAGAACCTGGGCGTGGAAATCTACCCAGGCTTCGCCGCCCAGGAAGCGCTGTTCGATGAAAACGGCGTGGTGCGCGGCATCATCACCGGCGACCTGGGTGTCGACCGCGAAGGCAAGCCCAAAGAGGGCCTGTACACCCCGGGCATGGAGTTGCGCGGCAAATACACCCTGTTCGCCGAAGGCTGCCGCGGGCATATCGGCAAGCAACTGATCCAGCGCTTCAACCTGGACAGCGACGCCGATGCCCAGCACTACGGCATCGGCCTCAAGGAAATCTGGGAAATCGATCCGGCCAAGCATCAGCCGGGCCTGGTGGTGCACACCGCCGGCTGGCCGCTGGACATCATGGGTAACGAGAACACCGGCGGCTCGTTCCTGTATCACCTGGAAAACAACCAGGTGGTGGTCGGCCTGATCGTGGACCTGTCCTACAGCAACACCTTCCTGTCACCGTTCGATGAATTCCAGCGCCTCAAGCATCACCCGGTACTGGCCCAATACCTGGAAGGCGGCAAGCGCGTCAGCTACGGCGCCCGTGCGATCTGCAAAGGCGGCCTGAACTCGCTGCCCAAGATGGTATTCAAGGGTGGCGCGCTGATCGGTTGTGACCTCGGCACCCTGAACTTCGCCAAGATCAAGGGCAGCCATACCGCGATGAAGTCCGGCATGCTCGCCGCCGACGCGGTAGCCGACCGCCTGTTTGCCGAATCCGAAGGCGGCGATGAACTGACCGCGTATGTCGACAGCTTCAAGGCCAGCTGGCTGTACGAAGAACTCTTCGCCAGCCGCAATTTCGGCCCGGCCGTGCACAAATTCGGCGCCATCATCGGCGGCGGCTTCAACTGGCTCGACCAGAACATTTTTGGCGGCAGGATTCCTTTCACCCTGCACGACACCAAGCCTGACTACGCCTGCCTCAAGCTGGCCAAGGACAGCCAGAAGATCGATTACCCCAAACCCGACGGCAAGCTGAGCTTCGACAAGCTGAGCTCGGTGTTCATCTCCGGTACCAACCACGAAGAAGAGCAGCCGTGCCACCTGAAGCTCAAAGACCCGAGCATCCCGATCGGCACCAACCTGCCGCTCTACGATGAGCCGGCGCAGCGTTACTGCCCGGCCGGCGTGTATGAAGTGGTGACTAAAGAAGATGGCGAGAAGCGCTTCCAGATCAACGCCCAGAACTGCGTGCACTGCAAGACCTGTGACATCAAGGACCCTTCGCAGAACATTACCTGGGTAACGCCGGAAGGTGCGGGCGGGCCGACTTACCCGAATATGTAAAGCCGCCAGTAACAGTCCCACTGCGGTTGCAGAACCCACGTGCCCCGGCCGAATCGATAGCCTCTTCGATTCGGCCGGCTCAACTGACGGCATTCGTCTTCAACGCCTCCAACAACTCAACCATCTCCTCAAAAGATTGGTTATCCGGTTGAATGTCCTCCCTCAGATTCCAAATACTGTAGCGGTCATCGGACTGCGCCAAGTTGCCCCCTGCGGCCCTGGCAGAACCAAAATCCACCGGAAAACACTGCTGAGTGTTGGCGTCGTAAAGGATATTCCTTGCTGCCAGATCATTGTGAGCGATACCTGCGCTTTCCAACTCCACCAGCATATTCAACACGCTGGCCGACAAGCCCTCAGGCAAGTCTTTCCCTCCCGCCATCAGTTGCTCAAGCGATTCTCCCGGCACTTTAGGCATACGCATATAGGAAACGGTGTCGGCTGCATTACTGCCGAGGAACGTGGCACGCTCCCCTCCATAATATCGGTTGAACAACGCCACCTCATTTTTCATTGCAGCCACACGCTCGGCAGCCGGCAGGGGGAACGTGACTTTAATCACATAGTCGGCATCGTCCGGGTCTGCATAGACCATCGCGCGGGAGCCAAACCCGACGGGGTCCTTCAATCGGCCCTCGAGTTCATCCAGCCCGCCGCCCACGACACTTCTTCGCTGCCAGATGCCCTGCGCGTCAGGCTTGGCAACAATGGCGCTACTGGCCAACTTGTCGGGATCGTGCGGATCGACTACACGCAAAACGTAGTGCATGCCGTCGCCGGCATCAGGTGCATCGGCGGCGTAATAGGTTTTGCCACCCAACTCGATTTCCCGCATGCCTGGAAAGGACGCGCCAGGAGTGGATGCCCTCAGCAACTCCAGGTCGCTTGTCTGTGGGTTAAATGTCCAGCGGTAGTGTTGAACGGGAGCGCTATTGGCTAACGAGGGTTCTCCCAGCCCTGCGTCTGCCTTCGCGGTCGCAATTTCATGGACCAGTTGCAGGCCTGATATCACCGCAGCGGCGCTGCCGCCCACTCGATCGTTTTGTGTCATGCCATTAATGGCGTCATGGACTCCAAAGACAATGTTGCCGGTATTCCCGATGACGGGCAGGTAACCGAACGTATTGCCCCAAAACTCTTTGGCAGCCTTCCAGTTCTGTTGCGACGCACCAAAGACCTCAGTCTGGTCGGCCCACATCGCGTTTTTTGCATTAACCGCCTGGAAATGAGAGGCGATGCCGCTCTTCAGATCGCCAAATCTCAAGTAATAATTGTCGTCTCTCGATTGCGTGTAATTGAATGTCTCGCGAACGGGCAAGGCCTTGTCCGCGAAGAAATTCTTTCTGCCTGGGAACGTGGCGCCATTACCGTGGATCAGCGTATCAAGGACATAGTCCGCCCTTGGCCAATGCGCGTCTTTGCCGCCCTGCCTGTCACTGGCGTTGAAGCCATTGACTACATTGGCGCGGTTTCTTTCTGCCCATTTGGCAAAGTCATCATCCCCGTGCAGTTCACTGACCGTGCCGCGCTTGAGGTCGACCATCAAACCTTCATGCGGCCGATGGTCATAGTCACCGTGATAATTTTCATAAGGAACGAAGGCATAACCGGCGAAAGGGTAGCCGTATATATTGGGGATAACGACGTTTCCATTTTCTTCAAGTGTACGAATGACGGCTTTCTGTCCTGCTGGTGTGAGCTGGCTAAAGACGCCCTCGTCGTCACGCAGGCTTTGCAATGTTCCTTTGACCACATAGGCGTCCGCTTTCCCCGAGCGTGCTGCGAGAGCTCCATCGGAATCGCGCATCGGCCTGGATATTTCCTGCTCCCAATGACTTTGAAGTTTGCTGCCCAGCGACTCGAGATCGTTGATCGTATTTCTATCTTGCGCCTTGATCTGCATGCCCTGGGCGTTCAACGGTCCCCCCGGCGCTACTTTATCGTGCTTCAAGACACCGGCCGCGATTTGCCATGCGAAGTAGGTGCGCTCATCCTGATCAGTCAAGTGAGAGGCGCCATTGAGCTCCTTGACATACGCGTTGAACGTCACCGTGATTGTTTGATGAGGGTCATACCCCGCCGCCAGCAATCCACCGCTGAAATAGCCTGCGGGTTCCAGAAACGGGCGAATGTGCTGGAACCTGATATTGCTCTGGCCTTCGTCACCCGTTTCTATCGTTTTGATCTGCGCGACGACGCGCCCGGCATAGGCATCGATTCGCTGTTCGCGCTCGCCGAATGTGTACCTCGCGCCGGGCGGCGTTACATCGAGCGAGCCGTAAATCACATGCTTGGAGAAATCAAGTTCGTGATTCGGGTCAGGAAGGGATGTCGTGCTTTTTACGACATCCCCTCTCGTGCCCACCGCACCGTTAACCTCACCCGCGGTGACAGTGCGTGCCGGGGACGAAGGAACGGCTTGTTGAGTGCTTACAAGAACCGCATGAGTGAGGGGCTGGACTTTCACGTGGAAGACTTCCTGAGTCCCAGGACGTTTATTCGCCTGATGCAATCGTGAGTGCAAAACGAGCGAGGGCAGTTCCACCACCACCGTGCCGCAGCCGTCATCAGGTATTGCAATCACACCGAGCCGCATGGCCGATAAAGCTCACTTGGCGGGCTTACCCGGCAGATTCAGGCCGCTCGCTCTTCACCAGGATTACGCAGAAAGTAACGCTTATATTCCCGGCTGAACTGCGACGTACTCTGATACCCCACGCTATGCGCCGCCTGCGCCACGCCCATGCCGTCGACCAGCAACAGCTGCTGGGCCTTGAGTAATCGCAGGCGCTTGAGATACTGCACCGGCGACAACAGCGTGCAGCGCTTGAAGTGTTCGTGAAAGGTCGACGCACTCATGTGCGCGAAACCGGCCAGCGTCTCGATATTCAGCGGTTCGGCGTAATGGGCATGCAGGTGGTTAAGGGACGTGGCAATCCGCGAAAACTGCCCTTGCTGCTCCACCAATGCACGCAGCACATCGGCCTGTGGCCCGCGTAACGCGGTGAATAACAATTCGCGGACCCGCGCCGGGCCCATGATCCGGCTCTCCAGCGGATCGTGCAGGCACTGCAACAACCGTTCGACGCACCCGCGCATGGCGTCATCGAGCACCACCGAACTCATCGACTCCAGGGTCTGCGCCGCCGGCGGTGGTCCGGCTTGCATGCCCATGGCCATGACCAACTCACCCAGCACCACCCGATCAATGCCGACCGTCACGCCGAGCAACGGCGCCCCGGGGGCCATGGCAAACGTCTCGCATTCGAACGGCACCGGCATGGCCTGGATCAGGTAGTGCCCGGCGCCGTACTCCAGCGTACGCGGGCCCAGGTAGGCGACCTTGCTGCCCTGGGCCACGAACATCAGGCTCGGCTCGTAGATCTGCGGCCCACGCGCCACATCGCAGCTGGCGCGCAATACCTTGACGCCCGGCAGATGAGTCGGCGAAAAGCCGTCGCGGGACGCAAGCCCCTCGATCAGGGAAACCAGGGTGGCGTTGGCGTCGAGATGGCGGGTCAACAGCATGGCAAAAAACTTCGCGAAAAAGGGATAAGAACATCATCGCAGGTCTGGCGACACATGCATCCAAACAGGGGGCACTGCCGGACGAATAGGCATAAGACTCGGAGCAATCGCCATGGCCGCACGCAAGGTCGATGAGGAGAATGGCCCGCCTCACTTTTCAATGCAGTTGCGAGGTTTCCCTATGTACACCGCTATCGGTTACGCCGCCCAGTCGGCCACCACTCCCCTCGCCCCCATGTCGTTTGAACGCCGCAGCCCGCGCGCCGATGACGTGGCCATCGAGATTCTCTACTGCGGCGTGTGCCACTCCGACATCCACCAGGCGCGCAATGAATGGGGCATCGCGGTCTACCCGCTGATGCCCGGCCATGAAATCGTCGGCAAGGTCACGGCCGTCGGCGCCAGTGTTACTGCGCACAAGGTCGGTGACCTGGTCGGCGTGGGCTGCATGGTCGATTCGTGCCGCCACTGCGACGCCTGCCAATCGGATCTGGAGCAATACTGCCTCGAAGGCCCGACCATGACCTACGCCACCCCGGACCGCGTGGACGGCAGCAACACCATGGGCGGTTATTCCGACAGCATCGTGGTCAGCGAACACTTCGTGGTGAAGATCCCGGCCAGGCTCGACCTGGCCAGCGCCGCGCCGATTCTCTGCGCGGGCATCACCACCTACTCGCCGCTCAAGCACTACGGCGTGAAGGCCGGCGACAAGGTCGGGATTCTCGGCATGGGCGGCCTGGGCCATATGGGCATCAAGTTCGCCAAGGCCATGGGCGCCGAAGTGACGCTGTTCACCCGCTCGGCGAGCAAGGCTGAAGAAGGCCGCCGCCAGGGCGCCGACCATGTGATCGTGTCCACCGATGCCGAGCAGATGAAAGCCGCCGCCGGGCACTTCGACTTCCTGCTCGACACCATCCCGGTGCAGCATGACCTGAACCCTTACCTCGACGTGCTGCGCTTTGACGGCGTGCATATCCTGGTCGGCCTGATCGAGCCTGTGGACCCACCCGTCAACGCCGCCAAACTGGTATTGGGCCGTAAAGTGCTGGCCGGCTCGCTGATCGGCGGCATTGCCGAAACCCAGGAAGTCCTGGATTTCTGCGCCGAGCATGGCATTACCTGCGACATCGAGATGCTCGACATCCGCCAGATCAACGAGGCCTACACCCGCATGATCGCCGGAGACGTGAAGTATCGCTTCGTCATCGACATGGCGACCCTGAAGGCCTGATCAGGCCTTCGCGCCCAGTTGCGCCGAGAGCCGGGCCGCGACCTGTTTGATCACAGGGATCAGCTCGGCCATTTTCTCCAGCGGCATGTAGGGCAAGGTACTGGCGATGCTGATGCCGGCGACGATCCGCCGGCTGGCATCGCGCACCGGTGCCGCGACGCAACGGATCGACGGTTCGTTGTCTTCCAGATCGAACGCATACCCGCCCACCACGTATTCATGCATGCGCTGCTCGAACTGCGCCCAGGACTGTTCGGGGTGCTGCGGCCATTGCAGGTTCTTGCCCCCCGCCGGCAGGCTGACCTGATACAGGCGCTGCCATTCCTCCACGCTGTCGTCGAGCATCAATGCCTTGCCGATACCGGTGCGCGCCAGCGGCATGCGGTGACCCACCCGCGAGCGCATTTCCGGACCATTGCGGCCGGGATTCTTGTGCAGGTAGAGCACCTCGTCATATTCGCGAATCGCCAGGTGAATGGTGTCGCCGGTGAGGGCTGACAACTCGTCCAGATAAGGCACCGCCAGGTTGACCAGCGGCAGCTCTTCGCGCGCCTGGAACCCCAGCTCGATCAGCTTGGGCCCCAGCAGGTAACCGACCTGCGGCACCACGCGCAGATAACGCTCCTCCACCAGGCAACTGGCCAGGCGATGGGTGGTGCTGCGGGTAGTGCCGATACGCCGGGCGATCTCTTTCAGATCCCGCGCACCGGCCGCCACCGCCTGCACCACGCCCAGGCCACGCAGCAGGGTCTGGGTGCCGGTGGGGGCTGCGTCTTTGACGGGAGAGTGAGCGTTTTCCTGCATATCGGGCCTTTTGGGAAGTACGAAAACGGCGCCATTATGGCAAAAGCTGCCCTTCTGAACAGAGGAGATCCACTGTGGGAGGGGGCTTGCCCCCGATAGCGGTGGGTCAGCTTGCACATCTGTCTACTGATAGACCGCTATCGGGGGCAAGCCCCCTCCCACATTTTGATCCTCATATGGCTTGGGATCAGCGTTGCTTCATGCGGTCGATGATGACCGCCAGCAACAGGATCGAGCCGCGAATCACGTACTGGTAAAACGTGTCGATGTTCTTCAGGTTCATCGCGTTCTCGATGATCGCCAGAATCAACACCCCGGCAATCACATGGCGGATCATGCCGATACCGCCGCTCAACGACACGCCGCCCAGCACGCACGCCGATATCACAGTCAGCTCGAAGCCCTGGCCGATCATCGGCTGGCCGGAGGTCATGCGCGAGGCCAGGATCACCCCGGCCAGCGCGCCGATCAGACCGTGTACGGCAAAGATGATGATCTTGGTGCGATCAACGTTGACCCCCGCCAGCAGCGCCGCTTCCTGGTTACCGCCAATGGCCATGGTGTTGCGCCCATAGGTGGTGTAGTTGAGCAGCCAGCCAAAGAACATAAAGCACAACACGGTAATGATGATCGGCACCGGCACGCCCAGCAGTTGGCCGTTGCCGAACACGAAAAAGCCTTCATCCATCACCCCCACCGCCTTGCCGTTGGAGAAGATGTAGGCCAGGCCGCGTACGATCTGCATGGTCGCCAGGGTCGCGATCAGCGCGTTGATGCGCAGCTTGGCGATGACGATGCCATTGATCAATCCCACCACCAGGCCCATGGCCAGGGCCGCCGACACCCCGAGCATCACGCTGTCGGTGTCGCGGATCACGATGCCCGCGACCACGCCGGCACAGGCGATCACCGAGCCCACCGACAAGTCGAAGTGCCCCGACGCCAGGCAGAACAGCATGGTGCACGCGGCGATGCCCACGGTGGAAATCGCCAGGCCCAGCCCGCGCATGTTCAGGGGTGAAAGGAAATTGTCGATGAACAACGCGCTGAGCACGAAGATGCCCAAGGCGGCCAACAACATCACCCAGTCATCGAGAAACTTGCGTTGGTTGAACCCTGGCCAGAAGCCTTTTGCCGTTTTTACCTGAGACATACCGGTGCCCTCTTGTTGTTCAAGCCCGCGTGCGCGGGAGTGCCAGTTGCAACAGCCGTGCTTCATCCGCCTGTTCGCGGGGTAGCTCGCCCGTGAGGGTGCCTTCGCTCATCACCAGGATGCGGTCACAGATGCCCATGACTTCCATCAGGTCGCTGGACACCACGATCACGGCAATCCCCTGCGCGGCGAGGTTGTGAATGATCTGATAGATCTCCGACTTGGCACCGATGTCGATGCCGCGCGTGGGTTCGTCCAGCAGCAGCACCTTCATCGGCATCGACAGCCAGCGGCCCAGAATGGCTTTCTGTTGGTTGCCGCCGGACAGGTACATGATCTTCTGTCCGGCATTCGGCGTTTTCACTTTGAGCGCCTTGATCTGTGTGTCGGCGTTACCCTTCTCCCAGCGATCGCGCAACAGCCAGCCGAACGCCGAATGTGCGCCACGGGCACTGATATTGATGTTTTCCGCGACGCTGGCGAGCGGCAGGATGCCCTCCTTCTTGCGGTCCTCGGGGCACAGCAGCACACCGGCCGCGATGGCATCGCGCGGGGTGCGCAGGTGCAGCGACTCACCGCACAGTTGCAGCTTGCCGGCACTGGCACGCTCCAGGCCGCTGAGCAGCCGGAACAGCTCCGTGCGCCCTGCCCCTACCAATCCGAACAGCCCGAGGATTTCGCCTTTGCGCACATTGAAACTGATCGGTTCGCGCAGGCCGGGGCCGAGCAGGCCGTCGACCTTCAGGGCGACTTCGCCCTGCTCACGCGGGCGGTAATCGTAGATGTCCTGGATATCGCGGCCGACCATGCAGGTCACCAACTGATCGTGGGTCAGCGCACTCATGTCCTCGAAGGTGCGCACAAAGCGGCCGTCCTTGAATACCGTCACCGCGTCGCAGATGCGGAACACCTCCTCCATGCGGTGCGATACGTAGAGCACCACTTTGCCCTCATCGCGCAGGCGCGTGATGATCGCCATCAAGCGATCGATTTCGCGGGCGGACAAACTGCTGGTCGGCTCATCGAAGGCGATCACATGGGCGCCACGGGACAGCGCCTTGGCGATTTCCACCAATTGACGCTGGCCCAGGGACAGGCGGCCAAGCTTTTCCTGGGGATCGATTTCATCGGCCAGGCCCTTGAGACATGCCAGCGCCTGCTGACGCAGCAAACCGGCGTTGACCACACCAAAGCGCGACGGCATATGCCCGAGAAACAGGTTCTCGGCCACGGTCATTTCCGGTACCAGGTGCAGCTCCTGGTGAATCACCGCGACGCCGCTGGCAATGCTGTCGGCAGCGCATTTGAAGGCCATGGTCTGCTCGCCGATCTGCACCGTGCCGCTGCTGGGGATGTAGGCGCCGCCGAGGATCTTCAACAGCGTCGACTTGCCCGCGCCGTTCTCGCCCATCAGCGCATGTACCGAGTGCGGCCGCGCTTCAAAGCTGATCTGCGCCAGGGCTTTCACACCGGGAAACTCCTTGCCGATGCCGTTGAAACGCAAGGCCGCGCCGCTCATTTCCACAGGCCGATCTTGGTCAGTTCTTCCTGGAAGTTGGCGCGGGTGATCAAGGTCACTTCGTCCATGGCGGTGTATTTGGCCGGTTCCTTGCCGGTGGTGACCCACTCGTACATCGCCAGCGCGGTGTTGTAACCCTCGATATGCGGGCTGGGCAGCATGGAGCCGAAGAAGCCGCTTTCTTTCTTCTTGAGCTCACCAATGGCGTCGGTGCCATTGATGCCGATGCCGATCACGTTGGCGGCCTTGAAGCCGGCGCTTTCAGTGGCGCGTACGCCGCCGAGCACGGTGTTGTCGTTCATGCCGCCGATGATCAGGTTTTTCGCACCGCTGGGCAACTTGACCAGGGCCGAGTTGGTGGCGTCCATGCTGCCGGGCACGTCGAGGGTTTTAAGCGCGGCGGTAAGGATGTGGTCCTTGGGAATGCCGGCTTCTTCCAGGGATTTGATCGAGCCGTCGGTGCGTTTCTTGCCGGTGTCGAGTTCGTTGAAGGTGTTGATCACCGCGTAGGTGTCCTTCCAGTCCCAGCCGCGTTTCTTCGCTTCAGCGGCCATGGCGGCGCCCTGCTTCTGGCCGACTTCGAACGCGGCCATGCCCAGGTACGGCACGTCTTCCATAAAGGCGCCTTTGGCGTCGACGAAACGGTCATCCACGGCGATCACTTTGAGGCCATTGGCCTTGGCCTTGGCGACAATTGCCGGGCCCAGGGACACGTCCGGAGGGCAGATAACAAAGCCCTTGGCGCCGTTGGCCGCCAGGCTGTCGATGGCTGAAAGGGTTTTCTCGCCGTCGGGTACGGCGATCTTGATCACGGTGAAACCGTGTTCCTTGCCGGCTTTTTCGGCGAAGGCCCATTCAGTCTGGAACCACGGTTCCTCGGCCTGCTTGACCAGGAAACCGATCTTCACTTCTTCAGCGGATGCGAACCCACTGAACGCCAACGCAAGCGCCACAGCGCCGAGTGTCTTCTTGAACATGGACCACCTCATTGTTGTTATTGGAAAACGATTCAGTCGTGGTACATCACAGACCGCCCACCATCGATCATCAGGCAGGTGGCATTGATAAAGGGCGCCTCGTCGGTCGCCAGGAACAGCGCGGTCATCGCCACCTCGATGGGCTGGCCGATGCGCTTGGGCGGGTGCAGGTCGAACGCCCGCTGACGCTCCGCGTGGGGATCGGGGAAAGCGTTCCAGTAGTCGACGTTGAGCTGGGTTTCGATATAGCCCGGGGCGATGGCATTCACGCGGATGCCCTTGGATGCGTATTCGATACCAAGGGCGCGGGTGAGGCCGAGCAGGCCGTGCTTGGCGACGGGATAGGGAAAGCAGCCGGGAATGATGTGGCTGGAATGGGTGGACGCAATGTTGATGATGTTGCCGATGCCCTGCTCGATCATGTGCGGCAGCACCGCGCGGCAACCGTACCAGGCGCCGTCAAGATCGATGGCGAAGCAGCGGCGCCAGTCCTCGTCGGTCATTTCCAGGGGGTCGCGAAACACATTGACCCCGGCGCAGTTGACCAGCACGTCCACGCGGCCGAAGCGCTTGATGGCCACATCGACCAGGGCCTGCCATTGATCTTTGGAAGTGATATCGACGGCTTGCGCGACAATCTCGGCGCCGCGTTCGCGCCAATGGGCCGCAACTTTCTCGACCTTGTCGCCTTGAATGTCCGCGATCACCAACCGTGCCTGCTGCGCCTGGAAGCACGCCACGATCGCCTCGCCAATGCCCTGCGCAGCGCCGGTAATGATCACCACCTTGTGCTTGAGTCGCTCACCGTAAGTGGGCTCGGGCACGGCGGGTAAGGACAACGGTTGTGCCTGCATCGCTTCACCTGTTTTATTTTTGGTAGTGAGTGCTGATGCTGGCGACTATAAACCCGGAGCCTGAAACATCTCAATATATAAATTTACATCCCACAATGTGAGAGAACCCATAAAAAAACCGGCCGCATAGGGCCGGTTCCAACTGCCTATCAGCCTTGGGCAAAATCCCTCAGCGCATTGCCTTCCATGCGGTAGCGCACCCACTCTTCCTGGGGCTGCGCGCCGATGGATTTGTAGAAGGCAATTGCCGGCTCGTTCCAGTCCAGCACGCTCCACTCGAAGCGCCCGCAGCCGTTGTCGCAGGCGATACTGGCGAGGTGGCGCAGCAACTTCTTGCCCGCCCCGCCGCCGCGCTGTTCCGGGTTGATATAGAGGTCTTCCAGATACAGGCAGTTACTGCCCAACCACGTGGAATAACTGAAAAAGAACACCGCAAAGCCAATCGGCACGCCATCGCGCGAACAGATCAGGCCGTGGGCGGTGGCGCCCTCGCTGAACAGACTGCGTTCGATATCCGCCACGCTGGCGATCACTTCGTGCCGGGCTTTTTCATACTCGGCCAGTTCAGTGATGAAAGTCAGGATCTGCGTAGCATCGCTGGGGACGGCGGGGCGAATCTCGATGGTCATGGGCGCGCCTTGGGCAAGTTCAAAGCCCACATACTAAGACGCTTTGATGACTGATTGCAGCGCAATTTCCTCCTCGCGACTACATAAAATCTTACAGACCGCGTAAGACCGTTCGTCGCCATCAAGGCACAAACAGCAAAGTGCGGCTGACCAATCAAGGGTAAGGACATTAATCATATGGAGACACCCTCATGAAAAATTCCAAGTTTGCTGCCCTGGCCCTCACTGGCCTGCTGTCTGCCGCGTCGCTGAGCGCGTTTGCCGCCACCTCGTCGACCGGTCCAACCGATCCGACGCCTGACGCGACCACCGAATCGCAGAAGTCCATGGGCACCGGCCTCGACACCAACGGCGGCGCGATCATCGACAACACCAACGCCGCCGATCCGCACACCCAGGGCCACGATACCCAGCGCCAGGCGCCGGCTGCAGTCGGCAACGGCAAAATGGGCCCATCGGTCAATGAGCCGAAGGTCAATAAGGGCGACGATTCGAACCTGCCGGGTGCACCGAAACAACCTGCACCTTGATGCACGCTCGACACCCGATCATTTCCCAGTGAAGAGGTACACATGAACGTCGATAGAGACCTTGAAAAGGAAGTCCTCACCCGCCTGCTGCACGCTCATCCGCAAGGTTTGGGCAAGGAGGTGCTGGATAACTACCGCGGTGAAAAAGAAGTCGCCAGTGTCTTGGCGTTCCTGCAGGACCGTGGGCTGATCAGGGACGGGAATGTGGCCACCGACGACGCCGGTGAATACTCGTTGAACCTGCCGATCAAATTGACCGCGTCGGGTGTGGATGAAGCGCGCAAGCTTGAAGGTCAAGGCGCGCAGTGATTCATTTCTGGTCTGGCCCTGCGACCGGGGCCAGAAGGAGTTTTAGCGATGCCTCGTGGAAGCAAAGCCAAATACACCCCTGAACAGAAACGCAAGGCCGCTCATATCGAAGACAGTTATGAGCACAAGGGCGTGTCCAAGGACGAAGCCGAAGCCCGTGCTTGGGCCACCGTCAACAAGCAGTCCGGCGGCGGCGAAAAAGCCGGCGGGTCCGGTCAGCGCAAGGCGCCGGCAAAGAAAACCCAGGACCGGCAGGATTCGGCCAAGCGCGCAGCCGCCAGCCGTGAGGGGCATCCTCGCGGCAGTCGTGCGTCGCTTGGAACGCAAGCCAAGGAAAGCCTGATGAAGGAAGCGCGGGCCAGGAATATTCCCGGGCGTTCGAGCATGCGCAAGGATGAGCTAATCCAGGCGCTGCGCAAGGCCGGCTGAATAGAGTTCCAAATGTGGGAGGGGGCTTGCTCCCTTCCACATTTTGATTGGTGTTTATTCAGCGAGCAGTGCATCGACTTCAGCAGTGCCAGGGGAAGTCGCCGGTCCCCAGTGTGTCACCGCCAATGCCGCCGCTGCATTCGCTCGACGCGCCGCCTCGGCGGGGTTCAAGCCGTTCGCCAGTCCGGCGATAAATACCCCTGCATGCGCATCCCCCGCGCCATTGCTGTCCACCGCCTGCACCTTGAAGCCCGGCACGTGCTCAATGCTCCCCACACGCCCCACCCAGCATCCATTCGGCCCATCGCGCACCACCAACAGCGTGTTGGCGGGCAGGTGCCGACTCAACGCGGGCAGCGCAGCGGCGATGTCCGGTGCACCGGTAAACGCCAGCGCTTCAGGACCATTGCTGGTCCAGATATCGATACGCGGCAACAGCGCGCGCATCAAGGCCGAGTCCGGCGCCTTGACCAGCGGGCCTGGATCGAACACCACCACGATCTCGCGCGGCAGCGCCAGCAACCAGTCGATCAACGCCTGCGCCTTGCCCTCAAGCAGCAGGCTGTAACCGCTGACATATACAAAGTCATCGCTGCGCGGCACTGCGTGGGCCAAGTCCTCGGCACTCAGCTCTCCCTCGGCGCCGAGATGGGAAATGAACGTGCGCTCCGTGGTGGCTTCGGTCAGGGACACGCACACACCGGTGTCCTGGCCGCCGCTGGCCGGCAGTGCCATTTCAATACCTTCTGCCTGCATCGCCGCGCGGGCCAGGTCACCAAAGCGGCCGCTGCCGTGACGCCCCAGGTAGACCACCGGCAGGCCATTGCGCCGTGCAGCGGCCATCACGTTGAAGCCACCGCCGGCTTCGAAACTGGCGGACCTGGCCAACACATCGCCCCCGCTCGCCGGCAAGCTATCGAGAGCCATGACCAGGTCGACGATGACCTGGCCGGTGTGCAGCAATCTAGACATTGGCGCGCTCGACTGGCGCCGAACGTCGATCGGCAGCGCCGCCCAGTACGGCATATACGCCGCCGGCCACCAGGAAAGTGACAATCCAGCCGAGGCCGTTATGGCCCAGCCAGGAATCGGACAACGGCCCGGCAAACCAGATGTTGTCGGCGGTGGTGCCGATGGTGGTGAAGCTGAACCCCAGCACAATGGCCAGCGCCCAGGCGCCAAAGGCGCGCCATTCCACACCGCCGCGATACCAATAGGCGCTGCTCGGGCTGACATCCAGCAAATCCGTGGGGCTGTAGTAATGACGGTGGATCAGGTCGACCACGAAAATCCCCACCCAGGCGGTAATCGGTACTGCCAGCAAGGAGATGAAGGTAATGAACGGACCGTAGAAACTGTCGGCGATCAGCATGAAGTAAATGGAGCCGGCAAAAATCGCCACGATATCGACGATCACCGCGTGCACGCGCTTGACCTTCAAGCCCAGGGTCAGGGTGGTGAGGCCGGCTGAATACACCGACAGGTTGTTCGACAACAGCAGCCCGCCGAACGCGGTGATCAGGTACGGCACCGCCATCCAGGTCGGCAGCATGTCGCGGATCGCAATGATCGGATCCGTGGCCGAGGCCAGGTCGTTGTTACCCACCGACAGCAGGCCACCGAGGGTGATCAGCAACACCAGCGGTATGCCCGCGCCGAACGCGGCGGAAGCCACCAGGCGCACTGCCGTGACGCTGCGGTGCTGGTAACGCGACATATCGGCACCGGCATTGGCCCAGCCGATACCGGTACCGGCCGCCATGGTGCCGACGCCGATGATCATGGCGCTCAGCGGCGCCGGGGTGGCGTTGAATACCGCGCTCCAGTCGATGGTGGCGCAGAGAAAGCCGCCCACCAGGATGTTCAGCGCGCCGAACACGTAGGTGGCCCATTTCTGGATCACCAGCAAGGTGGCATGGCCCAGGCCGGAAACGGCCAGGGTCAGCAGCACGAAGAGGGCAATGAAGATCAGGGTGAGCACCGGTGCGCTTTTCGCCTCTACCGGGGAACCGAACAGGATCGAGCACAGCGACAGCAACACGAACGCGGCCGTGGTGGTGTTGACCGTTTCCCAGCCCAGGCGCGACATCAGCGACACCAGGGTCGGCCCGATATTGCCGCGCACGCCGAAGATGGCGCGGGACAAGGTCAGGCTGGGCGCGCGGCCACGGCGACCGGCGATGGAAATAATGCCCACCACCGCGAAGGAACCGGCCGCGCCGAGGATTGCGACGATGATTGCCTGCCAGATGGCCAGGCCCCGAAACGCAACCAGCGTGGCACCCAGCGGCAAACCGAGGATGCTGATATTGGCCGCGAACCAGACCCAGAACAGCTGCAGCGGGTGCCCGTTGCACTCGCCTTCCGGGACCGGCTCGATGCCGCGCGTTTCCAATTGCCCGGCGCTCTGGCCGGAAGACGTGCTGCTCATGAGGGTGCTCCTGGTGCCTGTATTGTTATGGTTGTGGCAAAGCTTCAATGCGGATCAACGTGAGGCCTGGCGCAAGGCGAGCAGGTCCTGAACCAGCCCTTGCAGATCCAGGCTGTTGACCTGTTTGACCTGCTCGATCAGCGGCCCGGGCCAGCACTGCATCCCCAGACAGGCGCCGAGCATGGCGCCGAGGATCGCGGCGATGGTGTCGGTGTCGCCGCCCAGGCTCGCGGCCAGGCACAACGCTTCGAAAGCGTTCATATCGCCCGACGCAACCTGCTGGGCGAGGGCGAACGACACCACCACCGACTCCTGGGAAGCGACAGAGGTACCAATCAACTCATAGAGCAAGTCGGTGAACAGGACGGTATCGCCGCTGCCGACGCTCAGGGTGCGTGCCCAACTGATGCGGGTGGACATGCGTCCGCCGGCAACCCAGTGGCCGTGATGTTCGGCCTGTTGCGCAACCTGGGTACCGATGTTCAGCGCTTCGCCCAGGTCCACGCCGTTGATACCGGCCGAGACCACCGCCGCGACCGCCGCCGCGCTGGCAATGCCCAGGCTGGTGTTATGGGTGACCTGGCAGGCCTGGATCACTGCCTGGATAAACCGTACCGGGTCGCTGACATCGGCGGCGATGCCCACCGGCGTGATGCGCATGGCCGCGCCATTGGTGGTGCCATAGCGCCCGGACTCTTCGGGGGTGTGCCCCGCCAGGATCATATCGATCGCCCGCTTGGTGGACGGCCCGAGCAGGTCCTGGGAACCCTTGGCGCGCATGGCCGCTTCCCAGTCGATCAGGCGTCGGGCGAGTACGCCGGGCTCGATCATGCCGCGGCCTTCCACCAACAACTCACCGACCAGGATCGCCTGCTCGGTGTCATCGGTGATGGAACCGGCGGGCATATCTGGCGCGATGGGCTGGTGGGGGCCGGCATCTTCCAGGGCGGTGATGGCGCCGAAGCGCTGCCGGACCTGCTCACGGCTCAGGGATTGGGTGGGCATGCCCAGCGCATCGCCCAGGGCCAGGCCATAAAACGCGCCGAGCGCGCGGATTTCAGCAGTCATTTGGACGCCCCGAATTGCAGGTGCAAACGAAAGTGCACAGGGTCAAGCAAGCTTTCAACATGCTCCATGAAACGCTCGCGACGGTCATAGGTGGTGCGCGAGGCCTTGAGAAATACCGTGCCGGCCGGACGACCGAGTAACTGGGCGTCGTCATCGCTCAGGGCCTCGGCGCCGATCCATTGATCACCCGAGGCGCCCACATAGCCGTAGGCTGCCAGGGTGATGGTCAGGGAATGGTCGATCAGGCCGATGCGCGGCAGGCTTTCCAAGTCGCCGGTGGCCGGCATCAGCGAGCGCTCCAGCGACACCGCCGTCCCATCGGCGGTGCGCCGCAGGCGATCGAGGGCAATGAACTGCTCGCTGCCGAAACGGCTGAACAGGTCCGGGCGTGTCACCGCTTCGAAGCGCAGCACCTCGGTGCTGACTTGCGCGCCGGTGTCCGCCAGGGCCTGGGCCCAACCATGACGCTGGTCGAGCCCCATGCCGTCAAACGTGACGATTGAGCCGACACCGCTCTGGGTGGCGATATAGTTACGCCGCTTGAGCTCGGCCAGCGCTTCGCGCAGCGTGCCACGACTGACCGCAAACTCTTCGGCCAGTTGATGCTCACCCGGCAACAGGAAACCGTCGGCCATCACCCCACCCTCGATACGGCGGATGAGCTCGTCGACGACGCGTTTTTTCTTATCGAATCGAACATGTCTAATCATGTACAAATTGATACCCGAAAGGCGCTGTCTCCAGCAAGCGAATTATTCAGGGAGATCGAAAACCAGGCCTCAGGGCTCCAGGCCAATCGGGAAAAACTCCCCGCTGCTCCATACGCCAAGCCAGTTCTGACCGTTGATCGGACGGCTCACGGCCAGCTCGACCAATTGGTAAAACGCGTTGCGGTGCACCAGAGCTTCGAGATTGCTGCGCACCCGCAGATAAGGCGCCGGTTCCTCGGTGAGCGGATCGATCACCACCCGCAGCGGATGCTCAGGGCCGGCCTCGATCTGTTCGTCGACGTTGGTGGTAAACCGCAGTACCTGGCCCTCACCCTGCCCTTGCACCTCAAGCGTGACGGCGACAAACGGCGCGTCATCCACAGTGATGCCGACCTTTTCCACCGGTGTGATCAGGAAATAATCATCGCCATCGCGGCGGATGATGTTGGAGAACAACTTGACCATGGGTTTGCGCCCGATAGGCGTGCCCTGATAGAACCAGGTGCCGTCGCGGGCGATGCGCATGTCGATATGGCCGCAGAAATCCGGGTTCCATAGATGCACCGGCGCCGGCCCTTTGCCTTTGGGCAGTTGCGCCAACAGATCATTGGCTTTGGCGGTATCGGTCATGGGGTCTCCTCAGGCTTACTGATTGCTCATGCCGAGCAAGCCTCGGGCGTACTGGGCCAGGGGCCGGGCAATCAGATCTTGTGGCGTGTTGTCGTGGAACGTCAGTAAACCGCCACGACTGCGAATGCGTGCAGTATCAATCAAATACTGGGTACTGGTCTCGATCAACATGATCTGGATCACGCCGCTGTCCAGGCCGAGGCGGTCCAGGGCTTGCTGGTCGGTCCACTCGTCGGCGTTGCCGATACGGTCATCGGCTGCCGCAAAACGGCAATACAGCAGGTAATGAGCCCCCGCCGCGCGCGCTTCGGCCATGGCCTGTTCGAGGCCTTCGGGCTGACGGGCGCGGCGCACCATGGGGAAATATTCAACGAAGCCGTTGAAGGCTTCCTCGGCCACCACGTTCGGACGCGGATACGCGCTGCCAGGCGGCACGAAAGCGCCCTGGGCAATAAAGATAAAGGAGTCCGGCTGCACACGAATTGAAGCGGTGCGGCGCGTATCACTGTGGTCGAGCAAGCCGGCGTCGCTCATCTGATAGCGGGTGCCTTCGGCCATATCGCTGACGGTCATGCAACCACTGAGTGCCAACGACGCCAGCAACAAAACCAGACTACGCATCCTATTCCTCCAGAGGCCGGTGACGGAAAACCGGCGAATGGGCGTGAGATGCAGAATCTGCGCCAGCTTGATTTAAATGTGGGAGGGAGCAAGCCCTGATGCCCTGTAGGAGCGAGCTTGCTCGCGAAAACCCACAGGCACCGCTCATTCAGAAGGCGCGCGTCATCGTTGACGTTTTTCGCGAGCAAGCTCGCTCCTACAGACCGCCATCCACATTGAAAGAAGTTAGCCGCCAATGATCTTCATCACCGTCGCGCCTCCCGAGAAGGCCACTTCCTGCTTGTCGCCCAGGGCCTTCATCAGCAGACCTTGCAGCGCCGGCAGTGCCTGATGGCGCGGCTGGTCCAGCAGGTCGCCGACATAGTGACGATTGCTCGAAGACAGGCAACCATGCAACCACCCCGTAGACGACAGCCGCAACCGTGAACAGGTGCGGCAGAACGGCACGCTTTCATTGGCGATCACACCAAAGAAACCCTTGCCCGGCACTTCATAGCGCACCGCCGTCGCGTCGACGGGCGCATTGGCTTGCAGGTATTCATGCTGTTCGCCGATCAGGCTGAGCAATTGTTGCAGGCTCACAAACTGCTGCAGGAAGGCGTTGGAGTCTTTCGCCAGATGCCCCATGCGCATCAATTCGATAAAGCGCAGCTCGTAGCCCCGGGCCAGGCAGTAATCGAGCAGCGGCATCACCTGGTCCAGGTTCTGGCCGCGCAAGGGCACCATATTGACCTTGATCTTGATCCCGGCCGCGCGGGCCTGGTCCATGCCCTCGAGCACGGTGGCCAGGTCGCCACCGCGGGCGATACTGCGGAAGGCGTCGGCATCCAGGGTGTCGAGGGACACGTTGATGCGCCGGATACCGGCGTCCACCAGCAGCGGCAGCTTGCGCGCCAGCAACTGGCCGTTGGTGGTCAGGCTGATATCGCTGAGCCCCATCTGCCCTACGGCGCCCATGAAGGCTTCCAGCTTGGGACTCACCAGCGGCTCACCGCCGGTAATCCGCAGGCGCTCGATGCCGGCCGCTTCGATCAGGTAAGCCACGCCTCGCGCCATGGCCTGGGCCGAGAGTTCGTCCTGGGCAGCCACCAGCCGCTTGCCGTTGGGCACGCAATAGGTACAGGCGTAATTGCAGGCTGAGGTCAGGCTGATCCGCAAATTGCGAAATCGCCTGCCTTGACGATCAACGATCATGAACCACTCCGGCAGAGGATGAATCGGGGCGCGCTAAAAGCTGACTGATAAATCAGCTTTTAGCAAGGGTCCTTGCCTGAGTATATTCCTGGGGTACTGCGCGTGGCAGCCAATCATCAGGTGGACGGCGATTCCACGGACGGCGGCTCGGCACTGTGCTTGCGCTTGTTGCCCATGCGCACGCCAATGTCCATCAGGAACTGGAAGAACCCTTCCTGGTCTTCCAGCACATTGCTCCAGAACGGCGAGTGATACAGCGCCACGGCGCCATGCACCAGCGCCCAGGCGGCGCAGTAGTGGAAGTACGGAGGCACATCTTCGAGCTTGCCTTCGCTGATACGCCCCTTGATCAGCAAAGTCAGGCGTTCGAAGTTGGAGGCACGGATCTTGTGCAGTTCCTCGACCATTTCCGGCACCTGATGGCCCTTGACGACCTTTTCTTCCAGGCGGTCAAACAGGCGGTAGCGCTGGGGATCGCGCATGCGGAACTCGAAATAGGCGCGGGACAGGGCCTCTTTGTCCTTGTCGACATCGGCTGAATGCAGCAGCTCGTTCAAGTCACGCTCATAGTCGAGCATCAAGCGCAGGTAAATCTCGGCCTTGGACTTGAAGTGCTTGTAGATCGTGCCTTTGCCGATACCCACGGCATCCGCGATCATCTCGACGGTGACGCTGTCTTCGCCTTGTTCGAGGAACAATTTGAGTGCGGTGTCGAGAATTTCCTGCTCACGGCGGCGAAACTCACGGACCTTACGGGGTTCTTTATGCATGAGGAAGAGGTCTGCAAAGGTCGGAAATAGGAAGGGTTGCGCAGGCCACGGATACGTGGCGATACGATTTACCCGATGCGAGGGATTATCCCGACTGAACGGTCGTTGGGCAACGCCTATGTGAACCCGGCATGCACTTTACTTTCAGTACGCCAACGATTTATGGAATATCAGTCATAAACCATACGCGAGATTCCAACGCACACATCCGTTCAATGAGAACTCAAGGGAAGCGCGCGTATTCCAAATTTGTTTAAAAAACGATCAATCGAGACTGGACTGAATCCGAGAGTGATCAATACTTCAACTGTCGGCGCGACATCTCCCCCAAGTGAAGCGTCGACCTGGGTACCGACGGACTGTGTGCCCTTGTTTTACTCCTAATGGTCTTAGCCCGGATTCACCCCCCAGAACCCGGGTTTTTTTTGCCTGCGATTTTCTGTAGGAGCGAGCTTGCTCGCGAAGAACTCATAGACACCGCGTTTATCCAGGATGCACGCGTTATCGTTGACGTTTTTCGCGAGCAAGCTCGCTCCTGCAGTGCAAGGCAAGCCGCTTTGATGCGCGACAGCGCTACGTCGCAGACGTAGTAGCGCCGGCCACATGGGCCAATGGAAACAGACGCTTGAAGTTCTCGGTCGTCTGCTCGGCGAAGCGCTCGTAGGACTCACCGCGCAGCATCGCCAGATAATCCGCAACGTCACGCACATATTCCGGCAGGTTCGGCTTGCCACGATGGGGGATCGGCGCCAGGTACGGCGAATCGGTCTCCACCAGCAGCCGGTCGGCAGGCACCTGGCGGGCCACATCACGCAACGCGTCGGCATTGCGGAAGGTAACGATGCCCGACAAGGAAATATAGAACCCCAGGTCCAGGGCGGCCTTGGCCATCTCCCAATCTTCGGTGAAGCAATGCAGCACACCGGCCTGCGGCAACGCGGCTTCGCGCAAGAGCGCCAGGGTATCGGCGCGGGCGCCACGGGTGTGGACAATCACCGGCTTGCCTGTCTGCTGCGCGGCCTGCAGGTGCAGGCGGAATGAGGCCTGCTGCAGATCGGCGGCTTCGGGTTCGTAGTGGTAATCCAGGCCTGTCTCGCCAATGGCGACGACGCGCGGGTGATTGAGTTCGCCGAGCAGCCAGTCCAGGGCCGGTGCTTCGCCGGGCTTGAGGTCCAGCGGATGAATACCCACCGAACAATCCACGTCGGCGTAGCGATCAGCGAGGGCTTTGACGTCGGCGGCGTTCTCGGCACTTACGCCGATGCACAGGAAGTGCCCTACCCCGCGCTGGCGCGCAGCGTCGAGGGCGGCGTCCAGGGAGCCGTTGTGCTGGGCGAGATCAAGACGGTCGAGATGGCAATGGGAATCTACTAGCATGGGCAATTACAACTTGAGTAGTGTCTGGCCGACGATACACCCGCAGGCCAAGGAAATTAACGCCGGCCGAGCAAGCCGACCCATTGGACCAGCAATGCTTCAAGCAACAGCACGCGGTTGAGGTTGGCCTTGCCGAGCACTTTCTGGCGCTGGGCGAGGATCCAGTCCTGAATGCTCAGCACCTTGTCCTGGGCACTTTTCTGCGCAAGGTACTGCACCACCTTGCGCATGTCCGGCAAACCCAGGCCGTTTTCGTCCTGGGTCAACTGGTAGCGCAGGATCAGGCTGGACCAGTCGCAGAACCAGTCGAACAGCAGCAGCAGGGGAATGTCCTTCCACGCACTTTCGGCCAATTGCGTGGCGGACAGTTCCTGTTTGATCAGCTTCTTTACTCCGTCCACGACCAGCGCACGTTGCTCCCGCACACCTTGGGCCTGCAGCTTCACTGCCGTCAACGGGGAGCCCGCGGCCAGCGTCAGCAATTCGATCCGTTCTTGCTCAGAGCAATCCGGCAGCGCCTGCGCCAGCCATTGCAGACTCATGGCCTCGCTCGGCAACGGACACGCCTGTTGCACGCAACGGCTGCGAATGGTCGGCAACAAGCGGCTGGATTGATGGCTCACCAGCAACAGCACGGTGTCGCCGGACGGCTCTTCCAGACTCTTGAGCAAGGCGTTGGCGGCGTTGATGTTCATGGCCTCCACCGGCTCGATCAGCACCACCTTGCGCCCGCCCATCTGCGCGGTCTGCACCACGAAGCTGACCAGGTCGCGCACCTGGTCGACCTTGATGGCTTTGTCCGCTTCCTCAGGTTCCAGCACATAGTTATCGGGGTGGCTGCCGGCCTTGAGCAGCAGGCAGGATTTGCATGCGCCGCAGGCGTGCAGGTCAACCGGGCGCTGGCACAACAGGCTGGCCATCAAACGCTCGGCCAGGGCGCGTTTGCCGATGCCTGTCGGGCCGTGCAACAAATAGGCGTGGGCATGCTGGGCACGGCCGGCCAATTGCTGCCAGAGGCTGTCCTGCCACGGGTAGGCTTCAGCCACGGGCGCGCTCCAGCAGGGTGGGCAACAGCGCATCGAGGGCTTGCTGGACTTGAGCCAGCGGCTGGGCTGCGTCAAGCAGGTGATAACGCGCAGGCTCCGCCTTGGCCCGCTCGAGGAACGCGGTGCGCACGGCGTCGAAAAATGCCTGGCCTTCCAGCTCGAAGCGATCCAGGCGACCGCGCGCGCTGGCGCGGGCCATGCCCACTTCCACCGGCAGGTCGAACAACAGGGTCAGGTCGGGGCGCAGGTCTCCCTGTACGAAGGTTTCCAGGGCAGCGATACGCTCCAGGCACAAGCCACGACCACCGCCCTGATAGGCGTAGGTGGAGTCGGTAAATCGGTCGCAGATCACCACGGCACCGCGTGTCAGGGCCGGTCGAATCACCTCGGCCAGATGCTGGGCACGGGCGGCGAACACCAGCAGCAGCTCGGTGTCCGGATTCATCGGCTCGTCACCCGGCGCCAGCAATACTTCACGGATGCGCTCGGCCAGCGGCGTACCGCCGGGCTCACGGGTCAGCACCACTTCGATGCCCTCGGCGCGCAGGCGCTCGGCCAGGTAGTCGCGGTTGGTGCTTTTGCCGGCGCCTTCCGGGCCTTCCAGGGTCATAAACAAGCCAGTCACAGGCAGTCCTTAGTCAGAGTCATTGCGGGCTTTGCGGGGCGCTGGTGTCCGGCGCGGGCTCTACCGGTACGTCAACGGGTGGCACCGTGCCTTCCAGCGGCTTGACCTGCGGTGCCGGGCTGGAACGGTAATCGGCGCGGCGCTTGAGTTGAAACTCGCGCACGGCGGCATTATGCGCATCCAGGTCATCCGAGAAAATATGGCTGCCATCGCCACGGGCGACGAAATACAGGCTGCTGCCCGGCACCGGATTGAGCGCGGCATGGATCGCCTCGCGGCCCACCATGGCGATGGGTGTCGGCGGCAGGCCGGCGATCATGTAAGTGTTGTAAGGATTGGCCTCCTTGAGATGGGCGCGGGTCAACTTGCCGTTGTAGCGCTCACCCAGGCCATAGATCACCGTGGGATCGGTCTGCAACATCATGCCCATCTTCAAGCGACGTACGAACACACCGGCAATTTGCCCGCGCTCTTCGGGCACACCGGTCTCCTTTTCCACCAGGGAGGCCATGATCAGCGCTTGATAAGGCTCGGTGTAAGGCACATCAGCGGCGCGCCTGCTCCACTCCTGGGCCAGCACATCGTCCAGGCGGTTGTAGGCTTTCTTCAGAAATTCGACGTCCGTCATGCCACGCACAAACCGGTAGGTGTCCGGAAAGAACCGTCCTTCAGGGAACACGCCAGGGTGGCCGAGCTTGTCCATCACTTCGTTGTCGCTGAGACCGGCAAGGGTCTGCACGATCTTTTCGTGTTTGGCCAAGGCCGAGCGTACCTGGCGAAAGTTCCAGCCTTCGACCAGCGTCAGGCTGTACTGCACCACTTCGCCACGCTGCCACAGGCCGATCAGGCCTTCGGCGGTGAGGCCCGGGGTCATGCGGTATTCGCCGCTGTGCAGCGGCTGGCCGTCGAGGTTCAAGCGCCAGTAAAGACGCAGCCAGAAGGCACCGTCGAGCACGCCATCGGCTTCCAGACGATTGAAGGTGCCGGTGGGCGTCGCCCCTGCCGGTACATCGAGCAACTGCTCCTGGGTCAGATGCAACGGCTGCTTCAGCGCAGCGTTGTATTTCCAGGCGCAAAAGCCCAACAGCAAAGCCGCCGAGAACAGACCGATCAGCAGCAGTACAACCAGTTTTCGTATCACTCAGATATCCAATAGTGCGCGAACAATGCCCTGCAGTTTACGGGTGAGCGGCCCAACCGACCAGCTCATCCCAGCGCACTCGCATACCGGCCAGAGGCCATAAATGCTGTTGCAGACGAAGACTTCGTCGGCCTGTTGCAACTGCTCAAGACTGATGTCGGCCACGGCCACCGGGACGCCCAGTGCTTGCGCCTGGGCCAGAATCTCGGCGCGCATCACCCCGGCAACGCCGCAACGCGTCAGATCAGCGGTTAGTAACACGCCGTTGCGCACCAGAAACAGGTTGCTGAACACGCCTTCGATGACACGCCCGGACCTATCCAGCATCAAGCCTTCGGCATGCTCGGCATCCCGCCATTCGGCGCGGGCGATGACCTGCTCAAGCCGGTTCAGGTGTTTGAGGCCGGCCAGCAGCGGTTGTTCGGCCAGGCGGGTGGCGCATGGGAACAGGCGGATGCCGTCGGTTCCATGGCTGTCGGGATAAGTGGCGGGCGGACCGCCCTGCAGGATACGGCGTACAACGGCATCGGGATTGATGCCGTAACCCCGCTGGCTGTCGCCACGGGTCAGGATCAACTTGAGCACGCCATCGCCAAGGGCAGCGGCATAGGCCAGCACTTCGCCGCGCACCAGAGCGTGATCCACCACCAATGCGAGGCGCCTGCAGCCCTCATCGAGGCGCTGCAGGTGACGGTCGAGCAGCAGCGGCTGCCCGGCCTTGACCGCGATGGTTTCAAACACACCGTCGCCATACGCCAGGCCACGATCTTTCAGGGGCACGCTGTCCGCTGGCTGACCGTCGACCCAGCTGTGCATCACTCGGCGAACCGGCGGAACACCAATGAGCCGTTGGTGCCACCAAACCCGAACGAGTTGGAGATCACCACGTCGATCGGCATCGGTTGCGCTTCGTGCGGCACGAAGTTCAGGTCGCAGCCTTCGTCCGGCTCATCGAGGTTGATGGTCGGCGGAGCGACCTGGTCCTTGATGGCCATCACACTGAAGATCGCCTCGACCGCACCCGCCGCGCCCAGCAGATGGCCGGTCATGGATTTGGTGGAGCTGACCGCCAGCTTGTAGGCGTGCTCGCCGAACACCGACTTGATGGCCTCGGCTTCCGCCAGGTCGCCGGTCGGCGTCGACGTGCCATGGGCATTGATGTACTGCACCTGGTCTGCGTTGACCTTCGCATCGCGCAGGGCGTTGGTGATGCAGCGCGCAGCACCGGCACCGTCGGACGGTGGCGAGGTCATGTGGTAGGCGTCGCCGCTCATGCCAAAACCGATCAGCTCGGCATAGATGGTGGCACCGCGCGCCTTGGCATGCTCCAACTCTTCCAGTACCAGGGCACCGGCACCGTCGGACAGCACGAAACCGTCACGGCCCTTGTCCCACGGACGGCTGGCACGGGTCGGCTCATCGTTGCGGGTCGACAGCGCACGGGACGCGCCGAAGCCGCCCATGCCCAGGCCGCAGGCCGCCATTTCGGCGCCACCGGCGATCATCACGTCAGCTTCATCGTAAGCGATATTGCGCGCCGCCATGCCGATGCAGTGCGTGCCCGTGGTGCACGCCGTTGCGATGGCGTAGTTAGGCCCCTGTGCCCCCAGATGGATGGACAGGAAACCGGAAATCATATTGATGATCGAGCCCGGCACGAAGAACGGTGAAATTCGACGGGGGCCGGAATCGTGCAGCGTGCGGCTGGTTTCTTCGATATTGGTCAGACCACCAATCCCAGAACCCATGGCCACGCCGATACGCTCACGGTTGGCGTCGGTGACTTCCAGGCCGGCATTACGCACTGCCTGAAAACCGGCTGCCAGGCCGTATTGAATGAACAGGTCGAGCTTGCGCGATTCCTTGAGCGAGAGGTATTGCTCGACGTTGAAACCCTTTACCGAGCCGCCAAAACGGGTGGAATAGGCAGAAAGGTCCGTGTGTTCGATCAGACCGATACCACTGTGGCCAGCCAGAATGCCCTGCCAACTGCTTGGCACATCCGTGCCCAGTGGCGACAACATACCCATACCGGTGACTACGACGCGTCTACGCGACACAGCACTCTCCTTTTTCTAATGACGACACTTTGCTTCGCAGCGTACTTTTCGTCACCGCTTAAAGAAAAAACCGCACGCCGTTACAGCAGTGCGGTTTTTCCCTGACAGCAGGCGACGACTACAAACTATTACGCCTGGTGGCTAGTAACGTAGTCGATGGCAGCTTGAACAGTAGTGATTTTTTCAGCTTCTTCGTCCGGGATTTCGGTCTCGAATTCCTCTTCCAGAGCCATCACCAGCTCAACGGTGTCAAGGGAATCGGCACCCAGGTCTTCTACGAAGGAAGCCGTGTTGACCACTTCTTCTTCCTTAACGCCCAGTTGCTCGGCGACGATTTTCTTGACGCGCTCTTCGATGGTGCTCATACCTTGTTTAACTCCTAATGGACAAATTCAGGCAGCTGGCCAGTGGGTAAGTGTATAGAAAGCCATTTCGGTTTTTCAACCGAAAGCTTCACCCTGTACCCGCCCGACCACCTGCCTATAAATTAAGTTGCAGCTTTATAACGGATTTTAGACAGCTCGTATGACATATTTTTGAAGCGATCCGTCACAATTTAACTCATGTACATCCCGCCGTTCACCGGGATTGTAGCCCCAGTCACGTATGCCGCACCGTCGGATGCCAGAAAAGTGACCACATTCGCGATCTCTTGAGCCTGGCCCAGACGACCCAGCGGAATCTGCGTCAGCAAGGCTTCACGCTGTGCTTCGGGCAGTTCGCGGGTCATATCGGTGTCGATGAACCCTGGGGCCACCGAGTTTACCGTAATCGACCGCGAGCCGACTTCACGCGCCAGTGCACGGCTGAAACCTTCCAGACCGGCCTTGGCCGCAGCGTAGTTTACTTGGCCGGCGTTGCCCATGGCACCCACTACGGAGCCAATATTGATAATTCGGCCCCAGCGCGCCTTGGTCATGCCGCGCAAAACGCCCTTGGACAGGCGGAACAGACTGTTCAGGTTGGTATCGACCACGTCGTACCATTCGTCGTCTTTCATGCGCATCATCAGGTTATCGCGGGTGATACCGGCATTGTTCACCAGAATCGCCGGCGCACCGAACTGAGCGGTGATCGCGGCCAGCACGGCCGCCACGGACTCGTCACTGGTCACGTTCAGCTCCAGGCCCGTGCCCTGCACGCCGTTTTCCTTGAGGGTCGCGGCGATACGCTCGGCACCCGAGGCGGAGGTGGCGGTGCCGATCACGACGGCGCCCTGACGGCCCAGTTCCAGGGCGATGGCCTGGCCGATGCCACGGCTTGCGCCGGTAACCAGTGCAACTTTACCTTGCAGACTCATGCAGGCTTCTCCTAAGTTCGGGGATCAGGCCAGCGCCGCACGGGCGGCAGCGAAGGCATCCGGGGTATTGAGATTGGCGGTCGATACGCCATCGGCGCAGCGCTTGTTGAGGCCGGCCAGGACTTTGCCCGGGCCGCACTCGACCAGTTCGATGGCGCCATTGGCGGCCAGGGTCTGCACCGACTCAACCCAGCGAACCGGCTTGTAGAGTTGCTCCAGCAGGTCGCGCTTGAGGGTCTCCAGGTCCGGGGCCACCGCCGCGCTGACGTTCTGCACCAGCGGGATCTGCGGCGCCTGCCAGTTGATGGCGGCGATGGACTCGGCAAAACGCTCGGCCGCCGGGCGCATCAGTTCGCAGTGCGACGGCACGCTGACCGGCAACGGCAACGCACGCTTGGCACCACGGGCCTTGCAGCCTTCGATGGCGCGTTCAACCGCCGCCTTGGCACCGGCGATGACCACCTGGCCGGGGGAGTTGAAATTCACCGCGCTGACCACTTCGCCCTGCGCCGCTTCGGCACAGGCTTCGATCACCACGGCGTCGTCCAGGCCCAGGATAGCGGCCATGCCGCCCTGCCCGGCCGGAACGGCCTCCTGCATCAACTGGCCACGACGCTCGACCAGCTTGACCGCTTCACCCAGGGTCAGGCTGCCCGCCGCCACCAGGGCGCTGTATTCGCCCAGGCTGTGACCGGCGACGAATGCCGGGCGCGCGCCGCCTTCGGCCAGCCACAAGCGCCACAGAGCGATCGAAGCGGTCAGAATGGCCGGCTGGGTCTTATCGGTTTGATTGAGCTGCTCTTCCGGCCCCTGCTGGGTCAGCGCCCACAGGTCATAACCCAGGACGTCGGAAGCTTCCTTGAAGGTATCCAGGACCAGCGGGTATTGCGCGCCCAGCTCGGCCAACATGCCGAGGGACTGCGAACCCTGCCCTGGAAAGACGAATGCGAGGGATGTAGACATGTAACAAGCCCCTAATGATCTGGTCGTCAAAAATGCGCGTGCCTACGGTGGGCGCGCACGAAACTGACAGATTGGATGGTCAATTGAACTGGCCGGTCACATTTAAGCACTCCCGGGCCGATTCGCCTAAGGCAACAGGTCCTCAAGACGGCCGCGCAAGCGGTGCGGCAGGTTTTCCTGGATCTCGATCACGGCCCGCGCAATCGCGCTCTGAAAGCCCTCGACACCTGCCGAGCCATGGCTTTTCACTACAATGCCCTGCAACCCCAGAAAACTCGCGCCGTTGTGCCGCGCCGGGGCCAGGTCGGCCTGCAGACGGCGCATCAACGGCAGCGCCAGGGCGCCGACCGCACGCGACATCAGGTTCTGCTTGAACAACGCTTCGATACGCGCAGCGATCATGGTCGCCAGGCCTTCGCTGGATTTGAGCAGGATATTACCGACGAAGCCGTCACATACCACCACATCCGCTTCGCCCCGGTACAACCCGTCACCCTCGACAAAACCGATGTAGTTCAAGCCCGGCGCACCTTGCAGCAAGGTGGCGGCCAGCTTGACCTGCTGGTTGCCCTTGATGTCCTCGGTGCCGATATTCAGCAGGGCCACCCTTGGCCGCACAACCCCTAACGCTTCGGCGGCCACCGAGCCCATCACGGCGAACTGCAACAGGTGCTCTGCACTGCAATCGACGTTCGCGCCCAGGTCGAGCAACTGGCAATAACCTTGCTGCGTGGGAATCGCCGCCACCATCGCCGGCCGATCAATGCCCGGCAGGGTCTTGAGCACATGCCGCGACAGGGCCATCAGGGCGCCGGTATTGCCGGCGCTGACACAGGCCTGCACCTTGGCGTCGCGCAACAGCTCCAGGGCCACGCGCATGGACGAGTCAGGCTTGCCGCGCAGGGCCGCCGCCGGTTTTTCGTCCATGGTGATGGTTTCGCTGGCCGCGGTAACCGTCAGGCGCGCGCGATCCACCGCCGGATGGCTGGCAATCAGTTCTTCAAGTAAGGAGGGTTGACCGACAAGGGTCAGGTGTAGCGAGGGCGTAGCAGACAGGCTGGCAATGCAGGCCTGAACAATGCTGCGGGGACCGAAGTCCCCGCCCATTGCGTCAATCGCGATGACTTGAGCAGACAAGTGATTACTCGTCAGCGCCCTTGTCGATCACTTTACGGCCACGGTATACGCCTTCTGGCGATACGTGGTGACGCAGGTGAACTTCACCGGTGGTCTTTTCCACGGACAGGGTGCTAGCCTCGAGAGCGTCGTGCGAACGGCGCATGTCACGGGCGGAGCGGGATTTTTTGTTCTGCTGAACAGCCATAATTGATTAACTCCTAAACGTTTGGGTCACGCTTTAACTGCGCCAATACACTGAACGGGTTGGACCGCGTTACCTCGTCCTCGCTCGGTTCGGGCTCGTCATCGAGGCCCGCCGGCTGCTGGCATTCTTCCGGATGATGAGCAGGCACAATGGGCAAGGCGAGCAAAAGCTCCTCCTCGATCAGTGCATGCAGATCCAAAGGATCTTCGCCCAGTTCCAGCACGTCATAACCTTTCGGCAACGACTGGGTATTCGCACCCTCCTTCACCACGGCATAACTGCACTCGCTGTGGATCGGCAGGGTGACCAGCTCAAGACAACGCTGGCAAACCATTTTGACTTCGGTGTCGATAAGGCTGTGAATAACCACAGATTTACGTTCATCTCGTTCAAAAACGAATTTGGCCTGGACCGCACCGACAGTGTCGGAAAGCGAGTCGCAGAGTCTCTCCAAATCGGCCAGCGGCAATTCACCTTGAAGGGAAGTGCCACGATCAGCCAATTTGCGCGGGTCAACGTGAGGTGGAATCGGGTCATTCAACATAGGCGCAGCATTATAGGGATGCACCCGGCCATGTCAAAGGAAATTCAGCCCTGTGCGTCAGCCGGTCACGCCGCTAGAATCGGCGGCTGTCTTGAGGAGACGTATATGCTGCCTTTATTACTCGCGTCCAGCTCGGTTTATCGCCGGGAATTACTGAGCCGCCTGCACCTGCCGTTCACCTGCAGCTCGCCGGATATCGATGAAAGCCATCGTGACAACGAACCCGCCGTGGAGCTGGTCAAGCGCCTGGCCGAACAGAAAGCGCGCGCCTTGGCGGCCAGTCATCCGGGACATCTGATCATCGGCTCGGATCAGGTCGCCGCGCTGGAAGGCCGCATTATCGGCAAGCCTCACACGTTCGAGAACGCCCGCGACCAACTATTGGCGGCCAGCGGCAAGCGCGTGAGCTTTCTCACAGGCCTGGCACTGCTCAATAGCGAGACGGGGCACTGCCAGGTCGACTGCGTTCCTTTTACGGTGCACATGCGCGAACTGGACGCTGAATGCATCGAGCGTTATCTGCGGATCGAGCAACCCTATGACTGCGCAGGCAGCTTCAAGGCCGAGGGGCTGGGCGTGAGCCTGTTCCAGAGCGCTGACGGGCCGGATGCCACCAGCTTGATAGGACTGCCACTGATTCGACTGGTGGATATGCTGCGGGTCGAAGGCGTACAAATCCCTTAAATACACCATGGATCAAATGTGGGAGGGGGCTTGCCCCCGATAGCGGTGGATCAGCCAGCTTATCTATAGCTGACACACCGTCATCGGGGGCAAGCCCCCTCCCACATTTTGATCTACAGCTGGCCTGAGATATCAGCGCAGGCTCGGGCCCTGGAAGCCCATGTACAACGCTAACTTTTCCGCAACGAGACGGGGCACTGCCAGGTCGACTGCGTTCCCTTCACGGTGCACATGCGCGAACTGGACGCTGAATGCATCGAGCGTTATCTGCGGATCGAGCAACCCTATGACTGCGCAGGCAGCTTCAAGGCCGAGGGGCTGGGTGTGAGCCTGTTCCAGAGCACTGACGGGCCGGATGCCACCAGTTTGATAGGACTGCCAATGATTCGACTGGTGGATATGCTGCGAGTCGAAGGCGTACAAATCCCTTAAATACACCATGGATCAAATGTGGGAGGGGGCTTGCCCCCGATAGCGGTGGATCAGCCAGCTTATCTATAGCTGACACACCGTCATCGGGGGCAAGCCCCCTCCCACATTTTGATCTACAGCTGGCTTGAGATATCAGCGCAGGCTCGGGCCCTGGGAGCCCATGTACAACGCTAACTTTTCCGCAACGAGACGGGGCACTGCCAGGTCGACTGCGTTCCCTTCACGGTGCACATGCGCGAACTGGACACTGAATGCATCGAGCGTTATCTGCGGATCGAGCAACCCTATGACTGCGCAGGCAGCTTCAAGGCCGAGGGGCTGGGTGTGAGCCTGTTCCAGAGCACTGACGGGCCGGATGCCACCAGTTTGATAGGACTGCCAATGATTCGACTGGTGGATATGCTGCGAGTCGAAGGCGTACAAATCCCTTAAATACACCATGGATCAAATGTGGGAGGGGGCTTGCCCCCGATAGCGGTGGATCAGCCAGCTTATCTATAGCTGACACACCGTCATCGGGGGCAAGCCCCCTCCCACATTTTGATCTACAGCTGGCTTGAGATATCAGCGCAGGCTCGGGCCCTGGAAGCCCATGTACAACGCTAACTTTTCCGCAACGCTGGCGCCGAGCTTCTTGGAAAACCGGTCAAACGGCGATTCCTCAACCGTAAAGTCCACCAGCTCTTTCTCGCCAACCACATCCCGCGCCACCGAACTGGCACTGCCCAGGCCGTCGATCAAGCCCAGCGGCAGCGCCTGCTCGCCCGACCATACGAGCCCGGAGAACAGTTCCGGATGCTCCTTATCCTTGAGCCGATCGCCACGCCCTTGCTTGACGCTGGCAATGAACTGGCGATGGGTGGTGTCGAGCACGCCCTGCCAGAACGCGGTCTCATCCGCCTTCTGCGGCTGGAACGGATCGAGGAACGCCTTGTGCTCGCCCGAGGTGTAGGTGCGGCGCTCCACACCCAGCTTCTCCATGGTGCCGACAAAACCGTAACCGGCTGCCGTCACGCCAATGGAGCCCACCAGACTGGCCTTATCCGCGTAAATCTGGTCGGCAGCACTGGCAATGTAATAAGCGCCCGAAGCTCCCAGATCAGAGATTACCGCGTAAAGCTTGATATCAGGATGTAGCGCGCGCAGGCGACGAATCTCGTCGTACACATAACCCGACTGTACCGGACTGCCGCCCGGGCTGTTGACACGCAGGATCACGCCTTTGACCTTGGGGTCTTCGAACGCGGCGCGCAGGCTGCTGACGATATTGTCGGCGCTGGCGGGCTCCTTGTCAGCGATCACCCCGCGCACCTCGATCAAGGCGGTGTAGTGGCTGCCACGGGTGGCGCTCTTTTCCATGTCCATCAACGGGCTGAACAGCGCCAGCATGAGCAACAGGTAAGTAAAGGTCAGCAGCTTGAAGAAAATTCCCCAGCGTCGCGCGCGGCGCTGCTCCTGCACGCTGGCCAGAAGGGTTTTCTCCAGCAGCTTCCAGCTTTTGCCATCACCGCTTTCAGCCTTTTCCGGCGTTTTCCACTCGTCACTCATGTGCCATCAACCCCAGCAAAGTCTCATTGGGCCCGGCTGAGCCAGGCCTGCAATTGCGAAAAATGATCGATCGTGACCCTGGGCTCGTAGGGCTGCAGGGCCTGCGCAGACTGGGCGCCATAGCTGACCGCCACGCTGTCCATGCCCGCATTGCGCGCCATCATCAGGTCAAAGGAGGCATCCCCCACCATCAAGGCCTGGCGCGGCGATACGCCGCAATGCGCCAGGATCTGCTCCAGCATCAGAGGGTGTGGCTTGCTGGCAGTTTCATCGGCAGCGCGGGTGATGTCGAAATAGTCTTCCCAGCCGTGGGCCTTGAGCACCCGATCCAGCCCGCGACGCGCCTTGCCCGTGGCGACGGCCAGGTGATAACCCTCGGCACGAAACGCTTCCAGCGACTGCACCACACCCTCAAACAGCGGCGAAGGTTCGGCCTCCAGCGCAATGTAGTGATCGGCATAGTGCTCGCGGAAAGCGACCAGCTCGGTGTCGGATATCTGCGGATACAGCGTGCGAATCGCTTCAGGCAAGCCCAGGCCGATAATGCCCTTGACCGCCAGGTCGCTGCGCAACTCGAAGCCTGAGCGGGTCGACGCCACGTGCATCGACTCAACGATGCGGCCAATGGAGTTGGCCAGGGTGCCGTCCCAGTCGAAAATCAGCAGCTTGTAATCAAGGTGCGACACTCAAACGCTCCACGGTCTTGGCCCACATCTCATCGACCGGTGCCTGCAACTTCAGCTCGCCACCATCGGGCAGAGGCACGGTCAGCATGTAGGCGTGCAGGAACAGGCGCTTGCCGCCCAGGTCGCGGATCTCCCTGGAGAAGTCCTCGTCGCCGTATTTGGTGTCACCGGCAATGCAGTGACCGGCATGCAGGGTGTGTACGCGAATCTGGTGGGTGCGCCCGGTGACCGGCTTGGCCTCGACCATCGTGGCAAAGTCGCCGAAGCGGCGCAGCACCTTGAACAGGGTCAGGGCCTCCTTGCCCTCCTCGTCCACTTCCACCATGCGTTCACCGGAGCGCAGGTTGCTCTTCTGCAACGGCGCACGCACGCTCTTGATCGAGCTGGCCCAGTTGCCACGCACCAGCGCCATGTAGCGCTTGTCCACACCGTCGCCACGCAGGGCGGTGTGCAGGTGGCGCAACATGCTGCGCTTCTTGGCGATCATCAACAGGCCGGAAGTGTCGCGGTCCAGGCGATGGACCAGCTCCAGCTCCTTGGCATCCGGGCGCAACTGACGGAAGGCTTCGATCACACCGAACGTCAGGCCGCTGCCGCCATGAACGGCAATGCCGCAGGGTTTGTTGATCACGATGAGTTTGTTATCTTCGAACACGATCGACGCTTCCAGGCGCTGCAACAGGCCCTGGGCCAGCGGCACGGGCTCGTCGCGCTCAGGCACGCGCACCGGCGGCACACGGACGATATCGCCCGCCTGCAGCTTGTACTCGGGCTTGATCCGGCCCTTGTTCACCCGCACCTCGCCTTTGCGCAAGATGCGGTAGATCAAGGTCTTGGGCACGCCTTTGAGCCTGGCCAGGAGAAAATTATCGATGCGTTGGCCGGCATATTCCGGCGAGACCTCAAGCAGCTGGACGCTGGGGGTCTGGGGGGCGGTAGTGGTCATGGCGGCGATGATAACAATTTTTTATGGATTTGAAGCACTTAATCATTGCTGCTATAGTCGCGAACGCCGCCAAAAGCGGCCTGGACAGAGGACTTGCGGCAAACTGCCGGCCCTGACCATCGCAATTCATCAGGACGCGAGGCCGTCCTACGGGGCGTTCGCCACCCTGGAAGGCTTGGGATTGTAACAAGCGCAGGTGACATGAGGCCTGAAGCGAGCGCGGTACGCAGAGTGAATACTCGCGTCTTGCGCCGATATTTACGGCCAGTTCACAAAGTGCAGTCAGTCTCGAGCCAGACCATGGCGGATGCTTCGGAAACAACGCCTGTTAAGAGCTGAGTGAGAGCG
Source organism: Pseudomonas orientalis (assembly GCF_001439815.1). GTDB lineage: Bacteria > Pseudomonadota > Gammaproteobacteria > Pseudomonadales > Pseudomonadaceae > Aquipseudomonas > Aquipseudomonas orientalis. The sequence goes on along the minus strand of NZ_JYLM01000001.1, from coordinate 4,346 downwards.
CAGTCGCCCACACCTAGTCTTGTTTAGCCATGAGCGTGGACTCCCCTTTGGAGAACACGGTAAATGCCAACCCGCTGCGGATTCTGCGCGCGGCAGCACCCGAATTATCAGGGATACGTGTAGGGTGGAGATGCACAACCGTCGGACCGTGTAGCACTAGGCTTATATTTAGACGCTTCATCTCGTCCACAGTCGCCGGTTGATTCCTCCTCCTGACCTTAGCTTTTGTTGAAGTGGTGCCTTTGTCACCACCGCTAACAAGCAGGACGCGTCCGTCGCGATACCCGCCCAATTGGCAGGTTTTGCTGGACACTGGAGTGGCCAACCACTCTTGACGCACCTGACACCGACCGTGAGAAGTCGTGTGTGCCGAACGCCGTTTCCGGCAGCCCGGAAACCGACGGTACAACATGAAAAGAATGCTGATTAACGCAACCCAACCCGAAGAGTTGCGTGTTGCACTGGTAGATGGCCAACGCCTCTACGACCTGGACATCGAGTCCGGTGCACGCGAGCAAAAGAAGGCCAACATCTATAAAGGCCGTATTACTCGCATCGAACCAAGCCTTGAGGCTGCCTTTGTCGATTTCGGCTCCGAGCGCCACGGCTTCCTGCCCCTCAAGGAAATCTCCCGCGAGTACTTCAAGAAGGCCCCTGAAGGCCGCGTGAACATCAAGGACGTCCTGAGCGAAGGCCAGGAAGTCATCGTCCAGGTCGAAAAAGAAGAACGTGGCAACAAGGGCGCCGCCCTGACCACCTTCATCAGCCTGGCTGGCCGTTATCTGGTGCTGATGCCGAACAACCCGCGTGCCGGCGGCATCTCCCGTCGCATCGAAGGCGAAGAACGCAACGAACTGCGTGAAGCGCTGAACGGACTGATCGCACCGGCCGACATGGGCCTGATCGTGCGCACTGCCGGCCTTGGCCGCAGCAGCGAAGAAATGCAGTGGGACCTCGACTACCTGCTGCAGCTGTGGACCGCCATCAAGGAAGCGTCCCTGGACCGTTCCGCGCCGTTCCTGATCTACCAGGAAAGCAACGTGATCATCCGCGCCATCCGCGATTACCTGCGCCAGGACATCGGCGAAGTGCTGATCGACAGCGTTGAAGCCCAGGACGAAGCCCTGACCTTCATCCGCCAGGTGATGCCGCAGTACGCCAGCAAGATCAAGCTGTACGAAGACAGCGTTCCGCTGTTCAACCGTTTCCAGATCGAAAGCCAGATCGAGACCGCCTTCCAGCGTGTGGTCGAACTGCCTTCCGGCGGCTCCATTGTGATCGACCCGACCGAAGCCCTGGTGTCCATCGACATCAACTCGGCGCGCGCCACGAAGGGTAGCGACATCGAAGAAACCGCGCTGCAGACCAACCTGGAAGCGGCTGAAGAAATCGCCCGCCAGCTGCGTCTGCGTGACATCGGCGGCCTGATCGTGATCGACTTCATCGACATGACCCCGGCCAAGAACCAGCGCGCCGTGGAAGAGAAAGTCCGCGAATGCCTGGAAGCCGACCGCGCCCGCGTGCAAGTGGGCCGTATCTCGCGCTTCGGCCTGCTGGAAATGTCCCGCCAGCGCCTGCGTCCATCCCTGGGCGAGAGCAGCGGCATCGTCTGCCCGCGTTGCAACGGCACCGGCATCATCCGTGACGTTGAATCGCTGTCGCTCGCGATCCTGCGCCTGATCGAAGAAGAAGCCCTGAAGGACCGCACCGCCGAAGTTCGCGCACAAGTGCCGATTCCGGTCGCCGCCTTCCTGCTCAACGAAAAACGCAACTCGATCACCAAGATCGAACTGCGCACCCGTGCCCGTATCGTCATCCTGCCGAACGATCACCTCGAGACGCCGCACTTTGAAGTGCAGCGCCTGCGTGATGACAGCCCGGAAGCCCACAGCGGCCAGTCCAGCTACGAAATCGCAGCTGCCGCTGCCGAAGTCGAAGAAGTCCAGCCAGCTGCCGCGACCCGCACCCTGGTTCGCCAGGAAGCCGCCGTGAAAACCGCACCGGCCCGCGCCAATGCACCGGTACCGGCCGAAGCTGCTGCTCCGGTTGCCGCGCCGGCCGCCATGCCTGAGCCAAGCCTGTTCAAAGGCCTGGTGAAGTCGCTGGTCAGCCTGTTCGCCACCAAGGAAGAGCCCGCCGCGCCGGTTGTGGTTGAAAAAGCCGTTGCCGAACGCCCTGCGCGTAACGAAGAACGTCGCAACGGTCGTCAGCAGAGCCGTAACCGCAACGGTCGTCGTGACGAAGAGCGCAAGCCGCGCGAAGAACGTGCCCCGCGTGAAGAGCGCGCGCCACGTGAAGAGCGTGCACCTCGCGAAGCCCGTGAAGAAACCCCGACCGTAGCCCGTGAAGAACGCGCACCACGCGAAGAGCGTGCGCGCACCCCACGAGCCCCGCGTGAAGATCGCAAGCCGCGCGGCGAACGTGAAGAGCGTGTACGTGAACTGCGCGAGCCTCTGGACGCGGCACCTGTCGTCGCCGCAGCCGAAGCCGCTGCCACCGAAGAACGCCCGGCTCGCCAGCCGCGTGAAGAGCGCGCACCACGCGAGGAGCGTCAACCACGCGCCCCGCGTGAAGAGCGTCAACCACGCGCCGAACAGGCCGCTGCCGCCAGTGAAGAAGAAGTGCTGACCGGCGAAGAGCAACTGCAGGAAGAAGGCCAGGACAACGCCGAAGGCGATCGTCCACGCCGCCGCTCCCGTGGCCAGCGTCGTCGCAGCAACCGTCGTGAGCGTCAGCGTGATGCCAACGGCAACGTGATCGAAGGCTCGGAAGAAGCCGGCGAGAACGCAGAAGTTGCCAACAACGAGCCTACCGGTGCCGACCTGGCTGCCGGCCTGGCCGTGACCGCTGCCGTTGCCAGCTCGGTCATCAGCGCCCCTGCTGAAGCCCAGGCTCACGAACAGGCCGAGCGCGCTACCGCCGCTGTCGAAGAGACTGCCGCGGTAGAAGCGCCCGCTGCCGAGACCCCAGTGGTTGAAGCACCGGCGGTCGAAGCCACTACCCCAATCGAAACCCCAGTGGTTCCGGAAGTGGAAGTGGCACCGGTTCGCGACGCTCAACCCGTGGCCGAAGTGGTTGCCGTTGAAGTCGCACCGGTCGTCGAGCCTGCGCCAGTGGTTGAAGCCGTTGTTGAAGCGCCGGCTGTCGAAGAAGCCGCCCCGGCCGTGCGTGAAGTTCGCGAAGAACAGACCGCCTTCCAGTGGACTGCCGAACCTGCCGCACCGGTAGAAGCGCCAGCGCCAGCGCCGGTGGTCGAAGAAGCGCCGGCTCCGGTTGCCGAAGTCGTGGTTGCCGAGCCTGCCCCAGTGGTTGAGCCCGCCCCGGTGATCGAACCAACGGCAGTCATCGAGCCTGCGCCGGTGGTTGAAGCCCCCGTGGTAGACGAAGTCGCCGCCCCGGCGGTTGAAACTGCACCTGCCAGCGCACTGACTGAAAACGGCCGTGCGCCGAACGATCCACGTGAAGTGCGTCGTCGTCGCAAGGAAGCCGAGGCTGCCGCTGCTGCTGCTGCGTTAGAGCACAAGGCCCAGGAAGAAGAGCACGAGCCTAAACCCCTCGTCTGATTCCATCAGCCATTAAAAAGCCCCGCCTGAGTGATCAGGCGGGGCTTTTTATTCAAATCGAAAAAAGGAAAACTGGGTGATCACATTCGATGCGCATTCACCATCCCATGCCTCCCGACATCTTATCGTAACGATTTGACGCTTGTTCAAGGAGTCGTTGCCCGGAACTGAGCGGCATCATAGGCCTGCTTTTTTCCGAAGAATGCCCTTGAGTTTTCGGTTCTGCCTTGGCTTCGGGTTTTGAATTATTCGACGTGCTGGAAGCAGACGCGGACTGAGTCGCTGGAGGGATGAAGGGTTGTGAAGAGCCTGGATTGACTTTCATGGCTTTGTACTCCGTGCTTGCAATTGAAAGAGCTCTGGAGCCGTATTCCAGAGGCCCTCATTTAAGTGCGAGCCCCTGCATTGCAACCATCAGACCGCATGCAATTGAGTATCGGAAGACGTCACCTCAACTCGTAGGCACGCGTACCCTCTCCCATTGCAGGCCAGCCGGCACATCAACATCATATCTCCCAGCACTATCAACCAACCCTCAGCGTCGCTACTGGCCGCAACGGCGTGCGCGATGCTGTCAGCCATGCGCGTGGAGTTCAATGTCAGTAGCTGACAACCCTGTGTTCGCCCCAGACGTATGATTGATCGTTCCCACGCTCTGAACTGACCCCCAAAGGTTGGACACAACTTGGGGGTGTCATGGTTAAGTATACAGAACAGGCAAAACTCGCGGCGGTGCAGGACTATTGCGCAGGCAGTGCTGGCTTGAGGGATGTTGCACACCGT
>NZ_JYLM01000019.1 GCF_001439815.1 Pseudomonas orientalis | reverse complement strand
CGAACTCAGCAGTGAAACGATGCATCGCCGATGGTAGTGTGGGGTTTCCCCATGTGAGAGTAGGTCATCGTCAAGATTAAATTCCGAAACCCCAATTGCGAAAGCAGTTGGGGTTTTGTTTTGGGCGGTTGAAAAGCATGTCCTTTGCAACCGCTAGCTCAATCCCGAAGATCGCCACCCTAAAGCAGGCGTTTCGAACATGCTCAAAGTTTCAAATATCGCTCTATTCAGGGCTTTTAAGACAGATATCCACTCACCAGTCGAACCTTGCGCATGATCCAGGTTCACAGGTGGTGCGCTGTGTATTTATCACCACGCTATGTACCTCGCCGCCACGCAGTCAGCGTCTGAGTGGGTAAGCAAAATAATCCCCGGAAATGGCTCATGCCGTCTGTCCGGACCCAACCATCGCGGACTATCATGCGATAGCCCTGTCCCCTCACTGCAAGGAGCCGCTCGGAACGCCGATGCGCCAGATCTGGAAATCTTTTCGAGCCCTTTATTTCGCCTCCTTGATGATGTTGATCGGCTCCGGCCTGCTTAGCACTTATCTGGCATTGCGCCTGGCGGCCGACCATGTCGACAGCCTGTGGGTGGGTGCGCTGATGGCGGCCAACTACTTTGGCCTGGTGCTGGGTGGCAAGATCGGGCACCGTTTGATCGCCCGTGTCGGGCATATACGCGCCTACGCTACCTGCGCCGGGATCGTCGGCGCGGCGGTGCTGGGTCATGGTCTGATCGATTGGCTGCCTGCCTGGATCGTGCTGCGGATGATCGTGGGCCTGGGGATGATGTGCCAGTACATGGTCATTGAAAGCTGGCTCAATGAACAGGCGGATGCCAAGCAGCGTGGCGTAGTGTTCAGCGGCTATATGATCGCCTCCTACCTTGGTCTGGTGCTGGGTCAACTGATACTGGTCATGCATCCCCATCTCGGGCTTGAATTGCTGATGCTGGTAGCGCTGTGCTTTGCCCTGTGCCTGGTGCCGGTGGCCATGACCCGTCGTATCCACCCGGCGGCGCTGCATCCGGCGCCGATGGAGCCGCGTTTCTTTATCAAGCGTGTGCCACAGTCGCTCAGCACAGTGCTGGGCGCTGGCCTGATCGTCGGCTCGTTCTACGGCCTGGCGCCGCTCTATGCCTCACAGCAAGGGTTGACGACCGAGCAAGTCGGTTTGTTCATGGGGTCCTGCATTTTTGCCGGACTGCTCGTGCAGTGGCCGCTGGGCTGGTTGTCGGACCGCTATGATCGCGCGCTGCTGATCCGCTGCTTTGCCTTGTGCCTGGCGGTGGCGGCGTTGCCCCTGGCGATCATGACTCAGGTCCCGCTGGAAGTGCTGTTCGTGGCGGGCTTTTTCTGTTCGCTCGTGCAGTTTTGTCTTTACCCGTTGGCCGTGGCTTTTTCCAACGATCATGTGGAAGGTGATCGCAGGGTATCGCTGACGGCCATGTTGCTGGTGACTTACGGAGTGGGTGCCAGTATCGGCCCGCTTCTGGCGGGTGTGCTGATGAAGCTGTTCGGCAGCCAGATGCTGTACGCGTTTTTCAGCCTGTGTGCGTTGATCCTGGTTTGGCGTATACGGCCGAAGGCGGTGACCAACTTGCATCAGGTAGACGACGCACCGCTGCATCACGTGGCAATGCCTGACAGCATGTCCAGCTCGCCGTTGGTGGCCGCGCTTGACCCGCGGGTAGATGAACAGGTAGTACAGGAGCAGATGCAGACCCCTGTTCCTGACCCGGAACCCGAACCTGCCGTCGACGAGCCGGCTGCAGAGATTGCGCCTGAGTCAACCGACCCGGAAGAACATCCCCATGACTTGAGCCGAGCGCGCCCCTGAACGAAAAACGGGCAGATCCTATGAGGGTCTGCCCGTTTTATACTGAGTGTTCAAGGCTTAGAAGTCGTCGTCTTTGTCGAAGCGGCGAGCTTCACGTTGCAGCTGATACACAAAGCGTTCTACTTGGCGCTGCACTAAACCGCTCATGTTATGAAAGCGCACGCCGGCAAAAGTGGTGTTGATCCTGTCTTCGAAATGCAGGTAACGCAACTCGACAGAGGTGGTCATGCTGCCGAATGGCAGCGCGGCGATGAAGCGGTCATAGACCTGGCCCAGTTGCAGGCGTTCGGTGATATCGCCTTCAAAGCGCAATTTGCACCCAGTGGCCGAAATGTCGAGCAACTTGCCGTTGATCGGAGCCTTAAGCTTTTCGCCACCCAGTTCAATATTGACCAATTGCGCCAACTTCAGGGCCGCGCGGAATGCATCACGACGCTGATGATAGACCACCTCGCTGGGCATGCTGCCCCTGTAGATACGGTGACCATCCTTCTCGCTGATGCTCAGCGTGCCATTACTGTCCCAGGCAACCCTAACGCCATCATGGAAACCTTCGATGCGGAACGGTTCGCCATTTTCGAGGTGACGCTCACCGTCACGTGGAATCATCTCGTCCAGTACCAACGTCTTGCTGTCTTTGTCGATATCTACAAGATAGCTCTGGAAGCGTTGGCTGCGTTCATGGAACGTGATGATCAAAGGATCATGGCTGTCTTGAAGCATTCGCAGCGTGCTGGCGATTTCCAAAGGCGTGGTAAGAACCTTCGGTGGCTGCGGTGCATCTTCCGCATTAAGGGTGTTGAACACGGTTGTTCCATCTCCAGGCAAAATACGACTACACGCAAGAACCGGCATTTTGCCAGTATGTAGCGCACCTTGGATAGGCCGCGCTGTAAACCGCTGTCAGGCTTGGCTGCGGGTGCTTGGCTTGATCAGGCGAGAAGTGGAGCCTTGGGCGTTATACAGGGCCGGAGGCTCACCGCCGTGAAGAATACGTAACTGGTTGGCTGTGGTGGCTTGCTGAAGCTGAATCGACTGGCCGTTGAGCAGGTTGGCTTCCTGGCACTGGGTCAGCAGCTGATTGAGTGCTTTGCTTTGCGCCAGCAACTGATCGCCGACCGAGGAGTGACTTGCCAGTTGTGCCAGGCCGTCGTGATCGGCAGGCAGGCCCAGGCTGATGAGAATCTCGCTGCGCTTCTTGCCATGCTGTTCGAGCAGCACAATCAGTGACTGTTTGCGCGCGAGTATTTCTTCGAGCAAAGGCATGTCCCGACCATACAAGGCCAGGGACTCTTCTTTAAGCAGCTCGAGCAATTGTTGCGTCGGCGCCAGATCATCAATGATCAGTTGAAGCAAATGTTCGTCGTGGTGCATGGCTGGCCTTGGGTTTTAAGCGTCCAGAAGCCCAGCGCAGGCCTTTGCCTAGCGCTCGGCTTCGAAGTTAAGCAGCTTGCTGGCTACGCGGTTGCTGTCGACGGTATAAGTGCCATCGGCGATTGCCTGTTTCAACTCGGCCACACGGGCTTTATTGACAACCGGTTGATCGCGCAGCGAGTCAGTGACCTTCTGCAACTGCTGAGCCTCATTACTCAGGTGTACCGACTCCCCACTCTGGCTGGCACTCGCCTGTTCTGCCTTGGCGGGCAGGGGCTGAGACTTGGCTTCTACGTTTTCCTTGCTGGTAGTACGCGCAGTGCCTGATGTCGTCGGGGTGTTATTTAAACGGCTGAAATCGATGACCATGATAAAAAACCTCTGGGTATTTGGACGCTTGCCATGTTTTCGGCAATACCCGGGCAAACTTTAGGCGCGAATGACAATAAATCTCCACACGGGAAATTCCATGCACAGTGTAGGAAAACCTGGCGCCCTGTACCACTAATCTATAACGCCACCTCGACCTGGCCTGGGGCCGTCACCCGCGCCTTGATCACGCGGTTGGAGTTGAGGTTCTTGACGCGAATCTGTTCGCTCATGCCGCCGTTGGACAGTGCTTCTCCCGGCATTTTTACATTCAACCCGCCGCTGCTGGCGGAAATCACTACCTGATCACCTTTACGGATGACCTCTGCCTGCTCCAGATGAACCAGGGTAATCACCTGATCGGTGACCACTGGTCGGGTGAGCCGCTGCCCGATTGCCTGGTCCAGGGAGGTCAGGTAACCCTGACTGATCAAGCTGATATCCCGTTCACGCAGTACAACATCGTCATCGCCAATGATGCCGGTACGCTTCAACGGTCGCGCCACCACGACCACGTCGCGGAACAACTTGACTTGAGCCGGCACAAACACAGTCCAGGGTGAGGCGCCTTCACAGCGTACTTTTACGGTGACACGGCCAATGGGCTGGGCCGGGCTTTCCAGGGTGGCTGTCAATTCCTTGTCACACATCGGCATGCGCAGGCGCGGGTCCAACTGGTTGACCTGGATCTCATAACGTCCCGGTGTCTGTGTGGTCTCCAGATAATCTTCTACAGTGTATTCAAGAAAGCCCTGGGTGACGCCGATAAGTAGATCAGGCAGGGTGACGTTATCGGCGCGAGCCGTGACACCCACACCCCAGACAAGCAGCGCCATCGCGGCGCAGAGCAATCTGCGGTACTTTGGGCGGCAAGCGCGGCGGGAAACTGTCGTTTTAATATCCATAGCCAACCAAATAGCAAAGCTCGTGCCGTTTAGTGTTGGGTACGCATCGTACCTCTGGGATTTAGGAGTCTGGGCATGGCAGGTGTAATGGATTCAGTAAACCAGCGCACACAGCTGGTAGGGCAGAATCGCCTGGAGTTGTTGCTTTTTCGCCTGGACGGCAAGCAACTGTACGGCATCAACGTGTTTAAAGTGCGCGAAGTGCTGCAGTGTCCCAAGTTGACGATCATGCCCAAGTCCAGTCCGGTGGTGTGTGGCGTCGCCAATATCCGTGGCGCGACCATCCCCATTCTTGACTTGGCAATGGCCACCGGCTCCGCGGGTTTGCAGGACCGCCAGAGCCCGTTCGTGATCATTACCGAGTACAACACCAAGACCCAGGGGTTCCTGGTGCGCTCGGTGGAACGTATCGTCAACATGAACTGGGAAGAGATTCATCCGCCGCCCAAGGGCACCGGCCGCGATCATTACCTGACGGCTGTGACGCGGGTGGATAACCAACTGGTGGAAATCATCGACGTGGAGAAAATCCTCGCCGAGGTTGCGCCCACTTCGGAAACCATTTCCGTCGGGGTGGTGGATGCCGAGACGGCACACAAGGCGATATCCCTGCGCGTGTTGACGGTGGACGACTCCTCTGTTGCGCGCAAGCAGGTCACGCGTTGCCTGCAAACCGTCGGCGTCGACGTGGTGGCCCTCAATGACGGGCGCCAAGCCCTGGATTACCTGCGCAAGCTGGTGGACGAAGGCAAGAAGCCGGAAGAAGAATTCCTGATGATGATTTCCGACATTGAAATGCCGGAGATGGACGGATACACCCTCACGGCTGAAATACGCAGCGATCCACGCATGCAAAAATTGCACATCATCCTGCATACTTCGTTGTCGGGGGTATTCAATCAGGCCATGGTCAAGAAGGTTGGTGCAGATGACTTTCTGGCCAAGTTCCGGCCTGATGACCTCGCATCCCGGGTAGTCGACCGGATCAAGGCAGCAGATCACGGCTAGGGCATTTTCCCCTGGCGGTCACACGATTTAAGAGGCGGTACCATTGTCTACGGGTAATTTGGATTTCGAACAATTCCGGGTCTTCCTGGAAAAAGCCTGTGGCATATTGCTCGGTGAAAACAAGCAATACCTGGTATCCAGCCGTCTCAACAAACTGATGGAACAGCAGGGCATCAAGTCCCTGGGTGAGTTGGTTCAGCGGATCCAGGGGCAGCCGCGCAGCGGGCTCAAGGAGATGGTGGTCGATGCCATGACCACCAACGAAACCCTGTGGTTTCGCGATACCTACCCCTTTGAGGTGCTCAAGAACAAAGTGCTGCCGGAAGCCATCAAGGCCAGCCCGGGCCAGCGCCTGCGTATCTGGTCGGCGGCCTGCTCCTCGGGGCAGGAACCCTATTCGATCTCGATGTCCATCGACGAGTTCGAACGGACCAATATGGGTCAATTGAAAGCCGGCGCGCAAATTGTGGCGACGGACCTGTCCGGCAGCATGCTTACCAACTGCAAGACCGGTGAATACGACAGCCTGGCTTTGGGCCGAGGCCTGTCGCAAGAACGTCTGCAGCGCTACTTTGACCCGAAAGGGGCTGGGCGCTGGGCGATCAAGGCGCCGATCAAGAGCCGCGTCGAATTTCGCTCGTTCAACTTGCTCGACAGCTACGCCAGCCTGGGCAAGTTCGACATGGTGTTCTGCCGCAACGTGCTGATCTACTTCTCGGCCGAAGTGAAGAAGGACATCCTCCTGCGCATCCATGGCACGCTCAAGCGCGGCGGGTATTTATTCCTCGGCGCTTCAGAAGCCTTGAATGGCTTGCCGGATCACTACCAGATGGTGCAGTGCAGCCCGGGAATTATCTACCAAGCCAAATAACAACGTTTACGCGGTAAAAATGTGGGAGGGGGCTTGCCCCCGATGGCGGTGGGTCAGTCAGCTATTCATGACATGACACACTGCTATCGGGGGCAAGCCCCCTCCCACATTTGTTTCGCGGCAATTTCAACGATGGCGGCAATCCTTCCCTTGCCGCTTTACTGGCGCCACGCGGAAAGCACTTGCCGCTTTTCTGGCATTGCCGCCGGCAAATCTTCCCACAACCCCTTGATACACGGGCTTTCACCGGATTGGCATGCACCTTGCTATAACCCTGCTAACGAACAGCAGGTCAGCCTAAAGGTTTCCGCCATGAGCATCAGCTTCGATAAAGCGCTCGGTATCCACGAACAAGCCCTGGGCTTCCGCGCCCAGCGTGCCGAAGTCCTGGCCAACAACATTGCCAACGCCGACACCCCGAACTACAAGGCTCGGGACCTGGACTTCTCCGCCGTGCTCGCCGCACAGCAGGACAAAACCAAGAACGGCACCTTCGCCTTGAACATGACCAACAGCCGTCATATCGAAGCGCAAGGCCTGAGCAGTGGTGACGAGTCGCTGCTGTATCGCACGCCGATGCAGCCGTCGATCGACCAGAACACTGTCGACGCTCAACTGGAACAATCGAACTACGCCGAAAACTCGGTGAACTTCCAGGCCAGCTTCACCCTGCTCAACAGCAAATTCAAAGGGCTGATGTCAGCCCTGCGTGGAGAATAAGCCATGTCCCTGTCCAGTGTTTTCAATATTGCCGGCAGTGGCATGAGCGCGCAGACCACGCGTTTGAACACTGTCGCCAGTAACATCGCCAACGCCGAGACCGTGTCTTCGAGCATTGATCAGACTTACCGTGCCCGTCATCCGGTGTTCGCCACCATGTTCCAGGGCGGCCAGAGCGGCGGCAGTGACTCGCTGTTCCAGAACCAGGATGCAGCTGGGCAAGGCGTGCAGGTGCTGGGTGTGGTCGAAGACCAGAGCAACCTCGAAGCACGTTACGAGCCCAACCATCCGGCCGCGAACGAAAAGGGTTATGTCTACTACCCCAACGTCAACGTGGTCGAGGAAATGGCCGACATGATCTCAGCCAGCCGCTCGTTCCAGACCAACGCGGAAATGATGAACACCGCCAAAACCATGATGCAGAAGGTCCTGACCCTGGGTCAGTGATAAGGGGCGCCAAATAATGGCCATCGTTGATACGTCGAACAACTCGGCAGTCCAGGACCTGTTCAACTCCAAGGTCAAGGACGCGTCAAATAATGTAGCGAATGTTTCCAAGGCCGCCACCGGCAATCAGGCGTTGGGCAAGGATGCATTCCTGCAACTGCTGGTCACCCAGCTGAAAAACCAGAACCCGTTGTCGCCACAGGATAACGGCGCGTTCGTGGCGCAGTTGGCGCAGTTCAGCAGCCTGGAAGGCATCAACACCCTGAACGACTCGGTGAATAACATCTCGAGCAACTTCAGCTCGTCCCAGGCGCTGCAGGCTTCGTCGCTGGTGGGGCGTTCGATCATCACCCAGACCGACAAGGCACTGGTCGATACCAGCAAAAGCATGACCGGTTCGGTGGCGGTGACGGCGGCGACAGGCAATGTCTCGGTCAAGATCGCCGACAAGGACGGCAATGTGGTGCGCACCCTCGATATGGGCGCCCAGAGCGCGGGTTCGTCGGACTTTATCTGGGATGGCAAGAACGACAACGGTGAGGTCGCTCCAGCGGGTACTTACACCTTTGCGGCTTCCACCAAGAGCGACAAAGGTGACGCGGTTGCCCTGGCCACTTCGCTGCCGGCCACGGTAACCAGCGTAACGCTGAGCAAGACCGGCGGCGAAATGCTGCTCAACCTTGCCGGCGGCATGGGCAGCGTCAAGCTGTCGCAAATTCAGACTATCGGTACATAGAGCCGGCTAACAACGGCAGAGGGAGAGAAACATGTCTTTTAATATCGGCCTTAGCGGCCTCTATGCGGCCAACAAACAACTGGACGTGACCGGCAACAACATCGCTAACGTGGCGACCACGGGCTTCAAGTCGTCCCGTGCGGAATTCGCCGACATCTACGCGGCGTCCAAACTGGGCACCGGGCAGAACAGCATCGGCAATGGCGTGAACCTGGCGGCGGTGTCGCAGCAATTCACCCAGGGCGACGTGAATGGCAGCGGCGGCATTCTGGACATGGCGATCCAGGGCGGCGGCTTCTTCGTGCAGAAGGGCAGCGACGGTTCGCTGGAGTACACCCGCAGCGGTGCCTTCCGTGCCGACAAGGACGGCTTCATCACTAACAACACCGGTACCTCGCGCCTGCAAGGTTACGCGGCGGATGATGACGGCAAAATCATCAAGGGCGGCCTGACCGACCTGCAACTGAACCTGACGAACTTGCCGCCCAAGGCCTCCACCAAAGTGGACTCCACCAGTAACCTGAACTCCTCGGAGCCGGTGATCGATCAAACGGCCAAGCCGTTCGATCCCACCAAGACCGATACCTTCACCACGCAATACAGCACCACCTTGTACGATTCCCAGGGCAACGCCCACCCGATGGTGCAGTACCTGGTGAAAACCGACGGCAACAAATGGAATGCCTACACCCTGATCGACGGCCGCAACCCTGATGGTTCGGCCCCGACGGGCACCCCATCGACGGCGCCTGTTCCGTCGACCCTGACCTTCGATGGCGCGGGCAAGCTCACCAGTGTGGTGACCAGTGGTGTATCCGACAAGACCCTCACCGTCGCCGGCTGGGTTCCGGGCACAGTGACCAATGGTGTGTGGAAGGCCAACGGTGCGGATGCCAACCCGGGTGGGGTTACCGTCAACATGGCCAACATTACCCAGTACAACTCGGCCACCTACCGTAACCCTCCGGTCACCGACGGCTATGCCACCGGCCAGATTACCGGGCTGAAGATCGACGGCAACGGCGTAATGTTCGCCACCTTCAGCAACCAGCAGAGCAAGGCCATCGGCCAGATCTCGCTGGCCAGCTTCAACAACGAACAAGGCCTGCAACCCGCCGGCAGCACCACCTGGAAAGAGACCTTCGCTTCGGGCCAGCCGGGTTACGACACCCCGCAAGCCGGCACCCTGGGCTCGATCGTGGCCAACTCCCTGGAGAACTCCAACGTCAACCTGACCAATGAGTTGGTGGACCTGATCAAGGCCCAGAGCAACTACCAGGCGAACGCCAAGACCATCTCCACCCAGAGCACCATCATGCAGACGATCATTCAGATGACGTGATGCTGTTGGTTTGCCACGAAGACGAAAAAGCCCCTCGATCGAGGGGTTTTTTTTGCTTTTTTTAAATTGCTCCCCTTCTGCGCTATCTGACGGTCATGTGATTGCACATTTTTATTGGAACTGCCTACACCGTTCTTCTCACTCATCGAAGCGAACAGGTTTTGATGAAAGGGGAACCGTATGTGGGGGGGATCGGTAACAAGCCAAAAGGATTATGCGTATTTCGAAAGTAGCAACGGGATACCACGTGTTGAAGAAACCAAAGACAGCACGGATACCGATAAGGACGCCATCTTAAAGCTGCTAAAGGAGCTGGAAGATGCTCAGAAAACCTCCAAGAGCCAGACTGTTCAGGACTTGCGTAACAAGCTTAATGATTTGCGTGAAAAGTTGGGCGAGGACAAGTTCAAGGAGATTATCGAAAAACTGAAGAAAGACGCTCCTTACAGTTGGCTTGAGTTTCTGAAAGCATTGTTTCCAGAGCTGTTTCCTGATGATGTATCTACTGGTGCTGAGTCGCAGCTGGGTGGTAGTGGGGGAGGCGGCGGTGGCAGCGGTCGCTATCTGGGCGGTGGGCTAGGAGGCGGCATCAATGCTGGCGGGACGCTGGGGCTCGGGGAGAAAGTGGGTAACTTGCCGGTTACGGCAGGGACGAATCAAACCAATTTCGAGCCAGGTAGCTACAAACCCGGTGAGATGCCGAGCAATCTCTTTTCTGGCGCCTATCAGGGTCAGGAAGGCAATTGCGGTGCTATTTCAGCGTGTAAGGCCATGATCGCGCAGTTCGGCCCGGCCGGTGTGTTTAAAGATATCAAACGGGATGCTTCGGGTAATTATGATGTGACTCTCAAAAACGGTAATCATGTCCAGGTTACACAGGCACAGTACCGTGAGTCAGCAGCACGGGCTCAACTACAAGGACAGGATCCGAAGCTGCTCGGATTCATGAATTTAATGTTGGCCGTGAATAACGTTCAGGCAATGAGGCAGCGAAATGATGGGATTTCAGGAAGTAGTTTCAGCGAAGCCATTAACAGCATCAATAACGGTGAGTGGGCTGTGGAGACTTTTAATCGATTGGGCTATGGGAATCTTATAGAGAGGGTCAGCCCTTCGCAATTGGCTGCGGGCAGAGTCGGTACCTTGGATAACAACACGCATTCGCTCGCCGTGTTGAATCGTAGTGAGGATCGATGGGGTACCAGGTACGGTAACGTAAGGACTGATCCCAATTTGATAGCCTGGGGGTTCAAGCGGGAATATGCGTAATTAAAAACAGGCAGTGCGTGCAACCTATTCTGGTAGCTGTGCTCGCCAGGTCCCTATGACAAGCAAGTACAAGAAAAAGCCCCCTGTGAGCCCTCTGGGATCCAGGGCTTACAGAAGGCTTTTTTCCAATTAAACCTGAGTGAGCCTCAGCTTACTGGCAAGCCTCACAATCCGGCTCGTCAATCGCACAAGCCTTCGGCACTGGCGCCGGACCGGCTGGCGCGGCGAGCACCGAATCATCACCGTGGTTGCCGCTGGAAACAGCGTTCAGCTTGCCGGTGTTGATGGTCGACTTCTCGGTGCTGGTCGCGGCCAGGGCACGGAGGTAGTAAGTGGTTTTCAGGCCACGGTACCACGCCATGCGGTAGGTCACGTCCAGCTTCTTGCCCGAAGCGCCGGCGATGTAGAGGTTCAGGGACTGTGCCTGGTCGATCCACTTCTGACGACGGCTGGCGGCGTCAACGATCCACTTGGTGTCCACTTCGAACGCGGTCGCATAGAGCTCTTTGAGTTCCTGCGGGATGCGCTCGATCTGCTGCACGGAACCGTCGTAGTACTTGAGGTCGTTGATCATCACCGAGTCCCACAGGCCGCGGGCTTTCAGGTCGCGAACCAGGTACGGGTTGATCACGGTGAATTCGCCCGACAGGTTCGATTTCACATACAGGTTCTGGTAAGTCGGTTCGATCGACTGCGAGACGCCGGTGATGTTGGCGATGGTCGCGGTCGGTGCGATGGCCATGATGTTGGAGTTACGAATACCTTTCTGCACACGGGCACGTACCGGCGCCCAGTCCAGGGATTCGTTCAGGTCAACGTCGATGTACTTCTGCCCACGTTGTTCGATCAGGATCTGTTGCGAGTCCAGCGGCAGGATGCCCTTGGACCACAGCGAACCCTGGAACGTCTCGTAGGCGCCGCGCTCGTCGGCCAGGTCGCAGGAAGCCTGTATCGCATAGTAGCTGACCGCTTCCATGGACTTGTCGGCGAACTCGACGGCCGCATCCGAACCGTAAGGAATGTGCTGCAGGTACAACGCGTCCTGGAAGCCCATGATGCCCAGGCCGACCGGACGGTGCTTGAAGTTGGAGTTCTGCGCCTGTGGCACCGAGTAGTAGTTGATGTCGATCACGTTATCCAGCATGCGCACGGCGGTGTTGACGGTGCGTGCAAGCTTCACGGTGTCCAGCTTGCCGTTGACGATGTGATTCGGCAGGTTGATCGAGCCCAGGTTGCAAACGGCGATCTCGTCCTTGTTGGTGTTCAAGGTGATCTCGGTGCACAGGTTCGAGCTGTGCACCACGCCCACGTGCTGCTGCGGGCTGCGCAGGTTGCACGGGTCCTTGAAGGTCAGCCATGGGTGGCCGGTTTCGAACAGCATCGACAGCATCTTGCGCCACAGGTCTTTGGCCTGAATGGTCTTGAACAGCTTGATCTTGCCAGGGTACTGGGCCAGGGCTTCGTAGTACTCGTAGCGTTCCTCGAAGGCCTTGCCGGTCAGGTCGTGCAGGTCCGGTACTTCGGACGGCGAGAACAGGGTCCACTGGCCGTCATCGAAGACGCGCTTCATGAACAGGTCCGGGATCCAGTTGGCGGTGTTCATGTCGTGGGTACGACGACGGTCATCACCGGTGTTCTTGCGCAGCTCAATGAACTCTTCAATGTCCATGTGCCAGGTTTCCAGGTAGGCACACACAGCGCCTTTGCGCTTGCCACCCTGGTTCACGGCAACGGCGGTGTCGTTGACTACTTTGAGGAACGGCACAACGCCCTGGGATTTACCATTGGTGCCCTTGATGTACGAACCCAGTGCACGCACCGGGGTCCAGTCGTTGCCCAGGCCGCCGGCGAATTTGGACAACATGGCGTTGTCGTGGATCGCGTGGTAGATGCCCGACAGGTCATCCGGCACGGTGGTCAGGTAGCAGCTCGACAGCTGTGGACGCAGGGTGCCGGCGTTGAACAGGGTCGGGGTCGACGACATGTAGTCGAAGGACGACAACAGGTTGTAGAACTCGATCGCGCGGTCTTCCTTGTGCTTCTCTTCAATCGCCAGGCCCATGGCCACGCGCATGAAGAACACCTGCGGCAGTTCGAAGCGGATACCGTCCTTGTGGATGAAGTAACGGTCGTACAGGGTCTGCAGGCCCAGGTAGGTGAACTGCTGGTCGCGCTCGTGGTTGATCGCCTTGCCGAGTTTTTCCAGGTCGAAGGTGGCCAGGATCGGGTTCAGCAATTCGAATTCGATGCCCTTGGCGATATAGGCCGGCAGGGCCTTGGCGTACAGCTCGGCCATCTCGTGGTGGGTGGCGCTGTCGGCCACGCCCAGGAAGCCCAGGCCTTCGGCGCGCAGGGTATCCATCAGCAGGCGCGCGGTCACGAACGAGTAGTTCGGCTCGCGTTCAACCAGGGTACGGGCGGTCATCACCAGGGCGGTGTTGACGTCGGTGAGGGCCACGCCGTCGTACAGGTTCTTCAGGGTTTCGCGCTGGATCAGGTCACCGTCGACTTCTTCCAGGCCTTCGCAGGCCTCGGTGATGATGGTGTTCAGGCGGCCCAGGTCCAGCGGCGCGAAGCTGCCGTCGGCCAGGGTGATGCGGATCGACGGGTGCGCTTGCACAGCTTCGGCCGAGGGCGCGTGCACGGCACGTTCCTTGGCGCGCGAGTCGCGGTAGATCACGTAGTCGCGGGCAACTTTCTGCTCGCCGGCACGCATCAGGGCCAGTTCGACCTGGTCCTGGATTTCTTCGATGTGGATGGTGCCGCCCGATGGCATGCGACGCTTGAAGGTCGCGGTGACCTGTTCGGTCAGGCGCGCGACGGTGTCGTGGATGCGCGACGAAGCGGCAGCGGTGCCGCCTTCAACTGCAAGAAACGCTTTGGTGATAGCGACGGTGATTTTGTCATCGGTGTAAGGAACGACAGTGCCGTTACGCTTGATCACGCGCAATTGGCCAGGTGCGGTGGCGGACAGATCCAGATTCGAATCAGCGGCCTGCGGCACGGAGCCCTGCGGGTTCTCGCGAGTTGTGTCGGTTTGCATGGGGGGTTGTCTCCACGTTCTATATTTGATTGCGAGTGCCAGGCTTTCCTGCAACACCCGTACCGTTTTCCATGTCATGGATGAAAAACAGCTGCCATCCGCGTGAGCGGTTTGGTCTACTGAAAATCGGTTGGTTCCACGCTGCGCCAGCAATAAAACGCTTGAATTTCGAGCCGCTTATGTGGTTGGGCGCTTGTCTCAAAAACCCTACATGTAGGGTCTGTTGAAGTGCCGAGGTACAAGATAATGCGTTTTACGGGTGTTAGCAACGCACTAGCCTGTGGATAACGCTGTGGGTAAAATGTGTAAGAAAGGGTGAATAGGGGTGTAGGCCGCATTACTGCTGGATTGCGCCGTTTGTCATTAAATGTTTCGAGGCCAAAACAAGCTGGCCATTTTCGAAGGGCGCGAACCCTATCACAAACAAACGCGATCTCCGAATGGATTTCCAGGCTTGTGTTCAACGGTTGGCGCGTGGCTACAATCCACCTCGGGTATGCCCTCAAAACATGACAAAGAGGGTATGCCTGATGAAGATCAGAATGTGGGAGGGGGCTTGCCCCCGATATCGGTGGATCAGTAATAGATGTATTGCCTGACACGCCGCAATCGGGAGCAAGCCCCCTCCCACAGTGGTTATCGATAGCGCAACGAGGATCACCCATGGGTCAGGAAGCCTGGCAGATATTGATCATCGAGGACGACGAGCGACTCGCCGAGCTGACCCGCGAGTACCTGGAGAGCAACGGCCTGCGGGTGTCGGTGGAGAACGACGGTGCCCTGGCGGCGGCGCGCATCGTCGCCGAGCAACCGGACCTGGTGATCCTTGACCTGATGCTGCCGGGCGAAGACGGCCTGAGCATCTGCCGCAAGGTACGCCCGCGCTATGACGGCGTGATCCTGATGCTGACGGCGCGCACCGATGACATGGACCAGGTGCTCGGCCTGGACATGGGCGCCGATGACTACGTGTGCAAACCCGTGCGCCCGCGCTTGTTGCTGGCACGTATCCAGGCCCTGCTGCGGCGCAGCGAACCGGCGGCAGCGGTGGTGGTGGAGCACCAGCGCCGCCTGCAGTTCGGCCCGCTGGTGGTGGACAACGCCTTGCGCGAGGCCTGGTTGCACCAAAGTGGCATCGAGCTGACCAGTGCCGAGTTCGACCTGCTGTGGCTGTTGGTGGCCAATGCCGGGCGCGTTCTCTCGCGCGAAGAAATTTTCATCGCCTTGCGCGGCGTCGGTTACGACGGCCAGGACCGTTCGATTGATGTGCGCATCTCACGTATCCGCCCCAAGATCGGCGATGACCCGATCCACCCGCGCCTGATCAAGACCATCCGCAGCAAAGGCTACCTGTTCGTGCCCGAAGCCGCTGCCGACATGCCGCTGTGAACTCGATCTTCCTGCGCATCTACGGCGGCATGTGCGCCGCGCTGATCCTGGTCGCGCTGCTGGGGGTGCTGGCCCTGCACTTGCTCAACGATGTGCGCAGCGGCCAATACCGCGAGCGCCTGGCCCACGGCACGTTCGCACTGATGGGCGACAATCTGCAGCCCATGAGCGGCATCGAGCGCCAGCGTGCATTGGCCGTGTGGGAGCGATTGCTAGGCATTCCGCTTGAGTTGCGCACCTTCACCGACGCACACCTGGACATGGGCCAGCGCAAACGCCTGCAACGTGGCCAGGTCCTGGTGCAGCAGACGGGCCCCCATGCCGCGCGGGTAGTGCGTCTGGTCAGCGAACAGGAACAGCTGGTGCTCACCGGCGAAGTGCAGCAGATCAGCGAACAGTTGGCCCGCGCCACTATCTACCTGCTGGCCGACGAACTGGTGCGGTTTCCGGTGGACGAGCAGCCGCAACGTTTGGCTGACCTCAAGCACGCCAAGGGCTTTGGTTTCGAGATGCACCTGATGACCCTCGACCGGGCCGATATGGACGACGACCAGCGCCGTCGCGTGGCGGAAGGCGATACGGTGATGGCCCTGGGCAAGGGCGGTGATTCGATTCGCGTGTTTGCCGGCATGGTCGGCACGCCCTGGGTGCTGGAAATCGGCCCGCTGTATCAAATGAACCCGTACCCGGCGCAATGGCTGATCCTGATCGCGTTGATCGGCCTGACTCTGATCGGCCTGATCGTCTACCTGTTGGTGCGTCAGCTCGAGCGTCGGCTCAAGGGCCTGGAGGCGGCGGCTACGCGCATCGCCAAGGGCAATCTGGAAGTTCGCGTACCGGCGCGAGGCGCCGATTCGGTGGGCCGGTTGGCGGCGGCGTTCAACGGCATGGCCGAACACTTGCAGCAATTGCTGGCGATTCAGCGTGAATTGGTGCGCGCAGTGTCCCACGAGCTGCGCACGCCGGTCGCGCGCCTGCGCTTCGGTCTGGAGATGCTGGGCAATGCCACCACCGCCGAGGCCCGGCGCAAATACCTGGAGGGCATGGACGGCGATATCCAGGACCTTGACGGCCTGGTCGATGAGATGCTCACTTACGCGCGCCTGGAGCAGGGCGCGCCGGCGTTGGATTTCCAGCGCGTCGACCTCGATGCGTTGCTCGACCAGGTGATCGGCGAATTGTCGCCACTGCGCCCGCACGTCAACGTCACTCGGGGGATTTGCCCGTCACCGGCGCATCCGGCGCACGCCTGGGTGGATGCCGAACCCCGCTACCTGCATCGCGCGCTGCAGAACCTGGTCAGCAATGCCATGCGCCACGCCAAGGGCCAGGTGTTGATCAGTTATCAGGTAGGGCAGGTGCGTTGCCGTATCGACGTGGAGGACGATGGCCCCGGCGTACCGGAAAGCGCCTGGGAACGCGTGTTCACCCCGTTCCTGCGCCTGGACGACAGCCGCACCCGCGCCTCGGGCGGGCATGGCCTGGGCTTGTCGATCGTGCGGCGGATTATCTATTGGCACGGCGGCCGGGCGTTGATCAGCAAGAGCAACAACCTGGGCGGGGCGTGCTTCAGCCTGAGTTGGCCCAGAGATCAGGGAAAACCCTGACACCGCCATCGGGAGCAAGCCCCTCCCACAGGGGAATGCATTGCAAATGTGGGAGGGGGCTTGCCCCCGATAGCGGTCTATCAGGCGCCAACCGCCACCAGGCTCAACAACTGCTCCCCATCCACCCTGAACTGCCCCTCCAATTCCTTGCCATGACACCACTCACTGGACAGGTCCGTCAGCAACCGCAGCCGCACATACCCTGCCTGCGACCACTCCACCACCTCGGCATGCTCAAAATAAAAACGCTTGCGCACGAGAGGGTAGAGCGCCTTGAACAGACTCTCCTTGACCGAAAACGTCAGCGTCACCAGCAGGGCGGTGTGCTCGCGCGGTAGGCTGGCCATGCGTTGCACTTCATCGCCGGTAAGAATCTCCCCCGCCAGGCGTTCGGCCCGTTCCAGCGTCAGCAGGTTCTCCAGGTCCATCCCCAGCCCGCGCCACTGCGCCTTGTGCCCGACAATCGCCGCAGCGTGCCCGGTGCTGTGGGTGATTGAACCACTGATATGCCTTGGCCAGATCGGAGCGCGGTCCTCACCGATGGCCGGAATGCAGTCAAGGTTATCGAGTCGTCGCAGCGCTTCGCGGGCGCACAGGCGGCCGGCGAGGAATTCCGCCTGGCGCTTGGCTACCGAGCGCTGGATGCTCGCCGGCGGCGGCACGGCGCTGCGCTGGAAATCACTGGGGTTCAATAAGGCCGGATCGAATCGCGTGCTCAGGAACACCGTGCCCGGCAAGGGCGCAGGCAGCGGCCAGTCGGCATCGAGTGGGGTACAGCAGGCGGGTAGGGGCGTCATGCGCGACATTTTGCCGAGTTGACGCGTCAGTGCATAGTCCGTCGTGCATGGCCGGTTGCGGTTCAGGCCGGGTTCAGAGCCCGTTCAGGGGGAGTTCAGGGGCGCTTGCGTAGTGTGGACCCACAGCCTGAACGCTTACGAGGTAACCACCATGACTGCGATCAAGAAACTGTTGTTGGCGTTGACCATGCTCAGTGCCACTGCCGGTGTGCAAGCCAGCGATAGCACTTTTGCCGCCTTTGGCCGAGAGAAAAGCAAAAAAGCCAGCAACCTGATCCATCGTGTCAGCTTCGAAGAGGTGAACGTTCAGGCCGCGCCGTGGGGCCAGTCGCTGGTCACCGCGCCTCAACCGGGTTACCGCACCGGTTACGCGCCTCTGTCTGGCCAATACAATGGCATTAAACTGCGCCCGCAAGACCTGCAGGGCCGCTATGATATCCCTCGCTCGGACTGTTGAATTGCCTTGGAGAGCCTTATGAAATTGCTGGTGGTGGAAGATGAGGCGCTGTTGCGTCATCACCTGTTTACCCGCCTGACCGACAGCGGCCACGTCGTCGAAGCCGTGGCCAATGCCGAGGAAGCCCTGTACCAGACCGGCCAATTCAACCATGACCTGGCGATCATCGACCTGGGCCTGCCCGGCATGGGCGGCCTGGACCTGATCCGGCAACTGCGCACCCAGGCCAAGACCTTTCCGATCCTGATCCTGACCGCCCGCGGCAATTGGCAGGACAAAGTCGAAGGCCTGGCTGCCGGTGCCGACGACTACGTGGTCAAACCGTTCCAGTTCGAAGAGCTGGAGGCGCGAATGAACGCCTTGCTGCGCCGCTCCAGCGGTTTTACCCAGTCCACCATCGTCGCCGGGCCCCTGCTGCTGGACCTCAATCGCAAACAAGCCTCGCTGGACGAACAACCGCTGGCGCTGACGGCCTATGAGTACCGCATCCTTGAATACCTGATGCGCCATCATCAGCAGGTGGTGGCCAAGGACCGTTTGATGGAACAGCTCTATCCAGATGACGACGAGCGCGACCCAAACGTCATCGAAGTGCTGGTCGGCCGCCTGCGCCGCAAGCTGGAAGGCCCGGCCGGGTTCAAGCCGATCGACACCGTGCGCGGCCTGGGCTACCTGTTCAATGAGCGCTGCCGTTGATTCGCTCGCTCCGTGTGCGCCTGATGCTGGCTGCCGCCACCCTGGCGGTGCTCTTCATGCTGGGCTTGTTGCCCGCCATGCAAGGTGCTTTCAGCCTGGCGCTGCAGGATTCCATCGAGCAGCGCCTGGCATCGGATGTCACCACCTTGATCTCTGCGGCGCGCGTGGAAAATAACCGGCTGCTCATGCCGGCGCAGTTGCCCGATGAGCGTTTCAACCTGACCGACAGTCGCCTGCTCGGCTATATCTACGACCGTGAAGGCCACCTTGTGTGGCGTTCGCGGGCGACCCAGGAAGAAAACATCAACTACAAGCCGCGCTACGACGGGCGCGGCAACGAATTTGCGCGCATCCGCGAGGCCAACGGCCAGGAGTTCTTCGTCTACGACGTCGAGGTCCGCCTGTTGGGCGGCAAGAGCGCGGCGTTCAGCATCGTCGCCCTGCAACCGGTGCGCGAGTACCAATTGACCCTCGAAGGCCTGCGCGAGAATCTCTATCTGGGGTTCGGCGCGGCGTTGCTGGTGCTGTTGACGCTGCTCTGGCTCGGCCTGACCTGGGGCCTGCAGGCCCTGCGGCGCCTGAGCCAGGAACTGGACCAGATCGAAGGCGGCACTCGCGAAAGCCTCAGCGAAGAGCACCCCCGGGAATTGCTGCGCCTCACCGGTTCCCTCAACCGTTTGCTGCACAGCGAGCGTGAGCAGCGGGCGCGCTACCGCGACTCCCTGGATGATCTGGCCCACAGCCTGAAAACCCCGCTGGCGGTATTGCAGGGTGTGAGCGAAGACATGGCCCAGCGCCCCGAGGAGCGCAGCCAGGCCTGGGTGCTGCAGTCGCAGATCGAGCGCATGAGCCAGCAGATCGGCTACCAATTGCAGCGCGCCAGCCTACGCAAGAGCGGCCTGGTCCGTCACCAGGTACGCCTGGAACCGGTGCTGCAAAGCCTGTGCGACACGTTGGACAAGGTTTACCGGGACAAGCGCGTCACCGTGTCCCTCGACCTGCCGGACGCGTGCGACGTGCCCATCGAGAAAGGCGCCCTGCTCGAGATGCTCGGCAACCTGCTGGAAAACGCCTACCGCCTATGTGTGAAGCAGGTCCGCATCAGCCTCGTGGAACACCTGGACGGCAGTGAACTGTGCATCGAAGACGACGGCCCCGGTGTGCCACCGGACCAGCGCGCACGGATTCTACAGCGCGGCGAACGGCTTGATCGGCAGCACCCGGGGCAAGGCATCGGGCTGGCGGTGGTCAAGGACATCATCGAAAGTTATCACGCGCGGCTGACCCTGGGTGATTCGGCGCTGGGTGGCGCGGCGTTCAGGATTCACTTTCCGGCCTTGTGAGGGGGTTGGCGAACGCCCACCTTTAAACTTCCTGAGCGCGATACGCCCCCGGCGTCAACCCTGTCCACTTATTGAACGCCCGATGCCCCCAGGGCAGCGCGGGCGCAGTGACTGGCGATGGTGCGTTCACGCATGACAGGGCCTGGTCCATGGAGCGGCCGATGGTAGCTATCGCCTGGCGGGTCACAAGGCGGATATCCGCCAAATTGTAGGACGAGGCGGGTTGGGCCGGCGGAAAACCGCCACCTTGTTGCGCGCCTGACGGGCCACGGCAAGCCGCCAACCCTGATGTCTAAAGGCTTTCATCGGTTTCAGACAAAGTGGCACGCTGTTTGCGATAAACATCACAGCGCAGGATTGTTCCTACAGGCCTCGCCAACAACAAATCCCTCCAGTGCAGGAGGGTTCGCAATTCAAGTGTCGTGGGCAATGGCGGATATTTGCCACACGGTGCGATTGAGGAACTTTGCAATGACGACTCGTCAGCCACTCTACAAATCCCTGTATTTCCAGGTGATCGTCGCAATCGTTATCGGTATTTTGCTCGGTCACTTCTACCCGCAGACCGGCGTGGCCCTCAAGCCACTGGGTGACGGCTTTATCAAGCTGATCAAAATGGTCATCGCCCCGATCATCTTCTGCACCGTGGTCAGCGGCATCGCTGGCATGCAAAGCATGAAATCGGTGGGCAAAACCGGCGGCTACGCGCTGCTGTACTTCGAAGTCGTTTCCACCATTGCGTTGCTGATCGGCCTGATCGTGGTCAACGTCGTGCAGCCGGGCGCCGGCATGCACATCGACGTGGCAACCCTGGATGCGTCCAAAGTCGCTGCCTACGTGACCGCCGGTAAAGACCAGAGCATCGTCGGCTTTATCCTCAATGTCATCCCGAACACCATCGTCGGCGCCTTCGCCAACGGCGACATCCTGCAAGTGCTGATGTTCTCGGTGATCTTCGGTTTCGCCCTGCACCGCCTGGGTGCCTACGGCAAGCCGGTGCTGGACTTCATCGATCGTTTCGCCCACGTGATGTTCAACATCATCAACATGATCATGAAGCTGGCGCCCATCGGTGCGCTGGGCGCCATGGCATTCACCATCGGTGCCTACGGTGTAGGTTCCCTGGTGCAGCTGGGT
Organism: Pseudomonas orientalis; assembly: GCF_001439815.1. Classification (GTDB taxonomy): domain Bacteria; phylum Pseudomonadota; class Gammaproteobacteria; order Pseudomonadales; family Pseudomonadaceae; genus Aquipseudomonas; species Aquipseudomonas orientalis. Next base: position 2,532 of record NZ_JYLM01000019.1, on the reverse strand, counting down.
CAGTTGATGATCTGCTTCTACATCACCTGCGTGCTGTTCGTGGTGGTAGTGCTGGGCGCGATCTGCCGCGCCCACGGCTTCAGCGTGTTGAAGCTGATTCGCTATATCCGCGAAGAGCTGCTGATCGTGCTGGGGACTTCGTCTTCGGAATCCGCACTGCCGCGCATGCTGATCAAGATGGAGCGTCTGGGCGCGAAGAAATCCGTGGTTGGCCTGGTGATCCCGACCGGTTACTCGTTCAACCTTGACGGTACGTCGATCTACCTGACCATGGCCGCCGTGTTCATCGCCCAGGCGACCGACACCCACATGGACATCACCCACCAGATCACCCTGCTGCTGGTGCTGCTGCTGTCCTCCAAGGGCGCTGCGGGCGTGACCGGCTCGGGCTTCATCGTGCTGGCTGCCACCCTGTCGGCTGTCGGCCACCTGCCGGTCGCCGGCCTGGCGCTGATCCTGGGTATCGACCGCTTCATGTCCGAAGCCCGCGCGCTGACCAACTTGGTCGGTAACGCTGTTGCCACCATCGTGGTTGCCAAGTGGGTCAAGGAACTGGACACCGACAAGCTGCAAAGCGAGCTGGCATCCGGCGGTACCGGTATCTCCGAAACCCGCGAAATCGACGACCTGGGCGTGGCCGAAGGCCCTGCACCTGTGGTCAAGTAAGCTGCAGATGGCGTGAACTAACGCCGACAGCCACACACAAACGCCCCGACTGGTTCGGGGCGTTTGCGTTTCTGGCGCGTCATGGCAGTGGCTTTTGTTTTACAGTAAATGAATCGGTTGAAACGCTTGCGGGAGGTTTTGTGGACAGTGTGGATCTGAATGTCTTGCGCAGCGTGCTTGAGTGGCGCCGCGCCGGGCAACGCGTGGTGTTGTACAGCGTGGTGCAGACCTGGGGCAGCGCGCCGCGCCCACCGGGGGCGATGTTGGCCTTGCGTGGCGACGGGGTGGTGATCGGCTCGGTGTCCGGCGGTTGCATCGAGGACGACTTGATCGCGCGCTTGCAGGATGGCCGTTTGCCCGACGATGGCCCGCCGGTGCAGTTGGTCACCTACGGCGTCACTCGCGATGAGGCGGCGCGCTTCGGCCTGCCCTGCGGCGGCACCCTGCGCCTGACCGAAGAGCGGGTGGACGACTGGGCGTGGGTCGCGCAATTGCTGGCGCGCTGCGAGGATCATCAAATTGTTGCGCGGGAGCTGGACCTGGCCACTGGCAAAGTGACCCTCAGCGCCGCGAGCAAGACCGATGCAGTGACCTTCGACGACCGGTGCCTGCGCGCCATCTATGGGCCACGCTGGCGCCTGCTGTTGATCGGCGCCGGGCAACTGTCGCGCTACGTCGCAGAAATGGCGCGCCTGCTCGATTTCGAAGTGCTGATCTGCGACCCGCGTGAAGAGTTTGTGTATGGCTGGGAAGAACACCATGGCCGCTTCGTGCCGGGCATGCCCGATGAAGCGGTGCTGAATATCCAGACCGATGAACGCACGGCGATTGTCTGTCTGACCCACGACCCACGCCTGGATGACATGGCCTTGCTCACGGCGTTGAATTCCAGCGCGTTCTACATCGGCGCCCTCGGTTCGCGGGTCAACACTCAGAAACGACGGGAAAACCTGGCGACGTTGGGGCTGTCGGCAGAAGCGATTGCGCGTTTGCATGGGCCCATCGGCTTGCACATCGGCAGTCATACACCAGCGGAAATTGCCCTGTCGCTGATGGCGGAAATTGTTGCGATCAAGAACGGCGTGGCGGCCCTGCAGAAAAAGCCGCTGGCGGCGGTTGCCCAGTGACAGTGACGGCGATCGTGCTGGCGGCGGGGCAGGGCAGTCGCTTTCGTGCCGAAGCCGGGGCTGACAGGGATAAGTTGCTGGCAGATTGCATGGGTTTGGATGGTGTGACGCGAGCGGTTATCGAGCAGGTGTTGGTGAACCTGCCGGCAACGCTTGCTGAGCGCTGGGTGGTGACGTCACCGGAACGCCTTGAGGTGATTCGGCTGGCTGAGGCACAGGGTTGTAAGGTCCTGCTGCTGGAATCGGCCGGTATGGGCGATAGCATTGCCGCAGCCGTTGCGGCCAGTGCTTCGGCAGAGGGCTGGCTAGTGGTGCTGGGGGATATGCCGTTTATTCGTTCCGCGACGATCGAGCGTGTGCTGGCCGATCCGGCAAGCATCACTGTGCCGGTGCATGCCGGACAGTATGGGCATCCGGTGGCTTTCGGCCGTGTATTTGGGCCTGCATTGATGGCGTTGTCCGGCGACCGTGGCGCGAAGGCTTTGTTTGCATGGGCACAGGTGCGGGGCGTGCAGGTGGATGATCCTGGCGTGCTATGGGATGTGGATGTGCCGCAACAGTTGAGTTTCAGTGCCGACTGAATGTGGGAGCAACTGTGATCGTTCCCACGCGGAGTGAACTGACCCCACAAAGCTGGACGATTTTCTGTCTACGCCTGAGCGGCCTGAGTTCTGTATTCAACAGGACTCAGGCCGTTTAGCTTCAATCTGATACGCGAGTGATTGTAATACTGGATGTA
>NZ_JYLM01000018.1 GCF_001439815.1 Pseudomonas orientalis | reverse complement strand
AACACCTCTTTTTCAACTTCCTTTTGGCTTCGATGAACTGAAGCAACCTGCTGTCGAAACCTACTTAACTCATTGTTTACCAAGGAGTTTTCCGTTTCGACTGCGCCGGAAGTGGGGCGAATTATAGGCGCCCAGAATCTGCCGTCAACCTTCTTTTTCACATTTCTGTCATATAAGTCAAAAATGCCCGAAAACGCGAAGGCCGGCCCCAAGGGGCCGGCCTTCTACCTCTCCATCCTTACAAGCTCGGGAAAGCAAACTGCGAGGCTTCATGGCTGGCCCGCTGCGGCCAGCGCTGGGTGATCGCCTTGCGCCGGGTATAGAAACGCACCCCATCCGGCCCATAGGCGTGCAAGTCGCCAAACAGCGACCGCTTCCAGCCACCAAAGCTGTGATAAGCCACGGGCACCGGCAGTGGAACGTTAACTCCCACCATGCCCACTTCGATTTCATCACAGAACAGACGCGCCGCCTCACCGTCACGGGTGAAGATACAAGTACCGTTGCCGTACTCATGATCGTTGATCAACTGCATCGCCGCTTCCAGGCTGGCCACACGCACCACGCACAACACCGGCCCGAAGATCTCTTCTTTATAGATGCGCATCTCTGGGGTCACGCGATCGAACAGGCTGCCACCGAGGAAGAAGCCCTCTTCATGCCCGGCGACGCTCAAGCCACGACCGTCAACAACCAGCTCGGCCCCCGCCGACACACCCTCTTCTATATATCCAGTGACCTTATCCCGCGCCGGCCCCGTCACCAGCGGTCCCATATCCAGACCACAGGTGGTGCCCGCTCCGATCTTCAGCGCCTTGACCTGCGGCACCAGCTTGGCAATCAACGCATCCGCCACCTGGTCACCCACGCACACCGCCACCGAGATCGCCATGCAACGTTCACCGCAGGAACCGTACGCCGCGCCCATCAAGGCGCTGACGGCGTTATCCAGGTCCGCGTCCGGCATCAGCACCGCGTGGTTCTTCGCCCCACCCAGTGCCTGCACGCGCTTGCCACGCCTGGTGGCTTCGGAATAGATGTACTCGGCAATTGGCGTGGATCCTACAAAACTCAGCGCTTTTACCTCGGGCGCCTCGATCAATGCATCCACCGCGCCCTTGTCGCCATGCACCACACTCAGCACGCCTTTAGGCAGTCCCGCTTCCTGCAGCAATTGTGCGATCAGCAACGTTGAACTGGGGTCGCGCTCCGACGGTTTGAGGATGAAACAGTTACCGCACACAATCGCCAGTGGATACATCCACAACGGCACCATTGCCGGGAAGTTGAACGGCGTAATACCCGCCACTACGCCCAATGGCTGGAAATCCGACCAGGCATCAATGTTCGGGCCCACGTTGCGGCTGTATTCGCCCTTGAGAATCTCCGGCGCCGAGCACGCGTACTCCACGTTCTCGATCCCGCGCTTCAACTCACCGGCGGCATCCTCCAATGTCTTGCCATGTTCTTCGCTGATCAATTGCGAGATACGGGCTTCGTTCTGCTCCAGCAACTGCTTGAAACGAAACATCACCTGCGCACGCTTGGCCGCAGGCGTGTTACGCCAGGCCGGGAATGCCGCCTTGGCCGAATCGATCGCCTGTTGAATGGTTTCGCGACTGGCCAACGGTACCTGGTGAATCACTTGACCAGTGGACGGGTTGAACACGTCGGCACTCCGACCGCTGTCACTGACCAATTCACCGTTGATCAAATGCTGGATAAGGCTCATGCAGGACTCCTGAAACGTTGTTCTATATAGAAGGAGAAATCAGTCGATCTTGTTCAGCACGTCACCGACCGCATCGAACAGGCGATCCAGGTCCTGGGGCTTGCTGTTGAAGGTTGGCCCGAACTGCAGGGTGTCACCGCCGAAGCGCACGTAGAAACCGGCTTTCCACAAGGCCATGCCGGCCTCGAATGGACGCACGATCGCATCACCGTCACGCGGGTTAATCTGGATCGCACCGGCCAGGCCATAGTTACGAATATCAATCACGTTCTTGCTGCCCTTCAAGCCATGCAGCGCATTCTCAAAATGCGGTGCGACTTCGGCTACGCTCTGCACGAGGTTTTCCTTTTGCAGCAAGTCCAGTGCCGCGAGGCCGGCCGCACAGGCCACCGGGTGCGCCGAGTAGGTGTAGCCGTGGGGGAATTCCACTGCGTACTCCGGCGTCGCCTGGTTCATAAAGGTGTGATAGATCTCGCTGCTGGCAATCACCGCGCCCATTGGAATCGCACCGTTGGTGACCTGCTTGGCGATGCACATCAAGTCCGGGGTCACGCCGAAGCTGTCGGCGCCGAACATCGAACCGGTGCGGCCGAAACCGGTGATCACTTCGTCGAATACCAACAGGATATTGTGCTGATCGCAGATTTCGCGCAGGCGCTTGAGATAGCCCTGTGGCGGCACCAACACGCCTGCGGAGCCGGCCATGGGCTCGACAAACACCGCAGCGATGTTTGACGCGTCATGCAGTTCGATCAGCTTGAGCAACTCATCGGCCAACGCAATACCGCCCTGCTCCGGCATGCCACGGGAGAAGGCATTGCTCGCCAGCAACGTATGCGGCAGATGGTCGACGTCCATCATCGCCTGGCCAAACATCTTGCGGTTACCGTTGACGCCGCCCAGGCTGGTGCCGGCGATATTCACACCATGGTAACCACGGGCGCGGCCAATCATCTTGGTCTTGGTGGCCTGGCCCTTCAGGCGCCAGTAGGCGCGCACCATCTTCACCGCGGTATCGGCGCACTCGGAGCCGGAGTCGGTGAAGAACACATGGTTGAGGTTGCCTGGGGTCAGGTCGGTAATCTTTTCCGCCAGTTGAAAGGACAGCGGATGACCGTATTGGAAGCCCGGAGAGTAGTCCAGGGTACCCAACTGCCTGGCTACCGCCTCCTGAATTTCCTTGCGCGTATGCCCGGCGCCGCAGGTCCACAGGCCCGACAGCGAATCATAGACCTTGCGCCCCTTGTCATCGGTCAACCAGCTGCCTTCGGCGGCGACGATCAGGCGCGGATCGCGCTGAAAGTTACGGTTGGCGGTATAAGGCATCCAGTGCGCATCCAGCTTGAGTTGGCTGGCCAGGGATGATGGGGCGTTTTCCGGCATATTCATCAGCAAAACCTCGCAAGGCAAAAGGCAGCGTCGGGATTGAAAAAGCGTTGTTGCAGCTAAGTTGCCACGGCGATAAAGTCGATGAAATCCAACTTTTATAACCTTCAGTCAGGCCTTCACTAAACTATGAGCAGCCGTCGACCCGATCCGTTGGCCCAAGTCAGCGACTTCGATATCCGCTTGCTGCGCATCTTTCGCAGTGTGGTGGAATGCGGCGGCTTTTCGGCGGCGGAGACCGTGCTGGGCATAGGCCGCTCGGCCATCAGCCAGCAAATGAGTGATCTTGAACAGCGCCTCGGACTAAGGCTGTGCCAACGCGGCCGCGCCGGTTTTTCCCTGACCGAAGAGGGCCGGGAGGTTTACCAGTCGGCCCTGCAGCTCTTGAGTGCCCTGGAAAGTTTCCGCACCGAAGTCAACGGCCTGCACCAGCACTTGCGCGGCGAGCTGATCATCGGCCTCACCGACAACCTCGTCACCCTGCCCCACATGCGCATCACCCACGCCCTGGCGCAGTTGAAGGAGCGCGGCCCGGACGTGCAGATTCAGATCCGCATGATCGCCCCCAATGAAGTCGAGCAAGGTGTCCTCGACGGCCGCCTGCATGTCGGCGTGGTGCCCCAGGCCAGCGCGTTGTCGGGCCTGGAGTACCAACCCCTGTACAGCGAACGCTCGCTGCTTTACTGCGCGGTCGGCCATCCGCTGTTTTATGCCGACGACAAACAACTGGACGATATGCGGATCGACAGCCAGGACGCCATCGCACCCACCTTCCGCCTGCCCGCCGAGATCCAGGCTCATTACCAGGCACTCAATTGCACGGCGAGTGCCTCCGACCGCGAAGGCATGGCGTTCCTGATCCTCACCGGACGCTATATCGGCTACCTGCCCGACCATTACGCCAGCCTGTGGGTACAGCAAGGCCGACTGCGCGCGCTGAAACCGGCTACACGGTTTTACGATTTGAGCCTGGCATCGGTCACGCGCAAGGGCCGCCGCCCCCATTTGGTGCTGGAAAGCTTTCTGCAAAGCCTGGCGGCAACGCGCTAATTCGGACGTTGCGCAAAAAGCTGAGCAGATGGACAGCTTTTTGCAAGGCACAAGGACCTTGAACCGTCCGCCCCGAGTTGACCCGCCATGCCGCCAGAATCCTCCAGCCCCAACGACTTGATCTACGGCCTCGATGATCGCCCGAAACCACTGCCCGCCCTGCTGGCCGCCCTGCAACATGTGCTGGCCGCGTTCGTCGGTATCATCACGCCGCCCTTGATCATCGGTTCCACCCTGGGCCTCACCGCGCACCTGCCCTACTTGATCAGCATGGCGCTGATGGTCTCCGGCGTCGGCACGTTCATCCAGGCGCGCAGGCCGTTCGGTATCGGCGCCGGAATGATCTGCCTGCAAGGCACCAGCTTTGCGTTCCTGGGCGCGGTGCTGTCCGCCGGTTTCCTGGTCAAGCAACGCGGCGGCAGCCCTGAGGACATCCTGGCGATGATTTTCGGCGTGTGCTTTTTCGGCGCCCTGGTGCAGATCGTGCTGAGCCGGTTTATCGGCCAACTGCGCCGGGTCATCACACCCCTGGTGACCGGGATCGTGATTACGCTGATCGGCATCAGCCTGATAAAAGTCGGCATCACCGATCTCGGCGGCGGCTTCAACGCCCCCGACTTCGGCGCCCCCATCAACCTGGCCCTGGGCCTGTTCGTGGTACTGACGATCATCCTGCTCAACCGCTCGAACACGCCCGGGGTGCGCCTTTCGGCCATCATCATCGGCCTGGCCCTCGGCAGCCTGGCCGCCTGGTTCACTGGCAAGCTGGTGCCCCAGGCCTTACCCGAGGTGCCTCTGATCAGCCTGCCAGTGCCGTTTCGCTTTGGTTTCAACTTCGATTGGAGCGCCTTCCTGCCAATCGCGCTGATTTATCTGATCAGCAGCATCGAAACCGTCGGAGACCTCACCGCCAACTGCATGATCGCGCGCCAACCCATCAGCGGTGCGTCTTATATAAGTCGACTCAAAGGCGGCGTGCTGGGGGATGGCGTCAGTTGCATGATCGCCGCCACGTTCAGCGCCTTCCCCAATACCACCTTCGCGCAAAACAACGGGGTGATCCAACTCACCGGCGTGGCCAGCCGCTATGTCGGCTTGTACATCGGCGTAGTGCTGGTGTGCCTCGGGTTGTTTCCCATGATCGGCGCGGTGTTGCAGCAAATCCCCAAACCAGTGCTGGGCGGTGCGACCCTTGTCATGTTCGGCAGCGTCGCCGCAGCCGGTGTGCGCATCCTGGCCCAGGCACCACTGGACCGGCGCAGCATGCTGATCATCGCCACCTCCTTCGGTGTCGGCCTGGGCATCGCCGCCCAGCCCAATCTGCTGCACTTGATGCCCACCCTGGTGCAGAACCTGTTCGACTCCGCCATCACCAGCGGCGGCCTGACCGCCATTGTGCTGTGCCTGCTGTTACCCGAGGCGAAAACCGCCCACGCCGTTGCAAACCACACGCCCGAAAGCGACTCCCTGGAATCGCTTTGACGGTTTTATTGCATCAACACTTGTCTGAGGCTTGAGGGTGGGTTATCTGTGCACACGTCGCCTCCATCGATCAGCACGGAAACCTCCATGAGCCTCGAAGTTCCTGCCCACAGCAACCACGCCGGTAAACCCGCCAGCCGCATTCGGCAAAAGAACGAACAAGCGATTCTCCAGGCTGCTGAGGATGAATTCGCGCGCCATGGCTACAAGGGCACCAGCATGAACACCATCGCAGCCAGTGCCGGGCTGCCCAAAGCCAACCTGCACTATTACTTCACCAACAAGCTGGGCCTGTATATCGCGGTGCTCAGCAACATTCTCGAATTGTGGGACAGCACGTTCAACGCGCTGACCGCTGAGGACGACCCGGCCGTGGCCCTCTCCCGCTACATCCGCACCAAGATGGAATTCTCGCGACGCCAGCCACAGGCCTCGCGGATCTTCGCCATGGAGATCATCAGCGGCGGCGAATGCCTCACCGAATATTTCAGCCAGGACTACCGCGCCTGGTTCAGCGGCCGTGCGGCGGTGTTCCAGGCCTGGATCGATGCCGGCAAGATGGACCCCATCGACCCGGTGCACCTGATCTTCCTGCTGTGGGGCAGCACCCAGCACTATGCCGACTTCGCCACCCAGATCTGCCGCGTCACCGGTCGCACCAGGCTGACCAAGCAGGATATGGAGGACGCCGGTACCAATCTGATCCACATCATTCTCAAAGGCTGCGGCATCAAGCCAGCCCTATAAACGAAGCGACTTATGCCATTCACGCTGACAGGCTTGTGCGAATTTCGTGAAGAAATACGCAAAAGCCGCTTTATCACCCTGGCGGCGCCGATTACCAGCGCGCACGACGCCCAAGTGTTTATCGAGCAGCACAGCGACCTTAACGCGACGCACAACTGCTGGGCCTGGAAACTGGCCGACCAATACCGCAGCAACGACGACGGCGAACCCGGCGGCACCGCCGGGAGACCGATCCTGGCGGCCATCGAGGCGCAAGGCTTTGATCAAGTCGTCGTGCTGGTGATCCGCTGGTACGGCGGGATTCAACTGGGCACCGGTGGTCTGGCCCGTGCCTACGGCGGCGGCGCGAATAAGTGCCTGCAGAATGCCGAGCGCATTGAACTGATCAGTCGTGTACCGCTGAGGTGCGCCTGCGGTTTCTCCGAATTGAACCTGCTGAAGCTGCGCGTTGCCGAACTGGACGGGCTGGTCGTGGAAGAGACCTTCACCGCCAACGGCGTGGAGTTGCAACTGGCCCTGGGCGAAGCCCACATCGACACCTTGCAAACCCAGCTCGCCGACCTGAGCCGGGGACGTATCCTGCTGCAACGCTGAAGCTGCTACTGTTGCTCACCGCAACTCCCTGAACCGCGACTCTAAAGGAAGCTTTTCATGTCTACGCCAAAAACCGCACTGATCATCGGCGCCTCGCGCGGGCTGGGCCTCGGCCTGGTCAAGCAACTGCTGCAGGACGGCTGGGACGTGACCGCCACCGTGCGTGACCCGAACAAGGCCGACGCGCTGAAAGCCGTAGGCCCGGTGCAGATCGAAAAACTCGACATGGACGATCAGCAAGCCGTGATCGCCCTGGCCCAGCGCCTGAAAGACCGTACCTTCGACCTGCTGTTCGTCAATGCCGGCGTCAAGGGCCCCGCGAACCAGGAGCCTGGTCACGCCACACTGGCCGAAGTCGGCCAACTGTTTTTCACCAACGCCGTGGCCCCGATCAACCTGGCCCAGCGTTTTGTCGGGCAGATCCGCAAGGACACCGGCGTGCTGGCCTTCATGAGTTCGGTGCTGGGCAGCGTCACTATTCCCGACGGTTCGGACATGGCGCTGTACAAGGCCAGCAAGGCGGCCCTCAACTCCATGACCAACAGCTTTATCACCCAACTGGGCGAGCACAAACCAACGGTGTTATCGCTGCACCCGGGCTGGGTGAAAACCGACATGGGCGGCGAAAATGCGCACATCGATGTCGAGACCAGCGTGCGTGGGCTGGTGGATCAGGTAAATGCGTACACCGGCAAAGGCGGTCATCATTTTGTGGACTACAAGGGCGACACCATAGCCTGGTAATGGCCCAACTGTAGGAGCAAGCTTGCTCGCGAAGAACGCCCAGGCACCGCGTTAAACCAGACCGCCCGCGTTATCGTTGACGATTTTCGCGAGCAAGCTCGCTCCTACAGCGTTAGACTGCCACCTCGCCTTTACCGGCGACCCTGGATCAGCAGACAGGGCAACACTGAGCTGGCAAACCTGAACCCATCATTCAGAGGAGCCGGCCAATGCCTGCGACCCGTATCTGGTTAAAAAATCCCCTCGCGATCTTCACCGCCAATGGCCTCGATGCCCGTGGCGGCCTGGTGCTGCAAGACGGCGTCATCAGCGAAGTACTGGCCCAAGGGCAAGCACCTGCACAACCCTGTGCGCAGGTGTTCGATGCACGCGAGCATGTCGTCCTGCCCGGGCTGATCAACACGCACCACCATTTCTACCAGACCCTGACCCGCGCCTGGGCGCCGGTGGTCAACCAGCCGCTGTTTCCCTGGTTGAAAACCCTGTATCCGGTCTGGGCCCGACTGACCCCGGAAAAACTGGCCCTGGCATCGAAAGTGGCGCTCGCCGAATTGCTGCTCTCCGGTTGCACCACGGCGGCGGACCACCACTACCTGTTCCCCGACGGACTGGAACACGCCATTGATGTGCAGGTCGCCAGCGTGCGCGAGCTGGGTATGCGCGCCATGCTCACCCGCGGCTCCATGAGCCTGGGCGAAGCCGACGGCGGCCTGCCGCCGCAGCAGACCGTGCAACAGGGCCAGGTGATCCTCGACGACAGCCAACGCCTGATCCGCCAATACCACGAGCGCGGCGACGGGGCGCAGATCCAGATTGCCCTGGCGCCCTGCTCGCCGTTTTCCGTCACACCCGAAATCATGCAAGCCAGCGCCGAACTGGCCAACACGCTCGACGTGCGCCTGCACACGCACCTGGCCGAAACCCTCGACGAGGAAGACTTCTGCCTCCAGCGTTTCGGCCTGCGCACCGTGGACTATCTCGACAGCGTCGGCTGGCTCGGCCCGCGCACCTGGCTGGCTCACGGCATTCACTTCAACCCGGATGAAATCGCACGCCTGGGCGCTGCCGGCACGGGCATCTGCCATTGCCCGAGTTCGAATATGCGCCTGGCCTCCGGAATCTGCCCGACCCTCGACCTGCTCGCCGCCGGAGCCCCCATCGGCCTGGGCGTGGACGGCTCCGCTTCCAACGACGCCTCGAACATGATCTTGGAGGCGCGCCAGGCCCTTTACATCCAGCGCTTGCGTTACGGCGCCGAAAAAATCACCCCTGAAGGTGTGTTGGGTTGGGCGACCAAAGGCTCGGCGCAGTTGCTGGGGCGTACGGATATCGGAGAGTTGGCTGTAGGAAAGCAGGCTGATCTAGCGCTGTTCAAACTCGATGAGCTGCGCTTCTCAGGTAGCCACGACCCGATTTCAGCGCTGCTGCTGTGCGGCGCTGACCGAGCGGACCGCGTAATGATTGCGGGTCAATGGCGGGTAATCGACAGACAGGTGGAAGGCCTCGACCTGAAAGGCCTGATCGCCGATCACACCCAGGCGGCCCGGCAGTTGATCGCCGGAACCTGAGCCCAACACAGTCCAAAATGTGGGAGGGGGCTAGCCCCTTCCCACATTTGGTTTTATGGTGTGCTTGAAATCGGGTTACAGCCCCAGCAGCGACAGCATGATGAAGGTCGCAAACAGCACGAAATGGGTCATCCCTTCGATGGCATTGGTCTCGCCATCATTGAGGTTGATCGCACTGACAATCAGCGTAATAAACACCATCACCGTCTGCACCGGCGTCATTGCCATCTGGAACGGCTGGCCTGTATAGAGGGCCATGGCTTCCATCACCGGCACCGTCAGAATCACCGTCGACAGCGACGCACCCAGCGCGATATTTACCACCGACTGCATGCGATTGGCCAGGGCGGCGCGCAATGCCGTAAGAATTTCCGGCGCTGCGGAAATAGCCGCCACGACGATCGCGGTGATGACCGGCGGGGCGCCTGTGCCTTCCAGGCCCAGGTCGAGGGTCTTGGACATCACCTCGGCCAACGCGCCAATCACTATCACACCAAACACCAGGGTGCCGATCGAAAACGCGAGGTTCACGGGCTGCGCGTGCTCTTCTTCGGTTGATTTCTTGCGGCGTTTTTCCGGATAGCTGTAGCTGAAGAAATAACTGTGCGGGCCTACCTGCATTCTCAGGAACAAGGTGTAGAGCACCACCATCGCGCCGATAGTGAAGGCCGAGTAAATTTTCCAGTCGGCCTCGGGGATAAATTCAGGCACCACCATCGATACGCCCATGGCGGTGAGAATCATCACGCTGTAGGTGCGCGCCGAGTCATCGTTGTAGGACTGCTCGCCATGCTTGATGCCGCCCATCAGCGCGGCCAGTCCGAGGATGCCGTTGATATCGAGCATCACCGCCGAATAGATGGTGTCGCGCACCAGCGTGGGTGAAGGCTCGTTGCTCATCATGATTGCCAGGATCACCACTTCCACCAGCACGGCCGCCAGGGTCAGGATCATGGTGCCGTAGGGGTCGCCGACCTTTTCCGCCAGTTGTTCGGCGTGGTGGGCCACGCGCATCGACGCCATCACGATAAATGCAATCAAGGCGAGGCCGGCGAGCAACGCCACTACCTGCCCGCTGTGGAGCATCCAGTGTTCCAAGGGGTAGGCGGCAATGGCGGCAATCAGCGCCACCAACATGAATTTTTCTTGCTTGAGAGAAGTGAGCATGGGGGGCCTTTATGTACGGCAAATCAGTCATCGTTGGGGTACAGACTGCGCCACGCCGCTAACGTTTCGTTACACCTTAGTTCACATCGAACTTGTGCGAATAAATCAAATACTCTCCTGCTGGTCAGGTTTTGCCGATTATTTCAGCCATGGCCTGTAGAATGCCGCCATTGCACCTGATGAGATTTTAGATATGTACGATTGGCTCAACGCCCTGCCCAAGGCTGAACTGCACCTGCACCTGGAAGGCTCGCTGGAGCCTGAGCTGCTGTTCGCCCTGGCCGAACGCAACAAGATTGCGTTGCCGTGGAACGACGTCGAAACCCTGCGCAAGGCCTACGCCTTCAACAACCTGCAAGAGTTTCTCGACCTGTATTACAAGGGTGCCGATGTGCTGCGCACGTCCCAGGATTTCTACGACCTGACCTGGGCCTACCTGCTGCGCTGCAAAGCCCAGAACGTGATTCACACCGAACCCTTCTTCGACCCGCAAACCCACACCGACCGAGGCGTGCCCTTCGAAGTGGTGCTCAACGGCATCGCTGCCGCGCTCAAGGACGGCGAGCAGCAACTGGGCATCACCAGCGGCCTGATTCTCAGCTTCCTGCGCCACCTGAGCGAAGCCGAAGCCGAGAAAACCCTCGACCAGGCGCTGCCGTTCCGTGACGCGTTCGTCGCCGTGGGCCTGGACAGTTCGGAGATGGGTCACCCGCCGAGCAAGTTCCAGCGCGTGTTCGACCGCGCCCGTCACGAAGGCTTCCTCACCGTCGCCCACGCCGGCGAAGAAGGCCCGCCCGAGTACATCTGGGAAGCCATCGACCTGCTGAAAATCCAGCGCATCGACCACGGCGTGCGCGCCATCGAAGACGAGCGCCTGATGCAGCGCATCATCGACGAGCAGATCCCGCTGACCGTGTGCCCGTTGTCCAACACCAAGCTGTGCGTCTTCGACGACATGGCCCAGCACAACATCCTCGACATGCTTGAGCGTGGGGTGAAGGTCACGGTGAACTCGGATGACCCGGCCTACTTCGGCGGTTACGTCACCGAGAACTTCCACGCGCTGTACACCTCCCTGGGCATGACCCAGGACCAGGCCAAACGCCTGGCGCAGAACAGCCTGGATGCGCGACTGGTAAAGCCTTGACCGCCAGTTACTGAATGAATGGAGGCTAAATGTGGGAGGGGGCTTGCCCCCGATTGCAGTCTGTCAGACAGACATGTATTGACTAATACACCGCGATCGGGGGCAAGCCCCCTCCCACATGGTTTTGCGGTAACCCTAGATTTCAGTGAGTTCTTCCAACGTCTTGCCCTTGGTCTCCATTCCAAACACCCACACCACCAGCGCCGCCACCGCAAAACACAACGCGCCCAGGGCAAACACCCCGCCCTGCCCGGTTATCGGAAACACCAGCCCGGTCACCAGCGGCCCCAGCAACGACCCCACGCGACCAATCGCCGAGGCAAACCCGGACCCCGTCGCGCGCGCCGAGGTGGGATACAGCTCCGGCGTATAGGTGTACAACACCGCCCACATGCCAAATAGAAAGAACTGCATCAACAAGCCGGTCGTAATCAGCAGGCCGACATTGCCGCCAAACACCGCGCTCTGCCCATATAAAAACGCCATCACCCCGCCGCCCAGCAACGTCACCACGCACACCGGCTTGCGCCCCCAACGCTCGACCAGCCACGCAGCCATCAGGAAACCGGGTATCCCGCCCAGGGAAATGATCACCGTGTAATACACCGATTGCGTCACGGCAAAGCCTGACTGCTGCAGCAACGCACTCAACCACGAAGTCAGTCCGTAGAACCCGAGCAGGGCAAAGAACCAGACGCTCCAGATCATCATCGTGCGTTGACGGTACCGGGCCGACCACAACTGCTGGAAGGCCGAGAAGAACGTGCCCGGCGTACTCGCCACCCGCGGCAAGGCGACAGGCTCAGGCAACTCGGCGCCGCCAAGGGCGTCGCGCACCTTTTGCTCAATGCCCAGCAATACCTTGTCCGCCGCCTCGTGGCGCCCGGCCTGTTCCAGCCAGCGCGGCGATTCCGGAATGAAAAACCGGATGGCCAGTACAAATACCGCCGGCACCGCCAGCACCAGGAAAATGTCGCGCCAACCCACTACCGGCAGCAGGAAGTAAGACAGCACCCCGGCAGCGACAAATCCCAGCGGCCAAAAGCCATCCATCAACGCGATATACCGCCCGCGTCGCTTTGCCGGGATCAGCTCCGACAACATCGACTGGGCAATCGGAAATTCCATACCCATGCCAATACCCAGCAGGATGCGAAACAGCGTCAGCGTCTCGACCGTCTGCGCCGTGGAGCACAAGTAGCTGGCGACGCCCCACAACACGATGCTCCACTGGAACACCGGCTTGCGCCCGAAGCGATCGGCGAGCATTCCGGAGAGCGAAGCGCCGACCACCATGCCGAAAAAGCTCGAACTGGCCAGCAACCCGGCCTGGGCCGTACTCAGGCCGAACTCGGTTTTGATCGAGCCCAATAGAAACGTCATCATCGCCAGGTCCATGGAGTCGAAGAAAAACGCCAGGGCAATGATGATGAAAATGATTCGGTGGTAACCACTGACGGGCAACCGTTCCAACCGCTCTGCTGCGCTATAGCCCTGCATCCCCATGCCCCACCCCACGCGTGAAAAAACCCTTGGGCGAGTGTGCGACATCGCCTGCCCGGGCGCTGGCTGGATGCGACCTGACCGAAACTAGGAGCGACGCTCCGGCAATGCGGCCAATCGGTTGATGTGCGCAAGCCCGGCGTCGCTGACAGACAAGGCCCGGGATTCGTCGATGGCACTCACCCAGTTCGACTGCAAAAACAGCCGCAACAACCCCGCGCCGAGCGCACCGCCGACATGCGGTTGCTGCTGGCTCCAGTCGAAACAGTCACAGACCAGCGGCGACGAAAATGCCTGGATGAAAATACCCAGCTCCGCCAGATGCCGGGTGCCCTTGACCGTCACTTCGGTACGTTGTTCGTAGCGCTGGATCCACCCAGCCTGTGTCATCCGTTGGTACAGCCCGGCCGCCAGTTCACCGCCGAGGTGGTCGTGGCACACGCGGGCGCGACGCAACAGCGGCGGTGCCAGCAACGCGGGAGGCTGAATATCTGGCGCTGTGCGCGTCGCACTGGCCATGGTTGTCGTCGCCAGCGCATCGATGGCGGCACTGACGTCGGCCGCCGCCACGCGAAACAACCGCTTGCCCCGTCGCGCGTCGACCCGCAGCAGGCCGCTGCCGGTCAACCGCGCCAAATGGGCATTGGCCGACGCCGGCGACAGCCCGGCGAACCTGGCCAACTCCTCTGAAGATTTCGCCGAACCGTCCATCAATGCCCACACCATTGCGGTGCGCTTAGGCTCGGCAAGCAAGCTGGCGATACGACTGATACATGGTGCCTGTTCCATCTTTCGACTCCCCGTTGAACCGTTTTTCTGCTGCGGTTGGCGCCAAAGTATAGGGGCCAAAACAGCCGGTTCCATGACGTCTTACAGCCTGGATACGGACAGCACTTGAGCGAAATGTCCTGCTTTGCTGGAGGCCGTTACTTCACAGCGAATCGCTCCGACAGTTGCGCCGTCAATGTCGCACAACGGGACACGAGCATTTCCCGCAGCAAGTTGACGGGCTTGCTCAACTGCGCACGGTGCGCGCACAGCAGGTTAAGCGGTGTGCGCTCACCGCGCAGCTCCGGCAGGATCAAGTGCAGACGCCCGGCCACGACATCGGTACTCACATCCAGCCAGGACTTGTACGCAATGCCGACGCCCGCCACCGCCCAGCGGCGCACCACGTCGGCGTCGTCGCTGACGCGATCGCCCGAAACCGTCAGGCTGACCTCGCGCTTGCCGTCCAAAAAACGCCAATGGTCGTGCACGCGGTCAGCGAGCATATAGAGCAGGCAATTGTGCTGGGCCAGTTGCTCCAACTGCCGCGGCTCGCCGTGCCGGGCCAGATAACCGGGCGCCGCGCACAGCACCCGGACATTGTCAGGGGCAATGGGCAGGGCAACCAGGCTGGAGTCCTCGGGCTCGCCATAACGCAAGGCAATGTCCACCGGCTGACGGTACAGGTCGGCGATGCGATCTCCCAGCAGCAGGCGCACGCTCAGTTGCGGGTATTCACGCTGGAAATCATCCAACCAGGGTAACAACTGATTGCGCCCGAAATCCGAAGGCGCCGACAGCTGCAGCATGCCGCTGACATGGTCCTGCCCACTGGCCAGCAGGCGCCGCCCTTCATCCAGTGAATTCAACGCGGCGCGGGCGTAGGTGAGAAACCCCTCACCCTCGGCGGTCAAGCGCAGGCTGCGGGTGGAGCGTGCCAGTAGGCGCGTGCCCAGTTGGTGTTCTATGCGCTTCAACGCGGCGCTGGCGACCGCCGGGGACAGGTCCATCACCCGCGCGGCCGCCGACAGACTGCCCAGGTCCGCGGCCCGGACAAACAACTGCAAATCATCAAAGCGCAGCATCAATTTCCGCCAATTATCAATTTTTTATTGAAACAGACCTGTGTTTTAGCCGCTTTTATCTGTGCTGGAAATAGCCAATCATCTAGCCATCCCGTTTCCCATCGACCCGGAGTTGATATGTCGACCGCCTTTAACGTCATCGCCACACTGATTGCCAAGCCCGGCCAACAGGCCACTCTGGAAACCCTGCTGCGCGGTTTGCTCGAACCGACTCGCCTGGAACCCGGTTGCGAGCAGTACGACCTGCACCAGGATCTGCAACATCCCGAGACTTTTTACATGCTCGAGCGCTGGAGTGACGACGCGGCCCTGGCCGACCACGACCAGAGTGCGCATATCCAGGCGTTTCGAGCCCAGGCCGCCGAGGTGATCGAACACTTCGAACTCAAGCGCCTGAAGTTTCTCGCCTGACTACGCCCTTTTTTGTAGGAGCGAGCGTGCTCGCGAAAAACGCAAGGACGACGTGTTTAACCAGAAGTATCGCGTCATCGTTAACGATTTTCGCGAGCAAGCTCGCTCCTACATTGACCGTATTTACCCGGAGACATCATGAAAGCCATCGCCTATTACACGTCCCTGCCCATCAGCGACGTGAACGCCCTGCAAGACATCGAACTGCCCGAACCCGTCGCCGGGCCGCGTGACCTGCTGGTGGAAGTCAAAGCCATCTCGGTCAACCCGGTGGACACCAAGGTACGCCAGAACGTCGCCCCGGAAAACGGCGCCGCCAAGGTGCTCGGCTGGGACGTGGCCGGCGTGGTCAAGGCGGTCGGCAGCGAAGTGACGCTGTTCACGGCCGGTGACAAGGTGTTCTACGCCGGCTCCCTGGTTCGCCCAGGCGGCAACAGCCAACTGCACACCGTGGACGAACGCATCGTCGGCCATATGCCCAAGAGCCTGGGCTTTGCCGAAGCCGCCGCGCTGCCATTGACCGCCATCACCGCCTGGGAGTTGCTGTTCGAACGCCTGCAAATACCCGAGGGCAAACAGGACCTGGGCCAGAGCCTGCTGATTGTCGGCGCAGCGGGCGGCGTCGGCTCGATCCTGACCCAACTGGCCAGCCAGCTCACCGCGCTGAAAGTCATCGGCACCGCTTCGCGCCCGGAGACCCAGGAATGGGCCAAGGCCCTGGGCGCCGACTTGGTGATCGACCATAGCCAGCCGCTCTGCGAAGCACTCAAGCACGCCGGTCACCCGCAAGTGACCCATGTCGCCAGCCTGACCCAGACCGACCATCACCTGGACCAACTGGTGGAAGCCCTGCAGCCCCAGGGCAAGCTGGCGTTGATCGACGACCCCAAGGCGCTGGACGTGAGCACGCTCAAGCGCAAGAGCCTGTCGCTGCACTGGGAGTTCATGTACACCCGCTCGATGTTCGAGACACCGGACATGATCGAGCAGCACAACCTGCTCAACCGCGTGGCCGCGCTGATCGACGCCGGCACCTTGAAAACCACGCTCGGCGAGCACTTCGGCGTGATCAATGCGGCGAACCTGCGCCGTGCCCATGCGCTGCTGGAAAGCGGCAAGGCCAAGGGCAAGATCGTGTTGGAAGGGTTCTAAAAAACGGCTGTCAGTGTCGTCTGTTACTGATGTAAGTAATGGACGACACCATTAGTCCGAGAATTGACCTTTGTCATCTCTGTGAGCGCATACGGGTTTATATTGGCCGCCTTTGCCACGATTCTTTTACGTGAGGAAGTCAGCAATGAAGATCCTGATAAAAGCGTTAGCAAAAAAATCCCAATGGGAGGTCCGCCTGGACCAGAGGTCGATTATTTTTCACACCGAGGCCGAGGCCCGTGCTTTCGTCGACACCTTGCAAGCCCGCATCCAGGCCCCCCACCGTTTTCCCCTCAGCCAGCAACGCGCCGCCGGCTGATCGGCCCTTCAGGCCTGCGCCTGCGCGGCCCTGGCCCGTTGCAGGCGCACGGTCGCCATCGCAATCGTCACCGCCAGCACCCCGCACAGGCTGATGACCATTGCCATCGGCATCGCCGTGCCGTCGTGCAACACACCGACCAACGATGCCGCCCCCGCCGCCACACCGAACTGAATGCACCCGAGCAACGCCGACGCGCTGCCGGCGCGCGCGCCCTGCCCGTTCATGGCACACGCCGAGGTGTTGGGCAGAATGCAACCCAGGCTGGCGATACAGATAAACAGCGGCACCAGCAACGGCCACAGGGCTTCGGTGCGCAGCGCTGCAATCCCCAGCAGGGTCAATGCCGCCGCCACGTACACCCACACCGTACGCGAGAGCAAAAACGCCGGGCCACGCTTGGCCAGCAATCGCGCATTCAACTGGGCCACCAGGATAAAACCGGCGGCGTTGGAGCCGAACAGCCAGCCGTAATGCTCGGCGGGGACGCCATACAGCTTGATGAACACGAACGGTGAACCGGCGATATAAGCAAACATCCCGGCAATCGAGATGCCGCCGGTCAGGGCGTAACCCAGGTAGACCCGGTCCGACAACAGCGCGCCGTAGCGACGCAACGAGCCGGACAACGGCTGGCGCGGCTGATGCGCCGGAAAGGTTTCCGGCAAGCCCACCGCCACCGCAACGGCCGCCATCACGCTGAACAGCGACAGCGCCAGGAAAATCGACTGCCAGCCCCACAGCCCCACCATCAGCCCGCCCGCCAGCGGCGCGAGGATCGGCGCCAGGCCCGTGACCAGCATCAGTTGCGAATACACCTTGGCCGAGCCCACGGCGTCGCATTTGTCACTCACCACCGCCCGCGAGATCACCATGCCCGCGCAGCCGCCGAGGGCCTGCACGAAACGCGCACCGATCAGCCATTCCAGGGACGGCGCATAGGCGCAGGCGAAGGACGCGAGGGTAAACAGCGTGACGCCACTGAGCAGCGGCCCGCGCCGGCCAAAGCGGTCGGCCAGCGGGCCGTAGATCAATTGGCCGATGGCCAGCCCGGCGAAATACACCGCCAGGGTCAGTTGGATATGTTTTTCGTCGGTAGCAAAGGCGCTCGCCATCGCCGGGAAGCCCGGCAGGTAAAAGTCGATCGCCAACGGCGCGAAGGCGCTCAAGGCGCCAAGGATCAGAATTATGCGAAGGTTCATCAGGCACCCAAGTGAGTCGGCAGCCCGACAGTCTAGCCGCGCTTGGGTGCCTTGAACATTAAGATAGCTCGCTAACTATTAAAAATCAGACGACGGTGTAGCCTTCTTCCTTGATCAACTGTGCGATGGCTTCGCGCTCCAGCTGGCTTTGTACCCTGACCTGCTTTGCCGCGAGATCGACGGTGACCTCGGCACCTGCGTCCTGGCTCTGCACCGCCTGGGTCACCGCCCGAATGCAATGGCCGCAGGTCATTCCTTCAACGTTGAATACTTGCATGACATGACTCCTTTGATGAGGTGGAACCCAGTCTCGACCTTGCCATGATGGCAAGGTCAAGTTTCAAAAAAAACGGCCGGGCTGGTATTCGACGGCGACGTCGGCCAAGCTTCAACTTTATCGATGTGACCCACGGAGCATTCGCCATGCGCTGGTCGTTTTTTGCCCTTGCCGGCCTGATGAGTTTTTCTGCTGTTGCGCCCGCCGCTGAAGACTATGCGGTGCTGATCATTTCCCGCGAGCGCCTGGAAGTGCCGACCACCTGTGAAATCGGCCTGTACATCCAGGATCAACTGGCCGGCCGCCTGTTTCAGGAGGAGTCCACTTCATTCAACCTGCCTGCCGG
This sequence comes from Pseudomonas orientalis, assembly GCF_001439815.1. Taxonomy (GTDB): domain Bacteria; phylum Pseudomonadota; class Gammaproteobacteria; order Pseudomonadales; family Pseudomonadaceae; genus Aquipseudomonas; species Aquipseudomonas orientalis. The sequence continues at coordinate 33,936 of NZ_JYLM01000018.1, read as the reverse complement.
CAATGTGTCACTGCGTCTGAAACTGTTGCCGGGGCAATCGCCGGGATGCCTGCCCGGCTTGCTCGCCCCGCCCGCGCAGAACATCACGCTCAAGGCCGGTGACGTGCGCAAGCTGCGTATCGCCCAAGGTCCGGACGGCATGTACCTCAAAGCCGCCGAGCTGGGCTATTAAGCCGGTAAATCAAGACGCTTGACCTTACCCACAGGTCAAGGTTGATGCTAGGGGCATTGTCTTGCGGAGGATTGCCCCATGAATGGAACCATCACCTTTGACCTGCCCATCGGCGGCATGACCTGCGCCAGTTGCGCCGGCCGTGTGGAGCGTGCGCTGGGCAAAGTGCCGGGGGTGCAGCGCGTCAGCGTCAACCTGGCCAACGAACGTGCCCACATTGAAGTACTCGGCCAGATGGACCCCGGCGTCCTGATCGCCGCCGTCGACAAAGCCGGCTACACCGCCACCCTGCCCCAGGCTGAAACCATCACCCAGGCCGATCAAGCCCGGCGCCTGCATCGCGAACGCTGGGCGCTGATGCTGGCGATCGTGCTGGCGTTGCCCCTGGTGCTGCCGATGCTGGTCGAACCCTTTGGCCTGCACTGGATGCTTCCCGCCTGGGTGCAGTTCGCCCTGGCCACGCCGGTACAATTCATCCTGGGTGCGCGCTTTTACCGTGCCGCCTGGAAAGCCGTGCGCGCCGGCGCGGGCAATATGGACCTGCTGGTGGCGATCGGCACCAGTGCCGGTTACGGCCTGAGCGTCTATCAATGGCTCACCCGGCCCGCTCCGCATTTGTATTTCGAAGCCTCGGCCGTGGTGATCGCACTGGTGTTGTTGGGCAAATACCTGGAGAGCCGCGCCAAGCGCCAGACCGCCGGCGCCATTCGCGCCCTCGAAGCCTTGCGCCCCGAGCGGGCGGTGCGCGTGCTGGAGGGCCGTGAAGAAGAGATCGCCATCACCGCGCTCAAGCTCGGTGACCTGGTCATGGTCAAGCCCGGCGAACGCTTCCCGGTGGATGGCGAGGTCGTCGATGGCCAAAGCCATGCCGATGAAGCGCTGATCAGCGGCGAAAGCCTGCCGGTGCCGAAACAACCGGGCGACCGGGTCACCGGCGGCGCGATCAACGGCGAAGGTCGCCTGCTGGTGCGTACCCAGGCCCTGGGCGCGGAAAGCGTATTGGCCCGGATCATCCGCCTGGTCGAGGACGCCCAGGCCGCCAAGGCACCGATCCAGAAACTGGTGGATAAAGTCAGCCAGGTATTCGTGCCGACGGTGCTGGTAGTGGCGTTGCTCACCCTGGCGGGCTGGTGGCTGTACGGCGCGCCCCTGGAGAGCGCGATCATCAACGCGGTGGCGGTACTGGTGATCGCCTGCCCGTGCGCCCTGGGCCTGGCGACGCCGACGGCAATCATGGCCGGCACCGGCGTCGCCGCGCGCCACGGCATTCTGATCAAGGATGCCGAGGCGCTGGAGCATGCCCACGCGGTCAGCGCCGTGGTATTCGACAAGACCGGCACCCTGACCTCGGGCGCGCCGAAAATCGCCCATTTGGCGGCGGTGGATGGCAACGTGTCGCTGATGCTGCAACAGGCGGGAGCCCTGCAGCGTGGCAGCGAGCATCCGCTGGCCAAGGCTGTTTTGGATGCCTGTGACGAGCAAGGGCTGAAGCTGGCCGATGTGAGTACCAGCCAGTCCCTGACCGGACGCGGTATCGCCGGCACCCTTGACGGGCGGCAACTGGCCCTGGGCAATCGGCGTCTGCTGGAGGAAACCGGCCTTGGCGCCGGCTCGTTGAGTCAGCGTGCGACGGCGTGGGAAGCCGAAGGCCGCACCCTGTCCTGGCTGATCGAACAAGGCGCACATCCGCGCGTGCTGGGGCTGTTCGCGTTTGGCGACACGCTCAAGCCTGGCGCACTGCACGCCGTGCAGCAACTCAAGGCGCAGCACATCAGCAGCCACCTGCTCACCGGCGATAACCGCGGCAGCGCGCGGGTGGTCGCAGAGGCGCTGGGCATCGACGATGTACACGCCGAAGTGCTGCCCGCCGACAAAGCCGCCACCGTGACCGCGCTGAAGAAAACCGGCGTGGTGGCCATGGTCGGCGACGGCATCAACGACGCACCGGCCCTGGCCGCGGCCGATATCGGCATCGCCATGGGCGGCGGCACCGACGTGGCCATGCACGCCGCCGGCATCACCCTGATGCGCGGCGACCCGCGCCTGGTGCCGGCGGCCCTTGAGATCAGCCGCAAGACCTACGCAAAAATCCGCCAGAACCTGTTCTGGGCCTTTGTGTATAACTTGATCGGCATTCCACTGGCGGCCTTCGGCCTGCTCAACCCGGTGCTGGCAGGCGCCGCGATGGCGTTGTCCAGCGTCAGTGTGGTGAGCAATGCGTTGCTGCTCAAAACCTGGAAACCCAAGGACCTGGAGGATCAACACCCATGAATATCGGCCAAGCCGCTCGCCAAAGCGGGCTGAGCGCGAAGATGATTCGCTACTACGAATCCATCGGCCTGCTCAAGGCAGCCCATCGCAGCGAGAGTGGCTATCGCCTCTACGGCGCCGACGATCTGCACACCCTGGCCTTTATCAAACGCTCGCGGGACCTGGGGTTTTCACTGGAAGAAGTCGGCAAGCTGCTGACCTTGTGGCAGGACCGCCAGCGCGCCAGCGCCGACGTGAAAGCCCTGGCACGCCAGCATATCGATGAGCTGAATCAGAAGATCCGCGAGTTTGAGCAACTGCGCGACACGTTGCAGGACCTGGTCGAACACTGCCACGGCGACCATCGGCCGGATTGCCCGATTCTCAAGGAATTGGCGTCAGGCAAGCGCTGCACCTGAGTGGCTGCACACAAAACCCATGTGCGAGGGGGCTGGCCCTAATACCGGTCTGTAGGAGCGAGCTTGCTCGCGAAAAACGTCAACGATAACGCGTGCTTCCTGAATGAACGCGGTGCCTGTGAGTTTTTCGCGAGCAAGCTCGCTCCTACAATCCGCCATCGGGGGCAAGCCCCTCCCACATGTTGATCTTCATCTACCCGAAGTTCACTGCATCCAGGGCGGCGGCGGTTCTTCTGCCGTCTTGGCCGTTGGCGCATCATCCGCCGCACGAATCGCTTGCTTGCGCTCTTCGTCCAGCCGCGCCGCTTCGATCTCGCGGATCACACCGCCCACGTCCGCCAGTTCTTCCGGCTCGTCGAACTCACCGGTGAGGATGCTGGCTGGGTGCAAGGTGCCGGCTTCGTACAGCGCCCACATTTCCTTGGCGTACTTGGTCTTCTTCAGTTCCGGGGCAAAGCGCCCGAAGTAGGAAGCCATGTTGCCCACGTCCCGCTCCAGCATGTTGAATGCGTGGTTGTTGCCCGCCGCATCCACCGCCTGGGGCAGGTCGATGATCACAGGACCCGTTGGCGTGAGCAGTACGTTGAACTCGGACAGGTCACCGTGCACCAGCCCGGTACACAGCATCAGTACGATCTGGGAAATCAGGAAGGCGTGGTATTCGCGCGCCTGGTCCGGCTCCAGCGTCACGTCGTTCAGGCGCGGCGCCGCATCGCCGTACTCATCGGCCACCAGTTCCATCAACAGCACGCCTTCAAGGAAGTCGTACGGCTTGGGCACGCGAACGCCCGCTCCGGCCAGGCGGAACAACGCCGCCACTTCGGCGTTCTGCCAGGCATCCTCGGTTTCTTTCTTGCCGAACTTGGAGCCTTTGGCCATGGCCCGGGCCTGGCGGCTGTTACGGACCTTGCGGCCTTCCTGGTATTCGGACGCCTGACGAAAACTTCGTTTATTCGCCTCCTTGTAAACCTTGGCGCAACGCAATTCGTTGCCGCAGCGCACCACATAAACAGCTGCTTCTTTACCACTCATGAGTGGGCGCAGCACTTCGTCGACCAGACCGTCTTCGATCAGGGGTTCAATGCGTTTAGGAGTCTTCATCAGCTTTTATTGTGGGTCCTGTATTACCAAACACGCGTGTGGCACTCGTTATACGGCAATCCACTCGTTGGAGGGAGAGGCTACCGCAATTTCCTGCAGGAGCGAGCTTGCTCGCGAAGAACTCAAAGGCAACGCGTTTATCCAGGATGCACGCGTTATCCGTGACATCTTTGGCGAGCAAGCTCGCTCCTGCAAGGGGGATTCGTCAAGCCTCGTTCATCGTTCAATAATCGCCGTCACACCCTGGCCCCCCGCCGCACAGATCGAAATCAAGCCACGCCCTTTGCCCGCCGCCTCCAGCAACTTGGCCAGGTTGGCGACAATGCGCCCACCGGTTGCGGCAAATGGATGCCCGGCGGCCAGTGAACTGCCCTTGACGTTCAGACGGCTGCGGTCGATGGCGCCCAGCGGCGCCTCCAGGCCCAGGCGCGTTTTGCAGTAATCGGCGTCTTCCCAGGCCTTGAGCGTGCACAACACCTGAGCGGCGAAGGCTTCGTGGATCTCGTAGTAATCGAAGTCCTGCAGCGTCAGGCCATTCCTCGCCAACAGACGCGGTACGGCGTACACCGGCGCCATCAGCAGGCCTTCGGCACCGTTGACGAAATCCACCGCCGCCGCTTCGCCATCGCGCAGGTAGGCGAGGATCGGCAAGCCGCGCTCCCTGGCCCAGGCCTCGCTGCCCAGCAGCACCAATGATGCGCCGTCGGTCAGCGGTGTGGAGTTGCCGGCGGTGAGCGTGCCCTTTTCGCTGCGTTCGAACGCGGGCTTGAGCGCGGCGAGCTTTTCCAGGCTCAGGTCGGGGCGCAGGTTGTTGTCGCGGGTAAGGCCCAGAAACGGCGTGAGCAAATCGTTGTGCCAGCCTTCGGCGTAGGCGGCGGCCATTTTCTGGTGGCTCTCAAGTGCCAGTTTGTCCTGCTCGGCGCGGGGGATCTGCCAGGTCTGCGCCATCAGCTCGCAGTGCTGGCCCATCGATAACCCGGTGCGCGGTTCACCGTTGCGCGGCAGCTGGGGCTTGAGGTGATGCGGACGAAGTTGTAACAGGATTTTAAGCTTATCCGCCATGGACTTGCTGCGGTTGGCTTGCAGCAACAGGTTGCGCAAGCCTTCATTCACCCCGATCGGCGCATCGGAAGTGGTGTCCACCCCACCGGCAATGCCGCATTCGATCTGGCCCAGGGCAATCTTGTTGGCCACCAGCAAGGCCGCCTCCAGCCCGGTGCCGCAGGCCTGCTGCACGTCGTAGGCCGGGGTTTGTGGCGACAGGCGCGAGCCCAGCACGCATTCGCGGGTGAGGTTGAAGTCGCGGGAATGCTTGAGCACCGCGCCGGCCGCCACTTCACCGATGCGCAGGCCGTGCAGGTTGAAACGTTCGATCAGGCCTTCCAGAGCGGCGGTGAGCATCGCCTGGTTACTGGCCGTGGCGTAGGGGCCGTTGGAGCGGGCGAAGGGAATGCGATTACCGCCAATGATCGCCACACGGCGCAATTGAGTCATGGAAAGCTGCCTCTGTCTGTTATGGGCTTGATCACTGAGCCTAGTCGAACGACTGCTACCCTGGGATGGTCAACCCTTTGAACCCCAGTCTTCGGAGAGCGTTCCATGTCTGACCGTTATATCGACTTCGCCAACTCCAGCCTCGGCCATCGCCTGGTCGCCGCCCTTGGCCTGCCGTCACCGGTACGCCTGGAACGCTGGCAAGCCGGGCGCCTGCGCCCGGTGGAAGGGGCGCTGCTGCTGGGCGGCGGCGCGCTGGCGAGCAAGGTCCTGCCGTTTGCCAACAAACTCACCGATGCGCTGTACAGCTATGGTGCCCAAACGCTGGACGCGCCGGCGTGGATTCCCGGGCACGGTCCCAAACTCAAAGCCGTGGTGTTCGACGCCAGTGAATTGCAACACACCGACCAGCTCAAGCAGTTGCGCGAATTTTTCCAGCCCTTGCTGAAAAACCTCGCTCACAGCGCACACCTGGTGATTCTTGGCCGCGCGCCGGAAAGCCTCAGCGACCCGTTCGCCGCCAGCGCCCAGCGCGCCCTGGAAGGGTTCAGCCGCTCCCTGGCCAAGGAGCTGCGCAGCGGCGGTGTGCTGCAGTTGCTGTACGTGGGCGACGGTGCCGAGGACCAGCTGGAAGGCGCGTTGCGGTTTTTCCTGTCCCCCAAGAGTGCCTATATCTCTGGGCAAGTGATTCGCCTGGAAGCCTGCGCCACGCCGGTTGAAGACTGGACCCGCCCGCTGGCCGGGCGCAGGGCGCTGGTGACCGGCGCAGCCCGGGGTATTGGCGCCTCCATCGCCGAAACCCTGGTGCGCGACGGCGCCGAGGTGACCCTGTTGGATGTGCCCCAAGCCAAGGCCGACCTCGACGCCCTGGCGGCACGCTTGAACGCGCAGACCCTCACGCTGGATATCTGCGCCGAAGACGCCGCCGCCCGGTTGATCGAACACCTGCCCGACGGCCTCGATATTCTGGTGCACAACGCCGGTATCACCCGTGACAAGACCCTGGCCAACATGACCCCGGAATACTGGGACGCCGTGCTGGCGGTCAATCTCAACGCACCGCAGGTGCTGACCCAGGCACTGCTCGACAGCGGCACCCTGCACGACAATGCCCGCGTAGTGCTGCTGGCCTCCATCAGTGGCATTGCCGGCAATCGCGGGCAAACCAACTATGCCGCAAGCAAGGCCGGGTTGATCGGCTTGGCCCAGGCATGGGCACCGCTGCTGAAAACCCGTGGGATCAGCATCAATGCCGTCGCGCCCGGTTTTATCGAAACCCAAATGACCGCGCATATCCCGTTTGCCCTGCGCGAGGCCGGGCGGCGCATGAGTTCGCTGGGTCAAGGCGGCGTGCCGCAGGACGTCGCCGAAGCCGTGGCCTGGCTGAGCCAGCCGGGCTCGGGGGCCGTCAGCGGCCAGGCGCTGCGGGTGTGTGGGCAAAGTCTTCTGGGAGCGTGACTATGCAATGGCAGACGTTGGACAGCACGCCGTTTCTACCACCGCTGTACTGGCGTGCGGCGCTCAAGCGCAAGATCACCGGCAGCGCACTGCCCGAACACGGCTTGCGCTGCCAGGTGCGGGTCGATCCCAAGGCTGTCGCGGCGTACCGCAAGGTCTGCGGGTTTGCCGACAGCCCGATGTTGCCGCCGACCTATCCGCATATCCTGGCGTTCGGCCTGCAGATGCAACTGCTGACCGACAAGGCGTTTGCATTCCCGTTGCTGGGGCTGATCCACCTGAGCAACCGCATCCGAATCCATCGGCCCCTGGGCAGTGTGAACGAGCTGACCGTCGGCGTGTATACGTGCAATCTCAAGCCGCACGCCAAAGGCGCGACCTTCGATGTGGTGACCGTGGTCGAGGACGCCCTCGGGTTGCTCTGGGAAGCCGAAAGCACAATGTTATGCCGGGGTGCGAAGCTTGCGGGCGAGACCATGGATAATGGGTTGTCTGTGCACACGCCCCTCAGCGAACTGTCCCGCTGGAAAGCCCCCGCCGATATCGGCCGCCGCTACGCCCGCGTGTCCGGCGATTACAACCCGATTCATCTCAGCGCACCGACGGCCAAGCTGTTCGGCTTCCCCCAGGCCATCGCTCACGGGCTGTGGAACAAGGCCCGCACTCTGGCGGCAATGGGCGAGCAACTGCCGCTCGCCAATGTCGACATTGAAGTTGAATTCAAAAAACCCGTACGCCTGCCCGGCGAAGTGACCTTAATGACCAGCGGCGCCGGCTCAAGTGGCGAGTTCGTATTGAACGGCGCGGGGGCTATCGAGCATATGCTTGGGAGATGGCAACCCATTGCCTGAACCACAGCTACACGCTGCTGGCTTTGAGTTACCAGAGGGGGAATGCCATTTGTCGCTTAAAGCTTGAGATTTTTAGCTGCGGCTAAGGGAAACAAACTATTGAGCGTATCGAGCAGTCGTGCGAGGTAGATGGGCTTGCGAAACAAGTCCATCACCTGCAGGCGCAGCATATCGCTGACGTCATCCATCTCGGCATGGCCGGACATCACGATCACCGGCAGGTGGGAGCGAGAGGTGTGTTCGCGCAGGCGCTTGATCAGGGAGATACCGCTTTCCTCGGGCATGCGCAGGTCGGTAATGACCAGGGCGATGTCGGGGTGCAGGGTGAGTTCCTGCAGGGCGAATGTCACGGAGGTGGCGGTAAAACAAACGAAGCCCTCGTCCTCCAGCGATTCCGCCAGCTCAATGAGGGCATCTTCTTCGTCGTCCACCAGCAGGATTTGCTGGCGGGTCAGTTGGCTTGGAGATGCAGCAACATTCATGGGCACGTCCTGACCAATCAACAACGGGAACTCAAGGGGAAATTGCTGTACCGATCCTGGTAAAGAAGGCAGCGATCTGCGGCTCCAGCGTTGTCCCGGCGGCGAGTATCACCAGCGCTACAATCGCCACAAGAATAAGGTATTCGATGGCTGTCGCGCCGTCTTTACGATGAAACAACAATTGGAATTGAACGTAAAGCTTCATCAACAGAGCAAGGACCATAACACTTCTCCTCAGGCGATTGGCGCCTTAATTCCGGTACCGCACGGTAATTGCGATGTGCCACCTGAGCATTGACAACAAAGCCCACCCTCACAACTGTAAGAACTGATTAGTCATAAAGTAGTAGGGGGTTTTACGACGTCGTAAATCTGTGTTTTCAAAGGAGACGCCCTACCCCCTTAAGAAATCTTTCTGTCAGTAATGGCATTTCGTCCTAGCTGAACTACCGTCAAATAGCAAAATAGTTAGTCACCGTTCATAGCAGCCGGGTTGCGAAGTTTGCCTGTTGGATACGCGGGCCGTAGTGCAACAGGAAAGGGAGAGCCGTCATGAACACGCGTCTGAGCATGGTACTGGCCGGTGTGTTGCTGGTCGGTGCGCTGTTTGCCGGTTACTGGGGATTGGTCCTGAGCCGTGAGCCCGCCCCGGCTCCGCCACCAGCGGCGGCTCCCGCCGAACAAGCCGTTGCCGTGGTGGAAGACCAGACCCGTCAATCGGTCGTCGTACTGGCCCACGATGTGCCCCCCTTCGTCCCCCTGGTTGCCGCTGATCTGAGCATCGAAAAACTGCGCACCGCGCCGGCCGGCAGTATGACCACTGTCGAGCAGGCCATCGGCCGTACACCGTGGCGAGCACTCAGCGCCGGCAGTTGGCTGAACGACGAAAGCTTCACTCCCGGCGGACCGCTGGCGCGCATGATCCGTGCCGATGAACGCGCCCTGGCCGTGGCCGTCGATGAAGTGATTGGCGCCGCCGGACAGTTGAGTCCCGGCGACTATGTGGACGTGCTGCTGTACCTGCGCCAGGACGCCGCCAACCTTGAACAGTCGGCCCAAGTGGTGATCCCCGCCGTGCGCCTGCTCAGCGTCGGCGACCAGATGGGCCTGACCAACGACGGCACCCCGGCGTCTCCTCGCGCGCTCACCGCCGAAGAGAGAGCTCAACGCCAAGCCCCTTCGCGCACGGTGGTGCTGGCCGTGCCCGAACAGCTGTTGAGCCGGCTGATGCTGGCCACCCAGGCCGGCACCCTGCGCCTGGCCGTACGCAGCGCCGACGAACGCCTGCTGAGCCGTTACTGGGCCGGCGAAGGCAATGCGCCGGGCAACCTGCAGAACGCAAACCGCGACCTCTATCAATTCACGCAACTGGCCTTCGCCCAGGCCCCCAGGAAAATCGCCCAGAGCAGTGCCCCACGCCGCACCGGTGTCGAGGTGATCCGTGGCAATCAGGCAACCCAACAAACACCCGACTGAACAAGGATGCTGTGCATGAGCCGATGTTTCATACCGGTGTTCACGCTGAAAATCGCCTGTGCCCTGCTGCTGTCGCACCTGAGCATGGGACTGGCCACGGCGGCCACGGGCAATTGCGCCGGCCTTGCACAACTGCCCGCCGCGTTGTCGGTCGGCGAAGGCCTGCAACAGGAATTGCAATCGCCGGTGGCGATCACACGCCTGGCCATTGGCGATCCGAAAATCGCCGACGTTCATCTCAATGGCGACCGCGCCTTCCTGCTCACCGGCGTCGGCCCCGGCACCACCAGCCTGATGGTCTGGACCGCTTGCTCGACCACGCCGCGCCAGAGCATGGTCTTCGTCAAGGGCAAGGCCAACACCGCCCTGACCAGCTTGTCGCTGTCGCCGGGCGATGATCCGCTGCTGCCCAGCCAGGTCCAGACCGACATCCGCTTTGTCGAAGTCAGCCGTACCAAGCTCAAGGAGGCCAGCACCAAGATCCTCGGCATCGGCAACAACTTTTTCCTCGGCAGCCCGAACTTGCTGTTCCCCACACCCAGCACCTTCAAGCTGCCGGTGAGCTCGGACAACTTCAACATCGGCTTTGGCGGTGGCCGCGTCTCGGCGATGATCAACGCCCTGGAAAGCAGCGGCTTCGCCTACACCCTGGCGCGGCCAAGCCTGGTGGCCATGAGCGGGCAAAGCGCAACCTTCCTCGCCGGGGGTGAAATACCAGTGCCGGTGCCGAGCAGCGGCAGCGATGCCATCTCGATCGAGTACAAGGAATTCGGCATCCGCCTGACCCTCACCCCTACCGTGATCGACCGTAACCGCATTTCCCTCAAGGTGGCGCCGGAGGTCAGCGAGCTCGACTACACCAACGCCGTGGTCATCGAAAATATCCGCGTGCCGGCCCTGACCATTCGCCGCACCGACACCAGCGTGTCCCTGGCCGATGGCGAAAGCTTTGTGATCAGCGGCCTGATCAGCAGCAACACCACCACCAACATCGGCAAGTTCCCAGGCCTGGGTGACATTCCGATCCTGGGGGCGTTCTTTCGCGATTCCTCGGTCAAGCGCGAAGACAAGGAGCTGCTGATGATCGTCACGCCGCACCTGGTGCAACCGCTGGCGGCCAACGCCCAACTGCCGTCGTTGCCCGGTGAAAAAATGCGCAACTACGACCCGAACTGGTACCGCCTGTTCTTCCTGGAAAACGGCAATTTCGACCGTCTCAACGGGCTGTCCCAATGAGCGATAACCTGAGCCAGACCTACCTGGCAATCACCCGTAACACCACCGACCTGGAATGGCTGCAGGGCGCGCTGGCGCCCCTGGGCCAAGTGGTCGGCGCCGGCAGCGGCACGCTCGATGAATTGCTCGCCCTGGTCGATGTAACCTTCGCCAGCCTTGTATTCATCGGCCTTGACCGCGAGCACCTGGTGGCCCAGAGCGCGCTGATCGAAGGCGCCCTGGAAGCCAAGCCGATGCTGGCCATCGTCGCCCTCGGTGACGGCATGGACAACCAGTTGGTGCTCAATGCCATGCGCGCCGGGGCCCGGGATTTCGTCGCCTACGGCTCGCGCTCCAGCGAAGTCGCCGGGCTGGTACGCCGCCTGAGCAAGCGCCTGCCGCCGGTCGCGACCAACACGCAACTGGGCGGCCTCTCGGTGCTCTACGGCACCCAGGGCAGTTCCGACGGCGCGCTGGTCACCTGCCACCTGGCGCTGGTGGTACAAAAGAGCGGCCAGCAGACGCTGTTGCTCGACCTGGGCCTGCCACGCGGTGACAGCCTGGCGCTGCTGGGCCTGGAAAGCTCGTTCAACTTCGGCGATGCCCTGCGCCACTTGAGGCGGCTGGACACCACCCTGATCAACAGCGCCTTTACCGCAGTCGCAGACGGCCTGCGCATTCTCGCCTACGCGCCCAACGACGAGCCCCTGGAGCGCACCAGCGCCGCGGAGCTCTACATGTTGCTCAGCGCGCTGCGCCAGCACTTCCAGCACATCGTGGTGAACCTTGCCGGCCAGCCGGACAGCGAAGCCCTGCGCACCTTCGTCAGCCATTGCGACAAGTTGCTGTGGTACACCGATCAGAGCGTGCTGGACTGTCGGCGCAACCTCGCCGTACTGGGCCTGTGGCGCGAAAAAGGCATGAAGCTCGACCATGCCAAATTGCTGATCGATCGCCACATCAAAAGCTGCGCGCCGGACGCCGACGCCCTGAGCAAAAGCTTCGGCCTGGAAGTGCTTGCCGTGTTGCCCTTGAGCCCGGAGGTACGGCTGAACGCCAAGAACCAGGGGCAAACCCTGTTTGCGCTGGCACCGCGCGAAGCACTGACTCAAGCGCTCAAGACCCTGGGCGAGCGCCTGGCGAAACGTTCGCAAGACACCCGCCGAAAATCCTCCAGCCGTTGGCTGGAGCGTTTGTTGGGAGCCGATAAAAAATGACCAGCGAAAAACTCTTCGGCGCCCCCGCGCGCGGCCTGGGTGGCAACACCGACCACGACGGCCTGAAACTGGTGCTGCACCGCTACATCATCGATGCCATCGAAGAGTCGGGGAAAAACCTGCTGGAAGGCTCGCGCCAGTTGTTGGCGCAATTTGTCATCGACAAAGTCGCCGAGTACATCAACCGCATGCACCTGGCGATCTCGCGCTACGAGATGGAGCGCCTGGCCGAAGAAATCGTCGACGAGCTGACCGGTTTCGGCCCGCTGGAAGTGCTGCTGCGCGACCCCACCATCACCGAAATCCTGGTCAATGGCCCGCATCGGGTGTTTATCGAGCGTGACGGCCTGCTGCACCAGAGCGACCTGCGCTTTATCGACGCGCACCATGTGGAGCGCGTCATGCAACGCATCCTCGCGCCACTGGGGCGGCGCCTGGACGAGTCGTCGCCAATGGTCGACGCACGTTTGCCCGACGGTAGCCGGGTCAATGCGATCATCCCGCCGATTGCCCTGGACGGGCCGTGCCTGTCGATTCGAAAATTTCGCAAGGACATGCTCAAAAGCAGCGACCTGGTGGCCATGCAGACCATTGACCAGAACATTTTCGACTTCTTTCAGGAGGCGGTGGGCAAGCGCTGCAACATCCTCATCAGCGGCGGGACCGGCACCGGCAAAACCACGCTGCTGAATATTCTCAGCCAGTTGATCAACCCCCATGAACGCCTGGTCACCATCGAGGACGTGGCCGAATTGCAACTGGGCCATCCCCACGTGGTGCGCCTGGAAACCCGCCCGCCCAATGCCGAGGGCCATGGCGAAGTCAAGGCCAGCGACCTGATCCGCAATGCCCTGCGCATGCGCCCCGACCGCATCATTCTCGGCGAAATTCGCGGCGTGGAAGTGCTCGATGTACTCACCGCGATGAACACCGGCCACGACGGATCCATGAGCACCGTGCACGCCAACAATGCCGCCGATGCCCTGCTGCGCCTGGAAACCCTGGTGGGCCTGACCGGTCGCGTGGTCGCGGAAAAGACCCTGCGCCAGATGATCTGCGCGGCGCTGGATGTGGTGGTCCAGTTGACCCGCCTGCCGGACGGCCGTCGGTGCGTCAGCGAGGTGGTCGAAGTGGTGGGCATCCGCGAAGACGTGTACGTGACCAATACCCTGTTTCGCCATGACCGGCGTACCGGCTTCGGCTTCGTGCGCGAGGCGCTCAACCCGGCCGGCGAAAAACTGCGCCGCGAATCAGCCTAGCCCTGGAGGGGAATCGAACATGACCGGGGCCATCCTGCTACTCCTCTGCCTGATCCTGATCGGCCTGTCGATCCGCTCATTCCAGAACGGCTTGCGCCACGCGCGGACTGAACGCGTGCTGGACCGACTCGCCGAAGGCCAGCCGCAGCTCGTCGAAGAAAGTGTTTCCTGGAGCGGCGTGGAGCGCATGTTCCTGCGCGCGGGCCTGGGCAAACCCAGTGACAGCCTGGGCCTGTGGCTGACCGCCTGGGGCCTGGGCGCGGTGCTGGGGTTGGTGCTCGCCGGCTGGGCCGGCCTGCTGGTGATGCTGCTGTTGCCGCCCGTGCTGCTGCGCCTGTACATCGCCTGGCGTTACCAACGCCGGATCAAACGCATGATCGAGCAACTGCCGTCGTTGCTTGACCACACCGTGCGCAGCCTCAAGGCCGGGCGCACCCTGGCCGACGCGGTGCTGGGCGGTATCGAAGTGGCCGAAGACCCGCTGAAAAAAGCCATGGGCCGGGTCCGGCGCAACGTGCAACTGGGCGTCAGCCTCCCGGAGTCCGCCCACGATTTTGCCGAATTCTACGAGCGCGACGAGTTCCGTCTGTTCGCCCTAGGCTTGAAGGTCAATCACCGCTACGGCGGCAATGCCAGCGAGTTGCTGGAAAACCTGATCAAGATGATCCGCGAGCGCGAGCAGGCCGCGCGCCAGCTACGTGCCCTCACCGGCGAAACCCGCGTGACCGCCTACGTGCTCACCGCACTGCCCATTTCGATGGTGGGCTATTTCCTGGCGGTCAACCCGGCCTACCTGATGACCATGTGGAACGACGGCACCGGCCGCCTGCTGTTGTTCGTCGCCCTGATTATGCAGGTGCTCGGCTGCTTCACCCTCTGGCGCATGTTGCGGAGCGTATGAGATGGCTATTTCGTTGCTGATCAGCGCGGTGTTGTTTCTGGCCGCCCTGGCGCTGGTGCTGGCCAACCTGATCAAACATCGGCGTGGTCAGCGTCTGGTTGCCCAGCGCCTGCAAGGGCAGATGGGCCGCGAACATCGCCTCGGTGCGATGATGCGGCAACTGGGCAACAGCCCGCTCGCGCAACGTTCGGTCAGCCTGGACAACGAAACCCAAACCTTGCTCAACCGCGTCGGTTGGCGCAAAGCCAGCCAGCGCTCGATGTTCGCCGCCTTCCAGATCGGCACGCCGGTGCTGCTGTTGATCGTTGCCCTGATCGCCCAGCAGGTGCTGTTTCCCAAGGGCGGCTCGCCGTGGTTGGTGCCCCTGATCGCGCTGGGCATCGGCTACCTGTTGCCCAAGCGCATCCTGGCCAGCGTGGCCAAGGCCCGTCAGCAGCGCGTCTCCCAAGAGGTTTCGACATTCATTGCGCTGCTGCGCATCCTGTTCGAATCGGGCATGGCGGTCGAACAGGCGTTGCGCGTGTTGAGCGTCGAAGCACAGCGCCTGCTGCCGGCGCTGACCCATGAATTGCGCCTGATCCTGAACCGGGTCGACTCCGGCCTTGAGCTCAGTGAAGAATTGGGCAAGACCGCCAGGCTGCTCGCCGTGGATGAGTTCACCGACACTTGCATCATCCTTCAGCAGTTGGTGCATCAGGGCGCAGGCGCAATGAAGTCGTTGCTGGCGCTCAAGCAATTGCTCGACGACCGGCGCCTGACCCGCATCCAGGAGTTTGTGTCAAAAATGTCGGCGAAGATGTCGGTGGTGATGATGGTGTTTCTGTTTCCCGCCTTGCTGATCGTGCTCGGGGGGCCGGCATTTATCGGTATCACCCGGGCCTTGAGTAACTTATGAGGAATGCTCGATGAAAGCCTTGATCGCCGGTTTGAGCCTGTTGCTGCTCGGTGGTTGCGCCACTGATGGTCAACCCCCCTGGAGCGCCCTGACGGCCCCCGGCAGTTGCCCCAAGCCCAGCGCCGAACAGGAGCTGTCGTTGAACCTGGCCGATGAAATGGCCAACGACGGCAAATTGCACGCCAGCCTGGCCAACCTGCACACCCTGCCGGCCAGTTTGCCCCAGGTGCGCCTGCGCCAGGCCAAGGCGTATCGCTTGCTCGGACGCAACGCCGAGCCCTTGTACCGCAGCCTGCTCGGCACCTGCATGGCCGCCGAAGGCGAACACGGCCTGGGGCAACTGGCCTCGGCCAAAGGCGACAACAGCCTGGCCATGACCCACTTGCAGCGCGCGGCGCGGCTGGCGCCCACCGACGAGAAAATCCGCAATGACCTGGGCGTGGTGTACCTCAACCAACTGCGCCTGGAAGATGCGCGTTTTGAATTCATGACCGCCATGGAACTCAAGCAGAGCGATCCGCTGGCGGCGATCAACCTGGTGACGCTGCTGATCTATCAAGACAACTGGAAGCAGGCCGCGCAGGTGGTCAGCCAGATAGGCCTGGGCCCCGAACAAGTCACCCAGGCCCAGGCCCGCGCCGAGAAACTCAAGGCGTCACGCGTCAAGGCCAAGGGCCAGATTGCCACCGTCAGTGACGCCACCAGCAACCCGAGGAATTGATGATGAAAGTGCCCTGTCTCGCCAGCCTGGCCGTGCTGGCCTTGCCTCTCAGCGTCATGGCCATCGAGCCTGGCCCCTACTCCCCGCAGCAGGTCGCCACGGAGAACTGGCTGGCGTTGCAGATCAGTGGGCAAGCGGCGTCAACCGCGCCACAGGCAGCCTCCGCCACCGAACGCGACCTGGCCGCGCAGCGCTGGCTGGAAAGCTTCAAGCATGAGATTCCGGAGTTTTTCGATCAGAAAATCGGCGGAAAAACCGAAGGGGACAACTGAACAATGCAGGAGCGAGCTTGCTCGCGAAAAACTCACAGGCGCCGCGTTCGTTCAGCAAGTACGCGCTAACGTTGACGTTTTTCGCGAGCAAGCTCGCTCCTACATTGACCCGTTGCCTCTCAGTGCGCCGTCACCCGCTGGCGCATCGCCGAGCTACCCGGCGACAACGCCAGGGCCAACTGCGTGCGGTTGTTCATATGCGTCAGCCGCAGCACCTGCGACACATACAGCTTGACGGTGTTTTCGGTGATGCCCAGTTCGCAGGCAACTTGATAATTGGTCTGCCCCTTTCCGACCAGCCTGGCCACCTCCATTTGGCGCGGTGACAGCTGGCTGAAAATCGCAGGGATTTCAACCTGGCCAACATTCGGCGTCGAGGCCTCTTCAGTGTCCGGCCGCGCCGGACTGCGCCGCACTGTATCGAGGTCCTGGTAGAGGTCGTTGATCGTTTCGGAGAGACATTGCAGCTTTCGGTTCAGGTTGCCCAGTTGCAGCTCCTTCCTGCGCTCTTGCAAGGCAACTTTCTGGCGTTGCAAACCTTCGAGCAATTCGTCCAGATTGATCGGCTTCTGGTAGTAGTCCGCGATTCCGGCGCGCAGGGCCTTGATCACGTCCTGCTTGTCGGAGCACCCGGTCAGCATGATCGCCTCGAATACCCGCTGCCTGCCGGCAATCTTTTGCAGCGCCTGGACCAACTCGATGCCGTCCATGCCCGGCATGTGCAGGTCGCACAGCACCAGGCCGATTTCGCTGTCTTCGCCAAAACGCTGCAAGGCTTGCTGACTGGACTCGCAGGGGACACAACGGAACCCGCTGCTTTCAAGAAACTCACACAGCTCTTCCACGATCAGCGGCTGATCGTCGACCACGAGCACTTTTACCGCAGAGGTAAGCTTGTTCACGCGCTACTCCATGCCTGGCAAGCCAAAGATTGACCCATCCTTTACCACGAATATTCCTATACAACGCCTTATTAAACGTAGACGTACTTCCCGACTCTGTACACAGCGTGAGTGCCTTGCAACGCTCAATGGATCCAAAACCAGACAAGCGTAAATCCCACCAGCAGGAAGGGGGCAAACGGCAGTTTTCTTGACGGTTCGGGTGCCAGGTGCCGGAGACAATCCGCAAGCCTTTGACTCATAAGCGGCCAGAACTTTGGCGCCAGCAACAGCCAGAGCACACTCGCCATGGCAGCGCCAATAAACGCCCCCAATACATACTCGGCGTTCGACACCAATGCCAAGGCTGCGAGCAGCTTCACATCCCCGGCGCCGAGGCGGCCCAGGGCGTAACCCGGCAAGGTCAACAGCAGCGCCAGGACAAATGCCCACAACCCCTGGCCGACCGAGGCCCCGAGCCAGGTGCTGCCGGTCCGGAACAAGTAGATCCCGGCCAGCAACGCAACCCCCAGCGTCAGGCGGTTGGCGAGCAATCGCTGCCGCGTGTCCTGCACCGCACATACCACCAGCCACAACAGCACCACCGCGCCCTGGATCACTTAAAAAACCTGCCTTTTCGCCGATTGATTCTATGCTGATATCAAGTAGTAGCCGTCAGGGTAGACGCGGTGATGAAAACTAGCCTCCCCCACCAGCAGAAAGGCACGGCCGCGATCGAGTTCGCGGCCGTGTTCGTGATTTTTTTCGCGGTGTTCTACGGCATGGTCAGCTATAGCCTGCCGCTGCTGTTACTGCAGTCGTTCAACCAGGCCACCGCCGAAGCGGTGCGCCTGAGCGTGGGGCTCGACCCGGCGATGCAGGGTTACAGCACTGCCGTGCAAACCACCGCCAGAAGCGCAATCAGCGACCGCCTGCGCTGGATCCCCAGTGCCTTTAACTTCAATGCGGCGACACACGTCAACACCACGTTCGTGGGTGGCCTGCTGTCGGTGCAGATCAACTATCCGTCTGCCAATCTGCACGCAGTGATGCCCTTTATTGTGCTGCCCGGCATTGGCAGCGTGCCGCAGTTGCCGGCGACACTGCAGGCCCAGTCGAGCCTGCAGTTTTGACCTCGGGGGACAAGCTGCTCGGGCGTTTGCTCGGCCGTGGCGCCGCGCTGGCAATCGCCCCCGCTGCGCCGCCTTCGCCCGGTTTGCAGGTGCAACTGAATGCGCAAGGCCAGGTGCTCGGTGTCAGCGGCGCACTGCGCTCACAATTGGCGCCCTATGCCGAGGCGGCGCCGCTGCGTGCTTTGCTGCAAGTCCATAGCGCCCTTGAGGTGGAAGGCGTTCCCGCCGACTGGCAGCGCCATAGCCTTGACCTGGATTTCCAGGGCGTCGCCGGGCAGGTGCTGCACACCCGTGGCACCCTCGAGCCGCACGACTCTGGGTGGCGGCTGCATGCGGTGGATATCGGCGATCTGCTCAACGGGCGGCAACTGGCCGAGCAGCGTGAACAGAATCAGCAACTGGCCAGTCAGGTCAGCGAGCAATTGCGCGTGTGCAGCCTCGGCCGATTGCCCGATGTGTTCAACGAACAGCTGTGCAGCGTGGCGCAGCGCTGGCGAATCCCGTGTGTCGCGCTGGCGCTGCTCGATCAGGAGGACCAGGGCTGGGTGATCTACAGCCAGTACGCCCACCATGACGCGCCGCTGTTCTGGCACCCCGGGCAGCGCCTCGGGACGTGCCTGGACAGTCTGAACGGCACCACTCCCCTGAGCCTGAAAGCCCCTTACGGTCGCGATGAACACCCGCGTTTGCACAGCGTGTTTGGCAATGCCAATGGTTTCCTGGTGCCCTACCGCGATGGCCAGGGCGTCGCCGCGTGGCTGCTGTGCGGGGCCTACAGCGGTAATGCCGACACCCGCGAGCGCGACTGGCTGAACCTCGCCGCCGCCCTCGCCGCCCCGCTGCTCGGCCGTCTGCGCGAACAGCGCCATCATCTGCAACTGGAACGCCAGGAAGCCCTGCAGGGCTTGCTGGGCACCGGCTGGTGGGAACTGCTGCCCGCCAGCGGCGAGATCCAGCTTGCACCGCAGTTGATGCGCAACCTGGGCCCCGAAGACGGCCCGACCCGGCAAGCCCTGGAAACCTGGCTGGACCTCATCCACCCCGCCGATCGCCAGGAATTGCGCAGCCGCCTGCGCGACCTGCAGGCGCTCGGCAAACCCTTGCTCGCCAGCGTGCGCCTGAACCGTGGCGACAGCGACCAACCGCCCGCCTGGTACCGCGTGCAGGGCCAGGTACTGGGCGCCGGTGAGCAGCGCCGCTGGATCGGCTTCATGCTCGACATCAGCGACATCAAGAACCAGCAACTGCAAGCCGACGCCGCCCACGCCCGCCTGGACAACCTGATCGCCAGCTCGCCGGCGGTGATCTATGTGCAGCGCTACGTGAACGGCGCGCTGCAGCCGGTGTTTTTCAGCGACAGCCTGCTGCCGCTGCTGGGCCGCACGCTCGCCGAATGCAGCCATGACAGCCTGGTGCAATGGATCCACCCGGATGACCGCGACCTGTACTTCCAGCGCACCCGCCAACTGTTGCGCGAAGGCGGTGCGCGCAGCCGCTACCGGGTCCAGGACAAACAGGGCGACTACCACTGGCTGCTCGACGAGGCCAAGTTGCTGCGCGACGACCTCGGCCTGCCAGTGGAGGCGGTCGGCCTGTGGCTGGACGTCACCGAGGCCACCCTGGCCGCACAACAGGTCAAGGACAGTGAGGAACGCTACCGCATCCTCGTGGAAGATTCCCCGGCGATGATCTGCCGCTACCGTCCGGACCTGACCCTGACCTTTGGCAACACGCCGCTGGCCAATTACCTGGAATGCCTGGCCGACCAATTGCCGGGACTGAACCTGGGGCATTGGTTGTCGGCCGAACAACGCGCGGCGTTTATGCTGCGCATCGAGCAACTGACGCCGGAGTTTCCCGTGAGCACAGCGGAAATCAGCCTGCAACTGCCGGGGCGCGAGCATGCCTGGTGGGTGTGGTCGGACCGTGGCGTGTTCGACGAGCACGGCACTCTGCTCGAAGTGCAGGCCGTGGGCCGCGACAACACCGAAGTGCGGCGCTCCCAGCAGCAACTGACGCAAAGCGCAAAAATGGCCACCCTCGGCGAAATGGCCACCGGCCTGGCCCATGAGATCAACCAGCCGCTGAACGTGATGCGCATGGCCATCGTCAACGTCCTCAAGCGCCTGGGCAGTGGCAACGTGCAGATCGACTACCTGACGGAGAAACTGCAGCGCATTGACGCGCAGGTACAACGCGCGGCGCGGGTGGTCGACCATATGCGCGTGTTCGGACGCCGCTCGGAAGTCGAGCAGCAGCCCTTCGACCCGGCGCACGCGGTGGAAGGCACCCTGTCGCTGCTCAGCGAAGGCCTGCGCGGCAAAGGCGTGGAGATCAAACTGACCCAGGCGGATAGTGCGGTGCAGGTCACAGGCTATGCCGACCAGCTGGAGCAGGTGCTGATCAACCTGATGGTCAATGCCCGCGATGCGTTGTTGGGCTTGAAGGAAAAGCACCCGGACCTGCGCCCGTGGATCGCCCTGCACACCGAACACGACAGCCGCCACGTGCGCATCTGGGTCGAAGACAACGGCGGCGGCATCGACCCGCGTTTGCTGGAGCGCATCTTCGAGCCGTTCTTCACCACCAAGCCGATCGGCGTGGGGACCGGGCTGGGCCTGTCGGTGAGCTACGGCATCGTTGAGAACATGGGCGGACGCCTGAGCGTCAGCAACGGTGAACACGGCGCGCGGTTCTGCGTGGAACTGCCCAGGGCCACCGATGCTTAAATCACCAGGTAGGCTTCGCCGGTCTGGCCGCATCTCAGGTTGGCGCCCACGGTCACGCTTGACAGGCTGATGCCCAGGCTATTCAACAGGTTGTTGAGGATCGGATTGAGCAGCGGGCTCAGCACATTGTTCAACACGGGCGTCACCAGCGTGCTGACGCCGCTGAGCAACGATACTGTGCTGGCAATCACGCTGCCCAAGGGGTTGCTCCCCACGGGTTGATAAGCGGTAATGCCGACGCCACCGAGGGCTGTAGTAAGGCCATTCACCAGGTTGGTGGCCGGCGCGACCGTTTGATAGCTGGGGGCAAGCCCCATGTCGGCGGGCGTGGCAAAGGGCGTGGTGCTGGAAAACACCAGGCTCTGGGTACTGTTGCTGCCCACAATCGGGCTTTGCACCTTGATCCCGACGCCGCCCCCTGCAAACGGTATACGCGGGTCGCAACTGCCGATGCCGAGGATCTTATGGCACGTCTTGATGCCGAAATCGATCAGGGCCAACGGCGCCACGGTCATCGGCTGTGTGGATGAAAACGCGTTGGTGATATTACCCACGTTCAGCGATGCCGCCGAGGTGGTGGTGTAAGCCGTCAGGCTCTTGGTGCCCGCGCCTCCCGCTGGGCAGCTATAAGCGGTGACATAGCTGCTGGCGCCGCCGGCATCCAGCACGATCTGCAGCGGCAGGTTGCCCGGCAATGCCAGGATGTCCAACTGTTGGCAACCGGCGCCCAACAGGCAAAGCGTCGAGTTGATCGTGGTGACCAGATTCAAGCTCAACAGGCCGCTGATGACCGGTGTCAGTGGTCCCACCAGGTCATTTACCGCAGTGGTCAAGCCGGACAAGCTGCCGAGCACCGGCAAACTCACGGTTATCTGCGTGCGCAGCTGGGCGGTGCGCACATAAATTTTATTCGGGCCCAACGGATCGGCCGCCGCCAGCATCGGATTGCCGGTGGCCGATAACTGCGGCGGCTCGATGACTTTGATCTGAGTGGTGATATTGGCCAGCCCCAGCAGGCTGACAGGCAGTGTCACCGCCGCCGCGCTCTGGTTGCCTGCCAGTTGCACCACGCCTTGAACCAGCTGAAAGAGTTGCAGATCGGCATTCAGCGCGGCGGCGGTGATGCCCGTCTGCAGTTGCAGGATTTTGCCCAGCGTCAGCGGCAGCGGGTTGATCGCGGCGCCCTTGATATTGATCAACGCGGTCACTGCATCCACCGTCAACGGGCTATCACCCAGCACAGTGATTGCAGCCTGGAGCAACTGCGAGGCGGTCACCGTGGTGTTGAGCAACTGGGTGTAGTCACCGGCGTTAACGTGCAGGTCGAGCGCCAGTTGGTCGAGATAACTGAGCATGTTGATGTCGCTGTTAAGCAAGCCATTCCAGCCGAGCACAGAAACATTGACCGCACCGCCGAGCAGCGCGCCGGCCAGTGTGTTCTGCATGCCGGCATTGGCGGTATCAATGCTGACCAACGTGCTCCTGATGCTCAACTGCGCCATCGGCGGGCTGGGTTTGGCCGCCACTGCCGTCGCGCTCAATTGGGTATTGAGGCTGACCGAGTTGCCCGACATCATCGACCAGACGCCACCGGCCACGCTCGTGGTGACGGTTTTGCCGACCACCACCTCAATGGCTGACGACAGGGCCGGGTTGGCGGTGAACACACGCCGGCCGGAAGCTGCGGTGGTTACCGCGCCGCAGCGGGTGACCAAGGTATTGCCGTTACCCACGGCGAAGTGATTGCGCGCCACGCTTTGCGCCGCATACGCCGCCGCGCTCAAACCCGCCGCACAGGTACCGCTGCGGCTGACCGCTTCCAGCGCTGCGGTATCCGCCACCCCTTGCAGCTTGCGCTTTTCCAGGTAAAGCCGCCCGCTGTCCACCGCCAGCAGGGTAAACGCCAGCACCAGCGCCAACACACCCGCCGCCATCAGGCCGATAGCGCCACGTTGCTTGCCATGAAATCGGGGAGACATCGAGCACTCCTGTGCCGGCGAGTCGCCGAGCGCTTACGCTCCTGAGGGTATGGATGAGTGTAGACAAGAGTGGCGGCTGACAACGTGCGAATGTGATACGCCGGAAGGGCGCAGCCGATAGCCGCCGTTACCGCAGGAGCAGATATGTACTCGGTCTGATCCGGCATCCTGGTCGGCCCGGAGGCCGCCATCGGGGGCAAGCCCCCAATGCCAGTCATTTAAGGCTTTTTGTAGGAGCGAGCTTGCTCGCGAAAAACGTCGACGATAACGCGTGCTTCCTGAATGAACGCGGTGCCTGTGAGTTTTTCGCGAGCAAGCTCGCTCCTACAGACCGGCATTGGGGCAAGCCCCCTCCCACATTTGACCGAGTGAGCCGTCAGCGTGGCGGATAGTTGGCGAGGATTTTCGCCACGGTGCTGCGGATGGCATTACTGCGGTCCTGCGGGTTCGGCGAACTGGCCATGATTTGCTCGTCACTGCCACGCCACACCAGTTTGCCATCCTTGCCGTCGAGCAGGTCGATCTGCAGGGTCGCTACCTTGTAGGAGATGTTGCGCGTTTCGTTGTACATCGGTGCGCCCCAGTAGCCATTCCATGGACCGCCCCAGGCACCGCCGTAGTTGGTGGTGACTTGTTGCTGGCGGTCTTCGACGATCAGATAGGCCTGCACATTCAGGTCGGCCTTGCTGCCGGGCGCGGCGGGGCGCAGACCGCGCTGGTCAAGCTGCTCGCCCACGGCCTGGCGGATGCGCTGCTCGGTGAGGTCGCTCTTGATGCGCGGATCATCCGGGCGGTATTGCAGCGCCGGATCTTTCCAGGCCCAGTTACGGTAGGCGCCAAAGTCGCGACTGGCGTCAAAGTCATGGTTGACCTGGTTACTCTGGCAACCGCCCAGCAGCAGGACAACGGCAAGCGTGGCGATACGACGAAACATGAGGGTTCTCCGATAATCGGTCCGGCTTCAGTTGAGAATAGCGCTTAACGCGGAGGATACGCGGTCATTGCCTTCTGCACGGCCTGGCGCAACGCATCGGCGCGCTCGCTGAGGCTGCCCTGGCTGCCCGTTTCGGCACTCGCGCTCCACACCGGCTGGCCGCTGCGGGCATCGAACAGATTGACCCGCACCACCACGACCTGCACTTCATAGGTACGCACCATCGGCACCGAGTTGTACATGCCGTAGCCATTACCATAGCGGTTGTAGCCGCCATAACCGTAGCCATAGTCATCCTGGACCTGGCGCAGGCGTTTCTCCAGACGCACATCGGCGCTGACCAGCAGGTCGGGCGCACGTTTGTCATGTATCGGGCGCAGACCGCGCTGGTCCAGCGCAGCGCTCACGGCTTCGGCCACCTGGGCCGAATCCGCCCAGGCGGTACCGGCCGGCAGTTGGCCATTACGCCAGGCCCAATTGCGGTAGGCGCCATAGTCGCGCACCGGCGCCGGGTAGGCGCTGGCATCAAAGGTGCTGGCCGCCTGGGCGGGGGCCGGCGGCATCGGCGCCGAAGCGGCCACGTAGGGGTTAGGGCCCGAACATGCCCCCAGCCCGAGAGACAACAGGATCAAACAGAGACGACGCATTTCGACCTCCGCAGACTGGGCTGCTTAAACCGGACGGCAAACCCAGTGCAAATAACGCCCAAGTCCGGCAAAGCTTGGGTGACGACGGTGAGCGAGTTCCATCTCCAACAGATCCTGCAGCTCGGCGCGCGCCTGGAATTCCACCGGCATATAGTCGTGGAACACGCGCACGCCACTTTGGCTTTCGACCTGCCACAGCCCTTCGAGTTGCGCCGCCAACTCCCGAGGGTCCAGCGGCTGTTGCGGCGTGAGGCTCTGCTTTTCGCCGGCCATATCGTTCTTGCGCATCTTGCGAAAGTGACCCTTGAGCAGGTTGCGATAGATCAGCGCATCGCGGTTATAGAACGCCAGGGACAACCAGCCGCCGGGCAGTGTCAATTGATGCAGCACCGGCAGGATCGCATGGGGTTCGGCCAGCCACTCCAGCACGGCGTGGCACAGCACCAGGTCGTAGGGCTCGGTGAGCTGGCCGAGCAAGTCTTGCCAGGGCGCATGGATGAACGTGGCGCTCTGCCCGGCGTCGGCGAAACGCTGGCGCGCGCCGTCGAGCATGGGCGCGGCGGGCTCGGCCAGGGTTACCTGATGGCCGCGTTCGGCCAGCCACAACGACATATGCCCCAACCCCGCGCCGATATCCAGCACGCGCAACGGGCGATCCGGCAATGCCTCGGTAAGATCGGCCTGCAACACCGCCAGGCGAATCGCGCCCTTGGCGCCGCCATAAATTTTCTCGGCGAAGCGCGTGGCCAACTGGTCGAAATGCCGGTCACTCATGGGCAAACCGCCGTTCGCTGTCGGCCAGCTTGGCGCGCACCACTTCGTTCATGTCCAGGCCCAGCTCACTGCACAGCAACAGCAGGTACAGCACGATATCGCCAACTTCCTGGCCGGCGTGAGCGAGCTTATCGGCCGGCAACTGGCGCGACTGGTCTTCGGTCAGCCATTGGAAAATCTCTACCAGTTCGGCCATTTCCACACTGGCGGCCATGGCCAGGTTCTTCGGGCTGTGGAACTGCTTCCAATCGTTGCTATCGCGGATGCGGTGCAGGCGTTCTGTGAGGTGTTCGAGGTTCATGCGTGGGGCTCCTGAATGGGTATAGCTTCAGGGGGATGGGGAGTGAAGGCAAGTGAATAGCTGTGTTGATCTTGAGGGCCTCATCGGGGGCAAGTCGAATCGTCGCACCGCCCCTCCCACAATTTTGAGCTGTGAACACTGTTCAAATGTGGGAGGGGGCTTGCCCCCGATGAGGCTCTAATCAACAACACTGAACTCAAGCCTGGCAGTCTGCCCGGCCTCATCCAACACACTGAGCTGATAGCGCCCCAACCGCTCGAAACTGGCATTGATGCTGTCCTGGTTGGCGCTATCCCCCAACGGCGCACCATTGAGAAACCACCAGCGCCGCCCGCTGCCGCCCAGTGCGGAGATTTTCAGGTGCAGCGCCTGTTGACTGGCAGCGGGCAAGCGCAGTTGGTCGCCCTCGCGCACGCCCACAATGGACAACGGCGAAGCGGCGGCCAGGGCCGGTGGCGGGCAATCCGGGTCGGCGGCCGGGATGCGCGCTTCACGGCGTTCCACCCTGGGCAGCCAGGGTTCCAGCGGCGCGGGCCACAGGGCGATATTCTTCGGCTCGGCGCCAGGGCAATGGGCATCCACGCGCAAACCCTTGGCGTTGACCCAGAGGTTTTCCATCAACCCCACGCTCAGCGGCTGATCCAATGCCTGCAAGGTCGGCGGCGTGGTGTTGTCCAGTGTCCAGGCAAACCGCTGGCGACGACAATTCGGGTCGCTGCGACTCATCGGCTGGCCCAGCGGCCAACAGATGGCCGCCACGCCCACATTGGCCGGCACCGGTTTGACCGGGGCGCTGATGCCGCGCTGGCTGTCGCGGTTGGTCAATACGTCATGCACCTGCAACATCAACGGCGCCGCCGATGCCAGGCCAAACTGCCCCGGCACCGGAGTGCCGTCCGGCCGGCCGATCCAGACGCCGATCAGATAACGCGGCCCGACCCCTATCGCCCAGGCATCACGAAAGCCATAACTGGTGCCGGTCTTCCAGGCCAGCGTCGGGCGTTGCACCAGTTCGGCCCGCGGGTCGCGGTCGGGGCGTGCCTGGCCGCTGAGAATACGCCGCACAATCCAGGCCGCCCCTGGCGACAGCAACGGGCGCTCGCGCAGCGCGTCATCCGGTTGCAGGCGCAGGGTGGCGCTCTTGCCGTCGCGGGCGAATGCACTGTAGCCGCTGACCAGCTCTTCCAGGCGGCTGCCCGCACCGCCCAGGATCAGCGCCAGGTTCGGCTCGGCCAGCGCCGGCAACGCCAGCGGCATGCCGCCGATGCGCATCTGCGCGGCAAAGCGTTTCGGCCCGTAGGCTTCCAGCAATTGCACCGCCGGCAGGTTCAGCGAGCTGGACAGCGCCGTGCTCGCCGGCACCGCCCCGGTAAAGCCCATGGAGAAATTGCCGGGACGGTAATCGCCGTAGCGTCGTGGCACATCCTGCAGCAGGGATTCGGAATGAATCAGGCCCTCGTCCAGGGCCATGCCATAGAGGAAAGGTTTCAAGGTGGAACCGGGCGAGCGCAGTGCGTTGATCATGTCCACATGGCCATAACGCTTGGCATCGTTGATATCCACCGAGCCGAGGTAGGCGCGCACCGCCATGGTGTCCTCCTCCACCACCAGGATCGCCGCCGAGGTATGTTCAGGCAAACGCGCACGCCAGCCCAGCAGCAGGTCTTCGAGGCGGCGTTGCAGGGTGGCGTCCACGGTGGTGCGGATCAGCGGCGGGCTGTCCGGCCGGTTCAGGCGGCGGGCGAGCAACGGGGCCAGGCTCGGTTCCTGGCGCGGTGCGAGCAACAGGGGTTCTTCCAGCGCCTCATCAACCGCCGATTGCGGCCACACTTGGAACTCGGCAAGCCGGCGCAGCACTTTATCCCGGGCCTGCTGGGCGCGTTGCGGGTGACGGTCCGGGCGCAGGCGGCTGGGTGCCTGGGGCAATACCGCGAGCAGGGCCGCTTCGGCGTGGGTCAGCTGCGCCGGGGATTTGCCCAGATAGGCCCAACTGGCCGCCGCCACGCCCTGCAACGTCCCGCCGAAGGGCGCACGGTTCAGGTACAGGTTGAGGATTTCGTCCTTGGACAGGTGCCACTCCAACTGCGCGGTACGCCACAGTTGCCGCAACTTGCCCTGCAGGGTGCGTGAATGCGGGTCGAGCAATCGCGCCACCTGCATCGACAAGGTGCTGCCGCCGGATACCACCCGCGCGCCGGTCAGGTTCTGCCACGTCGCCCGTACCAGCGCCAACGGATTTACCCCGGGGTGGCGGTAGAACCAGCGGTCCTCGTAGGTCAGCAACGCGTCCAGGTAATACGGCGAGACTTCGCGGGTGTGCACCGGATAGCGCCACACGCCGTTGGCATCGGCAAAGCGCCACAGTGGCGTGCCATCCTCGGCCAGCACCACCCGGGCCAGGTCGTCCTGGGGCAAGGGCAAGGGCCAGATACGGTCGGCCAGCCATAGCAGGGCAATGACCAACAGCAGGCTCGCCAGTGTCCAGCGGGCAACAAAACGCAAATTCAACCGGGTAAACCTCTATGCTTGCAGGGAACTAGCCTGTGGCAACAACGACCAAAGGCACAGTTACGCCCACCTTCTTATCAGGACACGCACATGCAGGTAGAAAGCTTTTTCGAATGGTTGGGCCAGGCGCTCGGCTCCGTCATCCGTTTTATCGTCGATGGCCTGAGCGGCCTGTTCGGAGCCTTGACCCACGCCGGCGGCAACTTTATCGATGGCTTGTCGCGCACCCTGGGCATGGACACCTCGATCATCAGCATCCTCACCCTGATCGTCGGGCTGCTGTTCCTGTACTCGGCGGTGCGTGCCTTTATGCGCGCCTCGGTCATTATCGGGATCATCTGGCTGATCCTGGGCCTGTGGTTGCTGAGCTGGGTTGTGCACTGATTCAACCAACACCGCACATTCCTGTGGGAGGGGGCTTGCCCCCGATAGCGGTTGCTCAGTCAATGTATCGGGTGACTGACACACTGCCATCGGGGGCAAGCCCCCTCCCACATTGATCTCCCTTCAACTTCAGCGATCAGCGGCCCTTGATCACCATATCCGCCGGGGTTTCACCCACCGCCTGCCAGTTCGGCCGATACATCGACTCCACCTGCGGCGGCGGCACGCGGTAGGTGCCCGGTGTCACGGCCCGTGCCAGGTACAGCAAGTGCGTGGTGCCGCCGTAACCGTCCAGGTTCATTGCCGCCACGTACCGGTCATCACGAAATTCCTGATGCTTGAGCGACGCGTTCTGCATCGACTCGCGCCACTCCTTCACCTGGCTGCTCGCATTCTCCAGGCTCGCCGCGCTTTGGGCCAGGTTCTGGTTTTCCAGTTCCAGGCCGGCGGGCAGCAGGTCGACCACCAGGGCGTCCGGCACGCGTTGCTTGGCGCTGACCGCCAGGTGCACCAGCACCAGGTCGCCGCTGTTGAGGCTATGCAGGTTCAGCGGCTGGCCGTTCATGCCCAGGTATTCACGACGGATGCTCAGGTTCTCGCCGCCCGCTGCCGGCGGCACTTGCGGATAACCGGAAATCGTCATCTGCTGGTACACCGGCGTGTCCCCCTGATTGCTCAGGCTCAAGTCGCCGGTCAGCAGCTTGTCATCCAGTTGCAGCGTCGATTGCTGGTTGTTCAGTTCACGCACACCACCACTGCCGGTCAGCGACACCTGCCAGTTCGCCTCTGGCTGGGCGAGCCCGAACCGCCCGGCAAGGAACAGCGAATTACGCTCCTGGGTCGACAGATACGGGCTGGCCGCCAACTGGTCCGAGAGCGTGAACAGGCGTTCCTCGCGCTTGCCCTTGGCCAGGTCATTTTCTTCCAGCAACGCCAGGATCATCGCCTGATCGCGCAACGGGCTGCCGTAGTCGGCCAGCCATTCCTTGGCGCTGCGCTGCGCGGCCAGACCGGCGAGCAGCGCCTGGTCCGCACGCGGCTGGTCGCCCATTTTCTGCAGGGCAATGGCCAACTGCACCAGGGGCAAGCCGGAACGCGCATCGCTGCGCCGCTCGAAGATACTGCGCAAGGCCCCCAGCGGCGCCTGCTGACTGCGCGCCAGGACCATGCCGGCGTAGGCCTGCACGGCAAAACGGGTGTGTTCGGCGTTGTCGCTGTAGTCGACTTCGATCAGGTTGCGCTCCTGCACATAGCGCAGCAGACGCTCACTGGCTTTCTTCAGCGCCTCGGCCGGTACCGCAAACCCCTGGTCGCGGGCGCGCAACAGGAAGTCGGTGACATAGGCGGTGAGCCAATATTCTTCCTCGCCGTCAGCGCCCCACAAACCGAAGCTGCCGTTGTAGCGCTGCATGCCCAGCAGGCGTTCGATGCCCAGCTCGATCTTGCGTTTACGCTCGGCATCCGCCTCGCCCTTGATGCTCAGGCGTTTAAGCAAGGCGTCATCGGCATACAGCGATGGGTACAGGCCGCTCGCGGTTTGTTCCAGGCAGCCGTAGGGATAAGCCTTGAGCGCACTGATCTGCGCGCCGAGGTTCAACGGCGGCCGGCTGGACAGGCTCAACAACGCCTCGCGGCCCGAGCTGTCGAACTGATCCAGCGTGCCCGACGGCAGGCTCCATGGCTGGTCCTTGAGCACGGCGCGGTAATGCTTGAGCAACGCCGGGTACGCAGGGCGCACGCCCAGGGTCCATTCACGGCTGAACGGCGGCAGGTTTTCACCCGGCAGGTCCAGGCCGCTTACCGTCACCTTGACCTTGCCGTTGCCCAAGCCGCCCCAGGCTTTCACCGGGATGCGCAGCGTGGTGCGCTGGCCTTGTTTCAACTCGAGGTTTTGTGCGCCGCCGTTGACCAGCTCCAACTGCCCTTCGGCGCTCAGTTGCACCTGCAGCTTCTGCGCCTTGCCCGACAGGTTGGACAGGTCCAGCGCCAGTGTCGTCTCGTCACCACCGGCCAGGAAGCGCGGGGCCGACAGCTCGGCAATCAACGGCGCGGCGATCACCGTCTTGGCTTCGGCCATGCCGTAGCGGTCATCGCTCCAGGCCTGGGCCATCAGGCGCAGCTCGCCGTTGAAATCCGGAATATTGACGCTGACTTCGCCCTCGCCCTGCTCGTTGAGCGTGACCGGCGCGCTTTGCAGGGCGACGATGGTCACGCTGGTGTCCGGGCGCTTGCCGCCCTTGGCCAGTGCCGCATCGCCCCCGAACGCCAGGCTGGCCAGACGGCCCTGTCCGGCTTCGATCAACTGGCCGTAGATGTCGAACTGGTCGACGCCGTAGGCCTTGCGGCCGAACAGGCTGGAGTACGGATCGGGGGTGGGGTATTCGGTGATATTGAGGATGCCCACGTCCACTGCGGCCACCAGCACATGCACCTGCTTGGGCACGCTGCCGTCGGCGTTTTTGGCGGCGATCTTCACCGTCAGCGGCTGTTTGGGGCGCATTTTTTCCGGCGCCGTCAGCGTCAGGCCAAGCTTGCGCTGAGTACGGTCCAAGGGCAGATGCAGCAGGCCCACCGCGCGTTTGGGGGTGATATTGGCTTTGCGCTCGCCGGGACGGATCACCAGCGCGCTCACGTACAGATCATGCCGCGACCATTTCGGGTCGAGCTTCACGGCAAAGCTTTTGCCTTCGGCCGGCACGTCGATTTCCTGCCACCACAGCGGCCCCTCGGCGGACTCCACCAGCAGATAACCTTTACCCGCAGCCGGCGGCGTGACGGTGACGTTGGCGGTGTCGCCATCGCCATAGGCGGGTTTATCCAAAGCCAGCTTGACCTGATCGGGGCGCACGGCGCCGCCTTCGGTGTTGTCCTGGGCCTGGTAGCCGGCCCAGAAGCGCAGGCTGCTGATCAGGCCGGTCTGCGGGTCTTCGACTTCGACGCGGTACGGGCCCCATTCAACCTGGAAGCTGACCTTGGCAGTGTCGCCGGCCTTGATGTCGAGGGTTTGTTCGTCGAGGTTGAGGAATTTCTCGTTGTAGTGATAGCTCCAGCCGTCATTGTCGGAGTAGTTCCAGTAATAGTCGCGGCGCTCGCGCACCAGACGCACCTTGAGATTCTGCGCGGCGAGTTTCTGGCCGTTCTGGTTGGCCACCAGCACTTCGAATTCCGCCGGTCCGTCGCCGTTGGTTTCAGTGCCGTCAAACAGCCCGCGCAGGCCCGGCAATTGCTCGGCCGGCCAGATCGGCTGTACCAGGCGCCGGGTGATCGGTCGGCCGCCGGACTCCTGCAAACTGGCCTGCACGATCAATTGCAGGGGCGACTTGGCCTCGGCCCATTTGCTTTCCAGGGTCAGCGCTTCCTGACCCTTGGCGTCCAGTGTGCTTTCGTCCAGTTCGAAATCCTGGCTCAGTTCCTCTTCGGTGACCGAGCCGAACTGGTAGCCCGGCAAGCTTTTTACCGCCTCGCGCAGCGGGCGCACATAGACCTGCCCGCTGACTCGATTGCCCGAGGCCGGCGCGCCGTACAGATAACGGCCATTGACCTGGATGACCGCGTCATCCGCCGGGCTCAGCGCGGTGTCGCTGCCCTTGAGCTCCAGCGCCAGGCGCTCGGGCAGGAAGTCTTCGACGAGGAATTCATACAGCTGCGGCTTGCCGTCGCCCAGGTCGAATACCAGTTGCCAGCGTCCGGTCGGCGCTTCGCCGGCCAATTGCAGCGGGTATTGATAGAGGCCTGAGGCGTCGGCCTCCCACACGAATTTGCGGCTGACCTGTTCATCGGGGCGCCGCACTTCGACGCTCACCGGTTGCGGCTTGACGGCGTTGCCATCCTTGTCGCGCAACAGGGCGTTGAGCAGCACGGTTTCGCCGGGGCGATACAGGTCACGCGGGCCGAACACAAAGAACTGCAGCGGATGGGACGGCTGACCACCGATATCGAACTCGGCCAGATCCAGCGCGGCACTGTCCAGGCGCAGCAAGCTGGTCTGTTCACCCTGCTTGGCCAGCAGCACCTGGGCTTTTTTCGGCAGTGGCAACTCGGCGTGGCCACCGTCTTCGGTCTTGCCCTGGCCGAGCACACGGCCTTCGGCATCGAGGATTTCCAGTTCGACGCCATTCAACGCCTTGCCGCCTTCCAGCGCCTGGGTAAACACATCCAGGCGATTGGCGTAACGGTGCACCGACAGGCCGATGTCACTCAAGGTAAACAAGGTGGCCGGTTGCGAATAGTTGTAGGTGCCCGAAGCACGCATCACCGCCAGGTACACACCGGGCTGCTGCAATTGCTTGAGGCCGGCAATCGGCAGCAACAGAGTCTCGCGGGTGTTGCGCGCCGGGTTCAGGTCGAAACGCCCGCCGTAGACCAGATCGGCCATCGGCAGCAGTTCGCGGGATTCGTAGCTTTGCAGACTGGTATTGCGCCCCCACTGCGCCAGGAACGCCGGCAGGGACTCGGCCTTGATGCGGAAGAATTCGACGTCGATCTTGTCGACGTTCAGCGCGATCACCGGCAGCCCCTCGGCCAGGCGCGTCGGCAACAGCGTGCCACGGCTGGCAAAACCCACGGTGGCTTGCAGGTCGCGGGTCTCCAGGCGGGCGGTGTACTCGGCGGCGAGGGTGTTGGCGTTGACCGCCTTGACCCCGGCGTCGACCGTCAGCACCAGCTTGCGCTGCGGCTCCAGGTGGCGCAGGCGCAATTCCATCAGGTTATCCGAGAGCTCCCAGGCGCCGTCGACCTTGCCCGACTTGCTGTCGACCAGATGGACTTTGTCGGCGAACTTCTGATCCGGGTCCAGGGGAATGGAGAAACTCACCGACAAGGTGCTGGCCCCGTCCAACTGCACCTCGGACACATCCACCACGCTTAACTCACGCCCGGCGTAACGCTGCTTCAACGCCGCCACATCCACCGCCGCCTTGGCCGGCTTGGGCGCCACGCTTGCCGCCGGGGCAGAGGGCGCGGACGGTTTATCGGAAGAATCGCAGGCGCTCAGCAGGGCCAGCGCACAGGCCAGGAACAATCCTTTGTTAAGCATGGGGCACTCGTAGTCAGAGGGGACCGGGGAGGTGAACTATATATCAGCGCCGCTCAAGCTGCTGTGGCGCCGATCACATTGACCGACGGAGGGAGTGTTGGTTTCTAAGGGCGCTTGAACCAAGCCAAATCCCACAGCCACTGAAGATCAAAATGTGGGAGGGCGCTTGCCCCCGATAGCGTTACATCAGCAACAAATCAGTTGCCTGACGTATCTACCCAACGCTGTAGCCCAACCGTAACCACGATGCGAAGCGAGTCGCTTTTGATCTTGATCTCAGGCGCCCCGTTAAACCACGCTGGCCGAACGCAGGCTTGAATCCGTGGGTAACCCGGCAGGACGCCGGGTTAGCCGCCCCGCGCCATGGATGGCGCGTGGCGGCGGCCCACGGATTCAAGCCTGCGTTCGGGCACACCGAGCCTAGGCGAGGTGCCGAGTGGTGGGGCAA
>NZ_JYLM01000017.1 GCF_001439815.1 Pseudomonas orientalis | reverse complement strand
TTCTTGACGACCATAGAGCATTGGAACCACCTGATCCCATCCCGAACTCAGCAGTGAAACGATGCATCGCCGATGGTAGTGTGGGGTTTCCCCATGTGAGAGTAGGTCATCGTCAAGATTAAATTCCGAAACCCCAATTGCGAAAGCAGTTGGGGTTTTGTTTTGGGCGATCGAAAATGCAGCGGCTTGCCAAGTGCACACTAGATACTCGCACGCGCACCAACCCTCCAGCGCTTTCCCGGATGAAATAACCCACCGCTAAGGGAAATCGATGCAAAGTGTTTCTGCATTTTTGGTATGGTGCAGCACATTTTCACAAGGACTGATCTTCATCCGCAGGACGCGGCGTCGACCTTTTTTCAACGAGATGCTGTAGAAATGCCTGAACCGATACCGATCAAGGACCACGAAAAAGAACACCGTCTGGTCAACAAGCGTTTGCTCGCCTGCGCACTCCTGGTGATCGGCATCACCTGCGCCCTTGTGGGCCGGATGTACTTCCTGCAGGTAGTGCAATACGACTATCACTCTACGATTTCCGAAAACAACCGCGTCCACGTGCTGCCCATCACCCCCACGCGGGGTTTGATCTATGACCGCAACGGTGTGGTCCTGGCTGACAACCGACCCAGCTACAACCTGACCATCACCCGCGAGCGCGCCACCGACCTCAAGGGTGAGTTGGACGCGATTGTCAGCTTGTTGCATCTGCCCGCCGAAGACCGCGCTGTATTCGACAAAGCGCTCAAACAGGCCCGTCATCCGTTTGTTCCCGTCACGCTGTTCTACGAGCTGACCGAGGAGCAGATTGCCGTCCTGGCCGTCAACGAGTTCCGTCTACCGGGTGTCGACGTTGAGCCGCAGTTCGTCCGCCACTACCCGTTGGGCGCGCACTTCGCTCACTCCATCGGCTATGTCGGACGAATCAACGAGAAAGAGTCCAAGGCCCTCGATTCAGTGGAATACCGAGGTACCCAGTCGATCGGCAAAACCGGCATCGAACGCTTCTACGAGTCTGAACTGCATGGTCACGTCGGTTATGAAGAAGTCGAAACCAACGCTCAGGGGCGGGTGCTGCGCGTGCTCAAGCACACTGACCCTATCCCCGGCAAAAACATTGTCCTGAGCCTCGACGTCAAGCTCCAGGAAGCCGCCGAAGAAGCCCTGGGCGATCGCCGTGGTTCGGTGGTTGCCCTGGATCCGCAAACCGGTGAAGTGCTGGCCATGGTCAGCAAGCCGAGTTTCGATCCGAACCTGTTCGTCACCGGTATCAGCTTCAAGGAATATGCCGCGCTGCATGACTCCATCGATCGCCCGCTGTTCAACCGCGTGCTCCGCGGGTTGTATGCGCCAGGCTCGACCATCAAGCCAGAAGTGGCCATCGCAGGGCTCGACAGTGGCGTGGTCACTCCACAAACCCGCGTGTTCGATCCAGGGTATTACCAGTTGCCGGACTTCGATCACAAATACCGCAACTGGAACCACAGCGGCGACGGCTGGGTGGATATGGATGCTGCCATCATGCGCTCCAACGACACCTACTTCTATGACCTGGCTCACAAACTCGGTATCGATCGCCTGCATGATTACCTGGCTGAGTTCGGCTTGGGTCAGAAAGTGTCCCTGGACATGTTCGAAGAATCCGCCGGCCTGATGCCCTCCCAGGCCTGGAAACGCGCCACACGCCGCCAGCCGTGGTTCCCCGGCGAAACCGTGATCCTGGGCATCGGCCAGGGTTATATGCAGGTGACGCCGCTGCAGCTGGCCCAGGCCACTGCGCTGATCGCCAACAAGGGGGTCTGGAACCGGCCGCACCTGGCCAAGACCATCAACGGCGTGCCACCGGTGGATGAGAACCCCATGCCCAACGTAGTCCTCAAGGACCCGCGTGACTGGGAACAGGTCAACCACGGCATGCAACTGGTGATGCACGACCCGCGCGGTATCGCCCGCGCAGCCGCGCAAGGTGCCCAATACCGCATCGCCGGCAAGAGCGGTACCGCGCAGGTGGTGGCGATCAAGCAGGGTGAGCGCTACAACCGCAACAAGACGCTGGAACGTCATCGCGATAACGCCTTGTTTGTCGGCTTTGCGCCAGCCGAACATCCGAAGATCGTGATTTCAGTAATGATCGAAAACGGTGAGGCCGGTGGCCGTGTGGCGGGCCCGGTGGTGCGGCAGATCATGGATGCCTGGCTGCTCGACCAGGAAGGTCATTTGAAGCCGCAATATGCGACGCCGGCCAAAGCGCCTGGCGATCCCCACGTTTGACTCAGACTTCCCATTCGCTCCAGCGCTCTACATCATCATCAACAAGCCAGGGCACATCATGGCTTGTCCAGATACGGGCGGTGGGCCTGGTGCCCGGATCATCGTCCAGCGTCGCCACCCGCACGATTACGTGGGGTTGGCGCGCGCGTTCGGCGATCAGATGGGAGCCGCAGCGCGAGCAGAAATGGCGCTGCTTGCCCGGCGATGACTCGAACGACGACAGCAATTCTTCACCGTGAGTCCAGCGAAAGTGTTCGCGCATCACGCCGGCCGTGGCGACAAACGCGGCCGCGTGCGCCTTGCGACAGCTGTTGCAGTGGCAGTGACTGATGGGCATGTCCAAGCGGTCCACCTGGTAGCGCACGCCTTTGCACAAGCAACTTCCATTCAACGCTTCAGTCATAACCTATGGCCAGGTCAAGGATAGGGTCATCATCATCGCGCATAACCAAAAGTTGCGCATTGGTCGATGTCGCCTAGTGTTCAATGGAGGAGGTGACTTATGCACGTATTGGATCGCATCGAACGAAAAGTCCTGCTCAACGCATCACGCAAACAAGTGTGGGAAGCGCTCACGAATGCCGAGCGATTTGGCGATTGGTTCGGTATCGCCCTCAAGGGAAAAACCTTTGTGGCCGGCGAAACCCTCGAAGCGCAGATCACTTATCCAGGCTACGAACATGTGGTGTGGAAGGCCAGGATCGAACGCATTCTGCCGCAAACCCTGTTTTCTTTCTGGTGGCATCCCTTCGCGGTAGATAAAAGTATCGACTACGACAAGGAAGAGCCGACGCTGGTGGAGTTCACCATTGAAGATCGCGCACCGGGCATTCTGCTGCGAGTGGTGGAGTCCGGCTTCGACAAGGTGCCCCAGGCTCGACGCCAGAAAGCGTTCAAGATGAACTCCCGAGGCTGGGATGAGCAAATGGGCAATATTGAAAACTATCTGAACAAGGCCCGGCGGGCCTAGGCGCGGACGGGGCATGATGTTGAACCGTCAATTCATGCCCTGCAACAAATTTGTAAGATGACAGTTAACGCGCCGCCTTTACCCGGATGCCGAGTAGAATCACGCCCTGAACGCAATTGCTGAGGTGCGGTACGGTGGATTTACAGCAGGGTTTTGTCCTGACCCGGCATTGGCGCGACACCCCGGCAGGTACGCAGGTCAGCTTCTGGCTGGCGACCGACCAGGGGCCTCGGTGCATTCGCCTACCCGTGCAGACCTCGGTGATGTTTATCCCTGAGCTTCATCGCAAGCCGCTGGGCTGGCTGCTCAAGGACGAGCGCGATATCGAGTTGCGCGCGTTGCAGTTGTGCGATTTTCACCACCGACCGGTCCTGGGCCTATACGCCCGGCAGCACCGCCAGTTGATGGACATCGAGAAGCGTTTGCGCAGCGCCGGGGTCGATGTCTATGAAGGCGACGTGCGGCCGCCCGAGCGCTACATGATGGAACGCTTTATTACCGCCCCAGTGTGGTTCGGCGGCACTGCGGATGCGAGCGGCATCCTGCTCGACGCGCAGATGAAGCCCGCCCCCGACTACCGCCCGCCATTGAAGCTGGTGTCCCTGGACATCGAAACCACCGCCCAGGGCGATCTCTATTCCATCGCCCTCGAAGGCTGCGGCGAGCGCCAGGTATATATGCTCGGGCCACCCAACAAGCGCGACGCGGTGGATTTCAAGCTTGAGTATTGCGACACCCGCGCCCAGCTGCTTGAACGCCTCAACCACTGGCTGGCCACCCACGATCCGGATGCGATCATCGGCTGGAACGTGGTGCAATTCGACCTGCGCGTACTGCACGAACATGCCCAGCGCCTGAACGTGCCCCTTCTGCTTGGGCGCGGCGGCGAAGCCATGACCTGGCGCGAACATGGCAGCCGCAATCACTACTTCGCGGCGGCGGCGGGACGCTTGATCATCGACGGTATCGAAGCCCTGCGCTCGGCCACCTGGAGCTTCGAGTCGTTCAGCCTGGAGAACGTCGCGCAAACCCTGCTCGGTGAAGGCAAGGACATCTCCACGCCTTACCAGCGCATGGATGAAATCAACCGCATGTTCGCCGAGGACAAGCCTGCCCTGGCGCGCTACAACCTCAAGGACTGCGAGTTGGTCACACGAATTTTCGAGAAGACCGACCTGCTCAAGTTCCTGCTCGAACGCGCGAGCGTCACCGGCCTGCCTGCCGACCGCAATGGCGGCTCCGTCGCGGCGTTTACCCATCTCTACATGCCGTTGATGCACCGCCAGGGCTTCGTCGCGCCGAACCTCGGCGACAAGCCGCCCCAGGCCAGCCCCGGCGGCTTTGTCATGGATTCGCGTCCGGGCCTCTATGAGTCGGTGCTGGTGCTGGACTACAAAAGCCTCTACCCGTCGATCATCCGCAGTTTTCTGATCGACCCGGTGGGCCTGATCGAAGGCCTCAAGCATCCCGACGACAGCGACTCGGTGGAAGGCTTTCGCGGCGCGCGTTTCTCCCGCACCCGGCATTGCCTGCCGTCCATTGTCACGCGGGTTTCCGAGGGGCGCGAAGTGGCCAAGCGCGAACACAATGCGCCGTTGTCCCAGGCCCTGAAGATCATCATGAACGCCTTCTACGGGGTGCTCGGTTCCAGCGGCTGCCGGTTCTTCGATACGCGGCTGGCGTCGTCGATCACGATGCGCGGCCACCAGATCATGCGCCAGACCCGTGAACTGGTTGAAGCCCAGGGTTATGAAGTGATCTACGGCGACACCGACTCCACGTTCGTCTGGCTCGGCAGCGCCCATTCCAACGAGGACGCCAGCCGTATCGGCCAGGCGCTGGTGCAGCAGGTCAACGACTGGTGGCGCAGCCATCTGCGCACCGAGTACGGCCTGCAAAGCGCCCTTGAACTGCAATACGAAACCCATTTCAGCCGCTTCCTGATGCCGACCATTCGTGGCGCGGAGGAGGGCAGCAAGAAGCGCTACGCCGGCCTGGTGGTGCGTGGCGATGGCAGCGAAGAGATGGTCTACAAGGGGCTGGAAACCGTGCGCAGTGACTGGTCGCCCCTGGCCCGGCAATTCCAGCAGGAGCTCTACCGGCGCATCTTCCATCGCCAGCCCCATCAGGATTATGTCCGCGATTACGTGCGTCGCACCTTGAGCGGTCAACTCGACGACCTGCTGATCTACCGCAAGCGCCTGCGCCGAGCGTTGCATGACTACGAACGCAACGTCCCGCCCCATGTGCGCGCGGCACGCCTGGCCGATGAATACAACGACCGTCTCGGGCGCCCGCGCCAGTACCAGCGCGGCGGCTGGATCAGCTATGTGATCAGCGTCAACGGCCCGGAGCCGCTGGAGGTGCGGCAAGCGCCGATCGACTACGATCATTATGTGACCCGGCAATTGCAGCCGGTGGCGGATGCGATCCTGCCGTTCGTGAACGATAATTTTGGCACTTTGGTGGGCGGTCAGATGGGCCTTTTCTAGGCGAACGACCGCACGCACTCTCACTCAGGAGGAAACGTTCATGTACACACTCTACGGCACCGATGAGTCCGGTTCCTGCATGATCGAAATCGCCCTGCAACGCTGCGCAGTGCAGTGGCATCGCGTGGAGGCCAGTTCCTGGCAGGACGGCGAGGGCAGCGAAGCCCTTGCACGCATCAATCCTTTGAAACAGATTCCCACCCTGGTCACCCCTGATGGCCAGGTGCTGACCGAAAGCGCCGCTATCCTGATCCACCTGGGCCTTGAGTATCCCCAGGCCGACCTGCTGGCCGGCAACCGCGCGCAGATTCTGCGCGGCCTGCTGTATATCGCCGCCAATTGCTATTCGGCCATCGGCATCATCGACTACCCGCAACGCTGGCTGGGCGACGCGGATCAAGCCCTGCAAGCGCAACTGACCACCGGCACGCGGCGCTATCTGCATCAGGCCTGGGTGGTGTTCGCCGATCAGTTTGCCGACCAGTTGTTCACGCCCGATGACGTCCCCAACGCACTGGGTATCATGGCGGCGGCGGTGTCGCGCTGGGACGAGGCGCGGGAAGCGCTGCACGATCTGGCGCCAGGCTTTGCCCACACCCTGGAGCGGGTGGACGCCGACCCGATTGTGGAACCCGTGTTCGCCCGACATTGGCCGGACTGGCCGGCCTCGTAATCAGAGGAAACAATGACCTCACCGCCTTGCAAACCCTTGCGTAGCATGCGTCCTGACCTACGCTTCTCAACGTGGCGTAGGAATCATCCTTGAATTTGACTGTCGCAGACATGAAACTCAAGAACCCTGCATGGAATTCAAAGGAGGTGCGCATGCTCATCCGGTCGCTGACCCTGGCTACCTTGATGGCTTTTACGGGGCCGCTGTTGGCTGCCGATGATAATCCGCTCAAGCTGGAGCTGGGCAAAACCCGCCCGCTGGTCGTAGTGGAACTCGATGCCGGTAACCCGACCTTGGCCACGCTCAAGAAACAACTGCAAGAGCCTGCCACCAAGCAGTCCTTCGAAGAGCGCAGCATGGTGCTCTACACCGTGAAGTTCGGCAGCATCGGCGCCGAAGGCGAGAAGTTCGCCAAGGACCCCAAGGACAGCAAAAAGCTCACGCCGCCTGAAACCAATGCGCTGATCCGTGCACTCAAGCTGGGTGTCGGCAGCGGCACCAAGGTGATCCTGGTGGGCAAGGACGGTGACAAGAAGCTCGAGAAGAACGTGCCGCCGGATACGCTCGATCTGAAAGAGTTTTTCAGCACCATCGACCAGATGCCGATGGCTGAAAAAGAAGCGGCTGCCGCAGCAGAACCTGCACCGGTCGAACCCGCTCCTGCGAAGGGCGCGAAACCGGCCAAGCCGGGTAGCAAGCCCGCGCCGCAACAACTCGACGACTGAGCATACACCGCCGTCTGTAGGAGCGAGCTTGCTCGCGAAAAACGTCAACGATAACGCGTGCTTTCTGAATGAACGCGGTGCCTGTGAGTTTTTCGCGAGCAAGCTCGCTCCTACATCAGTCCTGCTCAAGGTTTAGGCGCTTTACGCACCGGAAACGGAAAGTAGAAAAACCGCAGGAATGCCACCCGCTTGATCACTTCCCCGATCAGCAACGGCACCACCACCGCCACCACAAAACCCACACACGCCGCCATGAGCGGATGCAGGCCCAGGCGCTCCATGAGGTCGAAAGTCTTGTGCTGGATCTCGCCGTGGAAGATCAACAGGATCAAGGTGGATTGGCCGATATAGGTCATCACCCGGGTCATCAGGGTCGACACCATCAACACCCGCGCCAGCGCCCAGCACAGGTACACGCCGATCACCGCCAGCAGGCTGGTCCACAACCAATGATCGTAACGACGCTGCGCCAGGTCCATGGTGTCGTGGCTATAGAGGAACACCGCTGCGAACAGCGCCACCGAAATCAGTAGCGTTAGCAGCGAGCCCTCATGCCGGCGCAACCAATCGCGCAGCAGGTAGCCGTAGATGAAGTAGGTGCTGCTGATCAGCGTCACATCGAGGCTGAAGGGCAGGCCGGGCATTGTCCTGGTCTGCTCGCCGACGCTGACCGGCACTTGCCAGAACCACGGCAGTATCCAGATGCCAAGCAACAGTTGCGCGCCGACCAGCAGGCACGCAGCCAGCAACGGCATCTTCAGGCGCTGGATCAGCCGCAGCATCAACCAACTGAACAGGATCGCCGCCCAGAAGTGCGGCAAAAACCACAACGCCTGCCATGGGATGGTATCCACCGAGGCGTACAGCACGCCGCCGATGTCCGGCAGCAACGGCTGCCCGCGCAGCACAGCGCGCACGATCACATACACCAACATGGTGAAGAAGAACGGCTTGAGCAAGCCATCGGCCTTGCGCACCGCCATCTCCACGAACGGCTGCTCGGGCTTGAAGAACACCCCGGATAAAAAGAAGAACAACGGCAGCACGAACGAGGCAATGATCGGGTAGAGCAAATCCCGCGAGTTGGCGACAAACCAACTGTGGGCGTACACGATAACCAGGATACCGATGCCTTTGGCGATATCCATTTGAACCCAACGATGTTTCATTCAAGTCGTCCCGAACGATTAGTCACGCCTTGCGCCATGGCTTCAGCCACAGCCCCATCCCCAGCAACACTGCGGCGCCCGCCAGGGTGCTCAAGCCCAGTTGCAGCCACACGCCTTCGATTCGAAACAACAGCAGCGCCGCCAGCCCCATCAGCACTGCGCTGATCAGCCATTGCCGGGCCCAGGGCAGGGCGCCTAGCAACGTCTGGCGTTGCATCAGCAGCAGCGCGGTACAGACCACGCCCGCCAGCGCCGCCAGGGGGATGCCGGCCAAGCCGAACACAAGCGGCAGCACACTCAGCAACAGCACGTTGACCAGGCTGCCGAGCAGTTCGCAGCGCAGCGGCTGACGCGTATCCCCGGCGGCGTAGGCGTAACGCGCGAGCAGGGCGTTCCAGGCACCGAATACCAGGGGCACGGCAAACCATGCCAGCAACGGCGGCAGCGGCGAGCCCGCCGCCTGGTTGGGCAGCAGCAGCGCCACCAGGCTTGGCGCCGCCGCCACCAGGCCGACGCCGGCCGGCAAGGTCAGCACGCTGGCGGTTTCCAGGCCGCGCTTGAGCAGGGCCAGGCGCTCGTCGCCCTGGCGTCGGCTCATCATGCCCAGCAGGACTTGATTGAGGCTCATCAACGCAATCAGCGGCAGGTTCATCAGCTTGCGTGCCAGGTTGACCCAAGTTACCGCGCCTTCCCCCAACAGCGACGCCACCACGCGCTCGATCAACGCCAGGCCCTGACTGGCACCGTTGCTCAGCAACAGGGGGCCGATGCGCTGGCCCAGCTCGCGCAAGGGTGCGAGTGACAGTTGCACGCGCCAGGGTCGCCAGCCCTGGCGCCAGAGCGACGGCAGCAGCGCCAGTGGCATCAACGCGCTGCCGAGCAGGCATGCCAGCGCCAGGCTGTGCGGCTGGCTGGCGGCGCCTGCCACTGCGAGGTACGTCACCGGCGGCAGGTTGAACAGCAGCGAGCCCAACCCCGCCAGCACAAACCGCTCGCTGGCCTGCAACGGCACGCTGAACAGCGCATGCAGCATCAAGCCCGGTACACACCACGCCACGATCTGCAGATTGCTCGCGGCCAGGGCCGCGGCGCCGGCCGCCAGCCCAGGGCCGAGCACCTGCACCAGCCACGGCGCCAACAGCATCAGCAACAGGCTGGTAATCAGTGCGATCAGCATCAACGCTGGGAACAGCACCGCCAGCCAGTCCAGGCGCTCGCCGTCCTGGCGCTGCAGGTACAACGGCAACGCGGCGGCACTCAACACGCCGCCGGCCAGCGACATGCGCAGCGCCTCGGGCAGGAACAGCGCGATCAGGAACGCATCACTGCGCTCGCCCGCGCCCCAGGCCGCCACCAGCAACCACTCGCGCGCAAACCCCAGGCACAGGCCCAGCAGGGTCGCCACAGTCAGCCACGCGGCAGAGCCGAGCATCAGGAGCGCGCACCATCAAGCACTGGCTTGCTGAACGCCACCGTCTTGACCTGAGGCAGGCGCGCCGGGAACAAGCGGCGCGCCTCC
This sequence comes from Pseudomonas orientalis, assembly GCF_001439815.1. GTDB lineage: Bacteria > Pseudomonadota > Gammaproteobacteria > Pseudomonadales > Pseudomonadaceae > Aquipseudomonas > Aquipseudomonas orientalis. The sequence goes on along the minus strand of NZ_JYLM01000017.1, from coordinate 66,561 downwards.
AGCACGTTAATCCCCACCATCAGCCAGAACAGCGCCACCATCACTACGGCAAAACTGAAATAGTGGTCAAACAGACCGCTGACCAGCGCCGACAGAATCCCGGCCATGCTGCCCAGCCACAATGCGTTGTCCTTGGTCAGGCGGATCGGGCCTTTTTCCGGCCGGGCCTCACGCCACCAGCGCACAGTGACCGCGATGAACAACAGCATGCCGACCACGCCGGTCTTGTAGATGAAGTTCAGCCACAGGTTGGAGATCCCCAGCAATTGCGTGCCCGGCACCGGCGGGTCAACCTTGAAACCGATGCCGAACGGGTAAGCCGCCACGGCTTGCGGAAACATGCTGTATTCGTCGAAACGCACTTCGGTGCTGGCGTTGCTCGACGAGAAAATCGTCGCCAGGCGTTCCTGCAACGGCGGATAAGCCATCACCAACGCTACAGTCAGCGCAGCCCCGATCATCAGTAAACGTCCGGTGTAAGGCACGCGCCGGGTGGCCAGCCATATCAGCACCAACGCCAGGCTGACCATCGCCCCCCGGCTGCTGGCCAGCAGCAACGCCGCCGCTCCCAGGCACGCCACGCCCAGGCCCAGCGCGCGCCTCCAACCCTGTTCGGTCATGCCGTAGCAGAAGGCCAGGGGCAGCAGCAGCGCCATGATTCCGCCGATGGCATTCGGGTGCATCCACGGCGAACCCATGCGCGACGACATGGCTTCCAGGCCGAATTTCAACATGTCGAAGTTGCCGTAATTGAGCAGCGCCAGGATCGGCGCAATCCCTGCCCCGGAACGCGTGCGCACGAACACCGCAATGGACATCACCAGCATCGCCAGGGTCCCCAGCAGCAAGGCAATCACCAGGCTTTCGCGGCGCTTGTAATCCACCAGCAACTTGGCCGTAAGAAACACTCCTGACAAGTTCAACAACCAGCGCAGCCAGTTGGCCACGCCGCTGGTTTCGGCATGGATGCTGACCTGGCCGACGATAAACGGGAACACGCTGAACAGCATCAGCCACAACAGCATCTGGTCGGTGGGGCGGCGTGCCAGGCGCGGCGCATCCGGCAGGCGTGAGAGAAAACTGTGCCACAGCACCGCGCCCCAGGTCAGCGCAAGAATGGCTTCGCACACCGTACTGCGGATGCCCAGGTTGAGCGTGGAGTAGGGCATGAAAGTCGCGACCAGGGCGAACAGCAACAAGCCCCAGAAGGGAAAGCGCAGGATGGTCACGGCCGCTGCCAGGCCAAGCACGGCGAGAAACGCCTTGGCCGGTGAAAGCGCCAGGGCGACCACGCCAAACAGCACGCCGAAGAGGATGGAGACGAGGCTTGCCAGGGGGAGTCTCATTTCAGCTCCTCGATCAGTTCGGCCAGGCGCCGGCGATAGGCGTGTTGATTGAAACGTTCGGCCCATTGGCGATGGTGTTCGGACGTGCCTTCATCGCCGCGTTCAGCCAGGTTCAGCATCAGTTGCACCAGGGCGGGGCCATCGGTGGGCGAAAAGCGTGGCGCCGATGGCGGGGTGATTTCGTCCAGCGAGGTGCCGCTGGCCACGGCCACGGGAGTGCCGACGCTCAACGCTTCAATCACCGGCAAACCGAAACCCTCGGCGTAGGACGGTTGCCACACACGTGACGCCTGGCGGTACAGCCCGTGCAACTCGGCGTCGCTCACGCCACTCAACGCATGAATGCCCGCCAGCGTGCGCTGCGCTTCGGGCAAATGCTCCAGGCTGCCCACCAGCACCAGTTCCGGTACGTTGACGGACAGGCGCCGCGCCTGCTGCCAGGCCTCCACCAGGAACGGCACGTTCTTGCGCAATTCACGGGTGCCGACCAGCAGCCAGAACCCACTGGGCAATTGGCGCGCCGACAGGTCCGCCGCCGGTTCGTTGAAACCGTCCACTTGATTGGCCAGCACGCGAATCTTGCCCGCCGCCTGGGGAAACAACCGTGCGGTTTCGTCGGCGCTGTATCGGGAGGGCGTCCACACCCGGTCGGCGCTGCGTACCGCGTAGGCAATCGACAGGCGATCGGTGGTCTTGTACACCAGTGCTTTCAGGCGGCTGGCGTGATAGTTGTCCAGGGTGATCTGGAACAGGTCATGCAGCAGCACCACGGTACGCAAACCCTTGGGCTTGGGCGGTAACGGCAGGCCCATATTGAACGTGCTGATGTACAGGTCGATGTGCTGTTCGCGCAGGACGCGGGGTAAAAAACCGGCTTCGAAGCGCAGGCGATTCTGCGGCTGGTGCATCGCCGTTTTCGCGCAGCCCCAGTCCGGGCAGTGGGCCCGCAGACGCATTTCATCGCCCAAAGGCGCCACGGTAAACCGCTCCAGTTCCAGGTCCGGCAGGCTGCGCAGGGCGTTTTCCAGCGCATACACCTGGCGACTGATGCCCGATTGCGGTGAGGTGCCGACGGTGCGGTAATCCAGGCCTACACGCATGCGGGCTCCTTTTGATTGAGCGGCGAGAGGGTCGCGTACACCTGCTCCAGTTGGCTGGCGGCAACGCTCCAGTCGTGGGCCCGCCGCACATAGGCGCGGCCGGCTTCACCCATGGGCGCGGCGGTTTCGGGCGATTGCAGCAGGCGCACCACGGCGTCCGCCAGGCCGGCGGCGGTTTGCCCGCCGAGGTAATCCAGGCCGTCCACCAGGTCCAGGCCCGACACGCCCTGTTCGGTGCTGGCCAGGGGCAGGCCGGCGGCCAGCGCTTCGAGCACCTTGAGCTTTGAACCACCGCCATGGCGCAACGGCGCGAGAAACACCGAACAGGTCGATTGCAGGCTCAACAGGTCTGGTACAAAGCCTTGCCATTCGATGCGCGGGTCCTGCCAGCGTTCGCGCCAACTGCCGGGCATGCCGAAGCCGCACACGCTCATGCGCGCGTCGGGGCAGCGCTCCCAGACGTTGGGCAGGATTTCATCCAGGGCCCATTCGATGGCATCCACATTGGGTGCGTACTCATAGTTGCCGAGGAACAGCACGCGGCGCGTCGATGGGTCGGGTTGGGCGCCGGCGAAGTGGTCGCAGTCCACGCCATTGACCACCACCGGCACCGGTTTGCCGGCGATTGTTTCCAGCACCTGCGCATCGCTGTCGGTGACCGCCACCACCTGAGTGGCCTGGCGCATCACGCGACGCTCCCAGCGCATGTAGCGCCATTGGTCATAACGAATGAATGGCAGCGCCCAACGCGGCAAGCGGTCGTAGGTGGCCGCGCCGAGCGCCGACTCAACGTTGTGTTCGGTCAGTACGAAGGGCTGGGATTTACGTACCAGGGCTTCTTCGTAAGGTTGGAAGGTGTAGGTGTGCTCGACCTGCACCACGTCCCAATGTTCGTTGAGCAGTTGGTTGAACCTGTCCTGCAACGCTCCCGATAAACCGTTCACACTGGCCAGCAACGGGTAGGGCGCAAACAGCCCGGCCACCAGGGTTTTCACGCTGCGCAGCGGTCGGCGCGGCAGGATGATCAATTGCTCGAGAAACGCTTCCAGCACCTGGCGATCGGTCAGCGACACCGGATGTTTGTCGTGCAGCAGCAAGGTGATCCGGTGCCCACGCGCCGCCAGGCTGCGCAACAGGTGGAACTGGCGCGTCTTGCCGCCGCTGGTGGTGGGCCAGGGCGAGTAGGGCAGGATCCATAAAATGCGCATGGCGGGCTTCAATCCCATAACAGAATTTGCAGGTTCGACTTGACCGGGACAGTCAGCCCGTTGGTGCCGCTCACCGGTGTCTGCGTGCCGCGCAACGGGTCGTACAGGGTCGCGCTGGCCAGGTCTGGCAAGTGCGCGCTGCCGCCACGGGCCGACCAGAAAAACCACAGCTTGCGCCCGTCGGCGCGGGTCCAGCCGATGCTGAACAGGCCGTCGGGCAATTGGTCGGCGGTGGGCGGGTCGCCGGGGGTCAGTTGCGGGCCGCTGACGTCGAGGAAATTCTTCAAGGCGGTGTAGACCGGCTTGGGCTTGGCGTCGATATCGAGCAAGCCGTAGGCACGGTCGCGTACGCTGGCGCGCTGGTCCAGGTCGCTCAGGGTAAACAGGAAAATCTTGTCGAAATCCAGCGCGCTCATCAGTGCCAATCGGCGAATCACGTAATCGGCCTGGCCCTGTTGGGTGATGATGTCCTGGGCTTCCTTGGGCCCGAGGTAGTTCGACCAGCCCCACTCGGTGCTCCACAGGGTTTTCACACCGCTGTTGCGCAGCTTCTGATTGAGGGCGGTGGTCTTGGCCACGAAATCAAGATTGGCCGGGTCATTGCCTTCGGGCAGTTGCGTGTAAGGGTGGTAGGACATGACCGTGCCCAGGCTCGGCACGCCGAGGGCATCGAGCGCATCAAGCATGGTCTGGCCGTTGGGCATTTCGCTGAAAAACGCCATGCCGGCGGCCACCACCGGTTTGTTCGGGGCGACGGCGCGCAATGCGGCGGCGGTGGTGCGCAGCAGCCGGGCATAACCGGCCGGGTCCGCCTCGGGGCGCCAGAAACCCAGCAAATTCGGCTCGTTCCACACCTGCCAGGCGTCGACGCTGGGGTAGCGCTGGGCCAACAGCGCCATGCGGATCGCAAACACATTCGGGTCTTGCGGCGGGTACTGATCCTGGTAGGGCGCGCCCACCGGCGCGGTGGTGATAAAGGGCGCCGAGCCGACCAGGTAAAACACCGACTTGAGCTGGTTGTCTTTAAGCTTGTTCACCAACTGGTCCAGGGTCGCCACCTGGTACTGGTCGGCGACCGGCTCCAGTTGGTCCCAATGCAGGTCCAGGCGCACCCATTCCAGGCCCAGGTCCTTGAGTCGGTCGATCTGCAGCTGGTAGCGCTCGGGGCTGAACCACAGGAACTGCGCGTTGACGCCGAGGAAGTCCTTCCACACCACCACTTTGTTACCCTTGAGCACATGGTTCTCGGCGTCGGCCGGGCGCCCCCAGATAAAGGCGGTCAGGCCCAGGGCGGCGACCAGCGCCAGGGTGGCGAAGTAGGTACGTTTACGCGCCATACGGGGCTCCCGTCATTACCTGTTCGAAGAGGTGTTTGAAGTGCTGCGCCGTCAGCGGCCACAGACGTTCGCGGCCGATTGCCCCGGCGCGTTCGGCCCATTCTTGGGCCAGGCTCGGCGTACGCGCCAGGCGCAACAACTGTTCGCCCAGCGCGGCCACATCGCCTTCGGGATAGATCGCGCCGTTACCGCTGGCAACTTCCTCGGCAAACGCCCGCGCATCGGAGGTAATTGCTCCGCGCCCGCACGCGGCGGCCCATGACAGCGCGCCACTGGTGCCGCGCTGACGGCCGAGCAGGCCGAGTTTTTTCGATTCGCGGTACGGCAGCACCATTACATGGTGGGCCTGGATCGTCTGGGCAATCTCGTCGGCCGGCAGGTTCAGCCGCCAATCGATGACGCCGGCCAGGCCGAGGTCGGCGATCTGGCGGTTCAACTGCTCCAGGTAATTGCCGCCCGCGCCAAACGCCATTTCGGCTGCAGTGCCACCGGCCAGGGTCAGGCGCACACGGTCACGCAATTGGGGGGCTTGCTCGAAGACGGCGGCCAGGGCCTGCAACAGGTCTTCAATGCCTTTGCCACGGTAGATAAAACCGAAATACAGCAGGTGCAGCGTATCCAGCGGCGGCAAGGCCACGGCTGGAATCGCCAGGTTGGCGTGATGGATGACCGCCACCTTACCGGCCGGCAGTTGCATCCTCTGGCTGAGGCAATCGGCGCCCAGGCGGGTGAGGGTGATCAGCCGGGTCAGGCCCCGCGCGACCTGGCGTTCTTCGCGCAGGGTCAGCGGGTCTGCCAGCACCACGGCCGCCTGCGGCAACGGGCTGGGCAGACGCTCCAGCAGGTTGAGCGGGAAGGGCAGGTGCTCGCGCCGCCACACGATACGCTCGGGGTCATGTACGGTGGCCGTCAGCGGCAGGTCCGGGTAGCCCTTGCGCAACTCGCGCAAGGCCAGGAACTCCCCCAGGCGCCCACCGCCCAGCTCGGCGTGGACCAGGTCCACGCTGCGCCAGTCGAACGCGGCAACGGCCTGCCTGATCGCCGCGCTCGAGCCTTCCACGCCGCTCAACGGTGTCAGCACCGTCACGCCCAACTGCTCCAGTGCCGTCTTGAAATGGTTCGCATAGTCGGCGATCCCGTTTTTTTCCGGCGGCAAAGGTGCAAGCAGGGCGATGCGCATCAGAACGCCCCCCGGTATTTGGCGATGGTGCGCAGCACTTTGGCCGGCACTTCGAATTTACGTCGGTTGATGATGATGCCGTCGACTTTGCCGAACGCCGTGTTGAGGATCGACAGCGCGTGCTCGACCACCGGCACCGTGCTTTTCTGGGCTTCCACTACCAGCGCGATCAGGTCGGCGCGGCGCAGGTTGACGAAGGCATCGCGGTTGTCCAGCAGCGCTGAGGCGTCCAGCAGCACCACTTCGCCTGGAACCGCCGGATCAGCCCCGCCAACGCGCACGGTGATACCGTTTTCCTGGAGCAATTGGCGCAGTTGCTCCACCACGAAGGTCACCCCTTCACCGTGGCGCGCCGAGGTCAGCCCGAGGGTCAGGCCGCGTTCGGCCACTCGGTCCAACTGCAGCAGGCCGTACAACCGGTAAATGCTCGCATTGAACGCGTTGGTGCCTTGCGCGGTGCTGGTGTCCAGCTCAGGCAGCGTGGTCCACAGCGGCAGGCCGAACTTGCGTTCCACCAGGCCGCCATCGTGAATGCGTTGGTCGAGCAAGTAGCACAGGTAGACCACCAACAGGCCAACGACGATGGCGAACGGGATCGCCAAAAACAGCATCACCAGGGTTTTCGGGAAGATGCGGCCTGGGTTCAGGGTGGCTTCCTCGATCACTGCAATGTTGCTGATCTGGCTGTTATCCAGCTCACGGTCGATGCGCGATTTTTCCAGGTTATCCACGTACAGCGCGTAGTTGCGCTCGGTGGTGTTGAGCTCACGGGACAGGCGCGCCAGCTCCGGCTCAATCTCCAGCGCTTCCTTGCGTTGCGCTTCGAGGCTGACCAGTTGCTTCTGCTGTTGCACCAGTTGGGTACGCAGCGCCAGGTTGTTGCTGGACTCATCAAGCAGCACGCGCTGCAAGTGGATTTCGAGTGTGTTCGGCGCGCGGTTTTCCGAGCTTTGCACGGTGTTGCTTTCATTTGAAACCTGGACCTGCATCGCTCGAATCGACGCGTCCAGCGCTTTGACCGGCGGCGCATTATCGGTGTAGGTGCGCATCATGTCGGCTTTTTCCAGCAGCTTCTGGTTGAGCAGGCGACGCAAGTCCTGCTGCTGCGGGTTCAGCGCAATCTGGCGAACCGTGGTCACTTCCTTGGGCTGGGTCTTGAGCTGGGTGCGTGTGCTCGCAATGGCGCTGTCGGACGAGGCGATCAAGCGACTGGTGTTGAACGTCTCGCCGCGCAGTACGTTGATGCGTTCGGATAAATCTTCCAGGCGGTCCGTGATGCTTGCCGCGCCGATCCGGTTCAGGTGGGTGAGGATCTGCTGCTTGTAGCTCTTGATTTCGGTCGCGCTGTTGGCCGCCTGACCTTCATAGAAGGCATACAGGCTCTTGCGTCCCAGGGCCTCGGTGCGTTCGTTGATGTAGGTCTCGACCCAACTCTTGACCACCGCCTGGGCGATTTGCGGGTCGCCCCATTTGAAGCTGATGTCCATTACCGTGGAGCCCGCCGCGTGGCTGACTTCGAAGTTCTTCTCCAGGCTCGCGGCGAGGCGCTCCACCGGTGTGGTCTTTTCGACGACGCCCACGGTTTCCAGCACCACCCGTACGCCGTCGAACACCGCGCCGATACCGTTTTTGACGTAGTACTTGGTGCGCTTCCAGACGCCTTCCGGCGGCGGCATTGTGTCGATGACTTCCAGGTAATGCTCGGCCACCGCGCGGACGATCGGGCGCCCGGTGAGCAGGCGTTCTTCATCGACAATCGGGTCGCGCTGGGTGCTGGGCATCACCAGCGCCTGGCGGTTGCTGATTTCGATTGGCAGCGTCGAGTCACGCCCCGGCTTGACCAACAGGCGCGCGGTGGATTCGTACTTGGCCGGCAGCAGGAAAGCCCCCAGCAGAATGATCACCAGCGCCGCGATGGCCGCCAGCCTGAACTCTTTGCGAAAGATGAAGAACAGGCGCAGAAGATCGCGAAAAGAACGGATCTCGATCATGGGATGTCGCTCCTTTAGTTACTGCCGCCGCTGGTTCGGGTGTAGTTGTAGCCAACCCCGATCGACTTGGTGAATGGGATCAACTGGTTCAGGTAGGTATCCACGCCCTGGATGCGCTCGCCCACATTGGATTTGGGCACGAACACCACGTCACCTCGTTGCAGGGGCACTTGTTTGCGCCCGTTGGGACCGGTCTTGAGGTATTGGCTGAAGTCCAGGAAGTAAGCACGATAGACGCCCTGATTATCTTCGCGCAGCAGCGCGACCATGCTCGCATTGCCCGCCGGGTTCACCCCGCCGGCGCCGACAATGGCTTGCTCCAGGGTGTTGGCCGAGGCGATCGCCACCGTGGTCGGGTTGTTCACCGCGCCGCCGACAATGATCGAATTGGCCGGCGCCTGGTTGATGTTCACCGTCACCCGCGGCTCGCGATACACCGGCGCGAGCTTGTTGCTGAGCTCGTCGGCCACTTCCGTCGGCGTGCGCCGGGCGACCTGGATCGGGCCCAGGAACGGGTAGTTGATCTTGCCGTCGCTTTGCACCGTGTACAGCGTCAGCTCGTAGATCGTACTGACGTTGAACGCCGACAGCGTCGGCATTTCCCCGGCGTCGCGCACGATGCGCAACTGATCGCCGACGCGGATGCGTTCCACCGCCGGCGGCAGCTGGGCCAGTTGGTCGAGGGCGCGCTTGCCTTCCTCGACGGTCTTGTCATCAGGCGCGACGATGCGCGCGGGTGTATTGCAGGCGGCCAAGGCCATCATGGCCAGGACGAGCACGGTTCGTTTCATCAAATAGGATTTCCTGTAGGTCATGATGCTCACCTCCAATAACCGGGGAACATGCTGATGCGCCGCTTGAGGGCCAGAGGTAGCCGGCGTTCCTGATGACCCAGCCGATAGCCGAGCAACTTGAACGCGCTGCGCACCAGTACTTCGGGTACGCGGTGCCAGGCACCGGCTGCGCGCAATGCCGCGAGTTCAGCCAGTACATAGCGTTTACCTTCACCGCCGGCATCGCCAAAGGCCTGGCGTATCCACGGTTCGCGACCGTAGAACACGCCGATGTCGAAGTAGCGGTGAAACTCGTCCATGAGCCGGTAATCGTGGGAGTGGTACACCTGCGCGGAGGCGGCGTAGCGCACGGTGTAGCCTTCGATCAGCATGCGTGCCGCGACGTAGGCGTCTTCGCTGCCGATGACATCGACGGGGAAGCCGCCTACGGCGTGCAGGGCGCTGCGCCGATAGACGGAAAACGAATCGGAGCTGAAACAGGTCTTGATCCCCAGTTCCGGCGCATCGGCCAGGCGCTTGCTGCGGCTTTGGGCCGGGTAATTGAAGTGTCGCGACTGCGCCCCCAGCACTCCGGCATCCGGGTGCGGCAACTGGCGCCCGTAGGCCACGCCATTGAGCGGGTCCTGCTGCAATTCCGCGAGCAGGTTGGCGAAGGTTTCCGGGGTGGCGGGAATGGCGTCCTGTGTCATCACGATCAGCGCGTCACCGCTCACCTGTTCGCTGGCCCAGCGCCGCGTGCCGCCGTGGTTGAAGGTACGCGCGTCGATCACCTCGACCCGCGCACCGTAGTCGCGAAAGCGCGCCACGGTGTCATCGCTGGAGGCGCTGTCGACCACCAGCATTTCGTCCGGCTGCAGGGTCTGCATCTTCAGTGCCGGCAGCAGCCGCGCCAGGTGGCTGGAGGCGTTACGGGTCGGAATAATCAACGAGGTGCGCATGTCATTTCTTCACTTCGGCAGGCGCACGCCCATAGATGTCATCGAAACGCACGATGTCGTCTTCGCCCAGGTATTCGCCGCTCTGCACCTCGATCATCACCAGGTCGATGATGCCCGGGTTGGTCAGGCGGTGTTTGTGCCCGGCCGGTATATAAGTGGACTCGTTGGCGTTGATCAGGAATTCACGTTCGCCATTGGTAATCTGCGCCGCGCCGCTGACCACCACCCAGTGCTCGCTGCGGTGATGGTGCATTTGCAGCGACAGCGACGCCTGGGGTTTGACTACGATGCGCTTGATCTTGAAACGGCTGCTTTCCTCCAGCACGGTGTAGGTGCCCCACGGCCGGGTGACGGTGCGGTGCAGGCTGAAGGCCGGATGATTCTGGCGCTTGAGTTCGGCCACGATGTAGCGCACGTCCTGGCTGCGGTTGGCGTCGGCGATCAGCAGGGCGTCGGGGGTGTCGACGATGATCAGGTCACGCACGCCGACCGCACCGAGTACGCGCTTGGGCGAGTCGATGTAGCAGTTGTGCACGTCATGCAGGATCGCTTCGCCATTGACCTGGTTGCCCTGGGCATCGCTTGGCGTGAGCTGGCGCAGGGCTTCCCAGGAACCGATGTCGCTCCAGCCGATGTTGCACGGCACCACGGCCACTTGCCCGGACTTCTCCATCAGCGCCACATCAATGGAAATGTCCGGCGCGCTGGCGAAGGCATCGCTGTCCAGTTCGCGCTGGCGCGAGGTTTTGTTTTGCAGGTGCTGGCTGTGTTCGAGGGCGGCACGCGCAGCAATCAGCACGTCGGGGGCGTGGGTGTTCAGTTCATCCACCAGGGTGCTGGCCTTGAAGCAGAACATGCCGGCGTTCCACAGGTGCTTGCCGCCGTCGAGATAGGCTCGGGCGGTGGCCAGGTCGGGTTTTTCGACAAAGCGCTTGACCCGGTTGCCCTGGCTCAGCGCTTCGCCTTTTTCGATATAGCCGAAACCGGTTTCCGGGTGGTCGGGCTGAATGCCGAAGGTCACCAGGTAGCCGGCTTCGGCCAGGTCACGGGCCTGGGCCACGGCTTCGGCGAAGGCGTTTTCATCGAGCACCAGATGGTCGGCGGGCATCACCAGCAGTTGCGCATCGCCGCCGAAATGTTCCTGCACGTGCAGCGCCGCCACGGCGATGGCCGCTGCGGTGTTGCGCCCGAACGGTTCGAGCAGCAGGTCCAGCGGCAGGTGGGCCTTGTTGACGCTGCGGTAGTCATCCAGGGTGCGAAACAGCAGGTCGCGGTTGGTCACCGTCAACACGCTTTCCACACCGGGCAGGCGTGCGGCGCGCTGGAAGGTTTTCTGCAGCAGGCTCTGGCCGTCGCGCATGCGCATGAACGGCTTGGGCATGTTCTGCCGGGACACCGGCCACAAGCGTGTGCCCGAACCACCGGAAATAATGCAGGGAATCAATCCGTTGAGGGTATTCATCAATAGACTTCCTTGGTGGAAAGGACGGCCGGGACCGTCATGAAAACGATGTACAAGTCAAACCACACCGACCATTTGGAGATGTACTCCAAGTCGTACTCGACGCGTTTCTGGATTTTGATAAGGGTATCGGTTTCGCCCCGGTAGCCGTTGATTTGCGCCCAACCGGTGATGCCCGGCTTGACCCGGTGCCGTGAGCTGTATTCGCTCACCGCCAGTTCAAAAGGAATGCCTGCCGCCTTGGTTGCGGTGGCGTGGGGACGCGGGCCGACCATGGACATGTTGCCCAGCAGTACATTGAACAACTGCGGCAGTTCGTCGATGCTGGTTTTGCGGATGATGCGGCCGACGCGTGTGATACGTGGGTCCTGGCGGGTGGTCTGGCGTTCGGCGGTGAAGTCGCTTTGGTCAGTGAACATCGAGCGGAACTTGAACACGCGGATTTCATTGTCGTTATAGCCGAAGCGGTTCTGGCGAAACAGCACCGGCCCCTTGGAATCGAGCTTGATCGCGATGGCCGTCAACAGCATCACGGGCGACAGCACCACCAGGGCAATGCTGGCCAGCAACAGGTCTTCGCAGCGCTTGATAAAGGGCGCCCAGCCGCGCAGCGGTAACTGCGAGGTGTTGAACATCAAGATACCGCCCACGTCGGTAATGCGGCTGTGGCCGTAGCGCAGGGCGGCCATGTCCGGCACCAGCATCACGTTCACCGACATCTGCCGCAGGCGATTGACCAGCCCGAGGATACGCTGCTCGGCAGACCACGGCAGGCAGATCATCACTTGGTTGACCTGCTCGGCGCGGATCAGTTTTTCCAGGTCGCGGGTGTTGCCCAGCAGCGGCAGGTTGCTCAACTCCTTGGGTATGCGTTCGGTACGGTCGTCGATAAAACCGATCAGGCCGGAGCGGATATCGCCATTGCGTTGCAGGTGGTCGGCGATGTGCACGGCGGTGTCGGTGAAGCCCAGAAGCACGGTGCGTTGCAGGTATTTGCCCCGGCGCATCAGGCTGCGGTACAGGCGCAGCATCATCATGCGTTCCAGGCAGAACAATCCGAGGCTTGCGAAGTACCAGGCCACAAGATTGCGCGGGTTCAATTGCGGGAACACCTGCAGGATCTGGTACATGAACAGCAGGATGCAAAACGCCGACGACCAGGCCACGATTTTGGCGCGCAAGCGCAGGCGGTTGCTGAACAGCTCTTCGGAATAGATGCCCAGGGCCTGAAACAAAATAATCGTCAGGAACGCGAAAAACAGCAACAGACCCAGAAAGCGCGAGCGCATTTCGAGTTCCATCGGGTCGATGAAAAACGCCAGGACCAGCGGTGGCAAAATGGCAGTCAGGCCATGGATCAACTTGACAAAAATGACAAAAAATTCAACGAAACCTGCACGGGTCAAAAACAAACTGACAACTGATGACTTCTCTCGCATACAAACATCCCTCATTGCATACCAGGTTCGCTTTGCGGCTGTTCAATTGAGCAGGCGGAGCGCTAAATCTGGTTAAAACGCAACCATCATCCAAGTGGAACCATCCAAATGAAGGTAGTTTTGCGGGAAACGGTTATTAACAGAGATTCCTTATGCGAGTTGGTCAATAGATTGACTTGGTGCTGGATTTGGCATTGCTGGCAGGTAGATCAGAATTTTGCATGTCATATGCTTGACGTTCCTTGTACTGGCACTTGGCATTGGGGAGGTGATTTTGAGTGTAGGAACAAATGTGAGAATTTTCCTGCCGACTGTGAAAAGGTTTTTTCGCGTGGCAGGAAAAGGGGACGCGCAGGGGCCATTGCGTGAAGCAATCGCCCCCGGGAAGCATAGGTATCTACACAATTTTGGTGCGACACCGCACCTGTGGCGAGGGAGCTAACATATCTACCTGACGCTCCGAGGTCCAAATGTGGGAGGGGCGGTGCGACGATTCGACTTGCCCCCGATGGCGGCCTCTGGGCCGACCAGGATGTTGGATCAGATCGAGTACATATCCGTTTCTGCGGTAACGGCCACTTAGGGTTCCGCCCTGACGGCGGCTCACTTTTGAAAAGCGCAAAAGTAAGCAAAACGCTCTTGCCCCACCACTCGGCACCTCGCCCAGGCTCGGTGTGCCCGAACGCAGGCTTGAATCCGTGGGCCGCCGCCACGCGCCATCCATGGCGCGGGGCGGCTAACCCGGCGTCCTGCCGGGTTACCCACGGATTCAAGCCTGCGTTCGGCCAGCGTGGTTTAACGGGGCGCCTGAGATCAAGATCAAAAGCAGATCAAGATCAAGAGCGACTCGCTTCGCATCGTGGTTACGGTTGGGCGCTGCTGAGTTGTGTAGATACCTATGCCCGGGAAGGGAGGTTAGAACGCGCCTTTCAAACTGACGGTGAAATTGCGCGGTTCGCCATAAAAATTACCCCAGGACGCGGTGCCCACGGTTTGATAGTAATTTTTATCGAACAGGTTCTTGCCGTTCAGTGCGAGGGTCCAGGTGTCATCCACACGGTACGCCAGGCGCGCATCCCACAGGGCATACCCGGCTTGCTCCAGCTTGATGCCCTGCATCCGGTAGTTGCTGCTCTGTGCGTTGACGCCGGCTCCCACGCTCCACTTGGACAGCGCACCATCGAGCTGGTAGTCGCCCCACATGCGCAGCATGTGCCGGGGCACGTAAGTATTGGACGCCCCACCTTCCAGGCTGCTGTCGATGTTCTTCAATGATTTGGTCTGGGTGTAGGTGTAGCCGCCGGACACCTGCAGGCGTTCGAGCAATTGGCCGCTGACTTCGGCTTCGACGCCCTGGGCGCGCACTTTGCCGGTGTCGGTATAGCAATAGCCATCGGCGGAGGTCGGGCAAAAACTCAGGAAGTCGGTCTCGGCGCCGTTTTTTTCGACCGCGCGAAACAGCGCCACGGAGCTGTTGAGGCGTCCGTCGAACCATTCGCCCTTGATACCCAGCTCGTAGTTGTTGCCGATTTTCGGTTTGAGCGCCGCGCCATCGGCCGTTGCGTAGGAACTTTGCGGCTGGAAGATATCGGCGTAGCTGGCGTATACCGACAGGTGCTCGTTGAGGTCGTAGATCAGCGCGGCGAACGGGGTGACTTCGCCGGTTTCTTTGGTGTGTGCGTCCTGCACGCTCCATTCGCCCCAGCCCAGGTTGTTCGACTCGCGGCGGTTGTCGTACCAGCTCACGCGACTGCCCACGATAAACATCAACGGCTCGGCCAGGCGCAGGCGTAGGGTGGCGTAGGTGCCGTATTGCGTGGCGGTTTCCTTGACCGTGCCGCCGCGGTACATGTTCGGCCAGAAGGTGTCATTGGCCGGTTCCGGGAAGTGGTGGTCGGGTTGGTAGATGCTTTGGCGCCTGGGCAGGTTCTGGATCGCGTAGATGTCGTCCTGGGTGCCACGGCTGCCGTTGGCGCCGAGGATCAACTCATGTTCCAGGCCGAAGGCTTCGAACTTGCCATCCACGTAGGCATCGAGGCCGAAGTCCTTGTGGTCATAGTCCATCAAGGCTGCGTAGGAATTGGCGGTAGGCAGCGGGTTGCCGTAAGCGATGGTGCCTTCGCTGGCGGCGTATTGGGTGTCTTGCAGGTTACGGCTGTGCACGGCGGCGACTTTGAGTGTCCAGTCGTCGCTGAAGTGATGGGTGAGGTCGGCGAAGAACGTGGCACGCCGGCTTTGCCAGTCGTTCCAGGATTGGCCCAGGCAGGTGGAGCGACTGAGTTCGGCACTCTTGCCGTCGCTGTAGCGTGGCAAGCCGCCCCAGCACGGGCTGGCATCGACGTCCTCATAACTGGCGCCCAGGCCCAGGGTGGTGTCGGGGTTGAGGTCGACATCCAGCGCGCCGTAGAACGCCCGGTCCTTGCGCTTGGAAATATCCATGTAGGAGTCGCGATCCTGTTGGCTGAACGCGGCGCGGCCACGCACGGTGCCACTGTCATTGAGCGGGCCGCCAGTGTCGACATCGGCACGGTAGTTGTCCCAGGTGCCGGCGGACAGCGACAGGCTGGAGGTCGGCTTGGCCTGCGGGCGCTTGCGTACGAAGTTCACCGCGCCGCTGGCGGTGCCGGCGCCCTTGAGCATGCCGGCCGCGCCTTTGAGCACTTCCACACGGTCATAAATCGCCATGTTGGCGCTGAAACTGTCGGCTTGTACGTAGTCCTTGCCCATGTCCAGCGGCACACCGTCGTACTGGTACTGGCCAAGCATCTTGAAGCCGCGGGAATAGAAATATTTGCCGCCCATGGGCGATTCATAGGTGGTGATTCCCGGCGTGCGCTCCATCACGTCGTCGATGGTGGTGACGTTCTGGTCGTCCATCAATTGACGGGTCATCACGCTCACCGACTGCGGCGTTTCGCGCAGGCTGTGCTCGCCTTTGCCAATGGTGACCGCACCGGTGGTGTAGGCGCCGGTGCCGTCGGTCATTGCTCCCAGGCGATCGCCCGTGATCATCGTCGCGCCCAGGTTCAGCGCGCCGGTATCGGCCGTTTGCGGTAGCAGCAGCCAGGTGCTGTTGCCCTGGCGTTGGGCTTGCAGGCCCTGGTCACGCAGCAACCGGGCCAGGGCTTGCTCAGGGTCAAAGCTGCCGTTGAGCCCGCTGCTGGTTTTGCCGGCGACGCTGCTGGCGTCGTAGGACAGGCTGATCCCGGCCTGGCGGGCGAACTGGTCGAGTGCCGAAGCGAGCGGGCCGGGTGCGATCCGCCAATCGCTGGCCTGGGTGTCGGCGGCACTCTCGGCCAGCGCCGCCAGGGGCAGGCTGGCACCGCCCAGGCAGACGCCGAGCAGGGCGGCCCGTACCGCGTGCTTGAGGGATGAACGTTGGGAGGGGAACGCTTGCATGACCGCGGATGCTCCTGAAGGAAGTGGCTGAATCCGGCCTGTTGATCGGCCTTTCCTTACAGGTCGAGCGGCGATGAGAATTCACCTCATTTATTTTTCCGGTCAGGCCCGCGAGGACAGGGTCACCCAATAGCGGCTGCGGTAGGTCAGGGTGACCGGGAGTGATTGGACGAGCAATTGCAGCACCTGATCGGTATCGTCCAGTTGATATGTGCCCGATACCCGCAGCGCGGCCACGGCTTCGCTGCAACGCACCAGGCCGTTGCGGTAGCGGCCCAGCTCGGCCAGGAAGTCATCCAGGCGCATGTCGTGGGCGCTGATTACACCCTCGCTCCAGGCCCAGGGATCGAGGCCGTTGGCCGGGGCAGGGCGCACGCCACTGCGGTCGAACAGCACCTGTTCGCCGGACTTGATTACGTTACGTGCGTGGGCGGCGTGGCGGTCGGCAAACACCGCCACCGCACCCTGTTGCACCACCAGCAGCGTGCCTCGGGGTTCTTCGCGCACCAGAAAGCGTGTGCCGAGGGCGCGCAGGTCACCGTCGCGGGTGTGTACCCAGAACGGGCGATTGTCGGCGCCGGTATTGATCAACACCTCACCCTGACGCAGGCTCACCAGGCGTCGCTCGGCATTCAGCGCGACGTCGATAGCGCTGGCGCTGTTGAGCTGGACCTTGCTGCCCTCGTTCAACGCCACCCAGCGCCGCTCGCCGGTGGCGGTGCGGTAGTCGGCCATCAGCGCGGGCAGGGGCGTGTAGTCGCGGCCCAGCCAGGTCAAGCCGGCGGCACCGGCCAACAGCCCGAGCAGCTTCAGGCCTTCACGACGGCTGATGCGCTGGCGCGCGCCATCGAGTGCATGGCGACCGATATGCGCGGGCAATTGGCTGAAATCGTCATTCATCGTCGCCACGCGCTGCCACGCCAGTTGATGCGCGGCGCTGGTGTGCAGCCACTGCTCAAAGGCGGCGGTGGCGGCGTCGTCAGCGCTGTTGAAGCGCAGTTGGATCATCCACTGGATCGCCTGGTCCACCAGGCGCGGGTCAACAGTCGGCATAGCGCAACCGATAACAGGCATGCAGCGCCTTGGCCAGGTCGCGCTCCACCGTGGCTCTGGACACGCCAAGGCGCAGGGCGATTTGCGGGCAGGTCAGGCCGTCCAGCTGCGCCAGCAGGAAGGCCTCGCGCATGCGCGGTTTGAGTTGGTCGAGCAAACGGTCGATGCGCTCCAGGCTGTCGAGGATCAGCAAGCGGGTTTCCTCGCAGGGCACGTCGACCTGTGGGAAATGCGCAAGGCTTTCCAGGTAGGCACGCTCCAGTTCCCGGCGCCGGTATTGGTCGATCATCAAGCTGCGTGCAATGCTGCTCAAGTAAGCGCGCGGTTGCTGCAAGGTCTGTTGCCGGCGCGCGTTGAGCAGGCGCACGAAGGTTTCCTGGGCCAGGTCGGCGGCGTGCTCGCGGCAGCCGGTACGCCGGCTCAACCAGCCGCGCAGCCAGGCATGGTGGGTTTGGTACAGCTGGCCGATGGCGGCATGGTCCAGTGGGTGATCGCTCGACATGGGCATCCCGGCGCAGCCGTCTTAATTGATAATGTTTCGCATTCTAGTCGTTGAATGTGGGAATGGGCAATCGGATGTCGAGCACGGTTCAAAGGGTGGGAGGGGGCTTGCTCCCGATGAGGGAGTGTCAGCCAGTGCTTTTGTGACTGGCACACTGCAATCGGGAGCAAGCCCCCTCCCACATCTAGATCTGCATGCATCAGTGGGAATTCAGGCGCCAGCTCAACCCAAGCGTGCCGCCGCCCGCGCGACAATCTCCCCACGCACCCTGCGCGATTCTGCCGTGCGCTTGTTGGCTTCCTCCAGGACGTGCCTTGGCGCCGTATCCGTGCGACCCGCGTCGAACGGCGGTGCCGGCGCATATTCGATTTGCAGTTGCACCAATTGCGCCGCCGCTTCGCTGTACAACTCCGCCGCCAGGGTCAGTGCAAAGTCGATGCCCGCCGTGATCCCGCCGCCGGTAAACAGGTTGCCGTCACGCACCACGCGCGCGTGCACCGGGATCGCGCCCAGTGGCGCGAGCAGGTCGTGGTAGGCCCAGTGGGTGGTGGCCTTGCGACCGCGCAGCAAACCTGCGGCGCCCAGCACCAGTGAACCGGTGCACACCGAGGTCATGTAGCGCACGGTCTGCGCCTGGGCCTTGAGGAAGTCCAGGGTGGCAGGATCTTCCATCAAGGCGCCAACGCCCGAGCCGCCGGGCACGCACAGCACGTCCAGGTTCGGGCAGTCGGCGTAGGTCATGGTTGGCGTAAACACCAGGCCGGTGCTTGAGGTGACCGGTGCCAGGTCCTGCCACACCAGGTGCAGTTTTACGTCCGGCAGCGAACCGAGCACGTCATAGGGGCCGGTCAGGTCCAGTTGCTGGATGCCGGGAAAGAGCAGGAAGCCGATGTGCAGGGTCATGAATGACGCTCCAATAAAGGGGGTGGACGCCCTCACTGTAGGAGCCTAGGCTTTGGCGCATACGCCATTGAGCCCACATATCACGCCAATCATGTCCAGAATCATCCATGTCCTCGCTTTCGATAATGCCCAGGTACTCGACGTCACCGGGCCCCTGCAGGTATTTGCTTCGGCCAATGACCTGGCGCGCCAGCGCGGCTTGCCCTTGCCCTACGCGGTAAATGTGATTGCCGACCAGGCCAAACCGGTGATGACGTCTGCGGGCCTGGCGCTGCTGGCCGATCCGCTGCCCGGCGTCGATCAGCCGTGCGACACGCTGGTGATCGCCGGCGGCTGGGGCGTATACGGCGCCGCCGAAGACCCGGCGCTGGTGCACTGGGTGCGGGAAAAATCGCGGCACACCCGGCGCATGGCTTCGGTCTGCACCGGCGCTTTCCTGTTGGCCGCCAGTGGCCTGCTCGACGGTTGCCGCGTGGCCACGCACTGGACGCGCTGCGAAGAACTGGCGCGCAGGTTTCCCGCACTGACGGTGGAGTCCAATCCGATTTTTATCCGGCAAGGCGCACTGTGGACCTCGGCCGGTGTGACCGCCGGTATCGATCTGTGCCTGGCCCTGGTGGAGGAGGACCTGGGGCGCGCCGTCGCCTTGGAGGTGGCGCGGCACCTGGTGGTGTTTCTCAAACGTCCCGGCGGGCAGTCGCAATTCAGCGTGACCCTGTCGCTGCAAAAGAGCGACAGCCGCTTTGCCGAGTTGCACGCCTGGATCGCCGAGAACCTTAAGTTGGACCTGAATATCGCCACCCTGGCCGCCCAGGCCGGCATGAGCGAGCGCAGCTTTGTGCGCCACTACCGCGCCGAAACCGGCCAGACCCCGGCGCGGGCCGTGGAGCTGCTGCGTGTGGAAAGCGCGCGCCGGCAATTGGCCGACAGTAGCACCTCGATCAAACGCATCGCCATGCAGTGTGGGTTTGGCTGTGAAGAGACCCTGCGGCGCAGTTTCCTGCGGGCCCTGTCGGTGACGCCCCAGGCTTACCGCGAACGGTTTTCACCGCTGTAGCAATTCCAGCAGCGCCGCCAGGGTGGCCTGCGGCGCTTCCTGGGGAATATTGTGGCCCACGCCGGGCAGCACTTGCCGTCGATAAAAGCCGCTGAAATGTTCGATATCGTCGTCTTCTGCTGGTGGCGGCCCCACGCCGTCATCGGCACCGCACAGCGAAATGCTCGGCACCGAAATCGGCGGTTGCAGCGCCAATGCCTCCTCGATGACCGCCAGCGCCGGGTCGCCTGGCGCGTACATGAAGCGATGGCGATAGGAATGGATCACCACCTCGACAAAATCCGGGTTGTCGAACGAGGGCGCGGTTTGCCCGTACAGGCTCGGCCCGTGCGCCCAGGACGGTGACCACAACGACCACAACAGCTCGCACAACTCCCGCCGGTTGGCCGTCAGGCCATCCACGCCGCGCTGGGTGTGAAAGTAATACTGGTACCACAAGCGGTGCTCTGTTTCAGGTGCTCTTGGCTTGAGTGACTGGGCAATGTTCTGAATGTTGTAGCCATCGCCGGTCACCAACCCGCGCACCCGTTCCGGCCACAGCGCCGCGACGATACACGCGGCGCGCCCGCCCCAGTCGTAGCCTGCCAGGGTGGCGCAGGGGATGGACAGCGCATCCATGAAGTCCAGCAAGTCCTTGCCCAGCGCCGCCTGTTGACCGGAACGCATGACCTGCTCGTTGATAAACCGCGTCGGGCCATAACCGCGCAGGTAAGGCACCAGCACGCGGTAACCCTGTTCGGCCAGGTGCGGCGCGATGTCGTCGTAGCCGCGAGGGTCGTAGGGGAAACCGTGCAGCAGGATCACCGGCTCACCGTCCAGCGGACCGTGGGTTTCATAGGCGATATCGAGCATGGACGTACGCACGTAGAGCAGCGGGGCGAGGGGGGTCATGACCGGCTCCTGAACAGGGGGGGAAATCATGGCTGCCACACCGTTTTCGCGCCACTGAGTTTACGGTCCAGAAACGTCGCCGCACTGATCAGCGCCAGATGGCTCAACGCCTGGGGCGTATTACCCAGGTGCCGGGCCTGGCTGTCGAACTCTTCGGCATACAGCCCCAGCGGGTTGGCGTAGCGCAGCAGTTGTTCGAACTCCAGATGGGCTTTTTCCACCTGGCCGGCGCGGGCCAGGCATTCGACGTACCAGAACGAACACGCGGCAAACGCGCCTTCAGTGCCTTGCAACCCATCGATCTGGCTGTCGTCGTTGCGGTAACGGTAGACCATGCCATCGCGAACCAGGCTTTTCTGGATCGCCTCCAGGGTCGACAGCCAGCGCGGATCAGTGGCGGCAACGAAGCGCACCAGCGGCATCAACAGCATTGAGCCGTCGAGGGCGGTACTGCCGATGTGCTGCACAAAGTGCCCGCGCTCTTCGTTCCAGAAGTTGCTCCAGATATCGGCATAGATCGCTTGGCGGGTCTGGTCCCAACGGGCGAACGGTGCCGGTAACGAGCGCTTGGAGGCCAGACGGATGGCGCGGTCCAGGGCCACCCAGCACATCAGGCGCGAGTGCAGGAAGTGGTGCTGCTCGCCGCGCATTTCCCAGATGCCGACGTCTTGCCGGTTCCAGATTTCGCAGACCTGGTCAACCACTTCCACGGTGTGCTTCCAGCCTTCGTGGGAGATGGCTTCGCCGTATTTATTGACCAGGTAAACCGCGTCCATCAGTTCGCCGTAGATATCCAGCTGAACCTGGTCGAACGCTTCATTGCCCACACGCACCGGCTGTGCGCCGCCATGACCGCTGAGGTGATCGAGGGTGGTTTCCGGCAGCTTCTGGCGGCCATCGATGCCGTACAGGATGTTGATTTTGACCGTCTGGCCGCAACAATCGCTGACCCGTCCCTTGAGCCAGCGCATGTAGGCGTTGGCTTCCTCGACAAAACCCAGGCGCATGAACGCGTAGACGGTAAAGGAAGCGTCGCGGATCCAGGTGTAGCGGTAGTCCCAGTTGCGTTCGCCGCCGGGCGTCTCGGGCAGGCCGAAGGTGGCGGCGGCGATGATTGCGCCGTGTTTGCGTGAGGTCAACAGCTTCAGCGCGAGGGCCGAGCGGTTGACCATTTCACGCCAGCGTCCCCGGTAGTTCGATTGACCGATCCAACTGCGCCAGAACTTCAAGGTGCGTTCCAGGTAGAGCTCGGTGCAGGCGTTCGTCACACGTGGATCGTCCTGGCCGCCGAGGACGAATTCTGCGCTCTCGTCCTGGGCCAGGGTGAAGCTGGCCGTCGCGGCATGTTCGTCGAGGGTCAACGGGTGGCTGCCTGCCAGACGCAGTCCGGGCTGACCCTGCGCGCTGAACAGCACGCCCTGATCGACGATCTCGGCGTGGGTCTGAGCGCGGGCATAGTCATGGCGCACGGCGCAGCGCAGATGGAACGTCGCGGTGCCGCCGACCACCCGCACGCGGCGGATCAATAGAGGTAGATCATCGACGTCTTCGCTGACGGCCAGCAAATCAGTGATCTCCACCACCGCCGCATCGCTGAGCCAGCGGGTTTGCAGCACATTGGTGTCGGGCAGGTAGATCTGCTCGCGACGCGCATTGGGCAGGTCCGGGGTGAGCTGGAAGGTGCCGGCCTCGGGGCTGTCGAGCAATGCGCAGAAGATCGACGGGCTGTCGAATTCCGGCCAGCAGAAAAAATCGATGCTGCCTTGATCATTCACCAACGCCGCGCTGCGCATGTCGCCGATGATGCCGTGGGCATCGATGGGGCTTTGTGGCTCGTTCTTCAGGTCAACCATTGCCACGAAACTCCGGATAAAGGCTCATGCCGCCATCGATGAACAGCGTGCTGCCGACCACGTAATCGGACGCGTCGCTGGCCAGCCACACCACCGCATTCGCCACATCTTCCACATCGCCGACGCGGCCATAGGGAATCAACTTGAGCAGCTCCTGTTCGGCGGCGCCTTCGGTGGCTGCACGGTTGATCGCCGTGCGAATCGCCCCTGGCGCAATCCCGTTGATGCGAATGCGCTGCTCGCTGACCTCCTGGGCGAGGGTGCGCATCAGCATCTCCACACCGCCCTTGGACGCTGCGTAATTCACGTGCCCGGCCCAGGGAATCAACTGGTGCACCGAACTCATATGGATGATCTTGCCGGCGGCGCGGGACACGCCCTCACGCACGCCCTGGCGGTTGAAAATCCGCACGGCGGCGCGCGCGCAGAGAAATTGACCGGTGAGGTTGACGCCGATCACGGTGTTCCAGTCCTCGAGGCTCATGTCGACCAGATTGGCGTCTTTCTGCAGGCCGGAGTTGGCGACGAGAATATCCAGATGGCCGAAGGCGTCGAGGGTCTGGGCGAACAGGCGTTCGACGTCGGCTTCTTTCGACACATCGCCTGCGACGGCAATGGCTCGGCCACCGTTGGCATTGATCTGCGCGGCGAGCGCTTCGGCGGGTGCCGCCTGGGAGTTGTAGTTAAGCACGACCGCCGCGCCGGCTTCGGCCAGCGCCTTGGCGGCGCCTGCGCCGATACCGGAGCTGGCGCCGGTGACGAGGGCCACTTGTTGATCCAACGAGAGCTGCATGGACTGCCCACCTTTAAGTGTGTGAGTTCAGTTAGCTGACTGGCAGGGCGGCGCACAAGTTCAGCTTCAAGCACTACGAAGCGTTGTTCGGAACCTGCGATTGGCATTGTGCCGTGGGTGGGGAAAATTTCGCGGTTCGCTCTTCATCTGTCACGACCTCCTTCCTACCCGCATTCAGAAGTTTTCAACACGGTGAGGAACCCGATGCCATCGCTCTGCCACATAGCAAATGCCTGCTGGTGCAGACCTGCGCCACGGTTCATTCATCGCTGGTACGGCTGCAGCAGCAAGGCACCGCCCTAACTCAGAACTGGAGCACCACATGTCGGTATCCGCATCCAATCAAGCGTACACCCCATCAACGGACAACTTCGCGCAGCCCTCTGCGGGCGCGCAGGCCAGCCCTGCGGCCAAGGCAGCAGGCGCGGCCGGCCCGAGTTTCGAGCCATCGGCGAGTCAGTCCGGCCCGGTTTTCGATAGCGCACCGCAGTCTGCGAAATCCGCCTTCAATCCAGGCCCGCCCCCACGTCCCAATCCCACGCTGCCGGATCCTTATTACGGCAAGCAAAGCAATGAGCTGCTGGCGCAAGGGTTATTGAATAAATACAACGCGTTCAAGCCTTGGTACGCACCGACTGTTACGCCAGAGCATATCAATAACCTGGCAGGTCGGCCCCTGACCGGTTACCCGGAGAGGGATTCGAATACCAGGCTGGCCAGGGAGTTGCTCAAGCGCCCAGGCTTGATGCAAGCCCTTGATCGAAATAACGGAACCGGGGCTTTGGACAGTTCCCTGTCTAAAGACGACATCAGTAAATTCATTCTTTCGTCCAACCCTCTGAAACTTCAGGATGACAGGCAACTTGCCCAGAATGTCCTGAATAACTTCAATGCGTTGAAAGGGCCGTGGTGGAGCGCCGACAGGAACGCCATCGACGTCAATACGTTTGCCAAGTTCGCTTCGCGCCCGCTTTATGGTCATGGGCCAACCGACAGCATTACCCAACTGTCGAGGGAAATCATGAACCGTTCGGAGCTCAAGGGCTCGATGGACAACGTTTTCGGGTTCCTGCGCGACGGCAAGATCACTCGAGACGACCTGTATCGGCTTCTGCGTTAAAACCTGCCCACTGTGTTGCATCGGCTGGTAGATCCCCAGCCGCGAAATCGCCCCTCGGCGATGCTGGAACCATTTGCAAGCATTTACCACGAACAGAGCATCCACCGGCCTCTCCCGTGGATGCCTTCGTCTACTGGAACAGGTAATGGCCTATGAATTCCACATCATTTGAACCTCGCCAGTCTCACTCCCAGTACGCCGTTGCAAGCCTGCCTGCTCCGGCAACCACGGAACCAAGTCCAGGCAAATCTCAGGCAAAGGGGCTCAACCTCACCTCTTCGCCGAAGTTCAGTTTCAAGGCGCCTACGACCGAAGACTTCGATAAAGGTACGCGAACATCGGTCGACGAGCCGGGTCCCGATGCAACGCCATCATTGTTTGCAAATCTGTGGAAAAAACTGTCCTGGCGCCAGTGACTGTCAAGCTCCCTTCAACGCGTCGATGATCGTTGGGGTGACTCGTTACCAGCGGTTACCGCGACGGACGTTGCTTCACACAGTGTGGAGTGGAACCGTTGTTTTCCAAGACGCCACCTATCGAATGCCTACCTCGTGCCATTGATCCACATGCATTGGGGATCAGTCATTGGCGGACAGGCTGGAAAAACTAAATGCTTGGAGGTGTAAAAATGAATGAGACCGTTAACTTGCAGTACCGCCCACCTCTGCCGATGCCGAGTCTCTACGGTGCTGACGTAAACAATGCCAATCGACACATCGACTACCAGAATCATTATGGCAGTATGAGCGACGCCGGAAACCCCTATGTCAGCTCGGACGATAATAAGCTGGTTGAGGATCTCAAACTCAGCTTTAACACCTTTACCAAGTTCCTGGGTACAGATCATTTGACTCATGAACATTTGAAGGTGATCTCTCAGCAACCTGCGCCGCCTCGTTTGGAGTCGCAGAAAATATCCAAGGAAATCTCCAGTGAAGCGGTTCTCGCCGAGCGCGATATAAAACTGGCCAAAGAGATACTCAATCGACCCCGGGTCGGCGAAGCGATCCGTGGAAAGGGGGGCGAGATCACACGCGGCAGTCTGGAAACGGCCGGCGGCACGTTGATCGGCAACACCAACCCCAATACGAATAGTGCCGACCCGTTCATTTCGTATACCAATCGAGATTTAGTGAAGGAGTTGGTGGGTATATTTGATCGGGTTCGCGATCCTTCGGAAGATCGCAATTGGTTCGAAGAAAAGCACCGATATATAGATGTAAAAACGCTTGACGAGATGCGCAAAGCGCCCGTTGACGGGTCAGCCAGCGATAAGTTCAGCCTCCGAGAGATATACCTGGTCAAAAATATTTTTGATCGGCCCGGGCTGTTGCAGTCATTGGATGATTACAAGGCGAATGGATACGCCGTCACGGGTAGCCTCAACCACGACAACTGGTTGAAGAACTATAGCCTCGAGCGATGGCTGAAAAACGATAGAGCGGAAAAGGGCGATTAGACGGAGCATGGCGGGTTGGATGAATCAAGCCGCTCATACAGGCGAATTTATACCCGCAATACCTTTCCGCTGATTGCCACCGCCGCCAGCAATCCACCAATCAGCAGGAAGGCGGTGGCCACGCTGCTGCCATGGGCAATGAACCCGATCACTGCCGGCCCGGCCAATATGCCTGCATAGCCCAACGTGGTAATGGCCGGCACGGCAATGTGTTCCGGCATCACGTTCTGCTTGCCGACGGCGGTGTAGAGCACCGGGACGATATTGGAGCAGCCGGCGCCCACCAGCGCGTACCCGAGCAG
The DNA here is from genome assembly GCF_001439815.1 of Pseudomonas orientalis. Taxonomy (GTDB): domain Bacteria; phylum Pseudomonadota; class Gammaproteobacteria; order Pseudomonadales; family Pseudomonadaceae; genus Aquipseudomonas; species Aquipseudomonas orientalis. The sequence continues at coordinate 40,434 of NZ_JYLM01000017.1, read as the reverse complement.
CGCCATTTCCCAGGCAGGGGAGAGCGTGGCCAGGAACACACCGGCCGCGGCCAGCGTGCCACCGGCCACGATCACCCGGGTTGCACCCAGGCGCCGCACAATCATGTCACCGGTCAAGCGCCCTGCGGTCATGGTCAGGGCGAAGGCCGCGTAGCCCAGACCTGCATACGCTGGGTCCAGGCCACGTTCGGTGCTGAGGAACACCGCGCTCCAGTCCAGTACCGCGCCTTCGGCCAGGAACACGATGAAACACAAGCAGCCGATAAACAGCACCACGCCGTGAGGAATGGCAAACGCCGGCCCCGAGCTTTCACTGCCGTAGGGCAGCAAATGCGGCGCGGCCTTGAGCAGTGCCACTACCATGACGACGATCACCACCAGGGTTGCCTGCAACGGCGACAGGCCCAGCCCCAGCAAGCCGGAGACGCCCGCCGCGCCGACAATGCCGCCCAGGCTGAACAAGCCGTGGAAGCCCGACATCATGGTTTTCCCGCTGGCGCGTTCAACAATCACCGCTTGCAGGTTGACGGTCGAATCCACGGTACCCAGGCCGGCGCCAAACAGAAACAACCCCGCCATCAACAGCGGAATCGAACTCACGGTGGCCAGCATCGGCAACGCCAGGCAGATCATGATCGTGCCGGCCGTCAACACCCGCCGGCAGCCGAAGCGCGACGCCAATACCCCTGCCACGGGCATGGCGAGGATCGAGCCTACCCCCAGGCACAGCAACAACAGACCAAGCGTGCCCTCGTTGAGTTGCGCGCGCGCCTTGGCGTACGGCACCAGCGGCGCCCAGGCCGCGATGCCGAAGCCTGCAATGAAAAAAGCGATACGGGTCGACATTTGCTCCAGCCGCCCGGGAACCACGGGGGCGGAAGTGGGAATGGCAGTCATGAATAATCCTTGGTATTGCGTTCAACGAACGATGTCCGGCGCGACATCCTTGCATATCAGGCCTCGTGGAGCGAGCCGGGTTCCGTCGGGATTAGCGGGCGTAACTTCGCAAAAGACACTTCCATTCTCGCCGTACGAATCTTCTGTTTTATTTTCAAAGGGCCGTTTTTTTCCTGAAATCGCTAAGCTTCAGAGCGTTCAGGCGCTTTTTCTCGATCAGCATTTGCGGCAATAACGAGGGGGAGCTTTTAATCAGTTGGTTATTGACGGCGGGTAACAACGGATGGTTGACGCGTTTGTTTCGTCACGTTTCAAATTAATGATTCCAGGCGTCATTGCCAACTTGCAGGTACTCGCTTTTGAAGGCAGTGAATGTCTTGATCGGCCCTATTTCATACAGGTACAAGTCGTCAGCGAAAACCCTGACCTGGATCTGGAGGCATTGCTTCATCAGCCGGTCTATCTGGATCTGGGCGAAGCGGATCAAGGCCTGCACGGGTCGGTCTACGCCATTGGTCGTGATGCCGCGGGAGCCCGGCTCACCCGTTACCATCTTACGCTCGCGCCCCGCTTGGCCTGCCTCGCCCATCGCCGCGACCAGCGGGTTTTCCAGCAGCGTAGCGTGCCGCAGATCATCGCCAGCGTGCTTGAACAACACGGCATCCTGGCAGATGCCTATGCCTTCGAGCTGGGCCCGGTGATTTATCCGTCTCGGCCCTTCTGCGTGCAGTATGCGGAGACTGATCTGCACTTCATTCAGCGACTGTGCGAGGAAGAGGGTATCCATTACCACTTCCGTCATAGTGCCGACAGTCATTTGCTGGTGTTTGGTGATGATCAAACAGTGTTTCAACGCCTGCCGATGCAGCGATACTGCTCGACGATTGATCCGATGGCCGCAACCCACGGGATAAAGCGCTTCGATATTCGTCTGGAAACCCGCAGTCGGCGAACTGTGCGCCGTGATCATGACTTCGAGCACCCGTCGCTGCGGTTGCAGGACGCGTCTGGCTGTGCACCGGGCTCAGCCCTTGAGGATTATCGTTACCCGGCCGGTTTCACCCGTCGTGCACGGGGTTCGCAATTGACGCTTCGCAGCCTGGAGCGACATCAGTCCGACCGTCATCGCGCGTCGGGCAGCAGTGACCAGCCCCTGTTGCGCAGCGGTCACTTTCTTGAATTGCAGGACCACCCGGATCCGATCTGCAATGACCTGTGGTTGCTCACCTCGGTGCGCCACGAAGGCTTTCAGCCCCAGGTTCTGGAGGAAGCGACAGGCGATACGGACACCTTCGTTGGGTATCGCAACCGGTTCACTGCGACCCCTTGGCGTGCCGTGCATCGGCCACCCCTCAGACATCCCAAGGCCTCCATTAATGGCAGCCAGACGGCGACTGTTACGGGGCCTGCGGGCGAGGAGGTGCACTGCGATGAATATGGTCGCGTGAAGGTGCGCTTCCATTGGGACCGGCTGGACAGGTCGGATGATAAAAGCAGCTGCTGGGTGAGGGTCGCAACCGGTTGGGCCGGTTCCGGTTTTGGCGCCATGATGATTCCCCGGGTGGGCATGGAGGTGCTGGTGACCTTCCTGGAGGGAGACCCGGACCAGCCGGTGATCAATGGTTGCCTGCCCAATGCACTGCACATGCCGGCTTTTTCCCTGCCGCAGCACAAAACCCGCAGCGTGTTGCGCAGTTGCAGTGTTCCGGGTGGCGCGGGCAGTAACGAGCTGCACCTGGAAGACCGTCGTGGCGAGGAACTGGTCTACCTGCGCGCCCAGCGCGACCTGGAGCAGCACGTGGGCCATGACTGTCGGTTGGAAGTGCTCGGTGAGCGCAGTGAGATCATCCGAGGCTTGAGCACGGTTCATCTTGAAAGCGGTGAGCAGCGCCACATCGCGGGCGAGCGCAGCGTTATGATCAAGGCAAGTGATCACCTCGCGGTGCAAGGCGACAGCCACACCCAGGTGGCTCAGGTCATGGTGATCGAAGCCGGTCAACAGATTCATCTGAAGGCAGGAGCCAGCCTTGTCATCGATGCGGGCGCCCAGTTGAGTTTCAAGGCGGGCGGCGAGCATTTGCAGATTCAGGCCGGCGGGATTTTCAGTAGCCGGCCCATCACTGTCGGTGGTTCGCCAGCCGTTGCAAGGTCGGCCAACCCTTTGTCTGCTGCGGGCACTCCTGAGATTTCGCTGGTACAGGGCCTCATCTCGGACATGGCCGGCCAACTGGACGCGGATTTTTGCCCCCTGTGCGAGCGCTGTCGCGAAGGTCAATGCGCCAGCACCGGGAGGGCCGCGTGATGCAGCACGAGCCTTATCAATGGATGGCGCAGCAGCAACAGGCGGGGCGTCACCTGTGCCTGATACTCGAAGCCGGCAACGAGCACTGCCAGTCGCTCATGGCGGCTCGCGACCTTTCGCACTATTGCCCGCTCTATGGTGAAACCGCGGCAGCGGAACTGGCGAGCAAGGGCCCGGTGATCCTGCTATTGGAGCAGCCAGGGGAGCCTGCGCTAATCAATTTTCTGCGAGACCCAGAGGCAAATCGAGGGTGGCTGGGCAGTTTACCCAGCGATGACCTGGCCGTTGTGATCCGACATTGGCGTGAGCGCCTGCTGGTCGGGCCAGAGGGCGAAAAGGCGCTGTACCGTTTCCACGACAACCGCACCCTGGGCCGCGCCCTGGCGCATCTGCCTGCAGCGCAATGGCCAGTCTACCTGGGCCCGCTGACCAGCGTGTGCTACTGGCATGAGGGACGCTGGTGCAGCCACGACAACCCCGCGCCGGGTGAGTACCCGGTGCCCGATCCCGCGCCCTGGCTGCAGGTGCCTAATCCCCAGGCGTCGGCCATCCTTCAGGCCAATATTTTGCGTTACCTGCTGGCTGAACACAGTGAAGGCCTGGCGGCCCTGGTGGAGTTTCACGACCCCAGGATCTGGCTGGCCCATGTGCTGGAGCAGGCCCGTATCTGGCAATGGCGTTCGCCTGAGCAGCTTGAGTTCCTGGTGGTGCGCCGGTTGGAGGAGGCGACCCGGAGCAGCGTCATTCGCTGGCAGCCGCTGGAGGGGGAGGCACCTGGACAGCATTTTGAGCGTGTGCGGGAACAGTGGCTTACGGAAGGGCTCGGGGATGCCTAGGTGGATAGGAAAGGTGTTGCTTGGCGTTGGGATGGTGTGGCTAACGGGGTGTGCGGGGAGGGCGGCGGATAGCTTTACGCTGGAGGTGGATTTGCCGGCGGGGTTTGACGTGTTAGGTGACGCTTCATACGCACCCGCATCAGGTGAAAGCTGCAAACTGCCTGCAAGAAAGGGTAGGCGACCTGAGCTCAAGATATTCAAGGCCGTCAGGAAACCCGTCGCCAATAGGGTCAGTTTTGAGGTGCCATTAACGGAACAGGTAAATGGCTGCCCTCTCGTATTGCGCAGCCTCGTTTTTGTGATTAATGCCAGTTGGGGGCAGCGTTGGTCGGATATCGGAAGGGACTATGCCCTTATCTATTTTCACGATAGATGGGAGCCTGGAATGCCTTTGATGCTTGAGACGGGAGTTCAAGAGTTTCCTGGGCAATGCCAATGGTTATTTCGTACCGCCGGCCCCAGACATGCCCTTATTAAAAGCCTTTGGTGCAAATCACTGGATGCTGCCGGAAAGCTTACGAGGGCGCGGCCTGGGGGGCATGTGCACCGTGACGGACTGTCCGGGAAAACGTTGAGGATGGTGTTGGCATTCACGGAAGAGGAACAACCCGCTTTTGGTGATAACTGGGTAAAAGTTGCCCGTGGCTGGAAACGCTGCAGGGGAGAAAGTGAGGAGGATTTGTTCGGGTTTTGTCGCGGCAATGTTTCCGATTTCAAGACTTTCAAAATGCCAGATGGGCGCTTATGCAGCGTTTATCCAACGTGTGATTGATAGGGAGAAGCTTTATGAAACAGGATGCATGGAAGCAGCAGTTTTTTAATGACAGGATGCCCGCTTGCCCATTACGCGGAGATTGGTTGTCTTTGGGGCTCGTTGATAAAACCGGGAGCGGCAAGGCCTACGGTGGTCTGCTTTATACTCTCCAGGACAGTGTTGGGCAGCAATACAGGGGGCGGCTGGATGGGGATGGTTTTACCAGGCTGGAGGGTATCTATTGTGGCCCGGTAGTTCTCACGATGGATGAGCCTTATTCGGGAACAGAAATACCCTATATCACGCTTATGAAACGGCTTGACTACCCTTTACCCATTACGGAGCTTCAAGTACGCGCGGAGCATACGTTTTTTCTAAGCAGCGATGGTCAATGTGTCGAAGGTAACTCGGCACGGCAAAAAGCAGACCGTTTTTATCAGGTGGAGGTAAGTGATTTGGTTCGGTACAAAGCCCACTTACCTCCAACTTCGTCTGGGGCTCACCGGCCCACGCGCAATGCGCTCAAGATGATGGCGGACCTGGGGTTTGGTCCTCCTGAGTGCTTATTCAAAGGCGTGGTGTTATTCCCAAACCAATTTACGGTTTTGGAGGTGCGTCCTTTACGAGCGCTACGGCCAATTATTTCCACTGATGATCAGTTTTGTGCACTGAACCTTTACCAGTTGGCGCTCATGGCCACATTGAGTTATTGCGAATTTGGTCAAGATCCTCCAACCGGTGCTGCGGATACGGTCGCTTTTCCGCTGAACCCGAGCATAGGAAACGTGTTTGTAGAACAGTTATCATGTTACGGGGAGGCTTGGAAATTCGATTCAAAACAAGTACAGCGGTTTTATCCATTGTATGAAGACGTAGCCTATTCCCGTCGCTTTGAGATTCTGCCTTTCGATCCTGAATTATATGAGCGCAATCACCCGCCTGGCGAGCATCCGGAGCGTATACATTTTTTTAACGACGTTGAATCCGGAACCGACACGCAAGCTTTTATCTGCCATCACGATGAGGTTGTACTCATAGCTGTCCGTGGTACTGCCAGTGGCGCGGACGCTTTACGCGACGCAGATGCTCATCAGGTCCCTTTTGTCGAAGGCGCAGGTAAAGCTCACCGCGGTTTTTACCAGGCATTTAAAGCCACGTACCATTTTGTTCTGGATTACCTTTCGCGATATCACGTCGGACAGCGTGTTGTTATTTGCGGCCACAGCCTGGGCGGTGCGATTGCCCTGCTGCTGGCTGAAGGGCTGCGCCGTATCCCGGATGCCCATTACAACCCGCTCCTCTACACCTACGGCGCCCCCCGCGCCGCCGATTCCGAATTCACTTCCGGCGCCTCCGCCCTGGTCCATCACCGAATCGTCAACCATAACGACCCTGTCCCCAGTGTCCCCGCGCCCTGGATGAACACTACGGCCAAACTGTGGGTGCCAGGCGCTGTCACCTTGTTCAGTGCGCCCACCGCCGGCGGTTTGCTGTTCGCCGCCGGCCTGGTGCGCGTCGGTGGGAATGCCTACCAGCATCATGGCGAACAACAGCACTTCATGCCGATCACGCTCCCGGACGGCACACAGTCTTCAGTGCTGTGGAAACCTGGCTGTGAGTCGATCCAGGAACTGGGCTGTCATCGAGCGTTGCAGTTGCGCGGCGACATGCCCGAGCGCGACAACCTGCTGAGGCAGATTTTCCAGTCCAACCAACACTTCATGAGCGCCAGCTACGTTCCCGCGGCCTGGGCGACATTGCGGCGCTGGCAGCAAACCCTGGATAGCCAGGGCCCGGTGGTCACTGCGAGGGAGTTCGAGTTGCTTGATCGCGCGCTTGAAGACATGCGCGAGCAACTGAGGGCCAAACGCCGCGAGCTGGCCCGCTTGCGCCCGGCCAATGACCGTAGCCATGAGCATAACGACGCCTTGAACGCAGAGATCGACCGTCTGCATACCAGCCGCGAGCGCCTGGCCAGCATGCGCTGGCGCCGTCTCGATGCGCACGATGTGTACGGTAGCCATGCCCAAAGCGCCAACCTGCAACAGGGCCTCAAGCGCTGGTTCACTCACCGGGAAAACCGAGTGTTGTCCCAGGTTGCCAGTATCCCGTCGCCCCTCCAAAGCGACCTGGGACACGCGCAAGTACTGGACATCGACTCGATCGTCTAGCGCAGCGCGTTACATGAATTCCACTTGCGCCGGCTGACGCTTCATCAGCACCTCGCCGTTGCGGATCGAATACAACGGCAGGCCCTGGCTGCGAATCACCTCATAGTCACTGTCTGCCGACAGCACCAACAGGTTGGCCGGTCGGCCGGGTTCCAGGCCGTAACGGTCGCCGAGCGCCATGGCCTGGGCGCTGTTGTCGGTGACCAGGTCCAGGGCGCTCTGCAGGTTGCGGTAGCCGAGCATATGGCAGATGTGCAACCCGGCTTCCAATACCCGCAGGATGTTGCCGTTGCCCAAGGGGTACCAGGGGTCGACGATGGAGTCCTGGCCGAAACACACGTTCATGCCGGCTTCGAGCAGTTCGTTGACGCGGGTGACCCCACGGCGTTTCGGGAAACTGTCGAAGCGGCCCTGCAAGTGGATACTTTCGGTGGGGCAGGAGACGAAGCTGATGCCGGAGTGGCCCAGCAGACGAAACAGTTTGGCGCAGTAGGCGTTGTCGTAGGAGCCCATGGCGGTGGTGTGGCTGGCGGTGACGCGGGCACCCATGTCGCGGCTGCGCGCTTCTTCGGCCAGCACCTCAAGAAAGCGTGAATGCGGGTCATCGGTTTCGTCGCAATGCACGTCCACCAGGCAGCCGGTGCGTTCGGCCAGGTCCATGAGGAATTTCACCGAACTCACGCCTTGATCGCGGGTGTATTCAAAGTGGGGAATGCCGCCGATGACGTCGGCGCCCAGGCGAATGGCTTCTTCCATCAATTCACGGCCATTGCGGAACGACTCGATGCCTTCCTGGGGAAAGGCCACGATTTGCAGGTCGATCAGGTGCGCACTTTCTTCACGCACCTGCAGCATGGCCTTGAGCGCGGTGAGGTCCGGGTCGGTCACGTCGACGTGGGTTCGCACATGCTGGATACCGTGGGCGGCAAGGGCCTGGATGGTTTTTTTTGCGCGAGTTCTGGTGTCCTCCTCTGTGATGGTGGCTTTGCGTTCGCCCCAGCATTCGATGCCTTCGAACAGGGTGCCGCTCATGTTCCAGCGCGGTTCGCCGGCGGTGAGGGTGGCATCCAGGTGGATGTGCGGTTCGACGAAGGGCGGGATCACCAGATTGCCGGCGGCATCCAGGTCGCCGGTCATTGACCTCGGTACGCCTGTTTGCGCAGTGATGCTGGCGATCCGGCCATGTTCCAGGTGCAGATCATGCAGGCCTTCACGGTTGCGCAGGCGGGCATTGATGATGTGCATGGTCAAGTTCCTCTTGGCTAAATTCAATCAGGCGGCCATCAGGTTAGCATTGGCAGCTGTCAGGCTCATGTCTGGGCATCCGCCAACGGTGCGCGCACGCGCAGTATGTAGCTGAGCAATATGTAGCTGAGCGACGCGGCCGCGATCCCCACCAGCGGTGCAACCCATGGCGAGTTGAACGCCAGCAGTGTACCCACCGCGTAGGCCGTGAGCCCGGGCCAGTTGAACGCGGGCAGGCGGGCCTCTGCCAAGCGTGGGTACTGGCCGCGATAGCGATAGAAGAAGTCCGCCATGATCACTCCGCCAATCGGCGGAATCACCGTGCCCAGCAGAATCAGGTAAGGCACGAGCATGTCGTACATGCCCAGCAAGGCGAGCAGGGTACCGATCACCGCACCGGCCAGGGTTACGGTTTTGCGCCGCCGTGTGCGCAGCAGGTTGCAACCGGCGACGGCAAAATTGTAGATGGTGTTGTCCTGGGTGCTCCAGATATTGAGCAGTAACATGGCCATTGCCGCCATGGCAAAACCCTGCAGCAGCAAGACTTCCACCACATCCGGTTGCTGGTAGACGATGGCGCCATAGGCACCGATCAGTACCATCAGGCCGTTGCCGATAAAAAAGCCGATCAGGCTGGCCAGCACCGCGACCTTGGCCGAGCGGGAAAACCGCGTCCAGTTGGTGGCCTGGGTCGCGCCGCTGACGAAGGTGCCGAATACCAGGGTGATCGCCGTGGACAAGTCCAGTTCGGCGGTCGGCACCACCGCCAGCAGCCCATCCAGCCCGCCGACCTTCACAGTAGCGACCCACATCGACAGCAACAGCAAAAGGCCCATGGCGGGCACCGCGATATAGGACAGGATTTCCAGCCCGCGATACCCCACGTACGCGGTCGCACAGAACACCAGGCCAAACAGCACCATCAAGGCCAGTACGCTGCCCTGGCTCAACGCGAAATACTTGCCCAGCACTACGGCAGCCGTGGCGGTGCCCCAGGCGTACCAGCCGATCTGGGTGAAACCGAGGATCAGGTCACTGAGCTTGCTGCCGATTTCACCAAAGCAGAACCGGCCCATCAATACCGAGTTCAGGCCGCTCTTGAAGGCGATGTACCCAAGCCCTGCGGCGTATATACCCAGCAGCAGGTTACCCAGGGCCACGACGCCGAGCATGTCGATAAAACTGAAGGCCACCCCCAGCTTGCCGCCGGCAAACATCGTTGCGGTAAAAAACGTGAACCCCAGCAGCACCATGGCCGTGGATGCCAGGCCCTTGCGCGCATGCAAAGGCACTTCACTGAGCGGGTAATCGTTGCCGGATGCTTGCTGGGTCATGTGCCTTGCTCCCTGAATGATGACGCAGGGCTGTTGCACCGAGCGTGCCAGACTGGCGGCAGCGGTGTATGACAGCCAAACGCAGGAGGGCCGCCGTCTGAATGGTTCCGGATGGCCGATCAAGCGCGAAAGCAGTGCAGTCGTGTAACAAATTGGATCAATTGGCAGACGTAAAAAAACCACCCGCAGGTGGCTCTTCAACGCTGCATCGCTTACTCGCCGCGATAAATGCACCCGCTGGTGCACGTCTCATGGATGCGAATCGCGCTGAGTTCGGGTAGCAAGGGTTTCAATTCAGTCCAGATCCACTTGGCCAGCACTTCGCTGGTGGGGTTTTCCAGGCCGGGGATGTCGTTGAGGTAATTGTGGTCGAGACGCTCGTAGAGCGGCTTGAAGATCGCCTTGATTTCAGAGAAGTCGCGAATCCAGCCGGTATGGGGATCCAGGTCGCCGCTCAAGTGGATCGCCACCTTGAACGAATGCCCGTGCAGGCGCCCGCACTTATGGCCATCCGGGACGTGGGGCAGGCGGTGGGCGGATTCGAACGTAAACTCTTTGAAGATTTCCACGGTATTTTCAGCTCGGTCAGGTATCTGGCAGGCGGCGAGTTTAACAGCTTGACCCGTCGCCGCGCATACCGCTGGGTCAAAGTGCTTGCAAACGCTCGCCCAGGCCACCGTTGTCCGCCAACTGCAGGAACTCATCGCCCAATCGCCGACTCTCGCTCATTGCCGTCTGCCAGTATGTGTTGCGACTCCGGTCATCACCCATGAAACGCTTGAAGTCGCTACGGTCAGGCAATTTGCCATGGGGCAGGCGCGCCAGGTAGTCCTTTGACGGCGCCAGCAGCAGGACATCCTGCAACCCCTGCGGGCTGCTGCGTCGCCACGGCAGGCCTTTGTCGAACCAGCCCGGAATGACCCGGTCGGTAAAGTGCGGGTACAGCACGATATCGTCGCCGTGGTAAGGCAGGTCGAGGTGGTAGTCCAGCAGGCCGCCGTCGCGGTAGGTGCCGACGCCTGCGCCGGGGAGGTCGCGCACGCCTTGCATCACCATGGGAATCGAGCCGGACGCCAGCAGCGCCTGGCGCAGGTTGCCCAACTGCAGTTCAAGGAAACGCGACGGGAAATCCTTGAGTGGATGCACCGGAGGCGCCTGGCGCGGGTCATGGACGATCAGACGTTCGAAATGCCGCGACAGCCGTGCGCGGCCACGCAGGTTATCGGCAATTACCGATGACAGGCCCAGGCCCAGCCGGCCTCGGTGGTCATCGGCGAGCAGGCCATGGCTTTTCACCACCATGATGTTCAGGCGGTAGTCGGGGTTGCTCAGCACCTGTGCATCGCGGCCAGCCAGCAGGTCGTCGAGCATGCGTCGGCAGCTCTGGCTGACTTCGGCCATGGTCACGCCTTTGGCGAAACGCTGTTCGTTGTACAGGCGGCCCAGGTCCAGCAAGCCTTGCACCGGGTCGGGCAGGCAAGCGCTGGCAAACCGCCAGGACCCGATGGACGCACCGATCAGCGCACGTGCCCGGGGAGTGCGCGGCAGCCAGTCGCCAAACAGCGCCAGGTCCAGGCCCTGGATGCCCAACGCCTTCGGACCGCCGGCTGCGCCCGGGAGAATGCCGACGTCGCCGGGCGCCAGGCCTTGCTCACGAATGCGCGCAAAGGCGCGTTTGCCAGCCCTGAGCGTCAGGGCGGGGAACTTGATGTGAATAGCAGTCATACCGTTCTCGTCAGAGCGATTGCAGGAAATTTGCTCCTGCGGGAAATTGCCATGGTGGCAATTCAGTTTCAGTTAAGTTGCCGCGCGTACCCTTACCAGGCGTAGGAAAAACATCCTGAAACGGAGACTTATCATGAAGCGCCTCACAGCGCTGGTCGCCGCCGGTATCATTGCGTCCTCGGTCACGCCGGCCTGGGCAATGGACCCCGACAAACCACTGAAATTGCCCGGCACTGTTACAATTGTCGCCTTCGATCAGCTTGAAGCCGCCGCCCTGGCCTTGCATCCGGGTTCGACCTTGCTGGGCACCGACCTTGACGAGGAGTACGGCAAGTACATCTACCAGGTCGAACTGGAAGATGCCCATGGCCTTGAATGGGACGTTGAATTGGACGCGCTCACCGGGCACGTTCTCAAGAATCATCAGGACACGTAATGACGCTATATCGACGCGCCGGTAGTCTGGTGCTGCTGGCGCTCCTGGCCTTTTGCTCAAGCCTGGCCGCTCGCGACCTCAATCAGGATGAAGCCTTGGCGCTGCGTCAGCAGGGCGTGATCCTGCCGCTGGAGCTCCTGTTGCACAAGGCGATGTCACGCTACCCGGGGGGGCGGCTGCTGGAGGCGGAGCTGGAGCTCAAGCATGGCCAATACGCCTATGAAGTGGAACTGGTAACCACCGAAGGCGTCGTGCGCGAAATCAAGCTCGACGCCACCAACGGTACATTGATCAAGGATAAGGAAGACTGATGCGCCTGCTTCTGGTGGAAGACAACGTCCCGCTGGCCGATGAGCTGCTGGCCGGCCTGCAGCGCCAAGGCTATGCGGTCGATTGGCTGGCCGATGGGCGCGACGCGGCGTACCAGGGCCGCAGCGAACCCTATGACCTGATCATCCTCGACCTTGGCCTGCCGGGCTTGCCGGGGCTTGAGGTGCTGGCGCAATGGCGCGCTGCAGCCCTGGCCACGCCGGTGCTGGTGCTGACGGCGCGTGATTCCTGGGCGGAACGCATCGAAGGGCTCAAGGCCGGTGCCGATGATTACCTGAGCAAGCCTTTTCACCCCGAAGAGCTGCACCTGCGCATCCAGGCGTTGTTGCGCCGGGCCCACGGGCATGCCAACCAACCGACCCTGCAAGCTGCCGGCCTGCACCTGGATGAAGGGCGCCAGTGCGTGCTGCGCGACGGTGAAGAGATCCAGCTCACGGCCGCCGAGTTCCGCCTGTTGCGCTATTTCATGTTGCACCCCGAACAGATCCTGTCCAAAAGCCACCTGGCCGAACATCTCTATGACGGCGAGACCGAGCGTGATTCCAATGTGCTGGAGGTCCACGTCAACCATCTGCGCCGCAAACTGGGGCGCAGTGTGATCGAAACCCGGCGCGGCCAGGGTTACCGGTTTGGCGCCAGCCCTGCATGAAGTCGATCCAGCGGCGCTTGAGCCTGGGGTTGATCAGCGTGATGGTGATCGTCGGCGTGGTGCTGGCGCAAACCAGCCTGTGGCTGTTCGAGGCCGGTTTGCAGCGCTATCTGGAGGCCGGGTTGCGCAACGACAGCGAAAACCTGCTGGTGGCCCTGGTGCGTGGGCCCAACGGCGTGCAGCTGGATGAACACCGCTTGTCACCGGCCTATCAACGGCCCTTCTCAGGGCACTATTTCCGCATTGATTTTGCCGACACGCACTGGCGCTCGCGCTCATTGTGGGACCAGGAACTGCCAACGCTTCCCGAGGCCGGGCTCAAGGGCAATCTGCAACTGGGACCTGAAGGCCAGAAGCTGCTGGTATTGCGCTCGGACTACAAACGCTTCGGCCAGCCGATCTCCATCAGCGTGGCGCAGGACTACACGCCGGTACGGGAAAGCTTTCGCCTGATGCGCCAGATCGGCCTGGTACTCGGGCTGGCGGCCTTGCTGGTGGTGTTGGTATTGCAGCGCATCACCGTACGCCGCGCCTTGCGCCCGCTGGAGACCGCGCGCAATCAGATTGCCCAATTGCAACAGGGCCAGCGCTCGCAACTGGACACCCAGGTGCCGTTGGAGCTGGAGCCGCTGGTGGCGCAGATCAACCATTTGCTGGCGCACACCGAAGACAGCCTCAAACGCTCGCGCAATGCCTTGGGCAACCTGGGGCATGCGCTGAAAACTCCATTGGCGGTGATGCTCAGTGCCGCGTCAAGCGAGGCGCTCAAGGATCAGCCGCAGTTGAGCAAGTTATTGCGCGATCAGCTTGAACAGGTGCAGCAGCGCCTCAACCGCGAGCTCAATCGCGCGCGCCTGGCCGGTGAAACCTTGCCGGGGGCGTTGTTCGACTGCGAAAAGGAACTGCCCGGGCTGTTGGCCACCCTGCGCATGATCCACGGCGAACACCTGGACCTCAGCTACCACGTCGCCCCCGGCCTGCAACTACCCTGGGACCGTGAGGATTTGCTGGAGCTGCTCGGCAACCTGCTGGACAACGCCTGCAAATGGGCGGATGCCGAAGTTCGACTGAGCGTGAGTGAGACGCCGCACGGTTACCGTCTGGCGGTAGAAGACGATGGCCCGGGCATTCCGGAGACCCAGCGTGACCAGGTGTTCGGCCGTGGCGCTCGCCTGGATGAACAGATTGACGGCCACGGCCTGGGGCTGGGCATCGTGCGCGATATTGTCGAAGTCTGGGGCGGGGTGCTGCAGTTGCAGGAAAGTGAGCTGGGCGGGCTCAAGGCGCTGGTCGAATTGCCCAGGCGGTAGTGCAGATTTAAACATGTGGGCGGGGCGGTGCGATGAGTCGACTTGCCCCCGATGGCGACCTCCGGGCTGGCCAGTATCTTGGATCAGACCGAGTACATATCCATTATTTAGGTAACGGCCACTTAGGGTTCCGCCCTGACGGCGGCTCACTTTTGAAGAGCGCAAAAGTAAGCAAAACGCTCTTGCCCCACCACTCGGCACCTCGCCTGCGTTCGGCCAGCGTGGTTTAACGGGGCGGATCAAAAGCAGATCAAGATCAAGAGCGGCTCGCTTCGCATCGTGGTTACGGTGGGGTGCTACCGCGTTGTGTAGGAGCGAGCTTGCTCGCGAAAAACTTACAGGCACCGCGTTCACTCAGAAAGCACGCGTCGTCGTTGACGTTTTTCGCGAGCAAGCTCGCTCCTACAGACGGCAGACGGCGATGCCCCTTCCCACATTTAACCTGCGCCAGGACCAGAGTCGTTACACCCGGAACTGATCCATCAACCCCTGCTGCTGATTGGCCAGGCTGTTCAACGCCCGGCTCACCCGCGCCGATTCATTGGCCTGTTCCGACAGCGACTCGGTTACGTCGCGAATCGTCGCCACGTTGTTGTTGATCTCTTCGGCCACTGCGCTTTGCTCTTCGGCGGCGCTGGCGATTTGCAGGTTCATGTCGCTGATCACGGTGACGGCGTCACCGATCTGGCGCAGTGCGGTGACCGCCTGGCCGACCTGCTCGACGCTGCCTTGGGCCTGGCGATAACTGTTGCCCATGGCACCGACGACTTGCTGGGTGCCGCTTTGCAATTGCTCGATCACCACGCGGGTTTCTTCCACCGACTCCTGGGTGCGCCGTGCCAGGTTGCGCACTTCATCGGCCACCACGGCAAACCCACGACCGGCCTCACCGGCGCGGGCGGCCTCGATGGCGGCATTGAGTGCCAGCAGATTGGTCTGCTCGGCGATGCCACGAATCACTTCCAGCACCGAGCCGATTTTTTCGCTGTTGCCGGCCAGGCCTTCAACCTGGGCCATGGCCGTGCTCATGTCAGCGGCCAGCAGGCCGATGTTGCTGGTGGTCTGATCGATCACGGTCAGGCCATCGCGGGTGGATTGGTCGGCATCGCGGGCCGCTTGCGCAGCCTGGGCTGCGCTGCGGGCGACGTCCTGGGCGGTGGCGCTCATTTCGTGGGAGGCCGTGGCCACCTGGTCAACCTGGCGATACTGCTGCTCCATGCCGGCGCTGGTTTCGCTGGCGATCGCGGCGGATTGGTCGGCGGTGCCACGGGCGTCCTGCACCGAGCGTTTGACCTCGGCGATGATCGGCTGCAGCTTGTCGAGGAAACGGTTGAACCAGCCGGCCAGTTGGCCCAGTTCGTCCTGTTTGTCGTAGGCCAGGCGGCGGGTCAGGTCGCCTTCGCCGCTGGCGATGTCCTCAAGCATATGCGCCACGCCCAGGATCGGCCGGGTCACGCTGCGCGCCATCAGCCACACCAGGATCAAACCGACCACGGCGGCCAGCAGGCCCAGGCCGAGTTCGAGCAAGGTGCCCTGGGTATTGTCGGCATCTAACTGGGCTTTGAGCGCCTCGGCCGGCGCTACCAGGACTTTTTTCGGCACGTCCAGCAGCACGCCCCATGGCTTGCCGCCCGGGATCGGTGCAAAGGGCGCCAGCACTTTGAGTTGGTGATCGGTGCGCAGGCTGCGGATCTCGGTGCCGCTCGCCAGGGCAGTGATCAGCTGTGCGCCGCTGGCAGGGTCGACCTGGTCCAGGCGCTGGCTGAGCTTGCTGGCGTCCGGGCTGTAGCCGGCGAGCAAGCCGGTGGGGCTGAGGATGCTGACTTGGGTCTGGCCGTCGTAGAGCTTCTGGCTGGCCTGTTGGCTCACGGCCTGCAAGCTGTTGAGATTGATGTCCACGGATAACGAGGCAATGACCTTGCCGTTGGCCATCAGCGGGAAGACGATGCTGGTCATCAGCACGTTCTGCCCGTCGATCATATAAAAATAAGGCTCGATCACGCAGGGTTTGAGGGTGGTGCGCGGACAGGTGAACCAGGCATTGGCTTTTTCGCCGCTGGGGCCGACGGACGTGTCGGTCATGTCGCTTTCGGGCAGCGACATTGAGGTGATGTTGCCGGGTGTCGGCTGCGACCAGTACAGGGCGAAGCGGCCTTTGTCGTTACTGCCCAGCTCCGCCTGGTTGGCGAACAGCTCATCCTTGCCATCCAGCGCATTGGCTTCGAACACCAGGGACAAACCCAGCAGGTCGGGGTTGGCCTGCAGCGCGGCGCGCACCTGACGGGTCAGGTCCTCGCGGGTGTCGAAGGCATCCAGAAAGCGTTTTTCCGCCTGCTCGCGCAAAAACAGCACCTGGCGCGAAAACCCGTGTCCGTACTGGTAGGCATCCATGAACTGCCGGCGGATGCCCAGCGCCTGCACTTCACCTTGGGCCTCGATGCGCGCCTGGGCGGCTTCATCGAGCATTTGCATGCTGGATGCTTTGACCTGCTCGGAACTCTGCGCCATGCGATACAGCGACAGACCCACCAGCAGGGTCACGATTCCCAGCAGGCACAGGCCCGCGAGCAGGGTGATTTTCCATTGAATGGAGAGCTGCCTGAGCGACATCGGGACATCCTTACCTGAATACACATAGAAAAGCCGTTATCGGCTGCGCGCGTTTTTTCTTTATTCAAACAGTCAATTTAAACCTGTCCGGAGTCACAGCTTTTTGACATAGCCGGCCGGCTGCTGCACAGTGCGCGCCCTCTAATAAGACCTCTTTGAGCCCGTACGCCGGCAGCACCTTCAATGGCCGCTGAGGCGCGGGCATGCCTGTCTTTTATGTTTCTGTCTTGAGGTAACCATGATTAACGCTGTTATCGCCGCGGTCGGCACCATGCTGGTGCTCAGCCTGTCCCGTGTGCATGTGGTCATCGCCATCATTGTTGGCGCCCTGGTGGGCGGCTTGACCGGGGGCCTGGGGATCGACGCTACGCTCAAAGCGTTTAACAGCGGTTTGGGTGGCGGTGCGACCGTGGCGTTGTCCTACGCCTTGCTCGGCGCTTTCGCTGTGGCGATTGCCAAGTCCGGCCTGGCCCATGCCCTGGCGGACAAAGCGCTGTTGCTGGTCGATCGCCAGGAAGCCAGCGGCGGCAACCATGTCAAATGGTTGTTGATCGGCTTGCTGTGGGCGGTGGCGATCGCTTCGCAGAACATCCTGCCCATCCACATCGCGTTCATCCCGCTGCTGGTGCCGCCGCTGTTGTATGTGCTGACCAAACTGCAACTGGATCGCCGCCTGATCGCCTGCGTCATGACGTTCGGCTTGATCACGCCTTACATGTTCCTGCCGGTGGGCTTCGGCAATATCTTCCTCAACCAGATCCTGCTGGCCAACGTGGCCAAGAGCGGCGTGGACATCAGCCAGGTCAACGTGACCCACGCCATGAGCCTGCCCGCGCTGGGCATGGTGGTCGGGCTGCTGGTGGCGGTGTTTATCAGCTATCGCAAAAAACGCGTGTATGACCTGGAGAAAATCGAACGGGTCGAGCAGGTGGCAGTGCAGTACAACCCGTTGACCCTGCTGGTGGCCGGCCTGGCGATTGCCTCGGCGTTCATCATTCAACTGTGGCTGGACTCGATGATCATCGGCGCGCTGGCCGGGTTCCTGATTTTCTCGGTGTCGGGCATCGTGCGCTGGCGCGACACCGATGATCTGTTCACCGAAGGCATGAAGATGATGGCGATGATCGGCTTCATCATGATCGCCTCGTCGGGCTTTGCCGAAGTGCTCAAGGCCACCGGTGATGTGCGCTCCCTGGTGGAAACCTCGGCGGCGTTCATCGGCCATAGCCGTGGAGTAGGGGCGCTGTTGATGCTGCTGGTGGGACTGCTGGTGACCATGGGCATCGGTTCGTCGTTTTCCACGGTGCCGATCCTGGCCGCGATTTTTGTGCCGTTGTGTGTGCAACTGGGTTTCAGCCCGGTGGCGATCGTGTGCATCGTCGGCACCGCCGGTGCCTTGGGCGACGCCGGTTCACCGGCCTCCGATTCCACCCTTGGCCCGACCTCCGGCCTGAACATCGACGGCCAGCACCATCACATCTGGGACACTGTGGTGCCAACCTTCCTGCACTACAACCTGCCGTTGCTGGCGTTTGGCTGGCTGGCGGCGATGACCCTCTGACATTCGCCCACCTCACTGTAGGAGCGAGCTTGCTCGCGAAAAAACTCCAGATAACGCGTTCATCCAGAATGCACGCTTTATCGTTGGCAACCTTCGCGAGCAAGCTCGCTCCTACAGAAAACTTGCGTTTGGCCGCTAACCTCTCAAGTCGCCCCTAATAAGAGAGAAAAGCCATGCGTCTGAGCCTCAAGGCCAAAGTCCTGACCCTTGCCGTCGTGCCGGTGTTGCTGTTCGCCCTGGTCATCAGCCTGACCACCGTGTGGATGCTGCAGGGCCAGGCGCGCAACGAGGTGGATGAAACCCGCCAGCGCCTGCTCAACGACGCCAAGGCCACCCTCAAAGGTTATGTCGAGGTGGCCATGACCACCATCAAGCCGCTCTACGACGCCGCTGCCCCCGGTGATACGGCGGCGCGGGCGCAGGTGGTCAAGTTGCTGTCCAACACCAGCTACGGCAAGGACGGCTACTTCTTCGGCTACGATTCCGAGACCATCCGCCTGTTCAAGGGCAACAGCCCGGACGGCGTGGGCAAGAGCTTCAAGGACAACCGCGATCCCAACGGCGTCTATGTCAACCGCGACCTGGTCAAAGTCGGCAAGGACGGCACCCACTACCTGCAATACAGCTCGACCCAGCCCGGCCAGACCGAGCTGGTGCCCAAGCTCGGCTACACCGAATACCTGCCCAAGTGGGACATGGTCATCGGTACCTCGGTCAACCTGGATGGCATCGAGGCCCAGGTCGCGGTGGTCGAGGCCAAGGTGCATGAGCGCATGGAGGGCGTGCTGTTGAGCATTCTCGGTCTGGCTGCCGTAGTCTTGCTGGTGATCGCGGCTGTCGGCCTGCTGGTGGCCAACACCATCCTGCGCCCACTGAGCCTGATGAAAGCCAACCTGGACGATATCGCCGCCGGTGAAGGTGACCTGACGCGCCGCCTGGCCATTACCAGTCAGGATGAACTCGGCGACCTGGCCGGCGCGTTCAACCGCTTTGTCGACAAGATCCACGGGCTGGTGCGCCAGATCACCGAAATGACCGCACAACTCACCGGCCTGGTGAGCCAGGTGTCCGAGCAAGCCCAGCGTTCGGAAACCGCCATGGAACGCCAGCGTCACGAAACCGACCAGGTCGCCACTGCGATCAATCAGATGTCGTCCGCCGCCCATGAAGTGGCGCGCAGTGCCCAGGGCGCTGCCGTTGCCGCGCAGCAGACCGATGCCGAGGGCCAGGCCGCCAAGCGGGTGGTGGATGGCAGCATCGCGCAGATCCATGCGCTGGTGAACGATATCCGCAGCAGCGGCGTGTCCCTCGACAGCCTGCAGCAGGACGTGTCCTCGATTGTCAGCGTGCTTGGCGTGATCCGCTCGATTGCCGAACAGACCAACCTGCTGGCGCTCAATGCGGCGATTGAAGCGGCGCGCGCCGGGGAGGCCGGGCGGGGCTTTGCCGTGGTTGCCGATGAAGTGCGCGCCCTGGCCAGCCGCACCCAGACCAGCACCCAGGAAATCCAGGGCATGATCGACCGCCTGCAAAAAGGCACCGAAGCCGCCGTTGAAGCCATGCGCCGCTCCAGCGATGCCGGTGACGGCACGTCGGCCCAGGCCAACCAGGCCGGGGCATCGCTGGACACCATGGCCCAGTTGATCGGCACCATCAACTCGATGAACGCGCAGATCGCCAGCGCCGCCGAAGAGCAAACCGCCGTGGCCGAAGAAATCAACCGCAGCGTGCATCAGATTGCCGTGGCGGTGGACAGCGTGGCCGATGAAACCCAGCTTGGCGCCCAGACCTCCCGCAGCCTGGCGGATCTGGGCCAGCGCCTGGGGCAGTTGGTGGGTCAGTTCAGGATTTGATCGTTCATAGGTCGCGCATCAACAAGCCAAAATCCAGGTCCATCTCGACCGGCAGGGGCACATACACCGTGTGCCCATCCCCCGGCGCTACCTCGATGGCGTCGCCCTTGGCGTTATGCAACGAGGCCAGGTCAAAGTGAAAGTTGCCCGCCGGCGTCATCAATTCCAGGTGATCACCCACGGCGAAGCGGTTCTTGACCTTGACCTCGGCCAGCTCGCCCCGGCGTTCGCCGGTCAGTTCACCGACAAACTGCTGGCGCTCGGAGACGGAGCTGCCGTGCTGGTAGTTCTGGTATTCATCGTGCACATGGCGGCGCAGAAAGCCTTCGGTGTAGCCGCGTTGGGCCAGGGATTCGAGGTCGGTCATCAAGCGGCGGTCAAAGGCGCGACCGGCCACCGCATCATCGATTGCCCGGCGATACACCTGGGTGGTGCGCGCGCAATAGAAGTGCGATTTGGTGCGGCCTTCGATCTTCAGCGAATGCACGCCCATGTGGGCCAGGCGCTCCACATGCTGTACGGCGCGCAGGTCCTTGGCGTTCATGATGTAGGTGCCGTGCTCGTCTTCGAAGGCGGGCATCTGTTGATCGGGGCGATGGGCTTCCTGCAACAGGAATACCTGATCGGTCGGCGTGCCGATGCCCAGCGTCGGTTCAAAGGCCTGGACGATCTCGCCCGTGGCATTTTCCACCGCCGCGCCGGCCTGGTACTTCCAGCGACACGCATTGGTGCAACTGCCCTGGTTGGCGTCGCGCCTGTTCATATAGCCTGACAGCAGGCAACGCCCGGAATAGGCCATGCACAGGGCGCCATGCACAAACACCTCAAGCTCCATGGCCGGCACCTGCTGGCCAATCTCGCCGATTTCTTCCAGGGACAGCTCCCGCGACAGGATCACCCGGCAGATGCCCTGTTGCTGCCAGAACTCCACACTGGCCCAGTTGACGGTGTTGGCTTGCACCGACAGGTGAACCGGCATCTGCGGGAAATGCCGGCGCACCAGCATGATCAGCCCTGGGTCGGACATGATCAGCGCATCCGGGCCCATGGCGACCACTGGCGCAAGGTCTTTGAGGAAGGTCTTCAACTTGGCGTTGTGCGGCGCAATGTTCACCACCACGTAGAAGCGCTTGCCCTGTGAGTGAGCTTCCTGGATCCCGAGGGCCAGGTTGGCGTGGTCGAATTCATTGTTACGCACGCGCAGGCTGTAGCGCGGCTGGCCGGCGTAGACCGCATCGGCGCCATAGGCAAAGGCGTAACGCATGTTCTTCAACGTGCCGGCGGGAGCGAGCAGTTCGGGGGCGATTATCGGGGGCATGGTGTGTGAGCCGCAAAAAGGCGCGAGGGTAGTGCAGGGCAGGGCGCTGTGTATTGATCCACGTCTAAAAAGCCGATCTATGCTTGTTCGATGAAACAGGGCACTCCCAGGTTTCGCTGCTGACTAAGCAACAGGGCCGACACCGGCCCTGTGCTTTTTTGACATGGATCGGACATGAATCAAACCAACCTGCAATTCAAGACCCTGCTGTTACTGCTGGCCCTGGTCACCGTCGCCTTTATCTGGATATTGCTGCCGTTCTACGGCGCGGTGTTCTGGGCGGTGATCCTCGGCATCATCTTCGCGCCCATGCAGCGCCGCCTGCAGCAGCGCTTTGGCTGGAACCGCAACCTGACCTCCCTGACCACCTTGATGGTGTGCCTGGTGATCGCGATTTTGCCGGTGATCATCACCAGTGCCTTGCTGGTGCAAGAGGGCGCCACACTTTATAAAAACATCGAAAGCGGCAAGTTGGACGTGGCCGGTTACATCGAGCAGTTCAAGCATTTCCTGCCGCCGTATTTCCAGCACCTGCTGGACCGCTTCGGCATGGGTAACCTGGAAGGCCTGCGGGAAAAGGTGGTCAAGGGCGCGATGCAGGGCAGCCAGTTCTTCGCCTCTCAGGCGTTCAGCTTCGGCCAGGGCACGTTCGATTTCCTGGTGAGCTTCTTCATCATGCTGTACCTGCTGTTTTTCCTGCTGCGCGACGGCCCGGACCTGGTACGCAAGGTGCGCACTGCGGTGCCATTGGCCGAGCCGCAAAAGCGTCGCCTGCAACTCAAGTTCAACCGAGTGGTGCGGGCAACGGTCAAGGGCAACGTGTTGGTCGCCGTGACCCAAGGTGCGCTGGGCGGCCTGATTTTCTGGTTCCTGGATATTCCCAGTGCACTGCTCTGGGCGGTATTGATGGCGTTTCTGTCGCTGCTGCCGGCGGTGGGCGCCGGGATTGTCTGGGGGCCGGTGGCCGCTTACTTCCTGTTGAGCGGTTCGATCTGGCAGGGCGTGGTGCTGGCGCTGTTCGGCGTGTTCGTGATCGGCCTGGTGGACAACGTGCTGCGTCCGATCCTGGTGGGCAAAGACACCAAGATGCCGGATTACCTGATCCTGATCTCGACCCTGGGCGGGCTGTCGGTGTTTGGCCTCAATGGCTTCGTGATCGGGCCGCTGGTCGCGGCGCTGTTCATGTCCTGCTGGGCGTTGTTTGTCGAAACCAAGCCGCGCGTCAAGCTGCCGTTGCCCTAGGCTTCAAGCCTGTAGCCGGCTGCCAGCTGGCGTTGCGTCTGGGCGTCGGATAACGAGGTGAGCGGGCCGCTGATGGGCTCGCCATCGCTTACCACGTACCAGCAGGCGAGCAGGCCCCGCTTGCGAAGAGGGGCGGGAACGGCGCTGCCGATGACGGACATGATCTGAACAGTGGGCATAAGTACCTCCAAACGTTATGGAGGTCACCTTACGGCGCGATGGCGCCGAGGAAAAATCACCTGGCTCGATAGTCGATATCAATACCAGAGGTCAATCCACCACCTGATCGAGCATGTGCACCACTTCCTGTTCACTGAGCAGGCCTTTGCGCACCAGGCTCTCTGCCAGCAATGCCAGGAATTTTGCGCTGCGGTGGCCTTCCAAGTGCTTGAGTTCGGTCAGCGCGCTGTAGACCTTGCTGGATGTACAGAGACCAGCGGTGCGGTGCGGATTTTGTGTGGGCATGGTCAATCGTCCTTAATTGTTATTGAGTGGACATAATCGATAGTGAGATGGCTGGGTGACACAAACATGACAGCGTTCCTATCAGTCGATCAAGAGGCAGTCGATCAAGAGGCGATCCCAACCTGATGATGTGGGATCGGCGCTCAAGCATTGTCCTCACAACGACCTTGGCCGAATAAATCCAGACTTTGCGGGCAAAAAAAGGCCTCGCGTGTGGGCGAGGCCTGTGTATGCACCGATGGACGGTTACCAGCCGTGGCGGTAGTAGCCATGGGGCGGGCCATAGTAGCCATAACCCCGTGGCGGGCCATAGTAGCCATAACCCCGTGGCGGGCCGTAATAGACCGGCGCCGGACGGTAATAAACCTGTTGCTGCACATACACCGGTGGTGGCGGTGCGTAGTAGACCGGCGGCGGAGCGGCATAGACCGGCTGCGGCTGCACGTACACCGGTTGCTGTACATAGACCTCACGAGGCTGGCTGGCAACCACGGAGCCAACGACAGCTGCACCGACAAGCGCACCCAACACGGCCGGGCCGCCCCACCCACCACCGTGGGCCGAAGCTTGGCCTGCCATAGCGAGTGCGCCAATAAGCAAGGCGATCCTGGGGACTTTACGCATCATGGTCATTCCTCGGTTAGCCCCTGCGCTTGTGGTCTGCAATCAATAGACTCAAGGATTGTCGCGGGGATACTTTTAAGACAACGTATTTCTGAAAAACAGCACAGCCAATAGGTAAAGGTTGTGTAAGGTCTGTACCGATTTGCTTACTTCAAGGAGCTACCCATGCAGATGCACCCCAACAAGGACACCCAGCTGTGCATGTCACTGTCGGCGCGTCCCGGGAATTTCGGCCTGCGTTTCCATAACCATCTGTATGAGCAGTTGGGTCTGAATTTCTACTATAAAGCCTTCAGCAGCCAGGACTTGCCCGGCGCGATCGGTGGCATCCGGGCGCTGGGCATTCGCGGCTGTGGCGTGTCCATGCCGTTCAAGGAAGCTGCCATCGCTTTAGTGGACGAACTTGACGATTCGGTTCAAGCCATCGATTCGCTCAACACCATCGTCAACACCGACGGCCGTCTCAAGGCTTACAACACCGATTACATCGCCGTCGAGCAACTGCTGAAAAAGCATCAGGTGCCGCAAGACGCAAGCTTCGCCCTGCGCGGCAGCGGCGGCATGGCCAAGGCCGTGGCCAGTGCCTTGCGCGATGGCGGTTACGCCAAGGGTGTGATCGTGGCGCGCAATGAAGTGGCGGGCAGGGCGCTGGCGCAGAATCTGGGGTATGCATGGCAGGCTGAGCTGGGCGAGTTGCGCCCGCAGATGCTGGTGAATGTGACACCGATTGGCATGACTGGCGGGGCGGAAGCGGATCAACTGGCGTTTGAGGCTGATGCCGTGGATAACGCCGAGACGGTGTTCGACGTGGTCGCGATCCCCGCTGAAACACCCTTGATTGTGCGTGCACGTGCCAAGGGCAAGCGGGTGATTACCGGGCTTGAAGTGATTGCAATCCAGGCGCTGGAGCAGTTTGTACTTTATACCGGCGTGCGCCCTACGCAGGAGCAGTTCCAGGCGGCGGTTGCCTTCGCCCGGAGCTGACGCCCTGTAGGAGCGAGCTTGCTCGCGAAAAACTCACAGGCACTGCGTTCATTCAGAAAACACGCGTTATCGTTGACGTTTTTCGCGAGCAAGAGCTAGGCGCCCCCCTCGCTCCTACAGACGGTGGTGTACGCTTAACTGACTGGCATTAGCGCAAGGTTGAATCTCGTCAGGCCTGCTCCAACTGTGTCAGGCGTTCTTCCAGCGCCGCAATCCGCGCTTCCAGCTCTTCAATGCGCTCGGCGCCGACGGCCGCGCCGCCACGCTCCACCGGGTTCCCGCGCGCGGCAATAATCGCTTCGATATCCGCCGGGTCGCCCAGCGCATGGGTGTACCGATCCTCGCGCTGCCCGGTCTGGCGCGGCACCAACACCGCCAGGCCCCGGGCAATCAGGCGTTCGAGCTGATGCACCACTTGCTCGGCGTCCTCAAAGTCATGCATACGCCCGCTGCGGGTCAGCAGCTCGTTGACCGTCTGCGGCCCGCGCAGGAACAGCAGCCCGATCAGGATAACCTGCGCCGGCACCAGTTCCAGTGCCTTGTCGACGCGGTGTTCCCAACGGTCGGCGCGGCTGCCCATGACCAGCCGGGTATAGCCCTGGCCTTCCAGTGCGCGCAAGCTCTGGCCAACCTGGCCCTGGCTGAGGTTGGTCACCGGTTCGCGGCTGGTCTTCTGGTTACAGGCCAGCACCAGGGCGTTAAGGGTCAGGGGGTAGGTCTCAGGGTTGGTCGCCTGTTTCTCGATCAGGCAGCCCAGGACGCGGATTTCCGTGCTGTTCAGGCGCGGCTCAAGAGTGTCGGTGTCGTGCTCGGCGGTCATCGCGCGTTCCCTATGCAGTGAATCCACTAGCCTAAGCCGGAAAAAATAAAAGACAAGCGGCAGGCAGGGCTATAATCGCCGCTGGTTCCAACCCTGCCATTACCGTGAGACTGACATGACTATTTCCCTGTATGCCGCTTCCATCCCAGTCTTCAAGCAAATGCTCAACGCCCTGAGCGATGTGCTGAACAAAGCCGAAGCCCACGCCAGCGCCAAGAACATCGAGCCGAACGCCTTGCTGCAGGCGCGCCTGTTCCCGGACATGTTCCAGCTGGTGCGCCAGGTACAGATCGCCGTCGACTTTGCCAAAGGTGTCAGTGCACGCCTTGCCGAAATTGAAGTGCCCAAGTACGAAGACAGCGAAGTCACCTTCGCCGACCTGCAAGCGCTGATCGCCAAGGTGCTGGCCTTTGTCGACACCATCAAGCCCGAGCAGATCGACGGCAAGGAAGGCATTGAGATCGTCACCCGCCCAGGCACCCCGAAAGAGAAGCGCTTCAGCGGCCAGTCCTACCTGCTGACCTACGGCCTGCCGCAGTTCTTCTTCCACGTCACCACCGCTTACGCCTTGTTGCGTCACAACGGCGTGGAAGTGGGCAAGCGTGATTACATGGGCGCTTTCTAAACCCCCACAAAAAAGCCCGGGAGCGTTCTTCAACGAACGGTCCCGGGCTTTTTTGTGGCTGACGGTTAAGACCGCTGTGCATCCTTGTCCAAACACGCCGCCGCGGTGAACAACACATCGGTAGACGAGTTGAGCGCGGTTTCCGCCGAATCCTGCAGCACGCCGATGATGAAGCCGACAGCCACCACCTGCATGGCGATCTCGCTCGGAATGCCGAACAGGCTGCACGCCAGCGGAATCAGCAGCAGCGAGCCGCCGGCCACGCCCGAAGCCCCGCAGGCGCAAATGGCCGCGACCGCGCTGAGCAGCACGGCGGTGGGCAGGTCAACGGCGATACCCAGCGTGTGCACCGCCGCCAGGGTCAGTACGGTGATGGTGATTGCCGCACCGGCCATGTTGATCGTGGCACCGAGCGGGATCGATACCGAATACGTGTCTTCATGCAGGCCCAGGCGTTTGCTCAACGCCAGGTTCACCGGAATATTCGCCGCCGAGCTGCGGGTGAAGAACGCGGTGATACCGCTTTCGCGCAGGCACAGCAACACCAATGGGTAGGGGTTGCGGCGCAGTTTCCAGAACACGATGGCCGGGTTGATCACTAGCGCCACGAACAGCATGCAGCCGATCAGCACCACCAGCAGATGGGCATAGCCGAGCAGGGCGCCGAAGCCGGAGGTGGCCAGGGTCGAGGCGACCAGGCCGAAGATCCCCAGGGGCGCGAAGCGGATCACTACGCGTACGATCAGCGTTACGCCGTTGGACAGGTCGTCAAGCACCGTGCGGGTGGTTTCGCCGGCATGGCGAATGGCAATGCCCATGCCGATGGCCCAGGCCAGGATACCGATGAAGTTGGCGTTCATCAGCGCGCTGACCGGGTTATCCACCACGCTGAGCAGCAGGCTTTGCAGCACCTCGCCGATACCGCCGGGGGCGCTCACGGTGGCGTCATGGGTCGCCAGGACCAGGGACGACGGGAACATCATGCTGGCAACCACCGCTACCACTGCCGCGGCAAAGGTACCCAATAAATACAGGAACAGGATCGGCCGGATATGGGTTTCCTGGCCATGTTTATGATTGGCGATGGACGCCATCACCAGCACGAACACCAGGATCGGCGCGACGGCCTTCAGCGCCGTGACGAACACTTTGCCGATAAATCCGGTGGCCTTGGCCGCTTCAGGCAGCAACAGCGCCAGCAGAATACCGGCGATCAGGCCGATGATGATTTGGGTGACAAGGCTGACGCGCATTAAACGTTGCAGCAGGGAAGGGGCAGCAGTCATAAACGGTTGTCTCTAGTTTTTTTAGTAGGGCACAGCATCGCAGGGAGAAAGTACTGTAGGGAGCAGGCGCGAAGTCTAGCATGCTGTAGGACGAGTCCCGTTTGCTGCGTCATTGCGTCACCGGTGCCGTCGGATTTGGCCAAACCGCTCCCACCTCGTGTCAGGGTAGGGCGGTAAACAGCTCGCGTCGGGCACCTTCGGTAATCGCCACGATGCCGGGGTGCTTGACCTTGCGCTCCACCGAAATGGCGTAGAACGACTCGGTTACCGCGTCGGTCTGGCCGATCAGCGCCACACCGTACTGGCGCACCACCTCGTCGGCGATCACGCTGGGGGCGATAAAGATGCCGCTGCCGGATTGGCCGAATGCCTGCATCAAGGCGCTGTCGTCGAACTCGCCGATGATCCTGGGCTGAATCTGCTGATCGGCAAACCAGCGCTGCAAACGGCTGCGCACCACGGTTTCGGCGCCGGGAATCAACAATGGTGCGCCGTGCAAACACTCGGGGAACGCGCCGCCATGCTGCTCGGCCAATGCGTGGGTGGCAAAAAAGCTGATGCCACATTCCCCCAGCTTCTGGCTGTAGCCCTTGATGTCCAGATGAGTCGGCATCGGGCTGTCGGAAATCACCAGGTCCAGGCGCTGGATCGCCAGGTCGGCCAATAACCGTTCGAGTTTGTCTTCACGGCAGGTGATGCGGATCGGTTCGCTCAGCTCCATGGTCGGAGCAATCAGGCGGTACACAATGGACTTGGGCACCACATCCGCCACCCCGACGCGAAACACAATCTGCTGCTCATTGGGTTGCGCGCGCAGCATCGCCTCCAATTCATTGCCGGTCTGGAACATCTGCTCGGCGTAGGGCAGGGCCTGGCGCCCGGCTTCGGTCAACTCCAGCTGGCGTCCTGCCCGCTGAAACAGGGCGATGCCAAAGGTCTGTTCCAACAGACTGATCTGCCCGCTGATGGTCTGTGGCGTGAGATTCAGTTGTTCGCAGGCGCGCACGATGCTGCCCGTTTTCGCCACCACCCAGAAGTAATGTAACTGTCGATAATTGAGCATCGTTGTCTACACTTCGTAAAAAACGAAGTATACGTGAGAAAAATACGAATTTTCCTGAACTGTCCATCTGCATAGAATGCCTCGTTATCGCAAGGCCACTATTTGGCCCCAATGGTTCTAACGAGGAATACATCATGAAACTCAATTCCCTGGGCGCGGTGTCGCTGCTTGCGCTTTCATTGGTGGTGATCAGCGGTTGTGATCAGGTCGAAAAGAGCACTCAGCAGGTGCTGGGCAAGGCCACCGAATCGGCCAAGCAAGCCATCGATGACACCCAGAAGGCCGCCCAACAGGCATTGAGTGAAGCGACCCAAGGCTTGATCAGCCCGCAGAAAAAGGATGATCAGGAAAAAGAAGACGCTGAATCGAACACCCAAGAAACCTAATTTCCCAGCACAACGTCAGGACTGACCTATGGATTATCTTTTACAACTGGCCGCCAGCCCCACCGCCTGGGTCGCACTGGCCACCTTGATCGTCATGGAAATCGTGCTGGGCATCGATAACCTGATCTTCATCTCGATCCTTACCAACAAGCTGCCTGAGCAGCACCGGGCCAAGGCGCGGCGCATTGGCATCAGCATGGCGCTGATATTGCGCCTGGGCCTGCTGAGTACCATCGCCTTTATCGTGCAACTGACGGCACCGGTGTTCGAAGTGTTCGGCCAGGCCTTTTCGTGGAAGGACATGATCCTGATCGCCGGTGGTTTGTTCCTGGTGTGGAAGGCAACCACCGAGATCCATCACAGCATGGACCCGGAGCCCGAAGAAAAAGCCAGCGTCGGCAATACGGTTGCCATCGGTTTTGCCGCGGCCATCGGACAGATCCTGCTGCTCGACCTGGTGTTCTCCATCGACAGCATCATCACGGCCGTGGGCATGACCGAACACTTGCCGATCATGATCATTGCCGTGGTGACCTCGGTCATCGTGATGCTGGTGGCGGCCGAACCCTTGGCCAAGTTCATCAACGACAACCCGACTGTGGTGATGCTGGCCCTGGGTTTCTTGATCATGATCGGCATGACGCTGATCGCCGAAGGCTTCGGCGCCCATGTGCCAAAAGGCTACGTGTATGCGGCGATGGCCTTCTCGGCGGCCATCGAGTGCCTGAACATTGCACGGCGTAATCGCCACAAGCGTTTGCTCGCTGCCCGCCAGTAACCGCTGACACAAACAGGCCGGCTGCGCTCATATGAGCCCAGCCGGCCTTTTGCTGTCTGCTAGAATCGGCCCACTTGATAGCTTGAGGTCCCCCCATGAACGAGCCGATTCGCCTTACCCAGTACAGCCACGGTGCGGGTTGCGGCTGCAAGATTTCGCCCCAGGTCCTGGAAGTGATCCTTGCCGGCAGCGGCGCACAGAACCTCGACCCCAACCTGTGGGTGGGCAATGCCTCGCGCGATGATGCGGCGGTGTACGCCATCGACGAGGAGCGCGGCGTGGTCTCCACCACCGATTTCTTCATGCCGATCGTCGACGACCCCTTCGACTTCGGCCGCATTGCCGCCACCAATGCCATCAGCGACATCTACGCCATGGGTGGCGACCCGTTGATGGCCATCGCCATTCTTGGCTGGCCGGTGAATGTGCTGGCGCCGGAAGTTGCCCGGGAAGTCATTCGTGGCGGCCGTTCGGTGTGCGACGCCGCCGGCATCCCGCTGGCGGGCGGGCACTCCATCGACGCGCCGGAGCCGATCTTCGGCCTGGCGGTGACCGGCATCGTGCAAAAGCGCCATATGAAACGTAACGACACCGCCACCGCCGGTTGCAAGCTGTACCTGACCAAGCCCTTGGGCATCGGCATCCTCACCACTGCGGAAAAGAAGGGCAAGTTGCGCGAAGCGGATATCGGCCTGGCCCGCGACTGGATGTGCACGCTGAACAAGCCGGGCAGCCGCTTCGGCAAATTGGCCGGTGTCGCGGCGATGACCGATGTCACCGGTTTCGGCCTGCTCGGGCACCTGGTGGAAATGGCCGACGGCAGTGGCCTCACGGCCCGCATCGAATATGCAAAAGTCCCACGCTTGCCTGGCGTCGAGTACTACCTGGACCTGGGCTGTGTACCCGGTGGCACCTTGCGCAACTTTGACAGCTACGCCGGCAAGCTTGGGCGTGTACAGGAGCTGCACAAGCGCGTGCTGTGTGATCCGCAAACCAGCGGTGGCCTGCTGATTGCCGTCACCCCCGAAGGCGACGCCGAGTTTCACGCAGTGGCCGCTGAACTGGGCCTGGTCCTCGAACCAATCGGCGAACTGCTTGAGCGACAGACCCACGCGGTAGAGGTGGTTTGATGGCGACTGACATCACCGATTACCGCGACATCTTCCTCAACGACCGGCCGATGATGGATACCCGCGCGCCGGTCGAATTCACCAAGGGCGCGTTTCCTGGCGTGGTCAACCTGCCGTTGATGACTGACGACGAGCGCCAGCGGGTGGGCACGTGCTACAAGCAGCAGGGCCAGCAAGCTGCAATCGTGCTGGGCCATCAGCTGGTGTCCGGCGCGATCAAGGCTGAACGTATCGAGCAGTGGGCGCAGTTTGCCCAGGCTAATCCGGAGGGTTACCTGTACTGCTTTCGCGGCGGGCTGCGCTCGCAGATTGTGCAGCAATGGTTGAAAATCGAAGCGGGTATCGAATATCCGCGTGTCGGTGGTGGCTACAAGGCCATGCGCACCTTTCTGCTGGACACGCTTGAGCAGGCCACTGCCGACTGTGATTTCGTCTTGCTCGGCGGCATGACCGGCACCGGCAAGACCGAAGTGCTGGGGCAGTTGCGTAACGCCCTGGACCTTGAGGGGCACGCCAATCATCGCGGCTCCAGCTTCGGCAAGCGCGCCACGGCGCAGCCGTCCACGATCGACTTCGAGAACCGTCTCGCGGTCGACCTGCTAAAGAAGCGCGCGGCGGGCATCGAACAGTTTGTGGTCGAGGACGAGAGCCGCATGATCGGCAGCTGCGCGCTGCCGCTGCCGCTGCACAAAGGTATGCAGGCGTTCCCGATGGTGTGGCTGGAGGACAGCGTCGAGGGGCGTGTCGAGCGCATCCTGAAGGACTACGTGGTCGACCTGTGCGCCGAGTTCATTGCGGTATTTGGTGAGAATGGCCAAGCCTTGTTTGCCGAACGTCTGACCCAGAGCCTGGCCAATATCCATAAGCGCCTGGGCGGCGAGCGCTTCCAGCGGCTGCAGGCGATTTTGCAGGACGCCCTGGCGGAACAGACCCGCAGCGGAGCAGTGGACCTGCACCGCGTGTGGATCGAAGGCTTGCTGCGCGAGTATTACGACCCGATGTATGCGTTTCAGCGTGAAAAGAAAGGCGCGCGGATCGAGTTCGCCGGGGAGCAAGGGGCGGTGGTGGAATACTTGCGTGAGCGTGATGTTCGGCGCAGTTGATTGGCAGGTTTGAAAGACCCCTTCGCGGAGGCTTTTTTGTAGGAGCGAGCTTGCTCGCGAAAAACTCGCAGGCACCGCGTTCATTCAGAAAGCACGCGTTATCGTTGACGTTTTTCGCGAGCAAGCTCGCTCCTACAGACGGCGGTGTATGGGCAAGCCCGCGAAAGGCCGTCAGCCCATTTGAAATCTAAAGAATCACCGCCCCGATCAATCCGCACACCACCCCCATCAGCATGGTCAACCCGGCCACCGTCACCAGCACGCGCGCATCGAAATCCTTGCGCAGCATCAGCAGTGACGGCAGGCTCACGCTCGGCAAGGTCATCAGCAAGGCGACGGCCGGGCCGGTGCCCATGCCCAGGGTTATCATGGTTTGTACGATGGGAATCTCGGCCGCCGTCGGAATCACGAACAGCGTGCCGACAATCGCCAGCGGAACCAGCCACACCAGGCTGTCGGCCATCGCCCCGTCCACATGGGGGAACAGCCAGACCCTTGCCGCGCCGAGGATCAGCACCGCCAGGATATACACAGGGATGGTGCTCCAGAACAGCTGCCACAAGGTGCGTAACCAGCGTGACAGGAAGGGTTCTGACTCGACCGTGCTGACATCAGCCACCGCCTCCAGCGCCGCTTCGGGCACCTGGTCCGGACGTGCAATACGCTGCGCGATCAATGACACACCCACCACCAGCACAATCCCCGCCACCAGTCGCAGCGCGGTAAAGCCCCAACCCAGCACAAACCCCATGAACACCAGCGTGGCCGGGTTCAGTACCGGGTTGGCGATCCAGAACGCCAGCGCCGCGCCTACCGACACCTGCTGACGGCGCATGCCTGCCGCCACCGGTGCCGCGCAGCAACTGCACATCATCCCCGGCAAGGCGAAGAGCCCGCCGCGCAGGGTCGAACCCAGGCCGGCGCGGCCGAACAGACGCAGCAGCCAGTCGCGAGGGATCAATACCTGCAGCAGCGAACCGAGGATCACCGCCAGTACGGCGGCTTTCCAGATTGCCAGGAAATACACCTGGGCATAGGCCAGTGCCGCCGCGAGAGGCGAGCTTTGCTGGTCATTGAGAATCGAGGCGCCGATGCTGTGGTTGTCCGCCGCTACAAACGCCTTGAGGTAGTAGGGCGACCATTTCACATAGTAGAGGCCGATGCAGGCCACCAGGAGAAACAGGGCAGGTTTGCACCAGAACGACCAGCCCCGGTTGGGCTGGGCAGAAGCGAGGTTGGACATGGAGAGGATCCGCCGATGAGTCAATAGCGCAGCATCATACGCGCCTGGCGCTCAACCTTCAGGTATCTGCGCTGACCTGGGTCGGATCCGGGCAGGTTTCATTACCGTTATTGAGCCCCTGCTTATAGTTGCGACTGAGCAGCGAGGCCTTGCCGTTGTGCCAGGTGAGTGTCAGCACGTACAGCGAGTCATAGTCGTTACCGGACCAATCGTCGGTAATGGTGTGCTTTTCGCCGGCCGCTTCACTGGCGACTTTGTTGATCAACTCCGGCAGGTAACCGTGGGACCAGGCGGTGTAGATCGTGGCATTGTGGTACTTGTCCTCGACCAGTTCGTCGGCCAGGGCACTGGTGTCATTGGCTGAGAACTTGATGTTGACCGGCAGGCCCAGCTTGATCGCGCTGGGACTGATGGTCATCAGCGGGCGAATGTAGCTGTAGGAGTTGTCCAGTTCACCTTCCTCGACATTGCGCGTCGGGTTGGCGGCGAACACGAAATCGGCCTTGCCGAATTTTTCCGGCAATACACTGGCCAGGTTCATCGCACGGTTCAGGCCCTGGCAATTGAGCTGGCCCAAGCCTCCGGCCGGTTTTTCGCCGTGGCGCAGGAAGACCAGGGTTTGCACGCCGTCCACCGGTTGCGCGCGGCTTTCACGGGCATCCAGTGCCGTGACAATACCGGCCGTGACCAGCAGCAGCGGTAACATGATGTATGAATAGTGTTTGATGTGTTGCACAAGGCGCAGAGGCTTGATCTTCATTTAGGTTCGAGTCTTCTTGCGTCGGGTTATGGCGGACAGGCCCGGCCCCAGTGACGCATCAAGCGTCCTGCGGTATTCCATGTCGATGTAGCAAGGTGCCTCCATTCACCGTTCGGGCGCTGTTAAGAGTGCAGTCGAGTGCTTTGGTTCGCCTGAGTGGGACTCTAGTGCGCAAATGTTGCGCAATGATGACCCATGCATGACGACGAGCAGATGACTATCATGGGGGTTTACGCCCAGGGATTTCCCGATGAACGCACTTGCCGCTTTCCCGATCAACAGCAAATGGCCCGCCCAGCACCCGGAGCGCCTGCAACTGTATTCGCTGCCTACGCCCAACGGGGTGAAAGTCTCGATCATGCTTGAAGAACTGGGCCTGCCTTATGAGGCGCACAAGGTCAGCTTCGACACCCAGGACCAGTTGTCCCCGGAGTTCCTGTCGCTGAACCCCAACAATAAGATCCCCGCGATCATCGACCCCAATGGCCCCAGCGGTCAGCCGCTGGCGTTGTTCGAGTCCGGCGCGATCCTGATTTACCTGGCGGAAAAGACCAGCCAATTGCTCGCCGAAGATCCGGCCACCCGCTACGAAACTCTCCAGTGGCTGATGTTCCAGATGGGCGGAATCGGCCCGATGTTCGGGCAGTTGGGGTTCTTCAACAAGTTCGCCGGCAAGGCCTATGAAGACAAGCGCCCGCGCGACCGTTATGCCGCCGAATCGCGGCGCTTGCTCCAGGTTCTGGAAAAGCGCCTGTTGGGCCGCACCTGGATCATGGGCGACGATTACAGCATCGCTGACATCGCCACCTTCCCCTGGATTCGCAACCTGATCGGCCTCTACGAATCGGGCGACCTGGTGGGCATCGCCGATTTTCCTAACGTACTGCGCGCGTTGGATGGCTTTGTCGCGCGTCCAGCGGTGATCCGTGGCCTGAATATTCCGAGCTGAGCATGCCGACTTTCGATTTCAAACAACTGGATGTATTCAGCCGTGTGCCGCTCAAAGGCAACCCGCTTGCCGTGGTGCTCGGTGCCGACAGCCTGACGGACCAGCAGATGGCCGACTTCGCCAAGTGGACCAACCTCAGCGAAACCACGTTTTTGCTGACGCCCCGTGCCCCAGATGCCGACTACCGCGTGAGAATTTTCACAACCACCCAGGAACTGCCATTTGCCGGGCATCCGACCTTGGGCAGTTGCCACGCGTGGTTGCACGCAGGCGGTGTGCCGCGTGGGCAAGAAATCATTCAGGAGTGTGAAATCGGCTTGGTACGCATTCGACGCGAAGGCGACGAACTGGCGTTTATCGCGCCACCCCTGTTGCGTTCGGGCGTTGTCGAGGAGCCGCTGCTGGAGCGTGTGCGCCTCGGGCTGGGCCTGGCGCCCGACGCTATAGTGCGTAGCCAGTGGGTGGATAACGGCGCCGGTTGGCTGGCGGTGATGCTGGCGGATCACCAGGCTGTACTGGCGTTGAAGCCTGATTACTCGCAGTTGCTCGGCTTGGCGGTCGGCGTCATCGCGCCGAGCGATGTGGAGGACGCACAGTTTGAGGTGCGCGCCTTCATTGCCGGCGACGGTGCTCCGGAAGACCCGGCCACCGGCAGCCTGAACGCCGGTCTTGCGCAGTGGTTGCTCAGCGAGGGTCTGGCGCCGGAGCGCTACGTGGTCAGCCAAGGTACGGCCATGGGGCGAGCGGGGCGCATTCGTATCGAGCGCCAGGGCGATGAAATCTGGGTGGGCGGCGCCGTTGCCGTCTGCATCGAAGGGCGTTTACAGCTTTAGATCAATACAATTGTTACGCGCCGCGCAATACACTGTTGACCCCTCGGCATTTGTGCCGTCGGGGCCAGGGGCATAAGCTTTGGCCCCAAAGATTTCAGCCACTTTTTCAGGAAAGCCATGACCAGCCAGTTCCCCCAAGCCCGCCCCCGTCGCCTGCGTCGCTCCCCGGAGCTGCGTGGCCTGTTCCAGGAAAGCGAATTCACGCTCAACGACTTGGTGCTGCCGATTTTCGTCGAAGAAGAAATCGACGACTTCGTGCCGATTACCAGTATGCCGGGTGTGTTACGCATCCCTGAGAAAAAGCTGGCCGGCGAGATCGAGCGCTATGCCCGCGCCGGCATCAAGTCAGTGATGACCTTTGGCGTTTCCCACCATCTGGACGCCAGCGGCAGCGATACCTGGAAGGAACGCGGCCTGGTCTCGCGCATGTCGTCGATCATCAAGGACGCCGTGCCGGAAATGATCGTGATGTCCGATACCTGCTTCTGCGAATACACCGATCACGGCCATTGCGGCGTGATGCATGGCGCCCACGTCGACAATGACGCGACCCTGGTTAACCTCGGCAAACAAGCCGTGGCCGCCGCCCGCGCCGGTGCCGACGTCATCGCGCCCTCGGCGGCAATGGACGGCCAGGTCCAGGCCATCCGCCGTGCCCTGGACGATGCCGGCTTCACCCACATCCCGATCATGGCCTACTCCACCAAATTCGCCTCGGCCCTCTACGGCCCGTTCCGCGAAGCCGGCGGCAGCGCCCTCAAGGGCGACCGCAAAAGCTACCAGATGAACCCGATGAACCGCCGCGAGGCCGTACGCGAATCGCTGCTCGACGAGCAGGAAGGCGCCGATGCGCTGATGGTCAAACCGGCCGGCGCCTACCTCGACATCATCCGCGACATCCGCGAAGCCTCACGCCTGCCGGTGGCGGCGTACCAGGTGAGCGGCGAGTACGCGATGATCAAGTTTGGCGCACAGGCCGGAGCGATTGATGAGGATCGCGTGGTACGCGAGACGTTGGGGTCGATCAAGCGGGCGGGGGCGGATTTGATTTTTACGTATTTTGCGATGGATTTGGCGTTGGCGGGGATTTAAGGGCGCTGCTTGCTTAACCTGGCTGTGGCGAGCGAGCTTGCTCGTCACAGGTAGAGGCGTGCAGAAAGGCAATCAATTGAGTGTGTTATGAGGCGATCAATGAGGTGGCTTCTTTTTGACGTCTTGTATTAATCGAACCTTGAGCGAGAACCAGTACCTCTTTTAATGCGTCAATTGTTTGCGCAGTCAGCGTCAACGCTGGAAGGTCCCACTCATAGTCCCTGACAACCCTGATTTGAAAGTGGCCGTTTGCGTCGAATGAAGGATACCAGCCCACATCTATGAGGAAACCGTCTGGATATTCCACCTGCAACATGTCCTCCTTCAGATGGTGAGCTTGATGCTCAACCCCGGAGTCCTGCAACATAGATAACTCATCGTAAGTAATTTTGCCTTGCAGGAAGTCTAACGAGATCATTTGGTGAGTCTCCGGAATTCTTGCTCTGAGATAGGATGGCCATGAATCGTTCTCGCACTCAACTCAATGCGTACCCAGCGGCTGGGTAGGCCCTCGCTGGCGCCAATGCTGTCAGGATACTCCATCACCTTCCACGGTTTGCCATTGGTAGCCGTTCTGCCATTTTTATAGGCTTCTCGTTCTAAATTTTCAATGTCTATCCCTGGCTTGTACTTGGCCGGGCCGGATTTTGTTGCTGCCAAAATTTCTTTCCAAGGCATTTTCTTTGAAGGGCTGTGTTTATAGCCATGAGCTGTCCACTCGACATTCTCAGGTGAAGGCGGCGTGGGTTCGTTTTCCTCGGATTTTGCATTGTGTGCCGGGTCTTCGGCTCCTTTAACAGACGCGCATTCACCAGGACATTGACTAAGTCCCAGTGGATCTAACCATCCCGTTGGGTTGGTTACATATTGGTATGCATTTATCCCACCCGCCAGCTTCACCGGATCCGGCGTCAGGTAACGACCAATATCCGGATGGTAGTAGCGATGCCGGTTGTAGTGCAGGCCGCTTTCCTGGTCGTAGTACTGGCCTTGGAAACGTAGTGGGTTGTCGATTTTTCCGATGTCGAGGCGGCTGATTTCGCCGTAGGCGCGGTAGTGGGCGGACCACGCGATTTCTCCGTCGGGACTGGTGAGTTCCTGCGGTGTGCCGAGGTGGTCGAGTTGGTAGTGGTAGGACTTCACGTCTTCTGGACCGAAGCCTTCCAGCAAGGCCAGCGGACGGAAACTGTCGGGTTCGTAGAGGTAGCTGCGATGGCGATCGGCATGGTGTTCGGCGATCAGCTTGTCGCCTTGCCAGAAGAACTCTGTGGTTTTCTCTTCGAGGGTTTTGCTGATTCGCCGACCAAACGGGTCATAGCGATAGCTGGCTTTTTGGCCGTTGGGTTGGGTGACTTCGATCAGCCGGTGCTGGCAGTCGTAGCGGTACTCGGTGACGAGTGCATGACCCTTGCCACGCCGTTCTCTTATTAGATTTCCAAAGGCGTCATAGTCGTAATGATGGTCGCCCTGGATCATCAGGCGATTGCCCGCCACGATGTCCGGCCCCGGCCTGTCCTGCATGAGTAAATTGCCGGCGGGGTTGTGGGCGAAGCGCTCCTGGACGTCCTGGGAGTGATCGGCGCGAGTCAGGCGCTGAAGCGGGTCGTAGCGGTAACGGTGTTCGCCTTTGCGGGTGTCGAGCAGGCGGGTGAGGTTGCCGGCTTTGTCGTAGTCGTATTGGCGTTGGTAGAGGTGGTTTTGCTGCTGGGTGATGGCGTGGGCGTGCAGACGGTTTTGGTCGTCGTAGTGGTAGTGGCTGAGCAGTTGGCCTTGTTGGCGTTGGTGTTCGCGACCGGCGTGGAAGAGGTGGGAAGTCAGTAACTTGTCATTCAGCTCGACGGTGGCAAGGTGGCCGCCTTTGTCGTGGTTGAAGGTGACGCGGTTATTGTCCGGCAGGCGCAGATTTTTCAGCTGCCCGCAGGCGTCGTAGCCGTAGCGCAGGGTGCCCCAGCCTTGGTGCTCGGCGGTGAGGCGGTTTTGTTTGTCGTACTCGTAGGCCAGCGCCCAGTGGCCGTCTTCGACGCTGAGGAGGTTGCCCTGGCGGTCGTAGGTGTAGTCGACCGTGTTGCCATCGGGCAGGGTTTTTCGTACGAGGCGACTGGCGTGGTCGCGCTCGTAGCGGGTAACCAGCTGACTGCCGTCGTCGCCGTGTTCGGTTTTTTCCAGCAGGTTGCCGTTGAGGTCGTAGGCGTAGGCGGTGCGTTGGCCGTCGAAGCCGGTTTCCTGTCGGATCAGGCCGTTGGGGTGGTAGTCCAGTTGATAGGTTTCACCGACTTCGTTTTCGATGGCGGTCAGCAAAAGGCGGACGTTGTCGTAGCGGTACTTGACCTGGGTGCCATCGGCATTGATGCGGCGGCTGATCAGGTGCAGGCCGTCGGCGTATTCGTAGCGGGTGACGTGGCCGAGTTCATCGCGTTCGGTGATTATTTTGCCGTAGGGGTTGTAGCTGAATTCCCGATAGGTACCGTCGGATTGGGTCAGTTTCAGCAGGCGTCCTACCGCGTCCCATTGGTATTGGGTCAGCGCGCCATGCTCATCCTCGCGCGCAACCTGCCGCCCCAGATCGTCATAGCGATAGCGCTTGATCCCGCCATTCGGTAATTGCTCCTCAAGCAACTGCCCGCGTTCATTCCACCCCAGCCGATGACAGCTGTTGTCGGGATACCAAACCCCAGTCAGTTGCCCGTGTTTGTCGTAGCTGTAGTCGGTCGCGTTGCCCTCCGGATCAATCCTGCGGATGACATCGCCTTGCTCATTACGCTCGTATTTCCAGACCGATTCACCGCGCCGCACAACCCGTACGAAGCCGTTGT
Source organism: Pseudomonas orientalis (assembly GCF_001439815.1). Classification (GTDB taxonomy): domain Bacteria; phylum Pseudomonadota; class Gammaproteobacteria; order Pseudomonadales; family Pseudomonadaceae; genus Aquipseudomonas; species Aquipseudomonas orientalis. The sequence continues at coordinate 907 of NZ_JYLM01000017.1, read as the reverse complement.
CATGCTCGTAGGACGTCGGCTCATCCTCCCCCGGAAACAGCGCGATCACGCGTCCGGCGTCGTCGTATTGATACGCCGTCACCGCGCCCATCGGATCCTGCTCGACGGTCAGTCGGCCCTTGTCGTCGTAGGATTTGAAATGCCGGGCGCCGTCGGGATCGATGCGCTGTACCAGTCGCGCACGCTGGTCATGCACGTAAACTTCCTGGCTGCCATCGGCGTTGTGCACGTTGACGCTGCCGTCATCGGCCCAGGCATAGCGCGTGTCCATCTGCGAAAAACTGGCCCAATGTCGGACGCAGCGTGCCGCCTTGCCGGCGCGTTCCCATTCCCAAAAGAAACTCGCCCCACCGGCCAATTGCCGCTCAAGAATGACGTGCTGCTCGTCGTACCGATAAACCTCGCATTCACCGACGGCATTGGTCGCCGATACCAGTCGTCCGGCGTCGTCATAGCTGTAGGAAACGACGTTTTGCTCGGTCACCCAAGCGAAGGGTTCATGGCCTTTGGCGCGATGAACCTGGTAGTCCACCGCGACGATGCGGTCGAATTCATACCGCAACAAAAGCGAGCGCCCGGCACCGTTATCCAGTCGCTCAATACGCCCCAACCGATCCCGGAAAATCCGCAACCGGTTGTCATACGCATCGCTGATCGCCGTCAGCACGCCGTCGTGGAAGTGATAAAACCCTGAAGACTGGGCCAGCACCAACTCATCCGGCGCAGACCCCAAATAAATCGCCGCTTCCGCCAGGCTGTTGGTAATCGCCGGCCGAGCAGCCGTCGGCAAGGGCAGGGTGGTCGAGCGATTCTCATGGTCGGTCCACACCACCGAATCGCCCGACACAGAAAGCCTGTGCGCCAGCGCATGACTCCAGCCAAGCCCCAGCCCGCAATCCACGTCCAC
>NZ_JYLM01000016.1 GCF_001439815.1 Pseudomonas orientalis | reverse complement strand
GGTGTAAAGTTCAGATTTAGCCCTCATCACCATTTTTGTCCGGCCGAAGCTGGTTGCGTTCGGGAAGCAATGCTGATAGCGGGGGAGAATGCCCGGTGGCTTGGGCGCCAACTATTTAAGTTGGTAGTCGTGAGTTCGAGTCTCACTCTCTTCCACCATTTTCGCCCGGCCGCAGCTGGTTGCGTTCGGGAAGCAAGGCGTATAGCGGGGGAGAATGCCCGGTGGCTTGGGCACCAACTATTTAAGTTGGTAGTCGTGAGTTCGAGTCTCACTCTCTTCCACCATTTTGGTCCCGGTCGCAGCTGGTTGCGTTCGGGAAGCAAGGCGCATAGCGGGGGAGAAGGCCCGGTGGCTTGGGCGCTAACTATTTAAGTTGGTAGTCGTGAGTTCGAGTCTCACTCTCTTCCACCAATAATTGGAAAGGTCGACTTGTTCACTTCGGCGAGAGACCGATGGAGCAGCTTGTGAGCACATAGTGTTTTTTGTCTGTGCTGAATTAAATGAAGGATGCAAGGTATGCAGTGGATTGCTGAAGGTCGACGTATCATCAAAGTAGCAGTGCCACTTTCGATCGTTTATTTGATTGAAAGTATGATGGCATTCGTTGACTCCGTATTTATGGGGCGCTTTCGTGCGGATGAAATCGCCGGCTATGGCCTAGGGGCTCGTATTGTTTTCGATGCCGCCAATGTCATTTGCCTGTGCGTCATTGGCATGGTCGCTGTTTTCTCAGCCAAGTATGACGCGCTCCAAGATAAGCGGGCCGTAGAGGTACACGTACAACATGGTTTCTACATGTGCTTTCTACTTAGCCTGCCAGTTGTTCTGGTGACGTTAAACCTTGGTAGTCTGCTAGTTGCCTTCGATGTCGACCTGGCGGTGTCCTTGCAGGCTGATCAATATGCACAAGGAGCGGTGTACTCCATCTTGCCTTTAGCTTTGTTCTGCGTCCTGCGAGATCACTCAGCGGCAGTTTCTGACTTCTCTTCTATTTTCTACATTACCCTATTTGCTAGCGTATTTAAGGCAGTGATTTCCTACGTGTTAATTCTCGGCGAATTCGGTTTTCCGCGGCTGGGTGCTTACGGTGCGGGCCTTTCGACCTCCCTAGTTAGCTGGGGAATGCTAGCTGCGGAGATCGCGCTCTATTCATTGAGCAACGTTAAATCAGGCAAGGCGTACGCTATCTTCACGGGGTGGGCAGCGCCTCGATTAACCTTGGTAAAAAAATACTTGGCGATGGGGTTACCGCTATCCGCAAATAGCTTGGTGATTTCACTGATGTTCATCGTGCTAATGCTCTTCACGGAGAAAGTTGGAACGTTGGAATTGGCAGCGGCACAACTGGTATTTTCCTATATCTACCCGGTCTTCATGCTGGTTGAAGGGGTTCGAGAAGCCATCGCTATTCGTGTTGCTCAAGAGCATGCACTGGGTAACGTGCATAAGGTTCGGAGGCTGACGGTGGTGGCGTCTATGGTCAGCATGCTGTTTTTGTTTCCCTTCGCCTTAGTAGTATTTTTCGATTCAACGTTAGTTGCATCAATGTTCTTCAATGTCAACGACTCATCGAACTTTGCCCTTCTAACCCAGTTCAATCTGATTATTTGCCTCGCTGCTCTCAGCATCGTCGTTGAGTGTGTTCAGGTAATCCTGCTCGGAGCACTAAAGGGCTTGGAGGATACCAAGGTGCCTTTCCTTATCAATACCACTACCGCTTGGTTGATCGGCGTGGCAGGGGGGTACTATTTGACGTTCAACCTGGATCAGGGGGTAGTCGGCCTGTGGGTGGCGTTGATTTTCAGCCATCTACTTTCGCTGTTGCTGCTGATGGTACGGCTCTTACTTGTCACCAGACCCAATAGTCCCCTGCTCAGAATGAGTTCTGCATACGACTAGTCGCCGCAAAAATTGCCAAGACGGCGAAGCGGGTCAAGCGGCTAATCAACAGGTTTTTTTGAACGATCGCTGAGCGGTTTTAGGGGGGCGTATGCGTGAAGTACTGGCTACTTACATAAATGCTTATGAAGTTGCAATCAACAGTCTTGAGCAGTTGCATGGTGCCGAACTTGCGACTGCCGTCGATGGATTACTGTCGCGGATTGCTGCTAGTGATGATGTGTTGGTCAATAATGTACTTAAAAATCACTGTCATGTGCTTGAACTTAGCAGTGAGGAGTGGGTGTGGTTCTTGCCCAGCATTCTTGAGTTGGAACGCAATAGCGCTTTTGTCGCGGCTTATTTGATAGAAAAGATCCCGCTGATCAAACGTCACTTGGATATGCAGGTTTTCGTAAGTTTTTTGCTAGCGATTAAGGATCAATCTGCACGCGGTCTCTCTTATCTGATCGGTACTTCCGACTCTGCTCTTTGTGATGATTTGGACTCGATTCTTGATGTGGTAGGCGTCGCTTACTATCGAGCCGTCATGGACTGTGTGCTACTACACAAGGACGAACTAGGCCCTTGCTGCGCCCCCTTACTCATCCATATCAAGAATTATAATCGGCATATACCGGTCACGGACTTGAATGCGCTAGTGGCGCTAGTCTGCGATGTGCACGCTCGTTATGGTAGTTTTGGCGCCGTTGCCTTGCTGGAAAATGCCGATGCAGTTTTTTCACAACATAGCATTCAGTCGGTACATGAACAACTAGGCAAGCTCTTAGATGAAAGTGTTGACTATTTCCACTATCTACTGGCCAATGGTTTGCCAAACGTTGTAGGAATTCGTACGGTCACGGCCTCTGTTGAAGAGTTGGACGGGGCGAGTTTGATATCGCATATAGATGCTCCCGGAGTGTTCGACGGTGGATTGGTCTCCGCGATAATTTCTAATATGAGCTTCATGGATCCGAAAACTCTCGAGAACATGCGCTATCAGTTGGGGATCAGTGATTTCAAGAGATGGTTTGAGCAACAGCATGCCTTCGTTAACGCCCGTATGCGTATAGCCGACTCCTATACTGGTGTCTGGTTTTCAACTTTTGACTATTGGGGCGGCGAATTAGGTATCACCCGTTTTAGGACACTTCTAGGGCAGGCTATCGAAGCGACGTACGACAAAGTTGCCCGGCAAAACCTGGTTTACGGGAACAAATCGCTATTCGATCGAAATATAGAGTATACCGAAGCTCGTTTGCGAATGATGATAGATGCTGCTTTTCCCAAAGATAGCAGGGAAATGCTGATGCCTGAGCATATTGCAAGTATCAGAACTTACCTCGACGACCATGATCGCGAAAGTTTTAGAGATCGGCAGTCAAGACAGCGGGTTTTTATTAGTACTTGGAATAGAAATCCATGGCAGGATTATAGCCGCTCCGATGAGTTCTACTCATGTACCGGTATTGGTGATTACGCTGTCAATAATGCTCCAGGGTATTTGGTAGAGCCGAATTTATGTCGCCTATATGTTTGGTATCAAGGGCGGCGCATTGGCCGTATTAATCTTATCGCTGTAGCAGATATTGAAGGTGCACCCGGGATGTTGCTTGACGGCGTCGAGGGTGGTGGCCGTCTGCTGCAATCCGAAGAGCGAGTAATGGATATTTTGGGCTGCGTTGCTGAATTCGCTAAGCGCTGTGGATTGAGCACCTATTACATTAACTGTAATGCGACCTACAACAATGTACCAAAGCAGTTTATAGCCCAGGCGATTTGCCATGTGGGGCTACCGGTGACGTATTGCTATCTGCGTCGCTTTTACCAAGGAATGGAAATCTATCAGGCAATGCCTCACGGACTCGTACCGTTCTTCGAGTCGTTCGGGAATAACCTTTCCGGAGTAGTTGGCTGCCTGAAAATCACGTTGCCCTAGCGGTAAACGTTCACAAGGAGGTGTTATGTTGACTACATTGACCGATCATGAGTATCTAGCCCTGAATTCGACCTGCAGCTTTGCGGACGGACATGCTTATCATGAGTTACCAGGGGGGTTGGAGGGCGTTGTCAACAAATTGCCTACCATCTGGCACGACTGCAATCAAACCAAGGTTCGGGATATGGAGCAGTCTTTCAAGCGAGAGTGGGCTAACTTGCTGGACTCCAGTGAATTATTGCGGCACAAACATTTCAGAGTTTCCCCAACCGCATCGAACTCTATCGATATTGTAGCGACACTACTTGCGGAAAGAGCTCCGCGAGTACTTCTGATTGAGCCCACGTTCGACAATCTTTACTTAATGCTTAAGCGTCGAGGTTGTGAGGTCTCACCTCTCAACGAACAGTTGATGATAGAAGCTATTGACCAAAATCGGCTTGCAGAATTATTAGATAGCTATTCATTTGATACTTTGTTTTTGGTAAACCCTAATAATCCCACCGGTTATCTAATTCGTGAACAGCAGTTCATAGTTGTAGCCGAATATTGTCAGCGATACAATAAAGTGCTAGTGGTGGACTCCACCTTTCGCTTCTATGCCAAGGCTCCGTTCAATGATTATGCCGCGCTGTTGAAGGCTGGCGGCTCCTTCGTAGTAATCGAAGACACCGGTAAGACTTGGCCAACCCAAGATATGAAGTCGAGTATGATCGTCTATTCTGAAGATCTAGCCGAAGGGTTGGAAAAATTCTACGAAGAAATATACCTGTGCCATTCACGCTTCGTAATGGGCGTTTTTGTCGATTTGTTTCGACGTACGGCCGAAGTTGGTCTTGAGCAGGCTCTAATGCAAGAAATCGGACTACGGCGTGGCAAAGTCAGAGATTTACTGGCTAACACTAACTTCCGTTGTATTACTGACAATAGTGCAACTGTGATGCCAGTCGAGTGGATTGATGTTTCGGGTAGCGGAAAAACCGATGCAGAGTTGATCAAACAGTTTATGTCGCACGGCTTTCATTGCCTCCCAGGAAGTCACTTTTTTTGGCACGCTTATTACGAGCGTGGTGTTCACAGCTCCCGCTTTATTCGCATTTCACTCGCACGTCCCTCTGCGGTCTTTGAGAAAGGCTTAGTTCTGCTGCGCGAGATCTGCGAGGAGACGAACCTTGCCAGGGTAACGGTGAGTGTAGAGTGACATCCCTTGCGTAATGTAGCTGCACATTGAGGCTTAATGGTCTGGAAACTCATTTCCTGAGACGCAGACCCAGTGACCAACTCTCCCAAAGTTGACTACTGGGTCCTCTGAATGTTTGCTATGTTTGTCTTACTAAGTGGCCTCGGTGCATGGGGCTTGCAAGGTGTCAAGAACCCGCCACACCCACTGATGCGTCAGCAACTGATCGATTTCACTCGACCGCTGCGTCGGTGGGCGCGTATGAACGTCCTTCAGATATGCTTAGCTCTTTTTTGACGGGGTAGCGTACATGTCAGGAGAATATTCACTTCCGGATTTGCTCGAGAGAATGTATGAGAATCAACTTGCGCTTGAAGCGGCTCTGATGGAGTTGGCTCTTCAAAGCGAGCAGCAAGGTTTCAATGAGGTTGGTGATAACGTACGTGGCGCTTTATTCGTGATCGGTGAAAACGCCGGGCACATCAAGCAGGGCTTGGCTAAGCTACGTACCAAATATCGCTGATAAACCACATCCCCTGTCCTATAAGGACCCTCGGGTCGTCTGGCTATAGCCCATGAATGTTGTCTGGAAGCATCGTCTAGACTTGCAGGCATGAAAAGGCCACCCATAGGTGGCCTTGAGGTCATACAGCAATTAATTGTCGAGCAAGGGCCATTTCCACTGAATCTCCATCTTGGTTCAACGAGTCGAGACCTGACTCCGGTACGTCTCCCGACGTGCTCTGAGATACTGCAATTTTCTTGGCCATCAGCCGCAAGCAGGTAACTTGCGAGCTTTCCGCATAGCCCAAAAAAACCACCCGCACCGGCTGCTTTTGCCCAATCCGCCATGACCGTCGAGCTGCCTGTTGCAAGGTGTATACGTTGTACCCCGTCTGCAGGAACGCAATGGTCGGAAAATCGAGCAAATCCAACCCGGTCTTGACCAGCTCCGGGTTAGTGATCAGTACGTCGACACCTCTGTCTACCTGGTCGAGGATCCAATCCTCGCGCCTGGCGGTATCCACTGACGCTCTCAGGACCGCTACTTTTAAACCAGATTTCTCCAGCAGTCGTTTCAGGCGAGAGGTGGTGTCTCGAGTGCCGCTGTACACGGTATAGGCCAGAACCTTCCGGCCTTTGGCTTTTTCCGTGAGGCAAAAGTCGAGCAGTGCTTTCTCCTTCGGCATTATTTGCTCGTCTGCAAAGATCGAGGGGACGAACGCCAAGGTATCTTTGCTACGAGGGTGCTTAACGATCTCCGGTCGAAAGCAGCAGTCAGGCCAAGCCAGCAGCACGTTGAGTACTACCCCTAGCAAGGTAGTGTCTCGACGTGCCAATGCTTGGCGAAGTTCCTGCGTCAGTTTTCCTGCCAATTGCTGATAGGCCGACGCTTGTTCTGCAGACATGCTGACATCGACAAATTCCTCCTGGTACGCCGGCAACACGTTGCCACCGATATCTTTAAGTTTCAGAAACACGGTGAACGGCAATACAAAGCGGTGAATGCCTTTAGGGCCGAAGCCTGGGGCTTTCACCGTACGCACCGAGAGTTTTTTTCCCTTGGCTGTTTTGTGTGACACGTTGTCCCGCTCGGTGTAAATGTCCTTCAATACGCCGTGGTCGCGCATGAATGACATCGCGGCCGGAGCCATACTTCCGCGCGCGTTTGGTTTGTAACCGTCCTCGATCATTCGCCGGGTAAGTATTCGGAACAGGAGGTAGAACAGATCATCGGCATAGCCACCCATGAGGGTGCCTGTCAGCAGCACGGTTTTACGTGCTTTCGCTGCCAATACACCCATGGCTTGACCCTGGGCCGAGCCACTGTTTTTGTATTCATGTCCTTCATCCACCACCAGCAGGTCGAAATATCCGTCTGGTAGGTAGCGTTTGATGAACTCGGTGGGTTGGTAACCGCCCTCGCCAAAGCCAAACTCAATGTTGGCCATGGCGCGCTCCATGCGTTTGGCTTGGCGGTCGCTGAAGATGAAATTGCCCTGGGCGTCCATCAGATTGATGAATTCGCTGACGTTGTCGATCAGCATCGAGGCGAGGAAGTCCTCCCCGAAGTCATTCAGCAATTTGTCCGCACGTACTGGACCGATAGTCGGAATCCGACACATCGATTTTAGTATGGTCGCACGACGAGTTCCGTTGTCGGCTTTGCCCGGGCGCATCAGCGTCCAGAGTTGTCCTTGGCAATAAGGGCAGCTCCGACGGCGTTCCTCTCGGTGAAACTCTTCGACAGTCACACGGTTGCCTTCTAAGACCTCCAGAAGGCGTCCGCAGTCGGGGCATCCTGCGAAGTTGTATCCGCCGCTGGCGCGACGTGGCCAACATACCGTACGCCAGTGATACCCCATGCGCATTCGCACGCGTCCGAGAATGAAGAACTCTTTACGGCCATCGTAAGGATCCCCCAGTTGGTCACGTAGCTTGATCAGCTTAACCAGCGTATCGGGTCCATTGAGAACCCACACGCGTGCGTCTGGGATGGTTTCGAGTATCTCCCGTCGCCATTTGTAGACCAGGTGTGGAGGCGAAACCACCAAAGTGCGGCGGTAGCCCGCACTGTGCATGACAGCGGCTACTGCGATGGCCATCATGGTTTTCCCAGTGCCCATTTCTGCATTGATAACGGCTGCCTGCTCGTTGCGGTCTAGCAATAAAGCTGCAACGGCCTGCACTACATCAGCTTGAGCAGGGAACGGCTGGCGTTTGAGTTCGCTCATAACCCGTTGATGGGCTTCGTTGATGCTGCCGGAATAAACCGGTGGGTTAGAACGATTGAGGGAGTCCAATAATTCATCACCGAATTCGTCGATGAACTCAGTCAGGCCGATGGCCAAGGGCGATACAGAGACTTGGGATAGGTCGTTCATGAGTGTTTCTCCAATAGGAACGAAACAGGGCATGCACGACACCCCGACGGGTATGGTGAATACCCTGCGGGTTGGTTAACGGATGGCCAGGTTGGCGTGGTGGGTCAGTAGTCCGATGGCAGCAACACGGTTGTTGCACTGCGGTCAGCTTCGGTGATGATCCAGAGCCGGGTCTCATCGCCGGCGCATATGTCATAACAGGAGAACAATCGATCCCCGTAGGTCAGAGCCCGTTGGTTACTGCTCCAGTCTTCTTTGGGCAGTTCCCCCCAGTCACCGGAGAAATGCCGTCGCAAGTAAGTGCTTGGATCGAGCTGTCCATGCTCAATCAGGTGGTGCACTGACTGGGTCAGCACTAAGCGGCCAGGTTCAAATGTCACTCGTGGTGGTGGGGTCAGTGTTGGCTGTGTCACCGCCTCATCAGGCTCATGCGGCGTATCCGCCGACGAACTGATGGTGATCACGCGGCCTTGGTTGGCAGAGCCTGGCGTCATGTCCCATGCCCGAATGATGGGCACGAAACGATCAGTCAGGATCCTTACCTCGGACACGTTGCCGTCCTGGTCTTCGGTGAACTCGGTCTTGCGGACCTTATCTTTGTAGGTATCGCCTTTGAGTACCAAGACTCGGCCGGTTTTGGATTTCACTACGCCGGAAATCGCACCGGCAGCCAATGCCAACGCCAAGTGCCAGCGCGACAGCTCCCTCACGGGAGGTCGCGGCTGAGCGCCGCTTTGACCAAAGTGCAGTGTGAAGTCAGGCCACATGCCACGAAGTCTTTTGATTTCTTCGCTGAGCTGTTCAGGTTCAAGGCTGATACGGTAGAAGTGTTCCAGCTCGTTGGATGCCGGGAGAACCCTGTAGGGCTCCCGTGGCCAACTGGTTGGTAACGCTTCCGCGCTCAGTGTGCCGGCACCGATCGCCTGAAAGCGTGCGCGTACGTTTTTGACCTCTTGCGGTCGAGCGAGGTCCTGCCGGCGGATTCGTATACCGAAGATCACTACCTGTTTAAAGGTTGGATCAGCGGCTTTGTAGATCCGCAGTTCAGTAAAGTGATTGCATAGCCAACCACATAGCTCATCGTCCAGCACGTAGTGCGGAACAATCAGCACCAAGACTCCCCCGTACTGCAGCAGTGGCAGCGTCCGTTGATAGAACATCTTCTCCAGGCGCCGACGGCCGTTACCTTGGTACTGAGATGCACCTGCATGGTCAGCGACCAGGTCACCGTAGGGCGGGTTGAGCCAGAGCAAGCCGAAGGCCTGGCGGCTGATCATGGTGTCCATCAAGTCGCTGTGCAGCACGCAATCCAGCAGTGTCTTGCTGTGTTTGGCACGCTCCTGGTCATACTCGACTGCGTAGGTCTCAACGCGGTTACGGCCGAGTGCATGAGCAGCTTCAGCTAAGGCAGCGCCTTCGCCTGCACAGGGATCGAAGATCCGCATCTTCCCGCTTGGGGATGGTGCCAACGCTTGTAGGGTGAGTTCCAGCGTCGTTTCGTCAGTGGGGTAGTAGCCATTGCGAGCGAAGTTGCGCGCCAATCGTGGGAACATCAAAGCCATGGTGAGGCTCCTGGATCAATGCTCAAACTGAGCGTGGGTTGAGAGCTGCCCCTGGCGAATGAGCTCGCCTAGGGCTGTTTCGAGAACGTCGAGTTGCAACGACAAACGCCATGCCGCAACAGCACCGGACGTTCCAGGTAACAGCTGCAGCATGTCGTGTTGGGTGAGCAACCCCATTACCTGCTCCTGCCAATGAGGCAGTAGCGGTAATGGACAGGTGTCCTGTATCAACGGCCAAAGCCGTTGACGAGGTGACTGCCCGTTCTCAAGAAGGGCGTAGGCGAAGTGGTTGGCCCGATCCGGCTGTACGCAGCGTCGGTCAAACAACCAGAGGTGAATCAAGCTGCCGAATAACGTACCGCGCAATTGTCGCGTGGTGCGCTTTTCCAACAGATCGATGTTGGGAAAGACAGGAAGACTTTGGCCATCTACAACGATGTGAAACTGGCTTAGACCATCTTCTGTCGTGCCGAGGGTCAGCCTGGCCAGGAACTCCTGCAGCGCCGTGTCTCGACCCCATGCAGAAAGGAACACCAGGTTGCGTTGTTCGTCACACGCGCAAGCGTCGACGAAAAGATCATTGCACTCCTCGATTGGGAAGAGCGGGGTAGGGCTGGGCATGGGAACCTCCATAATGGAGAGGGAACCCGCCCGGAGGGGCGGTGAGCCCCTCGGGGGTGTTAGCAGTAATTGTTATTGCTTGGGAAACAGCAGGTTGTCCGATTTGAACGTTTTTTCGTTTGGGTCAAACGAGACCGTCTCGTCTTGAAATAGAGGGCTGTGCCCAGTAAGAAAAATTTGCCCTAGGTATTTGGGGCGAAGGGCAACGGCGGCATCGGCTTGTTCTGCCGTCATTTCGAGCTCTTCTACGAAGAAGTCCCAAAGCTCCTCATTCGTCGATACCTCGTTATTGGCGAGCTGATCTTCGATGTTTTCAAGGATTTCTTGGGTCAGGTTATTGAAGATTGGATTCATGTGCTGCTCCTGCTGAGTCGAGGAGCGCCCAGGAGGGAGCCCCTCATGGGTTGTGCCGATTGGCTTGGCGTATCGCGGGCTTCGTCAGGTATTGGAGATATTCCATACCTGCAGTTTGAAGTTGTGTACATAGCCGAGCTCAGAGAGTCGACTGCACTGTTGGCGTAGCTGCTGACGATCAACAGTTGTGTCCAGCCTGACTGTATCGCTCAGAGGCCAGATTGTGCCGAACAACTCGGCATCTGCCTCGAGGTCGTTGGTTCCGCCGGTCGGGGTCATCCCAAACGGGGCATCCTCTTCTGATACCTGTTTATTGGAGGTCGGTACTGCGGGCGGATTATTCCGCTGCACTGGTTTGGAGAGGTTGGAGGAAGACTCTTCATCCATAGGGTCAGGCTCGTTTGGCGAGAGCCTGGCGGCGTCTTCTGGTGTCAGATTGTCGACGTCGTCGAGGCTCATGCTTTCCAGCTTTGCACGGATCTCAACGACCAGGCGGCCTGCTGTGGAGTAATACGAAGGACGGATCTCCGTTATCAGAAAGTCGCCTCGGTATTTGCCTTCATCGTACTGATCGAGGAGTGCGTCTTTGATCACGAACTCACCGATAGAGGTCGAGAGCCGTCCGACGTTGAATTCGCCATTACGGCCGCTGATGGTACGGATGGCCAGTTGGCCGGGGATGTTGATCATGGGCAGCTCCACACTGCTACGAATGAAAAAAGCCCGACAGATGTCGGGCTTTGGGTAGTGCTGTGAATGTCGAAGGACTACGGGCAAGAAGTATGAGTTTCTTCCTTGAGTGAGATGTACAGATAGAAAACGCCTGGCGGTGATTCTATGCGGTCAAGTTTTAGGTCCAGCCAGACCCGATCAGCGCTATTGCCGGCAGGCAATAAACGATAGAGGCCGAAATGGATCTGTGTGCTGTCAGGTTGCAAATGCAGTTCTCGGTAGGCCTCCAGGACAACTTCGCCCAGTCGCTCACTGACAACACTTGCATCCTGTGGGTTTTCAATATGCACCGCTTCCTGCCAGGCCCGAGGTGTTAAAACGACCGGGAGCTTGAGCAAGTCAGACGACACGAGGTTAGTGGTGGTTTGCATGTTTATCTCCAGGTGCGAAAACCACCTGGCCCGTTCGGGAGATGGTTTCCCGTTGGGTGGTTATGCTGTTGCAGAATCAGCGTGAGAGTCAGCTATCGCTACTTGGCGATTTAGTAATACTCGGGGTGGTTAAGCTCATCTTCCAATTCCCAGCGTGCTCTTCGATATTCCTTGAGAAGTCCGTACTCCGTTAACAGTGGGCTGTTTTTGGGAGTGAAGTCATCTCGATGGTCCATCTTTGCCAGTGTGATAACCCCATCCAAAACTGCTAACCAAAGATCAGTAGTAAGGGTGTAGCGCGGGTCATCATCGGGATCGAGCGCCGGGTTGCTCGGAAGTAGTTTATCCAGCTCGCTGTAAACACTAGCTTGAGCAGCTAAAAGACCGATTTCGGTCAGCAGAGGCAGTCGTTGAGGATTCATCATGGTTTATCTCCAGTGTCCGGAAATCACCAATCCCGAAGGGAGGCGTTCCCTTCGATATGAATATTGAAAGGCGCCCAGGGGGCGCCATGATTTCAATTATGCAGATTGACGTTGTTCAGGTTCTGGTTGTCCTTGGCCGTCATCCGAATCATCTCCAGCAGCACCATGCTGAGCAGGAAGGGGCTCGGCAGAGTCTTTCGGTTTGGCTTCATAGACAGTTAACCCATCCACCTTGATCCAGCCGATAAACAACAGGCGTCCCTTGAGGCTTGCTCCAGGTTGACCTTTTTTATCGCCTTTCTCGTAGGTAAATGCGTCGGTCCAGATATCACCGATGCGGAAGCTCACAAGGACCTTCTTTCCGGCTTCAACGGCTGCTTGGCTGCGACGAATCAGCTTTTCAGCTTCAGCGCCGACCACGTTGCAGTCGATATAGGAATACTCGGCATCATCCATCGAGCCGCGTAGTGCCGCAACGGTAACTGCCATGAATGGCTTACCTTTGCCGCGAGGTTTCACTTCACGGATACGGTTGAGATAACCGATACCAGTGGTGTGAAGGTCGAAGAATTTTGCTTCGTTGGATTGATTAGTGCTCATGGTGATTCTCCAGTTTCGAAATAACAGAAAGCGGAGAAACACTTCGCCCTTGGGGGAAAGTATTCCCCGCGAGGGTGGTAGAGATAAGGTTTTGCTTAGTGCAGGAGTTTCATAGCAGCAATCAGCACACCAGTGGTGGCTGACAACATGACGCCCATGCGAATGGTGAGTCTTACTTCGAGCTGAGCGATTTCAGCACGAATAGCAGTGATATCAGCTTTAGTGGCGAGTAGCGTGAGCATGTCGGTCTCCAAAGCCTCAATGACAGCGTTAGCTTTCTGTTCCGGGACGTTGATCGAGATCAGCGCTTGGTAGAGAGCCAGTTCAGTTTTCATCAGACCTCCAAAAGTGAGAGGCCTGCCCTGACGGGGTAGGCCCGTCATGGGTGGGAAAGGTGCTTCCATCGACTAAGTCGACTGATCGCGCTACCGGAAGCTATGGCGATCTTGGGAGTGGATCAATGCGGAAAATCGCATCGTAGTCTTGCGGATCCAGACTACTTGGGCATGTTGCTGACGACGTCAGCGATACATGTGCAGATCATGGAAATACGATTGTCGCTTGTCAAGCCCCTACCGCTAAAACTCTGAGGAAACCTTCCCATTGGGAAGGCTCCCTACAGAGGCGAAGGGCGCAGACTTAGCAAGTTGCTGGCACCAACGAGCGTGCAGCTGGCTTCTTACGCGGTTTCCGGGCAGGCTTTTCGACCACTCGAGTGTTAGCCGCGTACCAAAGGTTCAGGTCGACACCTTTACGAGTTATTGCCGGTACATGATCCATCTCACGTACGAGACGCTCAGGTACGCAGGGCGGTGGAAGCAACGGAGCTGCTTTGGTATGGATAGCTGTGGGCGCAGCGCTGGTTTTCTTTACCGCACGCAGAAACTGTCGCGTGATGGTTCCAAGCGCGAAACCGAAGCCATAAGCATGTTTGGACATGGTGATTCTCCTGCAGGTTGAATGCGGAGAACCCACTGACCCCGTTGGGGAAGTGATTCCCCGCGAGGTGAGTTTCATAAGGTGCTTCCATCGACGATTGTCGACCGACCGCGCTACCAGAAGCTCAGCGGTCTTGGGCGGATCTGACACTAACATCGTGTCGCAGTCTTCAAGATCCTGACTGCCTGGGCATGATGCTGACGACGTCAGCAAAGCACGTCCATATCATCGAAGGGGGGATGGTGATGTGTCAAGCGGAGAGGGATATTTCGCGGAGGGCAAAGCAGATTCAGGTCGACAGGAGAAGCTACCGAGAGTAGCTGGGTCAACAGTCACTCTCGGATGTAGTAAGTAGCGTCTTTAAGAAAAAAATACCACCTGTGCGGGGTGAAGGCGTTGTTGATCCCTGGGCTGTGATCTAAACGTCTTACTTCCAACACCTGGCCGATTATCGTGGCTGAGGCCAGCTAGCATAAGGCACGCATCCGCGCACAAAGGGAGCCCTGCGTTTCGCCGGCGGGCCACCGGCAAGGAAAAGCAGCTACCAATAGGTAGCCTGATCATCCTTTGCAAGATGATCAGGCTACCTATTGTGTGAGCTTTAAAAAGTGTGGGCCACAACACCAGTGTGGCCCTTAGACTACGGTGCTTCGAACCTCAACAGAGCCCTATGTGCCTTTGAACTCGCAATTCACGAGTTAGACGGCTGCGTGTCTGGCTTGAACAGGGAGACACAGGGAGAGCTCTGAACCAGGTCCGCACGCCCTTCCCGGAGCTATGCGTGCTTTGGGGTTGGTGATGAGGCAAGCCGCATCACCGGGCGCTACTGATGACCGCCAGTAGCCAACGGGGTGGAAACGTTGTTGTGATCATTATGTTGATAGGCCGGAGCTTATGCAACCCGGCGCCTTTCAAAGTCGGTCGACTCAGACTAATTGACGGCGACGACCGCACCTTCGGGAACAGGGGACGGAATTGCTATACCGGTCGCCCCAGTTATCTGTGAAATCAGCATTCCTGAACGCTTTAAACCAACGGTAGTGGTCTTTGTCAGGTCTACCAGCACAGAAGGCAAGCCTGACGGTGCAACCCCATCAAAATAAGTATAGGCCGTTCCTGATGAGATGTAAGAACCTACGCCCACAGGTTTCACAAACCACCCAGGTAGGTTGAGCGCAGAATCGCTCGGTACCCCGCTGAAGCCCGGGTTGGCCTGGGCATATTCGGTAGCGGCAGATCGGTACACCAGAAAGCCGCGACCCAGCGAGTCGAGGGTAGCGTAGTCGGATGTACGTTGGTCCTGATGTTGGTTCTCCATGAAAATGCTGGAGGCAATGAGCACAATCATCAAAACGAGCCATTGCATTGTCATGATATGAGCTCCATCCACAGAACGGTGGTTGTTACCACCTACGCGTCAATAGCAAAACTATTTCGTGAGGATAATCAATGTTAAGCAAATTCCTACTAGGCCAAGCGCAATGACAGTCCACTTTGCGGCTCGCTTGATGCTCATTGGTTTGCGTTGTGGATTGATTAATTCCATAGTGGCAATCTTTTTTACTAAATAACGACCAGAGGCCGTTGGTTGTAACTTGTAAGTGAACTCGCCGACCTCGAATGCCTCTTTTCCTTCTAGTGCGCGACGCCATAGCACAGTTGAGCATATCCTGCTTCGGGTGCTTAGCCAGGTCTGTAATTCTCCAGCACTATACTCAACGTTATTCTCAAGCGTCTGCACTGCAATAATCCCCATAAACATAGGTATAAAACGTTTTGAAATTTTATAAATGGATGCTTTATTTGAAGCAGCTCCAATAGAAAAGACCTGGCCAGGAAAGTCGAGATGTGGAGAGAAACCATCCACTTGCATTTCTGAAGATGTACCCAGTCTCACTATCCCCGATGCCAAAAGCGCCAGTTAAAGAGCATGACTTCCATGTAGTGTCGCCAAGGGAGCAGGTCACACTTCCTCTGGCAGGCGCCTGGCAGGTGCCCTGGATCAGCTGGAATTCCCACCCACCTGGTCTTTTCCATAAGCCTTGTTCGCAGGACAACGTTATTCCCGCGGCGCTTTTTGCAAGAAGGGTTCGGTCACTGCACTGTTGCCCCTCGGTAGCTATGCCTCCCAGGGACAAATATTCATTTGTTTGAATGCGATCATAGGCCGTTATCTTGCCCGTCGAGGTTATCTTTCCACCCCATAGTTCACCTCCGGTTGAAAAGTTTTTGTCGTTATAAACTTGGACCCAGTTGGGGGTATTTTGATAAATCCCGCCTCCCCATTTTTCGCTGTACCAGCCTGTGTCACCACGTGTTCTGAACCAACCACCTGTGCTGGTATCACCGGTAATGGTTGCAGTAGCGGCATTAACATTGGCTGTGGCGATAACGTTTCGAGCTGTAATGTCGGCGTTAGCTGTTATGTTGCCTGACGCTGTGATACTTCCTGCGTTGTTAATATTGTGGTTGCCCATCGTGATATCAGTATTCATCGTGTTGAATTCTGGATGATTGGGCACTGCGTTTCGATATAGATAGTCATTGGCCAACGCTCCATCCATAAGAAAAAGTGCGCTAGCTGTATGTCCTGGGCCAGGAGCTATAGCATAGTTACTTAGTGCTACCTGCCATCCACCCCGCACGCCCTGGACGATGTTCGGGTTGGCAGAAGAGATGAACCCACCAGGTCCTCCGAGATTTTCAGCGATGGTTCGAATACCCATTTCAGGAATCGTCTGCCCACCTGTAGTAACTACAATCACTTCCAGTTGATTGGCGTTGGGTTTCCGGGCGAGGCCGACAATGGTCTGCCCAAAGGCGTTAGTGGGGCTATAACCTGCAGGAAGGTAGTTGGTGTTGACGAGCATCGGAACGGTTATTTGCACCGGTACGGTTGCTGCCGCGTTGGCCAGCACCACGCTGTAGTTATCCTTCAGATATTTGGCCAATGCCTCTGAAATGGTTCTCTGTTGATCAGCCGCAATTCGATAGTCCTGAGAATCCATCTGCTTGATTTGCCATGCGATCGCCAAAGTGGCGACAACGGAGAAAACGGCCAATCCGATCGCCATGTCCAAGCTCAAGAAGCCCCGCTGCTTGATCCTACTGGTCATTCCAGAGACTCCTTGATGATTGGTGAGCGATGTCGTGATCGAGCATCGTGATCTTTCCTGCATGGACTTTCTCTCGGATGCCCGGTCCGTCATCGCCTGTGAAAAGCAGGCTCTGCAGGGTTAATCGACGACTTCCTTCGTTGCCACTTGATAAGGACTGGTGAAGAACAGCCACCAACCCCTTGGAGAGCAGCTCTCGGGCGTTATTGAGTAACGGCTGAGCCAGGGCTGATATACGTTCAATGCCTTGAGTAACGCTGCCGGCATGACCTGTGCTGATAATGAGATGGCCATTGATCGAGGCTTGAATTACTTGTGCTGCTGTCGAGCTGTCGCGAATTTCTCCCACGAACAGGAAATCGGCTCTTGTGCGCAGCGCTAGGATCAACGCTTCCTCGTATCCCCCCATCCGGCGAGAGACCGGAACTTGAATGCAGCGCCCACTCCCATGCCTGCCATTCAAAAATGGTTCTGGAGGATCCTCTACAGCCACACAAATGCCTCCCCAGGCCTCGAGACGTGCTTTCACCAGTGATGCAGCACTTGAGGTTTTCCCTGTGCCCATTTCCCCACAAATAAATATCAGGCCGCGAACCGTGTCGCTCATCAGCGCGTCCTGCAGATAGTCGGGCAGACCCAGCATGTCCAATGGACGGATCTGGACTGAGGATTTGCTTACGACAAACACAGGCTTGCCATTCAAATCCAGCAACTGGGTTACACGAAGGACGACGCCATCTTCAATTAGGGCGAACTCTGGATCCTGGGTTGCCTTGTGCTTTTCTTCGCACTGCGCCCGTAAGCGCTCAAGGTCTGCCCGCCATTCGGCGGGCGCTTCAACCCTTCGTGCCTGCCCAGGGAGACCTTTGGCGTCGGCAAATCCATCGCCGAGGTACAGGTCGACAAATTCAGCATCAGAGATCACGCTCACGCTGAGTTCCTTAGTACGAAGTCCAAGCGATGGTATTGGCGTCCGAGGAGCAGCTGGTCGCAGCTGCCACCGCAGTGATTTCGCCGGCAATTGCAGTGCCGCCATTGATCGCCGTCGTTGTCTGTTTGTCCTTGGCCATGTTCGAGGCAAGGGTGATGCAGGCATTTTTCGGAAGGTTGGATTCTGTGATGGTGAAGGTCATGCCGTTGCTCATTACGGTCACTGCGCCGTTCCAGCGGTTGGACAGGGCATTACCGTTGATGCTCATGCCGCCAGTTGCCTCGAGGTTGATCAAAGAAGGCGCCAAGTTGGTGCCTGCCGTGGCGTAACCCGTGGTGCTTTTCAGTCGTTTGGTATTGCTCAGCAACGTGCCGAGATTGCTCTGTTCAATGGTGACGTCCGAGCTGCCGAACGTTCTGTAGCCCATGAACACGATGAAACCAAGTGCCACCGCGATCAGCATCAACCAGAACATCCCGTCCAGGGAGAGAAATCCGCGTTGGTTGTTTGGAGTGTTTGTTGGCATTTCCAGTACCTCATTTAGGTTTGATTTAAAGCGTTGCAGTCACATTGCCGGCCAACTGGAAGATCCCGATCACTACCAGAATCATCATGACCCCCATGGCCATGGAGGACATGCCGATAAGAGATTTGGCGATGGCTTCGACGCGCTGAAGTGTTTGCTCCAGCCACCGGTTGGAAAACCGTTCCATCGACTCAGCGAAGCCTTTGCGGGTGGCGAGCACTTCCAGAAAATGCATCGCCATGGGGTCTGGGAATTGATGACCCGCAAGCTTCAATGCGGTACCGAAGTTTTTGCCGGCGCTCACTCCGTAATGAATGGCGCTCAGGCGCTCTTTCAACCATGGAGAGGCATTGCGTTGAAGAGAGGTCAACGCATCGAGTTGGTTGATGCCGGAGCGCAGCATCACAGCCATGTTGAGCAGAAAGATCGAACCGTGGAGTGCCTTGTAGACTGACCAAGGCGGGAGCCTCTCTGCTCGCACTCGCAGGATCTGGAGCAGCTTGTTCAACTGCAGCTTCCACGACGGGCTGGCGGCCGTGATCTGAAGTCCGCAAAACACGGGGAGAGTCACTATCGATATGAGGATGAAGACAATCACAGCTATCAGCGTCACAAGTCCGTAGTGGGTCACGAAATTCGATAGGGCGTAGAGGAAGGCCGGCACGCCGGTCCACGCCTCGGGATTGGAGCGTCGTGTCATGGAGGGCACCATCCACACTGCAATCACATACAGCAATGCCGCCATGACGCTCCACACCACGGAGGGGAAAACTGTGGCTGATGCCACGAGTTTGCTAATCCGCTGACGTACTTCGATGATCCTCACGCAGTCCCGAAATGCCTGCACCAGGTTGCCGGTGTCTTCCCCGGAAGCGATCAGAGAGTTCTCGTCATAGGGAACCCAGCCTTCGCAGGAAATGCTCAGGGATTTCCCGCCTTTCACCGATTGCGCAATATCCCTGCATGCAAGGGATACCGGATGTAGCTTCTGGCCGTTATCGCTGAACGCTCTTGCCACCGTATGCAGCGCGTCCTCAAGCGACACACCATCCTCAAGGATGCCCATCAGGCTCTCGTAGAACTGGATTCTTTCGTTTTTGCCAAACTGCTTGGCATAGAAGGTCTCTGCCCAACGATTCAGCATTGCTCTGAAGTCACTCAGCATGAGCGAGCTCCAGGATTTGCTTGTCAAAGTCCAAAGGCCCCACCGTCATTTCGGCGTGGCGGGGGTCTACTAAGCCTTGTTTCAGTTTGATGATCGTGTGTGCGGTCTTGGTTATACCGCCCATTTCCTTGACCCAGTGGCGACGTGCCGCACTTGCACCCTGCCCATTGAAAACGCGCATGAACTCAAGGTCGGTGAGCAAAGTTTCCGCAACCACCGTGCGACCGGTGATGCCCAAGCCTTTGCAATGCGGGCATCCCGATCCTTTGAGGTAGGTCTCATCAATCGCTTCCAGATCGCGCAAGCGCTGCACCAGCGCACTGTTGAGCTGCCCGAGATGCTCGCGTGCGGGGACGCGGCAGTGGGAACACAGCACGGGCAAGAGGGATTGATTGACCACGCTTGTCATCAGTGCAGGATCAGTAACCAGGTGTCGGTCTACACCCATGTCGATCAGTCGTTGAAGAGCTGCTACAGCGTTGTTGGTGTGCAGTGTCGTCAGCACCAGGTGACCAGTCATACCGCCGCGGAAAGCCGCTTGTGCTGATGCAAGGTCCCGGATCTCCCCATACATGAGAATGTCAGGGTCGAGTCGCATGGAATTGGTGATACCGTCATTCCAGGTTTCACCGGCGCCCAGCGGTGACTGATTGGCGAGAAGTGGATATTCAGGTGGATCTTCCATCGTCAGAATGTGTTTTGTTCCACCGCACTCTTCGTGCAAAAGGTTCAGGTTTACCTGCAGCGACTTCGATTTGCCGGAACCGGTGGGTCCAGTGATCAGGTTCACCCCATAAGGCAAGCTGCGGATGCGGCTGAATGCATCAATTTGCTGCGTCAGGAAACCGAGATCACTAAGCGTCATTTTGGTTTTGTCGTCATACAGCAGACGCAAAACCATCAGAGGGCCATCTACGAGCGGCCGAGTGGCGACTCGGGCACCGAACAAACCGAGTTGGTCGACATAGGCGCGTTTTACCCTGGCGTCCTGGCTCACCTGCGGCTGGTAGTGGTCTTTCGCGACATCGCACATGCTGTTGTAGAGGGACGAGCAGAGCTCCATGCCCACCTGGCTCTGGTGCTGTTCTGCCTCCCACAAGAGCCCGTGGATGCGAAAGAAGATTCGAGTGATATCGTGACCTACGACAAAGTGGACGTCGCTGGCATTGCGCCGGTGGGCTTCTCCTAAAAGCTGCACCACCTGGGCCTGGCGCTTCGTCTCAGTCGCCGATAGTGCTTTACCATTTGCATCATCATTGGCGCGGTAGAGTGCCTTGATCGTGCTCATCGAGCAGACCTTGACCTCAAAGTGGTGATTTTCGTGTTCCAGCTGGTCCTCGAATGCCATGACATAGGCATCCGTTTGATGTTGAGCTGACACATACAAAACCCCATCGCTGGTCAGCGCACACAGCTGACGCAGCTCTGGTTTCAGCTCAAACGGTCCACCAGGGGCCGTCAGCAGTGTTTGGTGCGACGTCAGTAGAACTGCAGCAGACTCATCACTGTCGGGCTCTATGACATCTGGTTTTTCAGTCAGGATCGTCATCGAAGTTCTCAATCAATGTTGGCCAGGGATCAGCCCAGGCGGCATAGGTCCTGATGGGGTAATGCTGGGGGCTGGATTGTTGAAGTTGCTCAAGCTGGACGGGGGCGTACTGGAAAAGCCGAGGGGGTAGCGCTTACCACCACGCTCGAGGGTCACGTTTTCGACGGAGAGGATGGCCACGCGGTAGCCACCGGGTAACTCCCGAGATGAGGCATCTGCATCTACTTCAAATCCACTGCTGTAGAGCAGGGTTGCACGGAGCCGTTTTGCTGAGCCGAATACCGCTTTTACGACAGGCAATTCAGACTGTGCATCACTGCTGTGGGCCGAGGATGCAGCCGGCTGCGCGAGGTTTCCTTGAGAAAAAAACACAGTTGACGGCTGCGCCGTCGCACTTTGGTCTTCGCCTTTAATCGATCTTTCGGCCTTGGCCTTCTCGGCTTTGGCATTCAACAAGATCGTCTGGCTTTGAATCTGGGCCAGCTCGCCGACGTTCACCCCAGATAGGGTGTTCTCATCTGCCCAGCTCGATGGTGCCCCTAACGCAAGGATGGAGCACAAAAAGCACAGCGCTTTATTTCGCATAAAGGTCACCTATTACTGACCAGACAAGGTGGCCGGTCTCATATTTGGTTGTGATTTCGCGCAGCCGTAAGCCCTGACTGGGTGCGCCGGATAATGAGTCCAGCGGCGTAATGCCAGTGGCATAGCTCAGCTCGAATTGCTTCCATTGAGGCGGTGGGGGCGGCGGTGGCGCAGGTTGGCCCGGTATCGCTGGTTGAATGGGCACAACGACCGGCACTTCTTTCAGCACTGGGGTTTGAGTGAAGCTGTGCAGCCAAGACGACAGGTTCGCCAACATCACGATGGCGTCTTTTAGAGGCTCATCACCGGCTGCGGGTAGCGAGATGTCGAATTTCAACGTGGCCGAGTTGCCCTCGTCAAAGAAGGCCGGCCGATCAGAAAAGTGGCCCTGCGTCGCCTGTATCAGTTTGTCGGCCGTGCTATTGCCCGAGCGCTTATAAGACGACAAGACCTGTACACCGTCGCAGACGGCACTCGTGAACTGCCATCCCTGAATGGACAGAGGCAATTGATAAATGACGTTGCTGCAACCCTCCAGGAAATCTGCAATAGATGGACGTTTGGCCCAAGGGTGTTCAAGCGCTTGGGGCGTCTGTTCCATACCGGATTCTTTCTGCAGTCTGGCCAACTCTGCCAGGCGTTGCTGTTCAGCCTGGAAAGCCGCCTCTTTGGCTATCTGGTCCTGATGGTTCTGCCATTGAGCCCATCCGATGATGCCGGCAGCGATCAGCACGCCAAGAACCGCCAGCTGTACAAGTTCTGGTTTGGATAGCCCAAAGACGAGTGGCCGTAGCCGGTACTCGCGTTTTAGATGCGACGGCTGAAGCAGCTCTGCCACGTCCAGTGGTTGACCGCCCATATCGAACTCTGGGGGCAGGTACTCGTTGTCGAAGTTGATCCCACGACTGCGTTGTTGCGCGACTCGGCGGCGGACCTCAGCACCAGTGCCGATCATGTCGCAGCCAGAGATCACGCCACCTTGATACACAGCAACGAGGGCATATTGGTCAATCTCGCTTTCAGTTTTCCAGGCCGCGATCCATGAGTCCCCCAGCTGTCCAGCCAGGGTGGCCGCGAGCGAGTACATCCCTTTGGTGACCTCCTCGCTGCGCGCTACAAAACCTGCCTGAATAATGGCTGGTGTTCTTCTAATGGCGACAATGTCGAGGTGGTGCTCACGACCGTACTGGCGCGCTTCCTTCATGTGCCCGGTGACACTGCCCAGCGGATGCCAGCGCAGACCGGTGACAAATGATTTTCCACGATACTGGAGTACCTGGACTCGAGCAGAGCGTGCATTTTTTGAGGTTTCCGCAACCATGGCTTACCCCTTGGAACCTGTGCAATGCAGCAGTGGGGTAGGGCAAGAGCCCCAAGGCTCGTTGGCAGCAGGTGAAATCACCGCGCTGGGGCTGCCTGTGTCGCTATCAACAACAGGAGTAATCAGCACTACGAGTACGCTGTGCCCTGTGGTGCGGACACGGCTGCCGCCCAAACCGAAGAATCCAGGATCCCCTACGCCAGACTTGGTTGCGTTTTCGCTGTTCTCCTCAAAACCAGTCAGTACGAGGGTTTGACCGCTGCGCAATTTGACCTTGGGCGACAGGTTCTTGGTGTCGTAATCCGCTGTCTGGACACTGGAGCCGTTGCTCGTAAAAGTGGTGAAGGTCGGTTTGCTACTCATGCTCAGGGTGATCATCAGCAACATGTTGTCCTGGTCGATGATTCGAGGGAGCAACATCATGTTGAAGCCGCTGGTGATAGTCGCGGGGGTGAGCGAAGTAGACGATCCAACGGAAGCCGTGGTGGTTGTCGAGCTTGATGCGACATAGCTCTTTACGTTGCCGATCTGGATGGGTGCCGGCTGCAGATTCAGCGTGGTGACCGACGGCGAGCGAACGTTCGAGATTCGGCCCTGTTCGGAAAGTGCTTTGATGATTAAGTTGGATCCAGCCCAAGGAGACTTCGACGTGTCCAAAATACTCAACGAGCCCGACACCGCGCCCGTGCTTATGCCGGTGGTGGCATTCTTCAGCGAAAAGCCCCATTTGTTGCTCAAGGACGTATAGACAGCCGTCCAGTCCAGGCCGGTCTGGTCTGTGTCGGTGAGAGTTACCTCGAAAACTTTGACGTTGAACAACACCTGACGGGTGATACTGCTGTTGATCGAATTCAGGTATTTAGCAACGTTTGAGAGTACTTCTGGTCGATCACTTACCGTCAGGGTGCCAGTGGAACGCGAGAGGAACATCCGACCTTGGGGCTGTTGGCTCAGCATCGCCTTGACGTTTTTTTCAATGTCTCCGATCAGCGAGGTCTTGATGGTAACGGTGGTGCTCTGGTTGCTGCCTGATTCACCCGATGCACCTGTCGACGAAGATCCGCCGCCACCACCACCGGAACTGCTCCCACTGCCTGTGGCGGTCAGCAGGCCCGACTTCACAGTGCTTTCAATGACTTGGTCATCTCCAAATGCCCAGACGTCGAACGTCTTGGTGTCGAAGTAAGTGACATGCACGCTGCGATCATCGGAGGAATAATTCCACGCTAAACCCAACTGGGAGGTCGCTTGATTCAACAACCCTGACAGCTTGCCGCTGTACTTAATGGGGAATGAGTTGGGCGCAGTCAGCCCAACCGAATTCATTGAGCGGGCGCTGCTCGGAACATTGCCGATGACGCCGGCGGGCATGAAGTTGGCCAGGTTGTCGGCAGATCCCAAACTAGGTGGAACTGCAGGTCCTGAGTTGCCCTGGGTCGAACTGGAAAGGACACTTGGGTCGATTGCATCAGGGGCTACGATGACCGGAACACCACATTCGCTAGTGATGTACTGCGCAATCTCAGCGATCCCAACGTTATACGAAGGGCGATAGGTGATATCGCAATCCATGCTCAGCGGTAAACCACGCTTTGCGACCAGCGGTTTTTTGGATACCCATGGTTTGTCGCTGAACACCACCGTAGCGCGCGCGGACTCTTGTTGCTGATTTCTCAGAAATCTACTGTATTGGGAGGCTGTCGCAGCGTCATTTTCAGCTTGGCTGGCTGATTCATTCACGCGCTGCAGTGAACAGGAACTCACCAGCGAGACCATGAGTGACAAGGCTGTGCCTTTGATCCAGAGACGAGCATTCATCATTTGTTCCTCTCTGTAATAAAAATCAGCCGCTGTGATGAGCTACTGTCGACCACATCGACCAGAAAGGACCGTGGAGCCGTGTCGTACAGCGGGAAAATCGACCCGATGGCTTCTTGGAAACTGCCCTCAAATCGAAGTGGAGCGTCAATTGAGTAATCCAAATCATCGACCTGCCACATCAGTTTCCAGCCCGCTTTTTCAGCCCAGCCTTCGACGGTTTGACGAAGGGTTGAGCCAGTTGAAGCCGTCCATGTCTGGGCCAGCGGCTTCGGCGCTGCAATGTCCGTCGCAACCGGCTTTGGCGCTGCAGAAACTGCGGACGGCGCGGTGACCAGTTTCGGAGTTGAAGCGGCCTTGGCATTTGGGTTGCTGGACGAGGTCGAGGCCGGACTCTGAGTCGGCAAGGCAGACGTTTGTTTTGTAGAGCCATCCTTGGTAATCACCGTAGGAGGGGCCACGGATTTGGCTGGTGCAGCGTTCGCCACAGGGGTATCGGCTGATGCCGTTGTTGTGAAAGGCGCTGTTTGGGGAACGGCGGCGACTACTGCTTGGCTGCCCGCATCATTGTTATTGCTCTTCGCTGCGATAGGCTGTGCAGCTGTCGATGTGTTGAGTTGAGCAATCAGAGTTGATGCAGGACGTGGAGAGTCCGGGAGCTGGTAGCCAGGGCGCAGGACGTAGCACACCTGACGGTTGACCTCGTCGACCTTCACCTGCCAGGCCGGACCTGCGAGCACCTGCAGGGTGTTACGCAGGGTCATAGGGCCAAGTTTATATTGGGCTGCTGGGAGTGGTCGGGTGTAAAGGATGTTGACGTGGCCAGAGTCTGCCGAGCAAAGCGTATAACCTGAACGGTCCACCACGTACTGCATGGCCTCACGCACATTTGGGTGCATGTTGGCTGGAATGCTGATGTCGATAATCTGAGCCATCAGGTCACGTTGGCCAGAATCTGGCAGCGTGCTGACGAGGGTGTAGCGCCCATAGCGCACTACTGGTTCTTTTTCAGGAACGGCGCCGCCAGGATAGAGGTCTGGCGTCAACATGTCCGGGTTGCGACTGCTGTCGAATGCGGGCTTAGGTGTCTGCGCCGTTTGGGTCGTGCAACTGGCGATTAACGCGAGCAGCGAGAGCGTGGTGACGTGCCTGATCATGTGCCGAGAGGCCCCTTGTAATGATAGGGGAACGTTGACAGGCTGGTATCAGCTGCGCAGTAGGAAATAGAAAACTGCGTATAAAGGCATTTATAGGCTATACAAAGATGGCGCGGACCGAGCTGAAGGCCTGCGAAAAAAACGCACAGATCCCTGTGCGATGACTTGAATAATCAAATGAATCTGAAGCGGAGCGACAATCGTATGAAGGGAATCCTGTTCATGGCATTAGCAACCTTGGCAACCGGCGCCTCAGCTGCTGAAACAGTACATCTGACTGCTGAGTTGACTCGTAATGGTGAAAGCGTCGCGAGGTTTTCAGGTGATACAACGGATCGTGTAACTTTTCCATACCGGGATGTGAAAACTATTACTTTCAACAAATCCGTGGAGCACGGTATGCCTGTTGCTGATACTGTTGATATTGGCACAATCGGTTTTATTACTCCAGCCATTATGAGCAATGGAAAGATTCTGATTCGCTACCATGTAAAGTATGTTCGATTGCTTGAGATGAACACGACAAAAGTCGGGAAGCTCCAATTAGATTTTCCACATACGGAAATATTCCAAACAGCCAGCGATACTACGGTTGCGAACGGCGAGACCTTTCAGGTTCCTGAGAGTCAAAGCAATGGTTCCAAATATGTTTTAAACATTACAGCTTCTCAGTAGTAATTTACGGCGAATCATAAATGGGTCGCCAACGTATGTCTGGTGTTGGCGGCTGCATCGGGCTCTATGAGATCACTGGCTAATTGGCACTTATCCAGCAGCATTTGCCAGAGCATTTGATCAATGGTGTTTTCCACCAGGGGGATTTTCACTACGACCATGCGCAATTGCCCATTCCGATAGGCCCTGTCCTCTGCCTGGTCCTGCATTCCTGGCGTCCACGGCAGGCCCAAGAACATCACATAGTTGGCCGCAGTGAGGTTGTTGCCGGTGCCGGCAGCGGAGGTAGTGGCGGCAAAGATGCGGGTTTCTGGATCACTTTGGAATTGATCGATCGCTTTCTGCCGTTTTCCCACAGAGTCACTGCCTACAACCGTGACGCACCCGTACTCAGCTTGCTTGCACCGTGTGCGAAGTGTTCCTACCGTACCCTTGAACTCACAGAACAAGATAACTTTGTCCTCCGCGTCCAGCTCGCATAGCAGATCCATAACGACACGGATCTTCACCTGCTCAAGCAACTGACGCAGTGATCCCAACCGAGCAAGGCTAGGTCTGTCTTCAAGCCGAATCTGATCGTATTGCTTGCGCTCTTCAGCAGTGAGCTCGACGGGTAACGTTTGGCGCTGTTTGCCTTTGAGACCGGGCAAGACATCCTTGCGTCGACGAAGCATCCAATCGCCGATTGCGTCCCGCAGATTCATGCGGAAATCCTGACTGCCGGCGAACTGTTCGCAGAATTCTTTCAAGGGCAGCTTCCCAACGGGGTGGCCGGATAGCCGTAGCAGCGTGTGCAGCTCAGATTCTCGGTTGAGGACTGGCGTACCCGTCAGCAGGTAGCGGTTGGGTATCTTGGCGGCAATGTCGAAGCCGTGACGTGTCCACGCGGCGGTCGGCTCTTTCAGGCGGTGCGCCTCGTCGATGATCATCACGTCAAAGTGTCCTGCATGCAGAACAAAGTCGCCCAGGCGTTCGTAGTTGGTGATAATCCATTGCGAAGAGGGATCAAAGACCTGTTGGCCGATTGTGGCCTCGGGATATACCATCTGGATTTCGCGTTGCCAGTTGATGATCAACGTCGACAGCGTGATTACCAAGATGGGCCTATCAGCTGCTCGAATTGCAGCGGCAATGATTGCCTGGCGAGTTTTGCCCAGCCCCATGTCATCCGCAAGCAAGGCGCTTGTGCGCTGTAGCAAGTGACGGATGCCTGCCGGTTGATGGTCCAGCAAAGAATAACCAGCCAATGCCTGGTTAATCTGTTCGGTGGTGAACCCGGTGCGCTCGATTGAGGGCACCGCGGCTAGATACACATCGGTTGAGGTGCTGTCATCAGCCGCTTTTACAGCGCGCTCTTGTGGAGGTCCACCAAGACTGATGCGGGTGATTTCATCAGCTGGAACAACGGATCCGTCGGTCAGCAGCTCTTGCAGGGTGTCGAGGATCTCGAACTGATCCTCCGACATTCCAAGCTCCAGGATCAGGTTGCTTCGCACCACTTCCGCACCAGCGTCGATGCGCCAGGACTTGGAATGCCCGAGAAACACGCCGTGCATGCACCTTGAAACGGCGACCGCGCCAGGATGGTAGTCACCTGACAGCAGGATCCCGCCCTGAACGAGTGGAGCTATCCGAAAGGTCAGCCCCCACGTGAATGCCTGCCGATCTGGGGCGTTTTGTGCGGCTGTGATTTTATGTGAAAACGTCTCCCAACTTTCATTGAAACGGTCCTCGGACAACTCCATCAAACGGTGGAAAAGCACATCCAGGTCATCCAGCAACTTGCCTTTTGGTAATCGCCAATAGCGATGTTGAGGATGCTCGGCACGCCGAATATAGAAACCATTACGTTCGAGAAACAGCCGGTTCGCACCCTCAACGTATTGCATTAAGACCCCGAAGTCATAGCCGTCAAAAATGACTTTTTCGACCAGGTCCTGCCGGCGGTTCATCAGACGTGGACGACTCATGTCCTGCTCAATCGTTGGTTGATCCATTCCGCACAGGCCTGGGCATGCATTTTTTTCCGGTTTCGATTTGTATAGCGCGACATGGATAGTGTTTGGTCGGGCCATTCCAGGTTAATGGCGAGCTCACCCGATTTGATCTTTGCCCAAAACCATTGATAGGCCCGGTCAACCCTGGAGCCCGACTTAGGTGTGCGATTGCGGAGCCCTCTCAGTTGTATCGTCACCAGGTGTTTGGGAGTCAATTTTGCTAACGTTTCGCCCCAGGCACTTTCATCCATTTGGATTTCTGCAGAGGCCAACGATTTCCCGTTTTCGCGAACCGAAAAAAGACGGCAGATGCCCCGATAAGCACTGTAGTCGTAACCATCAATGCAATGGCCCAGCGCTCGATGTTCCGCATCAAGATCGGCGGGGCACTTCAGTTCGATAATTTGCAGCCCATTTGGACTCACGAGGGGTGTGCTGGTTGAATAAAGCAGCGGCTTCCAGGGCGTTAAAGAGTCTGTTCTTGTTTGTGGATCTACTGCATCTAAAGCCTCACGGATGTCTATCAACGCGAGGTGAAAGCCATTCACCAAGCTGGCGATCTGGTGATAGGAAGCAGTAGCAATGAAGCTTTTGAGTTTCTGCAATGCTTCGCCAGAAGCTGGTCCGTCGCTCTCATCAACGTTGTTAAAGAGCTCGTTCAGGTCTCGAAAGTCGTCGGCGATTTTGGACCAATTGTCGTCCGACCAATCAGTTGGACACCCTGACAGCAGCCTGTTCCAGTCCTGCGTTTGATCCAGCAGTTGATACGGGATTTTATCCAGCAGCGCGAAGAGAGTGATCCAGTGCGCTTTTTTAAGAGGACGGCGATTGCCCAGTGAGGCTCCCAGCAGCAGTCGATGCCAGGGTCCTTGTGGCCCCTCGCGGCTGATACGGGTCAATGCACTGCCGGTATCGAATACCCGCTGTTGACCCAGGTAGCGCACTGCAGTGCGCGGCGCCTGTAGCAGCCAAGCCAGTGTGTCGGAAAGGGGGAGGCCCGCGTCGGCTATGCGACCTAGCAGGCATTCTTCAGCGGAAATCAAATAACGGTCCTCACTCCAGTATGGGCGCCACGCCTGAAGTTCATCCCATGGGCAGTTCATGTATACCTGCTGCTGCCCATCCCACGGCCACGGCCATTGATCTGCTAGTACCAGAAGTGGAATCAGTACTGGCTGGGCTTTTAGGGCCTGAAGGCGGCGTTTTCGGTCACCTTGAGCCAGCCAGTTATAGAGCTTGGGTGAGGGACATTGCGCTGAACGAATGGCGAATAAAAGCTCTTGGTCCAGACACTGGCAAAACTGCTTCAGCGTGCTGCCAATCTGCTTCAGGTAAAATCGGGTGCGGGGATTGAAGTACCGGTTGTTGCTCGCCGTCCAATCGAAGCCGCGGCGATTAAAGCTTCCTAGATCTTCAATCGAAAGGGCTTTCGCCCTCTCTCCAGCCGACTTGCAGAAGGAGGTCAGTAGGACGTCTGCATACCAGCGTTTTTCAAACCTGAGCAGTAGCTGCTGGGCCACCATTGCGGTAGGTTTTCTCTTATGCACGCGGTCCTTGCTGAAGATTTTGCAGGCCTTAACCTGATGACCATCGAAGTACTGGAGGTGATCGCCGATTCTGGCCAGGACCGGCCGTGTTTGATCATCTGTAGAGGGCAGGGCTACGCACCAGCAACGAGTATGGACAGTGGAACTCAGATAGGTATCGATGAAGGAGGTCAGCTGGGAGGGCGGTACGTTAAATTGTAAAGCCCATGTCTGGGCGACTTCAATTTGCCGGTCTGAGAACTTCTCCAGCTTCGGCGCTAAGATGCGCAGCCCCACCACCGATTGTCTCTTCTGTACGCTCACCCATGACCTCCTCTGCTATTTCGCAGAGGACTGTCAGGTATAGGAATGGTGGGCTTCTAGGGTTAATGCGTAACGGCGTTGTCGGTGATTTATATCGGCAATGGCAGAAGTCACACCCCTCTGGGTTTATTGAGATCTGGTTTGCCATTCAAGTTTGGAAAACTCACCTTGCATCCATTCGATTTGAAGCCTGTACAACCCCAAAAGTCATAGCCACCGTCCCCTTTTTTCTGTCGCCTTGCGAGGGGCTGATTGCACTTTGGACAGTTGAAAGCGCCACCTGCTGTGGCTGGGCGTGGAGCGGACGCCATCGGCACACTCGGCATTCCACGTTGCTGAGACAGTTCCTCTTCCAGGCGTCTATGCAGACGCGCAACGACAGCTCCATAGGTGTCTTGGCCCTGGGCGATTTTGTCCAAATCGCGCTCCAGCTCCCTCGTAAAATCGAGCTCCACGAAACTGAAGAACCCTTCCAGCTTCGCGATTGTTTCCTCCCCCAGCGGCGCCGGTACCAGCTTGCGGCTTTTTTCCTCAATCATTCCTTTGCTGGTGATGTTCTTCAAGATCGAGGCGAACGTACTGGGACGACCAATACCGCGGCGCTCCATTTCTTTGATTAGACTGGCCTTGGTGTAGCGGGATGGCGGCTGAGTTTTCTTCTTCAGCAGTTCTCCGTTGTGCACAGAGAGGATCTGTTTTGGTGTGAGTGCAGGAACTGGGTTGCTCGCTGCTGCATCTTCCTCATCGTCTGTGTCATCGCCCTTGAGCAGTTTCCGCCACCCAGGATGAAAAAGGGTTTCACCATTTGCATTGAATCGCAAAGCCTTACCATTTGGGCCAACCGCGAGCAGTTTTACAGCACGCACGTCGAATACCGCCGCTTCGATCTGGCTGGCCAGCGCCCGGACCCAAATCAACTTGTACAGGGCGAGCTCCTCGTCGTTCTCACCAGCTTTTGTATCAGCCCAATGCGTCGGGGTAATAGCGGGGTGGCCTTCCTGCGCGCCTTCGGCGGCCTTGAATGTACGTCGCTCGTCGACGGTCTTCAATCCGATAGATCTAGCTACGGTTCTAATATCCTCCATGGCCTCGTCTGGTACGTTGGGATTATCCGTCCTGTGGTAGGTGATCACGCCTTGTTCATACAATCGCTGGGCGACTTGCATAGTCTTGTCCGGGTCCCATTTCAAGGCGTTGCTGGCTGCTTGTTGAAGGGTGGAAGAGATGAAGGGCGCGGGTGGGTGGCGCTCGGCCTTGCGGTCTTCACAGGACTCGACGACGACATTACGTGTGCCGGCGACGAGTTGGGCCAGGTTGGCATCTTGAACGTAAGGAAAGTCTTTGCTCGCGAAATCCGGTACCGGTTGCCAATCTGCATACCAGGTGGTGCCCTGATTCATATCCACAAAGTTCAGACGCACACCGAAGTGGTTGACTACCTGAAAATTGCGGATTTCGCGCTCGCGCAAAACCACCAGGTATACGGCAGGCGATTGCACGCGGCCTGCAGAGGTGGGCTTGCCCATCAGTCGGCGTAGCTCCTGAGTCACCAGGTAACCCACCAAGCGATCAAGTACACGCCGGCATTCTTGTGAGGCGACTCTGTTCAAATCGATTTGGCGAGGATTGGCTAGAGCCTCTGCGACACGCTTGAGGGTGATTTCATTGAAGGTGATGCGTTTGTAGGATTTGACCGCCAGTACTTGCTGAATGTGCCAGCTGATGCTTTCACCTTCGCGATCCGGGTCGGTTGCGAGGTAGATTTCATCGGCCTGTTTAGCTGCGGCCTTGATGGTCCGCACAGCCTTGGCGCTCTTATCCAGGATCTCGTACACCGGTGTGTAGTTTTTGCGTACGCCGGTAGTGATCATGCTGTCGTCCTGTCCTCTGGCCGGCAGGTCGCGGATGTGCCCACCACTGGCGACAACTAGCCAGTCTTCACCTGGACGCAGTTTCTTCATCATTGGCTGAAGCTTTTTGAGCTTCCCAGGTGCCTCGATGATCAATAGCTTCACGGTGTGCCCCTTCTCAATTATGCAGAGAGGGACTGTCACGTCATGGCAGGTAGGGCTTCAATGGGAAATGGTCAATGCACAACGGAAGGCTTTTAGCGGCTAGAGGTTCAGCGTCAGCTGCTGTTCCTGGGCAAAGCCCTTTAGCCACGACGCGCGCATCGCAGGATGGTGGTAAGGGCAGTCATACACCCGTAGCCCTTTTCGGGCGGCGTCAGCACCGGCTATTTGAACGGCAGTATGGGGGTTATTGAATTGCCGCCTATCTGCTGGTTTCAAAGAAGTTCGAGATTGCGCCATTGGCTATCGGTCCCCGAAGAACAGATCTATCAGACAGTAACATCACAACTAGCGCATTTTTTGCAAAAAAAACGGAAGTTTTAAACTTCTGTGCTTGAGATAGCCGAATGGAAGTATGACTCAACCTGAAAGTTAACGAATGGCGCGATTTTTTGCCAACCAATTGGCGTTTTGATGTCAATTCGAAGCTGGCTCGTCCGTCCAGTTCGCAGCTCTGATCCACGCGATGAAGTCCTGAGTGGATTGTCCGCTTTGCACACGTAGTTGTTCCAGCTTTCCGTATAAGTGTTCAGTCATTTCGTCGTCGTCGTCAAAGTCGACGCGGTATTCAGTATCTAAACGGTATTCATCGAGCAAGGTGTTGATAAATCGGTGGGCTTGCCAGGTATCAAGGTCTGTCTCTCCACGGCCCCCCATCAGATACTCTCCCGTTCGCCACCCAACTGGAGCCCATGATGCTCGGTTTAGGTCCAGGGTGAGCCCGTAGTAGTCCGGAGCATTCACCTCGCTTTCATCAAAGTAAGCCCAGTACATACGGCCTAAAGTTGGGTGCTCTGCGCCTATGACAACGTACCCTGTTGGGTCCCTCAAAACTTCATCCATCGGCACGTCCTAATTTGTAGTGGTCCCTATGAGGTCGGGGGAAACGATGAGCAGTTTCCCCCAACACCGACAGCTGCACGAATGGGCCGAAAAATTAAGCCCCTGTTTTCAGAATTGCGGTGGATCGGTATCTGGATATTCATCCGGGCCTGGAGCTGGCTGCGGCCGCGATTCGGGTCTGTTGGACTGTTGCGAGTTCTGGTTTTGCGAAGGCGCCAGATTCACCATGGTCACGCGGTGCGGCAGCATGCCGACCCGGCTGGCCTGAATTTTCAAAGCTTCGAATTCACCTTCGTCGTTCTTCCAACGGTCCATGACGGCGCGACCGGATACCAGCACTCGCATTCCTTTCTGGAACAGTTGCGAATAATGCTCGGCGTCCTTGTGCCACCACTCCACGTTCGCCCAAAAACCGCCACGATCTTCGTAGCCGCCTTTGCCATCCGGAATCGAGTTGTCGAAGTAAACGTTGGCTCGCATAAGTCGACGTGGGTCTTTATTGCCGTTGGGGAATTCTTTGAATTCCGGTGCAGAACCGATATTGCCTTCCCAGCCTTGTACGGGCGTGCCCATGAGTAATCTCCGAGGTTATTGGTGTTGCGTTGGGTTGTTGAGCTGCTGCAGGCGAGCGGTATATACGGCCTCTGCCTGGCCCATTTTTTCTGCGCACTCGGCGGCCTGTTTGGTGATCGAGTGCAGCAAACTCATTTGCATGTTCAAGGTGATGCGCTGCAGCTCCATCACGTAAAGATCCTGCAGCATGGATTCCGGTGTTCTGGGTGAGCCCATCATTTCTGCCCAAACTCCGACGCCCATCCTCCGGTCTGTCACCAGCTGCCATCTCAAAAACTGGGTACCGGCTTGGGTGTTTTGCTCAGTCAACCGCACTGGAACAAGGGTGAATGGATATCGGCGGGCCTGGCTCAGTACTTCCTGGGCAAGAGCTTTTAAGTCCGATTCTTGAGCTCGGCAAAGATCGGCAAATTGGGTCAGCTCCCCCTTACCTTTAAAAGGCTTTAAAAGGCCTTTTAGTGAGGCAGCCTGTTGCAGTCGCTGAAAGGCTTCCTGTTGCAGTGGCCGGAAGGCGGTCTGTTGCAGCGACCCATCATTGGAGGGAATCTGGTCCATACTCTTTAACCCTCAACGGAGTCATCGAGATGATCATCCGTCTCAGTTTGCTGCTGACCGCGGATGATCGGTGGCGCGAAACTCGAACGGCGGGTGCCTTCCAGGATGTCCTGTGGCAGCTCACCGTAGCGCTCGTACATTTTGCGGGCTGCTTCAGCTTTGGCATTGTTTGCCGCGAAGTCGTCGCGAGCAGCGCCTGAGTACTTATAGATCTGGGCCAGGCCAAACAGTCTCCGCAGTACCGCTGCGCCTTCATCGATCCAGGTTTCCATATCGTGCCGCCCGACAAGGCCAACGTGCTGGGCCAGTAGAATGCGCCTGACAATCTCGTCGTAGTTCGTCAGGAGGTACACAGCCTGAAATCCCAGGGGATTGGAGATGTACAGCGGGAGGCTGACAGGCTGGATCGACAGGTTTTCGCTAATGCTGATGGCCGGCGGAAGGGAGGCCATGGCTGTGTCCAGGCGATCTTCGATGGTCTTTAACGCTTCCTTGGAATCGTTGATCTTTTCTTCGAGGAGGATCATCCACCAGTCAGAGTAGGGATCATCCTGTTGGGCGCCTCGATACATTCGATTGACGACAGTGCAGAACCCTGACAGACCGATGATGCCGGCTTTGAGGTCATTTTTAGGGCGCCCCATCCATATACGAGCGGCGTGGTGAGTGTGAAGGGTGAGCTTCACATCGCTGCGCAGTGAACCGATGTTGAGCCGGAAGTTATCAGCCATGGTGCAGTGTTTCCTTGGGAAGAGGATTGACGTACCCATGCTGCAATTTGGCTATAGGCGACGCAGCATTAAATGCGTAGCCCGATGGAAGGGGATTTGTTGATGCTTCTATATATAGGAAGAGATGTAACTCGCCTGTGAGCTGATGACCTCCACTGATGCCGGCCCCTGTTGGTGTGTTGCGGGCCGCAACACTTGCGTAGTGGCCTCCACTGATGCCGGATCCTGTTGGTGTGTTGCGGGCCGCAACACTTGAGTAGCATCGACCACTCCTGCCGGATCCTATTGGGGTGGTGTGAGCCGCACCAGTTGCGTGGTGGTCTCCGCTGATGCTGGATCCTGTCGGGGTGTTGCGGGCCGCAACACTTGCGTAGCGTCGACCACTGATGCTGGAACTTAGCTGGGTAGGGTGGGCCACACCACGTGCGTGGTGGCCGACACCGATATCGAGTCCTGCCAGGGTGATGCCGGCCGCATCACTTCCATAGGCTGGCTCTACACCAAACTTCATGGAGGTGTACCCCGATTGGGCTTCAGCAAATGCAACATTCCGCTGAGTGTGTGTTTCGCGGTTTGTATCGACTCAGGGCTACGCGGCTGAGCAAGCGTCTTCGTAGGCTGCTCTGAGCCCTCTGGCGGGGTTGAAGCGTCTTCACGCTCGGAGCTCGCTTTTGCCTTGTCGTCAGGGTTCCAATGGCTGTTGAAATCGCCGCGAACGGCCATGCCAACGAGCGTCATTAGGTATCCCAGCGGGTTTCTGACCCCTCCCGAGTCACAGCGGTGGACCCATTGTTTGATGAGCGCAGGTTTCAACTCTGCAGGAACCTTTTGCAGCGCCAGGACCGCGTTCTGTTTTTGCTCGACTGGTAGTCGATGCAGTGCACCGAGCAAATCGGCAGCGATATCGTTTGATGCGGGGGGTACATGTACAGAGCTTTTACAAACATCTTTGTGTGTATCTGTATACGTACTATATGAGTTCGGATTCCGAACTAAGTCCGAACTCAGGGATTTACGGCTGAGTTCGGCATCCGAACTTTGCTCCAAAGCGATTCGCTCTTGGTCTTTTATACTGAGTTCGGTATCCGAACTCAGTGGAGATAAAGCTATATTTTGCTGAGTTCGGATTCCGAACTCAGCCGCTTTGATAACGACTTGAGCCTGCGCTTTGGTCCAGGCCTGGCTGTTCATTCGAGATTCGATGATGTCTAGCCGGCTTGGTAAGCGTTGGCCAACGTCAGGATCAGATGCAAATTCCTTCCAGGCAATTTCCGCTACTTCGCGAATCACCTTGGTCTGGTGCTGCATTGACTGCGCGAGTAGCTGCAAGTAGTCCTTGTCGAACTCTAGAGCTTCGGCCGGTGTGACCGGTTCGTCATGAAGCAGGTAGACGTTGCCTTGCACTTGTCCACTCAGATCATTGCGCACCCGTCGCCCCAGGCTAAGCCAACGAGTAAGCCGAAGGGTCACTAATGCTTTTGATACAGTTTCACGCGAGGCAGGCCTACCGGGTTGCATACCCAAATATGGCCGCAGTTGGTCATAGGTAGGGAACGCCGTAAGGCCGTCGTCATTGATCAGTAGGCGAAATACCTGCCAGGTGTTTCTTTCAAGCGGGGTTAAGCGATCATCCAAAAGCAATCGGCGAGGTACCGTTTCGTGTGGGTTCCCGCTGAAAATAATTCCGGAGTAGGGGGAGGACCCTTCAATCCCCGGAGGCGCCGACTCTTTTTTCTGAAGCAAGTGAGCTTCAAGGTGACCCGAGGCCGAGTCTAAAAGCGTCGACAAGGGGAGCCGAGACAACCTCATAATACAGAGTCACCTTCCACCGATGTCGCTGCAGGCTGTGCAAGTCGTTGAGAAGTCACAAGCTGTAGCCTTCTTGGAAGGCCCTGGTTTGCAGGAGGGTACAGCCCTTCCTTTATCCAGGACTGAATGCGATGCCAGATGATGGCCAGGCTGAGGTTTTCGTGGATTTCATCTGGGCTAGTATCCTGTGGAGCATTGAGTTCCTCGGCGACCAACATGGCGATGTCCAGCAACGCGAGACTGTCGCCAAGCTCTACCTGATGCTCTTGCATTAAGTGCGTCCATCGGTACCAAAGCTGAGCGTCCATCTCCTCACTGAATTCCCGCCAACGGCCACGACGTGCCGTCACGCCGATCATGAGGCGTTGAAGTGCCACATCCTGCGGAGACAGCCCGAAGAACTGTTGCAGCATTTGAGTGGTCGCGCCAAGTCGCAGAGCACGTTCAATCATGCGCACTTCTTCATCAGAACGCTGCGCGCCTGACAGTAGTTTTTTTACCATGTCCCCATCAATGGTGACGTTGCACCAAGACACGGGAGTGTTAAGCAGCAAGCTCAGTACTGAAGGTTGTTGGAGCTGAGCCAATATCTCTGGCTCTAGGCCCATTTCGATGCAGCGCCGAAGTTGGCCATTACGCATGTGATGAAGCACCTGTGACAGGATTGCTTCATTTATTGGTGTCTTGGACATGACGAATCCCCCTTGTAGAGTCCGTGTGTTAACTGGCTGAATTCGGACCGTTGTTGGCGACTGACTGGATTTCCAGGTCAATCAAACGTCTTGCGAGACGAATAATGCGGAACAGCTTCACTAGAGCGCCGTCGCTGAGACGGCATTCACTTTCAGGGGGCTGATCTTTTGTGTGAGGCTGGCCCAGTAAGATATGGCCCAGGCCGGCTGCGAACTCGAAGTCAGCCAACGCGTCGATTTGAAGCTCGGGTTGCTGCTGAATCATTTTCAGTACGATGGCCATTGAGCCGCTCAAAGACTGGAGCAGCGTCAAGGTATGTTGGGCTGTGGCAGTAATTTCGACTTCCGCTTCGGGGTGTCGGTAGCTGAACCCGACGCCACCATCGATATCGATAAATTGACCTGGGGCTTTGACCGAGCTGGCTATTTCGCGAGCCAATTGAGCGATGTGCTGACGCAGGGTCGCGGTATTGTCTATTTCGCGTTCGATGTACCAAAGGTCAGAAATGGGATTTAGTCCGCCAGCTTGAACAGGTATGGCCACCAGAGCATTGGAGGCGAAGTCGGGTAAGACCTCACCGTCAAGCGCAGCGAGCTCCCGTTTCATCTTGTCGACTCTGGGAGAAGTCTTCACAGGACTCGCAACGTGCCCATCGATACGTGCTTGGCGCTCTTGTGGGCTCATTTGCTCCTGCGGAGTAGG
The DNA here is from genome assembly GCF_001439815.1 of Pseudomonas orientalis. Lineage (GTDB taxonomy): Bacteria > Pseudomonadota > Gammaproteobacteria > Pseudomonadales > Pseudomonadaceae > Aquipseudomonas > Aquipseudomonas orientalis. The sequence continues at coordinate 46,876 of NZ_JYLM01000016.1, read as the reverse complement.
AGCCAGTTGCTGTTGCACCACTTGAGGTGAAGGACTCTCCTTGGAGGGCGTCATCTTATGTGTGCTGCCCCCCGAAGGAGTCGGGGGTAGTTGTAGAGGGTTCTGATTAGCCTCAATGCCATTGTTTGAGACGTTAAGTCGATTCCCCCCCTCAAATTGCGATGCAGGGTACTGTGGCAGCTCAAGAACCGGCGTAGACCGGCGCAATTGGTCCTGGTTCTGAGTGATTTCCAATAGTATCTGCTCGTAGCCGAGGTTCAGCGGCTTTTTAAGCTGATCAATCAGTTCGTCCTGAAATCGCTGGAATAGAAATTCTTCAGCGTCGCCTTCGAACTGGGACAGTACATCTTGGAATAGCGTATCGAAATCAAGGTGCTGCTCCTGCTCTTGATAATTGCGATCCCAGCACTGAAGAGCTGTTTTGCGTAGAGAAAGCAGTTTCGAGATCCGATCTACGCCCAGCCCTGAGTAAAGTACTCCAGGAATTGCTGGGAGCAAGTAACGTATGCTGTCCTGCATACGACTCAAGTGAGATGCAGATACCGGGTAGCCATCCGATGACAGCCGCCGGGAAAGCTCACGCAATGAGATAGATTCCCCTGCCTCTGTTTCATACAAGGCTCTCGCTTTGTCGACCCCAATAGCCCGCTCAATGAACAGGAGCTGGCCTTGCAGGTCGTTTTCAGCCAAGTGGCCGGTGAGCGAGATGATTTCGCCCCGAACGGCGTCCCAGGGACGAAATAGGCAGTGGAACTTGAAATACTTCTCGTCTCCGGTCTCACGATACAACTCGTTTAAAATTGCCAGACGAGTGTTGCCGCCGTTGCGGATCCGGTACTTATTTTCCCCAGGTTTACGGGTTACGGGAGGTGGCGTATCGAGACCCCGATTCCGTATCGACTCTTTAATTTCATCGTACTTGGGGTTACGCGTCGTCCTTGGGTTTTCGTCATACGGCAGCGTTTCGTCGAGGGTCAACAGCATGGGGGTATCGACGATGGGGTCACTCATTCGCTCTGCCACCGGCGACTTCGATTCAAACGCCGGCAGCAACAGCTTATCTTTCATGGTCTGGGCCAAAGACGCTTTCATACTCTGGCTCCTGGCTGCTCGTAAGCCGGGCTTGCCGCCAAGAGCTGGTCAATGATTTTCAAAGCGCGATCCAGAGCGGCTTCAAGTTCGGCAGTTGTCTCCAGCCGATAAACAATTTCTGAGTTCATCGACCTGGCGTTGTCACGTGCTTCCAACGCGATGCGTTCGCGCATCCCGTCGGGAAGGCGAATAACGAATTTTTCTTCATGCAGACGCTTTGGTTTGGTACTCATGGTGGGCTCCGATGCCTAGGGTAGAAAGTGTGTTCAGCGACGTTTCAACTGATCAGTGAGTTGGGTAGGTAACCCCTTGATGACTAATGAATTGGACGCCTCGTCGTACTCGATCTTGTCCCCTAGCAGATGCGCTTCAAAACTGATGGACAAGCCTTCGGCACGGCCGGTGAACCGACGGAATTGGTTGAGAGTGCGTTTATCCAGGGGGATTTCCGGCGACAGGCCGTAGTCCTTATTGCGGATATGGTCGTAGAACGCCTCGGGACGATCTTCATCGATCAAGCCCGACAGTTCCTCCAGGCCCATGGGTTCACCGAGCTTGGCCTGGCTGGTGGCGTAGTCCACCAGGGCCTTGGTTTTCTCGCGGGCCGATTCGTCTGGCAGGTCTTCGTTTTCAACGAAGTCGCTGAACGCCTTGAGGAGGGTGCGGGTTTCGCCCGGGCCGTCGACGCCTTCCATGCAGCCAATGAAGTCGCTGAAATACCCCGAGATCTTCTTACCGTTCTTGCCTTTGATGTACGAGATGTACTGCTTGGACTGCTTGTTGTTCTGCCACTCGGACAAGTTGATACGCGCCGCAAGGTGCAACTGGCCAACGTCCAGGTGGCGTGAAGGAGTGACGTCCAGGTCGTCAGTAACCACCACGCCTTCACTGTGATGGAGCAGGGCGACAGTTAGGTAGTCGGTCATGCCTTGCTGGTAATGGGCAAACAGTACGTGGCCACCGGTGGAGAGGTTGGATTCTTCCATCAGCTTTTGCAGATGCTCGACCGCCGTGTGGCTGAAGGCGGTGAAGTCCTGGCCACCTTCAAAGTACTGCTTTAACCAGCCGCTAAACGGGTGCGCGCCGGACTCGGCATGGAAAAAACCCCAGGCCTTGCCTTGTTTGGCGTTATAGCTCTCGTTGAGGTTGGCAAGCATGTCCTCAATGGCGACCGATTCGGATAGCTCCGAATCGCGTGCCTGGAGAACAGCTGGTGTGCCATCGGGTTTCTTGTCGATCAGGTGGACGATGCAATGACGGATAGGCATTAGATTGCCTCCTGCGAATGTATGGTTTGAGCTCGATCAGCACGACGAATACGGGCTTTGGCATTGAGGCCTGAGCGGTAATCGCTTGCGGTTGATGAGGTGTAAATCGATCCAAGGCCAGACTTCGTGAACTTGATGTGGCCACCTTGAGTGCGAGACACCGTCCAGCCATTCGCTTCAGCAAACTTCACGAGTACACGAAGGCTCTCGCTTTTTCCGGGTAGGAGATTGGTGGTCATAGCTCTGCATCCCTGTCTGCCAGAACGTTACCGGCCTGGATCGCGATGATTTCAGCCTGGTCGCCAGGAAACTTGGTACCGAGCTCATGCAAAAAGTGACGCGTAGCCTCACGTGCTCCAGGCACGCGGAACACCACGCTGCAGTGCTGAACTTCCGCGGGGTGTTGTAGGTGAGACATGACGCCCACTTTCAGCGAGCAGCACCGGAGGTAGCGGGGCACCCAAACCGACCAGAAGTAGCTGGATAGCAAGGCGCCCGCGCAGAGCAGTTCAACGGTAATTGTTGCGCTGGGCGTGTTGGTCAGCTCGACGTAGCCGAGCTTCTCAAACTCCAACAGATCCTCACGCATGCTCATTGGGACCACGGTGGTGTGGTCACGAGCAAGGCGGCCGATCGCTTGAGCTAATGCGTCGAGCTCCACTGGGTTGATCCCAGATTTATGGGCGTGAGCCACGGCAGAGGCTTCGAACACCGCACCGGCATGGATACTAGGAAATAGCTCGACGCTACTGTGCATCCGACACCTCCTGAAGCTCCTCGATGTCATAGCTATTGCAAGTAGGGCAAATAAGCTCGTCCACCTCACCGTCGGGTAAGGCTGGAGCCCCATTCACTTGATGTTTCGGGTGGTGGCTATCGCATTGAAGGCACCGGTGAGTGATGCGGACGAGAGTATTCATCGCTGAGGAATGCTTTTTCATAGTTGAGCCCCTTGCCAGCCGGCGCTGGGACTGAGGTTGGCAAATCGGGTCTGGTTGGCGATGAAGGCTGTTCGGACGGTTCCAGTTGGGCCGTTACGCGCCTTGCCGAGAATGATTTCTGCAATGCCTTTGTGTTCGCTCTGAGGGTGGTACACCTCGTCCCGGTAGACGAACATAATCAGGTCAGCGTCCTGTTCAATTGCACCGCTATCACGCAGGTCTGCGTTGATCGGACGCTTATTTGGCCGTCGCTCCAATTCCCGGTTGAGCTGGGAAAGCGCAACCACCGGGCAATTCATCTCTTTCGCCAGGGCCTTGAGGGACTGGGATATAGCGCTGATCTCGTTGGCTCTGTTTTCCTGACCTGGGCAGCGCATGAGCTGCAGGTAATCGATCAGGATCAAGCTCGGGTGCCCGAAGCGACGAGCTGCTCGACGAGATTTGGCTCTGATTACTGCAGGCGTGAGCGCTGATGAGTCGTCGATGACCAGGCGCTCGCCATAGCCATTGATACGTGAAACCGCTGCAGTCAGCTTCGGCCAATCATCATCATCGAGCTTGCCCTTCAATAGCCTGCCCAGATCGATATGGCCTAGGATGCCCATCAATCGATACATCAATGCTTTGGCCGGCATTTCCATGCTGAAAACCTGAACTGTACGATCAAGCTTTGCCTGCAGAGCCGTATCTATGAAGTTCAAGGCCAGAGAGGTCTTCCCCATAGACGGGCGCGCGCCGAGGATGATCAGGTCGGCTTCTTGAAAACCCGACGTCAGCTCGTCCAGGTCCTCCAGGCCTGAAGGCAGGCCGGTCACGGTGACATTGCCGTTGAAATGTTCGTCTATTTGTTCGACGACGTTCGTCAGGCACTGGTTGATATTGACGAATTCCGTTGCGCTCTTGCCCTCACCCAGAGCGAACAGTTGCTGTTCAATTGATTCTTGAACATTTTCCGCACTTGCCAACGGGTCTGTCGCCTCGCGAGAGCATTGGTATCCAAGGGACATGAGCTGTCTGAGCCGAGAGCGATTACGCACGATGGATGCGTAATGCTCGATGTTGGCTACAGACGGCGTATTTTTGGCCAGCTCGCCCAGATAGCTCAGCCCTCCGGCTTCGTCTGGCTCCTCCAACGCGTTGTGGACGGTGACGATGTCGAACGGAATCGACTTGTCAGCAAGGCTTGCCATTGTCCGGAACAGCAACCGATGGTCGTGTCGAAAAAAATCAGAGGCATCCAGTTTGTCCGCGACGAGATCCCAGGTGTTGTTGTCGAGCAGTAGCCCACCTAACACACCTTGTTCAGCCTCTACGGAGTAGGGCGGTGATAGGTCAAGGTGATTCATTTCCCTGACTCCTGACCTATCTGAAGAAAACCACTCCCGTTGCGTGCCCCCAGGGCTTTGACCATGTCGACTTCAACCTTCGCTGAATTGATCATGACCTGAGCAACCTCCGCTACCGCTTTAGCCCGTTCAATTTCCATTGGTTTTTCCGGGTCCAGGAGGCTCTCGATCGCGACGAACAGGTGATTACGTAGATCTTCAATCTTGTTCTTCATTTTCAACCTCCCGGATGGTGCGTTTGAGTTTGCCGATAGCGCGTATTGCGGATTTCAGCTCTTCCGGATACCGATGAATGGTGTTACGACGCATGCGTTCTGCCCTCGTCAGCAACTCCAGGTTATTCAGGGCTATATGGGCCTTGTTGCCGTCCTTGAAGCACACGCACATGTTTAAAGGGACTGGTCCGTGATGCTCCTCCCAGAGCAGTACGTGCACCGCTTTCCAGTCAACGGGTGGATAACCTGTATCGGTGATTTTCTTCTGCTGATAGCCGTCAGGAGTCGTGCGCAGGCTGCCAACAGGGAGCCAGTTCCCTGGTTTATTCCCCGCCTTAAACTGCGTTTGAGTCATGCGGCCAGAGGAGGGGAGCCCCTTGAGGCCCTTATTCCACGGGACAAAACCCTTGGGAAAGCGGAATTCAGCTCCCAACTTGCCGTCAAGCCGGCCACAGAGACTACTGCGAAGAAACTCGGTGCTTTTGCTCAAACCCAGCCGTTTGGCTTTGGCGTAGACCTGATAGACGCTGAGCCCCAATTCGGCGGCTAGGACATGAGTCGGTTCATCGGGATAACGGGCAATGAGCGTGCGCTCTTCTGCCTCACTCCAAACATGGTGTTTGTGAACCGGGGTAAGCCCAAGCTGGGATCTGGCTTGTTCCAGCGCAGCCATGGCCAAAGGTGAAAGCGAATGAGTTCTCATTGGCTCCCCCCATGCCCAAGGGCTCCTTGCGACTGCTGTCCAACACCACGATGCAGCCTGGCATGCTTGCCCTGGTCCCATCCCGCTTGCAAAGAGCGGGTGTCATGACCTTTGGCTTCGATGGGCTTGATAATGGCTAGTGTTAGTTTTGGATGGTGCCATTCCAGGTAGGCTTGGATCTCCAGCGCAGTGTTTTCGTCTATCCCACCTGCAAACTGGTTCACCTTGGAGGCGACGGCATTGAGCCAGCCCTCGGCAAACAGTTGGCCGCGGTGACGTTTGGTTTTCAGTTGGCAGCGCTTCTGCTGGGCAACATGAGCTCGTCGGGCTGCGACAAGCTGGTGATGCAGCGATGAATAGGTGTGAGCTGCCAGCTCGGGTGAAATACCTTTCCCCAAGAACTTGAAGGACCAGCCAAGTAACGGATTGAAATACGCCAAGTGGCTGCAATCGAAGGCTTGAGAGCAGATTGAAGCCAGGTGGTGCAGCCAATCCTGCGGTGCCCGACGGGTTTTGGTACCGACAATGGCTTCTTCGATTGTATGGGCAGCGACTTCGGTGTGTTCCAGGTTGTACTGCTTCATCAAATGGCGCGCTTGGCGAAGTGCAATTTCCACTTCGTTTGGGGCAGCGCCTTGTGACTTGGCCAGCGCCATGAGTTTGGCGACCTTGCTGAGGACTTTTTGCTTGTCCATCATTCACCCCCTTCCTGTTGAATGCGGGGGGAGAGCGCCTCAGACCACAGGCGAAGTGTTTCTTCCTCATCAGCAGATAGGTGAGTCCGGGCAAGACAGTCCGCAACCTTCTGTTTCAAGGCATCAAGACGGTCTTGAACACTTGAGCCATCGTCGTAAGCAATCTCTTGCTCAACAGATTGCACAACGTCATTACGCAGAGAGAGAACCGTGCTTATCCAAAAAGCACTTGGACTGGTCCAGCCAATAAGCTTTCGAGTTCTGGCAGGCGACAGGTAATCACGGAGCCTGAGATTGAACTCCCTAGGTGAATAACCATTCCTGAAAACGTCTGCGCGATTGAGCGTCAGCGCTGTTTTAAGAATATCTAGGAGAGGGTCCAAAGCCGTTGACTCAGGGACAAAAGGTTCTAGATATGTTTCAGCTACCAGGCGTTTGGCTTCGGCATATCGACTTTGCTGACGGTGTTTGGCTTGGCTTTCGTCGCGGCCGCGCTTTTCCTTCGCGTGCTTTATGTTTGAGTTCACTGACTCGATTAGCTTCGCTGCGTCTTGCAAAAGCTGAATCTGTTCAACGCTCAACTGGGCGCCAATCCGACCGGGCAGATGGCAACCGCTTGTCAGGGCTCTGATTTCTCGTGCGGTTCCACTGAGCTTGGCTTGCAAGCTGCGCAATTGCTGAGCGCTGTAGTACTTGCCAACCTCTAGGATGAGATCTGCAGTAATACTGCGAGCGTCGGTAATGGAGGGCTTCGCCATTTCAACGACCCTCCCTCACCAAGTTGGCTACCTTTTCCTCGGTCATGGCCTCGAAGCGGTCACGCCATTCTGGGAAAAGCTCAATGGCCAAACGGCGGATGACGACTAGGGCTGCCGGAGATATGCGGTTTGAAGGCTGTCGGTATTCCAGGCGATGTACTGGGACGCCCAGTGAAGAACCGCTACGAAACACCACTGCGCTGGGGACGACGCTATCCAGAACGTTGATTTCGTCATTGTCCTGGAAAATTTCCCGTACCGACTGCTCGATCATTTGCGCGTCAGTGGTTTGGTCGAGATTGTTGACGACGATCCGCACGGGAGGGATTTTCATGCCCAGGCGCCCATAGGCGCGCAGGCCGTCCAACATCTGCATGGTTCCCCGGCTGAACTCCCGAGCAGCGAGCATATTGGGCGGAAGCGGGGAGATGACCAAATCAGAGGCTAGGACCACCATTTCGAGCATGGCCGATCTGGCGCCTTGGGTGTCAATCAGCACCAGGTCGAAATGGTCTTTGAACGCTGGCATCAGGTTGGCGAGTCGCAACCGTCCGTCAGGTGCTTGCAGGAGCAGGCTGTTCAGTTGGTTGTTGATGTCGTTGGAAATGACAAGCGACAGGTTTGGAATCGCTGTGCTGGATATGATCTTGGCTGATTCGGTGATATTGAATGCCAGCAGGTCGTAGATGCCGCCCTGAGCTTCATCGACCAATTGGTAATACGAGGAGAGTGAGGGCTGTGCAGGATCTAGGTCGATGAGGAGCACGCGCAGACCTGCATCCGCACAAAAAGCGCCGAGGTTGGCCTCGATTGTGGTTTTGCCTACGCCGCCTTTGGTCGACACGACCGCAGAGATTTTCATGGTTTGGAGCCTCTAATGTGGGTTCATTAGAGGCTGCGAGGCCACGGAAACAGCTATGTGTAGCGAACACGATCCTGGGCTCTGAAGCACTAAACCAATTGTCTTTTAACCAATTGGTCGTAGGTTCGAATCCCACACGACCCACCATTTTTGAGACCAGTTCACGCTGGAATCAGATCTTAAGATCAGAGGCCAAAAGCGCTGATCGAAGAAGGCGACTGAAAGGTCGCCTTTTTATTACCGGGGTATAGCGCAGTCCGGTAGCGCGCCTGCTTTGGGAGCAGGATGTCGGGAGTTCGAATCCCCCTACCCCGACCATATTAAAAATCCTCGTATCGAAAGATACGGGGATTTTTTTTGCCTGCGCCAAACTCGGTAACAGTGGAGATCAAATGTGGGAGGGGGCTTGCCCCCTCCCACATGGTCATGTGTTTGTTAATGCAGTTTCAGGCGCGGCTCAGTCCCTCGCCCGATCTTGCTGCCCAGCATCAGCATCGCCGTGCGGAAAAAACCATACAGCGCCATCTGGTGCATGCGATACAGCGATACGTAGAACATCCGCGCCAGCCAGCCCTCCAGCATCACACTGCCGGTGAGGTTGCCCATCAAATTACCCACTGCGGAAAAGCGCGACAGCGAGATCAGCGAACCGTAGTCGGTGTATTTGTAGGTCGGCAGCTCCTTGCCTTCAATCCGCAACTTCAGCGACTTGGCGAGCAGTGAAGCCTGTTGGTGAGCGGCTTGCGCGCGTGGCGGCACGTTACGGTCGGTGTCCGGTTGCGGGCAGGCGGCGCAATCGCCAAAGGCAAAAATGTTTTCGTCGCGGGTGGTCTGCAACGTCGGCAGCACCTGCAGCTGGTTGATGCGGTTGGTCTCCAGGCCATCGATGTCCTTGAGAAAACCCGGGGCGCGAATCCCGGCGGCCCAGACTTTGAGGCTGGCCGGTATCACTTGGCCGCTGCTGGTGATCAGCGCGTCGGCGGTCACTTCGCTGACGGCCGAGTTGGTCAGCACCGTCACCCCGAGTTTCTCCAGGGTTTTATGCACCGGCCCGCCAATGCGCTCCGGCAGCGCGGGCAATACCCGTGGGCCGGCTTCGATCAGGGTGATGTGCATGTTTTCCGGCTTGATGCGGTCCAGGCCGTACGCTGCCAGCTCATGGGCGGCGTTATGCAGTTCCGCGGCCAGTTCGACGCCGGTGGCGCCTGCGCCGACGATGGCGACGCTGATCTGTTCGACCGTGTCGGTCTGCCCGGCGTGGGCGCGCAGGTAATGGTTGAGCAATTGCTGGTGAAAGCGCTCGGCCTGTTTGCGGGTGTCGAGGAACAGGCAATGCTGCGCAGCGCCCTCGGTGCCGAAATCGTTAGTGGTGCTGCCCACGGCAATGACCAGGCTGTCGTAGCCAAGGACGCGCGCGGGCACCAGTTCCCGACCTTCTTCGTCGAGGGTGGCGGCCAGTTGGATTTTCTTCTGTTCGCGGTCAAGCCCGCTCATACGCCCCAATTGGAACTCGAAGTGGTTCCATTTCGCCTGGGCGACGTAATTGAGTTCGTCTTCCGAAGAGTTCAGCGAGCCGGCCGCCACTTCGTGCAGCAGCGGTTTCCAGATATGCGTCAGGTTGGCGTCCACCAGCGTGATGCTGGCTTTGCCGCGTTTGCCCAGGGTCTTACCCAGGCGGGTCGCCAGTTCCAGGCCGCCGGCGCCGCCGCCGACGACAATAATACGATGGGTCATGGGGATATCTCGCAAGGCTAAAAGAAATCGGAGCAGTTACCCCCGCGAGCGCCAGGCAGCTCATAGCGTCAGGTAACTCAAAAGGCGGCTCAGCAAACCGAGCCCGATCACCACCGCCAGCACCACACCGAGGAGCAGCCACGGCCTGAAAGGCTTGCGCTCGACTCTGTGCTGGGAGAGTTGCAGGTACTCTTGGACACGCTGTTGGTCATCGGGTTTCAGGCGGCTGCTCATAAAGGCCTCGTCAGGTAGACGTTGCAAAGGGGCGTCACGTTACAGCCTGCGGATCAAAGGCTGATGCCCACATCGAACACTATGCTGCGGCCCAGGTTGTTGCGCAAGAAATCCGGCGCGTCCGGATGGGCGAACAATACTCGCGCAAAGGTTGGCCCCACCAGTGACAGAGAGCGCCAGCCCTGGCGCAGGTATTCGGTGGGCGGCGGAAAGTGGCTGTTGAGGTCCAGCACTTCGCGCTTGAGGCTGGCGAAGGCGATGAGGTCCAGCTCCCCCAGGTCCATGCCGCGTTCTTTGTAGTTATGCGCTTTCTTGCGCAGTGTCGGTGCCAGGCGCAGCAGGAACTCATGGGCGGGAATGCGCCTTGGCTTGGCTTCGCGCCGCACCAGTTGGCTCAAGGAGAAAGCGCTGCGCCTGCGCAGCAATTCGTCGCGCCATTCATCGTTCAGGCGGCGGCCTTCGTCCAATACAAAGAACACTTCAAAACTGGCATCGCGAAACAGCACGTCCGGCGGCTCGGTGCCTGCGGCGTGGAACTCATCGGCGCGATAGGGCACGTTCAAGCCTTGCAACAGGCGCTGGCAGACCCAACGCTCACGCTCCCATTTGCGGGCATTGGACAGAAACGCGTTGGCTTGTTCGGCGGCTACGGTGAGCAGTCGCAAATAGTCTGAGTCATCCATAGTCGCAGCTTAGCGTTCAAATGATGACCACAGGAAGTCTTGCTTTAAAACGCGGGTGTAGACTGTTCATCCGGCAACCGGTCCAGGGATGAGGTGGGCGGTGAGGCTTTTTATAAAGGGAGTGCATCCGTGATCAGTGCCGCTGTTCTGGCGCCCCTGACCCTCGGTCTCGGCGGGTTGTTGTATGTCCCGGTGGTGGTCTGGGCGATTGTGCGTGCGCCCTGGATCGAGCTGTTTGCCGACCGACGGCGCCAGCATTTGCTGTTTGGCACGGTGTTCGCGCTGTTCATGTTGTGGCTGGTGCGGCGCGATTTCGATACGGGGGTGTCTTACCACTTTATCGGCATGACCGCGGTGACCCTGTTGCTGGATTGGCCGCTGGCAATCGTCGGTGGGTTTGTCGCACAGTTGGGGTTGGTATGGCTGGGGCGCCAGGACCTCGCCGCTGTCGGCGTCAATGGCTTGTTGCTGATTGGCCTTCCGGTACTCATCACTGAGCTTTGCGCACTGCTCGTGGAGCGGGCGCAACCGCGAAACCCCTTTGTGTATATCTTTTGTTCCGGGTTTTTCGCCGCAGCGCTGTCGGCGTTGCTCTGCCTGCTGGTCGGCCTGGGGTTGCTGTGGGTCAATGGACGATTTGCGATGCCGCAATGGCTGGAGGATTTTGTTGGCTACCTGTGGCTGATCATCTTTCCCGAAGCGTTTATCAACGGCATGGTCATCAGTGCCCTGGTGGTGTTCTGCCCGGAGTGGCTGGAAACATTCAACCGCACCCGCTACCTCTCGGCGCCTTGGAAGGACGACGATTCGCGGCATTGACCCAGGTCAAAAAGCGGATGACCGCACAGGCCCATGCTCTGCAAAATTTCAGGAGCACCAATCATGGGTGTGTACGAATGGGCGCGGCAGGAGTTGCGCAGAAGTCAGGATGCGGCGCAGGAAATCGGTTTTGATCCGGGCTTGACCCTGCGTGCCATGCTCAGCGCGGTGGTGCAGCAGAGCAAGGGCGTGCGCAGCTTTGAAGACCTGGCCGACGAGTTGCAATACCTTGCGGAAAACCTCGACGACCAGCAGGAATACGCCTTTATGCGCCCTTAGTGGCGCGGCGGCAGGTCTTCGGAAAACAACTCGTCTTCGGCGTCCGGGGCCACCGGGATCTTGTGCTCTTCAGCGGCCCAGGCACCCAGGTCGATGAGTTTGCAACGGTCCGAGCAAAACGGCCGGTTGAGGTTGGTCGCTTTCCATTCCACGGGGGCACCGCAGGTTGGGCAATCGACGGTCAAGGGTTGGCTCATGATCGGCCTCCACGCAAAGTAAGGTAAAAGTGGTGCAGTCGCTCGACCTCGCCGTGCAGCCAGGCAAGGTCCTGGTCATTGACCAGTACGTCATCGGCATGGTTCAGGCGGTCTTCGCGGCTCGACTGGGCCTTGAGAATGGCCTGCACCTGTTGCTCGCTGATGCTGTCGCGCTGCAGGGTACGCTGAATCTGCAGCGATTGCGGCACGTCGATCACCAGGATGCGCTGGGTCATGCGGTATTGGCCGGACTCGATCAGCAGCGGTGACACCAGAATCGCGTAGGGCGACCGGGCGCGTGCCAGGTGATCGCGAATCTCTTCAGCGATCAGCGGGTGCAACAGGCCTTCGAGCCAAAGACGTTCTTCGGGCACTTCAAAAATCAATGTGCGCAACGCCGCGCGATCCAGTTGGCCGTCCGCTTGAAGCACAGCGCTGCCGAAGTGCTCGGCAATGCGCGCCAGCGCCGGTCGGCCGGGCTCGACCACCCAGCGGGCGGCATGATCGGCGTCGATCAGGTCGACACCCAGCCGGGTGAAGTGCTCGGCCGCAGCGCTTTTACCGCTGCCGATACCGCCCGTGAGGCCGAGAATCCAGGGTGTTGCAACAGGAGTGGTCATCTGAAACCGACAGACTGCAAATAGAAGTCGGTTATTTGACCACCCCAGAGCAATGCAATCCAGCCGGCAATTGCCAGGCAGGGGCCAAATGGCATCGGTGCCGACACCTGCGTCTTGCGCCAGCGCATCAGCAGCAGCCCGGCAAACACGCCGAGCAGTGACGCCATCAGCAGCGTCATCGGCAGTATCTGCCAGCCGCCCCAGGCACCCAGCAGCGCCAATAGCTTGAAGTCGCCATGACCCATGCCATCCTTGCCGGTGACCAGCTTGAACAGCCAGAACACGCTCCACAGGCTCATGTAACCGAGCACCGCGCCCCATAACGCATCGGGCAATGTCGCCAGCAGGCCCAGGCTGTTGAGGATAAGTCCCAGCCACAGCAGCGGCAGCACCATGGCATCCGGCAGCAGCTGGTGATCCACGTCGATCAGGCTCATGCCCAACAACCCCCAACTCAGCAGCATCACCGCGCCGGCCTGCCAGCCAAAACCCAAGTGCCAGGCGACGGTGGCGGATATCAGCGCACAGGCCAGTTCGGTGAGGGGATAGCGCGCGCTGATGGTTGCACGGCAATGGGTGCAACGACCCTTGAGCATCAGGTAGCTGAGCAGGGGGATATTTTCCCAGGGACGAATCGGCTGGTCGCAGTGCGGGCAGCATGAGTTAGGGCGCATCAGGTTATAGACCGGCCCCACGGATGCGGCAGGCAGGCCGAGGATCTCATGGGCCTGGGCGCGCCATTCGCGCTCGAGCATCTTGGGCAGGCGCCATACCAGCACATTGAGAAAACTGCCGACGATCAGGCCCAGCATCAGCGCCATGCCGACAAACGCCCAGGGCTGCTCGCCCAGCAACGCGCTCAAAATGCCGAACCCAGTTGAAACACCGGCAGGTACATTGCAATCACCAGCGCGCCGACGATGCTCCCCAGCACCACCATGATCAGCGGTTCCATCAAACTGGTGAGGTTATCGACGAGGGTCTCTACGTCGGCCTCGTAATGATTTGCGACCTTTTCCAGCATGTGGTCCAGGGTGCCGGATTCTTCGCCGATTGCCGTCATTTGGATCGCCATGCCTGGAAACAGGCCGCTGGCGGCCATGGATTGATTCAACTGCATGCCTGTGGATACATCGTGGCGCATATGTTCGATTGCCTGTCTGAAAGGGCCATTACCGACGGCGCCGGCCACTGAGTTCAACGCCTGCACCAGGGGAACGCCTGCCGCAAAGGTGGTTGAAAGCGTACGGGCGTAGCGGGCGACGGCAGCTTTGCTCGATAGTTTGCCTGCCAGGGGGACTTTCAACAAACCCGCCTCCAGCCGATAGCGAAACAGTGCAGAAACACGGTAGGCGTGACGCAGCCCGCCGATGGCTGCGCCCAGACCGAGCGCCAGTAGCCACCAGGCCTGTCGCAGAAAATCGGAGAGGGCGATGACCCCCAGGGTAAAACCGGGCAATGGGCTGTCGACCCCGGCGAACAGGTTCTGGAACTGCGGCACCACCTGCATCAACAACACTGCGCTGACCAGGCCTGCCACCACCAGCACCGCAAGCGGGTAGATCATGGCTTTCTTGATTCTGGTCTTGAGCTGTTGGCTTTTTTCCAGATGAATGGCCACGCGCTCCAGCAGCGTTTCCAGGGCGCCGGCCTGTTCACCGGCGGCAACCAGGTGGCAGTACAGGTCGTCGAAGTAACGGGGGTGTTGGCGCAGCGTGCTGGTCAGGCTGTTACCGGACGCGACCTGTTGTTTCAAGCCCTTGACCAGCTCGCGCAGCGGGCGGTTTTCAACGCCCTCGCTGATGATGTCAAAGGCTTGCAGCAGCGCGATACCCGCCTTCAGCAGCGTCGCCAGCTGGCGGGTGAACAGGGCGATGTCCGCCGGCCGTATCGGCGCAGCCAGGCTTGGCAGGCCTGGCGATTGCCTGCGCACACGCTCGGCGCAGATCCCTTGCTCGCGCAGTCGTGCCTTGACCAACGCAAGGTCATGCCCCGCGATTTTCCCGCACACCCTGCGGCCTTTGCGGTTGATGCCTTGCCAGGCGTAGATCGTCGAGCTGTCATTCATGTCGCGTTCGCACATGCAGATTGAGAATTTACAGCTTAGCCAGCGGACGGATACAGGCAGGCAGGCGTCGGGCGATAAAATGTCAGATTGTGCTTCTGGTATGCGATTGATCGCGCAGGGATGAGTACACTGGCGCCGCTGCACACTGCGGGGCGCAGGACGCGCCTTGTCATGGTTCTATTCTGGAGAGTGAAAGTGATGCGTCAGAAAGGTTTTACCTTGATCGAGTTGTTGATCGTTGTGGCAATCATCGGCATTTTGGCCACCATTGGCTTGCCCATGTACACCAAGCACCAGGCCAAGGCCAAGTTCACGGCGGGGTTGGCTGAAATCAGCGCGTTGAAGGCCGGCTACGAAGATGTCATCAATCAAGGCGCCGTGCCCACGGTGCCGTCGATTGGCGGCAAGACGCCCACCGCCAATTGCAGGATCGATGTGACAGGTGATGTCGCCACGGGCAGCGGCTCCATCAGCTGTGAAATCCTTGATGCGCCTGCGCCCGTGCTGGGCAAGACCATCACCTTGACGCGCAGCGCAACCAGCGGATGGGCGTGTACAACCACGGCCGAGGCGCAATACGTTGCCAAGGGTTGTGGCGCCAGCGGCGCATAACGGCTGTCGGGCGGTGAGCGAGCCGGTTGCCGCATGCCCGATGCGGTGCTAGCTTTAGCCCACCGCCCGTGTAGCTCAGCCGGTAGAGCAGCGCACTCGTAACGCGAAGGTCGCAGGTTCGATTCCTGTCTCGGGCACCAGGGCAACACTGTTTCAAAAGGTATGTTTCAAAAGCCACGTTTCAAAGGCATGTTCCAAAGGCACTGTTTTCAGATGATCCCAGAATGGTTCTGAAGGCCAGACGAGCCGGCATTCGCGCCCGCTCTTTCGTATCTGCGCAACCTTGATGACCCAGATGCATCCCCATTCCTCGATCTAAGAGAACGACATGACCACGACTGAGATGACCCAGGAAGTTCGGCACCAGACAGCCCTCGACAAATACCTCGAGGCAACGCCGCAGCTCAAAGAAGAGATCAAGGACCTGAGCGCTGACGATCAGCGTGATCAGGTCCAGTGGGCATTCGAGGACGAGGCCGAGAGCCAGAACCTCCAGCCTTGGGAACTGACCCTCAAATACACCTCTACACCGGAAGAATTCGAAACCGCACGCCTGGCCTTGCACAAGGAGGCCGCCGAAGTACTGGGTGTCGAATGGGAAGAGTACTGCGAGATGAATAATCTTGTAGTCTAAACGCCACCAGTAGGAGCGAGCTTGCTCGCGAAAAACGTTAACGATAACGCGTGACAGCTGAGTGCACGCGGTGCCTTTGAGTTTTTCGCGAGCAAGCTCGCGCCTACAGCCAAGGCTTTTTAGATACTCAGCCGCATCGACAAATCCACGGCCTTCACATCCTTGGTCATCGCACCAATGGAGATGTAGTCCACACCGGTCTCGGCGATGGGCAGCAGGGTGCTTTCATTGATCCCGCCGCTGGCTTCCAGCCTGGCCTTGCCTGCGTTCAGCCGCACGGCTTCGCGCATGTCGTCCAGGCTCAGTTCGTCGAGCATGATGACATCGGCGCCCGCCGCCAGGGCTTCGCGCAACTCCTCCAGGCTTTCCACTTCGATCTCCACCGGCTTGCCCGGGGCGATTTTGTGCGCCGCGCTGATGGCCTGGGCAATGCCCCCGCACGCGGCGATATGGTTTTCCTTGATCAGGAAGGCGTCATACAGTCCGATACGATGATTGTGGCAACCGCCGCAGGTGACCGCGTATTTCTGCGCCAGGCGCAGGCCCGGCAATGTCTTGCGCGTGTCCAGCAGCTTGACCTGGGTGCTGGCGACGAAATCCGCCAGGTATCGGGCACGGGTGGCGACACCTGACAGCATCTGCAGGAAATTCAGCGCACTGCGTTCGCCGGTGAGCAGCGAGCGCGCCGGGCCTTCAAGGTGAAACAGCGGCTGGTCAGGGTTGACACGTTCACCATCGGCCACCTGCCAATGCACGGCGACGCGCGGATCCAGCTGGCGGAATACCGTATCCACCCAGGCCGTCCCGGCGATAACGGCCGCATCGCGGGTAATGATCGTGGCCTTGGCCAGCCGTTCGGCCGGGATCAACTGTGCGGTGATATCACCACTGCCGATGTCTTCCAGCAGTGCGCGGCGCACGTTGGCTTCGATTTCGGCGGCGAGGTCGGCAAGACGCAGGTTCGGCATAACAGGCTCCACAGACAAAGTGCCGCGATTATAGGGGCTGCGCGGATGGGAACCCAGACTCGTCACTCATTTACCGCGCAGGGCAGAGTTTACTGGCGCAACGCCCTTGATTTGCCGATAATCTCGCGCCTTGCGATTGGCGTCATAGCTTTGACGTCCTGATGGTGATTGGTACTCGCAGCGCCCAGCCGGCCTGCTTGCGTTCCTTGCCCATCTCAACACCCGCCGTTTCAGGAGGCCAGGATGCACAATGACGGGAAGGTGGTGCCTATCAAGCAGGCACAGGCTACGCCATCGCCGCTCGCACGGTTGCCGGTGGTGGTGCTGCAGGTGCGTGATAAAGCCGCGCAACAGTTGCAACAGGGGCTTCAGGAACTGTTCGATAACGCCGACGACACCCTGTTCGAAATGGCCGACAAGGCCCGCAGCACGGTTGACCAGCATATTTTCTTCGAGGCCATGCGCGACCTGCGCCTCAAGCGCAAGAACTTCGAGCGCGTGTTCATGGAGCAACTGTATGCCGCCTTTGCCGCACTGAGCCAGGGCGATAGCGGCGAGTTGCATCCGGTGCCAGTGGTGTCCTACCAGATGACCGGCGTTACCCGGGCGGATGACCGGGAAAAGGCCGTGGCACTGGAGGCAATGGTTGGCCGGGTGCAACACCGTGACGGCTTGGCGCTCGGGCAACTGAGCGCGCGCTTGAGTGAAGTGCTGGGCAGGCCCATGACCGATCATGAGAATCCTCTGGGCCCTGCACGGCTTTGCCAGTTTTTTTTGCAGGCGGGCCGCAGCCTGGGGGTGGAGATCCGGGTCAAGCTGATCATGCTCAAGCTCTTCGAGAAATACGTACTCAGCGATGCCGACCAGCTCTATGGCGAAGCCAATCAACTGCTGGTCGCCACCGGGGTCCTGCCTGGGCTCAGGAGCGTGCCGTCCCGTCGTGCGGGCGCGCGAGCGGCGCGTGAGCTTCAACGCCAGGACAGCCCGCCGGCCGCCGAGCCACCCTGTGATGAAAGCGGCCAGCAAGCTTTTGCCGCCTTGCAAGCACTGCTGGTCGGGATGCGCGGCAGCGTAGCGCCGACCCTTGAAGCCAGTGCTCAACCGCAACCCATCGCCAGCCGAGACCTGCTGCGCCTGCTCTCGCATTTGCAGCAATACGTACCGGAGCCTGGGGCCGAGGACGATGTCGACCTGCGCAACCAGCTCGAACAATTGCTGACCCGCGTCAGCGTCAAGAGCGGGAAGTCGCGGGTGCTGGAGGCGGCCGATGAGGATGTGATCAACCTCGTCGCGCTGCTCTTTGAATTCATCCTCAACGACCGCAGTGTGCCCCACGCCTTCAAAGCCCTGATCGCGCGCTTGCAGATCCCGATACTGAAGGTCGCCGTGCTGGACAAGAGCCTGTTCAGTTGCCCCGGGCATCCGGCACGACGCTTGCTCAACCAGATCGCCAGCGCCGCCATGGGTTGCAGCCCGCGCAATGGCTATCAGAACGACAGCCTGTACCTGCGTATCGAACAGGTCATCCAGCGCCTGTTGAATGAGTTCGTCGAAGATTCGGCGATCTTTTCGCAGTTACTGGTGCAATTCAGCACATTCATGAAACAAGAGCAGCAGCGCAGCGAGTTGCTCGAACAGCACACCCGTGACGTCGAGGAAGGGCGCCTGCGCACCGAGGTTGCTCGCCAGCGCGTGGCGCAAGCGCTGAACCGGCGGTTATTGGGCAAGGTCCTGCCGCCGTTCGTGGTGCAGTTTGTGCAACTGACCTGGAGCCAGGTGCTGTTGCTGGCCAATCTCAAGCACGGCGAACACTCCGTGCAGTGGCAAACCGGGCTGCGCACCCTGGATGAATTGATCTGGAGCGTCGGCCTGCACGAAGACACCGAGGCGGGTCGGCGTCTGCTGGAGCAATTGCCGGGGTTGCTCAAGTCGTTGCGCGATGGGTTGGCCGGTGCGGCGTTCGATCCTTTCAGCACCCGTGAGTTCTTTTTGCGCTTGCAGGCCGTACATGTTCGAACATGCCAAGGCGAGGAGGGCGAGGGACTGATTGAAGTCTGCGAGCCTTTTATTCTCGGCACCCAGCTGTCGGACGCCGTCGAAGACCTGCCGCATGATGACCCGGACCTGCTCAAGGTTCACCAATTGCGGGTCGGCGCTTGGGTGGAGTTCCAGCAGGACGAAGACACCGTGCTGCGGTGCAAGCTCACGGCGATCATGGCGCCGAACCATCGTTATATTTTCGTCAGTCGCTCGGGGCTCAAGGTCCTGGAGAAAACTTCCGGGCAATTGGCCGCGGCTTTCAAGCGCGGGGCCCTGCGCAGCCTGGACGAGGGTTTGCTGTTCGACCGCGCGCTGGCGGCGGTGATGGGCGACCTGCGTCAACTCAATCGCGGCAAGTGATCGCAACCGCAGGGCGGAACGCGGCATACTGGTAACACTTCGTCTCATTCAAGGAGCCTGTATGCAGTTGGACCCCGTCAGCGGTTGGTTCGAGGGCATTCGCCATTGCCCTTCGCCCAACTTCAACGAGCGCCCGGCAGGCGAGGTGTCGCTGTTGGTGATACATAACATCAGCTTGCCCCCGGCGCAGTTTGCTACCGGTAAGGTGCAGGAATTTTTCCAGAATCGCCTGGATGTAACGGAGCACGCCTACTTTGAAGGGATAGAGCACCTACGGGTCTCTGCGCATTTTCTGATTGAGCGCGACGGAACAGTGACGCAGTTTGTGGCATGCCGGGACCGGGCCTGGCATGCGGGCGTTTCCAGCTTTGACGGCCGGGACACCTGCAACGATTTTTCGTTGGGCATCGAGCTGGAAGGCACAGATGACCTGCCGTTCACCGATGCCCAGTACCAGGCGCTGATTGAGCTGACGGGCCAGTTGCTTGGAGCCTACCCTGCGATCACCCTTGAACGTATCTGCGGTCACAGCGACATCGCTCCCGGCCGCAAAACCGATCCGGGCCCGGCTTTTGATTGGAAGCGCTTTCGTGGCGCGCTGCAGGATGGAGGACACAAACTATGAGTTTCCTGGTGCTGGTGCTGGCGGTGTGGATCGAGAAATTCTCGGCCTTGCGTCAGCGGTTGCAGCGCGACGGCGGCTGGCTGCGTGAGCTGGCCAAGCTTGAATCGAGCCCGCGCATGGGCAAGCGGCCCTGGCTGATCCTGCTGGTGCTGGTGGTGCTGCCGGTGGCGCTGCTGGGCTTGCTGCTGCTCGTGCTGGAGCCCGTGGCCTATGGCTTGTTGGCATTGCCGGTGCACGTGCTGGTGGTGATCTACAGCCTGGGCCGTGGCGATCTGTTGGCCGGGTTGGGACCGTTTCGCGATGCGTGGCGTCGTGGGGATCTGCAAGCCGCCGAGCATGTGGCCGAACGTGACCTGAAGCTGGGTGCCGACAGTGGCGAGCAATTGCTCGAGCGGGTGCAAGGCTATTTGCTGTGGCAGGCGTACCAGAGCTTTTTTGCGGTGATTTTCTGGTATTTCCTGCTGGGCCCGGTGGCTGCTCTGGCCTATCGCCTGCTGGCGCTGGCCGGTGAGCACAGCCAGAACCCCCTGGTGGCCGAACGCGCCACACAAATGCGCCATGCCTTTGACTGGCTGCCGGTGCGTCTGCTGGCGGCGAGCTTTGCCCTGGTGGGCAATTTCGTCGGGGTCAGCCGGGTGATGCTCCACGAATTGTTGAGCTGGGATATCAGCGCTGCACGGCTGGTGGAAAAGGTCGGCCTGGCCGCTGCGGAAATACCGCCGCCGGTGGTGGGCGCCGAAGGCATCAGCAGTCTTGATCATCTGTGGGAATTGCTGCTGCGTGCGGCGGTGCTGTGGTATGCCGGGTTTGCCATCTGGACGGTGTTGCCCTGAGACAGCCGGCAGGGGGCAACCCCCTGCCGTTAACTTTACGTTACAAAACTCCCTTTCAAATTGAGCTATACAGACAGAGCGCCAAATAGTGGCTATCTGCCGCCGCCCTGCGCCTCAATAAAAATAAAAGAAGGGGAGATCACCTGTGAAGCGCTTGCTCTATCCCGCCGTCGCGTTGATGAATCGCCTGAGTTTCGGCTTGAAGTTCAGTCTGATCAGCGTGCTGTTCCTGCTGCCGATGCTGGCGACCAACTACTTTCTGGTGCGTGACGCCTGGGCTGAGTTCCAGGGCACCCGCATTGAGCTGCAAAGCCTCGATCTGCTTGGCAACAGCCTGGTGGTGCGTCGCGAGCTCGAGGCGTTGAATAACCAGGTGCAGATCAACGCGACCCTCGGCCAGTCCGGCAAGGCCGGCGACCTTGAGGCCAGGATCAATGCCCTGGAGCAGAGTGTGCTCGGCCGCGTGCAGGGGCTCAGTGCGATGACTACACAGCCCGAGCAGGTAGCCGCCTTCGATGCCAAGCGTGACGAACTGATCGCCGCGTTCATGGCTCAACAACAGGAGACGTCACTGCTCAACAAAAGTGCGTTGATCGGCAAATTGCTCAACCAGGCCCAGATACTCAGCCAGATCATCGCCAGTCAATCGGGCTTGAGCCGAGATTCGCAGAGCGATCTGCGTCAGCTCAGCGAGCTGATTACCGCTGTCACTCCGCAAGTCACGCAGTTGCTCGGCGAAGGGCGGGCGATGGGCGCGTATTCCCTGGGCCAGGGCTTTATCAATTCATCGTCCAGCACACGCTTTGACGAATTGCTGCAGCAATTGGAAAAGCTCCAGGGTGAATATGGCCTGAAGCTGCAGGATGCGCTCGGCGCCAGCCATGCCGCTCAGATGTCGCTTGATACCGTGGCGCAAGCCAGCCGGGCCAGCCTCAAGCAGGGCGCTGACCTGTTCGAAGAACGAGTGGTGGTGGCTGAAACCCTGGACACCGCGTGGCAGGGCTTTTATGACGACGTCAGCCAACTGATGGCCAGGACCTATCAGCTTGATGACGCGACCCTGGCATTCCTCAAGCAGCAACTGGAGCAACGCCTGGCGCAGAAGCGCCTGCACATGCTGCTGTTGGTCACGGCGCTGGTGGCGGTATTTGCGCTGATTTTCTACTTGTATGCAGGCTTCTACGCGTCCACGCGCACGACCTTGCGCAGCCTTGGGGCGATGATGGATAAAGTGGCGGCCGGCGATATGACGGTCAGCTTCGTGGCTGAAAGTCGCGATGAGCTGGGGGAGTTGGGCCAGGTATTCAATGGCACCGTGGCCAGGATCCACGACCTGATTGAGCGCGTCGGGCACACGGTCGGCCAGGTCGAGCTGCAAGCCGGGCAAGTACAAAAGGTCTCGGCGCAGAGCAACCAGGCGGTGTCCGGCCAGCGCAGCCAGATCGAGCAAGTGGCGACGGCGATGAATCAGATGTCATCCACCGCCCAGGAAGTGGCGCGCAGCGCCGCGGCCGCTGTCAGCAGCGCGCACAGTGTCAACGATGAAACCGTCAGCGGCCGTGGGCTGGTGCAGTCCCAGCAAGGCAGCATTGCGCGCCTGGCGTCGGAGATCGACGAGTCGGTGCGGGTGATCAACCAGCTGGCTGCCGACAGCCAGTCCATCAGCAGCGTGTTGGACGTGATCAAAAGTATCGCCGGGCAAACCAACCTGCTGGCGCTCAACGCGGCGATCGAGGCTGCGCGCGCCGGTGAGCAGGGGCGTGGTTTTGCGGTGGTGGCCGACGAGGTGCGCACGCTGGCGCGGCGTACCCAGCAGTCCACCGAAGAGATCGAGCAGATGATCGGGCGCCTGCACAGCGGCGTCGGCGCAGCGGTCAAGGCCATGGGGGCCAGCCATGACATGGCCAACGGCACGGTAGGTCAGTCGGAAAAAGTCCAGCAAGCCTTGGAGAACATCCTCGGGGCGGTAGGCATGATCGTCGACCAGAACCAGCAGATCGCGGCCGCCGTGGAGCAGCAAACGGCGGTCGCCCATGAGATCGATCAGAATATCGTCGCCATCCATCGCGCGGGTGAGCACGCCGCCCAGGGTGCCGACCAGACCGAAGCGGCCAGCCATCAGTTGTCGCAGCAGGTGATGGAATTGAAGCAATTGATTGGCGCGTTTCGCGTGTAGGAATTGTCGGTGGGATTTAACTCGCCAGGGCGTGGCACTTGTCCTGATTTCGCTGATGGCCTTTCAATGCGCTGTGAATAGGTGAGAATTTGTATCACTTGGTCACAGTCTCAAGGAGGCACGGCGATGGCCGCTGTCATCGGCATCAAGGGGCATTGCGCCCACTGCGACATGACGTTTGAACTCAAGCCCTGGCAACTGAACGCCATTGCCATCGACGAACCCTTCGTCTGTACCTATTGCCATGCATGCATGCCTGCAGCTGTGTTGCCGCAAACAGCTGCGGCGATTTCGCGCCCTCGACCAGTGGGCCCTGGTGCCGCCTGGCATGATCATGCTGACGTGCGCGACCCTCCTGGCGGCGCTGTTTGCAGAATGGCTGGGGCTGCTCAGTGTGATCGGGCAATTCAACATTTCGCTGGCGACGCTGTTGATCCACTTTCTGGTGCTGCGCTACGTGCGCCATCGGCAAAGGATGACCTTGAATCTGCAGGCCGTCAGCCGGCTACCACTGGAACAGCTCGCACGCGTTGCGTGTGCTCGCCTCAGCCAGCCGTGATGCGCTGATGCCCATCCGCTCGGCCAGGGCGCTGCAGATAGCCGGCAAGTGTTGTGGGCTGTTGCGCTGGCCCGGATACATGGCCGGGGCCATATCCGGCGCGTCGGTTTCCAGCACCACGGCTTCCAGCGGCAACTGGGCCAGCACCTTGTGCATGCGCGAGGCCTGCGGCCAGGTGGCGGCACCGCCCAGGCCCAGCTTGAAACCGAGCTTGATGTACTCGCGGGCTTCTTCCCGGCTGCCGGCGAACGCATGAATGATGCCGCCGCGCGGCAGCTTGATGCGCTTGAGCGTAGCGATCACCGCCGCATGACTGCGGCGTACGTGGAGCAGGGCCGGCAGGGCGAAATCCACCGCCAGTTTCAACTGGGCTTCGAACAGCGCTTGCTGGCGCTCTCGGTCCAGGTGCTCAAGAAAGTAATCCAGGCCGATTTCACCCACGGCGCACAGTTGCCGATGGCCCTGCAGGCGCGTCAGCCAGTCGCCCAATTCCAGCAGGTCGGCGGGGCGATGCTCATCGAGATACACCGGGTGCAGGCCGAAGGCGGCGAACAAGCCTTCATCCTCCACCACCAGATCCCACAACCGTTGCCAATTGCGCTGATAAACACCGAGCACCACCAGGCGCCGCACACCGAGTTGACGGCTGTGGGCGAGGACCTGCGGACGATCACTGTCGAAGTCCGCGAAATCCAGGTGGGTGTGGGTGTCGATCAGATCCACGCTCAGGCCTCGTGAATGCGCTGCTTGAAGGTTCGGCTGATGCCGTGCACGCCGGGCTGGTAGTGTT
Organism: Pseudomonas orientalis; assembly: GCF_001439815.1. Lineage (GTDB taxonomy): Bacteria > Pseudomonadota > Gammaproteobacteria > Pseudomonadales > Pseudomonadaceae > Aquipseudomonas > Aquipseudomonas orientalis. The sequence goes on along the minus strand of NZ_JYLM01000016.1, from coordinate 22,765 downwards.
CTTCTTCAATGGCCGCCAGGGCCAGGCGCAGGGCAGTGTCGGCGATCAGTTGATGCTGCTGGGCCATGGCGTTGACCGGCAACGGCAAAAAATCCAGCAACTGCGTATCGCCGAAGGTGCCCAGGCGCAGGGGCCGCGACTTGAGCGGGAAGTCGTGCAGGGCGTCAAACACGCCTTGCAGCAGCACGTAGGACGTGGTCACCAGGGCGTCAGGCAGATGCCCCAGGCGCTGCAGTAATTGCTCCATCAGCTGTCGCCCGCAGTCGCGGCTGAAGGCCTCACCCTGTTCGATGATCACCTCGCCGGTAAAGCCTTGCAGGGCTTCGCGGAAACCTGCGGCACGCTCCTGGCTGATGCTCAGCTCCGGATGGGCGCCGATCAGGGCGATTTGCTTGGGCAGCGGGTGCAGCAGGCTGCCGGTGAGCTGCTGACAGGCTTGACGGTCATCGCTGACCACCGAGCAGAACTGGTTGGGCTCCATGACCCGGTCGATGGCGATCACCGGCAAGCCTTTGGCTTGCAGCTCGCGATAGCTGTCATCCTCGGCCGGCAGGCAGCTGGCGACAAACAGCGCATCGCAACGCCGCGCGCGGAACAGTTGCAGCAACTGGCGCTCGCTGTCAGCCTCATCATCGGAGCTGGCGATCAGCAATTGATAGCCGCGCGCCCGTGCGCCCTGTTCGAGCAACTTGGCTATGCGTGCGTAACTGGGGTTCTCCAAGTCCGGCAGGATAAAGCCCAGGGTGCGTGTGTGCCGGCTGCGCAATCCGGCCGCTTGCGGGTTAGGCGTAAAACCGTGGGCCTGGACCACGGCCCGCACCCGCTCCACCGTCGCGTTGCTGATGCGTTGTTGTTCGGCCTTGCCATTGATGACATAGCTGGCGGTGGTCACGGACACACCGGCCAGACGTGCGATATCACTGAGTTTCAAACCGGGTTTCCTTGTTTTTTTGAGCGTGCCCCGACATTTTGTCCAATCGTAACCGATTCCAGCACACGACCAATGTCCCACAACAGGCGCCGAGTGGCCCTTCAAGCTTGCGCAATTAACGCGTAATCTGCCATAAATTCTAGATTAAACGTTTCAGCAAGGGTATTTTTACGATGTTCGCCGCTGAGTGGCTACTGCCAACTGACCGCTCAGTCAGTTACTTTTGAACGCCGCCAAGCTGATTTATTCAAAACAATACCTAGTGCGCACCTCGCACTAACTAGGAGAACGGCATGCTCGAGCTCACTGTAGAGCAGATATCCATGGGCCAGGTGGCAGTGGATAAATCTGCGGCCTTGCACCTGCTCGCGGAAAAACTGGTGGCCGATGGCCTGGTCGCCGAAGGTTATCTCAGTGGCTTGCAAGCCCGTGAAGCCCAAGGCTCGACCTTTCTTGGTCAAGGCATCGCCATTCCTCACGGCACCCCGGAAACCCGCGACCAGGTGTTTTCCACCGGCGTGCGTCTGTTGCAGTTTCCCGAAGGCGTGGACTGGGGCGACGGCCAGGTGGTGTACCTGGCGATCGGGATTGCCGCCAAATCCGATGAACACTTGCGCCTGCTGCAATTGCTGACCCGCGCCCTGGGTGAAACCGACCTCGGCCAGGCGCTGCGCCGTGCCGGTTCCGCCGAGGCCTTGCTGAAACTGCTGCAAGGCGCGCCGCAGGAGCTGGCACTGGATGCCCAGATGATCAGCCTCGGCGTGTCGGCCGATGATTTCGAGGAACTGGTGTGGCGAGGCGCGCGCCTGTTGCGCCAGGCCGATTGCGTGAGCAACGGCTTTGCCGCCGTGTTGCAGCAAGTCGATGCACTGCCCCTGGGCGATGGCCTGTGGTGGCTGCACAGCGAGCAGACGGTCAAGCGTCCGGGCCTGGCCTTCGTCACACCGGACAAACCCATGCGCTACCTGGGCCAGCCGCTCAATGGCCTGTTCTGCCTGGCCAGCCTGGGCGAAGCGCATCAGGCGTTGCTCGAGCGCCTGTGCGCCTTGCTGATCGAAGGGCGCGGACAGGAATTGGGCCGCGCCACCAGCAGTCGTGCCGTGCTTGAGGTGCTGGGTGGCGAACTGCCGCCCGACTGGCCCAGCGCGCGCATCACCCTGGCCAATGCCCATGGCCTTCATGCGCGCCCGGCGAAGATCCTCGCGCAACTGGCGAAAAGCTTCGATGGCGATATCCGCGTGCGCATTGTCGACGGCCCGGTCGGCGCGGTGTCGGTGAAAAGCCTGAGCAAGCTGTTGAGCCTCGGCGCGCGGCGTGGCCAGGTGCTGGAGTTCGTCGCCGAGCCGAGCATTGCCGGGGATGCGCTGCCGGCCCTGTTGGCCGCAATTGAAGAAGGCTTGGGCGAAGAAGTCGAGCCGTTGCCGACCGTCAGCGCCCAGCCCGCCACCGTCGATGTCGAGCCGGTCATCAGCGCGCCGCTGCCCGGTAGCCAGGTCCAGGCGATTGCCGCCGCGCCCGGTATCGCCATCGGCCCCGCGCATATCCAGGTGCAACAGGTCTTCGACTACCCCTTGCGCGGTGAGTCCTGCGCGGTTGAGCGCCAGCGCCTGCACACCGCGCTGAGTGATGTACGTGGCGATATCGAAGGCCTGATCGAACGCAGCCAGTCCAAGGCGATTCGCGAGATCTTCATCACCCACCAGGAAATGCTCGACGACCCGGAGCTGACCGACGAAGTCGACACCCGCCTCAAGCAGGGCGAAAGCGCCGAAGCGGCCTGGATGAGCGTGATCGAAGCGGCCGCCAGGCAGCAGGAGTCGTTGCAGGATGCCTTGCTTGCCGAGCGCGCCGCCGACCTGCGCGATATCGGTCGCCGCGTATTGGCGCAACTGTGCGGCGTCGACACCGCGCAGGAGCCCGATGAACCCTACATTCTGGTGATGGACGAAGTCGGCCCTTCGGACGTCGCGCGCCTGGACCCGGCCCGTGTCGCCGGCATCCTCACGGCCCGTGGCGGCGCCACGGCCCACAGCGCCATCGTTGCCCGCGCGCTCGGTATTCCCGCGCTGGTCGGGGCGGGCGCAGCGGTGTTGCTGCTCAAGGCCGGCACGCCGTTGCTGCTCGACGGCCAGCGCGGCCGCCTGCACGTCGACCCCGATGCCGCCACCCTGCAACGCGCGACCGTTGAGCGCGACACCCGCGAACAACGTCTGCAAGCGGCCTCCGCGCAACGCCACGAACCGGCGCTGACCCGCGACGGCCATGCGGTGGAAGTGTTCGCCAATATCGGCGAAAGCGCCGGCGTGGCCGCGGCGGTGGAGCAGGGCGCCGAGGGCATCGGCCTGTTGCGCACCGAGCTGATTTTCATGGCTCACCCCCAGGCGCCGGACGAAGCCACCCAGGAAGCCGAATACCGCCGCGTACTCGACGGCCTCGACGGGCGCCCGCTGGTGGTGCGTACTCTCGATGTGGGTGGCGATAAACCGCTGCCGTACTGGCCGATTGCCGAGGAAGAAAACCCCTTCCTCGGTGTGCGCGGCATTCGCCTGACCCTGCAACGCCCGCAGATCATGGAAGCGCAACTGCGCGCGCTGTTGCGTTCGGCGGACAGCCGGCCGTTGCGCATCATGTTCCCCATGGTCGGCAGCGTGGATGAATGGCGCGCCGCCCGGGATATGACCGAGCGTCTGCGCCTGGAAATCCCGGTGGCCGACCTGCAACTGGGGATCATGATCGAAGTGCCTTCGGCCGCGCTGCTGGCGCCGGTACTCGCCCGGGAAGTCGACTTTTTCAGCGTCGGCACCAACGACCTGACCCAATACACCCTGGCCATCGACCGTGGCCACCCGACGCTGTCGGCCCAGGCCGATGGCCTGCACCCGGCCGTGTTGCAACTGATCGACATCACCGTGCGTGCCGCCCATGCCCATGGCAAATGGGTCGGCGTGTGCGGCGAGCTGGCGGCGGACCCGCTGGCGGTGCCGGTGCTGATTGGCTTGGGCGTGGATGAGTTGAGCGTGTCGGCGCGCAGCATTCCCGAAGTGAAGGCACGGGTACGTGAATTCAGCCTGAGCCAGGCCCAGGGCCTGGCGCAACAGGCACTCGCGGTGGGTTCGCCCGCCGAAGTACGTGCTCTAGTGGAGGCCGTGTAAATGGCAAGGATTTTGACCCTGACGCTGAATCCGGCGTTGGACCTCACGGTACGCTTGGCGCGTCTGGAACCCGGTGAGGTCAACCGCAGCGAAACGCTCATCACCCATGCCGCCGGCAAGGGCGTGAACGTGGCGCAGGTGTTGGCCGACCTGGGCCACGAGCTGACGGTGGGCGGCTTTCTGGGCGAAGGCAACCCGCAGGCTTTCGAGGCACTGATTGCACAGCGTGGTTTTACGGACGCATTTGTTCGTGTGCCCGGCGAAACCCGAAGCAATATCAAGATTGCCGAACACGATGGCCGCGTCACCGATATCAACGCACCCGGACCTGAGGTGTCGGCGCAGGCGCAGAACGCGTTGCTTGAGAAACTGGCGCGGATTGCCCCGGGGTTCGATGCCGTGGTGGTGGCCGGCAGCTTGCCGAGGGGCGTGAGCCCGCAATGGTTCCAGGCACTGATCGAGCAATTGAAAAACCTCGGTTTGAAGGTGGCCCTGGACACCAGCGGCGAAGCCTTGCGCGCCGGATTGAAGGCGGGCCCCTGGATGGTCAAGCCCAATACTGAAGAACTTGGCCAGGCGCTGGATAACGCCACGGATGCCATCCGCCAGTTGCATCAACAGGGTGTGGAACATGTGGTGGTCTCCGACGGTGCCGCCGGCGTGAGCTGGTACAGCTCGGGGGCGACCCTGCAGGCCACGCCGCCCAAGGTGACGGTTGCCAGCACCGTAGGCGCCGGCGACTCGCTGCTGGCCGGCATGCTTCACGGCCTGCTGCGCGACGAAGCGCCCGAGCAGACCCTGCGCCGCGCCACGGCGATTGCCGCGATGGCGGTGACGCAGATCGGTTTCGGCATCAGCGATGACGCGCAGTTGGTGCGTCTCGAAAGCGGCGTCGCTGTGCGCACGCTGACAGAACAATAAGAGGGTTTGTGATGAAGTTAGCCATTGTTACCGCCTGCCCGAACGGCATGGTCACCAGTGTGCTGTGCGCCCGCTTGCTGGACGCCGCCGCACAGCGCCAGGGCTGGAGCACCAGTGTCGAAGTGGTGGACGTGCAACGCCCGGACAGCCAGCTGTCCCAGGCGACCCTCGATGACGCCGAATGGGTGTTGCTGGTCAGCAGCACGCCGCTGGATATGCAACGTTTTGTCGGCAAACGCGTGTTCCAGAGCACGCCGGCCCAGGCGCTGGCGGATGTCGATGCGGTGTTGCGCCGCGGCGCCGAGGAGGCGCAGGTCTATGTGGCGACGGATGCACCGGCCAAGAATGCGCCGCGCATTGTCGCGATTACCGCTTGCCCGACCGGCGTTGCGCATACGTTCATGGCCGCCGAGGCCTTGCAGCAGACCGCCAAGCGCCTGGGCTATGACCTGCAGGTCGAGACCCAGGGCTCGGTCGGTGCGCGCACGCCGTTGAGTCCGCAGGCCATCGCCGATGCCGATGTGGTGCTGCTGGCGGCGGATATCGAAGTCGCCACCGAGCGCTTCGCCGGCAAGAAGATCTACCGCTGCGGCACCGGCATTGCCCTCAAGCAATCGGAAGCCACCCTGAACAAGGCGCTGGCCGAAGGTGCGGTGGAAAGCGCCGGCAGCGGTGCGGTGGCCAAGTCGGAAAAAACCGGCGTGTACAAACACCTGCTCACCGGGGTGTCGTTCATGTTGCCGATGGTGGTGGCGGGCGGTTTGTTGATCGCCCTGTCCTTTGTGTTCGGCATCCATGCCTTCGAGGAAAAAGGCACCCTGGCGGCGGCGCTGAAAACCGTCGGTGACCAGGCGTTCATGCTGATGGTGCCGTTGCTCGCAGGCTACATCGCCTACTCGATTGCTGACCGTCCCGGCCTCGCGCCGGGCATGATCGGCGGCTTGCTCGCGGGCACGCTGGGCGCCGGGTTCATCGGCGGGATCTTCGCCGGTTTCCTGGCCGGCTACAGCGTCAAGCTGATCTCACGGGCGGTGCGCTTGCCGCAGAGCCTGGAGGCGCTCAAGCCGATCCTGATCATCCCGTTGCTGGCCAGTTTGTTCACCGGCCTTGCCATGATCTACCTGGTCGGCCCGCCGGTGGCGCGCGTGCTGACCGGGCTGACGGATTTTCTCAGCACCATGGGCACCACCAACGCGGTGCTGTTGGGCATCCTGTTGGGCGGCATGATGTGCGTCGATCTGGGCGGGCCGATCAACAAGGCGGCGTATGCGTTTTCCGTCGGCCTGCTGGCGGCGTCAAGCGGGGCGCCGATGGCCGCGACCATGGCCGCCGGCATGGTGCCGCCGATTGGTATGGGCATCGCAACGTTCCTGGCCCGACGCAAGTTCGCCCAGACTGAACGCGAAGCCGGCAAGGCCGCGATGATTCTCGGGATGTGCTTTATCTCCGAAGGCGCCATTCCGTTTGCGGCCAAGGACCCGCTGCGGGTGATCCCGGCCAGCATTGCCGGGGGCGCGTTGACGGGGGCGCTGTCGATGTACTTCGGTTGCAAACTGGCCGCGCCCCACGGCGGGTTGTTCGTGCTGGTGATTCCGAACGCGATGAATCATGCGCTGCTGTATCTGCTGGCGATTGTGGCCGGCAGTGTGCTGACCGGTGTGGTGTATGCGCTGCTCAAGCGCCCGGAAGCGGTGGAGCTGGCAGTAGCTGCCTGACGCGGTAAAAAAATGTGGGAGGGGGCTTGCCCCCGATAGCGGTATGTCAGCCAGCTTATTTGCAGCTGACACACTGCTATCGGGGGCAAGCCCCCTCCCACATTTGATCTTCATTGGCGGTGAGAGCGGTGTCATGTCTGCTTCATCGACGCATGCTTTAGTGGCCCTTTTGATACTCAAGAGGGCACCCGTATGAGCCACTTCGATCTCGGCCGTCGCCGCGTGATGCAAGCTGTCGGCGCAGGCCTGCTGCTGCCGGGCCTGGCGCCGGCGGTGATTGCGTCGGTCAAGGACCGCCCGCTGCTCACCGATGGCGTGCAATCGGGGGATTTGCTCGGCGATCGTGCGATGATCTGGAGCCGCAGCGACCGACCTGCGCGGATGGTGGTGGAGTGGGACACCCGCAGTGTGTTCAGCAACCCGCGCAGATTCGTCTCGCCCCTGGCCGATAACCGCAGCGATTTTACCGCCCGCGTCGAACTCACCGGGCTGCCCGCCGACCAGGCGATTTTCTACCGCGTGCATTTTGAAGACGCCCAGACCGGCATCGCCAGCGAGCCGTGGTTCGGCCACTTGCGCAGCGTGCCGCAACAGCGTCGCGACATCCGCTTTGTATGGAGTGGCGACACCGTCGGGCAAGGCTTCGGCATCAACCCGGACATCGGCGGCATGCGCATCTATGAAGCCATGCGCCTGCGCCTGCCGGACTTCTTTATCCACAGTGGCGACACCATCTACGCCGACGGCCCGGTGCCGGCGCAATTGGCCACCGAGGGCGGACGCATCTGGCGCAACATCACCACCGAAGCCAAGAGCAAAGTCGCCGAAACCCTGGATGAATATCGCGGCAATTACCGCTACAACCTGCTGGATGAAAACGTGCGGCGCTTCAATGCCGAGGTGCCGCAGATCTGGCAGTGGGACGACCACGAGGTGATCAACAACTGGTCATCCGGCAAGCAGTTGGATGAGCGTTACCAGACTCGCGACATCAATACCCTGGTCGGCCGCGCGCGCCAGGCCTGGCTGGAATATTCACCGATGCGCCGGCAAAGCGCCGACGCGGGCGGGCGGATTTATCGCACGCTCAGTTACGGCCCGCTGCTGGATGTGTTCGTGCTGGACATGCGCAGTTATCGCGGCCCCAACGACGACAACCTGGGCGGTGAAAAGCCCTTCCTCGGCCGCGAGCAACTGGACTGGCTCAAGCGCGAACTCAAGGCGTCCCGGGCGCAGTGGAAAGTGGTCGCGGCCGACATGCCCATCGGGCTGGGCGTGCCCGACGGTGAAGTCAGCCCCGGCGTGCCGCGTTGGGAAGCGATTGCCAACGGTGATCCCGGCCCGGCCCAGGGGCGAGAGCTGGAAATTGCCGAATTGCTGGGGTTCCTGCGCGCGCACAAGGTGCGCAACCATGTATGGCTGACCGCCGATGTGCACTATTGCGCGGCGCATCACTATCACCCGGATCGGGCGGCTTTCCAGGATTTCGAGCCGTTCTGGGAGTTCGTCGCGGGGCCCTTGAATGCCGGGAGCTTCGGGCCCAATCCGTTGGACAAGACCTTCGGTCCCGAGGTGGTGTTCGAGAAGGCACCGCCGGCGCAGAACACTTCACCGTTTGCCGGGTTTCAGTTTTTCGGCGAGGTGCAGATTGATGGGCAGACGGCGGAGTTGACGGTGATCCTGCGAGACTTGGATGGGCTTTCAGTGTTCGAACAGAAGCTGCAACCCACCTGACTTGGAATACAGTAAAACGGTGGGAGGGGGCTTGCCCTAATGCCAGTCTGTAGGAGCGAGCTTGCTCGCGAAAAATTCACAGGCACCGCGTTCATTCAGAAAACACGCGTTATCGTTGACGTTTTTCGCGAGCAAGCTCGCTCCTACAAAAAGCCTTAAGCCCCTCCCACATTTGATCTTCAGTGTCTGTAAAGGATCAGTACACATCCCGGCGATAGCGGCCTTGTTCGATCAGGCGCTCCACCGCTTCACCGCCGAGGATAGCCACCAGCGCCTGGTCCACGCCCGTGGCCATGCCCTGCAAACTGCCGCACACATAAATCGCCGCACCGTCCGCCAGCCACTTGCGCAGCACATCGGCGGACTCGCGCAGGCGATCCTGTACGTAGATTTTTTCCGCCTGATCCCGCGAGAACGCCAGGTCCAGCAGGGCCAGGTCACCACTGGCCAGCCAGCCTTGCAGTTCTTCCTGGCACAGATAGTCGTGGGCGATATGGCGTTCGCCGAACAGCAGCCAGTTACGTTGTCGGCCGTCGGCAATGCGCGCCTTGAGCAAGCTGCGCAGGCCGGCGAGGCCGGTGCCGTTGCCCAGCAGGATCAGCGGCACCGGCGCATCCGGCAGATGAAAGCCGCTGTTGCGGCGCAGGCGCAGGCTGATGCTTGAGCCTACGGCGGCATATTCAGTCAGCCAGCCGGAGCCCAGGCCCAGGCTGCCATCGGGATGACGCTCCTGGCGCACGATCAGCTCCAGCACGCCGTCGCTGGCAATCGAGGCGATCGAGTATTCGCGCATGCCCAGGGGGATCAGCGCATCCACCAGGGCCTGGGCGTGCAGGCCGACCAGGTGCGTGCGGTTGTCCGGTAGCTGGCGTGTGGCCAGGGCCTGGTTCAGTGTTTGCGCCAGGCCTTCGATCAGCACGCCGTCGCTGCCGGCCAGGCCCAGCCCTTCCAGGAAGTGCTCGACGGCCCGTGGACCATTGCGCGGCAGGATTTCCACCAGGTCACCGGCCAGCCAACTGATGGGCGAGGGCGGCGTGAGGCCCAGCAGGTACACGGGGGCGCCGATGCTGCCGGGGTTGAGCAGGGTGCGTTGGCTCAAGGCCCAGTGTTCAAACTGGGCCATCTGCCACGCGGCTGCCGGCGCGTGACCGGTGAGCTGGCCGAGCTGTTGTTGCCAGGTCATCAAGGCTTCTGTGTCGCCATTGTCGACTTCCACCGGCGCGAACAGCGGGGTACCGCCCTGGTGCGTCAGCCAGAAATGCAGACGCCTCGCAAAGCCGCAAAAGTGCGCGTACTGCCGGTCGCCCAGGGCCAGTACCGAGTAGTTCAAGCCTTTGAGGGACAGGTCCTGGCCGAGCACGCTGCGCTCAAAGCCGCGGGCGCTGTCGGGCGCTTCGCCGTCACCGAATGTACTGACCACGAACAACGCCTGTTGCGCCTGGCTGAGGTCATCGCGGCTGACGCTGCCCAGGGGCTGCACCTTCACCCCGAGCCCTGCGGCCTGCAATTGCCCGGCGGTTTGCCAGGCCAACTGTTCGGCAAAGCCGCTCTGGCTGGCAAAGCCGATCAACCAGGCCGGCGCGTCGCTGTGGCTGACCACCAGGCCGTTGCGCGCGTCCCGCACCTGGCGTTTTTTGCGCCGGCGGTCCAGGTACAGCAGCCAGCCGGTAATAAAGAACAACGGCATGAGCAGCGCGCTCACCGTGAGGACGATTCGCCCGACCAGCCCGAAATAACTGCCGGTGTGCAGTGCATAGACACTGGTCAGCAACTGCGCCTTGAGGCTCTTGCTGGCGTAACGCTCATGGGACGTGACCTCGCCGGTGGCCGGGTCGAGGTTGATCTGGTTCAGCGCGCGGTCATGGGGCGAGCTATCCAGCAGGTAATACACGGTGGCCGGTTGCCCGGCGACGGCCGGCAGGCGGATGTTGTAGGCGCTCAAGCCAGGGCCGGCGTTGCTGTAGATGCTGCTCCAGATCGCCTCGTAGTTGGCCACGGGCGCGAGGCCAGCAGGCGGCGGGCCGCGCTTGCGCATACGCTCGTTCTGCGGCGCATCGGAGAGCAGTTTGGTCACGCCCTGGTTGTACCAGTCATAGGACCAATACAGCCCGGTCAGCGCTGCCAGCAGGTAAAACAGCAGGCACCAGGTGCCGAACACCGAGTGCAGGTCCCAATTGAAGCTGCGGCCCTTTTTGCGCCAGTCCAGGGTCAGCCATACGCGCCAGTTTTTGACCTGGCGCGGCCAGCGCAGGTACAGGCCGGAAAGGCAGAAGAACAGCAGGATCAGGGTGCAGGCGCCGGTGATATTGCGTCCGGTATCGCCGATGGCGAGGAAGCGGTGCAGCTGCAGGATAAAGCCGAATACGTCCTGGCCGACGGCGTCGCCCAGGTAGTCGCCGGTGTACGGATCGAAGTAACGCATCTGGCCGCGCCGCTCGCCCGGCGGTGGGGTAAAGGCCACTTGGCCGGCATTGCCGCTGTGGTCTTCGACCCACAGCATCGCCACGCGCTTGCCTTCGGCGGCTTCCAGCTTGCGCACCAGCTCGGCGGGCGGCAGCACGCCTGCTTCGCGTTTCTGCACGCTCAATACCGTGGGGTTGAGCGCCCGCAGGATTTCATCCTGGAACGAGTACGCAGCCCCGGTGATCCCCATCAAGGCCAGCACCAGCCCGGCCGTGATGCCGAAGAACCAATGCAACTGGAACAGGGTTTTCTTCAACACGTCGGAGCGCCTCGCTTAGCTGGATATAGGTATCACGGCGCGCATTATGCCGTGAGTTGCCGGGAAACACGCAAAAGCCCCACGCATCCGATGCGTGGGGCTCCTGGTTGAACTGGGACCGCTTTTAGAAGTGGAAGCTGGTGGTCAACAACGCCGTACGACCGGCCGCCTGGTTGGCGAAGTGCGTGGAGAAAGCCTTGTCGTAGTAGGTCTTGTCGGTCAGGTTCTGCACGTTCAATTGCAAGTCGACGTTCTTGGTCAGCTTATAGCTGGCCATGGCGTCGTAGCGGGTGTAGGAGGGTACATACACCGTGTTGCCGACATCGCCGTAAATCTGGTCGACATAGAAGGCGCCGCCGCCGATGGTCAGCTTGGGCGTCACGTCGTAGGTGGTCCACAGGCTGAACGAGTTCTTCGGCGTATTAGGCATCTGGTTGCCGGTATTGGAACCGGCGCTGACCACACCGTTACGCCCGTTGAGGCCGGATTTAACCAGCTCGCTGTCCAGATAGCTGTAGCCCGCAAACACCTGCCATTGTTCGGTGATTTTGCCGCTGGCGGACAACTCGATGCCATCGACCTGAGATTCACCGGCGTTCTGGTAGGTGAGCGCATCCACCAGGATGCGGGTGTTTTTCTTTTCGGTGCGGAAGATAGCTGCGGTCAGGGACAGGCGGTCGTGGAACAGGTCCCATTTGGTGCCCAGTTCGTAGTTGACGGTTTCTTCTGGCTGCAAGTCGCTGGTGGCGGCACCGGCAGACAGTGGGTTGCCGTCGGAACCTTCGCCTATCAGGCCACCGGCTGGCGTGGCCGATGTTGCGTACGAGGCGTAGATGCTGCCGTTCTCCACCGGCTTCCAGACTAGGCCGGCTTGCCAGTTGAAGAACTGGCTGTCGTCCTTGATCCTGGTGCGTCCGGCGACGGCGTTGGTGTTGGCTTCAGTGTCAAAGGTGTCGTAACGCAAGCCTACGTTCAGCAGCCATTTCGGATCGAGCTCGATGGTATCGAATACGTACGCGGCGCGGCTGGTGGCCTTGGTGTTGGTGCCGTTGTAATTGCGCGCGATGCTGCCGTTCCAGGCGTCGTCGGGGTTCGGGTTGCTCAGTGAGGTGCACTGGCCGCCCAGGCTGCCCTTGGCCAAGGTGCAGACCGGGTTGGCGTTGGGGCTGACGGTGTAGCCGCTGACGCGGGTTTCTTCACCGGTGAATTCCAGGCCGGTGGAGTAGCTGTGCTTGAAGCCCAATGCCTGGAAGCTGCCGAACAGGTCGGTCTGGTTGGTAGTCGTGGTGGTGGTGGAAACGCGACTGTTGGCGCGGCGCCACACGGTGCCGAACTGGTTGACGTTGTGCTGGCTGTCATCAGGCTGCGTCAAGATGTAGTCCTGGCCGGTGCTGCCATGGCGCAGGGTGTTTTTCAGCGTCATGTTGTCGTTCAGGTCGTGCTCGATGGAGAACGTGCTGATGTCGGCGCGGGTCTTGCGGAAGTCGCGGCTCTTCAAACCGTAGAAGTTGTTGCTGTCGCCGCCGTCGGTGGGCTTGTCGTGCACGTGGGCCGCACGCGCGCCATTGTTGCCGTAGGCGTAGGGGATCCCCGAATCCGGCAGGTCGTCGCTTTCCATGTGGTAGTAGCTGAGGTTGACGCGGGTCGGTGTGCCCAGGCCAAAGGTCAGCGAGGGTGCCACGCCCCAACGGTCGTAATTGACCGCATCGCGGCCGGCGACGTTTTGCTCGTGGCTCATCAGGTTCAGGCGGAAGGCGGCGCTGTCGTCGAGGAACTGGCGGTTCACGTCGAGCACGTAGCGGCGGGTCTGGTCGGAACCGTAGGTGAAGCCGCCGTTGGTGAAGTCCCGCGCTTGCGGGGTCTTGCTCACCAGGTTGAGGCTGCCACCGGCCGAGCCGCGACCGCCGAAGGACGAGTTCGGGCCTTTGCTGACTTCGATGGATTCGATGTCGAAGATCTCGCGGCTCTGGCCGCCGGTATCGCGCACGCCGTCCAGGTAAGTGTCGCCCTGGGCGTCGAAGCCCCGGATGAACGGACGATCGCCCTGGGGGTTGCCGCCTTCACCGGCGCCGAAGGTAATCCCCGGTACGGTGCGCAGGGCGTCCTGCAGCGAGGTGGCGGCGGTGTCCTTGAGCACTTGCTGCGGGACCACGGTCACCGAGCGCGGGGTGTCCACCAGCGGCGCGGTGTATTTCTGCGAGGAGGCTTTTTCCACCTGATAGGAAGTGGTGTCCTGATCCTGGCCGGTAATGTTGGTGGCGCCGAGGGAGATAGGGTTGCGCCCGCCTTGTGGTTCGGTGTTTTCAGCCGCCTGCGCCAGGTGGGCGACAGAGCTGGCGCTGAGGGCAACGCCGATGGCCGAAGCCAGCATGCGTGGTGAACTGGCGGTTGTTGTTGGTGTGGTGCGCGACATGACGTGTCCTTTCCCCAAGGATGTGAGGTCGCGGAATATAGGGTGAACAAGACTTTCTATCAATTGCGATACATTACTATTCGCGTTGAATTTACATTCTTTACACTTTTTGCTTACGGATTTTGCGCTCTCGTTCGTCGCGTCGTTTTACAGGGAGGATAAGAATCAATACCATTGCCAGCTCTCTGACCTCAGGTATCGCTCATGTTGCTGCATATTCCCGGCCTGTTCTCTCGCGAGGAGGTGCAGCGTATTCGCCAAGCCCTGGAACAGGCCGAATGGGCCGACGGCAAAGTCACCGCCGGGCACCAGTCCGCCAAGGCCAAGCACAACCTGCAATTACCCGAGGGCCATCCGCTGGCCAAGGAAATCGGCGCGGCGATGCTGGAGCGCTTGTGGAGCAACCCGCTGTTTATGTCAGCGGCGTTACCGCACAAGGTGTTTCCGCCGCTGCTCAACTGTTACACCGCAGGCGGCAGTTTCGACTTTCATATCGACAACGCGGTGCGTCAGCCCACAGGCAGCCACGAGCGCGTGCGCACCGACCTGTCGTCCACATTGTTCTTCAGCGACCCCGACGACTACGACGGCGGCGAGCTGGAAATCCAGGACACTTTCGGCCTGCAGCGCGTCAAGCTCCCTGCGGGCGACATGGTGCTGTACCCGGGTTCGAGCCTGCATAAAGTCAACGCGGTGACCCGTGGCGCGCGCTACGCCTCGTTCTTCTGGACCCAGAGCCTGGTGCGCGAAGACAGCCAGCGCACCCTGCTGTTCGAGATGGATGGCGCCATCCAGCAACTGAGCCGCGACGTGCCCGACCATCCGGCGCTGATCCAGCTCACCGGCACCTATCACAATTTGTTGCGCCGTTGGGTTGAGGTCTGAGATGGGGTTTTTACTGCGTCGCCAGGAAGTGCTCAACGTCGAGCAATTGCAGTCGATGCTCGATGATTCTCCGGTGCGCGCCGCCCAGGCGATTCTGATTGCGGCCAGGGAAGGCGTGGTCGATGCCCAGGCGTTGCTCGGGCAGATCCTGCTGGAAGGACGCGGCATTGCCCGCGATCAAGCATTGGCGCTGCGCTGGTTTCGGATTGCGGCGCAAGGCGGGCACTTGATGGCGCGCAATATGGCCGGGCGTTGCCTGGAGCATGGTTGGGGGTGCGCCGCCGATGAAGCGGCGGCTGCGCGGGATTACCGGCTGGCAGCAGAGGCCGGGCTGGATTGGGGGCAGTACAACTACGCCAACCTGCTGGCGACCGGCCGTGGCGTTGTGCAGGATCAGGTCCAGGCGCTGGTGCTGTATCGCCAGGCGGCAGAGCAGGGCCACGCCAAGTCGATGAATCTGCTGGGGCGCTATCTGGAAGATGGGCAGTATTGCCCGAGGGATTTTGAAGCGGCCGTTGAGTGGTACCGACGTTCAGCCGAAGCCGGGGATTTTCGTGGACAGTTCAGTTATGCGGCGGTGTTGGCCGATAGCGGCCAGATCGAAGCGGCACTGGAGTGGTTGCGCAAAGCGCTGGACGGCGGGAATTCAAAGTTTTTGCGGGGGGCACACAAGGCGCTGGCAATCGCCTACGATCCGCAGATTCGCGCCATGGCCGATGCATATCAACAGCGTGCCTTGAGCGTTTCCTGAGGCATAAAAAAACCCATGAAATGTCATGGGTTTTTTCTTATAGCTTGTAGCTTAAAACTTACTGCTGCTTTTAAACGTAAAACGACTTCAACGGCGGAAACCCATTGAACTCAACCGCGCTGTAGCTGGTGGTGTAGGCACCGGTCGACAGCCAGTACAAGCGATCGCCAATCGCAAGGTTCAACGGCAGGCCGTACTTGTAGTTTTCATACATGATGTCGGCGCTGTCGCAGGTCGGGCCGGCAATGACCACCTCTTCCATCTCGCCTTTTTTCTCGGTCCAGATCGGAAACTTGATGGCTTCGTCCATGGTTTCGATCAGGCCGGAGAACTTGCCCACATCCGTGTACACCCAACGCTCGACGGCGGTACGCGACTTGCGCGCTACCAGCACCACTTCGCTGACCAGGATACCGGCGTTGGCGATCAACGAACGGCCTGGCTCCAGAATGATTTCCGGCAGGTCGTCGCCGAAGTCTTCCTTGAGGAAGCGGATGATTTCTTCAGCGTAGGTTTCCAGGCTGTTGGTGCGGGTGATGTAGTTGGCCGGGAAGCCGCCGCCCATGTTGATCAACTTCAACTCGATGCCGTCTTCTTCCTTGAGGCGCTCGAAGATCACTTTGACCTTGGCGATCGCCGCGTCCCACACGCTGATGTCGCGCTGTTGCGAACCGACGTGAAACGAAATGCCGTACGGCACCAGGCCCAGGTCACGAGCCAGGATCAGCAGGTCCATGGCCATGTCGGTCTGGCAGCCGAACTTGCGCGACAAAGGCCAGTCAGCCGTGGTCGAGCCTTCGGTGAGGATACGCACGTACACTTTCGAACCCGGCGCGGCCTTGGCGATGTTGCGCAGGTCGGCTTCGGAGTCGGTGGAGAACAGGCGCACGCCTTTCTCGTAGAAGTAGCGGATGTCCTTGGATTTCTTGATGGTGTTGCCGTAGCTGATACGGTCGGCGCTGACGCCACGGTCCATGACCTTGTCCAGCTCGTAGATCGAGGCGATGTCGAAGCTCGAGCCCTTGTCTTTCAACAGGTCGATGATCTCGACGGCCGGGTTGGCCTTGACCGCGTAATACACCTTGGCGAATTCGAAACCGGCGCGCAGGTCATCGTAGGCCTGGCTGATCATCGCGGTGTCGATCACCACGAACGGGGTTTCCTGTTTGTCGGCGAACGCCTTCATTTTGTCAAAGGTGGCGCGCGCGAAATAATCTTCGACGTTGATCGACATGCTGGGAACTCCTAAGGGCAAACTAATTTGATCAATGGGTGCAAATGAACGTCCTCCGTATCCCCACTTTGGTTCGCCTACTTCCCAAGGCATGTCGCCGAAAGCAAAAAGGCCATGGGTTAAGCTTCCCTTGGCCTTGCTGTCTCGTCGTCAGTACTTGAGCCGGATGGATCGTTTCCAGCATGGACGTTCGGCGCGAACTTTAGGGCTTGGCGGGCGTGGGATCAACTAAAAATGTCGCGTTTGTGCACGCGTTCGTCGCGCGACCCCGTGCAGCTACTTATGTAACCGACCGGTGTGACGGATTGATGTTCCCCGCTGAAGGGGAATTGAGCACATTTCCCTGACTCACCGTGGGGCAAATGTGGGAGGGGGCAAGCCCCCTCCCACATTTTTTTACCGCGTTGTGTCAGGCCAGGGCGGTCTCGGCAGGCGAAACGATACTGGTCTTGCCGCCACGGGATTTGCCGGAACTCAGGTACTCGGCAATCGATTCCTGCGTCACTTCCCCGAGGAACACCCGCTCGGCATCCATCACCGGCAACCATGAACGGTTGAACTCGTACATGCGCGACAGCAGGATGCGCAGGTGCTCGTCATACGCCGCCGTGGCGTTGAACTCGCGCAGGTACTGGCCGCAGGTACCGGCCTGACGGTGCAGGTCGCGACGGCGTACATAGCCCAGCGCCTTGTTCTCGGCGCAGGTGACCACTACATAGCGGCGGTCGTGCTCGTCCATCAACTCCAGCGCATCGGCTACCGGGGTTTCCGGGCTCACCGACGGCGCGTTGTCCGCCGCGTCTTCGGCCTTCACCAGCAGCAGGCGCTTGAGGGTGCTGTCCTGGCCGACGAAGTTACTCACGAACTCGTCCGCCGGGTGCGCCAGCAGCGTGTCCGGGTGGTCGATCTGCAACAGCTTGCCGGCGCGGAAGATCGCAATCTTGTCACCCAGCTTGATGGCTTCGTCGATGTCGTGGCTGACCATGATCACGGTCTTGTTCAGCGCGCGCTGCATTTCGAAGAACTCGTTCTGGATCATCTCGCGGTTGATCGGGTCGACCGCGCCGAACGGTTCATCCATCAGCAGCAACGGCGCATCGGCCGCCAGGGCGCGGATCACACCGATGCGCTGTTGCTGACCACCGGACAGTTCCCGCGGGTAGCGATGCAGGTACTGCTTGGGTTCCAGCTTGATCATGCTCATCAACTCGCGGGCGCGGTCGTGGCATTTCTGCTTGTCCCAGCCGAGCAGCTTGGGCACCACCACGATGTTTTCTTCGATGGTCATGTTCGGGAACAGGCCGATCTGCTGGATCACGTAGCCAATGTTGCGGCGCAGGGTCACTTCATCCAGGTCGGTGGTGTCCTCGCCGTTGATCAGGATCTTGCCCGACGAGGGCTTGATCAAGCGGTTGATCATCTTCAACGTCGTACTCTTGCCGCAGCCCGAAGGACCGAGGAATACGCAAATTTCGCCTTCGTTGACGGTCAGGCTCACATCGTTGACGGCGGTGACAGTCTTGCCGTTGCTTTGAAAAGTCTTGGACAGGTTTTGAAGTTCGATCATTTGAGCAATCCTTTTGGAGTCAGCGAGCGTTGCAGCCATTGCAAGAGCAGGTCGGCGAAGATGGCCAGGAGACTGACCAGCACGGCGCCGACAATCAGCATCGACATGTCGCTGCGGCTGATGGAAGCCAGAATCAGTACACCCAGGCCACCGGCGCCGATGGTGGCGGCGATGGTCATCACACCGATGTTCATCACCACGGCGGTGCGCACACCGGCGAGGATCACCGGCACGGCAATCGGCAATTCGACCATGCGCAGGCGCTGGCCGAACGTCATGCCGATGCCTTTGGCGGCCTCGCGGATACCCGGTTCAACACCGGTGAGCGCCAGGTAGGTGTTACGCATGATCGGCAACAGGGAGTAGAGGAACACGGCGGTAATCGCCGGCATCGGTCCCAGGCCCTGGCCAAATTTGGAGTAGAACGGCAGCAACAGGCCGAACAGGGCGATGGAGGGCACCGTGAGCAATACCGTGGCGCTGGCTTGCAAGGGGCCTGCAAGTGTCGGATAGCGGGTCATCAGCACGCCCAAGGGCACACCGACGACAATCGCGAGAATCACAGCAATACCGACCAGGGTGATGTGCTGCCAGGTCAGGTGCAGGACCTGGGCCCAATCAAGATGGGAAAAGGCGTTCAAAAATTCCATGTCTTCTCCTTTTTAGTTGATTGGATGTTGGCGCAGGAAATCGGCGGCAACGGCGGACGGGCTTTCATGGTCGACATCGACCCGCGCATTCAGCTGGCGCATGGTTGCGTCGTCGAACAGAGTGGCCAAAGGCTTGAGCTCGGCGGCCAGTTGCGGGTGCTGGTCGAGGTACTCCTGACGGATCACGGGGGCTGCGGTGTAGTCCGGGAAGTAATGCTTGTCGTCTTCGAGCAGCTTCAACTTGAACGCATTCAGGCGCCCGTCGGTGGTGTAGACCAGGCCGGCAAACACCTGGCCATTGCGCAGCGCGGTGTAGACCAGTCCAGCGTCCATCTGCCGGGTGTTCTTGCGCGTCAGGTTCATGTCGTACAGCTTGACCATGCCCGCCAGGCCGTCGGAGCGGTTGGCGAACTCGGTGTCCAGGGCGACCAGGCGGTGGTCCTTGGTGTCTGCGGCCATGGCTTGAGTGAGATCGCTGATGCTGTTGATCTCGGGATGTTCCTGAGCAACCTTCTCCGGCAACGCCAGGGCGTAGGTGTTGCTGAAGCGCGATGGCGACAGCCAGACCAGGCCTTTTTCCGCGTCGAGTTCTTTGACCCGTGCGTAGGACTGTTCGCTGTCGAGCTTCTCGTCGATGTGGTTGTAGGCCACCAGCGACACGCCGGTGTATTCCCAGATCAGATCCAGTTGCCCGCTTTCCTGGGCACTGCGCGCCAGGTTGCTGCCCAGGCCGCCCGTCACACGGGCGTCATAGCCCTTGGTGCGCAGGTACTGGGAGGTGATTTCGGCGAGCAGGGTCTGTTCGGTGAACACCCGGGCGCCGATGCGGATTACGGGTTTGTCGGCGGCTTGCGCAATACCTGCAAGCAGCAGGACGCAGCCTAATATCAAGCTTAGTTTTTTCATCTGGATTCCTTACCTGGCGTTAAGACGGGCGCAACCCGCGTTCCAGCCAGAGGCGGCTGGCCATGGTCACCAGGCCGTCAAGCAGCAATGCCAGCAGCGCGGTGCACGCAGCGCCGAGCAGCAGTTGTGGCTGGTTGTTCAGGGCAATGCCGGGGAAGATCAGGCTGCCCAGGCTGTTGGCACCAATCAGGAACGCCAGCGGCGCGGTACCGACGTTGATCGCCAGGGCCACGCGCACACCGCCGATGATGATCGGCACAGCGTTGGGCAGCTCCACACGAAACAGCACCTGTCGCGGGGTCATGCCGATACCGGTGGCGGCTTCCTTCAGGGAGCCCTGAACATTCTTCAGGCCTTCGTAGGTGTTACGCACGATGGGCAGGAGGGAGGCGAGAAACAGCGCGAAGATCGCCGGGCCGCTGCCGATGCCGAGGACGCCGAGGGCGATGGCCAGTACGGCCAGAGGAGGGACGGTGTTGCCGATGTTGAAAATCTGCATGAAACGTTCTGCGCGCCCGACCATGTTCGGTCGACTGAGCAGGATACCGGCGGGGATCCCCACGATCAGGGCGGCCAGCATGGACACTAAAACCAGAATCAGATGAGCTTGCAGGTAAAACAACAAATCGTCGCGGTACAGTTCGATCGTGTTGATGCCGATCCAATGGACCAGCAGGGCCAGGAGCGCGACGACAACCGCTGCTCCCATAAGCCCTTTGCCATAGCGAATAGCCACAGGCGGACTCCTTTTTTCTTCTGTCGACGAACACATTCCTGCGTGGCAAGCCATTGCTGGCTGTCAGCGAAATGTGATCGCGAAATGCAGCTCGCCAATGCCGTCAAAAGCGGCATGAGTTCGAGCCATAAGCGCAGCCTCGTCAGGCTAACTTGCTGATTTTCCAGCCCCTGTTCCGAGTGCGTAAGCAGGGGAGTGGACGTCTCTACCTTTTAAAAGGTTCCACACTTGGGCGCATTTAGCCACCCCCAATGGGCTCAACGGTGGTCCGTACCCTCGTGTTTGCGCTATACTCGCCGCCCTTTTTTGACTCACCTGCCAGGCGATTTCCCATGACCCACCAGGCCGCCGAAGTCGCGAAACGCCGCACTTTCGCCATTATTTCCCACCCCGATGCCGGTAAAACCACCATCACCGAAAAGCTGTTGCTGATGGGCAAGGCAATCGCAGTGGCCGGCACGGTGAAATCGCGCAAATCCGACCGCCATGCGACATCCGACTGGATGGAAATGGAAAAGCAACGGGGTATTTCCATTACCACGTCGGTCATGCAATTTCCGTATCGCGACCACATGGTCAACCTGCTCGACACCCCGGGCCACGAAGACTTCTCCGAAGACACCTACCGCACCTTGACGGCGGTGGACTCGGCGCTGATGGTCCTCGACGGCGGTAAAGGCGTCGAGCCCCGCACCATCGCGTTGATGGACGTGTGCCGGTTGCGCGACACGCCGATCGTCAGCTTCATCAACAAACTCGACCGCGATATCCGCGACCCCATCGAGCTGCTGGACGAAATCGAAGCCGTCCTGAAGATCAAGGCCGCGCCGATCACCTGGCCGATCGGTTGCTACCGCGATTTCAAGGGCGTATATCACCTGGCCGATGACTACATCATCGTCTACACCGCCGGTCATGGGCATGAGCGCACCGATGTGAAAATCATCGAGAAGCTCGACTCCGACGAAGCCCGCGCCCACTTGGGCGACGAGTACGACCGCTTTGTCGACCAGCTGGAACTGGTGCAGGGCGCCTGCCACGCGTTCAACCAGCAGGAATTCCTCGACGGTCAATTGACCCCGGTGTTCTTCGGCACGGCCTTGGGCAACTTCGGTGTCGACCATGTGCTCGACGCCGTGGTGGATTGGGCACCCAAGCCCCTGGCCCGCGTGGCCAACGAGCGCACCGTGGAGCCGGTCGAAGAAAAATTCACCGGCTTCGTGTTCAAGATCCAGGCGAACATGGACCCCAAGCACCGCGACCGCATCGCCTTCATGCGTATCTGCTCCGGCCGCTACGAAAAGGGCATGAAGATGCGCCACGTGCGCACCGGCAAGGACGTACGCATCGGCGACGCCCTGACATTCTTCTCCTCCGAGCGTGAACAGCTCGAAGAAGCCTACGCCGGTGACATCATCGGCCTGCACAACCACGGCACCATTCAGATCGGGGATACCTTCACCGAAGGCGAAGCGCTGGGCTTCACCGGCATCCCGCACTTCGCCCCGGAACTGTTCCGCCGCGTACGCCTGCGCGATCCGCTCAAGTCCAAGCAACTGCGCCAAGGTCTGCAGCAGTTGGCGGAAGAGGGCGCCACCCAGGTGTTCTTCCCCGAGCGCAGCAACGACATCATCCTCGGCGCCGTGGGTGTGCTGCAGTTCGATGTGGTCGCCAGCCGTTTGAAAGAGGAATACAAGGTTGAATGCTCCTACGAGCCGATCACCGTGTATTCGGCGCGCTGGATCGAGTGCAGCGATAAGAAAAAGCTGGAAGAGTTTTCCAACAAGGCCGTGGAAAACCTCGCGGTGGACGGCGGTGGTCACCTGACCTATCTGGCGCCGACCCGGGTCAACCTGGCGCTGATGGAAGAGCGCTGGCCGGATGTGAAATTCCGCGCGACCCGCGAACACCATTAAAGTCTGAGCGGTAGCAGAGAGGGCGAAGCTGTCATGGCTTCGCCCTTTTTGTTGGCTTTGAAATGCAACCAAATGTGGGAGGGGGCTTGCCCCCGATAGCGGTCTTTCAGTGACATGTAACGTCCTGACCCACTGCTATCGGGGACAAGCCCCCTCCCACATTTTGCCCTCTATACGGCTGGGGATTGGCGAGAACCCTGCATCGGGTCTAGCGTTCACACATTGACTGCGAAGGAGACCACCGTGCGCAATGTTCGATACGCTATTTGTCTGATGCTACTGGCAGGCCCGGGGCTTACGACGCTCCCGGCACTGGCCGGCGATGGCACGCCCCAATGGAAGGACACCGGCCCTGTCACCAAGAGAAAGGCCAACAGGTCAACTCCGGCAGCTGGAAACCGCAGTCTCAGCCCACCGATGTCAGGGATCCGGAAAACCCCGTCAACGAAGGGGAGGACAGTGAGACCTTTGACGACGGCGAGACCTGAGACGCGGCGCTAACCCAAAAAGAAGCCCTTCCCGCCAGGCTGAT
>NZ_JYLM01000015.1 GCF_001439815.1 Pseudomonas orientalis | reverse complement strand
GTATTGGTCCGTTGCAGAAGATTCGCTACTACCACAACGATCTGAACGGGTTGCCCGAGCAACTGACCGAGGCCGATGGGCACAGCGTCTGGCAGGCGACTTATCGGGTGTGGGGCAACACGCTGGAGGAAGTGCGCGAGCCTTATTACATTGAAGAGCAGAACCTGCGGTTTCAGGGGCAGTATCTGGATCGAGAGACGGGGCTGCATTTCAACACGTTCAGGTTTTATGATCCGGATGTTGGACGGTTTACTACTCCGGACCCCATCGGGCTAGCCGGGGGTCACAACTTCTATCAATATGGGCCGAACCCGGTCTCATGGATCGACCCTTGGGGATGGGCCAGCTCAAATCCCGGGGTCTATGACGTATCGTACGAAGCACACATCAACAAAGAAATCTGGCGCTCCAAGGACTCCGTACATTTCGCCGAATCCAACAGACAACTGCATTACGCAATGAAGAACGATCCCGCATTGCAAGCTACTGTCGAAGCAAAACACCCAGGCATCTCAAAATGGGTTGCGCCGAAGAAAAATGGCAAGTTCAGAACAACAGCAATGAAAGGCTCGACCTGGCATCACCACCCTGTAGTAGGCGGCAATTTGCAGTTGGTCAGTCACGAGGACCATAAAAACCGTCACGGCGACTACCACCCGAAAGGCCGTAACGGAAAACGAGTAGGCGGCAGAAAAACCTGGGGTGGCGGGTCATCTTGTAGAAAATGAGGAGTCACTGATGAAAAAGATGCAAGGCATCACCAACCTGTTCAGCACCGTCAACTCCCATACCGATAACGACTGGGTCTATACCAACTTGGATAAATGGGAAGAAGAACCAAGAAATGCAATTTTCTACCTCATTTCCGAGGAGGAAATTGACGATCTCGAGGAAGACGATAAAACAGTCGAGAATTCTGCCGGCGAGCTTATCCCCAAGTCCCTAGAAAAAGAAAACGTCGAAACCTGGTTGGATGTGCAAACTCTACAAGCCATATTTGAAGTCATTCAAAAGAAGGTTAACGCGCCAGATAATGATATTTTGATCCGAGCAATCAATCACTATCGGGAATACGACGACTTCATGGAAGGCTGATTCCTATCCAACAAAAATGGGCACCCGACCCAGTCGGCGTGCCCATTTTTCATACCAACCCGCTTCCCTTCAGGCGGTACCGCTTTTACGGATTGACGCTGTCTTTGAGCGATTTACCCGGCTTGAACGCAACGGTATTGCTGGCCTTGATCTTCACCGGCTCACCGGTTTGCGGGTTTTTGCCGGTGCGGGCGCCACGGTGGCGTTGCAGGAAAGTGCCGAAGCCGACCAGGGTGACGCTGTCCTTGCGGTGCAGGGCGCCGGTGATTTCTTCGAGAACGGCGTTGAGGACGCGGTTGGCCTGTTCCTTGGTGAGATCGGCCTTTTCAGCGATGGCGGCGGCGAGTTCTGGTTTACGCATATGTGAAGCCTCTTTGACGGTTTTTTGTTGTTATGTCCGTGCTGCTCTCTGGTGGAGCAGCGCCAAGGCGCCGCAGGCTCTACTCTGCGGCAGACGGGAGTGAGGATGGCATGCCGTCGCACGCTCCGCCAGCCTAGCCGCGACCTTTCTACGGGTAAGAAGAGGCTGATTCCGACAGAACGACCGACATTTACGCCAGCAGTGGCGGAAGTTCCTTATTCAACGCCAGTTTTTCCATCACGGCGCTGCCGGTCAGCGCGTAGCCCAGCAGGCGACCGCTGGCGTCACGGCACAGGGCCTTGATGTCGGCGCCCTCGCCTTCGATACTCCATACGCCTTCGCTACCCCGTGGCGGCGGCGAGACCACCAGCGGGCAGACCGGGGTTTTCACGGTGATGGGCATCGGACCGTAGCTCACGGCCGTAGCGTTGCCGGCCAATGTCTGGGCCAAGGCGCGGGCGCAGGTCATCAGGGGCATGACGTACAGCAGGTTCAAGCCATCGACCTCGGCGCAGTCGCCCAGGGCGTAGATATTGGCGTGGGAGGTCTTGAGGTGGCGGTCCACCATGATGCCGCGGTTGATCTGCAGGCCGGCCGCCGCCGCCAGGTCGATGCGTGGGCGCAGACCGATGGCGGAGACCACCAGGTCGCACTGGACCACTGCGCCGTCCGACAGATGGGCTTCGAGGCCATCGGCGCTGCGTTGCAAGCGATTGAGCACGGGGCCCAGGTGGAAACGCGCGCCAATGCCTTCCAGCCCGGCTTGCACCGCAGCGGCCGCCGCCGGGTGCAGCAGGGTTGGCATGACCTGCTCGCACGGCGCGACCAGATCGACTTCATAGCCGCCCTGGATCAGGTCGTTGGCAAATTCGCAGCCGATCAGGCCGGCGCCGAGCAACAGCACGCGGCGTTTGCCGGCGGCGGCGGCGCGAAAGCGCGCGTAGTCTTCAAGATCGTTGATCGGGAAAATCAGCTCGGCGGCGTCACCCTCGACTGGAACGCGCACGGTCTCGGCGCCCCAGGCCAGGATCAGGTCGCGGTAGGCCACCGCCTCCTCGCCGATCCATAAGCGCTTGTGACCTGGGTCGATGCCGCTGATACGGGTGTGGGTGCGCACCTCGGCCTTGAGTTGCTCGGCCATGGCGCCAGGTTCGGCCATGCTCAGGCCGTCGGCTTCCTTGTTCTTGCCAAAGCCGGTGGAGAGCATGGGCTTGGAGTAGGAGCGCCCGTCATCCGCGGTGATCAGCAGCAAGGGGGTGTCGCTGTCGAGCTTGCGAAACTCCCGGGCTACGTTGTAACCGGCCAATCCTGTGCCGATGATCACGACAGGTGAGTTCATTCCTTTCTCCTTGTAGTACGTTTCTTAAATTGAGAGTCAGCCGATTTGGATCATTTCGAAATCCATTTTGCCCACGCCGCAGTCCGGGCACAGCCAGTCTTCCGGGACGTCCTGCCACAGGGTGCCCGGAGCGATTCCGTCATCCGGCCAGCCATCTTTTTCGTCATAGATCAGGCCACAGACTACACATTGCCACTTCTTCATTACGTACTTCCTCAGGGTCCAGGCATCTTGGCCGGCGGTCGATAGACCCGCGCTGCCGCTCGGCTCAGGGCGTTTTGTACTGATCGCAGCCGGCAGATGCAAGCACGATCGGCGCAAACGGCGGGTTCAGCGCGGCAAAAGTTCAGGACGCCATGGTAAGCTCGCCGCCTCTTTTGCCGCCAATATTGACTTGCCGTGCCGCACTCAATTGCCCCTTCCGATGCTTGCCGATGGCTGCCTCAGAGCCTGCTGAGCCCGATGCCTGCGCCCTTGATCCTCGATTGGCTGTTCGATGAAGGCTCGCTGACCCGGCGGCTGACAGGGCTGTCCGATGACGGCTTCAGCGTGACGCCGCTGCTCGAAGGCTGGCAACCGTTGCGCAACGATGAATGTGCGGCGCTGGGCCTGCCCCACGCCACGGTCGGCTGGGTGCGTGAGGTGTATTTGCGCGGGCATGGCCAACCCTGGGTGTTTGCCCGCAGTGTCGCGTCGCGTGGGGCATTGCAGGGCGACGGCTTGCATATGGATGAGTTGGGCAGCCGCTCGCTGGGCGAGTTGTTGTTCTGCGACCGTGCCTTCACCCGCCAGCCGATCGAGGTGTGCCATTACCCGGCACATTGGTTACCCGCTGCGGATCAGGCCGACGGGCTGTGGGCGCGCCGCTCGCGCTTCGACCGCGCAGCGCTGAGCGTGCTGGTGGCGGAAGTCTTCCTGCCGAGTTTCTGGCAGGCGTTGCATGACCATCCGGAGAACCGCTGATGTACCAACGTGTGCTCAAATCCTTGAATCGCCTGAACCCCAGGGCCTGGGACTTCATTCAACTGACGCGCATGGACAAGCCCATCGGCATCTACCTGCTGCTGTGGCCGACGCTGTGGGCGCTGTGGATCGCCGGCAAGGGCTCGCCGTCGCTGCTCAATATCGTGATTTTCGTGCTGGGTGTGGTGCTGACCCGTGCCGGTGGTTGCGTGATCAACGACTGGGCCGACCGCAAGGTCGACGGGCACGTGAAACGCACCGAGCAACGCCCGCTGGTCAGCGGCAAGATCAGTTCGAAAGAAGCGCTGGTGTTTTTTGCGCTGCTGATGGGCGTCAGCTTCCTGCTGGTGCTGCTGACCAACGCCAGCACCATCCTGCTGTCCCTCGGCGGTTTGGCGCTGGCGGCAAGCTATCCGTTCATGAAGCGCTACACCTATTACCCGCAGGTGGTGCTGGGCGCGGCTTTTTCGTGGGGCATGCCGATGGCGTTCACCGCCGAGACCGGCCATCTGCCGGCCGAGGCGTGGCTGCTGTACATCGCCAACCTGTTGTGGACGGTGGGTTACGACACCTATTACGCGATGACCGACCGCGACGACGACTTGAAGATCGGCGTGAAATCCACCGCGATCCTGTTCGGTGATGCTGACCGTGTGATCATCCTGACCCTGCAGGGCCTGGCGCTGGTGTGCCTGTTGCTCGCCGGCGCTCGGTTCGAGCTGGGCGGCTGGTTCCACTTGGGGTTGCTGGGGGCGGCGGGCTGTTTTGCCTGGGAATTCTGGTACACCCGGGACCGGGACCGCATGAAGTGCTTCAAGGCGTTTTTGCACAACCACTGGGCGGGGTTGGCGATATTTGTGGGGATTGTGGTGGATTACGCGGTTCGCTGAGAGGTTTGCGGTGGCTGTTGCGGCGCCATCGGGGGCAAGCCCCCTCCCACATTTGAAGGCGTTCACTCATCAACTGTGGAGGGGGCTTGCCCCCGATGATTTCAGCAGCGCCGCGCAGTCAAGGCTTGATGATATGCCAAACCCCACCCTTGCCATCCCCGGTCTTGTCACCGGCTTTCTTGTCATCCTTGTAGGTATAGACAGGCTTACCTTCATAGGCCCACTGGCTGGTCTGATCGTCGCGTGTGATAACTGTCCATTTGCCCATCGACTTGTCGGTGGACTCCGCCTTCAGCGGCGGCCAGTTGGTCGCGCACTGGTCCTTGCACACGGACGTGCCATCGGCGTCCTTGTCGAAGGTGTAGAGCGTCAGGCCTTTGTGATCAACCAAAATCCCGTCTTTCGTCATCGCAGGTTCTGCGGCAAAAGCCAGGCCCGGCAGCGTCAACGCGGCGGTTACCAGCAGGGCTTTCCAGGAAATCGTGCTGTAAGTCATCGGAACCTTCCTTTTGCGGTTGTCAGGATTCGGACCCCTAGCGTAGTCCAGAGAGGCGCAGAATGCTCTAGCGACTAAATTACTGTCACACGACTGCAATAATTCCGTTATCTAATGCGGCGCAAGACAGTTAAATGACAAAGAGGATTTTTGAGCATGGTTGGCAGGAGCATTCTGATTGTTGACGACGAAGCGCCCATTCGCGAGATGATCGCCGTTGCGTTGGAAATGGCCGGCTACGACTGCCTGGAGGCGGAGAACTCCCAGCAAGCCCATGCCATTATCGTCGACCGCAAGCCGGATCTGATCCTGCTCGACTGGATGCTGCCCGGCACCTCCGGTATCGAACTGGCCCGGCGCCTCAAGCGTGACGAGCTGACCGGGGATATCCCGATCATCATGCTCACCGCCAAGGGCGAAGAGGACAACAAGATCCAGGGCCTGGAAGTCGGTGCCGATGACTACATCACCAAGCCGTTTTCCCCTCGAGAGCTGGTAGCGCGCCTCAAAGCCGTACTGCGCCGAGCCGGCCCGACCGATGGCGAAGCCCCCATCGAAGTCGACGGCCTGATCCTGGACCCGATCAGCCACCGCGTGACCATCGACGGCAAGCCGGCCGAAATGGGCCCGACCGAATACCGTTTGCTGCAATTTTTCATGACCCACCAGGAACGCGCCTACACCCGTGGCCAGCTGCTGGACCAGGTGTGGGGCGGCAATGTGTACGTGGAGGAGCGCACCGTGGACGTGCATATCCGCCGCCTGCGCAAAGCCTTGGGCGATGCCTACGAGAATCTGGTACAAACCGTGCGCGGCACGGGCTACCGGTTTTCCACCAAGGGCTGAGCCAGCCGGTCGCAGACTCAAGCGCCTGACTTAACAGCTGACAAGGACGCATGTTCAAGTGAACCAAAACTGGCATGGCACCCTGATCCGCCACATGCTTCTGTTGATCACCGGTTGCCTGCTGGTCGGGCTGATCAGTGGTTATTACGGCTGGAGCCTGGCCATCGGCATCGCGCTGTACCTGGGCTGGACTCTCAAACAACTGCTGCGCCTGCATGAATGGCTGCGCCAGCACAAACCCGACGAAGCACCACCCGACGGCTACGGCCTGTGGGGCGAAGTGTTCGACAGCATCTACCACCTGCAGCGCCGCGACCAACGGGTGCGCGGGCGCCTGCAGGCGGTGATCGATCGGGTACAGGAATCCACCGCCGCGCTCAAGGACGCGGTGATCATGCTCGACAGCGACGGCAACCTGGAATGGTGGAACCGCGCCGCCGAAACCCTGCTGGGCCTCAAGACGCCCCAGGACAGCGGTCAGCCGGTGACCAACCTGGTACGCCACCCGCGCTTCAAGGAGTACTTCGAGCAGGACAACTACGAAGAAGCCCTGGAAATCCCCTCGCCCACCAACGACCGCGTGCGTATCCAGCTGTACCTGACGCGCTACGGCAACAATGAGCACTTGATGCTGGTGCGCGACGTGACCCGTATCCATCAGTTGGAACAGATGCGCAAGGACTTCGTCGCCAACGTCTCCCACGAGCTGCGCACGCCGCTGACGGTGATCTGCGGCTACCTGGAGACGCTGCTGGACAATGTCGAGGAGATCAACCCGCGCTGGAGCCGCGCCCTGCAGCAGATGCAGCAGCAAGGCTCACGCATGCAGACCCTGCTCAATGACTTGCTGCTGCTGGCCAAGCTTGAGGCCACCGATTACCCCTCGGATAACCACCCGGTGGCGGTGCAAAGCCTGCTGCAAACCATCAAGAACGACGCCGAGGCGCTCTCCCGCGAGCGCGGCCAGCAGATCACTCTGGAAGCCGACCAGACGGTGCTGCTCAAGGGCAGCGAGGGCGAGCTGCGCAGCGCGTTCTCCAATTTGGTGTTCAACGCGGTGAAGTACACCCAGGACAAGGGCAATATCCGCATCCGCTGGTGGGCCGACGAACAGGGCGCGCACCTGAGCGTGCAGGACTCCGGCATCGGTATCGACGCCAAGCACCTGCCGCGCCTGACCGAACGCTTCTACCGCGTCGACTCCAGCCGCAACTCCAACACCGGCGGCACCGGGTTGGGCCTGGCGATCGTCAAGCATGTGCTGCTGCGCCATCGCGCGCGCCTGGAGATCAGCAGCGTGCTGGGGCATGGCAGTACGTTTACCTGCCATTTTCCGCCAGCGCAGGCGACCCGTTCGCGGCTCGTCGGGGATGATGAATAACTCAGCCACAGCACCCATTTTTAAATGTGGGAGGGGGCTTGCTCCCGATAGCGGTGTATCAGGACCAGATGTGCTGGCTGAGACTCTGCTATCGGGGGCAAGCCCCCTCCCACATTGGTTTTGCATGAATCTGTGGAATGCATTCCAGGCTCCGCCCGGCAGCAACCACTAGGCAAGCGCCCCGTCAGCCGCTACATTGGCCGACTTGCGCCTGCCTTTCAGGCCCGCCTTCCCCCTATTGAACATACGGAACCTGCAAAACCCCATCATGGACCCTTCCCCTGGTATCACCCTCGCGACACTTTTCGCCGATTTCGGCATGATTCTTTTTGCACTGGTCCTGGTACTGCTCAACGGTTTTTTCGTTGCGGCGGAATTTGCCATGGTCAAACTGCGCTCGACCCGGGTCGAGGCCATCGCCCACACCAACGGCTGGCGCGGACAGATCCTGCGCACCGTGCACAGCCAGCTCGACGCCTACCTATCGGCCTGCCAGCTGGGCATCACCCTCGCCTCCCTCGGCCTGGGCTGGGTCGGTGAGCCGGCGTTTGCGCATATCCTCGAGCCGTTGCTGGGCGCCGCAGGCGTGGAGTCGCCGGAGGTGATCAAGGGCGTGTCGTTCTTTGCCGCCTTCTTCGTGATTTCTTACCTGCACATTGTGGTCGGCGAGCTGGCGCCCAAATCCTGGGCCATCCGCAAACCCGAACTGCTGTCACTGTGGACTGCCGTGCCGCTGTACCTGTTCTACTGGGCGATGTATCCGGCGATCTACCTGCTCAACGCCAGCGCCAACGCTATCCTGCGCATCGCAGGCCAGGGCGAGCCCGGCCCGCATCACGAACACCATTACAGCCGCGAAGAGCTCAAGCTGATCCTGCACTCCAGCCGTGGCCAGGACCCGAGCGACCAAGGCATGCGCGTACTCGCCTCCGCCGTGGAAATGGGCGAGCTGGAAGTGGTGGACTGGGCCAACTCCCGGGAAGACCTGGTCACCCTGGATTTCAACGCCCCACTCAAGGAAATCCTCGCGCTGTTCCGTCGCCACAAATTCAGCCGTTACCCGGTGTATGACGCCGTGCGCAATGAGTTCGTGGGCCTGCTGCATATCAAGGACCTGCTGCTGGAACTGGCGGCCCTGGACCATATCCCCGAGTCGTTCAACCTGGCCGAACTGACCCGCCCGCTGGAGCGCGTGTCGCGGCACATGCCGTTGTCGCAGTTGCTGGAGCAGTTCCGCAAAGGCGGCGCGCACTTTGCGCTGGTGGAGGAAGCCGATGGCAAGATCATCGGCTACCTGACCATGGAGGACGTGCTGGAAGTGCTGGTGGGCGATATCCAGGACGAACACCGCAAGGCCGAACGCGGCATCCTCGCTTACCAGCCGGGCAAGCTGCTGGTACGTGGCGACACCCCGCTGTTCAAGGTGGAACGCCTGCTCGGCATCGACCTGGACCACATCGAAGCCGAAACCCTGGCCGGCCTGATCTACGACACTTTGAAACGGGTGCCGGAAGAGGAAGAAGTGCTGGAGGTTGAAGGCTTGCGGATCATCATCAAGAAGATGAAAGGGCCGAAGATCGTGCTGGCCAAGGTGCTGATGCTGGACTGACAACCCATTGTGGGAGGGGGCTTGCCCCCGATAGCGGTGGTCCAGTCAGAATAGTTTTGACTGACATACCGCAATCGGGGGCAAGCCCCCTCCCACATTGGTCAGGCGTTGCCCTGTAAATCAAGCACCCGGCACGAAGTGCTTCTGCGCGGTACCACGGGCGATCAGGCGGGAGATGTAGTCCAGCTTCTGCGCATCCTGGTCGATAAACCGGAAGGTCAGTTGCAGCCAATCGCTGTCGGGCCTGGGCTCGTAGGCAACGATGGCGTGCAGGTAGCCATTGAGGCGTGCCACTTCAGCGTTTTCGCCCTGTTCGAGGTCGAGCACGGCACTTTCCAGGACCTGGGGCAGGACCTCACCGCGACGCACCACCAACAACGCCTCCTTGATGCTCAGCGCCTTGATCACGCACTGCTGGGTGCCGCCGGCCAGGCGCAGCTGGCCCTGGCCACGACCGCCGGCAGGCGACGCAGCCGGGGCGGCGGCCACAGGCGCGCTGTTGAGCAGGCCTTTGCTCGGGGCTGCCGCCACTGGCGCCTGCTTGACGGCTTCGGGCTTGCCACCGGTCAGCGCGCTCAGGGAGTCGTTGCCGAAGGCCGAGTTCATCTTGGTCGGCGCGCTGGCGATCAACGCATCGAGGCGGCCGATCTTGTGCAGGGCCTGCTTGACCTTGTTCAGCAACTGCTCGTTGGTGAACGGCTTGCTGACGTAACCGGACACGCCGGCCTGGATGGCCTGCACCACGTTTTCCTTGTCACCACGGCTGGTCACCATCACGAACGGCATGGCTTTCAGATGGGCCTGCTCGCGGCACCAGGTCAACAGCTCAAGCCCGGACATCTCCGGCATTTCCCAGTCGCACAGCACCAGGTCGAAGGTCTCGCGCATCAGAATGGATTGCGCCTTCTTGCCGTTCACCGCATCTTCGATCTTGATCCCCGGGAAGTAGTTGCGCAGGCACTTCTTCACCAGGTCGCGAATAAACGAGGCGTCATCCACCACCAATACACTGACTTTACTCATCGACCCTTCATCCTATAAAACCTTGGCTGGCAGTACGCCTGACTGATGGCATTTTGCCAAAACTCTGCAGTCACGTTAGGGCTTATTACGCCCCATCCGCAATGAATTCCGCTCGCCACAAACGAAAACGCCCGACCAATGGCCGGGCGTTAATTTCTCGGGCAACCTTACTTATCGTCAGATTCGCCCGGAACATTAGGGATAAGATCGGCGCTGCCTTCAACTTCGGCTTTCATGCGCTTGAGGCCCATGTGCCGAACGTCGGTGCCGCGTACCAGGTAAATCACCAATTCCGAGATATTGCGCGCGTGGTCGCCGATGCGCTCCAGCGAGCGCAGCACCCAGATGATGCTCAAGACCCGCGAGATAGAGCGCGGGTCTTCCATCATGTAGGTGGCCAGCTCACGCAGGGCGGTCTTGTATTCGCGATCAATGACCTTGTCGTACTGGGCCACCGACAGCGCCAGGTCCGCATCGAAACGCGCAAACGCGTCGAGGGCATCGCGCACCATGTTGCGCACCTGGTCGCCGATGTGGCGCACTTCCACGTAACCACGCGGCGCTTCGCCTTCTTCGCACAGCTGAATGGCGCGGCGGGCGATCTTGGTGGCTTCGTCGCCGATACGCTCGAGGTCGATCACCGATTTGGAGATGCTGATGATCAAACGCAGGTCGGAGGCCGCAGGTTGGCGACGGGCCAGGATGCGCAGGCATTCTTCGTCGATGTTGCGTTCCATCTGATTGATCTGGTCATCGATCTCGCGCACTTGCTGAGCCAGGCCCGAATCGGCCTCGATCAGCGCGGTGACTGCATCGTTGACTTGCTTCTCCACCAGGCCGCCCATCGCCAGGAGGTGGCTGCGCACTTCCTCAAGCTCGGCGTTGAACTGCGCGGAGATGTGGTGGGTAAGGCCTTCTTTGCTAATCATGTTGGCGTCCTTGGAGCGTCCGGTAAGGTGCGGAGAACCGCAGCGTCAGTGCATTCAGAACCACGGCTTCCTAGCCGTAGCGACCGGTGATGTAGTCTTCGGTCTGCTTTTTCGCCGGATTGGTGAACAGGGTATCGGTATCGCCGAACTCCACCAGCTTGCCCATGTACATGAACGCGGTGTAGTCGGACACCCGCGCCGCCTGCTGCATGTTGTGGGTCACGATGACGATGGTGAACTTGGACTTGAGCTCGTAGATCAGTTCTTCGACCTTGAGCGTCGAGATCGGGTCGAGGGCCGAGCACGGTTCGTCGAGCAACAGCACTTCAGGTTCCACGGCGATGGTACGGGCGATCACCAGACGTTGCTGCTGGCCGCCGGACAAGCCGAGGGCCGACTCGTGGAGGCGATCCTTGACCTCGTCCCACAGCGCTGCGCCCTTGAGCGCCCATTCAACCGCTTCATCGAGGATGCGCTTCTTGTTGATGCCTTGGATGCGCAGGCCATAGACCACGTTTTCATAGATGGTCTTGGGGAACGGGTTGGGCTTCTGGAACACCATGCCCACGCGGCGGCGCAACTCGGCCACGTCCTCGCCCTTGCGGTAGATGTTGGTGCCGTAGAGGTTGATGGCGCCTTCCACGCGGCAACCGTCCACCAGGTCGTTCATGCGGTTGAAGGTGCGCAGCAGCGTGGACTTGCCGCAGCCGGACGGGCCGATGAAGGCGGTCACGCGCTGCTTGGGGATGTTCATGCTGACGTCGAACAGCGCTTGCTTGTCGCCGTAGTAAAGGCTCAGGCCGGGCACTTCGATGGCCACGGTTTCCTGGGCCAGGTTCAGGCTCTGTTTGTCGCGACCCAGGACAGACATGTTGATGCCGTGGGAATGGGTGTCGTGTTGCATGGGATGCTCCCTGTGCTACCAATTCATTTCAGTGAGCCGCGGCGGTAGGCCTGCGGTTACATCATTCTTCTGTAGGAGCGAGCTTGCTCGCGAAGCTCGTTAACGATAACGCGGGGCGCCTGGATGAACGCGGTGCCCTTGCGTTTCTCGCGAGCAAGCTCGCTCCTACAGGGTTATCAGCTGTCCAGCGCTTTGTATTTCTCGCGCAGGTGGTTACGTATCCACACCGCCGACAGGTTGAGCGTGGCAATCACCATGACCAGCAACAAGGCAGTGGCGTATACCAGCGGCCGCGCCGCTTCGACGTTGGGGCTCTGGAAGCCGACGTCATAGATATGGAAGCCCAGGTGCATGATCTTCTGGTCAAGGTGCAGGTACGGGTAGTTGCCGTCCAACGGCAGCGACGGGGCCAGTTTCACCACGCCGACCAGCATCAGCGGCGCCACTTCACCGGCGGCACGGGCCACGGCGAGGATCATGCCGGTCATCATCGCCGGGCTGGCCATGGGCAGCACGATCTTCCACAGCGTTTCCGCCTTGGTGGCGCCGAGCGCCAGTGAGCCTTCACGCACAGTGCGAGGAATCCGCGCCAAGCCTTCTTCGGTGGCCACGATCACCACCGGCACCGCCAGCAGCGCCAGGGTCAGCGAGGCCCACAGCAGGCCCGGCGTGCCGAAGGTCGGCGCCGGCAGGGCTTCGGCGAAGAACAGCCGGTCCACCGAGCCACCCAGTACGTACACGAAAAAGCCCAGGCCGAACACGCCGTAGACGATGGCCGGTACGCCCGCCAGGTTGTTCACCGCGATGCGGATGATCCGCGTCAGGGTGTTCTGCTTGGCGTACTCACGCAGGTACACCGCCGCCAGCACGCCGAACGGGGTGACGATCATCGCCATGATCAGGGTCATCATCACGGTGCCGAAGATTGCCGGGAAAATCCCGCCTTCGGTGTTGGCTTCCCGTGGGTCATCGCTGAGGAATTCCCAGACCTTGCTGAAGTAGAAGCCGATCTTGGTCATCGTGCCCATGGCGTTCGGCTGGTAGGCGTGCACCACTTTGCCGATGCCGATTTCCACTTCCTTGCCGTTGCCGTCGCGGGCGGTCAGCGCGTCGCGGTTGAACTGGGCGTGCAGGTCGGCCAGGCGCGCTTCGATGTCCTGGTAGCGGGCATTCAGTTCGGCGCGGTCGGCGTCCATGTCGGCCTGGGCAGCGGCGTCGAGCTTGCCTTCGAGCTCCAGCTTGCGACCGTGCAGGCGGACGCGCTCGAGCCCTGAGTTGATCGCGCCGATATC
This sequence comes from Pseudomonas orientalis, assembly GCF_001439815.1. Classification (GTDB taxonomy): domain Bacteria; phylum Pseudomonadota; class Gammaproteobacteria; order Pseudomonadales; family Pseudomonadaceae; genus Aquipseudomonas; species Aquipseudomonas orientalis. The sequence continues at coordinate 90,107 of NZ_JYLM01000015.1, read as the reverse complement.
GGTTTTTTCCAGGCTCTTGAGCTGGGCGGCGAGCGTGTTGACACGCTCCACACGCGCTTGCAACTCCGGCCACGCGGCCTCGCCTTCGGCGATGATCTTGCCATCCTGCTTGACGTTGACCAGGGTGCCGTAAAAGTTGCCCCATTCACGTCGTTCGATGGTCATCAGGTTTTTCGGCGTGGTCTGGTCCTTCAACCATTCGCCGACGATCCAGGTGAAGTCGTTGCCGTTCAAGTCGCGGTTGCCGACCTTGATCAGCTCACGGGTCATGAACTCCGGGCCCTCATCGGGCACCGGCAGGCCCGCGCTTTTAAGACGCTCGCGCGGGACTTCTTCCTTCTGCACCACTTCGCCGATGACGATATGGTTGGCCTGGCCCGGTACGTTGTAGTTGGCCTGGATCAGGTCGGCCGGCCAGAAGTGGCCCAGACCGCGCACCGCAATCACCGCCAGCAAACCAATGGTCATGATGACCGCGATGGACACCGCGCCACCGCTGATCCAGACGCCGGGGGCGCCGCTCTTGAACCATCCATTCAGGGAGTTCTGTTTCACAGACTTCTACCTTTCTTAAAGCGACGAGTATTTCTTGCGCAGACGCTGACGGATCAGCTCCGCGAGGGTGTTCATGATGAAGGTGAACAGCAGCAGCACCAGCGCCGAGAGGAACAGCACGCGGTAGTGACTGCCGCCCACTTCCGACTCGGGCATCTCCACCGCAACGTTGGCCGCCAGGGTGCGCAGGCCTTCGAACAGGTTCATCTCCATCACCGGCGTATTGCCGGTGGCCATCAGCACGATCATGGTCTCGCCCACGGCGCGGCCCATGCCGATCATCAGCGCCGAGAAGATGCCCGGGCTGGCGGTCAGGATCACCACGCGAGTCATGGTCTGCCAGGGCGTGGCGCCCAGGGCCAGGGAGCCCAGGGTCAGGCCGCGCGGCACGCTGAACACGGCGTCTTCGGCGATGGAGTAGATGTTCGGGATCACCGCAAAGCCCATGGCCAGGCCGACCACCAGGGCGTTGCGCTGGTCGTAGGTGATGCCCAGGTCATGGGAGATCCACATGCGCATGTCACCGCCAAAGAACCAGGTTTCCAGGTACGGGCTCATGTACAGCGAGAGCCAGCCCACGAACAGGATCACCGGGATCAGGATCGCGCTTTCCCAGCCATCCGGCACCCGCAGACGGATCGACTCAGGCAAACGGCTGAACACAAAACCGGCCACCAGGATGCCAATCGGCAACAGCATCAGCAGGCTGAAAATCCCCGGCAGATGCCCTTCCACATACGGCGCCAGGAACAGGCCGGCGAAGAAGCCGAGGATCACCGTCGGCATCGCTTCCATCAGCTCGATCACCGGCTTGACCTTGCGGCGCAGGCTCGGGGCCATGAAGTAGGCGGTGTAGATGGCGGCGGCCACGGCCAGCGGCGCGGCGAGCAGCATGGCGTAAAACGCGGCTTTCAGCGTACCGAAGGTCAGCGGCGCCAGGCTCATCTTGGGTTCGAAGTCGGTGTTGGCGGCGGTTGATTGCCAGACGTACTTAGGTTCGTCGTAGTTCTCGTACCAGACCTTGCTCCACAGCGCGCTCCACGAGACTTCCGGGTGCGGGTTGTCGAGCAGCAAGGGTTGCAGCTTGCCGCCGGCCTCGACGATCACGTGGTTGGCCCGTGGCGACAGGCCGAACACGCCCGGGCCGTCGACTACGGGGTCGACCAGCAAGGTGCGGTGCGCGGTGCTGTGGAACACGCCGAACTGGCCGGAAGCGTCGAGGGCAGTGAAGCCTTTGCGACGTTCTTCAGCGGTGATTTCCACGATGGGCGCAGTGCCCATCTGGAAGGTACGGATTTGCTTGAGGCGCTGCTCACCATCCGGGTCACGGGCCATGAACCATTGGGCCAGACCGCCCTTGGAGTTACCGACGATCAACGAGATGCCGCCCACCAGCTGGGTGCTGGCGGTGACTTCGGCATTGCCGTCTTCCAGCAGTTTGTAGCGACCGTTGAGGCTCTTGTCGCGCAGGCTGAACACGTCGGCCAGGGCGCGACCGTTGATCACATACAACCATTGCTGGCGCGGGTCGATGAAGATCGCCTTCACCGGTTCGGTCATTTGCGGCAGCTCGACACGCTTCTGCTCGCTGGTGACTTCGCCGGTCATCATGTTTTCTTCGCGGCTCAGGGTCAGCACGTTCAAGTGCGAACCGGCCGAACCTGCGATCACCAGCTTGGTATCCGTGGCGTTGAGCGCTACATGTTCCAGCGGGCGACCCGCGTCATCCAGGACGATCGGGGTTTCGCCGTAAGGGTATTCGATCGCCGGGCTGATGGTCTTCTTGCCGTCGGGGTAAGACACCTTATAGGTGTGGCGGAACACCATGGACTGGCCATTGGACAATCCGAGGATCACCAGCGGGCTGCCGGGCTGGTCTTCACCGATGGACGCGACGCTGGTCCCGGCCGGAAGCGGCAGGTCGACGCGTTTGAGCTCGGCGCCAGTCTCCAGATTAAAGAACAGCGCCTGACCCTTGTCGGAAACCCGCATGGCGACCTGGTTCTGTTCTTCGATGGAGATCATCAGCGGCTTGCCGGCGTCCTGGATCCAGGCCGGGGTCAGTGCGTCTTCCTTGGTCAACGATGCACCTTGGAACAAGGGCGCGACGACATAGGCCAGAAAGAAGAAGATCAGGGTAATGGCGCCGAGAACGGCGAGACCGCCGACCAGCACGTACCAACGGGTCAGGCGATCCTTGAGCGCGCGAATGCGGCGCTTGCGTTGCAGCTCAGGCGTATTGAAATCAATGCGCTTGGGGGGAGAAGTCGTCGTCATGGTGGAATTGGCCAGATCATTCATGCGCACACCCTAGCGGTCCTGTATGACAGAAAGATGACAGTGCAGTGACGCAGGAAATCCGCCGCGAAGCAGGGCTGGCAGCGGATAAAAAATTAGAAGTTTCTGTAGGAGCGAGCTTGCTCGCGAAGGTCGTCAACGATAACGCGCCGTTTCTGAATAACCGCGGCGCCCTATCGTCTTTCGCGAGCAAGCTCGCTCCTACAAAAAGGCTGGTTTACCCAGCTCAGCTACTTAGTTGCCTTCTTTCAGACCCAGGTCAGCCAGGGCCTTGGCGGCCACTTTGGCTGGCAGCGGGATGTAGCCGTCTTTCACTACAACTTCCTGGCCCTGCTTGGACAGCACCAGTTTCACGAACTCGGCTTCCAGCGGAGCCAACGGCTTGTTCGGGGCTTTGTTGACATACACGTAGAGGAAACGCGACAGCGGATACTTACCGTTCAGGGCGTTTTCTTCGCTGTCTTCGATGTAGTCGGTGCTGCCTTTCTTGGCCAGGGCCACGGTCTTCACGCTGGCGGTCTTGTAGCCGATGCCCGAATAACCGATGCCGTTCAGCGAGGAGCTGATCGACTGCACGACCGAGGCCGAGCCTGGCTGTTCATTGACGTTAGGCTTGTAGTCGCCTTTGCACAGGGCTTCTTCCTTGAAGTAGCCGTAGGTGCCGGACACCGAGTTGCGGCCGAACAGTTGAACCGGCTTGTTGGCCAGGTCGCCGGTCACGCCCAGGTCGCCCCAGGTTTTCACGTCGGCTTTGGCGCCGCACAGGCGAGTCGAGGAGAAGATCGCATCGACCTGTTCCATGGTCAGGTGCTGGATCGGGTTGTCCTTGTGCACGAATACCGCCAGGGCATCCACGGCCACCGGGATAGCGGTTGGCTTGTAACCGTACTTCTGCTCGAAGGCCGCCAGTTCCGTGTCCTTCATCTTGCGGCTCATCGGGCCCAGGTTGGAGGTGCCTTCAGTCAGCGCAGGTGGCGCGGTGGCAGAGCCGGCCGCTTGAATCTGGATGTTGACGTTCGGGTATTCCTTTTTGTAACCCTCGGCCCACAGGGTCATCAGGTTCGCCAGGGTATCGGAACCGACGCTGGACAGGTTGCCCGACACACCCGTGGTCTTGACGTAAGCCGGGATCGCCGGGTCAACGCCAGCAGCCACCGCGTTGGCGGTCGCGACGCCAGCAGCGACAAACGTCATTGCCGCCATCAAACGTTTCAGTTTCATGCCTTGCTCCTAGCAGATAGGGATAATTGGATCGGGGCCAAGTATCGAGAGGCCGTGTGACTACTCTATGTCTGGAATATGACAATTAGATGAAAGGCCAGCATTGGGTAGGGATTTGCATTTAATAAGAAAAATTTCAGAAATACAGGTTTGAGTGGGTAGATGAACGTGACGAGAGCCCTGGCTTGAAACCACTGTGCAATAGCAGATCGGAGATTTCCCACACCTTTTTAGGGTTGTCGCTCGGAACTGGCCTTATTAATAGTCTTTCCGCCCCGCTGCAAACTCAGCGACCAGGACTGCAAGCCCGAATCGTTTAGGAGCTTTTCCCGAAATTAAAGCCTGAGCGACTCACGGTGAACCTCAGGTTGACAAAATCAAACCAAAGCATAGTCTTGTCAACCTAAGGAGACCCCACATGATCAATGACCGAATTCGTCGCGCAAGGTTATTGCGTGGCATGTCGCTAGAAGCACTGGCACTGCGTCTCGGCGACATTACCAAGCAAGGCCTGAGCAAATATGAAAAAGGGTTGAGTACCCCAAACTCTCGGCGCCTTTTGCAATTGGCAAAGGCGCTGGAGGTGAGCCCGGAGTATTTTTTTCGTCCTCAAGCACTGCCACTCGCGCCGCTGGAGTTCCGCAAACTTGCGAAGATGCCTCAATACCGTCAGGTCCAGGTTGAGGAACAGATTCGAGAGCATCTGGAACGCTATATATCTCTGGAAGAGTGTTTCGATCCACAAGATATCAAGACTGCCGAAACCCCAGCACAGATGCTGCCAGTATCCTCTATAGCGGAAGCGGAACGAGCGGCGGATGAGCTCCGTAAGTATTGGGGTATAGGCGAAGATCCTATCGCTCACCTGACTGAGCAGTTGGAAGAGCACGGCATTAAAGTGGTGATGCTGGAGGGTCCGGATGATTTCGATGGCGCTTGCGCCGCCACCAATGACGGCAAACATGTGCTGATTGCTTTAAATGCTCAGAGAGCAGGCGAACGTATTCGCTTCACCGCTGCTCATGAATTGGGGCACTGGGTGATGAAGCTGCCTGAGGATATGCCCGAGCGCGATAAAGAAAACTGCTGTCACCGTTTCGCAGGCGCTTTCCTTTATCCAGCTAAAAGCGTCACCGGGGATTTTGGGAATCACCAACGCTCTCGCGTCCACCCTAGAGAACTATTGATCGCTAAACGCCAATACGGGCTCTCAATGCATGCAGCGCTGCGTCGATTAAAGGACCTTAAACTGTTAGGGGAAGGCGGCTACAAGTCCCTGACTATTCAGTTCAGTAGCAATGGCTGGCGCAAAGCAGAACCTGAGCCGCTACCTTGCAAACCACCTCAGCGTTTTGAGTCACTCGTTTTCTGGGGGTTAGCGGAAGGCCTTATCACCAAATCACGAGCGGCCGAGTTGCTGCGTCGTCCGGTGAGGGCTTTAGACCCCAACTTTCTGGGCTCACTGGAGAGTGCATGAGCCTGATCTATATCAGCGACACCAACATCTGGATTGATTTCAGAAACGCGGGATTGCTGGAGCATATGTTCAGGCTGCCATTCACCCTCTGCTGCACCGATTTCGTCATGCAGGAGCTTGAGGATTTTCCCCATGATGAACTGCTCGTCCAAGGGCTGGTTGTCGAATCATTTGACGAGGGAGGCGTGCAAAAACTCTTAGAGCTTAAGGTCGAACACAACAACAGCTCCTTGGCCGACGTTTCTTGCTACCTACTGGCACAAACAACCGGAAGACCGTTACTCACTGGCGATGGGAAGCTACGTCGTCAGGCAATTCGGGACGGACTGCAGGTACACGGTGCGCTTTGGTTACTCGACCTAATGGTCGAACATCAAGTCCTCAACGCCACTGACGCAGCAGTGGCGCTGGAACATATGCTGACTGGCGGCGCCCGTTTACCGGCATCAGAATGCCAAATAAGGATCTCCGGTTGGAGATCCACGTAGACCACTTTTCTAACAAGTACATCCGTGTACATAGCATGCCCCTGAACTGATTACCGCTTGTGCTTCCACAGATACCCGCCCACCACCATCCCCATCACACACAGGGCAGCCACGTAGTAGGCCGGCCCCATCGGGCTCTCCTTCATCAGCAGCGACACCGCCAGCGGCGTCAGCCCGCCGAACACGGCGTAGGCCACGTTGTAGGAAAACGACAAGCCGCTGAAGCGCACCACCGGCGGGAAAGCCTTGACCATCACGTAGGGCACCACACCGATGGTGCCGACAAACAAGCCGGTCAGGGCGTACAGCGGAAACAGCCAGTCCGGATGGGTCATCAGGCTGTGATACAGCGTCCACGAAGTTGCCAGCAATAATGCGCAGCCGCTGATCAACACGCGGCCGGCGCCGAAGCGGTCAGCCAGTGCGCCGGATGCGATGCACCCCAGGCTCAGGGTGACGATGGCCAGGCTGTTGGCCTGCAACGCAACCGTAGGGCTGAAGTGGTAGACGGTTTGCAATACGGTCGGGGTCATCAGGATGACCACTACTACACCGGCCGACAGCAGCCAGGTCAGCAGCATCGACAACACGATCGCGCCACGGTGATCGCGCAGTACCGCGCGCAACGGCAGCTCGGCGGCCAGGGTCTTGCGTTGCTGCATTTCGGCAAAGATCGGCGTTTCATGCAGCCAGCGACGCAGGTACACCGACAGCAAACCGAACACACCGCCAAGCAGGAACGGAATGCGCCAGGCGAAATCCGAGACCTGCTCCGGGCTGTAGATCGAGTTGATAGCCGTGGCCACCAGCGAACCCAGCAAAATGCCGGCGGTGAGGCCGCTGGTCAAGGTGCCGCAGGCGTAGCCGATATGGCGTGGTGGAACATGTTCGGAGACGAATACCCAGGCGCCCGGGACTTCACCGCCAATCGCCGCGCCCTGGATGATGCGCATCAGCAGCAACAGGAGCGGCGCCCACAGGCCGATCTGCGCGTAGGTCGGCAGCAGGCCCATGATCAGGGTCGGCACGGCCATCATGAAGATGCTCAGGGTGAACATTTTCTTGCGGCCCAGCAGGTCGCCGAAGTGCGCCATGATGATGCCGCCCAGCGGGCGTGCGAGGTAGCCGGCGGCGAAAATGCCGAAGGTCTGCATCATGCGCAGCCATTCGGGCATGTCGACGGGGAAGAACAGTTTCCCGACCACGGTGGCGAAAAACACGAAAATGATGAAGTCGTAGAACTCCAGCGCCCCGCCCAAGGCAGACAGCGACAGGGTTTTGTAGTCGTTGCGGGTCAGCGGGCGCGACGGTTGCGCGCTGCTTGCGGGCACGGAGGACATGGCAAGGCTTCTCTTATAGTAGTCATCGTAAAGGACTGCGGGCCCGGGACTTGCGGCGGGGTCTGGCAAGATAGCAAATCGCTTGAAAAAGCACAGCGCCATGAAAACAGTTGCGCGCAAAAGCCCCGATACAGCGTCTATTTACCGACCAAATGAGCCTCAGGTGGTCGTCGTCACGCCAGCGTCCCGATATACTCGCCCGTGCAAGCGCAGGAACCCCAGTCTTGACGGGCTGCTGTGCCAAAACGTTGTTGGGTGCCATCCAGCCGATTTGGCAGAGTTTCCCTTTAGTTCGCCTTACGAGAAACGCATCGAGCGGTGTATGTTGGTGCTGAAACGTTTTTCCAGAAGACGGCTATCCACTTGAAATACCCATGAAGCGTCACGGGTCAGAGGCACCCTCGGCATGATCGAACTCGAACAAGAAGATCCTATCCCGCAAGGCGATCTCGCCCTGCAAATCACCGCGCTTCCGCGTGAAACCAATGGTTTTGGCGATATCTTCGGCGGCTGGCTGGTCGCGCAGATGGACCTGGCCGGCACGGCAATGGCCAGCAAGGTGGCCGGCGGGCGCGTGGCCACCGTGGCCATAGATCGCATGGCATTCCTGGTACCGGTCGCGGTGGGCGCGCAATTGTCCTTCTATACCCAGGCCCTGGAAATTGGCCGCAGCTCGATCCAGATGATGGTCGAAGTGTGGAGCGACGACCCGCTGTCCAGCGAATGGCGCAAGGTCACCGAGGCAGTATTCGTGTTCGTCGCCATCGATGGCAGCGGGCGCACGCGCTCGGTTCCGTCGCGCGCGCGTTAAACCTCATCAGGTTTTCACGGTCAACTGCCCCATTGTCCATTGCCTGCCATTGAGAGTGCCTTGTTATGCCCACGCCTCACGTTGAAACCCTGAAAATCGACGAGCTGGACTGCTGGCGCATCCGCCACAACGGCGCCGAATTGTTGGTGGCCCAACAGGGCGCGCATCTCTTCAGTTACCAGCGCGACGGCGAGCAGCCGCTGATCTGGCCCAACCCCGAAGCGGTGTTCAAGCAGGGCAAAGGCATTCGTACCGGCGTCCCGGTGTGCTGGCCCTGGTTTGGTGTGTTCGACCGCAACCCGCAGAGCGTCAAGGCCATGCGCCAGAGCGATCAGCCGGCCGGCGCCCACGGTTTTGTGCGTACGGCGCTGTGGGAATTGGTCGCAACCGAGCTTGAAGGCCAAGCGTTGCGGGTGGACCTCGCGCTGCCCGTACCGCCAGGCGGCTTTCCTGGCTGGCCTCATCAGGTCGACTTGATGTTGAGCCTGGTGCTGGACGACCAGTTGCATATCCACCTCACCAGCCATAACCGTGGCACTGACACCGTGACCCTCAGCCAGGCACTGCACGCCTACTTCGCCGTCAGCGATGTGCGCACCGTGCAGGTCGAAGGCCTGGACGGGTCGGCCTATATCGATACCGCCGATGGCTGGGCCGAGAAGACGCAATCGGGCCTGCTGCACTTCACTGCCGAGACTGACCGTATCTACCTCGACACCCCCGCACAGCTGAATATTATCGATAAAGACTGGCAACGTCGCATCCAGCTCACCAGCCAAGGTTCGAAGTCGACCGTGATCTGGAACCCGTGGACCGAACGCGCCAAGGCCTTCGACGACATGGCCGACGATGGCTGGCAGGGGATGTTGTGCATCGAGACGGCGAATGTGCTGGATGATGTGGTGACGCTGGCGCCCGGCGAAGCCCACACCCTGGGCGTGAGCATCGGCGCTATCGCCCTGTAGATGAAGTTCAACATGTGGGAGGGGGCTTGCCCCCGATAGCGATGGTTCAGTCAGAACATTTTTGACTGGCATACCGCAATCGGGGGCAAGCCCCCTCCCACATTGTTATGTGTTGGCTTTTAGAGATCGGACTCCTTTACCACCCGCACCTTCCCTGCATCCAGCGCATACGCCGCATCCGCCAGGTCGTTATTGACCTTCTCCACTTTCAACGTGCCGGTGACCCACAGCGGCGTGTAGATATCATCCAGCTTCAAGCCCTTGGGATAGCGCACCAGCACCAGTTGGTTGGGCGGCGGTGGCGGCACATGGATGCACGCGCCGGGGTATGGCACGAGGAAAAACAGCGTGCTGCGGCCCTTGGCATCGGTTTCCAACGGCACCGGATAGCCGCCAATACGGATGTGCTTGCCGTTCATGGCGGCCACGGTCTTGGTGGAGTACATCACCGCCGGCAAGCCTTTGCTCTGCTTCAGGCCGCCCTTGTCGGTAAAGGTGCCTTGGGCTTCGGGCGAGTTGTGATCGATCTCGGGCATGGCCTCGAGGGCTTTCTGATCCGACAGCGGCATCAGCTCGAGCCAGTCGGTTTCCGGCAGTTCGCCAGCGTGGGCCAGGCCTGGGGCCAGCAAGAGGAGAGTCAACAGAAGACGGCGCATGGAGAGGCTCGGCAAGTACAAGTGCCGAGCATTCTAGCCCTCTGCGCCTGCGCAGCGCAGAGGACTTTGTCGGCTGATTACTTTCTTTTGATCAGGCCGTAGATCACCAGCAGCACGATCGCGCCAACCAGCGCACCGATAAAGCCTGCGCCTTGACCGGCCTGGTAGATCCCCAGCGCCTGGCCACCGTAGGTTGCCGCCAGGGAGCCGGCGATACCCAGCAGGATGGTCATGATCCAGCCCATGCTGTCATCGCCAGGCTTGAGGAAACGCGCCAGCAGGCCGACGATCAAGCCGATAAAGATGGTTCCGATGATACCCATGGCATTTCCCTCTGATTGGTGTGAGTCATGCCAAAGCCTAGTCAGACTTTGGCATCCTGCAATCAGAGGGACATCGGGCCTCAATGGTTCCCGCGGCGACGCGGCTTATTGTTCGGCGATCAGTGCTTCGACCTTGAGGATCTGCGCCTGAAGGGTCGCGCGGTCCTTGCAGCGCAGGTTGACGTGACCCACCTTGCGCCCTGCCTTGAACGCCTTGCCGTAGTGATGCACATGGCAATCGTCGATCGCCATGACCCGCTCGACCGGCGGCACCACGCCGATGAAGTTGAGCATGGCGCTCTCGCCAACCTTGGCCGTGGAGCCCAACGGCAAGCCCGCCACCGCCCGCAGGTGGTTTTCGAACTGGCTGCACTCGGCGCCTTCGGTGGTCCAGTGCCCGGAGTTGTGCACGCGCGGGGCGATTTCGTTGGCCTTGAGGCCACCGTCGACTTCAAAGAACTCGAACGCCATCACGCCGACGTAATCCAGCTGCTTGAGCACGCGGCTGGAATAGTCTTCCGCCAGGGCCTGCAGCGGGTGGTCAGTGCTGGCCACGGACACTTTCAGGATGCCGTTGACGTGGGTGTTGTGCACCAGTGGATAGAAGCGGGTTTCGCCATCACGGGCACGCACGGCGATCAGCGAGACTTCACCGGTGAACGGCACGAAGCCTTCCAGCAGGCAGGCGACGCTGCCCAGTTCGGCGAAAGTACCGACCACATCGGCCGCGGTGCGCAGGACTTTCTGGCCCTTGCCGTCATATCCCAGGGTGCGGGTTTTCAGCACGGCCGGCAGGCCGATGCTGGCGACGGCGGCTTCCAGGTCCGCCTGGGACTGGATATCGGCGAAGGCCGGGGTCGGAATGCCCAGGTCCTTGAACATGCTCTTCTCGAACCAGCGGTCGCGGGCGATGCGCAGGGCTTCGGCGCTCGGGTACACCGGGACGAACTGCGACAGGAAGGCCACGGTTTCGGCCGGGACGCTTTCGAATTCGAAGGTCACCAGGTCGACTTCGTCGGCCAGCTGGCGCAGGTGATCCGGGTCGCTGTAGTCCGCCCGCAGGTGTTCACCCAAGGCGGCCGCGCAAGCGTCCGGCGCCGGGTCCAGGAAAGCGAAATTCATCCCCAGCGGGGTTCCCGCCAGAGCCAGCATGCGGCCCAGTTGGCCGCCACCGATTACACCGATTTTCATCAATCAACACCCTCAGGCGATGCGTGGGTCTGGATTGTCCAGCACGCTGTCTGTCTGCTCAGCACGGAATTTTTTCAGCACCACATGGAACTGCGGGTGCTTGGCGCCCAGGATACTGGCGGACAGCAACGCGGCGTTGATCGCGCCGGCCTTGCCGATCGCCAGGGTTGCCACCGGAATGCCGGCCGGCATCTGCACGATGGACAACAGCGAATCCACGCCCGAGAGCATCGACGACTGCACCGGCACACCCAGCACGGGCAGGTGAGTCTTGGCCGCACACATGCCGGGCAAATGCGCCGCACCGCCGGCACCGGCGATGATCACCTCGATGCCACGGGATTCTGCTTCATCGGCATACTGGAACAGCAAGTCCGGAGTGCGGTGGGCGGAGACCACCTTCACTTCGTACGGAATGCCGAGTTTTTCCAGCATATCGGCGGTGTGGCTAAGGGTGGACCAATCGGACTTGGAGCCCATGATCACGCCAACCAATGCACTCATCGTCGTGCCTCTTCTCTCTGGGCGCCCGCAGGCGCGTCAAAAAACAACAAGCCACGCGGGAAATCCGGCGTGGCTTGGTGTACGAATTAAGGCCGATTGGACCGGCCGAAGGCCGCGCAGTATACCGTAATAATCCAGATAAACAGCCCCTGGGATGACCATCTGTCTTACCGCTCAAACCGGCAGTTTTATTGACTCAAGAGTCAGTCCCAAACACCGCAAAACCTGTGGGAGGAGGCTTGCCCCCGATGAGGGCGTGTCAGGCACTTATCTGTCACTGACACACCGCAATCGGGGGCAAGCCCCCTCCCACATTTGCCCTGCATTGGGCCTGAGATTGGGCCCGAGATGGGGTTCAGGTATTTTGCGCCGCGCCACCTTCCAACTTGCGCCACAACAACCGCACATTCGCCTTGCGCACCAGCGCGCAGCGATACAGGCGAATCTCCAGCGGCACATGCCATTGCGACCCGCCGCACACCACCAGCTCGCCACGGGCCAGTTCCGCCCGCACGCTCAACTGCGGCACCCAGGCGATGCCCAGCCCTTCCAGCGCCATGCTCTTGAGGCTGTCGGCCATGGCGGTTTCATAGATGGTGGTAAAACGCAGCGCGCGCTGGCGCAGCAGCAAATTCACCGAGCGTCCCAGAAACGCACCGGCACTGTAGGCCAGCAGCGGCACACTGCCCTCACCTTCCAGGTCGAACAGCGGCTTGCCATCGGCGTCGGCGGCGCACACCGGGAGCATTTCGGTGTTGCCCAGGTGCAGCGAGGGGAAGATCTCGGCGTCCATCTGCATCGCCGCGTCCGGGTCGTAGAACGCCAGCATCAGGTCGCAGCCGCCTTCGCGCAGGGCGTGTACGGCGTCACCCACGTTGGTGGCGACCAGCCGCGTGGCGATGTTCAGGCCTTCGTTGCGCAGTTGGGCGATCCAGCGCGGGAAGAACCCCAATGCCAGGGAGTGGGCCGCCGCCACCTGCATGACTTCGCCCTGCCCGCCTTCCAGATGATGCAAATGGCGCAACACTTCACCGAGCTGCTCGACCACCGTGCGCGCGGTGACCAGGAACAATTGCCCCGCCGCTGTCAGCTCCACCGGCGTGCGCGAGCGATTGACCAAGGTCAGCCCCAACGCCGCTTCCAGGCTGCGAATACGTCGGCTGAACGCCGGCTGGGTGACAAAGCGCCGCTCCGCCGCCTGGGAAAAGCTGCGCGTCGCCGCCAGGGCGCTGAAGTCTTCCAGCCATTTGCTCTCAAGGTTCATCACTGCCTCCCACGGGTATGCACCATTTTGGCACACACGCCCGTCATGGTAACCGGGTCACATCCACATTATGCCGTTTGTGCATAGGCCAGTGCTTAACAGCATTGGCCCAAAAACTTCCACAAGCCTAGCATTCGCAGCGTTCCGGCCAGTTCCGGGTCCTTATCGAGATGATTTCCGTCATGTCCTCTGCTGCATCTTTCCGTACAGAAAAAGACCTGCTTGGCGTACTCGAAGTACCGGCTCAAGCGTATTACGGCATCCAGACCCTGCGAGCGGTGAACAACTTCCGTCTCTCGGGCGTTCCGATTTCGCATTACCCGAAATTGGTGGTCGGCCTGGCAATGGTCAAGCAAGCAGCGGCGGACGCCAACCGCGAACTGGGTCAGCTCAGCGAAGCCAAGCACGCTGCCATCAGCGAAGCCTGTGCCCGGCTGATCCGTGGCGATTTCCACGAAGAGTTCGTGGTGGACATGATTCAAGGCGGCGCCGGCACTTCGACCAACATGAATGCCAACGAAGTCATCGCCAACATCGCGCTGGAGGCCATGGGCCATCAGAAGGGCGAATACCAGTACCTGCACCCCAACAACGACGTGAACATGGCGCAGTCGACCAACGACGCCTACCCGACCGCGATCCGTCTGGGTCTGCTGCTGGGCCATGACGCGCTGCTGGCCAGCCTCGACAGCCTGATCCAGGCGTTCGCCGCCAAAGGCGTCGAGTTCGGCCATGTGTTGAAAATGGGCCGTACTCAACTGCAAGACGCCGTGCCGATGACCCTCGGCCAGGAATTCCGCGCCTTCGCCACCACCCTGAGCGAAGACCTGGCCCGCCTGAAAACCCTGGCGCCGGAGCTGCTCACCGAAGTGAACCTGGGCGGCACCGCCATCGGTACCGGCATCAACGCCGACCCGCGTTACCAGGCCCTGGCCGTACAACGCCTGGCCACCATCAGCGGCCAGCCGCTGGTACCGGCGGCCGACCTGATCGAAGCCACCTCCGACATGGGCGCTTTCGTGCTGTTCTCCGGCATGCTCAAGCGTACCGCCGTAAAGCTGTCGAAGATCTGCAACGACTTGCGCCTGCTGTCCAGCGGCCCACGCACCGGCATCAACGAGATCAACCTGCCGGCACGCCAGCCAGGCAGCTCGATCATGCCCGGCAAGGTCAACCCGGTGATCCCGGAAGCCGTCAACCAGGTGGCCTTCCAGGTGATCGGCAACGATTTGGCCCTGACCATGGCGGCCGAAGGCGGCCAACTGCAGCTGAACGTGATGGAGCCGCTGATCGCCTTCAAGATCTTCGACTCGATCCGCCTGCTGCAACGCGCCATGGACATGCTGCGCGAGCACTGCATCGTCGGCATCACCGCCAACGAAGCGCGCTGCCGCGAACTGGTGGAGCACTCCATCGGCCTGGTCACCGCGCTGAACCCCTACATCGGCTATGAAAACGCCACCCGCATCGCGCGTATCGCCCTTGAAAGCGGCCGCGGCGTGCTGGAACTGGTGCGCGAAGAAGGCTTGCTCGACGACGCCATGCTCGACGACATCCTGCGCCCCGAAAACATGATCGCTCCACGCTTGGTCCCGTTGAAGGCCTAAGTGTTTGTTGCACCGCTCACCAGGTTGAGGGACTAGACACCTCTCACCTTTTGAGGGCCTGAAGGCTCGTTCTTCAGGCCCTTTTTTTTGAGTACGCCAAACACGCGCAAAAACCAGAAACGCCAAGGCCCGGCCTGGGCGCGTCAACACCAAAGTCGATAAATCGGTTCGTTGCAAGCAAACGCTTCTCTAAACCACTTTCACATTCTCAGCATTACTCGCAACCCCGTGGCACCCGCAGGACAAGCGGTGCCCTTGCAACACTAGCGCAATACCGTTCATACGCCTTCGTGGATGCCCTTCAACAAAAGCAAACTCCCCCGCATGCAGCGGGCATGTTGCCTTGTCGCCCAGTACCGCCGGCGTTCGCCCATTTACCGTATGCGTACCTGCCAACTGGCAGGAAACGACGGTGCCGCCGCTGCTGGTGCTATCACCCAGGCAGATGGGATTAGTCATGAGCCACCTCCCGGTGCGCCATATTTGAACGGATCACTGCCACGGTTTTTTTGGTTCATTGCCTTACGCGCCTCGTTCGGTGGGCTCACCATTTGCACGGTGACGCTGCCATCGGCTCCCGCGTAAACCACTGCGCTGGCTCCGCCCTCCTTGTAACTGGCGATTGTCGCGAGGTTGATTTGCACAAGGGTGCTGCTGACCCCGGTGTTACCCAGCCGGCGACCGATGTCGTAGCCCTCTTCGACATTGCCCAGGTCAAGGCCATGACCGTCGGTATTCAACGTGTTCAGGGCAACGGTCAAGGCGATTTCGCCGGCGGTGTTGTTGGTGCTGTCGTAGAACACACGCACTGGTTTCTGGTCTTTGGGCAGAGTGTCGAGCGCTTTGAGCCAAGCCCCCTGCTGTGCTTTGGCCTGTAGGGCGGGTTTGAGCCGCTTGCCGGTTTCGTCGTGCATCGAGACTTTGATGGGGCGGTGCAGGTAGCCGAGTACCGGTGCAGCGTCGAACTCGGCTACTTGGTGGCGCGCCCAACGGGCCGGGAGCCAGGGCGAGGGAACGAACTCGCCGGGGCCTCGGTTGCTCAGGGTTCGCCAGAGATCGGGGAGTTGGGCGTGCCAGTAGGCGGAGGACATGGTGCCGGGGGCGTCCGGCTCTTTAAACCCTTTGGCACGCTCGGCGTCTTCATACCAATCAAAAAATGAACGATCGCGATTCCAGTAGAACGCCCACAGCTTGCCCATGTCGGTGTTCTTGTTTTGATTGTCCTCGGAGTCATTGGTGGCATACGGGCGGATATAGCGATCAACCCGGTCCGAGCGCGTTACCAGCAGGCCGGTCATGCTTTCAAACACGGAAGGGACGACTGAAACGTTTTGCAGGCCAGGAGTGCCAGCAACTCGGTAACCATTTCGAGTGACATCACCATCTTCACTGACGATCAATGCCTGTGGCACCTTCGGATTCTCATCGAAAAACTGAAATAACCGCTCCACCATGCCCTGAGCATGTAAGGCGTTTTCCGCGTCCTGCCATAGGACTAAGGTCACTCCCAGAGTCGCGGCGTTGCGGCCACTCATGATATTGCTAGCTGCGCCTGTATCTTCAGGTTGCTTGGGCGGTGCAATTGCAAATACCGGTATCGGCCAGTAGGCCACTGAGTCGCGGGCTGAGTGCTTGAAGGCCGCTCGAATGTTGAGATCACGAATAATTTGCCGGTAAGTTAAAGAGGGCCTGTAGTCATTAGGGTTCTGCGAATAAATCGAAGCAAAGTTGTCATTTTTCTTTTGGATCAACTTCCAAATAGTGGAATTTTGGTCTTCATCCACCGCGATCCCTACCCCCCGAATCTCCAGCGAATACGTGCGCTCCTGCTCGGCCATCTGCTCCGCTTTCTTGCCCATAACACGGGATCGGTAATCGGCCAGCTGTTTTTCCTCAGAGGCCACAGCCTTGCCCCACCAATGACCGCTGTAGGCCAGTATCAATGCCCCAAAGACGCCAATGATCCCCTTACCAATCATTACGCCTATGCCTCGACTTTCCATGTTGTCTACCTGTGAAATCGGCTCAATAAACCAGACATACCCGAGCCAAAGGGCTATCAATATCGCGGCTATCCAGAAGTAGCCTGTAAGGCTCGGTCTCAGCTCCATGTAAGACTGACGATCACTCATTGGCTCGCTCCTTTTTCGAGGCACCAGTGACTAGCGTTGGTGGCGTCAGCGACACCAATTCGGAAGAAGGGAATACTCCATAGTGGTAATACTTGTGACAGGCGCTGACCAATAATCGAGCCTGAGTACTTAACCGCGACCAACCCGGTAGTTTTTCAACTATCCCAAATTGCTTCTTATCCATCTTCCAATCTGCAATCGCCACCAACACCTCCCGCATCACCGGATCATCCAGGCACCTGGCCTGCCCAATCGCAATGTCCATCGCCGTCACCCAGCGATGGTTTTCCGGGCTGCGCAATACCCCCGAGTGATAGGAGTTCTCCTCCCAAGCGTTGCTGTCCATGTCCATACGCGCACGCGCTTCCCGTGGCGTTTCTTCACGCTCATGGTGCGAATGCTTCGTGGACTTTCGAACCGCACGGGTGTGGTCTTCCGGGTCATCGCTTTGCGCGTTAAAACGCGCCAATGCTTCTCGCTGGGTGGTCAACGGAGGGTCATACTCGTCCGGCATTTGAACCCACTGAAACTTGGCCGCCTCCTTGCCCAGCGCCACGCTCTTGCCTACATCGTCGGGCCGGTCCAGGCCCGAGGTCGTTGGCGTACCGCTTATTGCCTCGCCACCGAACATGTGCGGGGCATGGGGTGGATGCAGCGCCTCGGCATTGATGTGGCGTTCCTGACCTGCGCGTATGCCGGCCCGAGAGACAAGTGCAGGAAGCGACCATCCACCTGGATGGTAGGATTCTCCGCCAGCCCGCATCTGTTCGGGCTGAGCAGTTTTACCTACGAGTACGGGCTCGCCGTCCCGATGGCGCTTGGTCCACATCCGCTGATAGAAGCGCAAGGAGTGCAACGCCGTCATGGCCGGCGTGCCGTTGGGTAATACATCCGGCATGCCAAAGGTGCCGATGCCTTGCACGTCTTTGAGTGCGACGGTGGTGTCGTCCGGGCAGAAGTACAAGTAAACCTTGCCGCGATTGTCGCGCTCGGGGAAGACTGTCAGCTTCTGGTTTTTGTCCAGGCGAGTGCCCTGTTCCGGTGACCATCGCGGGCCGGAACGGCCGCCGTAGGTTTGCGGATTTCTGAGGTTGGCCAGAGGCGGTTGGCCGTGAGGGGCCTGGGTAATTGCAGTGACGATGCGTATCAGTGTCGCCAAGGTGTCGCTGCCCTTGGGAGTAACCTCGGGCAATACGCTATAAGGCGAGTCCACCATGATGACCGTGTCAGCGCAGCGCTGGTTGTCATCCACCAACAGCGCCTGGGCCAACAGACTGATCAGGGTGCCCTGGCTGTGGCCCATAATGGTGATGGTTTCATCTGGAGAGAGGCGACGTATCTCCCGAACAAGCATCGCTAACCGGTGCGCCGCCATCACGAAATAGTGCCGCAACGGTGCATGGTCGAAGTACAGGTAATTGCTGGTTTTGTTGGCCGCCCAGGATTTAATGTTTGGCTTGAACCCCTCGCCGTACGTCTCAATCAGGTTGTTGGTGGCGTTCGTGAAATAACCACCGGCCTTGGCAAAGTGGCGGTCCAGCCGATTGCCATGCACATCCTGGTACTGGTTGCGCATTTTGAAGGGGTCACCGGCATCATCGCGCTTGATATGTTCCGGTGCCGCTCGGTAGCCCCAGTAGAATGGGATCAACAGGCTACGGGTTTTGGAATCATCTTCGTCACGCTGGTAGAGGTAGGTGTCGGGATCGTCAAGGATATCCCTTTGACTTTGTCGCCGTTCTTCTGGGGGGAGCGCTTTGGCGGCACTGTAATATGCCCCATATCGCCCCGCTTTAAGATCCGGCCGATCCAACCGCTCATTAACTCCCTGGCACAACCCGGTTTCCACCGATTCGTAAGACGCACCCGGATCGTTAACGCCGTGCAAGAAAATCACCACGCCAGGCAGGTCGGCAGGCACTTCCAGTTTGCGCGGTGTGATGCAGTTGGGAAGCAAACGGGTGTTGCACTGTGCCACGGTGTAAAAGCCGAAATTACTCATTGGATTTATCCCCCTTGCGCGACGCGGTCACCTGAGCACGATGCATGACCTCCCGTTCAACCCGCTCCGTCAGTCCTGCCGCATCAGTCACGCCCTGCATCACGCTGCCGTCGCCAACGTCAATCTGATAAGCGTGATCACCCGCAAGACGAGGATTTTTGTCATCGTGGCCCGGATAGTGAAAGGCCAAACACTGCGCCGCCGAATCCCTTCCAAACACCGCAGGCACCACACTATCGGCCTTGGGCCCAACCCAATCATGCTCACCGGCATGCACGATAGCCTTGCCTTGCGTGCCTATTTCGACGCCGCCACCGATCTTGATGTAACTGCCGTCATCGGCCACCAGCCGAATAGTCGGTGCGCTGATGACCACCTCGCCTTCGGTAGCCGACAGTTGCAGGTTCTTTTGCGCATTCAGGGCAATGTCGTCCTCTTGGGCTTGCACTAAAACCTTGCCGCGATTGGCAATGACGTTGATGCCGTCATCCTGGGCAAATGCTGAAATGCCTTTACCCGCATGCAAGTGCATCGCCGCACCGCTGGTCATATGCAGGTTGTCTTGTGCGAGGGTGTCGTGGTTTTGCCCGGCGTAATGCACCTGCGAGCGCGGTGTGGCGCTGACAATGCCTGCCTCTGCCGCGAGGGCGGCAATAGGGGCACCTGCTTGGTTGCTATCAGCGGTTGGCCATTGATTCAAGGATTGGCGCAAAGCCTCGATGCCTTGGCTGTCCACCTGCTGCCCACCACGTGCCGCTGCGGTCTGCCCGAGTGACTGGAAAAGATCGCCACAGTCCTCCAGCAGCGCGAGCAACTCTTCGCGGTCTAATTGCGAACCTTGCGCGCCGTGGCGCGCATAGGTGGTCAGCAGCATTCCTTGAGCGGCCCGCAAGGCAATGGCAGCGTCGGTGCGCAACTCGGCACCGTTACCACGAGGTTGGGCTTCGCCATCTGTACGCGGCATGGCCAACTTGCCCAGATTCAGTTCGGTGGCATGATGAGTGGTGGCCACCCGAGCACGCAATTCGCCGGGGGTGTCGTCAAAGAGCAGCTCGTTGAAACCACGCCCCTTATGTTCGCGGGTCTGGATGCCAGACAACGTTCGATTGCCCGGCAACCCCGCCGCGTTAGTGAACCGTGGCGGCGAGTGATCGCCGTTGTAGAGCACCGAAGTAACAACCGGGCGGTCGATATCCCCCGCAAGAAAAGTTACCAGCACTTCCTGCCCAATGCGCGGCAGGAATTGATGACCGAAACCTTTACCCGCACTGGGCATGGCGACCCGCAGCCACGTCGTATCCCTGGAAGGGTCTTGCTCACGTTGCCAATGAAAGCGCACCTGTATCCGCGCCCATTCGTCCGTAAACACTTCCTCACCTTCGGGCCCTACCACAATGGCGGTGAGCGGCCCCGAAATAATCGGACGCGGGACCTGGACCAGAGGCCGAAAGGGAATCTTGTGACGGATACACTCAAAGCTGTTGTGGTAGCTGGCCGGTTGGTCTGACAGATAGTTATTGCTGCCTCGGTGCTCGACCGACAGCAGCAGAAACTGACGGTCTTCCCGAATATCGCGGTCGTGATCAAAATGCTGGGTCAGCTCAAAGGTGTAACCACATCCCATAGCCCGACAATTACTCGCGCCTTTGAACGTCTTGCCTTGTACTTCAATGGCTTCCAGGCGCCGCCGGGCCAGTACCTCACCTTGCTGGCCAGTGGCATGGGTGTAATGCCCCGATAAATCATAGATTTCGTAAGGGTCCACCGTACCCTGCTTATTCACACTGGCTATGCCAACTGACAACGCATTTCGGGGCTGCTTGTAGTCAAAGGTCCTTAGGGACATACGGCCGGACTGCAGCGTCCGATGGCTGCTCCACTGCGTAATAGAGTCCGCAAGTTCGGTGACCGACGCACTGTGATGGCGGATCTGTGGCTGCTGCGGTATCGGTGTCAGCGACGGGGAGTGGTCGCTGACGATCAGGGTGTGTCTATCTTTTTCGTGGACGAAATAGAAGAACAAGCCTTCCTGCTCAAGCAGCCGCATGACGAACGCTTGGTCACTCTCACGGTACTGTGTGATGTAACTATGGACTTTGAGTGGCTGTATCAGCCGAAACTCGAATACCGGCAACGTACCGTAACCGGCCAGTACCGAACGGATTATGGCTTCGACCGTCTGCTCTTGAAAGACCCGAGAGTCTTGACGCCGTGACAGCATCCACAACCAGGGGCTTAGTGTTGCGGTGTAGCGCGCCAGACCGTTATCGCTGTCTTGCAGGCTGAAACGGCTTATAAAGCCATGGATATAGCGCGGCTCTCCCGTCGCCAGTTCAATTTCCAATTGCGCCGGTTGGCCGATCAGTGACTTGAGTTCCAGCCGAGCGTCCTGACTGAGTAGGGTTAGCTCGAAACTGAACAGTGCCGACAATGCTTCAGTGCCCGAGAAACTTTCCAGCAAGAGTTCCTGTTCATTAACGACGGGGGTAGTCAGTTTGACCAGTCGTCGGTTTTGTGCAGAGAACAGGCTGGACGGATCGACGCCGCGTACCCCCTCCTTCAACTCGTTGGAAATCATTCCTTTGCTCCTGGATTTCACAAGAGCGCAGAGGGTAAAGAATGAATATCTGGAAGCGATGTCGGAAAAATTCCCTTTTTTGGTCGGGCACTTCCCGATCTAACTTCAGTGCCACAATGTGCCGATGCTTGACTATCAACGAGCTCGTTTCACATAGCTCTCGCGACAGGCACTAATGAGGGGTACACATGTCGGCATCGAGGCGATGACGATGGGCTTGGCAGCGCTTGGAGTCAGGATGCGGTGCCGCTGCCAGACAGCTGCTCTCACATTGGCTTGTGGCGTTTGTTCGCATTGTGGTGAAACCTTTAATCGCCCCGTGCAGACGGATCACGCTCGCCTAGGTATAGTGCCGCCCCTCTTCGCGTCTGCAGCCGTCGGTAACGAGGCCCGGATACCACGCGAAAGCGCATGAATAACAACACCCGCAAAAGGATGGGGATCGAGCGTCGTGCACTGCCTGGTGCCGAGCGATGTGTCGGACCGTCCTGCGTTTGCCATTAGAAAATCAGCGAGGAACACTCCATGCTCGAAGTCATCAACGACTTCCTCTCAGGGAAAGTACTGATCGTGCTCATTGTCGGGCTCGGCGGTTATTTCACGATCCGCTCGCGTTTCGTTCAATTGCGTCACTTTTTCCACATGTTCTCGGTGTTTAAAGACAGCCTGAAAAGCAGCTCCGGCCAACTCAGCTCGTTCCAGGCGCTGATGCTCAGCCTGGCCGGCCGTGTGGGTGCCGGTAACATCGCAGGTGTCGGCATTGCCGTGACCCTGGGTGGACCGGGTGCAGTGTTCTGGATGTGGGTCACCGCGCTGGTGGGCATGTCTTCGAGCTTTATCGAGTGCTCCCTTGGCCAGTTGTACAAGCGCACCGACGCTGAAGGCACCTACCGTGGTGGCCCGGCCTATTACATCCAGCACGGCCTGCACAAACGCTGGCTGGGGATGGTGATGGCGTTCCTGCTGCTGGTGACCTTCGGCTTTGCCTTCAACGGCCTGCAAGCCCACGCCGTGACCCACTCGCTGAACAACGCCTTTGGTCTGGACACCACCTACACCGGCCTCGCGCTGGCGGTGTTGCTGGGCCTGGTGTTCATCGGCGGGATCAAGCGTATCGCCTCGATTGCCGACCTGCTGGTGCCGGTCAAGACCCTGGTCTACATCGCCGTGACCCTGTACGTGATCGTGCTGCAATTCGACCACGTGCCGGCCATGCTCGCGACCATCGTCAAGAGCGCCTTCGGCCTCGACCAGGCCTTCGGTGGCCTGGTGGGCAGCGCGATCATCATGGGCGTGAAACGTGGCGTGTTCGCCAACGAAGCCGGTTTGGGCAGCGCGCCTAACGTGGCCGCCGTCGCTTCGGTAGAACACCCGATCGCCCAAGGCGTGGTGCAAGCGTTCAGCGTGTTCCTCGACACTTTCGTGATCTGCACCTGCACCGCGTTGCTGATTCTGCTCTCCGGTTTCTACACCCCAGGCTTTGAAGGCGACGGCATTGCCCTGACCCAGAACTCCCTGGCGGCAGTGGTCGGTGACTGGGGCCGCATGTTCATCTCGGTGGCCCTGGCGTTGTTCGTGTTCACCTCGATCATGTACAACTACTACCTGGGCGAGAGCAATCTGCGCTTCCTGGTGGGTAACAACCGCAAGGTGCTGATGGGCTATCGTGCGCTGGTATTGGTGCTGATTTTCTGGGGCTCGATCGAGAACCTGAGCACCGTGTTCGCCTTCGCCGACATCACCATGACCCTGCTGGCGTTCGTCAACCTGTTCGCCCTGGCGTTCCTGTTCAAGATCGCCATGCGCATCCTCAACGACTATGACAACCAGCGCGCAGCGGGCATCAAAACCCCGGTGTTCGACTCCAGCCAGTTCCCCGACCTGGACCTGGACCGCAAGGCCTGGCCGGCCAACCCGGTGAAAACCCAAGCAGCTCCGGCAGCTGAACTGAGCGCTCAAGCGCAACGTTAATCACCGCTAGATGACACGCCGCCCGGCCTTGGGCATGCTCTGGGCCCGGCGGCGTTTTTCGTTCAGGAGATTTCTTATGCAACCCGCTAACAACGTGATGGTGCTCTACACCGGCGGCACGATCGGCATGCAGGCCAGCGCCAATGGCCTGGCACCCGCTTCAGGTTTTGAAGCGCGCATGCGCGAACAGCTTGCCGACGCACCCGTGCCCGCGTGGCGCTTTCAGGAAATGTCGCCACTGATCGACAGTGCCAATATGAACCCCGCCTACTGGCAGCGCCTGCGTACTGCCGTGGTTGAAGCCGTGGACAACGGCTGCGATGCGGTGCTGATCCTGCACGGCACTGACACCCTGGCCTACAGCGCGGCAGCCATGACCTTTCAACTGCTGGGCTTGCCGGCACCCGTGGTATTCACCGGCTCCATGCTGCCGGCCGGCGTGCCGGACAGCGATGCCTGGGAAAACGTCAGCGGCGCGTTATCCGCACTCGGCAAGGGCTTGGCGCCAGGCGTACATTTGTACTTCCACGGCGCACTGATGGCACCGACGAGCTGTGCAAAAATCCGCAGTTTTGGACGCAATCCGTTTGCGGCCTTACAGCGCCGGAATGATTTCGCCCGTGCCGAGCCCCTGCCCCCAGCTCTGCATTACCGTCAGCCCAAAGCCTTGGCGAACGTCGGTGTACTGCCGCTGGTACCGGGTATCGGCGCTGCACAATTGGACGCAATGCTCGGCAGCGGTATTCAGGCTTTGGTGCTGGAGTGCTTCGGCAGCGGCACCGGGCCAAGCGACAACCCGCAATTCCTCGCCAGCCTGCAGCGCGCGCGGGAGCAGGATGTGGTCGTGGTTGCCATTACCCAATGCCATGAAGGCGGCGTGGAGCTGGATGTCTATGAAGCCGGCAGTCGCTTGCGAGGCGTCGGTGTAGTGTCCGGCGGCGGGATGACCCGAGAAGCGGCGTTCGGCAAGTTACACGCCTTGCTCGGTACAAGCCTTGCCATCGAAGACGTTCGACGCTTGATGGAGCTGGACTTGCTCGCCAAGCCGAACTGAACCCACCAAGCCCCGCTACATAAGCACCCCCAGCCCCGACCTGCCGCTGCCTAGCATGGGAACCCCGAGCACCCGCCTCGGGATGTTCCCATCCATCGGCAAAACAGGGCTGCATAATGACCACTTCAGGCTCCACCTCACAGGGCGACAATCAACAGGATAAACTGATCGCTCTGCTGCTCAACGTCGCACCGTCTTTCACGGAAACCGCCCGTGAGCTGTTGCGCCAGTCCTTGCAAGAGCAGTATCCGGACCTGCACATCGACCCGAACAACACGCTGATAGGCACCCCGACCTGGGAACTCAGCGATGATCGGATCGTTGCCGGGCAGACTCACTACCAATCCCTCAGTACCGTACTCGCCAGACAGTCCGTCACCTGGACACCCACCCTGTGCCTGGAGGGCGAACACTTTCTGACCCGAGCGCCGGTGGTGGAACCGCCGGTCCACCTGCCGGTGCGCATTGTAGAAATCGCCAACACGATCAATATCCTGGCCAAGGTCATGCCCCGCGCCTATGAGGAGCAATTAGTCGGCTTCTGGAACCAAAGCAACGGCAACGGCCCGCGCTGGCACAAGCTCTCCAGCACACTGCGCGATATCTGGAATGTCCAGCACGTCGACGGCTGGACCGAAGAAGATTGCGCCTTGGCCCGCAGCCTGTTCCATAGCCCGGACCGGGCGATTCGCCGGGTCAACGACCGCTTCCAGAGCCGCGCTTATCTAGTGGATGTCGAGCTGGTCAGGGGCACGAATACCCAGCACACCGACCTGGTATTCAATGCCGTACTCGTGGGGCAATCGCAAGGGCAGACCCGCATTCTTAGCTACTCCATGGACAACGGGTACGAAAAATTCGCCTCCATGGCGCAGTTGGGGGCATCTTTGTCGGCTCAATTGGTCGGCGTTGCGGCCTACGATCGTCTGGAGTGGCGCCTGCATGAGCCCGATGACAATTATTTTGATCACCTGGCCTTCAAGCTCATCGCCCTCCAGCTTGAAGGCACCCGGCAAGTGACCGTCTCCTATGACACACCCGCCACGGCGATAAGCGCCCCCCCAGACAGGATGGAGCAGCCTCATCCCGATGGGCCCGGCCTGGGCTGGTATCAGACGGCATTGCCGCACTGGCTGGCCGAAGCCTCCACCATCGACCAGGCCTCCTATTCGCGACACCTCAAGGACTTGGCCACACTGCACCGCCTGAATGCCGGCAATACCTATAGGGACGGCATCCCCGACATAGGGCAGTACGCGCTGGACCGCATGAAAGCCGAAATCATCAAGGACCACCCCGAGGCGCAACACCTGGCACTGGACAAGTTGCGGGTTCGGGTTGAAAACCAAATAGTGTGGGGCCTGTTCCCCGTGCCCGGCCAGACCGAAACCACCACCTTCAGCCTCGACGACCTGGCCCTGCAAAACCTGACCGGGTTGCCGTGGGGCAACACTTCACTGGTGACGGACGCGCGACACTCCATACCGGCGTGGTTGACCGTTGATTACGTCCAAACGCTCATCACCCGAATCGATATCGGCACCACCTACCCGGCGTTGATACGCAGCAAACTGGTGGATGACCCTGTGGAGTCGGCCAGGCGCAAGGCTTTGTATGGTCAATACCTGCGCGTGGAACTGCCGATGCTGGCCTTGCAGAACAAGATTCGTCAGCAGGCCGGCATTGATGAGCGTGGCTACCGCTATGTCGCCGCGGTGATGCAGACCCAAAGCAGCGACCGCTACGTCGACGGACAGGCCATCGTGATGCGACGCTTGAGTTTCGTGCCCCAGCGCCGGACCACCCAGGACCATGACGTGGTCACCCACATGTATGTCATCGGGCCCAAGCGCGCAGAGGACGGTCCCTGCCTGTTGTATCTCCCGCTGTTCGAACCGGTGCTGACGCAATTCCCTTCGCCGGCCAACCTGCTGTATGCAATCACTCAGTCCCCGGCACTGCGCAATGCCGTGGTCGCCTGGCTTCCGGACTCGGTGCGCAGCGACTACACCAACTACGTGTTTCCCAGCACACTGCCCTCGCCCTGGGCGGTCATCGACTCTGTGGTGGAGCCCGACAAACTCTGGATCTACAGCGGCCCTATGAGCCTTGGCGAAGAGGTACTCAACGGCGATCTTTTCAACACACTGTTCGACAGCAATGCCGGCGCGTTGATCGACCTGGCGGACCGTCAATCCCTATCGAACGTCGAAAACCGCTGGAACTCGCTGGCCAAGGCCAGTTGGCGGCTCTTCAACGCCTCGTCGCCGTTTATGAACCGCGCGGAGAGTACCGTCGCCTGGTTCTGGCAGATCAACGATGATGTGCAAGCCTTTTCCGAGGCCCATGAGCACGGTGATCAACCGGCTAAATGGTCGGTCCTGACCGATGTGTTGCTCAACCTTGGCATGGCGCTCGCCTTGCATGCGACCCGACGCAAGAGCCCGTGTGTCGAGCCGGCCAGGGACCAGAGCCAGGCACCTGATACGTCTACTGACGCGGCCGAAACCACCCTGACTTTTACCGTGGAACAATTGCCTGAGCGCGAGTCCCTTGCACCGCCTCCAGAGCATACCCAGCCGCTGAACACCACTGGCGCAGTCAAGCGCACCGCCGCCAGCCTGGCTGCCGCGCTGGACCGTTACAAAATCGCTAAACCCGCGGCCCTCAAAGACCCAATCAGCGCACCCGGTGTCGACCAGCACCTGTATCGGCACGAGCAGCGTTACTACGCTCAGGTCGGCGCAGACTGGTTCGAGGTGGCGCTGCAGGATGGCGGCACGGTCGTGATCGTCGACCCCGCTCAGTCAGCGCCCACGGGCTTGTCGGTGATCCACAATGCCAGAGGTGCATGGTTCGTCGATTCCCGGATCAGCCTGCGCGCTGAAAGCATCCAGGCCCAGACCCGGCGGGCCATCGACCAGGCAAAGATCAAGTCCGATGAACTGCGCGTTAAATTGGAGACGTTTGAAAATGCCAAAAAAGAGGCGCAGCGCGAGCTCAGCCAGGCCCAGAGGGCAATGTCTGAGGCCCCGGGCACCTCAGCCCAGGCCAAACGAGGGGCGTACCTGCAAAAGCTCGACAGCCAGAGCACAAGCTACGAGAAGGCACGACAACAACTGATGACCCTGAGTATCTTCACCCCGGTGAAAAAGTTTCAGGAAAAACTGCTCGGTTATCTGAAAGCTCAACTGGACCTCAATCAAACCGGCATCAATGAACAGCTGATTACCTTCGCACCCGCCATCACCAAGGTACTGGACCACCTCTCAAGCCGCGTGAAGCCGCCCAAGGCCGAGCATCTGGAGGACTTCCGACAACTGGCCGAGATGAGCCCGCCGATGATCGAGCGCCTGGCTTATGCGCAATCTCGCTTTACCGAACTGGAGTCCTTGTCGCGCGCGGGCATGGAACTGATCAGGAGCAGCAGGAAAAACCTGCGTTACAACATCGACGACCTCAAGGCCCTGCAAATTTCCATGGCGCGCAATTTATGCCTGCAGCCGGAAACCCTCGCCACCGACCCAGGCGCCTGGAAGATGCTCGGCGAAACCATCGACTACGCCGACATCGCGGTGCAAACCCTGCGCGACACCCTTAAAGAGCGCAGCGAGGCGCGCCTGGACGAACGCATCGAGGCGCTGGGCAGCCTGGTCGAACAATTCAAGTTCATCGACGAGCGCCTGGAAGATGTCGCCCAGGAGTTCCCCGAGCGAATCCTCGCTGAACCTCTCGCCAGCCTGCGAGAACAGTTGCGTGGTTTCTCCGCGCGGGCCAGCAGCGAACTTGCTCCGCTGCACGTTGAACAGGAAAGCCGGCGCATCCGGCCCACACCGCCCCCTTCACCACCACGACCGGTGAAAAAGTTCATCCACACCCGCTTCAACGGCACGCTGGCCGGCGACCCGCGGTTAACGCCACTGGGTCTGGAAACCGACCTGGTGGATATACGGTCACCGTTGACCGGCGAGGTGATCGCCACGTTTCATGAAAAAAACCCAGGGGAATGGGTTCAGCACGTCGAAGCGCAAGCCTCCGCGACCCCGCGGCCCGTGGTCACCGTCGATAGCAGCCTGGGCCGCGGCCAACAATTACTGGACGCGCTGCCGGCGTTTCAAACCAGTGTCACCGAGCAGGCAAGCGACCCTTCGCGCACCCCGACCGGCATCGAGTACAAGTTGCATCAGCACGCAAGATTGCTGGAGCAGGCCGTACAAGACATCGACGAGTCGCTGACGCAGTTGAACGTAACCGAAAGCACCGAGCACCCGGCTGTGGCCATGCGCAAGCAACTCGAAGATGCCGCGACAGGCCTTTATCACCAGGCCAATGAACGGATGCAAACGATGATCAAGCAACAGCCGCCGACCATGGCCGGTGTGGAATGGCTCAACAAACATAACCTGATCAGCATCAAGAAAACCGCCAGTCGGCGTCGACTCAAAAGCAGTACCAAGGACTATCTGGACGAATACACCCTCACCGACCCGACCACCCGCAACGTGATCTGGTACGCCCATTTCCATTACTCAAGCACAGTGGCGTTTGCCGACAGGTTTTTGTCGGCACGCTTGAAGACCCCGCAGGAGCACACGCTGGGTACAGCGGCTGACGACGTCAGCAGGCTCACTGCCGAACAACAGATCGCCTTCTACCGCAGCACCATCAACCTGACCCAGGCCAGGCAATTCTTTTTCCCCGCCAAACCTGAATGAACGTGCACAGGCATCACGGCACATAACTTGCTCCAGCCTGCTAAACCCAGGCTGGAAGCCACCATGCTGCATTCGCACCTGACCACACTCAATGCCGTTTCCCTGGTCCTCGACACGTTCAGCGCCGAAGGTATTCACCCCAATACCTTGTTGGCCGGCAGCGGCATCGGCGGCGCCGACCTGAGCCGCACCGACACGCGTATCACCACCCATCAGGAAATGCGCGTGTGTGCCAACGCCGTCGCGTTGCGCCGAGACATCGGCCTGGAACTGGGCCGGCGCATGCACGTGTCGTCCTACGGCATGCTCGGCTATGCGCTGCTCACCAGTGCCACCTTCGGTGACGCTTTGCGCCTGGCCTTGCGCTACCCGGCGTTGTTGGG
This sequence comes from Pseudomonas orientalis, assembly GCF_001439815.1. Taxonomy (GTDB): domain Bacteria; phylum Pseudomonadota; class Gammaproteobacteria; order Pseudomonadales; family Pseudomonadaceae; genus Aquipseudomonas; species Aquipseudomonas orientalis. Next base: position 60,572 of record NZ_JYLM01000015.1, on the reverse strand, counting down.
AACACTTTTTGCGTTGAGCCTGGAAGAAGAGGGAGAGCGCGTCTGGTTCACGGCCAGCGATTACCGTGAGGACCCGGCCCTGACCGCGTTCAATGTCGAGTTCTGCCTGGTATCGCTGAAGGTCATCTGCAACGACCTGCTCGGCCGTCCCCTGCCCTTGCTCGGGGCGCGTTTGGCCTACAGCGCGCCGGATTACTGCGCACGGTACGCCGAGCAGTTTGACTGTTCGCTGCAATTTGACGCAGCCAGCCACGCCTTTGCCTTCGACCGACACTGGCTCAAACAACCCTTGCCTCTGGCCGATGCCATTACCCACTGCGCCATGGTAGAGCGTTGCCGCAAACAGAGCGCCGAGTTCACCGGCCGCCAGAGCTGGCTGGGCCGGGTGCGGCAGTTGCTCGCCGCGCAGTTGGGTGCCGCGCCAGGCCTGGACGGATTGGCCGAGCAGATGAACTGCTCGGCGCGCACTCTGCGCCGACATCTGCATGACCTGGGTTGCAGCTATCAGCAGTTGTTGGACGAATTGCGCTTCGAACGCGCCAAGCAATTGCTGGGGGACGATAAGTTGCCGATCTATCGCATAGCCGAGCAACTGGGCTTCAGCGAAACCGCAAGCTTTCGCCACGCCTTCTTGCGCTGGAGCGGTGTGGCGCCGAGTCAGTTCAGGCCCTAGGCAGGGGCGAATAACGGACAGATACATTGGCCATATCGATCCCTTTTTGGCCGTTTCTACCATTCTCCAAAACGCCGGTCTGTCGCAACACTGCAAGGCATCCCAGCCAGCCTTCGGAGAACAACCACATGCTGACGATCTATTCGGATGATCATCATCTGCACCATGGCCGTTGCGAACTGATGGACGGGCAATTGATGCCCTGTTTCGAAATGCCTTCGCGCGCCGATCACGTGCTGCAACGGGTCAAGGACCGCGAACTGGGCCCTGTGCAGGCACCCGACGACTTCGGCCTGGCGCCGTTGCAACGCATCCACAGCCCTGACTACCTGGCGTTCTTCAAAGGGGCGTGGGAGCGCTGGACCGAATTCGGCCAGGACGGCGACTTGCTGCCCTATACCTGGCCTGCGCGTACCTTGCGCCGCGTGTTGCCGACCAGCCTGCACGGTCAATTGGGTTATTACAGCTTCGACGGTGGCGCACCGATTACTGCCGGCACCTGGCAAGCCGCCTACAGCGCAGCGCAAGTAGCACTCACCGCGCAACAAGCGATACAGCGCGGCGCACACAGTGCCTTCGCCCTGTGCCGTCCGCCTGGGCATCACGCCGCCAGCGACTTGATGGGCGGGTATTGCTACCTCAATAACGCGGCCATCGCGGCGCAGGCATTTCTCGATCAAGGCCAAAAGAAAGTCGCGATCCTTGATGTGGACTATCACCACGGCAACGGTACGCAATCGATTTTCTATGCGCGCAGCGATGTGCTGTTCACCTCGATCCATGGGCATCCCGAGGCGGAGTTTCCGTTCTTCCTCGGCTATGCCGATGAGCGGGGCGAAGGTGCCGGTGAAGGCTTCAACTGCAACTATCCACTGGCGGCAGGCTCCGGCTGGGCCTGCTGGAGCGCGGCATTGGAACAGGCCTGCGCAGAAATCGAGCGCTACGCTGCCGACGTCGTCGTTGTGTCCCTGGGCGTCGACACCTTCAAGGACGACCCCATCTCCCAGTTCAAGCTCGACAGCCCCGACTACCTGGCCATGGGCCGGCGCATTGCCAGGCTCGGCAAGCCCACGCTGTTTGTGATGGAGGGCGGCTACGCCGTGGAAGAAATCGGCATCAACGCCGTCAACGTTCTCGAAGGTTTTGAGGAAGCAGCCCAATGAATATGCTCAAGTCATTTGCCCTGTGCGCGGCCATCGCCAGTAGCGCGGTGCACGCCGAAGAAAAACCCCTCAAGGTCTACAACTGGTTCGACTACATCACCCCCAAGGCGCTGGAAGACTTCAAGGCCCAGAACCCGAAGATCAAGCTGGTCTACGACATCTTCGACACCAACGAAGCCCTCGAAGCCAAGCTGCTCACCGGCAATTCCGGCTATGACGTGGTGGTGCCGTCCAACGTGTTCCTCGCCAAGCAGATCGAAGCCGGCGTGTTCCAGCCCCTGGACCGCAGCCAGTTGCCGAACTGGAACCACCTCGACCCCAAGCTGATGAAGCTGATCGAAGCCAACGACCCCGGCAATAAATTCGCCGTGCCCTACATGTACGGCACCATCCTCATCGGCTACAACCCGGCCAAGGTCAAAGCAGCCCTGGGCGACAATGCGCCGGTAGACAGCTGGGACCTGATCTTCAACGAAGAGAACATCAGCAAGCTCAAGCAATGCGGGGTTGCACTGCTGGATTCACCTTCGGAAATCCTGCCCCTGGCCTTGCAGCATCTGGGCCTGGACCCCAACAGCAGCAAGCCTGCGGACTACGTCAAGGCCGAAGCGCTGCTGATGAAAATCCGTCCGTACATCACCTACTTTCACTCGTCCAAGTACATGGCCGACATCGCCAACGGTGACATCTGTGTCGCGGTGGGTTATTCCGGCAGTTTCTCCCAGGCCGCCAACCGCGCCAAAGAGGCCAACAACGGAGTGACCGTAGACATGCGCCTGCCCAAAGAGGGCGCGCCGATCTGGTTCGACATGCTCGCCATCCCCAAGGGTGCGCAAAACCCGCAGGACGCCTATACCTTTATCAATTACTTGCTGCAGCCTGAGGTGATCGCGCCCATCAGTGACTTTGTCGGCTATCCCAACCCGAACAAGGACGCCACGGAGCGAGTCGATCCATCGATTCGCAACAACCCCAACCTCTACCCGACCGAAGCGGCGATGGCGACGCTGTATACGTTAAAGCCTCTGGGGCGTGATGCGGAGCGCGCCAGGACGCGGGCCTGGACCAAGATCAAGTCGGGCACCTGATCACACTCGCCAGGCCTGGCGCAACCGCGCCAGCGCCTGCGCGATGCCCGCTTCAGGCACGGCGGCGAATCCCAGCACCAGGCCGGCGCGCTGATCCGGCGGCGCGCTGGAGTCTGGTAGCCAGTAGCTGCTCAAGCCGTTGATCTCGACCTCCACTGCGCGGGCTTGCTCGAGCAACTGCTGCTCGCGGGCCAGGCTGTCGACGCGCACCGTCACGTGCAGCCCCGCTGCAACGTTGGGCAATGGGCCAACACCTTGCAATGCCTCTGGCCAGCCGGCCAACAAGGCATTGCGACGGCTCAACGCCGCACGGCGCATGCGCCGGACATGGCGCTGGAAATGCCCCGCCGCCATGAACTCAGCCATCACCGCCTGGGTGCTGACCTCGGAATGACGCATGTCCACGGCGCGGCGCCGGGCGAAGGCCTCTACCAGACCCGGCGGCAATACCAGGTAGCCCAGGCGCAAGGCCGGGAATGCCACCTTGCCGAAGGTGCCGACGTACAGCACTCGACCATTGCGATCCAACGCTGCCAAGGGCGACAAGGGTGCGCCGGTGTAACGGTACTCACCATCGTAGTCGTCCTCGACGATCCAGCCGCCGGTGCGCTCGGCCCAGGCCAGCAGTTCCAGGCGCCGGGCCAGGCTCATCACCACGCCCAGCGGGTATTGATGGGAAGGCGTGACATAGGCCACTCGGCAATCGCCCAGGCTGTTCAATACCTGGCAGTCAATTCCATCGCCGTCCACCGGCACACCCAGCAACCGGCCGCCCGCCAACGCGAAGGCATGACCTGCCGCGCGATAACCGGGGTTTTCCACCGCCACGCCATCCCCAGGCTCCACCAGCAACTGTGCACAAAGGCTGATTGCCTGTTGCGCGCCACTGGTGATCACTATTTGCTCAGTGGTGCATTGCATACCCCGCGCAGTGCGCAGGTAAGCGGCGATCAGGCCGCGTAGACGCTCGTCACCGGCCGGGTCGCCATAACACAGCTGCGCCAGGTCCGGTTTGCGCCAGAACGCGCCGTGGAGCTTGGCCCACACTTCAAAAGGGAACAGATCGAAGGCCGGTACGCCAACGCGAAAAGCCCGCGGCACACCGCAAGGAGGCTGGGCGAGATGGTTGTGTTTAACCCTGTCCAGGCCGCGACTGTGGATAACTTCGTCGGGCGAATTTTGCGCAGAATGCAGGCCGATTGTGGATAAGACTGTGGGTAAGCCTGTTGACAACCCTGTGGATAGTTTTGTGGATAGTTTTTTTGTTGTGGGCAATCGCGAGACATAAGTGCCGTTTCCCACCCGGCTTTCAATAAAGCCCTCGGCATACAACTGATCGTAAGCGCGCACGACGCTGTTACGAGAGATCGACAACGCCGCCGCCAAATCACGGGTGGCAGGCAAGCGCGTGCCACTGACCAGCCGCCCATCCAGCACGCGCTGGCGCAGGGCGCCGTACAGCTGGCGTGTCAGGCCCTGGCGGCGATCCAGCTCGATGCCAGCAGGGTCGAACGACATTGAGGGGATCACGGAAGGCATATTGGACCTATGAAATGAGGGCTAGATGGCTCTTACAACGAGCCATTAGCCTGCCTAGGATGCAGGCATTCGCCAAGGAAAATTTCCATGTACACACCTCGCGCCTTTGCCCTCGATGATTTGCCCGAAGCTCAGCAACTGATCCAGCACACGCGCCTGGCGCAGTTGGTCACCGTGGGTGAAAACGGTCTGCAGGCCAGCCACCTGCCGTTGCTGCTCAATCCAGACGAAGGACCCCACGGTACGCTGTATGGGCATCTGGCCAAGGCCAATCCGCAGTGGCGCGACCTGCAAAACGGCCGTGAAGCACTGGTCATCTTTGCTGGCGCCGAAGCCTATGTCAGCCCGGCGTTTTACCCCTCCAAGGCCGAGCACGGCAAAGTGGTGCCCACCTGGAATTACCTCGCCGTGCATGCCTACGGCAAGGCCGACGTGTTCAGCGACGCCGAGCGATTACTCAAGGTGGTCAGCGCCCTCACCGATCACCATGAACAGGGCCGCGCCCAGCCCTGGGCCGTCAGCGACGCGCCGGCCGACTACGTCGACGCCATGCTCAAGGCCATCGTCGGCTTCGCCCTGCCCATCGACCGCCTGGTCGGCAAACGCAAGCTCAGCCAGAACCGCAGCGCCGCCGACATGGCCGGCGTGCGCGAAGGCCTGGCCGCCAGTGCCGATGTGCGCGACCAGACCCTCGCCCGCTTTATTCCCCAAGGAGTTGCAGAATGAGCCCAATCGACATCCGCCAGGTCACCGCCGCCGACCACACCGCCTGGCTGCCGTTGTGGCAGGCGTATTTGAAGTTCTACAACACCGAACTGCCGGACGCCGTGAGCCAGAGCACCTGGCAACGCCTGATCGACGCCCGCGAGCCGACCCATTCGGCGCTGGCCTGGCAGGACGGCAAGGCGGTGGGCATGGTTAACTTCATCTACCATCGTTCCAACTGGAGCATCGAGAATTCCTGCTACCTGCAGGACCTGCTGGTGGACCCGGCCCAACGCGGCACCGGTGTCGGACGCAAACTGATCGAATTCGTCTACGCCACCGCCAGCGCCGACGGCTGCTGCAAGGTGCATTGGTTGACCCATGAGACCAATGCCACGGCGATCCAACTCTACGAACGCATCGCCGAACGCCCGGGTTTCATCCAATTTCGCCAAGGTCTTTAAGGAGCGCAGCATGTCCACTTCCCTCGCCGACTGGAACGGCGCCCCCGCGCCTGCCGCGCAACTGCTCGAAGGGCGTTTTATCCGTCTGGAAAAGCTCGACCCGGCGCGCCACGCCGACCAACTGTGGCAAGCCCTCGAAGGCCCTGGGGCTGATCCGAAGCTGTGGGACTACTTGCCCTACGGCCCGTTTGCAGAGCGCAGCGCCTTCGATGCGTGGCTGAACAACCATGCGGCTAACAGCGACCCGTATTTTTTCAGCGTGGTCGACCGCGCAACCGGCCAGGTCCAGGGCATCCTCAGCCTGATGTCCATCGTCCCGGCGCAAGGTCGTATCGAAATCGGCCACGTCACCTTTGGCGCACCGATGCAGCGTTCGCCAAAAAGTACCGAAGCGGTGTACCTGTTGGCCAAGTATGCGTTCGAACTGGGCTACCGCCGGTTGGAGTGGAAATGCAACAACGGCAATGCGCGCTCCAGGTATGCGGCCGAGCGCTTGGGGTTCAGCTTTGAGGGCGTGTTCCGCCAGCACATGGTGGTCAAGGGGCAGAACCGCGATACCGCGTGGTATTCGATCCTGGATTCGGAATGGCCGAAGGTAGGCGCGGGGTTTGAGGCGTGGTTGTCGCAAGCGAACCAGGCCGGTTCCGGTCAGCTTAAAACACTGGCCGAATGCCGAACCTAGCTCTGACAACCCACACAAATCCAATGTGGGAGGGGGCTTGCCCCCGATGGCGGTGTATCAGCCAAATAGGCTGAGACTGACACTCTGTTATCGGGGGCAAGCCCCCTCCCACAGTTTTGACCTGCGGTGAGTCAGTTGGTCAGGTGCTTGGCCAAAACCGCAATATGTTCCGGCCCGATCCCGCAGCAACCGCCCAGATGGCTTGCGCCACGCGCTTGCCAATCAGCCGCCCAATGCAGGTAACCCGGCGGGTCGAGATCTTCACGCAACGGGTCCAGGCCATCGTTGGCCGTGGCTTCCTTGGGTTGCGGCGGGAACGCATTGGCATAGGCGCCGATCTGAATCGCGACGCCCAATCGCACAAACGTTTCACGCGCCGCATCAATCGCCGCACCGATCACTTCCGGCTGGCTGCAGTTGAACAGCAACACCTGCACGCCCAACTGCGCCGCCGCCTCGGCCGCTTTCACCACCGGCTCGCCGGAACGCAGGCGCGGCACATCATCGGTGTCTTCGTCTTTCAAGGTAAACGACAGCCAGAACGGCTTGCCATCCTGCGGCAGGCCGGCATGAATCGCCCGAGCCTCAACGATGGAGCTTTGGGTTTCCGCCAACCACAGGTCAACGTGAGGCGCCAGGCCTTGCACCAAAGGTGTGAGCAGTTCGTTCACGCGCTCGGCCTGGAACAGGTCGGGCCGATAGGAGCCGAACAACGGCGGCAATGAACCGGCAACGCGCACCGCTTTGCCGGATGCATTCACCGCCCGTCGCGCCAGCTCACCGGCCAGGGCGGCCAGCGCCTGGCCCTCTTGAGCGAACCGCGCTTCGCCGATATGAAACGGCACCACCGCGTAGCTGTTGCTGGTAATCACGTTGGCACCGCTGTCGATGTAGGCCGCATGCACGGCCTCCACCGCTTGCGGCGCCTCGCTCAGGGCCAGCGCCGACCATTCCGGCTGGCGGAACGGCGCGCCACGGCGTTGCAGTTCACGGCCCATGCCGCCATCGAGAATTACTGTGCTATCTGCGCCCATATGCTTTTTACTCATATGCTTATGAAAATAACTCACTATGAGAGTCGTTCTTATAACTATTTAATGCGTACCGTTCGGTTAATAACAACCTCTTTTTTATTCAGGTGCTCGATTTTGAAATTACGACCGCTGTTGGCCTTGGGCCTGACGATGTTGGCCGCTTCAACCCAAGCCTTTGGCGGCGCCACCCTGGACCGTATCGAGCAGAAGAAAGAGCTGGTCGGCGTGCTGATGGAAAGCTATCCACCGTTTTCATTCCTCAATGAGCAGAACCAGCTCGACGGCTTCGATGTGGATGTGGCCAAGGCCGTGGCGCAAAAGCTTGGGGTCAAGCTGCGCCTGGAAACACCGTCATGGGACGTCATTGCCGCCGGCCGCTGGAGCGGGCGCTACGACATCTGCATCTGCTCCATGACCCCAAGCAAAGCGCGCGCCGAGGTGTTCGATTTCCCGGTGGAGTACTACGCCTCGCCCGCCGTCATCGTGGTCAATGCCAAGGATGATCGCATCCATGCAGCCAAGGACCTGAGCGGCAAGAAAGTCGGCCTCACCAGCGCCTCCAGCTATGAAAGCTACCTGAACAAGAACCTGGTAATCGAAGGCGCCGAAGACACGCCGTTGCAGTACCCGTTCGAGGATGTGCAGATTGCCCCGTACGACACCGACAACGTGGCATTCCAGGACCTCGGCCTGGGCGCGGGCGTGCGCCTGGATGCGATCCTCACCAACCTGGTCACCGCGCAGCCGCGCCTGACCCAGGACAAGCGCTTCAAGCTGGCAGGCGAGCCGCTGTATTCGGAGCCCAACTCGGTGGCCATCGAGAAAGGCGACGCGCAGTGGGACAGCAAAGTGCGTGAGGTCTTCGCCCAGCTCAAACAGGACGGCACCTTGAGCAAGCTGTCGCAAAAATGGATCGGCGCCGATATCAGCCGATGAGCTTTCGTATACGGCTTTACCTGACCTGGGCGGCGCTGTTCGCCCTGTTTGCGAGTTTCTTCCTGAGCTTTGACCTGAAGTTCTCGATCATCCTCGACAAGCTGCCCAACCTGGTCGGCTTGCACCTGGCGCCCAATGGTTTCCTGCAGGGTGCGGCGCTGACGCTGTTTTTGTGCCTGTGCGCCATCGTCGCGTCGTCGGTGCTGGGCTTCGTCACCGCCCTGGGGCGCCTGTCGCGAAGTGCGGTGGCGTTTGGCATCGCCAGCTTTTACGCCTCGTTCTTTCGCGGCACGCCGCTGCTGATCCAGATCCTGCTGATTTACCTGGGCCTGCCGCAACTGGGCCTGGTGCCGGGCGCCATCGTCGCCGGGATCATCGCGTTGTCGCTGAACTATGGCGCCTACCTGAGCGAGATTTTCCGCGCCGGCATCCTCGGCGTGCCCCACGGCCAACGGGAAGCCGCGCTGGCCCTGGGCATGCGCGACCGGGCGATCTTCTGGCACGTCACCCTGCCCCAGGCCATGCGCACCATCATCCCGCCGGCCACCAACCAGTTCATCTCGATGCTCAAGGACTCGTCGCTGATCTCGGTAATGGGCGTATGGGAGGTGATGTTCCTGGCGCAGTCCTATGGCCGCTCGAGCTACCGCTATATCGAGATGCTCACCACGGCAGCGATTATCTACTGGGTGATGTCCCTCGGGCTGGAGCTGATCCAGGCGCGCATGGAGCGGCATTTCGGCAAAGGTTACGTGCGCCGCGGTTGACGCTCAGGACCCGTTGCGTCGTACCTTGAAATGGCACGGTCAGCCAATGGCAGGTGAGTTTTTATTCGCACCCCGTTAAGGATTACTCCCGCAAATCGGCGGTCGATGACCTGACAGTTATCGCCTGACGACCTCGCTACATTCCCGGCCTCATTCATCAGAGGTCGGGAATTCATGTCTGTTACATCCCCCAGAATCGCTGCGCTCATCAGCCTTGCAGTGGCCATCAGTGTTCAACCCGCGCAAGCACGCGGCGATATCGAATACAGGCCGTTTTTTTATCAGCCTTACGATTCGGCCGACGCTGAGTGGTTTTTCGAACCCGAGTCCGATGCGCCGCCTTCCCCACCGCCCTACGCCGGTTACCTTATTGGTCAAGCCACTAGCTACAACGGCGTGCAGGTCGCCAAGGTGCTGGAGCCCGCGCTGCTTGATCTGCTCAATTCCGGTGAGCTGACCTCGGAGGATATAAAGGAGCTGCAAAAGGTCAATGAAGCACTTGCCGGTCAGCCCGGCGGGATCGGCGCAGCCCTCGAACAATTGGCCGGCAGCCAAAACGCTAACCTCGCCACCGCCACCCACGCCGTCACCGGCCAAATCGGCAATCAATTGCTCTCGACCCTGCGCGCGCTGCCCGCCGATGAGAATAATCACTTTTGGGTGCAGGGCTTGGGCAACGACGGCAGCCTGGACCCACGAAGCGGCAGTGCCGGCCTGAAACAGGGTACCCGTGGCCTGATGCTGGGCGTCGACTGGGCGGTGGACCCAGTCTGGCGCATGGGTGTGATGGGTGCCAAATCCACCAGCAAGCTTGACGCCCAGCGCTTTTCCGCCGAACTGGACAGCCTGCATCTGGGTGCCTACGCCGTGCGCCAGGACGGCCCGCTGGCCCTGCGCCTGGGTGCGATACACAGCAGCCACGCCGGGACCAACAGGCGCAACGTCAATCTGCTCGATTACAAAGATCAGCTCAAGTCCCGTTACGATGCCCAAAGCCAAACGCTGTTCTCGGAACTTGGCTATCAATTGGGCAGCCAGGACTTCAACGTCGAGCCCTACGCCGGCCTTGGCTACCAGCGTTACCACCGCGACAGTTTCAAGGAAAGGGGTGGCCTGACCGCGCTCAACGTCGGCGCGCAGACTCAACAGAACCTGAGCAGCACGGTTGGCCTGCGTTTGGCGACGGTGTACCGCTTCGATAATCAGGTCAGCCTCACGCCCCACCTCAGCGCCGGCTGGAAACATCTCTATGGCGCGGTCGACAGCCAGGTGCGCCAATCCTATCGCAATGCGCCGATTGCGCTTGATGGCTTCACCGTCACCGGTACATCCCTGGATCGCGACAGCCTGGACGTGAATGCCGGCCTGGACCTCGCATTGTCCAGGCAACACACCGTGGGCCTGGCCTATAGCGGTCGAATCGGCACCCATAGCCGCGATCAGGGCCTGACAGGGCAATGGACCATGAACTTCTAATCTGAGAGCCGCGATCCATCGCCTGGATTTCAGGCAAAAAAAAGGAGGGCACCTGCCCCCCCGAGGATTAAGCGGTAATGTCGAAGGCTGGATTCAGCCTTCGATCTCAATCAGGATTTCACCCGGGTTGACCCGGTCGCCCTTGGCCACATGAACGACGGTCACCTTGCCGGCAATGGCTGCCTGGACTTCGGTTTCCATCTTCATGGCTTCGGTGATCAGCACGGCCTGGCCGGCCTTGACCACGTCGCCTTCCTTGACCAGCACATCGACGATATTGCCCGGCATTGCCGTGCTGACATGGCCCGGTTCGGTAGCGTGCTTGCGCTTGCTGCCGCCGCTGCTGACAAATTCGTTGAGCGGTTCGAACACCACTTCTTCCGGCATGCCGTCGATGGACAGGTAGAAGTGACGCTTGCCTTCGGCCTTCACGCCGACACCGGTGATGTCCACACGGTAGCTTTCGCCGTGCACGTCGATGACGAACTCGGTCGGCACGCCTTCGCCACCGGCGCGGGCCACACCGCCCGCTTCCGGAATCGGCAGCAGCACTTCAGGGGCCAGGGTGCCTGCGTCGCGTTCTTCGAGGAACTTGCGCCCGATGTCCGGGAACATGGCGTAGGTCAGCACGTCTTCTTCGGACTTGGCCAGCGCGCCGATTTCACCGCGCAGCTTGGTCATTTCCGGCTTGAGCAGGTCGGCCGGGCGAACATCGATCACCTCTTCACTGCCGATGGCCTGGCGGCGCAGCTTCTCGTTCACGGTGCCTGGCGCCTTGCCGTAGCCGCCTTGCAGGTAGAGTTTCACTTCGTTGGTGATGGTCTTGTAGCGCTCACCGGCCAGCACGTTGAAGAACGCCTGGGTACCGACGATCTGGGAAGTCGGAGTGACCAGCGGCGGGAAGCCGAGGTCTTCACGCACGCGCGGGATTTCGGCCAGCACTTCGCTCATGCGGTTCAGGGCGCCCTGCTCTTTCAACTGGTTGGCCAGGTTGGAAATCATCCCGCCCGGCACCTGGTTGACTTGCACACGGGTGTCGACAGCGGTGAATTCGCTTTCGAACTGGTGGTACTTCTTGCGCACGGCGTAGAAATAAAGGCCGATTTCCTGCAGCAGTTCCAAGTCGAGGCCGGTGTCGAACTCGCTGCCTTTAAGGGCGGCGACCATCGACTCGGTACCCGGGTGGCTGGTGCCCCAGGCGAAGCTGGAGATGGCGGTGTCGATATGGTCGGCACCGTTTTCGATGGCCTTGAGTTGGCACATCGCAGCCAGGCCCGCAGTGTCGTGGGAGTGGATAAAGATTGGCAGGTTCTGCTCGGCTTTGAGCGCCTTGACCAGCTCGCCGGTGGCGTATGGCGTCAGCAGGCCGGCCATGTCCTTGATCGCGATGGAGTCGCAACCCATGGACTCCAACTGCTTGGCCTGGGCCACGAATGCATCGACGGTGTGCACCGGGCTGGTGGTGTAGGCGATGGTGCCTTGGGCGTGTTTGCCGGCGGCCTTGACCGCTTCAATGGCCACGCGCAGGTTACGCACGTCGTTCATCGCGTCGAAGATGCGGAACACATCGATACCGTTGACCGCGGCCTTGGCGACGAAGGCTTTGACCACATCGTCGCTGTAATGGCGGTAGCCCAGCAGGTTCTGGCCGCGCAGCAGCATTTGCAGGCGCGTGTTGGGCAATGCGGCGCGCAGTTGGCGCAGACGCTCCCATGGGTCTTCTTTCAAAAAACGTACGCAAGCGTCGAATGTCGCGCCGCCCCAGACTTCCAGGGACCAGTAGCCGACTTTGTCGAGCTTGTCGCAGATCGGCAGCATGTCGTCGGTGCGCATGCGGGTCGCCAGCAGCGATTGGTGAGCGTCGCGCAGGATGGTGTCGGTTACGAATATTTTCTTGGACATTGTTGTATTCCTCACAGGCCTGCGTGGGCGGCGATGGCGGCGGCGATGGCCAGGGCCAGCTCTTCGGGTTTGCGCTTGATCGAGTAGTTGGTCAGCTCAGGGTGGCTTTCCACGAAGCTTGTATTAAATTGGCCGCTGCGAAATTCCGGGTTGCGCAGGATTTCCTGGTAATAAGCGGCGGTGGTCTTCACGCCTTGCAGGCGCATGTCGTCCAGGGCGCGCAGGCCGCGGTCCATGGCTTCTTCCCAGGTCAGCGCCCACACCACCAGTTTCAAGCACATGGAGTCGTAGAACGGTGGGATGGTGTAGCCGGTGTAGATCGCCGTGTCGGTACGCACGCCGGGGCCGCCGGGCGCGTAGTAACGGGTGATCTTGCCGAAGCTTGGGAGGAAGTTGTTCTTCGGGTCTTCGGCGTTGATGCGAAATTGCAACGCAAAACCACGGTGCTGGATGTCTTCCTGCTTGACCGACAGCGGCAGGCCCGAAGCAATGCGGATCTGCTCGCGGACAATGTCGATCCCGGTGATTTCTTCAGTGATGGTGTGTTCCACCTGCACTCGGGTGTTCATCTCCATGAAGTACACCTCGCCCTCGGCGAGCAGAAACTCCACGGTGCCGGCGTTCTCGTAGCCCACAGCCTTGGCCGCGCGCACCGACAGGTCGCCGATGTAGGCGCGCTGTTCAGGGGTCAGCTGGGGGCTGGGGGCGATTTCGATCAGCTTCTGGTTGCGACGCTGGATCGAACAATCGCGCTCGAATAGATGCACCACATTGCCAAAGCTGTCACCGAGGATCTGCGCTTCGATGTGCTTGGGATTGACGATGCATTTTTCCAGGAACACCTCCGCCGAACCGAACGCCTTGGTGGCTTCGGAGATCACGCGGGGGAAGGCTTGTTCAAGTTCTTCGCGGCTGTTGCAACGGCGGATACCGCGACCGCCACCACCGGAAGTGGCCTTGAGCATCACCGGGTAACCTATGCGGTCGCCTTCGGTCAGGGCTTCGGCGATGTCGGCGACGTTACCTTCGGTGCCCGGCGTGACCGGCACACCGGCCTTGATCATGCTGCGGCGCGCTTCGGTCTTGTCGCCCATGCGGCGGATCACTTCGGCCGAAGGGCCTATGAACTTGATCCCGCGTTCGGCGCAGATGTCCGCCAATTCGGCGTTTTCCGACAGGAAGCCATAGCCGGGGTGCAGCGCATCGCAGCCGGTCTCCACCGCCAGGTTCACCAGCTTGCGCGGGTTCAGGTAGCCGGCCAGGGGCTCGGCACCGATGCTGTGGGCTTCGTCGGCACGCTTGACGTGCAACGCGTGGCGGTCGGCGTCCGAATAAACCGCGACCGAGCGAATGCCCATCTCGGCGCAGGCACGCACGATTCGTACGGCAATTTCACCACGGTTGGCGATCAGGATCTTTTTTATCACTTGGAAATTCCCTTGAGCCGATTGCTGCGTCTTTGACCTTTAGTAGCCGGGTCAGCGCGTGACCAAATGTTTCATGACAGTCGCGAGACACACACTAAGCGCCCCGAGGGATTAACAAAAATCAATAATTATTGGGTTGTGTATAAGTAAAGACTTATAGTTGTCGGCATGACGGGGCTGAGAGGGGCTAGATAATGCGTAAGTCATTGATGAGACTCACATTGCGGCAACTTCAGATTTTTCATGAGGTGTGCGATCTACGCTCTTACAGCCGTGCCGCCGAGGAAATGTCCCTCACACAACCGGCCGTCAGCCTGCAAATTCGCCAGCTCGAAGAACTGATCGGCCAGCCGCTGTTCGACTATGTCGGCAAAAAGCTCTACATGACCGAGGCCGCCGAGGCCCTGCAACGGGCCAGTCGGGATATTTTCGGGCGCCTGGAAAACCTCGATATGCAGCTCTCGGACATGCAGGGCTCGCTTCAAGGCCAGTTGAAACTGGCGATTGAATCCAGCGCCAAGTACTTCGTGCCGCACCTGTTTGCCGCCTTCAAGCGCCAGCATCCGGAAGTGCAGTTGCACCTCACCGTGGTCAATCGCGCCCAGGTGATCCGCCGGCTTTCGGACAACCGCGACGACCTGGTGATCATGTCCATGGTGCCCCAGGACATGGGCCTGGAGTTCCTGCCGTTCCTGAATAACCCGATCGTCGCCGTGGCGCTGCCGGATCATCCATTGAGCCTGCAGGGGCCGCTGCGCCTGCAAGACCTTGAGCCTTACACGCTGCTCATCCGCGAACCGGGTTCCGGCACGCGGCTGGCGTGCGAAGAATACTTCAAGGAAAAACGCGTGCACTTCACCCAGACCGTGGAAGTGGCCTCGGCCGAGGCGCAGCGAGAGTGCGTGGTCGCAGGATTGGGCGTGGCCCTGCTGACGCGCCACGCCTTGAACCTGGAACTGGCCACCGGCGGGCTCAAGGAGCTGGCGGTGGAAGAACTGCCGCTGTACCGCAGTTGGTGCCTGGTGCAAGCCAAAGCCAAGCGGCTGTCACCGGTGGCCCATGCGTTCCTGGGCTTTATCCGCAGCGAGCGGGTGCAGATCAGCGCGCTGGCTGAGCGCTTCGCTGGGCAGCCAAGGACGCCTGCCAATGCAGTTCCGGGTAGTCACTGATGCTCTGCTGCAGCTGGCGCTGGTCGCAGCGGTCTTCGATTGCGCGACGGAACGCCATGCGGCGCTGGTCTTCCTGCTGACGACGGGTCTTGACGGTGCTGTTGCTGTCTTCGTAGGTCCGGGCCATTTTGGAGTCTCCCAATGCGAGTACGGGGAGTACAGGATGGGCACCGGGGATGACACGACTATGACAACCCGGTGAAGATTCTGGACACACAACGGATGCAAATGTGGGAGGGGGCTTGCCCTAGTGCCCTCTGTAGGAGCGAGCTTGCTCGCGAAAACTCACAGGCACCGCGTTCATTCAGAAAGCACGCGTTATCGTTGACGTTTTTCGCGAGCAAGCTCGCTCCTACAGGCTGGCATTAGGGCAAGCCACCTCCCACATTTCGGCCGAGTATGGCCTTGAATCAGTCGTCGAGGGCTTTGACGGACTTGGGCGACAACCGCAGGCTGCGCAAACTGCGCTTCACGCTCTTGAGGTGGTTGACCAGGCTCGGTCCGCGGGCCATGGCGACGCCCATCGCCAATACATCGATCACCACCAGGTGAGCGATGCGCGAGGTCAGCGGCGTGTAGATCTCGGTGTCTTCATGCACGTCGATCGCCAGGTTCACCGTGGACAATTCGGCCAGCGGCGTCTGGCTCGGGCACAGGGTGATCAGCGAAGCGCCGCTTTCACGCACCAGGTTGGCCGTGATGAGCAGGTCTTTGGAGCGACCGGACTGGGAAATACAGATAGCCACGTCGGTGGGCTTCAAGGTCACCGCCGACATTGCCTGCATGTGCGGGTCGCTGTAGGCCGCCGCTGTGAGCAGCAGGCGGAAGAATTTATGCTGGGCGTCGGCCGCCACCGCGCCGGAGGCACCAAAGCCATAGAACTCCACGCGCTGGGCCTGGGACATGGCGGTCACGGCCTTTTGCAGCGCCACCGGGTCCAGCTTCTCGCGCACTTCCATCAGGGTGTGCAAGGTGGTGTCGAAGATTTTCAGGCTGTAGTCGGCGACCGAGTCGTCTTCATGGATCGCAAACTGGCCGAAGCTCGCCCCGGCGGCCAGGCTTTGCGCCAACTTGAGTTTCAAGTCCTGGAACCCCGAGCAACCGATGGCGCGGCAGAAGCGCACGATGGTCGGCTCACTGATGCCCACGCTGTGGGCCAGGTCAGCCATGGAACTGTGCATCACGGCCGCAGGGTCAAGCAGCACGTGATCGGCAACCTTGAGTTCCGATTTGCGTAACAGGTGGCGCGACTGGGCGATATGTTGCAACAGGTTCAAAGGGCAGGACTCTTGTTATTGGCAGACGCCAGGGATGTAGCAAGCTTGTAGTTATACTACAAGAATTGCCGTTTTGCCCGCCTGATGCAGCACTAAATCGCCCCGTCCCCCACTGAAATTAAGGGTGGAGGCTTTGTAGCCACAGGGGCTGCCCCCGCGTCGTTAAGGAAATTCCGGATTTTTCCGTAACAAATCTGCCAGACCCTCGGCGTGCATCGGTCGGCTGATCAGATAGCCCTGCACCTCGTCGCAGCCCTCGCTTCGCAGGAAATCCAGCTGCTGCTGATCTTCCACGCCTTCGGCCACCACTTTGAGCGCCAACCCGTGGGCCATGGCAATGATCGCCCGGGTAATCGCGGCGTCCTCACGGGCCTGACCGAGCCCCCGGATAAAGGTCTGGTCGATCTTCACGTAGTCCACCGGAATGCGCTTGAGGTAGCTGAGCGATGAATAGCCAGTGCCAAAATCGTCGATAGCCAGCTTCACGCCCAGGTCGCGCAACTGCCGGAAGGTGGTGATGATGTGCTCGACACTGTCGAGCAGCTGGCTTTCGGTCAGTTCCAGTTCGAGATATTGCGGCTCCAGCCCGGTCTCCTCCAATACCTGGCGCACCAGGCTGACCAGCTTGCCCTGGCGCAACTGGTGCACCGACAGGTTCACCGACACGCGAATCGGCGCCAGCCCCTGACGCTGCCACTCACAGGCCTGCCAGCACGCCTGGCGCAGCACTGATTCACCCAACGGCACGATCAGGCCGGTTTCTTCGGCCAGGCCGATAAAGTCCCCCGGCGGCACCAGGCCCCACTGCGGATGTTCCCAGCGCACCAGGGCCTCCACTGCATTGAGCTGACCGGTGGCCAGGCACAGTTTGGGTTGGTAGAACACCGTGAGCTGGCCTTCGTCGATGGCCTTGCGCAGATGGTTTTCCAGTTGCAAGCGCTCCAGGGTGCTGGCTTGCAGGCTGTCGGTGTAGAACTGGAAATTATTCCCGCCCAGGTGCTTGGCGTGCTGCATCGCCATATTCGACTGGCTGACCAGCGCAGAAATTTCCCGCGCATTATCCGGCAGCAAGCTGACGCCCATGGAGGCGCTGACCACCAGTTCGTGCCCTTCCACCGTCACCGGCACGCGCAACTTTGCCAATAGCCGAGTCGCGACGCGCGCCAGGCTCGACAAGTTGCCATAGGCATCGAACAGCACAGCGAATTCATCACCGGACAGGCGCGCGATGGTGTCGGCTTCCGGCAGTGCGTTGATCAGCCGCCGCGCCATTTTCTGCAAGAGCTGGTCGGCCACTTCATGACCAAGGCTGTCATTGAGCAGTTTGAAACGGTCGAGGTTGATGTGCAGCAGCGCCAGGCTGCGCCCACCCTGACGCACGCGCTGATGGGCTTCACGCAGTCGTTCGCGAAACAGCGAACGGTTGGCCAGGCCGGTCAACTCATCGTAATGGGTGAGGTAGCGCATGCGCTCCTCGGATTCGCGCCGCGCGGACAGATCGGCGAAAAAGCCGACGATATGACTGACATTGCCGCGAGCATCGCGCACCACGCTCAGTTGCAGCCACTGCGGGTACAGCTCGCCGTTCTTGCGCGTCTCCACCAGTTCACCCTGCCAGGTGCCGTGGCTGAGCAGCGCCTGGCGGATCACCGGAAAGTGACGCCGGGCGTCGCGACTGCTGGGTAACTCCACGACATTGCGACCGAGCATGTCGTCGATGTCAAAACCGGTGACACGGCTGAACGCCTGGTTGACCGCGATCAACACGTAGTTCGGGTCGAGAATCACGATACCTTCGCTGGCGGCCTCGAACACCGTCGAGGCGAGCCGTTGCTGTTCCTCCAGGGCCTTGCCGGCACTGATGTCGCGGCGCGTGCCGAGCATGCGGATCACCCGCCCACCGGGCGAACGCTCTACGGCGCGCCCACGGTCCTCGATCCACACCCAGTGCCCATCGCCATGGCGTATCCGGTACTCCACCTGATAGTCCTCGGTGCGACCTTTGAGGTGCTCCACCAGCGCATGCTTGAGCAGCGGCAGGTCGTCGGGGTGCAGACGCGGCTTGAGATGACTGAGCATCGCGGTGACGTACTCGGGTTCCAGGCCGAACAGTTCCTTGAGCTGGGTGTGGTGCACCTCATCGGTCTGCAGATTCCAGTCCCACAGGCCCAGTTCACTGGCTTGCAGCGCCATGGCCAGGCGCGCCTCGCTTTTATTCAGGGCGAGGCTGGCGGCGTCCAATTCCTGGCTGCGCAGCGCCATGCGGTCTTGCAGGCCGACCTGGGCGTCACGCAAGTCCTGTTCGACCTGACAGCGCTGCTCGACTTCGCGCATCAGCGCCTGGTTCAACTGCTCGCTGCGTTGCCGGGCCTGCTGCAGATGCTCGATCAAGGCCTGGTTCTGGAAGCGGCGCAGCAGCCCGCGCTGGATCAGGCGGTTGACCTGCCACGCCACCACACTCAACGACGCCAGCAGGATCACACCGAGCACGCCCCAGCCCTGTTGCTGCGCGGTGCCGTTCCAGAACAGATACACGATGACCGGCAACAGGCACGGCAAAGCGAAGGACACAAAGGCCCAGAGGCTGACGGCGTATGCCACGCTGGCCGACAACATTGCCGCGCCGATCAGGCCGAACACCCAGGCCTGTTGCATGAAGTTGTCGGTGGGCACCAGGGCGATGGCGGCAATCGACAGAGTCAGGCCGCTGACCGCCGAGCCGAGCATGAACATCCGGCGCCAGACCGGTTGGGCCTGGCGGCTGGGCATGGCCGAATCAAAGGCCGCCACCTGGATGATCCGCATCGCCACCAGCGCCAGCAACCAGACCAGCCAGGCGCTGTCGAGCAGGTATTGGCTGGGGTCCCACAGCAGCCAGGCGCAGACCAGGCCATTGACCAGCATCAACAGAGTCGGCACCAATGAGCCCTGATACAGCAGGCGTGTCCGCTCGACCGCCATCTGGGTGGCGTAATGTTTGCGGATAACCTGCGCCGGCGCCGCCGAAGGGCCGAACAGGTCAGTGTCAAAGGTCATAGGCAGTGTTCTTATAATGGTGAGCCCGAAACGTCGACGGAGCATACACAAGCAAGCGCTCGGGCCAAACTGCTCCAGGTCATAAAAAGCGCCCGTCGGTTGAGCGCAAAACGTTGTTCCAGACAGCTTGAACGAGATGCCACGCGGGCTGTGGCCCATGACTGACCGGTCATCCGCACCCGGCTGAATGTTTGCCCGCAGGCGGTTTTCCGTCGGGCGCGTGGCATTGGGGTTTGCCCGTCTCCCCCCGGCACCCTAGAATGCGCCGATGCGCGATGATCTCTCCCTTTTGCTGAACTCCCTCAACGATGCCCAACGCCAGGCCGTAGCGGCCCCCGTTGGCCGTCAGTTGGTCCTGGCCGGTGCTGGCTCCGGTAAAACCCGAGTGCTGGTGCACCGTATCGCCTGGTTGATCCAGGTCGAGAACGCGTCGCCCCATTCCATCCTGTCGGTGACGTTCACCAACAAGGCGGCTGCCGAGATGCGCCATCGCATCGAGCAACTGATGGGCATCAGCCCGGCCGGCATGTGGGTGGGCACCTTCCACGGCCTGGCACATCGCCTGTTGCGGGCGCATTGGCAGGAAGCGGGGCTGGCCCAGACGTTCCAGATCCTCGACAGCGACGACCAGCAACGCCTGGTCAAGCGGGTGATCCGGGAGCTGGGCCTCGACGAACAACGTTGGCCTGCACGCCAGGCCCAGTGGTTCATCAACGGCCAGAAAGATGAAGGCCTGCGCCCGCAGCATATCCAGGCCAGCGGTGATCTGTTCCTGGCCACCATGCGCAGCATCTACGAAGCCTACGAGGCGGCCTGCGCACGCGCCGGTGTGATCGACTTCTCCGAGCTGCTGTTGCGTGCCCTCGACCTGTGGCGCGACAACCCCGGCTTGCTGGCCCATTACCAGAAGCGTTTCCGGCACATTCTGGTGGACGAGTTCCAGGACACCAACGCCGTGCAGTACGCCTGGTTGCGCCTGCTGGCCAAGGGTGGCGACAGCCTGATGGTGGTGGGTGACGACGACCAGTCGATCTACGGCTGGCGCGGCGCGAAGATCGAGAACATCTACCAGTACTCCGAAGACTTCCCGGACGCGGTGACCATCCGCCTTGAGCAGAACTACCGCTCCACCGCCGGGATTCTCAAGGCCGCCAACGCCTTGATCGCCAACAACACCGGACGTCTGGGCAAAGAGCTGTGGACCGACGGCGGCGAAGGCGAAGCGATCAACCTGTACGCCGCGTTCAACGAGCACGATGAAGCGCGCTACGTGGTGGAAACCATCGAAAGTGCACTGAAAACCGGCCTGTCGCGCAGCGATATCGCCATTCTCTACCGTTCCAACGCCCAATCACGGGTATTGGAAGAAGCCTTGCTGCGCGAGCGCATCCCGTATCGCATCTATGGCGGCCAGCGCTTCTTCGAGCGTGCGGAAATCAAGAACGCCATGGCCTACCTGCGCTTGCTGGAAGGTCGCGGCAACGATGCGGCACTGGAGCGGGTGATCAATATCCCGGCCCGTGGCATCGGCGAAAAGACCGTCGAGGCCATTCGCGAGCATGCCCGTCATGCCGATGTGTCGATGTGGGAGGCCATGCGCCTGCTCATCGCCAATAAAGGCCTGACGGGCCGCGCAGCCGGTGCATTGGGTGTGTTTGTCGAGCTGATCGAGAACCTTGGGGCCAAATGCGCGGAAATGCCCCTGCATTTGATGACCCAGACCGTGATCGAACAGTCCGGGCTGATTGCCTACCACGAGGCCGAAAAAGGCGAGAAAGGCCAGGCCCGGGTAGAAAACCTCGAGGAACTGGTCAGCGCCGCCCGTGCGTTCGAAAACGCCGAGAACGAAGAGGACCTGACACCGCTCGCCGCCTTCCTTGGCCATGCTTCGCTGGAGGCCGGAGACGCCCAGGCTGACGAACATGAAGACAGCGTCCAGCTGATGACCTTGCACAGTGCCAAGGGTCTGGAATTTCCGTATGTGTTTCTGGTGGGCATGGAAGAAGGCCTGTTCCCGCACAAGATGAGCCTGGAAGAGCCTGGCCGTCTGGAAGAAGAACGTCGCCTGGCTTACGTGGGCATTACCCGGGCCATGCAGAACCTGGTGATGACCTATGCCGAAACCCGACGCCTGTACGGCAGCGAGACCTACAACAAGGTGTCGCGCTTCGTACGTGAAGTGCCGAAGGGGCTGATCCAGGAAGTGCGCCTGTCCAACAGCGTCAGCCGCCCGTTCGGCGGTGGCCAGCAGCAGAACTCCAGCACCATGTTTGCCGGCTCCGAAATTCCGGAAACACCGTTCAGCCTGGGCCAGCAGGTCAAGCACGCGATCTTCGGCGAAGGCGTGATCCTCAACTTCGAAGGCGCCGGCGCCCAGGCGCGGGTGCAGGTCAACTTCGCCGAGGGCAGCAAGTGGCTGATGATGGGCTACGCCAAACTTGAGGCTGTCTGAAGTCTTCCCTGCTGTAGGAGCGAGCTTGCTCGCGAAGAACGTCCAGATAACGCGTTCATCCAGAATACTCGCGTTATCGTTGACGATTTTCGCGAGCAAGCTCGCTCCTACGGGGAACCGTTCAACATGAAGGTTTTTGGCCCACCCTTGTTTTTAATAAGGGCGGGCCAATATCTGTAATAAGTCCTACAGACCATTCCGAATCATTCCTACGCAAAAGCCCGAAACATTATGTCGCTAGCCACTGTCGCGACACCTGTGCAACATGGCGCGCGTGCAATCCACAAATGGGAATTCCCTTTATGAAACGTTTTCTTAGCATCGCCATGGCGTTGTGCATCGGCTTGACGATGAGCCTCGACGCCAACGCCAAACGCTTCGGTGGCGGCAAAAGTTCCGGCGCGGCACCGACTCACCAGACCAGCCAGATGGCTCCATCCGCCGGTGCGGGCGGTGCTGCAGCGACTGCAGGCGCAGCCGGTGCCGCTGGCGCCGCGGCCAAGGCCGGCGGTGCTTCACGCTGGTTGGGCCCATTGGCCGGCATCGCCGCCGGTGGCCTGCTCGCGTCCATGTTCATGGGCGGCGGCTTCCAGGGCATGCAGATCTTCGACATCCTGATCCTGGCGGTCATTGCCTTCGTGATCTTCCGCTTTATCGCCGCCCGTCGCCGCAAGCAGCAGGAGCACCTGGCCCCGGCCGGCGCGCCGATGCAGCGTGAAGTGTTCGAGCAAAAACCCGCCATGGGTTCGATCTTCGGCGGTTCGGCAGCCCCTGCCGCCCGTCCGGTGATCAATGCACCGGCCTGGTTCAACGAAGAGCGCTTCATCGAAGCGGCCCGCAGCCACTTCCAGTCCCTGCAGCAGCATTGGGACGCGAACGAGATGGACAAGATCGCCGAGTTCGTGACCCCGCAACTGCTGGAGTTC
The DNA here is from genome assembly GCF_001439815.1 of Pseudomonas orientalis. Taxonomy (GTDB): domain Bacteria; phylum Pseudomonadota; class Gammaproteobacteria; order Pseudomonadales; family Pseudomonadaceae; genus Aquipseudomonas; species Aquipseudomonas orientalis. The sequence continues at coordinate 37,856 of NZ_JYLM01000015.1, read as the reverse complement.
CTCAAGCGCGAACGCGCCGACCTGGGTGACGGCTTCCAGTCGACCTACATCGACGACCTGCGCGTACAGCTGGACGGGGTGGATGACCGCGCCGACAAGACCATCGCCACCCTGACCTTCAGTGGCGTGTCGAAGACCTCGCGTTTCGACCAGGGCGAAGTGTTCAGCGAAAGCTGGAACATGGAACGTCCACAGGGCGACAACCAGCCATGGCTGGTCGCCGGTATCCGCCAGAACGGCTGAAACCCGCACGCTTGAGCAAGTGGTAACAAAAACCCCGGACATGTTCCGGGGTTTTCTATTTCACGGTTGCACTTATAGCGAGCTACTGTATAAAACGCCCCTATAAAACGCGCCATCAGCAAGAGGATCCCGGCCGTGGAAGAAATCATCGAACAACTGCGTGAAGCCAACGAACCGGTCCCGGTTCCTTTGGAACTGCCTGACGAAGACCAACTGGTGGAAATCGAGGAACAGCTGTTCATCGACATCCCCTTTGTGTTCCGCGAATTCCTGCTGACCGTCAGCGACGTGGTCTACGGCAGCCTTGAGCCGGTGACCGTCACCGACCCGCAGTCCCACACCTATCTGCCGGACGTGGCCGCCAACGCCTGGGATGCCGGGGTTGATCGCAGCATGATTCCGATCTGCCAGGACGGCGACGACTACTACTGCGTCGAAGAAGACGGCACCGTGGTGTTGTGGTCCGGCGAGGAAGAACTGGTCACCGAAGAAACCTGGGAATCAGTGTGGCACTGGGCACGGGACGTCTGGCTGGAAAGCTGAGTCTGTTGTAGGAGTCGAGCTTGCTCGCGAAAAACCTGAGCGCGACACTGGGTGTCAGGTTTCCCGCGTTATCGTTGACGATCTTCGCGAGCAAGCTCGCTCCTACTGCGTATCCTTGTGGTTATCCAGCGTCTCCAGCAAGGCCACCTGCATCCGCGTATGCACGCGGATGAACCAGCGCCAGAGCACCGCCGCCACCGCCGCCGTGACTACGGCAATCAGCACCAGCAACTTGTTGGTCGGCAGAATACTGGCCGACAAGGCTGCCAACAGCAGGAAGATCACCAGCAGCGACAGAATGGGGATCAGCTCCGCAATCACCCGCCGCACACGCTGGGTATGCCGACCGGCCATTTCCGGCTTCACGCTCACCTCCGCCAGCAGCATCGACAATGCCTTGAGCTTGCGATAGGCCGCGATCAAAAACGGCAGCGACAACAGCAACGCACCGCCCCAGATCAACGCCTTCTGCCAGCTTTGATCGCTGATCCAGCCTTCCAGATACCCGCCGATGCGCGCCGCGAAAAAGCTGCCGGCGAAGAAGATCGCGATCACCAGCGCCAGGTTCACCCCCACTTGCAGAATGATCTTGCGGATCATCGATGCCAGCATCGCGCCCTCACCTTGCGGCTGGATACTGCGCAGCCATTCGCCATACATCCCGAACACCCGGCTCATGCGCCGGGGCATCACGGCGGCAATTTTCAGTGACAGCGGGTCGGCGCCACGGATCAGGTAAGGCGTCAGCAACGTCGTAATCGCCGAAACCGCCACCGCCACCGGGTACAGAAAATCGCTGGTGACCTGCAGGGTCATCCCCAGCGCCGCGATGATGAAAGAGAATTCGCCGATCTGTGACAGCCCCATGCCCACCCGTAGCGAGGTGCGGCCATCGTTGCCGGCGATAAACGCACCCAGCCCGCACGACAGCATCTTGCCCAGCACCACGGCCACGGTAATGACCGCTATCGGCCAGGCGTACTGCAGCAGGATGTGCGGATCGATCATCAAGCCGATGGCGACAAAGAAGATTGCACTGAACATGTCGCGAACCGGTTCGATCAGGCGCTCGATTTTAATCAGTTGGCGTGATTCGGCCATGATCGCGCCGATCAGGAAGGCCCCAAGCACCATGCTGTATTCGAGCTTGACTACCAGCAGGCAGAAGCCGAAACACAGGCCCAGTACGGTGATCAGCAGCATTTCGTTGCTTTCGAATTTGGCAACATAGGCCAGCAGGCGCGGCACCAGCAAAATGCCGATCACCAGCGCAACAATCATGAACAAAGACAGCTTGCCCACGGTGGAAAACACCTCGCCCGAGCTGACCGTACCGCTGACGGCGATGCTCGACAGCAAGGCGATGATGCCGATGCCCAGGATGTCTTCGACGATCAGCACGCCGAATATCAGCTGGGCGAAGCGCTGGTCCTTCATCTTCAGGTCATTGAGCGCCTTGACGATGATGGTGGTCGAGGAAATCGCCAGGATTGCGCCGAGAAACAACGAGTCCATGGTGTTCCAGTCGAACCATTGGCCGATTTCGTAGCCGATCCAGATCATCAGGATGATTTCCAGGAACGCTGCGATAAACGCCGTGGCGCCCACCTTGAACAGCTTGCGCAGGCTGAACTCCAGGCCCAGGCAGAACATCAGGAAGATCACCCCGAGCTCGGCCAGGGTCTTGATCGTGTCTTCATCGTGAATCAGGCCGAACGGCGGCGTGTGGGGGCCGATGATGAAGCCGGCGACGATGTAGCCCAGCACCACCGGCTGTTTGAGGCGATGAAACAGGATGGTCACGACCCCCGCCACCAGCATGATCACGGCCAAATCCTGGATAAAGCTGATGGCGTGCATGGCGTGGGGCTCCTTGAAATTGCTGGCGGCTTTCTGACTTCCCGCTTGCGCAGCCGCTGAAAGAAAAGTCTGCCGTGACCGTAAGAAATGCCCATAGAGGCGCGTTTGAAGGTTAACACCGCGACTTCCGCCGGAAAGCCGGTGCAATATATGGAAACAGATCGGCCCGGGCGTGACGGCAAGCCGCCCACCGGCGTCCCGTTAGGGATGGCTGCAAAGATCCCAGCACCCGCAGAGGTGCCCTACCCCAACCAATGCCTACAACCCGTGAGTGTGCTATGGAACCCGGAAACGCCCAGCTGTCGATGACGGTACTGATGACCCCTGACATGGCCAATTTCTCAGGCAATGTCCACGGCGGCACCCTGCTCAAGTACCTCGACGAAGTGGCATATGCGTGCGCCAGCCGTTACGCCGGCCGTTATGTGGTCACGCTGTCGGTGGACCAGGTGATTTTCCGCGAGCCGATCCATGTCGGCGAACTGGTGACCTTTCTCGCATCGGTCAACTACACCGGCAACACCTCGATGGAAGTGGGCATCAAGGTCGTGACCGAGAACATCCGCGAGCGCTCGGTGCGCCATACCAACAGTTGCTTCTTCACCATGGTGGCGGTGGACGACCAGCGCAAACCGGCCGCCGTACCGCCCTTGCAGCCACACAACAGCGAAGACAAGCGCCGCTTCGTGCAGGCCCAGCAGCGTCGGCAGATTCGCCAGGAGCTGGAAAGGCGTTATCAGGAAATCAAGGCCGACGCGCCGTAGTTCAAAATCTGCAAACCCAGTCAAATGTGGGAGGGGGATTTGCCCTAATGCCAGTCAGTTAAAGCTTTTTTCGTAGGAGCGAGCTTGCTCGCGAAAAACTTACAGGCACCGCGTTCATTCAGAAAGCACGCGTTATCGTTGACGTTTTTCGCGAGCAAGCTCGCTCCTACAGAGGGCGGTGGGGGCTTGCCCCCGATAGCCATGAGTATCTACACAACGCTAACCACGATGCGAAGCGAGCCGCTCTTGATCTTGATCTGCTTTTGATCTTAGGCGCCCCGTCAAACCACGGCACCGAGCCTAGGCGAGGTGCCGAGTGGTGGGGCAAGAGCGTTTTGCTTACTTTTGACTGGGCCGGCATTCCGGCTTTTCAAAAGTGAGCCGCTGTAAAAGCGGAACCATTAGCAGCCGTTACCGCAGAAACGGATATGTACTCAACCCAATCCAACATCCTGGTCGGCCCTGAGGCTGCCATCGGGGGCAAGTCGAATCGTCGCACCGCCCCTCCCACATTTGGATTGTGGAGCATCAGCAAGATAGTCATAGGCTGCTGGGGCTTGCCCCCTCTCACATTGGGTTCTATGTACTTACAGGCTGATCGGCGTCGCCTCGAAACGTACCCGGGGATGGGCGATTCGATCCTGCGCCCTCACCAGTTCCAGTTCATAACTGGCGCAGGCCTGGGTCTCCAGCAGCACCTCATGCACCGCCGCCGCCGTGAACTCGAACGCCGCCACCAGGCTATCGCCCAACAGCACCCGCGCCAGGAACAGCCCCGACGTCAGGTCGCCCACACCCACCGGCTGGCGCGGGAAGGCCAGCAGCGGCCTGCGCAAGTGCCAGCTTCCCTCGGCCGTCACCAGCAACATTTCGAAGCCGTCCGGCAGCTTGCCCGGGTAATCCAGATGCTTGACCAGCACTGCCTTCGGCCCGCGCGCCAGCAGTGCTTTGGCCATCGCCAGGCAATCGAACAGCGATTGCGGCTTGCGCCCGGCAAAGCTGTCCAGCTCCAGTTGGTTAGGGCACAGGAAATCCGCCATGGCCGCAGCTTCGTTGAGCAGGAAATCACTGACTTCCTGCGGCACGCTGCAACCCTTTTCCGGATGGCCCATCACCGGGTCGCACAGGTACATCGCCTTGGGATTGAGCGCCTTGATACGTGCCACACCAGTCAGTATCGCTCGCCCCTGAGCCGCGCTGCCGAGGTAGCCGGACAGCACCGCATCACAGTTACCCAGTTCGCCGATCGCCGCGATACCTTCCACCAGCGCAGGAATTTGCTGCGGCGCCAGCACTTCGCCCGCCCAGTGGCCATACTGTGTGTGGTTGGAGAACTGCACCGTGTTGAGCGGCCATACATTCACCCCGACCCGCTGCATGGGGAACACGGCGGCGCTGTTTCCGGCGTGGCCAAAGACCACATGAGACTGGATCGCAAGCAGATGGGGTGTACGTTTCATGCAGGAGATTTCCATAAAGCCGTTGAAATTCTGGCCGCGCAGTATGCGACTAAACGCAGCCTGTACGACAGACCGGCGACACAGTTAAGCTGCGCTCACTTTGTTGGAGTTCATGGAATGCTGACCCTGGGAAACATGTTCGTGTTGATGCTGCTGGCGACCGGCGCCGCTTGGGTCTGGCACAACCATGGCTTGCGCGAGCGGGCGCTGGAGCGCGTCAAGCAGCACTGCGCCAAGCTCGACATCGAACTGCTCGACGGCGCGGTAGCGTTGAAACGCATCGGTTTCGTGAAGGATGCCAGTGGTCGGCGCCGTCTGGCACGCGTCTACAATTTCGAGTTCACCGTGACGGGCGAGGCTCGCCACAGCGGGACCATCACTCAATTTGGCGCCCACAGCGCGCAGATCGAACTGGCGCCCTACCCGTTCGAAGCCAAGGAGCCGCTGCCCAGCGCCGAGGTCATCGAACTGAGCCAGTGGCGCCAGGACCACGCCACCAAGAATCGTCAGTAACGGCAGGCCGTCAGGGCGGTCTGCAACGCGGCCACATCCTGAGGTGCGCTGAAGATCAGTTCGATACGCGAATCGCGGCGCCATTCGCTGGGCTGCCAGGCCAGCGGGCTGTTATCCACAGCATTGGCGGATACCCAGGCGTCACGGCTGTGGATAACCAGTTTGGCGCGCCGCCATTCCAGACTTGTCAGCCACTGATTCAAACGCTGCGGATCAAATTGCTGACTCGGATGCCAGCGCCAGCCGATGCTCCAGCCGTCCTTCTGGGCCTGGCTCAGGCAGATCGGCAGCGCGAGGTCGCTCCACACCGCCGGCAAATGAGCCAAGCCTTTGGGGACCACGAAGTTATCCACCACCCCGCCGGCCTGCACCTTCAGACCAGGCAACTGCTCAATGGGCAACCACGCCTGACGCGTCCAATAAAGCGCGTTGCCGGGTAACTGCTGCTCAATGGCCTGGCGCTGCAGCGCATCCAGCGCCTCATCCTTGTTCAACACCAGCAGGCCGGCACTGCCCAGCGCCTCCTGCTGCGCCGGCGGCAAGGGTTTGCCCGCTGCCAGGGCCTGCGCGTCCAGCACCAGTACGCAGGGCTGAACCGCCAGCACGTCCTGCCACGGCGCCTGGCTCAGTTGTTCGAGTAACTGCGCCGGATGGCCCAGGCCCGAGGGTTCGATAAACAGCCGATCCGGCTTGGCCCTACGCAACAATCGACCCAGGCCTACCTGGAACGGCGCGCCATTCACACAACACAGGCAGCCACCCGCCACTTCGCCCAGGGCAATGCCATCGTCGTTTTGAGTGAGCAAGGCCGCGTCCAGGCCGATCTGCCCGAACTCATTGATCAACACCGCCCAACGCTCGTTGGCCGGACGCTGGGAAAGCAGGTGTTTGATCAGGCTGGTCTTGCCGGCGCCCAAGGGCCCGGCAATCACGTGGGTGGGAATGTTCTGCAGCATGGGTGGCATCATTCAGACCGTGTAGAGCGCTTGATCCTACGCGTTTATGCGAGCCAATCCAGCGTGAGAATCAAGCGGCGCTCATTGGCCTTCAGGGCGGGCGAGCGGTGAATCAGGCCATGATGTTCGTTGCCATGCCATTTTGTCCCCTTGAGCAGCGCCACTTCACCGCAGTGGATGTGCTCGATGCGCTCGGTGGGTTCTGCGTCAGGCTGGCCCAACCGGCGGCGGTCCATGACGCCTTCGCGCAGCCACTGGCTGCCGACGCCGGCGTAGGTGGTGATCAGCCGCACAGGCACATGGTCGACATGAAAACGCGGGCACATGGCCTTGTCCAGCAAGCGCAAACGTACGCCGATACGCTTGGCGCCAAGCAGGCAAGCGAATGCGCTGATCAGCCAGGAAACATCGGCGATAAAACCGTCATAGCCTTCAAGGTCACGGCAACCGGACGCCAGGCCTTGCAAGTTCGGCGCGGTGTCTTCGTTGCTCAACTCGATGACCATTGCTTCGGCCAGCGGTTCATCGAGCGACACCAGCAACGCACCGAACTCGGCGATATGCAGCGGCAATTGGCGCTGCCACAGCGCCAGGTTCACGCCATCTTCCAGGATATCGGACAGCGCCAGCGGGGTTTCGCCGCGGGTCTGGCGGATCACGGGGCGCAGGGGAATAACCGGGGCCAGCATCAGGCGGCTGCCTCCTCATACCAGGGGCCAAAGGGGTCGGCCAACTGGTGCCAGCCTTCTACGCCCAGGGCCATTTCTTCATCAGTGAGCAGGCACTGGTCCAGCTCGGCGCGCATCTGTGCAAAGTCGATGTTCTGCCCGATAAACACCAGTTCCTGACGACAATCGCCAGTGCTCGGCTGCCAGTTGCCCATGATTGCGGCGACACCTTCTTCGTCCTGCGGCCACTGGCTTTTCGGCACGAAGCGCCACCAGCGGCCGGCAAAGCCATGGCGCATCAAACCACCGGCCTGGGACCAACTGCCGGCGTCCTGGTGTTTGCTGGCCAGCCAGAAAAAACCCTTGGAACGCAACAGCTTGCCATTCACCCAGGGCCGGTCGATGAAGTCGAAAAACCGCTGCGGGTGGAAGGGGCGGCGCGCGCGATAAGCGGTGGAGGCGATGCCGAACTCTTCGGTTTCCGGTACGTGTTCGCCGCGCAACTCCTGCAACCAGCCTGGGGCCTGGGCGGCCCGCTCGAAATCAAAGCGGCCGGTGTTGAGGATGGTGTGAAGCGGCACCTGCCCCATCACCATCGGGATGATGCGTGCCTGGGCATTGAGCCGTTCGAGGATCGCCATCAGCTCTTGGCGTTCGTGGCTGCCGATCAGGTCGATCTTGCTGATCAGTATCACGTCGGCGAACTCGATCTGTTCGATCAACAGGTCGGTGATCGAGCGCTCATCCTCTTCGCCCAGGGTTTCCCCGCGAGAGGCCAGGCTTTCTGCGGCTTGATAGTCGAGCAGGAAATTCATGCCGTCGACGACGGTGACCATGGTGTCCAGGCGCGCGATATCCGCCAGGCTTTGCCCGTTTTCATCGCGAAAGGTGAAGGTTTCGGCCACAGGCATGGGTTCGGAGATACCGGTGGATTCGATCAGCAGGTAATCGAACCGACCTTCCCTGGCGAGCTTGCCGACTTCTTCGAGCAAGTCTTCGCGCAAGGTGCAGCAGATGCAGCCGTTGCTCATCTCCACCAGCTTTTCTTCAGCGCGATTGAGGGTGACGTCGCGCTGGACCTCACTGCCATCGATGTTGATTTCGCTCATGTCGTTGACGATCACCGCCACGCGCAGGTTTTCGCGGTTACGCAGCACGTGGTTGAGCAGGGTGCTTTTACCGGCGCCGAGAAAGCCGGACAACACGGTAACGGGTAGACGGTTGGGCATCAGGTCGTTCTCATCAGGCTGCCCGGTCAGGCCAGGCTTTGTTTTATGTTATAGTATAACAATAGAAACAAGCCAACCTTCCTTGCGCTGCGTGACGAAGGGCGCGAAGCTTGATCTCCTTCCACCCCTGGAAAACCCTGATGAAACGCCTGTGGTACATCCTGCTATTGGCAGCGGCAGGACCTGCCTGTGCCCAATCCCCAAGCCTGTTGGCCCACTGCACGCGCAGCGCCACCCTGCTGGCCTGCGTAGACCCGATGGGCAATGCCTACAGCGTGGCGACCGTTGGCAGCACCACGTATCTGCGCGGTTTCGAAGTGATGGGCAAACGCTACTGGGCACAAACCAACAGCCGCTACGGGCAATTGACGTTCTTTACCGGGTTGGCCTCGGACGGTGAGGCGTGGGTCGGCTACACGCGACGCGTGGGCTGGACCACCCTTAACCGCTTCTCCAGTTCCGGTGGCGCCAGCGCCACATTCACCTGCAGCCGCATCACCGGCTGTTAAACCTGGCCTTTCTTCTGCTCCTGGACCCACGCCATATAGCTGTTCATCGGCGGGTTCTTCTCGAAGTATTTTTTCAGACCGTCGAACAGGCCGTCGGCAACCGCCTGTTGATGGCGCGCTGTCACCAGCCGCTGCGCGTCCTGGGTGTTGGAGATAAAGCCGGTCTCGACCAGGATCGACGGCACGTCGGGTGATTTGAGCACCGCGAAACCGGCCTGTTCCACCCGCTTCTGGTGCAGGCTGGTGATGTTTTGCAGGCTACCCAGCACCGAGCTGCCCAGTTGCAGGCTGGAGGCGATGGTGGCGTTCATCGACATGTCGAGGATGACTCCCGCGAGCATCGGGTCCTTGTCCTTGAGATTCAGTAACGTCGTGGCGCCCAGCAGGTCCGCGCCGTTTTCGCGCTGGGCCATGAAGCGTGCGGTCGCAGAGGTGGCGCCGCCTTCGGACAACGCATATACCGAGGCGCCCGACGCAGTAAGCCGGGGGGCGGCGTCGGCATGCACCGAGATGAACATATCGGCTTTGTGCTGACGGGCGATGTCCACGCGCTTGCGCAACGGCACGAAGAAGTCATCGTTGCGCACCAGCTTCACGTCGAAACCCTTCTCGCGCTTCAAGCGTTTGGCCAGCAACTGAGCGATCGACAGCACCACATCTTTTTCGCGCTGGCCCTTGGAGCCGATGGCGCCCGGGTCCTTGCCGCCGTGCCCCGGGTCGACCACCACGATGATGTCGCGCCGGGGATGGGTTTTATCCACCGGTGCGATCAAGGGCGCGGGCTCAGCGGCGATTTGACGAGGCGCCGACGTGGCGCGGGTCAGGTCGAGCACCAGGCGATGGCCCTGGCCCTCCTGAGGCGGCAACAGGAAACTGTTGAGCTGCATCGGCGCGGCCAGGTCCAGCACGATGCGGGTGTCGTTCGTGCCGAAATGCCCGGAGCGGATCGAGGTAATTCCGCTGTTTTTCAGCGCCAACTGGGAGAAGTCGCCACTGAGCCCGGCGCCGCTCAGGTCGATGATCAAGCGTTCCGGGGCGGTCAGTGAAAAAGTCTTGTACTGCACCGGGCCGCTGAGATCGAAGACCAGCCGCAGCTTATCGTCCGAACGCCACAGGCGCGCATTGCGGATCTGCGTGGCATAAGCCCCCGCAGGCAAGGCGAACAGGGGGCTGAGCAGCAGCAGGTTGAGGAGCTGACGTCTGTGCATGACCGATACCGCGAATAAGAGAGCGTCCCTGCTCGACGTGACTGAGGAAAGGCTGGAGCAGAAAATTCATCGTAGATCGTATTGTTATACTATAACATGTCTAATTATTACCAACGATGGACCTGCTTATGAATGCGCTGACTCTGCCGGATATCGCCGCGCAGGCTTCACGCCAGGCTTTGCCACTCGACTGGGTGGGCATGTGCGGCGTTGCCCTGCCTGTCCTGCTCGATGGCCAACGCCTGCCCGCCACCGCCGATGCGGGTGTGAGCCTGGACGATGGCTCGGCCCGTGGCATTCATATGTCACGCTTGTACCTGGCACTGGAGATGTTCGACCAGCAGCCGCTTACGCCTGCACTTCTGCGTAATGTACTGCAGCGTTTTCTCGACACACATGAAGATTTATCTAATAACGCCTACCTGCGCATCCATACCCACTTGCTGTTGAAACGCCCTGCCCTGGTCAGCCCGTTGGACGGCTGGAAGCGCTACCCGATCAGCATCGAGGCGCGTCTGGAAAACCAGATGTTCCACGTGGAACTAAAAATTGACGTAACTTACTCTTCAACCTGCCCATGCTCCGCTGCCCTTGCCAGGCAGTTGATTCAGCAGCAATTTCTGAACGATTTTGCCCACGCGCCATTGCAGCACGCAGACGTGTTGACCTGGCTCGGCAGCGCCAACGGTATTGTCGCTACACCCCACAGCCAGCGCAGCAGCGCGCAGTTGCATGTGCACTTGCAAGGCGAGCAATTACCAATTGTCGACTTGATCAACAGCGCCGAAGCCGCCCTCGGCACCGCCGTGCAAACCGCAGTCAAACGTGCGGACGAGCAAGCCTTCGCCCTGGCCAACGGGCAGAACCTGATGTTCTGCGAGGACGCCGCCCGCCGCCTCAACCTCGCCTTGAAACGCTCGGATGCGGTCAAAGCCTTTCACCTCAAAGTGGTCCACGCCGAAAGCCTGCACGCGCACGATGCCGTGGCTGAAAGCCGCTGGACGAGACCTTCCACATGATCACTTGCAATGCGTTGCGCTGGGGCGCTCCGGGCCAACCGCTCACCCCCGCCGTGGATTTCACCCTGGAAAAAGGCAGCCTCACCGGCGTCATCGGCCCCAATGGCTGTGGCAAAAGCAGTCTGCTCAAGGTCATCGCCGGCTTGCAGAAGCCGCTGGCGGGAAAGGTCGCTGTCGATGTTCCACGGCGCGGCGGCCTGGCCTTCCTGCCCCAGCAGCAACACTTGGACCGGCAATTCCCCATCAGCCTGCAGGAACTGGTCGCTGCCGGATTGTGGGGCACCCGGCTCACGCCACAGCAACGCAGCGAGCGCCTGCACGCCGTGCTGGAAGACTGGTGTCTCGGCGGCCTGGAGCAACGCCCGTTGATGGCCCTGTCCGGCGGGCAACTGCAACGCGCCCTGCTCGCCCGCATGAGCCTGACCGACTCGCCGGTGTTGCTGCTCGACGAACCCCACGCCGCCCTCGACGAAGACGGCCAAGCGCTGTGCTGGAAACATATCCATGCCTGGCATGACGAGGGCCGCACGCTGATGGTGGTCTGTCATGACCTGGCGTCGGTGCGTCATCACACCCAACAGGTGCTGCACATCAAAAGCACGGGCTGCGCGCTGGGATCGAGTAAAACGTTGATCCGCCCACAACCGCAGTTGCAGGTGGCCTGATGCATTTCGCCGCCCACCTGTGGATGCCCTTTGTCGATTTCGTATTCATGCGCCGCGCGCTGATCGGGGGACTGGTGTTGGCCTGCAGCACGGCGCCGCTGGGAGTGTTTCTGATCCTGCGGCGCATGAGCCTGATCGGTGATGCGGTGGCCCACGGCATCCTGCCCGGCGCCGCCCTGGGCTTCTGGTTCGCCGGGCTGAGCCTGCCCGCGCTGACCATCGGCGGCCTCGGCGCGGGGCTGAGCATGGCCGGGCTATCCGCGTGGATCACCCGCCGCACCGGCCTGCGTGAAGACGCCAGCCTCGCCGCCATCTACCCCATCTCACTCGCCGCCGGCGTGTTGATTCTTGGCATTGCCGGCAAGCGCCTGGACCTGCTGCACCTGCTGTTCGGCTCCGCCCTGGCCGTGGATGAAACCACCCTCACCGGCATGCTGTGGGTCACCGGCTTCAGCCTGATTGCCATGGTGCTGATCTACAAACCGCTGCTGCTCGATACCCTCGACCCGCTGTTCCTGCAAACCGTCAGCCGCCTCGGCCCGCTCGCCCACGGGCTGTTCCTGACCCTGGTGGTGCTTAACCTGGTGATCGGTTTCCAGGCCATCGGCGCCTTGATGGTGGTGGGCTTGATGATGCTGCCGGCCATCGCTTCACGCTTCTGGAGCCGGCGCCTGCCGGTGTTGATTGCGGTATCGGCAGCGCTGGGATGCCTGTCGGTATGGCTGGGTCTGCTGTTGTCGTTCTACTACTCACTGCCCAGCGGCCCGGCCATCGTGCTGGTGGCGGGCGGCGGGTATTTGCTGTCCGTGGTCTTCGGTCCGGTGCACGGCTTGCTGCGCCGCCCGCCCTTGCTGTCATCCCAATGAGGTGTTTTCCGATGCGCGCTCTACTCGTGCTGTTCAGTCTGCTGCTGCCGCTCTCGATGGCCCAGGCCGCCGACAAACTCCAGGTGGTCACCAGCTTCAGTATTCTCGATGACATCACCCATCAGATCGGTGGCGATCACATCCAGATCAGCAACATGGTCGGCCCCGACGCCGACGCCCACACCTACGAACCCACGCCGGACGACGCCAAGGCGCTGCTCAAGGCCAAGCTCATCATCAAGAACGGCCTGGGCTTCGAGCCCTGGTTGGACCGCCTGGTGGCCAGCACCGAAACCCAGGCCACGGTGGTCACCGCCAGCAAGGGCGTGATCTCCCACACCATGGACGAGGACGGCGAAACCATCCCCGACCCACACGCCTGGCACAACCTGGCCAACGCCGAGATCTACGTCAACAACATCACCAAAGCGCTGGTGACCGCCGACCCTGCCAACCAGGCGGATTACCAGCGCAACAGCCAGGCCTACCTGAAAGACATTCACCGCCTGCTGGCCGAAGCCAAGGTAAAGTTCGGCGCACTGCCTGCCGGTAACCGTCGTATCGTGACCTCCCATGACGCCTTTGGTTACCTGGGCCAGGCCTATGGCATCCAGTTCCTCGCGCCACAGGGCCTGTCCACCGAGCGCGAACCGTCGGCCGCCGAAGTGGCCGCGTTGATCACCCAGATCCGCAAGGACAAGGTCAAGGCCGTGTTCATGGAAAACATCAAGGACTCACGCCTGCTCAAGCAGATTGCCGACGAAAGCGGCGCACAGATCGGCGGCACGCTGTACTCCGATGCCCTCGCCGCCGAAGGCCCGGCCAGCACCTTTATCGGGCTGTTCGAATACAACCTCAACACCTTGTGCGCCGCACTGAGCAAACCATGATCCGCAAGAACCCTTCCGGCGACCTGCCGGTGATTGCCGAATCGGCCTACGTCGACAAAACCGCGATCATCTGCGGCAAGGTCATCATCGGCGAAAACGTGTTTGTCGGGCCCTACGCCGTGATTCGCGCCGATGAAGTTGACGCCAGCGGTGCCATGGACCCGATCACCATCGGTGCCAATTCCAATATCCAGGACGGCGTGGTGATCCACTCCAAGTCCGGTGCCGCCGTGACCATCGGCGAGTTCACGTCCATTGCGCACCGCTCCATCGTCCATGGCCCCTGCACCGTCGGCGACCGCGTATTCATTGGCTTCAACAGCGTGCTGTTCAACTGCGCCGTGGGCGACGGCTGCGTGGTGCGGCACAACTCGGTGGTGGACGGGCGCGACCTGCCCGCAGCCTTCTATGTACCCTCCACCACCCGTATCGGGCCTGGTACCGACCTGTCGCAATTTCCACCGGTGAGCGTCAGCGCCTCGGAGTTTTCCGAAGACGTGGCGCGCACCAATGTCGACCTGGTGCGCGGTTACAAAGCCCTGCAAAACGAGTTCTGAAGCATGAGCCGCCTGTTGATTCGCAATGCCCGGCTGGTCAATGAAGGCCGGGAGTTCGACGCTGACGTGCTGGTGGTCAGCGGCCGTATCGAGAAGATTGCCCCCAGCATCGAGCACCTGAACGAACCGGTGGAGCTCGACGCCCAAGGCCATTGGCTGTTGCCGGGGATGATTGATGACCAGGTGCATTTTCGTGAACCCGGCGCGCCGGACAAAGGCAGTTTCTACAGCGAGTCCCGCGCGGCGGTGGCCGGCGGTGTTACCAGCTTCATGGATATGCCCAACACCCAACCGGCAACGCTGAGCCTGGAGGCCCTGGCCGATAAAAAGCGCCGCGCCGCGCTGCACTCGGTGGCCAACTACGGCTTTCATTTTGGCGTAAGCAACGACAACCTCGACACTGTCGCGGCCCTCGACCCGCGCGACGTGGCCGGCGTCAAAGTGTTCATGGGCGCCTCCACCGGCAATATGCTGGTGGACGACCCACGGATCCTGGAGCGCCTGTTTGCCGACGTGCCGACGATACTGCTGGCCCACTGCGAACACACGTCGAGCATCCAGGCCAACGAGGGGCGCCTGCGCGAGCGCTTCGGCAAGCACATCCCCGCCGTGGCGCATGCGCTGATCCGCGATGCAGAGGCCTGTTATCGCTCGTCTTCGTTTGCCGTGGAATTGGCCAAGCGCCACGGCACGCGCCTGCATGTACTGCACCTGACCAGCGCGCGGGAATTGGCCTTGTTCGAAGACAAGCCACTGGCGGACAAACGCATCACCGCCGAAGTCTGCCTGCATCACCTGCTGTTCGACAACCGCGACTATCAGCGCCTCGGCCACCAGATCAAATGCAACCCGGCGATCAAGACCCGCGCCGACCGCGACGCCCTGCGCCTGGCTCTACTGACTGACCGTCTGGATGTGATTGGCAGTGACCACGCGCCGCATACCTGGGCACAAAAGCAGCTGGACTATTGCCAGGCACCGGCAGGCTTGCCCCTGGTGCAACATGCGTTACCGGCATTGCTGGAGCTGGTGGCCGACGGACTGCTGCCGTTGACCACACTGGTGGCGAAAACCAGTCATCGCGTTGCCGACCTGTTTGCCATCCCGGACCGGGGTTATCTACGCGAGGGGTATTGGGCCGACCTGGTACTGATCAAGCCCGAGCCCGCAGGCAAACCGGTGAGCAGCCAACCGATCCTTGCCCGTTGCGGCTGGACGCCTTTCGCCGAGCGCAGCTTTCGTCACAGCGTCAGCACCACGCTGGTGTCCGGCCACCTGGCTTGGCACAACGGCCAGGTGATCGATAGTTGCCAGGGCCTGCCCCTGCATTTTCTGCGTTAAGCGCGAGGTTTGACGGTGCCGCAGTCGTTACCCAGCCACTGCGCGTGAGTGTCCAGGCTGCCCTTTTGCTGGATGCCGGTGGCATTGAACGTGCCGTTGACGGTGGTGGTGAATTCTTTCTGGCTCTGGAACGTCGCCACGCCCGTGCCTTGGGCTTTCGGGCAGTTGAAGCGGAATTTCCACTGGTTGCCGGTCTTGTCGGTCACTTGCTGTTTGCAGCCCGATTGCGGGTCGGTCAGGGGAATGGAATCGGAAGCGACCTGGGCCGGTGTCAGGCATACCTGCACGCCTTTACCGGCCATGGTGATGCCCTGCTTTTCGAGCATGGCGCGTTGTTCAGGGGTCATCTGTTGCTTGAGCTGACCGAGGATCAACGACAGGTCCGGCAGGTCCTGGTTATCGACTTTCATATTGCTGGTGGTCAATTCCCACAAGCCCGGCGCCAGCATCTGCGCCTGCGCCGCCACCGGCAGCGACAAACCAACAAGCATGGACAAACAGAGCAGACGAGCATTCATCGGGTAACTCCTGGGCAATTGTGGGCGTTAGACGCCGCAAAGGCGCCAGTGTTGCACGGCAAATAAAATAGCGACATTCACTGTGGAACATGGTCTGTTACGCACTGGACTGCCCGGAGTGATGTCGTTCATGGATTTTTTTGGCCCGCACCTGCTCGCCTACTTCATTGCCACGCTGCATTTTTTCGGGAGCCTCGCCGCGATCCATGCGGTACTGACCGTCAGGACCGCCCAAGGCTCGATTGCCTGGGCCTTGTCGCTGATGTTCATGCCCTATCTCACGCTGATTCCCTACCTGATTTTCGGGCGCAGCACGTTCGACGCCTACATTCAGGCGCGCCGCCAGGCCAACCAGGAAATGCACCGGGCAATCGCCGAGCTGAACTGGCGCCCGTGGGTCGAGGAAGCGCTGGCCGCGCGCAACTCCAGTGCCTATGCCTCCTTGCGCGCCATGCCCAAATTAGGACGCATGCCTTGCCTGGCCAATAACCAGGTGCAGTTGCTGGTCAATGGCGACGCCACCTTCAGCGCCATCTTCGAGGCCATCGGCAACGCGAAAACCGCCGTGCTGTTCCAGTTCTTCATCATTCATGACGATGATCTCGGCCGCCAACTGCACCGATTACTCACGACAAAAGCGGCCGAAGGCGTGGACATCTACGTGCTTTACGACCGCATCGGCAGCCACGCCCTGCCCCATCGCTACGTGCAATCGCTGCGCGACGCCGGGGTGAAGGTCAAGGCCTTCGCCACCCGCAGCGGCTGGCTGAACCGCTTCCAGGTCAACTTTCGCAACCACCGCAAAATCTTGGTGGTGGACGGTATTACCGGCTTTGTCGGCGGGCACAATGTGGGCGATGAATACCTGGGCAAAAAGCCGCCGTTGGCGCCGTGGCGCGATACCCACGTGCAGGTCACCGGCCCGGTGGTGGCGTGCTTGCAGGAATCGTTCGCCGAGGACTGGTTCTGGGCCGCACGGGCATTGCCGCCGCTGATCCTGCCGGACGCTTATCCGGAAGACGGCGTGCTCTGCCAATTGCTCGCCAGCGGGCCGGCGGACCCGTATGAAACCTGCTCGCTGTTTTTCGTCGAGGCCATTCACGCCGCGACCGAACGCGTGTGGATCACCAGCCCGTATTTCATCCCCGACGAGGCCGTGTTCGCCGCCCTGCGCCTGGCCGTCCTGCGCGGCGTGGATGTGCGCGTGCTGCTGCCCTCGCGTCCCGACCACCGCATCGTGTACGCCGCCTCCAGCCTCTATGCCATCGAAGCGGTGCGTGCCGGCGTGCGGGTGTTCCGCTACACCCCAGGGTTCCTGCATCAAAAGGTGGTGTTGGTGGACAGCGAAATCAGCGCCATTGGCAGCGCGAATATGGACAACCGTTCGTTCCGGCTGAATTTCGAAGTGATGTTGCTGACGGTCGATGAAGCCTTCGCCAAAGAGGTGGAGCGGATGCTGCTGGACGACTTCGCCCTGGCCCATGAAGTCAGCCAGGAAGAAAGCCGCGAGACCCGGCGCCTGCAACAGCTGGGCATGCGGGTGGCACGCTTGATCTCACCCATTCTTTAAACACACAGATGGCCCTCTGTAGGAGCGAGCTTGCTCGCGAAAAACGTCAACGATAACGCGTGCTTCCTGAATGAACGCGGTGCCTGTGAGTTTTTCGCGAGCAAGCTCGCTCCTACAAAAAGCCTTAAGCCCCCTCCCACATTTTGATCTGCGGTGTTCTTAGCGGTAGATATCTTCCCGCGTCCACGGCAGTTCATGGCCACCATCGGCATGGGCTTTCACCGCCAGGATCTGGTGCAGGTTGATCCAGCCCCGGGCGAACGCATAGGCGCAACCGGCCAGGTACAGGCGCCAGATACGCAACGCGTGCTCCGGCACCATCTTCGCCGCCGCTTCGAGGTTGTCCTCCAGGCGCTCGCTCCAATGGTCCAGCGTACGGGCGTAGTGCAGGCGCAGGCTTTCGACATCCACCACTTCCAACCCGGCTTCGCTGATTTGCGCCGTCATCATCGCCAGGTGCGGCAGTTCGCCGTTGGGGAAGACATAGCGCTCGATAAACTCCCCGGCGCCACGGCCCACCGGACGGCCGTCGGTATGTTTGGCGGTAATGCCATGATTCATCACCAAGCCACCTTCGCGCACGGCGCCAAACAGAATCCGGCAGTATTGCGCCAGGTTGGCGTGGCCGACATGTTCAAACATGCCCACGCTCACCACCTTGTCGAAACGACCGTCCTGGGGCAGGTCGCGATAATCGAGCAGCTGCAGGTCGACCTGTTCTTCCAGGCCTTCGGCCTTCACCCGCTCTCTGGCCAGGGCCAGTTGTTCCTTGCTCAAGGTAATCCCGAACACTTTGACGCCGAATTCCCGCGCCGCAAACCGCGCCAGCCCACCCCATCCGCATCCCACATCAAGCAGATATTCACCCGGCTGCAGCCGCAATTTGCGGCACAGGTGACGAAATTTGTCTTGCTGGGCCTGGTCGATGGACTCACTGCCGGTTTCGAAATAACCGCAGGAATACACCATGTCCTGGTCCAGCCATAGCTGGTAGAACTCGTTCGACAGGTCGTAATGGTAGGAAATGGCCGCCGCATCGGTTGCCTTGTCGTGGATCGAGCGCACCGGACGAGGTCCGTCGTCGTCTTCGATCAAGGCGTGACTCAACTCGTCACATACCCTGATCACCTCGGCAATGGAGCCCTCCAGCTCCAGTTTGCCCTCGACGAAGGCTTCACCCAGTGAATCGAGCGTGGGATGGGTCAGCTGTGTGACGACCGTGGGGTCCTTCACCACAATGGTCACACTGGGCTCCGGGCCCAGGTTGAATTCATGGCCGTCCCAGAGTCGCAGACGCAGCGGTAGCTGAAGATTCTGTAAGGCCGGTGGAAGTTGCGCGAGCATGAGTAGTCCCCCCCTTGTTTCAGACGTCTGGTGTGAGGGTAGATCATCCCAAATAAAGTAGGAAGCTATCGATTAAATAACCGCCTGCTATGCCCGACGCTCGAGCAACCCGTCCTGGATCCACTGTTTCAACCACGTGGCCGCTTGCAGTGGCGCACCCTCTCCATAAGTGACTGCCAACTCGATGCACAGTTCTGAAAAGTTCCAGCCGGTGGTCGCCATGCCTGCCAGGGCAAGGGCCTCCTCCGGTTCGAGGCTGCGGTACCGACACAGGTTCTGGTGGCGCCACACCAGGCACACGTGGGGCACATCCAGCGCATGGCTGCCGGGAAAGTCCGACTCATCCTTATTGGCCCGCCAGATGGCCACCGTATTGAAACGGCACAGCACATGCTGCACCGAAGGTGCCAGCGCTACGCGCAAGTGCGGCCAGTGCTCAGGCGCCAGTTGCGCCATGTGATCGAGGCTCAGCGGCTCGCCCGCGGGCGCGTCGAATGCCAGAGTGAACGCCCATTCCCACTGCGCCAGTTCAGCCAGCGGGGCACTTTGTGCAGCCTCCAGGTACTCGAGGATAAACAGCGCGAAACGCTCACCCAGCCAACGCAGGCTGTAATGGGCCGAGGGATAACGGCGAATATACGCTTGGCTCAACGCAGCAAATTCTTCATCACCCAACCAATAGTGGATGGCGGCGAAGTCATGGCGCAGCACTTCCTGTAAGCGGGAAAGATAGGCGTTGTGATAGATCGCCAGGCCCGTGTCCACATCCAGCGTCGGGCCGCCGAGCAAGGTGGCGGCAAAACCGCTGGCGGCGGTGGACGTCTCAGACAGCAGATGCGCTTCGAAAGCCAGTTGCCAATCGATCAGGCGCATCGCGACCTCCCGGCCAACGCACTGGTCCCCAGTTCCCGGGCCTTGCTCAACTCGGTCAGCAGCTCTTCGAATGGCGGGAAATGGTCGTCGCGTTCCAATAGCGTCGACACTGGCCCCAGGTGCTCCAGCGTGCGCTGATAGAGCGCCCACACCGGGTCGCATACCGGGTGATCATGGGTATCGACCACGTAGTCGCCGTAATCCACATGCCCCGCCAGATGCAGCTGGCGAATGCTCTCAGGCGGCAGGTTGCGAATGAACTCCCAGGCATCGAACCCGTGGTTGCGCGAGCTGACGTACACATTGTTCACGTCGAGCAGCAGTTGGCATCCCGTCAGGTGCGTCAACGCATTGAGAAATTGCCACTCGGTGAATTCATCCGCCTTGGAGCGCACGTAGCTGGAGACGTTTTCCAGCACCAACGGGCGCTGCAGCACGTCTTGCACCTGACGCACGCGACTGGCCACGTGGTACAGGCTCTCCTCGGTGTAAGGCAGGGGCAGCAGGTCATGCAACTGGTGGGCGCTGCCGCGGCTCCAGCACAGGTGATCGGAAATCCACGCCGGCTGGATGCGCACGGCAAGCTGCTGGATCTGCTTGAGGTAATCGGTATCGATGGCATGGGGGCCGCCGATCGACAGCGACACACCGTGCATCACCAGGGGATAGCGCTCGGCTATCGCGTCAAGGTAGTACAGGGCTTTGCCGCCCTGCACCAGATAGTTCTCGGAGATCACTTCGAACCAATCCACCGCAGGGGATTGGGCGAGGATCTGTTCATAG
Organism: Pseudomonas orientalis; assembly: GCF_001439815.1. Taxonomy (GTDB): domain Bacteria; phylum Pseudomonadota; class Gammaproteobacteria; order Pseudomonadales; family Pseudomonadaceae; genus Aquipseudomonas; species Aquipseudomonas orientalis. The sequence continues at coordinate 17,477 of NZ_JYLM01000015.1, read as the reverse complement.
TATTCGTTGCGTAAACCCAGGCCGTAACCCAGGGAGGGGAAAGAACTGGCCATCATGTACTCCTGGACAGTGTCCGCAGCGGCGCAATGGCCGCTGCGGTTGCACGTGCGTGTCGGTTACTCGCCGACTTTGCCACCGGCCTTGTCGCACTCAGCCTTGGTCATGGCCTTGAAGCCGTGACCCTTGCAGACCGCCTGGCCTTTGCAGGCGTTTTCAGCGGTTTTGCAGTCGTTCATGCCTTTGCAGGAGGTGACGCCGTAGCAATGAACCGGCGCGTCGGCGGCCTGTACCTGGGTGGCGACGCCGGCAAACAGGGAAGCGGCGGCGATCGCCAGGGCAGCACCGGAAACGGCGTGTTTGATATTCATTGTGTAGTCCTCAAGTGGTGGTGCCGGTCTGGACGGATTGCCCAGTCTCGACACACCACTAGAGTGAGACGCCCTTTTCGCGTTACAGCCCCTGTACACAAATTTCTAAAAATTATTCGTCAAGCTTCAACAGCGGCTCCTGAAAGCGCAGCAAGCGCCCGGCGTTACCGAGTACCAGCAAGGTGCTGAGGTTATGCAGCACCGCGGCGATCATGGCCCCGGCGGCACCCAGCCAGCCGAAGGCGGCGAACACCACGATCGCCAGCGTCCAGCCCAGCCCGATGACCACGTTGACCTGCAAGGTGCGCCGGCATTGGCGACTCAAGCGCACGCAAGTACCCAGGCGGCGCAGGTCGCTGCCGATCAGCACCACGTCGGCCGAGGCCAGCGCGATATCGGCACCGCCCGCGCCCATCGCCACGCCAACCACACCGGCCTTCAGTGCCAGGGAGTCGTTGATCCCATCCCCCACTACCATCGGCCGGAAACCGCTGCCGATCTCCCCCAGCACCCGGTTGAGTTTGTCTTCCGGTAACGCCTGTGCCTGGACTTCACCGATGCCCACCTGCACGGCGAGGCTGTCGGCCACGCTCTGGCGGTCGCCGGTGAGCAGCAGCTGGCGACCCAGCCCCAGCTCGCGCAGTTCCTGCAGGGCCTGGCGCGCCTCCGGCTTGACGCTATCTGCCAGCAGCAGCCAGGCCAGGAATTGCCCGTTCAGCGCCAGCCCGGCAATCGGGCCGTCGTGGTCAGGTACGCAGGTGGTGACGATATTCAATTGCTCGAACAGTTCGGGGCGGCCCAACGCCGCTTCGCCCTGCTCCGTGTGCGCAACCACGCCGAGCCCCTGGCGCTCGCGAATATCGGTCAGCGCCAGCAGCTGTTCCTGTGTCGCCAACCCCGCCAGTGCGCGACTGACCGGATGGCTGCTGGCCGAACCGAGGCTGGCTGCCAGGTTGAGCAATGCCTGGCGATCGGTCGAAGCGGTTTGGATGGACTGCAGACGCAAGGTACCGAAGGTGAGGGTGCCGGTCTTGTCGACGACCAGCGAGGTGAGGTCCGCCAGCTCTTCCAGAAAAGCCGAGCTGCGAATCAGGATGCCATGGCGCGCGGCGACCGCGATTCCGGCAATCGCGGTCGCCGGCGCCGACAACACCAACGCACACGGACACGCCGCCACCAGCACGGCAAGCATCGCCTGGGCGTCATGAGTGACAAACCAGGTGACCGCCGCCAGCAACAGCACCAGCACCATATAGCTACCGGCGTAGCGCTCCAGCAACCGCGTGATCGGCGGCTTGGCACGCTCGGCGTTCTGCATCAGCGCGATGACTTTGCCCAGGGTCGACTCATTGCCCGTGCGCGTCACTTCAAGGCGCAGCAGGCCGTCCAGGTTGATCGCACCGCCGAACACCTGCACGCCCACACTGGCCTCCAGGGGCACCGACTCCCCGGTGATCGGCGCGGTGTCCAGGCTGGCCTGGCCCGACAGCACCACGCCATCGGCCGGCACGCGGTCGCCGGCGCGCACTTCGACCACATCGCCGGTGTTCAGCGTGGCGTTGTCCACCTCTACAATGCTGCCGTCCGCCTGCACCCGGCGCGCATGGCTGCGGGTGAGCTTGCCCAGCGCGTGGATCGCTTCCTGGGAACCGATCACGCTGCGCTCCTCGAGCACATGCCCGAAAATCATGATGATCGGCAGCAAGGCAGCGGTCAGCAGATCGCCGGTGGCCCAGGCGCCCATCATCGCCAGCGCGATCAATTGGTCGGTGATGCCATGCAGGCTCGGGTAGCGCAGGCTGTACCAGGCCGAACGCATGACCGGCACGGCCACCAGCAGCGAGGCGACACCGAGCAGCAGCTGGCTGACCCCGCCCTGGTCCGCCGCCAGCCAGCGCCACACCAGGCCCAGTAGAAGCAAGCCCAGGGCCAGCATGGCCAGGGTCAATTGCCGGGCGGCGCTGCGCTGTTCGGCGGTGGTCAGCATGGGTGCGCTCATTGCTCGGCTCCCTGGAGAATCAAACGGGAGTCGTCTTTGGGATCGACCGTGGTCACCGAGCCGGCCTGGCCCAGAATCTTCGGCAGGCGCTCACGGTAAAGGCGCAGCAACAGGCCCGGGTCTTTCACTTGCGCCAGGCTGGCGACGGTGGCGGTCTGCGCCTGGGCATTGGCCAGACGCTCACTGGCCTGGGCATGGGCGACCTGTACCTGGCGATCAGCTTCCTGGTTGGCGGCCTGGGTGAGCTTTTGCGCATCGGTGCGCGCGTTGGCCACCGCTTTGTCGGCTTGCTGGCTGGCGGTGAGGACCGCGTTGAACGCGTTCACCGCCGGGCCCGGCAGGCTCGATTGCACATCGACCCGGGTCACTTCGATGCCCAGCCCCAAACCGCTGGCGGTCAGCTGCGCCAGGCGCTGATTGATGCCCTGGACCAAATCACCGCGCAGCCGTTCGCGACGCTCGGCGGCGCCGTTGTCAGTGCCGATCAATTCAGGGCGCGCCACTAAAATAGTGTCCAGGTCCCGCGCCGCCGTCAGGGCAACGGCGCTGCGGGTCACCAGGCGGTCCAGCGCGGGCAGCACATGCTCGCCCTGCAATACAAAGGCATAGGGCTCGGTGACTTTGTAGAAGACCCGCACATCCAGCTGCACGATTCCGGCATCACCGGTCAGCAGATAGCCGGAACCGGCCAGCGTATCGCTCAGGGGTGTGGCGAAACTGGCCACGCGGTCCGCCTGCACCGCCGCCTCCGAACGCAACAGGTTCTCCACCCGACGCTCGATCACCCGGTCCGCCGCCGGCAGCAACACCACCTGCTCGAACGGTTGCGGCCATGCCAGCAACAGCCCGGCATTCTGGATGCGGTCGAGGGCGCCGAAGTGCAGCACCATGGCGCGGTTCTGCGGGTCGATCTGGCGCACATTGGAAAACGCCCAGGCCAACGCGGACAATACGGTGACCGCGTACAGCGCCAGGAATGTCAGGCGCCCGGCCTGAATCCAGGGGCTGTCCGGGCTGTCGCGCTCACTCATGGCTGGACATCCTTGGGTCCATCCACCAACGCGCGGAACGGGGCGGCATCGGTGCGCAGGATGATCTTGGTACCCGGCGTCACCACGGTGCCCAAGGTGTCCAGCGAGCGCAGCAGGTTGTACAGCTGCGGATTGCCCGCGTAGGCACGCCCGTAGATCTGCGCCGCCTCGACCCGCGATTGCGCTTCGATATCAGCGGCCTTGACCGTGGCATCGGCTTGCACGATCCGTGCATCACGTTCGGCCGCCGAGCGGATCTGCGCCGCCTCGCGCTTGCCCACGGCGGTACGCTCGGTGGCGATGGTTTCACGTTCGGCGCGCATGCGGTCGACCGTGGCGGTGAGGGTCACCGACGGCAAGGTCAGCCGTTCGATACCGACCTGGGCCACGCGTACGCCGTAGGTGGCGAGCAATTGTTGATCGATCTGCCGGCGCAGTTGGGCTTCGAACTCGGCGATGCGCACCTGGCTGGCGTCGGTGTTGATCAGGCTGGACAGGTCAAAACTGGCCGCCGTGGTCTCCAGCGCCGAGCCGACGAAGGTACGGATCTGCCGCGCCGCTTCATCCGGTTGGTTCTGTACCGCACGCATGAAGCGCTGCACATTGTCGGTATCGCCCTGCACCTGCCACGCCACGTAGGCCTGCACGATGATGCGCAGGCCATCGCGGGTGCCCACATCCTGCAACCCGCTGGAGGTGGTGCGCAGGCGCAGGTCCACCGGAATCGCCGCTTCGAACGGCGCCGGCCAGCGCCAGCCCAGGCCCGGCTCCAGCAGCACCCGCACCGGGTTGCCGAACCGGGTAATCACCGTGGCCTCGCCGGAACGCACCTGCACCAGGCTCGCCGCCGCGATGGCGAACAGCACAAGCAGTACAGCCCAGGCCATGCGCCGCCAGGGGAAAGGTCCGGCCGCCTGTTCATCGCCGTGATGGTGGTGATGGCCGTGATGATGATGACCGTGATCGTGAGAATGAGCGCTCAACAGACAGACTCCTTATTGAACGGCTTTACGCGGCGTCGAGGGATCGGCCGGCAAGGTAAAAGAACGCAGATCGATCGTCGGCGCACTGTCGGCGCCCAGGCGATGATCCAGAATAAGCAGTTTGGCGTGGGCCAGGCCCTGGCTGAGCTGGCCCAGGTACTGCTCCAGCACGAAGGCTCGGCCCGCCGTGGCATAGGCTTTTTGCTCGGCAACAAAGCGCAGGTTCGCCGCCTGGGCACCGGCGTTCACTTCGCGGGCGGTGGCCTGGGCCTGGTCGCGGGCCGTGCTGGCCTGCAGCAACGCCTGGTTGGTCTGCTCACTGGCCGCACCGCGCTCGCGCGCGATCAATGCCTGCGCGCCGATCTGCGCGGCCTGCACGCCGTGGTAGGCGTTGGCGGCGCCGGCCGGTGGGTGGATCGCTTCAACAACGGTGGCGAGGATTTCCACACCACTGTCGAGCGCATTCAGGTCGGCTTGCACGGTGCGACCGATCTCGTCGGCCAGGCTGGTGCGTTGTTCGCCGAGCAGTTCGTCGAGGGTGCGCGAGGCGAACTCATGCACCAGGATACGGCTGGCGGTGCTGCGAATCAGGCTCGGGACATCGGCGCTGTGGTAGGTCGCGGCCAGCGCGGCCTGGTCCGTCAGGCCGATGCGATAGACGAACCGCACGTCCATATTGACGATCTGGAAGCTCTGCTTGTCGCCACTGCTGCTGGCGATGACCTGGGATTTGTCATTCACATGGCTGGCGTCCCACAAGCGGTTGGCGATCAGCGGCGCCGGGCCTTCGGCGCTGGCCAACTCAGGTACGGCCGTTTCGCTGACGCTGGTCGCCAGCTCATGCACCACGCCGTTCTCCACGTTCAACACACGCCCCAGAGGCCAGGGCAACCCAGCGTGCAGGCCCGGACCGAACACCTCTACCGGTTTGCCGAAACGCTCATAAATCCCACGGCCGTGCAGCGGCACTTCATGCACGCCCGTCAGCGCCCAGCCGATCGCCAGCACCACCAGCAGCACCGGCAGGAATGCGCGACGCATGTAGGTAAACGCCCAGATCTGGCGCAGGTCGATGCCGAAGCGGTTATGCAGTTCATGCTGCAAGGCCAGCAAGGGTTGCGGTGGCCAGCGCAGCAGGCCGGCGACAAAGCTCTGCGCCATCAGGCGCGGTTCGAGGCGCGGCTGGCGCGGACTGAACAGCGACAGCACGCCGCGCAGCAGAAACTCCAGCGCCACCAGCGCGGGCAGCAGGCCGATCAGCACTGCCAGGCGCAACGGCCACACCGACTCGGCACCGGCGAACAGCAGGCATATCGAGCTGATCAGCAGGCAACCGATCGCCACGCGGCACAGCTGCGCCACGGGTGAGGCTTCAGGCCACTGGGCAGGCGTTTGCTGGGCCAGGCGCCGCTCGAACACCAGCAAACCGAACGCCAGCGCCAACCCCAGCGCCGCGCCGATGCTCGCGGATTGACCGACGGCTGCGGCGGGTAGCCCCAGGTTCCAGAATTCCAAAATGCTGATCAGCGCCAACAATGACCAACCGCACAACCACAACACCGGCGCGCCAATCTGATCGCTTAGGCGCTGCCCAAAACGTGCGTAGCGGCCCGCCTCCGCAACGGGCGCTTCAACTGTCGGCGCTTCCAGCGCCTGGGCCCGCCAATCGGCGACCCACCACGCCGACTGCAACCCGGCGACCAGCACGAACAGGGCCGATGAGCAATTGATCAGCACCACCGGCCAGATCGATACCGGTGCAAACAGCGCGACAAATAACGCCAACACCCAACCGGTGACGGCCAAGGCTGTCAGGCCGATACCGGCTTGCCTCAATCGACGGGCATGGAACAACCCCTGCTGAAAACGTGGCAGGCCTTCAACCGAAGCGCCGTCAGCTTCTAGATCCACTTGCATCCACTCAACGCCCGCTTGTACATAATTCGTTACGATATAACACAAGGCGTGAAATTTTTGTTCGCTTTTAGCCACGCCGCCGATCCTTGTGGGAGGGGGCTTGCCCCCGATGACCATGCATCTGTAATACATGTGTTGGCTGACACACCGCTATCGGGGGCAAGCCCCCTCCCACATTGATTCCCCGCTTTCTCCAGACCGTGACTAAACCCCCATAAACACGCGACATCACTGGTGCGCGCTGCAATTAATCGGCACACTCCAGAACAGTTTTTCGCGGGTCCACGGACAAGGAAGCATCACCCCCCATGATCTCCATCTATCAGCTCAAACCGCGTTTCCAGAACCTGCTGCGCCCTCTCGTGCAACGCCTCTATGACAACCGCACCACCGCCAACCAGATCACCGTGCTGGCCGGCGTCATTTCCGTGCTGGTGGGCCTGCTGATCGCCAGTTTCGCCCAGCATCTGTGGCTGTTTGCGCTGATCCCGTTATGGATGATCGTGCGCATGGCCCTCAACGCCATCGACGGCATGCTCGCGCGGGAATTCGGCCAGCAATCACGCCTGGGCGCCTACCTCAATGAGCTGTGCGATGTGATCGCCGACAGCGCGTTGATCCTGCCGTTTGCGCTGATCCCCGGCGTAAGCCTGGCGCCCGTGCTGCTGGTGACCTTGCTCGCAGTGTTCAGCGAATACGCCGGCGTGCTGGGGCCGATGGTGGGCGCATCGCGCCGCTATGACGGGCCGATGGGCAAGAGTGATCGGGCGTTCGTACTCGGCGTGCTCGCCACCGGCGTGGCGCTGGGCTGGCTCGGTGCCGGGTGGGTCGACACGGTGATGTGGCTGGTCGCCGCCCTGCTGGCCTGCACCCTGGTCAATCGGGTGCGTCAGGGCCTCAAGGAACAATCAGCAACCTCACCGATTGCATAAGGATTTCTGCGATGCGCGAACAACAACAGCACACCTTCAGCACCCATGACGGCGTCGAGCTTTTTTACCGGCACTGGCCGGCTACGGCAGACGCCGGGCCGCGCAAGGCCATTGTGTTGTTCCATCGCGGTCATGAGCACTCAGGGCGAATCGCGCACCTGGTGGACGAACTGGGCCTGCCCGACTTCGACTTCTTCGCCTGGGACGCCCGTGGTCACGGCCAGTCCCCCGGCGAGCGCGGTGACAGCCCCAGCTTTGCCACCAGCGCCCGCGACGTACAGACCTTCTGCGACCACATAGGCGCCACCTACGGCATCGACGAGGAAAACCTCGCCGTTATCGCCCAAAGCGTCGGCGCGGTGATCGCGGCCACCTGGGTGCATGATTACGCACCGAAGATCCGCGCCCTGGTACTCGCCTCCCCGGCCTTCAAGGTCAAGCTGTACGTGCCGTTCGCCCGCCCGGGCCTGGCACTGATGCGCAAGTTCCGCGGCAACTTTTTCGTCAACAGCTACGTCAAGGCCAAGTTTCTCAGCCATGACCCGCAGCGCGTGGCGTCCTACGACAGCGATCCGCTGATCACCAAGGCCATCTCGGTGAATGTACTGCTGGGCCTGTACGAAGCGGCCGATCGGGTTGTAGCCGATGCCCAGGCCATTCAGGTGCCGACCCAATTGCTGATCTCCGGCTCCGACTTCGTGGTGCACCGTAAACCCCAGCAGCAGTTTTTCGAGCGTCTCGGCAGCCTTAAAAAAGAGCTGCATGTGCTCCCCGGCTTCTTCCATGACACCCTCGGCGAACGTGACCGCGCCGTGGCCGTCAACAGCGCCAGGCGCTTTATCCTGCAGAACTTCACGCAGCCGCTGGACCGCGCCAGCCTGCTGGACGCCGACAAACTGGGCGCCACCTGCGCCGAATCCGAAGCCCTCGCCGCACCGCTGCCGCGCAATTCCCTGCGCGATCTGTACTGGCGCATGACACGCGCCAGCATGGGCCTGGGCAAGACCCTGTCGGACGGGGTGAAACTGGGCTTCGACACCGGTTTCGATTCCGGCAGCACCCTGGATTACGTGTACCGCAACACGCCTACCGGCAAAGGCGCGCTGGGGCGGATGATCGACACCAACTACCTCAACTCCATCGGCTGGCGCGGCATTCGTCAGCGCAAGCTGAATGTCGAAGAACTGCTACGCCTGGCCATGGCCCGGTTGCGCGCGGACGAGCGCGACGTGCGTATCGTCGATATCGCCGCCGGCCACGGCCGTTACATTCTCGAAGCCTTGCAGGGTGTGTCGCCGCTGCCGGAATCGATCCTGCTGCGCGACTACAGCGACATCAACGTGCGCGACGGTGCTGCGTTGATCCGTGAAAAAGGTCTGGGAGAAATTGCCCAGTTCATCAAAGGCGATGCGTTTGACCGGGCGAGCCTGGCGGCGCTGGAGCCCAAACCGACGCTGGCGGTGGTGTCCGGGCTCTATGAATTGTTTGCCGATAACGCCATGGTCGGCGGTTCGTTGGCGGGCCTGGCCGAAGCAGTGGAGCCCGGCGGTTATCTGGTCTACACCGGCCAACCGTGGCACCCGCAGCTGGAACTGATCGCCCGCGCCTTGACCAGCCACCGCCAGGGCCAGGCCTGGGTGATGCGCCGGCGCAGCCAGGCGGAAATGGACCAACTGGTGGCGGCTGCGGGATTTCGCAAGATCACCCAGCGGGTGGATGAATGGGGCATTTTCACGGTGTCACTGGCGCAGAAGATCTGAGCATGCGCGAATCCGGCCTATTCAAACCAGCGCTTCTCTGGCTGCTGCTGTTGGCGCCGCTGTTTTTCAGCACCTACGGCCTCGCCACCTGGGTCACCACTCAGCGCAGCGATGTGGGCACGCTGGTGTTCGGCTGGGAAAACCATATGCCGTTCTGGGCCTGGACCATCGTGCCTTATTGGTCCATCGACCTGCTCTACGGTTTCTCCCTGTTGCTGCCGAGCACCCGCCACGAACTCAAGCAGCACGCCCTGCGCCTGCTGACGGCCCAAGTGATTGCCGTCAGTTGCTTCCTGATCTGGCCGCTGCGCTTTACCTTTGAACGGCCGGAACTGGATGGCGTGTTCGGCTGGTTGTTTGCGGTACTGGCGGGCTTCGACAAACCCTTCAACCAGGCGCCCTCACTGCATATCGCGCTGCTGGTGATCCTGTGGGTCATGTACCAGCGACATACCCAGGGGTTCTGGCGTTGGGTGGTGCACGGCTGGTTTGCACTGATCGGTATTTCCGTACTGACCACTTATCAACATCACTTTATCGACTTACCCACAGGCGCCCTCGCCGGCTGGTTGTGCGTGTGGCTATGGCCGGTGGAACACCCCACCCCACTGCTCAATGCCCGACTGACGCGCGACGCGAAACGCGGCTGGCTGGGTGCGCGCTACGGCCTCGGCGCGCTGGCGCTGGTGACACTGGCGCTGGCCTTGGGCGGTTGGGGGTTATGGCTGCTATGGCCGGCGGTATCCCTTGGTCTGGTCGCGACCAACTACTGGCTGCTGGGTGCGCAGGGCTTTCAGAAACGCAGCGATGGCCAACTCACGCCAGCCGCGCGTTGGCTGTATGCGCCGTACCTGGCTGGCGCCTGGATCAATTCGCGGCTGTGGACACGCAGCCATCCACAGCCCGACCTGATTGTGGATAACGTCTGGCTGGGGCGCCTTCCTGCGGCCAGGGAGCAACAGCCATTCAGGGCGATCATCGATCTCTGCGCCGAATTGCCGATTAATCCACAGGGCCGCCGTTATCAATGCGTTCCTGTTCTGGACTTGATTACGCCAACCTCCGCCGACTGCCTGCAAGCCGCCCAGGCCATCGAACGTTTGCGCTCAGAAGGCCCACTGCTGGTGTGCTGCGCCCTGGGCTATTCGCGCAGCGCAACGGCCATCGCAGCCTGGCTGTTGCACAGCGAGCGCGCGGCGACGGTCGATCAAGCGCTGGCTATTATTCGTACAGCAAGGACCCGCGTGGTCCTGCATCCTGCACATCGCTTAGCACTGGAGGGGTTGTCCCATGCCCGCTGACATGGAACTGCAAGTGGTCGCCAGCCTGCTGCGGCGTGGCCGTTCGCTGGACCAGTTATCCACAGGCCTGACACTGGTCGGTGTGCTGTTCGGCCTGGCCCAACTGCTGATGGCAAGTGTTTCGACGATCTGCCTGTTGCTGGCGTCGTGGATGATCATCCTGGGCCTGTTACAAAAATACTGGGCACTGCGCGTAGCGTTCGATGCCGATTTGTTCGCCCTGCTGGCCCGTGACACCCAGCGCACCCCGGACCTTGACCAGGCCCTGCAAACCCTTGGCCTGCAATCGGCCAAGCGCGCCGGCCGGCCGTGGGTCGAACGCCGTCGCGGCGCCCTTAAACTGTTGCGCAAACAAGCCTGGTTGCTCGGCGCGCAAGCGCTGCTGACCCTGGGCGTCATCCTTGCCAGCCCCTGGCTACCTTTCGCCGAATAAGGAATTCCCATGTTCGAACCCGTGGTCGCCACGCTGATTACCTCCATGGCCCGCACCGTCACAGGCGCTCGCAGTCTGTGGCTGGGTTGCGCGCCGGTGCCGGTGCAGCGCATCTATTTCGCCAATCACAGCAGTCATGGCGACTTTGTGCTGGTGTGGGCGTCACTGCCGCAGAACCTGCGCAAATTCACACGCCCAGTGGCCGGCAGCGATTACTGGAATAAAAGCGCGCTGCGCCGCTACATCATCAACCGCGTGTTCAATGGCGTGCTGATCGACCGCGAGCGCAAGGAGCCTGTGGATAACCCCCTGCAGCCAATGCTCGCCGCGCTGGAAGGCGGCGACTCGCTGATCATCTTTCCCGAAGGTACGCGCAATCTGGAAGACGGCCTGCTGCCGTTCAAAAGCGGCTTGTATCACCTGGCAAACAGTTACCCACAGGCCGAGCTGATTCCGGTGTGGATAGCCAATCTCAACCGCGTCATGCCCAAGGGGCGTGTCCTGCCACTACCCCTGTTATGCACAACCAGCTTCGGCGCTCCCCTGCAATTGGCAGAAGGCGAAGACAAAACCGCGTTCCTTGCCCGCACTCGCGACGCCCTGCTCGCCCTCGCCCCGGAGCACTCCTGAGATGGATAGCCAAACCCTGATGTTATTCGGCGGGATCGGCGCGATTCTGGTCACCGCCTCGCTGATCGGTCTGATCCTCAAGCTGCGCACCCGTGGCAGTCCCAACGCGGTGATCGATAACCTCAACGCCCGCATCAACGCCTGGTGGGTGATGGTGGTGGTGATCGGCATCGCTTTCTGGCTCGGCACTGGCGCTGTGATCCTGCTGTTCTACGCGGTGTCGTTCTACGCCCTGCGCGAATTCCTCACCCTCACCCCGACCCGGCGCAGCGACTACCCGGCCCTGGTAGCGGCGTTCTACCTGGCCCTGCCGCTGCAATACGTGCTGATCTACGCCGATTGGTATGGACTGTTCTCGATCTTCATCCCGGTCTACGTGTTCCTGCTGCTGCCGATCCTCGCCTCCCTGGGCGGCGACAGTACCCACTTCCTGGAGCGCGCATCGAAGGTGCAATGGGGCCTGATGATCGCGGTGTTCTGCGTGTCGTTCGTCCCGGCGCTGCTGACGCTGGACATCCCCGGCTACGAAGGCCGCAACCTGCTGCTGATCGCCTACCTGGTGATCGTGGTGCAACTGTCCGACGTGCTGCAGTACGTGTGCGGCAAGCTGTTCGGCAAACACAAGATCGCGCCCAACCTGTCGCCGTCGAAAACCGTGGAAGGGTTTGTCGGCGGGATCCTGCTGTCATCCCTGATCGGTGCGGCGCTGTGGTGGACCACGCCGTTCAATCCCTGGCAGTCGTTCCTGATCGCGCTGCTGATCAACCTGCTGGGCTTTGCCGGCGGGATTGTGATGTCGGCGATCAAGCGAGATCGCGGGGTGAAAGACTGGGGACACATGATCGAGGGGCACGGCGGCATGCTGGATAGGCTGGACTCGGTATGCTTTGCGGCGCCGATTTTCTTCCACCTTGTGCGCTACTGGTGGACCTGAGCCACCCCCCCTTTCTCAAAACCAATGAAGATCAAACTGTGGGAGGGGGCTTGCCCTAATGCCAGTTCAGTTAAGGCTTTTTGTAGGAGCGAGGGGGGCGCCTAGCTCTTGCTCGCGAAAAACTCACACGCCTTAGGTTGCATCGACAAGAACATAGATGAACCGCTCATGGGATTTCTTTCACAGCTGTAGCGTTACGGCCAGCGTGAGCAGCGCAGTTAACGTGAGGCCTACCTCACCGAGGATTGCATATGGTGGGTTTGTGCCGATTTGGAGGTGGATCAGTCTTGCGTCGGCACATGGGGCAATTCGGCATCGGCCTCAACATATGAACTGACTACTGTTCATCTGTGCCTAGACGTGAACCACAGGGTGGTTACAGGGGTGTCGGATCGCCCCCGCTCCTGATGAACGTCAGATGGCCCTGTGTCAGGTAACAGCGTCCTGCCCCGTCGAACGCATGCAATTGAAAGCGGAGAATCCGCCTAGCAGCGGGATTCTCCGTTTCTGACCCTTCACTTTTGCGGCATGGCAGAGCAGGTTGATGTGCTCATCGGCCACGGCAAAATATAGATAATCGGTAATCTCCTACATGCCAGAAATGAAATATCTTACATTTGATCTTGATTTTTTAATTTTACTTATTTTTCTTTTGGGCTAGCCTTTCAACGTCACTTAGAAAAGTGACACTCACTCAAAATTAGGAGTAATACCTATGAAATCTATTTCTCTGGAATCGAAAAAAATCGCTAACTTGGCTTGCCTCGCGGCGGCCAAATCCCGCTGATTGCTGAGCTGAGTAGTTGATGAGCTGGGGAGTGCCGGCTACCCAGTCTCATCATTAACCTGGCGCAGAGTTAAAAAATGCTAATAAATCCGAATGTCTTCATGCTGGCTCGCACACCGTTCATCGTTATTTGGGATTACAAAAATCACACTCAGTTTGAACTTGACTTAGCTTATTCCACTCGTTTCATACAGCTTGTTGAAGATCCTTCTAGATTCGATAGTACAAGCGAAATGGATGCGGCATTTCTCGCCGCCGGACTGTTACTCACAGATATATCCCCGCAGAATGAATGGGGGTGGGACGATCTTTCGAAAATTTTTCATATTGGGACTAAAAATCTGCCCATCGAACAACTACCGAACGATATTCACGAGTGGGCTTCTCTATACTTAGATCACTGTGAACAAGTCCTTGATACCCCTGCACCGATAGACCGTTTTGCCAAGCACTCCCATGAGGGGTTGATATCGCTACCGGCACCCAATTCGGAAAAGCAAACTAGCCCCCTTACAACCACTCTGCTCGACCGAAAAACGTCGCGTTCGTTTTCAGACCAGGCCGTTACTCTGGACGACTTAAGCTCACTGCTCTACCTGTCCTTAGGTTACCTCAAAGAGCGCGAAGCCGGAGCCGACGACACAATTCCTGAAACACTCAGGGCGAGACGCAGCAGCCCTTCCGGTGGCGGGCTGAATGCATGCGAAGGCTACGTCTATGCTGCTAGGATATTGGGGCTGGAGCCCGGTATCTATTACTACCACCCAGACCTTCATGCTTTAAGGCAAGTTCACCCGCTTCCCAACGAGCCTTTGGGATTACTGCTCGCCGGACAACACTTTATCAACGAACTTCCTATGGGACTGTTCATAACGTCACGTTTTGACAAATTATGGTGGAAATACGAGCACTCGCGTGCCTACCGCATGGCTTACGTCGAAGCCGGACATATCTCTCAAACCTTTCAGCTCGTTGCAACTGCGCTAGGGTTGGCTACCTGGTTGACTGGCGCGTTGAGTGATGAGCGAGTAGAGCTGTTATTAGGCTTGGAAGAGTCTGCAGAACAACCGCTGTTCTTCGTAGGCGGCGGTTATGGCGATGGGCAGGTGCAATGCAAGGAACTCAGGGCCTTGATAGAGAGTCGAGAGCGAGGGTAATAATGTCAGTTACAAATACATTCGTCTTTGCATCTAACGAGATCCGCCAATATACACTGGGTGATTGGGACAACCGTTCGGCCGTACGCAGTAAGAATAGTACCTTCTTGCTTCCAGCTGATGCGGAGATTCTTCTGCAATTACAGACCAGGAAATGGTTTCCTCCAGCCTTTATTCCATACTTCAACGACAACACTATCCAGAAGTCGGGTGAGCATATCCAGCATCGATTGGCTGCGAATCATCTAGTCTATTTTCTCCGATATACGACGATCCTGGAGCATAAGATCGTTAACCGCTCGGTTGAGACCCTGATTCATGAAGAGCTGGGAATTAATTTGCCTCAAGCGATGAAACTCACGGCCTTGCAGCTTTACACTGACGAGGGTTATCACGCCCTTTTCTCCTTTAAGATCGCGGAACAGGTGGCGCATTTTTATGACATGCCAACCTGGGAGGATCCACCTAAACGTATCACTCTGCTACTCGAGTTGATGGACGCGACTTTGGACGAACATCGTCCACTGGCTTGGTTTTTTTTCGGCTTTGTCTCTGAAACTATCATCGCCAAGGAGTTATTGAGCATAACCGGTGACACGCTAATCTCCACGGTATATCAGATGTTTCGAGAGCATCTGGAAGATGAAGCCCGACATAGTCGCTATTTTTCCGAAGTGTTCCATTACCTATGGCCGAAGTTATCCCTTGTCCAGCAAGAACACTCCGCGAGCCTATTGATTAAAATTATTTTTATCTTTGCTGAAGTGGACGAGCCTTGGTTGAGCGCTAGCCTAACGAGCGTCGGCATCCCTTTGTTCGAAGCCACCAGGATAGTCCAAGCACTACAGGCACTGGATGTACGCACACAGCGAGCACGCTCTATTGCCATGGGCACGCTTCAAGCGATGACGCGCGCCGGTTTCTTTGAGTTGCAAGCTCATCGGGAATTATTCAGCCAATCAGGACTCATTGATGCTTGAAATAAAGGATCATTCCGCTGTCAAGGCCAGGAAAGTTGGTGCCACCGTACTACTGATGGCGATGGTCATGCTGGGCGTGTTTCCGGTGGACGTGCTTCTGCCTTCGTTTCCTTCGTTATCGCAGCACTTCAGCACCACAACGTCCGAGATCGCCTTGTCGATCAGCTTCTTTGCCATCGGTATCTCGTTATCTCAGCTACTGATTGGCCCTTTGTCGGACATACTCGGCCGTAAAACGTTGTTACTGGCTGGCATGGCAGTATCCATGGCTGGCGCCTTGGGTTGCGTATGGGCCACGAACTATGAGTATTTTTTGCTATTCCGTGTGATCCAGGCAATAGGGTGTGGCTGTTTCGTACTGTCCCAGGCATTGGTTCAGGATCTATTTATCGGCAAAGAGCGGGATCGTTTACGAATTCTCATGGTAACGGCCAGTGGAATCTTCATTTCGGTCTCCCCCCTCGCCGGAAGCTTGTTGCAGGAGCTGATGGATTGGCAAGGTAGTTTCTATGTCTTCGCAGTGATTGCCGCTTTGGTATTCGTGAAGGCTCTGGTATCGCTGGAAAACCTGCCTATCAATAACACGGGGCCGCGTATCAGTATCTTGAGAGCCTACCGGCGAATCTGCAGTAACTTCAGTTTCGTGGCCTACTGGCTAATCGCTGCAATTGTTTTTGCTTGCCATTTCTCATTCATCGTCATATCGCCCCTAATATTCATGGAGCAGTTGCAACTAAGCAGCTATGAGTTTTCTCAGACGCTGTTATTGTACGGAGCAGCCTATGTGACTGGCGGTGTCCTTGCAGGCGTAATGAATAAGCATCTGGAGGCGGGTACACAAATTGTTATAGGACTATTACTGATTTTCGTTGCGGGGTTAGTGATGCTTCTATTACGGAGCCAATTTGGCCTGTCCGTCTTCACCATGCTGGTCCCAATGATTATCTGTACAGCAGGCACTACCATAACGCGGCCTGCAGCCACGTCCAAAGCTATGGAGCTATTCCCGGATAACGCTGGTGCCTCGGCCTCGGCAGGCAATACTCTAATTTTTATCTCAGGCGGATTGATCAGTGCCCTAGTCAACCTCAGCACCAACAACTTGCAAATTACCCTGGCACTGAGTTTCATCATCTTAAGCGGCATAGGTCTGCTGTTAAACCAACACATAAATCGCCACGCTAAGGTGTCGAGTTTGGCATGATTCTGATTTGCAGCGCCCCAGGGTATGCATCCCCGTCAAAGTGCGGCCGAGCTTCGCGACAAGAAGCTTACGGCTGGCATTTGTCCGTGGTCCTAAACCGCCCTTGGTCATATGCTGATAGCCTGGGCCTGTGGCAATTAAATTCGAGCCGCTGTAAATAGAGGCCGCAATGCTACCAGTTCTTTTTTCTAAAGTTGGAGCAAATAGTTACTTCCCGATCCACCGCATCCTTTTTTCATCACCCATCCTGAACTCAGCTTCGAGGATGCCTTGGCCTACGCCTCCGATCTGCTTCACTGCGCTGAGCAGTTACTCGATTCCCGGCAGGCAGCCGGTTATCTGGTTGAAATGGCCAAGGTGATGGTAGACCGGTCGTTGAACTGCATTGCTTCAGCAGACGTGGGCGCATAGCGTCGTAGGAGCGCGCTTGCTGGCGAGGGCGTAACGCGCAAAGTTTGTTGCCAGGTGGCGTCTCAGATTTTTCGCGAGCAAGCTCGCTCCTACAGTGAATGCGGTGCAGCCTAGCCCTGAACTACGGGCTCTTTAAGCAGTGATCTCGAAGTAGCTAGACTCTCCGCCTCCCGTCGCACCCGACAACCAGCCCCAAACAAAACTCAACGTCGTGCGCCCTGCGTGATCCACGCCAACCGTGCCACGTGACCAGCCAGCAAGCAGTTCCCCTTCCAGGGTCAGGCACTGATACAGCAGCTCGATGGTATCTGGACCGGTCACCCGCCCGACTTGAGTGCCCAGGCGAATCCGGCCCCCCTGGTAAGTGCTCGAAATCGTGTCACCGTCGACCAGGTAATGAAACACGGTGCCGGTCCCGGACAGCCCTTGAGCGTTGTTGGCGACCACAAACCGACGATTGTGCAGACGTGTGTAGACAGTGGAATTTTGCATCAGTCAGCTTCCTTTGATCGTTCCCCCGCTCTGAACTGACCCCACAAAGCTGGACGATTTTCTGTCTACGCCTGAGCGGCCTGAGTTCTGTATTCAACAGGACTCAGGCCGTTTAGCTTCAATCTGATACGCGAGTGCTTGTAATAATGGCTGTACTC
>NZ_JYLM01000014.1 GCF_001439815.1 Pseudomonas orientalis | reverse complement strand
GTTATTTTCAGAAGTTTTCGAAGAATTCTTCAACAACTTCAACCACTTGCGCTTGCGATCTCTCGTAAGCGGGAGGCGAATTCTACAGCGTTACACGCTGCTGTCAACACCTCTTTTTCAACTTCCTGCTGGCTTCGATGAACTGAAGCAACCTGCTATCGAAATCAACTTAACTCATTGTTTACCAAGGAGTTTTCCGTTTCGACTGCGCCGGAAGTGGGGCGAATTATAGACAGATAAAATTCTCCGTCAACCTTTAATTTGAACTTTCTATCGATCAAGTTTAAAGCTACTGGGTCGCCACTCAATTGAGCAATATATTGCTCAATTCGTGGCACTTAAGCATCATGGCCCCCTCTGCCCTTCTACTATTATGACTTTGGACAACCCCTTCAATGACCACCCCACCCCGCAGCCTGGCCTCCGCACTCTTCCCCGTTGGCCTGCTGTTGATCGCGATGGCATCCATTCAGTCCGGCGCCTCGCTGGCCAAAAGCATGTTTCCTGTCATCGGTGCGCAAGGAACCACCACTCTGCGCTTGATCTTCGCCAGTGTGATCATGCTGCTTCTATTAAGGCCATGGCGCGCCAGACTGACGGCCAAGTCCCTGCGCACGGTAGTGGTCTACGGCATGGCACTGGGCGGCATGAACTTTCTCTTCTATATGTCGCTGCGCACCGTGCCACTGGGTATTGCGGTAGCCCTGGAATTCACGGGCCCGCTCGCCGTCGCCATCTACGCGTCGCGAAGAGCAGTGGACTTTTTGTGGGTCGCGCTGGCGATCATCGGTTTGCTCCTGTTGATTCCGATGGGCGAAGCCAGCAGCGGCATTGATGTGGTGGGTGCTGTCTATGCGCTCGGTGCCGGCGTTTGCTGGGCGCTTTATATTCTGTTCGGCCAAAAGGCGGGGAACGACAACGGTGTGCAGACCGCCGCGCTCGGCGTCATGATCGCCGCTCTGTTCGTCGCGCCCATTGGCATCGTGCATGCCGGTACCGCGTTGCTGACCCCTGCGCTGATTCCTGTCGCCATAGGCGTGGCTATCTTGTCCACGGCCCTGCCCTACACATTGGAAATGGTTGCGCTTACCCGCCTGCCCGCTCGCACTTTCGGCACCCTGATGAGTATCGAGCCGGCGTTTGGCGCCCTCTCCGGCCTGTTCTTCCTGCATGAGCAGCTGACGCTCGCGCAATGGTTGGCTATCACCTGCATTATTCTGGCCTCCGTCGGGGCTACGCTGACGATGCGCAACGAATCCAAACCGCTGGTACCCGCCGACTGACCCTCTTTAAAGGCAGCTCTGGTATTTAAGGCCCATTTAGGCCATGTTTAGGGCCGTAAACGAATGTCTTTCATGGAGAAGGTCGACACGGACAGCATGAACGCTACGCTCGAGAGCGAGTAAAAGCCGACTTCGATCCTTTTGCGAAGCGGCTACTTAAGGATTGGAATGAATCGAATTTTGATACTGTTGCTGATCGTAGGCATTGCCGGTTGTGCCGCGACCACCAAAACAGAAGTGAAACGGGGCAAAAAAGGACTGCACATCAACTGTTCGGGCCTGTCCTCCTCCTGGGACCAGTGCTACACCAGTGCAGCCAATTCATGTGGCACCAAGGGTTATCGGGTTATCGCCAAATCCGGCGACAACTCCGAGGAGCCAGGGGACTACCCCTTCGGCCTCAACCCTGCCGGCTATACCAGCCGCAGCATGATCGTCATTTGCAAATAGATACCTGGGCGGCGCACAACAAGAACGCCGTATTGGTAGTCAGCGTCGGCGAGGCGACGCTGTTTTTCGGTCAGGACCGTCTGGATACCGTGCGCTAAGCCCTGAGTCAGCCCTGAATCAGATAGCCGCCGTACGCACCTGCAACCACTCGAGTGCATCGCCACTGAGCAACGGGCTCAAGCGCTCACGCACCTGGGCATGATAAGCGTTGAACCACTCACGCTCATCGGCGCTGAGCAAAGACGGCTCCAGGCATCGGGTATCGATCGGGCACAAGGTCAGGGTTTCGAACTTGAGGAATTCACCAAACTCGGTCGTCCCCGCTTCACGGTTCAACACCAGGTTCTCGATACGCACGCCCCAACGCCCAGGGCGGTAGGTACCCGGCTCGATTGACGTGATCATGCCTGGCTGCATCGCCGTCTGCGGTGCGGCCAGCGCCTGGTAGGCGATCACTTGCGGGCCTTCGTGCACGTTGAGGAAATACCCTACACCGTGCCCCGTACCATGACCGTAATCCACGCCCTCGGCCCAAATGGGCGCGCGCGCGATGGCATCGAGCAGCGGCGACAGGATGCCTTTGGGGAAGTGGGCACGGGACAAGGCAATCACGCCCTTGAGCACCCGCGTGCAATCGCGTTTCTGCTCTTCACTCGGCGTACCGATGGGCACCATCCGCGTGATATCCGTCGTACCGCCCAGGTATTGGCCGCCCGAGTCGATCAGCAACAGGCCATCGCCTTCGATCACCGCATGTTCTTCCGGCGTGGCGTGGTAGTGCGGCATCGCGCCGTTGGCGTTGAAGGCCGCGATGGTGTTGAAACTCAGCGATACATAACCCGGACGGCGAGTACGCGCTGCAGTCAGATGCTCGTCGATGGTCAGCTCGGTAATGCGCTCGCGCCCCAGAGCCGTTTCCAGCCAGGCGAAAAATTCGCACAAGGCAGCGCCATCCTGCTCCATGGCCTGACGGATATGTTCGGCATCAGCCAGGCTTTTGCGCGATTTGGCCAGGGTGGTCGGGTTCAAGCCTTCCACCAGCCGCACACCGGCGTCCAGATGTTCCAGCAGACCGGCCGTGACGCGCGCCGGGTCGACTTGCAGACTTGCCCCTGCCGGCACAGCTCGCAGCGCGTCGGCCACGTCACTGTAGTCGCGTACGGTCACGCCATCGCGCTCAAGCGCCGCCCGCAGTTGGGCATCGACTTTGCTCAGCGCCACGAACAGGGTGGCTTGCTGTTGGTTGATCAAGGCAAAGGACACGAACACCGGATTGAACGATACATCGCCACCGCGCAGGTTGAACAACCAGGCGATGTCATCCAGGGTCGCGATGAAATGCCAGTCAGCACCTTTGTCTTTGAGGCTCGCGCGCAGGGCCGCGAGTTTCTCGCCACGGCTGAGGGTCGCTTGCGGGGGCAGGTGCTGATAGATCGGCTGGTTCGGCAGCGCCGGACGGTCATGCCAGACTTCATTGAGTAGATCGACATCGGTACGCAAGCGCGCGCCACGCTCAGCCAGCTTGCCACCCAGGGTCCGTGCCGACGCCACGGCCATAACCGCGCCGTCCACGGCCACCACGCCGCCTTCCGGGGTTTGTTCAGCCAGCCACTCCAGGGGGCCGGGTTGGCCCGGCTGCAGTTTGACCAGTTCGATGCCACTGCCTTTGAGTTCCTTGGTCGCCTGTTCCCAATAGCGGCTGTCGGCCCAAACCCCGGCAAAATCCGCAGTGACGATCAGCGTTCCCACCGAACCATGGAACCCCGACAACCATTGGCGGCCCTGCCAGTATCCCGGCAGGTACTCGGACAAATGCGGATCCGCAGACGGCACCAACAAGGCGTGAATGCCCTCTCGGCGCATCAGCTCACGGGTCTGCGTCAGGCGCTGGGGAACCGTTCCATGGGTCAAAGGCTGAGTACTCATTGTGTCTCCTGCTAACCACTAATAATTGTTATGAACTGCGGATGAAGTTTCAGACGGCCCAGAACGCCGGTGCGCTGGCCAGGGCCGACTTGATCAGTTGCACCGCGTCGTCGATATCCCGCTCTGTGGTAAACCGGCCCAGGCTCAAGCGAATGGTACGGCCGGCGCTGCGCGCGTCATGCCCCAAGGCCAGAAGCACATGGGACGGCGCGTTGCTGGCCGAATTGCACGCTGAAGTCGCCGAAAAGGCAATCCCGGCGCTCAACGCACCGGCGTTGAATTCGCCTTCGCTGAACGTAAGGCTCAAAGTATGGGGGATTCGTTGGGCAGGACTGCCGTTGAGGCGCACACCGGCAATCGACCCCAACTGATCCAGCAGACGCTGACGCAAGGCCACGATCTGTGCCTTCTCCTCGGCAAAAGACGCCGCCGCCAGGGCGAACGCCATGCCCATGCCCGCAATCTGATGAGTCGCCAGGGTACCCGAACGCAAGCCGCCCTCATGACCGCCGCCATGAATCTGCGCCAATACCTTCTGCTGCGCCCGAGGTCCTACATACAACGCACCGATACCCTTCGGACCGTACAGCTTGTGGGCCGAAAACGACATCAAGTCCACCGGCCACTGCGCCAGGTCGATGGCTACCTTGCCCGCGCCCTGCGCCGCGTCCACATGGAACAACGCCCCCTGCTCACGCACCCGTGCGCCGATGGCCGGGATGTCGTTCAAGGTGCCCAGTTCATTATTGACCAGCATCAGCGACACCAGAAAGGTGTCCTCACGCAGTGCCTCACTGACGGCTTCGACACTGATCAAGCCATCGGCATCAGGCACCAGGTAGGTCACCGCCACCCCGGCTTCCTGCAATTGCCGCGCGGTGTCGAGGGTCGCCTTGTGCTCGATCTGGCTGGTGATGATATGCCCGCCCGTTACGCCACGCGCCTGGGCGACGCCTTTGATCGCCAGGTTATTGGACTCGGTGGCGCCGGAGGTCCAGACAATCTGCTCGGGCTGGGCGCCGACCAGTGCGGCCACCTGCTGACGCGCCTGCTCAACCGTTTGCCGGGCCGCCTGGCCGAACGCGTGGGAGCTGGACGCCGGGTTACCGAAATTGGCATTGAAGCCCAGACACTCAACCATCACCTGGATGACCCGCTCATCCACCGGCGTGGTGGCGGCGTAGTCGAAATACAACGGACGTTTATTCATGGCGTTAAAAACTCGCAGAGCGTGTTCCCGAGAGCAGTGTCGCGGGGGCATCGAACAGAACAGAGGTTGTCAGGTTTAACTGATCGAATGCCGTTAAAGAAGGACCACTTTATGAAAATGTGCGTAGGAACGCTCCTGAAATTCAGCTTAACAGGCTGAAGTCACGCCATGGAAAACAAAAAACCCGAGATTCCTGATGGGAAACCCGGGTTCTTCACCGCAACCGCACCGCTCAACTGGGGCGATCCTTCAAGGCGACGCTGCGCTCGGCGTTCATTTCGCCCTGATGATCGAAACTGAACGCCTTCTGTGGCTGGTCGGTCAACGCCGCGCGCTGGCGTTGGTAGTCATCAAATGACAAACCACGCCGACTCAGCGCTTCCAACGCCAGTTGCCGGGTTTCCTGTGCCGTGTAAGGGCGCAATTCAGGGGACGGATGGGTCGCACATCCGGCGAGGACAGAGATGGCAAGCAACAGCGAAACAGCGAGTGAACGGTTCATGGCGGTGGCCCTGCAAAGGAGGTGTCGA
This sequence comes from Pseudomonas orientalis, assembly GCF_001439815.1. GTDB lineage: Bacteria > Pseudomonadota > Gammaproteobacteria > Pseudomonadales > Pseudomonadaceae > Aquipseudomonas > Aquipseudomonas orientalis. The sequence continues at coordinate 104,541 of NZ_JYLM01000014.1, read as the reverse complement.
GTCAATGAACACAGGCTACTCCCGCCCCCGCACGCTGAAAAATCACCCTCCTCGATAGTTGCTATCAACCGATCCGGCAGGCTCGATAACCACAACCAGTTATTCTTTTAAGATCTATAAGTATGTAAATCAATTAATTTACGGAATATAAGAATCCCTCTATAAACAACGCTGCTGCGACTTGCCAAAAGACGATTCCCACTATTCATTCCCAAGAGAGGTGACCATGCAGTTATTGACCCTCCCCCCCTCGCCCGCGCTCGCGACCTCCATTCGTGCCACGGCCCAGGTATTCGAGGATCCGAAATCCAAGGCCCTGCTCGACCACATCCAGCAAGTGGCGCCAAGCGAAGCCAGCGTGCTGATCATCGGCGAAACCGGCACCGGCAAGGAGTTGGTAGCGCGGCACATCCACACTCTCAGCGCACGGCGCAACCGGCCATTCGTGGCGGTCAACTGCGGGGCGTTTTCTGAATCCCTTGTCGAAGCCGAGCTGTTCGGCCACGAAAAAGGCGCCTTTACCGGCGCCCTCAGCGCCAAGGCGGGCTGGTTCGAAGAGGCCGATGGCGGCACATTGTTCCTCGATGAAATCGGCGATTTACCCCTGCCGATCCAGGTCAAGCTGCTTCGGGTGCTGCAGGAACGTGAAGTGGTGCGCCTGGGCTCGCGCAAGAGTATTCCTATCGATGTAAGGGTACTGGCGGCAACGAATGTACAACTGGAAAAAGCCATCAACGCCGGGCACTTTCGCGAAGACCTTTATTACCGTCTCGACGTGGTCAGCCTGGAGCTCAGCCCACTACGCGAGCGCCCCGGCGACATCCTGCCGCTGACCCGGCACTTTATCGACGTCTACAGCCGACGCCTGGGTCATGGCCCGATTACCCTAAGCCGCGAGGCCGAACATAAACTCAGGAGCTACAGCTGGCCGGGCAATATTCGCGAGCTGGAAAACGTGATTCATCACACGTTGCTGATCTGCCGCAACAGCGTGATCGAACGCGACGATCTGCGCCTGTCGAACCTGCGTATCGAACGCCAGGACGACAGCCAGCAGGGCTGCGACAACAGCACCGAAGCGTTGCTCGCACGGGCCTTTCAACAACTGTTCGAGGAACAGGCCGGCGCCTTGCACGAAAAGGTCGAGGACGCGCTGTTACGTGCCGCTTATCGCTTCAGCCACTGCAACCAGGTGCACACCGCCAGCCTGCTGGGCTTGAGCCGCAACGTCACGCGCACGCGGCTGATCAGGATCGGCGAGTTGGCGGTGAACAAGCGCAGGCCTGGGGGAAACCTGCAAGGCGAGCGGATGCTGCATCTATCCATTTAGGCGACAGTGCAAGGCGTCGTCATGGCTGCGCTCAAAACTGCGCAGCACCTGAAACGAATCAAAGATCACCGCCTTGGCCTGGTGCGCCCGAATCAGCGTCCAGAAATCCTCGCCGCCCTGCTCGAAGCGCCGGAACGCCGCCTCGCCCTCCTCACGGGATTGCCATTGCAGGTAGTTGAGTACCCGCCGCCCGTCATCGCTGACCTGCACGCTCGCGCTCAAAAAGCCGTCGTGGCTCTGCGCCAGTCGCTCGCTTTGCAGGGTCAAGGCCGGCTGGCGACCATGGGCGAGGCGTTGCAGGCATTGCCCGATGGCCGCATGCCCACGGCCAAGGATTGGGCACGCTTGTCGGCACGCTGGCGGGAAGACCTGGATGAGCGGATCAAAAAATTGACGCTGCTGCGCGACAAGCTCAATGGCTGCATAGGCTGCGGGGGCCTGTCGATGAAAGCCAGTTCCCTTCCCAAAGCGGGAATCAACGCGAGGGAGGTGAACCCGACACGTCCTGCCTGCCCCGGTAAGCCGCGCACCCCAGCCACAAAGTCATCACCCCCAACGCCGTCAGCGGCAGCCCATGGAACAGCACGATCACCTGGGCCGGCGTCCACGTCACATAGAACGGCCCGACCACCAGCATCCCCACGCCAAAACCCGCCATCTGAATCAGGGTCAACAAGCTGAACAGCGGCAGGCGCAAGCTATCCGGTTCGCTTTGCGCGCGGGAGACCAGCGCCACTTCGGACAGCCCATCCCCCAGCCCTGCCCACACCACCAACAGCAATGCCAGCCACAACTCGGTTTGCTGGAACGTCAGGATAAAGCCGCTGGACATCAGCGCCACGCCGAACATGAACAACCGCTCCATGCCTGGCGTACCACGGCCCTTCAGCAGCGCACTGGCGATACGCGCCCCGATAAACTTGCCACAGGCCCAGACCGCCAGCAGATACCCCATCACGGTTTTGGCCGTGTCCGGGGAAATGTACTGGGACAGCACCGGCCAGCCGACGTTATGCGCCGCGCTGCCGAGGGTGTCGAGCATGCTGATCAACAACATCGCAGCCAGCACCGGCGCGCCGCGCAGCCCCTTGTTCAACGCGTGCCACTCGGCCGAGAGACTGCGATGGGTGGCGACGGCGGCGCTGTACAACGCACGCAATGGCAGCACCAGGAGCGCGGCTATCACGTAGGTGCCGATATTCACCGCGAATACCGCCTCGAATCCCCCCGTGGCAATCAGCAGCCCCGACAGCAAACTGCCGAACACCGCGCCGGTAGCGGCCGCCGAGGTGATCCAGGCGTTGGTATTGACCCGCTGCTCAAGGGCAACCCAGGTGGGCAACTGGCTGTTGAGGCCGATGGCGAACAGCGAATTGCACAGGCCGATACCAAAGGCAATGAACGGCAGCAGACTGAGTTGATGGGCGGGGATCAGCAGCAGCAACGGCGTCAGCAACAGCGCTCGCGCCAGGTCCAGTCCCGCCAGGGTGCCGCGCCCGGCGAAACGCCGGAAAAACGGGATGCCGAACAGGCTGGCGACAATGCCACCGGTCACGCGGCACGCCAGGAAGATGCTGACGAACACGACGCTTTGACTGAGCCAGTAGACATAGGTGGACAAGGCCACCATGTTGAGGAAGGCGCCAAAGTCCGAGACGCCGCGAGCGAAGATGATCAGCCGCGCGTTGCGGATCGACAGGTACAACTGTTGATCGTGGCTCATGCAGGCGGCACCGCTTGATCATCCGGCACGCTGCGCAGGCTGACCAGCAGCATGTCGCGCCAGGCCGGTGTCGACGCTGCTTTCGGCCGCACATCCCCGGCGCGGTGATAGAGCCCCCGGTCATTGATCACGATGGTTTCCAGGAAGCGCGTCATCGGCAGATTCAACACGCGACTGTGTTCCGCGTCACTGGTAAACACTTCTGAAACCACCGGCTGCGTGTTGTGCTCGCCGATAAAATGCATGAACACCCAGTCCAGGCCATCCTGGTGAATCCCCGACGTGGTGGGGCTGCACGCTTGCGCGTCGGCCCGCACACGGAATTGGTGGATGTCGATGGTATGGCTCTGCTCGCCCAGGTGCGGTGCGATCACCGCCAGGTCGGTGGCCAGCAGCTTGCGCATCAGCGGATGCTCGATAAAACCTTCCTCGCTGTAGCTCAAATGGTTCACCCCCTGTCGGTAGTTGACGGCGTAGGTAACCGGCGACTTGAACGCGGTACTCCTGTCGATCTGCAACTGCCGTGACGGTGATAAACGATAGCGCAGAATACGCCGCTCGCGATGGGTGTATGCCTTGAACGCCTCATCGCACACCAGATTGGCCCAGTACGCGCGAAAGCTCTGCTCTTGGCCCGCCTCGACACCGACCAACTCGCCAAAGTCAGGCCGATGACAGTAATGGTGCTCGCGCAAATGCGCGGAAATGGTTGGGATATCCATATCACTGACCTGCCACTGGACTGTCGATGATGACGCGCAAGTGCTGGCCGACCGCATCATGCAGCGCGCGCGCATCGGCAGCGCCTGCGACCCTGGCCCAGCACTTGAGCAGATAGTGCTCCTCGATATCCGCGTCGATCAGGTGCCCCGGCGCCTGCTGGGCAAACTCAAGCACCGCGACGTTCTGCTCCAGGCACTCCAGGCCTTCAATGCCCCGAAACCGCCCACTGTGCTGCGGGTAAATCGCCAGCATCGCGTAATGTTGTCCGGCCTCGGCCACCTTGCGTGCGCCCGCTTCCAACTGCGCGGCGATCCCCTGCTCGCCCGTCAGCAACGCGAGATACAGCTGGTAGGGATCGATACCGGCCAGATCGCGGAAGGCCGCGTTCACGTAGAGCCCGCCCACGCGCGGGTTGATCTCGATCACCACCGGGCCCTCCGGGGTCATGCGGAACTCGAAATGCACCACGGCGTTGGTCAGGCCGACCGCCTTCAGACACGCCACGGCGTACTCGCGGATCTGCTCGCACTCATGGTCTGTGAAGGAAGTCGGTGGGGAAATCAGCAGGTTTTCCAGAACCGTGCCACTGCGCTCGGTCAACAGCAGCTTTTCGTTGATCAGCAGCGGATGCACACGCTCGCCGTCCACCACACACTCCACACTGCCTTCGATACCGGGGATATAACCCTCCAGCAAGAGACTGCGCCCGGGAATGTAGTCATGCCGTTGGCCGTCGTCTCCCGGCAATGTGTGTGCACAGCCATAGAAATCCGCATAGGCCGCAGTGGCGTGGTCCTTAACAAACAGCGCGTAGTGGCTACGCAGCTCTGCCCAATTGGCGCATTTCCTGATAAACGCCGAAGCGCCGCCAAAGGGTGGCTTGGCGATCAGTGGGTAACCGACCCGTTCGGCACTCTGCTGGAGCTGCTGTTCGTTATTGCACAGCGCAAACGGCACGGAGCGGATGGCGTGCTGTTTCAGCACCCTGCGCATCAGGAACTTGTTGTTGCACGCCGCAACCGCCTCGGGGCGGCTATACACCAGGCCCAGGCACTGAGCAGCCCGCGCCACGATACAGCCGACTTCGCCCAGCGCAGACGGATGGCCGGCCTGGCAGAAAATCCCGCGAATCTGATACTGCCCATCGAGACGGCCGACCAAATCAAGAATGGCTTGCTCGTTGAGTGCGTTGAGCAGGAACACTGCATCGCTATCATCCTTGAGCCGCTGCGTATGCCTGCGCCCTGCCACGCCCGCCGTCAAGCACACCAGTCCCTGGGCGCGGGCAACCGCAAAGTGCGGTTCGCGATAGTTGTAACGAACAGACGTGCTGTCATCGACATCGATAAAAAGGATGGCGTCTTGTTTCATGCTTTATACCGCCTTAGTCCATCAATTGATTCAGGCATCCTGCCAACTGCACCACTGCCCTTCCCAGTTACGGAAACGATAATGGCGCTGCCCATCGCGCACGTCGAAGTACGGCAAGTTTTCAGGTTTCTCGAAGTCCAGCAGCGGCACTGTGAACTTGCCCTGGGCGTGCGGCAGAACATATTCGGGCAGGGCAATATTGGACACCCGCCGCTTGAGACGATCCATGATAGCGATGGCCTGACTGATCGATGCCTTGTATTCCGACGCCCCGGGTGAAAACGGCATGAAGTGATATAAGTAATAAGGCTTCACACCCAAGCGATAAAGATCAATGAACAACTTATGCAGTGTCGCTTCATTGTCGTTGACGCCGCGCAACAACGGCATATTGGAAAACACGATCGGCACCACGCCCTGAATGCGTTTGACCGCCACCGCAAAATCAGCGCTGAGTTCGAGCGGATGGCACACGTGCACGCCAAACGCATTGACCTTGTACTTTTCCAGCATCGCGATCAACTCATCGGTCACGCGAAACGGGTTGAAACTCAAGGCCCGCGAGTGAATGCGGATCAGCAGATCGTCGCTGATCCCGCGCAGTGCGGCCAGGTACTCTTCGAGCTTGCGGTCGGCCAGCATCAGCGGATCGCCGCCGCTGAGAATCACTTCTTCGATGGCCGGGTTGGCGCGGATGTACTCGACCGACTCCATGAAGGAATCCCGGCTGGCGTTGGCCTTGTCAGTGCCCACCTGCAAGGTGCGCAGCGCTTCAAAGCAGAACTGGCAGTAGGCATTGCAGGTGTTGGTGGTGCGCAGGATGACGCGATTGTCATACTTGTGCTGGCAGATGGGCGTCTTCATTTCATGGGCCAACTCCCAGTTCTCGGAAGTGCCATCGTAATCACCCTCGACCTGCTCGCTCCAGTACGGCACCACTTGCCGCCACAGCGGGTGGTCCATGACCGTACCGGTGGTGAGGGAACGCTTGATCAGATCGACGTAGTAAGGCGTGATCTGCATCTTGCGCCCGAGCAGGTTATGTTCGATATGCGCAGTCGTTTCCTCGCCCCAGCCACCGCAGGCAGCGCGAAGTGCCGGCTCATCGCGCACGGCGTTCTTCTGCTGCCAGCGCCAGTCTTGCCACTGCACCGAGCGGTGAATGTCTTGATCAAAAATCGACATGAGTAGGTACTCTCTGTTCAGGCATATGAATGCGTGCCCTTCCCTGGCGGGAACAGCGATAGTCGCAACAATAACAATCGACTTGGATAACAGGCAGCAATCAAAAGGCCGATGCAGTCAGCCACGCTGGAAAGCAATAAGAACTTATTATCTCAGGGTTCGGATAAACGACGGATGCGGTCATATAAGAAACTTCCTTTTTTTTAAAATTATTTGACTTCCAAGCCGACATCCACTTAAGCCGAAGCTTCCGACACCGTCAATACAATATCCTTTATTTTTTTCAGGATTTAAACCACGCCTTTGCCTACGCCCCGCAGACAGGGGGTATTCACGCGTTCAAAGGGATTAATTTAAAAAGTAAATAGCACAGCAGATAACCCGCCAGATTATTTTTATACTTATATAACTACGTACTTCAGCGCTTTTCACCCCGCCAAGCGCACGTCCATCGCCCATCCGTACCGCGCCCCTGGAAGCCTGAAACATTTTCTTTCATTTCCCCCTTAGGGATTTCTCATTCTCATTCGTCTTAATTTAGATACAGCCCGTCGCGTCAGCAAAAGCTACGACCGGCCTTTTCCGGGCCTTCATCGCCCCTTCCATCAAGACCCTCATTCACATGTCGAAGAAGTCACGCTCAAAACTCTGGTTTCTCGTACACAGCTGGCTGGCGTTGCCCATCTGGTTCTTTGTCCTGATCGTCTGCGTCACCGGCACCCTGGCGGTGGTCAGCCAGGAAATCGTGTGGCTGGCCAACCCGGATATCCGTGCGAGCAAGCCGTCGGATGATGCCCAACCGCTGAGCTTCGATCAGGTGATCGCCGCCATAAAGCGCGACGAACCCCAGGTCATCGTGCGCTCGATCATCCGCCCCGACGAATCGCACTTCGCGCTGATGGTCGGCCTCAGCTATCCGGACGGGCGTTCGGTCGATGCCTACGCCAACCCCTACACGGGCGCCCTCCAGGGCATCAGCCCGGCCTTCGACTTCCAGCAATTCACCCGCGCCCTGCATGGCTGGTGGCTGGTGCCGTTCACCAATGGCTTCAGTTGGGGCTGGTACCTGGTGTCGCTGCTCGGCCTGCCGTTACTGGCCTCGTTGGTCACGGGCCTTGTGGTGTACAAGCGTTTCTGGAAAGGTTTTTTGCGCCCCACCCTGCGCATCCGTCACGGCGCACGTATTTTCTGGGGCGACTTCCACCGCCTGAGCGGTATCTGGTCGATCTGGTTCATCGCAGTCATCTCCATCACCGGCACCTGGTTCCTGATCCAGGCGATTCTGGGTGACAACCAGATCTCCATTTCCAGCGAGCCCATCGTGCCGGTGATTGCCCGGGAAAAGGTGCCGCTGTCCGCACCCGGCGTGCCGGCCCCGATGATTGCTCTGGACGACGCGATCAAGATCGCCACCCAGCGCATCCCCGGGCTGGAGGCCACCTTTGCCTTCCTGCCGCTCAATGCCTACAGCCACCTGCAGATCGGCGGGCGCGGCTGGTACCCGCTGATGTTCCAGACCGCGCAACTGAATCCCTACAGCGGTGAAATCGCCGTGTCGCACCTGCTGTCCGACCGCACCGCGCTGGAGTTCGTCACCGAGTCCATGCGTCCGCTGCACACCGGTGACTTTGGCGGACTGTGGATCAAGCTGATCTGGGCTTTCTTCGGTCTGGTGCTGAGCATGATGGTACTGAGTGGCTTGCTGATCTGGACCAAGCGCACCGCACTGGCCACCCTCAACGCCTTCAAACGCGAGGCCAAGACCCAGCGTCAGCCTGTTCCCGCCCCGGCCTTGCAGGCTGAAACTTCGGAGACTCACTGATGAGCAGAGTCGCGGCCAAACCCTCTTCACCGCTGCGGGCCTGGTGGCTGAAGTGGCGTTTTCATATAAACATCCTGCTGTTGCTGGTGCCGCTGGGGTTCATGCCCAAATATTTTGCCGATGCCGCCCTGTTTCGCGGGGATGCCGGCATTGGCGAGCGGGTCGCCGGGGACATTCAAGTCGGCCCCTGGAGCCTGACCCTCGCCGAGTTTCGCAACGAAGGCCCGCGCCCCGACCCGGCCGGCCCGATGAAAGCGTTTAACGCCGCCCTGTGCGCCACCTGCGCCGAGCAGGTCAAGGCCACTTACCTGCGCATCGGCAAGCCCCGCAGCCTGCGGGCCGCCGGGGTGATCTTCTTTGGTACGCCCTATCGCATGGGCGCCATCGTGCCGGTACCGGAACGCACACCGGTCGATGCCGAACTGTGGGTCACCATGGAAGGCTGGGACGGCAGCATGCACCAGGGTTCCATCCCGCTGAGCCAGGCCTCGCCTGCCACCATTGCCTGGCTGAACAAGCAAGGAGTCAAACCATGATATTCAAGCGCCTGATCCAGACCGGTTGCGTGCTGTTGCTCAGTGCCGGTTTTAGTAATCCTGCCCTCGCCCACAATCCGATGTGCGAATGCAAGGAAATCCCCGGCGAGCAGATCCAGTGCAAAGGCGGGTTCTCCGACGGCAGCGGCGCTCCGGGCGTGACCCTGGATGTGATCGGCTACGACGAGACCATTCTGGTGCCGGGCAAGCTCGGTGAGGATTCGACCCTGACCTTCAAGAAACCCACGGCCGAATTCTATGTGCTGTTCGATGCCGGCCCCGGTCACGTAGTGGAAATCGACCAAGCGGATATCCAGGCGCCATGAGTACCGTACAGGTAGTGCGCCCGGCCGGCGCAGGGCACGAAACCCTCTACGTGCTGTTGCTGTGCCTGATCATCCTTGCGGTGGCGGGGACAGTGGTGGCCTTGCACGGTGAAACCCAAGAGGTCGCAGCAGTGCCCAGCCACCAACTGGATGCGCGACGCGACCTGAGCGCCGCCGAACAGGGCATCTACGCCGACCTGCGGGTGACCCTGGATGAAATCCACCTGCTGCAGCAAGAGCAGAACGTCCTGCCGACCCCGGACCAGTTAGCCGAAGAAGGCTTTGCACCGTTCGCCCAGGACGCCAGTTCCGTCAGCCGTGGCGATCATCGCTGGCAACTGCTCGCGCCCTCGACCTACCTGGGCTTGAGCCAGGCCACCGACACCAGTGGCTCGCTGCTGATGCGCGTGCAAGGCGCCGAGCCGGATATCTGGCTCAACCGTGGCAACCACCTGGCCGCTCCCTCCGACCTCACTGACCAGGCGCTGATCGCTGCCGGCTGGCAGCAGGTGGTCGCGCAATTCGATGCCGGCGTGACCCGCCAGCACCGCCACTGAACGAGAAGACCGAGTGCCCATGTCCATTTCATCTCCCCTGTTGCGCCTGTTGCTGGTTGGCCTGTTCAGCCTGATGTTCGCTCCCCTGGCGAACGCCGAGGCGGGCAAACGCCTGCGCATCGGTATCACCCTGCATCCTTACTACAGCTACGTGGCCAATATCGTCGGCGACAAGGCCGAAGTGGTGCCGCTGATTCCGGCGGGCTTCAACCCCCATGCCTACGAGCCGCGCGCCGAAGACATCAAGCGCATCGGCACCCTGGACGTGATCGTGCTCAATGGCGTGGGGCATGACGACTTCGCCGACCGCATGATCGCCACCAGCGAGCGCCCGGATATCCCGGTGATCGAAGCCAACGCCAATGTGCCGCTGCTGGCCGCCACCGGTAACGCCGCGCGCGGTGCGGGCAAGGTGGTCAACCCGCACACGTTCCTGTCGATCAGTGCCTCGATTGCCCAGGTCAATAACATCGCCCGCGAGTTGGGCAAGCTCGACCCGGACAACGCCAAGGCCTACACCCAGAACGCCCGCGCCTACGGCAAGCGTCTGCGCCAGATGCGCGCCGATGCCCTGGCCAAGCTGACCAGCGCACCCAACCCGGACCTGCGCGTAGCCACGGTGCACGCGGCCTACGATTACCTGCTGCGCGAGTTCGGCCTGGAAGTCACCGCCGTGGTCGAACCGGCCCACGGCATCGAGCCCAGCCCCAGCCAGTTGAAGAAAACCATTGATGAACTGCGCGCCTTGGACGTGAAAGTGATCTTCTCGGAAATGGATTTCCCGTCCACCTATGTCGATACGATCCAGCGTGAATCCGGGGTCAAGCTGTATCCGCTGTCACATATTTCCTACGGCGAATACAGCGCGCAGAAGTACGAAGTGGAAATGACCGGCAACCTCAATACCGTGGTCCGGGCGATCCAGGAGTCGGGGGCATGACGGCGGCCGAGCACCTGAACAGTGTGAGCATCGGCCCGACGCTGCACTTCGACAGCGTCTCGCTGACCCTGGGTCGCACCGTGATTCTCGATCGCGTGAGTTTCCAGGTACAGCCCGGCAGCATCCACGCGCTGGTCGGCCCGAATGGCGGCGGCAAGAGTTCGCTGATCAAGACCCTGCTGGGACAAACGCCGCATCAGGGCCGATTGAGCCTGCAATGGCCGGCCACGCCCGGCACCATTGGCTATGTGCCCCAGGCCCTGGAGTTCGACCGGGGTTTGCCGATGACCGTGGATGATTTCATGGCCGCCATGTGTCAGCGACGGCCGGCGTTTCTCGGCCTGTCCCGGCACTACGCCGGTGCGATTGGCGAGGCGCTGGAGCGGGTCGGCATGCAGGACAAGCGCAAGCGGCGCATGGGCGCCCTGTCCGGTGGCGAGCGCCAGCGGGTGTTGCTGGCCCAGGGCCTGATTCCGCCGCCGCAGTTGCTGGTGCTGGATGAGCCGATGTCGGCGCTCGACGAAGCCGGTATCCAGGTGTTCGAACGCCTGCTCAGCGATTGGCGACTGGCCGGGATCACCGTGCTGTGGATCGAGCATGACCTGGAAGCCGTTGGCCGCCTGGCCGACCGCGTCACCGGCTTGAACCGCCGCGTGCTCTTCGATGCCACGCCCAGAGAAGCGCTGACCCCGGATCGCCTGCTGACTCTGTTCTCCACCCACCCTCGGAGCCCGGCGCAATGAGTTATGAAGCCTTTCGCTTGATGGTCCAGGGCTGGGCCTCTTCCGGCTATCTGCCGGAGGCGCTGGCCTATGGTTTTGTGGTCAACGCGTTGCTTGCCGGTTTGCTGATCGGCCCGGTGCTGGGTGGACTCGGCACGCTGGTGGTGGTCAAGCGCTTTGCGTTCTTTTCCGAAGCGGTCGGCCATGCCGCACTGACCGGCGTGGCCGTGGGCATCCTGCTCGGTGAGCCTTACACCGGGCCCTATGGCAGTCTGTTCGGCTACTGCCTGCTGTTCGGCATCCTGCTCAACTACCTGCGCAACCGCACCGGCCTGGCGCCGGATACGCTGATCGGCGTGTTCCTGTCGGTATCCCTGGCGCTCGGCGCGAGCCTGTTGTTGATCCTCGCCGGCAAGATCAATGTGCACATTCTGGAAAACGTACTGTTTGGCTCGGTGCTGACGGTCAACGGCAACGACCTGCTGGTGCTGGCGGTGGTCGGTGCGCTGGTGATGGCCCTGGCGTTGCCGCTGTACAACCGCATCATGCTCGCCAGCTTCAACCCGCAACTGGCGGCAGTGCGCGGCGTGGCGGTGAAGACCCTGGACTATCTGTTCGTGATTCTGGTGACGCTGATCACCGTGGCGGCAGTCAAGGTGATCGGGGCCATTCTGGTCGGTGCCCTGCTGGTAATTCCGGCGGCGGCGGCGCGACTGCTGAGCCAGTCGCTCAAGGGATTCTTCTGGGTGTCGGTGGTGATTGCCACCGTCAGCACCCTGTGCGGCATCCTGCTGCCGATCATCTTTGACCTGCCTGTACCGTCCGGCGCCGCAATCATTCTGGTTGCCGGCATCGCCTTCGCCCTCGCCGCCATCGCGCGCGGCACCGTGCCCAGCCTCAAAGGGAATTTTGGATAATGCACCGTCACTTTCGCCCACTGGCCCTGGCCATTGCCTGCCTGCTCAGCACCTCGGCGCTCGCCGCCGTGGATGGTTTTCAAACCAGGGACTTCGTTGCCAACCATGGCCTTGGCCATGCCGCGCTGACCAAGGCCAAAGCGGTAAAACCGGTCAAGGTGCTGGCTTCGTTGCCGATCACCTACGGCCTGGCTGAAGTGCTGCTCAAAGGCTGCGACGTGCAGCTCGAACGCGCGGCTCCCGCCAATTTGCCAGGTTCGCGGCAAGTGTCCTACTTCACCGGGCGCGGTGCGTCGGCGCTGAGCCAACTGGCCCAGGATGCCGATGCCGCCATCGGCCTGCGCTCGCTGTGGGCCGATGACCCGCTCTACCCGGTGTCGCGGCGCAGCAATATCCGTATTGTCGAAATCGACGCTGCGCGCCCGGTGGACGGCGGCCTGCCGGGCATCGCCGTGCAACCGGGCGTCAGCGATGGCTTGAACAGCCAACCCTGGCAGTCAAGCAACAACATGGGGCGCATGGCCGATGTGTTGGCGGCCGACCTGAGCCGCCTGGCGCCGGGCGCCAAAGCGCAGATCGACACTAACCTGGCCGCGCTCAAGCAACGCCTGCTCAAGCTCACCGCCGACAGCGAGGCACACCTGGCCAGGGCCGATAATCTGAGTGTGGTCAGCTTGAGCGATCACTTCGCCTATCTGGTCAGCAGCTTGAACCTGGAACTGCTCGGCACCGATGCGCGTCCGGATGCAGACTGGACGCCTGAAGCGTTGCAAACACTCAGCGCGCAGTTGAAGGACAATGACGTGGCACTGGTGCTGCACCACCGCCAGCCGAGTGAGGCAGTGAAAGCGGCTGTCACTGCCGGCGGCGCCAACCTGCTGGTGTTGAATGTGGACGGTGCCGATCCTGTGACAGAGCTGGAAACCAATGTGGATCAGGTAATCAAGACGCTGATGCCATAACGTCCACCCCCACATGAATCGCATCATGGCGCCAGAACTCCAGGTCGCAATCGATCAAACGCTGGTGCTGGTCATAGTTGACCCGGGCGATCCGCAAGCCCGGGCTGCCCACCGATACGCGCAACGCAGCGGCGGCTTCCACCGGCAGTGAGGTCGGCACGATCTCGAAACGCACTCGCCCGTAGTGCAAGTCGTACTCGCGCGCATAGAGCTTGGTCATAGACTGAGTCAAATCGCACGCCAGGATTTCCGGGAAATAGTGAGGGTTCAGGTAGTGTTCCACGTACAGCACCAGACGCCCGTCGATCCGGCGCGCCCGGCAAATCTGGATCACGCTGGACAGTGCCGGCAACTGCAGCCACGCACACACGGCCGCCGACGCCGGTTGCAGCCGCGCCGAAATAACCTCAGTCGAGGCCACGCGCCCCTGGTCGCTGACCATCGCGTGAAAGTGGCTGCGCTGCATCAGGTTATAGGCCAACCGCGGCGGCGAGACGAACCAGCCCCTGCGCTCCTCGCGATAGATCTGCCCTTGGGCCTCAAGCTGTAACAAGGCTTCGCGCACGGTAATCCGGGTGGTCCCAAACAACTCGCTGAGCTTGCGTTCGGCGGGCAATTTGCTGGCAGGCGGCAACAGGCCATGGTCGATCTGCTCTTGCAGCGCCAGACCAATGGAGGTTACCGCCTTGATTGCCTCGTCACGCATCAACGTTACCTATCTGGACTAGACCAGCACCGTTCAGGTGCATAAAACGCGCTCTTGATGGGCTCGTGCTGCTGCTTGCCAGCCTAGGCATTGCAGATGACCGACAGATGACAACGGTTGCCGCTGCCTCTACCACACCCTGCAATACATCGGCCAAGTCCATGGCATGCGGGCACTTGGGCATGGTCTACGCTAAGTCTGAACGCAGCGACAGCCGTGCTTCAAAAACGACATCGACATGAAACTGTCATCCATCGGGCCTAGATTGGCTCAGGTATTGCTGACCTAGACCACACCCTCGCCAACGTTCAGATAAAACGCCGCGTGAAAAACGCCCAAAGGAGCTTCGGATGAAACAGCTTTTCCTGGCATCACTGTTAGGCTCGACCATTGCCATGTGCACCGCCGCCATGGCCGCTGATACCGATCTAAAAACCTTGGAAGCCGCCGCCAAGAGCGAGGGCGCCGTGAACAGCGTCGGCATGCCCGATGACTGGGCCAACTGGAAAGGCACCTGGGAAGACCTGACCAGGATCTACGGTCTCAAGCACATCGACACCGACATGAGCTCGGCCCAGGAAATCGCCAAGTTCAAAGCCGAAAAAGACAATGCCAGCGCCGATATCGGCGACGTAGGCGCAGCCTTCGGTCCCATCGCGGTCAAGCAGGACGTCACCCAGGCGTACAAACCCTCCACCTGGGCTTCGGTACCGGATTGGGCAAAGGACAAAGACGGCCACTGGGCGCTGGCCTACACCGGCACTATCGCGTTTATCGTCAACAAGAAATTGCTCCACGGCTCCGAAGTCCCGACCAGTTGGGCCGACCTGCAAACCGGCAAATACAAAGTGTCGGTGGGTGACGTAAGCACTGCCGCCCAAGCCTCCAATGCGGTACTCGCCGCTGCCATCGCCAACAAGGGCGACGAGAAAAACATCGCGCCAGGCCTGCAGTTTTTCACCAAGATTGCCCAGCAAGGCCGCCTCGGTCTGTCCAACCCGACCATCGCCACCTTGGAAAAAGGCGAAGTCGAAGTAGGTATCGTCTGGGACTTCAACGGCCTGAGCTACAAGGCCAAGATGGCCAACCCGGATGACTTCGTGGTGCTGATCCCATCGGATGGCTCGGTGAAGTCCGGCTACACCACCCTCATCAACAAGTACGCCAAGCACCCGAACGCCGCCAAGCTGACGCGCGAATACATCTTCAGCGATGCCGGCCAACTCAATCTGGCCAAGGGCAATGCCCGTCCGATCCGCGCCGAGACCGACCTGAAACTGCCGGCTGACATCGCCAAAAACCTGATCCCGGGTGAGCAATACACCAAGGCCAACCCGCAGCCGATCAAGGATGCCGATGCCTGGGAAGCGACGTCCAAGAAACTGCCGCAGCTGTGGAACGAGCAGGTCATTGTAGAAATGAAGTAAGCCTGTACCCCACATTGGAGATCCACTGGAGATCCAATGTGGGAGGGGGCTTGCCCCCGATGGCGGTGTGTCATTAAACAGATGTGTTAGCTGATCCACCGTCATCGGGGGCAAGCCCCCTCCCACACTTTGACCTCGTTCCTCCAGATGAATTGAGTCAAGTCTATTGCTGCGGAGCGCTCTCCCCCATGAAGCACCCTGTCATCCTTGTCGTGCTCGACGGCCTGAACGCCGGGGTTGCCCGGCACGCCATGGGGCACTTGCAGGCTTATGTCGGCGCAGGACGCGCAGCCTTCTACACACTGGAATGTGAACTGCCCGCCCTGTCCCGCCCGCTGTATGAATGCATCCTGACCGGCGTGCCGCCGATCGAGAGCGGCGTCGTCCACAACAACGTCTCGCGCCTGTCCAGCCAGCGCAGCATTTTCCACTATGCCACGCGTGCCGGTTTGACCACCGCGGCGGCGGCTTACCATTGGGTCAGCGAATTGTATAACCGCACCCCGTTTCTCCCCGCCCGTGATCGTCATACCGACGATACGACGCTGGCGATCCAGCATGGGCATTTCTACTGGAATGACCACTACCCGGATTCCCACTTGTTTGCCGACGCCGAAAACCTGCGCCTCAAGCACGCGCCGGACTTTCTGCTGGTGCACCCGATGAACATCGACGACGCCGGTCACAAGCACGGCCTCGACAGCGCGCAGTACCGCAACAGCGCGCGCTCGGCCGACATCGTTCTCGCCGACTACCTGCGAGGCTGGCTCGACGCCGGCTGCCAGGTGCTGGTCACCGCCGACCACGGCATGAACGACGACCGATCCCACAACGGCCTGCTGCCGGAGGAGCGCGAAGTGCCGCTGTTCGTGCTGGGCGACGCCTTCAGCCTGGATGCCGACGCCGCGCCGAAGCAGACCGACCTGTGCGGCACCGTCTGCGAACTGCTCGGCGTGCCCCACGACAAACCTGTCTGCCGGGAGTTGCTCAAATGAGCGGCATGGTTCGCGGTAAATGGCTGGCTTTACTGTGCCTGGTGCCCTTCGCGCTGTTCTTTATCGTGTTCGAAATCGCTCCGTTGGCCTGGGTGCTGATCAACAGCCTGCAAACCGAAGACAGCGGTTGGAGCCTGGAAAACTTCACACGCATCTTCAGTTCCAAGTTCTACTTGCAGGCGATCCAGTTCAGCCTCGAGATCAGCTTCTACTCCAGCGTCTTCGGCATCATCATCGCCACGCTGGGCAGTTACTCCCTGCGCCGGGTCGATTCGCCGCTGCGCAATTTCGTCACGGCGTTCGCCAACATGACCAGCAACTTTGCCGGCGTGCCCCTGGCCTTCGCGTTCATCATCCTGCTGGGGTTCAACGGCAGCATCACCATCATGCTCAAGCAGGCGGGGATCATCCAGGACTTCAACCTGTACTCGAAATCCGGTTTGATCCTCCTCTATACCTACTTCCAGATTCCCCTCGGCGTCCTGCTGCTGTACCCGGCCTTTGACGCGCTGCGCGAAGACTGGCGCGAATCGGCCGCCCTGCTCGGCGCCAATGGCTGGCAGTTCTGGCGACATATCGGTTTGCCGGTGCTTACCCCCGCACTCCTCGGCACCTTCGTGATTCTGCTGGCCAACGCCCTTGGCGCCTATGCCACCGTGTACGCCCTCACCACCGGTAACTTCAACGTGCTGCCGATCCGCATCGCCGGGCTGGTCTCCGGTGACGTATCGCTGGACCCGAACATGGCCAGCGCGCTGGCCGTGGTGCTGGTGGCGCTGATGACCGTGGTTACGGTGGTCCATCAACTGCTGCTCAAGAGGAGCTACCATGTCTCGCGCTGAAGCCGGCCCGGCGTCCCTCTACCATCGGGTGGTGGTGTACGCGCTGTTCCTGATCCTGGTGCTGCCGCTGGCAGGCACCTTTGTCTATTCGATCTCCAGCAGTTGGTCGGCCACCATCCTGCCCGCCGGTTTCAGCCTGAAATGGTATGTGCAGCTCTGGAGCGATCCGCGCTTCCTGATGGCCTTCGGCCAATCGCTGCTGGTGTGCGTGGGCGCGCTGATCCTGTCGGTGGTGCTGATTCTGCCGCTGCTGTTCGTGGTGCACTACCACTTCCCCCGACTGGATGCGCTGATGAACATCCTGATCCTGCTGCCGTTCGCGGTGCCGCCGGTGGTGTCGTCGGTGGGCCTGCTGCAACTCTACGGTTCCGGGCCGCTGGCGATGGTGGGTACGCCGTGGATTCTGATCGGCTGCTACTTCACCGTGGCGCTGCCGTTCATGTACCGCGCGATCACCAATAACCTGCAGGCGATCAATCTGCGCGACCTCATGGACGCCTCGCAACTGCTCGGCGCCAGCACCTGGCAAGCCGCGATCCTGGTCGTGCTGCCCAATCTGCGCAAAGGCCTGATGGTGGCGCTGCTGCTGTCGTTCTCATTCCTGTTCGGTGAGTTCGTGTTCGCCAACATCCTGGTCGGTACCCGCTATGAAACCCTGCAGGTGTACCTGAACAACATGCGCAACAGCAGCGGCCACTTCACCAGCGCCGTCGTGATTTCCTATTTCTTCTTTGTGCTGGTGCTGACCTGGGCCGCCAACATCTTGAACAAGGACAAAAGCCAATGAGCTTCGTCAGCGTCCAACACCTGCAAAAGAGCTATACCGGCACCCCGGTGTTCAGCGATATCAACTGCGAAATCGCCAAGGGCGAGTTTGTCACCCTGCTCGGTCCGTCCGGTTGCGGCAAGTCGACCTTGCTGCGCTGCATTGCCGGGCTGACCGCGGTGGACAGTGGGGAAATTCTGCTCGATGGCCAGGACATCGTCCCGCTGAGCCCGCAGAAACGGCATATCGGCATGGTGTTCCAGAGCTATGCGCTGTTCCCCAACATGACCGTGGAACAGAACGTCGCGTTCGGGCTGCGCATGCAGAAGGTCAACGCCGACGACAGTCACAAGCGGATACAGGAGGTGCTGCAACTGGTTGAGCTCAAGGACCTGGCCGGCCGATATCCGCACCAGATGTCAGGCGGCCAGTGCCAGCGTGTCGCCCTCGCCCGCTCACTGGTGACCCGTCCGCGCCTGCTGTTGCTGGATGAGCCGCTGTCGGCATTGGATGCACGTATTCGCAAGCACTTGCGCGAGCAGATTCGCCAGATCCAGCGCGAACTGGGGCTGACCACGATCTTCGTGACCCATGACCAGGAAGAAGCCCTGACCATGTCCGACCGTATCTTTTTGATGAACCAGGGCAGGATCGTGCAGAGCGGCGATGCCGAGACCCTCTATACCGCCCCGGTGGATGTATTTGCCGCCGGGTTTATCGGCAACTACAACCTGCTCGATGCCGACAAGGCCAGTCAGTTGCTGCAACGGCCAATCAAAGGGCGAATTGCCATTCGCCCGGAGGCCATCGAGCTGAGCCGCGAGGGCGAACTGGATGCGCTGGTGCGCAGCCACAGCCTGCTGGGCAACGTGATTCGCTACCGCATCGAAGCGCGCGGCGTGGAACTGGTGGTGGACGTACTCAACCGCTCGGCCGATGACCTGCACCCCAACGGCCAGCGCCTGGCACTTTCCATCGACCCGAGCGCCCTGTGTGAAGTAGCCTGACGCAACGTTTATTTCAGAGAGCACGAAGGATGGCATTGGTAATTTTTGACCTGGACGACACCCTGATCCACGGCGACTGCGCGACCCTGTGGAGCGAGCAGATGGGCCGCCTGGGCTGGGTCGACCCGGAATCGTTCATGCGCAGGAACAATGAACTGATGGACGCCTACAGCCAAGGCAAGCTGAAGATGGAAGACTTCATGGACTTCAGCCTGGAGCCGATGATCGGCCGCACGCCGGCAGAAATCGAGCACCTTGTCGAACCCTGGGTCGAGGACGTGATCGAGCCGTTGATCTACAGCGATGCCACCAAAACCATCGCCCGTCACCGCGCAAACGGTGACCGGATCCTGGTGATCTCCGCGTCGGGCACGCACCTGGTCACGCCGATTGCCGCGCGGATCGGCATCGATGAAGTGCTGGGGATCAACCTTGACGTCAGCCATGGCGTATACAGCGGGCGCACGGCCGGCGTACTGACCTATCGCGAAGGCAAGATCACGCGGTTGCTGGAATGGGTGGAGCAGGCAGGCGAAACCCTGGAAGGGGCGTATTTCTATTCGGACTCGCGCAACGACCTGCCGTTATTGCTGAAGGTGGATCATCCGCAGGTGGTCAACCCCGACCCCGTATTGCGGGCCCACGCCGAACAGGCCGGCTGGCCGATCCATCACTGGACCTGAACCTGCCGCGATCTCCCTGTGGAGGATCCCCATGTGGGAGGGGGCTTGCCCCCGATGGCGGTATGTCAGTGAAGAATGTTTCATCTGATCCACCGCCATCGGGGGCAAGCCCCCTCCCACAGGTGTTCTATGACAACTCTGGAATATTCAGCGCGATAAGCGCCCGCTGTCACCACGCGAAGGCGAACTTGACCTACATTGCACGTAGGACCGAGCGATTACACCACTCGACATGACCCTCGACGCCTTGCAATGCTTTCACAGTGCCTCCATAGTGAGTCCGGACTGAGCCCGTTGCAGTAGCGTCGGGCTTTTTGCATTATGCGACCGGACCATATGGAACCGGCTCCCTCAAAGACGGCCTAATATGCGTTATCAATTGCCCCCGCGTCGAATCAGCATGAAGCATCTGTTCCCCGGCACCGCCCTCGCTCTTTTCATTGGTCTCGGCTTCGCGTCGATGTCGACCAATACGTTCGCAGCCAATAGCTGGGACAACCTTCAGCCTGATCGCGATGAGGTGATTGCCAGCCTTAACGTCGTCGAGTTGCTCAAGCGCCATCACTACAGCAAGCCGCCGCTGGACGACGCACGCTCGGTGATCATCTACGACAGCTACCTCAAGCTGCTGGATCCGTCGCGCAGCTACTTCCTGGCCAGTGATATCACTGAGTTCGACAAGTGGAAGACCCAGTTCGACGATTTCCTCAAGAGCGGCGACCTGCAGCCCGGTTTCACCATCTACAAGCGTTACCTGGACCGCGTCAAAGCGCGTCTGGACTTCGCCCTGGGTGAGTTGAACAAAGGCATCGACAAGCTCGATTTCACCGAGAAGGAAACCCTTCTGGTGGACCGCAAGGACGCCCCTTGGCTGACCAGCACCGCCGCGCTCGACGACCTGTGGCGCAAACGCGTCAAGGACGAAGTACTGCGCTTGAAGATCGCCGGCAAAGAGCCCAAGGCTATCCAGGAGCTGTTGACCAAGCGCTACAAGAATCAACTGGCGCGCCTGGACCAGACCCGTGCCGAAGACATCTTCCAGGCCTACATCAACACCTTCGCGATGTCCTACGACCCGCACACCAATTATCTGTCGCCAGATAACGCAGAAAATTTTGATATCAACATGAGTCTGTCCCTGGAAGGCATCGGTGCCGTCCTGCAAAGCGACAATGACCAGGTCAAGATCGTGCGCCTGGTGCCGGCAGGTCCGGCGGACAAGACCAAGCAGGTCGCCCCGGCTGACAAGATCATCGGTGTGGCCCAGGCCGACAAAGAGATGGTCGATGTGGTCGGCTGGCGCCTGGACGAAGTGGTCAAGCTGATCCGTGGGCCCAAGGGCAGCGTGGTGCGCCTGGAAGTGATTCCGCACACCAATGCGCCGAACGACCAGACCAGCAAGATCGTGTCCATCACCCGTGAAGCGGTGAAGCTCGAAGACCAGGCCGTGCAGAAGAAAGTCCTCAACCTCAAGCAGGATGGCAAGGACTACAAGCTGGGCGTGATTGAAATCCCGGCCTTTTACCTGGACTTCAAGGCCTTCCGCGCCGGTGATCCGGACTACAAGTCCACCACCCGCGACGTGAAGAAAATCCTGACTGAACTGCAGAAGGAAAAAGTCGACGGCGTGGTCATCGACCTGCGCAACAACGGCGGCGGTTCCCTGCAGGAAGCCACCGAGCTGACCAGCCTGTTCATCGACAAGGGTCCGACCGTGCTGGTGCGCAATGCCGACGGCCGTGTCGACGTGCTCGAAGACGAAAACCCGGGCGCCTTCTACAAAGGTCCGATGGCGTTGCTGGTCAACCGTCTCTCGGCCTCGGCCTCGGAGATCTTCGCCGGCGCCATGCAGGACTACCACCGTGCGCTGATCATCGGTGGCCAGACCTTCGGCAAAGGCACCGTGCAGACCATCCAGCCGCTGAACCACGGCGAACTCAAGCTGACGCTGGCCAAGTTCTACCGGGTTTCCGGGCAGAGCACCCAGCATCAGGGCGTACTGCCGGACATCGACTTCCCGTCGATCATCGACACCAAGGAAATCGGCGAGAGCGCCCTGCCCGAAGCCATGCCATGGGACACCATCCGCCCTGCGATCAAGCCGGCATCCGACCCGTTCAAGCCGTTCCTGGCGCAGCTGAAAGCTGACCACGACACGCGCTCCGCCAAGGACGCCGAGTTCGTCTTCATCCGCGACAAACTGGCCCTGGCCAAGAAGTTGATGGAAGAGAAAACCGTCAGCCTCAACGAAGCGGACCGTCGCAAGCAGCACGCCGACATCGAGAATCAACAGCTCGTGCTGGAAAACGTGCGCCGCAAGGCCAAGGGCGAGGACCCGCTCAAGGAGCTGAAGAAAGAAGACGAAGATGCGCTGCCGACCGAGGCGGAAAAAACCAAGCCGGAAGACGACGCCTATCTGGCCGAGACCGGTCGCATCCTGCTGGACTACCTGAAAATCACCAAGCAGGTGGCCAAGCAGTAAATGATGGCAATTTAATGTGACCGCTCCTCGGAGTGTCATCATATAGACATCATTCTGTCGTGAAATAAAGGACCGCAGGTTTCAAGCCTGCGGTCCTTTTTTTTCGATCGAGATCGCCATGACCATGACCGAACAGCTGGATGCATTGGGCTCTATCCTGGCTCAAGGCAGTTTGCACAGCCTGTTCCAACCGATCATTTGCCTGTCTGAACGGCGGGTTCTCGGCTACGAGGCCCTCAGTCGCGGCCCGTCCAACAGCCCGCTGCACTCCCCCGTCGCCCTGTTCTCCATTGCCAGCCATGCCGGGCGCCTGAGCGAACTGGAAATGGCCTGCCGTGAGAGCGCATGCCGGCGCTTCAGCGAGCAGAAGCTGCCAGGCAAGCTGTTTCTCAATATCTCGCCGGAATCGCTGGTGGAGACGGCGCACCAACCGGGGCGCACCCTGCAACTGCTGCGCGAGTTCGGCATTCCTCCCAGCCAGGTGGTGATCGAACTCACCGAGCAGACGCCTACCGATGATTTCAAGCTGCTGCAGACCGCGTTGCATCATTACCGTGACATGGGCTTTGCCATTGCCCTGGACGACCTGGGCGCCGGTTACTCCAGCCTGCGGTTGTGGTCGGAGCTGCGTCCGGATTACGTGAAGATCGACCGGCATTTTATCGACGGCATCCACCAGGACGCGCTCAAACGCGAATTTGTCGGTTCGATCATGCAGATCGCCAAGGCCTCCCGCGCCCAAGTGATCGCCGAAGGCATTGAACTGCCCGAAGAATTGGCGGTGTTGACGGAAATGGGCGTCGATCTGGTCCAGGGCTACCTGCTTTGCCGCCCCCAGGAACAGCCACCGCAGGAAGCACGCTTGATGCTGCCCAAGCCGGATAACGCCAATGTCGCCCTGAATGAAGAAAGCAGTGACCTCAGCGCCCTGCTTATTGAACAGCCCGCGGTGGATCAAGACACTGCAACCGCCCAAGTGCTCGAATTATTCCGTCGCCAGGCCAACCTGAACTCACTGGCGGTGCTCGATGGCCGCGGCCATCCGGTGGGCATCGTGCATCGACACTCATTGTCGGACGCGCTGCTCAAGCCCTTCGCCACCGACCTGTTCGCACGCAAGCCCATCAGCCGCCTGATGAGCGATGACTTTCTGGCCGTGGAGTTGAGCCAGTCCCTGCAACAGGTCAGCCGCTTGCTCACCAGCCGCGCGCGGCAACGCATCGAAGAAGATTTCATCATTAGCTTGAATGGCGACTATCTGGGCCTGGGCCGGGTCATCGATGTGCTCAAGCTGATCACCGAACTGAAAATCCAGCAGGCGCGCTACGCCAACCCGCTCACCCTGTTACCGGGCAATGTGCCGATCCAGCAATGCCTGACGCGCCTGCTGCAGCAACAGCGTGAATCGGTGATCTGCTACGTGGATATCGACAGCTTCAAGCCCTTCAACGATATCTACGGTTATGGGCGTGGGGATGAAGTGCTGTTGTGCCTGGCGCAGTGCCTGAACGACCGGGTCGATCCCAGCCGCGACTTTGTCGGGCATATCGGCGGCGATGACTTTCTGCTGGTGCTGGGTCCACAGGACTGGCGCAAAAGGCTCAACCAACTGCTGGACGATTTTCACACCCAATGCCGACGCTTCTACCGCGCCGAGCACCTCGACGCCGGCTGCTTCATCGCACTCAACCGCCAGGGCGTGCGCCAGGAGTTCGCCTTGCTTTCACTGTCGATCGGCGTGGTGCATTTGTATCCGCAGGCCTGTGCACAACTGGATGCCAGCCAGTTGGCGGAGCTGGCGTCGCAGGCCAAGCACCAGGCCAAGGACATTGCCGGCTACAGCATCCATGTGATCGACAGCCTGGATCTGTTGTCGGCTTAAGCTTCGGCGGATTCGGGATACTCGTACTCGAACACGCGCACCACCTCCGAAGCGTGCCAGGAAGCGGCGGCCACGCCGTCGGAAGGCCCGCTGAAACGCCCCAGGCGCTCCACGCATTCAAAGAACCCCGTGCGCGGCAGGCGGCTGGCGCCCTGGCTGATCACCAGGGAACTGCGCAGCGGCTGCTCGGCCTTGGCGTCCAGCGCCGCCAGGTGCTCCAGGGCGGCGGCCAGGGTCTGCATCGCCGGCGTCGGGAATTGCAGGCGCTCGAGCAGCGCACGGTAGGTCAGCAGATGGCGCTGGCGGCGCGCCTGGTTCAGCTCGTTGAGTAACCCATCCCAATGTTGACGGCTGATACGTAGGCTCACGATTCTTCCCTCCAACCTGCAACGCCCAATTCCCAGGCCAGGCTGCGACGAATGGCGGCATCCGGCTGGCGTTCTCCACGTTCAATCAAACCAAGGTACGAGGGGCTGATACCCACCGTGCGCGCGAGGGTCTCGATCGCCAGGCCCTTGGCTTCACGCAGGCCGCACAGGGCTGCGAGCGGGTGCAGGTCCTGCTCGGGGGCAATCGGTGCGACAGGGGAAGAAGCCAATGTGGGTTGCTGCTGACCGGCGGCTTTGAGCAGCGCCTGGTACTGGTCCCATGGCAACACCGCATATTCGGGTTCGCCATTGCGTGAAATGATCTGGATATCCATGACTGCCCCGTAGGATAAAAACACTTACTAAGTAAGTTATTTCCTTACTTCCTCCCTGGAAGTGTAATCCTAACAGCCACGAAGGTCGCCGGGGATAGCCAACAACATTAGTTTTTTTGCGGGTTTTCCTGGGCGAGCAGCTCGGGCGTGGCCGGCAGGCGCTCAACCACCGCCAGCTTTTCCGGGCGTTGCGCATCGCGCCAGTTGCGAAACGCGCTGAGCTCACCACTCAGAGTCTTCATGACCCAGGCCAGCACAGCGATGTCGTCGAACATGCCGAACATGGGAATAAAATCCGGAATCGCGTCAATCGGACTGAGGAAGTACATCAGCCCCGCCACCACCGAAATCAACGCCTTGGGACTGATTGCCCGATACTCGCCGCGCCAGTAGGCCAGGCACAGCGCCTGGAGCAGCTTGAGATCATCCTTGAGCTGGCCCAACCGATTGCCCTGGTTCGAGCTTTTGGCCGCGACGGCAAACAACAGAGTTGGCAGACGGCCACGCCCAAGCAAGCGTGCGGCCATGGGCAGGAAACGGGTGAAATTGAAAGGTGGTTTCATGTGTCACTCCAGTTCCATACGACAGAAAGGTTATCCACACAAATTGTGGATAACCTTGTGAACAGAGCCTTTTTTCATGGCTGAAAGCCGCGGACTACAAGGCTTGCAGTCAGATCGGGCGTTTTTTGCGCACATCAGAAAATCCCAATAATTCATTGACTTGGCAGGTCTGTGCGGCTACCCGTGCTCGAGTCTTATATCAGACTGTGTCAGGTTGGGGACGTTCGTTTGGATTTGCGCAGGCTTCAACGTGACAGCTGGAGTACCTGTAATGGCCTACCTGCGTATCGCCCACCGTAACCACGATGCGAAGCGAGCCGCTCTTGATATTGATCTTGATCTGCTTTTGATCTTAGGCGCCCCGTTAAACCACGCTGGCCGAACGCAGGCTTGAATTCGTGGGTAACCCGGCAGGACGCCGGGTTAGCCGCCCCGCGCCATGGATGGCGCGTGGCGGCGGCCCACGGATTCAAGCCTGCGTTCGGGCACACCGAGCCTGGGCGAGGTGCCGAGTGGTGGGGCAAGAGCGTTTTGCTTACTTTTGACTGGGCCGGCATTCCGGCTTTTCAAAAGTGAGCCGCTGTAAAAGCGGAACCATTAGCAGCCATGACCGCAGAAACGGATATGTACTCGGTCCAATCCAGCATCCTGGTCGGCCCAGAGGCCGCCATCGGGGGCAAGCCCCCTCCCACATTTTGATCTCAGGGAGTCAGGTAGATAGTCGCATCGTTTGAGCAGGCCCGAAAACAACAACGCCCCGTCGAAACGGGGCGTGTCGTTATTCGCAGCGCCGATTACTTCTTGGCGGCAGGTGCAGCAGGTGCCTCAGCGGCTTCAGCCTTGGCTGGGTCCTTGATCGCCAGCAGCTCCAAATCGAATACCAGCACGGAGTTGGCTGGAATCGTCGGGCTCGGGCTCTGGGCGCCGTAGGCCAGGTCGGACGGAATGTACAACTCGACCTTCTCGCCAACATGCATCAGTTGCAGGCCTTCGACCCAACCCGGGATCACACCGCTGACCGGCAGGTCAATCGGGCTGCCACGGTCCACGGAGCTGTCAAAGGTAGTGCCGTTGGTGAGCTTGCCGGTGTAGTGAACAGTCACTACGTCGGTAGGCTTGGGCTGTGCGCCGTCGGCCTTCTTCACGATCTTGTACTGCAGACCGGAAGCGGTGGTGACCACGCCGTCTTTCTTGGCGTTGTCTTCGAGGAATTTCTTGCCGGCCGCCGCCGACTCTTCGCTCATTTTGGTCATGCGTTCTTCAGCGCGCTTTTGCAGTGCGGCGAACGCTTCAACCAGTTCGTCGTCTTTGAGCTTCTGCTCTTTCTTGCCGACAGCATCTTCAATGCCTTGGGCTACCGCTTTGGAGTCCAGGTCATCCATGCCTTCTTGAGCAAGGCTTTTGCCCATGTTCAGGCCGATGCCGTAGGAAGCTTTCTGCGCCGGGGTTTTCAGCTCTACGCTGGTCTGCGAATCACAACCCGCAAGTACCAGGCTAACCAGGGCCACCGCCGCCGCCAACCGATGCTGTTTCATGCTATTTCCTTGTTCATGCGCCAAAAGGGCATTCGAATAAAGTCGCGAGCTTATCAGGCGGCCACGACCAATGGCTACCGGCATGTGAGCAGGAAACGTCTGATAAGTTCACGTGTTTAAAAGCAATTTCATTCATGATGCAGGCCCACGACGGATCGTGGGAGCTGTCATTCCAGGCTCATGGCCACTTGCCGCCCCCCTGGCGTAGTGGCATAACAACGCGACCCCTCGACAAGGATAGTTAACTTGCGCATTTTTACCCGTGTCTTACTCCTGATCCTCCTGGCGCTGGGCCTGATACTGGCCGTGGTGCTCTATTACACGGTCAACCCCAGGCTGCCGGACTACGTGCCCGTGGAGCAGGTGCACTATCAGGATCAATGGAGTGCCGCCGACCGCCAGACCTATTACTTCACGCCCCAGGGCACCCAGGTCAAAGGCCTGCACTACGACTGGTTCACCGCGCTGGAGCTGCCCTTTTCCGAGCGCCGTTTTGCCACGCCGGAGTACCTGGCCCGTTTCGGCTTCCTGGTGGACCCCAGGCAGGCGCCCAGCGCGCAGAACCCCGGCAACCTGCCCGTGGGTTTTGCCCGGCATAAAAACGCCGGTAGCAACGTTGAATACCTGGATATCACCTGCGCCGCCTGTCACACCGGCGAGCTGCACTTCAAAGGACAGGCCCTGCGTATCGACGGCGGCTCCGCCCAGCATGTACTGCCCTCGAGCGTGCCGACCCTGCGCGGCGGCAGCTTCGGCCAGGCCCTGGTCGCCAGCCTTGCGGCAACGTATTACAACCCGTGGAAATTCGAGCGCTTCGCCCGCCAGGTCCTGGGTGAGCGCTACGACGCCGAGCACAGCCAACTGCGCCAGGACTTCAAACAGTCGCTGAACCGCTTCCTCAAGGTCGCCTGGAACGATACCCACCGTGGCCTCTACCCCACCCAGGAAGGGCCGGGGCGCACCGACGCCTTCGGCCGCATCGCCAACGCCAGTTTTGGCGATGCCATTTCCCCGGAAAACTATCGCATCGCCAATGCACCGGTGGACTACCCGCAACTGTGGGATATCTGGACCTTCGACTGGGTGCAATGGAACGGTTCGGCCCAGCAACCGATGGCGCGCAATATCGGTGAAGCCCTCGGCGTCGGCGCGACGCTGGATTTCTTCGACAGCGCCGGCCAGCCCCTGCAGGGCGATGCGCGCTACCCCTCCAGCGTACGGGTACGCGACTTGAACCTGATCGAAGAAACCCTGCAGCGTCTCAAGCCGCCGACCTGGCCCGAAGACCTGTTCGGCGCCATCGACAAGCCCCTTGCCGCCCAGGGTCGCACATTGTTCGCCGAGAACTGCGCCGGCTGTCACGTGCCCACCGTCACGCAAGAAGGCGGCCGGCCGGTGCAGCAATTGAAAATGCTGCCGGTGGACTACATCGGCACCGACCCCGGCACCGCCAACAACATTGCCGACCAGCGCTACGACCTCAGCGCGCTGCAATGGGACCCGGCGGAGCTGGCCAGTCTCAATGTCCAACTGCACCCCACGCCGACCGAGCCACTGGACCTGAAAAAGATGTCCGTGGCCAAAGGCCTGGCCTACGTCACCGCGTTCGTCGAGGACCACGCCTACCGCGCCGCCGGCGTGACCGCGGCCGAGCGCCCGCGCCTGGACGGTTACGGCCTGCCCATCGGCGTGCGCGAGTTGCGCGCCTACAAAGCGCGGCCACTGGCGGGCGTGTGGGCAACGCCGCCGTTCCTGCACAACGGTTCGGTGCCGACGATCTACCAGTTGCTCTCGCCCCAGGACGAGCGCAGCACCACCTTTTATAAAGGCACCTTCAACTATGATCCGCGCCATCTCGGCTTTGAGACCGACGCGTTCAAGAATGCCTTTGTGTTCGATACCACAATCACCGGCAACCACAACAGCGGCCACGAATTCCGTGCCGGCCAGCGTGGCAACGGCGTCATCGGCCGTGGCTTGCTGCCGCAGGAACGCTGGGCGCTGCTGGAATACCTCAAAGTGCTGGGCGGCCCGCTGGAGCAACAACTGCCATGATGATTCGATCCCCCTACGACCGACCTTCCCTGCTCGCTCGCCTCTGGCTGCGTATCGGCCGGTTTCTCGGCAAAACCCTGCTGTGGCTGGTGGGTCTCGGCCTGCTCGGCTGGCTATGCGCCAGCGCCTGGTACGCCTGGCAACACAGCGGCCCGGTGTCGCCGGATGAGCAGATTCCGCCCGGTGAAGCCGCCATGACCCAGGGCATCATCCAGACCGCCGTGCGCATCGTCGACCAGCACCGCGAGGGCACGCGCTACCTGCGCGATGCTCACGCCAAGGCCCACGGTTGTGTGAAAGCCGAAGTCAATGTGCTGGCCGATCTCGACCCGGCACTGCGTCAGGGCGTGTTCGCCACGCCGGGTAAAACCTGGCAGGCGATGATGCGGCTGTCCAACGGCAACGCCTACCCGCAATTCGATAGCATCCGCGATGCCCGCGGCATGGCCATCAAGCTGTTGGACGTGCCCGGCACACAGCTGATGGCCGATCAACAAGGGCGCACCGAGCAGGACTTCGTGATGTTCAGCCACCCGAACTTCTTTGTCAGCGACGTGGCCGAATATGCGCAGAACATCGGTGCCCAGGCGGATGGCAAGAAAGTGCTGGCGTTCTTCCCCAAGGCCGACCCACGCACCTGGCAGATACGCCACCTGTTCATCGCCCTGGCCACCCTCGCCCCCGCCCCGGCCAGCCCGACGCAGACCACCTACTTCTCGGTGTCGCCTTACAAGTTCGGCGCGGCCAACGCCAAGTTCCGCGTCGCGCCCGACCCGCAGAGCTGTCCGGAATACCAGTTGCCCAAACAGAACCAGGACCTGCCGAACTTCCTGCGCAGCGCCCTGAACCAGCAGCTCTCCACCGACCGCGTGCCGGCTTGCTTCGTGTTGCAGATCCAGCGACAGAACCCGCAGGCATTCATGCCCATCGAAGACACCAGTATCGAATGGAAGGAAAGCGACGCGCCTTATGAAACCGTGGCCAAGGTGCGGGTCCCGGCGCAGGATTTCGACACCCCTGCGCTGAATCTGGCCTGCGACAATCAGTCATTCAACCCCTGGTTCGGCGTGGAAGCGCACCGCCCTATCGGTGGTATCAACCGCCTGCGCAAGGCGGTGTACGAAGCGGTCAGCGACTACCGCCACAGCCGCAACGCGCCCTAGGTTCAGTGCCGCAGCAGTTTACGCAGCGGCACGCCATCCTTGAGCACCGGCGACTTGATCACGATGTAGCTGAAGTACTTGGAGATACCGATGTTCTTGTCCAGCAGGCTTTCCACCACTTCCTGGTAATGCTGGATGCTGCGGGTCATGAAGCGCACCAGGTAATCGTAGCCACCGCTGATCAAATGGCATTCGAGCACTTCGTCCACCAGGCGGATATTGGATTCGAACTTGGCGAAGTCTTCGCGCTTGTGGTCGCTGAGGGTGATCTCGGTGAACACCGTGACCGAGTCGGTGATCTTGGCCAGGTTCAAGTGCGCCTTGTAGCTGGAGATATACCCCGCCGACTCCAGTCGCTTGACCCGTTGCAGGCAGGGGCTGGCCGACAGGCCCACGGCATCGGCGAGGCTGACGTTGGTCATGCGGCCGTCTTTTTGCAGTTCGACCAGAATGCTGATGTCGATCCGGTCCAGCTTCACTTGACCTTCCATTGCGTACCTCTTGACTGCCGTTTGTAAGCAATCTTCTAGCAAAATCAGCGCCGTAAAGACAGCTGATGCTGCGCCACCAGATCGGCCATGCTGTTGATGCAATACTGCGCCGCGCAGGGCGACGGCTGCCGGGGCCGGTGGCGGCCGATCAGGCAGCGGTCCAGCGTGCCCTGCGCGCCGACCGATGGCCCGGTCACATGCAGCACAGGTTGCACCTCTTGCGCCGGTTCATTGAGCCATTGCAGGTCATCGGCCAGGGAAATGAAATCTTCCGGTGCGATGCCCAGCCGTTCGCACAACACACCGCGATCCTCTGCATCCCGGTCGCCACGCACCAGCAACCGGTAGAACTTGCGCAGATACAGCATGGCCCCCGGCGCATCCTCGAACAGTGACCAATTGCCCGCGGACCGGGCAAAGCTCATGCCCTCTTCCCAACTGGCGTGCACGCCCCAGCGTTCGGCGAGCTGGCG
Organism: Pseudomonas orientalis; assembly: GCF_001439815.1. Taxonomy (GTDB): domain Bacteria; phylum Pseudomonadota; class Gammaproteobacteria; order Pseudomonadales; family Pseudomonadaceae; genus Aquipseudomonas; species Aquipseudomonas orientalis. Next base: position 73,654 of record NZ_JYLM01000014.1, on the reverse strand, counting down.
ATGGGCGAAACACAGTACGCCACTGAAGCCCAGCTCCGCGAAGCGCGGGTACAAGGCTGCGACCACCGCACTGTATTCGGCCAGTACCTGCTCCCTGGGCGGCTGCCCGCCACGGTTGTCGAGCAGCGGTTGCAAGGCGGCCCACACACCCGAGTCGCGGTCCACCAGCACTTCGTCGCAGTCGATCAGCAACGCTCGATAATCTGTCAGTCCCATGTGCGATCCAGCCTCCAATGATGCAGTTCACCCTGAACAGGCACAGGCTCAGTTCAAGACCCGTGCCAAGGCACCGTCGAGGATTTCCAGGGCTTCGTCGATCTGCGCCTCGGTGGTCACCAACGGCGCGAGAAAGCGCAGTACATTGCGGTGCACGCCGCATTTGATCACCAGCAAACCACCGGCGCGGGCCTCATCGATGACCCGCTGGTTGAGCTCGGCATCCGGCGTGCGGGCCGGGTCATCCTTGATCAGTTCAATGGCCAGCATAAAGCCGGTGCCGCGTACGTCGCCGATACGCCGGTAGCGCGCCTGCAGACCGAGCAGGCCGTGGCGCAGGCGCTCTCCCAAGACTTGGCTGCGGGCCAGCAAGTGCTCATCCTCGAAGGCATCAATCACCGCCAGCGCCGCCGCGCACGCCAGGGCGTTGCCGCCATAGGTGCCACCCAGGCCGCCGGGCAGTGGTGCATCCATGATATGCGCCTTGCCCACCACGCCGGACAGCGGCAAGCCACCCGCCAGGCTCTTGGCCACGGTGACCAGGTCCGGCTGGATGCCGGCGTGCTGGAAGCCGAACCAGGTGCCGGTGCGGCCGAAGCCGGTCTGGATTTCATCCAGGATCAACACAATGCCGTGCTTGTCGGCCAATGCGCGCAGCGCCTGCAAGAACTGCGGCGGCGCGGTGAGAAAACCACCATCGCCCTGCACCGGCTCAATGATGATCGCCGCTACCCGCTCCGGCGCCACCTGGGTGGCGAGCAACTCATCCAGGGCCGCGAGAGCCAGCTCGCTGGTCATGCCGCGATAGGCGTTCGGGTAAGGTGTGTGGAACACCTCGGGCGCAAACGGCCCGAAGTTCTGTTTGTAGGGTTGGCTCATGCCGGTGAGCGTGGTGCCCAGCAGCGTGCGGCCGTGAAAGCCGCCCCGGAAGGCAATCACTGCCGAGCGATTGGTGTGAGCGCGGGCGATCTTCACCGCATTCTCCACGGCCTCGGCGCCGGAGGTGAAAAACGCCGCTTTATAGGCGTCCTGCCCGCCGATCATTTCACACAGGCGCTGGGCCAGGTCGAGATAAGGCTGGTAAGCCACCACCTGAAAGCAGGCATGGGAAACTTTCTGCAACTGCGCCTGCACCGCCGCGACCACCCTGGGATGGTTGTGACCGATGTTCAACACGCCGATACCGCCGACAAAATCCAGGTAGCGCTTGCCATCCACGTCCCACACTTGGGCGCCCTGGGCGCGATCGATCACCAGGGGGTGCGCGGTGACCAGGCCACGGGGCACGAATTGCTCGCGCTGACGGAGCAAATGAGGGGTTTCGTCGACTTTGCTGTTCATGGCATTTCCCATCGTGAGTGCGGCAACCGGAAAGTGGTTGCGATGCTGTCCAGCGTACGGCGTGCGGGCAACCAACTACGCCGAACTTGGCGCCTGAGAAATGCGGATCCACTGTTTTGCCCGCGCCTTTCAACAGATCCTGCGCCGGGCTTTGGGCGATCATGGGTCTCTCTTCCACCCAGCAGGAAATGCCCATGGCCTTGCTCTATAAAAGTGACCCGGTGCGCGGCCAGCACTGGCAAGCGCTGTTCGCCGAACACGCGCCGGATATCGAATGGCGCGCCTGGCCCGACATCGGCGACCCCGCCGACATCGACTACCTGGCCGCCTGGCAGGCGCCGGATGACGTGCAGCGCTTGCTGCCCAACCTGAAAGTGCTGTTTGCGCTGTCGGCCGGGGTCGATCAACTGGACCTGTCGCGCCTGCCCCCCGAACTGCCGGTGGTGCGCCTGCTCGACCCCGGCATCACCCGTGGCATGTGCGAATACGCCAGCTGGGCCGTGCTCAGCCTGCACCGCGACATGCTGCGCTATCGCCAGCAACAGACCGCGCGCTGCTGGCAGGCGCACCTGTTGCAGCCGGCGCTGAGTCGACGGGTGGGGGTCATGGGGCTGGGTGCGCAGGCCCGGCAGATTCTGGCAACCCTGGCACCGCTGGGGTTTGCCTTGTCGGGCTGGGCGCGCAGTGCCCACCAGGTGGCGGGCGTGGACTGCTACGCGGGCGCGGCGCAACTGCCGGCGTTTCTCAGCCAGTGCAATATTTTGCTGTGTGTGCTGCCGTTGACCGAACAGACCCAGGGCATTCTCAACCAGCGCCTGTTTGACCAACTGCCCCGTGGCGCGGCCTTGATCAACATGGGCCGAGGTGGGCACCTGGTGGAAGCGGATTTGCTGGACGCGCTCGGCAGCGGGCAATTGAGTGGCGCCGTGCTGGATGTGCTGCAGCAAGAACCGGCGCCGCAAGCGCATCCCTTCTGGGATCACCCGCAGATTGTACTGACGCCGCATATTGCAGCGATGACCCAACCGGCGAGTGCATTTGGCGTGCTGCTGGAGAATATTCGGCGCTTTGAGCGCGGTGAGCCGATGGAGGGTGAAATCGACCGCCATAAAGGCTACTGAAGCCTGAAGATACAAATGTGGGAGGGGCGGTGCGACGATTCGACTTGCCCCCGATGGCGGAGGGTCAGCCACAGAGGATGTGACTGATACACCGCCATCGGGGGCAAGCCCCCTCCCACATTTTTGACCGTGCCCGCCTCAGGAGTGCAGCCATTCGGCAATCGCCAGCCCCACCTCCCGGGTCGAGCCTCGTCCACCTAAATCCGGCGTAATCGGCCCCTGCGCAATCACCGCCTCGATCGCCTTCAGAATCCCATCATGGGCCGCCCGATAGCGCGCATCGCCGTTGCCGAGGAAATCGAGCATCAAGGCCCCCGACCAGATCATCGCAATCGGATTGGCGATGTTCTGCCCATAAATATCCGGCGCAGAACCATGGACCGGCTCGAACAACGACGGAAACCGGCGCTCGGGGTCGAGGTTGGCCGACGGGGCAATGCCGATGGTTCCCGCACAGGCCGGCCCGAGGTCGGAAAGGATGTCGCCGAACAGGTTCGACGCCACCACCACATCGAAACGGTCCGGTTGCAGCACAAAGCGCGCGCAGAGAATGTCGATATGCTGCTTGTCCCAGCGCACCTCGGGATAGTGTGTCGCCATCAGCGCGGTGCGTTCATCCCAATAGGGCATGCTGATGGCAATGCCGTTGGACTTGGTCGCCGCCGTGAGCGTCTTGCGTGGGCGGGCCTGGGCCAGGTCGAAGGCGAACTTGAGGATGCGGTCGACACCGCGCCGGGTGAACACCGATTCCTGCAGCACGAACTCATGCTCGGTGCCTTCGAACATTTTGCCGCCCACCGAGGAGTATTCGCCCTCGGTGTTTTCACGGATCACCACGAAATCGATGTCTCCAGGCGTACGCCCGGCCAGCGGGCAGGGCACGCCGGGGAACAGCCGCACCGGACGGAGGTTCACGTACTGGTCGAAGTCACGACGGAACTTGAGCAGCGAGCCCCACAGGGAAATGTGATCCGGGACCTTGTCCGGCCAGCCCACTGCACCGAAGTAGATGGCGTCATAGCCCTTGAGCTGTTCGAACCAGTCGTCCGGCATCATTTGCCCGTGCGCCAGGTAGTAATCGCAGTGGGCCCAGTCGAGCACATCGATGCTCAGGTTCAGGTCCCAGACTTTCGCAGCCTGCTCCAACACCCGCAGCCCTTCGGGTAACACTTCCTTGCCGATCCCGTCGCCGGCAATCGCGGCGATTCTGAATGCCTTGCTCATGGTGCCTGCCCCGCTAGTTCAACCCGCCAATGTGGAAAGCCTTGACCTCAAGGTACTCATCCAGGCCGTACTTGCTGCCCTCACGCCCCAGGCCCGACTGCTTGATGCCGCCAAAGGGTGCAACTTCCATGGAGATAATCCCGGTGTTGAGCCCGACCATGCCGAACTCCAGGGCTTCGCCGAAGCGCCACGATCGCTGCAGGTCCTGGGTGAAATAGTAGGCGCCCAGCCCGTACGGCGTGGCATTGGCCAGGGCCAGCGCCTCGGCTTCATCGCCAAAGCGCATCAGCGGCGCTACGGGGCCGAAGGTCTCTTCATTGGCCAGCAGCATGCCGGCATGGCAGTCGCCGAGCACCGTAGGCTGCACGAACTGGCTGTCACCGCTAGGCACCGCGCCGCACAGCAACGTCGCGCCGTGGCCCAGGGCATCCTCGATATGCCGCGCGACTTTGTGCACCGCAGCGACGTTGATCAACGGCCCGATACTGACGCCCTCCTCCAGGCCGTTGCCCACCTTGAGCCTGGCCACCTCTTGCACCAGACGTGCCGCGAACCGCTCGTAGATGCCCGCCTGCACCAGAATGCGATTGGCGCAGACGCAGGTTTGCCCGGCATTGCGAAATTTGCTGAGCATCACCCCGGCCACGGCCTGCTCCAGGTCGGCGTCATCGAACACCACGAACGGCGCGTTGCCGCCCAGCTCCAGGCTCAGGCGCTTGATGTGGTCGGCACTCTGGCGCATCAACAGACGGCCGACCGCCGTGGAGCCGGTAAAGGAAATCTTGCGCACTGCCGGGTTACCGGTCAGTTCCTCGCCGATACCAGCGGGCAGCCCGGTGATCACATTGAACACACCGGCGGGAATCCCCACGCGCTCGGCCAGCACGGCCAGGGCCAGGGCCGACAACGGCGTGAGGTCCGAGGGTTTGACAATGATCGGGCACCCGGCGGCCAGTGCCGGTGCGCACTTGCGGGTGATCATCGCGTTGGGGAAATTCCACGGGGTGATGGCGGCGCACACCCCCACCGGCTGCTTGAGGGTCAGCAGGCGGCGGTCGCCGCTGGGTGCCGGCATGGTTTCGCCGTAGACCCGCCGCGCTTCTTCGGCAAACCATTTGACGAACCCGGCGCCGTAGCGCACCTCGCCCTTGGCTTCATTGAGGGGCTTGCCCTGTTCGAACGTCATGATCAGCGCGAGGTCATCAAGGTTGTCGAGCATCGCCTGATACCAACGCTCCAGCAACGCGGCGCGTTCGGCGGCCGGGCGCGCGCGCCAGGCGGGCCAGGCGCGTTCGGCGGCGACGATGGCACGGCGCGTGTCCAGCGCCGCCATGGCCGGCACCCGGGCCAGCAACCGGCCGCTGGCGGGGTCAAGGATGTCCAGTGTGGCGCCGCTGTCGGCGGCGACCCACCGGCCATCCACATAGGCGAGTTCAGCCAGCAGGCTGGGGTCTTGCAAGCGAGTAGTGAGCATGGTCGAGTCCTGATCCGAGACACGCTCCAGTCTAGAGAGGTGCCTCGCAGGAGGATGCCGAAAGCACGGTTCCAGCAGCGTGCCATGCTGAATTTCAGGCCCGGACGGCAGGCTCTGCTACACCTTCAATGAACCCAGCAGCCCGTGCAGAAACTGCGCGCCGGCGTCCATCTGGCTGATCTCGATAAACTCATCCGGCTTGTGCGCCTGCTCGATGGAGCCCGGCCCGCATACCACCACCGGCACGTCCAGGCGCTGCTTGAACAGACCGCCTTCGGTGCCGAACGAAACCTTGGCGGTGCCGGTGTCCGGCGCGGCGAATTGCTTGAGGAAGTGCACCGCCTCGACGCTCGGGTGCGTGTCCAGGCCGGGGTAGACGTTGAGGGTTTCGATCTCGATGGCCGCCACGCTGGAGAGTTTTTGTGCCTCACGCACGATCACTTCGGCACGCTCGCGCATCTGCTCCAGGAACCGGTCCAGATCGTCAGCGGGCAGGTTGCGCACTTCGAAATCCAGGGTGCACAGATTCGGCACGATATTGAGCGCCTTGCCGCCGACAATCTGCCCCACATGCACGGTGCTGTAGGGCACGTCGTAGTCGGTGTCCTGGGCACCGTGGCGTTGCAGATGCTGCTGGTGCTCACGCAGGGCGGCGATAAAATCGCAGGCCACATGGATGGCATTGACCGAACGCGGTGCCAGTGAAGAATGCGCCTCCAGGCCACGACAGTAGGTGCGATACGAGCCCTTGCCCTTGTGCCCGAGCACAAATTGCATGTTGGTCGGCTCACCAATCACACACAGAAACGGTCGCACCGGCGCCAGGTGCAGCACATCGAGCAGGCGCCGCACGCCGACGCAACCGATCTCCTCATCATGGGACAAGGCCAACTGCAACGGGCGACTCAAGGTGTGGCCGGCGGCGTCGAGCATGGCGTCGATGGCCAGGGCGATAAAACCCTTCATGTCGCAACTGCCACGCCCGTAGATGCGCCCGTCCTGCACGGTGGCGGCGAATGCGGGAAAGCTCCACGCCTGCCCCGCCGCCGGTACCACGTCGGTATGCCCGGACAGCAGCACGCCGGGCTGGTCCCTGGGACCGGTGCTGGCGAACAGGTTGGCCTTTTTGCCACTGTGATCCTTGACGATCAGCGACTCGATACCGTGGCTCCGCAGCAGGTCACGCACGTACTCGATCAAGGCCATGTTCGACTCGGAGGACACCGTGTCGAACGCCATCAGTTTTTTCAGGATATCCAGTACGCGGGGGCTCATGAGGCCTGGCTCCGTGGCTCGGCAGGAAAGACGGACACGCCCTGTTGGCTGTTGCGCAACCGGGCGCTGTCGTGATGGCAGAGAATTTCGCCGCCATCGTCGAGGCGGCGGCGCGGCGGCGCAGTGCGGTTGCACAGGCCGTCCACGCGCACCGGGCAGCGATTGAGAAAGGTGCACAGTTGCGGCACGTTGGCCCGCGCGCCGAGCGGCGGCAGCTCGCCGCCACCGGCGCCGCAGGTCTCCAGCCAGCCCTGGCGCAGTTCGGGCACCGAATGGATCAACACGTCGGTGTACGGGTGGAACGGCGGCTCGGCAAACGACTGGCGACTGCCGGCCTGCACCTTGTGGCCGCTGTACATCACCACAATGTCATCGCACAGCGCGCGCACGGTGGAGATGTCATGGCTGATAAACAGGTAGGACACGCCCAACTGCCGGCGCAAATCACGCAGCAGTTCGAGGATCGCCGCGCCCACCACGGTGTCGAGGGCCGAGGTGACTTCATCGCACAGAATCAGGTCGGGTTTGGCCGCCAGCGCCCGCGCCAGGTTGACCCGTTGCTTCTGCCCGCCGGACAGCTCGTTGGGACGTCGCTCGGCAAGGTCGCGTGGCAAGCGCACCAGGTCGAGCAATTCGCCGATACGGGCCTCCAATGCACGGCCTTTGAGGCCGAAATACATCTTCAAGGGACGCCCGAGAATGGTCGCCACACTGTGCATCGGATTGAGCGCGGTATCGGCGTTCTGGAACACCATCTGGATGCGCCGAAATTGTTCCGGGGTACGCGCAGACAGACTGCCGCCCAACGGTTGCCCGTCAAAGGTCAAGCCGCCCAGCGCCGGCGACAGCAGGCCGGCGACCACCCGCGCCAGGGTCGACTTGCCCGAGCCGGACTCGCCGATCACCCCGATGGCCTGGCCGCGGCGCACGGTGAGGTCGATATCTTCCAGCACGCGGATCGCCGGCATGCCCTGCACGTTCCTGTTGCCGTAACCGGCGGTGAGGCCGCTGATGCTCAGCAACGGCGTGTCTTCGGCAATACCGCTGGGCGGGCGAATGGTCGTATCCGGCCGCGCGGCGGCCAGCAGGCTGCGCGTGTACTCATGGGCCGGGGCCTTGAGCAGCGGCGCGGTGGCGTTCTGTTCGAGGATCTGGCCGCCATTGAGCACCACGATCTGGTCGGCCATCTGCGCCACCACCGCCAGGTCGTGGGACACGTACACTGCCGTGGCGCCGCGCTCGCGCACCACGCGTTTGAACGCGCGCAGCACGTCGATCTGGGTGGTCACGTCCAACGCGGTGGTCGGCTCGTCAAGCACCACCAGCAATGGATCACTGATCAGCGCCATGGCCGCCATCACCCGTTGCAGTTGCCCGCCGGAGACCTGGTGCGGGTAGCGCTGGCCGATGCGTTCCGGGTCCGGCAGCGCGAGGTCGCGAAACAGTCCCAGGGCCTTGGCTCGCAGCTCGGCCCGACTGCCGAGGCCATGGATCAGCGCGCCTTCCACCACTTGGTCGAGGAGTCTCTTGGCTGGATTGAACGCGGCGGCGGCGCTTTGCGCGATATAAGACACGCGATTGCCACGCAAGCCCTGCAGTTGCTGTTCGCTCAAGGCCAGCATGTCGTGCTCACCGACGCGCACCACCCCGCCGGCCAGGCGACAGCCGCGCCGCGCATAGCCCAGCAGCGCCAGGGCGATGGTGGTCTTGCCCGAGCCGGACTCACCGATCAACGCCAGCACTTCTCCTTTGGCCAGGGCAAAGCTCACACCCTTGACGATCTCGACCTCGCCGCGCTCGCCACAGGCGACCACGCGCAGGTCCTGGACGCGAATCAATTCGGTCATTTCAATGGCCTCCCGTGCGGCGGCTGCGTCTGGACGACAGGTAGTCGATCAGCAGATTCACACCGATGGTCAGCGTGCCGATGGCCAGCGCCGGAATGATGATCGCCAGCGCGCCCTGGTTAAGGCCGCCGATGTTTTCCCGCACCAGCGAGCCCAGGTCCGCGTCCGGCGGTTGCACGCCGAGGCCGAGAAAGCTCATGCCGCTGAGCAACAGCACGATGTAGCCGAAACGCAGGCCCAGGTCGGTCAACACCGGGTTGAGCATGTTCGGCAAGATCTCCATGCACGCCACGTACAGGCGGCGCTCGCCCCGGGTACGCGCGACCTGCACATATTCCAGGGCCTCGATATTGACCGCCATGCTGCGCGCGACACGAAACGAGCCGGGGATATAACTGATCACGGCCGTGCAGATCAGCAGCGTCACCGATGAGCCGAATGCCGAAACCATGATCAGCGCGAGCATTTTGCTCGGGATGGAAATGAAGGCGTCCATGATGCGGCTGATGATTTCGTCCAGCCACTTGGGCGCGACCACCGACAACAACGCACAGCCGGTACCCAGCGAGCTGGCCAGGAGGGCCGCCACCAGTGCCAGCCCGACGGTGAACCGTGCGCCGACCAATACCCGGCTGAGCATGTCGCGGCCCAGGTAATCGGTGCCGAAAGGGTGCGCGAGGCTGAAACCTTCGAAGATGTTGTCCGATACCACTTCACCCACCGGGTGGGGCGCCAGCCATGGACCGAACAGCGCCACCAGCAACCAGGCGACGCACACCGCGCCCCCCAGCAGCCCCAGCCAGGACGGGCCACTGGACACCTTGGCGAGCGCCAGGGCGGAAGACACCGGCTTGGACTTCGCAATGAGGTTGTTCATTGGTTTCGCAGCCTCGGGTTGGAAAGGATTGCACACAGGTCGGCCAGCAGCACCAGGCTCAGGTAGGCGGCGCAGAACAACATGGTGCAGGCTTGCACCAACGCCATGTCACGGTTGGTCACCGCATCGACCATCAGGCTGGCGATGCCGGGATAGTTGAAGATGGTTTCGACGATCACCACCCCACCCAACAGGTACGACAGGCTCAGGGCAATGGCGTTGGCAATCGGCCCGATGGCATTGGGCAAGGCATGGCGCAGCACGATACGGATCGGGCTGACGCCCTTCAGACGCGCCATTTCCACGTAGGGGCTGTCGAGCTGGTCGATCACCGCGGCGCGGGTCATGCGTGCCATTTGCGCGACGATCACGCAACACAGGGTCATCACCGGCAAGGCGTAGGTGCGCATGAATTGCAGGGGTGAGGTGATATCACTGGCATAGGACAGCGCCGACAGCCACCCCAGGTTGACCGCAAAAATCAGCACCGCCAGGGTCGCCACCAGAAACTCCGGTACCGCGACCATCGCCAGGGTGACAAAGCTCAGGCAACTGTCGATGCGCCCGCCCCGGCCCATTGCCGAGCCGATGCCGAGCACCAGCGCCACCGGCACCGAGACCAGCGCCGTGGCGCCCGCCAGCATCAAGGTGTTGGGCACCCGGCCTGCCATCAGTTCACCCACCGGCATGGCATTGGACACCGACACGCCCATGTCACCGCTGAGCAGGCTCATCAACCAGTGCAGGTAACGCAACACACCGGGCTGGTCCAGCCCCAGTTTCAGGCGCAGGGCCGCCACCTGTTCGGGGGTGGCGAACTGGCCGAGGGCTTGTTGCGCCGCGTCCCCCGGCAGTACCGCCGTGATCGCGAACACGACCATGGACACGATCAACAAGGTCACGATCCCTGCGCCAAAGCGCCGGCCGATCAACCACAGTGTCTTGCTATTCATCGCACCGCCCTCCTCACGCGTCCAGCCACACCTGCTCGGCGAACATGTAGCCCATGAAGCCGCCCAGCGGGTTGCTGTCATAGCCCTTGATGCGTTGGTCGACGCCGTCGATATTGCTGATGAACACCGGTACGCCGATACCGCAGTGGTCATGCACCAGGGTCTGCATATCGGCGTACATTTTGGCGCGCTTGGCGTCATCGGTTTCGCCGCGGGCCAGCATCAGCAACTGGTCGAACTGCTCGTTCTGCCAGCCGGACTCGTTCCACGGCGCCTTGGACTGGAAGAACTGCGAAAACATCACGTCGGCATTCGGCCGTGGGTTGATGTTGCCGAAGCTCAACGGATGCTTCATCCAGTGGTTGGACCAGTAGCCGTCACTGGGCAGGCGGTTCACGTTCAGGGTGAGCCCGGCCTGTTTGGCCGATTGCTGCAACAGCACGGCGATGTCCACCGAACCGGTCGCGGCCGGCGAGGCCATCAGCGGCATGGTGATGCTTTCCATGCCGGCTTTTTTCAACAGGAACCTGGCTTTTTCCGGGTCGTAGACCGTCTGCGGCAAATCGGCGTTGAAGTAACGCGAACCGGGCGCGATCGGATGGTCGTTGCCGACCACGGCAAAGCCACGGAACACCGCAGACTTGACCTGCTCGCGGTCCAGCAGCAGCTTCATGGCCTGGGTAAATTCCGGGCTTTTGCCGGGCAACTGGTCCTGGCGGATGATCAAGTCCGTGTAGTTGCCCGACGGCGCATCGACGACGCGGTGTCTGGCACTGGCGGCAATGCGCGTGGTGGAGCGCGGGTTGACTTCGTTGATCATGTGCACGTCGCCCGACAGCAGTGCATTGACCCGCGACGGCTCGTCGCCGATGGCGATGAATTCGATTTCGTCGAGGTACGGCAGGCCCGGTTTCCAGTAATTTTTGTTGCGCACGGCAATCGAGCGCACACCCGGCTTGAATTCGCCGACGGTGAACGGCCCGGTGCCGATGCCTTTGCTGAAGTCGGTGGTGCCTTCGGGCACGATCAGCAGGTGCGAGACGGCGAGGATCGACGGCAGCTCGGCGTTGGGCGCGCTGAGGCGGATCTGCACTTCGTTCGGCCCGCTGGCCTTGATCTCGGCGAACTGCTCCAGCAGCGCCATGACCTTGGAACCGGTGATCGGGTCCTTCTGGCGGACCAGGGAGAACACCACATCGGCGGCGGTCAGCGGTTTGCCGTTATGGAAGGTCACGTCCTTGCGCAGGGCGATGGTCCACAGGGTGGCGTCGGTGTTGTCGATGCGCTCGGCCAGCTCCAATTGCGGCACCAGGTGCTTATCGAAACGGGTCAGGCCGTTGTAGAACATAAAGTGGCGCACGTAGTCGGTGGACAGCGCGCCCTTGGCCGGGTCGAGGGTATCGGCGGTGGAGCTGGACATGCCGGCCACTCGGATCTTGCCGCCCGGTTTGCCTTTGCCGACCGCCGCCGCTTCATCGGCGAACAACCTGCCGGCGCCGCCGAACAGGCTGCCCGCCCCGGCGGCGGCCACCCCGGCCACGCCGAGCATCTGCAAGGCGTTGCGGCGCGACATGCCGCGATTGAGGCTTTCGAAAACGCGCAGGCTGTCTTGGCCGGAGATGAGCTCGGGGGTGTTTTTGTTGTCAGTCATAGCAAGGCTACCTGTCGATCAATCGGAAGAATCGAGTGCTCACGGATGTCCGGAGCGTCCTGGAAACGCAAACGACGGTGACGCAACAACGGCCACTCAGTGCAGATAGTCCTGCAAGCGATAGTAGGCACCCACGAAGGGCAGGAACCAGGGCTTGCCGAAATGCCCGGGAATTGCCGGCCATTGCAGTTCGCGCCAGGGGTTGGCCGCCGCATTGCCGCTCATGACCTCGGCCATCACCTGGCCCATGTGCACCGACATTTGCACGCCATGGCCGCTGTAGCCCATGGAATGGAACACCCCGCCGTGCTGGCCGGCGCGGGGCAGGCGGTCGGAGGTCATGTCCACCAGGCCGCCCCAGCAGTAGTCGATCCTGACCCCGACAAGCTGCGGGAACATCTTGAGCATGGCGGCCTGCAGCACCTTGCCGCTTTTGGCGTCGGAGACGCTGTCGGACATCGCAAAGCGCGCGCGCCCACCGAACAGCAGGCGGTTGTCCGGGGTCAGGCGCAAGTAATTGCCGATCATGCGGCTGGTCACATAAGCCCGGCGCCGGGGCAGCAACTGGTCGATCAGCGTCTGGGGCAGGACTTCGGTGGCGATCACAAAACTGCCCACCGGCACGATGCGCCGGCGATACCAGCCCAGGTCGCCGTGCTGGCACGCACCGGTGGCCAGCAGTACTTGCCCCGCGTGCAACGTGCCGCGGGTGGTGTTGACCTGGTAACCGCCGGCCTGGGCTTTCCAGTCCTTGACCGCAGTGTGCTCGTGGATCATCGCGCCGCGCCGCGCCGCCGCTTCGGCCAGCCCCACACCGAAGCGGCCGACGTGCATCTGCACGCCGTTGCGCTGCAGCAGGCCGCCGTGGAACTGCGCCGAATTGACTTCCGCGCGGGTCTGTTCGGCGTCGAGCAACTCGACGTCGGCATCCACCTCGCGACGGATCAGCTCGCAGGTACGCGCCAGGCCTTCGTAGTGCAGTGGCTTGGCCGCCAGCTTGAGCTTGCCGTTGCGCACCAGGTCACAGGCAATCCCTTCCTGCTCGACCAGCGACACCACCGTCCCCACCGCGCTTTCGTACGCCTGGTAATAGGCACGCGCCCTGGCCGCGCCAAGGCTGGCGTGGAGCGCGGCATAGTCCTGGGCCACCCCGGTGTTGCACTGCCCGCCGTTGCGCCCCGAAGCCTCGCCGATGACCCGCCCGGCATCAAGCACCACCACGCTGGCGCCCTTGAGCGCCAACGCGCGCGCCGCCGCCAGGCCGGTGAAGCCGCCACCGACCACGGCCACATCGACCTGCTTGGGCAAATCGCCCTGCTGGGCACCGGTAAATGCCGGTGCGGTGTCGAGCCAATAGGATTCGCTGCCCATGTCGTGCCCCTTGTGTGCGTTACAGACCGACCAGCGCCGGCAGCCCACCGATATCGGGGATCTGCTGGTAACCGTAGAAGGCATTGCCCGGGACTTCATGGCCACGGGCAACGAACGCCTTGTGTTTGATCTTCATGTCATGGGCCGGCATCAGGTCGTAACGAAAACTCGAGGACACATGCAAGATGTCTTCCGGACCGCAGCCGAGGTTGTCGAGCATGAATTCGAAGGCCGCCAGGCGCGGTTTGTAGGCCTGGGCCTGCTCGGCGGTGAACACCTTGTGGAACGGCGCGCCGAGCTTGTCGACGTTGGACATGATCTGGCTGTCGCTGGCATTGGAGAAAATCACCAGGGGGATCTTATCGGCAATCTTCGACAGACCCGCCGGCACGTCCGCGTGGGGACCCCAGGTCGGCACCGCGTCGTAATACAGCTGGCCTTCCTCGCGGTAGTCGATCCCCCAACGCTTGCAGGTGCGGGCCAGGGCGGTCTTGAGAACTTCATCGTAGGGGCGCCAGTCACCCATGACCTGATCGAGACGGTAGGCCGAGAAATCCTTGACGAACTGGTCCATCTGTTCAGGCTTGATGCGGTCTGCGAACAGCTCGCGGGTCAGGGTACCCATGTGGAAGTTGGTCAGCGTACCGTAGCAGTCGAACGTGATGTATTTGGGACGAAGAAAGCTCATGGAGTGCGGTCCTGAAGTCAGTTGAATGTGACAAGCGTTCACTGCCCTGGCGGCGCGTCGGCCTCGTTGCAGCACAGGTTCATTACACCACTGTGAATTCAGCATATGCCGTCTAAAACGACCTGCGCTCAATACAAACCACCGTTTTGACGGCTGGGCTCAGCAGACTTTGCGGTGCGCGCCAGGCTTGGGCAGGGCCTGTATTTATGCGCCTTAAGTGGGCTTTTTGCGAAGCAGGGCTCAAGGATGGGGGGTGTGGGCGGCAGAAAGTATTGAGTACCTATCCGTTTCTGCGGTAATGGCCGCTAGGGGTTCTGCCCTTATGTCTGCTGATCAAAAAGGTGGGAGGGGGCTTGCCCCCGATGGCGGTTTGTCAGCAACTAATGATGTTGGTTGATCTACCGCTATCGGGGGCAAGCCCCCTCCCACATTTGGACCGAGGCGCATCAGTTGGGTAGCTGTCGGCTGAAACACCGTCACGGGAGCAAGCTCCCACAGTTGAACCGGGTTCGGCATGCCATCCTGGGCGGCGGCCAAGGCCGCCGCCCAGTCCGAAAGACCCCATGGCATTTACTGCCGCCACCCCACAAAAATAAAGTAGTACCTGTGGCCCCACCCCCTCACAGCCCAAGGAATCTACCGAATATCCACGCCCCTCTTGTCAGCCTTTGAACCAGGTGGGATACAACCCTCCTCGCGCTGAAAAATACCACTCTATGGAGGCTCGCCATGTCCGCCCTGCCACACCCTTCTTATACCTACCGCCCAATGACCGTGAGCGACGTGCCCGCCGCCCACGCGCTGTCGGTGCAACTCAAGTGGCCCCATCGTCTGGAAGACTGGGCGATGTTGCAGCGCGTCAGCGACGGTTTAGTGGTGATGGACGGCGAGCGGCTGATCGGTAGCGCCTTCACCTGCCCCCAAGGCGATTACGCCAGCATCGGCCTGGTGATCGTCAGCGATGACTACCAGGGCCAGGGCATCGGCCGGCGCTTGATGGAACAGGCCATTGCCGCCTGCGGTTCGCGCACGCCGATCCTCAACGCAACCCTTGCCGGTGCGCCGTTGTATGCCAGCCAGGGCTTTGTCGAGTTTGGTCATGTGCAACAACATCAGGGCCAGGTGCAGGTACCCGCACTGCCGGAGTTGGCCGAGGGCCAGACCTGCCGCGCGCTGGACGCCAGTGACCACACCGCCCTGCTCGCGCTCGCCAAGGCCGCCAGCGGGCTGGACCGCCGTGACGTGCTGCGCGAGCTTGCGGTAGAGCACGCCGTAGGTATCGAGCGCGGCGGCCAACTGCGCGGCTTCGCGCTGCTACGACAGTTTGGCCGTGGGCACTGCATCGGCCCGGTGGTGGCCGAAAACATCGAGCAGGCCCGGCATCTGATCGGCACATTGCTGGCCCGTCTGCCGGACGCCTTTGTACGCATCGACATTCCCCTGGCTTGCGGCCTCGGCGACTGGCTGGAAGACGCCGGCCTCAAGCGCGTCGACAGCGTCGCGCAGATGGCCCTGGGCACACCGCCCCAGCCCAGCCAGGGCGTATATCCCTTTGCCTTGATCACCCAGGCGATCGGCTGACTTTCCCACCGGAGCATTGCCCATGTCATCTCCCCGTATCCTGCTGTTGGCACGCGCCGACGGCAGTCGCGTTGCCAGCGTTTTCAGCACCGGCGCTTCGAGCGTGCAGGACCCCTTCGGCGACTGTCGCGAGCTCGCCTGGCGGGGCGACGATGGCGTGTCCGCAGGTCGGGTGTGCTTGAGCGGCGAAGCCGTGATCGAAGACTTCCCCCACAGCGAAACCCTGGTGGTGCACGCCGGTCACGTCGTACTCAGCAGTGCGCAACAGACGCTGCAATTGGGTGTCGGCGCCAGCGCCGTGATCGGCCGTGGCACGCGCCTGACGGTGCAGGCGAGCGCGGGCAGCCAATGGGCGTTCTGCGCTGTCGACCAGACCGATGCCCCCACCCGCGCCGGCCTGACCCTGCTCGAACCGTACACCTCGCTCAACCCGTCCGCCGCACCGGACCCAGGAATTCTGATCGGTCCCGCTCCACAGTGCCGCGCGCTCAACCTGTTCGACGATGCGGTTACCGGGCTGCGCATCGGCATCTGGGATTCAACGCCCTATGCCCGCCACGGCCGCCCGCACCCATTGCATGAATTGATGCACCTGCTCGAAGGCAGCGTCACCCTGCAAGACAACGAGGGCGGCGAGGTCACGGTCAATACCGGGGACACGGTGTTCGTGGCCAAAGGCGCGCCGTGCGCCTGGACCAGCACGGTGTATGTGCGCAAGGTCTACGCCGTGCAATAAAGCCGTCAGGCTTTCAGCGCCTCTTCCAGGAAACGTCACCAGCGCCTGTTTGCGCTGGTGACCCGAGCGATCAGCTGAGGCACACCGCCTGCCGGCCGGATTCAGCAGATTATCCCTTGCCGGGTTGAATAACGGCATTTTCCCACTGACACCTTTTGCTAGCTTAGTGAAGCGTCGGACCAAGCTGTGCACAGCGCCTATTACCGCGCCAGGAAGCCATTTGAATGACCACATACCCAGCGATCAGCGACAGCCTTGACCGGCAGACGTCCCAGCAGTTTTACATCGACGGCCGCTGGGTGCACCCGGCGATTGCGGCCAGTTTGCCGGTGATCGATCCGGCCACTGAGCAGGTGGTTGCCCAGGTCGCGCGAGGCTCTGCCGAGGATGTCGAGCGGGCCGTCGCCGCCGCACGCGCAGCGTTTGCCGGTTGGTCTGCGACCCCCGTCGCTGCAAGAGCGCAGGTGCTGGGAAAAATCCACGCGCTGATCCTCGAGCGCACCGAGCAATTGGCGCAGGCGCTCTGCCTGGAAATGGGCGCGGCCATCGGCTTCGCACGGGCGATGCAGGTGCCGCTGGCGGCCGAACACGTGCGGGTCGCCCGTGATGTGCTGTCCAGCTATCGCTTCCAGACCGTCGAACGCGGCACGGCCATCGAGCGCGAGCCAATCGGCGTGTGCGGTCTGATCACGCCGTGGAACTGGCCGCTGTACCAGATCACCGCGAAAGTGGCGCCGGCCATCGCCGCTGGCTGCACCGTGGTGTTGAAACCCAGCGAACTGTCACCCTTGAGCGCCCTGCTGTTTGCCCAACTGGTCCATGATGCTGGCCTGCCGCCCGGCGTGTTCAACCTGGTGAACGGCAGCGGCGCCGAGGTGGGTGCGGCCATGGCGGCACATCCGGATATCGACATGATTTCCATCACCGGCTCCAACCGAGCAGGCGCGCTGGTTGCACAAGCGGCCGCGCCGACGGTCAAGCGTGTCACCCAGGAGCTGGGCGGCAAGTCCCCGAACGTGCTGCTGCCCGACGCTGATTTTGCCAAGGCTGTGCCGCTGGGGGTGATGTCGGCGTTTCGCAACGTCGGCCAGTCGTGCAGTGCGCCGACGCGAATGATCGTGCCAAAAGACCGCCTGGCCGAGGTCGAAGCCCTGGCTGCGGCAACCGCCAATGCACTTATCGTCGGCGACCCGCAATCGCAAGACACCCAGCTGGGCCCGATTGCCAATCAAGCGCAGTTCGATCGCGTGCAGGCCATGATTCAGGTCGGCCTCGACGAAGGTGCCAGGCTGGTATGCGGTGGACCTGGGCGAGTGGCGGGTTTTGCCACCGGTTTCTATACCCGACCCACGGTTTTTTCCGAGGTGGCCAGCGCCATGCGCATCGCCCAGGAAGAAATATTCGGCCCGGTGCTGTGCATCCTTGCCTATGAAAGCGTGGACCAGGCGGTCGCGATTGCCAATGACACGGTCTACGGGCTCGGCGCCCATGTGCAGGGCCGCGACCTTCAACTGGCGCGGGCAGTGGCCTCACGCATACGTGCAGGCCAGGTGCACCTGAACCACCCGGCCTGGAACCCGATGGCACCGTTTGGCGGCTACAAGCGCTCCGGCAATGGCCGTGAATATGGCGTGCAGGGGTTCGAGGAATATCTGGAAACCAAAGCCATTATCGGGTTTGGCGAATGACCTGTGACGAGGTCCACGGCCTGCTGTGGCCGCAATAGCCTGTCATCTATAACTGCTATGACCCATACGGAAGCCCAGTACATGCCAGCACCCTTGATTCCCGTGCACTCCTCCCCCGACCTGCCGACAGACGCTGACGTGGTGGTGATCGGCGGCGGCATTATCGGCGCGTTTACCGCCTACTTCCTGGCTAGGCGCGGCATGAAGGTCGCCCTGGTCGAGAAGGGCCGCATAGGCGCAGAGCAATCAAGCCGCAATTGGGGCTGGTGCCGTCAGCAGAACCGCGATGCGCGTGAGCTGCCGATGGCCACCAAAAGCCTGGAACTGTGGGAGCAGTTTGCTGCGCAGACAGGCGAGCAGACAGGCTTCACGCGGTGCGGCCTGCTTTACCTGAGCAACGATGAGAAGGAACTGGAAGGCTGGGCGCGCTGGGGCGAGTTTGCCCGAACGGTCAACGTGCAAACGCATATGCTCAGCGCCGAACAGGCCGCCGAGCGCGGCAGGGCCACCGGCAAGCCGTGGAAAGGCGGCGTCTTTGCCCCCTCCGACGGTACCGCGGACCCTTCCCGCGCCGCGCCGGCAGTCGCACGCGCCATCATGGCCCTGGGCAGCACGGTACATCAGGAGTGCGCCGTGCGTGGGGTCGAGACCGAAGGCGGTCGACTGTCGGCGGTGGTCACGGAAAAAGGCACGATCCGCACCCGGCTCGCGGTGCTTGCAGCAGGCGCCTGGGCCTCTTCGTTCTGTCGTCAATACGGCATCCGGTTTCCCCAGGCGACGATTCGCCAGACGGTGCTCTCGGTGTCGGCCCCCCTTGAGGAAATCCCCAGTGCCTTACACACCACCGGCGCTTCCATGACGCGCCGCGCCGACGGCAGCTATACCCTGGCGATCAGCGGGCGCGGGCGAGTCGACATTACGCCGCAGTTGCTGGGCTTCTCCACGCAATTTCTGCCGATGTTCCAACGTCGCTGGCGCAACCTCGCGCCGGGCGGGCTGGAGGGCTGGCGCGCAGGTCACGAAAGCTTCAAGCGCTGGCGCCTGGACCAGCCGACGCCGATGGAAAAAATGCGAATTCTCGACCCGCGCGCCGACGCCTCGGCAGTCGCGCTGACCTACAAGCGTGCCGTGGAACTGGTGCCGGCACTGAAGGAAACCTCGATTCAGGCGGCCTGGGCCGGTTATGTGGACAGCACGCCCGATGGCGTCCCCGGTATCGGCGAAATGGCCAGCCTGCCCGGTCTGATATTGGCGGCGGGGTTCAGCGGGCATGGCTTCGGTATCGGCCCGGGTGCCGGACATTTGATTGCCGATATCGTCAGCGGCATGGCGCCTATCGTTGATCCGCGCCCCTATCACCCGGACCGTTTTCAATCGTCTGCGTGGGGCAAGGTGGCGGATTTCTGAGCCTGCGCTGAGCAAGCGCGGCAAATCGCAGGCAAGAAAAAGCCCGCTCAATGAGCGGGCTTCTTTTGGTGACCTGGCGTTCAGTGTTCCAGGTTGCCGAATATGGCGCAGCGGACGGGACTCGAACCCGCGACCCCCGGCGTGACAGGCCGGTATTCTAACCGACTGAACTACCGCTGCGCGTAACACATGAAGCGAATGGTGGGTGATGACGGGATCGAACCGCCGACCCTCTGCTTGTAAGGCAGATGCTCTCCCAGCTGAGCTAATCACCCTTCGTTTCGGTGTGGGCGCATCATACATCAAAAATTCGTAATGTCTTGATTTAAATGTACTTTATTTAAAAAAAGTTTACCGCACGAGTTTTTTCCGTATTTCGGACAATAAAAAGCCCGCTCAATGAGCGGGCTTCCTGTGGTGACATGGCGTTCAGCGTTCCAGGTTACCGAATATGGCGCAGCGGACGGGACTCGAACCCGCGACCCCCGGCGTGACAGGCCGGTATTCTAACCGACTGAACTACCGCTGCGCGTAACACTTGAAGCGAATGGTGGGTGATGACGGGATCGAACCGCCGACCCTCTGCTTGTAAGGCAGATGCTCTCCCAGCTGAGCTAATCACCCTTCGTTTCGGTGTGGCGCGCATTCTACGGAGCGCTCCCAGCTCTGGCAAGCACTTTCTTAAATCTTTTTTTTCA
The DNA here is from genome assembly GCF_001439815.1 of Pseudomonas orientalis. Taxonomy (GTDB): domain Bacteria; phylum Pseudomonadota; class Gammaproteobacteria; order Pseudomonadales; family Pseudomonadaceae; genus Aquipseudomonas; species Aquipseudomonas orientalis. The sequence goes on along the minus strand of NZ_JYLM01000014.1, from coordinate 53,506 downwards.
GCCCTTCCAATGGCTTACGCAGGGTTGGCCTGCGGCGTGATCAAGAGAATAATGCCCCCCTTTGTATAGAGGAGAGACTCACCCCATGTGGTTCAAGAACCTGCTTATCTATCGCCTGACCCAAGATCTGCCTGTTGATGCCGAGGCGTTGGAAGCGGCCATGGCCACTAAACTGGCGCGCCCGTGCGCAAGCCAGGAACTGACCACTTACGGTTTCGTCGCGCCTTTTGGTAAAGGTGAAGACGCACCCCTGGTCCACGTCAGCGGGGATTTCCTGCTGATCGCCGCGCGCAAGGAAGAACGCATCCTGCCGGGCAGCGTTGTGCGTGATGCAGTCAAAGAGAAGGTCGAGGAGATCGAGGCCGAGCAAATGCGCAAGGTCTATAAAAAGGAACGCGACCAGATCAAGGATGAAATCATCCAGGCCTTCCTGCCACGCGCCTTCATTCGTCGTTCGTCGACCTTCGCCGCCATCGCGCCGAAACAGGGCCTGATCCTGGTGAACTCGGCCAGCCCGAAACGCGCGGAAGACCTGCTCTCCACCCTGCGCGAAGTGATCGGCACCCTGCCCGTTCGCCCACTGACCGTCAAAACCGCACCGACGGCGATCATGACCGACTGGGTCACCACCCAGAAACCGGCCGATGACTTCTTCGTGCTCGACGAATGCGAGCTGCGCGACACCCATGAAGACGGCGGGATCGTGCGCTGCAAGCGCCAGGACCTGACCGGCGAAGAAATCCAGCTGCACCTGACCACCGGCAAGGTCGTGACCCAATTGTCCCTGGCCTGGCAGGACAAGCTGTCCTTCATGCTCGACGACAAGATGACCGTCAAGCGCCTGAAGTTCGAGGACCTGCTGCAGGACCAGGCCGAACAGGACGGCGGCGACGAAGCCCTGGGCCAACTGGACGCCAGCTTTACCCTGATGATGCTGACCTTCGGCGAATTCCTGCCGGCGTTGATCGAAGCACTCGGCGACGAAGAGACGCCACAAGGCATCTAAGCCATGTGAAGCTCAAAATGTGGGAGGGGGCTTGCCCCCGATGGCGGTGGTTCAGCTGATAGATGTTTGGCTGATACACCGCTATCGGGAGCAAGCCCCCTCCCACATTTGATCGTATTGGCAATTCAAAAAAATCGAACAAGAAAGGACACTCCCATGCGCGCACTCGCCGCCCTGAGCCGCTTCGTCGGCAATACCTTCGCCTACTGGGTGTTGATCTTTGCCGTCGTCGCATTTCTCCAACCCAGCTGGTTCCTCGGCCTGAAAAGCGCCATCGTCCCCCTGCTGGGCCTGGTGATGTTCGGCATGGGCCTGACCTTGAAACTCGAAGACTTCGCCGAGGTCGCCCGCCATCCGTGGCGCGTTGCCCTGGGCGTGGTCGCGCATTTTGTGATCATGCCCGGCGTAGCGTGGTTGTTGTGCCAGGTCTTTCACCTGCCGCCGGAAATTGCCGTCGGCGTGATTCTGGTGGGCTGCTGCCCAAGCGGTACGTCATCCAACGTGATGACCTGGCTGGCCCGTGGCGACCTGGCACTGTCAGTGGCCATTGCCGCCGTCACCACCCTCCTCGCCCCGCTGCTCACCCCGGCGTTGATCTGGCTGCTGGCTTCGGCCTGGCTGCCGGTGTCGTTCATGGAGCTGTTCTGGTCGATCCTGCAAGTGGTGTTGCTGCCGATCGTGCTCGGCGTACTCGCGCAACGCCTGCTGGGAAATCGTGTCCGTCATGCGGTCGAGGTGCTGCCGCTGGTCTCGGTGGTCAGCATCGTGATCATCGTCGCCGCCGTGGTCGCCGCCAGCCAGGCGAAGATCGCCGAGTCGGGCCTGTTGATCATGGCCGTGGTGATGCTGCACAACAGCTTCGGCTATCTGCTCGGCTACTTCACCGGGCGCCTGTTCAAGTTGCCATTGGCGCAACGCAAATCCTTGGCGCTGGAAGTGGGCATGCAGAACTCCGGTCTTGGTGCCGCGTTGGCCAGTGCGCACTTCTCGCCACTGGCGGCGGTACCCAGCGCGCTGTTCAGCGTCTGGCACAATATTTCCGGGGCACTGCTGTCGACTTACTTTCGACGCATGAGCGAGAAGGAAGATCGCCGCGCGTTGGAGAATGCCCCGCACACTTGATCGACCGGCCCATGTTCGGCACTCTTGGCAGCTCGCGGGGACGACCCCGCGACGCCAACGCGCGTTGAATCCGGGGACGACCCCGCCTGAAGAAGCGAGGTCATCATGTCCTGGATCATTCTGTTTTTCGCCGGGTTGTTTGAAGTCGGCTGGGCCGTCGGCCTGAAGTACACCGACGGCTTCAGCAAGCCCCTGCCCACCGTACTGACTATCGCTGCCATGGCTATCAGCCTTGGCCTGCTGGGTCTTGCGGTAAAGGAACTGCCGCTGGGCACCGCCTACGCCGTATGGACGGGAGTGGGCGCCGTGGGTACGGTGATCGCCGGGATTATCCTGTTTGGGGAATCCATGGCGTTGTTTCGGTTGGCCAGTGTGGCGTTGATTATTTGCGGGCTGATTGGGCTCAAGATCAGCGCTTAGGCCGCTACCGCCATCGGGGGCAAGCCCCCTCCCAGATTTTGAATGGGTTCACAAATCAAAAGGTGGGAGGGGGCTTGCCCCCGATGAGGCCCTTACATCCAGCACAGAACTACCTGACACTCCCCCGCAGAACACCGACCACAGCCTGCAACTGCGCAGGTGTCGCCTCCTCTACCCGAACAGGCTCCCCCGCCACCAGCACCACCCGCGACCAGATCCGATGAAAGAACCCCTTGTTCGGATCGCGACTGAAAAAACTTCCCCACAACCCCTGCAACGCCAGCGGAATCACCGGCACCGGTGTCTCTTCGAGAATACGCGTCACGCCACCACGAAACTCATTCATCTGGCCATCGCCGGTCAACTTGCCTTCCGGGAAGATGCACACCAGCTCACCGTCCTTCAGGTACTCGGCAATCCGCGTGAAGGCTTTCTCGTAGATCTGGATATCTTCGTGACGCCCCGCAATCGGGATCGCCCCGGCGGTGCGGAAGATAAAGTTGAGCACCGGCAAGCGGTAGATCTTGTAGTACATGACAAAACGAATCGGCCGACGCACTGCGCCACCAATCAGCAGCGCATCGACAAACGACACATGGTTGCAAACGAGCAAGGCCGCGCCTTCGTCCGGAATCCGCTCCAGGTTGCGATGCTCGACGCGGTACATGGAATGGCTGAGCAGCCAGATCATGAAGCGCATGGTGAACTCGGGCACGATTTTGAAGATGTAGGTATTGACCGCGATGTTGAGCAGCGACACCACCAGGAACAACTCGGGGATCGACAGCTTGGCCACGCTCAGCAGCAGGATCGACACGATGGCCGACACCACCATGAACAATGCGTTGAGAATGTTGTTGGCCGCGATCACACGCGCGCGCTCGTTCTCGGCGGTACGCGACTGGATCAGCGCGTACAGCGGCACGATGTAAAAGCCGCCGAACACGCCCAGGCCAAGGATATCGAACAACACCCACCAGGCTTGCCCGTAGCCGAGCACCGCGAGCCAATCGTTGGCCTGGACATTCTGCGCGAAGCCGCCGGAATGCCACCACAGCAGCAGACCGAACACCGTCAGCCCGAACGAACCGAACGGCACGAGGCCGATCTCCACTTTACGTCCCGAGAGCTTTTCGCAGAGCATCGAGCCCAGGGCAATCCCCACCGAGAACACGGTGAGAATCAGGGTCACGACGGTTTCATCGCCATATAGCCATTCCTTGGCGTAGGCCGGAATTTGCGTCAGGTAGATCGCGCCGACGAACCAGAACCATGAGTTGCCGACGATCGAGCGCGATACAGCCGGGGTCTGTCCCAGCCCCATGCGCAACGTCGCCCAGGACTGGGTGAAGATATTCCAATTCAGACGCAGTTGCGGCGTGGACGCCGCCGCCCGTGGAATGCTGCGGCTGGCCAGATACCCCAGCACCGCCACACCGACAATCGCCACGGCCACTACCGGCGCGTAATCGGTGGACGACATCATGATCCCCGCGCCGATGGTGCCGGCAAGAATTGCCAGGAACGTGCCCATTTCCACCAGGCCGTTGCCGCCGACCAGCTCATCGTCGTGCAGGGCCTGGGGCATGATCGAATACTTCACCGGGCCGAACAGCGCCGAGTGGGTGCCCATGGCGAACAGTGCCAACAGCATCAACTCCAGGTGATTGAACAGAAAGCCGGCGGCCCCCACGGCCATGATCAGGATTTCTCCGAGCTTGATCGCACGGATCAGCGCGTCCTTGTTGAATTTCTCGCCGAACTGCCCGGCCAGCGCCGAGAACAGGAAGAACGGCAGGATGAACAGCAAGGCACACAGGTTGACCCAGATGGAACGGTCGCCCTCGATGCTGAGCTTGTAGAGAATCGCCAGAATCAAGGATTGCTTGAAGATGTTGTCGTTGAAAGCGCCCAGGAGTTGGGTGATGAAAAACGGCAGGAAACGCCGTGTGCGCAGCAAGGTGAATTGTGAGGGGTGGCTCATCGTCCGTGTTCCTGCGTGGCCTGTTATCAGTCAGGCCACGACTTTACCTAATCCTGCTTACTTATTCGCTAACCCCGCAATGCACGGCGAAACAAAAAGCTCGCCTTTGTAGGCACCTTGCACGGTGCGCTTGGCCACGATCAGCCACATCAGCGCCAACGCCGCCACCAGCACACTGCCCAATACGCTGAAGAACCCCAGGTGCAGCAGGCTCGCCAGCTTGAGCGTGGCCAGCGCGTACACCCCCAGCGGAAAGGTAAAGCCCCACCAACCCAGGTTGAATGGAATGCCGGCGCGCAGGTAACGCAGGGTGATCAACACCGCCATCAACATCCACCACAAGCCGAAGCCCCACAGCGTAATGCCCGCCACCAGGCCGAGCCCGTTGGCCATCTCGCCGACACCCGGCAGGCCATTGGCGGCGAAGATCGCGGGCGCATCGCCGCCCAGCAGCAACATGCCCAGGGCACCGGTGCCGATGGGGCCCAGCGCCAGCCAGCTCGATGCCGCCATATTGGCGTGGGGCAGTTTGTGCAGGGCCATGCGCAGCATCAGGATAGTCAGGATGCTGAAGGCGACCGGCAGGGAGAACGCCCAGAGTACGTAACTGGTCACCAGCATCACCAGTTGCCCATGGGCATCGATCAGGTGCGGCGCCAGCAGGCCACCGCTGGCGGCGGCGACTTCGGCGGCCACCACTGGGAGCAGCCACACCGCAGTCATCTGGTCGATGCTGTGTTCCTGGCGAGTGAACATCATGAACGGGATCAGTACGCCGCAGGCCAGGGACATCAATACGTCCGTCCACCAAAGAGCTTCGGCCAAGGGGATGACATCGCTGCCCCAACGCGGCAGGCCGAACAGCAGCAAACCATTGAGAATCGTGGCCAGGCCCATGGGGATGGTGCCGAAAAACATCGAGACTGTGGAGTGCCCGAAAATCCGGCGGGCCTCGTGGAAAAACAGCACCCAGCGTGCGCCGTACAGGGCGCTGAACAAGATGAACAGACCGATGGTAAACATCCACAGACCTTCGGCGACGGCATGCAAGCCGTGCACATTGACCGGCAGTTGCGCCAGGGCCAGCGCCAGCACGCCGGTGCCCATGGTCGCGGCAAACCAGTTCGGGGTGAACTGGCGAATCACTTCCCGGGGACGGGTCAGGTGGTTGAAGGGTTTATAGCGGGTGGTTGTCGAGCAGGTCATGATGGCAATCCTCTTCCTCGCATGAGGTTGAGGCCATCATAGAAGCGCATCGAATATCTATATAACGGGTAATATCTCTAACTGTTATCTGTTTTACAGATATGCGGTGATGGCGCGCGCTGCAGCAGCAGTCCGGCCAAGGCACTGATGGCGAGCAGTATAAGCAGCGCACCGTAGGCATCAGTGGTCGCAATCAGACCGAATTCCCGGCTCAGGTTGCCCGCCAGCAGTGCCGGCAGGCAGAACGCCAGGTAGCTCAAGACATAGAACGCCGACATTAATCCCGCTCGCTCATGGGGCAAGGCCAATCCCACGATACTGCGCACACTGCCCATGAACCCGCCGCCGAAACCCAGGCCTGCAACCACGCTGGCGAAGAAGAACAGCCACAAGCTGGCACTTTGCACAGCCACCAGCAACAGCGCTACGCCCGCTGCCAGCAATGCCGCCGACAGCCGCATGACCTTGTCCGCCGGGTGCTCGCGCAGGCTGTAGATCATCACCGCCCCGCTGAGGGTGATCACCGCCACCAGGCCACCGCCGATCAGGTGCGACGTCGACCCCGTCGCGGCCCGTACCAGGGAGGGCGCCAGGGATGAAAAGAACCCTCCCAGTGCCCATACCGCCACATTCAGCGGCATCGCCAACCCCAGCGCGCGGCGTGCCTGCTTCGGCACATGCAGGGTCGGCGCCAGGGACTTCAAGGCTCCCGGGATTCGGCTGACGGTTTCCGGCAAGCGCCAGACATACATCGCCTGGAGCACCATCAGTCCGAGCAAGGCAAAGTAGATCAACTGGGTCGGCCAGGGTGCGTATTCCACTAGCAAACCGCTGCCCAGGCCGCCACTGGCCATGCCCAGCATCGGCGCGAGGCTGTTGAGCATCGGGCCGCGCAGGCGATCGGTGTCGAGCAGGGTGGCACCCAAGACTGCCGTGGCCGTCCCGGTGGCGAAACCTTGCAGTGCCCGCGCAGCAATCAGGTATGCGGTGCTGTCGGCGTTGATGAATAACAGCATCGCCACGATATTCAGGATCAATGCGGCGAAAATCACCGGCTTGCGCCCGACGTAATCCGACAGCGAACCCACTGTCAGCAGCGCCGCCAGCAGGCTCACGGCATACACGCCAAAGATCAGCGTCAGCATCGCCGCAGAAAAATGCAGGTTGTCCTGATACACCTGATACAACGGCGTCGGCGCGCTGGAGGCGGCGAGAAAGGTCAGTACGGTGATCACCAGGAAGGTCAGGCTGGACCGTTGAGACAGGTTGCTTGGCATAGGTTTGGTGGGCATAGGCACGCTCCGCTAAAGCTAATATTTTGCTTTTGCGGAGTGTGCTACCCGCCGGCGCTTAAAGCAAATTCTTTGTGTTAAGGTTTTACCCATGGCGATCAAAGAAGGCCTTCGCCCGGGGGGCCGTAGTGCCCGGGTACAAGAATCCGTGCATTCGGCCGTCCGCGAATTGCTGCACACCCATGAACGCGCAAACATCACCGTACCGATGATTGCGGCACGCGCGGGCGTCACCCCCTCGACGATTTACCGTCGCTGGGGCGACCTCTCGGCGCTGCTGGCCGATGTGGCCCTGGCGCGCATGCGCCCGGACACCGAACCGGCCACGACCGGCAGCCTGCGCGGCGACCTGCAGGCCTGGGCCGAGCAATACCTGGACGAAATGAGTTCGGAGCCTGGGCGCCACATGATGCGCGACGTGCAGTGCAGCCTGACGCCGGGGTACTGCGTGAGCATCTTGAGCGGGCAGTTGCAGATCATTGTTGACCGTTACCCGGAGCAGGCAGTACCCAGCGTGGATCGTTTGATCAACCTGCTCGCGGCGCCCACGGTGTTTCGCATTCTGTTCTCGACCCAGCCCCTGAGCGTCGAAGAGCTGCATGCGCTGATCGATCTGGCACTGACAAACTAAAGCCTTGCACAAAGCAAATGTGGGAGGGGGCTTGCCCCCGATGACGGTGTGTCAGCTGCAGATAAGCTGGCTGACACACCGCTATCGGGGGCAAGCCCCCTCCCACATTTTCAACCGCGTTTAACCGGTATTACGTACGCATCCCACGCCCGCTTACCAGCAACCGCGCACAACCGATATACAAGACAATAGTGGCGACGATCATGAAGGTGATCGCCACGCTGATCCTGATATCCGACACCCCCAGGATGCCGTAGCGAAAGGCATTGACCATGTGCAGCACCGGGTTGGCCAGGGACACGGTCTGCCAGAACGGCGGCAGCAACGTGATGGAGTAGAACACCCCGCCCAGGTAGGTCAGCGGCGTCAGCACAAACGTCGGGATGATCGAAATATCATCGAAGTTGCGCGCAAACACGGCATTGATGAAGCCCAGCAGCGAAAAGATCGTTGCCGTCAGTACCACCACCAGAATGGTGACCCCCAGGTGATGCACTTGCAGGTGGGTGAAGAATAGCGACAGCAAGGTCACGATCACCCCCACCATCAGGCCACGCAGCACGCCGCCCAGGGTATAGCCGATCAGAATGGTGTGCGGCGACACCGGTGAAACCATCAGTTCCTCAATGGAGCGCTGGAACTTGCTGCCAAAGAAACTCGATACCACGTTGCCGTAGGAGTTGGTGATCACCGACATCATGATCAGGCCCGGCACGATGTACTCCATGTAGGTGAAGCCACCCATGTCGCCGATCTGCCGACCGATCAGGTTACCGAAGATCACGAAGTACAGGACCATGGTAATCGCCGGCGGCAGCAGGGTCTGCGGCCAGATGCGGGTAAAGCGCTTCACTTCGCGGTAGACGATGGTCTGCAGCGCGACGAGGTTGGGTTGCAGTTCGGAACTCATACCGCCACCTTCGCCAGATTTTTCTCCACCAGGGACACGAACAACTCCTCAAGGCGATTGGTTTTGTTACGCAGGCTCGACACTTCGATGTTCTGGGTCGCCAGTTGGCTGAACAGCGCGGTGATGCCCATGGCTTTGTCGACCTGGACTTCCAGCGTGTGACTGTCCACCAGGCGGCTCGGGTAGCCCAGCAGTTGCGGCGGCGCCGACAGGTTGTTTTTCAGGTCGAGCAGGAAGGTTTCCACATGCAACTGGCCCAGCAGGTTACGCATGCTGGTGTTCTCGACAATGGTGCCGTGGTCGATGATGCCGATATTGCGGCACAGCTGTTCGGCTTCCTCGAGGTAGTGCGTGGTGAGGATGATGGTGATGCCCTTCTCGTTCAGCTCGGTAAGAAAGGTCCACATCGACCGACGCAACTCGATGTCCACGCCTGCGGTGGGTTCGTCGAGGATCAGCAGGCGCGGTTCATGCACCAGTGCGCGGGCGATCATCAAGCGGCGCTTCATGCCACCGGACAATGAACGCGAAGGCACATCGCGCTTGTCCCACAGGCCCAGTTGGGTCAGGTACTGTTCGGCGCGCTCCTTGGCGACTTTCATCGGGATGCCGTAGTAGCCGGCCTGGGTCACGACGATGTCGAAGGTCTTTTCAAACTGGTTGAAGTTGAATTCCTGTGGCACCACGCCGATGGAGCGCTTGAGCGCCGCCGGGGATTTGTCCAGGTCATGGCCGAAGATATTCACCGTGCCGCTGGTCTTGTTGACCAGGGTCGAGAGGATACCGATGGTGGTGGATTTGCCGGCACCGTTGGGGCCGAGCAAGGCGAAGAAGTCACCTTCGGCAACGTCCAGATCGATACCACTCAGGGCCTGGAAACCGTTGCCGTAGGTTTTGGTTAGCTGCCGGATGGACAGAGCGGAACTCATATCGGATTACGCACCAAAGAAAAGAATAGAAACAATAGATGAGGGCGCACCACAGGTAGTTCAACCTGCGATGGGATGCGAGCATGGTGCGTGCCCGCGCCACACAAGTACAGTCACCCGTATTAATAGTGTTTATCAGGTCAACGCGGTCATCACGGCCTTGCGGTAGGCCGGACGCTGTTGCAGGCGCTGGTACCAGGCCTCCAGGTTGGGCATTGCCGGGCGTTCGATAGGCATCTCGAACCAGGCGTAGATAAAGCAGCCTAGTGGGATATCACCCATGCCGAACGCCTGCCCGGAAAGGTAGGGCTGCGCGGCCAGAGCCTGTTCGACGGTACTGAGCGCATCGATGCAGGCTTGGCGCCCGGCATTGATACTGTCCCAGTTGCGCTGTTCGGGTGCTGTACGCAGGATGCCCCAGAATACCGCTTTGAACGGATCGGCGAGCGTCGACGTGGTCCAGTCCATCCACTTCTCGGCGCTGGCCCGGATTTGCAGGTCACTGGGGTAAAATTCCGACGCGTGCTTGGCACACAGGTAGCGCACGATGGTGTTGGATTCCCACAGTACAAAGTCGCCATCTTCAATCATCGGCACCCGGCCATTGGGGTTCAAGGCTCGGTATTGCGGGGTGTCGACCACACCGAAGGCCCCGCCCGCATCAATTGCCTCATAGTCCAGGCCGAGTTCCTCGGCGCACCACAGTGCTTTCCTGACGTTTGACGAATTCTTACGACCCCAGATCTTCAGCATGACCGCGCCTTATCGTTGTTGAACATGGCTTGATGAACGCCGCAGCATACGCCGGTTCACACGAGGCTTGAATCACTCTGCATGTCCCGGCATGTCTGGAATTGAGTCGGCCAGGCGCACCGCCCCACGCACAACGCAGCAAATACTGACTGCCTGGTCATATATATCCGCGCGGGTTCCGCGATGTTTCTTGGCGAACTCCCCCACCGCAGGGAGGTCACTATCGATGAAGCGGCTGGGACTCAGGTACATACCGCAGTGATGCTATCCCCAGTACAACTTGTAACACCCTGATCACCCCGCTTGGCCGGACGCCGACTAAGCTTCCTGGTGGTTTCGCCCCTGGTTTCACGGAGGATTGAATATGCTGTTGTTGTGGATACTGGTTCTGCTGGTCGGCATTGCCTACCTGGCACACCGCCGCACCGCGCCCCTGCCCGCCCTGGGTGTGGTCGCCGTTTATCTGCTGGCGATGGGCGCCTGGAGCCATGCACCGGGTTGGCTGCTGCTGATTTTCTGGGTGCTGATCGCCGTCGTGGCCGTGCCCCTGCTGCTGCCCGACCTGCGCCGCCAATACTTCACCAGGCCGCTGTTCAGCTGGTTTCAGAAAGTCCTGCCGCCGATGTCCGCAACCGAGCGCGATGCCATCGACGCGGGCACCGTATGGTGGGACGGCGAACTGTTCAGCGGGCGCCCTGACTGGGACAAATTGCTGGCCTACCCCAAGGTGCAACTGACCGAAGAAGAACAGGCGTTTATCGACGGCCCCACCGAAGAGCTCTGCGCCATGGTCAGCGACTGGGAAATTGGCCAGGCCATGGACCTGCCCCCCGCTGCCTGGGAGCACATCAAGACTCACGGGTTCTTCGCCCTGATCATCCCCAAGGAATACGGCGGCAAGGGCTTCTCCGCCTATGCCCACTCTCAAGTCGCGATGAAACTGGCTACCCGCAGCGGCGACCTGGCATCCACCGTGATGGTGCCCAATTCCCTCGGCCCCGCCGAGCTGCTGCTGCACTACGGCACCGACGAGCAACGCAACCACTACCTGCCGCGCCTGGCGCGTGGCGACGATATTCCTTGTTTCGCCCTGACCGGCCCGCTGGCCGGTTCCGATGCCGGCGCCATGCCCGACACCGGCGTCATCTGCAAAGGTGAGTGGGAAGGCAAGGAAACCCTCGGCCTGCGCCTGAACTGGGAAAAGCGCTACATCACCCTCGGCCCGGTCGCGACCTTGCTCGGCCTGGCGTTCAAGGCCCACGACCCGGACCACCTGCTGGGCGATGAAGAAGATTTGGGCATCAGCCTCGCGCTGATCCCTACCGACACCCCCGGCGTCGAAATCGGCCGCCGTCACCTGCCCCTGGGCGCCGCGTTCATGAATGGCCCCAACTCGGGCAAGGACGTGTTCATTCCTCTGGAATTTCTCATCGGCGGCCAGGAAATGCTCGGCAAGGGCTGGATGATGCTGATGAATTGCCTGTCCGTCGGCCGTTCAATTTCCCTGCCTGCGGTGGGCACCGGCGCCGCCAAGTTCACCAGCCTGGTGACCGGCCAATACGCGCAGGTGCGTGAACAGTTCAACGTGCCGCTGTCGGCCTTCGAAGGCATCCAGGAAGCCCTGGCGCGTATCGGCGGCAACGCCTGGCTGATGGACAGCGCACGCATGCTCACCGCCAATGCCGTGGACCTGGGCGAGAAGCCTTCGGTGCTGTCGGCGATCCTCAAGTACCACCTCACCGAACGCGGCCGCGAGTGCATCAGCCACGCCATGGACGTGCATGGCGGCAAGGGCATCATCATGGGCCCGAACAACTACCTGGGCCGCAGTTGGCAAGGGGCGCCGATCTTCATCACCGTGGAGGGCGCGAATATCCTTTCGCGAAACCTGATGATCTTCGGCCAGGGTGCGATTCGCTGCCATCCGTTCGTGCTCAAGGAAATGGCCCTGGCCGGTCGCGAAGACCATGACCAGGCACTCAAGGAGTTCGATGGCCTGCTGATGCAGCACATCGGTTTCGCCGTGAGCAACGCCGCCAGTACGTTGGTGTTGAACCTGGGCTTCGGTCACTTCGAAAAGGCCCCGGGCAACCGTCTGAGCCAGGGTTATTTCCGGGCGCTGAATCGCCAGGCCGCCGCCTTCGCCCTGCTCGCGGACCTGAGCATGATGCTGCTGGGCGGCGAGTTGAAACGCCGCGAACGCCTGTCGGCGCGCCTGGGTGATGTACTGAGCCACATGTACCTGGCATCGGCGGCGCTCAAGCGCTACCACGACCTGGACTCGCCGGATCACCTGGAACCGCTGTTCGCCTGGGCCATGGAAGAAAGCCTTGGCCAATCCGAGCGTGCGCTGGATGAACTGCTGAGCAACTTCCCGAACAAGGTACTGGGCTGTCTGCTGCGGGTGATCGTGTTCCCGTTCGGGCGTCGCCATACCGGGCCATCCGATGCGTTGGATGCCGAGGTTGCGGCAGTGATCGGCCGCGCCAAGGGCGACCCAACCCTGGAAGAGTTGCTGGCGGGCTGCTACCGCCCACAATCGGCGGAAGATCCGGTGGGCGCGCTGCAGCACGCCTACGACCTGCTCGGCGCCAGCCATCCCCTGCAGAAAAAACTGCACACCGCGCTCAAGAGCGGACAGGTCAAACCGACTGCCGGTGAGTCGGCCATCGACGCCGCGCTGCACGCCGGTGTGCTGCAACCGGCCGAGGCGCAGACCCTGCGCGACGCCGAAGCGGCGCGGCGCAAGGTGATCGACGTGGATGATTTCAGCAAGGACGAGCTGATACAGGCTGAGGGTAAAGTCCGCTGATACCGGCGGTCATATAAAAACGGGCGCGAGAGGCATATACTCTCGCGCCCGTTTTTGCTTTAGAGGACTTATCTCGTGTCCAACGTCGTTGCCGATCATCTCGTCTTGCTCGACCACCTGCGTAGCATCCTGGTTGCCGTCGGCGAAGCCGAACAGGTACCCGAGGAAAGCCACACGCTGTTTATGGAACGTTTCGACGAACTGCGCGCCCTGTTGCCGATCGATCCTATCGAAAGCCAATACCTGGGCCAGGATCTGATGAGCCAGGTCATCCTGCGCTACCCGCAGATCGCCCACCTGGTACCGCGCGACCTGCTGTGGTTCTTTGGCGGCGATTGCCTGCACTTCATGCCCGACGAAGAACTGGACCTGTACCAGGCCTTGGAAGAACGTCGCCATGAAGCCGAGCTGAACGACGAACCGTTCGACTGGAACCAGGAAAAGCAACTGCTGGCCATGCCGGACGACCAGAGCAAGCACTGAGATTCAAATGTGGGAGGGGGCTTGCCCCCGATGAGGGTGTGTCAGTAGGCGCATTTTTGACTGAACCACCGCCATCGGGGGCAAGCCCCCTCCCACATGTTTAACCCCAGTTCTACCGACTGCGCAGTGTCGGCTCCTTCGCCATGCACTCCACCAGATAATCAATAAACACGCGCAACTTCGGCGGCAAGTACCGCGTAGGCGAATGCAGCAACCACGCCTCGCCGTGGTACGACGCAATAAAATCCCATGCCGGCAATACCTGCACCAACCGCCCCTCTTCCAAGGCGTGCCGCGCCGTGAAATACGGCAAGCTGCCAATCCCCACATGCTGCAACACCGCATCCAGCCGCACGCCCGTGTGGTTCGCCGCATACCGCCCGCGCACACCGACCGTCACCGCCTTGGCGCCCTGACGAAACTTCCAACGTGAGTCTCCAGGGGTTTCACCCAGGTAGATGCAACTGTGTTCCAGCAGATCATGGGGATGGCTCGGCGTGCCATGCTCGGCCAGGTACTGCGGTGTCGCACAGAGCAAATGTTCAATCGGCAATAACTGCCGCCCGACCAGACCGGGCGGCGGGCTGTCGGTGATGCGGATGCTCAGGTCGACATTGTCGTCGATCAGATCCACGTGCCGATCCTCAAGGATCAGTTGCACATCCACCTTGGGATAGCGCCGCAGGAACGCCGGCATATGCGGATGCACCACAAACCGCCCCACCGCCTTGGGCACGCTGACCCGCACCAGGCCCTCGGCTTCGTGGGTAAATTGCCCGCTGATTTCCATCACCGAACGTGCCGCACTGACCATCTCCCGGCACCGCTTGAACACCTCTTCGCCGCCCTCGCTAAGGCGCAGCTTGCGCGTGGTGCGTTGCAACAGGCGGGTCGCCAGTGCCTGTTCCAGGCGCGAAATGCTGCGGCTGACCGCCGAGGGCGAAACGCTCAGCTGCCGCGCCGCTTCGGAGAAACTGCCGGTTTCCACTACCTTGACGAAAATCGCCATTTCGCCCAGCAGCGGTAAAGGAAGATTGATGCTCATGACGCACAGGTCCATTGATATTTGAATGGATTATCACCTATAAGCGCACTATTTATACTGCCCGCATCAACCTGGATGCGGATGTAGACGATGACCGAGCGCCTGTTTTTTACCCATGATCACCTCACTGCCGAGCTGGAAGTGCTGAGCTGCACGCCGCACGCCGAGCAATTTGCCGTGATCCTGCAGTCGACGATTTTCCATCCCCAAGGCGGTGGCCAGCCATTCGACACCGGCTGGCTGGGCGACAGCCAGGTGCTGCGCGTCATGCAGCAAGCCGAGCATGTGGTGCATTACGTCAACCACCCCCTGGAACCCGGCCCGATCACTGCACGGGTCGATGCGCAACGCCGCGCGCTGCACACACGCCTTCATTCAGCGGGCCATCTGATTGGCAATGCCGGCGAACGCCTGGGCTGGATGCCGATCAAGGCCCACCATTGGCCCGGTGAAGGCAAAATCACTTTTATCCGTGGCGAAACCGCGCAGGACCTGGATGCGCAGGTCCTTCAGCAATTGGTCAACGGATGGATCGCCGCAGACTATCCACGCCACATGGCCCTGGAAGACGGCACCCGGCAAGTCGGCTTCGGTGAATTACCGGCATACGCCTGTGGCGGCACTCATGTTCAAGCACTGAGCGAACTGGGCCAGGTGACGATCCTGGCCCTCTCGGAAAAAAAGGGCGCGCTGTCGGTACGCTACGAAGTCAGCTGACACGCCGAACATCAAAATGTGGGAGGGGGCTTGCTCCCGATGGCGGCCTCCGGGCCGACCAGGATGCTGGATCAGCCCGAGTACATATCCGTTTCTGCGGTAACGGCTACTTAGGGTTCCGCTTTTACAGCGGCTCACTTTTGAAAAGCCGGAATGCCGGCCCAGTCAAAAGTAAGCAAAACGCTCTTGCCCCACCACTCGGCACCTCGCCCAGGCTCGGTGTGCCCGAACACAGGCTTGAATCCGTGGGCCGCCGCAATGGGCCATCCATGGCCCAGTGCGGCTAACCCGGCGTCCTGCCGGGTTACCCACGAATTCAAGCCTGCGTTCGGCCAGCGTGGTTTAACGGGGCGCCTAAGATCAAAAGCCAGATCAAGAGCAAGAGCGACTCGCTGCGCATCGTGGTTACGGTTGGGCGCTACAGAGTTGTGTAGATACCTATGCCCCGATGAGGGTGTGTCAGTCACTGAATGTATCGTCTGATACACCGCCATCGGGAGCAAGCCCCCTCCCACATTTGAAGCCGGCCTACACAGCCATCGCCCCTGCCCTGCCCGGCTCTACCACAAACGACTGCAACGTCGAGACCGTGGCTGCCGGATCGCGAGGGTCGCTGATCACGCGAAAGTGCGTGAGCATCTTCTGCGCGTCCAGTTCCACCGACACATACCCACGCTGACGGCTGTCAAAAAACTTCACATGGGGATTGAGCGGCAGGATGTTCATGAAGGCCTCATAGGGCGGGCCATCGGAGGTCACCGAAGAGCCAACGAACTCGGTCGCCACAACCGGTGAGTCCGGGTCATTGGCATCGGCGTGCAGGTCCGTGGCCCAGAACGAGTGGATATCCCCGCCCCAGAACACCGGATTACTCACGCGATTGCGCTGGATAGACGCCAGCATTCGCTTGCGGTTGGCCATATAGCCATCCCAGCCATCAGTCCAGCGGCCAAGCTTATGGTTGGTCAGGTCACGCTGCAGCAGCGGCGCTACCAGCAGGTCCTGGGCGATCACATTCCACTGCGCCCGGGACTGGGCAAAGCTCTGGTCCAGCCAGGCTTCCTGCTGCCAGCCGAGCATCGTGCGAGCCGGGTCACGCAAGTCGCTGCAGGGGGTGGTGACAATATGTCCTTGATGGCTGCCATTGGCCGCGATGCAAGGCTGCTCGGAACGGTACTGGCGACCGTCGAGTACATGGAAACGTACCAGTTGGCCATAGTCGAGACGTCGATAGATGCGCATGTCCGGCCCCCGCGGCCTGCTGCTCGCACGCAATGGCATATGTTCGTAGAACGCCTGGTAAGCCGCCGCCCGTCGCTGGAGAAACTGCGTTACGGGAATCTTCGGGTCCTGGGACCAGCGGTTGGCATAGTCGTTCTGCACCTCGTGATCGTCCCAGGTCGCCACGCTGGGCGCGGCGGCGTGCAGGGCCTGCAAATCGGGATCGGTCTTGTACAGTGCGTAGCGGTTACGGTAATCGCTCAAACTCACCGCGTTGCCGCTGCCATGGGCGCGGACGACTTTGCCGGAATCCGCCGCGTAGGAGCTTTCGTAGATATAGTCGCCGAGGAAAAACACCAGGTCGGGATGCTCGGCAGCCAGGTGCCGATAGGCACCGAAATACCCGCGCTCCCAGTGCGAGCAGGAGACGAACCCGAGCCGGGCGGACGCCATCTCATGCCGCGCAGGCGTCGTGCGTGCCTGGCCAATCGGGCTCTGCGCGCCAAGGCCCTCGAACTGATACCAGTACGGCCGGCCCGCCGCCAGCCCCGCCACCTCGACATGCACCGAATGGGCAAAGCGCCCGGTCGCGATCACCTCGCCCTGTTGCACGATGCGCGTCATCGCCGCATCGCTGGCCACCCGCCAACGCACCGGCACCGCACGCTGCAAGCCACCGCGTCCATCCTCGGCATTGAACAACGGCGCCAGGCGCGTCCATATCACAAAGCCATCCGGCAATGGGTCACCGGAGGCCACACCGAGGGTGAACGGATAATCCACGCCGGCACTGCGCGCAAACGGACTGAGGATGGAAAACGCCGTAGCAACTGCCAGCCCGCCGAGTACCCGGCGTCGGGTGTGATCTATATCGCCGTTCACAAGCAGCGCTCCCAGTCATCACGCACGATGGCAAACCCGAGCAAGTCCTCATAAACGCCGTTCTTTAGAAACGCCTGGCGCATGCAGCCTTCATAGCGCAGGCCGATCTTTTCCATGACCCGCGCCGATTCCTTGTTACGACCAAAACATTGGCTCCCCACGCGCTGCAACCCTAACTCGTCAAACCCGAAGTCCATCACCGCGCTCGCCGCTTCCGCCGCGTAACCCCGGTTACGGCAATGCGCCGCGACCCAGCCACCCAAGTGCCCATAACGATGCCGAGCATTCATACGCAGGCTGACCATGCCGACAAATTCATCGGTGTCGTGCACATGCATCCCCAGGTTCAGCAGCTCGCCGGTGCGGTACTTGTCGGCGATCCCGGCAATAAAATCCTGGGCGGTTTCCAAGGTGTAGGGCAACGGAATGTTCGCCGTGTTGTCGGAAATTTCCGGGCCGTTGACGAGCGTGAAAAGCACCTGTGCCTGATGCATTTCCAGTGCTCGCAACAACAGTCGCGGAGTCGATAATCGAGGCAGTGCAGTGGACATGGGCGCCGGCTCTCACGATAAATTTCTCAAGCATGTACGCCCTGGGTGTCAGTTTCGTTACGCGCAAAAACTGACCGGTAAGTTTTC
The DNA here is from genome assembly GCF_001439815.1 of Pseudomonas orientalis. GTDB lineage: Bacteria > Pseudomonadota > Gammaproteobacteria > Pseudomonadales > Pseudomonadaceae > Aquipseudomonas > Aquipseudomonas orientalis. The sequence continues at coordinate 35,455 of NZ_JYLM01000014.1, read as the reverse complement.
TGAAAGACCCATCCTAGAGCCTCAAAACCGTCAATTAAAGTTAACCATTCGGTCATGTTTGCTTGCTAGCGTGTCGCCCCTAATTCAATGACGGGGCAACGGAATGAGAACCTGGGATGAACCCAAGAAGCGCAAGGCGCACATCGAACTGATCCCGATGATCGACGTGATGATGTTCCTGCTGGTGTTTTTCGTACTGGTGAGCCTGAACGTGATTCCGGCCCTGGGCATGAAGACTCAGTTACCCAGCGCCAGCAGTTCACAGCAGCTCAAACCGCAGAACAAATTCATCCTGACCCTGGGCCTGGAAGGCCAGTTGCAACTGGACGGCAAGGACCTCACGGTCGACGCGCTGGTACCGGCGCTGAAGGCGGCGCAACAGCCCGAGACCAAGTCGACGATCATCGTCAACAGCGACAAAGGCGTGGAAGTTTCGCGCCTGGTGGAAGTGATGGACACCCTGCGCCTGGGTGGCTTCACCTCCGTGTCCATTGCCACGCGTAAGTCTTGATCATGTACGCGCTGTTTCGTGTACGGCAGTTGCTGGGCAGTGTCCCGGCCCTGATCGCGCTGGTGCTGATTGCGCTGGGTATCCAGTCCCAGACGTTAAAGGTCGAGCCGGTGTATGACGAGTCGGCGGTCGAGCTGGCGTTGGTCGAGCCGGAGCCGGAAGTGGTTCCGCAACCTGTAATGGAACAGGAGCAGCCACCGCCGGTGATCGAGGATGAGGAAGCCGAGCCGGCCCCACCGCCACCACCGCCAAAACCGGTGCCGAAACCTGAACCCAAGCCCAAGCCGAAACCGGTGCCCAAGCCTGCGCCCGTGGTCGCCAAGCCAACGCCGACGCCGCCACCGGTGGCCGCCAAACCTGCGCCCGCAGCGGTTGCGCAGGCTGCCCCGACACCCGCCCCGCCCGCGCCGCCGAAGGTCGACAGCCAGGCCCTGGAAGGCGGTTATCTCAAGGGCTTGCGCAACGAGCTGGACACCTACAAGCAATACCCCACCGGGCGCCAGGCCTCCCTCGAACGCCCGAGTGGCGAAGTGGTGGTGTGGCTGCTGGTGGACCGTCAGGGCCGCGTGCTGGATTCCGGCCTGCAAACCCAGGCCCCGAGCATGTTGCTCAACCGGGCCGCCACCAACAGCTTGCGTCGCATCAAGCAAGTCAAGCCGTTCCCGGAACAGGCGTTCGGGGGCCGCAATGAGCAGCGCTTCACCGCCACCTTCAACTACAGCGTGCAATAAGCACCCGCCACCAGGACGACAGTGATGAAGTTCACCCGCATTCACCTGGCACTCGTTGCCGCGACCAGCATGACCCAGGCAATGGTCATGGCAGATACGAGCGACAGCGACGTCGGCACCATTGGGGTCCAAGGCAAGGCCAGCGCCGGGGGCGGTTACATGGTGCCCGAGGACAGCATCAAGGGCCGCTCCACCGTGACCAAGGAGGCGCTGGATAAACAGACGGCCACGGGCAACGCCATCGACAAGCTCAAGTACACGCCGGGGCTGAACATTTCCAGCGAGGACAACACCGGCCTGTCAGGCTTTCGCTTCACCATGCGCGGCATGAACTCCGACCAGGTGGGCATGTCGGTGGACGGCATGCCGATCAACGATTCGGGCAACTATGCGCTGTACTCCAACCTGCTGGGCGATCCGGAAAACATCGACCAGATCTTCGTCACCCAGGGCGCGTCGGAGTCCGACGGCCCGCACATCGGCTCCAGCGGCGGCAACATCGGCATTGTCACCATTCGCCCGACCAAGGAGACCGGCGCCTTCGTCAAACAGATCGTCGGCAGCAACGCCACGCGCAAAACCTTCGCCCGTCTCAATACCGGCGAAGTCAACGGCCTGAGCAACTGGCTGTCGGCATCCCACACCGAGGGCGATATGTGGCGCGGCTCGGGCGCCGTGCGCGCGGACAAGGTGGAATGGAACAGCTTCTTCGACGCCGGTAATGGCAACACCGCCAACCTGATCCTCAAGTACCACGAGCAGGACAACAACAGCTACAGCCAGTTGACCAAAGCGCAGTTCCAGCAAAACGGCCGCAAGTACGACCCCTACCCGGCAACGCCGACGGTGGGCAGCAACGGCAAGTACAACAGCTACTACGCCCTGGCGCAGAACCCGTTTCAGACCTTCACCGCCGTACTCAATACCCAGTTCAAACTGGCCGACAACCTGGCGCTGTCGGTGATCCCGTATTACTTCTGGGGCAACGGCAGCGGCGTCGGCTCATCGAGCTATGCGCTCAACCGTGGTTCGAACCAGGGCGGCGTATTCGACCTTGGCAATCTGCCAACCGCCGCCCAATACAACGCCGACGGCACCCCGAACAGCGGCGTGTATTACCGCCCTTCACGCACGCAAACATGGCGCCCGGGCATCACCACCAAACTGACCTGGGACCTGGGCGACCACAGTCTGCAATTGGGTTACTGGTACGAGCGCGCACGCCAGAGCCAGACCCAGCCGTTCATCCAGCTCAAGAGCAATGGCAAGCCGGTCGACACCTGGCCGGATTCCAACAGCGCCATCGTCGACGCCAACGGCAACCAGATCCAGGGCCGCGACCGCTTCACCGTGACCCCGGCGCAAAAAGTCTGGGCCCAGGACACCTGGTACATCAACCCGGACTGGACCTTTATCGCGGGCCTGGCCTACATGAACGTCGAGCGTGACGGCACCAACCACGGCAGTCTCAGCGAACAGCCGGAAAAGCGTAACCAGACCTACAACAAACTGCTGCCCAATGCCGGCCTGAAATACCAGCTGGACGAGCGTGACCAGTTGTTCTACAGCCTGTCGCGCAACATGCGCGTACCGCAGAACTATGCGCTCTATGACAAAGGCGCCGGTTCCATCGACCTCGAGCCGGAAACCAGTTGGAACCACGAACTGGGCTGGCGCTATAGCGGCGACGACATGACCCTGGCCGCAACCCTGTTCTACATGGACTTCAAGAATCGCCAGGTCTCCTCCAAGGACATCAATGGCGACTCCGCCGATATCAACGTCGGCGCCGTCACCAACAAAGGCCTGGAACTGGAGTGGAGCGGCCTGCTGCCCCACCATTTCAACTACTACACCTCCTACACCTACACCAAGGCCGAGCAGCAGGACGACATGACCGTCTACAACGCGGGCCAGGCCATCGCGTTGCCCACCAGCGGCAAACAGTTCGCCAACGTGCCGAAGAACATGCTGGCGGCCAACATCGGTTATGACGACGGGCGCTTCTACGGCACCTTCGGCGGCAAGTACACCAGCAAGCTCTACGGCGACCTGACCAACGACGAAGCCATTTCCGCGCGCACCGTGTTCAACCTCGGCGCGGGTATCTACCTGCCGGTCGACAAAAAGGTCGTGAAGGACGCGACCCTGCGCCTGAACGTCGACAACCTGTTCGACAAGAAATACCTGGACGGCGTGTACACCACCAAGACCAACGCCGCCAGCTACAGCGGTTTTCGCGATGGCGACCCGGCGTACATCGTCGGCCTGGACCGCACCGTCACGGTTTCGCTGGAAGCGAATTTCTAAGACTGACCCAAGAGGAACATCATCATGGATATGAACCTGCTCCACGACGTCACCTTCTATGTAATGTATGCCGCGATGGCCATCGCGATTTTCATCGCCATCGAGCGCGGCATCTACTTCGCTTACGTGCGCCGCCAGGCCCGCGCCCTGATCGAGGCGCTGGGCGCCACCGTGCACAGCGAACGCGACCTGCCGGACCACCTGACCCGTCGCGACAGCCTGCCGCTGAACATGATTCTGCCGGTATTGGCGCAAAAGGCCTCCCACGGGTCGCGCAAGGACCTCGACGACGAAATCGACACCCAGTACCTCAAGACCCGCGCCCCGCTGGCCCGCAGCCTGTGGATCATCGAGACCATCACCACGGCGGCCCCGCTGCTCGGCCTGCTGGGGACCATCCTGGGTATCATCGATACGTTCAAGGCATTGGCCACAGCGGGTGTTTCGGACCCGGGGCAGATTTCCGGGGGTATCGGCACGGCCTTGTTCGCCACCGGGCTGGGGATCGCCATCGCGCTGTTCTGCGTGGTGTTTCATAACTTCTTCCAGGACAGCCTGGAGCGCATCAACGACCAGCTGAAGATCCTGCTGATCCGCGCCTCCAGTGGTGCCCGCGCCCACGATGAAGTGCCGCACCGCGCGCCCACGCCACTGCACAGCCGCACGGCCTGACCTGCACGGCGGGCGCGTCATGGCCCGCCTGTTCTTTTTGCGCAATGAGACGCTTATGTCCCTTTCGATGAAGTTGCGTGTCGCAGGCCTCGCCGGCTTGCTCCTCAGTCCGCTGGCCATGGCGGACTTTTCAATTGCAGGGTTTGAACTGGTGCACACCGTGCCGGTGGACACCACATTGGGCACTGCCGATCTGCGTCAGCCGGGCCCGGTGTGGATCGAGCTGTTCGACGGTGCAAAAAACCGCATCGATATCGGCCAGTTCTACGCGGCCGACCATCCCGGCTCGGTGATGGACAGGGTTATCGAACACCTGGAAGCCGCCGGTAAACGCGGCGTGAAGATTCGTTTCCTGCTTGAAGAAAAAGGTATCAGGTTATCGGATGCGGCCACCCTGGAGCGCTTGCGCGCCATTCCCAACCTGACCTTGCGGGTGCTGCCCTTCGGGCAATTGAGCGGCGGGATCATCCACGCCAAATACATGGTGGTGGACGCCAGCCAGGCGTTTATCGGCAGCCAGAATTTCGACTGGCGCTCCCTGGAACATATCCACGAAACCGGGCTGCGCATCAGCGATGCAAGCGTGGTCGGCCAGGTCCAGGCGATCTTCGACCAGGACTGGCAAGCCCAGCAGGCCCTCAGCGACAACCAACCGGTGCCACTGCCCACCGCCGGCCAGGCGCCTGCGCGTACCGGCAACTATCTGGTGGCCAGCCCGCAACGCTACAACCCGCCCGGCGTGGGGGATTCACAACAGGAACTGCCGCGCCTGCTGGACGAAGCCAAGCAAGAGGTGCGCGTGCAATTGCTGGACTATGCGCCGCTGTCCTACGGACCGGATCGGACCCGCCCTTACTACGCGGTGATCGACAACGCCGTGCGCGCCGCCGCTGCGCGCGGCGTGTCGATCAAGCTGATGGTGTCCAACTGGAACACCGACCCGCTGGAACTGCCCTACCTCAAGAGCCTGGCGGTGCTGCCCAACGTGCAGATCAAGATCGTCACCCTGCCCGAGGCCAGGCAAGGATTCATCCCCTATGCGCGGGTGATCCACAGCAAGACGATGGAGATCGACGGGCAGGTGGCGTGGGTCGGTACCAGTAACTGGTTGGGCGGTTATCTGGACAATTCGCGCAACCTGGAAGTGGTGATGCGCAGTGAAGCGATGGCCAGGCGCGTAGGGCAATTGCATCAGCAGTTGTGGGACGGGCCCTATGCCAGAGCCTTGAACGCGGCGGATGAATACCCCGCGCCTCATCCTGGCCAGCATTGACCTCCAGCACCTGAGTAATGCTAGTGTGTGGAAATGTTTCTGACTTATCCGTCAGAAACACCCTACTCACTGCCTGCAAGGGAATGCCTCCAACCATGCACTTTCCACTGAAAAAACTCGCGGCTGCCACGCTGTTCGCCGCCAGCCTTACGGCGGCTACCACGCCTGCGCTCGCCAACATCACTGCCGAACAAAACACCGCGATTGTGAAGAGTTTCGGCGACGCATCCATCAGCGATTTCCGCAGTTTCCTCGGCACCCTGGCCAAGGGCGACCTGGGCAAGACCCGTGACGTCGCCCCGGCCATCAGCGCCTTTCTCGATGACAAAACCCTGAGCGCCGAGCAGCAGAACGAGATCAACCGCCTGCTTGGTATTTATACGCGGGTGAAGTACGGCAAGGCGGCCCTGGAAACCTTGCGCGAACTGGTGGAAATTCCGACGTTCAACGTAGACGGCCTGCCGCAGTACAAAAACCCGGAATTTCTCAAGATCGCCGACAGGATCCAGGCCCTGGCCAAGTCCTTCAACCTGAACTTCCGTAACGTCGATAACCGCGTGTATGAAATTTCACTGGAAGGCAGCGGTGACGAAGTGGTGGGCGTGCATGCCCACGCCGATGTGGTCCCGGTGACGCCGGAAAATTGGGTGCTGCAGGATGGCACCAGGCTGGACCCGTTCAAGGTCACGCTGATTGGCGATCGCATGTATGGTCGCGGCACCGAGGATGACAAGAACGCCATCGTCGTGGCGATGTACGCCATGAAGGTGATCAAGGAAGAGAAGCTGCCGCTGGCGCGCACGTTCAAGCTGCTGGTGGACACCACCGAAGAAACCTCCGGTGACGCCATTCCCTACTATTTCGAACGCAATCCCATACCGAACTACAACCTGGCGCTCGATGGCGGTTACCCGGTAGTGATCGCCGAAAAAGGCTCGGGCACCGTCATGGCCACTTTCCCGGTGCGCAAGGGTGAAGGCACCGGCGCGGAAATTATCGCAATGACCGGGGGCAAGGCCACCAACCAGATTCCATCGGTCTCGGTCGCCACGCTGGTCAGCGATAACCCGGCTGAACTGGCGGCCGGCCTGCAGCAGGCCGGGGATGACTATGCCAAGCGCAATGGCGGCAATTTCCAGGTGAGCGCCCAGGTTGACGGCAAGAACGTCAAACTGACCGTCACCGGCGTGTCGGCCCACTCTTCGGAACCCGAAACCGGGGTCAACCCGGTGGCACGCATGCTGGAATTGATCCACAGCGTCGATGGCAAGATCGCCCTCAAGCACAACCACATCACGGATGCTGCGCAGTATGCGGCGGACAACTGGGGCCTGGATTACCTGGGTGGCAAATTGGGCGTGGGCTATGCCGATGACTTCATGGGGCCGCTGACCACTTCGCCGACCTTTGTCGGTCTGGATGACAAAGCCTTCAAGCTGGCCGTCAACCTGCGCGCGCCGAAGGGTAAGACCCCGGAAGCGCTCGAGGCGCAGATCGAGCAGAAACTGAACGCCTGGAACACGCACGCCAAGGTCAACGTGAATTTCACCTATTCGCTGGACAAGCCGATGTACCGCAACCCCGAGGGCGAATGGGTAAAAGCCCTGCTGGCGGTGGCCACGGAAAACCTGGGCATGCAGCACAGGTTCGGCACATCCGCCGGCGCCACCTCCGTGCACGATCTGCCCAACGGCGTGCAATTCGGCCTGGCCCGCCCGGAAGAGAAGTACACCGGGCACACCGACGGTGAGTTCAAGACTGTCGAGCAGTTCCTGCTGGACCTGCAGATTGTGACTGAAATGATGGGACGTGTCGGCCAGTTGCCCAAGCTCTGACCCGTTCTCGAGCCCGCCGCAATGGCGGGCGCTTCATGCCTGCAACATCAGCATGTCCTCAAAGAACCCACCGACCGGCTCAGTGGGATGGCACAGCTGGATCTCGAGCACCCAGGCCATTTCACTCGGTGGAATTTCCAGCTCGGCCAATTGTTTGCTCTCGAACAGCGCATGGGGAAAATCCGCCAGGCGATGCCCCGCCAGATTGCGTGCCAGTCTCCAGCCCTTGGTCACGGCGCTCTGTTCGGCGAAGTCGTAGAGCTCGCGTCCGGTCAGGCCGCGCAGCCAGGCTTGGCGGGTTTCATCGAACACCTGGTGCAGTGCGGTGGTGCAGGCCAGGTGCAGGGGCGAGTCGCCGAAGACAAAGGTGTCGCCGTAGTCGCCTTCGTAGCCGTCCCACACCGGGCCAAGGTCGACCACCACGATATCGCTGGCGCGCAGCCTGCGCTGACGATCGATACCTTCGCGGGGTGGGCGCACCGTGTCGGCGCCAAACCGGATGTAGGTGGGATGCCAGGTGTGCGAAGCGCCCATGGCCTGCAGTTGTTCGGCGGCCATTTCCAGCGCTTCGCCGGTGGTCATGCCGACTTTCAAGCGGCTGGCGATGGCTGCCAGGGCGCGTATGGATTTTTCCCGCGCCGCCAGCATGCCGTCCAGGGAATAACGCGGGCCGACTTTTTCCCAGATCGGGTCGAACGCCGGCAGTGCTGTTCCAGCGCTCGACCGACCACTGGCGACAAACGCCTCCGCGATAAATCGATGGCTCGGCAACCCTGCCTCCAGGCATTGGGTACGCACCTGGCTGAGCAGGGTGCCATTTCCGCACGCATAGACCTGGGCCACCTCCCAGCGATACCCATGGCTCAATGCAACCTCCTGCACCCTGCCCTCGGCTGCGCGCACTGGATGCCAGCGAAACCGTGGATGTTCGAGCGCTGCTTGATCCAGGAAAGCGCTGTCATAAAAATCCGCCGAGTGTGCGCCGCCCCAATACAACGTCACTTCCACATCTTGTTTGAGCGCGCTCAGCAGGATCGGCTTGATGCCGGCGTATCCGGTGCCCGTGGCGAACAGGACCACGACGTCGGCGGCATCGTCCTGCCAGGTACAGGCTCCGAACGGGCCCTCCAATTGCAAGCGGTCTCCTACGGCCAGGCCATCCAGAATGCCCTCGGAAAAGTACCCGCCGCTGACCCGACGAATCTGGAAAACCAAACGCCCTCCGTCCTCGGCAGGCAGGTTGGCAATCGAGAAACTGCGCGTATCGCCGTGTTCCAGGCGGAACTTGAGGTACTGCCCTGCCCGTACCGCCACAGGTGCGTCCGGCAACAGCACCAACTCGATAACGTCGGCGGCGACTGCCTGCTTGCTCAGTACGCGTGCGTCAAACACCAGCGCAGGTGTATCCAGCGACCAGCCGGGAATTTCCAGACGCATGTCGGTGCAGGCGTGGCTCTGGCACAGCAGCATTTCATCGGCAGCCAGGGGGTAGCAAGGCGCGGGCGCGTCCGGGGCCAAACGCCTGGCCTGGTACTCGCCTTGGGTGACCACCACTTTGCACGAGCCGCACGCGCCACGGCGGCAGGAGAACGGCACGGCCAGGCCGCTGGCGAGCATGGCGTCAAGCAACAGCTCGTCGCCGGCCTCAAAGGTTTTGCCCGAGGGGGACAGTTCGATGACATGCCGCATGTGCTGAAGACCCGAGAATGAGTGAAGCCCGATTGTTACGCTAGACTAGGCCCATTAGAACCTCCAGTTTTGGATACTTCAGATGGTCCAGATGCGTAAATGGCGCCCCTTACTCAAGCTCGACGCAGACTCGCCACACGCCTCCTACCGCAAGATAGCCGAGGGCCTGGTGACAGCGATTGTCGAAGGACGCCTGCCGCCTGGCACTTTGCTGCCTGGTACGCGAGAAATGGCGCAGTTGCTCAACGTTAATCGCAAGACGGTCATCCTGGCCTATGAAGAAGCCTTGACCAAAGGCTGGCTGATCAGCGAGCCGCGTCGCGGCACCTTCGTCAATGCCCAACTGACGTCCCAGCAACTGCCCGGTCGTGCACCGCAGTCCTTCGCACCGTCCATACTGGCGCAACCGGTTGTGCCATATTTCACCCACAACGCCCAGGTCACCGCGCTGCAGCACCGGCATGACGCGCTGTTTTTCGACAACGGCACCAGCGACCACCGGCTGCTGCCGCAATCGGTGTTGCATCGTTACTACCGCAACGCCCTGCGCACCAGCTTTGCCTCCAACACCGTGCGCTACGGCAGCGAAGGCACCGGCTATCACTTGCGCTGCGCCCTCGCCGAGATGCTGCGCAGCAATCGCGGGCTGGCCGTCAACGCCGACAACATTTGCCTGACCCAGGGCACCCAGATGTCGCTGTACCTGAGTGCCAGTTTGCTGATCAAACCGGGCGATGTGGTACTGGTGGAGCGTTTGAGTTACCCGCCGGCGTGGGAAATTTTTCGTCAGTTGGGCGCGCAACTGGTCACGGTGGACATGGACGAAGAAGGCTGCCGTACCGACCAGATCGACCGTTTATGCCAGCAGCATAAAGTGCGCATGATCTACGTCACGCCGCATCACCAGTTCCCTACCACCGTCAGCCTGCACGCCGCGCGGCGACAACACCTGTTGACGCTCGCAGCACTGCACGACTTCTGCATCATCGAAGAAGACTACGACCACGAATTCCACTTTAACGGCCGCCCCTACCTGCCGCTGGCCAGTGACCGTTCCCAGCGCCATGTGATTTATATCGGCTCGTTATCCAAAGCACTGGGCTCGACGTTTCGCTGCAGCTATGTGGTGGCCCCCGCACAAGTGATTGAGGCCCTGCAGCGCAATGCGGCGCTGATGCTGGGGGATGCCGACGCCGTCGCCCAGAAAATGCTGGCCGACCTGATCAATGAGGGTGAGCTGAAAAAGCACCTGCGCCGCGTGTCGAAAGAATATCGAGTGCGTCGAGAGACGCTGCAAACCTGTCTGCACGAATCGCTGGGCGAGCGTATCCAGATACGCGAGCCCGAGGGTGGCCTGGCGCTGTGGGTGCGTTTCGAGGATGGAATAGACGTTGACCGGATGGTCAAAACCGCCCTGGGCCACGGACTGGTAGTGCGCAGTGGCCGGCAGTTCTCACCGATGGGCCAGCCGGAGAATGCGTTGCGGTTGGGTTTTGCGTCGCTTAATCAGGCCGAAATTCGTGAGGCTACGTTGCGGCTGGCTCAAGCGGCGAATGCTCTTTAGCACCATTGATCGTTCCCACGCTCTGCGTGGGAACGATCAAGAAATTACAGACAAAAAAAAGCCACTCGATTGAGTGGCTTTTTCTTTGAATTGGAGCGGGAAACGAGACTCGAACTCGCGACCCCGACCTTGGCAAGGTCGTGCTCTACCAACTGAGCTATTCCCGCAAATGGCGTCCCCTAGGGGACTCGAACCCCTGTTACCGCCGTGAAAGGGCGGTGTCCTAGGCCACTAGACGAAGGGGACACGCTACTGAAACACATGGTGTGTATTCCAGTGCCCAGAGGCCTCATCCGAAGATTCGGTCCTGGGTTCACTCAATGCCGCCCGAAGGCCACACTGCTTGTAAATTGGAGCGGGAAACGAGACTCGAACTCGCGACCCCGACCTTGGCAAGGTCGTGCTCTACCAACTGAGCTATTCCCGCATGGCGTCCCCTAGGGGACTCGAACCCCTGTTACCGCCGTGAAAGGGCGGTGTCCTAGGCCACTAGACGAAGGGGACACACGTACAACATTCACTCCCTACCGCGTTTCGCTGTGTGCTTTACGCTGTAAGTGGCGCGCATTCTATGGATGGATTCAAAGGTCGTCAACCCCCAAGGATAAATTTATTTAAATCAATGACTTCGCCGCCGTTTACCGGCCTGCGCGGGCATTCTCGCCGACCAAGCCCTGGCGCCTATATTCTGGCGCCCTGCAAGGCGCTATAGTTGCCACAGGCGAATGATGGCAATGTGCATGCATGCCGGGAACACTTACCTATATAGAAGACACTACCTGGGCAACTGGTCGAACAGTCCTATCCGCCGGATAGCTCAGTCACTACACTCCATAGCAAACCCCTTGAAGAGGTCACACCGGTGACACCACTCATGATCACCCTGCTGGTTATAGTCGGGATCGTAATACTGATCGCCATTGGCTACATGAACCATGTGGTGGAAAACAATAAGCTGGAAAAGAAGCGTACCGAGATCGAGCTCAATGATCGGCTGCGTCGCTGTGGTGAAATCACCGAGACCTTTCCCGGCCAATTGATGACCCCGGCGCTCAAGCTCTTGCTGACCCGCCTGGAACTCAACGTCAACCAGCGCCTGCTGAACCTCAACAAATCCAGCGCCGCGCTCAAGGCACGGATTACCGAGCTCAATGCACTGGTCGCTCAGGGCGAATCGATTCCGGTGGCCAACCCGCCCGCGCCGATCCAGACCGAAGCCAAGGCCAAGGATGTACGCTTTTTGCTCGAAGCGCTGCATGGCCAAGTCACCCGCGCGGCCCAGGACGGTTTTCTGCCGACCAATGAAGCCAAGCACTGGATCAAGGAAATCCGCCACATCCTGGTGCTGCTGCACATCGAGTTCTTCAACAACCTGGGCCAGCATGCCCTGCAACAAGGTCAACCGGGCCAGGCGCGCCTGGCGTTCGAGCGTGGCGTGCAGTACCTGCGCAAACAACCGGAGCCGGTGCTGTACAGCGCACAGCTGCGATTGCTGGAGGCGCAACTGGCCCGCGCCAACTCCACGGTGTTGACCAACAGCCAGCCGGCCGAGGACGAAGTTAACGAACTGACCCAAGGCCTGAAAGTCGTCGACGCCGATGCCGAATGGAAAAAGAAAGCCATCTACGATTGATCGCCTTCTGGCTGTGTGGCGACGTCCCGTCGCCACATGCCATCAAAATGCACCTATCCCCACGCCCCCGACTAAGGTAAAAAAGTGCCCCTCACTCCGTGAAGTTAGAGGCCTGCTATGCCTGTCGCCGTGATTGATGGACAACCGCTGCACTATATCGACCAGGGCACCGGCCCGGTCGTCCTGTTGGGCTCGAGCTACCTGTGGGACCGCGGCATGTGGGCGCCGCAGATCGAAGCGCTGTCGCAGCAATACCGTGTCATCGTCCCGGAACTGTGGGGCCATGGCAAATCGGGCCCGCTGCCCGCCAATACCCGCTCCCTTGATGACCTGGCACGTCAGCACCTGGTGCTGCTGGACCACCTGGACATCCCGCAGATCAACCTGGTGGGTCTGTCGGTCGGCGGCATGTGGGGCGCCCGCCTCGCCCTGCTCGCACCTGAACGCATCAACAGCCTGGTGCTGATGGACACCTACCTCGGCGCCGAGCCGCAAGCCACGCGCGAGTACTACTTCTCGCTGTTCAAGATGATTGAAGACGCCGGTGCCATTCCTGAACCCTTGCTGGATGTGATCGCGCCGATCTTCTTTCGCCCGGAAATCGACCGCGAATCAGCGCTGTATCAAGACTTTCGCACATCGCTTCAAGCATTTTCCCGGGAACGCCTGCTGGACAGCGTCGTGCCCCTGGGCCGCCTGATCTTCAGCCGCACCGACATCCTGGGTCAGCTTTCTCGCCTGGATTGTGATACCACACTGGTCATGTGCGGCGAACAGGACAAGCCCCGCCCACCCGCTGAATCTGCGCAAATGGCCGAGCTGATCGGCTGTACCCTGACCTTGATTCCCGTCGCCGGGCATATCTCCAGCCGAGAGAATCCGGACTTCGTCAATGAAGCGCTGCTGACCTTCCTCGCCAACCACGCCTGACCTCCCTTCCCCACTGATCGCAGCGCCCCGGCTGCGATCAGAGGCGGAAGTGCCCCACCATGCCCTTGAGTTCCGCACCCAACTGCGCCAGCTGGATGCTCGATGCGGCATTGCCTTGCATGCTCAACGCCGACTGATCGGCACTCGCCCGGATGCTGGTGACGCTGCGGTTGATCTCTTCGGCCACCGAGCTTTGCTCTTCGGCGGCGGCGGCAATCTGCTGGTTCATCTGCTGAATCAATGACACCGCTGCGGCAATGCTGCCCAGGGCGCTCTCGGTTTCCAACGCATCACTGACCGCCAGCTTCACCAGCTCGCCACTGTGCTGAATCTGCTGCACCGACGACTGCGCCGCGCTGCGCAAGGTGCTGACCAGTCGTTCGATTTCCTCGGTCGATTGCTGGGTGCGCTTGGCCAGGGCCCGCACCTCGTCGGCGACCACCGCAAAGCCGCGCCCTTGCTCGCCTGCGCGGGCCGCTTCAATGGCGGCGTTGAGGGCGAGCAGGTTGGTTTGCTCGGCGACGCTCTTGATCACGCTCAACACCGCGCCGATGTTCTGGATCTCCGCGCTGAGGCTTTCGATACGGGTGCTGGCACTGCTGCTGGAGGTGGCCAGCAATTCGATGCGCTGCAAACTCATGCGCACCACCTGCTGGCCGCTATCGACCTTTTCGTCCGCCGTCTGCGCGGCTTGCGCGGCCTCTTCGGCGTTACGTGCCACGTCGTGCACCGTGGCGGTCATCTGGTTCATCGCCGCGGCCACCTGTTCGGTTTCCTCCTTCTGGCTGCTGACCTCGGTGTTGGTCTGCTCGGTCACGCTGGACAGCGAATGCGCCGAGCTGGCCAGTTGTTCGATACCCGACTGCAACCCGCTGACCATATGGCTCAGGCCGTTACCCATCTGCTGCATCGCCTGCATCAGTTGGCCTATTTCATCACGGCGGCTGATCTCCATGCGCCCACTCAGGTCGCCGGCGGCAATCTGCTGGGCCACCGCGATCACCCTGCGCAGCGGCGTCACGATCAAGCGGGTAATCACCCATGCCGCAATCAGCCCCACCAGCAACGCCAGGGCGGATGAACCGATGATGAGCAGCGTGCTGTTGGCCAGTTGCGCCTGCATCGACTGGTCTTCAGCGTCATAGGCCTGGGTGACCCGGCTGACCACTTGATCGGCGCGATCATGCAACTGTTTGTAGACCACTTTTTCCTGGGCCAGCAGGCCGGTGTATTCCCCCAGCTTTTCGCTGAACGAGGCGATGTGCCCGGACACTTCATTAAGCACGGTCTGATAACCGGGGTCCTTGACCGAGGTTTTCAGTTGCTCGGCCTGAGCCAGTGCCTGGTCAGCCTGTTCGATCCTGCCCTGTTCGGCCTCGTCCGCGTCGGCCTTGCGGCTCTGATCCAAACGCAGCCGCGCTTCGTTCATCGCCTGCAGCATCAACCGCGACACCTGGCTCACCTGCCCCGCCTGCTCGATAAACTCGGCGCCTTCCTTGCCCTGGCTTTCCTTCAGGCCATAGGCACCGTCGTCCGCCAGGCCGGCCTGCAACACATCGAGATTATTGGCCACGCTGGACACCGACCAGCTGGCCATTTCCAGGGCCAGGTCCTTGGCCTGGGTCAGCTCGACAAATTCGTCGAACGCCTTGCGGTAGGCGGCCAGGGCCTGCTCCACCTCGGTCATCACCGGCACGTTGGCGGCGGACTGGTCCTTGAGGCTGACCGCCAGCGCAGTCAGCGCGTCGACACTTTCGTGCAGGGCGTCCACCGACTTGGGATCGGCGTGCAAGGCGTAGTCCTGTTCGATCAGGCGCACCTTGAGCAGATCACTGTTGAGCGAAGACATACGCTTAAGGCCTTCGAAGCGCTGACCTACAGTTTGCAGGGACCCTACGCCAATGGCCGCGACCAGTGCCGTCAGCAGCAGCACCAGGGTGAATCCCAAGCCCAGTTTTTTCGCCATACCGAGGTTGGCGAAACATCGTTGCGCGCCCGAAATCATTGCACCTGAGTCCTCTCGCAATGGCTTATGCCATAAACCCGCTTTACCAGCAGCGAGATTGGCAACCACGGGGCACTGAGCACAAGTCATTGGCGCCACAATAATGGCAAAAAGCTACATACCCGTCGTTTTCAGAATGGTCGAGGTCGATCTGGCGGGCCCCAGGGCACGGAACAGCGCCAAGGCACGCTGATCCGCCGCATAGGCCACGTTGATGCGCAGCCACTCGCTGCACTCACCCTTGGGGTTGAACAGCGTTCCCGGCGTCAACAACACACCCAGCCGGCGGGCACACGCCTGCACGCACGAAGGGCTTTGCGCGCCAGGTCGCGCCCACAGGAACATGCCGCCGGCGGGGACCGCAAACACTTGCCATTCTTCATCCTCCAGCACCTGCAGGGTGGCGGCCATTTGCGTATTCAGACGCTTGCGCAGGCGCTGCACCCACTTGCGGTACGTGCCGTTGGCCAGCAAGGTCGCCACCATCGCTTCGGCAAAACGCGACGTGCCGATGCCTGTCAGGGTCTTCAGATGCGCCAGTTGGGCGATGATCGCCGCACTGGCGCTCAGGTAGCCCACGCGCAAGGCACTGCTCAGCGTCTTGGAAAAACTGGAAACATAGATGACGCGGTCTTCATGGGGCAACGCCGACAACCGCGTGCAACTGGCATGTTGCAGGTCGCCGTAGACGTCTTCCTCGATGATCAGGAAATCCCGGCTGCAGGCCAGCGCCAGCAGCCGCTCGGCCACTGCGCGGCACAGACTGGTGCCGGTAGGGTTGTGATAGAGGCTGTTGATGAACAGGCACTTGGGACGATGGCATTGCAGGTGTGCCTCCAGCACCTCGATGTCCGGGCCGCTGCGCGTGCGCGGCACTTCGAGCAAGGTGACGCCGTGAAAGGCCAATTGCCGATAGAGGTTGCCGTACCCCGGGGTTTCGACCACGACCGTATCGCCCGCCTTGAGCAGGCTGCGTATGAGCAGGTCCAGGGCATGGCTCGCGCCGTGGGTAGTCAGAATGCACTCCAGGCTGCTGGGCACGTGGATCCGGGTCAGACGCTTGAGTAATTGTTCACGCAGGGCCGGCAATCCCAAGGGCGTGCTGTAGTTGAACAGCCCGGCGGTGTCGGTGCGACTGACTTCGCGGATCGCGTAGTTGATGTCATCGCTCTCGCGCCAGACGTCCGGCAGCCAGCCGCAGCCGAGTTTAAGCTCGCCCAAAGGGCCGTCGGTGAAGCTGCCCCACTCCAGTTCGGCGCCTTCGTACCACGGGTTTTCCTGAAGGGTCACGGGCTGCGCCACCACGAACCCGGCGCCGTTTTTCGAGGCCAGCAGCCCCTGGGCCGCCATCCGCTCGAATGCCTCGATGACGCTGGACTGGCTCAGCAGGTTGTCGAGGGCCAATTGCCGGACGGACGGCAAGCGTGTGCCGGGGCTCACCCCATTGTTGCGAATCCATCCCGCGACTGCGCTGATGATTTGCTGCACCACCGGTACTGGGGCTTGTCGATCAATCCCTAAATCCATGAGCCACTCACTTCAACTGTTTGTTATTCAACCCAAACAGTTAAGCACAGAAGCTCAAAAAAACCCGTCTCCGAAATTTATTAAATCATTGATTTAATTATATTTTTTACCTCATGATACATATTCAGTCACGGCTTTTTGCCAGCTATGGAAACACCCCACAACACCGCAGTCGTTTTCAAACAGGTTGCAGTGTGAAGTCTTAAATCGCTGTGGCACCGCCGTCCACCGCCAAGGCCTGGCCGGTGGTGAAGGCCGCGCCATCGCTGCACAGGTACAACACAGCACTGGCGATTTCCTCGACCTTGCCAATGCGCCCGACCGGGTGCATCGCCGCCGCAAACTCGGCCTTGCGCGGGTCAGCTTCGTAGGCGCGTCGGAACATGTCGGTATCGATCACCGCCGGGCAAACGGCGTTGACGCGGATTTTCTTCTTCGCGTACTCAATGGCCGCCGACTTCGTCAGGCCGATCACCGCATGCTTGGACGCCGCATAAATGCTCATTTTCGGCGCCGCGCCCAAACCCGCGACCGACGCCGTGTTGACGATGGCTCCCCCGCCCTGGGCCAGTAACAGTGGCAGTTGGTGCTTCATGCACAACCACACGCCCTTGACGTTGACCCCCATGATGGCATCGAACTCATCCAGCGTGCCGTCGGCCAACTTGCCCTTCTCGATCTCGATCCCGGCATTGTTGAAGGCATAGTCCAGGCGACCGTAGGCGGCAATGGTCTGTGCCATCAGTTGCTGCACGTCCGCCTCCAGGGTGACATTGCAGCGCACAAACAACGCCTGGCCACCGGCTTGCCGGATCAGCGCCACAGTACCCTCGCCGCCCGCCACATCGAGGTCGGCCACCACCACTTTCAAGCCTTCGGCGGCAAACGCCAACGCAGTAGCGCGGCCAATACCGGCGGCGGCGCCAGTCACGAGGGCGACCTGGCCGGAAAACGTCATGCTCATGGGGGAATGTCCTGTGGGATTGATAACCGTGGAGCGAGTCTAGCCAACGACGGGAGCGCCGCGTCAGCACTATCAGAAGCCCGGTTGGCGCAGCATGAGTCCTGGTGATAAGGCCATAAGGTGGAGTATCAACCCGGTCTATCGGCAAGCATTCGCTGGCTCGAACAACCTTGCTCACGGACCGTTACTTGTCTATGACTGATACTTCATTTCTAAAAGAGTTGCCGCCATGACTGCCCAGACCAACCGCCAGTTCCTGCTTGCCAAACGCCCGGTCGGAGCGGCCACGCGGGACACCTTCACTTATCAGGAAGTGCCGGTGGGTACACCGCAGGACCGGCAAGTGCTGGTGCGCAACGAGTACCTGTCCCTCGATCCCGCCATGCGCGGCTGGATGAATGAGGGCAAGTCCTACATTGCGCCTGTGGGCCTTGGCGACGTGATGCGTGCACTGGGCGTGGGCAAGGTGATTGCCTCCAACCATCCGGACTTTGCGGTCGGCGACTACGTCAACGGCGCCCTGGGCGTGCAGGATTATTTCCTCGGCGAGCCGCGCGGTTTCTACAAGGTCGACCCGAAACTGGCGCCGCTGCCCCGCTACCTGTCCGCGCTGGGCATGACCGGCATGACCGCCTACTTCGCGCTGCTGGACACCGGCGCGCCCAAGCCTGGGGAGACCGTGGTGATCTCCGGCGCCGCCGGCGCGGTCGGCAGCATTGCCGGGCAGATCGCCAAGCTCAAGGGTTGCCGCGTGGTGGGCATCGCCGGGGGCGCCGACAAGTGCAAGTTCCTGGTCGACGAGCTGGGCTTCGACGCCGCCATCGACTACAAGCACGAAGACGTACCCGCTGCGCTGAAGCGTGAATGTCCCAAAGGCGTGGATGTGTACTTCGATAACGTTGGCGGCGAGATTCTCGACGCGGTGCTCAGCCGCCTGGCGCTGAAGGCGCGGGTGGTGATTTGCGGCGCCATCAGCCAGTACAACAACAAGGAAGCCGTGAAAGGCCCGGCCAACTACCTGTCATTGCTGGTCAACCGCGCACGGATGGAAGGTTTTGTGGTGATGGATCACGCGGCGAACTTTGCCGCTGCCGGGCAGGAAATGGCGGGTTGGATGGCCCAGGGCAAGCTCAAGAGCAAAGAGGATATCGTTGAAGGGTTGGAAACGTTCCCGGAAACGCTGATGAAACTGTTCAACGGCGAAAACTTCGGCAAGTTGGTGCTGAAGGTCAGCTGACGGGCGACATATACAGCTGTGGGATGGGCAAGCCCTAATGCCAGTCAGTTAAGCGAACGAAATGCTCAAAGCAGCGAAGATCAAATGTGGGAGGGGGCTTGCCCCCGATGGCATTGTGTCAGCCAGCTCATCTGCAGCTGGCACACCGCCATCGGGGGCAAGCCCCCTCCCACATTTTTCAGTGCCCGCCTGGGTATCAGGCGATTTCAGCAACGACCGCCGCCAACGCTTTCGCCGGATCGGCCGCCTGGCTGATCGGACGGCCGATCACCAGGTAATCAGAACCGGCATCGAGTGCCTGGCGCGGCGTCAGAATACGGCGCTGATCATCCTGAGCGCTGCCCGCCGGACGAATGCCTGGGGTGACCAGTTGCAACGACGGGTGAGCCGTCTTGAGGGCCTGGGCTTCCAATGCCGAGCACACCAGGCCGTCGAGGCCAGCTTTCTGCGCCAGGGCGGCCAGGCGCAACACCTGCTCCTGCGGCTCGATGTCCAGGCCGATACCGGCCAGGTCTTCGCGTTCCATGCTGGTCAGCACGGTCACGCCGATCAGCAGCGGTTTCGGCCCGCTGCGCTGCTCCAGCACTTCACGGCAGGCGCTCATCATGCGCAGGCCACCGGAACAATGCACATTGACCATCCACACGCCCATCTCGGCCGCAGCCTTGACCGCCATGGCGGTGGTATTGGGGATATCGTGGAATTTCAGGTCGAGGAACACTTCGAAGCCTCTGTCACGCAGGGTGCCGACGATTTCCGCCGCGCAACTGGTGAACAGTTCCTTGCCGACCTTGACCCGGCAAAGCGCGGGGTCCAACTGGTCAGCCAGCTTCAGTGCGGCGTCACGGGTGGGGTAATCCAGGGCGACGATGATAGGCGTCTGGCAGACGGACATTGGCATGGGCTCTCAGGCAAGTCGAAATCGGCGCGGATTGTAGCGCAAGCGGCGCCGTTGCGGGATCCGGTGATCGGTAAATACTGATTCAGCGTGGATCGGCGCGGGTTTGCAGCCATTGTTTCAAAGCCGATACATTCATGACATGCGCCCAACACGCCCCACCGCTAGCCTCGCCGCATGACCGACCGTCCAGCACTTCCAGCCATGGGGCTGGGCGCCTATGCTGACCGTAACAATCAGGCAGATGATCGCACTATGCATACTCCTCCCGTCCCGGTAAACGACGAGCACCCAGGCGCGGTGATCGCCGACGACAAGCGCTGGAACACTCGCGCACTGATCGTCGATGACGATGTGCCAATTCGTGAATTGCTGATCGATTACCTGGCGCGCTTCAATATTCTCGCCACGGGTGTGACCGACGGCGCGGCGATGCGCCTGGCCATGCAAGCCGAAACCTTCGATGTGGTGGTGCTCGACCTGATGCTGCCGGGCGAAGACGGCCTCACCCTGTGCCGCTGGCTGCGGGCTGAATCGGACATTCCGATCCTGATGCTCACCGCTCGCTGCGAACCCACCGACCGTATTATCGGCCTGGAGCTGGGCGCCGACGACTATATGTCCAAACCGTTCGAACCGCGCGAACTGGTGGCCCGTATCCAGACCATCCTGCGCCGGGTGCGCGATGACCGCACCGAGCAGCGCGCCAACATCCGCTTCGACAGCTGGCGTCTGAACAGCGTGTTGCGCCAACTGGTGGCCGACAACGGCCTGGTGGTGCCGCTGTCCAACGCCGAGTTCCGCCTGCTGTGGGTGTTCATCGAGCGTCCGCGCCGCGTATTGAGCCGCGAGCAATTGCTGGATGCGGCCCGCGGTCGCTCCATCGAAGCCTTCGACCGCAGCATTGATTTGCTGGTCTCGCGCCTGCGCCAGAAACTGGGAGACGACCCCAAGGCCCCGCAATTGATCAAGACGGTACGCGGCGAAGGCTACCTGTTCGACGCGCGGGATATCGGCTGATGCGCGCCACTTTCAATACGTTGTTCGGGCGGCTGTTCGGCGTGTTGCTGGTGGCGATTGTGCTGGCGCATCTGCTGGCGTTCTTCTGGTTCCATCATTACGGCCCTCCGCCGCCGCCGCCGCAGGAAACCTTCGTCGAGCAGCCGGATGGCTCGATGAAACCGCTGGTCAAGCAGCATCGCCCCTGGTTCGGTGGCCCGGTAGTGCCGCTGACGTTTCAATTCATCTCGTTGATCATCGCCGCGTGGTATGGCGCCAAGCTGTTGAGCCGGCCGATCCAGCGCCTGAGCGCGGCGGCCGAGCGTTTAAGCCTTGACCTGGACAGCCCGCCCCTCGAGGAGTCCGGACCTCGCGAGGCGCGGCTGGCTGCATCAACCTTCAACCTGATGCAAAGGCGCATCCGCGAACAAGTCAGCCAGCGCGCGCGCATGCTCGGGGCGGTCTCCCATGACCTGCGCACCCCGCTGTCGCGGCTCAAGCTGCGCCTGGAACAGATCGAAGACATCCGGTTGCAAGGTCAGATGCGCCAGGACCTGGACGACATGATCGGCATGCTCGACGCCACCTTGAGCTACCTGCACGAACAGCGCACCAGCGAGACCCGCCACTGGCTCGACGTGCAGGCGCTGGTGGAATCGCTCAGCGAAAACGCCCAGGACCAGGGCAGCGATGTGCAGGTCGGCGGCACCTGCGCGCCCTTGCAGGTGCAGCCGATGGCGTTGCGTTCGTGCCTCAACAACCTGATCGACAATGCCCTGCGCTATGCCGGTTCCGCCCGTGTGGAACTGGCGGACAGCCCTGGGGCGCTGGTGATCCGGGTGATCGACCACGGCCCCGGCATCGCCGCCGACAAGCGCGAAGCGGTGTTCGAACCGTTCTTTCGCCTGGAAGGCTCACGCAACCGTAATTCCGGCGGCGTCGGCCTGGGCATGACGATCGCCAGGGAAGCGGTCGAGCGGCTCGGCGGCCACCTGAGCCTGGAAGACACGTCAGGCGGCGGATTGACCGCAGTGATGTGGCTGCCCAGGGCTTAAAGCGGCTTGTCTTCGCGTCGCGCCTGGGCCTGGGTCGCGCTCCAGTCAGTCAACAGGCTGTAGGCCACCGCGAGCAAGGTCGGGCCGATAAACAGGCCGATAAAACCGAACGCGATCAAGCCGCCGAATACCCCCAGCAACACGATCACCAGCGGCAGGTTGCCGCCACGGCTGATCAGGTAAGGCTTGAGCACGTTGTCGACACCGCTGATGATGAAGGTACCCCACACGCCGAGGAACACCGCGTAGGTGTAGTCACCCTTCCACGCCAGCCAGGCCGTGGCCGGGATCCACACCAGCGGCGGGCCCATGGGAATCAGGCTGAGCAGGAACGTCACGCCGCCCAGCAGCAACGCACCGGGCACCCCGGCGATCAGGAAACCGATCAGCGCCAGCACCGCCTGGGCCGCAGCCGTGCCGATCACCCCGTTGACCACCCGTTGCACCGTACCGGCCACCAGTTCGATGTAGTAACCGGCGCGGTCGCCGATCAGGCGCTCAAGCAGCCGATGCACGAACATCGCCAGGCGCGGCCCGTCGCGGTAGAAAAAGAACACAAAGACCAGGCTCAAGGTCAGTTCGAGGATACCGCCGCCGATCTGCGCACTGCGCGCCAGCAACCAGTTGCCGACCTGGCCGAGGTACGGCTTGATGCTGAGCATCAGCGCCGCGCCCTGCTGGTCAATGCTGTCCCAAGTCGCCACCAGCCGCTCGCCGATAACCGGGATCGAGCCCAGCCAGGCGGGCGCATTGGGCAGGCCGTCGACCTGGATATCCTTGATCAGCACGACGGCATCGCGCACATGGTCCGCCAGGTTGAACCCCAGCCACACCAGCGGCAGCGCCACCAGCAACATCCAGCCCAACGTGAGGATGCCGGCCGCCAGCGACTCGCGACCGCCCAGCCCGCGTGTCAGCAGTACCATCAGCGGCCAGCTCGCGAATGCCAGCACCGCGCCCCAGAACAGCGCCGACCAGAACGGCGCCATGACCCAGAAGCTGGCACCAAACAGCACCAGCAGCAGGATTTGCACCAGCAGGCGATCGTTATTGAGCATCGAGTATCTCGAAAAGAGTCGGTAGAAGACAGCTTAGGCGAACGGCGCGGGTCCGTTCGCCTTGTGAGGTTAGCGTATCAGACGCACGTGCAGGCCCTCGGCGTCACCCGGGCTGTTTTCCAGGCGTGCGGCGCGCACACCATTGTCGATCAGCCCCTGACGCCAGGCTTCGGCGTTGGGGCCGGACAGACTGACGCGCAAGGTGGTGTCCAGGTTCAGCCCCCTGGAGATCAACGTCAGCCACGTATCGTCAGGCTCGGCGCCGAGCGCAGGAAAGTCCAGCTCGCCGGTACTTTTCAACTCACGCAACAGCGTCGCCGAGGTGGGGAGAAGATTACCCAGCGGCGTGCCGGCGTCCATCTGCTCTACATGCAGATAAGCGCGGCGATTGCCACGAGTGATGCCGTACAGCGCCACCAGCGAGTTGTCCTGCGGGGCCGCCAGACGCAAAAGCAGGTATTCCTGCTGGCCATCGGCCCCTACCAGCTTGGCGTTGCCGAATACTTCGTTGGCCCACAGGCTGCTTTCACCACAGTCGCGGGCCTGGCACCAGAACAGCAACTGCGCACCCTTGGCCTGCAAGGCTTCGCGGGTGGCGGTAAAGGCGGCGCTGGAGCTGTGTTCGGCAGGCAGCTCGTACGTGATCGCGGTGGTCTGACCGCGTGCGGTGGCCTGGCTTTCCGAGCGCAATTGGCCGCTGATCTTGCGGATGGCGCCCATGGGGTAGATGCGTTCGCGGTCTTCAGCGGGGCGGTAATCGACGATCTGCGCGTCCACTTGGCGGGCAACGGCCGGCAAGTCCTGGCTTCCCGGCACATCGGCGGCGAACACGAGCGGGCTGAAACAGCACAGCCCAAGGGCACGTAGACATCCTTTACCCAGGCTCATCGGATCAATGAGCCGTGGCCATGGAGGGTCGCAGCAGTTTGAAGATGGTGCATGGTTAACTCCCTTTCAATCCGCCCAGCCTCGGCAGTTGACCGCGCCAAGTCAAGGCGCGGAGAAGAACCGATTGAAACAGTCTGCAACAAGCACCGCACCGGGCTCGTCATTCAGGTGCAAATGATGACCACCCGGCAGCGTCGTCACGGTGAAGGGCAGCTGTGAAAGCAATTCAGGATGTTTCGCCACCATACCGTCAGCCGCTACCACCAACTGCGTAGGGCAGCCCACTCGTCGTATGAAAGCCATGGCTTGTTCATTGGTCAGACGCATCGGTGATGGCAGGGTCAGGCGGCTGTCGCTGCGCCAGGTATAGCCACCCGGCACCGGCATCAAACCGCGCTGGGCCAGCAGTTCGGCAGCTTCGCGACTGACCGCGACGAGGCCATGCATGCGTGCCTCGACCGCCCGGTCCAGGCTGGCATACACCGGCTTGCGCTTGCCTTGCAGGGTCAGCTGCGCCTGCAAGGCCATGCCCAGCCGCTCGGCTGCGTTCTCGCCACTGGCGGTCGGCGGGATCACCCCGTCGATCAACCCCAGGTGCGTTATGCGCTCCGGTAACGCGCCGGCCAGCACCAGGGAAACGATGGCGCCCAGGGAATGGCCAAGTAATGCAAAACGTTGCCAGCCCAGTTGCTCAGCCACTTGCAGTACATCGTGCACGTAATCCCACAAGGCATAACCGGCCCCTGCCGGACGATGTGCCGAGTGCCCGTGGCCGGCCATATCCAGCGCGACGATGCGTAAACCCGGAAGCTTCGGCGCCAGGCGCGCAAAGCTGTTGGCGTTGTCCAGCCAACCATGCAGGGCAATCACCGGCAAACCGTCTTCCGGCCCGAACAGATGCGCGGCCAGCTCGATGTGCGGCAGGCTCAGGCGTACTTCTTCCACGGGCGTGCTCATGCGCAGCTGCGCTCACGGGCCTGCCATCGGGCAAACAGATGCTTGATCAAAATGGCAGTGTCCTGGGGTCGCTCAAGGGGGAACATATGGCCGCCGGGCATGGTGAGCATTTCACCCATGGGCAGGCGACCTACGCCACTGACATGATGGCGCATCACCACTCGGCTCTGACGGCCACGCACCACCGCCAGCGGCACTTTCAACTGGCGCACCTGGCCGGGGCTGGTGTGAGGCACGCCGCGATAGATGCTGATTTCGGTCGCCGGGTCGAAACGCAAGCGCAGGCGGTCGCCCACTTGCAGCAGGCCATGTTGCAGATACGCCTCGAAGCACTCGGGGTCAAAGCCACGAAACAGAGTCTTGTCGGCGAAGTAAGCGCGCGCGGCGTCCAGGTCGCTGAATTCCTCACGGCGGCCGAGGGTGCGTCCGGCCGGGGTCAGGCGGTCGATGAAGCCAAAGCGTTTGGCGGCGCGAATCACCCAGCGATCCGCGCGGGTCAGCACCGGCGAGTCCAGCATCACCACCCCACGGTACAGCTGCGGACAGCGCATCGCGGCATGCAAATGCAACACTCCGCCCAGTGAATGGCCGACGCCCCATACCGGCTCCGGTTGCTGCTGCAGATGATGGATCAGTTCATCCACCAGGTTCTGCCAGTTATCGTCCACCGGAAACCTGGGGTCATGGCCGTGCTGCGGCAGATGCGCCACTGCATACTCGGGGGCAAGGGCGTCGAACAACTTGCCGTAGGTGGCCGACGGAAAGCCATTGGCGTGGGCGAAAAACACATGCTGCGACATAACGGCTCGCTCGACAGGAACAGACCTCGATTGTCACCATGCCTGGCCCTTACGGCAATGACCGTAACCGCCAGGAATGATGACACTCACGCCATGCCTATCGCGCCGGCGGCTGCTCGCCCAGCGGCACCACGGCCACGGTCAGGCGCGATATGCAACTGGCCTTGCCCTCGTCGTTGGTCAGGCGGATGTCCCACACTTGGGTCGTGCGACCGATATGTATGGCTTTGGCTACCGCCGTGACTCGCCCGCTGCGCACACCGCGCAGGTGATTGGCGTTGACCTCCAGGCCCACGCAATAGAATTTACTGGCATCGACGCACAGATAGGCCGCCATGGAGCCTACGCTTTCGGCCAGCACCACGGACGCGCCGCCATGCAGCAGGCCGTAGGGCTGATGGGTACGGTGGTCAACCGCCATACTGGCGGTGAGGGACTCGTCGTCGAAGCTTTCGAAGCGAATATCCAGCAATTCACCGATGGTGTTTTTCTGACTCGCGTTGAGGTGTTCGATATTCGGTTGCGTGCGCCACAGGCTCATACGGGTGTCCTTATTGGTTTTATTACGACCCTAATCCTGCCACAAAACAGATATAGCCTATGGATTTTTCACACTGACCAGGCTCATCAGCCCCGCCAGCGGGAAATCCCCTTCCAGCTCCGCCAGGCTGGCGGTGTGCATCGGTTCTGGCTGACGCTGATGACCATGCTGCGCAACGCTGATCAGGCTGCCCACCAACGGCTGGTGGCTGACCAGCAGCACGTTGTCATCGCTGTCGAGGTTTTCCAGCACCTGCAACGGATTGCCCTCCGGCGTCAGCCACGGCACCGTGCGAATGTCAGGCTCAAAGCCCAGCGCCTTGCGCACCAGGTGCGCGGTCTGCTGCGCCCTTACATAGGGGCTGGCGATGATGGCGCTGAGCGGCTGGCCGATCAGCTGCGCAGCGCTGCGCAACACTTCGGCCCGGCCGTGCTCGGTCAGGTTGCGCTCGGCGTCGGTGCGGGCGTGCGCCTGGGCTTCACCGTGGCGCAGGATCCACAGTTTCATAGCTTGGGCTCTTCATCACGCACCGGGTGCGGTGCTGGCGGCACGCTATGAGGGGCTTCGCCTTCCGGTGCACGCGGGGTTGGCCAATCGGCAAACGGCCAGGGTTTTTGCTCGGTGTGAAAGCTGCCGAAGCGACCGATCTGCGCCAGGAACTGGCTGAGGCAGTCGCCGAAGTTCATCAGGCTCAGGTTCGGCGCGCCGT
Source organism: Pseudomonas orientalis (assembly GCF_001439815.1). GTDB lineage: Bacteria > Pseudomonadota > Gammaproteobacteria > Pseudomonadales > Pseudomonadaceae > Aquipseudomonas > Aquipseudomonas orientalis. Next base: position 8,669 of record NZ_JYLM01000014.1, on the reverse strand, counting down.
AGATCAGTCGGTAAATCAGCTGCACAATCACCAGCGCGCCGAGCAGGAACTGCGCCACCTGCCACACCAGGGCAAATACCAGCATCCACAGAATGCGCAGCACAATGGACTCATACTTGGGACTTGCTTTCGAATCGTTCATGGCGCGTTCCTCAGTTGAAACCGCTGGTGGAAATAAAGTCGACATCGGTCTTCGGCTCGGCGCGCATCAGTAGCTCGATGACCTGGCTCAAGGTGCGCCCCTCAAACAGGATCGCGTGCAGCCCGGCAACCAGCGGCATATACACACCGACTTCCTGGGCCTTGGCCTTCAGCACTTTGAGGGTGTTGACCCCTTCGGCCACTTCGCCCAGGCGTGTCACCGCCTCTTCCAGGCTCAACCCCTGGCCCAGTGCGAAACCGACCTGATAGTTACGGCTTTTGGGCGACGAGCAGGTGACGATCAGATCGCCGACGCCCGCCAGGCCCAGGAACGTCATCGGGTTGGCGCCCTGATTCACGGCGAAACGGGTCATTTCGGCCAGGGCGCGGGTAATCAGCATGCTCTTGGTGTTTTCGCCCATCCCCAGCGCCACGGCCATGCCGGCGATGATCGCATAGACGTTCTTCAACGCACCGCCCAGCTCGACGCCGAAGCGGTCGCCACTGGCATAGACGCGGAAGGTGCGGCCATGCAGCACCGCCTGGACGCGCTCGCACAGTTGCTCGTCTTCACTGGCGATCACCGTGGCGGTCAGCGCATGCTCGGCCACTTCCCGCGCCAGGTTCGGCCCGGACAGCACGCCAATACGCGCCTGGGGGGCGATCTCTTCGAGGATTTCGCTCATCAGCTTGAACGTCTGCGCCTCGATGCCCTTGGTCAGGCTGACCAGCAGCTTGCCCGCCAGACGTTCGGCGTGAGGCGCCAGCACCGAGCGCAAAGCGCTGGAGGGCAGCGCGACGAAGCACAGGTCGCAGTCCGTGAGGGTGGCCAGCAGGTCGGTAACGGGCTCGACCGCCGGGTGAATCTTGATGCCTTTGAGGTAACGCGGATTTTCCCGGTGCACGCGAATGGCCTCGGCCTGCTCGGGATCGCGCATCCACTGACGCACCGCGTGGCCGTTCTCAGCCAGCAGATTAGCCACGGCGGTACCAAAACTTCCGCCTCCCAGGACCGCAATAGGGCGCTGTTCAGTCATATGCAATCCGTTAATCCATACCAGTGGCGATGGCGGCATTATACGGGGCGACCCGCTTGCGGCCAGCCCCCGCGTGAATTCGTGCGCTTGTCGGAAAATGCCACACTTGAGTGAAGTAATTGCAAGTCTCACGACTGGCAAACGGCACGACCTCAGTTAACATGGGCGGCTATTCGTAATTATCAAGGCCGTGCCGTGTATCCGGGCCCTCCTCCCCGCTCATCCCTGCTATTGATGCTGCCCCTGGTGCTCGCGTGCAGTGCCAGTGCGTCGGCTGACGACCTGTTCCTCGACAGCCAGCCGCTGCCGCAGGTGTTGACCGCCACCCGCCTCAAGCAATCGGCCGCTGCCGTACCCGGCAGCATGACCGTGATCGACAGCGAGTTGATCAAGGCCAGCGGCGCGCGTGACATTGCCGAGCTGTTACGCCTGGTGCCCGGGATGATGGTCGGCTACACCACCGGCAACCAGGCGGCGGTGAACTACCACGGCACCAGCGCCAGCGATGCACGGCGCATGCAGGTCCTGATCGACGGACGCTCGGTGTACCGCGCCGGCCTGGCCACGGTGGATTGGAGCGATATTCCGGTGGCCATGGAAGACATTGAGCGTATCGAGGTGTTTCGTGGCCCCAACACCGTCAGCTACGGCGCCAACGCGCTGATGGCGGTGGTCAATATCCTCACCCGCTCACCGGCCAACAGCCAGGGCACGCGACTGAAGGTCATCCGGGGTGAACGCGGGATCAACGATGTCTATGCCAGCCAGGGCGTGGGGTGGGACACCGGCGATCTGCGCCTGTCGCTGTCAGGGCAGCAGGACGACGGTTTTGACCGCGATGCCATCGGCGCCGACCGCCGCGACAGCCGTCGCCTCAGCCGTTTCAGCCTGGCCGTCAGCCAGACCTTGAATGCGCAACAGAGCATCGACTGGCAGCTGGATGCCAAGGAGGGGACCAATCAGCGCCCCTACACCTACACTCCGGTATTTGCCGGGATCACCGAGGGCGGTACCAGTTCCGACGCCACCGCAAAGGACTATGCAGGTTCGATGCGCTGGAACTTCGATTTCAACCCGGAACACAGCCTGTATATCCAGGGCTCGGCCCAGCAATGGGACCGCCGCCAGATCTGGAAAGCCTGTGACGCCAAGGTGTCGTTCAGCCCCGAATTGACCCGGTTGTGGCAACTCAACCCCAACTACGCCGAACAGCTGGCGCGGCACATGGATAGATTCAGCCAAGGCAGCGCCCCACCCGGCAGCGCCGCCGAACAGGCATTGGGTAACCAGGTACTGGACCAGTGGCGCAACGGCGCCAACCAGAGCGTGTGCGGCGATATCGACCAAAGCACCCGGGAAAGCCGCTACGACGTGGAGCTGCAGGACACCCTCAGCCTCTCCGACAGCCTGCGCCTGGTCAGCGGGATGAATTACCGCTACGACCGCGCCGACTCCGACACCTACTTCAACGGCACGCTGGACGACACCACCTGGCGCCTGTTCGGGCACCTGGAATGGCGGGCCAGCGAACACTGGCTGCTGCAGGGCGGCGCGATGTACGAAGACACCCGCTTGAGCGGCAACTCGCTGACACCCCGCGTGGCGGTCAACTATCTGATCAACCCGCGCCACGGCCTGCGGGCGGTGTACTCCGAGGCAATCCGTTCGCCGGACATGTTCGAGAACAACGTCAACTGGAGCTATCGCGTCACCAACCTCAGCTCGCCGGTCTACGGGCAGAATTCCGGGCAATATTTTGTGGTGACACGCGGCCCGGGCAATCTCGATAAAGAGTTGATGCGCTCGCGTGAACTGGGCTACAACGGCTTCTTTGCCGACCTCGGGTTGAATGTCGACGTGAAGCTCTTCTACGACGAAATCACCGACATGATCAGCTCGCCGTTGCGCAACAACCAATATATCGCCAGCAACGCCAACAGCTCGCGCTTTACCGGTGCCGAATCACAGTTCGACTGGCGCGTCAGCGACGCCGACCGCCTGCGCCTGACCTACGCTTACGTCGATGCGAGCGCCAGCAACCCGCTGGACAAGGCGCAGACCGCACGCAACAGCGGCTCGGCCGGCTGGTTGCGCGAATGGGGCCACGGCTGGTCGAGCGCCTTGTTCTATTACGGTGACGACGCACTCAACGACTATCGCTTCGAACGGGTCGACCTGCGCGTGGCCAAGCGCATTGCCCTGGGCAAAACCAACGTGGAGCTGGCCGGCATGCTGCAACAACGCCTCGACAACCAGCCGACCACCTGGCCTGACAATAATTACGACCATCGCCATGTGCTCTACTTCAGCGCGCAGCTAGAGTTCTGACATGGGCGCCCCGTCACGGATGACCCTCCCTTTTGTTTCACGGCTGTGGCGACGCGGCTTGCTGCTGGCGTGCCTGCTGTTCACCACTCCCGCGTGGAGCGCCGATATCCTGCTGACCGCCGCCGAGGACAGTGCCGGTGTCCGGGGCTTTACCCGGGCCCTCGCCGAGCAGCGCCCCGAAGACCACGTCACCTTCACCCTGCTTGAAGAGTTGCCGGCGCCGAGCCAGTTGCCCGCCACTACCCGCCTGATCCTGCTGGACCTGCCCGGCCTCGACTGGCGCTTGCGCGATGCCCAGGGGCCACCGACCCTGGTACTGCGCATCAGCCGCCTGCAAGCCCATCAACGCCTGGGCAGCGCGCACCCGGCCAAGATCAGCCTGCTGTGGAGCGACCCGCCGCTGACGCGCCAGTTGCGCCTGATCGCCAGCATCTTGCCCCAGGCCCGGCGCATCGGCGTGCTTTATGGCGCCGACAGCGAATTCCTGCTGCCTGAGCTCGGCCGGTACGCCGCGCCATTGGGCCTGGAAATCGTGCCCCAACGCTGGGACAACACCAACGATAGCCGCCCCCTGCAAGCCCTGTTCAAGAACAGTGATGTGCTGCTGGGCCTGGACGACCCGCAACTGTACAACCCTAAAACCGCCAAGAACCTGTTGCTGAGCAGCTATGCCCAGCAATTGCCGCTGGTCGGGCCCAACGCCGGGTTTGTCCGGGCCGGCGGCCTGGCCAGCACCTATAGCGACCAGCCCGACTGGCTCGCCGTACTCGATCGCCTGCTGGACCACCCGCCGGCCAACTGGCCACGCACGCTTTATCCGCAACACTTCAAAGTGGCGGGCAATCCGCAAGTCGCACGCTCACTGGGCATCGAACAGGTCGACGAAGCTGGCGTCGCCGCCCGACTGGCCGAAGGAGATCAACGCCCATGACCTTGCGCCGTCGCTGGGACATTAACACCCGTACCCAACTCATCACTTTGGGACCTGCGCTGTTGCTGACCTTGCTGTTGATCAGCTTCTTTACCTTCGTGCGTATCCAGGACTTGCGCCAGGAGCTGGACCACACTGGCCAGTTGATCGCCAACCAACTGGCGCCTGCCACCGAGTACGGCGTTATTTCCGGTAACAACGACGTGCTCGACGCCTTGCTGCGCGCGACGCTGGCCACCCCCCACGTGCGCTTCCTGGAGATTCAGGACAGCGCCGAGAACATTCTGGTGTACGTCGAGCAGCCGTCGGAGAAGCACGACCGCTCACTGTCGGTGAAGGTGTTCCAGGCACCGATCCGCTTGCAGCATATTCAGCTGGGCAATGACTTTTTCCAGGACAACCTCAACGAACCCAAGGCGCCGCGAGCCGACTACCTGGGCCGGGTGATCGTAGGCATGTCCAATGACGCGTTCAGCCAGCGTCAGCAGGAAATCCTGTTCAAGGCCGGCATCCTGGCGCTGTTCGCGCTGCTGTTTACCTTCCTGCTGGCCCGGCGCCTGGCCGCCAGCCTGTCGCAGCCGATCAGCGCCATGGGCCACGCGGTGAAGGCCATCCAGCAGGGCGATTACACGACACCGCTGCCGATTGTCGACGACTCCGAACTGGGCGACCTGGCACGCCACATCAACAACCTGGCCGCGGGCCTCAACCAGGCCAGCCGTGAGCAACAGCAGGCCATGGCCCAGTTGATCCAGACCCGCGAAGAAGCCGAGCGCGCGAACAATGCCAAGTCGGAATTCCTGGCGATGATGAGCCATGAACTGCGCACGCCGATGAATGGTGTGCTGGGCATGCTGCAACTGCTGGAAACCACCGAGATGACCGAAGAGCAGGCCGAGTACGCGGCGCTGGCCTCCGAGTCCACCGAACACCTGCTCAAGGTGATCAATGACATCCTCGACTTCTCGCGTATCGAACGGGCCGCGCTGGAGCTGGAACATATTTCCTTCAACCTGGCCGACCTGATCGGCAGTTGCGCCCAAGCGTTCCAGCACAGTGCGCAGCAGCGCGGGCTGGCCCTGGAACTGTCGACGCCATCGGGCATGAACGCCCTGCGGGTGCGCGGTGACCCGACGCGTATCCGGCAGATCCTGGTGAACCTGATCGGCAACGCCTTGAAGTTCACCGAGCATGGTACCGTGCACGTGGAGCCCCACTGGCAAACCCTGGACCATGAACTGGTGTGGTTCACCTGCACCGTGCGCGACAGTGGTATCGGTATTTGCGCCGAGCGCCTGGAATTGATGTTCGACGCGTTCCAGCAGGCCGACAGCTCTATTTCAAGACGTTACGGAGGCACCGGCCTCGGCCTGCCGATCGCCCGCACCCTGGCCGAACGCATGGGCGGTACTTTGCGCGCCCAAAGCGAAGAAGGCCGCGGCTCGATGTTCACCCTGGAAATTCCGCTGGCCATCGACCAACAAAGCCTGCCTGCCATCGCCCCGGACGCGGTGGGTAAACCCAGTGCTGGCGACGGGCGGCACATACTGCTGGTGGAAGACAACCCGGTTAACCGTACCGTGGTCGAAGCCATGCTGCGCAGCCTGGGTTTCGAGGTCAGCCTGGCCACCGATGGCGCCGAGGCGATCCGCAGCGCCGAGAGCCTGATCTTCACCGCGATCCTGATGGACTGCCGCCTGCCATTGATCGACGGCTACGAGGCCACTCGGCAAATTCGCCAACTGCCGGGCTGCACTGACTTGCCGATTATCGCCCTGACCGCCAACGCCTTGCAGGGCGACCGCGAAGCCTGCCTGGCCGCCGGAATGAACGATTACCTGGCCAAACCGTTCAAACGCACGGATTTGCAGCAAATCCTCCAGCGCTGGGTGCATTAGCTGACGTGGCTCAGCCAAGTCCGACTGGCGTGGAAGACGAAAGTGCGGCAGTCTTAGGCACCCGAACGGGCCGATAAACAGGTCCGGTTTAATATTTCAGTGAACAAGTGTACATTGAGTACCTTGACGCTGTGACTTTCACTACAACGCAATAGTCTATGTGTAGGCTGCCGCTATGAGGCATGAACGCTTCATTCGGTTCGGGAAGATTTGCCCTGCCCTGCCGCATGGGATTATTGAGGAGCTCGCATGACCAAACAAAACGCCTTTACTCGGGAAGACCTGCTGCGCTGCAGTCGCGGTGAGCTGTTCGGCCCAGGTAACGCGCAACTGCCCGCCCCGAACATGCTGATGGTGGATCGCATCACCCATATCAGCGAAGAAGGTGGCAAGTACGGCAAAGGTGAATTGGTCGCCGAGCTGGATATCACCCCCGACCTGTGGTTCTTCGCTTGCCACTTCGAAGGCGACCCGGTAATGCCGGGCTGCCTGGGCCTCGATGCCATGTGGCAACTGGTCGGCTTCTACCTGGGCTGGCAAGGCCTGCCGGGTCGCGGTCGCGCCCTGGGTTCGGGCGAAGTGAAGTTCTTTGGCCAGGTCCTGCCGACCGCCAAGAAAGTCACTTACAACATTCAAATCAAACGCGTCCTCAAGGGCAAGCTGAACCTGGCCATCGCCGACGGTTCGGTGACTGTCGACGGTCGCGAGATCTATACTGCCGAAGGCCTTCGGGTCGGCGTATTCACTTCCACTGACAACTTTTAAGGGTTATCCGCATGCGCCGCGTCGTTATCACTGGTCTGGGCATCGTTTCTTGCCTGGGCAATGACAAAGAGACCGTCACCGCTAACCTGCGTGCAAGTCGCCCTGGCATCCGCTTCAACCCGGAATATGCCGAAATGGGTCTGCGTAGCCAGGTTTCCGGCTCCATTGACCTGCCCCTCGAAGAGTTGATCGATCGCAAGATCTATCGCTTCGTCGGCCACGCTGCCGCCTATGCCTACCTGGCCATGAAAGACGCGATCGCCGACTCCGGCCTGAGCGACGACCAGGTGTCTAACGTACGTACCGGCCTGATTGCCGGCTCCGGCGGCGCATCCACCTTGAACCAGATGGAAGCGCTGGACATCCTGCGCGAAAAAGGCGTGAAACGCGTTGGCCCGTACCGTGTAACGCGGACCATGGGCAGCACCGTTTCCGCCTGCCTCGCCACGCCGTTCGCGATCAAGGGTGTGAACTACTCGATCTCCTCCGCCTGCGCCACCAGCGCCCATTGCATCGGGACGGCCGTTGAGCAGATCCAGCTGGGCAAGCAGGACATCGTATTCGCCGGCGGCGGTGAAGAAGAACATTGGAGCCAGTCGTTCCTGTTCGACGCCATGGGCGCGCTGTCTACCCAGTACAACGAAACCCCGGAAAAGGCCTCCCGCGCCTACGACGCCAAGCGTGACGGTTTCGTCATCGCCGGCGGTGGCGGCATGGTGGTGGTCGAGGAGCTGGAACACGCCCTGGCCCGTGGCGCGAAGATCTACGCGGAAATCGTCGGCTACGGCGCCACGTCCGACGGCTACGACATGGTTGCGCCAAGCGGTGAAGGCGCCATCCGTTGCATGCAGATGGCCATGTCCACCGTGGACACCCCGATCGATTACCTGAACACCCATGGCACTTCGACGCCGGTGGGCGATGCCAAGGAGATGGAAGGCGTGCGTGCGGTATTCGGTGACAACGCGCCGAAAATCAGCTCCACCAAGAGCCTGTCGGGTCACTCCCTGGGCGCCGCCGGCGTTCACGAAGCGATCTACTGCCTGTTGATGATGGAAGGCAACTTCATGGCCGGCTCGGCCAACATCGACGAGATCGACCCGGTCGTCGCCGATATGCCGATCCTGACTAAGACCGTTGAAGATGTGAAAATCGACACCGTGATGAGCAACAGCTTCGGCTTTGGTGGCACCAACGCCACCCTGGTGCTGAAACGCTGGCAGGGCAAGTAAGGCCTGACGCTTGACCGATGAAAAGCCCCGACTGGTTCGGGGCTTTTTTATGGGCGATTGAATGAGACCGAGTAACGTGCATCGGGGGCAAGCCGAGCCGCCCCTCTCACATTTGACCGAGTTGGCCCAAAGAACTCGGTCGAGTGTGGGAGGGGGCTTGCCCCCGATGGCGGCCTCTGGGCCGACCAGGATGCCGGATCAGACCGAGTACATATCCGTTTCTGCGGTAACGGCTGCTTAGGGTTCCGCCCTTACGGCGGCTCACTTTTGAAAAGCGCAAAAGTAAGCAAAACGCTCTTGCCCCACCACTCGGCACCTCGCTTAGGCTCGGTGTGCC
>NZ_JYLM01000013.1 GCF_001439815.1 Pseudomonas orientalis | reverse complement strand
TTCTTGACGACCATAGAGCATTGGAACCACCTGATCCCATCCCGAACTCAGCAGTGAAACGATGCATCGCCGATGGTAGTGTGGGGTTTCCCCATGTGAGAGTAGGTCATCGTCAAGATTAAATTCCAGAACCCCAATTGCGAAAGCAGTTGGGGTTTTGTTTTGGGCGGTCGGAAAGCGTTCCTCTCCAACAAATTTGCACAGTTATTTCTGAACCAGACCACTAGAATAGGCACCTAACCTTTTTTAGAGCCCGAGCCCTATTTATGCCCGATCCGGTTGATGCCCTTGAGGTGTCGGACTTACCGCTGGACGACTTGGTGGCATGCCATGAGTGCGATCTGCTGATGCGCAAACCCGTACTCGCCCTCGGTGAAAAAGCTGAATGCCCACGTTGCGGCTACGAGCTATACGCTCACCGTCACAATGTCGTCGAGCGAAGCCTTGCCCTGGTGCTGGCAGCGCTGTTGCTGTACATACCCGCGAACTTTTTACCCATCATGCAGCTCAATCTACTCGGGCAATCCTCAGAGGACACCGTGTGGACCGGCGTAGTAGGCCTGTTCAACAGCGGCATGCAAGGTGTTGCCGTCGTGGTGTTTCTTTGCAGCATGGGTATTCCCTTGCTCAAATTGCTTTGCCAATTGGCCGTGCTGCTCAGCATCCGCTGGAACATCGGTCGCAGTTATGGACTGCTGTTCTACCGTATCTACCACCATTTGAAAGACTGGGGGATGTTGGAGGTCTACTTGATGGGCGTCCTGGTGGCACTCGTGAAGCTTGCGGACATGGCCTCCATTACGCTCGGCCTGGGTCTGGTGTGCTTTGTCAGTCTATTAATGGTTCAGATTCTGCTCGAGGTGGTGATGTCACCCCACCAGATCTGGCAGGCGTTGTCAGGAGAGGATGACCATGCGGGCGATTGATGCAGGCATTCTGGTTTGTACGGAATGCCATGAGTTGAACAAGCAGGAAGCGGACGCCGATGAGCAACTCTGCAACCGCTGCGGTGCGCTGATCCACGCACGTCGCCCCAATAGCCTCATACGCACCTGGGCACTGCTGGTCACGGCGGCGATCCTGTATATCCCCGCCAACCTGCTGCCGATCATGACCGTCAACTCCCTCGGTCAAGGCGATCCCAGCACCATCATGTCCGGCGTGATCCAGCTGGTACAGCACGGCATGTTCCCCATTGCCGCCGTGGTGTTCATCGCCAGTATCCTGGTGCCCACGTTCAAGCTGGTGGGTATCGGCCTGCTGCTGTTTTCGGTGCAGCGTCGCCAACCGCTGTCCGCGCAACAACGCATTATCATGTACCGCTTTATCGAATTCATCGGTCGCTGGTCCATGCTGGATATCTTCGTGATCGCCATCCTGGTGGCGGTCGTAAACTTTGGGCGACTTGCCAGTGTCGAGGCCAATCTCGGCGCTGCAGCGTTCGCCAGTGTGGTGATCTTGACGATGCTTGCCGCAGTAACCTTCGATCCCCGACTGATTTGGGATAACACGGAGTCGGATGACGACCATGAGTGATTTGCCTAAAGCTAAAACCCGCCCTGCGTCCAATTGGTCGGCCATCTGGGTGCTGCCCCTGATTGCCCTGATCATCGGTGGCTGGCTGGGTTGGCGTGCCTACTCCCAGCAAGGTCTCGAGATCCAGGTCCGCTTTGAAAGCGGCGAAGGCATTCAAGTGAACAAGACCGAAGTGGTCTACAAAGGCATGACGGTGGGCAAGGTCAAAGCCCTGGCGCTGGATGACGAAGGCAATAATCGAGGGGTAATTGCCACCATCGAGATGAACAAGGACGTCGAGCAATACCTCAGGACCAATACCCGCTTCTGGCTGGTCAAACCCAGCGTCAGCCTCGCCGGCATCACGGGTTTGGAAACCCTCGTGTCGGGCAACTACATCGCCGCAAGCCCGGGGGATGGTGAGCCCACCCGCAAGTTCAAGGCGCTCTCCGAAGAGCCGCCGTTGTCCGATGCCAAGCCGGGTCTGCACCTGACCCTCAAGGCTGATCGCCTGGGTTCGCTGAACCGTGGCAGCCCGGTGTTCTACAAGCAGATCCAGGTAGGCCAGGTCAAAAGCTACTTGTTGTCCGAGGACCAGAGTACCGTCGAGATCAAGGTCTATATCGAACCGACCTACGCCAACCTGGTGCGCAAACATACGCGTTTCTGGAATGCCAGCGGCATCAGCATCGACGCCAATCTGTCCGGTGTGAAGGTTCGCAGCGAATCGCTTTCCAGTATCGTCGCCGGCGGTATCGCCTTCGCCACGCCGGAGAATCGCAAGGACAGCCCGCCAACCGACCCGAGCCTGCCGTTCCGTCTGTACGAGGATTTCGACGCCGCCGCTGCTGGTATCAAGGTCAAGGTCAAGCTTACCGATTTCGAAGGCCTGCAAGCTGGGCGTACGCCTGTGATGTACAAGGGGATCGAGGTCGGCAGCCTGAAAACCCTGAAGATCGACCCGGACCTGTCCAGTGCCAGCGCTGAATTGACCCTCGACCCCTTGGCCGAAGATTATCTGGTGCAGGACACGCAATTCTGGGTGGTCAAACCATCCATCTCCCTGGCCGGCATTACCGGCCTGGAGGCCCTGGTCAAAGGTAACTACATCGCCATCCGCCCCGGCGACAAAGGCACCGCGCCACAACGTGAATACGTGGCGCGCGCCAAGGCGCCACCGTTGGACCTGCGCTCCCCAGGCCTGCACATGGTGTTGCTCACCGACAACCTGGGCTCGCTGGATGTGGGCAGCCCGATTCTCTACAAACAGGTCAAGGTCGGTTCGGTACAGAGCTACCAGTTCTCTCGCAAGAAGAAGCAATTGGTGATCGGCGTTCATATCGAGAAAGAGTATGAAAGCCTGGTCAACGGTTCGACCCGTTTCTGGAATGCCAGCGGTGTCACCCTCACCGGTGGGCTTACCGGCGGTATCCAGGTGAAAAGTGAATCCCTGGCCAGCCTGATGGCCGGTGGTATCGCCTTCGAAACGCCGGAACCGAATGTGCCGCTGAAAAGGCACATCCCGCGTTTCCGCCTGTTTGCCGACAAGGACGCCGCCAATCGGCACGGCACCCTGGTCACCATCAAGGTGGATCGCGCCGACGGCTTGAGCCCTGGCACGCCGGTGCGCTTCAAAGGCCTGGACGTGGGCAAGATCGAAAGTGTGGACCTGAGTGCCGACATGCAATCGGTGTTGCTCAGCGCGCGTATTACCCAAGTGGCGGACCGCATTGCGCGGGTGGGCAGTCAGTTCTGGGTGGTCAAGCCTGAATTGGGCCTGATGAAGACGGCGAATCTGCAGACCCTGGTTACCGGTCAGTACATCGAAGTGCAACCGGCGGCGAAAAACGCTGGCCCGCAGAAGAGTTTTGTCGCCCTTGCCCAACCGCCTGAAGCCACACGTCAGGAGGCGGGCCTGAGCCTGACGCTCAGCGCCGCACGCCGTGGTTCGCTCAAGGAAGGCGTGCCGGTCACCTACCGTGAAGTCACCGTGGGCAAAGTCACCGGCTATGAGCTGGGGCAGACCGCCGACCGTGTCCTGGTGCACATTCTGATCGAGCCCAAGTACGCGCCGTTGGTACGCAGTGGCAGCCGCTTCTGGAACACCAGCGGCTTCGGGCTCGACTTCGGCTTGTTCAAGGGCGCGACGGTGCGGACCGAGTCCCTGGAGACGCTGGTGGCCGGCGGTATCGCCTTTGCCACCCCTGATGGCGAACGCATGGGCAGCCCGGCGCGGCCGCAGCAGACCTTTGCGCTGTTCGACAAGTTCGAGGATGAGTGGTTGACCTGGGCGCCCAAGATTCCGTTGGGCAAGTAGACCGAGGCGCGGCCATCGGGAGCAAGCCCCCTCCCACACTTTGAATGTATTCACAAATCAAAATGTGGGAGGGGGCTTGCCCCCGATGAGGCCCTCAAATCCAACACAAAAACGCCAGCCCACAAAAAAGACCGCGATCCAAAAGATCGCGGCCTTTTCGCACTTCAGCGCTCCCCGTCAGACTTCGTCCAGCTCCGGCTCATCCGCCTGCACGTTAATCGTGGCCTTCACCCCATCATGTCGACGGATATACTTCCAGTCCGCCTCATCAATGTAGATCCCGTTCGGCCCGCTGCCGCCTTCCAGGTCGATCGCCACCTGGGCGGACACCTGCGGCTTCACGCTGGCCAGGATCGGCACGAAGCCCAGCTGCAGGCTGGTTTCCAGCAACGCTGCCTGGTTCTTCTCATCGATATCCGCCGCCTCGTCGAGGTAGTACGGCAAGCGCACACGACCGGCCTGTTCCCGGTCCATCAAGTGCAGCAACAAGTACATGTTGGTCAGCGCCTTGATGGTCATGGTGGTGCCGTTGGACGCGGCGCCATCAATGTCGGTATGAATCACCGGCTGGCCGTTGACCTTGGTGATCTCGAAGGCCAGTTCGAACAGGTCCTTGAGGCCCAGTTGGTTATGGTTGGCCGCGACGAGGCGGGCCAGGTACTCCTTGGCCTCTTCGTTCTTGTTGTCCTGCTCGGCACTCTGGCTGAGGTCGAACACCGACAACGTCTCGCCTTCTTCATACTGACCGGCGCTGTGGATGATCTGGTCGATGTGCTTGAGGGCTTCCTTGTTCGGTGCCAGCACAATGCGAAAGCTCTGCAGGTTGGACACCTGGCGCTTGTTGATCTCGCGGTTGAACAACGCCAGTTGGTGCTCCAGGCTGTCGTAGTCGCTGCGGATATTGCGCAAGGTCCGCGCAATATCGGTGACCGCTGCGCGGCGCGCCTTGCCCAGGGTCAAGGCCTCGTCGGTACGGTGGGCATAGGCGTTGATCAGCAGTTGCAGACGGCGCTCCATGTCGTCCTCGCTGTCGAACTTGGCCACACCCTTGAGGCGCACCTGCGCATACAGCGCCTCGATCTGGCCATCGGCGCGCAGCAGGCCTTGCCAGCTGTCCTGATAGTCGTTGAGCAGCGGCAGCAGATTGTCCATGGAGTCGTCGACAGGGTCCATGAACGGTGTGCCGAAGGGCAGGTCCGCCGGCAACAGCTGGCGACGGCGCAAGGCGTCGTCCAGCGTACGTTGCTTGGCTTCCATATCACCGATCTGGCGGCCGACCAGTTGCAGCTTGGCCGACAACTGCTGGACGCGCTCGGTGAACGCATCGCTGGAGCGCTTCAATTCGTCCTGGGCCGCTTCCATCTGCGCCAGGTTTTCCAGCTTCTCGCCTTCTTCCGCGCTCAGGGTTTGTGCGCGGCGGAAATCTTCCAGCGCCTTCTGCGCGTCGAGTACCTGCTGGTACAGCGCTTCGGTCTGGGTCTTGCTCGCCGCTCGGTCAGAAGCCACGGCCTGCTGGGTTTTGAGTTGCTTGAGTTCTTTTTCCAGGCGCTCTTTCTGATCGCGCAATGCCGCGCGATCGGCCAGGGCCTGCAACGCCGGCGGCTCGATGTGCGAGATGTCGATGGACAGCCCCGGCACTTCGAAACGCTCGCCCTTGAAGCCGTCGAGGATCTGCTCCAGGGATTTGACCCACTGGCCGTCCTCGTCCAGCGTGATGCCCTGTTCGCCCAGCGGCAGGCTGAACAGCGAGCTGTTGAACAGGCGCATCAGGCGCTCGACATCCTGCTGTGAGAACTCTTCGCGCAGCTTGGCGTAGCTGTTGTTGTCCGCGTGGTCCAGTTGCTGCTTGACCGACTTCAGGCGTTTTTCCAGGTCGCGCAGGCGCTCGTCCAAGTCCTCGGCGCTGAATTGCCGGGATTGCGCCAGGGCGCCCGCCAATTCGTCGTGAGCATCCTTGGCCGCGAGCAGTTGCTGCTCCAGTACCCTCACATCGTCGACCAGCGCGAAGCGATGCTTGAGCACCGACAGCTCGCCCAGCCAACGTTGGATGCCACTGATCTCGCGCTCCAGGCGCATCAGCTCCTGGGTACCGCCGCGCTGGTCGTGCTGCAGCGCATCCTGCTCGTTGCGATAGTGCTCGGCCTGGATCGTCAGCTCTTCCTTGCGCGCACTGGCGTAGTCCGACCAGGTGCCCAGCAGCGAATCCAGCAGCGGCGACAGACGATGCAATTTGCCGCGCAAAATATCGCGCTGTTTCACACCATTGGCGAGCGCTTCGACCAACGGCCCGGCGGCCACCAGTGAATGGTAGTCCTGCTCCATGCGCCGCACATCGCGGAAGGCTTCTTCGCACGCGGCGATGTAATCCACGCTGCCGGAACGCAAGCTGTGTTCGAACGCATCGAGGAACAATTGCTTGAGCTTGGCCGCGGTGATTTCGCGCATGTGCAGCAGGTTGATAAACAGCGCACGGAATGTCTTCAGGCTCTGTTCGCTGGTGGAACGCAGCGGAATCAGGGTCAGGTCCAGCGGGATCGACGTGTGGCCGCCCACCAGCAGGCGCCGCAGTTCATCAGGCTTGAGTTCATAGGCTTTCAGGCCTTCGCGCTCAAGGTTGGTGAACAGCTCCTTCTGGCGCAGGCAGGTGTCGTTTTTCTGGTAGTGGGCCAGGTCCAGCTTGCCGGCGTAGGCAAAGAACTGGTGACCGAAACCACCGCCGGGGCCGCGCCCCACCACGCCGATCACGTGCGGGCCGTGGGGCAGCGAGACTTCCACGAGGATGTAGCTGGTGTCGGTGGCGAAGTAGAAGCGCCGCGATTGCTCCAGGGTGTATTTGCCGAAGCTCATGTCCGACATGCGCGCCAGGATCGGGAACTGCAACGCGTTGATCGACGCGGATTTACCCAGGTTGTTCGCGCCGTACACCGACAGCGGCTCTTCCAGCGGGAACAAGCCCAGGCTGTAGCCGGCGGTGTTCAACAGGGCGAAACGGCGTATGCCGTAGCGTTCCTTACTCATGCGTCGGTCTCCTGTTCTTCGGCAATGGCGCGGGCGAGGGCGTCTTCTTCGCTTTCTTCAGCGAAGTCGCTCAAGTCCAGCGGGTCATCGGTCTTCAGCAGTTTTTCATCGCTGTCTGCGTCGATGATCACCGGCACCGGCAGCGGCAACACGCTGTGCACGCTGGCAGCGAGGTCGCGGTCCTGCTGGACCGACAGGCACACATCGAGGAAACGATGCATCGGCGGCAGGAAGCGATAGATGCCGTTGTCTTCGCCGGCAAAGCCCAACTGGGTCATGCGCCGCATGATTTTTTCTTCAAGCTCTTCCTGGGTCTGCACTTCGGCCTGGATAAACAGGTCGCGGTACTTTTCCAGCAACGACGGCAGCTCATCGCGGCCCAGGCTGCCGCCGTCGAGCACGGCGACCGGGTCGCGACCCTGGTCGGCCAGGTGCTCGACGAGGATGAAGGTGAACAGCGCCAGACGCTGCGCCGTCTTGTTCACCTGCGCGCTGGCGATGGCCGAATCCGGCACGAAGTAATAGAAACCACGGGTATCGCAGACCAGCTCAAAACCCAGGGCCTTGAACAGCGTGCGGTACTGGTCCTGGAAGTTCGACAGTTGCGCATACAGTTCCGGGTCGCGACGGCTGACGTGGTAACCCTTGAACAGCTCGCGAAAGATCGGCGCCAGCTGGGACAGTTCGGATAGATCAAGATGCATAAGGCGTGCTCGCAGAATTCTCGGTGGCGTCAACGCCGGCCGGGAGCAGGGCGAAGGAGCGCAGGCTGACCTGGTGCTCGTGTGTGTGATAGTCGCGGCGCTCCAGGCGTTCGCGCTTGAAGCGTTTTTCCCGCGAGAGCCGCGAGAACCAGTACAGCAACTCGTCGGTGGCGCCGTCCGGTTCCTGCTCCAGCAGCCAGGTCATGAGGTCCGGCATCGGCAGGGCGTCTTCGCAGCGCTCGAGCATTTCCTTGACCGTTCGCGGCGCGCGCTGGGCTTCGCCCTTGTGGGTTTTGTGCGCCTTGGGGAAACGCGCCGGTTTCGGCTCGAAATTGGCCAGGGCATACACATAGGCTTCCACCTGGCTCGCGCTGCCCAGGAAGGTGCTTTGCGGGCGGGTGAACAGGGGCATGGCGGCCTGGGGCACCGCGTCCAGGCCTTTGCGGCGGATCGCTGACAGGGCCAGCGCGGCGCCACGGGTCACGGCGTTGTGCCGACGTGCTTCTTCGCGTAGCGGCAACAGCAGCTCGCGCGCATGGCGCAAGGTCAACTGGGCGCTGGTCTGCATTTCGAGGATGCGTGCGTGGGTGCGCAGCAGCATGTCGTCGTCCACCAACTGGCCCAGGCGCTGCTGCTCGGTGAGCATGCGCAGCAGCACATTCTCGACCTTGCGCACGCCTTGCTCGAAGGCGCCGTCGGCGTTCACCAGCTGGATCATCGGCTCGACGTATTCGTCCCACGTCGCCAATACTTCGGCGTAGCGCTGGCGCAAGGGGATCTGGCGGTCGCTGGTCTTGGCGCGGTCGGCCACGGCCGCGAGGGCCTGTTCGTCGTTGGCGAGCTTTTTCAGCACGTCGCGCACGCGCATATCCAAAAGGCGCAGTTGCCGGGCCAGGTCGTGGCCATCGCGGATGTCGAAGGCGTCCTGGATATAACCGGCCAGGCGCTCGAGATGACGCAGGTAGGCTTCGATTTCCAGGCACAGGCCAAGCCGGTGCTCCTTGCGAAGATATGCCAGGAAGTCGTGGATCTGCGCGTTGAGCTCGAAACGGTTCGGGCTCTTGGCCACAGGCACCAGGATATCCAGGCGAATCCATACGTCCAGCAGGCTGGTGATGTCCTGGGGCGTGCTGTCCAGTTGTTGGGCGGCCAGTTGCGCGCGCAGTTCGCTCAGGCTCAGGGTGCCTTGGTCGAAGTGTTCGCACAGTGGCTCAAGTAAGGCCCAGTGTTCGGCGAGGGCGCGCAGGACGCGCTTGGGTTCGATCATGGGAATGGCCGGCTGGTTGGCGATTAAAAGTCGCGATTGTACTGCATCGGGCGCGGGATTTATCCACAGCCGGTCAGTGTGCAGTGGGCGATTGTTGCCGAACAGCGGTAGAATCCCCGCTCTTTAGTTATCCACAAGTGGCCGAGCTGTGCTTATCGAGTCCCGACGTCGCGCTTACTTGAGCGCCATGCAGGTGGTCAACTGGCTGCCCCGCACCGAACTGCCGTTTGCCGCGCCGTCGCGGCCCGAGCTGTTTGAGGTGCCAGAGCCCACTGATGCGTTCGAGCCCTCAGGCGAAGAAGCCGCCGCGCCGGTTGCGGTGGTCAAGCCTGTGGCCGAGTCGCGCCCTGTGGTCGAGCGGGCCAGGATCGAAGTCCCGCGCCCATCGCCAGTGACCAAAG
This sequence comes from Pseudomonas orientalis, assembly GCF_001439815.1. Classification (GTDB taxonomy): domain Bacteria; phylum Pseudomonadota; class Gammaproteobacteria; order Pseudomonadales; family Pseudomonadaceae; genus Aquipseudomonas; species Aquipseudomonas orientalis. The sequence goes on along the minus strand of NZ_JYLM01000013.1, from coordinate 157,753 downwards.
CCGCGGCGGTCGAAGAGGTCGCCCCCGTGGTCAAGGCCCCGGTGGTGCCGCCGCCACGCTTTGCCCTGCAGCTGCTGCGTGCGGGCCGTTGCCTGCTGCTGGTGGAATTGCCCACCGGCGAACGTTTTCAGTCGCGCGACCCCGCCTACCTGCTGCTCAAGGACATGCTGCGCGCCGCCGGCCTGCCCGACAGCCCGCAAATCGTCGGCGACCCTGTGCGCTGGCCGCTGTTGGTGCGCGGCACCATGGACCAGGGCCCGGAAGCCGCACGGGATTTTGTACAAAGTTTTGTCTCGGCACGCCTGGAAGACGAACCTTGCGCATGCCTGTGGCTGATCGGCCTGCCCGCCGTGCGCTTTGCCGGTGAGGCCAATGCCGAAGCCTGGTACCGCGAGCTGCAGGTTGAAAGCCTGGGTTCGGTATGGGCCCTGCCGGGCCTGGAATTATTAATGGAAGAGCCACAGCGTAAGGCTGATGTCTGGCAAGCCATGCGCCGGCTGATGGCGCGCTGGAAAACAACCGATGAGTGAGGCTTTATCCTTTCGCCCGATGACCGAGGCCGACCTCGACGCCGTGCTCAAGATCGAATACGCGGCGTTCAGCCACCCCTGGACCCGGGGCATTTTTCTCGACGGGTTGGGCAAGTACCAGATCTGGCTGATGTTCGAAGGCGAGCAGCAGGTGGGACATGGCGTGGTGCAGATCATCCTCGATGAGGCGCACCTGCTGAATATCACCGTCAAGCCGGAGAATCAGGGCCGAGGGTTGGGGTTGGCGTTGCTGGAGCATCTGATGTCTCGCGCCTATGCGGCCAACGCTCGGGAATGTTTCCTCGAAGTGCGAGACAGCAATACCGGGGCATTTCGCCTGTATGAGCGCTATGGCTTCAACGAGATTGGCCGCCGCCGGGATTACTACCCTGCCGTGGGCGGCCGCGAAGACGCAGTCGTCATGGCCTGCACCCTGCTCGACTAACACCGAAATCCATGTGGGAGGGGGCTTGCCCCCGATGGCGGTGTATCAGTTACAGATAAGCGCCTGACACACCGCTATCGGGGGCAAGCCCCCTCCCACATTTGACGCCGTTGTGTCAGCGCTTGCCGGTGAGCGGGCCAGATGGGGCGTATTACCCGGCGGTGAAGATGCGGTCGTGATGGCCTGCACTCTGGTCGACTAACACCAAAATCCATGTGGGAGGGGGCTTGCCCCCGATGGCGGTGTATCAGTTACAGATAAGCGCCTGACACACCGCTATCGGGGGCAAGCCCCCTCCCACATGTTGAACTGCGTGGTGTCAGCGCTTGCCGTTGAGTGGGTCCAGGTCGGCCAGTTCGGCCTCATCAAGGCCATTTCCGCCGCCAATATCCTCTTCACCAACCACGCTCAGATCGTAGTCCGCCGCGCCATCTTCACCGGCTTCCCGCGCATCCCGCGCGCCATCCTCATGAATCAGCGTTTCCGGGCTCATGTCGTCATCGGTCGACTCATGATCATCCGTCGAAGCACCGGTCATGCCCGCTTCGCGCACCCGCTCGTCGGGCATCAGGTGCTCGCGCTCGCCACGCGGGATTTCATCGCCGATTTCGGCCGTCTGGTCTTCTTGATCAAAATCCAGCTCGCGCATCGAACCCATGCGGTCTTCGTTATCATCAATCGGTTCGGGCTGCGTAGCACCGTAGGGACGTCGTGATTCAGTCATGGCCAATCCTCATACTGTGGGGCTTATAGTGTGTGGACAGGCTATGGCCCCCAAAGATTCAAGCTAATTTGCGCCAGGCGTGACCCGGACGAGGGCTTGTCAGTCACAAAACTGCGCATCATTCCTGAGGCTTTCCCTGATGAACGAACTACAAGACCTGCTAGACAACAACGAACGCTGGGCGGATGCGATCAAACAGGAAGATCCCGAATTCTTCGCCAAGCTCGCCCGCCAGCAAACCCCGGAATACCTGTGGATCGGTTGTTCCGATGCGCGTGTACCGGCCAACGAGATCGTCGGCATGCTGCCCGGTGATCTGTTCGTGCACCGCAACGTGGCCAATGTGGTGCTGCACACTGACCTCAATTGCCTGTCGGTGATCCAGTACGCAGTCGATGTGCTCAAGGTCAAGCACATTCTCGTCACAGGCCACTATGGCTGCGGCGGCGTACGTGCGTCGATGCAGGACCGCCAGTTCGGCCTGATCGACGGCTGGCTGCGCACCATTCGTGATCTCTACTACGAGAATCGCGACGTGCTGGCCCAGTTGCCCACTGAAGACGAGCGCGTAGACCGCATGTGCGAGCTGAACGTGATTCAGCAGGTGGCCAACGTCGGCCATACCAGCATTGTGCAAAACGCCTGGCACCGCGGGCAGAGCCTGTCGATTCATGGCTGCATCTATGGCATCAAGGATGGCCGCTGGAAGAGCTTGAACACCACCATCAGTGGCTTCGAGCAACTGCCGCCGCAGTACCGTCTGCGACCGTTGGGCGAAGCCTAAGACCGTTTATTGGTCGATTTCCACTGTCAGCTCTGGCAGTGGAAATCGTTGCCATGGCTCACAACGCGGGCGGAGCGAGGGTGGGAACCGGGGCGGCACTGCGCAGCTGTTTCAACTGGGCTTTGATGGTGGGCGTGGCGCATTTGGCGTTGGCCTGCTCGGGAGTCAGGTTGCGCACCGAGGTGTAGAACAACTCGCAGGTCTGCTCTTTGCGCGTGACCTGCCAGGTATTCATGCATGCCTTGAGCAACACGTTCGCGTCGCTGGCGGGTTTCTGGCCCATGCCGGCTTGCCAGCAGGCCGCGCTCAGGTCTTGGCCCATCACTTTCAAGCCGGCCTCATCGGCCTTTTGCTCATTGCCGTCATAGGTGTCCGGGCTGGCCGCGTACCAGATGTAACTGGGGTGGTTGGCGCCGAGCACCCACACCGGCTTGCCCGGCTCCGGGCTGATCTGCGCCAGGCCCAGCACCGCCACGGTCTGCCCGTATTGTTGCTTGATCCAACTGCGCACCGGCGCGCCGAACGCCACCATCGGCAACGCACCGTCGGTGCGCAGGCTCAACTCCTTGACCATGCGGGTCTGGTAGTCGGTGAAATAGCTGTAGACCGCTTCCAGGTCTTTACCGGCATTGGACGGCGCGGCGATGGGGGCGATATCGATAATGGTCTGGTAGGCCGGGGTTTCGCCGGCAGGAATGCCATTGCTGGTGAGCAAGGTCGCCCAGCGGTCGGTGGTGGCCGATTCCAGGTAGTCCTGGGCCTGGGTCAGCGAATAGTCCGGCGGGAAGTGCAGCAGCTCGATGCTTTTGCGGTTTTCCAGGGCCATGCCCAACGGCAGGAACAGGTACCAGTTATAGGCCCATTTACCGTCGGTGTTGAGCTGGCTGGCGCCCTGGTAAGCCAGGTCGGCGGTATCGAGCAGGGCCGTCAGGGGCTGGCCGTAACCGTCCGGCACGCCGCTGAAGGTGGCGGCGACCTGACCATCATGGACCTTGACGCTGACCTTGGCCCGACTGTAGCCGTCACGTTGCAGGCTCTGGTTCAGATAATGCTCGGCGGTCTGTTCCAGCGTCCAGGGCCGAAAACAGATCACGTTGCAGTTGTTGGGAAACGCGAATAATTGGGTGACACGTTGCGTGCTACCCAACGGCACTTCGATGTCGGCCTGTACGACCGCACTGGCCATCAGTGCGGCCAGGGTCAAGGCCAGCGTGGTTGGTTTGAACATAGTTGATTCCTTGTCAGCGAAAGCCCGTCTGCGCGGGGTGAAAGCCCACCTTCACACAGTAGCGGCTGACCAGGAAAACCGCGTGCTAAATCGCAGCGGGTGTCGCGATTGGATAAGTGACGCTAAACCCTGAACTGCAAGGCGTTGCTCAAATCCCCCATGGGTTTCTGGCCGCGCGCGCGCATCGCATCGTCCCTTTGCTTGAGGCCATCCAGGGTCTCCAGCTCAAACACGCGGGTGATCAGGCGCAGGATCGACGCGGTGTCGTAGACCGTATGGTCAACCGTGCCCTTGCGCGCGAACGGCGACACCACCAGCGCCGGAACCCGCGTGCCCGGGCCCCAGCGGTCACCCTTGGGCGGTGCCACGTGGTCCCACCAGCCGCCGTTTTCATCGACGGTCACCACCACCACCATGTTGTTCCACTGCGGGCTTTCCTGCAGCACCTTGAGGGCGCGCACGATATGCCGGTCGCCCGAGGCCACATCGGCATAGCCGGCGTGCATGTTCAGGTTGCCCTGGGGCTTGTAGAAACTCACGGCGGGCAGCTTGCCCGCCTGGGCGTCGGCGAAGAACCTATTGGTGCTCGCTTCATCGCCCAAGCCGCCGTCGCGCAGGCGTTTGTCGCGTTCCGCGCGGTTCTCCGGGCCCTGCTGCTTGAAGTAGTTGAACGGCTGATGGTGATACTGGAAGTTCGGGATCTTGGGGATACCGCCCGAGTCCTTGAATTGATCGAGGGTGGCTTGCCACGCGCCGGCGTACCAGGCCCAGTCGATGTTCTTTTTCGAGAGCTTGTCGCCAATGTGGTCATGGGTTTGCGGCACCAGCACGTTGGGCAGGTCCGGTTTGGAATAATCGGGGTTTTGCGGGTCGCGGATCCAGGTCGGCCAATAGGGCGGCGCCAGCGTGTTGACCGCGTAACCGTCCGGCGTCAAGGCGCTGGGGCCGAACTGCGGCGGGCCGGTCATGGCACTGGCCGGCGAGGTGTCCAGGGGTTTGAGGCGCGTGTCGCCGGGGGCGTCGCTTTGCAGCGTGGCGATCTGCGCCTTGGCCACCGATTGCGCAGCATTGGGATAGGTCGGCGCGGTGGCGCTGATCAGGTATTGATGGTTAAGGAACGAGCCGCCGAACGCGCCCTGGAAGAAGTTATCGCACAGCACGAACTCCCGGGCGACGTCCCACAAGCGCAGGGAGTAACGGCTCTGGGCGTAATGGCCCATCACCAGGCCGCCGGAATCGCCCCAGGCCACGAAACCATCATTTTTGCCGCCGTTGATCTGCATCTGGTTCTGATAGAACACGTGCCACAAGTCACGGGTCACCAGGCTCAGGGGCAAGTCTTCGGCATTCGGGCCCTTGAGGGCGAACGGTGCGTTGGGCAGGTTTTCCTGGAACTGCACGGCGCTCGGGTAGGTCACCCCATCCACGCTTTGCGGGCCGACCTGCAACACGCCGCCCCAGGTCGGGGGGAGGGCGGGCAATACGCTGCCGTCGCGGTCACGTTGCTGGTAATCCGTAGCGGAAAGCGCCGAGAGCGGTTTCTCCAGCCCGGGGAACTCCGCAAACAGATTGTTGAAGCTGCGGTTCTCCGCGTAAATCACGACGACGGTTTTCACTTGGTCGCGCAGGGCCTTGTCTAGCTCCTGTGTTGTAAGTGGCCGCGTCACCGGTTTTTCCGGTGCCTCGCTGGTATTGCCGCAGGCACTCAAGGTCGCGCCCACCCCCAGCACCGCAGCGCCCCCCAGGAATCGGCGGCGACTGGAGTCAACCGGCGGCTGGCCTATGGAATCTGTGGAAGGGCGATCTTCGTGCTCGTCACTCATGCGCGGGAATCCTTGGCGAGATGTTGCAAGATATTTCGCAGGACGGTAGCAACGCAATGTGACGGAACGAAGACACCGGTTTGAAGGGTGGGGCGTGTCTACTCAGTGCGAGCGCTGCTAGACTCGTCTTCTAATGGATGTCACCGAGGTGAACCGTGAAACCTTCAACCGCCCTTGATTTACAACGAGCAGCCGTCAGAGAAGTGGTGGGACGTTTTCGCATCTCCGGATTTGCTGACACCTGCCGATTACCGCTGAAGTTTCGTGCCAAGGTATTGGCTGAGGCGCGTCCGGTATGACGGTGAGTCTTCGTGATTGCGCCTGTTGCAACGGCAGGCGCGTCAGTTTTGCGGCATGTTCCGCTACGCTCATTGATTTGGGAATGTAGGTATCTTCATCGATCAATGAGTAAAACAAATATATCTGTCGCGATTGCCAGGATCCGGTTCAGCTCATAATCTGCACGCCATTTTGTTTGTCTGCCGAGCATGCACATGACTGCCACCGCTTCTTCACAGGCGCAGCGTTTCTCCCGCTCCGACTACAAAACCCTGGGCCTGGCCGCCCTCGGTGGCGCCCTGGAAATCTACGACTTCATTATCTTCGTGTTCTTCGCGCTGACCCTCAGCCAACTGTTTTTCCCGCCGCAAATGCCCGAGTGGCTGCGCCTGTTGCAAAGCTTCGGCATCTTCGTGACCGGCTACCTCGCGCGCCCGTTGGGCGGCATCCTGATGGCGCACTTTGCCGACCACCTGGGTCGCAAGCGCGTGTTCAGCTTGAGCATCCTGATGATGGCCTTGCCCTGCCTGCTGATCGGAATCATGCCGACCTACGCGCAGATCGGCTATTTCGCACCGCTGATCCTGCTGGCGCTGCGCGTGTTGCAAGGCGCCGCAGTGGGCGGTGAAGTGCCCAGCGCCTGGACCTTCGTCGCCGAGCACGCCCCGCGCAGTCATCGCGGGTATGCCTTGGGTTTCCTGCAAGCCGGCCTGACCTTCGGTTATTTGCTCGGCGCACTGACGGCCACGCTGCTCGCACAGGTCTTCACCCCGGCCGAGATTCTCGACTACGCCTGGCGTTTCCCCTTCCTGCTCGGCGGCGTATTCGGCGTGATCGGCGTATGGCTGCGCCGCTGGCTCAGCGAAACCCCGGTCTTTCTGGAAATGCAGGCGCGCCGCCAGGCCGCCGCCGAACTGCCGCTGCGCACCGTATTGCGCGACCACCGCGCCGTGCTGCTGCCGGCGATGATCCTCACGTGCGTGCTGACGTCGGCCGTGGTGGTGCTGGTCGTCATCACCCCGACCATGATGCAGAAAACCTTCGGCATGAGCCCCAGCCGCACGTTCGCCTTGAGCGCGTTGGGCATTGTGTTTCTCAACATCGGCTGCGTATTGGCCGGCCTGCTGGTGGACCGCATCGGCGCCTGGCGCGCGGTGCTGGTCTACAGCCTGCTGCTGCCGGTGGGGGTATTTGTCCTGTATGCCAGCCTGATCAGCGGCGGGGTCTGGCTGGGCGCGGCGTATGCCGTGGCCGGCTTGAGCTGCGGCGTGGTGGGCACGGTGCCGTCGGTGATGGTCGGGCTGTTTCCGGCGCAAGTGCGGGTGTCGGGGATTTCCTTTACCTACAACATCGCTTATGCGCTGTGGGCGAGTACCACACCGCTGCTGCTGATTGCGTTGATGCCTGCCAGTCCGTGGATTTGCGTGGGGTATTGCGCGGTGATGGGGGCGGTGGGCGTGGCGAGTGTGACGCTGTTCGGCAAGCGCCACACTCTGGCTGGCTGAGGCTCAGGGCAGGACGATGATCGTGATTCATGTGGGAGGGGGCAAGCCCCCTCCCACATTGGTTTTGTGGTGTTTTCAGGTTCGTGGCATGCATTCGATGGTGCGGTTTATCACCGTTTTGGCCATTTCCAGCAGATGCCATGCGGCATGGATTCTTGCGCGGTCGTGGGGTTGCAGGTGATCGCAGCAGTCCCACACCGTAGCCGATGCGCTGTGGATCAGATGGGAAATATAGAGTTGGGCGTCTTCGAAGCTGAGTTCTTCATTGACGACGAGGCAATCCATGGGTGGATCGGGAAGGGCTTTGGTCATGGTGTAACTCCTATTAGCTCAAAGGAGCCGACCCCGTCGCGACTAAACGTTGGGTGGCGGCTGTACGCAGGTTAGTCGACCGGCAAATAGGCAAAGTCCGGCGCACCCGAGGGCGCCCTGCGCACAGCCACCATAAAACCTCATGGAGGACCATGCGCCTATTAAATCCGGGCGACTAAACCCGATCACCGAAAAGGCAGTGACGGGCCGAAGACTAGCCATCGATTCCAACAGGCACAAGGCGGCGAGGATTGTCTCGGAAACGTCCTGCAATTTAAAGGGACACGGCTTGCTGGCCCTTTACAAACCATGACCAAATGCCAACGCCGCCTTATCTGAACTGTGGGAAGGGGCAGGCCCTGATGCCGTCTGTAGGAGCGAGCTTGCTCGCGAAAAACGTTAACGATAACGCGTGCTTCCTGAATGAACGCGGCGCCTGTGAGTTTTTCGCGAGCAAGCTCGCTCCTACAAAAGCATTAGGGCTTGGCCTCCTCCCACATTTTGAATGCATTCCAGGTCTTGAGTCAGCGTCCGAGCATTTTCACCCAGCGCGACGGCGGCATGCCGTAGGTGCTGCGAAATTGCCGGGTCATGTGGCTCTGGTCGGTGAAGCCGGCGCTCATCGCGGCATCCACCAGGGACACGCCCTGTGCCAGCAATTGGCGCACCAGGTCCAGCCGGCGCATGGTCAGGTAGCGGTAGGGGCTGGTGCCGAACAGCAGGCGAAAATCCCGCGACAACGCCCAGCGGTCGCGCGCGGCGTGATCAGCGATTTCATCCAGGGTGATGCTGCGGCCCAGGGCACTGTGGATAAATTCCCGGGCGCGCTCGGCGGCGATGTAATCGAAGGATTTGCGACTGGTGATAACGCCGGACGCAGCGCTCAACGCGTGGGCCAGGTCGAACATGGCGTCCTGCTCCTGCATCGGGTCGATCGGGCAATCCAGGCTTTGCAGCAATACCTCGCTGGCGCGGTGCAGTCGCGGGTCGGTGGACACGCCGCCGGGTATGAAGGGCAACGGCTTGCCGCCGAGGATCTGCTGGATCAGCGCCGGTTCCACGTAGATCATCCGGTACTTGAAACCTTCATCGCTGCCCGCGCGGCCGTCATGGGTTTCATCGGGGTGAATCACCATGGTGGTGCCGGGCAAACTGTGGGTCATGCCGCCGCGATAATGAAAACTCTGCACACCGAACAGCGTACGCCCGATGGCGTAGGTGTCATGGCGATGAGGGTCGAATGCGAAGCCGGCAAAGTAGGCTTCGATACGGTCCAGGCCACTGGCGTGCGGCGCGCGGTGCAGCCAGTCCAGCGTGTGGGTAGGGTTGCCCATGGTGACTGTCACAAAAGAAGGTGGAAACACGTTAGCCGAGTCTGCGGCCCTTGTCTGCCGGGGTCTTGTACGATTGTGCAGTTGTTCGGCCAGGCCTATGATCCAGGCTGTGTATTGCCTTGAAGGCGCTGGCCGCGATGGAACTGTTCAACCCCGCTTATGTGGCGCCGCTGGTCTCGTTGGCCCTGCTGTGGACGGTGGCCGTGGTCACGCCTGGGCCCAACTTTTTCAACACCGCCCAATTGGCCGCCAGCTGTTCGCGCCGACATGGTGTAGTGGCTTCGGCGGGCGTGGCCACTGGTACGATCCTGTGGGGATTGGCGGGTGGACTGGGGATCAAGTCGCTGTTTACGGCCGCGCCTATGTTGTACCTGGCGTTCAAGATCATTGGGGGCTGCTATTTGATTTATCTGGGGCTCAAATTGTTCAAGCGCTCGGCAGCGAATATGGGCCAGAGCCCGTTGCCGGATGCGGCGCGGCGCTCGCTGTTTTCCGCCTGGCGTCTGGGGGTGTTGGGTAACCTGTCCAACCCCAAGGCGGCGCTGTTCGTCGCCACTATCTTCGCATCCACCATGCCGCCGTCGCCTTCGCCGGTGTTGCTGACGTTGGCGGTGATCGTCATGGCGACCTTGTCGTTCAGTTGGTATACCAGTGTGGCACTGTTGTTTTCCAGCGAACGCATGGCCGCTCTTTACGGCCGTTCGCGTAAATGGCTCGATCGTTTTGCCGGGGGATGCTACGTCTTGTTCGGTTCACATCTGATAGCGAATCGCTGACCGTCCGTTACAGGGCTTAAATGGGTGGTGAGGGAGCAGTCGCCCTCGCCACCCCGGCGGATCAGTCCCCCAGTGCTTCGCCTTCACGCCGCGGGTCTGCACCACCGCTCAATGACACCTTGCCCTGGGCATCACGTGTGCGCACGATCGCCTGGACGCCGCTGGTCATGTCGATTTCGCTCAGTTCATGACCTTTGTTCTTCAAGGCCTGCTTCACGCCCGGGCTGAACAGCCCGGCTTCCAGCTCGGTTGCGCCATTGCGGCTGCCGAAGTTCGGCAGGCCGATAGCGGCCTGTGGGTCGAGCTTCCAGTCCAGCATAGCGACCAGTGTTTTGCTCACGTACTCGATGATCTGCGAGCCGCCCGGCGAACCCACGGTGGCCAGCAACTCACCGCTCTGGCGATCGAACACCAGCGTTGGCGCCATGGCCGAACGCGGACGCTTGCCGGGCTGCACGCGGTTGGCGACGGGCTGGCCGTTTTCTTCGGGGATGAACGAGAAGTCGGTCATCTGATTATTGAGCAAAAAACCCTGGACCATGACGTGGGCGCCGAACGCCGCCTCTATCGTAGTGGTCATGGATACGGCGCCGCCCTGGTCATCCACGGCCACTACTTGCGAGGTGGAGATGCGCAGCGGTGAACGGTCCGGCGCGTAGGCTACCTGAAGGCCTGCCGGCTGGCCCGGCTTGGCGATGCCCATGCTGCGCTCACCGATCAGCGCGGCGCGCCGGGCCAGGTAGTCTGGCGCAACGAGGCCGGCAACCGGCACCGGCGTGAAGTCGGCATCGGCCACGTAAAGCGCGCGGTCGGCGAAAGCCAGGCGCCCGGCTTCAGCGATCAGATGCACCGCCTCGGGCGTGGGCTCAAGCCCGGCGGGCGACGAGCTCTTGAGCGGCGTCATCGGCGCAATGGCCAGGCGTTGATCGCGCGTTTGCAGCGCCTGCAATGTGCCGAGGATTTGCGCAACAGCGATCCCACCCGACGAGGGCGGCGGCATGCCACACACCTTCCATTGTTTGTAGTCGGTACACAGCGGTGTGCGTTCCTTGGCGGCATAGCCCTTGAGGTCGGCCTGGCTCAAGCTGCCGGCATTGCGATTGCCCTGTACCTTGCGTGCGATTTCATCGGCAATCGGCCCCTGATACAGCGCGTTCGGCCCCTCCTTGGCGATACGTTTGAACACCTTCGCCAGCGCCGGGTTCTTCAACAGCGTGCCGGTGGCCTTCGGCGAACCATCGGCATTCAGAAAGTAAGCGGCCATGTCCGGCGATTGCGCAATAAAACGGTCGGCGGCAATCAAGCTGTGCAGGCGCGGGGAGATCGCGAAACCCTGTTCGGACAGACGAATCGCCGGTTCGAACAGCTTGGACCATGGCAGGCGGCCGCTCTTGCTGTGGGCCATTTCCAGTGCCCGCAACACCCCCGGCGTGCCCACCGAGCGCCCGCCAATCTGCGCATCGGTGAACGCCATGGGCGTACCGTCGGCGTTCAGGAACAACCGTTCCGTCGCGCCGGCCGGGGCGGTTTCACGGCCATCGTAGGCGTGCACTTTTTCGCCGTCCCACAGCATGATGAATGCGCCGCCGCCGATGCCGGAGGATTGCGGTTCCACCAGTGTCAGCACCGCTTGCATGGCGATCGCGGCGTCAATGGCCGAACCACCCTGACGCAACATTTCGCGCCCGGCTTCGGCGGCCAGGGGGTTGGCGGCGGCTGCCATATGGCGTGCGGCGTGGCGAGTGGCGAGGTCGGTGCGATAGCCCGAACCCAGCTCCGGTGCGGGTGGTTGTTCATTGATCGTGGTGTGGCAGCCGGCCAGGGCGAGCGTGAAGGCAACGGTTGACAGTTGACGGCGGGAAATAAAAAGCACGCGTTGAACTCCGTTCATTTTGAGAATGATCTGGTCTTCCTGTCAGCAGACTTTAGCGCAGAAGAGACGGGGACCGGGCTGGGGTTATAGCGCCACGCTGGAACCAAAACGAGGCAAATGCTCACTCGGTAATTGGTATTTATCTAGTTCTGGAGCCTGCTATGCACAGAAGATTAGATGGTCTGCCCCACGCACAACATGACGTTATCGAGCCTGTTCACCACGATAATGCATATCCCCGCCCGGCCACAGAGCCTGTCCAGCGACTGCCCTCTTACCAATCGTTGAACCCTGCTTCAATGCTGTTCGATATCCGCCTCAGAGATGGGCGGTTGGAACCTGATACGACCCAGGTGGGCCGTGATATCGCCCGCCATCTCAACGCACCGGGCAAGCATTATGTCGCCGACGGCGCCTCAGTTGCCGGTACGTTGCGCTTCAGGGATGAGCGAGATTACCTGTTTCATATTCAGCCCACGCCCGCTGTCGCGGCGGTATTCAGAAGCAGCCTGCCCGCGACCGGCGGCGGCGAGGAGTTGGGCCCCGGTCGGGGATACTTGGGAAGCGTCAGCGGTGTACAGACGACCGCCGAGGGCACGCAATTTCGTCTTGACGAAGGACGCCTGTATCGCTTCGAACCCCTCACCTTGACCTGGTTGCCCGACGCCGACAACCGGACCTACAGCCGGATTGGGCTGACCCGTGAGGGGCAATTGTTGAAGACACCTCCGCAGGCGCTGGACAGCACTGCGCAGGGGCGGACTTCGGTGGTGTTGAGCCAGGCTCAGGGCACGTCGATTGTACAGATTCAGGGTGCCGAGATGACGGCTGTGCACCCGATTGATGAGCGCGGCTCGCCTGTGCAACTCACCCGAATCGGCTTGGCTGGCAGTACGCTGTATGGCGCCACGGCTGACGGCGAACTGCTGCGCGCGGATGTGCGGCTGGCGCGCGACGGCACCCTGCCGATGGTTGCGCAATCGCTCTTACCGCTGGAGCAGGCGTTGAAGGGCGCTGTGCGTGTCGAAGGGTTCTTCCATGATGACGCCGGGCAGCTCAATGCCCAGGCTCGTGATGCCCGGCAGCAATTGCACAGCGTGCCATTGGCTAAGGCAGGCGGGCTGCGCCCTGAATGGAACCTGAGCGATGTGCTGGTCAAGGGCATCGAGAAAGGCCTGCCGTTGCCCAGCCAGCAGGCACTGACGACGGCGGTCGATCTCGGGCTGCGCGGCAAGGTTGCGTTTGATTCAGGCACATTGCTCAGTTGGGATGCGGCAGCGCAACGTTGGGACAAATGCGCACAAAAGGGCGTGGCCCATCTGGAGCGAGGCCTGGATGGACGCGCCTATGTGCTGCAAGCAGGGCAACTCAAAGCGGTGAATGTCACAAAGGTGCGTGACCCGGTCTTCGAGGGCGCCAGTCATGAATTGAGCGCACTGCCCAAGCCTAGTCCCCTGGTGTCACTTGAGGAAGTGCTTGCGGGCGATATTCAGCGTCCGGTCACAGGCTTCGCGGTAGCCGACGGCCGCAACTTTGTAACCGTCGATAAAGACCATCAGCTCCAAGCCTGTGTGGACGGGGTGGTCGGCCCGTTACGGCTTTCACCGGCGCTCGCGATCAAAACCCTGGCGCTGGATCATGAAGCAAATCTTTACGCACACACTCAGACGGGCGAGTTATTCAAGCTCGATCGCCACGCCTGGCAAGGCAGCGAGGGCGCCGCGCCCCGCTGGACCCAGGTTGAATTGCCGCAGAAGCAATCATTGGAGTCCCTGCGGATGGGGGCTGACAAGCACTTGATTGGCGGTTGGGACAAGCAGTTCCACCGACTGGATAACGCGGCCCCAAGCGCAATGGCGTGGGGACTGGTGCAACCGGCACGGCAGGAGGCTGCCTTGGCCGATACGTTAACGGCCGGCCAGATGCGCACGTCTGTGCCAGGGGGCGCGCTGACAGCCAGCAGCAATGTGTTGGGGCAAACACGCGAAGGGGTGCCCATCAAGCGCAATGTCTTCCAGGGAATCAAAGCGCACTTCCATCCTTTGCAAGCCCTGGCTGAGAAAGGCCAGTCCATCGGGCATCACATGAAGGGGCGCCGGGGATTGGAGAGCGTATACGCTGACGACAAGCGCCTGCACCAACAGCTCGAGTCTCTCTCAAAGAACAGGCCGGTTGGCGCTGACCTGAGCGCCCGCCTTGCGGCCCTGAGCGAGCCTGGACCGCGGCAGGCGCTGGCAGGGAAGATCAGCCAGGCGTTGGCCAAAGTCGAACAGAGCAGCCAGTCGAGTGCCCGTCTGTTAGGCGACCTGCATGGGCTGACATTTGACCCACAGCCCACGCTCAGCCGAACGGTGGTGAGCCCCGAATCGACGCTGCACCGGCTGTACGAAGCGTTCAAGCGGGTCGAGCCCTCATCGCAAAAATTCACCGCAACGCTGCTGGCCAATTTCGAAGGGCAGGGCTTGAGGCTGCCCGAGTGGAAACCGGAGCGTAAACGAGATCTGGGCCACCCTTCGGCCCTCATCGAGGGCGACCTGATTCACCATGCCGGCACGCTTAAGCAATTGGCTGGGGTGATTGAGGCGCTGAGCAGCACGTCCGGCCATAGCCCAAGTGCCTTGAAAAGAATCGAGGCGTCGCTTCAGGCAGTGATGAAAGGCTTTGAAGAGGGCCCGGTGCACACACTGTCCAGCCAGCAGATTGTCAGCTACGACCAGGCGGAATCCCTGTATGACAACTTCAAACTGCTGGCCAAGGATCTTGGCACTCCAGGGTCCGCCTTGCATTGGCACCTGTCGGGGCTGCTGGGATTGCCCGCCGATGCGTCCATACAGGGCGCCATGACGCAGCAAGTGCGGCAACTGCAAAGTGGTCAGACCCTCAGCCCCAGTCGAACCCAGGGCCAGGCTCTGGGTGTGATAGTGACCGGCATAAAACCGGTGGCGCCGTTGGAGTTTTTCCTGGAGGCCTCGAAGTCCCATACCCATGGTGTGAGCATCAGTCGTACCGACCAGGGTGCACACGTTGAGATCAGCACCGACGACATGCGGCGTATGACCGGCTCCTTGGGTCTGGGGGTGACGTTAGGCCAGGGCGGTGGCGCCGTGGGGCCTGGTCTGAGGGTGGCGGGTGAGTTGTTGGCGAGCGTCGAGAAAAGCAGGGAAGCGAGCATTGGTTTTGACGTGAGGGAGGCTGACTTCGGCAAGATGATGTCGATCCTGATGGGGCAGTCCGGGGGGTTCCAGGACTTATTGGCGCTGGGCAAGGAACACGCGTCTGGAGAAGGTTCCAAAGTCAGTGCCGATGTGAGTCTGGACGGGCTCGCCCAGCTGCGGCTGATGTACAAACCTCAGGAAAATATCGCCGAGTTTGACTCGGTGATACAGGCCGGTATCGGCGGTGTGGGCCATCTCAACCTGGCACACGCTGATGCGAACCGGTCCAGCGTGCGTTCAGCGACGGGCACCCGACGTAACGAAGGGCGCAACATGCAATGGCTGAGGGAGGCTGAAGCAGGGGCCAACTTCGCGCCGGTCAACGCGCTGGCGCTGGGCAGAGCTGAAGCGGGAGGACCAACGGCTATAGCCTTTGCCTTGCCGGAGGTGTCGGTCAGGGTGAAATTCGACCGCGGGCAATCCCGGTCCGTCGATTTTTCCTTCAGGGCTGCGCAACCCGTAACGCAGGCGCAGATCGATGATATCCATAGGCGTCTGTCGCAGTACTCACCACAGTTCAGGCAGGACTTGGCCGTCATTGCCCCATCGGCTGACCCGCAGGAGCAGTTGGCGATGTTGCAGCGTTTCATGGCGGCTCATCCACCTTTGGCGACGAAGCTGGATGACTACCACACTATCGGCCAGTCGCTGGAGCAATGTATGACCCAGCACGCTCTGATGAAAGCCGGTTTGCGTCAGTTGGCGTCGGTCGAGTCTGGCGTGACACGGGTGGGGTTGCACGACAACGGGCGATTTGCCTGGCTGGACGATGTCGCGCCGGGCAACAAGGCTGCCATCGTGCAGTGGCTCAAGGATGACCCGCAATTTGCGCAGATTATCCAGCAGCTGCAGCAGGGTGAAGGCACCTCGATGACGCTCGGCATGGAACTCAAACCGCAGGTTCTGCGCACGATCGAGCGTCGTCACCTGGCGGGCGAAAGCACCGAGCCACTGATCAAGCGAGCACTCAAAGATCCCGACAATCTGCGTGTGAAAAGCATGAGTCTGAACTATACGGCGACCCAGACCCATGGCATGTCGTTGCCGGCCCTGACCTCGCTCAGCTTTTCCAGTCGCGCGTCGCTCAGTCACACGCAAAAGCACGTCAACGTCGACTTCGAATACGGAGCGAATGCGGACAAACCTTTGCGCATGAACCTGAACGATACGTTGAGCCCTCTGCCGCGCCACGACCTGACCATTGACTTGGCGGACCAGCGTATAAGAACACCGAGTGCGATGGCCTGAAGGTCGCCAGGAGGACAACTGGGCGACACTTTCCTGCGGGCATAAAAAAACGGCCTACCTTTCGGTAAGCCGTTTTTAGTACTTGGTGGCTACACAGGGACTTGAACCCCGGACCCCAGCATTATGAATGCTATGCTCTAACCAACTGAGCTATGTAGCCAAGTGGCGCGCATTATTCGCGTAGAACGCAAATGCGTCAAGGGCTTTTGTTAAATTTTTTTCTACGCTTTCAACTGTTTAACGAAAAACAGGCGAAATGTCGACGAGTGGCGGGATAAACGGCGGGGGGCTTTTCAGGCTGCGGTCTTTTGCTGCCGCGTACTGGAAGAGTGGGGAATGTTGGGCAGATATCCTTTTCGCCCAACGGTTTTGCTGTAGCGGGACTTATGGCTGCAACGGGTTGTGAGTCACGCGTTTAAGCTGTTCACGCGCGCGCGACAACCGTGAGCGTACGGTGCCGATGGGGATGTCGAGCGCGTCGGCGGTGTCCTGATAGCTGCCGTCTGTCTCGAGCGAAGCGTACAGCGTTTTGCGCATTTCCACCGGCAGATGGTCGATGGCGCTCAGGGTTTTTTCCAGGCGCCGGTTGACTTCAAATTCCCAATCCAGGCTGTTGTGTTCGTCCTGGCCATGCCACAACGATTCATCGAACTCGCAGTGCACAGGTTTGGCATACATGCGCCTGAAGTGGTTGCGGATCAAATTCTGAGCGATCCCGCACATCCAGGTGCTGAGGGTGGCCTGGCCGCTGAAACGCTCTCTGTTGCGCCATGCTTCCAGGTAAGTCAGTTGCAGAAGGTCGTCCGCATCTTCGGGGTTGAGTACGCGTTTATGAATGAAGCGTCGCAGTTTTTTCTGCTGGTCTTCCGTCAGTTCGACCATGAACTGAGGCGAACTGCCGACGAGGTGAGCGAGATCACCAATAGGTATTTTCATGTTGTTTTTCCTCCGGGAAGGCTCGATCGAAATGGTTTCGATAGGGACCCCGTTTGCACTGCCTATGCCAAATGGGAAAAACACATAACTATTTGATTTATATAAATATATATTTTATTTGCAGGTTCTTTTTTGCCGTAACTTGCAAAGAGTGCGGTGTGGGCGTGCAGGTATTTTCATAGCCATCGTCGTGAAACGTTTTGATGGAACTGGATCGCGGCGACTTGCCACATAGGGACACAAACTTCCCATTCTGGCCCCGCCCATGAACATGAAAGTCGATTCCTTCAGCGATGTGCAGCAGATCCAGCCTGCGGACAAGCCCAATGTCAGCGTTGTCGAAGCGCCGAGCCGTTCGTTGGCCCTGGATGACATTGCGCAGATTTTCAACGAAGAAGTGGCACTTAATGCACAAGCCCTGGGACGGCGATCCATTGGCGCAAAAGTATCGCCTGTGGCGGAACTCGTGCAGTTGTACGAACAACTGGGTCATCCCGGCCAAACCACGCTGGAAACCATTGTTCGTCGGCTCCGGTTCGAGTTGCTGCGCAAGCCCACTGTCGAAAAATTGGTAAACCTGGCCGGCAGTGACCCCGCGCGTGCCTTCGTGGTGCTTCAGTTCATCGCCAACGAAGCGAAAACCGGCGGATTAAAAGTAGAAGAGGACCTGGCACGCAGCGCCCTGAAAGAGCTGAAACAGGATTTCGGCGGGCCAATCCAGGCAGGTCTGAATATTGCCTTGGCATTGAAAGAAGCCAGCGCGGACCCGCAGGAGCGTCAGGACGTGCGTGCGCTGTATTACGCCTCCGTGGTTGTGCGCCAATCCTTGGCGTTGATGCTGCAAACGCTCTTGAAAATGTACGGCCCGACTGAGTTTTCCAAAGGCGTCGGCCTGATGACTCAGGCCCTGAACGGCGATATCGCTGCGCACACACAGTCTGTGCCCACGGAAAAGCTACGCCTCTTGCTTAAAGGGCTGGGAGAGTGTCGCGAATTGCGCTCAGTGCTGGGCAACTGCGAGGCGCTGATCCAGCGTCTGAGCGTCGATTACAATCCGGTGGATCTGTTGCAGCGTTTTCTGGGTTACGCCAGTACCGGTATCGATTCGCCTGAGGTGCAAAGGCTGGCCAGTGAGTTTGGGGGGACACTGCTTGCTGCTCGACTGCACGCGCTCAATGAATTGTCCCGGGAAGTAAAAGCTGTCCCCATCGCCTGGTGGCTTGATGCTCAGTCCCAAGCCGCTGCGGTGAAGGTTTTCAAGAACGTTATGCTTGAGTTGGCCCGCGAAGAGCGCGGCCACCTGCAATTGCCCGGCGAGACGAGGACGTTCGGGTGACACTGCTGTCATCGATCAATGGCGTGCTGCTCAAGGTGGCACGGCGTGCCGAAGTGCTCGGCGCGGTGGTGGTCATGGCCATCGTGTTCATCTTCATTGTGCCGCTGCCCACCTGGCTGGTGGACATCCTGATCGCGCTGAACATCTGTATTTCCTGCTTGTTGATCGTACTGGCGCTCTACCTGCCAGGGCCGTTGGCGTTCTCGTCGTTCCCATCGATCCTGTTGCTGACCACCATGTTTCGTCTGGCGTTGTCGATTGCCACCACGCGCTTGATCCTGCTTGAGCAGGACGCGGGTGACATTGTGGAAGCGTTCGGCAATTTCGTGGTGGGCGGCAACCTGGCGGTGGGTCTGGTGATCTTCATGATCCTGACCATCGTCAACTTCCTGGTGATCACCAAAGGCTCGGAGCGAGTCGCCGAAGTGGCTGCCCGCTTCAGCCTGGATGCGATGCCGGGCAAGCAGATGTCGATCGACAGTGACCTGCGCGCCGGGCTGATCGACGGTGCGCAGGCGCGGGACAAACGTGAGCAGCTGTCCCGTGAAAGCCAGCTGTTCGGTGCCATGGACGGCGCCATGAAGTTCGTCAAGGGCGACGCCATTGCCGGTCTGATCATCGTGGTCATCAACCTGCTGGGGGGCTTCTCGACCGGCATGTTCCAGCACGGCATGAGCGCAGGTGAGTCGATGGCGCTGTATTCGGTACTGACCATCGGTGACGGCCTGATTGCACAGATTCCCGCGCTGCTGATTTCCCTGACCGCCGGCATGATCATTACCCGAGTGGCGCCGGACGGACGCAAGGGCGTCACCAACATCGGCGCCGAGATCGCCCGACAGATGACCAGCGAGCCAAAGAGCTGGATGATCGCGTCGGTGGGCATGTTGGCCTTTGCCACGCTTCCCGGCATGCCCACCGTGGTGTTCATTCTGATTTCGATGATGACCGGCGCCTTGGGTTACTACCTTATGCGCCAGCGTCAGCGCGAGGCCGCCCCTGCGACGCCGGACGAGAAAGCGGTCCGTCCGGAAGAGAACGGCAGTGAAGACCTGCGTGGCTTCGACCCGTCACGACCGTATCTGCTGCAGTTCAACCCGAAGCTGTACAACACCCCCGAGGTCATCGACATCGTTCAAAAGATTCGGCAGGCCCGAAACGCGCTGGTCGCCAATATCGGTTTGACGCTGCCGCCGTTCGAAGCCGAGTTCAGTGAGTCGCTGGCCGTCGATGAGATGCGCTTTTGCGTACATGAAGTACCGGTCGTGACGGCCACGTTCAGCGACCGGGTAGCGGTCGAGTACGCCGCCTTGGCGCAACCTCCGGACAGAGGGGAAAGAGGGCTGCCTGAGCGGGACGAAGCGGATTGGCTGTGGCTCGGCCCTGATGATCCATTGCTCGACGATCCACAGGTTGAGCGTTTCACTGCCCAAAGCCTGATCATCGAACGCATGAAGCGGGCGATGCTTCTTAGCGGGCCGCGGTTTCTTGGCATCCAGGAAAGCAAGTCGATCCTCAGCTGGCTTGAACACAACCAGCCGGAACTGGTGCAGGAACTGCAACGCATCATGCCGCTTTCACGGTTTTCCTCAGTGCTGCAGCGCCTGGCGGCCGAGGGCGTGCCATTGCGTGCCGTGCGGTTGATCGTCGAGTCGTTGATCGAGTACGGCCAGCATGAGCGCGAACCGGATGCCCTGGCCGATTACGCACGTATTGCGCTCAAGTCTCAGATCTTTCACCAGTACAGCGAGGCCGATGGCCTGCACGCGTGGCTGCTGTCGCCGCAGACCGAAAACATCCTGCGCGAAGCCCTGCGCCAAACCCAGAGCGGCGTGTTTTTCGCCCTCGATAACGACAGCAGCGCTGCCCTGGTCGGCCTGCTCAACCAGGCGTTTGCGCTACGGCCCAAAACCAAGAGCGTGCTGCTGGTGGCTCAGGATTTGCGCAGTCCCTTGCGTGCCCTGTTGCTGGATGAGTTCAACCATGTGCCGGTGATGTCGTTCGCCGAGCTGGGGAGCAATTCCAAGGTAAAGGTCCTGGGCCGATTTGACCTGGGGCAGGACGAACTGCTGCGCGGGGCAGTGGCATGACCCCTTTATTGATATGCCAGCCGAGGGTGGCCCCATGATGTTCGAGCTGCGAGTGCTGGATGGCTTGCATCAAGGCGCTGCGCTGCCGTTATTTGGCGAGCAGTGGAGCCTGGGTGCCAACCCGGATGCCGATCTGCTGTTGAACGATCCCGAGGTCGTCGAGCATCACGCACGTTTGCGCTTGGCCGATGATCGCTGGTCGGTGCAGGCCGAGGCTGGACTCCTTAAAGACAGCGATGGGCAGGTGTTGGCGCAGATCGGCGAGCTTGCGCTGAACACGGTCTTTTTGATCGGCTCCGTTCGCTTGTGTGTCAGCCTTGCCGATCAGCCCTGGCCGCAGGCCCCGGCTCCAATGCCGGCATCGCCACTCTCCGAGCCTGCGGGGCAAGCGCCGCTTGCGTTGAAACTGTCGGCCATTTCATCGTCCCAACAAAAGCGTTTGCTCAGCCTGGTACTTGCGTTTGCCGTGCTCACTGCGGCGCTCGGCATTATCTTCAGCGGGGAGCGCAATGCTCAGGCATCGCTGATGCCGACGGTGATTCAGAAGCCTGAACTGGCCTCGCCGTTCGAGGTGCGCCAGCAGTTGTTGAAGATGCTCAGCGAGCGGGAGCTGGCCCAGCGGGTCAGCTTGCAGGTCATCAACGGCCAGATTTCCCTCAGTGGTGATGTTTCCCAGGAGGACGTTGATGTGGTTGCGCGCATGCTGGACCGTTTTGGCAAAGAGTTCGATACCGCGGTGCCGGTGATCAGTCGCGTGCGGGTACGCGACGGGATACTGCCGTTCAAGATCGTTCAAATCATCGGCGGACCGAACGGGCACGTGGTTCTGGAGGAAGGCACTCGACTGTTCGTGGGCGATGAAGTCAATGGCCTGCGCGTGGTGCTGATCGACAACAGCAAAGTGGTATTCGATGGTGCGCAACGGTATGAGGTGCGCTGGTGACCGGCACGCTGCAAGAGCGCCTCGAGGCGTGGCAACGCAGTCAATCGGCGGCGTTGAACAGCTTTGCGCCCGTCACGATGCGCGGTCGCATACAGCGCGTGAACGGCATGCTGATGCAATGCCGGCTGCCCCAGGCACGTATCGGCGATCTATGCCAGGTTGAAAAACAACCGGGCGACTACATGCTGGCCGAAATTATCGGTTTCGATCAGCAGGACGCGGTGCTCAGCGCCCTGGGCAATCTGGAAGGCGTGAGCGTAGGTGCCGGCGTGGAGCGCCTGGGCGTGCCGCACAGGGTACGTGTGGGTGATGACCTGCTGGGCCAGGTGCTGGACGGTTTCGGCCGGCCGATTGCCGGCGACGGGCCCAGCGCGTTTGCCGAGGCGGATACGCCTGATGCAACTCCGGTGCTGTGCGAGGCGCCGTTGCCCACGGAACGGCCGCGTATCAACCGCGCATTGGCCACAGGTGTGCGTTCGATCGACGGCCTGATGACGCTGGGGGAAGGCCAGCGTGTCGGGCTGTTCGCGGGGGCAGGTTGTGGCAAGACAACGTTGCTGGCCGAGATCGCCCGTAACGTGGATTGCGATGTGATCGTGTTTGGCTTGATCGGTGAACGGGGTCGTGAACTACGCGAGTTCCTTGACCATGAGTTGGATGATCAATTGCGTGCCAAGGCGGTGCTGGTGTGCTCCACCTCCGACCGTTCCAGTATGGAGCGCGCCCGCGCAGCCTTTACCGCGACGGCACTGGCCGAGGGGTTTCGGCGCAAGGGGCAGCGAGTGCTGCTGCTGATCGACTCACTGACGCGGTTTGCGCGTGCCCAGCGTGAGATCGGCCTGGCTGCGGGCGAGCCTTTGGGGCGAGGCGGTCTGCCGCCTTCGGTCTACAGCCTGCTGCCGCGCCTCGTGGAGCGGGCCGGGTTGACGCGTGAGGGGGTGATCACGGCCATCTACACGGTGCTCATCGAGCAGGACTCGATGAATGATCCGGTGGCCGATGAAGTCCGCTCGCTGCTGGATGGTCATATCGTGCTGTCACGCAAGTTGGCCGAGCGTGGCCATTATCCGGCGGTTGACGTACTCGCCAGCCTGTCGCGGATTCTGACCAACGTCGCCGAGCCCGCGCATATCAAGGCCGGCACCGCGTTGCGGCGCCTGTTGTCGGCCTACCAGCAGATCGAGCTGATGCTCAAACTGGGCGAATACCAGGCGGGCAATGACGCCCTGACCGACATGGCGGTGGACAGCCGTCAGGCAGTCGACAGTTTCCTGCGCCAGGACCTGCGCGAACCTTCGCCCCTCACCACGACCATGGATCAACTGACGGAGCTGACCGCCTATGTCCCATTCTGAAAAGCTGCCGGGTGAAATCGAAACGCTGCGCCGTTTGCGCCGATACCGAGCAGACCGTGCCGAGCGTGCGCTGCGCGAAGCCAAACGATCACAGCAAGCGCTGGTTGCGCACATTCAGCAAGCGCAGGACACGCTTGAGAAAACCCGCGAAGACGAGGCCCGGCAATCTGCACAACTGTTAAGTGAGCATCAGGGGCAGGTTGTGAGCTTTCAGGCGCTGAAGTCCTGGGGCCGCAAGGAACAAAGCCTGTCTGCCGGCACCCGGCGTGAAGAAGGGCAGTTGCAGCAACTGCAAGGCCAGCGAGAGCAGCGTGAAGTGGAAGTGGGTCTCGCACAGAAGCACGTCACCCTGTGCCTGCGCCAGGTTGAAAAACTGCAGGAACTGGCCAATTTACTCACGCAGGAAGCGATATGACTCCGATCCCGGCCAACACGCCTGAACGCCAGCGTCGACGCGACCCCCGTGAGGAACGGGTTCACGAAGTCGACGCCTTGGTGCCCTGGGAACAACGACAACTCTTCACGCAATTGTTCGGTGGTGACGATGAGGGCTCGGGACGTAGCGCCTCACAGGCCGAAATGAAGGGGTCGAGTGACCTCGTCATGGTCCAGTCGTTGACGGAGCAATTGCTGCCGCGGCTGCTAAGCGTTTCAACCTTGCCGCTGTCGGTGGCCATGTACTTGCCTCGCCTTGGGCGGATCAACGCCAGTATTCGTCGAAAAAAGGCTGGATGGGATATCGAGCTGGAGGCGCAGCAGATAACCACGACAAGTTGGCTCCAAGACGTACGCCAGCAGTGTGAGCGCAGGCTCGCCGAAAGCCTGGCGTTACCGGTGCAGCTGTACGTGGCAAATTCGGCGCCGGCATGATGTTGCCACCTCTGGCCTTGCGCACGGTAAGGGCTGATGCAGTGGCTGCCCGGCGACGATTGGGGCGCGGGTTGCGTATGCCGTTCCAGGTTGCCGAGCAACGTGGCGAATTATGCCTCGAACCTGGCACTGAGCCGGCTGGCGCTCAGCCGTTGTGCTTCGAAACCACCTGTGGGGTATTGGCGTTCAGTGAGCCGGGGCCGCAATTGAGCTTGATGGGCGAATGCCCGGTGACGTTGGCCCAGGCCGGCAACGATCCGAATTCCTGGTTCTGGGAATTACTTCAGCACTATCTGAGCCCGCAGATACGTGACCTGTTCGGTTATGTGCGGTTGCTGAATGCTGGTCGCCCTGAGGGCTTCGGCTGCCGGCTCAGCGTGTCCCTGGGCGCTTCGCGGGCCACGGGCTATGTGTGGCTGAGCGCTGAAAGCTTCCTCGCGTTGTGCGAAGCCGCCCCATGGCGTTCTATCGCTGCACCGCTGCCGGGGCGGCTCCAACTGGCGATCGCCGTAACTCTGGGGCGCGTACGCCTGACCATTGCACAAGTACGCAGCCTGCGCGCCGGTGATGTGTTGGTGCCTGAACTGACCCTGTTCCAGGCGCAGGGCAGCGGGTATATCCAGGTTGGCAGGCATAGGTTGCGGGGCTGTATTGACGATGAAAACGGCACCATGCGCCTGACCCTTTCTTCTATCGAGGACACGTCTGTGGACGAGAATTTTGCACCGCACCCTTACTCCGAGGATGCGCAGGATGAACCCGTGGTGGATATCTTTGGCCATGAGCCATTCGATGAGTTGAGCATGGCGCTGAATGTTCGCTGCGGCACACTGAATCTCACGCTGGGTGAGTTGCGCAATCTGGGCCCTGGCTCCGTGCTGGGCATTACCGGCTACGCGCCTGGCCTGGCGGGCCTGTATTACGGCGATCGACCGATTGGGCAGGGCCAGTTGGTGGAGGTGGACGGTCGCCTGGGGTTGCAGTTGTCCCGCGTGCTCTTCGGCCGATGATACTTCAGGGGCTGGACCCCCTCGTTCTCGCGCTGTTTCTCGCCACGCTGACGCTGATGCCGATGCTGTTGATCATCTGCACATCGTTTCTGAAGATCGTGATTGTGCTGATGATCACCCGCAACGCCATCGGCGTGCAGCAGGTGCCGCCAAGTATGGCGATCAACGGCATCGCATTGGCCGCGTCGCTATTTATCATGGCGCCGGTGGGCTACCAGATCGCCGAAAGTCTGAAGATTTCTCCACTGGACACGAGCAATGTGCAGACCGTGCTGCAGACAGGCGCAGAGGCCATCAAGCCGTTGCGTGCATTCATGCTGCGCAATCTCGACCCCGACGTACTCACCCATCTGTTGGAGAACACGCAACGCCTCTGGCCCGCGCAAATGGCCCAGGAGGTCCAGCGTGAAGACCTGATCCTGCTGATTCCCGCCTATGTCTTGTCGCAACTGCAGGCGGGCTTCGAAATCGGTTTTCTGATCTACATCCCCTTCATCGTGATCGACCTGATCGTCTCCAACCTCTTATTGGCGCTGGGTATGCAGATGGTTTCACCCATGACCATTTCCCTGCCGCTCAAATTGCTGCTGTTTGTGATGGTGTCCGGCTGGTCGCGGCTGCTCGACAGCCTGTTCCTTTCCTATCTCTGAGCTGACTATGGAACCGATCGTATTGTTCAAGCAGGGCATGCTGCTGGTGGTGGTCTTGACGGCGCCGCCGCTGATCGTGGCTGTGGTGGTGGGGGTGCTGACCTCGTTGGTGCAAGCGCTGATGCAGGTACAGGACCAGACGTTACCGTTTGGTATCAAGCTGGTAGCGGTGGGTGTCACGTTGATCATGACGGGGCGCTGGATTGGCGTGGAGTTGATTCAACTGATCAACCTGACATTCGACATGATCGGCCGCTCGGCCCTCCAGTAAGGTTACGCCTGTGCTGCTGTATCTTGAATTCTTGCCGAGTCTGATCATCGCCATGGCGCGCATTTATCCCTGTGCTTTTCTGGTCGCGGCATTCAGTTTTCAACATATTCGAGGCATGCCCCGGCATACGATCGTGATGGTCATGGCGTTGATCCCCGCGCCAGGCATCCATGCCGCGTTGGAGGGCCTGGATTATTCGGGGCTCATGCTTGCAGGCCTGGCGCTCAAAGAGCTGGCCCTTGGGGTGTTGCTGGGCGTATTGCTGTCCATGCCGTTCTGGATGTTCGAGTCGGTGGGAGCGCTGCTGGATAACCAGCGAGGCGCATTGGCCGGAGGTCAGCTCAACCCATCCCTGGGGCCGGACGCGACGCCTGTCGGGCACCTGCTCAAGCATTTGGCGATTTTTCTGTTGATGGTCACGCTGGGGCTGGGTGCATTGACCCAGGTGATCTGGGACAGTTACCTGATCTGGCCGCCGACGGTGTGGTTTCCGCTGCCGGGGCCCAACGGGTTCAGCGTGTTTATCGCCCTGCTCGGGGATACGTTCACGCATATGATGCTCTATGCCGCTCCGTTCATCGCCGTGCTGCTATTGATTGAGTTCGGCATCGCGCTACTGGGGGTCTACAGTCAGCAATTGCAGGTGAGTACGCTGGCTCCGCCGCTCAAGAGCCTGGCGGGTATTGGTATTCTTTTGCTGTATTTTGCGTTGCTGCAGGACTTGATGGTCGGGCGTATGAACTTGCTGGGTGATCTCAAGCATTCCCTCGGACTGTTGTTCAAGGTGGCGATGCCATGAGTGACTCGGGGGAGAAAAAACACCCCGCCTCGGCCAAAAAACTGCGTGATCAGCGCAAGAAAGGCCAGGTTTCCCAAAGCCAGGATGTGAGCAAGTTGCTGGTGCTGACCGCCATCAGCGAAATCGCACTGTATACCGCGCAACGCAGCTTGCAACGGTTTGAGCAAATGATGGTGTTGCCGATTTCACGCATCAATCAGCCTTTTGTGCGAGCGCTGGAAGAGGTGCTGTTCGACGGGCTGGTGGTTTTTTTATCGTTCGCGCTGTTGATGGTCGGGGTTGCGATTGCCACTAAACTGATCAGCAGTTGGATGCAAATCGGGTTCCTGTTCGCTCCGGACGCGCTCAAGCTCGATTTCAATCGGATCAACCCCATGAGCCAACTCAAGCAGATGTTCTCCGCGCAGTCGGTGATGAACCTGTTGATGAGCGTGGCCAAGGCCTTTCTCCTGGGGCTGATTGTGTATCTGGTGGTCTGGCCTTCTCTGGATGCTCTGATTAATCTGGCGAACAGCGATCTGCAAAGTTACCTGCTGGCGCTGATTGCGCTGTTCCGCCATCTGCTGCATGCCTGTCTCGGATTGCTGCTGGTGTTGGCACTGACCGACCTGACAATGCAAAAGTATTTTTTTGCCAAGCGCATGCGCATGACCCAGGTCGAGGTCACCAAGGAATACAAAGATATGGAGGGCGACCCCCATGTCAAAGGCCAGCGCCGCTCGCTGGCCTATCAATTGGCCCAGGAAGAACCCAAGGTCAAGTTGCCCAAGCTGGAAGAGTCGGACATGTTGGTGGTCAACCCGACCCACTTTGCCGTCGCCTTGTATTACCGTCGCGGCAAGACGCCGTTGCCGCAGTTGGTGGCCAAGGGCACGGACGCGCAGGCGCGTAGACTCATCGACCGTGCCAAGGCCGCTGAGGTGCCGGTCATCCAGTGCGTCTGGCTGGCCCGCACACTTTACGAGAAAAGACTCGGGGCGCCGATTCCTCGCGAGACGTTGCAGGCCGTGGCATTGATCTACCGTACCTTGCGTGAGCTGGACGATGAGGCCAAACGTGAAACCCTCACCTTGCCGGAGCTGGAGCAGCGTTGATCAGCGTTTAACCGAGACATCCAGAGCGTGCAAGTTGGCCAGAGACAGCATTCGGCTGAGGATTGTGTCCAGCACCTGGGGCTGGGCGGGCAGGGCGTGCCAGATAACCAGTGCGCCCTGTTTGTCCAGATAGATGTAACAGCCGTCAAACGCCAGCGCCTGTTCAAAACGACGCTCCAATACGCGTTCCAACTGGCCCGATTGCAGGGCCATGTTCTCGATGTGTAACGCCACCCCCTTGTGTGTGCCGGCATCGCACGAACGCAATGTGATGCCCGCGCACAGTTGCTGGTAAGCGGGGCGGTCGCTCACCAGGTCGTCGAGGAGTATCTGGCGCTTCAGGTGACCGTCTGCCGCTGCCTTCACGCTCATCGTTCCAGAGAGATCGTTTGATAGTCCGAGCGTTCGCCGGCGGGCCCGGGTTCGACGCGCATCTGGGGTGGCCACCAGACCACCATCTTGTCCTTGGTCGATTGCGGGCGTGAGCAGGAGTCGCCTTTGCAAGTAGGTGTGCAACCTGTGACAAGCAATACGATGCCCAGCAAAGTGGCGTACAACAGTGTGTGGTTCATGGTGAGATCGTCCGCGTTGGGGTGAGCAGGGAAGGGCGTGGCTCGCTCAGATGTTCATCCTTGATGACCGGACGCATGGCGATAAACACTTCAGCTTCTTCGCCAGGCTTGAGCCAGGCGCGTGGCCAGACGGTGACCGCCAGCGTCTGCGAATTGCTGCATTCTTTTTCGTCGATGCGAACATTGCGCTTGAACTGATTGCGCAGCACCACCACCGCCACGTTGTATTGCGGCCCTGCGTACCACTGGCTGCGTTCGGTATTCAATGCCAGCAAGTCGCGGGTGATGCACAGAGTATCCAGTCCCAGGGGCATCGGCTCGGCTTTGAAGCTTTTGGGCACTTCGCCACTGACCAGATGCGCCAGGGTGCTGGTGATGTCGCTGCGGTTGATCACTGGCTGATGGGGGGCGTAGCGGCGGGCCAAGGGTTTGAGCGCGGCCTGCAACTCGACTTGATCGTCCTGAGGCAAATAGCGCGAAGGGTCGGACTGATCGCCGATCACGCGCGGGGTCAGAATGAACAGCCGCTCACGTCGGTTGTTCTGTCGTTCGGTCGAGGAGAACAGCGCCTTGCCCAGCAAGGGTATGTTCCCCAGCACAGGGATTTTGTTTTGTTTGTCGGTGCTTTCAGTGACGTGGAACCCACCCACTACCAGCGAGCGTTTCTCTGCCATCACCGCTTGAGTGCTGACCTTGCCTCGGCGCACATCCGGGCCGATACGTTCAGGGTTGGATTCGTCGAAGTTACCGTCTTCAATGTCTATCGCCAGGTTGATCTGGTGGCTGCCCCGACTGGTAATCACCCGGGGAACCACTTGGAAACTGGTACCCACGGTGATGGGCAGGATCGTCGCGTTTTCAGTGCCGGCAGTCAGGTATTGGGTGCGGTTGAAGTCGATGATTGCCGGCTGGTTTTCCAGGGTCAGCACCGAAGGGTTGGATACCATGGTGGCCAGCCCGCGGGATTCCAGCGCCCGGATATCGGCAAAGAAGCGATCACGGCTGCCGATCGATAATTGCGACGCGGTACCAGGGGCCATGTTGACGCCGCCTCGGAAGCGGCTGTTCTGAAAGCCCCACTTGATACCGAATTCGTTTAACTGTGTGCGCTCGATATCGAGAATGATCGCGTCGATTTCCACCAGCTTGCGCGCGACATCGAGTTGGCTGATCAACTCGCGATACATCGCTTGTCGCTCCGGCAAGTCGTAAATCAAAACCGCGTTGTTGCGCACATCCGCCTCAACGCGGATCCGGCTGTTGCCCACTGGCGCCCGAGGCGTAATCGACATGCCGGGATCCGGGGGCGCAGGTGGGTTGAGCATTTGCCCCAGCAGTGGGTTACTCAGGCGCGGGAAACTCGGTGTCACAGGTGCGGGCTGGGACTGGGATGCGGACCGTTGAGCGAGGCCGGAAAGCGTTGAGGCGGAACGCGGTTCCAATAGGCCGCGCAACATACTGGCGACGCCAGGGATGACGATTTTCTCGCTGCGGTACTCTATCTGGCGGTCTGCGGCATTGGCGAATTTCAGCGGGAACGTCAGCACGCTCTGTTTTTCGTCCGCAGGACGACGCTGGCTGCTGAATTGCTTGATCTGTTCGATGTAGCTTTTGGGACCGGAAACCAGAACGATGCCGTCTTCCGGCAACTCACCCCAGCCGAAACGACTGTCGAGCAGGCCGATATCCGTCAGCGCCTGCTTGAGGTCGGAAACGGTTTCGGACGAGACCTCCAGGCGTGCGGATTCCTGTTGATCGAGCGTGCTGATGTACAGGGTGTTGTTGTACATGTACCACTGGAAGCGGTGTTCGACGCCAAGCCTGTCCAGCAGCGACTGCGGTGTATTCGCGCGGATCTTGCCATTGACGTCGCCTTCCAGCAGACCCTCGATCTGAAGGCGCGTGCCAAAGGTCTGGGCGAAGTCTTCGAGCACTTCGCGCAGCGGCTTGTGTTCGGCTTCATAGGCGTAGGCGGTGTTTCTCCATTCAGATGGAATGGCGCCCAGCGAGTTTTCCACTGGAGCCAGCAGGCAGGAAAGCAGGAGCATGCTGTACCAGGAAGCTCGTCTGGTTGGCGCGCCAGGCAAATCCTGGCGTGAGTTGCGGCGCTTGTGGTTCTTGTTATACATAGAGAGTCTCTGGTTAATACGGCAGTGGGCGTAGCGAGGTGGGTCTGAGAGGCTGGGCCGGGCGGGCCAGGCGCGCGAACGTGGCACGCCATATGTCGCGTTGGTTGAGCAAGGTTTCAAGACACGCGAGCACGTGCGCCTCTGTCATTCCATCGCGCAGGGTTTGAATGAGCCAAAGTTCGCCACTGTCGGCTTTTCGAACCAATGCACCCTGGAACAAATTCAAGCTGGCGGCGCCCAGGCGCAGCCAACTTAACAATGTCGGGTTATCTGAAGGTAACGACGTCAGCTGGGCCGCAATCAAAATGAAGGCGTCCTGGCGGTTCAGCGTGATTTCGTCGTCACCTTCCACTAACGTGAGTTGTTGTTCGTGACGGTTTAACCAGTCACGGATAAGAGCGTCCATTCTATTGAAAGCTTTCGATAGCTGTTTTCAAAGACTGGTGCTCGATCCGCAGGTTCTCGGTAAAGAGCGCGTTGGTCACGGTCATCTGCTTTGTCAGGCTGTAAAATAGCTCGGCATCTTGCTCGCCTTGCATTTCCTCGATAGGGAATGAGTCATAACTTTTATAGGCGGAGTCGGCATTTCTCAATGCTTGATGAGAGAGGCTCTTCGGTGTGCTCATACTTATTCCCCTTGTGGCCGTTGTTCGGCGTGTGAGTCCTTTGGATGCATGGCTTCGCCGCGCTCAAGAAAAGAGGTGAGCAGAGCGTTCCAGCTGATATGGAAGTCTCCCTCATCTGTTTTCAAGACCAGTGTTTGCGGCGGTATTTTTTCGTCAGCCTGAACTTTCCAAACAGTAACTTTCTGATAGGCAAAGTGTTGTTTTATCTCATTCATATCATGAGGGTGGCAGAGCAGAGTAGCGCTGACCTCTGGTACTTGGATCGCCAGCAATTGTTTAAGAAGGGTGACCAGCCTGGCCGGTGCCGCCGTTTCATCAAGCAGACGACGAATAGCCTCATTGGTAATTGCACTGGCGTATTGTTCGAGCTTATCGCACATGGACTGACGGTCACGCTCCCATCGCTTAAGTTGGGCATCCGCGAATTGCCAGATTTCCAGCGACGCCCTTTCGCGTAGCGCTTCGCATTTTTCTTCCGTCAGGCTCAATAGTTGCTCAGCCTGTCCATTGGCGTTCTTCAAAAGCAACTCGGCCTGCTTCCAGTTGGCAAGTTCTTCCCTGGGAATAACGCTGCGTGGGAGCCCAGGCACGTCTTTGAATAGATCAATGGTATATCGGCATAACATGATTGATTTCCTTACCTGTTCAAGCCAGAAGCTGTCGGTTCACCTGGCGATGACGTGACGCGCCAGACCACCGCTTGCCAGAGCGTATCCAATCGGCTGCTCGCGTTCTCAAGGCATAGATGTCTCTTTTCAACTTCACTCGTGCGTTCACGAGAGAAGCGCAATCTGATGCGCTGCCAGATGGCGGGTTCGAGCCAGCTATGAAGTAGTCGCAACGGATCGTCCTCGGGCGACAGCATGGCGGGGGGCAGCGCCTTGGAAAGACGTAGGCACCACAGTTGATGACGGTCACTCAAATGCGCAGCCGCCTCAGGGTTAAAGGTGTCGTGAACCAGCGTCAAGGCAAGGTCGAGTTGTTCATTTGAGGAGAGGGCCATGCGCAGCACGGTGGGTTGGGGAGCCGGGGGTAAACAGGCTGCCACACCCATAAGGTCGACCGGCACCCGACGTCCGCGCTGATAAAGCGTCTCAATTTTAGCGTTCTGGCCTTTCCAGTCTTCATGGGCATACTTCCAGGGAAAAGCCCACCATTGAACCCAGGCCAAATGGTCACTCATTGAGCAGTCAGTGCTAAACGTCATGAGCCGTGCCGCTCAATGCGTTGGCTGCAGAGGGTTCAGGCGCGAAGCGCTGACGTCGACGGTATAAAAACAGCGTAATGCCAATAGCGGCGATCACACCGAGGAGTAAAATGGTCATGCTGTTTCGCCATAAACCAAGATCCTCATCGGGCACCAGGAAAGGGCCAAAATACACCAGGCGTTGTTGCTCCTCATAAGCGGCAGCGGGGACGAATATCACGGTGAGTTTTTGTGGGTTGTCGATGGCTGTGGCCATGCCCGGGATGCTGCTCGCGACCATCCGCCGAACGCGCGCGCTGACGTTATCGGGATCCAGGCGCGGATCATGTTTTATGAACACTGAAGCAGAGGCGGGTTGGACCGGCTCACCGGGCGCAATGCGTTCCGGCAATACCACATGTACTCGGGCAACAATGACACCGTCAATATTGGATAGCGTGGCCTCAAGTTCCTGCGACAACGCATAGATGTAGCGCGCTCGCTCTTCCAAGGGGGTAGAAATAACGCCTTCTTTACGAAACGTATCACCCAACGTGGTTCTGGCGACTCTGGGCAGGCCGGCGGCCTCCAACGTGCGCACCGCGCGTCCGATGTCGCGGGTGTTTATCGTTACAGTGACGCCATCTTTAGCCGGGACCTTTTGTGCGCGAATATGCTTGTCTGCCAATTCAGCGATGACCTCGTTAGCCTCTTGTTCAGAGAGTTGACGATGAAGTTCAACACGATCGCTGCAGCCGCTCAGCATAAGTGCAACAATCAAGAGCAGTGCAATAGACAGAAAGTTTTTCATGGTGACTATTGCAAGTTGGATATTTTTTCAATGCCTTGAGTTGTCTTGGCAAGGCACTTTACCAACAGTTGTGACGTCAACTGAATATTGGATAACATACTTGGGAATTTCCTGAATTTCTCGATGTCCAGCTCTTGGTTGGCGGACCTCAATAAAGTTGTCATGCGTTTTTTCGCATCCTTCAACGGAGCGACAGCCTCTGCCATTGCGGGAGAGATGTAAGTTCCACCGGTGAACGCGCTCGCCGTGGAGGCAGGTTCTAGCAATGAGGTAAAGAAACAGGCATCCCCATTGCACGTCGATGCGGCTCGTGTAGAGTCGTCGGAATCGAAATCTGTGTTTTTTTCGGAGGGCACACGGGAGGTTATTTGCATGGGATACTCATTGAGTTAACGGTTGTACATCATGTCTGGATGGGATCAGCACAACTACCCGTTGAGTCGAGGTGGTTACCTCTCGGGCCGATAGGCCGGAGAGGTAAGTAGTTCTTATTGGAAACCTTTTGCAGCCTGGTTGATACCAGATATCAATTTGGCTTCGAGTTGCTTCTTGGTGGTGTAGTCGTTGATTTTTTCCCCTTGGTCGAAGTTGTTTTCTGCCTGGCCCGCGCCGCCTGCACCAGAGGAGCCAGTGGCTTGGTTGCTGTAATATGGATTCGCCGAAGGGTAGTTTCCAATTGCGTTCATAGGACTGCTCCAACTATTGGTTATTAAAAATAGACTGCCATTGTGAAGTTGAAAGGTTGCTCAGGTTTCCTTACAAATTGACCTTGGCATTGAATATGTGGCGTGTAAGTGCCGGGCGTTCCATAGAACATGAAATTACAGGTTTCTAAATATTTCTATGGCGGCAAGCTTCGCTCATGAACGCAGTGCTTGATTCAGCGATATCTCAAGCTGTTTAATCCGGTAATATAACGTGCGCTTGGCAACCCCCAGCTCGACCGCAACCTTGTCTACGCAATGCCGGTGCCGGCGCAACGACTCCTCAATCATTGATTTTTCAATTTGCTGCATGCGTGCCTTCAGATCGGTCTGGGTATCACTGCCGCTGTTCGTGGAGCCTGAAAGAGGCGGCAAGCCTAGAACGAAGCGTTTGGCCGTAGACCTTAACTCGCGGACATTTCCGCGCCAGGGGTGGCACAGCAGTTGTTGCAGTAACGCTTCTGAGGGCGCTGGCGCGATGCATTTGAAGTGCTTTGCTTCTTGTTGGATCATTTTCAGGAACAAGGGGATGATGCGTTCACGTTGATCGCGAAGTGCAGGAAGTTGGATGTTGACGACACTCAGACGAAAATACAGATCGCGCCTGAAAGCCCCTTGATCGACCATGTCATATAGCGAGTGCTGGGCGGAGGCGATAACACGCATGTCCACCGGAATAAATCGCGTCGAGCCCAGGCGCTCCACCCCACGCCCCTCCAGCACCCGCAGCAGCTTGGCCTGCAGGCTTAACGGCATACTGTCGATCTCGTCCAGGTACAGGGTACCCATATGGGCGGCTTCGACAGAGCCTGCCCGCGATTGTACCGCCCCGGTATAGGCGCCACTGTTGACCCCGAACAGCTGGCTTTCCGCCAGGCTTTCGGGGATGGCGGCGCAGTTCAAAGCGACGAAGTTGCCTCGTCGTCCCGACAGTCGATGGATTCGTTGTGCCAACGTATCCTTGCCGGTGCCGGTTTCTCCCAGCAGTAAAATGTCAATGTCGAGAGGGGCAGTGCTGCTCAGCATATTGTTAATGTCAGGGTCTTCAACAAGTGAAATGTCCGTTTCGTTTTCCATAGAGTCGAAGGCCGACATTCAATGATTACTCCATTATCATTATTGCGTCATTGCTGAAAGGCGCTGTAGAGGCTCACTCAGTAAACCGGAGTGTATAGGGCTTGTCATCAAGATTTAACGTAGTTAAGAGCCAAATTAACGTAGGACAAGTTTCGTTATAGAGGGGCGGAGTCTTATTCAGTAGTAAATGATTTTATAAAATAGGATTTTTCTGAATATGCTCTGGATTAGATTTAATAGTGTCATCTTAAAGATG
Source organism: Pseudomonas orientalis (assembly GCF_001439815.1). GTDB lineage: Bacteria > Pseudomonadota > Gammaproteobacteria > Pseudomonadales > Pseudomonadaceae > Aquipseudomonas > Aquipseudomonas orientalis. The sequence continues at coordinate 122,962 of NZ_JYLM01000013.1, read as the reverse complement.
GGCGAACAGGCGCGCACAAAAAAGCCGATGCATTGCATCGGCTTTTCTATTTTCGGGAATAAACGCAGGCAACGATTACACGTTGAAACGGAAGTGCATCACATCACCATCTTTTACAATATATTCCTTACCTTCCAAACGCCACTTACCGGCTTCCTTGGCACCGGCCTCACCCTTGTACTGGATAAAGTCGTTGTAAGCGATCACCTCGGCACGGATAAAGCCTTTCTCAAAATCGGTGTGGATCACACCCGCGGCCTGTGGTGCGGTGGCGCCGACCTTGACGGTCCACGCACGCACTTCTTCTACACCGGCGGTGAAATAGGTCTGCAGGTGCAGCATTTCGTAACCGGCGCGGATCACGCGATTCAGGCCAGGCTCTTCCAGGCCCAGTGCCTCGAGGAACATGTCTTTTTCTTCGCCATCGTCCAGCTCGGCGATTTCCGCTTCGATCTTGTTGCATACCGGCACAACGATCGCACCTTCTTCGTCGGCGATGGCTTTGACCACATCCAGCAGCGGATTGTTTTCGAAGCCGTCTTCAGCAACGTTGGCGATGTACATCACTGGCTTGGTGGTCAGCAGGTGGAAGCCCTTGATCACCGCTTTTTCGTCGGTGCTCATGTTCTTCATCAAGCTGCGCGCAGGCTTGCCTTCGGTGAAGTGAGCGATCAACTGCTCCAGCAGGCCCTTCTGGACCACTGCATCCTTGTCACCGCCCTTGGCGTTACGCGCGACTTTCTGCAGTTGCTTTTCGCAGCTGTCGAGGTCGGCGAAGATCAGTTCCAGGTCGATAATTTCGATGTCGCGCTTGGGGTCGACGCTGTTGGAGACGTGGATCACGTTCTCGTCTTCAAAGCAGCGGACTACGTGGGCGATGGCATCGGTCTCACGGATGTTGGCGAGGAACTTGTTGCCCAGGCCTTCACCTTTCGAGGCACCGGCGACCAGGCCGGCGATATCGACGAATTCCATGGTGGTCGGCAGGATACGCTTGGGGTTGACGATGGCCGCCAACGCCGCCAGGCGCGGGTCAGGCATGGCCACGATACCGCTGTTGGGTTCGATGGTGCAGAAGGGAAAGTTTTCCGCCGCAATACCGGACTTGGTCAGGGCGTTGAACAGGGTGGATTTGCCGACGTTGGGCAGGCCGACGATGCCGCAATTGAATCCCATGGTGTTTCCCCTCGGTAAAAGTCAGGCCTTCTGGCTGTGCAGGTTTTTCATCGCACGGTTCCATTCACCGGCGAAGATATCCGGCAGCACGCCGAGGGCAAAATCGATGCTGGCATCGAGTTTTTCCTGTTCGGCGCGTGGCGCACGACCCAGGACGAAATTTGAAACCATACTGGCAACGCCTGGGTGGCCAATGCCGAGCCGCAGACGGTAGAAATTATTCTGATTACCCAGCTGCGCGATGATGTCGCGCAGGCCATTGTGCCCGCCATGCCCGCCGCCCAACTTGAGTTTGGCAACGCCGGGTGGCAGGTCCAGTTCGTCATGGGCCACCAGGATTTCTTCGGGCTTGATCCGGAAGAACCCCGCAAGCGCCGCGACAGCCTGGCCGCTGCGGTTCATGTAGGTGGTGGGAATCAGCAGACGAACATCCTGACCCTGGTGCGAGAAACGCCCGGTCAGGCCAAAATATTTGCGATCGGCCACAAGGTTGATGCCTTGGGCGTGGGCGATACGCTCAACAAAAAGGGCCCCCGCGTTATGCCGGGTCTGTTCGTATTCGGCGCCTGGATTTCCCAGGCCAACGATCAGTTTGATGGCAGTCACGACAGGGGCCCTTCCTTTGGAGTTGTGGATAACATCGCCTGACTTGAGTGCGGCGAAAGTGGACAACATTACATCATTTACTCAAGAGTAAACGCCGCGTTATCGCCCGCTTTCTCGCTACGTTTCGGTCCGCGATGTTTCCTCAAGCTCCTTCGTTACAGAGCGTATTACTCTGCAGCGGGTTCGCCAGCTTCATCTTCAGCTACAACACGTGGCGCGTGGACGTTGGCAACTGCCTTGTCGTCGTTGTGAGCCAGTGCAACGAACTCAACGCCTTTAGGGGCCTTGAGGTCGGACAGGTGAATGATGGTGCCGATTTCAGCGTTCGACAGGTCGACTTCGATGAACTCAGGCAGGTCTTTCGGCAAGCAGGTCACTTCGATCTCGGTGGTGGTGTGGGAAACAACACCGCCTTTCTTGACCGGCGCTTCTTCACCGACAAAGTGCACAGGCACGATAGCGGTCAGTTTCTGGCCGGCTACAACGCGAACGAAGTCAGCGTGCATGATGAACTGCTTGGAAGGGTGACGCTGCATCGCTTTAACGATCACGTTCTGCTTGGCGCCATCGACGTTCAGTTCGATAACGTGGCTGTAGGCCGCTTCGTTTTCGAACAGCTTGGCGATTTCCTTGGCCAGAATGGTCACGGATTCAGCAGGCTTGTTACCACCGTAGACAACGGCTGGGATGTTGGCGGCGTGACGCAGGCGGCGGCTCGCACCTTTCCCCAGGTCAGTACGCGCTTGGGCGTTCAGGGTAAAATCGTTCATGTTGTATCTCCAAAATAGCCATCATCGAGGGGCGTTTGCGACCAGCGCCGAACTCGATATGGGCAAAAAAGCCCCGCCCCAGCGGAATGCTGGGGCGGGGCGCTTTTCGTCAGTGGATGGTCCGCAGGTCTGACCCTTAGCGGAACATCGCGCTGATCGATTCTTCGTTGCTGATGCGGCGAACCGCTTCGGCAACTACCGGTGCGATATCCAGTTGACGGATACGCGAACAGGCTTGAGCTGCAGCGGACAACGGGATGGTGTTGGTCACCACCAGTTCGTCCAGCATGGAGTTCTCGATGTTTTCGATCGCTCGGCCCGACAGCACAGGGTGCGTGCAGTAGGCGAAGACTTTTGCGGCACCGTGCTCTTTCAAGGCTTTCGCCGCGTGGCACAGGGTGCCGGCGGTGTCGACCATGTCATCAACCAGAATACAGGTACGCCCTTCGACATCACCGATGATATGCATCACTTCAGAGTGATTGGCTTTCTCGCGGCGTTTGTCGATGATACCGAGGTCCACGCCCAGGGATTTGGCGACAGCCCGTGCACGCACGACGCCACCAATGTCCGGGGACACGATCATCAGGTTTTCAAAGCGCTGGTCTTCGATGTCATCCACCAGAACGGGGGAGCCGTAGATGTTATCTACCGGAATATCGAAGAATCCCTGGATCTGGTCAGCGTGCAGGTCAACCGTGAGCACACGGTCGATACCTACCACGGTCAGCATGTCAGCAACGACTTTCGCGCTGATGGCCACACGTGCGGAGCGCGGACGGCGATCCTGACGGGCATAACCAAAGTAAGGGATTACAGCTGTGATTCGAGTCGCTGAGGAGCGGCGGAAGGCATCAGCCATCACGACGAGTTCCATCAGGTTATCGTTGGTCGGAGCGCAGGTCGGCTGGATAATGAAGACGTCTTTACCGCGGACATTTTCATTGATCTCGGCTGTAATTTCGCCGTCGGAGAATTTACCGACAGAGATGTCACCGAGAGGGATATGCAGCTGACGTACGACACGTCGAGCCAGATCGGGGTTGGCATTCCCCGTAAAGACCATCATCTTGGACACGCGCAGTACCTAGAGGCTGAGGGTAACCTGGATGAGTATTAGAAAATGGCAGGGGCGGCTGGATTCGAACCAACGCATGGCAGGATCAAAACCTGCTGCCTTACCGCTTGGCGACGCCCCTGTATCTGTTGCAACGAGTGCCTAACACTCGATTCCTTTTAGAGCAGATTTTGCAGCTTGCGATGCAACATCGAAACGTTGCTTCCTTTCGCTACAAACCCTGTAAGGGTCTCTGTAAGAAGGGCCGAGACTTTATCAGCTTCAGCTTTGCTTGGGAAGCCCCCAAACACACAACTTCCAGTTCCGGTTAATTTTGCTTCGGTAAATTTACCTAACAAATTCAAAGCGTTACGTACCTCTGGATAACGCCTTGCTACAACCGGTAAGCAGTCATTTCGACTGTTTCCCTTGGGAACGGGGCGCACTTTAATGGGAGAAGAGTTACGTGTCAACAACGGATCTGAAAAAATTTCTGCTGTACTTACAGATACTTGCGGCACAAGCACAAGATACCACGGCTCCTCGGGGTCTACAGGGGTCAGTTTCTCCCCCACACCCTCAGCAAATGCGGCATGCCCACGCACGAAAACCGGGACGTCGGCACCGAGTGTGAGGCCCAGCGCGGCCAGGCGATCCTGGTCCCAGCCCAGTTGCCACAAGTGGTTGAGCCCGAGCAATGTAGTGGCGGCATTTGAGCTGCCGCCACCGATGCCGCCGCCCATGGGCAGGATTTTATCGATCCAGATATCGATGCCGAGCGGGCAGCCGGATTGCTGCTGAAGGTTTTTCGCGGCCTTCACGATCAGGTTGCTGTCGTGGGGCACGCCTGCGAATTCGGTGTGCAGCTTGATCACGCCATCGTCACGTACGGCGAAGGTCAGTTCATCGCCGTAGTCGAGAAACTGAAACAGCGTCTGCAGTTCGTGGTAGCCGTCTTCACGACGGCCCAGGATGTGCAGCATCAGATTGAGTTTGGCGGGGGAGGGCAGCGTGAGTTTTGCGACAGTCACGTTATTGCCCCAATTTACGCGGTTGCCAGTCCTTGATCACCAGTGTGATGTCCAGGTCAGTGCCGTGCAGCTTGATGCGCTCGGGCAGCCAGTAACCGTTCTGTTGCACGTAGCTCAGGTACTCCACCTGCCAGCCATCCTGTTCCAGGGAGGCCAGGCGGCTGTCACCGTTGAGGCTCAAGCGGCTTTTGCTATCGGGCGCCGGCAGGCCGCGCACCCACCACACCAGGTGCGAGACCGGCAGTTTCCAACCGATCTGCTGCTCCAGCAGTTCTTCCGGGGAGCTCGCTTCGTAGCGACCCTGGTTGGCCACTTCAAGGCTCACTTGCCCCGGTCGGCCGGTCAGGCGAGCCGCACCGCGACCCAGCGGGCCGGAGAGGCGAATATCGTAATAATCCTGGCGTTGCAGCCAGAATAGAGTGCCGCTGCCGGAGTCTTTCGGCGCGCGCACCCCGACCTTGCCTTCGATCTGCCAGCCGTCGATGCTGCCGAGCTGGTCTTTGTGCTGTTGCCATTGGGCCGGGTTGCCCTGGCCTTCAACGGATTCGCGGGAGCCAAAACCCGCGCAGCCGGCGAGCAGGGCGATGAAACTGAAAACGATAACGTGGCGCAAGAACATAAGCTTATAGGGTCTCGGATCCGGTCAGGCGCTTGATGGTGCCGCGCAGGATGGGGCTTTCGGGTTGTTCCTTGAGGAATTTTTCCCAGATTTGTCGCGCTTCGCGTTGCTTGCCATTGGCCCACAGCACTTCGCCCAGGTGTGCGGCGACTTCGTGGTCGGGAAAGCGCTCCAGGGCCTGGCGCAGCAGGCGTTCGGCTTCATCCAGATTGCCCAGTCGGTAATTCACCCAGCCCAGGCTGTCGAGCACGGCCGGGTCTTCCGGGTTGAGCTTGTGGGCCTGTTCGATCAGCACCTTGGCTTCGGCATAACGCGTGGTGCGGTCGGACAAGGTGTAGCCCAGGGCGTTGAGGGCCATGGCATTGTCCGGATCACGCTTGATGATCAGGCGCAGGTCTTTTTCCATCTGCGCCAGGTCATTGCGCTTTTCCGCCTGCATGGCGCGGGTGTAGAGCAGGTTGAGGTCGTCGGGGTATTGCAGCAACGCTTGTTGCAACAATTTCCATGCGCGTTCGCCCTGGTTGTTGGCCGACAGGGTCTCGGCCTGGATCAGGTACAGCTGGATCGCGTAGTCCGGCTCGGCATCGCGGGCCGCGGCCAGGCGTTTCTCCGCTTCGTCGGTACGACCATTGCTCATCAGGATATCGGCCTGGCGCAACTGGGCCGGCAGGTAGTCGTTGCCCGGGCCGACCTGGGCGTATTCAAGCAGGGCCGCCTGCGGGTCGTTGCGCTCTTCAGCGATGCGGCCGAGGTTCAGGTGCGCCGAATCCACATGGCTTTCGCGCGCCACCAGCTCTTGCAGATAGCCCTTGGCCTCGTCCCAGGCCTTGGCTTCCAGGCACACCAGCGCGAGGGAATAGCGCAGCTCGTCGTCGTCCGGGTATTGCTGGACCAGGTTGGCGAACTGCACCTTGGCGTCTTCCATGCGGTCCTGCTCAACCAGCATCCGCGCGTAAGTCAGGCGCAGGCGCTTGTCGTCCGGGTATTTCTTGATACTTTTTTCCAGCAGCGGAATCGCTTCCTTGCCGCGGTTGAGGTTTTGCAACAGGCGTGCGCGCAGCAGGATCGGTGCGATCTCGCCTTCTTCCGGCGGGTTCTGCTCCAGCAGCTTCAGGGCGGCGTCGGCTTCATCGTCCTGCTGCAGCAGCAAGGCTTTGCCGAAAATCAGCTGGCTGTTTTTCGGGTGCTTTTGCAGCAGGCGGTCGAAACTCTTCATCAGGCCATTGCGTGTGTCCTGGTCGGTATCGGCAGCCGACAATGCAAGAAAGTCGAAATGCGTGTCGCCCTTGCCCTGCAAGACTTTTTCCATATACACCATGGAATCGTCATAGCGCCCGGCGCGTGCCAGCTGCACGGCGGCCGCACGTTGAGCTTCCAGGTCGTCCGGAGCATTTTTCGCCCAGATCAGCGAGGCGTCCAGCGCGGCCTGGTCTGCGCCCAGGTATTCGGCGATGCGAAACGCCCGCTCCGAAATGCCGGGGTCCTGGGTATTGATGGCCTGGGTGACGTAGTTGTCCAGGGCAATATCGAAGCGATTGCGCTGGCCGGCCAGTTCTGCGGTCAGCAGGCTGTAGACCGTTTCTTCGCTGAACGAGGAATAAACCTTGGGCTTTTCAGGGACGGGGGTGCTGTCTTCTACCGGCTGTGCAGCGTCCGGCGACACGGGTGCCATGGCCTGGCAGCCGCTGAGGAAGACAAAAGCAAGGAGCAACGCGGAAGATCTATTCATATAGGAAGAGGACGACTAACCTGCGGTCGGATCATCATGACACAAGCCTTCGGCCAAACATAACCGGGGCACCCGTAATACGACTATTGCTGCCTTTTGCCTTTCATTTGTAGGAGCGAGCTTGCTCGCGAAAAACCTGAGAGCGCCGCTGAGCGCCAGGCTTCCCGCGTTATCGTTGACGATTTTCGCGAGCAAGCTCGCTCCTACAGAGTGCATTGATAGGCATAAGGTATAGGGACAATAGACGACGGTGGTTGTTCTGGATCTTTCGAAGTAGGACAATTGGCGGCTTCCCGACATCATCAGCGATATTGAATGGCCTTCCTCGCACTCGGTATTAACCACAAAACTGCCTCAGTAGACGTGCGCGAGCGCGTGGCGTTTACGCCGGAGCAGTTGGTTGAGGCCTTGCAGCAGCTCTGCCGGCTCACCGACAGTCGCGAAGCTGCGATCCTTTCGACCTGCAATCGCAGCGAGCTTTATATAGAGCAGGAGCATCTCTCGGCGGATGTCGTCCTGCGCTGGCTGGCCGATTATCACCATTTGGACCTCGACGACCTGCGCGCCAGCGCATATGTGCATGAAGAGGATGCGGCAGTTCGTCACATGATGCGCGTGGCGGCCGGTCTCGATTCGCTGGTATTGGGCGAGCCGCAGATTCTTGGCCAGATGAAGTCAGCCTATGCCGTGGCCCGCGAGGCCGGCACTGTCGGCCCGCTGCTGGGCCGTCTTTTCCAGGCCACCTTCAACTCCGCCAAGCAAGTGCGCACCGACACGGCCATCGGCGAGAACCCGGTGTCCGTGGCGTTTGCCGCCGTCAGCCTGGCCAAGCAGATTTTCAGCGATTTGCAGCGCAGCCAGGCGCTGCTGATCGGGGCCGGCGAAACCATTACCCTGGTCGCCCGTCACCTGCACGATCTGGGCGTGAAGCGTATCGTGGTGGCCAACCGCACGCTTGAGCGTGCAAGCATCCTCGCCGAGCAGTTCGGCGCGCATGCCGTGCTGCTGTCGGACATCCCGGCGGAACTGGTACGCAGCGACATCGTCATCAGCTCCACCGCCAGCCAGTTACCGATCCTGGGCAAAGGCGCGGTCGAAAGCGCGTTGAAGCTGCGCAAGCACAAGCCGATCTTTATGGTGGATATTGCTGTTCCCCGGGATATCGAGCCTGAAGTCGGCGAGTTGGACGACGTTTACCTCTATAGCGTCGATGATTTGCACGAAGTGGTCGCCGAGAACCTCAAGAGCCGCCAGGGCGCCGCCCAGGCCGCCGAGGAAATGGTCAGCACCGGCGCGGAAGACTTCATGGTGCGCCTGCGCGAGCTGGCGGCGGTGGATGTGCTCAAGGCGTATCGTCAGCAGGGCGAACGCCTGCGCGATGAGGAGCTGATCAAGGCCCAGCGTCTGTTGGCCAATGGCAGCAGCGCCGAAGAGGTGTTGATGCAGTTGGCCCGTGGTCTGACCAACAAGCTGCTCCACGCCCCCAGCGTACAGTTGAAAAAGCTTACCGCCGAAGGCCGCCTCGATGCGCTGGCCATGGCCCAGGAACTCTTTGCCCTCGGTGAGGGCGCGTCAGATAGCTCTTCGGATAAAAAACCGCAATGAAAGCGTCACTGCTCAATAAGCTGGATGTACTCCAGGATCGTTTCGAAGAACTGACCGCCTTGCTCGGCGATGGCGAAGTCATCTCCGATCAAACCAAGTTCCGCGCCTATTCCAAGGAATACGCCGAAGTTGAACCGGTTGTGGTCACCTACAAAAACCTGCTGAAAGTACAGGCCGATCTCGAGGGCGCCCAGGCGCTGCTCAAGGACAACGACCCGGACATGCGCGAAATGGCCGTGGAAGAAGTGCGCGAGGCCAAGGAAAAACTCGCGGAACTGGAAGGCGACCTGCAACGCATGTTGCTGCCCAAAGACCCTAACGACGGGCGCAACGTGTTCCTCGAAATCCGTGCCGGCACCGGTGGCGACGAGGCGGCGATTTTCTCCGGCGACCTGTTTCGCATGTACTCGCGTTATGCCGAGCGTCGCGGCTGGCGCGTGGAAATCCTCTCCGAGAACGAAGGTGAGCACGGCGGCTATAAAGAAGTCATCGCGCGGGTTGAAGGCGATAACGTCTATGGCAAGCTGAAGTTCGAGTCCGGCGTGCACCGTGTACAGCGCGTCCCGGCGACTGAGTCCCAAGGTCGTATCCACACGTCGGCCTGCACCGTGGCGGTGTTGCCCGAGCCGGACGAGCAGGAAGCGATCGAGATCAACCCGGCGGACCTGCGCGTCGACACCTACCGCTCGTCGGGCGCGGGTGGCCAGCACGTCAACAAGACCGACTCGGCGATCCGAATCACCCACTTGCCGTCGGGTATCGTGGTGGAATGCCAGGAAGAACGTTCCCAGCACAAGAACCGCGCGCGGGCGATGTCGTGGCTATCGGCCAAGTTGAATGACCAGCAGACCAGTGCCGCCGCCAACGCGATCGCCAGCGAGCGCAAGTTGCTGGTGGGTTCGGGCGACCGCTCCGAGCGCATCCGCACCTACAACTTTGCCCAGGGCCGGGTCACCGACCATCGGGTCAACCTCACCCTGTATTCCCTGGACGAAATCCTCGCCGGTGGCGTGGATGCGGTGATCGAACCGCTGCTCGCCGAATACCAGGCCGACCAATTGGCGGCGATAGGTGAATAAATGACCATCATTGCCAGCCTGTTGCGCGCCGCCGACCTGCCCGACTCGCCCTCCGCGCGCCTGGATGCCGAACTGCTGCTGGCCGCCGCCCTGGGCAAGCCCCGCAGCTACTTGCACACCTGGCCGGAAAAGATCGTCAGCAGCGAGCACGCCCTGACTTTTGCCGACTACCTGCAACGCCGTCGTGGCGGCGAGCCGGTGGCCTATATCCTCGGCCAGCAAGGCTTCTGGAAGCTGGACCTGGAGGTCGCCCCCCACACGCTGATCCCGCGTCCGGATACCGAGCTGCTGGTGGAAGCCGCTCTGGAATTGTTGCAGGCGGTGCCCGCCAAGGTCCTGGACCTGGGCACCGGCAGCGGTGCCATCGCCCTGGCCCTGGCCAGTGAACGCCCGATGTGGCAGGTCACGGCCGTCGACCGTGTGCTGGAAGCCGTGGCCCTGGCCGAGCGCAACCGCCAGCGGCTGCACCTCAATAATGCGGTGGTGCTCAACAGCCATTGGTTCGACGCGCTGCAAGGCCAGACCTATGACCTGATCATCAGCAACCCGCCGTATATCGCCGCCAACGATCCGCACCTGGCAGCGGGCGATGTGCGCTTCGAACCGGCCAGCGCCCTGGTGGCCGGCCATGACGGGCTGGACGACCTGCGCCTGATCATCCAGCAAGCCCCGGCCCACCTGAATGTCGGTGGCCGTCTGTTGCTGGAGCATGGCTACGACCAGGCCTGCGCCGTGCGCGAGCTGTTGCTCGGTGAAGGCTTTGACGAAGTGCACAGCCGCATCGACCTCGGCGGCCACGAACGCATCACCCTGGGGCGCCGCCCGTGCTGAGCGACCACGAGCTGTTGCGCTACAGCCGGCAGATCCTGTTGCAGCAGGTCGACATCGACGGTCAGTTGCGCCTGAAAAACAGCCGCGCGTTGATCGTCGGCCTGGGCGGGCTGGGTGCGCCGGTCGCGTTGTACCTGGCGGCCGCCGGGGTCGGCGCGTTGCATCTGGCGGATTTCGACACGGTCGACCTGACCAACCTGCAACGGCAGATCATCCACGACACCCACAGCGTCGGGCAGACCAAGGTCGATTCGGCCATGGGCCGGCTGAGCGCGATCAATCCCGAGGTCACACTGGTCGCCCATCGCGCCGCGCTGGATGCCGATTCGTTGGCGACGGCCGTTGCGGCGGTGGACGTGGTCCTCGATTGCAGCGACAACTTTTCCACCCGCGAAGCGGTCAACGCGGCCTGTGTTGTCGCCGGCAAACCGTTGATCAGTGGCGCGGCGATTCGCCTTGAAGGGCAGTTGTCGGTCTTCGATCCGCGGCGCCCCGAAAGCCCGTGCTACCACTGCTTGTACGGGCACGGCAGCGACACCGAGCTGACCTGCAGCGAAGCCGGGGTCGTCGGCCCGCTGGTGGGGCTGGTCGGCAGTCTGCAAGCGTTGGAAGCCTTGAAGTTGCTGGCCGGGTTTGGTGAACCGCTGGTGGGGCGTTTGTTGCTGATCGATGCATTGAGCACGCGGTTTCGCGAGCTGCGCGTCAAACGCGACCCCGGTTGCAGCGTGTGCGGGACGCAACATGGTTAAGGACGCGCCCATCGGTGTGTTCGATTCCGGTGTCGGCGGCTTGTCGGTACTCGACGAAATCCAGCAATTATTGCCCCATGAGTCACTGCTGTACGTGGCCGATTGTGGGCACATCCCCTACGGCGAGAAAACCCCGGCTTTCATTCGCGAGCGCTCGCGCCTGGTTGCCGAATTTTTTCGCGGACAGGGCGCCAAGGCATTCGTGATTGCCTGCAACACCGCGACGGTTGCCGCCGTTGCCGATTTGCGCCAGGACTACCCCGATTGGCCTTTGGTCGGCATGGAGCCTGCGGTAAAACCGGCGGCTGCCGCGACGCGCAGTGGCGTGGTCGGCGTGCTGGCCACCACCGGCACCCTGCAAAGCGCCAAGTTCGCCGCCTTGCTCGACCGCTTCGCCACCGACGTGCAGGTAATTACCCAGCCGTGTCCGGGCCTGGTGGAGCTGATTGAAACCGGCGACTTGAACAGCCCGGCCCTGCGCGATTTATTGCAGGGCTATATCGAACCGCTGCTCAGCGCCGGTTGCGACACCATCATCCTCGGCTGCACCCACTATCCCTTCCTCAAGCCACTGCTGGCGCAGATGCTGCCCGCGAGCATCAGTCTGATCGACACCGGCGCCGCCGTCGCGCGCCAGCTCCAGCGTCTACTGGGCGAGCGGGATTTGCTGGCCGGCGGCGCCCCCCTGACTGCGCAGTTCTGGACCAGCGGCGATGTGTCTCACCTCAGAAATATCCTACCAACACTTTGGAAACATCCTGGAGTTGTGCGAAGCTTCGCCTCGTGAAAATTTCGTGAAATCTCGCTGAACTTCCGGCTCTACGCCGACTTCTATAGCGAGATGGCCTGTAAATAATCAATAACTTCGTTCGCAAAGGTAGTTTCTATGAAGCGCTTGTTCTGTATGGCTGCTATTGCGGCTGTGATGGTGGGACACTCTATTACCACCCAGGCCGCCGGCCTGGAGTTCGGGCTGGGCAGCACCAGCGATTCAACGCTGACCTACCGTCTGGGCCTGACCTCGGATTGGGACAAAAGCTGGATGCAGAGCAACGTCGGTCGCCTGACGGGCTACTGGAGCGGCGCTTATACGTATTGGGAAGGTGATGATCGTGCAGGCGCCAGCAGCCTGTCGTTCTCGCCCGTGTTTGTGTATGAGTTTGCCGGGGAATCGGTCAAGCCTTACATCGAGGCCGGGATCGGGGTGGCGTTGTTCTCCCGCACCCGGCTTGAAGATAACAACATCGGTCAATCCTTCCAGTTCGAAGACCGCCTGGGTTTCGGCCTGCGGTTTGCCGGCGGGCATGAAGTGGGCATTCGTGCCACGCACTATTCCAACGCCGGGATCAGCAGCAATAACGATGGGGTAGAGAGCTACGCGCTGCACTACACCATGCCGTTGTAACGCGTCAGAACGACGAAAATCAGTGTGGGAGGGGGCTTGCCCCCGATGGCAGAGTGTCAGCCAATAGATGTATAACTGACCCACCGCTATCGGGGGCAAGCCCCCTCCCACATTTGGATCTGGATCTGGCCAGTCAGCCACTGTACTCATTCAAGTATCAGCGATAGACCGTGGCAATACCTGCACGCTCTTCAAGGCACTCCGGCGCACCCATCTCGAATTCGCGACATATCAACGGCCGAAGCTCATAGATCGTGCACATCATCGTGTCCCGGTCCAGCGCCGCACACCAACCGTCATCCAGGCGCAGCATCACTTCGCCGCCCCAGTCATCGGTATCGATATAGCGATGCGGCACGCCGGTGTCGGTGATCAGCATGACTTCCAGCTGGCAGCAGCAGGCCGCGCACGTCGAGCAGGTGACGGCCGGTTCAGTGATCTGGATGTGAGGGATGTGGGTCATAGGCGCGCAGTGTAAGCCAAGCTGGCGAAGGACGTATAAATGCTCGACGGGCGTCAGCGTGCCAGTCGATGCAGGCCGACGAATACCACGGCCCAGAGTACCGCCAGCCCGGCCATCGTCGGGGCCAGGTCATAGCCGAACTGCACGCCGGCCAGTTGGCTGCCGGCGTAATACGACAGCGGCCCACCCAGCGCGCCCAGCAGTGCGGCGCGCCACCAGGGGCGGGCGCTCCAGGCCAGGCAATGGCGCAAGGTGGTGGCCAGCAAGGCCCACAGCAGCATCAACCAGAATGGAATCAACGGCCCCGGTTCGCTGAAGTGGAAAACCCCCAGCGTGCGCAACAGTGTGTCGAGCAGCGTGCCGGCGAGTGTTACGCCGACGATCAGCACGCCGTCATCCGCCAGCGAACTTATCCACAGCAGGTTGACCGCCAGTACCGCCAGCCCTACCAGTAACCACGGGCTGTCGCCGCCGAGCACACAGGCAAACCAGCCGCATTGAAACAGCGCGGCATTGGCCAGGGATTTAAGCACTGAAGCGCCCAAGCAATGGCGGGTTGATTGCCGCCGGCTTGGCCAGCAGCAACTGCGCGGTGCCGATCGTACGCTCCAGGAAGCCGCCTTCGCAGTAGCACAGGTAAAACTCCCACAAGCGCAGGAAGTACTCGTCGTAGCCAAGCTCCGCGAGGCGGCCATGGGCGCGGCGAAAGTTCTCATGCCACAGGCGCAGGGTGCGCGCGTAGTGCAGGCCGAAATCCTCCATGTGCAGCAGGTTCATGTCAGTGTCGCGGCAGACGATCTGCAACATGTTCTGCACGCTGGGCAGGGCGCCGCCGGGAAAGATGTAGCGCTGGATGAAGTCGACGCTGTTCTTGGCCTGCTCAAACCGTTGTTCGCGGATAGTGATGGCTTGCAGCAGCATCAGGCCGTCGGGTTTGAGCAAGTGGGCGCATTGTTTGAAGTACGTGGGCAGGAAGCGATGGCCTACCGCCTCGATCATTTCGATGGACACCAGCTTGTCGTACTCACCGGTCAGGTCGCGGTAGTCCTGCAGCAACAGGGTCACCCGGTCTTGCAGGCCCGCCGCTTCGATGCGCCTGGCGGTGTAGGCGAACTGTTCCCTGGACAGGGTCGTGGTGGTGACGGTGCAACCATAGTGCTGCGCCGCATACAGCGCCATGCTGCCCCAGCCGGTGCCGATTTCCAGCAGGTGATCGGTAGGCTTGAGCGACAGTTTCTGGCAGATGCGTTCCAGTTTGTTCAGTTGTGCCTGTTCCAGGGTGTCATCGGCGCTGAGAAATTGCGCCGCCGAATACATCATGGTCGGGTCGAGAAACTCCTGAAACAGGTCGTTGCCCAGGTCGTAATGGGCTTCGATGTTTTTCCGCGAGCCCTTGCGTGTGTTGCGGTTGAGCCAATGCAGGCCCTGGGTGAACGGCCGCGCCAGGCGCGCCAGGCCGCCCTCCATGGCATCGAGCACCTCCAGGTTGCTGACCATCACACGCACCACGGCGGTCAGGTCCGGGCTGCTCCAGTAGCCGTGGATAAACGCTTCGCCGGCGCCGATCGAACCGTTGGCGGCCACCAGGCCCCACACCGCCGAATCCAGAATCTGGATTTCCCCCAGCAGGTGCGCTTCCCGTGCGCCGAATACGTGTCGCTCGCCGTCCTCGACGATCACCAATTGACCGTGGCGCAATTGGCCGAGTTGGCGCAATACGCCTTTGCGCAGCAGCGCAGCGGTCATGCCATTGACGTTCAGGCGAGTGGCCTTGACCGATAAGCTAGGGGATTTCATGGCGGCGATCCTTGGTATACCCGACGGCGGTGCTGGAGGCGCCATCGGCGGCCCGGTGGGAAAAAATCGGTGTGCGTTTGAGCAACAGGCGCAGGGCCTGCCAGTAAATCGCCAGGCAGGTTTTGGCGGTCATCCAGGGAAAGCGCCATAAATAGCGATGCAGGCTGGCGCGGTTCAGGGCTTCTTTTTGCAGGCTCAAGGTGGCGTCGAAGACTTTGTGCGCGCCTTGCCAATCGGCCATGTGCACGCCGAGCCTGGCGGCGGGCGGGCTGAAGCTCATGCGGTATTCCAGGTCGCGCGGCAGGAAGGGCGACACATGGAAGGCCTTGGCCACGGCGAAGTGCTGGTGTTCATCGGCGTCCAGTGCCAGGGCCGGCAGCACATAGTGATATCGCTCGCGCCACGGGGTGTTGGTGACTTCGCACAGGATCGCCGCCAGTTGCCCGTCGGCCTCGAAACAATAGAAAAAACTCACCGGATTGAACGCCAGGCCCCAACTGCGCGCCTGGGTCAGCAGGCAGATGGCGCCCTGGGGTGTGCGCCCCAGCGCCTTGCCGACTGCATGGCGCACCGCATCGCTCAGGGACATGCCGTGGCGGGTGAACTCGCGCAGGTAGTCCTGCTGGCGAAAGCCGAACGGCGCCAGGCGACTGCCGCCTGCCAGGGGCGAGAGCGCGAGCACGGCGTCCTGTTCGCTGAGGTCCAGGTACAGCAGGCCGATGCGGTAGCGAAAGGCATGGGCCTTGGGCGCAAACCGGCGATGGGCGATCCAGCCGCTGTACAGGGCGCTGTTCACAGGGTTTCTCCAAAGGCCTGGGCCACGCGCAGGGCGCTGACCACGCCATCCTCATGGAAACCATTGGCCCAGTAGGCACCGCAGTAGAAGGTGTTGCGCGCGCCATGCAACTCTTGCCAGCGCGCCTGCGCGGCCACCGCCGCCAGGCTGTATTGCGGATGGGCATAGGTGTAGCGCGCCAGGATCTTCAGCGGGTTGATCATCGCCGTCTGGTTGAGGCTGACGCAAAAGGTGGTGGCGCTGTCGATGCCTTGCAGGATGTTCATGTCGTAGGTGACGGCGGCCTGCTGCTGTTGATTGCCGCCCAGCCGGTAGTTCCAACTGGCCCAGGCCAGCTTGCGCTCGGGCAGCAGGCGCGTGTCGGTGTGCAGCACCACGTCGTTGTCGGCGTAGGGCAGCGCCCCGAGGATCTGCTGTTCGGCCTCGCTCGGGTCGGCGAGTAGCGCCAGGGCCTGGTCGCTGTGGCAGGCGAACACCACGCGGTCGAAGGTCTCGCTGCCGGCCGGGCTGTGGAGAATCACGCCGTCGTCGGTGCGTTGCACCTTATGCACAGGGCAGTTGAGGCGTATCTGCTCGCGAAAGCTGCGGGTCAAGGGCTCTATATAGCGGCTGGAGCCCCCTTCGATCACGCGCCATTGCGGGCGGTTGCTCACCGACAGCAGGCCGTGGTTCTTGAAGAAGCGCACAAAGAACTGCAACGGAAATTTGAGCATGTCGGCCAATGACATCGACCAGATCGCCGCGCCCATCGGCACGATGTAATGCCGGATAAATCGCGGGCCGTAGCCGCCGGCGTCGAGATAATCGCCCAGGGTCATGTCGGCCTTGATGCGCTGCTCTTGCAGATCCAGCGGCGCCTGGCGGTTGAAGCGCAGGATATCGCGCAGCATGCCCCAGAACCCAGGCGATAGAATGTTGCGGCGCTGGGCAAACAGGCTGTTGAGGTTATTGCCGTTGTATTCGAATCCCGTGCTCTGGTCGCACACCGAAAAACTCATCTCGGTGGGTTTGAAGGTGACGCCGATCTGCCCCAGCAGGCGGATGAAATTGGGGTAGGTCCAGTCGTTGAACACGATGAAACCGGTGTCCACCGCATAGCTTTTGCCGTCGACCGTCACGTTGGCGGTATGGGTATGCCCGCCGAGACAATCACCCGCTTCGAACAGCGTGATGTCGTGGCGACGGCTGAGCAGGTAGGCGCTGGTCAGCCCGGCGATGCCGCTGCCGATAATGGCGATCTTCACAAGTCGTCCTTGTGCGGCGGCGGGCTGCGCAGCATGCGTTTGCCGATGATCAGCTGCGCGCGGTTAGGCAGCTTCGACAGCGGCCACAAAGTGGCGATGAACAGGGCCGGAAAGGCGATCTCCAGGGGGCGCTTTTCCAGCTTGGCGAAGATATGCCTGGCGGCCTTGTCGGCCGGCCAGCTCAACGGCATGGGGAAATCATTGCGTTCGGTCAGCGGCGTGTCGACAAAACCCGGGCTGATCACGGTGACGTCGATGTTTTCCGGGGACAGGTCGATGCGCAGTGACTCAAACAGGTAACGCAGCCCCGCCTTTGAGGCACCGTAGGCTTCAGCGCGGGGCATGGGCAGGTAGGTCACGGCGCTGGCCACGCCCACCAGGTGCGGCGTACGCCCGGCACGCAACAGCGGCAATGCCGCTTCGATGCAATAACTGCTGGCCAGCAGGTTGGTGCGCACCACGTGTTCGATGATCGACGCATCGAATTGCCTGGCGTCCACGTATTCACAGGTGCCGGCGTTGAGGATCACCGTATCCAGCGAGCCCCAGACCTCGCTGATCCGTTCACCGATTTCGCGCACGGTCTGGCTGTTGGTCAAGTCGCCGGCCACTACCAGCACTTGCCCGGGATAACGCTGGGCGAGCGCCTCCAGCGGGCCCTTGGTGCGCGAGCTGAGCGCCACATGGGCGCCGCTGTTGAGCAACTCCACGGCGAGCGCGGCACCGATGCCACTGCTGGCGCCGGTCAACCAATAACGACGGGGCGGTGTCAGGCTCATCCCATTCTCCTTTTCAGCCAACTGATGACGCCTCCGAGGACCGGCAGGTGTTCGTAAAGCAGAGCGCCGGCATCGAAATAATCGCGATGTCGGTAAACCTTGTCGCGCCACATCAAGTGGGAACAGCCCGGCACCCGGATCAACTCGCCGCCGGCCAGGCGCGGGTGCCGAAAACTCATGGTCCAGCGCAGGTAGCCTTCGCCTTCGGCCGTCTGGTCGAAGCCGTGGAAATCAAAGGTCAGCTGGTTGACGTTGCTGTACAGCTGCGCGAAGTAGCGATGCAGTTCGGGCAGGCCGTGGACCTCATGCAGAGGGTCGGCAAACACGATGTCGTCGCTGTACAGGCTGTCGAGCAGAGACAGGTTGTGCTTGTCCAGCGTGGCAAAGGTATGGCCGAAATGGCGCAGGAAGTCAGTCATGTTCGGCCATCTCCTGACGCGAAGGCAGGCTGCGAAAGGCGGCGAGGGCACGCTCCCGGGATTTCTTCAGGTCGACAATGGCGCGCGGGTAGTCGGCCACGCCGAACAAACCGCCGGCCGCTTCGGGGTTGTGCACCTCCTTTTTATTCAGCGCGGCCAGTTCCGGCAGCCAATGCTTGATGAACAGGCCTTCGCTGTCGAATTTTTCCGACTGGCTCAACGGGCTGAAAATCCGGAAATACGGCGCCGAGTCGGTGCCTGTCGATGAGCTCCACTGCCAGCCGCCGTTGTTGGCCGCCAGGTCGCCGTCGATCAAGTGCCGCATGAAGAAGCGCTCGCCCTCGCGCCAGTCGATCAGCAGGTTCTTGGTCAGGAACATCGCCACCACCATGCGCAGGCGGTTGTGCATCCAGCCGGTTTCCAGCAGTTGGCGCATGGCCGCATCGATGATCGGCAAGCCGGTGCGTGCCTGTTGCCAGGCGGCCAGGTCCTTGGGGGCGTCGCGCCAGGCCACCGCTTCGGTTTCGGGTCGGAACGCTCGGTGGCGCGAGACACGCGGGTAGCCCACCAGGATGTGTTTGTAGAATTCGCGCCACAGCAGCTCATTGATCCAGGTGATGGTGCCGATGTCGCCGCTTTCGAACTCGCCCTGGTTGGACTGCAACGCCGCGTGCAGGCACTGGCGTGGCGACACGACCCCAGCGGCCAGGTAGGCGGACAACTGGCTGGTGCCGGGCTTGGCGGGAAAGTCGCGCTCGTTCTTGTAGTAACTGATCTGCTCATCGGCGAAGGCGTCGAGGCGCCGGCGCGCTTCGTCTTCACCGGCGGGCCAGAGCGCGCGCAAGGTTTCACTGGGGGGCTCGAAACCTTCAATGCGGTTGGGGATGGCATCGCTTTGCAGGTCGAGTCCGGCCTGGACCTTGGGGCTTGTCACCAAGGGCGGCAAAGCGCTGTGCAGACGGGTGTAACAGACCTTGCGGAACCGGCTGAACACTTGAAAGTAGGTGCCGGACTTGGTCAACACGCTGCCCGGCTGGAAGAACAACTGGTCGAGGTAACTGTGGAAGGTCACGCCGGCGGCTTCCAGGGCCTGGGCCACGGCGCTGTCGCGACGGCTCTCGTGGATGCCGTATTCCTCGTTGACATGCACCGACTCTACCTTGAGCTCCCGACATAGCTGGCTCAATACGCCTGGGGCCTGGTCCCAGGTGTCGGCGTGGCGGATCAACAGCGGGATATTCAGCTTTCCGAGCGCCTGGCTCAGGGCGTGCAGGTTGCGCAGCCAGAAATCGACCTTGCACGGCGCGTCATCGTGAGCCAGCCATTGTTGCGGGGTGATCAGGTAAATGGCCGCAACCGGGCCTCGCTGGCTGGCGGCAGTCAGGGCGGTGTTGTCGTGAAGGCGCAGGTCGGTGCGCAGCCAGATCAGGTGCATTAGACGATTCCACGCTGGATCAGTATCTGGTGGGCCGCCAACGGGTCTTCGGCGACGAACAACGCTGGGATGTCACGGGCTAATACGGCCAACTCGGCCTGGTGGATGCACACCGTCGGTCCGGCAATCAGCATCGGGCAACGGATGCCCGCCAGCAGTTTGGGAAGTGCCGCTACCTGCAGCGCCTTGCTGGAGTAAAGCAGCACCGCGCGCGGTTGCAGATGTTCCACCGCCAGGGCCAGTTCGCCGGCGGGCAGCGGCCAGTCGAACACCTCCACCGGGCAGTCGGCGCTGCTGGCCAGCCAGGCGCTGAGCCATAGGTGCGGCTCCAGGGGTAAGTCGGAGTGGTTGACCAGCAGCAGCGGGGCGCCGTGGAGCTGGCGGTTGTTGTGATAAATCCGCGCGCCGAACTTGCTGCGCAACCAGGACAGGAAAAATACCCGCTCCATCTGCGCGCCGAATTGACCCTGCCACTTCTGTTCCAGCTCGCTGAGCAACGGCAGCATCAGTTGCTCGCACAAGGTGCGTGGCGGGTAGAGCGCCATGGCCTGGTTGAAGGCATCGTCGACCCGGCGTTCAGCCAGTTCCCCGATGGCCGTCATCAGGGTTTGGCGCAAGGCGTGCCATTCGTTTTCCATCGGCTCGGGATTGGCCTGGGCCGAGTCGATCAAGCCTTTTACCTGGCTGACCGGCACGCCGCGATTGAGCCAGGTGAGGATGGCATGGATGCGTTGCACGTGTTCGGCGCTGAACAACCGATGCCCTTTGGGCGTGCGCTGGGGCACGATCAGGCCGTAACGGCGCTCCCACGCGCGCAGGGTCACGGCGTTGACGCCGGTCTGGCGCGCCACCTCGCGGATCGGCAGCCAGCCGTTTTGCAGGGCTTGGGCGATGTCTTCGCCGGGTTCGTCTTGCAGGGCAGCTTTCATGGTTTAGATCGCATTGCGCAGGCTGAGGTTTTCCGGGTGCGGTTGCAGGTAGGCCTGCTGCGCAATGTAGTGGTCCGGGTGTTGGCGAAAGTGATGCTTGAGCAACGTGAGCGGCACCACCAGCGGCACGATGCCTTGGCGATACTGGCTGATGACGGTCTGCATTTCCTGCTTGTCGCCGGCGCTGATCGCCTGCTTGAGGTAGCCGCTGATGTGTTGCAGCACATTGGTGTGAGTGCCACGGGTGGCGCACTTGGTCAGGCCGGTCATCAGGTCGCTGAAGTAGCAACCGGCCAACTCGTCCAGGTGTGTGTCCCTGGTCATGCTGCCCAGCAGGTGGCCGAGACTTTTGTAATGTGCCGGGCTGTGGGCCATCAGCAGGTATTTGTAGCGCGAGTGAAACGCCAGCAGGCGATGACGCGTCAGGCCTTCGGCGAGCAATTGCCGCCAACTGGCGTAGACGAATACGCGGGTGAGGAAATTTTCGCGCAACACCGGATCATTCAGACGACCGTCCTCTTCCACCGGCAGGTTGGGGTGCCGCGCGCAGAACGCCTGGGCGTAGATACCGCGACCGCCGCCATCCACGGGTGCGCCGTTCTCACGATACACCTTGACCCGCTCCAGGCCGCAGGACGGCGACTTCTGCATGAAGATGTAGCCGCACAGGTCGGTGTGTTCGGCCGCCATCTGCTGGCCGTATTCGTCCAGCGGCTGGGTCACATCGAGTTCGCGGTGCACGGTGCCCACGGCCTGCGGGTTGGCGGCGTCGCCGACCAGGCGAATGGTTTCACGGGGAATGCCCAGGCCGATGGCGACTTCGGGGCACAGCGGCACGTAGTCGAAGTAGTCGGCCAGGGTCTGGGTGCACAGGAGGGATTGCTTATGCCCGCCGTTGAAACGCACGTTTTCGCCCAGCAGGCAGGCGCTGATGCCGATCTTGGGTTTCACGGAATGGGGCATGGGCAAACCTCTGCGAAATTCCTGTACAGTTTCTGACTTCTGTACAACTTATCTCATCATAGATTTGATCTTGTACAAGTCAATAATTTTGTAGAGGTATTTTCCCGGGTTTATTTCCAGCCCATTTTCCAGCTATCCGGGTTCTGCAGGGTCTGCCATGGGAGGCGTTCGCTGCGCCGCGTCATCACCGCTTGCAGCTCGATGTCCAGCACGGTGCCTTCCTCGTCACGGAACAGCTCGGTGACGAGGAAGTGTTTTTCCTTGTTTTTCGGGGAGGTCGCGGTCCATTTCGACAATAGCAGTTTGGTCGGGTTGATGCGGTTCATTGCAGGTGCTCGATCAACCGTCGCGCCGCCTCCTGGCCGCTGAGCCAGGCGCCTTCGACGCGCCCGGACAAACACCAGTCGCCGCAGACGAACAGGCCCAGGTCGGCATCGGCCAGCACGCCGAACTCATGGCTGCTGGACGGCCTGGCGTAGAGCCAGCGGTGTGCCAGGCTGAATGACGGCGCGGGCATCGCGCAGTGCAGCAATTCGGCGAAGGCGCCGTGCAGGTGCTCGATCACGGCTTCCCTGGGCAGGTCCAGGTGCGCCTTGCTCCAGGTGCTGGTCGCATGCAGCACCCAAGTGTCGAGGGCCATGTCTCGCCCGGGTTTGCTGCGGTTGCGCGCCAGCCAGTCGAGGGCGCTGTCTTGCACGAAGCAGCCTTCCATTGGCGTATCCAGGGGTGTGTCGAAGGCCAGGGCGATGGCCCAGGTCGGGTCCATTTTCACCCCGGCCACGGCGCTCGCCAGCTTCGGTGCGGCGGCCAGCAGGGTGGTGGCCTGGGGCGCCGGCGTGGCGATGATCACATGGCTGAACGGGCCGTGACTGCCGCCATCGGCGTCGAGCAGGTTCCAGTGCCGGGTGCCCTGGAACACTTCGGTAATGCGGCAACCGAATTCCACCGGCAGGTCATCGAGCAGGGCGCGGGTAATGGCACTCATGCGCGGCGTACCGACCCAGCGGATCTGTTCGTCGGGGGAGGGCGTCAGTTGGCCGGCCTTGAAGTTGTACAGCTGGGGTTTCCACTGCTCGGCCCAGCCGTGGCGTTGCCAGCGCTGCACCTCGTTGACGAAGCGCCGGTCGCGGGCGGTGAAATACTGTGCGCCCATGTCCAGCGCGCCGGCGTCGCTGCGCTTGCTGGACATACGGCCGCCGCTGCCGCGGCTTTTATCGAACAGTTGTACAGCGTGCCCCGCGTCTCGTAACGCTTGGGCGGCGGAGAGACCGGCGATGCCGGTACCTATGATCGCGATGGGGACAGTCATGGGAGGCCTCGTTTTACCGTTGGGTACAGACTACGCCGACACCAATAGCTGTACAATATTGTTTTTTGGTATAAGTTTTGGCGTGCCTGATTGTGTGGCGTGACCTATGGTTAACCCGAAAGGCTAAACGATCGTCACGCTCGAATATCAAATCGATCCCTGCTTATAAAATAGACCAGTGAGCGGCGGCGAACGTTACATGAGGAGAGTCCCATGCATATTTTGCTGACCGGCGGTACCGGCCTGATCGGCCGTCAACTGTGCCGGCACTGGCTTGCCCAGGGCCATCGCTTGACCGTGTTGAGCCGTACACCCGAGTCCGTGGCGCGAATGTGCGGTGCGCAGGTCCTGGGCGTTGGGCGCCTGCAGGACGTGATCGGCGCGGTGGATGCGGTGGTCAACCTGGCCGGTGCGCCGATTGCCGACCGTCCCTGGACCCACAAGCGCAAGGCACTGCTGTGGAGCAGTCGCATCAGCCTGACCGAAAGTCTGCTGGCGTGGCTGGAAGGCCTGGAGCAGAAACCGGCGGTGCTGATCTCGGGCTCCGCCGTGGGCTGGTATGGCGACGGCGGCGAGCGCGAACTGACTGAAGACAGCGGCCCGGTGCAGGATGATTTTCCCAGCCAGTTGTGTATCGCCTGGGAAGAAACCGCCGCGCGTGCCGAGGCCCTGGGCATTCGCGTGGTGCTGGTGCGCACCGGCCTGGTGCTGGCGGCCGAGGGCGGCTTTTTGTCGCGCCTGTTGCTGCCGTTCAAACTGGCGCTGGGCGGGCCGATGGGCAATGGACGGCAATGGATGCCGTGGGTTCACATTCAGGATCAAATCGCCCTGATTGATTTTCTTCTGCACAAGGCTGACGCCCGTGGTCCTTATAATGCCTGCGCGCCGCACCCGGTGCGTAACCGCGAATTTGCCAGGACGTTGGGCCAGGTGCTGCACCGCCCGGCGTTCATGCCGATGCCGGCCTTTGCGCTGAAGGTCGGCCTGGGCGAATTGTCGGGTTTGTTGCTCGGCGGGCAAAAGGCAGTGCCCGAGCGGCTGTTGGCCGCAGGTTTCACTTTCCAGTTCACTGAATTGCGTGCGGCCCTGGACGACTTGTCCGGCCGCCTCTAGAGATAGGATGTTGCATGACGGATCACGCGTTGTTACTGGTCAACCTGGGCTCGCCAAAGTCCACTTCGGTGGCCGATGTGCGCAGCTACCTCAATCAGTTCCTGATGGACCCTTACGTGATCGACCTGCCGTGGCCGGTGCGTCGCTTGCTGGTGTCGCTGATCCTGATCAAGCGTCCCGAGCAGTCGGCGCACGCCTATGCGTCGATCTGGTGGGACGAGGGCTCGCCGCTGGTGGTCCTCAGCCGTCGCCTGCAACAGCAGATGACTGCGCAATGGACCCAGGGCCCCGTGGAACTGGCGATGCGTTATGGCGAGCCTTCGCTTGAAACGGTGCTGACGCGCCTGGCTGCTCAGGGCATTGAGAACGTGACGCTGGCGCCGCTGTACCCGCAGTTTGCCGACAGCACCGTGACCACGGTGATAGAGGAAGCCAGGCGTGTGGTGCGCGACAAGAAACTGAAGGTGCAATTCTCGATCCTGCAGCCGTTCTACGACCAGCCTGAGTACCTCGATGCTCTGGCCGCGAGTGTGCGGCCGCACGTAGAACAGGCTTACGATCACCTGCTGTTGAGTTTCCACGGTTTGCCCGAGCGTCACCTGACCAAGCTCGACCCGACCGGCCAGCATTGTTTCAAGGATGCCGATTGCTGCAGGAATGCCTCGCCTGAGGTGCTTGCTACCTGTTATCGCGCGCAGTGTTTCAGCGTTGCCCGCGATGTGGCCGAGCGGCTTGGGTTGCCGGATGGCAAGTGGTCGGTGGCGTTCCAGTCGCGCCTGGGCCGCGCCAAGTGGATCGAACCCTACACCGAAGCGCGACTTGAGGCCTTGGCGCAGCAAGGCGTGAAAAAACTGCTGGTGATGTGCCCGGCATTCGTCGCCGATTGCATCGAGACCCTGGAGGAAATCGGTGATCGCGGGCGGGAGCAGTTCCGGGATGCGGGGGGCGAGGAGCTGGTATTGGTGCCCTGCCTGAATGATGACCCGCAGTGGGCGGCGGCGCTCAACACAATCTGCGAAAGAGCGCCCGTCGCCTTGTAATCAAGCCATGCTGTGATCCAAATGTGGGAGGGGGCAAGCCCCCTCCCACATTTTGTGCGGTGCCCGTTTATAGATTGAGGGTAAGGCTGACTGTGAAGTTGCGCGGCTCGCCCGGGTTGACCCAATAGCTGCTGTAGGACCGCTCGTAGTACTGCTCATTGAACAGATTGTTGAGGTTCAGCCCCACGGTGACATGCTCCGTCGCCTTGTAATGCGCCAGCAGATCGACGGTGTGGTAAGCGGGCAGTTCAAAACCTGTCCCCGCCTCACCGGAGCGATCACCCACATAGGTAAACGCCGCCCCCAGGTCCGAACCGCGCAATGCACCGTCCTGGAATTCATACACCCCCAACAGACTGCCGCTGCGCTTGGCGACGCCGAGGATGCGGCTGCCGGCCGGAATGGTTTTATCGCCCTTGGTCACTTCGGCGTCGATGTAGGCCAAAGCGCCGATCACGCGGATGGCGTCGGTGACCTGCCCGGTCAGTTGCAGGTCCAGGCCCTGGCTGCGCGCCTTGCCCATGGCGCGATTGGTGTTGGTTGCCGGGTCCAGGGTCAGCACATTTTCCTTTTCGATGTGGAAGGCGGCGAGGGTGGCGCTGAGGCGGTCGTCAAACAGCTCGCTCTTGACCCCGACTTCGTACCCCACACCTTCTTCCGGCTTGAAGGTCTTGCCACCGGCATCCAGGCCGCTGTTGGGCTTGAACGAGGTGGAGGCGTTGGCGAATACCCCGACCTGCGGCGTGAGTTGATAGAGCAGGCCGGCGCGCTGGGTGAGGGCGTCGTGGGTTTGCCGGCTGTTGAGGTGGTTGCGGGTGAAGTCGTCGGTGCTCTGGTCAAAATGCTCGAAGCGCGCGCCCACCATGCCGCGCAGGCGGTCTGTGAAGACGATCTGGTCCTGCAGGTTCAGCGCATGGCTTTTGGTCTGCTCGAAGAAATCGGTGCCGGAGCGCGTGCCATTGGGTTTTGGCTGGCCGTAGATCGGGTTGTAGAGATCAATGGGGTAGTTGCTGCCGCCGATGGCGGTCACACGTTCCTTCTTGCGGTAGTCCTCGTACTCGGTGCCGACCAGCAGTTCATGCTGCCAGCTGCCAATATCGAACAGCCCGCGCAGTTCCAGCTGGGTGATGCTGTCGTGCCAGCCGGTTGAGCGTTCGCGGTAGCGGCGGTTGACGGTGTGGCCATCGGCGTTCAGCGCGCGGCTTTCCGAAGCGTCGCCCCACAGGCTGCCTTGCTTGTAGTGACTGGCCAGGCGCAGCTTCCAGGCATCGTTGAGATGATGTTCCAGTGCGGCCTGGATACGGTTGTTGTGGTTGCGGATAGTGCCGTCGTCGGGCTCGCCGAGGAAGGTGGAGTGGGACATGCCTGTGTTGGCGACAATGCCGCGGTCGAAGGTGGAGTTGTGGCGCACGAATTCGCTTTCCACCAGCACAGTGGTGTCCGGGTCCAGTTGCCAACTGAAGGACGGCGCGACGAACACTCGCTTGGCGTCCACGTGATCGCGGAAACTGTGGTTGTCCTCAACCGCCAGGTTCACCCGCGACAGCACGCGGCCCTCAGTGTCCAGTGGGGTATTCACATCCAGCGCGGTACGGTAGCGATCCCAGCTGCCGGCGCTGGTTTGCAGCGTGGTGAAGGCCTCGGGCTGGGGTTTCTTGCTGACGATGTTCACCGTGCCACCTGGATCGCCACGCCCGTACAGGCTGGCGGCCGGCCCTTTGAGCACTTCGATGCGTTCGATGTTCGCCGCGTCCGGCGTGCTCGGGTAGCCGCGGTTGGCGCTGAAACCGTCCTGGTAGAACTCGGAGGTGGTGAAGCCGCGCACGCTGTATTCGTAAAGGGTCAGGCCGCCGAAATTGTTTTGCTTGGAGACGCCGCCGGCAAATTCCAGGGCGCGCTCCACGCTGGTGCTGCCCAGGTCCTTGAGCACCGTGGCGGGAATCACGCTGATCGACTGCGGGATATCGCGCAGGGCGGTGTCGGTTTTGGTGGCGCTGGCGGAGCGGGTGGCGCGGTAACCCTGCACCGGGCCGGTCGCCGACTCATAGGCGTCGGTGGTGACGCTGATGGTGTCCAGCTCCAGGGTGTTTTCTTCGGCGTAGGCAGGGTCGAGCAGCAAACCCAAGGCCAGGCCAGCCAAGGGGGCAAACTTTCGAGACGGCATGATAGAGCGTTCCAATGTCGATATTGAAACAATATAACATGTCTAATGAGAAGAATTGCTATGTAATATAACGTTACAAGTGCCCGCGAGCGGGCACTTCGTCGATGCCGCTTATTCCTCTTCCTTCACAGGCGCCGTGGCCGGCGGCGGGCGCAGGCCGATTTCCGCCGACAGCTTGATTTCCTTGCCGTTGCGCATTACCTGGATCGCCACCTTGTCGGTCGGCTTGATCCGCGCCACCTGGTTCATCGACTTTCGGCCATCACCAGCCGGTGCGCCGTCGATGCTGAGGATCACATCGCCCAGTTGCAGGCCGGCTTTCTGCGCCGGGCCGTCGCGGAAAATCCCCGCGACCACGATGCCCGGGCGCCCGGTCAGGCCGAACGACTCGGCCAGTTCTTTGGTCAAGGGCTGCACTTCAATGCCAAGCCAGCCGCGAATCACCTGGCCGTGTTCAATGATCGACTTCATCACCTCCATCGCCAGCTTCACCGGGATCGCAAACCCGATGCCCTGGGAACCGCCGGACTTGGAGAAAATCGCCGTGTTGATGCCTGTCAGGTTGCCATTGGCATCCACCAGCGCGCCGCCGGAGTTGCCGGGGTTGATCGCCGCGTCGGTCTGGATGAAATCTTCGTAGCTGTTAAGGCCCAGTTGGTTGCGCCCGGTGGCGCTGATGATGCCCATGGTTACCGTCTGGCCGACGCCGAACGGGTTGCCGATGGCCAGCGCCACGTCGCCGACGCGCAGGCCGTCGGAGCGGCCTAGGGTGATCGACGGCAAGTCCTTCAGGTCGATCTTCAGCACCGCAAGATCGGTTTCCGGATCGCTGCCGACGACGCGGGCCAGGGTCTCGCGGCCGTCACGCAGGGCCACCACGATCTGGTCGGCGCCGGTGGTCACGTGATTATTGGTGAGAATGTAGCCCTCGGGACTCATGATCACCCCGGAACCGAGGCTCGATTCCATGCGGCGCTGCTTGGGCCCGTTGTCACCGAAATAGCGGCGGAACTGCGGGTCTTCGAACAGGGGATGCGCCGGCTTGTTGATGACCTTGGTGGTGTACAGGTTGACCACGGCGGGGGCGGCGATGACCACGGCGTCCGCATAGGTCACCGGGCCTTGCACCACGGTGCTGGTCTGCGGCGCCTGTTGCAGGTTCACATCCAGGCTGGGCAGGCCGACCCACTGGGGATAACGCTGAATGATCAGCATCGCGATCAGCACGCCAGCCAGCAATGGCCATCCAAAAAAACGCAGTGCCTTGAGCATCAAGTAAGTCCTGACAGGTTGCAGGGGGCGCGGGAGCGCCCATAATGTCGCGCATTATACGAGGCTGTGACGCCTGCGAACCGGATATTTAGGAGTCTTTTATGGCCGTCCCCCTTACCACCCTCGTCGAGGAAGCGGACCGCTACCTTGGCAGCCTGAAAATCGCCGATTACTGCCCCAACGGCCTGCAAGTCGAGGGTCGGCCCCAGGTGATGCGCATCGTCAGTGGCGTCACCGCCAGCCAGGCCCTGCTGGACGCCGCCGTCGAAGCCCAGGCCGACCTGATCCTGGTGCACCACGGGTATTTCTGGAAGGGCGAAAACCCCTGCATCACCGGCATGAAACAGCGTCGCCTCAAGACGTTGCTCAAGCACGACATCAGCCTGCTCGCCTACCACCTGCCCCTGGACCTGCACCCCGATGTCGGCAATAACGTGCAGCTGGCCAGGCAACTGGACATCACCGTCGAAGGCCCGCTGGACCCCGGCGACCCCAAAGTCGTCGGCCTGGTCGGTTCCCTCGCCGAGCCGCTGTCACCGCGTGACTTTGCCCGTCGCGTACAGGACGTGATGGGCCGTGAGCCGCTGCTGATCGAAGGCAGCGCGATGATCCGCCGCGTGGGCTGGTGCACCGGGGGCGGCCAGGGCTACATCGACCACGCGATTGCCGCAGGCGTCGACCTGTTCATCAGCGGCGAAGCGTCCGAGCAGACCTTCCACAGCGCCCGCGAAAACGACATCAGCTTCATCGCCGCCGGCCATCACGCCACCGAGCGCTATGGCGTGCAGGCGCTGGGTGATTACCTGGCGCGACGCTTTGCCCTGGAGCACCTGTTCATCGATTGCCCAAACCCGATCTAAACCTGTCGCAGGGCAAAATGTGGGAGGGGGCTTGCCCCCGATTGCGGTGTGTCAATCAGTACATATGTCACTGATCCACCGCTATCGGGGGCAAGCCCCCTCCCACAGTTGTCCGCATTCCGGGCCAAACTCAGGAGTATATTCATATACCGTTTCGATCTAGTTGGCGCCCTGAATAGAAGCAGTTGCTGTGCTAGCATGCCCCGCTCGAACACGGCCCGCTGGCCGTCCACACGATCGTTTTTCCGTGAGTAGCCATGGTCGACAAACTGACGCATCTGAAACAGCTGGAGGCGGAAAGCATCCACATCATCCGCGAGGTCGCCGCCGAGTTCGACAACCCGGTGATGCTCTACTCGATCGGTAAAGACTCCGCCGTGATGCTGCACCTGGCACGCAAGGCCTTCTTCCCGGGCAAGCTGCCGTTCCCGGTGATGCACGTCGACACTCGCTGGAAATTCCAGGAGATGTACGCGTTCCGCGACAAAATGGTCGAAGAGCTGGGCCTGGACTTGATCACGCACATCAACCCCGATGGCGTGGCGCAGAACATCAACCCCTTCACCCACGGCAGCGCCAAGCACACCGACATCATGAAGACCGAGGGCCTCAAGCAGGCCCTGGACAAGCATGGTTTCGACGCAGCTTTCGGCGGCGCCCGTCGCGATGAAGAGAAATCCCGCGCCAAAGAGCGCGTGTACTCGTTCCGCGACAGCAAGCACCGCTGGGACCCGAAGAACCAGCGCCCTGAGTTGTGGAACGTCTACAACGGCAACGTCAACAAGGGCGAGTCGATCCGTGTGTTCCCGCTGTCCAACTGGACCGAGCTGGACATCTGGCAGTACATCTACCTGGAAGGCATCCCGATCGTGCCGCTGTACTTCGCCGCCGAACGCGAGGTGATCGAGAAGAACGGCACGCTGATCATGATCGACGACGAGCGCATCCTCGAGCACCTGTCCGACGAGGACAAAGCCCGTATCGTCAAAAAGAAAGTCCGTTTCCGTACCCTTGGCTGCTACCCGTTGACGGGCGCGGTGGAGTCCGAAGCCGAAACGCTGACGGACATCATTCAGGAAATGCTCCTGACGCGAACTTCCGAGCGCCAGGGCCGTGTCATCGATCACGATGGCGCAGGCTCGATGGAAGACAAAAAACGTCAGGGTTATTTCTAAGGGGTTGTCATGTCGCACGTATCTGATTTGATCAGCGAGGACATCCTCGCCTACCTGGGCCAGCATGAGCGCAAAGAGATGTTGCGCTTCCTGACCTGCGGCAATGTCGACGACGGCAAGAGCACCCTGATCGGGCGCCTGCTGCACGACTCCAAGATGATCTACGAAGATCACCTGGAAGCCATCACCCGCGATTCGAAGAAATCCGGCACCACCGGCGATGACATCGACCTGGCGCTGCTGGTCGACGGCCTGCAGGCCGAGCGCGAGCAGGGCATCACCATCGATGTTGCCTACCGCTACTTCTCCACCGCCAAACGCAAATTCATCATTGCCGACACCCCAGGCCATGAGCAGTACACCCGCAACATGGCCACCGGTGCCTCCACCTGTGACCTGGCGATCATCCTGATCGACGCCCGCTACGGTGTGCAGACCCAGACCCGTCGCCACAGCTTCATCGCCTCGCTGCTGGGCATCAAGCACATCGTGGTGGCCGTCAACAAGATGGACATCAATGGCTTTGACCAGAGCGTGTTCGAGTCGATCAAGGCCGATTACCTGAAGTTCGCCGACGGCATCGCGTTCAAGCCAAGCACACTGGCGTTCGTGCCGATGTCGGCGCTCAAGGGCGATAACGTGGTGAACAAGAGCGAGCGTTCGCCCTGGTACACCGGCCAGTCGCTGATGGAGATCCTCGAAACCGTCGAGATCGCCAACGACCGCAACTACACCGACCTGCGTTTCCCGGTGCAGTACGTCAACCGGCCGAACCTGAACTTCCGGGGTTTTGCCGGCACCCTGGCCAGCGGTATCGTGCACAAGGGCGACGAAGTGGTGGTGCTGCCGTCGGGCAAAAGCAGCCGCGTGAAATCCATCGTCACCTTCGAGGGCGAGCTGGAACATGCGGGGCCAGGTCAAGCGGTGACGCTGACCATGGAAGACGAGATCGACATCTCCCGTGGCGACCTGCTGGTACACGCCGACAACGTGCCGCAAGTGACCGACGCCTTCGACGCCATGCTGGTGTGGATGGCCGAAGAGCCGATGCTGCCGGGCAAGAAATACGACATCAAGCGCGCCACCAGCTACGTGCCGGGTTCCATCACCAGCATCGTGCACCGTGTGGACGTGAACACCCTGGCCGAAGGCCCGGCCAGCTCGCTGCAGTTGAACGAGATTGGCCGGGTCAAGGTCAGCCTTGACGCCGCCATCGCCCTGGATGGTTACGACAGCAACCGCACCACCGGCGCCTTTATCGTCATCGACCGTTTGACCAACGGCACCGTCGCGGCAGGCATGATCATCGCGCCGCCGGTGAACCATGGCAGCGCAGCACAGCACGGCAGGTTGGCCCATGTGGCCACCGAAGAGCGCGCCCTGCGCTTCGGCCAGCAGCCGGCCACCGTGTTGTTCAGTGGCCTGTCCGGCGCCGGCAAGAGCACTCTGGCCTACGCGGTCGAACGCAAGTTGTTCGACATGGGCCGTGCGGTGTTCGTGCTCGATGGCCAGAACCTGCGTCACGACCTGAACAAAGGTCTGCCGCAGGACCGCGCCGGGCGTACCGAAAACTGGCGGCGTGCCGCTCACGTGGCGCGCCAGTTCAACGAAGCCGGCCTGCTGACCCTGGCCGCGTTTGTCGCGCCAGATGCCGAGGGCCGCGAACAGGCCAAGGCGCTGATTGGCAGCGATCGCCTGCTGACGGTGTACGTGCAAGCGTCGCCATTGGTGTGCGCCGAGCGTGATCCGCAAGGGCTGTACGCCGCCGGTGGGGATAATATCCCTGGCGAATCCTTCCCGTACGACGTGCCGTTGAATGCCGATCTGGTGATCGACACCCAGGCCCTGTCGCTGGAAGACAGCGTCAAACAGGTGCTGGAACTGTTGCGCCAGCGCGGCGCGATCTAAACCGGTACTCGGTCAAAATGTGGGAGGGGGCTTGCCCCCGATGGCGGTGTGTCAGTCAGGATATCTGTCACTGATCCACCGCTATCGGGGGCAAGCCCCCTCCCACATTTTTGATCAGTTGCGGTCTGGGTAATCGGTGTGCAGCTTGTCCAGCAAGGCATCCTTGTCTTCCCACAGCTGGTTGATCCAGCCCTGGAACGCCAACCGATATTCTCCATCCTGCTCATAATTCCTGCCAATGAACTCGGCCGGGATCCGCACTTCTTCAAAGTGCACCACAACGTCCTTCACATTCCCGCACAGCAAATCCCAATACCCCGGACGGCCTTCTGGGTAATGGATGGTCACATTCACCAGTGACTTCAATTGCTCACCCATGGCATCCAGCACAAACGCGATGCCGCCGGCCTTGGGCTTGAGCAGGTAGCGAAACGGTGATTTCTGTTGCGCATGCTTGCCCGGGGTAAATCGCGTGCCCTCGGCAAAGTTGAAGATTCCCACCGGGTTGTCGCGAAACTTCGCACAGGTCTTGCGGGTGGTTTCGAGGTCCTTGCCTTTCTTTTCCGGGTGTTTTTCCAGGTAGGCCTTGCTGTAGCGCTTCATGAACGGGAAGCCCAGGGCCCACCACGCCAGGCCAATCACCGGCACCCAGATCAGTTCCTGCTTGAGGAAGAACTTCAGCGGGCGAATCCGCCGATTGAGCACGTATTGCAGCACCATGATGTCGACCCAGCTCTGGTGATTGCTGGTCACCAGATACGAATGCTGATAGTCCAGGCCATCAAGGCCGCTCAGGTGCCAGCGTGTGCGCCGCATCAGGTTCATCCAGCCCTTGTTGTTGGTGACCCAGGCTTCGTGCGTGTGATTCATCAGCCATTCGCTGAAGCGCTTGGCGAACGGCAGCGCCTTGAACAGCGCGACGATAAACAGGAACGAACACAGCAGGATCGTGTTCAGTGCCAGCAGCAGGGACGCGAGCACCCCGCGTACGGCGGCAGGGAGAAAATCCAGCATTTAGATATCCATAGGTCGGTTGGCGGCTTGGATCGCGGTCAGGGCGATGGTGTACACGATGTCGTCCACCTGGGCGCCGCGTGGCAGGTCGTTGACCGGTTTGCGCAGGCCCTGGAGCATCGGTCCCAGGCTTACGCAATCGGCGCTGCGCTGCACCGCTTTGTAGGTGGTGTTGCCGGTGTTCAGGTCAGGGAACACGAAGACCGTGGCCTTGCCGGCGACCTGGCTGTTAGGCGCCAGTTGCCGGGCCACGCTTTCGTTGGCGGCGGCGTCGTATTGCAGCGGGCCGTCGATCAGCAGCGAGCTTTGCTGTTCGTGGGCGAGCAGGGTGGCTTCGCGGACTTTTTCCACTTCCTCGCCACTGGCCGAATCGCCGCTGGAATAGCTGATCATCGCCACACGCGGGACGATGCCGAACGCGGCCGCCGAGTCGGCGCTCTGCAGGGCAATTTCCGCCAGCTCCGCAGCGCTGGGGTGCGGGTTCATCACGCAGTCGCCGTACACCAGCACCTGCTCGGGAAACAGCATGAAGAACACTGACGACACCAGGGTGCAGCCCGGCGCCGTCTTGATCAGCTGCAGGGCAGGGCGGATGGTATTGGCGGTGGAGTGGATAACGCCGGAGACCAGGCCGTCCACTTCATCCAGGGCGAGCATCATGGTGGCGATCACCACGGTGTCTTCCAACTGCTGTTCGGCCATCGGTGCGTTCAGGCTCTTGCTCTTGCGCAGTGCCACCATCGGCTCGACGTAGCGCTGGCGAATCAGGTCCGGGTCGAGAATCTCCAGGCCATCGGGCAATTCGATGCCCTGGGCGCGAGCGACGGCTTCCACGTCCGCCGGCTTGGCCAGCAGCACGCAACGGGCGATACCGCGCGCCTGGCAGATCGCAGCGGCCTGCACGGTCAGCGGCTCGCTGCCTTCGGGCAACACGATGCGCTTGTTGGCGGCCTGGGCGCGCTGGATCAACTGGTAGCGGAATACCGCCGGTGAAAGGCGCATCTCCCGTGGCGTGCCGCAGCGCTGGTGCAGCCAGCGCGCATCGAGGTGGCTGGCGACGAAGTCGGTGATGATCTCCGCGCGCTCGCGGTCATCGATGGGGATTTCCTTGTTGAGGCTGTTGAGCTGGTTGGCGGTGTCGTAGGAACCGGTGCTCACCGACAGCACCGGCAACCCGGCCTGGAACGCACCGCGGCACAACTCCATGATGCGCGGGTCGGGCAGGGTATCGCTGGTCAGCAGCAGGCCGGCCAGCGGTACGCCGTTGATCGCGGCAAGGCTCACGGCGAGGATGATGTCGTCGCGATCGCCGGGCGTCACCACCAGCACGCCGGGCTTGAGCAGCTCTACGGTGTTGCGCATGGTGCGCGCGCAGATAATGATCTTGGTCATGCGCCGGGTTTCATAATCGCCGGCGTTGAGGATCTGCGCACCCATCAGGTCGGCTACGTCGCGGGTGCGCGGCGCGTTGAGTTCGGGCTGGTAGGGAATGCAGCCGAGCAGGCGGAAATCACCGCTGCGCAGCAGGGGCGAGTGCTCCTTGAGGCGCGCCGAGAAGGCCTCCATGCTTTCGTCGGTGCGCACCTTGTTGAGGATCACGCCGAGTACTTTCGGGTCTTTCGGACCACCGAACAGTTGAGCCTGCAGTTCCACACGGCCGGACAGTTCGGTGAGCACTTCGTTTTCCGGGGCCGAGACCAGGATCACTTCAGCATCCAGGCTCTTGGCCAGGTGCAGGTTGACCCGGGCCGCATAACTGGCGCTGCGGGTCGGCACCATGCCTTCGACGATCAGCACGTCCTTGCCCACGGCGGCCTGCTGGTACAGCGTAATGATTTCTTCGAGCAACTCATCCAGCTGGCCGTCGCCGAGCATGCGCTCGACATGAGCCAGGCCCAGGGGTTGAGGCGGTTTCAGGCCGTGGGTGCGCGCCACCAGTTCGGTCGAGCGCTCCGGGCCGGTATCGCCCGGGTGTGGCTGGGCAATCGGTTTGAAGAAGCCGACTTTCAGCCCGGCTCGTTCCAGGGTACGCACCAGCCCGAGGCTGATGGAGGTCAGGCCCACACCAAAATCGGTGGGCGCGATAAAAAAAGTCTGCATGCGAATTCTCTGGAGGTGCATGGCTGGGGTGGCGCTCTATGCTTGAGTGCCTACCGCGAATCAGGCGCCAAGGTTATCGTTATTCGTGCTGTTGCGCACACCAGCCGCACGCAAAGGGTTGGCCTATTTTTTCAAGGCGTTGCGCGGGGTCGAGCACCCAGGCACGCGACTGCCATGGCGGCTGGTGGCGCAGATGCTGGGTGTGGCCGCAGGACAGCTCGGCGACCCAATGCAGGTCGTCGTCCTGGTGGAATCCGGTGATCGTCGAGACCGTTGGTCGGCCCCGTCCGTCCGGGTTCTGTTCGCTTTCGGACAAATCCTTGTTTAGACTTGTCCGTTCTTCATTCTTATGCAAAAGGTCTCGCCCCATGACGATCGCCGCTAACAAGGCTGTCTCCATCGACTATACCCTGACCAACGACGCTGGTGAGGTCATCGACAGCTCAGCCGGCGGCGCGCCGCTGGTCTACCTGCAAGGCGCGGGTAACATCATCCCAGGCCTGGAAAAGGCGCTGGAAGGCAAGGCAGTTGGTGATGAACTGACTGTTGCCGTAGAACCTGAAGATGCCTATGGCGAATACTCCGCCGAACTGGTCAGCACCTTGAGCCGCAGCATGTTCGAAGGCGTTGACGAACTGGAAGTCGGCATGCAGTTCCACGCTTCCGCGCCGGACGGTCAGATGCAGATCGTGACCATCCGCGATTTGGACGGCGACGACGTGACCGTCGACGGCAACCACCCGCTGGCGGGTCAGCGCCTGAACTTCCAGGTGAAGATCGTTGCCATCCGCGACGCTTCCCAGGAAGAGGTGGCTCACGGCCACGTCCACGGTGAAGGCGGTCACCACCATTGATTGTGGTTTGATCAATCGGTAGCAAAAACGCCCCGACTGGTTCGGGGCGTTTTTTTTGTGCTTGAAAATATCTACCTGACACTCATGGGGTCAATGTGGGAGGGGGCTTGCCCCTGATAGCGGTGTGTCAGTCAACGTATTTCTTACTGAGCCACCGCCATCGGGGGCAAGCCCCCTCCCACATTTTGATCTGTGTACTTCAGAAAACAAAAATGCCCCGGACCTTTCGGTACGGGGCATTTCTTAACTGTTACGCAACCTGCGGTCACGTTGCAGTTGTTACCACTTAGGCTGCAGCAGCAACGTTCAGCGCCTTGATGTGGCCATTCAGGCGGCTCTTATGACGAGCGGCCTTGTTCTTGTGGATGATGCCTTTATCGGCCATACGGTCGATAACTGGCACGGCCAGAACGTAAGCAGCTTGAGCTTTTTCAGCGTCTTTGGTGTCGATGGCTTTAACTACATTCTTGATGTAGGTACGAACCATGGAACGCAGGCTGGCGTTGTGGCTGCGACGCTTCTCAGCCTGTTTTGCACGTTTTTTGGCGGAAGGTGTGTTGGCCACCGTCGAGCTCCTCGAAAGACTTTTTAGGAAATAGCAAACAAAATAGGCCGCGAATCATGCCGATGACTTGACGGGTTGTCAAGGGCGGCTGATGCGAACTGCTGAGTGGTCGATCTGAAGAGGCGGGTGATTTATTTCCGGCGCTTGACCTGTAAACTCGCGAGCTTTGGCTCTGTGCTGTTGCAGGCGCGCAGTATCGCATAAGTGGGCGCTTTGTTCGCCTGCTCTTTATCCATAGGCGCAAACTCTTTCAATGAATCTGCTCAAATCGTTGGCTGCCGTCAGCTCTATCACGATGATCTCCCGGGTTTTGGGGTTTGTGCGTGACACCCTGCTGGCGCGCATTTTTGGCGCCAGTATGGCCACGGATGCCTTCTTTATTGCCTTTAAATTGCCCAACCTGCTGCGGAGGATCTTCGCCGAAGGCGCATTTTCCCAAGCCTTCGTGCCGATCCTGGCCGAATACAAGACCCAGCAGGGCGAGGAGGCGACCCGCACCTTTATCGCCTATGTCTCGGGCCTGTTGACGCTGGTGTTGATGCTGGTGACTATTCTCGGCATGCTCGCCGCCCCCTGGGTGATCTGGGCCACGGCGCCAGGCTTTGCCAATACCCCGGAAAAGTTTGCGCTGACCACTGATCTGCTGCGCGTGACCTTTCCTTATATATTGCTGATTTCTCTGTCATCGCTTGCCGGGGCGATTCTCAATACCTGGAACCGCTTCTCGGTGCCGGCCTTCGTGCCGACCCTGCTGAACGTCAGTATGATCATCTTCGCGCTGTTCCTTACGCCGTACTTCGATCCGCCGGTAATGGCCCTGGGGTGGGCCGTACTGGCCGGTGGCCTGGCGCAATTGCTCTACCAACTGCCGCACCTGAAAAAGATCGGCATGCTCGTGTTGCCGCGCCTGAACCTCAAGGACACCGGCGTGTGGCGCGTGATGCGCAATATGTTGCCGGCGATCCTCGGTGTGTCGGTCAGTCAGATTTCCCTGATCATCAATACGGCCTTCGCTTCGCTGCTGGTGTCCGGTTCGGTGTCGTGGATGTACTACGCCGATCGCCTGATGGAGTTGCCATCCGGTGTGCTCGGGGTGGCCCTGGGCACGATTCTGCTGCCGACGCTGGCGCGCACCTATGCGAGCAAGGACCGCCAGGAATATTCGCGCATTCTCGACTGGGGCCTGCGCCTGTGTTTCCTGCTGGTGTTGCCATGCTCCCTGGCCCTGGGAATCCTGGCTGAGCCCTTGACGGTCTCGCTGTTTCAATACGGGCAATTCGACGCGCACGACGCCCTGATGACCCAGCATGCGCTGGTGGCGTACTCCGTGGGCTTGCTTGGCATTATTGTGATCAAGGTGCTGGCGCCGGGCTTCTACGCCCAGCAAAACATCCGCACACCGGTAAAGATCGCGATTTTCACGTTGATCGTCACGCAACTGCTCAACCTGGTGTTTATCGGCCCGTTGGCCCATGCCGGCCTGGCGCTGGCGATCAGTGCCGGTGCCTGTATCAACGCCGGCCTGCTGTTCTATCAACTGCGCAAGCAGCAGATGTACCAACCGCAGCCCGGCTGGGGCGCGTTCACCCTCAAGTTGCTGGTGGCGGTTGCCGCGATGTCCGCCGTGTTGCTTGGCCTGATGCACGTCATGCCGGCCTGGGACCAGGGTCACATGCTGGAGCGCTTCATGCGTTTGGGCGTATTGGTAGTGGCAGGCGTGGTGGTGTACTTCGGGATGTTGCTGCTTCAGGGCTTCCGTCTGCGCGATTTCAATCGCAAGTCGCTGGGGTAGGGAGTTTACCGCGATAAAACGGCTGTTTTATCGAATCGATCCATTTGGCCTGTGCTGTTGCCTGTCGTCCGGGGCCGGGTGTGGTTATAATCGACCACTTTATGAGCAAGAAGCGCGTTATGCAGCTGGTTCGAGGTCTCCACAACCTGCGCCCCGAGCACCGGGGCTGCGTCGCCACTATTGGCAACTTTGACGGGGTTCACCGTGGCCACCAGGCTATCCTGGCCAGGCTGCGCGAGCGTGCGGTCGAGTTGGGCGTGCCCAGCTGCGTGGTGATTTTCGAGCCGCAGCCGCGGGAATATTTTACCCCCGAGACTGCGCCG
Organism: Pseudomonas orientalis; assembly: GCF_001439815.1. Taxonomy (GTDB): domain Bacteria; phylum Pseudomonadota; class Gammaproteobacteria; order Pseudomonadales; family Pseudomonadaceae; genus Aquipseudomonas; species Aquipseudomonas orientalis. Next base: position 83,991 of record NZ_JYLM01000013.1, on the reverse strand, counting down.
GCCCGTCTGGCACGCCTGCGGGACAAGCTGCAACTGCTGGCTGAAGAAGGCGTGGACCGCGTCCTCTGCCTGGCCTTCAACCAGCGTTTGCAAAGCCTCAGCGCCGCCGAGTTCGTCGACCGTATCCTGGTCGATGGCCTGGGCGTTGAGCATTTGGAAGTCGGTGACGACTTCCGTTTTGGTTGCGACCGCGTCGGGGATTTCGATTTCCTGCAACAGGCCGGCGTCAACCAGGGGTTTACCGTCGAAGCCGCGCAAACCGTTGAACTCGACGGCCTGCGCGTGAGCAGTACCCAGGTGCGTAACGCCCTGGCCGCTGCCGACTTCGCCTTGGCCGAGCGTTTGCTCGGTCGCCCGTTCCGCATTGCCGGTCGGGTCCTGCACGGCCAGAAGCTGGCGCGCCAATTGGGCACGCCAACCGCCAACGTGCAACTCAAGCGCCGTCGTGTGCCGCTGACCGGGGTTTACCTGGTCAGCGTCGACATCGACGGCCAATCGTGGCCGGGAGTCGCCAACATAGGCGTCAGGCCCACGGTTGCAGGTGATGGCAAGGCCCACCTGGAAGTTCACCTTTTGGATTTTGCCGGTGACTTGTATGACCGGCGTTTAACCGTGGTTTTCCACCAGAAGCTGCGTGAAGAGCAGCGTTTCGCCTCCCTTGAGGCGTTGAAAACGGCGATCAATGCGGATGTCGCCGCCGCCCGTGCACTAGCCGCACCTAGCGCCCATCGCTAACCGAAGAGCCTTAAATGACCGACTATAAAGCCACGCTAAACCTTCCGGACACCGCCTTCCCAATGAAGGCCGGCCTGCCACAGCGCGAACCGCAGATCCTGCAGCGCTGGGACAGTATTGGCCTGTACGGAAAGTTGCGCGAAATTGGCAAGGATCGTCCGAAATTCGTCCTGCACGACGGCCCTCCTTATGCCAACGGCACGATTCACATCGGTCATGCGCTGAACAAGATTCTCAAGGACATGATCCTGCGTTCGAAAACCCTGTCGGGCTTCGACGCGCCGTATGTCCCGGGTTGGGACTGTCACGGCCTGCCGATCGAACACAAGGTCGAAGTGACCTACGGCAAGAACCTGGGCGCGGATAAAACCCGCGAACTGTGCCGTGCCTACGCCACCGAGCAGATCGAAGGGCAGAAGTCCGAATTCATCCGCCTGGGTGTGCTGGGCGAGTGGGACAACCCGTACAAGACCATGAGCTTCAAGAACGAGGCCGGTGAAATCCGCGCCTTGGCCGAAATCGTCAAGGGCGGTTTCGTGTTCAAGGGTCTCAAGCCCGTGAACTGGTGCTTCGACTGCGGCTCGGCCCTGGCCGAGGCGGAAGTCGAGTACGAAGACAAGAAGTCCTCGACCATCGACGTGGCCTTCCCGATCGCCGACGAGGCCAGGCTGGCCGAGGCCTTTGGCCTGGCGTCGCTGGCCAAACCGGCTGCCATCGTAATCTGGACCACCACACCCTGGACCATCCCGGCCAACCAGGCGCTGAACGTGCACCCCGAGTTCACCTACGCGCTGGTGGACGTGGGTGATCGCCTGCTGGTGCTGGCCGAAGAAATGGTCGAGTCGTGCCTGGCGCGTTACGAGCTGCAAGGTTCGGTGATCGCCACCACCACCGGCTCCGCGCTGGAACTGATCAATTTCCGTCATCCGTTCTACGACCGCCTGTCGCCGGTGTACCTGGCTGACTACGTCGAACTGGGTTCGGGTACCGGCATCGTTCACTGCTCGCCTGCCTATGGTGTGGATGACTTCGTGATCTGCAAAAAGTATGGCCTGGTCAACGATGACATCATCAATCCGGTGCAGAGCAACGGTGTGTACGTGCCGTCGCTGGAGTTCTTCGGCGGCCAGTTCATCTTCAAGGCTGACCCTGCGATCATCGAAAAGCTGCGTGAAGTCGGCGCGCTGATGCAGACCGCCACCATCCAGCACAGCTACATGCACTGCTGGCGCCACAAGACGCCGTTGATCTACCGCGCCACCGCGCAGTGGTTTATCGGCATGGACAAAGAGCCGACCAGTGGCGAAACCCTGCGCATACGCTCGCTCAAGGCCGTCGAAGGCACCAAATTCGTCCCGGCCTGGGGCCAGGCGCGCCTGCACTCGATGATCGCCAACCGTCCGGACTGGTGCATCTCCCGCCAGCGTAACTGGGGCGTGCCGATCCCGTTCTTCCTGAACAAGGAAAGCGGCGAACTGCACCCGCGCACCGTCGAGCTGATGGAAGCCGTGGCCCAGCGCGTTGAACAGGAAGGCATCGAAGCCTGGTTCAAAATGGACGCCGCCGAACTGCTGGGTGATGAAGCGCCGCAGTACGACAAGATCAGCGACACCCTCGACGTGTGGTTCGACTCGGGCACCACCCACTGGCACGTGCTGCGCGGTTCGCACCCGATGGGCCACGAGACCGGCCCGCGTGCCGACCTGTACCTGGAAGGTTCGGACCAGCACCGTGGCTGGTTCCACTCGTCGCTGCTGACCGGTTGCGCCATCGATAACCACGCGCCGTACCGCGAGCTGCTGACCCACGGCTTCACCGTCGACGAAAACGGCCGCAAAATGTCGAAGTCGTTGAAAAACGTGATCGAGCCGAAAAAGATCAATGACACCCTGGGCGCCGACATCATGCGTCTGTGGGTCGCCTCGACCGATTACTCGGGCGAAATCGCCGTGTCGGACCAGATCCTGGCCCGCAGCGCCGATGCCTACCGTCGCATCCGTAATACTGCGCGCTTCCTGTTGTCGAACCTGACCGGTTTCAATCCGGCCACCGACATCCTGCCGGCCGAGGACATGCTCGCCCTCGACCGTTGGGCCGTGGATCGCGCCCTGTTGCTGCAGCGCGAGTTGCAGGAGCACTACGGCGAGTACCGCTTCTGGAATGTCTACTCCAAGATCCACAACTTCTGCGTGCAGGAGCTCGGTGGTTTCTACCTCGACATCATCAAGGACCGCCAGTACACCACCGGCGCCAACAGCAAGGCGCGTCGCTCGGCACAGACCGCGCTGTACCACATCAGCGAAGCGCTGGTGCGCTGGATCGCACCGATCCTGGCGTTCACCGCCGACGAACTGTGGGAATACCTGCCGGGCGAGCGTAACGAGTCCGTCATGCTCAACACCTGGTACGAAGGCCTGACCGAACTGCCTGCCGACTTCGAACTGGGCCGCGAGTACTGGGAAGGTGTGATGGCCGTGAAGGTTGCGGTGAACAAGGAGCTGGAAGTGCAGCGCGCGGCCAAGGCCGTGGGCGGCAACCTGCAAGCCGAAGTCACCCTGTTTGCCGAGGAAGGCCTGACCGCCGACCTGGCCAAGCTGAGCAACGAACTGCGCTTTGTGTTGATCACCTCTACCGCCAGCCTGGCGCCCTTCGCCCAGGCTCCGGCAGATGCCGTGGCTACCGAGGTACCGGGCCTGAAGCTCAAGGTGGTCAAGTCGGCCTTCCCTAAATGCGCCCGTTGCTGGCACTGCCGTGAAGATGTCGGCGTGAACCCCGAGCATCCGGAAATCTGCGGTCGTTGCGTCGATAACATCAGCGGTGCAGGCGAGGTTCGTCACTATGCCTAATGTAGCCAGTCGTTTCGGACGTCTGGGCTGGCTCGTATTGAGCGTGCTGGTGCTGGTCATCGACCAGGTCAGCAAGGCTCATTTCGAAGGCTCCCTGGAAATGTTCCAGCAGATCGTAGTGATCCCGGATTACTTCAGCTGGACCCTGGCCTACAACACCGGTGCGGCCTTCAGCTTCCTCGCCGATGGCGGTGGCTGGCAGCGCTGGTTGTTCGCACTGATCGCCGTGGTGGTCAGTGCGGTGCTGGTGGTCTGGCTCAAGCGCCTGGGCCGGGATGACACCTGGCTGGCCATCGCGCTGGCCCTGGTGTTGGGCGGCGCGCTGGGTAACCTGTACGACCGCATTGCCCTGGGCCATGTGATCGATTTCATTCTGGTGCACTGGCAGAACCGTCATTATTTCCCGGCGTTCAACTTCGCCGACAGTGCTATCACGGTCGGCGCGATCATGCTGGCGCTGGACATGTTCAAGAGCAAGAAAACCGGAGAGACCGTCAATGACTGATCAGGTATTGGCTGAGCAACGCATCGGCCAGAATACGGAAGTCACTTTGCATTTCGCATTGCGCCTGGAGAATGGCGACACGGTCGACAGCACCTTCGACAAAGCGCCGGCGACCTTCAAGGTCGGTGACGGCAACCTGTTGCCGGGTTTTGAAGCGGCGCTGTTCGGCTTCAAGGTCGGTGACAAACGCACCCTGCAGATCCTGCCGGAAAACGCCTTCGGCCAACCCAACCCGCAAAACGTGCAGATCATCCCGCGTTCGCAGTTCGAAGGCATGGACCTGTCGGAAGGCCTGCTGGTGATCTTCAACGATGCGGCGAATACGGAATTGCCCGGCGTGGTCAAAGCCTTCGATGACACGCAAGTGACCATCGACTTCAACCATCCGTTGGCCGGCAAGACCCTGACCTTTGATGTTGAAATCATCGCCGTTAAAGCGCTCTAACTGAAGATTCCGGCCTATTGTAGGAGCGAGCTTGCTCGCGAAGGTCTTCAACGATAATCCTGGCATCCTGAATGATCGCGGTGCCTGTGAAATTTTCGCGAGCAAGCTCGCTCCTACATGGCAATACACGAGGCACAGCATGCAAATCAAACTCGCCAATCCCCGTGGCTTCTGTGCCGGTGTGGACCGGGCGATCGAAATCGTCAACCGCGCCCTGGAAGTCTTCGGGCCGCCGATTTACGTGCGGCATGAAGTCGTCCACAACAAGTTCGTGGTCGAAGACCTGCGTGCGCGCGGCGCTATCTTCGTCGAAGAACTCGACCAGGTGCCTGACGATGTCATCGTCATCTTCAGCGCCCACGGCGTGTCCCAGGCCGTGCGCACCGAAGCGTCCGGCCGTGGCCTGAAGGTGTTCGATGCTACATGTCCGCTGGTGACCAAGGTGCACATCGAGGTGGCGCGCTACAGCCGTGACGGACGTGAATGCATTCTGATCGGCCACGCCGGCCATCCGGAAGTCGAAGGCACCATGGGTCAGTACGACGCCAGCAATGGCGGCGCCATCTACCTGGTGGAAGACGAAAAAGACGTCGCCAACCTGCAGGTGCAGAACCCGGAACGCCTGGCCTTCGTGACCCAGACCACCTTGTCCATGGACGATACCAGTCGCGTTATCGATGCCCTGCGCACGCGCTTCCCGGCCATTGGCGGCCCACGCAAGGACGACATCTGCTACGCCACGCAAAACCGCCAGGACGCGGTAAAGCAACTGGCCGACGAGTGTGATGTGGTGCTGGTGGTCGGCAGCCCCAACAGCTCCAACTCCAACCGCTTGCGTGAGTTGGCCGAGCGTATGGCGACACCGGCGTACCTGATCGACGGCGCCGAGGATATGCAGCGCAGCTGGTTCGACGGTGTCGAGCGCATCGGCATCACGGCGGGCGCCTCGGCCCCGGAAGTCCTGGTGCGTGGAGTGATCCAGCAATTGCATGCCTGGGGCGCCACCGGCGCCGATGAATTGGCAGGACGCGAAGAAAACATCACGTTTTCGATGCCCAAGGAATTGCGGGTGCGCTCGCTGCTCTGAAGCCGGTTCGCTCAGCCACGGCATAATGCCTGCTCGGTCTTGTCACTGCGCAGGCTGACACGCCCACTGGGTGCCAGCACGACCTGATACAGGCTCTGTGCCTGCTTTGTGTCGCAAACGTGCACGGTGCCGGCACGAAATCCGCCGCCTGCAAACACCGGTTCTCCCAGGGCGCTGAAACGAACCTGGCTACTGACCGGGCCATTACCTGCAACCGGTACGCGTCCGCTGTCCTGACGCTCCAGCAGCACCGGGTTGTCGTCATCCAGATGGCCACGACCGCTGATATCCAGGATCACCCGCCACCCCTGGCTCCAGTCCTGCTCCCGTGCATGGATGACCACTGCACGATTGCGTGCGATGGCCTCGCTGCGCGCATAACGCAGCCCTTCGGCCAGTGTCTGGGCCACGCTTTGTCGCTGCTGCGATTCCAGCAAACCCTTGAAGCCGGGTATGGCCAGCTGCGCCAGGAAGCCCGTCACGACCAGTCCCAGCAGTAATTCGATAAGGGTGAAACCTCGTTGTGTCATGTGCGCTCCTTCCGTGGATGCGGGTGATCTTCAAGTGACAGGCATAGGTATAGCGTTGGGTCCCTGATGCTGAATGGTGGCCTTTATGTCCAATGTATTTCCCTTTGTTCCGGTAGCGGCAACAGCGCAAAACCGGCGCTAGTCTTGGGGGCATACAGCAGGGTTCTGCTGTTTTTCCAAGGCCTTCGACATGGATGACGACGGTAATGCCTTTCTGCCGAAATGGATTATTTCTGCGTGCAGTTCATCGACCTCAATCCGGCATGACGCTGATCGAGGTACTGGTGGCGGTGCTGGTCCTGGCTCTCGGGCTGCTGGGGGCTGCGGCTATTCAGCTCAACGCGCTCAAATACACCGACAGCGCACGGATGACCAGCCAAGCCAGTTTCATTGCCTACGACATGCTCGACCGGATTCGCGCCAATGCCGGTGTCGATTACGCCTGGGCGCAAGCCGAGCACGCGCCGCCCGGCACCTCGACCGCCAGCGTGCGTGACCTGGACTTGCATGATTTCGAAGCCAATATTGTTGGTTTTGCCGGAAAAGACGCCAAAGGTGCCGTGGCGGTCAGCGGCAACGAAGTCACCATCAGCATCACCTGGGAAGACGCCAGGTTGGCGAGGAGCCTGGGCGCACGGCAAACCTTCACCCTGACCAGCCGTATCGCCAACGGGCAAGGCAGGTTGCAATGAACCGTCCGGCACGTGGTTTCGGGCTGGTGGAGTTGCTGCTGGCGCTGGCCGTGGGCTTGGTGCTGATCCTCGGCGCGAGCCAGGTGTTGATCAGCGCGCGACTGACCCAGGCCAGCCAGCAGGCCGCCATGGTGCTGCAGGATGACGCGCGATTTGTCCTGAGCAAGCTGGTCCGGGATATTCGCCAGGCAGGCATGCTGGGGTGTCTGGCCCCGGCCTTTATTGACAACGCCCCGGCGGCCTTTGACCGCCCGATTGGCTGGGAAGTGTCGGCGAACGCAACGTCACTGACGCTGGTGACCGCCAATGCCGGCGACGGTGCCGGCAAGCCGGACTGGACGGTGGTGTCCGACTGCAAGGAAGCGGCCCAGGCTTTCGCTGGCATGCCGCCTCTGGTCGCGCCCGGCCAGATTCGTTTTGCCCTACGCGAACTCACTTATATCTATGAGGCGGGACAGTTGAAAATCAGTACCCCGTCAGTACCGGCCAAGGCAGTACTGATAGATAACGTGCGGGCCTTCGAAGTCAATTTTGGAGTAGCGGCCAGGCCTGAGTCGACAGACGTGGCGCGTTACGACAGCCATCCTGCCGATGCTTCATTGATACGCAGCGTACGCATCCGCATGACCCTGCAGGACCCGAGCGGGCGCGTGAAGGATCAGGCCTACAGCGTCGTGGCGGCACTGCGCAACCGGCTGGAGTAGGGCGATGGTCATGGTTGAGAGGAGCGATGTGCGCCAGGCGGGGATGGTACTGCTGGTCAGTCTGGTATTCCTGCTGTTGTTGTCGCTGGTGGGGTTGTCATCAATGCAGGCCGCGATCTCCCAGCAGAAGGTCGCCAGTAGCCTGTGGCAGCGTAATCAATCGTTCCAGACGGCCGAAAGTGGCCTGCGGCTGGGGGAGTTGGCGGTGCGCAGGGCCGGGCTCGCGCTGCCACTTTGCCACTCGATCATCAGCTGCGCGCCGCCCATCGATGCTTTTTCGGTGGTTGGCCCTGGGCCCAATCCGGTCTCGGCGGTCAATTGGGTGGCGTTCAAGGACGGGGTGTATGGCGTTCAATCCCTGGGAGTGGGGAGGGGCCAGGCGCATTTACCGCCGCATGCTCCGGCCGCGCTCTTCCGAGTGACGGCCGTGGGGCTTGGTGGTCAATCGCGCGCGGTGCTTGAGACCGTGTATGCGCGGGTGGAGGAGGGCAACGGCGCGCGCTTTCGGCGAGTCTTATGGCGGCAACTTCAATAAGGAGTCATTCAATGGGCATGGATAGCCAGGGCTTTACCCTGATCGAATTATTGATCGCGCTGGCGATCATCGGATTGCTGGCCGGGATCGCTTACCCCGGATATACCGGCCAGGTGAAAAAGGTGTATCGGGTGCAAATCGTCGCGCTGCTGAGCGAGCAAGCTCAACATCTGGAGCGTTTTTACACGCGCAACGGCACTTTTATTGATGCAAGCGGCGTCAGTACAGGCAATGATCACTATAGAATCAGCGCCGTATTGAACCCTCAGGATTTTGTCCTGCTTGCCACGCCTGCCACGGACTCAGTCATGGCGGACGACGCCTGCGGCCAATTCAGCTTGACCAGCACCGGCATGCGAAGCAATCCGGGAGCGGCGCCGCAAATGCCGCTCAAGACATGCTGGGGGCAGTGATGAGAGTGCTGGATGAATGGGCGCCGGGCGCGCTTTTCCCTTTTTATCGGCTGGATCAAATGATGGCTAAGCAACAGCGAGTAGTGATTGTCGGCGGCGGGGTTATTGGCTTATTGACGGCATACAACCTGGCTGACCGGGGGCAGGCGGTCATATTGCTGGAGCGCGGTGGGCTTGGGCAGGAATCTTCCTGGGCAGGCGGCGGGATTGTTTCGCCGTTGTACCCGTGGCGTTATAGCCCGGCGGTGACCGCCTTGGCCCATTGGTCCCAGGATTTCTACCCGCAACTGGCGCAACGGCTGTTCGCTGCGACCGGCATTGATCCTGAGGTCCACACCACGGGCCTGTATTGGCTCGATCTGGATGACGAAGCCGACGCCCTGGCCTGGGCTGCGCGTGAGGGGCGGCCCTTGAGCAAAGTGGACGTATCGGCTGCCCATGATGCCGTTCCGGCGCTGGGCGGCGGTTATGCGCAGGCGATCTACATGGCCGATGTGGCCAATGTGCGCAACCCGCGTCTGGTCAAATCCCTCAAGGCGGCGTTGTCGGCGCTGCCCGACGTGACGATTCATGAGCAGTGCGAAGTCGATGGATTTATTGTGCAAGGCGACACCGTGGTGGGCGTGCATACGTCCGCTGGCGCCATGACGGGGGATCAAGTTGTGCTCGCCGCCGGTGCCTGGAGCGGGGAGTTGCTGGGAAAACTGGGCCTGGGGCTGCCCGTGGAGCCGGTCAAGGGCCAGATGATTCTCTACAAATGTGCGTCCGACTTTTTATCGAGCATGGTCCTCGCCAAAGGGCGCTATGCGATCCCGCGGCGTGATGGGCATATTCTGATTGGCAGCACCCTGGAGCATGAGGGATTCGACAAAACGCCAACGATAAGCGCGCTGGACAGTCTCAAGGCGTCTGCGGTGGAGCTGCTTCCCGCCCTGGCGGACGCCGAGGTGGTGGGGCACTGGGCGGGTCTGCGGCCCGGCTCGCCGGAAGGTATCCCGTATATCGGCGTGGTACCCGGCTTCAAGGGCTTGTGGCTCAATTGCGGGCATTACCGCAATGGCCTGGTGCTCGCCCCGGCGTCCTGTCAGCTATTTGCCGACTTGCTGCTGGGGCGCGCGCCGATCATCGACCCGGCACCTTACGCGCCCGCCGGTCGAGTCAGCGCTGAATAGACTTCGGCCCCTGCTGCAGGTGCGCCTGGGTGCAATACCATTGCTGGCCTGAGCTCAGCGCACGGTCTTGCGGCACATGCACGCCGCAATGGGCGCAACGCACCATCAAGGCGGCATTGGGTTCGCCGGTGCGGGATTGCCTGGCGGTAGGGCTTTTGAATTTGCGCCAGAGCCATACTGCGGCGGCAATGACGGCGATCCAGAACAATAGACGAAGCATGATGGGCAGTTTCTCGGTAGGTGATGCGCCAGTTTAGCCAAGGTCACCCTGGGCGCACAGCGCAATAAATACTCGTCCATGAAAAAGGGAGCTCCTGAGAGCTCCCTTTTGCGTTGCGTCGAACGGTCAGTCGAACACGCCGAAGGTCATGTAGCTGAACCACGAGCGGTCCTGGTTGTTACCCAGGGCTTGCGGCTCTTCTTCTTCGATCACGTCGCCGTTCTCGTCGTGCGGCTTGAGGTCCGAAGGAATCGCGTCCTTGGCGTCCTGGTACTGCTTGATCACGTCCTGGTTGGCGCGTGTTTCGCCTGGCGGCAGCGGTGGACGGGACTCGATCAGGCCCAGGGTGTACTTGCTCAGCCACGAACGGTTGTCGGCTTCGTCAACCTGAGGCACGAACTGGCCGTCTTTCAGGCTCGGGTGGTCCGGGTAGTTGAGCTTCAGGGTTTCCAGGCTGGTGGCCGCCAGCTCATCCAGGTGCAGACGCTGGTAAGCCTCGGTCATCACGGCCAGGCCGTCACCCACGGAAGGGGTTTCCTGGAAGTTCTCCACCACATAGCGGCCACGGTTGGCAGCGGCCACGTATGCCTGACGGGTCAGGTAGTAATGGGCCACGTGGATCTCGTAGGACGCCAGCAGATTGCGCAGGTAGATCATGCGCTGCTTGGCGTCCGGCGCGTAGCGGCTGTTGGGGTAGCGACTGGTCAGCTGGGCGAACTCGTTGTAGGAGTCGCGAGCGGCGCCCGGGTCGCGCTTGGTCATGTCCAGCGGCAGGAACCGCGCCAGCAGGCCAACGTCCTGGTCGAACGAGGTCAGGCCCTTCATGTAGTAGGCGTAGTCCACGTTCGGGTGCTGCGGATGCAGGCGGATAAAACGCTCGGCGGCGGACTTGGCAGCTTCCGGCTCGGCGTTCTTATAGTTGGCGTAGATCAGCTCGAGCTGGGCCTGGTCGGCATAGCGGCCGAACGGATAGCGCGACTCCAGTGCCTTGAGCTTCGCCGTGGCGCTGGTGTAGCTATTGTTATCCAAGTCCGTCTGAGCTTGCTGGTACAGCTCGACTTCGCTCAGGTTTTCGTCGACGACGTCCTTTGTTGACGAGCAAGCAGCAGTCATGGCGAGGATGGCGATCAGCAGCAGGTGTTTCACTTGCATGGCGGCTTGCGTCCCTATGACGGCCGCTGTCTTGGGCGGGGCCGTCCTGTTATGATGAGCGCCCCGTTGAAAGCCTCGGGGCAAAAGACGCCGTATTTAACCACAAGCGCGCAGCCGAAACCAAAGGCTGTGCCACGCCTAGTCTGAGCATGTCCGATAAAATTGAACTTCGCGCAGAGGTGCCGTCCGAATTGGGCGGCCAACGCCTCGATCAAGTCGCCGCACAATTATTCGCTGAGCACTCGCGCTCGCGCCTTTCCGCCTGGATCAAAGACGGCCGCCTGACTGTGGATGGAGCGGTTATCCGCCCGCGAGACACAGTGCATGGCGGTGCGATTCTTGAGCTGACTGCCGAGCAGGAAGCCCAGGGAGAATGGGTCGCCCAGGACATCGAGCTGGATATCGTCTATGAAGACGACGACATCCTGGTCATCAACAAACCCGCAGGCCTGGTGGTTCACCCGGCGGCCGGGCACGCTGATGGCACCTTGCTCAATGCCTTGCTGCACCACGTGCCGGACATCATCAATGTGCCGCGCTGCGGCATCGTGCACCGTCTGGACAAGGACACCACCGGCTTGATGGTGGTGGCCAAGACCATTCAGGCGCAGACGCAACTTGTTACTCAATTGCAGAGTCGCAGCGTCAGCCGGATCTACGAATGCATCGTGATCGGCGTCGTGGTGGCCGGTGGCAAGATCAACGCGCCTATCGGTCGCCACGGCCAGCAGCGCCAGCGCATGGCGGTGATGGAGGGCGGCAAGCAGGCCGTCAGCCACTATCGCGTGCTGGAGCGTTTCCGTTCCCACACCCATGTGCGGGTCAAGCTGGAAACCGGTCGTACCCACCAGATCCGCGTGCACATGGCCCACATCAACTTCCCGCTGGTCGGTGATCCGGCCTACGGTGGTCGCTTCCGCATTCCGCCTGCGGCCAGCCAGACCATGGTCGAATCGCTCAAGACGTTCCCGCGCCAGGCACTGCATGCACGCTTCCTGGAGCTGGATCATCCGACGAGCGGTAAGCGCATGAGCTGGGAATCGCCGCTTCCAGACGATCTGGTCTGGCTGTTGTCGCTGCTCAAGCAGGATCGCGAGGCGTTTGTCGGATGAGTGACTGGCTGACTCCTGACTGGCCCGCGCCGTCTCAGGTCAAAGCCTGCGTCACCACCCGTGCGGGCGGCGTCAGTGTGGCGCCGTTCGACAGCCTCAACCTGGGCGATCATGTGGAGGACAGCCTTGAGTCTGTCCTGGAAAACCGTCGTCGCCTTAGCGAAGCGTTCGATATCCAGCCGGCCTGGCTGCGCCAGGTCCACGGCACCACGGTGGTCGAGGCCGATCCGGGCCGTATCGCCGAAGCCGATGGCAGTTGGACCAGCACCCCGGGCATCGCCTGCACCTCGATGACGGCCGATTGCCTGCCTGCATTGTTCTGCAATCGAGCGGGCTCCCGTGTCGCGGCGGCTCATGCCGGTTGGCGCGGGTTGGCGGCGGGGGTGCTGGAGGCAACCTTCGAAAGCCTTGAGAGCAAGCCCGCCGACGTTCTGGTCTGGCTTGGTCCGGCCATTGGCCCGCAGGCCTTTGAAGTCGGTCCCGAGGTGCGTGAAGCGTTCATGCTGCAACTGCCGGCGACTGCCCAGGCCTTCATTCCCAGCCCCAATCCCGGCAAGTTCATGGCTGACATCTACCAGCTTGCTCGCCTGCGCCTCGCCGAGCGGGGTATCACCGCCGTCTACGGTGGCGGTGACTGCACCGTGACCGACCCGCGCTTCTTTTCCTATCGCCGCAGCCCGCGTACGGGCCGATTCGCCTCCCTTGTCTGGCTTGAACGCTAGACTGTCCTGATCTGTATCAACCATCCACTGCTTGAATCCCGCAGAATCCACCCCATCTATAGGGGTATCTGGCAGGTTTCTTCATTCAGGATGTGTTTGTTCATAGCTCCGGCCTGCTCAAAAGGAAGGTGACTAATGCGTATTGATCGTTTAACCAGCAAATTGCAGTTGGCCTTATCGGATTCCCAGTCCCTGGCGGTCGGTCTCGACCACCCGGCGATTGAACCGGCGCACTTGATGCAGGCGCTCCTCGAACAGCAAGGTGGTTCCATCAAGCCCTTGTTGATGCAGGTGGGCTTTGACGTCAACAGCCTGCGCAAGGAGTTGAGCAAAGAGCTCGACCAACTGCCGAAAATCCAGAATCCCACCGGCGACGTGAATATGTCGCAGGATCTGGCGCGGCTGCTGAACCAGGCCGACCGCCTGGCCCAGCAAAAAGGTGACCAGTTCATCTCCAGCGAACTGGTGCTGCTCGCCGCCATGGACGACAACAGCAAGCTCGGCAAGTTGTTGCTGGGCCAGGGCGTGAGCAAGAAAGCCCTGGAGAACGCCATCAACAATCTGCGCGGCGGCGAGGCGGTGAACGACCCCAATCACGAGGAATCGCGCCAGGCCCTGGATAAATACACCGTCGACCTGACCAAGCGCGCCGAGGAGGGCAAGCTTGACCCGGTCATCGGCCGTGATGACGAAATCCGCCGCACCATCCAGGTGCTGCAACGTCGCACCAAGAACAACCCGGTACTGATCGGTGAGCCTGGCGTGGGTAAAACCGCAATCGCCGAGGGGCTGGCCCAGCGCATCATCAACGGTGAGGTGCCGGACGGCCTCAAAGGCAAGCGCCTGCTGTCCCTGGACATGGGCTCGTTGATCGCTGGTGCCAAATTCCGTGGCGAGTTCGAAGAGCGTCTGAAATCCCTGCTTAATGAATTATCCAAGCAGGAAGGACAGATCATTCTGTTTATCGACGAACTGCACACCATGGTTGGCGCCGGTAAAGGCGAGGGGTCCATGGATGCCGGCAATATGCTCAAGCCCGCCCTGGCGCGAGGCGAGTTGCATTGCGTCGGTGCCACCACGCTCAACGAGTACCGCCAGTACATAGAAAAGGACGCGGCGCTTGAGCGACGTTTCCAGAAAGTGCTGGTGGAAGAACCCAGCGAAGAGGACACCATCGCTATCTTGCGTGGCCTGAAAGAGCGCTATGAGGTTCACCATAAAGTCGCGATTACTGACGGCGCGATTATTGCGGCGGCCAAGTTGAGCCATCGCTATATCACTGATCGCCAGTTGCCCGACAAAGCCATCGACCTGATCGACGAAGCGGCCAGCCGCATCCGCATGGAGATTGATTCCAAGCCGGAAGTGCTCGACCGCCTGGATCGCCGCCTGATTCAACTGAAGGTCGAATCCCAGGCGCTGAAAAAAGAAGAGGATGAGGCGGCGAAGAAACGCCTGGAGAAACTCCAGGAAGAAATCGTGCGCCTGGAACGCGAGTATTCGGACCTCGAGGAAATCTGGACCTCGGAAAAAGCCGAAGTGCAGGGCTCTGCGCAGATCCAGCAGAAGATCGAGCAGTCGCGCCAGGAACTGGAAGCCGCACGCCGTAAAGGTGACCTGAACCGCATGGCCGAGTTGCAGTACGGGGTGATCCCGGACCTGGAACGCAGCCTGCAGATGGTTGACCAGCACGGCCATAGCGAGAACCAGTTGCTGCGCAGCAAGGTGACCGAGGAAGAAATTGCCGAAGTGGTCTCCAAGTGGACCGGTATACCGGTGTCGAAGATGCTTGAAGGCGAGCGCGACAAGCTGCTGAAAATGGAAAGCCTGTTGCATCAGCGCGTAATCGGCCAGGAAGAGGCCGTGGTGGCGGTCTCCAACGCGGTGCGGCGTTCCCGGGCCGGGCTGTCCGATCCGAACCGTCCGAGCGGCTCGTTCATGTTCCTCGGTCCGACCGGCGTGGGTAAGACCGAACTGTGCAAGGCCTTGGCGGAATTCCTCTTCGATACCGAAGAGGCCATGGTGCGCATCGACATGTCCGAGTTCATGGAGAAACACTCGGTGGCTCGCCTGATCGGCGCACCACCGGGCTACGTGGGCTATGAAGAGGGCGGTTACCTGACCGAAGCCGTGCGGCGCAAGCCCTACTCGGTGATCCTGCTGGATGAGGTCGAGAAGGCGCACCCTGATGTGTTCAACATCCTGCTGCAAGTGCTTGAGGATGGCCGCCTGACCGACAGCCACGGACGTACGGTAGACTTTCGCAACACGGTGATCGTCATGACCTCCAACCTGGGCTCGTCGCAGATCCAGGAACTGGTGGGCGATCGCGAGGCACAGCGGGCCGCTGTCATGGACGCGCTGACCACGCACTTCCGGCCGGAATTTATCAACCGGGTGGACGAAGTGGTGATCTTCGAGCCGTTGGCGCGGGATCAGATAGCCGGCATTACCGAGATCCAGCTGGGACGCTTGCGTGCACGTCTGGCCGAGCGCGAACTGGCCCTGGAGCTGAGCAGCGAGGCGTTGGACAAGCTGATTGCGGTGGGTTACGACCCGGTATATGGCGCACGGCCGTTGAAGCGTGCGATCCAGCGCTGGATCGAGAACCCGCTGGCACAGTTGATCCTGTCGGGCAGCTTTATGCCGGGCACCAGCGTCGAGGCGACGGTGGAGAACGACGAAATCGTCTTCCATTAAGCCCCGCGGCTGGTGCTATTAGAGGAGGCCCCGCATTGCGGGGCCTTTTTTTTCGATAGGGCGTTGAACTGTAAGGCAAAGGCTTGTAAAGTGCGCCCCGCAGCAACGTCAGCCCACGGGTTTCTTCTCCCCAAGAAGAAATCAGAAAGAAGCGCAAATCATTGTCTTAAAAGCAATTTAAAGGGTTGACAGGGGTTTTTAAGATTGTAGAATAGCGCGCCTCAGAGACGCTAACGTAGCGATACGGACAGGGTTGAAGAGAAGCTACAAAGCAGTAATGTTGTACTTTGAAATATGCAGTTCCGTGATAGCTCAGTCGGTAGAGCAAATGACTGTTAATCATTGGGTCCCAGGTTCGAGTCCTGGTCACGGAGCCAATTTCAAACCGGGGTATAGCGCAGTCCGGTAGCGCGCCTGCTTTGGGAGCAGGATGTCGGGAGTTCGAATCCCCCTACCCCGACCATATTTGGGTCGTTAGCTCAGTTGGTAGAGCAGTTGGCTTTTAACCAATTGGTCGTAGGTTCGAATCCCACACGACCCACCATTTTTGAAACCAGTTCACGCTGGAATCAAATCTTAGAATCAGAGGTTCTAGCTCTGATAGAGGCGGTTTTACGGTTTTGGAAAGTGTTACAGCACTTAGATATCGCCGTAGACATGCAGCCGTCTGAGGCGAACAGTAATTTCGGTTCGTCATGATGTCAATGTGCATCGGTTTTGCGATGTGCATTCCGGGGTATAGCGCAGTCCGGTAGCGCGCCTGCTTTGGGAGCAGGATGTCGGGAGTTCGAATCCCCCTACCCCGACCATATTTAATGAAAAAAGGCGCCTTTATGGCGCCTTTTTTTTTGCCTTGCATAAGGGTGTACCGTTCGTCGGAAAGCGGCCGGTTTTCGAAATGATGCTTTATTCCGGGCAGGTGAAAGCCTCTGGCAAACCAGAATTCCCCATAGCCAGTGCGCTTCGATTATCAGCGTGCTAGGGCGATGCTCGAGAAAATGATGAGCTTTGCATTGAATGCTCAGTTGAGGTGCGTTTCCTGAATTTACCAACACCGAGCCCGCTCGCCATTAGCGTCAATAATAGACTTTGCTCCACTTGATCTATTGGTGGGCCCATAGAGCATGTCATTGACTCGCGATGCAGTTGCGCCGATGCGAGCTCGAGAGCCCTCTGTAGAGCGCTTCGGCCAGTCGACTTGGTAGGCTGGTCAATGCTGACCTCTGTGCTGCCAGATTGTTGTGGAGGTGGCAGCTTCTTGGGCTCCGGTTGAGGGATTTCCTGTGGATGCGCGCCTATCTTGGCGGGTAAGGTGATAGGAGGTGTGCCACTTGGATCAACCCGTCTTACCCGGCTTAGAGCGCCTTGAGCCAAGCTTCGCTCATGCAGAACGGCACGCATATGGTCGTAGTCCGCCTCAATGTAATTCATCGTTGTGGCGAGATTCGAGTGATTCAGCAGGCTTTTCGTGAGGTGGATGTTTCGCTCCGGTTGCTTCATCAAGTCTGTTGCTAATGTGTGCCTGAAGCGGTGAGGGGTCATGCGCACGCCGATCTTATCGGTGAGCTTGCCGTACATTGACTCTACCTGGTCGATGTTCATTTCCTTGCCATGGTAGTGACGGGAGAATCTGTTAACGTTGAACAGCTGATCGTCTGGTGAAAATCCGATTTTCTCGGCCTCCCCCAGAATCCTGGATAAGTGCGGAGCCAGTCCTTCCATAATGGGTAGGAAAAACTCCCGATGGGTCTTCTCTGTTTCACCGCGAACCAAGATCATCTGGTTTTCCCAGTCGATATCTTTGTAGCGCAGGCACAGCAGGGCATTCAAACGTATGCCTGTGTAATAAAACATTTCGAAGACGCTGAGCCAGAACCAGGCAGGTGTTATCTGGCTACGTTCATGAGTACAACGTTCTTGGCCTACAAGGGATATGAGCCAGTTGCGTGCTCGTTGGATGGCGTCTCCATTGATTGTCTTGCTGGCTCGCTTTGGTGGGATAACGCTGGTTTTCTTGAATGGGTTGATCGTTGTATGGGTCATCAGGCCGTGTTCTATGGCGTAACCCCAAACAGTGCGAAGGTGATTTGAATAGGTGTTCCAGCTGCGTTTGGATAATCCATTCTCAAGGACTTTTTTTCGCCATGTCAGAACCGCACGATGATCTATCTCCTCAGCTGAGGCAGTTCGGAAGTGCTTGAGCAGCGCTTTGGTCGATGCACGATAGATCTTTGCACTGGCAGGCCGTAGATCATGGGCAAAGATGTATTCCTCCGTCAGATTCGAAGGGGTCGTCATTGTGGCGGCTCCGGTATTTCTGACTTCAAGTAAAGGCTGATGTTGTCGAAGGGAACCTCAGAGAAGATCGTCAGCGGATCCAGAAGCAAGTATCCCTTGAGCTGCTTGGATTTTCTGGGTCCAACTACGTCGCAGGTCCAAATATTCAGGCTTCTATGTGTTTTTCGATGAAGTTTCTGTTTCTCGAAACTACGTTGAACCAGCTGCCAGGCGCTGACTCGCTGTACTTTGGCTTGCTGCTCAATGTGGGGGAACTCAAGGACGTAGCGCTTGAATATTCCAGGCGTTACCAGCATAGCGGTCCCTGCTACGGTATGAACCAGCGCTTTGGTATCGTTGATAATGATGGTCCGGGAAGCGATGCCTTTCTTAAGCCATTCAACAAATCCCTGACCGATCTCGGCGTTATTGCTCGGCATCGGAGTGACTTCTTCAATTATTGCTACAGGCGCACCTCCGTGATTGGAGGTTTGGGAAGGCTGGATGTCATCCAGTTTCGGAGGCGCGGTATGTGCCGCTGAGACCGCTTTGTTTTTGTTGTCTTCTGATGGCTCATTGATGTTACCAAGGAGCGCCAGTAGCTCGTCAAATTCATTGGTACTGCTCGAGGAATGCTGCGGGAGTTCGAACGGTGATGGCTGTGCCGGTGCTAAAGGCGCCGGCACAGGGCTGGATTGAATGTCCGAAGGCAACTTTTTTGCCGGTGCGGCGACGTTATTTTCAGCTGCAGGATCTTCTGCCGGGTTGCCAGCGTCCACCTCAAGAGTCCCAGCGTAAGCTGTGGGCCGATCATTTGGATCATTCCAGATCAGTGCCGGTGAGAGCTTCAGCAGGGTGAAGGTGTTTCGCCAGCCACGACCATTGTCTATCGTGGCTTTCCAGATTGCCTTGTCTTGGGCATTGGTTTGGATTACCCCCTGATCTTGCAGCATGTTGAAGAAAGGCGCATTCGAACTGGGTACACCTTCAACGCCTTGGGTCAGCAAATAGGCTCGCAATTGATCAGCAATAGGCTTGCTAACCAGCCAAAGAGCATCCTGTGTCAGCCAACCATCTGACGGTCCATCGGGTTGATTCAGTTTGAATGTATCTCGGACCAGGTGACGCAACCCATCTGCCAATTGACGCTGCAAAGACTGTTTGGGCGCGGACAGCGCGCGGGCTGGATTTCCACCGAGTTCCTGTGCGACGGACGCCTGATCGGCCTTGACCACGATCTCTCCCAAAATACCGGCATGTTCGTACTGACCAGCCAAAATGAAGATTAACTGCGACCACACTTCGGAGAAATTACTGAGCCAGTCTAAGATTTCTGAGGAGAGGATCTGTGCGTAGATCAGTGCGGCAGCGGCTCCGTGAAGTTGGTAGTTGCGTCCTTTCACGTAGCGGAATCGATAGGGACGATCGATCGGACCGTGCCAGGGGTGCCAGGTTTTCCCTCCTGCCAGCTCGACGTGCACGTCGACGGCGATCTTGCCGAGGTCGTGTATCAGAGCACCATAAGCTGCGGCGGCAGTCCAGGCCTCAGCCTGTGCTGATTGGGACTCCGGCGGTGCGCCTATAGGTAGCAGGTAGCTCTGTCGAATCTTCAAGGCATAGGCGACGATTTCAAGCCCGTGATCCAGCATGCCGCCCGGGTGTGCATGATGGTGGTTT
The DNA here is from genome assembly GCF_001439815.1 of Pseudomonas orientalis. Taxonomy (GTDB): domain Bacteria; phylum Pseudomonadota; class Gammaproteobacteria; order Pseudomonadales; family Pseudomonadaceae; genus Aquipseudomonas; species Aquipseudomonas orientalis. The sequence continues at coordinate 64,467 of NZ_JYLM01000013.1, read as the reverse complement.
TGCGAAGCAGGGAGCTGCTGGACCAACTCCGCGTAGCGCTCAAGTGGACGCCTATAGAGCTCGACAAATTGTGAGCGAGATAACGATGCGCGCTGCCAAATGTTCTCCAGTAGTTTCTGACGGCGCGGCGATGCCAGTAGTGCTTGGCTAGAGGCCGGCTGTATAAAACCGTTAGGGGAGGGGCTTTGGGCGGGTAGCGCTTTATTGCGGCGGAAAATAGAGAACATCGCCTGCTCCGTAAATGATTCATGGGGCAGGCTTTTCTCCTATCAAAGGGGGGGCGAGCAAGGGGAAAGGATCACTGGTGGTCTCGGGTATTTCTTTTGGCGAAGAGCCATCTTTCTATGGTGGTGACGGAGAAAGGAATGCAGAATTATCGTCGTTTCGGTCTAAGGGCACGGTGCCGCGGATCGACCATGTGAGGAAAAAATGATGGTTTCACTTCGCTACGCTACGAAATCAACCTCAGATAATGTTTGGGCACTTTGTGATTTGATACGTGACAATAAGTGTGACGAGATCGTTCTTTTTGCTAGCGTAGGGAATGATATTGAAGATGAAGAAGCAAGGTGGAACAACAACCTTCCTCTGGTTGTCGCCTTAGCTAAATATATTATTCCTCACGTTGATAGCGTCTTGGTCGTTTTTGATGGTGTGTTTCTAACCGCTGCGCGTTCCGCTCGTTATGGTGAAGTACGTGAACTGCTTGATGTAGCTATCGCGTCTGACAAGGTTTACTACTCTAGCCAGAGAGCCCCACTTACTAGCGAAATGACGCCTGATCAGGCAGTTTCAACGCTTCTCCATTTAGGTCCTATCCAACCCTTGACGTCTGAATCCAGAGCCGATTACTTTTCTTTGCTTAGTAATTTGACAGAAGACGAGTTAGTTGAAATTTATCCAGCTCGGGAAATGCGTTAATGAGATTGGACCTTTTTCCCGCTGAAAGCGGCCCTTTCGGGTAAGGCTTTTACCCTTGTGAACCATTCCATTCGCTTCTACAAAACCTTTTACCTTTTGGGCCATTTTTGTGAAAGGGGGGCATCTGGTGCTGAAGGCAAAGGCCGTTTGTCTCATGATCTTGCAGCAGAGAAAAATCGGTATTATAAGTAATGTCAAATCGCCCCTAGACCGGGTAAGAAGGAGACGCACCATGACCGCACAGACCTCTCAGGGAGTAGCAAGTCGCTTAGGCTATGGCCTGGGTCAGGCTGCGCGCCTCGTTTGGTGCAGTCAGAACCGTACCCTGCGTTGGGTCAAGCGTCTGGTTGTGGCTGCCGTACTCCTATATTTTTCTGCAGACATTTTCAGCGGGATTATCAGCGTTGCAGTATTTACCTTGGTTTTGGGTGGAGGGCTCTGGGCGTTGAATCACAGACCTACGCCTCGCAGAAACCAAATAGAGTATGGTCAATGCTATGGCCCCGATGGCTATGGGTACTATGTTGCTGGTCAACGTGTAGACGACGATGATTAAGGGTCTCATATCAATGATATGAGACCCTCACGTTACATAACGCTACGTTTGACAGTATTCACCCCTTCCTGACCTGCCTTTTGAACATCTTTTGTTCCGCTGGTAAGGCCTTCCAATGCTTTTCCTGCGCTCACCCCTGCCCATCCCAGCGCGCCCATCCAAAACACTGGCAGGATGACGAACATCGAGCCCATCACGAAGTTTAAGATTGCGTCCTGGGTGGCAGTGTTCAAACCCATCACAGGATCAAATGATAAATGCGGAGAGCCGGCTCCATATAAAGCGTCCAGTATCGTGGTATCGACCCATCTAGCCAGTTGAAACCAAAAGTCCACGAATATCAGAGCGAAAAAAACAACGGACATAGTCATGGCCACTTTTAGTTGGTAAGCCCCGACAATTAGCACCAAGGGAATGCAAATCACCATCGCCATTTTCAAGAACGCCATGACCATCGGTAGCGCCTGGCGAACCATGTCCATCGCTGGAAAATAGGCCATAGATCCTAATGCAACCCCGAGAGTCCCCGCTGCCCGGGCTGCACCATTCCACACAGTTCCGTCGATTTGTCCCCCGTAGTCCGTATAAACATCCCCTTTCACCTGGTTCGACGGCGAGACCAGTTGCCGGACAAGCGAGTCAGTGACTTCGTCCGGGGACAACCACTTTGCCCAGCCGAGCATTTTGGTCATGAGGTCCGGCGACACTTGAGCCTTGATACGGTCCCGCAGTCCCACTCCGCTATCTGACCACCATTGTTTGCAAGTTGGATAGCCCCCACCTCCACCCACTTGTGGTAAACCCACATCGCGAGATGCGTTATAGGGCCATGAGGCCCTTGGAGTTTTGGAGTAGTCCGTGTCGTAATAACCCGAGGTGTTCAATAAATAGTGCGAACCAATCCAGCTGAGTTCCTGCGCAAAACGAGGGTCATTCCCTTGCGCTCCCAATTCGGGTTGGCGCATGAATAATCTGGCACGGGAGGGTCCATAGCAATCGTGCGTGAAGTCGCCAATTTCCTGAGCCAATAGCGGGTTGTTGATCTTGGTGTTGCTAACTTCCATGCGTACTTGCCGTAGATCAGTCCCGCAGGGAATTGCTGCTAAAGCGCCACTGGTTAATCCCTTTGATAATGAATGCATTAATGCCCACCACATGGGCATCTGGGCACTCTTTCCTGCCAGTGAGCTGAATGTTGTGTTCCAGCCTGTGTCTGTGGGTTTAGGTAAGTTGTATTGACATTGCTGAGCTCTACTCTGGTCAAATGCCAAGGTATCAAAACTCACATTGACGGCTGGTACAGCGAAGAATGCGACTACGATGTAGCCAACGTAGATATTGGTTTCGATACGTGCCAGTGAGAGAACGCCTTTGTTGCCCTCATCGGCCCCCTCACCACGGACTTTCAGCCACTCTCGAATAACGATGATGCAGAAGGGGAGGGCGAATAGACCGGTATCTGAAATCATCGCCCAGATACCATTGTTGATGATCCAACCGACCAACGTCAGGTAGTACTCTAAATAGTCATTGGTGTAGAGCGTCACAGAACACCCCCTGCCTGATACAGCACCTTGCTCAGTTCAACCATCAGAAATAATAAGATCACCATTATCTCGATCTTCAACAGGCCTTTGCGCCGTTTCGAGCGTTCTGAGTTCGATAACCGTGCCTTGAATTTGAACCAGGCAACGGTCAGTGCGATATAAAGCATTAGGCGCCAAGTAAAGAGCGGCCAATAGTGGTCGGTGCGCCAGGCTTGCCATTGCTCGGCGCTGTCGAACATGTTCATCAGGACAGCGCTGAGTAGGACTACGAGGGCGGCAGTCGCGAGCAAAACACCCAGAACAAGCAGAATGCTCCTCCCGGTTCGTCGAACCAGCGAACGGTTGGGAGCGGCGACAGGCTCCTGTATTTCGGTCATGGCCTTTCTCACTGTTTGTTCTGGGCGGGTGACTGCAACTGGTCCAATCGATTCGTTTCTGGGGCTCCCGGGGACACGCCACGAGAGTCTTCTGCCCGTGCTTTGCTGCGTTCAATGATGGTCAGAGGCGAGTTCTTCGCGAGCTGCTGACGCATGTCCAGTTCCATTTTGAGGTTGCCGATCTCCTGTTGCAGCGAGGAGCTCTGCTGGCCGACTGCCTGGACGGCGAGGTCATTAGCCGCGACGTTCGGTTCCCGACTGCCTGCCATCAAGGTGCGCTGTAGGGTCAGAGCTTTCTCCAACACATCGGACAACGCGACTTCGGAGGCAAGCCGGCGAGCGAGTACGTCTTGGTCGCGCTCATCCTTGAGTGCTGCTACAACGCCTCGGGTGATGGGTAACGAGTTGCTGCTCGCTGCTTCCAGGTTTTCTAGCGACAGCGTTTTGCTTCCGCTCAGCAGTTCCTGCAGGGCCTTCAGCTTGGTGTCGTATGTTTCCTGGATCAGCGGCGTGAGGCCGACGCCTGCGGCTGTCACCGTTTTAGGGCAACTGTCACAGGTCTGCTGTTGTTGTTCACCCAGGACACGATTGGCAAAGGTGGTGGCTTCCTGGGGCGATGACCAGACATTGCACACCATGCCGTTGTTGCAGTTCGCTTTACTGATGGATGCGGTGTCGCCGGCCGCGCGCTTGTTCAGAAGGTTGTAGCCAGCCTTGGTGACGTCGCCTACGATACGAATTGGCTTCTGACCGGAACCACCTGCTCTATCACCACCAACCCAAGTGACGCCATCGTTTCCACCTTTCTTTTCGACTTGTTCCACCGCCGATACTGCGTCTGTGTTGGATGTTAGCGCCTGACTCATAGCCTGACCTTCAGCAAGCTTGCCCCAGCCCATTTGGTTACCGGCGATATCCGCCATCTTTTCGCCAATGGCGCGGCAGGTGCCTTTGGAGCGGTCGAAGTCCAGGCGGGCCTGCAAAATGCCGTTGGTGATGAGGTTGTATAGCGCCGGGTTCGCACGTTGAAGAATCAGTGCCGGCAGCGAAGCCACGGCGCTGGTGGCGCTCTGTACCACCGAGCTCATGATGTTTTTGAAGCCGGAAGTGGCACCATTCAATTGGTTTTCAAGGGTTGTGCTCAGGCTCATGTTTCCGCAGATTAGATTGGTATTCCAACCGCCTCCCACAGAAATACTATCCATGTTACCTGCGCTCCCCATGGTGACTGCGTTGCCGCCGCCAATGCTATACAGCACGTTGTCCCCAATGACGCTTCCGGAGGATGAGACGTTGATTGGATCAGCAGAGAGCGCTATTGCACTGCTGAGGCTGCAGGCGAGCCCTATCGCCAAGGTAGTGAGTTTCATGCTTTGCTCCGATCGCTGTTTCATTGGAAGTCCGTACTGCCGAGGAAGGTCTGTCCACGACGCTGGCAACACGAATAAGGGCGCCAGAGTGCCCAGGCGTAGCCGCCATCCTGCGCATCGATGTTCGGACCGATGGTGGGAAAGGTTGCGCAAGTGGGGTTGAGGACTGGGGTGAGCTCTTGCCACTTACCAGTGGAGGCGTCACCTTCGCGTAGCGGCCCTGCGGGCCAGTAACCGGGGTAGGGAAGGGCGAGCATCGGCAAGTAGACATGGACCTGGCCTGGGCGGGTAACTACGTCGCCGGCACGCTGCGCAATAACTGCGCCCGTTTTGTAGTCGTCAGTCTGGTTAAGGAAGCCGCTACGCGGGTAGACGTTCCCCCAGCTGCTTGCTGAGAGCAGGCTACCGACTTCGCGCATGCCCGGAATGAGTGCTTCGGGGTATACGGATTCCGGGACGCCGTATCGCCAAGCAATGGGGTCAAGGGTGCTCAGAAAGTAAGGCACAAGCGGTAAGGTTGCGCCTTTGCATACATAGCCCGAGGCGCTGGCAAACTGACTCAACGCCGCACCACCTGGATGGCCGATGACATCGGCTTCCTTAAATTTGATGATGTTGTTCTCGGCAACGTGATTGGTAGTGCCGTCGTTGCCCGCTTGGGCCATCGGATTCGGGGTGCCAAGAGGTGACATCTCTATCCAAGGGTTCATCCCGGTATTCGCATATGCAGACACCACAGCGTCCGGTACGTAGTGACGAACCTTGGTCGAGGTTTTGACTTTGCATCCGAATGGCGTGCAGAGCAGCCAATAGCAGATGCCGACCACTTTGTACTCCAGGCAGGTTGGTGACAGGGTCGAGGCAATAATCGCTGCCGAGTTGATCGCAGCCGATGCACTGAATGACAGGCTGAAAGTGATAGCCAGCGACAAAGGCCGGATCGCAAAACGTGAGCGTCTCATCGTGAAAGGCTCCGCGCTCGTTCAATCAACGCGACGGCTTTAGCTACGTCAGGCTCGCCGTACACGACGTAGCGACGATCTACGATCACGGCTGGGAGTTTTTCGACTCGCAGGCTCCAGGCGTCTGTGACGCCCTGCTGGGCTTGGGCCAGCTCGTTTTGCAGATGCCTCCCTGCAGGGCTGATCAGGTAGCGTTGAATGGCCGCTTCTGCCTGGCGTGGGTCGGCTGGTAGCTGGTTGGAAATTTGTTCTTCAAGGCGCTGCTGATCATCCAAGAAGATGACGCGAGCGCCAGAAGGTGCGGATACTGGATGTGCTCGGTTTGTAATGACCCACGTTTCCGCGTGGGACGCAGTGGACAAGAACAGTAGCAGTAAAAACAGCCAGCGCCGCGTCTCGCTAAGGTGGGTAAGGATTTGGAGCATGGCACCGTACCTGATATGGATTCAGGTACAGAAGACCGGATGGTCGTCCTGAGCGCAGTAAGAAATAGGAGTTTGGAGGCTTTGGGTATTTGAGAGCGGCGAATTCGTGAGGGTTGGATTGGAGATGGCACTTAAGGCTACAGGCCCTGGGCTTCCTCTTCGCCTTCGAACGTCCACTGGATCTGGCCTTTCTGATCATCGGGACTCAGGCCCTTGATTTCGTCCATCAGCTCAGGCACAACAAGCTTGTACTTATCCAGCGCTTGTTCGTGGCGTTGCTCTTGCGTCAGTTCATTCACGGTCATGGGGTTCTCACTGATCTTGGGAATGGAAGATGGATCTGGATCCTCAAGGATCTGTCTGACGCGGTCGGACGGCCTCGGAACCATTCACGACCATCTGAAAACTGCTGGGCGATGCTCATGCAGGCTTCGAAAATAGGACGTTTGCAGGGCTAATTGCACGGGTCGTTACATCTCTCCCACAAAAAGTTGATTTGCGGAACGCAAACCCGAATCAGAAGTCGGTACGAGCGTTTGCACTTGGTAAGGAATTCTCGTAATACGGGGTTTTTCGAAGCGTTCGTTTGCTCGGTGTCCGGCCCCATTAGGACACAGGAAGGTTCCTGATCAGCAAAGAGTCAATCACCCTTCGAGCTTGCTTTTGAGCAGTTCGTTGACTTGTTGCGGGTTGGCCTTGCCCTTGGACGCTTTCATCGCCTGGCCGACAAAGAAGCCGAACATCTTGCCGCGCTTGGCTTCGTCAGCCGCACGGTATTGTTCGACCTGCTCGGCGTTCGCCGCGAGCATTTCATCGAGCACGGCCGAAATCGCGCCGCTGTCGGTGACTTGCTTGAGGCCGCGCTTGTCGATGATTTCATCGGCGCTGCCTTCGCCTGCCGCCATCGCTTCGAACACGGTCTTGGCGATCTTGCCGGAGATGGTGTTGTCCTTGATGCGCAGCAGCATGCCGCCCAGTTGCTCGGCGCTCACCGGTGCTTCGTCGATTTCCAGGCCTTGCTTGTTCAACAGGCTGCCCAGCTCGACCATCACCCAGTTGGCCGCCAGCTTGGCGTCGCCGGCAATGCTCACGACTTTCTCGAAGTAGTTGGCTTGCTCGCGGCTGGAGGCCAGCACGCTGGCATCGTAGACCGACAGGCCGAACTGCGCCTGGAAGCGTTCGCGTTTCTGCTGCGGCAACTCCGGCAGGGTGGCGCGGATGTCATTGAGGAACGAATCTTCCAGCACCACCGGCAGCAGGTCCGGGTCGGGGAAGTAACGGTAGTCGTCGGCTTCCTCCTTGCTGCGCATGGCGCGGGTTTCGTCTTTGTTCGGGTCATACAGGCGCGTTTGCTGGATGACCTTGCCGCCATCCTCGATCAACTCGATCTGGCGACGCACTTCGCTGTTGATCGCCTTCTCGATGAAGCGGAACGAGTTGACGTTCTTGATTTCGCAGCGCGTACCGTATTCGGCCTGGCCCTTGGGTCGGATCGACACGTTGCAGTCGCAGCGCAGCGAACCTTCGGCCATGTTGCCGTCGCAGATGCCCAGGTAACGCACCAGCGCGTGGATGGTCTTGACGTAGGCCACGGCTTCCTTGGCGCTGCGCATGTCCGGTTCGGAGACGATTTCCAGCAACGGCGTGCCGGCACGGTTCAGGTCGATACCGGTGGCGCCGGGGAATTCTTCGTGCAAGCTCTTGCCGGCGTCTTCTTCCAGGTGCGCACGGGTGACGCCGACACGCTTGATGGTGCCGTCTTCCAGGGGGATGTCCAGATGGCCCTTGCCGACGATTGGCAGTTCCATCTGGCTGATCTGGTAGCCCTTGGGCAGGTCCGGGTAAAAGTAGTTTTTGCGCGCGAACACGTTGTGCTGGCCGATCTCGGCGTCAATCGCCAGGCCGAACATCACCGCCATGCGCACCGCTTCCTGGTTCAGCACTGGCAGCACGCCGGGCATGCCCAGGTCCACCAGGCTGGTCTGGGTGTTGGGCTCGGAGCCAAACGTGGTGGCGCTACCGGAGAAAATCTTCGATTGGGTGGCGAGCTGGGTATGAATCTCCAGCCCGATCACGACTTCCCATTGCATGTGTGTCTCCTAGCCTTTTGCGGTGTTTTGAAAAGTTGTGAGCGAAGGTAAGCCAGTTTTCAACACTGCATTACCGAGCGCAGCAGTTTCAAAACCCTTGCGGGATGCGGACGTGCCAATCAGTGTGTGATTGATACTGGTGGGCAACGTTCAACAGGCGGCCTTCCTGGAAATATGGAGCGAGCAGTTGCACACCAACCGGCAGACCCTCGACAAAACCGGCCGGCATCGACAGGCCCGGCAGGCCCGCTAGGTTGGCGGTGATTGTGTAGACGTCTTCCAGATAGGCAGCGACCGGATCGTTGTTCTTGGCGCCGAATTTCCAGGCCGGGTTTGGCGTGGTCGGGCCGAGGATGATGTCGACTTCATTAAAGGCCGTCATAAAGTCGTTCTTCACCAGGCGACGGATCTTCTGCGCTTTCAGGTAGTACGCGTCGTAGTAACCGGCGGACAGCGCGTAAGCACCGACCATGATCCGGCGCTGCACTTCGGCACCGAAGCCTTCGCCACGGGAGCGCTTGTACAGGTCTTCGAGGTTATTCGGGTCTTCGCAGCGATGGCCGAAACGCACGCCGTCGAAACGCGACAGGTTGGAGGAGGCCTCTGCCGGGGCGATCACGTAGTAAGCCGGAATCGCGTGCAGTATGTTCGGCAGGCTGATTTCCTTGACCACTGCACCGAGCTTCTGCAGCTCTTTAATACTGTTCTGGATAAGATCGGCAATGCGTGGATCGAGACCGGCGCCGAAGTACTCCTTCGGCACCCCGATGCGCAGGCCTTGCAACGAAGCATTCAGACTGGCGGTGTAGTCCGGCACCGGCTCATCGATGCTGGTGGAGTCGTTCGGATCGAATCCAGCCATACCCTGCAACAAAATCGCACAATCTTCGGCGGTTCGGGCAACTGCACCCGCCTGATCAAGGCTGGAAGCGTAAGCAATGATGCCCCAGCGAGATACGCGACCGTAGGTTGGTTTCAGGCCTGTGACGTTGGTGAACGCAGCCGGCTGACGGATTGAGCCGCCGGTGTCGGTAGCCGTCGCGGCTGGCAACAGACGAGCGGCCACCGCGGCGGCCGAACCACCAGACGAGCCACCCGGCACGTATTCCAGGTTCCACGGGTTTTTCACCGCGCCGTACCAGCTCGAATCACTGGCCGAACCCATTGCGAATTCGTCCATGTTAGTCTTGCCGAGCGTCACGGTGCCAGCGGCAGCCAGTTTGGCGACCACGGTGGCGTCATACGGGGCCTTAAAGTTGTCGAGCATCTTCGACGCGCTGCTGGTGCGGATGCCCCGCGTGCAGAACAGGTCCTTGTGAGCGATCGGCGCCCCGAGCAGGACACCGTTCTCACCGTTGGCCCGGCGCGCGTCGGCGGCTTTCGCCTGCTTGAGGGCCAGCTCTTCGGTGATGCTGATGAAGCTGTTGATCTGCGGGTCGAGCTGGGTAATGCGCGCCAGCAGGACCTTGGTCAGTTCTTCGGAAGAAAACTTTTTATGGGCGAAACCGCGAGCAATCTCGGCCAGAGTCATTTGATGCATTGCAGGCTATTTCCCTTTAGTCAATGACTTTCGGAACCAGGTAGAGGCCGTTTTCGACCGCTGGTGCGATGGACTGATAAGCATCGCGGTTATTGCTTTCGGTCACAACGTCAGCGCGCGTGCGCTGACTGGCCTCCAGAGGGTGGGCCAGCGGCTCGATACCGTCGGTATTGACCGCCTGCATTTCGTTAACCAGCCCGAGAATGCTGTTCAGGGCTGAGGTGATGTGTGGAAGATCAACGTCACTGAGGCCAAGGCTGGCCAGATGAGCGATTTTTTCCACGTCGGAGCGATCAAGTGCCATGGATTTTTTCCAATGGAAAGCGAATGGAATGAGCTGTATGTCAGATTGCGGACAGCTGAACCGCTGGAAATGCTCGCAAGACCGCATCTTCGAAGGCCGACCTCGGAAACACAGAAAATTTAGCACATTGGCCCCTTGCCCAAATTTCTGTCTTTGAAGGTGCTCGCCCTTCAGCAGCAGGCTCTCTGGCAGTCGGAATTTCTCGTTCCGGTTTTAGAAGGCTAAACATCCTGATCAGCTTTTCACAATGCTTCTCTACCCAACGATTGCCATCTTAAGAGGGGCGTCAGGTACTGCCAACCTTGAACAACTCACTGTCGCCACAGTGTGAGTATTGATCGTCAAAGCGAAAGCACTCGCCGCTTTGAAACTGCTCCAACGGCCCCCCGGAGCCTGTACTGTATCAATCTCCAGCCAGGATGATCCGGGATGAAATGGCCTGACAAACAATCGCCAATCCGGATGATCGCGCTCAATCTTGTACTCTCGAATACCGCCTTCACGAATCATTGTTCTGAGTTCGTCCTCACTTATCCATATCGCCATCCTACACCTCCCTATTGGCTCAGCAAGATGCACTTTTCGTCACCTGGCCCGTCTGTAGCCACAGAGCCCAATCATCCCGTCCATTGCTACGCGCAGTAGCTACCGCTGCCTCGACGTGATATTCGACCAAACGATGCTGTGCAACCCAGCCTGAGTTTCTTTTTTCGAGAAGACAATAACGAGCATGCGGGCTTCCGGTCTGAACGTTGTAATCATAGGGGGGGCCCTCTGTGTAGGCCTGCAGACCGACACTGCCGGGATTCACTACCAAACTGTTGCCCAACGCTAGGATCCTGGGGATATGGGAGTGCCCACACAGATAAAGGTTGTAGCGCTTTCCGTGAAGGTGCCTATCAACATACGCGCAGTCTGCGCGAACCAAGGCTCCTCCATTCCAATGTTCGAGCAGACAGGTTGTATCGCTCTGCGGCGTACCATGAAACATCAATACGTCCTGAACAGGTGAGACAATCGACGGCAGGCTTTTAAGCCAGCTATGGTGCCGATCTGTGGTGTGCAGAAACGCAAAATAATCGGAGTGCCCGCCCGGCGTCTCAGCGCAGTCAAGCAATTGCCTTTCGTGATTTCCCTTTATATGAACGCCATCCATCGCCATGAGAATATCGGCTGTTTGTGCCGGTTCCAAGGGTCCTGAAAGTATATCGCCCAAGTTAAGTATCAGATCCACACCCTGCCGACGTATGTCGTTAAGCACTGCTTCCAGCGCCCAAACGTTACCGTGAATATCAGATATTGCAGCAATTTTCATAGCGCCCCCCAACCGTATAAACGAAGCGATCGCTGCCTCCCTTCATGCTACAACCGCGCACTGCTCGACCTTAGTAAACCGCTGGTGGACTAATGCAGCCTCAATGAAGGACCTGAACAAAGGATTGGGAGTCGAGGGTGTCGAGCTGAACTCCGGGTGGAACTGAACGCCAATGAACCACGGATGATCAATTAATTCCACGGCTTCACAAAAGCGTTTGTCATCAGCAGAATGTGCCGATATACGCAGGCCTGCCTTGACCAGGTCAGGCAAATATGACGGCGTCACCTCATACCGATGGCGATGCCGCTCTAACGCTTCACTGCGACCGTAAATCTCACTTAACAAACTTGAAGCCTCGATGGTGAATTTATGCGCCCCTAATCGCATGACACCGTTCGTATCAACATCCGGCGTCAATACCGAATTAGAATCAGCTCGAGCTCGACTAATCAGGGATACAACGGGGAAACACGTATCCGCACATAACTCGGTGGACGAGGCTCCCTTCCAGCCCGCTACGTTCCTGGCAAACTCAGTGACCGCAAGTTGCATACCGAAACAAATGCCAAAAAACGGTTTACGGCGGGTTCGCGCATACTCAATAGCGCGGAGTTTACCCTCAACCCCCCTTGGCCCAAAGCCGCCGGGCACCAGTATTGCGTCCATCCCGTCGAGGACATGGAGGTTGTCTTCGTTGAGCTGCTCGGAGTCGATAGGATAGACATTGACTTTAGCGCGGATATGAATACCCGCATGAATCAGCGCTTCGTTAACGGACTTATAGGCATCGGTGAGGCTAACGTACTTGCCAACCATGGCGATATTGACTTCATGTGTAAAGTTTTCTTTTTTATAAATCAGAGTCTCCCACTTGGAAAGGTCTGAGTGCATGGTGGTCAGGCCAAGCTTTTTACAAACCAACTCATCGAGGCCTTGCCGATTAAGGAGACCAGGTACTTTGTATATGGAGTCGACATCAGTACATGAAATAACTGCTTCGCTTTCGACGTTACAAAAGAGTGCAAGCTTTCGCCGTTCCACTTCCTGGAGCGGATGGGACATCCGACAGATCAGAACGTCTGGTTGAATGCCGATTTGTCGGGCTTCTTTCACGCTGTGTTGAGTCGGTTTGGTCTTGATCTCACCCGCGGCCTCAAGGTAAGGCACATAAGAAAGATGCACAAAACACGTGTCCATACGTCCGCGATCCAGGCGTATTTGCCGAATAGCCTCCAAGAAAGGCTGCGACTCGATATCTCCGACAGTGCCGCCGACCTCGACCAGCGTCACCTCCGCATCGCCAGCGCCAGCATATATCCAACTTTTAATCTCATCGGTGATATGCGGGATGACCTGAACGGTCATCCCCAGATAATCTCCACGCCGCTCCTTGGCAAGCACCGAATTATAAATCTGCCCGGTCGTGAAGTTATTTCGTTTACCCATGCGGGCAGTAATGAATCTCTCATAATGGCCCAGGTCCAGATCGGTTTCTGCGCCGTCTTCAGTAACAAAGACTTCCCCATGCTGCAAAGGGCTCATCATTCCCGGATCGATATTGATATACGGATCCAGCTTCACCAGCGTCACGCGGATGCCACGTGACTCCAGAAGCGCCGCTAACGAAGCCGCGGCGACGCCTTTACCGATCGACGAAACAACCCCACCCGTAATAAATACAAATTTCCGACTTGAACTATCCATACATCACCTCGGCATGCAATTTGGGTATCAACGTCTGAGTCGACTCATGAAACAGTCGCTGATATCTCTCGCACGGAAGATTGATGCTGAACATTCTTCAAGGCGGCCTCCAGAATAGCCAGCCCCTGCCTCAGAGCCTCTTCTTTAATGGTGATACACGGTAACAACTTGACGACTTCGTCTCGAGGTCCACAGGTTTCGACAATCAAACCATTACGAAGGGCTTCAGCCTGAACGAGAGCTGCAGTTTCAGGATTGTCAAAACGCAATCCCCGCAGTAATCCACGCCCTGCCAGTTCGAATGAAAATGTTTTAGGCAATGCCACGCGAATCTCTATCAGGAGTTCATCAAGCAGATTGACTCTAGTCGTCAACCCCTTCACAAAGTCGGCACTTTTCCAGTAAGTTTCAATCACTGCCCTAGCCGCTACGAAAGCAAGGTTATTACCTCTAAAAGTACCGTTGTGCTGCCCTGGCTTCCAGATATCCAACTCCGGTTTCATCAGCACAACAGCGATGGGCAGTCCGATACCGCCCAGTGATTTAGAAAGGGTCACAATGTCTGGCACAATCCCGGCCTCTTCAAAACTGAAGAATCGACCACTTCGGCCACAACCCGTCTGGATTTCATCTGCGATCAAAAGGATCCCGCGCTCATACGCAATACGGCTCAAGCGCTGCATCCATTGGATGCTGGCGGTATTCAGTCCTCCTTCCGCCTGAATTGACTCAAAAATGATTGCAGCGGGCAAATCCACGCCACTGCTAGGGTCATCCAGCATTTTCTCAAGCAATCCCAGCGTGTCGACCCCAGGCATATAACCTTCGAAAGGCAGTCGCGTCACTCCGCCCAGAGAGATGCCCGCTGCATCACGCTTTTCACGATTACCGGTCAGCGACAATGCCCCCAGGGACAGGCCGTGATAAGCATTGGTGAACGCAATGACGTTGCTCCGCTCGGTTTTCATGCGGGCTATCTTGAGAGCAGCCTCTACGGCATTAGCACCGGTCGGCCCGGTAAACTGTATCCGATAGTCAAGGTTCCTGGGCTTCAGGATGACATCATTGAACGACTTCAGAAAATCTCGTTTTGCAGTGGAGTACATATCGAGGGTAGATACGATACCGTTCGATTTCAGGTAATCGACAACAGCCGAAACTGCACACTCTGGATTATGACCATAGTTGAGAGAGCCTGCGGCGGAAAAAAAATCTATGTAATGTCTGCCGTGTTCATCCACAACGTGATGGAACTGCGCAGAATGCAGAACCATCGGAAACGAACGGCAGTAGCTACGAACATTTGACTCAAGCATTTCAAAAATTTCCATGCACTCAACTCCTGAATTAACTTAATGACTCCGAAGTATCGGAGCACTGTATTTAACGCTGAAGAAATCGATCGTGAACAACGGAGATCCCGGATGGGGTTTCATTTAATAGTGCGTAATCAATAATGCCGTCATAATCGGCACCGTGACGACCAATGGCTCCTACACAGACATGTAGAACGTCATTCACTCGGTGTGAAAATGGCCGATGCAAATGTCCCGTTATGACAACATCCGCCGACACCTGAGCCATACGCTGCCCCCATTCCTCGGCTGTACAAGTAAGAGTGAGACCCTTTTCGATATCGCTGGGAGAAGCATGCGTCACGAAGCAAGATGATCGTCCATATTCAAATGACAAAGTTCTTGGCATGCCTTGAATGAACGCGATCTCGGAATTACTTAAGCTCGACCGAAATGCCAGCATGGTCGCCCTTTCTCGAAGGTTCTCCTCATCCGTGGGCTCCCACGCATCGAGCCAGCCAGAAAAGAGATAGTCCTCGGTATTACCTTTAATAAAACCGGTGGCCGGCAGACTCATCACCAGCTCAAGTACGGCTCGTGGGTCCCGCTCCTCCATCCCGGTCCAGAACAGGTCGCCCAAAAAAAGGGGGGGACACTGTATGCCGTTGCACTTGATCCGCTCCAGAGCCTGCAGCAAGCCATCAACATTCCCATGGACATCGCTGAGCAACGGGATTGCATTCTCAGAGAGCCATTTCATGCGCACCCTCCAATCAGGCTGCGCCTGGCTGTCACGCCTAATTCCCAAGTCTCAAAAACCGAGCACTGCTGCAGCAACCCTCCACGCATATCACCAATAAAACCGAAAAGTGCTGCGTCGGCTCCGTATACACAGTGATCCCCTGTTTTGCGACTGGGCACAATCGGCACATCTTTGATGTCAGCCTTGGCTTGGGTCAGAACCGGTGATTGAAGATAATTCCGGCTGTCCCAATGCATCTTGTTCGTCGTTACTCCAAAACTAATGAACTCGACAGGTGTACCCAGTACGCCAACAAATAATTCTTTCACTTGTGTCAATAGGTCGTTTGCATCCATACGTTGTTCATCAAGCCACTGCTGATTAAGCACAAACAGTCCATTTTCAGCAGGGTGGTAAAAACACCGTGAGCGCTGTACGTCAATTGAGCCATTATGAGTAAGGTTCAACCAACCTTTTTGGGCAAGTACGGTGTTTGGGTAAAAGACTCGATGTATGGCCGCCATACCATGATCAGCGCTGACCAAAACTTCTATATCAGGCGCCGCATATTTCAAAATACTAGCAATGAAAGAATCAACCTCTTCCAACACTTCGAGAATCAGCGGCTCCACGAGTTTACGAGCATGCGCCGTAGCATAAGTTGAACCTGGGTCGATGAAACCCAGTAGCTCGTGGAGTACAAGGTCGACCGTCGGAAGATAACCCATGACCAAATCCGCGTCGTTGGCCTGGACGCTGTGGAGCAGCTCCGCCTGGAAGCGTCGGGCCAAGCTCCTGACGGCAAAAACCAAGTTCTTCTCAGCAGTTCCGTCCCCTCCATCATGCAGTGTCTCGCCCAGTCCGGACTCTCTATATAGACGCGAATAAGTCGCACCCTGAAAAGGCAGATTTCGGCAAAATGCGTGTAGTTCACGAACAGATTCCGCATCGCCAAATACAGTCGGCCGCCACATTCCGTGTTCCAATAACAACGCCGATCCGTCGGCAAAAACCAGGGACACCTCGGCACTGAGATTTTCTCCCAGATCCAGCAGCTCAGTCGTATAGGGGGCAAGGTGGATTTCGCGTTGATTCATATCATCAGAAAGAACGACATTTCCATCGCGCAGCCTGGCAGTCCAGGTAGCACCAACCCGTTCATACAACCGCGCAGTAAAGCTCGCCTCAAGCGAATGGACAGTGGGCCCTGACAGCGGTTTTCCAAAGCCTTGGGTAACCGTGACAGCGGCATTTGCGATATCCCGTTCTTTAGCGAACGGGATGTGGCAGAGCCTTATACGACCGCCGTTTCTCGCAACCGCCCCCCAAATGTATTCGGGACGACCAGCAGGATCCATGGAAAATGCATCATCAAAGGAAAGTGGATCCTCACTGTCTATTCGAGGTAAAAAATACCCGGTGACGCCTGTCATCTCTGGAGCCAAACCGCTATAAAGCGAATGCAATGAAGGTGGCGTCTGGCAATTGGGTCGACAAGGCTTTAGGCGTGCGACATTGCCGTTTGCAATCACCTTACCCAATGTTGGCAGCAGCGTGGCAAATCGCTCAACAAGCTCGAAGGGCAAACCGTCGACGAGTAACCAGATAAGCCGCTTCATGACAGGCACTCATAAGCGGACAAGTAGGTATCAAAGAGTTCATCAACAGTCTCGATCAACTCTTCGAGCGACTCCGAACTATTGTCAATGGTGAAGTTGACCGGGATGCGCTTGATAATGGCATCCAACTTGCTAGTTGCGCTCACCTCGAGATCACCGCGGCCTTGCAGCCGTGTATGTCGGATTATTTCCGACGCTTCGACATACAGCACACTGAACCCCAGCTCCTGAAGTACCGGCCAGTCAATATCTAAATCACGAAGGTCATCATTGATGACAATGTCGGCTTCAGTGGCTAGGTATCGTTCTTTGAAATGATTGGCAAGTGACCACTTATCAATAGATCTCAGATGGTCTGCAATCGATTCAAGCAGACGGTGATTCTGTTGATATCTCCCGATAGATATTCTGGCGGTGTCATAGAACTTGGCTTGAATATCGTACAACGGCTCTGCCAATTTGATGACAGCACAGCTTAACCCGCGTTCCTGAGCACGCTCACTGATCAGCCGGGCTACCGTCGATTTCCCTGACCCTGCTGGAGCGATAATGCACAATTTGATTTTGGGTTCAGGCATGATCAGCTCACCGTTTCAATGTGCAGTGGAGCTCCGCCTTCACAGACCAGCCAAGGGAGTTCGCACAAGGGTTTGAGTATTTCAATATCCAGAGTGGGAGAAACCTGAGCCGGGTTGCTGAACAAGCCGTGCCAGTGTCCTGGTGTGAATTCAAATGGGTATTCGACAAACTGAGACAGATATTCGACATTGACCTCAGACTCTGCCATCTGTCTAAACAACTTCCTCTCAGACGATATATTGGGAAAAACTATTCCCTGTAACGTATCGACCGTCCCCGTACTCGCATGCGGAATCACTTCACGATAAATATCAGGGTCCACCAGCTCCTTGTCATGGTCAGCACGGGCTGTTCCCGAGGTTGTCAGGGTGTTGACGCCGAGCTGCTGAGCCAATCCTTGATATTGGCTCAATGTACCCATGCCGATATGAGGATAGTCTGGCCAGCCGCGAACCCATAGCTGCCCATCTCTCAAACGGACCAATACTTTGTCGCCAGAAAAAAGTTTATAGGCTGAACCTAATACGGCGCTAAGCATCGTGGTGGTTTTGCCGGCATGTTTTTCACCGAGGATAAGAAAGGCTCCCTGCTCGTTGGTAACTGCGCTGGCATGCAAAAGCACCGTGCCGTTCGACTCCTCCACCAAAAGCGTCCCATATCGAATAAACTCGATTAGATGAACGAAAGAGTTATCGCTTACATACGCCTTAACCAAACGCTCTTTTCGATCTACGACAAATGCGGTGTTCGTGGAGACGTCCAGTAACGCCACCGTCTCATCTTTAATTTCTCCATACAGACCAGATAGATCAAAAGAGCTTTTAGTACTACGGCGGACGATCAAAGGTTCGCGACAGCAAACAATAACCTCAGACGGCAACTCATCATAGGACAGAAACTGCATACTGAAAGACGGTTTATCTTCCTTGACGACGGAAAAGTAGGGATGAAGAAAACGCAAGAGTTTTGAAACAAGCTTCGTCGTATCGGTGGTTTGACGAATCGCGAATGTGACAACGCCATTAGAGAGAACAATATCTCTGGACATAAGAATACCTTAGGCGATAAAGAACTTTTGCCGTGAGAATCCACAGCAAAAGTAACGAATAATTTATGCTAAAGCCGGTTGCTCGGCCACGTACTCACGAAGGAATGTCAGCTTCGAATAGTTTGTTCGCTGATACTTCAAGCCCAGCTCGTCCATAAACTTCTCGACTTCCTGGGTAATACGCTCGAAATCGCGGTAGATAAGGGACTCATCCGGAGTACCCCGAGTTTTCAGGTATTCGATCTCGCACTGCTGCAAACGACCCTTATGCACTGCATTTTCATCGGCGCCGTGAACACGGCAGTCTTCAAAATTGACCATAAATAGATTGCCTGTTTCGGTAATTTCACAAGCGAGGTCCAGCCGGGTACGCCGCCAATCGGGCAAACGTTTGAGCGGATAATCGAAATACTCGGAAAGCGCGTTGACGGGATCACCTTGCAACCATTGATTTTCGTAGTTTCGCTCCCATCGTTCTAATGCATCTTCGTTGAAAACTTTTTTCTTGAACGTGAACAATGGATCGTCCCAGCTGCTCTTCCTTTTGCAATATTGCATCACCGATACATACCCATTGTCACCTTTGGTGTTCTCGGTAATTTCGCAAAAATGGTTGTCGTAACTCCAATATTGAATCTCATCACCCAACTGCGGCACTACACCTGGGATTTGACGCCCGTCGACGCGCTCCCACCAAGCTTTACAGACAGAGAAATATGGAAAATTCCCTTCAATATGAAATTTTTGCTCCAGTTCGGTATCCGGCAGGCCCTTGATATAGAAGCACTCCCAGTTATTAAGCTGGAGATGGTCTTTATCGAAGGACGAAGCTAAGGTTTTCCACAAGGTGCGTTCCGGCACGGATACTGGAGAGCCTATGCGAATCAGGTGTACTATCCAAGGATCTATCCGAGTCAGTCGATGATGAATTCTATAATGCTTATCTGAAGAGAGCTCTACGACCGCCAGCGGAATTTCATCACCGAACAGATTACTCGTCTTCACAGGTTGGGATCCGACAGACTCGGCTCCATCCGCCGAGATCTCGATGCAGTAATTCGTGTCGATCTGGGCGGCAAGGTCCTCCAGCAAGGTATGGGACGATGCGTCGAGATCAGCCGGTAAGCGATAGAGACGAAGCAAACGCTCACTGTCATCTAACGTAGGCTGAGCAAACCTGAGTTTCCAATTGCCATAGGCCACGAAATAGTTAGACATGGGCAACCTCCTTATCCTTGCTGATTGATTTATCCAGACTTCTGACAAAGTCCAATTTCGAATAAAGGTCCTGTACATAGTTAACACCCTGCTCGGTCAAAAACCGTTCAGCATAAGCACAGGCCACTTCATACTCTTCAAAAATATTCTGCAGCGGTCCCCATGTACGCGACCGACAATATTCAACCTCGCACTGGCTGAAAGCCAACGTTTCAGGGGCATCCACAGAGCGGCAGATATCAAAGAAGATACCGTATACATTACCGGTTTCCAGCGACTCAAAATTGACATCGAAACGTGTGCGACGGTAGGCAGGTAGTCGTTTCACTTTTCCACCGCACAGTTGATTCGCATACTCTTCTTCGTCTTGAGAAGTAATGGTTTCATTGAAACGCAGTGTTTCTTTACGGACCTCTGCGTTTTCCTTGAACCACTTCTGCTTCACGCAGACTTTTCCGTTGGACTGGGGTATGAACGCGATATAACCGGCTTGGTCTTCAGGCTCGAGTACTTCAAAAATTTTGGCCTCGTAGTCGTAAACCTGGAAATCAAGGTTAAACTCGGGAACAAATCCCGGCAAATCGCCGCTAATAACTTTCTCATAGAGCTTGTTAATCAGCTTCCAGGTATCTGGGATACCGTCAAATGTGAATTTTCGCTCGACTTCCAGATCCGGACGCCACCGGCCGTAGTTGCAGGAGTCGTTAGAACTACGGCGCGCAATTTTTAGAGCTTCATGGCCATTTTTAATGGCTTGAACAATGACCTCTGGGGTCGGAGTTGTGCAGTATTCAGAATGGTAATTGACATACACGACGCCCCACGGCCCCATGTCAGCAAATTGATAGACATTGATGGTTCCCGCCTCTGCAATTGCCACCACTAATGGAAACAAATCTGGCAGCTGTTTCGCACTGGCGACAGGCAGGTGCTGCAGCAATGTATCTCGAGCGCTATCGGCTAGAGCTCGTTGTTGTTTCGAGAAGAACGCAAAGTCATAGTTAAACGATTTGAATGACGTATCGTTCCATTCGGTTTTGATTCCCGGTAAAGAAACTTTTTCTGCCTTGAATTTTCCAGTCTCTAAAAAGACGGTGTTACGGCCGTAATGAATTGGCTGCGCAGGCCCACTGACAATTAGAACAGGAGAAGCTTGAAGAGCATTTGGATTGTTGTGCTCTTCCGGTTGCATCATCGCTAAAAAAAGAGTGCTCATGGTTATTTACCTTGTTTCGTTTGGGGGGATCAAGGCCGTGCATCGAGCGTGTAAGAAACGCCGTCATACAGGCTTTCGAATATGGATTCCGATGCCACAGCAGGTACGCCTCTCTCCCTGAGCAAGATCGCCAAATGACAGAGAACCGCTGCACCGGAAAACACGAAGCCGGCCACGTGAGGGATAAGTGGCGCGAGAGCTGCATATGGCCGCGACACCATGACAATCGGAGGTACTTTGTGATCCTGAATACGCCGCATGATTTCATCGAAAGTTTTGCCCATCGTCTCGATATCCGGAACTCCGGTCAGACTCACGGCTGGGCCATCGCTGAGTTCAAGTAACTCTGGGCTGTCTTCAATCAAACAGATCGGACCGGTTACATGACCTACAGATACAACCAGGTCGCCTGACTGATTGCTCATGATTACGCCAGCATCACTGAGCGAGGACATATCAATCAGAAACAATCGATCACCCGAAAGTACCCATTCCAACTGGACCGGTCCGAATGTCTGTTGCGCAACGTGTGTAGCTGAAATGAGAGATGCAAGTGCCGAAGGATTGAACGGTCCTACGGGCTTTGCGTGCTCGTTAACGATTGCCACGTCGGTTTTTGCACCTCCGCGGTTAAGCGCGAGAAGGCCTTCCTTCGTGTACTCGACAAGGACGTCGTCATTCGCCACGACTCGGGTAATGACACCCACGTCACCCCGCAAATAGTCACGAATAAGCACGCAATATCGCCGGCTGGATGCCGACGAAATCCGGCGTAATTCCTCTAGTAATTTCGCCTTGGGCAAGACGATCTGACGCATATTGTCGTTGACGTCCAAGATTACTTGGTCAGCCTGAAAGTGCTCGAGAATTGATACATCGTCAGGGTTAGTAGTGAGGAATAAATTGTCGAAGTAAACGAGCTTCGCACCGCCGACAGCAACATCCCGATTCGCTGCAAACTTGAAAAGCGGTCCGCGCTTGGAACGAAAATACTCGACATAGGCAGGCAATGGACGAAGCGTCTGCATTTCTTGCTCAGACATTCCAAACAAATCATGAATGCGCAATTCACCGACGTCGTCGTCGCTGTCTCGAACGAGCGTGGTGATAGGTCTGACCTGCAGAACGTAAAGTTGATCGTCCAAGAATGCCCATTCGACATCAACTTCATAACCAAAAAGTTCACGCAGCTGATGAGTCGCTTCAAAAACCTGCCGACAGGCTAGCTCTTGGACACCCGTCAACTCACTGAGTCGTTCTTCATTGACCAGTACTGGCGTTTTCCAACCGGACACCAGAGCATCTCCAGTACCTTCCACAAACTCAAGCTGAGCTCCAGCGCCAAGCTGGGGTGACGCGGAGAAAGCAACGCCAGCGATGGTCGCGGGAATGAGCGGTTGCACCATCACATTCATCCTCAGCCCATCGACCAGACTCCCGGCCGATAAACGCTCCGCAACCGCAGCGTACTCGAAATAAGAAGTCCAAACCTCTAGGACGGCCTTTCCAACCGATTCAACGTTAGAAGGAACGCCCAGGAGAGTTTTATATAAGCCGGCGTAGCTGTGGTTTCCATTGTCCTCGCTAACCGCCGCAGAACGGACCGCCAAACCAGAGGACGCATTGAGTAGCAATTTGCCAACGGCTTGCGCAACGGCATCGTCAAACGCAGTCGATGGTTTCAACTGAGTGGCCAGTTTCCGCAACTCTGCCACATGATCTTGCAGAAACGCACCGGAAGTAGCCTGGATCTTGTGCAGCACACGCTCAATCGCCTCGTTGACAACGTGATAGTTCTCAATCGACATTGAAAAAAAACTCTCACCCAGCAATATCGTGGGCGGTACCGTAGTACGCTCGGAAGCGACCATCAAGTTCTGATATTTCCCTGGAAGTGGCATATCTATTCTCGCGATTCTCAATTGAACTCAGCTTCTGCTAAAACTGCCGGAATATCCCGATAGATTTGGGACTTCATAGGCCCACTTGCACCTTGGTATTTGCCGTCATAAATAAGACGTTCACCCTGAGGTTGCCAAAACATCATTTGACCAATTCGCATACCCTCATAGACTTTTACAGGATGGATTGCGAATAACTGGAGCGTCCAATTCCCGATAAACCCAATATCCCCCAGCGGTGCGGATAGATTGATAAACATTCCCAAGCGCGCCACAGAGGAACGTGCGGCGTACGTTGGAGCGTAATAATTACTTCCGATCCGCTCGCGAGTGGCTGCCAGATAAAGCCTAAAGGGTTCCAGGGTTATTTCGCCATCAACCATTTTAATGACTGATGTCTTGTTGTCGGTCTTCGTATCCAGCACTCCAGATTCGTAAACCAAAAACGTGTCCGACAGCGTAAAATTATAACTATTGGGATTAATACAGCTTTCGTCGAACGGTTCGATTACTATTCGCCCGTTATACGTTTCCCTCATAATTTCATTGCCTGTAAGAATCATCGATTTAACTCTGTAAGTTTCGAGTGGAGGACCGTGTTTGAATTTTTGTAACGCCCTGAATATGTGGTGGGTTCACCGCAGTTTTCCCAGAAGCAAATTTTGCCGATTGGCATACCTGCATAAACTCTGACGGGCTGTGCCACCAAGATTTCTAGTGTCCAGGGAATGATGGCGCCGGTGTGTCCAAGCGGAGCACTTGTCTGTATGAATATGCCCGTCAGACTAGTCGACAAACGAGCATATAATTCAGACGCATGGTTAAAACTTCCCATCCGCTCCTGCGTACAACCTAGATAGAATTTTTTAGGATAAAGAACCATCCCTTCGGGCGGTATCTTGAACGTTTCGACATGTTTTTCATCATAGGCATCTACCACGCCCTCCTTGTAGACTAGAATCGTATCGTTCAAATGAAATCGATACGAATTAGGCTCAATATATTCATCATTGAAAGGTTCAATAACAATGCGGCCTGCCGTTACTTCTTCTTTTATTTTATGGCCAGTCAAGATCACCGCAGTTTCTCCAGAAAATGGATATAAACTTCGAACGGACCAGTGCCCCTCCCTAGCAGGGCGACACCGAATTTAGCAGAAGCGAAACAAAGACAATCCAACGTCAGTGCGGCAAAGGACTCACCGCGCCCAACTATCTCTTATAATGTTCATCGACCAATACTGCTGATTGCCCCCCCCTTAAAGGGGCACAACCTTGGACGCAAGATGCTTCACATATACACCATATACAATAAACACCATTGCAGTGAGAATCGTAATTAATGAAAACCACGAGAATTGAAGCCGTGCATCGAACATCTGAATGACGATGAAAACGAGCGGAGCCAAGGCCATCGAAAATGACGCTGTCAGTGGCTCCACCAACTTCAAACCTACCTGCAGTGCATACATGGGAATCAAGTAGCCCAACACTGTAACGAATGCCAACGGTACATAATAGTTCGCGACCGTCGACGATATTGAACTACCGGTGGTCATCACCAATGAAGCCACTATGAGTATAAAGAATCTGAACGCCATAATCTGATGTGGTTGAACTCGCTCGTTGGTCAGTCCCTTTGAAATAACTGTATTCAGAGATACCGAGAGACCACAGAGTATGGACATAGCGATTCCCACATAGAGTCGTTCATGATCCATATCACTCACCGCCGAATGACCAGTGAGAATAACTGCACCACTCATGACCATAGCGATCAAAACACCGATCGACGCAATAGCCTCTTGCAACTTCATCGGACCTTTCTTCAGAACGCTTGCATTGAGCATTAATATAATCACAGGTCCTACCGAGTTTAACAAAGCCGATGCTATTGCCGGTTCAATATATTTTATTGCCCACATAAAGCCGAACCAGTTCCCCAGCGTAGTGAGATTGATAAGGAATAGATTTATCGCGATGGAGCGACTCCATACAAACTCCGAAGAGCGCATCCAAGTAAAAAAACCGAAAAGAATCGTCAGCACCAAAAATATCACGATGATAACGGAGTAGATGTCCGCCTGCTGCAGCATCCCGGATAAATAAACGCCTTGAGCCGCCGAGGCCACTATAAAGAAGAGTATTAGATAAACTCCTTTCAGCTCACTAAACTTCAGCATGCAACACCCATCCCTTATAATAAATATCGATGCAAGCCGGACGTCAGAAAGCTACTAAGCAACACTAACTATGCACGGTAGGGAAAAGCTGAAAATATTTGGCTGTCAGTACACTGGCGCAACACAGCATGAATATAGACAGCGCGACGCTATAACGCTGCTGCGAAAATTTGAAAAATACGTGCCTTCCCAGTGCCATGTAAATTACACCTCCCAGCACGGCATAACCAAGGCTTGTGATCGACCATGTGGAATAACCTTTAAAGATGGTGATCAAGACAATTTGCGTGAAGGCAAAGATTGCATAACCAAAGGCAATGAACTGACGGCAGCGTTTCTTGTCCTCCTCACAGGTGGAGGCATAGTCCGTTAGTAAGCTGCCACCTAGGTTTGTCAGCCCGTGTACTAAGCCTATGATGGCCATTGCTACGCGATTGCTTCTACGCATCAAGGCTCGCACTCTGAGACTGACCCCGCCTGACAAACGCAATGTGGCACTGATTACTAGCAGAATCGCAGCAATGAGTTCGAGCTTGATATCAAATCCGCTTTCGAGTGCGATCCAGAGACCGATTGCCAGCCCCGGCAGAGGCCAAATGGCCAAAGAAGGTTTTACGGTGTCGTTCATACCATCAGCCCATAACTGCAGAATACTCAATGTTAACGAAGCGGGTAGAAGAACCTGAAGTGCCTCTTGGAAAGAGAGCCCCATCAGCAGCAACGTGGGAGTGCCGAAAAGCAACAACCCCACGCCGAACAACGACTGCACAACCGCAAGTAGACAAACTACTAATACTACGTACATCGAGCGCCCCTTCTATGGAATCATTTATATAAAGAATAATAATATGTAACTTAATGCTCAGGCTGACAGGTGACTGGAACGTACTGCTGCAGCCGCTCAAAGTCCGATCTGAGTTCATCATGATTGTCGTTATAGAGGGTCAGAATACCGGCAGCATCAGCAATTGTATTGGCGTTCACCACAGCCCCCCGTTCCACCATCCAGCGTATATCATAACGACTGACTACGTCAGGCTCGTTTAATGAAACAATGCGTCCATGGCCTACCGGCAACAATGCCGCTACGACATTATTTGCTTGCGTGACCCTGATTTCACCCAGTCTATCAGGCAATGTATTCTGGTAAAGATAGGCATCTATCAAGTTAAAGTTCTTATTCATTATATGAAAGTAAACGCCTACCCCTCCCGGGGAGCGACATGCGATTTCCAGAAATGTAGGCTGCCCGGTAGCAGGATTTACAAAAAACTCGTGGTGCGTACAACCGTTTTGCATTCCCAACGCCTTGATGACTCGTGCGTTATAGTCCTCAAGCGTCTTTAATACGTCAGGATCGAGCGTCGGGTAACCTGTAAGAGGTCGCCCTTGCACAAAGTCGAAGTTAGTGCACCCGAGTTCAAAGGTACCGCAGAATTTTATCTGGCCGTTTTGCACAAAAGAGTCACACTGAAACATGTCACCTTCAATGAACTCATCGACCTCATACTTAAATTCATTTTCAAATAGACGAATAGCCTCCATCGCGGCGACAAAATCGCCTACGTTTTCGACTACAAAAACATTAAGGCTACCCGCCGCATCAACTGGTTTGATGACTAGTTTAGCCCCCATCTCACGTTTCAATGCCAGATAGTACTCAGCGGGATCAATAACTGCCAAGTGCAAATCAAGCACGACATGCAAGGGGATTCTGATCCCGGCAGTGCGCACCCTCTCTTTCATGAGTATCTTGTCCCGGAATCCCGATACCAGTTCGGGACGGTCTCCGGGAATACCAAGAGCTTGTCGAACGGCCGCTGCGTCCAGCACATGCCCTTCCTCTTGGCAAAACAAGCGCACCGCTTCGGGCGCTCCAGCCGTGCGCACTTCTTCTTGCACGACAGTCAGAATGTCCTCATATGGAAGTACCGGCCTGATGTTTGTACCCAATCGCCCCGTCAATGGCACTATATCGTCGAAAAAACCATCCAGCGATTTCAGTATTGGCTCGCCAGCGTTTACGAGCAAAACAAGTCGTATGCCAGAGCTTTTTACATCTTGCATGGCTTCAGCGGAAAGCCATTGCAAGTAAGTCTGAGTTACAAATATTACTGTCTTTATCATTTGGAGTGCTCCGGACCGACACAAGAATTGCCACACTACTTGATAGCAAAATTTATAGCCAAACATTCAACTTTTTTAAAATTCAGGCACACGCTCTTAGACCGGCTTGCTAATAGCAAGGTCGGCAGAAGTCGAGCCAATATATTTTGTGCACCCTTAAGAAAGGCAGTAAATAATTATGGAGGCGAGCACCCAGAGGCCAGGAACATGAAACCACAAACATCGAACGGCGAATGTAAATACACATCTATTCGCGGCATCAATGAACAGGTATCTGGCAAAACTGAGAATTGAATAATGCTGATAAAAACGGATCGAGAAGACCCATTTTTGCTGGAGGATAGCGTCCGGTGCTTTATTATTTTGCGCATAATCGCTCCTTGATTTATCGATAAATTATCCTAACGATTTACTAACTGCAACAATTTTTTCCTAAAATATTTTGCCCCAAAATAGCGCGACCCGGGCACTAAGTTTGTGCATGTTTTGACGGCAGAATTCTGGCGTAAATGCCATCTGAATGAATCGCCCCCGGGTTTTGTGGGCACCTCTTTGCCTTAAAAAACTGAGGCCAGTTGGGAGGTGCCATGAGCAACCCGCGTTAACCCGAAGAATTCAAATCCAAGCAGTAAATCAAGTGACCGAAAGAAGCTGCCTGTTGCAGAGGTAGCGGCCCGTCTTGGCCTGTCGACGCATAGCCTCGATGCCTGCATAAAGCGCTAAAGCAAACCTCAAGAAGAACGGCAGCAGGATATCAATGGCCATGTGTTCTATACCGGCGAACAAGGCCACCGATCGCGCATGAATCGACCGAGACGTTCAAGCGGCAGCTGTTGCAGTCCGAGCGTCAAATTGACCGGTCTGCACCAAGGCCATCGCGCGCCTCAAACGTATGCCACACCGCGCCAAATTTGCAATTCATGAGCCCGGGCCTTTGATCGACCATCCTGAGAGCTTGGATGACTTCGAACAGGTTTATCGAGATGGACTGCTGGAAGTTGACGATTACCTCGAGGGTGTGACAGCCATACCACTATGAAACCGCAGAAGAGCTCGATTCCAAAGTGGGTGGATTTCCACTGCCACCTTGACCTCTATCCCGATCACGAGCGTCTCATCGTGGGGTGCGATCAGGCAGAGGCCGCTACCTTGGCCGTGACCACTACACCGAAAGCATGGCGGCGCAATTGTGAGTTTGCGGTCTCGGCTCGGCATGTCCGGGTGGTATTGGGGCTACATCCCCAACTGGTGGCAGAGCGTGAATCGGAGCTGCCACTCCTGGAGCGCCTGCTTGAGGAGACTCGATACGTCGGAGAGGTGGGGCTTGATGCCGGGCCCCAGTTCTATCGAAGCTTTGAGGCCCAGGAGCGGGTGTTCAAGAGGGTGCTCGATGCTTGCTCGGAGCAGGGCGGGAAGATCCTCACTGTCCACAGCGTACGCAGTGTGGGAAAGGTGCTGTCCCATATCGAGCGCCTACTTCCAACTAACCGGGGAACCGTGGTGCTTCATTGGTTCACCGGCTCCGCTAGCGAGGCCAGGCGGGCTGTGGAGCTTGGATGCTATTTCTCGATCAACTCGCAGATGCTGAGCTCCGCCAGGCATCGCAACCTTGTCGCCTCGCTGCCATCTGACCGGCTTCTCACCGAGACCGATGGACCGTTCGTGCAAATCGAAGGACGTGCAACCAGGCCTGCTTCCGATATCCCCAAAACGGTACAGGCGCTGGCGCTGCTTCGAGAGCAATCGCCAGAGCAAGCTGCAGCCCAAATCATTAGTAATCTGCGAGATCTAGTACGTACGTAGTATCAGGTTTTAATGCCTTGCCAGGCAGCGTCTAGGTCTATGAGCTCGTTTTACTACGGCCCGGTCTTCACTCCGAGGAGTTGCGCTTAGACGCGCGAAACTCGCCGCCTGAAAACTGAGAATCCAATCAGCAGTGCTCCTGCCCAGGCCCTCCAGAGGATTTGTCGCTGTACTGAAGCAGGATGCTGAGTTTGTCTCCACGCACCCGGTCAGGTGAGTTGAAGTGCTTCTCTTGGTAGTCGGATGGGCCAAATACTCGGAAATGCTCATCAGGCAGGAATACGGGCGCGTAGACGAAATCCTTACGATGGCCACACTCGTCAGGCAGGGGAATCACAATCTGGTACTGGAAATTCCCGTACTGAAATATGAACTGATACCTATATGTCGATTCTTGAAACGCCTTTCTCACCTTGGCAACGATGCAGGTGATTTTGTTCGGATTGACTCCTCCGCTTATCCCCCACTCGATAACCGGCACGGAGCCACTCAAGCCAGGCTTATGGTTTTTACTCAGAAGCCAGGGTTTCAGATAATCGAATTGGCGGTGATCATCGTCTGGCATCATGGCCAATGCCATTTTGATGAGCATCTTGTGAATGGCTGTCGGGTAGTAGGGTTGGCGCACAACTTGGAAACGGAGTTGATTCTTGCCCTCGACCTCCAACGCATCGACTCCACCTTTATCACCGACACATATGACTAGGTTGGATTGGTCGACAGCCGAAACCTCTAAGTCTGGGGCTTTGTACTTTGGGATGCCATTGCGCCCCCGGATTCGCTGAAATGGACGGTGAGGGTAGGTGTAGGCTGCGAAGCTGTTTTCAAGATGATCCCCGAAGTGGTGATTGCACTGATCACACTCCAGCTCATCGATAATCGTCTTGTTCCCCAGAAAAATGGGTATGGCATGCGACTCTTCGCGGAATGTTGTGGATCTCTCGTCTTTCCCACAATACCGACACACCTTCGGTTGCCTGTGCCCCAGCCTCCGTTTCAGTTGAGTGGGAGAGAACACGTTGAACACATGCAGAACGTAGCGCTCAGTCAGCGCTCTGCCTCGCTTTTCGTTGAACTCAATGAAATTTTCGATCACGCCGCGTGGCTCCGCTGAAAATGAACAGCACCCTGGTGAGGGTCGTTCTTTAGAGGTTCGGCTACACCTGAGCCGCACTATTTGGGAAGGTTAAATGATACTGGTCTGCCGGAATCACGCGTAGGGCGCCGCTCATAGACGCGCTTCATATATGGAAGATCGGTCAGAGGCAGCTTAGACCTGAAGGATCGGCAATCGCCAAGGCGTCGAATTACAGCCTAAAACACGAAATAGCGCTGTTGCCTTACCTGGAAGATGGCGATGTGCCCTTCGATAATAACTGCTACGACAATCCAATCCGGCCGTGTGCTCTTGGTTGCTGGTCATTGGCCGGAATTTAAGTAGCATGTCGCTCGACGCCCAATAATTCGAAACTCTCCCTCGGACCTCCCCGCACCATGGCAATCAAATTAGAGATCAGCTCCACTGACCCGGAAGTCATCGTATTGGTCCAACGTTATTGGGCGCTGAACGAAGAATGTAAGCCTGTCGAGAACGTAAGCGCGATGCTGCCATTTCGCGAGGTACTCAAACCTCATGCCCTCGCGGCCTACGTGAGAACGCATTGCACGGTTTACGACGAGAACCAGACGTGCGCAGTCTGTGGATGTGCCTTGACTGTCACCAGCCGCTCCGGAGTGAAGAGGTTTAAGCAGCGTTCTCTCTGGCCATGCGCGGAGTGCAAGGTGGAGCAGGACGAGGCAAGGCGACTGGTTGAGGAGCAGGCAGAGGCTAACTTGCAAGAAAGGGTAGCGCAGCACGCCGAGCGCGTCCTAGCGAAAACAACTGACTATACGACCATCCCCAATGACCTAGCATTCATCCTAGTGGCGCTAGAGCGCGCAGTCGCTTCACGCTTCTTCGGGGGCAGTTTCACATATGGTGACTGCCAACCTCTATCGCCCATGGATTCGGAGATGTTCATCAATCGTCTTTGGAGGGCCGGCGTGCTGTCTGACGCTCCTCATGCTAGTGGCGCTGATGCCTACTTCGTAGACGCCAATGGCCTGAATTACGTCGTCAATAGAATCCGTTTCATGTTGGTCCGCGATCAGCTCTTGGGCGGAGGCGAGGACGCTTTTAATGAGCTGGTAGTACGTCCCTTCACGAATGTAGGCATATTGGCCCTCTGGTACGACTATGCTGCAGCCGATTGCATGGCCTACCTGCACAATCAATTACGGGAATTCAGGCAAATCTTTCCCGTGGACAAAGCGGATGAAATCAAGAGCGCGATTTACACGGCATTGAGGTATTACAGCACCAGAGAAGTATGGAGCTTGCTGTGGCGGGTCGTGCAAACGGTATCGTCAAATTCGAATCATAGATACTCCAACAAGGAACGTTCGGCCGGCACCATTGGAAAAAAATTGCGGCTTCAGACCGAGAAGGCGCTTAAGGAAAAAACCGATTTGGGGGAATGGAATCGTTTGAAATCGATTACGGCTGGCACATTGGGCCAGCTGTTCTACGAGTTGTATGACATTGATGAAACAACGGAAGCTGCGGTGGTGGCGGAGAGGCTGTCTGATGAAGATTCCCAAGATCGTGCAGTGATCGAGGCGAGCATCGAAACGAGAGTCAGGCAGTTGATGGCTTGCGCACTGGCTAATGGAAGCGGAGCGTCGGCGATATATGATTTTGCAACATTGGTCCGGAATGGTGCGGGAATTTCTGAGGCGGTGGAGCAGATTGCAGATATTTATGCCGTTAACCGTGCCGATGAGCTCTCTAAATGCTAAGCGAGAAAACTAACGCGATAGATCAATCGGCTCTCCGGCCATGGATTTTGTTCGTTTTCGTCGTGTCATCTGTCTCAAGTTGTTTAGGGTAAGCGACCTGCGCAGCAAAGCTGCTTGATTTAGCGGTCGACCATTTCGGAGTTCCGTTGCTCCTTTTTTTGAGCTAGCCAATCAATAGCTGATAACAACAACACCCCATCAGCTGGTCCCTCAAGCTTTACGGAGCTGCCTGTCGTGTTGTCTGTAATTATGACGGTAGGAGTGGCCGTAACCCCGGCTTTGACGGCCTCCTCGGCCTGCTGGCCGACACGCTGGGCAATCACTTTGTCGGTGGCTGCACAGGACAACAGGGCCTGGTTAGTAACACCAACAACGTTCAGATGCCCATCGAAACCCTCACCGTTGCTACGGGTCCGGTCAAAGATCTGGTCAATGGCTTGCCAGAAGGCAGGGGCGCCACCAAGCGCCCCCGCACATTCAGCGAGCTTGGCTTCGTGTACTGCGGTCGGACCGTGCACATCCAGTGGCAGGTGATGCCACTGCAGGTTTACATCCTTCTGCTGCTGTATCCAGGTTTTCAACTCAGGTGTGTAAGTCTTGCAGTAGGGGCACTCCAGATCCGCGAATTCAGCCACTGTCCAGCGTGCTTTGGAAGGACCAAACATCCACGGGCCTATGTTGTGCGGGGGCGGTATCTCGCTTCGAGTGAGGGCTAAGCAGGCCATCGATGTGCCTGCCAAAACGCACCCCAGCATCAACCAATATTTGCGAAGGCCTGTCATGCCCGAGCCTCTGCTGGCTTCGATGAAATCAGCGCTTGTTTACGAAGGGCCTCAAGAAGAGCGTTCTCAGCATTCTCGGGTTGTGGGTGCTGTCGCAGCCAGTTGGCTAACACCGCGTGAAGTTGGGACTCGATGTCACGACGATCCACCGCACGAACCAAAACCTGTTGCAGTTGCTCTATCAAAACGGGGGCACACACCTCAAGGGTTTGAAGGGCGTCTTCACCCGGTTGTTCAAGCAGCTGGGTCAGACTTTCTATCAGGTTCTGGGTCAGGGAATTCAATGCTCTCATGCTTGGCGCTCCAAGGCCGTGACTTGCTCGGGGAAAGTAATGATGTGAGGTTCGATACCGCGATAGCGGTCAAGCGTTGCAGCAACTTCAATCGCGGCATCGAGCTCGCTGCAGCCTTTGGCTTGCATGATGTCGAAGCGTTGCTTTTTCTCTTCTGGCTCGGTCATGGTCAGGGCCAGGTACAAACTCGGTGGTACCGCCCGGAATAACATTTCCATGCTTTTGGACAACACGACGCCCTCGGTGAATTTGCCGCTTTCTTTACGCGCTGACAGCATCATCGACTTTTGTGCAGGAGTCAGTTCACGAAACCGCGCGATCTTCTCCACCTCATCAGGCGGCATGTTTAAGCACATCCACCATTCGATCATGTTGAGCAGGGCTGAGGCCTCTGGCGGCACGTCGTCAACGTTTTGGGTGGCCATCCAGAACCAGGCGCCGAGCTTTCGCCACATTTTGGTGATCTTGACGGAGTAGGGGGATAGGAGTGGGACCTTCAACTGGATGTGGCCTTCGTCGGTGAAGCAGATAAGCGGACGGCCTTTAAACTGGTCACGCTCGGCAATGTTGTTGACCGTGTTGAGCAGGGAAATATAAGCGATGGCCATCTGTGCGCTATAGCCTTCTCGCGCATAGGTGGCAAGGTCGACAATGGTGATGTCCGCTTCTGGCCATGGGGTGCCAGGACGGTTGAACATGTCGCCTTCGGTGCCCATACAGAACATGGACAAGGCTTCCGCCATTTCCAAGAATCGTGTGCTTCGGGCGTCTGGAATACCGGGCTCGAGACCCATGTCTCGCAGCGCTTCACGGATATCTTCCGGCAGAACGATACGTTGTTCCGTCACGCATTTTTTCGCTGCATTCAGTATGCATTGGCGGATGGCGCTACGGTCGGCACGAGTAAGACGGGCATCCTCTTTTTCTTCACCACCGGTGATCATCAGCCTGGCCGCAATTTCCATCTCGCCCAGGATGTCGCGTTGTTCATCCTCGGTCTGGCTAGTCAGATGTTCGTCCGACGCCTCAAGATCATCAGCTTTGATAATCTTCACGTTTTGGCTGGGTTCGATGAGCTTCACGGCATCAGCGAATGGCGCGAGGCTGACACCCGATCCAGGGGCAAGTCGAACCCGGTTTACCGTCAAACCCAACTTTTTGGCGAAATCACCGAGTAAGCCGAAGCTGTTGCCAGCCTCCACAATGAATAGACGTGGCCGATAGATGGCAATGATTTGGCTAAGGATGTTTGTCGCGCTGGCCGATTTACCTGAACCCGTTGGCCCGAAAATGAACAAATGCGCGTTCATCTGCCGGTCCAGCTTGTTCAGCGGGTCGAAGGTTATCGGCGCTCCCCCACGGTTAAACAGGGTAATACCCGGGTGCCCGGTTCCGGTCGACCTACCCCAGACGGGGGCCAGGTTCGCAATGTGTTGGGCGAACATCAGTTGTGCGTACCACTCCAGTGCTTTGCGCGCATTGGGGTCGAAGTTGCCGGGTAGCCATCTAAGGTAGGAGTTCAGCGGTGCCACTTCATCCCGAGGTTCCACCGGCTCCATGCCTGCACCCAGCAATGCGCTGCTGAGTTGCAAACTGCGTTCGTGCAGCTGGGCATCGTCTTTACCCCGCAGGTAAAACGCTACGCTACCTCGGTACAGCTTGTGCTTGCGTCCGAGCAACTGACGGGCGGTGGCGACGTCTTCGCGTGTCAGGATCGAGGCCTGAGTGTCTCCAACTGCCTTGCGTGAAAGCTGTTCCAGATGCCCTTCGAGAATGTCCTGCGGGGTGATCACGAGAGTGATACAGAGAATGGTGTCCTCTGGCATTTTGTCGAACAGCGCGTTGAGCGCATCACCGCCCTTTCGGGTTTCACCGGTTAAGTGCCCGGTCTTGGGAGCATCCCTCAAGCGGTCAAGCATCACCACCTGATGGGGAAGGCCGTCGAAATACCACAGACCTTTCTCTATATCTGACAGTGGTTCGCGATAAAACAGGTTTTGCGAGAAGTCAGTGCCGCTGGCGAGCGGCAGCTCGCCCTCTGCAGCACCAGGTGCTTGCTTGCACACCAATTCGTAGAAGCGGCGAATATCTGCATCGGCAGGGCCAAGATGATCGGGACGTGGATTGAACCAATGAATCAGCCAATGGCGAATGGCGTGGCCATCCATGCGATGGGTTTTAATGCCAGCGTTCGCCAAGCCGCCCACCAAGCGATCGCAGATGATTTTCAGGTAAGGACCTGGCGCCTGGCCTCGCACATCCGCTTGCGCGCCTTGGGTACGGCGGTAGACAACAACACGGACGCGGCGCTGCTGGCCCCTCCAGGGCAGTTGGCTGACCTTGGTGTCTTCAAACAGCCCGCCTGGTTTGGAGATGGATTCCAGGTGTTGCTTCATCAGCTTCAAATAAAGCTCGGTGAATGCACTGCCTTGTGCGCGTGGTTGAACGTAGTCATGCAGTTGCTGAAGGTAATCGTCCCAACTGGTTTCGTCCTGGGCATAGAGCTGAACCACCCAGGGTGAGGTTTCAAGCTCGTCGAAGGAGTCCTGGAGGGCGTTTTCCAGGGCGTCGCGGGCCTTGCGTAACCATTCGGGATCCCGACCTTCAGTACCAATCGGTGTCAGCTCAAAAAAGGCAGCGCGAGACACGCCGTCTTCCAATAGCATGGCTTTTTCTGCAGGCAGGTAATCCACCCAGGGCAGTAGGTCTACGAAGGAGGGGTTGACGTCGTATAGACGGTCAGCATCAGCGGTTGTGGCTGGCTTTTTCTTTGGGTTACGCCAATCGCTCGGCGAGGGAATACCCATGGCAGCAAGGCGTTCGTAGTAACGCTCTGTCGCAGCCTCAAACGTCTCGGTTGCTGGTCCCTGCACATCGTCAGATAACGGCGAACCTGGTGTTACGCCAGGTTCCACACGCTCTGTCGCCCGTCGCGTTTTGAATCGTTCAAAAAAACCCATCAATATGCCTCCGTGCGTTCGCCAGGCATGGCGTATTGCACCCGCTGATACAGCGGAAACACCGTGGTGTAGCCTGGGATCGGTGCCGGGTCTGAACCCGCTAAATGAGGAAAGACGTACATCACCAGGTCGGGATTGGGTAGGCGTTTAAATTGGCTGTAGATCTCGTTCTGTGCGGTACGTGTGAACCTGGTGTTGTCTATTTCCCTCGTCTCCAGAGGCCGACGAAGATCTTGGCGTGCATCGAGCAATTGGCGGCTGCTCGAGCTGCTTGAGCCGCTGGAACCTTGATCCCAAACGTCCATCATTGTGCGATCCCCATGGGGGAGCAATTCGTCTTTGTTGGTGGAACAGGCCGAGGCGAGTAGGGCGATGGCCAGGTATGCACCTAGTTTTAAGCCATGATTAGTCAAGCGCAGTCGAGACATGACGGGCTCCTGAGCGATAGTTGACCTTGCGGCCATTGAGTTCGTAATCGATGGTCAGTTGCTGGTCCAGGTGCACAGCTATCTTTGCCCCGGGTTGTACATACACCGCTGCGAAGGCTTGCCCGTAGAGTTTGTTGACCCAACTGGAGACGTCATTGACGCCCTGGCCAATGATTTTGCCCATGGCTTCACTGCCCGAGCCGCCGACAGAACCGATGGTCCCGGACTGAGGGTTTATAAAAGATCCGCTGTTTCCATCTGACTTGATGAGTGAGGCAGCACCTGCGCCGGCGGCGGTAATCAGTACCTGCGAGCCAATGTATTGCGAGGCGTTGCTTTTGCGGTCGCCACTGATACAAGGAATGCCATAGGCATCGCTTATCCAGCCCAGGCCACCCTGAATGGTGGTTTGGTTGCCATTGTTCTGGTTGTTACTATTTTGACTGCTATTCGTTTCTTCTTGAGGTTGTGGCAGCGTGCGCACAGTGCCGTCATTGAAGACGAACGTCAGGCTTTTTATCTGACCGCGTACGCAAGACAGGGTCCAATCGCCGGAAGCCGTTCCGCTGGCCACCGCGCCGGCGACGTCGGGCAAGTCGATGCCGTTGGCCGTGAGATTGTCCGGCCCAATCAATACCTTGAACGGGTAGGGGTCGTTGACAGTGCCGTCAATGGGCACCCGGCCGATCAGCGCGGACATGGCCACCGAACCCATCAATGTCGAGTTCTGCGGCAAGGTATAGACCTTACGCACCTGTTTGCGGGCCTCCTGTGGCGAGATTTCATTCGCAACACTTTGAGCGCCCGTGCGCAGTGCATTTTGTCCTCGGTCCACGGACTCGCCAAAAGAGGTCGGGAAGTTAAAGCCGCTTGCCGTTTGATTTGACCCAGCAGCGATGGGCTTGCCGTTGACATCGACCGGCGTTGCGTCTTGCGGCTCTATCCAAACAACGTCCGCGCCAGGTCCGCCTTTGAAGCCTTGACCGTCACCTGGCTGTACGCCGAAGCCGATCGGCAAATCAGATCCTGACTCATTGCCACTGCCCGATTTGCTGCTCAGGGTATTGTACTGCTGCTGCAGTGTGTCCAAGAGGGTTTGGCTCTGTTGTTGCGCCTCCTGCTTCATCGTTTGCTGAACGTTTTGCAGTTTGTTATCGACATTGAGGTCGATGTTCTGCAGGCGTTTTTGCAACTCGATGTTCTGTTGCTTTAGCTCGTCATTGTTCTTCAAAGCATTGGAGACTTGGTCCTTGAGTTGTCTGCTTTCCACGACAATGGTGCGCAATGTGTCGCTGGGTGTATCTCCGTCAACCCCAAGCTTTTTAGCCTCTTTCGTACTAAGTACAACCGTTTCCGGTGCATGAACCTGTTGATCGTCACTTCCGCGATTGAATAATTTGACCACTACGTATAGCGCCAGGATCGCGAACGGTATGACCAGGTATTTAACAAGTGGATTACTCTTCACGACGACCTCCCTTCGGGTCGATCTGGCTGATGGCGGCCGGCAATAACGATTCGGCTAGACCATGGCCACGTGTCACCAGGTAGACCGTCGAGGTGTCGCTGGAATCACCTTTGGCGCCAAGGTAGGGATGCTGAAAAGTCGCGGTGACAAAGTCACCCATCAGGTCACGCGGATCCAATGTGAGGTTTTGGGCGCTTGTGTTACGTAGCTTCACCGCCGTGACCCAATACTCGTCTAACCGCCACGACCCCAACGCAGAGGCTTCGACCGGCAATGTCGGCATTAGGGTGGTGAGGTCCAAACCGCGCTTCAGATTTATCTGAGCAATCCCCTCCACGGGCTCAACGGTGCGTAGGGGCGCGTAAAGCATCTGTGCGGCATAGCGCGTCATGACCACCGGAAGTGGGGTCTCACGACGCGGTTTCGGCGCGTCCTTATCCTCCTCGGCTTGAGCGCTGGCTTGGGCCGTGGAAGAAGTTGCATGGTTGCTTGTAGGTTTGGCGTTGACTTGGCCGTAACGCGGGGCGGGACTGTCCCCGGCTACAATTTTAGCCGGCTCGGATGCGACCTGATTCGGTTTCCCTACCGTTGCGATGATATCCACGAGCATGATCTCGCCGGAGTTCATGTTCTGCAGCTGTAAGCGAGTCGGTTCAATCGGCTCTTTCGCCAACAGGTAGAGGGCACCGCCGGTGCTCTGCACGCGCAGTTTGTCGACGAGGTTACGAGGCAGACCCACCCGTACGTTTTGGTCCACAAAGACAATACGCTCCTGACCCACGATCAAGGGCAGTGCTATAGGGATACGATCCCAGCGCAGGATTTCGACGGCGTTGGCCAACCCGCAGAAGTGAAGGGCTACGAGCCCGATGATCAGTAGGCGGCGTGTCATCATTTGCCTCCTGCTCTGGTCGTTTCTGCGGAGACTTCGATGCGTTGTGGATTACTGCTATAACAGTCCCAGGCCAAGCCGAATGGGTTTTTTTCGGGATCGACGTCGAATCGGATAATTCTTAACGGATAGCGAGCAAATGCCCGCTTTACGCGCTCCCCGCCGTAGTGCTCGTCAGCGGTGATGTCCAGGTTGACGGTCCAGTCATTGATGCTGTGCTGTTCAATATGTTGCTCAGACTTATCGTCGATGCCTCTGCCTGGAATTTCAAATACACCCCGCTCACGTTTGCGCAGTTCCCCGCTATTGCGGCGTAGCTCGAAATCTTTCTGCAAGTAGGCTTTGCAGCTGGGAGTCAGGTAGCTTTCCAAGCGGGTAATGTTGTCCTCGTAGTCGGTTTCACCGTCAACGGGCCAACGGTTCATCTGCTGAAAAATGTACAGACCGAAGGCGTATACCGACTCCGGTGGAATATCCCACCACTTACGGGTGCTACCTGAACGTAGATCTGGAGGTACATGAACAGTTAGGTCACGCGGTGCGCTCTGCCAGCCATAAGCCATGTACAGACCCAGGGCAATGAGAAAACCAATGACCATGCGCAGGCTGTTGATGTGGGCCAGTTGGGCGTCTACTTTTTTACGGTAAGTCATTGAACCTCCGTTCGATGACAGGTCCACGCACCTGTACGAGTAATCAGCAGGGCTTTATTCCACGTCGGAAAAAACCGCGCGATGTTCAGTTGCATCTGGCGGTATAGCCATGTATCAGGTCGGCCGCGTTTCCACCGACGCAAGAAACGACTGGCAAGAAACAGCCCTAGGACAGCACAGAGCATGGCGGCGCCAATGATAAGTGCCCAAATCTGGGTCAATATCACGGCCGGAATACCGATAACCAGCCCTGCGCCGGTACTTAACGCCAAGGTGGCCCACATTTCGTCAGCGGTAAGGCCGCCCATGATGACTGGCTGATTGTTCAATCGCACAGGAAGGAAAATCAGGGTCCCATCGTCTGAGAGTTCTGTCATGGCCATGGCTCTTTTAAAGAATATTTGTAGCCTTGGTGATCAGAAAAATGGCGACACCCAGGATCGCGACGCCAACTGCGGCTGTAGCTCCTAGATCTCCCCATTTCTTTTTGCCAAGTTGAATTTCGTGGTAGGTGCCGAAGGCATGCCAAGCAACGCCACTGAAAATGACTGCGCAGATGATGAGACCAAGCAAAGAAAAACCGTCAAAGGCGTAGTTCTGCATGGTTTGCATCAAGTTAGAGCCTTCCCCCCGGGTAGGAGGCTGAGACTGCGGAAGAGCCGCCATGGCCAGTTGAGGGAGAGCAAGCAACCCGATCAGCATGCGGCCCGGTTTCAAGAAAGAAGTCATGGTGTATCTCCCATAGGGTCAACTAAGAACAAATGTGGTGAGGATCATGCAAAGCAGTAGGATGCGGACGACCGAGGTCGAGGAAATCGTGCGATCAAGGTTGCCAGTGGCCCATCCTCGGTAGCAGCTCCAGATAGCCCAGGCGCCCCACATAAAGATGATGGCTACAGCGACGCCGACGAAAAACAGGTAGCTCGTCGAGGCAGGAAATCCTCCTGCCGCTTGAAACGCAGCAGCCTGAGCGCCGCTCATGCTCATGGCTTGCGTCCCTCGGTCGTGTATTGGCCTGACAGCTCAACAGGATCACGAGGCTGGGCTCGGGTTGGGGTTAGATAGCCCTCCAACCCATGACGAATTCGAGCGATATCACCTGCTAGACGCTGGTAATCGAAGAAGTAACGCTTGCCAGGTTCGTCGGCCACTTGAGCGCTACGACGTGCGGTGTCCTCCAAGGCATTCAACTGGCGGATCATCACGTCCAGGTTGGCCTGTTCGGAGGCTGAAGCAGCGATCGCATGAGAGACAGGCAGGCCGCATCCAAAAAGTACGATGAGACCTGGCAAGGCAATTCGGCGAGTGAGTGCAGTGAGATGCGGGTACTGGATCACGGCTGGGCTCTAGTCATTCCTGATGCCGTCAGCTTGCCGTGATCAAGCTATGGTCGCCGCAAGAAAACCATATTCAGGACTGTAAGGATTTCTTCTGGCGGTACTGACATCATCAATCGCAGTGGATAGGGCGTTTGAAGAACAGCAGATACCCGATGGGCAAGGCGAATCCGTAACCCCAGCCTTGGGCGTTTTGATTGCCAACCTTGACTTCTCCTTTGACCACGGGCTGCACACTGACCAGCTCCCAGCCTTCGCTGCCTAATTGAGCAAGGCGGTTTTGACGTTCAGAATCTTCCAGAAAACCCTGGGTGTCGGGTTCAGTAGTGGGCTCTTCGGACTTGAACATGAAGAGCTTTTTGGTTCTGACAACGTACTGAAAGGGAGAGAACTCAGTGTGGTATTCAAATTTCTGATGGCCCAAGGCGACGTCCTCGATGTGCAGAGCTACCAGGGTTTCAATAATGAGCGCGTGCCAGCAATCTGAAATAGTTTGTTGCTAAGCGCGTGATTTCTCAGGTTTTGCTGGAAAGGTCCGATTGCTACCCCGTTACGAACGGCAGAAATCGACAAAAATCAGACTTCCAAAAAAGACCTCAACCATGCCGTAGACAGGCCCAGCTATGGAACGCGCACGTTTTCTTAACGTCAACACCATTTGTCTAGCAAAACTGTTGAGTGGGCTCGTCTACGAGCTGAAAGACGCGCAAATAATTTTCCGAGCATGCTGATATAGCTCACGTTCGTTGACAACTCTGGTTAAGAGGCGATTTCCTTGAGTAAGCAAAAAAAACCAAGCGAGTTCGATATTCAAGCAGCTCTCCAAAAAGTCTGTACAGCAGATGACGTAAAGAACGCATTTGATCTGTTTAAGTCGAATTTACAGCTATTAGAAAATTGGCGAATCGTTTACGCATGCCAAGACATGCGAGGAGCATTCAAAGTCCCGCGGCTAGAATTCGGTAACTCAGGAGTGATCTCTTCCGCTATGGGAGGGCAATCATTAATTGTACTGGATAAAGAGTTCATAAATTCCAAAGGGCCTATTCGGTATGAAATTGGCCATGGGTTATATGCTGATTCAAACGTAGCCTCCTACTTTAGAAGGCTCTCATACAATTCCAGCTCTACGGACAATCTTGAAACGTATAAAAACAATCTCAGGAGAGCGATTGGTGTTGATGGT
Organism: Pseudomonas orientalis; assembly: GCF_001439815.1. Classification (GTDB taxonomy): domain Bacteria; phylum Pseudomonadota; class Gammaproteobacteria; order Pseudomonadales; family Pseudomonadaceae; genus Aquipseudomonas; species Aquipseudomonas orientalis. The sequence continues at coordinate 22,786 of NZ_JYLM01000013.1, read as the reverse complement.
CTTCAAAGACTCAACCCATTTTATTACATCTGGGAATGCCAGAGAAACTGGAATGAAAAGACCCGCGAGGCATGCGTAGAGACTGTCGCTGCGATTTTGGCTTTTCATATGGATTCTGATCCGCTGGGTCCAGGCTGGAATGATAGATTTATGAATCTTTATCGAGATGCTTGCGAACAGCAGGCGGTGAGTATGATAGATGACCTTCTGACCGAGGCATTGAGCGAAGAAACAATCAATCGGTTGGCGCTGATTGAAGCGATGATCCTACGCACAAAACTGATCGACCTCGGATCCAAGAAATCTGCTTCGCACAAACTCGAGCAATTGATTAGATTTATGTATGAAGAACTCCAAGTTGTGATGGCAAGAGAGCTTATAATTTGCGCCGAAATTCTTTATCGAGGCAAAACCAGCCTGACAAAAAAACTGAACTCATTCGAGAGTAGCGAAAACGCAAACGATATTGTAAGAAATGCTGCCTGGGATATTTTCATGCTCAGGATTATGGATGCAATGGTTACCCCTAAAGGTCTTCCACGCGGCGAGGTTTATTTGCCCGTTCTAATCTCCACTGACAAGGACGTACGGGACCTAATCAAGCTGACGGAATTGAAAGCCATTGCGGTCTGCCGAACCTCTGGTCGAACGTTTCCATTCATCGACCTTGACTTGTTCGAATGGCTTAACACTCGCTTGGGAGCTAAACGTGTGGAGAGCTTAGCCCCTTTGTTTGGACAGGAAAAATTTGAATCGCGTGCAAAGGGGCGAAGCTTGAAGGCGGTAAAGGAGACGTTAGCTGCCGATCAAGTTCGGCTTCGAGAGCATCAAAAGTAGCTATCTTTTAGGCCACCCGTTTATGTCTCATTTTGATGTTGCGACTAGGCGGCCACTGCAATCGGCCGACAGCTTTCATCTGTAAAGGGCAGCTCTGATTCGGTAGTAGGCAGCGGCAACTGAAGCAATCGGATAAAAGCGGCCAGTCTGTCTGATAAATGAATACCCCCCCATTTCCACCTTTTCCGTTGGAAGCGTGTCTGCCGACGCAAGGTACGAGGCGCTGTCTGCAGCCATGTCGTGTGCCTAGCAGTTCTGTTCTGGCGTGGGGTAGAGTGCGCCTACGCCAAGGAGCCGTGTCGTCTCGGCAACTACCGTTACACCATGTAAAAGGGAGAAAAAACGTTGAAGTGGATCAGTGCGCTTGAACTAGGACAGTGGGCCGACACCCTCCAAGGCAGGGATAAGATGCCCGAGCTGGTGGCGGACCTGATCTGGGCCACCGCCACTCGGGTGCGCCGGGTTCGGTTTTTGTCCGGTGACATGGGACAAGTTCGAGGCTTCGATGGCTATCTCGACGTTGATGCAACATCCCCGTTCGTGCCCGACGAAAAGTCAATTTGGGAGTTCGGAACCAATGGTGCCGGCAAATCCAAGGCCGAAGGTGACTACAGCAAGCGCACCAAAGAGGTCACTGCTGAAGATCGTGCTGAGTGCACTTTGGTCATCGTCTCACCTAGGACGTGGAACACGCCAAAAGTAAAAGTTGAAGACTGGCTTGATGAAAAGAACGAGCTGGGCGAGTGGAAGCGTGTCGTCTACCTCGATGGCCCGCTGCTGGAGGATTGGCTTGCGCAAAGTCCAGCAGTTGCCTCGCGCTGGGCGCGGCATGCATTCAAACGCGCGCCCCAACACGGCGTGCTCAGCACAGATGAGTTCTGGGAGTCCTTTTCCCGCCGCTTCGAGCCTGCACTGGTCGAAGACGTTCTACTCGCCGGACGCGAATCCCAGGCCGAAGACTTGCTGCAAAACCTGACCCAGGGAAGTGGGCGACTGGCGTTCGCCGCCGACACTACCGATGAGGTCATTGCCTTCGCGGTCGCTGCGATCCGCAAGGCGCCCGAACCAGTGCGCAAGCCGCTGGAAGCGCGTACCTTGATCGTTGAGACGGAGGAGGCTGCTCGGCACCTGGTTAACACGAGCAACCTTACCTACTTGCCCCGACTCGCCGCGCGCAGCTGCGTAGGAATCTTGAAGACTTCGGGGCCAACAGTGATAAGCGCCGGAGCAGAGGACAAGAAGAACGATCATGTCGACCTAGTACGACCGACCAGCACTCAGCTTGGCAAAGCGTTCACCGGCATGGGTATGTCTGAAAGCGAAGGGTATGAAGTTGCCCGTACTTGTGGTCGGAGCCTGGCGGTCTTGGCTCGACAGAAGCCAAGTGGTACCGCTGAGTTGCCGAGGTGGGTCGGCGATGCGGACGCGTTGATACCGGCCATGTTGGCGGGAGCATGGGTCTGCGATGTTGAACATGATCAACAAATCCTCAGTTCGCTCAGCCAGAAACCTTATGACGAGACCGAGGACGACCTGCTCAAATTTTTGGTTATGCAGGATTCGCCCATCGAGCGGATTGAGAATTTGTGGGCGACTAAAGCCCCAGTCGATGCGTTTCTGCACCTCGCTCATCGGGTTGGGCGCCGGCACCTTGAGCAGTTCAAAACAGCTCTGATCGCCGTTTTCCAGACCGCTGTGGCGTCGCACAAACCACCCACTGCAGACCAACCCTTCGTGCTGCGGAGCAAGCGCGACCAGGAAACCTCGCACAGCGAACAGCTCAGAAACGGGTTGATGACGACGCTGCTACACATCGCCGTGCTGCATAAGCATGCAGGCTTCACCGTGGCGGGTGGTGATCCGCAAGTCTTTGTAGACGACTTGGTCAGATCTATTCCTGGCCTGTCGAGCGACTCCACTTTGATGGCAAGTCTGAGCCAGAATCTTGTGTTGCTTGCAGAGGCATCGCCTAGGTCTTTTCTAGAAGCCCTTGAGCGTCAGCTTGAGGGCGCCTCGCCGAGCATCTTGCCCATTTTCGACGAGCACCCTGGAATGCTCACGCCCGTGACATACCACTGCGGGTTGTTGTGGGCGCTGGAGGTCATCGCCTGGGATGCCGGCTACTTTGAGCGGGCCGTGCTGTGCCTTGCCAAGCTTGCGGCAATCGACCCGGGCGGCAAGTTAAGCAACCGGCCCATCAACAGCCTGCGCGCTATATTCCTCTCTTGGGTGCCATGCACTTCTGTGAGGACGAAGCGTCGGTTGGCCGTTCTGCAATCCACCGTGAACGCCGTCCCGAGCATTGCTTGGCCGCTCCTCGCCAACTTGCTCCCCAGCTCAGGGGATACCAGCTCGCCAACCGAAAAACCGAAGTTTCGGGAGTACGAGCAGGATCACGGTGAAACCCTGACTTATGGTTTGGTCTGGGAGAGTGAAGCCAAGATCATAGCGCTGGCGATCGACGAGGCCGGTTCGATGGCGGAGCGTTGGGTCTCTTTAATTAACGCAATGCAGAACTTCCAGGACGATCCTTTCGTGTCTGCCGTCGAACGGCTCGGCGAAGTGCTAAGCGCCGTCGACGCCGATGACAGAACGCAAATCTGGAAAGCCTTGAACCTGGAGGTCAAGCATCACCAGAAATATTCGAGCGCAGATTGGGCGATGCCGAATGAGCGTATTGAGCGTTTGGCTGTCCTTATCGACCGATATGCCCCAGACGCGTTGGTAGAAAACCATACCTGGTTGTTCGATGATTGGATTCCGCCTGTGGACGGCGTTGATGACGAAGATGCTGATCCAACCCAGGTCGTGGAAGATGCCCGTTTACAGGCTTTGAAGGCGGTCTATGAGGCGCTGGGCGTTCAGGGCATCTTGCAGATGGCGATCCGCGTCAAGATTCCACAGTTCGTAGTTTACTCCGCGTTGCGTCTCGAACTGTCTTACCATGAGCGCCTCGCGTTGTTCACAGGCCTGCTCGCGAGTACCGTGCAGGAGCTTGAGTTCGCAGCTGGAGGAGTCATGGCGGACGGGATCGCACGCTTCGATGAGAAGTGGAAAGAGGAGGTGCGTTCTGCACTTCTGGGCAGTGGCCTGACTGCTGACCGTGTAGCGAGGGTGATCGAACGTATCCCGGAGAATAGGCAGACATGGCTATACGTCGAGACCTTCGGAAATGAAGTGGCGCGAGCCTATTGGACTGTAAAAGGGCCATATCCCCTCGAAGTGAGCGCCGATGAGCTGCTCCATGCAGTGGGCAAATACCGAGAGGTCGGACGTCCTGTCGCCGCCTTGAGCGCCGCATCCCGTCGACTTGGTGAGATTCCGACACAGGAAGTCGTGTCGCTGTTGATGGAGGGAGTTGCAGAGCAAAACGCCAAGCCTGGTGCTCAGTTGGCCACCGGCTTCTTCGACATTGAAAAGGTCATCAGGGAATTGGCCGAGCGACCGGACACGACGGTGGAGCAAATGGCGAGCCTAGAGTTTGCCTACTTCCCCCGGCTGCGCCATGAGCCTGAAGCCTTGCATAGAATGCTGCTTGAGCGTCCGAGCTTTTTCATGGAACTGGTGTGTCTGGTGTTCAGAGCCAAGGGGGCAGAGCCGGTGGAAGCCTCTGCATTGCAGAAGGGGCGGGCCACCACTGCTTACCAATTACTAAAAAGCTTGAAGTCCTTGCCAGGTCAAAAGGATAAAGAGGTCAATCAGGATGCCTTGCTTGGGTGGTGCCTTGAGCTTCGGCGCCTAGCAGCAGAACAGAATCGTCAGGACATTACTGATCAGTTTATCGGCCAAGTACTGGCCCATGCCCCAATGAGCCCTACGGATGGCGCCTGGCCACACGAAGCCGTTCGGCATGTCATCGAGACGCTCGCTTCTTCGCAGGTAGAGCTTGGGATTCGCATCGAAAGGATTAACATGCGAGGCGCGTTCTGCAAAGCATTCGGAGAGGGTGGCGACCAGGAGCGAGGCTTCGCGCAACAAGCAAAAGAATGGGCGCAGGCGTCATTGGATTTCGCACGTACCTACGCAATGCTCGAGCTTATCGCTCGGAAGTGGCTGGATGATGCTGAGCGTGCAGACACGGAGGCAAAGCAGGACGCGCTGCGTCATTGATCCGCAGAATTTTGGTTGCCAGGATTGAACAGGGGGCAGTTATTTTTTCCTCTCGCAGGAACATTGCTTGTTGAGCAGTTGATCACCTAGTGGAGGGCGTTAAGCTACTGTCGCTGTCTCGCTGCTCATGGGGCAACAAAAAGGTCGCAGGTCGTCAAGTGGCCGCTTGTGGCCGATAGCTGTCACTCACTCTAGATGAAAGAGCCTCAAGATCAAGCCCGACGCTTTCTCGCCGTCTGCCTCATAAAGGCTGCGCAATGCAGCCTGATCAGTGAGTTTGTGCAATTTGAAGTGGTTATAGAACGCTTGGCCCAGTCGCTGCTGCTCGAAGCTTCCCAGGCTCCACAACCGCGCGAACTCCTCATAAGCGGCGCGTTCAATCTGCAACGACGAATCGTTTTCCATTCTCGGGCAACCATTAGCAAGGAGACCGAAACGTACCAACTCGCTATCGATCTTTCAAGTTCGCCTGTTCCACGCAGACATTCAGTTTTCGGCCAATAGGGGCCAGAAAAGTAAAAAAAAGAACTAGCCACCAAGACTGCGGCGACTACGCCCTATCTATTCTCCCGGAGTAACAACCCTGCTTGGCATTGTGAACGTGAATGTAACTAACCTCTGGGTCGGCAAACATCCGAGTAACAACTGACTCCATTGCTATTCCATCAACGACGTCGGCATTGAGCATCATCCCATCATCAGCGAATGCGCGAAGTGATAACAGACGGATTCGCATAGACTGGGGTATCTGGTCGACTGCGTCATAAGCTTGCGTGGCCCACTCTCGTATGAAGATAGCGTGTGAGGCACGGTATGGCGTCTCGGCTGGTTGAGAGAGATGGTTGAGTAAAAGCACACTCTGGCCTAGCTCTGCATCCTTTATTTCGATACGGTCAGGAAAGCCTGGGTTTCTGTCAACGATGTAACGCTTTATCCCGAGAGAGGCTAGCTCTTTGTCGGGCAACCCAAACAGCGACTGGAATGGCTCGGGGGAAAGGCCAGTTATACGAAATGACATGGTTAAACTCCTATTGGTTGGAGTCGTATCAGGCTGGAATTCGTACAGCACTACTATCCGTTTCTTGCGGCCTTATTCAAGCTGAGCGAGACTGACTGCTTAGGGTCGAAAGCGATCATCCGTGAGCGGCAGCTATCGGCCAAAAGCAGCCGTTCAGTAAACGCTGACATTGGCTAGAGTGAAGCACGTTCTAGCTGCGGGGCGACATGGGTGTACCAACACCGCTGCAGCGGCAAGCACATCAGGTAGTACATGAGCCAGCACGCGTAGATGCTGGAATGCAGGTAGCAGGCACCAGATGCCAGCTTGCCGTGTGCTATTTCGTGGCGCAGGCACGGGCCGCCTTTGAAATTGAACAGCAGGTCAATCGTGTAGATCAGGTCGATGCCGAAAACCGACTCTAACTGCTCTCGTCGGTTACTCAGCAGCCCACTGAGCGAGCGGTCTTCTTGCAGCAATTCTTCGTCCAGTTTCGATGTATCGATTCCAGCGTTACTGAGCACATGGCGTAGCGAGTTTTCGAGCTGTGGGAACAGCAGATGGCAGGCGGACACCATGTCGCCCTGAAGGAAGCGCGCGAGGCCCAGGGCATAAATGTGCTCGAACCCTGACGGCACGAATGGGCTGGCTGACACGATGGCCATCAGGTGTCGATCGTCGACAGAAAATTTGCCCATGAGGATTTGGGCGGCCGGCTTTACTCGGCTTTCAACACACATTTGGTACTGGATGTCCAAGTAGCGAAGGCTCTCATGGTCATACCACTCGGGTGGCGGCGTGTCGTCTAGATTGATGGTCGGTGCTTGTGTGACGACCCGGCCCAGGACGTCGGTGTAGATCTGTCCGTTGAAGAGGTCGGACAGGAGTGAGTCGCTACGGTCACGGATGATGTCCGTGTGCAGCGCCATTTTCTCCGGTACCTCACAGATCCGGGCAAATGTGTAGAGGAATTCTGGAAGCGTCAGATCCTTGAAGACATTGATGGTGCCTTGGCGCTCCTCGCTCAAATCCATCGGGATCTGGAAGGAAGAGAATTCGTGAGCAGCCTGCGCTTGCAGCTCCAGCAACTCGGCCTTCAACGCTTCCAGTTCTGCTTGCATGCCTGGAATAGCGCGAAGCTCCCGTATGGCATCCCGCGTCCAGCTGGCTCTGGCCATGAAGCTGTCGACGCCTTCTCGCATCCTGAGCGTCTGCTCGATCGACTTTAACTTGCAGCGCCTGAAGCCTGCGTGATCTTTGGATTGATGATGGGCGAGGGCGGCAAGCTCCCACACGACTTTGACGGCCATGGCGTAGTCGCTAGCAGCGGCTGCGCTTGCCGACCTCTCCGCATCCTGTGCAACTTGAGCCCATTCGATCAGGTTGAAGGACTGGCCTAGCCGAGCCAATCGATCAAGCGACGTGAAACACCTCAGTTTCTCGGCATGGGTGTAAAGACGGTTCCACGTTGCGATCACGATCTCGGGCGGTGTTTTTCGCTTGCCTGTGCCGGCTACGATGTGGAAAGCCCTTTCGATCAGATCGACGACTTTGGAGGACAGCCCAGAGGGTGGCTCGTACCTGAACGAGAGCTTGTCGTCCAAGTAGAATTCGATCGTTTGACAGTAGGAAGTGATTGCCAAGACGGCGCTTCGATGCAGGTTTCTGTGGTTATACCAAGCCACATCCGCAACCCGAGCTCGCAGGAGGGGGTGGTCGATCATTTCGGCGATATTGGCAAGCGCCTGGCTCTGCTCTCCAGCGATGTCAGCGGGGATGGGCGTGCGCATGCCATCCCTGATCAACCTTGGGCCGAAGGCATCTTGGCGATCTACAGAAAAATGGTAAGAGCACACCACCATGAGCACTCTGTAAGCCCGGTAGCCGCTGTAGTTCTTGTTCGCCAGCGCCTGCCTGGAGCGTGCGCTCAGCTCAGAGTCGAACGAGTAGAAGTCGAGCGTATCGACGGTCTCCAGCAGCCGGCTGATCTCGGTCTGCTGGAAATCATTGACAGAAGCAAATTCCAGCCGGGAGCGATCTGGTTCGTTACCGATGACCGTTTCCGGTGGTGCAGGAGCTCCCAGAACCAGCTCCATGTCGGGCTCCCTGCCAGAATTCCTGTCCGGCTCCTGTCCGGCTCCTAGCGCCACGTCCTGATCGTTTGATGGCCCGGTCTGTTCGCTCATTCCCTCTCCCTGCTCTGGATGATTTAACTACGCTGGCGGTGATCTGTACGGCTGTTTTTGAACGCAAAATCGTTCTACCAGAAGCCTCCAAGCATGCCACTTTAGTTTAGCGTTCATGGCAGCTTGCCATACATGCAATATGTCACTATCTTGTGTTTTTTGGCAGGTTAATAACTACATATGGTGGTTTTTACAGGTGGCCGTCATATGCGATGTAATTGCTTGGTAAGGGGCAATAGGGCTCTATCGACATTCCCTGCACACGGGGATGAAATGATGCGCACGGATGGCATAAAAGGACTTCTATGCGGTTGATCAATTTCCATACTGAACACCCTGCAACTCAGGACGTGTTCCCCGGTGGTAGCCATGACAAGGTGGCGAGCGCAATCCACGGTCATTTGCTGAGTGACAGCCCCTCAAAGGTTGTAGGCCTGGATGGTGAGTTTGGCTCCGGTAAGAGCTCCATTCTGAGCATGCTGAAGGCAAAGCTGACGGCTGCTGACTCTGATTTCAGGGTCTGGTTTTTCGATTGCGAGCAGAATTACCAGGGTTCGACGAAGAGCAATTTCATCGAGCTTTTCACCGATGAGGTGCTCAAAGAAGTGCCTCATGTCAGCAGGGCTGCTGAGACCCTGAAAGCCTCTCGCGATCGAGCCCTCGGACGCTTGTTCGAGTACAACAAGCGAACAACGAGCCGTGTCAGTGCCTGGGCGTTGGCACTGGTCGCCAGCCTGTTTTTTGCCGCCAGCTCATTCCGGGAGCTTTTTGCACTTTCGCGTAGTTCCCATGCTGCCATCACAGGGACATCGCCCGAAGCCGCTGCGCTTACCAACACGTTGCAAGACCCGTTTTGGTGGCTTATTGCCGTGCACCTCGTTTCATTTTTCAGCCCGGTGCTGATCCTTGTCGTTGCCAAGTTTTGCCATAGGGAGGTTCGGGTAGGCGCTCAGAAATGGAGCCTTCTGAGTTTGTTTAAAGGCTCTAGTGACGATCATATTGAGGAGAAGATTGAGGTTGGCAAGGAGGTGACGTCCCTTGATCTCAAGAAGACGCTTCTCGAACAGCTGAAGGTGGTTGAAGACCAGCGTTATGTCATCATCCTGGACAACCTTGATCGCCTGCCAAAGGACAGCCTGCGGTCGGTGTGGAGCGACCTGGAGATCTTTATTGAGGTCGCTAGCAAGGCTGCGAATCTGACGGTAATCGTTCCGTTTTGCTCAAACAAGGTTGCGGAATACCTGAAGGCAGAAGGTGATCGACGGTACGATGCCAGGGACTTCATAGCGAAAAAATTTCCTGTGGTTTTCCGTTCTCCACCGGTCATCACCTCGGGCTGGAAAAATGGCTTCCGTCAGTTGTGGAATCATAGCTTCCCGGATGTTGACGGCAACGTCATCGAGCAGTGCGCACAGCTGTTGCAGCGCCACAGTCCCATGGCCAACAATCTGGTCACGCCCCGGCTGCAGAAGAAATTCATCAATGATATCGCCACGACAGCATTGGTAGTGGGGGAGGAAATCAGCCTCCTGGCTATCGCCAGCCATCTTCTGCTCTGCAAATATGCCGACCTTTCGCTGGTGGAGATACTGCGCACGGATGGTTTCTCGGATACCTATCAGAAAGGAATTGGGGAGGAGCAAGCTGGGCTGGTCATGGACACTAAAACCCTGCTAGGTGCCACTCTTGGCGATTCCATGGAGACCGGGTGGCAGATCCAGTTCCTGCAGATTCATTATCTGACTACGGGTGATATCGCAATCGCTGAGCTTTTGGACACGCCATTGGCAGAAGCCTTTGCCAGCGAGGATTACGACGCGTTGGGCGGGCTTACTCCACTGTTCGGCTTCTCTGACGCCATGAGGCGTTTCCTATCTCTGCGTCCATCGCTGGCTTCTCTGCTGCCAACCATATCCGGGGCACATCAGGCACGTGAAGGCGACTGGATTGAGCCTCTCTTGAGGCTTATCAATAGCGCGCAACTTGAACTGTTCGGCGAATCCAAAGCAGGGTCTGAGGAGTTCTACGAATCCGTACGTTATTGCAGAGGCCATGGGTTGAAAGGGCAGCTACTGAGTGGTCATGGCGGCCAGTTGAAAACCAGCCTGATGAAAATTCTTAACGCTGCGTTCGACCCTGAACAGCTGAAGTCGGCCTGGAATTTCATGCAGGAATACGACAATTACCTTCAAGCGCTAGGACTGAAGTTTGAAGAGATCGTTGTTAAGCGTTCCGAGTATGTGATGCACCTGCTGCCTGATATCGCCCGCCTGAAAGTGATCAAGGCCAGTGGGTTTACCTTTGCGAACGTGGGTCTGCCAGACGCACATGCGCAGCTGGCCAGCTGTGCTGATCACCAGATGGGTGTAGCGATATTGCCGATTGATTGCGTCGTGCCTGCGCTCGAATGGTTGTACGGCGAGCGCAAATTTGGCGGCGGTATTACCGATGGTATCTCGGCCGGTGACGTCGCCATCCTGGCAAAGTTCACAGGTGCTGCAGGCGAAGTAAATAGCGCGGTGCTGGGACTTGGGTTGGCCGCGAATGTCGACCAGGTCATCGGCGCTGCGACCACAACGTTGCTGGCGAACAATACCAGTGCGCTGATTAAGGCGGTGGCGGCGGTGACATACATTCGGCAAGCCGACGCCGATTTGCTCGCCAAGCTCGATGATCTGGATGGTGTTTTCGAGTCGTCAGTCTTTCGGGCTCTGGCGAACGCATCGCTTACCACAGCTGCTTTGTTCCAACTGGTTGACGACCCCCAAGTGGGCGAGTCGGTTGCGACCTACCTGGCGTACCTGATTCGAGAGCGGCGTATTGGGCCCCTGAGCTGCGACAAGGTTACTACCAAATTTAGTGTAATTTCCCAGGCGCTTTCGAAGGTTGGCCTTGCTGAGGCCGATTTAGCGATTTGGCTTTCAGCTTGGGACGTTTTTATTGCAGAAGCCTCCAAAGACGCTCTTAAGGCGGACGTCCGATTGATCAGTGTCGTCATGGAGGCGGATGAAAATGTCCTGCCGAAAACTCGGGCGGGTCTACTCAAGCAGCTCACGAGTGAGGAGCTGACTCGTGATAACTGGGTACAGATCATCTCGGCAGGGGCCAAACAGCACCAGGTAATCCTGAATGGGATAGTGAGCAATAAAGAGCCCATGCAGTCGATCGCGGCTGTCGGTGATGCCTTGATCCATGTTCTCAACTCCCTCGCGAACGGTAGCGTGACTTCGCAGTGGGGAGCGGCCCAGTACGCCGTGATGGATTCGCTGCTCAAGTTGCTTGATGCCCAGCAGCGTGACGTCATAGGTATCCGATTGAGAACCATGCTCTTCGCAGAGTCCGTGGAACCTGACGATTTCGCAATCCCGTTATCGAAATATGGCCACCTCATTCCGGATGTCCAACCGTCTAACCCGCAAGAGGTTCAACGGATCGTCCTGTTCCTGGCGTACCTGAGCCGCAACCCCGACGGCCTTCCAGCCTTGGCTAAACTTTTCGATGCGAAGGCCGAGCAGATCGCGGCGTTCAGGTACTCGACAGAGCTCAGGAATACGATGGGGGAAGCTGTTGCCAAGTTGTCTGAAATCACCCCGGCTCTCTATAAAAAGTTTGCTCAAACCAAGGGCTTCAAGCGCCTGATCCAGTCGCTCAAAAGGGCCGCGCGTGATCCAGAACCTGAGCAAGACGCGTGAAGGGCTGTTCCTGTTCAGAGCCTAGCATTGGAGATGGCGGAACAGACAGAGGTCTGAAAGCGTACGGCGACGGTCGTGGTATGACCGTCGCTGTCCGTCTAGAAGCGGTCTAGCACCACTCAGCCGTGCAGATTAGATCATACCCGTCAGTAGCGGTTCCAAGGTACATGAAGGCATCACGACCTGAGTGATGCCAACCCGAAAAAACGTGTGGGACGAGAGACTGATTTTGGCCGATTGCTGCCTGTCGCAAATGGCTACAGTCGACCCATTGCGACCATTCGCAGGAACCACCATTACTAGGGGACTTCTCGGGGGGAGGGGACGCATGGTGAGGTGTGGGTTTTGCCGGTACCGGCAAAAGCCTGAACCAGCAGCTTGTCAGCCGTAGAATGGATGATGGGCTGCTGTTTTTGTGTCCACTGCATGGGCAGCTCCTAAAGGTATTTTTTGAAGCTTGAAACGGTGATGTAAACGGACACACCCAACAGCACGGCGCAGGGCAACAGAATCAAAAGGGGGCTGATGCTGATGGGGATGGCCAGGTAGACCGTCCAGGGCACGATGGTCAGCGGAATGATCGTCCCCCGGGCTTTGTGATACAGGTAACTTGACTCGCGGCCGGAGCCGAATTTTCGTAGATCACGCCGCACCAGGCCATCGACCAAGCCAGTGAACGCCGCCAGGGCGAACAGTGGAATCGTCAACGTCAGAATGACCATTCGCACACAGAAGGTCAGGACTGTGTATAACGCGGCTAAGCCATAGTCCTGGAATTTGATCATCGCCCGACCGAGTTCGTAGCGAAGGTTCAAGGTTCCCGTTTGTTGTGGTGATGTTGAGCGAGCGTACTGTGTCAGTGCATTTATGTTGTCCTGCATGCCGGTTTTCACCATCAGCCAGTCATAGACCGTTTGTGCCAGCCAGGTTGCCGTACGCCCCGGTTCTTTGATGACAACGCTGTGCAGCAGATCCTGGGACAGCCAGCCCAGTTCATGTTGGAACATCTGCTGAGCATGTTTCCAGCCGGCATCCGGCCAGAACGTGTACATGCAAAGCCATTCAACGACGATAGCGCCGAGCAAGGAGCCGAACATCACCCCCAAGAGATGAAAAGGGGTAGAGAACAGCATGCCCAGGAAGTTTTTTTGACCTTCCTGTTGTTGCTGGGCTTTTTCCGCGATATCGGCCATGGCTCTGTTCCTTCAAGCCTATGCGGCTTTTCCGTTATTGGCCATCTGGCGGAAGTCGTCTACCAAGTCATCAGGAAGCGACTCACTTAATGCGTCATATCCCGGTGCTTGCCACCAGTCGCTGCTGGTTCCGGATCCTTTACGCATGCCCTCAACCAAGGCCTGAAAATCCTTGGGCATCACTTCATCGGGATCGCTTGCCGGCAACGGCATACGAATCTTCCACAAATTCCCGCCCTCTATCAGGGCAAAGCATTGCCCCTTGGGTAGGGCAACCACATGCGCCGGTTCGATCATCGGTACGCTGACACTTTGGATCTGATCGTGAGTGTTAGAGGTGAAAGCGGTGTTGCCGTTAATAGCGTCGTTTGCACTGCTCGCTGGTGTACTGGTAAACACCTGGACCTTTGGCAACTGGTTGGTCAGCAGCTCGGCGGTTGCAGTCTCACGTACACGTAACATGAACAGGTTGTTGAAGTTACCGATGACTTGGCCAGCTTTAGCCCGGTTACCGATTTTTGCCTCAATATCGCTCATGGTTTGGGTATAGGCCGTGACCTGCATGCCGGCACCACCGCCTTTGTTGATCATCGGTATGAATTCATCGCCCATCAGTTCGTTGAATTCGTCCGCATGTACGTTAATTGCTACCTTGCCGCCGGTGGCCCCGGGCAAGCCATCATCGATGCCAAACTTATAGATGTGACCCGCAACTGACACCAGGTCGCTGAACATCGAGTTGCCCACCGCTGCAGCTACCTCTGTATCAGATAAAGCGTCCAGGCCGACATAGACCACTGCCCGTTTGCGGATGATCTGCATCCAGTCAAAGATTGGACGTGGGTCCTCAAGATCCATGTAGTCGGGAGATAGCAGCTCTGCAATCCGGCCTGTGGTCAGTTTTTCCAGCAATGGCAGAAGGCTGGCCACTATCTTGTCGAAATAGGTTTTGTCATAGCGTACGGCTGATCGCAGACCCTCCATCACTGGGTCGGAGATGCGTTGCTGAGTGAGGTACATGTCCAGGGCCACCACGCGTAGCGGTCGATCCTTCATGGCGAAACTGAGGTTCTTACGATCGATCTTTCCTTCCAGCTCAACGATGGTTTGCCAGGCTTTGGGATCATTTTCAGCAAAGTGCTTCTGCGCATACTCGATAAACAGCGCGTCAATGTTTGTCACATGCTTGAGGATCTGTTCATAGTCAGGCCGACGTCCCAGTGCCACGAGGGCGCGCGCGATGATGTTGACGAAACGCCAGGCGAATTCCCGGAATGCCGCGGAATTGCCTTCCCCCGAAAGTTGGCCGGCAATGCGGGTGGCAACCTCCGAGATCCGACCAAACCGGCCGACGGCGTTGTAGCGAGCGGAGTGATCAGGCCAGCCTAGGTGGAACACGTAGAATTCCTCCAGTCGGTTTGCGCGCTTGCATTCGATGTACATGCGCTTCAGGAGGTCTGCGTCGCCTTTAGGATCGAAGACAATCACCACTTCGCGGTCCAGGTCCATTTCTACATTGCGCTGGCTTCGATGAACGGGTTGCACGCGGCGCCCCATATGAACGCGGCGCCGGGGGCTACGGCGGGTACGCCTGATGTCTTGGGTGATAAACAACTCTGCCAGGCGGGTTTTTCCAACACGAGTAGTCCCCAATACAAGGGAGTGTCCAACCCGCTCACCCAGTGGCAGGCTGACATCCGCTTCATTCGGCTCTATACCGTGTAAGCGCGGTAGCCCCCCGACTGGAGGAAGTGGACGCGCCGGGTTAAATGGCACATCCCACGAGGTAGCCTTTGACAGCAATTTAAGTGGAAAGGGCGCGAACTCCAAACGCTCCTCAATTCTGCGAGCAAAGGTATAGATAGACGTGGGCTCGACATACTCGGCGTACTTTGGGAGGTAAGTCTCCATCAACCGCTGAGTATGTTTTTGGGTCCAGCGAAAGCCTTTACCGATGAATAGCCGCTCATTGCTGACCGGCATGTCTTTGCTGGTCATGGTGTAGTGGGGTAGGCGCCGAATATTTCGCCGGTAACGCAGCACCACCAACGCTTGTTTGAGGCGGACGAACCCTAGACCCAGAAAGCCTGTACCGGCAACCATGCCGAATAAAGGCGTCAGAGCAACCGCCCAGGGCGCGAAAATACAGAGCAACGCCGCAGCGGCACATACGCAAACTGTGTACAGCTCGACGGCAGGGCGTAGTAACGACTCAATGGTGTAGGAGGTGGCCATGGATCACTTCCTATGAGTGAAAGGGGACAGTGGCCCCACTGTTTCGAAATGGAAAACGACTGGCTTGCCTGTCTCAGCGATCAGCCCATAGGACTTGGCCAGGCGGTATATGGGGTGGTAGCTGTTGAGGGAGTTGACGTGTCCAGCAATGCGCTCTCGCCAGACTTCTAGTGGCATCGCTGCCTTGCTCAAATTACACGGCACGCACGCGGGCATCATGTTGCTGATGGCGTGGTTTTCTGGCCGCCCCAAAATGATGGCACCGGAGTACCTGCCGTCCACCCTCTCTGGTTCTCGCCATACTGCTTCCTTGTGGTCCGCATGCCACCGGTCACCCAACAGCACACCGCAGTATGCGCAATGGCCCGCGAATTTAGCGTGAAGCTCGCAGCGTTGCTTCTTGGTCAGCTTCATGGGGCCGGGATCCTCCTTTCATGCGTGATGATGAATTGGCCAACTCTTGCCTCGCTTGCTCAACTGCCTCGGGCAGGCGTTCTTTTAGCCGCTGACATAGCTCCACCTCGTCACCAGGTACGCGGGCGATGACGGTGCCGCCATAGAGCTTGGCGACATAGGTGACCTGTTCAAAAAGCAGTTGGCCTGCTCGTGGGTCATCTGGTTGCTTGATGACCAAGGTGATGTGCGTAAGAGAGGCCATACCCTGGTTACTGCTGGATAGTTGTGGCAGTGATCAACAGCGGGTAATGCTGGACTCCCAGGCGCTGTGCCAGATCATTTGATGGTGCCGGGACCAACTGTAGATTTCCTGCCCATCGTTGGATTTCGGCAAACCGCTCGGCGCTGGCCACGTTAACCACAAGGCCAACTGCCTGCAGTTGCTGTAACTGATCGCGGCGCTGTGATAACCACTTTCTGGAGTTTTCATCGTCGCCTACAAGAAACAATGGTTGCAGGCCAGGTGCATTGATTACCCGGCCCTGTACCTGCCCGGGTGTCAGTTGGTCAGAGCGCACTGGAAACGAGCCTTGCCCACGCACACCAATATTCTCTGACTGTGCTGACTGCTCAGTAGGTTCTGGAGCCAAGTCCTGGTAGTAGGGCAGAGCGGAAACACCCCCTCGGTCTTCAACAACAATCAGCGAGGTGGCATGCACTGCCATGGGGGAGGCCAAAGACAGCAAAACAGGCAGATGCAGCAATCTATTCATGGATTATTCGCCATCAGGTTGATACCGGTGACCCGGCTGAGGTGTTTGGCAAAAGCTCGTCGGTATCGGGCAGCGGGTTCGCCTCCGGCAGGGCGGTGGTACCGACCAGCAGCGGTGATCCAGTCGCCTCCTTTGGCTTTTTGCTCAGCCAGGATCTGGGCCGTAACCGAGAGGTTTTTGTACGGATCCAGCCCTTCGCAGGGGTAGCTATAACGGTGGCCGTTGGCACCGATGTTGGTTTGTCCAAGCCCGACGTCGACTCTATTTGGGCCTGCGGTCTGAAGGGCGATCATCAACGCTCTGCAAGCATCGCTGCGTGTCGCAAAGCGATATCCGGCGCCGGCGACATTCAACGTCCAGGGCCAGGGGACGATCTGGCCGCGAAGTCGGGTGCCGCTCTCTTGCAGCGCAACGGAGTACAGCACCTCGGACGGAACGCCGGCAGGCAGGGCAATCAACTGATAGGCCGGCGGCGGAACCTCGGCACCGTTAGCAAATGCCGCGGTAAGCAGTAGCCCCGCCGTTAAAGCCGCGCGAATTACAGACGCTGCCATTGTCCATTCACCTCGCGTACCACGGCCGGCAGCTCACCGCCGAGTCCAAGGCCAAGCCATCGACCGGCATCGTGATTCAATGTGATCTGTCGGTTTCGCACGCTGGCCGGTTCGACTCCGGCCAAGATGGCCCAGCGGCGAATTATTTCGTCATCACCTTGACTACCAACGAAATACAGATCAAAGGACCGTTTCTGGTTCTGTAAGTCTTTGACGCGGTCAATACATGCGTTGCAACTGTCTTGGACAAAAACGGCTAGTCGTCCAGTGCCTTTCACAGCAGTTAACGCTCCCGAGCCAGGAGCAGATGCAGGGTTGGACGATAGTTGGATGACTTTTTCATTGGGGTAAAGACGTGCGAAGGCTTGGTCATAGGCCCTTTGATACGCCAATTCCTTATCGATACGCTGTCGCTCGGCTCGCACCTGCAGCTCTGCATAGCGACGGCGCTCCTCCTCCGACTTCGCTTCGATGCCAAGTGCTGTCAGAGGATCCAGGCCTGGCGAATAGATTCCGCGAGGACCCTCCATCACAGTTTGAAAACGGGACCATTCTTGGGGGGTCAATCCCCACTCGCGGGCGAGTTCTGTCTGACTTGCTCCTTGAGAAGAGTTGTGAACTTCACTGTTCTGAGTGTTCGAGATCGACGTTGATTGCCCCGAAGCCGCATGACAGCCGTATGCAAACGCGAAGGTGGCCAAGCCTGCAATGAAACCCAAAATGTTCCTGGGCTTCATTGTTTTCGAGGAAGTGGTAGGGGAGTGCATAAAGGAGGTCCTATGGCGCGACGGTTACGGTTTGAGGTGTTCCGGCCACGTCAAAGCGTGCGGATCTTCCGTCCAGCGCGTTGAGTCGCCAGGCGGTGCCCGCCACAGCGTCACCAGGTCGGATAAGGTAAATTTGATTCAACTGCGTGCTGCCAGGCGGTGCTACGGACAAAAAGCGTTCACCGCCGCGATACTCGATACCGACAACGGTAAAAGGGGGTGTTTGCGGTGTGACAGTGGTGGTAGCGGGCGGTGTTGGCCGCTTTGGTTGTCGGGCAACGGGCTTAGGCTTGGGCTTGAGGGGAACAGCAGTGGTTTGTTTGATTCGTGACTGACTGAGTTCTTGAAGACGGCTATCGAGTGTTTCGACGCTGGCTTTGAGGACTACCAATTCACCAGCAGACGCAGCATTTTGAGAGATTTCTTGCGCAGACTCCGCCGCTTGCTTTGCATACGCTTGTGCGGCATCAATTCGATTCGATAAAGCCTGCTGCCCGGCTCGGAAGTCCTCATTGGTCACCAGGTGGTTGCCGGCTACCGTGTCCAGTCGCTCATCGACTTTTCCCAGCCGCGTCAACAACGCATCGAGCGACTCTTTGTCTGCAGTCGCAGCCAAGCTGTTGCTGAGTTGGGAGAGTTGATGATGCTCATAACCCAGAATGCCTGCCAATAATGCAAGGCACAGACTGAGTATCGCTGTGGTTCGAGTAGGGCGTGGTTGGTTCATGGGCGTCCTCGCGCAAAAGCGAAGACACCGTCTCAAATCGGTCGGTTAGGTGCAGTAGGAAATAAATTTTCCAGGCCGTTTGATTTTATATGTTCGGGAAGGACGCCCGTACGCATGCTAGCGAATATTTCACGGTTCAATTGAGGCCGACGGCGCTCTTAGCGCTGGTAACGGAATCAGGCTACGAGTCTTACGTTGTGCTGACCGATGCCTATTCGGTTGAGGACTGGAGTGATTTCGTCATCCAGCACGTCCAGCCGCAGCACAATTGTCTGCAATGTGGTCAGTCGCATGTCGCGGCCCGAGCCCCTTTTTGAAGATTTCTGAGCGGCTTCGATAGAGAGCCCGAGAAATGTTCAAATGCAACGACTTGGATTAGGAGGTTTTTCCTAATCTCGTTTGTGCAGACCACCACTTATGCCATTCCAAGCTGTGAGTCAACCGACCTTACATAATTTTACAATCATGTGGATGCGAAAGCTCTTGAAAGAGTAGAACTGCTTGATCTGGCATACCATGCGTTGCTAGATGCGCGGGTGCTTGCAGAGTTTTTTATTATCATGGTCACACGCATTAATTCGTAAGTTGATTAAATTGATGTTGACTGAAGTGTCCTCCTAGACAAAGACGAATGAAAAAAAGCTAACGATACTGGACTCGCACACCGCCATACACAATCCAAATGTTTGATAACCACGTCGTGAGTAAAACACCGAGCCACACAAGTAGCATGGTCTACGATAGCTAGTACTGGTTACATAATTTTACAAACTGGGCTTACGGCCGTATCAAATTGCTAATGCTTAAAAAAAACTTGACATGAAAGCTGGATTGGCGTTTTATGTGCCGGTGCGGTTTTCAGACGGATTGAGAAGTGCACCAACGAAAAAGGATTACGTTGATATTTCACGGCGTAGCATGCGCCTAGCTCATAAGGATATGTACTGTGTTCAAGACCCCCATTGCTCCCGCCCTTTATTATTCCTCTGGATGTAGTTGCAGATCAAATCTGTAGCATGCATTTAATGCCTCTTGCCCAATTTTCTAAGCGCTAGCACGGTATATCTTTATAGATATTTTGTGGCGTCGCTCGTATGGGGCCAGGCATACCCTACTGTTTCTCGATAGTCACGACTCTTTCAGTGCGCCATATTTAGGCGTTTGAAACTTAATATTCCATGATTATATTTTGGGGTGCTGCTGTGTCAGAGCGAATTAAAGTAGTTATTTCTGGGGCTGATCGCTTGGCCCAGACCTACATTTCTAAGTTAAGTCCTGCGCGTTATGAAGTGAACTTAATTCCGGAGTCATTTCCTGATGAGGCGCGAGTTATTTCCGCAATCACTGATGCTCATATCTACATTCATGCCGGTGAAGAGGTGCTGACTGACGGGATCCTGCAGCACGCTCAGAAACTTAAGCTAGTGGCGTGCCTGGCATCTGGAGCCGAGCATCTGGTCGACATTGATGCGGCTGATCGTTTGGGGATCGCTGTTACCAATACACCAGGCTTGAAAGTGATGTACGAAGCTATGGGCGAGTTTCTAGTGGGATTGGTAATTGCTTTGCGCCGGAAGTTGATTTACTTCCATACAGAACAAAAAAGTGGTCGCCTGCATGAAACGGACACTCCGCTACTGAAGGATGCGGTGATTGGCATTGTTGGTATGGGCAAGGTCGGCTCCAGGGTCGCCCGGATGATGCACGATGCGTTCAAGTCCAAGATCGTTTACACGGCCAACTCGCAAAAACCCGACATAGAGCGCGATACTCAGGCTCAGCGATTATCGATGGAGTCATTGCTAGAAAGTAGTGACGTTGTGATTCTGGCCTGTCCGTATAACGATTCAACACTTGGCTTCATCGGCGAACAAGAGCTTAATTTGATGAAACCCTCGGCCATCCTGATCAATACGTCGGAGTCCGCGTTGGTGGATGGCCGGGCTGTCTACAAGGCCCTACTTGAGCAGAAAATTGCGGGGGCTGCGTTTGACGACAAGAACTGGGATGCACCACCTCTTATCAAGAATGGCGAGGCGATCAACATGCCGATCGCTATGCTCGAGCTGCCTGATGATCGTTTCATCTGCACACCCTACGTAGGAGCCATGACCTCTGCGGTGTGGGATGAGATGGCGAGTGTTGCAATTGGCTCGGTTCTACACTACGTCGAGCATGGGACTGACATACATCTTTACAACCGGAACTTGGATACGGCTAAGCATAGCAAACGTGCTGGCGCTGACTCGTCCCGTGCTGCAGTGCTGGAAGGTTGAGTCGTATGAACGACGCGATGACGCAACTACTTTTGCTGCGGACACGGCATGGACAAGAGTCAGTTGAACTACTCTTTCCTGGAGAGCCAGGTTACGACGAAGGGCGCCAAGTCTATAACAGGATTCACGATCTGCACCCCTTGGTCATCGTGCGCAGCCTTAATCAAGCGGTTATCCGAGCAGTGCTCAAGGTGGTTGCTGATAACCAGCTTGAGCTCGCCATCCGTGGTGGAGGGCATCATATCGCTGGCTTCGGCTCGACAGAAGGCGGTGTATTGCTCGACTTCTCTCCATTCAATGGCGTGCAACTAGACATGCTTCTGGGCATCGCTAGGGTTCAGCCTGGCGCCCGCTTGAGGGACGTAGACACGGAATTGTGTCCTCAAGGATATGTTGTGCCGACCGGGACTGTCAGTGATACCGGGATTGCCGGGCTGACTCTCGGTGGTGGTATCGGTTGGTTCGTCGGAACCTTGGGCTTTACCTGTGACAACTTGGTAGGCGCCGATGTGATGCTTGCAAGTGGCGAGGTTGTTAGGGCCGAAGACCCCCTGCATCATGATCTGCTTTGGGGGCTTCGGGGAGGTGGCGGTAATTTTGGAGTTGTGCTTGAGTTTCGGTATCGCCTATCAAAGCTGCCTAAAGTCTACTGCGGTTCGATAACAGTCGCGTCACATGATGTCTCCCGAGTGCTCCCGCAATTGGCCGCTTATATGGAGCAGGTTTGCCCTGCGAATTTGGTACTAGCTCCTGTCTTCACCCAAAGCGCGGAGAGTAATCAATACCTTTTATCCATTGACTTCTGCCTCAGCAATTACCAGAGCATGGATGCTATCAAGGCGTTAGAAACCGCATTGAATCTTGCAGGTAGTCATAAGTTTATAACTGACGACTTCCGAGAATGGCAGGGTTGGTTCGATGAGAGATTCCAACCACCGATGAGGGGGTACTGGAAGTCGGTTTGCTTGGATGAATTTAATAGTCGTACAATGGATACATTGTTAACGGCAGCCTCGTGTATGCCTGGTGAACGATGTAGCATTACCGTCGAACATCTGAATAAGTCGCGACGTCTAGCAGAAACTAGTGATTCCGCATTTCCTCTTAAATCGAGAGGTTATGGTATCTTGTTTTCTGCTCGCTGGGCTGAAGCAGAGGACGATATCACTTTCGTTCATTGGGTCAAATCTGCTGCGCTAGAACTTGCGGGAAGTGAAGAAGTTTCCTCATATTCAAACTACTCTTTGGCTGATAGCTCGTCACGTACGACATTTAGCGGCAGCGATAACGAGCGCTTGATTAGCATTAAAATGCGTTATGATGCAAACAACATATTTAGGCGAAATCACAATATTATTATTGCTAAATAAGGCGATAACCTCAATCTAATAATGGTGCTGGGGTAGGGTGTCAGAAGGCTTCGGCGCCAACTGCTCAAGTTGGTATCCGTGAGCTCAAGTCTCGCTCGCTTCCACCATTTTCGCCCGGCCGCAGCTGGTTGCGTTCGGGAAGCAAGGCGTATAGCGAGGGAGAATGCACGGTGGCTTGGGCGCCAACTATTTAAGTTGGTAGTCGTGAGTTCGAGTCTCACTCTCTTCCACCATTTTCGTCCGGCCGCAGCTGGTTGCGTTCGGGAAGCAAGGCGTATAGCGGGGGAGAATGCCCGGTGGCTTGGGCGCCAACTATTTAAGTTGGTAGTCGTGAGTTCGAGTCTCACTCTCTTCCACCATTTTCGTCCGGCCGCAGCTGGTTGCGTTCGGGAAGCAAGGCGTATAGCGGGGGAGAATGCCCGGTGGCTTGGGCGCCAACTATTTAAGTTGGTAGTCGTGAGTTCGAGTCTCACTCTCTTCCACCATTTTCGTCCGGCCGCAGCTGGTTGCGTTCGGGAAGCAAGGCGTATAGCGGGGGAGAATGCCCGGTGGCTTGGGCGCCAACTATTTAAGTTGGTAGTCGTGAGTTCGAGTCTCACTCTCTTCCACCATTTTCGTCCGTCCGCAGCTGGTTGCGTTCGGGAAGCAAGGCGTATAGCGGGGGAGAATGCCC
>NZ_JYLM01000012.1 GCF_001439815.1 Pseudomonas orientalis | reverse complement strand
ACGGTGTGCAACATCCCTCAAGCCAGCACTGCCTGCGCAATAGTCCTGCACCGCCGCGAGTTTTGCCTGTTCTGTATACTTAACCATGACACCCCCAAGTTGTGTCCAACCTTTGGGGGTCAGTTCACTCCGCGTGGGAACGATCATTCACGGAACGTAAAAAGGGGCTGTCGAAACAGCCCCTTGTGTCGCAGGAATAAAGATTGTCACAAACCCCCTTACGGTCAGCGGCGTCCAGCCAGACGTCGAACATCTACGAATTAATAAAGGCTGTCACAAATTTCGCATTTACATAATATGAGGGAGTTTATGAAAGAATAAAGGTTGTCACAACTTACGAGCAGTGAAAAAAAGAGGCTAGGGGGCACACAAAATGCCTCACCCAGTCATGATGTTACTTTTTTGGGAAATCAGCACACTTGGGATTGGGGAAGATGCTTCCTCCTGAGCAAGCCACCTGGTACGAGATTCGCTTGGAAAACTAAGCAAAACAGCCGAGAGTTGGGCCTGGAAGGATGCGAGACAGAACACTTCCCTAGCCCCCGCTTCGCTGATGTGCTTACCTTAAGGCTGCCACGAACAGCGACCGGCAGCAGAAAGAACAACGCACGACGACCATCACACCGATTACCGGCGCGGGGATAAGCAGTAAGCTCCAAAAATCGTGGTTACACGCGATTTTTCGTGAATATTTTCTGAGCGTTCGGCGGCTATTTTAAGAAAATTTTTGCACGATTAAATAAATCTAGCCGACGACAGAATGCCTCGGCAGGCCGCATGCCCGCTATTTTGCCCCTGTAGCGCGAAGCGAGGATGCTCGCCAATGGGAAAAGTCACATCTTGCAATCGGGTGATTGGCTAACCGTCAGCCTTCAGCTCATCAACCGTCTGGGCCGTCAGAGTAGTGCTCACCAGAGAGGTATTGGGCAACTTGATCTGAGCGAGGAGCGCTTTTATAGCGCTATATCAGCGTCTGGCACTGTTTAAATATCTTCGCCAGTAATAGCATGCAAAGCCTTTTCCATTGTAGCCATCCCATCACCCGTTACCGAAGCAAGTATTGTCAGCATGGCCTCGCAGCGCTGATGAAAGAAGTCGCTTGCAATATCGTCCCAATCGCCGCCTTTGGCAAGGTAATGAACGTCCATTAGGCTGAGCCTTGAGCTAACTTCGATCACAGGTCCATAAGAATCACGTTCGTGCACAGTCAGATGCCAGTTGGGTGAGCCGAGCTGGTCACTGAGCGACCTCACAAACTCTTCAAGTAAGGCCTGCTGTTCAGGCTCTAGGCAGCCTGCATACTTCCAAATGCCGATCCCTACAATGAGGTCGGGCAGGCCTGTGTGAGCCGGCATCAACTCGTAGGCTGGTCTAGCGATGACACCGCACAACAGGACTAGGTTACTGTCGGTGGTTGCGCGCGCAGCAGGTGTCAGAGAACCGCCAAAAAAAGCAGGTGGTGAAAGCGGGCCAGTTGGTTTTCTAAACTGAAGCTCGGCAGGCACCGCGTCCCCTGCGGACTTCAATGACTCACTCAGTGATTTCAAGCCCACCGCCCCCAGCTTCCTCATGCCTTCCTGTAAGCGGTCAAATGCCGGTAATGCGACGATATCTGCTAGATCAATGCGAGTACCACTCATGTTCTGGTCCTTGATGAGAGCCAATAGGTTACTAGCCATGAACGCTAGAGCGCTTCCGCCCTTGGGTCTGTGAGTTTGAGACAGATAGCGGGCTACTTCTTTCCAATAGCAAACAGATCCCATCCAGTGCTTTGGGGGTAGTGTGGCGTAGGTCAATAAGACAATGCCCTTGATTGTCTCGCGGCGTTTATCCAGATAACGTTGGTATAGGGTTAGCTGATCTGTATAGGCGACACCATCGTCGTCCAAGTGCACAGTGAATGGCGCCCTGGTTTTATTCTCGATGATGATGAAGATATCCGGTCCCCGACCTACTAGATCGGGTCGCTTGTTAGTCGCGCTTTCATGGCCATGGCCAATGACGTGTTGAGTTTCCCACCTCACCGCGAGCAAATCGTTGGCAGGAGCCCGTGCAACCCTATCGAACTGGAATACCTTATCGACGATTGCCGCTAACTCTTCAGCAAGCGTAGCGTGCCGCAGCCATTCAGCCAAGGCCTCGGTAAGGTAATCCTCAAGTGGGCTGCGCTGCTCGCGCTGGCGGTAACGATAAAGCTGTGAAAGAAATCCCATGAGCGGTTCATCCATGTTCTTGTAGATGCGACCTAATACTAGTCGTTAATCATCGTCATTCGAACTTGCCGGGGCTAGCCGCTAACATGATCCACACTAATACAAATGAGGTATCTATGATTGGCCGACCCTTTCACAAAAGTGTTGCTCCTGTTCATTCACACCGCCTAACCCCAGGTCCTCAAGATTGACATGAATCGCCGTGGCATCGGTTGCTTGGGCCAGCAGCGGGCGTGAGCACACAGGAGGTGCCAGCAGAAACTATCAAATCACAACTTCTCACAAGCTTAACGTCCGATCGCCAAGCATCCTCGGGCAAGTTCATCTCGAAACACATGCCCCGTGGTCAAAGTCTGCCGTTACGGTGGACGCAGCGGGGAAGCTCATCCAGAAAAAAGTTATTTAGTTCTGAAAAGCGAAATAACTAATAATGCATCTTGCTCGGGACTTACATCTCGGCCACCGTTTACTTTCGCATATGCGGTGGTTGACCCTGGTCGGACGAGGACTATCTTAGCGCATTCGTCTTCGGTAAAACCGTCTACGCCTACCATTGGTTTCACCAAGTCGTCCTCAGGTACAACGCCCTCCGCTCGTGAGTGGATCATATACATCAATCTTTCCTCAAAAGCCTCAGCATCCACTAGTTTTCTAAGGATCACAGCGGACGGCAACGTGGAGTTTCGATCCAACCAAGCTTTGATTTTTTTCCGAATCCGCCGAACAGTAGAATCAGATATGATATACAAAGCTTGTTTACCATCCTCAGTGTCAGCGACTGCAGCGGCACACGGCTCAGTAACATCTTCGCTATCCACAGCGATCCATTTCGCACCATTTGATACACAGACACCAACCCCCATAGGTTGGAGCATGTTGGGGGCACGCTGAACACCAATACGGCTTAAATCAGCTGTGATCGCGTGTTGGAGTTGGATTGCATAAAGTGGTCGCAATCGCCCCACACGCACGTAACCTGATTCATCAGTTTCAAACTTGGACATTTCTTCAGCATGCCAAGTGTGAAGCTTTTTCTTATTCCAGTCGATTGAAAATTGCTTTAACGCGTCATTAGGGCTGCTGATGATAGTTGTAGGAATACCACCATCACCCGTAGGCGTCGTTGCAAGAGTGACTTTTTTCACCCGCCCTTCACAGAGAAATATTGTTCTTTCTTTAAGCTTTTCCGGCCGAACCAAATCACAAGCGGGGGTAGCAATAACATACGCTTTTTTAGGATTACCTAAAGCATACTCATCCTTTAAAAAGAAGACATCTCCTAAATAGAAATAGCCATCTTTAGTACTCAACCCTCTAGCGTTTTCGCTCTCCAATCTGAAATTCGAATGCAATATATTACCAGAGTATATTTTACCTGCTGCATAAGTGAGACCAAATCGAGAGCGAGGCAGGCTTTGCAAATTCCAGCCGTCCAGCTCAGCGGCCAGATTCCAAAGTTCTGAAGATGATTCAACCTCGTTTACCAAATACTCCAGCAAAAGATCGGATATGTATGTACCTAAACCGACCTTTTCTATTGCTGCGGTATTATGAAAAAGTACAAAGTAATCGGGCAGATCCAAGCTTCTTAGGGTATTACCTACATTTACCGCCGCTTTAGTTATTGCACTTTCAATAAAGCCAATTCTATCGTGTAAGCGATGTAATTCCGGCATGAAGCGAATATAATTTGTAAATACAGCCCGCATCTCGTCTTCGTCGCGAAAATTTTTCTTAGAAATAGCCTCAAATTGAGAAGCAAAAATCTGAGCCTCCAGAAAAAAACTTTCACGGAAATTTCTTAGGGGAGTGGTTAGCGTTGACATCAAAAAGACAAAAGGCTTACAAGTCGGAAACATTTCTCGAGTTTTTTTATAAACTGTGACAGCATCAGCTGTGGTAATGGGAGCGCCATTTTCACGCAATCTCAAGTCAATAAATACAAGCTGCGGCTCGCACTTACAATCTTGATAATTGTCAACGCCAAACCGCTCAGAGTTTACGCCACTCTTTTCAAGGAACGTTATTAAAGTTTCAAGGTCTGATTTTTTTCCGCTACGATCATTAAAAAAATCTGAAAATAATAACTCACCGGCCTCACCGAATTCTTCTCGTGCGTTAAAAATGGAAATTGTATTTTCAAGTTCTTGAAGAGCTTCTAATGCACCGTCGTCAGTAAT
This sequence comes from Pseudomonas orientalis, assembly GCF_001439815.1. Classification (GTDB taxonomy): domain Bacteria; phylum Pseudomonadota; class Gammaproteobacteria; order Pseudomonadales; family Pseudomonadaceae; genus Aquipseudomonas; species Aquipseudomonas orientalis. The sequence goes on along the minus strand of NZ_JYLM01000012.1, from coordinate 168,337 downwards.
CCCTTCAATACCAATAAGCTCTCCCACTTTCTCGAGTGCTTCAATATCAATTCTGTTAATAAAGTGCTGAACGTCTTCTTGAGATAGTCCTTGGGTTGGAGCTAGATCAAAAGCATCATCAATAAAATGTGCGTTTTTTACTCCCACACTTGCAAAAAGCTCCGTCAGACTCATTCCTTTGACTCCTTCAATTCAAGTTCAAATGTATTAAAACGATCGCTTCGATATCGCCCTACATCTACGAGATAAAGCCCGCCACCAAGCATTTCAGCATTCTGCCTTGCAATGTAAAGACCCAACCCTTGACGACGGGAAACGGAAGTATTCTTCGTGGAATAAAATGCCTCGAACACAGATTCTTGACGCGCTGCAGGTATACCTGGGCCATTATCGGAGTATTTAATTCTTAGTGGCGACTCAAGGATCTCTATAAATATCTCACCTTGAAAATTGGTATGCTCGCATCTAAATACGTCGATCCAGTAGATTGAATTATTAATTAAGTTTTCAAGAATTTGCACCATATGGCCTTCAATTATGAATGCAGAGGCCATCTTAGAATTGGCGGCAATAGACGCAGATATTCTATGACGTTCAAATTGAGCAGTATGAGCATCTAGAACATATGTCAGCACATCACATATGTTAATATTACTACGTCTCTGCCTTGCGCTCACGGACAGAGGCTCTAATGTATGAAGCCTTTTCTGAATAACCTTTATTTGCTGACCAAGCACCTTGAAAGCAGCAGAAGTTTCCTCATCCACACTCTTCTTCCCGATACGTTTCAGAGTAACCTGAGTCAACTCTGTCGCACGGGTTAACTCGTGAGCAATAACCTCGACCATTAACCCGACACCCGCCAATTGGGTCAATCGATCCTTCTCCTCTTCAACTGTACTAATTCTTAAAACGGCACGCGCGTGCGCTTCCTTTACCTCGAGGAAAGCATCCTTTACTTGCTCCAAAAGCCTGGCATCACCGTCAAAATCTCTTCTAATAGCCTTTAGGGTCGCCTTGGTTCTTTGCTCCAGCGTATCGACGGCAGAGCTTTCTTTGATAGAATCAAAACTTAATTCAGTTTGGCGCTTCTGTACCTTACCTGCATCATTAAGATAATCGTGCCACCATCTAGAAACTACGATATTTAACAGTTGGACCAAAACTTCACTCTCTGGACAATCCTTTAATCCTTGCCGATTGGTTTGATCCAATAATTTGGGGTTGTTATTCCGTGAGATATTAACACGCCCGATTAACTGCTTAGTATTCAGTTTATATCCACTGGCGGCGAGTGCCTCGCGATCAAGGCCCAACCAATCATCCCCCGCGTCACCATACGGCAGTACTCGATATCCATCGCGAAAAAGACAAATTCCAGTCCATGCTTTGATTAAAGATCTTACCGCTTCTCGATCCCCTACACCCTCCATGGCTTTCAATCTTTGCCTATTATACCAATAAAACTCAAAAGTGAATGGGCCGAGTGTCTTTAGTATAGAGTGTGGTTGGCCACTCTGTTTTAACCCCGATTGGGCATATAGGTCGCTTAAGTCAAACACATGCTCAGTTTTTGGCCCGTCATATAGGCTAGACTCTATATTCACAGTCAATTTCGGTGAGCCCGAGACTATTTCATACCGGCCAGAGCACTTACCGTGAGCGTTATCTAACAATCCCTTGGCAACTACTTTAACCTGATCAACTGCAGTGCCGTTAAATTCAAGTCGAACTTGAAAGCGACGTTTTTCGGCCCACGAAAAAGGGTCCATCATCCGTGATATCTGGGTTCTAGCGATATTTAATAGCCGATCAGCCGTCCACGCTGCCGAAATATCCGAAATTATCACTCTAGTGAATGAAACCCCACGCTTTTTACGCTCACCGAACTCTGGCGTAATTTTTACACTGCTGGCAGGCTTATCATAGGCACGTTCAAACTCACTCCAATCAATAACCAATATATTCGTTCGATCATCTTCGACAGTTGCGGTCTCAATGCGCAAATGCTTTCCTAGGCGCATCGCAGATAGGCGTCCAACACCTTTCTCACCAAGGTAAGGTGATTTTTCATTACCGGCGCTCAGCGAGTCATTTACTGCTTTCGCTCGACTCGTTGTACCTATTGTTAAAAATACGTATTTAAGGTCATCGTGAGACATTCCGTGACCGGAGTCCGAAACTACAATTCTATTACACCACCTATAAGCTTCAGTAATCTTTAGCTTAAAATCCGCGATTGATTTTGCACTCTGCACGGCCGCCACAAATTTTTCTTTTAATTCGTCGGGAGCATTAATTAGTATACGATTTATTGTCTCTGCCTTTAGTATCTCAAGCGTTACTCCATCGCGGCTTTCGATCATATCTAACACAGTCGACACATCTGATGATCTAATAACAATCTCAAATACAACATCGACACCTGTCGTAGATTTTGCATCTATCGAGTTTTTTATAAGCTCGTATAAGGCTACGGCATCTGACGAAATCAGATCAGCCCCTAGATGCAAAATAGTCCTTGCAGTTATTTCAAAAGACATGATTTTAAATTCCTTTTATAACGAGCAGACTAGACACCCCTGATCATCATCGTCATCCGGTACCTCAGTCGAGTCAAGATCTGAAAATACTGCAATTAATGTTGAGTTGTCCTTACGCTGAGACATTCGTTCTACCCGAAGGGCATGGTCACGCTTGATCTGAGCCATACGCTCCGGCTGTTCAAGCTCCGCAAGGCTTTCTCCTTGACTCCAAGTAAAGAAGTTACCTGTTTTTTCAAATGGAACTTCATACTCTTTAGCCTTATCGTACAAATCAGGGTGTGTTTCTTTTAACTTCACCCACTCGATTTTTTGCTGATAGAAGCAAAAGTAGCATCCAGAGCGTGTTCTTCCCCACTTTGTGTAGGGGGGCATCCCAACCCCAGAAACTCGAAGAATCTCTTCAATATCGCGCAGGATCAACCCGTCTTCCTGGAACGGATAAACAGCTTCGATATTTGTCTTATGGCTGATGTACCCCGTGCGATTTTCATCAGCACGGAGCCCAACATAATTGATTATTGGTTGGTCGCCGCAAAAGTCCTCAAAAGGCTTAAGCTTGAGCATTTTCGTGCACCAACGACGATGATTGGAGGGAATCATCCCTCCATACATGTCATACCAGTGGTCGAAACCGAGATCAGCATTCAAACGATGCAACGGCTTCCCGAGGTAATTTTCCAGGCGCTGCAAATAGTCATAAGTCTCGGGCAGCTCTTTACCGGTATCGCTGAAGATGTACTCCATTTCGGGCACACGATCTCGCATGTAAATCGCTAACGCTGCGCTGTCCTTGCCCCCTGAAAGGCTAAGGATGTGTCTAACCCGCGGTTCGTTGCTCATCGCTTAGCTCATTCTCATCGTGTTCGGTGGAGCCCTGCTGCAATTGCAGCAACGCTTGAGCAAGGGCTGACGCGGCCAAATTCAAATTGCCGCCCACTTGCTTAGTGAGGGTCTCTAGCAGGCTATTGGCCATGATCTTGGTCTCATGATCAGAGGTCAATAGCATCGCTGCCTCTTCGCCACTGGGGAGAGTCAAAGTCACCCCGACGAAGCGTTGCGCTTGACGCTCAAACTCGCCTTTACGCATAGCGACCCTAAGCCAGCGCTTGTAGCGCCCGCATAGCTCAAGGACGGACTCCGCAAATATCGGAGCGTCACTGTCTTTCCAGATATCTAAGGGTCTATGAACTACAACACTCGCAATGGAATCCATCCACTTGTCGTCAGTCAGGGTGATGTCCGAACAGCGCATGATGAAGGCTTTAAGATCTACCTCGGCAAGAGACTGCGCGGTATCGGCGCACTCTTCCTGGAGCTGCGATCGAAGGGCCTTCAGAGGGCCTGTGATCTCAAAAGCCTGAGCCATGGAAAAGCTAACCTCGTCCTGCAACCGTCGGTATGCCATACCAAGCTCAGTGAGGCTTTTAGCCAGCAGATCGGGGAAGCTACTAGCGTCCTTCCCCTTCCCAGCCATCACCACGCGCGGCATATCAATGGCGAGCAAAGAAACCGGGTCGGTTGCTCTTTTGATTACGTCGCGAAGGGCTTTGGTTTGGTTTGTAAGTCGCAGTGTCTCTTGCGAATATTGCGGGAGACGCCCGTACCAGCGGATCAGCTCCCGCGCAGCATCCAGGTAAGATGCGTTCAACCCCAACTGCACACCTACCGCTCCAAATGCCTTTGCATAATCTTTGATCAGATCTTTGCGCTCTGCTGCAATGTCGAAGCGGCGGAAGCTAAAGGTGTGAGGGCTCCTGAACATCCGTTGCTGATGATCGGAGGTCAACTCCAGTATCAGACTTCCTCGTTCGAAAATCGCGCACGACTCCTTGTTAACAAGAAGGTAAACCATGAACCACACGCTGGCCGGCCCATTTCGGACCCCTAGCGGCGGTAGTGCCAGACTTGAAATGACCTCAGCAAAAGTGACCTGCCCGTCAATCATCAGTTGCTTATCAAGCTCAGCCCAAACTTTACGTATGCCGGCAGGAGAATTACCGTCCGGTGCCGTTAACAACCAACGGCCGCCAGCCCCTTTACGATGCAGTCCAGTGGATTGAAGCAGAGAGCTGTAGAGCAATCGTTCGGGTGGGAAGTCGACGATACCTAGCAGCTCTGAATCAGCCTTTTTATCCAGCAGGTCAAATAGACGCTGCCGAGCTGCATTGATTGCAGATGAGGGCTTCTCTTTGTTGATCAATTCGTTATTGATCGCCGGAGCCGCCTCGTAAACCTTATCGAACAGCCAAGAGGCGGCTTGACTAAGGTTCATTGCTCCGCTATCGGCGATCACCTTTCCTTTATGCCAATACTGCATATCGGACGACCCTTTTGCTTGCCGGTTCAGCAATGCCAAGACCAGTCGGCTAACACGCTCACGTGCCGTGCTGAACCTCGACTCGACATAGCGCTCAGTCCAGGGATCCAAATGACTAAGCTTGACCTGGTCATGAACCATCAACCAGCGGGAGTATTCAATGAGAGCATTACGCTCATCCGGACCGACTTTGACAATTGCGGTAAGCGATAAAACGTCGTCAGTAGAGCGAGCTACCTCTTCAGCAGCACCGACTAAAGCAGACGATTCGGCGTCTGCAAATATCAGCCCCACGCTGCCATCATGGCGACCATGATTACCGATGGACTGCGCAATTCTATCCGACGTGCCTGCAGTCACTCTTACCGAGCGGATTGTTCCTGTCTGCTGATAGTGACGACTTGCAATAACGCTTCTTTCAGATAGGGCTTGTGAAACGCCATTGAACATCAGTTCATCAGCCGAGCGCTGCATCGTTTCCTCGTATAAAGCCTCGACGTTGATAGCGTGACTGACGGCAAAACCATAATCATGACTCGCAGGACGATGTACTAGGATTCTTTTGGCAGTTAGCTCACTCAAAGCTTCAGAGATAGCTCCAAGGTCTTCCCCCATAGCAAATCTAAGGAGCTCAACGGTCAACACCACATGGAGGACTTGAGCGACCAGCTCGATGACGGCAATCGACTTGAGTAATTCAAGCTGTAAAGCCGTCATCTCCGCGTCATTACGCTCTACGACAGAGCGAGCGAAATCCCAGCGTCGTTCAGCTTCAAGATCACGGAAGCGAAGCCCTACCCCTGTCGTGAGGTAGTCAAAAAGCTCGCTCATTCCATACCAAGAAGAATGGTCGACAATATTATGCTCCGCGAAGTCTCTCAGCGCTCCGGACTCATATCCACGCATGAATGCATGAAATGAACGCTCGCTCTGACCAAATCGCTTAGATATGACCGCTAAGCAAGCCAGAGCTGCTGGGTGCAATGGGTACAGGCGCTCTGCCTGAGCGAACAGCTCACTCTCACCAGTTCCGCGGAAAAAGTTGAAATCAATTGCTTGCTTGTAGATGCTCCGGGCATCTTTTTTCAGGGCAACCGACTCAGTAATGGTTCCATCCGCGCCTAGGGCATGAAGAGCGAAATGCGCATACCGTTCGACCGGCTCATCAAAAGGCACTTCATCGAAGCGTGCTGAGACCTTATGCCACTCATCGGAAAGCGTCCGACCTACACCTGTGGCATAAGCATCAAAGTGCTGGTGCAGCATTGATATGACTAGTAGACCATCGTCCGTAGGATGAGATGCGACCTCAGCGATTTGCTGCAGAGACATCAAATCGCCGGCTTCCGGATTTAGAGCTGCGTACTCGATGAATTTGCCAAGCTCGTCAATCAGCAATAGGACACCGGAACATCCAGCACCTTTGGTGATTAGAACAAAGTCATTCAGCAATCTACTCGTCGCTGCGTTAAGGGGTACGTCACGATAGGTCTGAGCTTTCGTATCCAACTGGCGCTTAAGCTCAGTAGCCAGCTTGCTTTTTGGCAGGTGCTCAAGCGCTTCGAGAATAGACTGTGCTAACGCGTCACCCAACGATACGCGCGAACCGCTTATTGCCAGTGCAAAGCGATTTTGCCCTTGTGGGAAAAGCTCAGCGACTTCTGTAGAGGCCTCAATGAGCTGTTTGTAAATTGCATGAGAGCTCTTTTGCCCTTCTAACAAACGGGCGAGCAGCAACCCTAGCGCCGACTTACCACTGCCGTAGGGCCCAATGAGTTTCCAGGCGCGTTGTGCGCTACCCGACTTCAACGCGCCGCCAATCTGGCGAAGCACTGCCAAGACAGCAGGAGTGATCAGATAACTATCGAGCGAATCTTGTGACCGCAAATCCCTAGTCAGCGAAATGGAGCGCAGGAATTTGGAGTCCAGCTCAAGGTGATCTATCAGTCGGTCAGACATTCGATTCTTCTCCCACACCCAGCAAGCAATCAGCCCAAGCGGGCGCTAAAGTTGTATCCAGAATAATTTGCTGGGTATCAGCGGTATCAATAAATCGCACAACGCCACCAAACTCTTTTTCTACACCTTCTATCAAGCTACTCACTTGAAAGTTATCCAACCTGAAAACGCTACCGGGACTGAATTCACCATGAACAATCTTGGTGAGACTGAGAGAGTTGGTATTTTGACGTTCGAAGTAATCAATCAAGGAAAAAAGGAAAACTCTTGGAGATAGACCTAAGGGAGCATTTCTACCTACTAGGTAAACAGTTCTGCCGTCGTCGGCAGTGACCTCTTCAAAAAGTCCCAAATCTTGCAGTGGACACCACGAGGTATCATCACCTGCAGACTCTTCCCGCTTGTACGAATGCAGGAAAATGCTTGAATGCTGCTCAAGGGTGGAGACCGCCAGCTTTTTGTTACTAGCGGATGCCTGATTCTCGAGACCCGCGATGAGTGTCTTTCGATCAAAACGGGAATACGTTGCGCTCCCGAAGACCAAATTCCAAACTGCAATCTCCGCGTGAGATGAAATCCACCAGTGAAGCAGCCAAAGCGACTCAGGCTGTTCGAGGAAAGGGTCCCAACCATCTTTCGAAAGCAGCAAGCTTCCAATCGGACCGGATTGCAGGCCAGAAGAATCGCGGCCATCGACTATCCCGAAAGCCTCACCCCAAAATTGAATCGACTTGACCATGTTGCGGCCAATGCCCAGCGTAATCGTCGCCTGAGCTTCATCCTTCAGCGCAAGGGGGTTGCTGATAATTGCTTGGTGTAGCTTTGGCAGCCATCCGTAACGGCAAACGAAGGACTCATGTCCCGAGAAGCGCTCATCTCGTCGTTGAATGCTCGACATCAACCTTTCCTCCCTGGGGCCAATTTCTCCGAAGCAGCTTGGTCGTTGCTCTGAGCTGCTGGCTCGATAATGATGCGTTTCGTGGCGGCATCAAAGTAAATATCTACTTGGTCGCCTTCGTGTAAGCCGGCATTCCTCAGCAATTGCTCGCTAAGCGAAACGCGCCCTAGCTTCTGGATCCTGCGGGTGTCAAACAAAACCTTCATCCTACTTACCCCAAGCCTCGTGGCAGGCTTTATCAATACTCGTAGGATACTTTATTGGGGGACCTAACACAGGGGGACCGCCGCCTAAAGATGCTCATTTTCCCTGTCTTTTGTCAGTTAGACTAATCTCGTCCTCAGGCTTGGGACCATGGTCACCGATCTCTGACATGGCAGCAGGTCACGCGATCGACGCCCGTCTAATCGCCATTGCACCGTCCCCAGTAGCGATATAAAAGGAGGTTTCTGTGAGCTGTGATTGTGAGGTTCAGCTGCAGCGATCTCTCAATGCGGCAACGGGTGAGTCGATCCAATAAGCGAAACGAGGGCAGGGATTTGCTCTGCTGCACGTCCTATCAGGCAAAACACCCGGTTGCCCATCCATTTCGGATCATCAAACGCCTATCCCAAACAAAGTTCCGTGGGTTGGTGAAAACCCGAGTCAGACCACCTTGTTTGCTTAGTCGAACCTGTGGGTGGCGCGAAAACACGTGATAACCAGTCCTTTGAGGTCGACTTTGCGTTGAAAACTTAATCCACTTCTCTGGTGCATTTAGATCGGCGAATGATCTTGCCCCACGTCAACGACTGGAAGGTAGATTCGCGGTATGGGAGCCAACCTAACACTTAAATTCTCAGTTGATTCACCACCCAATCTGCTCTACGCTGCTGAGCACAGGCTAAGCGGCTCGAAGAGCTTAAGGTGAGCCTGGGTCCCTCCCACCGAATCTCCTTCCACATTCCAGCATCTCGGGCTGCTCGCCCAAGTCTTGCTATAGATCTAACTCGATATCTGGGGAGGGGGATTGATATCGGAGTTAAAAATGATCAGCAGCAAAGAGCAGTTCAGTTCCTTCGTAAACGCAACATACCGATACCTTCAAACTCGCGGTCTTCCCTCAGACGTCAGGCTCAGTGCTGTACGTGAACTGATGGCCAAGTCAATCGCAAACAAGCCCAGCAACAAGCTGATAGAACACCTAGAGAACTGCCCTATTCCGGTGGACGGAACGCTGTGCAAGCGAGTTGCGTCAGCAATCCAAGAGGCTTATGGGTTGGAGATGCCAAGCCAGGCTTGGCGCTGGCCTCTTCCTGCCAACTTCAAGCTGAATCCATCCGAACGCATTTCGATCTGGCAGGAAGCCTTCCAGGCTGCTTTCGACGAACAAAACATCGACGGGATGTGGCGCGACACCTTTTTTTCAATAGAACCATATATCAAGCCCATGGGCGATGGCTACTGGGCGGTGTGCAACCGATCTCCAGTGCGCTTCGGGGTTTGCTGCGATGTGCTTGGCGCAAAATGGGTAGCACATCGTCCCACTGACAATTCGATCGCCGATGACAGGTCAGGCAGAGGTGAGGGTGATCTCAGCTTCCAACTGGGTCTGACAGCGCTCTGGAAAAATGACTACAAGCTTGCCTTTGATCATCTTCAAAAAGCAGCCGACCTGGGTCATCCACTTGCAAACTTCAATCTGGGATGGATGTTTAGTGAGGGCTTGGGTATGGCCCAAGACTTCACGCGCGCATCGATCCATTACCAGGCGGCTGCCGACCGCGGCATTTCGATGGCCCATCACAACATCGCCCGTATGCATCTGGCAGGGGGACCAAACTTTGCCAAAAGCATCCCCGATGCCATTCGGCATTTTGAGCTGGCAGCGGAAGGCAAGGTAGCAGCATCCATTGGCTGCCTTGGCATGATCTATCTGAATGGAAACGGCGTACCTGCTGATCATAGCCGGGCCGTCAAGCTACTCGCCCAAGCGGTCAAGCTGGGAGATGACCACAGCGTGAACGCGCTTGCCACTGTACTAGATATGGAAAATGGCGGGGTATCGACTCCCGAGACGTTCGCTATGTACCGTATAGCGGCGCGCTCGGCTCGCGAGTTGAACCAACTCACCCCTATTTATAATTTGGGTCTGTGCTTCTTATCGGGCAATGGGATCAAGCAGAATCTGACGAAAGCCCGTCGGCTTTTCAGGATCGCAGCAGTGGCTGGCGAACCTGACGCAGCCTTCAACCTTGGCCTGATGTATCTCAATGGGGAAGGCGCGACTCTCGATCCTGCCGAGGCAAAGCTCTGGTTTGAGCGCGCCGCTGATCACGACCAAATGGAAGCCATCAACGCCCTAGGGTCCATAGAATTCAACGGGCTGTGCGGTGATTGCAACTACTCGCGGGCGTGGGAGCTATTCTCAAACGCCGCTGACTTAGGATCAGCTTTTGCGATGGTTAATCAGGCCCGCAGTCTGGTGTTCGGTTTAGGAGTGGAGCGCGACATGGGCCGCGCATCAGACCTGCTTTACAGGGCGGAAGATCTCGGTGCACCACATGCGCGGGAAGCCCGTATCCAATGGGAGGTACGCACATGAGCAACGTATCTTTCGACATTGCTCCCGAGGAACCGGAAGAGGACGCAGAGAGCTTCTTTTGTGCGGACTGTGAAAGGGAGTTCGTGGAAGGCGAGTTCGAATGGGTCGATGCCGAATTCGATCCAGATGACTGCCGCTGCCCAGAGTGTCAGTTCAGTCATGATCTGCAGGGGCAATCTTGTGACTTCTGCGACGAACCGGCTGAGCACGCACTCGGATCAACGTTCTACTGCACCGAGCATTTTGATGAGCTGTGACTAGGGGCCGACTGATAACCTCCCCTAGGCTTCAATAATTCGAGGTACAAGGTCGTCCCCAGTCGGCCTTGTACCTTGAAACGTTGAGCGGCAACTGCGGGAAAGTGCTTGCCGATGGGCCCATCAAGGAAAGAAATCGTGGTTTCCCCTCCTCCGAAGAAAAATAGCGCCTGCCATCCTTTTGAGGCGTCTATTCAGGAAAGGAGCCATGTCGGGATTCGGAAACATCACTCGCCCGCTGTGCTCGGCGGACGCGTGAGGACACCTTAAATAGCCGTATGGATCATGGCCGTTGTGCCGCGCCCACTGGATCAAACTGGTAGAGTTAGGCTAGTTAAATAGCATCCACAGGAAATCACATGAGCCCAGAATTGACTGAGGAAGAGATGCGCATAGCACTCTTCGGTAACACCACGCCAGCAGAAAAAATCAGTGTCGCGCCGGTAGAAGCGTCCCAGTCGGACATCGCACCCGCTCAACTAGTGGACCTACATCAGAAGAAAAAGGTCGCTAAGGCGTTCACGCCCCGTCTTAAGGTAACTCTGCGCGTTGGCAATGAGTTTGAGGGCAAGACATACGAGATAGTCCATGAAGCGGATACCCTGAGTACCCTTCTGGCAGAGCAAGAAGCGTTCAGAGTAGCCAAAATAAAATATCGATACGTGGAAGTGGTATCGATTAAATCAATGTAAAAGGCAGCCAACGGTAGCTAATTGTCGCAATGATTTCCGAAAAATCGCGTTGCTGGAACATTGCAAGGACTTGCCCACACATTTGCATTCAATCTGACCAATCATTTGCATCGGATTTTACCAGTACGATTCGTAGACATTCCGGGCAAAGAACGACCCAATGCGGACATTCGCGATACACCGCATAAACGCCCTTTTCTTGACCTTTCTTCCCGCAAGTTCCATTCCCCATACCGCCGTGTGCAATTCAGTCCCGTGGCAAAGCGGCATGGTCACGGCTTGGGAGGGAGGTTCTTCACGCCGCGATTGAGCAAGTCGAGCAGTACGATTTCGCGGGACTGCTGTGCTTGCGCTAGGCCAACCAAGGCGTTTGCCGCTTTGCGTGCAAGGCGACGCGCCAAGACCCGCTGTTGGGTGGAGATGATACGACCTTCAGGGCGCCCGTGAACGTAGGTACAACGCATGTCGTAAAGGTCCAGATACTCCTCTGCTGCGCCCGGCTCGACTATGGCGGCGCTCAGTCTTGCCGCAACCCTACGTGTCGGCGATTCGTCGTAATTATCGCCTGTCAGTCGCAACTTGCGTCTGTGGTCTGCCTCCGCGCCAAACGCGGCCTCGATCATGATGAGGTGCGCCATCACTTCATCGATGCCATCGGAAAGGAACGCACGAACCAGGAAATGCTCCACCGGCGTTGAGAAAAGTTCCGATGCCTGAACACTCGCTGCTTGCATTAGCCCCCACCTGGCTTCCAGTGCCTGCCGTACATCCTTGGCGGTTGCCCAGGTTCGCAGCCACATTGGGCACTCAGATTCCTCCCATTCGTCGTGGTCCACTTGGTAGGAACATGGTTCCCACGACAGCCGCTCAGGTGGCGGCGGCGGTTGCGGGAAAGCGCATAGGTCATCATCGACGGTGTAGACCCAAGGCAGCTGGAAACCACGCCAGTCCACATCGGTCATCTCTGCCCAGTCTTCCCATGGCGCCAGCAGCAGAAAGAACAGTGCGCTCTCCACCTCCGCGGGGAAGCGCCCGCGATGGGGAACGATCTCGCCCAGATCCTTTCCGATGGGGAGGTCAAGCCAGGAGAACTGGCGATCGCCGGATTCGCTGCGAACAGATACGTCTTCCTCTACGACCAGCCAATGAAACTGGGACAGACGCCGAGCGTCCAGCCGTATGCCGGGATAACAGCGCTCTAAGCGGGGCGCATTGAACAAAACCTCAAGTTCGGCAGCATCGAATCGACCCATACGGGCATTGCCAAACTGGAAGGACGGGAGCTCATCGGCCATATCGAGCGGGCAGAGGTATCGCCGCCTAGTGGTAGTCCGTTGGAACTCGTGAGCTAACGCGGCGGCCACCTTCTCCATTTCCGGCCTGGGCTGGTTGAGTAGATGGGAGGTGCTGCATGGTAGACCCAGCGACCTAAGCGCATTGCCAATGGAGGGCTCCAGCCCGAAGGTGGACTTTCCGCTGCGGTAACGCTTGGTGAGCAATTCCTTAAGTGCGACGAACTCCCGGCTGCTCCAGAGATTATGTGGACCCGGTGGCGGGATGTCCCACAGCGTTTGAAGGGCAGCGACAAGCGATTTATCTGGGGACATGAGTGGCTTCGCCCTCCTTGGAGTGTCTGTTCAAATGATCCCTGAAGGAGGTTACCTTAGCAATCAGCTGCCGCTTTTTGCGGTTACACGCGCGCTGCCAGCTTTGCTAAGTAAGTGTCTCCAGGCATGCATGGGAAAAAGAATCTTCAGGAAGCAGCGATGATTTGTATTGAATGCGTCACTCCGGAAGCTCTCAAGAAGCTGTTCGATACGCACAGTCAGGAAGCTGAATGCAAATATTGCCAGCGCCGTGGGACGGCTATTGAGGCCCAGGTTCTATTTGAATACGTCTATGCCCGGGTTAGCGAGAATATTGCCCGTAAGGAGGATCTCTCGGAATACGAGCTCAGCATGATGTATGGGGCCAGGGTTGAACTGTTCCCCATTGCAGAAATAGACATTGTTCTCTCGGAATGGTTGGATCTCGGAAATGAATCGTATTTCGACGATTTGCGTAACGGCGTTCCCTCCGAATTCAATCTAGATGATGTCGGCGACACTACGCACTTTTATGGCGAAGATGACGCGATGGAGGTGAACTCCTACGAAGGTCTTTGGGACCAGTTCGTTGAGGGTGTGCAGTACACGCACCGTTTCTTCAACCCGAATGCCGGAAAATTTCTCGACTCGGTTTTTTCTATGTTGGTCGCCGATGACGAAGGACTTAAGCCTGAAGCCATCCGGACCATAATAAATGGCGACTTGATGTACCGTGCGCGTCTTGCTAAAGGCTTCAGCGAAGCAGAGAAAATAATCAATGATCCCGCTGGTCAATTCGGCCCAACTCCGAGGTTCATGGCAAGCAGTCAAAGGATGACGCCGAACGGAATTTCCGCTCTCTATTGCGCGCTGGAGCGAGAGACCTGTCTGAGCGAAATCCGCTCCATTACGGGGGATCACGTAGTGAGCGCAGCGCTGACTCCAGTCGCCGAACTGAAGCTCCTGGACCTCACGGCCCTAAACCAAGTTGAACCCCCGGATCTGAAGCTCTTGGACGTGGGGTTTCGTGATGCACTACACCGCAAGGTATTCTTGGGGTCACTTGTGAAAAAGATGTCGAGGCCAAAGGCTCGTAATGATGAGCTGAGCTATCTTTCGACCCAGGTGGTGTTCGAGTACTTACGGCTGCGCTTTGGCAAGCAGGTCGACGGTCTGGTCTTCCCATCCGTGCAGACGGGCGAGACGGGTACCAACGTAGTCTTGTTCCCCGAGGCAAGCCGCCTTGCCTATGTACCGCCGCCGGAGGCCGATGCTGAAAGACTTGGCGACGAAAAGCCCCCCGTTGTGGTCGAGGTAGAATTGGACAATCCGTTTAAGCCACCTACCAAGGTAATTGTTGTGCACGACTCAATTCGGTATCACAAGGTAACGGCGATTGAGACCCAGGCCCGCGAGTATCGGCATATTTACGATATCTTCATGAGCGACGAGACACGCAAGCGGCTGAACTTGAACTAGACAGCAGGGCTTTTGTGCAGAGGCACTGGCGTTGCGGCCAGTGCTTTCTGGCCGACGTTTTGGACGTTTTCTGCCGTTCATGGTTGTTACTGCTGATGCATCATTGACCCATCGGCTACATTTTCGCTGACCCAAGCTTCTACTTCGTCAAGCGTTAGCAGGTCTGACTTAGGACTGAATACTTATGAGGCATTGAATCGCCAAGTCGGCAGATGGTCAATTTTGCATCAGCGTGACATTGTGGGCCATTTCTGCGAAAGCACCACCAAGCGTGCGGATCCTGGTAAATATCCAAATACATCCTGCTGACTATAAATTATAGTCAACAGGATATATTTGGATATTTCCACTGGTAGCTAAGCATCAGCACTGCAGCGCTACGCTCGCGTTCATGAGCGAAAGATGGCGCTACACCGTCATCGTGTGCTCGTGCAATCAACTCGTTTGGCATGCGAAGTACCTGAGTTAACGGGCTAGTGTTTTTTTGTTGAAATTCCTTCCGGTGCCTTGCGGCTACCAGCAAGTAGCCCGACAGGCTCCTCAAGCTCCGTCTGCGCAGTGATACGCATAAAGCGCTGGCCGGCGTCCGGCTTTGAAGCGAGTATGGCCCGGGCTTCGCGAATGAACTGATCGCGCATATGCCATTTGTCAGTTTTAACCTTACGACGTCCCTTCATTTGCATCCTCGCAAGCCAGGTTCACTGATGCGCGCTTATCCAAGCTGATACCTCAAGATCCGCCTGAGCAGACCGTCATCTAAAACATTAGCCACGGCGGCATCATCCCAAAACGCGACCGCTGACGGGCAATAGTCTAGTAAAAATCAGGTAAATCATCAAACGGATAACTATCAAGTAGAATAGCCGGCTTGTGCGCTTGCAGCGCTGCCAGGAAAGGCCGATTACGGAATAACTGATGAAAATTTTTACACCCTTGCCCGGGGAGTATATTGCGTCTGTGCTACAGAGAGGGAACGAGATGCTGGGCCTCAAAACAGTAGCGCTGAAAGACTTTCACATAAAACCATTGCCCAGAAAAGGCTACGGATACGCACCTGGTGATAAATATGAATCTAGAGCACACGCCATATTTCAATTCCCTGATTTCTTTACAGAAAGAAACGTATCTGAAGAAGTTCTAAAAAACCATACCTTGTACCCGCTGACTGCAGCACTTGCGCGAACTAGAAAAGATATTGCTGTAACCCCAGCGGCTTGGAGGAAAATTTGTCCTATTTGTGCATTAGAGGATTTTGAAAACTATGGCACGGCATATGTCCACCGAAGACATGTCCCTACGTCGGTACAAGTCTGTAGCGTGCATGGCTCAAGACTCATGGATAGATGCACAACATGCTTAACGCTAATAAAAAACCATCAGATTTCTAGACTGAGCATATGCAGCCAAAAATATAAATCTCAAGTCGAAGAGCCAGACTCATTCAGCTTCGCCTATTCAAAATTTGTTGCCGACTTGTTGACGTACAATGGTGCCACGCCTATGTCATATAGAACTGATTGGCTGATTATTAATAGCATTCGCTTGAGATATGGAAATGAAATAAACCAAAATGAAGATTTTATAAAAAATCTTATAAAAAACAAATTTGGCGTAGACTTAAGAACCCCTATTTCCAAAACTTACTCAGACAACAATTACACTATACTCGCATTTCTTGGGTGCGAGACTGCCGAAGTATATTTTAATTTATTGCTCAAGAGCGAAACATCTTCTCGATAAGTAAAATAGTTGAGATATATAAGTTATTAACTCTAAAGCTTAGAGTTTATTGGTAGTAAATCATGCGATTGAAAGTATATGTAATACTTCCTTCACAGTGACATGAGGCACCCTGATTCCGGCAAGTCGGTATACAACACTCACAGCGCTTTGCTCAGGCGGAAGATAATGCCTCACCGCCCAGTAGATTTTACGAATTTGATAGTCATGATCAGATTCCAGCATGTCCTTCATCAGTAAAAAGCTTATTGGAAATTTACCTGGCCTCCTCAAAAAATCGTAGCTATGGGCGACTTTCCTGCCCAGCGCCGCGCGGGTGATCTTTTGAGGCCTGCTCTGTGTAGATAGGATCTGATCCCTCGCCACTAGCAGATCTCGAGCTAGCGCTAGATCTCGTGCGTCCCAATCGACTAACTCCGGCCTTAATCGGATAAAGGGATGTGCAGACACGTAATCTGCTAGCCACTCCCTATCATGGCGGTACAGCCACTGATAGCCAGGCTTTTCATGACATTTCATATTGAGGCTGCTTGAAAACACTGCCCGACGCGCCTGGACTTCGCCGTGATCGATAGTGGTACCAGGGTCATTGCCTTTATGTGCTTCTTCGTTGCAAGTATCAGCTTGAGGATCGAAAGCCCTTAGCTGTTCGAGGTCTGTCTCAAGGAGCCAGCAAAGAAAATAAAATTTCAAAGGCTGTATGACCCTCTCGCGGGGGCGCAAGACTGTAAATACCCAGTCACAGGAGTGGCAGATCTCCTGAAACTCATTAGCGAGAGAGCTAAGTAAAAGACTCGGCGTCAAGAAAGCCCGTAAAGCCTGCTCCTTAATCCTGCCGGACTTGAGAAATCCCATCTTCTCCAACCGGTATCCCAGGAAGTTACCAGCTAGGAGCCTCTGCACATCCGTAGGATGATTGAGAGCCCATAACTGCATCTGACTTACGATATCAACTGCAGATTCGGCAGGAGTCTCCATGATCTGGGAACCTACTGCCTCTCCCGGGAGCAGCATGCAACGCCAATCGGCTCCATCCGGAAATGTAATTGCGCGGAGTGCCTTCCCATGCAGGGAGCAAACACAAACGCCCATCGCTTGGTGAATACGGTGCCAGTAGGCCGAGCCGCAATTGCGACTGTCTTCAGCAACGCAGCTTTCGCAATATCGAAAGGACGCATGCTTGAGGAAACCTGACGCTGTGAGGCCTAAGCTCATCTTCAGACCAGTTCCGGAATTACCAGCCATCGCGGCTCGCGCGGCACTGCGCTTCGCTTCACTCAAAAAAGGCTCATAGAGAGGTAAAAGCGTAAAACGGTTAATTAGCTCGTTCACCGAATAGGCCCGGGCTAACTCCTGAGATAAGGTCCCCAAGCAGCATGGCAGGATTGAGCCGCAAGTCCGAGAATACACGCCAAATAAATCCTGGCTTGTCCGGCGATAACTGTGGTTTGCCGATAGTCTGTGATAGCGCACCGCTAGGCTGTAGAGCAACTCATCGGGAAACGGCTGAGGAAACCAATGCAAGCGCTCCATTGACTTGGCTCCCGCGATTCATGTCACCAGGCAGAGTTCGGATCCACCCAGCCACGCTGTTTAAGTTGCGCCTCAACATCATCGCCTTTAGAAAAATGGGCGCTTGGTAGTGTCTCGTTGGCAACCGGAACTACTGGCTTGCGGACCGACTTCACAGCCTCTGTTTCAATATGCTCGACGGGTGCAATCGCTGCTTGGGCAATGAGAGAAAGGTGAGTTCTATCGGCACGGCGCGCCAGATCGTAATTCATCATCTGCGCGATCTGGTCCTTTGTAGGCATCATGTCCTCGAAGTCAGCGATCTGCAATGGGTCGCCGCTCCGGAGTGCCTCAACGGGCTTATGGAGGAGCCTCATCTGATTGTCGTACACCTGCTGAAGTAACGCTGGTGAGATAGAGTCGATGCCCTCCCAGATTGCATGACGCTGAGAAAGCATTAGGAGTTTGGCTAAAAAGTCAGTGTTTCCTTGGGTGAGATCGTAGATTTTGGAAAGCAGCCGCCCCGTCAACGGGGCGGGAGTTTTGGTCCAGTCGTAAGCCCAGAGTTGGGACACCAAGTGCGCCCAAAATGGATCATCCTCGGAGAATCTGTCAAAAGCGATCGGCCCCATTCCCGCCGCACGGCGAGCATTTCGTAATACACCTGAAAACAGCGGAAGCATTGCATTTGTGCCGACATAGACCAGTGGGACGCCTGCGTCATTCGATAGTGTCACGAAGAAATTGAGCAGCTTTTCACGATCCTGGCCGCCTCGAGACGAGCAAAGGTGCTGCATTTCATCAATGATAAGCGCGCCAATAGAAAAGGTTTTGCACAGTTGACTGATGTTTTGAAGCATGACACTGATGCTGCGACCAGTAGAGCCTCTGCTGGAATATTTCTCGATGCCTAATGCCGCATCCAACGAAGAGAAGAAAGCCGCACAAAACCCCCGTAACGAGCCATCGTGCGGACATTCGATCTTGAGCCACACCACCTGCGTCTCAATGAATATCTGCTCCTTGTATTTACTGTGGCTGATCACCTGTGGATAAAGTTTGGCAATGGCGTTGAGTGCAGTCGTTTTGCCCATTCCGCTCAACCCGATCAGGGTCATTGTTTCTGCGGTGGACATAAATCCGTGCCCCTTGATTTCGGCAGAAGAAGGCAATCGGTGCTTTACGGTGGACGCATGCAAAGGATTGCGTCCGGTGTACCCGTACCGAATCAACTGACTGAACAAATCCTCCAGTCGCAGGTGGATTTCAAATGGTACGACGACGTCCTTCAGCCTGTTAATCCCATGACCACGAAGTTTCGGGTCCATCGCCCTTTCCGTCTCATTAGGCCGTGCAGGGGCATTTCCGATGCGTCTGACGACATCGACATCCGACAGAATCTTGGGGAGGCACTCAATCAGGGGATTACCATCGTATTGAGGCATGCCTGTCGAGACGTACTCAGCAGGCGCAAAACTGAAGTCACTCATGATTGGCCTCGTTATCCGCGTTGATCACCAGTTTCAGAAAAGCAGCGCTCCTGCCCGAAACAGGTTTTTCGACTACTGGATTTGAAATTTCAACTGCGCCTGGCGAGTTATTTACAAGGCGGAGTTGATTTAGATCAGCGGTATGCAAGTCACGCTCATTCTGAGTTTCTGTGGCACGCTTCGAACGCTTGTCATGCTTAAACTCAGCGTCTGATTCTGGGTTGCCTTGGGCCCTCCGTTTAGCTTTCGCCCGGTTAAGGATTTCCTCTTGACGACTCTGGAGGAGTGCTCCAGTGGAAGCATCTTCATATCGGGCGTCAGGCGAGACCTGGTTCAAAATCTTGATCATATCGAGGACCTCCTCCATACGAAGCCCCGCATACTTAGCACGGTGCTGCGGTACGATGGTCAACGGCTCGAAACCGGCCTCAGACTTGATCCAGCAATTCTCGATCGAGTTTGGATCGTAAAAAACCCTGACGTATCTGGTTTTGAAATTGTGAGAGCGTTCCAACCACTCTGAACGGATAGCCGTTTCACACGTGTACTGCACGCCTTGAAAACTGATACCGCCTCGGCCGATGCGACACTCCTGCGAGGGCAACAACGCAATCTTAAGCTCCGCGGGCGACACGACTTTCGAATTCAGAAGATTGTTTGCCATAGACCAGTTCCACATAGCTATCGGAGTGGGCTCTACTTCCGCAGCGATCATCTCCCGGGTCAGAAGATGAGGGACGCGAAGGCTCTTGTTGTGAGCCAGAACACCGACGATGACCATTTCAGTAAACTCATCGATATCGAAGATGGCATCCAGCTGGTAGTCACGATCACCACGCTCCATTTTCCGAGCATCTACGCCGCCCGGGGAAAATTTCAAATCCAGCTTTTCGTTGATCAGGCGAAACCGGCTCTCAATGATACTTTTCCAGTCCGGCCGAAACGGTGGCAAAATCTTGAGGACCGTACCTAAAGTCTTTGTCATCGTCTCCCCAGCTTCACTGAGCAGCTCGGCTCGATCTGCGACAATTTCAACTGGCAGGTGAGCGCAAGGCCAGTCACCCTCATCAATCTCAATGTTATAGCGCTTGCAAAAATCTTTCTTGGCAGTGCAGGCGTTGTAGATGGCATGCCTAGCGCCATTCCAACTGGGTCCCTCAAGACCCACATGAACGCCTACAATCATCCTGGTGAACGTATCGACCACTACATACAACACTGGCCTGCCAATAAGCCACAGCCGATTGACTCGATGGACCAGATATACGTCAGCAACGGTCGAGTCGATTTCGTACCGATGGCCGGCACCGACCAACCCCTCCGAGGCAGACCCCACTAGCGGACGATGATCTTTGTTGTAACGGATTGCTCCGCCGCGAGTCTTCAATCTATAGAGTTCATCAAAAAAGAGTTTTCCATGATGATTCAGTTGGTGGATGGAGGGATAGCTGCCGCGTATAAGGTTTCCCTTCGAACCATCGGACTTGACCGACCTATAAAATTTATCGAGCATCCATTCATGCGCTCTCTTTAGGCTGCCACATCTGCCACTGGCAACGCGACCATAAGCCAGACGGATATGCCCCACGTGTCGCGCTTCGAGCAAAATTGCGCCACCATCATCCACTACTACGCCACGATATTTAAGCGGTCGGCCAGGAACTATACCGGAGGTACGGTTTTTTGATTTCCCAGGACCTCCACACGCACTTGTATTCCATAAAAAAGCGTTACGTGTCTGCCCCATGCTCCAATACCGATAAAGCAGGCGATAGATTTGTTTTCGGTCTACCCCCATCACCAGCGCATGATTAGCAACGAGAGCTCCAAAGTTAGACGTTAAAATATCGAGTGGAACCTGACCCTCCACTAAACCACGTACTAGTTTCCAATTCTTTTCCCTGCTTATTTTTTCATTCTCGCCAATCTCATCATCGCTTCGAAGCAGATGCATGGGCACCATTTCGAGATTGAGCACCGCCTCACCATTATTTATCTCTTCAACTAAAAGCGACCTTTCAATGCGCCAAGGCTTAGATGGATTCGTTCCCAATTCAATAACTAAGACAAAATCATTCCTTATTCCTAAAACCCTAACTGGTTTCTTCAGAAGCCCAGAGCTCTCACCTGGAGAAACGATACTGTTAACGCCCAGACTAAGCATGGCGGGGTACCTCAATTTTTGGTGCACCGGAAAAGGACGAATCACTAACCCAGACGCGCAACGGCTCGGATAAGCTTATCAAACTATTAGTTAGGTCCGTCTTAAGCCTACCCGTCCATAAAAGAAGATGAAACAGTCGTTTAACATTCATATATTCGATAAAAATTGACCTTGAAGCTTTTTCTAAAAGTGCTTTTAAGGGCAATTGATCAGTCGCACATTCAGCTATATATTCTAGCAGGCTATTAACATTCTTATCCGTAGGCAAAGAGGGATGGATATGTGCATAACTTCTAAGAATAGTTAAGTTTTTTATTTTGATTTTCGAAAGATTTTCATGGAAAACAAGTTTCCATTCTACCTTCCTCATAGCCCAGTACTTTGCTTCGATTTCAAGCTTTTCTGCCATCCGATTCCGCTCCCTGATACCGGCTTCCTCAAATTCCTTTCGATACTTTACAGAACGCGCGGCCAGCCTTTCTTCGCCCTCTGAATCTATGAAAGTGATAAGGAAGTCTGTAGTCATAACGACAGGGATCTGAGTACCCGGGTACACAGGGTGACGGAAGTTTAGACTCGAAGCGATCGCTTGGGTTTCAGCTTGTGTTAAAAGCGGAAACTGCTCGCGAACGTCGATGATAGAGGGATCCTGCTCAAGGATCAGGTGATAGTCACGCTCAGCGTTGGATAGCAGATGATGGCTGCGATGGAATTTCACTCCCGGCACAAGGTGAGACACGCCCCTCGATTGCATATCCCAAATCTTGATCCAGGGCTCATAGGATTCTCTTACGCCAGAGCCACGACCTGATTTGATTTTCCTATCAATCTTCCGCTGAGTCATCAATCTGGAGGTAGCAGGTTTTTTTGGTGCAACGGGCGCAGATGTCATTTCACGAGTCGCTCATTGTTAGGCGATCCACTCGATCAGTACGGCACAGGGCATGTGGCGTGGGGAATTCATGAGCGGGTTTAGCCAGGACAGAAGTGACAGTGGCGAGGTAGATAATGAGCCGTTATTCCTGAACCTGCCACTACCCCGGCAAAAGCGCCGGGATAGAGGCTTGTGACACACTTTACCGACTTGTGACAACCTTTATTATTTTGTGACATCCTTTATTCTTTGGAAACACCCCTTTCGGTACGCCAATCAGGCTTATTCCACCGTCACCGACTTCGCCAGGTTGCGCGGTTGGTCAACGTCGGTGCCCTTGAGCACGGCGACGTAGTACGACAGCAACTGCAGCGGAATGGTGTAGAGGATCGGCGACAAGGTGTCATGGATGTGCGGCATGTTGATCACATGAGTGCCTTCACCGTTGGTCATGCCGGCCTTTTCGTCGGCGAACACGATCAGTTGGCCGCCACGGGCGCGCACTTCCTGCAGGTTGGATTTGAGCTTTTCCAGCAGTTCGTTGTTCGGCGCCACGGTGACCACCGGCATGTCGTCATCCACCAGGGCCAATGGGCCGTGTTTCAGCTCGCCGGCCGGGTAGGCTTCGGCGTGGATGTACGATATTTCCTTGAGTTTCAGCGAACCTTCCATGGCCACCGGGTATTGCGCGCCACGGCCGAGGAACAGGGTGTGGTTCTTGTCGGCAAACAGTTCGGCGACTTTTTCCACGGTGCCGTCCATGGCCAGGGCTTCGCCCAGGCGGGTCGGCAGGCGGCGCAGTTCTTCCACCAGGGTGGCTTCAACGCCTTCGGCAAGGGTGCCGCGCACTTGGCCGAGGGACAAGGTCAGCAGCAACAGGCCGACCAGTTGGGTGGTAAAGGCTTTGGTGGAAGCCACGCCGATTTCGCGACCGGCCTGGGTCAGCAGGGTCAGGTCGGATTCACGCACCAGGGAGCTGATGCTGACGTTGCAGATCGCCAGGCTGCCGAGGAAGCCCAGTTCCTTGGCGTTGCGCAGGGCGGCCAGGGTGTCGGCGGTTTCGCCGGACTGGGAGATGGTCACGAACAGGGTGTCAGGCTGCACCACCACCTTGCGGTAGCGGAACTCGCTGGCGACTTCGACCTGGCACGGGATGCCGGCCAGTTCTTCCAGCCAGTAACGCGCAACCATGCCGGCGTGGTAGCTGGTGCCGCAGGCGACGATTTGCACGTTGCGCACTTTGGCGAACAGCTCGGCGGCCTGTGGGCCGAAGGCGTTGACCAGCACCTGGTTCTGGCTCAGGCGACCTTCCAGGGTGCGCTGCACCACGGACGGCTGCTCGTGGATTTCCTTGAGCATGAAGTGGCGGAACTCGCCCTTGTCGGCGGCTTCGGCACCGTCGCGGTATTGCACGGCTTCGCGCTCGACGGACTGACCGTTGACGTCCCAGATCTGCACGCTTTCACGGCGGATGTCGGCGATATCGCCTTCTTCCAGGTACATGAAACGGTCGGTCACCTGACGCAGGGCCAGTTGGTCGGAGGCGAGAAAGTTCTCGCCCAGGCCCAGGCCGATCACCAACGGGCTGCCACTGCGGGCGGCAACCAGGCGGTCAGGTTGGCTCGCGCTGATCACGGCCAGGCCATAGGCGCCGTGCAGTTCCTTGACCGTGGCCTTGAGGGCAGTGGTCAGGTCGCTGTGGTCCTTGAGCTTGTGGTTGAGCAGGTGGGCGATGACTTCGGTATCGGTGTCCGAAGTGAACACGTAGCCCAGGCCCTTGAGTTGTTCGCGCAGCACTTCGTGGTTTTCGATGATGCCGTTGTGCACCACGGCCAGGTCGCCCGAAAAGTGCGGGTGAGCGTTGCGCTCGCACGGCGCACCGTGGGTGGCCCAACGAGTGTGGGCAATGCCCAAACGGCCTACCAATGGCTCACCGGCCAGGGCCTGGTCCAACTCGCTGACCTTGCCCGGACGGCGCATACGCTCGAGCTTGCCGGCATTGGTGAAGACCGCCACACCGGCGCTGTCATAGCCACGGTATTCCAGGCGCTTGAGGCCTTCGATGAGGATGGCGGTTACATTACGTTCGGCGACTGCGCCAACAATTCCACACATGGTGTTTCTCCTAGATGACTGCCGCGCATATCAGCGTAATGCCGCGGGCTTGGATCTGGTCGCGGGCCTCAGGCGGCAGGCGATCATCGGTGATAAGGGTATGGACGCTGCTCCAGGGCAGTTCCAGGTTGGGAATCTTGCGGCCGATCTTGTCGGATTCGACCATCACCACGACTTCACGGGCGACCTCGGCCATGACACGGCTCAGGCCCAACAATTCGTTGAAGGTGGTGGTACCGCGCTGCAAATCGATGCCGTCGGCGCCGATGAACAATTGATCAAAATCGTAGGAACGCAGCACCTGCTCGGCGACCTGGCCCTGGAACGAATCCGAATGCGGATCCCAGGTGCCGCCGGTCATCAGCAGCACCGGTTCATGCTCCAGCTCGCTCAAGGCGCGGGCCACGTTCAGGGAATTGGTCATGACCACCAGGCCGGGTTGATGGCCCAGTTCGGGGATCATCGCGGCGGTGGTGCTGCCGCTGTCGATGATGATGCGCGCGTGTTCACGCAAGCGCACCACGGCGGCACGGGCAATCGCACGCTTGTAGGCAGAGACCGGTTGAGCCGCGTCGCCCACCAGCTCCTGAGGCATGGTGATTGCACCACCATACCGGCGCAGGAGCAGGCCATTACTTTCGAGGGCGGCCAAGTCCTTGCGGATGGTGACTTCCGAGGTTTCGAAATGCTTAGCCAATTCGTCCACGCTCACTTCGCCCTGTTCATTGAGCAAGGTGAGGATATTGTGGCGACGTTGGGGAGTATTTCGTTTCGACATGGTGTTGATAAGTTTCGTTTCGAAAGATAACGAAGGCAATCAAAACCTATTGGCGAAAGATCGTCAAGCGATGGCTATCACTATTTTTTAAATAACACAGGCAAATGTGGGAGGGGGCTTGCCCCCGATGGCGGTGTATCAGTCACCTGATGAGTTGACTGACACACTGCTATCGGGGGCAAGCCCCCTCCCACATTGAGTTTTGATGCTGGCCAGACTGTGGATAACTCAGGTCTTCTTGATTTTGACCGGGCGTTTCCAGCCATCGATGTTGCGTTGGCGAGCACGGGCCACGGCCAGTTGGGACTTATCCACATCCTGGTTGATGGTTGAGCCGGCGGCGGTGTTGGAACCATCGCCGATCGTAACGGGGGCAATCAGCGAGTTGTTGGAGCCGATGAACACGTCCTCTCCAATCGTCGTCTGGTACTTGTTGGCACCATCGTAGTTACAGGTAATTGCACCGGCGCCAATGTTGCTGCGAGCACCGATTACCGCATCGCCGAGGTAAGCCAGGTGGCCCGCTTTTGCATCGTCGCCCATCCTGGCGTTTTTAAGCTCGACGAAATTGCCGACGTGCGCCCTGGCGCCCATCACCGTTCCCGGACGCAATCGCGCAAACGGACCGGCATCGCTGCCCTCGCCCATCACCGCACCGTCGATATGGCTGTTGGCCTTGACCACCACGCCCTTGCGCAAGGTGCTGTCCTTGATCACGCAGTTCGGACCAATCACCACGTCGTCTTCAATGATCACGCGGCCTTCCAGGATCACATTGATATCGATCAGCACGTCACGGCCCACCGTCACTTCACCCCGCACATCGAAACGCGCCGGGTCACGCAGGGTGACGCCCTGGGCCATCAGGCGGCGGCCTTCGCGCAGTTGGTAGTGGCGCTCCAGCTCAGCCAGCTGCCTGCGGTCGTTGGCGCCCTGCACTTCCATCGGGTCGTGAGGCTGTTCGGTGGCGACCAGCAGGCCGTCACTGACGGCCATCTCGATGACGTCAGTGAGGTAGTACTCGCCTTGGGCGTTGTTGTTGGACAGGCGGCTCATCCAGTCGCCCAGCTTGTCAGCCGGCACGGCGAGAATGCCGGTGTTGCCTTCGGTAATGGCGCGCTGGGCTTCGCTGGCGTCCTTGTGTTCGACGATCGCGGCGACCTTACCGTCGACGTTGCGCACGATGCGTCCGTAGCCGGTGGGGTCGTCCAGCTCAACGGTGAGCAGGCCCATCTGGCCTGGCACCACATGCTTGAGCAGGCGTTGCAGGGTTTCCACTTCGATCAGCGGCACGTCACCGTACAGAATCAGTACGGTGTCAGCGGTAATGAATGGCACCGCTTGCGCAGTGGCGTGGCCGGTGCCCAGTTGCTTGTCCTGCAATACGAAATTCAAGTCGTCTGCAGCCAGACGCTCACGTACCACATCGGCACCGTGACCGATGACGACATGAATGCGTTGCGGGTCCAACTGCCGGGCACTGTGGATAACATGACCGAGCATGGAATTGCCTGCGACCGGGTGCAACACCTTGGGCAGGGCTGAACGCATGCGGGTGCCCTGGCCTGCGGCGAGAATTACGATTTCAAGAGACATGAATGGCTACCAATCCTGGGCGGTCCGGCTTCAGACCAAAGAAGTATTTTGCAATAAAAGAAAAAGGGTAGCCGAGGCTACCCTTTTTAATCAATCACGCGTGAAGTGTAACGGCCAGGCCGCTTACTTCTTGCGGATCTGCTGGAGCGTGCGCAGCTGGGCTGCGGCTTCGGCCAGACGGACTGCAGCAGCGCTGTAGTCGAAGTCTGCGCCTTTTTCGTTCAGCGCCTTCTCGGCAGCCTTGACGGCTTCCTGAGCGGAGGCTTCATCCAGGTCGCCGGCACGTTGCACGGTATCGGCAAGTACCTTGACCATGTTCGGCTGAACCTCGAGGAAACCACCGGAGATGTAAAACACCTCACGTTCCCCGCCTTGCTTGGTCAGTGTGATCGGACCTGGCTTCAAGCTGGTAATCAGCGGAGCGTGACCCATGGCGATACCAAGATCACCCAGGTCACCGTGCGCTGTTACAAACTCGACCAGACCGGAGAAGATTTCCCCTTCCGCGCTGACGATATCGCAATGGACTGTCATAGCCATCTGATTGCCTCAACCTGATGAGCGCCCGTTTCCGGGCGCCAGGATTACAGTTTCTTGGCTTTCTCGATCGCTTCTTCGATGCCGCCGACCATGTAGAACGCTTGTTCTGGCAGGTGGTCGTAGTCACCGTTGAGGATGCCTTTGAAGCCAGCAATGGTGTCTTTCAGGGA
The DNA here is from genome assembly GCF_001439815.1 of Pseudomonas orientalis. Classification (GTDB taxonomy): domain Bacteria; phylum Pseudomonadota; class Gammaproteobacteria; order Pseudomonadales; family Pseudomonadaceae; genus Aquipseudomonas; species Aquipseudomonas orientalis. Next base: position 141,040 of record NZ_JYLM01000012.1, on the reverse strand, counting down.
AACGTATTTACCCGAGGCACCGGTGAAGACTTCAGCCACGAAGAACGGCTGCGACAAGAAGCGCTGGATCTTACGAGCACGGTTTACCAACTGCTTGTCGGCTTCCGACAGCTCGTCCATACCCAGGATCGCAATGATGTCCTTCAGTTCTTTGTAACGCTGCAGCACGTACTGAACGCCGCGAGCGGTGTCGTAGTGCTCCTGGCCGATCACGTTCGGGTCCAGCTGGCGCGAAGTCGAGTCGAGTGGATCGACCGCTGGGTAGATACCCAGGGAAGCGATGTCACGGGACAGAACGACGGTGGCGTCCAAGTGGGCGAAGGTGGTGGCTGGCGACGGGTCGGTCAAGTCATCCGCAGGTACGTATACCGCTTGGATCGAGGTGATCGAACCTTCCTTGGTCGAAGTGATACGTTCTTGCAGAACGCCCATCTCTTCAGCCAGGGTCGGCTGGTAACCTACTGCCGAAGGCATACGGCCCAGCAGTGCGGATACTTCAGTACCGGCCAGGGTGTAACGGTAGATGTTGTCGACGAACAGCAGAACGTCGTTACCTTCGTCACGGAACTTCTCGGCCATGGTCAGGCCGGTCAGTGCCACGCGCAGACGGTTGCCCGGCGGCTCGTTCATCTGACCGTAAACCAGTGCCACTTTGTCCAGAACGTTGGAGTCCTTCATCTCGTGGTAGAAGTCGTTACCCTCACGGGTACGCTCACCCACACCGGCGAACACGGAATAACCGCTGTGCTCGATGGCGATGTTACGGATCAGTTCCATCATGTTTACGGTCTTGCCTACACCGGCACCACCGAACAGACCGACTTTACCGCCTTTGGCGAACGGGCAGACCAGGTCGATAACCTTGATGCCGGTTTCCAGCAGGTCGTTGCCGCCTGCTTGCTCGGCGAACGAAGGTGCTGGACGGTGAATGCCCCAACGCTCTTCGGTGTCGATCGGACCGGCTTCGTCAATCGGGTTGCCCAGTACGTCCATGATCCGGCCCAGGGTCGCTTTACCGACCGGTACGGAGATGGCTGCGCCAGAGTCGATAACGTCCAGACCGCGCTTCAAGCCTTCGGTCGAACCCATCGCAATGGTACGAACTACGCCGTCGCCCAGCTGCTGCTGAACTTCCAGAGTAGTGTCCGCGCCTTGTACTTTCAGCGCGTTGTAGATGCTCGGTACGCTGTCGCGTGGGAATTCCACGTCGATAACGGCGCCGATGATTTGAACGATACGTCCGCTACTCATAGCTGGATCCTCTGAATATTTGAACCGTTAAACCGCGGCAGCGCCGCCGACGATTTCCGAGATCTCTTGGGTGATCGCAGCCTGACGCGCCTTGTTGTAGATCAGCTGCAAATCGCTGATCAGATCACCGGCGTTATCGGTAGCGTTTTTCATCGCGATCATCCGCGCCGCTTGTTCAGCTGCGTTGTTCTCGACCACCGCCTGGTACACCTGCGACTCCACGTAGCGCACCATCAAGCCGTCAAGCAGCTCTTTGGCGTCTGGTTCGTAGAGGTAGTCCCAGTGGTGCTTGAGTTCCTGATCCGGAGTCGCCACCAGTGGAATCAATTGCTCCACGGTTGGCTGCTGGGTCATGGTGTTGATGAACTTGTTGGATACCACGGACAGGCGGTCAATCCGGCCTTCCAGGTACGCATCCAGCATCACCTTCACACTGCCGATCAAATCATTGATCGACGGCTCTTCACCCAGGTGGCTGATAGCTGCTACGACGTTACCGCCGAAGTTGCGGAAAAAGGCCGCACCCTTGCTACCCACCACACACAGATCGATCTCGACGCCGTTTTCGCGGTTTACCGCCATGTCCTTGACCAGGGCCTTGAACAGGTTGGTATTCAGGCCACCGCACAAACCACGGTCACTGCTCACTACCACATAACCCACACGCTTGACGGCGCGCTCGATCATGAACGGGTGGCGGTATTCCGGGTTGGCGTTGGCCAGATGCCCAATTACCTGGCGGATACGCTCCGCATAAGGACGGCTAGCAGCCATGCGCATTTGTGCCTTGCGCATTTTGCTGACCGCCACTTTTTCCATGGCGCTGGTAATCTTTTGCGTGCTTTTGATGCTCGCAATCTTACTGCGAATCTCTTTTGCGCCTGCCATGTAACACCTATCAGGTTAGCAAGCGGGAGCCTTGCGGCTCCCGCTGCGGCTTACCAGGTTTGGGTGGCCTTGAACTTCTCGATACCGGCTTTCATGCCAGCGTCGATATCGTCATTGAAGTCACCCTTCACGTTGATCTTCGCCATCAATTCGGCGTGATCGCGGTTGAAGTAAGCAATCAGCGCTTGTTCAAAGCTGCCGACCTTGGCGATTTCAACGTCGGTCAGGAACCCACGCTCAGCGGCATACAGCGACAACGCCATGTCAGCGATCGACATCGGGGCGTATTGCTTCTGCTTCATCAGCTCGGTAACGCGCTGACCATGCTCAAGTTGCTTGCGGGTCGCTTCGTCCAGGTCAGATGCGAACTGGGCGAATGCCGCCAGTTCACGGTACTGAGCCAGAGCGGTACGGATACCACCGGAGAGCTTCTTGATGATCTTGGTCTGAGCGGCACCACCCACACGGGATACCGAAACACCGGCGTTCACAGCAGGACGGATCCCGGAGTTGAACATGGCCGACTCCAGGAAGATCTGACCGTCGGTGATGGAAATCACGTTGGTCGGAACGAACGCGGAAACGTCGCCAGCCTGGGTTTCGATGATCGGCAGTGCGGTCAGGGAACCGGTTTTGCCGGTCACTGCGCCGTTGGTGAACTTCTCTACGTATTCTTCCGAAACGCGGGATGCGCGCTCCAGCAGACGGGAGTGGAGATAGAACACGTCGCCTGGGTAGGCTTCACGGCCTGGTGGACGGCGCAGCAGCAGGGAAATCTGGCGGTAAGCCACTGCTTGCTTGGACAGATCGTCATAAACGATCAGCGCGTCTTCACCGCGGTCGCGGAAGAATTCACCCATGGTGCAACCGGAGTACGGTGCCAGGAATTGCAGCGCAGGAGATTCCGAAGCGCTGGCAGCCACGATGATCGTGTTGGCCAGGGCGCCGTTTTCTTCCAGCTTGCGAACCACGTTGGCGATGGTCGATTGCTTCTGACCAATGGCGACGTAGACGCAGAAAATGCCGCTGTTCTTCTGGTTGATGATCGCGTCGATGGCCAGAGCGGTTTTACCGATCTGACGGTCACCGATGATCAGCTCACGCTGGCCACGGCCGACAGGGATCATGGCATCGACAGCCTTGTAGCCAGTCTGTACAGGCTGGTCTACCGACTTACGCCAGATCACGCCTGGAGCAACTTTCTCGACCGCGTCGGTCTCGGTGTTGCCCAGTGGACCTTTGCCGTCAACAGGGTTGCCCAGTGCGTCGACTACGCGACCCAGCAGTTCCTTACCAACCGGAACCTCCAGGATGCGGCCAGTGCACTTGGCGCTCATGCCTTCGGCCAGACTGGTGTATGCGCCCAATACAACGGCACCTACGGAGTCTTGCTCCAGGTTGAGGGCCATACCGTAGACGCCGCCCGGAAACTCGATCATCTCGCCGTACATGACGTCGGCCAGACCGTGAATCCGCACGATGCCGTCAGATACGCTGACGACAGTGCCTTCGTTACGGGCTTGGGAGGTCACATCGAGCTTGTCGATGCGGCCCTTGATAATTTCACTTATTTCGGAAGGATTGAGTTGCTGCATTGCTCTGCTGCCCCTTCAAACTCAAGATTTCAATGCTTCGGCAAGTTTCGCGATTTTTCCGCGAATCGAGCCATCGATAACCAGGTCGCCGGCACGGATAACGACACCACCAATCAGGGATGCGTCCTCCGAAGCTTGCAGGCGCACGTCCCGATTGAGTCGTGCACTGAGAACCTTGGCGAGTTTGTCTTGCTGTTCTTGGTTCAATGCAAAAGCACTGGTCACTTCAACGTCTACCGATTTCTCTGCTTCGGCCTTGTACAGGTCGAACAGAGCGGCGATCTCCGGCAACAGCGGGAGACGGTCGTTTTCGGCAACGACATTGATGAAGTTCTGCACTTTTACATCAAACTTGTCGCCGCACACTTCAATAAAAGTGGCGGCCTTGTCTGCGCTCGTCAGGCGCGGGGCCTTGAGCACGCGCTGCATGGTGTCGTTTTGCGACACTGCTGCAGCCAGGCCGAGCATGGCTGACCAAGAGGCCAGATGCTGGTGGGCCTGGGCGTGCTCGAAGGCTGCCTTAGCGTAAGGTCGGGCCAACGTGGTCAGTTCTGCCATGATCGCCCTCGCTTAAATTTCAGCAGCCAGTTTGTTAACCAGCTCCGCGTGCGCGTTTTGATCGATTGTGGCACCGAGGATCTTTTCAGCACCGCCGACCGCCAGAGCACCCAGTTGGGCACGCAGCGCGTCTTTGACGCCGTTCAGTTCCTGTTCGATCTCGGCATGAGCCGAAGCCTTTACACGGTCAGCTTCGACGCGGGCTTTTTCAACAGCCTCTTCGACGATCTGGTTACCGCGTTTCTTGGCTTGCTCAATGATCTCGGCTGCCTGTGCTTTAGCTTCGCGCAGTTGCTGACCCACTTTCTCGTGGGCCAACTCCAGGTCGCGAGCTGCACGGCTGGCAGCGTCCAAACCGTCCGCGATCTTCTTCTGACGTTCGTGCAAAGCCGCGATGACCGGAGGCCACACGAACTTCATGCAAAACACTACAAAAATGAAGAACGCAACGGATTGGCCAATCAGGGTTGCATTAATGTTCACGCCAACACCTCGCTCATTCGTTGTCCATCACCCCAATCACTCGAAAAGTCGAGTGATCAGCCAGCGAGTTGACCAACGAAGGGGTTCGCGAAGGTGAAGAACAGTGCGATACCAACGCCGATCATGGTCACGGCGTCGAGCAGGCCGGCGACGATGAACATTTTAACTTGCAGCATTGGGACCATTTCCGGCTGACGCGCTGCGCCTTCCAGGAATTTGCCGCCCAGCAGGCCGAAACCAATGGCAGTACCCAGGGCGCCCAGGCCGATCAACAGTGCAACAGCGATAGCGGTTAGACCAACTACAGTTTCCATCTTTCCTCCCGACTTTTACGTCGTATGGTTTAGGTTTTTTAGATTTTAAAGCGGTAAAACAAATCGTTTCATAGCCCTGGAGGGCCACCTTCCCGTTTCACCGGGAAGGACATCAGACTAGTCGAGACTGGTCTTAATGGTTCTCTTCGTGCGCCATCGACAGGTAGACGATGGTCAGCATCATGAAGATGAAGGCCTGCAGGGTGATGATCAGGATGTGGAACACAGCCCACGCCCACTGCAGAACAATGCCCAGGCCGCTAAGCCAGAGCAGACCGCTGCCGAACATCACAGCGATCAGAATGAACACCAGCTCGCCGGCATACATGTTGCCGAACAGTCGCAAGGCCAGGGAAATCGGCTTGGCAACCAGGGTCACGAATTCCAGCAGGAAGTTCACCGGGATCAGCAGGGCTTGAACGAAGATGTTCTTGCTGCCGAACGGGTGCAGGGTCAGCTCGCCGATGAAACCGCCGATGCCCTTGACCTTGATGCTGTAGAAAATGATCAACGCAAATACCGACAGGGCCATGCCCAGGGTAGCGTTCGGGTCAGTGGTCGATACGGCACGGAACGGAATGTGCGCATCGCCGGAGATCAGGATGGCCAGCTGAGGAATCCAGTCAACCGGGATCAAGTCGACGGCGTTCATCAGGAACACCCAGACGAAGATGGTCAGTGCCAGCGGTGCAATTACCGGGCTGCGGCCATGGAAGCTGTCTTTCACGCTGCCATCGACGAATTCGACCAATACTTCAACGAAGTTCTGCAACGCACCTGGCTGACCGGAAGTCGCCTTTTTTGCCGCCATGCGGAAAATCAGGACGAAGATCAGACCCAATGCGACCGACCAGCCCAGAGTATCCAGGTGGAAGGCCCAGAAACCCATTTCCTTGGCTTCTGCTGCGGTGTGGGCAAAGCCCCAGCCGCCGTTGGGAAGCTGACCGAAAGTCAGGTTCTGCAAGTGGTGCTGGATATAGCCCGAAGCGGTTGTTTCTGCCATGGTTGCCTCAAACGCCCTAAGGTTTCGAAAGTCTTGTTTTCATTAGCAGGGGAGCGAACCAGCTGACCAATTGGGTCAACACGAAGACGCCGAATACAGCCAGCGGCGCCAATGGCTTCACACCTGCAAAGGTCAGTGCGAACAGCACTGCCGTCAAAATCAGTTTCCCCGCCTCGCCGGCATAAAAAGACCGGACGATGGCCTGGGCTGCTCGGGCGCCGGAAAACCGAAAGGCCCTGTGAGCAAAATACATATTGGGCAGCAAGGCTATCAGGCCTCCGCAGAGTCCTGAGTATCCGGCTACGACCCCATGCCAGTAACAAAGCGCCAATGCGGCGATCAGCAAAACGACAAGTTGCGCCAATAAAACCGGAAAAACAGCCAAGCGATGGAACGGCAACGTGTTTGGCGTGCGGGTTTCCATCACGCTTGCTCCTCAATGGTCGGCTGCCGGAAATCAATAACTTGGCATACTTTGTGCCGACAAAATGCGCGCAGAGTATAGGGGCGGTTCAGCCCCTATTCAACTGCCGGGTAGTGATTTCCGATCACGCGCTACATGAGCAAATGTTTCTGCGAATGTTTCAACGGATGTGGGCAAGGACGCCTTGGAGCTCATCCAGAGAGTTATATCCGATGACCAATTGCCCTTTGCCTTTCTTGCCGTGGCGAATTTGCACCGCAGAGCCTAGGCGCTCGGCCAGGCGCTGCTCAAGACGCGCGATATCCGGATCAGCCTTGACGGTTTCCACCGGTGCAGGTTTGCCACTCAACCATTGGCGAACCAGGGCTTCGGTCTGACGAACGGTAAGCCCGCGTGCGACAACGTGTCGCGCCCCTTCAACCTGTTGATTTTCCGGCAAACCGAGCAAAGCACGGGCGTGACCCATTTCCAAGTCGCCGTGAGACAACATGGTCTTGATGACTTCCGGCAGCGCGATCAAGCGCAGCAAGTTCGACACGGTCACGCGGGATTTGCCTACCGCGTCGGCCACTTGCTGCTGGGTCAGCTGGAATTCCTGTTGCAAGCGTTGCAACGCGATCGCTTCCTCGACCGGGTTGAGGTCTTCACGCTGGATGTTTTCGATCAGCGCCATGGCGATGGCGGTTTCATCCGGTACGTCGCGCACCATCGCCGGGATGGTTTCCTTGCCCGCCTGCTGGCTGGCGCGCCAGCGGCGTTCGCCGGCGATGATTTCAAAGCGGCCGCCGCCAATGGGGCGCACCACGATCGGCTGCATCACGCCCTGGGCCTTGATCGAGTTGGCCAGCTCTTCCAGTGCCTGCGGGTCCATGTCCCGGCGCGGCTGGTATTTGCCGCGCTGGATCAGGTCCAGCGGCAAGTGCTGCAGCTCACGCTCGTCGGCCTGCACCGCTTGTTCTTCCAGCGAAGTGACGGTCGGACCACTCAGGAGTGCATCCAGTCCACGTCCGAGACCTCGTTTTTTGACGGCCATGGGGATTCCTTAAGTTGGCTGAGCTGCAGCGGTGCGTGAATTGCGACGTTGGCGACGCACCATCTCACCGGCCAGCGCCAGGTAGGCAATGGCGCCACGGGAGGATTTGTCGTAGGCCAGCGCCGGCATGCCATAGCTTGGCGCTTCGGCCAGGCGAATGTTGCGTGGAATCACCGTGTCGTAAAGCTGGTCGCCGAAATGCTCCTTGAGCTGCGCCGAGACATCGTTCATCAGGCTCAGGCGCGGGTCATACATGGTCCGCAGCAGGCCTTCGACCTTCAGGTTCGGGTTGAGCAATTCGGCAATACGCTTGATGTTATCCACAAGGTCGCTCAAGCCTTCGAGCGCGAAATACTCGCACTGCATGGGGATAATGACCCCATCGGCGGCCACCAGGGCGTTGAGCGTGAGCATCGACAGCGACGGTGGGCAGTCGATCAGGATGTAATCGTAATTCTCGCGAATGGGCGCCAGGGCGCTGCGCAGACGGCTTTCTTTCATCTGCATTTCCAACAACACCACTTCCGCCGCAGTCAGATCGCGGTTGGCCGGCAGCAGTTGATAACCGCCGTGCTCGGAATAGTGCATGGCCTGGCCCAGGTCGCACTCGCCGATCAGCAAGTCGTAGACCGAGTTTTCCAGGCCGTGTTTATCCACACCGCTACCCATGGTAGCGTTGCCCTGTGGATCGAGATCGATCAACAGCACCCGGCGCTTGGTCGCGACCAGGGATGCTGCGAGGTTGATGCAGGTGGTGGTTTTACCCACGCCACCTTTCTGGTTCGCTATCGCGAATACCTTAGCCATTCTTGCTTGTGTTCCCAATCATGCCGTGCGGCGCAGTATCAGCAGATGGCGTTGGCCTTGGCAACCGGGTACGGCCAAGGCGTGTTCGCTATCGAGGTGGAAGTCCGCGGGCAATGCTAACAGCTCGTCGCTTGGATGGACGCCCTTCATTGCCAGCCAGCGGGTGTCATGATCGCCCAGGTGGCGAGTCCAGTTGCTGAAGTTCTCCATGCTGCTGAACGCCCGGGAAACAATTCCGTTGAAGGGCTGTTCAGGCGTGAAGGCTTCGACGCGGCTGTGGACAACTTGCAGGTTGTCCAGTTTGAGTTCGAGTTTGACCTGGGTCAGGAAGCGGGTTTTCTTGCCATTGCTGTCCAGGCAGGTCACTTGCGACTCGGGAAACAGGATGGCCAGTGGAATGCCAGGCATGCCGCCGCCGCTGCCGACGTCAAGCCAGCGGCCATTTTCGATAAACGGCATCACGCTCAGGCTGTCGAGCAGATGGCGCGAGACCATTTCGTCCGGATCACGCACGGCGGTCAGGTTGTAAGCCTTGTTCCATTTGATCAACAGGGCCAGGTAGCCCATCAGCAAGGCGTGCTGGGCATCGGTCAGTTCAACGCCCAGCAGGCGCGCCCCTGTGGATAACTCTTCGGCGTGTTGCGAGGTGACCTTTGAGCTCAAGCGCTTTGCTCCAACTGGCGGCCCGCGCCGCGTTTTTTCAAATGAATCATCAACAGCGAAATCGCTGCCGGAGTGACGCCGGGTATACGTGAAGCCTGACCGAGGGTTTCCGGCCGAGTTATCCCCAGCTTGCCTTGAATTTCCTTCGACAGCCCGGAAATCCCGGTGTAGTCGATATCCACAGGCAGCCGGGTGTCTTCACTGGCGCGCAGGCGAGCGATTTCGTCCTGCTGGCGATCAATGTAACCGGCGTATTTGGTCTTGATTTCCACCTGTTCGGCGACCTGTGGATCTTCTGCGCCGCCGCCGGTCACTTCGACCAGGCCAGCGTAATCGATCTCCGGACGGGACAGCAGATTCAGCAAGTTGTATTCGTGGGTCAGCGGCGTGCCGAATTTTTCAGCGATCGCATCACCCTGTTCAGTGCCCGGGCGAACCCAGGTGCTTCTCAGGCGCTGCTCTTCGAGGGTGATGCTCTCGCGTTTTTTGCAGAAGGCTTCCCAACGCGCGTCATCGACCAGACCCAGCTCGCGACCTTTTTCGGTCAAGCGCAGATCGGCGTTGTCTTCGCGCAGGATCAGGCGGTATTCGGCCCGGGAAGTGAACATCCGATACGGTTCCTGGGTACCCAGGGTAATCAGGTCGTCGACCAACACCCCGATGTACGCTTCATCGCGACGCGGACACCAGCTGTCTTTGCCCTGCGCACGCAATGCAGCGTTGGTGCCGGCCAGCAAACCCTGGGCGCCGGCTTCTTCGTAACCGGTGGTGCCATTGATTTGCCCGGCGAAGAACAAGCCGCCGATCACTTTGGTTTCCAGGCTGTATTTCAGGTCACGTGGATCGAAGTAATCGTACTCAATGGCGTAGCCAGGGCGAACGATGTGGGCATTTTCCATACCGCGAATCGATTGCACGATCTGGATTTGTACGTCGAACGGCAGGGAAGTGGAAATCCCGTTCGGGTACAGCTCATGGGTGGTCAACCCCTCCGGCTCGATGAAGACCTGGTGGCTTTCCTTGTCGGCAAAGCGATGGATCTTGTCTTCAATCGAGGGGCAATAACGCGGACCGATACCTTCGATCACCCCGGAATACATCGGCGAACGGTCAAGGTTCGCAGCAATGATTTCGTGGGTACGGGCGTTGGTATGGGTGATCCAGCAACTGACTTGTTTCGGATGCTGTTCCTTGGAACCCATGAAGGACATGACCGGAATCGGCGTGTCGCCGGCCTGTTCTGTCATCACCGAGAAATCCACGGAACGTCCGTCGATTCGCGGCGGAGTCCCGGTTTTCAAACGGCCGACACGCAGGGGCAACTCACGCAGACGTTGTGCCAGGGCAATCGACGGCGGGTCCCCGGCGCGACCGCCGGAATAGTTCTGCATGCCGATGTGGATAAGTCCGCCAAGGAAGGTGCCGGTGGTCAACACCACGGATTCTGCGAAAAAGCGCAGGCCCATTTGTGTGACAACACCGCGTACCTGGTCCTGTTCAACGATCAGGTCATCTGCGGCCTGTTGAAATATCCACAGGTTCGGCTGGTTTTCCAGGGTTTCACGTACGGCAGCCTTGTACAGAATACGGTCGGCTTGTGCACGAGTGGCACGTACGGCCGGGCCTTTACGGCTGTTGAGCACCCGAAATTGGATACCGCCCTTGTCGGTGGCCATGGCCATCACGCCGCCCAGGGCATCGATTTCCTTGACCAAGTGGCTTTTGCCGATCCCACCAATGGCAGGGTTGCAACTCATGGCGCCGAGGGTTTCCACGTTATGCGTCAGCAACAGGGTTTTTACGCCCATGCGTGCTGACGCCAGTGCTGCCTCGGTACCGGCATGACCGCCGCCGATGACGATCACTTCAAAACGGGAAGGGAAATCCACCACGCACCTCGTGCCTGCTTATGTAGGTAATCAGGAATTGTCTATTGAAAGAGTTTGGAGCTTTGGCGGCAAGTATAGGGACTTAGCCCTTCCTAAAGAACCCTTTGCACAAAATTTAACCAGCTGTGGATGGATCAGGGACAATAGAAATTAAAAGAGAGAAATTTATTAAATCTTTGTTTTTATGTTTATTTCTACTGAGCTTATTTTCTGTGGATAGATTGCTACAGACCTTTATTTACTTCGTGTACAGGGATTCAAAAGTCTGTGGTCATGTGCCCATGAGGGGCTTGGATAAGTGCTTTAAGCCTGTGGATTAAACAGCTGGTTATCCACAGACGGGTTTTTACTCAGGTTTCAAGCGTGGTTATCAACTGGGCACAAGGATGGTTATTCACAGGGCTTAATCCACAGAAATTGCCGATTCAGCGCCGACCAAGCCAAGGATTCAGTAAGGACTGGAGGTCAAGACATCTATTGTGGGAACACACGAGGGCAGTTAATAATAGCGATTATCATTAACCCACCTCGTCGCGCCTATGTCCCCTCCTTCACACACGGCAGCTGTGCAGCGCATCTATGAGCAACACCATTCGTGGTTGCACGGGTGGCTCAGAGGCAAGTTGCATAACGCCTGCGATGCGGCCGATGTGGCCCACGATACCTTCGTGCGTATCCTGGGCGGACGCGACGCCGTGCAGATCCTTGAGCCACGGGATTACCTGGCGACTATCGCAAGAGGCTTAGTGATTGATCGCTATCGCCGGCACGCCATTGAGCAGGCTTATAGGCAAACCCTGGCCGAGCGTCCTGAAGCCACCGCCATCAGTGAAGAAGACAAGGCGATCATTATCGAAACCCTGGTGGCTGTGGATAAAGCGTTGTCCAGCCTGGGCGAACGGGCTCGACGGATTTTCATGCTGTCGCAGATCGAGGGGCTGACTTATCAACAGATCGCCGATCAACTGCGGGTGTCATTGACCACCGTGAAGAAGCACATGATCCGTGCCTTGACCGAATGTTCGCTGATCATGGCCAGCCTTTAATGCCCGCCCCCGATCGCAAGACATTCGAGGCGGCCGCCAGTTGGTATGTGCAGTTCCAGGCGCAATCGCCGACGCCCGCCGATCGGCTGGCCTGGCAACAGTGGCTCAATGGCGACCCTTCCCATCAGGCGGCGTGGAACCAGTTGGAACAATTGCAGTGCAGCCTCGGCGCCCTGCCCCAGGACTTCACGCGCCGCGCCTTAACGAGCACGCAAAAACGTCGCCAGGTACTCAAGTGGATGCTGGTACTGGGCGGCAGTGGGTATCTGGGTTGGAATGTTCAGCACCATACGTCCGTGGGTAACGTATGGGCCGACTACCGCACGCCTGTGGGTAAACGTCGAAGAGTCGAACTGGCCGACGGCACCCAGGTTGATCTCAACACCAGCACAGCCATTGATGTGATGTTCGACTCGCGCCAACGCTTGATTCGCCTGCGTGAGGGTGAGGTACTTATCCACAGTGGCAAACGCGGCGCAAACACACCTTTGTATGTGGAGACTCGCCACGGCCGGGTCCAGGCACTGGGTACTCGGTTCACGGTTCGTCAATTGCCGGATTCCACTCGGGTCGGCGTGCTCGAAGATCGGGTGAATCTGTCCCCTGTCGATCAGCCCGACCGTAACCAGACCCTCAGTGCGGGGGAGAGTGCGGATTTTGATCGACACACCGTAAGCCGCACCCAGCAATATGGCGTGGCACAAGCAGCCTGGGCGGACGGTCAATTGATCGTGCTCGATGCCAGGCTCGGCGATGTCATCAACGAGCTGGCGCGCTATCGGCCGGGCGTGCTGCACTGTGATCCGGCTTCGGCTCAACTGCGAGTTTCCGGTGCGTTCCGTCTCGACTCAACCGACGCGGTACTGGCCAACCTGCAAGCGACCCTGCCGATCCAGGTGAAGTACTTCACGCGCTACTGGGTGTCGGTTAACCGGATGGGTTGATAAAAAATAATCCTCAGGGGGGTTATCTTTTTTTTAACACGCACGGCCCTTCAGGTAATCACGACGCTACCTTCAGGGCTTACCCATTTATGCGCCTTTCCATCCAGCTACGTCATCGACTTTCCTGCCACGCCATTACCTGCGGCCTGCTGCTTACCACCGCCGGCGCCGCGTTGTTATCCACAGGGGTCATGGCTGCCAGCACCACCCAGCACTATGTCATCCCTGCAGGTCCGCTGGACAGCGCGCTAAGCCAGTTTGCCGCCAGGGCCAATGTGATCCTGTCCTTCTCTCCCCAACAGACTTCAACTCTGACTACCTCCGGACTGGAGGGTGATTATTCGGTGGATCAGGGTTTCGCCCTGCTGCTGCAAAATTCCGGGTTGCAAGCCGTCGCCCAGGCTCCCGGCAGTTATGGGTTGCAAGCAGCTCCTGCGGGCCAGCTTACCCTCGCACCCACCACCGTGAGTGCTTATCAACAGGATCGATTCAACCAGGATATAGCGGAGGACGCGGGCTATAAGGCGCAGAACAGCCGTGTCGGCACCAAGACCAGTACGCCTCTGTCGCAGACGCCCCGTTCGGTATCGGTGGTGACCGGGCAACGCATCAAGGATCAGAAATCGCAGACATTGACTGAAGTGCTGGGGTACGTACCCGGTATCTTCGCGCCGCCTTTTGCGGCGGGCGACGGGCTGGCGGGGGATCTGTTTTTCATTCGCGGCTTCAACGCGACGGACTACGGCTACGGCCTGCTGAGAGATGGCCTGCGTGTGCAAGGCAATCGGTATGACACCACCAGTGAGCCGTATGGCCTGGAGCGGGTCGAAGTGTTTCGCGGTCCTTCTTCGCTGCTCTACGGTGAGAACGCACCGGGAGGGTTGGTCAACCTGGTGAGCAAACATCCGACCGCCAACCCGCGAGGCGAGGTACAACTGGGGTATGGCTCGAACAACCGACGCCAGCTGGGTGTGGATATCTCCGGGCCGCTCAATGACAGCGACAATGTTCTCGGCCGCCTGGTGATGCTGGGCCGCAAATCCGCCACCCAGACCGACCATGTACCGGATGATCGTATCTATATCGCGCCTTCCCTGACCCTGAATTTCGACGACTACAACACCCTGACCCTGTTGGCCAACTACCAGAAGGACCACACCAACCTGGAACTCGGCCTGCCGGCTGCAGGCACTTTGCTTACCAATCCCAACGGTAAGCTGTCCAAGCACACCATGCTCGGCGACCCGGATTGGAATACCTTTGAGCGCGAATCCTGGAGCACCGGTTACGAGTTCAGCCACAGCTTCAACGATGATTGGCAGTTCCGCCAGAATTCGCGGTACATGCAGTCACGCATCAACCGCCATGAAACCTGGCCGGGCGCACTGAACAATCGGGGCTTCGGCACTCAACTGAACATGACGGCCTACGACCGCTACAACAAATCCATGGTCTATTCCCTGGATAACCAACTCGAGGGCAAATTCGATATCGGCGCATTGGAAAACACCGTGTTGTTCGGTGCCAGTTATGACCGCACCTCGTTCAACCAGGATTGGGACGCCGGATTCGCCGGTACCATCAATGTGTATAACCCGGTGTACCTGCGCGATCCGCTCACGCCGATTGCCGTGCAGAACACCTTGCTCGAGCAACAGATGAGAGGCGTATACGCCCAGATCCAGAGCAAGTATGACCACTGGCTGTTCCTGCTCGGCGGGCGCCAGGACTGGGTCGACAGTGATTTTCGCGACAAGGTTAACAAGGCCAGCAACACTGGCAGTCAAGACCGCAAGTTCACCTATCAGGGCGGGGTGATGTACCAGTTCGACAACGGCCTCACGCCGTATGTCAGCTATTCCACCGCCTTCGTTCCGGTTCAGCAGATTTCCAACGCCGGCGCCCCGTTGAAGCCGATCACCAGCAGCCAATATGAAGCGGGTGTGAAGTACGAGCCGATCGGCTGGGACACGGCGATGACGCTGTCGGTGTACGACTTGCGCAAACAGGACGATACCTACCTGGATGCCACCACCAATAGCTATCGCCAGGTGGGCGAGAGCCGCGCCAAGGGCGTGGAAGTTGAAATCAACAGCAACCTTACGCCAAACCTGAATGTGACGGCGGCGTATACCTACACCGACGCGCGGATCTCCAAGGATACCGCCACCTCTCTGGTCGAAGGGCGCCAGATGACCGGCGTTCCTCGCAATCAGGCTTCGATATGGAGTAAATATCGCTTCCTGGATGGCCAGCTCAAGGGCCTGTCCGTGGGAGGAGGTGTGCGTTATTTCGACAGTACCTTTTCCTACACGGCGCCTACGCTTTACGGGAAGTTGGATGCCGGCAGTGTCACGCTGGTGGATGCCGTGGTGGGGTATCAGATCGACCCGCATTGGTCAGTGGATCTGAACGCCAAGAACCTGTTCGACAAGGAGTACGTGTCTGGTTGCAACGATGCGGGGCGCTGCTATTGGGGTGACAGCCGTACCCTGTTGGGTACGGTGTCCTACAACTGGTAAACCTGGCTATTTACCGATACAGAAGCTGGAAAAAATTCGGCCGAGCAAGTCATCGGAGCTGAATGCACCGGTAATCTCACCTAACAGCTGCTGCGCCTGGCGCAAATCCTCAGCCAGCAGCTCTCCTGCACCCGCCAGGGTCAGCTGTGCTCGTCCGTGCTCCAACGCCGCGCTGGCATGGCGAAGCGCCTCCAGATGCCTGCGGCGTGCACTGAAGCTGCTTTCCGAGGTCTGCTCGTAGCCCATGCAGGCCTTGAGATGGTCACGCAGCAGCTCCAGGCCTTCGCCTGCCGACTTGGCGCTCAGGCTGATAGTCACATGGCCATCCTCGCTGATTTGCATCGCAATGGCTTCACCGGTCAGGTCGGCTTTGTTACGGATCAAGGTGACTTTGGTCGGGTCTGGCCGTTGCTCGAGGAATTCCGGCCACAGCGCAAAGGGATCCACCGCCTCGGGGGCGGTGGCGTCCACCACCAGCAACACACGATCTGCCTCGCCGATGGCTTTGAGCGCGCGTTCCACGCCGATCTTCTCGACCTGGTCGTCCGTATTGCGCAACCCTGCCGTATCGACCACGTGCAACGGCATGCCATCGATGTGGATATGTTCGCGCAGGATGTCGCGAGTGGTACCCGCGATTTCGGTAACAATGGCCGCTTCGCGCCCCGCCAATGCATTAAGCAGGCTGGATTTACCGGCGTTAGGTCGCCCCGCAATCACCACGGTCATGCCGTCACGCAGCAATGCACCCTGCCCCGCTTCGCGCAGCACTGTGGATAACTCATCGCGGACTTTATCCAGCATCGCCAGGACGTGGCCATCGGCCAGGAAATCAATTTCCTCTTCAGGAAAATCAATGGCGGCCTCGACATAGATTCGCAGGCTGATCAATTGCTCGGTCAAGTTATGCACACGCAAGGAAAAGGCCCCCTGCAACGAACGCAATGCATTGCGCGCGGCTTGTGCAGAACTTGCCTCGATCAGGTCGGCAATGGCTTCGGCCTGGGCCAGGTCGAGTTTGTCATTGAGGAACGCCCGCTCGCTGAATTCGCCCGGCCGGGCCAGACGGCAGCCCAGTTGCAGGCAACGCTGCAGCAGCATGTCCAGAACAACCGGACCGCCATGGCCCTGCAGTTCCAGTACATCTTCACCGGTGAAGGAGTTGGGTCCCGGGAAATAAAGGGCGAGGCCCTCGTCCAGCACACTTTCGTCCACATCCAGAAACGGGCCGTAATGGGCGAACCGCGGCTTCAACTCCCGTCCACTGATCGCCTTGGCGGCCGCGCTGGCGAGCGGCCCGGAAATTCGAACGATACCGACGCCGCCGCGACCTTGAGCGGTTGCGACAGCAGCGATGGTTTCACGGGGAGCGCTCATCAGCAGGTTCCAGAATTAAAGTATCGGAAAGCAAAACGCCCCACTAGGGGGCGTCTTGAGTGGTTATCCACAGAGTAAATTACGCCTCGGCTTTTTTGGTAGCCGCTTCGATTTTACGTGTGATGTACCACTGTTGGGAGATCGACAACACGTTGTTGACGACCCAGTACAGGACCAGGCCCGCTGGGAACCACAGGAAGAAGAAGGTGAAGATGATCGGCATCATTTTCATCACCTTGGCCTGCATTGGATCCGGCGGAGTCGGGTTCAGGCGCTGCTGGATAAACATGGTCGCGCCCATGATGATCGGCAGGATAAAGAACGGGTCCTTGATCGACAGGTCGGTTATCCACAGAATGAACGGTGCCTGGCGCATTTCCACGCTTTCCAGGAGTACCCAGTACAGCGACAGGAACACCGGCATCTGTACAAGAATCGGCAAGCAACCACCCAGCGGGTTGATCTTCTCTTTCTTGTACAGCTCCATCATGGCCTGGGACATTTTCTGCCGGTCATCGCCATGCTGTTCTTTCAACGCCGCCAGTTTCGGAGCCACGGCACGCATGCGCGCCATCGACTTGTAGCTGGCCGCCGACAGTGGGAAGAAGATCCCCTTGATCAGCATGGTCAGGAAGATGATCGAGAAGCCCCAGTTACCGACGATGCTGTGGATATGTTGCAGCAGCCAGAAGATCGGCTGGGCAATGAACCACAGGAAGCCGTAATCCACAGTCAATTCAAGACCTGGGGACAACTCTTTCAACACGGCTTGGCTTTTCGGGCCGGCGTACAGAGTAGCGCTGGTTTCTGCCTTGGCACCGGGTGCGACGGTCAACGCCGGGCCAGTAAAGCCAATGATGTAGTTACCTTGGCTGTCCTTGCGAGTTTGAACCAGGTTGGCTTCACCCTTGTTCGGGATCCAGGCGGTCACGAAATAGTGTTGCAGCCACGCTACCCAGCCACCTTGAACGGTTTCTTTCAGCGCGCCCTTGTCGATGTCCTTCATCGACACCTTTTTGTACGGCTCGTTACTTGTCCACAGGGCGGCGCCCAGGTAAGTCGCGGTGCCGGTGGCAGTGCTGGAAGAAGGATCGGAGCTGGCGTCACGCTTGAGCTGGGCAAACAGGTTGCCGCTCCAGGCTTTGTCGCTGGTGTTGTCGATCAGGTAAGTGACCTTCAAATCGTACAAACCACGGGTGAAGCTGAAACGCTTGATGTAATTGACGCCGTCGAGGCTGAATTTCAGGTCGACGTTCAACTGGTTCTGGCCATCAGCCAGTTGATAAGTCTTCTGTTCGGTCGAATAAACCGGACGACCGGCAGCACGAGCATCCGGACCATTGGTGCCGGTCAGGCCGCTTTGCGCCAGATAGGTACGTTCACCGCCGTTATCGAACAGCTGGAACGGAACATCCGGGTGGTCTTGGCGACGGGGATAAAGCGGCAGCTTCAGCTGTGCGATATCACCACCCTGCGGGTCGATAGCCAGGTCAAGCACATCCGTTTTAACGTGGATGAGGTCTTTGTTGGTGACCACTGGCGTTTCTAACGGGGCACTTGTCTCGCCATTCGCGCTGGGAACATCGGCACTCGCGGACGCATTGTTACCCAGCGGGGTGTCCGGAATAGCCGGCGCAGCCTGGTTGGTAGCAACATTCTGAGTCGGCAGGGCAGCCTGGCCGTAGTCCTGGTTCCATTTCAGGACCATGACGTAGGACACGATTGCCAGGGCGACGATCAGGATCGTGCGTTTAATATCCATGATTACTCGGCCATCGAAGAAGAACGGGAGGTAGGGATAGGCGGAACCGGGTCATAACCACCGGGATTCCACGGATGACAGCGACCTAAACGACGAAAGGTCAGCCAGCCACCGCGCAGAAGACCATGATTTTCTATGGCTTCTAACGCGTAGCAGGAACAACTGGGGTAGAAACGACAGTGGCTGGCCATCAGAGGACTAATGGCATAGCGATAAAACTGGATCGGAACGAGGGCCAGTTTACGCATCAGTGCTGTCTACCCCTACAGTTTCGGTGCTGACTGCTGGTGCTGGTTTGTGGGTACGCGCCAGACGTTTCCAGAGCTTGCCGAAATGCTGAATCAATTCGGGGTTTTCTACATCCCCCAAGCCTTTGCGCGCGACGATAACAATATCCCAACCAACCAGAGTGTCCTGGTGGAGGCGAAACGATTCGCGCATCAGACGCTTGAGGCGATTGCGCTCAACGGAGAGCTTGACGCTCTTCTTGCCGATCACCAACCCGAGACGGGGGTGATCAAGATCGTTGTTACGCGCAAGGAGCAGGAGATTTTTCCCCGGAACCTTGCCGGTGGGGGAGTCAAAGACTGCCTTGAAATGCCGGGGGGTTAGCAAACGCTTTTCCCGACTGAAGTCCTGACTCACCACCAGTACCGGATTATCAAACTGCCAGACGCGCACGACCTTTGGCGCGGCGACGCGACAGGACAGCACGGCCGTTCTTGGTAGCCATGCGAGCACGGAAGCCGTGAGTACGGGCGCGTTTGATGGTGCTTGGTTGGAAAGTACGTTTCATGGCGTTGTTACCTGGTTCGTCCACAACGGGCCGGAATGGCCCCCGTTTTAAGAGACCGGCGATTCTAGAGAAAGCAAGCCTCTAGGTCAATTTCCAACCAGCTTTTCCTTTAATTAGATATCTGGAAGGCCCCTCACCCTTTCAACCCGCTTGCCTTCCATGAGCAGTGGCATAGATATAAAAATAAAGAAGGAAGTTATTTAAAGCTTTTCTGTAAAGCTTATAAAAGCTAGGGAGGCGTTCTTCTGTGGATAACTGCCTTCAAGCCTTATTTAACGTGGTGTACAGAGGATGACAACACGGGGGAGAAACGGTGCTCTGCCTGTGCTGCGCTATCGGATAAGCTGTGTGTGGAATGGCTTGTTATCCACAGGCCGGTTACCCACAGACTTTTGCCCCTATTTGTACAACGGGCTCAGGTACGGTTATCCACAGAGCTTATTCACAGACCGCCGGTCGCCTTTTTTTCCGTTAACGCGTTGATTTTGGGTGCCCTCTGAACAACCTTCATGTGGATAAGTGGCCGGCTGACCGCTACAATGGCGGCTGTTTTTGCCTCACCGGCTTTCAACTTAGGGGATATCCGTGTCAGTGGAACTTTGGCAGCAGTGCGTGGAGCTTTTGCGCGATGAGCTGCCTGCCCAGCAATTCAACACCTGGATCCGTCCGCTACAGGTCGAAGCCGAAGGCGACGAGTTGCGTGTCTACGCGCCCAATCGTTTTGTTCTCGACTGGGTCAACGAGAAGTACCTGAGCCGCGTTCTCGAATTGCTCGACGAACACGGCAACGGCATCGCGCCCGTGCTTTCCTTATTAATAGGCAGCAAACGCAGCTCCGCACCTCGCGCTGCCCCGAATGCACCTTTGGCTGCAGCTGCATCGCATTTCCAGGCGGCATCCGTTGCTGCAGCGCCCGCGCCGACGCCCACCAAGTCGTCTGCGCCTAAAAATGCACCCGAGAACGAAGAACCGTCCCGTGACAGCTTCGATCCCATGGCTGGCGCCAGCTCTCAACAAGCGCCGGTTCGTGCCGAACAGCGCACTGTGCAGGTCGAAGGCGCGCTCAAGCACACCAGCTACCTGAACCGCACCTTTACCTTTGAGAATTTTGTCGAAGGCAAGTCCAACCAGTTGGCCCGTGCGGCCGCCTGGCAAGTGGCCGATAACCCCAAGCACGGTTACAACCCGCTCTTCCTTTATGGCGGCGTCGGCTTGGGTAAAACCCACTTGATGCACGCGGTGGGTAACCACCTGTTGAAGAAGAACCCGAATGCCAAGGTGGTCTACCTGCACTCGGAGCGTTTCGTGGCGGACATGGTCAAGGCTTTGCAGCTCAACGCCATCAACGAGTTCAAGCGTTTTTATCGCTCCGTTGATGCGTTGCTTATCGATGACATTCAATTCTTCGCGCGCAAGGAACGTTCTCAGGAAGAGTTTTTCCACACGTTCAACGCACTGCTTGAAGGCGGACAGCAGGTCATCCTCACCAGTGACCGTTATCCAAAGGAAATCGAAGGTCTCGAAGAGCGCTTGAAGTCGCGCTTCGGCTGGGGGCTGACTGTTGCCGTTGAGCCACCCGAGCTGGAAACCCGCGTCGCGATCCTGATGAAAAAGGCCGACCAGGCCAAAGTCGATCTGCCCCACGACGCCGCGTTCTTTATTGCTCAGCGCATCCGTTCCAACGTGCGTGAACTTGAGGGCGCACTCAAGCGCGTCATTGCGCACTCGCACTTCATGGGGCGCGACATCACCATCGAGCTGATTCGCGAATCCCTGAAAGACTTGCTGGCGCTGCAGGACAAGCTGGTGAGTGTGGATAACATCCAGCGAACCGTCGCCGAGTATTACAAGATCAAGATTTCCGACCTGCTGTCCAAGCGTCGTTCGCGCTCGGTGGCACGCCCGCGCCAGGTGGCCATGGCCCTCTCCAAGGAGTTGACCAACCACAGCCTGCCGGAAATCGGCGATGTGTTTGGTGGTCGCGACCACACCACGGTTTTGCACGCGTGCCGCAAGATCAATGAACTTAAGGAATCCGACGCGGATATTCGCGAGGACTACAAGAACCTGCTGCGTACACTGACTACCTGATGACGCCAGCGCAGCTTATTAAGGCAAGGGACTAGACCATGCATTTCACCATTCAACGCGAAGCCCTGTTGAAACCCCTGCAACTGGTCGCAGGCGTCGTCGAGCGCCGACAGACCTTGCCGGTGCTTTCCAACGTATTACTGGTGGTCGAAGGCCAGCAGTTGTCCCTGACCGGTACCGACCTGGAAGTCGAGCTGGTTGGCCGCGTGCAGCTCGACGAGCCCGCCGAACCTGGCGAGATCACCGTGCCGGCGCGCAAGCTGATGGATATCTGCAAGAGCCTGCCGAACGACGCGCTGATCGACATCAAGGTTGATGAGTCGAAACTGGTTGTCAAAGCCGGGCGTAGTCGTTTCACCCTCTCCACCTTGCCGGCCAACGATTTCCCGACGGTGGAAGAAGGTCCAGGTTCGCTGACCTGCAGCCTGGAGCAGAGCAAGCTGCGTCGCTTGATCGAGCGCACAAGCTTCGCCATGGCCCAGCAGGACGTGCGTTACTACCTCAATGGCATGCTGTTGGAAGTGTCCGAAGGCATCATCCGTGCGGTCGCGACTGACGGTCACCGCCTTGCAATGTGCTCGATGCGCGCCGATATCGGTCAGCCGGACCGTCACCAGGTCATCGTGCCGCGTAAAGGTATCCTCGAGTTGGCGCGCTTGCTCACTGAGCCCGATGGCAATGTCAGTATCGTTCTGGGTCAGCACCATATACGCGCGACGACCGGCGAATTCACTTTTACGTCCAAGCTGGTAGACGGCAAGTTCCCGGACTATGAGCGCGTGTTGCCTAAAGGCGGTGACAAGCTCGTACTCGGCGATCGTCAGGCCCTGCGCGAAGCGTTCAGCCGTACCGCCATCCTCTCTAACGAGAAGTACCGGGGCATTCGCCTGCAACTGGCCAATGGTCAGTTGAAAATCCAGGCGAACAACCCGGAACAGGAAGAAGCGGAAGAAGAAGTTGGCGTCGACTACAACGGTGGCAACCTTGAAATCGGCTTTAACGTGAGCTACCTGCTGGACGTGCTGGGTGTAATGACCACCGAGCAGGTTCGCCTGATTCTGTCGGACTCCAACAGCAGCGCACTGGTACAAGAATCCGATAACGACGACTCGGCTTATGTTGTTATGCCGATGCGCCTGTAATCATGCTCAGCAGAAGCTAGATGTCCCTCAGTCGCGTCTCGGTCACCGCGGTGCGCAATCTGCACCCGGTGACCTTCTCCCCTTCCCCCCGCATCAACATTCTTCACGGCGCCAATGGCAGTGGCAAAACCAGCGTGCTGGAAGCCATCCACTTGCTGGGGCTCGCCCGTTCCTTTCGCAGTGCCCGCCTTTTACCGGTGATCCAATACGAGCAACTGGCGTGCACGGTATTCGGCCAGGTCGAATTGGCCGAAGGTGGGCATAGCGCCCTGGGCATATCCCGTGATCGCAGCGGGGAGTTTCAGATCCGCATCGATGGGCAAAATGCGCGCAGTGCAGCGCAGCTGGCGGAAATCCTGCCGTTGCAGTTGATCAACCCCGACAGCTTCCGTTTATTGGAAGGCGCACCAAAAATTCGCAGGCAATTCCTCGACTGGGGAGTGTTCCACGTGGAACCGCGTTTCATGGCCACTTGGCAGCGCCTGCAGAAGGCCCTGCGGCAGCGGAACTCGTGGCTGCGGCATGGTACACTTGACGCCGCGTCACAAGCGGCCTGGGACCGGGAACTGTGCCTGGCCAGCGACGAAATAGATGAATACCGCCGTGCCTATATCAAAGCCTTGAAACCAGTCTTTGAGCAGACCTTGAGCGAGCTGTTGGACCTCGAGGGGCTGACGCTGAGTTATTACCGCGGTTGGGACAAGGAGCGCGAGCTGAGTGCAGTGCTTGCGACATCCCTGCAGCGTGACCAGCAAATTGGCCACACCCAGGCCGGACCTCAACGCGCTGATTTGCGCCTTAGATTAGGCGCTCACAATGCTGCGGATATCTTGTCCCGCGGCCAGCAGAAGTTGGTGGTGTGCGCATTGCGTATCGCGCAGGGGCACCTGGTCAGCCAGGCCCGACGCGGTCAGTGTATTTATCTGGTGGATGACTTGCCGTCCGAACTCGACGAGCAGCACCGCCGCGCGCTATGCCGCTTATTGGAAGACTTACGCTGCCAAGTGTTTATCACCTGTGTAGACCACGAATTATTGAGGGAAGGCTGGCAGACGGAAACGCCAGTCGCTTTGTTCCACGTGGAACAAGGCCGTATCACCCAGACCCACGACCATCGGGAGTGAAGGCATGAGCGAAGAAAACACGTACGACTCGACCAGCATTAAAGTGCTGAAAGGTTTGGATGCCGTACGCAAACGTCCCGGTATGTACATTGGCGACACCGATGATGGGAGCGGTCTGCACCACATGGTGTTCGAGGTGGTCGATAACTCCATCGACGAAGCTCTGGCCGGTCACTGCGACGACATCAGCATCATCATCCATCCGGACGAATCCATTACCGTGCGCGACAACGGCCGCGGTATCCCGGTAGACGTGCATAAAGAAGAAGGCGTCTCGGCGGCAGAGGTCATCATGACCGTGCTCCACGCCGGCGGTAAGTTCGACGACAACTCCTACAAAGTATCCGGCGGTTTGCACGGCGTGGGTGTTTCGGTAGTGAACGCACTGTCCGAAGAACTGATTCTGACGGTCCGCCGTAGCGGCAAGATCTGGGAGCAGACCTACGTTCACGGCGTTCCAAAGGAGCCGATGAAGATCGTCGGTGACAGTGAGTCCACCGGAACGCAGATCCACTTCAAGCCATCAGCTGACACCTTCAAGAATATTCACTTCAGCTGGGACATCCTGGCCAAGCGTATCCGTGAACTGTCCTTTCTCAACTCCGGTGTCGGTATCGTCCTTAAGGATGAGCGCAGCGGCAAGGAAGAATTGTTCAAGTACGAGGGCGGCCTGCGTGCATTCGTTGAATATCTGAACACCAACAAGACGGCGGTCAATCAGGTGTTCCACTTCAACATCCAGCGTGAAGACGGCATCGGCGTTGAAATTGCCTTGCAGTGGAACGACAGCTTCAACGAGAACCTGTTGTGCTTCACCAACAACATCCCGCAGCGCGACGGTGGTACTCACCTGGTGGGTTTCCGTTCCGCACTGACGCGTAACCTGAACACTTACATCGAAGCCGAAGGCTTGGCCAAGAAGCATAAAGTCGCCACAACCGGTGACGATGCGCGCGAAGGCCTGACTGCGATCATCTCGGTAAAAGTACCGGATCCGAAGTTCAGCTCCCAGACCAAAGACAAGCTGGTGTCTTCCGAAGTGAAGACCGCTGTGGAACAAGAGATGGGCAAGTACTTCTCCGACTTCCTGCTGGAGAACCCGAACGAAGCCAAGCTGGTTGTCGGCAAGATGATCGACGCCGCACGTGCCCGTGAAGCGGCGCGTAAAGCCCGTGAGATGACCCGCCGTAAGGGTGCGCTGGATATTGCCGGCCTGCCAGGCAAGTTGGCGGACTGCCAGGAGAAGGACCCTGCCCTCTCCGAGCTGTACCTGGTGGAAGGTGACTCTGCTGGCGGTTCCGCCAAGCAGGGTCGTAACCGTCGCACCCAGGCTATCCTGCCGTTGAAGGGCAAGATCCTCAACGTCGAGAAAGCGCGCTTCGACAAGATGATTTCCTCCCAGGAAGTCGGCACTTTGATCACGGCGCTGGGCTGCGGTATCGGCCGTGACGAGTACAACATCGACAAGCTGCGCTACCACAACATCATTATCATGACCGATGCTGACGTCGACGGTTCGCACATCCGTACCCTACTGCTGACTTTCTTCTTCCGTCAGTTGCCTGAGCTGATCGAGCGCGGCTACATCTACATTGCCCAGCCGCCGTTGTACAAAGTGAAAAAGGGCAAGCAAGAGCAATACATCAAAGACGACGACGCCATGGAAGAGTACATGACGCAGTCGGCCCTGGAAGATGCCAGCCTGCACTTGAACGACGAAGCCCCGGGCATCTCCGGTGAGGCGCTGGAGCGCCTGGTGAACGACTTCCGCATGGTCATGAAGACCCTCAAGCGCTTGTCGCGCCTGTACCCGCAGGAGCTGACCGAGCACTTCATCTACCTGCCGTCTGTCAGCCTCGAACAGCTGGGCGATCATGCGCACATGCAGAACTGGCTTGCGCAGTACGAAGTTCGCCTGCGTACTTCGGAAAAATCCGGCCTGGTCTACAAAGCCAGCTTGCGCGAAGACCGTGAACGTAACGTGTGGCTGCCGGAGGTCGAACTGATCTCCCACGGCCTGTCGAACTACGTTACGTTCAACCGCGACTTCTTTGGTAGCAATGACTATAAGACGGTCGTCACCCTCGGCGCGCAACTGAGCACCTTGTTGGACGACGGCGCTTACATTCAGCGTGGCGAACGCAAGAAGCAGGTCAAGGAGTTCAAGGAAGCCCTGGACTGGTTGATGGCTGAAAGCACCAAGCGTCACACCATCCAGCGATACAAGGGTCTGGGCGAAATGAACCCGGATCAGCTGTGGGAAACCACCATGGACCCGGCTCAGCGTCGTATGCTGCGAGTGACCATTGAAGACGCCATTGGCGCAGACCAGATCTTCAACACCCTGATGGGTGATGCGGTTGAGCCTCGTCGTGACTTCATCGAGAGCAATGCCCTGGCGGTTTCCAACCTCGATTTCTGATCAGGTTGATGGGCACTTAGTGTCGCCAGGAGGATTATTATCCCTTGGATAAAAGAGAACCCCGGCCCCAGTGCCGGGGTTTTGTTTATGTTCGGTAGAGAATCATGGGCGCGAGGAGCGCTCCTGAACTGGCACCGCATCTGGAACGCCAGCGCGAGCCTTTAATCAAACTCATGCCCGTCAAGGTCGTACATCATATGCATCGCAATTATTGGATTTAGTGGAGTAGCAGGCGCTTTGATACTAAGATCCTGCACCTCTATTTTCTGTCGACAAGGAAGCTGACGATGACTGCCTTGCCCTCCTCGCAACCCACCATGCTCCCCCGAACCGCTAGAAACATGGAACAAGCTCGCGCTATCGTGCTTGCTCGGGGATGGAAAGCTATCGGGCCACGTTTCAGCAATCTTCGCTGGGAATACGTCTATCAGGATCAGTGGGGCATCGAGCACGCTCACACGCTGAGCAGATTGCGCGATTTATCCTGTACCAGCCACATTCCGCATATCGGCGAAAAGCTCTGTCGGTTGATCTTGCGTGAGCTATTTCCAAGTCATAACTGGCTTTACAACCGTCGATATGACTGGTTGAAGGAGGCCTCGGACGGTTCTGCATTGGAGTTGGATATCTACTGCCCGGTATTACTACTGGCTTGCGAGCACAATGGCCGCCAGCATCTAACCGATCCTTTCGTGATAGCAAGAGACAAGCATAAGGTTAAAGCTTGTCAAGATAGAAGCGCGGGCAAAGTTACACTGCTGGTGGTTGAGCAGCCTACATATATTACTGTGCCAACCTATTGCGATTTGATTGGCCACGCGCTGGATACTGCGGGGGTCGGTTACGATATCGGAGTGTTGAATAAGCTGAAGTCCCTTGACGGCTCCTCGCCCTATATAAATGCGTTTATCAAGCAGTGCTATTCGGAGTTCACTGACGAAGTATTAAATTACATTAAAGGATTAGAGGGCACGCTACTCAAGGTCAACGGCCACTCATGGAAACAAGGTGGCACGTTGTCCAAGCGTAGCCAATTGCAGATCAAGCTAGCCTGCGGCCACCCCGACATTACGCCCGAAGCGGGTGCAATGTTGACTGCCGAGTCGTGGTGCAAAGGTTGTGCAATTACCGAGCACAAACGTCAGAAGTTCCAATTGCGACTGGCCGCACTTGAACCTAGGCGCGCAGACTATTCAAACATTGGCGTGGATTTGAGTAACGTTCAGCGCACGTCGGATGGGCGCGTGAACATTGTCTGTACACACTGCCTTCATCCATTGCAGCACCGTAGCTGGACATTTCTTGAAAACCTGCAAGCCGGGTGGTGTTCCACGTGCGATCGGCAAGCTCAACGGGAAAAACGCCTGAACGAGCTCGGCTGGCGGGCATTGACGACTGGGAGTGATGACAGCGAGTCGTTCCAGTGTGCTTGTACCGCGGTGTTCAATGCCACCCACAGGCAATTTTGGGAATTCGATAACCGTAGCGAATGCTGCCCGGTGGCGCGCACAGGTTCTACCGCCAACGACACGCCCGTAAAGATAACCCTTGGGCGTCTTGGCTCACTGTTAAGGTCGATCCACCCACAGGGCTACTTAATCAGCACGGCATTGACCTCGGATGACCACTACATCTGCCAGTGCGGCATACCTGGGCATCTCGAGTTCCAATTCAAGCAAAACTCGCTCACAAAGGTGGTGGCGCGTAAAGTCGTAGATGAATTGAAGCATCACGGTCTTCTTGAATCTGCGGCGCCAAAAGACATTACTCCTGCAATGACTGCACTGGTAAGTGACACTGGATTGGTTTGGGATGAGCAAGGCAACTATGCGAGCAACGCATACAAGTTTCTGACCAAATGGAAAACGCCAAAACTTGCTGAGTTGCTGCAGCAAAAGTCTGGGGCGGCATTAGTAGACGTATCGCAGTACAAGTGTCTGCACCGCAGGGACTATGGTTGTACGGCTTGTAATCCGACGGGCGTGAGAAAGAAAAAATCACTGAGCGATTATCTACAAGCGATTCAGACTATCGATCAGGCTTACAACGTGGGTCGCGTTAGCGTGCGTGAACCGACGGTACGATTGCCTGACGGCGGCAAGCTCATCGAAATTCAATGCGGTAACGCCGACCATCCGGCGTTTTCCCGTACGCTGTCCAACTGGGGTCGGATCGCAACGGGGTATTGCCTTGGGTGCAAGCGCGGAAGGCGTGACATGCGATAGCCTCGTAGGCTGGATCTAGTAAGTCGCAAAAACCGAAAGGCCAACGTAACGTTGGCCTTTTTTATGAGCGATTGTTCAGCACCAACAAATGCTCCACGTGGAACATCTGCTTTTTTTCAGCTTTCAGTCGCTGTTGCCACACTCTCCAATCGATACCCGTACCCATAAATAGTCAACAACTGCCAGCCTCTGTCAGCCGTCAATCCCAGCTTGTTACGCAAACGATAGATGTGGGTATCCAGCGGTCGAGACGAAACCATTTCTTCGTGGGTCCAGAATCGCTCATACAAATACTCGCGAGAAAGCGGGCGCGCCAGGTTGGCAAACAGGCAACTGGCCAAACGGTATTCCCGTTCGGTGAGGTTGATCGTTTTGCCGGCGCGGGTGACGGTCAGCTCGGCATCATCGAATGTCAGATCGTTGAAGCTCTGGATTTCATTACCAGCGGACTTTTGCAGCCCATGTCGACGAAGAACAGCAGTCACGCGGGCCTTGAGTTCGTTAGGTCGAAAAGGTTTGCTGACGTAATCGTCTGCCCCGCTGTTGAGCGCTGTGACGATATCGCTCTCGGCATCACGGCTGGTAAGCATGATCACGGCGGGCGGTGATTCCATGTGCTCGCGAGTCCAGCGTAACAACGCGATTCCGCTGATATCCGGAAGTTGCCAGTCGAGTATCAGCAGGTCGAAGGTTTCGCGGCGCAGTTGGCGCAGCAGATCTTCACCGCGCTCAAAGCAATGCAAGGACCAGGGCTGTTCCGATGTGCCGGGAATCTGTCGCAGTGTCTGTTCCACCCGTCTCAATTCGGCGGGCTCATCATCCAGTATCGCGACACGCATGAGTGGGTCCTTCCTGCAGAAAACGGGAGCTTAGTCAGAGGCAACCAGTACGAATACGTGCCTCTGAATCTGAATAATTATGGTCGGATACACTGAATCCGGAATCTCTCGATACGCTGATATCAACGCGCTGTAGTTCATCGAACGTCTTCGGTATCCAAGGAGAAAGATACCGGCTCCTGGCTATGAGGAAAAGGATCGATGTACGGTATGGTGATTGCCCGATACTCCAATAACACCCGAATAAGCTTCACTGGTTTCAGCACCTCTGATGCGTTTGATCGTAACCACCTGGAGGGAGACCGGGGCTTATGACACGTTTACCTGACGGTTATCGATGCCTTGTACGGCCTGCGGCGGTGGCCCTGTGAAACTATGGGGCAAAGCCGAAAAGCGCCAACCCACGCGAGCACAACTGCTGTTTCACGGGCTGGTGCGGGAGTGGCTGTTGATCGGCCTGATATTGCTGCCCTTCACTGCATACTTGTCCTTGAGCCCGGGCCTGGCCCTCAATAACCCACTCTATGACAGCCTGCGCCAGTTGACACCATTGCCGGTAGACCCACGCATTGTGCTGGTGACCATTGACGCGCCCAGTCTGGACGAACTTGGTCCATGGCCCTGGCCGCGCAGTGTGCATGCGGATCTGATCGAACGCCTCAGCGTCGCCCAGCCGGCGGCCATCCTGTTCGATGTGCTCTTCAGTGAGCTTGGCGAAGGTGCGGGTGATCAACGATTGGCCGATGCCGTGTGCAAGGCAGGAAATGTATTACTGCCCATCGTGACAGATAGCAGCGCCCGGTCCGGGCAGACGGGGGGGCCATTGTCGCCCTTGCTCAGGTGTGCCAAGGGCATCGGGCATATCAATGTCGAATCGGATAACGATGGTGTCGTGCGCAGCCTGTATCTGCGTGAGGGGCCGCCGGAAAACGCACTTCCACAGTTGGCCTGGCTGGCGTTCACGTTGAACGGGCGAATATCAGGGATGCCCGGTATGCCTAAAGACCCCAATAATCTACAGTGGCATCAGGAGCATCAAGTGCGCGTTCCTTTCACCTCTGCGGATGACCGATTCCCAAGTGTTTCCTACGCCAGCGTACTGCGTGGCGAGGTGTCTCCAGAATGGCTGCGCGGTCGACTGATTCTGGTTGGCGCCACGGCCTATGGGATGGGCGAAAGTTTCGTCACGCCGCTCTCCTCGACTCGCTCGACAGCGGGTGTAGAGATTCAGGCCAATGTGCTCAATGGCTTGCTGCAAGGGCGCAGTATTGTCGATTTGCCTGGCTGGTTGGCGGCACTGATGGCGACTTCCCTGGTTGCACTATTGCTGGGCCTGCTGCTCTATCGCCCGCGATATGCGTTATGGATGACCCTGGCCGGCATGGCCACATCGATACTTGGCTCGTGGTTGCTGCTGAGCCTTGGGCACTGGTGGTCCCCTGCGGCCTGCCTGATTGGTTTGCTGCTCAGCTATCTAATCTGGAACTGGCGACGTCTGAGTGTGATCCTCGCCTACTTCGGCTGGGAGCTCGCCCGCCTGGATAACGAACCCAAAGTCTTGCCAGAGCGGCGCCGTGCGCCAGCCAGCAAGGGCGACGTGCTGCAAGGGCGGATCTTTGCCCTGGAGCAGGCCGTCAGTCGCACGCGCGATACGCGGCGCTTTATGGCGGATGGACTGGAATGCCTGCCGGTCGCGACGCTGATCACCGACCCCCGGGGCAGCATCCTGTTGGCCAATCGCGTTGCCCGTGAGGTATTCGGCAACGACCTGGTGCGCGAAAACCTCCTCGAACAGCTCGCCGACCTCGGTTACCCGCCGCTGCATAATGGCGTGCGCCCTGCCCTGTCCGAATTGGCGTTGGTCGAGTTCCGTGATATCCACCAACGCAGCTTGCGCATGGAGCTTGCGCCCTTGCTGCCGGCCGAAGGTGACATCGCCCTTGGTTGGCTGCTGAGCCTCACGGATCTGAGCAAGGAACGCGAAGCCCAACAGCATCGCGAAACCATGCTGCGTTTCCTGTCCCATGACCTGCGTGCGCCGCATTCGGCCATCCTCGCCTTATTGGATCTGCATGAAAGTAAATCGCCCGTGTTTGGCCAGATCGAACAACAGGTCCGCCGCGCGCTGAGCCTCACCGAGTCCTTTGTGCAACTGGCGAAAGCCGAGGCTGACGGTTATCACTTCCAGCCCACCTTGTTCGCCATGCTGGTGATGGACGCTTTCGACCAGGTGGCGGTCATCGCCCAGCTCAAGGATATTCGTTTGGTTCACGATCTTGATGAAGCCGACGAAGGCATGGTGAACGCCGATCAATCGCTGCTCACTCGAGCGCTATTCAATGTGCTGGAAAATGCGATCAAATATTCGCCCTCCAACACCATCATCCGGTTAAGCCACGGCAGCGTGCAGGGCTGGTTGGAATGCCGCATCAGCGACCAGGGGCCAGGCATTGCCCCGCAGGATGTGCCGGAACTGTTCAATCAATATCGGCGCTTCGATTCGGCCCAGGGCAGCGATGGCTTGGGGTTGGGCCTGACGATGGTGAAGGCCGTGGTGGAACGCCATGGTGGGCGTGTGACCTGCGAAAGCGAGCTGGGCAAAGGCTCGACTTTTATCCTGCGGCTGCCGCAGTTGGACGATTGAAAAGCGATTTTTTCGCTGTGCATAAAAAACCGGTCACAAGGACCGGTTTTTTAATGAGGAAAAAACTTATGCACGGTTTTAGCTGTTTTATAAGCTTCAGAAATATGTATCTAAATCAGCTAGTTATGAATGAAAAACGCCAATTTTCCAACAATCCGTACACAGGTTATCCACAGAAGCTCAAACAACCGGTGTATCGATCACCACCGGCTCCGGCGGCAGTGAACCCATGGCCCGTTGCTGCGCTTCATTCCATGCTGCGGCGCGATCATTCAAGGCGGCAATGGCGCGTGGACCTTCGCCCTCTGCATACATGGGTTCTCCGATCACCACGGTAATGGTGCCTGCGCGTTTGGCCCAACCGGTCTTGGGCCAGAACTTGCCGGCGTTATGGGCGATCGGCAACACCGGCAGGTTGGCGTTGACCGCCAATGCAGTGCCGCCTCGCGAGAATTTGCCTACGGTGCCATAAGGCACACGCGTACCCTCGGGAAAGATCAGCACCCAAACGCCATCCTTGAGCAGTTCGTCGCCCTTCTTGGCGACATGCTTGAGCGCCGCCTTGGGATTGTCGCGGTCGATCGCAATCGGACGCAGCATCGCCATAGCCCAGCCAAAGAACGGCACGTACAGCAGTTCACGCTTGAGCACCTGGCTCAGGGGTGAAAAATACGCCGAGAGGAAGAACGTTTCCCAGGTGCTTTGGTGGTTCGAAAGAATCACGCAAGGCTGTTCCGGGACGTTTTGCGCGCCCTTGATCTCGAAGCGAATGCCCAGGAACACCTTGGACAGCCACAGCGCACAGCGGCACCAATACACATTGATAAAGCGATAGCGCGCCTTGAACGGCAGGAAAGGTGCAATAAAAAAGCTCAGGGTGCACCAGAGAAACGAACTGGTGCCCAGCAGCAGGTAAAAGAAAAAGGTTCTGATGGCCTGCAAGATCGACATGGCGGCATTTACCGTTGCGGGACACGGCCCGCCTGTTAAAAGCGCACTCCCGAACAATCCTTGGTCAGGAAGTCGAGGGCGGCTAGTTGTTGATAAGTTCTGCGGCAACCGCCGCCAGATCGTCAAAAATCAAAGTGCCTACCGGCAGGTTTTTCGCCTGGGTCTTTTCGCCTTTCCCGGTCTTTACCAAAACTGGCTGAGAGTCGACGGCTTTGGCCGCCTCCAGGTCACCGAGACTGTCCCCGACGAACCATATCCCAGCCAAGGGCACCTTGTAATGTTCTGCAATGGTTTTCAGCATGCCAGGTTTGGGTTTGCGGCAGGCGCAGCCTTCATCCGGCCCGTGGGGACAGTAAACCACCAGCCCCACCTCACCGCCCTGCTCCGCCACCAGCATGCGCAAGCGCGCGTGCATGGCGTCCAGAGTGGCGAGGTCGTAATAACCGCGGGCGATGCCGGACTGGTTAGTGGCAATGGCCACTGTCCAGCCGGCTTTGCTCAACTGCGCGATGGCCTCGATCGAGCCGGGCAATGGAATCCATTCCGCCACCGACTTGATGTAAGCGTCGGAGTCGTAATTGATCACCCCGTCCCGATCGAGAATCAGCAGTTTCAACATGATCAGCCCAGGACGGAAATGTCAGCGATATTGATGAACAGACCCCGCAGACGCGCGAGCATGGCGTAGCGGTTTTTCCGCACGCCGGCATCGTCGGCATTGATCATGACCGCTTCAAAGAACGCATCCACCGGTTCACGCAGCGACGCCAGGCGCGCCAGCGCTTCAGCGTAGTTACGCTCGGCGATCAGCGGCTTCACGGCATTCTCGGCCTTGACGATGGCCGAGTTCAGCGAGAACTCCTTGGCATCGGCAAACAGGCCTGGGTCCACTTCCGCAGTGCCGAGGTTGTCGGCCTTGCTCAGCAGGTTCGATACGCGTTTGTTCACGGCGGCCAAGGCGTCGGCTTCCGGCAACTTGCGGAACGCCTGTACGGCCTGTACGCGTTGATCGAAGTCCAGCGCCGAATCCGGCTGCAGGGCACGAACCGACAGGTAGACGGAGACGTCTACGCCTTCATCTTCGTAACGCGCACGCAGACGATCGAACACGAACTCCAGCACTTGCTCGGCCAGGCCGGCTTGCTTGACCTTGGCACCGAACTGGCCGACGGCGAACACCACGGCCTGGGTCAGGTCGAGGTCCAGCTGTTTGTCGATCAGGATACGCAGCACGCCCAGGGCCGCACGGCGCAGGGCGTACGGGTCTTTGCTACCGGTGGGCAGCATGCCGATACCGAAGATGCCCACCAGCGTGTCCAGCTTGTCGGCGATGGCCACGGCCGCACCGGTCAGGGTACTTGGCAGCTCGGCACCGGCACCCCGTGGCATGTACTGCTCGTTCAGCGCCAGGGCCACATCGTTGGGTTCGCCGTCGTTGAGGGCGTAGTAGTAACCGGCCACGCCCTGCATTTCAGGGAACTCGCCGACCATCTCGGTGGCCAGGTCGCACTTGGACAGCAGGCCTGCACGCGCGGCCCAGGCGGCGTCGCCACCAATGCGTGGCGCGATGTAGGCCGCCAGCTTGGAAACGCGCACGGCCTTGTCGTAGACGCTGCCGAGTTTTTCCTGGAACACCACGTTTTGCAGGCGCAGGTTGAAGTCTTCGAGCTTCTGCTTCTTGTCCTGCTTGAAGAAGAATTCGGCGTCGGTCAGGCGCGGACGCACGACTTTCTCGTTACCGGCGATGATCTGTTGCGGGTCCTTGCTCTCGATGTTGGCCACGGTGATAAAGCGCGGCAGCAACTTGCCGTCCGCGTCCAGCAGGCAGAAGTACTTCTGGTTGTCCTGCATGGTGGTGATCAGCGCTTCCTGCGGTACATCGAGGAAACGCTCTTCGAACGAGCACACCAGCGGCACCGGCCATTCAACCAGGGCGGTCACTTCGTCGAGCAGGCCTGGCGGCACGATGGCGGTGCCTTCCTGTAGGCGGGCCAGCTCTTCGGTACGCTTGCTGATCAGCTCGCGACGCTCATTG
Source organism: Pseudomonas orientalis (assembly GCF_001439815.1). Classification (GTDB taxonomy): domain Bacteria; phylum Pseudomonadota; class Gammaproteobacteria; order Pseudomonadales; family Pseudomonadaceae; genus Aquipseudomonas; species Aquipseudomonas orientalis. The sequence continues at coordinate 106,212 of NZ_JYLM01000012.1, read as the reverse complement.
GCATCGGCCAGCACGTAGGCGGCGCGCAGGTCATTGAGGTAGTTGGCCGGCGAGGTGATGCGCACGCTCTCGGGATGGTGGAAGCGGTGGCCACGGGAGTCGCGACCGGCCTTCTGGGCGAGGATAGTGCAGTCGATGACCTGGTCACCGAGCAGCATCACCAGCCATTGGGTCGGGCGCACGAACTCTTCCTTGCGCGCACCCCAGCGCATGCGCTTGGGAATCGGCAGGTCGTTCAGGGAATCTTCCACGATGGTCGGCAACAGGCTGGCCGTCGGCTTGCCGGGGATGACCTGGCTGAAGCGCAGTTTCGGGCCGCTCTGGTCAATCTCGCTCAGTTCGACGCCGCACTTCTTGGCAAAGCCCAGTGCCGCTTGAGTCGGGTTGCCTTCGGCGTCGAAAGCAGCCTGGCGCGGCGGGCCGTCGAGGTTGATATTGCGGTCCGGCTGCTGGGTTTCCAGCGCGGTCAGCAACACCGCCAGGCGACGTGGCGCGGCGTAGACTTTCTTCGCCTGGAACTTCAGGCCAGCGCTTTGCAGGCCCTTTTCAATACCGGCCAGGAATGCATCGGCCAGGGTGTTGAGTGCCTTGGGAGGCAACTCTTCGGTGCCCAGTTCGACCAGGAAATCTTGAGCACTCATTGTGCAGCCTCCAGCTTAGCCAACACTTCATCACGCAAATCCGGGGTCGCCATCGGGAAGCCCAGCTTGGCGCGAGCCAGCAGGTAGGCTTGGGCGACGGAACGCGCCAGGGTGCGTACACGCAGGATGTATTGCTGGCGCGCAGTCACCGAGATGGCACGGCGCGCGTCCAGCAGGTTGAAGGTATGGGAGGCCTTCAACACCATTTCATAGCTCGGCAACGGCAGCGGCTGGTCGAGTTCGATCAGGCGCTTGGCTTCGCTTTCATAGAAGTCGAACAATTCGAACAGCTTGTCGACGTTGGCGTGTTCGAAGTTGTAGGTGGACTGCTCCACCTCGTTCTGGTGGAACACGTCGCCATAGGTGACTTTGCCGAACGGGCCGTCAGCCCACACCAGGTCGTAGACCGAATCCACGCCCTGCAGGTACATGGCCAGACGCTCCAGGCCGTAGGTGATTTCGCCGGTCACCGGGTAGCACTCGATGCCGCCCGCTTGCTGGAAGTACGTGAACTGCGTCACCTCCATGCCGTTGAGCCATACTTCCCAGCCCAGGCCCCAGGCGCCCAGGGTCGGCGATTCCCAGTTGTCTTCGACGAAACGGATGTCGTGGACCAATGGGTCCAGGCCAACATGCTTGAGCGAGCCCAGGTACAGTTCCTGGAAGTTGTCCGGGTTGGGCTTCAATACCACCTGAAACTGGTAGTAGTGCTGCAGACGGTTCGGGTTTTCGCCGTAGCGGCCGTCAGTCGGGCGACGACTGGGCTGCACATAAGCGGCGTTCCAGGTTTCCGGGCCGATGGCCCGCAGGAAGGTAGCGGTGTGGAAAGTGCCGGCGCCTACTTCCATATCGTAGGGCTGAAGTACCACACAACCTTGCTCGGCCCAGTATTGCTGGAGGGCGAGGATCAAGTCTTGGAAGGTACGCACGGCTGGCGTAGGCTGGCTCACGAAATTCACCTGTTACTTGGGCTGCGATTTAAAGAGCGGGAGTATACCCGATTCGGCCCCGCCACCACCCCCTGGAGCCTTATGCCACGCTGCTTTTGGTGTTCTGAAGATCCGCTGTACATGGCTTATCACGATCAGGAGTGGGGAACGCCGCTGCGCGATGCGCAGGGTTTGTTCGAGTTGCTTTTGCTCGAAGGGTTCCAGGCGGGCCTGTCCTGGATCACCGTTTTACGCAAACGCGAGCATTACCGGAAGGTGCTGTTCGGCTTTGATGCGCAACGTCTGGCCAGGCTGACCGACGCTGAAATCGAAGCGTTGATGCAGGACCCGGGCATCGTGCGCAATCGCCTGAAGCTCAACGCCACACGCCGCAACGCCGCCGCCTGGCTGGCGCTGGAAGATCCTGTGGGATTGCTCTGGTCGTTTGTCGGCGGCAAGCCCAAGGTCAATCATTTCAAGGATCGCAGCGACGTCCCGGCGATTACGCCCGAGGCCGAAGCCATGAGCCGCGCTTTGAAGAAAGCCGGCTTCACCTTTGTCGGGCCGACCATCTGCTATGCGTTCATGCAGGCCTCGGGCATGGTCATGGACCACACCCAGGACTGCGACCGTTACGCGGATCTGGCCAACGCCGGTTAGAATGCCGGCCTTGCGCACCACACACGATCAGGAGTGACCTGTGGAAAAGTTTAAAGGCGCCTTGCTGGTAGGCGCTCTCCGGTTGTTTGCCCTGCTGCCCTGGCGCGCCGTACAAGCCGTCGGCACCGGCATCGGCTGGATCATGTGGAAAACCCCCAACCGCTCACGCGACACGGTGCGGATCAACCTCTCAAAGTGTTTCCCCGACATGGACCCCGCCGAGCGCGAAGCGTTGGTCGGCCGCAGCCTGATGGACATCGGCAAGTCCCTGACCGAAAGCGCCTGCGCCTGGATCTGGCCGGCCCAGCGCTCTATCGATCTGGTGCGCGAAGTTGAAGGCCTTGAGGTGCTGCACCAGGCTCTCGCCTCGGGCAAAGGCGTGGTCGGCATCACCAGCCACCTGGGCAACTGGGAAGTGCTGAATCATTTCTATTGCAGCCAGTGCAAACCGATCATTTTCTATCGCCCGCCCAAGCTCAAGGCCGTTGACGAATTGTTGCGCAAGCAACGCGTGCAACTGGGCAACCGCGTGGCCGCCTCCACCAAGGAAGGCATTCTCAGCGTGATCAAGGAAGTGCGCAAAGGCGGCCAGGTGGGTATCCCTGCCGACCCCGAGCCGGCGGAATCCGCCGGCATTTTCGTACCGTTCTTCGCGACCCAGGCGCTGACCAGCAAGTTCGTGCCGAACATGCTCGCGGGCCACAAGGCGGTGGGCGTGTTCCTGCATGCCCTGCGCCTGCCGGACGGCTCGGGCTACAAGGTGATCCTGGAGGCGGCCCCGGAAGACATGTACAGCACCGACACCGCCACGTCCTGCGCGGCGATGAGCAAGGTGGTGGAGCGGTATGTCGGCGCCTACCCGAGCCAGTACATGTGGAGCATGAAGCGCTTCAAGAAGCGCCCGCCGGGTGAGGCGCGCTGGTACTGACTAAAGATCACCACAGAACCCAATGTGGGAGGGGGCTTGCCCCCGATAGCGGTGGTTCAGTCAACTATGTATTGGCTGACACTGCTATCGGGGGCAAGCCCCCTCCCACATTTGGATTCCGCTCAGGCCTGGCGGTCGAGTTTCTTCAGGAATACCGTCATTTCTTTTTCGGCCTGTTTGTCGCCATGGACCAGGGCCGCCTCTATGCCTCTTTCCCACGCGTGACGTGCGCCAGCGTTATCACCCAGCCCCAACTGCGCCTTGCCCAACAACTTCCACGCCGCCGAATATTTCGGATCGAACTCGACGCACTTCTGCAAATGTTCGGCAGCCTTGGCGTTGTCCTTCAAATCCAGATAACCCTTGCCCAGCCCGAACCGCAGCAGCGAATTATCCACACCCTTGGCGAGCATTTTTTCCAGGGATTCGAGCATGTCGGTCACTCCTTGATCAGAAAAAGCTCAACCCCACGTGGAACAACTTCTCCACATCGCGGATATGTTTCTTGTCCACCAGGAACAGAATCACATGGTCACCGGTGGCGATCACCGTATCGTCGTGGGCAATGATCACTTCCTCGTCGCGAATGATCGCGCCAATGGTGGTGCCCGGCGGCAAGCCGATATCGCGGATGGCCCTGCCGATGACCTTGCTCGACTTGGAGTCGCCATGGGCAATCGCCTCGATAGCCTCCGCCGCGCCACGGCGCAGGGAATGCACGCTGACGATATCGCCACGGCGCACGTGGGCGAGCAAGGTGCCGATGGTCGCCAATTGCGGGCTGATGGCGATGTCGATATCGCCGCCCTGGATCAGGTCGACATAGGCCGGGTTGTTGATGATGGTCATCACCTTCTTGGCCCCCAGCCGCTTGGCCAGCAGCGATGACATGATGTTGGCTTCGTCATCGTTGGTCAGGGCCAGGAAGATATCGGCGTCGGCGATGTTCTCTTCCATCAGCAGATCGCGGTCCGAGGCACTGCCTTGCAGTACGACAGTGCTGTCGAGGGTGTCGGACAAATGCCGGCAGCGCGCAGGGCTCATCTCGATGATCTTCACCTGGTAGCGACTTTCGATGGCCTCCGCCAGGCGCTCACCGATCTGCCCGCCGCCGGCGATGACGATGCGTTTGTAACTCTCATCGAGCCGGCGCATTTCGCTCATTACCGCACGAATATTCGCCTTGGCCGCGATGAAAAACACTTCGTCATCGGCTTCGATCACCGTGTCGCCCTGGGGCAGGATCGGCCGGTCACGCCGGAAAATCGCGGCGACGCGGGTTTCCACATTCGGCATGTGTTCGCGCAATTGACGCAATTGCTGCCCCACCAGCGGCCCGCCGTAGTAGGCCTTCACCGCGACCAGTTGCGCCTTGCCCTCGGCGAAGTCGATCACCTGCAAGGCACCCGGAATTTCGATCAGGCGCTTGATGTAGTGCGTGACCACCTGTTCCGGGCTGATCAGCACGTCCACCGGAATGGCATCGTTATCGAACAGGCCGGCGCGGGTCAGGTAGGCTGCTTCGCGCACACGGGCGATCTTGGTCGGGGTGTGGAACAGCGTGTGGGCGACCTGGCAGGCGACCATGTTGGTCTCGTCGCTGTTGGTGACCGCGACGAGCATGTCGGCATCGTCGGCGCCGGCTTGACGCAGCACGGTGGGGAACGATGCACGCCCTTGCACCGTGCGGATGTCCAGGCGGTCGCCCAGGTTGCGCAGGCGCTCGGCGTCGGTGTCGACCACGGTGATGTCGTTGGCTTCGCTGGCCAAATGCTCAGCCAGCGTGCCGCCCACCTGCCCTGCCCCGAGGATGATGATTTTCATCCGGTCACTCCCTTAAAACCATTCAGCCGCGCGCGGCGGCGATCTTGATCAGTTTGGCGTAGTAGAAGCCATCATGCCCGCCTTCCTGCGCGAGCAATTGGCGACCGTGTGGCTGCTTGATGCCGGCCGTGGTCGCGAGGTCCAGTTCCCGTGCGCCGCTGGTGCGGGCGAGGAAAGCCTGGATGACCTCGGTATTCTCGGTGGGCAAGGTGGAACAGGTGGCGTAAAGCAGAATGCCGCCGACTTCCAGGGTGGGCCACAACGCGTCGAGCAGTTCGCCCTGCAACACGGCCAGGGCGGCGATGTCGTCGGGTTGGCGGGTCAGCTTGATGTCCGGATGACGACGGATCACGCCGGTGGCCGAACACGGCGCGTCCAGCAGGATGCGCTGGAACGGTTTGCCGTCCCACCAGGTGGCGGTGTCGCGGCCATCGGCGGCGATCAGCTCGGCGCTGAGGCCCAGGCGTGCGAGGTTTTCCCGTACGCGCACCAGGCGTTTGGCTTCCAGGTCGACGGCCACCACACCGCCCAGGTCCTTTTCGACTTCCAGAATGTGACAGGTCTTACCGCCAGGCGCGCAGCAAGCGTCCAATACGCGTTGGCCGGGCGCCAGGTCGAGCAGATCGGCGGCCAGTTGCGCGGCTTCGTCCTGCACGCTGATCCAACCGTCGGCGAAGCCGGGCAGGCTGCGCACGTCTGCGGCGGCTTGGAGCACGATCCCGTCGATGCTGTACACGCACGGCGCGGCCTTGATGCCCGCCTCGCTGAGCAATTGCAGGTAGGCGTCGCGGCTGTGATGGCGACGGTTGACCCGCAGGATCATCGGCGGGTGCGCATTGTTCGCCGCGCAAATGGCTTCCCATTGCTGCGGCCAGAACGCCTTCAGGGATTTTTGCAGCCAGCGCGGATGCGCGGTGCGCACCACCGGGTCATGCTCCAGCTCGGTCAGCAGCCCTTCGCTTTCGCGCTGGGCGCGGCGCAGCACGGCATTGAGCAAGGCCTTGGCCCAGGGTTTTTTCAGTTTGTCCGCGCAGCCCACCGTTTCACCGATGGCGGCGTGGGCCGGTACGCGGGTATAGAGCAGTTGATAGAGACCGACCAGCAGCAGCGCTTCAACATCGGCGTCGGCTGCCTTGAACGGTTTTTGCAGCAACTTGGCTGCCAGTGCCGACAAGCGTGGCTGCCAACGTGCGGTGCCAAACGCCAGGTCCTGAGTGAAACCGCGATCACGGTCTTCGACCTTGTCCAACTGCACAGGCAGCGAACTGTTCAGCGAAGCCTTGCCGTTGAGCACGGCGGCGAGAGCCTTGGCGGCGGCCAGACGTGGGTTCATTGAGCGCTCACCCCGAGGATCGTGCCTGGAGCGAATTTTTCACGGCGGCTGTTGAACAGATCGCTGAAATTCAGCGCCTTGCCACCGGGCAATTGCAGACGTGTCAGGCACAACGCCTGCTCGCCGCAGGCGACCAGCAGGCCGTCCTTGCTGGCGCCGATGATTTCTCCCGGCGCGCCTGTACCGTCGGCCAAGGTGGCAGCCAGTACTTTCAAGGTTTCGCCGTCGAGCGTGCTGTGGCAGACAGGCCATGGGTTGAACGCACGTACCAGACGCGCAAGCTCTGCGGCCGGGCGGCTCCAGTCGGTGCGCGCTTCGTCTTTGTTCAGTTTGTGGGCGTAGGTGGCCAGGCTGTCGTCCTGCACTTCGCCTTCAAGGGTGCCCGCGGCAAGACCGGCGATGGCCTGGATGACGGCGGGCGGACCCATTTCAGCCAGGCGGTCGTGCAGGCTGCCGCCGGTGTCTTCGGCGGTGATCGGCGTGGTGACTTTGAGCAGCATCGGGCCGGTGTCCAGCCCTGCTTCCATGCGCATGACCGTCACGCCGCTTTCGCTGTCACCTGCTTGCACCGCGCGCTGGATCGGCGCCGCTCCGCGCCAGCGTGGCAGCAAAGACGCGTGGCTGTTGATGCAGCCCAGGCGCGGGATATCGAGTACGGCCTGGGGCAGGATCAAGCCGTAGGCAACCACCACCAGCAGGTCCGGCTTGAGCGCGGCCAGTTCCGCCTGGGCGTCGGCGTTGCGCAGGGTCGGTGGTTGCAGCACGGCAATGTTGTGTTCGAGCGCCAGTTGCTTGACCGGGCTGGGCATCAGTTTTTGCCCGCGCCCGGCCGGGCGATCCGGCTGGGTGTACACCGCGACGATTTCATAAGGGCTGGCAAGCAGCGCCTTGAGGTGTTCGGCGGCAAATTCGGGTGTACCGGCAAAAACAATGCGCAGTGGCTCGGTCATCGGAGTTCTCGGTTAAAAGCAGTCACAAAAGAAAAAGGCTTGCCGCAGCAAGCCTTTGGAAGGGGGGCATCAAGCTTGCTGGCGATGCTTTTTTTCCAGCTTCTTCTTGATCCGGTCACGTTTGAGCGTGGACAGGTAATCGACAAACAGCTTGCCGTTGAGGTGGTCGCACTCATGCTGGATGCACACCGCCAACAGGCCTTCGGCAATCAGCTCGAACGGCTTGCCGTCGCGGTCCAGGGCCTTGATCTTCACGCGCAACGGGCGTTCGACGTTCTCGTAGAACTCCGGCACCGACAGGCAACCTTCCTGGTATTCGCCCATCTCGTCGGTCAGTGGTTCGAACTCGGGGTTGATGTACACCCGGGGTTCGCTGCGATCCTCGGACAGGTCCATGACCACGACGCGCAGGTGCACGTTGACCTGGGTCGCGGCGAGGCCGATGCCCGGGGCTTCATACATTGTTTCAAACATGTCATCGACCAACTGACGAACCTTGTCGTCCACTACGGCCACCGGCTTGGCGATCGTGCGCAGGCGCGAGTCGGGAAATTCGAGGATGTTCAAAATAGCCATAAGCGTAATTGCTGCACATGTGAGGTAGAGGCAAATCGGCGGTGGGATGGACCCAGGCAGCCGGTGTGAAACGTTCGCAAGCCGCGAAGGCTATGGCGTTTCACGCGAACGCACATAATAAAGGAGATTGACCCCATGAGGAAATCGCTACTCGTCTTGCTGCTATGGGCCCCGCTGGCCATGGCGCTGATTCCGCAACCCGGCCAGCGCCTGGACCCTGTCACGCAAAAGTCTATACAGGGCTTCCTGCTGCACAACCGCCTGCTCGATTTGCCCCAGGACCTGGACAACGCGCCCTATATCGTCGCCGCGCAGGGCGGACGCGTGCTGGGCGCCAATGGAGAGCGTATCTACGCCAGGGGCAGCCTGGACCCGGCCCAGCCGAACTACGGAATCTTCCGCCAGGGCAAGGTCTACACCGACCCCAACACTCGGGAACTGCTGGGGGTCAATGCCGACTACATCGGCAGCGCGCGTTTTTTGCTGACCGATGATCTCACCACCCTGGCCGTGCAAAGGGTCACCCAGGAAGTGCGCCCAGGCGACCGTTTGCTCCGCGCCGAACCTGACGTGGACCTGGCCGATCTGCAAACGCCTGCATCCCCACCCTTTGTTGAAGGTCACATCATCGACATCCCCAAGGGCGTCACGCAGATCGGCGTGCTGGATGCCGTGACCTTGAACAAGGGGCGTCGGGATGGCGTGGTCGAAGGCCAATTGCTCACGGTGATCAGGGCCGGCGCCTCGCTGCGCGATGCGCTTACAGGCGCGCCGACGCAGCTCCCGGACGTGCGTGCCGGCACCCTGCTGGTGTTTCGCACCTATGAAAAACTCAGCTATGCCCTGGTTCTCAGCGCGTCGCGCCCGTTGGCGGTGATGGATCGTTTCGAGACCGACGGCCCAACGCAATAAATAGCCTGCTAAATAAGTTACCAACAGAGTTATCCACAGCTTGTTCCGGTCAAGGATGATCAAATGTTTCCGATAAGCAGCAATCAAATTTCCCCAGCAGAGCTGGAAGCCCGGCTACGCTTGCACAGGCTGCCGGAACTGGGTCCCAGGCGTTTTAACCTGCTGATCGAGGCGTTCGGCTCCGCGTCGAAAGCCATCAGTGCGCCTGCCAGTGCCTGGCGCGCGCTCGGGTTGCCGGCGGTCAGTGCCGATGCCCGGCGCAGTGCGGATATTCGCGATGGAGCCAGTGTGGCGCTGGCATGGCTGGCCCGCCCGGGCCAGCATTTACTGATGTGGGACCAGCCCGAGTACCCTGCACTGCTCGGCCAGATCGAGGGTGCTCCGCCGCTGTTGTTTGTCGCTGGCGACCCAACACTCCTGGAAAAACCGCAGTTGGCCGTGGTCGGCAGTCGTCGTGCTTCGCGCCCCGGCATGGACACCGCCGCCGCGTTTTCCCGTAGCCTCGCAAGCGCCGGTTTTGTCATCACCAGCGGCCTTGCCTTGGGTATCGATGGCGCGGCCCATCAGGCGGCATTGGACGTGGGTGGTCATACCATCGGTGTGCTCGGCACCGGCCTGGAAAAATTTTATCCACAGCGCCACAAGACGCTCGCCGCGGCGATGATTGCCCAGGGCAGTGCCGTGGTTTCCGAGTTTCCACTGGACGCGCCACCCCAGGCCGGTAACTTTCCACGGCGTAATCGCATTATCAGCGGTTTGTCCCTGGGGGTCCTGGTGGTGGAAGCCAGCATCGCCAGCGGTTCGCTGATTACCGCACGGCTGGCGGCGGAACAAGGACGCGAGGTGTACGCCATTCCGGGTTCCATCCATCATCCGGCGGCCAAGGGCTGTCATCAGTTGATCCGCGATGGCGCGGTGCTGGTGGAAACCATCGAGCATATTCTTGAAGGCCTGCGCGGTTGGCAGGCGTTGTCACGCCCGGCGCCGGTGCCGGTTGTGCATCCGCTGGTGGCGCTGTTGCACGCGGCTCCGCATACCAGCGAAGCCTTGGCGCTTGCCAGTGGACAGCCGCTGTCCCAGGTACTGGCGAGCCTTACCGAGTTGGAACTCGATGGCCGGGTGATCTGTGAAAGTGGGCGCTGGCTTGCGCGTGGCGAGCGGTTGTAGCTGGGTTTTGCAACGAAGATCGGTAAACTGCCCGGAGCTTTAGTTCGGAGAGTAGACAATGGTCAACAGGTGGCGTGTGCTGGAAGCCGCACGAGAAATTCGCGCAGGTGCGGTGATTGCCTATCCGACCGAAGCGGTCTGGGGCCTGGGCTGCGACCCGTGGAATGAAGAAGCGGTGGACCGTTTGCTGGCGATCAAGAATCGCTCAGTGGATAAGGGCCTGATCCTGGTGGCTGATAATATCCGCCAGTTCGACTTCCTGTTCGAAGACTTTCCCGACACCTGGATCGAGCGCATGGCCAGCACCTGGCCTGGGCCGAATACCTGGCTGGTGCCCCATCAGGACTTGCTGCCGGAATGGGTCACGGGTGTGCATGACACCGTGGCGCTGCGGGTCAGTGATCATCCGCTGGTACGGGATTTGTGCGCCCAGGTCGGGCCGTTGATTTCCACGTCGGCCAACCCCCAGGGCCGCCCGGCCGCGCGTACGCGGATTCGGGTGGAGCAGTATTTTCGTGGGCAGGTGGACCTTGTGCTGGGCGGCGCCCTGGGCGGGCGCAAGAACCCGAGCCTGATCCGTGATTTGGCGACGGGGGATGTGGTGCGACCTTCCTGAGACCGAGTCGCGCCTATCGGGGGCAAGCCCCCTCCCACATTTGACCGAGTTGTCATGACGGACACCGATCAAGGGTGGGAGGGGGCTTGCCCCCGATGACTTGCTTAAGGCAGCAGAATGGTTGAACCGGTCGTGCGCCGCCCGGACAACTCGGTCTGCGCCTTCGCCGCATCCGCCAGCGGGTAGCGCTGGTTGATATCAATGCGCACCTTGCCGCTCTTGATCATCGAGAACAGATCGTCGGCCATCGCCTGCAAGTCCTTCGGGTTGCTCGCGTAGGTCGCCAACGTCGGCCGGGTGACATACAGCGAACCCTTCGCCGACAGAATCCCCAGGTTCACCCCGTCCACCGCGCCCGACGCATTCCCGAAACTCACCACCAGGCCACGCGGTGCCACGCTGTCCAGCGAGGTCAGCCAAGTGTCCTTGCCGACGCCGTCATACACCACTGGCACCTTTTTGCCGTCAGTCAATTCCAGCACGCGCTGTGCGACATTTTCCTTGCTGTAATCGATGGTTTCCCAGGCGCCGAGGGATTTGGCCAGGGCGGCTTTTTCCGGTGAGCTCACTGTACCGATCAGCTTCACGCCCAGCGCCTTGGCCCATTGGCAAGCCAGGGAGCCCACACCGCCGGCTGCGGCGTGGAACAAAATGGTTTCGCCGCCCTGCAACTCATAGGTCTGGCGCAACAGGTACTGCACGGTCAGACCCTTGAGCATGGCACCGGCGGCCTGTTCGAAGCTGATCTCGTCCGGCAGATGCACCAGGTTGGCGGCGGGCAGTACGTGCAACTGGCTATAGGCGCCGAGCGGGCCGCTGCCATAGGCCACGCGGTCGCCGACCTTGAATTGGCTGACTTCACTGCCCACGGCATCGACTACGCCCGCGCCTTCGGCCCCCAGGCCCGATGGCAAGGCCGGTGGCGCGTAGAGGCCGCTGCGAAAATACGTGTCGATGAAGTTCAGGCCAATCGCTTCATTGCGCACCCGAACCTGCTGTGGTCCGGGTTCCGCTGGCGTGTAGTCCACATACTCGAGCACATCGGGGCCGCCATGGGCGCTGAACTGGATACGTTTGGCCATCTACCTTCTCCTTGGGTCGAATAAACGAAGGCCCCTATCGGACTCCTAAGCTTGATCTTCGTCAACTGCGACGGCACGGGGTGCGGTGGTATCCTGTGCGCCCATTTGCCGCCGAAGCCCAATGGCCTCGCGTAGCTTTGCCCGATTCAAGGTGATGCCATGACTACTCGCACCGAGGCTGTAAAAGCCTACCTGCTCGATCTGCAAGACCGCATTTGCAGCGCCCTGGAAACCTTCGAAACGGACACGCGCTTTATCGAAGACGCCTGGACCCGGCCTGCCGGTGGTGGCGGTCGCACCCGTGTGATTGAAAACGGGTCGGTCATCGAAAAAGGCGGCGTTAACTTTTCCCACGTGTTTGGCAGCGGCTTGCCGCCCTCCGCCAGTGCGCATCGCCCTGAACTGGCCGGTCGCGGCTTCGAGGCGCTGGGCGTGTCGCTGGTGATCCATCCCCACAACCCTCACGTGCCGACTTCCCACGCCAATGTGCGTTTTTTCACTGCTGAAAAAGAAGGCGAAGAACCGGTGTGGTGGTTTGGTGGCGGCTTTGACCTGACGCCCTATTACGGCAACGAAGAGGATTGCATTCATTGGCATCGCGTGGCCGAGCAGGCCTGCGCGCCGTTCGGTGCGGACGTTTACCCGCGCTATAAGGCTTGGTGCGACACCTATTTCCACATCAAACACCGCAACGAGCCGCGCGGCATCGGCGGCCTGTTTTTCGATGACTTGAACGCGTGGGGCTTCGACACCTGTTTCGCCTTCATCCGCGCCATCGGTGATGCCTACATCGACGCCTACCTGCCAATTGTGCAACGTCGCCAGGCGCTGGACTATACCGAACAGCAACGCCAGTTTCAGGAGTTCCGTCGGGGCCGCTACGTCGAGTTCAACCTCGTCTATGACCGCGGCACGCTGTTTGGCCTGCAGTCGGGCGGGCGTACCGAGTCGATCCTGATGTCGCTGCCGCCCCAGGTGCGCTGGAGCTACGACTGGAAAGCCGAGGCCGGCAGCGAAGAAGCGCGCCTTACCGACTATTTCCTGCAAGACCGCGACTGGCTCGGCCTGGCTGCGCCCAAGGCGGTGGTGTGATGGATCGCTATGTCGTATTCGGCAATCCCATCGGCCACAGCAAGTCACCGTTGATTCACCGCCTGTTCGCCGAGCAGACCGGCGAACAGATGGACTACAGCACACTGCTCGCCCCGTTGGAGGATTTCATCGGCTGCGCCCGTGGGTTCTTTCAACACGGCCGTGGAGCGAATGTCACCGTGCCGTTCAAGGAAGACGCTTTCCGGCTGGCCGACACCCTCAGCGAGCGCGCCCAACGCGCCGGCGCGGTGAATACCTTGAGCAAGTTGGCCGATGGCACGCTGCTGGGTGATAACACCGACGGCGCAGGCCTGGTGCGCGACCTCAAGGTCAACGCCGGGCTGGACCTGCAAGGCAAGCGCATCCTGCTGCTGGGCGCCGGTGGCGCGGTACGCGGCGTATTGGAACCGTTGCTGGCCGAGAAGCCCGCCTCGCTGATCATCGCCAACCGCACTGTGGAAAAAGCCGAAGTGCTGGCCGAGCTGTTTGACGATTTGGGGCCGGTGTCCGCCAGTGGCTTCGACTGGCTGCGTGAGCCGGTGGACGTGATTATCAACGCCACCTCCGCCAGCCTGTCAGGCGATGTACCGCCGATTGCGGGCAGCTTGATTGAGCCGGGCAAGACGTTCTGCTACGACATGATGTACGCCAAGGAGCCGACCGCCTTCTGTCGCTGGGCCCGTGAGCAGGGTGCGGCAGTAGCGATGGACGGCCTGGGCATGCTGGTTGAACAGGCGGCGGAGGCCTTCTTCCTGTGGCGCGGCGTGCGCCCTGAGTCGGCCCCGGTCTTGGCCGAGCTGCGCCGCCAGTTGGCCTGACACAAATAAAACTGTGGGAGGGGGCAAGCCCCTCCCACAGTTTTGATCGCATTTAGTCTTCGAAATGGATGGGGCACCTGTCTGGCCCTTCCAGTTTCTTCAATTCTTCAACCACTTGCTGCCGGGCCCCACGCAAGGTCAGGCTACGTCCCAACCCCGCCAACCGCCGCGCTTCCTGGTGCAGCATCTCCACCCCGGAGTAGTCGATAAAGTTGATCTGCTGCGCTTCGATCACCACCCGCTCACCCTGCAACCGTTGCAGGCGCACCTGCAGGTAGTGGCTGGCGCCAAAAAAGATCGAGCCACCCACGCGCAATACATCCTCGTCACCGTCGCGCCAGTGCTGCACCCGGGGCTGCGAGGTGCGCTTGAGGTAGAAAAACAGCGACGCGAGTACCCCGGCATAAATCGCCGTTTGCAGTTCCAGCAGCAAGGTAGCAACACACGTCAGCGCCATCACCACGAATTCGGCGCGGCTCACGCGCAACAACGCGCGAATACCTCGGTGGTCCACCAGCCCCCAGCAGATCAACAGGATACTCGCCGCCATGCTCGGGATCGGGATGTGGGCGATCAACCCCGCGCCAAACAGCGCGAACAACGCCACCCAGAGTGCGGAAAACACGCCGGCCAATGGCGAGCGGGCACCGGCTTCATAACTGAGGCCGGAACGGGTAAAGGAACCTGCCGACAAATACCCGGAGAAGAATCCGCCGATGATATTGGATAGACCCTGGGCACGAACTTCCTGATTGGCGTCGAGCAATTGCTGCGAACGGGCCGACAAGGAGCGAGCAATCGACAGGCTGGTCACCAGGCCCAGCATGCCCACCGCCACAGCACTCGGCAGCAGGCGCAGGATCGTATCCAGGTCCATTGGCAACGGGCGCAAGGGTGGCAGCTTGCCGATGAATGAGCTGACCAACGCCACATGCCCGAACAACGCCGGCCACAGCAACGTAGCGAGGCTGCCCAGGGCCAGGGCGATCAGCAGGCTCGGCCAGCGTGGCATCAAGTATTTGAGCAGCGCGCCCACCAGCAAGGTGCCCAGGCCCAGGGCGAGCGAGGCGCGGTCCGACTCGCCGGCATGCTCGAGCAGCGCCAGCAGGCTGTTGATGGCGGTGGCCTGGCTCGGCAGGTCCAGCCCCAGCAGGTTAGGCAACTGACCGAGGGCAATGACCACTGCGGCACCGAGGGTGAAACCAAGCACCACGGAATGGGAGACGAAATTCACCAGCGCGCCGAAGCGCAGCATGCCCAGCAACCACTGGAACACGCCGGCGAGGACGGTCAGCAGCAGGATCAAGGTGATGTAATCCTGGGAACCCGGCACCGCCAGCGGGCTGATACTGGCGTAGAGCACAATGGAAATGGCTGCCGTAGGACCGCAGATCAGGTGCCAGGACGAGCCCCACAGGCACGCGATCAACACCGGAATGATGGCCGCGTACAGCCCGTATTCCGGTGGGAGCCCGGCGATCAGCGCGTAGGCAATCGACTGTGGCAGCGCGAGCACGGCGCCGCTGAGGCCGACGACGGCATCCCGGCCGACGCTGGCGCGGGTTTGGCGCGGCAGCCATTTGAGGAAAGGGAACAGTGTGTGGCGGTTGGGCCGGGGCATCGCAGGCTCGGATTAAAGGTTGTGCTCAGGGTATCAGTACACATTGATCCTTGTGGGAGGGGGCAAGCCCCTAGTGCCAGTCAGCCTTGTTGTAGGAGCGAGCTTGCTCGCGAAAAACTCACAGGCACCGCGTTCATTCAGAAAGCACGCGTTATCGTTGACGTTTTTCGCGAGCAAGCTCGCTCCTACAGAGGGCATTAGGGCAAGTGCCCCCTCCCACATTTGAATCGTGGTGTGTCTTAGAGGTTGGCTTTTACCGCCGACAACGCCTCCTTGCCGTCCAGGGTTTTCACGCCGTCGAGCCATTTATTCAGCACTGCCGGATTGGCCTTGATCCAGGCCTTCGCGGCATCCGCGTTGCTGACCTTGTTGTTGGCCACGTCAGCCATGATGCTGTTTTCCATGTCCTGGGTGAAACTCAGGTTGGTCAGCAGTTTGCCCACATTCGGGCAGGCTTGCGCATAGCCCTTGCGGGTCAAGGTGTAGACGCTGCCGGTGCTGCCGAAATACTGTTCGCCGCCTTTGAGGTAGTGCATTTTCAATTGCACGTTCATGGGGTGCGGCGTCCAGCCCAGGAAGGTGACGAAGCGCTGTTTCTTCACCGCTCGCGAGACTTCGGCGAGCATCGCCTGTTCACTCGACTCGACCAGCTTCCACTGGCCGAGGTCAAAGTCATTCTTCTTGATGATTTCCTGCAGCGAAATATTCGCCGGCGCGCCGGAGCCGATGCCGTAGATCTTCTTGCCGAACTGGTCGGCGAATTTATTCAGGTCGGCAAAATCGTGCACGCCGGCGTCCCACACATAGTCCGGTACGGCGAGGGTGAACTCGGTACCGTCGAGGTTCTTGGCCAGTTGCACGACATCGCCATTGGCCACGAACTTGTCGTAGAAGCCCTGCTGCGCCGGCATCCAGTTGCCCATGAACACGTCCACCTGGCCATCCTTGAGCCCGCCAAAGGTAATCGGCACGGCCAAGGTGTCGACCTTGGGCTTGTAGCCCATGCCGGTCAGCAGAAAACCGGTGATGGCATTGGTGGCCGCAATGTCGCTCCAGCCGGGATCGGCCATTTTCACCGTTTCACAACTGGGGTCCGCGTATGCATTGGCGCTGCTCAACGCCAGGATGCCCAGCACTACCGTTAAATTTCGCATGGCCTTCCCTCTGTATTTATTGGTTTTGGCAGGGTTGTGGATAACGTGCCTTGCGCTCCAGGTCGTCGAGGTCGATATGGTTGCGCATGTACTGCTGACTGGCGTCCACCAGTGGCTGGTGATCCCAGCTCTTGAGCTTGCCCTGGGTCAGTGCTTCGAACACCAGGCGACGGCGGCGTTGGCTGGCGAGCACCTGTTGGTGGATCGCCGGGATGTCCCATTTGGCCCGCGCTTCGTTCAAAAACGCCTCGAACAGTGGCCGGTGTTGCGGTGACTGGCCGAGGTTCTCCCGCTCGTGCGGGTCGTTGCGCACATCGAACAGCAGACAAGGGTCGTCTTCGCTGTAGATGAATTTATAGGCGCCCCGACGAATCATCATCAGCGGGCTGATGGTGCCTTCGGCCATGTATTCGCCAAACACTTCGTCGTGTCCGCCCTCGCCTTGCAAGTGCGCCAGCAGCGAATGTCCATCCAGGGGCAGGCGCGGGTCCAGCTCGCCGCCGGCCAATTCCACCAGGGTAGGCAACAGGTCGGCGGTCGACACGGCCTGGGTCACACGGCGCGCCGCAAATTGGCCCGGCGCACTGATCAACAGCGGCACGCGGGCGGCCATTTCGAACCAGTGCATTTTGTACCAGAGGCCGCGTTCGCCCAGCATATCGCCGTGGTCGCCGGAGAAGATGATGATGGTGTTATCGGCAAGGCCAGTGTCTTCCAGGGTTTGCAGCAGCTTGCCAACATTGCTGTCGATGTAGCTGCATGCGCCGAAATAGGCACGCCGTGCATCGCGAATCCTATCCACAGGCAGCGGTTTGTCCCACAGATCGTAGACCTTGAGCAGACGCTGGGAGTGCGGGTCAAGATCGCCCTGGGCTGGCGTCGCCGGCAAGGGAATGTCGCTGTCGTCGTACAGGTCCCAGAACGGTTTGGGAATGGTGTACGGATCATGGGGGTGGGTCATCGACACGGTCAGGCAGAACGGCCGATCGCCATCCTCGCGAATGTGGTCGAACAGATATTGCTGAGCCTTGAACACCACTTCTTCGTCGAAATCCAGCTGGTTGGTGCGCACGCATGGCCCGGCTTGCAGCACCGAGGCCATGTTGTGATACCAGGTGGGGCGTACATCCGGTTCGTCCCAGTTCACCGCCCAGCCGTAGTCGGCCGGGTAGATGTCGCTGGTCAGGCGCTCCTCATAGCCGTGCAACTGATCGGGGCCGCAGAAGTGCATCTTGCCCGACAGCGCGGTGCGATAGCCGAGGCGGCGCAGGTAGTGGGCGTAGGTCGGCACATCGGCGGGGAAATCCGCCGCGTTGTCGTAGGCGCCTATCTTGCTCGGCAGCTGGCCGCTGACCAGGGTAAAGCGCGAAGGCGCACACAGCGGGCTGTTGCAATAGGCGGCGTCGAAGACCACGCCCTGTGCGGCGAGGCGGCTCAGGTTCGGCAATTTGATCGGGGAAGGCCCGTAGAACGGCAACATCGGCGCGGCCATTTGATCGGCCATGATGAAAAGAATGTGCTTGCGCTTCATGGTTTCTCGGCATTCCATAGGCGGCGTTTATGCCAATGAGCATGCGGCCCGCTCAAGGCGTGGTAAAGCCCATGAAGAACAATGCCTAGGATAAGCACAGCTTATGTATGAAGCGCTCGGAGACCTCTCCCTCGACCTGCTGCGCGCGTTCGAAGCGGCTTCGCGGCTGCGCAGTTTCACCGCCGCCGCGATGGAGCTGGGCACCACCCAGCCGGCCATCAGCCAGCAAATCAAACGGCTTGAAGAGCAACTGGCGATCCGCTTGTTCGATCGCATCTACCGTGGCATCGAATTGACCGACGCCGGCGCCTTGCTGTTCGAGCATGTGCAAGGCGGCCTGCAAGCCATCAACCTGGGTCTGAACACCGTCACCCAGCAGGACCAGCACGAAGTGCTGCAAGTGGCCACCGACTTCGCCTTCGCCGCCTACTGGCTGATGCCGCGTCTGCATCGTTTCCACCAGGCCAACCCGCAGGTCGATGTGAGCCTGGTGACCAGCGAGCGCAACCACGCCAGCCTGCGCAGCGACATCGACGTGGCCGTGCTGTTTGGCGATGGACGCTTCAAGCAAGGCGACAGCCTGTGGTTGTTCAACGAGGAAGTGTTCCCGGTGTGCAGCCCGCAGTGGCTCAAGAACCAGGCCACAGCGCTGACGGTGCAAACCCTGCCGGACTATCCCCTGCTGCACTTGCGCCAGGAAAACAGCCGCCAATGGTTCGATTGGGCCGGTGTGTTTCGCGAGCTGGGTATCAGCGCCGCGCCCACCCCTGGCCAGTTGCGTTTCGACAATTACACGCTGCTGATTCAGGCGGCTATTGCCGGCCAGGGCGTCGCGATCGGCTGGCGCCACCTGGTGGATAACCTGCTGGAGCAGAACTGGCTGTGCAGGCCGATCAGCGACACGGTGGTCTCGCGTTTCGGCTATTACGTGGTGCAGCCCCAGCGCAAGCGTCGCGGGCAGTTGGTCGAACGGTTTGTCGATTGGCTGGTGGCGGAGCAGGCCAGCAGTGCGCAGTCATTGACCGGGCTGGCCCTGCCGTCGATTGCGGTCTAGGATCGGCGCACAGTGGATCCGGAGTCCGTCATGCAACGTATCAAGGGCTATCACGCCCATATCTACTTCGACGCCAACACCCTCGACCAGGCACGCACCTTGTGTGAAGACGCGGCGGCGCTGTTCCCGCTGCGCATGGGGCGTGTGCATGAGCGTGCGGTGGGCCCGCACCCGGACTGGAGCTGCCAGTTGGCATTCGAGCCGGAATACATTGGCGTGGTGCTGCCGTGGCTGGCGCTGCATCGCAATGGCCTGGTGGTGTTCCTGCACCCCGAGACCGGCGATGACCTGAAGGATCACACCGATTACGCGATCTGGATGGGTGCGATGCGCGAGCTGGACTTGACTGTTTTTTAACCGGTTCACATTGATGCAATGCTCATTTTCTCAAGGAGATGTAAGATTTTGTGCGTCTATCTCCCAATATATGGGACTGATATTTATATATTGAGATATTACAAAGCTTAGGTTTATATTCGCCCATCTGCTTTTTTCAGCACCCACTCATTTCAGGTGAAGCGATGCAGGCGCAATTGATCGCGCTCGATTGGGGAACCAGCTCCCTTCGTGCTTACAAACTAGGCTCCGCCGGCGTGGTGCTGGACCAACGCTCACTGGCGTCGGGCATCATGCATTTGCCCAGCGAACCGCGTGATATTGCGGGCGTGCGCTGCAGCAATGGCTTCGAGCTGGCCTTCGACAGCGCCTGTGGGGACTGGCTCGACGCCCAGCCCGACCTGCCGGTGATTGCCTGCGGCATGGTCGGCAGCGCACAGGGTTGGAGCGAGGCGGCTTATCGCAACACCCCGGTGGATGTGGCCAGTCTGGGCCAGGCGCTGCACAAGGTGCGCAGCGTGCGTGGCTTCGATGTGCATATCGTGCCGGGCGTGATTGAACAGGGCGGCCTGCCCAATGTGATGCGCGGTGAAGAAACCCAGGTGCTCGGTGTGCTGCACGGGCTCGCGCCCCACGTGCTGATCGGCCTGCCGGGCAGCCATTCAAAGTGGGTCGAGGTGGTCGAGGGGTGCATCACCCACTTCGACACGTTCATGACCGGTGAGCTGTTCGCCGTATTGAGCCAGCACAGCATCCTGGGGCGCACCCAGCAATCATCGGAACATTTCCATACCGAAGCGTTTGACCGCGGCGTACAGGTCGCGCTGTCGGCAGACGGCCGGCGCGGCGTGCTCTCGACCCTGTTCAGTGCCCGTACACTCGGCCTGACCGCCCAACTGACGCCTGAGCAGCAGCCCGACTACCTGTCCGGCCTGCTGATCGGTCATGAACTCGCCGGTTTACCCGACAGCGCAAAACCCAAGCCGATCGTCCTGGTCGGTGCCGTCCCCCTCTGCGCCCGCTACCAACGCGCCCTCGCACTGTGCGGCTTCGCCGATGTCAGCCTGGCGCAGGCAGCCAGCGAGCGCGGTTTGTGGCAGCTGGCCGTGGCGGCCGGGCTCACTCAACCTGTAACGGAGGCCTGACATGCTCAAAACAGCACTCGCACAAAACGGTTTGATCGCGATCCTGCGCGGTGTGCGCCCGGACGAAGCCGAAGCCGTCGGCCAGGCGCTGTACCAGGCCGGTTTTCGCGTGATCGAAGTGCCGCTCAACTCGCCGGACCCTTACACCAGCATCCGCACCCTGCGCGACAGCTTGCCCGCCGATTGCCTGATCGGTGCCGGTACGGTGCTCACGCCCGAGCAGGTCGAGCAGGTCAAGGCCGCCGGCGGTCAGGTGATCGTGATGCCCCACAGCGATGCCAAAGTATTGCGGGCGGCCAAAGCGGCGGGCTTGTATCTGTCGCCGGGCGTCGCCACGCCGACCGAAGCCTTTGCCGCACTGGCCGAAGGCGCCGACGTATTGAAACTGTTCCCGGCCGAGCAAATGGCCCCGGCGGTGATCAAGGCCTGGCTTGCGGTATTGCCGGCGGGCACGTTGCTGCTGCCGGTGGGCGGTATCACCCCGGACAACATGCAAGTGTTTACCGACGCCGGTGCCAAAGGCTTCGGGCTGGGCTCCGGATTGTTCAAACCGGGGATGACCGTCGAGCAGGTTGCGAGCCGCGCCCAGGCTTATGTCGCGGCCTGGAAAGCCCTGGGCTGATTTCAAGTTCCGCGCCTGCTGGCGCTGCATCTATAAGAGAGACAACAGATGAAAATCACCAAACTGACGACCTTCATCGTCCCGCCGCGCTGGTGCTTCCTCAAGGTCGAAACCGACCAGGGCGTCACCGGCTGGGGTGAGCCCGTGGTTGAAGGGCGCGCCCACACCGTGGCGGCTGCCGTCGAAGAATTGTCCGATTACCTGATCGGTAAAGACCCACGCAATATCGAAGACATCTGGACCGTGCTCTACCGTGGCGGCTTCTACCGCGGTGGTGCTGTGCACATGAGCGCCCTCGCCGGTATCGATCAGGCGTTGTGGGACATCAAGGGCAAGGCCCTGGGCGTGTCCGTCAGCGATCTGCTGGGCGGCCAGGTGCGTGACAAGATCCGCGTGTATTCGTGGATTGGTGGTGACCGTCCCGCCGACACCGCGCGCGCCGCCAAAGAGGCGGTGGCCCGTGGCTTCACTGCGGTGAAAATGAACGGTACCGAAGAGCTGCAGTTCGTCGACAGCTTCGAAAAAGTCGACCTGGCGCTGGCCAATGTCGCTGCCGTACGCGACGCGGTCGGCCCCAACGTCGGCATCGGCGTCGACTTTCATGGCCGCGTGCACAAGCCCATGGCCAAGGTGCTGATGAAGGAGCTGGACCCGTACAAGCTGATGTTCATCGAAGAACCGGTGCTCAGTGAAAACTACGAGGCCCTCAAGGAACTGGCACCATTGACCAGCACCCCGATTGCCCTGGGCGAGCGCCTGTTCTCGCGCTGGGACTTCAAGCGTGTACTCAGTGAAGGCTACGTCGACATCATTCAGCCGGATGCGTCCCACGCCGGCGGCATCACCGAAACCCGCAAGATCGCCAACATGGCCGAAGCCTACGACGTCGCCCTGGCCCTGCACTGCCCGCTGGGCCCGATTGCCCTGGCGGCCTGCCTGCAATTGGATGCGGTGTGCTACAACGCGTTTATCCAGGAACAGAGCCTGGGCATTCACTACAACGAGAGCAACGACCTGCTCGACTACGTGCGCGACCCGGGCGTGTTCGATTATGACCAAGGCTTTGTGAAGATCCCCAACGGGCCGGGCCTGGGCATCGAGATCAACGAGGAATACGTGGTTGAGCGCGCGGCCATCGGCCATCGCTGGCGCAACCCGATCTGGCGCCATGCCGATGGCAGTTTTGCCGAATGGTGATTTTGACTGCCTGAAATGTGGTCAAAAATGTGGGAGGGGCTTGCCCCCGATTGCGGTGTGTCATCCACTGATGCACTGGCTGTTTCACCGCCATCGGGGGCAAGCCCCCTCCCACAGTTGATCCGGTTTCTTCAGTCAGCTCAGTTTTTCAGACCTCAATAAACACAAGAAGAGGCACTTCCCCATGCACCCTGAATCCCTTACCGGACAGGCTTCTTTAGTCACGCCTAGCCGAAAGCGCTTCTTCATCATGGTGCTGCTGTTCATCACCGTGGTAATCAACTACCTCGACCGCAGCAACCTGTCGATTGCCGCTCCCGCGCTGACCAGCGAGCTGGGTATCGACCCGGTCCATGTCGGGCTGATTTTCTCGGCGTTCGGCTGGACCTACGCTGCGATGCAGATCCCTGGCGGCTGGCTGGTTGACCGCGTGCCCCCGCGCATTCTCTACACCGCCGCCCTGCTGCTGTGGTCCATCGCCACCGTCATGCTCGGCTTTGCCGCAAGCTTTATCGCGTTGTTCGTGCTGCGCATGGCGGTCGGCGCCCTGGAAGCCCCGGCCTATCCGATCAACAGCCGGGTGGTGACCACCTGGTTTCCCGAACGCGAGCGCGCCACGGCGATTGGCGTCTACACCTCCGGACAGTTTGTCGGGCTGGCGTTTCTCACCCCTGTGCTGGCCTGGCTGCAGCACGCATTCGGCTGGCACATGGTGTTCGTCGCCACCGGTGGCGTCGGCATTTTGTGGGCGCTGATCTGGTACGCGGTGTACCGTGAGCCCAAGGACTTCAAAGGCGCCAATGCGGCGGAAATCCAGTTGATCCGTGAGGGCGGCGGCCTGGTGGATATGCAGGAAAAGGCCGTCAAGGCGCCGTTCAGTTGGGTTGACCTGGGCATTGTGCTGAGCAAGCGCAAGCTGTGGGGCATCTACCTGGGGCAGTTCTGCCTGAATTCCACGCTGTGGTTCTTCCTGACCTGGTTCCCGACCTACCTGGTGAAGTATCGCGGCATGGACTTCATCAAATCCGGTCTGCTCGCTTCACTGCCGTTCCTGGCGGCGTTCGTCGGTGTGCTGTGCTCCGGGATTTTTTCCGACTGGCTGATTCGCCGCGGCGCGTCGGTAGGCTTTGCGCGCAAGTTGCCGATCATCGGCGGGCTGCTGATTTCCACCGCGATCATCGGCGCCAACTACGTCGATTCCACCGCCTGGGTGATTGCATTCCTGGCGGTAGCATTCTTCGGCAACGGCCTGGCGTCGATCACCTGGTCACTGGTGTCCACGCTTGCGCCCGCACGCCTGCTGGGGCTGACCGGTGGCGTGTTCAACTTCATCGGCAACCTGTCGGCCATTGCCACGCCGATCGTGATCGGTTTTCTCGCCAGCGGTGATTCGTTCGCGCCGGCGATTACCTATATCGCGGTGCTGGCGTTGCTGGGGGCACTTTCCTACGTGTTGCTGGTGGGCAAGGTCGAGCGGATCGAGTTGTAAGCAGTGCGGGCGACCTTGCGGTCGCCCGTCACCGTCGGTTTAGGGCACCGACATTTCGTTATGGAACACATTCAGTGGGTCCCAGCGTTGTTTGGTTTTGCGCAAGCGGGTTTCGATCGTGGCGTCAGGGAAGAAGATCTCGTACCACTGCGAGTTGGGCCCAAGGCTCGGGTTGCCACGACGGAACAGCATGTCGCGGTCAGGGTAGTTGATGTAGCAGCCCTCAAACTCATTGTTGAGCGGAACACCGCTGGCGAAGGCGGCGAAAAACAACCCTCGAATCCAATCCGCGTGAGCTTGATCCGAAGCGGCGCTTTCATCACGCCAATAGCATTGTGGTTGCCACTTCAGGTACGACGAACGCTGTGAGACCGATGATTGCCCACGTATCGCCTGGCTAGCCTCATTGATCTGCCCGCCAAAGGACTGGATCTGGATCAGGCTTTGAGTCAGGTATTTTTTCGGATCATCCAACGTCAGCGTGTCCCAGATCGCTTGTAGCACCGTTGGCGTAAACCTGCCCTTCTGGTAAGCCGATTTATACCGGCCACGTTGGTTTGGCCCTGAACCGTTGAGTGTTTGCTGGCAATGCAGCCAATCCATTCGGCGCGTGGCTGCCAGGGCCGATGCCAGTGAATTGATCGTACGGCCGGCGGGGTTACTGCGTGGCAGATGGATCATGGGTGATTGGCTGAGGCATTCGGTAGCGGGAATGCCTATGGCGGTCAGCATGGTCGTCACGAAGTCATCGAAGGCTGCCCGATCCTGTAGCCCTCCCTCCTTGTCCACATAATGGACGTCCAAGGTGACGTTCCCGGTGTTCCGGTGGCGCATCTCCAGTTTGGTGGCGAGGCCCCAGGTGTCTCGGTTGGTCTGGTTGCGGGCAAACCACTCCTGATAGGCCGTCAGCAGCTTGTCGAGCGCAAGCTTGGTCAACTGAGACCAGTCCCATTCCATCACCAGCCACAACACCTCAGTGGGCGCGTCCGGCAAACTGTCGAAGTAGTAGCTGGTGATAATCCCGAACTGTCCACCTCCTGCGCCGCAACACGCGGCAAACAGATCCAACTCGTCCTGATCGGTGCTGTTGCGCGCTACATGCACAGGTATCAGGCCGTTGCGCTGGGCGTTTGGTACCAGCATATCGACGCCGCTCAGCCAGTCACATACCAGGCCATCCTTGCGTGACAGCAACCCGTAGCCGCCCCCGCAAATATGGCCGCCCAGCCCGACCGAGTAACACGAACCGCCGGGCAGGCTTTTGTTGGCCAATTTGTACAGCGCCACGTAGGCGTCCCAGTTCTGTCCGCCCGCCCCCAGGCGAAAGCTGTAGCGATGAGATGAGCCAGGCACCAGTTGCGAGGCGATTTGCCCGCTGACGTCATAAACCACTTGGTTGAGTTGGCTGATATCCAGAATCGAAAGCGTCTCGGTGCTATTGGGCATCTTGTTTGAGACGAAACCTTCATAGCAGTGACCGCCGCTGCGTACTGTTATCCGGCCATTGGTCAGCGCCAGCGCCTCGGCGGCGGCGTCGATGATGTCCTGGGGACTGTGGCAGAGGTAGATGCGACTCGCGCCGTTGGACGACGACTCGCCCTGCACGTTGCCCAACGGCCAGCGCAGGTTGAAGCCTTTCTGCAAGGTGGAGTGACGGGAGTCTGAAGACGTAATGAGATCAAATGCCATGATGTACTCCTTAAGAGCCAAAGATGACTTCTGATGCAGCTAACTTAACGACCGGATGGCAAGAACTGCGGGGGCTTGCAGAGGCAGTTAGACGACAAGAGGCATGAAGTGCTTGTGGGGTGACTGCATGTCACCCCACAAGCCTAGCGCAAGAATCCAGACAGGCGCGCTTATCGACGCGCGTTGCGCACGCCTTCGGACAGCGCCGCGCAATGGCTCAATACGCCATCGATCGCCTGCTGGTCGCTGCCGGCGCTGGCGATGTGATCGATCAGCGCAGAACCCACCACGACCCCGTCCGCCAGGCGCGCGATGGCCGCCGCTTGCTCCGGTGTACGGATACCGAAGCCGATGCTGATCGGCAGGTCGGTATGGCGACGCAGGCGCTTCACGGCTTCCTCGACGTGCTCAAGGGTCGCCGCGCCGGCACCGGTCACGCCCGCTACCGACACGTAGTACACAAAGCCGGAGCTGCCGTTGAGCACGGTCGGCAAGCGTACGTCATCGGTCGTTGGCGTGGTCAGGCGGATAAAGTCGATGCCAGCGGCCTGGGCCGGATCGCACAGTTCGCCATTGTGCTCGGGCGGCATGTCGACCACGATCAGACCGTCGACGCCAGCTTCCTTGGCGTCGGCGATGAACTGCGGCACGCCGTATTTGTGGATCGGATTGAAGTAGCCCATCAACACCAGCGGGGTGTCGTTGTTGTCTTTGCGGAACTCGCGAACCATCTGCAGGGTTTTCGCCAGGTTCTGCCTGGCTTCCAGCGCACGGATGTTGGCCAGCTGGATGGCCGGACCGTCGGCCATCGGGTCGGTGAAAGGCATGCCCAGCTCGATCACGTCGGCGCCGGCAGCGGGCAGGCCTTTGAGGATGGCCAGCGAGGCGTCATAACCCGGGTCGCCGGCGGTGACGAAGGTCACCAGGGCGGCGCGGTTCTGCTCCTTGAGTTGCGCAAAGCGCGTTTGCAGACGGCTCATCAATGTTTCTCCTGCTGGGACTGTTCCATATGGTGCATGACGGTCTGCATGTCTTTGTCGCCTCGACCGGACAGGTTGATCACCATCAGGTGCTCCTTGGGCAGGGTCGGTGCGCGTTTGAAGACTTCGGCCAGGGCGTGTGCGCTTTCCAGCGCCGGAATGATCCCTTCCAGGCGGCAGCATTTGTGGAAGGCGTCGAGGGCTTCATCGTCCGTCACCGAGGTGTACTGGACGCGGCCGATGTCGTGCAACCAGGCGTGCTCAGGGCCGATGCCGGGGTAGTCCAGGCCTGCGGAAATCGAGTGCGCGTCGATGATCTGGCCGTCATCGTCCTGCAGCAGGAAGGTGCGGTTGCCGTGCAGTACGCCCGGTACACCGCCGTTCAGGCTGGCGGCGTGCTTGCCGGTTTCGATGCCATGGCCGGCGGCTTCAACACCGATGATTTCCACGCTCTTGTCATCGAGGAACGGGTGGAACAGGCCCATGGCATTGGAGCCGCCGCCGATGCACGCAACTAGGCTGTCGGGCAGGCGGCCTTCCTGGGCTTGCATCTGGTCGCGGGTTTCCTTGCCGATCACGGCCTGGAAGTCGCGCACCATGGCCGGGTAAGGGTGCGGGCCGGCCACAGTGCCGATCAGGTAGAAGGTGTCGTCGACGTTGGTGACCCAGTCACGCAGGGCTTCGTTCATCGCGTCCTTGAGGGTGCCGGTGCCGGCGACCACCGGGATCACTTCGGCGCCCAGCAGCTTCATGCGAAACACGTTGGCCTGTTGGCGCTCGATGTCGGTGGTGCCCATGTAGATCACGCATTGCAGGCCAAAGCGCGCGGCGACGGTGGCAGTGGCCACACCATGCATGCCGGCGCCGGTCTCGGCGATGATGCGTTTCTTGCCCATGCGCCGTGCCAGCAGGATCTGGCCGATGCAATTGTTGATCTTGTGCGCGCCGGTGTGGTTCAGCTCTTCGCGCTTGAGGTAGATCTTGGCGCCGCCGCAGAACTCGGTCAGGCGTTCAGCAAAATACAGCGGGCTTGGACGCCCGACGTAATCGCGCTGGAAGTAAGCCAATTCCTTGTTGAACGCCGGATCGATCTTGGCCGCTTCGTATTCACGGGCCAGTTCGAGAATCAACGGCATCAGGGTCTCAGCGACGTAGCGGCCGCCGAACGCGCCAAACAGGCCGTTGACGTCAGGGCCGTTGCGCAGGTCGGTGTGGGACTGGGTCATGGGACGCTCCAGGAAAGAAGGGGTGCGGAAAACAATGAGGACCACTCTACCCCTGCCGCCCCAGGCTGAAAACCGATAAGATCGCCGTAACCTGTCAGGAAAACTCACAAATGAGTCGAGATCTTCCGCCCCTCAATGCGCTGCGCGCCTTTGAAGCCACCGCCCGCCTCAGCAGCGTCAGTCAGGCTGCAGAGCAATTGCATGTCACCCATGGCGCGGTCAGTCGCCAGTTGAAAGTACTTGAAGAACACTTGGGTGTCAGCCTTTTCGTCAAGGACGGGCGCGGCCTTAAACTCACAGATGCCGGGGCAAGGTTGCGCGATGCCAGCGCCGAGGCGTTCGAGCGTCTGCGCGATGTGTGCGCCGAACTCACCCAGCGCGGCGCCGATGCACCGTTTGTACTGGGCTGCTCGGGCAGCTTGCTGGCCCGCTGGTTGATACCGCGCCTGGGACGCTTGAATGCCGACTTGCCGGACTTGCGTTTGCACCTGTCGGCGGGTGATGGCGATCTCGACCCCAGGCGCCCCGGCCTGGATGCCTTGCTGGTATTCGCCGAGCCACCGTGGCCGGCGGACATGCAAGTGTATGAGCTGGCCAGCGAGCGCATCGGCGCGGTCATGAGTCCCCGCTTCGCCGGTTATGAGCGCCTTCGCCAGGCACCCGCCCAGGCGCTGCGGGGCGAACCCCTGCTGCACACCACATCGCGCCCGCAGGCCTGGCCCAGCTGGGCGCAGCAACACGGGATCGAGCCCGGCGCGCTGAAACTCGGCCAGGGTTTTGAGCATTTGTATTATTTGTTGGAAGCGGCGGTGGCAGGGTTGGGAGTGGCCATCGCGCCGGAACCGCTGGTGGCAGAGGACCTGCGAGCGGGTCGCCTGGTGGCGCCGTGGGGGTTCAGTGAAACCCCGGCGCACCTGGCGTTGTGGCTACCCAAGCGCGCCGCGGATGGGCGCGCAGGGCAATTGGCGCAGTGGCTCAAGGCTGAGCTGGCGCGCCAACCTGTTTAGTCGCCGCGTTTGCACAAAAGGTAAGCCGCCAGCAGACCCAGCGCACCGACGGCAACGCCGGCTGTGGTCCATGGGTGCTCTTGTGCGTAGTCGCGAGTGGCAACGCCGGTTTCGCGGATTTTGACTTTGCTTTCTTCGTAGGCGTCGCTGATCAAGTGGCGAGAGTGCTTGAGGGCATTCTCGGCATTGCTTTTCAGGGCCTTCAGGGTTTTGCGCGACTCATCGGATGCGTCGTCCTTGAGGCTCTCGAGGGATTTGAGCAGGCTCGAAATCTCGGCTTCCATGCTTTCCAGCGACGCTTTGCGTAAAGAAGTGTTGGCCATGTGGACATCTCCTGAAGTGGTTGAGTGGCGTGTGTAGATACCGACTGCGCCTGTCTCGGAAAGTGCATTAAATCTGAACTTTCGTAGCCGAGCGGTCGCCTCAAGCAGTACGAATATTCACTGCTAGTCTTGATTGACGACCTACAGGAGAAACACCATGAGCGAACATCACACCTACAAGAAAGTCGAACTGGTGGGCTCATCCACCACCACCATCGAGGACGCGATCCAGAATGCCCTGGCCGAAGCCAGCAAGAGCCTCAAGCACCTGGAGTGGTTTGAAGTGACTGAAACCCGTGGGCATATCGAGAATGGCAAGGTCGCGCACTATCAGGTCACCCTGAAGGTGGGATTCCGAATTGCCAGTAGTTGATCGGGCGCGCGGAACTTTGATCGCTGGCCGATTGCCATAACCTGCGCTACACCCAATGCATGCCGACGCCCTGAGCGTCGGCATGCTCTTTTCGACCAGCGCAAGGAAAGTATCGGATGAAGAAGTTTCTGTTAGCGGCAGGTTTGTTGAGCCTTGCAGGCACGGCCCTGGCGGCGGGCAAGCCTTGTGAAGACCTGAAAAGCGAAATTGCAGCGAAAATCGACGCCAAGGGCGCTTCGGGCTATTCGCTGGAAGTAGTGGACAAGGGCGCGGCGGCCGGCGGCGATGTAGTCGGCAGCTGTGAAGGCGGCACCAAGGAAATCGTCTACAAGCGCGGTTGATCCCGTGTTGCAGACATAAACGACGCACCTGTGGCGAGGGAGCTTGCTCCCGCTGGAGTGCGTAGCGCTTCCGTTTTTTGGGGCCGCTTCGCAGCCCAGCGTGAGCAAGCTCACTCGCCACAGGTGCGTCGTTTGTCGTCTGGGGTTCAGCCCTTCATCACCTGCGCCAGCAGCTCGTAGGAATGAATCCGGTCGGCGTGCTCATACAGGTCGCACGTAAAGATCAGTTCGTCGGCACCGGTCTGTTCGATCAGCACCTCCAGTTTGGCGCGGATCTTCGCCGGGCTGCCCACCATTGCCAGGCCGAGGAAACTGCCCACCGCCTCTTTTTCGTGGGGTAGCCACAGGCCGTCCATGGTTTTTACCGGTGGGCGCTGCACCAGGCTTTGCCCGCGCATCAGCGCGAGAATGCGCTGGTACACCGAGGTGGCCAGGTAGTCGGCCTGTTCATCGGTGTCGGCGGCAACCAGCGGAATGCCGAGCATCACGTAGGGCTTGTCCAGCACCGCCGAAGGCTTGAAATGATTGCGGTACACCCGAACCGCTTCGTGCATCAACCGCGGTGCGAAATGTGAGGCGAAGGCGTAGGGCAAGCCACGTTCACCGGCCAATTGCGCGCTGAACAGGCTCGAGCCCAGCAGCCATACCGGCACGTTGGTGCCGGTGCCGGGTACCGCGATCACCCGTTGGTCGGGCGTGCGCGGACCGAGGTAGGCCATCAGTTCGGCCACGTCTTGCGGAAAGTCGTCCGCACTGCCGGAGCGTTCACGCCGCAGGGCGCGGGCGGTCATCTGGTCGGAACCGGGCGCGCGGCCCAGGCCCAGGTCGATACGGCCAGGGTACAAACTTTCCAGGGTGCCGAACTGTTCGGCAATCACCAGCGGCGCGTGGTTGGGCAGCATCACCCCGCCGGAACCGACACGGATAGTCGAGGTCCCACCGGCCAGGTAGCCGAGCAACACTGACGTGGCCGAGCTGGCGATACCGTCCATATTGTGGTGTTCAGCCACCCAGAAACGGTTATAGCCGAGTTTTTCCACGTGCCGGGCCAGGTCCAGAGAGTTGCGCAACGATTGCGCCGCACTGCCATTGGCGCGTACGGGCACCAGGTCGAGGGTCGAGAACTTCACGTCGGACAGCGATTTCATAGCCTGCTTCTCCAATAGGGGCGCAGGCTTCTTAGACGAACCAAAACCTGCCGCTTCATGTGCATGTTCTATGCAATGAGGGCATATACCCGAGATTCAATAGCAGCCATGAAATTTCCTACTTATTTGGTAGGTCTTTCCGACAAGATGAACTTTGCCACGGCGTCTATCCTCAGAACCTTACTGACGCAAAACCACCGTTCGAGGAGAAAGCTATGAGTATCGTTAAAAAGGCATCCGCGCATTGGGAAGGCGATCTGAAGACCGGCCTGGGTTCCATTTCCACCGAGACCGGTGTGCTGCGCGAAGCGCCCTACGGCTTCAAGGCCCGTTTCGAAGGCGGCAAGGGTACCAACCCTGAAGAGCTGATCGGTGCGGCTCATGCCGGCTGCTTCTCCATGGCGTTTTCCATGATTCTCGGTGATGCAGGCCTTAAGGCTGACAGCATCGACACCCAGGCGGAAGTGACCCTGGATCAAGTCGATGGCGGCTTTGCGATCACTGCGGTGCATCTGATCCTGAAAGCCAAGATCCCAGGCGCGAGCCAGGCGCAGTTCGACGAACTGAGCAAAAAGGCCAAGGAAGGGTGCCCCGTGTCGAAAGTGCTGAATGCAACCATCACCCTGGATGCCACGCTTTTGAACTAACCCCATGACTGTGTGGGAGGGGGCTTGCCCCCGATGGCGGTGTGTCAGCCAAAGAAATTTAGCTGAACCACCGCTATCGGGAGCAAGCCCCCTCCCACATTTTTTGTTCTGCGTTAAATCAGAACTCGTGTTTCATAGATGTGGTCCTATAGCCTATGCAGCCTAGACGCACACCCGTGCGCAATGCATTCAGGGAGCTACACACATGAAACGTTTTGCCTTGGCAGTCATCTGCGGTGTATTGGCCACTTCGGCCGTGGCCGCGCCAAAAGATTGTGAAGAGCTCAGAAAGGAAATCGAAGTCAACATCCAGGCCAAGGCGATCCCGTCCTACACCCTGGAAATCATCACCGCCGAAGAAGCCAAGAACCATGACAGCGCCATGATTGTCGGCTCGTGTGAAAACGGCACCAAGCGCATCATCTACCAGAAGAACAACGACTGATCAGATGCAGTTCACGCTGCGCTCTTCGGCCAGCAACTGGCGCGCCGAGTCGTACAGGCGGATGTTGGGCGTGAAGGCCAATGAGCGGCCTTCCAGTACGTAGCGTTGGCCGGCCTGGAAGTGGTCGTACTGCAAGGTCATGAAGCAGGTTCGATACATCATCTGGCTGAGTCCCCCCAACCCACCCCCGGCGGGCACTTCGAAGTCGAAGCGCACCATCAGTTCGTGGGCCCCGGGCGGCATCTGGAAATAGCGCCCGTCTTCGAGGTTTTTCCCGTCCAGGCGCTGCGCCATGACCAATTTGGCGCCCGGGGTTGGCGTGGTGAAATCGACCCAGGCCTGCTGCGGGTCGACGGGCGGGATCGGCGTCGATGCGCAAGCGCTGAGCAACAGGGCGGCGACGGGATACAGAAGCTGGCGCATGGCAGGTACTCAACGCGAGAAGATATTTTGAGTATAAACACGCCATCGCGTGGAAAATTCAAATTCAATTCAAGCGCACCCACTCCCCAGGAGCAGTCACGGCATGGTCAGGCGTTTTCTTCCAGGGCTGATGGTTATGCTGCTCAGCGGCTGCTCCAGCGTCAGTTACTACGGCCAGTTAGCCAGTGGCCAATGGCACTTGCTGAGGGCGCGGGAGCCGGTGGCCCAAGTCATCGCCGACCCGGCCCGTCCTCAATCGTTGCGTGAGCATCTGCTCCAGTCCCAGAAAGCCCGCACGTTCGCCAGCGAACAGCTGCACTTGCCGGACAATCAAAGCTATCGGCTCTACGCCGATATTGGCCGGCCTTATGTGGTCTGGAATGTCTTCGCCACGCAGGAGTTTTCTCTGTCTGCGCAAAACCACTGCTTCCCCATCGCCGGGTGCGTGGCCTATCGAGGCTATTACAACCAGGGCGCGGCGCGTGGCGAGGCGGCGTTGCTGCGCCAGCAAGGCATGGACGTGGCGATTGGCGGCGTCGAAGCCTATTCCACGCTGGGCTGGTTCGACGACCCGATCATCAGTTCGATGATGAACTGGGGCGATGAGCGTCTGGCCACGCTGATCTTTCACGAACTGGCGCATCAGCGCTTCTACGTGAAGGACGACACCGAATTCAATGAGTCATTCGCCAGTTTTGTCGAGCAGGAAGGTACGCGGCAATGGCGCGCCGCCCGTGGCCTGGCGCCGCTGAGCGATGCGACGTTGCAGCAGCGCGACCAGTTTACCCGGTTGATTCTCGCTACCCGCAAACACTTGGAAAACCTCTACGCCCAGCCGTTGGCGGCCGATGTGATGCGCCAGGCCAAGGCCGCGCAGTTCGAGCGTTTGCGCAGTGAGTACCGCCATCTGCGCGACAGTCAGTGGGGCGGCGACAAGCGTTATGACGCGTGGATCAACCAGCCGATGAACAACGCGCGGCTGCTGCCGTTCGGGCTGTATGACCAGTGGGTGCCGGCGTTTGCGGGGTTGTTTGCGCAGGAGGGGCGGGATTGGCTGAGGTTCTATGGGGCGGTGGAGAAGTTGGGGCGGTTGCCGGTTGAGCAGCGCAAGGCGGCGTTGAGGCAGTTGGAGAAGGCTGCCCTTTAGGGCCTCATCGGGGGCAAGCCCCCTCCCACATTTAGAGCGGTGTATACAAGTCAACTGTGGGAGGGGGCTTGCCCCCGATGGCGGCCTCAAGTCCGCCGCAAAAACGCCTGATGCATGTCTGCCAACGTCTCAAAATGCCAGGTCGGCGCTTCGCCATTCAGCTCTTCAAAGCTGCCAAACCCATAGCCTACCGCCGCCGAGTCAAGCCCATTGCTGCGCGCGCCGATCAGGTCATGCTTGCGATCACCGATCATCAAGGTGGTGGCCGGGTCCAGCCTTTCTTCACGCAGCAGATGCGCGATCAACTCGACCTTGTTGGTGCGCGTGCCATCCAGCTCGCTGCCGTAAATCACCTTGAAGTGCTTGGCAAAGTCGAAATGCCGTGCGATCTCACGGGCGAATTCCCACGGTTTGGATGTTGCCACGTAGAGCTGGCGGCCCTGGCGGTTCAGTTCTTCCAGCAGTGGCATCACGCCGTCGAACACCTGGTTCTCATAAAGCCCGGTGACCTTGAAGCGCTCGCGGTAAAAATTCACCGCTTCCCACGCCTTGGTCTCGTCGAAGCCATAGAACTGCATGAACGCCTGCAGCAACGGCGGGCCGATGAAGTGTTCGAGGCGGGTCAGGTCCGGCTCGTCGATCCCCAGTTTGCCGAGGGCGTACTGGATCGAACGGGTGATGCCCTCGCGCGGGTCGGTGAGGGTGCCGTCCAGGTCGAACAGCACGGTCTGGTGGTGCAGGATCATTGGTCGAATCCTTGCGCGATGTGCAGGTCTTTGAGCTTCACGTAGTTCGCCGCGCTGTAGGTGAAAAAGGCACGCTCCTTGTCGGTCAGCGGGCGGACCTGTTTAACCGGACTGCCGACGTACAAAAAGCCGCTGTCGAGCTTTTTGCCCGGCGGCACCAGGCTGCCGGCCCCGATGATCACGTCATCTTCCACCACGGCGCCGTCCATCACGATGCTGCCCATGCCGATCAGGATGCGGCTGCCCACGGTGCAGCCATGCAGCATGACTTTATGGGCAATGGTGACGTCGTCGCCGATCAACAGCGGGAAACCGTCCGGGTTGAACGGGCCGGCGTGGGTGATGTGCAGCACACAGCCATCCTGCACGCTGGTGCGCGCACCGATACGGATGCGGTGCATGTCGCCGCGAATCACCGTCAATGGCCAGACCGAGCTGTCGGCGCCGATTTCGACATCGCCGATCACCACCGCCGAAACATCGACAAAAGCCCCGGCGCCCAGGGTTGGCGTGTGGTTCTGATAGGTGCGAAGGGTCACGATAGCCTCTCTCTGTTGTACTGATAGCTGCGGTGGGTGTTGATTGTAATTAAGATGGCCCCATCTTTGTCTTATCTGTTTCTTCAGCCAAGGTGCCAACCGTGAGCGCGAACAACCCTCTTCTGCAGCCCTACGACCTGCCGCCGTTCTCGGCGATCCGTGCCGAGCATGTGCAGCCGGCCATCGAACAGATCCTGGCCGACAACCGTGCAGCGATCGCAGACATCCTGCAAAGCCAGGGCAAAAATCCGACATGGGCGGGCCTGGTTCTGGCCATGGACGAGCTTAATGATCGCCTGGGCGCGGCCTGGAGCCCGGTCAGCCACCTCAACGCTGTGTGTAACAGCGCCGAGTTGCGCGAGGCCTATGAGGCTTGCCTGCCGGCCTTGAGCGCCTATTCCACCGAAATGGGGCAGAACCGTGAACTGTTCCAGGCCTTCGAAGCCCTGGCCAACAGCCCGGAGGCCGCCGGTTTCGATGTGGCGCAGAAAACCATCCTGGAACACTCGCTGCGCGACTTCCGCCTGTCGGGTATCGATTTGCCGCCCGAGCAACAGAAGCGCTACGCCGAAGTGCAAAGCAAGCTTTCGGAGCTGGGCAGCAAATTTTCCAACCAGTTGCTGGATGCCACCCAGGCCTGGACCAAGCACGTCACCGACCAGGCTACCCTCGCCGGCCTGACCGATTCGGCCAAGGCGCAAATGGCCGCCGCCGCCCAGGCCAAAGGCCTCGATGGCTGGCTGATCACCCTCGAATTTCCGAGCTATTACGCGGTAATGACCTACGCCCAGGACCGTGCCCTGCGTGAAGAAGTCTACGCGGCCTACTGCACCCGTGCGTCGGACCAGGGCCCGAATGCCGGTCAGAACGATAACGGCCCGGTGATGGAACAGATCCTCGACCTGCGTCAGGAACTGGCTCAGTTGCTGGGCTACGCGTCGTTTGCCGAACTGAGCCTGGCCACCAAAATGGCCGAATCCAGCGACCAGGTGCTGAGTTTCCTGCGCGACCTGGCCCGGCGCAGCAAGCCGTTCGCCACCCAGGATCTGCAACAGCTCAAGGCCTACGCCGCCGAACAAGGTTGCGCCGACCTGCAAAGCTGGGACAGCGGTTTCTACGGCGAAAAACTCCGTGAGCAACGCTACAGCGTGTCCCAGGAAGCCCTGCGCGCCTACTTCCCGATCGACAAAGTGCTGGGCGGTCTGTTCGCCATTGTGCAGCGCCTGTACGGCATCGAAATCGCCGAGCAGAAAGGTTTCGACGCCTGGCACCCGGACGTGCGCCTGTTCGAGATCAGGGAAAACGGCCAGCACGTCGGCCGCTTCTTCTTTGATTTGTATGCCCGCGCCAACAAGCGTGGCGGTGCCTGGATGGACGGCGCCCGCGACCGCCGCCGCACCCTTGACGGCGTGCTGCAAAGCCCGGTGGCCAACCTGGTATGCAATTTCACTCCGGCCGACAGTGGCAAGCCAGCCCTGCTGACCCACGATGAAGTCACCACCCTGTTCCACGAATTCGGCCACGGCCTGCACCACCTGCTGACCCGTGTTGAACATGCCGGCGTGTCCGGTATCAACGGCGTGGCCTGGGACGCGGTGGAGTTGCCGAGCCAGTTCATGGAAAACTGGTGCTGGGAGCCTGAAGGCCTGGCGCTGATTTCCGGACACTACGAAACCGGTGAACCTTTGCCCCAGGACCTGCTGGAAAAAATGCTCGCGGCGAAGAATTTCCAGTCCGGCCTGATGATGGTGCGCCAGCTGGAGTTCTCGCTGTTCGACTTCGAACTGCACGCCACCCATGGCGACGGTCGCAGTGTGGCGCAGGTGCTCGAAGGCGTGCGCGATGAAGTCTCGGTAATGCGTCCACCGGCCTACAACCGCTTCCCCAACAGCTTCGCGCACATTTTCGCCGGCGGTTATGCGGCGGGTTATTACAGCTACAAGTGGGCCGAAGTATTGTCGGCGGATGCCTTCTCCAAGTTCGAAGAAGACGGCGTGCTCAACGCCCAGACCGGCCGCGCTTTCCGTGAAGCGATCCTCGCACGGGGCGGTTCCCAGGAACCGATGGTGTTGTTCGTCGACTTTCGCGGACGGGCGCCATCGATTGACGCACTCTTGCGCCACAGCGGCCTGAGTGAGGACGCGGCAGCATGAGTGAAGGGCCTGTGATTACCAAAAAGCAATTTATCGCCGGGGCCGTATGCCCGGCGTGCAGCGAGCCGGACAAGCTGAAGATGTGGACCGAAGACAACGTGCCGCACCGCGAATGCGTGGCCTGCGGTTACACCGATACGCTGAATGATCAGGGTTTATCGGTGCCCAAAGAGCTGGGCACACGGGTCAATACTTCTGCGTTGAAAGCGCCGGCGGACCCGAAGGTGCAAGCGGTGCAGTTCTTCCCCAATCCAAAGCTGAAAAAAGACTAACCGCCTTACGCCGATCCAAAATGTGGGAGGGGGCTTGCCCCCGTGACGGCCAGGCAGCCGACGCGGTTCTACCTGACGCTCCGATGTCCAAATGTGGGAGGGGGCTTGCCCCCGATGGCGGCCTCTGGGCCGACCAGGATGCTGGATTGGAACGAGTACATATCCGTTTCTGCGGTAACGGCTGCTATGGGTTCCGCCCTTACGGCGGCTCACTTTTGAAAAGCGCAAAAGTAAGCAAAACGCTCTTGCCCCACCACTCGGCACCTCGCTAATGCTCGGTGTGCCCGAACGCAGGCTTGAATCCGTGGGCCGCCGCAATGGGCCATCCATGGCCCAATGCGGCTAACCCGGCGTCCTGCCGGGTTACCCACGGATTCAAGCCTGCGTTCGGCCAGCGTGGTTTAACGGGGCGCCTAGGATCAAAAGCAGATCAAGATCAAGAGCGACTCGCTGCGCATCGTGGTTAGCGTTGGGCGAGATACCTATGCCCCGATAGCAGCATGTCAATCAACCTACACATGACTGACCCATCGCCATCGGAAGCAAGCCCCCTCCCATTTTTTTGCCCGCCTGTATGCGACTTACGTCGCTGAATGCCACCTCCACATGCTTAGCCTGCTATCATTTGTAACCATTGATTGCCGCTCCCAGCAAAAAAAGCCAAGCCGCTCCCAGAAGCGGTGGCCAAACCCGTGACCACATGATGAGGTGCACCCATGTCTGATCAAGATCAAGACAACCCCCGGCGTGATTTTTTGCGCAAATCCTTGACCTTGATCCCGGTGGTCACGGTTGCCAGTACCGGCCTTGGCGGTTCGATGCTGATGGCCACGCCCGAGCCTGCCCAGGCCGCGTCAGTCCAGCCGGCTCCCAGTGATAAGGCGTATGAACCGACTTATTTCACCGCCGAGGAATGGGCGTTTATCAACGCCGCCGTCGAGCGTTTGATTCCCGCTGATGCCCAAGGCCCAGGCGCTCTGGAAGCTGGCGCGCCGGAATACATCGACCGTCAAATGAACACCCCATACGCCAGTGGCGCGCTATGGTTCATGCAAGGCCCTTTCAATGCCGACGCCGCGCCGGAAATGGGCTGGCAGAGCAAATTGGTGCCCAAGGAGATCTATCGCCTGGGTATCGCCGCGACGGATGCCTGGTCGAAGGCGTTCAACGGTAAAGCTTTTGCTGCGCAAGACAGCGCTACCCGTGACGATATGTTGCGCCGGCTGGAGGCGGGTGGCAGCGAAGTGAGCGCCCATTTCGACGCGGTGCCGCCGAAGATGTTCTTCAACCTGCTGCTGCAGAACACCAAGGAAGGCTTCTTCTGCGATCCCATCCATGGCGGCAACAAAGGCATGGTCGGCTGGACCATGATCGGTTTCCCCGGCGCCCGCGCCGATTTCATGGACTGGGTGGAGCGCAACGAGCCATACCCCTTCCCGGCTGTTTCCATTCGCGGCGAGAGGGCATGAGCATGGCGACCATCATGAAGAAAGTGGACGCGGTGATCGTGGGCTTCGGCTGGACCGGCGCGATCATGGCCAAGGAGCTGACCGAGGCAGGCCTGAACGTGGTAGCGCTGGAGCGCGGCCCGATGCAGGACACCTACCCTGACGGCAACTATCCCCAGGTCATCGACGAACTGACCTACAGCGTGCGTAAAAAACTCTTCCAAGACATTTCCAAAGAAACCGTGACCATTCGCCATAGCGTGAATGACGTCGCCCTGCCCAACCGCCAGCTCGGCGCCTTCCTGCCGGGTAACGGGGTCGGCGGCGCAGGCCTGCATTGGTCGGGCGTGCATTTTCGTGTCGATCCCATCGAGCTGCGCATGCGCAGCCACTACGAAGAACGCTATGGGAAGAATTTCATTCCCAAGGACATGACCATCCAGGACTTCGGGGTCAGCTACGAAGAGCTGGAGCCGTTTTTCGACTACGCGGAAAAAGTCTTTGGCACCTCCGGCCAGGCCTGGACCGTCAAGGGTCAGCTGGTGGGTGAAGGTCGCGGCGGCAACCCCTATGCACCGGATCGCTCCAACCCCTTTCCATTGGAGGCGCAGAAAAACACGGTCTCCGCGCAGCTGTTTCAGAAAGCGGCTGCTGAGGTGGGTTACAAACCCTACAACCTGCCGTCGGCCAATACTTCCGGGCCTTACACCAACCCTTACGGCGCGCAGATGGGGCCGTGCAATTTCTGCGGCTTTTGCAGTGGCTACGTGTGCTACATGTATTCCAAGGCGTCGCCGAACGTGAATATTCTGCCGGCGTTGCGCCAAGTGCCAAATTTCGAGCTGCGGCCCAACTCCCACGTGCTCAAGGTCAACCTCGACAGCACCGGGAAGAAAGCCACTGGTGTGAGCTATGTCGACGGCCAGGGGCGGGAATGCGAGCAACCGGCGGACCTGGTGATCCTCGGCGCATTCCAGTTCCACAACGTGCGCCTGATGCTGCTGTCGGGCATCGGCAAGCCTTACGATCCGATTACCAATGAAGGCGTGGTCGGCAGGAACTTTGCCTACCAGAACATGGGCACCATCAAGGCGTTCTTCGACAAGGACACCCACACCAACAACTTTATCGGCGCGGGCGGCAATGGCGTGGCCATCGACGACTTCAACGCCGACAACTTCGACCACGGCCCCCACGGCTTTGTGGGCGGCTCGCCGATGTGGGTCAACCAGGCGGGCAGCCGGCCGATCGCCGGCACCTCCAACCCGCCGGGTACGCCGGCCTGGGGCAGCGCTTGGAAGCGTGCCACTGCCGATTACTACACCCACCAGGTATCGATGGATTCCCACGGTGCCCATCAGTCCTACCGCAGCAATTACCTGGATCTGGACCCGGTTTACCGCGATGCCTACGGCCTGCCGCTGTTGCGAATGACCTTCGACTGGCAGGAAAACGACATCAAGATGAACCGCTTCATGATGGAAAAAATGGGCAAGGTCGCCCAGGCCATGAATCCCAAGGCAATCGCCGTTCTTGGCAAAAAAGTCGGCGAGCATTTCAATACCGCGTCGTACCAGACCACTCACCTCAACGGCGGCGCGATCATGGGCACCGACCCGAAAACCAGCGCGCTGAACCGTTACCTGCAGAGCTGGGATGTACACAACGTGTTTGTCCCGGGGGCGTCCGCTTTCCCACAAGGGTTAGGCTACAACCCTACCGGTCTGGTGGCAGCTTTGACCTATTGGTCGGCTCGGGCAATTCGCGAACAGTACCTGAAAAACCCCGGCCCGCTGGTTCAGGCATAAGGAGCGATGACCATGAAAGCACTCGTTATCGCCTCTCTGGCGCTGCTGAGCAGTTGCTCGGTCAGCGCGGCTGAAACCGACCTGATCAAGCAAGGTGAATACCTGGCCCGCGCCGGTGATTGCGTGGCCTGCCACACCGCCAAGGGCGGCAAGCCATTCGCCGGCGGCCTGCCGATGGAAACCCCCATTGGCGTGATTTACTCCACCAACATCACGCCGGACAAGACCGGCCTGGGCGACTACAGCTTTGAAGACTTCGACAAAGCCGTGCGCCATGGCGTCGCCAAAAACGGTAGTACGCTTTACCCGGCGATGCCCTACCCGTCTTACGCGCGCGTCAGCGACAGCGATATGCAGGCGTTATATGCCTACTTCATGAAAGGCGTCGAGCCGGTCGCCCAGGAGAACAAGGACAGTGATATTCCCTGGCCGTTGAGCATGCGCTGGCCCCTGGCGGCATGGCGCTGGATGTTCGCGCCATCGGTCGAGGAACATCAGGTACAAGCCACCGCCGACCCTGTGGTCAGCCGTGGCGCCTACCTGGTGGAAGGCCTCGGTCATTGCGGTGCGTGCCATACACCGCGCGCCCTGACCATGCAGGAAAAAGCCCTGAGCGCCGCTGACGGCAGCACATTCCTGTCCGGCAGCGCGCCGCTGGAAGGCTGGATTGCGAAAAGCCTGCGCGGCGACCACAAGGACGGCCTTGGCAGCTGGAGCGAAGAGCAGCTGGTGCAATTTCTCAAGACCGGTCGCAGTGATCGCAGTGCGGTGTTCGGCGGCATGAGCGATGTGGTGGTCCACAGCATGCAATACATGTCCCAGGACGACCTGACCGCGATTGCCCGTTACCTCAAGAGCCTGCCGGCGGTGGACCCCAAGGACCAGCCGCACCAGTACGACAAACAAGTGGCCCAGGCGCTCTGGAAAGGGGATGACAGCAAGCCGGGCGCCTCGGTGTACATCGACAACTGCGCGGCCTGCCACCGTACCGATGGGCATGGCTATACGCGGGTGTTCCCGGCGCTCGCGGGCAACCCGGTGCTGCAGACGGCGGATGCCACGTCGTTGATCAACATCGTGTTGAACGGCGGCACCTTGCCCGCCACCCACGCCGCGCCGTCGACCTTCACCATGCCGGCATTCGCCTGGCGCTTGTCGGACCAGGAAGTGGCGGATGTAGTCAGTTTCATCCGTGGCAGCTGGGGCAATCAGGGCGCACCCGTGAGCGCAGGTGACGTGGCCGACCTGCGCAAGAACGACATGCGCACCACCTCGGGTGACGACCTGGGTCAGGTCACGCAAAAGCACTGACCGCCAGACGGCACTGGTCAGAAACATCGCGCCTCGATACTGTATATAAAAACAGTATTGAGGCGTTTTCATGACCATTGCACTGCCACCCCGTGGCCGGGGCACGGCCACCAACCTGCACAATCGTTTCGCGCCTACCGTCAGCGTGGCCGAGGACGACGGCTGGTTCCAGGAAGTGCCGCCCACCCAAGGCACCGAAGTGCGCATCGAAACGGCCAAGACCATCATCACCCGCAATAACTCGCCGGACTTGCCGTTCGATCGCTCCATCAACCCCTATCGCGGCTGTGAGCACGGCTGTATCTACTGTTATGCGCGGCCCAGCCATGCCTACTGGGACATGT
This sequence comes from Pseudomonas orientalis, assembly GCF_001439815.1. Taxonomy (GTDB): domain Bacteria; phylum Pseudomonadota; class Gammaproteobacteria; order Pseudomonadales; family Pseudomonadaceae; genus Aquipseudomonas; species Aquipseudomonas orientalis. The sequence goes on along the minus strand of NZ_JYLM01000012.1, from coordinate 64,165 downwards.
CGCCGGGGCTGGATTTCGAAACCCGGCTGATCGCCAAGAGCAATGCCGCCGATGTGCTTGAACAGCAGCTCTCGAAGCCGGGGTACGTGTGCGCGCCGATCAATCTGGGCTCCAACACTGACCCGTACCAGCCTATCGAGCGCGAATACAGGATCACCCGGCAAACCCTCGAAGTGCTGCTGCGCTACCGGCACCCGGTGACCATCATCACCAAGGGCTCATTGATCCTGCGCGACCTGGATCTGCTTGCCGAACTGGCCCGGCAACGGCTCGTGGCGGTGATGATCAGCCTCACGAGCCTCGATGATGAGCTCAAGCGCATCCTCGAGCCACGCACGGCGGCACCCAAGGCGCGGTTGCGGGCGATACGGGTGATGCGGGAGGCAGGGGTTCCGGTAGGTGTGCTGTGCTCGCCGATGATTCCGATGATCAATGACATGGAGTTGGAAAGCCTGCTTACCGAGGCCCATGCCGCGGGTGCGCAAAGTGCCGCGTACATGATGCTGCGCCTGCCGCTGGAGGTGGCGCCGCTGTTCGAAGAGTGGCTGGCGGCGCATTACCCGCAGCGCGCGGCGCATGTGATGAGCCTGGTGCGTCAGGTGCGGGGCGGCGAAGTGTATGACAGCCGTTTCGGTGTGCGCATGCGCGGTGAGGGCCCGTTTGCCGATCTGCTGGCGCAGCGTTTCAGTAAGGCGATCAAACGTCTGGGGCTCAATCGCCGTGAAGGCTTCAATCTTGATTGCACGGCATTTTGCCCACCGGGCAGGCAAATGGCATTGTTGTAGACTGAAGAAGACAAATGCGAAGCTGCTGTAGGAATGGTCGCGTTTTGATATCACTGAAACCCCCGGTCTAGAGCGGTTCATTCAGTTTGAGTTAAGTTTCGATGGGTACCTTGTTCAACGAGTGACTGATGAGTCGGTGCCTTGGTCGGTGGAGTTCCCAACTATTTCACCGCCCAGGCGTCGAACTGACCTGAACACTTTCCCTGCATTGATCAAGAGGTTGAATCATGAGTGATAAGGATAAACAGCCGTTGGCTGCGTCGGCTTCAGCCCCTCAAGTGGCGGAAACCGCCGATGCAGCGCTGCAGCATATCGTCGACGGTTTTTTGCATTTTCATCACGACGTCTTCCCCCAGCAGGAAGAACTCTTCAAGAAGCTCGCCACGGCCCAGAGTCCGCGTGCGATGTTCATCACCTGCGCCGACTCGCGCATCGTGCCCGAGCTGATTACCCAAAGTTCGCCCGGCGACCTGTTCGTGACCCGTAACGTGGGTAACGTGGTCCCTCCCTACGGCCAGATGAACGGCGGTGTTTCCACGGCCATCGAGTACGCGGTACTCGCCCTGGGCGTACAGCACATTATCGTGTGCGGGCACTCCGATTGCGGCGCCATGCGCGCGGTGCTCAACCCCGACAGCCTCGAGAAGATGCCGACGGTCAAGGCCTGGTTGCGTCATGCCGAGGTGGCCAAGGCGATGGTCCACGACAATTGCGACTGCGCCAATGAAGGCGAGAGCATGAAGGTGCTGACCGAAGAAAACGTCATCGCCCAGTTGCAGCACTTGCGCACCCACCCTTCCGTGGCTTCGCGCATGGCCAATGGCCAATTGTTTATTCACGGTTGGATCTACAACATCGAGACCAGCGAGATCCGGGCCTACGATGCGGATCAGTCGGCGTTCCGACCGTTGGGCGGCGAAGGCCCGATTCCATCCGCGACGCCTAAAGCGCGCTTCTAACACACTTCCCTGCCGGGTAATGCGGTGGCTGCCATGGACGCAGCCAGGCTTTACCGCGCCCGGCGAATGCCTCGGGAGAGTCATCATGCGTGCTGCTCAATTGAAAGCTGTTTTGCCTCGGGAGCTGCTCGCCTCCGTGGTGGTATTCCTGGTCGCCCTGCCCTTGTGCATGGGGATCGCGATCGCGTCCGGCATGCCGCCGGCCAAGGGTTTGATCACCGGCATCATCGGTGGTCTGGTGGTGGGCTGGTTGGCCGGTTCTCCGCTGCAAGTCAGCGGTCCGGCAGCGGGCCTGGCGGTGCTGGTGTTCGAGCTGGTGCGCCAGCACGGCATGCTGATGCTGGGGCCTATCCTGCTGCTGGCGGGGTTCCTGCAGCTGGTGGCCGGGCGTCTGCGCCTCGGCTGCTGGTTCCGCGTGACGGCGCCGGCGGTGGTGTACGGCATGCTGGCGGGGATCGGCGTGCTGATCGTGCTGTCGCAGATCCATGTAATGCTCGACGGTGCCCCCAAACCGTCAGGGCTGGATAACCTGGCGGGCTTCCCGGCCGCATTGATCGAAGCGATTCCTACCCTTGGCGGCGGTCTCGGCTGGCAGGCGGGCTTGCTCGGTGTGTCGACGATGCTGGTGATGTACCTGTGGGATAAATTCCGGCCGCAAAAATTGCGCTTTGTGCCGGGCGCTCTGCTGGGCGTAGGCCTGGCGACGGTGACCAGCCTGGTGCTGGCATTGCAGGTCAAGCGCGTGGAAGTACCGGAGAACCTGTCCGATGCCATCGATTGGCTGCGCCCCAGCGACCTGCTCAACCTGGCTGACCCGCAACTGCTGATCGCCGCATTCGCCGTCGCGTTTATCGCCAGCGCCGAAACGCTGCTCTCCGCCGCTGCGGTCGACCGCATGCACAGCGGCCAGCGTTCGGATTTCGATAAGGAATTGTCCGCTCAAGGCGTGGGCAACATGCTGTGTGGATTGGTCGGTGCCTTGCCGATGACCGGCGTGATTGTGCGCAGCTCGGCCAACGTCCAGGCGGGCGCCACCACGCGTTTGTCGGCGATGTTCCATGGCCTGTGGCTGTTGGGCTTCGTGCTGTTGCTGTCGAGTGTGCTGCAAAGCATTCCGGTGGCGAGCCTGGCGGGCGTGCTGGTGTATACCGGGATCAAGCTGGTGGACGTGAAGGCGTTCAAGGCCTTGGGACGTTATGGCCGGATGCCGATGTTCACCTATGCGGCCACGGCGTTGGCGATCATCTTCACCGATCTGCTGACGGGCGTACTGGTGGGCTTCGGGCTGACGCTGGTCAAGCTGGCGTTCAAGGCATCACGGCTGAAAGTCAGCCTGATCGATTTGCCCCAGGATGGTGAGATGGAGTTGCGCCTGACCGGTGCGGCGACATTCCTCAAAGTACCGGCGTTGACGCAGGTGCTGTCCACCGTGCCGACGGGGACCACCGTGCATGTGCCGCTCAATAACCTCAGTTATATCGACCACTCCTGCCTGGAGCTGCTGGAGGAGTGGGGGCGCGCCAATGCGGCCAAGGGCTCGAAGCTGGTGATCGAAGCGCGTGGCTTGAAGCGTCGGTTGGAAGGTCGGGTGCGAACGACGGTGGGGATTGGCTCGGCGCCGTCTACTACCTGACGAAACCGGGTAAAAAAATGTGGGAGGGGGCAAGCCCCCTCCCACATTTGATCGTCGTAGCCGAAGATTACAGCGCCAGCTCAACGCCCAACTGGCGCGACAGGCACGGCCAGCGCTTCCACGCGGCTTCGGTGTTCGGGCTTTTGAGCGTTTCGCGATAAGCCTCGACCGACTCCAGTGCAAAGCTCTCTTCGTTAAGCATCTCATCTACCGCCAGGTGCACGGCTTCATCCAACTGATTGGCGAACGCTTCACCAATCAATTGATGGGCAATCAGGTTGGCAACCGTGGTGTCCGCCGGAATCAGCGGCTGGCCAAAATGCTTGATATACAGATCGTTGACCTCCTCCACCAGACGGTGCGCCAGGTAGGCCTCGTCCAGCAGGCCGTCCAGACCCTCGTGGCCAGCCAGAATCGCCGGCGGCTGCAGGAAGAAATGCTCGGCAATCTTCAGCACAGGCTTGATCTGGCCTTCGATTCCCGCTTCGCGAGCTACGTCATTGGCGGCGTCGAGCAACTCGGGGACAAGGTCGATATAGGCGGTGACAAAGCGGGTCATGACAGTGTTGTGATCACCGTCAGCCAGGGAAATGGCCGAATGCAGGTGCGGCAATTGTTTTTCCAGTTGCCGGGCAAGTTGGCCCGTTGTTTCTTCGTGTTGATGGGCACGGGAAATCTGCTCGCGCAATGCGGCGGTGTTCATGAAGGCTCCAGTCATGCAGGCGTAGGAAAATAGAGAGGATAAGGTAGCTCGTTTATACGAGCGCCTAAGACGCATTTGTCATAATTATTTCATGGTTATACGTAGACGTTATATCGAAATGCCATCGTTCGTCGGATAAACGATTCCGCTGCCTATTCTATTGGGCCCCGCCCATCTGTTTCCACTCATTTGCCCTTACACATTGCGGGGTCGCTGCGGCTGTCTATACTCGGATTTGAACGCAATTAGCTGATGACGCCCAACTGCATGACGCAGACAAGGCTTGGCGGTTGTAAGCAGTCTGGAAGCCGCTCCCTTGGCCGCAGGTGCAAACCGGCGGGATAACAAGAAACATAAAGGGGAACCCGCAATGACGCGACATCCACACGTTTGGATGGGCTTACTGTTGTGGTCGATATTCGGCCAGGCCCACGCGGCCTGGACAACGAATATGGCGCCAGGGGCTACTGAAGTCAGTCACGCCGTGTTTGACCTGCACATGACCATTTTCTGGATTTGTGTGGTGATCGGCATCGTCGTGTTTGGCGCGATGTTCTGGTCGATGATCCTGCACCGCCGGTCCACGGGCCAGGTAGCGGCCAAGTTCCACGAGAGCACCACCGTGGAAATTCTGTGGACCGTGGTGCCGTTGCTGATCCTGGTGGCCATGGCCATTCCGGCGACCAAGACTCTGATCAACATCTACGACAGCAGTGAGTCGGATATCGATATCCAGGTCACCGGCTATCAGTGGAAGTGGCACTACAAATACCTGGGCCAGGACGTGGAGTTCTTCAGCAACCTGGCCACACCCGCCGAGCAGATCCATAACCAGGCCACCAAGGGCGAGCATTACCTGCTGGAAGTCGACCAGCCGCTGGTGCTGCCGGTGGGGGCGAAGGTGCGCTTCCTGGTGACCGCCGCCGACGTGATCCACTCGTGGTGGGTGCCGGCCTTTGCGGTCAAGCGTGACGCTATCCCCGGCTTCGTCAACGAGGCCTGGACCCGTGTCGAGAAGCCCGGCATTTATCGCGGCCAGTGCGCCGAATTGTGCGGCAAGGACCACGGCTTCATGCCCATTGTGGTCGAAGTCAAATCCAAGGCCGACTACGACACCTGGCTCGGCGAGCGCAAGCAGGAGGCGGCCAAGCTCAAGGAGCTGACATCCAAAGAGTGGACACGCGAAGAGCTGGTGGCGCGCGGCGACAAGGTCTACCACACCACCTGTGTGGCCTGTCACCAGGCCGAAGGCCAGGGCCTGCCGCCGATGTTCCCGGCGCTCAAGGGCTCGAAAATCGCCACCGGCCCCGCCGTCGATCACCTGAACATTGTCTACCACGGCAAGCCCGGCACCGCGATGGCGGCCTTTGGCAAGCAACTTTCGGAAGTCGATATCGCCGCTGTCGTGACCTACGAGCGCAATGCCTGGGGCAATAACAAAGGCGACATGGTCACGCCCAAAGACGTGCTGGCTCTGAAACAGGCGCAAAGCAAATGACTACCTTCATTGCCAATGCCCTGAATCGCCCCGCTTACTCGCTTGCAGGAGAACGGCCATGAGCACTGTGATCGATGACCATGGTCACGCCGACCACGCCCACGGCCCTGCGAAGGGGTTGATGCGCTGGGTGCTGACCACCAACCATAAAGACATCGGCACGATGTACCTGTGGTTCGCCTTCACCATGTTTTTGCTGGGCGGCTCGTTCGCCATGGTGATTCGCGCCGAACTGTTCCAGCCCGGCCTGCAGATCGTGGAGCCGGCGTTTTTCAACCAGATGACCACCATGCACGGCCTGATCATGGTGTTCGGCGCCGTGATGCCGGCCTTTGTCGGCCTGGCCAACTGGATGATCCCGCTGATGATCGGCGCGCCGGACATGGCCCTGCCGCGCATGAACAACTTCAGCTTCTGGCTGCTGCCGGCGGCGTTCCTGCTGCTGGTGTCGACCCTGTTCAGCCCCGGCGGCGGGCCGAATTTCGGCTGGACCTTCTACGCCCCGCTCTCCACCACCTATGCGCCGGAAAGCGTGACGTTCTTCATCTTTGCGATCCATCTGATGGGCATCAGTTCGATCATGGGCGCGATCAACGTGGTCGCCACCATCCTCAACCTGCGCGCACCGGGCATGACCCTGATGAAAATGCCGCTGTTCGTGTGGACCTGGCTGATCACCGCGTTCCTGCTGATTGCGGTGATGCCGGTGCTGGCCGGTTGCGTGACCATGATGCTGATGGATATCCACTTCGGCACCAGCTTTTTCAGTGCGGCCGGCGGTGGTGATCCGGTGCTGTTCCAGCATGTGTTCTGGTTCTTCGGCCACCCCGAGGTGTACATCATGATCCTGCCGGCATTCGGCGCCGTCAGCTCGATCATCCCGACCTTTTCGCGCAAGCCGTTGTTTGGCTACACCTCGATGGTCTACGCCACGGCCAGCATTGCGTTCCTGTCGTTCATCGTGTGGGCGCACCATATGTTCGTGGTCGGCATTCCGTTGGTGGGCGAACTGTTCTTCATGTACGCCACCCTGCTGATTGCGGTGCCTACCGGGGTCAAGGTGTTCAACTGGGTCAGCACCATGTGGCAGGGCTCGCTGACCTTCGAGACGCCAATGTTGTTTGCGGTGGCCTTCGTGATCCTGTTCACCATCGGCGGCTTTTCCGGGCTGATGCTGGCAATTGCGCCGGCGGATTTCCAGTACCACGACACCTACTTCGTGGTGGCACATTTCCATTACGTGCTGGTACCCGGCGCGATTTTCGGCATCTTCGCCTCGGCCTACTACTGGCTGCCGAAATGGACCGGCCACATGTATGACGAAACCCTGGGCAAGCTGCACTTCTGGCTGTCCTTCGTGGGCATGAACATGGCGTTCTTCCCGATGCACTTCGTGGGCCTGGCCGGCATGCCGCGCCGGGTGCCGGACTACAACCTGCAGTTCGCCGACTTCAACATGGTGTCCTCGATTGGCGCCTTCATGTTCGGCGCCACGCAGATCTTCTTCCTGTTTATCGTGATCAAGTGCATTCGCGGCGGCCCGGCCGCACCGGCCAAGCCTTGGGACGGCGCCGAAGGCCTGGAATGGAGCGTGGCCTCGCCCGCGCCGTACCACACCTTCACCACGCCGCCGGAGGTCAAATGATTACGCTGTTTGCCCAGTCAACGGTGATCCCCTGTGGGAGGGGGCTTGCCCCCGATAGCGGTGGGTCAGCCGACATGGTTATCAGCTTGGAGACCGCCATCGGGGGCAAGCCCCCTCCCACATTAGTGTGTGTTCGTCATGGCTGATTCCGTGCCGATCAAGCGCCTGGTCACACGCCTGCTGATCCTGGTACTGGCCATGTTCGCCTTCGGCTTCGCCCTGGTGCCGATTTACGACGTGATGTGCAAGGCATTCGGCATCAACGGCAAGACCGGCGGGCAATACGAGGGCGAGCAGGTTGTCGACCCGTCGCGCCAAGTACGGGTGCAGTTTTTGTCCACCAACGCTATCGACATGGTCTGGGATTTCCATGCCAAGGCCGATGAAGTCATGGTCAATCCAGGCGCTGTGACCGAGATGCTGTTCGTGGCCTACAACCCTACCGACAAACCGATGACGGCCCAGGCGGTGCCGAGCATTTCCCCGGCCGAAGCGGCGATGTACTTCCACAAGACCGAGTGTTTCTGCTTCACCCAGCAAGTGCTGCAGCCAGGCGAGCGTATCGAGATGCCGGTGCGCTTTATCGTCGATCGCGCCATGCCCAGGGATGTGAAGCATTTGACCCTGGCCTACACGCTGTTCGATATCACCGCGCGCCAGCCGCCCGGGGCGGCCCGCAGCGGCGGCTAGCTACTGTTTGCCCGCTCAATCAGGAGAGCGAATACATGTCGACTCATGATACGTACTACGTACCAGCGCAAAGCAAATGGCCGATAATTGCCACGATTGGCCTGTTGGTCACCGTGTATGGACTGGCCGTATGGTTCAACGACCTCAAGGCCTTGCGTCCGGAATCCCACGGACCGTGGATCTTTTTCGTTGGCGGCCTGTTGCTGGCCTACATGCTGTTCGGCTGGTTCGGCGCGGTGATCAAGGAGAGTCGCGCCGGTTTGTACAGTGCGCAAATGGACCGTTCGTTTCGCTGGGGCATGAGCTGGTTCATCTTTTCCGAAGTGATGTTCTTCATCGCGTTCTTCGGTGCGCTGTTTTACGTGCGTACCTGGTCGGGGCCATGGCTGGCGGGCGAGGGGCCCAAGGGCATCGCGCATATGCTGTGGCCGAATTTCGAGTTCGCCTGGCCACTGCTGAACAACCCGGACCCCAAGTTGTACCCCGCACCCAAAGGCACGATCAGCCCGTGGGGCCTGCCGCTGGTCAACACCCTCCTGCTGGTCAGCTCCAGCGTGACCATTACCATTGCCCACCACGCCCTGCGCAAAGGGCATCGCGGCGCGCTGAAGATCTGGCTGGCGCTCACCGTACTGCTGGGCCTGGCGTTTCTCGGGTTTCAGGCCGAGGAGTACATCCACGCCTATAAAGAGCTGGGCCTGACGCTGGGCTCGGGCGTGTACGGCGCGACGTTCTTCATGCTCACCGGGTTTCACGGCGCCCACGTGACCATCGGCACGATCATTCTGTTTGTGATGCTGATGCGCATCCTGAAGGGGCATTTCAATGCCGAGCACCAGTTCGGTTTCGAGGCGGCCAGTTGGTATTGGCACTTCGTGGATGTGGTGTGGATCGGGCTGTTTTTCTTTGTGTATGTGCTGTGAGCCGTTCTACCACGGCGCATGCGAGACCAACTGGCCGCTGAAAAAGCCCCAGGCGATCAGCCCCACGGTGATTGCGGCCAACACCACACGTACGGTCAGGGCAGTGACGAGGCGGTTGGAACGACCCTCGTCCTTGACCAGGAAGAACAAGCCACTGAACAGGCTCGCAACGGTCGCGATCAGCATCAGGGCAATCAGTGCTTTGAGCATGGTCTGGCTCCGGGCCATACGGGGAGGGGCAATGAAATCCAGTATAGCCAGTGTCAGGCAGCGCTTTCGGCCCGGCATCGCGCCGACGTTGGTGGTGCTGATGCTGCTGCCGTTGATGATTGGCCTGGGGTTCTGGCAGCTGTCGCGCGGTCAGGAAAAACAGCAGCTTGTCGACAACTACGCCCAGCGGCGTGCCGCCGAGCCTATTGGCAGCGAGCAGCTTGAGACGAGCGCCGATCCAGCCTTTCGCCGGGTTCATCTGCGCGGCACCTTCGATGCCGAACACAGCGTATTGCTCGACAACCGTATGCGCGACGGCAAGGCCGGTGTTGAACTGCTGCAACCCTTTCATGACCAGGCCAGCGGCCTTTGGGTGTTGCTCAATCGCGGCTGGCTGCCCTGGCCCGACCGCCGCACGCCACCGGCGTTCGCCACGCCGGATCAGCCGGTGAATCTGGTGGCCTGGGTGTACGTCGCTCCCGGCGAAACCTTCCAGTTGCAAGGTGACCCCGCGACGGTGCAATGGCCGCGCCTGTTGACCGCCTTGCACCCCGTCGCCCTGTGGACCGAATTAGGCCGCAGCGGGTTCGCCTTTGAACTGCGCGCCGAAGCCGGCCCCGGTACGTACGACACCACCTGGCCTGTGGTCGCCATGGGTCCGGAAAAACACCTGGGGTATGCGGTGCAGTGGTTTGCCATGTCGCTGGCGCTGCTGGCTCTCTACCTCTACCTCGGATTGCACAACGCAAAGGAGCAGCGCCATGGGAGCCGCCATGAATCCACTCAACCTGTCTGAAGTGCCGGACCGGCGTAAGGGCCGCTGGCAGTTGATCCTGATCCTGCTGATGGTGGTAGGCCCGATGGTGCTGGCGACCTTGATGTACAAGCTGCAATTCTGGGTGCCGGACAGTCGCAGTTATCACGGGGAACTGATTGGTAACGGCCAGACCCGCGCCGATATCGGTGTTCAGGTCGATGAAAGCCGCTGGCAACTGCTGGTGACTGCCCCCGCCGTCTGCGCCGACGAGTGCCGGCAACTGGTGTATCTGGCGCGCCAGCTGCAGATCGGCCTGGGTCGCGATGCGTCCCGCGCCAGCCACGCGCTGGCCAGTGCGCAGCCGGTCGGCAATGACTACGACCCCCGGCTCAAGGCCGAATACCCGCAATTACAGCGCTATTCCCTGGACCTGTCGACCTTCAAGCGCAATGCCGCCGCGCCTGGGGATGCACAACTGTGGATCGTCGATCCCCACGGCAACCTGGTGCTGCGCTATGACGCCAAGGTCAACGGCAAGGACTTGCTCAACGACCTGCGCCTGCTGCTGAAACTGTCGAACATCGGATAAGGGCATCGTCATGGCCAAGCCTGGATTTCGCCTCGCATTGTTTGCCACCTTGCTCGCGCTGATCGTCGTGTTGCTCGGTGCCTATACCCGCCTGACCCATGCCGGCCTTGGTTGCCCTGACTGGCCGGGGTGCTATGGCTTTATCGGCGTGCCGCAAAGCGCAGCCCAACTGGCCCATGCCGAACTGCACTTTCCTGATACGCCCGTGGAGGCCGACAAGGGCTGGGCCGAGATGACCCACCGCTACTTTGCCGGCACCCTCGCCATGCTCATCGCGCTGCTGGCGGCACGGGCGTGGAGCCACCGGCGTGACCCGGGCCAGCCGGTGAAGTTGCCGCTGTTCGTATTGATAGTGGTGTGCGCCCAGGCGGCGTTTGGCATGTGGACGGTGACGCTGAAGCTGTGGCCGCAGGTGGTGACGGGCCACCTGTTGGGCGGCTTTGCCACTTTGAGCCTGCTGTTCCTGCTGACCCTGCGCCTGTCCGGCGTGCTGCCTGCGTTGGTCGTGCCCAGGCGCCTGCAATATTGGGCAACGGCGGGGTTGGTGCTGGTGATCGGGCAGATAGCCTTGGGCGGTTGGGTTAGCGCCAACTATGCGGCGGTGGCCTGTGTCGATTTGCCGACGTGTCACGGTCAATGGTGGCCGGCGGCGGACTTCGCCAATGGCTTTCACCTGACCCAGCATATCGGTCCTAATTACCTGGGCGGCCAACTGGACAGCGATGCGCGCACGGCCATTCATCTCACCCATCGCTTGGGGGCGGTGCTGGTCACGCTGGTATTGCTGGGCCTGGCCTGGCAATTGCGCGCGGTGGGCATGACGCGTCTGGCGGGCCTGCTGTTGATCGCCCTGGCGGCGCAAATCAGCCTGGGACTGAGCAATGTGGCGTTCGGCTTGCCGCTGGCGGTAGCAGTGGCGCACAACGCCGGGGGCGCAGCGCTGTTGCTGAGCCTGGTGCTGGTCAATTATCACGCGCGCACCAGCCTGGTCCGGGTGCGCCATACACGGCCGATCGCCTGGCGCTTCAGTCCGCGCAAACAGGCGTCGGGCCTGATAACCCTTAAAGGAGAGATGCCATGGCGTCCTTGATCGGCGCGCGTCACGGCCAGGCTATCTGGCGTGACTATCTGGAGCTGACCAAGCCGAAAGTGGTGGTGCTGATGCTGATCACCTCGCTGGTGGGCATGTTCCTCGCCACTCGCGCCGGGGTACCGTGGACGGTGCTGGTATTTGGTAACCTGGGTATCGCCTTGTGTGCCGGTGCCGCAGCGGCGGTCAACCATGTGGTGGATCGGCGCATCGATGCGCTGATGGCGCGCACGCACAAACGGCCACTGGCCGAGGGGCGGGTTTCGCCGGTTGCGGCGCTGGCCTTTGCGTTGGTTCTGGCGGTGGCGGGCCTGGCGCTATTGCTGGCGTTCACCAACCCTCTGGCGGCATGGCTGACCCTGGCTTCGTTACTGGGCTATGCGGTGATCTATACCGGGTTTCTCAAGCGCGCGACGCCGCAGAACATCGTCATCGGCGGCCTGGCCGGTGCCGCGCCGCCGCTGTTGGGCTGGGTCGCCGTGACCGGGCATATCAGCGCCGAGCCTCTGCTGTTGGTGCTGATCATCTTCGCCTGGACGCCGCCGCACTTCTGGGCGCTGGCCATCCATCGCAAGGAGGAGTACGCCAAGGCCGACATCCCGATGCTGCCGGTGACCCATGGCGAGCACTACACCAAGGTGCATATCCTGCTCTACACCTTCGCCCTGCTGGCGGTGAGCCTGATGCCTTACGTCATCCGCATGAGCGGGCTGCTGTACCTGGGATGCGCGCTCGTACTGGGCGGGCGCTTTCTGCAATGGGCCTGGGTGCTGTACCGTGGCAGCCAGCCGCACGCGGCGATCAACACCTTCAAGTATTCTGTCTGGTACCTGCTGTTGTTGTTTATCGCCCTGCTCGTAGATCACTACCTACTGTTGAACCTATGACTCGAACTCAAAAAACTGTCTTCATTCTGGTGGCCCTGGTGGCGTTGATCATGGGCCTGACTGTCAACAAAGTACTCTCGGGCAAAGGCCAGGGTGACCCGACCGCGCTGATCGACGCCGGCATTATCCTGCTGCCGCAAAGCCGCCAGTTGCCTGCGGTGAGCATGACCAACCAGGACGGCCAGCCGGTGCTGGTCAATGAGCTGCAGGGCAAGTGGAGCCTGCTGTTCTTCGGCTACACCTTCTGCCCGGACATCTGCCCGACCACCCTCGCCCAACTGCGCCAGATCAAGAGCGAGTTGCCCAAAGAGGCGGTGGACAAGTTGCAGGTGATCCTGGTCAGCGTCGACCCGAACCGCGACACCCCGACCCAGCTCAAGCAGTACCTGGGCTATTTCGATCCGCAATTCCAGGGGTTGACCGGTGCAAGTGTGCAGGAAGTGCAGAAGGTCTCCAATGCCGTGAGCATTCCCTTCATTCCGGCGGACACCAGCAAGCCGAACTACACCGTCGACCACAGCGGCAACCTGGCGCTGATCGGCCCGGATGGTACCCAGCGCGGGTTTATCCGTGCGCCGTTGAACAACCAGAAGCTGGTGGCGCAGCTGCCAGTGCTGCTGAAGCGTAAATAGCGCACGACACAATACAAATGTGGGAGGGGGCTTGCTCCCGATAGCAGGGTGTCAGTCGATGAAGCTGTTGACTGACCCGCCGCTATCGGGGGCAAGCCCCCTCCCACATTTTGATCTCCATGATCTGGAGAGGATGATCGTTCCCACGCTCTGCGTGGGAATGCCGCCCTGGACGCTCCGCGTCCGCTTAAATCAGAACGCCGGCTTGATCGCGCCTTTGTACTTCTCTTCGATGAATTGCTTCACTTCAGGCGTGTGCAGGGCGGCAACCAGCTTCTTCACGGCGTCCGAATCCTTGTTGTCTTCGCGGGTCACCAGGATGTTGACGTAAGGCGAGTCGTTGCCTTCGATCACCAGGGCGTCCTTGGACGGGTCCAGCTTGGCTTCCAGCGCGTAGTTGGTGTTGATCAGCGCCAGGTCGACCTGGGTCAGCACGCGCGGCAGGGTGGCGGCTTCCAGTTCGCGGAATTTCAGGTTCTTGGTGTTACCGGTGATGTCCTTGATGGTCGACAGGATGTCGGTCGGGTCCTTCAGGGTAATCAGGCCATTCTTGGCCAGCAGCAACAGGGCGCGGCCGCCGTTGGTGGCGTCGTTCGGGATCACCACGTTGGCGCCGTCCGGCAGCTCGTCCAGCTTCTTGTATTTGCTCGAGTACGCGCCCAGCGGTTCCAGGTGCACGGCGCCGACGCTTACCAGGTGGGTGCCCTTGGCCTTGTTGAACTCGTCCAGGTACGGCTGGTGCTGGAAGAAGTTGGCGTCCAGGCGCTTTTCGGCTACCTGTACGTTCGGCTGTACATAGTCGGTGAAGACTTTGACCTGCAGGTCCACGCCTTCTTTGGCCAGCGCAGGTTTAACGAATTCGAGGATTTCCGCGTGCGGCACCGGCGAGGCGGCGACCGTGATGGTCTCGGCATGGGCGGAAAACGCGGCAACGGCGGCGAAAGCAACCAGTAGTTTTTTCATCCAGCAAGCTCCTTGTTCGGGCATCTGCCGACAGGGTCGGCAATGGCCGTTATTTTCGAGAAAAGTGCACCACCAGCCGGTCGCCGACGGTTTGCAGAATTTGCACCAGGATCAACAGCATTACCACGGTGACCACCATCACATCGGTCTGGAAGCGCTGGTAACCGAATCGGATCGCCAGGTCGCCCAGGCCACCGGCACCGACCACACCGGCCATCGCCGTGTAGGACACCAGTGTAATCGCCGTCACCGTAATCGCTGCGAAGATGCCGGGGCGGGCTTCGGGCAGCAGGGCGTTGGTGATGATCTGGCGCGTCGTTGCGCCCATCGACTGAGTGGCCTCGATGATGCCGCGGTCCACCTCACGCAAGGCGGTTTCCACCAGCCGCGCAAAGAACGGCGTGGCGCCCACCACCAGCGGCGGAATCGCACCTGCAACACCCAGCGATGTGCCGGTGATCAGCACCGTGAACGGAATCATCACGATCAGCAGGATGATGAATGGCAGCGAGCGCAGGATGTTTACGATCAACGACAGCAGCGCATACAAACCTTTCTGTTCGAACAGCTGGCGCGGGCTGGTCAGGAACAGCAGCACGCCCAACGGCAGGCCGAGCACGACCGTGAAGAACAGCGAACCGAACAACATGATCATGGTATCGCCGGTGGCGAGCCAGATTTCGGACCAGTCGATATTGGCAAAGAAACTCAGGAAAACGTCCATCAGCGCAGCACCTCCATATGAACGTCGGCGGCGGTGAAGCGCGCAAACGCGGCGTCCATGTCACCGCCGGTGACGGCGAGGGTCAATTGCCCGTAGGGAATGTCTTTGATGCGGTCGATACGACCGGCCAGGATGCTGTAGTCCACCCCCGTTTCTCGGGCGACGGTACCCAGCAATGGCGCGTAGGTCGCGTCCCCCTGGAAGGTCAGGCGTACGATACGGCCCGGCACGTGGGCGAAGTCGTCGCGTTGCTCGCCTTCGTCGACCTGTTCGGCTTCCTGGACAAAGCGCTTGGTGGTCGGATGCTTGGGATGCAGGAACACGTCGGCCACCGAGCCTTGCTCGACGATCACGCCGGCGTCCATCACCGCCACCTGGTCGCAGACGCGACGAATCACGTCCATTTCATGGGTGATCAACACGATGGTCAGCTTGAGTTCGCGGTTGATCTCGGCCAGCAGTTGCAGCACCGAGGCGGTGGTCTGCGGGTCAAGGGCGCTGGTGGCCTCGTCGCACAGCAGGATCTTGGGTTTGGTGGCCAGGGCGCGGGCGATGCCGACGCGCTGCTTCTGGCCGCCGGACAATTGCGCCGGGTACTTCCTGGCGTGGTCCGACAGGCCGACGCGGGCGAGCAGTTCAGCCACGCGCAGGTCGATGTCCTTGCGCGACAATTCGCCGGCCAATGTCAGCGGAAGCGCCACGTTGTCTGCAACGGTCTTGGACGCCAGCAGGTTGAAGTGCTGGAAGATCATCCCGACCTGTTGGCGGAAACGGCGCAGGCCGTTGGCATCCAGCGCGGTGACTTCTTCACCATCCACCGTGATCTGTCCGCCACTGGGTTCTTCGAGGCGGTTGATCAGGCGCAGCAGGGTACTTTTTCCCGCACCCGAATGGCCAATCAGGCCAAACACCTGGCCGTTTTCGACGCGCAGGCTGGTGGGGTGCAGGGCGGGAATATCCTTACCGGCGACGCGGTAGGTTTTATGGACGTTTTGAAACTCGATCACGTAGCGAACCTTGTGGGGCGCATGGAAAAGGGATCAGCGGTTAGCCGGGCGCGCATTTTAGCCTGTCCATCCAGCGTTTCTTAGCATTTATTTCGTATCCATCCAGCGATTTGGCAATAACGAGACCAAAGGTCATAAAAAGGGAACGGCGCAAAACCCTGTCAGTCACTACCTAGGCAATTCGATATCGCGGGTGCCGTGCCCGGGATTTCGCTCAAACGAGCCGGGGACCGCTCTGGCCACTTTGACTAAGGAGTTTTGACTGATGAGTACCAAGAAGCCAGCCACCCCGCCGAAGAGTGAACTCGCGGGCACTGATACCCTGGACCGAGGCAATACCAACGCCAAACTGCAGGCGCTGGAAGAATTCCGTTCCGATGCGACCGGCCAGGCCCTGCGCACCAACCAGGGCGTGAAGATCTCCGACAACCAGAACACCTTGAAGGTCGGCGCGCGTGGCCCGTCGCTGCTGGAAGACTTCATCATGCGTGAAAAGATCACGCACTTTGACCATGAGCGCATCCCGGAGCGCATCGTGCATGCCCGTGGTACTGGCGCCCATGGTTATTTCCAGAGCTACGGCGACCATTCGGCGCTGACCAAGGCTGGTTTCCTACGGACTCCAGAGCATAAAACCCCGGTGTTCGCGCGTTTTTCCACGGTACAGGGCCCGCGTGGCTCCGGTGATACTGTGCGTGACGTGCGCGGTTTCGCCGTGAAGTTCTTCACCGACGAAGGCAACTTCGACCTGGTGGGCAACAACATGCCGGTGTTCTTCATTCAGGACGCGATCAAGTTTCCCGATTTCGTACACGCCGTTAAACCTGAACCGCACAACGAGATTCCTACCGGCGGATCGGCCCACGATACGTTCTGGGATTTTGTCTCGCTGGTGCCGGAGTCGGCGCATATGGTGGTGTGGGCGATGTCTGACCGCGCCATTCCAAAAAGCCTGCGGGCCATGCAGGGCTTTGGCGTGCATACCTTCCGTTTGATCAACACCGAAGGCCAATCGAGCTTTGTGAAGTTTCACTGGCGGCCGAAAGTCGGTACCTGCTCGCTGGTATGGGACGAAGCGCAGAAGCTGGCCGGTAAAGACACCGACTACCATCGTCGCGACTTGTGGGAATCGATCGAAAGCGGCGATTACCCTGAATGGGAACTGGGCGTTCAGATCGTTGCAGAAGAAGACGAGCATAAGTTCGACTTCGACCTGCTCGACCCGACCAAGATCATCCCGGAGGAACTGGTGCCGATCACCCCGCTGGGCAAGATGGTGCTGAACCGCAACCCCGACAATTTCTTTGCCGAGGTCGAGCAGGTTGCGTTCTGCCCGGGCCATATCGTGCCGGGGATCGACTTCACCAACGACCCACTGCTGCAAGGTCGTCTGTTTTCCTACACGGACACCCAGATCAGCCGTCTCGGCGGGCCGAACTTCCACGAGATCCCAATCAACCGCCCGGTCGCGCCGAACCACAACAACCAGCGCGATGCCCAGCACCGTAGCGTGATTGACAAGGGCCGCGCTGCCTACGAGCCCAACTCCATCGACAGTGGCTGGCCGAAGGAAACGCCTGCAGGCCCGACCGACGGCGGTTTTGAGACCTACTACGAGCGGATCGATGCGAATAAGGTGCGCGAGCGCAGCGAATCGTTCGGCGACCACTTCTCCCAGGCCACGTTGTTTTTCAACAGCATGAGCCACCACGAGAAAGAACACATCATCGCCGCCTACAGCTTCGAGTTGGGCAAGGTCGAGCGCGAACATATTCGTGCCCGCCAGGTGAATGAGATTCTGGCCAACATTGATCTGGAACTGGCCAAGCGCGTTGCCCAGAACCTGGGCTTGCCGGCGCCGACTCAAGGCACGGTGCCTGTGCGTGAAACGTCGCTGAAAGCATCGCCGGCATTGAGCCAGGTGAACCTGCTGTCGGGCGACATCAAGACGCGCAAAGTGGCGATTCTGGCGGCGAACGGCGTGGACGGTGCGGCGATTGATGCACTCAAGGCGGCCCTTGAGGCTGAGGGTGCACATGCCAAGCTGCTGGGGCCGACGTCGGCGCCGGTGACCACCGCCGATGGCAAGGTGCTGCCGGTGGATGCGTCGATGGAAGGCATGCCGTCCATTGCGTTTGACGCGGTGTTTATCCCGGGCGGCAAGGAGTCGGTCAAGGCGCTGAGCGGCGACGGCGTGGCGTTGCATTACGTGCTGGAAGCGTACAAGCACTTGAAGGCCATTGCGGTGGCCAGTGACGTGAAGCCACTGCTCGATCTGCTGAAGCTGGAGGCGGATGCGGGGTTGATCGTGGGCGCGGATGCCAAGGCGTTCAAGGCGTTCTTTGCCGCGATTGCCCAGCATCGGGTTTGGGAGCGGGAGCCTAAATCCAAGGCGATCCCGGCTTAATTTATTGGTTGCTTGATTAGATCGTCATCGGGGGCAAGCCCCCTCCCACATTGGAATTCAGTTCAAATGTGGGAGGGGGCTTGCCCCCGATGCTTTTTAGTCGGCTTTACGCGGAATCAGCACAACCTGCGCCGGAATGTGCTTCAGAATCTGCCGGTGAATCTTCAGCTCATACCCAGAATCAATCCGCTTCACCCGTTTGGTCAGCAATGTGGCCAACCACGGGTAATCCTCGGTGCGCGGCACCTGGATGCTGACGTCGCACTGGTAATTCACCACATCGGTGGCGATGGCATCCAGCTGATGACGCATGGCTTCGACATCCGCCAGGTTCAACGCCACAGTGGTGCTCGGCGCCGCCGGGTCGATGACTTTGGCGGCGGGTTTGGCTTCGGCCGCTTTCAAGGCGGCCTCGGCCTGATCCAGCTCGGCTTTGCGCGCATGGCTGATGGCGCTGTTGACGCCACCGGTCAGGGCCGGAGCCTTGGGCATCAGTGCGCGGGCACGGCTCAATGCTGTAGCGGCGGCGTTGACGTCACCCTTTTGCAGCACGATCTGGCTGCGCTGCAGGTAGGCTTCGGCCAATTGCCGCTGGTAGGCCTCAAGTGCCGGGTCATTGGGCGATTGGGCCTGCAAGGTGGCGAGCTGGTCTTCGGCGGTGGCCAATTCGCTGCTGGCCAGGTTTTGCTCCAGCTGCGCGATGGCCGCAGCGTGCGGGTCCAGCGCTTCAGGAGCGGCGGGCGGTGTGCTTTGACAGGCGCCGAGCAGCAGGGAAAATGCGGCAAGGAGCAGATAACGGAAAGTGAACGGCTTCATTCCTGCGACTCTCTATTTGCGCAAAAAGCGAGCAAGTCTACACCCCTCGACGGGGCAGGACAAAACTCAGCAGAAACAGGGCGGCCGCCGACACCACAATCGACGGCCCGGCCGGCGTGTCCTTGAACCATGACAACGCCAGGCCCCCACACACTGCCAGCATGCCCAGCAGACTGGCGCCGATGGCCATTTGCTCCGGCGAACGAGCATGGCGCTGAGCGGCGGCGGCTGGAATGATCAGCAGCGAGGTGATCAACAATACGCCGACAATCTTCATCGCGACAGCGATCACCACCGCGATCAACAACATCAGCGCCAGGCGCAGGGCCGGCACGGGCAAACCTTCCACCGTGGCGAGTTCTTCATGCACGGTGATCGCCAGCAGCGGGCGCCACAGGCCCACCAGCAGCACCAGCACCGCCGCGCTGCCGCCGAGGATCCACGCCAGATCGGTCGGGCTGATCGCCAGCAGATCGCCAAACAGGTAGGCCATCAGGTCGATGCGCACTTCATGCATGAAGCTCAACACCACCAGGCCCAGGGACAAGGTACTCGGCGCCAGGATGCCCAGCAGCGTGTCGGAAGCCAGCGGCTGGCGCTGTTGCAGCGTCACCAGCAACACTGCCAGCAGCAGGCAGCCGACGGTGACGGCGATGGTCGGGCTCACATCCAGCAGAAAGCCCATGGCCACGCCCAGCAGCGCGGCATGGGACAAGGTGTCGCCAAAGTACGCCATGCGCCGCCAGACCACGAACGAACCCAGCGGGCCCGCCACCAACGCCAAAGCCAAGCCTGCCAGCAGGGCGTAGAGCAGAAAATCAGCCATGCTTGCAGCCATCTCCATGAACGTGGGGGGTAGAAGCGTCATCGACAACGGCGCCATGCAGATCGTGGGCGTGGTCGTGATGGTGATGGTAGATCGCCAGGCTTTGCGCGTTCTTGCCGAACAGCTCGACGAACGCCGGGTCGCCGCTGACCTGTTCCGGGTGGCCGGAGCAGCACACATGACGGTTCAGGCACACCACCTGGTCGGTGGTGCTCATCACCAGGTGCAAATCGTGGGAGACCATCAGCACACCGCAACCATGGCGGTCGCGCAGACGGGTGATCAGGCTGTACAGCTCGGCCTGGCCGGCCACGTCGACGCCTTGCACCGGCTCATCGAGCACCAGCAGCTCCGGTTCGCGCAACAGCGCGCGGGCCAGCAGCACGCGCTGCATTTCGCCGCCGGAGATGCTCTGCACCGGGCTGTCGATCACCTGTTCGGCGCCGACTTCCTTGAGCGCCGCCTGGGCGCGCGCGCGGTCGACACCCGGCACCAGGCGCAGAAAGCGCAATACCGACAGCGGCAATGTGGGGTCCACGTGCAGCTTCTGCGGCATATAGCCCACGCGCAGCCTGGGCTTGCGCCATACACTGCCGCGATCGGGCTTGAGCAGGCCCAGCACGGCGCGCACCAGGGTAGTCTTGCCGGCGCCATTGGGGCCGATCAGGGTCACGATCTGCCCCGGCTCCACGCTCAACGCAATGTTGTCCAGCACCTGTTGCCCGGCGAATGTGACCCCGACCTGCTCCAGGCGGATTAACGCATTGCTCATCAAGCCCCCTGACAGCCAGAGCACAGGCCGACCACTTCGACCGTTTGCCCTTCGACGCTGAAGCCAACCTCGGCGGCGCTTTTGATGATGGCATCACTGATGCTTTTCTGTTCAAGCTCGATGGCGGCGTGGCACTGCCGGCAAATCAGGAACTGGCCCTGATGCGCGTGTTCCGGGTGGTTGCAGCCGACAAAGGCATTGAGCGAGGCGATGCGGTGCACCAGGCCGTTTTCCAGCAGGAAATCCAGCGCCCGGTAAACCGTGGGCGGCGCGGC
The DNA here is from genome assembly GCF_001439815.1 of Pseudomonas orientalis. Classification (GTDB taxonomy): domain Bacteria; phylum Pseudomonadota; class Gammaproteobacteria; order Pseudomonadales; family Pseudomonadaceae; genus Aquipseudomonas; species Aquipseudomonas orientalis. The sequence goes on along the minus strand of NZ_JYLM01000012.1, from coordinate 43,374 downwards.
TCGGCGGCCGTCCTGCTCGCTGAGTACGCCGAGGATGTCGTACGCGCCCAGCGGCTTGTGGCTTTGCCACACCAGCTCCAGCACGCGTCGACGCAGCGCGGTCAGGCGCAAACCTTTCTGCGCGCATAGGGTGTCGGCCTCCGACAGCGCGCTGTGGACGCAGTGAGAATGGTCGTGGGGACGGCTGGCAAGCGGTGTTATAGGCATGAGCGGCGACAGATATTTGATAGAGACGTTATTATGTTACCTGTTCCTACGCCATTGAGTGGTCATCGTGTCCCGACTTTTTCCCGTTTTTGTCGTATTTGTCACCAGTTTGTTCATGGCCGGCGCCGCGCAGGCCGAGGTCAAGGTGCTGACCAGCATCAAGCCGCTGCAACTGATTGCCGCTGCGGTGCAGGACGGTGTGGCCGTTCCGGAAGTGCTGCTGCCTCCGGGTGCGTCGCCGCATAACTTCGCCTTGCGCCCATCCGACGTACGGCGCGTGCAGTCGGTCGACCTGCTGTACTGGATTGGCCCGGACATGGAAACGTTTTTGCCGCGCGTGCTGAAGGGCCGTACGGCGACGACCGTGGCGGTGCAGGACCTGCCGGGCATGAAACTTCGCATTTTCGGCGAAGATAGCCACTCTCACGCTGACGAAGCCGACGAGCATGATCACGATCATCGCCCCGGCAGTGTCGATGCGCATTTGTGGTTGTCGACGGTGAACGCGCGGGTGATCGCTGCGCGTATGGCGGCTGACCTCAGTGCGGCCGACCCGGCCAACGCCGGGCGTTATCAAAGCAACGCCAAAGCCTTCGAAGGTCGCCTGGATGCGCTGGACATACGCCTGAAAAAGCGTCTGGCAAGCGTTGAGGGCAAGCCTTACTTTGTGTTTCACGAAGCCTTTGATTACTTCGAAGACGCTTACGGCTTGAAGCACGCCGGCGTATTCAGCGTGGCCGCCGAAGTGCAGCCCGGCGCCCAGCATGTGGCGGCGATGCGCACGCGGTTGCAGGAAGTGGGCAAGACTTGCGTGTTCAGCGAGCCACCGTTGCGGCCGCGATTGGCCGAGACATTGGTTGCCGGGTTGCCGGTTAAATTGGCGGAACTGGATGCGCTGGGCGGCTACACCCCGGCCACTGCGCAGGGTTACGAGCAGGTGCTGGAGAAATTGGGTAACAATCTGGCTGGCTGCCTGGAGTCGCTCTAAATGTGGGGCAAGCCCTAAGGCTTGTTGTAGGAGCGAGCTTGCTCGCGAAAAACTCATAGGCACCGCGTTCATTCAGAAAGCACGCGTTATCGTTGACGTTTTTCGCGAGCAAGCTCGCTCCTACAGACTGGCATTAGGGCAAGCCCCCTCCCACATTTTGATCGAGCAGGTCTTTAGAGCGCGAACGGCAGATGCACAGTGATCTGCTGGCGTTGCAGCAGGCGATGCTCAAACTCTGCAGGGTCATGAATCAACACGTCCTGTCCGGCAAACGACTCGGCTGCGATCAGTCGCGACAGCCAGAACCGCACGCACGCCACGCGCAGCAGGGTCGGCCATAGCTCGGCTTCTTTCGCGGTAAACGGCCGCAACCCCGCGTAGGCACCCAGCAGCGCCCGGGCGCGCTGCCCGTCAATCACGCCTTCGGCATCCGAACACCAGTCGTTCAAGGCGATGGCGACGTCGTACAGCATCGGCCCCGAGCAAGCGTTGTAGAAGTCGATCAGGCCGGTCAGGTGCGTGCCTTCGAACATCGCGTTGTCGCGGAACAGGTCGGCGTGAACGTTGGCGCGCGGCAGGGCGAGGATCTGCGCCTTGTGGGTTTCGATCTCGCTCAACGCGTCCTGCAGCAGGCGCTGTTGTGCATCGTTGAGGTGCGAAATCAGCTGCGCGCCCTCACTGAGCATCCAGTCCAGCCCGCGGTCGGTCTTGCGCTCCAGCACTTTGTCGCCCTGGGTCGCCAGGTGCAAGTGGCCGAGCAGGTCGCCGACCTGGGCGCAATGCTGGGCATTGGCGTCCTTGATGTGCTTGCCGGCCAGGCGCGGTTGCAGCAAGGCGGGTTTGCCCTTGAGTTCGCGCAGGGCGATACCGTCGGTGGTACGCAGGGCGTACGGCACCGGCAGGTCGGCGTCGTGGAGCACGTCGAGCAGTTCGATAAAGAACGGCATTTCTGCCACGGGGCCGCGTTCAACCAGGGTCAGGACGAATTCGCCCTGTTCCAGGTTGATAAAGAAATTGGTGTTTTCGCTACCGGCGGCAATCCCCTGGAAATCAAGCAGGCGGCCGAGCCCGTAAGGGGCAAGAAAGGTTTCCAGCTCGGGCCGAGCCAGGGGGGTGAACACAGACATGGTTAAAACTGCCGTTACGGGCGCCGCTCAGGGCGGTGCCGGTTGAAATTAGGGAATCATTTCCATTCGAAGATCTTCCATGACGGGATCAACATATCCGGCTGGTCAGAACGGATGAAGTTCGCGTCGGTTCCATCGGCGCGTACCAGGAAATACGGTGGAGCCCCTTTTGGCGTGACCTTGATGGCGTACAGGAAGCCGTTTTGGCGGTACTCCTGGATAGTTTTGTCGCCTTCCGTGCGAATGGTCACCTCCGGATCACCCGACGGGGCATCGTCGGCCGCCATGGCAGCCATCGGAGCGAGTGCAATCAAGCCAGTGAACAGCAGGCGATTGAATGTACGCATGATAACCTTGTCCCTTTGTTTTCATTGGTCCGGCTATTCTAGCGCCTGACCCGCCGAAAAGGTTGATCCTGCTCATGAGCCAAGCGCCCCTCGTCCTGGTGGACGGTTCTTCTTATCTGTACCGCGCCTTCCACGCGCTGCCACCGCTGACCACCTCCCAAGGCCTGCCGACCGGCGCGGTCAAGGGCGTGTTGAACATGCTCAAGAGCCTGCGCAAGCAGTACCCGGACAGCCCGTTCGCCGTGGTGTTCGACGCCAAGGGCGGGACCTTTCGCGATGAAATGTTCGCCGACTACAAAGCCAATCGCCCGAGCATGCCCGATGACATGCGCCTGCAGATCGAACCCCTGCACCAGAGCGTGATCGCCCTGGGTTTCCCGTTGCTGTGCGTCGAAGGCGTCGAGGCCGATGACGTGATCGGCACCCTGGCCCGCAGCAGCGCCGCCGCTGACCGCCCGGTGGTGATCTCCACCGGCGACAAGGACATGGCGCAACTGGTGGACGGGCACATTACTCTGGTCAACACCATGACCGGTAGTTCGATGGACATCGAGGGCGTAAAGGAGAAATTCGGCGTCGCTCCGGAGCAGATCATCGATTACCTGGCGCTGATGGGCGATTCCTCCGACAACATCCCCGGCGTTCCCGGCATCGGTCCGAAGACCGCCTCCGGTTTGCTGGTGGGTGTCAATGGCGGCCTGAAAGAGCTGTATGAGCAGTTGGACATTGTGCCGACCCTGCCGATTCGTGGCGCCAAGACGCTGCCGGCCAAGCTGGAAGAGCACAGGGAGATGGCGTTCCTGTCCTATCGGCTGGCGACGATCAAAATCGACGTGCCCCTGGACATCGGCCTGGACGACTTGCACCTGATCGAGCCGGATCGCGAAAAGCTGCTGGAGTTGTACACGCTGCTTGAATTCAAGAGCTGGTACGACGAGATCCAGCGCGATACCAAGCGGGTCGAGCTCAAGGCAGCCAATGAGGTTGTGCCGGTCACCGAGGCGCCTGCCGAGGCGGTTATCGCGGTGCCGGTGGAGACGGTTTACACCACCGTTCTTGACCAGGCCACGTTCGATCTGTGGCTGAAGAAACTCAACGATGCGCCGTTGTTTGCCTTCGATACCGAGACCACCGGCATCGACGCCCAGCAAGCCCAATTGGTCGGGCTGTCGTTTGCGGTGCAGGCCCATGAAGCCGCGTATATCCCGCTGACGCATGCCTACACCGGCGCGCCGGAGCAATTGGACCGTGACACCGTGCTGCTGGCCTTGAAGCCGTTGCTGGAAGATCCGGCCAGGCTCAAGGTCGGCCAGCACGCCAAGTTTGATATGAACATCCTGGCCAACTGCGCCATCGGTGGCGACCCGGCGCAGGGCATCACCGTGCGCGGCATCGCTTTCGACACCATGCTCGAATCCTACGTGCTGAACTCCACCGCGACCCGCCATGACATGGACAGCCTGGCGAAGAAGTACCTGGACCACGACACGGTCAGCTTCCAGGACATCGCCGGCAGGGGCGCCAAACAGCTGACCTTCGACCAGATCGCCCTTGAGCAAGCCGGCCCCTACGCGGCCGAAGACGCCGACGTGACCTTGCGCCTGCATCAGGAACTGCACGCGAAGCTGACCGCGATCCCGAGCCTGGCCAGCGTACTGACGGATATCGAAATTCCGCTGGTGCCGGTGCTGGCACGTATCGAGCGCCAGGGCGCTTTGGTGGACAAGGACCTGCTGGGCATCCAGAGCATCGAGCTGGGCAACAAGATGATCGAACTGGAGCGCCAGGCGTTCGAAATCGCCGGCGAGGCATTCAACCTCGGTTCGCCCAAGCAGCTCGGAGCGATCCTCTACGAGAAGCTCGGCATGCCGGTGTTGAAAAAAACCGGCAAGGGGCAGGCATCCACCGCCGAGGAAGTGCTGGCCAAACTGGCGGAGGATGATTTTCCGTTGCCCAAGGTACTCATGCAGTACCGCAGCATGAGCAAGCTCAAAAGCACCTACACCGACCGCCTGCCGGAACAGATCAACCCCCGTACCGGGCGGATTCATACGTCCTACCATCAGGCGGTGGCGGCGACCGGGCGTCTTTCTTCCAGCGATCCGAACCTGCAGAACATCCCGGTGCGTACCGCCGAGGGGCGGCGCATTCGCCAGGCGTTTATCGCGCCCAAGGGTTACAAGCTGCTGGCGGCGGACTATTCGCAGATCGAACTGCGGATCATGGCGCACCTGTCGAAGGACGAAGGGTTGATGAATGCCTTTCGCAACGACCTGGACGTGCACACCGCCACGGCCGCCGAGGTATTCAAGGTCGAATTGACCGAGGTCACCTCCAACCAGCGCCGCAGCGCCAAGGCGATCAACTTCGGCCTGATCTATGGCATGGGCGCCCAGAAGCTCGGCAAGGACATCGGCGTCGACACCAAGACCGCCAAGGCCTATATCGATGTGTACTTCGCCCGCTATCCCGGGGTGCGCGAGTACATGGAGCGCACCCGTGCCCAGGCGGCGGACCAGGGCTATGTGGAAACCTTCTTCGGGCGGCGTCTGTACTTGCCGGATATCAACTCCAACAAGCCTCAGGAGCGCGCAGCGGCAGAGCGCACCGCGATCAACGCGCCAATGCAGGGCACGGCGGCGGACATCATCAAGAAAGCCATGGTGAAGGTGGACAACTGGCTGGCCGAGTCGGGCCTGGACGCCAAGGTCATCCTCCAGGTGCACGATGAACTGGTGCTGGAGGTGCGTGAGGATCTGGTCGCAGAGGTCAGCGAGAGAATTCGCGAGCACATGAGCGCTGCGGCGCAGCTGGACGTGCCCCTGGTGGTGGACGTGGGCATTGGCGATAACTGGGACGAAGCCCATTGATGCTGCGGTTTCGCCATCACAGCGGGTGATGGCGAGGCGCTTTAGATCGGAAAGCGCCGCCAGTTATTTCAAAGTGTTTTTTGAGCCTGCCGGAACTTAACCTGTGAACTGCCACTCAGAGTTACTGAATGGGTGGTGAAGCCCTTCAATGCTCCTATGTTGTGTTAAGTGTTGGCAGATATCCGGACCCCGCCCTAGCGGTCCGGAACTTGGACCCCGAACTTCCCCTCCCCATACGAAGTCCGGGGTTTTTTTTGCCCGCAGAAAAGTTATTCGGCGATTTCGGCGCCCTTGTCCGCCAATTCCATCCAGCCGGCCAGTACGGTGTAGGCGTCCTCCAGGCCCATGCGCTTGGGGGCGGAGAACAATTGGATGGTGATGGCGTCGCCCCAACCCTTGCGGATTTCGGACTGCACTTTGAGCAGGGTGTTCTTGGCTGCGCCGTAGGTCAGCTTGTCGGCCTTGGTCAGCAGGATATGCATCGGCATGCCGCTGGCGACTGCCCAATCGAGCATCAACAGGTCGAAATCGGTCATTGGGTGACGGATGTCCATCATCAGGATCAAGCCCTTCAAACTCTCCCGTCCACCCAGGTAAGCCTCCAGGTGACGCTGCCAGTGCAGCTTCAACGGGATAGGGACTTTTGCATAACCGTAGCCCGGCAGGTCGACCAGACGCCGATCATCGTCTAGCTTGAAGAAATTGAGCAGTTGCGTGCGACCCGGGGTTTTCGAGGTGCGCGCCAGGCTGGCGTGGGTCAGGGTGTTCAGTGCGCTGGACTTGCCGGCGTTGGAACGGCCGGCAAAGGCGACTTCAAAGCCCTCGTCATCGGGGCATTGGTCCACTTTGGCGGCGCTGAGCATGAAGGTGGACTGTTGGCACAGGCCGAGGATGGGATTCTTGAGTTGCATGAGTTTTCCGATGTGGGCGGTGCCGAATAAGGGTGCGGCAAGCGGTGTCGTTTCCGTTTCAGTAGCGCCAGTATATAATGCCGCAGATTTTGTGTGTGCTTTGTCCCAGCGAAGGATGAGGTTCACGGGAGCGAAAAGACCTTTATTGCGCATTAGAACGCAAAACGCTCTCAAACCCTGAATTGATCGACACATGATCAATTGATTACCCCGGGGTTTCAAGGCAATGCCGCCGCGTGGTTTGTGCATGGACTGCAGTACTGAGGATTACCAGGCCATCAATGAATTGATGGTGAGTAAACCCGGTAGATAACTCTTAAACCCTTAGCCGTAGTTGGATTAGCTGATGAACAAACTGATCGTGAGTCTGCTGTTGACCTTGGGCATCACCGGTGTTGCCCATGCTGCAGGCGACGCTACCGCGGGGCAGGCGAAAGCCGCCGTGTGTGGTGCTTGCCATGGACCGGACGGTAACAGCCCGGCGCCGAACTTCCCCAAACTGGCCGGTCAGGGTGAACGTTACCTGGTCAAGCAGATGCAGGACATCAAGAGCGGCAAGCGCACAGTCCTGGAAATGACGGGCTTGCTGACCAATACCAGCGATCAGGACATGGCGGATATCGCGGCGTACTTCGCCAGTCAGAAAGGCAGCGTGGGAGCTGCCGATCCGAAACTGGTCGCCCGTGGCGAGAAACTGTTTCGTGGTGGCGACCTGGACAAGGGCCTGCCCGCCTGTACCGGTTGCCACTCGCCCAACGGCGTAGGCAACGCCGCCGCCGGCTTCCCGCACCTGAGCGGCCAGCACGCGGCCTACATCGCCAAACAGCTGACCGATTTCCGCAAGGAAGACGCTGGCCGAGCCAACGATGGCGACGCGATGACCATGCGCACCATCGCGCGCAAATTGAGTGATGAGGACATTGCGGCAATCTCCAGTTACATCCAGGGCTTGCACTGACAGCCTGCAACGTTAACGCTCGATTAATCCATCGATGCAAGCATAAAAAGGGTGGCCAGGGCCGCCCTTTTTTGTGGCCGCTGCCGTTACACTAACGAACTCATGTCCGCGTAGACCTGTCACACATAAAGGTCGCGTGAGGCGACTTTATTTGTCCAGGAGTAAAGCATGCGTAATCTGATCCTCAGCGCCGCTCTCGTCACTGCCAGTCTCTTCGGCATGACCGCGCAAGCTGCCGACGTGCCGCTTGAAGCCGGTAAAACCTACGTTGAATTGACTAACCCGGTCCCGGTTTCGGTGCCCGGCAAGATCGAAGTGGTGGAGCTGTTCTGGTACGGCTGCCCGCATTGCTACGCCTTTGAACCGACCATCAACCCTTGGGTCGAAAAACTGCCCAAGGATGTGAACTTCAAGCGCATTCCGGCCATGTTCGGCGGCCCATGGGATGCCCACGGCCAACTGTTCCTGACCCTGGAAGCCATGGGTGTGGAGCACAAGGTCCACAACGCGGTATTCAACGCGATCCAGAAAGAAGGCAAGCGCCTGACCAAGCCGGACGAAATGGCTGACTTCGTCGCCACCCAGGGTGTCGACAAAGACAAGTTCCTGGCCACGTTCAACTCCTTTGCCATCCAGGGCCAGATCAAGCAGGCCAAGGAACTCGCACAGAAGTACGGTGTGCAGGGCGTACCCACCATGATCGTCAACGGCAAATACCGTTTCGACCTGGGTACTACCGGTGGTCCTGAAGCGACCCTCAATGTTGCCGACCAGCTGATCGCCAAAGAGCGCGCGGCCAAGTAAGGGGCTCGCCATGCGTCGCTGGGGTACCGAACGTGTCGTAGGCCTGCATGACCCGCAGGTCAACGAACATCATCTGGAATCCACAGGCCTGCCGGCAGACAGCCGCTTGCGCCTGCTCAGTTTCAATATTCAGGTGGGTAACAGTACCGAGAAATATCGGCACTACCTCACGCGTGGCTGGCAGCACTTGCTGCCGCACAAGGGGCGTACCGGCAACCTGCAGAAAATCGGCGACCTGCTCAGCGACTTCGACCTGGTCGCCCTGCAGGAAGCCGACGGCGGCAGCCTGCGCTCCGGCTACATCAACCAGGTGGAACACCTTGCCCAGCTCGGTGCCTTCCCCTACTGGTACCAGCAACTCAATCGCAACCTCGGGCGCCTGGCGCAGCACAGCAATGGTGTGCTCAGTCGTTTGAAGCCGACCGTCATCGAGGATCACCCGTTGCCGGGCCCCAAAGGACGTGGCGCGATCCTGGTGCGTTTTGGCGAAGGTCCGGAAGCCCTGGTTGTAGTGATGATGCACCTGGCGCTCGGCGGGCGTACGCGCAACCTTCAGTTGGCCTACGTGCGCGACCTGATTGGCAACTACAAGCACCAGGTGTTGATGGGTGACATGAACACCCACGCCAACGACCTGCTGCAGAATTCCCCGCTGCGCGACCTCGGCTTGCTGGCGCCGCAAGTCGAAGCCACGTTTCCCAGCTGGCGTCCGCAGCGCTGTCTGGACCATATCCTGCTCAGCCCGAGCCTCACGCTGGAAAGTGTGCAGGTCCTGGCGCAGCCGATTTCCGATCACCTGCCGGTCGCGGTAGAAATTCGTCTGCCGGGTTCGCTCACGGCTGATGCATTACCCGCGTTGAGCCCAAGCCCTGGCGGTCCTCTTGCATGAGCGACGACGCCCAGCGTTGGAAAGAAAAATACCTTAAAAGCGTTGAGCAACAAGACCAGCTCGAACGCCGCTGGGCCGCGCGCCTCGATCTGCTGCGCCGAGGGCTGGTGCGCAGCACGCTGGCGGCGGAAGGCACGGACCGCGCTGTCGATCAATGCATGAAGGAAATGCGCGATGTCGTGCGTACTGACGACATGGACGCCGCCCTCGCCGCCCTGCTGCCGCGTTTGGAAAAGGCGGTGCTGGATTCCGAGCAGCGCCGCGAAACCCGGGTTGACCAGATCAGTACCGCCCTCACCGCCCTGGTCGCGCAGTTGCAGAAACTTCCGTTACCCCGTGAGGTGGCGCGTCCGCTGAAGACCTTCGCCAAGCAGCTCGACGGTCGAGTCGGGCAGGCACGGGAAATACCGCTGCTGCTCAGCGAGTTGAGCAGCTTGCAGGAACAGGCGCTGCATAATCTGGAGCCGGATGGCGAAACGCCGCGCTCCGGGCCTGGGTTACTGCAGCGTTTGTTTGGTGCCAAGGAACCCTTGAACGAAGCGCCCGAGCCCGAGACGCCGCCTACACCAAAATCCGTCGCGCCCTCACCGGCTGCGCCCGAGCCTCCAGAGCCCGCGCAATCCGAAGAGCTGGCCCAGGCATTGCGCGCTTTTGCGCCGTTGCCGCCAACCACGGCCGCCTCTGCGCCTGAGCCGGCGGCATCCGTAAAGGAGACGCCCGCCAGCGTAACGTTCGAGTTCGAAGCGCCTGCTCAGACGCCACCCGCGCCCAAGCCTGACGAACCCGAGGCGCCTGAAGCGCCGGCCGAGGAGGACGCTCCCGAAAGCGCACTCGCGGCTTTCATAGAAACGCCGCAAGACCCCGTCGATACCCCTGAAGAAACCCTGATCGGCAGCCTTTCACTCCCGCCTGTACTGGATACCGCAGAGCCTGACCCCTACGCCCTGCCTGATTCGCCCGAGCCTTCCTACAGCTCGGTGGCCAAGCATATCGAAGACACCTTGCTCGGCCTGCTGGAAGAGTTGCCCTTGCCCGAGCGCCACCGGCCCCAGGCCGAAGCCATGCGCGAGCGCCTGGCCCATGGCTTGAACTGGTACGAGCTGCTGCCGATCCTCGATGACCTGGCGGTGCTGATGCTGGCGGTTACCGACAGCGGCCAGCATGAGTTCGAGACTTACCTTAAACAGCTCAACGAGCGCCTTGAGGCATTTCAGGGCCATTTGCAGTTCGCAAGCGATGAGCACGCCGACAGCCGCTCTGCCGCGAGGGAGCTGGACACGCAAATTCGCGAACAGGTAGACGGCCTGCAAAACAGCGTGCAGGACGCCGCCGATCTGGACAGCCTCAAGCAGGTGCTGGAGAGCCACCTTGAAGGCTTGCTCGGCACCATGGACGAACACCAGCAACAGCGCGACCAGCGCGAGCAGGAAGTGGCTGCGCGCCTTCAAGGCCTGGCTGAGCGGGTGGCGAACATGGAGCAGGAAGCCCAGGGCTATCGTGAGCATCTGGAAATTCAGCGCCAGAAGGCGCTGATCGATCCGCTCACCGGCCTGCCCAACCGCGCGGCCTGGAGTGAGCGCCTGGATCATGAGGTCAATGCCTGGCACCAGCGTGGCAACAGCCTGTCACTGGCTATGCTGGACCTCGACCACTTCAAGCGCATCAACGACGGCTACGGCCATTTGGCCGGCGACAAGGTCCTGAAGATCATCGCCAATGTGCTGCGCAAGCACCTGCGCCCGACCGATTTCATTGCGCGCTTCGGCGGCGAAGAGTTTGTGTTGCTGATGCCCGACTCAGCCTTGGCCGATGCCTTGGCCGTCGGCGAAGTGTTGCGAGTGGCCATCGAGGCGTGCCCGTTCCACTTCAAGGGCGAGCCGGTGACCATCACGGTATCCATGGGCGTCGCGCAGTTCCAGCCGGGCGAGCGCAGTGACCTGGCACTCAAGCGCGCCGATGAAGCGCTTTACAGGGCCAAGGCGGCAGGGCGTAACCAGGTGCAGGCGGCGTAAAAGATGTTCTATTTTGTAATTTGGCCGCCTGGGATTTGACCTTACGTTACACTGTTGCATTATCGTCCTCTGCGTAACGCCTTCAGCCATGAAATCTCTCTTTATCGCTTTTGCAGTTCTTCTGCTCGCCGGCTGCTCCAGCGGCCCGCGCCTGAACACCAGCCACCCTTCGGTGAACCACGACAACCGCGTGCAGTTCGTTGTGGTGCATTACACCTCGGCCAACCTCGAACGCTCCCTGGCGCTGTTGACCCACGGCCAGGTCAGCAGCCATTACCTGATCGGCGATGACGCCTCGGGCACGATCTACAAGCTGGTGGATGAAAGCCGGCGCGCCTGGCATGCCGGGGAAAGCGAATGGATGGGGCGCACCTGGCTCAACTCCAGCTCCATCGGCATCGAGATCGTCAACCCTGGCTACAGCGACACCCCCACCGGCCGGGTGTGGTACCCGTACTCCGAAGCGCAGGTGAAGTCACTGGTGGTGTTGCTCAAGGACATCAGCAAGCGTAACGGTATCGAGCCCAGGAACATCATCGGGCACAGCGACATTGCGCCGCTGCGCAAGTTGGACCCGGGCCCGTTGTTTCCATGGAAGCGTCTGGCCGATGAGGGCCTGGGGGTCTGGCCGGATGCCCAGGCAGTGGCTCGATTCCAGCAGCAGTACGCCGCGCAACTGCCGAGCATCACCTGGTTCCAGGAAGAACTGGCGCGCCTGGGCTACCCCACACCGCAAACCGGTGAGCTGGATGTGGCCACGCGTCATGTGATCGCCGCGTTCCAGATGCATTTTCGCCCGTCGCTGTTCGACGGCACCCCGGATGCGCAAAGTGCGGCGATCCTGCGCGCCTTGAACCAGCGCTGAAGGGTAGCGAGCCCTTTGTGGCCGGGGAGCTGGTTCTTACAAAGGCAAGGCCATATAGAACTGCGTTCCCTGCCCCGGCCGCGAATACACACCCATGCGGCCGCCGTGCAATTGCACGATCTCCTTGCACAATGCCAGCCCCAGGCCGGCGCCGCCTTTCTTGCGCCCTACCTGTACGAAAGGCTCGAAGATGCGTCCCTGCTGGCCGTAGGCAATGCCTTCACCGTTGTCCTCGACGCTGATAATCACCCGTTCGCCATGACGTCGCGCCTGCAAGCGAATCTGCCCGCTCTCTGCCGTGTGTCGAAGGGCGTTCCCCAGAAGGTTGTCGAGCACGCGCTCCAGTTGCGCCTGGTCGGCATACAGGCGTGGCAGGTCGGGCTGAGCTTCCACCACCAGTTCGATACCTTGTGCGTTCGCAGGTTCGGCGAACCGGGCTCGGGCATGTTCCAGCAGGTCGATGACATCGCAAGGCCCCAGCGTGAGTTTCTGCAGGCCGTTCTGGTAGCGCGAGAAGTTGAGCAAATCGTTGATCAACTGCATCAACCGCTGCATTTCTTCGTTGACCGTATCCAGCAGGTCCGCTTCGCGTGATTCGGCCGGGAACTTGGCCCGTTCGCGGAAGAGCCCGAAGGCCATGTGCATGCCGGTCACCGGTGTGCGCAGCTCGTGGGAGGCGCGCAAGACGAACTCGCTGCGCACCCGCTCAAAGGCACGCTGCTCGGTGACGTCATGCAGCACCATCACCGCGCCCAGGATATGCCCCTGGGTGTGGCTGACCGGGGTCAGGCTGTACGTCAGCAGGCGCAGCTCGCCTTCGACTTCCACCTCCAGGTCCTCCGGCGCCCGCTCCAGGTTGCCGCCGCGTAGCACCAGATTCAGTTGTTCATCCATTTCCGGGCGACCCAGCGCTTCGCCCAGGCCCTGACCGAGGCGCTCTTCGTCCCAGCCCAGCTGGCGTTGTGCGACGGGATTGAGGTGCTCAAGGTGGCCTTGGCGGTCAATCATCAGCAGACCATCGTCGATGCTGTCGAGCACCGCTTGCAACCGCTGCTGGCCGGCGAGCAACTCATCGACATTGGTGGCTTGATGTTGGCGCAACGCCTCGGCCATGATGCCGAAGCGACGCGTCAGCTGGTTCATTTCCGCCGCCGCCGATATCGGTAATGTCACTTCGAAATCGCCTTGCCCGATTTTATCGGCGGCCTTGGCCAGCGCTTCGATGGGCGCGCCGAATCGCCGGGCGATGCCATGGGCGGTCACAAAGCCGATGATCAACACCGCAAGGCCGACGAGTCCCAGCAAGCTGGCGACGAGAAGCGCACGCTCACGGGATTTGTGCTCGCTTGTGCTGATATTTTCCAGCGCCTGCTTGTGGTGGACGATCAGCCCGTTGCGCAGGGTATTGAAGGTTTCAGTGAGCTTTTCCTTGCTGCCCGGCGCAGACGGGTTCTGCTGGGATTCGTCAAATGCCTGCAGCAGGTTCTGGTAGTCCTTGCGTGCCTGCTCGAAGCCGTGGGTGTGACCGTCACGCTGTTCATGGGCGATGCCCTGGTCCAACAGGTCGAAGTAGCGCTGTTTGGAGGCTTCCAGGGCAGCCGGGTCGGGACGCTTTTCGAGCATCATGATCAGTTGATCGCCCAGGCTCTGGCGCAACTTCACGCCCAGGTCGAGGGTGACGAAATTGCTGCGAATCAACGACTCCTGGGTCTTGGCCATCTGCATCACGCTGACCAGGCCCAGGATCAGTCCCAGCAGGGCCACGGTGATCAGTGCCGAGATGCTCAGGAATAACCGGGTGCGCAGTTTCATCGCCAGCTTCATGAGGTACAGCTCATAAGTTGTACTGTTTGCGTTTGCGATACAGGGTCGACGCGTCGATGCCGAGGGTACGAGCGGCCTGGTCCAAGGTATCGCTGGTGGCGAGGACGGCGCCGATATGGGCTTTTTCCAGCTCGTCCAGGCTCAGTGCCGCACCAATGCGTGGCGCGTTGTTGGTTGGTTGCTCGGCCATGCCCAGGTGACTGATCTCGACCTTCTCCTGAGGGCAGATGATGCTGGCGCGCTCCACCACGTTGCGCAGCTCACGGATGTTGCCGGGCCAGCGATAGTTGAGCAGCGCTTCGCGTGCCTGATCGCTGAAGCCGCGCGCCGGGCGGGCATACTCCTTGACGAAGCGCGCCAGGAAGCGGTCGGCCAGGGTCAGGATGTCTTCACTGCGTTCGCGCAGCGGCGGCAGGTGCAACGTGATGACGTTGAGGCGATACAGCAGGTCTTCACGGAAGCGGCCGTCGCGCACCATGTCTTCCAGGTTCAGGTTGGTGGCGGCGAGAATGCGCACGTCCGCGCGGCGGGTAACCGGGTCGCCCACGCGCTCGTATTCCTTATCCTGAATAAAGCGCAGCAGCTTGGGTTGCAGGGTGAGGGGAAAGTCGCCGATCTCGTCGAGAAACAGCGTGCCGCCGTCTGCCTGGTTGACGCGGCCCAATGTGCTTTCGCTGGCACCGGTAAATGCGCCGCGGCTGTGGCCGAACAGTTCGCTCTCCATCAGCTCTGCGGTCAACGAAGGGCAGTTGATGGTCACACAGGATTTTTTCGAGCGTTTGCTCCAGCCGTGAATGGCCCGCGCCAGCTCGCCTTTACCGGTACCCGATTCGCCGAGGATCAGGATATTGGCATCGGTGCCGGCTACCTGCCGTGCGGTTTCCAGTACCACCATCATGGCCGGGCTGTGGGAGTCGAGGCCATCCTTGGGCTGGCGCACTGCGCCCTCCAGGGCTTCCAGGCGTGCCGAGAGCTGGCGCACTTCCAGTTGCTTGGCCGTGGCCAGGCGCAACTGGTCCGGGCTGCAGGGCTTGACCAGATAGTCGGCGGCGCCGGCCTGGATGGCATCTACTGCGGTGTCCACCGCCGAATGGGCGGTCACGATCACGACACGCATCCATGGCGCTTGAATACGCATGTGAGCCAATACATCCAGGCCGTTGTCCTCGCCCAGGCGCAAGTCGAGAAAGCACAGATCGAACACTTGGCGCTGCATCAAGGCATCGGCCTGGGCTGCGCTGTTGGCGGTGGCAACGGTGTAGCCTTCATCTTCCAGGCAATAGCGGAAGGTACGGAGGATCGCGGACTCGTCATCCACTAAAAGAATGCGGCCTTGAAGTTCCTTGGCTGATTCCATCTGTCCCGCGCTCCTTAACTGTGAATGTTGGTGTTTAGTCCCGGAATAATCGGGCAAGTTGCATGGTTTATTCTGATTGATAAAAGGCAACGTCGCGTAGCTATCTGCACATCTTCCTACACGGCCCGGTAAAAGGCCCGATCTAGTGGCCTTTTCATATCTTCTCGCCGCTTCGGCAACCACTCAGCCGCTTTCGATCCTTCGACCCGACCACTGACCATCGTGCATTTCGCACGGCTCCTGAAAGGGCATCGTGCAGGATGCTGTGTTGTGCGCCTGCATTAAATTCATAACTATCTGATTTTATTAAGATTTATTTTGCAAAAAACCTGGCATGCGCTCTGCAATAGCTAGTGCATAGAGCGTCATGAACGAATAATCAGAATGCGGGAGAAAGCAGTATGACTCGCCAAAGCCTCAGCCAATTGCGTGTATCGCCGCTGCATCTGCAGCAAGGTCTGTTCGCCAGCCTGGCGTTGATGGTCACGCTGATTATTGGCCAGCAGATGCAGCATTGGCAGCAGAGTCACGAGCAAGCCCCGCAGTTCGAACGCCCCGTCATGACCCAGACCCACTTCCGTTCCGTTGGCAGCACGGCTGCCGATGTAACCGCCCCGCAACTGAGAGTGGCAGACCAGGATTCCACCCTGAGCGAACTGCCGGTTCAGGAACGCTGGGTGTTCTAGGCAATACAACGTCGCTCATGTCGAGCGGCCACATGGCATCACGCTGTACCCCCTATGAAAGCTTAAGGAGAATCACCATGTTGAGTTGGGCAATCACGTTTCTGATCATCGCCATTGTGGCTGCAGTCCTGGGCTTCGGTGGTATCGCCGGCACGGCTACGGGTATCGCCAAGATTCTCTTCGTGGTCTTCCTGGTGATGTTCATTGCGTCGTTCTTCTTTGGTCGTAAAGGCCGAGGCTGAATATGACCACTCTGCCTTTTAAAGCCATTGCCGCCGCCCTGCTGCTGGGCGGTAGCGGCTTGGTGATGGCCGCCAACGACGGCCAATCCCGGGCCAACGAATTGCTCAGCGCGGACCCGCAGTACCGTGAAACCTGGCAAGGCGTGGTGAAGAAAGAGGAGCGCCTGCCCGAATGGGTGATGAACCTGTCGGGTACGGCCGAGCAAATGAACGCTGTCGAAGAGGATGGCGACAAGTATCTGGTAGGGCCGCTGTGTGAAACGGCAGATACCTGCCTGAACAAGCGCCTGATCGTCGCCTTCAGCTTCGATAAGGAAGATGCCTACGCCATGTTGGTGGAAGTCCCGGCCGGTCTGCCGGCGGACAAATCCCCGACGCGGCACGCCGATTACCGTTTTCTCGGTAAGCCGGATGACGGCATGAAGAAGCTGCTGATGGAGCAGCTCAAGAAAGATCCGAATTGGTACTAGGTTCCGTCTTACGGAGCCGGCGTCCATAGAGAGAAGCCACTTTGCTTCTTTCTGTTTTGCATTGCTCGCCAAGAGCGATGCATGACCAGGGGGCCGGGTTGCTCTGATCGATGAGGATCGGCGCGACCTACGGGTACAGGGAGTGCCTGCGCAAGGGCCGGGTCAGGTGAAAAGCTGCGACGCAAGTTCACAAGTCCTCAAGCTTGCTGAACTTGCGGCGGGCTTATGACTCTGATGGCCGGTGCGTCATTCCGCGTATAGCTGGCATTCTTCGTTTTTCCTCTGGCTAATCATTACGTAGTATGTCGATGCGACCATCCATCTAGAAATTTCTCCTGACGCCACAGGCCGTTTTCGACGCCAGGCTGCGGATTTTTCAAGCATTTCTGCCAAACACCTCAAGTCCTCCGGTACCTCTGCGCAAGCCGTAATTGGCAGCTTCACGGCAGGTTCACCCGCTTGAATGGCGCATTCGAACTGACCGTTCAAACAATTATTTTCAAAAAAAGCCATGCCGATTCGGCATAGGGTAGGCGTTTACGGCATTAGACGCCGCTGGCTTGCATGGGAATAGTTGCGCCTTTTTTCGCCTGCCAGTAAGCCATTTCGGCCACGCTGCGGTGACCTTCCATGGAGGCAGATGCTCACACTTTTTCGCTTTCGAGCGGTCCAGCTGGCGCATTTGCCTTAAGTTCACTTGAAGTAAGGGTAATGACATGAAGAAGGCAAAGCTAAGCCTCGCCTGGCAGATCCTCATCGGTTTGGTGCTGGGGATCGCAATCGGCGCAGTGCTCAACCATTTCAGTGCTGAAAAGGCCTGGTGGATCAGCAACGTGCTGCAGCCGGCAGGCGATATCTTTATCCGCCTGATCAAGATGATCGTTATCCCAATCGTCATTTCCTCGTTGATCGTCGGCATTGCCGGTGTGGGTGACGCGAAAAAACTGGGTCGCATCGGCGTCAAAACCATCCTCTACTTTGAAGTCGTCACCACCATCGCCATCGTGGTCGGCCTGTTGCTGGCCAACCTGTTCCATCCGGGCGCGGGCATCGACATGAGTACCCTGGGTACCGTCGATATCTCCAAGTACCAGGCCACCGCCGCCGAGGTGCAGCATGAACATGCGTTCATCGAGACCATTCTCAACCTGATCCCGTCAAATATCTTCGCGGCCGTCGCCCGTGGCGAGATGCTGCCGATCATCTTCTTCTCGGTGCTGTTCGGCCTGGGCTTGTCGAGCCTCAAGCCGGAACTGCGCGAGCCTTTGGTGACGATGTTCCAGGGCGTGTCCGAGAGCATGTTCAAAGTCACGCACATGATCATGAAGTACGCCCCTATCGGTGTATTTGCCCTGATCGCGGTGACCGTCGCCAACTTCGGCTTCGCCTCGCTGCTGCCACTGGCCAAGCTGGTGATCCTGGTTTACGTCGCGATTCTGTTCTTCGCCTTTGCGGTGCTGGGCCTGATCGCCCGCCTGTTCGGGTTCTCGATCCTCAAGCTGATGCGCATTTTCAAGGATGAGCTGGTGCTTGCCTACTCCACCGCCAGTTCCGAAACCGTGCTGCCGCGCGTGATCGAGAAGATGGAGGCCTACGGCGCGCCCAAGGCGATCTGCAGCTTCGTGGTGCCGACGGGTTACTCGTTCAACCTCGACGGGTCGACCCTGTACCAGAGCATCGCCGCGATCTTCATTGCCCAGCTGTACGGCATCGACCTGTCGATCGGCCAGCAACTGATGCTGGTGCTGACCCTGATGGTCACCTCCAAAGGCATCGCCGGTGTGCCGGGCGTGTCCTTCGTGGTGCTGCTGGCCACCCTGGGCAGCGTGGGCATTCCCTTGGAAGGCCTGGCGTTTATCGCGGGTGTCGACCGTGTGATGGACATGGCGCGTACCGCACTGAACGTGATCGGCAACGCCCTGGCCGTGCTGGTTATCTCGCGCTGGGAAGGCATGTACGACGACGCCAAGGGCGAGCGCTACTGGAATTCGCTGCCGCACTGGCGCAGCAAAGAGGCGCTACCGGCCGGCGAGATTACTCGCGGCTGATCGCTCGATTGCGCTGACGCAAACCCCGGATAATTCCGGGGTTTGTCGTTTCTGCCAGCCCCGCTATCATTCGCCCCATCTTTCGGGGGATTTAACTGATGCTCAATGGCCTGTGGCTTGGCTTTTTTGTCGTGGCAATGGTGTCAGCACTGGCGCAATGGCTGGTGGGCGGTAACGCCGGGATTTTTGCGGCGATGGTGGAAAGCATTTTCGCCATGGCCAAATTGTCGGTAGAGGTCATGGTGTTGCTGTTCGGCACCCTGACACTGTGGCTGGGTTTTCTGCGTATCGCCGAAAAAGCCGGGATCGTCGATTGGCTGGCAAGGGCCCTGGGCCCGCTGTTTCGTCGCCTGATGCCGGAAGTGCCGGCCGGCCACCCGGCCATCGGCCTGATCACCCTCAACTTCGCCGCCAACGGCCTGGGCCTGGACAACGCCGCCACGCCCATCGGCCTCAAAGCCATGAAGGCGCTGCAGGAACTCAACCCCATCCCCAATACGGCGAGCAACGCACAGATCCTGTTCCTGGTGCTCAATGCATCCTCGCTGACGCTGTTGCCGGTGACCATCTTCATGTACCGCGCCCAGCAAGGCGCCGCCGACCCGACGCTGGTGTTCCTGCCGATCCTGCTCGCCACCAGCGCGTCGACGCTGGTGGGCCTGCTGTCGGTGGCGGTGATGCAGCGCCTGCGCTTGTGGGACCCGGTCGTGCTGGCCTACCTGATTCCCGGCGCGTTGGTGCTGGGAGGCTTCATGGCGTTGCTGGCGACCCTGTCCGCCACGGCGTTGGCCGGGTTGTCGTCGATCCTTGGCAACCTCACGCTGTTTGGCTTGATCATGCTGTTCCTGGTGATCGGCGCCTTGCGCAAGGTCAAGGTGTATGAAGCCTTTGTCGAAGGCGCCAAGGAAGGCTTTGACGTTGCCAGGAACCTGCTGCCCTACCTGGTGGCGATGCTCTGCGCGGTGGGCGTGTTGCGTGCCTCCGGCGCCCTGGACTTCGGCCTGGAAGGGATTCGCCATGTGGTGGCCTGGACCGGCATGGACACGCGGTTTGTCGACGCACTGCCGACCGCGATGGTCAAGCCGTTCTCCGGCAGCGCGGCGCGGGCGATGCTGATCGAGACCATGCAGACCCAGGGTGTGGACAGCTTCCCGGCGTTGGTGGCGGCGACGATCCAGGGCAGCACCGAGACCACGTTTTATGTGTTGGCGGTGTACTTCGGGTCGGTGGGCATCCAGCGGGCGCGGCATGCGGTGGGGTGTGCGTTGTTGGCGGAGTTTGCCGGGGTCGTGGCGGCTATTGCAGTGTGCTACTGGTTCTTTGGTTGAGGCTTGGATTGCTATCGGGGGCAAGTCGAATCGTCGCACCGCCCCTCCCACATGTTGATCTGTGAATGCATTCAAATTGTGGGAGGGGGCTTGCCCCCGATGAGGCCCTCAACCTTTAGGTGTAGTGTTGCCTTGCGCCACGACCCAATCCACTACCTGCTTATTCAGCTGATCGCCGGCTTGCCCAAAAGCCGCCACCACCCCCGGCACCTTGGTATCCCCCACCTTCTGCCTCACCTCAAACCGCCGGCTGGCAATGATCCGCTGATCGCTGCCGCGCACCAGCCGAGCATCCAGGCGAATCACCACCTCCACTGCCGTGCCATGGTATTCGCTCTGAAACGCCTGCAATTGCCCGCCCAACTCATAGTCGGCCTGCAGATTGGTCTCGTCGGTACTCAGCAGCGTCACCCGCCCATCACGCTGGAAACCATCCAACAGGCGATTGCGCAACAGCACCGGCGCCGGATCGCTCCAGCGCGAATTGGCATAGCTGCTGATCAGATCGCCATTGGGCACCACCGCGATGCGTGGGCTGTCGAGAAATTCGCTGGTCTGCGGCTTGGTCACGCGCAATGACCAGCTCACCGGCGCGCCTTGACCGGCGGGCTGGGACGACGCCAGGCGGTATACGTCGGATGGGTCCGCCTTGGGCAGGATCGAGCACGCGCTGATCAATGCAAAGACCACGGGGGCGATCATTCGGTAAGCACGCTTCATGGCGTGAACTCCTTGTTCGTGTCACTGCCCAGCAGGTAACCGCTGGGGTTGGCTTCCAGGCGGCGTGAGATGGCGCGCAGTGAACCGAGGGTTTCGCGCAGTTCGCGCACGGCCGGCGCCAGTTCATTGAGGCCCTGCAGGCCGCTGTTCACCGAGTCCTTGTTGTTGGCCAGCAAGGTATTGAGGGTGGCGGTGCTTTGCTCAAGGGACTTCATCGCCTGCTCGGCACTGCCAAAGGCTTGCTTGCCTTGGTCATTGAGCAAGCCGTTGGCGTTGCGCATCAGCACGGTGGTCTGTTCCAGCGCGCCGCCGGCCTGTTTGCTCACCTGCATCAATTGCTGCATCACTACTTTGATGTCGCCGCGCTGTTCCGCGATGGCGCCGGTGGTTTGCTGCAGGTTGTCCAGGGTGGCGCTCAAGCGTTCCACGTTTTCCCGGGAGAACAGCTGGTTGGCGTTATGCAGCAGCAGGTTGATGCTGGTCATCAGGTCGTTGCTGTTATTGAGCAGGCGGGCGATGGGCGATGGCGATGCGATGATTTCCGGCAGGTTGCCATCCTTGCCCTTGAGTTCAGGGCTCTGCGGGGTGCCGCCGCTGAGCTGGATGATCGAGGTGCCGGTGATGCCGGTCAGTGCCAGTTTGGCCTGGGTGTCTTCCTTGATCGGCGTTTGCCCGGCCAGGCGGATGCGCGCCAGCACGCGGCGCGGGTCCTTGGGGTCCAGGCGCAGGCTGGTGACGTCGCCCACCTTGATCCCGCTGTACTGCACCGAACTGCCCTGGGACAGGCCGCTGACCGCTTCGTTGAACACCACCTCATAATCCTGGAAGGCGCTGTCGACGCTGGACTTGGCCAGCCACAGGCCGAACAGCATCGCGCCGACCACCACCATTACGCTGAACAGTCCGATCATCACATGATGGGCTCGGGTTTCCATGTCATACCTCTTTGAGCGATTGAGCGGCATCCAATGCCGCACGGCCTCGGGGGCCGTGGAAATATTCGTGGATCCAGGCGTCGTCGGTTTCCGAGACGACATCGATGGCGTCCGCCACCAGGACTTTCTTCTGTGCCAGCACCGCCACGCGGTCGGTGATGGTGTACAGCGTGTCGAGGTCATGGGTGACCAGGAACACACTCAAGCCCAGCGCATCGCGCAGGGTCAGGATCAGTTGGTCGAATTGCGCCGCGCCAATCGGGTCGAGGCCGGCGGTGGGTTCATCGAGAAACAGGATGTCCGGGTCCAGGGCCAGCGCACGCGCCAGGGCGGCGCGCTTGATCATGCCGCCGGACAGCGACGCCGGGTATTTGTCGGCCGCCGACAACGGCAGCCCGGCCAGGGCCAGTTTGACTGCGGCCAGATGCTCGGCATCGGCGCGGCTGAGCCCGGCGTGCTCGATCAACGGCAAGGCGACGTTCTCGGTGACGGTCAGCGAGGAAAACAAGGCGCCCTTCTGGAACAGCACGCCGAAACGTCGCTCCACCAGCGAGCGTTCATGCTCGGACAGACTCGGCAGGTTCTTGCCGAACACCCGCACTTGCCCCTCGCTGGGCCGCCGCAGGCCGACGATGCTGCGCAGCAACACCGACTTGCCGCTGCCGGAGCCGCCGACCACCGCCAGGATCTCGCCCTTGTACAAATCCAGGTCGAGGTGCTCGTGCACGCTCTGGCTGCCAAAGCGGTTGCACAGGCCGCGAACTTCAATCACCGCCTCAGTGGGCGCTCGATGCAGACGACTCACCAGCCCATCTCCATGAAAAACATCGCGGCGACCGCGTCCAGCACGATCACTACGAAGATCGACTGCACCACGCTTGAGGTGGTGTGCGCGCCGACCGACTCGGCACTGCCGCTGACCTTGAAACCTTCCAGGCAACCGATCGCGGCGATCAGAAACGCGAAGATCGGCGCCTTCACCATGCCCACCAGAAAATGTTGCACGCCAATGTCCGATTGCAGCAGTGACAAAAACATCGCCGGCGAAATATCCAGGGCCACCGCACACACCACGCCGCCGCCGACAATCCCCGAGAGCATCGCCAGAAATGTCAGCATCGGCAGTGCTACCAGCAATGCCAGGACCCGCGGCAGCACCAGCAGCTCCATCGGGTCCAGGCCCAGTGTGCGGATCGCGTCGATCTCTTCGTTGGCCTTCATCGAGCCGATTTGCGCAGTAAAGGCGCTGGCCGTGCGGCCGGCGATCAGGATGGCGGTGAGCAACACGCCGAATTCGCGCAGGAATGAGAACGCCACCAGGTCCACGGTGAAGATCGTCGCGCCAAAGCTCTTGAGCACGGTGGCGCCGAGGAAGGCCACCACGGCGCCGACCAGAAAGGTCAGCAGCGCGACGATCGGCGCGGCATCCAGGCCGGTCTGTTCGATATGCGCGACCACTGGCGTCAGGCGCCAGCGCTTGGGCCGCAGGATGCCGCGCACGAAGGTTTCGAGGATCAGGCCGATGAAGCCCAACAGTTTCATCCCGTCTTGCCAGACGGTGTCCACGGCGCGGCCGATGCGCGCCAACAGTTGGATGCCGGCGCCCTCTTCCGGCTCCTTGAGCGGTACGCAAAAATCGTTGAGCGAGCGGTAGACGGTCTTGAGCAGTGCGCGGTCGGCGGCGGACAGGCTGCAATCGGTCTGCTCGGCGGAGCGTTCGATACGGTCGGGGCCCAGCAGCTCCACCAGCAGCGACGCGCCGGCGGTATCCAGGGCGCCAAGGCCGTTCAGGTCGATGTGCGCGCCGGCGTCGTATTGGCCGTCGAGGGTGTTCGACAGCTTCTTCAGGTTTGCGTAGTGGGCCAGCGTCCAGTCACCGGTAATGCGCAGCAACGGCGGTGTGCTGGACGTATCGAGTTGGGCCGCGCCGGCCGTCGGGGGAGTGGTCATAAGCTCCGAGCTTGTTTGGCTATCCACAATTGCTACGTAATAGCACGATCGGGACTACTGCGGGTTGTCCGTTTGTGCTGAGTCGGTGACGTTAAAGCGCAGCACGCCAATGACTTGCCCGTCTTCGGTGAGCACCCGCACCTGCCAGCGGCCTACCGAATCCGGCGGGAAGTTCTGCTTGTGGGTCCAGGCGCGGTAGCCCTCCTTGCGGCCGCCATGGATATCCAGCGCAATGCGGTCGACTTCCTTGCCGTTGAATTTCCACACATGGTAGATCCGCTCATCAAGGCCGCGCGGCGCGTTGATTGCGGTGTAGGCGTACAGCCCGCCGCTGCGCAGTTGGGCGGCGGTGACGTGCTTGAGATCGTCGCCCGGTGTGCGGTCCTGAAGCTGGGTGCTGATGGCCACTTCGGTCATCCACAGGGTGGCCGGTGGTACCCAGCTACGCAGCAGCCAGCCGGCGCAGCCAATCGCGGCCGTCACTCCCAGCAGCATTATCCAGCCTTTGACGCTGCGCAGCGGCAGGCTGACGGCCAGGCTCGGAATCGATAGCGCCATGGCGACGCCCAGTGCCAGCTTGTAACTCTCGGCGGTGGTCAGGTGCAGGATGATCGGCAGTGCGGTCAGCAGTGCGGCGAACAGTGTCAGCGTATGCAAGGCAAGGAACAGCGAGCGCTTGGGCGCCAGCCATTTGTAATACAGCGGGTCGATGATCGACACCAGCGCCGCCGCGCCGAGCAGGCCGGTGAACACCGACTGACCACTGTTCCAGGCGGTGGTCACGAAAAAGAACGGCAACACGAAGAACAGGCTTTCCTGGTGGATCATCTGCGTAGCGTAGCGCAGCAGCGGTTCCGGTATTTCGCGGTTGAACAGCCTGGTGAACAGTTGCGTGAAGCTGTTTTCCAGCATCAGCCACAACCAGCTCACCAGCATGATCACGGCGATCCAGCTGGCCATGCCCTGCTGGCGGTCCACCAGGATGAAGCTGCCCACACCCGAGATGAAGCCGCCGAGTGCGATCACCCCGGGGTAGCGCTTGATCAGTTCTATGACGCGCTGGATAAGGGGCGGCAGGTTCGGCATGGGCGGTTCGCACTGTGTGTGGGAAAAATCTTAAACAGAATAACGTTTTAGTCTGTTGTTCGGTGCCTCGTTACGCGATCCGTTTGCGATAAAACCGTAGGGCAACCCACACAAGCGTGATCAGTCCCAGCACGCCCGCGCCTATCCAGCTCAGGGCGTTATAGCTCAACAGCGGTTTTTCGATGCGCCAGTAGCCCGGCTGCTCCAGCACCTGGCGCATGGCCTGATTGGTCTGCGCCAGACTCACGGCCTTGATGCGTTTGGCCGGGTCGCTGAAGCGCCCGTCGGCATATTCGCCGGCAGCGCTCCAGTAATAGTCGGCCAGCGCGCTGTTGCCCTGCACGGCCCAGGCCTGGCGTGCGATGGCGGCTTGCTGCAGGCGCGCGAACACCGCCGGGTCGAGGCCATCGGTGAGCAAGCGGGCCTTGAGGTCTTGCAGTACCTGCTCGGCTTCCTCGAGGTTGTCCCGCTCGAGGTCGGCGTTCAGGCTCAGGAAACCGACGCCGCCGAGCACTTCACGCTCGCTCCACGGCCCGTAGGACAGGCCGTGCTTGAGGCGCAACTGGCGGTACAGCGCCCAGTCGAGGTAGTCCTTGAGCAGGTCGTAGGTTTCATCGTGTTGGTCGTCCAGCATCGGCTCCGGGAACAGCCAATGCAGCTTGGCATTGTCGCCGACCCAGCCGTGGATCAGGTCACGATGGCTGGCGGCGGTCTGCTGGATTTGCGGCAGCTCCCGATGTTCGCTCGGCTCTACCGGGTCGAGTTGGCCATAGGTGCGTTCCAGATAGGCAGGCAGCAGTTTGTCCAGATCGCCAACAACGATCAGGGTCATGTTGTTCGGTGCGTACCAGTTTTTGCGCAGCGCCTCCAGCTGGTCGCGGGTCAGGTGGTTGACCTCGGCGCGTTCGGCGCACTTGAGGCCCAACTCGACGGCCAGCTGGTTGCTGGCGTTGTGGCCCAGATCCTGGCGGTCCAGCAGGCGTTGCAAGTGGGAGTAATGACCACCGTCCTCGCGCTCGACCACTTGCTTGGCGGCGTTGATATGGGCGTCGGTCAGCTGGGTGCGGGTAATGATAGCCAGCAGCAGGTCCAGGACCTTGCGCTGGTTCTGCGCGGGCGCTTCGATGACAAAGGTGGTGTCGGCGTTGCTGGTGTAGGCGTTCCACTCGCCGCCCAGGGCCTGCATGCGGTCTTCGAGGTCGCCTTCATTACCGCCGTCGATGCCGCTGAACAGCAGGTGCTCGAACAAATGCGGCAGTTCTTTCTGGTCGCAGCTGAAATCGTCCAGGCCCACGCCGACCACCAGGCGGATGGCCACATGCCCGCGCTCGGTGCCCGGTTTGAGCAGCAGTTGCAGGCCGTTGGGCAAGGTGTAGCCTTCGACTTGCAGGCGGTCAAAGGCAAAGGTGTGTGCCGAGCCAATGAGCAGGCAGGCGAGTAACAGGCGACGCATAACAAGCTTCCTGGCGAACGGGGTCCATTGTTAACTGACTTCGCTCGCTGGCGTACGTTCAGGGCGAATGGGTGATGTCGGCAATATCGTCGGCGGAGAGTGCGCCGGTGTCGGACGTTTCCAACACGACATAAGCGCTGCTGCAAAACAACGAGTTCAAGCGTTTCATGTCGGCGATCAGCTCCAGGTGCAGGGAGCTGGTCTCCAGGCTTTGCACAATCTTGCGTTGCAAGCGGCTGACGTGGGCATGCGCCAGACGACGCTCCTGGGCGCGAAAGCGGCGCTTCTCGCGCAGTAGTTGGCGGGCGCTTTCCGAGTCGCCGCTGAGGAATACCGACAGGCCCAGGCGCAGATTGGCGATCAACTGGCTGTGCAGGCCGCTGAGTTCTTCCAGGCCGACTTCGGAAAATTGCCGGCGCTGGGACGTCTTCTGCTGCTGGACTTTGCGCAGCATGCGCTCGATCAGGTCGCCCGCCAGCTTCAGGTTGATCGACAGTTCAATGATCTCTGCCCAGCGCCGATTGTCCTGTTCACCCAGGTCTTCACGGGGCATTTGCGCCAGGTAAAGTTTGATCGCGCTATAGAGCGCCTCGACGTCATCGCTGAGGCTGCGCATTTGCTGGGTAATGGCGGTTTGGTTGCCGCGCAGCACTTCCTGCATCGAGGTGAGCATGTTGTCGATCAGGTCGCCGAGCCGCAGGGTTTCGCGGGCGGCGTTGGCCAGCGCCAGGCTCGGCGTGTTCAGCGAGGCCAGGTCCAGATGGCGCGGCTTGGCTTTGCCGTTGGTCTCGGGACGCTCCGGCAGCAGCCATTCGCACAGCCGCGCCATCGGGCCGATAGTGGGCAACAGAATCAGGCAGCGGCTGACGTTGTAGAGCAGGTGAAAGGTGATGACCATGCCCTGGGTGCTGTAGTCCAGGTCGTCCATCCAGCGTACGAGTGGGTCGAGTACCGGAATGATCAGCAACAGGCCGATCAATTTGTACAACAGGCTGCCCAGGGCGACTTGCCGCCCGGCGGTGTTCTGCATGCTGGTGCTGAGAAAAGCCAGTATGCCGCTGCCGATGTTGGCGCCGATCACCAGACCGATGGCCACGTGCAGACCGATCACGCCGGCGCCGGCCAGGGTGCCCGTGAGCAGCACGGCGGCGAGGCTGGAGTAGGAAATCATTGCGAACAGCGCGCCGACCAGGGCGTCGAGCAGGATATCGCCGGTCAACGAAGCAAAGATGACTTTGACGCCCTGGGCATGGGTAATCGGCCCGGCGGCCTCGACGATCAATTGCAGGGCCAGAATGATCAGCCCGAGGCCGATCCCGACCCGGCCCAACTGCCCTGCCCGCGTCTGTTTGCGCGACAGGAAAAAAATCACCCCGAGGAAGATCAGCAGCGGCGATAACCACGACAGGTCAAAGGTCAGCACCCGCGCCATCAACGCGGTACCGACGTCGGCGCCGAGCATGGTGGCCAGGGCGGGCGTCAGGCTCATCAACCCCTGGCCGACAAAGGACGTCACCAGCATCGCCGTGGCGTTGCTGCTCTGCACCATGGCCGTCACCAGGATACCGGCGACAAACGCCAACCAGCGTTTGGACATGTTCTGCCCGATGACTTGGCGCAAGTTGGAGCCGTAGACCCGCAGGATGCCGGTACGGACGATGTGCGTGCCCCAGATCAGCAGGGTCACGGCGGAAAGCAGATTGAGCAAGGTCAGCATGCTCGGCCCCCCGTGTGGGTGCGCTCCAGCAGGAGCGAAGGAAAGTTGCCGCGTGCCGCTCTACGTCTTGTACTTAAGCTGTAGTTGGCGAATGGGCTCTGCGCCAGCATCGCATAGCTAAACTCGGGATTGAAACAAAACTGTCATATGCAGGAGCGAGCTTGCTCGCGAAGAACGTCAACGATTACGCGTACTGCCTGGCTTAACGCGTTGTCCTTGGGTTCTTCGCGAGCAAGCTCGCTCCTACAGGTTTATTGACCCGGAACGTCCTTGCGCAGTTTCACCGGATCCTGCTGCTTCTTCTTTTTCGCGATGGCGGTGCGCATCTTGATGTTCACCGCTTCCACCGCCAGCGAGAACGCCATGGCGAAGTAGACGTAGCCTTTGGGCACATGAACGTCGAAGGATTCGGCGATCAGCACGGTACCCACCACCAGCAGGAACGACAGCGCCAGCATCTTCAGCGACGGGTGCTTGTCGATGAATTCGCTGATGGTGCCGGCAGCCAGCATCATCACCAATACGGCAACCACGATGGCGGCGACCATGACCGGCACATGGGAAACCATGCCGACGGCGGTGATGACCGAATCCAGGGAGAACACGATATCGATGATCGCAATCTGGATAATGGTGTAGATGAACTTGCCGCCGCCGCCCTTGGGCTCGTCGTGGCTTTCGTCTTCACCTTCCAGGGCGTGGTACATCTCCTGGGAGCTTTTCCACAGCAGGAACAAGCCACCGAAGAACAGGATCAGGTCGCGACCGGAGATGCCCTGGCCGAAGACCACGAACAGATCGTTGGTCAGTTGCATGACCCAGGTGATCGACAGCAGCAACAGGATGCGCGTGACCATCGCCAGGGCGAGGCCGAAGATCCGGGTGCGCGCCTGCATGTGCTTGGGCATGCGGCTGACCAGGATCGAAATCATGATGATGTTATCGATGCCCAGGACGATCTCGAGCGCCGTCAGGGTGAAGAAGGCAATCCAGATTTCCGGATTGGTCAGCCATTCCATGTGTATTCCTTTGAGCAAGTGTTAACCGCGCAAGCTGCAGCGCCGCGCGGTGAGTGAGTCGGTACGATTATAGAGTGCTGAACAGCGGAAAAATCCCCATCAGCAGCGCGGCGACCATTATGCACAGGCATACCAGCACTGCCCACTTCAGGGTGAAGCGCTGGTGATCGCCAAACTCGATACCCGCCAGGGCGACCAGCAAGTAGGTCGAGGGTACCAGCGGGCTGAGCAGATGCACCGGCTGCCCGACGATTGACGCACGCGCCATTTCCACGGCGGTGATGCCGTAGTGGCTGGCGGCTTCGGCCAGTACGGGCAGTACGCCGTAGTAGAACGCATCGTTGGACATGAAGAAGGTGAACGGCATGCTCACCAGCGCGGTGATTACGGCAAGGTACGGGCCCAGGGCTTCAGGGATGACCGCCAGCAAGCTTTTGGACATGGCATCGACCATGCCGGTGCCCGACAGGATGCCCGTGAAGATACCGGCGGCGAAGATCAGCCCGACCACCGCCAATACGCTGCCGGCGTGGGCGGCGACGCGGTCTTTCTGCTGTTGCAGGCATGGGTAGTTGACGATCATCGCAATACTGAATGCCACCATGAACAGCACGGGCAGCGGCAGCAGGCCGGCGATCAGTGTGCACATCAGGGCAAGCGTCAGCGCGCCGTTGAACCAGATCAGCTTCGGACGGCGGGCGTCGGGGAACTGCGACACGCTGATTTCGCTGTGGTCGATCTCGTCACCTTGCAGATGCAGTTCACCCAGGCGTGCGCGCTCGCGCTTGCCGTACATGTAGGCAATTGCCAGGATCGCCACCACGCCGGCCGCCATGGCCGGGATCATCGGCACGAAGATGTCCGAGGGATCCACATGCAGCGCACTGGCGGCGCGGGCCGTCGGGCCGCCCCAAGGCGTCATGTTCATCACGCCACCGGCAAGAATGATCAAGCCGGCCATGATGCGCGGGCTCATGCCGATGCGCTGGTACAGCGGCAACATCGCAGCGACGCAGATCATATAGGTGGTGGCGCCATCACCGTCGAGGGACACCACCAGGGCCAGTACGGCGGTGCCTACCGAGACTTTCAACGGGTCGCCCTTGACCATCTTGAGAATCTTGCGCACGGCCGGGTCGAACAGGCCGGAGTCGATCATCAGGGCGAAGTAGAGGATGGCGAACATCAGCATCACGCCAGTTGGCGCGAGCTTGGTGATGCCTTCGAGCATCATCGGGCCGATCTTCGGCGCAAAGCCGCCGAACAGCGCGAACAGGATTGGCACGATGATCAAGGCGATCAGCGCAGACAGGCGCTTGGTCATGATCAGGAACATGAACGTGATGACCATGGCAAAGCCAAGGAAAGTCAGCATAGGAATACTCCAGGCGTAGCGCGGCTAGGGAATGGCGAACCGGGTGGGGTCAGCGCAGAACGAAAGGCACGAGGCGTACGGGGGGAGTTGGGGTAAACAGACGGGTACGGGCGGACATCGGGAATCACCATTGTTGTTGTTAACAGTCGGTCTATTGCCGACAGTGGAGGTGATCCTAGACGGGTAAGCTTTCAGCCAGCTTTCGCCGGGAAAACAGGTGACATTCGGTCTTAAGGCCTATGCGGATAAAAAGTGTGGGAGGGGGCTTGCCAGTCAGTTAAGCGTACACCGCCGTCTGTAGGAGCGAGCTTGCTCGCGAAAAACGTCAACGATAACGCGTGCTTTCTGAATGAGCGCGGTGCCTCTGAATTTTTCGCGAGCAAGCTCGCTCCTACAAAAAGCCTTGACTGACTGGCATTGGGGCAAGCCCCCTCCCACATTGGGATTACTTGATTAGCTGAGTATTTACGGAAGTTCAAGGCCGCCGGCCGCTTTATGCAACGCTCGCAAGTGCTCACCCATCTGCTTGAGGTTGGCCTCACAGGCGGCAATCTCGGCAGCGCGGGACGGATCGAGCAGCGCCCTCACCTCTTTATCCAGCTCGCCGGTCAATGATTGCAGTTGCTTCTGGCGCTCGGCACTTTCCGATTCCAGCCGCTTGGCCTCCGACGGCTGCGGCAGGCCGTAGCCACCACTGTCGAGCAACTCGGCCGGGCGACTGAGGAAGCCGCTGTTGGCGAGGATTTGCTGCAATGTGTTGTTGGCGTGTTCCATGCCACCGTTTTTCAGCTCCCGGGCATTGAGGTAGCGTTGTTTGACTTCGTCCTGGGCGAGCATCAATTGTTTGCGAAAGCTGGCCTGTTCCAGCAACAGCAATGCGGCGCTGGTTCGCAAGTCGGCCTGGCTGAACCATTGGCGGCGCTCCTGCGCATTCAGCGACAGCCAGTCTTCGACCTGGGTCTGCTTGATCGGCAGGCGCTTGCGCAGTACATCGAACATCGCCTGGTAGCGCTCGCGGAACGAGTCAAAGTGATAGCCCAGGCGCAACGCTTCGCGCTTGTCGTCCAGTACGCTGATGTCGGCCAGCCCACGCGCGCTGAGCACCTCCAGCAAGCCATTGGGGGTGATGTTGTCCAGGCCGGTCAATTGTGGATTCGCACTGCCACTGCGCAACAACTTCAAGCTTTCCACCGCGCAGTTGTTGGAAATGAAGAAGTAGTTGCCGTCGTAGCTCCAGTGCATCTCGGCGGCATGTTCGACCGTGTCGTTGATTTCCTGACGGCTGAGCTTGAGCGGCACTGACGCCAGGCCGCGCAATTCGGTCTTGGTGTATTCGTCGATGACTTGGGCCAGCGGCAGCACAAACAGTCGCGACGGGTATTTGCCTACCAGGCCGTCCCAGCTCGACAGCTGTACGTCGCCGACGAAGGCGCGGTAGGACAACACCAGGTGCTGATCCAGGTCCAGCCGGCAATCCGGCCCGCGAGGACGGCCGGGCGCACAGATCACCAGGCGCAGCATGCTATGGCCCCAGCGGCTCACCAGATTCTGGTTGGCTTCGGCGAGCAGGTAGTCGATTTCATAGACGCGCTCCGGGTCGATATGGCCCAACGGTGTCTTGGCGAAATCGTTGCCGGCGTTTAGAAACGCGTAGGTATTGCCGCACTTGTCCTGCCCGGGTGGCGCCCAGCCGAAGTGCTCCTTGTAATAGCGCGCCAGTGCAGGACGGCGACAGGCGTAGCTGGGGTCGAGGAGGAAGTACTCCATGTTGACCGCGACAAACTCCAGCGGGCTGGTGGTTTCGTAGATGTCCGGGCTGCGGACCACCTGGTTGTTGTGCTGTTCGCGTTCGCCGCGACGGCCGACGTATTGTGGCCAGCCGGCGAGGTCCAGCAGGCGCGGGTCGTCACTCAGGGTGAAGCGACGGTCGTTCTGGCCGCGGCACTGATCGGGCAGGCCAATCAGGCCAGTGATGTTGTTCTGGCGGCTGCAGCGCTGGATCAGGGCGCGCTCGTCTTTGGACCACAGGCGCGCACGGTCATAGATGTGGGTCAGTTCATGCAGCACGGTGGCGAGCATTTCCTGGCGCACAGTGCCGTGGGGGCGGTTGGTTTTGCGGGTGGCGGCGCTGCCGTCGGTCAGGCTGGCCAGCAGGTTTCGGTTCAGGTCCAGTTCGGATACCAGGGAGGCCTGGCCGTAAGCGTTTGCAGGCATCTTGTCAGTCCAGCCGACCTCGATGCGGCGGTCCAGTTGCTCGATGAAGCGCGGCGGCAGGGCGCCCATCGCTTCATCGAGCAATGCCTGGCTGGCTTGCTGTTCAGCCAGGCTCAGGCCATCGGTCTTGAGCTGCAGTTGCAGGCTGGCCTGGGCTGCACCGGCACACAGCAGCACAGCCCCGGCCAGGAGCCAGGCTTTGACTCGCCTCACAGAGCGAGAATAGCTTCGGCGAGCGTCTGGTCGCTGGCATCACGGGCTTGCGGTACGCGGGTGCGCAGGGTGTCGAAGGCCGCTTCGAGTTGCGCGCCACGGATCTCGCCGTTGCTGGCGACGAAACTGGCGGCATCATCATGGGCTTCGCGCACGATCTTGGAATCGCGGATGGAGGTGGTGGTGTCGGAGGTGAAATCAATGGTGCGCGCCGAAGCGCGAACGACGATGTTACTGGTGGCCTTCAGGGTTTGCGCCTGGGCGACATCAGCCAGAAACAGCAGGCCGAGGGCGGCGACGATCAACGGGCTACGCATGGGGTGACTCCAATACAAAGATGGACATACAAAGATGATTATTGGACGAGAATTGCCTGCGCCAGTTCAAGGTCGCTTGCATGAAGTTTTGGTTGGGTACGGCGCAGGTAATCCAGCGCGGACTCCAGGCGTGCGCCCCGCCATTGGCCGTCAGTGGCAATGAAAGCAGCAGCATCATCCCTGGCAACCCGGACCAACTTGTTATCGAACGGCGCGGACGTCACCTTGCTGGTGGCATACGCGCTGACAACGGTGCTCTGAACGGAGACGTCAAAGGCCGAAGCCAACGGTGCCCAGCAGGCACAGAACAGTAAAGGGACAATCAACAGGCGGTATGAAAAAGCCATGGCACTCGACAACTGAAAACGAGCGCCAAGGCTAGCGCAATGACCGGGTGAGAGCCAGTGCAGACTGGCTCTCCCTGCTTGCCTCTGGCGTCAGATCGCCAGGATGGCCTGGGCCAATTGAGCGTCAGTGGCGGTGTTCAATTGCGGCGCCTGTTGGCGGATTTGCGCCAGGGCGCTTTCCAGTTTCACGCCACGGATGGCGCCTTCGCTGGCGACAAAGCTGGCCGCGTCATCACGGGCGGCTCGCACCACCTTGTTGTCGCGCAGGGAGGACGTGGCATCGGAAGTGGCGTCGGAGGTGGCTTTCAGTGCGCCGACGATCGAATCGGTGGTCACGATAAAGCTGCTCGCGTTTGCGTTGGCAGCAACGGCCAACAGGGCGGCGGTGCACAGCAGGCGAAGACGGGACATGGAGTAACTCCTGTAGATGAGCAAAGTAAGGTGGCGCAGAACGGCCACAGTGAAACGGACGTTGGGCAATTGGGCATCTGACGCCCGTTCTACAAGGTTCGCCACGTGGTGACTGGATATTAGGTCACCGCTTGAGCATTCGGAAGCCTGCGGTTAACTGTTATGGTTATATTTTAAAATGTAAAAACTGTACCTGTCCGGTAGTGCGCTGCTGTTTTCAGTTTCATTTACCCAGATACAGCAAAGCCCGCCTCCGGTTACCCGGGGCGGGCTTTGCTTTGACAAATCAGGGTGCTGGCGGTGGACTCGGCAGGTCAGGGCCAGCGAGCGCCAATCAGCGCCAGAACGGCTTGCTCAGCTCTTCGTAGCGTTGAGCTTCGCTGATACCGGCGTCAGCCAGCAGACGCGAATCCAGGCGAGCCAGTTGGTGGCGGCTGGAGATGCGGCGCTGCCACAACATCAGGTTGGCGAGAACGCGCAGAGGCAGGGAAGCCTGGGTGTTGACAGCTTTTTCTTCGAAGAACAGTTCGGAACTGAGTGTACGTTCCATGATGACATCCTTCCGCTTGTGGCGGGATTAGGTAGTGGTTTAACTGATGCCAATGATCCTCCTCGCACGCAAGACTCTCTAGATACAGTTCACCTGTATTGTGAGGGGCCAGTTAACTGTTTATAGAGGCTGTACGGTACGAAATTGGGGCAACTGTACCTGTCTGCACTGAATGAGTGCGAAATAGGCTTTTTTGCTTAAGGTTGTGGGATATTTCGGTAGGAAATGACCGGTACAGCAGTACAGTTTTTGCTGGAAGTGTCGATCAGACAACCGGGCCGATAAAACTGTATTGGCATCAACCCGGTTGTAGAGCCATCAAGCCTTGAGCATGTGCCCGGTTTCTTCCAGATTAATGTGCCAGCTCAGTGCGTCGCGCAGGATATGCGGCGTATGCCCGCCGATAGCGCAGGCGGCAACGAAGTAGCCGTTCAGCGCGTCGCGATACGCCGGGTGCACGCAGTTGTCGATGATCACGCGGGCCCGCTCCCGTGGCGCCAGGCCCCGCAGGTCGGCCAGGCCGACTTCGGTCACCAGGATGTCGACGTCATGCTCGGTGTGGTCCACATGGCTGACCATCGGCACTACGCTGGAAATAGCGCCGCCTTTGGCTATCGATTTGGTGACGAAGATCGCCAGGTGCGCATTGCGCGCAAAGTCCCCGGAACCGCCGATACCGTTCATCATCCGCGTGCCGCAAATATGCGTGGAGTTGACGTTGCCGTAGATGTCGAACTCCAGCGCGGTGTTGATACCGATGATGCCCAGGCGGCGCACCACTTCGGGGTGGTTGGAGATTTCCTGCGGGCGCAGCACCAGTTTGTCCTTGTAATGCGCAAGATTGCCGAACACGTCGGCATTGCGCCGCTCCGACAGGGTAATCGAGCTGCCCGAGGCGAAGCTCAGCTTGCCAGCGTCGATCAGGTCGAACGTCGAGTCCTGCAGCACTTCCGAATACATGGTCAGGTCTTCGAACGGCGAATCGATCAAGCCACACATCACGGCGTTGGCAATATTGCCGATCCCGGCCTGCAGCGGGCCGAGCTTGTTGGTCATGCGCCCGGCGTCGACTTCCTGTTTCAGAAAGTTGATCAGGTGGTTGGCGATGCCTTGGGTGTCGCTGTCGGGTGGCGTCACGGTGGAGGCGGAATCGGCCTGGTTGGTGATGACGATGGCGACGATCTTCTCGGGCGGGATGGGAATCGCCGGGCTGCCTATGCGGTCGTCGACTTTGACCAGCGGAATCGGCGTGCGGGTTGGCCGGTAGGACGGGATATAAATGTCGTGCAGCCCCTCCAAGTTCGGATTGTGCGCCAAGTTGATCTCGACGATCACTTGCTTGGCGAAGATCGCGAAACTGGCGGAGTTGCCCACGGACGTGGTGGGCACGATATGGCCTTGTTCGGTGATCGCAACGGCCTCGATCACGGCTATGTCCGGCAGCTTGAGCTGGTTGTTGCGCAGTTGCTCGACGGTTTCCGACAGGTGCTGGTCGATAAACATCACTTCGCCGGCGTTGATTGCCTTGCGCAAGGTGCTATCGACCTGGAACGGCATGCGGCGTGACAGCACGCCGGCTTCGGTCAACTGCTTGTCCAGGTCGTTGCCCAGGCTGGCGCCGGTCATCAGGGTGATTTTCAGTGGTGACGTCTTGGCGCGCTCGGCCAGGGCGTGGGGAACGGCCTTGGCTTCACCGGCGCGGGTGAAGCCGCTCATGCCGACGGTCATGCCGTCCTCGATCAGTGCAGCGGCATCTGCCGCGCTCATGACCTTGTTCAACAACGAAGGCAAGCGGATACGATCACGGTACATGAATGGTTATCTCAGGCTACGGAAGCAAGTTGGGCAGTGTAGTGATTTCAAAAAGTTTCGGCCCGCTACCATGGTCGAATGCATGGCCGCGATTTAGAGCCTTTGGTCGGGTTTCATCGGAGTGTGCAAAGCGGGACGCAGAGCATCCCTGGCTGCATTCCCACGCAAAGCATGGGAACGAAAAAACCCCAGCCTATCGCAGGCCGGGGTTTTGGGCATTGCGCTGGCGCAGTGTTATTCGACGGCCTTGACCATATCTTCGATGACCTTCTTGGCATCACCGAAGACCATCATGGTCTTGTCC
Source organism: Pseudomonas orientalis (assembly GCF_001439815.1). Lineage (GTDB taxonomy): Bacteria > Pseudomonadota > Gammaproteobacteria > Pseudomonadales > Pseudomonadaceae > Aquipseudomonas > Aquipseudomonas orientalis. Next base: position 7,018 of record NZ_JYLM01000012.1, on the reverse strand, counting down.
AGGTAGAACAACTCGTTGTCCAGGCCCGCGTAGCCGCTGGCCATCGAGCGCTTGTTGACGATGATGGTCTTGGCCTTGAACGCTTCAAGGATCGGCATGCCGGCGATCGGTGAGTTCGGATCGTTCTTGGCGGCCGGGTTGACCACATCGTTGGCGCCCAGCACCAGCACCACGTCGGCCTGGCCGAACTCGGAGTTGATGTCTTCCATCTCGAACACCTGGTCGTACGGCACTTCGGCCTCGGCCAGCAGTACGTTCATGTGCCCGGGCATGCGGCCGGCCACGGGGTGGATCGCGTACTTCACCGTCACACCGCGATGCGTCAGCTTCTCGGTCAGTTCCTTGAGCGCGTGTTGCGCCCGGGCCACGGCCAGGCCGTAGCCCGGCACGATGATCACCGTGTCGGCGTTGGTCAGCAGGAAGGTGGCATCGTCGGCCGAGCCGGATTTCACCGGGCGTGCTTCCTTGGAACCTGCCGCAGCACCGGCGTCCGGCGCATTGCCGAAGCCGCCGAGCAGCACATTGAAGAAGGAGCGGTTCATCGCCTTGCACATGATGTACGACAGGATCGCACCGCTGGAGCCCACCAGGGAGCCGGCGATGATCAGCATCGAGTTGTTCAGCGAGAAGCCGATACCTGCCGCTGCCCATCCGGAGTAGCTGTTGAGCATCGACACCACCACCGGCATGTCGGCGCCGCCGATCGGGATGATGATCAGCACACCCAGTACAAAGGCCAGGGCCAGCATCACTGCAAAGGCCGTGAGGTTGCCGGTGAACATGAAGGCCAGGCCCAGGCCCAGCGTCAGCAGGCCCAGCACCAGGTTGAGCTTGTGCTGGCCACCGAACTGTACCGGTGCGCCCTGGAACAGGCGGAACTTGTATTTGCCGGACAGCTTGCCGAAGGCAATCACCGAGCCGGAGAAGGTGATTGCACCGATGGCGGCGCCGAGGAACAGCTCCAGCCGGTTGCCCGCAGGAATGGCGTCGCCCAAATGTTTGACGATCCCCAGGGATTGCGGCTCGACGACCGCCGCAATGGCGATGAATACCGCGGCCAGGCCGATCATGCTGTGCATGAACGCCACCAGTTCCGGCATCTTGGTCATTTCGACGCGCTTGGCCATGATCGAGCCGGCGGTGCCGCCGACCAGCAGGCCGACGATTACATAGCCGATGCCGGCCGTCGCCAGCTCGGCGCCAAGCTTGTAGATGAGGCCGACGGTGGTGAGCACCGCCAACGCCATGCCGAGCATGCCGAACAGGTTGCCGCGCCGCGAAGTGGTCGGGTGCGAGAGGCCTTTGAGGGCCTGGATGAAACAGATCGACGCAATCAGGTAGAGCGTCGTGACGAGGTTCATGCTCATTACTTGGGCGCCTCTTCTTTTACTTTCGGGGCTTTTTTCTTGAACATCTCAAGCATTCGCCGGGTGACCAGGAAACCACCAAACACGTTGACCGCCGCCAGGGCCACGGCCAGGGTGCCCATGGTCTTGCCCAGCGGTGTCACCGTGAGGGCGGCGGCGAGCATGGCGCCGACGATCACGATGGCCGAAATGGCGTTGGTCACGGCCATCAATGGCGTATGCAGCGCGGGTGTGACGTTCCAGACCACGTGGTAACCGACATAAATCGCCAGCACAAAGATGATCAGGTTGTAGATACCGGGGGAGATAAGCTCTTCCATCGTCTGAATCCCTGCTTAGGCGTTTTTGCGGATGACTTGGCCGTCGCGGCACATCAGGCACGCGGCGACGATGTCGTCTTCGAGGTTGATTTCAAACTGCCCTTCCTGGGTGAACACCAGTTTCAGGAAGTCCAGCAGGTTGCGCGCATACAAGGCCGATGCATCGGCTGCCACGGCGCCGGCCAGGTTGGTCGGGCCGCAGATGATCACGCCGTTTTCCACCACGACTTGATCTGCAACCGTCAGCGGGCAGTTGCCGCCCTGGGCTGCCGCGAGGTCGATGACCACCGAGCCGGGTTTCATCTGCGCGACGGTTTCGGCGCTGAGCAAGGTCGGCGCTTTACGGCCGGGGATCAACGCCGTGGTGATGACGATATCGGCTTGCTTGGCGCGCTCATCTACAGCCAGGGCCTGGCGCTGCATCCAGCTGCTTGGCATCGGACGTGCGTAACCGCCGACGCCGACCGCGCATTCGCGCTCCTCGTCGGTTTCGTAAGGCACATCAACGAACTTGGCACCGAGGGATTCGATCTGTTCCTTTACGGCCGGGCGCACATCGGACGCTTCGATTACCGCCCCCAGGCGTTTCGCCGTGGCAATGGCCTGAAGGCCTGCAACACCGGCGCCGAGGATCAACACGCGAGCGGCTTTCACCGTGCCTGCGGCGGTCATCAACATCGGCATGAAGCGCGGGTAGTGATGAGCCGCCAGCAACACGGCTTTATAGCCGGCTATGTTGGCTTGGGAGGACAGCACATCCAGGCTCTGGGCCCGCGAGGTACGTGGCGCAGCTTCGAGAGCGAAGGCCGTGATGCCGCGCTCTGCAAGCTTGGCAATGGTTTCGTTGCTGAACGGATTGAGCATGCCCACCAATACGGTGCCGCTTTTGATCAGCGCCAGTTCGCTGTCGCTGGGAGCAACCACCTTGAGGATCAGTTCGGCGCCAAACGCATCGTTGGCGCTGCCAAGTGTTGCGCCTGCTGTTTCATAGGCACTGTCGACGATGCTGGCGTTGATGCCTGCGCCGCTTTGTACAGTGACCTTATGGCCCTGGCCGATCAGCTTCTTGATGGTTTCCGGGGTGGCAGCCACCCGCGTTTCACCGGTCTGGGTTTCGAGAGGAACACCAATGTGCACGTCAAATCTCCTGCATGATCTTTTTGCTTTTGATCTTTTTGTAAAAAGGCCAGTGCACCGCGAGTGGCGCAGCTGGGGCGGCCGATCAGCACGATCCCGCTGAAATGACAGCGGGGCGCGGCATTTTGCAGGCGAACTTTACGGCCTTCAAGGGATTATGACGGGTGACGAAAAATTAACTACAAGTCACCCTGTGACTGATTGTCGCAACATGACGAAATAACCCCTTTAAATACAGTTATTTAAAGGATTAAGCAGGGCAGTACGCAATTTTCCCATCGTCAACGTGAATAGTCGGTTATTGAACCGTGATAGTCGCTACAGGCCATATCGTGCGTGGGTTTGAGCCTATTTTTTTCCAGCCGGTACAGTCTGTTTAAATGCGACATCCACGTACATCTGTAGGTCATTTGATTAGCTGACTACAAGGTCAGCAAATACGAATTAACCTTGAATATCGGGGCTGTAGCGTCGAGATTGCTCGATGAGCCAGTCGCGAAACGCACGCAAGGACGCCGATTCAACCTTCCGTTCCGGAATCATCAGGTAGTAAGCCTTATCACTGCGCAAGCTTTGGGGGCTCGCGATGACCAGTTGATGCTCTTTCAACTCTCGCTGGATCAGGAATGGCGGGATCAACGCAATGCCCATGTCATGCATTGCCGCCTGGGACAACATTGAGAATAGCTCGTAACGCGGGCCTGTCATGTCGCGGGAAACGTTCAACTGTTGGGCGTTGAACCACTGACGCCAGGCATAAGGGCGCGTTGTCTGCTGCAGGAGGGGCAGGTCGGCCATTTCCTGAGGGGTGAAGTGTGCGCGGTCGCCGAGCAAGCGTGGGCTGCATACGGGTACAGGATTTTCACCCATGAGCCTGTGGGATTCGGTGCCTGACCAGTCGGCATCGCCGAAATAGACCGCAGCGTCGAACTCGGTGTCGGCAAACAGGAAGGGACGCGTGCGGTTGGTCAGGTTGACCGTCACTTCCGGGTGCCGTTGTTGAAAGTCCTTCAGGCGCGGGATCAACCATTGGGTGCCGAACGTCGGTACGACGGCCAGTTCGATGACATTCGCGCCCTGCTGGCCCATGACTGAAAGAGTGTCGCGTTCCACCGCATCCAGTTGTGTTGCCACCCTGCGGCTATAAGACAGCCCTGCCTCGGTCAGCTTTACTCCGCGTCGCGAGCGCCGAAACAGCTCGACACTCAAAAACTCTTCAAGGCTGGCGATCTGTCGGCAGATCGCGCCTTGAGTAATGGAAAGCTCTTGCGCCGCCTTGGTGAAGCTCTCATGGCGGGCCGCGGCTTCAAAGCTGATAAGTGCAGTTGTGCTGGGGATCTTTCTGCGCATGTACGTTGTTCTCACATATAAGACGCATTTTTAGCCCTGCCGGGCCTCACGAAGTGAGAAATTAGCACAACCCCATGCAGAAACCTCGTTTGCCCTCGGCGTCGCCCCGGCCTAGTCTGCTTGCACGACGTTTTGATTCTTTTTCGTGAGGACTTATTCATGGCTGGCAAGGCAAGCTTCAACTGGATCGATCCGCTGCTGCTGGATCAACAGCTCACCGAAGAAGAGCGCATGGTACGCGACAGTGCCGAGCAATTTGCTCAGGACAAGTTGGCCCCTCGTGTGCTTGAAGCTTTCCGCCATGAAAAGACCGACCCTGCAATCTTCCGCGAGATGGGCGAGACCGGTCTGCTGGGGGCGATGATCCCCGAGCAATACGGTGGCAGTGGCTTGAACTACGTCAGTTATGGGTTGATTGCCCGGGAAGTCGAGCGTGTCGATTCCGGTTATCGCTCGATGATGAGTGTGCAGTCCTCATTGGTGATGGTGCCGATCAATGAATTCGGTACCGAAGCGCAAAAGCAGAAGTATCTGCCGAAATTGGCCTCCGGCGAATGGATTGGCTGCTTCGGTCTCACCGAACCCGATCATGGTTCCGATCCCGGCGCGATGATTACCCGTGCGCGCAAAGTGGATGGCGGCTACAGCCTGACCGGCGCGAAGATGTGGATCACCAACAGCCCGATCGCCGACGTGTTTGTGGTGTGGGGGAAGGACGACGCCGGCGACATACGCGGGTTTGTATTGGAGAAGGGCTGGAAAGGCCTGAGCGCTCCGGCGATTCACGGCAAGGTCGGCCTGCGTGCGTCCATTACGGGCGAAATTGTGATGGATAACGTGTTTGTACCCGAAGAGAACATCTTTCCCGACGTGCGTGGCTTGAAAGGCCCTTTCACGTGCCTGAATTCGGCACGATACGGCATCTCCTGGGGGGCGCTGGGGGCTGCGGAGTTCTGCTGGCATACCGCGCGCCAGTACACCCTTGATCGTCAGCAGTTTGGTCGCCCGTTGGCGGCGACGCAGTTGATCCAGAAAAAGCTTGCCGACATGCAGACCGAGATCACGTTGGCGCTGCAAGGCTGCCTGCGTCTGGGGCGGATGAAGGATGAAGGGACGGCGGCGGTCGAGATTACTTCGATCATGAAGCGCAACTCATGCGGCAAATCCCTGGATATCGCACGCATGGCTCGGGACATGCTGGGTGGCAACGGCATCTCCGACGAGTTTGGGGTGGCGCGTCATCTGGTCAACCTGGAAGTGGTCAACACCTATGAGGGTACGCATGACGTGCATGCCTTGATCCTGGGGCGCGCGCAAACCGGTCTTCAGGCCTTCTATTGATAGGAGCACGGGCATGGGCGCGCTTTCGCATCTGCGAGTACTGGATTTATCGCGAGTACTGGCGGGTCCCTGGTCCGGGCAGATACTCGCCGACCTTGGGGCCGAGGTGATCAAAGTCGAAAGGCCGGGCAATGGTGACGACACGCGTGCCTGGGGCCCGCCTTTTCTCAAGGATGCCTATGGCGAGAATACCAGTGAGGCGGCGTACTATCTGTCCGCCAACCGGAATAAGGAATCGGTCACCATCGACTTCACCAAGCCTGAGGGGCAGAAGCTGGTGCGTGATCTGGCGGCCAAGTCGGACATTCTGATCGAGAATTTCAAAGTGGGTGGCCTGGCGGCTTATGGCTTGGATTATGAGTCGCTCAAGGAGATCAATCCGGAGCTGATCTATTGCTCGATCACAGGCTTCGGCCAGACGGGTCCTTATGCGACCCGTGCCGGCTACGACTTCATGATTCAAGGGTTGGGTGGGTTGATGAGCCTCACCGGCCGGCCTGAGGGTGATGAAGGTGCGGGGCCGGTGAAGGTTGGGGTGGCATTGACCGATATTCTCACGGGGCTCTATTCCACCGTGGCTATCCTGGCGGCGCTTGCTCATCGGGATCACGACGGCGGTGGGCAGCATATCGATATGGCGCTGCTGGATGTGCAGGTCGCTTGTCTGGCTAACCAGGCGATGAACTACCTGACCACCGGAGTTTCGCCAAAACGCCTCGGCAATGCGCATCCGAATATCGTGCCTTATCAGGACTTTCCTACGGCTGATGGTGATTTCATCCTGACCGTGGGTAATGACGGGCAGTTTCGCAAGTTCGCCGAGGTGGCCGGGCAGCCACAGTGGGCGGATGATCCGCGGTTCTCTACTAACAAGATGCGGGTTGCCAATCGTGGGATGCTGGTTCCGTTGATTCGGCAGGCGACCGTGTTCAAGACTACGGCAGAGTGGGTATCGCAGCTGGAGAAGGTCGGTGTGCCGTGTGGGCCGATCAATGATCTGGCACAGATGTTTGCTGATCCGCAGGTCAAGGCGCGTGGGTTGGCCATAGAGCTGCCTCATGCTTTGGCGGGGATGGTGCCTCAAGTGGCCAGCCCCATCCGACTGTCCAAGACGCCGGTGGAGTATCGCAGTGCGCCACCGTTGTTGGGGGAGCATACGACTCAAGTGCTGCAAAGTGTGCTGGGGCTGACGCCGTCGAGCGTGGCTGCTTTAAAAGAATCTGGCGTTATCTGAACGCTCTCTTCTATATAGAGGAGTACCGGTCGTTTTCTGATCAAGCCTAACTATTTGATAAGAAAACGAAATTAGACGTTGACGGCAAATTCTGAAGGCCTATAATTCGCCCCACTTCCGGCGCAGTCGAAACGGAAAACTTCTTGGTAAACAATGAGTTAAGTAGGTTTCGACAGCAGGTTGCTTCAGTTCATCGAAGCCAAAAGGAAGTTGAAAAAGAGGTGTTGACAGCAGCGTGTAACGCTGTAGAATTCGCCTCCCGCTTACGA
>NZ_JYLM01000011.1 GCF_001439815.1 Pseudomonas orientalis | reverse complement strand
CCAGGGTCAGCCCACCCTGGGCCTTGCATTGAGCGACGGTGCGACTGGGCGTGTCGGAAGAGATCGGCGCAACCAGTGCGACCTCGTCCCCGACCTTGAACACCTGCTCGACTTTCAGTGCCGAGCCGCTGAAAAAGCTGTCGGCCCAGGCGTCGAACGTGTTCAGGCAATTGCGCAGATCCCGCAGGACGCGTTCAACATCCGGCGCTTCGGGGTCCATGGGCGCCAGGACGAAGCTGGCCAGCGCCGGAATCACAACACAGCCCCGATAACCGGGGCCCTAACGAAAAGAACCATCTGCAATCCCTCGCACTGAATGATCAGGCGAGGGACTTTGCAGCGGTTTGCGGGGCAGGGGAGTAGAGCTTATCCGGTGGTTACGTGGGAAGTTTCAGCCAGAGCCGCACCCAGTTCTGCATACCCGCGAACCCCGGTTAGACTTGTCTGTCGATATCCCCACTGCCCGACCTGCCGTCCGCCAAGGAAGCCTTATGTATTCAAGCCGCCTGATCCTCTGCCTCGCAACCTTGCTGGTGCTGGCCGGTTGCTCCACCCCACGCGGCCCGCAACAACCCGAGCGCAGCGAGGCCGAGGTGAAGGCGCAGATCGTGCGTCTGCTCCCGGCCAAGGTCGCGGACCGCAACGGTTGGGCCCAGGACATCTACACCGCGTTCGATACCCAGAAGATCTACCCCAGTACCGAAAACATCTGCGCCGTGCTGGCTGTGACTGAGCAGGAGTCCACCTATCAGGTCGACCCACCGGTGCCGGGCATGGGCAAGATCGCCCAGGATGAAATCCTGCGCCGTGCCGGGAAGGTTCATGTGCCGGCGTTCGTCGTACGCAGTGCCTTGCAATTGCGTTCGCCCACCGGCAAAACCTACGCCGAGCGCTTGAATGCCGCGCGCACCGAGAAGGACCTGAGCGGGATTTTCGACGATTTCATCAGCGTGGTGCCGTTGGGCAACACGCTGTTTGGTGGCTTCAACCCGGTGCACACCGCCGGGCCCATGCAGGTCAGCATCGACTTTGCGCAAAAACAGGCGCGGGGTTATCCCTACACGGTGGACGGTACGATTCGCCGCGAAGTATTCACCCGCCGTGGTGGCATGTACTTCGGTATCGCCCATTTGCTGGGTTACCCAGTGAGCTATGACCAGCCGCTGTACCGTTTCGCCGATTTCAATGCGGGTTGGTACGCCAGCCGCAATGCTGCGTTCCAGGTTGCGGTCAGCCGCGCCTCAGGCACCGAGCTGGCGCTGGATGGGGATTTGATTCGCTATGGTTCGTTGCTGCCCGGTACCACCGAGCTGGCGGTGCGTTCGCTGGGGGCGAAACTGGATATGCGTAATCCCAGCATTCGCAGTCAACTGGAGCAAGGCGACACTTTGGACTTCGAGGACACCACCCTTTACAAGCGTGTGTTCGCCCTGGCCGACAAGGCCGCCGGCAAACCACTGCCACGGGCGATACTGCCGGGCATCGTGCTCAAAAGCCCGAAGATCACCCGTAACCTGACCACGGCGTGGTTTGCCAAGCGGGTGGATGAGCGGTATCAGCGCTGTATGAAGCGCTGATCGCTTGCGGCGTTGATCGTGCCCACGCTCTGCGTGGGAATGCCGCCCCGGACGCTCCGCGTCCCGCTTTCGGCGCAAGATCCGGCACCTGCGCAAGGGTGACGCAGAGCGTCACGGGATGCATTCCCACGCGGAGCGAGGGAACGATCAATAAAGAAAAGGCCCGGTTTTCGTGGAACCGGGCCCTTTCCGTGTTGCTCTTGGACCATCAGCCGCGTTCGAGGGCCAGGGCCACGCCTTGACCACCACCGATGCACAGCGTCGCCAAACCTTTCTTGGCGTCGCGCCTGATCATTTCATGCAGCAGAGTCACCAGCACGCGGCAGCCTGAAGCGCCGATCGGGTGGCCGATGGCGATGGCGCCGCCGTTAACGTTGACCTTTTCGGCGTCCCATTCCAGTTCTTTGCCTACCGCCAGGGATTGCGCGGCGAAGGCTTCGTTGGCTTCGATCAGGTCCAGGTCGCCCAATTCCCAGCCGGCCTTGTCCAGGCAGCGGCGGGTGGCCGAAACCGGGCCGATGCCCATGATCGCCGGGTCGACCCCGGCGTTGGCATAGCTGGCGATGCGTGCCAGCACGGGCAGGCCGAGGGCCTTGGCTTTGGCGGCGCTCATCAACAGCACCGCTGCGGCACCGTCGTTGAGACTCGAAGCGTTGCCGGCGGTGACGCTGCCGTCCTTTTTGAACGCGGGCTTGAGCTTGGCCAGAGACTCGGCGGTGGTCCCGGCGCGCGGCTGTTCGTCCACGGCGAAGGCCACCGGGTCGCCCTTGCGCTGGGGAATCAGGATGGGCGTGATCTCATCGGCAAACCGCCCGGCTTCGATGGCGGCGATTGCTTTTTGCTGGGAGGCGGCGGCAAAGGCGTCCTGCGCCTCGCGGCTGATGCCGTATTTGTCCACCAGGTTTTCCGCGGTGATGCCCATGTGGTAGTCGTTGAACGCATCCCACAGACCGTCGGTGATCATGCTGTCGATCATCTTGGCGTGGCCCATGCGCAAACCGGTGCGCGCAGCGGGCAGTACGTAGGGCGCAAGGCTCATGTTTTCCATGCCGCCGGCGATGATCACGTCGGCGTCGCCGCAACGGATCGCCTGTGCCCCCAGGTGCAGGGCCTTGAGGCCGGAGCCGCACACCTTGTTCAGCGTCAGGCTCGGCACGGCGTGGGGCAGGCCGGCGAGAATCGAGGCCTGGCGCGCCGGGTTCTGGCCGCTGCCGGCGGTGAGTACCTGGCCGAGAATCACTTCATCCACTTCGGCCGGGTCGAGGCCGGTCTGCTCCAGCAGGCGACGAATCACCGCAGCGCCCAGTTCAGGGGCCGGGATACTGGCCAGCGAACCTTGAAAGCTGCCCACGGCGGTGCGGGTGGCAGCAACAATCACGACGTCTTGCATGGAATCTGTCCTCACTGGAAATGCATTTCTGGAACGTGGTCCGGGACGATCAGTTTACCGGCGGTCTTGCTGACAATCTCTTCAACGCTGACGCCAGGTGCGCGTTCCTTGAGGACAAAAGCGCCATTTTCAATTTCCAGGTAGGCCAGGTCCGTCAGCACCCGCTTGATGCAGTGGGCTCCGGTCAGCGGCAGGCTGCACTGGCTGAGCAATTTGGACTCACCGTCCTTGGACGCGTGGGTCATGATCACGATGATGTTTTCCGCACCGGCCACCAGGTCCATGGCGCCGCCCATGCCCTTGACCAGCTTGCCGGGGATCATCCACGAGGCGATGTTGCCTTGTACGTCCACTTCGAAAGCGCCGAGTACGGTGAGGTCGACGTGGCCGCCGCGAATCATCGCGAAGGACTCGGCGGAGGAGAAAATCGAGGCGCCGATGCGCGCGGTAACCGTTTGTTTGCCGGCGTTGATCATGTCGGCATCGATGGTGTCTTCAGTCGGAAACGGCCCCATGCCGAGCAGGCCATTTTCCGATTGCAGCATCACTTCCATGCCGTCGGGAATGTAGTTGGCCACCAGGGTTGGAATACCGATGCCGAGATTGACGTAGAAACCGTCCTGCATTTCGCGGGCGACGCGTTGAGCCATTTGTTCGCGGGTCAGAGCCATGGTTGATTCCTCTTATTGTTCTGGACGGGGATTATTTGCGGACCGTGCGCTGTTCGATGCGCTTCTCGAAGGTGCCGCAGATGATCCGGTCGACGTAGATGCCAGGGGTGTGGATCTGCGCCGGGTCCAGCTCGCCCGGTTCGACGATTTCCTCGACTTCGACCACGGTGATCTTGCCGGCGGTGGCGGCCAGCGGGTTGAAGTTCTGGGCGGTGTGACGATAGATGACGTTGCCGAAGTGGTCGGCTTTCCAGCCTTTGACGATGGCGAAGTCACCGGTGATGGACTCCTCCATCAGGTAGGGGCGGCCGTTGAATTCGCGGGTTTCCTTGCCTTCGGCGACCGGGGTGCCGACGCCGGTGGCGGTGAAGAAGGCCGGGATACCGGCGCCGCCTGCACGCATTTTTTCCGCGAGGGTGCCCTGGGGGGTCAGGACCACTTCGATTTCGCCGCTGAGCAACTGCTTTTCGAACAGAGCGTTTTCGCCCACGTAGGAAGCGATCACTTTGCGGATCTGCTTTTCTTCCAGCAACACGCCCAGGCCGAAACCGTCGACGCCGCAGTTGTTGGACACCACGGTCAGGTCACGGGTGCCTTTGCGCTTGATCTCATTGATGAGGTTTTCCGGAATTCCGCACAGGCCAAAGCCGCCGGAGAGCACGGTCATGCCGTCTTCCAGACCTGCCAGCGCTTCTTCGTAGGACGCCACGCGCTTATCGAAACCTGCCATATGCACCTCTTTTATTGTGTGTGGGCCAGCCAATGGACCGAGTGTTGCGCTGACGGATTGATTTGTTAAGTTGTTTTTTTAGGTTGATTGGTTTGGAAAACAGCATAATCAGCTTCAAGCCGCAAGCTTCAAGCATCGTCGGCGACTGCTTTCACTTGCAGCTTTCAACTTGTCGCTTGGAGCTTCCTATGACCATCAAACAAATGCGTGCCTTCCTGGCCGTGGCCCAGAGCCTGAGTTTTGCCGCTGCGTGTGAGCGCCTGCACCTGTCCCAATCGGCGCTGAGCCTGACGATCAAAGGCCTTGAAGAAGGGTTGGGCGGGCGCCTGTTCAGCCGTAATACACGCAACGTCGCGCTGACCCCCGAAGGCGAATCCCTGCTGCCGCTGGCGCGCCGATTGATTGCCGATTGGGACAACGCCGAGGACGAACTGCGCCAACGCTTCACCCTGCAACGCGGGCGTGTGACGGTGGCGGCGATGCCGTCATTTGCCGGCAACCTGCTGCCGCCGATCCTGAAGATATTCCGCGCACGTTACCCTCAGGTGAATGTGACGGTGCATGACCTGATCAATGAGCAAGTGCTGGAGATGGTGCGCGACCGCCAAGTGGAACTGGGCGTGGCGTTCGAACCGTCCGACGGTTCGTCATTGGCGTTCACGCCGTTGTACCTGGACCGCTTTATCGCCGTGGTCCCGGGCGATTCGCCTTTGGCGCATTGGGCTGAAATCGACTGGAAAAGCCTGCTGGAGCAACCCTTCATTACCCTTCAACGCCCATCGACGGTGCGGGTGATGCTCGAAGAGCATTTGGGCGCGTTGCAAATGAAACTGCCGGTGGCGTTGGAAAGCCATCAATTGGCTACGGTGGGCAAGATGGTTGCCAGCGGTTTGGGGGTCAGCGCTGTGCCGGCATTGTGCGCACGGCAGATGGAGGAGGCGGGCGCCCATTGCATCACCTTGACCGGCCCGGTGATCGAGCGGCCCATTGGCGTGCTGACCAAGCCTGGGCATGAACTGTCGGCAGCGGCGCAGGTGCTGTTTGATATCTTCAAAGATGAAGCGGGGAGGGGGCGGTTTCCAACGTTCTGAATATCCTGTTTTACAAGATCGTTCCCATGCTCCGCGTGGAAATGCCACCCAGGACGCTCCGCGTCCTGCTTTCAACGCTAAATGCGGCACCTGCGCAATGGTGACGCGGAGCGTCACGGGATGCATTCCCACGCAGAGCGAGGGAACGATCAAGTACACCACTTATAAATGTGGGGGCTGGCAATTCAGCCCCCACATTAGAACAACAAACTTAGTAGTAACGATCAATCACTTTAACTTGCGAGCTGTCTTTGAAAGAGGCCCAGGCATTGTTAAGTGTGTCGAACACTTGCTCGATAAAGTTGCGATCGGCCGCCGCTTTCTTGCCGACATAACCCTGGCCACGACGGTACATCTTCAGGCGCGCCGCCAGTTCACGGTGATTGCGGTCGAACTCGGCTTCTTCGGTGTGAGGCGCCAGGCAGTCAAGTTGGACTTCGCCCGATTTGCCAATCCACAGGATATGGTCGTCGAGTGTGTCTTTCTGCGCGGCGAACATCTCAGCCAATTCATCGATAGTGGGTTGGTTGTTCAGATTCATGTGTAAGCCCCTTGACCAGTTGGCGATCTATCAATTGATTCGTTAAAACTTCAAAGTTGTCTCCGGCTCAGAAAACCGGGCGTCAGTGACGGTCTGCCGAATACGGGCAGGGTCGTGAACCGATGCATGTAGTTTTGCTGATGAACCGCTACGCAACGCTTTCATAACGAAGACAAGCAGCGCTTTAGCTCCTTGTACCGATCCCCTTCGGGGCCAGTCAGCTTCATCAATCTGCCTTGTGGGCAGTGCACATCCGGAAAAACAGCTCGGCGGTCAGACGAGCCTGTTCAAACGCGTGTTACCAACGCTCCCGATCCGGGAGACGTCTCGATAATGCAAGGACAGATAGCTTACGTCAACGATTATGTAGTGATTATTTTAAGGCACTACATAAATCGCTGTGGGGGCGGGAAGATGCAGGGAAAACGTGACTTGGGCGTCATTTTTCGTGCGGTGGGTCGCGTCATAGCGTTTAGTGAAGTGGATAAGTTGCACGCGGCGCCTGTGGGTTTTTCGCGAGCAAGCTCGCTCCTACAGGCGCTCGACCAGCAGAAGTAATAGTTGCTCGCACTGCGCTTCGATCTTCACCAGCAGCAGCTCATCTGCGCGGGTCTTGCCCAGGTTGATGGCGATCACCGGCTTGCCCTGTTCCACCATCGCCTTGCACAGGCGATACGCCGAATAAGCCATCAGCGACGAGCCCACGACCAGCAGCCCCTCGGCATCGTGCACGGCCGCCATGGCCTTGGCTGCGGTAGCAGGCGCCACGTTTTCACCAAAGAACACCACGTCCGGTTTCAGTCGTTGCCCCTCGCAATGGGGGCAGCGTGGGACTTCAAAGCGCTCTTCGAACGCAGGGTCGAGCAAGGTATCGCCGTCAGGCGCTTGCACCGCATGGACGTGCGCAAAGTGCGGGTTATCGATTTCCATCCGCTGCTGGATCAGGTCACGCTCGCTGCGCTGCTGGCAATCCAGGCACAGCACCCGGTGCAAACTGCCATGCAGCTCGATCACATCATGGCTGCCGGCCTGATCGTGCAGCGTGTCGACGTTTTGCGTGATCAGGCCGCTGATGATCCCACGTTGCTGCAAGGTCGCCAGGGCCTGATGCGCCCTGTTCGGCCGGGCAAGGCGCACCCGTGGCCAACCCAGCATCGCCCTGGCCCAATAACGGCGGCGTGCTTGGGCGGTAGCGAGGAACTCCTGGTACATCATCGGCGCTCTGCCCCGGCGCACTCCGTCGCTGTCACGGTAGTCGGGGATACCCGACGAGGTGCTGATGCCCGCACCGGTCAGCACCAGGAAGCGCTTTTCGGCCATCGCCCGGTGCAGCATGTCGAGGTGGTCTGCTTGATGTTCCAGCGTGTCGAGCATGGGATCTCCTATTCGCCGCGGATGTACTGCTCCAGCTGGTTGATCAAGGCGGCTTGTTCAGCAATGGCTTCCTTGACCAGGTCGCCGATGGACAACAGGCCGAGCAGCTTGCCGTCTTCGACGACCGGAAGGTGGCGCAGGTGACTGTCGGTCATGATGTTCATGCACGCCTCGACCGTTTTATGGGTATCTACGGTGATGACCGGAGAGCTCATCACGTCGTCAACGCGGGTGGTCACCGACGACAGCCCTTTGAGGATGAGTTTACGTGCGTAATCGCGCTCGCTGATGATCCCCACCACTGCGCCGTCCTTGACCACAGGCAAAGCCCCGACGTTTTTTTCGGACATGCGCACCAGCGCCTCGAACACGGTGTGGTCCCACTGGATGGTGTGGACGTCCTGGTTCTTCTGGTCCTTGGCTTTGAGCAATTCTGCGACGGTTTTCATGGCGGCCACTCCGGTGTTGTTGTTAGGTAGTCAGCTATCCCCTACAGAATCCTAGACGGACTGGGTTGCAGCAAGGTCCAAAGCGGCGTTAAACCCGTCGAAAAGCGTCATTCGCCGGATTTTTTTGCGTTTTACCCGGCATTTGCCGGCTTTTTTGCCCGCTTGGGGCTGGCCGCCGTCTTGCGTGGCGCGCTCTTGCGTTTGTTTTTCCACGCCGCCGCGCCTTTGCCTGCCGGGCTGGCGGGGGCGGTGATGGTCATGCGCATGCCATTGCAACGAGCCACCTGCTTGCTCATCCACGCCGCTTGTTTGGCGACGAACTCTTCCAGGCTCATTTCGCCGCTTTGCACCATATCCAGCGCCTGCTCCCAGATGGCGGTGGTGCCGGGGTCCGCGATGGCGCGGGGTACGGCATCGATCAGGCTGAACGCGGCCGGGGTAGCCGACAGTGCCTTGCCGTTCTTTACCAGGTAACCACGGTCCAGCAACCCCTGGATGATGCCGGCGCGGGTGGCCTCGGTGCCGATGCCGGTGGTGTCCTTGAGCTTTTGCTTGAGCAGCGGGTCTTGCACCAGCTTGGCGACGTTTTTCATCGCCTTGATCAGGTCGCCTTCGGTAAACGGCTTGGGCGGCTGGGTCCACAGATCCTTGAGGTTGACCTTGGCCACCGCGCAGTCCTGGCCCTGCACCAACATCGGCAAGGCCTGGGGCGCAGGGGTTTCCCGACCCTTGGCCGGGGCGAGAGCCTCGGGCAATGCGCGTTTCCAGCCCGGTTCGATGACGACTTTGCCCACCGCGCGCAACGCCTGGCCTGCACAGTCGAAGTCCGCCTGGGTACGGTCGTATTCATGGTTGGGCAGAAATTGCGCCAGGTAGCGCGCGCGTATCAGCGTGTAGACCGCGCGGTGCTTCCCAGTGAGTTGCCCAATGTCCTTGCCGGCCCCTGTGGGAATAATGCCGTGGTGGGCGCTGACCTTGGCGTCGTTCCAGGCCCGCGAGCGGCGCTGGGGATCGATATGCTGCATCAACTCGCCCACCGCTGTATCCGCTCGGCCCAGTGCGGCGAGAATCTTCGGCGCCTCGCTGTGCTGGCTCAATGGCAAATAGCCGCAATCACTGCGCGGGTAGGTGATGACCTTGTGGGTTTCGTAGAGTGATTGGGCAATATCCAGGGTTTCCTGAGCGCCGAGGCCGAGCTTTTTGGAGCAGATCTCCTGCAGGGTGCCGAGGTCGAAGGGCAGGGGGGCGACCTCGCGCATGCGTTCGGTGCGCAGCTTCACCAGTCGCGCGCCGGCCGCTTGGCTCATGGCGTCGGCGGCGTCCCGGGCCAGTTGCGGGTTGAGGCAACGGCCCTGGTCATCGCAGGCATCGTCGGCGGCGCGCCATTGGGCGGTGAAGGTCATGCTTTCGTGGCGCAGGTCGACATCGATGGCCCAATACGCCACGGGGATGAAATCGGCAATGCTGCGGTCACGGTCGACCACCAGGCGCAAGGTGGGGGTTTGCACGCGGCCGACCGGCAGTACGCCCTGATAACCGGATTGACGTCCGAGCAACGTAAACAGGCGGCTCATGTTCATGCCGATCAGCCAGTCGGCGCGGGAGCGGCCCAGGGCCGAGTGGTACAGGTTGAAGGTGTGCGCGCCGGGCTTGAGCGCGGCCAGTGCCTTGCGGATGGAGGCATCATCCAGCGCCGACAACCACAACCGCTGGATCGGCCCTCGGTAACGGCAATGTTCCACCAGCTCACGGGCGATCATTTCACCCTCGCGGTCGGCATCGGTCGCGATCACCAGCTCCGTGGCTTCGCCCAGCAGGCGCTTGACTACCTTGAACTGGCTGGCGGTCCTGGGTTTGACCTGCATCTTCCATTTTTCCGGGACGATCGGCAGGTCGGCCAGCACCCAGCGTTTGTATTTGGCGTCATACGCGTCAGGCGGCGCGGTTTCCAGCAGGTGGCCGATGCACCAGGTGACTGTGACTCCGTTGCCCAGCCAGCAGCCATCGCCCCGGCGACTGGCGCCGAGCACGGCCGCGATGTCCTTGGCCTGGGAGGGTTTTTCACAGAGGTACAGCTGCATAGTCATCACATCGGATCGGGTTGATGCCTTGCAGGATGCTTAGTCAGAGCGATTTGAGCAACCATTATCTGTATGGATGTACAGCAATATGTGTGAGCACCAAAAAGCAAATGTGGGAGGGGGCTTGCTCCCACAGGGGATGTGCAGTGCTTAAGGCAACTCAGTTGTTATCGATATCCACATGCCGGGTTTCCTTCAGGCAGAACAGCCCGACGATCAGACTGACCCCGGTCACCACCACCGGGTACCACAAGCCATAGAAGATATCCCCGGTGTACACCACCAGCGCAAACGATACGGTCGGCAGGAACCCGCCGAACCAGCCGTTACCGATATGGTAGGGCAGCGACATCGAGGTGTAGCGGATGCGTGTCGGGAACAGTTCCACCATCAGCGCCGCCAAGGGGCCGTAGCACATGGCTGCGATCAGGATCAGTGCCACGATCAGCACCACCACCATCACTTTGTTGACCTGGGCCATGTCCGCCGAACTCGGGTAGCCGGCCAGGGTCACCGCGCCGCGCAGTGCCGCTTCGTCAAAGCCGTCGATACGTACGTCACCCACGCTGACTTGCACCGGCGCGCCGGCAGGGGCCGCGACGCTGCTGTACGGCAGGCCTTGCTTGACCAGGAAGGTCTTGACCTTGTCGCAGGGGCTGTCAAAGCGCGCCTTGCCCACCGGGTCGAACTGGAAGGTGCAGGTGGCCGGGTCGGCCTGCACGGTGATCGGTGCCTGGCGGCTGGCCTGGTCCATCGCCGGGTTGGTGTAGTGCGCCAGGCCCTTGAAGATCGGGAAGTACAGGAAGGTCGCCAGCAGCAGACCGAGCATCAGCACCGGCTTGCGCCCGACCTTGTCCGACAGCCAGCCAAACAGGATGAAGAACGGCGCGCCAATCACCACGCTGATGATCAGCAACATGTTGGCCAGGGCCGGGTCCATCTTCAGGAACTGGGTGAGGAAAAACAGCACATAAAACTGCGCCGCATAAAAGGTCACCGCCTGCCCGCCGTTGATGCTGAACAGCGCGATCAGCACGACCTTGAGGTTTTCCCACTTACCGAACGACTCGCGGATCGGCGCCTTGCTGGCCTTGCCTTCCTCTTTCATTTTCAGGAATGCCGGCGATTCGTGCAGGCTCATGCGAATCCAGGTGGAGATGCCCAGCAGCACGATGGAAAACAGGAACGGGATGCGCCAGCCCCACACCTCGAACTGGTCGCCGGTGAAGTAACGGCAGGCCAGCACCACCAGCAACGACAGCAGCAGGCCAAGGGTGGCGGTGGATTGGATCCAGCTGGTGTGCAAGCCGCGTTTGCCGGCAGGCGCATGCTCGGCCACATAGGTGGCGGCGCCACCGTATTCGCCGCCCAGCGCCAGGCCTTGCAGCATGCGCAGCACGATCAGAATGATCGGCGCGGCGATGCCGATGCTGGCATAGGTTGGCAGCAGGCCTACGCAAAAGGTCGCCACGCCCATCAGAATGATGGTGACGAGGAAGGTGTACTTACGCCCGATCATGTCGCCCAGGCGGCCGAATACCAGCGCGCCGAACGGCCGCACCACGAAGCCTGCGGCGAATGCCATCAGCGCGAAGATAAACGCCGTGGTGTCGTTGACCCCGGCAAAGAACTGCTTGCTGATCACCGCCGCGAGGGCGCCGTAGAGGAAGAAGTCATACCATTCGAAAACCGTCCCGAGGGACGAGGCAAAAATGACTTTCTTCGAGTCGTTGCCGGTGCTCGCATCCAGCGCCGAGCCCAGGGGTTGAGCATGTTCTGACATCGGGTAACCCTCACAGTGATTATTTATTGTTGTTCCACTGTCGGCGCCGTGTGCGGCGCCGCTATTCAGATTGCGTGAACCAGTTCTCTCTGCGGGGCGAGGCTCCTTGTGTGCGGTGAAAGGATCAGCTGCGCGGCCTTCTCGGCGATCATCAGCGTCGGTGAGCAGGTGTTGCCCGAGGTAATGCGCGGCATGATCGAGGCATCGGCGATGCGCAGGCCCGGCACGCCATGCACGCGCAGCTGTGCGTCGACCACCGCGTCCTTGTCATCGCCCATGCGGCAGGTGCCCACCGGATGGAAGATGGTGGTGCCGATCCGCGCCGCGGCTTCGTGCAACTGTTCTTCGGTTTGCAGCGCGTCACCAGGCAAGTATTCAACCGGCTTGAACCGGCTCAGGGCTGGCGCGGCCACGATGCGCCGCGTCAGACGAATGGCGTCGGCGGCCACGCGTAGGTCTTCCGGGTGGCTGAGGTAGTTGGGTTGGATCAACGGTGCATCCGCCGGGTTGGCCGAGCGGATATCGATTCGCCCGCGACTCTGCGGGCGCAGGTCGCAGACCGAGGCGGTAAAGGCGGGGAACGCGTGCAGCGGTTCGCCAAAGCGTTCCAGCGACAGCGGCTGCACATGGTATTGAAGATTGGCCGAGGTCTGCTCCGGCCCGGAGCGGGCAAACGCGCCAAGCTGGCTGGGCGCCATCGACAGCGGCCCGCTGCGGTCATACAAGTAGCGCAGGCCCATGCCCATCTTGCCCCATAGGGTACCGGCGATCTGGTTCAGGGTGCGCGCGTTTTCCAGTTTGTAGATCAGGCGCAGTTGCAGGTGGTCCTGCAGGTTGCCACCGACGCCCGGCAGTTCATGCACCACATCGATGCCCAGCGGTTTGAGCACATGGCCCGGACCAATGCCCGAGCGTTGCAGGATGCCTGGCGAGCCGACTGCACCGGCGCACAGCACGATTTCCCTGCAGGCTTTCCAACTCGATTGCTGGCCGTGCCGGCGCCCGATCACCTGAGATGCGCGGCCGTTTTCCAGCACCACGCGGTCCACCTCCACCTCGGTCAAAACGGTCAGGTTGGGGCGTTGGCGGACCGGTTTGAGAAACGCCTTGGCCGCGTTCCAGCGTACTCCGGCCTTCTGGTTGACCTGGAAATAACCGCAACCTTCGTTGTCGCCCTGATTGAAATCGCTGATGTTGGCGATGCCGCTTTGGTCGGCTGCGTCGCGAAACGCGTCCAGGATGGGCCAGTGCAGGCGCTGTTGCTCAACGCGCCATTCGCCGCCGTCGCTGTGGAACGGCGAATCGCCGGCAAAATGGTTTTCGCTGTGCTTGAACAGCGGTAATACGTCATCCCAGGCCCAGCCCGGATTGCCTTGCGCCGCCCAGCCGTCATAGTCCCGGGCCTGGCCGCGCATATAGATCATGCCGTTGATGGACGAGCAACCGCCCAGTACCTTGCCGCGCGGGTAGCTCAGGGCGCGGCCATGCAGGCCTTCCTGGGCCTGGGTCTTGAAGCACCAGTCGGTGCGCGGGTTGCCGATGCAGAACAGGTAGCCGACCGGGATATGAATCCAGGCGTAGTTATCGCGACCACCGGCTTCCAGCAGCAGGACGCGATGGGCCGGGTCGGCGGACAGACGATTGGCCAGCAAGCAGCCGGCGGGGCCGGCGCCGACGATCACGTAATCGTATTCAGCAGTTGCAATGGGCATCTGGGGTCTCGCTTGTTTTTCTTATTGGCTCCATCCTAGTTGTTAGTTTTCGTCTTAAAAATGTTAGTTTTTGCCCAGCTGCTGTGCGTTTTTAAACAGTTCTGCCCACGCGTGCGCAACGGAGGCGATATGTTCGACTGGAATGACCTGCGGTTTTTTCTCGAGTTGCAGCGCAGCGGCCGCTTGCTCACTGCGGCGCAACGTTTGAAAACCACGCATGCCACGGTGGCCCGGCATATCGAGGCCATCGAAAAAAGCCTCGGCACTGCGCTGTTCGTGCAGCACGCCCAGGGTTACGAGCTGACGCCGTCCGGCGAAGCCCTGCTCAAACATGCCGAAGCCATGGAAAACGTGGCGCTGCTGGCTGAGGACGAACTCACCCACTCGGCGGCGCCCCTGGGCAAGATTCGCCTCGGTGTGGCAGAGGGCTTGGGGGTGATGTTCCTCGCCGGGCGCATGGGCGGGCTGTTTGAACGTTATCCCGGCCTGGAAGTGGAGTTGGTCGCGGTGCCGCGCTTTGTCAGCATCCTCAACCGCGAAGCGGAAATCAGCATTCACCTGGAACGCCCCAGCGTCGATCAACTGGTCACCCGCAAACTCACCGATTACCGCCTGGCGCTGTACGCCAGCCGCGCTTATCTGGCGCGTCATCCGCCGATTGAAAAGCGCGAAGACCTCGCGGCCCATGCCTGGATCGATTACGTCGACGACCTGCTGTTCAGCCAGGAACTGAAATTCCTCAGCAGCTTTTGTCGCACTCCCAGGGTGGTGTTCCACAGCACCAGCGTGATTGCCCAGCACCAGGCCGCGCGATCCGGCTTGGGGATCGCGGTATTGCCTTGTTTCATGGCGGCGGGCGATGCGGATTTGGTGCCATTGTTGCCAGGGGAGAGCATCCAGCGCAGTTATTGGATCAGTTCGCGGCGGGAGTTGCACAAGTCAGTGCGGTTGCGGGTGTTGTGGGACTATGTGGTGGAGTTGTGCGCGCGGGAGCAGAGTTTGTTACTCGGCGAACATTGACTGACGAAACCGAATCAAAAATGTGGGAGGGGGCTTGCCCCCGATAGCTTTGTATCAGTCAATGCAACTGTGACTGAACCACCGCTATCGGGGGCAAGCCCCCTCCCACATTTGGACCCTGTTGTGTCAGGCAGCGCTTGGAACTTCACTATCTGATTGTAGTGGTAGGCGGTGGTGCATTGTTCAGAGGAACCAGCGATATTCCCGCGCATGAATCTCCTGCTGGAACGCCAGGTGGTCCTGGCGCTTGTTCTCGCAATACACCTCGACAAATTCCGCGCCCAGCTTGTCGCGCACCACCGGCTGATGGTGCATGGCGCGCACGGCGTCGAGCATTTCTACGGGGAAATGGGTGCCGCTGCTGCGGTCTTCATTCAGCGGCGCGATGGGTTCCTGTCTGGCTTCGAGGCCATGCTCCAAACCGGCGAGTATCGCCGCCAACACCAGATAGGGGTTGGCATCGGCGCTGGCCAGGCGATGCTCGATACGCAGATTGCGTGGGTCCGACTCGGGGATGCGCACGCACGCATCCCGGTCTTCGAAGCCCCAGCTGGCGCGGGTGGCGGCATTGACCGTACCGCCGAGGCGGCGCAAGGCGTTGTGGTTGGGCGCGAAGATCGGCATGCAGTGGGGCAGCAACGCCAGGCAACCGGCGACGGCGTGGCGCAGCGGTTGCTGCTGGTGCGCCGCCAGCAGATTGTTGCCCGCGCCGTCATACAGGCTGACGTGCACATGCATGCCGCTGCCCGGAAATTGCAGGTAAGGCTTGGCCATGAAGCTGGCGCGGTAGCCGTGCTTGAGTGCCACGCCGCGCGTGCTGCGGCAGAACAGGGCGGCCCAGTCGGCGGCGCGCAGGCCGTCGTCGCAATGGCCGAAATTGATTTCGAACTGGCCCGGGCCGATTTCGGCGGTGATCACTGTGATATCGATGCCCTGGGCCTTGGCGGTTTGCGCCATGTCGTCCAGCACGTCGCCAAAGCGCGACAGCCGCTCGATATGCAGGTTGGGCTGGTCGTCGGCATCATCGCTCAGCGGGTCGCGGGGGAATTGCGGCAGGCCGTTGTCGAGTTTTTTGTCGAACAGGTAGAACTCCAGCTCAAACGCCACGACCGGGTGAATGCCTTTGAGATGCAGGCGCTCCAGCACTTTGGCCAGCACTTCGCGGGGTTCGAATTCGATCGGCGCTTCGGTGCCGTCGGAGGTGATCAGCATCTGCCCCAGCGGCTGCGACTCCCAGCTCACCGGCTTGAGCGTACCCGGAACCAGGCGCCGATTGGCATCCGGGTCACCGTCGTTGAAGCAGTAGTCGCCAATCTTGAACAACCCGCCCTGGGCCCCCAGCAATACCGCGTTCTGCGGCAACTTCAAGGGGCCGCCGGCGGCGACTTTCTCAAGCATCTCCACCGGGTAACGTTTGCCGTAGAAATGCCCCGCAATGTCCAGGGCGATCAGGTCGACATAGCGCACGTCGGGATGGTTCTGGCGGAAGGTCCGGACTTCGGCCAGCAGGGTCGCAGATGGGCTTTTCACGGGTGCAGCTCCTAGTTGTAAACCCACAGCACGCGGGCGGGCAGGTTGGTCAGGTTGGCGTAGCGGCAGTGGGCGAAGCTGGCGAGATGGAAGCTGTCGCCAGGGCCGAGGGTGACCGCATCGGCTTCACCCTCAACCCACAGGGTCAACTCACCCTCCAGCACGAAACCGGCCTGTTCGGCGCGGTCGCTCATGGTCTGCTCACCACTGTTGGCGCCGGGTGCCAACAAGCTGTCGAGCATCGAAAACGCGCCGTTCATGCTGGGCGAGACGAGGATGTCGGTGATGCCATTGGCGTAGTACACCGTGCGCCGCTCGTTGGGGCGGGTAACCCAGTCCACCGCCTTGGGTTTGGGCCGGCTGTAGAAGTAAGTGGTGGGGACGTCGAGGGCGTGGCTGATGGCGGTCAGGTCAGCCACGGTCGGGCGCGACAGGCCGCGCTCGACCTGGGACAGAAAACCCACCGACCGCTCGATTTTCTGCGCAAGCTGGGCGAGGGTGAGTTTCTTGTGCTTGCGCAGGTCGTGGATCAGGGCGGCGAGGGTGGCGAGTTCGTCTTGGAGTGTCATGAAATTTAGTTCGAATAATTTCATGAAAAATTACAGGATAAATTTCATTGCGGCAATGGGTGTGGGTTTTTGTGGCGAGGGAGCTTGCGCCCGCTGGGCAGCGAAGCTGCCCCACCTCATCCGCCGTGTTCGTTCAGAGGTATCTCGGTTGGGCGTTTTGGGTCTGCTGCGCAGCCCAGCGGGAGCAAGCTCCCTCGCCACAGGGGTGGGGAAATATAATGAAATTGAGTTAGGGGGCGGTCTTTTTCTGGACTGCTAGGTTGAATGAGTCATCCATTCAATCAAGAGGAGCAAAAGGATTGCTTCATAGACCGAACTCGCATCTGCTACGGCGTGGTCGTTATTCAGAAACAGGTCGCGTCTACTTGGTGACAGCTGTGGTTTATCAGCGGCGTCCGGTATTTACCGACCTGTTTCTGGGGCGGTTATTGGTTGCAGAACTCAAGCGCGCCCATGATCTCGGTCTGGTTGCTTCGTTGGCCTGGGTCATCATGCCGGATCACCTTCACTGGATGTTTGAGCTGCGCGATGCAACGTTGCCGCAGGTGATGCAGCAAGTGAAGTCACGCAGCACGCTGACCATCAATCGAAACTGTTGTACCAGGGGCGCGTTTTGGCAGCACGGATACCATGATCGTGCAGCGCGAGCCGAAGAGGATCTTGTAAAAATCGCGCGCTATATCATTGCTAACCCCTTGAGGGCCCGGCTGGTCGAGCATATCGGCGACTACTCGCTCTGGGACGCAACCTGGTTATAAGCTTGAGTTCCCCCTTGTGGCGAGGGAGCTTGCTCCCGCCGGGCAGCGAAGCTGCCCCACCTCATCCGCCGTGTTCGTTCAGATGTATCTCGGTTGGGCGTTTTGGGTCTGCTGTGCAGCCCAGCGGGAGCAAGCTCCCTCGCCACAGCGCCGGTTGGTGTTTTGAGCTGAATGATTGCGCACCGCCGCGGTCGGATTCTGGGTACGTCCCCCTGAATTGAAGGAGCACCCATGAAGTCCAACTCCCTAATTGCCTGTGTTCTCGTTGCCGCAAGCCTGTCTACCGCCAGTTTCGTGGTGCAGGCCGGTGACACGCCTCAGGAAACTGTGCAGCCTTCGAACATCAATGCGCGTGACTTGAAAGAAGGTGATCGCGCCCCGGACATGTTGATGCGTGAGGAATCAGCGGTTAAAGACTGGAAAAAACACGGCCTCAAGCAGCCCGAAGATGAGAGTCAATGGGCGCGTGTAGGTGACAAGTACGTCCTGCTCAAAACTACCAATGGCACCATCCTAGAGATCACGCCGGTCAAGAAATAATCCTGGCGGACCACCTGCTTGTGTCATCTTTCCTGCGTTAAGGTAACCGGCCGCAATGGTCGCGTTACCTTCAAGCGGCCTGCTGCTCGGTTTGAGCCGGGTCTTTATGCGTTTATCGTCGGCGGCGGGGGTGTTCTATTTTATTGGGGCGAAGCTGAAGGCAAGTCATCCAGGTTGAGTTTGCCGACGGTATTGCTCTGCAGTTCATAGCGCAATTCATCGACCATCTTCGCCACTTCTTCCGGGGTCTGCAGCCGGTTGGTGCTGATCCCGGTGACCACCAGGTCGACCCGGCCGGTTTCGGCGTCGAATACCTTGAGGGTCAGGGACGCATCCCGGCACAGGGTGAATTCGCAGGTCAGCGGTGACAGGCCTTCTTCGATGCAATTTCGCAATTGAGAGAGGGTAAGCATGCAGGTTCCTTCAAGGCACAGATACGATGCCTTGAAGATTATTGCCTGCCCCGCTGCCTAATAAGGCGAATTCGCACTAGCTGCACTAGTGCATTTGCACTCTCAGCGCTTGTTTTTTACCCGCAGTTCGCCAGCAAATAGCCCGCGTTCACGGGCCCAGACGATGGCCGCACTGCGGCTGTGAACGCCCAGTTTGGAGTACACCGTCGCCACATGATTGCGCACGGTATTGGGCGCCAGCTTCAAGCGCGAGGCGATCTCCTTGTCGGCCAGGCCCTCGCAGATCAAGCCCAGCACATCGCGCTCACGGGCCGTGAGGTCGGTGAAGGATACGTTCGGCAGGTTAGGGCTATTGACGCTTTTGGCGTTGGCCAGTTTCTCGATCAGGGTCTGGCTGAACCAAGAGGCGTCCTGCATCACTTCCTCAATGGCCGCCACCAATTCCAGCTCCGAGCGCTTGCGTTCGGTAATATTCATGAACACCAGCAGGTAGCACGGCACATCCTGGATCACCACCGTGTCGGCGGACACTACGCAATCGATCACCTCATTGCCT
Source organism: Pseudomonas orientalis (assembly GCF_001439815.1). Taxonomy (GTDB): domain Bacteria; phylum Pseudomonadota; class Gammaproteobacteria; order Pseudomonadales; family Pseudomonadaceae; genus Aquipseudomonas; species Aquipseudomonas orientalis. Next base: position 174,991 of record NZ_JYLM01000011.1, on the reverse strand, counting down.
TTTTTGCGTACCTTGAGGTCGTGGCCGTCGAGGTTCCCGGCTTTTTCCAGCGTGGCGAACAATTGCGCGCTGGCGGGCAGGTTGTCGATGAAGTTGATTTCTTCGATGGACTTGCCGATCAGTTCTTCACTGATGTAACCCGTGATGCTCATGAACGCTTCGTTGACGTCCACCACCTGGCGATTGGCCGCGTTGCACACCAGGGTCGGCACTGGCGTCAGGCGGAAGGATTTGGCGAATCGCTCTTCACTCTGGCGCAGGGCGATTTCCGCCTTGCGACGCGGCTCCAGGTCCATGAACGAGAACAGCATGCAATCTTCTTCATTCATGTCCAGGGGCTGACCGGCCACGACAACCAGCTTGCTGCCGCCTTCGGGCAGCCTCAATTCGGCCTGCATCTGCGGAATGGTCGCACCTTGCCCCAGGCGCTCGATCGCCAAATCCTTGCGCTCGGCCTGTTCAAGCACGTCCAGTTCGTACACGGATTTGCCGATGACCTGGTCGCGGTTGTAGCCGGTCATTTCCAGAAAGCCCTGATTGACCTTGATGTAGCGCAGGTCACTCAGGCGGCAGATCACCGCAGGTGCGGGGTTGGCGTTGAAGGTTTTTTCGAAGCGCTGTTCGGCGCTGGCCCATTCGGTGGCATCGCTGAGGATCAGCACCAGCAATTCCGCCTCACCCTGCGAGTCAGTGATGATCAGGCTGCGCAGGCGGTGCACCCAGGTCTTTTCCTGGTCGGCGGTAGGAATGACCTCCACGATCACGTCGCTGAACTCTTCTCCCGCCGCCGCGCGGGCCAGGGGGTAGCTCTCCAATTGCAGCGGATGGTTGTTGCGATAGCGCAAGCTGAAGCGCTCGGCGTATTGCCTGGTGTTGGCGCCCAACCCCATGACATCGCCTACACCATGCATAGCCAGGGCAGCTTCGTTGGCCCAGAGGATGGTCTGGTCGACCTCCGCCAGTATCACACCGTCGGATAACCCGGAGATGATCTGTTGCAGTTGGCGGCGGTTGGTTTCTTTGGCAAGAACATCCTGTGTCATAGATTCTCCGAGGGCTGGACGCATTGAATTACGACACCCCAGGTTTTGGATAGTGCAGAGAAATTGTCCCTGTGGGAGTGCGAATGCACCATACAGAGCAGTGCAATTGCAAGTGCATCCAGCTGGGCTGGAACAGCCTGCGAGAGCAGCTCGATGCCGTCGCGTGCCATTGGGTTAAAAACTGTCTGCGGCAAGGACGCCGCCTCGGTGAACGCGTAAAATACCGACATTTTACGCGTATCACGCAAAGGTGCCCCTTGAGCGCAGGCAAAGCCGTCGGACTGTTATTACTCACCTCTCTGTTGGCGGCGTGCGGCACCTCGCCGCCACGCACGCCCAACGACCTCTGCGGCATCTTCCGCGAAAAGGACGACTGGTACGAGGCCGCCAAGGTCACGCAAAAACGCTGGGGCGTGCCGATCCAGGTACCCTTTGCGATCATGTATCAGGAGTCGGGCTTTCGCTACGACGCCAAGACTCCGCGTAAATACCTGCTGTGGATCATCCCCTGGGGCCGCGTGTCCACGGCTTCCGGCTATGCCCAGGCCAAGGATGAGGTGTGGGATGACTACCGCAAAAGCACCGGCCGCAGCGGCGCCGATCGCGAGGACTTCGATGACGCCATCGACTTTATCGGTTGGTACATGGACAAGACCTCCACCATCAACGGCGTCTACAAATACGACGCCTACGGCCAATACCTGAACTACCACGAAGGCTGGGGCGGCTATCGCCAGCGCACCTACGCCAGCAAAGCCTGGCTGCTGCCGGTGGCAAGCAAGGTGCAGGCGCGTTCGCAGCTGTACGCGCGGCAATATGCCGGGTGCAAGGATGAGCTGGGGCGGGGGTTCTGGAGCCGATTTTGGCATTGGTTGTAAAAGGCTTCTGGATGCATGCAAGCCCCCTCCCACAGTAAATGGCGGTACAGCGCTGGACCTGTGGCGAAGCCGCCGACAGCCTCACAGCCCACTGCTATCTAACTGATGGGCTGCTGTCCAAATGTGGGAGGGGGCTTGCCCCCGATAGCGGAATGTCAGCCACTGATGTTGTGACTGATGCACCGCAATCGGGAGCAAGCCCCCTCTCACATTTTTTAGTTGCGTCAGGCCGGCAGTATGCATTCCAGCGAACGATCCACCATCACGCTGGCCATCTCCACCAGGTGCATGACCGAAATCACCAGGGTGCGCGAAGTGCCATCCAACTGCTCACCCGCCGTCTGCGCGGCAACGGCTGCACAACGCAACACGCTGCTGGCATGGGCCAGGGCGTCTTCGAAGCTGAGGTCGGGTGTGGTGGCGAAGAATTGCAGTTCTGGGGCGGGTGGTGCGGGGACGAGCTTTTCCATGGTTTGACTCCTAATCGAAGTTAGAAGGCCACCACCATCGCTACCAAACGACTTTTAGGGTGGTGGCCGTACGCAGATTGGTAGACCGGTGATTAGGACCCGGTGCACCCGAAGGTGCCCTGCGCACGGCCGCCATAACGCAGGGCCGAAAAAAAGCGCCTTGCAGAAGGGGGCGCTTAGCGCCTAATCATTCGCGGTCTACCAAACCCCGAGTCACTGAATTGGCAGTGACCGACGAAGACTAGCCACGCAATGTGGGCGGCGCAAGCGGTTGGGATTCTCTCGGAAACGTCCTTCAAGTTAAAGGGAAATGTCATTGTTCCGACTGTTCCTACACTTGCCAAACCCAGCCGTTTCTGGGAAAACCCCAGCCCTTCACCTTTTAACGAGACCCCCATGAGCAACGACGAACTGCAGATCACCGACATCCGCCTGGGCACCGACAAAACCGTGGTAAAGGGCGCGCTGATCACCACCCAGTACACCGGCACCCTGGAAGACGGCACGGTGTTCGATTCGTCCTGGGAGCGGGGCAAGCCGTTCCAGTGCGTGATCGGCACCGGCCGCGTGATCAGGGGCTGGGACCAGGGCTTGATGGGCATGCAGGTCGGCGGTGTGCGCACGTTGTATGTACCGGCGCATCTGGCCTATGGCGAGCGTTCGATGGGCGCGCATATCAAGCCAAACAGCAACCTGCGTTTCGAGATTGAATTGTTGGAAGTGCTGACTCGGGATGATTGAAGAGATGCATGTACAGGTCTCACCAGGGCGCGGTGCCTGATTTTTCCAGCACCTTGTCTTCAACCTTGATCCCAAACCTGTCGTACAGCATCTTTCGCCCCTTGGGCGTCAAAGCCAACGCCCGACTATCGAGGTCCTGGATAACCCATTTGCGGCTTGTAACGGCCTGTAGAACAGCGGCGCCCAGTGCGCCGGCGAGGTGGGGACGGCGCATGCTCCAATCCAGGCATGAGCAAGCGAAACGACGTCGCTGTGCCCTTACGGTTTCTATCTCGACACCGAGCCCTGTCATCCCTTTTTCGCCCTGCACGGTGAGCTGATACATACCGTCACCCGCATCCGACAGGGTCAACCAGCCCGAGTCGATGAAACAGTCGTGCAGTTGTACGGCCAGGGATCCTGCCATGTGGTCATAACAGGTGCGTGCCAACTGCAACCGAGTGGGAGTCGTCGAAACAAATGCGGTCTGCGCGTTTCGGCTGATCACCATCAGGGCTTCAATAGCTTGGGCTACGTGCGCGTCCGCCAGGCTGAAGTAGCGGTGCCTGCCCTGGGTGTGCAGTTTGATCAAACCGTCCTCTTTAAGCCTTGCCAGGTGCGCGCTTGCCGTGGAGGCACTGACGTCGGCGATGACGGCCATTTCGGTGCTGGTACGGGCGTGACCGTCCATCAGCGAGCACAGCATTCTTGTCCTCGCGGGTTCCGCAATGGCGCCGGCGACACGAGAAATGGCGGTGTCATTGCGTTGGGAATCCATATTTCGTTCCTGAGCGAATTGTTGGTGTGACGATTGTTCGATAGTAGCCGTTCTTTGTGAAAAGGACCGCCAAATGACGCCGTTTGAAGCCGCAACCCATGTCGACCCCTACGGTTATTACGCACGCATCAGGCAGCAAAGGGCGCTGTCATTCGATGCAAATCTTGGTTTATGGATTGCCAGTGGTGCCTGCGTTGTCGAGGCCATTCTGGAGCATCCCGATTGCCTTGTACGTCCAGTGCACGAGCCGATTCCGGCGGCCATTGCACAAGGCGCCGCAGGCGATATTTTCGGTCGTTTGATGCGCATGAACGAGGGGGCGCAACACCAGTGCCCCCGCAGAGTTATCGAACCCACCTTGACCTCGATGGGCACGGAAAACATCGCAGGCATCGTGGCGCAGGTTGTTGAAACACTGGATGTCTCGGGCGATAACCCGAATGCGTGGATGTTCACGTTACCGGTGTCGGTCATTGCGACCTTGATAGGCTTCACATCCAGCCAGCTACAAGAAGTCGCGCAGATGACACGGGATTTTGTCGCCTGCCTTTCGCCGTTAAGTGACAAGGCTCAACTCAGTAAAGCCCATTGCGGGGCGGCTCGGCTGAGCCAGCTGTTCCAGGCGCTGCTGGGTAACGATGATGAGGGTGGCGGCCTGTTGAGCCGTCTTTATGGTGATTACGAAGCCTCAGCCTGGAAAGACGATGACGCGTTGATAGCCAATCTGATCGGGCTATTGTCACAGACCTGCGAAGCCACTGCGGGGCTGATCGGCAATTCCCTCATCGCGCTCCAACGTCATCCTGACCTGGTTGAAGGCATGCAAACCACCCCCCAACTCGTCGCTGATTGGGTGGCGGAGGTAGCGCGTTATGATTCGCCGGTACAAAACACCCGGCGGTTTGTTGCAAAGCGCTGCACGATTGGCGACAGCGTTTTAGCGGCGGGCGATACCATTTTATTGTTGCTCGCTGCTGCCAACCGAGACCCCTGCGCCAATCCGGACCCCGACAGCTTCTTGCTCAAGCGGGCGCAACGACGAACCTTCAGCTTCGGCTCGGGAAGGCATCAATGTCCAGGCCAGCAATTAGCATTGGCTATTGCCTCAGAGGTGGTTTCGGCATTTCTGCAGCGGCAGCCAGCTTCGTCTGCTCGTGTTTATCGGTGGCGTTATTTGCCTTCCCTCAATGGCCGTGTCCCGCTGTTCTGCCTTGATGGGGAAATTCAAGATAGCCGGCAGGCTCATGAATGAAAGCACGACACCTGGCTCATAGGTAGAGCTTGCCTGGGAATGCGGTGTGTCAGGCAGTGAATTCGAACTGATGCACCGTCTTCGGGGGCAAGCCCCCTCCCACATTTGCTCAGCGGTGTGGTGGAGGACGGCGTTCCTGAACCCATCCTGAAGAAACTTGTCATTCCCGGCGCAGGCACTTTCCTACGGTTTACTCGGCCAACATCGCGGCGTAAGCTTCGCGCGTTTTCATCAATAGCGGAGACCCTCAGTGGGTACTTGTTCGAGTGACAGTCGTCGGCCGGTTTCGGTAACCGGCACATACTTGGCAAGGTAACGCGCATCTTCCAGATGCCGTTGTCTCGCCTCACAAAGCGAGAAGCGGCATCCCGGCAGTGGCCAGTCCTGGCGTCTGCCTGATCCTCTCTCATCGACGCTGACCAGCACCTGGGTAACCTCGGGATGCTACGGACGCGCCTGCCTTTTACGGCGGGCGGGCCAGGTTCGGCTGTGCCTGTCTTTGACCGGCCCGGCACGGACGGCCAGTACCTGCACGACGGGTTTTTCCTCGCGCAGGAGTAACACCATGAACCTCACGACGCTTAAAGAGTTCTTCGCCGGCTTCCTGCGGACCCGGCATATCGCCCGGCACTTTCGCCGCCTGGCGATGCTGGAGACCGTGACCGACGCCAGTGTCAGCCGCGAAGTTCCGCCCAGCCTGGCGCAAACCCTGGTGGCCGCGGCCAACGGCAGTGCCGTGCAACTGCTGGGCACGCTGGGCAGCCACGCCGAGGGCCTGAACACCCAGGAGGCCGACGCCCTGCGCGGGCAATACGGGCTCAATGAGGTCGAGCACGAGCAACCGCTGCCGTGGTGGGTGCACCTGTGGCACTGCTATAAAAACCCGTTCAACCTGCTGCTGACCTTGCTGGCGGTTATCTCCTGGCTGACCGAGGACATGAAGGCGGCCACGGTGATTTTCTCCATGGTGGTGCTGTCGACCCTGTTGCGCTTCTGGCAGGAGGCCAAGTCGAACAAGGCCGCCGACGCCTTGAAGGCGATGGTCAGCAACACGGCGACCGTGCTGCGCCGGGACGCGGCCAAGCGCCTTGAACTGCCAATCAGGCAATTGGTGCCGGGCGATCTGATTGTGTTGTCGGCCGGCGACATGATTCCCGCCGATTGCCGCGTACTCAGTGCCAAGGACCTGTTCGTCAGCCAGGCGGCGATGACCGGTGAATCCATGCCGGTGGAGAAGTTCGCCCATCAGCAGGACGCCCATACCCGTAACCCGCTGGAGCTGGAGAACATCCTGTTCATGGGCACCAACGTGGTGTCCGGTGCCGCCACGGCGGTGATCCTGACTACCGGCAACAGCACCTATTTCGGTGCATTGGCGCAACGGGTCACGGCAACCGACCGCGCCACCACCTCGTTCCAGCATGGGGTCAACAAGGTCAGTTGGCTGCTGATCCGCTTCATGTTCGTGATGGCGCCGCTGGTGCTGTTCATCAACGGGTTCACCAAGGGTGACTGGACCGAAGCGCTGCTGTTCGCGCTGTCGATTGCGGTGGGCCTTACCCCCGAAATGCTGCCGATGATCGTCACCTCGACATTGGCCAAGGGCGCGGTGTTCCTGTCGCGCAAGAAGGTCATCGTCAAGCGCCTGGACGCGATCCAGAACTTCGGCGCCATGGATGTGTTGTGCACCGACAAGACCGGCACGCTCACCCAGGACCGGATTTTCCTGGCGCGTCACGTGGATGTGTGGGGCCAGGAGTCTGACGATGTGCTGGAAATGGCCTACCTCAACAGCTATTACCAGACCGGTTTGAAAAACCTGCTGGATGTGGCCGTGCTCGAGCACGTCGAGATCCATCGTGAATTGAAAGTCGGCACCGCGTTTCAGAAGGTCGACGAGATCCCATTCGACTTCAACCGTCGTCGCATGTCGGTGGTGGTGGCCGAGCAGGACCAGCCGCACCTGCTGATCTGCAAGGGCGCGGTGGAAGAGATTTTGTCGGTGTGCACCAGTGTGCGCCATGGCGACGTCAATGAAGCGTTGAGCGAAGAGTTGCTGGCGCGCATTCGCCAAGTGACCGCCGCCTTCAACGAAGAAGGCCTGCGCGTAGTGGCAGTCGCGGCGCAGCCGATGCCGGCCGGGCGTGATACCTACACGCTTGCGGATGAAAACAACCTGACCCTGATCGGCTATGTGGCGTTTCTCGACCCGCCCAAGGAAAGCACTGCACCCGCGCTCAAGGCCCTGAAAGCCCACGGCATAGCGGTGAAGGTACTGACCGGCGACAACGAACTGGTCACGGCGAAGATCTGCCGTGAAGTGGGCCTTGAGCAGCAGGGGCTGCTGATGGGCAACGCTATCGAAGACATGACCGACGCCGAGCTGGCGCAGGCGGTGGAAACCACCAATGTGTTCGCCAGGCTCACGCCCAGCCACAAGGAACGCATCGTGCGCCTGCTCAAGGCCAACGGGCATGTGGTCGGCTTCATGGGTGACGGCATCAACGATGCGCCAGCGCTGCGTACGGCGGATATCGGCATTTCGGTGGACAGCGCGGTCGACATCGCCAAGGAAGCCGCCGATATCATCCTGCTGGAAAAGAGCCTGATGGTCCTGGAAGAGGGCGTGCTGGAAGGCCGGCGCACCTTCGCCAACATGCTCAAGTACATCAAGATGACCGCCAGTTCCAACTTCGGCAACGTGTTCTCGGTGCTGGTGGCGAGTGCGTTTATTCCATTTTTGCCAATGCTGCCGATGCACCTGCTGGTGCAGAACCTGCTGTATGACATCTCGCAGATCGCCATTCCATTCGACAACGTCGACGAAGACATGCTCGCCAAGCCGCAACGCTGGCAGCCGGCGGATGTGGGCCGCTTCATGCTGTTCTTCGGGCCGATCAGCTCGATCTTCGACATCACCACGTTCGCACTCATGTGGTATGTGTTCGATGCCAACACCCCGGACCACCAGACCCTGTTCCAGTCGGGCTGGTTCGTGGTGGGGCTGCTCACCCAGACGTTGATCGTGCACATGATCCGCACCCCGAAAATCCCGTTCCTGCAAAGCCGTGCGGCGATGCCGCTGATGGTGATGACGGGCGTGATCATGGCCGTCGGGATCTTTCTGCCGATGGGGCCACTGGCGCATTACTTCAAACTGCAGGCTCTGCCGTCACTGTACTTTGTGTTCCTGCCGGTGATTCTGCTGGCGTACATGGCACTGACCCAGGCGGTGAAGGGCTACTACATCCGCAAGTTTGGCTGGCAGTAACAGGGGCCCGGTTGCCCCGGCAGTCATGGAGATTTTTTTATGCAGGCAATCAATAACATCAACCTCGACTCCCTGGTCGACACCGTCGTCAGTCTCACCGCCGCGTTTGTTCTCGGCGGTCTGATCGGCTTCGAACGCCAATACCGCCAACGCACCGCCGGTTTGCGTACGAATGTGCTGGTGGCGGTCGGCGCTGCGATTTTTGTCGACATGGCCAATCGCCTGGGCGGCGCCGAAGGCGCGGTGCGCGTGGTCGCGTACGTGGTGTCGGGTATCGGTTTTCTGGGGGCCGGTGTAATCATGCGCGAGGAGGGCAATGTGCGCGGGCTCAATACGGCCGCCACCCTGTGGGCATCGGCGGCGGTCGGTGCCTGTGCGGGGGCCGACCTGATTCTCGAGGCATTGCTGGGAACGCTGTTCGTACTGGCGGCCAATACCTTGCTGCGTCCGATCGTCAATAACATCAACCGTCAGCCGTTGGACGTGGTCTCGGCCGAGGTGACCAACATCCTCTATGTCATCGCGCGGCGTAGCCAGCAACAGGCAGTCATGGTGCTGCTGGAAGCCGAGCTGGCGCGATGCAACTACCCGGCCAGCGATGTTGATGTACGACCCTTCGGCAACGAAGAAGTCGAAATCGAGGCCACCCTCGTCGCGACGTCGGTTGACGGTGACGAGCTGGACGCGTTGGTGGCGCGTATTTCCACCTCCAGCCTGGTGGTGCAGGCGTTCTGGAGCCCAAGTACCACCGACTGACCCGTGTGCCTGAACCGTCCTTTGAGCCGATATCGACTAGGCTTTTCGTGAGGAAAAATCCTACAAGTAGTCAGGACTATCCCTTCAATCAAAACGTCATTGCATTGATAAGGTTGGGCACTTACGGCTGGCCGCCCGTTCTGGTCCGGCCGTGATTGCTCGTGATGTTTCAATGGAAGGGGCCAGGCTGCGAGTGGTTATCGTCCTGAGGAGGGTGCAGTACCGTTTGTCGGAACTGTCATATCTCACAGGTACCCGGGTCCCATTTGATATGTAAGGGTACTTCGACCGCCTAGGGGTGTGTATGAGCAAAGCATTAATCGTGGATGACCATCCGTTTATACGTGCGACGGTCAAATATCTGCTGAAGGAGGAAGGATTCGATGAGATCTATCAGGCGGGTGACGGTGCAGATGCAATGCAATTGGCGCGGGAGCAACGTCCCGAGCTGATCATCCTTGATCTGGCGATGCCCAAGCTGGGAGGGTTGGAGGTGATCAGCCGGGTCAAGGCCCTGGGCCTGCCGTGCAGGATCCTGGTGCTGACCTCCTACCTGGCCGTGTTTTTTTCCACCCGTTGCATGCGCGCCGGGGCCATGGGATTCGTAGCCAAGACCGGCGAGCTGGATGAGCTGCAAAAGGCCATCCGAGCGATCCAGTCAGGCTATAGCTGTTTCCCGAGCCTGCCCACCAGCTCGGTACGCCGTGACGACCTGCAGGAAACCGAACGGCAGATGATCGAATGCCTGTCGGACCGTGAATTGACCGTCTTGCAGAAGCTGGCCCTGGGGCTGGGCAACAAGGAAATTGCTGAGGACATGCTGTTGAGCCACAAGACCATCAGCACTTACAAGACACGTCTCAAGGAGAAGTTACGGATGTCCTCAGTGGTGCACCTGTCCAAATTTGCCCAGCGCAATCATCTGATCTGATTTGAAATGGTCGCCATCGCGTTCAAGCGGTTTGCCACGTTTCTCTGGTTGAGCCTGTTGCCCATGGTCGCGATGGCCCTTGATGAGCCCAATGTGTTGCGGCTATTGGGCCACTCTCGTATTGACCCTCCCATCGTCACGCTGCAAGAGACCGACTGGCGCTGGCTGCGCGAACGGCGCAGGTTGCTGATGGGGGTGTCTGCGCCCGATTACGCGCCCTTTGACCTGACCAACAACCGTGAAGAGCTTGAGGGTATTACCGCTGACTTTGCCGCGCTGATCAGCCAGGCCCTGAATATCCCCATTGAGGTTCGGTGTTACGAAACCCGCGATGAAGTGATCGAAGCCCTCAAGCGCGGCGATGTCGACTTCCTTGGTTCAGCAAACGGGTTTGAAGCGGCCGACAAAGAGCTGACGTTATCCCGCGCCTACGCCAATGACCAACCCACCTTGGTGACACGCGCCAATGACAGTCGGGCGCTCAATGACGACCTGACGGGCAAGCGCATCGCGATGCTCTATCATTATTTGAAACCTGACATGGTGCGTGCGTATTACCCCCATGCCCGGTTGGAGTTGTTTTCCTCGGCCTTTGAAGCCATCGGGGCCGTGGCGTTCGGTCGCGCCGATGTGTACCTGGGCGACGCCATCAGTACCAATTACCTGATCAATCGAAACCAGTTCAATATTGTGCGCATGGCGGATTTTTCCACGCTGGAAGTCAGTCCGTTCGCCTTTGCGTTCGCCCTGGAAAATACGCGGCTGCCGCCCATCATCAACGCGGCAATCGAAGCGATTCCCGCCGGTGAGCAGATAGAAATCCTGCGCCGCTGGAGCGGCGGTAATCTTGGCATCGTCGGTACCGGCCGGCTGCACTTGAGTGCCAGTGAACAGCGCTGGCTCCTCAAACACCCTCGCGTCAAGGTTGCAGTGCTCGATAAACTCCTGCCGCTGTCAATCGTAGATGATCAGGGACAGTTCGAAGGGCTGAGTGCCGAGGTGCTCTCGCGTATCAGTCTGCGCACCGGATTGAAGTTCGATGTGGTGCCGGGTAGCTCGATACCGCGCCAGATCGATCAGGTCAGTCTGGGCGAGGCGGATATGTTGGCGGTCGTGACCCCCAGTGTCGATCGTGCGGAAAAGGTACGGTTCACTCGGCCCTACCTGACCAATGCCTTGGTGCTGGTAACCCGTGGTGATGAGCACGGACCGAACACCTTGGAAGATATGGTGGGTAAACGCCTGGCGATGATCAGGGGCAACGGGCTGCGCGATACAATCTCCAGGGATTTTCCAGGCGTCGTGTTCATTGACGTCGAGAACTCCGAAGAGGCCATGGCGATGGTGGCCAAAGGTGAAGCGGAAGGGGCGGTTAATTCGTTGATCAGTGCCCGCTACATCATCGCCCGGTACTACCGCGACAAGTTGCGTATCACCAGCACGGTCGGCTCCGAACCTGCGCGCATCACGTTCGGGGTCAATCGCAGTCAGCTGGAGCTTTATTCGATCCTCGACAAGGCGCTGCTGAGCATCACCCCGCAGGAAATGGACGAGATGATTGCCCAGTGGCGCAGCGAGGTGATTATCGAAGACAGTTACTGGCTGCGGCATCGCAACGTGATCATTCAGGGATTCGGGCTGGCCGCGCTGTTATTGATCGTCACGCTGAGCTGGGCCATCTATCTGCGCAGTCTGATTCGCAAGCGCGTCCAGGCCGAACGGGCCTTGAGCGACCAGATGCGCTTTATGAGCGTGTTGATCGACGGCACCCCGCATCCGATTTATGTGCGTGACCGGCAAGGGCGCTTGATGGCCTGCAACAACGCTTACCTGGACGTGTTTGGCTACAAGCTTGAAGACGTGATTGGTAAAACCGTGGTTGAAACCGACGCCGGCAACCTGCCACAGGCTCAGTCGTTCCATCAGGATTACCTGCGTTTGATGGCCGAAGGCGAGCCACAGATTCATGACCGTATACTCAAGTTGCCCAGTGGCGAGGCCTTGACTATCTATCAATGGATGCTGCCCTACCGCGACGGGGACGAGAAAGTGGTGGGCATGATTGCCGGCTGGGTGGACGTCAGTGAGCGCCAACAGTTGTTGGGTCAACTGCAGGAAGCCAAGGACGATGCCGACGCCGCCAACCGGGCCAAGACCACCTTTCTGGCGACCATGAGCCACGAGATCCGCACGCCAATGAACGCGGTGATCGGCATGATCGAGCTGGCCCTGAGGAATGCCGAACAGGGCCTGGCAGATCGGGACGCCCTGGAGGTGGCTTCGGAGGCTTCGCGCGGCATGTTGGAGTTGATCGGCGATATTCTGGATATCGCACGGATCGAATCCGGTCACCTGTCGCTGGTCCTGGAACCGGCCAATCTGCACGAATTACTGACGTCGGTGGCACGCGTGTTCGAAGGTTTGGCACGAGCCAAGGGGTTGGCGCTGCAAGTTGAACTTGATCCATCGATCGATCGCGTGGTCCTGGTTGACCCACTGCGTTTCAAACAGGTGGTGTCGAATCTGCTAAGCAATGCAATTAAATTTACCCACACCGGCCAGGTCACGCTCGGTGCTCATGCGGCGTTCGAAGGGGAGCACCTGAAACTGCAATTGTGGGTACAGGACACCGGCATCGGTATCAGTGCCCAGGACCAGTTGCGCCTGTTCAGCCCCTTTATCCAGGGCAGCAATAGTGAACAGTCGGCACGCAGCGGCTCGGGCCTGGGGCTGGTGATCAGCCGCAACTTGTGCGAAATGATGGGAGGACGGCTGGACTTGAGCAGCGTGCTGGGGCAGGGCACCCGGTTGGATGTGACGTTGACCCTGGTCATGACGGCTGCATTGCCGCAGGAAGGGACGGCGCCGAGCGCTGCAGTCACGCCGCCTCATGCCTTGAGTATCCTGGTGGTGGACGACTACCCGGCCAACCGTTTGCTGCTGGCTCGGCAGCTGAGTTTCCTGGGCCACCGCATCACCACGGCCGAGGACGGAGTTCAAGGGCTCGAGCAGTGGCGCGCGGGGCAGTTCGATGGCGTCATTACCGATTGCAATATGCCGCTCAAGAATGGCTACCAGTTGGCGCGGGACATCCGCGCATTGGAGCGTGAACGAGGCCTGGCGCCGTGCCTGCTCCTGGGGTTCACCGCCAATGCGCAGCCCGAGGAGGCCGAGCGCTGCCGGCAAGCCGGTATGGATGGCTGTCTGTTCAAACCCACCGGGATTGAAGATTTGCGCGTGGCGCTGGCATCGCGCTCCACTTACGCCCCCAGCCCTGAAGCAGCGACGTTTGACTTGAGTACCCTGATCGCGTTGACGGGGGAGGACCATCACGCGCTCACAGAGCTGTTGATACCCTTGCTCGACAGCCTGGAGGCAGACCGGGCGCTATTGCCGGCGTTGCGACACAAGGCTGACTTCGCCAGGCTGCACGACCTTGCACATCGGGCCAAGGGCGGTGCGCGAATGGTCAAGGCACAGGTGCTGATTGCTCGCTGTGAAGCGCTGGAGGGCGTCTGTGAACGGCAAGACCGCAGCACGTTGGAGGCGGCGACCGATGCTGTACAGGAAGCGATCATCGCGTTGCATGGAGGGCTGAGCCTTTATTGCAATCAGCCTTGACCCCGATTAATGGCCATTTGCAGCTTTTGGGAGAAATCCTACGTGAAGGGGGAATATGCCTGATTTTGTCTTCTGGATTTGTCTGGAGAATGGGCGACGCTCACTGACGAGCGCTGCCTGCCCAGGGGTTTGCCATGCCGAACAAAGCACTGACCATCCTGATCGCCGATGATCTGCACTTGCAACGGTTGTACATCGAAAAAATGCTCAACCAGTTGGGCTACCACCGGATTGTGCCGGTACAAACGTTCGAAGAAGTCCAGATTCTTACCGCCATTCCGGCCGAACCCTTCGATGTGCTGATCATCAATGCGGCACTGGCGGCCCATGCAAGCGGGCCCAACCCTCAGGCACGCCATGTGCTGGTATACGACAACCTGGACCTGAGCGTACCCGCCGACGCCATGCCGACCGTATCGGTGCGCCTGCCGGGTGTGCCGGATAACGTCAACCTCGAACATTTCATGGAGATCATCGACCCGCCCAGGGCCATGGCCGGCTTGCGGGTGTTGCCGTGGTTAAGGGCATTATCCCGCCAGCCGGCAATCGGAGCCTAGTCGCGAAGGCGCTCGGCGGCGCTGCGCAGCAACTGCTCGGTGCCCGCCCAGCCCAGGCAGCCATCGGTCACCGACACGCCGTATTTCATTGACGGGCTCAGAGGCTGGCACCCTTCGAACAGGTGGCTTTCGAGCATCATGCCGATCAACGACGTGTCGCCCTGCAAGCGCTGCTCCAGTACCTCGTTGAACACCGCCGGCTGGCGCAGCGGGTCCTTACCGCTGTTGGCATGGCTGCAATCGACCATGATCCGTGCCGCGACCTTGGACCTGGCCAGGTCGTTCTTCACTTGGGACACACTCTGGGCATCGTAGTTTGGCCCACGATGACCGCCGCGCAACACCAGGTGGGTGTCCGGGTTGCCCGGCGTCTGGATGATCGCCGGGTGCCCCTGGCTGTCGACGCCGAAGTGGCGGTGCGGGTGCGAGGCCGAGCGCATCGCGTCACAGGCAATCGCAACGCCACCGTCAGTCCCGTTTTTGAAGCCCACGGGCATGCCCAGGCCGCTGGCCATTTCGCGGTGGATCTGCGATTCGGTGGTGCGCGCGCCAATCGCGACCCAACTGAGCAGGTCATCGAAGTAGCCGGCGGCCATGGGTTGCAACAGCTCGGTGGCGACCGGCAAGCCCAGGCGCAGCATTTCACGCATCAGCTCCCGCGACAGGGTCAGGCCTGCGGCCATGTCATCGCTGCCGTCGAGGTGCGGGTCGTAAGCCAGGCCTTTCCAGCCAATGGTGGTGCGGGGTTTTTCGACGTAGGCGCGGATGACCAGCAGCATCTGGTCGCTGACTTCAAGCGCGAGCTTCTTCAGGTTGCGCGCGTATTCCATGGCCGATTGCGGGTCGTGTATCGAGCACGGGCCGACAATCACCAGCAGGCGTGAATCCTGACCATTGAGGATGGCGCGCACGGCTTGGCGATGGGCATGCACCTGTTCATTGAGGAACGGACTGAGGGGCAGTTGATGCTTGAGCTCATGGGCACTGGGCAGGCGCTGGGTCAGGGCTTCATTGGCGCTGTTCAGGGTGCAGACGGGTAAAGCGGCGACAGAGGCGTTCATATTCAAGGTTTCCTGGGCAGGCGGCGGGCAAATCCCGCACGCCTGGCCTACTGGGGTGTTCGACAATTGGCCGGATTGGCTACGTGTGTTGGCTTGCCACCAAGAGGTGACCGATCGGAGGCGGCAGGCTGTCCCGAACGGAGCTGGCTAAATCGCCATGCAGCGCAAGTGTCGTAGCGGTAATAAGTGGCGTAGTTCATGTGGTGATTCCTTCAAGTGTGTTTGATCGAACAAAATTATCAGGGCCTGAAAAAACAAAACCCCCGATCGGGAAGCCGACCGGGGGTTAGATTTCTCTGGCAGGCGACCCCTTGAGTAGTGGGCGCCGATTTCAGGTATCAGGCGCGCCAGTGGCTAAACCAATACCCAAAATAAAAGCTGACCAGTGCGCTCGAACCCTTCACACGGGTAGCCGACACCGAGCGCAAGGCGCTGGCGACAGGGCAAACCTCAGTGTGGATGAGTGGCAACATGGTAAGTCTCCAAATGATGGTGGGCAGCTTACTAGAGCTGCGCGGATGGATTCAATCAGTAATTTCAATGGAGCAGGGGGGCTTACGGCTATGTGGCGAGTACCGATATGCTGAAGCTCTCTACATTGAGTGCCGGGAACCGACCATGACTGCCTTGACCCTTGGTGCGCTGGGGGCGCTTCGTAAATGACTTTCCATTTGCGCGCTGCAACAGATCAGGACTTGTCCTTTGCACGCACTCTGACGCATCAGGCGATGAGCCATTATTACGTGCAAAACCAGTTGCTGTGGTCCAACGATGGCTTCGATACAGCCTGGGCCGGTCGGGAAAACTGGATGATTTGCCAGGATGAAAGCGTGCTGGGGTTTATCAGCCTGAGTCGTGACAGCAAAGCGCTCTATATCCGCGAACTGCATATGCTCGAGCGGCACCGTGGGCTCGGCGCCGGTAGCTGGGTGCTGCAACAGATGGCGTTGAAGGCGCGGACGCTGGGGCTGTTGCGTTTGACCGTATTCAAGACCAATCCGGCCAAAACGCTCTATGAGCGCATGGGATTCAGCGTTGTCGGTGAAGAAGACAGCTTCTGGCGAATGGAGCGCGTCTGTCGCTCAAGCTAAAAACCTGCGCGGGATCCTGATAAGCGCATACTGGGTCAGGAGCCGACTTCCTGATCATTGTTCTGGCCGTCAGTGTCAGCAAGGATAATCCCCTCTTTCATGCCCAAAAGGACCGCTACCTTATGGGCCTCCCCACGCCGTCCCTTTTTGCGCCCAGCGAGCACTTGATAGGTGGTGGCCGGATCGACGCCGTGTTCACGCGCGAACGCCTGGACTGACTTTCCTTGATGTTCCAGCCAGGCCTTGGCTTGTGCAGCAGTACGGATTCCGGGCATAGTTCAAAACCGTTCAAGTTCGTTTAACGAAGAGATGAGAGTGTCACCTCTTGGGGTGTGCCAAATAGGATCATACATCCAAATGAGTGGAATCGGTTCGCGTTTAAGGCAAGAAAGAGAGCGACTTGGCCTGTCGCAAAAAGTTTTTGGTGAAATTGGAGGCGTTGAAGCCAACGCGCAAGGCAAATACGAAAGCGGTGGGCGTGCGCCCAAAGCCGATTATTTGTCTCGTGTGGCCGAGAGAGGCGTGGATATCCTGTACGTGTTGACCGGGACTGCCACACCGATTCAACTGGAAAATCTGAGCCAGCTTGAAGAGAAAGTACTGGTCGATTATCGGGCGATGTTCAAGGAAGACCAGGATGCAATCCGCCGCCTGACGTCGACCCTGGCCGAGCATTCTCTTTCTCGCAATGGAAAAACCAAGCCGCATCCGCAGGATTCCTGACCTTTTGCCCAGCAAATCCGGCCGTCCACCGCCTGGTGGACGCGTGCCGAGCGGTCAAACTCCATATATATGACGCCTGCGGCTAGGTCTGCGCCCTGGTTTTTTGCTAAGGTGTTCAGCAACCTATAAAGACCATATCGCGAGGTGTCTGCTTGATTAGGGTGCTAGTAGTCGATGACCATGATCTCGTTCGTACAGGCATTACACGAATGCTGGCTGACATCGATGGCCTGCAAGTAGTCGGCCAGGCCGAGTCGGGGGAGGAGTCTCTGATCAAGGCCCGGGAGTTGAAACCCGATGTGGTGCTGATGGACGTCAAGATGCCGGGTATCGGTGGTCTGGGCGCCACCACCAAATTATTGCGCAGCCATCCGGATATCAAGGTTGTGGTGGTGACCGTGTGCGAGGAAGACCCGTTCCCTACACGTCTCTTGCAGGCGGGGGCCGCCGGTTACCTCACCAAAGGCGCCGGCCTCGCGGAGATGGTACAAGCCATTCGCCTGGTATTTGCGGGGCAGCGCTACATCAGCCCGCAGATTGCCCAGCAGTTGGCTATCAAATCTTTCCAGCCCACCAGCGACTCACCGTTCGACGCACTATCGGAGCGGGAAATCCAGATCGCCTTGATGATCGTCGGTTGCCAGAAGGTGCAGTCGATTTCCGACAAACTGTGCCTGTCGCCCAAGACCGTGAACACCTACCGCTATCGCATCTTCGAGAAACTCGCCATCAGCAGTGATGTTGAGTTGACCCTGCTCGCGGTGCGTCACGGCATGGTGGACGCCAGCGCCTGACATGACCACACCGTTTGATCCAAGTGCCTTCCTCTCGACTTGCAGCGGCCGCCCTGGCGTATACCGCATGTTCGACAGCGAGGCGCGCCTGCTGTACGTGGGCAAGGCCAAGAACCTGAAAAACCGTCTGGCGAGTTACTTTCGCAAGACCGGTCTTGCGCCGAAAACCGCTGCCCTGGTTTCGCGGATCGCCCAGGTCGAAACCACCATCACCGCCAATGAAACCGAAGCGCTGCTGCTTGAGCAGACATTGATCAAGGAATGGCGGCCTCCGTATAACATCCTGCTGCGCGACGATAAATCCTATCCCTACGTGTTCCTGTCGGACGGCGAATTCCCACGGCTGAGCATTCACCGTGGGGCGAAGAAGCAGAAGGGCAAGTATTTCGGGCCTTATCCCAGCGCGGGTGCCATTCGTGAGAGCCTGAGCCTGCTGCAGAAAACGTTCTTTGTGCGCCAATGCGAAGACAGCTTCTACAAAAACCGTACACGGCCATGCCTGCAATACCAGATCAAGCGTTGCAAGGGGCCCTGCGTGGGCCTGGTTGAGCCCGCCGAGTACGCCGAGGATGTGCGTCACTCGGTGATGTTCCTCGAAGGACGCAGTAACGCGCTCACCGATGAGCTGTCCGGGGCCATGGAGCTGGCCGCCAGTACCCTGGATTTCGAGAAGGCCGCCGAACTGCGCGACCAGATCTCCTTGTTGCGCCGCGTCCAGGATCAGCAAAGCATGGAAGGTGGCACCGGCGATGTCGACGTGATCGCCGCGTTCGTGAATCCGGGAGGTGCCTGTGTGCACCTGATCAGCGTGCGTGGCGGGCGAGTGCTGGGCAGCAAGAATTTTTTCCCGCAGACCGGGATCGACGAAGACGTCTCCGAGGTCATGGCGGCGTTCCTCGGCCAGTACTATGTAAGCAGCCCCGAGCGCGACCTGCCTTCGGAGCTTATCGTCAACGTGGTCCACGAAGATTTCCCGACCCTGATCGAGGCGATCCACGAACTGCGCGGTCGCGAACTGGACATCAGCCACCGCGTTCGCGGCACCCGCGCCCGCTGGCAGCAACTGGCCGTGACCAACGCCGAACAGGCCCTGGGCGCACGTCTGGCCAATCGACAGCACGTTGCCGCACGCTTTGAGGCCCTGGCCGAGGTGCTCAATCTGGACGAGCCACCGCAGCGCCTGGAATGCTACGACATCAGTCACTCCAGCGGCGAGGCCACCGTGGCCTCCTGCGTGGTGTTCGGTCCCGAAGGCCCGATCAAGGCCGACTACCGGCGCTACAACATCGAAGGCGTCACCGCCGGCGATGACTACGCCGCCATGCACCAGGCCCTCACGCGGCGTTTCAGCAAGTTGAAGGACGGGGAGGGCAAGTTGCCCGATATCCTCTTGGTGGACGGCGGCAAGGGCCAGTTATCCATGGCCCGCGACGTCCTCAACGAACTGGCCGTGCCCGACCTGATCCTGCTTGGCGTGGCCAAGGGCACCACGCGCAAGGCCGGTTTCGAGACGTTGTACTTGAATGATGCCGCCCATGAGTTCACTTTGAAGGGCGACTCCCCGGCCCTGCACCTGATTCAACAGATCCGCGATGAAGCCCACCGTTTCGCCATCACCGGTCACCGTGCGCGCCGCGGCAAAACACGTCGGACCTCAACCCTGGAAGGGGTCGCAGGTGTAGGCCCGACCCGGCGTCGCGACTTGCTTAAACATTTTGGTGGCTTGCAGGAGCTCTCCCGTGCCAGCATTGACGAAATAGCCAAAGCACCCGGTATCAGTAAAAAGCTCGCTGAATTGATTTATGCCAATCTGCACAGCGAATAGAATGCCTTCTCACCTCGTAGCCAGTTGTGCCGATGAATATCCCTAATCTGATCACCGTTCTACGCGTCCTGCTTATCCCGATCTTCATTTTGTTGTTCTATTTACCCTATGAATGGAGCTACGTCGCGTCCAGTTCGGTATTCGCCTTTGCCGCCGCCACCGACTGGCTCGACGGCTACCTGGCCCGCCGCCTGGAACAGAGCACGCCCTTCGGCGCGTTCCTCGACCCCGTGGCCGACAAACTCATGGTCGCCGTGGCCCTGGTGCTGTTGGTGCAGGAGCACGGCAACCTGTGGTTGACCCTGCCGGCCGCCGTCATCATCGGCCGCGAGATCGTCGTCTCGGCCCTGCGCGAGTGGATGGCCGAAATCGGCGCCCGCGCCCACGTCGCCGTCTCCAACATGGGCAAATGGAAAACTGCCGCGCAAATGCTCGCGCTGGTCATCCTGCTGGCCAACCCGTCGGACTTCTCATTCTGGGTCCTCACCGGCTACGCGTTGCTGCTGGTCGCGGCGGGCCTGACCCTGTGGTCCATGCTGCAATACCTGCGCGCCGCCTGGCCGCACCTGCGCACCACCGTTGAAAAGAAATAAAACTTTTTTGAATCAAGGGCTTGACGGGTGCCAAGGATTCTATAGAATGCGCATCACCAAGCGGGAATAGCTCAGTTGGTAGAGCACGACCTTGCCAAGGTCGGGGTCGCGAGTTCGAGTCTCGTTTCCCGCTCCAAGCATTGAAGAAAAAGCCACTCAATCGAGTGGCTTTTTTTTGCCTGAGATTTGTGGAATAGACGCTTTGGCGTCTTTTTATGTTGGAGTAGAGCGCCTCGTTCCGGCTCTCGCTCTCCACCTGGTTCGCTCACAGTCGATTCGGCAGACTCTTACATCATCAACAGATACCTGGCGGATTCTGCGGGCCGACGCAGGTGTAACGTGCTGAGCCTTTCAGGCATTTTCAGGGAAATCAGCATGGTCACTCGTTACGCAAAGGTGGTCCTGGTCGCGATGTTGGCGGCCTTCGCCGCACTGGCAGCATTCAATAACCTCACGGACTACACCTCGAATTTCAACTTCGTCCGGCACGTACTGAGCATGGACACCACCTTCCCCGACAACGCTGCCATGTCGCGTGCGATCACCGTCCCGCAGCTATGGCACGGCGCTTACTGGCTGATCATTGCAGGCGAAGCACTGACCGCCATGGTGTTGGCTGCTGGTGTGCTGATGTTGTGGCGCGCCCGGCACCGCAATGGTCAACAGTTCAACCGCGCCAAGGCCTGCGCCGTCGCGGGCCTGTTGGTGTGGTTCTTCGGCTTTATGGTGATTGGCGGTGAGTGGTTCCTGATGTGGCAGTCCCAGGAATGGAATGGCCAGAACGCAGCGTTCAAATTCTATGCAGCCATTTTGTGCGTGCTGGTGTTTCTCAATCAGCCAGATGCGGATTGCGATTGAAACGCTTCATGCCTGTATCTATGTGGATAGCCGGTGCGCGCGCTGCCCGCAACGAATGGTGGGTTTACTTCGTGCAGGTCAGTCGCGAGTAAGTCGGTGGCTCAAGCAGGATGCCCGGAGTCATGAAGGTTGAGCAGTTGAACACGCGTCCTTTCGCCGTCGTGGCTTTGAATGTCAGTTCAGCGCCGCCCAGGAAGTCTTCCTTGCCCTTGGTGACCGGGCCCATGGTCAGCTCATCCGTGGAGGCCAGGCCGATCGTTTCGGCGGTGACTTTGTGTATCTGCAGAACATTAGGGTTCGTCGCGCAGCCTGCCAGCAGGCCGGTCATTGCAAGCAGTAGAAGGGCGGTTGAGGTTTTGGTCACGGGTGTGGCTCCTTGCGAGTGGCGGCGGCAGGAATTGTGCGACGTGCCGCCTGTGGAAATCATCGAGGGGACAGGGCTTTGCCCCACGGCGGTGGAGTCTAGGAGCGCGTAATTGCCCTCACAATCACCTGGAAGAAATCGAGACGGAACCCACGGCAGAGTGTTCTGGGGCTGAAGGAAATCGGCTACAGCAGGCGTGGCTGTCGCGTTGGGGTTGGGCTTTGCGGCATAGGAACTGGACCTGATGGAGGCCGTGTTTATACTCAGTGAGTCCGTGTTGTGAACGGGGCGAAAAAGATATGGCGTTACACAAGGAGCAAGGAATGGTCTTTGAGCAAGGGAAGACGCGTGTACGGAGCGACGATCAATGACGCTTCGGGCTGTCAGCGCGGAATGCTCCGGCGTGCGTCTGCGGGTGTTGTTGAGTGAGTGCAAGATCGCGCCAATGGATTTCGCACTGTTTTTAAAGATCAGTCCCCAGCGGCTGACCAATTGGTTTTCGCGGGGCATCCCACACTCGCAACTCGATAAGATAGCCAGGCTGTTTAGCGTCAATGCCGACTGGCTGGAAACAGGGGGCGGGGAAAAATTCCTGGCAACAAAAGAATAGCGAAGAACCTTGCTGATGCTGGAGCACACAGCAAAGAACCCCCGGCAGGCGGGGGCTCAAGGTCTGATGTGTGATTGGATTACGACGTGACGGTTCGCAGCGTCAGGTGGGTCGCCGTGGCGGCCAGCTCCAGATCGTCCTCACCGTTGACGATGCGCGTGAATGCCTCCGACTGCGGGTCGAAATGCTCACCGAAATCGTCGTCGCCCAGCTCGTTGCGGGCCAACGCCCACCAGTCGTCGAACGCGTCGACATCGGGGTTGCAGCCGACCGCATAGGCAATCAGCTTTTGCCGACCATTGGCTTGGCGCTCGCCCCTCTCAGCGAGCCAGTAGACGCCCTGATCCTTGACCAGAATGATGGAACATTGATTGGCGATAGCCTCTGCCAGCACCGGCTTCAGATCGCTGCCTTTGAAGCAATGACATGGTGGTCTCCTTGCAACAGCAGGACTCCCCAACCGCAAGGGCGGGCGTCCCTTGGGATGACGGAAGAATGAAGGTATGACGTGGCCAATGCGCCGTTGGCGCATCGCAGTCTTGAAGGCTATGACCGCCTGGGACGTTGCCGGCGACGCCAGCGAACATGGGGGTAGCGTGGTTGATGCTTGGCGGTGGGTGTCCATCAAACCGCATCAGGCCTATGCCGGTTTTGTGGCCGATGGTCAGTACTCATCCAGCAGGAACACTGCAGTAAGGTTCCGGTCCGCTTCGGTGAAGACACAGAGGGCCAAGTCCTCACTGATGGCGTAGGACGACAGCAGGTAGCCGCCTAGCTCCAGAGCTGCATCGTTGTAGCGCCGATGCTCTGCGCGCACATCGCCCCAGTCGCCGCAGATGTGCCGGCGCACATAGGGCAGCGGGTCGAGTAGATCCTGTCGGATCAGGGCGTCCACACAGCGGGAGAAGGTCAGGCCACCGAAGGGAAATCGAGGCTGGAGGGTGACGATGGCGGGCATGGGGATATGCAGATCCTCCACGGTGATGGGGCTTCGTACTCTAGCAAGGTAGAACGTTTCGGCGGCGAGGTCGCGGTCACAATCACGCACGTGATGGCGTTGTTTGTGGGGTCGGCAGGCGTGCTTTGTCTGGGCAGGAAAGTTCCATGGGGCAGGCTCTTGGCAACGTGTCCAACTCCGCAGGTACTTCATCGTTCGCAGACCCATGACGGTGTCACTTTTTATGGGTGAAGGCGTTCGGCCCCGCTGGTTTCCTTGACTGCAAACATCAGGCAGCGCACCGCTTCACGATCCTGTTCCGACAAGCAACGGTAGTAATGGACCAGGCGCTCTTCCTCTCGATTGAGCTGTCGGGGCCGCAGGGCTGTACCGAGGGCGGTACGTAATGAGGGGAAAAGCGAAGTATTTAGCATGATCCAAGTTCTTCATGAGATGAATGGAGACGTGGGCTTCTTGCCCATAACAACTGAATACATAACGTTTATTGTAGAAAAGGGCTCGTTATTTTTCGTGACTGTTGGGTATTTCAGATGGGGCCGTCGGAAGTGTTTGGCGAAGGTGTAGGAGCGATCTCTCAAGGCTGACTGGATAGAGCTGTGATTGTGCAGGGCGCCCTAGTGCGCAGCACTTCGTCGCGCTCGATGTCGCTGATCAGTTTGCCGTCAAGGTTGATCTGGTGCAGGTGTCCGCTGCCGTAATACAGGTGGTTGAGGGCGCGGCCATCCGGCAGGGTCAGGGTGCTGAGGTTGTCCAATGGGTCAGTGGTAACCCAGGGGCCCTGCGGCCCGGCTTCTTCGGTCAGCCGGCCCAGCGGATCGTAGCTAAAGCGCAGGATTTCAGGCTGCACCCCCAGGCGTTTGCCCTGCTGGCTGGGCTGAAGCGCGATGCTCAACAGGCGATCGGCGTCATCGTAGTGGTAGTCGTGACGCGCCTCGGCGGTGATCTTGCTCAGCAGGCGGCCGGCCGCGTCGCGTTCGAAGTCGGTGCGACGCTGCTGGCGCTCGCCGCTGTCGTCATGGCCGGTTTCGGTGACGCAGAGCAGATGGCCGCTGGCGTTGTAGGTGAACTGGCGCTGCAACTGGTCCACGCGCAGTTCGCTGATCAGTCGGTCGGCACTGTCGTAGTCAAACCGGTAGGTGGCGTTGTTTTCGTTGACCAGAGCCACCAGACGCTGGGCCTTGTCGTATTCATACTGCGTGCGCTGGCCTTCGGCGTTACGGCGTTGGGTAGGGAGGCCGCGGGCGTTTCGGTGCAAACGGGTGACATGGCCAGCCCCGTCAGTGTGGGCGATTACCTGGCCCAACGAGTTGTACTCGAAGCTTTCTACGCTGCCGTCGGGGTGTTCGATACGCTGCACTTCGCCTTGCGCGGTGCACTGAAACTGGGTGGTTTGGCGCAGGGCGTCGGTGACGGCGATCAGATGTTGGCGGTCGTCGTAGCGATAGGTGGTGAGTGGTTTTCAATCCTCCTCTCCATCCTCGAAGTGAAGATGATCCATGGAGGCGCACGTAAAATTGCCAATGAATGATGATTCGCTATGTTTGGCTTCTGTTGGGCGGAAGAAGCTATTTTTGATTGCCCAGTCATAAACGCCTATGTCGACAGGGTACTTGGTTAAAACTCCTGTAAGCTTATTATGCTTTATCCAAGCTTTTGCATCTTCAAGTGAAGTGAATAATGCCGATGGAAAGCGGGCCATTGCACCATTAAATACCCATACATCTTTCATTTTTTATCGGCCTCCTATTAGCGATTTTGGAATCTGAACCAGCGTTGTATTTTGTCAACTGATTTTCTGATTGCTGATTTATTGGCATCAATGGCAGCCTGCTGCTCGGTAGTTGGAGTGGGAGCGCCTTTTATTGGTTTACCTGCTTGACCGATTTTTGTCTCTTTGCCGCCTCCTTTGACGTGCAAATGTGCTGGGCCATGATCCCCGCTTCGGGTGTAGTGGACAATTTTAACATCTCCATGTTGTGCGATTAACTTTGGTGGCAGTGCTGGCTCGGTAAACTTGCCGTTGCCTTTGGTCGTCCCGCATGCATTTAATCCAAGTGGATCAATCCACCCCGTCGGATTCACCGCATACTGATACAGGTTATCCCCACCCAGCAACCCAATCGGATCCTGCGTGGTAAAGCGGCCCACTCCCGGATCGTAATAGCGAAACGTATTGTAGTGAAGCCCGGTCTCCGCGTCGAAGTACTGCCCCTGAAAGCGCAGGTGCTGCTCGATGCTCTGCACCTCGAACCGTTCCACCTCGCCCCAGGCCTTGTAGCGGGCCTGCCAGACCAGGTCGCCCTGGGCACTCGTCACCTCCAGCGGTGTGCCGATCTGGTCGGTGTGGAAGTAGTAGAGGCTGGGTTTGCCGCCCTCGGTGCGGTCCACCCGCGCCAGCGGCGCATAGCTGTCGGGTTCATAGATATACAGCTGCTGGCGGCCGCCGCAGGTTTCTTGCAGCAAGCGCAAGCCTTGCCAGAGGAACTGCGTGGTGGTGAGTGCCCCTTCGCTCTCCACCTGTTTGTGCGTGCGTCGGCCCAGGGAGTCGCACTGGTAGCGGGCCTCGTTCAGCAGCGCGCCATCATGGTAGCGCAGGGCCTGCACCAAACGGTTCTCGCTGTCGTATTCAAACAGCTGGCGCTGGTTGGCGCTGCGCCGCTCGATCACATTGCCCCAGGCGTCGTAGCGGTAGTGGTACTGCTGCCAGTGCCGCAGGCGGTTGTCCTTGATATGCCCGAAACGGGTGCTGCGCTCGGGGTCGAGGCGGTTGCCGGCCGGGTCGGTCTCGAAGTGTTCGTTGTTCAGGTGTTCTTTTGTACTGCGGCTGAGCAGGTCGCCGGTTTTCAGGTAGCGGTAGACGCTGGCACCGCGCTGGCGGTCGCTGCTGCTGGTCAGTTCCCCGGCCTTGTCGTAGTGATACCGGCGCTGCAGGTAACTGCCGGGATCGTCGAACAGGTCGTGGGTGTCGCGCTGCGGTTGCAGCACCCGTGACAGGTGTTCGGCACCCCGGCGCGACGCGAATTGCCACTGCTTGCGCCCGCGCACGTCGTAACCAAAGCAACTGCTGAGGCGGCCCTGGCTGCGCAGCACTTCACGGTGCAGGTCGTCGCGCTCGATGTCGCTGATCAGTTTGCCGTCAAGGTTGATCTGGTGCAGGTGCCCGCTGCCGTAATACAGGTAGTTGAGGGCGCGGCCATCCGGCAGGGTCAGGGTGCTGAGGTTGTCCAACGGGTCATAGTGGTAACCCAACACACCTTGTGACCCGGCCTCTTCGATCAGGCGGCCCAGCGGATCGTAGCTGAAGCGCAGGATTTCAGGCTGCACCCCCAGGCGTTTGCCCTGCTGGCTGGGCTGACGCGCGATGCTCAACAGGCGATCGGCGTCATCGTAGTGGTAGTCGTGACGCGCCTCGGCGGTGATCTTGCTCAGCAGGCGGCCGGCCGCGTCGCGTTCGAAGTCGGTGCGACGCTGCGGGCGCTCGCCGCTGTCGTCGTGGCCGGTTTCGGTGACGCAGAGCAGATGGCCGCTGGCGTTGTAGGTGAGCTGGCGCTGCAACTGGTCGACGCGCAGTTCGCTGATCTGGGCTACCAATTGATGTACTGATCTTCAGCGTTGCGGTATTGAGTAGGCTGGCCGGGATGCTGTAATCAAGTTGAACCATGTACACGAATCCTGGCCTACTGCTTAACTAAGATCTTTATCGTACCTTCTATATTTTTTGTTTTTGTTTAATTATTTCGCTCAAGTCTGATGCGGTGATGTTAGTCTCAAGTGGAGGGTAGGTGATTTTTTCAAAAAAATCGTCGAGCTGGCTATTTAATAGTTCATCGCGCTCTGCGCTCTCAACCAAAATTTTATGCGCGGAGCTTATTTTTTTGAAAATTTCGTTTTTTATAAAATAGTGAAGTAGATTTAGTGAGAGTTGCTCGATGTTGTCAGGGTTGCTTGCTCCTAATTTGGCGAGCGAAACTCTAATTTTTTCGAGGTCTTCAATAATTACAATGGCTTGGTTGTTTTCAATTTGCATTGTTAGCACCTGCTAAAAAATTTCGGTTTCGATTTTTTTAGATCCACATCACCATCGATAACATATTCGGTGGCCTGTGTCAGAGGGTTTGACACTTTAGTGACTTTCGATGTGTCCATGTCGAACTCTACATAGTTTCGTGCATCTTTCTTCGCTATACCGTATTTTTCAGCGGCGTCTGCCGCGCTAAGTGGTTTGCCTTTGGCTTTCTCTGTGAAAACTTTATTCTGATCGTATGCTCTAATTATACCGTCATTTTGTATGCCCTTAATTCCTTGATTACTTGTGTAATGACGCAGTCGAACTGTGTCTAATCCCAACGGATCAATCCACCCCGTAGGATTCACCGCATACTGATACAGGTTATCCCCACCCAGCAACCCAATCGGATCCTGCGTGGTAAAGCGGCCCACCCCCGGATCGTAATAGCGAAACGTATTGTAGTGAAGCCCGGTCTCCGCGTCGAAGTACTGCCCCTGAAAGCGCAGGTGCTGCTCGATGCTCTGCACCTCGAACCGTTCCACCTCGCCCCAGGCCTTGTAGCGGGCCTGCCAGACCAGGTCGCCCTGGGCGCTCGTGACCTCCAGCGGTGTGCCGATCTGGTCGGTGTGGAAGTAGTAAAGGCTGGGTTTGCCGCCGTCTGTGCGATCCACCCGCGCCAGCGGCGCATAGCTGTCGGGTTCATAAATATACAGCTGCTGGCGGCCGCCGCAGGTCTCTTGCAGCAGGCGCAAGCCTTGCCAGAGGAACTGCGTGGTGGTGGGTACCCCTTCGATCTCCACCTGCTTGTGCGTGCGCCGGCCCAGGGAATCGTACTGGTAACGGGCCTCGTTCAGCAGCTTGCCATCACCGTAGCGCAGGGCCTGCACCAAACGGTTCTCGCTGTCGTATTCGAATAGTTGGCGTTGAGTTGCGCTGCGCCGCTCGATCACATTGCCCCAGGCGTCGTAGCGGTAGTGGTACTGCTGCCAGTGCCGCAGGCGGTTGTCCTTGATATGCCCGAAACGGGTGCTGCGCTGGGGGTCGAGGCGGTTGCCGGCCGGGTCGGTCTCGAAGTGTTCGTTGTTCAGGTGTTCTTTTGTACTGCGGCTGAGCAGGTCGCCGGTTTTCAGGTAGCGGTAGACGCTGGCACCGCGCTGGCGGTCGCTGCTGCTGGTCAGTTCCCCGGCCTTGTCGTAGTGATACCGGCGCTGCAGGTAACTGCCGGGATCGTCGAACAGGTCGTGGGTGTCGCGCTGCGGTTGCAGCACCCGTGACAGGTGTTCTGCACCCCGGCGCGACGCGAATTGCCACTGCTTGCGCCCGCGCACGTCGTAACCAAAGCAACTGCTGAGGCGGCCCTGGCTGCGCAGCACTTCACGGTGCAGGTCGTCGCGCTCGATGTCGCTGATCAGTTTGCCGTCAAGGTTGATCTGGTGCAGGTGCCCGCTGCCGTAATACAGGTGGTTGAGGGCGCGGCCATCCGGCAGGGTCAGGGTGCTGAGGTTGTCCAACGGGTCATAGTGGTAACCCAACACACCTTGTGACCCGGCCTCTTCGATCAGGCGGCCCAGCGGATCGTAGCTGAAGCGCAGGATTTCAGGCTGCACCCCCAGGCGTTTGCCCTGCTGGCTGGGCTGACGCGCGATGCTCAACAGGCGATCGGCGTCATCGTAGTGGTAGTCGTGACGCGCCTCGGCGGTGATCTTGCTCAGCAGGCGGCCGGCCGCGTCGCGTTCGAAGTCGGTGCGACGCTGCTGGCGCTCGCCGCTGTCGTCATGGCCGGTTTCGTCGACGCAGAGCAGATGGCCGCTGGCGTTGTAGGTGAACTGGCGCTGCAACTGGTCGACACGCAATTCGCTGATCAGTCGGTCGGCACTGTCGTAGTCAAACCGGTAGGTGGCGTTGTTTTCGTTGACCAGAGCCACCAGACGCTGGGCCTTGTCGTATTCATACTGCGTGCGCTGGCCTTCGGCGTTACGGCGTTGGGTAGGGAGGCCGCGGGCGTTTCGGTGCAAACGGGTGACATGGCCAGCCCCGTCAGTGTGGGCGATTACCTGGCCCAACGAGTTGTACTCGAAGCTTTCTACGCTGCCGTCGGGGTGTTCGATACGCTGCACTTCGCCTTGCGCGGTGCACTGAAACCTGGTGATTTGGCGCAGGGCGTCGGTGACGGCGATCAGATGTTGGCGGTCGTCGTAGCGATAGGTGGTGACCTTGCCGGAGCAATCCTCATAGCGAGTGAGCTGGGCAAAGGCGTTCCAGCTCAGAGTCTTGGTTTTGTGCAGTGGGTCGGTAATGGTGTGGGGCAGGCCATCGTCGCTATTGGCGTACCGCGTGACCTGGCCCACGGCATCGGTTTCGCAGATCAAGTTGCCGGCACGGTCATAGTCTGCTTGCCAGGTGCCGCCGTCCGGTGCGCGGACCCGCGTGACCAACGGGGTGTTGAAGTGATAGCGGTACTCGGTGGTGCGGCCGAGGGAATCTGTTTCGGCGATCAGCCGCGAGTATTCATCGTACTGAAAGGCCAGGCGCTGTTCGCCCGGCAGCGTCAGGCCGACCAAGTTGCCGCAGTCATCCAGATCGATCGTGTAGTGTTCGCCGCCGAAGTCCCGGCTGGCAATGACCCGGCTGTCATGGTTATAGGTGACCTGAGCTTCGCGCTGCAAAACATCGGTGATGCGCGTAGTGCGGGCCTCCAGGTCATACGTGAAGTGATAGTGCTCGCCATCGCTGGTCCAATGCTCGACCACACGCGCCTGGCCGCCGAGGTGTTGCCAGCGGTACTGGCAAGCCAAACCCAGCGCGTTGCGGTGAACGACCATCAGGCCGTCTTCGTAGACGAACTGGCGAACCATGTCGCCGTTGCGGTTGATAACCTGGTTGAGCTGCCCGTTGGCGTCGTAGCCATAACGCACGAGGGTTTCCACGGGCAGGTTGTCGACGACGCGCTTGACCTCGGTGAGGCGTCCCATCGGGTGCTCATAGTGCAAGTGCATGCGCCAACCGCCGCTGGCGGTTACGTCGGTGAGTTGGCCGATCTCGTTGTAGGTCAGCGCGATGTAGTGGCCCAGTGCGTTCTCGATGCGTAGCAGCGGGGCGGGGCTGCCGTCTTCGGTGACTTCACCGAAGTAGAAGAAGGTGTTGTCCAGGGTTTGTAGCAGGTAGTGGCCGCCCTGGCTGCGCACCAGGGTCAACCGTTCATGGGGGGAGTAGATGCGTTCGCCTGGCTCCAGCACGACAAAGGGGACGCTGCGGCCTTGGTTATCGCTGAGGTAGATGAATTCGCCGTTCTGGTGCAGGGACTGCTCCCATGGCAGCACCCAGCCCTGGCCAAGCACGCTGTCCACGTTCAAGTCGCTGGCGTAGAAGCGAGACCAGTGAATGGGCATCAGCCCCGGCAGAATGAAGTCGGTCTCTTGTTCTTCGAGCAAGAATTTGCGGCCGTTGGTTGCGTCAACCGGGTTTCCGAAAATGGCTCCCGCTGCGCGATCCATTGCAGGGCTGAGCACATAGTTCTCCAGCACGCTTCCGGCAGCGTATCCAGCGAGGTAGCGTTTGATGCACGGCTTTGCTGCTTTCATAGCCGCGAGCAGGCTACGCGGTGACATCGCTGGGATTCTTGCACGACTCAGTGAAGCCAATACCATCAGCACATCGACTGTAACTCTCAGCCCAGCAGGCACCTCATCACTCACCGGCAGGTATTGTTCGCGTCCGCCGCCAATGAATACATTGGAGGAGCCGCCGTCGATGGTTGCCCCGCAGGTGGTCTTGTCACCCTTGCGCGCAGCGGGGAAGCTGTTGATGAAGACGTTGGAGGATCCTTCGGCAATCAACGGATCGGTATGCTGGTCGCATGTCAGTTCACTGAACTTGGCGATGGCTGCCCGCTTGCCATTGATAAACACATTGCGCGAGGTCGTGGTGATGCGTCCCGCTACTGAGCTGAAGTGCTTGCCAATCGATTCCCCCAGGGAAGGCATCATGGGGCCGAGCGCGCCAAGCAGGCCTATCAGCAAACAGGCACCCAGGCCACCCGTACCTATGGCGATAGCGGCGAAGGCTACCATCGCCAACCCGATAGCAGCCCCAATCAAAAAACCGGTCAAAGCACTGGTGTGAACAATCTCATCGTCCCAACGAGCAGCCTCAAACATGCCGGGCTACTCCTGCTCGGAAGTGGTGGTAGTAAGCCCGGGTTCGGGTACAAAGCTGTTCAACAGCGTGAGCCAATCCGTGTTTTGTTGTGCGCTGAACTCGCCTGGGCGTGTTGTGGAAAACACCAGTACTCGCCCTGGCTGCACTTCGAACGCAGCCTGGCGCTGGAAGAAGGCCTGACGGTCATTGAAGTAATAGGCGTCAACCTGCAAGCCAGGGAGCGGATCGGCTTGGGACAGTACTGCCGCCGAGCGGCCCAGCACCGTGTAACCCTTGTACTTGGCGCTGATTAGTTTGATCTGCCGTTCGAAGTAGGTACTCAGTTCTTCGCCGGGCAGCGTGTTGTCGCGGGAGAGGGTGATGCTCAGCGGAGCAGGGATGCTGCTCCCCAACATAAACATGTTGACGCTGCGATCTTCAAAGCCCTGAGGCAGGGTGATACGACCTTCCGGTAGTGGGTAGTCCATGACAAAACAATCCTGCGCAAATCAAGATGGGGAGGGGTTAAGCACTGGTCAAGGTGTCGAGTAAGGCATCGAACTCGGGAAGCCAATCGGACAGCGCCTCATGGCGGCATCCGAATACGCAGCTGATACAGAACCATTGCCGGTGGGTGTGCCCGTTTACGGGGAGCAAGGCACCGACACTGCGACCGTGCTTTTCTTCGTTTTCGCGTGTGAAGCGGTAGTCGAGCACCAAGGCGCGGGCGCCTGCCAACGTGCGTTCGCTGCGCCTCAAGATGTGGAGTTGTTTGCAGTGGTGTTGAAGCTCTGCACATTCGGTGTCCATGGCGCGCTCCAGGGTATGGTTGTCCGGGACCGGGAGCCGTTGCAGGTTGATCGAGACTGGATGACCTTGTTTGTACAGTGTGATTTCAGCGCGAGTAGGGGTGAGATTCTCCGGGAACGTCAGTTGCAAGCCCGCTAGAATGAGGGAGCAGTGCTCGGGCTGCAGCTCGCTTGTTATGTCTTGCGCTGATGCAGCGATCTCGGGCGCAGGAGGCTCATCTGCCTCAACCGTTGGAACATTGTGTTCGGCCAAACGCCTCTCGCTGAGCCGGTCGTACAGGTTGCGTTGTCTCATCATGGCGCCTTAGGAATCCTGATTGATGTGAACGGTTTTGCCTTGCACTGTGGTGCCTTGGCTACCTTCAATGAGAATTGCATCTGCCTTGAGTGCAATGCTTTCAGGGGTCATGACAATGCTGCTGTTCCCCACCTGCAAGATCACCGTTGTCTTGGCATACAGGTGAATGCCTTGCTGGGTTGTGGTAAGGGTAAAGTCACCTTCCAACACTGTAATCGCAGCATCTTTCCTAACCGTTTCGGTGTGGCTGCCGCCTACGTTTGTGACACGGTTGTTGCCTATGCTAAGGCTTTCGTCATGTTCAACTTCGGTGTCCATATTTCGCTCGGCGTGCACCGAAATGCGCTCACTGCCCTGCTTATCTTCAAATAACAGCGAGTTGGCATTGGCCCCAGAACCCTTGGTCGAGCGGGTAAGAAAACCACTCTGCGTCTTGTTGGCCGGCAAGCTCCAAGGCGGTGTGTTCTTGCTGTTGTAAACGCTGCCGGTGATCAGTGGGCGGTCGGGCTGGCCGTCCAGGAACGACACCACTACTTCATCGCCAACCCTGGGGATGTGGATGCTGCCGAAGCCACCGCTCGCAGAGGTTTGCGAGACCCGAACCCAGCAGGAACTCTCTTCTTTCTTGCGCTGGCTGTTGGCGCCGCGTGACTCTCGGTCCCAGTGGAAATGGACCTTCACCCGGCCCAGATCGTCCGTGAAGATCTCCTCACCGGGCGGGCCGACCACGATGGCCGTTTGCGGGCCGTGAACGGTGGGGCGAAGGGTCAGTGGTTGTGCACGGAAAGGGATCTTCTTGCGGATGCAGGTGAAGTTATTCTCGTAACCGGCCTCGCTGCCGGTCAGGTAGTTGTTGCTGCCGTGATGGTTCACGGTGAGCAACTGAAACTGCCGGTCTTCTATCGTGTCGCGGTCATGTTCGTGGTGCTGGGTTAGTTCAAAGGTGAAGCCGGGGCACATCGCCCGGCAGTTGCTGGCACCTCCAAATATTTTTCCCTGCACTTCCAAGGCTTCGATGCGGTGGCGTACAAGGCGTTCACCATCGGCGCTGCTTGCGTGAGTGTATTGCCCTGGGAAGTCATAGATCTCGTAAGCGGTGACATCGCCCTGCTGATTAAGACTTTGCAGGTTTACCGGTAAAAGGTGATCCGGTTGTTTGTAGTCGAATGTCTGTACGGCAATCTTTCCAGACTGCAGTTGGCGACGACTGCCCCATCGGAAGATCGAGTCAGCGGTCTCGTTGATTGACGTGCTGTGATAACGAATGGTGGGCTGCTGCAACAATGGCTTGAGCAGGTTGGAAGCGTCGGTGATGATCAGGGTGTGCTGGTCGGCACTGTGCTCAAAATAAAAGAACAGGCCTTCACTCTCAAGCAAGCGCAGCACGAAATTCAAATCAGACTCTCGGTACTGGGTGATGTAACTCCGTGACGGCAGATCACCCAGCAAGCGGAACTCGTATTGGGCAAGCGGTGTGTAGTCAGCAAAAACCGAGCTGATGACTTGCTCAATGGACTGATTTTGGAAAATGCGTGAGTTAAAGCGTTTGCCGAGCATCCACAGCCAAGGGGTCAGTGTTGCCGAATAATGGGTCAGGTTGCCCTGGCTGCCGGAATTGCCAAACTGGGTGATATAGCCATGCACGTGGCGGGCTCCGCCATCGGCAAGTTCGATCTCTAAGCAGGCAGGTTTGCCGATCAGTGTCTTGAGTTCAAGTGCTGGGTCTTGGGAGAGCATTGATAGGGTAAAGTTAAACAGCAGTGAGAGACCCTCAGTGCCATTGAAGTTCTCCAGCAGTAACTCTTGAAGCTCCAAAGTCGGTGTTGTCAGTTTGATTAAACGATGATTTTGAGGAGCAAATATTGATTCCAGATCCATTTGTGCGAATCCTAGGTGGTTTGGGCTGTGTGACGTTGGTCTTTCAAATGTGGGCGAGGGGGCCATGGCTTTTTACTTGAAAATCCATTGCACACTACGACCTATCCATGAGGCGTTTCTCAATTCGCGAATTTCTTCGATATTGCAGAAGGTTAAGATGATATTTGCTTTTTTTTGGTGCTGCTTTAGCTGCTTTAGCCCGGAAACAGTATTGCGCATATAGTAAAAAATGTACGTGCAACCAATGAGCGTTGACACTCCGAAAAATAGGAGGGTGAACTCAAATTTCTCCAGGTACGGGAATATTATAGATATTAATCCTGTGCAGGCTCCGACAATCACGAAATGCTTACGTGGAGATAAAACATTCTTAGGGTATGTTGTTTTGACTCGCGATTCACTGATTGTAAAAGGAGAGTTGAAATGCTTTCGAGACCGAGCGTGGAAGTACTGAATGGCGTGCACTGCGGGGGAAATAAAACCAATCACGAAAGACGTCGTGAGAGAAGTGATTAAATATTCGTTGATGAGGGCGGATGTGATGACGTATGAGAATGCGGAAACAAAAAATAGTAGTAGGTGCAGCATAAACGACATGCATCTGGTGAAGCTTTCGGTGATGTAGGCGCAGTGAACGTATTTGATTAATAGTAGTCCAATTAACGCTACACCTAGGAGGTGAAGTTCTGAAGGTGATAATATTAAAAGCATTGTCCCGAGTACGCAGTATGCGAAGACGGCGCTATTGAGGTTGTGTAGGAAATATTGCTTGTCTGTGCGGATCATCGTGTCGTTCCTGTTAATGCATCACCTATTCGCTCGTTAGCGCTATACTCTCCCATATTCATGAGGGCGTGAATGATGATGCCTCCGGCTATAACGATAGCGATAGTGGCCATCGCAGATAGTCCCGCCAACCCAACAACCGAACTTAAAATTATAATTCCTACATTAGTGGACTGGCTATAAGCACTTTTATTCAGGAAGTCATTAAAGCCGTTTGATGAGGTTCCATCTATAATGGCTTGTGGTCCAACGGTTAGGAGAGCTCCAGCAGTAGTACCAGTGAGTATGCGGCCAATACCCCGGGCGCTGTAGGCACTGGGAGTGATTGGAACCCTCCTGCGTAGAGCTTCGGCAGCTTGATAAATTGGAAGTCGGATAGCATTTGATGCAGTTTTTCCACCGATTGTATAAAACTGAGCACGTGCATTGGCTGGCACCTCGAAATGCAGTTGCCCTTGAATTCGCACCAGCTTGATTCGTTGTTTAAAGGCTCGTTTGGCTGAAACGCTTCCTGGTTTTCCACGGGTATTTGCCCAATTAACCAACTGCCGTTTGAGCTCGGGTGACAGATCTAGCATGTCTACTAGTCGTCCAGCCTTGAAAGGCGCATGTATAAGGCCTGCGAGTGCAGCTGTAGTGCTAGGTAAACTGGAGAGAGAGAAGAGCGCCGGTCCAATCACCGGAATCGACTGCACCTTCTGATGTAGCTCCTTAACTTCACGCGCCGTGACATACCCAGCAGCTTTTACTTTTGAAAGTAGATAACTCAGGTGCAACGCCATCTGCTCGTGCTCCTGAGCGTCCAGTCCGTTATCCGGATCGCTAAGCGTTGCCACCATGAAGTGTGCCGCGCTCAGTTCGTCAGTCGCGTAAAAGCCACTAATAGATATGTCTGTAGGAAACTGGCGCTCAGCGATTAAGCTCGGCCAAGGCAGTGTGCCATGCCCAAGTAACCCACTATGTGTGCCCTCACCCAGCGGGTCATTCACCGAGCAGGAATACAGTCTATTGCTCATCCTTAAGTACCTGTAAACGCCTTTGCGCGAATGTTTTAGCCATGAGCATTAGTGATGCTCGTGCAGGGATTCACTTGCAGTTGAAGTCGCAAAGGAGACCTTCTTGAAAAACGCTTGTCAAGCTGGGAAATTGTAACGAGGCGAACTATCTGTACTGCATTTTGTGAAAAATTTATGTTGGGGAAAGAATATTTTTTTGAGATTTCTGCCTAATCCCACAAGCTAGAGCGGCTGGTGTGTAAGGCGGCTCGCGTGGACAGTATGGCGACGATCGAACTGTTTCAGAAAGTTACCTTTCCATAAAAATTAAAACACTATCGATCGTAGGAATATTCCTTCAATTCAAATGGAAACAGGCTACTTGAGAAAGTAACAGGTCTGATTGTGCATGCTGATTTCGCCAGTTACGGTGTGCGACGTTTGATGAGGCGCTTTGAGTCGCTTCGGTTGCGTTAGTTCAGCATCCAATAGTTTGCAAAAGTTGTGTGTTTGCGCTTGTGTCAGCTTGGCCAACGTCGCAATTTCGCAGAAGCAAGTTCCGCTGCGATGTAGGACTAGAACGGATGAAAAACGATTAAGGAGTTCGCCAAATGGCAAAGATGGAAAGCACCCAGCACAAGCTTGACCGCATCCGTGCGCCGCGTGTGCAGATTACCTATGACGTTGAAGTCGGAGATGCCATCGAGCAAAAGGAGCTGCCGTTTGTGGTGGGCGCGATGGGAGACTTCTCAGGGCATCCGTTGGAGCCGCTGCCGCGTCTGAAGGACCGTAAGTTTGTACTCATCGATCGCGATAATTTCAACGGCGTGCTCAAGGGCATCAAGCCTCGGTTGAGCTATCGGGTCGACAACAGCCTGGCCAAAAACGGTACGCAGCTGGGTGTCGAGCTGAACTTCAATGCGATGGACGACTTCGAACCGCAGAATGTCGTCAAGCAAGTCGAACCGTTGCGCAAGCTTCTGGAATTGCGTAACAAGCTGGCCGATTTGCGCAACAAGATGGGGGGTAACGACAAGCTGGAGGAGATGTTGCAGGCGGTTATTCAGGACCCTGCAAAGCTCCAGGCGTTGGGTCAAGAGTTTGGGCGTCAGGGGCAGGCTAGTTCCGTCGCTGCACAGGGAGCCGATCATGACTGCTGATCCGTCACTCAATGCGCAGGTCTCCCAGCAGCCGTTGGAAACAGCTGCGCCACAGACATCCTTGCTGGACAGCATCATCTCCGAAAGCCGTGTGGCCCGTTCCGAGACCGAACGCACGCGTACCCGTGACCTCATTGGCGAATTGGTCGGGCAGGTGCTGGAGGGTGCGGTTACACCCAGCAAGGATTTGATGGCCGTGCTTGATGCACGCATCGCCGATATTGATGCGCTGTTGTCCGAGCAGCTCAACGAGATCATGCACGCCGATGAGTTTCAGCAGTTGGAGGCGTCTTGGCGCGGGCTGAAATACCTGGTCGACAACACCGAGACCAGCACCACGCTGAAGATCAAGCTGCTCAATGCCTCGAAGCGGGACCTGGTGCGCGACTTGAAGGCCGCCTCTGAGTTTGACCAGAGTGCCTTGTTCAAGAAGGTGTACGAGGAAGAGTACGGGACCTTTGGCGGTGCTCCGTTTGGCATGTTGATGGGCGATTACAAGTTCAGCCGTAGTCCAGAGGACATGTATCTGCTGGAAGAGATATCGCATGTGGCAGCCGCTGCGCATGCCCCGTTCATCTCGGCAGCCTCTCCCGAAATGTTCGGCTGGGACTCGTTTACGGAAATGGCGGGCCCCCGGGACCTGGCCAAGATCTTCGATACGGTCGAGTACACCAAGCTGAAGTCCTTCCGGGCCAGTGAAGATTCACGTTACACCGCGTTAGTTCTCCCGCACGTCTTGGGACGCTTGCCTTATGGGCCGGATACCGTGCCGGTTGAGTCGTTCCTCTTCAAGGAAGACGTCGACGGTCGTGACCACAGCAAATACTTGTGGGTCAACGCAGCCTATGCGTTGACGACCCAGGTTACCCAGGCGTTTTCGCGTTATGGCTGGTGTGTCGCCATTCGTGGCGTGGAAGGCGGTGGCCTGGTTGAAGGATTGCCCAGCCACACCTTCATGACCGATGACGGCGAGGTGGCGCTCAAATGCCCAACGGAAATCGCCATCACCGACCGCCGTGAAAAAGAACTGTCGGATTTGGGATTCGTGCCGTTGGTACACCGCAAAGACACCGACCATGCAGCGTTCTTCGCCACACAGTCGATGCAAAAGCAGAAGCAGTACAACACCGATGTCGCCAACGCCAACGCCAGGCTTTCGGCGCAATTGCAGTACATCTTCGCCACCTCGCGGATCGCCCATTACATGAAGGCAATCATGCGCGACAAGGTCGGTAGTTTTGCCTCTCGCCAAGACGTGGAGTCGTTCCTCAACACTTGGCTTTCCAACTATGTGTTGCTGGATGACACCGCCAGCCAGGAAGCCAAAGCCAAGAACCCGCTGCGCGAAGCCCGGGTCGAGGTGTTTGAAGTGCCGGGTAAACCCGGCGTCTATAAGTCGGTGAGCTTCCTGCGCCCCCATTACCAACTGGATGAGCTGACGGCGTCATTGCGTCTGGTCGCCGAATTGCCGAAATCCACCCGCAGTTGATCTGCACCCGTGCCAGGATGGCCTCATGAATACGCCTGCTAGATTCTTGCCGACCTTGTTTGATCGGTTGAGTGACGAAGCTCCACATCAGCCGGTTGAGGGGCGTACACAGCGGCTCTATTCGCTGGCAGATTACACCGCCAGCCTGGTACGCGACCTGGAAACTCTTGTGAACACGCGGCAGAACATGCAGCCACATTCACTGGATGCATTTCCTCAGCTGCGCGGTTCGTTGCTGGAGTACGGCTTGCCTGACTTCACCAGCAAAGGGTTGCTCAACCCGGAGGATCGCACGCAGATTCGGCTGCAACTCAAGCAGGCCATCGAGAGCGGTGATCGTCGTTTTCGTCAGGTCCGTGTTCAGCTCCTGGACTCATTGCCGCAACAACGCCAACTGACCTTTCGTGTAGACGCTTTGCTGCGTTTGCCCGAGACCACGCGCCAGGTGTCCTTTGACGCCGTGTTGCAGGTCAATACTCAGGCTTACACCGTGCAGAATTTGAACTGATGCATAGCGATCTGTTGCCTTACTACGAAAAGGAACTGTCGCACCTGCGTACCCTCGGGCAGGAATTTGCGCGACAGTATCCGAAGATTGCCTCACGGTTGTTGATGGACGGCGACCAATGCGAGGATCCGCATGCGGAGCGCCTGATTGAAGCGTTTTCGTTTCTTGCCGCGCGCGTGCACAAGAAGCTCGATGACGATTTTCCGGAAATCGTCGAGGCCTTCCTGGAGGTGATGTACCCGCACTACCTGCGACCGACCCCCTCATTGTCGATTGTCGAGTTCTCTGCCAGCGATAGCAGTGCTGTCACTGACGGCTACTGCATTGAGCGCCATAGCGAGCTGAAATCTCAAGAAGTTGATGGCATTTCGTGCCTGTTCCGCACGTGCTATCCCGTAACGATTTGGCCTGTCAGGGTAACCGACGCGACATTTTTGGAGCTTGAGCGTTCGGCTTTCAGCAGTCGCACGACCGAGCACCAGGCGCGTCTGCGTATCAGCCTGAGCACCACTACGGATACGTGTTTCGGTGATCTCGCATTGCAACCCCTGAGGTTTTTTATTGATGGTGAAAGCACCCTGACGCTTCACCTCTATGAGCTGTTGTTCAACAACGTGGCCCGGCTGACGCTCGTATTCACCGAGGCAGGGCAGCGGCGTGAGGTTGCACTGCCACTGAGTACAGTGAAGACGGTTGGGTATGCCGCCGAGGAAGGCTTGATTGACTATTCTGAACGTTCCTTCCTGGGCTACCGGCTGCTGCACGAGTATTTCACCTTTCCCGACAAGTTCATGTTCTTTGACCTTGAGGGGCTGGGGCGTGTGCTGGCAGGGAGGGCCGTGCATGCGGTGGAGGTCAACCTGTACTTCGCTGAATACGATGTGCCGGAGCGGCTGACCAGGCTGGCACAAAACGTCAATGCCGCTCATTTCAAGCTCAACTGTGCGCCGGTGGTCAATCTGTTCCGCCAACAGGCCGAGCCGATCAAGCTGACTCACACTCAGCACGAGTACCCGGTGGTTCCGGATGGTCGCCAGCATCGCTACGCCGAAGTCGTGTCGATTGAGCGGGTTGCGCGAGTCAAGGAAGCCGGGCGGCAGCAGCAGATCGAGGTGTGCCGACCGTTTTTTGAGCCTCGTGATTCGCTGACCGAAGGCGGTTGCTATTGGATCGCGCGGCGTCGATCTGCAACTCACGCTCAACAAACCGGCACTGACCTGTCGATTCGCTTGGTGGATCGGGAGCTGGAGTTGATTGACAGCGCCGACGACACTCTCAGCTTGACGTTGATGTGCAGTAATCGCGACTTACCAACCTTGCTGCCCTATGGCGGCACGGGGAGCGATTTCTTTCTTGAGCGCGACTCGGTGGTGCAGCGTATTCGCTGCCTGCGTAAACCCACGCCCTCCGTGCGCTTGCCACAGGGCAAGGGACTGCTGTGGCGCTTGGTGTCGCATTTGTCACTCAACCATCTGTCATTGGCCCACGGCGGACGCGACGTTTTGCTGGAGCTGCTGAGCCTTTACAACTATCGGCAATCCTCGGCGTTGCAAAAGCAGATCAACGGCATTGTTTCGTTGCGCAGTGAGCCGACGGTCGCGTTGGTTGGCCATCCGCGGCCTGGCGTGGTGCGTGGCGTGGGCCTGACCTTGGAGCTGGATGAAAGCCAGTACATCGGCGGTGGCGTGTTCCTGTTCGGCCAGGTGCTGGATCATTTCTTCGGGCTGTATTGCTCGCTCAACAGCTTTACCCAACTCACCCTGCAGTCTCGTCAACGAGAAAAGAGAATCGTGCAATGGCCACCAAGAACCGGCGCTCAAGCCCTGGTCTGATCGATCAGGCGCGGTCACAGCCGTACCGGTTTGAGTTCTTTCAACTGGTGCGTTTGCTGCGACTTCATTACAGCAAGACGGGACGTACCGATCCTGAAGCACGCCCCCATGATGACCCACTGCGGTTTCGGTCGCTGCTGTCGTTGAACTTCCCCGCCAGCGATGTCAGTGATCTGCGCTTTGAGCGACCTGAGCGCACCTCTTTGTCGGGCTTGCCGCTGTCCGAGGTGCAGGTCACGTTCATGGGACTGGTGGGGCCTTGCGGTGTGTTACCCAGACCCTATACCGAAATGTTGATGGCCCGTCACATGCAAAACCGCGATGACGCTGGGCACGCCTTTCTGGACCTGTTTTCTCATCGCATGACGGCGCTGTTTTATCAGGCTTGGCAGAAGTACAAGTTCCATATCGAGTACGAACGCAAGGGGCGATCGGACTTTGATCGCTATCTGCATACGTTGTTGGGAGTAGGTGATCGTGTTCAGCGGGACCCATCGGAAAAATACGGTACGGCCTTGCCACGGGATGTCTTCAGTTACTTTTCCGGCCTGCTGGCCCAGCAGCGGCGCACGCCCCAGAACCTGGAATGCTTGCTTGCTTACTATTTCGCCGTGCCCTGTGCCGTGAAGAGCTTCGTGGGGCGCTGGCTGCGATTGCCGACCACACAACGCAGCCAATTGGGACGTCGCAACGCAGTGCTGGGGCGTGGCGCAGTGATGGGCCATCGCGTCTGGGACTATCAGTCCTGCCTTCGCATCGAGTTGGGGCCGCTCAGTCTGGAGGAGTACCAGCGGTTTCAGCCCGGTACCGATGACCATCGCAAGTTAGTGGAGCTGGCGCGCTTCTACATCGGCGCCTTCCTGGACATTGAAATCGCCCCCGTGTTACGCGCCGACGCGGTACCCCAGGCACGTCTGGGACGAAGTGGCCTGCTGGCCTTGGGCTGGCTGGGCTGGCTGAAACGTCCTGCACGGGAAACCACTCCTGACCGTTGCGCGATTTTTCGTATTCCTTATGAGGGCACGCTGCTGTGAACCTGAAGACCCTGTTTGCCAAATTGAATGACCTAAGTCGCTGTGCCACTGAGGATGCCGCCGCGTTGTGCTTTAACGAGCGTCACTACGACGTGGAAGTAGAGCATGTGCTGCTGCAGCTGCTGGCCATCGATGATTGCGATGTGCGTCCTATCCTGCACCATTATGAGGTTGTGACAGAACGTTTGCAGGCTCAGTTGCGCGCCGCCTTGTCTGGCTTCAAGGTCGGCAACACACGTACGCCGGCGCTGTCGCCGCAGATTGCACGATGGATTGAACGGGCGTGGGTAGTGGCCTCCATTGAGTACGGCGAGGATCGTGTGCGTAGCGGCCACCTGCTACTTGCCTTGCTTGATGATCAGGAACTTCGACGCTGGGTGCTGGCTTCGGCAGCGGAGTTGGAAAAGGTTCATCCGGATGATTTGCGTAATCGTCTTGCGCAACTGATCTCAAGCACCGCGGAGGCTGTTGCCCTTGAGCCATCAGGCTCTACGATGGCGACCGCAGCGGGTAAAACGCCCGCTTTGGACCAGTACACCGTGAATCTGACCCAGGGTGCCCGGGAAGGCCGAATTGATCCGGTGTTGGGGCGCGATCAGGAAGTGCGCCAGATGATCGACATCCTGACCCGTCGGCGGCAGAACAACCCCATTCTGACCGGTGAAGCGGGGGTGGGTAAAACCGCCGTGGTGGAAGGGCTGGCGTTGCGCATCGCCCTGGGCGAAGTACCGACTGTGTTGCGTGAGGTGGCCATCCACACCCTCGATTTAGGACTGTTGCAGGCGGGCGCCGGAGTGAAAGGAGAGTTTGAGCAACGGTTGAAGGCCGTGATTGACGAAACCAAGCGCAGCCTGCATCCGATCATTCTGTTTATCGATGAAGCCCATACCTTGATCGGCTCTGGCGGCCAGGCTGGCCAGAATGACGCCGCCAATCTGCTCAAGCCAGCCCTGGCGCGTGGCGAGTTGCGCACGATCGCTGCCACTACCTGGGCCGAATACAAGAAGTACTTTGAGAAGGATGCGGCGTTGGCGCGTCGCTTCCAGGTCGTCAAAGTTGAAGAACCTGATGAAGCGCAGGCGGTGATCATGCTGCGCGGACTCGTGGAGAAAATGCAGACGCATCATGGTGTCGCCGTACTGGATGAAGCGCTGATCCAGGCCGTGCGCTTATCGAGCCGCTACATCAGTGGGCGACAGTTGCCAGACAAGGCGGTGAGCGTGCTGGATACCGCTTGCGCGCGCGTAGCGCTGGCGCAATCCACTCCACCGGCGGCATTGGAAGACTGTGTTTCGCAGCTTGAACAATTGACCCATGAGCGTGTGCTGTTGGAGCAGGAGGCACGCACCGGGGCAGCGCATCAGCGCCGGCTCGACGAATTGACGCAAGCGATGACGCTGACACAGCAACGCTTTGAGACGTTGTCCGAGCAGTGGCAACGTGAACGGGTACTGGTTGATGAGGTAAATGTGCTGAGCGCGCAGTTGCGCCAAGCGACCGATCCCGGCAGTACTGATGCCTTGGTACGCCTGAAGGGACAGTTGGCTGAAGTCCAGGGCGAGAAGCCGTTGGTCCACGGCCAAGTCGATGGCGCCGCCGTCAGCGAAGTAATTGCCGGTTGGACAGGTATTCCACTGGGCACAATGTTGCGCGATGAGATTGATACGGTTCAACAGCTGCCCCAACTGCTAGCCGAACGGGTGCTGGGGCAGGGCCACGCGCTGGAAGCAATCAGCAAGCGTATCAAGGTTTCACGGGCGCATATGGAGGACCCTGACAAACCAATCGGTGTCTTTCTACTGCTCGGCCCCAGTGGGGTAGGCAAGACCGAAACCGCGTTGGCCCTGGCCGATACTTTGTATGGGGGTGAACGCAATCTGATCACCATCAACATGTCCGAGTACCAGGAGGCCCACAGCGTTGCCACGCTCAAAGGCTCGCCGCCGGGGTATGTGGGCTATG
The DNA here is from genome assembly GCF_001439815.1 of Pseudomonas orientalis. GTDB lineage: Bacteria > Pseudomonadota > Gammaproteobacteria > Pseudomonadales > Pseudomonadaceae > Aquipseudomonas > Aquipseudomonas orientalis. The sequence continues at coordinate 130,940 of NZ_JYLM01000011.1, read as the reverse complement.
GCGAAGGGGGCGTCCTGACCGAAGCCGTACGGCGCAAACCGTTCAGCGTGGTGTTGCTCGACGAGGTTGAGAAAGCCCATCCGGATGTGCTGGAGCTGTTTTTCCAGGTGTTCGACAAGGGCGTGTTGGACGACGCCGAAGGGCGCTCCATCAATTTTCGCAACACGCTGATCCTGCTCACCTCCAACGTGGGGACCGACCATATTCTGCGTACTTGCCACGACGTCTCCGTATTGCCCAGTCCTGAGCGACTTATCGTCGATCTGCGGCCAGAGTTGCACGACGCCTTTAAGCCCGCCTTTTTAGGACGACTGCAAGTGGTGCCGTTTTACCCGGTGCAAGACGCCGTGCTTGAACGCATCGTCGAGCTTAAGTTGGCACGTATCCGTCAACGCTTCGAGCGTCATTACCAGGTGCCTTTGCACATTGCCGAGATTGTGCCGAAGACGTTGGCGTCGCGCTGCACTGAAGTGGATAGCGGTGCCCGCAATATCGACAACATTCTGACCGGCACCCTGATACCGGAGTTGGCTAGTTGTGTGCTGGAGCGCATGGCTCGGCAGTTGCCCATCCAGCGTGCGGATATCGACGTTAATACCCATGGCGAATGTGTGGTTAGCCTTAGTTAGCAACGGCTGCGCAGGATGCTCCTGCTGCAGCCCTTAATACGGAAACTGTGAGGAAACTATGTACCGGATAGGAATCTTGGTGCTGCTCACGCTCGCCCTGAGTGCGTGCGGAGTGACTGATCGTGCAGGGAAAAAGATGGGCGACTCGTGGATGAGCGACATGATGTTCAGCAGCCCTGATCGCCTGCGCATGACCATCGATGGCGGCAACCAACTGAATGCGGGGGCAGATGGGCAGCCGCTGTCTGTCGTCGTACGGGTGTATCAGTTGTCCCGGTTGGAGTCGTTCGCGGCAGCAAGTGCGGATGCCTTGTGGGGAGTGCCGCAACAGACACTGGGCTCGACGATGTTGGATGCACGCGAACTGACCGTTCTGCCCGGCATCGGCCAGGTCGAAAACTGGCCGTTGGGCGAGGCCACTCGCTTTGTCGGGGTTGCGGCCTTTTTCCAGGAACCCTCCAGGCAACCCTGGAAGATCGCGTACGCGGCGGATTCGTTGCGCAAGGATGGCCTGTGGTTTTCTCCGGACGGTGTGCGTGTCGTGCTCGATGGCTCGCGGGTGATGGCCGCACGTGGGGTCGATGTGCTGGATGAGGTTGCGCAGTGGCGAGATCGAGGCTTGGAGACTGCGCAGGTGAAGGCTGACGGGGATGATCTGTCATCGCCGGCGCCCGGTGAGGCCCCGCTATGAGCCAGCATAATCAGGTCATGTGGTACGAGGGCATGTTCATGCTGCCCCAACACTTCCAGTATCAGGACGCCTTTCATCAGCATCAACAGGCTCAGGCCACGTTGCGAAGTACTCCGTTTTACTGGGGGGTGCAGGCCCTGGAAGTAGATGGCGACGCATTGGCCGAAGGGCGATTGCAACTGACGCGTCTGAAACTGGTATTTCCCGACGGCACTGCCTTCGACGCGCCGCAGCACGACCCGCTGCCGCTCGCCCGAGACTTGAACGTGTTGTTCAAGGAAAAACACCTCAGGGTTTATGTCGCGTTGAGGTTACCGCAGCCTGCCGGTGCCAACTATCAGGATGAGGCCATGACGTCTCAGGGGCCGCGGCGTTTCTGCAAACGATTCGACGCCTTGCCTGATCTGAACGAAGGTGAGCTGGAGAGCGAGATCACCCGGCTGCGTTTGAATGCCGTGATGTTGGTCGAAGGCGATGATCTCGACGGTTATACGGCGTGTCCTTTATTGCGACTTGCACGGGACACCGTGGGCGGTTTTCGCTGCGATGAGCAGTTTGTACCGCCCACCTTGCACTTGGGCGCGCATCGTACGCCCCTGATGATCGGCCAACGCCTGCTTGCAGTGCTGCACGGCAAAAGCCAGATGCTAGGGGCGCGGCGGCGCGAGCGCGGTGATCAACTGGCGGAGTTCGGTAGCAGCGATGTTACCTTGTTCTGGTTGTTGAACACGGTGAACCGCGCCTACCCGGAGTTGGCTCATCTGCTCCAGCATCCGGGCGTACACCCGGAACAACTTTATCGCTGCCTGGCCGCGCTGGCCGGCAGCTTGCTGACGTTTTCCTTGCGCGGTGAACTTGGCGATCTCCCGGTTTATGACCACCAGGATCCAGCACCGGGATTACTGAAACTGGACACGCTGATCCGGGAGCTGCTGGACAACGTCGTGCCCAACCAGTGCATCGTCATCGACCTGGAGCAGAACAAGCCTTCCTTCTACACCGGGCGATTGCGCGATCCTCGGTTGGCCGATGCGGACTTCTATATCGCCGTCCATGCCGATATGCCCGGTGTGACCTTGCTGGAGCTGGTGCCCCGTGCGTTCAAGGTCGGTGCTCCGGAAGAAATTGAAGTGGTGGTCAATGCTGCCATGCCTGGCGTGGTGCTCAACCCGGTTTCGCGACTGCCGAGTGCGATTCCCCTGCGCCTGGATAACCACTATTTCGCAATTGAACCCCAGGGCAAAGTCTACGAACGGATGGTGGCTGCCCAGGCTATTTGTTTCTACGTCCCCAATGCTTTCAAAAACCTCAAGCTTGAACTGATGGCGGTGCCCAAATGACCTTTGCACAGACCTTGGGCGTTGTTGCCGCGCCCGTAGAGAAACTCTTGATGAAGGACCTCGTCCGCGATTTTCTGTCCATGGCCTTGTTGATCCGTCGCGGCAGTCAGGCGCAGGACGTCACCCAATTTGTCCGCAGTGTGGACCAGTTCTTCACTGGCCTGGAGCACGATGCCCGAGCCGCCGGCTACAGCGTCGAGCAGGTCAAGGACACGCAGTACGCACTGTGCGCCTTCCTGGACGAGAGCGTATTACGCGCGGGTGAAAGTCCGCTGCGCTCACATTTCGAAGTACACAGCTTGCAGTTTCAGTATTTCGGCGTGCACCTGGCCGGTGAGGGCTTGTTCGAAAAACTGACGCAACTACGTGAGGACGTAAAAGGCAATCGCGATGTTCTGGAGGTTTATCACTTGTGCCTGGCGCTGGGTTTCGAGGGCCGGTACAGCCTGGAACAGAAAGAGCAGTTGGCTTACATCGCCAACAGCCTTGGGCAGGACTTGGCCAGGGGACAACAGGTACCGCAGGCGCTGTCACCGGACTGGGCGTTGCCGGACCAAGTCTCGCATCTGCTGCGCTACGAAGTGCCGATGTGGCTGTATGTGGCGCTGTTGGCGGCAGGCTGCGGCATCGTATTTTGGGTGCTGCGTTGGTTGCTTGAACGCGACGTAGCGTTGCTCGCCGAACAACTCACTCGCCTGTTCGGCGTTTAAGCCTCAGTCGACACTTCAGGTCAGGATGTAATGAAGACACTCTTTCGAATTATCAAAAGTTTCTGGTTTCTCTGGTTGCTGGTGTGGCTGTTGGGACTGTCGCTCGGCGGCGCGGTGCTGCTGTGGACCGTTATAGAACGGGAAGCCGTATGGGTTGGCATGGCATTGTTCAGTGCCTCTTGTTTGTTGTGGGTAGTACTGCGCCAGTACGGACGAATTCGTACTGAACGTAACCTGGAACACCTGCTCAATGTTGAAGTTGACCGCGAGCAGCGGGGTGGCGAATTTCGCGATCATCAAGTGCTGCGTGAGCGGTTGCAACATGCCGTGAAATTACTGCGGGCTGCGCCGGAAGCGGGGGGCGGTGGTTCGGCGGCCTTGTCTGATCTGCCCTGGTATCTGGTCATCGGCTTGTCGGCCTCGGGTAAAACCTCGCTGCTGACCCGGGCAGGCTTATCGGCACGGGTGGCTGGCGGGTCGACGCCGGGGCTGCAGAGCGGGACCCAACATTGTGACTGGTACTTCAGCCCCGAGGCGGTGATGATCGATACGGCGGGTCGCTATCTGAGCGACGACCAGTCTGCGCACGAGTTCACCGGTTTCCTGAAGTTGCTCAAGCGCCAGCGGCGGCGACCTGCGATCAATGGCTTGGTGCTGGTCGTCAGCTTGCCGGAGATACTGTTGGCCAGTCCGCAGGAGCGCGGGGTTCTCTGCGCACAGTTGGTGGCGCGTATTCAGCAATACGGTGACAGCCTGGGGGTGAGCCCACCGGTCTACCTGATGCTCAGCAAGACGGACCTGCTACCCGGTTTCAATGCAGTGTTTGATGGGCTGGATGCCGAGGCCCGCCAACAGCCGCTGGGGATGACCTTCGAGTTGGGCGCGCTGCGCAAGCAGGGCGTGCGTCAGGTATTGGAAGGCAAGTTCAGTGCCCTGCTACAGCGCCTCAATCAACACGTGGGAGCGCAGGTTTCGCATTCGGCGGACGATGCCATTGAGCGTTTACAGTTCCCGCGCTATCTGGCGGATTTGTCCGGCGTACTGGCAGATTTTCTGGCGCCGTTTGGCGGTGTCGATTGCACACCAGCGCCTTTGCTGTTACGCGGCCTGTACTTTACCAGCGCCTTGCAGGATGGGCGGGCGCTGCCGGCCATTCATGAAGATGAACTGAGCGAGCGCTATGGCTTGAAGCCTGCTGGGCAAGCGGTCGCCAGCCATACCGGTGAGAAGAGCTATTTTATAACCGGCGTCTTTCGCAACATCCTGTTCCCGGATAGGGAGCTGGGCCTTTACCGCGCCCGGCAGGGGGCACGCCATGCGTGGCGGCCAGCGCTCTTGACCGGCGCAGTGTTGGTCGCGGTGGGGGGGGTATTGTGGCAGGCGAGTGCCTTTCATACCACGCGGTTGTGGCTGACCGAGCTGGCACATGACCTCAAGGCTCATCAGACCTCAGGCGCGGATGCGCTGGCGACTCTTGAGATGTTACGCGAGCAGTTGCAGCAGCTTAAGTCGCAGGAGGACAGAGACGATCCGTGGGCGTTGGCGGTCAGGTTGTATCCGGGGAGTGAACTGCGGGCACCGCTGCAGGCGGCCTACAGTGCACAGCTACAGCGCCAAGTGTTGGCCCCGATCAGTCGGCACCTGCAGCTGCAGTTGCATGACTTGAACGAGCTGGCCGCACAGCTGACCCATGAGCCGCATGAAGTTGTCGTGCCAAAAAAAGTGTCGCGTGGGGCGCAGGCCGCAGTGGCAGAGCGCGTGAATATCGAACGGCAAGCGGCGCTGTCACGTGCAGGGCTGGCACTCTCCGAGCAAGTCGTAAGTCGCCTCAATGAGGCGCAGGCGACCACCTTGGTCGAAGCTTACAGTGCGCTGAAACTGTACTTGATTCTGACCGCTCCGCAGCAACATCCCGACACCGATTTTCTGTCTGTCGCGTTGCCATTGGCTTGGCGCCAGGTGGCGCAGCCTATGGGACTGCGCTTGAACGCAGCATCAGTGAACAGCAACACCGAACTCTATGCGCAATTGATACATCAAGGCGATGCGCCGGCTCTGTCGCGTAATGACAGCCTCGTCAGCGCTGCACGGCAAAGCCTCAAGTCCTTGATGATCAGCAGCTCTCTGGTGGAGCGTGAATACCTCAGGCTGCAACTGGAGTCTGATCAGCAGTTCCCGGCACTGAGCCTGAATCAAATGATCTCGGGCTCAGGCCGAAACTTGCTGTTCTCCTCGCATTCGGTGCCTGCGCTTTATACCCGTCAGGGCTGGGAGCAATTTGTGCAGCCGGCGCTGCTTAAGCTGCTTGGCGGCCCTTTGCGGCATGACAGTGATTGGGTGCTCGAAGGTCAAGATGTGGACCAGGACGTGCAGAAGGTCAATGTGATCCGCGACCTCTTGGCGCTGTACAAACGTGACTACGCGGCAGCCTGGACGCGTTTTCTGGCGGGGACGGGCGTGCGTCAGTTCAGTACGATCGAGGAGGCATTGCAGCACTTGGCGCCGTTGAGCGATGTCCATAACTCGCCACTCAAGCAGGTGCTGATGTCGGTGCATCACAACACGTTGTGGGACCGGCCGCCCAGCGGTGATGGGCTGGAAGAGTCTGCCGCTGCCGGTTTGGCCGCTACGCTGTCGTTCAGCGACGGCGCCCTGAGCAGCCAATTTGAAAGCGTCTCGCGTTTGTTCTCCGCTGAAAATCCGGACGGCGCGGATCGTACGGTCATGGACCGTTATTTGGCAGCACTGCGCAAACTCAAGGTGCGTTTGAGCAATATCGAACGCTCTCAGGACCTGGGGAAAAGCAGCAAGCAATTGGTTATTGAAACCCTCGACGGGCAGCCGACTGAGATCACCGCCTTACGCAACTATGTTGAAAGCAGTATCGAGACATCGCAGAACAGTCTCTCCGCTTCGCTGAAGCGCCTGTTCAATGCGCCCATCATGCTTAGCTGGGAAAGCCTACGGGCTCCGGCCGGCGAACAGGTCGCCAAGGCATGGGCGCAGCAGATTATAAAACCGTGGCAGCAAAACCTCGCCCATCGCTACCCACTTAATCCGGCAGCCGACAACGAGGCCTCGGTCAAGGATCTGCAGCGCTTTGTAGACCCCACCACCGGGCTGATGCCGGCTTTTCAGCGCAACGAAATCGGTAACCTGGCCGGAGGGGAGGGGTTAGGCATGAGCCGCGCGGCTGGCAGCGCGCCGTTGGTGAGTCCACGCATGCTGCAGGGTATCGAGAAGGCCAGCGCACTGGGTGAAGTGATTGCCAGCCTGTCCGATCCAGGCAATGGGTTTGAGGTGATGCTGGAACCGTCCGCGCGGTTCACCGATCTGATTCTGACCCTCGATGGTCAGGTGCAGCACTACCGCAACGGTAAGCCGCAATGGAGTCGGTTCACTTGGCCGGGGAACTCGCAGAGTCCTGGTGCGCGCCTGGAGGTGGTGACGCTGACTGGGGAGCGCAAGACCGTGTTCGATTATCCAGGTCGTTGGGGCCTGTTGAAAATGAACGACAGCGCCAAGGTCGCCAACCTGGACCAGGTCCGCCAGCGTTTTACCTGGCAGGCACAAGGCGGGGACATCAGTCTTGTGCTGCGCAACTATGGCGGTGTACGCCTGACTGACCTCGGAGACGTGAAGTCCCTTGGTTCCTTGGGCGGCACAGCGCGGGCAGACGGCACATGATTGGCTGCTTTGGAAAAATCCCCGCCAGCGCGGATTTCGTCAGCCTGCATGGTGCACTGCCGGAGGTGGCGGAGTTCGATCGATGGTTGCAACGCACCCTGGTTGATCTCGATCACGGTGAGCAGTGGCAGGCGCGTTTTGACGAACTGCCTCTGTGCTACTTCAGCTTTGTCAGTACAACCGGTGCCTGGTTGTTGGGCGGGGTGGTCAGTTCACGTGACAGCAGCGGCAGGCGCTATCCGTTCTTTATCTTTCAACTCGTTCGCGGCTCCGATGGCGAGCTCAGTGCTCATACACTGGCTGAAGTCTTCGCCGCCCAGATCAAACCGTTGTTGATCGATGCGGCGCAAGGTTTAGAGGTTGCTTTGGTATTTCGCCGTTTAGCTACGCTGCGCCCTTGGGATCGCGCCGATCTCGCCTTGTATCAGCGCGTGCATCAGAAGTTCCTCGATGACTTCGAGCTAGGCGATATTGCTAACGCGTTGCAGCACTCCTACGCCAACCTGCATGGCTTGTCTTTGCAAGCGCACCTGCAAGGCCTGAGCGAAAGCGTTTGTGAGGCGCGTCCGCCTGTGGTGCATTTCCCACTTCCGGCCGAGCGGGGGTTGAAGCGGCCCGTGGCGGATTTCTGGTGCGATTGGTGGGCTGGCCAACACAATGGCCATGTGCCGACGGTCAGTGTGCTGGTGGACGACTTTATGCATCCCGGACTGCTCTGCTTCGCTTCGCGGCATGTCGCCACCGCGTATCGCGTCCTGGCAGGTGGGTTGTCTTGCCCCTCATTGCTTCACGCAGAGCCTGGCATTGAATGCCCTGACGTGAGGGCAGACCAGTCGTTGCGCAGGTTGCTCGCGTCGCTGCGGCAACAGGGGGCGAGCGCATGAATCGGCTCAAGTATTACTTTTTGAAGTATCAGCCTTATGTGGTCGGGGTCGGTTGCTTCCTGATGCTCTTTGTCATCTGGAAGTTGGGCGTGTGGCTGGGATTCACCTCCCTGGGCAGCCTGATGGTGGGGATAGGTGGGTTTCTGCTGTCTTCGTCGCTGTATGTGGTGTTGTTGCAGCGTGGGGCCGCGCAGTATCAGGATCTGGAAGTGCTATTGCGTGATGACGCCGATCAGGCGGTATTGAACGCCAGCCCTGCCGACCGTGAGGAGGTCAGTCTATTACGTGAACGCTTATTGCAGAGTATCGCTCGCTTGCGTGCCGGCACGCGTGGACGGCACTCGCGCGATGCGCTGTATGCCTTGCCCTGGTACTTGGTGATTGGCCAACCAGCTTCCGGTAAAAGTTCGATGTTGCTGCAATCGGGGCTGCACTTTCCGTACGCGGAACGTGAGGGCATGCGCACCGTGGGTTTGGGCGGGACGCGTAACTGCGATTGGTTTTTCAGTGCCGAAGCGGTGTTGCTCGATACAGCAGGCCGTTACATGGACGCCCCGGAGGAGGCGGGTCGTTGGCGCGGCTTTTTGACCCTGCTGCGTCAATACCGCCCTCGCCAACCGCTGAACGGCTTGATCGTGACGGTCAGCCTGGAGGACCTGCTCAGCGCCTCGCCGCTCGAGTGCGAACAGTTGGCCAAGCGGTTGCGTGAGCGGGTGCAGGAAGCACAGGCGTTGCTGGAGCTGACGCTGCCGATCTATCTGGTCTTCACCAAGTGTGACCTGTTACCAGGGTTCAGCGAGTTTTACCGGCAGGGGCACGCTTCGCACCAAGCAGGAGTGCTAGGGACGACCTTCCCCCATGCGCAATTTGAACACGCCGACTGGGGCGCGCGTTTTTCCCAGGCGCTGGACCTGTGGACCGGGCACTGGCAACAGGTGGCGGGTGAGCAGTTGGTGCAGCAAGACATTCGCATCACGCGAGAAGACCCAACGGTGTACCGCTTTCCGCTGGAGCTGATGGCGTTCAAACCGGTCTTAAGAGGGTTTGTCGCCGCCTTGGTGCAAGCCAATCCTTATCAGAAGTCGACCTTGCTGCGCGGGTTCTATTTCACCAGCGCCTTGGATGCTCAGTGTGCAGCGTTGGGTGAGCACAACCGCCAAGTCAGCCAACGGTTTGCCCTGGCGCCGCTATCCAGCACGGCTCAAGGCGCGGCCCAGCCACAATCGCTGTTCATCCAGAGCCTGTTCCAGAAGGTCATCATTCCGGATCAACATCTGGTGATGCTGTACAGCCGTAACCGTCGTGAGGATCGTCGTCTTCGCGGTTGGCGTCTGGGGGGGGCGGTCTTGGCGCTGGCTGTTTGTGGTGCGTGGGGTGTGTCTTTTTGGCAGAACACGCTGGCCATTAAGGGCCTCGCTGGCGACTTGGCGCTGGCCGCGGAGCAGGATGCCCAGTCACCGGGAACGTATGCGGCCTGGCAGCGCCTGGACCGTTTGCGCGCCAGTGCAGCAGATTACTACGACCAACACCGTCAAACCGGCGTGCCGTGGGCTTTGCGTCTGGGGCTTTATCAAGGTTGGCTGATCGAGCCAGAGGTCCGTGAGCATTATTTTGCCGAGTTGGAACGGGTGATGCTGACGCCCGCTGCAGAGAACCTGACGCGGTCGTTATCGCTGTTACCGACGCTCAAGGTTTATCAGCGCACCACCCAGGATAAACACCCTGTGACCGGTATCGACAGCGTTGAGCCGCGGGCCTTGCCCCAGGACAACCGCGCGTCATCCATCGCTCAGTTCGGCAAGACAACGCTGAAGACCTACCAAATGCTTGCCAAATCCGGGCAGGGCACGGCGGACCCGCTGTTGCTCAAACAGACGCTTCCAGACTTTTGGTACCCCAGCATTGCCCGTCATCTGGCCACCCAAGCAGGAGCCGTTCAGCCCGAAACCGGCGACTACCTGTATGCCGGGCGGCAAATCGCGTTTTACATCGAACAGATCAACGAGCCGGACGTGCCCAGGATTATGGACAACGCGTTCCTGGTCTCCAGTTCGCGCAACTACATCAACAGCCTGTTAGCGCAGTCACTGCGGGCTATTGAGACCATCACCCTGGAGTCGGACACCTTGTTTGCGTTCGGTCGGGCGGACTTGCAGAGCCTGAAGGATAGCGGCCGGCTGCAACTGAGCCAGATTGCCGCCAAGCTGCTCAATACCCCTAACGTCGGCACCATTGTGATTGCCGGCCATGCCGATCAAATCGGCGATGCCGAGAGCAACCTGCGGGTTTCTCGCCAGCGCGCCGAGACCATCAAAACCTACCTGGTTGGCAAAGGCGTACCCCAGGAGCTGGTCACGGCCATCGGGGAGGGGAGTCGTCGGCCTTTGGTGCGCTGCGACAGCGCATTGCCGCGCGCGGAGCTGATCAAGTGCCTGGAGCCGAACCGCCGTGTGGAGATTGAAGTGCGCGCACAGCCATGACGGCATGGGGGCGCGCAAAAAAATACTGGTTGTCGAGCGGGAACGCCTACTCGGTAACACCAGTAAACGTCTCATTTGCTTGGGCAATGGGACTTATCGCAAAGGTGCCGTGTTCCGCTGATGGATGGACACCGCCTTACACCAATGAAGGAGTTTTACCCAATGGCATTTGATGCATACCTGAAAATCGACGGCATTCCTGGTGAAAGCACCGACGACAAGCACGCTGACTGGATCGAAGTGGTGGGCTACGAATATGGCGCCACCCAAGCCACTTCCGCCACCGCCAGCTCGGCCGGCGGCGCCTCATCGGAGCGCGTGAACCTGAGTGATTTTTCGATCCGTAAGGTCGTCGACAAAGCCTCGGCCAAGTTGTTCGAAACCTGCTGTAAGGGTCAGCACATCAAAGAGTTGGTGCTGCACGTCAACCGCGCGGGAGGCGACAAAGTCACCTACCTGACCATCACCATGGAAGAAGTGGTGGTGTCTTCCGTCAAGTTCCTGGGCAACATGGACGCCGGCAACGACGCTGCCGACGTCAGTGATCTGCCCAAGGAAGAAGTCAAGTTCAACTATGCGCGAATCAAGACCGAGTACGTACAGCAGAAGCGCGGCGACGGTCAAGGTGGCGGCAAAGTTGTGGGCGGCTGGGATCGCACCAAGAACAAGACGCATGCCTAAGCAATACCCCTTGCCCTGATTGAAAGGGTAGAGGCGACGCCCTGCCTCGGTATCGAGGTGGGGCGTTTTGCGTATAGAGGCAATGATCGGTGATAGCCAGAGGTAAGCATGTCTGAACATTTGCACGAATATTCCATCGTCGTCCTGACCCAACCTATCGACGGGGGCGGTGGTGACGATCTGAGCTTTTCCGAGCTGTTCGATCAGATCAAGGAAGCACGGCGTGCCGATGCGTCCTATCTGACCCAGGGTGAGTGGCAAGCGGAACTGAAACACGCGGATTGGGAGCAAGTCGTTCGTCTGAGCGCTGACGGCCTGTCCCAGCAGAGCAAAGATCTGCGCTTGGTGGCCTGGTTGTGCGAAGGGCTAGGCCACCAACACCGGTTTGAGGGGGTCGCATTTGGCTTGTCTGTGTGCGACGCCATTCTTAAGGGGCATTGGCCAAGGTTGTATCCTGCCCTTGACGAGGGACTGGAGGCCCGAGCCGAACGTTTGGCGTGGCTGAGCACCACTCTCACCGATATTGTCGCCAGCGTTCCTCTAACCCAGGACCCACCCTACGGCCTAGCCCTGTATGACCAGTCACTTCAAGTCGATAACAGGGGACGACAGAGCCCGGAGGCGATGGATGCGTGCCTGGCCGAGGGCAAGATCAATGGGGAAATGTTCCAGCGGGCGGCCGCGTTGACGGCTGTTGACTACCTGCACACTCGGCACACTGAGGTGCAGAAATGCCTAAGCGTTTGCCGAAGCCTGCAAACATCGATTGACGTATTGTTTGAGCTGGACGCACCGCGCCTGACCCGCCTGGATGAAACGCTGGTTCGGGTCAATCAACTGACTGAAAGACTGTTGGCGGAGCGCGGCGGTGATGTGGTGCGAACGCCTGCGCCGGCCGTTGCCCCTCAACCGACAAAACCTGTGGCGCCACGTATACCTGCACAGCACGAACCGGTGGTCACTCCGTCCACGGTTGAGGCTATTCGCACGGAGCCGCAATCCCGTGCGGAAGCGTTGGCCCAACTTCGAGGCGTGGTCCAGTACTTCAAGCAAACCGAGCCTCACAGCCCAGTGCCTCTGCTGATTGAGCGCGCTATCAAATGGGGGGATATGCCTCTGGAGAGCTGGTTGAGCGACGTGATCAAGGACAGCAGCGTGGTGGATGGGATTCGTAATGTTCTGGGGACGGATGTATAGGTATAAATCTGCCAGGTTTACTGGCCTCTGGTAATCGGCGGGCATAAAAAAGGCCACGAGCCGATCATCCAGCTTTGTCTTCAAGGGCTTCTGCTGCGAGTGTTGAAGAACAGGGCCGAAGGCTGTTGGAATCACAACACATCCGCTCGACACGCGCCTTCGGGATTGTCGGTTCTATTTCGAATATACCGGGTGATGCCTTGCAGCAATTGGGCAAAACGTTGGGCATAGATATCCCCCAACGATGGAAGCAGCCAAGTGCTGTTGATTTCCAGCTGAACGCTGGGAACGCCGAGAGAGGAGGCAAATCGTGTGAGCGTATGATGCTTGGCGGCCGGGAAGTAGTTGTCTGAGAAATTCCGAAGTCCTTCCCTGCGCAACGCTTTGCGCAGACCCGGGACAATATCAGTGCGTCCCAGTAACGACGCACCCTCCATGGTGCCAAAGTCGACATCGTAGGGGCGCGAGGTGCTGCTGCCGTGAAGGTCAATCAATAACTGTGGCTTCTGCTGTTTGATCAACTCGGCGACTTGTGCCTTGAAGGCATTGCCGTCGTAATAGTTGGGGTCTGAGGGGCTGCGGTATTGGGTATAAATGACGGTCGCGCACGTTAAGGTATTGAGCAATTTGGCCAGCGCGGCTGTGCCTGCCCCGTCAGAAAAACGATAGTTGCCTTCCCTATAGGGCTTCGTGGCGTGAGGCGCGGTGATGAGGACAGGTGTCGTACCCTTGAGCACCACATACCAAGCGGTGTCGGCGGGGGCGGCGTTGGCACTTTGAGCTTCAATCGCTGTTTCAATCGTTATCGCTTCTTGTACCTGCGACGGCTCGATGAGGGCGCGTTCTGCCTGGGCCAGCCCCATGGTGGTGAACAGGCCGATAGCCAGGATGACGCGTGAGCGCAGGTTGATAGGTGTGCTCAGGCGGGGCGTGCCCGCAGATTTTTTGTCATGCGCTCGCACGTTGCAATCTGCTCGAAACGCACATAATGGGCTTGAGACGTCCATTCTTCGATCAGGATCAAATATTCGGCAGGCGGATTGATCTGGCGCAGCTGACCGCAAAGCAGGCGCCTGCTTCGCGTGCTCGTTGGTTTTAGCGTCAAGATGACGTTGTCTGCGGCGCGGCATTCAGTGATCTCCATGACCGAACCCTCATCGATTGCTGGCGGTAAATCTGCTAGCCCAGTATCAGAGACTGGAGATTGTCACCGCATAGGGTTGATTCTCGGACGGGGAGTCGCAGGCGTCTACTGTCATCTCTGACAGTTTTTTAGTCGGTTGTGGGTCCTATGCGCAGCAGCACACTGGAGGATCACGCCGTGCGTCGCTGGTCATTCCTGATCGCTCCGTGTGCTGCTGCGTGATCCATCCTTCAAGAAAGCCCGTGGGGCTTTAATGGTTTTTTACTACAGCCTGATCGGGGGCGTACGCTTGGCCTTGGCCTTGGCAGGGCGGCGGGCGGGTGCGGGCGGCGCGGCCTGTAGCACTTGCAGCAAGCAGCGCGTGGCTTCGCGATCGGTTTCCGAGAGGGTGCGGTAGTACTGCAACACCCGCACTTCATCACGGGTCAGGCGTAGGGTGCCCTGGGCAGGGGGGGCGGGGGGCTGATTCATGATCGTCATCACAGTGGACCTCCTGGGGCCATGGGTGGGAGAGGGTGACGGCGGGTTCGCGCTGGCCTCGGCCAACGGCGGCGGTATGGCTTCCTGAATACCCCATTTAACCACTCAGGCCCCGCACTTTTTCACCCCAGGCGACGTTTTCAGAAGCCGCTGTCGGCGACACCGCACAGCCCTCTCGGACCTGACTGACACCCGTCGCCGACCGGGCTGACGAGGGGGCCTTGCCAGCGGCCGCAAAGCGGTACAAAATTAGTCCCATCGAAACGCCGGTTTTTTAACAAAAAAGCAGGTTTTTCAAGGAGATAGAGTGGGTTGTCGCGTCTCGTTTCCCGCTCCAAGCATTGAAGAAAAAGCCACTCAATCGAGTGGCTTTTTTTTGCCTGAGATTTGTGAAATAGACGCTTCGGCTGGTGTGCTGATGCTGTGGCGCGCCCGGCACCGCAATGGTCAGCAGTTCAACCGCGCCCAACTACATGTGGACTACGCGTAAATCGGCGCGTGCCAAGATGAAGCAACTGGTGGCAACGGCGCCGTCAACATGTCGCGTCGTCTGTCCGAGATCCAACCGCCAGACCAGGCAATTTCTGTCGAGTCTTCGCAAAGCGCAGTCATCGCGAGAATTCCAGGATTCTGACAAATCAGTTGCGTGATTGAAGAGCGCTGAGCGCCAACGCTCACGTTGTATTATTCAAGCTGAGCGGCACCGGAGTTTCGAAGTCTATCGAGGTGTCCGGACTGCATGCAGGTCTTGCCCGCAAAGGCGGTGGCGATTGCATCCATGAATATCCGCGTCCGTTTGGCGACCAGTCTGCGCTCCGGATAAACCAGGTGGACTTCAGCAGCGGGAAGCGGATGGCGGGGAAGCAACGCCTTCACGCGACCCGCGCGAAGATCTCCTTCAAAGATCCAGACGGGAGCAAGGCCGATGCCGATGCCCTGGCGTACGGCACTCACAATTGCCTCGTGGTTGTTGAGGCGGTACCGACCCGTTATGTTGATCTCGTTGCCAACGAAAGGCCAGAGACCTCCGTTGGGCAAACGGGTGTTGAGTATGCACTCGTGGTTCATCAAGTCTTGTGGTGTGTCAGGCTCGCCATGACGTTCGAGGTATTCGGTGCTGGCGAAAACGGCGCGCTC
This sequence comes from Pseudomonas orientalis, assembly GCF_001439815.1. Classification (GTDB taxonomy): domain Bacteria; phylum Pseudomonadota; class Gammaproteobacteria; order Pseudomonadales; family Pseudomonadaceae; genus Aquipseudomonas; species Aquipseudomonas orientalis. The sequence continues at coordinate 115,880 of NZ_JYLM01000011.1, read as the reverse complement.
GGATACGCCGACCTGTCGTGCAACGAGCATGTTGCTCTTCAGGGTACCCACGCGCACGGCCAAGTCGAAGCGCTCTGCGACCAGATCGACGTATTCGTCGGACAAATGCAGTTCGACATTCAACTGCGGGTACCGCGCAAGCAATGGCGCGATCAAAGGTTGCACATGCAGCAAACCGACGACCATTGAGCAACTTACGCGCATCAAACCACGGAGCTCGTCTTCGCCGCGGGCCACCGATTCAGCCTCGTCAATGGCGTCAAGAACACGCCGGGCTTCGATGTAATAGCGCTCCCCTTCGGTCGTCAACGACAGCTTGCGTGTTGTCCGGTGCAACAGGCGCACGGCAAGGTCCGATTCGAGTGACCCAATATGTCGACCCACATTGGGCTGCCCGATGCCCAGTTCGCGAGCCGTCGCGGAAAAGCTGCCGGTCTCCACCGCACGTACGAAACACTGCATCCACAGCAGCTTACCCGTCTGCCGAGCCTTAACGCCGTTGTCATAGTGCATTGTCATGCCTCCTTCGCGTGGGTGAATGGGACATTTCTCGGGGAGATCCTCCAAAGATATATGTGATCAACGCATAGATGATAGGCGCTTGCCGTGCCTTCCAGCGAGCTTCGTTCAAGTGAACAATCTGATCGTCGCTACCAGGCAAGTGCTCAGCTTCTTTCGCGCAGGTGCCGGTTTGACTTATCGACATAACCCACCAAAAGAGAACCCCATGAAGATCGAACTTAACGGCCGCAAGGCCCTCGTCACCGGATCCACTGCCGGCATCGGTCGCGCTATCGCGGAGGGCCTTGCTCGGGCTGGTGCATCTGTTTTCATCAACGGGCGTACCCAGGAACGCGTGGACACCGCTGTCAAAGAACTGCGCGCCCTTCTGCCCGACGCTGAATTCATCGGCGTTGTGGCGGACGTTGCTACGGCTGAAGGCTCTGCCGCATTGGCAGCGCAGGCCAAGGACGTTGATATCCTCGTCAACAATGCCGGTACAGCGCACCCGAAGGGCTTCTTCGAACAGAACGACGCCGAATGGATCGACCTGTACCAACTCAACGTCATGAGCGGCGTGCGGGCAGCGCGGGCCTACATGCCTGGCATGATTCAACGTGGCTGGGGCAGGGTGGTGTTCATGAGCAGCGAGTCCGCCATCGCCGTCCCCAAGGAGATGATTGACTACGGCGTTACCAAGACAGCCCAACTTGCCGTGTCAAGAGGGTTGGCCGAGCTGGCCAAAGGCACGGGCGTTACCGTCAATGCCGTCCTGCCTGGTCCCACTCGGTCCGAGATCATGGGTAACTGGATGACGGCGCTTGCAAAGGAGCAAGGCATCACCCAGCAAGAGGCCGAGAAGAACTTCCTGAGTACGACCCGGCCCTCCACGCTGATCGACCGTTTTACTACAACCGAGGAAGTGGCGAACATGGTCATCTACATTTGCTCGGAGCTGTCCTCTGGAACCACCGGGTCTTCGCTGAGAGTCGATGGGGGCGTTGTTCGCTCCATTATCTGAAGCCCGTACCTGCAACGCTGGCATCGAAGGTAATCAATTGTTGGTGAAGCAAATGGACATTCGTCTAGAAATTTTGGCCCTTGAGCAGCTGTTGCTGGAGCCAGCAGCAAGAAAGAATGATCGGCTGCTTAAACAGCTGCTTGCCGAAGATTTTGTTGAATTTGGAGCCCGCGGCAAAAGCTGGACGAAAGCGCAGGTGATCGCTGGACTCAAATCCCAGACAGTGAGCAAAAGGACAATCGAGGATTTCAAATTGCGGGTGCTTGCAGATGGTGTCGCGCTAGCAACCTACCTGTGCCGTCATCAAAGTGCTGATGGCGATGAGTCTTTATCACTGCGTAGCTCGGTTTGGAAAACCTACGAAGGTGATTGGCGCATGGTGTTTCACCAAGGTACGGGGCTATCCGAATAGAGGTCGGTAGCACCTTCGGCGTCGCATGAAGACGTTGAGCGCAAGAGTCAATCAGCGTCGATGACCGCGTACCGCAGTGGGCGCAAAGCCGAACCTGTCACGAAAACGCACGGCAAATTGCGACGGCGTCTGGTAGCCGACGCAAAGCGCTATTTGCATGACGGTCTGCGCGGACGATTGCAGCAACTGCAGGGCAAAGGTCATCCGCGCATCGATCAATAAGCGACTGAACGTGGTGCCTTCTTCCGCCAGCCTGCGCCGCAGCGTAGCTTCGCTAAGCGCAAACGTGGAGGCGACGTCCAGCGCACTCCAATCGTTTGCCAGGTCGCTGGCGATCAGTCGCCGGACTTTGATCGCCATCGTCGGCAGGCGCGGCGGTTCGAACCGCCCACCCGTCACGCCAATCCAGGTCAGCAATTCCTGCACGCGATGCCGAGCGACAAGGTCCGGCACCGTGCTGTCTTGTACCGCCTCGATGGCGCGCTTGAACGACTCGGCAAAATGCCCACCTTCGCCTGTGAGGGGTTGAGCGTATCGAATGGCTACCAGGTGCGTATTGGCTTCGGCGTTCGATTGGATCAACGCGTCGTCCCACACCAGCCAGTGGGCCTGGTAACTGCCGTCCTGGGCCAGCCGATTGATGATATCCAGAGATTGGCCGCCCGCCACGGCAATCGCCTCGCCTGGGTTGATCAGGTATTCACCCCCTGACCAACGTACGGTTTTCGAGCCCCGCTCGACATAGATCAAGACGGGGCTCTCGATATACAAACGCTTGAACTCCAGGTTTCCATGCTGAAGAACGATGCCCGCGGTCCCGACCCCAGGCCGCTGGGTGATGCGCAAAGCGTCGTAAGCGTTCGCGAATGACATCAGCGGCCGCCCTGTACCGTCAGCGTGGCTTTGGCAAGCGAACCCCCTGGCACCATGAAGCCAAGCATCGCCGGTGTCGCCGTCGGCGGGAGCGTCAACGTGGCGGTTTTCATGGCATAGACGCTGATCACGTAGTGGTGGGTTTGCCCTTCGGGAGGGCAGGCACCCAGATAGCCAGGCATACCACTGTCACCGCGTACCTGCAGCGTACCGGCGGGCAATGTACCACCGACGCTACCCGCACCTTCCTTCAGTTCGTTGACCGTCGCAGGCACGTTAGCCAGCACCCAATGCCACCAGCCCGAGCCCGTCGGTGCGTCTGGATCATACAGGGTCACTACAAAGCTCTGAGTGTCCGGCGGGGCACCGCTCCAGGAAATTTCAGGGGAGAGGTTCTTGCCGGTGCAGCCGAACACATTGGCAAATTGACGCTGTTGAAAATGTCCGTCCTGGACACTGCTGCTTTGCACCGTGAACGACTGGGCTTGTGCAGTGGTTGCGATGAGTGAAAGGGCAAAAAGGCCCGCGGCGACATATGAGTTTTTCATACCGACTCCTCTTGATTTGGAGTGGCTAGTCTGGCGTGCCTGGACGGACAAGACCGTTTGCCAGCGCTCGATTTTCGTCGTAATCCAGTCAATATGCCAGGATCGTATGAGGCTTCAAGAGCGGTCGAGAGCGTCATCAAACAGGCTCTGCAAACTGCGCAAGCGCTTGCAGGCCTTCAACCAACATGACGGAGGTGGTCTGGATATGCTGCTGCAACAGTTCACAGGCCTGGCTGGTATCCCTGGCCATGGCTGCGTCAAACAATGCTTGATGTTCGCCATTGATGTCCCTCTGCGTGGCGGTCATGGCGATCGACATCGCGCGATAGCGAGCGGTTTGCTCGAACAACATCGAGCGAATACGTAATAGCCAGGTGTTGGGACAGGCACTGACCAGCGCCTCATGAAAAGCATGATGAGCGCCCGTCCATTCATCCGTTTCATTGTGATCAGCTCTTATGAGGCGGTGATGCGCGACGATCAGGCTTGTTTCCCATTCAAGGGTACCGCTATCCAGGGCGTGCCGAAGGCAGCTTGATTCTATCTCCATGCGGGCGAGTGTCAGGTCGTTGAGGTCTGCCAGTGAAACGGCAGAAATGCGAAAGCCTTTCTGGGGCTCGGCAATCACCAGCCCCTCGGAGACCATTCGCGACAACGCCTCTCTCACCGCTCCCGCACTGGCCTCATAACGTTCGGCCACAACTTTTACGTTGACGCGGTCGCCTGGGCGCAAAACACAGGATAGAACATCACGGCGTAGGCGTTCGTAGGTCGCTTGCGTGAGGCTTTTGGCGGGCTGAACGTTCATGGCAGGGCAAATCTCTAAAAATATATTTTGTTGCAAGAAATATATTTTAGTCTCTATGATGGATTTATTCAATTCGGCGGGTTCGCTTCGCCAGCGTGGGCATTGCCCTCGCGTTTGAGCGATGGATTTTCTCCACAGACAGACAATCGAGGTACGCATGAAACTGTGTCGTTTTGGCCCGCGCGGTGAAGAGCGCCCGGGCGTCATAGATGCCAACGGACGCGTGCGCGATCTTTCCGCGCATGTCAGCGATATCACTGCCGCGGTGCTGGCGCCGGCATCGCTGGTGCAGTTGTCGACATTGGACATCGCCAGTTTGCCCCTGGTCGAGCGCGGGGTTCGCTACGGGGTGCCCTTGGCGCATGTGCGCAAATTCATCGCCATCGGGCTCAATTACCGCGACCACGCCGAAGAGGCGCAAATGGCGATTCCGAGCGAGCCGATCATTTTTCATAAGGCCATCAGTTGCCTGAACGGCCCGAATGATGAAATCCAGCAGCCGCGTGGCGCTACCCAACTGGATTGGGAGCTGGAGCTGGGCGTAGTGATCGGCAGTGAAGCCCGCTATGTGTCCGAAGCGGATGCCTTGAGCTACGTTGCAGGTTACTGCGTCGTCAACGACGTATCGGAGCGGGCATTCCAAATGCAAAGTTCACAATGGGACAAAGGCAAGGGGTGTGACACCTTCGGCCCCGTTGGGCCTTGGCTGGTGACCCGCGACGAAGTTCCCGACCCGCAAAACCTGGATATGTGGCTGGAGATCAACGGTGAGCGACGTCAGACCGGGAATTCGAAAACCATGATTTTTACCGTGGCTCAAATCGTGGCGTATTGCAGCCGCTACATGACATTGCAGCCGGGCGATGTGATCTGTACGGGCACGCCACCGGGTGTGGGGATGGGCATGAAGCCGCTGCCGCAGTGGCTGTCACCGGGTGATGAGACCCACCTGTGGATTGATGGGCTTGGCGAGCAGCGGCAAAGGGTTGTATCGGCCGTTTAAACCCGACAATCATCGACGCGCTGTGAGCGTCCCGTCGATGGTCGACGGGACTCCTCATCTGAGGTGCTAGAGCTTGAACTGCTTGGTTAGATGGCTGAGATCGTTGGCCAGCTTCGTCAGTTCAGCGGTGGCAATCGCCGTCTGACTTGAGCCTTCCGATGCTTCGCTGGACAGATCCCGAATACTGACGAGGTTGCGATCCACTTCGCGCGCGACTTGGGCCTGTTCCTCGGCCGCAGTGGCAATCATCAGGTTTCGCTCGTTGATTTGACTCAACGAATCGGTAATTTCGCCGAGCACCTTGCCTGCGCTATTGGCCATTTCAAGTGTCTGCCTGGCTTGGAGGCTCGTTTGACTCATCGATGTCACCGCGTTGCCTGTGCCTGCCTGGATTGAATCAACCATATGCTCAATTTCCTGTGTGGATTTTTGAGTGCGATGGGCCAAGGCTCTGACTTCGTCAGCGACGACCGCAAAGCCACGACCGGCTTCGCCGGCACGCGCAGCTTCAATGGCCGCATTCAAGGCCAATAAATTGGTCTGCTCTGCAATCCCTCGGATCACATCCAGCACCTTGCTGATATCGGTTGCCATGGTTGCCAAGGCTTGCACTTCACCTGAGGTGCTTTGGACGTTGGAGACCATGAGGTTGATGGCCGCGACCGTTTCGTTGACCTGGTTACGACCTGCAATAGCGGCTGCGCTCGATTGTGAGGTCAGCTCGGAGGTGGACGCGGCATTGCCTGCGACTTCTTCCACGGCGGCGCTCATTTCAGTGACTGCGGTGGCCGCCATCTCAATTTCATGATTTTGACGTTGAATGGTGCGCGAAGCGCCCTCCGTCACGGCATGCATTTCTTCGGAGGTCGCGGCCAACTGAGTGGAGGAGTCCCCTATCAGTGCCAAGGCATCACGTAAGTTTGACTGCATCGCGGCGATTGCTTTTACCAGTTGTGCCGCCTCGTCAGAGCCTGTCGCATTGAAGTCTTGGCTCAGATCATTCGCAGCAATACGGCGGGCGATCACCAGTGATTCATTAATAGGCACCGTCAGGCTTCGGGTGTAAAGCCAAGCCAAGAGTAACGAAGCGGCCACTGAAACAATCAAGAAAACGCCCACCATTATCCGGGTTTGCTGATAAATTTCATCAGCGTCCCGCCCCGCTTTTTTGGCTTTGTTTTCGTTAATGCTGATGAGATTGTTCAGTGATGTTTCGACACGGTCAGCGGCTTCTTTCATCAGCCCATTTGAGATAGACACTGCGTTTTCCAGTTCCTGCGCGGCCACGGCGGCGAGATACTGATCCTGCGCTTTTGCATAGTCACTTTTGGTTTCACGCAGGCGTTCAAACGCTTCGCGACCTTGAGGCGTGACAATAAATAATGTCAAAGACTGCAAGTATTGATCGATGACTTGCCGCGATTGTTGGATGTCGCTGAGCGCCTTGATTTTGCGCTCCTGAGGCTCGATCGGGTTGCGCACCCGAGCATTGTTGCCTCTGATGCCTACGAATTCCCGGTCTAGTTGGCCCAGCAGTTTTACGCTGGGCAAGACGTTGGTCTCAACGTACTTTTCGGCCGTCTTCAATAACTCGGCTTGCCTTAAGGCGAGTAAGCCCATCGCGATGATTATCAGGCAGAAGAAGCCGAAACACAGAGCAGAGCGGGGCGCGAGGTTCAGTTTTCGCAGGAGCATATGATGTCCTTAAGTTGAGAGTGTCCATCCGTGAAGTTGGTATCGACAATAGGTAGGAATACTTGAGCTTTGGAGTGTTTTAAAAAGTCTACCGTTTAGTTGGTTGATGATATCGATGCGGGGGCAGGGGGTAGGGCACTGTTTAAAACAGAAATTCCGGAGCGACAGGTTGTGCCTAATCTTTAGAACACAGAATAAAAGCGCCTGACAGAGCAGGCGCGTGTTGACTAGGCGTCAGCTTCAGATCGCCGTGGTGAGATAGCCCCCATCAACGGGCAAAATCACACCGTTCACGAACGACGCCGCATCCGATGCCAGAAACGCAATCACCTTGGCGACCTCTTCGGCACTGCCAAACCGCTTCATGGGCGTGCGGGACAGCAAACGGTCAATCCTCGGTTGATCATCGATTTTCGCCAGCAAGGGTGTGGTGATCCACCCCGGTGCCACGGCGTTGACGCGTATGTGATCGCAGGCATACGCCTCGGCCAGCGATTTGGTGATCTGTACGACGGCTCCTTTGGCGGCTGAGTAGGCCACGAGTTTGCCGCCGCCGAAATAGGAGAACATCGACGCAATGTTGATGATCGAACCACCTTGCCTGGCCAGCAGGGGGTGCGCCAGATTGATCAGGCGGTAGACGGCGTTGAGTTGCACCGACAGCACCTGGTTGAAGGCCTCCCACTCCATCTCCTTTTCGCCCAGCGTGCCCCCGGCGGCGGGCACCAGAATATCCAGGCGGTCGAGGCTATCAATGACGCCTTTGAGTGCCTCGTCGTCGGTAACGTTAACCTCGCGAAGATCGAGCCGAACCCCATCGGCGACCACGGTCGCATCGGCACCCAAGCCGATAGCCACGACGCGGGCGCCATGCCGAGCCAAATACTCGGCGGTCGCCTGGCCGATTCCCGAGGTCCCGCCGCTGACGAGCGCGACCTTGCCTTCAAACAGAGTGCTGCTGAACATAGTCATCGTTACCTCATGGACTCAGTTAAAAAGATTTATCCAAACCACATGCTCACAGGCCCAGTGCCGAGCCGACATCCAGTGTCACTTGCAGGCCCACCACAAACCCGTTGTTGCTCAATTGCGTCGCGCCTGGGTTGTAGAAGTTGTCCGGATTGACGATGTACTGGATGCTCGGTTCGATGGCCAGGTTGCGGGTCAGGGCAAAATGGCCGTTGGCTTCCACGGCGTACACATTGCGCTCGCCCAATTCCGGATCGCCACCGGCCGCCGTGCGCAGGCGTTGCTGAAACTGCAACTGATGGGCGTTGACTTGCAGGTAGCTGGTCTTGAGATTGAGCTTGTCCTGCGCTCGATCGAAAGGGGCCAAGTAGGTCAGACCGGCTTCGGCGAAGTGGCTGAAAGGTTGTTTATTATCGGCCGCTGCTGACAGTGAACCGAACAGCTGCAGGCCTTGCTGCCCGCCGCGCCACAGTGTCTGGCGAAACTTGAAGAAGCCTCCGGCGGTGCCGTGGTCGCTGTCGCCCGTCAACGGGTCGGCCTGCCTGGAAGAGTTGAAGTACGCATTCAGTTCGTACTGGGTAGTGTCATCGCCGGGCTTGCTGCCCAGGCCCACCAGAAAGCTGGTGCCACTCGCGTCGTTGGTGCTGAAATCCAGGCCTTTGCGCTTTTTCAGGTAGTCCACCGGGTTGGATTCGAATGCACCGGCGTGCACATAAACGCTTGGGTTCACCTGATACTTGAGGTAGCCACCCCAGGCGCCGAAGGGCGGTGGCAGCATGCCGCTTGATGCGTCCAGGATCGGGTCGGTGCAGGTGACCGCCGTTTCGCAGTTATAGATGTAGAAGTAGCGCCGGCCATTGGTGCGGCCGATGTGCATATCGAGCTGACCATCAAGCCATTTCTGTTCGTAGGTCAACAGGCTTAGCTGGTTGCTGGCGATGTCGTTGTGCAGCGGCGCGCCTGCGAAATAGCTGCCGGCAGCACCTTGCCATTTGTTTGCGGTAGGCTGGCCGGTGCCGTTATCGAGGATAAAGACGGTCTGTTCGACATGCAGGGCGGCGCCTTCCAGGCCACCGAGCGTGGCGAGGTTAACGTCTGCGCCGATATACAGGTCGCCGCTGTTGCCGAAGCTGTAGGGGCGCGGGCCGGTGTCGAGGTTTTTCATCGACAGGCTGGTGAATTGCACATGGGGCTGAATGCCGTAGCCCGCCAATTGCTCGCCCAGGCCGGCCAGTGGACCTTCACGGTCTTGTGCCCAAGCTGGGGGGTAGGTAAACACCAGGAACAAAAACGCGCACAAACGAAGAGTAGGGTGCATGGTCTTGGGACTCATTTTATTGTTGTTGTGATGAGTAAATGGAGCAGCGTGGTGATCCCGGATCACGCACGCTGTGTGCAGGCTTGCATTGATCGGCGTTGCAGCACGCGAGGCGCGGTTTCCTTGAGCAGCAGGGACAGCCCAGCCGCCAGCAAGGCGCCGCCGCAGGAGATCCACATCACAATCGACAACCCGAACTGATCGGCGGCGAACCCGGCAATGGTCGGCGCCACGAACCCTCCCACCAGTTCGCCAACGCCCATGATCATGCCCAGCGCCGTAGCCATGACTTCACGCGGGACGGTTTCAGCCGGAATGATGGACATGAACAGCGTGAAGCAGCCAAGCCCGGTGAAGGTGAGCACCATCAGCACGCCGAGTATCATCGGCGAAGGCGCGAATAGCAGGGCTATCGGGCAGCAGGCAGCAACCAGCGAGAACAGCACCAGCGTCGGACGACGGCCGATACGGTCGGAAATGCTGGGCACCACAAACCCCCATACGACCCAGGCGGCGCCCAGGCAACTCATGATCGTGCCCATGCTCGGCGCGCTGTAACCGCGGACGCTGACCAGAAATGTCGGCGTAAAGGAGATCAGGATGACGAACCAGGTCAGAAACACGCAACTGATCAAAGTGCACAGCACGATGTTGCGGCTCTTGAGCAAGGCCAGGCGATGCCCGGTGGGTTTGGCATTAATTGCCGGAGTCTGGCGGGGTTCATCCTGACGCACATAGCGCCAGATGAGCCAGGCAATCAGCAGCCCTGGCAGCAGCGATACAATGAACGCATGCCGCCAGCCATAGGCTTCGGCCAGGGCGATCAACACCGGCGGGCCGATCACCGCACCCAACAGGCCCGCTGCCGAACCTTGCAGCAAGCCCATGTTCAGGCCCCGGCGATGTGGTGATGACGCCTCCACCATCATCGATTGGGACAGCGGCAGAATCGGCCCCTCGGCCAACCCCATGATGCCGCGAAACAGCAACAGACTGAGAAATCCCGAGACCAGCCCCGAGAGGGCCGAGCACAGGGAAAACAGAATGACCGCCGCAATCAGCAGCGGTTTACGCACCCCTCGGCGATCCGACCACGCACCGACCAGCGTGCCCGAAATGGCCCAGGCCAAGGCGAGCACCGACGACAACATGCCGAGGTGGCTGTTGCTCAGTTGCAGGTCTTTAGCCATGAACGGAAACAGGAAGGACAGGGCAAGGCGGTCGAAAAACACAAAACCGAACGTCAGGAACAACACGCAGAGCAGGGTATTTTCATAACTGGCTTTATTATTGTTGTGAGCCATGGTGGTTCTCCGTAGCACGGGATTTAACGGAACAGACGGTCCACTGCATCAGCCCCCAGGCCGACCTTTTCGTAATGTTCACGGCACAGAGCAATGTAGGAGTGCACGTCGAAGTAGCCGGTGGACTCGCCTTGATCGTCGAGCCAGATCAGCGGCCCCTTGACGATGAAAAACACGCGCATGGGTTCGTCGTGCTCATAGGCCACCAGGGTGTGACCTTCGCCGGGCGTCTCATAGACGAAGTCGCCGGCCGTGGCGGTCCACTCATGCTCCAGGTAGCCCCACTTGCCCGACAGCGTGTAGGCGAACACTTCATGAGGGTGGTAGTGGCGATTGACCAGGCCGGCCCGGCTGGACATCAAGATGTCGCACCAGCGATTTTCGCTGGGAGAAATCCATAAGGGGCGGGAAGAGACGGTCTCGGTGAAGGGCACGTAGAGCCGCAGATCATCACTGGCAGCATTGGGCAGGTACACCTCAGGCTTGGCGTCGGGCTTGAAGCAGTTCGCGATAGGCTGCAGGTCTTTCCAAAATTCGTTACTGGCTAATTCGGGCATGTTGGCCTCTGATTGTTGGAATACAGAGGCGCACTGTAGGGTGAAGCGGGCGCTAGGGTTTGTTCGAAACGGACGGCATTGTTGTCTGTATCGGACGGATATTTTCACTTCAACCGTCGCGCTGTCTTTGTATCGGTTATTGGTTGACAGTGTGTCCGGGGGAGCGGCTAATGGCGGCTGCAGGCCCCGTAATCCGCCTTGCGCGGGCCAGGCAGTCAATAAGAAAGAGAAAAACGAAAATGCCTCTACCCGCCCCTTTGCTCGATACCCAGCGCGCCAGTACCGACGACCTTCCCGTGGACCAGCGCGTGGCGTTCTGGGAGCAATACAACGCATCGACGCTCGTGGGTCTGAAGTGTTCTTCATTCTGTGAAACCGGGTTCAGCGCGCAGGAAGACAACCTGAGCCTGGACCGTCTGCGGGTGGCCCATATTGTCGGCAACCAACACGTGATAGAACGTGACGGTTCAATGATTCGCTCGGTGCCCAAGGAGTCGGTGTTCGTCTCGCTGGTCATGGGCAGTGCTTCGTTTTTCTTTCAGAATGGTAACTGTCACTTGCTGGAGCCGGGCGAGATGATGGTGTATCGCACCGACAAGCCCTATCTGTTCGGTTTCTCCGGCTCGATGCACAAGTTTATCTTCGATATCCCTCAGGACGTGTTTGCCTCCCGCTGTCTGCGCCGATTTGATAACGCCGTCAAGATCAGCGCGCACACCGGCACCCAGCGGCTACTGGTCAGAACATTGAGCCAGCGCACCGGCGGTTTTTTCGAGCAGCCGCTCAGCCAGGCGGCAGACAGCTATCAAGATGACGCCCTGGAATTACTGGGCACTCTCATCGCGGGCCAAATGGGCAATCGTCGGATCAACGCATTGAGTGCTTCCTATTTGTTGGCAGCCAAGCAATGCATCCTTGAACAACTTGCCGATCCGACGTTGAGCTGTGAGCGAGTAGCGATTCAAACCGGTGTTTCCACACGGCACCTGGCCAGGCTGTTCGCCTTGGAAGACACACAGCCCCACCGTTTCATTCTGGAAAAGCGCTTGCAGGGAGCGTTCCGTCTGCTTAGCCAGCCCCAGGGTGGCGGGCTGGATATTGCCGAGGTTGCCTATCGCCAAGGGTTCACCAGCCAGGCGCATTTCGCCAAAGTCTTCAAGGCGCACTATGGGCGTACGCCCAGCGACGTGCGTGCGGCGTCGGCCGGCGCTGTAGCGTCCGTTACCTGCATCGGGCGCTCTGCATGAGGCTCGCACACTGTCAACTCACGGATGACTGATTTATGATGCTCGATTGATAAAACCTGGATGCGGCACCATGAGTACACGTTCCGACCTTCTAAGCAGCGCTGAGATCCTGTTGCGCACCAAAGGCTATGCAGCCTTCAGCTACGCTGACCTTGCCGCTGAAATTGGTATCAAGAAGGCGAGTATTCATCATCATTTCCCAACCAAGGAAGGTCTTGCGATTGCCATCGTCGAGAGCTACCTGTTCCGGTTCAAGAAACAGTTGGAGCAGGTCAATGACGAAAATACCGACGTCGTCGCGCGCCTGAACGCGTTTGTCCTGATGTTTGCACAGAGCAGTCAAAACGGCTTGTTGCCGCTGTGCGGCGCGCTGGCTGCCGAGTTAATGGCACTGCCGGAAAGCCTGCAGGCGCTGACGCGGCACTTTTTCGAGATACATCTTGAGTGGCTTCAGGCCAATATCGCACTGGGGCAGTCGAACGGGGAGCTCAAGGCGCAGTTGGACGTCAACAAGGTCGCCAGGCTGATCCTGAATACGCTGGAAGGCGGCAGCTTTGTGGCGTGGGCGATGAGCGATCAGTACGAGCAGGCATCCGGATTCGATTTTATTCTGGAGGCAATGCGCACACTGCCCAAACCCCACTGACAAGTTAATGCGTTGAAAAACCTCGACTATTCGAGGTTTTTTTTGGTTTAAAAATCAGCAGGGGCAGGGCGGTAAGTTAAATTTCTTGCTTCATTACCTACTAGTTGGTAGGCTTGTTCCATTCCGAGCCGAACGCCCGGTCCATCCGAAGGGGAATGTACACATGAGCACTAACTTGAACGGTATCGAAGTTGCCGCACTCCAGCAGTTTGCCCAAGGCGTTGCCGAGGATGCGACCAAGCGTCATGCCAGTTTTAATGTCAAAACCCAATGGAAGGGGCAGACCCGTTCCGTCGCGAAGGTCAATCGCTACAGCCTGGCCGGCGAAACCTATTCACGTGACTTCGAAATTGCCGCCGACGAGCCAAATGAGCTGTTGGGTCAGAACACTGCACCCAACCCACAGGAACTGCTGATGGCAGCACTGAACGCGTGCATGTCGGTCGGTTATGCCGCCAACGCCGCGATGATGGGCATCAAGATCCACAGCCTGGAAATTGAAACCGACGGCACTCTCGACCTGCGTGGTTTCCTGGGCATCGACGAAAGCGTCAATCCAGGCTATGACGAAGTCAGCGTTGTGATTCGCCTGCACACCGATGCCTCTCGTGAACGTGTTGAAGAGCTGCATAAAGTTGTGCTGAAAACGTCGGTGAACTACGCCAACTTCTCGAAAGCCATTCGTATGGTGCCGACGCTGGAAGTGCGTGAGGGCTGATTCGCCCGTCAAATAGATCACACCTTGTGTGCACCAGACGGCCAGTAATTGCGCTAGTGCCACCCTCACGAAACATAGAAGTCCGGAGTCTGTAATGAACGATTACTTCAAAGGCAAGAAATTGTTGGTCGTCGGCGGCACCAGCGGCATGGGCCTGGAAACGGCCCGCATGGTGCTGAAGGCGGGCGGCAGTGTCGTGCTCACCGGCAGCAAGCAAGACAAGGCCGATGCGGTGCGTAACGAACTGAGCCCACTGGGTAACGTGTCGGTGATCGTGGCCAACCTGATGACCGAAGAGGGCATGCACAGCGTTCTTCAGGATATCAACACCAACCACAGCGATATCAGTCTGATGGTCAACTCCGCTGGGATCTTCGTTCCCAAGCCGTTCACCGAGCATGATGCGGCCGAGTATGACATGTACATGTCCCTCAACCGTTCGACGTTTTTCATCACCCAGGCCGTGGTCAAGAACATGCTCGCCGCCAAGCGTGAAGGTTCGATTGTCAATGTCGGTTCCATCGGCGCTCAGGCTGCGCTGGCCGGCTCGCCGGCCTCTGCGTACTCCATGGCCAAAGCCGGTTTGCATGCGCTGACACGTAACTTGGCGATTGAATTGGCGCATTCGGGTATTCGCGTCAATGCGGTTTCCCCTGGCATCGTGCACACCTCGATTTACGAGGGGTTCATGGACAAGGACGCGATCCCGGAAGCAATGAAATCGCTTAACGCCTTCCACCCGCTGGGACGCGTCGGCGTGCCGGAAGACGTGGCCAATACGATCCTGTTCCTGTTGTCGGACAAAACCTCTTGGGTGACCGGCGCCATCTGGGACGTGGACGCCGGTGTCATGGCCGTGCGCGCCTGAATACCCCTTAGCCGATGATCAAGGGCTGAACGCTGGCCGCTGGAGGCTCGAATGTCTGTCACGACAAAAGCCGCGCTGCTCAATGCCGCACAGATACACATGCGTTCCAAAGGCTATTCAGCGTTCAGCTATGCCGATCTTGCGGCGCAGATCGGCATCCGCAAGGCCAGTATTCACCATCACTTTCCCACCAAGGAGCGCCTGGGGGCGGAGCTGATCAAGGACTACATCCAGCGCTTTGAAGAGACGCTGGTCACGATTGAGGTCATGCATGCCGATCCGCTGTTGCGACTGCGTGGTTTTTCTCAGCTTTTCGTGATCAGCGCCAACGAGGGGCTGTTGCCGCTGTGCGGCGCATTGGCCGCGGAAATGGCGGCATTGCCGCTGTCGCTGCAGGGGCTCACTCGGTGCTTCTTCGAGTCTCAACTCCATTGGCTGCAAGGCACGCTCAGTGATGCCGCCCGCCAGCATCACTGGGTGCTGGACAAACCCCTGGAGGTCTACGCCGCTATGTTACTGGGTGCCCTTGAGGGCGCAAGTCTCATTAATTGGGCATTGGACGGATCAAACGACCCCTTGTCGGGTTTCAACCATTTACTTGAAACGCTGGCAATGCGGTCTTCACTTATGTGTGCAGGATGACTTATGCAAACTCCTACGAAAAAGTACGTCGTCGATATCTGGTCCGACTTCGTTTGCCCCTGGTGCTGGATTGCCAAGCGCCGTTTTGAAAAAGCGCTGGAGCAGTTCTCCGGCAAGGACAGTGTGCAAGTCAATGTCAGAGCCTATCGTCTAGCCGCCAATCAAGCCCCGGAGCCCATGATCGCGGCGCTCAAGCGCAAGCTCGGCAATCCTCATTCTGCCGATGCGATGATGGACGCCGTCACCCAATACGGACGGTCTGACGGGTTGGAATATCGTTTTGGCACCCTGTTGTTCGGCGATACCGCTGACGCCCACGTTCTGGTCAAGGCGGTACAGGACCCTGTGGTGAAAAAGCGGCTCGTAGAGGCGCTCTATGAACAGAGCACAACTTACGGCAAGTCACTGTTTGATCGCAGCAGCCTGGCGGCCATTGCCAAAGCGGCGGGTGTATCGGATGAGTCAATCGAACACGCGTGGTCGTCCCCTGAGCTGCGCGTAGAGATGGAAGAAGACGAACATTTCGCCGCGCAATTGGGCTCTGGCGTGCCGTTGTTTGTCTTCAATAACGCGTTCTCTGTCGCCGGCGCTCAGCCTGAGGCGGCATTCCTCGAGGCGCTGAACAAGATGCAGGAGAAGGCGCGGTTCGATGAGGGCGCGTTTATCGGCCAGGTCTGCGGCATCGACGGCTGCAAAATTTGACTGGCAACGTGGCGCGGCCTAACAAGAGGCAGCGCTCAATGAGGTCCCGATGAACCGTATCGTTGAATTGAGCGCCCCACAGTTCGCTCGCTTTGTTGCCAAAGGCAGCAGTGTTGTGTTGTTTTCGGCGTCTTGGTGCAAGCCGTGCCAGGAGATGAAACCCATATTCCATGCGCTGGAAGACAAGCTCCACGCCCTGGCCGCCTTTGGGAAAATCGACGTCGCCGTCTCGCCGACCATCGCGCAGATGTATGGCATTCGCGCCGTACCGTCCCTGGCGGTGTTTCACCAGGGACGGTTGCTGCGCGTCATGCCTGGCTCACGTTCAGTCGCTGCCCTGAAGAAAGCCGTACTGGCGGAGCTGGAAGAGGCTCGCTGATCGAGTCTAGTCCGCCTGGTGTGCTCGCGTTGCCGATTGGGACTTACCAGGCCCGTTATCGATAGGATGGGCGCGGTCCTCATTGAAGATGTCCGTCAGCATCGCATTGGCGCGTTGGTAGGCATCATATTGGTATTCGGTGTCTTCTTGTGGTTGCGCGGCCATTTCCTCAAGCATCGCAAGGTTCAGGCGGCGAAACCGATCCGCGCGCTCACGGGCTTCGTAACGCCCCACACCCAGTTGTTCCAGCGCTCTGCGTCCCAGCGCCAGAGCGCTCTCGAAGGTTTCCCGCTCGACCGCTTCGATACCCATCCGGCGCAACATAATGATGTGTCCCATGTCGCGGGCCCGCACCACCAGTTTCAAGGATGGGAAATGCTCCTGGGCCAACCGCGTCAGCGTCAGGTTGTCGTCCGTGTCGTCAATGGCGTTGATCAGCACCAGAGCCTGGTCGGCTCCAGCGGCGTGCAATAAATCGAGGCGTGTTGCGTCCCCGTAAAACACTTTGACCCCGAATTTGCGCAACGTTTCGATATGGTCGGGATCGTGATCCAGCACGACGACCTCAAACCCGCACGACATCAATAGACGCCCCGCAACTTGGCCGAAGCGACCGAAACCGGCGATGATCACGCGAGGATTGCGCTTGTCGATAGTATCCGCCGGCCGGTCGTTGCCTCTGTTCGCCGATTCCAGGCGGTTGAGCACGATGATCAGCAGCGGCGTGACGCACATGGACAATGCCACCGCCAGGGTCAGGCTTTTGCCCCACGGGTCGACCAGGACGCCTGCCACGGTGGCTGCGCCGAAAACCACGAAGGCGAATTCACTGCCCTGGCCGAGAAACACCGCCTGCCAGGATCGCTGCTCTGCAGGGACATTCAAAAAGCGTCCCAGGAGTTTAATCATCAGCAGCTTGATCACGATAAACCCAAGGGTCAGCGTAATCACGGACAGCGGTGAATGGATCAGCGTGCCGAAGTCGATCGACATGCCGACGCCGATAAAGAACAGTCCGAGCAATAGTCCCTTGAAGGGTTCGATATCACTTTCCAGGGCATGCCGGTATTCCGAACTGGCCAGCAGCACGCCGGCCAGAAAGGCGCCCATGGCCATGGACAGACCGGCCTCTTCCAGGAGCAAGCCGAATCCGAACACCAGAAACAATGCCACCGCACTGAAGATTTCACGCAACCCCGAGCGTGCGACGAAACGCAGCACCGGGCGGGAGACGTATTGCCCCAGGAGCACCACTGCCACAATCGCACCGACGATCTTTGCGATGGACAGCAGCAGCTCGGCACCGGAAGGCGTGCCGCCATTAGCGGCCAACAGCGGGATCATGGCCACCAGTGGAATCGCCGCGATGTCTTGAAACAGTAGGACGGCAAAGCTGCTGCGGCCCACGGCGGTGGGCGTCATGTTACGTTCGTTCATGGCCTGCATGGCAATCGCAGTGGACGACAGGCTCAGCGTCAGCCCCACCAACAAAGCGGCACTCCAGTTCAAGCCCAGGGCTGCGCAAAACACAGCAATCGCCGCGCCACAGACCAGCATCTGCAAGGCGCCACCACCAAAGACCATCCGCCGCATCGCCCAGAGGCGCTTGGGGTCGAGCTCCAAACCAATGATAAACAGCATCAGCACCACGCCGATTTCAGCAAAGTGCAGGATCGATTGCACATCCGTGACCAGCTTCAGGCCCCAGGGGCCGATCAGGCAGCCTGCCAGCAGATACCCCAGCACCGGGCCCAGCCCCAATCGCACGGCGATAGGCACAATCAACGCAGCGGAGCCCAGGTAGATAAGCATTTCAATCAGGCTGTGAGTCTCCATATCAATCTTCCTTCCAAGAAGCCAGGCGGGCAGCGTATCGGCGTATTTGAGAGAGCAGGGCGGTCTGGTCGGCACCGTACGCGCCGTGTATTGCTTGCGGCGCCAACCAGCGCATCTGGCAGTAGCTGGCAGTGGCATGCAGCGGCTGAGCCAGAGCGGCGAAGCCTGGATGATCACCGAGGTCGAAGTGATCATGATCGCCGCCGGTGGTCACGGCCCAGAGCATGCTTTTGTCTTTTAGCCCGGTAGCGCCTTTGCCATAGGCCCAGCCTTGGGTGAGGACCTTGTCGATCCACAGCTTCAACAGTGGAGGGTAGCTGTACCAGTAAAGAGGGTGTTGCAGCACCAGCAGTTGCGCCTGTTCTACGGCCTTTTGTTCAGCCTCGACGTCAATATTGAAGTCGGGGTACAGGTCGTACAGCGAGCGAATGGTGACATCCGGATTATTGGCGGCCAACTTGAGCATCAGTTGGTTAACCTTGGATTTATCGGGGTAGGGGTGGGCAAAAACGATCAGAATCATGGAGGTACACTCCGACAAATGTGCTGTTCCTTCAGAACGGAAAAACTCCCGGCCGCTGAGCATGGGAGTGCTCAGCAGCCGGGAGTTATGGTGTTTAAAGCTGAAACCGCTTATTGACCGGCTTGCAGCTTCAAGACTTCCTGAGCCGTGATGGGCTTGCCGGCAATCCCCCAATCTCCGCTCTTGACCTCTTCGAAGATGACCCAGGTGAGGGCGCGCATGTTTTCGCCCTCCACCGAAACCATGGCGTCGGTCACTTTGCGAATGACCTCGGCTTTCTGTTCATCGGTAAAAACGCCTTCAATGCCTTTGATGGTAACGAGTGGCATGGTGTGCTCCTTGGGTTGGACGTGAGATCAGGCCTGGTTTTGCGTGTATTCCGGATAGTCCGTATAGCCTTTGGCGCCAATGACGCCGTAGAACGTGGAGGGATCCGGTTTGGCCAGCGGCCAGCCGTTCTTCATGCGTGCCACCAGGTCCGGGTTGGAGATGAAGGCAGTACCGAAGGCGATCAGGTCGAGTTCGCCTTTTTTCAACTCCTGGTCGGCGAGGTCCTGGGTAAAACCACCGGCGCCGACCAAGGTGCCGCGGTAGGCCTCACGGAATACCGCGCCGAAGCCTTCAGGTGTGCCGGCTGCAGAAATGGTCGTCTGGTAGTTAAGGTGCACGTACGCCAGATCGCGTTCGTTCAACGCCGACGCCACGCTCATCCAGGCCTCGGCCTCGCCGTCAAAGGCCTCCATGTCGTAGATTCGACCAAAGGGCGAAACCCGTACGCCGACTTTCTCTGCGCCGATTTCGGCGGCCAGTGCATCAACGGTCTCCAGCAGCAGGCGCTGGCGATTGGCGATGGAGCCACCGTATTGGTCAGTACGCGTGTTCAGTTTGCTGCTCAGGAACTGATCGAACAGGAACGCGTTGGCTGCCATCACCTCGACGCCATCGAAGCCGGCATCCATCGCCCTGCGCGCAGATGCGACAAAATCCTGGATGACGCGCTGGACTTCATCGGTTGTCAGGGCGCGCGGTGCACTTGGCAGCACCGGGCCTTCTTTGCCGGGCTCGACCCAGGCGTAGACCATGGTCGTGGTGGCGGGAACGGTGCCCGAAGAAACGGGCGCCGCATTACCCGGTTGCAGCGATACGTGTGACAGACGGCCTACGTGCCACAGTTGGGCGAAGATCTTGCCGCCTTCAGCGTGCACCGCATCCGTGACTTTGCGCCAGCCTGCGGTTTGCTCATCGGTGTAGAGGCCAGGGGTATACAGATAGCCACGGGCTTCTTCCGACACCGGCAAACCTTCGGTGATGATCAAGCCGGCCGAAGCGCGCTGTGCGTAATAGAGCACGGTCAAATCGCCGGGAATGTTTTCCGGAGTGCGCGTACGGGTCATCGGCGCCATCACCACGCGGTTGGCCAATGCCAGGCCAGCTAAATCGTAAGGAGCAAACAGCTTATTCATGAGTTATCTCAATGTCGTAAGAGGGGAGTGCAGGCTTATGACTTGTCGAACGCGTCCAGCACGTGTGTGCTGTAGACCAGTGCGGCACCGGCGTTCATGTTGATCGCCACGCCCAGTGCTTCAGCGACTTCTTCGCTGGTCACGCCGACTTTCTTGGCCTCGGCCGCATGGAAGGCAATGCAGCCATCGCACCGGGTAGTCACTGCGACGGCAAGGGAAATAAGCTCTCGGGTCTTGGCATCCAGATGATTGGTCTTGGCCCCAGCGCTACCGAGTGCTGCCATGCCTTTCATGGTTTCAGGGGTGAGTGCATTGAGTTCCATCAGGCGAGCGTTGATGTCTTTGCGGGTTTGCTTCCAATCTTGCATGGTGATTCTCACTGTTTGCGTGGGATTTAACTGCAAACAAGGCTACCATCCAGTTGGTAGGCGTACAATGTTGTTTTGTTGATACCTACTATCAATGAAATTTTTCGCGCAGATTGGCGACGGTTTGGCTTTGATGGGCAGCGATTGCTCTATATCAGCGCGGCAGGCTTACCGTGAACCTCTAGGCACGCGCTGAGTGTCCGGCGCTGAGCACCAGTCCAATCCCGCTCAGTACGGCCAACGATGTCAGGACCAAGCGCGCGGTGAGCGGTTCATCCAGGATAAGTACGCCGGCTAACGACGCTAGTATGGGCACACTCAACTGCAGGGTTGCCGCTCGAAACGATGACAATGAGCGCAAGGCTGCATACCAAATGGCATAACCGACACCCGAGGCAAGGGTCCCGGAGGCAATCGCGCATAGCACGCCTTGGATATCGATCGATGCGTCGGCGATGAACACAATCGCCGCGCCCAGCATCATGGGCACGGCCCTAAGGAAATTGCCGGTTGTAGAGGCTAATGGGTCATGGGCGCGCTTGCCAATGAGCGAGTATGCCGCCCATGCGACGCCAGACAGCAGCATGATCGCCGCACTGCCAGGTGCGGGTGCGCTTGCACCAGGCAACAACAATGCAATGAGCCCGCCAATTGCGAGGGCAAGTCCTGCAATCGCAACGCCCTGCATCCGCTCTCCACGCCAGTACCCGAAGCCCAACATGGTGAGTTGAACTGCGCCAAACAGCAGTAGTGCGCCGGAGCCTGTCTCCAGGTGCAGGTAAGCGTATGAAAAGGCAAAGGCGTAGATAAACAACGTAAAGCCTCCCAGCCATGTACCGGCAGGGCGTTCAGTACGGTTTTTGATCGCCATGATCAGCCAGAGCATCATTGCTCCGCTGAACAAGCGAATCAGCGTGAACGTTGCTGGATCAATTTCGGTGTGGCGAAGTGCAAGTCGGCAAAGAACCGAATTGGCGGCAAATGCCAGCATCGCCAGCCCGGTGAGCAGTACTACTTGGCGGGTTGTTGGCTTGGTCGACACTTCGGGGGAAGGCACCACAGTTAACCCGCCACTGGTGTGCGCAGGGTGACGAACTCTTCCGCAGAGGTCGGATGCACGGCGATAGTCTCATCGAAGAGGCGTTTGGTCGCGCCTGCTTTTAATGCGATCGCCAAGCCTTGAATTATTTCACCCGCATCCGGCCCGACCATATGACAGCCCAATACCTTGTCGGTCTTGGCGTCCACTACCAGCTTCATCAAGGTGCGTTCCTGGCATTCTGTGAGCGATAGCTTCATGGGTCGGAAACGGCTTTCGAAGATCACCACATCGTGGCCGGTTTTGCGTGCGGCTTCCTCGGTGAGGCCCACGGTGCCAATGTTGGGTGCGCTGAACACCGCCGTCGGGATCAAGTTGTAATCCACCGGGTGATACTGCTCAGGCTTGAACAAACGTCTCGCCACGGCCATGCCTTCGGCCAGTGCCACCGGTGTCAGTTGCACACGGCCAATCACATCGCCGAGCGCAAGAACGGATGGCTCGCCGGTCTGATAGTACTCATCGACCTTGATAAAACCTCGGTCATCCAACTCAACGCGGGTATTGTCCAGCCCCAGGTTGTCCAGCATCGGGCGGCGACCGGTGGCGTAGAACACACAATCGGCTTCCAGTACGCGACCGTCTTTGAGGGTGGCCTTGAGGCTACCGTCGGCCTGCTTGTCGATGCGCTCGATATCGGCATTGAATTGCAGGTCCAGGCCACGCTTGCTCAGCTCTTCCTGAAGGTGCTTGCGCACCGCACCGTCAAAACCACGCAAGAACAGGTCACCGCGATACAGCAGTGAAGTCTTGGCGCCCAGGCCGTGGAAAATACCGGCGAATTCGACCGCGATATAACCGCCACCCACCACCAGCACACGCTTGGGTAATGTCTTGAGAAAGAACGCCTGATTGGAGTTGATTGCATGCTCATGGCCTGGAGTATCCGGTACTTGCGGCCAGCCACCCGTGGCGATCAGGATGTGTTTGGTGGTAAAGCGTTCACCGTTTAACTCGACGGTATGGGGGCCGACGATTTTTGCATGCCCTTCGTGTAACGTGGCGCCGCTGTTGGACAACAGATTGCGATAAATACCGTTCAGGCGGGTGATTTCGCGATCTTTGTTGGCGATCAGAGTTGCCCAATCAAACCTCGCTTCACCCAAGCTCCAGCCGAAACCGGCGGACAGCTCAAATTCGTCTGCGAAATGCGCGCCGTACACCAGCAGTTTCTTCGGGACGCAGCCCACGTTTACGCAGGTACCGCCCAAATAGCGACTCTCGGCCACGGCTACTCTTGCACCAAACCCAGCGGCAAAACGCGCCGCTCGGACGCCACCGGAACCGGCACCGATTACGTAAAGGTCAAAATCGTAGGTCATTTCAATTTCCTTGGCTGGCCAGCAGTGCGAATTATCTGCTGTTCGATAGCGGTTAACGTAGGTGGAGGGAGGCCGTTAATTTTCACAAACGCTACCATCCGGTTGGTAGGTGTTCAATTCGGCGTGTGATATTAACGAACTGCCCCCTCTGAAAACCGTATTACCCGCGTAAACGGTTGAACCTTTCGAACCCGCGCTCCAGATCCGCAATCAGGTCATCCGGATCTTCAAGACCAATATGAAGGCGGACTAGGTGCCCGTCGGCTGCCCAGGTCGTAGCACTCCTGACGGGTGTTGGGTCTGCAATCATCGCCAGGCTTTCAAAACCTCCCCATGAGTAACCAATCGAGAACAGCGATAAATTATCCAGAAGTGCATCCGCCGCCGCCTGCGGGGAAGGTTTAGTCAGGAACGAAAGCAAGCCTGAGGCCCCCTTGAAGTCTCTTTTCCACAAGTGATGCTGCGGATGAGAGGCCAGCGCTGGATAATAAACGGCCTCCACTTCGTCCCGGGTTTCCAGCCACTTGGCCACCAGAGTCGCGTTTTTGAAATGACGCTCCAGTCTCACTTCCAGCGTGCGCATGCCTCGCAGGGCCAGTGAGACGTCATCCGGGCTAGCAAACAATCCCGTGTTGAAGTGATATTTCTTGAGGCTGTCCCAGGCTCGCTCCGACGCCGAGACAGTTCCCAGGATGGCGTCGGAATGACCAACGATGTACTTGGTTGCGGCCATGATCGAAAGGTCCACGCCAAGCTCCAGCGATGGAAAGTAAAGCGGGGTCCCCCATGTATTGTCCGCAATAACCAAAACGTCATGCTCGTGGGCAACCTTAGTGATTGCGCGAATGTCTGGTATTTCCAGGGTCAGCGAGCCAGGAGACTCGGCGTAAATGGCTTTTGTATTCGGCTGGATAAAACCTGCGATGTCAGCACCGATGGCCGGGTCGTAAAACGTGACTTCAATACCCAGTCGGCTACCGACGTGTTCAACGAATGCTCTGATGGGTGAATAGACGTTGTCGGCAATCAGCAGGTGGTCGCCAGCACCTACCACACTGAGGATGGCAGTCGTACACGCTGAAAGTCCCGATGGGCAAAGTACCGTGCCTTGGGCGCCCTCCAGTTGCTGCAGGGCCTGGGTGAGTGCTTCAGTCGAAGGGTTATTCCAGCGGCCATACATGTATTTCTGGCGGCCTTCGCGCATGGATTCACAGGTGGGGAACACCACTGTCGAACCGCGATAGACCGGGGTGTTGACGAACCCATGATGCTGCTCGGGCTCGATCGACGCATGAGCGAGCAGGGTTTGTACGCTTTTATATTTTTTCATGCGACCGTCCAAGAATGTCCTGAGGGGCTGACTGCGCGTCTCTGACGCTGTCTTGGATTAAGCTATCAAAATAATTAAATGTCTACCAATAGGATGGTATTTTTTAAAAGACTAGAAAAATCAACAAGGTATTGGTTTTTATAAAATATTCGTTGAACGGCATTCATGTGGATGGTAGGTTTTTAGTGTTTGGGGTGTTCGGTAAAAAATAACAATGCGCAGGAAATGCTTCAAAAAGGTGCGTCACGATGTATCAGTGACAAGTTATAAAGCACTTGTGTTGGATTGCGGACTGGAAGTGGGCGGACATCTTAGATAACACGAAAAAAACACGAACTGCACATCAATAGCGTGGGTGGAATATGAAAAAGAATAATGCCCTGGCAGGACATGACGAATCAGTAACGCGATCGAACTGGCTCGATTCCCATGAGACCGGCTATGCGAAGCATCTAAAAAAACGCCACGTGCAAATGATGGCATTGGGTGGAGCAATAGGAACGGGATTATTTCTGGGGGCCGGCGCGAGGTTGCAAATTGCGGGGCCGTCATTGGCCATTGTGTATTTGGTCTGTGGGGTGTTTGCTTTCTTTATCTTGCGGGCGTTGGGTGAGCTGGTGATGCACCGTCCGAGAAGCGGCAGTTTTGTGTCTTACACCCGGGAGTTTATGGGGGAGGGAGCTTCATTTGTTGCCGGTTGGATGTATTTTTTGGTGTGGACCTTAACCGGCGTCGTGGACATAACAGCGATCGCGATCTACATGAAGTGTTGCGAACCAAGGGTTACGCTGCGTTCAGTTACGCTGACCTAGCGGACGAAGTAGGTATTAAAAAGTCCAGTATTCATCACCACTTCCCTACCAAAGAAGGAATGAGCGTCGCGATTGTTGACAGTTACTTGTTTCGATTCACTAAAAGCCTGGCGAAGATCAATCAGGAAAATGTTGATATTGTTGCGCGGTTAAGGGCGTTCTCTGCATTTTTTTCAGAAAGCTCAAAAAATGGAATGCTGCCTCTTTGTGGTGCGCTTGCCGCTGAGTTATCGGTGCTGCCGGCGCGTCTGAAAGCACTGACGAAAACGTTCTTCGAAATCCATCTTATCTGGTTGGAAGACAACCTGGTCGAAGGTCAAATGGCCCATACGATCACCGTGGGAATCAACCCTAAGGACGTAGCTAGAGCGATTTTGAGCGTGCTTGAAGGTAGCTGCTACATCGCGTGGGCGCTCAACGAAACAATGATTGATCAATCTGGGTTTGAGCTGATCTTGAAATTCACGACTGTGTCATAACCTGGCTCTTGCGGCGTATTGTTGCTCGGAGTCAGCGTTTGTGATCAGTAACTTCCTGGTGGCACCTGTCAATGCCAATCATCCAAATAGCAGCTTCAACGCCAAGCCGATCACCACGATATTGAATACCCACTCCATCCATTCATCGCCTTTGCTTAATGCAAATCGTGCCCCGGCGTTTGCACCAAGCAATGTGCCTGTCAAGAGGTAGCCGCCGTACCGCCAGTTGACGATACCATTCAGGCCGAAGAGTATTAACGAGCCGATTGACAGAGCCAGTCCTCCTACCTTACGGGTGCCAATGGATTCGCTGATCGTTTTGCGAAAAAAATAATGTAGATGTACGTCGACAGTTTTGCTTGCCCGCCAAATAACCCCCAATTGCGCCTACTGGGATGAACAGCAAATAGCCTGCGAGTCGCCTTGTCCAGGAAGGGTGGGGCTCTCCGGCAAGCGGCTTTTTGATTAGCGAAAGCAACACAAGTAACAGCGTGAGTGCCCCAATTATTTTGTGCAGCAGCAGAGGATCGATTTCAATCAGCAGACTCGCCCCCGCCAGCGCCCCAAGCAGACCTAGGAGGGCCGCTGGGAAGGCGGCGGCATAATCGATTTTTCCGTATTGGTGAAAATGACGCAGTCCAGCCAGCATCGTGCCCAGTGAGGCCAAGCGGGCAGTGGCTACAGCCGACTGCGGTGCAATGCCTAGCCCAATCATGACCGGTACTGTGAGAAACACGCTTCCTCCCGTATTGGTGCCGACAAAGCCAGTCACGATACCTAGAATGACCAGGCCAGCCCCTGTCAGCCACTCGCTAGCTATCATTTCGGCGTGCTTGCCGAAGGTAAGTCGGTTAATCGAGTGCCGGTGATCATTACTGCACCCATTGCACGCTATCGAACACAAAGCCCGGGCTAAGAAAGCCTTTTCCCGTGTTACCTGATGCCACGCCGATCTCCAGTGTGTTGACACCTGCATGCAGCGCCGTGGCCGGAACATTGATCTCGAACACGCTGTTGTTACCGCGATAAGTACCTCGAGTAATCCCACGGCTGTCAGGTTGATTCGAGGCCGCTGGCACGGGCGCCTCCCAGTGCTGATTGACACTCACCGCCGGGCGCCCTCCGGCTTGGGCCAGTGAAATAAACAGGCGCAATCGGTAAGCCGTCACCTCGTTGGCGGCCAACACGAATTGGATGCGGGTCGGGCTGTTGACGTCGCGCCATTGCGCGGCGGGGAAGGCGTCGACAGGGCTGCTGCCAACGCTGTAGATGACCGGGGCCCATGGCGCCATGCGTGAATCGCTGGGGTGGGCGGATGCCAGCAGGTGGGCGTTGCGAAAACCCGCCGGCGTGCCATCGGGCATACCGATTTGCCACTTCACCTGGCCGGCCGGCGGCTGCGCCTGCAGGCTGGTTTGCGTGGTGCCGCCGGCGCTCACTGCGGCGGTGGTTTGCGCGACTTCCAGCTCATTCTGGTACAGCGTGACCCGGTAGTATCCAGGTTTTACCCCGGTCACGACGAACCGCCCGCTGCCATCGGCGCGCGCCCAATACTCGGCGTTGGCATTACTCAAACCCACCACTGCAGGCAGCGCACCGGCCACACCGGATACCTGGCCGGCCAGGGTGCCGCGTCCGGTGCTGTCCACGAAGCCCGCAAGGCCCAGGTGATCGTCGACAAAACCCAGGTCGCTCAAGCGTGCATCAGGCCCATCACCGTCGGTAAACAATAGCCCGTAGACCCCGTGCAGGCCGCCGCGAAAGGGCTCGGTCTGGGTGTGGTTGGAGTACATGTAGTTGTAAAGTTCATGGGTGGTCGGGGTTTTCTGGGTGGCAATATCCTTGAAAAATGCACCGCCCGAGCTGAGCTCGCGATTGCCCATCAGCATATACACCGCGACACCCGGGCCTTTTACGCCGTGCAATGGGTCGTCGATCATCGGTTGCGCCGAATAGAACTTGGAACTGGTGCGGCCATCCGCTAGCAGGAACACGTCCTTGCCTTCGATCGCCGTGCCGACATTGGAATCGGTGCCATGCACAGCCTTGGGCAGCTTGCCGACGTTGAGCCGCGCCACGAAGCGCAGCTCGCCCACAGGCAGCAAGGTGGGCGCATAGGTCGCCATGTAAATGGCCGCGCGGCCTTTTTTTGCCAGGTAGTAGTGGATCAAATCACCCGCCCGCGCGCTGATGACGATTACATCACCCACTGTATGCGCCTCGACCTGTGCGCTGCCCAAGCCGGATGCGACCTGCGAGGCCTTGGGTTCGGTGGTCTGCAATTCACTGCCGCGATAACGCAGGGAGACCAGATCGCCATTGCGGGTGTCCACGCTGAACAGCAACTGTGCATCGGTGTCGACGACGATGCGCGAGTCGGTGCGCGTGAAGCCGAAACCGGCGAAGGCAGGGGTCGCCAGTGAGCAGAGCATTAGCAGCAGGACACGTCGCATCAGTGGTTTCCAGGGGTGAGCTGGCCCGCACCGGCATCGCGCAGCACGCCAATTCGCGCAATGTCGGCTGGCTGCGGTGCAACAAGGTATTGACGGTAGGCCTTGAACGCCTCCAGCACAGAAGCATCCCGGGGACGATAATCATCGCCACTCAGGCGCTGCCGGTTGGCGACACAGGGCCTGCCCAGCGCAGCCTGGCAGCCATCGTCGGGCGACGGTGGGAGGGGCGTGAAGAGGGCATACGCGCTGCCCGGTTGCTGGGTATCGTTGAACAGCGGGTGGGACACGTCTTCGAAGTCATTGCCTTCCACCAGTAGATAGGAGCTGGCGGTACGCGACATGACCGCGCCCTGGTATGTCAGATGAACAAACAGGTTATTGACCAGTTGCGCGCGCACTTCGGCATTGCCCATGCCGCCGGAATGAGGGGCGCGTCCCGAGGTGTCATGCACATAGTTGTTGAGCAGCGTCAGGGTGTCGTGATGGCCCAGAAACAACCATACCCAGTAATGATGACCATCGCAGGTCGCGGAGTAGGGCGTGCGGCCGTCGAATTCGTTGTTGGAGATTGTCACATGGGTCGCGCTGCCCCAGCCGGTCACGATCATCTGTCGACCGATACGCGCAAAGGTGTCGTGATCGATCCATACGCCATCGGCATCGTCCAGCGTGAGTGCGTCGCCGCCCCAGACCACGCGGGGATTGATGTCCGAGAGGACCAGGTTGCGCACGATGACATTGTGCGCGCCGCTGCCGATGAACAACCCCATGCCCTGGATACCGGCATGGGCGCCCACACCGAGCAGGGTCTTGTTCGAACCGATCTTCAAACGCTGCAAGCCTGCCTTGTCATAAGTCACCGTGGCCGGCGGTTTAGACTGGCAAAAATGATTGGCGCCGTCGATTGCCCACTGCCCACCGCCGTGGGGGCAGGCGTTGGCCATGCAACCGGCATCCGTGACTTGGGCGCTGCCGTCGGACACAACCGAACCGCGAAAATCAAACGTATGGTCCAGAGCAATCACACGCGGGGTGTCATCGGTGCAATTGCCCCGGGTGTCGAAGCTCGCGCAAAGAGCTTTTTTCAGTTCGTCCAGGGTTGCGGGATGCACGGTGCCAGCCTGGCCACCTCCGGTCACGTCTTTGGCAAAACCGTCGGCATGGCTTGCCCCCAGAGAGGGTTGCGCGACCAGCGCAGCGGCAGCTAACACGAGGGCTGAAAGACACTGGGGAATCGAGAACGTCAACGGCGGTTTCCTGAGGGTTCAATACAGGCGGCCAAGCCTTGCGAAACAGGCTCGCCATGATCTGAATAGGCGCGGTTATTTATCAAATGATTTAAGCCCGATAGTCATTGCTTTCAGCTGAGGTTCAGCAGGGCGTTATCAGCTAGCCGTTTTTAACCGGTTTTCGTCCGTCTCAACCCTGCCTCACGATGCTGCAGCCCGTTACCTTGGAGGTTGGTTGATGATCCCGAGGAGCGTTGCATGGACACCCCCTTTGAGTTGAAAGCTAATCCGCTCGACATTACGCAGCCCTGCGAAACCGAGACTGCCCAAGTCGCATTTGCGAAGGCCCGGCAGGCGTTCAGCACCCATTCTCAGCTGTCGATACGGGCACGTCTGGCGGAGCTGTCCAAGCTCAAACAAACGATTTTGGCCGATCGCTCGATGATCATCGCGCAGGTCATGCAGGAGGTGGGTAAATGTCGAACGGATGCGCTGGTCGCTGAAATTCTCGGCACCCTCGATTGGCTCAACTGGCTGGAAAGCAATGCCGAACGGCTGCTGAGGCCGGAAAAGGTCAAGACGCCGATTACGCTGCTGGGCAAGCAGTCGTTGCTGCTGCACGAACCCTTGGGCGTCGTGCTGATCATCTGCCCCTGGAATTACCCCTTCCATAACGCAATCACGGGCATCGCGGCGGCGATCGTAACGGGCAATGCGGTGGTCTATAAACCCTCCGAACATGCACCCTGCAAGGGGTTGGTCGAGCGCGTCCTGGCGTGTTCGCCCATTTTGCAAGCGCTGGTCCAAGTGGTGTACGGCACCGGCAGCCTGGGTTCTGCGTTGATCGATCAACAGCCGGCGAAGATCTTCTTTACCGGTAGCGGCCCCACCGGCAGCAAAATCATGGCCCAGGCCAGTCGCGAGTTGATTCCGGTCGAGCTGGAGTTGGGAGGTAAGGATCCGATGATTGTATTTGCCGACGCACCCATCGCACGCTCGGTAGCAGCGGCGCTGTGGGGCGGTTTCACCAACGCCGGGCAATCCTGCAGCGGCGTGGAGAGGCTGTTGGTGGAGCACAGCATACAAGATCGTTTTGTCGACAACTTGGTCAAGGAGGCGCAAAAGCTTGTTGTGCGTGTGGGCGATAATGGCGATGCCGATGTCGGGCGCATGACCGTGGACTTTCAGCGCGACAAGGTCATCGAGCATGTCCAGGATGCCCTGAACCTTGGTGCGCGCCTGCGATTCGGTGCCATCCCCAGCGCGAACTGCCTGACCGTGCAGCCAATTATTCTGGACCGCGTCACGCCCCGGATGCGGGTGTGGACCGAGGAAACCTTCGGGCCGGTGTTGCCGGTCATGGCCTTCAGCAGCGAAGCACAGGCCATTGAGTTGGCCAATGATACCCACTACGGCTTGTGTGCCAGTGTGTTTACCGCCGACCCGCAACGCGCGCTGCGGGTGGCCGGTGCGTTGGAAGTGGGTGGGGTGTCGATCAATAACGTCAACATGAGCGAGGGCAACCCAGGTTTGCCGTTTGGCGGTGCAAAGAAAAGCGGCTTCGGCAAACTGCGCGGGCCGGAGGGATTGCTGGGGTTCACCCGTAGCAAGGCGGTGCTGATCGACAAGTCCGGCAGCAAGATCGAAGCCAACTGGTACCCCTACACGCAGCGTAAATTCACGCTGTTCGAACGTTTTATTCAAGCGCTGTACGGGCCGCAACGCTTGCGCCTGCTGGCGATCGCCTGGCATGGTCTGCGGTTGGAAGCGTTCAGTCAAAAGCCTAGGGAGTGACGGTGGTCAAGCCCGCGTCTGGCGCGGGCCATGCCCGGTCCAGCGCTTGAACGCCTTGCGGAAGTTCTGCGCGTCGCTGAAGCCCACCTCATAAGCGACCTCATCCAGCGTCATACGCACATTGCCCAGCAACGACAACGCGCGCTGCTTGCGCAGATCATCCAGAATGGCTTGATAGGGCCTCTGATTCTGCGCCAGGCGTCGGCGCAGGGTGCGCTCGCTCATGCACAGCTGCGCGGCTACGGCAGACAAGTTGAGGGGCGTGCGCAGATCGCGGCGCAGGATACGCTCGATGGATTCGACGAACTCGATTTCGCCGCCCCGTTCGGCACTCATCTCCAGCAACTCCACCACTTGTCGATTGCTCAACGCATCGTGAGTACCGATGGGGGTGTTGGCCCAGTGATTGGCGCAGACAAACAGGTTGTCCTTGCAGTCGAAGTGCACCGGGCATCGGAACAGGTGCTCATAGTGGTCGGCGTAGGTGGGCCTTGGGTAAGTCAGCTCGATCGAGGACGGGCTGAACGCCGGGCCCGCGAGGGTACGCGCGATATTCAGGAGCATGCCGAAGGCTTCTTCCACCAGAAAGGTCAGGACCTCGGGTTCATGAAACGCGCAGGCGACCTGGAGCGTGATATGCCCTGGGGATTCAAGGTGTTCGAAGCTCAACAGCGCGCCGGTCTGCTTCTGCATGTCGATGCCCAGTGCGATCGCGTTGCCGAGGGTGGCGCTGGTCAACATCGCATAACCCACCAGGCCCATGGAGGCGATGGACTCGGTCGCGCTCATGTCCAGGCCCAGCCCTCTGTCGCGGCCCTGGGTCATGTCCAGGGCGCGCTTGATCATCAGGCACGCCTGACGGATCGACACCCGGCTTTGCGGGTTGGCGAGGTCCGCGAGGTTGAAACCCAGCCCCAGGCACAGCCGATCCGGGTCCAGGCCCAGTTGCGCGATCAGCTGCGCCAGACTGCGCAGCAGGTTGACCGGTAAGTCGGCGGTGTGCCGCAGGGGACCGAGCATGCCGTACTCCTTGTCGCGCGGTTATTTGCCCAGCATCAGGCGGGTGACCAGGCGTGTCAGCCGCCCATACGGCGCCGCGACCTTGTCGGACATATTGAAGGGGCTCAGCTTGAATACGCCACGCGCATGGGACAGCCGCACAAACCCTTCATAGCCATGGTAGGCACCCGTGCCGCTTTCACCAACGCCACCGAAGGGCAGGTCGTCCTGGGTCGCGTGCAGCATGGTGCCATTGATCGTCACACCGCCCGAGCGTGTGTGCCGGACCACGTGTTCAACGCAGTTTCGATCGTTGGAGAAGCAATACAGCGCCAAGGGTTTGGGACGTGTATTGATAAATGCCAGCGCCTCGTCGAGGCTGTCATAGGCGACCACCGGCAACAGCGGGCCGAAGATTTCCTCGCGCATGATGTCGGTGCTCAGCGGCACATCGGTCAGCAGGGTCGGTGGGATTTTGCGCTCGGTGGTCTTATCGAACGCGCTGTCCTGCCATACCTTGGCCCCAGCCACGATGGCCTGATCCACCAGGTTCAACAGGCGCTCATAGTGACGCCGCGAAATAATCGAGGTGTAGTCTTTGTTGCCGTCGATGCTGGGGTACAGCTGCTTGGCCGCCGCCATCCATTCGGTGGCAAAGCGCTCGACCAGCTGGCGCGGTACCAGCACGTAATCGGGGGCGACACAGGTTTGCCCGGCGTTGAACAACTTGCCGATGGCGATCATGCGTGCGGCTTTTTTCAGCGGGAAATCAGCCGTGAGCACAACCGGTGACTTGCCTCCCAACTCCAGGGTCACCGGAGTCAGGTTGCGCGCCGCGGCCGCCATCACCAGGCGTCCGACCTGGGAGGAGCCGGTAAACAACAAGTGATCGAACGGCAGCTCACTGAAACGCCCGGCCAATTGCGCGTCGCCGATGACCACGGTGACCTGGTCGGCGGGAAAGGTCTGGGCCAGCAAGTATTGCAGCAACGCGGCGGTGCGCGGGGTCAGCTCCGACGGTTTGATCATCACCCGATTGCCCGCCGCCAGTGCTTCCACCAGCGGCGCCAGGGTCAGCGTCAGCGGATAGTTCCAGGGCGCCAGAATGCCCACCACGCCCAAGGGTTGATAGATCACCTTGGCCGATGCGGGCTTGAAGGCGATGCCCACCTTGCGTTTGCTGGGGCGCATCCAGGCTTTGAGGTGCGCGCGGATATGCTTGATGCCGTTGACGATGGGCATCAGCTCACTGAGTTGGGTCTCGGCGAACGAACGGTTGCCGAAATCGGCGCTCACCGCTTCCAACAGTTGATCATGGTGATCGCTCACCAGGCGTAACACCGCGTCCAGGGCAGCGATGCGCTGCGCGTAGCTGGGAGCACCCTGGGCATACACGGCGGCTTGTTGCGCGGTGAACAGCTCATTGAGCAACGGCACGGGTTCAAGCGAGGAGGGCAGGCTGCTGATGGGCTGGTTCATGACGGTATTCCTTGGGCGTGATGCCGGAAGAGGCGGGTTGGAGCGCGCGGGTCATCAGAAGAAGTTCTTGCCTTCGCCGCGATACGTCGGCACGCGTTCCATCACACGGCCGTTGCTGATCACTAGCAATTCATCGAAACGTTCACACAACTCGCCCGCCTTGGCGTGACGGAACAGCATCGGATCACCGATGTTCAAGGCGTCATCCAGGTTGCCCCGCAAGGGGGTCTGGACTTCGCCGGCGGCTTCGTTGTCGATCAAACGCCAGCCGCCAGGTAACCAGGGCTGGGGCAATCGGTCCTTGCCCGCAGGCCCGGAGGCGATGTAACCGCCGCCGGAACACACCATCACGCCGGGGGCCTGGGTGCGTGTCACGGGCAAGGCAAAGCCGGCGGCGGGCGTCAGTTCAAAGGCTTGGTAGTGGTCGAACAGAGTCGGCGCGTACAGGCCGGAGCCAGCCGCCAACTCGGTCACTGAAGGGTCGAGACGGGTGCTTTCAAAACTGCCCGTGCCGCCGCCGTTCACGAACCGCAAAGTGTGGCCGGCCCTGCGCAAGGCATGCACCACCTGCTCACGGCGTTTATTGACCTGGGCAATGGAACGACGTTTGAGAAAACGGATGATCACATTCTTGATGGCTTGGCCCGGCACCGCGTCCATCAGCCCGGCGATCTGCCCTTCGTAGCCCATCAGGCCCTGCAGCTCGACGCCTTGCGAAGCGGCGATAGCGGCGGCCAGGGCCAGTGCACTCGCCTCGTCATTGGTCGGCGAGCGGTGCACACCGAAGTACAGCCCTGGAAAAACCGAGGACATATCCAGATCGATGGCCAACGGCATGACCACGCCTTGCGTCACCGCGACCTCGTTGATCGCCTGCACCTGAGCCCGATTGTCGACCATCAGCGTAATCGAGCGTCCCCGGCGCAACTGGCAGGCGACTTTGACCAGGCTGCGCGCATCGACCGTCGGGTAGGCCACCACGATATCGTCGAAACCCAGGCTGGCCAGCCAGGCGGCCTCGGCGGCGGAGTAGCACAGCAGGCCCTGCACGAAGGGCGCTGCGCTCATGATCATCCGCATCATCTCCACCGAACGTATGGATTTGGTCACCAGCCGCACGGGCAGGCGCCCGGCACGTTTGCCCAACTGCTGGAGGTTGGCGGTCAGCGCATCCAGGTCGACGAACGCGGCAGGTAACCGCACCCCGTCCAGCACCTGGTGGTAATAGGCGTAATCGCGAGCGGGAAGCAGCGGGGCAGTTTCGACACGGCGCATGAAGGACCCAATGAGTTCAGCGGTAAGTGAAATGACGCGTGGTCTCGCCGCTGGGAGGGTAAAGCGTGTCTGGATGACGATGAAGGTGCGATGCGGCCGGCCAACGGGTTCACGCCGGCCATGTTCGCCCGCACTTCACTTCATGCGCTTGGAGCAGGCGCCAACCGATCCAGATGGCTGACAATCATCGACGCGACCATCGCACATACGTTTTTGGGGTCCATGGACTCATCGAACAACAGTTCGATCGTGGCGTGAATCATCTCCACCGCGACACGGGCAGCGGTGGCCAGCTGTTGAGGATCGGCCTGTGGAAATATCGCCGCGAGGATCTGCGCCTGTGCGGCGGACACCTTGCGGTGGGAGTCGAGCCGCACGTGCTCCAGTGCCGGTACGGCGCGCAAGCCCTTGAGAATCCACATGCCGCCCAGCGTCGCCTGGGTGACCCGGTAGGTGTCCAGGATCAGCTCGGCGAGCGCCGACTCCAGGACTTCGGGCGGTCCGGACAACAGCTGCGGCGTGATCCAGTTGTCGATCAGGCCGTTCTGTTTCTCCAGCAGACGTTCACCCAGCACGCTCAGCAGTGCGTATTTGTTCGGAAAGTAGCGGTACAGCGCCGGCGGCGTCAGCCCGGCACATTCGCAGACCAGGTTGGTGGACAGGCGTTCGATGCCAACGTCGCACAGGGTCTGCGCGGTGGCGACCAGGATGCGTTCGTAGGTCTCGGTGCTGCGTTGCTGTGCAGGCGGCTTCTTGTGTTCCTGGGTTTTCCCGGTGGCGGCGGCGCGGGCGCTGGCAGTGTTGGGCTTGACCATAGGTACCTGGCAAAAAAGGGTGAAGAGTCAGCTTATCAAAATGAAAAAAAATGTTGCTGAGCTCGATAATGGTAGTTATAACTATCGTGTAGCGATGACTATCATAACCGATGTGTCGTTAGTGTGACGGTCTCTTAAAACAAAAAATACAGGTGACTACTTATGAACGCTCGGCAATGGCTTTTCCTTTCCCTGGCACTGGTGTGCTCTTCCAGCGGTTATGCGGCAGCGGGCCCACAGGAGGCCAAGGGCCTGTGGCTCACGTCGGAAAAGGACGCTGTGGTCAAGGTAGACGATTGCGCCGACAAGCCTGGCGCGCTGTGTGGAAAGGTGGTCTGGGTCAAGGACGTGGCCTCCACCACAAACGATTGCGGCGTACAGATCATGCAGCTGGAGCGTTTTGACCAGCAAGCGTGGCGCGATGGCTGGGTGTTCGACCCCCGTGATCATAAAAAATACAAAGGCGTCGTTCGGGTCAAAGAGGGAATCCTCAATGTCCGGGCTTTTGTCGGCACCGAGATTCTCGGCAAGACAGAGCAATTCGAACGCATTGCCTCACTGCCTCCTGCACCGGTTTGCACTTTGTAAATCCGACCTTTCTTGTAGGAGAGCCTCATGCGTGCAACAACACACCATTATCTGATGGCCGCCTTGCTGTGGCCCATTGTCAGCCCATCCCTGGCCTTCGCCGACGAAATGGCCAGCTATGCCATCGATGTCACGGCCAAGGCGGTATCCGACGTCCGCACTCGGGGCGTTTCGGATTCCTTGAATCATCCCGGCGCCCGCGTCACCGTTCAGGTTGCCCATGAAAGTGGCCTGGTCGCGCTTGCCGAGTTCACCACCGTCAGCAAAAAGCAGTTTCTTGAAGGTGATGGACTGGGCGTCTTGCTCGCCGGCGGTTATCGCTTTGGCGACCCGGAAGCGTGGCACTACGGCGTGGGCCTGGCGGCGGAGATGTTCCCGGGGGCGCAGTTCAAGGCGCCGAACAAATTCGACTT
Source organism: Pseudomonas orientalis (assembly GCF_001439815.1). Taxonomy (GTDB): domain Bacteria; phylum Pseudomonadota; class Gammaproteobacteria; order Pseudomonadales; family Pseudomonadaceae; genus Aquipseudomonas; species Aquipseudomonas orientalis. The sequence goes on along the minus strand of NZ_JYLM01000011.1, from coordinate 79,392 downwards.
CGACACTTTCACTCCAACCGATGAGCGTACGACCAACTACAACAGCCAGTTCGCCGTGCTGGAAATCGGTTACGGCGCGCTGGAAGGTCGAGTCGCGCGGGTCTTGTCAAAAACCTACCGTGGTGCCAACACCGGTGGCGTGTGCGGGGCCCAGTTGCAGTTCCGCGACGATCCCACCAAGGGCTTGGAATGTTACGCCAAGGGCGACCGCAACTCCCGTGGCAGCATGCTCTATGACCTGGACTACAAATACGCACTCGGCATGAACACCACGCTCAAGCTGCATGCGGGCTATCAGCAAATCGTCAATTTCTCCGAAGCGAACGCGGCGGACTACGACATCGGCCTGATCCATCACTTGTGGGGCTTCGATTGGGGGCTGGACTTTGTCACCGCCAAGACGCGCGCGCGCGAGTTGTACATGGCCGAGGACGACGGCCATGTGCGCGCCACGGATGAAAACCGTTGGGTGGCGTCGATTTCGCGTACTTTCTGAGTAGACCTTTATGACTTCGCTTTTCTTATCCCGGACGCCTCAGGCGGCCACCGGTCTGGAGCAACTTGTCCTCGCGGTGGACCTCGGCACCTCCGGTTGCAAGTGCGCCCTGGTTTCACTGGAAGGCGATATTCGCGCATGGGCGTTTCACAGCGTGCCGCTGCATGTGAACGGGTTGAGTGTCGAGCAGGCGCCGCAGGACTGGTGGGATGCCTTCCTGCGCGGCGCCAACGAACTGTTGGGCGCCGACCCCGCCAGGCGCCGCCAAGTGATCGCGGTGTGTTGTTCGACACAGAGCGAAGGCACGGTGTGCGTGGATCGGGACGGCGTGGCCATTGGGCGCGCGATGTTGTGGCTGGATAAACGCGGCGCCGGTGCGGTTAAAAAACGCATGGGAGGAGGGCGATTCAGCCTGGCCGGGTACGGGCCGCTCAAACTCTGGCGCTCACTGCGCCTGACCGGTGGCGTGGCTTCTTTGTCCGGCATGGATTCGGCCGGGCACATGGCCTACATCCTCGATCATGAGCCGCAGCGTTACGAGCGAACCCACAAGTTCCTCAACGTACTCGACTACATGAACCTGCGCCTGTCGGGTCGCTATTGCGCCACCAACGACTCGATGCTGACCGCCTGGATCACCGACAACCGCGATCCCCACCGCATCCGTTACGACGACGGCCTGGTCAAGGCGCTGGGCATCGAGGCGGGCAAACTGCCTGAGCTGGTCCGCTCCACGGATGTTATCGGCACCTTACGCCCGGAGCTTGCCGAAGCGCTCGGTCTGGCGCGCACCACGCAAGTGGTAGCGGGCGCCGTCGACACCTCGGCAGTGGCCGTTGGCGCCACTGTCAGTGACTTTGCCCCACACCTGTATCTGGGAACCTCATCGTGGGTGGGCGCACATGTCCCCTTCAAGAAAACCAGCGTGCGTCACCACATTGCGGCGGTACCCAGTGCGGTCAACGGTCGCTACCTGGCGATGGCCATGCAGTCGGCGGCGGGCGCTAACCTTTCATTTCTGCGTGACAAGGTGCTGTACCACCCGGATGAGCTGCTCAGTGATGAACAGCAACCGGACGTCTACGCCTTGCTTGACCGTATCGCCGCACGGGTACCGCCAGGGTCGAGAGGCTTGATCTATACGCCCTGGTTATGTGGCGAACGCTCGCCGATCAGTGATCCGAGCCTGCGCGCCGGTTTGTTCAACCTGAAACTGGAGCACTCACGGGAGGACATTATTCGCGCCTTCATGGAAGGGGTCGCGCTCAATACGCGCTGGATGTTCGAACCGTTCGCGCGCTTTCTCGGCCAGCCCAGCGATGTGATCGTGGCCACCGGTGGCGGTGCCCAATCGGACGTGTGGTGCCAGATCATGGCTGACGTCTGTGGGCGCGTTATCCAGCAGCCGCAGAACGCGATCCAGACCAATGCACGCGGGGCGGCGTTCATTGCGGCGGTGGCGTTGGGCAAGCTGCAGTTTCACGACCTACCCAGTCTCAAACGCCCGCACCGCCTGTTTGAACCGTCCCGTGCCACTCGCGCGCTGTACGACGATCAATTCGCCACGTTTCAGGAGGTTCGCAAACGCCTCGCGCCCCTTTACCGACGCCTGAACCCTCCACAGGAGACTGCCTCATGAGTCATGTCCAAGAGCAAATTGTCGAGCTCTCGCAGCATCTGTGTCACCGCGGCTTTTTTGCGGCCACCGGCGGCAATCTCGCGTTGCGCATCGATGCGCAACACATCGCCGTCACGCCGTCGGCCACTGACTATTTCACCATGCGCCCCGAGGATGTCTGCGTGCTGCGCCTCAAGGATCTGGCGCAGCTCTCCGGCGAACGTGCCCCCACGGTTGAAAGCGGGCTGCATGCAAAAATCCTGCGGGCGCGCCCGGACGTGCAGTGCAGCATTCACACGCATCAACCCGTAGCCAGTGCTTGCACCTTGCTCGGCGAACCGATGGATGTGCCCAACCCTGAACTGTGGGATTCCTTGGGTAAACACATTCCCCTGGTCGGGTATGCACCTTCAGGCTCCAACTGGCTGGCCGGCAAGTTCGGCCGGGCCATTCGCTGGGATTACAACGCGTACCTGATGCGCAACCACGGGGTGTTGTGCTGCGGCCCGGATGTCGAGACCACCCTGGCGCGCCTTGAGGACCTCGAGACCTTTTGCCGTGACTACCTGTTACGCCAAATCACCGAACAGTCCCGGCATAAATCACAGTCACCTGCCGCCGTCGCACGTCTGGTCGACGCACTGGTGCGTTCCAGCGCTGCCCAAGCCCACTCTTCTTCCGAGACCCCATCATGAACAAACCTCTTGATCCCATCACATTGCCTGCGCCGATAGATTCAGCGGTTTCGCAATGGCCGGATGTCGACTCGCTGTATCGGCGTTTCGATGCGCTGGTCAAGCAGCCGATTCGCCCCTTGAAGCGTGAGGCGCTGAACAAGGTCATGGGCTACTTCGACGAGCGCTGCCAGGGCTCGCGACGCCTCGCCGAGGAAGCGAAGAAATTCATACCCGGTGGCGTGCAGCACAACCTGGCGTTCAACCACCCGTTCCCGCTCGCTGTCGCCCAGGCCAAAGGCGCGCACCTGATCGATGTGGACGGCAACCGCTATATCGATTTTCTACAGGCCGGCGGTCCGACCTTGCTGGGCTCCAACCACCCGGCGATTCGTGAGCAGGTCAACCGCATCCTCGACGACTGCGGCCCGGTCACCGGCCTGCTGCATGAATACGAGGTGAAGCTGGCGCAGTTGGTCTGTGAAGTGATGCCCGGCGTCGACATGGTGCGCCTGTTGGGCTCCGGTACCGAGGCGGTCATGGCGGCGGTTCGGCTGGCGCGTGCGTATACCCGCAAGAAATGGGTGATCAAGATCGGCGGCGCGTATCACGGCTGGAGTGACCAACTGGTGTATGGCATGCGCTTGCCGGGCACCGGCCGCATGGAGGCCGTCGGTATCCCGCGCGGCGCCACGGCCCACACCCAGGAGAGCCCGCCGAATAACCTGGATGCGTTGCGTCGGCGCTTGCAGATCAATCGTCTGCGCGGCGGTACGGCGGCGATCATGGTGGAACCCTTTGGCCCGGAAAGCGGCACACGCCCGGTACATCCGGACTTCAACCGTCAACTGCGCAAGCTGTGCGACGAATTCGACACGCTGCTGATTTTCGACGAAGTGGTCACCGGTTTCCGTGCCGGCCTGGGCGGTGCGCAAGCGTATTTCAACGTGATGCCGGACATCACCGTGCTGGGCAAATGCCTCACCGGCGGCTACCCGATGGCGGGCGCTATCGGTGGGCGCAGGGATGTCATGCAGTTGCTCGCCGGCGGCATCGGCACCTCGGCGCGCCGGGCGTTTGTCGGTGGCACGCTGTCGGCCAATCCGCTGTCTTGCGTCGCGGGCTACTACGCCTTGCTCGAGGCGCGCAAACTGAATGCGCCGGCCCTGGCGGGACGCGCCGGCGACCGCATGCGCAAGGGGCTGGAAGAAATCATCAACCGCCGCGGTTTGCCGTATGTGGCCTATAACATGGGCTCGATCGTGCATTTGCAGACCTCCGGCGTGCTGTTGCTCGACACCAGCAACCCGCTCAAGCTCCTGCGCGCGCGCAATGAGGCCAAGTCGCGCAAGCACATGATGGAAGAGATGGGCGCCGCGTATACCGCGCACGGCTTGATCACGCTGGCCGGCAGCCGGATCTACACCAGCCTGGCCGATACCGATGATGTCATCGACGACGCGCTCGAGCGATTCGACGCCGTTTTCCAACTGGTGTGAGGTGAGCACGATGCAGGATGTACTGCGACAACAATGGCTGGAACTGCAGCAACGACTTATCGGCCTGGTGCAGGCGGGAAGCAGCGTCTCCTTGCGGATTCCGGGGAAGGAAAGCATGTGGTGGGGGCTGGTGGATGACCTGAGCCCCGCCCGTATCGATTGGCCGGTGCATGTCATGGGTGACAGCCAGATCCACCATGTGATCTACCATGCCCGCTCGGACGTAGGCGCCATTTTGCTGGGCGGGGGCGACTTTGCCCGTAGCCTTGCGGATTTCGGCGGGGTCATGCCTATTCTGTTCGACGAGCAGGCGCGGCATATTGGCCATATGGGCGTACCGGCGGCTTCAATCCAGGACATTGCCACGGCCTTGCAGCGCGGCGGTAACGCGGCATTGATCAAGGGCGTGCCTGCGGTCCTGGGCACCACCGGTACGCGAATGGCGATGAATGCGCAGCTGTTTGAAAAGTGCGCCAAGGCCTTCACCCTCGCCAAGGCGTCCGGGGCCAGGATGACGCTGCTGCCCTGGTGGGTCGTGCGGGTGGCCAACAGTCGCCTGATGAAAGATGAGAAACGCGCGACGCAGTGTTTTGCCCGAGGCGAAATTCCGCCGGAAAATCGCGGTTACTAAAACCCTTCAAGAGGTGTAACGCCATGCACATGTCGTCCGCTGTTTCCCGTAAACACCTGAGCGCCGCCTTGGCGCTGGGCTCGATCGCTGTGCTGATGGTGGGGCTGCAACCCTTGCTGCTGGGGGAATTGCTGGAGCAAAACCGTCTGTCACTCGAGGGTGTCGGTCTGGTCGCGATGGGCGAAATCCTTTCGTTGGGTTTGGGAGTGGTCCTGGGGGATTTATTGCGTTCGGTGTTCAGCCTGCGCGTGATCACGGTCGTCGCCATTCTGGCGGCATCGGGCATGGATCTGGTCACGGCCAATACCACCGGGGATGGTGCGCTGGCATTGACGCGGTCGTTGGCCGGGTTGGCCGAAGGCCTGCTGTTATGGGGCACCGTCAACTTGATCATCCAGGGGCCGGCGCCTGATCGCGTCGCCGGTGTGTTCATGGTGGTGCAAACCCTCGGCCAGGCACTGGTGGCGGCGGTGCTGGCGTACTGGGTATTGCCGCTTCAGCGCACCTCGTCTTTTGGCTTCGTGTTCCTGGGGGCACTGACGGCGGCGTCCCTGGTGTTGGTTCGGTGGCAGCCCAATCGCCTGGCCAGTCAGCAAGCACAGTGCACCGCGGATGCCGGTTTTTCATGGGGCCTCAACCATGTGTTGCTGCTGGGGCTGGCCTTCATGCAACTGAGCGCCGTCGGTGGGCTGTGGGCTTACCTTGAACCGCTAAGCAAATACGTGGGGCTGGATGCACAAAACGCACAACTGCTCGTCTCCGGCACACTGCTGATGCAAGTGTTGGGCGGGTGCCTGGGGATTGTGCTGGTGCGCCGCGTTTCGGATTTCGGATTGTTGGCCGTCGCCGCGGTGTTGTTAGGCGGTATTGCCCTGGGCATGTATTTTTCCGCCGACATGGGCGTTCGGCTATTCCTGGCGTTGTGCGGCGCGTTTGGCCTGGTCTGGCTGATGCTGACGCCGTTCCAGGTCCGTATCGCACTGCAGCTTGATCCTTCGGGACGAGTCGCGGCGCTGGTGCCGGGCATGCAACTGTTGGGGTGCGCCTTCGGGCCTTTGATGGCGTCGCAGTGGGTGGTGGGGGAGAACGCTCAGTACGTGTTGCTGGTCAGCGCCGTGTTCTCGCTGATTGCCCTGACCTTGGTTGGTTTGCTTCGCCGATGCCCGGCGAGCAAGCGCGTCAGTTTCGCGGGCAAAGTGGTGTTGGTGGTGGGCGCGTCCTCCGGCATGGGCCGTGGGCTGGCGGTGCGTCTGGCGCAGGAGGGCGCCTGTGTGGTGGCCACGGCCCGACGCAAGGAATTGCTGAGCGACCTGCAACTGGAAATCACGCTTCAGGGGGGACAATGCCGGGTTTCGGCGGTGGATGCCCTGGATGTACAGGCCGCCGCCGGCCTCGTGGATGAAATCGTCGAGCACTATGGCCGGCTCGATGTGATCGTGCTCAATGCCGGCGGCGCGCCCGCGTTGGATATGCGCGAAATGAAAGCCGCCGACGTCACCGCGTACATGCGCTCGAACTACGATGTGGTGGTCAACTACTTGTTCCCGGCCCTGGAACAGATGAGTCGCCAGGGCCATGGGTTTGTGGTGCACACCAACTCCCTCGCGGGTTTCCTCGGCGTGACCTTGCAAGGGCCCTACAGCGCAGCCAAGGGCGCACTGCGCTTGCTGATCGATACCTGCCGTATCGAGTTTGGCGGCCGTGGCATTCGCTTTCTATCGCTCTACCCAGGGTTTGTCGCCACCGCGCAAACGGCGAACGATGGCATGCCGGCACCGCTGGAAATTTCCGAAGCGGCAGCCGTCGACCATATGTTGTATGCCATGCGCAGTCAGCGCTGGGACTACTTGTTTCCCTGGCCGATGAGGTGGGTGATCCGCCTGGCCAGAGTCATGCCCAAGTCGCTCACATTGTGGGTGTTGCGCAAGGAACTGCCGAGCGCGCAGGTGGCGGGTGCGCAATGTGAGGCACGCATGTCACTGAATAAACCGGGTTGACCCTCAACGCCGGCGCTGTTCGCTGGGCAAGGTGCCGGTCCACCGCTTGAACGCCCGCCGCAGCACGCGGGCGTCGCTGTAGCCGAGGGTATGGGCAACTTGCGCCAGGGTCATGGCGGTATTGCTCAGCAAGTCTCGGGCGCGTTCGTGGCGGATCTGGTCGAGCAATTCGCTATAGGAAACCCCGGAGGCTGTCAGACGGCGGCGCAAGGTGCGTTCACTCATGTTCATCTGGCTGGCATACGCCTGCAGTGCCTGCGGATCGTCCAGGTGGGTGCGAATATGGCTGCGTAGCGTTTCGATCAGCGCATCGAAACTCACGCCACGGTTGAGCAATTTGTCGAGTTTGGCGCGCAGAGGCGCACAGGTGATGTCGTCATAATCGGGCAAGCGCGTGGTCAGCCAGTGAGCCTCGCTGATCAAGCGGTTTTTGCCGGCCTTGAACTTGATGGGGCAGCGAAATACCCGGCTGTAGGTATCCGCATAGGCCGGGCGTGAATAGGCCAGTTCGACGCGCAGTGGCGTGAAGCGCTGGCCCACCAGCCGTCGCACAATGGCCACGGCGCTGGAAAACGCCTCTTCCACCAGAAACGGCTCGATGTCCAGGTCAAACACTTTGGGTTTGACCTCAATGATCAACGCCTCTTTCTGCCGGCTGGCTTGATGCTCCATCAAGGCCCCGGTGTCACCCTGATGCTCCAGCCCGTAGCTCATCGCTTCGCCGAGGGTCTTGCAGGTCAGCATCGCCAGCCCTGCAAAACCCCATGACACCGGCGTCTGCCGTATCCCCGTCGATAACCCCAGCGCCGGATCGCCCATGGCCCGCTGTGCGCGGGTGATCAATGTGCGGGTCTGGCGGTAGGACAAACGCATGTCCAAGTCCAGCAGTTCCTCGTAGCCGAAGCCCAGCCCGCGGCAGAGGCGCTCGGTGGACTGCCCGCTTTCACTGACCAGGCTGAGCAAGGCGCGTGCAACGTTGGGCACCACCACGGCTTCGTTGTGCTGTGGGTGCTGGGTCCAATCGTGGGCGTCACCGGCAGTCTCGAACATGGGCAGGACTCTTGGCTTGTGAACAGGCGGGTATCTGGGCGCTAATTTGTCCGGTAAAGAACCCTTCCTGACCGCCAAAGCCCCGTGCCTGGATGATGCGTGCTTTACATTCCAGGTTCAAAGCCTATCTAACAATAAAGGAAGGAATCAGCCATGAGTGCGCTCGGGAATACCTCTGTGATCGATCAGGGCGACAGCGTTTGTATCATCGGTTCGGGGGCGGGTGGTTTAAGTGCGGCGCGCGCCCTGAAAGCGCAAAACATCGCCTACGATCAGTTCGAGCGGCACGCGCAAGTGGGTGGCATCTGGGACATCAATAACAGTGGTACACCGATGTACGAGTCGGCGCACTTCATCTCTTCTCGTGACCTGTCCGGCTTCGTCGGTTTTCCCATGCCCCGGGATTACCCGGACTACCCCTCGCACCGCCAAATCGCTCACTACCTCAGGAGTTTCGCCGACGCCTTCGGCTTGCGCGAGGCGATTCATTTCAATACCTCGGTCAGCCTGATCGAAAAAGACCCTGAAAACCGCTGGCGGGTGACGCTCAGCGACGGTGTTGTAAAGCGCTATCGCTGGGTGATATTGGCCACCGGCACCAACTGGAAACCCAACCTGCCGTCATTCCGAGGAGAGTTCAACGGCGAAATCCGTCACTCCAACACGTTTAAATCCGGGCGTGAGTTCCAAGGAAAACGCGTGCTGGTGGTCGGTGCCGGCAATTCCGGCGCGGATATTTCCTGCGAGGCGGCGATCCATGCCGACCAGGCCTTTATCAGCATGCGCCGCGGTTATTATTTCATTCCCAAGCATGTGTTCGGCATGCCGGTCGACAAGTTCAACGAAGGCCCGCATTTGCCGTTGTGGTTGGCGCGGCCGGTGTTCAAAGGGCTGTTGCGCTTGTTGGTCGGCGACCTGACACGCTGGGGGCTGCCGAAGCCGGATCACGCGTTGTTCGAAACCCACCCGATCATCAATTCGCAACTGCTGCACCATCTGCAGCACGGCAATATTTCCGTGCGCAAAAACATTGACCGCTTTGAAGGCGACAGCGTGGTCTTTGAGGATGGTACTCGCGAGCAGGTCGACCTGGTGCTGTGCGCGACGGGCTACCAGTGGGGGGCCGATTGCGCGACGCAGTTTTTCGAGTGGAAGAACGGGCGCCCGCTGATGTACCTGTCGATGTTCAGCCGCACCCACCGCAACCTCTGCGCCATTGGCTATCTGGACCAGAACTCCAGCGCGTTCAAAACCTTCGATACCCAGGCGCTGACCCTGGCCGCGTATTTCCGTGCGCAGCTTGAAGGCTCGGCGACGGCCTTGCAGTTCGAACAACTGATCCAACGCGATGAGCCTGACCTGAGCGGCGGTATTCAATTCGTCAAGTCGGACCGCCATGCGGTGTATCTGGACGCGCGCGCCTTCCTTGCCTACCTGGAAAAGCTGCGCGCCGACCTGAACTGGCCAGCCTTGGGCGAGCATACCTACGATGCCCTGAAGCAGTCCTCTCGTCAGGCAATGATGACACCCCAGCCGGCGCCGGTATTGCAGGAGGTCAGCGTCCATGGCGAGTAATCGGATGTTTACGGGCTGGGTTGCGCTGATCACTGGCGGCGCGGGTGGATTGGGCCGTGCGATTGCCGCCGCGCTGATCGGGCGCGGTATCAAGTGTCTGCTGGTGGACATCGACCCTGATCGCCTGGCACAGGCAAGCAGAGCCCTTGGACCGATGGCACTGACTTACCAGGCCGACCTGACGGACGCCACGGCGCTGGAAGGGCTGATCAACCATGTGCGTGATGAGTTTGGGCGCCTGGACCTGCTGGTCAATAATGCCGGGATACTCAGCAACACGCCGTTCGAAGTCCGCTCAATGCAATCGATCAGCCATGAAGTGCAGCTCAACATGCTGGTGCCGATCGCGCTGACTCAGGCGTTCCTCGGGTTGCTGCAACAGGCTCTTGACGGTCGGGTGATTTCCATCGTGTCGGTGGGTGGGTTATTCCCAATGCCGGAAACCTGTATTTATTCGGCGTCGAAGTTCGGTCTGCGCGGGGCGATGCTGTGCCTGGGGCTGGATGGTAAACGGCTCGGCGTCACGTTCACCATCGTCAACCCATCGGCCACCGAAACGCCGATGCTGATGCGCGAGGCGATTGAGGACGGTAACAAAATGCAGTTCCTGGACCCACCGCAAATGCCCGAGGACGTGGCTCAAACCGTGCTCAAGGCGCTGGATAAACCTCGCTTGGAGATGTTCGTAAGACCGAGCGAATCCTGGACGGCACGCCTGGTGATGCTGGCTCCCGGTATCTTGCCCCGGGTGTTGCCGCTGTTTCAGCGCAAAAGCGAAACCGGCCATCGCAACTACCTGGTTTCCCTTGAGCAGCGGGGCTTGATAACCCGCGAGGGGCAGGGCTGGCGCCTGAAGTTGCCGGAGAACTGATTGTGCCTTGCAGACGCACTGACTTTGCATCAGCCTCCGGCCAGTATCCCCAAGCCCAGAGTCCAGCGCTGAGCACTGGACTGACTTTATTGCAAGGGGCCCACTACTTGCCGATAACGCTCTTCCCCTTGCGGCGTCTGGCGGGTCAGCTTGATCTCCAGGCCGAGAGGGTCGTTCTTGCGGTTGCCGGCGAGCTGACGCCAGCCTTTGCCGGCTTCCCAGAAGCGTACCTGCAGGTCACTGATGCCGGACAATGCCGCCGCTGCTTTTTTGGGCGCAGGTAAGGGGTATCGGTCACTGGCCGCTGATGTGGCGCGGTACAAGGTGTCGCCGTCCAACCACCAGCGCACGCGTTGCAAACCGATCTCTGGAGGTGCTGCGCTACGGATGACGTTCAGTTGGAAATCATGATTGTCGGCGCTGCGAACGCTGACTGCCGGGAGGGCGTCGGGCTGCTCGTCCTCGGTCAAGCCTGGGGTGCGCAGCTCGCTACTGGCGCGCAGGGCCAGGTCGCGTTCCAACTGGTTCAATGTGCGCAATAACGCCTGGGTCTGCTCCGTACTGCTCTGCAGATGGCTGTCGGCCCGGCTCACGCTGTCGAGGCCGCGCCAGGCGATAAGGCTGACAATGGCCATCAGCATGATCGCCACCATGACCTCTATAAGCGTAAAACCGTGCTGGTCTGTTTTCATGGTTCGTTCGCCACACGAACTTGCCCGGTCGCGGTGAGTTGAACGGTGAGTTGGTGCTGGCCATCCGAGAGCCGCAACTGGAGAGGGGAGGCGAACCATTCGGCATTCACTACCACTCGTTGTCTGGGGGTTACGCGCACGCTCATTGACGGCGTTTCCCAGGCCCGGGGACGCAGTTGCGGGTCGTTCACAAAGTGATCCCAGCCATGGCCTGATTCGCTGCGACGGCTGAAGCGGAAACCTTTACTGTCTGCCTGCCAGGTGATTGGGCGGCCGTCGGCACGGGCTTCGGCCTGGGCGATTTGCAGCCTCTGGGCCACTTGGTTGGCGTCCTTGCGCAGTAACTGCAACGGGTCGGGTTTGATACTCAGGCTGATGGCTGCACTGGCAATGCCGATGATCACCAGCACCACCATCAACTCGATCAGGGTGAAGCCCCGCTGGTTGTCCGTGTTCATGACACAACGCTCCTTCGTCATGGATCTCTCCTGTAGACTGCCCCGCAGGACAACAGGGAGGTTTTGTCTTGGTCTCTATTTTTCGTTTAACGGCACCGCGGCTATTGCAGGCAGTGGCGTTGGCCACGGCGCTCGCGGGTGTGCTGGTCTGGTCTTCTGTCTTGCTGACGTCGGCCGAGTCCCAGGCGCCGCAGGTTGAGCCCCCCGTTCTGGTCGCTCGCCCGGATACGACGGCGCTGCAGTGGATTTCCAACCAGCCGGCTGCGGTGGAGATCAAGGTCTCTGGCGTGATGGCCGGTGCGCGGGGAGCGGTGGCGATCCTCAGCCTGAACGGGGGGCCGCCGCGCAGCTTTGTGGTGGGTGAATCGTTGGCCCAGGGCGTTCGCCTGGTGGCCATCGAGGCGGATGGTGTGGTCATTGGGCGTGGCCCGCAGAACTCGCGCATCACCGTCAGCACGCTGCCGAACGCCGTGGTTCTACCCCGATTGACCCAACCTTGAGCACGCTCATTGGCGCGCTTCCTTTGGCGGATTCAGCAGGGTTTCCAGTCGCGCCAACGGTGGCGCCTCACGCTTGCGCTCCGACACCTCAACCGTGACACGCAACAGGCGCCCATCGGCAGCCGGTGCAATGGTTTGTTCGCAGAGCAGCTGTAATTGTCCCTGATCACAGTCAAACGCTTTGTGCCCCGAGGAGAGTCGTCCGTCCAGGCGCAATTCGGCGAGCCTGCCTTGAGCCGACAACAAAGCAATCGAACGATCGCGCAGCAAGCCGTTGCTCTGGGTCATCAGGCCTGCAACGCGGACTGCGGCCGACATCGCGACGGCAATGATCGCCAAGGCCACGAGCACCTCGATCAACGTAAAACCTTGCTCCTTGCGCGACAGCTCCATGGGTCACTCTTGGTGTAAAAACACGTCGCAGGATAGCACTCGCAGAGCCGCGGGCAGCGGCCAATTAATTTTGCTATCCGGCTAGTTAGTTTTGTTACACTGCGCGCCGAATTAGGATCAAACCAAGGATGGTGGATATGGATTTCGCGCGCATCAAATATGGGTCTGGCGGCCGTCACGCTCAGCACGGTTTCACCCTGATCGAGATCATGGTGGTGGTCGTCATCCTTGGCATCCTGGCCGCGATTGTCGTACCCAAAGTGCTTGATCGCCCGGATCAGGCCAGGGCGATTGCGGCGAAGCAAGACGTCGCCGGCCTGATGCAGGCGCTCAAGCTTTATCGCCTCGACCACGGCACCTATCCCAGCATGAACCAGGGCCTCAAGGTGTTGGTGGAGCGCCCGGCGGATGCAAAAAATACCCAGTGGCGTTCTTATCTGGAACGCCTGCCCAACGACCCATGGGGCCGTCCTTACCATTACCTGAATCCCGGCGCGAACGGCGAGGTCGATATCTTCTCTCTCGGTGCCGACGGCCAGCCGGATGGTGACGGCGTGAATGCCGATATCGGATCCTGGCAGCTTTAAGCGCCGTCATGAAATCGCAGTCGCCGACAGTGGCGAAACAGCGCGGTACGGCGATTATCAGCGCGTTGTTGATCGTCACGGTGGTCGCAGTGATCGCCGCCGGCATGCTCACTCGCCAAAGCATTTTTACCCGTTCACTTGAGGCTGAGCAGGCGCGTGTGCAGGGCAGCGCATTGTTGCTGGGCGGGTTGGAAGTCAGCAGACAATTGCTCAGGGATGCCCGCGAGCATGATGCGCTGACCCGGCTCGACCAGCCTTGGGCGCGGCCGATCAATACGGCGCAGGACGGCCAATTTGAGGGTCATCTCGAGGATCAGCAAGGCAAGTTCAATCTCCGTAATTTAGTCGCCCGCGAGCACGTTGATCTTGGCCAGGTGCGCAGCTTTGAACGGCTGTGCGACATGATCGGTATCGAGGCCCACCTGGCGCAGCGCATCAGCCGGCGGGTCATTGCGGCTTACCCGCGCAGGCCGGTTGCATCAGCCTCGGGGCAGCCTGGGCCGCTGTTACCCGCCACCCAGCCGATGCTGCGCACGCTTGACCAACTACGCGGTATTGACGGTCTCAGTGAGCGACTCTTGGCACGGCTGGCGCGTTACGTGAGCATTATTCCGGCCAACACATGGGTCAACAGCAACACCGCCAGCGCCGAGGTCCTGGCGGCGGTGGTGCCCGGCTTGTCACTGTCGCAGGCCGGCGCGTTGGTCGCTGAACGTGACCGCGGCCAGTGGTTTGTCAATCGAGGTGACTTCGTCAATCGCGTGCAATTGCCCAACCTGAGCGTGGATGAACTGCGCGTGGGGGTCACCAGTGAGTGGTTCATGCTTCATGGCCAGGCCCATCGCAATCAGCGCCGTGTTCATATGGATGCGCTGTTGCATCGCCCCGAAGACGCAATGCCCAAGGTCATCTGGTCGAGGCTGGGCGTATGACCGGCCTGCGCATTGCCTTGCCTGCGCTGGGTACCTTGACGTCACACAGCGAGCTTGAGTTCGCACAACTGGACCGCAAGGGACGGGTCAGCCAAACCGGCATCAGCACCCTTGAGAAGCTGGGGCAACCCACCAAGTCTCAGCTCGTCGAATGTTTCCTTCATCCGATGGATACGGTACTCACACGCATAGCGCTGCCGCCTCTATCACCGGCTCGTATCGGTGCGGCTGTCACTTGCGCCGCACAGGCGCTGATCCTGGGGCGAAGCGAACAGATGCATGTGGCGCACAGTGCCCGCCACGCGGACGGGCAGGTGCATTTGAGCTGGCTGCCAACGTTCGACCTCGATCGCCTTGGTCAGTTATTGGGCCGGCATCGACTCAAGCTGCGCGGCCTTTACCCGGCACCTTACCGCTTAGCCGTACCACCGGCGGGGCAGATCAGCGCGTGTGTGGTGGACGGTCAGTTGTTGCTGCGTTTCGCCCTTGAGCAGGGGACCGTGGAACCGTTGGTTGAGGACACCTTGCAGGCGCTCGCAGCCACTGGCGAAACGCTGTTGTGGTCCGTCGATCACCAACGCTGGAGCGGCGCAGTCCCTGGCTGGGGGCTGCATGGCGGGGTGGCTAAGCGCACCGCCCACGCTGCAGGCTGGGGGCGGGCATTAGGCTGTTGCGCACTGGCCGTTGGCATTTGGGTGGTCGGGCTGAACCTTTATGCTGCCCGCGAAGCGGCGCAAGGGCAGCAGCTCAAACAACGGATGAATCAACGCGTAAAGCAAACATTTCCAGAGCTGCCGGTGATTCTCAATCCCTTGCAACAGGCCCGTCAGCAACTGGCGATCCGGCAAGGGGGCGGGGCGGCTACTCATGATTTTACTTTCCTGGTGCGGCAAGCCGCGCTTGCGTTGCCGTTCATGGCGGGCAGCGTCGAGCAAATGACATTCAGCCAGCGCCAGTTGCAGGTGCGGATGACGGACGAGGCACCTCCCGTTGCCGACGCTGCTGCGCAACTGACATTGAACCAGGCCGGGCTTTCCGCCAACCGCGATGAGCGCACCTGGACGTTGAGCAGGCTGGCGGACGCAGTGTCGAGTGAGCGTAATGCCACCTTGGAAAGCGACGATGAGTAATCAGCTGCGGGTGATGTTTGGAGGGCGTTGGAAGGCATTGGTCCCGCGCGAACAACGCATGCTGATTGGCGCGACGGTGTTCTTCGCGAGCTTGTTGGTGTGGTCGTTGCTGATCCGGCCACCGCTCAAGGATATTGAGTATTGGCAAACCGAAACCCCAAAATTGCGCGCCCAGAACCAGGCGCTGGAGCTGTTGCTTGGCGAGGTCGCGATACCCGCTGGGTCGAGCATTGAACAATCATTGCAGCAATCGCTGGACACCGCTGGCCTGGCGGGGCGCTACCGATTGCAGGCCAGTGATGCATCCTGGCAATTGACGTTCGCAGAGGCACCCGCCGATGCGGTGATCGCCTGGCTATTGAGTTACCCCAATCAATTTTCACTGGAAGTGGTCGAGGCTCGCCTGCAGCGTGCGGGCGAGGCCACGACCGATAACACGGCTGGCACGCTCTCGGGAACCGTCCGTATGGATCAGATGCAAGGCGCTAAGGAAGCATCATGAAGTGGTCAGGTTCCAATTATGTACGCACGGCCGCGCCGTTTCTGTTACTGGCGCTGGGCGCATGCAGCTCACTCCCTCCAGCGCAGTCGCCGCGGGACAGTGAACTCGGTCTGCCCCTGGCCACCACCCAACGCAGCGGCGATGCGTTGGTCGACAGGCAGCGCGCGCAAGTGCAGATCGAACGACAGCCGCGACCGTTGCACAAGGTCACCCGCAGCGCGCACAACGGCGCTGCCGGTCGGACGCAAACGGCACCGAGCAAGCCTTTGGGTGATCAACCCATTACGTTGAATTTTGTCGAGGCCGATATTCAAGCGGTAGTGCGAGCGTTGTCCCGCGCCACCGGTCAGCAATTTCTGCTCGACCCCCGCGTCAAGGGCACGCTCACGCTGGTCTCCGAAGGGCAGGTGCCGGCGCATCAGGCCTATGACATGCTGCTGGCGACGTTACGTATGCAAGGGTTCAGCGTCGTGGATGTGGGCGGCATCGCACAGGTGGTGCCCGAGGCTGATGCCAAGCTGCTGGGCGGGCCGGTCTACAGTGCCGACAGCGTCGGCAGTAACGGCATGCTCACACGTACGTTTCGCCTGCAGTACGAAAACGCAGTGAACCTGGTCCCGGTATTGCGCCCGATCGTTTCACCCAACAACCCGATCAATGCCTATCCGGGCAACAACACCATCGTTGTCACCGACTACGCCGAGAACCTCACACGGGTGGCGCAGTTGATTGCAGGCATCGATACCCCAAGCGCCATCGACACCGACGTGGTGCAGGTTCAGAACGGTATCGCCGTGGATATCGCCGAGATGGTTGCGCAACTGCTGGAACAGCCGGGCAGCGATGCGACGCAGAAAATCACCGTGGTGGGCGATCCACGCTCCAATGCCATCGTGATTCGTGCCGGTAGCCCGGAGCGAACCGACTTGGCGCGTAATTTGATTTACAAGCTCGATAACGCCCAAGCCAACCCCAGTAATTTGCACGTGGTGTACCTGCGCAATGCCCAGGCGGCAAAACTGGCTCAGTCGCTGCGCGGTTTGCTGACGGGTGAAAGCGACAAGGGAGGGGGCGACAATGCGCGTTCGGTGCTCAGCGCGATGGGCGCCACTACCACGGGCAGCCAGATCGGGCAGAGCAGCAGCCAAGGCACTGTCAATAACGGCAATGATGAGTCGGCGCTGATGGCAAGCAGCTCGACCGGCCAACCCGGCGAGCAACAGAGCGAGCAGAACGTTGCCTTCAGCGCCGGCGGGGTGACCCTTCAAGCGGACTCGACCACCAACACCTTATTGATTTCCGCCCCTGAACCGCTGTACCGCAACCTGCGGGAAGTCATCGACATGCTCGACCAGCGCCGCGCCCAGGTCGTCATTGAAAGCCTGATCGTTGAAGTCAACGAGGACGATGCCAACGAGTTCGGTGTGCAGTGGCAAAGCGGCGACCTGGCCGGTAAAGGCGTGATCGGCGGAGCCAACCTGGGCGGTACGGGCTTTAACCTCAATGGCAAGACCAGCGTTGACGTGCTGCCCGGCGGCCTCAGCCTGGGCTTTATCAACGGCAGCGTGGATGTGCCCGGCATTGGCAAGGTCATGGACCTCAAAGTGTTGGCTCGCGCCCTGAAAAGCAAAGGCGGCAGCAACGTACTGTCGACGCCGAACCTGCTGACCCTGGATAACGAAGCCGCGAGCATTTTCGTGGGGCAGACCATTCCGTTTGTCAGCGGCAGCTACGTCACGGGCGGCGGCGGTACCAGCAACAACCCGTTCCAGACCGTCACCCGCGAAGAGGTCGGCTTGAAACTGAATGTGCGCCCGCAGATCTCCGAAGGTGGCACGGTCAAGCTCGATATCTACCAGGAAGTCAGCAGCATCGACGAGCGCGCCTCCAGCAGCGCGACGTCGGCCGGCATCGTCACCAACAAGCGCGCGATCGACACCAGTATTTTGCTCGATGACGGACAGATCATGGTCCTCGGCGGCCTGCTCCAGGATGGCTACAGCCAGAGCAATGAAGCCGTACCGTGGCTGTCGAGCATTCCGGGGCTGGGGGCGCTGTTTCGCAACGAGCGACGGGCCATCGCCAAGACCAACCTGATGGTGTTTTTGCGCCCGTATATCATCCGCGACAGTGGCGCCGGGCGCGCAATCACCCTGAACCGGTACGACTACATGCGCCGCGCTCAGGGGCATTTGCAACCGGAACATAACTGGGCATTACCCGACATGCAGACGCCTCAATTGCCCGAGGCGGCCCAGGCCGTGCCGATAGGGGGTGCCCAACCACGCGCGACGCACCGCGCGGTACCGCAGGCCGCCGCGCCAGCGGGGCGAGAGGTGTATTGAGTATGAGTGCGCTGCCTTACGCCTGGGCCAAGGCACACCGTATTCTGCTGCGTGAGGGCGAGGAGGGCGCGATGCTGACGGTATGCCCGTCCACCGCGAGCTGGGCGATCGCTGAAGCCCGCCGTCAGTTCGGCCCCCTGCGCCTGGAGCGAGTAGGTGATGCCGAGATCGACGGCCTGCTTGCCGGCGCCTATGCCGACACAGGCAGTGCCGCCGCCGTGGTGGGCGCGGCGGAAAACGAAGTGGACCTGGACCGACTGATGCAGGACATCCCCGAGATCGCCGACCTGCTCGACACCCAGGACGGCGCACCGGTGATCCGCATGATCAACGCCTTGCTCACCCAGGCGGCGCGGGACGAGGCGAGCGACATCCACATCGAGCCCTACGAAAGTCATTCGGTGGTGCGTTATCGGGTCGACGGCACGCTGCGCGATGTAGTGTCGCCACGCAAGGCCTTGCATGGTGCACTGATCTCGCGGATCAAGATCATGGCGCAATTGGATATCGCTGAAAAACGCTTGCCCCAGGACGGTCGCATCGCGCTACGTGTGGCCGGGCGGCCTATTGATATCCGGGTGTCGACGGTGCCTACCGGGCATGGCGAGCGGGTGGTGATGCGTCTGTTGGACAAGCAGGCGGGTCGCCTGCAACTGGAAACCCTCGGCATGGCGCCCTCGGTGCTGGCCAGGCTCGACAGCCTGATTCGCCAGCCCCACGGCATTGTACTGGTCACCGGGCCCACCGGCAGCGGCAAGACCACCAGTTTGTACGCCGCCCTGGCACGGCTGGATGCAAGTACCAGCAATATTCTCACCGTAGAAGACCCAGTGGAATATGACCTGCCGGGTATCAGCCAGATCCAGGTCAATGCCAGGATCGACATGACCTTCGCACTGGCCCTGCGCGCGATCCTGCGTCAGGACCCGGACGTCATCATGATCGGTGAAATCCGCGACCTGGAGACCGCGCAGATTGCGGTGCAGGCCTCACTCACCGGGCACTTGGTGCTGGCGACGTTGCACACCAACGACGCAGTGTCCGCCGTCAACCGCTTGCTGGACATGGGGGTCGAGCCCTTCTTGCTGGCGTCGTCAATGCTCGGCGTTCTGGCTCAGCGTCTGGTACGCCGGCTTTGCCTGCACTGCAAGGAAGAAGATCAGGCCCGTCCGGGAATTTGGCGTGCGCCTGGATGCCCGGTATGCAACCACACGGGCTACAGCGGCCGCACCGGTATTCATGAGCTGTTCTGCATTGACGATGACATTCGCACGCTGATCCACCAGGGGGCCGATGAACAGGCGCTCAAAGCCGCAGCACGCCGTGCGGGTATGTTCAGCATGCGTGAGGACGGCGAGCGCTGGGTCAGTAGCGGCGTGACCGCGCCCGAAGAAGTGCTTCGCGTGACACGGGACGCCTGATGAATCGCTATCGTTTTGAAGCTGCCGACGCCACGGGCAAGGTCGAGATCGGGCATCTGGATGCGGACAGCCCGCGTGAAGCCTTCAGCCTTTTGCATCGGCGCGGCTTGACCGCATTGTCGGTACAACTTGAGAGCAGTGACGGGGCCGCGAATACCGGGATTTTCGCCGCCAAACTGTCAGACAACGACCTGGCCTGGGCCACGCGACAACTGGCCAGCCTCCTCAGCGCGAGCCTGCCGCTGGAGGCGGCGTTGAGCGCCACGGTGGAGCAGGCCGAGCGCAAACACATCGTCCAGGCCCTCAGTGCGGTGCGTGCCGATGTGCGTAGCGGCATGCGCCTGGCGGACGCCCTGGCCGCGCGGCCACGGGACTTTCCGCAGATTTACCGTGCACTGATTGCGGCAGGAGAGGAGTCCGGCGATCTGGCCCAAGTGATGGAGCGGCTCGCCGATTACATCGAAGAACGCAATAACCTGCGCAGCAAAATCCTCACCGCATTTATTTATCCCGGGGTCGTAGGGCTGGTGTCGGTTGCTATCGTGATCTTCTTGCTCAGCTACGTGGTGCCGCAAGTGGTCAGCGCGTTTTCCCAGGCACGCCAGGATTTGCCAGGGCTGACCCTGGCCATGCTCAACGCCAGCGATTTTATTCGCGGTTGGGGGTGGCTGTGTTTGAGTGCCCTGGTGGCGGGCTTCTGGGGCTGGCGCGTGTACCTGCGCAACCCTGTGGCCCGCTTGGGCTGGCATCGGCGCGTGTTGCATTTGCCGCTGATCGGGCGGTTTGTGCTCGGGCTCAACACTGCGCGGTTCGCGTCGACCCTGGCGATCCTCGGTGGCGCCGGGGTGCCGCTGCTGCGCGCACTGGAAGCAGCGCGCCAGACCTTGTCCAACGATTGCTTGAGCCAAAGCGTGAGTGACGCCACTGCGAAGGTACGTGAAGGGGTCAGCCTGGCCACGGCGTTGGCGGTGGAGAAAGTATTCCCGCCGCTGCTGATTCACCTGATCGCCAGCGGTGAAAAGACCGGCTCGTTGCCGCCGATGCTCGATCGTGCGGCGCAAACGCTGTCTCGCGATATCGAACGCCGGGCGATGGGCATGACGGCACTGCTTGAGCCTTTGATGATCGTGGTGATGGGCGCGGTGGTGCTGGTGATCGTGCTGGCAATACTGTTGCCGATCATCGAGATCAACCAGCTGGTGCAGTAGGCGCACGCACAAAAAAGCCCTCGTCGCCAAGGGCTTTTCAACTCACTGAAGTTGCACTATCGCTTAGAGCTTGCCGGCTCCGGCTTTCGCTTTGACGTCCGCGGCGACCTTGTCGGCAGTCAGCGGGGTGTAGCTGTAGGGTGGGGTCCAGCCGATGCTCGAACTCCACGAGCAACTCAGTGCGCTGCCGTTGAGGGTCGAGCCGGTGTCACGATAGACGCTACCGCCGTAATCGCCGGCGATCTTGTCGCAACCGCTGATACCTGCGATCTCGAAGGCGTTGCGTTCGGAGAAGATCTTCGAGTTCTTGCCCACGCCATGGGCATAGGAGAACGGGTACACCTTATGACTGGTGCTGCCCACATGGTAGTTGTTGTACAGATGCACCTGGCCGTAGCGCACGCGGGGTGCACGGGCGGAGATGTTTTCGAACAAGGTGTTGTGGATGGTGACCTTGAGCTTGCCATCATCGGTGGTGCGCGAGTCGCTGGAACCGATCAGGTTGTTTTTTTCGTGGGACTTGAATGCCGAATACGAGATAGTGACGAAGTTAGCACCGTTCTTGACGTCCAGTGCGCCATCGTGATGCTGCTTGGGGCGGTTGCTGGCGGTACCATTCTGATCATCGGTACGGCGGCCATCGGTAAAGGTCACGTGATCGACCCACACGTTGTTGGCGCCTTCGACGGTCAGGCCATCGTACTCGGAGTTCCAGTTGCCGTCGGCACCATCGTTCTTATCAAAGATCGGCTCGGGGTCCCATGGGTTTTCGATGGTGATGTTGCGGATGATCACGTCATTTTCTTTCGCGTAAAAGAAACCTTCACGAATCTCCGCATTCCCGCCGATGCCCACGATTGTGGTCTTGCCGGGAATGTCCAGGCGGCCGCGAACTTTCATGTCAGCCGTTTTGGTGTAAACCTTGCCTTCGCTGACGTCGATAATGCCGGTGATCTTGATGATGCGACCGTTGCTGCCTGCCGAAGCGCTGAGGGCTTTTTTCAGTTCGGCCGCGTTTTTAACGCTGTAGATGTCGTTCGCGGCAGCCCGGGAGCCGCCTTTGGTCCCGCCATTCTGCGTGGCCCAGCCGGTCGTGGCGACGTCCAGCCAAATGTCCGCTGCATGTGCGGGAACGCTGGAAAACAGCAGGGCGCCGAATACGGCACTGGCCAATTTGCAGGCGGGGAAAGTTGAGGGTTTTGTCATGAGTAATCAGATCCTTGATTAACTTGAGTTCTAAACGCGCACAGGGTTTGCGCGTTTCTCGAGCGGACGTCCTTGCCACCGGTGCAGCGAATCGAACGTCCGCTGCATGAGAAATACTATCATGTGTCTCATGTGTTGTCGTACAACTGATTGCTTTATGACGCCGAGAACGCCTTGAACATGACAGATCGTGATCTGGTTCGAGTTCCGTTCCTTTCACGGTGCAATAGTTCTTGGCTATAGCCTGATTGTGGCAGTGCCCCGTTGTCCTGATTTACCCCTTGCACGGGCGTCGCCAGTCGTGGACGTGGTCGTGGAGGACCCGATGCTCCACGTTATATCTATCTATCCCTCCAACGATAATTCATTCCCTAGGCTGGCTGCTTCGACAGCTACCTTTGAAGAGTGACTTCATGTCTGAAAGCAATCCACTGCTACTGCCCTGCGACTTGCCACCGTTCTCAGCCATCCGAGCGGAACACTTGGTGCCCGCCATTGAGCAGATCATCGCAGATAGCCGCAACACCACCGCCACGATCATTGCCAGCCAGGCGTCATTCCCCACCTGGGACGACCTGGTGCAAGCAGTGGAAGCACTGCAGGCACGCCTGGATGGCTTTCTCAACATCATCGAGCTGCTTGACTCCCTTCCCCAGGGGCAGACATGGAAGCTGGCATCACACCGCAGTTATGAGCGTGCGATGCAGTACCGCGCCGAGTTGGCCGCGAACAATGACCTGTACGAGCTTCACCGACAACTTGCCGATAGCCCGATCGCAGCCCTGTTCGATCCACAGCGCCAACGTGCCTTGCATAAGATACTGCGCAAGTACCACTTGGCCGGCCTTGATCTTTCGCCAGAGAATCAGCTGCGGCTCAAAGCGCTGAACCTGCAAATCGATGAATTCAGTCAAGAGTTCCTGCGCCGTGTAAAAGACTCCAGCGACGCATGGCGTAAGCACATTCAAGACAAAGTGCTGCTCAGCGGACTGCCTGACACGGCGCTGGCACGCATGGAGGTTGCGGCTCGGAACGCAGGCCTGGATGGCTGGTTATTGACGCTTTGCGAGCAGTCCTTTCAGGAGGTGATGAACTACGCCGACCATCGAGCCTTGCGCCAGGAAATGATGGAGGCTTACTACAGCCGTGCCGTGGGCAGCGGTCCTGACGCCATTGGCACCGACAATGAACTGGTTCTGACCGTGTTGCTCGACAGCCGTCACCAGAAAGCCCAATTGCTGGGCTATGCCAACTTCGCCGAACTGGCGCTGGTGGAACAAATGGCGGAGACGGCCGATGAGGTCACTGCATTTTTGCATCAACAGATTGATCAGGCACGCACGACATTTGCCCATGACACACAGCAACTGCAACGCTATGCCGCGCAACGAGGAATCGATGCGCTGGAACCCTGGGATTACGAATTTTTCGCGGAAAAAATTCGCCAGGACGTGGCGGGTGTTTCTCAGGACGCGGTGCGCAACTACTTCCCGTTGGAAACAGTGCTGCAACGATTGTGCACGTTCGCCAAAACCCTGTTCGGCGTTGAGCTGATCGAACAAACCACTGTCGAGACCTGGCACCCGGACGTGCGGGTATTCGAACTCAGGGAGTACGGCGAGCCCATCGGACATCTGTTTATTGACCCTTATCGTCGCGTGGAGGGCGGCGCGATTGGCGTCGCCTCGGGCTTGCGCAGTCACCGGATGACGGCCGAGGGGCGTCCACAACGGCCCATAGCCGTGCTACGCAGTCAATTGCCACGACCTACAGTGACCCAGCCTTGCTTGCTGGGTCACTTGCAATTGAGGGTCTTGTTGCATGAGTTCGGCCACTGCCTGCAGCACCTGTTGACCGCCGCCCCCTATCGGGCGATTTCCGGTATAGGCCAGTCAGGCCACGACGCGGCGGAATTTTTCGGCCAGGTGCTGGAGCAGTTCTGCTTTACGCCGTCGTTTCTGAGCTGGCTATCGGCCCATGTCCAGACGGGAGATCCTTTGCCTGACGATATGGCCAATCATATAAGCCGATTTATTCACACCCAGACCAGCCGGGAAACAGCCAGTCTTTTGCTCACCGGCCTCGTCGACTTCGAGTTGCACCGTACCTACGGCGACGGGCGTACACCCCGTGAGGTGTTCACCCAGGCCAACGCTGAAATCGGTTATTTACAGTGGCCTGATAGCGCCCGTCCGATCAACCGCTTCGAACAACCGATGGGTAGCTATGGGGCCAAACTGTATTCCTACACGTGGTCCGGTGTCCTGGCGCGCCAGGCTTTTGAACGGTTTGAACGTGATGACCTGTTCAACCCGGAGACCGGGAAAGCCTTCCGGGACGCGTTCATCACTGAGGGGGATACCGGTACGCTGTTGAGCTCACTCAAGCTTTTCCGGGGCGAAGGCGAACGATGCGTCGCGCATTCTGCGGGGGCATGAAGCGCTGGTGCATATGTAGTCCCTCGGCCGAAACTTGAAACGCCAGAGTGATTCTCTCAGATCACTAACGGCTGCTCACCTCGGCAGCCAATCCGGCATGGAGAGCATTCAATGGTCACTGACAACCCACCGTATTTTTTCAGTGAAACCCAAACCGATCGCACGCAACTAAGTGAGCGCCAACGTACGCGCAACTTTACCCTCAAGGACCTCGACTGGCTCGACTCCGTCTATCTGGCCAACGATGCTTTGCGGCGGGCACAAAAAGTGCCGATGCACGTCCAAACCCTGCAACTGAACGTGCTCGGTCAACCGGCTATTGAGCTGGCGGGCGCATTCGTAATGAGCCCCGCCCCGCAAGGCGGGGTTTTTCTCTATACGCCAGCTCGTGGTCTGGAAAAGCTGGAAAGCCATGAAACACTCAAGACGCAACTGGGGTCGTGGCTCAAAGACTCGTCGCAGCGCCAAGCGTTGCTTGATTATCTCTCCCTCTCTCAGCAAGTCGCCCTGACGCCCACTGCGCCCGTGACTATTACTGCACATACCGTGGCAGGCGCTGTCTTTGAGGCACAACAAACGACCCTTTCCAACAATCTGCTTGAGAATGCCCGTCTGATGCGCGAGGAGCTGCTCAAGCTGCCCAGTTTCACTTCTCTGCTGGATGAATACATTGCCACGCAATTGGCGCGATCTTTTACGGGTGTCGATCCGCGCCAAATCCAAGTGCAGAGTTATGTCATCGGTTCATCCAGCGAATCTACGTTCCGACACATGAACACCCGCACCTTGAGCGAAACTGTCCTCAGGCATTTCGTCGCCAATGGCTGGCCTGTGGGACAAACCCGGCGCTATTACAACCCCCAACACGTCGCTGATTCCCAGCAGCCTGACGATCAATTGAGTTGGGATGCATCGGTCCAGGGATTGGCCCAGGGCTTGAAAACACATATGAAGCAACAGCCCAAGGCATTTTGGGAGCAGCCTGCTTGCACCGGGGCCTCGCGGCTGCAATTTTTTACCGACGCCATGGCCAACGCCTTTTTTACACACACGCTGGACCAACAACAGCAAACGACGATTACGGTTGACCAGCGTTTGCAACTGCAGGCCTTGCCGCTCAAGGCTGCGCGCTCCGCGCCAATGCTTGCTCCCGCCATTGATGTTGAAAAGGCACTGCTGAAAGAGCCTGAACAGCCCCCCTCCGAGCTGGCAGGCACGCTCATCATCAGCAGTAACAAAAGCGATAACGGCTCGACCTGGCTGCTCTATACCCCCCACCAAGGCCTGCGATCGTTTACCGAGCTGGGCGCCCTGAAAACCCACCTCCTCGATAGTCTCAACCCCCGGCAGCATGCCGATGCCTGGAGAAAACATCTGTCCAGGTTGGAGCGCTACACCGAAGTGAACCTGCTGGCCTGTGACGTCACCACAGCCCCGATCACCGGCGTTATTTTCCAAAGCATCATGGAGGGCATCATTGAAAAACAAGGTCGCAACCTTGAATACGCCCTCGATCAGTATCGCCTGAGCCAGGGCACGATGAACCTCGACGCCTTGGTCGATCATGTGCTCGATGTGCGTGGCATGATTGATCCAAAATTACCGAGCTTCGAATCCATGGGGCGTTGGAGTACTCAGTTGGCAGAGACCTGGACTGCGACGGTGGCTGAACCCAGGGTCCCACCCACGCTTGCTGCAATGCGCACAACGGTGCATTTACTCGAAAACGTCACCGCCGAAATCGAACAACACCTATCGTTTCGCCCCTCGCTGGAGCGTTCCGTTATCACCTGTCTCAATACGAAACTGTACGCTATCAAGCAGCACCGCCTGGAGGCTGCGTGCCTCTCGGTACGCCGATACAGCAACCCTTCGAGTGACACCGACAAACCTCGACTGCTGGCATCGAGCAGCATGGTCGACTATTTTCTGGCGCGCCTATGTGGCGAAGTGGGTCCACCCATCGATTCGCTGAACACCCACGTCTATTCAACCGCTCCTGACAAACCCGCCACCAGGATCTCAGGCGTGGACGCCGCTACCTTCAATACGCTGATCAACAGTGCAGTCGGCGGGTTTAAACAGTACCTGCGTAGGACCCACAGCGTGTCCCCCAACATGCAGCCCTTGCTGAGAAAAGCAATGGAGATGGGCTTGACGGGGGAAGTGCAGGTCAGGCTATGGAACAACGCTTTATTGCCACTCGACTACGAAGTGCTCTTGACCGTGTTAGGTATTTACGCCAGAGACTTACGCCTTAGCGTCAATGGGTTCCGCCCTGATGCGTTTTCTTTGAGGGTCACACCTGCCGGGCAAAATACCCCGCAGGTACTCACTAACTGTTTCGTGCTGACCGAGCGCGGCGGGCTTGATCCTCGATATTCCGGCCGCACGCTGCTGTGGACGCTCGCGTTGGGCCTGGAAAGTTTCTACTCATTGAATGACTTCAAAGCAGAGATGGACCGACGCCTGGCAGTCCCGGACGAACGGCAGGTTTTCCTGGCGAACCTGGCGACACCTGACTGGGATTCACAGCCGAGTTATGCACTCAGCTCCCTTGAACTGATCAAGGACAACCTCGTCGAGCACTTGCAACGAACCTACGCACAACAAAATGACCGTGAGCTGGCGAAAATCCTGTCCATGAAGCTGTCGGTCGAACAGTTGCGCAAGCTGTGGCAGGTTCACGCCACACAAAACCTGGCGCCCACCAACGTGCAGCGTGCCATGGACATGGTCCAGGCCATGATCCTGCAACAGGGTTTGCAATGGCTGGGCAAAGCCAGCGCTGTCGATCAACAACTCTATGCCGAATCGTTGGAGCAGTATCGAAACAACGTCACCGACAATCAGGATTACCTGCACGGGATCGATTCGCTGGCTCAGTTTACGCGCAAGAAACTCAGTACCTTACTCAAGGCGCTTGACGATCAGGACAGCGTCACACCTGACGAAGTCGAAGTCGGGCTGCCGGCGCAGGGCAGTACGCCTGCCCGCAACCAGTCGCTGCTGGACTATGTCTTGAGTCATCAGTCGTATTGGAACGATGAGGTGCCCCTGTTCGCCAGCACCGGTACAACGCCGTTGCCATCCACTCTGGATGCGCAGACGCTGAAAACGCGGATACAGGCGCTGAACATCAATGCGGCTTACCAAACGTACATCCAATCCTTCCTGGGTCCTGCCAGTCCGGACGTTGGCCAACGCTTCACGCGATTCGCCAGACAACTGCCGTGGCAACTGATGCAATACGCTCACGGCATGAGGTTGCAAGGCCAGCTTTCACCGGCGGCCTTCGGGCTCATTCAACAGGTCATGGACATGCCCGATGCGACCGCCCGTGCGACAGTGGTGGGCGCCAACGCCATGATCCGCCGTCTGGAACTGTTGGTCGATGCCGGGAAAAAAACCGTCAGGATCCCTGGGGTTTACCTGATCGGTTCCGCCTCAGGTGAGGAGGGCCCCCAGGTCCTTTATGCCCCCTATAGCCCAGGCTACACCCTCAAGGAATATACCGTTGAGGCTGCACTGCGTGCTGAGTTGACAGCCTCCGGCGCCTTACAGCGTTGGATTCGGCAGGTGGTCCCGGCCGTTGACCACGTGGCACTGACAAGCGCGCTGGAGCAATCCCAAGCCAGCACTGCCCTCCAGCTGGCATGCAACCCCATCGACGCTGCGCTGTTCAAGCAGTTGTTCACCGACAATGTCGAGCTGCTGACAACGCTGCTGGGCTGCCAAAAAACGGCAAATGCAGGTACTGCCTGGGAAACCGCCAAGACTGTATTCTCGGAAGGTGTGCAGCAGGCAATTGTGTTTTTTGCCGGCAAACTGGCTTACCCCTTGGTGGTCTGGCAGAGCCATAAACTGTTCAAAGCGTCTGCCGAAGAGCTGCAAAGCCATCACTGGCATGAGGCAATGGGGCATTTTATCGGCGGTGTGGCCTTGCTGGTCGGTTTGCGCGATTCCATGCCTGCCGTATCGGAGGGCGGGATGATCCCGGCACCCGAACCGATGCTGTCGCCTCACACACCTGCGACCTCTGTGGTGTCCTGGCCCGCGCTGGACATTACCGCTGCGCCACGCACCCGGCTCCAGCGTTTCGAAGTCCTTGAGCCGAGCTTGGCCAGCCTGACTAAAGACACCACACTCAACCTTTACCGCTCGGCCTCCAACCACTACTACGCGGCGGTTGCAGGGAAAGTGTTCCAGGTCATCAAGCACGGCCTGGAATGGCGTATCGCCGGTGACGGCGAAGTCGGCCCTGTGGTGCACAGCAACACCCTACAACAGTGGATGCTCAGTAGCGCCGGCCCATTGCTGACGGGGCGGCGGACAATTGCACGATTGACCAATCGTTTCTACTCCGAGCCCATTGCGCGCTCCAGTATGAATATATTGGCCAGCGGAATGCGCGAGATTCGAGCGCTTTACCCTCGGGAATCCTGGGTTATTACCGATGCACTTGCCTTGGCGACGTTTTATGCAAAGAACGCCCAGGAAAATGTGCGCCTGATCGCACATACACCCCTTGCTGCACCTGAGCTCGTCAAACAAATCAAAACGTTTTTCGGCTTGCAGACGCTCGAGGTCCAGCACCTTGAAATAATCCAGGAGATCGTCGATAAGGTGTGCAGCGCGTTGATGGAGCCCTCACTGACCTCCCCGAACTCAACGCGATTTGTCATTGGCCGTTCGCGGATGCCGGCCCTTGGGGGCGTACAAACGTTGATGGCCTTTACCATTGTCCCCGACCCCCTTCAATTAGTGTACTTGACCGAGGTGTTTTTCAGCCCGGGGCTCAAATACAGTCATTTGTTGATAAAACCGTTCTATGTCAGCGTCCATGCCCGTGCGGCTACCCTCATTCACGAAATCACGCATCATGTCTGTGCGACGTTGGACTTGGCTTACGTACATTCAACCCATCCCTTTCATGACCTGATTGATCCCCAAACGCCTGAGGGCAGCAACACTAAAGTGGCCCTGGAAAACCGCCATCTTTCAAGACTTTCGCTCAATACCCCGACCCATAAGTTGTTCCAAGTAGTCGATATTGCAACCGGCCTCAAGACAGACCCTATGATGGGCACGTCAACACAACCTGTGCTCGACAGGCTGCTCACCGTCACTGGCACCCAAACCCTCGTCGAAGCCCGGCGGGTTTTCCGTAGCGATCCGCTTAAACGCATCATTACGGTACTTAACAACGCCGACTCCATCGCCTACTTGATTGCACAACTGGGACGTCGAAAAGAGATACCTGTTGGCCTGACCAGCGATTCGCCCTGATTCCGCGCGCACGCCATATTCCGTTTTTGTTCAGTGCACGGGGCCAGGACACCAGGCCGGTCATCCAATGGTCATAAAACAGACGGAAGGCATATCAGGATTCTAAAGTTGCGAGGCACTGGGCAGATAACCCCTATGTCGTCTATATCCGCAACACTGTTCAAGGATCGAACTCATGACCCAGCGTCAATCCGTGCGCATTCCCCTCCCTGGTTACCCGCGTTTTTGCTGGTTTGCTCTCATCCCGGTAGTGCCCGCCGTTGTGTGGTTGCTGGTGCAATCAGCCTCCACGGCCAACCTGGTGGCCTGTGCGGTATTGGTGTTGATGGGTCTCGGTGCCTGTGCCTGGAGCACAGGTTCACAGCGCAAGGCTGTGTTGCGCGCGATGTCGCGGGGGCAGGCGGATCGGTCAACGGTGGACGCAGCGCACAATGGCATGGCTTCTCGCGCACAGCTCGATGAAGTGTTGCTGGGCGCCATGCCGATCTGGGCCAAGCAGGTGGAAAGCTCCCGGCATCAGACTGAAGAAGCGATTGTAAGCCTGGCCAACCGTTTCACCGGGATCGCCGCGCGATTGCAGGAAACGGTACAGGCCTCGCAGCAGGCTGCCGGCGAACTGGATGGGCAGTCCGCCGATGGCGCGCTGGAGGTGCTGGCGCGCAGTGACAGCGAACTGAGCCAGGTGATCAACTCGCTCAAGGCCACTCAGACCAGCCGTGACCAGACCCTGGCCCAGGTCCGCAGCCTCACCGCCTATACCAAGGAACTGCGCGCCATGGCCGCCGACGTGGCGGCGATTGCCGCGCAGACCAACCTGCTGGCCCTCAACGCCGCCATCGAGGCGGCGCGTGCCGGCGAGGCAGGGCGCGGCTTTGCGGTGGTGGCCGATGCGGTGCGCAGCCTGTCGAACAAATCCAGTGAAACCGGCCAGCAGATGTCGGCCAAGGTCGACATCATCAATAACGCCATCACGCAATTGGTGCAGGCCGCGTCCAGCAGTGCCGACCAGGACAGCCACTCGGTGGCCGAGTCCGAAAACAGCATTCAACGGGTGCTCGAGCGCTTCCAGAACATCACCGGGCGCCTGGCCGACTCTGCCGACCTGCTCAAGCAGGAAAGCTACGGCATCCGTGATGAGATGACCGAAGTGCTGGTCAGCCTGCAATTCCAGGACCGCGTCAGCCAGATCCTCAGCCACGTGCGAGACAACATGCAGGCCTTGCATGACCACCTCCTGCAAGCCAGCCAGGCGCCGGACCAGGCGGTGGGGGTCGATGCCCGGCAGTGGCTCGCGCGCATGGAAGCCACCTACGCCACCGACGAGCAACGGCGCCTCCATCACGGAGCGGCGACCGCGCAGCAGCACTCTCAAGACATCACCTTCTTTTAGGAGCACATCATGGCGAAGAATGTATTAGTGGTCGACGACTCGAGCAGCGTGCGGCAAGTGGTCGGCATTGCCCTGAAAAGCGCCGGCTATGACGTCATCGAGGCCAGCGACGGCAAGGATGCCCTGAGCAAGCTGACCGGGCAGAAAGTGCACTTGATCATCAGCGACGTGAACATGCCCAACATGGACGGCATCACCTTCGTCAAGGAGGTCAAGAAGCTGGCCAATTACAAGTTCACCCCGATCATCATGCTGACCACCGAGTCCCAGGAATCGAAGAAGGCCGAGGGCCAGGCCGCCGGCGCCAAGGCGTGGGTGGTCAAACCGTTCCAGCCGGCGCAGATGTTGGCAGCCGTGTCTAAACTGATCCTGCCCTGATCCCCCGGCGCCAGGGAGGCTCCCATGCCGATAACCACTGAAACAGTCGACGACACTGCCCGCGTGCGCATTGACGGCGAGCTGACGATCTACACCGTGGCGGAACTGGCGGGTGCGCTGCTGCCGCAGATGGGCGCGGCACCGCGCCTGGAGCTGGACCTGTCGGAGGTCACGGAAATCGATGGCGCCGGCTTGCAGTTGCTCGCGGTCATCCAGCGTGAAGCCGGCGTCGCAGGTATTGCCTTGAGCGTGACCGGCCAGAGCCAGGTGGTCGTGCAAGCGCTCCAACTGTGTCGCAGCGCGGCCTCATAGTCAGCGCTTCCCACGTTTTTTGATCGACAAGGAAGGTCCCGGTGAGCATCAATCTCGATCAGGCACTGCAGACATTCATCGTTGAGGCACGCGAGCTGTTGCAGGCCATGGAGCAATCCCTGCTGCAACTGGAAAGCGAGCCCGGCGACGAGGACGCCATTGGCGCGATTTTCCGCGCCGCGCACACCATCAAGGGGTCGGCGGGCCTTTTCGGGCTGGCGTCGATCGTGGGGTTCACGCATATCGTCGAAGACGTGCTTGACCGCCTGCGCGATGGCGAAGTGGCGGTGGACGCCGTATTCATCGCGCTGTTGCTCAAGTGCGGCGACCATATGCTCGAACTGGTCGAAGTGGTCGCCAACCGCGGTGAGACGCCGACGCCTGCCGCTCTGGCGCGCGGTGAGGCATTGCGCGAGGCGCTGAGCGCCTACCAGCCGATGCGAACCGCCGCTGCCGGCGTCGCAACCGTTGAGGTGGCCGACGACGCGGCGGCCGAAGTGCTCTGGCACATCTCCCTGCGCTTTGGTGTGGACGTGTTCCGTAACGGCATGGACCCCCTGTCATTTCTGCGTTACCTCGAGACCTTGGGGCAGCTGATGCAGGTCACCACCCTGACCGACAGCATCCCGCCCATAGACCGCTGGGACCCGGAAAGCTGCTACCTGGGGTTCGAGATCGACCTGCGCTCGACGGCCAGCCACGCCACCCTCAACGAAGTGTTCGACTTTGTGCGTGACGACTGCGAGGTGCACATCAGTGCGGTGGACGAAGCGCCTGGGAGCACTGCGGTCGTTGCTGGCGAACGGGTCACCCAGGCAGAGCAGGGCCTTGTGGCGACGACACCGCAGCGTTCTGTCGCCGCCGGCGAGGCGAAACCGCGCGACGGCAATTACGTGCGGGTCAACGCCGACAAGCTCGACGAGCTGATCAATCTGGTCGGCGAACTGGTGATCGCCAGTGCCGGCTCAAGCCTGCTGGCCCGCTCCTGTAACAACGACCCCTTGCAAGAGGCGACCTCGACGGTATCGGCGCTGGTCGAAGAGATTCTCGATGGCGCTCTGCACCTGCGCATGATCCCCATTGGTGACACGTTCAACCGTTTTCGCCGTGTGGTGCGCGATATCAGCCAGGAGCTGGGCAAGGACATCGAGCTGATCATCAGCGGTGCGGACACCGAACTGGACAAGACCGTGGTCGAGAAAATCGGCGACCCGCTGATGCACCTGCTGCGCAACGCCATGGACCACGGTATCGAAAGCGCCGAGGCACGGCGTGCGGCCGGCAAGCCGACCAAGGGCCACCTGAGCCTCAATGCCTACCATGACTCGGGGAGCATCGTCATTGAAATCGCCGACGACGGCGCCGGGCTCAACCGCGAACGCATCCTGCAAAAGGCCCAGGAACGCGGGCTGGTGGCCAGCGGCGCGGTGCTGACCGACCAGGAGATCTACAACTTGATCTTCGAAGCGGGGTTCTCCACCGCCGAGGCGGTGACCAACCTGTCCGGGCGCGGCGTCGGCATGGACGTGGTCAAGCGCAATATCACGTTGTTACGCGGCACCGTCGACCTGGACAGCCGCCCCGGCGAGGGCACGGTGGTGCGCATCCGCTTGCCGCTGACCCTGGCGATCATCAATGGGTTTCTGGTCGGCATCGACCAATCCACCTATGTGATTCCCCTGGACATGGTCCAGGAATGTATCGAACTGGACGAAACCCGGCGCCAGTCCAGCCACGACAACGGCTATCTGGACCTGCGTGGCGAAGTCTTGCCGCTGGTGGACCTGCGCAAACACTTCAGCCACGAAGGCCCGGCTGCACGGCGCCGGAACGTGGTGGTGGTGCGCTACGCCGAGCATAAGGCCGGGCTGGTGGTGGATGACCTGCTCGGTGAGTTCCAGACCGTGATCAAACCGTTGGGCAAGCTGTTCGGCGCGCTGCGCGGCATCAGCGGCTCGACCATATTGGGCAGCGGAGCCGTGGCCCTGATCCTGGATGTACCGGCACTGCTCAACCAACTCGTACAACTGGAAGCCCGCACGCCCCAGGCGCCTCAATCGCCGCCGGTCGTCGTTCGCTGACGCATAAGCAATTCCATGGAGGTTCCCGATGAAATGGTTCTACGATCTTAAAATTTCCACCAAGTTGATCAGCTCGTTCCTGGTGGTCCTGGCGCTCACTGCGGCCATGGGCGGCTTTGCCATCCTCCAGCTCGGTGCGGTCAATCATGCGGCCCAGGACATCAAGGGCAACTGGATGCCTTCCATGCGTGCAGCGGCCGGCATGCGTTTTTTTGCCGCCAACTATCGCTTGAAGGAAAACCGCCACCTCGCGACCGAGATCGCCGAGGAAAAGGCCCAGGCCGAACGTGAAGCCGCCGAGGCGCGTCAACAGTTCGACACCCGCATGGGCACCTATGAGCAGTTGCTGTCGAACGATGAAGACCGCCAACTGCTGGCCAGCGTGAAGAGCGCGTGGGACGCGTACCTGGCGAGCAGCAAGCAAGTGCTCGAGTTTTCCCGGCAGAATCAGGAAGCCCAGGCGCGCGGTTTGCTCAGGGGAGAGTCCAAGGGGCATTTCGATGAAGTGACCAGCCGCCTGCAGAAAATGGTCGAACTCAATGACGCCGGCGCGACGGTGGCGGGTGACAAGGGCGCGGCGCTGTACGAAAACGCACGCCTGTCGATCATCGCGGTGCTGGTCGCAGCCTTGTTGATCGGCCTGGGCCTGGCGGTA
Source organism: Pseudomonas orientalis (assembly GCF_001439815.1). Taxonomy (GTDB): domain Bacteria; phylum Pseudomonadota; class Gammaproteobacteria; order Pseudomonadales; family Pseudomonadaceae; genus Aquipseudomonas; species Aquipseudomonas orientalis. Next base: position 45,064 of record NZ_JYLM01000011.1, on the reverse strand, counting down.
TTTGTTGCCCGGATTATTTCCCGCCCCCTGAGGCAGGCCGCAACCGCCGCCGAACAATTGGCCGAAGGCAACCTCAACGCCCACATCGAGCCGGGTGCCAAAGACGAAACCGGCATGGTGCTCAACGCCATGCGCAACATGGTCGGCAAGCTGGCGCATATCATCGGCGAAGTGCGTAACGCCGCCGATAACCTGGCCAGCGCCTCCGAACAGGTCAGCGCCACCGCGCAATCGATGAGCCAGGCCACCAGTGAACAGGCCGCCAGTGTCGAGGAAACCAGCGCCTCGGTGGAACAGATGAGCGCCAGCATCAACCAGAACACCGAGAACGCCAAGGTCACCGATGGCATGGCCAGCAAGGCCGCCAAGGAAGCCACCGAAGGCGGCGAGTCGGTACAGCAGACCGTGGTGGCGATGAAGAAAATCGCCCAACGCATCAGCATCATCGATGACATCGCCTACCAGACCAATCTGCTCGCCCTCAATGCCGCCATCGAGGCCGCTCGGGCCGGCGAGCACGGCAAGGGCTTTGCCGTGGTGGCCGCCGAAGTGCGCAAGCTGGCCGAGCGCAGCCAGGTCGCGGCCCAGGAAATCGGCGAGCTGTCGTCCAGCAGCGTGGACATGGCTGAGAAGGCCGGCAAGCTGCTTGACGAAATGGTGCCGTCCATCAACAAGACCTCCGACCTGGTGCAGGAAATCAGCGCCGCCTCCGAAGAGCAGGCCGCCGGTGTCGGGCAGATCAACACGGCGATGACCCAGCTCAACCAGGTGACCCAGCAAAATGCTTCGAGCAGCGAGGAGCTGGCGGCCACGGCCGAAGAAATGAGCAGCCAGGCCGAGCAATTGCAACAAGCCATGAGCTTCTTCGTGCTGGATTCAACCCCAACAGCTGCGGGTCAAAGCAGCAGCGTCGACAGCCCCGGCAGCAAGCCCGGCCGTCAGCCGCCACGCCCGAAACCACAGGCACCACGCAAGGCCTTTGCCTACAACATGGCCAGCGCACCTGACGAAGCGGACTTCACCCGCTTCTGATCCCACGATCGAGACGGGCCAACAAGGAGAGTGACATGGGCGCAGTGATGACGACTCGGCAGACCGCGGTTGCGGTGGATGAGGACGCGCAATACCTGACCTTCATGCTGGGCGGTGAAATGTTCGCCATCGGCATTCTGGGCATCAAGGAAATTATCGAATACGGCAGCCTGACCGTGGTGCCGATGATGCCGGCGTTCGTGCGCGGGGTGATCAACCTGCGCGGCGCGGTAGTGCCGGTGGTGGACTTGTCGGCGCGCTTTGGGCGGGCCAACTCGGCGATTACCCGGCGCTCCTGTGTGATCATCATCGAGGCGAATACCGACGACGGTCGGCCTCAGGATATCGGGTTGCTGGTCGACACCGTTTCTGCCGTGCAGGAGATCCCGGCCGCGCAGATTGAGCCGCCGCCCAGTTTCGGCGCGCGGATTCGCGCCGATTTCATCGGCGGCATGGCCAAGGTCGACGGCAAGTTCGTGATTGTGCTGGAGGTGGAGAAGGTGCTGTCCATCGATGAGATGTCCAGCCTCGCCGAGGGCGGCCAGGCGGCGGCCCTCGACCTCGATCCGCGTTGAGTGTCGACCATGCCAGATACCGCCTCCATCGATGATCGTGAATTCGGCCAGTTCCAGAGCTGGCTGTACCGTGCGGCCGGCATCAACCTGTCGCCGGCCAAGAAAGCCCTGGTGGCCGGGCGCTTGTTCAAGCGCCTCAAGCACTACGAACTGCACAGCTACGGCGAATACTTCAAGCTGATCATGAGTGACCAACGCAAGGGCGAACTGCAGGTTGCCCTGGATCTGTTGACCACCAACGAAACCTATTTTTTTCGCGAGCCCAAGCACTTCGACTTCCTGCGCCAGCAAGTGCTGCCCAAGGCCGCGCCGGGCAAGGTATTTCGCGTGTGGAGCGCGGCCAGTTCCTCGGGCGAAGAACCCTACAGCCTGGCGATGACGTTGGCCGAGAGCCTGGGCACTACGCCTTGGGAGGTGGTTGGCTCGGATATCAGCACCCAAGTGCTGGCCAAGGCGCGCAACGGCCACTACGCCATGGAGCGCGCCGGCACGCTGCCCCAGCTGCTGCTGACCAAGTACTGCCTCAAGGGCATCGGCCGCCAGGAGGGTACGTTCCTGATCGACAAGGCCTTGCGTAACCGCGTCAATTTCGTGCAGGTCAACCTGAACGAGGCGCTGCCGGCCCTGGGCGAGTTCGAGGTGATCTTCCTGCGCAACGTGATGATCTATTTCGACCAGCCCACCAAGAGCCAGGTGGTCGCGCGTCTGTTGCCGCTGCTCAAACCCGGCGGTTATTTCGTCATCAGCCACTCCGAAAGCCTCAACGGTGTCAACGACACCTTGAAGCTGGTGGCGCCGTCGATTTACCGCAAGCCATGAAAAAACCAGTCGATGCGGGCGAAGTGGTGTTGGCGCCTGGGCAGGTCAGCTTTGCGACGCGGCCGACGCGCCTGCGCACCTTGCTCGGTTCCTGCGTGGCGATCACCTTCTGGCATCCGCAACGGCGGATCGGCGGCATGTGTCATTTCATGCTGCCGGGGCGAGCGCGCAATCATCAGCCCCTGGACGGCCGCTATGGCGACGAAGCCCTGGAACTGCTGCTGCGCCACGCGCAGGCCAATGGCACGGGTGCACAGGATTACGATGTCAAATTGTTCGGCGGCGGTGAGATGTTTCCCGATCACCCGCGCCGCCTGCCGACCCACGACGTGGCCAGCCTGAATATTCGCGCGGCGCTGGCCCTGGCCGAGCGCTATCAATTGCACCTGACGGCCCAGGACATGGGCAGTACCGGTTACCGCACGATCCTGTTCGACCTGTGGAACGGCAACGTCTGGGTCCGGCACCAACCGATGGGAACACTTCAACAAGATGCCTACCAAAAAAATCAGTGTGCTGCTGGTCGATGACTCGGCCGTGGTGCGCCAGGTACTGCTGGCGATTCTCGCTGACACCCCGGATATCCATGTGATGGGCGCCGCCTCCGACCCGATTTTCGCCATGGATAAACTCGCCCGGGAATGGCCGGATGTGATCGTGCTGGATGTGGAAATGCCGCGCATGGACGGCATCACCTTTCTCAGGAAAATCATGAGCGAGCGGCCGACACCGGTGGTTATCTGCTCGTCGCTGACCCAGAAAGGCGCGCAAACCTCCCTGCAGGCGCTGGCGGCGGGTGCCGTGGAAATCATTACCAAGCCCACGACCGGCTTGAAGAATTTCCTGATCGAATCGGCGGCCGAGTTGGTGGCGGCGATCCGTGCCGCGGCTAACTCCAACGTCAGGAACCTGGGAAAGCGCAGCGTCAGCCCGGCCCAGTCACCTTCACCGGCACCTGCCGGCAAGCTCAGCGCGGATGCGATCCTGCCCGCCGCCAATGGCCAGGCCATGGCGCACACCACCGAACGCATTGTCGCCATCGGCACCTCCACCGGCGGCACCCAAGCGCTGGAGGCCGTGCTGAGGGCGCTGCCGCGGGTATGCCCGGGCATAGTGATCGTGCAGCACATGCCGGAAAAATTCACCGCCTCGTTTGCCGAGCGTCTCAACAGCGTCTGCGAGATCGAGGTGCGCGAAGCGCGCAACAATGACCGCATTCTGCCCGGCCTGGCCCTGATCGCCCCCGGCGGCAAGCACCTGATGGTCACCCGCAGCGGCGCGTATTATCACGCTCAGGTCATCGATGGGCCGCTGGTCAACCGGCACCGGCCTTCAGTGGATGTGCTGTTTCGCTCAGTGGCCAGGTTCGCCGGCAGAAACGCCACGGGCATCATCATGACCGGTATGGGCGACGACGGCGCGCGCGGGCTCAAGGAGATGCTTGACGCCGGCGCCACCACGGTGGCGCAGGACGAGGCCAGTTGTGTGGTGTTCGGCATGCCCAAGGAGGCGATCAAGCTCAACGCCGCCCAGCGCATCATGGCGCTGGGGGATATTCATCGGGCGATTTTGCATAAGTGAACGTGAGTTCCAGGCTGCATTGATCGCCCATGGCACCCTAGGTATCTTCACAACTTTGGTGCGATGCCGGATCTGTGGTGAGGGAGCATGGCGGACTTGGAGCCGACCGGGATTTTGTGTCGATCCTGGTCCAAATGTGGGAGGGGGCTTGCCCCCGATGGCGGCCTCAGAGCCGACCGGGATTTTGTGTCGATCCTGGTCCAAATGTGGAAGGGGGCTTGCCCCCGATGCGGCCTCAGGGCCGACCGGGATTTTGTGTCGATCCTGGTCCAAATGTGGAAGGGGGCTTGCCCCCGATGGCGGCCTCAGAGCCGACCGGGATTTTGTGTCGATCCTGGTCCAAATGTGGAAGGGGGCTTGCCCCCGATGCGGCCTCAGGGCCGACCAGGATTTTGTGTCGATCCTGGTCCCAATGTGGGAGGGGGCTTGCCTCCGATGGCGGCCTCAGGGCCGACCGGGATTTTGTGTCGATCCTGGTCCCAATGTGGGAGGGGGCTTGCCCCCGATGGCGGCTTCAGGGCCGACCAGGATGTTGGATCAGATCGAGTACATATCCGTTTCTGCGGTCACGGCTGGTATGGGTTCCGCCCTTACGGCGGCTCACTTTTGAAAAGCGCAAAAGTAAGCAAAACGCTCTTGCCCCACCACTCGGCACCTCGCTTGGGCTCGGTGTGCCCTCTCTCCGGCTTGAATCCGTGGGCCGCCGCAATGGGCCATCCATGGCCCAGTGCGGCTAACCCGGCGTCCTGCCGGGTTGCCCACGGATTCAAGCCTGCGTTCGGCCAGCGTGGTTTAACGGGGCGCCTGAGATCAAGATCAAAAGCCAGAGCAAGAGCAAGAGCAAGAGCAAGAGCAAGAGCGGCTCGCTTCGCATCGTGGTTACGTTTGGGCGCTACCGAGCTGTGTCGATACCTGTACCCATAGCACCGTAGCGGCGGTTGGGGCCGTTCGGCACCGGCGTCTCTTACGGCACCAGTTCAGCGTCTGACACACCGTATTCGTCCAAGGAATACAGCAATGTTCCGTACCCCAGTTGCTCGTAACCGCCGCTGTCGCGGCCATAATCGCCGCCGCCGCCTTCCACCTGGACCTTATTCACCATGGCTTTCACATTCGGCGCGCTGAGGCTTTTGCGCACGACGTAGTGGTTGTAGAGCAGCTCCCATATCGGCCGGATTTCGCCGCGATGGTCGGCGGAGATCACCCGCTGTTTGAACGTGCGGTTGAGCAAAGGGGTAAACGGCACGTCCTGGCCCAGGTTGTACAGGGCCACATACTCGGCGCCTTGCAGTACGCGGTTGTTCTGGTAGCCGAACAGGTCGTCGCCCTGGCTCCAGGCCATCTGGCAGAAGCTGCCGAGCAGGGCGATGTCGAGCAGGGCGTATGTCTGGTCACGTCCGCTTTCCTGGACTTGACCCAGGCCATTGCCATGGAGCTTCCAGACCGCGTGTTCGATGGCGCCGTTACCGTTGCCGTGCTTGAAGTAATCGACGGCCTCGTTGTAGAGGTCGCGGCGATTCGTCAGTACGCCGATGGCCAGGATCGCGTTCATGTTGGCCAGGTCCCAGCGGGCGCCGTGACGATCAGGCGGGCTCCCATCGTGGTGCAGCAGGAAATCATGACTGATGGGATAGAACACGTTGAGCAGCATGCCCTGAAATCGATGAAAGTCGTTTGCCTGCCACTTCGGGTAGCTGCGCAGCAGCTCGGCCGCGTTGGCCAGTTGATAACCGGACAGGCCCGCCGCCAGGGATTTGTCGGGGTCGCCCTTGATCGCGGTAAGCGTGGAGGACCACTGGTTCAGAATGCCCACGGCCTTGTCGGCATAGGCGGGGTCTTGCGAGATCTGCCAGCGCAGGGCCAGTGCGTAGGCTGCGGCGGCGTCATTGAACAGCGTGCTGTCGTTATTCAAGCTACTTGAAGTGCGATATATCACGGGCACTGGATTGGGTTGCCAAGCCAATGATGCATGTGGATTGGCGATCAGCTTTTGCCAGCCGGCCAACCATGGCGGGTTCTGGTTGGCCAGTTTTTCGCGTATTCGCGTGAAGTCCGCCTCGGTCTGGAGCAGGCCGGGATGGGCGAATGCATCGGCAGGCTGGATGGAGGAGGCTTGGCTGTCGATACTCATCGACAACGCGCCAAGCAACACGGCCATTTTGGATAGGTGCTTGAAAGAAATCATCGTATGTTCGACCTGATGCGTCCGACCTTATGCGGCGTAGACAGCCATACGGACGGGGCCAGGCGCGGCCCCGGGGATGAAACAGCTGGCGCTTGAACGGAGCCTGTCAGGCGAGTTGATAGGTTTGGACAGCAGTGCGGTAGTGCGCATAGGATCGGTTCACGGAAGTTGGGCTCAGGGCAATACTGGCAGCGGACTTTCAATAAACCGTTCGCAAATTATCAAGGTTTCATCAAGAGGCTTCTTTGTGTCAGGAAAACGTATCCTCATTGTCGAAGACGACGCCGACAGCGCCAGCATTCTCGAAGCCTATCTGCGCCGCGATGGCTATGAGGTGGCCTTGGCCGAAGACGGCCAGCGCGGTCTCGACCTGCACAAGAGCTGGCAGCCCGACCTGATATTGCTCGACGTGATGCTGCCGCGCCTGAGTGGCACCGAGGTGTTGTCCGCCGTGCGCCGCAGCAGTGACACGCCGGTGATCATGGTCACGGCCATGGGCGACGAACCGGAAAAGCTCGGCGCCTTGCGCTACGGCGCGGACGACTATGTGGTCAAGCCCTACAGCCCGCGCGAAGTGGTGGCGAGGGTGCAGGCGGTGCTGCGCCGCACCACCGGCAACCAGCCGCTGCCACACCTGCTGCGTCATGAGAACCTGCGGGTGGATCTTGTCGCCTTTACCGCCGCCATTGAGCAGGGCGATGCAGCACCGCAATGGCTGGACCTGACGCCCACCGAATTCAAGCTGCTGGTGACGTTGCTCCAGACCCCGTCCAAGGCCTTCACCCGTGACGAGTTGCTGGAAATCTGCCTGCCGGAAAGCGAAGCCCTGGCCCGTGTCGTCGATACCCATGTGCACAACCTGCGGCGCAAACTGGAAACCCATGGCATCGCCGGGGTACTGGTGACGGTGCGCTCCATTGGCTATCGGTTCAGGTAAGCGTCATGCCGGATAAATCACGGATCAACGACAAACCGCTGTGGCGCTGGATCGGCATGCGCATGAGCCTGCTGGCGATCGGCGCGGTGGTGATGATCTCGGTGTGCATGTGGATCAACATCACCCTGTCGGATTGGGATTTCGTGCAGCATCTGCCGCCGGGGCCGCGCGAAGAGCTGCTGCAACTGCGCGCCGATCCTGGGCTCAATGAGGCACGCTTGCGTCAATTGGTTGCCCAATACTATCCGCTGGAGTATTTCCAGCCGGCCATCGCCAATCGCGACTGGCTGGTACTGGTTGGCCTGGTGCTGGCCGCCATCCCTATCATCATTGTCTGCGGCCTGTGGTTTTCGCGGCCCTTGTCCAGTCAGTTTTCGGCGGTTGCCCAAGGCGCAAGGCGGGTCGCCGGCGGGGATTTTCTGACGCGCCTGCCGGTGCACCGCAATGCACCCGATGAGCTGCAACGGCTGGTCAGCGACTTCAACAGCATGAGTACGCAACTGGAGCGCTATGAGCGTGACGTGCGTGAGTCCAGCGCGGTCATTGCCCACGAGCTGCGCACGCCGTTGAATGCCGCCATGGGGCGCGTGCAGGGTATGCTGGACGAGGTGTTCCCCAGCGATGCCGCGCAGTTGGGCATGGTCAAGCGCCAGCTCGATCAACTGAGCAAACTGGTGGATGACCTGCACCTGTTGTCGATGGCGCGGGCCGGCCGGTTGGTGCTGGAGCGCAGCGATTTCTCCCTGATGGCCCTGGTGGCCGAACGCTTGGCCTGGTTCGAGCCGCAATTGGATCAGGCCGGCATTCGAACGCAGGTCATTATGGCCGATGGGCTGCGTGTTCATGCCGACCGCGATCGCCTGGGCCAGATCATCAACATTCTGGTGGATAACCTGCTGCGTTATGCGGCAGGCGGCGGTGAAATGAATATTACGGCGCGCCAGGTCCAGGGCCAGGTGGTGATTGAAATCGGCGATCGCGGTCCGGGTATCGAAGCCCAGCACCTGGACAGCGTGTTCGATCGCTTCTGGCGGGCGGAACGCTCCAGGGCGCGTTATTCGGGCGGCAGCGGGCTGGGCTTGTCCATCGCCCGGGCGATCTGCCAGGCTCACGGCGGCGCCATGACGGCCAGCAACCTGGCCGAGGGGGGCACGCTGATCAGGGCGCAGTTTCCGGTGCAGGGCTGGCCGGCGTAACATGAGCCTGAGTTCATGCCCAGCCCATCCCAGCCCATTCGCGAAGACCCTGCCGATGAGAGACCTGCCGCCGACCGCAACGCTGCGAGCTTTTGAGGCTGCCACCCGCCATTCAACCTTTACTGCTGCCGCCCAGGAATTGCATGTGAGCCAAAGCGCTGTCAGTCACCAGCTCAAGCATCTGGAAACGCTGTGGGGGCTGCAGCTGTTTGAACGGGGTCAATCGTTACGCCTCACGGCAGCGGGGGCTAGGCTGGCGCCGATCGTGCGCGAATTCTTCATCAGCCTGGAGGCGACGCTGGGCGATCTGCGCGAGCAAAAGGGCCGGGTTCGACTCAGTGTCAGCACCACCTATTCGTTCGCACTCAAATGGCTGCTGCCGCGCCTGCCGAATCTGGCCCGTCAGCACCCCGAGTTGCTGGTCTCGCTGGACACCACCGACAAGATCATCCACTTCTCTGGGGGCCAGGCGGATGTCGCGATTCGGCTGGGCAAGGGCAGTTATCCCGGCTTGTATTCAGAGTTCCTGTTCGGCGAGCAGGTATTTCCGGTGGCCAGCCCCGACCTGCTGCAGCGCCTCGGAACACCGCGCGATCCGGTCGAATTATTGCGTTTGCCACTGCTGACCCGCGATGGCGCCGAGTTGGTGCCGAAATGGGAGGCCTGGTTTCAAGCCGTGGGGCTGGTGTTTTCGCCGCTCAGGGAAAGCGTCAGGTTCGGCGACAGTAACATGACCGTCGAGGCCGCCTTGCTTGGCCAGGGTGTTGCGTTGGTGCGCAGCGGCCACGTGGAAAACGAAATCGCTGATGGCCGTCTGGTACGGCTGTTCGATATGCCGTTCCCATCGCCGTTGGCTTACTACTTTGTGTGCCCCAAGGGCATCGAGGCGCAGCCGCATATTCTCGACTTCCGACAGTGGTTGATGGGCGAGGCGCTGAAAGTGCAGCAGGCAGCTCATTAAGGTATGAGCATTCTTTCATGCTGCAATGAGTAGACTTCGCTGTCGTTCCGGTGCCGGTCTGCCTAAGATGGCGCATGCCTATCCATCTTGTTTGCCTGGTTCTTTTCGCCGCGCTTCTGCACGCCAGTTGGAATGCGCTGCTGCGTGGCGGTGCCGACCGGCTGTGGTCGATGACGGTGATGTGCATCGCCATTGCCATCACCTGTGGCGTCGCTGCAGCGTTCATGCCGATACCCGCGACTGAGAGCTGGAGCTACGCGCTGCTTTCAGCCTTGCTGCATGTCGGCTACAACCTGTTCCTGGTGCGCAGCTATCGGGTCGGTGACCTGGGGCAGATCTATCCGATTTCCCGTGGGTCGTCGCCGGCGCTGATCACCCTGGGCGCCGCCGTGTTTGCCGGCGAGCGCATTGCCCCCGGTCAGTTGCTGGGTATCGCGCTGGTCTCTGGCGGGATCATTTCGCTGGCGTTCAAGGGCCGCAGTTTGTCGGTTCCCAGCCTGCCCTATGCGCTGGGCACCGGCTGCTTCATCGCGGCCTACAGCGTCGTCGACGGCATCGGTGCCAGACTCTCCGGCGCGCCGCTGGCCTACACCGCGTGGATGTGCGCCTTGTGGGGCGTGATGATGCCGCTGGTGTATATCGGCCTGCGCGATGCCCGCAGCCTGTTCTGCGTGCGGCCCGGCACGCTGACCGCTGCGCTCGGCGGGCTGGTCTCCTTGCTGGCCTATGCAATCGTTATCTACGCCATGAACCAAGCGCCCCTGGGCGCGGTATCGGCATTGCGCGAAACCAGCGTGCTGTTTGCACTGTTGATCGGCTACCTGTTTCTCGGCGAAACGCTCACCGTGCGCCGGATCCTGGCGTGTGGCGTGATCGTCGCCGGCACCCTCATCATCGGCTGATACAGCCAACAACGCAGGAGATCATCTGAATGGACAAGGTCACGCAGGCACCCCTGATCCTGATCACCGGAGGCAGTCGCGGCGTGGGTGCGGCCACTGCTCGGCTGGCCGCCGCCAAGGGCTATGACGTCGCTATCAGTTACGTTGCCAACGAGCCGGCGGCATTGGCGGTGGTGGCGGATGTGCAAGCAGCGGGGCGCAGGGCCCTGGCCGTGCAGGCCGACAGCGCAGACCCCGAACAGGTCGCCGCGTTGTTCGCGGCCATCGACCGCACGTTCGGGCGCATTGATGTACTGGTCAATAACGCCGGGGTGCTGGCGACCCAGTCGCGCCTGGAGGACCTTGGCTTTGAACGCATGCAGCGCATTTTTGCGGTCAATGCCATCGGGCCGATGCTCTGTGCCCAGCAGGCGGTCAAGCGCATGGCCTACCGGCACAGCGGGCCGGGCGGCGTGGTGATCAATGTCTCTTCCGCCGCGGCACGCCTGGGCAGTCCCAACGAATACATCGATTATGCGGCGTCAAAAGGCGCCCTGGAGACGTTCACCATCGGGTTTGCCAAGGAAGTGGCGCGCGAGGGCATACGCGTCAACTGTATTCGCCCCGGGCACATCTACACCGACATGCATGCCAGCGGTGGCGAGCCGGGCCGGGTCGATCGCGTCAAGGACTCGATTCCCATGGGGCGCGGCGGTCAGCCGGAGGAAGTAGCTCAGGCCATTCTCTGGCTGGCCGGCGCCGAAGCGTCGTTCGTGACCGGCACGTTCCTTGACGTGACGGGCGGCAAGTGAGCCGGCGGGGCGCCTTGTTAGTCGCATTTTGTTACGAAGCAATCAAAGCAAAATGCCAGTTTGCGCCGGAAAAAGGGGGCAAAAACACGCCTGCCACGGTTTTTTCATAAAAACGTAACAAAGCTGCTGCACAGTCCCGGGAGCCCGAAATTACACCACGGAGTTCCTGAATGAAAAGCTTGATGAAGTCTGCTGCACTCGCCGTCGCGGTTTCTCTGAGCGCCACTTCGGTGTTTGCTGCCGAAAGCATCCGCCTGACCGGTTCCGGCGCCAGTTTCCCGGCCCCGATCTACCTCACCTGGTTCAAGGATTTCAGCAAGAAAAGCGCGGGCGTCACGGTTGACTACCAGTCCAAGGGGAGCGGGGCGGGGGTACAGGACTTCCTGAACAAGACCGTTGACTTCGCCGCCAGTGACTCCGCGATGAAAGACGAAGACATCGCCAAGGTCGCCGAGGGCGTGCAACTGCTGCCGATGACCGCCGGTGAAATCGTGCTGGCCTACAACCTGCCGGGCAACCCGAAGGGCCTGAAGCTGCCGCGCGATGTGTACTCCGATATTTTTCTGGGCAAGATCACCCAGTGGAACGATCCCAAGATCGTCGCCGCCAACCCGGACTTGAAACTGCCGGCCACGCCTATCACCGTCGTGGTGCGTGCGGACTCCAGCGGCACCACCGCGGTATTCACCAAGCACCTGGCGGCGATCAACCCTGGCTTCAAAGAGGCATTGGGTGAAGGCAACACCGTCAACTGGCCTGCCACCGACAAGTTCATCAAGTCGCCCAAGAACGACGGTGTGACCGCCACCGTACGCCAGACTCCAGGCGCGATTGGCTACATCGAATACGGTTTCGCCAAGCTGGCCAAGGTTGACTTCGCCCAGCTGCAGAACAAGGCCGGCCAGTACGTCGTGCCGAATGCCGAAAGCGGTGCAGAAGCACTGGCTGCGGTGAAAATGCCGGAAAGCCTGGTGGCTTGGCTGCCGGACCCGGACGGTGCCAAGTCCTACCCGATCACGTCTTACACCTGGATGATTTTCCGCAAGGACAACGGCAACCCGGCCAAGGCCAAGGCCATGCGTGAAATGGTCGAGTACAGCCTGACCGAAGGTCAGAAAATCGCTGACTCCATGGGCTACATCCCGCTGCCGCCTTCGGTAGTCGAGCAGGTTCGCAAAGCTTCCGCCAACATTCAGTAAGGCTTGCCAGGCCGCGCCCGGCATAGGCTTGCCCGCCATGCCGGACGCGTTCCCCCCTTGTTCCGGAATCAGCCAATGAACTCACCTTTTGTCGTACCGGTTAACCCGGACTCTGCGTGCCGGCCACCGTCCACGAAGGACTTTGTGGTTGACCGCACCTTCCGTGCCCTTGCACGCATCGGTGTGGTGCTGATACTGGCGCTGGTTTTCGCGCTGGTGTTCGAAGTCGGGCGCAAGGCACTTCCCGGCATGGAAAAGCACGGTTTTGACGTGCTGCTCGGCAGTGTCTGGGATGTGAACCAAGGCAAATACGGCATTCTGCCGGCGATTTGGGGCACGCTGTACAGTGCTTTCATCGCGTTGCTGATCGCAGGCTTTTTCGGCGTCAGCATGGCGATTTTCCTGACTCAGGATTTTTTACCGGCCAAGCTGGCTGCAGTGTTTCGCACCATCGTCGAGTTGCTCGCCGCCATCCCCAGCGTCGTTTACGGCCTATGGGGGATCTATGTGGTAATTCCGGCGATTCGCCCGCTCACGGCGTGGCTCAATAGCGAGCTTGGCTGGATCCCGTTTTTCGGCACTTCCCTGAGTGGACCGGGCCTGCTGCCGGCCGCGTTGGTATTGGCGATCATGATTCTGCCGACCATCGCCGCCGTTTCCCAGGACGCCCTCACCGGCGTGCCGATGAAAACCAAGCAAGCCGCCTACGGCATGGGAACCACTCATTGGGAAGCGATTCTCAAAGTGATGGTGCCATCCGCCGCCACCGGCATCTTCGGTTCCCTGGTGCTGGGCCTGGGCCGCGCCCTGGGTGAAACCATGGCCCTGGCCATGCTGGTGGGCAACGCGAACAATATCTCCCTGTCGCTGTTTGCACCGGCCAATACCCTGGCGGCCTTGCTGGCGCTGAATTTTCCCGAAGCCGGCCCGAACGAGATCGAGGTGCTGATGTACGCCGCACTGGTCCTGATGTTCATCACGCTTCTGGTGAACATCATCGGTTCGATGATCATGGTCTACGCCCAACGGGGGACTAAACAATGACTGACCTGTCTTCCCCAATCACCGCCATGCCGAGCCTGCAGCGCCGGTTCGAAGGCCGTGCCCTGCGCAGCCTGGTGCTGACCAGCCTGGTGTGGTTCGGCGCACTGCTGGCCGCCGTGCCGCTGATTTCGGTGCTCTACATGCTGATCACTCGGGGCGGCGCTCGCCTGAGCCTGGAGCTGTTCACCGAGTTGCCACCGACCGGGTTCGAGACCGGCGGTGGCTTCGGCAACGCCATGGCGGGTACGTTTGTCATGGTTGGTATCGCGGCGGCCATCGCGGTACCGGTCGGCATCCTGGCTGCTGTGTTCCTGGCTGAACTGGGCCCGGACAGCAAACTGGCGAACGCTTCGCGCTTTGCCGCCAAGATGCTCACCGGCTTGCCGTCGATCCTGGCGGGCGTGTTTGCCTACGCCCTGGTGGTGATGACCACCGGGACCTACTCGGCCCCTGCCGGTGGCATCGCCCTGGCCGTATTGATGCTGCCGATCGTGGTGCTCACGGCTGAAGAGTCGATGAAGATGGTGCCCAAGATCATGAAGGACGCTGCCTACGGCATGGGCTGCACCCGTTCGCAAGTGATCTGGAAAATCGTCCTGCCCACCGGCATGCCGGCAATCCTCACGGGCGTCATGCTCGCCGTGGCGCGCGCCGCCGGCGAAACCGCACCGCTGTTGTTCACCGCACTGTTCAGCAACTACTGGATCTACCACGACGGCAACCTGGCCGTCATGAACCCGACAGCCTCGTTGGCCGTGCTGATCTACAACTTCTCCGGCATGCCCTTCGACAATCAGCTTGAACTCGCGTGGGCGGCCTCGCTGGTGTTGGTGATGATTGTGTTGGTCGTGAATGTCGTGAGCCGTATTTTCGGCAAACCCAAGTACTAAAAGCGGGAGCACCTGAATTTTGAACGTATCAACTGCGCAAATAGCCGCTCCGTTTGTTACCCAGTCGCCGGTGGTCATGGACTGCAAGCTGGACAAGATTTTCTACGGCAACTTCATGGCCGTGCGTGACAGCCATGTGCCGATCGAAAAGAACAAGATCACCGGTTTCATCGGGCCTTCCGGCTGTGGCAAAAGCACCGTGCTGCGCAGCCTCAATCGCATGAATGACCTGGTCAAGGGCTTTCGTTTCGAAGGGCATGTGCATTTTCTCGGCCAGGACGTGTACGGCAAGGGCGTCGATCCGGTGGTGGTGCGTCGTTACATCGGCATGGTGTTCCAGCAGCCGAACCCGTTCTCGATGAGCATCTTTGACAACGTCGCCTTTGGCCTGCGCCTCAATCGCTACAAGGGCGACCTGGGCGACCGCGTCAAACACGCACTGCAAGGCGCCGCCCTGTGGGACGAGGTCAAGGACAAGCTCAAGGTCAGCGGTTTGTCGCTCTCCGGTGGGCAGCAGCAACGCCTGTGCATTGCGCGCGCTATCGCCACCGAACCGGAAGTGTTGCTGCTGGATGAACCGTGTTCGGCACTCGACCCGATTGCCACCCGGCGCGTCGAGGAGCTGATGGTTGAGCTTAAGAAGGATTACACCATCGCACTGGTGACCCACAACATGCAGCAGGCGATCCGTGTGGCGGATACCACGGCGTTTTTCTCGGTGGATATTTCCCAGGGCACGCGCACCGGTTATCTGGTCGAAATGGGCCCTACCACGCAGATTTTCGGCAAGCCACGCGAGCAAATGACCGAAGACTACATCAGCGGCAAATTCAGCTGAGCAACACCGTCCGGCCTCGGCCGCCTACGTGCAAACGCCAAACGGATGTGGCGTGAACCGGTAGATTTTTTACCTCGTGTTTCCAAGGAGTTTCAATGCCTGCAACGCATCGCCTTGATTTACCTGCCATTGAACGCGCATTGCGCGAAGTGCAGCACCGTTTCGCCGAGCTTAGCCGGCACTTCACCGAGCCGCGTGATCCCCTGACCGACGAAGTGCTGCTCAATGTGCTTGAAGGCTATGCGTTGATTGACGACTATGTCGCACGCGGCGTGGACCTGTTTGATCTTCATCAGCTGAACCTGATGCTGGAAATCAACGCCACCGTCTTGTGCGGTCGAGATCCGGCGCGGCGGTTGGAATACGCGCAGCACCTGGCGGCCACCGAAGAGCATTTCTTCAACAACGTTGAGGGCGGTATCAAGGACTTGTACAACTGGTATTGCGCGTATCGCAGCGAATCGGTCTGGAAACGGGCGGCCGGCGTCTATGTGCGCATCCTCAGCAAGCCGCAGCTGTTCATTGAAGGCAACAACCGCAGCGGGTCGCTTATCGTCAGCTATCTGCTCATGCGTGCAGGTTTGCCGCCGTTCGTGCTGACGCTTGAAAATGCCGAGGGTTATTTCAATCCGTCCTCGGTGATACGCAACTCTGCCAAACATGGCGTCAAGGCCTTGTATGAACTGCCCAAGATCAAGAAAAAGTATGCAGCCTTCCTGGAACACCAAGCGCCTGATCCAGGCAAATTTTTCCTGGGCGGCACGCCGCGGCCCCTGCGACAGGGAGGCCATTGATGCGCCGATTTAAACGTCAACGCCTGCGTATCTCCTTTGACATCGACGACACGCTGGCCTGCCAGCTCCACCACTGTGCGGTCGAAACCAGCTGGCTGCCGGCCTGTGTGCATCGTTGGCTGGGTGAACCGTTGCGTATCGGCACGCGTTCCTTGATCCGCGAGTTGCGCCGCCAGGGCTGCAGTGTCTGGGTCTATACCTCGTCCGGTCGCACACCGTCCTACATCCGCCGCTGGCTGTTGCTCTACGGAATCCGCGTCGACGGGGTCGTCAACAGTGTGCTGCACAACCGCGCCCTGACCGGGCATGGGCTGTCGAATGCGCCTTCCAAGTATCCGCCGGCATTCGACATCGACTTGCACGTCGATGATTCCGAGGGCGTGCAGAGTGAAGGCGCCGATCACGGATTCCGCGTTGTCGTGGTCGATCCGCAGGACGTACGCTGGACGCAGAAAGTCCTGGATGCCGTGGTCGTTGTCCGCGCGCAGCTCGGTTGGCCGCGGCTGATCAGCCACAAGGCGCCGCGCCACACCGGCGTGTCGGTTGACCCGAGCAGGCCTGTCGCCAGCTCGCTCCTGGCGGGCCAATAGCGGCCTGGTTGAATGTATCCAGGACAATTCTTTGTGTGTATCAAGTGGCGAGCGTAGGCTCCCCTCCACATACAGCAAGGAGGCGAATTTGGCGCGCAGGATGCAACGGTTCCAGCGGCGTCGAATCGATTGAGGCATGTTCAGTCACGTTACGGCCGGGTGCACCGATCTTGAAAGAGCAGCGGCTTTTTACAACGCCGTGCTTGCGCCACTCGGGCTGATCCGCCGCGCAGCGCATCCCCATGGCAGCACGCCTCACAACGCCTGTTACGGCGTTTTGGAGCGCCCATGGTAGAGCCATCGACGCTATTGCTGTTCGCAGGCGCCGTGTTGCTGTTGCTGATGTCTCCCGGCCCCAATATGGCTTTCGTGATTGCCCACGGCGCGAGCTACGGCTGGCGTGGCGGCGTCGCTGCGGCATTGGGCATCGGCGCGGCCGACCTCGTACTGACCGCGCTCACCGCCGTCGGCCTTACGGCCGCCATAGCGCAATGGCCACTTTCGTTCGACCTGATCCGCTGGGCCGGTGCGTTCTATCTGCTCTGGATGGCCTGGAACGCCCTGCGGATTCGTAGCGCACGTGCACTGCACGCCACCCTCCAGGCGTCACTGAGGTCGGTGTTCATCCGCGCGATGCTCAATTCTTTGCTCAATCCGAAAGCGTTGCTGTTCTTCATGGTGTTCCTGCCGCAGTTCGTGGTGCGCAACGGTTCTGCGGTCGCGCAGCAAATCCTGACGCTGGGGCTGATATTGACCTTGATCGCGACGGTTTTTCACGTCGCGCTGGGTTTGGTTGGGGGAATCATCCGGGGTTACGCAGCCCACAAAGGCGAGTCCGCAAAGTGGCAATCGCGTGGCCTGGCATTCGTGCTGGTATTGCTTGCGGTTCGCCTGGCGTTCACGTCGCGGCCGGCGTGAGTCATACGGGTAGCCGGTGCGCGCTTGCATAAAAAAGCCACTCATTCGAGTGGCTTTTTTTCCTGTGGCTTATGAAGTGGACGCCAGGGCGTCCGTTTTGCCCTGCACCGCTTATTTGAGCGTGACGTCAACCATCGGTGGGATGTAACCGTAGTCATACTCGGCGACCACGAATGTCTGTTGCCCTTTGATCTTGATGCCCACGGTCGGTGCCTCGGTACCGCCGATGCGCATGTGTGTCCCACCTTCGCCGGTGGGTACGCTGTCGATGAAGGAGGTCACCAGGCCGTTGGGCATCACGCAGTGCGAGTAGGTCTGGAACGGTTGGGAAGAAGGATTTCCCAGGACCAGGCCGGAACCATTCAAGGGCACGTAAGGGCCGAACAGCGAGTCTGCGACAAAACCGTACACCCCGTCCGGCCCGGTTACCCCGTCGCCGTAGGTGAAGGTGTGGCTGATGGTGAACAGGTAATACTTGCCGTCCTGGAACACGAAGTGCGGACGTTCGGTCTGGTCGTTGACGCCGACTGCGGTGAGCAGCGGCGGCAGCATTTCCCAGTCGTCCCCGTCTTCGTCACGGGCCACGGCGATACCGACACAGGCAGTCTGGAAACGCGAGTTGCCGACGTCTTCATAACCTGGCGGCACATCGCCGATTTCTGCCTTGCCCACCGTGTGCGAGCCGCGCACGCCGGCCACGTTGCCTTCAAACAGCATGTACAGCTTGCCGTCGTTCGGGTCGCGGAATGGCCATGGGTCGCGGAAACCCCAGAAGGCGTTCTGCGCTTCGGTCTGGTACATCGTGCCATCGGCCTCGAACAGTGGCTTGACCTTCTCGAAGCCCACCAGGCTGACGCCGTGCTCGGTGGTCACCACGCGGCCACGCACCTTGACGATGGTCGCGCCCGGCGTGACTGCGGTGTAGTACAGGTCCACCTCGCCTTGCTCATTCAACAGGATCGGCGTGCCGGCCCATTCGCGAACAGTCGGGGAAACGCCTTCAGCCATGACCCGGCCGCCCATTTTCCAGTCCTTGCCGGTGCGGGAGTACCAGTAATACATCTTTGCCCGACCATGGCGATCGTTCCAGTCGCGGGTGATGTCGTAGTTACCGTTCTGATCGAGGTATTGCGGGTCGGTGGGGTGACGGTCTGCCGTCAGGGTGAAGATCACTGACCAGCCATCGACAGAGGTGATATTCCCGTCAATGTCACGCAGGGGCATGGTGTCCCAGATGAACACCTTGTCGCTCAGCACCGGGAAGTTGGCACTGACCAACGGCTGGGTGGTGGTGGGGTCGTCCGCATGGACTTTCAGCGCATCGGCGCGGGTCCACAGGCTGGGTTGGTGGGGTACTTTGCCAAATTTTTCAGTGTTGCTTTTCATGGGTAAAACCTCGTCCTTGAAGGTCAATAAATACTGTATTCATATACAGTTATTCGACTTTAGAAGACTTGGCTCTTCGGGTCAAGGACGAAAATGCATTTATGCATAATTAAGCACGTTGTCCGAGCTGACACGTTTCAGCCTGGAGCGTTTCTCGATGTTGGTATCAGGGCACACCCCCTGTGGCCTTCAATGGGCCTGCCGAACTCCCTCATGCCGGCGCTGGTTGCATTGCCATCGCCATGCATCGGCAAGCATGCTCTCCAATGTGTGGTTCGCCTGCCAGCCCAGCTCTTCGGCGGACTTGTGCGGGTCGGCCCAGCAACAGGCGATATCACCCGGTCGGCGCGCTTCATAGGTTCGCGGAATGCGCAGGCCGGTCACTTTCTCGAAGGTGTTGATCACCTCCACTACGGAATACCCACGGCCTGTCCCCAGATTCCACACACTGATGCCGCGACGTTCGCGCAGCGCTTCAAGCGCACGGAGGTGGCCCCGCGCCAAGTCGACGACATGGATGTAATCGCGTACACCGGTGCCATCCGGGGTCGGGTAGTCCGTGCCGTAGACCGACAGTGCCGGGCGCTCGCCGGCGGCCACCTGGAGCAGATAGGGCAACAGATTGTTCGGTGTGCTGGTGGGTGCCTCGCCGAGCAATCCCGAGGGGTGGGCACCGATGGGGTTGAAGTAGCGCAGCAGGCCTATCGACCAACGCGGGTCGGCGCCGGCCAGGCTTTTCATCACGTTCTCGCACATCAATTTCGACATCCCGTACGGGTTGGTCGGCTGCCCGGTGCAGCACGCCTCGCTGATGGGCATGCGGGTGCAGTCTCCGTAAACGGTTGCCGATGAACTGAACACCAGCCGGAACACACCCGCCTGCGCCATGGCCTGGCAGAGCACCACGCTGCCGCCGACATTGGTGTCGTAATAGCGCAACGGCTCACGCACGCTTTCGCCGACGGCTTTCAATCCGGCGCAATGCACCACGGCGTCGATGGGGTAGTCGCGCAGCAGCGTGTCGAGCAAGCGGCGGTTGCGCACGTCGCCGTAGATAAACCCCGGGCGCTTTCCAGCCAGGGTGGCGATGCGGTCGATGGCCGAGCGCTCGCTGTTGCACAAGTTATCCAGGATCACGACGTCTTCGCCTCGGACCATCCATTCCAGTGCGACGTGTGCACCGATGTATCCCGCACCGCCCGTTATCAAGATCATGCGCCTGCCCTCAATCGCCCCGGCGTCCGCCCGACGCCTGTTGCCCAGGTTCGGTCAGCGCCGTGGTGGCGGCTGACTGTTAACAAGGTAGGGGCGGTTTTTTTGCGGGAGTTCAAACCGGTTGACCGACCGGTATGTGCAGTTCATCGGCTTTGCACAATCTTCTTGTGAACGCCCCATGACGGGCACGCTTCCAACATTCAGGAGCCGTACAGCCGTGGCTGTATCGACCCGGTGTGGCCAAGGGGCTCGATGCATGAGCCGTCATCTTTTCGCTGGATAAGGACATTGATATGAACCTTGCAGAACAGCCTGAACAGTTTGCTGCGGTGAGTGCGCAAAGCCTTTTGGAGTCTCCAACCCCGGCCCGGCCCACATTGGTGTGCCTGTCCCATCTGCGCTGGGGTTTCGTTTATCAGCGTCCGCAGCATGTGATGTCGCGCCTGGCGAAAGACTACGATGTGATTTTTTTCGAAGAGCCTGTGGTGGCCGGTGACGAGCCGCCTCACCTGGAAGTATCGAGCCCGGCAGACGGGGTGCAGGTGCTGGTCCCGCGCCTGCCCGAAGGCCTGGATGCCCACGCAATGATCGAGGCGCAACGCCAGTTGCTGGACGAGCGTCTCGCCCGGCGGCTGCCCGGCGATCTTCTGCTCTGGTACTTCACCCCGATGAGCCTGGCGTTTACCGACCATCTCCAGGCGCAGGTCACGGTGTTCGACTGCATGGATGAGTTGTCCGCGTTCATGGGCGCTCCTGCGGAACTGGTGGAGAGGGAACAACTGCTCATGGCCAGGGCCGATGTGGTGTTCACCGGCGGAGTGAGCCTGTGGGAGGTCAAGCAACGCCAGCATGGCAATGCGCACCCGGTGCCCAGCAGCGTCGACATTGCGCACTTTGCACAGGCGCGTGAGGCCTTGGCGGAGCCTGCGGACCAGGCGGCGATTGCGCGGCCACGCCTGGGCTTTTTCGGCGTGATCGATGAGCGCTTCGACATTGATCTAGTGGCGCAAGTGGCGGCGATGCGGCCCCACTGGCAGATCGTACTGGTCGGGCCGGTCGTCAAGATCGACCCGCAAACGCTGCCGCGTCGGCCCAATATCCACTACCTGGGCGCGCGCCACTATGCAGAGTTGCCGACTTATCTGAGCGGTTGGGAAGTGGCCTTGATGCCGTTTGCGCTCAACGCCTCCACCCGGTTTATCAGCCCCACCAAAACCCCTGAATACCTGGCGGGCGGCTGTCCGGTGGTGTCCACGCCGATTCGCGACGTGGTCAACGGCTATGGCCGCAGCGGGGCCGTGTTTATCGCCGACACCGCGCAGGCATTTGTCGCCGCCATCGAAGACGCGCTGCGCCTCAAAGGCACGCCCGACTTTTTGCAACGTGCCGATGCGGCCCTTGAGGGTATGTCCTGGGACAACACCTGCCGCTTTATGAAGGAGCAGATCCAATGCCTCAGATAGCGCTTGAGACTGCCACAACCGGACCGTCCTGCCAGCCGGGGTGCGGTGTTTATGATTACCTGATCGTCGGCGCCGGATTCGCCGGAAGCGTCATGGCCGAGCGTCTGGCCGAGGGGCTGGGCCGTCACGTGCTGTTGATCGACCGACGCGCACACGTGGCCGGCAACGCCTACGATCACTACGACGCGGCGGGGGTATTGGTGCACCGCTACGGTCCGCACATTTTTCACACCAACGCACAGCGCATCGTCGATTACCTGTCGCGTTTCACCCAGTGGCGACCCTATGAACACCGCGTGCTGGCCAAGGTGGATGGGCAACTGGTGCCCATTCCCATCAACCTCACCACGCTCAACACGCTGTACGGTTTGTCGATGTCGCCCGAACAAGCCGAAGTGTTCCTGGCCGAGCGCGCCGAGCCGGTTGCCACGATTCGCACGTCCGAAGACGTGGTGGTCAATCAGATCGGTCGAACGCTGTACGAGAAATTCTTCCGCGGCTACACCCGCAAGCAATGGGGCCTGGACCCCAGCGAGCTGGACAAGTCGGTGACGTCACGCATCCCCACCCGCACCGATGCAGACGATCGCTACTTCACCGACAGCTTCCAGATGATGCCGCGTGACGGGTATACGCGACTGTTCGAGCGGATGCTGGATCACCCTCGTATCGACCTGCTGCTCAACACCGATTTCAAGGCCGTGCGCGAGGTGGTGAAGTTCAAGCACGTCATTTACTGCGGGCCGATCGACGAGTACTTCGACTTCCAGTTAGGTCGCTTGCCCTATCGCTCCCTGCGGTTCGAGCACCAGACCCTTGAGCAGGAGCGCTATCAGCCGGTGGCGGTGGTCAACTTTCCCGAACCGCAGGTGCCCTATACCCGCATCACCGAGTACAAGCACCTGACCGGCCAGGAACATCCTTGCACCAGCATCAGTTACGAGTTTCCCTGCGATGAGGGCGACCCTTACTACCCGGTTCCGCGACCCGAAAACGCCGAATTGTACAAACGTTACAAAGCCCTCGCGCAGCAGACGCCGAATGTGACGTTCCTCGGGCGCCTGGGCACCTACAAGTACTACAACATGGACCAGGTCGTGGGCCAGGCGCTTGCGTTGTACCGCGATATCGAGGCTGCGAGCAGCGCAGTCGCTGTCGACGCGGGGCTCGCTGCTCGATGAACGCACAGCCACAGCACGGCCCGGGCCAACGCGGTGAGCGTGAACATCTGTCCCTGTTCGCCAGCTTCGTGATGGCGGGCTATGAGTGTTCCAGCCAGCGCCGCCAGGATGGCCGGCGCCTGGACCTGCTGGCGGACACCGGCCACGCACGCTGGGCGCACAAGGACTACCGGCAGTTGGCGGGCCTGAATGTGCGTTGCGCCCGCGACGGCCTGCGCTGGCACCTGATCGAACGCAGCCCCGGGCGCTATGACTGGAGCAGCCTGCTGCCGATGCTCAGGGCCGCGCGGGAGCACTCGCTGCAAGTGATATGGGACCTGTGTCACTACGGGTATCCGGACGACCTGGACCTCTGGCGCCCGTGCTTTGTCGAGCGGTTCGCGCGGTTTGCTGGCGCGGTGGCGAAGCTGATGAAGGAGGAAGGTATCGAGCACCCGTTCTACTCGCCGATCAACGAGATATCGTTCTGGAGTTGGGCGGGGGGCGATGTCGGTTATTTCAACCCGAATGCACGCGGGCGCGGGCAGGAGCTCAAGCATCAGTTGGTGCGCGCCAGCATCGCTGCAATCGAGGCGATTCGCGAACACGCGCCCGCTGCACGTTTCGTGCAATGCGACCCGTTGATCCATGTGGTGCCGGCCTCGCGTCGTAGCGAAGATATTGCTGACGCCGAACAGTACCGCCTGGCTCAATTCCAGGCCTGGGATTTGTTGACCGGGCGCCAATGGCCCGGCCTGGGTGGACAGGAGCATTACCTGGACATCATTGGGGCCAATTTCTACCCGCATAACCAGTGGTTTTTCCAGGGCGATCGCATTGCGCAGGGCGCGCCCGACTACCGTCCGCTGGCCGGTATGCTCAAAGAACTGCATCAACGCTATCAGCGGCCATTGCTGATTTCCGAAACCGGTGCCGAGGATCAGGCGCGTGTGCCCTGGTTGAACTATGTCGTGGACCAAGTGCTGATAGCGCTCAGACGCGGAGTGCCGGTGCAGGGTATCTGCTGGTATCCCTTTCTGGATTATCCCGGCTGGGATGACGACCGCTATTGCCCCACCGGCGTCTTCGGCTACCCGGACGGGGAGGGCGAGCGCGCCTCTTTTCACCCTCTGCATGTGCAGCTCGCGGCGGTGCCCGAACGCGTGCGGGCATGTTTGCACGAGCTTGATCGGCTGCGACCGCCAGGGCAGCCGTCATGATTTTTCGACGCTTGCGCGATGAGCCGCTGCCGGCCACAGCGAGCGCGTTTTTATGGCGCTACGTCAGGGTGCGGCCCGTGCATTTCGGCGCCATGTTGTCGCTGGTGATCGGTGCGGCCTGTTGCGCGGTGGCGGTGCAGTACGGCATGAAGTTGCTGGTGGATGCCATGGCCGGCGACTCGCAGGCAGGCCAGGTGTGGCGCGCCTTCAGCCTGTTCATAGGGCTGATCGTGGTAGAAAACCTGCTGTGGCGGTTGGGTGGCTGGGTGGGCTGCTACACCGTGGTCGGCAGTTGCGCCGATCTGCGCGTTGATCTTTTTCACCATCTGACCGGGCATCCGATGCGCTATTTCAACAGGCATTTCGCCGGCGCGCTGGCCAATCGGGTCTCGGCGGCGGCCGGCGCCGCCAACACCGTCTATGGCGGTCTGGCCTGGCGTATCGTGCCGCCCTGTGTGGATTTCCTCGGCGCCGTGGTGGTGCTGTTTACCGTGCATGGTGCCATGGCGATGGCCTTGATCCTGTGCGTGGTGCTGGTGGCGGCGTTGATCACGGTGGTCGGTGTGCGTGGCAGGCACCGGCACATCGCATTTGCGTCACAGTCGGCGCGTGTGGGCGGCGAGATCGTTGATCTGGTCTCCAATGTCTGGACGATCAAGGCATTCTCCGCACGTGAGCGCGAGCGCCTCAGGCTGGAGCGGGAGATAGGGGTCGAGGCCGGGGCCCATCGGCGCAGCTGGATTTATCTGGAAAAGGCGCGCGTGCTGCATGATGTCTGCCTGTCGATCATGGCCGGGGCGATGCTGGGCTGGGCCATCCTGCTGTGGCGCCAGGCCCAGATCACGGCGGGCGATGTGGTGATGGTCAGCGCGTTGACGTTCCGTATTCTGCATGGCTCCCGCGACTTGGCGCTGGCATTGGTGGAAGCCAGTCAGCAAATGGGCGTTATCGCTGAAACATTGGGTATCATCGCCCAGCCCCACGAACTCAGCGATACGCCGCAAGAACTGGCACCGACCCGAGGCAACATCAGGTTGCTCGATGTGAGCTATGCCTATCCCGGCGGACGCCCGGTGTTCAGGCATTTGTTCCTGGAGATTGCAGCGGGGCAGAGTGTCGGCATTGTCGGCACGTCCGGCTCGGGCAAGTCGACGCTGCTTGGCTTGCTGCAACGTCTGGATGACGTAAACAGCGGCGTGATCCTGATCGACGACCGTGATATCCGGTCGGTCAGCCAGGACAGCTTGCGTCGACAGATTGCGGTGGTGCCCCAGGAGCCCGCTTTGTTCAATCGCAGCATTCTGGAAAACATCGCCTACGGCCAACCGCACGCGAGCGAGCAACAGATCGTCGAGGCGGCCCGACGCGCCTTTTGCGATGAGTTCGTGCAGGCGTTGCCCGATGGGTATCACACCCTGGTAGGCGAGCGTGGGGTTACGTTGTCGGGCGGGCAACGGCAGCGTCTGGGGCTGGCGCGGGCGTTTCTGAAGGACGCGCCTGTCTTGATTCTCGACGAGGCGACTTCCGCGCTGGATTCGGATTCCGAAGCCGTCATCCAATGCGCGCTGATGGACCTGATGCGCGGCAGGACGGTGATTGCGGTGGCTCACCGCCTCTCGACAATCGCCAACTTCGACCGGGTGCTGGTGCTGGAGCAAGGAGAGATTGTGCAGGACGGTTGCCCCGATCAGCTACGCCGCCATCAGGGACGCTTTCGCACGCTCTGGCAACGGCAGGCGCTGATCCGGGAAGCCTGATGCCGTATTACGTTATTGAGACAGTCAGGCTGGTTAACTTTGCAGGGGGCTACGATGAAAAAAAGCGAGAAAGAAATGGAAATTCAGGCCTGGCACTTATTGCTCGAGGACGACGCCTACCGTCTGGACTGGCCCGACGACTTCTATCGCACGCTGATCAACCGTGCCGATGAACTGGTGCTGCGCGAAGTCATCAGCCTGGAGGAATGGCAGCGGCTCAAGGATGCGGCGGACAGGGTTCACGCACAAACGCTGCATCACCTGGCGGCGCAGCAACGTGACCGTGTAGACACCGTGTCTATCGACCTGTGCATCGATACGGCAGAGTCGACGCAGCGGTAGTCGGAGTGATAAACGATGCGTGTTTTAACAGGAGGCTCAACGTTTACAGGCGGGTAGTTCAAATCTGATCGCGGTAAGTCTTTGCGCTTTTAAACGACTGGTTTGAAGGGGCAGCGAGGCTGCCCCTTCCTTTCTCACTCAAGAGCCCGACTTCCGGCCGCCGCCATGGCTGTGCTGACCGCCTTTGCGGCCTGCCTCGGAGGCTTTTTCACGGTCGTTGGCGAAGTTGCCGCCGGACGATTGGCCACCTTTTTTCCCTGCTTCGGAGGCTTTTTCGCGATCGTTTGCAAAGTTGCCTGGGTTTTTATTACCTGTAGTCATGACAGTTCTCCAGTCGCTCAGTTAGCGTTTCGTTAGTTGCCCGTTATCGCACCGGACATCTATTCCGATAACGAGGCCTGCGGAAATGTTTTATTGGATTTTGCAACGGGCGACGAACGGCGAATTGCCGTGGAAAGTTATACAAACATGCTCTGGTAATGCCGCTTCGTATAAGTTTCAGGCGTTCGATAGTTGCCTGCTACAACAACGTTAATGCCATTCGTCTTTTTCGTTGCACTTGAAATCCGCTGACGGCTCCAACCAGGTTCCTATCCTGTAAACGGGAGATGCCTGCCATGACACATGACCCATCCAACACCCAGAACCGGCCCTCTGAACCACTTGATAAGCCCAACGAAGACGGTTGCGTCATCGGTACCGCCGGCCGTGACGAAGACCCCAACGCGACCACTGACTGGGCTCACCCCGAGCGCCCGACTGTGCCTGCCGATGCCACCGTGACGCCGCCCAACGGCACGCCCGGGATCGACGCCATTGTGCAGGCGGATGATGCCGACGCCGACTGAGCACCCGGCCTCACATCGCCGTTTCGCTTGTTGTGCAACGGTTAACCGCTGGTCGTGACGCGCGGTTTTTTTTGAAATTTTTCGAACGCTGGTTGTTTCACATAAAAGGTAGGCGCGCATTCCAAAGTTGCCGCCACTTTCAGAAAAGCCTGAGGAGATTTGTTCATGTTTCTACATAACAAGCGACTTCAATACACCGTACGTGTTGCCGAGCCTAATCCGGGCCTGGCGAATCTTTTGCTTGAACAGTTTGGTGGCGCTCAAGGTGAGTTGGCAGCCGCGTCCCGTTATTTCACCCAGGCCCTGGCTGAAGACGACCCAGGTCGCAAAGACCTGTTGATGGACATCGCCACTGAAGAGCTCAGTCATCTTGAGATTGTCGGTTCCATCATCGTGATGCTCAACAAGGGCGCCAAGGGGCGGATGGCCGAAGGTGTGGAGGAGGAGGGCGAGTTGTACCGCTCTCTCAATGGCGCCGGCAATGACTCTCATATCACCAGCCTGCTGTACGGTGCGGGCGCGCCGCTGGTCAACTCTGCCGGTGTGCCGTGGACAGCGGCTTACATCGACACCATCGGTGAGCCCACGGCGGATATGCGTTCCAATATTGCCGCCGAAGCGCGCGCGAAAATCGTCTATGAACGCCTGATGAATGTCACCGATGATCCAGGCGTGAGGGACGCTTTGGGTTTCCTGATGACCCGGGAAATCGCGCACCAGATCTCCTTTGAAAAGGCCTTGCATTCGATTCAACCGAACTTCCCCCAAGGCAAGCTGCCGGGCAAACCGGAGTTCACTCAGGTGTACTACAACATGTCCCAGGGCGAAGGCAATATGCGCGGCCCCTGGAACCAGGGCGACGAATGGGAGTTCGTGGAGAACCCGCAACCGGCGGTCGACGGCGGCGATGGCATGGCCAGCGTGCAATTGGATGCGGACGACGAAGCACTGTTGAGCGCAATGAAAATCCGCACGCTCTCCGACCCAACCAGCGACCCCGTCACCGGTGCCGATCTGGGCTCGGGCATGCAGCCCAAGCCTGATCTCTGATTCGCGGCAACCGCACGCTTACGGGCGTGCGGCTTTTTTCATTGGCTTGAACAGGAGTAACGACATGGCGACCCCACAGGAAAACCTGCTCGACTGGTTGCGAGATGCCCATGCGATGGAGCAGCAGGCCGAGAAAATGCTCAGGGCGCAATCCGAGCGGCTGGAACATTACCCCAAGCTCAAGGCGCGGATCGACGAGCATATTCAGGAAACCCTTGGCCAGCAGGCGCTGATTGACGAGTGCCTGTCACGCCTGGGCGGCAGCTCCTCGACCCTCAAAGACATCGGCGGAAAGTTGATGGCCTTCGGTCAGGCCGTTGGCGGCTCACTGATGAGTGACGAAGTGATCAAGGGCGCGATGGCCGGCTACGTCTTCGAAAATATGGAGGTGGCCAGCTACACGGTGCTCATAGCGGCCGCGCAGGCGGCGGGAGACGCCGAGACACAAGCGGCGTGCGAGAAGATCCTGCCCCAGGAAATTGCCATGGCGCAATGGTTGCTCGAGCATTTGCCAGAGCTGACACAAGCGTTCCTGGAGCGCTCCGCAGCCCCTGACACAGAAGCCAAGCGCTGACGCTGCGCGCGGCGCCTCACCATCGGCGCCGCGCTTGATTTGGCGCACGCTGGCACTGCGCTGCATTTTCACGGTCCATGGAACACGCGCCACTTATCTGGAGGTGAACCTTGGCTACTAAGAAAACGCCCGTGGTCGACAATGTCGGGTTGGCGGTGCTTTCTTCCAACCGCAAGGATCCGTTCTTCGCCGCCATGCAAGCCAGCCGCAGCGCGATGATCGTGACTGACCCTACCCAGCCCGATAACCCGATCGTGTTCGCCAACCCGGCGTTCCTGGCCCTTACGGGGTTTGAGCATGACGAGGTGATCGGACGCAATTGCAGGTTCCTGCAAGGGCCTCAGACCGACAAGAACACCCTGCAGCAGGTGCAACGTGCACTTGAGCAACGCCATGAGGTATGTGTCGAGGTCCTTAATTATCGCAAGGACGGCTCGACCTTCTGGAATGAACTGTTCCTCTCCCCGCTGTTCAACGAGCATGGCCAACTGGTGTATTTTTTCGCTTCCCAACTGGACGTGAGCCGGCGTCACGATGCGGAACAGCGCGTGCGCCGCGCCCAGGACCTGGAGGCTTTAGGGCAACTGACCGGTGGCATTGCCCATGACTTCAATAACCTGTTGCAGGTGATGGTCGGGTATCTGGAGCTGATCCAGCAGAGCGCCAAGCGCCCCAGTTGCGACCCGCAGCGCATTTTCAACAGTGCCGTGCGTGCCCGGGCGGCCGCCGAAAAAGCGCAGACGCTGACTCAGCAATTGCTCGCCTTCTCGCGCAAGCAGCGGCTCGACAGCCGGGTGATCAACCTCAACACCTTGTTGAATCGTCCCGACTTCATGTCCGTGCCGCAGGGCGTCGACCTGCATGTGGAACTCGCCGAGGATCTGTGGAACTGCCGCATCGACCCTGCCCAGGCGGAGCTGGCGGTGCGGCATTTACTATCGAATGCCCTGGACGCATTGCGAGAGCGTAGCGATCCCACTGTGACGGTCAAAACCCTCAATATCCAGGTGCCGGGCGAGGCCAGTGCTGAACGCGATGGCCTGGCCGAGGGGCGCTACGTCAGCATCTCGGTGTCTGATAATGGTCATGGCATCGCTGCCGATATCCAGGAAAAAGTCATGCAACCGTTCTTCACCACCAAAGAAGAAGGCCAAGGCTCGGGCCTGGGGCTGTCAATGGTGTATGGCTTCGTCAAGCAATCGGGCGGCACGGCACGTATCCATTCATACCCTGGCATCGGCACCACCCTGCGCCTGTACTTCCCGGCCGATGACAGCCAGCTCTGGGTCGAGCAGACAACCGTCGCAACCTCGCTGCAGGGCCACGAACATATCCTTATTGTGGAGGACCGGCCCGAGGTGGCCGAGCTGGTGCAAGAAATCCTGTCCGACTACGGTTACCAGACTGGCATCGCGCACAACGCTGTCGAGGCCTTGAGCATGCTCAAGAGCGCCACGTACGACCTGGTGTTCAGTGACTTGATCATGCCGGGCGCGATGAACGGCGCGGCGCTCGCCCGTGAGGTGTCGCGCTTGTATCCGCGTACCAAGGTCTTGCTCACGACCGGCTACGCGAAAGATGCATTAGAGCGCACGGATATAACGGTGGATGAGTTCGAGCTGATTCAAAAGCCTTATCAATCCGCCGACCTGGCCCGGAAAATCCGCGCGGTGCTCGATGCCTGACCTGCAAAAATGTGGGAGCGGCGGTGCGACGATTCGACTTGCCCCCGATGGCGGCCTCAGGACCGACCAGGATTTTGTGTCGATCCCGGTCCAAATGTGGGAGGGGGCTTGCCCCCGATGGCGGCCTCAGAGCCGACCGGGATGTTGGGTTGGACCGAGTACATATCCGTTTCTGCGCTAACGGCTACTTAGGGTTCCGCTTTTACAGCGGCTCACTTTTGAAAAGCGCAAAAGTAAGCAAAACGCTCTTGCCCCACCACTCGGCACCTCGCCTAGGCTCGGTGTGCCCTCTCTCCGGCTTGAATCCGTGGGCCGCCGCAATGGGACATCCATGGCCCAGTGCGGCTAACCCGGCGTCCTGCCGGGTTACCCACGGATTCAAGCCTGCGTTCGGCCAGCGTGGTTTAACGGGGCGCCTGAGATCAAAAGCAGATCAAGATCAAGAGCGGCTCGCTTCGCATCGTGGTTACGGTTGAGCGCTACAGAGGTGTGTAGATACCTATGTTTCGTTCGCTTAACTGACCGGCATTAGGGCAAGCCCCCTCCCACAGGTCATCAGGCCTGGCCCATGACTGCCAGCGACAGGTTGAGTGCCAGTACCAGCAGAATCGAAAAGCCGAATACCTTGCGCGCCCAGCCGGGCGGGTCGGTCAGGCGGGTGGCACTGGCCGCGAGGGTCATCCAGTAACCGCAGAGCCCAAGCATCAGCGCAAAATACACGGCATGCATCTGCGCAACCACGCCCAGCACCAGGCTGCCGGCGAGGAATGCCAGGATGTACGCCTGTATCTGCCGGTACGCCTCGGGCAGGCTCAGAAGCGGCAGGCGTGCCGCGCGAAAATCCTCGCGACGCATCACCGTGATGGCATGTGAGTGAGGCATCTGCCAGCAGCAGAACACCACGATCAGCAGCACTGCCGTGGCGTCGAACCTGCCGGTGACCGCGCAATAACCGATAACCGGCGGCATCGCCCCTGAAAGGCTGCCGATCAGGGTTGCCCAGTGGGAGCGCCGCTTGAGCCAGTAGGTATAGACGCCAGCGTAGATCACCAGCCCAACCATGGCCAGGAAGCTGGCCAGGGCATTGCTGCCTGCCCACAGCAGACCGAAGCCGGCCACGCCCAGGGCGATGGCATAGCTTGCGGCGGTGGGCACGGTGATGGTTCGCAGCGCCAGCGCGCGGTGACAGGTGCGCACCATGCGCCGGTCGATATCACGGTCGACGCAGTTGTTGATGACACAGCCGCACCCGATCACCAGGGCGGTGCCCAGCAGGGTTGCCAGCAAACTCGCAGGCTCTGCCAGGTCGCCGCGACCTGCGAGGAAGTAGCCCCCCAGTACCGACGCGAGGTTGCCGAAAATAATTCCCGGCTTGGTCAGTTGAATCCCGGCATTGAACAGCCCCAGCCAGTGTTTCAGTGCGCCAGCATGTTGTGATGAATACTGCCCATGATCCATAGCGAGAGTCCTACCAGCAGAAGGATGATGACCGCCGAGAAAATCAGCGCAATCAGGTTCCAGCGTTGTTCCTCGGCGGTATCCAGATGCAGGAAGAACTTGAGATGGACCACGATTTGTATCGCGCCCAACGCCACCACCAGCCAGGCGGTGGTGATACGCGGCAGTGACGGGAACATCACCAGGCCGAACGGGATCAGGGTCAGCAGCACCGACACCAGGAAACCGACCAGGTAGGAACGGCCGCTGCCATGACTGGTACCGGCGCTGCTGTGAAGCGAACTTTGCTTGTACATGTCACACCACCCCCAACAGATAGACCACGGTAAAGACGCAGATCCACACCACGTCCAGGAAGTGCCAGAACAGGCTCAGGCAACTGAGCCGGGTGGCGTTGGTGTTGGTCAGGCCTTTCTGCCGAACCTGCACCATCAGCACCGCCATCCAGATCAACCCCGTCAGCACGTGCGCGCCGTGGGTGCCGACCAGGGTGAAGAAGGCGGTGAGGAATGCACTGCGGTCCGGTCCGTAGCCTTCTGCGATCAGGTGGTGGAACTCGTTGATTTCCATGGCGATGAAGCCGGCACCGAGCACGAACGTGAGCCCCAGCCAACGCAGCACCAGGCTTTGCTCGCCGCGGTTCATCGCCAGCATCGCGTAGCCGTAGGTGATGCTGCTGAGCAACAGCAGCATGGTTTCGGCAAGCACATAGGGCAGTTCGAAAATATCCATGGTCGACGGACCGCCCGCCACGCTGTCGCGCAACACCGCATAGCCGGCGAACAAGGTCGCGAACAGGATGCAATCGGTCATCAGGTAGATCCAGAACCCGAAAACGCTCAGGGATCCGGCGTCTTCATGCCCGTGTTCCTGGGTATGAGCGACGTCTTTTTCAATCACGATATTGGACATGGATCAAGCCTCTGCCAGGTCTTTGAGACGTGCCGTTTCGATGCGCGCGACTTCCTCGGCGGGCACGAAGTAATCAGTGTCTTCGTCGTAGCTGCGCACCACGAACGCCACCACCGAAGCCACCAGCCCGAACGCCGCCAGCCACCAGATATGCCACACCAGGGCGAAGCTGCAGATCAGCGCAAACAGGCTGATCACCAGGCCCGAGGCGGTGTTGCGCGGCATGTGGATGGCGCGGTAGTCGGTGTGGTTCAGGGTGCTCACACCGCGCTCCTTCATGCCCCAATAGGCGTCCAGATCATTGACCTTGGGTTGCTCGGCGAAGTTGTACAGTGGCGGCGGGGAGGAGGTGGCCCACTCCAGGGTGCGTCCGTCCCATGGGTCGCCCGTGAGGTCGCGGTATTGGTGACGGTTGCGGATGCTGACGAACAGTTGCAGGGCCTGGGCGATCACGCCGCAGAGAATGATCAGCACGCCCAGCACTTCCAGCAGCAGCCACGGCCGCCATTCCGGATTGTCGAAATGGTTGAGGCGTCGGGTCATGCCCATGAAGCCCAGCACGTAGGACGGCATGAAGGCGAAATAGAAGCCGATCAGCCAGCACCAGAAAGCGATGCGCCCCAGCTTGTCGTTCAAGCGGAAGCCAAAGGCCTTGGGGAACCAGTAGGTCAGGCCGGCCATGTAGCCAAACACCGCGCCGCCGATGATCACGTTGTGAAAGTGCGCGATCAGGAACAGGCTGTTGTGCAGCAGGAAGTCAGCGCCCGGCACGGCCAGCAGTACCCCGGTCATGCCACCGATGCTGAAGGTCACGATAAAGCCCAGGGTCCACAGCATCGGGGTCTCGAAACGGACCCGGCCACGGTACATGGTGAACAGCCAGGTAAAGATTTTCACCCCGGTCGGCACGGCAATGATCATGGTCATGATGCCGAAGAATGCGTTGACGTTGGCCCCCGCGCCCATGGTGAAAAAGTGATGCAGCCACACGATGAACGACAGCACGGTAATCGCGATCGTTGCCCAGACCAGCGACACGTAGCCGAACAGCCGTTTACTGCTGAACGTCGCGGCAATTTCTGAAAATACCCCGAACGCCGGCAGGATCAGGATGTACACCTCCGGATGCCCCCAGGCCCAGATGAGGTTGACGTACATCATCGGGTTGCCGCCGGCTTCGTTGGTAAAGAAATGCATGCCCAAGTAACGGTCCAGGCTCAGCATCAGCAGGGTGGCGGTGAGGATCGGAAACGACGCCAGGATCAGCACCGAGGTGCACAGCGCGTTCCAGGTGAACACCGGCATCTTGAACAGCGTCATGCCTTCGGTGCGCATCTTCAAGATCGTGACGAAGAAATTCAGCCCCGTCAGTAACGTGCCTATGCCGGATATCTGCAGTGACCAGATGTAGTAGTCCACCCCGACGCCGGGGCTGTACGCCAGCCCGGACAACGGCGGGTAGGCCACCCAACCGGTTCGCGCGAACTCACCGATCCCCAGTGAGACGTTGACCAGCGCGGCACCGGCCACGAACAGCCAGAAGCTCAACGCGTTAAGAAATGGGTAGGCCACGTCGCGTGCGCCGATCTGCAACGGCACCACAACGTTCATCAAGCCGACCACGAAGGGCATGGCCACGAAAAAGATCATGATCACGCCGTGGGCGGTGAAGATCTGGTCGTAGTGTTCCGGCGGCAAATAGCCCGGCCCGCCGCTGGCGGCCATGGCTTGCTGGGTGCGCATCATGATGGCGTCGGAAAAACCGCGCAGCAGCATCACCAGCGCGACAATGATGTACATGCAGCCGATTTTCTTGTGGTCCACCGAGGTAAACCACTCGCGCCACAAATAGCCCCATTTGCGTTTCCAGGTGATCGTGCCCACCATCGCCACGCCGATCAGCCCGATGAAGGCCAGCGTGTACATCACAATGGGTTCAGTGGTTGGAATCGCATCCCATGACAGTTTTCCGAACATTGTTATTGCTCCTCGGCCAGCAGACTGGGGTGTGGATCGGCGCGTTTTTGCGCGCTGCTCAATGGCGCGCGCCTGGTTTTATTGGCCTTGTTCATGCCTTCGTATTTATCGACGATGTCCAGGAACAGCCGCTCCTGCACCGCCGAGTAATAGGTCACCGGGTGCTTGATGGTGGGCTTGGCCAATTGCGCGTAGCTGGTGTGGTCAAGGGGCTTGGAGGCACCCTTGACCTTGGTCACCCAGGTTTGAAAGTCGGTGGGGCTCAGCGACAGCGCAGCGAAATGCATGTCGGAAAAACCGGGGCCATTGTAGTTGGCGGCAATGCCCCGGAACTCGCCGGTCTCATTGGCGATCAGGTGCAGCTTGGTCTGCATGCCGGCCATGGCGTAGATCTGCCCGCCCAGTGCCGGGATGAAGAATGACGTCATGGCCGCGTCGGAGGTGATGGTGAAACTCACCGGCGTGTGCACCGGCAGGGCCAGTTCGTTGACGCTGGCGATACCCAGGTCGGGGTAGATGAACAGCCACTTCCAGTCGGTGGCCACGACCTGCACGTTGATCGGCGGCGTGTCCGAGTCGAGCGGGCGATAGGGGTCAAGGGCATGGGTGGTTTCCCACGTCACCCAGCCCAGGGCGATGATGATCAGCAGCGGAACGCCCCACACCACCGCTTCGATTTTGTGGGAGCTGGCCCAGCGCGGCGAGTAACGCGCGTTCTTGTTGGTCGCACGGTAGCGGTAGGCGAATACGAACATCAGCACGATCACCGGCACCACCACCAGCAACATCAGGCCGGTGGCGAGGATAATCAGGTCGCGTTCATCGGTTGCAACCTGTCCCTTGGGGTTGAACACCACCAAGTTGCAGCCGGTTAACAAGAAGAGGCTGGCCAGAGATGCCAGGCAATAAGCAATCGTTCGTTTCATGCCTTGCTCCTGTATTGAAAACTTCCGTTGTTACAGTGCCGAAGCCGCCGCGCCTGTGCGCAAGAAAGTTGGTTAAGCGAAACGTTGCCGTTGCGCTTGTTAATGCTTGGCACACTTAATTGTTTAACGTCCGGCAATACGTCGCCGTCAGTCGATAAAATGCATCGACTGCCAGGTTTCGCTGGCTTTGCCGCCGCTCTACAGGGCGCGTTTCACCGCGCTCCCGAACAATTTGAATGAGCCCTCAGGGGTTGGTTTAACAAAATGTTACTCCGCCTGACGAACGGTTTAACAAGCGAAACGCTATTAGGGTTCTTATAGGTGCATGATTGAAATCGTCTTGGAAAAAAGACGTAATCCCTGCTAAAGAGTTCATGTATTAGTTGAGGAGCAACCCACTAACGGTCTTGGAGAACAGCTATGTTCATTCGCGGCAATACCTATAAGGCCTGGGCCGAGAAGGCACTGGAAGAAGAGTGCTTTACCCAGGAAGTGGAAAACGGCTGCCATATCGAAGTCAGGGCCCGGGAGCGGGAGGACGCTGATATTGAAGTGCTGGTCAGCGTGTACACCGCCACGGGTCAATGTGTGGTCGAGCGCACCAGGCAGTTGCCTGGCACCGAATGGACCGTGCACGACGCGCTCAAGCGCGGCATTGATCAAGCGGAACGGATTGCTGGCGGGGAATCGGGTCGATTGCCCTGCGCTGACGCACACTTGCCCGATGACGATTGACGGGGCGCCTGCGCCGGTTCGCAGCGGAAAACGGAACTTTGGTGACGCGGGCATTTTCCATTGCAGATAGCCCCCGCGTCAGCCGGCCCGCGCCGACTGATCGCTGATAACAATCCGCCGCCAGAGCCGCCCATGTCCGAATCCAGTTTGAGCCAAGCCGAACCCTCCAAGCCGTCCTTGCGCCGTGCCGTAACCGGCCCGATGTTGTTCCTGTTTATCCTCGGCGACGTGCTCGGCGCAGGCGTGTATGCGCTGGCCGGCACCATTGCCGGCCAGGTGGGCGGGGCGATCTGGGTGCCATTGCTGGTGGCGTTGTTCTTCGCCATGCTCACGGCAGGCTCGTACGCCGAGTTGGTGACCAAGTACCCGCATGCGGGCGCCGCTTCGGTGTTCGCCGAAAAGGCCTTCAAGTCGCCGCTGATTTCATTCCTGGTGGGCTTTTGCATGCTTGCCGCCGCCGTGACCAGCGCCGCCGGGTTATCCCTGGCGTTTGCCGGCGACTACCTGGCCGCATTCATTGACGTCTCGCCCCACTGGGCGGCGCTGGTCTTTCTGCTGGTGATCGCGCTGTTGAATGCCCGCGGGATCAAGGAGTCCCTGGGCGCCAATATGGTGATGACCTGCGTGGAACTGTCCGGGCTGTTGTTGGTGGTGGTCGCTGCGGCCTGGTGCTTTCAGTCCGGCGAAGCCAATCTGGGGCGGGCGTTCGAATTCAAACCCGGCATCAACCCGATGCTCGCCGTGCTCGGCGCCGCATTGCTGGCGTTCTATTCGTTTGTCGGCTTCGAGACGTCGGCCAACCTGGCGGAAGAAATCCGTGGGGTGCGCAAGGTTTATCCGCGCGCGCTGTTCGCCGCGTTGATCGTGGCGGGCATTGTGTATATGGCGGTCGGTATCGCCGCCTCCGTGGTGCTGCCGATGGACAAACTGACGGCCACTTCGGCACCGCTGCTCGAAGTGGTGCGCGCCTCGGGCCTGAATATTCCCCCGCAACTGTTTGCCTTCATCGCCTTGGTGGCGGTCGCCAATGGCGCGCTGCTGACGATGGTCATGGCCAGCCGCCTGACCTACGGCATGGCGCGCATGGGCCTGCTGCCGGAGCCGTTGTCACGCGTGTTGCCCAAGCGCCGTACGCCCTGGGTGGCGATCATTGCCAGCACGGCCGTGGCCATTGCCTTGACCCTGACCGGCACGCTGGCGGCCTTGGCCGAGACAGTGGTGTTGTTGCTGCTGTTTGTGTTTCTCAGTACTAACCTCGCGGTGCTGGTATTGCGTCGTGACACCATCGAGGAAAAGCATTTTCGTGTGCCGAGCTGGGTACCGGTGCTGGCGATTGTTTCGTGTCTGATTCTGCTCAGCCAGCAGAGCCTGGATACCTGGCTGCGGGGTGGGGCGCTGATTGTGCTGGGCATGGTGTTGTATGGGTGCAATCGGTTGGTGGCGCCGGCGGTGCAGGCGGGGTGAGGCTGATCGAGTACATATCCGTTATTTAGGTTGTGGCTGCTGGCGGTTCCGCTCTTACAGCGGGTCACTTTTGGAAGGACCCAAAAGTAACCAAAAGGTCCTCGCCCCACCACTCGGCACCTCGCTAGTGCTCGGTGTGCCCGAACGCAGGCATGAATCCGTGGGCCGCCGCAATGGGCCATCCATGGCCCAGTCCAGCTAACCCGGCGTCCTGCCGGGTTACCCACGGATTCAAGCCTGCGTTCGGCCAGCGTGGTTTAACGGGGCGCTTAAGATCAAAAGCAGATCAAAAGCAAAAGCGCGGCGGCCTTAGAGCCGACCGTACCTTGTGTCGATCCGGGTCCAATGTGGGAGAGGGCTTGCCCTAATGTCAGTCAGTTAAGCGTACACCGCCGTCTGTAGGAGCGAGCTTGCTCGCGAAAAACGTCAACGATAACGCGTGCTTCCTGAATGAACGCGGCGTCTGTGAGTTTTTCGCGAGCAAGCTCGCTCCTACAAAAAGCCTTAACTGACTGGCATTAGGACTTGCCCCCGATGACGGTGTGTCAGCCACTGATGCACTCACTGACTCTCCTCATTGGGGCAAGCCCCAGCGTATCCACGATGCGAAGCGAGCCGCTTGCTTTTGATCTTGGGCACACCGAGCATTAGCGAGGTGCCGAGTGGTGGGGCAAGAGCCTTTTGGTTACTTTTGGGCTTTTCAAAAGTGACCCGCTGTGAGAGCGGAACCATCAGCGGCCGTTACTGAAACAACGGATATGTACCCAATCAAACCCCAACCTCAGGGCCTGAACACCACCCGCAAACACTCATCCGATTTCTCCTTGAACAACTTATACCCCTGCGCCCCGTCCTCCAGGCTCATCGGATGAGTCAGCAAATAAGCAGGGTCCAACTCACCCCTCTGAATATGCTCAAACAGGGTCGTCGCATACCGTTGACCCGGCTGCTGCCCGGATTTCAACGTCAGGGCCTTGTTGACGATCGCGCCCATGGGAAACTTGTCGAGCACCCCACCATAGACACCCACCACCGATACCGTCCCGCCTTTGCGACACGCGCGGATGGCCTGCCTGAGCACCGTGCCGCGTTCGGTGTGCAGCCGGAGCAATTGCTTGGCCTTGTCATAGGCGTAGTCGATTTCGGTGCCATGGGCCTCCATCCCCACGCAATCGATGCAACGGTCCGGCCCACGCCCGCCGGTCAGTTCCAGCAAAGCCTCATGCACGTTGGTTTTCTCGTAGTTGATAGGGATCACCTTGCCGCGCTCTTGGGCCAGGCGCAGCCGGTCGGGGTAGCGGTCGATGGCGATCACCCGTTCCGCGCCCAGAAGGTACGCGCTGCAAATGGCCATCTGGCCCACGCCGCCGCAACCCCACACCGCCACGGTATCGCCGGGCTGGATACCGGCATTGTCCGCGGCGAAGTAACCGGTAGGCGCCGCATCCGAAACAAACAGCGCCTGCTCGTCGCTGACACCTTCGGGCACCTTGAACAGGTTGACGTCGGCAAACGGCACCCGCACGTAGGTCGCGTGGCTGCCAGGGTAGCCGCCGAAGGCGTGGCTGTAGCCGAGGATGCCGCAGCATGGCTGGCCGTACATCAAGTCCGTCGCCGACGGGTTGGGGTTGGAGTTGTCGCAACAGGAAAAATCGCTGCGCTGGCACGGTTCGCAGTTGCCGCAGCCGATAATCGAAATGGTCACCACTTTGTCGCCCTGGCGCAGGTCGGTGATGCCCTTGCCGACCTCGACCACTTCGCCCATGAATTCGTGGCCGATGATATCGCCAGGCTTCATGGCCGGTACGTAGCCGCCCAGCAGGTGCAGGTCGGAACCGCACACGGAAGACAGCGTCACGCGAATGATCGCGTCACGCGGGTTGAGGATCGTCGGGTCGGGGACATTGTCCACTTGCAACAGGTTCGGAGCTTGCCAGGTGAGTGCGCGCATCAGTGAGGTCCCCCTTCAATGGCGACGCCGGTTTTGACGGCCGGGTGATCGGTGGTCACCTGGTCATCGGCGGCGTGTACGTAAAAAAAGTCGTCATCCTGTTCCGGTCTGAGGCGGTTGCTGCTGACCTCGCCGGTTTCCAGTTGCTGTTTCACGGCCTGCAGTGCATTGAGCAAGGCTTTGTCGCTGAACAGGCTGATCGCCCGCGCCAGGCCATAGCCCAATTTGCCCATGGCCGGCTTGCACACCACCACCGCTTTGACTTGAGTGCCACGGCCAGCGGGGGCAGGGATGAGCGAGACGGTAATGTCGTGCGCCCAGCGCGCATCGCCCGGGGTTTTCCAATGCAACACCGAGGGTTCCTGGGATTGGGTCTGGATCAAGGTGCACTGCACGCGCTTGCCGGCGGGAGCGCGCAGCGTCCAGAGCGTGGTGTCCGGTGCAAGCTGTTCGACACTGTCGACCCAGCGCAGCAGCGGGCCGATCTGCTCGGGCCGGGCGAGGAAGGCAGACACCTCCTCAAGCGGGCGTGCAATTGTGATACTGCGTGTGATCGCCTCGCTGATCGGCCAGTGATGCTCGCGACTGAACTGCTGTTCGAAAGGCGTTGGCGTCAGCGCTTGTTTGAGTGAGCAATGGCCGGCGTAACCGCGAAATACGGCGTAGGCGCCTGCCGCGCTGTGCAATGCGCCGCCCAGTCCGCCTTTGCGCCAGCCTTGCAGCAGCAGGGCAGCGCCGGCCGTCAACGAAAGCGCGCGTTCAGCCTTGGTCAGTGTGCCGCGTCGGTGGGTGTCTTGAGGGGTGTGGTTGGCTATCAGGGGTTGCTCAGGCATTTTCCAGTCCTCCTACGGGTGTGTTTTCGGTAGAAAATCCTGCGCCGTTTGAGGTTCCGGTGCATTTCACGATGGGGGGATGAAAGGTATCAAGGCGGGTATTGATCATCGCTGTCAGTGGTTGGGGATTCATTCAGAAGCCCCCGCGGCGGCATGCGCCGACGTGCGAAATCGTCCCACCGCTCGGGCTCACGTTGTTCACCGCAGCGCACGCACACATAGACATTTGGGTCCAGGCCCAAATAGTAGCCTTTGCGTATATAAGGATGGTCACAGGTATCTGGCCGATAGCCCAGGCCTGTACGCATACATTGTTTAGCCATATGAACTGCGATCAAAAAAAAGCCCGCACTAAGTACGGGCAAGACAGGAGTTTTTACCAAGAGTCTGGAGTGAACAGACTCACTATTGAGAATCAAAAAAAAGCCGGTGGTTTATTCTTTTTTCAGGGATTGCCGACGAATGGTTGTTAAGCACTGAAAAAGCAAAATCTGTCATTAAGATAAGAAAAATTCTGAACCTTCATTCTGCTCAAACAACAAAAAAACAGAAGGAGCGGTTATGAAAAATTCTTTATATATCATTGAATACGACTATCACCAAACGCCGAAGTCTTTCATTATAAGGGCGGAGTTCATGAACAACGCGGAGGCTTGGCATTGGGCATGTTGCGATGCCGGCATCGGCGTCATCCCACGCTCGCGCAATGAAAAGATCAAGCGAATAAGCAAACCCCTTGCCGAGCGCTACGGCCTTGAAAATGTAAGATGGAGACCATCCGGCAGTGTTCCGTTTGTTGCACAACCCTATGTGCCGCCACCACCCGAATGAGCGCATCCTTTAGTTGAATGAGTGCATTCGAGTGTGTGCGGCTATTTTTAAAATCTACTGTTTTCCACGGCGCTCCTGAAGTTTGTATAACTTCAGAACGCTGCGTTGAAGTGCCTCTTTCATCAGCTCGGCCGAATAGGTGTTT
Organism: Pseudomonas orientalis; assembly: GCF_001439815.1. Lineage (GTDB taxonomy): Bacteria > Pseudomonadota > Gammaproteobacteria > Pseudomonadales > Pseudomonadaceae > Aquipseudomonas > Aquipseudomonas orientalis. Next base: position 3,880 of record NZ_JYLM01000011.1, on the reverse strand, counting down.
TTGCATGTCGGGCAGAGCATTTCCGACGCTGTCGACACCAGGTAGGCAGGTTCCTCCGTGGTCGGTTCATAGGGCTGTTTGCATTGAACGCAACGACGGTTCGCTTGTGAGTCTGGCACATCAGTTCCTCCCTGAATGGAATACCACCTTTCATGATTGGACGGATGTTTTCAACCAATAAACGTGCGAATTTCAAACAAGCGCTTAGTTGATATTTTAATGCCAGTATCCCGGCCGGCAGCAGGGGTGCGTGATGATCGGTCGAGTCGCTTCTTCCTGCTGTGCAATCTCCCCCCTATTAACGGCCTCAGGAGTGAATGAAGCAGCTCACAAACTCCGCCTTGATCACGGGCAGCTCAATTGCGTGGATCAGGCCGGCGGCCAGCGCCTGGTGGGGGTCGAGAATGCGCGGTGCGGCGATCAGGTACTTTTCCGTTTCCAATGTTTCGCTGGCACCGGCGGTGCGCTCGGCCACGATGCGGGCATACAGCTGCAAGTCGTAATCGAGGCTCATCGCGTATTCGGACATGCGCGAATGATCGACTGCGCCTTGCACGTGCCAATGAAACGGATGGAACAGGAATTTGCTGTGGATGCAGGCAGTCCGGCGCTCGCCGGCGAGAAAGATGATGTTGCCCATTGACTCCACCGTGCCCAGGTTATGGGTATGCACCGGTATTGGCAGGGACATCAGGAAGTTATACATGGTGAACCCGTAGCTGCATTCACCGCCCATGGTTGCAATGTTCACCACCAGGCCCGAGGCGTCTTGCTGCACGGCCAACGAGGCTTTTTCGATCAGTTGGCTGCAGGTTGACGCAGTGACAGGGCCGGTGAAATTAATAATGTGTAAAGGCATGGTGTCCCTCATCAATGAAAGCAGGGGAGCCTGGCCCCCCTGCATCAAGCACATCAGCTGTTGCGGCCACCGCCATGGCTGTTCTCGCCGCCTTTACGCCCGGCTTCGGAAGCTTTCTCCCGGTCGTTGGCGAAGTTACCGCCACTGTTTTGACCACCTTTACGGCCGGCCTCGGAGGCGCGTTCGGGATCATTCTTGAAGTTCCCGCCGCTGTTCTGGCCGCCTTTGCTACCCGCTTCGGCAGCGCGCTCAGGGTCATTCTTGAAGTTCCCTCCACTGTTTTGGCCGCCCTTGCTGCCGATCTCTTGATAGAACTCTTTGTCATGGGAGGCCGACGTGGCTTCGCCACCTTTTTTACCGGCTTCATTGACGCTCATTTGGCCTTTCTTGTCTTGAGTACTCATGTTCAGTTACCTCGTCGTTATGTCGGTTGTCCAACGTTCATTTCGATCTTGCAGGGAACTTACACTTAGTCGTGCGGGTGCACGGGCTATAAGTGTCTCTCGCACAATGGTGGTGTTTGCGTCGCACCGATAGTTGCTTCGGCGAGTTCAACGGCTTGCTGGCGTTCGTAACATGGCGTTGTGTTAGAACCTGTGCCGGATTTAGCCCCGGTTCGCACTTCCACCATTGATCGGTGATGCAACTCGCCACGCTGGTAATCAATTGACGCTCGCATGATTAATGCCCTTCGTTATGACTTGCGTCCACCACCGTGACTGTTCTGGCCGCCTTTACGACCCGCTTCCGACGCTTTCTCGCGGTCGTTGGCAAAGTTGCCACCTGACGCCTGGCCGCCTTTCTTTCCCGCCTCCGACGCTTTCTCGCGATCGTTAGCGAAGTTGCCAGGGTTTTTATTGCTAGTGGTCATAACAATACTCCAAGTTCAGTTGTCGTTTCGCTAGTTGCCCATTTATGCAACGGACATCTACTCCGATAAGAGCAAGCGGCCAGATGTTTTGAAATTTTTTCGAAATGGCGATGAACGGTAGTGTGTAGCGAAAAACTTGTACAAAATGGCTGTTTGTGTGCCGCTTCGTATAACTTTTTAACTTGGGTTGATATTGAAATAATGGCGATGCCTGCTATTGGACTGAGTTGCCAATGTGCCGTCATTAAATGCAATAACCGCTTTGCCTGGTTTGCGGCTGGCGGTGACCTTTGCCTGGCGCCCTCTCGAAACGGCGCATGCCCAGGCCCACTCTGTTGCTGCGGCCCCGCCGGACTGCTTGTATGCTTGCGCCCCGGAACCGGTGGCCCCTGTGAGTACCGACGTTCAAATGATGGCTGGAACGGAAACCGGACTTCCTTAAGGTGCTGACGTGAAGCGCGATACCCGTCTTGTGATGCTTTTGCTGTTGGTGATCGGCTGTTCCCTGACGTCGTTGACGATCTGGAAGGTCCTGTCTTCCCGCGAGCGGGCGCTGGCGGAAGTGGACGTGCACGGCTTGAACCTGACCCAGGCGCTCACTACCTACACCGAAGGCATCGTGCGGCAAAGCGCGCTGCTGTTGCTGGGGCTGGTCGAGCGCCTGGAAACCGAAGGCAGTGGCCCCGCGCAGATCCAGCGCATCAGCACCTTGATCCGTCGACAACAGCCGCTGATGCCACAACTGAGCGGTATCACTATCTACGACCGCCAGGGCGGTTGGCTGATGTCGTCCAATCGCTTGATTCCGGCGGGTGCCAACAGCAGCGCACGTGCCTATTTCATCCATCATCGCGACGATCCGAGCCGTGAGCCTTTCATCGGCCCGCCGATTCAGAGCCATACCAACCGCGAGTGGGTGGTGACCATCAGCCGCCGTTTCGATGACGCGGCCGGCAACTTTGCCGGGGTGGTGGCCGTGACGCTGGGGGTGGAAAACTTTCTACGGGTGTTCGGCAAACTCGATGTCGGCCAGGAGGGCGCGATCGGTTTGTCCTACACCGACGGTACCTTGCTGGTGCGCTACCCCTTCCGCGAGCAGGACATGGGGCGCAACTTTTCCAAGTCGCCTATCTATTCCCAGCATCTGGTGGACCGCTCCGTCGGTACCGCTTCGCACACCTCCAGCCTGGATGGAGTAGAGCGGCTGTATGCCTTCCGCAAAAGCGAGAGCCTGCCGCTGATCACTACCGTTGCCCTGGGCAAGCACGAGTCGCTGGCGGCCTGGCGTATCGAAGCTGCGTTGTCGGCGGTGGTGGTGGCGGGGCTGCTGGGGCTGACCGGTTTGATCGGCTGGTTTCTGATCCTCGATATCCGCCGGCGAACCCTGGTGGAAGAGGCGCTGCGTATTGCCCAGCAACAGCTGCTCGATTCCAACCGGCAGCTTGAATTGCTGGCAATGAAGGACGCGCTGACCGGCCTGGCCAACCGTCGCTGCTTCGATGACACCCTGGCCCTGGAAGCGCGTCGGGCTCAGCGCGATGGCACTTCATTGGCGTTGTTGATGATTGATATCGATTATTTCAAGCGCTACAACGATGCCCTGGGTCACGTCGCCGGCGATGCCTGCCTGCAGAGGGTCAGCCAGTTGTTGGAAACCTGTGTACGGCGGCCTTCGGATCTGGTGGCGCGTTACGGCGGAGAGGAAATAGCCATCATCATGCCCGCGACCGACGGCGAAGGCGCGGCGGTGGTAGCGCAATTGATCATTGATCGGTTGCTGCGGGAAAACATCGTACATCCGGGCAGTCCGTTCGGGCGTGTGAGTGTGAGTATCGGCATTGCGGCGGCGGCGGGTATTGAACTGGAGCGCTTGCTCAGCTTGATCGAGGCGGCCGACAAGGCGCTTTATGGGGCGAAGTCGGCAGGTCGCAATGGCTTTGCGCTGAATTGATCGCAATCCAAATGTGGGAGGAGGCTTGCCCCCGATGGCGGCCTCAGGGCCGACCAGGATGCTGGATCAGACCGAGTACATATCCGTTTCTGCGGTAACGGCTGCTATGGGTTCCGCTTTTACAGCGGCTCACTTTTGAAAAGCGCAAAAGTAAGCAAAACGCTCTTGCCCCGCCACTCGGCACCTCGCCCAGGCTCGG
>NZ_JYLM01000010.1 GCF_001439815.1 Pseudomonas orientalis | reverse complement strand
AATACTGGCGAAGCTGCACAGACTTTGGAGGCCGAGGACACTTGGAAATATTGGAACGGGCTCTGCATGATGAGGTGCGCCATCAAGCGCAGAGCTTAGGGTAAATTTGTGGGGATTCCTCAGGGTCAGACCACATTTAGTGCTCCGCCAGAAAAATAGTGATCTGACCCCATTTTCCTTTTCCCCTTAATGAAGCTGAAGGCTGCCCAGTGGACGTCGAAGACGGATAAAATCGGCATGTTTTATCCATTGATTTGATAGCGCTGCGCCCCCTTTTTCACCGATTTAATTCAATAGTTTTTCTATGAGTCCTGGCAAACCAATAGATACAAAACCTCGCTCACGATCATCAAACTCACCGACCTGCTTAATAAGCAACCCTTTTTGTTCACACACACAACAACAAAGACCGAAATCCTCAGACAAATTTCCAGACCATCCAATATTAAGAGCACTTTGCACCTTAAAATTCTTTGGCAATGCTACGATATACGAACAACGTTCATCAACAACCACATCAATTACAGTTGCGATAGATAGCTCTGAAAGGCGTAAAGCTCCAAAAAATTTTAGCTTCCCAGCAGCCTCAACGACAGATTCATATGAATCATTGCCCAAAACTACATTTCCTCGAAATTTCAGCGCTCCCCACAATTTTCGATAGCGCACGATTCTCATGTCAGGCTGCCAAGCAGAGTTACCTAAAAACAACCAAACATTATAATCAGGCATGTTCTTATTGATCAGACTATAAACAAAGCCCAGCACACCAATCAGCGCCCCCTTTAAAACATCACTTACTAAAAAGCTAGCTGCCGATAGTACTAACTCAGAATACTCTGACGCATAAATAGTGCCAATCACTTCGTTAATCATCGAAATATCTGGTGTACTTACAACTTTAATATTAGTAGTCATAGTGTTTTCCAGAAAAACAGGAAAAATAGGGGTCAGACCACGTTTAGTACTCCGCCAGAAGAATAGTGGTCTGACCCCATTTTTCGGAAAATTTATTTTGACGGGTTTTTGAAAAACGTGATCTACCCACTACTTCATCGTAAAGACCAGTCATGTATTGATATGAAATTGATAACTTGTTCTGGCGCATCTTCCAAGGAAGCCCTGTAATCTGTAACAAAACTAATCCCCATCAATATGCTCCCATTTTTTTAAAAGGAAGTCATCATCTGCATCATTAAACAAAACATCAAACTCCATTTCTAATACCCGAAGATCATCCCCCACGCTGACACTATTAAATTTTCCACGATACCCTTCACCTACGGGAGTTCTATAAAGCCTCCCACTACTTTCGAAGTACAGCGAGACCGCCTCATTCATAAATCGATATGAAGATATAAACTCGTTACCGAAACCGACCCTTCTCCTAATTCCGACCCAATAGTTATTTTTAAGAAGAAATGTCACGAACAGCTACTTCCGGACCATACCACTCAACTTCCCCAATTTTTTCGCTAACACTGGAAAACGATTCACCTAAAGAGAATCCTGCTGCTGACACACCTGAAACAATGTCAGAGTACAAATCAGGGAATAAATTTCTCATAAATATCGCCTGCTACCTTTCCAGCAAAACCTGTTGTTTTTGCACAAACTAAACCTTTAGCGAAACAGAAAAAGCCGGACCGAGTTCGCTTCTCAAACTTTCAGCTAATCGCTCTCCCTCTCGCTTGAATTCTCGCTCTAATTCTTCACTCTTGAATCCAGAGTTTGGAGGGTAATCTGCATCCAATGTTTCATCGTACATATTGGCCCACTTTGATAGACGCAGCTGGAGCTCTTTAGAGATAGGAAGGTCGCAAGGATCTATGTCCCCATACTCGTCAGGGGACATATTCCAAAGTGGGTGACACTGATAATCAGCCATCAACTTTATCTTTTTCACTTAGCACTCCCTCTTGGATTTGCACCGACAACAAAGCCGTTGTCGCCAACAGTCACAGCAATTCGTTGCGGCTGTCCATTAATGATTAACTCATAAACTGGGCGCCCAACTCCTGAGCCTTGATAACCAACAAGCTTACCCTCAGAAACCGCCTTCATTACCACGCCCGGAATCTGAGCCTCAGACACACCCATCTGAGCAAATTGGCTGCCATGCTCCTCAATAATGTGCTGCAACCCAGCTTTTGAGTTTCCAGTCTCTAGAAATACAACTTTCCCGCTAGAGCTGCGAGTCGTTGCAATGACATTCTCTGGGATAAATTTCACACTATTAGCAGTTAACTCATCAAGCAAGGGTGTGTTCAGTGTGCCTTTTGCCCCCCCCCACCACAAGCCGACCTAATACAGCCGCCAGCCCCGCACCTGTGAGCTCACCGGCCATAAAATAGGCCCAAGCCTTGACGAACTCATTAGCCGGTTGAACCCCTTCAAAACCTTGCCCTCGGGCCAGCTCCAGCTGTGCTTGGGCAATTTGGTCGTTAGTGGCACCTTTTTCTACCATGTCCTTTGCCAGAGTAGTCGCCGCTGATCCGTATTCACTTAAACCTGGTGGCAGATGCTCCAGAAAATTGTATTGCGTCAGGTTCTGCGCAACCCAAGCCCCAGTTTGCAAGCTCTGCGCATCAGCATCGCCCTGTACCGATGCAGCAAGTACACCGACCACCTGCGAATTCATGACCAGCAAACGTTTCTTCTGGTCATCGGGCATGTCGGCGTAGTTCTTGTAGAGGCTATCTACCAATGCCTCATTCACGCCAGCTGCCAGAGCGCCCGTGCGGAAATCCCCTCCCGAGGCCTCAGCCGCCAACCCGCCCATCACTGCATGTAGCCCGATCTTGGCGATGCCCCCATCGGCCAAGTGACCTCTGGTGGTATCGCCAATCAGGTTGAAACCGTAGGCAGCGAATGCATTGGCCAAGCTATTTTGCAACGCATCACCCAGGCGGCCCTCCCCTCCGAGCGCTCGATCCAGCAATACGGACGTACCGTTTTGCAGTACCTGGTTAGTCGTGAACTGCCCCACGCCTTGCCAAGTGCTCAACGGACTTACGGTCGCAACCGCACCTGAGTTGGGTAGTGCTGTGGAAGTACCGGTCTGAGTGCCGGTCCATTTGTCATATACACCAGCAGTCAAGCCAGCCGTGACGCCGGATACTACATAGCCCCTCATCGCGTCGCTGGAAGTCACATCCTTGAAGACGGTGCTCAGGTTGCCCCGGTTATTGATGGCGCTGATCGTAGCGTTACTCGCCATGCCACCAGCCACGACGCTGCCCGCAGCATTGGCCCAGCCTGCAGCAGACACGGCGGTAGAAGCAGCCGTGGCACTAGCCATCGACGTCCCCACCCCCGCAGAGGCAATTACACCGCTGGCGGCCCCCATCGTGAAGTACGTAACAATGATCGCAATGATGATTTGTGCGCCGGCGCCTAAGCCTGAATTGCTATATTTGAAACTGTCGTGCAGTTCTTTAACCTGGCGCCAATCCACGTCCCCACGCTTCTCGGCCTCTTTTAACCAAGCCAGTTGCGGGTCGGCCTTGACCATCACATCAATCGTCTGGCTAACCGTACTTTGATCGATCTGCTTGATGTCAATTTTCAAGCCATCGACGGCTTTGATCACGACGCTACCTTCTGCAATCATCTGCGTCTGGCGTAACGTCTCGTCGGTGTTGCCCTTGCCTTTGGAACTCGTCCACGCCAAGTCACCTTTGCTCTTGGTGTGGCTCTCATCATGCAGATCCTTCACCGCCTCAAACGTCACCGCCCCACCACTGACAATCGCAATATCACCGCCACTGTCGAGCTTCGCCGCCTGATACTTCTGATCCCCACCACTTTCCAGTGTCAGGTCACCCCCCGTCTTGATCTCGCTGCCGACATTCTTCACATCGGTCACTTCATCCCGTTGGGTCTTCTTGCTGCCCCACCCGCCTTTCTTGCTCATGTCATACAGCGAGTAGTTACTGTCTTGCGCGGCCAGCAGTTGCAGTTCGTTGTCGGCGTGCACGTAGGCTTCGTTACCTGCGCTGATTTTGCTCGCGACCAGGGTCAGGTCGGTGCCGGCCACGGCGATCAGGTCGCCGCCGGCTTTGAGTTCGGCGCTTTGTTGGGTGACGCTGTCCAGTTGGGTGGTGGTTTTGGTCTGGCCTTTTTTGCCTTTGGAGTAGTCGTGCTGTTCGTTGGCGGCAGCGGCCAGGGTCAGGTTTTCGCCGGCTTTGACGCTCAGGTCTTTGGCCGCGCTGACGGTGCTGGCGACCACGGCGATGTCGCGTCGGGCATCGATGGCCAGATTGCCGCCCACCTCCACGCTGGAGCCGTGTTGCAGCAGGGTTTGTTCAGTGCTTTTGACCCGGCGGCGCTGGTAGGCGGCGCTGTCTTCTTCGGTCTGGCTGGCGATCACTACGTCGCGGCCCGCGGTCACGCTGGCGTTGCCGCCAGCCTTGAGATTGCTGCCTACGTTGAGCACATCCCGGCCGGCGTTGAGCCTCAAGGTATCGGTAGCTTCGAAGCGCGAGGCGTCGCTGACCACGTCGTCGCGCAGTTGGAATCGCTCGCCGTCACGCTTGAAGGTGGTGACGGTGCGCTCGTTGATGATGTCGCCGGTCGCGGCCGTGGCGCTGATGTCGCGGCCGGTGATGATGCCGCCACGGCTGTTGCGGATCGAGTCGGTGGCGAGCATTTCCAGGCGGTTGCCGGCTTGCATCAGGCCGCTGTTGTCGATGTTGCCGGCGACCATGCTCAGGTTGTTGGTGGCGCGCAGGGTGCCGCTGTTGTGCAGGTCGCCGCCGCTGATCAGGCTCACGTCCTGGCCCTGGATCAGCGCGCCGTTGGGGGCCAGTCGGTTGTTGGCCTGGGCCAGGTAGAGCACCGGGGTCAGGACTTTCTCGCCGTTGACCTCGGCCTCTTCCATCCAGACGATGTCGTGGGTCAGCGCCGCTACTTGCTCGGCGGTCAGCGATACGCCGAGTTGCAGGTTGAGCGAGTCCTTGTAGGAGATGGCGTTGTCCATCAGGTAGCGGAACAGCGCGTCGTCGCTGGCGAGACCGTTGATGTAGCGCTGGCCGGACGGTCGGAAAACTGGATCATTTTTGAAGACGTATTGCCGTGATCACGAGCTTCGGACTTTTCCCACGAACTGACGAGGTTGAGCCATAGGAACTAACTTGGCTAGGATTCCCCGTCGCAGTAAATCCTGTGGCCGGGTGTCGCAACCTGAAGTAGTCTGAGGCGCGGTAGCGCCATAGCTCTGTAGCAGGCGCTTTTTTTATGCCTGCTTACCGCATCTATGGTGGACCGTGTGAGGCGGGCTTTTGCCCGGCCGGTACCCTCGGACACCGGTTTGCGACCCTCGCACGGTCCACCACCCACTCGTGTCGCAACGAAGGTGGTGGCTCTTAACTGTCTGAGGATCGAGTGGATGTTTTCTACAAATCGAAACTGTCGAGTTATTGAAGTAAAAGTCGTGATGAGATGTTCGCGCTCTGCCGTTAACGCTCGTTCAATGTGTGGTGCATAGGAGTGTCGCTCATGAACACGCAAATATATGATGACGATTTTCCTACCAGTGTTTTCAATGTGAGGCCAGGCTTGAGCTCCGAAGAAGCATTAGTGAATGCGAGTGAGCTTTTGGCTTCGGCATCAGCAATGGCGAATGAACAAGCGTTTTCCTCAAGCGGATCACAGCGACTTCAAACCTTTGGTTTGGCCCAGCTAATCGAAAGCGCGCACCTTCTAGTGAACGATGCTTTGAAAAAAGCAAACCCAGTAACCCCCTGATTATTAATAGAGAAAAAGAGATGAGGGTAGGTTACCCAGTTTTACTCGACATCGTGACCTACCCCATCCTCCACTTAAACTTAAACAATTGAATCACTTACAAAAAAATGTCGTCTTATAGACTATCCGCCTTGGCTAACCATCAGCTAGCAGGCACAAAAAAATAAACCCACGTTATTAAAGAGCTAATCGCCAACAAACCAACCAAATAAACCCGTCCACTTTCTCGTTATTAAACCTATATACACGAATAGTAACTTTCCACACCAACAAGTAAATTCTTAATTTTATTTTTCTCAACAAACGCCTCTTTTATATCAAAATTCACTATTCGCTCCCAATGACACCCACCCTTTCCGTCTTGCTGCAACTTACTGTGCCTTGCACCAAGAACCCTGACCAAGTCATTATTCGAAACAGCAAAAACAACACATCCGGAGTCATTTATATTCTCCGTTGACGCTTGAAATTTGTAATCCTGCTCAAACTCCTCAGACTCATCTTCACCTATTAGTTCTGGGGCGATCATTCCGAGCATGCAGCTGAAAGCAGATTTAATATCTTTTTCAAAAATATCTTTATTATCCTGAAATAAATACAACGGATTCGAATCGTCAAGCAGCGAATAAACATCAACCCAAAGTGTTGACGTGTTTATTTCTTCCGGAAAAAAACACCCATCAATACAGAAATGAAATACTCCATTTTTGGATGTACTATCGCCCCACTCTGGAACGTACTGTATCAGAATCGCAAAGTTATGCGGGTCACCAAATATCATTTCCTCACCTCCCCTTACCGCCGACACCTAGCTGCTTTTTAATGTCATTCGGAATATCACTTTTATTGAGCGGATTTCTCAAGTCACCTGTGCTGCCATTCCAATGAAACTCCCCGTTCGTACCTTCAAATCGATGAACGCCCCCAACGTCATCCACACCATATCGAACTTCTTTATTATTGTAAACTTTCGAGCTCGGAATAGAACTCTCAAAAATATCAATCGAGTTCTTTGGTTCGATTCCCGCATTTGCTCTATTACCGTCGCCACCTAGAGTGTGTTTAGGGTTTGATTTATAGTTCAAGCCATTGGATGCGACCTTTGAGTCCGGTACTGGCAAAGCACTCCCTTTACCTTTTCCAGCCCCAGGCTTAATAGCCACCACACCGACACCGGCTTTAACACCTTCAGCAGCCAGAGTTTCCAAAGCTCCGCCGTCTGCAGCCTTTATCTCCGCCGCAATTATGTTCGTCGCAGACAAATTACTGTCAATAAAGCTACCAACCGCAAGCGCCGCCCCTCCTTTCCCCTGCGCTCTTAACTGACTGACTAATTCAACTAGCTTTTGATCATCGCTTACAAGCGATGCAGAAGTAGACTTACAAACATCTGGTGTCTGAGTACAAATTGCACTCAACTGTTCGTTTCGCTCCTGATCGAGTTGAATATATCGGTTCCGAACCTCTCTTTTCTCTTCTTCTGTTTTCTTGCTATCAACCTCCTCAAGCATCTTTTCTACTTCGTGATGAAGCAGATAGTTGTACTGCGTAGCATTCTTCGCAACCCAACTACCTTTCTCCAGCTTGGCCGCATCTGCATCCTTCTGCCCTGCCGCAGCCAGCACACCGACGATCTGCGAACTCATCGTCAGCAATTCATCGTTACCTTTGACCAGCGTATCCAGATGAGTAACCAGCGCCTCATTCGCCCCCGCTGACAGCGCACCGGTTTTGAAGTCGCCGCCCGTAGCCTCAGCCAGCAAACCACCCACCATCGCGTGAATCGCAATCTTGGGCGCCGAACCATCGGCAACTACATTTTGGGTGTAATTCCCCACCAGGTTGAAACTGGCTGCCGCCAACGTGTTGAAGAGCGCACTTTTCAGCGCATCGCTGGCACTGCCACCCTGCCCCAGCGCCTTGCTCAACAGCATGGATGTGCCGCTTTGCAGTGTTTGGTTGGCGGCAAATTTACCAACACCGCTCCAAGTGTTCAGTAGACCCGGTGTCGTAACTTTCCCGGTAATTGTGTTTGTTTGAGTACCAGTCCAGTCACCAAAATAAGCAGCGGTCATGCCAGCAGTGACGCCAGCAATCACATACCCCTTCATCGCATCCGAAGAAGTCACGTCCTTGAGCACCGCGCCCAAGTTGCCACGGTTGTTAACAACACTGACCGTAGCGTTAGTCGCCGCTCCCGCTGCCACCGCCCCAGCTCCGGCGGCCACCCCTACGCCCGCCCCTGCACTGGCAGCCGCACCAGCAGCCAACGGCCCAACCACCGCCGCCATCACAATCGCAATAATGATCTGCGACGCCGGCCCCAACCCCGAGTTGCTGTACTTGAAGCTGTCATGAATCTCCTTGACCTGCCTCCAGTCCACATCCCCACGCGCTTCGGCCTCTTTGATCCAGGCCAACTGCGGATCAGCCTTGACCATCGCATCAATCGATTGGCTGACGGTTTGCTGGTTGACCTGCCTGACGTCGATCTTCAGACCTTCCACCGCCTTGATCGCGATATTTCCCTCAGCCACCATTTGGGTCTGGCGCAGGGCCTCATCGGTATTGCCTTTACCTTTTGACGATGTCCAGAACGCATCTCCCTTGCTCTTCTCATGACTCTCCTGATGCAGATCCTTCACCGCCTCAAACGTCACCGCCCCACCACTGACAATCGCAATATCACCGCCACTGTCGAGCTTCGCCGCCTGATACTTCTGATCCCCACCACTTTCCAGCGTCAGGTCACCCCCCGTCTTGATCTCGCTGCCGACATTCTTCACATCGGTCACTTCATCCCGTTGGGTCTTCTTGCTGCCCCACCCGCCTTTCTTGCTCATGTCATACAGCGAGTAGTTACTGTCTTGCGCGGCCAGCAGTTGCAGTTCGTTGTCGGCGTGCACGTAGGCTTCGTTACCTGCGCTGATTTTGCTCGCGACCAGGGTCAGGTCGGTGCCGGCCACGGCGATCAGGTCGCCGCCGGCTTTGAGTTCGGCGCTTTGTTGGGTGACGCTGTCCAGTTGGGTGGTGGTTTTGGTCTGGCCTTTTTTGCCTTTGGAGTAGTCGTGCTGTTCGTTGGCGGCAGCGGCCAGGGTCAGGTTTTCGCCGGCTTTGACGCTCAGGTCTTTGGCCGCGCTGACGGTGCTGGCGACCACGGCGATGTCGCGTCGGGCATCGATGGCCAGATTGCCGCCCACCTCCACGCTGGAGCCGTGTTGCAGCAGGGTTTGTTCAGTGCTTTTGACCCGGCGGCGCTGGTAGGCGGCGCTGTCTTCTTCGGTCTGGCTGGCGATCACTACGTCGCGGCCGGCGGTCACGCTGGCGTTGCCGCCAGCCTTGAGATTGCTGCCTACGTTGAGCACATCCCGGCCGGCGTTGAGCCTCAAGGTATCGGTAGCTTCGAAGCGCGAGGCGTCGCTGACCACGTCGTCGCGCAGTTGGAATCGCTCGCCGTCACGCTTGAAGGTGGTGACGGTGCGCTCGTTGATGATGTCGCCGGTCGCGGCCGTGGCGCTGATGTCGCGGCCGGTGATGATGCCGCCACGGCTGTTGCGGATCGAGTCGGTGGCGAGCATTTCCAGGCGGTTGCCGGCTTGCATCAGGCCGCTGTTGTCGATGTTGCCGGCGACCATGCTCAGGTTGTTGGTGGCGCGCAGGGTGCCGCTGTTGTGCAGGTCGCCGCCGCTGATCAGGCTCACGTCCTGGCCCTGGATCAGCGCGCCGTTGGGGGCCAGTCGGTTGTTGGCCTGAGCCAGATAGAGCACGGGGGTCAGGACTTTTTCGCCGTTGACCTCGGCTTCTTCCATCCAGACGATGTCGTGGGTCAGCGCCGCCACTTGCTCGGCGGTCAGCGATACGCCCAGTTGCAGGTTGAGCGAGTCCTTGTAGGAGATGGCGTTGTCCATCAGGTAGCGGAACAGCGCGTCGTCGCTGGCGAGGCCGTTGATGTAGCGTTGGCCGGTGCGCGCCACCACGGCTTCGCGGATCAGGCGTTGCTCGTAGAGGCCGTCGCCCAGGCGCTTCCAACTGGCGTCGGGGTTGTAGCCGAGTTTGCCGAGCAGGTAGTCGGAGCTCATGAACTGCTTGAGGTCAGTGAGCGCCGGGTTGGTTTCGATCAGGTATTTATGGCTGTTATCCACCGGGGCAATGTCCGGCACACCCTGCACGCGGGTGACCGAAGGCGCGCGGCTGTCCAGCACCAACGGGCCCTGGCCACTGACCGCGCCGCTGACCGGCTGGCCATCGAGGCTGAAGCCGCGTTCTTGCACGGCGCTGTAGTCGAGGGTTTTCTCGCGCTCGGCGGCGCTGACCACTCGCCCGTTCACGCTGAAGTCAGCGCTGCCGGTGGCGGTTTTACCCGCTGCGCCGGCCTTCGCGGCCTGGCCGCTGAGGCGGAACAAACCGTTCTGACTGGTCGGCAAACTGAAGCCCGGCAAGGTCACCGGATTGACCTGACGCTGGGCCAGGTCCGGCGGCAGTTGCGCAGTAATCGCCGGTTTGACCGTGGAGGCAAATACGTCGGAGTTGGTGTTGCGGTTTTGCGCCGGCGTATTGATATCCGTGGCGTTGGCGCGGATCACGCTGTTGTTGATTTGCTGCGTGGCGTTAACGGTGACGGAACCGGCCGCCTGAATAACAGCGGCGGCAATCACACGTCCGGCGGTGGCGACGACATAGCTGGAGTCGTTGTAGAAGGTACCGATCCCGTCCCTCAGCTTGGCGATGGTCATTTCGCCGGGACGGTAGTCGGCCGAGTTGGGGTTGTTGTAGAGGTTGAACTGATCCCTGCGAGTGATAAACGTGTTGTAGACGCTGTCGTTGCGGGTATAGAACTCCGAGTCGAAGTGGCGATCTTCGCCACCTGCCGCGCCTGTGTTGTTCAGTACACCGGTATCGATCTGGATATTGCCCGCAGCCGAGATTGAGCTGTAGAGGTTGTCGACGGTTTGCGCGCCAACGGTCAGGCCTGCACCCGATGAGATGTACGCCGTGGGGGAACTGCCGGTGACGACGTCCTCGTAGCGCTCAACCGAGCGGAAGTGCACTTCACAGCCCTTGCCGTCACAGAAGTCGTCGTAGTAGGTGTCGAAGCTGCCCGACACCAGTTTCATTTCGGTGCTGAACTGGTCGCGGCGGTTGCTCAGGGTGTCGGCCAGCAAACGCATGTTGCCGGTGCTTTCCAGGGTGCCGGAGACGTTTTCGATCAGGACGCTGCGCCCGTTGGCGTCGTCGCGGGCGATGTCGAGGCCGCCCAGGCTGTAGACGTCGCCATAGCGGTTGCTGAAATCATTGACGCGCAACGTCATGTCGTTGCCGCTGAAGACCAGGCCCTTGTCGTTGAGCAGGTGAGTGGCGTTCAGGCGGACCTTTCCAGCGCCGCCCAGGGTGCCGTAGTTGTTCAAGGTGGTGGCGTTGACGGTCAGGTCGCCGATGGCGGTCAGGCGCCCGCGATTGTTGAGGGTGGTGCTGTTGATCTGGGTAAGTGCGCCGCCGGCAATGCGTGCGTTATCGCCTAGGTCCATGCGGGCGCTGGTGAGGCTCATGGCGCCCAGGCTGCTGACCCGGCCGTTGCCGCTGTAGCCACCGGTCAGTGTCAGGTTGAAGGTGCCATCGCTGGCCAGCAAGCCTTCGTTGGTCCAGGTGCCGCCGACGCCGGTCAGGCTTTGTGCGCCCAGCAACTGGCCGCTGGCGGTCTGGGTGAACTCGCCGATGTCGAGGTTCAGGCGGGCGGCCTGAATCACGCTGCTGTTGGTCCACTTGGCGGCCGTGATGTCCAGTTGGCCGCTGGTGACGAAGCTGCCGCCGGCACGGGTGACCTGGTCGGACGTCAGGTCGAATGTGCCGCTGCCGGTATGCACGATGCGCCCGCCGTTGTTGTCCAGGCTGGCCGCTTGCAGGTCGAGCGATTCGTTGGCGCTTTCCAGCGCACCGAGGCGGTTATCGAACAGCCCCAGTGTGCTGATGCGGGTGGAACCGGTGCGGCCCATGGCCCGCAGGGTACCGCCCACGTTGCTGATGGTTTGCGCGGCGAGGCCCAGGGTATCGTCGCTTTCGATCAGGCCAAAGCGGTTGCTCAGGGCGCCTGTCAGGCCGAAGTCGATAGTACGCGCGCCGACCTTGCCGCCGTTGCCGGCAGCCGTGCCCTGGTTATCGAAATCCTGGGCCGTGACTTTGAGCAAGGTGTCGGCATACACACCGCCACCCTGGTTATTCAAGGTGCTGGTGACGATACGGTTTTCACCGCCGAGGGCCGACAGGTGCCCCAGTTGGTTGAGCAAGCCGCCGTTGGCGGTGATGTCCAGCGATTGCGCCTGGGTGATCCCGCTGCCGTTGTCGAACAGGCCGCTGACCAGTTTGATCCAGCCCTTGCTGCTGTTGAGTATCCCGCCGGCGCTGTTGACCACACTTGCGGTTTGCAGGTCCAGGTTGCCACTGAGGCTGTCGACCCGGCCACCCTGGTTGTTCAGGTCGCCACTCAGACGTAGCCGGTTATCGACTTGGCTTTGCAGCGTGCCCTTCTGGTTATTCAGGGTACGGGCAGCCAGATCGAGCTTGCCCTTCTGGCTGAAAATCAGGCCGTCCTGCTGGTTGTTGATGTCACCGGCCAACAGCTTGATCACCAGGTCTTTCTGGCTGGCGAGGGTGCCTTTATCGCGGTTATCCAGATCGTCGGCGAGGGTCAGGTCGAGTCGGTCCTGGCTGACCAGTTGGCCGCCCCGGTTATCCAGGCTCGACGCGTTCAGCAGCAAGGCTGCGCCACTGGCCAGACGGGCGTTGTTGGCGTTGATCAGCGCACCGCTGAGGGTGCCTTCCAGGGTGCCCTGGCTGATCAGTTGACCGGCGCTGTTGTCCAGGCTTTGGCCAACCAGGGTGATGCTGGCAGCACTGATCTGGCCGCCACGGTTGAGGATTTCACTCTGGGCATGGTTGAAACCCAGGTGCTGACCGGCGGAAATCAAGCCGCCGTTGCTGTTGTCCAGGCGCCCGGCGACGGTGAGGCTGACATCCGCCTGGCCTGAGATGATCCCTTGATCATTGTTCAGGCCGGCCGCGCTGATGGTTTGCTTGCCCTGACTGACCAGGGCACCTGCCGCGTGGTTATCCAGCGTGCCGGTGAGCGTGGTGAGCAGGGTCCCGCTCTTGCTCGACAACGTACCCTCGGCGCTGTTGTCCAGGCTGCCCCCGACGACCGTCAGGCCATTCCAGCCGGAGATCAAACCCTTGTCAGCGTTGACCACGGCATCCGCTTCGAGACGCAATTGATCGGCACTGAGGATGACCCCGCGATCACCGTTATCAATGCGCTTGGCGGCCACGCTGAACGCCGTCTGGCTGGAGATTTCGCCTTGTTCACGGTTGGTCAGGTTGGCCAGGCGCGCGAAGGTCAACGGTCCATTGGCGCTGATCAAGCCCCCACTGTTGTCCAGATCGCCGCCTTGCAGGTCGAGGCTCACGGCGCGTTCGCCGATCAAGCGGCCCTGGCGCTGGATCAGCTTCTGGATCGTGAGTTTCAAGTCGCCCTTGGACGAGATTTCTCCGCCCTGGCTTGAGTCCACACGCTGGCCTGCCAGGGTGAGATCGCTTTGGCTGTTGATCAGGCCCGCACTGTTGTCGAGGTTGCCGACGGTCAGGTTCAAGGCTTGCTGGCTGCCGATCACGCCACTGCGGTTATCCACATCGGCAGCGGTCACCGTCAGGCTGCCATCGCTGACCAGTTGCCCGCCCTGGCGGTTATCCAGCGCGCCGGTATTGAGAGTCTGCAGCGTGCCGGCCGAGAGACGGCCCTTGTCGCTGTTGTTCAATGAGCCTGAGGTTGTAGTAAGCGCAGTGGCAGCGGAAATCAGCCCCTGATTATGGTTGTCCAGAAGGCCTGTGACCTTCAGGTCCAGCGCGCCACGGCTGGCGAGGGCGCCACCGGCCTGGTTGTCCAGGCTATCGGCATCCACCTGCAAGAGGTGCTTGGCTGACAACACACCTTCGACGCTGTTATCCAGCGCCTTGGCGATGCGCACCTGAAGGCTGTCGCCACTGATGACTTTGCCGCCCCGGTTGTTCAGCGCGTCGGCCGTCAACAGGAAGGATTGGGTGCTGGAAATCTCGCCGCCCTGGCTGTTGTCGACGCTGCCCAGGTTGCTCAGCAGCAATTGGCCGGGGGTCGCAATCAACCCGTGGTCGCGGTTGATCAGTTGCCCATGGTTCAAGTCCAGGTCGATGCTGGTATTGCTGACCAGCTCGCCACGGTCATGCTGGTCGAGCCCGGTCAGGGTGGCCTTGACCGTGGACTTGGCAAAGATCGAACCTTGCTGGCTGTTGTCCAGTTGCCCGGCATTGAGGGTGATGCCGGCGTCACTGCTGATGCTGCCGCGCTGGCTGTTGTCCAGACCCGCGCTGCGCAAGTCAACCTGTTGCTTGGCGCTGATCACACCGCCCTGGCTGTTGTTCAGCACAGCGCTCACCAAGGTGGCCGTGCCATCGGCCAGCAGTTTGCCCGCCTGATTGTTCAGTTGGCCGTCCGTTGTGATCGACAGCGCGTTGGCGGCGGACAGAATGCCGCCCTGGCGGTTGTCCAGCGCGCCAGCCTTCACCGTTAACGCGCCTTCACTGAGCAAGGTGCCTTGGTCATGGTTGAACAGGTCACCGGTCAGGTTGATGTTCAGGTCTTTCTGGCTGGTGATGCGCCCGCCCAAGCTGTTATCCAGTTGACCGCCGTTCAGTACGAGGCCCTCGCGTCCCGCCAGCAGGCCTTTGCTCTGGTTGAGCAGGCGTTGCACGGTCAGGCTCAAGCCGCTGTCACCAATCACCTTGCCGGCGTTGTTGTTCAACTGGTCGGCCACCAGCAGCACCTTGGCCTGGCTGGAGATCTCGCCTTGCTGGTTGAGCACGGTTTGGCTGCGCAAATCAACGCCGTTGGTGGCGGCAATGAGACCGCCGTTGCGGTTGTCCACCGAGGTGCCAGTAAGGCTCAGCACGCCTTCGCTGACCAACTCACCCGCTTGCTGGTTGAGCACGCCGACGGTGGCCTGCAGATCACCCTTGGCACTGATTCGACCTGCGCCGTTTTCCAGATGGTTGGCATTGAGCGTCAACCGGCTATCACTGCTCAGTTGGCCGCCATTGCTGTTGTCGACGCTGCCACCGGTCAGGGTCAACGCCCCATCAGCGATCACCAGGCCGCCCTGGTTGGCCAGGGTATCGCCGTGCAGCGCCAGGGTGGTTTTACTCGATACCAGCCCAGCCTGGGCGTTGTTCAGCTGACCGACCTGAACCTGCTGGGCCGCTTGGCTGACCAGGTTGCCTTGATTGTGATTGTCGAGCAGCCCGGCGATGGTCGCGGTCAGGTTGCCCTGGCTGGCGACGGAGCCTTGGTCGCTGTTGTCCAGGCTTGCGGCTTGCACCGTCAGCAGGCTGGTGGCGGAAAAAATCCCCAGGCGGTTATCAATGGCGCCACTGGCGGTCACGTTGAGTTGGCTGCCCAGCAGTTTGCCGGAACGGTTATCCAGCGACGTGGCGCTAAGGGTGGTTTGCCGGGCGGAGATTTCGCCCGCCCGGTTGCTCAATGGCCCGGCGGTTAGCTGGGCCTGCTGTTGGCTCGCGACCAAGCCGTTATCGTTGGTCAATTGCCCGGCTTTGAGCGTCAGGTTGTTGAGGCCTATGACTCGGCCGTTCTGGTTATCCAGTGCAGCTGTCACCGTGACGTCGGTGCTGTTATCGCTGTGCACCAAGCCAGCCGCGCGGTTATCCAGGCCGGTGGCATTGACCTTGAGCGCGTCGGCGCCCAGAACCCGGCCGCCCCGGTTATCGAACTGGCCTGCGCTGGCCACGGTTTTCACACCGCTCAAGGTGCCGCCCTGGTTATCCAGGGTTTGTGCAGCGGCGACCGTCAGGGTGCGACTGGCAACCACGCTTTGGCTGTTTTTCAGGCTCGCCGTCGTCAGGTTGACGTCGCCGCTGGTATTGCGGCTTTCATCGGCATTCACGCCGGCCTCGATGATGCCGTTGTTGATCACCTGCCCGCTGCTGGTCAGGCTGATGCTGTCGCGTGCGGCGAGGCTTTTCTGGTTGCTCAAGCCTGTGGTCGTTTGCGCATCGATTCGGGTACCGGCATACACCGCGCCCGTGGCGTCAAGCTGGTCGGCCTTGATCACCACCGCTTCGCTGGCCTTGGCATTGACCAGGCTCAAGCGCCCATTGGCATCGAGCTGGATGTCGCCACCACTGGCGGCCAGGGTGCCGTCGAGCTTCACGCCCACACCGGCTTCGGTGCCCACCAGTTTGATCGCGCCGGCATACATGCCGCCCAGGGCCGACGAGTCGATCGCCAGCTCGGGTTTGGCGCTGCCGTCGTCGGCGCGCGGCGTGGTGTTCAGGCTTTGTGCATCGACGTCGTTGCGCCCGGCGATGACGTTGAGTTCGCGGGCGTTGATTTGTGCGTTGATCTTGGCCGAGCGGGTGATGATGTCGAAGCGGTCGACGTTGCTGGCGTTCAAGCCTTCGCCGTCAATGGTCACGGCGCCGCCATCGACCTGGTAGCTTTTCAGCTGGCCGGTTGGGTCGATGATGGGTTTGCCGGTGGTGAGGGTGACGTTGGGCGTGTTGATAAAGCCGCAACCGGCGCAGGTAATCCCGTACGGGTTGGCGACGATAACTTTGGCCGACTGCCCCGCCACTTCGGTGTAGCCGCGCAACTGACTGGCGCTGCCGCCGTTGACTTCGTTAAGAATGACGCTGGCCGCGCCGCCCTTGAGGTTGGGGTTGCCGACAATGATCCCGCCCAGTTGGGTGTTTTGCAGCGCGCCGTTGGCGTTGTTGAGAATCACGCCGTTGGGGCCGACGTTGTACTGCTGGAACTGGTTATGGGACAGGCCCGCGCCGTTCGGCGTGGCAATGTTCACCACCGGCACGCCGTTGCCCGCCGCGCCCACGGTAGTGCCCGGCGCGCTGACCACAATGCCCTCGGCCTGGGCCAGCAGCGGCTGCCAGAACAGCGCGTTGGCGAGGATCAACGCCAGCCCGCGCTTGGGCAAACCGAAGAACGCGTTTCGCGGCTTCAGCGCGGCGGAAGGTTGGCGGGCCAGGAAGGCAAATTGTCGAACGTCCATTTTCAGTTTCTCGCTGCGGCGCAACGTTGAATTACAGGAAGAAATCCAGGCGGAAGTAGATCGGCGCTTCGCGCTCGGTGACGACTCCGGGTCTTTCCAGCGAGTGGGCAAAGGTCACGCTGGTGCTGACGTTCTTGCCACGGGCGAACAGCTCCAGTGAGTTGCTGGACACGCGGCCGTGAACGTTGTCGTTGTAGCGGTCGTTGCGGATCACGCCCTGGTCGTAGCCGACGCTGGCGCCGTATTCGAAGAAGGCCGGGCGCATCCAGTCGAGGGTCACCGGGCGCGCCCAGCGCACTTCGTTGCGCCAGTAGCCGCCGCTGTCGCCGGTCAGCAACTGGTCTTTGAAACCGCGCACCGAAGCCGAGCCGCCGAGGCTCATGCGCTGGGGCGAGAACAGCGGGTCTTCACTGCGTTGGCCGGTGGCCAGGCTGCTGAAGCTGAACGACTCGCCCCACAGGCTGAACGGTTGCAGGTAGCTGACGGTGGCGGTGTATTTGCGGTAGCGCGAGTTCGGCTGACGGCGGCCGAAGGCGTCGCGCTCTTCCTGCGACTGGGCATCGAGCAGGCCGATCCCGCTTTGCATGCCCAGGTCCAGGTTGACGAAGGCCGTACCGATACGCCGACCGTGGTTGACGCCCAGTTGCAGTTCGCTGAGGCGGTTGCTGCTGGGCGCGGTGCGCACGTCGAGGATGTAGTTGTTGGTGCGCAGGTGCGCCAGGCCGACGTTGACCGAGGTCTTGCTCACGTCATCGCGGTGAATCACCCGTTCGGCGCGCAGTTGGTGGTTCTGGTTGTCGCCGTCCTGCTTGTATTTGAAGTCGTCGGTCACGCCGAAGGTGCGGTAATCGCTCTCGCTGTAGGTGTAGCTGAAGTTCCACCAACCCCACGGCACGTTGTAATAGAGCATGGTGTTTTTCGAGGTTTTCTGGTGGTCGCTGATGGCGTCGTGGCCACCGCGCAGAATCAACTGGTCGCCCAGGCCCAGCGGGCTGTCCCATTCAAGGCCGGCGCCCCATTGCTGTTCGCCGGTGCTCTTCTGGCCATCGTTATTGCGCGACAAGCTGGCGCGCCAGGGCTTTTGCGCGGCGTTCTTGACCACCACGTCGCTGCCGCCGACTTGCTTGCCGGGGGTCAGTTCCATTTGCGCCTGTTTGGACGGCAGGCGGTTGAGCTGGTCCACCAGTTGCTCGATTTCGCGCAGGTTCAGCGCTTCGCCGACCTTGCCGGGAAAGGCCATGGCCAGTTCGCGTTCGGTCACGGTGCTGCCTTCGGCGCTGCGCAAGGCTTCGAGCTTGCCTTCCACCACCAGCACTTGCAGGTGACCGGTGGAGAGGTCTTGCTGCGGCAGGTAGGCGCGGCTGGTGACGCGGCCTTTGCCGAGGTAGTAGTCGGTGATGGCTTTAAGCAGGTCGTTGAGCTGGGACACGCCCAGGCACTGGCCGATATAAGGCTTGAGCAGGCGCTCGCGCTCGGAGGCCGGCAGGCTGTCGGCGCCTTTGAGTTCGATGTCCTTGATCGGGAAGCAACGGGTGTCGGCGGGCGCGCTGGGCGCCTCGGGTTTGGCCGCTTTGCCGGGCAGGTCCTTGAGTTCTTCAAGGCGCCGCTGTTGCTCTTCGAGCAGGCGGTTCTGCCGATCGCGGATCAGGTCCTGGTCCCCGGGCGTGGGGGCGGCGAATGCGCTGTTCAGGCTCAGGCAAGTGAGCAGGAAGGCGCCCAGCAGCCGAGTCCATGGCAGGAGGAAATACATGTTCGATCCGTCGATTTACAAAGGGTGGCAAATTAACATCGAAGCATGCGTCAGCCAATATCCCGACTGTTTTATCGGTAGATGCCTTGAACCCAACTAACGAACTGATTTTTAAGCGAAATTTTATAAAGTATGGGTATTTTTCCTTACGATTCCGATAGACGGTAGCGATGAGCTAACTGAATGAGCAACGCTAACGCGCTGAGCGTCGTATCAGATGCTTTCTAAAAAGGGCTTCTCAGTTAAGCAAAAACACCATCAACGCATTGTCATTCAACCGCCCCTGAAAGCTCGGCGCCAGCGGCTCGAGGGGCGATTCCTTCAACAACGCCGCGTCCTTGCGCGGCACAATCACCCAGGATGGCCGGGGCAATGCAGCGAGCTTTTCCAGTTCATTACGCCCGACGAAAAACGGTTGCTCATCGTGATCCAGATTCATCATGTAGCGCACCGCCCAGGTGTCCCGACCCAGGTCGACAAAGACCAGAGGGCCCGGCTGCGCATCCCTTAGCGCCTCCACCTGGCTGACAAACTGCCGGGTATCGAACTGAAGATCCTTGGCCGGTTCGACTACGGTGATCAGTAGCAACCACTGCGCCGCCAGGGCGATCCCACTGAGCCAAATCAACCGCCCGGGCCGACGCCACGCCAGCAGCGCCGCCACTTGCATCAGTACCAGCACACCGATCAATAACGGCATCGAAACATCAGGCCAGTAGCCATGCTTGTGCCAGGCATGCCGGCACGCAAACAGCACCACCACGCCCAGCGCCGGCAGCGCCACGACCAGCCCCTCGTAGCAGCGGCGCACGCCAACCAGCCAGCCTTGCGCCTGGAGCAGGCCATAGGCCGCGACAGCGGCAAACATCGGCACCATGGGCAGGATGTAATAGGCACGCTTGAAATGCGGCACTGACAGGCCGAGCAAAATCATCAAGCCGCACGCGCCGAGGCGCATCAGCAATTGCACATCATCACTGACCCAGCGCTGCGCCCAGCGATGACGCAGTGCGATCAACGTCGCCAGGGCCAACGGCACCACCGGGAAGTACCGGTACAAACTCAGCTGGAAGTAGAAGTAAAACGGCTCGCCGGACTCATCCAGCCGCCCGCCGACCTGCATCTTGAACACCTCATCGGCAAAGGCATCGCCACCACTGATTCGGGCGAGCTTCATCAGCACCCACCAGCACGCCGCCAGCAACACCAACCCGACAACGCCGTGAACCAGCACCTGACTGACCCGCTCCCCCGGCCGGCCCAGCGCCCAGTACACACATGTCACGCCACACACCTCGATCAACCCCAACGGCCCACGAATCGCGAAGGCCAGGACAAACAAGGGGAAAACCGCGAGCTGCCTGAACCGCGAGCCCAACCGTTCACCACTGTGCAACAGGTAGAAACTGCCGACACACAGCAGCGCAACCATCTGGTCCAGGCACACCGAGCGCGACTTTTCGAGCAGTTGGGTGGTGAGCAGAGTAAGCAGCACCGTCAGTAATGCCCAAGGCCGGCTGGACGGTGCCAGCAGGCGATAGATCAAGGCAACCACCCCGGCCGAAGCGAGCGCGGTGGGCAGCACATTCGCCAGATGGTTCGGCGCGTCAAACAACCGGGCGAAGACAAAACTGAAGAACGTCGCGGTGCCGGGATAATCCGCGTACGGCTGGCCGTAAGTGGTGGGAAAAAGACTCGCGCCGTGGCGAAACATTTCCTGCAGGAACAACGCCCATCGCCCGTCGAAGCCCTGAGGCTGCTGATCCCAGATACCCAGGGTGAACAGCAATAAGGCGATCAGAAAGATGCCCAGTGACTCCAGGCGAAAGCGGTTGCGATGATCCATCGGGTGACCTGTCAGGTGGGAAGCGCGGGCTTATGGTGCCGACCGCGCCCCTGAACAGCGTCTGAACAAACCTGCAAATTCATGCGTTACCGACTGGCGGGCCATACCAGGGCCGGGATCAGGCGGATGTAGATCAACTGCGCAACCAGTTCGACCAATGTTTGCAGGATGACCGCCGTCGCGGCCAACCCGCGCACGCCTTCAGGCAAAGCCAGCGCCAGGGGCAGCACCACCAGTGAATTGCGGGTGGATGCGCTGAACGTCACCGCACGCGCCGTTGCCGCCGGCAGCGCGAACAGCCGCGCGGCCAACATGCCCATCAGCGGCGCCAGCAGCACAAAGCCCGCATAGATGGGCAGCACCGGCAGCAATGCGCTGATATCCCGGATCACGGATGCGATCTGCGACCCAATCACCACAAACAGCACGAGGACCATCGCCGGGACCGGCAACCAGGCCCATACGCTGTTCCACCGGCTGATCAGCGTTGACCTTCGTGCGAAAAATGCAGTCGTCGCAGCCAGCACCATCGGCAGCGCAATCAACAATAGGAACGCTTCGATAAACGGCGCGGCCGCAATCACCACCGTTGATTGCGCTCCCAACATCAAACCCAGGTACACCGGCAGCAGTGCCAACTGCACCAATAACAGTAACGGCGTGGCCGCCAGCATCAACCGCGAGTCACCTTTGCCAATGTGGGTAAATACCACCACGTAATCGATACACGGCGTCAGCAATACCAGCAACGCGCCCACCAACAGCGCGGGATGCCCCAACAGGCCACGAGTCAGTGTCCATACCAGCAAGGGCACCAAGATGAAATTGGCCAGCAGCAACGCCAGCATAAAGCGCTGGCTACCCCAGCCGCGGCGCAGGTCGAGAAAAGGGATTTGCAGGAACATCGCGTACATCAATACCGCGATGCCGGGCGTGACGAGCGCGCTGAGGCCCTGGACAAAAGACGGCGCGAATACACCACAGAGCGCGGCCAGCAGGATGGCTGCAACGTAGAGAGGAATCTGGTTGTGCTCAAGGGTGTCGCGGGTCATGAAGACGCTCTGGCAAGTTGCAAAGGCCAAGCCTATTCATCTATTGCCCGGTGGTCGAGTTGGATGCGCGAGCAAACCTGCTTGGGATTTCTCCCAACCTGCGCTTCAATAACTGCCCCAACCCCAAGGACGTTACGCCCATGGCCTCGCCAAACAAGCAGCAAAAACG
Organism: Pseudomonas orientalis; assembly: GCF_001439815.1. Classification (GTDB taxonomy): domain Bacteria; phylum Pseudomonadota; class Gammaproteobacteria; order Pseudomonadales; family Pseudomonadaceae; genus Aquipseudomonas; species Aquipseudomonas orientalis. Next base: position 240,560 of record NZ_JYLM01000010.1, on the reverse strand, counting down.
CGCCCAGCGGGCAAAAACCAAGGCTAAGCAAAACCGTACCCAGCGTGCCGTCGCAACCAAGCCGGATGCATTTGCCGGCGACGACAGCCGTATCGACCTTGAGTCAGTGGACTTGACCGAACTGTTCGTCGAGATGCGCACCGCCGGCGAAATCAGCCAGCAGGCGCTGTGCGCGGTATTCCTGGCACACCCGCTGCTGGCGCTGGTGCTGGAGCAGGAAGGCGAAGAGGAAGCGACCGACTTTATCCTGGCGGCGCTGATTGAATATCGGCAATGGGCCACTGACAGCGATGACGAGGCCGCCGCGTTGGCGTGGATCGAATCGCCGCAGTTCCAGGCGGACTACGTAGCAGCATCCCAAGCGCTGACAAATTCAGCAGACTGACACATACAAAATGTGGGAGGGGGCTTGCCCCCGATAGCGGTGGGTCAGTTAACAAATGATTGACTGACACACCGCCATCGGGGGCAAGCCCCCTCCCACATTTTGATCTACATTTTGTCAGTTCAGTACGGGAGCGCCGACTCTCCGGGCCTTGCGGCGACTGGCAACAAACAACCCCGCCAACACCACCAGCAAGCTCAGAATGCCCGTCGCGATGATTTCGACCCAACGGGCTTCCAGGAACAGCTCACCCGCCGCCGTACATTGGCGTGGATCGAATCGCCGCAGTTCCAGGCAGACTACGTCGCCGCATCCCAGGCGCTGACAAATTCAGCAGACTGACACATACAAAATGTGGGAGGGGGCTTGCCCCGATAGCGGTGGGTCAGTTAACAAATGATTGACTGACACACCGTCATCGGGGGCAAGCCCCCTCCCACATTTTGATCTACATCTTGTCAGTTCAGTACGGGAGCGCCGACTCTCCGGGCCTTGCGGCGACTGGCAACAAACAACCCCGCCAACACCACCAGCAAGCTCAGAATGCCCGTCGCGATGATTTCGACCCGATGGGCTTCCTGGAACAGCATGATGGTCAACGTGCCGACGATAAACACCATCACCGCGTAGGTCAGGCCCGGGAACAGCCACATCTTGAAGACGATCTTCTCACCCGCCGCCGTACGCTTCTGACGCATGCGCAATTGCGACACTGCAATCACCAGGTACACCAGCAAGGCAATCGCGCCGGAACTGGCCAGCAGAAATTCAAACACCGCCGCCGGTGCCACATAGTTGGCAAATACCGCCAGGAACGCAGCGCCGGTGGACAGCAGCACCGCCCAGTAAGGCGTACCGCTTTTATTGGTGCGCTTGGCCACAGCCGGCGCATCACCACGACGACCCAGGGAGAACAGCATGCGCGAGGCGGTGTACAGCGCCGAGTTGAGGCAACTGGTCACGGCCACCAATACCACCAGATCGACGATCAGCTTGGCATTCGGAATGCCCATGCGCTCGAGCACGGTCTGGTAGGAACCTACGGCAGCCAGTGTCGGATCATTCCAAGGCACCAAGGACACAACGATGAAGATCGACAAGAGATAGAACAAACCAATCCGCCAGATCACCGAGTTGGTGGCCTTGGTGATTTGCTGGCCGGGGTTCTTCGACTCCGCGGCGGCAATGGTGACGATCTCAGTGCCCATGAACGAGAACATGGTGGTCAGGATCGCCGCCAGCACCGCGCCCATGCCGTTGGGCATAAAGCCCTGGGTGTCGAACAGATGCGATACGCCGCTGACCTGGCTGGTGGGCAAAAAGCCGAAAATCGCCGCCAGGCCAAGGATGACGAAGCCCACGATCGCCACGACCTTGATCAGCGCAAACCAGAACTCGAACTCACCGTAGTTCTTCACGCTGAACAGGTTGGTTGCGGTCAGCAGCAAGGTAATGATCAGGGTAAAGGCCCAGATCGCCACGTCGGGGAACCAGGCATTCAGGATGGTCGCCGCCGCGTTGGCTTCCAGCGGAATCACCAGCACCCAGAACCACCAGTACAACCAGCCGATAGTGAAACCGGCCCAGTGGCCGATTGCCCGGTCGGCGTACGTGGAGAACGAGCCTGTGTCCGGCGACGCAACCGCCATTTCGGCGAGCATGCGCATCACCAGTACCACCAGCGTACCGGCAGCCGCATAGGCCAACAGCACGGCCGGGCCGGCGGCGGCAATCGCGTGGCCGGAGCCGACAAACAAACCGGCGCCGATGACGCCGGCAATCGACAGCATGGTGACATGCCGCGGTTTGAGCCCCTGTTCGAGGTCATTGGAGCTTTGCGTACTACTCATTGACACACCTTTGCGAGGAATTGCGAAAACGGTTCGCCTGGCCTGCGGTCTTTCTCGTGAAAAGAAACCAACAGCGCGTTCTTTATTTTTTACGCAAGATTTGCGCCAAAATGTAACAGAGGCACAGTTGACGCGGGCTGTAGGAAAGTTCGGCAGTGATCGCAAGTCTTTGAGAACAATGGCATTCCGCTATAGCGTTACCGTGCGACTCACCCTGCAGACGAAAGGGCGCACCAAAAACACACACAAAAAGTGCGTGACGCTCCATAAAAGCGCTGATAGGCGCCGTTTGCCCGGTTAACCCTTCCAACCCCTGCCCAAAGCTGGCACCATCGCGCCCTTTTTACGCGAAGCCTGTGGATGCCCCGGGTTCAAACGTCTGTTCGGTTGTTGATGGCGCGACACGCCGCTGTGCCGATGCGACACCCTGCCGCAGACCACCCATTAACCGTCCGCAGCGCTGTTGGCTGTCATCCAAACGCTATGCTAGCTTGGCGCCTCGCCAGGAAGGCGGCCCAACAGCGAAGATCGCAACGAACACAATGAGGACCGCACATGGCCGAGGCCACGCCCGCGCTTGAAATCCGCAACTTGCATAAACGCTATGGTGAGCTGGAGGTACTCAAAGGTATCTCGCTGACCGCTCGCGACGGCGATGTGATCTCGATCCTGGGTTCCTCAGGCTCCGGCAAGTCCACCTTCCTGCGCTGCATCAACCTGCTGGAAAACCCGCACCAGGGGCAGATCCTGGTGGCCGGTGAAGAACTCAAGCTCAAGGCCGCGAAAAACGGCGAATTGTTTGCCGCCGACGGCAAGCAGATCAATCGCCTGCGCAGCGAAATCGGTTTTGTGTTTCAAAATTTCAACCTGTGGCCGCACATGAGCATCCTCGACAACATCATCGAGGCCCCCCGCCGTGTACTCGGCCAGAGCAAGTCCGACGCAATAGAAGTGGCGGAGGCCCTGCTGGCCAAGGTGGGCATCGCTGACAAGCGCCACGCCTACCCGGCGCAACTGTCCGGCGGTCAGCAACAACGCGCCGCCATTGCGCGTACGTTGGCCATGCAGCCTAAAGTCATTCTGTTCGATGAACCGACGTCGGCGCTTGACCCGGAAATGGTCCAGGAAGTACTTAATGTGATCCGCGCGCTGGCCGAAGAAGGCCGCACCATGCTGCTGGTCACCCACGAAATGGGCTTCGCCCGCCAAGTGTCCAGCGAAGTGGTGTTTCTGCACCAGGGCCTGGTCGAAGAGCAAGGATCGCCACAGCAGGTGTTCGACAACCCGCTTTCGGCGCGCTGCAAACAATTCATGTCCAGCAACCGCTAACGGAGCAACATGCATGCAGACCTATAAAAAATTCCTTCTGGCCGCGGCCGTCTCGATGGCGTTCAGCGCCACGGCCATGGCAGAAACCTTGAAGATGGGGATCGAAGCGGCCTACCCGCCCTTCAACAATAAAGACGCCAGCGGCAACGTGGTCGGTTTCGACAAGGACATCGGCGACGCCCTGTGCGCCAAGATGAAAGTCGAGAAGTGCGAAGTGTATGTGTCCGACTGGGACGGCATCATCCCGGCCCTGAACGCCAAGAAGTTCGACTTCCTGGTGTCCTCGCTGTCCATCACCGATGAGCGCAAGCAGGCCGTCGACTTCACCGACCCCTACTACTCCAACAAACTGCAGTTCATTGCGCCCAAAGCCACGGCGGACTTCAAGCCCGACGCCGCCTACCTCAAAGGCAAGGTGATCGGTGCACAACGTGCCACGCTGGCCGGTACCTACTTGGAAGACAAACTGCCGGACACCGAGGCCAAGCTGTATGACACCCAGGAAAACGCCTACCTCGACCTGACGTCCGGCCGTCTCGACGGCATCCTGGCCGACAAATACGTGCAGTACGAGTGGCTCAAGAGCAAAGACGGTTCGGCCTATGAATTCAAGGGCGACCCGGTTGTAGAGAGCGACAAGATCGGTATCGCCGTACGCAAGGGCGACCCGCTGCGCGAGCGCCTGAACAAAGCCCTGGCAGAGATCAAGGCAGACGGCACCTACAAGAAGATCAACGACAAGTACTTCCCGTTCAGCATCGAATGATCTGAACGGCCTGCCCGGCGCGCTCACCTGAGCGCGTCGGCTTTCAGCAATGCCTGCCGCGATATGAAAACACCATGAATTTCGATCTCTACGGATTCGGCCCGGCGCTTGCCGCCGGCGCGCTGATGACCGTCAAACTGGCGCTCACGGCCCTGTGCCTGGGGCTGGTGCTGGGCCTGGCCGGCGCCTTGGCCAAGACTTCGCCGTACAAGCCGCTGCAATGGCTGGGCGGTGCTTATTCGACCATCGTTCGCGGCATTCCCGAATTGCTGTGGGTGCTGCTGATTTATTTCGGCACCGTCAACCTGATGCGTGCCCTCGGGGAGTTCTTTGGTAACCCTGACCTGTCCCTGAGCGCCTTTGCCGCCGGCGTCATCGCCCTGGGCCTGTGCTTTGGCGCCTATGCCACGGAAGTGTTCCGCGGCGCGATCCTCGCCATTCCCAAGGGACACCGCGAAGCCGGTGTGGCATTGGGGCTGTCGAAAATCCGGATTTTCACGCGGCTGATCATGCCGCAGATGTGGCGCATCGCCCTGCCGGGCCTGGGCAACCTGTTCATGATCCTGATGAAGGACACTGCGCTAGTGTCAGTGATCGGCCTGGAAGAAATCATGCGCCACGCGCAGATCGGCGTGACCGTGACCAAGCAGCCGTTCACCTTCTTCATGGTCGCCGCATTCATGTACCTGGGCCTGACCGTGCTGGCCATGACCGGCATGCACTTCCTGGAAAAACGCGCCGCCCGCGGCTTTGCAAGGAGCGCCCAATGAGCGGTGATTACAGCTGGCTGTCGCATTTTGACCTGGGCCTGAACTGGGCCGTGATCATCAAGTGGCTGCCCAAATTGGCCCAAGGCGCAACCCTGACCCTGGAGCTGGTGGCGATCGCCGTGATTGCTGGCCTGTTGCTGGCAATCCCGCTCGGCATCGCTCGGTCTTCGCGCCGCTGGTATGTAAGCGCCCTGCCCTATGCCTACATTTTCTTCTTCCGTGGCACGCCGCTGCTGGTGCAGTTGTTCCTGGTCTATTACGGCCTGGCGCAGTTTGACGCCGTACGCCACAGCTTCATGTGGCCCTACCTGCGCGACCCGTTCTGGTGCGCCACCGCCACCATGACCCTGCACACCGCCGCCTATATCGCTGAAATCCTGCGCGGTGCGATCCAGGCCATTCCCCCGGGCGAGATCGAAGCCGCTCGCGCCCTGGGCATGTCCAGGCCCAAGACGCTGTTCTATATCATCCTGCCCCGCGCCTCGCGAATCGGCCTGCCGGCCTATAGCAACGAAGTGATCCTGATGCTCAAGGCCAGCGCCCTGGCCAGCACCGTGACCTTGCTGGAACTGACCGGCATGGCCCGGACCATCATCGCGCGCACCTACCTGCCGGTGGAGATCTTCTTCGCGGCCGGGCTGTTCTACCTGTTGATGGCCTATGTGCTGGTGCGCGGTTTCAAACTGCTGGAAAAATGGCTACGCGTCGATGCGTGCCAAGGACGTTGAGGCACGCTTCCAGGCACTGGATGCGTTCCTGATCGAGCATCAAGGGCTGTGGCGACCACGGCCCTTTACCCATCTGCAATTACCCTGGGAAACCGAGCACCCCGCGTTATCGCAGTGGCTACGCCAGCGCTCGCTGGACGATGCCGAGGCCAGTCACAATCATCCCCACGACCTGTCGGCGCCCGCACCTTTTCCACAACTGGCGGCCCAGGCCCTGCGGCTCAGTGCTGTGGATAAGTTGCCGACACACGCGCTTGCACCCGCAGGCCATCGCCTGAATGTCGACGTTCCGGGCCGTAAATGGCAGCAGATCGAAGCCTTCGGCGCCGCCCTGAATTTTGCCGTAACGCCCAACCACTGGCTGGACTGGTGCGCCGGCAAAGGCCACCTCGGCCGCCGCCTGCTGCAACCCGGCCAACAGCTGACCTGCCTGGAATATGACCCGGCCCTGATTGCCTCAGGCAAAGCCTTGAGTGACCACCACGGCTTGCCCGCCACCCATAGCCTGCAGGACGTGATGGCAGAGGTGGCGATCAGTCTCGAACACACGCCAGTTGCCCTGCATGCCTGCGGCGAACTCCACGTGCGCATGCTCCAACTGGCCAGCGCTGCCGGCTGCAAACAACTGGCGCTGGCGCCGTGCTGCTATAACCGCATCAACGCCGACCACTATCAAGCGCTGTCCGCCCCCGGGCGCGCCTCCGGCCTGCAGCTGTCAGTCGATGACCTGGGCCTGCCACTGAGCGAAACCGTCACCGCCGGCAACCGCGTACGCCGGCAACGCGATACCTCCATGGCCCGGCGCCTGGGCTTCGACCGCCTGCAACGGCAACTGCGCGGTTGCGACGACTACCTGCCCACACCCTCCCTGCCCGCCAAATGGCTGGAAAAATCCTTCGCTGAATATTGCCGGGAACTGGCAAGCCTCAAGGGTTTATCCACAGGCGATCAGGATTGGCTGGCGCTGGAAGCCCACGGCTGGCGTCGCCTGGCCGAAGTGCGAAACCTGGAATTGGTCAGGGGCCTGTTTCGTCGTCCGCTGGAATTGTGGCTGGTGCTGGATCGGGCCCTGTTCCTGATGGAGCAAGGCTACAACGTCGAGTTGGGCAGCTTCTGTGAACCGACACTCACACCACGCAACTTGATGGTGCTGGCCCAGCGCGATTAAGGGGCAAAAATTCCTACAGCGCCCTGTGGATAACTCTGTTGATGAATTCTTTACGGAGGCTGTAATTATCAGCGCTACAGACCAAAAGCAGCACTGGTCATTTTTTGTTCACACAATAAAACGCACACAAAACAGGCAGTTGCAGCGTGTTGAGAACGGCTCAACAAATTGGCTGTGGCGTGAGTACTGTTACCAACCGATTGTGCATAAGCATCTGGGCTAAACCGTATAAACCGCGCTTTCATGCAGTTTTTTCGGCGCTTTCAACAGGAGGCATAGCGCATTGAGATCGTCACTGGCGAGCCGCTTTGTCACGTTACCCAAACAGGTCTGCCGCAAAGGCCAACGCCTGCTGGCGAGAAATTTTGGGTGAACGGTGATTAGTCAATTTTACGACCTTTCGACGTACCTCTTCTGTGCGGCTTTCAAGCGGTGAAAATGTGGAAAAACTACGGGGATCACAAAAAACCGCCGTGTTTGCAAAAATAGTCAGAATTCAGGGGTTTACAGAACCTTTTCAGTCGCTATAATCGTCGCCCTAACACGCCGGTATAGCTCAGTTGGTAGAGCAACTGACTTGTAATCAGTAGGTCCCGGGTTCGACTCCTGGTGCCGGCACCATATAAGACGAAGCCCCTGCAGAAATGCAGGGGCTTTGTTGTTTCTGGGATATTCATCCTCGATCCCCCCTTCCCGCTTCACCTCCCGTCCCTTTGAATCCCCCCTTTTTGCGCCACAATTTCAGATTTCATCCTTTATGCTAAATTATGTGCTGGCAATAATTATGGCGTATCCATAAAAAAGGATAATTGCATGAGCAGCATATTTCAGCGCCCTGAACTGGCCGAGTCGATGGCAAACCAGCTTCTCAATCCAGGCGTATTAGATGAAGGTCTGCGCTCGGGTCTCTTTCTGTCCGGCCTGCGCCGTACAGGTAAAACGACCTTCCTGCGCAGCGACCTCATCCCCGCTCTGGAAGCAGCAGGCGCACTGGTGATTTACGTCGACCTCTGGAGCGACACGCTGGCCAACCCGGCGACGCTCGTGCACAACGCCATCCACAAAACCCTCAAAGAACTGCAAACGCCGGGCTCTTCAATCCTGGAAACGCTCAAGCGCGTCAGCAATGTCGATCTAGGCGCAGCAGGATTCAAGTTCGGTTTCAAACTCGACAGCATCGGCAACCCCGACGGCCCCACATTGGCGCAAGCACTCACAGAGGTTGTCGACCAAGCGAAGACCGATCTCGTGCTGATCATCGACGAGGTGCAACATGCCATTTCCTCCGACGATGGCAACCAACTGCTCCTGGCACTCAAAGCTGCGCGTGATGCAATCAACCCACGCCCGAATACGCCGGGCTACTTCCTCTTTATCGGCACAGGCTCCCACAGAGCCCAGTTCAGCGAGCTGACCGCCAAACGCAACCAAGCGTTTTCCGGTGCGACATCGGCCGCGTACCCGCTGCTAAAGGGCGACTACGTGGAATTCCTGCTCAACCGACTGGCAATGCCGGTGAAGAAGGAAAAGCTCCCCTCACTTGGGGCCGCAGTCGAAGCCTTCAATACCCTAGGCAATCGACCTGAAGAAATGCTCAAGGCATTGCGTCAACTCTTGCAGCAGGACGGTGAACCCGATGTTTTCCTACCCGTAATCGCCAGCACCTTACGCTCGGCAGCAGCGAGTATTGAACTTGAAAAAGTCGAACAACTGGGCAGCCTGGCTCAGGCGATTTTCAACAAGATCGCGTCTGCGGAACGCGATGCTCGGGGGATTTTCTCTACTGATGCGGCGGCGGAATATTCCAAGACGGTAGGTCGCGAAGTGCGGGTTGAAGAAATTCAACCCGTGGTGATTGCGCTGGTGGCGGAGAACATCATCATGCGGCGCGGGCATGGGATTTATGCGATTACGGATCAGTTTGTTCAGGAAATTTGGTTGGAGGAGCGGGCGTTGATTGAGGGGCGGTAGGGATAAGAAAGTGGAGCTGTCACCTTTAGTCCCCAGCAAAGTGAGCGTACGTTCTCGAAATCTCGCTGGCCCGCTTGCCCAAGAGACTCCGTCCAAGCAGGGCTGTAAAGGCGCCATGCTGAATGGACCTCACCTAATCTAAAGCCCACGCAACTGTCTGTGGAAAACTACAGATTTCCATCGCTGAGTAATTTAATCCACAGCTGCAGAACTCCCAAAAGTTCGAGCCTTAACTCGAATTATCCACAGGCGTAGAAAAGATCGGGCAAAGCGCTGTCGTTGACAGCAACCCAGGTAGCCAGAACCTTTAAGGCTACGCCACACCGTGGTGGTTCTCCCAAAGTGCGATTAGCGTCCGGCGGCTCGCACGGTCACAGCGATGTGATGGATGCCTACTTCTACCTGAGTGCCACTGCGGCAACTCATCCCCCTTCATCGCTGCCCTGCAGCAACCTATCCACTTGGCCATAGCGATGCAGATGATGGTGCCGCGGCCCACGGAATGGACTGCACCTGACTGACAGTCAGGCATGTCCCGGTCATCGCACCACTGCCTTCACCCGACTCAGGATCTCGCGGCGTTGGTCTCGTCAGCCAATGCAGCCTCCACCCGCCCACTTCTTCGCAAGTGTTCAGGAGGCCAGATCATGAGATGCCCAAGCTCCCGGTCGTAAAGAGCCGTCAGTCCCGCGTTAGTGGACAACCCTCACAGGTCGCAGGGGCCTTGATCCCTGATAACACTCAACATCCGTGGCGGGATGACGTGGGGAAGATTTTAAAAGTTTTGGCTTCGAGAGGAGTTCGATCATGGCGTTGGTCGGTAGACGGGATGGGCGCAATTTTGGCTATGGACGGCAACTGAGTTATGCGGGGCCGCAAGCGCTGAAAGATCTGTTTGGCGGTGGGCATTACGGGACGGTCAAAGCGCACAGTGATCGCTGGCAGGCGTTTGTTCGGTGGTGTCGGTCGGAGGATGGACCAGGATTTAACGGTGCACGACAAATTGATCGGCAGACCTTGCTGGACTACGCCAGGTATCTGCGGCGGCAAGTCGAACAAGGAGCTATCGGCATCGCGACCGCGCAAAATCGATTGTCCAGCGTGAATCGAACCATGGCCGCGCTTCGCGGTGATCAGTCCGTGAAAGTACCGAGCCCAAGCAAGGCATTGGGAATGCAACGGGCGAGTGTTCGTCGCTCAGTGCCGCAAGGCCAAGACCGCAAATACGTTAAGCGGATCGTTGAAGAGCTTCGCGAACATCAGCAGCCGCGCGCTGCCGCCATCGTTCAGTTAGCGCGAGCCTCCGGCATGCGTTTGCGTGAGGCGATTTTGGCCGATCTTCCTCGACTGAAACGCGAAGCAGAGAAACACGGGAGGATCAACATCCAGGACGGCACAAAAGGTGGGCGCAGCGGAGCCAAAGCAGCTCGCTGGATCATGGTGGATGACCATGTACGCGAAGCACTCAGATATGCCGAGCAGGTCTTACCGCATGGCAGCCACAACCTACTGGCACCGAACGAGAGCTACCTCGATTTCCAGCAACGCGTCGTACGCCCCGCCCGAGACGTCCTCCATACGCACAACCTCAAAGGCTTCGACGTTATCGACCAACAGTCACAGAACGTGTCGTTGCTCATCACTAGCCAGCACCCCAAAGAGAAATGTTATGACTTGTTTTCCGACCCAACAATTGCCGACGCGATTCTTGACCGTATCGTTCACAAATTTCACGTCATCGAGCTAAAAGGCGAATCGATGCGAAGGATCAAAAGTCGTAGACGCACGTAAATGACTCTGACGCGAGCCTTTACTGGTCAACGTGAATGCAAATGGGTAAGTCGAATGCAAAAGTTTGGTCAAATACAATGCAATTGATTGTTTTTAATGAATTTTTATTTAAGATGGAGCCATCTTTGCCATGGTATTTCTGGTCTCATCGTCCGTTTTTGCGGCGTTATCAGAACGGATCAGGGCCACCTTCAACGCCAGTAAAAGTGATTTCAGGTGGTTCTCCCTCTCTCTGCCATCCGAACTGATAAAGCAGCCATTGGTAAATGCCTTCCTGACGATCAGCTATGAGCAAAAGCGTCCATCCAACCCGTAGCAGTAGGTTCGCGTTTTCTTCACTGCGGATACTGGTGAATTTAGTCGTCTTGTCGATGCTCATCTGGCACCCTCATACTGAGACCATTGATGAAAGATAGCCTTGAACCCGCCTGAGCACATCCTAGCGGTTCGGGTTATGAGTCCATCCTCCGTCGTTAGCAGTTCGGTTACGGGGCACATAATTCAAACCGCTTAAAAATAACTATCACTTAAAATTTGGAGTTTTATGATAGCAGTCATTACAGGGGCCACTGGGGGCTACGGAAATGCACTATGCCGCCAAGCAAAGCTTTGTGGATATACCGTCGTCGGCATAAGCAAATCACCAGAAAAACTTTCTCAACTGAAAAATTCAAATTTAGCAGATGAAACATTCACGCTGGATTATTTGTCGAAAGACTTGGACGGCAATCTTATTAAACTAGAAAACTTCCTAATTAGTAGAAGCTTCACAAAAATAGACTTACTGATTAATAATGCCGGCATAGGAAGCAAACAGCACTCAATATTCAAAGAAACGACTGAAGAAATAAGAAAAGCATTAGAGGTCAATTGCCTGGGCCCAGCACAATTAATTAAACGATTAGCTGCTTCCTTTTCACTCGCGACGGTGGTCAATATTTCCTCGCGTCGAGGATCCATCGCGCAAAATGCAGACGGAAACATTTCTAAAACGGGGTGTTCTTACACCTATCGAATTTCTAAGTCAGCACTCAATATGCTATCGCTCTGCATAATGAACGAACTGGGAAATAGTCTGCTGAGCTATACAGTCCATCCTGGTCGATTAAGCACTGGGATAGGTGTAAATGGTGCTACGCTTTCAGCAAAGGACTCTGCTGAGCGACTATTCAAATTCATTGAATCACGGCCAGACCCATCTCAGTTTTATAGTTTGGAACAAGAGCAGGTTCAAATTCTTCCTTGGTAAGCGAGCCATCTTAGGAGTAGAATTTTACTCAATAGTATTATAGCCCCTAACTAAAACAGACAAACGAAGCGACAGCATAGGTAGGGGCTATTATAAAAATTCTGGTCTTTACTATGGAATACAATATCTAGCTTGTGCTAGCTACAGGAAATAGGCTCCAGCCACTAACTCAAGCTTCTCTTGCAGGTACTGTATTTCTATCGCTTACTGATAGCTTTCACAGCTTCAACACCAACGTCGCCTTTTGCATCATTTCCAAAATTCGTCCGAATATAATTCACAACACTCTGTATCTGCTCATCGCTTAAATAGTCTTTGAATGCAGGCATATTACCCATACCCTCCACGACTATATAGATCGGATATGCTGCAGCGTAGAGTTTTTGATCATGAGCTAAAGCAGGATAGTAGCCAGCTCCTTTCGCGCCAGCGGCATCGCTCATGTGGCACCCCTTGCATACTGAATCGAATATCTGTTCACCCGTAACTTCTTTAAATTTTGGCTTTTCGTGAAGGATAGAATACTCACTCAAAAAAGGCTCTGCGTATAACCCCGAGCTGAATACAGCTAGCAACATAGCGCTTACGACAAACGTCACTATTCTAGGCATTTGTTACGATCCGCTAAGGATTTTAGTGTGAAGTCGCTTTACGCAATCAAGCGCAGACAGTATCGCACCTTCCTGCCAAGCGGGGATATATGAGGCATGCTCTCCAGCCAGTACTACACGATTATCAATATCACAGATTGCATCATAATGTTTAGCGCGTAATTCATTACTCCATTGGCCATAGCAACCATTGGTCCATGGATTGCGATGCCAGCTAACAGAAACCCCAGAATCAAACTCCGCTAAATATTGTGGATGAAGTTTCGAACCGTAATATAATGCTTTTTCAATACGTTGAGCTCCTGACATGGCGGAGAACTCATATGCATTCGGCCCCCAAATATAGCCGCCAAGAAGTATGCCTTTTCCAGTCGCACCATAATCACAGCTTGGATAACTTATTTTCGAAATCGGTAAGTCCGTATAAGATATACCGCCATAAATATGATTATCTGACTCCCAAAAGCGTCGATTGAACTGCAAACCAATTTTTACAGAGGGTGCATAGGGTACTGCCTGTATAGCAGCAGATAAACGCGAACTAAAGTTGTTGGGGATTTTATTTAGAATAGAAAGAGGCAGGGTACAAATACACCAGTCTGCCAACTCTGTTTGAGTTGAATTAGGAGAACGCGTGCTTTGCCATGTAATTTCTACTCCGTTACTATTTTGATGAATGCTTTTAATGTTCGCATTATATTGAATTAAGCCCGGAAGCCTTTTTGCGAATGCGTGGGCAAGCATATCCATCCCCCCGGTTGGCTGGAAAAGGGTGGGTTGAAATTCATAAGCCCCCCCATCCAGTAAAAAGCGCCAAAGGCCGGAATTTAGAAGCGCTCCTTTTTCAAGGGTTTCAGAATATTGAGCCTGTGGCATAAGCCCCCCACCTGGCTGAATTGAAAACCCCCGACGAAGACTGCTTTCTAAGGATTTCTTATACTGCGCGCTTTTATCAAGCCCCCCCCAAGCTCTTAGAGCTTCAAGGAGTTTTTGCCTATCCTCTAAGGATAAATCGTCATCAAGTCCTTTCTGATCTATAGATTTGCTGAGCAGTTCTGAGATGTTGCCATGAAAGTCAGCTTGGACCTCCCGCATGCTCTGTGGCACACCTCCAAAAGCCGCTGCTGAATGAAGTAAGGTGTTATGGTTTACTTGGATAAATGGCTCAAGCTTTACACCAAATCCTTTGCAATAACTTAGCATTGCATAGTGATGATAAGGGATTCTCCATGGGCCTGGATTAAAATAGAGTCCTGAATCAAATTTACAAAGCTGCTTCTCGCCCCCAAGCTCTAATATTTGGTCTCCACCCCTTATCGTCCAACTCCGCCCACCAGCAACAGGGCGGTATTCAAGTATTTTTACGCAATATCCTGCCTTACGCAGCTCATACGCTGCTGTCATCCCAGAAAGACCCGCGCCCAAAATAATGACCTTAGTTCCAGCCCCGCCCCCTGAGAGTGAAAAATCACTGTCGTAGTTTGACTCCGATGCAAATGCTAAAGAGTTCAGTGCTTGATACATTGCGGAGGCGCCAGCTGTATTCCCAATCCAACTGAGTACGCGGCGCCTACTTATGGTGTGATTATCATCCATCTCAAGTTTCTCTAATCAAGTAGAAGTAGCTACAAATAAATCACTGCATAAGCAGTTATTCAATGCATTAAAGACATTACACAGCGAGCTAAAAACGCATGCTTATTCAGCTCTCAGCAGATCGTTCAAGCTCGTCTTGGAGCGCGTTTGAGCATCAACCCTTTTTACGATGATAGCTGCATATAAACTATACTCTCCGTTATCTCTTGGTAGACTACCGCTGACCACTACTGAGCCAGCTGGAACACGACCGTAACTTATAGTGCGAGTAGCGCGGTCGTATATCGGTGTACTTTGACCAATGTAAACCCCCATCGATATAACGGAATTTTCTTCTACAATCACTCCCTCTACAATTTCTGAGCGAGCACCAATAAAGCAATTATCTTCAATAATGGTCGGATTGGATTGCAAAGGCTCTAATACGCCACCTAAGCCAACTCCACCCGACAGATGAACATTCTTACCTACTTGCGCACATGACCCTACGGTTGCCCAAGCATCCACCATTGTGCCCTCATCAATATATGCGCCTATATTCACAAAACTTGGCATTAAGATCACGCCCTTAGCAATATAGCTGCCTTGTCTCGCTACAGCCGGCGGAACAATCCTTACACCTGTCAATTGGATTTCATCCGCGCTCAAATTCGCATACTTCGTTTTTACTTTATCGTAAAAGTTAAGATCACCCGCCGCTATCACTTCATTTGCGTTTAACTTAAAGGATAAGAGAATAGCTTTTTTCATCCACTGATTAACTTTCCATTGTCCAACCGCTTGCTTCTCTGCAATTCTATATACTCCAATATCCAGTTGATGCAACGTATACGCTACCGCATCAATCTGATCCTTGCTTATATCAAGGTGCGAGGACGAATTAAGCGTTTCCCAAGCTGATTCAACAGTACGCTTCAGATCGTCTATCATTTAAATCACCAGTCAGAATGGACATTTTTATAACATTTTCAAGACAGCGCTTTTATTCTTTCAATATTCCCTTTGGATTTTTCGATGTACACTTGAGTACCAGCTGTATAAACCAACATAGCAAGGCATGACAACATCAAATACCACCAAACAAAGTAAACATCTTGGGTTTTTAGTGCGAATCCGGAATAGCTAAGCCCAAGCGCCTTTCCACAATTGAAAGCAGCGCTGGATGCAGAGCTAAATCTTTTAAAATCTGATGATGAAGAGGCTTTGCTGATGTACGGGTAATAGGCAGAAGAAAAAAGACACTGGCCGACACCACTAATTATTGAGAACACAACAAGAATCATGGTCGGTTGGCCTGGCACTAAACATATTCCAATTAAGCACCATAAATAGGAAATAACCCAAAGTACCGCGCTCAACGTTAGAACCTTACCTTCACCTATATGACTAGAAATTTTTGAAACATACGACTGAAAAAATACAACAGTTAGCGTATTGGCGACAATAATTGTTGAGAACTTAGCCACATCGACATGCATAAGCTCGGTTGCTATTAAAGGCAAAACCGTGTCAATTTGACCGACCACAATCATTGTGGCTAAAAAATTAAATAAAAGTGCAAAAAAAATCATCGACATATTGCTTTTTCTATCATCGATATCACTTTTAAAACTTTCTTTTATCTCATTCAATATTCCGACATCTGAGTTGAATTTCACCCAGCAAATTACTCCAAAAAACAGCATGCAAAATAGCTTGTAAATTAGAAAATAGTTTGCAATAGCGTTGCCAAAAAAATAAATCATAGACCCTATTAATAACGAACCTATACATTGGCCAGCGTTGACATATAGGTTTCTCTGTGAGAACACCGTACGTCTTGTAGCATCTGTTGATAGATCGTTGAGAAACCCTATTAGTGCAGAAATGTAAAGCGACATACCCGCACCACAAATCATCCCGGGAATAGATATAAATCCACTGCTGTTGACTAATAAAACCATCGGATATCCGACGGCCAATAAAATCGTTCCTACACATGCTCTTTTCATAATAGATATATTTCCCACAGAGCTCGTGGTCAGCAACGAGATAACCACACTTGAAACTCCAAAGGATGTGTAGAAAACCGATACACCTCTAAAACCCATTCCTTTTACATCAGATATATATACAGCTAACGAAGTCATCAAAGAACCATCACAGACTCCATTTAAAAACAAAAAAAACAAAAGTAGTCTTATTATTTTTGATGAGTCAATACTCTCTTTTTGCTGTGCGACGCCGGACATGTTCTACACTCCAAAGCCTTATAACCAAACCAAGCTCGCTCTTAAATCATTAGTGATAATATCCCATCGAAAGCGAATAAAATACGCTGCCATCAGCTGCGCCCTATTTACGGCGGATGAACATCTACTGCTCTCATCTTCTTCATTAAACGAAAAACCCCATTACTTTTATTATGAGAAAGCACCCCGAAATCAAATACTAATACTCAACGTTGCTCGTTCGTGCATTGATGCTTTATGCAGACTACTCGCAGCAACCACATGTATCGGTTCATGTCTTGTAAATAGATTTTTAAATTCGCTTACTGAAGGAGCTAGAATTTTAATTGTTAATGCGTAGTACTTGAGAATATCAATAGATATCTCTTCACTCTCGCAAGTGGCGGATATCCATTTAGCATACTTTAATGTCTCTTCAAACTCGCCTGGAAAGAGAGAGGCCAGGTGTTGAATCACCCAAAGCGCTGATATATCCTCATTGATAGCCCTACTATTTTTTAGCGCATCAAGATCTGTAGGCGACGAAGACTTATATACATTTTTGCACTCTGACAGAGTATCAAACAGAGATGCACCAACTTTTACATTGTACTGCCTGCCAAGAGTTTCTTTAAACGGCATCACTGCCGCCCCAAATTTTTGTGCCAATCGCACCCGCTCTTGATCTAGCACCTCCAAGTGAGCACAAAGCTCTTCATTAATGCCCTCTATATAGTGATTGTAAACTATGCCTGCTTTTGTCTTCTCCAAGTTAGGCCCATACAATATAACTGCCGTATGAACAATGTACCCTAACGCATCGAACATAAGCCCTACAGGCGTGACCTCCACTAAACTCGGCCAGTTTGGATGTGAAATATTACATAGCAGGTCTTGAATTTGATTAATACTATCTAGTGGGTCGGCACCTAGCAACGCCACATTAACTGAGTACTTCCGTTTATAAGATATCTGATTTTTTACAAAACGACAGCCGTACAAGGAGTCTTCGACCATTAAGTAACTGCAATTTTGCGGATTATAACGAACTTCTAACTGAGTGGCCAAATATGGAATCCATCCCTGCCCCCCACGAATGAAGATAAATCGCTTGTTATGCAGATTTAAATTTTTGATTTTCTGGAGTATCTCTAACCTTAACTTAGGTATATCAGGCACGCAGATAAAAATATTCTCGCTCTCTTTGAATTCTTCGTTTATCTCGCTACCGTGAAACATTATTAAATTTAGCCCATGGATATCCCCAGACTCAACCTCATCAGTCAGCTCATTTTTAAGAGTTAACTTCAGCTTTTTAACTGACCTTATATCTTCATATGAATTGATAGATAGCGTTGCAAGCGTTGTCTTCTCCCCGTTCTTAAGAAGATCGTAAGCAAGCATTTTCCCCACGTGGCCACCGCCAATGATTAAATTATTTGTCATTTTATCGCTCATAATAAATTAAGTTGAAAAAACCTAATGCATAGTGTGCTTTTCAGAGGTTGTCTTTTTTACAGCTGATTAAACGTCAGACGGTGAGTTTGGATGTGGGGAGCAGTTAATGTGTCGCAGGGGGAGATGGGTCGAGACTGGCGAGTGATGGCTTATCGATTTCATGTGAACTCCTGTAATTTTATATTTTTCAATATTCCTCAGTTGCGACTTATAAATAATTCTCGTACTGAATCATGTCAATTAATTTATTTATCTATGCTTATTCATAAATTAGCGTTAGAAAAATATCTTTTTTTTCCTGTTTATTTGGTGTAAGGCGAGCTGACTACGCTAAAAATATTTGGCGTCATCCTATATTTTTCAATGAGTTATATTCTTAAAGTAATGAATAGATTCGAATTTAAACAGCGAAGACAGCAGCGTGTCGTAGTCCAGGGTTGCGCTGCTAGATAAGGCAAAGGTTGTTTAGATAAGAATTTAATACAGAACCAACCAACATTAAATTTTCTTCATAAACTAAATATTGATCAAGCAGTAGCGCGGCTTCATGAGGTCGTCCTGGTAAACCGCAATGCAGAACTGTCTACAAATAGACTGAATAGCTGCTTTGTAAGCGGATGGTAAACACACCTAGCCGCAGCATCGTGTCGATGATGCAGGAAGACGGTGAGCAAATCGGACGGTTCAAGGTGCGTGGCGTGATGCGGGAGTTGGAGTTGGAGTTGGAGTTGGAGTTGGAGTTGGAGTTGGAGTTGGAGTTGGAGTTGGAGTTGGTTAGCAAACAACCTGGATCACATGCCTACAAACAAGTGACGGTTGGGCGGCCTGACATTCCGAACATCTTGAATCGAGCGTTTGATGTGCTGGCGCCGAATCAGGTCTGGTGCGGCGACATCGCCTACATCTGGGCTCAAGGGAAATGGAATTAACCGCCACTACGTATCGCAGCAAGGCGCAAGACAGCGGCGACGACTTCACCCAAAAAAGGATAGACGACGGGTTTCAATTTCCGGCGATTCCGATGGTCAAGCGTTGATGATCACTCCCACGCTCTGAGTGGGAATGCCGCTCTGGACGCTCTGCGTCCGGCCGTTGCACAGGCTTTATCCCGTGCCATGGTGACGATCCCACCGCGTCCCCTTCGGGTTGAATTTAGCCAGTCATGGATACGATGTGCACTGGTTAAATCGAATGCAAATGGGTGGTCAAGGCCATGCAATTACGCAATCAACAAGCAAGCGCTCTTGAGGTAGTTTTAGAGGTAGAAAAGCGCAGTCTCATAGATAATAACGAACGTCATCAATAAGTTATTGATTGGTTCGACTCCTGGTCCCGCACCATACGCACATTGAAAGAGGCTCACCGAAAGGTGGGCCTTTTTTGTGCGCGTTTGGTTTTTGCAGGAGCGGTCAAAAGCTACGAAGGCTTCATCCAATACAGCGGCACCGCCAGCGAGACTCTCTCTGTAAGAACCGAGCTTGCTCGCGATAGCAATATCAAGACAAATCGAGCAAACACTGGCATGAACGCCGTTGCAGCATGCAACCAGGCGCGTTCAAATCTCGGTGAAAGCAACGAAGCCTCAACCAAACAGCATACGCTGCCAATGACTCTCACCAACAATGGCTATCGGCGCCCCCGCTTCGCGAAGCTCCACCGCCTTCATGATTTTGGTGCCATAACTGCTGTGGCGCCATTGCTCGTTACCGACGCTGCCAACGACTAGATAATGCACTTTCTTACTCACCCCTCCAGCAATCAGCGCCCCGCGCTCTTCTATCAGCGCTTGGCAATCCTTGCGAGGTCCGTAAGCCATGATCCCGGTGAAAACGAACATCTTGCCGTCCCAGATCAGATCAGGCTCAGGTGCATTGAAAGGCAAATCGTTAGGCGCGACAAAACCCGGCTCAACACCCTTAGGACGTTGTAAAGGCAGGCCAGAGAAACTGCGCAAAAGACTAAGCAGCTCTTGGGATTCGTCAGCGTCCAAGACGTTGTCTTGAAGCATGCTCGATAAGCGGGAGTACAGAAGATTTATTACTGGATCATCAAGATGAACCAGATTGGTGTCCAGCCACTGTTTTAGAAATAGAGCTTCGCCAGTGGTCACTACACCATCAGCCGTCAAACCAGCGGCCAAGCCGACCAATGCGTCGGCAGAGCGGCGGTCGATCCGGGCACTATGAAAGAATTTACTTTTTTCGAACTCGTTGTGTAGATCCATTACGACCTTCCTTGTCATACGGTTGCTGATATCTCCAATACTAGCCTAGAGACATCAACCGATATAGGCGCTGTAGTGACCATTACCGTCCGCCTCCGCAGCGCCTCCCACTCTACGACTCAATCGACAACGCCCCACCCATCCGCGCCCTACACACCTCCAAAATCTCATCCGCCAACGCCGAATCATCCGGACAAGCCCGCGACAACATAATCGCGCCCACCGCACGCGCGAGCAGATCAATCATTTTCGCCCGCGCCTCTTCCGGCGCCTCATCCGAACCGGTCGGGCATTTTTCGCCGAGCGTCTGCAACATGTGCTCGATGCCCTGCGCAAAGGCCGATTTCAATTCCCCCGACTGACGCGCCGCATCACCGCACAACGCCGCCATGGTGCACCCCGTGGCGCGGCTGTCGCGATGTTCCCTGGACACATACATATCCACGAAATCCTTCACGCTCAACTTTTCGGCGCCGGCCAGGGAGTGCGCGAGGCTGTTGGCCGAAGCTTCGGCCATCAGGTCGGCCTTGGAGCCGAAATGTTTGTAGAAGCCGCCATGGGTGAAGCCGGCGGCGGCCATCAGGTCGGCCACGCCGACGCCGTCAAAGCCGCGCTCGCGAAACACGACTGAAGCCGTTTCGACGATGTGCTCCCGGTTTGCCTGGGCCTGGGCCTTGGATACGCGCATGTTCGATAACCTCGCTACCGCTGAAATTCATTGGCCAATGATACATAGATGTCATTCATAATCAAAACCGTTGACAGTTTAGATTTCGGTCATCATCCTAATCCCAAGCGCTATGACTTTCACCCACGGGCACGGAACAAACACCCATGAGCGATCTGAATCTGTTTACTCCCTACACACTGGGCAACCTGACGCTGTCGAACCGTATGGTTCTCGCGCCACTCACGCGCAATCGCGCCGGCAAGGGTCTGGTGCCGAGTGAGTTCGCGGCTGCCTATTACAGCCAGCGGGCCAGCGCGGGCTTGCTGATTTCCGAAGCCTCGCAGATCTCGCAGCAAGGCCAGGGTTATCAAGACACGCCAGGCATTTACACGCAGGCGCAGATAGAAGGCTGGCGCAAGGTGACCGATGCCGTGCATGCCACGGGTGGGAAAATGTTCCTGCAGCTGTGGCATGTGGGCCGTGTGTCCCACGTGGATCTGCAGCCCCAAGGCGCGGCGCCGGTCGCGCCTTCCGCGCTTCGGCCCGCGACCAAGGTGTTCGTCAACAATCGCTTCGAGGACGTTTCCGAGCCGCGAGCGCTGGAGACCGACGAGCTGCCGGGCATCGTCAATGATTTCCGCCAGGCGGCGGCAAACGCCATCGCCGCAGGCTTCGATGGCGTGGAGATCCACGGTGCGAACGGCTATTTGCTGGATCAGTTCATCAAGGATGGCGCCAACCAGCGTACGGATGCCTACGGCGGTTCGATCGTAAACCGTGCGCGGTTGTTGCTGGAGGTGACGGCGGCGGTGGTCGCCGAGATTGGTGCCGATCGCACGGGTATTCGCCTTTCGCCGGTGTCGCCGGCCAATGGTGTGTCGAGCAGCGATCCACAGGCGCAGTTCGATTACATCGTCGATCAACTCAATGCGCTGGACATCGTTTATCTGCACGTCGTCGAAGGCGCGACCGGCGGGCCACGTGACGTGGCGCCCTTTGATTTCGACGCCTTGCGCCAACGCTTCAGGAACACCTACATCGCCAACAACGGCTATGACCTTGACCTGGCCGAGGCGCGCCTTGCGCATGACAAGGCCGACCTGATCGCCTTTGGTCGCCCATTTATCGCCAATCCCGATCTGGTGGAGCGGTTCAAGGCCGGCGCGTCACTGTCCGCCTTCGACCCCGCCACGCTCTACGGCGGCGGTGCGACGGGCTACATCGACTACCCGACGCTGGCCGAATCAAGCGCTGCCGCGAACTGACCGAGCCTGTTTTATCTGCATCCATCCCACTCCCTGTCCCTGATAAAGAGCTGACATCATGACCACTCGCCCTACCGTTCTAATCACTGGCGCTTCCACCGGCATCGGCGCGGTTTATGCCGAGCGTTTCGCTCAACGCGGGCATGACCTGGTGTTGGTCGCCCGCGATCACTCACGCCTGGAAACGCTCGCCGCCACCTTGCGCGACAAACACAACGTCGCCATCGAGGTGCTCCAGGCCGACCTGACGCAAATCACCGACCTGCACACCGTCGAAGCGCGCCTGCGCGATGACGCGCATATCGGCATCCTCGTCAACAATGCCGGCGCCGCGCAATCGGGCACCTTTATCGAGCAAAGCACCGACAGCGTTGCGCAACTGGTGGCCCTCAACACCACCGCGCTGGTACGGCTCGCAAGCGCCATTGCACCGCGCCTGGCCAAGGCAGGTGAAGGCTCGATCATCAACATCGGTTCGGTGGTGGGGCTGGCGCCTGAGTTCGGCATGTCGGTGTATGGGGCGACCAAGGCGTTTGTGCTGTTCCTGTCCCAGGGCTTGAGCCTGGAACTGTCGCTTCAAGGTGTTTACGTGCAAGCCGTACTGCCCGCTGCCACCCGTACGGAAATCTGGGATCGCGCCGGTATCGACATCAATACCTTGAGCGAAATCATGGAAGTGGATGCGCTGGTGGATGCCGCGCTGCTGGGCTTCGACCGTCGCGAACCGGTGACCATCCCGGCGCTGCAGGAAGGCGAGCGTTGGGATGCGCTGCAAACCGCGCGTCAGGGACTTTTGGCGCAGATCAAGCAGTCCACCGTGGCGCAGCGCTATCTACCATGAAGGCATTTTTTATCGACCGCTACGGCAAACAGGACGGAAGGATTGGCCAAGTGCCCGACCCTGCGGTCGGTGTGCATGACGTGCTGATCCAGGTGCATGCAGCGAGCGTGAACCCGCTGGACTCGAAGATCAGCACGGGGGAATTCAAACTGATCCTGCCCTACAGGTTTCCATTGATATTGGGCAATGATCTGGCCGGGGTGGTCGTTCGCACAGGAGCGGCGGTCACGCGCTTCAAGCCGGGAGACGAGGTCTATGCGCGTCCTCCCGAGTCGCGGATCGGCACGTTTGCCGAGTTGATCGCCGTGAATGAAAATGCGCTGGCGTTCAAACCGGCGAACCTGAGCATGGCCGAAGCAGCTGCCATGCCCTTGGCCGCCTTGACGGCCTGGCAGGTGCTGGTTGAAACCGCCCAGGTGAAAAAAGGCCAGAGGGTGTTGATTCATGCCGGTTCCGGCGGTGTCGGCACGCTCGCGATCCAGCTCGCCAAACACCTCGGCGCCTTTGTTGCGACCACCACCAGTACCGCGAATGTCGAATGGGTGAAAGCACTTGGGGCGGATGTGGTCATCGATTACAAACAGCAGGACTTTGCCAACGAGTTGCGCGATTTCGACGTGGTGTTGAACAGCCTCGGCAGTGATGTACTGGAGAAATCGCTCAAGGTGCTCAAGCCTGGCGGACAGCTTATTTCCCTGTCGGGGCCGCCGACCGCGCAGTTTGCCCAAGCGCAAGGCTTGCCCTGGGTGCTGGGGCAGGTCATGCGTCTGCTGAGCAGCGGCATTCGCAGAAAAGCCCGCAAGCGCGGGGTGAGCTATGCATTTTTGTTTATGCATGCCGACGGCATGCAACTGCAGAACATCACCGCGTTGATCGAGGCGGGCGTTATCAAACCGGTTATCGATCGCTCTTTCCCGTTTGAATCGACCGCAGAGGCGTTGCGGTACGTCGATCAGGGCAGGGCAAAAGGCAAAGTCACCATTACCCTCCAATAAGTTTGCTTCTCAACCATAAAAAAACCCCGAACCAGTCGGGGTTTTTTTATTGCCTGGCATCAGGCGCGACGCGCGATCAATCAGAAAACATTGATCGGGTAGTCGGCGAACAGGCGCAGCTCGTTACCGCCTACGTTGTAGTTGCTGGCGTTGTTGGAAACGCGCAACCAAGAGGCACGCGCACGCAGGCTCAGGTCTTTGGCCGGACCGCTCTGGACCACATACTTGAACTGGTTCCAGATTTCACGCTCGGTGCCATCGCCACGGCCGGTGCCGTCGTCGATGTTGGTACCGCGCACGTAGGCAACGTTGTAGGTCAGGCCCGGTACACCGAAGGTGGTGAAGTCGATGCCGTAACCGGCTTGCCAGGAGCGCTCGTCCTTGCCGTTGAAGTCGGACCAGTAGGAGTTGGCCAGCAGGATGGTATTGCCGCCGTCGCCGACACCGCCTGCGTTGCGGTAGCCGCCGTACAGGTAGCCGGTGTCGCCGGTGCTGCGCTGGTGGGCGACGGTGAAGCTGTGCGGGCCAACAGCCCAGGTAGCGCCCAGGCTCCAGATCTTGTTGTCGCGCGCGTCCGCATCACCTTGGTTTTCCAGGGCGAAGCTGCGGTCCAGCTTGGTTTTGTAGCCGTTGAAGTCAAAGGTCAGCGACTGCTTCTCTGGCAGCGCCAGCACGTAGTTGACGTTGACGTATTGCTTCTTCAGCACGTCCTGCATATCGGAGGCGTACAAGGCAGCCGACAGGCTTTCGGTGAATTTGTAGCTGCCACCAATGTAGTTGATGCTCTTCAGGCGGCCGCTGTCGCTGCCCTCAGCGCTCTTGCGGGCTTCCTTGGTGAAGTGCCCGGCGTCCAGTTGCAGGCCGGCGATTTCCTTGGAAACGATCGAGGTGCCCTCGTAGGTTTCCGACAACAGGCGCGAGTTGTCGTACTGCAGGACCGGCACGGCCGGCATCTGCTGACCGTATTTGATCACGGTGTTGGAAATGCGCGCCTTGACGGCTGCGCCGCCTTTGGCCAGGTCGTTGGCCGCTTCGCCGCTGTCGCCTTGCTTGAAGAAGTCGATACCGCCGGCGCCGCTGCGACCTTTACCACCGTCCAGACGGATGGCGTATTGGCCGATCACGTCCACACCCACCCCGACAGTGCCCTGGGTGAAGCCGGACTCGAACTTGCCGATGAAGCCCTGGCCCCACTCGGCCTTGTCCTGCTTGCCGTTCTTGTAGTCACGGCTGATGTAGGCGTTGCGTGCTGCAATGTTCAGGTGGCTGTCTTCAACGAAACCCTTGGATTGCTCCTGGTCGTTCGCCATCGCCGTCGATGCGCTCAAAATCCCCAGAGCGATCAGACTCATCCGTTGCTTCAACATGTTCTTATATTCCTTATTACTGGTTGAGTACGCGCTATGACACCAGGCCCCAAATCACTTTCCGGTGTCGACTTTCTCCAGAAAAAACAAGGCCCGCGGACGACTGAACTGCCGCGGGCCTTTTCTTATTGGATGAGTCATGGCTGTTAGCCACAGGCGTTGCACGCAATCCTATGCGCGCGTTGAACTATGTGTCAATTTCGTGAACCACCTGTATTTAGGCTAAATAATTCTAAGCACTGACCTATTGCGCTTGGGCAAACGTTCAAAAATCCCAGCCCCCCTTTAAAAAAACACACTAAGTAACAAATTAGCAGTCGATACGTTTGGGAATAGATGCCGCAAGCAAATGCAAAGCATTACCATTCGCGCACTTTCCCGTCCCTGACAATTCGGATACATTTCCCCATGCCCGCCCCTCGCCTGACGCCCATTTTCCTTGGGCTTTCTGTTGTGCTGTCTGCCGGTTTTGCCTGTGCCGCCACGGTCTTGCCCGCCACCTCGATCAGCGCCGAAGTCGATGAAGACGATCCACGCGTCAAGCAAAGCAACACCGCCACGCGCACCGCAACTGCCGTGCGTTATGTGCCGCAGGCGATCGATTCGGTGAAAACCGACAGCTTGCGCGCCTATGGCACCAACGAGCTGGGCCAGGCGTTGAGCGGTATTCCCAACGTCAGCAGCGGCGCCGACACACGCTTCGACAGCCTGCGTATCCGCGGTTTTGACGCGAGCAATGACTTCTACCTGGACGGCATCCGCGACGACAGCCAATACGTGCGCGACCTGCACAACATCGAGCGTATCGAAGTGCTGAAGGGCCCGGCCGCCGTGCTCTATGGGCGCGGCGGCCAGGGCGGCATCGTCAACCGTGTAAGCAAACTGCCCACCCCCGGGCGCAGCTCCAGCCTCGAAGCCCAGGGCGGCAGCAACGATATGCGCAGCCTGTACGCCGACCTGAGTACCGACCCCAGCGATAACATCAGCCTGCGCCTGAACATGGGCAACCAGGACAGCAACAGCTTTCGCAATGGCGTCAGTGGCAACCGCCAATTGTTCGCACCGTCGATGAGCTGGCAACTCACGCCCGAGCTGAACTGGCTGGTGCAATACGAATACAGCCGCTACAACCGCACGCCGGACCGTGGCATCCCCGGGGTCAATGGGCGCCCTGCGGAGGTGAGTCGCAGCACCACCTATTTTTCCAGCGGCGATTACATCGATGACACCTCCCAGTCCCTGCGCTCCAAGCTGGCCTATGAGCTCAACGACAACTGGCAACTGCGCCATACCCTGGGCGTGTTCAAGCTCGACAGCGATTTCGACAACACCTACCAGACCGGCTACGACGCAAGAACCAACACCGTCAGCCGCCAGCACTGGCAGCAGGACCTGACCACCCGCAATGTGTTCAACAACCTCGAGCTGGAAGGGGGTTTCGATACCTTCGGGCTGGAGCACCGCCTGCTCACCGGGATTGAACTGGGCAGCCAGCGCCGCGACCCGACACTCTACACGGCCACCGCGCCCAATCGGGGCGGCCAGGCTGTACCCAGCCTTGATCTGAACCAACCCAACCGTCACCTCAGCCACACCGGGCGGATGAGCGTTTCGAGCGACAACCACACTGAAGTCGAAAGCCGCGCCTTGTACGTGCAGGACCAATTGCGCCTGAACGACCAGTGGCAACTGCTGGGCGGGCTGCGTTATGACCGCTTCGACGTGGACACCACCAACAAGCTGCTCAACACTCAACAGGACGTCGAAAGCCACAGCACCAGCCCCCGCGTCGGCCTGGTGTGGACGCCGCTGGAGCATCACTCCTTCTACGCCTCGTGGAGCAAGACATTCTCCCCGGCAGGCGGCGGTTTGATCGGCATCACGCCGAACGCCGCCGGCAGCGTCAACGACCTGAGCCCCGAGCTGACCAAACAGAAGGAAATCGGGGTGAAAAGCGACTGGCTCGACGACCGCTTGAGCACCACCCTGGCCGTGTACGAACTCGAACTCTACAACCGCCGCACCAGCGACCCGCTCGACCGCACCATTACCCTGCTGACCGGCAAGCAACGTTCGCGCGGCATCGAGCTGACCGCCACCGGCAAGCTCGTCGGCAATTGGTATGTGCGCGGCGGCGTCGGCCTGCAGGACGCCAAGGTCGAGGAGGACAACAATGGTTTCGAAGGCAAGCGCATCAGCGACGTGGCCAAGCGCAATGCCAGCGTGTTCATCACCTGGAAACCACAGATGGGCTGGTATGCGGAAACCGGCCTGACCCTGGTCGGTGATCGTTATGCCGACAACCTCAATACCGTGGTGTTACCCGGTTATGGTCGCTGGGACGCGCTGGCCGGGTTCCGTCAGAAAGAATGGGACGTGAGGGCTGCGCTGAACAATATTGCCGACAAACGCTATTACGCCTCGGCCACCAGCGTCGCGCAGATTCAGCCGGGTGAGCCGCGCAGTGTGGTGGTGACGGGCACCTACAGTTTCTAGTGTTTCTCCTGTGGTGTGGGCGCTCCTCAGTGACTCATCAGCTCGCACAACACCTGCACCTCATCCTCCGTGAACAAACCCGCCGGGTAGCGTTCACTCATCACGCTGCGCAAGTCAGGCTGTTGCCTGACTTGCCGCGAGCCGTTTTCCTTCAACCAGAGCCCCAGCGCGTGGATCGCATCGCCATCGACCCGCACCGGGTGGAACGTGCGCATGTACATCGGGTTGATTTCGGCATTCATTTCAGCGCTCTCTCCTGCTGCGTGAGCGGCTAACTTACTCAAGGTATGTGACAGAACCATGCGGTCATGACCTGGGTGCCCTGTCATTTCTCTGCGATACAAGAGCTATGCCAATGTCCCGTACTCACAGGTATCCAGACGCAAAAAAGCCCGCGACCTTGCAGGGCTGCGGGCTTGCCTGGAACACCGCTATCGCGCGGTACTCACTCGTCATCAAGTCACTGTTACAACTGCACTCAATTTCTCTGCGGGGCGGGTTGCTGCTGGGTCAGGCAGTGAATATTGCCGCCCCCCAGTAACAGTTCGCGGCCCGGCACCATCACCACTTCGTGTTGCGGGAACAGGTTCTGCAGGATCTGCTTGGCCTGGTGATCCAGCGGGTCATCGAAGCTCGGCGCGATGATGCCGCCGTTGACGATCAGGAAGTTGACGTAGGAACCGGCCAACCGCACGCTCGGATTACGCTCCTGGCTGCCGTCCACCGGATCGACACCGGCGCATTCTTCCTCGGTGGCATACAGCGGCCCCGGAATCGGCATCTTGTGCACCGTGAACGAGCG
Organism: Pseudomonas orientalis; assembly: GCF_001439815.1. GTDB lineage: Bacteria > Pseudomonadota > Gammaproteobacteria > Pseudomonadales > Pseudomonadaceae > Aquipseudomonas > Aquipseudomonas orientalis. Next base: position 212,018 of record NZ_JYLM01000010.1, on the reverse strand, counting down.
ACCCTGGGCGTCCGTGCTGCTTTGCAGCACGTCCATGGCGGCATGGCAGCGTGCGTAGTTCGGGTCTTGCGGGTCATCGGTCCAGGCCAGCAGCACTTCACCCGGGCGCACGTAGCAGCAGAAGTTATCCACATGGCCGTCGGTTTCGTCGTTGAACAGGCCATCGGGCAACCAGATGATCTTATCCACAGCCAGGTTGGCGCTGAGTACCGCCTCGATGGCTGCACGATCCAGGTGCGGGTTGCGGTTGCGGTTCAACAGGCATTCTTCGGTAGTGATCAGGGTGCCTTCGCCGTCGACGTGAATCGAACCGCCTTCCAGCACAAAGCCTTCGGTGCGGTAACGCGAGGCGCGCTCGATCTCGAGGATCTTGCCGCCCACCTGTGAGTCGCGGTTCCACGGCGCATACAGACCGCCGTCAAAACCGCCCCAGGCATTGAAATCCCAGTTCACACCGCGCACTTCGCCACTGTCGTTGATCACGAACGTCGGGCCGGTATCCCGTACCCAGGCGTCGTCGCTGGACATCTCCACCACGCGGATATTCGGCACGTCGAGGCGGCTGCGGGCGTTTTCGTACTGGCCGGCGGAAACCGCGACGGTCACCGGTTCGAACCGTGCGATGGCCTTGGCCACGGCCACGTGGGCTGCCTGCGCAGGCTTGCCGCCCAGGCGCCAGTTGTCCGGGCGCTCGGGCCAGATCATCCAGGTCTGGGTCTGTGGCGCCCATTCGGCGGGCATATGAAAGCCATCGGCGCGAGGCGTGCTGTGCAGGGTGGTCATGACGATCAAGGCTCCGAATGGGGTGAAAGCCGACTTTATAACGGATAAATATCGGCTTTAGTAGCTAAAGAACAGGACTGAAAACAAATCTGATCAAATGCAGTCGATAACAATCGATTTGTTACAACTGTTCGTCGAGCACCTTCGACAGCATGTCGACGAAAAAATCCACACTGCGCCGGGTAGTGACCATCGGCGGCTTGATCTTGAGGATGTTCAGGTAGTCGCCGGTCGGCTGCATGAAAACCCCCAGTTCGCGCAGACGGCCACATAACAGCGTCGTCTCCTGGGTCGCAGGTTCCAGGGTTTGTCGGTCGCGTACCAGCTCCAGCCCCAGATAGAAGCCCGAACCGTGCACCGCACCGACTAACGGATGGTGCTCGATCAACGCCTGCAGGCGCGTCTTGAAATATCCCCCCACCTCCTTGGCGTTTTCCCACAGTTTTTCTTCCTCCATCACATCCAGTACCGCCATGCCGATACGGCAACTGACCGGGCTTCCGCCCGATGAGGAGAAAAAATAACCCTCGGCTTCCAGGGCTTCGGCAATGTCGCGACGGGTGATCACCGCACCCAGTGGCTGCCCGTTGCCCATGCCCTTGGCCATGGTGATGATGTCCGGCACAACGCCTTGCTCTTCAAAGCCCCAGAAAAAATGCCCCATGCGGCCATAGCCCACCTGCACCTCATCGGCAATACACACGCCGCCCCGGGCTCGGACCAATCCATAGACTTGCTGCAAGTAGCCCGGCGGCAACGAAATACCGCCGGCGTTGCCATAGACCGGCTCGCAGATGAAACCCGCCAGCTGACGTTGGCTCGCGGCGATTTTCGCCAGGTTATGTTCCACGCTTCGTACATAGTCAGGCGCACTGTCCGGCCCGCGAAACTCACCACGGTAGGTATTCGGCGCCTTCACCGGGTGTACCCAGTCCGGGCGGCTACTCAACGCCTGGGGATTATCGGCAATCGAGGTAGACACCGCGTCCGCCGCCACCGACCAGCCGTGATAGGCCTCCAGCACACTGAGCATGTCGCGCCCGCCGCTGTAGGCCCAGGCCAGGCGGATCGCCAGGTCATTGGCCTCGGTGCCGCTGTTGACCAGGAACACCCGGTCCATGCCCTTCGGCGCCAGCGCCAGCAGGCGTTCGGAAAACTCGGCAATCGCCGCGTAGTGAAACCGCGAGTTGGTGTTGAGCAGTGACCACTGCCGCGCCGCCACCGCCGCCATGCGCGGGTGACCGTGGCCCAGCACGGCCACGTTGTTGAGCATGTCCAGGTAGGAGCGCCCCTGCATGTCGATCAGATGATTGCGCCAGCCCCGCTCGATACGCGGCGGGTCGACGTAGTAATGCTTCTGCGAGCGGGCGAAGCTGGCGTCGCGCCGGGCCAGCAGCGCCTCGGGGTCCAGCTCCGGCTCGGCGTCACAGGCCAGCCCGAGCAGCGCCGCCGGTGAAGGGCATAACGCCTGCCACGCCGCCGCCCTGGAAGGAACACAGAACAGCGGGGCCTCAAGGTCGGCACGACACAGTTGCACGGTCAACGGCCCGTGGACTTCACCGAGTATCTGCCCTTTGACTACCACCGCACCGGGATTGAGCAGGGTTTTAACGCCCCACACACGCAGGTTCAGTCGCTCGTCATGCACACACAGCAAGCCGTCAGCACCCTCGCGCAGGGTCCCGGCGAAAGGGGCTTCAACCACTGTGCCGTGGGGCAGATGCAATTGGACGTGAAGGGCAAACGTGTCCGGCTCCACAGCGCTGTCCGGACGGGTACGCGACAACCGGTATTGCCCATAACGGCTGGCCGCCAGCCCGTGCACCGCCGCCGCTTCGTCCAGCAGTCGCCGATCGATGCCAGGCGTCTCCCAGTTGCCCGCCTCGAAATGCGGGCTGAGCACGCCCAGGTCGATCAGTGCGAATTCTCGCCCGACCAGCCCCGGCAGCAATGGGGCGAAATCCTGGCTGGCCAAGGCCGGCAAGGCCTCGCCGACAGCACTGAGGATCGCCGCCTCCATCAATTGGAACGGCAACGATGTCGCGACGTGGAAGATTTCCCACTCGTGCTCGGCGTTCTTCAACAGGTAGGTGTTATCAGGGTCCAGGCGTTGCTGCTGCTCGCTGCTCAGCACCAACACGGCGGCGCGGGCAACGATCAACGGCCACAGCGCGCGCAACTCTTCGCGCAGCAACGGCGTGACCGCGTGACAGGCCCGGATCGCCGGCAGGATGGCAAACGGGTCGCCCTCGGCATGGTGCAGCAGCGCGGCGCAGGTGACCGACAGGTCGGCAATGCGCCAGGTATGCACCAGGTCGCCGAAGTCGATCACGCCCTGGACCTGCCAGTGCCGCTGCGCATCACGCTGCCACACCACGTTGTCGTCGGTGATGTCCATGTGCACGGCCTGCCAGGGCAAGTGCGCAGCCAAAGGGCCGATATGCGCCTCGACCTGCCCGGCGACCTGTTCCAGCGCGGCGCGATGGGCGACGTCGGGCAAGGTCGCCAGCAGATGCTTGATCAAGGCCTGCGCGTGGCGCGGGTCCCATTGCAGGGTGCGGTCCAGGCCGGCATGGGTAAACGTCGCCAGCGCCAGGCTCATGCGCCCGCACAGCTCGCCGAAGCCTGCGATCACGTCGCGACCCAGATGAGGCAAATGGGTCAGGGGTTGGCCGTCGATGTAGTCCAATAGCCGCAGGTGCAGGGGTTGTCCGTCGACGCTGACAGTCAGCAGATCCTCGCCATTGAGGGCCTTGATCACCTTGGGCACCCGCACCTGTACGTTTGCCTGCAGCGCGTTGAGGGCGGCATGCTGGGCCTCGAGCTCGATTGCCTCGTAGTCACCGCGGCAGATTTTCAGAACGAAGCGGCCCGGGGCGCTGTCAATCCTGAAGTTAAGGTCTTGTTGACTGCCCAATGACTGCAATGTGCCGCTAAGGCCGTAATGTTGCTCAAGCAGCTGGGCCGCCTGCTCAAGGCTCAACTGGGGGCACGGCAGACTGGCACGATGGATCAATGTGGCAAGCAACATTGTGACGACCTCGGTTTTATCAGGCGTCTATATCGCCATTGTTCGGGGGCGTTAATCAACCCCTCCCGCTCGCCGCGCTTGCGCCCGCTCGATTCACAACTCAAGCTATGCTTCTTTCGCTTAATGTCCGTCTAAGGAAAAGGCCCTCGACATGCGCATTCTTATCACCGGCGGTGCCGGATTTATTGGCTCGGCCCTGATCCGGCACCTGATCCAGCACACTGAGCATGAAGTGCTCAACCTGGACAAGCTGACTTACGCCGGCAACCTTGAGTCGCTGGCCAGCATTGCGTCCGACAGCCGCTATGAGTTCGTCCAGGCCGATATCATCGACCAGGCCACCGTCAGCGCCGTACTGGCGCGCTTTGAGCCGGACGCGATCATGCACCTGGCGGCAGAGTCCCATGTGGACCGTTCCATCGACGGCCCGTCGGATTTTATCCAGACCAACATTGTCGGCACCTACAGCCTGCTGGAAGCCACCCGCGCCTATTGGCAGAAGCTGGCTGAACCGGCCAGAAGCGCGTTCCGTTTCCATCACATCTCCACCGACGAGGTGTACGGCGACCTGCACGGCGTGGACGATCTGTTCACCGAAACCACGCCCTACGCCCCCAGCTCGCCGTACTCGGCCAGCAAGGCGGCCTCCGACCATCTGGTCCGCGCCTGGCAGCGGACCTACGGCCTGCCGGTGCTGTTGACCAACTGCTCGAACAACTACGGGCCGTTCCACTTCCCTGAAAAACTGATCCCACTGGTGATTCTCAACGCCCTCGCAGGCAAGCCGCTGCCGGTGTATGGCGATGGCCTGCAAGTGCGCGACTGGCTGTTCGTCGAGGACCACGCCCGTGCGCTGCTCAAGGTGGTGACGACTGGGGTGGTGGGCGAGACCTACAACATCGGCGGCCATAACGAGCAGAAAAATATCGACGTCGTGCGCGGCATCTGCGCCCTGCTCGAAGAGCTGGCGCCACAGCGTCCGGCCGGCGTGGAAAAATTCACTGACCTGATCACTTTCGTCAAGGACCGTCCGGGCCACGACCAGCGCTATGCGATCGACGCCAGCAAAATCGAGCGCGAGCTGGGCTGGGTCCCGGAAGAAACCTTTGAGACCGGCCTGCGCAAGACCGTGCAGTGGTACCTCGATAACCTGGAATGGTGCCGCAGGGTCCAGGATGGCAGTTATCAGGGTGAACGACTTGGCAATACTGACGTAAAGGATCTGATCGCATGATGAAGGGAATTGTATTGGCCGGCGGTTCCGGCACCCGTTTGCACCCCATTACCCTGGGCGTGTCCAAACAACTGTTGCCGGTGTATGACAAGCCGATGATCTACTACCCGATCTCGGTGCTGATGCTGGCGGGAATCAAGGACATCCTGGTGATCTCAACGCCAGTGGACCTGCCGCAATACCGCAACCTTCTGGGTGACGGCAGCCAGTTCGGCGTGCGTTTCAGCTATGCCGAACAGCCTTCGCCCGATGGTTTGGCCCAAGCGTTCATCATTGGCGAAGAGTTCATCGGTGATGACCCGGTGTGCCTGATCCTGGGGGACAACATCTTCCACGGTCAGCACTTCGGTGATCAGTTGCGCAATGCCGCAAAACGCCCATCCGGCGCCACGGTGTTCGGCTACTGGGTCAAGGACCCGGAGCGTTTCGGCGTGATCGATTTCGACAAGGAAGGCCGTGCCCTGTCGATCGAGGAAAAACCGACGCAGCCTAAATCCAGCTATGCGGTGACTGGCCTGTATTTCTATGACAACGACGTGATCAAGATCGCCAAGGCCGTCCAGCCTTCGCCACGCGGCGAACTGGAAATTACCGACGTCAACAATGCCTACCTCAAGCGCGGCGACCTGCACGTTGAACGTTTCGGTCGCGGCTTTGCCTGGCTCGACACCGGCACCCATGACAGCCTGCTGGAAGCGTCCACTTACGTGCAGACCATCGAGCACCGCCAGGGCTTGAAAGTCGCCTGCCTGGAAGAAATCGCTTACGAAAACGGCTGGATTGATCGTGACTATTTGCTGGAACGCGCCAAATATTTCGGCAAAACCGGCTATGGTCAGTATTTGTACACGCTGGCCGGGAACCCTAAATGAATGTAAGCGCCACTGAGCTGCCTGGTGTATTGGTCATCGAACCGAAGGTGTTCGGCGATGACCGCGGCTTTTTTTATGAGAGCTTCAACGCCCGCGAGTTTGAAAATGCCAGCGGCTTGAAACTCCAGTTTGTGCAGGACAACCACTCACGCTCGCTGAAAGGCGTGCTGCGTGGCCTGCACTACCAGGTCGAACACGCCCAGGGCAAACTGGTGCGTGTGACGGCTGGGGAAGTCTTGGATGTAGCGGTGGATATCCGCCGCAGCTCTCCTCACTTCGGTAAATGGGCCAGCGTGCGCCTGTCTGCCGAAAACAACCGACAGCTGTGGATACCACCGGGTTTCGCCCACGGTTTCCTTGTGCTGAGCGACTACGCCGAATTCCTCTACAAGACGACGGATTACTACACCCCGTCGGCAGAGCGTTGCATTCGCTGGGACGACACGGACCTCAATATCGATTGGCAGCTCGATGGCCCACCGACCCTGTCCGCCAAGGATCAGGTCGGTAAAAGCCTGAGGGATGCGGACCTGTTCCCGTGACAGCGCCCCTGAAGATATTGATCACCGGTCAGCACGGCCAGGTCTCCCAGGCGCTGCAACAACGCCTTCAGGGCCTGGGCGAGCTCGTCGTGCTGGGCCGCGACCAGCTTGATCTGGCTAACGCCGAGCAGATTCGCCAACAGGTGCGCGCTCAGCGTCCCGACCTGATCATCAACGCCGCTGCCCACACTGCGGTCGATCAGGCCGAAAGCGAGCCGGACGCAGCCTTCGCCATCAATGCCATCGCCCCCGCCATTCTCGCCGAAGAAGCCAAGACCCTTGGCGTCCCGCTGATTCATTACTCCACCGACTACGTGTTCGACGGCAGCAAACCTGCCCCCTACACCGAAAATGACCTGCCCAATCCTTTGGGTGTGTACGGCCAGAGCAAACTGGCGGGTGAACAGGCGATTGCGGCCGTGGGCGGCAAGTACCTGATTCTGCGCACCAGTTGGGTGTATTCGAGCCACGGCAAGAACTTCCTGCTGACCATGCAGCGCTTGCTGCAGGAGAAACCGCAGATGCGTATCGTCGCCGACCAGATCGGCGCGCCGACGTGGGCCGGGACCATCGCCGACAGTACGCGTGCACTGATCGAGCGCTGGCAAGCCGGCGACGCCGGGGAATGGGGCGTTTATCACCTGACTGCCCAGGGTGAAACATCGTGGTTCGGCTTTGCCCAGGCCATTGGCGAAGCCCTGCGCGTGGCAGGCAAACCCTGCGCTGAGCTGGAAGCGATCCCGTCCAGCGCCTATCCAACACCTGCCAGGCGCCCGTTGAACTCGCGCCTCGATTGCAGCCGCCTGCAGCAGCAATGGCACGTCAGCCAGCCGCACTGGCAGGACGCATTGCACGAGTGTCTTGCCAGGCAGCACTAGGCATAATGCGCCTGTACCCACAGGCGCACGATTCCCATGACCCCACCTCTTCCGCGAAGACCCCGCTGGCGCAGCCTGGCCCTGTTGGCGTTGTGCCTGGCGCCGCTGCTATGGCCGCTGGAGCACTTGGCCGAGCGCTACTACCGCAGCGAGCTGGCCGGGCAGAACCGTCAGACCCTCGACCTGTACGTCGCCAACCTGCTGGGCACCCTGCATCGCTATGAAGTGCTGCCGCAGATCCTCGGCGACCTGCCGGCCCTGCGCACCGCGCTGGATGCGCCGCAGATCAGCACCAACCTGGTCAGCGCCAACCTGCTGCTCAAGGACGTCGCCGCCCAGGCCGGGGTGGAGGTGATGTACCTGATGGACACCACCGGCAAGACCCTCGCCGCGTCCAACTGGGACAAACAGGACAGCTTTGTCGGGCGCAACTTTTCCTTTCGCCCCTATTTCAGCGAAGCCATGGCCGGGCGCCTGGGGCGCTTTTTCGGGCTGGGCACCACCTCGGCCAAGCGCGGCTATTTCTTCGCCGCCGCCGTGCGCGATAACGAAAAAATCATTGGCGTGCTGGTGGTCAAGGTCGACCTGGACCACACCGAGAGCCTGTGGGGCAATACACCGGAACAACTGCTGGTGACCGACCACAATGGCGTGGTGATCCTCACCTCGCGCCCGCAATGGCGGTTCCGCGCCACGCGGCCGCTGACCGCCGAAGAACGCCAGGCCATTATTGCCATCCAGCCCTATCCGACCCGTGATCCACAGCCACTGAACCTCAGCAGCAGCGCCTGGCTGCGCCAATCCACCGCCATTGCCGAAACCGGCTGGAACGTGGAAATTCTTGCGCCCCAGTCCCTGATCAACCGCCCGGTGCGTACCGTGGTGGCCGTCGGCGGCGCGACGTTGCTGGTGCTGATGCTGCTGCTCGGCTTGCTGATGCAGCGCCGTCGCCATTACCTGGAGCGCATCGCCTTCGAAGCCAAGGCCCGCCGCGAACTGGAAATGCGCGTGGCCGAGCGGACCAGCGACCTGGAGGGCCTGAACCGGCGCCTGAAACAGGAAGTGCTGGAGCGCGAACACGCTCAGCAGGAGCTGGTACGTGCCCAGGACGACCTGGTGCAGGCCGGTAAACTCTCGGCGCTGGGCACCATGTCGGCCAGCATCAGCCATGAACTGAACCAGCCCCTGGCAGCGATTCGCAGCTACGCGGAAAACGCGGAAATCCTGCTCGACCACGAGCGCACCGCCGATGCCCGCGGCAACCTCAAGTTGATCAGCGAACTGACCGGGCGCATGGCGTCGATCATCGCGCACTTGCGCGCGTTCGCCCGCCGCGACCGCCATGCGCCGGAAAGCGTGGCGCTGCAACCTGCGCTGGATGATGCGCTGGCCTTGCTGGGCAAACGGCGGCGCTCGATGGAAGTGGAACTGATCCGTGACTTGCCCGAGGCCACCCTGTGGGTGCAGGCCGGTGAAACCCGTCTGCGCCAGGTACTGGGCAACCTGCTCGCCAATGCCCTCGATGCCCTCACCGAAAAAGGCCCGCCACGCAAACTGTGGCTAAGTGCCCAAACCACCGACCAGGGCGTCAACCTGTACATCCGCGACAACGGCCCGGGCTTTTGCATGGAAGCTTTGGGCCGCGCCAGCGAGCCGTTCTACACCACCAAGACGCGCACCCAGGGCCTGGGCCTGGGCCTTGCGATCTGTGACACCCTGATGCGTGCCTTCGGCGGCGAACTGCTGTTTGCCAACCACAAGGAAGGCGGCGCGCTGTTAACCTTGAAACTGCGTGCCGGCTCGCCGGGCGTCAGTGTGCAACCGTCCGAGGACCGCAGTGTATGAGTATCGATAACCAGATTCAGGTGGTGCTGATCGACGACGATCCCCACTTGCGTCAGGCGCTATGCCAGACCCTGGACCTCGCCGGGCTGAAAGTGCTGCCCCTGGGCGAAGCCAGCGGCCTCACCGCGCGCCTGTCGCGGGACTGGCCGGGCGTGGTGGTCAGCGATATCCGCATGCCCGGCATGGACGGCCTGGAGCTGCTCGCCGAACTGCACGGCCAGGACCCGGACCTGCCCGTGCTGCTGATCACCGGCCACGGCGACGTGCCGCTGGCGGTGCAGGCCATGCGCGCCGGCGCCTACGACTTTCTTGAAAAACCCTTCGCCAGCGACGCTTTGCTCGACAGCGTACGCCGCGCCCTGGCCCTGCGCCGCCTGGTGCTGGACAACCGCAGCCTGCGCCTGGCCCTCAGCGATCGCCAGCAACTGAGCACACGCCTGGTCGGGCATTCGCCGCAGATGCTGCGCCTGCGCGAGCAAATCGGTGCGCTGGCGGCGACCAAGGCCGATGTGCTGATCCTCGGCGAAACCGGCGCCGGCAAGGAGGTCGTCGCCCGCGCCTTGCATGATCTTTCGAACCGGCGCAGCGGCCCGTTCGTGGCGATCAACGCCGGCGCGCTGGCCGAGTCAGTCGTGGAAAGCGAACTGTTCGGTCATGAACCGGGCGCGTTTACCGGCGCGCAGAAGCGCCGGATCGGCAAGTTCGAATTCGCCAACGGCGGCACGCTGTTTCTCGATGAAATCGAAAGCATGAGCCTGGACGTGCAGGTCAAGCTGCTACGGCTGTTGCAGGAGCGCGTGGTGGAGCGCCTGGGCGGTAACCAGCTGATCCCGCTGGACATCCGCATCATCGCCGCCACCAAGGAAGATCTGCGCCAGGCCGCCGACCAGGGCCGTTTCCGCGCCGACTTGTATTACCGTCTCAACGTCGCGCCGCTGCGCATTCCGCCGCTGCGCGAACGGGGTGAAGACGCGTTGATGCTGTTCCAGCATTTTGCCGACGAAGCCAGCAGCCGCCACGGCCTGCCGCTGCACGAACTGCAACCGGGGCAACGCGCCCTGCTGTTGCGCCACAGCTGGCCGGGCAACGTGCGCGAGCTGCAAAACGCCGCCGAACGCTTCGCCCTGGGCCTGGAACTGGCCCTGGACAGTACGCCGGACAATCCATCCGCCAGCACACTGACGTCCACGCCAGGCGGTTTGAGCGAGCAAGTCGAACACTTCGAAAAAAGCCTGATCGCCGCCGAACTGACCCGCCCCCACAGTTCACTGCGCAGCCTCGCCGAAGCCCTCGGCGTGCCACGCAAAACCCTGCACGACAAACTGCGCAAGCACGGCCTGAACTTCGCCGACAGCGCCAGCCACAGCGCAGATGACGAATGACCCTGCCCACTCGCCAAGAGACCGCCATGAGCCGCGACAGCCGTTACCTGGAATCCGTCCTCCACCACGACATCCCCCTCACTCGAGAAATGGGGCTCAAGGTGCTCGACTGGCAACACGGCCAGTTGCAACTGCATCTACCCCTGCAGGCCAATATCAACCACAAGAGCACCATGTTTGGCGGCAGCCTCTACTGCGGCGCCGTGCTGGCGGGTTGGGGTTGGCTGCACCTGAAATTGCACGAAGACGGCATTGAAGACGGGCATATCGTGATTCAGGAAGGGCAGATCAGTTATCCGTTGCCGGTGACCCAGGATGCGACGGTGATTTGCGCAGCGCCCGAGGAAAAGGTATGGAAGCGCTTTGTGGCGACCTACACACGCCATGGCCGGGCGCGGTTGGCGCTGCAGACGTGGATTGTGAATAAGGGCAGTGAAGACCGCGCAGTAACCTTCACCGGCCAATACGTCCTCCACCGCTAGCCGCCATCACACAAATCAAAATGTGGGAGGGGGCTTGCCCCCGATTGCGGTGGATCAGTCACTTGGATATCGACTGACACACTGCCATCGGGAGCAAGCCCCCTCCCACATTTTTAATTTGCGCAGGGCTTAAGATCTGGCCAGGCTCAACAAGCGCTCCCGCCATTCAGCCTTGGCCGGCAACGCCAGAAAGAACGGGTTCAACAACGATTCCCGCGCCGGGTAGCTGAACGGCTTGCCGCTCAATTCCAGCACCTCGCCCCCCGCCCCTTCCAACACACCTTGTGCTGCCGCAGTATCCCACTGCGACGTCGGCGCCAGGCGCGGATAGCAATCGGCACTGCCCTCGGCCAGCAGGCAGAACTTCAAGGAGCTGCCGATATTCGCCAGTTTCAGCTCGCCCAATCCCTGACTCAGCCCCTCCAACAGACGCTCTTGCTCCGGGCTGGTATGACGGCGGCTGGCGACCACGGTAAAGGCTTCACCTGCGGCCGGAGTCTGGCGCACCTGGATCTGCCGGGGCGCGGCATTCACATCCGAGCGCCAGGCTCCCAGGCCCGCGCCGCCGAAGTAGCAACGGCCGCTGGTAGGCATCGAGACCACGCCGAACACCACGCGGCCCTGCTCGATCAAGGCAATATTGACCGTGAACTCTTCACTGCCGCTGATGAACTCCTTGGTGCCGTCCAGCGGGTCAACCAGCCACCAACGCTGCCAGCCGGCACGTACGCTCTGGTCGATATCGGCGTCTTCTTCGGACAGCACCGGAATGCTCGGGTCCAGCGCCGTGAGCCCTGCGAGAATCAGATGATGGGCGGCCAGATCGGCAGCCGTCACCGGTGAATCATCCGCTTTGGAGGTCACCGCCACATCAGCACGCCAGTACGGCAGGATGGCTTCACCGGCCTGGCGCGCCAATTCAATGACCGGCGCGATGAACGGATGGCCCAGGAACAGCTCGCTCATACGCTGAACACCCCACGCTGGGTCAGCAGGTCCCGCACCAGGTACAGCGCGGCCAGCGCCCGGCCCTCGCTGAACTGCTCATTCTGCGCCAGCGCCGACAGCTCACGCAGGTTGACCCGCTCCACGCGCATCGGCTCAGGCTCATCGCCTTCCAAACGCTCTTCGTACAGATCGGTGGCCAGCACCACCTGGATTTTCTGGCTCATATAGCCGGGCGACAGCGACAGCTCGGTGATATGTTCCAACTGACGCGCGCCATAGCCGGCCTCTTCCTTGAGTTCGCGGTCCGCCGCCGCCAGCACATCCTCGCCGGGCTCGATCAAGCCCTTGGGCAAGGACAACTCATATTCATCGGTACCGCCGCAGTACTCTTCCACCAGCAATGCATGATCTTCGTCGATCATCGCCACAATCATCACTGCGCCATAACCGGCACCCCGGCCCACCAGACGTTCGTAGGTCCGCTCAACGCCATTGGAAAAGCGCAATTGCACTTCCTCCACGCGGAACAAACGGCTACTGGCGACTATTTCGCGGGCGAGGACGGTGGGTTTCTGGCGCATAAAGGGCTCCTTGGCGTGATCGGGTTACTATACCGTGGCTTTTCCGATTGTCTGTGTCGGATATCTTTACTTACATGAGAACGCCCCATGCCCTCTTTGCCCTGGCACGCCATCGACACCGTCCTGCTGGACATGGACGGCACCCTGCTCGACCTGCATTACGACAACCACTTCTGGATGGAGCACCTGCCGCAACGCTACGCCGAGCTGCACGGCGTGAGCCTGGCCATGGCGCACATGGAACTGCAGCCGCTGTTCGAGCGTAACGCCGGACAGTTGCAATGGTATTGCCTGGATTTCTGGAGCGCCGAGCTTGCAATCCCGGTGCGCGAACTCAAGTTGGAAACCGCCCACCTGATCGCCCTGCGCCCGGACGCCGATACGTTCCTGGCGGCGATCAAACAGGCCGGCAAGCGCGTGATCATGATCACCAATGCGCATCGCGATTCGTTGTCATTGAAATTGGAGCGCATCGAGTTGGCGCCGTATTTCGAACAACTGATCAGCTCCCACGATTACGGCTTTCCCAAGGAAAACCGGCAGTTCTGGGAAGCGCTGCACGCCGATATCCAGTTCGATCCGGCCCGTAGCCTGTTTATCGACGACACCTTGCCGATTCTGCGCAGTGCCAGAGATTTCGGCGTGGGCCATCTGCTGGCAGTCAAAGAGCCCGACAGCAAAAAGGGGCCAAAAGACACCGCAGAGTTCGCAGCTGTCGGGAATTATCGAGAACTTATTACCGGGCTTTGAGCGAGTGTGGGAGGGGGACACGCCCTAATACCAATCTGTAGGAGCGAGCTTCCTCATTTTATCCTGCGTATTACTCTGGGATACGCAGGGACTGGCCTGGGTAGATCTTGTCCGGGTGCGACAACATCGGCTTGTTAGCCTCGAAAATCTTGTTGTACTGGTTGGCGTTGCCGTACACCGCCAGGGAGATCGCGCTGAGGGTGTCGCCTTTTTTCACCACCACGAAACGCGCAGCGGCAACCACCGGGCCGGAGACGGTGATGTTGTCTTCAACACTGCCGACACCTTCGATATTGCCCGCCGCCAGGATGATTTTTTCTTTCTCTTCCTGAGTTGCGACTTCACCCGTCAGCGTGACCTTGTCACCCTCAACGGTCGCCTGCACATTCGGATTTCCAAGGCCAACCTTGGAGATGTGGTCCTTCAACTGCTCACTGGCGTTTGCATTACCCGGCGTCAGCAGATCAATCAATTTCGCGCCTGCTTCCTTAACAAAACTGAAAATACTCATGGTGCGCTCTCCTTGGGTTTAAGTGCCTGATGCCCAAGACTAGACCAGTCCCGAGGATTTGGGTTCCAGGTCACTTCCTGACTAAAAACGAACCTTGATCGACGCCATCTATCAATACATCAATACTGGCGATTAGACGCGACCCTTTGTCGCGCCTAGTCTGAACATTGATCAATCCGCCGGTGGTACTGCCCCCTATGAACGCCAAGCGCCCCACCTGCGCGGCGCCCGCCCTCGAAACGCCCGCGTCCGCCGCCAGCCAGAGCTATCAGTACAGCAATCTGGAACACACCGACGTCGGCAGTACTGCGCTGGCCGAAGAGGTGGCGTTGGCGATTGCGTATAACGACATCAGCCAGGCCGTCATGCTGGTGACGCCGACCGACCTTGAAGACTTCATCGTCGGTTTCAGCCTTGGCAGCGGCATTGTCACCGACGTCAGCGACATCTATGACCTGAAGATCAGTGGTGCGGGCTCGACCCAGTACGCTCAGGTACAGATCTCCAGCCGTGCGTTCTGGAACCTCAAGCAGCAGCGCCGCCAATTGGCAGGTTCCAGCGGCTGCGGCCTGTGCGGCGTCGAGGCCGTGGAGCAGGCCTTGCCTGATCTTCAGGTGCTGCCCGGAGCGCCCTTGCCACCGGCCGAATGGCTCGATGGCCTGCGCCAGCGCATCGGTGCGTTCCAGCCCCTGGGCCAACACAGCGGCGCCGTGCATGCGGCGATCTTTATGAACAATCAGGGCGAATTACTGATGGGCCGCGAAGACATCGGCCGGCATAACGCCCTGGATAAATTGATTGGCGCCCTGATACGCCAAGAGATTCCGACCGACGGCGGCGTGGCGATTGTCACCAGCCGCTGCAGTCTCGAATTGATCCAGAAAGTCCTGCGCGCGGGCATCCAGACCCTGGTCAGCCTGTCGTCGCCCACCGGCCTGGCCCTGCAATGGGCGCGCCGGCATAACCTCAATCTCATCCACCTGCCGCAGAAAAGCGCGCCGCGGGTCTACAGCCCTGCGATGGAGTACCAGCCATGAGCCTTCACCACCAAGCCGACCAGACCCCGACCCCACGCTACAAGCCCTATAAAGGCCCGGCCGGCGGCTGGGGGGCGTTGATCAGCGTGGCGCAAGCCTGGCTGACCAGCGACAACGCGCTGAAAAACCTGCGCATGATGCTCAAGACCAACCAGAACGGCGGCTTCGACTGCCCGGGCTGCGCCTGGGGCGACTCGCCGGAAAGCGGCATGGTCAAGTTCTGCGAAAACGGCGCCAAGGCGGTCAACTGGGAGGCCACCAAGCGCCGCGTGGACGCCGCATTCTTCGCCAAGCACAGCGTTACCGCGCTGCTGGAGCAAAGCGATTACTGGCTGGAGTACCAGGGCCGTCTCACCGAGCCGATGCGCTACAACGCCGAGACCGATCGCTACCAGCCCATCAGTTGGGAAGCCGCATTTGACCTGGTCGGCAAGCATCTCAATGCCCTGCCGAGCCCGGACATGGCCGAGTTCTACACCTCGGGCCGCGCCAGCAACGAAGCCGCCTACCTGTATCAGTTGTTCGTGCGCGCCTACGGCACCAACAACTTCCCCGACTGTTCGAACATGTGCCACGAAGCCAGCGGCGTCGCCCTGGCACAGAGTGTGGGCGTGGGCAAAGGCACCGTAACCTTTGATGACTTCGAACATGCCGACGCGATTTTCGTCTGGGGCCAGAACCCCGGCACCAACCACCCGCGCATGCTTGAGCCACTGCGCGAAGCGGTGAAACGCGGCGCCCAGGTGGTGTGTATCAACCCCCTGAAGGAACGCGGCCTGGAACGCTTCCAGCACCCGCAACATCCGCTGGAAATGCTCACCAACGGCGACAAGCCGACCAATACGGCGTATTTCCGCCCGGCGCTGGGCGGCGATATGGCCATCCTGCGCGGCATGGCCAAGTTCCTGCTGCTATGGGAGCGCCAGGCCCTGGCCGAAGGCAAGGAAGCCGTGTTCGATCATGACTTCCTCAACGAACACACCGTGAACGTACTGGACTACCTGGGCCAGATCGACGACACCTCATGGGAGGAAATCGTCGAGCAGTCCGGCCTGACGCTGGTGGAGATCGAGCAAGCCGCACGCATGTATGCCAAAGGCAAGAACGTGATCATGTGCTGGGCGATGGGCATCACCCAGCACCGTCACTCGGTGCCGACCATCCAGGAAATCGCCAACCTGATTTTGCTGCGCGGCAACATTGGCCGCCCGGGCGCGGGCCTGTGCCCGGTGCGCGGCCACAGCAACGTGCAGGGCGACCGCACCATGGGCATCAACGAGCGCCCACCGGTGGCGTTCCTCGACTCGCTGGAGCGTCGCTTCCAGTTCCAGGTGCCGCGTACCAATGGGCACAACGTGGTCGAAGCCATCCACGCAATGCTCGAAGGCCGCGCCAAGGTGTTTATCGGGCTGGGCGGCAACTTCGCCCAGGCCACGCCCGACAGTACCCGCACTTTCGAGGCGCTGCGCAACTGCGACCTGACCGTGCAGATCAGCACCAAGCTCAACCGCAGCCATCTGATGCACGGTAAAGACGCCCTGATCCTGCCGTGCCTGGGCCGTACCGACATCGACATTCAGGCCGACGGCCCGCAAGCGGTGACGGTGGAAGACTCGTTCAGCATGGTCCACGGCTCCAACGGCCAATTGCAGCCACTGTCGAAGCTGATGAAATCCGAGCCTGCGATCCTGGCCGGTATCGCCGCCGCGACCCTGGGCAGCAAACCGGTGGATTGGAACTGGCTGGTCGCCGACTACGGACGCATCCGCGACCTGATCGCCGATACCATTCCGGGCTTCAAGGACTTCAACGAGAAGATCAAACACCCTGGCGGCTTCTATTTGGGCAATTCGGCCGGCGCACGCCGCTGGAACACCCCGTCGGGCCGCGCCAACTTCCGGCCGAACGTGCTGCCCAAGGACCTGATTCATGAGCGCACCCATGCCACAGGTCGGGTGCCGGACCTGATCATGCAGTCGATGCGTTCCCACGATCAGTACAACACCACCATCTATGGCCTGGACGATCGGTATCGCGGGGTCAAAGGGCAGCGGGACGTGCTGTTCGTCAACGAAGCCGACATCATCCGCCTGGGCTTCAAGCCGGGGCAGAAGGCCGACATCATCTCGTTGTGGGAAGATGGCCGTGAGCGCCGTGTGAAAGGCTTTACCTTGCTGGCATTTGATATTCCGGCCGGGCAGGCAGCGGCTTACTATCCGGAAGTGAACCCTCTGGTGCCGCTGGAAAGCACGGGCGACGGTAGCCATACGCCAACGTCGAAGTTCGTCGCGATTCGTCTGGAAGCGGCGAGTGACAATGGGCTGATCATGGCGCGCTCGGCCTGACTTGCCCTAATGCCAGTCAGTTAAGCGTAGACCGCCCTCTGTAGGAGCGAGCTTGCTCGCGAAAAACGTCGACGATAACGCGTGCTTCCTGAATGAACGCGGTGCCTGTGAGTTTTTCGCGAGCAAAGAGCTAGGCGCCCCCCCCTCGCTCCTACAAAAAGCCTTAACTGACAGGCATTGGGGCTAGCCCCGCGAAGAGGCCAGCACTTTCAGCACACATTTTGCGGGCACAAAAAAGGCCGCTTTTACCTAAAAGCGGCCGTTCCGAAGTAACTAAAGACTCGTAAAAACAACTTAAGTTCCCCATACAAAACAGTAACTTAGCAAATTGTATACAACTGCTGCCGCCGGTCGGATTTCGATTGTCAGCGTCTCGATACAACCTCAGGATCGCGCCGTCATCCCCTTGAGGTTTCCCTGAATGAAGTTCTCCTCGATTCTCTTGTTGTCCCTTGGCCTGGTCAGTGGCGCAGCCCTGGCCGGTGGCACCACCGAAGCCGGTGTGGGCGGCGCATTGGGCGGGGTTCTAGGTTCGGTTGTCGGCCAGCAGTTGGGCGGCAACACCGGTTCGACCATCGGCGCCGCGCTGGGTGGCGCGGGCGGTAGTGCAGTCGGCGCCGACAAGCGCAGCCGTGGCGAAGCCGCCATTGGCGGCGCACTGGGCGCAGCCGGCGGCAACGTGGTAGGCCGCAGTGTCGGCGGCGGCACCGGCGCACTGATCGGCTCGGCGGCCGGCGGTGGCGCAGGTGGCGCGCTGGGCAACTACATGGGCAACAAGAGCGATGACGATGACCGCCGTTATCGTGGCCGTGACGACCGTCGCTACTATCGCGATGACCACCCAGGCCGCGGTCATGCCTATGGGCACCGCAAGAACAAACACAAGCGCCACCATCGCTATGACGACTAAGGCCTGACGAAAATCCCATGTGAGAGGGGGCTTGCCCCCGATTGCAGTAGATCAGTCAATGTATACGGTGACTGATCCACCGCTATCGGGAGCAAGCCCCCTCCCACATTTGGTCAGACAACCAACCGCTGCAACGCCTCGCGCAACAGTTCCGGAATCGTCACCGGCTGGTTCGACGCCCTATCCACAAACACATGCACAAAGCGCCCCGCCGCGCAGGCCTCCTCCTCGCCTGCCTTGAACACCGCCAACTCATACTGCACCGAACTGTTGCCCAACTTGCCCACCCGCAGGCCGATCTCGATGCGCTCGGGAAAAGCGATCGAAGCGAAATAATCACACGCCGAACTCACCACAAACCCAACCACTTCACCGTCATGGATATCCAGCCCGCCCTGTTCGATCAGGTAGGTATTCACTGCCGTGTCGAAGAAGCTGTAGTAGGTCACATTGTTCACATGGCCATACACGTCATTATCGTGCCAGCGCGTGATGATCGGCTGGAAGTGAGGGTAATCGGCACGTTGTGGCACTGAGTCAGGCATGGGCACCTCGGGTGAAAGTGGGTTTACAGATCATTCAAATGGGCCTCGGCCCACTCGCGTACCTCGGCGTAGGGGTAGTCCTCCAGCGCGGCGAAACCGGGGATACCCCGCGCCTTCAACTTGGTGAACAACGGCACGCTGATGCCACCCAAAAAACGCGTCAGGCGGTCGGCACCCGGTAACTGGCCGGTGTGCTCATGATGCCTGTGGATAAAATCACCGCACAGCCCCATGAAATTTTTATCCACAAGCGGCGGCAAGCTCGGCGGCGCCGGCAAGTGCGCTATATGCCCGTGGCACACCGAGCAGTGCGCGCAATGCTGCGGCGCGTTTTCATCGCCAAAATACTGCGCCAGACGTTGCCCAAGGCAGCGCTCGGTGGCGAAAAGATCGAGCATGGCGTGAATCCGCGCCACTTCCGTCAGCTCGTGCCGCTTGAAGCCTGTGTATAACTCGGTGCTCAATACCTGCGCATCAAAATCGGTGTCCAGCAGACTGTAAACCTCGGTCATCTGTTTGCTTTCCAGCTCGATCAGGCCCTGCTCCTGGAAGTAATCCAGCGCCTTCACCACCCGGTTGCGCTCGGCATTGTGCTGCTGATACAGCGCGTCAAAATCCACCGTGGCCCAGGTTTTTGCACGCTTGCACGCCTGGATGATCGCCGCAACAAATTGCTGCCGCTCGCCGGAGAAACGGGCGAGCAACGCCTCGGGTTCGACCAGGTACTTGAAACGGTATTCAGCATAAAACGCGTAGCGCGGCGCGATCACACCTTTGAGCTCCAATTGCACCAGCAACGTCTTCAACGGCAGCTCGCGAATATTGCTGTGGTCCGACAAAGACCTCAGCAAAAACTCCCACTGGCCCTCGCCCCGCGCGGCCTGCAACTCTTCCAATACCCGACGAATACCCTCCTGCTCCGGCGTGTCGCCGTACACAAAGTTCTCCAGCACATTGAGGCTGTCGCGGTTGGCCAGCACCAGGCAGTCAGACGGCTGCCCATCCCGCCCCGCACGGCCGATTTCCTGGCTGTAGTTCTCGATGGATTTGGGCAGGTCGAAGTGCACCACATTGCGGATGTCACTTTTGTCGATGCCCATGCCAAACGCGATGGTGGCAACGATGCAATTGGAGCGTCCGCCCATGAAACGCTGCTGGATGCCCTCGCGCTTATCGTGGGGCAACCCGGCGTGATACGCCTCGGCCTGGATGCCATTGCGGTTCAGGTGTTCGGCAATCTGCTCGGCGGTTTTCTGCAGGGTGACGTAGACGATGCTCGGCTGGTCGGCTCGCTCGTTCATCCACTGCACAAGACGGCGGCGCTTGTCCGGGCCGCTCACCGGTTCCACCAGCAAGTTGAGGTTGGGCCGGTAAAAGCCGGTGGTGACCACATCGTCCGGCGCAATGGCGAACTTCGCCTGCATGTCGGCAATCACCTTGGGCGTCGCCGTAGCCGTCAGCAGCAATGCTTGCGGGATATTGAACTGACGTTGGTAGTCCGGCAGCTTCAGGTAGTCCGGGCGGAAGTTATGGCCCCACTCGGAAATACAGTGCGCCTCGTCCACCACCAGCAGCGAGATCTGCACACT
The DNA here is from genome assembly GCF_001439815.1 of Pseudomonas orientalis. GTDB lineage: Bacteria > Pseudomonadota > Gammaproteobacteria > Pseudomonadales > Pseudomonadaceae > Aquipseudomonas > Aquipseudomonas orientalis. The sequence goes on along the minus strand of NZ_JYLM01000010.1, from coordinate 191,753 downwards.
TTGCAGGAAGTTTCGAAAGCGCTCGTTCTTCAAGCGCTCCACCGAAATCATCAGGATTTTCAGCTCACCGGAACGCGCACGCGCCATCACGTCATTGGCGTCCTCGCGGCTTTGGGCCGAATCGATGCTGCCGGCTGAAATGCCGTGGCGCTTGAGGAAACCCAACTGGTCCTGCATCAACGCCAACAGCGGCGACACCACCAGCGTCAGGTGCGGCAGCAATACGGCCGAGAGTTGATAACACAGTGACTTGCCAGACCCGGTCGGGAAAATCGCCGCCGCCGAACGACCGGCCAGTACGGCGCTGACCGTTTCTTCCTGGCCCGCACGAAACTGCGGATAACCGAAGACCTGCTGGAGGGTGTCGTGCATAGGCTGTCACTCCATTGACCGTTGAACATGGCTTGAAAACGTAGCCCAGTAAGTTCAGCGAATCGAGAAAGGTCGCATGGAAAAAAGAGACAGGATGATACACAGGCTGGGAGATGGCCCAGGGCCGAGATAGGAATATTCCAAAGTAATCGCAGGAAAAACACAGATCCAAATGTGGGAGCGGGCTTGCTCGCGAAGGCGGTGTATCAGTCAGCATATTTGATACTGACGGACCGCATTCGCGAGCAAGCCCGCTCCCACAGTTTAGCGTTTCACTCAGGCAGAATCAGCGGTTCTGCACCCGCTCGATCGCCGTGTCGTACACCGGATTGGCTTTCTGTTCCCTGGCCAACTGGTAGTGACGCAACGCATCGGCAAACTGCCCCGCCGCTTCGTAGATCCGTGCAATGTTGTAGTAGGCACCCGCGCGTACGGTTGCCGCATTGGCACCCGTCGCCAGGGCAATGGCCTTGCGGTTGGCCCAGATCGACTCGGCGGTATTGCCTGCCTTCTGATACGCCAGGCCCAGGTTGCCATAGGCCTTGCCGAAGCCATTGTCCAGCTCGATGGCCTGGCGGAACAGGTCGATGGCCTGGTCAAGGTTCCCGGCCTGATAGGCCGCTTCGCCTTGAACATTCAGACGCTTGGCATCGGTTTGGGCCGAAGAGCTGACCGCGACAGCCGTCACCGCAACACTGTCATCCAGCAACGGTTTGACTTCATTGAGCACATTCGCGGCATCCACCGTCACACCGTTGAAGGTGTTGATGTCCTGGAAATCGCCGCTGCCGGTCATGCGAAACACGGTCCACAGGTTACCGCTGCGGTTTTTCGGCACGTAGTAGGTGCGCACCAGGGACTGGCCCATGTACACGAACACCTTGGCTTCGCTGTTGGACAGTTGGCGCGAACCTGGATTGTCACCGTTGCTGTAGTCATGCACGGCGTAGACATAGCTTTCGCCGTAGTGCTTTTTCTGCAGGGTGATGGTTTCCGGGCCGTAGCTGTCGGTGTCATCCACGTCCAGCTCGGCGTCGTCGCCCTTTTGACTATCGAAGTAGATGTTGTTACCGGGGAAAATCATATGGGAGTCGAGGTCTGCCGGGGTTTTGCCCCAGCTCAGCACCACGCGCAGGCCATCGAGGTTTTCCATGACCGGGCTGACGGCGTAGGTCATGCCCTTGCACGGGCATTTCACCACCAGGTTGGAGTAGCCCGGTTTCTTGATGATCAATAGATTGCTGGCGTCGTCAGCCGCCTCGCTGGTCAGCGTCACCTGCCCCTGGGCGTTGGTGCGGCCTACAACGTTCTGCGCACCGTTGCGTTGCAACAGCACCTCGGCGTCGGCGATTTTCTGGTCCTTGACCACCGCGCTGAGCACCTCGATCGGCAACTGCTCGGCCTGGATCGAAAAAGCCACCGCACACAATGACACCGCCGAAGCGACACGAAGCAAACCCATGCTTAACTCCCTTTAAGTAGAAGGCGGAATCGCCCTACAAGATTTTGCGGTGAAACATACGCTGAATTCGGAGCTCTGGCGGTTTTTTTATAAAGAATGTGACGTAGTTATAGCGAACACTCGCTGCACGATGAAACCAGCCTTTGTCTTGGAGAACTGCGCCGTGGACGAGATGACGTTTAAGCAGAAACAGACTTACTACAAGCAGATACAACGCTCCAACTATCTCGCCAGCTTGCGTCTGGCAGGCTTCGACACCAAACCGTCCGATGTCGACAATGCTCTGCCGACGAGAGCCACCGTCCTTGCCAAGTACCTGCCTTGCGAACTCGACACCTCCATCAGTACACGGCTTGAACCTCAGGATTGGTGACGCAGAGCGTCACGGGCTGCATTCCCACGCAGGAGCGTGGGAACGATCCGGGTCCTCGGGGGTTTGAGGGCGATTTTTGAGCGATGTATGAGTAGGCCGCGCTAACATCGTTTTGCCCGTATTGCACCACTACACCGCACCCACCTATAGTGCGCCCCTCGCTGCAAAATCAGCGATCGGGTTTGGTCACCCGATGACAGAGATCGCATACGCACCCTCAGATGTCGTAGGCACTTCCGTGCCCACACGCTTCATGGCGGCTGTGTTTGGGACGCCTTCGGGCGTGCCGGGTGATCCCTGCCGGTTGACCAACCTGGACACAGTCCGCCACCCATCGCTTGGTCACGATGATGGCGGTCTTCTAACTACACAGAGATCGAAATCAATGAACACTATAAATCCATCTGAAAATCGCTATCGTCTTCTGCGCACCAACTTCACCGACACCCACCCACTTCTCATCGACACCGAAGCCAAAGCCGAAGACATCCAGTCCGCCGCCCACCAACGCATCCGCGCAGCCACGGACTTGCTCGAAACTTTCTCCTGCCTGACTTTCGAACACGCCGACGTCAAAGACATTTCCCACATCATCAACGCCTTGTACCTGCTGGTTCAGGACGGCTGTGATTTGCTGGAAGCCACGCAACACGTACAGCTGCAACCGGCGGCCGATAATCCAACACAAACTAACCAGACATACAGCTAACCCTGTGGGAGCTGGCTTGCCTGCGATAGCGGAGCGTCAGGCGACATTTTCATACCTGACACACCGCCATCGCGGGCAAGCCCGGCTCCCACATTTTTGCCGGTTCAGCCTTCCAAATAAGCATCAAGCCGTAAAACTGTAAGAAGCCACCAAACGGCGCGTCGTCCATTTCTGAAACGGCCTAAAACACTCGTCCAGCCCTCTACAAATCCACGTTTTCCTGGCCGAGACTGGACCCCCTTCAACTGCCCCAACAAAAAAACTTGAACATCGAAAGGACTCAATATATCGGCCACTACGGCATCACTTTCACAGTGATTCGACTCACCGTGATGCCAAACAATCGACAGGAGCTAGCCACTCTTTGCTTGCTGGAAGCAAAAGCATCAGCGATAGAGGTCCGCTTGCGACTTCAGAAGTTGTACGAAAAGATGCTCGCCCGAGATCTACCTTGCGTCATGACAGTGGCCGTCTCAAAGCCATTGACCAGGAAGCAGGCAAATAGCTTGAACAATCGAAACAACCTCATCAAAGAAATCATTTCTGGCGCAATTGCATCCCCTGTCGGGGTCATATCCAGCAAAGCAGAATCGATCGTCGAGAATGCTGTCAGCGATTTGATTTCTCGCGCGCTTCGCAACTTTCATAGCGCAGACATCATCATTGGCCTGGATGCCCAGGTCAGTGGTGGCATAGGCCCGCAGCGCTCAAGCGTCTCAATGCATGTGTACTCAAATGAACCTTGATCAATGGCTTTATCTGCAAACAGCGCTGTTATTCGCTCTCCATCTACTGCTGTATTACAAAATCACTGACTGCACATTAAGAAGGCGTTTCGCCGTTACCTTCATCGTAACGGGACTGGCTCTGTTGCTCTGGCTGCCCTACGTCGCCATCATCCTGAACATTCAACTCCTTCCCCTGGCCCTGTTCTTGATAGGCTTGGCACTTTTCATCAGCCGAAACAAATACCGCCTAAAACGCAAAAGCCCCCCTCACCCACTCCTGCGGGCCCCCACCATGAACCTCGCCTCCCACTTCCCCGATGACCCCGTCATGCAGCACCTCCTGCAACTGCTGCACGAAGAAATCGGTCTGCCGAAACACAAGACCATCCGCCTGCAAACCTCGCTGAACTTCGACCTGGGCTGTGATGGCAGCGAGGCCAAGCAACTGATGGAAGCGCTGGAACAGGAATTCGCGCTCGACTTGGGCGACTTCGACACTTATCGTTATTTCAACACGCCGGTGTTTGATGTGTTTCTCAAACGTCGGGCCAAGGGGCGCGGCGAAAAAGTGCCACTGACTATCGGCATGCTCTACCTGGCGATCAAGACCCACAGCTGGGATACGCAGACACTGGAAAACCTGAGCTGACCTGAAGTACACCGAGAATCAAGTGTGGGAGGGGGCTTGCCCCCGATAGCAGTGTGTCAGGCGGCCCACCTTTGACTGGTACACCGCAATCGGGGGCAAGCCCCCTCCCACATGGGAACTGCGCAAACCCGGCGAGCGGGATACAACCTGTCGCGCACAAAAAAGCCGCCCACTCGGGGCGGCTTTTTCACACCATACGAACCTTACAACTTAGGCCCTGCAGCCTTGATCGCATCGCTCACTTCAAACTTCTTGAAGTTCTCGATGAACAACCCGGCCAGCGCCTTCGCCGCTTCATCGTAGGCAGCCTGGTCAGCCCAGGTGTTACGTGGGTTCAACAGGCCGGTCTCAACGCCTGGCACAGCCAACGGCACGTCGAGGTTGATGGTATCGAGGTGCTCGGTCTCTGCACCGATCAACGCGCCGCTCTGGATCGCTGCGATCACGCCGCGAGTGGTCGGGATGTTGAAGCGTTTGCCGACGCCGTAGCCGCCACCGGTCCAGCCGGTGTTGACCAGGTAGACCTTGGAGCCAAAGCCGCGGATGCGCTTGATCAACAGCTCAGCGTATTCACCGGCCGGGCGCGGGAAGAATGGTGCGCCGAAGCAGGTGGAGAAGGTCGACTTGATGCCGCTGCCCGAACCCATTTCGGTCGAGCCCACCAGTGCGGTGTAGCCCGACAGGAAGTGGTAGGCCGCTTGTTCTTCGCTGAGGATCGACACGGGCGGCAGTACGCCAGTCAGGTCGCAGGTCAGGAAGATCACCGCGTTGGGCTCGCCGCCCAGGTTCTTCTCGGAACGCTTGGCAACGTGTTCCAGCGGGTAGGCGGCGCGGCTGTTCTGGGTCAGGCTGACATTGGTGTAGTCAGCGTGCCCGGCCTCGTCGATGACGACGTTTTCCAGCACGGCGCCGTGCTTGATGGCCTTCCAGATAACCGGTTCGTTCTTCTCGGACAGGTCGATGCACTTGGCATAGCAACCGCCTTCGATGTTGAACACCACGCCTTCGCCCCAGCCGTGTTCGTCGTCACCGATCAGGTAACGGCTTTCGTCAGCGGACAGGGTGGTCTTGCCGGTGCCCGACAGGCCGAAGAACAGGGTCACGTCGCCTGCTTCGCCGATGTTGGCGGCGCAGTGCATTGGCAACACGTCGGACGCCGGCAGCAGGAAGTTCTGCACCGAGAACATGGCTTTCTTCATTTCACCGGCGTAACGCATGCCGGCGATCAGCACTTTTTTCTGGGCGAAATTGAGGATCACGCAACCGTCGGAGTTGGTGCCGTCACGCTCTGGCACGCACTCGAAGTTGGCCACGTTGAGCACTTGCCACTCGTCACGACCGGCCGGGTTGTACTGGGCCGGGTTGATGAACAGGCAACGACCGAACAGGTTCTGCCAGGCAGTCTGGGTGGTCATTTTCACGGCCAGGTAGTGGTCTTCGGAAGCCCCTACGTGAACGTGGGAAACGAAGTGCTCTTGCGCGTTGTTGAACGCTTCTACGCGCGCCCACAAGGCATCGAACTTGTCGGCCGGGAACTTGCGGTTGATCGGGCCCCAGGCGATTGCGTCCTGGGTAGTAGGCTCTTCGACGATGAAGCGGTCGACCGGCGAACGGCCGGTGCGGTGACCGGTTTCTACGACCAGCGCGCCAGTATCGGCAAGCACGCCTTCACCGCGCTGCAGGGCTTCTTTGACCAGATCGTCAACACTCAGATCGGTGTATACGGCGTTATTGGCTTGCGTCATGAGGTTCCCCGTCGGCCTGTGGCCGAGTGCTCCAAACGTTTTGTAGTAGAAGGTTGCGCACTACTACCGCGAAAAAAGTGGGCCGGATTATGCCAGAAAAGCCCAAAAAGAGTAGGGCCCTCCCGTCAGAACGCCTCTAATCCGGCATTCGGCAGGTAATTTACCTGTGCTTAAACGTTTTAGTGACGGGTGTCGGAAGGGGTGTCGCTGCCTGCGCCGGCGAACAATTGGGCTACATCGGCCGCGTCGAACAGGTAGCGCTGGTTGCAGAACTGGCAGTCAATCTCGATATGCCCACCATGTTCCACGACCAATTCCTGCGCATCTTCCAGACCCAGGCTGACCAGGGCATTGGCGGAACGCTCGCGCGAGCAACTGCAATTGAAGCGCAGGCCCTGCTCGTCAAACAGGCGCACCGCCTCCTCGTGGTACAGGCGATGCAGGATGGTTTCGTTGTCCAGGCCCAGCAGTTCCTCGGCGGTCAGGGTACCGGCCAGGGCGGTCAGCTTGCGCCAGCTGTCGATGCGCTCATCGTCGTCCCTGATGCGGTCGGCCGGCAATTGCTGCAGCAGCAGGCCGCGGGCGCGCTTGCCGTCGGCGTTGAGCCAGAACTTGGTGCCGACTTGCTGGGACATGACGAAATAGTTGGTAAAGCAGTCCGACAGGGTTTCGCCGTCCAGATCGACGATGCCCTGGTAGCGCTGGCCTTCCGTCGGGTCAACAGTGATTGCCAGCACACCGTCAGCCATCAGGTCGGCCAGGGTAGCGTCAGGCGCGATCCGCTCGGCGTCGTAACGGGCCAGGCCACGGATTTCACGCTCGCTGGAACACTCGATCATCAGCATCGGCACCGGGCCTTCGGACCGTGCCTGCAGGATCAGCAAACCGTCGAATTTCATCGTGCCTACCAGCAACGCAGCCGCCGCCATCAACTCACCGAGCAGTTGCGCGACCGGTTCCGGATAGGCGTGTTTGGCGAGAACTTCGGCGTAGCTGCGCTCCAGGGAGACGAGTTCGCCACGGGCGTCGTTCTCGTCGAAGATGAAGCGTTGGGTGAAGTCGGTGTCCGGTAGATCAGTCATAGGTCTGGGTATCTGAAGTGATGACAAAATGATTACAACGTTTATAAAATTAAACGCTTTAGCACCACATTGGTGCGATTTCTCCTGAAAACAAGGAGCTTGATGAGCGATGAGGGACAGTTTATGAACAATCCGGGTTTGTTCCAAGCGAACTGGAACCTCCGGCGATGGGCTCTTTGCAATCTGGTCGCTGTCGGGCTGCTGTGTTTCTGGCTGTGGCCCACGGGCCAGATGCTGTGTGTGATTTTCGACGAGTGGCTGTTTCATCTGCTCAATGGCCCGCTGGCGAGCAACTCCACCTGGTTACACGTTTGGGCCGTGGCAAGCCTGCGGCCGTTTGATGCGATCGTTGGGGTGATTCTGCTGGCACTGCTGATTCGCGGCGACTGGGTGTTCAAGGCCGTGCAGGTGCGCCAGGCGTTCTTTGGCTTCCTCGGTATTCTGCTGCTGTTGCTGTTTATCCGGATGTTGTTTTCCAAGCTCGCGGCACACATGGGTTGGCAGCACAGCAGCCCGTCGATGGTGATCGACGGCGCGATTCAGATGAGTGATTTTTTCCCCGGGCTTGAGAAAACCTGGGAATTGAAAGACCGTTCGAGCCAGAGCTTCCCGGGTGATCATGCTTCTGTGTTGTTGATTTGGGCGATGTTCATGACCGTGTTCGCCAAGCGCATCGGCCAGGTGCTGGTGATCTGGGGCCTGGCGCTGTTGTTCATGATGCCGCGCCTGGTGGCGGGCGCGCATTGGGGGCAGGACGATTATATCGGCGGGGTGTTGCTGGCGCTGTTGGCCTTGGGCTGGGGTTATTACACGCCGTTTGCGGCGAAGGTGTCGGGGTTTCTGTTGCGAGCAACCGCGCCGGTGTTCGGGGTGCTTGGCAAACTGCCGGTGATTGGGCGCTTGAGCGTCATGCGCACGAATCCTTAACACCGCAGCCAAATGTGGGAGGGGACTTGCTACCGATAGCAGTGGGTCAGTCAGCTAATCTGTGGCTGACACTCCGCCATCGGGGGCAAGCCCCCTCCCACATTTTTGATCTCATTCGGGCTGGAGATTGTGCAATCAATCATCGCTGCCGCTGCCGCGAAATTTGAACAGATCGCGGCGCTGCTTCTTGCTTGGCTTGCCGTCGGTGGTCAGGCCTGAAGCCCCCGCCTTGCGCATGGCCGCAGCGTTTTCCCGCTTGGCGATACTGGCTTCGGTTTCGGCGTACAACGTCTGCGCTTCAGGCGCGCCCCGGCGCACGATGGAGAGCGCTTGCACCACGACAGTCTTTTCATCAAAGCCTGTACGAATCTGGAACTCATCGCCGACGCGCGGTTCCTTTCCAGGCTTGCAGCGCTCGCCGCGATGGTGCACCTTGCCGCTCTCGATGGCGGCCTTGGCCAGGGCACGGGTTTTGTAGAAGCGCGCGGCCCACAGCCACTTGTCCAAACGGACCTTTTCTTCCTCTTCCTGCTTTTGAGCCACTTGAATTCCTCGCTCTGAAAAATGTCGCAACCTTACCGTTGAAACCCTTCGACGCATAAACCCCAAGGCTCACCTAAGATACGCCAGGTAGCACCCTGTTTTTCGCGAGGATACACCGTGACCGACTTTCCCGTTTCACTCACCTCGCCCAACCAGCGGTGCGTGGGTTGCCAGCAAAGCGAGCCGCTGGGGTTCGATTTTGCTTTCGCCTACCAGCCTATCGTAGACCTGCGTGACCGTTCGATATTTGCCAATGAAGCCCTGGTACGCGGCATACAGGGCGAAGGCGCGTTGTCGGTGCTGGCGCAAGTCAACGAAACCAATCGCTACCGCTTCGACCAGCGCTGCCGCACCCAGGCCATAGCCGGTGCCGCCGCCCTGGGCATGCAGACTTATCTTTCCATCAACTTCATGCCCAATGCCGTATACCGTCCGGAACTGTGTATCCGCAGCACCCTGGAGGCCGCTCGCGCGCACAATTTCCCGCTGGACCGCCTGATTTTCGAGACCCTGGAAAGCGAGCATGTAGATAACTATCGCCATTTGACGAATATTCTGCGTGAATACCGCGAATTCGGCTTCAAGACCGCCATCGATGATTTCGGCGCGGGCTATTCGGGGCTGAATCTGCTGGCCGATTTTCAACCTGATCTGATCAAGCTCGACATGGCGCTGATACGCGATGTCGACCAGGACCGTGTCCGCCAGGTGATCGTCCGGGGGATTGTCACAATCTGTGAGCAGTTGGGGGTTACTGTCATCGCCGAAGGCATCGAAAGTGCCGGCGAGCGGGACTTCCTTTCCGACTGTGGAATATTTCTGATGCAGGGCTACTGGTTCGCCAAGCCCGCATTCAATGCCCTGGCCAAGGTCTCCCCTCAAGCCTGGGCAAATTGACGGTACCCATATTGAAGACATTTGACCATTTGACCGTTGTGGGCCTGCGTGAGTGGGTGGCCCTTCCCGACCTGGGAGTGGCTGGCCTGCGCGCCAAGATCGATACTGGTGCCAGCACCTCAAGCCTGCACGCCACCGACATCGAGCCGTTCGAGCGCGACGGCGAGAAGTGGGTGCGCTTTACCGCGCATCTGGGCAGCGTGGTGCAACTGCGTCACCGGCGCTGCGAAGCGCCCCTGGTAACGATGAAAACCATCAAGAGCTCCAACGGCCATGCGCAGGTGCGCTACGTGATCAGCACCACCCTGGCGTTGGGCGATCGGGTGTGGCGAGTGGAGTTCACCCTGGCCTGTCGCAAAGCCATGCGTTATCGCCTGTTGCTGGGCTCCAAGGCGCTGATTGACGGCCAGTTGGTGGTCAGCCCAGCCGTAAAATACGTACAAGACAAGCCGGTGTTCCCGGTCTCCACTATTTCTGCCCCAGGTGCTGCATGAAGATTGCTGTGCTGTCGCGAAACCCGCGTCTGTATTCCACCCGCCGCCTGGTCGAGGCCGGCACCGAACGTGGCCATGAAATGGTGGTGATCGACACGTTGCGGGCCTACATGAACATTGCCAGCCACAAGCCGCAGATCCACTACCGTGGCAAACCGCTGGAAGGCTTTGATGCGGTGATCCCACGCATCGGCGCCTCGGTGACCTTTTATGGCTGCGCGGTGCTGCGCCAGTTTGAAATGATGGGCGTGTTCCCGCTGAACGAGTCCGTGGCCATCGCCCGCTCGCGGGACAAGCTGCGCTCGCTGCAACTGCTGTCGCGCCGGGGTATCGGCCTGCCGGTCACCGGCTTCGCCCACTCCCCGGATGACATCCCCGACCTGATCGAAATGGTCAATGGCGCGCCGCTGGTGATCAAGGTGCTGGAAGGCACCCAGGGCATCGGCGTGGTGTTGTGCGAAACGGCAACGGCTGCGGAATCGGTGATCGAGGCGTTCATGGGCCTCAAGCAGAACATCATGGTGCAGGAGTACATCAAGGAAGCGGGCGGTGCGGATATTCGCTGCTTCGTGGTGGGCGACAAGGTCATTGCCGCGATGAAGCGCCAGGCCAAGCCGGGCGAGTTCCGCTCCAACCTGCACCGAGGCGGCAGCGCCAGCCTGATCAAGATTACGCCGGAGGAGCGCATGACCGCGCTACGTGCGGCCAAGGTCATGGGGCTGGCCGTGGCAGGTGTGGATATCCTGCGTTCCAATCATGGCCCCCTGGTCATGGAGGTGAACTCATCGCCGGGCCTGGAAGGGATCGAGACCACCACCGGCAAGAACGTGGCAGGGATCATCATTGAGCATCTGGAAAAAAATGGTGGGCCGAATATGACTCGGACCAAGGGCAAGGGCTGAAAAACTTTGCCCCTGACACAACGTAAAATCAAATGAGGGAGGGGGCTTGCCCCGATAGCAGTGGGTCAGTCAATGCAGATGTGACTGACCCACCGCTATCGGGGGCAAGCCCCCTCCCACATTGATTCATGTTGTTTGTCAGACTGCGTCTCTGGGCAACATCAACCCAAGCGGCAAGCGCACCCGAGCTTCCAGCCCGCCCCCTTCACGGTTGCGCAGTTCAACGTTGCCGCCATGCATCGAAGCAATCCGCCGCACAATCGCCAGCCCCAAGCCGGTGCCTTTCCCGCCTCGGGCGCGGTCGCCACGGGTGAACGGGTTGAAGATGGCTTCCAGTTCAGCCGGGTCGATACCGGTGCCGCGGTCCATCACGCTCAGCACGACATAGGGCGCAGCGCTGTCACCCGACACGTACGCCGCCACTTCCACATCCGAACCGGCATGATGCAGGGCGTTGCCGATCAGGTTGTTGAGCAGACGCTTCATCGACACCCTGCGCAAGGCAAACGGCTGAATCGGCTCCAGGCGCATGCGTACCTGCTCACCGCTCTGGTTGTAGGGCGCGACCACTTCACGCACCAGATCGGTCAGGTCGACCTCCTCCACGACCTCGTCACGCCCATCACGGATGAACGCCAGGAACTGGTCCAGAATCGCGTCCATGTCCTCGATGTCGCGCACCATGTCATCGGTGAGGTCGGTATGGTTGCCCATCAATTCCAGGGACAAGCGCAATCGCGTCAACGGCGTGCGCAGGTCATGGGACACCCCCGCCAGCATCAGCTCGCGCTCGCGCCCGGCCTGCTCGACATCCTCCGCCATCTGGTTGAATGCGCCGTACACCTCGGTCATCTCGCTGGGCGTATCGCTGACCGGCAGGCGCACGCTGCGCCCCTGGCCCAGTTGGCGGGCGGCAAATACCAGGCGCTTGAGCGGTTGATTGAGCTGGCGCACAAAGATCCAGGCGGACGCGGTTGAAAGCAGGCCGATGGCAAGGAACCAGCCCAATACGTTCCAGATTTTTTGCCCGCGCAGCGGATGCGGATACAGCGGAACCTTGATCCAGGCATCGCCCAGACTCGGCGCCCGCACCCACAGCGCAGGTGAAACGTGCATGCGCAGGCGCACCTCGGTGTCGTCGCCCAGTTCCGCCTGCATCTGGCGCTGGTAGATCTCACTGTAGGGCCAATGCTGCTCGCCCTCGGGCACGCCGGCACCATCGACACGGATCAACGTTGAGGCCTTGGCTACCTTTTCACGGTTCTCGGGGTCTACGGCCCAGTAGGCACGCAACGTCAAGGCGACGCCGTGGCTGTACTGCCGATCCACCAGCACGTCCTCGTTCATCAACAGATAAACCAGGGTAAGTGCCTTGGAAAACAGAACGACGATCAGCACCAGCCAGAGGGTGCGGGAGAAGAAACTTTGCGGGAACCACAGCGGGGTTTTCATAGGAGACAGCTAGACACCTTGCAGGAACGAGCGGCGCTCGCAGAAGTGCAGACGCCGGGCACCCCGTTGATCCTCGTGGAATCAAACGCCGGATGCCCGCCCCTGCAAATCATCGGTCACTTGGTTGCGGTGCCATCCGGCACAAACACATAACCCACACCCCATACCGTCTGGATATACCGCGGCTTGGAAGGGTCCGGTTCGATCATCCGGCGCAGTCGGGAGATCTGCACGTCGATGGAGCGCTCCAGGGCGTCCCATTCGCGGCCACGGGCCAGGTTCATCAGCTTGTCGCGGGTCAGCGGCTGGCGAGCGTTCATCACCAGGGCCTTGAGCACCGCGAATTCGCCGGTAGTGAGCATATGCACTTCGTCACCGCGCTTGAGCTCGCGGGTGGCCAGGGACAATTCGTAGTCGCCGAACGTCACGCTCTCGTCTTCGCTGCCCGGCGCACCCGGTACCGGCGGTGCCTGGCGACGCAGTACGGCCTTGACCCGCGCCATCAACTCGTCAGGGTTGAACGGCTTGGCCAGGTAGTCATCGGCGCCCAGTTCGAGGCCCTTGATGCGACTCAGCTCATCGCCCTTGGCAGTGAGCATGATGATCGGAATCTGGTTGTTCGCGCCGCGCAGACGCTTGCAGGCGGTCAGGCCGTCTTCGCCGGGCAGCATCAGGTCGAGCACGACCAGATTGAACACTTCGCGCCCCAACAGGCGGTCCATCTGCTCGGTGTTCGGCACCGCGCGCGCCCGGTAGCCTTTGGAGTTGAAAAAACGCTCCAGCAGGCTGCTCAGCCCCGGATCGTCGTCAACGATGAGAATTTTTTCGCCTTCAGCAGTTTGTGCAGTGCTGCTCATTAGATGCTCCTCTTATCTCGGCGCGCATTATGGCCTAGCTGCCGTTATACGCACCGTGTGCATTGTTAGCAGATTTTTCCTCTACTGCCAGTCAAGCCGCGTCCGGCGCAGTAGCCCCCAAGGGTAGAACGCTGGTTATAATGCGGCGCCTTTGCGCAGGGCAACGTCAGATCGTTACCGTTTACTGCCGGGCTTTTTTTAACCCGCTTGTGGTGTTTTTTCGATTTCGAGGGTCAACAGGCAGCCTCTTGACCCAGGCAGCGGCGCCGGTCGGGCCGCTCAACCAGCCTCGCAAGGCCTTGTTTTCCGGGCGTGCGAACTGCTTTTCAGAATTTCAGGTGGTTTTATGGACAGCATCAACAGCCGCATCGCCGAGGAACTCGGTGTACGCCCACAACAGGTCGAAGCGGCCGTCGCGCTACTGGATGAAGGCTCCACGGTGCCTTTCATCGCCCGTTACCGAAAAGAGGTGACCGGCAGCCTTGACGACACCCAACTGCGGCACCTGGAAGAGCGCCTGCGCTACCTGCGAGAACTCGACGAGCGGCGTATCAGTATCCTCGCCAGCATCGAGGAACAAGGCAAATTGACCCCGCAGCTGGAACGCGACATCAAGCTGGCCGACACCAAGACCCGCCTCGAAGACCTTTACCTGCCGTATAAACAGAAACGTCGTACAAAGGGCCAGATCGCTTTGGAAGCTGGCCTGGGCGACTTGGCCGATGGCCTGTTCAACGACCCGTCGCTGACGCCTGAAACCGAAGCCGCGCGTTTTATCAACGCAGAAAAAGGCGTCGCCGATGTCAAGGCCGCCCTTGACGGCGCCAAGTACATCCTGATGGAACGCTTCGCGGAAAACGCCAGCCTGCTGGAAAAGCTGCGCACCTACCTGAAGCAGGAAGCCATCCTCAGCGCCCGCGTCATCGCCGGCAAGGAGGAAGAAGGCGCCAAGTTCCGCGATTACTTCGAACACGACGAACCGCTCAAAAGCATGCCGTCCCACCGCGCCCTGGCGATCTTCCGTGGCCGCAACGAGGGCATTCTCAGCTCTGCGTTGAAAGTCGGTGACGAGCTGCCGGGCACCATGCACCCGTGCGAAGGCATGATCGGCCAACAATTCGGCATTCAGAATCAGAATCGTCCTGCGGACAAATGGCTCGGTGAAGTCGTGCGCTGGACCTGGAAGGTCAAGCTCTACACCCACCTGGAAACCGACCTGCTCGGCGAGCTGCGTGAAGGCGCCGAAACCGAGGCGATCAACGTATTCGCCCACAACCTGCATGACCTGTTGCTGGCCGCACCGGCGGGCCCACGCGCCACCCTGGGCCTGGACCCGGGCCTGCGCACCGGGTGCAAGGTCGCGGTGGTCGATGCGACGGGCAAGCTGCTGGACCACGCCACCGTCTACCCGCATGTACCACACAACAAGTGGGACCAGACCCTGGCTGTCCTGGCCGCCCTGTGCGCCAAGCACGCCGTGGACCTGATCGCCATCGGCAACGGTACCGCCAGTCGCGAAACCGATAAGCTGGCCGCCGAGCTGATCAAAAAGTACCCGGCGATGAAGATGACCAAGGTCATGGTCTCCGAGGCGGGCGCTTCGGTGTACTCGGCCTCGGAACTGGCGTCCAAGGAATTCCCGGACCTCGACGTGTCCATCCGCGGCGCCGTGTCCATTGCCCGCCGCCTGCAGGACCCGCTGGCCGAGCTGGTGAAGATCGATCCCAAATCCATCGGCGTTGGCCAGTACCAGCACGACGTGTCGCAGCTCAAGCTGGCGCGCGGCCTGGATGCGGTGGTGGAAGACTGCGTGAACGCCGTGGGTGTGGACGTGAACACCGCCTCCGTGGCGCTGCTCGCCCGTATCTCCGGACTCAACGCTACCCTCGCGCAGAATATCGTCAACCACCGCGACGAGAACGGCGCCTTCAAAACCCGCGCCGCGCTGAAAAAAGTCGCGCGCCTGGGCGAGAAAACCTTCGAGCAAGCTGCAGGCTTCCTGCGCGTAATGAACGGTGATAACCCGCTGGACGCCTCGGCGGTTCACCCGGAAGCCTATCCGCTGGTCCAGCGCATTGCCGCCGAAACCGATCGCGACATCCGCTCGCTGATCGGCGATGCCGCGTTCCTCAAGCGCCTGGACCCGAAAAAGTACACCGACGAAACCTTCGGCGTGCCCACCATCACCGACATCCTGCAAGAACTGGAAAAACCCGGCCGCGACCCTCGCCCCGAATTCAAGACCGCCGAATTCCAGGACGGTGTCGAAGACCTCAAGGACCTGCAGCCAGGCATGATCCTCGAAGGCGTGGTAACCAACGTGACCAACTTCGGCGCGTTCGTGGACATCGGCGTGCATCAGGACGGTTTGGTGCATATCTCCGCGCTTTCGGAGAAGTTCATCAAGGACCCGCGCGAAGCGGTGAAGGCCGGTGACGTGGTCAAGGTCAAGGTGATGGAAGTCGACATCCCGCGCAAACGCGTTGGCCTGTCGATGCGCATGAGCGACACCCCCGGCGAGAAAATCGACGGTGCCCGTGGCGCTCGCCCCGGCTCGGCACCGCGCCCGTCGCAGCACACTGCGCCGCGCAAGGAGACCGCGACAGCGGCACCGAGCAACAACGCCATGGCCTCGCTGTTCGCCAACGCCAAGCAGTTGAAGAAGCGCTGATGGATATTCCGGCCGGTTTGACCCAGAGCGCGTTCAGCGAATTGATCGGCTGCCGCCTGCAGCGCCTGGATGCAGGCGTTGCCGAGGTGGCCCTGAGCCTGGCGCCGCAGTTGCGCAATCGCGGGGGCAAGCTGCACGGCGGCGCGATTTTCAGCCTGGTGGACATCACCATGGGACTGGCATGCTCCAGCGCCCATGGGTTCGACCAGCAGAGCGCCACCATCGAGTGCAAGATCAACTATATCCGCGCGGTTGAAGACGGTGACGTGCTGTGCACCAGCCGGGTGATACACGCCGGCAGGCGCACCCTGGTGGTCGAGGCCGAGGTGTACCAGGACGAAAGACTTGTCGCAAAAGCACAGGGCACGTTCGCTGTCCTATAGCTCCCTGCCCCTGATTTGAGTTAATTTCGGCGCTGTGACAACAGCGTCGGAATTTTCTCGCTGCGCTGTAGCCCAATTCATGGAGTGAAGTAGGCATATTCAGAGCGGGTCATATCGACTCAGAACCAGGCGATCACGCCAGTTTCAACTTCACCCTTGTAGACCGTCTTGCCCACCCCCATATTGGGGCGACTGACGCGTGAAGGAATCCAACTTGAGCGAACTTCTCAACCGCCGCCTGGCTCTGCTCGGCAAGCGCGAACACCTCTCCCTGCTAGAGCACTGCCTGCATGGCATCGAGCGTGAATGCCTGCGCGTCACCAGTGAGGGTCGCCTGGCCCAGACGCCGCATCCGGAAGCCCTGGGCGCCGCGTTGACGCACGAACAGATCACCACCGACTACTCGGAATCGCTGCTGGAGTTCATCACTCCCGCGCTGCCCAACCCGGCCGATACCCTGAGCAGCCTGGACAAGATCCATCGCTTTGCCTACACCAAACTGGGCAGCGAATACCTGTGGAGCCCCTCGATGCCGTGCCCGCTGCCGGCCGAGGAAGATATTCCGATTGCCTACTACGGCACCTCCAATATCGGGCAGCTCAAGTACGTTTACCGCAAGGGCCTGGCCCTGCGCTATGGCAAGAGCATGCAGTGCATCGCCGGCATTCATTACAACTTTTCGCTGCCGGAACAGCTGTGGCCGTTGCTCAAGCAAGCCGAAGGCTTTGTCGGCACAGACCGCGACTATCAATCCACCGCCTATATCGCGCTGATCCGCAACTTCCGGCGCTACAGCTGGCTGTTGATGTACCTGTTCGGCGCCTCGCCGGCCCTGGATGCAGGCTTCCTGCGCGGCCGTTCGCACCAGCTTGAAGTGCTCGACGCCGACACCTTGTACCTGCCGTACGCCA
The DNA here is from genome assembly GCF_001439815.1 of Pseudomonas orientalis. Classification (GTDB taxonomy): domain Bacteria; phylum Pseudomonadota; class Gammaproteobacteria; order Pseudomonadales; family Pseudomonadaceae; genus Aquipseudomonas; species Aquipseudomonas orientalis. The sequence continues at coordinate 174,596 of NZ_JYLM01000010.1, read as the reverse complement.
CCAGCCTGCGCATGAGCGACCTGGGTTACCAGAGCAACGCCCAGGCCGGCCTGACGCCGTGTTACAACGACCTGGCCAGCTACACCGACAGCCTGCGCGAAGCGGTGGCAACGCCCTACGCGCCCTATGTCGAAGTCGGCACGCACAAGGACGGTGAGTGGGTGCAGCTCAACACCAATATCCTGCAGATCGAAAACGAGTACTACTCCAACATCCGCCCCAAGCGCGTGACCTATACCGGCGAGCGGCCGATCCAGGCGCTGATGGCTCGTGGCATCCAGTACATCGAAGTGCGCTGCCTGGACATCAACCCGTTCCTGCCGATGGGCATCGATCTGCCGGAGTCACGCTTTCTCGACGCGTTCCTGCTGTACTGCGCGCTGAACGACAGTCCGCTGTTTGCCAATAACGAGTGCGGCAATGCCACGTCCAACTTCCTCAGCGTGGTCAAGGAAGGTCGCCGTCCGGGCCTGCAATTGCAGCGCCAAGGCCAGGCCGTGGACATGAAAGAGTGGGCCGCCGAGCTGCTGGAGCAGATTGCGCCTCTGGCCGCCCTGCTCGATGAGAGCCATGGCATCACCGAACACAGTGAAGCGCTCGACGCCCAATTGGCCAAGGTCAAGGACCCGTCCCTGACGCCATCGGCCCAGGTGCTGGCGGCAATGGCCGAACGCAAGGAAAGCTTTGCCCAATTCTCGCTGCATCAGAGCGAGGTGCATGCCGAGTACTTCCGCAAGGAACCGCTGCCGGCCGAGGAACAAGCGCGCTTTGAAGAACTGGCGCGTACGTCGCTGGCTCAGCAGGCCGAGCTTGAGCAGAACGAAGTGGGTGATTTCGACGTGTTCGTCGGGTCGTACCAGGCGAGCATTCTAGCCATCAGCAACTGAGCTTTATGTGGGAGGGGGCTTGCCCCCGATAGCAGTGTGTCTGCCACTCAATCAGTGACTGAACCACCGCCATCGGGGGCAAGCCCCCTCCCACATTTGAACCCCCACCAGGCTCGCGACTCGCTTCACCTTCTTCTCATAAGCTAATTCGAAAATGTTATTTATTTTCGGATTCTTAGATCATTTAGTCTCCTCACTCGCCGCCCTCCCTGGCCGCCTGATTGAGGAGCTTCCCCTTGAAACTGTCTTCCCCACTGCGCTTGCTGGCGGCGTTGTCCCTGGCCGGTGCCAGCCTGTTTGCCCAGGCGGCGGATGTGACCGTCGCGTACCAGACCACCGTGGACCCGGCGAAAGTCGCCCAGGCCGACGGTGCTTATGAAAAAGCCACCCACGCCAGTATCGACTGGCGCAAATTCGATAATGGCGCCGATATCATTGCCGCCATCGCCTCGGGTGACGTGCAGATCGGCTACCTCGGTTCCAGCCCGCTGACCGCTGCTATCACGCGCAACGTGCCGGTGCAGACCTTCCTGATCGCCACCCAGATCGGCGGCGCCGAAGCCCTGGTGGCGCGCGATGGTTCGGGGATCAACAGCCCTCAGGACCTGGTCGGCAAGAAGATCGCCGTGCCGTTCGTGTCCACCGGTCACTACAGCCTGCTCGCCGCGCTGAAGCACTGGAACATCGACCCTTCGAAAGTCACCATCCTCAACCTCGCCCCACCGGCCATCATCGCCGCCTGGAAGCGCGGCGATATCGACGCCACCTATGTGTGGGACCCGGCCCTGGGCGTGGCCAAGGAAAACGGCAAGGTGTTGATCACCTCCGGCGAACTGGCCAAGTTCGGCGCGCCGACTTTCGATGCCTGGATCGTGCGCAAGGACTTCGCCGAGAAGCATCCGGAAATCGTCACGGCCTTCGCCAAAGTCACCCTGGATGCCTACGCCGCTTACCGCAAAGACCCACAAGCCTGGCTCGCCGACACAACCCACGTCGACAAGCTGGTGAAGCTCTCCGGCGCCAAGGCCAGCGACATCCCGCTGCTGCTGCAAGGCAATGTCTACCCGCTGGCCGCTGACCAGGTCACCCTGCTGGGCGCTCCTACCACCCAGGCTGTCACCGATACCGCCGCGTTCCTCAAGGAGCAAGGCAAGGTCGACGCGGTACTGCCGGACTACGCCCCTTACGTCAGCGCCAAGTTCATCACTCACTGATCAAGGAGTTCATCGCGATGGCCTTGCTACAACTGGAGCGCATCAGCGCACAGTACCCAGGCGCCCCGGAACCGGTACTGGCGGATATTTCACTTGAGCTTGGCCCCCAACAATTGCTGGTGGCCCTGGGTCCCTCCGGCAGTGGCAAGACGTCGCTGTTAAACCTGATTGCCGGCTTTGTCGAGCCCAGCGCCGGGCGTATTACCCTGGATGGCGTGCCGGTCAAAGGCCCGAGCGCCGAACGCGGCGTGGTGTTCCAGGACGATGCGCTGCTGCCCTGGCAGGACGTGCTGGCCAACGTCGCCTTCGGCCTGGAACTGGCCGGCGTGCCGAAGGCGCAACGTGAAGTGCGCGCTCGTGAAATGCTCGCGCTGGTGGACCTGAGCGGTTTCGACAGCCGCCGCGTCTGGCAACTCTCCGGCGGCCAGAAGCAACGCGTCGGCCTCGCTCGCGCCCTGGCGGCGGACCCTCGCGTATTGCTGATGGACGAACCCTTCGGCGCCCTCGATGCCTTCACCCGCGAACAGATGCAGGAACTGCTGCTGCAAGTCTGGCGACGCACGGCCAAGCCGGTGTTCCTGATCACCCATGACATCGAAGAAGCGGTGTTCCTCGCCACGGACCTGATCCTGCTGGCGCCCAACCCCGGCCAGATCGTCGAGCGCCTGCACCTGGATTTCGGCCAACGCTACGCGGCCGGCGAATCGGCACGGGCGATCAAGTCCGACCCGCGCTTTATCGAAACCCGCGAACACGTGCTGGGCAAAGTGTTCTCCCAACGGCAGGTGTCCGCATGAGCAGCTATGAACTTCCCGCCACAGCGACCAAGCCGCTGACGCATGCGGTGATTCCGCCGCGCCGCAGCCTGAGCACACGCTGGATCAGCGTACTGACCCTGGCGGCCTTGCTCGCTCTCTGGTGGGCCGTAACCGCCACCGGCTTGATCGAGCCCTTATTCCTGCCGCCGCCGTCCGCTGTGCTGCAAAAAGGCTGGCTGCTGGCGACCACGGGCTACATGGATTCCACCTTGTGGCAGCACCTGGGCGCGAGCCTCAGCCGCATCGGCCTGGGCTTGGGTTTTGCGGTGCTGACGGCCGTGCCGGTGGGGATCGCCATCGGTGCCAACCGTATCGCCCGTGGCATTCTCGACCCGCTGATCGAGTTTTATCGGCCGATCCCGCCGCTGGCCTATCTGCCGCTGATCGTGATCTGGTGCGGCATCGGCGAGCTGTCCAAGGTGTTGCTGATTTACCTGGCGATCTTTGCGCCGATTGCCATCGCCACCGCCACTGGCGTGCGCACTGTCGACCCGGCCAAGTTGCGCGCCGCGCAGTCGCTGGGCGCGACCCGGGCCCAACTGATTCGTCATGTGATCCTGCCCAGCGCCCTGCCCGACATCCTTACCGGCGTACGCATCGGCCTGGGCGTGGGCTGGTCGACCCTGGTTGCCGCCGAGCTGATCGCGGCCACCAGCGGCCTGGGCTTCATGGTGCAGTCGGCGGCGCAGTTCCTGGTCACCGACGTCGTGGTCCTGGGCATCCTGGTGATCGCGCTGATCGCCTTCGCCATGGAAATGGGCCTGCGCGCCCTGCAGCGTAAATTAGTGCCGTGGCATGGCCAGGCACACTGAGTGATGAACGTTAAATGAGCAGCCTGACCGTTACCCCATTAAGCACCGCGCTCGGCGCGCAGATCAGTGGCGTCGATATCACCCGGGCGCTGAGTCCTGAGGAGCGCGACGCCATTGAGCAAGCACTGCTCAAGCATTCGGTGCTGTTCTTCCGTGACCAGCCGCTCACCCCGCAGCAGCAGGCGCGGTTCGCTGCGTATTTCGGCGACCTGCACATCCACCCGATCTACCCCAACGTGCCGGAACAGCCCGAAGTGCTGATCCTCGACACCGCCTTCACCGATGTGCGCGACAACGCCGTGTGGCACACCGACGTGACCTTCCTGCCCACCCCGGCCCTCGGCGCGGTGCTCAGTGCCAAGCTGTTGCCGACGTTTGGAGGGGATACCTTGTGGGCCAGTGGGATTGCGGCGTATGAGGCGTTGTCCGAGCCGTTCAAAGCCTTGCTCAACGGCCTCAGCGCGACCCACGACTTCACCAAGTCCTTTCCGCTGGAGCGCTTCGGCAACACCGCCGAAGACCTGGCACGCTGGGAAGAAACCCGCCGCAAGAACCCACCGCTGTCGCACCCGGTCATACGCACCCACCCTGTGAGCGGGCGTAAATCGCTGTTCGTCAGTGACGGCTTCACCACCCGGATCAACGAACTGGAACCGGCCGAAAGCGAGGCGATTCTCAAACTGTTGTTCGCCCATGCCACCCGCCCGGAATTCACCATTCGCTGGCGCTGGCAGGAAAATGACGTGGCCTTCTGGGACAACCGCGTGACCCAGCATTACGCGGTGGATGACTACCGGCCGCAGCGGCGCGTGATGCACCGGGCGACCATCCTGGGCGATGTGCCGTTCTAAGTCATACCCAATTCAGGCAACACAGGAGATCAAATGTGGGAGGGGGCAAGCCCCCTCCCACATTTTTAACCCAGCTGTGTCAGGTTATTCAGCGCTGGATGGCTTTTCCCACAAGTTAATCCCACCTTCCTGCGCAAACCGATCAATTTCCGCCAGTTCTTCAGCGCTGAAGCTCAGGTTCTTCAACGCCCCGACGTTCTCGATGATCTGCTCCGGCCGGCTGGCACCAATCAACGCGCTGGTCACCCGAGGATCGCGCAGGGTCCAGGCCAGAGCCAGTTGCGCCAGGCTCTGGCCCCGACGCTGGGCAATCTCATTCAGTGCGCGAACGTGGGCAATGTTCTCCTCGGATAGGTGTTGTGCCTGCAGCGAGCCACCCCCCGGCCGATTCACCCGGGCATCGGCAGGAATGCCGTTGAGGTATTTATCGGTGAGCAAGCCCTGAGCCAGCGGCGTGAAGGCAATCACGCCCGCGCCGAGTTCTTCGGTGGTGTCGAGCAGGTCTTTTTCCACCCAGCGGTTGAGCAGGTTGTAGGCCGGCTGGTGAATCAACAGCGGCACTTTCCACTCTTTGAGCAGCGCTGCCATCTCACGGGTTTTTACGCCGGAGTATGACGATATGCCGATGTACAACGCCTTGCCCTGCTGCACGGCGGTGGCCAGCGCACTGGCGGTTTCTTCCAGTGGCGTGTCGGCGTCGAAACGGTGCGAATAGAAGATATCCACATAATCCACGCCCAGGCGCTGCAGGCTCTGGTCGAGGCTGGCCAGCACGTATTTGCGCGAACCTCCACCCTGGCCATAAGGGCCGGGCCACATGTCCCATCCAGCCTTGCTGGAGATGATCAGTTCGTCGCGGTAGTGCTTGAAATCTTCGCGCAGCAAACGGCCGAAGTTGATCTCGGCGCTGCCGTAGGGAGGGCCGTAGTTATTGGCCAGGTCGAAGTGATTGATGCCCAGGTCGAACGCGGTGCGCAGCAAGGCGCGCTGGGTGGCGATCGGGGTGGTGTCGCCAAAGTTGTGCCACAGCCCCAGGGACAGTGCCGGCAGCACCAGTCCACTGCGGCCTACGCGGCGGTAAGGAATAGATTCATAGCGGTTTTCGGCAGCAATGTACGTCATCGAATCCTCTCTGGGCGTTGGGGCAAAGAAGGCCTGGGAATAAGGTTATTCCCGGGCCTTTGAACCCGCTGAATCGCTTAAGTCTGCCTTTCCCTTTTACAGCAAAGACCCACTTGAGAGGAACGCCATTACGTGCATTTATGCGCGCGAATCAGCGCACCAGATGCAGGAACTGCAGGTGCCGCTCGTACTGGTCGAGGATGTCGTTGATGATCTGCTCCTTGGTGTAGCCCACCAGGTCGTAGTCCTGGCTGCCCTCCCGCAAGTGCACTTCGGCGCGATAGTAACGGCGATTGTTGATCTCTTTGGAACCCATGCCGCCACGGGCGAACGACGGCGTGAAATAGCCACGCATCTGCACCTGGTAGATGAACGGATGCTCCTCGCCATGGCCTATTTCCAGGCTGACGCTGTCGTTGGACGGGTCCGGCTGAGTGACCACGTTCAGGCCCTTCTCAACAAATACGGCCGTCACTTCTTCGATGGCCGGGCGTACCGTCGACTCGAGGAAGCGGTACACCTCATCGCGCGACGGAAAATGCACGGCCTGGCTCAGACGCTGGCGCCAGCCGCCACGGCCTTTGCGTGACGCTGAAATCGGCGCCAGCGAATGCAACTGCGCGATCTGCTTTTGCGATTCCAGATAGAACGCCTTGTGCAGCCCCCACATCATCAGCAACAGGATCAGCGAGAACGGCAGCGAGGTCAGCACCACCGCTGATTTCAACGAATCGATACTGCCGGCAAACAGCAAGGCGCTGGTGACCAGGGCGGTCATCGCGCCCCAGAACACGCGCAGCCATTTCGGCCCGTCTTCATCGGCGTTGCCGCCTTTGGATGACAGGGTCGACAGCACCACCGTGCCTGAGTCCGCCGAGGTCACGAAAAATACGAAGCTGATAAACACCGTGACCGCGATTACGGTTTTACTCCACGGGTAGGTTTCCAGCAGCAGGTACAGGCTCATCGACGGCTCATCAATAGCCGACTGGCCCAACGCGGTCATGCCATGGTTGAGCACCTGGTCGATGGCGCTGTTACCGAAGATCGACATCCACGCCAGGGTGAACCCCAGCGGGATCAGCAGCACGCCAAACACGAATTCGCGGATGGTGCGGCCACGGGAAATTCGCGCGATGAACAGGCCCACGAACGGCGACCATGCGATCCACCAGGCCCAGTAGAACACGGTCCAACCGCCCAGCCAGTCGCTGGGTTTGTCGTAGGCGTATACGTCGAAACTCTTGGTCGGCAACGCGCCAAGGTAGTCGCCGATGTTCTGGATCAGGGTGTTGAGCAGGTGCTGGGTAGGCCCGGCGAACAACACAAACAGCAGCAGCGCGCAGGCCAGCAGCATGTTGATGTCGGACATCACCCGCACACCCTTGTCGACACCGGCCACGGCGACGATGATCGCCGCGCCCATCATCAAGGTGATCAAGCCCACCTGAATCCACTGCGTATGAGCAATACCGAACAGATAATCCAGGCCGGAATTGAGGTGCAACACGCCAAAACCCATGTCGGCCCCCAGGCCGAACACCGTGGCGATAATGCCGAAGCCGTCCACCGCGTAACCGATCGGGCCATTGATGCGCTTGCCGATCAACGGGTACAGCGCCGAGCGCAACGCCAGCGGCAGGTTATGCCGGTAGGCGAAATACGCCAGCGCCATGCCGACAAAGGCGAACACGCCCCAGCCGTGCAGGCCCCAGTGCAGGAACAGGATCTGCATGGCCTGGCGCGCCGCATCGGCGTTCATTGCCTCGCCCTGGGGCGGTTGCACCAGGTGCGTCAATGGTTCGGACACACAGAAGAAAAACAGTGTGATGCTGATCCCGGCGGCGAACAGCATGCCCGCCCAGGACAGGTAACTGAATTCGGGCTCGTCGTGGTCGGCACCGAGTTTTATCTTGCCGTAGCCCGATAGCGCGGTGACCACCACGAAGACCAGATACAGGGTCATCGCCAGCATGTAGTACCAGCCGACCGTATTGGCCGCCCAGTTTTGCGCGGCCAGCAGCCAGGCACCGGCCTGTTGCGGGATAGCGATGACCGTAATGCCGAACAGCAGGATGGCCGTGGCGGCAAAGTAGAAAACGGGCGCATTCATGCGCACCAGACCGCTGGATGGGGTAGACGACGCACTCATGAGCGATGCGCCCCCGAGGTGTGAAATGTGGCTGTGTATAACGGACTCAGCAAAGGTAAGCCTCCTGTTGTGAGCGGGCAGCGAACCACCGGTTTAACTTGAACGAACGTTCAAGTTAAACATGAATAGGCGGTTTTGGACTAATCGCAGGGCTGAGTGGTAGACGATTCCTACACTAGCTCAGGGATTGGTATGACGGGTGAGGATCGGAAATCGTTCAGCGACTTGAAGGTTGAATGCGCTTAAAAATGTGGGAGGGGGCTTGCCCCCGATGGCGGTGGGTCAGTCAACTTATCTGTAGCTGACACACCCTAATCGGGGGCAAGCCCCCTCCCACATGGGATTAAAGTGCAGACTCTTTACTTCTGCGCCCCATCATCATGCTGCAAATTCGCCTGGGTAATATTCGCCCCGGCCGGCACGCTGCGGGTCAGCCAGACATTGCCGCCGATGGTCGAGCCCTTGCCGATGGTAATCCGCCCCAGGATCGTGGCGCCGGCGTAGATCACCACATCATCCTCAACGATAGGATGGCGCGGATGGCCTTTTTGCAGCTGCCCATCCTCATCCGCCGGGAAGCGCTTGGCGCCCAGCGTCACCGCCTGGTAAATGCGCACCCGCTCACCGATGATCGCCGTTTCGCCAATCACCACACCGGTCCCGTGGTCGATAAAGAAACTCGGGCCGATCTGCGCGCCGGGGTGGATATCGATACCGGTGGCCGAGTGGGCGATTTCCGCGCTGATCCGCGCCAACAGCGGCAAACCGGCGCGGTACAGATGGTGGGCCAGGCGGTGGTGAATCACCGCCAGGATGCCCGGGTAGCACAGCAGCACTTCATCCACGCTGCGCGCGGCCGGGTCGCCGTGGTAGGCGGCCAGTACGTCGGTGTCGAGCAGGCTGCGCAAAGCAGGCAAGGCCAGGGCGAAATCCTGGATCAGGCGAATCGCATGGGCGTCGACCTCACTGTCATCCTGGCCGCCCTGACGCGCGGCGTAACGCAGCTCCAGGCGGGCTTGGGCGAGCAAGGCGTTGAGGGCGACGTCTAGGGTGTGCCCGACGTAGAAGTCTTCACTTTCTTCGCGCAGGTCCACCGGGCCCAGGCGCATTGGGAACAGTGCGCCGCACAACGCTTCGAGAATCTGCGCCACCGCTTCGCGGGATGGTAATTCGCGACCACCGTGCTCGCCGCTCAAGCGACCGTTGCGCGTTCGCCACTGGTCCCGGGCGCTGCGCAGTTGGCTGACGATGGTCTGCAATTGCCAATGGCTGGAACGCTCACTCACGGTATTCACTCCTGACGAAATGCCCATCACTTTACGGTATGCGCCCCGGCAACCCTTAAGAACCAATGGTGCGAGGCTAAGAACCATCCGACATAAGCAATTGGCGGTTGCCCGATGAAAAGTGCCTGCCTATAGTCGCCCAATCACTTTTGTCACCGTGCGTAGCCATGATCAAACAACAACTCGACCGCTTTGACCGCCTGGACCTGCTGAGCGGTGCCACCGCCATGGAAAAACTCGAGCGGCTGTCGGCCTGGCTCGGCAGAGACATCTACGTCAAGCGCGACGACACCACCCCATTGGCCATGGGCGGCAATAAGCTGCGCAAACTCGAATACCTGGCCGCCGACGCCATCGCCCAGGGCGCCGACACCCTGGTCACTGCCGGCGCGATCCAGTCCAACCATGTGCGCCAGACCGCCGCGCTGGCCGCCAGGCTTGGCCTGGGTTGCGTCGCCCTGCTGGAAAACCCTACCGGCACTGACGACCCCAACTACCTGGGCAACGGCAACCGTCTGTTGCTCGAACTGTTCGACGCCAAGGTGGAGCTGGTGGAAAACCTCGACCATGTCGACGACCAACTCAACGCCCTCGCCGAGCGCCTGCGCAGCAACGGCAAGAAGCCCTACCTGGTGCCTGTCGGCGGCTCGAATGCCCTCGGCGCGCTGGGTTATGTGCGCGCCGGCCTGGAGCTGGCGGCGCAGATCGAAGACAGCGGCCTCGACTTTGCGGCAGTGGTGCTGGCCTCCGGCAGCGCAGGCACCCACAGCGGCCTGGCGCTGGCGCTGAGCGAAGCGCTGCCGACCCTGCCCGTGATTGGCGTCACCGTATCGCGTACCGACGAAGCCCAGCGCCCGAAAGTACAGGGCCTGGCCGAGCGTACCGCCGAGCTGCTCGGCGTGGAGCTGCCGGAAGCTTTCAAGGTGATCCTGTGGGACGAATACTTTGGCCCGCGTTATGGCGAACCGAACGCGGGCACCTTGTCGGCGATCAAACTGTTGGCCAGCCAGGAAGGTCTGTTGCTCGACCCGGTCTACACCGGCAAGGCCATGGCCGGATTGCTCGATGGCATTGGGCGTCAGCGGTTCGGCGACGGACCGATCATTTTCCTGCACACCGGCGGGGCACCGGCGTTGTTTGCCTATGACTCAGTATTCAACTGAATGAACACGGGACTAATGTGGGAGGGGGCTTGCCCCCGATAGCGGTGGCTCAGTCAACTTATCTGTAGCTGAACCACTGTCATCGGGGGCAAGCCCCCTCCCACACTTGATCTCCTTCATATTCGAAATATGAATATAAAGTTTGACTTTTATTATTTTCAAGTCTTAAAAACCCGCTTTATCATCGCGCCGAAGGCGAAGACGCGCACCGCGCTTTAAGGCAGGATACGGCTACTGCGTCACCGGCTTCGCTCACCATAAAAAACCATAGGGGCTCTTCATGACTATTTCTGTATTGCGTCGCACATTGCTGGTCGGCACATTGAGCCTGGCGCTCGGCGCAGGCATGTTCGGCCAGGCGGTTGCCGGCGAGCAACTGGACGCCATCAAGAAAGCCGGCGAGATCAAGATCGGCCTGGAAGGCACCTATCCACCGTTCAGCTTCGTCGATGAAAGCGGCAAGCTCAGCGGTTTCGAAGTGGAACTGTCCGAAGCGCTGGCCAAGGAACTGGGCGTCAAGGTCAAGCTGCAAGCTACGCCGTGGGACGGCATCCTCGCCGCCCTGGACTCCAAGCGCCTGGACGCGGTGGTCAACCAGGTGACCATCTCCGAAGAGCGCAAGAAAAAGTACGACTTCTCCAAGCCTTACACCGTGTCCGGCATCCAGGCGCTGGTGCTGAAAAAGAACGTCGACACCATCAAGACCGCCAGCGACCTGGCCGGCAAGAAAGTCGGTGTAGGCCTGGGCACCAACTACGAACAATGGCTCAAGGACAACCAGCCCAAAGCCATCATCAAGACCTACAACGACGACCCGACCAAGTTCCAGGACCTGCGCATCGGCCGTATCGACGCCATCCTGATAGACCGCCTGGCCGCCCTGGAATACGCCAAGAAAGCCCCGGATACCGCCGCGGCGGGCGACGCCTTCTCTCGCCAGGAATCGGGTATTGCCCTGCGCAAAGGCGAACCCGAGCTGCTCGACGCGGTGAACAAGGCCCTCGACAAGCTGCGCGCCGACGGCACCTTGAAGACGCTGTCCGAGAAGTACTTCAACGCTGACGTCACTCAATAATGGAAGCAGGTTTGCAAATCGCGCTGGACTCCGCGCCCTTTCTGCTCAAGGGCGCGTATTACACGGTGATCCTCAGCCTGGGCGGGATGTTCTTCGGCCTGCTGCTGGGCTTTGGCCTGGCCCTGATGCGCCTGTCGCGCTTCAAGCTGCTGAGTTGGACGGCGCGGGTCTACGTGTCGTTCTTTCGCGGCACGCCCTTGCTGGTGCAACTGTTCCTGATCTACTACGGTTTGCCGCAAGTGGGCATCGAGCTGGACCCGATCCCGGCCGCCATGATCGGCTTTTCGCTGAACATGGCCGCCTACGCCTGTGAAATCCTGCGGGCCGCCATCGCGTCCATCGAGCGTGGCCAGTGGGAAGCCGCCGCGAGTATCGGCATGACCCGCGCGCAGACGCTGCGCCGGGCCATCCTGCCGCAGGCAATGCGCACGGCCCTGCCGCCGCTGGGCAACAGTTTCATTTCGCTGGTCAAGGACACGGCGCTGGCCGCCACCATCCAGGTGCCCGAGCTGTTCCGGCAGGCGCAACTGGTGTCGGCGCGCACCTTTGAAATTTTCACCATGTATCTGTCCGCAGCCCTGATCTACTGGATCCTGGCGAGCATCCTGGCGCATCTGCAACATCGTCTGGAAGACCGGGTCAACCGGCATGACCTGGAGTCCTGAAGCATGATCGTGGTTGAAAAACTGACCAAACAATTCAACGGTCAGGTGGTGCTCAACGGCATCGACCTTGAGGTCAAGGCCGGCGAAGTCGTGGCCATCATCGGCCCCAGCGGCTCCGGCAAGACCACCTTCCTGCGCTGCCTGAATTTTCTCGAAGAACCCACCAGCGGCCGTATCAAGGTGGGCGATATCGAGATCGACAGCAACAGGCCGCTCAACCAGCAACAGGGCCTGGTGCGACGTCTGCGCCAGCACGTGGGCTTTGTATTCCAGAACTTCAACCTGTTCCCCCACCGCACCGCACTGGAAAACGTCATCGAAGGCCCGATCGTGGTCAAGAAGATGCCGCGCGATGCGGCGACCGAACTGGGTCGCAAGCTGCTGGCCAAGGTCGGCCTGGCGGGCAAGGAAGCGGCTTATCCACGGCGCTTGTCCGGTGGCCAGCAACAGCGTGTGGCGATCGCCCGGGCGCTGGCCATGGAGCCCGAGGTGATTCTGTTCGACGAACCCACCTCGGCCCTCGACCCGGAACTGGTCGGTGAAGTGCTGGCGACCATCCGCAGCCTGGCCGAAGAAAACCGCACCATGGTGATCGTCACCCACGAGATGAGCTTTGCCCGGGATGTGGCCAACCGCGTGATCTTTTTCGACAAGGGCGTGATCGTCGAACAGGGTGAAGCCAAGGCGCTGTTCGCCAACCCCAGGGAAGAGCGCACCCGGCAGTTCCTGAGCAAATTTCTCGCGCACTGACGCCCCCTCTGTAGGAGCGAGCTTGCTCGCGAAAAACGCCCAGGCAACTCGGTCAATCTGATTCACCGCGTTATCGTTAACGTTCTTCGCGAGCAAGCTCGCTCCTACAACGGGTTACCCTCTCATCGCGTAAAAACCCCCGTCATAAGCGCCTTTAAATCCCCCGCTCCGTCAGACCCTTCTGAATATCGCCAAACCCGCCGTTTAGCCTTTTGCCTCCATTGACCCTCCTCCAACAACCCTCTTATCTAGCGCCTTGAGGATTGGATCCTATCCCGGCTACTCACTGAATCGTTCTTTCGGCCCCTTTGCGCACCCGCGCCCAAGGCCCGGAACGATTGCTGCTGGCTGCATCAAGGAGATCACTTATGACGCACACTACAATCCCAGCCATGCTGACCGCACCCACCTTGCCCCAGGCCGTTCGAAACGGCATCAGTGCCCACGCGGCCACTCAACTGCAGGTCGATATCGCCCCATACCCCGGCATGGAGGAAGGCGACTTGATCGAGCTGTTCTGGAACAACTGCTTTGCCGCTTCGCGCCGGGTGACGGCCGGCAAAATCGGCACCCCGACCCACCTGCGTGTACCGGAAAGCTTTGTACAGGACGGCGCGGCCCGGGTTCACTACCAGATCATGCAGATCGGTCACGGTCCGGCGCGCTCGGCCACCACTCAGGTACGGGTCAAGACCAACTGCCCTGGCGGGCAGCCGTCGAACCTGTACAGCGACGAAAACCAGAACCTGGCACCCGTCAGCCTGCCCGAGACGATTCGCCGCCAGGGGGTCAACAGTCGCCAGGTGCAACGCGGTATTCCGCTGTGCATCGAGCCTTACGCGAACATGGCCAGCGGCGATGCGATCACGCTGCGCTGGGGTGACGTGCGCATGGATCTGCCGAAAATCCAGGCCAGGGACGTCGGCCTGGCAATTCAGGTCTGGGTGCCTTCAGCAGTCATTATCGAAGGCGGTGACGACTGCCGCCTGGAGGTGACTTATTGCATCCTGGATCGCGTCGGCAACAGTTCCCGCTGGGCGCCGATGCGCACCTTACGCATCGCCGCAGGAGTTCCCATAGGCCCGGACACGGCCAAGACTGTGTATCAACCCCGCCCTTTCGGCTCGCCCTGCGAACCGGGGTAACGACCCTTCTATGCATATTCCTAAAAGTTAGTTTATTAAAAAAATAAACACGCTTAGGGTATATGCACCGGACCACCGGACATTCCTGATTTTTTTGCTTTTATTTCATTGAATGCGAGGTCGGTATGGTCAGAATTACCCCGGTGCATAACGCCAGGGCATTACGTGCAGCCAAGGAGCGGCGCTGATGTCTAACTTGGCTCTAACACCCCCCCAGAGTGATCTGGACGCAGCCCCCCTGTTGTTGCCGGCCACCGTGCTGCGCAACGACGCCCAGGCGCTGAGCGCCGCCCATGAGCTGGCTGACGCCGCGCGCCTGCAAGCCGCCAGGCGCGACCAGCAACGCCAATTGCCATGGGCGCAGATCGAACAGTTCACCCGCAGCGGGTTGGGCAGTATTTCCATTCCCCGCGAATATGGCGGCCCGCAGGTTTCATTCGTGACCCTGGCCGAGGTCTTCGCCATCATCAGCGCGGCCGACCCGGCCCTCGGGCAGATCCCGCAGAACCATTTCGGTATCCTGCACCTGCTGCAGAGCACCGCCAGCGAGCGCCAGAAAAAGCAGTTGTTCCAGAGCGTCCTCGAGGGTTGGCGCATCGGCAATGGTGGCCCGGAACGCGGCACGAAAAACACCCTGGAGCTCAAGGCACGCATCACTGCCGAGGGCGAAGGCTACGTGGTCAGCGGCCAGAAGTTCTACTCCACCGGCGCACTGTTCGCCCACTGGGTGGCCATCAAGGCCCTCAACGATGACGGCAAGCAAGTCATGGCGTTTGTGCGCCGTGGCAGCGACGGGCTGCGCATCGTGGATGACTGGTCGGGCTTCGGCCAACGCACCACCGCCAGCGGCACCGTACTGCTTGACCGAGTGCCGGTGGACGCGGAGCTGGTGGTGGACAACTGGCGCCTGGGTGAAAGCCCGAATATCCAGGGCGCCGTCTCGCAATTGATCCAGGCCGCCATCGACGCCGGCATCGCCCAGGGCGCCCTGGAGGACACCATCGCCTTTGTGCGTGAACGCTCACGCCCGTGGATCGACGCCAAGGTCGAACGGGCCAGCGACGACCTGTATGTGATCGCCGATATCGGCAAGTTGAAGATCGAGCTGCATGCCGCGCAGGCGCTGCTGCGCAAGGCCGGCCAGGTGCTCGATCAGGTCAGCGCCGCACCCATCACCGCGCAGTCCGCCGCACGCGCGTCTATTGCAGTCGCCGAGGCCAAGGTGCTCACCACCGAGGTGTCATTGCTGGTCAGCGAAAAGCTCTTCGAACTGGCCGGCAGCCGCGCCACGCTCGCCGAATTCAACCTTGACCGGCACTGGCGCAATGCGCGGGTACACACGCTGCATGACCCGGTGCGCTGGAAGTATCACGCCATCGGCGCCTACCGCTTGAACGGCACGTTGCCGGCCCGACATTCCTGGATCTGACCACCCAGAACACTTTTTCCACGAGCTTCTGGAGAACACATGACGCTTTCCCATCACGTCGCGGTCATTACCAGCGATGAACAAGCCCTTATTGTCGCCAGCGACCTGGCCGAAGACCTGCGCCGCGACAGCGCCCAGCGCGACCGCGAACGTCGTCTGCCGCTGCCCGAGCTGGATGTATTTTCCCGCTCCGGCCTGTGGGGCATCAGCGTGCCCAAGGCCTACGGCGGCGCCGGCGTGTCCAACGTCACCCTGGCCAAGGTGATCGCGCTGATTGCCCAGGCCGACGCCTCCCTGGGCCAGATCCCGCAGAACCATTTCTATGCCCTTGAAGTGCTAAGGGTCAACGGCAGCCCAAAACAGCAGCAGCGCCTGTACGCCGAGGTGCTGGCGGGCCAGCGCTTTGGCAACGCCCTGGCGGAACTGGGCACCAAGACCGCCCATGACCGCGTGACCCGCCTCACCCGCGACGGCGAGGGTTTTCGCATCAACGGGCGCAAGTTCTACGCCACCGGCGCGCTCTACGCTCAACGCATCCCCACTTCGGTGGTGGATGAAAACGGTGTCCAGCAACTGGCCTTCGTGCCCCGCGACAGCGCCGGCCTGACGGTGATCGACGACTGGAGCGGCTTCGGCCAGCGCACCACCGGCAGCGGCTCCGTGGTGTTCGACAACGTGTGGGTGGACGCCCGGGACGTGGTCCCGTTCCAGAGTGCGTTCGAACGCCCGACCACCGTCGGCCCGCTGGCGCAGATTCTGCACGCCGCCATCGACACCGGCATCGCCCGCGCCGCTTTCGAAGATGCACTGCATTTTGTGCGCACCAAGACCCGTCCGTGGATCGACGCAGGCAGCGACAAGGCCACCGAGGACCCGCTGACCCTGAAAAGCTTCGGTCACCTGAGCATTCGCCTGCACGCCGCCGAGGCGCTGCTGGAACGCTCGGGCGAATGCCTCGATCGCGCCCAGGCCGACAGCAACGCCCAGACCGTCGCGGCCGCCTCCATCGCCGTCGCCGAAGTGCGCGCCTTGAGCACTGAAATCTCCCTCGCCGCCGGCAGCACGCTGTTCGAACTGGCCGGCAGCCAGGCGACCCTGGCCGAGCACGGCCTGGACCGCCACTGGCGCAACGCACGGGTTCATACCCTGCACGACCCGGTGCGCTGGAAATATCACGCCGTGGGCAATTACTACCTCAACGCCGAAAACCCGCCGCTGCGGGGGACGATCTGATGAGCAAGAAAAAGATCCTGCTCAATGCCTTCAACATGAACTGCATCGGGCATATCAACCACGGCTTGTGGACCCATCCACGGGACACGTCCACCCGGTACAAGACCCTCGAATACTGGACCGACCTGGCGCAAACCCTGGAGCGCGGGCTGTTCGACGGGTTGTTTATCGCCGATATCGTCGGCGTGTATGACGTGTACCAGAAGTCCATCGACGTGCCGCTCAAAGAATCGATCCAGTTGCCGGTCAACGACCCGCTGCTGCTGGTCTCGGCCATGGCGGCCGTCACCCGCAACCTCGGCTTCGGCCTCACCGCCAACCTGACCTACGAGCCGCCCTATCTGTTCGCCCGGCGCATGTCCACCCTCGACCACCTGAGCCGCGGCCGAGTGGGCTGGAACATCGTCACCGGCTACCTCGACAGCGCCGCCAAGGCCATGGGCCTGAACGAACAAGTCGAGCATGACCGCCGCTACGACCAGGCCGATGAATACCTGCAGGTGCTGTACAAACTCTGGGAAGGCAGCTGGGAAGATGACGCGGTGGTCAACGATCCCCAGGCGCGGGTGTATGCGCAGCCGAGCAAGGTGCACAAGGTCGAGCATCACGGCGAGTTCTATCAGGTGGAGGGTTATCACCTGTGCGAGCCCTCACCGCAGCGCACGCCGGTGCTGTTCCAGGCCGGCAGTTCGGAGCGCGGCCTGCAGTTCGCCGGGCGGCATGCCGAGTGCGTGTTCATCAGCGGGCAGAACAAGGCCTCGACCAAGACCCAGGTGGACAAGGTGCGCGCCAGCGCGGTGGCGGCCGGGCGCAATCCGGATGACATCAAGGTGTTCATGGGCCTCAACGTGATCGTCGCCGCGACCGAAGAACTGGCCTGGGCCAAGCATGCCGAGTACCTCAGCTACGCCAGCGCCGAGGCCGGCGTGGCGCACTTTGCGGCGTCCACGGCGATCGATTTTTCCGAGTACGAACTGGACGAGCCGATCCAGTACGTGAAGAGCAATGCGATCCAGTCGGCCACCCAAAACCTGCAGAACAACGACTGGACCCGGCGCAAATTGCTCGAGCAGCACGCCCTCGGCGGGCGCTATATCACGCTGGTGGGCTCGCCTGGGCAGGTCGCGGATGAACTGGAATCGTGGATCAGCGAGACCGGGCTCGATGGCTTCAACCTCACCCGCATTGTGACGCCGGAAAGCTATGTGGATTTCATCGACTTGGTGATACCGGAATTACAACGGCGCGGCTCGTACAAAACCGAATATGAGCAGGGCACGCTGCGGGAAAAAGTCTTCCACGGCGACGCTCGCTTACCCGAACAACACACCGGCTCTACCTACCGACACCAACCCCTGTAGGAGCGAGCTTGCTCGCGAAGACCGTTAACGATAACGCGGTGCATCTGGTTTACCGATGCGTCCTCAAGCTTTTCGCGAGCAAGCTCGCTCCTACAATTGGAAACTCATATGAAAAAAATAGTGCTCTCCCTGGCCTTCGGCTTATTCAGCTCGGCCGTATTCGCCGCCGATGCACCGTTGAAAGTCGGCACCACCGCCGCCTTCGCCATTCCGCTGGAAGCCGCCGTGGAAGAAGCCGGCAAGCAAGGCCTGAAGGTCGAACTGGTGGAATTCACCGACTGGATCGCCCCCAACGTCAGCCTCGCCGCCGGCGATATCGACGTGAACTACTTCCAGCACATTCCCTTCCTGGAAAACGCCAAGACCGCCGCCGGGTTTGACCTGGTGCCTTATGCGCCAGGCATCATCAACAACGTCGGACTGTATTCGAAAAAGTACAAGAGCTTCAACGACCTGCCCGAAGGCGCCAGCGTGGCTATCGCCAACGACCCGATCAACAGCGGTCGCGGCCTGCAGCTGCTGGCCAAGGCCGGGCTGATCAGCCTCAAGCCGGGCGTGGGCTACAAGGCCACCGAAGAAGACATCGTCAGCAACCCGAAGAAAATCAAAATTCTGCAAGTGGAAGCCGTACAACTGGTGCGCGCCTATGACGACGCCGACCTGGTGCAGGGTTACCCCGCGTATATCCGCCTGTCCAAGACCTTCGACGCGGAATCGGCGCTGCTGTTCGATGGCCTGGACCACCCGGAATACGTGATCCAGTTCGTGATCCAGCCCAAGAGCAAGACCGACCCACGGGTAATCAAGTTCGTCGACATCTACCAGCACTCGCCGGTGGTACGCGCCGCCCTGGATAAATCCCTGGGCAAGCTCTACCAGGTCGGCTGGGAAGCTGGAAAATGACCGCAGCCAATGCCCAACTGCGCGACCTGGGGCATGCGCCCAGAGACGCCGAGCAGACTGAATTGCACCCGGACCTCAATCGCGCCCATGTGCGCTTTATCAACCTGGGCAAGACCTACGACGGCACCGTGCATGCCCTGCACGGCATCGACCTGGCGATCCAGCGTGGCGAAGTGTTCGGCATCATTGGCCGCAGCGGCGCCGGCAAGTCGTCGCTGATCCGCACCATCAATCGCCTGGAACAACCCAGCAGCGGCCGCGTGCTGATCGATCAGGTGGATATCGGCGGCTTCGACGAAGACCGCCTGGTCGCGCTGCGCCGACGCATCGGCATGATCTTCCAGCACTTCAACCTGATGTCGGCCAAGACGGTGTGGCAGAACGTCGAGTTGCCGCTCAGAGTCGCCGGCGTGCCCAAGCCGCAGCGTGAGCAAAAGGTGCGTGAGCTGCTGGAACTGGTGGGTTTGCAGGACAAGCACAAGGCGTATCCGGCGCAGCTCTCGGGCGGGCAGAAACAGCGCGTGGGCATCGCCCGTTCGCTGGTGCACGACCCCGAGATTCTGCTGTGCGACGAGGCCACCTCGGCGCTGGACCCGGAGACCACCCAATCGATCCTCGGCCTGCTGCGCGAGATCAACCAGCGCCTGGGCCTGACCATCGTGTTGATCACCCATGAGATGGCGGTGATCCGCGACATCTGCGACCGCGTGGTGGTGCTGGAACATGGGCGTATCGTCGAGCAAGGCCCGGTGTGGCAAGTGTTCGGCAATCCGCAGCATGAGGTCAGCAAAACCCTGCTCGCCCCCTTGCAACACGGCTTGCCGCCCGAACTGCAAAACCGTCTGCAACCCACCCCCACATCGGCCGACGCGGCGCTGGTGCTGCGCTTGCAGTTCACCGGCAGCGATACCGATGAGCCCGACCTGGCCGCATTGTTCAGCGCCCTCGGCGGCCGCGTGCGGTTGCTGCAAGGCGGTGTGGAACGCATCCAGGGGCACGCCCTGGGGCAATTATTGCTGGCGGTGAATGGATCGCCGCACAGCGCTGAAGAACTGCGCAATCGCGCCGCGAACTGGGCGCAACAGGTGGAGGTGCTGGGCCATGTGGTTTGATCGTTTGGTACAGGGCGCCATCGACACCTTGTTGATGGTGGGCGTGTCGTCGTTGATCGCCCTGCTGGTGGGGATCCCGCTGGCCGTGTTTCTGGTCACCAGCGACAAGGGCGGCATCTACCTGGCGCCGGCGCTGAATCGGGTGCTGGGCGCCTTCGTCAATCTGTTCCGCTCCATTCCCTTTCTGATCCTGATGGTGGCGCTGATCCCGTTCACCCGCCTGATCGTCGGTACCACCTACGGCGTATGGGCGGCCGTGGTGCCGCTGACCATCGCCGCCACGCCGTTCTTTGCGCGCATCGCCGAAGTCAGCCTGCGCGAGGTCGACCACGGCCTGATCGAAGCGGCGCAGGCCATGGGTTGCCGCCGCTGGCACATCATCTGGCACGTGCTGTTGCCGGAAGCCCTGCCGGGGATCGTCGGCGGGTTCACCATCACCTTGGTGACCATGATCAACTCATCGGCCATGGCCGGGGCGATTGGCGCCGGTGGCCTGGGCGACATTGCGTACCGTTATGGCTACCAGCGTTTCGATACGCAGATCATGCTGACGGTGATTGTGCTGTTGGTGGTGCTGGTGGCGGTGATTCAGCTGGGCGGCGATCGACTGGCGCGGGTGCTGAACAAGCGGTGAGGTATAGTCCGGGAATCCAAGCACCCGGTATTGCCTGTCATGACCCTCAAGCCCGACGACCTCAACCAGATCACCGCCACCACCCTCGGCCACTACAACACAGTGGCCGACGACTTCCGTGAAGGCACCCGCGATCACGATGTCAGCCAGAACATCGATGCGCTGCTGCGGCATCTCCAGGGCACGGCGCCGTTTACCGTGCTGGATTTCGGCTGCGGGCCGGGGCGGGATTTGCAGACGTTTACGCGCATGGGGCATATCGCCGTGGGGCTCGACGGTTCCGAGCGGTTTGCGCAGATGGCGCGGGAAGACAGCGGTTGCGAGGTGTTGCAGCAAGACTTCCTGAAACTGGACCTGCCTGCCGAGCGCTTTGACGGGATCTTTGCCAATGCGGTGCTGTTTCATATACCCAAGCAGGAATTGCCACGGGTGCTCAACGAGCTTTATGACGCACTGAAACCTGGTGGGGTGCTGTTCAGCTCCAATCCTCGGGGTGACAACCGGGAAGGTTGGAATGGGCCGCGGTATGGGTCTTATCACGATCTGGAGGCGTGGCGGGGATTGCTGACCGAGGCAGGGTTTGAAGAGCTGGAGCATTATTATCGGCCTGCGGGTTTGCCCAGGGAGCAGCAGCCTTGGTTGGCCAGTGTGTGGCGTCGGGTTTAAGTGATTTATCGCCTGGGCTGACGCTATCGGGGGCAAGCCCCCTCCCACATTTGGAATGCGTTCCCCTGTGGGAGGGGGCTTGCCCCCGATGATCTTAAGGGCGCCGCCGATCCACCTGATACACCACCGGCTTTTCACCCTCCACCAGCGCCGTCACACTTCGCCCGGCATACCCATCTTTCTGCGCATCGGAAAAATTCGCCACCAACCGCGTCCCATCGGCGAACGTCGTTTGCTGCAACAGCTTGTCCACCGTCAACCAGCGAAAATCGATCATCGCCTGAGTCGCCAAGCGCTCATGCAGCGGGCGGAAAAACCGGTCATGACGCTGAATCACCGGCAGTCGTTCCTTGAGCGTCGTCGCACTCAAATGGTACAGCGGCGGTACGTTGTAGAGCAGTTGGGTCAACTCATTTTCAGCCCGTACGTTGCTCAGCTTGAGGCTGTCGAACAGCCAGTGATGGGTAGTGATCACCGAGCCATGGAACACTGCCTGATACAACGGCAAACGCATCGTCGGATCGAAATGCACCGTGCGCAGCGACGTCTTCAACGGCACCGGCTTGAAGAACACGGCCGGCTGCTCCGGCGGGTACCAGTTGCCGACGTAGTAGGGCGACTGGGGGGCCCTGGTCATCTTCCGATCACCCCAGCCAATGACCGGTGTTTGCATGCCATGGGCAAACAGGATGCCCTGGGCGGTGATGGCGTTACCGTCTTCAGAGCCAGCGGGCAGTTTGAGCGAGGTGTTGATCCAGCGCGAGGCGTCGATATTGCCTTGGGCGTTTTGCGCCTGGGTCATGGGAGCGCTGTCGCGGTAGCTGTCAAACAGCATGCTGGTGGCGTAGGCATCGAGAAACCAGGCATTGAAGCCGGCGGCGCCCTGCACCGCTTTTACCCGCGCCTCCAGCAAAGGCCGCACACAACGCGGGTCGGTGTAGTGACCGAACTGCTGGAAACCGGTTTTCAATTTGCCGTCTTTCAACATGATTGCGCAGTCGCGGTAAGCCTTGCCGCCCAGATGGGCGGTGGTCCAGTCGGGGTTTTCCGCTGACGAAAGCGCCGTTTCATAGGAGTCGTAGGGCGCTACCAGGTAACCGGCGTCCACGCCCGCGCGAATCGTTTCGGGATGCCACAGGCCGCCTTCCCAGCCTTCACCCAGTGTCAACAGCAGCCGCTTGAGCCCGGCATCGCGCAAAGCCTGGATGGTCGAATTGCCCCAGGTTTCGGGACGATCATTCAAGGCCCCGGCGAAATCCAGTGCCAGTTCGCTGCGCAACTCGCCGTAGCGAGCGGCAAGGCGATTCATGTCGGGATCTTCCACTTGCCAGGCCTGCCGAACCTTCTTGTTGATGGCCGCATTGAAGCCGCGCAACAGCAGGGTTTGCTCATAGCGATTCAATGCACTTGTCTGCGCGAGCACCTGCGCAGGTTCCTTGTCCATCAGCCCACTGAGCTCGTGCGTGCGCAGCCGTTTGATCAACGCGGGCCAGTCACGGACATCATCGAGCGTCAGCAAGTCGTTGCCCCAGAGGTAAACGTGACTGGCACCGAGCAGTTTTACCGCCTCGGGGGTTTGCCGCAGCTTGTCCGCCAATGACTCGTACTGGCCCTGCTCGACAAGCCACTGACGATAGCGCCTGGCGCCGGCCAGCGGGTCGGCCTCGCCCAGATACAGGCGCAGCGTCATCGGCTCCTGGGGCGCGAGCGAGGTGAATTCATGGGACACGGACAGCGCCATGCCCTGGCCGTCCGCCTGCCATTCGAGGCGATTGTTATAGGGGTTGGTCAGCAGCCAGTTGAGCGTGAAGCGCCCGTGATCCAGGCCCCACAGCGGCAAGCTGAGGTCCTGGGTGGTATTGAGCTCGCCTTGCCCGAGCAGAAAGTCTTTCCATACGGCATTATCGGCCGGCACGTAATGCCCCTCGGCCAACGGCCAGATCAGCCCTTGGCCCATGGCCCTGGCCGGCTGGCGCAGCAGGGCCAGCTCACCCGCTTCACGGGCATTGATTGTCAGGGCCAATTCACGCTGATCCAGCCGGGCCGTCAGGCGATAGGCGCCGCTGTCCCACTGCCAGGAGACCTGTTTGGCGTCGGCTTGCAGCGCGTTCACCGCATGTGCGGCAATGCCACTGGAAGCTTGTACCGAGGCTTCGCCTGCGGGGGTGACGCGCAACGCCAGGGTGGCAGGCTCAAGTTCGATACGCCACTGGGCATTTTCCAGCACGTTGGTCGCGAAGGTTGGCGGCGCAAGAAGAAGCGCGCAGAGGAAAAAGAGTGGGCGCAGGCACTGCATGGGAATCGACCTGAGTGAGAGGAGGCCGAAAGAGTAGAACATGCTCCGGCTCGCCGGGACGGCAAGCGGCGGTTTCAGAAGCGTCCCACAGCCACAAGCGAGATGAATTCCAAATGTGGGAGGGGGCAAGCCCCCTCCCACATTTTTAACCGCGTTGTTCCTGTTGTTCCTGTTTGGGTTCGCGGATTTTGTACCAGGCCACGTAGAGGGCCGGCAAAAACAGTAGCGTCAGCAACGTGGCGATAATGATCCCGCCAATCATTGCGTAGGCCATCGGCCCCCAGAACACTTCCCGCGCAATCGGGATCATGCCCAGGCTCGCGGCCGCCGCCGTCAGCAGGATCGGCCGGCGCCGATGCTCGGTGGCTTCCACCACCGCGTCCCACGGCGTATAGCCGGCCACTTCGTACTCATGAATCTGCGTCACCAGGATCACCGAGTTGCGGATGATGATGCCGATCAGCGCCAGGATGCCCAGGATCGCCACAAAGCCCATGGGCGTGCCCGTGGGAATCAGCGCCAGCACCACGCCGATCAGCCCCAGCGGCGCAACACTGGCCACCAGGAACATTTTCTGCACGCTGTGCAACTGGATCATCAGGAACGTCGCCATCAGGAACAGCATCAACGGCACCACGCTGGCGATCGGGCCCTGGGCCTTGCCGCTTTCTTCCACGGTACCGCCGGTGGCGACCTTGTAACCCACCGGCAGGCCGTCGCTGAACTTCTGGATAGTCGGCGCCAGCTGCTTGACCAGGTCGGTCGGCTGCATCTCGTCACGCACCGCAGCCTTGATGGTAATCGTCGGCTTGCGGTCGCGACGCCACACCAGCGGCTGCTCCAGTTCATAACGCACGGTGGCGAAGGCCAGCAACGGAATCGAGGTGCCGTTGGGCGTGACGATCTGCAGGTTCTGCAGGGTTTCCGGCGTACCGCGCTCGGCGTCTTCGGCGCGGCCGACCACGTTGATCAGGTAGATATCGTCATGCACCTGGGTGACCGATGCGCCGCTGACCACGCTGTTCATCAACTGCGCCACGTCTTCGGACGACAGCCCCAGTTGCCGCGCTTTGTCCTGGGCGATGTCGACGCGCAGGACTTTGCCCGGCTCGTTCCAGTCGTAGATGATTTCGCCCAGGTGGGAGTTCTGATCGAGCAGGGTCGCCAGTTCGATGGCGTGCTTGCGCACCTGGTCGGTGTCCTTGCCGGACACGCGGTACTGGATCGGCCGCCCGACCGGCGGGCCCATTTCCAGCGGCTGCACGAAGCTGCCGATGCCGACGAAATCATCGCGCAGGCGTTTCTGCAATCGCGTGATCAACGCGCTGCGCTCTTCCAGGCCTTTGCTGACGATCACCAGCTGCGCGTAGTAAGGATTCTCCAGTTGCTGGTCCAGCGGCAGGTAGAAACGGATCGCGCCCTGGCCGATGTAGGTACTCCAGCGCGCGATGTCCGGGTCGTCCTTGATGATGGCTTCGAGGCGGTCGACCGCCTTGCGCGTCTCGTTGATCGAGGCGTTCTGCGGCAGGTTCAGGTCAACCAGGATTTCCGGGCGATCCGACGACGGAAAGAACTGGTTCTGCACGAATTGCATGGAAAACACCGAGGCCACAAACAGCGCCACGGTGATGCCAATCGCCCACCAGCGGTTGCGCATGGCCCAGAGCATGCCGCCGTTGAAGGCGCGGCCAATACGCCCAGGCTCGGCACTGTGCGGTTTCACATTGGTGCTGAGGATATGCACGCCAATCACCGGCGCAAACAGCACCGCGACCACCCACGACACCAGCATGGCCACGGCGATCACCGCGAACAGCGTGAAGGTGTACTCGCCCGCCGAACTGGCGTTAAGACCAATCGGCACAAAACCGGCCACGGTCACCAGCGTACCGGTGAGCATCGGGAACGCCGTCGAGGTATAGGCGTAGGTCGCGGCCTGCTCCTTGGTTTCGCCTTTTTCCAGGCGTGTGATCATCATCTCCACGGTGATCATCGCATCGTCCACCAACAGGCCCAGGGCGATGATCAAGGCGCCCAAAGACACTCGCTGCATGGTGATGCCGCTGTATTCCATGAACACGAACACCAGCGCCAGCACCAGCGGAATCGAGCATGCCACCACCAGCCCGGCGCGCATGCCCAGGCTGATAAAGCTCACCACCAGCACGATGATCACCGCTTCGAACAGCGCACTGGTAAAGCCGCCGACGGCCTCTTCCACCACTTCGGCCTGGTCCGAGACTTTGTGCACACCGACGCCCACCGGCAGGTCGGCGGTCAGCTCATCCATGCGCCCGTGCAACGCTTTGCCGAACGACTGGATATTGCCGCCCTTCTGCATCGCAATCGCCAGACCGATCGCCGGCTTGCCGTTGAAACGGAACATCGGCCGCGCCGGGTCGACGTAGCCACGGCTGATGTCGGCAATGTCGGCCAGTCGATAGAAACGGTCGTTCAGGCGCAGGTTGACGTTGGCCAGGTCCTTCTCCGAGGCGAATTGCCCGGAGGTGCGCACCGAAATCCGTTCCGGCCCGGCCTCGATCACCCCGGCGGGCGTGACCGCGTTCTGCGACTGCAGGCTTTGCACGACCTGGCGCTGGTCGACGCCCAGGGCCGCCAGTTTGCGCGTGGAAAAATTCAGGTAAATCACTTCGTCCTGCTGGCCGATCATCTCGACCTTGCCCAGCCCCGGCACCGAGCGGATCTCGGCGCGCACCTGCTCCACGTAGTCGCGCAACTGGCGCATCGACAGGCCGTCGCCGGTAAAGGCGTATACCGAGCCGAACACATCACCGAACTCGTCGTTGAAGGACGGTCCCTGCAAGCCCTGGGGAAAGGTGCCGCGAATATCGTCGATCTTCTTGCGAACCTGGTACCAGATCTCCGGGATGGCCTTGGCACTGGTGGTGTCCTTGAGGAACACGAACACCGTGGACTCGCCCGGTCGCGTATAACTTTTCACGTAATCGAGGGAGTCGAGCTCTTCGAGTTTTTTCTCGATGCGATCGGTGACCTGCTTGAGGGTTTCTTCCTGGGTCGCGCCCGGCCAGCGGGTCTGGATGACCATGGTCTTGATGGTGAACGAGGGGTCTTCCTCGCGGCCCAGGTTCATGTACGAAAACACGCCCATCAGCAGCGCGACGAACATCAGGTACCACACGAAGGACTGATGCCTGAGGGCCCAGTCGGATAAGTTGAAGCTCCCTTTCATCGCGGGCTGTCCTCGTCGATTTTGACTTTTTGCCCGGGTTTCAGGCTGTTCACGCCGGCGGTGACGATGCGTTCGCCGGGTTTGACGCTGCCGTTGAGCAAGACGCTGTCGGCATCCCGGCTGACGACCGTGACGTCACGCGGCTGCACCGTCTGGCTCTGGGTGTCGAGCAGCCAGATGCGGGTCTTGCCGTCGACCTCCTGCACGGCGCTCAGGGGCACCTCGATACGCGGCGCGATGGCGCTGCTCAAGGTCACGCTGATGGCGGTGCCCAGGCGGAACGCGGCGGGGGTTTCGGTCAGGCTCAGGCGGGCGCGGCGGGTGCGCGTGGCGCTTTGGGCCTGGGGCTCGATCTCGCGCACGATGGCGGTGGTGTGCACGCTGGGGTCCAGTTGCCCGGCCACCAGGAACACCACATCCGCAGGCAGGCGCTCGGCCAGGCCGGCGGGCAGGTCGATCACCGCTTCCTTGATGTCCGGGCGGGCCAGGGTCACCACTTGCTGACCGGCGCTGACCACCTGGCCGGCCTCGGCATTCCAGGCGGTGACGATGCCGGCGTGGTCGGTGCGCAGTTCGGCGTAGTTGAGCTGGTCCCTGGCCTGGTTGACCGATGCGCGCGCCTGATCGAGGGTGGCCTGGGTGGTTTTCAGGTCAGTCTGGGCCACGTCGAGCTGGGCCTGGGCACCGACGCCACGGTTGAACAGTTCCTGCTGGCGGCGGGCATTGGCCTGGGCATTGATGAACTGCGCCTGCACGCGCGCCAGGTCGCCCTGGGCGGCGCGCAATTGGTTCTGCTGGTCGGTGGGGTCGAGCACGGCAAGCAAGGCGCCCTTGTCCACCTCTGCGCCCACGTCCACGGCGCGACGGGCAATACGCCCGGGGACACGGAAACCCAGGTTACTTTCATAGCGGGCCTGAATGGTGCCGGCGAAGCGACCGAGGTTTTCCTGGTCTTCGGCCTTCACTTCCATGGACAGCACCGGGCGCACAGGTTCGGGCGGCGCCTCTTCTTTGGAGCAGGCCATCAGCAACAGGCTGGCGGCGACAATAACCGTCAGTTGTCTCATGGCTGGGCTCCTTGCTGGGCGATCTCGACCACCATGCCGGGGTGCAGCAATTGCCCGCCGGCCACCACGACTTTTTCGCCGCCTTTAAGGCCGTCGCCGATGATCACTTTGCCGGTGAGGTAACGCGCCACCGTGACCTTATGCAATTGCGCCTTGCCGTCGCCGTCCACCAGCCACACGGCGGGTTCGCTGAGGTCCTTGGTCAAGGCCGACCACGGCAACTCGATGCTGGCCTTGGCCGGGCCATTGGCGGTGGCGCTGACCACCGAGCCCAGTTCCATGCCCTTGGGCAGGCTTTGCAAGGCGATCTTCACTTGCACGGTGCCGGTATTGGCGGCCACCGCCGGGGTGACTTCGCGAACCTTGCCCACGGCCTTGATGCCCGGGTTGTCCAGCAGGCTGACGGTAATCGGCGCATCCGGCGGCGGTTCCACCAGCAGGGACTCGTAGACGTTGAACACCGCGTCGCGCTCGCCATCACGGGCCAGGCTGAAGATCGGCACGGTGGCTTGCACGACCTGGCCGACTTCGGCCTGGCGCGCGGTGATAATGCCCGGCGCGTCGGCGATCAACGCGGTGTAGCCGAGTTGTTCACGGGCGTTGGCCAACTGGGCCTGGGCGGCGGCGAGGGCGCTCTGGCTGCTGCGCAGCGCGGCCTGGGCGGAATCATATTCGCTGCGGCTGGTGTAGCCCTTGGGCAAAAGTTTTTCCTGGCGCACGAAGGCGGCGGCCGTCTGCTTGACCCGCGCCTGCTCGGCCACGACCTGGGCCTGGGCGGAGTCGACGTTGGTCTGCAGGTCCTTGGGGTCGAGTTTGGCCAGCACTTGTCTGGCCGTGACCCGGTCGCCCACATCGACCATGCGCTGGATGATCTTGCCGCCCACGCGAAAGGACAGATCGGTCTGCACCCGTGCCTGGATATCCCCCGTCAGCGTCACCGCCGCAGCGAAATCCGCCGGCTGCACGGTTTGCACGAACACCCGGGAATGGGCTTTGGGTTCGGTCTTTTCCTCACCACAACCGCCAAGCAGCGTCAGTAAGCCAAATCCGAGTAAAAATGTCGAAATGCGACCGCCCATGCAGGCTCCTTTTGCGTGATGCCGACTTGCCAGTGTGTATGCGACTGTGAGCGTAGTTCAGGGTTCCTTATCTGCATGGAGGATCCCATACTTCAATGGTTCCCATCCCGATTGAATTGTCATGCTCAAGACCCTCGCAGTAGCCAATTACCGCTCGATCAATAAATTGGTGGTGCCCCTGGACCGACTTAATCTGGTCACCGGGCCCAACGGCAGCGGCAAGTCCAACCTGTATCGCGCCCTGCGCCTGCTGGCGGAAACCGCCCAGGGTGGGGTGATCAATGCGTTGGCCCGCGAAGGCGGGCTGGACTCGACCTTCTGGGCCGGGCCGGAAACCATCACCCGGCGCATGCGCAGCGGTGAAGTGCCGATCGAATCCACCGTGCGCCAGGGCGTCAAGCGCCTGCGCCTGGGCTTTGCCGCCGAGGATTTCAGCTACGCCATATCCCTGGGGTTGCCGGAACCCTCCCTGTCGTTTTTCAGCCTCGATCCGGAGGTGAAGAAGGAATGCATCTGGGCCGGGCACCTCTATCGCCCGGCCAGCCTGCTGGTGCAGCGTTCCGGGCCGATGGTGCGCGCCCGTGAAGGCCGCGCCTGGGATGTGCTGGCCCAGCACACGCCCAATTACCACAGCCTGTTCGACCAGGTCGGCAGCCTGCGGGGTTCGCCGGAAGTGCTGCTGCTGCGCGAGAGCATTCGTGGCTGGCGCTTTTACGATCACTTTCGCAGCGACGTCGACGCGCCGGTGCGCCAGCCGCAATTGGGCACCCGCACACCCGTGCTGCACCACGACGGGCGCGATTTGGCGGCGGCGTTGCAGACCATTCGCGAGATTGGCGACCCCGAGGCGCTGCAGCGCGCGGTCAGCGATGCGTTCCCCGGCGCGCGCCTGAATATCCAGCCCTTGCAGGGCGGACGCTTTGCCATCGAGTTCTATCAGGAAGGCTTGCTGCGGCCGCTGTCGGCGGCGGAGTTGTCGGACGGCACCTTACGCTACCTGCTGCTGATCGCCGCACTGCTGACGCCACGCCCACCGACCATGATGGTGCTGAACGAACCGGAAACCAGCTTGCATCCGGACCTGCTGCCCGCGTTGGCGCGCTTGGTTATCGAAGCGTCGAAGCACTGCCAGGTGTGGGTGGTGTCCCATGCCAGTCGCTTGATTGCGGCGTTGCAGCAGGATGAAGGGTGTAATTCGATTGTGCTGGAGAAGGTGCTGGGGGAGACGCGTATTGTGGGGCAAGGGATGTTGGATGCGCCGGCTTGGCATTGGCCGGAGTAGGTGGCAGCTGCACCGGCCCTATCGGGGGCAAGCCCCCTCCCACATTGGACTGTATTCACACATCAGAATTTGTGAACCCAATTCAGTGTGGGAGGGGGCTTGCCCCCGATAGGGCCGGTACAGTCAACACAAAAGCCAGGAATCAGCCCTGCCACTTCCCACCTTCAACAATCACACTCTCAGGCTTGGTGTCATCGCTCAGCTCTTTACGCACATATTGGTCATACAGCTTGAGCAAAAACTTCTCCTCGCCCAATTTCGCCAGCTCCGCATTCACCCAGTCGCGCAGTTCGATATTGCCTTTCTTCACCGCCGGGGCAATCGGCGCTTCATCACCGAGTTTCTGCTCCAGCACGCGGTAGCCGGGGTTCTGCTTGGCCCAGCTGAACAGCACCAGGTTGTCCTGCGCGTAGGCATCGCCACGCCCGGCCGACAGCGCCTGCAGCGACTCGGAGTTTTTCTCGAACTTGAGCAGTTTCCAGTCCGGGTGGTTCTTGGTCAGCCAGATATCGGCAGTGGTGCCGGTGGTGACGATGGTGGTGCGGCTCGCCAAATCATCCAGGCTTTTGACCGCGCTGTCGTTCGGCACCAGGGCCTGTACCGCGACTTTCAGGTTGGGATTGGTGAAGTCCACCGCCTCCTTGCGTTCCGGCGTGACCGTCATGTTGGCCAGGATCAGGTCGACCTTGTCGCTCTGCAGGAACGGAATGCGACTGGCCGGCTCCACGGCGACGAACTCGACTTTGTTTTCATCGCCCAGCAGGTCCTTGGCGAACTGGCGGCCGATGTCGGTATCGAAGCCGACATAGCGGCCGGCCTCGTCGACGAAGCCGAACGGCGGCTTGTCGGTGAAGACGCCAACGATCAGCTTGTCCCGCGCCTTGATCTTGTCGATGTAGCTGACAGCCGCAGGTTTTACCGGCTCTTCGGCCTTTTTATCGCAGCCGGCCATTAACGCGACGGCCAGCAGTGGCAGCAGTAACTTTTTCATATCAGCTCCGGTTCCTTGCTCTTTTTGGGCAGTGTTGAAACAAAGGAGAACTTCTCCAGGAACTGCTGCGCGCGTGCGGTCTGCGGGTTCGTAAAGAATGCCTCGGGGGTGTTGTGTTCGAGGATGCGACCGGCCTCCATGAACACCACGCGGTCGGCGACGGCGCGGGCGAAGGCCATTTCGTGGGTGACGATCAGCAGGGTCATGCCATCGCGCGCCAGGCCCTGGATCACTTCCAGTACTTCCTTGACCATCTCCGGGTCGAGGGCGGCGGTGACTTCGTCAAACAGCATGACCTGCGGGTTCATGCACAGCGAGCGGACGATGGCGATGCGTTGCTGTTGACCGCCGGAGAGCTGGCGCGGGTAAGCATCGCGCTTGTCGGCAAGGCCCACACGCGCCAGCAATTGCTCGGCCTGTTCGCGGGCTTCGCGGGGGTCGCGTTTTTGCACCTTCAACGGGCCGAGCAGGATGTTGTCGAGCACGCTCATGTGCGGGAACAGGTGGTAACTCTGGAACACCATGCCGATGTCCTGGCGCACCTGGCGCCAGTCGGTGCTTTTGTCCAGAAGCTCTCGGCCGACAAAACGCAGGCTGCCGCTGTGCGCCACTTCCAGGCCATTGAGGCAACGCAGCAAGGTACTTTTGCCGCAGCCACTGGGGCCGAGAATCACCACCACTTCGCCGCTTTGCACACTCAGGTCGATGCCCTTGAGCACATGCGTGTCGCCGAAGTATTTATTGAAACCCTGGAGCTCGATCAATGCGCTCATGCTTGGGCCCAGCGCCGTTCCAGCACCTTGGAGGCAGCCGACAACGGGTAGCAAATAAAGAAGAAAAACAGGAACAGCACGCCGTAGATCAACACTGACTCGTAGGTGCGTTCGATGATTTGCTGGCCGACCTTAATCACGTCCACCACGCCGATCAGCACCGCCAAAGAACTGGTCTTGATGATCCGCGTGTAAACGTTGATGGTCGGCGGCGTCATGCGCTTGAGGGCCTGGGGCAGCAGTACATAGCCGTAGAGCTGCGGATCGGAGAGACCAATCGACAACCCCGCTTCACGCTGGCCACGGGGCAGCGAATGCAACGCGCCGCGTACCACTTCACCCACCTCACTGGCGCCCCACAGCGACAGCACCAGCACCGCGCACCAGAAACTCGGAATGCTCAGGCCGAAGAAAATCGGCAGGCCGAAAAACAGCAAGTACAGCCAGACCAGCACCGGGATGGCGCGAAACAGCTCCAGGTAAACCCGCAGCACCGCGTTGATCAGCCTGTTGTTCAAGGTGCGCAGCACGCCGTACAACACGCCACCGACGGTGCTGAACGCGATGCTCAAGAATGAAATCGACAAGGTTTGCGCCGCGCCCTTGCCCAGTTGCGGCAACGACACCCACAACAACTCAAGACCCGAACTGGCCATGCTGGAGCCTCCTTTCCAGGCGGCTGAGCAGCAGCGACAGCGGCAGGAACAGCAACACGCAAATCAGCGTCAGCACCGCGAGCATTTCGTAGGTCTTGTAGTAGAGGGCGATGTAGCTCTTGGTGGTGTAGAGAATCTCCGGCACCGCCACGGCGGAAACCACCGTGGTCTCCTTGAGCAGAAAGATGAAATTGGCGAACAGCGCCGGCAGGCTGAGAATGCCGGCCTGGGGCAGAATCACATGGCGCAGCAGCTGCCAGTCGGACAGGCCGATGGACTTGCCCGATTCGATCTGCGCCAGCGGTACCGCCTCCACACCGGCGCGCAGCACCTCGGTGAGGTAGGCGCCGCCGAGAAAGGTCATGGTGATGATCGCCGCCCAGAACCCGGAAATATTCAGGCCCAGGGCCGGCAGCGCGAAGTACACGAAGAACAGCTGGATCAGCAGCGGCGTGTTACGCGCCAGCTCCACATACAACGCCACCAGGCGTGACAGGTACGGCGTACGAAAGACCAGCAGGGCTGCGTTGATCAGCGCCACCAGCAAGGAGGTGGCAATCGCGATCAAGCCGACTTGCAGGGTCACTCCCACCGCCTTCAGAAACGCGGGCAAGGTGCTGAGGATAAAAGCGAAATCGAAGGTCATGTGCAGTCCATATCGCCGCATGGGTAATGCCGCGAGCGCAGTCCGTTCCGGCGTGGATAACGTCGGGTAGCGCGAACTTTAAAGGTATAAAAAGTAAAATTTAAATACCGAAATAGAATATTAATATCACACAAAAACCTAACCCTGCGTGGGCAGATTGTTTGAGCATGCGCGAGGATCAACGGAGCCAACAAAAAAGCCTCGCCGGCAGGCGAGGCCTCCTACGTTATTCAGCCCATCTTCAACACGGCGGGCTGCTGAGCGCCACCGGCCATCGCTTTGGTAGCGCTGTTTTGTTGCTCTTGCGTCTCGAAGTTGACGTAGTTGTCCGGGAATTTGAAATGAGAGTCCACGAGCTTCCAGTATTCCTCATTCTGCGGCTTTGACTTGTCCCATATTCGATCAGCCAGAGAGTGAGCGTCGTCACGTACCAGATCCGGCCTGCCCTTGGCTTGTTGTATCACCCTGTCAACGTGCCCACGTAATGCATTGGGCCCGGTGGTTTCAATCGTGCTTTTATTTGGGCGGCTGAAGTAACGATCACCGCCGTACTCATTG
This sequence comes from Pseudomonas orientalis, assembly GCF_001439815.1. Taxonomy (GTDB): domain Bacteria; phylum Pseudomonadota; class Gammaproteobacteria; order Pseudomonadales; family Pseudomonadaceae; genus Aquipseudomonas; species Aquipseudomonas orientalis. Next base: position 140,759 of record NZ_JYLM01000010.1, on the reverse strand, counting down.
CCCTTCATGGAACGGTACTTTTCCCCGATATCGTCAATCAGGCTGGACAACATTGCGCTCTGAGCGTGACTGGAAAATAGGGCGTTGGCGAAATAGGGTGTGGCGCTGCCCTTCGCATCATTTTTACCTTCAGCCATGCCGACCAGCATCAAATCGGGATGGGCATGCAGTGCGCCATCGAGTGGTTGCACGCTCTCAAGATCAATGTCCGTATAGGTGCCGGCGTATCGATTGACGATTTCATAACGCGCCACATCCGAGGCTGCGGCATAGCCGCCATTGCGTCCGATAATCTCGTGCTGATACACGTCTTTATTTTGTAATCGAATATCTGAAGGATTGCTTAAGTCACGAACCTCTACGTTTTTTTGATCGCGAAATCGCTCCTGCAAACTGGTCAGCCTATCCATATCGCGCGCAGGGTTACTCGCGTAACGATCCCAGGATTTTGTCGTCTGGTCCAAAATCACAGCTTCAGCCTGATAAAATTTTTCGTCAGTACGCTGCGCGTAACGCTCAAACTCGTTGAGTACCTGCCGAGCGTTAGCAGGAGTCACTTTTCCACCGTCGGGCAGCAGTAGCGCTTTCAGCTGTTTGTTACCCGAGGAGGATAACTCTTTGTTCAACTCGGTAATCACTTGCGCCTGCTCTGCCCCGTTACGCTGCCCGGGATGTTGCGTCGTCACTTTGAGTTGGCTGAATAAACCGCGGATTGGTCGTTCTGACTGATATCCCGGATAAACGGATTCCGCTTTTGCCTGCGCTGACTTATTCGTGGCATAGGCATCAAATTGAGTGGAGTCCACCCAGAGTGTGACTGTATGTTTGGGATTCTTGGTTGCCCATTGACGCAAGTATTCATCCTGTGTGGCGCTTGGTTCTGAGCCGACCCAAACCATGTGGATATTGTTCGGGATGGGTTTGAAATCACTCAAGGGGTACGCAGACTCGAAGGTCTTGGGGTTCTGAGCCTGGGCCGCTACTGGGCTCATGCTCGACCGGGTGGTGAGTGGTTGATGCGAAGAGACATTCTGAGTCATAAATATTGGCTCCAAAAACGGAAAAGCTTAATGGTGCCTCCATGCTTTAGTTCCTACTTCAACGACGAGCGTGCACGTACAGAAATAAAAACACAAAATCACAAATGTAAGATTTTTTAAAAAATACACACCAGCAAACCAATATAAAATCACTGGAACTTATTTATGCATCAAACCCAATAAAGTCTTTAATGTAGCGCCGCGAAAACCTTGTACATTACGAATGAATTAAAAACGCCAACTTACTGTATCTAACCAATAAAAAACGCCGACGCTGCAGTAGCCGTCGGCGTTGAAACCTTGAAGGAGGTTTTGTCTTACATCAGAACGCCGGCACGACCGCGCCGTTGTACTTTTTCTCGATGAAGGCTTTGACTTCCGGGCTGGTCAGCGCCTTGGACAGTTTCTGGATCGCGTCGCTGTCCTTGTTGTCCGGACGAGCGACCAGGAAGTTCACGTAGGGCGACTTGGCGTCTTCGATGATCAGCGCGTCCTTGGCCGGGTTCAGGCCGGCTTCCAGCGCGTAGTTGGTATTGATCACGTCCAGGTCAACCTGGTCGAGTACGCGTGGCAACAGGGCCGATTCCAGCTCCTTGAATTTGAGGTGTTTCGGGTTGTCCTTGATGTCCTTTGGCGTGGACAACGCGTTGGTCGGGTCTTTCAGGGTAATCAGACCGTTCTTTTGCAGCAGCAGCAGGGCGCGGCCGCTGTTGGAGCCTTCGTTCGGGATGGCCACGGTGGCGCCGTCTTTCAGGTCTTCAATTTTCTTGATCTTTTTCGAGTAGCCGCCGATGGGCTCGACGTGCACGCCGACCACGGTTACCAAGTTAGTGCCTTTGCCCTTATTGAAGTTTTCCAGGTACGGCAGAGTCTGGAAGTAATTGGCATCCAGGCGTTTTTCGGCAACCTGCGTATTGGGTTGTACGTAGTCGGTAAAGACTTTGATTTCCAGGTCCACGCCCTCTTTGGCCAGGGTCGGCTTGATCAGCTCGAGGATCTCCGCATGCGGGATCGGGGTGGCGGCCACCACCAGTTTTTCGTTGGCCTGGGCGAAGCTGGCCGTCAGGGCAGCCGCCAGTGCGGTAAACAACAGAACCTTTTTCATGCAATGTCCTTCTAACGACCGTTTTTATGTGAGGTGCCAGCGAAGTGCTATCGCGGCGTGGAGTGGACAATACCTAGATTTTTTATTCCCGAACAATATCTTTTATTCACGTTGATATTCCATTTTGCTCATACACGAATTTTCGCAGCGTCTCCCGTTCCGCAGGGCTGGCGCTCGCGAAAATCCGCCGCACTTGCTCCAACGGCGAGCCGGCGCTGGGCAGGTTCAAATGCTCCGGCAGAATCTCGTCGCCGCTGCTCACCAACAGCGCAAAGTGAATGACGTTTTCCAGCTCGCGGGTATTGCCCGGCCAGCTGTGGTGCTCCAGCACGCGTTGGGCGGCGTCGCTGATCAGCGGCACCGGCAGGTCCAGGCGCTGGCTGTAGATGCCCAGGAAGTATTCGGCCAGGGACAGGATGTCGCCGACCCGCTCGCGCAGCGCCGGCAGGTCCAATTGACCTTCGCTCAAATAGTGAAACAGGCGCTCATGAAACTTGCCCGCCGCCACCGCCTGGGCCAGATCGATGCTGGTGGCGGCCACCAGCCGCACGTCCACCGGGCTTGGCTGCTGGGCGCCGACGCGGGTGACTTCGTGATTTTCCAGGGCGGCGAGCAATTTGACCTGGATCGGCAACGGCAAGTCGCCAATCTCATCCAGATACAAGGTGCCGCCATTGGCCGAACCGAACCACCCGGCCCGGCTGCTCGCCGTGCCGCTGTGGCTGCCGGCGGCGTAACCGAACAGTTCCGCGTCGGCGTAGGTCGGGCTTATCGCGCCGCAGTTGACCGAGACAAACAAGCCGGTGCGATCACTGCCCCGGTGGATATGCCGCGCCAGCAGCTCCTTGCCGCTCCCGGTCTCGCCACGAATCAGCACGGGCAACGCACGCGGTGCCAGATTTTCCAGGTCTTCGCGCAGCTGCCGCGAACGTGGGTCGACGAACACCAACGCTTTGGCGCGGATGCTCAGCGGGCTTTTTTCGGCGTCGGGAAAGGTCAGCAACGGCTGGCCGTAGGTTTCATGCAGACTCATGGCAGGCTCCCGCCCCATCCACTTAAGGGACGGGGCGTTGAAATAGGTTATGCACGGCGCCGCGCGTGATGCTCAAGGCGATTTTGCAGGCGATAGAGGTAGGCGAAACCCTGTTCCCAGCGCTGGTGGCCGGACTTCACATTGATATGCCCGGCGCCTGACAATATGCCGGCTTCGGCGCCCCACTGGCGCGCCAGCTCCAACGCCCGTGGCGCACTGACCGCACTGTCGTTGTCGGAACTGACCACCTGGCTGGGAAACGGCAACAGGTCGGTAGGAATCGGCGCAAAGTTGCGCAGGGCGGGCGCGCAGGCCGGACGTTCGACATCCGCCGGGGCCACCAGCAAGGCTCCGCGCACCTGGCGCAGGCACTGCACAGGCGCGGTGGCTGCCCAGTGCGCCACGGTGATGCAACCCAGGCTATGGGCGATCAGGATCACCGGCGTGCTGTCGGCGGCAATGGCCTCGGCCAACGCGGCCACCCAGTCTTCGCGGCGCGGGGTCAGCCAATCATCCTGCTCCACGCGCGCACTGTTGGGCAGGCTGTTCTGCCAGTGACTTTGCCAATGTTCTTCTGGCGATCCTTGCCAGCCCGGCACGATCAGGTAACGAATCGACTCGCTGTGCATGGGTGTGCCCTCCTGCAGCGTTTAACGTTGCTGATCAGTATAGGGACGCGGTTTATATTCGTTAAGGAATAAGAAGCTATTTATTAATAACCAAAATCTCAGATCCGCATGCAATCAAAATGTGGGAGGGGGCTTGCCCCCGATAGCATTCTGTCAGTCAGCACATCTGATACTGATACACCGCTATCGGGGGCAAGCCCCCTCCCACATTTTTGCCTCATCGGCCATACATAAAAAAAGGCCGCACCCTGCCAAGGAAACGGCCCAAAAATCGTCGAGGCTTTTGTGCAACTAACGTGCGGTTATCACCGACAGCCTGGTAATCCCCGCGCGCTCGATAGACGCCATGGCTCGCGCCACTTCGCCGTAGTTCACGCCATCGTCAGCCTGCAGTTGCACCCGCACATCGGGGTCCTTGGCCTTGGCCGCCTGCAGGTTGAGTTCCAGCAGGTCCGGCTGGATTTCGTCCTTGTTGATAAACAGCTTGCCGCCACCGTCGATGCTCACCACCAGCGGGTCTTTCTGCTCGACCGGGGCCACGGCCTCGGTCTTGGGCAGGTTGATCGGGATGGAGTTGGTCAATAGCGGCGCGGTGACGATAAACACCACCAGCAGCACCAGCATCACGTCCACCAGCGGCGTGACATTGATCTCGCTGAGCACCTCATCGCTGTCTTGGGTGGAGAAGGCCATGTCAGGACGCCTCCTTCACTTTCTGCGGGCTGCCGGCGCCAGCTTTGCTCAGCGCCGGGTGCAGCAGCACGCGGAAGGCATTCTTTTGCGCGAGGCTGTAGAAGTCGTGGGCAAAGTCATCCAGGTCGGCAGCCGTCAGCTTCAGGCGGCGCAGGAAATAGTTGTAGACCAGCACTGCCGGCACCGCGACGGCGATCCCCACGCCCGTCGCGACCAATGCGGCACCAATCGGCCCCGCCACGGTTTCCAGGCTGGCTGAACCGGCGGCGCTGATGCCCTTGAGCGCTTCCATAATGCCCCACACGGTGCCGAACAGGCCGATAAACGGCGAGGTGCTGCCGATACTGGCAACCACCGCCAGGCCGGTCTCCAGGGAGCGGCGCTCACGCACGATCTGCTGGCGCAAGGCCCGCTCGAGGCGGTCCTGGTGATTGATGGCCTGGCTCAGGTCCGCCGCGTGCTGGCTATCGCCAACCTGGATCGCGGCATACCCGGCCCGGGCTACCCGGGCTGCCGCGCCCGGTTGGGTATCGGCCAGCTCGGCGGCGGCGTCGAGGCTCGATGCGGCCCAGAACTGTTTGTGAAATTTGCGATCCTGAGACTTGAGGCGTCCGAACTGCACACCCTTCAACAATGCCAAGCCCCAGGTGGCGACTGAAAAGACCACCAGCAACCAGATCACTGCGCTTTCGATGGATTCAAGTGGAGATGCCAAAGCCATGATGTTTTCCCTCTGTGCCGCTGAATAATTAATGAATCTTGAAATCGATCGGTACGCTGACCCAGCCGTCCTGGGCCACTTCACCCTGCTTGGCCGGCACGAAGCTCCAACGCTTCACCGCGGCCAATGCGGCGTCATCGAGTTGCTGGCGACCGCTGCTTTTCTGCAGCTGGATCTCACCGGGTTTGCCGCTGGCCAATACGTGTACCCGCAGCAACACGGTGCCCTCCCAACCCCGCCGCTGAGCCAGTGACGGGTATTCCGGCGCCGGGTTCTTCAGGTACGCGGCATTGGCCGAAGCGGGCGTTACCGGCGCCGGCGCGGGTGGTGCAACCGCTGCCGGGGGCGCCGGCACGGGTGGCGCGGGCGGTTGTTCGACGGCCTTGGGTACCGGCTTGGGCTCAGGCTTGGGCACCGGTTTGGGTTTGGGCTTGACCAGCGGTTTCGGCGGCGCCGGCTTGGCGGCCAACTCATCCACCAACGGCGGCGGTGGCTCGACCACGGGAGGTGGCGGCGGTACTGGCGGCGGCGGTTCAACCACCGGCGGCGCCGGCCGGGAAAAGTCGATGGTCATCGGCGGGATTTCCGGCGGCACCACCGGCAGCACCGGGGTGGGCTTCTGGCTCACCCAGTAGATCACCGCGCCGTGCAAGGCCAGCACCAACAAGCCCAACAGAATGCCTTCGCGCCGGCTGGAAAACCGCTTGGGGGTCTGCTGCAGGCGCAACTGCCCCAACGGCGCACGATGCGGCCGGCCAAGGTCGACCAACTCACCGCTCGGTGCCAGGCGCCCTTGCGCCTCAGTGGCACGGGCGGCGGTCTGGACATTGCCCATTGATTCACTCCCTACGGTCTTCAAACCAAAAAACCGACGAACCTGCGTGGCAGGCCGTCCAAGGTTGAATCATCGGGCTGGGCGCTTATCTCTTAAAGTAATCTTTAAAGTTATGCTTATGCTTTATTTGAATAAATGCAGGCGGCTCATGCGTCAAAGCCACGGTCTGTGCGGCCTGGCGCCGAGGCAGCGTTTTTCAATGCGTTTCAGGCATGCAAAATATTCAGTAGAGGCATGGCTCAACCGGGCTGTTTGCGCACAAATCGAACAATTCAGCCTGTAAGCACTGCCCCGCCGCACTCAGGCCGCTACGGGCATACAACGCCAGGCGCACGCCTTGCACCACGGGCAAACCGCTCTCTGCGCCCAACACCACATGCCCGGCCTGCACCACCCTCAGCGGCAACAGGCTCACGCCCAACCCCGCCGCCACGGCCGAGCACACGCTGGCCAGGCTCGCGCTGGAATAGCCGATGCGCCAGCGCCAGCCGCCCACTTCAAGGTGGTGCAGCATTTCATTGCGGTACAGACCGCCAACGGGAAACGCCACCAGTGGCAACGGGTCGCGTCCCAGGCACGGCGTGCTGCGGCTGTCCACCCAGCACAGCGGCTCGGGCCAGGAGGCCAGGCAGTCATCGCTGCTGCCCATCTGCTTGACCAGCAGCACGTCGAACTCACCGCTGCGGTATTGGCGCTGCAACTCGGGGCCCAGGCCGCTGGTGACCTCCAGGCGCACCCGTGGATAGGCCAGCACAAACGCCGACAGCAACGGCATCAGCCGCTGCGCCGCAAAATCTTCCGGCACGCCCAGGCGCAACACGCCGTCGCTTTGCTGGTTGATCAACACATCAGCGGCTTCTTCATGCAGCGCCAGGATGCGTCGCGCATAGGCCAGCAAGCGCTCGCCTTCGGCAGTGGCGACGACACGGCGTTGGTCGCGATCCAGCAACTGGCAAGCCACGGCAACTTCCAGGCGGCGGATCTGCTGGCTGACGGTGGATTGGGTCAAGTGCAGGCGCTCGGCGGCGCGGGTGAAATTGCCGCAATCGACCACGCAGACGAAGCTGCGCAGTAATACCGGATCGAACATGGTCATTCTCTTTGCCACTGATTGGCATGGTTATATTTAATTTCAGAATACCCGGGGCGCTGGCGATACTCACGCCACATTTAACCGGTGCATAGGCGCTGCATGATCCTCAATAAGTCCCTTGCAGGCTGGAGCCTGCTGGTGGTGCTCGGCCTCAACCTGCGGCCGATCCTCAGTTCCATCAGCCCGTTGCTCGGCGAGATTCGCCAGGCCACCGGCCTGAGCTTCCAGAGCAGCGCCCTGCTGACCAGCCTGCCGGTGATCTGCATGGGCCTGGTGGCGCTGGTGGGCGTGCGCGTGGAAGCGCGGCTCGGTGAACGGCGCGGTATCGCCCTGGGCCTGGTGATGATTCTGCTGGCGTGCCTGGCGCGCTGGCTGATGGGCCAGGCATCGGCGCTGCTGGTTACTGCGTTGCTCGGCGGCGCGGGTGTGGCATTGATCCAGGCGCTGTTGCCGGCGATGATCAAGCGCGAGTTTCATCAGCGCGTGCCGGTGGCGATGGGCGTTTATTCCGCCTCACTCATGGCCGGCGGCGGCCTGGCGGCGCTGCTCAGCCCGGTGGTGGCGACACACTTCCAGCAGTGGCAGGCCGGATTGGGTGTGTGGCTGTTACCGGCGCTCGCAGCCTTGTTGCTATGGACGTGGCTGCCGCTGGGCGCCGCCAGGAATCCACACGTGGCGCCCGCCTTCAAAGGTTTGCGCAACCGTCGGGCGTGGTTGCTTGCGCTGTATTTCGGCCTGGTCAATTGCGGCTATATGAGCCTGGTGGCCTGGCTGCCCGCCTACTATCAGCAACTGGGGTGGGGCGTGCTGCCCAGCGGCTCGCTGCTGGCGTTCATGACCATCTTCCAGGTGATCGCCGCGCTGCTGATGCCGGTATTGGCGCAACGCGGCATCGACCGCCGCCCGCTGCTCGGCATCAGCCTGGTGGCGCAAACCCTCGGCTACCTCGGTCTGATCATCGCGCCGCAGGCCCTACCCCACGTGTGGGTGGCCTTGTGCGGCTTCGGCCTGGGGGCGTGCTTTGCATTGAGTCTGCTGCTGACCCTCGACCACCACCGCGACCCACGCCATGCCGGGCAACTGGCCGCCTTCGTCCAAGGCGTGGGTTTTTTGATCAACGCCATTTCGCCGTGGCTGACCGGCTGGCTGCGCGAACTGACCGGCAACTTTGTCAGCGCCTGGATCGTGCTGACATTGACTGCGCTGGCGATGCTGCTGGTGACGCGGGTGTTCAGTCCGGCCACCTATCGCACTGGGCTAGAAGTCGTAGCGCCCAGTCACGCCTAGGGTGCGCGGCGTTCCCAGCAGGCCCTCGTAACCGCCGTTGGCGCCGGTCCACAGGGTGCTGTAGTAGGTTTTGTCGAAAGCGTTTTTCAGCCACAGCGACACGTCCCACTGGCCCTGCTCGTAATTGCCGCGCAGGCCGGTGGAGAGGTTGACCAGCGCATAGGCCGGGATCTGCCCGTAGTCGGAATCTTCCACTGTGCCCACTGCCTTGGAGCGGAACGCATAGCTGGCAGTGACGTAGGGTTCGAAGCCGTTATCCAGGTTCCACGTGTACTCACCGTTGGCGTTGGCGATCCATTTCGATGCGCCCACCACTTGGTGGCCGGTCAGGTCGCAGGACGCCGGCGCACCGGGGCGCAGGCTGACTTCCGGCGGGCATGGCGCGTCCTTGTAGGACAGGTAACTGACGTCGTTGAAGGAGCCATTGATATTCAGGGTCAGGCCCTTGATCGGCACCAGCGTACTCTCCACTTCCACCCCCCGCGAGCGCACCGAGCCGGCGTTGGTGAGGTACTGCACGCGGTTGTCCTGGTCATAGGCGTTGGTCTGGTAGCCATTGACCTGGGTCCAGAACAGGTTGGCATTGAGCTGCAGGCGTCGATCCCACAACGTGCTCTTGAAACCCAACTCGGCATTGTTGGCGCGCTCGGTGCCGATCAACAGCGAGTCGGCCCCCGCCGTCGGCGCCGAGCCCACCGCCAGGTTGACGCCGCCGGACTTCTCGCCGTGGGACAGCGTGGCGTAGCCCAGCAGGTTGTCATTGAAGTGATAACTGAGGTTGAGCAGCCCCGACGGGGTGGCGCTGTACTGCGTCAGGTCACCCGAGTCATACGCCCCGGTGCGCCCGCGCCGCGCCGTGGCAGCAGCGCCGGTGACCGCAGCGCCGCCCAGCGGGGCATTGCGTGTCACCCAGGCACTTTTTTCTTCGTAGGTGCCGCGCAGGCCGGCGGTGAAATCCAGGCGTTCGGTCAGGTGCCAGGTGCCTTGGGCGAACAGCGCAAAACTGTCGGTGCGGATATGCCCGTTGCCGATGCTGCTTACGTTGTTCAACGCGCCGCTCGGCGTGCCGTTCCAGATGTCGGCCTGGGGGCCGTAATAGGCGAAGGACTTGTTATCCAGGTCAGAGCCGAAGTAGTAGGCGCCGAGCACGTAATCGAAAAACCCGCCCTGGGGTGAAGCCAGGCGAAATTCCTGGGACCACTGCTTGTCCTCCACCGATACGCCGCCGTTATACGAGGCCGGCACGTTAAGGCCGTCATCGTTGCGCGGGGTGAAATTCCACCAGCGATAGGCGCTGACCGACGTCAGGGTGAAGTCGCTCGGCAAGGTCCAGTTGGCTTCCAGCGAGGTACCGCCCTGGAACACGGTGACGCGCTGGTCGCTGTCCAGGTTGACCTTGCGGTGGGTGCCATCGACCAGGGTCGCGCCCGCAGCGTTGGCCCGGGGCTGATAGAGGTTGGTGCCGTTGATGGTCGGCCCGGTGCTGTAGAGCACGCGCGTGCCGGCGCTGGAATCCTCCTCGTTGTAGTCGCCGATCCAGCGCAGGTTGAAGGCCTCATTGGGCTTGTACAGCAGTTGCCCGCGAAAGCCCTGGCGCGAACCGCCATTGAGGTCGTGTCCGTCATGTTCATTCTTGATGTCGCCGTCGCTGCGCGTGCGATAGGCCGAAAAACGCCCGGCCAATTCATCGGTAAGCGGCCCGGAAATCGTGCCCTTGGTCTGGAAATAACCGTCCTCGCCCAGCGAGGTTTCGATACTGCGCTCCGGGGTGAAACTCGGCGCGCGGGTGCTGATATTGATCACCCCCGCCGTGGTGTTCTTGCCGAACAAGGTGCCCTGCGGACCGCGCAATACCTCAAGCTGCTCGATGTCCATCAGGTCGAACACCGCCATGCCGGGGCGCCCGAGGTAGACGTTATCGATATACAACCCCACGCTGCCCTCCAGGCCATCGCTGGCCGGGTTGTTGCCCAGGCCGCGAATCGACACGCTGGACTGGCGTGCATGCATATAAGCGACGTTGACGCTGGGCACCAGTTGCTGCAGGTCCTGAATCCGGTACACCCGCTGGCTCTCCAGCGCCTGGCCGCCGACCACGCTCATGGGCGTCGGCACCGCCTGGGCGCTTTCGGTGCGCCGCCGCGCGGTGACCGTGACGGTTTCCAACTGGCCACTGGCGTTCTCCCCCGCCGACGCCGGTTCGGCCGCATGGCCGGGTGTCCAGCTGGCACTGCCCGCCAGCAGCATCGCCAGGGGCAGGCGCTTGAAGGGTGCAACGGGCTTGAACAGACTCATAAGCGGCTCCGGAACCCAGGAATATCCTTCCCCAGATATTCCTTTAGGTTATTTATTTATGTTTTTACGAACATTTACTGCATAAGAGATAGCCTTTATAAGGAGTCGACCTAATGCATAGCCAATGCATTTCCCGGATATTTTTGATGTGAAAAATGCATATCGACCTGCGCCAGCTTCGCCACTTCATCGCCCTCGCCGAACACCGCAGTTTCGTCGCGGCGGCCTTGACGGTGAACCTGTCGCAATCGGCCTTCAGCCGCAGTATCCAGGCCCTGGAACACAGCGCCGGGTGCCAGTTGGTCGACCGTGGGCGCAAAGACCTGGCGCCGACCAAACAGGGCCAGGTACTGCTCGAACATGCCCGGCGCCTGGTCGGCGGCGCGCAGCAACTGGCCAATGAGATCAGCCAGTTCAACGGCCTGGAGGCCGGCGAGTTGCGCTTCGGTTGCGGCCCGGCCCCGGCCGGCGGCTTGATCCCCCGCGCCATCGGCAGTTTTATCGGGCGCTACCCCAAGGCCCGCGTGCAGTTTCAGGTGGACGACTGGGAAAGCCTGAGCAAACGCCTGCTCAGCGAAGCGTTCGAGTTTTTCGTCGCCGACACCCGCCACTTCGAAGCCAACCCCGACTACCACACCCACCGCCTGCGCCCACGCCGCTGGTATTTCTGCTGCCGCATCGGGCACCCCCTCGCCGGCTGCGAAAGCGTCAGCCCCGCCGAACTGATGAGCTACCCGCTGGCCGTCACCATCCGTCCGCCGAACCTGCGCAAAGTCATCGTCGACCTCAGCGGAAGACCGGATTACCAGCCCAACGTTGAATGCGAAAACGGCTACAGCCTGCTGGGTGTGGTACTGCGCTCGGACGCCATCGGCATCGTCAGCGCCAACAGCGACGTGCTGCACATGGCCCGGGGCGAGTTGGTGTGTTTGAAGATCGAGGGGCTGGATGAAAACCTGGAGGAGCGCTACACCCGCTACGGGATTGTCAGCCGTGCGGGGTATCGGCTGTCGCCGTTGGCGGAGGCGATGATTGAGCAGATCAAGGAGGTAGATGAGTTGGATGAAGACAGTTGCACGCTGGAGAATATCGCTGTGTGAACCGGCGCCATCGGGGCCACATTTGGAATGCATTTCAAGTGTGGGAGGGGGCTTGCCCCCGATGACGCCGGTAGCCACACCCATGCATTCACTGCATAAAACCCAGACCTCAAATGCACTTGCCAGCATGCTCCCGAACGGCGAAAAAACGCTCCTGTCCTCCGACCGGTGAACCCCTATGTCTGAACCAAAACTCGTACGCAACGTGCTCTACATCATGTGCGACCAACTACGCCGCGATTACCTGTCGTGCTACGGCCACGCCCATTTGCACACGCCGAATATCGACCGTCTCGCCGCAGCCGGCGTGCGTTTCAGCCGTGCCTACACCCAGGGAACAATCTGTGGCCCATCGCGCATGTCGGCCTACACCGGGCGCTATGTCAGCAGCCATCAGGTGGCGTGGAATGCGGTGCCGCTGCCCCTGGAAGAGCTGACCATCGGCGACTACCTGCGCCCCCACGGCATCCGCACCGCATTGGCGGGCAAGACCCACGCCACGCCGAACCTGGACGCCCTGCAGCGCTTGAAAATCGACCCTGAAAGCGCCCAGGCGGAGCCGCTGAATGAAGTGGGCTTCGACACCTATTTTCGTCACGACGGTATCTACCCCGACAGCCCGCTGTTCGAGGACAAACGCGAGTCCGCGCCCTACACCCACTACCTGCGCGAGCAAGGCTACAGCGGCAGCAACCCGTGGCATGAATGGGCCAATGCCGCACAAGGGGAAAACGGCGAAGTGCTCAGCGGCTGGCATATGCGCAACGCCGGGTTGCCGGCGCGGGTTGCCGAGCAGCACTCGGAAACCGTCTACACCACCGACCGCGCCATCGACTTTATCCAGGAACAGGCCGAACAACCCTGGTGCCTGCATCTGTCCTACATCAAGCCGCACTGGCCCTACATCGCCCCGGCGCCGTACCACGCGCTGTATGGCGCCGAGCATATCCAGGCGCCGATTCAGCCGGCGCACAGCAGCGATCACCCGGTGTACCAGGCGTTTCGTCAACACCAGGAGAGCCTGAACTTCTCCCGCGACGAGGTGCGGCTCACGGTGATTCCGACCTACATGGGGCTGATCAAACAGATCGACGACCAGCTCGGGCGGCTGTTCGATTTCCTGCAGAGCAACGGGCGCTGGGATGACACGCTGATTGTGTTCACCAGCGACCACGGCGATTTCCTCGGCGATCACTTCCTCGGCGAAAAGGAATTCCTGCTGGAGCCCGCGGTGGGCATTCCCTTGATCGTGCGCGACCCGCGTGCCAGTGCCGATATCAGCCGCGGCTCGGTGGACGCGCGCCTGGTGGAGACCATCGACGCACTGCCGACCTTCCTCGACGCCCTGGGCCTGCCCGCTGCCGAGCACCGCCTGGAAGGCCGCTCGCTGATCCCGCTGCTGCGCGGTGAAGCGCCCCCTTGGCGTCACTATGCGATTGCCGAGTACGACTACGCTTTCCAGGCCCCCGCCCGCGAGCGCCTGGGCCAGCCGATCGACCGTTGCCGCATGACCATGGTGCGCAGCGAGCGCTGGAAATATCTGGCGTATGACGGCTTTCGCGCGCAGCTGTTCGACCTGCACAACGACCCGCAGGAAGTACACGACCTGGGCGCCGACCCGGCCTACGCCGAGGTGCGCGAGGTGCATTTGGGTTATCTGTTCGACTGGCTGCGCGGGTTGAAGCGGCGAACCACCATCAGCCACACCGAGATTGAAGTGCGCGGCCAGTGGTTTCGCTATGGTGAGCCGGAGGCGGAGAAGGTGGTGCAGATCGGCGTGTGGTAGACGATGCAAATCACTGTGGGAGGGGGCTTGCCCCCGATGGCGGTGTGTCAGCTACTGAAAGGTTGACTGACACTCAGCCATCGGGGGCAAGCCCCCTCCCACATTTTTATCTGCAACCTGGCTTAGAGACCTTTGGTGGTTTTGCTGGTTTGTCCCTGCACGCCCACTGGCACATCGCCCTTGAGCGTCACCCGGCGCACGATGCGCTCTTGGGTGCCATAGTCGTCCACCGCGTAATGCTGGGTGGCGCGGTTGTCCCAGATCGCCACGTCGCCACTGTTCCAGCGCCAGCGCACGGTGTTTTCCAGGCGGGTGACGTGGCTTTGCAACAGGTTGAACAGTTGCGTCGAGTCGGCCTGGGAATAGCCTTTGAGGCGCTTGACGAAGTGCCCCAGCAGCAGGGTTTTCTCGCCACTGACCGGGTGCACGCGCACCACCGGATGCTCGGTTTCGTACACCGTCGAGGTGAACACCTTGCGGTATTCCTCAAGCCTTTCCACCGCCACATCCGGCTTGAGCGCGGCGTAGTCGTACTCATTGCTGTGGATCGCCCAGAGGTTATCCGCCAGGGCGCGCAGTTCGACGCTGAGGTCGTTGTAGGCCGCCGAGGTGTTGGCCCACACGGTGTCGCCACCGGATGCCGGCGCCAGCACGGAGCGCAGGATCGAAGCTTTCGGATAGGCATCAACGAAGGTCACGTCGGTGTGCCAGGAGTTGGCGCGCTGGCCACGCGTGCCGTCCAGTTCCATCAGGAAACGCGTGCCGTCACGCACCGGCACGGTCGGGTGGGCAATCGGCTCGCCGAGCAGATGGGCAAAGGCCTCCTGGCTCTGGTCGTCGAGGTGGGACTGTTGGCGAAAGAAGATCACCTTGTACTGCACCAGCGCGTGCTGGATGGCGTCGACAGTGGCGGCATCGAGATGCCCCGACAGTTTGATGCCACGGATCTCGGCGCCGATGCGGCCGGCGACCGGATGAATGTCCAGCGCCTGGGCGATGGGTTGAACAGCTAGTGCGGCGTTGCTCATTGTGGTGACCCTCATGTGCCTGCGGATGGTGGAACGCTCGTCGGCAACGCTCTATTCATATGCTTTTTAGATCTAGCAAATGAACGAATGCTTCATTGACGGAATAAGAGCTTGCATTTAAAACCTCAGCTGCGTCGCTCGCAAATGCCTTCGACCTATTTTTCAAATGCCGGGAATGCATATGGATCTGCGTCAACTGCGCTACTTCATTGCCCTCAACGAACACCGCAGTTTCGTACGCGCGGCGGACGCCATGGGCATCACTCAACCGGCGTTCAGCCGCAGTATCCAGGGGCTGGAACAGGAGTTCGGCTGCGTGCTGGTCGACCGTGGCCACAAGGACCTGCGCCCCACACCCGAAGGCCAGGTGGTGTTGCAACACGCCCTGAGCCTGGTGCATGGCGCCGCCTTGCTGAGCAGTGAAGTCACGCGCATGACCAAGCTCGATGCCGGCGACCTGCGCTTCGGCTGCGGCCCGGCGCCGGCGGTGAAGCTGGTACCGGATGCGGTGGCGCGGTTTATCGGCGCGCACCCGAAAATCCGCACCAGTTTCCAAGTGGATAACTGGGAAAAACTCAGCCGCGCCTTGAGCCGCGAGGAGATCGAATTCTTCATTGCCGACATCCGTCAGTTCGAAGCCGACCCGAACTTCCAGACCCGTGCGCTGACCGCCAAGCGCGGCGTGTTTTTCTGCCGCCCGGGGCACCCGCTGCTGGCCAAGGACAGCCTGTCGACCAACGACATGTTCGACTACCCGCTGGCGGCGCCGCTGATCTCCCAGGGCATTCGCAAACTGCTGGCGAACCTGAGCGGGCGTATGGATTTTTCGCCGAGCATCCAGACCGAACACTTCCCGGCGCTGGTGAAAATCGTGCTGCAGTCCAACGCCATCGGCGTGGGCACCGAGGAAGCGTTCGCCGAAGACATCGCCAGCGGCGCGCTGGTACTGCTGCACTGGCGCAACCTGCCGCAGAACATGGAGACGATGAGTGCGCGGTGCGGGATTGTCAGCCGTACCGGGTCGCGGTTGTCGCCGGCGGCCAAAGCGATGATTGAGGTGTTGGTGGAGGTCGACAGGCAGGAGGTGAGTGTGGCGGTCTGAAGGCCTCATCGGGGGCAAGCCCCCGATAGCTATAGCCCAGGCACCACCGGACTCAAAGCCCCGCCGCCACCAACCCAGGCGCCACCCACTCACTCACCTGAAACGAGCGGCGAATCAATTTCTCCCTGGAAGCCAGATCCACCGCATCCTGCAATTTGCCCAGGAACACCGGATCCAATGTCGCCGGGAAAATCCGGCTGAGTTGCTGGTCCTGCAAATCCTTGGTCAGGATCACCGGCGGATAGCTGGCCAGCCCCGACACCAGTTCGATGTAAGCCTGCTTGTTGTTGTCATCGGTCAACCATTGCACCGCCTGCTGCTGGGCCTTGAGCAACGTGGCCACCGCGTCGGGATGCCCGTCGACAAACTCTTTGCTGCCCACCAGCACCGCCTGGATGCTGCCGGCGCCGCCGAGGTCCTTGGTGGTCAGGGCGATGTCGGCCAGCCCCTTGGCTTGCAGCGCCGTGAGGTTCGAGCCGCCCCAGGTCGCGTCGATCTGCTTGGCGGCCAACGCCGCACCGGCCGCGTTGAAATCCAGGTTGATGACTTTCAGGTCTTTTTCACTCAAGCCCTGACTGGCCAATGCGCTGTCAAATGACAACTGGCTGGCCGTGCCGCGAAACACCGCGACGCGCTTGCCCTTGAGGTCGTGCAGGGTCTTGATGCCCGAGCCCGGCACCACGCCCAGGTACTGCTTGATGTCCCGCGCCGTGGCGCTGAGCAAGCGGGTATCCAGGCCATTGGAACGGCCGATGATGGCCGCCAGGTCGCCGAGATAAGCGAGGTCCACCTGGCCATTGGCGAAGGCTTCGTTGATCACCGGGCCCGCGCCCTTGAAGTAATTCCACTGAATCGTGATGCCCTGGTCGGCAAAGGCTTTTTCGAAGATCTGCTGTTGGCGCAATACATCGGTAATGCCGCCACCGCTGTGTTGGCTTCCGGCGCTGAGGTCGGGCACGGCGATGCGGATCTCCTTGAGTTCGGCGGCGTGCACCAGACCCGCCAGTGCGGTACCGGCGAACAGCGTGATCAGACGTTTGAAAGGCAGTTTCATAAGGGCAGCTCCTGGTGGGCGGCGGTCGCCTGGGGAGCTGAAAGTAGGCACAGGCCGACAAAAACTTTAAATACTATAAATTCACACTTTAATAACCTTTTGGACTATATGAGGCAAACCCTAGGCTGCAGCGGACTATGCATAAACAGCATGGAAAATATTCTTCGAATGCATTGGATGCGTGCGGGGCACGGGCTTTAAATGACCTTTCTTATCTCACAATCATCTTGATTGCGTTTTTGTAAGATCGAAATCACATAACCAAAGGGAGGTCCTCGATGGCCCGAACCGCACGGTTGAGCCCGCCTCTGACAACGCCCACATTGCGCTGGCCGGCGCTCAGCCCCTGGCTGTTGCCGCTGACGCTGTTTGCCTGGTGGTGGCTGGCCAGCCGCAATCAGTGGATGAGCGAGCAAATCCTGCCGCCGCCTGCACTGGTGTGGAGCAGCGCGGTGGAACTGGCGGGCGGCGAGCTGTGGAGCCATCTCGCGATCAGTGTGCAGCGCCTGGTCTGGGGCTTGCTGGCGGGTATCGGCGCCGGCGCTTTGCTCGGCGCCTGGCTGGGCTTCAGCGCACGCGCCGAGCGCCTGGTGTTTCCTACCTTCAGCGCATTGGCGCAAGTGCCGACCCTGGCGTGGATTCCGTTGTTCATGGTGTTTTTCGGCATCGGCGAAACCCTGAAACTGGTGGTGCTGGTCAAAGCCATTGTGGTGCCTGTGACCCTGCATACGCTGGTCGGCGTGCGCGATGCGCAGCCACAGTTGCGTGAGGCGGCCCGCGTGCTGCGCCTGCCCACCCACCTGCTGATCCGCCGGCTGATCCTGCCTGCGGCACTGCCGGCGTTCATGGCCGGTGTGCGCCTGGCCCTCGCGGCCGGTTGGACGTCGCTGCTGGCGGTGGAGTTGCTGGCCTCCAGTGAAGGCATCGGCTACCTGATGGTGTGGGCACGCCAGTTGTTCATGCTCGATATTGTCTTTGTGTGCATCGTGGTCATCGGCGTGCTGGGCGTGGTGATGGACCGTGGCGTCGGCTGGCTGGATCGCAAATGGGTGCACTGGCCGCATCCGGCCACGGCGCACATCCGACGCGGCCCGCGTTACCAGGGTTGGCAGCGCCTGCAGCCGTGGCTGCTGCCGCTGGGGTTGCTGGCGTTGTGGCAGGTGGCGACGCAACACGGCTGGGTCGACGCAAATATCCTGGTGAGCCCATGGACGGTGCTGCAGACAACCGCCACGGGCGTCGTGGATGGCACGCTGTCGGGCGCGCTGGGCAAAAGCCTGGGGCGCACCCTGGGCGGCCTGGTACTGGGCGGCAGCCTGGGGTTTGCCATGGGTTTGTGGCTGGGCTTGTCACCGCGCAGCGAGCGGGTGCTCGGCCCTACCCTGGCGGCGTTGCGTCAGATCGCAATCTTCGCCTGGGTGCCGCTGCTCACGGCCTGGTTTGGCCTGGGGGAATTGGCCAAGTGGGTGTTCATTGGCCTGGCGGCGTTTTTCCCGCTGTTTATCGCCACCCAGCGCAGCGTGTTGACCCTGTCACCGCAACTGAGCGAAGCCGCGCAGGTGCTGCGCCTGAACCTGTTCCAACGGCTGCGCCGCCTGATACTGCCCGGCGCGGCGGCGGGCATTTTCGCCGGGCTGCGCCTGAGCCTGATCTACGCCTGGCTGGGCACCATCGGCGCGGAATATTTCATGCCGTCCAATGGCGGCATCGGCAGCCTGATGATCGGCGCCCAACAGCTGCTGCGCATGGATTTGATCATGAGCGGCATGCTGCTGGTCGGTCTCACCGGCGCGACCCTCAACCTTATCGGCCAACGCCTTGAAACCCGCGCCACCGGCTGGAGACACGCATGAACGCACCGATTGTCAGCTTCAACCATGTGGGCAAGTCCTTCGATGTGGATGACGTCGAACTGGAAGCTATCCGCGAATTCAACCTGGAGATCGCCGAGGGTGAATTTGTCGCGATTGTCGGTTCGAGCGGCTGCGGCAAGTCCACGCTTTTACGCTTGCTGGTGGGGCTGGATACGCAGTTTCGCGGGCAGATCCAGGTCGATGGCAAGCCCGTGAACGGCATCGGTGGCGAACGCGGCATCGTGTTCCAGGAACACCGCTTGTTCCCCTGGCTGACGGTGGCGCAGAACATCGGCCTGGGCCTGGTCAATGAGCCCTTGAGCGAGGCCGAGCGCAGCCGACGCATTGGCGAGTTTATCGAGCTGGTGGGCCTTACCGACTTCACCCGCGCCTATCCCCATCAACTCTCCGGCGGCATGGCGCAACGGGTGGCGATCGCCCGCGGCCTGGTAGCCAGCCCACGGATTCTGCTGCTGGACGAGCCCTTCGGCGCGCTGGATGCACTGACCCGCCAGCAGATGCAGGACGAACTGCTGGCGATTCGCGCCCGCGCCAGAATCACAACGGTGCTGGTGACCCACGATGTGGAGGAGGCGATTTTCCTCGCCGACCGTGTGGTGGTGATGGAGCCCCGACCGGGGCGGATCAAGCAGGTCGTCGAAATCGCCCTGCCCCATCCGCGCCAGCGCAGCAGTTTCGAGTTCCACCAACTGCGCGAAGAGCTGCTGCATGAACTGATCAGCGACGACCACTACCAGCCGCCGGTGCGCGAACAGATCCGCGACCTGCCGCTGGCGTTCATTGCTTGCTGAACGCGAGTTCGCTGTCCGGTTGCGCCTGGCGTTCAAACCGATTGGCCCGCGCAAAGGTACCCAGATCATTGAAACGCACGCCCATCTCGGCCATGACCTGGTGCGCCACCCTGGCGGTCATCTGGCGGATGTAGAACGGCTCCTTCACCACAAAATGGTGAATGCCGTGGGTGCTGCCGAAATTGAAACAGAACGCCTGCAACGGCCACATCCACCAGGGATTGAGCACCTGGGTCTGCTGGATCACATTGCCCGGCTCCACATCGCCGTAGTAGTGCATGTTGGAGCTGACGAAGTGCAGGCAAAACGTGCGCAGCACGTTGGGGCCGATGATCACCACCGCCGCGATGTCGATCACCTGCATCATTTGCAAGGTGCCGGCTGACCACTCGATGGGCATGCCCAGCAGGCCGGCGATGCCATTGGCGGCATGAAAGCCGAGAAAGACGTACCACGCGCCCCAATGCAGCAACGCCAGGGGGGCGTACACCAGCAACACGCGCTTGAGGATGCTGAACCGGTGCGGCCAGGTCCTGGCGCGCAACAGGCGGATCATGGCCGACATCATGTTGTCGCCCACCATCAGCAAGCGCGCGATGCCCCAGGGCTCGCCGTTGGTGATCGCACGCTCCTCCATATCGGCCTCGGTGCCGGAGACCTTGTGATGATTGAGGTGCAGGTGCCGGCGAATCCACGGGTTGATCGTGCTCGGCCGCGCCAGCCACACCAGGCCCATCATCAGGTTGTGGGGCACGCGCTGCTTGCGAAAGTACATGCTGTGGATCAGGTCGTGTTCCAGCTCATGGGTGAGTGAGGCAAAGAAGGCATTGAGCAGCAAGCACACCCACCAGGCCATATGGCCGGTGATGTAGAGCGTTGCCGAGCCCAGCATGCCGACCAGCGCGAACGCCAGGATGCCCGCGCCCAGCGCGTCCTGATGCAGCAGCCAGGGGTACCGCCGGCGCAGGCGCGCGCCCTCGGCCAGCACCACTTCACGGATATGCGCCGAGCGCTGTTGCGCGTTCATCTGCCGGGGGCTTGCACAAGTACGGTCCATGCTTCCATTCTCTTGTGGAGTGATGCCTGCATCCTGCACCCAACCCTGGCGCAGGCCGCTAGCCCCGCACGCCAACCTGTTGACCGCAAGCGCCAATCGCCATGACCGAACCCACCTCCCTCGCCAGTTGGACCCGCGCCCTGCGCAAGCAACTCGATGCCTTGGGCCTCGACAGCGCCGCGCTGTGCCTCGAGGCCGGCCTCGACCCGCTGCTGATGGACGACCCGAACGCGCGCTACCCGCTGTCGGCCACCACGCGCCTGTGGGCGCTGGCGGTGCAGGCCAGCGGCGATCCGGCGATTGGCTTGCGGGTGTCGCGATTCGTCAGTCCCACCACCTTTCATGCATTGGGTTACGCGCTGGTGGCCAGCGGCAGCCTGCGCGAAGTGTTCGAGCGCATCGTGCGCTATCACCAGGTGGTCAGTGATGCCTTGAGCCTTGAGTTGAGCCGTCATGGCGACGGCTACCGTTTTCGCCTGCTGCAACCCGACGGCAGCCCGGCGCCGGCGCCGGAAGCCATCGATGCGTTCGCGGCGATCTATGTGCGTACCTGCCGCAACCGCCTAGGGCGCGACTATGCACCGCTGGCGGTTTACCTGCGGCGCCCGGCACCGGTCGACCCCGCGCCCTGGCACAGGGTGTTTCGCGCGCCGGTGTTCTTTGGCGCCGAGGAAGACCGTCTGGAGTTCGCCGCCCACGACTTCGACAGCCACCTGGACGATGCCAACCCGGAGTTGGCCGAACACAATGAAACCGTGCTCAAGCGCACCCTGGCGCAACTGCAGCCGCTGACCTGGGAGCGCAAGGTGCGCGCCGCCATCGAGGCGCAACTGCCCGACGGCGAACCCGGTGCGGAGCGGATCGCCCAGGCGCTGCATCTGAGCTTGCGCAGCCTGCAGCGGCACCTGGCGGATGAAGGCTGTCGGTTTGATGCGCTGCTCAATGAATGCCGACAGAACCTGGCGCTGTTGCACCTGCGCGACCCGCAGTGTTCATTGGCCGAGATCAGTCATTTGCTGGGGTTTGCCGATACCAGCAGTTTCAACCGGGCGTTCAAGCGATGGACGGGGGTGACGCCGGGGCAGTTCAGGGAGGGGTTGCGGTAGTTAGATTTGCAGTGTTTGTGGTGGCCTCATCGGGGGCAAGCCCCCTCCCACATTTGAACTGTGAATACATTTAAGTGTGGGAGGGGGCTTGCCCCCGATAGCGGTCTTTGAGGCTCTGCAAATCCCGGATCAATCACCGCCCCCGATCACGCCGCAACAATTTTCTCACCCGCGCCACCAACACCTTGGCATCAAACGGCTTGAGCAAGTAATCATCCTCATGCAATTCCAGCCCACGCAGCCGATCTTCAATGCCATCAGGCGTGGTCAGGAACAGCACCGGCGTTTCTCCGCGCTGGCGAATCGCCTGCTGCAACTTCCAGGCATTCAGGCCCGGCAGCATCACATCCAGGATCACCAGGTCGTACTCGGTGCTTTCCACAAAGCGCTGCGCCGCCATGCCGTTGGCCGCCACTTCCACGCCGAAACCGGCTTCGCTCAGGCCCTGGGCCATGCGTTGCGCCAGTTGCGGCTGGTCTTCCACTAACAACACCTGCATGCCTTACCTCTGGGTTTGATTACAAACCTGTCATCAAATTGTGCGGCTTTTGACCACGTCCACTGGCTACCGTGACGGCCTGCCTTCTGGAGCCTTCACCATGTTTCGCACTGCCTTGTTCCTGAGCCTCGCTGTGGCGACTGCCGCCCAGGCCACACCCCAACTGCCACGCCACGCCGAGCTGGACCTGCGCACCGCGCGCCAATTGGCCGATGCCGGCCTGGCGCATTGCACCGCCGCGCTGACCGTGCTCGACCGGGGCGGCAACCTGTTGCTGAGCCTGCGCGCCGACGGCGTCGGCCCGCACAACAGCCTCGCCAGCCAGCGCAAGGCCTACACGGCGCTGTCGAGCAAAACCCCGACCCGGCTGTTCGCCGAGCGCGCACGCAACAACCCCGAAGCCGCCAACCTTAACAGCTTGCCCGAATTGCTGTTGCTCGGCGGTGGCGTTCCGCTGTTCGCCGACGCCGAGCTGGTTGGCGCGCTGGGCATCGCCGGTGCCGGCGGCGCCGCGCAGGACGAAGCCTGCGCGGTACAGGCCGCCGAGCAACTGGGCCTGAAAATCACCCCTTGATTCCACCTATGTCACAAGGACTTCTCGATGAAAACCCTCAGCATCACCCTCGCCGCCCTCAGCCTGAGCGGCCTGTGCACCCTGGCCATGGCCGCCGGCAACCCGCTCAGCGTGCATGTGCTCAACCTGGAAAACGGCCTGCCGAGCGCCGGCGTCAACGTCACCCTGGAAGAACACGTGGGCGATCAATGGCAATCGCTGTCCCAGGGCGTGACCAACCAGCAGGGGCGCATCGCCGAACTGTTTCCCGCTGATCGCAGCATGAAACCGGGCGAGTACCGCGTGGTGTTCAAGACCGGCGACTATTACAAGCAAGCCAACCGCGAAACCTTTTTCCCCGAAGTACCGGTGATTTTCCAGGTCAAGCAGGCCGATCAGCACTACCACATCCCGCTGCTGCTCAGCCCTTACGGCTTCTCCACCTATCGCGGTTCATAGTCCCGCAGCCAGGCGCAGGCCATTGAGGTCGAGAATCTCGATGGCGCCGTAGCTCAAGCCAAGAATGCCCTGTTGCTCCAGCGCCTTGAGCAGGCTGTTGGTGGTCTGGCGCGACAGGCCGAGCATCGCCGCCAGGTCCTCCTGGGGCAGTTGCAATACCCGGCGCGCTTGCGACCGCTCACCGTAGCCTTGAGCAATCATCAGCAGCCGATGGGCCAGGCGCGCCGACGCGGGCATCAGGCTCATCTGTTCGATATTGATCAATGACAGGCGCAGTTTGTGGCTCATCAACAGGGCCACATCTCGCCAATACGCCGGATGCCGCTCGAGCATGCCGAGCATCGCCGCCTGCGGCACCTGCACCAGCGTGCAAGGGCCCATGGCGAGGGCATCGTGGGTGCGCGGCAGGTTGTCGAACAGGCAGATCTCGCCGAACCAGTAAGGCGTCTCCACCAGGCTCAGCACCGCTTCCTTGCCCTGGGCATTCACCGCACTGATGCGCACCGCCCCTTCCAGTACCGCATACAGGCCACACGGCGGATCGCCGCGCTTGAACAGAAACTGCCCCGCCGTCAGCGTGCGCAACCGCGCCGCCGCCAGCAGGCTACGCTGCAAGTGTGCAGGCAGGTGGCCAAACCAGTGGCCGCTGGCCAAATGCGCGTGCCATGTGCCTGTGTCCATGGGAACTCCGAAGATTGTCGCCCAGTTGACAGTTAGGCGCCGACTGACAGGGCATGATCAAACATCCTACAGGAGGAACAACAATGAAAAGCCTCGTCGACCACCTCAGTCAATACGCCGCCTACCACCGCGACCCACGCAATATCGCCAGCCATTTCATCGGCATCCCCTTGATCGTAGTGGCGGTCGCCGTGCTGCTGTCACGCCCCGAATGGACGGTGGCCGCGCTGTGGATTTCCCCGGCGGTAGTGCTGGCGCTGTTTTCGGCGTGGTTTTACCTGCGTCTTGAACTGGCCCTGGGGGGGTTGATGACGCTGCTGATGGGCTTGTCGGTATGGGCCGGGCACGTGCTGGCGGCGCAGAGCACGACAGTGTGGTTGAGCAGCGGTATCGGAATGTTTGTGGTGGGCTGGGTGATTCAGTTTGTCGGGCATTACTACGAAGGCAGGAAGCCGGCCTTTGTGGATGACCTGTCGGGGCTGATTGTGGGGCCGTTGTTTGTGGTGGCGGAGCTGGCGTTTCTGCTGGGGATGCGCCAGGCATTGAAGCAGCAGATTGAGCAACGCTCAGGCCCGATGGCACGGCGCGATCTCAAGCCAAGTGGAATCTGAATGTGGGAGGGGGCTTGCCCCCGATGGCGGTGTGTCAGTGACAAATATTCTGACTGATCCACTGCTATCGGGGGCAAGCCCCCTCCCACATTGGCCCGGTTTTCACATGGGGTTCCGGGGTGTGCTCAGGCTTTTTGCCAGACCTTGGGTTTGAAGAACAGGGTTTCGCCACGGGTCAGGCCGGTCAGGCTGTCGTGGTCCTTCACCACTTCGGCTTCGATCAGCTCGGGCTGGCCTTCGACCTTGAGGGTCACGCGAGTCGTCGCACCCAGCGGCCGGATATCCCGCACCTCGGCCGCATGATGATCCTCCAGCTCATGCCGCGACAGCGACACTTCGTGCGGGCGGAACAGCAGGTGTTTGTCCTCGCCCAGATGCAAGCGGTTGGAGTCGCCCAGGAAGTGGTACACAAAGTCGCTGGCCGGGTTTTCGTAGACGTCGCCCGGTGAGCCGATCTGCTCGATCACGCCCTTGTTCATCACCACGATACGGTCGGCGACTTCCATGGCTTCTTCCTGGTCGTGGGTCACGAACACCGAGGTCAGGTTGATATCTTCATGCAGGCGCGCCAGCCAGCGGCGCAGTTCCTTGCGCACCTTGGCATCGAGGGCGCCGAAGGGTTCGTCCAGCAGCAGCACCTTGGGCTCCACCGCCAGGGCGCGGGCCAGGGCGATACGCTGGCGCTGGCCGCCGGAGAGTTGTTCCGGGTAGCGATCCGACAACCAGTCGAGCTGCACCATGTTCAGCAGCTCGTGAACCTTGCTTGCGATCTGGCTTTCGGTGGGGCGCTGGTTTTTCGGCTTCATGCGCAGGCCGAAAGCGACGTTGTCGAACACGGTCATATGACGGAACAGCGCGTAGTGCTGGAACACAAAGCCCACATTGCGATCACGCACATCGTGGCCGGAAACGTCCTCGCCGTGGAACACGATGCTGCCGGCGTCCGGGGTTTCGAGCCCTGCGATGATGCGCAGCAAGGTGGTCTTGCCGCAGCCGGACGGGCCGAGCAACGCCACCAGCTCGCCACTCTGGATATCCAGGTTGATGCTGTCCAGGGCCTTGAAGGCGTTGAAGTTCTTGCTGACATTACGGACTTCGATCGACATGACTTATTCCTCACCGGCGCTGTTGCGCAGGCGGTTGATTCGGTTCTCGCTCCACTGCTTGAGCAGCAGGATGAAGAGCGCCAGGATCAGCAACAGGCTGGCCACCGCGAAGGCGGCGACGTGGTTGTATTCGTTGTAGAGAATCTCGACATGCAGCGGCAGCGTGTTGGTGACGCCGCGAATATGCCCGGACACCACCGACACCGCGCCGAACTCACCCATGGCCCGCGCCGTACAGAGCACCACGCCGTAGATCAGGCCCCACTTGATGTTCGGCACGGTGACATGCCAGAACATCTGCCAGCCGTTGGCACCGAGCAGGCGCGCGGCTTCTTCTTCCTGGGTGCCCTGCTCCTGCATCAGCGGGATCAGCTCACGGGCCACGAACGGCACGGTGACGAAGATGGTCGCCAGCACGATGCCGGGCAAGGCGAACACAATCTGGATGTCATGGTCCTGCAACCAGGGGCCGAAGAAACCCTGGGCGCCGAACATCAGCACGTAGACCAGGCCAGCGATCACCGGGGACACCGAGAACGGCAGGTCGATCAGCGTCACCAGGATGCTTTTGCCACGGAATGAATATTTGCTCACGCACCACGCGGCGCTGACGCCAAACACCAGGTTGAGCGGCACCGAGATCACCACGGCGATCACCGTGAGTTTCAGCGCCGACAGCGCATCCGGTTCAAGGATCGCGGTGAAGAACGCGCCGAGGCCGTTCTTCAGGCCCTGGGACACCACGATCAACAGCGGCAGCAGCAGGAACAGGGCGAACACCAGCCAGCCGAGGCCGATCAGGATACGTCGCGAGGCCGCGCTGCCACGCCGGGCGGCGTTGGCCGAGGACGCAGCGGAAATAGACGATTGGGACATGTTCCGCGCCTCCTTATGGACGTTCGATGCGCCGCTGCAACAAGTTGATCAGCAGCAGCAGGACAAAGGAAACCACCAGCATCAGCACACCGATAGAGGTGGCGCCGCGGTAGTCGTACTGGTCGAGCTTGACCATGATCAGCAACGGCAGGATCTCGGTTTTCATCGGCATGTTGCCGGCGATGAAAATCACCGAGCCGTACTCACCGACGCCACGGGCGAAGGCCAGGGCGAAACCGGTCAACCAGGCCGGCAGCAACGCAGGCACCAGGATGTGGCGGAACACTTGCAATGGCTTGGCGCCCAGACACGCGGCGGCTTCTTCGACTTCCCGGGGGATGTCGGCGAGTACCGGCTGCACCGTGCGCACCACGAACGGCAGGGTCACGAAGGTCAGCGCCAGGGTGAT
The DNA here is from genome assembly GCF_001439815.1 of Pseudomonas orientalis. Classification (GTDB taxonomy): domain Bacteria; phylum Pseudomonadota; class Gammaproteobacteria; order Pseudomonadales; family Pseudomonadaceae; genus Aquipseudomonas; species Aquipseudomonas orientalis. Next base: position 113,936 of record NZ_JYLM01000010.1, on the reverse strand, counting down.
ACCCAGCGGCGTATAGGCGATCTTGAAGCCCAGGTCGGCGGCGAACTGGCCCACCAGCCCGTTGGGCGCATACAGCGCAGTCAGCGCGATACCGGCCACGGCGGTGGGCAAGGCGAACGGCAGGTCGATCATCGCATCGATGATCTTGCGTCCGGGGAAGGTGTAGCGCACCAGCACCCAGGCCAGCAGGGTGCCGATCACGCCGTTGATCAGCGCGGCGTACAACGCGGTGCTGAAGCTCAGTTTCAACGCCGCCAGCACGCGCGGTGCGGAGATGATGGCCCAGAACTGATCCCAGGTGAGTTGAGCGGCGTGTACGAACATCGCCGCCAGGGGGATGAGTACGATCAGGCTGAGGTACACCACGGTGTAGCCCAGCGTCAGCCCGAAGCCGGGTATGACGGGGGAAATACGACGCGACATAAGAGTCCTTGGTTAAAGGGTAGAAACCACTGTAGGAGCGAGCTTGCTCGCGAAAGAATCAAGGGCACCGCGCTCATTCAGAATGTACGCGTTATCGTTGACGACCTTCGCGAGCAAGCTCGCTCCTACAGGTACTTTGGTTTATTGCGCCGTGTAGATCTGGTCGAACACGCCACCGTCATTAAAGAACTTCGGTTGGGCAGTTTTCCAGCCGCCGAAGTCTTTGTCGATGGTAACCAGGTCCAGTTTAGGGAACTGTTGGGCGTATTTGGCGGCGACTTTCTCATCGCGTGGGCGGTAGAAGTTTTTCGCCGCAATTTCCTGGCCGGCCGGGCTGTACAGGTGCTTGAGGTATTCGGTGGCGATTTCGGTGTTGCCCTTTTTCTCGGCGTTCTTGTCGACCACGGCCACTGGCGGCTCCGCGAGGATCGACAGGGACGGCACGACGATGTCGAACTTGTCCGCGCCGCCGTCTTCCTTGAGCGCCAGGAACGCTTCGTTTTCCCAGGCCAGCAGCACGTCGCCCTGACCGTTGTTGACGAAGGTAATGGTGGAACCGCGCGCGCCGGTGTCGAGGATCGGCACGTGCTTGAAGAGCGCTTGAACGTATTCCTGCGCCTTGGCTTCGCTGCCGCCGGTCTTGAGGCCATAGGCCCAGGCGGCGAGGAAGTTCCAGCGCGCACCGCCGGAGGTTTTCGGGTTAGGCGTGATCACCGACACGTCGTTCTTGATCAGGTCGCCCCAGTCCTTGATGCCTTTGGGGTTGCCCTTGCGCACCAGGAACACGATGGTCGAGGTGTACGGGGTGCTGGCATCCGGCAGGCGGGTTTGCCAGTTTTCCGGCAGGGTCTTGCCCAGCTTGGCGATTTCGTCGATGTCGCCGGCCAGGGCCAGGGTCACTACGTCGGCGCGCAGGCCGTCGATCACCGCGCGGCCTTGCTTGCCCGAACCACCGTGGGATTGCTGGATCTTGATGTTGTCGCCCGGGTGGGACTGTTTCCAGAAGCTGGTGAACTCAGCGTTGTAGTCCTGGTACAGCTCACGGGTGGGGTCGTACGAGACGTTGAGCAACTCGTAGTCCTTGGCAACGGCGGAACCGGCAAACACGGCGCTGGCCAGCGCGGCCAGGGCATAACGGCGAATCGACGACATAGAAGCTCCTGAAATTCTTATGTTGGCGCAACCCTGTAGGAGCGAGCTTGCTCGCGAAAAACCCAAGAGCACCGCGTTAAACCTGATGCGCTGCGTTATCGTTGGCGTTTTTCGCGAGCAAGCTCGCTCCTACTGGTGGCTTATTCTTAGGCGGGTTTGTTACCCGGGTTCTGCAGGCGGAATTTTTCCTTGCGTTCGATCTGTACCACTTGCGCGTTGTGTACGGTGATTTCCACCGCGCCAAACCGCAGATCGCGCAGGGCGCTCTGGATCTCACGCAAAATGGCTGCTTCGTCCTGGCCGTCGACGCTACGTAGAGATGCGCTCATGGTCTCGCTCCTGAAATGAATAGTGCCTGGCAGTGGCGGCACTGCTTGCGGCGTGAGAGCGATAGTAGATAAGCGCGGATATTCTTAAAAATACTATTTAAGAATGTTTATATAACCAGAAAGAATTTTCTGGTGGGGCGTGGGGTTGCGTGTGGGTTTTGAACCACAGCACCGAAATAAAGCCTTGTGCAGTTCCAATGTGGGAGGGGGCTTGCCCCCGATAGCGGTGTATCAGGTTAGTCACTCTTGGCTGACACACTGCCATCGGGGGCAAGCCCCCCTCCCACATTTTGACTGCATTTCAACTCTGGATGGGGGGTGCTCGGGTCCACTCTATCTCCTGGGCCGGCACCGGCTTGCCAAACCAATACCCCTGCCCCATGTCGCATTCCTGGTCCAGCAGGAAGCGGGCCTGCTCCACCTGCTCGATCCCCTCGGCATGCACCTGCATGCCCATGCTTTTGGCCAGGGCGATGACCACCCGCACGATGGCGGCGTCGTCTTCATCCCACGGGAGGCCTGCGACAAAGCCCTGGTCGATCTTGAGTTTCTGCACCGGCAGGCGCTTGAGGCGCAGCAGCGAGGAATAGCCGGTGCCGAAGTCGTCGATGGCCAGGCGCAAACCCAGCTCGCGCAGGCGGTGCAGTTGTTCGAGGGCGACTTCCGGGTCGTCCATTACCGCGCTTTCGGTGACTTCCAGCTCAAGGTAAGCCGGGTCCAGGCCCGTATCGTGAAGGACCTGGCCCACGTGTTCGTAGAGTTCGCGCCGGGCAAACAGCCGGCTGGACACGTTGACGGCGATAAAGCCCAACGGTGCGCCGTCCGCCAGCCACTGGCACATCTGGCGGCAGGCCTGGTTCATCACCCAGGCGTCGATGTCGGCGATCAACCCGGTGCGCTCGGCGATGGGGATGAATTCGCCCGGCGACACCAGGCCGCGTTCCGGGTGCTGCCAGCGCACCAGCGCTTCGACGCCGATCAGGCGGCTGTCCTGCAGGCCGTGCACCGGTTGGTAATAGACGCGCAGTTCCTGCTGCTCAAGGGCGCGGCGCAGTTCGCTGGCGATTTCCACACGGTTCTGTGCGTGGGCGGTCAGCTCCTCGGTATACAGGGCGTAGCCTTCACGCCCGGCGTGCTTGGCCTTGAACAAGGCCGAGTCGGCGTTGCGCAACAATTGCTCGGCGCTCAGCGCATCGCTGGGGAACAGGCTGATGCCGATGCTGGCGCTGATAAACAGCTGGTTGCCGTCAAACACAAACGGCTCCTTCATGGCATCGAGCATGCGCTGCGCCATGGCAGCCGCCTGCATCACCTGTGGACAACTCTCCACCAACACCGCGAACTCGTCGCCGCCCAGGCGCGCCAGGGTCACCCCGGGCCTGAACAGCCCCTCGAGACGCTCGGCCACCAGCTTGAGCAGCTGATCGCCCACGTTGTGGCCCAGGCTGTCATTGATGATCTTGAAGTGGTCCAGGTCCAGCAGCAGCAAAGCACAGCCACGCTTGTGCACTTGCGCCGAGGCCAGGGCCTGCTCGGCGCGATCGGTGAACAGCAGGCGGTTGGGCAGGTCGGTCAGCGGGTCGTGATGGGCCAGGTGCGCCAGTTCGTGTTCGGAGTCCTTGATGGCGCTGATGTCCGAGAACACGGCGACATAGTGGCTGATGTGGCCTCTTTCATCGCGGATGACGCGGATGGTTTGCCACTGTGGATAAATTTCTCCGCTCTGGCGTCGGTTCCAGATTTCGCCGCTCCATTCGCCGTCGCGCTCAAGGGTCTGGAACATCTGCCGATAAAAATTCGACGAATGGCGGCCGGACTTGAACAGGCTGGGTGGCTTGCCCATGACGTCTTCGCGCCGGTAGCCGGTGATCTCCATGAATGCCCGATTGACGTGCACGATCAGGCCACGGGCGTCGGTGACCAGCACCCCTTCGCGGGTGCAATCAAACACCGCAGCGGCCTGTTGCAGGCGCTCATGGTTTTCTTTCAGGGGTTGTTGCAGTTGGTGGACACGGGCGAAACGCACACCCATCAGGCCGATAGCCAGCGCGCTCAGGCCTGCCCAGACATAGCCGCGCAGTTGCAGCCAATGCGCCAGGGCCTCGGGTTCATCGATAAAGTTGATCAATAAGTGGTGGCTGAGCCTGAGCCATACGATGGAAATCAGCAGGTATACCAGCCCCGCACGCAGGGCTCCTCGGTATGTAAACAGCATATGGTCAGTAATCCTTACCAAAAAACAGAATCGCCCTACGAAGGCTGAGGATTATAGAATAAGAAACATCCAGTCACTCCTATCTGAAAGGGCGGCTGGTTTTCTCTGTAGGCTTAGTGATAATGCGTGAGCTGTTCTTTACTTTATCTGAGGGCCATACAGCCTATGTGGTACAACGGTTTTCTTGACCTGTCAGCCTGGCAACTGGTGGCAGTCACGCTGTTGATGACCCACGTGACCATTATTGGGGTCACGGTCTATCTGCACCGTTATTCAGCCCATCGCTCGCTCGAGCTCAATGCCGGCCTGAAACACTTCTTCCGCTTCTGGCTGTGGCTGACCACGGCGCAAAACACCCGCGAGTGGACCGCTATCCACCGCAAGCACCACGCCAAATGCGAAACCGTCGATGACCCGCACAGCCCGGTGATCAAAGGCCTGTCCACCGTGCTGCGCAAAGGCGCCGAGCTGTACCGCGCCGAGGCGGAAAACCCGGAGACACTGCGCATCTACGGCAAGAACTGCCCGGACGACTGGATCGAACGCAACCTCTACACGCGCTTCCCGCTGCTGGGCGTGGCGCTCATGGGCGTGATCGACCTGCTGCTGTTCGGCACCATCGGCATCACCATCTGGGCGATCCAGATGATGTGGATTCCGTTCTGGGCCGCCGGCGTGATCAACGGCCTGGGCCATGCCGTGGGCTATCGCAACTTCGAATGCCGCGACGCCGCCACCAACCTGGTGCCGTGGGGCATCATCGTCGGCGGCGAAGAGCTGCACAACAACCACCACACCTATCCCAACTCGGCCAAGTTGTCGGTCAAGAAATGGGAGTTCGACCTGGGCTGGGCCTGGATCAAGGTGTTCAGCTTCCTGCGCCTGGCCAAGGTGCAGCGCGTCGCGCCCATCGCCCACCGCGTCGAAGGCAAGGGTCACCTGGACATGGACACCGCGATGGCGATCCTCAACAACCGCTTCCAGATCATGGCCCAATACCGCAAATTGGTCATCGGCCCCCTGGTCAAGCAGGAGCTGGAGAAAGTCGATCACTCGGTCCGCCACCAGTTCCACCGCGCCAAGCGCCTGTTGTCGCGGGAAACCAGCCTGCTGAGCGATCGCCACCATGTGCGCATTCAAAGCATGCTGGAACACAGCCAGGCACTGAGCGTGATCTACGAAAAGCGTCTGGCACTGCAGCAGATCTGGCTCAAGACCAGCACCAACGGCCATGACATGCTGGCTGCGATCAAGGAATGGGTACACGAAGCCGAAGCCAGCGGTATCCAATCCCTGCGCGATTTTGCCCACCAATTGAAGACCTATTCACTGCGCCCCGCCGGGGTCTGACGCGACTGCGGGAGGGCTCGCCCTCCCGCACAGTGGCTTTCTGACGCCATTTTCCGGGCACCGTCAATCGAGCCCGATCACGGAACTTCACTGCAATTCCCCTCTCTCAAAGAACACTTCGCCATCATGGTGACCCCTTGTAGTGACCGCTGTTCCATCCTGCGGCGCGCCCAGAGAGAGTTGTTCCGATGGTTCACGAAAAGCCCTGCACGCCTGATGTGACCACTGCCCAGCCACCGCGCCCGGCGGCGGCTTCGACGCTGTTGGCGCTGATGCATGCCCAGGGTGAGGTCGAGCGCCTGAGTGAGCGTGAGCAACTGCTCAGCTCGCTGCTGGTGAGCGTGAATGCCGTGTTGTGGGCCATCGATTGGGAGACCCGTCGCGTGCTGTATGTCAGCCCGGCCTACGAGCGGATATTCGGCCGCAGCGCCGGTTTGCTGCTGGCCGACCATCGGGAATGGCGCAACAGCATTCACCCCGAAGACCTCGACTACGCCGAACACAGCCTGGCCCGCGTATTGGAACAGGGCGCCGTGGAAGACCGCGAATACCGCATCGTCACGCTCGACGGGCAGATCCGCTGGCTCAGCGACAAATGCTATATCAACCAGCAGGCCGAGCCGGGCAAGCCGCTGATCGTCGTGGGCATGGCGGAGGACATCACCGAAAAAAAGCACCTGGAGCTGGAGCTGCATCGCCTGGCCACCACCGATGTGTTGACCCAGAGCAGCAACCGCCGGCACTTCTTCGAACTCGCCAACCAGGCCTTCGACAGCGCCTGCGCGCAGGGCACGCCGCTGGCGTTCCTGCTGCTGGACATCGATGATTTCAAAGACATCAACGACACCTACGGCCATCTGGAAGGCGACCAGGTGCTGCGGCGTATTGCTGAGAGCGGGCGTGGCGTGTTGCGCCGTGGCGATCTGTTCGGGCGCATCGGTGGCGAAGAATTCGCCGCCGTACTGCCCGGTTGCGCCCCGGAGATGGCCCTGCAGGTGGCAGAGCGACTGGGCAGGGAAATCCAGGCGCTGAGTTTCAGCGTCGAAGGCCACGCCTTTACCGTGACGGTCAGCCAGGGTTTGACCAGCCTGCGCGAAGATGACTCAACCCTGGACAGACTGTTCGGCCGCGCCGATGCGGCGATGTATGAAGCCAAGCGTCAGGGGAAGAACCGCGTGATTGCAGCCTGACACTGTTCGAAATGTGGGAGGGGGCTTGCCCCCGATGGCGGTGTGTCAGCCGGTATATTCATCAACTGACACACCGCTATCGGGGGCAAGCCCCCTCCCACAGGGGGTCAGCGCTTAAAGCTCGGCGAAGCACTCTTCGATGATTGCCAGGCCTTTGTCCAATTGCTCATCCGGCGAGGTCAGCGGCACCAGCACGCGCAACACGTTGCCGTAGGTACCGCAGGACAGCAGGATCAGGCCCTTGTCACGCGCCTTGGCCACCACCGCTGCAACGGCCGCGGCGTTCGGCTTGTGGCTGTCGCCATCCTCAAACAGCTCCACCGCAATCATCGCACCCAGGGCACGCACTTCACCGATCACCGGGTATTTGGCCTGGATGGCCTTGAGGCCGGTCACCAGGCGCTCGCCCACGGCCTTGCAGCGGTCCAGCAGGTGCTCTTCTTCGAACACTTCCATCACTGCCAACGCGGCAGCGCAAGCAATCGGGCTACCGGCGTAGGTGCCGCCCAGGCCGCCTGGAGCAATGGCGTCCATGTATTCGGCCTTGCCGCACACACCGGCCAGCGGGAAGCCACCGGCGATGGATTTGGCGAAGGTGGTCAGGTCGGCGGCAACGCCCATCTGCTCCATGGCGAAGAAAGTACCGGTACGGCCGGCACCGGTTTGCACTTCGTCGGCGATCAGCAGGATGCCGTGCTTGTCGCACAGTTCGCGCAGGCGCTTCATAAAGGTTTTAGGCGCGACGTAGAAACCGCCCTCGCCCTGCACCGGCTCGATGATGATTGCAGCGATATCACGCGGCTCGGCATCGTTCTTGAAAATGCGCTCGATGCTGGCGATGGCGTCATCGTCGCTCACGCCGTGCAGTTCATTCGGGAACAACGCACGGAACACGCCGCCCGGCATCAGGCCCATGCCGGCCGAGTAAGGCACGACTTTACCGGTGAGGCCCAGGGTCATCATGGTGCGACCATGGTAGGCGCCGGTGAAGGCGATCACGCCGGCACGGCCGGTGGCGGCGCGAGCGATTTTCACGGCGTTTTCCACCGCTTCGGAACCGGTGGTGACCAGCAGGGTTTTCTTGGCGAAATCACCTGGGACCTTGGCGTTGATTTTTTCGCACAGTTCCACGTAAGGCTCATAGGCCAGGACTTGGAAGCACGTGTGCGTCAGCTTGTTCAACTGCTCGGTCACAGCGGCGATGATTTTCGGGTGCACGTGGCCGGTGTTGAGCACGGCGATACCGCCGGCGAAGTCGATGAACTCGCGACCTTCAACGTCGGTCACGGTGGCGTTCTTCGCGGATTCGGCGAAGATCGGGTGAATCTGGCCAACACCGCGCGGTACAGCGGCTTCGCGGCGTTTCATCAGGGAAGCGTTGGTCTTGCTCATAAAGTCCTCATTCGCCGCTCATCGGGCGGCGTGGCTCAAGGATAGGTGGCGGGGAGGCAACTACGGCAGCATGCGATGATCGACTGCCACAGCTTTCCCGGCCACTGCGAATAACGGTGTGAAACACGCAAAGGGACAGCGCTCTCGTGCCCTCTGCGTTTGCTGCGATCCCTTCCCGGCTTAGATACCCAGGCAGAGGTATTTGATTTCCAGGTAATCCTCGATCCCGTACTTGGAACCCTCACGGCCCAGGCCCGAAGCCTTGATGCCGCCGAACGGCGCCACTTCGTTGGAGATCAACCCGGTGTTGACGCCGACCATGCCGTATTCCAGGGCTTCAGCCACACGGAACACACGGCCCAGGTCACGCGCATAGAAGTACGACGCCAGGCCGAACTCGGTGTCGTTGGCCATCGCGATCACATCGGCTTCGTCTTTGAAGCGGAACAGCGGCGCCAGCGGGCCGAAGGTTTCTTCCTTGGCCACGGCGGCGTTTTTCGGCACGTCGGTGAGGATGGTCGGCTCAAAGAAGTTGCCTTCCATTGCCTTGCCACCGGCCAGCAGCTTGGCACCTTTGCTCAGAGCGTCGGCAATGTGTTCCTGGACCTTGGCCACGGCTTTTTCGTCGATCAGCGGACCCGTGGTGGTGCCTTCTTCCAGACCGTTGCCGATCTTGAGCTTGGCCACGGCCACCTTGAGTTTTTCCGCGAATGCATCGTAGACCGAGTCCTGGATGTACAGGCGGTTGGCGCAGACGCAGGTCTGGCCGTTGTTGCGGTATTTGGAAATGATCGCGCCTTCGACGGCCTTATCCAGGTCAGCGTCGTCGAACACGATGAACGGCGCGTTGCCGCCCAATTCCAAGGAGACCTTCTTGATGTCCTTGGCGCATTCGGCCATCAACTGGCGACCGATCTCGGTGGAGCCGGTGAAGGACAATTTACGCACGATCGGGTTGCTGGTCAGCTCGCCGCCAATGTCGCCGGCGCTGCCGGTGACCACACTGAGCACGCCTTTGGGAATACCGGCACGGTGTGCCAGCTCAACCAGGGCCAGGGCCGAAAACGGGGTCTGCGAGGCCGGTTTGATCACCATGGTGCAACCGGCAGCCAGGGCCGGGCCGGCTTTACGGGTGATCATCGCCGCAGGGAAGTTCCACGGGGTGATGGCAGCGGTCACGCCGATCGGCTGCTTGATCACAATCAGGCGCTTGTCGGGCTGGTGGCCGGGGATCACGTCACCGTAGATGCGCTTGGCTTCTTCGGCGAACCACTCGATAAAGGACGCGGCATAGACAATTTCGCCCTTGGCTTCGGCCAGCGGCTTGCCTTGCTCGAGGGTCATCAGACGGCCGAGGTCGTCCTGGTTTTCGATCAGCAGTTCGAACCAACGGCGCAGCTTGTTGGCGCGCTCCTTGGCGGTGAGTGCACGCCAGGCCGGCAGGGCCTTGTCGGCAGCTTCGATGGCGCGGCGGGTTTCCGCGGCGCCCATCTTCGGCACGGTGCCGAGAATCTCGCCCGTGGCCGGGTTGTTGACCTTGATGGTCTGACCATTGTCCGCATCGACCCAAGCGCCATCGATAAAGGCTTGCTGGCGGAACAACTGGGTATCTTTGAGCTGCATGTCGGCTTTCCTTAACAGCACCGCGCGCACGCGGAGCGAATTAGAGTTGTTGAAAGGCGCCTGGTGGGCTGCCGTCAGGGAAATCAGCCTCGGTGCGCAACATCAATATAGAGCGCACGGGAGACAGAGCGTTTGAAATCTCAAACGAATCCTAGGATCAATGGGGGTACAGGGCAATAGGATGTTCGAAAAAAAGAACAAAAACGGCACATCCGTCAGGCTTCTCTGATCAGCGTAGTTGCACTTGGTTTCACCGCACTGATCGGTGGCGCCCGGCCCAGAGCCTGCACACGGCGGATTCCTACGCATAAACGCCCGAAGACCGGCATGGACGCCCAAGGTCGACATGGGTATGATGTCGCCCGCACAAGCATCCGTAGCTCAGCTGGATAGAGTACTGCCCTCCGAAGGCAGGGGTCGTGGGTTCGAATCCCGCCGGGTGCACCACATACTGGTTTCTGGTTGTCTCAGACAATCTACGAAACACCCCAAGAAGCCCGCCCTGTGCGGGCTTTCTTGTTTCTGGCTATCCGTCGCCTGTAATCGCGACGACAAGGGCCACTACTGGGACTTGTTGATCGAGCCCGATGACCCGGACGGCGCCAACAAGCGCTGGAACATTCCAGACCAAACCATGAAAGGTGACTTCGGCGAGAACGTGCTCGCGTGCTGGATGACATGGGTCTTCGCCGTGCCGGAAGCCGGTCACGACGCAATGCCCGCAACTACCTGCGGAATAATCTCGGCGGCTTCGACAGCGCCCAGCGCGCACGATTGATGACGCGCCTGGGTTGGCACGACAACGCTTTACCTTTGCCAAGACAGCAAATCGACTCGCTGTGCGTTGGTAATCACCACTTGGCGTTTGTCGTCTCTGTGGCCTTTACGGGGCCTCTGCTGACCTGCTTGGGCATGAGTCGGCCGGCTTCCACCTCTACAGCGACAGCTCCGGCGGCAAGATACCCACCTGCAGATCACTGCCTCGGTCTATGGCGGGCCGCTTCTTGTGCGCTCGTGGCGCTCCACGGATAACGGTAAACACGCTCAAGCAGGAGCTGCGCAAAGGCCTAAGCGAATCAACCCAGTTCACGCTGAGGGAGGGCCAAACAGCCGAACTTGTTAAAAACAGAGTTAGATTTGGTATGTCGAGCATCGGCTCAGGTTACATCGCTGGAAATGTAAACAATGACCGCATCAGCCTGTCACTTGCCAATTCCTTCCCTAAAATGGTCAACGATGAGCCATGCACCATATCGCTACTACAAACCTCCAATTATATAACAGCAACCATTTCATTTAGCTGCCCCAACCCGTCATAAAACAATCAACAAGTAGGATTTCACTTATTTAACGCTCCGTATACCTAACCGCTGTACTGCCCAGCGCTCGTACAACCCTATAGCGACATCGGCACCAGCCATCGCGTTAAGGCATCCGATACTAGCCCGCAGTCAGGACCGACATCCCCGAAGCGTGCAATAACATCATGGTGGAAAGCCCGAAGACCACGCAGGCCCCGGAGCGGAGTAGTAAGCGGCGAACCAAAGACTACCCGCTCACCCCGCTTTGTCGGCCCGCCATGCCTCGCCGGAAATCCCGGCGACATGGGACAGTAGGATCACCGTCCAGACCGGCATCTCAGTAAGCGCTTGCCGCTCGTTTGTCATACCATTTCCCGTTTGATATCGGTGATATGGGGCGAATCTGTTTTTTCGCCCGCGCGTTAATCGAACGTTCATCGCATGTAATTGCTGATTTTTTGGAGAGTTCAAATGAACCCACTTGACCTACTCAGCGTTGTCATCGGCGCTATAAGTTTGTTGATTACCGTCATTGGCGTGCCCGGTTTCGTATTGGCATGGGTACAGGCATCTGATGAAGCAAAAGAAAAATTCCGAAGCGTCTGGACCTGGATACGGCGCAAGGTCTACAGAGGGTGGGTATATTTTTCCTGCTTTGTGCTTGTCGCGACTGGCATCTGGAAAATGGTGGAGTTCGTCATCAGTAGCGAGCCGATGACTCGACTCGATTTTTTTCTGCTCCTGATGAATTTTATGAGCCTGGGAGTCTTTACCGTAGCCTCGCTAGCCGTAATCGTCATGTTTCAGCTTGAGGACAAGAAACAAGCCCAGAAGCTGGTAACGCCTTAGCCCCATAAAAGCAACAACCCGGCGCAGTGGCCGGGTTCAGTGTGGTTGTGTGTCCCGCTGCTTGCATGATTTCCTCTCATCAAGAGGCGGATCCAGCGAAATTCGCTTGTAGGCTCGAGCGCAAAGCGCCTGCGCCCGGTGCAGTGCATCGGGCCTTTGCTACTGCTGGCGCCGTTTATCGGTCCCGCTATCATGCAGGGCATAGACCACGAATGTAGATAACCCATGTCAAGATTGTCATTCGCCGTAAGAGCTTTGTTCGCATGCTGCCTTTTCATCGCAACCGCTAATCACATCCGTGCAGACGTTTCGCATGGATTGCTCTGGGACTACGGATACGGGCCTAGCACTTACTTGGCTAGCCGTATTTTCTGGGGGGCGCTTACGTTTTTTGACCCGCTTGCAGCACTGTTACTATTCATCAAACCAAGAGCCGGAATCGTGCTTACGGCAGCGATTATTTTGGCCGACGTCGCTCATAACACCTTTTACGTCGCATTGAAGCAGCAGTGGATGGAGCCGTTCTACTTGTCACAGGTAGCTTTTCTTATCACAGTATTTCTACTCTCACCCATCGCTTGGAATGGCCCTATTCGAGACGAAGCGCCCACCAATCCAGTCCGAGTGTGATTCGCTCCACTTATGAGGTAGAAGCTCCCGTGAGCCCGTCCTTTGCGGACCGAGTTCGTATGGGGTGGCTGAGAGGCAAGCCGAGAAAGCGGGGAAAATTTCCTATGGGGTTTCGCGGTCTAAGCTGCATAGCAGCCCCAGATCGTATTTACTGAACCGCCAACCCTGTCGAAGGACTTATTGTGAAATTCATCTGCACATTCACATTTCTATTGCTCGCCCAGGCTACCTATGCGGCCGAGTCTCCTGTGACCCCTGATCCCTATGGCGGCCCTGATAAACGCCCAGAGAGCAGTGAAAATGTCACAACGTATTTGAACGAAGATGGTACCTCTACCACCTCGGCAGTGATGGTTTACGGAGATGGTCATAAGGAACACTGCATTATCCAAGCGGCACGGCCTGCGGCGGCACATCGGCTGCCGAAAGTCACCAGCAAGACGTGTACGCGTATTACCTCGTACCTCAAATAACGGACTGGCTGACAACGGGTAGCTTGATAAAGGCAACACGGGCGCTGAAGTCAAGCAGTGAGATGGGTCACGTCTGTCTTCCCACGATGGAAAGCGCTACTTATCCAGCCTAGAAATTTCATCGCGCAACACCCGCTCCAACGCTGCAAAAAAAACACTGAATATGCACCTGCTTCAACGCCTGTGGCCGTGTAACCAGATAAATCTCCATCGGCGGCAGTGCTATCTCCGGGAAAACCTCGCTCAACCCCGTCGCCAAAATACGCGGCAGCACCGCCACACCCATCTCCACGCTTCACCGACTCAAGCTGTACCGCAAACGAACTCACCCCAATCGGCGCATGGTCCAGCCCCGCAGCTTTCGCGGCGCGCATTTGCGGTAGCAGGTCCAGCGGTGGCAGCAAGGCGATACTGGCGGCGGTGGCAGGGGTTAGCGCGGGAAATCGTTGCAGGTATTCGGCGGTTGCGAAGACGCCTTAGACGAGTTTGCCGAGCCCTCGGTAGATCAAAGAGGGTTCGCCCAGGTGAGCGGTGCGTATGGCGATGTCGGCCACGCCTCGTACTATTTTGTGGAAGTCGGTGGTGATCTGTAGTTCTACGGAGCAGCCTGGGTGCTGCGAGGTGAAGCGGCTGGCGGCCTCGAGCACGCTGGCGAAAACCCTTCGCCGGCGCTCACCAGCACGCTGCCGCTGAGGGTTGTCGGTGTGCCGTCGACAGTGGCTTGGCGTCGCAGGCAGGATTAAGCCGCCAGGGCGACGTCCACCAGGGCTTGGCCTCGGGAGGTGAGCCGGCAGTCTTCCACGTCCTTGAGCAACGCATTCCATTCCATGGCCAGGCCTCATCGACTGGCTATCAGCACAGGAATGGCGTTGTTCAGTGAAAACGCCACCAGGAACACGGCCAGCCCTACGTCGATCTGCCGGGTGTATTTGAGAAACAGTGCCTTGATCGGGCCCTGGCCGAACAGCAGCGCCACCACGGAGTACCAGATCACTTCCAGGGTCGAGCACAGCAGCACCACCAGGACTTTGTCGATGTCCGAGCGCGGCACGGATAGAAAGCCGGCGTAGATGCTGATCATGAAAGCGATAGTTTTCATGTTGCTGATATTGGTGATAACGCCCACGCGGTAGGCCTTGGCGAAACTGGTCACGCCCGGGCCGGTGCTTTCGGCGGTGCCGGTGTGCTTGGCCAGTACGCTTTTGATGATGCTGTAGGCGATGTACAGGAGGTAGGCCGAACCGCATAACGTGGCGACTTTGGAAAACGCCGGGTACTGGTGCAACAAGGCCGCCAGGCCGAGCAGGGAGAGGGTCGAGAAAAACACGCCCACCGTGCAGATGCCCAGCGTCGCGCCGATCCCGGTGGTCACCGAGCCCAGCGAGGCGAAGCGGCTGACAATTATGAAGTTGGGGCCCGGGCTTATCACCGCCAGGATGTAGATCAATGCTGCTGTGAACATGGGAACTCCTTGTATGAAGCAACAGCTCTCCAGGCCAGCCAGCAGGGACAATGATGTCTTTTCGGCGATTAACTTAGCAGTAATTACACGCCCCGCTACTGACTATAAATTCATATGCTTATGACCCCTTTCACCCAGACTGGCGATGGTATCGCGCGATGCCATCGCCAAGGGATCACTGAGACTGCAATGCCTTGAGCCGCTCCTCAAGATTTTGCGCAGGAAAACGTTTTTGCAATTCGGCAAGCTTCGCCGCCGCCGCTGCATCATCGCCTGCCGCACGCAGGCGCAACACGTCCTGCAAGCCCTGCTCCAGCGGCTGCGGCACTGCGCGCTTGGCCAGCTTGCCTTGGGGCAAGGCATCGCTGTTCATTTCGGCGCTGAACGACTCGGCGCGCGGCGGCGCGCTCATGGGCGCAGGCGCGGAAAACGTGGCCGGGGCGGCGAGGCGGGTGTTTTGCACCGGGGCAAGTTCGGGGGTGCGTGTGATCACACCCACCAGCAGCGCCACACCGGCCACGCTGGCGAATGCCATCTGCCAACGCGGTTGCTGGCACAGCCGCAGCCAGCGTTGCCACAGGCTGGGCTTGGGGGCAGGCGCTTCGCGGCGGGCGGCGTTGAGAATGAATGTGTCCAGGAATGCGGGCGGTTCGCCGGCGCTGTTCTGGCGATAGTGCTGGATCAGCGCTTCGTCGCGCGGATCGTTCGGGTCTCGGGCTTCAGTCATACAGTTACCTCGTCGGCCAGCAAGCGCCGCAATTTCTGCAGGGCGTAGCGCAAGCGGCTTTTAACGGTTTCCAGCGGGGCGCCGGTGAGGGTGGCGATTTGCGGGACTTCGAGGTCGCCGTGCAGGCGCAGCAGGAAGACTTCGCGCTGGTCTTCGGGCAAGGCTTGCACGGCGGCGTCGAGGCGCGCCTGGTCGCGTTTCAGGCTCAGTCGCTGTTCGGGGCCGGCGCTGTCGTCGGGCTGGGCGTGCAGCAACTCGTCGTAGCTGTCGTGCAGCGGGTTGTGCAGGCCGTGTTTGCGCCAGTGGTCGATCAGGCGGTTGCGCGCGATCTGGAACAACCAGGTGCGAAAACTCGCCCGGCCTTGTGGCTGGGTGGTGCTGCGGATCAGGCTGAGCCAGGTGTCCTGGTAGATTTCTTCGGCCAGTTCGGGTTTGTTGCACAGGGATACGAGGAAGCGGTACAGGCCCTGGCGGTGCCGGGCGTACAAGGCTTCGAACGCAGCAGCGTCGCCAGTGCGGTAGCGGGCCAGCAGCGATTCGTCGCTGGGTGAGTCATCTGGAACGGCCATGGGGTAGACGAACTCCTTTTGGTCAGCCGAAGCAGGGTTACTGTAGGAGCGAGCTTGCTCGCGAAGAACGTCAACGATAACGCGTGTTTCCTGGATAAACGCGGTGCCTGTGAGTTTTTCGCGAGCAAGCTCGCTCCTACAAAAAGCTTTAGCAGCAAGCCCCCTCCCACAGTTGATCTTCATTGTGCTCGGGATCAGGGTTTTAGGCTTTGGGCCAGTTCCACCAGTTGCACGAATTCGTTGCGCAGGCCGAACGGGTCGTCGCCTCGGGCCGAGCGGGCCAGGGTGGCGGTGTCCTGCAAGCTCATGTTGCCAGTGTAGCGGCCATCGCCCTTGAGCTGTTGGGCGAAGGCGGCTACGGCGGCGCTGAAGCGTAGGTCGTCGCTGGGCTTGGTAGTCGTTTTGTCGACGGGCCGTTCGATCAACTGGCTATCACCGCCAGCAGCCGGTTTGTAGCGTACGCGCACCGTCGCCAGTTCGGCCGAGGGGTTTTCAGCCGCAGGCGCTTTGGCGTAGCGCAACGGCTCCAGCCAGCCCTTCTCGCCCTTCGGCACGATTTCATACAACGCGGTCACCGTGTGCCCTGCGCCGATTTCGCCGGCATCGACCTTGTCGTTGTTGAAATCCTCACGCTTCAGGGCGCGGTTTTCATAGCCGAGCAGACGGTATTCGCTGACCTGCGCCGGGTTGAATTCCACCTGCAATTTCACATCCCGCGCCACCACCGCCAGGGTCGAGCTGAGCTGGTCCACCAGCACCTTGCGTGCCTCACGCAAGTTGTCGATGTAGGCGTAGTTGCCGTCACCGGCGTCGGCCAGTTGTTCCATCAGGTGTTCGTTGTAGTTGTCCACGCCAAAGCCGAGGGTGGTCAGCGATACGCCGCTTTTGCGCTGGTCCGCCGCCATGTGCTTGAGGCTGTCGAAGTCGCTGATGCCCACGTTGAAGTCACCGTCGGTGGCCAGCAGGATGCGGTTGATGCCCTGGTTGATGAAGCCTTCGCGGGCCATCTGGTAGGCCAGTTCGATGCCGGACGCGCCAGCGGTGGCGCCACCGGCGGTGAGTTGGTCGATAGCGTTGCGGATTGTGGTTTTGTCACGGCCGGAGGTGGGCTTGAGCACCACGCGGGATTCACCGGCGTAGACCACCAGTGACACGCGGTCCTGATCGCGCAGTTGATCCACCAGTAATTTCAGGGTGCTTTTGACCAGCGGCAAGCCTTCGCGACGGTTCATGGAGCCGGACACATCCACCAGGAATACCAGGTTGGCCGGCGCCAGTTCCGCCACGTTTTTGTCGGACGCCTTGATGCCGATGCGCAGGAGTTTCGTGCGCGGGTTCCACGGCGTGGAGGCGACTTCCGTGGTCACGCCAAAGGGTGAGCCATCGGTAGGCAGCGCGTAGTCATAAGGGAAGTAGTTGACCATTTCCTCCAGCCGCACCGCGCCTTCGGGCGGCAGGCGGCCCTGGTTGAGGAAGCGCCGTACGTTGGCGTAGCTGCCGGTGTCGACATCCACGCTGAAGGTGGAGACCGGGGTTTCGGCGACGCGGTGCACCGGGTTGTCAGGCAGGTTGGCGTATTGCTCGCGGGGTTCGCTGCGCTCAGCCAGGGTCGCCGTCTCCCGCATCATCATTGGGGCCGGCATGACCATGCGTTTGACGACTGCGCCTTGGGCCGGGGCGCGTTGAAGCGTTGCGATGGGCTCCACCGGTTTCGCCAGGTCGGGTGACGACGACAGCCCGCATCCGGCCAGTGCTACCAGCAGGGTAACGGCGAAGCCTTGGGCAGCGGGACGCAGGGAGAGCAGAGGGTGGGACATGGGCTGGGCCTCGTGAGTGAATGAGCCGTTCACAAGGTCAGACGCGGGGTGGGCGGGGTTCGGGTTAAATCCAATTTACCTGACAGCAGAAAAAACAATGTGGGAGGGGGCTTGCTCCCGATGACGGTGGGTCAGTCACTGCAGTAGTGACTGATACACCGTCATCGGGGGCAAGCCCCCTCCCACATTTGATCTTCAGTGTTTGAAGAACGTCAGTCCGTGCCGTATTTCGGGTTACGCGGGCCGTACAGGATGCCGGTGCGTTGGCCCGCCGACAACAAGCGTGCGCTGGTGATACCGGCAATCGGGTGCGCCGCATCGGTGGAGCTGTTGATCACCTGCTTGACCGCCGCCGTGATCAGCATGCCCACCAGGCCGCCACCGTTGTTGTTGCCTTCCTCGCTGGACGCCCGCGCCGCGCCGGTCCACAGGGTGGTGCCGGTGCGCAGGTCCACCAGTTTGGCCGAAGCCGTCACCGAGGTGTCGCTGGAGATCAGCATGTACTTGGTGCCGTATTCACTGACGGTGATGTACAGCGCCGCGTCCGCGCCAAAGATGTCATGCAGCTTGGTCGGCGGCACACCCTGGATGTCGTTGGCGGTGGTCAGGCCGTTCTGGCGGAAGGTTTCGTCCACCAGGGCAATCGGCAACACGTAGTAGCCGGCTTCGGCCAGCGGGTAGGTGACTTGCGACACCAGGCTGTAGGACGCCTGCACTTCCGGCGACTCATTGATCGGCGGCAGTACCAGGATCGACTTGGGCCGCGCCTGCTTGTACGCCGAATAATCGACCGTCTTGGGTGCAGCGCAACCGCCGAGCAACGCCAAGGCCAGCAAGGCGCCGGTGAGTTTTAACAGGCTCATTTGGTAGCGACTCCGGTCTTGGCGTTTTTCAGCAGAAAGTCCATGTACGCAGCGGACTCAGGGAACAGGGCCTTCTCGGTGCGAAACTCCTGCACCATCTGATCATCCTTGCCCATGTTCATGTACAGCATGCCCAAGTGCGCGTGGTAACCCGGCGGCGCCTTGCGGCCACTGGCGTTGATCTTCTGCAGATCGCGCTCCAGTGCTTCCACCTGCGCTTCCTTGGGCTCGCCCTTGAAGTACTCATAAACCTGCGGCTGGTAGCTCTCCCATTGATACAGGGGCTGGGGTGCCGTCTGGCACCCGGCTACCGTCGCGATTACTGTCAGCATCAGCGCCAACTTCACTGCCTTGCTCATCCGTGTACTGCTCCTTGTGGTGTGGCTGATCAGTTACGCGGGTTCCAGGCGCCGGCGTTGATGCCGTCGACCAGGCGATTGATCGCTTCGCGCATGGCCAGGTCGAGCACCTTGCCATTGAGGGTGGAGTCGTAGCTTGCGGTGCCGCCGAAGCCGATCACTTCACGGTTGGACAGCGCGTACTCACCGGCGCCCTGGGTGGAATACACCACTTCGGAGGTGTTGATGTTGACGATATTCAACGCGACTTTGGCGTAGGCCACTTGAGTCTTGCCACGGCCGAGGATGCCGAACAGCTGGCGGTCGCCGGTTTCTTTGCGGCCGAACTCGGTCACATCGCCAGTCACCACATAGTCAGCGCCCTTGAGCTTCTGCACGGTGCCTTTGATTTTGGCTTCCTGGGAGATTTCGCCCATGTTGTCGCGGTCCAGCACGCTGAAGCGGTTGGTCTGCTGCAAGTGGGTGATGAGGATGGTCTTGGCCTGGCCGCCGAGACGGTCGACGCCATCGGAGAAGATGCCGCGCATGTAGCTGGAGCGGTTATCGAACTTGCCCACGGCAATCGGCACACGCACGCCGGAATAGGCGACGTGGGCGCTGGCGACTTGCTCCACCGGCATCGCGCGGTTGCTCTCGGTGGCACAACCGGCCACGGTCAACAGCGCCGCGGCGGTGAGGCCCGACAGCAGGATTTTGGAGAGTGTCTTCACAGGGTGCTCCTTGGGTGAGGAAATCAGCGCTGCCGGGTTTTCCAAGGAGATAGGCAGCCTGGACACTATGCTGGCCTGAGTTCTTCCCTGAAAGACTGTGATGCAACGGCTGCGGCATTTTACGGGGTTGAGAGCGGTTCTCAAGGTGTTTCGCCCCGAGTAGTGAAATCCAACACAAACCTTTGGAATGTGGAGATCCAATGTGGTCAGTCAACCCATCACTGACTGGTCTACCGCTATCGGGGGCAAGCCCCCTCCCACACTGGTATCAGAGGCATCACGCTCTACGTAAGCAGGTTGAGACAGTGCAAGCTGCCCCGGCCTCGCTGCTGCGGATTCACGCAAACCCAATGTGGGAGGGGGCTTGCCCCCGATGGCGGCGAGTCAGCCAACACATCATTGACTGACCCTCCGCAATCGGGAGCAAGCCCCCTCCCACAGTTGTTTTGCGGTGTGGCTTAGAAGGAGTAGCGCGCCTTGAGCATTACGCCGTCGGCGTCAAAACCACTGCGCGCTTGGCGGGTGTAGCTGGCGCCGACGGTGAAGTCCGACACCTTGTAATTCACACCCACGCTGGCCTCGTAGCTGTCACGCGCCACCGACGCACCGGTGACGGTAAACGCCGAACCACCGGCCACGAAGTTGGAGGTTTGCGCCACGCGGTCACCCATCAAGTCGTGGTAGGCCATCAAGGTCGCTTCCGGTTGCAGGCTGCCCGCGCCCATCGGCAGGTTGCCCGCCAAACGCACACCGGCGCCCAACTCACCCACTTCATAACGCTGCGAAGACGTGTTCAAGGCCGCCGACGAACCTTTCTCGGTGTAGCCATCCATGCGCACGTTGGCATAGCGCGCAGCCACACGCGGCTCGATCACCAGCGCCTGGGACGGCTTGAAGCTGTAGCCGCCGATCACGCTGGCCGACAGCACATTGCTGTCGTAACTGCCCTTGGCCGTGGTGCCCGCGACGTGGCGCTTGCTGTCATTGTCGTTATGGCCGTAGCTGAGGCTGCCATCGACAAACCAGTTCTGCAGCGCCCAGTTGCCGTACAGCGACAGCGCGTGGCCCTCGACGTCGGTCTTGTTGCCCAGGTCCGAATGAATGTTCGAATTCAGGTAGCTGTACGCCACGCCCAAGGTGGTGGTGTCGTTCACACGACCGTCAACACCCACCGCCATGCCGCTGCTGTTGGCCGAGTAACCGTTGTTGCCGCCACGGCCGTCCTGGTCCATGTTGCTGCTCAGGCCCTGCAACCACACACCGCCGACCTGGTGGCTTTCACGCTGGTCGGTGAGGCGGTTGAAGATCGCGCCGTTGACCACGGTTTGCCCCGACAGCGCCACGTCGAGGGCGCCACGGTTGACGTCCGGCGTGAGTTGATCGGCGAGCTGCGCCAGTTGCTGCGCAGTCCCGGCGTTGGCCAGGCTTTGGAACACCGGATCGTTCTGGTTGAGCCCGCCGAGCACCTCGTTTTTCACCACATTGACGGCGGTCGCCGCCGACGCACCCGCGCTGACACCCGCCAGTTCCTGTTGTACCTGCTGGTCGCTTTTCACCGCCACCACGGCCTTGACCGTCTGCGCATCGGCCGAGTAGCTGAGCACGTCGAGCAACGACGAAGCGCTGGCGACCGCTACGCCGTTGTTCTGCACGTTGGTGGCTTGCAGCAAGGTGTATTGCGTGCCGGCCTTGGGCGCAGCGAAATCTCCGGGGTTGGCGCTGACCGTCAGCTTGGAAGCTTGAGCCAGATTGGCCGTGCCGTTGACGGTGAGGTACGGCGTGGTCGGCACCACGCTGTCGGCCAAGTGCATATCGATGCCCGCGCCGCTGGCCACATTGAGGTCGCCGGTGATAGCAGTGCCGGGCGCCGAGAGGTTCAGCGAACCCGAGTTGACCGACACCGGCGCGATGATACGGCTACCGCTGAAACCCGCCTGACCGCCGATGTTGACGGCGCTGAGGTTGAGCAGGTCGCCGGTGATTTTGCCGCCGGTCCAGTTCAGGCTGGCGAGGTTGTTGGCGTCGACGGCGATGCCGCTGTTGCTGCGGATTTCGCCGGCTTGCTGGTTGATTTCAAACGCCGCGACCTGCCTGGCCGCATCCACCTGGATCGCCGTGCCGTCCGCCGCGATGAGCCCACGGTTGACGATACCCCGTGCGCCCGTGGCACTGTTCTGCGCAAAGCTGGCGCCGGACAGATCGAAGGCATTGGCCGACGCGCCCTTGGCTTCAATGGTGCCGGTGTTGAGAATGTAATCGACGGTGCCGGAGTAAAAAAACAACCCCTTCGCCTCATTGCCAGTGGCGGAAATCAGGCCGCTGTTTTCAATACGCAGGGGGTTGGTGTCGGTTTCCACTTCCATGCCCCAGGCGCCTTCACCGGTGGCGATAATCGAGCCCGAGTTCAGCAGCTTGCCGCCGATGGTGGTCGGCGTGTCGCCGCTGACGTCGAGGATCAAGCCAATCGCATCCGGACCGGCCATGTCGATCACACCGGTGTTGGAAACGTCGCCCGCAATGGTGGTGCCGTGCAGGTAAATGCCTTCGCCGCCGCCCAGGTAGCCGGGAAAAGGCTCGGCGCTCACGGGCGGCGTGGAACGAATGGTGCCGGAGTTGATAACGCTGCCGCCAATGGTGGTGGTACCGATTTCAAGCCCTTCATAGGCGCCATGGTTCATCAGGATATTGCCCGCCTGAACCACATCCCCGGTGATAGTGCCGGGAGTCAGATTGGAAGGGCCAGACCAGAACATCGGGTCGATGGCGATCGCGCGAATGGTTTTGCCCTGTGAGTCCAGCGTGATGTCCGCGCGGTTGATCAGCGAGCCTTGAATGTTGGTGTTCACAAAGCCGAGACCGGCGGGGTCAGTCGTGCTGGAATCGACCACCCGGGAAAACTTGCCGGTAATGGTGACCGGCTCGTTAAACGTCTCATTAGCCCAAATATTCTTGCCCTGCCCCAGGTCGAACTCGACTGCCAGCACCTGCGTGCTGATTGCCCCGACCATGATTGCCAACAGACTTTTCTGGAACTGCTTGCGCTTCATTTCAAACTCCATGAACTACAGTCAACGCCGCCAATACGCCCGGCAGCAGTAGGTGTGCTGTACGAAAGGATCAATCGATCCGAATGAGGCTCTCCCGGCGGCCCTGGGAATCGCAGGCGCGAGCCGGTGCACCGCAGGCGGTGGCAGACAGGAGGCCGTAATAGGGAGAGGTTCACATCAATCCTTAATGTCATTTGAAAACGCTGCAGTCCATGCAGCCCGACCGGTTGCGGGTGGGCGGGGTAAAGACATCGAGATAAACAAAATGTTCAAAGCCATTCAACACGCCCCCAATCCTGTAGGAGCGAGCTTGCTCGCGAAGATCCCCAACGATAACGCGAGCAACCAGAAACACACAGTGACTGGGCGTGTTCACAATCACGCCCGCAACAACCAACCGCGTTACCTCAACGCCGGACCTACTTGAGCTCCTTCACCAGATACTGCGCAGAAATCTGCGTAATCCCGGTCAACGCCCGACGCAATGCCTCCGGGTCTGTGCGATAGGTGAGCGGCGTGTAGCCATAAACGTTCTGGCCATTGAATGGCGTCACCGTTTCAAAGGTGCGCCAGATCATTTCATCGCCGCGATTCATCTGCGCCACCACGCTGAGGGTGGGGTAAATCACACTGCTGAAACCCTGGGTCAGGCGAAAGCCCCACTCGGACACGGTCAACTGAATCTGCGCATCAGCCGGCTCATCGTCGCCGACCACCTTGAGCGTCGAAGTCTTGCCCAGCGCATCCACAAAGCCCTGCTTGAGCAACACACCTACATCGAGTTTTTCCGCCTCCATCACCGTCAGAATAGCCACCGGCGTCGGCATCTCGGCCAACTGCCCAAGCTTCATCCCGGCCGCAAACCCGGCGCCGCTCAACGCCGCAGTGCCGACCTTGGACGCCCCGCTGGCCATGCCGGCACCCGCGCCCAGTCCGGCACCCAACGCAGCGCCCCAAGCCTGCTCGCGGCCGAAGTACACCATGTTCTTTTCCCACTTCACGGGCAGGACGTTGACGGTCTTGATCTGCGCGCGGTTTTCGGGAGTGAGGGGGTGGCTGACGCAACCGCCGAGGATGAGGGTGGTGAGGAGAATGAAAAGGAGGTTTTTCACATCAGTCCTTTAATGTTTGCAGTGAATACGAGAAGTCGGCAGGGCCTGGACCCTGCCGACACACTGGCTCAACTCATTTGCTTTCTTTGGCAATGGTGCCCAAGGACGCATCCTTGACCAGATAACGGCCTTCGACTTCGCTCAGCATTTTAAGGCTGTTACGCGCCACGGCGAAGCCCATTTCGACTTCTTGCTTGAGGTAAACCACCTCACCCGCCTTTACATCAATCGGCATGTCCGCCCAGTTTTCAGCCTTGGAGCTGATCACGTGTTTGCCCGGCGTCACGAAAAAATAGATGTACTGGTTACCACGGTTGTAACCCATCTCCGAGTCGGCTTCCTTGTCATCCAGGAACACGTTGAACCGCACCATCATCCCGACATTGCTCGGGCGCACGACGTACACCAGACCTTTATCGGCCACGGCAGCCTTGGGCAGCGAATAGTTCGCCACGTCAGCCTGCATCTTCTCCACAGACGGCGTCGAGGAACAACCAAACAGCGTGGCCAGGGATAGAGCGACAGCGGCTTTGCAGAACAACTTGATCATGTATTTCTTCCTTGTGGTTAACGGTGGAGCGGTTTTGAGAGTGCCGATAATAGCGAGGTCTCATTTTTTGATGCGCTGGGTCATCGCCAGTGTTTCGGCAATGGTTAGCATGGCATGAGGGGTGGTGCCATTGCTGTGATGCCTTGCGCGGTTTTGGGTGAGGGGCTTATAGTCCGGCCGTCGCCCATACGGCGATCAGGTTTGGCGACCTGACAACAGAGTGCAAAAGCAATCCGCTTCATGCAGGTGTTTTTGCACCCGCAAAGCTGTGCTCGTTATGGCGGCTGTGCGCGGGAGACCTTCGGGTCTGCCGGTTTACTCTGTTGCCGGTTCGCCAACCTGCGTACAGCTGCCACCCATTCGTTTGGCGACGATTGAGTGGTGGTCTCAGCCACCAAAAACAGAGTGTTCAGTATGAATAGATACATACCCCTAACCGGCCACGATTGCACCATCCCAGCCCTGATTATCGACACCCAGGCACCTCTCGACGTCCTTCACGACGCCGCCGTGCACCGCATTCGGGCCGTCACCCAACTGCTGGAAAACCTGGCCTTTCGCGAACAACTCAGCAGCGATGCCGTAGTGCTTTCAGACTTCGCCCACTTGCTGGCCATTCCGCTGCGCGATGGGTGTGATTTGCTGGATGTCATCAGTCGCAGGCTTAATGCCGATCCGTCCTGAGTGAAAATCGGGCGGCCTTGGTGTCGCCCGCTTTGTGCGTGATCAGCGCAAACTAAATAAATCCGTCCCTTTTAATCGTCCCTTTTTAATCTGGATAAATAAGATAATCCCTCTCTATACCCCCAGCTAGTCAACAACCTCGCTGCGGCAAATCTAATACTCTCCTCAGAGTGCCCCAATAGCTCAATGACACCTTGTACTCTGCTACGTGGGATATCCTCCGCATCTATATCCGTAGCATCGACCGCATAATCTGCATTTGGAGGAACAGAATAGAGCAAATCCTCTATGTCTTTTTTCATTCGTGTCATCTATTTCTTTACCAATAAAGGGGACAGATTTATTTAACAGGCTTTATACTGCTATTTCGAATTAAAATAAATCTGCACCCTTTTATCCCATTGCGGCATAATTACCTCGTCTAGCAATGCCAGCCCTTGAGCAGTTTTTCTGACCTTTTTAATCAAAGGCAGGTCTTTTATACCCTTAATTAAATTACTCATTTAATTCAGATTTCACTCACGACCATATGAACCTTCCTGCCTTTGCAAATTCAACTATGAGAATATTTTGGAAAAGCCCAATAAGATAACATTCCGGTGATTAATGCGCCTCCAAAAAAAGCAAATGAAGCAGGAAGCATGCTGTCCACAAAGCTGTAATCAGAACTATTACGAAGCAAATAACAGTCTGCCAAAAACATCCACAACGAAGCAACCACAGCTCCGCAGATCGAAACATTCCGGCAAGCTTTAAACGTTTTAGTTGGCTTAACAAAACTTATACAACATGCAAACACAAGGGAAGGAATAAAAAACACTAACTGCGTAAAAAACGGAGCAGTCAACAGGATTGAAAACGCTTCTCCCCCTCTGACTTGCCCCAGCAAACGAGCATCACTAAACAGACCTATCAGCATAATTATTAGAGAAATTGGTCCTATAATTAGGCCAGCGAGAAAAGGGCAAAATAAAAATACGAAAAATATTTTTATCGTCGGGTATTTCTTGACATTCATGGCGCGCACCCTTGGCTTGCTGAATAACCGAGCAACTTACATCCAAACTTAACTCTTGACTTATAATCCAAGATATCAACACCACCCTCTATGCGCTGGGTTTCCACAAAAGGGATATATTTTATAAAACCATCGACGCTGGTGGCTTCCTTGGTAAGTTCTACAAACCGCTTATGATCCTGCAAGTAGGCTTCATGAATAGGCTGGAGGATTGCCTGCTCATTTTTTAGCTGATTTATATCCCACGCTACTGGGTCGGTCACCTTTTTATCGTAGAGGGCTTTAAAGTTATCGTAACCGCCAGCCATAAGAGCATCTCCTGCCGCCTTGCGCCAGTCATATACAGGTGCTAACGCCCATCCCGCGCCAAAGGTCAAATATGACGCATTCCCGTCCGCCCCCAGCCCGGTAATAGGTGCACGCGAAACAGTATCTGCGCCCCCAAACCATTTTGCACCAATGCCCAATTGATGTTCATAGGTATCACTGGCACTAAAAAAATTTGCTCGATTATCAATTGTATTGAAGTAGGATACAAAGGAGTCTTTTCCTTCTTCAGTATTGTATAAATAATCGAAAGTGTTTTTTGATGAGCGCTCAACGTCTCCGTGCATCACATTCCACGCATCTTTAATAGCCGTATACTTTATAGCAGAGCTCACCGCCGTCCGGCAGCTATCGCTACCGGGGTTTTTGGAGCATATATCGTTCATTTCGTCGTCCAAAAACTTACTTAGTCTTTCGGCTTCTGTTTTCGCAGCAATTTTTTCAGCGTCTGTCGAACAGGTCCTACCCGATATGCAATCTCTAACTTCATCAAATTTTTGATGGGTTAAGTAGTTAAACGTAGTCGCCTTTTGTGCTACCTGTGCGCCCTTTTCCAGGTCGCCATCTACCGCAGCCGCCGCCACCAAACCGGTCAGTTGTGAAAGCATCAACATGATGTCTTTATTATCTTGGGCTGCCCAAGCTAACTGATTAATTAACGCTTCGTTCAACCCCGCAGCCGCAGCCCCAGTTTTGAAATCACTGCCCGTCGCTTCCGCCAGCAATCCGCCCATCAAAGCATGCGCAATAATCTTCTGAGGACTCCCATTAGGGAACGTGACGTAATCACCCACCCAATTAAACCCGGTAGCCATCGCAACGTTGCCAGCCTCTCCCAGCAAGGCAGCATTGAAATTGTCGCCGAAACTTCCACCTTGGACGGCCGTTGAAATCCCACTAGAGATTACCGCCCGGCCTCCGGTACGCAGCGCGATATCACCCGCTGACGTCCAGGTGAAAATATCTTTGGAAGAGTTAGTAACCGCCAAGGTTGAGCCCGTACTTGGGGTAACACCTTGGACGGTGGTTGTGCCTGCACCTGCGCCGTCAGCACCAGCGAACCAATTGGTGTCGGCATACTCAAGGGCTCCCGCCGTAAACCCAGCGACCGCTGCACTTTTCAGGCTATTTGCGCTGGCCGTTTCCTTAAGCGCTGCGCCCAAATTGCCCTTGTTGTTGATGGTGCTGGTGACTGCCGTCGTACTCAGGCTGGTGCTCACCGCAAGGGTGGCTCCCTGCAGCCCGAATCCTACCGGCCCCATAATCGCCGCCATCATGATTGCTATCGCAATCTTGGCACCGGCGCCCAACCCTGAGTTGTCGTACTTGAAGCTCTCGTGAATCTCCCTCACCTGGCGCCAATCAATGTCGCCACGCGCCTCAGCTTGCTTGAGCCAGGCCAAATTAGGATCAGCCTTGACCATCGCATCAACGGTCTGGCTTACAGTCTGCTGATCTACCTGTTTGACGTCGATACGAATGCCTTCGGCGGCCTTGATGACAAGCTGTCCTTGGGCAACCAACTCGCTCTGACGCAAGGTTTCGTCTGTATTACCTTTGCCCTTAGCGCTGAACCACGAGAGGTCGCTTTTGCTCTTAGTGTGGCTCTCATCGTGCAGGTCCTTGACCCCTTCAAATACAATCGCCCCGCCGCTATCAAGGATGATGTCCTTGCCGCTATTAAGCTTTGCGACTTGATACAGCTGGTCGCCATCGCTTTTCAGCACCAGGTTGCCACCTGTCTTGATCTCGGTACCTACCTGAGTAGTGCGGGTCACTTCATCCATCTGCGCCTTTTTAGCGCCCCAGCTTCCCTTCTCCTTCATGTCATACAACGTATGCTTGCTGTTCTCAGCCGCCAACAAACTCAACTTATCCCCGCTATACAGATAAGCCTCATTCCCCGCACTGATCCTGCTCGCCACGATCGTGGTGTCACGCCCCGCCTGGCTGACAAAATCCCCACCCGCCGTCAGCACGCTTGCCACCTGGGTAGTTTGGTCGTCTGCGGTCTTGATGCGTTTTTTGCCGTCCTTTTCCTTGCCCTCGACGTTGTGCATGTCGCTGACCGAGGCGACGTTGAGGTCGCGGCCGGCGGCGATGTTGAGGTCTTTGCCGGCGGTGGCGGTGCTGCCGATGATGTTGACGTCTTGCCCGGCCTGCAGGTTGAGGTTGCCGCCCGCCGTGACGCTGGCGGCGAGGTTTTTGACGTCGGTGGTGATGCTGGATTTTTCGCCGCCGTCGCGGGTCTCGTGTTTGACGCGGGTGTCGCTGGCGGCGATGAGGTTGAGGTCGCGGCCGGCGGTGAGGGTGGCGTCGTTGCCAGCGGTGAGGGCGCCCCGGTTGGTGAGGTCGCGGCCGGCGTCGATGGCGAGGTTTTCGCGGGCGACGATGGTGCCGGCGCTGGTGTCGGTGAGGGTGCGCATGCCGACGCCGTCACGCACCTGGATGGCGGTGTTGTCGTTGGTGACGTCGCCTTTGAGCGCCGTGAGGCTGACTTGCTTGCCGCGAATTTCGCCGGCCATGGCGTT
Source organism: Pseudomonas orientalis (assembly GCF_001439815.1). Taxonomy (GTDB): domain Bacteria; phylum Pseudomonadota; class Gammaproteobacteria; order Pseudomonadales; family Pseudomonadaceae; genus Aquipseudomonas; species Aquipseudomonas orientalis. The sequence goes on along the minus strand of NZ_JYLM01000010.1, from coordinate 85,233 downwards.
GCGGATGCTGTCTTGGGCCAGCAGGCTCAGGTTGTTGCCGGCCTCGACCAGGCCGCCGGTGTAGATACTGCCGCTGCTGATGGCGGTAAGGTTGTTGCTGGCGCGCAGGGTGCCGACGTTGATCAGGTCGCCGCCGGTGACCAGGTTGAGGTCACGGCCCTGGATGAGGCTGTTGCCGCGCACGTTGCGCGAGTCGGCCTGGGCCAGGTAGAGCACCGGCACGAGGACGGTCTGGCCGTCGATGACACGGTTTTCCATCCACACGATGTCGTGGGTCAGGGCGCCGACTTGCTGGCCGGTGAGGGCCACGCCGAGGCTAAGGCGCAGGGCGTCTTTGCTGGCCAGCGCGTTGTCCATCAGATAGCGGAACTGGTCGGCGTCGCTGTACAGGCCGCCGGCGAGGAAGCGTTGGCCGGTTTGCGCGAGGACGGCGTCGCGGATCAGGCGGGTTTCGTACTGGCCGTCACCGAGGCGGCGCCAGGCGTTGTCGGCGTTGAAGCCGAGTTTGCCGAGCATGTAGTCGGAGCTGAAGAAACCGGACACCGAGGTGAACTCGGGGTTGGTCTCGATCAGGTAATGGCTGGTGGGGTCGGCGTTTTTGACGAACAGGCCGTACTCGCCCTTGGGCAGTTGGAAGGTGGGCGAGGTGGTGGGGTCGACCGGGGCAAAGGCGGTGCCGGTGTAGTCCACCGGAACGAAGCCGCCGCCGGGGGCCACGCCTACGACGGGCAAGACGCTGCCGGGGGCCTGGGCGCTCGGGTCGTTGGCGTGTTTGCTCAGGTTGATGTTGATGCCGCCGACGGGGATGCCGGTCTGGTCGTCGCCGAGGGTGCCGGTCAACTGGGCCAGGGTGTTGTTGTGCAGCGTGCCGTTTTGCAGGGTGCGGGCGACGTTGAGGTTGACCGTGCCGCCCGCCTGCAGGGTGGCGTCGTAACCGGGGCCGCCGTTGTCGGTCCAGGTGGTGACGTCGCTTGAATGGACGAAAGGCCGGCTATTGGGTGAGCGGCTTTTCAGTTCTTCGAAGCGCGCCTTATCGAAATTGCCCGCCGCCGTGGCCGCATTGAACGCGGGAACGTCGACATAGCGCATGCGCTCAAACAAATCGTCGGGAACGTGCCCCGGCGTGTTGACGACAATCTTGCGCTGCCCCGTGCGCGTGGCGGCGCCCTGGTTGAGCAGGTCACCGGCGGTGATGCTCAGGTCGCCATTGGCGGCCATCAGGCTGTAGCGGTTCTGTACAGTGTCGCCTTGCAGCAGCATGTTTTTACCCGCCACCAGGCGCGCCGATACTGAGTCCTTGGTCGCCGCCTCAAGGTACGTTTCGTAGATGGTGATCTCGCCACGTTCCCAGTCGTCTTTCTCGCCGCAGTGTTGCGAACAAACCCAATACAAGCTGCCGGTGGTGAGCGTCTGCCCGAGTTCGAATTCGTCCTTGGCGTTTTCGATAAAGCCTGCATTGATGCCGATGGAGCCTTCGCTTTCCACGGTGCCGGAGCGGTTGCTGAACAGCACGGCACGCCCGCCATCCCGTGCGGCGAAGCTCAAGTTGCCTTTGCTGTAGACATCGCCATAGCTGTTGCTGAAGCCATTGCTGCGCAGGGTCATGTCGCCGCCGCTGAACAGCAGCGAATCGGCGGCATTGGTGATGCCGTTGACCGCCGTAAGATTCACCGCGCCCTGGGCACCGAGGGTGCCACGGTTGTTGATTTGCGCGGCGGCGATATCCAGTTGCTGGCGGGCGGTGAGGAAGCCGAGGTTGTCCAGGGTGCCGCCCAGGGTCAGGCGAGTATTGGTGGCGGCCAGGCGGCCGCCGTTCTGGCTGAGGTTGTTGGCGGCGACGGTGAGTGTTTGCAGGGCCGAGACACGGCCGCTGTTGCTCATATCGCCGGTGGTGATGCTGATGTCACCGTCGCTGAGCAGTTCGCCGCCGTTGTCCAGGCTGGCCACGTTGAGGGTCAAGCCCCTGGCGCTGGCCATGCGGTCACCGGCTTTGAGGGCCAGCGCCTGGTCGCTCTTGTAGGTGAGCACGTCGTTGAGTTGCACGCGGCCCAGGCCGTCGACGTTGCCGAACGCCCAGTCGGCGCTGCCCATGCCCTGGATATTGCCCTGGCTGCCTTCGAGGCTGGCGGTGTTGAGGTGGAACAGGCCGGTGCCGGCGTGTTGCAGCATGCCGCTCTGGTTGTTGAGGCTGGAGGCGTCAAGGCTGAAGGCCTGGCTGCCGAATTCGAGGGTGCCGTTCTGGTTGTTCAACGCACCGCTGAGGTTGACGCTGCTGCTGGTGCCGCCCAGCGCACGCAGCTGCCCGTTGGCGCTGTTATCCAGGTTGCCGCCGGTGAGGGTCAGGCCCTGGTTGGCTTCGATCAGGCCGCCCTGGTTGGTGAGGGTGTCACGTGAGGTCAGGCTGATCTGATTGCCGCTGACCTGGCCGCCCGCGCTGTTGTCGAGGGTGGCGCCGCTGACGGTCACGTGTTCTTTGCCGAACAGCTTGCCGCCACGGTTGGCCAGGGCTTCGACGGTCAGTTGCAGGTTGCCGACCAGGCTTGCCATCAGGCCGCCGCTGCCGTTATCGACGCTGTTGGCGGTGACGCTCAGGCTGTCGCCCTGCACGGTGCCGCCCTGGTTATGCAGGCGGGTGGTGGTGAGCACGGTGGGGGCGCCGCTGCTGAGGATCAGGCCCTTGCGGTTGCTCAGGTCCTGGCCGCTGTAGGTCACGCCTTCGGCGCCGGCCAGCAGTTGGCCGTTGTCGTTGTTCAACTGCTGCGCGGCGATGTCCAGGCGCTTGCCGCGCAGGGTGCCGCCGTCGTTGTTGAGGGTGGTGAGTTGCTTGACCAGCACGCTGCGTTCGCCCGCGTCGATCTGGCCGCCGACGTTAGTGAGCAGGTCGCTGACCTTGAGCACCACGTCGCCGCCATCGCTGACCAGCGCGCCTTTGTTGCTGTTGGTGAAGGTCTGCGCGGTGACGTCGACAGTCTGGCCCAGCAGGATGCCGGCGCTGTTGTCGAAGCGCTCGCCTTGCAGCAGCAGCAGGCCTTCGCTCTGGATGCGGCCCTGGGCGTTGAGCAACTGGCCCGGGCCTTTGAGCAGCAGGCTTACGCCCTGGGCGCCACCGGCCAGCAGGCCGGCGTTGCGGTTGTCGAGACCGGAAGCGCGTACGTCGAGGCGGTCGCCCAATACGCGCCCGGCGCGGTTGTCGATGTCGCCGCCAGCCACGTCGAGCAGCAGTTGCTTGCCGACAATCACGCCGCCCTGGTTATCAAGGTTGGCGGCGTGCAGGTCGATATCGCCCTGCCCGGCCTGCAGGCGACCCTGGGCGTTGTTGAGCTGTTGCGCGGCGGTCAGCGTGAGCTTGCCGGCGTCGGCGCTCAGTACGCCGCCTGCGTTGCTGCTGAGGGTACCGGCTGTAACGTTTAGATCGGTGCTGGCCTGGGCGAAACCCTGATTGTTGTTGAAGGTGTTGGCGACGCTCAGGTTGAGCGCGCCGCCGTCAGCCTGGATCAGGCCCTTGAGGCTGTTGTCGAGGTCGCTGGCATTGACGGTCGCGGTTTTGGCCACCAGTACGCCGTTCTGGTTGTTCAGGTTGCCGGCGTTGACGCTCAGGTCGTTGGCGATGACTTGCCCGCCGCTGTTGTTCAGGTCGGCGCTGGTCAGCGCGAGGCTGCCGCCGGCCATTTCGATACGGCCCTGGCGGTTGTCCAGAGACGCGCTGTTGAGGGTGGCGGCCTGGCCTTCGCCGAAGCGGATCAGGCCACCGAGGTTGACGATGGCCGGTGAGCTGATCACCAGGCTCTGCTCGCCGAACAGGCGCGCGGTGGCGCCCTGGTTGGTGAGCTTGGCGCTGCTGACCTCGATGTTCTTGGCCTGGATGATTGCGCCCTGGTTGGTCAGCGCTTGCGCGGCGGTAATCGCCAGGCCTCGGCTGGCCAGCAGGTTGCCGCTGGTGGTGACGGTTTGCGCGTTCACCACCAGGTCGCCGGTGGTGTTGCGGGTGTTATCGGCGGCGACGCCGGCTTCGATGATGCCGGGGTTGTTCAGGCTGGCCGCGTTGATCTCGATGCGCTGGCCGGCGGCAATGCTCTTGCGGTTGACCAGGTTCTCGGCGCTGCTCAGTCGCACGTTGCCGTTGGCGTAGACCTTGTCGGTGAGGTCGACGGTCTGTGCGCTGACCTTGACGTTACCGGTGGCCGCCGCCTGCGCCATGCTCAGGCGGCCGTTGGCGTCGAGCTGGATATCGCCGCCACTGGCGGCGAGCGTACCGTCGAGCTTCACGCCCACACCGGCCTCGGTGCCCACCAGCTTGATCGCGCCGGCATACATGCCGCCCAGGGCCGACGAGTCGATCGCCAGCTCGGGCTTGGCGCTGCCGTCATCGGCACGCACGGTGGTTTTCAGGCTTTGCGCATCGACGTCGTTACGCCCGGCGATGACGTTGAGTTCGCGGGCGTTGATCTGAGCGTTGATTTTGGCGGAGCGGGTGATGATGTCGAAGCGATCGACGTTGCTCGCGTTCAGGCCTTCGCCGTCGATGGTCACGGCACCGCCATCGACTTGGTAGCTTTTCAGCTGCCCGGTTGGGTCGATGATCGGCTTACCCGTGGTCAGGGTCACGTTGGGCGTATTGATAAAGCCGCAACCGCTGCACGTCACACCGTACGGGTTGGCCACAATGACCTTGGCCGACTGCCCCGCCACTTCGGTATAACCGCGCAACTGGCTGGCGCTGCCGCCGTTGACTTCGTTGAGGATGACGCTGGCCGCGCCGCCCTTGAGATTGGGGTTGCCGACAATGATCCCACCCAGTTGGGTGTTGACCATAGGGCCGTTGCCATTGTTAAGGATCACGCCGTTGGGGCCGACGTTGTAGTCCTTGAACTGGTTATGAGACAGACCCGCGCCGTTCGGCGTGGCGATGCTCACCACCGGCACGCCATTGCCCGCCGCGCCCACCGTGGTGCCCGGCGCGCTGACCACAATGCCCTCGGCCTGGGCCAGCAGCGGCTGCCAGAACAACGCATTGGCGAGGATCAACGCCACCCCGCGCTTGGGCAGGCCGAAGAACGCGTTTCGCGGCTTCAGGGCAGCAGAAGGTTGGCGGGCCAGGAAGGCGAATTGTCGAACGTCCATTTTCGTAGTCTCGTTGCAGCGGGCATTAAGGACATGCGGCAGTAACCGGCGCTGGGGGCTGCCTCATTACTGCCGACATGCGATCGTCAGGCGGGCGGGAAATAGAACGTCAGTTCTTATTTCCATATCGAGAAATGCCATTACTTAGCCATCAGATCGCCGAATAGGTTAGTACAAGGAAAGGGGGAAAAGTTCGCGAGTGATGTGTGAATTGGATCCCACTTATCGGAATTTGGGGGTGGGGTTGGTTTGAATAGCGTTGGCGCAGCGGGCGAGTGGGATTGATCAGTTGCTGCCGAGTCGGTGGGGGCCTACCTGAGTTCGGGAGAAGCGGCCGAAACTCAGGGAGGATATCTATTGTTTTGCGCAACTAGTCGATGGGACTTCTGCGACAGGGCTGGGCGTCTCTAAACCGGAGAGCAGTCGAATCACCCCGCCGCATCTCCAGTCATGCCGGTCCAGGTATGCCTCATAATCCTTACCTGCCTCAGGAGTAAATACTTGAGGAGCGGGCACACACCTGAATTGGTCGGTGACCATTTTCATCACGACCACAGAGGGGGCGCCTGCGGGGATAACAAACTCTGAGTACGACTCGCCATAGCTCAGATGATCGCTCCTCCATGACGCCGGCATTCCTATACTGCGTATGGTGTGTTTGCCCAGGGTGGAGTTGAACTTATCTGCAAGGGTATCGCCGTAGGCATAAATAGGTTCTTTGCTCGAAGCGCAGTCTTGCCCTGGATTGATTGCGGCGGGCAATCCGTTGTTTCCGTAAAGACGGATCCTTGCGGAGGTTGCCTGATCGTAGGACTGCTCTTGTAGAGGCAGTTTGTGATTAGTAGAACCACAGCCGCTGAGCAACAGCGTAGAAAAAAGGGCAAGTAATCGGATGTTCAAGAACAACTCCTTGGGTTAGATATCACGCTGTGATTGGAAAATTTTTGTATGCCTAAATGTCCGAAAGCCGTCTCTAGAGCAGGGCTTTGAATGTGGGCTCTGCGCATCCCGATGTACCAGAAAGAGCAAAAATTGCAAAACTGCCGAGCAGCATGGATGGGGACTTGTTTAACACCAGAGGGTGCGCCGAGCATACGCTTACAGCATGAGTAAATGTAAGGTGTAACAGTAACTGAAAATACCGGTCCAAGAGTGCTCCGGATATCGGCATAAGCAAAAAACACCTTCTAATTAAGACTCTTGTAAAACCGAAAGCACTGCTTTGAAAATATGAGTCGCGTCATCAACGGCAGAAAATGCCTCATATATTGCTTCGGTCGCTGCCGTAAGCGAGTCCTCTCCACCAGCTAAGGACAGCGCCGATACAGCGCGAGCTTGGCCAAACAGCTGAAGGCCCTCTACGTTTAACTTTTGCCCTTCGTCTAAGCTGTCTTGCGATTCAAAATACTTATCATCCAACTGTGCAGCTAAAGCATTTAACTCAGAAACCTGATTATTTGTAATTTTATGACCAGATCGTAACCGCCTGAGACACTCGACAACGATAGACTCCTCTACTGGACAGGCCTGAAAAGCGAGTAGGCAAGCAACTTTTACAGCATTTGCTCGCTGCTCCTCATTAACCAACCTAAGCTTTTGTACAAGGCCTTTCTCAATCTTTTCTAAACGCAGAGTCATTGGTTAACTGATTGCCTCGTTGGATCTACATTCATAACTCGGCAGGCATCGCCTTCCACACGGGGAAATGCCTGTTGCCGGAGAAAGCGGTTTGGAACGACGCTACCAAAGCAACAGTATCAAAGAAAAGCGAGTGCTCTCATTGTGGCGACTAGGCTTGGAATACTGGCGAAGCTGCACAGACTTTGGAGGCCGAGGACACTTGGAATATTGGAACGGGCTCTGCGTGATGAGGTGCGCCATCAAGCGCAGAGCTTAGGGTGAATTTGTGGGGATTCCTTAGGGTCTGCCCCCTATTCCCCAGCACCATATTATCAGTTGTTTGGCCAAGAAATATCTTCAGAGTTTAACCACTCTATTCGATGTGATTTAACTAGAGGATTTTTAAAAAAATCTTCAACCGCTAACCATGCTATTTTCGGCTGTATAAAAGAGCCAGCAGGAACAAATTGGTCTTCCCCAAAATCTTCAACCTGATTCATTTTTTGTTGATCGCCTACTGAGTAATATTCAGCCCCTCTGCGTTCACCAGCAGCCCTGAAGTTATACCTGACAGAAATGCCGAGGTCTTTGTTCTCCAAAACGGCCAGCTCAGACCGGTCGCCTTTGTCACTGACAAAGCTAAAAACCCCATCGCCACACCCTTTCTGCCACTTCGAAGTTTGATAATTTAAAAAAAAGTCAACATAAAACTGCAAGTCTGGATTTTCATCGACATCATGATCTAGAAAAATACATTTGAATTCAGACATTCCAACCTCTAACGAGCTCTAGAGTCAATAGTTACTCTTTGACCATTTTTTCATTACTACATTTACAGTATCAATCTTCATCTCATGCATTAATTCAGGTAGATACTGTTTGCAAGTACCACATGTTTGTCGATCAACGTACAAGGTCATCTGAGCGGGCAGATTTCCGCCTGTCTTCTCATACAGTGAAATAGGGGTCAGACCACATCAGTGAAATAGGGGTCAGACCACATTGACCTTTATAACCGCCCTGCTTAAAAAACGTCAAGCAAATGAAAATAAAAAAGCCAATTTTTAAAGAGAGAGGGAAATAGGGGTCGCACCACTGTTCTTCCACAAAAAATAAATCATATTTTTAAAGAACAAATCTGCTGAACTCTAAAAAACGCAAAATCGTAGTCTGACTCCTATTCCCCCTTAATAGAAATCTCTTTTAATTTCTCCATAAGTCGATCCCCCTCCTCACTTTGCGATTCCAAACTAATCATCACAGGAAAATCTTCATAAACCAATCGCAGGAGCAGGTCTTCTATAATCACCCCCCAAACTCTAGTATCAACAGAGTCACTTCTGCTAATAATCTTTCCAGAAAATAATTTAACGAATTCTTCGGCATAACTAGGGAAACCTTCCCAGCCCACATCAGAAGTCAGCTCCGCATACAATCTCCCAGACCTCATACGGCCAAGAGAAAAAACCTTTTCATCAATAATTTTTTTCATTGAAAAAGATCTCCACCACCAGCTCGAGTATGAAAAATAGGGGTCAGACCACTATTCTTCTAATATCTGCGCAATCTCTGACGCGAACTTCTGATTCCCCAAAACGTAATTACCGTTCGTAGAAGATCGAATTTGTTCTATCAATTCAGGTGAAAGCCGATCCATGAATATAGACCGGTAAGCTTCGGCTCGTTGCGCGGCGCCGCTACCTAACTCGCTATAGACTGCATGCGGGCTTATAAAGCCTGATAACTCGCCCTGTGCGTTTGCTCTATAGCTGGTCCAGCGATAGTCGCCCGGATGAGCAACCATACCCGCTCTGACCGGGTTCATTTCGATATATCGATAGCAAGCTAAAACATAGTTTTCCTGTTGAACCAAACAGGAGCGAAAACGGCCTTCCCACAACGTGCCCGTTCGTTGATATGTTCGATTGACATATTGAACGTAGCGCTGCCCCAGCCCCTTCATAAGTAGGCTAGCCCCCGCGCAGCAGGTGGGAGTCAACAATAAATGAACATGATTTGTCATCAAGCACAATGCGTGAACTTTACAACCGTACAGCTCAGCAAGCTCGGCTAATGTATCAATGTAAAAAATATAGTCTTTATCTGCATAAAAACACGCTGCTCGATTGTTTCCCCGCTGAATAATATGCAACGGGATATCCGGCAGTAAAACCCTGGGACGGCGAGCCATATAAACCTCTAACTGTATAAGAGCTTACAGCTTAGCCGTCGGTCAATAGGCCGGCGAAATAAAATAATTACAAAAAAATCATGCTTTGAAAGAGCAACTCTACCAAACGCTAAAAACGCTAAACCGTGGTCTACCCTATTTTTCCAAAAAATAAACCATATTTTTAAAGAGCAACTCCACTGAACTCTAAAAAACGCAAAACGTGGTCTGACCCCTATTTCGGCTATTTTTCCAAAAAATAAACCATATTTTTAAAGAGCAACTCCACTGAACTCTAAAAAACGTAAAACGTGGTCTGACCCCTATTTCCTCAAGGAATGCAGGCCGGACGATGACCGAGTGTCTGTGTATCAGACTACGAATCCACTCGCCTCGAGTAAGAGGCCGCAAGGTGTATTCCCGGAACGCTTACGGCTCAATCGCCAAAAGTAAGCTCAGCCGACAGTCAGCTAGGCGTGAACGGGAGCCCTGGTTGCTTGCCAGCAATCTGAGGCAAGACGAATGGAATCCAGCAAAAATAGTGGCGATCTATAAGCGCCGTATGCAGATCGAAGAAGGCTTTCGAGATGTAAAAAGTGAGCACTTGGGATTAGGCCTGAATCTGCATCGAAGCCACTGTCCAAAGCGCATTGAGGTGTTGTTGTTGATTGCTGCTTTGGCCAACTACCTTCTGTTTTTAACGGGGCTGCAGGCACGAGAACGCGGCTTGGAGCGACGCTACCAAAGCAACAGCATCAAAGAAAAGCGGGTGCTCTCATTGTGGCGACTAGGCTTGGAATACTGGCGAAGCTGCACAGATTTTGGAGGACGAGAACACTTGGAAATATTGGAGCGGGCTCTGCGTGATGATGTGCGCCATCAAGCGCAGAGCTTAGGGTGAATTTGTGGGGATCCCTCAGGGTCTGCCCCCTATTTCCTCCAACTCAGCTTTTACCTTTGATGTGATTTCGCCACGGCACAAGCAAACCGTCCATCAGAACTCGATCAATAACACCGTCCTCAATAGCGCCAACAAAAGTAGCATCCAACTGGAACTCAAAAGAAATATTTTCTTTTTCAGATAGTTTTTTTACGGCACCTACCAGCGCCTCTACGTCATCTAGGTTTTTTGAGTCCATCTCAATAGGAAGTATGTTTGGCGGCAAAGCCGAATAAATCTCCAAAATCCCACCTACTACTTCCGCGCCATTTTCGTCTATCTCGTCAATATAGCTTGGCGGAGTAACGCTCCATATTCTTGACGCAGCAACCTCATTCACGAGCTGCTCCACATTAGATCTAATAGTCTGGTCCAAATCCTGAGCCACGTAAAAAATTAACTTTTGTTTTGCAAACTTTAGCTGTATGGAGTGCATTACTCTGCTCCTTTTTTCGGAGGGTATGCGGGGAGAGCTGACCCTGGACCGCCTGGATTATATCTAAATCCTCCTGGCATATGCGCGTCCAAATGCCGTGTATCAGGCAGTGGCACAGTAAGTGGTGAACCTTGAACATGGTGCATAGGAATTCTCTCGCCCTTTAGCCCTGCATCTTCAGGAAAAACCTTAACCCATGCATCGTCAACTGTCGGAGTCTTCCCTTTAGCAATCGCGGCCCGATTTTCAGTACTTAAGATTTGACCATATCCAAGGTCATCCCAGTTATCACGCAGTTTTCTCCAGTCTGCGGCATTTGTACGAACAACTCCTGTCCGAGTTGTACCAGAAGTAACAACAGGCACGACTTCACCAGTTGCTTTTGGACCAAGAGCGCCACCTGTTACAGTCTCAACATTCCGCGCCGCCGCAGCAGCATCCGCAGTAGCAGCGACCTCCTTCCCAAGACTACCAAATCCACCAACGCCCAGAGCCCCACCGCCAGCCATCGCGGCACCAAAAGGCACCTCTACTGCTGCTATTGTCAGTTCGGTACAAGCTACTGGGTTCATCCCACAGGCATTTAACAGGGCTGGACCAAGCAACATGCCTCCTGTCACTGTTGCGGCTACAGCGGCACCACCCGCCAACGTATAAGCAAGGCTTTCACGGCGCTCGGCATACATTTGCGCCGAGCACGCCTCTGCGCTCAGTCCTGCACAGTTTTGCTCCTTGTAGTGCTCGTTTTCAGCGTTGATGCGCTCTTCAGCCTTTTGTTCAAGCGTCTTACCCTCAGTTAATGCAATGGCAATATCAGCCACTGAGTTGTTCTCAACGGCATTGTTGCCAGCCTTTGCACCGGCAAGTGCACCGCTCAGGTCACCTCCTGCAAGCCCGCCTGCCAAGCCCGACGCCAATGTCGAAAGCGCCGATACGGTCTGTTTCTGCTTCTCGCTCAAATTCTCGGTTTTAATACCCGGATACAACTGCGCCGCAATCAACTCCCCCGTACCAGCTCCTGCGGCACCGGCAACCGCCGAGTTCCCTTGGGCCTGTGCAACTACAGCACCCAATACCACGTGGGCCATGATTCGGGCGGTATCGTTGCCCTGCGCTGACTGCTTGATGAGGTTCGCCAGATAGGGCGCCGACGCGCCCGCGAGGGCGGAACCGACGTCCCCGCCTGCCAGTCCTTGCAAAGCTGCCGTCACCGCTTGAGCGGCACGTTGATAATCGCCCCCCGTTCCGTACGGTTCCATCACCGTACGGGTCACCTGTGCAGCGATCTCTTTATCCGTCGGCTGGGTATTGCCCTCACGGATAAGCTTGTCGCGCGCAGCCGCTACCGCTTCGGGATCTTTTTGAGCATTGGCCGCGTTAATGGCACCTTGAGTGCGTGTGATATCCGCCGCCTGAGTGCCAATATCCGCAATCAACTGCACCTGCCGCAGGCGTTTCTGCTCTTTCTCCTTATCGAAGATAGGGCTGATGGCACCGTTGGCGTGTTCAACATCGTGACTCAGCGTTGCTACGTCCTGCTGCTGTTTGGCAGGGTCGCGGATGTTGAGGGTGCCGTTGGAAATGGCCGAGGACGTGGTGCCGCTGTCGCTGTCGCCGTGATTGAATCCGATCAAGCTGCCGGTGGGCATGTTGCTGATGAACGCGTTGGTGCCATCGCTGCCACTGCTCACACTGGCGCTCTGCAACTGGCTCGTGTACTCAGCCTTGTTCTTTAAAACGCTCCATCCCAGCGTACCGGTGCTCAGGCGGTTTTTGTCCGCTGTTGCGGTGCTGCCGATCACGCTGCCATCGAGCTGTGTGTGGTTGCCCACATCAATCTGGTAGCCGCCCTTGCCGCCGAACAGGCCGGTTTGCTCCTGCACACTTTGGTATTTGGAGTCGATCTTGCTTTTACTGATGCTCAGGTTTGCACTGCCACCGGTGCCGATGATGGCGAAGCTGACGCCCCCACTCACATCCGTCTGCTTGGACTTGTAGTTATCGGTGTCCTGCAGGCTTTGCAGCGTGAGGTCGCGACCCACGGTGGCGGTGATTTTGTCTGCGCTGACTTGCGCGCCTTTGAGGGCAGTGTCTCGTCCGCTGATCAGGCTGACCTGTTTGCCGGCGTCCAGCGTTGTCTCCGTCCAGGTGGTGCCGGTGCCCTTCTCGTTGCCGGTGCCCTTGTTCGCATTGGCGAAGATACTCAGGCCACTTTCTCCGGAACCCACGCCCAGACTGATGCCAATCGCTCCACCGCTGCTGCTGTTTTTTCCATCGAGCTTTTGATTGTTGGCCGCAGCCTCCAGGCGAATGTCACGCTCCGCAGCCAGCGTCATTTCATTGCTGGCCTGGAGCTTGCTGCCCTGAACGCGGATATCACCGGCGTCTACCGGCGTGCCATTCCCCTGCGCCACGATGGTGAGGTTATTGCCCGCCGTCAGGTTGCTGCCCTGGCTGAGGGTTTGTTCCTGCGTCTGTTTGGAGTCGGACTTCTGCGACCCCAGGGAGATGCTGATACCTACAAACTGCCCAGCGTTGGCGCCGGTCATGCCTCCATTCTGCTGCGCCGCCTGCCACGCCTGCACCCCCGTCAAACCCGCCTTCACACCTTGCAGCGCCGAGAGGCGGCCGTCGTCCTCGCTTTTGGCTTGCTTGGCAGTTCGGTAAGCGGAGTCCACCGCGCTACCCACGGTGCCGGAGAGTGCCAGGGTCAAACCACTGGTTTTGCTTTTGGCCGTCTGTTCGCTGCGGTTGTTGTTTTCGGACGCCAGGATGCTGACATTTTGCCCAACCAGGCTGATGTCTTTACCGGCAACCACGTCAGAGCCTTTGATGGTGAGGTCTTTGCCCGCCCGGATATCCACGCTGCCCAGCACACTGCCGACGTTGCTGGCCCGGGTGGTTTCGGTGCTGCTGGTGAGGGTGTTTTTGTTGCTGCTTGAGCCCAGGGTGACGCCGATGCCACCGCTGCTCATCAAGCCCGATTTTTTGGTCGAGGACGAATGGCTTTGCTCGAAGGTTTCCGTCGCGCCGTCGATCACCACATTACGCCCGGCGATCAGGCTGGTGGCGTTGGTGGAGACCACGTCACTGGCGCTTGTGCCGATGTCTCGACCGGCACGCACGACCACCGTGTCGGCGCTGATGGAGGAACCCCGTTGGGTAATCTGGTTACTGCTGTCGATGCGCGTCTTCTGGCTGCTGGAGAGCAAGCCGTTGCTGGTCTTGGTCTTGCGGTAGTAGCTGTAGTCGCTGTCTTGCGCGGCGTTCAGCGCCAGGTCATTGCCTGCGTACAGGTAGGCTTCCTTGCCGGCACTCGCACGGCTGGCGCTGACCACGAGGTCGTTACCGGCACTGAGGGAGAGGTTCTCGCCGGCCACCAGGGAGGTGCCCACTTGCTGAACATGGTCTTCCTGGCTGGTCACCTTCTTGGAATTAAACGCCGAATGCTGTTCATTCGCCGCCGAAGCCAGGTTCACATTGCCCTTGGCCACCAACGCCAGATCACGCGTGGCATTCAACTGGCTGCCGATGGCGCTGATGTCCCGTGCCGCCACAATCTGGAAGTCCCGCCCGGCTTCTACCACCGTGCCGTACTGGGTCACGTTGCTGCTGCGTGAGTAGGTGCTGACGCTATTGGCGTTACGTTGTTCGGCAGTGACGAGGTTCACGTCACGCCCGGCCTGGATACGGGTGTCGGTACCGCTCTTGAGCACACCGCCGGTGCTGTTGACGTCGCGACCGGCTTGCAGGGTCAGGCTGTTGGCGGCTTCGATGCGCGCAGCGTTGTCGACGAAGTCGCTGCGTTCGGTGCGGTAGCCGCTGCTGCTCTGGTGGCTGGTGACCGTGCGTTCGTTGAGCACATCGCCATTTACCGCAGCGGCGCTGACGTCGCGCCCGCTGATGATGCCGCCGGCGCGGTTGGTGAGGCTGTTGCCGGCCAGCAGGTCGAGCCGGTTGCCCGCTGCAATGAGGCCACTGTTGACCATGTTGCGCCCGGCGCTGGCGGCGAGGTTATTGGTGGCGCGCAGGGTGCCGACGTTGGTCAGGTCTGTGCCGCTGACCAGGCTCAGGTCGCTGCCGGTGATCAACGCGCCATTGGGCGCCAGGCGGTTGTTGGCCTGGGCCAGGTAGAGCACCGGCACCAGCACTTGCTGGCCGGCGACGGTGGCGTTTTCCATCCACACGATGTCGTGGGTCAGGGCCGCGACTTGTTCGGCGGTGAGGCTTACACCCACAGACAAATTGAGCGCCTGACGGCTGCCGATGGCGTTGTCCATCAGGTACTTGAACATCGCCGTGTCGCTGGTTTGGCCGTCGATGAAGCGCTGGCCGGTGCGGGCAATGACCGCTTGCTGGATCAGGCGCTGTTCATAGAGGCCGTCGCCCAGGCGTTTTTGCGCCTGGTCGGGGTCGTAGCCGAGCTTGGACAGCATGTAATCGGAACTGAGGAACTGGCCGAGATTGGTCAGTTGCGGGTTGGTTTCGATCAGGTATTTCTGTGGGTTGGAGACGAACTGGCTGTCGGGCAGGCCTTGCACGCGGTTAATGGTGACACCGTCGGCCGAGGTGCCGGCGGCGGGTGCGACCGGCCCGGAAACCGGGGCTCGGTCTACGCTGCCGCCGCCCAGGGTCCAGCCTTGCGGGCCGGTACTGGCCGGCGCGCTGGCGCTTTGGCCGCTGAGGCGGAACAGGCCGCCCTGGCCGCTGGGCAAGGTAAAGCCGGGCAAGCTCAGCGGGTTGATCTGCTGCTGGGCCAGGTCCGGAGGCAATTGCGCGTTGAGGGTGACGCGGGTCGAGTAACCGTCGGCACCACTGGCGCCGGTCGCGCCAGTGGTGGTTTTTGCTCCCGCCCCGATGTAGGTGTAACCCAGGCGCACCACGCTGTTGTCGATACCGGCCTGCGCCTTGACGTCCACCGCGCCGCCAGCCTGAATCACGGCAGCGTAACGCTGATCATCGCTGGCGATTTTGGTGACCTTGCCGAACTGGGTGCGCTCGCTCTCCATCATGCCGACGAAGTTGGCCACCGTGGCCTCAAGGCCGCCGAGGTCATTGGGGTTGTAACCGGCGCTTTTGTACCAGTATTTATTGGTGAGTGCGGCGGCTGCATCGAACCAGCGTCCAGGGTGCTTGGTGCGCTCTGACGTGAAAAGACGATAGGTCTCGGTCTCGCCGGTTTCGATGCCGGTGTTGACCAGGTTGTTCAGGCGCGCGGTGAAGTTACCGCCGGCCGCGATCGAGCTGCTGCTGTTGAGCAGGTCGCCGCCCGCCAGGGTCATGTTGCGCCCGGCGGTGATACTCGAACCGGCACTGGCGGCGGTCACTTCCAGCTTGTCGCGGGTCAGCAACTCCCACACGTAGTTGCGCGGGGTGCCGCCTGCTTTGCAGTCGCCGGCATTGACGTATTCGATGCAGGTGCCTTCCGTGGCGGAGGCGGTGTAGACACCCGCATCGTTGACGGTCAGTACCGCACGTTCATTCTTGATTGTGGCGGCGGTGAGGGTCAGGTCACCATCACTCTGCATGCTCGATGAGCTGTTGATAATGCTGTCGGCCAGGCCGCCCTTGCCGTCGCGATCGACACTCAGGTTGCCCATGCTGTAGACGTCGCCGTAGCTGTTGTTCAGCGACGCCACGCGCAGGCCCATGTCGGCGCCGCTGAAGATCAGGCCGTGGTCGTTGAGCAATGCGCCGGTGGTGACCGTGAGCGTTTGCCCGCTGCCGAGGGTGGCGTAGTTGTTGAGCGCGCCCGCGTCAATCAGCAGGTCGGTGGCCGAGGTCAGGCGGCCGCGGTTGTTCAGGGTGCCGCTGAGGGTGGCGTGGGTCACGCCACCGCCGGCGATGCTGGCGGTGTCACTCAAGGTGGCCTGGGCGGCGGTCAGGTTCAGTTTGCCCAGGCTGCTGATGCGCCCGCTGCTGTTCAGCGCGCCGCTCAAGCTCAGGTCGAGGTCGCCGTCGCTGGCGATAAGGCCGTTGGTGGACCAGTTGCCACCGCTGCCGATAAAGCGCCGGGCGCCGAGCAATTGGCCGGTCGCGGTCTGTTCGAGGCTGTTGACGTTGACGGTCAGTTGCCCGGCCTGGATCACGCTGCTGTTGGTCCAGGTGTCCTGGGCGATGGTCAGGTCGCCACGGGTGACCAGGCTGCCGCCCACATCATCGAGATTGCGCGGCGCGATGCCGAAGGTGCCGGTGCCCACATGCAGCACATTGCCGCCGAGGTTCTGCAGGCGGTCGGCGTCCAGGGTCAGGTTGGTGTTGGCCGTTTCCAGCACGCCGTTGCGGTTGTCGAACAGCCCGCCAATGGCGAACTCGGTGGTGCCGCTGTTGCCCAGTGCGCGCAGGCGGCCGGTCTGGTTGTCCAGGCTGGCGGCGCGGACCTTGAGGGTGGATTCGCTTTCGATGATGCCCAGTCGGTTATTCAACGCGCCGCTGAGGTCCAGGTCGATCTGGCGGGCGGCAATCTGGCCATCGTTGTCGCCGCTGTTATCGAAATCGTGGCCGACCACGCGCATCAGGCCTTTGGCATAGAGCCCGCCGTTGCGGTTGTCGAAGTTGCCGGTGGTGACCAGGCCGTCGCCGGCCTGGGCGGCAATGCGCCCGCCGTAGTTGTCTACGCCACCGGCCTGCAGGTCCAGGGTCTGGCCCTGCATCACGCCGCCCTGGCGATTGTTGGTGAGGTCATAGCCGTTGCGCAGCACACCCACCACTTTGGTCTGCAGCAAGGCCTGGAGGCTGGCGAGGGTGCCGCCACGGTTATCGAGGCTGGCTGCGCCGGCATTGAGATTGCCGGCCTGGGCGAGCAGTTTGCCGCTCTGGTTGTCGACCGCATCGACCACATCGAGGGTCAGCGCGCCCTGGCTTTGCACCGAGCCTCTGGCGTTGTCGAGACGGTTGGCGCTGAGCGTGAGGTCAGCGTTCTGGCTGTAGATCAAGCCGTCGTTGCCGTTCTGCACCAGGCCGCTGGCGGTGATGCTCATGCGCGCGTTGGCCGCCAGCGTGCCGCGATTGCGGTTATCCAGGCCGCCGGTCAGCAGCGTCAACAAGCCTTGGCTGGCGATCTGCCCACCCTGGTTGTCGATCTGCACGGCACGGCTGATCAGTAATGGGCCGGCGCTGGCCAACTTGCCGTTGGTGTTGGTCAGGGTCGCCAGCAGGTCCAGGCGAGTGGCAGCGCCGCCGTTGATAGAGCCGGCGCTATTGTTCAGATTCTGCGCGGTCAGGTTCAAGGCCGTGCCGCTGTCGATGGCGCCACCGTTGGCGTTGCTCAGCAGCCCGGTGACGTTGAGGGTTTGTTCGGCGGCGCTTGAAAGTACGCCTTTGTCGCTGTTGTCCAGCTCGGCGGCGCTGACGGTCAGCGCTTTCTGGCTGACCAGCGCGCCCGCGCCGCTGTTGAGCAGACGGCCGGTGAGCGTGGCGTTGAGGTCGCCGTAGCGGCTCGACAAGGTGCCGCCGTTGCGGTTGTCCAGGCTTGCGGCAGTCGCGTTCAGGCCTTGCCAGCCGGACATCAACCCGTTCTGGTTGATCAGTGCGTCGGCGTTGAGCACCAGCAGGTTATTGCTGATCAGCTTGCCCGCGCTGTTGTCGAGGGTGCGACCGCTGAGGGTCAGGGTCTGCGCGCTGGAGAGTTCACCGCCCTGGTTCTTCAAGTCGCGCAGGTGATTGATGCTCAGGTTGCCGGCGGTGGTGATCAGGCCTCCGGTGTTGTTCAGGTCGCCGGTGGCACTGCCGAAGTCCACGGCAATCGCGCTGCCCAGCAAGGAGCCGCCCTGGTTATCCAGGCTCGCGGTATTGATGCTCAGAAGGTTGGCCGCGTTGATCAGGCCCTGGGCCTGGTTGGTCAATGGGCCGCTCACATTGAGCAGGGTGTCGCCACGGCTGGTGAGGGTGCCGCCGCTGTTGTCCAGGCTGGCGGCGCTTGCGTCCACCGCAGCGGCGGCAATCATGCCCTTGACGTTGGTCAGGGCCTGGCCGATGCGCAGGGCCAGGGTGGTGTTGCCGAGCACCTTACCGCCGCTGTTGTCGAGGTTGTCGGCCGTGAGGGTGAACGCCTGGCTGCTGGAAATCTCGCCGCCCTGGTTATTGACGTCCTTGAGATTGTTGAGCATCAAGAGCGGGCCGTTGATCAGCCCGCCCTGGTTGTTGAATTGGCCGCGATTGAGTTCAAGGGTCAGGCCGGTGGCGCTGGTCACCTGGCCGCCTTGCTGGTTGTTCAGGTCGCGGGTGTCGATACGCAGCGCATCACGCGCGCTGAGGGTGCCTTGTTGGCTGTTGTCGACACTTGCGCTGGTCAGGGTCAGGGCGCCATCCGTGACCAGGCGCCCGCCCTGGTTGTCCACCGCGTCACGGGCGACGATGCTCAGCGGGCCGGCGCTGGAGAGCGCGCCACCACGGTTGACCAGGGTGCCGGTGGTCACGGTGAGCAGCCCTTCGCTGCTGATCAGGCCCTGGTTGCGGTTGAGCAATTGATCGACGTTCAGGTTCAGGCCAGTGCCGGCCACTACCAGGCCGCCATCGCTGTTATCCAGTTGCGTGCCGTTCACCGCCACGCCCGCACGGCTGGACAGCTCGCCGCTGCGGTTGTCGATGCTGGCGATGTCGACCTGCACGCCGTTAGTGCTGGCGACCAGGCCTTTCTGGCGGTTGTCCAGGCGATTGCCGGTAAGGTGAAGAACGCCCTGGCTGGTGACGCGTCCGTTCTGGTTGTCGAGCATGCCGGCGTTGAGGCTCAACGCGTTGCCGGCCGTGACCAGGCCTGCGACGTTGTCCAGGGTGGTCACCGTCAGCGTGGCAGTGTCCAGGCTGGAGATTTCGCCGCCGGTATTTTGCACAGTGCCCAGCGTGGCAGTCAGTGGCCCGTTACTGGCGATCAATCCGCCCTGGCCGTTCTGCAGCGCGCCGGCGTTTATATCCAGCGCGGCGCTGCTGAGGACTCGTCCGTTGTTGCGGTTATCGAGGGCAGCCGCCGTGACGCGGGTGCTTTGCCGGGCGCTGAGGGTGCCGCCCTGGTTGTTCAAGGCTGGGGAATCGACGCTCAAGCTGCGGCTGGCGATCACGCTGGCGCCGTTGTTGTTGATGGTCTGGCCGCGCAGGCTGACATCACCGGTGGTGTTACGGGTGTTATCGGCGTTGACGCCGGCTTCGATGATGTCAGCGTTGGTCAGCGTGCCGCCGCTTGAGAGGGCAATGCGGTCGCGTGCGGCCAGGCTTTTGCGACTGGTGAGATCGCCCTGGGTTTGCACCTCCAGGGCGGTACCGGCATACATCGGTCCCTGGGCGTCAAGGCTGGCGGCTTTGACATTGATTGCGCCGCTGGCAGCGGTCTGGGCCAGGCTCAAGCGCCCGTTGGCGTCGAGCTGGATATCGCCGCCACTGGCGGCCAGGGTGCCGTCGAGCTTCACGCCCACACCGGCCTCGGTGCCCACCAGCTTGATCGCACCGGCGTACATGCCACCCAGGGCCGACGAGTCGATCGCCAGCTCGGGTTTGGCGCTGCCGTCATCGGCGCGGGCGGTGGTTTTCAGGCTTTGTGCATCGACGTCGTTGCGCCCAGCGATCACGTTGAGTTCGCGGGCGTTGATTTGTGCGTTGATCTTGGCCGAGCGGGTGATGATGTCGAAGCGGTCGACGTTGCTGGCGTTCAAGCCTTCGCCGTCGATGGTCACCGCGCCGCCATCGACCTGGTAGCTTTTCAGTTGGCCGGTCGGATCGATGATAGGCTTGCCGGTGGTGAGGGTGACGTTGGGCGTGTTGATGAAGCCGCAACCGGCGCAGGTCACGCCGTATGGGTTGGCCACGATGACCTTGGCCGACTGCCCCGCCACTTCGGTGTAGCCGCGCAACTGACTGGCGCTGCCGCCGTTGACTTCGTTGAGGATGACGCTGGCCGCGCCGCCCTTGAGGTTGGGGTTGCCGACGATGATCCCGCCCAGTTGGGTATTTTGCAGCGCGCCGTTGGCGTTGTTGAGAATCACGCCGTTGGGGCCGACGTTGTACTGCTGGAACTGGTTATGGGACAGGCCCGCGCCGTTCGGCGTGGCGATGTTCACCACCGGCACGCCGTTGCCCGCCGCGCCCACCGTGGTACCCGGCGCACTCACCACAATTCCCTCGGCCTGGGCCAGCAGCGGCTGCCAGAACAGCGCGTTGGCGAGGATCAGCGCCAGCCCGCGCTTGGGCAAACCGAAGAACGCGTTTCGCGGCTTCAGCGCGGCAGAAGGTTGGCGGGCCAGGAAGGCAAATTGTCGAACGTCCATTTTCAGTTTCTCGCTGCGGCGCAACGTTGAATTACAGGAAGAAATCCAGGCGGAAGTAGATCGGCGCTTCGCGCTCGGTGACGACTCCGGGTCTTTCCAGCGAGTGGGCAAAGGTCACGCTGGTGCTGACGTTTTTGCCACGGGCGAACAGCTCCAGGGAGTTGCTGGACACGCGGCCGTGAACGTTGTCGTTGTAGCGGTCGTTGCGGATCACGCCCTGGTCGTAGCCGACGCTGGCGCCGTATTCGAAGAAGGCCGGGCGCATCCAGTCGAGGGTCACCGGACGCGCCCAGCGCACTTCATTGCGCCAGTAGCCACCGCTGTCGCCGGTCAGCAACTGGTCCTTGAAACCGCGCACCGAAGCCGAGCCGCCGAGGCTCATGCGCTGGGGCGAGAACAGCGGGTCTTCACTGCGCTGGCCGGTGGCCAGGCTGCTGAAGCTGAACGACTCGCCCCACAGGCTGAACGGTTGCAGGTAGCTGACGGTGGCGGTGTATTTGCGGTAGCGCGAGTTCGGCTGACGGCGGCCGAAGGCGTCGCGTTCGTCCTGGGACTGGGCATCGAGCAAGCCAATGCCGCTTTGCATGCCCAGGTCCAGGTTGACGAAGGCCGTGCCGATACGCCGCCCATGGTTGACGCCCAGTTGCAGTTCGCTGAGGCGGTTGCTGCTGGGCGCGGTGCGCACGTCGAGGATGTAGTTGTTGGTGCGCAGGTGCGCCAGGCCGACGTTGACCGAGGTCTTGCTCACGTCATCGCGGTGGATGACCCGTTCGGCGCGCAGTTGGTGGTTCTGGTTGTCGCCGTCCTGCTTGTATTTGAAGTCGTCGGTCACGCCGAAGGTGCGGTAGTCGCTCTCGCTGTAGGTGTAGCTGAAGTTCCACCAACCCCACGGCACGTTGTAGTAGAGCATGGTGTTTTTCGAGGTTTTCTGGTGGTCGCTGATGGCGTCGTGGCCACCGCGCAGAATCAACTGGTCGCCCAGGCCCAGCGGGCTGTCCCACTCCAGGCCGGCGCCCCATTGCTGTTCGCCGGTGCTTTTCTGGCCGTCGTTATTGCGCGACAGGCTGGCGCGCCAGGGCTTTTGCGCGGTGTTCTTGACCACCACGTCGCTGCCGCCGACTTGCTTGCCGGGGGTCAATTCCATTTGCGCCTGTTTGGACGGCAGGCGGTTGAGCTGGTCCACCAGTTGCTCGATTTCGCGCAGGTTCAGTGCTTCGCCGACCTTGCCGGGAAACGCCATGGCCAGTTCGCGCTCGGTCACGGTGCTGCCTTCGGCGCTGCGCAAGGCTTCGAGCTTGCCTTCCACCACCAGCACTTGCAGGTGGCCGGTGGAGAGGTCTTGCTGCGGCAGGTAGGCGCGGCTGGTGACGCGGCCTTTGCCGAGGTAGTAGTCGGTAATGGCCTTGAGCAGGTCGTTGAGCTGGGACACGCCCAGGCACTGGCCGACATAGGGCTTGAGCAGGCGCTCGCGCTCGGAGGCCGGCAGGCTGTCGGCGCCTTTGAGTTCGATGTTCTTGATCGGGAAGCAGCGGGTGTCGGCGGGCGCGGTGGGCGCCTCGGGTTTGGCCGCTTTGCCGGGCAGGTCCTTGAGTTCTTCAAGGCGCCGCTGTTGCTCCTCGAGCAGGCGGTTCTGCCGATCGCGGATCAGGTCCTGGTCGCCGGGCGTGGGGGCGGCGAATGCAGTGTTCAGGCCCAGGCAAGTGAGCAAGAGCGTGCATAGAAGAAACCGAGTCCGTGGCATTGGCAGAGGCATGTTCGATCCGTCGAAAATCAAAGGCCGGCACGCTAACATCGAACTCCCGGCAGTCCAAGACGCTGGGGCTGTAGGGTGTTGGAGCGTGTCTGCGGGCTAACCTAATGATTAGTAACAAAAAATAATTATCGAACAAGGTGCGGCCGGAATGCTGAGACGTTTAATCCGACCGGCGGCAACTGTTTCGACAGCGATTCGACTGACGGGCATTGATCGCCACTATTTAGCCATCAAGTGTCGTCGAGTTAGGGTTAGTACCGGGAAGGGGAGGAAAGTTCGCGGCGGTTTTGTGATTTGGATCCCATTTATCGGAAATCCAATCAGTTTTGTTGAACCCGTGCGCACTCACAGCGTTGGAGATCAATGTGGGAGGGGGCAAGCCCTAATGCCAGCCAGTTAAGGTTTTTTGTAGGAGCGAGCTTGCTCGCGAAAAACGTCAACGATAACGCGTGCTTCCTGAATGAACGCGGTGCCTGTGAGTTTTTCGCGAGCAAGCTCGCTCCTACTGAGGGCGGCATTAGGGCAAGCCCCCTCCCACATTGGTATTTGCAGGGCTGAAGAATCAGCCAAGGCCCTTGTCTTTTTCCGAGCCGGACACCAGGGCCAGGCCGGGGCGTTCGACGTCGCGGGAGACGTGGGATTTGATTTCGCCCACGCCGCCCTCTTCGTCGTTGTGGATCACCAGCACGCCCGGGCGGCGCAGTTGTTCCAGGTCGCCCTCGCCCAGCTTGAAGCTTTCACTCAAGTGCTGATCACTCAGGGCATTCGCTTCGGCGCGACGCTGGGCGAATTTGCGGCCTTTGCGTTGCTGGTAGCGCGCCCAGGCGACCAGGATCACGGCGTTGAACAGGGCAATCCACAGGTAGATTTGCAAGGTGTTGAGCGCGGCGAAGATCGGCGCTTCCAGGCGCGGGCCGCCGTGGGTTTCGAGCATGGCGCTCATGCCCCGGGCCAGCAGCCAGACCAGGCCGGCCCAGGCCAGCAGGGTAAGCAACACATCGATAATCCACATCGCCAGGTTCTGGCGGGTTCTGACCAGCTTCATCGTCACACCTCCTCTTGGGCAGGTTTGATACCACGGTCTGGGCTGACCCAGCGCGCGCGTTTCTGGTGTTGGTTGAACAACACCTTGGGAAAACTGACCAGCGTGGTGAACAGGCTCACCAGCCAGAACACCATCGGGTACCACACGGTCCAGAACAGGGTTTTCCACAGGTCTTTTTCGTAGCGTCGGTCAATCAGGATGCTCACCGCGAACTGCAGCAGGCACACCATCGCCAGCACCAGCCCGGTAAACGCCGGCGGCACCAGGGAGTCGACGGTAATCGCCGGCGGCAACACCATGAATTTGCCCAGGCCCCAGAACACCACCGAGAGCAGGAAGGTGAAGGCCCAGCCGGTGGACAGGCAATATTCGAACAGCAGCGGCCACAGGTAGCGATGGCGCCATTGCCAGATGCCACGGATATTCTTGAACAGCACTTCAGCGCCGCCCTGGGCCCAGCGCAGGCGCTGTTTCCACAGGCCGCCGACGGTTTCCGGCATGAGGATCCAGCACAGCGCGCGCGGCTCGTAGAAGATCGCCCAGTGATCGAGTTGCAGCTTCCAGCTGACATCGATGTCCTCGGTGATCATGTCGGTGCTCCAGTAATCGATGCGGTTCAGCGCCTTTTTACGGAACGCCACCACCACACCCGACACCGTGAAGATGCGTCCGAACACGCGCTGGGTACGCTTGATCAGGCCGATGATCGAGGAGAACTCGCCCACTTGTACCCGGCCGATCAGGGTCGAACGTGTGCGCACACGCGGGTTGCCGGTGACGGCGCCCAGGCGCGGGTTGTCGAGCATCGGCGCGACCAGGTAGGCCGCCGCGTTTTTGTCGAGCAACGCATCGCCGTCGATGCACACCAGGTATTCGCTGCGCGCCGCTACCGCACCCATGCGCAGGGCCACGGCCTTGCCCTGGTTCTGCGCCAGGTGCAGCACGCGCAGGCGTGGGTGTTGCAGCGCCAGCGCGTCGAGTATCGCAGCGGTGTTGTCGCTGGAGCCGTCGTTGACCGCAATCACTTCGATGTTCGTGTACACCTGGCCCAGGGCGGCCGCCATGGTGTCGGCGACGTTATCGCCTTCGTTGTAGCAAGGGATGATGATCGAGATCAGCGGGTTGCCGGCCAGGGTCGGCGCCGGGGTGTCCTCCTGCCACGGCCAGTGGCGCTCCCAGTGCAGCCAGAAGTACAGGCCGCCGGCAATCCACAGCGCGGACATGAACAGCGGGTAGAAAAACACGAAGTCCATCAGGAACTGCCCGGTGACCAGGAAGATCAGGCCCAGGGGCACGCCCAGTACCAGTGCCAGCACGAATATAGCCAGGATTCTGTCGAACATGATCAAGGGTTCCACTGGTTGGAAAGGGCCGGACGTACCGTCTTCAGGTCCGGGGAATTTTCCAGGAAGTTGTCCGGGTAGTAGCCAAAGCTCTTGACCCCCTGGCGTTTGAGCACGCCCATCCATTGCGCCAGTTGCTCAGCGCTGATATCCGGCGCGGCTTTGGTGCGCCAGTCTTTGGCTTGCAGCTCGAAAATGGTTTTTTCCAAGGCTCCCGGGCGTGCCTTGACGGTCGCCACCAGTTTTTCCAGCCAGGCATCGGAGGTCTTCAATTCCTGACCTTCCATCAACGGCATGGCCATCGGCGCGGTCCAGTCATAGGCCTGCAGGAAGTCGTCGAGGTTCTGCGCAAACCAGGCTTCGCTGGCCGGGTTGAGCATCGGCTCGGCGAAGATATTGCGCGCGGTCTGCACCTGCGGCCCGGCGATGGCGCGAACCTTGGTGGTCAGCTCCTGGGTGAAGTCGATCAGGTAGCGGCTCTTGAAGCGGGTCCAGCGTTGCAGCGTGGCGGGGTCGGCGCGCAAGGCGGCGACAGTGTCAGGCAGACCATTGGCCGCGTACGCCTTGAGCGCGGCGGGGCTGGCGTCTTCGAAGTCCGAGAGCACGGCGTCGTCGTGGTACAGCACGCCGTCGATGGCGCTGTTGCGGGCCAGGTCTTCGTAGATTTCACCGATGATTTTGCGCACCTGCGGGTCGAACGGCGACAGGCGTTGGTACTGGTCGGGATCGGTGCCCAGCCTGGCGGTTTGCGGGTCCCAACGGGTCACGCGCGGCAGCTTGGGGTCGAGGGCGAAACTGAGCACGGGCATCCAGGCATACACCGCCGCATGGGCACGGGTGTGCAGTTGCCAGGCGACGCGGTTGAACAGGTCGGCGCGCACCGGCAAGTGACGGTTGGGGAAGTAGAGTGAATGCACCAGGCCGTCGCCCTTGGGGTCGGCGAAGGCTTGCAGGAACACGGTGCCGGCGCCCATGTCCACCACGCGCTGCACCAGTACGTCGAGGTTGCGCGCCTGCTGGGCCGGGTCGGGGTCGTAGACGTTGTCCAGGTCCACATGCAATACGCGCAGCGGCGCCGGGGTCTGTGCGGCGACGATGCTGTTGGCGAAGTGCTCGCCGTCGGGATCGGAGGCCACCAGAAAGCGCGGACTGTTCATCAGATCACTGGAGCTGTCGAGGCCGTCTTCCAGGGTCAGCGCCATCTGGTAGCCCTGCTCGCTGACGATCGCCAACGACGTGCCTTTGGCCGCGCCATAGGGCCATACCCACACCCGTGGTTTTTTGCCGGTCACGGCCTGGATCTTGTTGGAAATCGCCACGACGTCCGCACGCTGCCGCGCATCGAACTGCGCCTGGCTTTCATAGCGCCCGGTGGCCGGGTCAAAGCGCAGGGACGTTGCCGCCGGCTCCAGGTTGCCTTGGGGGTTGGCGAGGATGCCTTTGTGGTTGGCGTCGGTGTGCGCGGCGATTTCCACCAGGCCCGACTGGGACACTTCGCGAATCTGCTGCCAGGTGAGGAACTCTCCACGCGGACGCGGTGAACCGGCGAAGTCCACCGGTTTGTTCAGCGGCGTGTCGATCCAGTAGCCCACTGGCGCCAGTAACGCCGGCCAGTGGTAGGCGCGCAGAATCGGCATCACGCGGGTGTAGAAGCTTGCGTAACCGTCGTCGAAGCTGAGCATGATGGCCTTGGGCGGCAGCGTCGGGCCGCCGTTGCGCGCGGCCAGGATCTGGTCGACGCTGACCGCCTGGTAGCCGTTCTCGCGCAGCCAGGCCAGTTGTTCGATCAAGCGTTCGGTGCGCACCGCCACCACCGCCTGATCGGGGTCGCGATCATTGACGTCATGGTAGGCAATGCCCAGGAAATGGTTTTGCGGCCACGGCGCTTCGTTGGGCGCGGTTGGCCGCTGCGCGGGTGGGGTATAGGGCGCGGGTTGCTGGGCGCACGCGGCGGCCAGCATTAGACCCAGGACCAACAAGCAACGGCTGAGGACGGTCATGGTCAGGCTCTTCTAGAAACGGTAAGTGAGGTCGACGAGCAGGCGCAGATCGCGTTCGCGGTCGCCGTCATAAGGTCGGCTGATCAGGCTGAGGTTGGCGCCCATTTCCAGTACGTCGTTCCAGCGAAAGCGCTGGCCGTAGCCGACAAGGCCGATGCCACCCGTGGAATAGTCGCGCTGGCTGTAGGTGCCCGCGCCGATCTGGAACTGCTGGCTCCACTGGGTCTCGTAGCGGTGATAGAGCACGTGGTTGACGTTGATCACGGGCAACACCGTGAAGTCCGACTTCGGGTTGAAGTACGCGGTGTCTTCCTTGCTGTTGCGGCTCGCGGCGACTTCCAGGCCCAGGTCGACTTGCACATGGGGCGAGCTGTAGAGGCCCTCGCGGCCGCTGAGCAGCGCTTCGACGCGATCATTGCCGTCACTGAAGTGCGACGGGCTGAGGGTGAGTTTCCACTCGCGACTTTCATTGGCGCGCCAGCGGATAAAACCGCTGCCGCCATTGGCCGTGACGCCGTCGTTCAAGGCGCGCAGCGGCGTGGTGCTGAGCAGGTAGCCGACACTGCCGCCGTACTGCCAGTGGTCGTTGATGTCGCGGGCAATCGAGACGGCCGCGCCTTGCTTGGAGCCATCGCCGTAGGAATGGTTGGATACCTCGGCTTCGAGCGTCATGTCGCGGGTGCGCCGCTCCACGCCCACGCGCTGCCAACGGTGCTGGCCGGTGCCTTCGCTGAAGTCGGCGGTGGCGTAGCCGGCTCCGGCGAACAGGCGCCAGTCTTCGTCGATGGGCGGCGTGTAGATCACGCTTTCAATGCCCCAGTCGCGGCTGCCGGAGACTGCACCGGTGTCGTCGTTATTGCCGCCGCCGTAGCTCTTGCCGGTGTAGGCCTCGACGCGCAGTTCGGCCATGTCATGCACATCGCGCAGGCGGCGCAGACGTTGCACCTGGCGGTTGTCCGGGTTGCGCGCGACCACGTCGTCGGTGAGGGCGTCCATCTGGCGCCACTCCTGCAGGTCCATGGCGGTGTAGGCCTGGGACACTTGCAGGCCGATGTCGCGGGGCGCCTGGGCTTCGGTTTCCTTGAGGGTGCCTTCGGCGCGGCGCGGCCAGTCACGGGCGCGGTACATGTCGGCCTGGGCGATGCGCAGGCCGACATTGCCTGGCGCCTTGGCCACCAGCGCTTCCAGGTTGACTTCGCTGCCCGGCAGGTCGCCGCCGAAGGTGCCGGCCTGGGCGGAGAGTTGCTGCGCGTCCATCCAGTTGTCGTTGGGGTTGCCAATCGGCAAGCCCTTGAGTTCGACGCGGGGTTTCTGTTCCCTGGCCAGGGTGTCGGCGACCTGGCGGGCGTCCTCGACCTTGTCGCTTTCCAGCAGGGCGTAGAACAACGCGGTGCTGTCGTCGACGCGGTAACTGGCGTCGGCGTCCGGCGCGCTCAGCACCTGGCGATACAAGGGTTCGGCTTGTTCCGGCTGGCGCTGGTCGAGGTATGAGGCGGCCACCCAACGCAACGCATACGTGGGCAATTGCACGCCTTCGCGGTTAAAAGTCTGGTACTCGCGGATCACCTCGGCCGTACGTGCCCTGGCCTTCAGCGCGCCCAGGCGGTCGATGCGCCAGCGCACCACGTCGTCATGGGCACTGGCGTCCGGGGTCCAGCGTGCGATCAGTCGGTCGTAGTCACTGAGGGCGCGGTCGGCGACCACGTAGCGTTCTTTTTCGGTGCGCGTGGCGAACTCGGCGATGCGCACGCGCTCGGCGGCCAGGTCGCCTTCCAGGCGGCGCCGGGTCACCGCGTCCACCAGGCCCGGACGCCTGGCCGACAGGCGCAGCGCGGCTTCCGGCAAGCGCGCCTTTTGCAGGGCGACGAGGTATTCACGCGCCACGTCGGGCTTGTCGCCGGCGCGGATGAACGCCTGGTCGAACTCGAACAGCGCGTCGTAGTTCAGCCCGGCGCGGGTCAGCGCGTAGCCCAGGGCCATGCGGCGGTTGGGGTCATTGGGTTGCGCCGCCACCAGCGCGCGCAGGCGTTGCACCGCCTCGCCGGCCTTGCCGCCATCGGCCTGGGTGAGCGCCAGGCCCAGTTGCAGGTCGATATTATTCGGCTCACGCAACAGCGTCTGGCGATAGACCGCCTCGGCCTGGGCCCACTGCTTCTGATTGCGATAGGTGCGCGCCACCGTGGCCAGTGCCTGGGTGGTCAGGTTGCGATGCTTGCCCTGTGCCTCATACACCGTCAACACTTCCACGTCCTGCCCGGCCCAACCGGCAATCACCAGGTGATCGCTGACCTGGCCTGGGGTCTGGCGTTCAGCGGACAGCTGGCGCAGCTGGGTCAGTGCCGGCGCGAAGTGACCGTTGCGCGCCTGGATGATCAGGGCGTCATAGGCGGGGTCGGCCACGGCACAGGCGGGCATCAGCAATTGGCTGCACAGGGCTGCTGCGATAAGCAACCGCAACCGGCCTGAAGCGCTGAGTGGAGGGATTGGCAACATGTCGTCGGCTTCCTTACAAGGAAAGCTGCAACGATGGGTGATCCTGAGCGATGTGCATCAGGGTGTCGGCGTCTCGGGACCCGACCTAGCTTTCCTGGGGGAACTATCCCTTAGCCAGGCAGGGGCAAGGGCAATTCAGAACAATTGTTCAGAATTGACCGGCAGGGATCTTTCGACAGGCACAAAACACAATGTGGGAGGGGGCTTGCCCCCGATAGCGGTGGGTCAGCTGAAAATTTACTGACTGACACTCCGCCATCGGGGGCAAGCCCCCTCCCACAGTTTTAACTGTATTCCAGGGTTACTGCGCGCCGCCCATTGCACCGGCTTTGGACATCACGAAGCTGATGAACTGCTCGACGGTCATTTTCTGGCCGTTGAAGGTCACTTCGTTGTTGGCATAGTGCAGCTTGGACACCACGTCGGTGCCTACCAGGGCTGCCAGTTGCGTACCCACGGCCACACCGCTGACCATCTCGGCCGCCATTTGCGATTGCTGTTCGATGGCTTTCGGGTCGGTCACGCCGCCGACCTGGGCTTGCAGCGCGGCCACGTCGCTGATCATCGGTTTGGACAGGGTGAGGTTGGCGTCCAGCAGCGCAATCATCTGCTTGCCCAGTTCAACCGGTGGCAGTTCCATGGAGGCCGGCTTGGCCAGGTCCAGGACAAGGTTGAACCTGCTCTCGCCATGGGTGGTTTTCAGCGACAGGTTTTCCACCGCCACTTGCGGCTTGGCGGCCAGCACCTGGTTGACGTTGGCTTCGGCCAGGGTCTGCTCGGCTTCGGTCAGTTGCAGCTCGGGCGCGGGTTGGCCGGCAGCGGCGGCGGCTTGCACCGGCTGCATCTTGTCCTGGTAGAGCTTGGTCAACACCAGCATCGCCGGGATGTCGACATTTTTCATGCTGACGGCCATGGCGGCCGAGCCCACAGGCTTACCCTGGTAACCGATCTCGTCGATCTTGTAGTCGACGCGGCCGGCCAGGTTGTTGTCCTGGGTCTCGCTGGAATCTTTCTGCTCGAAGCCCTTGAGGGTCAGCACAGACTTCTGCGGGCCGAAGGTGACCTTGGTGTCGGTCAGTTCGATGGTGTTCTGGCCGGTGTAGAAACCGAACGTGGATTTGGCCAGGTTGCTGGCGACGGTCAGGCCGGCCAGTTCAGCTTCGAACGCGTCGCCATTGGCATCGACGGCCGCGACCTTGAGGCTGTTCATGTAGCCGTCGGCCTTGACCTTCTGGCCTTCGGCGCTGCTGTCGAATTCGAGGTTGGCGCCGGAGAAGCTCACCGAGGACTTGTCGTCCTTGAACTCCAGGGGCAGCAGTTCGACGTTGCCGTTGACCGAACGGCTGTAACCGATATTGGCCACGCCTTTGAGCGGCGACACGTCTTTGGCGGCAGCGAACCATGGTTCGGTGGTGGCGTTCTTTTCCAGTGCGTAGTGACTGGTGGCCATTACCGGCAGCCATTTCAGGCTGACCAGGCGCGAGAACGGCAGCGGGCCGTGTTCGATATGGTCGACGAACAGCAGCTCGGGGTTCGGGTTTTGCTCGCCGAACACACTGCCCTGGCCCTTGAGGCGGTAATGGGCGGTGCTGCTGAACACGCCACGGTCCAGGGAGACCAGCTCCAGGGAGACGCTACCGTCCACGCCGGCCATGGAGGTCTGCAGTTCCTTGTTGGCGTTCTGGATCGCGGTTTGCAGCACCGGCTCCAGTTGTTTACCGGTGTACCAGGCGCCGCCTGCACTGACGACGCCAACGGCGACAACGAAACCCAAAAGAACGACTGCTGGCTTATTCATGAAGTGACCTGATCAAATCCTGTGAGAAGTGGGCTGTCTTCCTTGAACCCCGGAGGGGTCCTTGTAGGAGCGAGCTTGCTCGCGAAGAACTCATAGGCACCGCGTTTATTCAGAATGCACGCGTTATCGTT
Organism: Pseudomonas orientalis; assembly: GCF_001439815.1. Lineage (GTDB taxonomy): Bacteria > Pseudomonadota > Gammaproteobacteria > Pseudomonadales > Pseudomonadaceae > Aquipseudomonas > Aquipseudomonas orientalis. Next base: position 54,127 of record NZ_JYLM01000010.1, on the reverse strand, counting down.
GACGTTTTTCGCGAGCAAGCTCGCTCCTGCAGTAGTGGCCCGTGTGGCCGAAAGGCTGGGGAAGATTAGCACTGGCGGGCGCAAACGGCCCAGCCTTTCAGAGGGATCAGTTGCGCAGGAGTTCAGGAGTACTCCAGCTCGATTTCATCCAATTGGTGATCGAAGCTCTTCAAGCGCGCCGTCCAAGTGTAGACCAACACCTCAAACTCGCGGTGTATGACCGCATTGCCGGGGGTGTCGGCCTTGGGGTCGCAGAAGTCCAGCTGGTAGCGCTCACGGGCCATTTGCGTGGCGACATCGGACAATTCCCGCGCGTTATTCAGCCAGTGCCTGCCGTCGGCGACCTGCCGGTCGAGCACGACGCATTGCTTCTTCAGCACCTCGAGGCTTTTTTCCAGGGGCGTGCCGGTAAGGTCGCCCATGACTTCCTGGAAGGTGCGACCGGGTTGCCAGTAGCTGCCCCAGAAATAGCGGTCGAACACGGTTTCGACACGGCGCAGCGCCACCTTGGTGTCCCAGATCGCGACGCGGGTCTTGCCTTGTTCCAGCAACTTTCGCTTCACCCGTTGGTTTTGATAGGAGGCCCAGGCCACCACGCCGATGGACAAGGTGCCGATCACCAGGCAGGCGCTGTCGAGAAACACCATGGCCTTGTCGAGTTGGTGGGCGAGCATGACCCCGTAGAAATACGCGGCCGATAACAGCACCAGTGCGAAGAGCACGCACCAGAAAGCGGGAGCATAAGGGTTTTTCATTATTCGAATCCCCATGAGCAACGCGAGCAGTGTCCAGCGAGGCTTGACGCCCCTTGGACAAAGCATAGCTATCACCTCACGGTTTGCCGGGTTTTACCCCTTGCGTTCGTCCGCTTTCCCAGCCGCCGCCCAGGGCCAGGAACAGGTCGATCTGGCTCATCGCAACCTGGGTGTTGGCCGCCGCCAATTGCGCGCGCATGGTGGTGTAGGTGCGCGTGGCTTGCAGGTCTGCCAGGAACGACTCGCGCCCGGCCTGGAAGAAGCGGTGGGTCTGGTCCGCCGCCTCGCGAGCAGAGCGCTCGGCGTCGGCCAACGCTTCACGGCGCTGCAGCATGGCGGTGTACTGCGCCAGGCCGGTCTGGGTTTCGCGGATAGCGTTGAGCACCACCCCGTCGAAATGCGCCAGGGCACCCTGGGTCGCGGCTTCGGCTTCGTGGATGCGTGCACGGGCACCGTTGGTCGGCACCGTCCAGCTGATCATCGGGCCAAAGCCCCAGCGATTGGTCGCCGGCTGGCCGAGGTTGTCGAGCAGGCCCACCGTGCCCACCGTGGCGCCGATGGCGATGTCCGGGTACAAGGCGCCGGTGGCCACGCCGATGCGCGCCGTCGCAGCGGCCAGTTGGCGTTCGGCCTGGCGCACATCCGGGCGGCGCTTGAGCAACGCCGCACCGTCGCCCACCGGCAACAGCTGGGCGATGTGCGGCAACTCGGCGCAACTGGCGGTGCCGGCCGGCAGTTGATCGAGGGGTTTGGCCAGCAGCATCGACAGACGGAACAACCCCGCCTGGCGCGCCGCTTCGTAGCGCGGCATATCGGCGCGCAGGGATTTGTATTGGGTTTGAGAGCGCGTGACCTGGGTTTCGTCGCCACGGCCGGCGTCGCGCAGGCGTTGGGTCAGTTTGGTGCTTTGGGCTTGCAGGTCGAGGGACTCGTTGGCTATTGCCAGCTCTTCGTTGGCGGCGCAGACCTGGGTGTAGGAGCGCACCACATCGGCCACCAGGGTAATGCGCGCGATATCGGCGGCCGCCTGGGCCGCATCGGCGCTGGCCTGGGCGCTTTCGATGCCGCGCTGCAAGGTGCCGAACAGATCGAATTGGTACGAGGTGGTGATGCCCACGCTGCCGATGTTGTCCACCGGGACTTTGTCCGCCAGCAAAAAGGCTTCGCCGGATTCCTGCAACCGCTGCGCTTCAGCCTTGGCCCCGGCACTCCAGCCGCCGGCGGATTCGGCCTGCTGGGTCTGGTAGCGCGCGCGTTGCAAGTTGGCGGCGGCCACGCGCAGGTCGGTGTTGGAAGCCATGGCCTGGCGCACCAGTTCATCCAGGCGCGGGTCTTTGTACAGCTTCCACCAGTCGGTCGGCACGGGCGCCGACACCACGTTATTACCCTCCCCCGCGATAGTCCCTTGCAGGTCGTCACGGTTGACGGCGGCCGTGTCCGGCAGCTTGTAATCCGGGCCTACCACCTGGCAGGCCGACAGCAACAACCCCAGCGCAGCGGTGGCCAGCAGTTGTTTCATGGCTGGTCTCCGGCGTGGGCCGTGTCGTCGATGATCGACACGGTCGCGGTACGCCCGGCGATCATGCGAAAGTCCGCCGGCACCTCATCGAAGGCAATGCGTACCGGAATCCGCTGGGCCAGGCGCACCCAGCTGAACGCCGGATTGACGTTGGGCAGCAGGTTGGAACCGCTGCTGCGGTCGCGGTCTTCGATACCGGCGACGATGCTCTGCACGTGACCATGCAGGCGGGCGTTGTCGCCGATCACGCGGATGTCCACGCCCATGCCGACGCGGATGCCGTCCAGCTTGGTTTCTTCGAAGTAGCCGTCGATATGGAAGGAGTTGCTGTCCACCACCGACAGCACCGGGCGCCCGGCGGTGACGAATTCCTGGGCGCGCGGCGCGCGGTCGTTGACGTAGCCGTCCACCGGGCTGCGGATCACCGAGCGGTCGAGGTTGAGCTGGGCGGAATCCACCGTCACTTGCGCCTCGGCCAGGGCCGATTGGGCACGGGCCACGCGGGACTGGCTTTCTTCCAGTTGCTCGCTGGGCACCAGGTTGCCCAGGCCACGGTTACGCTTGTACTCGCGCTGGGCCTGGGCCAGGGTTTCCTGGCGGTCGGCCACGGCGGCCTGGGCCTGGCGCAGGGCCAGCTTGAAACGGTCCTGGTCGACGGCGAACAGCACCTGGCCTTTGGTCACCAACTGGTTGTCGCGCACGTCGACGCGCTGGATCAGCCCGGACACGTCCGGGGCGATCTGCACGATGTCGGCGCGGATGTGGCCGTCACGGGTCCAGGGCGCAAACATGTAGTACATGACCATGCGCCACACGACGACGACCGCAAACGTCACGATCAACAGCGTGAGGACAACACGGCCGATGGTCAAAAAAGGTTTTTTCATGTCATCAGATATCGACTGAGTGAGTCCACCGCGCCCAGCAACAGCGCGTAGAGCCCCACATTGAACAATGCCCGGTGCCAGACCAGGCGATAGAAGTGCATGCGCGTCAACAGCCCGTGCACCACCAGAAACAACACATAGGTAATGCCCATCAGCACCAGCAGCGTGGGCAGGAAGACGCCGCTGATATCCAGGTCACCGATCATAAAGGCGCTCCATCAGGTAGCGGCGCTTCGATTTCCGTGCCGCCAATAAACTCCACGCCAGGCAACAGCGCCAGGCGCAGGCCGGCCAGGGCATGCAGCAGGTGCAGGCGCGTGTCATCGGCGTCTTGCAGGCCCTGGCCGTTGAGGGCGCGGCGCGTGCGGTCCAGGGTCATCAGCAGACCGCTGGGCGCGGGCAAGCGTTCACCGGCCTTGAGGCAGGCTTTGAAATAACCGCCCACGCCTTCCACCACCTGGTTGAGCAACACACGCGGCACGCCGAGGATGCGCGGCGAGTAGGCGAGCAGATCGAGCAGGTTCAGCGCCACGCGCAGGTCGCGCAGGGCGGTGCCGGTGTCCTGGCCGGTGAGGGCCAGGCGCGGCAGGTGCTGCATCAGGCGGTCGAGCATTTGTGCGGCCATGTGTCGGTGTTCGGCCAGGGTGGCGGGCTCGGTGAGGCTGACGATGTCGCGCCAGCTGAAACGGGTCAGGCGCTTGGCCGCCAGTTCGGCGCCGAAGGGCCGTGCGATCAGGGTCCATACAAAGGCAAACAGCAGGCCCACGGGACCGGCCAGGTTGACATTGGCGAAGTTGAGAAAGTCCGCGTCATAGGCGCCCTGGATGCTGATGAAGGACGAAGTATTGACTAGCGTCAGCAGCATGCCCAGGTAAAACCGTGGCTGCACAGTGAGGGTGCCGATGCAGATGAACGGCACGGCGAACGCCAGCACCAGCATGGGGAAATCGTGCAGGTTGGGCAGCACCAGGAACAGATACAGGCTGGCGAACAGCACCGACATGGCAGTCCAGAAAAAGAACCGGTAGATCTGCGGCGCGGGGTCGTCCATCGAGGCGAAAAAGCTGCACGCCACGGCAGCGAGGATTACCGCGCTGCCGCCATCAGTCCAGCCCAGCAAAATCCACAGCACCGAGGCAACGATGATCGCGGTGACGGTGGAAAACGCCGAGTAGAACATCAGCCCACGGTCGAGGAACGGCGTGAGCCGGCCCAGGCGCCAGTGGCGGTAGACGGCGCGCCAGGTGTCCTGGCTTTCGCACTGAATGGCGGCTTGCAGGCTGCGGCAGTCTTGCCACAGGTCGACCCACTCGCCCAGGCGGTACAGGGCGTTGGAGAACAGCAGCGTGTGACGGTCGTCCAGCGCCTCGCCCTGAGGTTGCGCGGCATCGATCGTGTCGCGTAGTACGCGCCAGCGTTCCAGGGGGGCGGTTTCGGTGGTGCCTTGCAGCCAGGCGCTGGCGGCTTGCAGCAACGGCGTGAGCTGAGCGAGAAATTCCGGCGCGCGATGTTCGATGGCGTACACCGCATCGTCCAGGGCATCGATCACCGGCAACAGGTGGACCATGCGCCCGCGCAATTCCTTAGTGTTGCGCACCGTCTGCGGCCGCGCGCCTTCGTGGGGCAACTGGCCGATCATCAATTCGAGGGTGTTGAAGGTGGCGACCATGCCACCGCGCAGGCTGCTGACCGCTTCAGGCTCCACATCGCGGGTGAGAAAGCGCTGGCTGTAGACCTGGGCGTCGCTGAACCACTTGGCGACCGAGCCATCGAACACCGGCATCAGGCGACGCGGCCAGAACATCGCGCCCACCACGGCGGCCACGGCGATACCGAGAAAGATTTCCTCGGTACGCGCCTCGGCCACATCCCACACCGCCAGGGGGTTGTCCACCACCGGCAGGGCAATCAGCGGCAAGGTGTAGCCGGCCAGCATCAGGGCGTAGCTGTTGGCTGTGCGCAGATGCAGGGAAAGGAACAGCAGGGTGCCCGTCCACAGAGCGATCACCACCACCAGAATGTAGGGTGACTGCACGAACATCGGTACAAAAAACACCGCCGCCGCCGCGCCCATCAAAGTGCCGATCGCGCGGTACAAGGCTTTGGAACTGGTGGGCCCGACAAACGGGCTGGAGACGATATACACCGTGGCCATCGCCCAATACGGACGCGGCATTTGCATGAGCATGGCGATGTACAGCGCGATCATCGACGCGGCGAAGGTACGCACCCCGTAGAACCAGTCGCGGGCAGGTGGAAAACCGGTAAGGAATCCGTTCAAGGCGACACAGCCTCGGCCGCTTCGAAGGCCCGCAGCACCCGCAGCGCGGCTTCCAGATCCGGCGTGGCAATATCCGCCAGGACTTCGTTACGCAGGCGCACCAGTTGCGCCTCCACCGCCTGCACCAGCTCACGGCCACGCTCGGTGAGGCTAAGGGCCTTGGCACGGCGGTCGTGGATGTCTTCGGTGCGGCAGACGTAACCGTCACCGCACAGCCGGTCGAGCAGGCGCACCAGTGATGGGCTTTCCATACCGGAAGCCTGGGCTACTTTGACTTGATGCACACCGTCGCCCAAGCGACCGATCATCAGTAACGGCACGGCGCAGGCTTCGGAGATGCCATAGCTCACCAGCGTGGTCTGGCAGATCTTGCGCCAGTTACGGGCGCCCACCACCATGCTGCTGCTGAGGTTCATCTGGAGTTGTTCGAGGGACTGAGGCATTGGATAGCTTGCATACAGTTAGTTTGCTAACTATTAATATGATGGAGGGACGAGTCGTCGTCAAGTTTTGAAACAGTTTCTCGATGGATGGAGCGATTCAGCGGCACACCACGGCCTCCTCCCACATTTAGATCTGTGAGCAATCGCCCTTTTACTCGCCAATCAACCTCATGGTCTCCTCTTCAATAAACCCGAACACCTCTTCCGCCACGCTGTACTGAAACTGCTTACGCCGGTGCTTCGAGACCTTCCCCCCGTTATCCAGGCACATCATTACCAGCTTCGACAAATCACTCCCACGTACGTCGTAGCGTTGGTTCACCGCCTTGATCACACGGTCGTAGCGGTCGAGGAATTCGGTTTCTTCGCGCAGTTCCACTTCCAGGGCACGGCGGGCCATTTGCAGGGTGAATTCGACGCAGCGGGTCGCATCCCAGTAGCGGTAGATCGAGGGATGGCCGATGAAGTCAAAGGCCATATGCTCCGCATCCAGCCAGGTGACGTTCCAGAATTCACGGGTTGGCTGGGAAAAGGTTTTCAGCGCCTCCAGGTAGGCTTGCTCTTCGTGCTTCATGGCGACGGAGACCGGTAACAACAAGCCGTTTTCCAATGCACCGTAGTGGCAAAGCGTCTGGTGAATCAGGAAGCGAGACAGGCGCCCATTACCGTCCATGAACGGGTGCAGGAAGACGAAGCCGAAAGCGGTGACCGCCGCCGCAACCAAAGGATCGACGTCTCGCACGGGCTGGTTGGCGAAGGCCATCAGCTCCTCCATCAATTCCTGGCAAAGCGCGGGGGCGGGCGGTACGTAGCTCACACCGGCTGCGCCGCGCAGCCCGTTGTGCAGATGGTTCTGTTCGTGGCGAAACGCGACGGCTTTGTCGAAGGGGTTGGAGACGGTGCTGTTTTGCAGCTCGACCAAGTAGTCCTCGGTGAGCAAACGGCCTTCGTGGGCCTGGCGCAGGAGTTGAACGAAGCGACGGGATTTTTCTTCGCTGGGTTGTTCTTTTTCGATGGCAAATGAATCGCGGGTTTCGTGCAGGTACGCCCACTGGATGGCGCGGTCCATCATTTCGGGTGGGAGGGTGGCCATGAAGGATTTGGCGCGAGCCAATACATCAAGCGCCAACAACGCTTCCAGCTCAGGCGTTCGCTCTACGGTGGCGCAATAATGCAAAGAGCCCAAACCATTGAAATCCACTCGCCAACGACTGTTGCGAATACTGGGGCCAGTCACATAGCGCTGGGGATCGAACAAGGGAACGACGCGCCCACGAACAGGAAGGGCGTGATCAAGCATTTTCCCGGTAAAGCCTTCCCAAAGAAAACAGGCTTTTCGGATAAACGCACCGTTGGGCGAGTCGGCCAGCGCCTCTAGGAACGGCTCTGGGCCGAGCTGTTCGAACACTTGGGCAAGTATCGCCAGATTCACCCCTTCATGCTTAAGTGCAAACAGTACGTGCTCAAACAGCGCATGCTGGGCAGGCGCCACCGAATGGGGCACCGCCAGGCAGCCACCGATCAGAGAAATCCTGGTCACCGGCTTGATCATCGCAGCCCGCAGCGGTGCGATCACCTTTAGATCCAGCGCCTCACACAGATGAGCGTATCCGACTGTCGGCATGGCGAGCCCTTCCAGAAAAAATTCACTTGAGCGATTAAAGCCCAGTTTTTTTTACCGCTCACCATTTTTTTTTACATCCCTGCATTTCTTTGGATATTTTTTTACACCGCTCGCCCACCCTGCGACTTCAGATTCAACTCGCTGCCCAGGGCGACTCCATGGAATGTTCCTCACAAGCCTGTTCAAGAGCGAGCCCTTTCAGGAGCGTCTAGCGACAGCCTTCAGGCTGCGGCGCCGGTACGTTGCATAACACGAACAACCGCGCCCTCGCGCCACCGCCGTCCTGGCGACTGAGTTCGCGCCAGCCGTTGGGCAGTGGCGCGAATTCGTCCGGCGCTTCGTTGCTGCTGATCAACCATACCCGCCGCGTTTGGACAGGCAGTGCTGACAGGCGATCCAGATAGATGCGTCCGCCGTCCTGATCCACCAGCGTGCCGAAGCCGTAGGCATTCGGGCGGGTCGAGGTGCCGTCAGGTTTGGGCGGGGTGTAAAGCTGCAACTGCGCATCGGTCTGATCGTAATACACGTAGCTCAGATACCACATCATGTCGCTGAGGACGATGCGGTCGTCCTCCTGGTAATTGCGATTGACGAACTCCACCGGCACGTTGAATTGATCCTGCTCATCCACCTCGAAGTTGTTCTTCAGGCCCAGCAGTTCCATGCCAATAAACAGCACCAACAGCGCTGCGCCCAGCCATGACAGGCGTGACGGCAAGCGGTCGATGGCAAGCGCAAGGGTGATTGGCAGACCCAGGGCATACACCGTGAGGTAGCGCTCGATAAAGACCGGCGAGATAAACGACACGCCGTACACCAACAGCAACGGCAGCAGGAAAAACAATGCAGGCAAATGAGCCCCGGGGTTGCGCCATGCCGTCACCAGGACCACCGCGACCAACAACAGCGGAAAAATCCAGAACAGCGGCGCCCAGAAATCAACGCCTTCATCCTGCAACACGAACTGCCAGATCATCGAGGGCAGGGACAGCAGGTTGACCGGCTCTTCCCAACCAATGTCCCCGCCTACCTTGAGCTGTTCGACGTGCTGCACCAGGTCCAGAAGGTTCGGCAGCCAGGGCAGGTACAACACCACAATCGTGGCGTTGGCCGCCCACCATGCCGGGCGCGTGAGCAAACGCTGGCCGGGCGGCTGCAGCCCCAGGTATGCCCAGTGCACCAGCACGCACAGCGCGGTGAAGTAATGGGTATAGAAACCGGCACTCATCAGCAGCACGTAAGCGGCCAGGTAACGCGTGCGCTCGGGCTGCCTCATCCAGTACACCAGCGCCAGCGTCGCCCCCAACAGCCATACGCCGAGCAGCGAATACATGCGCACTTCCTGGCTGTAGCGCACCGCCGTCGGCAGCAGCGCCAGCAGGATACCCGCCAGCAGCGCGGCGCGACGGCTGGACAATTGACGCGTCAGCCAGACCCCCAGGCCCACCACGACGGCACCGGGGATGGCACTCATGCTTCTGATCGACCAGATGCTGTCGCCAAACACTTCGATCCAGCCGCGCAGCAGCAGAAAATACAGCGGCGGATGCACATCGTGGGCGGCGTGAAACCACAGGTCGGCCACCGCATATTCGCTGAGCAAGAGGCTCGAGCCCTCGTCACCCCAGATCGCCGCCGACGTCATGTGGTAGAACCGCAGGGCCATGGCCAGCGCCAGGATCGGCACCCACCAGAGACGGCTGAGCCATCCGGCACCGTCCCGGGTCAGGCGATTGAACGCAGGCAAGGCCCGGACTTTTTCATTTTGCTCTACCACAGACCGACGCATATCGACTCCGTTACGACTGCCCACTACGGGACAAATACTGCGCATATGCAAACACCGCCACTGTAGGGCAAAAGCCCTGGGGCCGTTGCTGGAATCGGACAAATCAACAATTTGCGTAGGCCTTCACCGAAGCACTCGTAGGATCAGGCTATGATTGCCCTCCTCCACGGACTCAGGATCAAGGAAACGTTATGCGCATCGGTTTGCTGTCACCTCTGGCTCTGGCCCTGCTGGCCGGTATTCCCCTGGCGGCCCAGGCCAGTTCCGACGACTCGTGCTACCCCGACTGGCGGGTGTCGCGTGACAGTCTTGAACCCTGCAGCAACCAGCCTTTTCTCAGCCCTGGCAACGATAGCCGGGTCAACCTGCGCCTGTTGCTGGCCGATAAAAAAGCCGCGCCGCTGACCCCTAATGCCTTGGGCGAAGACGACCTGGCCCAGGGCTTCGGCCCGGTGCCGTTTCCGGTATACCGCCTGGTGCCGATCCCGGCCGCGAGCGATGAACCCGATAACCAGGCGGACGACTCGCGCACCGCCGAACTCGACACCCTGCTTCAACCGCTGGGCATCAAGCGTGAGGAATACAAGACCGCCGGCGAAGCCTTCCTCAATGGTGAGGGCAGCCGCTGCCGCAGCAACGATGACGACAGCGCCACGGCGTTTATCAGCCAGGTGATCAAGGCCGATATGCCGCCGGCCGAGCGCGACGTGTTGGTCAAAGCACGTTTGCAGTTGCTGACAACCTGTGACTGGGACGGCCAGGTGGTGGACGCACCGTTGACGCCCTCGCCCAATGCCCAACTGTTTCGCACTTATTTGCAGGCCGCCGCTGATTTCTACAGTGGCCGCTTCGGTGATGCCGAGCGCGGTTTCGCCGCCGCACGGGCCAGCGATGTACCCTGGCTGAAGGAAACCGCGCTGTACATGAGCGCGCGTACCGCGCTGAACCAGGCCCAGGCCCAGGCGTTCGACGAATACGGCATGCCGCAGCGCGAGCAGGTGGACAAGCCCGCGTTGAACGCCGCCGAACAAGGCTTTCTCGGTTACCTGAAAACGTATCCACAAGGCGATTACGTGGCCTCCGCCCGTGGCCTGCTGCGCCGGGTGCATTGGCTGGCGAAGGACGATGCCAAGCTTGCCGAAGACTTCACCTGGCAGTTCACCGAGGCCACCGACGCACAGCGCAATGTCAGCGTGGACGAACTGGTGGAAGAGGCCGACCTCAAGCTGTTGATGGTCGGCAACCAGTCGGCGAACAGCCCGATGCTGCAGGTGGTCAGCGACCTGATGGCGATGCGTGCCCACACCCCGCCCCTGTTGAGCCGCGAAGACCTCGACAAGCAAAAGAGCACCTTCGCCAACGAGCCGGCGTTGTTCGACTACCTGCAAGCGGCGTATGCCCTGTACGTCGAGCATCAGCCCGATACGGCCCTCAAGCATCTGCCGGCGGACGTGCCGTCAAACCTGGACTATTTCGCCTTCAGCCAGCAGACCCTGCGCGCCCTGGCCCTGGAAGCCAAACAAGACTGGGCAGGTGCGCAAGCCCTGTGGCTGCAACTGTTGCCCCTGGCCAAGCAACCGCTGCAACGCGACCAACTGGAGCTGGCCCTGGCGATGAACTACGAGCGCAGCGGCCAGTTGGTCAAAGTGTTCGCAACCGACTCGCCGATCAGCGCCAAACAGGTGCGTTACATCCTGCTGCGCAACGTCGCCGGCCCCGAGCTGCTGCGCCAGCAGATCGCCAATGCCAGCGACCCGACCGAACGCCAGACCGCACAGTTCGTGCTGCTCTACAAAGACCTGCTGCACAGCCAGTTTGCGACCTTCGCCGACGACCTCAAGCAAGCCTCGTTCTCCGAAGACAAGCTCGGCACCAGCCTGGGCTACACCTACACCAGCGGCCAGACCTTGAAGCTGTTCCAGTGGAACGGCGACAAAGCAGAATCCGGCTACGCCTGCCCAAGCATCGCGCAAACCGCCGCGACCTTGCAGAACGACGCCAAAGACCCGCACGCACTGAATTGCTTCGGTGAATTCATCCTGCGCAACGGCCTGGACGGCATGCCCCTGGAACAACCCCGCGCCGCCGGCAGCCTGGGCAGCACCGCCTCGCAGTTCAAAGGTGAAACCTTCTCGCGTCTGGACGGCTACAAGCAGGTGATCGCCAACGCCAAGGCACCGAAAACCGACAAGGCCTACGCACTGTTTCGCGCCATCAATTGCTACGCGCCGGCCGGCTACAACAGTTGCGGGGGTGAAGACGTGGCGCCGACGGTGCGCAAGGGCTGGTTCCGCCAGCTCAAGAGCGGTTACGCCGACACCCAGTGGGGCAAATCGCTGCAGTACTACTGGTGAAAACCCTGTGGCTGGGCTTGCTGCTGCTGGCAAGCCCGGCCTTCGGCGGCGTCGACGCCCGCGACTATGACGCCTTCTGGCTGTGGAGCGGTGTCACGCCCCAGCCGGTGATCAAGCAGGCCAGAACCCTGTATATTCTGCAAGGCCAGATCAATTCCACCCGCCGCGCGCCCCAGCGCGGCGTGCAGCTGATCGCCCAGGGCATCAGCGTGCCACGCATTACCCAAGGCGAAGTCTGGGTGGTCTACCGCGCCCACACTCTGCGATGGCCGGAGCAGGTCTACACCCAACTGCTCGGTCAGGTGCAACGCTGGCGTGACGCGGGCAATCCGGTAATTGGCATCCAGATCGACTTCGACGCCCGCACCCAGTACCTGCACGAATACGCCGCCTTCCTGCGCGACCTGCGCCAGCGTCTGCCGGCCGACCTGCGGCTGAGCATCACCGGCCTGATGGACTGGAGCAGCAACGCCGACCCGGCCGCCATCGCCCAGCTCAAGGGCGTGGTGGATGAGGTGGTGGTGCAGACCTATCAAGGACGTCAAAGCATCCCGGATTACGCGGCATATTTGCCGCGGATGAATCGGCTCGGCGTGCCGTTCAAGATTGGTTTGATTCAGGGCGGGGAGTGGCAAGAGCCGGGGTATCTGCGGGGCAATGAGTGGTTTCGGGGGTATGTGGTGTTTTTGCAGAACCTTTGAATCTTCCAACCATGGAAAAAAAACGGGCATCGAGCCAAATGTCCTCTGTAGGAGCGAGCTTGCTCGCGAAAAACGTCAACGATAACGCGTGTTTCCTGATTGAACGCGGCGCCTGTGAGTTTTTCGCGAGCAAGCTCGCTCCTACAAAAAGCCATTAGGGCATTGAGTCGGTTTTTTGCAGGTGGCCTCAGATACTTGGATGATATAAGTTACCTTTACTGCTTTAACGGGTGATATATCATGCAAGAAACAGCGAAGCCCTATCCCCACAAAGGGTATATTTCAGAGAGAAGCGCTGAACTGATAAGAGGTATCGGGAACGGCATCGAAATAGCCCGCATTCGTCGTCGGTTGAAAATCTCCACCATCTGCAGCCGCGCGGGCATCACAAGGCAAACCTATCAACGGCTGAGACAGGGCGAGGCAGGCGTATCCCTCGGTGTGCTGATGAATGTGCTTAGCGCGATGGACCTGGAGGAAGGTATGGCGAGCATTGCATCGCCGGAACTTGACCAGGTTGGGATTACCATGAGCCTCGCCCGTGAGCCTGGGCGAATTCGCACTGAAGGAGAACCCGATGCCCACCTGGCGGCAACAGCGCGCACCCTTGACGGGTGCGCAACTGAAGACGACGTCACGTAAAAGGCACGCTCGGCTTCCCACAGTCATCAGTGAGCGGCTTGCAACGGATACACCGACTCCCACCCTCCTCCCAACGCCTTGTACAAGCCGACCATGGCCAACGACACGCCCGTGGAGCTTTCCACCCACTGCTCCTGGGTCGCCAGCAGCGCGCTTTGCACGGTGAGCACATTGACGAAATCCGCCACGCCTTCGACGTACTGGTGTTGCGCGGTGGTGAGTGCGATCTGGTTCTGGCGCACGGCTTCGGCCAGGCTGTCGCGGCGCAGTTGGCTGGCGTTGTAGCGGGTCAGTTGGTCGTCGATCTCGTGCCAGGCGCGCAGCACGGTTTGCTGGTAGGAAATCGCCGCTTCCTGTTGCTGGGCTTCACGCAAATCCACCCTGCCTTGCAGGCGCCCGCCGTTGAACAGCGGCAGGCTCAATTGCGGGCCGAAGGCGAAGGCGCGCGAGCCCCAGGAGCCGAAGTCCGAGAGCTGCATGGCTTGCGAGCCAAGGCTGCCGGACAGGGTGATGCGCGGGTAGAAATCACCCTTGGCCACGCCGATGCTAGCGGTGGCGGCGTGCAAACGAGCTTCGGCCTGGCGGATGTCCGGGCGGCGCTCGGCCAGTTCCGACGGCAGGCCGATGGCGACCTGGCGCCGGGTCTGCGGCACGGCGGCGTCCTTGGACAGCTGCGCGTGCAGGGCTTGCGGCGGCTCGCCCATCAGCAGGCTCAGGGCGTTGATCAACTGGTCCTGGCGCTGCTGCAAATCCGGCAGGCGCGCTTCGATGGCGGCGACCTGGGCGGCGGCTTCGGCCACGTCGAGGTCGGTCGCCACGCCGTCGGCCAGGCGCAGTTGCGAGAGCTTCAGGCTGTGGCGGGCGACATCGAGGTTTTGCTCGGTGACGGCGCGGGTGTTCTGTACGCCGCGCAGTTGGATGTAGTCCTGCGCGGTCTCGGCCAGCACCGACAGCAACACGGCGCGGCGGTCGTTTTCGGCGACCTCCAGGGTGGCGTCGGCGGCTTCGGTCTCACGCTTGACCCGACCCCAGAAATCCAGCTCCCAGGCAGCGGAAAAGCCCATGTCCCATTGGCTGAAGGCCGAGCGGCCGTTCTCGCCGGAAGGATCGTTCAAGCCTTTGCCACTGTTGCGCTTGCGCTGGTAACCGCCGCCCGCATCGACGTCGGGGTAACGCTCGGCGGTGGTCACCTGGCGCACGGCGCGGCTCTGTTGCAGACGGCTGCCGGCCAGTTTCAGGTCGAGGTTATCGCTGAGGGCGCGGCGTGTCAGCGCTGACAACTGTTCGTCGTGGAACACGTCCCACCAGCGCTCCTGCAACGGGTCGCTGCTGGCACGACTGGCTGCCTGACGCCCCTGGGGCTCACCCCATTGGGCGACTTGCGGGCCTTGGGGCCGTTGGAAATCCGGGCCGACGGTGCAGGCACTCAGGCTGATGAGGCTCAAGGTGAGCCAGGCGACGTGTTTCATTGCTGGGCCACCTCAGGGTGTGGCGCGACCGCCTGCGTGTCGACGCTGGCCTCCACCGACATACCGACGCGCAAGCGCTCGGTCAGCGGCTGATTGGGCTCCAGCACGATCTTCACCGGAATGCGCTGTACCACCTTGGTGAAGTTGCCGGTGGCGTTGTCCGGCTTGACCGAGGCGAACGTCACCCCCGTAGCCGGCGCCAGGCTTTCCAGATGACCGTTGAGCACCTCGCCGTCGAGGCTGTCGACGCGCACTTGCACGGCTTGGCCGGCATGCATATGGGACAGTTGCGTCTCCTGGAAATTGGCCACGACATAGGCCTCGGCCAGCGGCACCACCGCGAGGATCTTGCTGCCCGGTGTCACATAGGCGCCGACCCGTACCGCCCGCTCACCGACCATGCCGTCGACCGGCGCGACAATGCGCGTGTAGGACAGTTGATAACTGGCCATTTCCAGCGCGGCCTGGGCGCGCTTGAGCCCACCTTCGGCGGCGTCGCGCTGGGCCGTGAGGATTTCCACTTGCTTGCGTTCGGCGGCCAGCACTGCGGTGGACTTGGCCAGGCGCGCAGTGGCCTGGTCGATGCGGGTCTTGGCTTGCTGGGCGTTCTGCACGGTGCCTGCGCCGACGCCGGCGAGGTGGTTGTAGCGGTTCAGTTCGTGTTCGGCAAAGGCCACTTCGGCACGGTCCGCCGCGACTGTGGCCTGGGCCTGGGCGATCACCGAGCTTTGGCGTTCCAGGGTCGCGCTGGCGTTTTTCAGTTGCGCCTGGGCGACCAGGGTGTCGGCGTCGGCGGCCTGGGCGGCGGCGCGAAAGTCACGGTCGTCGATCAACGCCAACAGCTGGCCGGCCTTGACGCGCTGGTTGTCTTGCACCAGCACTTCCTTAATGAACCCGGCCACGCGGGGGGCGACCAGGGTGAAATCGGCGGCGACGAAGGCGTCGTTGGTGGCCTGGCGCCGGCTGCCCAGGATGCCCGGCGCAGCCAGGTACACCAGCACGCCGACGGCAAACACAGCGATAACGGAGACGGCAATTTTGTCTTTGCGTTTCATGGGAAATCCTTGGGGTCAGGTCGGTGCGCGAGGCGGAAAGATCCGCGTGGGCATCCAGAAAATCAGCAGGATCAACGCCACCGCGACACCGGCCATGACGACGTAAAGATCCGAAGAGGTCAGCACCACGGTCTGCTCGTGCAAGCGGTGGGCGAGGCCCGGCGCGTCAGCGTCGGCAAGGGGCGAGTTGCCCAGCCGGTCCACCAGCATGGTCGAGTGGAAATGCCCGCGCCGGGTGGTCAGCGTATCCAGCACGGCGGCGGCGATCACGGCGGACAGGCCCTTGATGGTGTTGAACCAGGCCGAGGCGAACGGCCCTTCGATGGGCTGGATACTGCCGGTGGACAGCATCAGCAGCGGCAACACGGCCATCGGCTGACCGAAAATCTGCAGCAGGTACCAGCCATAAAAATCATCGCGGATCCACGTCGAGGTCAGGTGCGAACTGCCGATACAGCACAGCACCAACATGCCCAGGCCTATCCCCAATACCCAACGGCAATCGACCCAGCGCAGGTTGCACAGCGCCGCCACCAGTGGCAGCGCGATCAACTGCGGCAGCGCCATCAGCAGCATCACCGGCGCGGTTTGCAGGGGGCGGTAACCCTGGACCTGAGCGAGAAAACTCGACGGGATGATGATGACCGAGGTCAACACCATCAACACGCCGGCCAGCACGATCAACGCGAACGACAGGTTGCGCAGGCCGAGCATCTGCAACTTGAAGAACGGCAGCGGATGCGACCATTCATTGAGCATGAACAGCACCATCAGCAGCGTGCCGCCACTGAGCAGGAAGGTGATCAGGCCCGACTCGAACCAGTCCAGGCGATTGCCTTGCAACAGGCCGATCACCAGCATGCAGATCGCCGGGAAGCCCAACAGCAGACCACGCCAGTTGAAGTGTTTGAAACGCTCCAGGCGCAGCGGGTCCTGCGGCAAGCCGTAGGCCACGGCGGCCATCGCCAACAGGCAGGGCCCGACGATCTGCCAGAACGCCCATTGCCAGCCGACATATTCGGTCCACAGCGCCGCCAGCGGCGTGCCCAGGCTTGGGCCGAAGGTGGCCGTCAGGGCATAACCGGCCAGGCCGTACAACTTGACGTTGGCCGGCAGGAACCGCAGCGCCACGGTCATCAGCATCGGCGGCAACGCGCCACCGGCCAGGCCTTGCACGGTGCGCAACAGCAGCAGGCTTTCGTAGTTCGGCGCAAACGGGCACAGGATGCCGAGCAGGGTAAACAAACCGATGGCACACAGGGTGAACCGCCGCAGCGAGAGCGTCACCGCACACCATGGTGCGAACGCCATCGCGGCCACGGAAGTGGCGGTGTAGGCCGCCACCAGCCAGGTGCCTTCGTCAAAGCCGATGTACAGCGCCCCACGGATGTCGGCGAGGGCGACCTTGGTGACCATCTCGTTGAGGCCGGACACCAGCACCGCCAGCAACACGCCGACCAGGCCGATGATGATGCGCGGGCCGAACACCGGTGGGCTGGGCGCAGTGGGTTTGGCTGCGGCCTCGAAGGCGGGGGCAGCGAGGGACGTCATGGTCAGGTAACTCGGAATAGGAATACCCGAGTAGTTTAATCAGGCAAATGCATGACAAAAAGTGACTTGTTGGCAGGTTATAAGTGCGTCATGCGCAATCCATGATCGGAGGGGGGCAAGCCCTAATGTAGGAGCGAGCTTGCTCGCGAAAAACCCACAGGCGCCGCGTTCATTCAGGAAGCACGCGTTATCGTTGACGTTTTTCGCGAGCAAGCTCGCTCCTACAGACTGGCTGAGGGCTGCGCTGCGAGCCAGGTGGCGTGGCAGCTCTCGCGCATGGTTTCGCGCAGCCATTTGTGCGCCGGGTCCTTGTCGAAGCGCGGGTGCCAGGATTGCGCCAATACCAGGGTCGGCAGCGAAATCGGCAAGGCGAACGAGCGCAGCGGCAGGTTCAAGCGCCTGACGCTCAGGAGCGCTTCCTTGGGCACCGGCAGCAGCAGGTCTGAGTCGGGCAGCATGAACATCGCACCGTGAAAGCCCGGAGCGATCATGGCTACGCGGCGCTCCAGGCCCTGGGCATTCAACGCGGTATCGATGGGCCCACGGGCGATGCCGCGCCGCGAGATGCTGATGTGGGAATAGCTGGCAAAGCGTGCGGTGGTGATTTCTTCGTCGAACAGCGGGTGGTCTTGCCGCGCCAGGCCGACGAACGTGGTCGAGAACAGGTTTTGCACCTTCGCTTCGGGGCTTGCCGGCATGGTGTTGCTCACCCGCAAGTCCAATCGCCCCTCGCGCAGCGCTTCGTCGTCGGTGTCGCCTTCGGGCACGAAGCGCAGTTCGCACAGCGGCGCCACGCGCTGCAGGGTGTCGAACAAGCGACCGCCATACACGCCGATGAAAAAGTCATTGGCGCGCACGCTGAAGCGGCGGCGCAGGGTGCTCAAGTCCACCTGATCGGCGGAGCGAAACAGCAACGCCGCCTGCTCCACCACGTTGCGCACCTGGCCTTGCAGCTCCAGCGCCTTGGGCGTCGGCACCAGGCCGCGACCGGCGCGTACCAGGATCGGATCGCCCACTGCTTCGCGGATACGCGTGAGGGTGCGGCTCATGGCCGCCGGGCTCAGGTTCATCCGCCGCGCCGCGCCCACCACGCTGCCTTCATCAAGCAAGGCGTCGAGGGCGACGAGCAGGTTCATGTCCGGTAGTTGCATGCCAAGCACTCGTGATCGATCGGGAGTGAACTGGGCGCAATCCTAGCAGGCTTTATCGGTTCAGAACGGCGCGTCGCCCTGGATGGTGGTACGGAGCAACTTACGGCGCAGGTGGCTCGGGCAACCGGCGGCCAGGTGGATCAGCGAGCGGTTGTCCCAGAACACCAGGTCGTGGGGCTGCCACTGATGGCGGTAAATGTTTTCCGGCAGCACGCTGTGGGCGTAGAGCTGGGCCAGCAGGTCGCGACTTTCGTCATCCGGCAGGCCGACGATGCGGGTGGTAAAGCCTTCGCTGACGAACAGCGCCTTGCGGCCGTTTTCAGGGTGGGTGCGCACGATGGGGTGCACCACTTCGGCCACCTGGGCGAGCTGTTCCGGGGTCAGGGTCGGGCGCCAGTTGCCTTCGAATTTGGTTTCGCTGTAACGCGCGGTGTAGGAATGCGCGGCGCGGCGCCCCTCGACGGCTTTGCGCAGATGCCCAGGCAGTTGCTCCCAGGCTTTGTGCATGTCGGCAAACAGGGTGTCGCCACCTTCGGACGGCAGTTCCTGGGCATGCAGCATCGAGCCCAGGCTGGGCAACTCCTTGTACGACAGGTCCGAGTGCCAGAACTTGCCTGCATCACCCAGGCCGATGGATTCGCCGTTTTCGATGATGTTGGAGACGATCAGGATTTCCGGGTGATTGGCCAGCAGGAACTGCTTGAGTACATGAATTTGCAGCACGCCGAAGCGGCGGCTGAAAGCGATCTGTTGTTCAGGGGTGATGCGCTGGTCGCGGAACACGATGACGTGGTGGTCCAGGTGCGCGCGGTGGATGCGGGCGAAGTCCTGGTCGTTGACGGGTTGGGACAGATCCAGGCCGATGATTTCGGCGCCGACACTGCCGGGGAAGGGGCGGATGTCGAAGGTTTGGGGGGTGGCGGGCATTGGGTTCACTTCCGGCGGACAGGGGAGTGAATTTATAGGCCTGGGAATGGAAGTTTAAATACTGTTAGGGCATATCCATATGCATTGGTGATGCTGATGGCCTCATCGGGGGCAAGCCCCCTCCCACACTTGATTTGTGAACACACTTAAAATGTGGGAGGGGCGGTGCGACGATTCGACTTGCCACCGATGAGGCCGGCACAGGCAATGAAGATTAACGCTCGTGCAACGCCTCCGCCCGCGCCTTGATGATCGGCTTGAGCAGGTAGCTGAGGATGCTTTTCTTGCCGGTGATGATGTCCACCGAGGCGACCATGCCGGGGATGATCAGCAGCGGTTTCTCATCGGTGCCCAGGTGGCTGCGGTCGGTGCGCAGGGTGATCATGTAATAGGTGGTTTTCTTGTCTTCATCGGTGATGGTGTCGGCGCCGATGCGTTCGAGCTTGGCCTTCAGGCCACCGTAGATGGTGTAGTCATAGGCGGTGAATTTGACCACCGCTTCTTGCCCAGGGTGCAGGAAGGCGATGTCCTGCGGGCGGATCTTGGCTTCCACCAGCAGGGTGTCGTCCAGCGGCACGATTTCCACCATGTCGCTGCCCGGCTGGATCACGCCGCCGACGGTGTTGACCAGCAACTGCTTGACGATGCCGCGCACCGGCGAGGTGACCAGGGTACGGCTGACGCGGTCTTCCAGGGCGCGGCCGGTGGATTCGGCCTTGTTCAGTTCGGTGCGCGCCTCGTTGAGCTGGGTCAGGGCTTCGCTGCGGAATTTGCCACGGGTCTCGTCGATCTTGCGCTGCACTTCCTTGATCGCCGATTCGGCGCGCGGGATCGCCAGGGTGGTGGCGTCCAGCTGGCCTCGGGTTTCCATTTCGGCGCGCTTGAGGCGCAGCACTTCCACCGGCGATACCGCGCCCTGGGCCACCAGCGGCTCGGACATGTTGATTTCCTGGCGTTGCAGGGACAACTGGCTGCGGTACTGGCTCTGCTTGGAGGTGAACTCACGCAACTCCTGTTGGCGCTGCACCAGTTGCTCCTGCAAACCGCCGACTTCGTCTTTCAACTGCTGGCGGCGGCTTTCATACAGTGAGCGCTCGTTGGCGGCCTGGCTGGGCGCGGCCTTGAGCACATCGTCGGGAATATTCAGCGGGCGGTCGTCCACCTGCGCACTCAGGCGCTCGACGCGCAGTTGCATGGCCAGGCGCAGCGCTTCGGTTTCCCCGGCGTTGGACACGAACCGCGTGTCGTCCAGGCGAATCAACGGCGCACCGGCGTCGACGATCTGGCCTTCCTTGACGTACAGCTCGGCGACGATACCGCCTTCCAGGTTCTGGATTTTCTGCAGCTTGGACGACGGAATCGCCTTGCCGTCGCCACGGGTCACTTCGTCGATTTCGGAGAAACCCGCCCACACCACCAGGAACACAAAGAAGGCGATGATGGCCCAGATGGTCAGGCGGATGACGCGCGGCGCATCTTCGATCAGCGCTTTGTTGACCTCGGGCAGCGGCTGGCCCTGCAGCGAGTCGGAACCTTTGAAGTAGCGCGCGACCGCGCTCTTGATGGCATTAAGCGACACTGATCTGCCCCTTCTTCAGCGCTTCCATGACCACGGCTTTCGGGCCGTCCGCTAGGATCTGCCCACGGTCGACCACCAACAGGCGGTCCACCAGGGAGAGCAGCGAGGCACGGTGCGTCACCAGTACCACGGTCTTGTTTTGCACCACGGCGTGCAGGCGTTGTTTCAAGCGTTCTTCACCGGTGTTGTCCATGGCGCTGGTGGGTTCGTCCAGCAGCAGGATGGGCGGGTTGAGCAGCAGCGCACGGGCCAGGGCGACGTTCTGGCGCTGGCCGCCGGACAGGTTCTGTCCACGCTCGCCAACCTGCAGCTCATAGCCTTGCGGGTGCAGGCGGGCGAATTCGTGCACGCCGGCCAGTTCGGCGGCTTGCAGGACCATCTCATCCTCGACGTAGCGCGCACCGCTGACCAGGTTGTCGCGCAGGGTGCCGGCCAGCAGTTGGATGTCCTGGGCGACATAGCCGATGTTGTGGCGCAGTTCGCTGACGTCGATCTGGCGTACATCCACGCCGTCCACCAGCAACGCGCCGGAGTCGGGTTGATAGAGGCCGACGATCAATTTGGCCAGGGAGCTTTTGCCCGAGCCGCTGCGGCCGATGATGCCGATTTTTTCCCCTGGCTTGATCACCAGGTTGATGTTTTTCAGCGCAGGATTCTGTTGGTTCGGATAGGTGAAATTCAGGTTCCGGCACTCGATGGCGCCTTGCAGGGTGCGACGGCTCATGGGGCGCTCTTCGAAATTGCGCTCCTGGGGCAGTTCCATCATCTGGTCCACCGAGGTCATGGTGACCTTGGCTTGCTGGTAGCGCGTGAGCAGGCCCGACAGCGAGGCCAGCGGGCTCAAGGCGCGGCCGCTGAGCATGTAGCAGGCAATCAGGCCGCCCATGCTGAGGTTGCCGTCGATGATCTGGTACACGCCGAACACGATCATGATCACGCCGGCCAGTTGCTGGATCAGCAGGGTCATGTTCATCGACAGGCCCGACAGCAACTTCACCCGCAGTTCGAGCCGGCTCAAGGTGCCGATGGTCTGTTCCCAGCCGTACTGGCGTTCGCTCTCGGCGTTGTTGACCTTGACCGCATCCAGCCCGGCGAGGGTTTCGATCAGGCTCGACTGGCGTTCGGCGGCCAGGGCCATGGTGCGTTCCATGGTCGCGACCAAAGGTTTTTGCAGGGCGTAGCCGATACCCAGGGCAATCGGGAACGCCAGCACCGGAATCCACACCAGGTGCCCGCCGAGCAGCGCAATCACCAGGAAAATCAGCAGCGTGAACGGCAGGTCGATCAGGCTGGTGAGGGTCAGCGACGCGAGGAAGTCGCGCAGGCTCTGGAACTCATGGATGTTCTGCGCAAAGCTGCCGACCCGTGCCGGGCGGTACTTCATCGACATGCCGACGATACGCTCGAACAAGGTGGCGGAGATGATCAGGTCGGTTTTTTTACCGGCCAGGTCCAGGCACAGACTGCGCAGGCTCTTGAGCACCAGGTCGAACAGATACGCGCCGCAGATGCCCACGGCCAGCACCCACAGCGTGGCGGTGGCCTGGTTCGGGACCACGCGGTCGTACACGTTCATCACGAACAGCGGCGCGGCCATGGCGATGATGTTGATCAGGAAGCTGGCGGCGATGGCGTCGGTATACAACCAGCGCGAACGCTTGAGCGTGTCACGAAACCACGACCGCGCCCGGGGAATCAGCGTGCCGTGATTGACGTCGAATTTGTGCTGCGGCTGGGCGAAGAAGACTTTGCCGGTGTAGTCGTCGGCCAGCAGCTCGCGCTTGATCAGCACCTCGCCGCCATCGCTTTCGCTGAGCAGCACCCGCGCCTGATCGTTGCCTTCCCAGCCGACCAGCACGGTACTGCGCCCGTCCTTGAGCAGCAGCAGCGCCGGTAAGGCGATGGCCGGGATCTGTTCGAGCTTGCGTTGCAGCAGCCGGCCCTGCAGCCCGGCACGCGCGGCGGCGCGCGCCAGCAACTCGGCACTCAGGCGCTGCGAAGGCAGCGGCAGGCCGGTGGTGAGCATGGCCGCACTGGCCGGTTTCTGATGCAGGGCGCAGAGTGCCAGCAACCCGTCGAGTAACGGGTCGTCGTGCAGCGTGCGTGGATCATGACTGAGATGAACTCGACTGACTTCGGATTCCACGCGGGGGCACTCTCGACTAACAGATGGGGCGATGGGGTGACTCAGTTCATTCCAGGCAGTTGGACTTTGGGCTTCACATCGTTTTGCACGATGGAGGCCATGGGAGCGACGACGCCTTGGCTTTTGAGCAATTCGCCCATGGTCGCCTTGATTCGGTACTGAGTAAATAACTGAATGTTCTTGATCTCTTCCAGGCGACGCGAAGCGGTGAACAATTCGTTCTCGCTGTCGAGCAAGTCCAGCAGGGTACGTTGGCCCAGGCTGAACTGTTGCTGGTAGGAGGTGCGCACGCGGGTGCTGTGGTCCACGTACTGCTGGGCCACCGGCAGTTGCGCGTTGGCGTTGTTCAAGGCGTTCCAGGCCAGGCCCAGTTCTTCATTGAGCTGGCGCAGGGCGTTGTTGCGAATGTCCAGGGCCTGGTTGGCCTGGTACGACTTCGACTGCAGGTCGGCCTTGTTGCTGCCACCGGCAAACAGGTTGAAGCGCATGCGCACCATGGCTTCCCAGCCGTTGCTGTGGTTGGCGTCACCGGAGACGTTGTTGTCGGCATTGGTGCCAAGCTCAGCGTCAAAGCGTGGATAAAAGCTGGATTTGGCGGCCGCGTATTGCTGCTCGGCGGCGGAGATGTCCGACTCGGCCGAGCGCAGCACCGGGCTGTTGTCGAGCATCTGGCGGCGCGCTTCATTAAGGTCGGCCGGGAGCATGGCCATGAACGGCGCCGGGCGCTCGAGCTGGTCGGGCATCTGGCCAACGGCGCTGAGGTAGTTGGTCTGTGCATCCGCCAGGTTGGTCTGCTCGGTGATCAGGTTGTTGCGGGCCTGGGCCAGACGCGCTTCGGCCTGGTCCTGATCGGCACCGTTACCGACGCCGCGCTGGGTGCGCAACTTGATCTGGTCGTAAATGCGTTCGTGGTTGCGCAGGTTGTCTTCGGCCAGGCGCACGAACTCACGACGGGTCAGCACTTCCAGGTAGACCTGGGCAACGGTCAACGCGGTGCGCTCGGACGTACCGAGCAGCGAATAGGCACGGGAGTTGACGTTGGCTTGTTGACGTCCGACTTCGCTGGAGGTGGCGAAACCGTCAAAGATCATTTGCTGCAGGCGCAGACTGGACTCGCCGCGATTGAGGGTTTCCCAGTGGTTGCCGCCCGTGCCATTGGCGGCGCGGGTGGAAGCATTGTCAGTGCCGGCACGGCCATAGCCGGCATTCAAATCGACACGCGGCAGATACCCACCCTGCGCCGCGCGCAATTGGTAATCGGCGGCGATGCGGCTGTTTACACCGGCCTGAATTTCAGGGTGCACATCCAATGCCTGCTGCATGGCTTGGGGCAGCGTCTGGGCTTGTACAAAGCTGGCGGCGAGAACGAACGGTATTGCCTTGAACAGGTGCAGACGCATTAAAAAATTCCCCAGGACTTTCTTGTCTCAAATCACAGCGATTGGCGCCGCCGCGTCGGATAATGGCTACCGTAATGACCGTACGTCGGAAAGTTCAAAAAGCGGAACTGCTTCACACATGTAGGACGGTTCGCCGCATAAATATCAATGTGACATTACGGGGGCGATTGTTTAGGATGGCGGCCATAAGGTCAATAGTTTGGCATAAACTAGATAACTAAAAATTCTAGCCAATAATTTGACGCCAGTAACTGTTCAGACTACGCCCCCTCCCGTTTGGCCCTCCCTCTTGAGCGGCCACATGGAATCATCAGAAACGGATCGCCGGAGAAATATTTAATGAGCAATGTTGTTGCCATCGTCAAAAGCATTGTTGGTCAAGTGTTCGTTATTTCTCCGGAAGGGACACGCCGTGTTCTTGTTGAGGGTGATCGCCTGTTCGCGGGCGACCAGATTGATACCGGCCTGTCGGGCGCAGTGAGCCTGGAGCTGGCGGATGGGCGCACGCTGGACCTGGGCCGCGACACTCAGTGGAGCGCCGACATGCCGGACTCCACCGCCGACCTGGCCGCCGCCACCGAGCAGGCCGCGCCATCGGTGGCCGAACTGCAGCAAGCCATCGCCGCCGGCGCCGACCCGACCACCGAACTGGAAGCCACTGCCGCCGGCGCCACCGCTGCCGGTAATGGCGCGGCAGGCGGCGGCCACAGCTTTGTGGTGCTGGACGCGACCGCCGGGCGTGTCGATCCGACCATCGGTTTTCCCACCGCCCCTATCGGTCAGGGCACAGCAACGCTGAATACCTTTAACGGTGCTCAAGCTTCCGCAGGCAACGGCAACCTGGCGCTGCAGCCTGCGACCCTGAGCCTGAGCGCCACCCCGAGCATCACCGAAGCCGGAGGCGTGCTGACTTACACCGCCACCGTGACCCAGGCCGGCACCAGCGACCTGGCCATCACCCTGTCCAACGGCGCGGTGATCACCATTCCTTCGGGCCAGCTGACCGGCACCGTCAACGTGCCCCTGGCGCCTAACGACAGCCCGTATCTGGACGCCAGCCAAATCAGCGTCAACGTCACCGGCATCACCGGCGGCAACAACCTGGTGCTGACCCTCGACCCGAACCCGGCCGTGACGCAGATTACCGACACCCTCGACACCACTACCGTGACCTTGACGGCGGGTTCGAGCGTGACCGAAGGCGGTCAGATCACTTACACCGCGACCTTGACCAACCCGGCGCAAACCCCGGTGAGCGTCACCTTGAGCAATGGCTCGGTGATTACCATCAAGGCGGGTGAGTCGACGGGCACGGTAGTAGTGGATACCCCGGCCAACGATGTCTACGTTAACGGTTCGACCGTCAGCACTACGATTACCGGCGCCACCGGCGGCAACTTTGAAAACCTGGTGCCGAGCACGACGCCTGCGGTCACCACCATTACTGATTCGGTCGATACCACCACTGTCACCCTGACGGCCGGTTCGACTGTGACCGAAGGCGGTCAGATCACCTACACCGCCACCTTGACCAACCCGGCGCAGACCCCGGTGAGCGTCACTTTGAGCAATGGCTCGGTGATTACCATCAAGGCGGGTGAGTCGACGGGCACGGTAGTAGTGGATACCCCGGCCAACGATGTCTACGTTAACGGTTCGACCGTCAGCACTACGATTACCGGCGCCACCGGCGGCAACTTTGAAAACCTGGTGCCGAGCACGACGCCTGCGGTCACCACCATTACTGATTCGGTCGATACCACCACTGTCACCCTGACGGCCGGTTCGACTGTGACCGAAGGCGGTCAGATCACCTACACCGCCACCTTGACCAACCCGGCGCAGACCCCGGTGAGCGTCACTTTGAGCAATGGCTCGGTGATTACCATCAAGGCGGGTGAGTCGACAGGCACGGTAGTAGTCGATACCCCGGCCAACGACGTCTACGTTAACGGTTCGACCGTCACCACCACCATTACCGGTGCAACCGGCGGCAACTTTGAAAACCTGGTGCCGAGCACGACGCCTGCGGTCACCACCATTACTGATTCGGTCGATACCACCACTGTCACCCTGACGGCCGGTTCGACTGTGACCGAAGGCGGTCAGATCACCTACACCGCCACCTTGACCAACCCGGCGCAGACCCCGGTGAGCGTCACTTTGAGCAATGGCTCGGTGATTACCATCAAGGCAGGTGAGTCGACAGGTACTGTTGTTGTCGATACCCCGGCCAACGACGTATACGTCAACGGTTCGACCGTCAGCACCACCATTACCGGCGCAACCGGCGGCAATTTCGAAAGCCTGGTGCCGAGTACGACGCCAGCAGTTACTACTATTACCGATTCCGTCGATACCACGACCGTCACGCTGACCGCGCCGGCTGAAGCAAGCGAGGGTGGGCAGATTACTTACACCGCCACGCTTTCCAATAAAGCGGGCAGTGACGTGACTCTGAAACTTGATAATGGCTCGTCGATAACCATCAAAGCTGGCGATACCGTCGGCACGGTGACCGTGCCTGCGCCAGGCGATGATGTGTTTATCGACAAGAGCACCCAGACCGTTCAGATCACTGAAACCAGCGGCGGCAACTTCGAGAAGCTGGAAGTCGCAGGCAACGGCGCAACCACCACGATCAATGACACTATCGACAAGGTCGATGTAGTCCTGAGCGCTACAACCACCGTCGGCGAAGGCGGCAACATCGTCTACACCGCCAGCCTTGTGGATAAAAACGGCGCGCCGGTGACTAATGTCACCAACCCGTTGACCGTAACCCTGGATAACGGCCAGAGCATCACCATCGGTGTGAACCAGTCGAGCGGCAGCGTTTCGGTTGTTGCGCCGGATGATGTGTACAAAGGCAACCAGACTGTCACCGCCGCTATCAAAGGCGTAACCGGTGGCGAGCACTTTGAGAATTTGGCGCCAGGTACCACGCCGGTTAACACCACCGTTACTGATACTCCAGGCACTGATAACACCACAACCGTTACCCTTACGGCTCCAGCCCAGGCGAACGAAGGTGGTCAGATTACTTACACCGCGACCTTGAGCAACAAGGCCGCTACTGACGTCACGCTGAAACTCGATAATGGTTCGAATATCACTATCAAAGCCGGTGAAACCGTCGGCACCGTGACCGTGCCAGCCCCTACCGATGACGTGTTCATCGACAAGAGCACTCAGACCGTTCAAATCACTGAAACCAGCGGCGGTAACTTCGAGAAGCTGGAAGTTGCAGGTAACGGCGCAAGCACCACCATCAATGACACCATCGACAAAGTCGACGTTGTCCTGACCGCCACCAACTCCGTCGGCGAAGGCGGCAACATCGTTTACACCGCCAGCCTTGTGGATAAGAACGGCGCGCCGGTGACCAACATCACCAATCCGTTGACCGTCACACTCGATAACGGTCAGAGCATCACCATTGGTGTGAACCAATCGAGCGGCAGCGTTTCGGTTGTTGCGCCGGATGACGTGTATAAGGGCAACCAGACCGTCACCGCTGCTATTCAAACCGTCACTGGTGGCGAGCACTTTGAGAATTTGGTGCCTGGCACCACGCCGGTTAACACCACCGTTACCGATACACCGGGTACCGACAACACCACCACCGTGACACTGACGGCTCCGACCCAGGCGAATGAAGGTGGTCAGATTACGTACACCGCGACCTTGAGCAACAAGGCCGGTACTGACGTCACGCTGAAGCTGGATAACGGTTCAAGCATCACCATTAAAGCCGGTGAAACCGTCGGCACCGTGACCGTGCCTGCTCCAAGCGATGACGTGTTCATCGATAAGAGCACGCAGACGGTCAAGATTACCGACGCAACGGGCGGCAACTTCGAGAAGCTGGAAGTTGCAGGCAATGGCGCAACCACCACGATCAACGACACGATCGACAAGGTGGATGTGGTCCTGACCGCTACTACCACCGTCGGCGAAGGCGGCAACATCGTCTACACCGCCAGCCTTGTGGATAAGAACGGCGCGCCGGTGACTAACATCACCAATCCGCTTACCGTCACCTTGGATAACGGCCAGAGCATCACCATCGGTGTGAACCAATCGAGCGCGAGCGTTTCGGTTGTTGCGCCGGATGATGTGTACAAGGGCGACCAAACCGTCACGACCGCCATCAATGGCGTAACCGGCGGCGAGCACTTCGAAAATCTCGTTCCAGGTACCGACAAAGTCACTACAACCGTGACTGATACCCCAGGTACTGATAACGCCACGACTGTCACGCTGACCGCGCCAACCGCCGTCAACGAAGGTGGCCAGATCACCTACACCGCTACGCTCTCTAACAAAGCGGGCAGCGACGTTACGCTGAAACTGGACAACGGTTCGTCGATTACCATCAAGGCTGGCGACACCGTCGGCACCGTAACCGTCCCAGCGCCAAGCGATGACGTGTTCGTCGACAAGAGCACGCAGACGGTCAAGATCACAGACGCAACGGGCGGCAACTTTGAGAAATTGGAAGTTGCAGGCAACGGTGCGAGCACCACGATCAACGACACCATCGATAAAGTCGACGTAGTCCTGACCGCCACCACCACCGTCGGCGAAGGCGGCAACATCGTCTACACCGCCAGCCTTGTGGATAAAAACGGCGCGCCTGTAACCAACATCACCAATCCGCTGACGGTGACGCTGGATAACGGCCAGAGCATCACCATTGGTGTGAACCAATCGAGCGGCAGCGTTTCTGTTGTTGCGCCGGATGATGTGTATAAGGGCGATCAGACCGTCACCACTGCTATTCAGACTGTCACTGGCGGCGAGCACTTCGAGAATTTGGTGCCTGGCACTACGCCGGTTAATACTAACGTTACCGATACTCCGGGCACTGATAACACCACTACCGTTACCCTGTCAGCTCCGGCCCAGGCCAATGAAGGTGGTCAGATCACGTACACGGCGACCTTGAGCAACAAGGCCGGTACTGACGTCACTCTGAAACTTGATAACGGTTCGAACATCACCATCAAGGCCGGCGATACCGTCGGCACTGTGACCGTCCCAGCGCCTACCGATGATGTGTTCATCGACAAGAGCACTCAGACGGTCAAGATCACCGACGCAATGGGCGGCAACTTTGAGAAATTGGAAGTTGCGGGCAATGGCGCAACGACAACGATCAACGACACTATCGACAAAGTCGACGTAGTTCTGACGGCCACCACCACCGTCGGTGAAGGCGGCAACATCGTCTACACCGCCAGCCTTGTGGATAAAAACGGTGCACCGGTGACTAACATCACCAACCCGTTGACCGTCACACTCGATAACGGCCAGAGCATCACCATCGGTGTGAACCAATCGAGCGCCAGCGTTTCTGTTGTTGCGCCGGATGATGTGTACAAGGGCGACCAAACCGTCACCACAGCTATCAAAGATGTGACCGGTGGCGAGCACTTCGAAAATCTGGTTCCAGGTACCACGCCGGTTAACACCACCGTTACTGATACGCCGAGCACCGATAACACCACTACCGTCACGCTGACCGCGCCTAGCGCCGTCAACGAGGGTGGCCAGATCACCTATACCGCGACCTTGAGTAACAAGGCCGGTAATGACGTCACGCTGAAGCTGGATAACGGTTCAAGCATCACCATTAAAGCTGGCGACACCGTCGGCACTGTGACCGTTCCTGCGCCAAGCGATGACGTGTTCATCGATAAGAGCACACAGACCGTTCAGATCACCGAAACCACCGGCGGTAACTTCGAGAAATTGGAAGTTGCGGGCAACGGTGCGACCACCACGATCAATGACACCATCGACAAGGTCGATGTAGTTTTGACCGCTACCACCACCGTCGGCGAAGGCGGCAACATCGTCTACACCGCAAGCCTTGTGGATAAGAACGGCGCGCCGGTGACCAACACCACCAACCCGCTGACCGTCACACTCGATAACGGTCAGAGCATCACCATTGGTGTGAACCAATCGAGCGGCAGCGTTTCAGTTGTTGCGCCGGATGACGTGTATAAGGGCGACCAGACCGTCACCGCTGCTATTCAAACCGTCAGTGGTGGCGAGCACTTTGAGAATTTGGTGCCTGGCACCACACCCGTTAACACCACCGTTGCCGATACACCGGGTACCGACAACACCACCACCGTGACACTGACGGCTCCGACCCAGGCGAATGAAGGTGGTCAGATTACGTACACCGCGACCTTGAGCAACAAGGCCGGTACTGACGTCACGCTGAAGCTGGATAACGGTTCAAGCATCACCATTAAAGCCGGTGAAACCGTCGGCACCGTGACCGTGCCTGCTCCAAGCGATGACGTGTTCATCGATAAGAGCACGCAGACGGTCAAGATTACCGACGCAACGGGCGGCAACTTCGAGAAGCTGGAAGTTGCAGGCAATGGCGCAACCACCACGATCAACGACACGATCGACAAAGTTGATGTAGTCCTGACCGCCACCACCACCGTCGGCGAAGGCGGCAACATCGTCTACACCGCCAGCCTTGTGGATAAGAACGGCGCGCCGGTGACCAACATCACCAATCCGCTGACGGTGACGCTGGATAACGGCCAGAGCATCACCATTGGTGTGAATCAGTCGAGCGGCACAGTCACCGCTGTGGCACCAGATGACGTCTATAAAGGCGATCAGACCGTCACGACCGCCATCAATGGCGTGACCGGTGGCGAGCACTTCGAAAACCTGGTGCCTGGCACCACGCCAGTTAACACCACCGTAACTGATACGCCGGGCACTGATAACACCACTACCGTCACGCTGACGGCTCCGGCCCAGGCGAGTGAAGGTGGTCAGATTACGTACACCGCGACCTTGAGCAACAAGGCCGGTACTGACGTCACGCTGAAACTGGATAACGGCTCGTCGATCACTATCAAAGCCGGCGATACCGTTGGCACTGTGACCCTGCCTGCTCCAAGCGATGACGTGTTTATCGACAAGAGCACTCAGACCGTCCAGATCACCGAAACCACTGGCGGCAACTTCGAGAAGCTGGAAGTTGCTGGCAACGGCGCAACCACCACGATCAACGACACCATCGACAAGGTCGATGTGGTTCTGACCGCCACCACCACCGTCGGCGAAGGCGGCAACATCGTTTACACCGCCAGCCTTGTGGATAAGAACGGCGCGCCGGTGACTAATATCACCAACC
Source organism: Pseudomonas orientalis (assembly GCF_001439815.1). Lineage (GTDB taxonomy): Bacteria > Pseudomonadota > Gammaproteobacteria > Pseudomonadales > Pseudomonadaceae > Aquipseudomonas > Aquipseudomonas orientalis. Next base: position 22,674 of record NZ_JYLM01000010.1, on the reverse strand, counting down.
CGTTGACCGTAGCGTTGGATAACGGCCAGAGCATCACCATTGGTGTAAATCAGTCGAGTGGCAGCGTTTCGGTTGTGGCGCCTGATGATGTGTACAAGGGCGACCAAACCGTCACCACCGCCATCAATGGCGTGACCGGTGGCGAGCACTTCGAGAATTTGGTGCCAGGCACCACGCCCGTTAACACCACGGTTACCGATACGCCGGGTACCGATAACACCACCACTGTTACGTTGACAGCACCAAATGCCGTTAACGAAGGTGGGCAAATTACGTACACCGCGACCTTGAGTAATAAGGCCGGTAGCGACGTGACGTTGAAATTGGACAACGGCTCATCGATCACTATCAAAGCTGGCGATACCGTCGGCACAGTGACTGTGCCTGCACCTACCGATGATGTGTTCATCGATAAGAGCACCCAGACTGTTCAGATCACCGAAACCACTGGCGGCAACTTCGAGAAGCTGGAAGTGGCGGGCAACGGTGCGACCACCACAATCAACGACACCATCGACAAGGTCGACGTCGTCCTGACCGCCACCACCGCCGTCGGTGAAGGCGGCAACATCGTTTACACCGCAAGCCTTGTGGATAAAAACGGCGCGCCGGTGACTAATATCACCAATCCGCTGACCGTCACCTTGGATAACGGCCAGAGCATCACCATTGGCGTAAATCAATCGAGCGGATCTGTTTCGGTTGTAGCGCCGGATGATGTTTACAAAGGCGATCAGACGGTCACCGCTGCTATTAAGGCCGTCACTGGTGGCGAGCACTTCGAAAATCTGGTGCCAGGCACCACGCCGGTTAACACCACCGTTACTGATACTCCAGGCACTGATAACACCACCACCGTTACCCTGACGGCCCCGACCCAGGCGAACGAAGGTGGTCAGATTACGTACACCGCTACGCTCTCCAACAAAGCGGGCAGTGACGTCACACTGAAGTTGGATAACGGCTCGAACATCACCATCAAAGCCGGCGACACCGTCGGTACCGTGACCGTGCCTGCGCCAAGCGATGACGTGTTCATCGACAAAAGCACCCAGACGGTCAAAATCACCGACGCTTCCGGTGGCAACTTCGAGAAACTGGAAGTTGCAGGCAACGGTGCGACCACCACGATCAATGACACCATCGACAAAGTCGATGTGGTTCTGACCGCTACCACCACCGTCGGTGAAGGCGGCAACATCGTTTATACCGCTAGCCTTGTGGATAAGAACGGCGCGCTGGTGACCAACATCACCAATCCGCTGACCGTCACCTTGGATAACGGCCAGAGCATCACCATTGGCGTAAATCAGTCGAGCGGTTCTGTTTCGGTTGTTGCGCCGGATGATGTCTACAAGGGCGATCAGACGGTCACCACTGCAATTCAGACTGTCACTGGCGGCGAGCACTTTGAGAACCTGGTACCTGGCACCGCGCCGGTTAACACGACCGTTACTGATAATCCGGGCACCGACAACACCACCACCGTCACGCTGACCGCGCCAAGTACTGTTAACGAAGGTGGCCAGATCACCTACACCGCGACCTTGAGCAACAAGGCCGGTACTGACGTCACGCTGAAACTCGATAATGGTTCGTCAATCACCATTAAAGCCGGTGACACCGTCGGCACCGTGACCGTCCCTGCGCCGACCGATGATGTGTTCATCGACAAGAGCACCCAGACCGTTCAGATCACTGAAACCACTGGCGGCAACTTCGAGAAGCTGGAAGTTGCGGGCAATGGCGCAACGACAACGATCAACGACACCATCGATAAAGTCGACGTGGTTCTGAGTGCCACCACCACCGTCGGCGAAGTCGGCAATATCGTCTACACCGCCAGCCTTGTGGATAAAAATGGCGCGCCTGTAACCAACATCACCAATCCGCTGACGGTGACGCTGGATAACGGCCAGAGCATCACTATCGGTGTGAACCAGTCGAGCGGTAGCGTTTCGGTTGTTGCGCCGGATGATGTGTACAAGGGCGACCAAACCGTCACGACCGCCATCAATGGCGTAACCGGCGGCGAGCACTTCGAAAATCTCGTTCCTGGTACCGACAAAGTCACTACAACCGTGACTGATACCCCAGGTACTGATAACACCACGACTGTCACGCTGACCGCACCGAATGCTGTTAGCGAAGGTGGCCAGATTACGTACACCGCGACCTTGAGCAACAAGGCCGGTACTGACGTCACTCTGAAACTTGATAACGGCTCATCGATCACCATCAAAGCCGGCGATACCGTCGGCACAGTGACCGTCCCTGCACCGAGCGATGATGTATTCATCGACAAGAGCACTCAAACGGTCAAGATTACCGACGCAACGGGCGGCAACTTCGAGAAGCTGGAAGTTGCCGGCAACGGCGCAACGACAACAATCAACGACACCATCGACAAGGTTGACGTAGTCCTGACCGCTACCACCACCGTCGGCGAAGGCGGCAACATCGTTTACACCGCCAGCCTTGTGGATAAAAACGGTGCGCCGGTAACCAACATCACCAATCCGCTGACCGTCACACTCGATAACGGCCAGAGCATCACCATTGGCGTAAATCAGCCGAGCGGATCTGTTTCGGTTGTTGCGCCGGATGATGTGTACAAAGGCAACCAGACCGTCACCACTGCTATCAAGACTGTCACTGGTGGCGAGCACTTCGAGAACCTCGTGCCTGGCACCACGCCGGTTAACACCACCGTTACTGATACCCCGGGCACTGATAACACCACCACCGTTACCCTGACGGCTCCGCCCCAGGCGAATGAAGGTGGCCAGATCACCTACACCGCGACCTTAAGTAATAAGGCCAGTACTGACGTAACGCTGAAGCTGGATAACGGTTCGAACATCACCATCAAAGCTGGTGAAACCGTCGGCACCGTGACCGTCCCTGCGCCAAGCGATGACGTGTTCATCGACAAGAGCACTCAGACGGTCAAGATTACCGACGCAACGGGCGGCAACTTTGAGAAATTGGAAGTTGCGGGCAATGGCGCAACGACAACGATCAACGACACCATCGATAAAGTCGACGTGGTTCTGAGCGCCAGCACCACCGTCGGCGAAGGCGGCAACATCGTCTACACCGCAAGCCTTGTGGATAAGAACGGCGCGCCAGTGACTAACATCACCAATCCGCTTACCGTCACCTTGGATAACGGTCAGAGCATCACCATCGGTGTGAACCAATCGAGCGGCACAGTCACCGCTGTGGCACCAGATGACGTCTATAAAGGCGATCAGACCGTCACGACCGCCATCAATGGCGTGACCGGTGGCGAGCACTTCGAAAATCTGGTGCCAGGCACTACGCCCGTCAATACCATCGTTACTGATACTCCGAGCACCGACAACGCCACCACTGTCACGCTGACAGCGCCAAGCGTAGTCAACGAAGGTGGCCAGATCACCTACACCGCGACCTTGAGCAACAAGGCCGGTACTGACGTCACGCTGAAACTCGATAACGGTTCGAACATCACCATTAAAGCCGGTGACACCGTCGGCACCGTGACCGTTCCTGCGCCAAGCGATGACGTGTTCATCGATAAGAGCACGCAGACCGTTCAGATCACTGAAACTACCGGTGGCAACTTCGAAAAACTGGAAGTTGCAGGCAGCGGTGCGACTACCACGATCAACGACACTATCGATAAAGTCGACGTGGTTCTGAGTGCCACCACTACCATCGGTGAAGGCGGCAACATCGTTTATACCGCCAGCCTTGTAGATAAGAACGGCGCGCCGGTAACCAACATTACCAATCCGCTGACCGTCACCTTGGATAACGGCCAGAGCATCACCATTGGCGTAAATCAGTCGAGCGGTTCTGTTTCGGTTGTTGCGCCGGATGATGTTTACAAGGGCGACCAAACCGTCACGACCGCGATCAAAGGCGTTACTGGTGGCGAGCACTTCGAAAACCTCGTTCCAAGTACCGACAAAGTCACTACAACCGTGACTGATACCCCAGGTACTGACAACACTACGACTGTCACGCTGACCGCGCCAACCGCAGTCAACGAAGGTGGCCAGATCACTTACACCGCTACGCTCTCTAACAAAGCGGGCAGCGACGTTACGCTGAAACTGAACAACGGCTCATCGATCACCATCAAAGCCGGCGATACCGTCGGCACCGTGACCGTGCCTGCGCCAAGCGATGACGTGTTCATCGACAAGAGCACCCAGACCGTCAAAATCACCGACGCTTCTGGCGGCAACTTCGAGAAACTGGAAGTCGCAGGCAACGGCGCAACCACCACGATCAATGACACCATCGACAAGGTCGACGTAGTTCTTAGCGCCACCACCACCGTCGGCGAAGGCGGCAATATCGTCTACACCGCGAGTCTTGTGGATAAAAACGGCGCGCCGGTGACCAACATCACCAATCCGCTGACCGTCACCCTGGACAACGGCAAAACCATCACCATCGGTGTGAACCAATCCAGCGGAACCGTCACCACCGTGGCACCAAACGACGCCTACAAAGGCGATCAAACCGTCACGACCGCCATCAAAACCGTGACCGGTGGCGAGCACTTTGAAAACCTGGTGCCAGGTACTACAGCGGTTAACACCACTGTCACCGATACCCCAAGCACTGCTGATACCACTACCGTCACGCTGACTGCGCCAACTGCCGTCAACGAAGGTGGCCAGATCACTTACACCGCTACGCTCTCCAACAAAGCAGGCAGTGACGTCACACTGAAGTTGGATAACGGCTCGAACATCACCATCAAAGCCGGCGACACCGTCGGCACCGTAACCGTGCCTGCACCAAGCGATGACGTATTCATCGACAAGAGCACCCAAACGGTCAAAATTACCGACGCAACGGGCGGCAACTTTGAGAAGTTGGAAGTTGCTGGCAACGGCGCAACCACCACGATCAACGACACCATCGACAAGGTCGACGTCGTCCTGACCGCCAACACCACCGTCGGCGAAGGCGGCAACATCGTCTACACCGCCAGCCTTGTGGATAAAAGCGGCGCGCCGGTGACCAATATCACCAGCCCGCTGACTGTCACCCTGGATAACGGCAAAACCATCACCATTGGCGTGAATCAGTCGAGCGGCACAGTCACTACTGTGGCACCCAACGACGTTTACAAAGGCGATCAAACTGTCACGGCCTCCATCAAAACCGTCACCGGTGGCGAGCACTTCGAAAACCTGGCGCCAGGTAAAACGGCAGTCAATACCACCGTCACCGACACCCCAGGCACTGCTGATACCACTACCGTCACGCTGACCGCGCCAACCGCCGTCAACGAAGGTGGCCAGATCACTTACACCGCTACGCTCTCCAGTAAAGCAGGCAGCGACGTAACGCTGAAATTAGATAATGGTTCAAGCATCACTATCAAAGCCGGCGACACCGTCGGCACTGTGACCGTCCCAGCGCCGACCGATGACGTATTCATCGACAAGAGCACCCAGACCGTCAAAATCACCGACGCAACGGGCGGCAACTTTGAGAAATTGGAAGTTGCTGGCAACGGCGCAACGACAACGATCAACGACACCATCGACAAGGTCGACGTAGTCCTGACCGCCACCACAACCGTCGGCGAAGGCGGCAACATCGTCTACACCGCCAGCCTTGTGGATAAAAACGGCGCACCGGTGACCAACATCACCAGTCCGCTGACCGTCACCCTGGATAACGGCAAAACCATCACCATTGGAGTGAACCAATCCAGCGGCACGATCACCACCGTTGCACCCAACGACGTCTATAAAGGCGATCAAACCGTCAGCACTGCGATCAAAACCGTCACCGGTGGCGAGCACTTTGAAAACCTGGTGCCAGGCACCACAGCGGTCAATACCACCGTGACCGACACCCCTGGCAGCACCGATCTGACCAGCGTCACGCTGAGCGCGCCAAGCGCGGTCAACGAAGGTGGCCAGATCACCTACACCGCGACCCTGAGCAACAAGGCCGGCAGCGACATGGTGGTGCAGTTGGACAACGGTTCCAGCATCACTATCAAGCAAGGTGCAACCGTTGGCACAGTGACGGTTGCGGCACCAGGCGATGACGTGTTCATCGACAAGAGCACTCAGACCGTCAAGATCACCGGCACCACCGGCGGTAATTTCGAGGGTGTGACCGTCACCCCGGGCGGCGCAACCACTACGATCAACGACACCATCGACGATGTGACCGTGGTGCTCAAGGCCACCGGCTCGGTCAGCGAGGGCGGGCAGATTGTCTACACCGCGTCGCTGGTCGACAAGAGCGGCGCGGCAGTCACCAACCTGGGTTCCGACCTGGTGGTGAAGCTGGATAACGGCTCGTCCATTACCATCGGCAACGGCAAGTCCAGCAACTTCACCACGGCCACCGTGCCTAACGATGCGTATGTCGGCGCCAGTGATGTGACGGCCAAAATCAGCGGCGTCGTCAGCGGCGGCGACAAGTACGAGCACTTGATGGTGGATGGCAGCACCGTGGTCACCAAAGTCACGGACGTGGTCACCAACACCACCCTCAGCCTCAGCGGCGACGCATCGGTAACTGAGGGCGGCACGGCGCATTACACCCTGGCCTTGAGCAACCCGGCGCAAACCGATGTGACCGTCACGCTCAAGTACAGCGGCACGGCCACCGACGGCTCGGATTTCAATGGCGTGTACACCGTGAAGATCCCGGCAGGCGCCAGCAGCGTGCCGTTTGATATCCGCACGTTGGACGACAGAATCACCGAGCCGACGGAGAAAATCGTCATCACCATCGACAAGGCCACCGGTGGCAATTTCGAGAACCTGGTGATCGACAAGGGCACCGTCAGTACCGACATCCTCGACAACGATGCGCCACCGGTCATCGACCTGGACGCCAACAATTCCAGCGGCGCCAGCGGCAACGATTACAAGACCACCTTTACCGAAGGCACCGCAGGGCCGGGTGTGTCGATTGCCGACACCGATATCAAGATCACGGATCCGGACAGCACGCTGCTGAGCGGTGCAACGGTCACCCTGACCAACGCGCAAGCCGGTGATGCCTTGAACCTGGGCAACAGCGTGAATGGCATCAGCGTCAGCACCAATAACCAGACGGGCACCATCACCCTGACGTTGTCGGGCAGCGCGACGCTGGCGGACTACATGCAGCGTATCCAGAACATCACATTCACCAACAGCAGCCACGACCCAAGCACCACGCCGCGCACCATTACCGTGACGGTGACCGACGGCGGCAATTACTCCAACGTCGCCACCACCACCGTGAATGTGCTGGCGGTCAACGATGCGCCAGTGGCAACAGGCGCAGCCGTGACCGGTACCGAAGACACTGCGCTCGCGCTGACCTGGGCCAACTTCGGCGTGACCGACGTGGACTCGCCACAAGCCAGCCTCGGCGTGAAAATCACCGACCTGCCGGTGGCCGGCAAGCTGCAATACCTGGCAGCCGACGGCACCACCTGGACCAATGTGACCAGCGGCCAGACCTTTACCAAAGCCCAGGTCGATGGCGGTCAGTTGCGCTTTATGCCCAACGCCAACGAGTCCGGCGCCGACGGTTATAGCGGCACCGGCATCGGGAACAAGCAGGCCGATTACGCACAGTTCAAGTTCCAGCCCACCGACGGCAAGGACCTGGGCGCCAGCGCCACGGTGAAAGTCGATATCACCCCAGTGGCCGATGCACCGACCTTGAACGTGGCAGATAACAACGTCACCTCGACCGGCCTGGTGAAACAGGCCTGGAACAGCATTGCCAACCTCGGCAACAGCGGCAATGGCGCTGCGCCCGACGTACTGAAAAAAGCCATCGACAATGCAGGCACACCGAACAACACCTCTGTGGTGACCAACGTCGAGTCCGTCGACAACGTCAACGCCGGCTCTGGTTCCAAGATCTCCGGCCTGATCTACATGGAAGCCGGCAAGAGCTACACCTTCAGCGGCATCGCCGATGACAGCGTGGTGGTCAACGTCGGCGGCAAAGATATTGCCAGCGGGCTGTGGGGCACCAACAGCGGCAAATTCAGCGGCGCGTTCACGCCAACGGTCAGCGGCTATTACAGCCTTGAGATCTACCAGGCCAACCAAGCGGGGCCTGGCAGCTTTGATGTCAACCTGTCGATCAACGGCGGGGCCGTGCAAAACCTGAGCACCGGCACCGTGCCGCTGTACACCGGCATCACCGACCTGACCAACGCCGGTGTGACCGTATCCGATCTGCATGGCAGCAACGGTGACGGTTACTACGTGGGCTACAAGCTCAACGAAGGCCAGGAAAACGGCAGCGTCAAACTGTCCAAGGTCACCACCGCGCTGACCGACACCGACGGTTCGGAAACCCTGAGCGTGAAGATCAGCGGCATCCCGGCAGGCGCCGTGCTGACCGATGCGTCGGGCCATACCTTCACCGCGAGTAAAACCACGGGCGAAGTCAACGTCACCGGTTGGGACCTGGGCACCTTGACCATCAAGCCGCCGACCTACTACAGCGGCCAGTTCAACCTCACGGTGACTTCGACCTCTACCGAAAGCATCGGCGGGTCGGCGACCACCACCGCGCTATTGCCAGTCACGGTCTACCCGGCGACCTATAGCTCGATAACCGGCACTTCGGGCAGCGACTCGATTACCGGCACCGACGGTAACGACATCGTCGTGGCCGACATCGGCGGCCTGAACGTGGTGCAGGGCAAGAATTACAATATCGCCTTTATGGTCGACAGCTCCGGCAGCATGAGCTCGGCGTCGATCGATGCGGCGAAGGCGTCGTTGACCACTGTGTTCAACTCGCTCAAGAACAGCCTGGGCACCAATACGTCGGGCACGGTGAATATCTTCCTGGCCGACTTCGATAGCCAAGTGAACAAGTCGATTGCGATCAACCTCAACGCCCCCAACGCGCTGACGCAGCTCAAGGCAGTGCTGGATTCGATGGTGTCGGAAGGCGGCACCAACTACGAAGACGTGTTCAAGACCACCGCCAACTTCTTCCAGAGCGACCTGGCGAGCAAAAACACCGGTGCGACCAACCTGACGTACTTCATCACCGACGGCCAACCGACGTTCTACCAGAGCGGCGAGCAGACCAACCTGACGCTCTACGGCAACGTCAAGTTCGATGATGTGGTGACGACCGCCAACTACACACCCGGGACCTCGGTCGGCAAGTATCTGGATAACACCCACTATTTCAGCATCGACACCTCGGGTGCCGCTCAACTGCAGACCTGGAACGGTTTCTGGTGGACGGCGAACAATCTGGGCACGGTTCGCGCCCAGGGCGACGGCACCTATGAATTGTCCAATCTTGACGGTCGCGGCAACGCCACCGACACGGCAACAGTGGCCAATTCCAAGAGCGCCTTTGCGCTCCTGGGCGGGCTGTCGCACGTGGAGGCGATCGGCATCAACGGCGATGTCAGCCTCACTGATTTGAAGCCGTACGACAGCGATGGCAAGCCGCAGAGCAACATCGATCCGAAGGACCTGGCCAATGCCATCCTCGGCCACACCGAAGCGACTCTGCCAGGCGCGGACTCCATCAGCGGTGGCGACGGCAATGACATCCTGTTTGGCGACCTGGTGAGCTTCAGCGGGGTGACCGGTGAGGGTTACAACGCGCTGCAGGCCTTTGTGGCACAGAAAACCGGTATGGCCATCGCGTCGGTCACCACCTCGAACGTGCACCAGTACGTCACCGAGCATTACGCGGACTTCGACGTATCCGGCGCCAAGGACGGCAATGACACGCTGCTGGGCGGCGGCGGCGATGACATCCTGTTCGGCCAGGGCGGCAACGACGTGCTGGACGGCGGCAAGGGCAATGACATCCTCTTGGGCGGCACCGGTAACGACACGTTGATCGGCGGCCAGGGCAACGACATCCTGATCGGCGGTTTGGGTGCCGACACCTTCGTGTGGAAGGCCGGTGACATCGGCAACGATGTGATCAAGGACTTCAAGGCCTCGGAAGGTGATCGGATTGACCTGCGCGACCTGTTGAAGGGCGAGACGGACAGCACCATCGACAACTACCTCAAGATCACCACGGTAGAAGGCGTGTCGACCCTGCAAGTGAGCAGTGAAGGCAAGCTCAACACCGCTGGCGGCGTGGCCAATGCGGATGTGACCATCAAGCTGGAAGGCAACGATTGGTCCCATACCAGCATCAACTCGCTGATCAGCGGTGCCGACCCGACCATCAAGGTCGATCATACCGCCTGAGCTTGAGTGTATCGGCCGCCCTCGAGGCGGCCGATTTATCTGGGTGATACGTTGCTGGCCCTGGCGGCCGGTTGCATCGCATACTCGCGTTTATCAACACACAGCCAGCCTGTGGGGCTGAAGGTGTGTGGCTCATTTCCGAGGGATTCTTATGTTTTACGTGCAACGTGATGCGCAGGGTGCGTTGAGTCGCGTAGAGGCCGCCGCCTTTGCCGAATCCACCGAAACGCTGCCGGCCGATCACCATGAGATCCAGGCCTGGTACGCCAACGAAGTAGTGGAAACCAGCCTGGCCCAACTCAAGCAGAGCGACCTGGAGATGATCCGGGTACTGGACGACTTGATCCAGGTGCTCACCCGCAAGGGCGTTATCAGCGTGACGGACCTGCCGCCCGCGGCCCAGGCCAAATTGATGGACCGTAACCAGGCGCGTGAAGCGTTGGGCGGGTTGAGTCAGTTGATCAATGATGATGAGAAAGGGCTTATCTGAGCCCTGGAGTTCCACCGGTTCTAAAATGTGGGAGGGGGCTTGCCCTGATACCGTCTGTAGGAGCGAGCTTGCTCGCGAAAAACGTCAACGATAACGCGTGCTTCCTGAATGAACGCGGTGCCTGTGAGTTTTTCGCGAGCAAGCTCGCTCCTACATGGATTCTGTGTTATTTCCAGGGCGCCGGTTCGCCGAACAACTGGCCCTGCACGCCAAAAATCCCCATCTCGCGAATCACCTTCAGCTCACCCTCGGTCTCCACACGCTCGGCAATCAACGGCAGGTCGATGCTGTGGGCCGCGCGCTGGATGGCTTCGATAAACAGGCGCTTGTCGCTTTCCTGGTCGATGGCGCGGATGTAGCTGCCGTCGATTTTCAGATACGCCAGGCCCAGGCGCGCCAGATTGCCGATCATGCTGAATCGACCACCGAAACGCTGGAGGCTCAGGGAGAAGCCCAGTTCGCGCAGGCGCTGGGTCATCTGTTCCAGCACAGGCTGCTCCGGCAGTTGCTCTTCACCGATTTCCAGGGTGAGGCGCGGGCCCAGGTTGCTGTGCTGGCGCAGCAGGTCATAAATGCGCTGCAGGGCCTGGGGGTCCTGCAAAGTCGCGGCTGAGAGGTTCAGCGCCAGGTTATGGCTGTGGCCGGTCATCTGTTCAAGCACTTGCTCCAGCATCAAGCGATCCAGGCGGGCGGACCAGCCGAAACGCTCGAGCCACGGCAGGAAACGCCCGGCGGGTAGGGTATGGCCGTCAACGTCGTGCAAGCGTGACAGCACTTTGTAGTGCAGGACCAATTGCGGATCCTGGCTGGCGACGACCGGCTGGAAGTACAGCTCGAAGCGCTGCTGGGTCAGCGCCTGGTCCAACAGCGTGTGCCAGGCGTGGTGATCGTCGCCGACGTTGGCGGTAGCACTGTGATCGAGGCACACCCAAGTGCTGTCACCCTGGGCTTCGGCTTGCGCCAGGGCCTGGTCGGCGCGGGTCAGCAGCGCCTGCGGCGCATCGCCATGGTTGAACGGTGCCAGGCCGATATAGGCCACGGGCGCGACATCGCTGGCGCCGGTGGTCTGCAGGCTGAGCAAGGTGCTTTCCAGGTTCTGCGCCAATTGCAGTGCTTCTTCACGCGTCAGCCCAGGCGCCAGCACGGCGAATTCGCCGCCACGGATCCGAGTCACGAGGTTGTGGGTTTCCGGGTATGGCTCGCACTGGCGCAGCAATTGTGCGCCGACCGCTTGCAGCAGCTGGTCGGTACGCTGGCCCCCCAGGCGCTGGTTCAGGCCGGCCAGGTCCTTGATGCGCAACACCAGCAAGTAGCCGGAGTTGGTTTCTTCAGGGTTGCTGACACGGGCGTTGAGCTGCATCTCGAAGTAACGCCGGTTAGCCAAACCGGTGAGGTTGTCCTGATAGGATTCGGTGCGCAGCTTTTCGCTGCGCTCGGCCTGCTCCTGGAACAGTGCCTTGAGCTTTTCCACCATTTGATTCATTGCCTGCACTACCCGGCGCAATTCCGGCGTGCGCGGCAGGTCGGGCAGGCTGAGGAATTCTCGGCGGGCGATCGCGTGGGACTGTTTGACCATGTAGTCCAACGGTTTCAATTGGCGGCGCAGCAATAGGCCGCCAAGCACTACACTGACCGCGCCGCACAGCAGCAACCAGCCCAGGCTGCCCAAGGCGCTCTGCCAGAGTTTGGCCAGGGCGAACATCGGATGGCTGACCACCTCGACGCGCGCCGCCTGCTCCCAACCGCGGCTCACCAGCGCATCGCCGCCAGCCGGCTCCAGGCCGATCAATTTTACGAACCAGTTGGGCACGCCGTTGTTGTCCGGAATGCCGCTGCGCTCAACGATGGTTTTGTCCGTCGTCAGATCCACCACCCGGATACTGGCGTAGTAACCGCTGTCGAAGATCGAGCTGACCAGCAGCTCCACCATGGCCGGGTCATCGATATTGGGGGTAAGCGATAACGCCAGCGCCGTCGCGGCATCCTGCGCATGGGAGCGCAACTGGTTGACGTATTGCGTGCGCGAACTTTCCAGGCTGACCATGAAGCTGCCGCTGAAGGCGACCACCAGGAACAGACAGATTGCGATCAATAGCTGTTTGAACAGAGACATCCGATCAGTTACTCCTAGTTGGCAGGCTCGGCTGGAAAGCCTTCCGCACGCATTTTTCTCAACACATCCTGCCAGCGCGACAAACGTTTGGTATCGCCGACCTTCTTGTTGCCCTTGGCGCCGGGCAGGTACAGCCCCTCGGCGTTGAATGAATACACCGGGATCAAATCGGTACGGCGGGTAGCCGGCAGGATTTCATCCATCAGGCTGTCGAGCACCAGCGGGATCGCGTCGGGGGTCGAATAGTAGGTCAAGACCATGTGCGCGCGATTCTGACGCAAGGCCTTGACGTAGGTAATGCGCAATTTGTCGCTGGACACGCCCAGGTGACGCAAACTGAAATACTTGGCGATGGCGTAGTCTTCGCAGTCACCGGCCCCCTTCCAGAGGCCTTCGATGGGTGTCTCCCAATAATCGACCGCGTGCCAGAGATCGATGTCTTCCACGTAGGTCATTTGTTTGTTGAAAAACAGGTTAACGACCTTGAGCTGTTCTTGTTCGCTGACCTGCTTTTGGCTGGCCAACAGCCTCTGCCAGGCGTCGATACGCTGCTGGCCTTCGCCCAATGGCCCGTACAGGTCGCTGGCCTTGCGGCTGATCTGCGAGAAATCCCAATCGGCATGCAGCCCGCCAAGCATCAGGCCGGCCAATAAGATCGCTGATAAAAACCAGCAAAGAACTCGATAGGGAATAAAACTTACCGCCAAGGCGTTCAGTCCATTGAAGAGAGACGGAATATCAAGGGATGGTGAAGCTTCGTCTCGGAAAAAACAATGGCATAGTGAGATCATCGAGCGGTAGAGCGAGTTTATGACCGTCTCATGTGAGACGCACAAAATACACGCTGTAGGCCCTTACAAACGGAAACTTTGGTTGTTTGACAAGCGCCTGGGCCATCTCTAGTGTGCATTGGATCCAATAAACACACTTAATTATTCAACAAAGGAGGGCAGCGTAACCGTGACGCCGAAGCCGAACCCTTTAAGCAGCATCAAGGTCAGCGGCCCTATTCCCGCTCACCTTGCCCGCGCCGTTATTGAAGAAACGTTGCGCAACGCCATTCTCGATGGACGATTGCCCTGTGGCACCGCCATGCGCCAGCAAGAGCTCGCCAGTCTGTTCGGCGTCAGCCGCATGCCGGTGCGCGAAGCATTGCGCCAGTTGGAAGCACAGTCCCTGCTGCATGTGGTGACTCACAAGGGTGCGGTGGTCGCCCCCTTGATTGAGGACAACTCGGCTGAGACCTATGCCCTGCGCATGCTGTTGGAGTCCGAGGCCTTGCGCTTGTCGATCCCACTGCTCACTGAGGCTGATATCGCCGAGGCAGAGGCCTGCATCAATGCGCTGGAGTGTGAGAAAGACTACAGCGAGATTGGCCGTCTCAATCGCCTGTTTCACATGGTCTTGTATGGCAAGGCGCCTAACCATCGCCTACTTAAGCTGGTGGAGCATGGGCTGAATGAGGAAGAGCGGTTTCTGCGCTTCAACCTTGAAGCAATGGGACTGGGCGAGACGTCACAAGAGGACCACCGCGAACTGCTCAGCCTGGTGGTGCAGAAGAAAATCGAAGAGAGCATCCTGACATTGCGTAATCACTTGATGCGCGGCATGGAGGTCATCAATACATATCTCAATGGCCTCGAAACTGCGAAAAGAGAAAATATATCGTAAGGCGTTCGCACCTTTCTTTTAGCCTTTACACCGCGCGGCGCCGTCCTTTGTCAGGAAGCGTCCCGCGCAGGTAACGCTGCAGTCAACTCGCAATTCTTAATAATCGACGTTATATAAAGAAATCTCTCACACTTAAACCAACTATCTCTCTCGGAAGCTTATTCTCGAAAAAACAGCTAATACATTTACAAGCTCATCCAAACGTTTAATCAGTTTATTATCACCCGCCAACCCAATAAACCTTTCAATCAGCTGGCCGCGCAATAAGCCTGGGCTTGCCGCGTGAGCACACCTTAACGTTAATCCTCTAACAACTACAAAACTCCATCACTGCAACCAGTGCAGTCGCAACAATTTTATAGGCGTCAACCATGCATCATCATTTGCTTGAACAAAAAAAACTGCAACTGTGCAACCATCCGTTATTTATAGAAATAACTTCGCTTAAAAAATTACAATACTTTATGGAGAGTCATGTATTTGCGGTCTGGGACTTCATGACCCTGACCAAACGCCTGCAACAAGATCTTACTTGTACCCAGATACCGTGGCTTCCACCCACTGATTCACAAGCCGCACGGCTGATCAATGAAATCGTGCTGGGTGAGGAGTCGGATGAACATCCGACGCGGGGCCATTGCAGTCACTTTGAGCTGTACCTGGACGCCATGGTGGAAGTCGGGGCTAACACCCGCGTCATCACGCGCTTCATTGATCTGCAACATCAGGGCGTGGAGGTAAGCGCAGCGCTGCAAATGATCGGTGCGCCCCCCGGTGTGCCCCGCTTTGTCGACAGCACATGGCAGATCGCACTCAGCGCCCCGACTCACTGCGTAGCGGCGGCCTTCCTGCATGGCCGTGAGGGCGTCATTGCATCGATGTTCGAGCGTCTTCTGTGCAGTAGCCCCTTCATTGCTCATCAGGCGCCCACGCTGTGTCACTAC
Organism: Pseudomonas orientalis; assembly: GCF_001439815.1. Taxonomy (GTDB): domain Bacteria; phylum Pseudomonadota; class Gammaproteobacteria; order Pseudomonadales; family Pseudomonadaceae; genus Aquipseudomonas; species Aquipseudomonas orientalis. The sequence goes on along the minus strand of NZ_JYLM01000010.1, from coordinate 7,230 downwards.
CTCAACCGTCATATCCAATTGGATAGCCAGGAGCATGGCCCGGCGGCGGAGCAGGTGCTCCAGCGCCTGATCGGCGCAGACCCGATTCGCCAGCAACAAGCCGATAGCGTTGCCCTCGAGGCACTGGAAAGCCGCATGACCTTCTGGCATGACGTACAGACCTCGATGCAAGAGGTTCACCCATGAGCGCTATCGACTACCGCTCCTTCGCCGAAGACTGGGAGCGTCGCGCAACCATCCGCACTCGCCCGCGTCGCGTGTTGGAAAACGACGGCAAGCTGATCTTCCCCCTGTACCGCCAACCGCTGGTGCTGAGTGCGACCTTTCTCGAGCACTGTCCGCAATCGCGCGACTTCGTGCTGGCGCAAAGCTTTTATCGATTCATCCATGACATCGTGGTTTTCGAAACCGAGATCGTCGACAAGACTGCCCGCAGCATTGCCAAGAATCGCTTCCCGCTGCGCCTCCCCCTCGCCTGCCGCTACGACGCGATGACCGTCGTGGTGGATGAGGATTACCACGCCCTGGTAGCCCTGGACTTCCTGCAGCAAGCCGTCGAGTTGACCGGTATCGAACCGCTCGACTTGCCCGGGCAGATCGAACTGAGCCGAGCCTTGCCGGCAGCGCAGGCGCAGGCGCCGGAGCACTTGCGCGATGCGGTTGAGTTGATCGTCGTGGCCATCGCCGAAAACACCGTCACCCATGACGTGGCGGCCTTTTCCAAGGACGACAGTGTCAAGTCGTCCGTGCGCGGCTTGATGGCCGACCATCTGTTTGACGAAGGGCGCCACGCACAGTTCTGGACACAGTTGGTGCGCATCTACTGGCAGTCGGCAAGCGCGGAGGATCGCGACAGCATTGCTGCTGTGCTACCGACGTTCCTGGCCCATTACCTGACCAACGACCTACAGAAAAGCTTCGACCTGCAGTTGATCGAACACCTGGATATCAGTGCCGATGTTCGTTTGGCGCTGCAGGGTGAAATCCTGGCGTTGGATTTTCCCATCACTCGCCAGCACCCGTTGGTCGGCAACATCATGAGCTTCCTGCACCACAGCGGCGTGTTGCACACGCCTGGCGTGGCTCGAGCCCTGGACAGCTACCTGCCCGCAACGGGGAGGTCGGCATGAGGCGCTTGACGATCGAATGGGGCGTGGCCAGCCAGGCGCTGGAAGCCCTCAAGCAAGTACTGGAACAGTACGGGCATACCGCCGGGACGGGGACAGTCGACCTGGTCATCGAGGACGGTAGCCAGCCAACGTCAGCCTTATCCACCGACGCGTGCTGGATGAGCCTGCGCGTGGGCATCGGCCCTGTGTCCGAGCACGGGCTACCCGAACTTCAGTTTCGCTGCTACGACCGTGAGCGGCACTTGCTGGCCGTGCACAACGTCGCCGATGAGCCCAGCGGCAACGGCCAGCGGTTGCGCCGTCGTGCGGAACACGCCTTGGTGGAGTGGGCAGCGTCGTTGGTCAGCGGATTCTCAAGAGACCCCGGCTATTTCTGTGCAATGGCCCGCTCCGACACCTCGCCCGAACAGGGCTTGCAAGGGCTGGAGGCGCTGGCATTCATGCACCGATTCAACCGTACGGCAGATCCCGCGCTGCTTCGCGCGGCACAAATGCCCATGATCGAACGCTTGCAGGCCAGCCTTGGTGCCTTTGCCAATCGTACAGCGCTGAATATCGCGGGTGGCCTGGTGACTTATCGCCAACTTCAGGAAACAGCCATGGCGATTCAGCAACGCTTGCTGCTCCTGCTGGAGGGCATCGAGACACCACCGGTGGTGGGTGTGTGCCTGGAAAAGTCTACCGAACTCTACGCGAGCATTCTCGCCGTGCTGGGTTGCGGCGCGGTGTATCTGCCACTGTCTCCGGACCATCCGGTAAAACGCCAGCACAGCATGCTGACAAGCGCAGGTGCCTGCGTATTACTTGCCAATGGCGTGCATCCGTTGGGCGATCATTTCGTATCACTTGATGTGAGTACATTTGCCTTACACGACGTCGACCCTGCTCAACCGCTGATGCGTCATCGTCCCCACGCCGATGCGCCGTGCATGGCACTTTTCACCTCCGGCACCACCGGGCAACCCAAGGGGGTACTGCTCAGCCAACATAATCTGGCGCATTTCACCGCCTGGCTCAGTACCTGTGTGGCGCTGGATGACAAGAGTCGCGTGCTGCAATTTTCACCGCTGAGCTTTGACTCGTCGCTGATCGATATTTTCCCCGCCTTGATGGCAGGCGCAGAGCTGATTGTCCCCAGCGCAGACCAGCGTCATGATCCTCAGCAATTGGTCGAATTGATTCGCCTGCAGCGAATTACCCATGCTTTTCTGCCACCGGCATTGCTCAGTATCCTGCCGCTGGACCAGCCGCTGGGCCTCTCACACCTGCTCACCGGCGGCGATTTCTGCGAGCCCTACGTGATCGAGCGACTGGCCGGCCAATGCCAGCTGCACAATCTCTATGGCCCCACCGAAGCCACGGTACTGGCAACCCATCGAACGTTTCGGCCCGGTGACAGCAATCGCAACATCGGTGTGCCCATGGCCAACAGTCAGGTGCTGATCCTCGACGACCACTTGCAACCGGTGGATGAGCAAGTGATGGGCGATTTGTACATCGCAGGCCCGGGCGTCAGCCAGGGCTACATGAACGGACTACCGCAAGCTGACTCCCCGTTCGTCAAGCTGGCGCTGCCTGATGGACAATGGCTGCAGGCTTATCGTAGCGGCGATCTGGCGCAATGGACGCCGGAGGGTATCGAGTTGGGCGGTCGACGGGATGATCAGGTCAAGATCCGCGGTTTTCGAGTCGAGCCTCAGGAAATCGAGCAGTGCCTGCGCAGCAGTCGGTTGTTTCGCCAAATAGCAGTGGTGGTTGATCAGGCGTGCAGAATCCTTGTCTTTGCTGCCCAGCCCGAACCCGGCGTCACGCTGGACAGGCTGAAGGATCACGCCCGGCAGTGGCTGCCTGAGCATATGCAACCCGTGGCCTGGAGCGAGCTGCCGAGCCTGCCCTCTTCGAGCAACGGCAAGATCGATCGCAAGGCGTTGCGGGCGGCGTCGAGTACCCGCGCCGAGGAGATGACTCGTTGCGGCACGCACACGCCGGTCCAGGCGCAGTTGGTTGAGTTGTGGGGGGAGTTGTTAGGGTTGTCTGCCGGCGAAGTGTCGATCGACGAGAGTTTTTTCAACCTGGGTGGCCATTCGATCCTGCTGTCCACCTTGTTACTGCGCCTGCGCGAGCAATTTGGCCGCAGCTTCTCCTTGAGCCAATTTTTTGAAGCGCCGACGATTCGTACTCTGGCCTCACAGATGGAGGGCGAAGCGCTGCCGGATACATCTTTCAGCCAAATGGAAAACGATGCATCCCGAGCATTGAAACTTGAGGTGCTACTTGAGACCCGCGCCGGAGATCCGCGCAAGGCGATTGTCACGGGGGCCAACAGTTTCGTCGGCGTGCATATCGTCCAGGCATTGCTGGCGGATGGAGCGCAAGAAGTAGCGTGCCTGGTGCGGGCGCTCCCAGGCCAGTCGGCGGCGGATCGATTCACTCAGGCGTTGCGCGAATATCACCTGGAACACCTGGACCTGAGCCGAGTGCAGGTGTACGCCGCAGACCTGCGCCAACCGCGCCTCGGCCTGTCATGTGAGGCGTACGAGTACCTCGCTCGCAATCATGGCGTGCTTGTGCACAATGCGGCGCAGGTCAACCATGTGATGGACTACACAGCACTCGCCAGGGATAACGTCGAACCGGTGTTTGAATGCCTGCGCCTTTGCGAGACCCACTGTAAGAAGGTCTTCAATTTCATTTCGACGCTGTCGGCCTGCAGCAGCATCGGCGCTGATCGGTATGTGCTTGAAGCACCTGCCAGCCGCGCGTTGCCACTCTATGTGAAAAATGGCTACAACCTCTCGAAATGGGTGGCCGAGCGATTGCTGGGACGTGCTGGCGAACAAGGTGTCTGGGTGAATATTCATCGGCCGGGGAATATCAGTTTCAACAGTCAGAACGGCGTCTGCCAACCCGATAAGAATCGCTTGATGTTGATGCTCAAGGGGTCGCTGCAGTTGGGAATGGTCCCTCGATTCGAAGGGAACTTCGACTTGATGCCGGTGGACTTCCTGGCGCGCTTCATCGCGTTTCATGGCATCCGGTTTATCGCTGGGAGAAACGTATTCAATCTGCATAATCCACAACCGTTGAGCTGGGACCACTACCTTGATGCGTTCAGCCAGGCCGGACACACCTTTGAACGAATAAGCCTTCAACAGTGGCAACGGGCATTGCGAACAGTACGCCATGACAATGCGTTGTTCGGCGTACTGGGCTTTTATCTTGATGGGGTGAGTGAGGACATCGGCGACACTTCAATGATTCGTTACAGCAATGCCCAGTGGGGGTTGGAGCAAATGGGCACACAGTATCCGTCAAAGAGCCCTGATCTCTTGCGCAGGGGTTGCGACTACCTGAGGAGCATCGGCTTTCTCTGAGCGGCTCCAGGGCAATCGGAGCGGGAAGTCTCGCTCCGACTGGCGCCGGGATCAGATTTTGAAGCTATCGACCAATTGCTTCAATCGACTGGCCTGCTGCGACAGCGCATCGCAGTCCTTGAGCGTTTCGTTGAGATTGGCCACGCCTTGCTGATTCAGCAGGTTGATCTGGTTGATGTCGACGTTGAGGGTTTCAACCACCGCCGTCTGCTCCTCGGTCGCTGCGGCGACCGATTGGTTCATGCCATCGATCTCAACGATTCGCTGCGTCACGCTGACCAGACGCTCGCCGGCCTGGTTAGCCACTTCAACGCTTTCTTCGCTGGAAACCTGGCTGGCGTTCATGGTGGTCACGGCTTCACGCGAACCCACTTGCAGTGAAGTGATCATCTTGTGGATCTCTTCTGCCGACTCCTGGGTACGGTGGGCCAGGTTACGCACCTCATCCGCTACCACGGCAAACCCGCGCCCAGCTTCGCCGGCACGGGCCGCTTCGATGGCCGCATTCAGCGCGAGCAAGTTGGTTTGCTGGGAAATGCCCTTGATCACATCGAGGATGTGGCCAATGTTGTCGGTACTGGCGTTAAGGGTCTCGATCTGAGTGCAGGACAGGCTGATTTTCTGCGACAGTTCCGACATCGCCTGGATAGTTTGCTCGACGACCTTGCGTCCATCGTCAGCTTGTTCACTGGCACCGCTGGCATGCTGAGACGCATCAGCGGCGTTACGTGCGATTTCCTGGGTGGCGGCGCCCAGCTCGTTGATCGCTGCAGCCACGCTGTTGGTACGTGCACTCTGCTCGTCAGAGCCGATGATCGATGCGTTGGACGATGCCATCACACGCTGGGACAAGTCATGCACCTGGCGTGTCGCCGAGGACACTTCGGAAATCGAGGCGTGGATACGCTCGACAAACTGATTGAACGCGCTGCCGACTTCGCCGAACTCGTCTTTGCTCGTGACGTCGAGGCGTCGGGTCAGATCACCTTCGCCTTGGGCAATGTCCTTCATGGCCACGCCCATGGTGGTCAGCGGACGCAACAACACCTGAATCAACAAACTCAACAGCACGGCAATCGCTACCACGGCGATGAGCATCGCTATCAACGCTGAAGTACGAAATTTACCCAGTGCGGCATAGGCTTTGTCTTTGTCGATAGACAGACCGATATACCAGTCTGCGCCCGGCAAACCGCTGATTGGCGTAAACGAGAGAATACGGTCTTGTCCATTGAGGACAACTTCCTGGTTAACCTTCTCGATGCGTACCTGGGTGCCGGGGTAGATATCCTTGAGGTTTTTCATCACCTGGTCCTGGTCAGGACTGACGATGACCTGGCCATCCCCACTGACCAGGAACGCATGGCCAATCCCGCCAAAATCCACCGAATTGATGATCTTTACCAAGGTTTGCAGGCTCAAGTCTCCACCCACGACGCCCAACAATTCGCCGTTCTTCTTCACCGGCATGGCGATCGTCACGATCTGGCCGCCCACAGCCGCCATATAAGGCGGGGTAAGCATGGTTTTGTCGGCTGCTACGGCTTGCTTGTACCAAGGGCGCTGACGCGGGTCATAGCCTTCGGGCATCTTCGCATCGGGACGCTGGGTGAACACCCCGTTGATTTGGCCCACATAGGTGAACTGGAAGTTGGCGGTGAACGCCGGTTGATCGACCAGGCCGGGCAGGTCGGCGCCGCTACCTTGATGAGCAACGTTTTGCGCCAGGTTTTCCAGAACCAGAATGCGGCCGCTGAGCCAGTTCTGCACACTGCTGGCGGTAAGCTCGCCGGATTGCTGGATGGAGGACGCGAGGTTTTGCCTGATCGTATTGCGCTGCAGGTAATCGTTATAGAACGTGAATAGCGCAAAGGCCAGAACCACGACGCCTGACGCCGCCAACAGAATTTTATGACTGAACTTGAGATTCATTTCATCGACTTCTTTTGCCAAAGGGGGGTGAGCGTGCCGAGTGGAACATTCCATGTAACGCGATAGGCGGACTCTGCGACCGCTCTATTTCGGTGCACGCATGGCTCGTCAGGCTTTCGGCCAGAAAGCGATAAATCTTAGAGGATTGTGTGAATCTTCCTCTTTTCGAGCAATAGGCCGACAGGCGGTAGAAGTGCAGTCGATTATGAGCAACATGCAGCCTTAAACGACAAAACCCCTGTCTGCGTTAGCAGACAGGGGTTTCGGAATTCAATCTTGACGATGACCTACTCTCACATGGGGAAACCCCACACTACCATCGGCGATGCATCGTTTCACTGCTGAGTTCGGGATGGGATCAGGTGGTTCCAATGCTCTATGGTCGTCAAGAAATTCTGTGTACCAAGCCGTTGCGCTGGCAACGTCCCGGTGAAATTCATGAGCTTCTACATAAACAAAACCCCTGTTTGCATACGCAAACAGGGGTTTTGGAATTTAATCTTGACGATGACCTACTCTCACATGGGGAAACCCCACACTACCATCGGCGATGCATCGTTTCACTGCTGAGTTCGGGATGGGATCAGGTGGTTCCAATGCTCTATGGTCGTCAAGAAATTCGGGTACTGAGTCGCGACCTGTTGGCCTCGCTTCAGCAAATTGGGTATGTGATAGTTTTCGGTGTTTTGTGAGCGTCGAACTTTCGGCTCATCTCGTCTTCACACACCGCAATCTGGTGCCTTCTCAGGTCAGCAAATTGCTTGGGTGTTATATGGTCAAGCCTCACGGGCAAT